>NZ_CP166807.1:0-110000 GCF_059716155.1 Pseudomonas sp. LBUM1649
GTGTCAGTGGAACTTTGGCAGCAGTGCGTGGAGCTTTTGCGCGATGAGCTGCCTGCCCAACAATTCAACACTTGGATCCGTCCACTACAGGTCGAAGCCGAAGGCGACGAGTTGCGTGTCTATGCACCCAATCGTTTCGTCCTGGACTGGGTCAACGAGAAATACCTGAGTCGCGTCCTGGAATTGCTCGACGAGCACGGCAACGGTATGGCACCTGCGCTTTCCTTATTAATAGGCAGCAAACGCAGCTCTGCTCCGCGCGCCGCGCCAAATGCGCCGCTGGCCGCCGCTGCGGCGTCCCAGGTTCAGGCTGCTGCGGCTGCTTCCGCGCCTGTTGCTCCGCCTGCGTCACCGACCAAGCGTGCGACGCAAAAAACCGCTGAGGTCACCGAGCTTGAGCCTTCGCGTGACAGCTTCGACCCCATGGCAGGTGCCAGTTCGCAACAGGCTCCGGTTCGTGCCGAGCAACGCACCGTTCAGGTTGAAGGCGCGCTCAAGCACACCAGCTACCTGAACCGCACCTTTACCTTCGAAAACTTCGTAGAGGGTAAGTCCAACCAACTGGCCCGGGCCGCGGCCTGGCAAGTGGCGGATAATCCCAAGCACGGTTACAACCCGCTCTTCCTTTATGGTGGTGTAGGTCTGGGTAAAACCCACTTGATGCATGCTGTGGGTAACCATCTATTAAAGAAGAATCCGAACGCCAAGGTCGTGTACCTGCATTCCGAGCGCTTCGTGGCCGACATGGTCAAGGCCCTGCAGTTGAACGCGATCAACGAATTCAAGCGCTTCTACCGTTCGGTGGACGCGTTGCTGATCGATGACATTCAGTTCTTCGCCCGCAAGGAACGTTCCCAGGAAGAGTTTTTCCACACCTTCAATGCCCTGCTTGAAGGTGGCCAGCAGGTCATTCTGACCAGTGACCGCTACCCCAAAGAAATCGAAGGCCTTGAAGAACGCCTGAAGTCTCGCTTCGGCTGGGGGCTCACGGTGGCTGTGGAGCCGCCGGAACTGGAAACCCGTGTCGCGATCCTGATGAAGAAGGCCGACCAGGCCAAAGTCGAACTGCCACACGATGCAGCGTTCTTCATTGCCCAACGCATTCGCTCCAACGTCCGTGAACTGGAAGGTGCGCTCAAACGCGTGATCGCCCATTCGCACTTCATGGGTCGCGATATCACCATCGAGCTGATCCGCGAGTCCCTGAAGGATCTGTTGGCACTGCAAGACAAACTGGTCTCTGTGGATAACATTCAGCGCACTGTCGCCGAGTACTACAAGATCAAGATCTCGGATTTGTTGTCCAAACGTCGTTCGCGTTCGGTCGCCCGTCCACGTCAGGTCGCCATGGCGTTGTCCAAGGAACTGACCAACCACAGCCTGCCGGAAATCGGTGATGTGTTTGGTGGGCGTGACCACACGACAGTTTTGCACGCCTGCCGCAAGATCAACGAACTTAAGGAATCCGACGCGGACATCCGCGAGGACTACAAGAACCTGCTGCGTACACTGACCACTTGATGAACACCAGCGCAGCTTTTAAGGCAAGGGACTAGACCATGCATTTCACCATTCAACGCGAAGCCCTGTTGAAACCCCTGCAACTGGTCGCAGGCGTTGTCGAGCGCCGACAGACCTTGCCGGTGCTCTCCAACGTGCTGCTGGTTGTCGAAGGCCAGCAACTGTCGCTGACCGGTACCGACCTTGAAGTCGAGCTGGTCGGTCGCGTGCAACTCGAAGAGCCTGCTGAAACAGGTTCCATCACCGTGCCTGCACGCAAACTGATGGATATCTGCAAAAGCCTGCCTAACGATGCGCTGATCGATATCAAGGTCGATGAACAGAAGCTGGTGGTGAAGGCTGGCCGAAGCCGCTTCACCCTCTCGACTTTGCCGGCCAACGATTTTCCTACCGTGGAAGAAGGCCCGGGCTCGCTGACGTGCAGCCTTGAACAAAGCAAACTGCGTCGCCTGATCGAGCGCACCAGCTTCGCCATGGCCCAGCAGGACGTACGTTACTACCTCAACGGCATGCTGCTGGAAGTCTCGGCAGGCGTCATTCGCGCCGTGGCCACCGACGGTCACCGCCTGGCGATGTGCTCGATGCAGGCTGATATCGGCCAGCCGGATCGCCACCAGGTCATCGTGCCGCGCAAGGGTATTCTTGAAATGGCACGTTTGCTGACCGAGCCAGACGGTATCGTCAGCATTGTCCTGGGTCAGCACCATATTCGCGCTACCACCGGTGAGTTCACCTTCACCTCGAAACTGGTTGATGGCAAATTCCCGGACTACGAGCGCGTTCTGCCAAAAGGCGGTGACAAATTGGTGCTCGGTGATCGTCAGGCGCTGCGCGAGGCTTTCAGCCGCACGGCGATTCTTTCCAACGAGAAGTACCGCGGCATCCGCCTCCAACTGGCCCCGGGTCAGCTGAAGATCCAGGCGAACAATCCGGAGCAGGAGGAAGCGGAGGAAGAAGTTGGTGTTGAGTACAACGGCGGCTCCCTGGAAATCGGCTTCAACGTCAGCTACTTGCTCGACGTACTGGGTGTGATGACCACCGAGCAGGTCCGTCTGATCCTGTCCGACTCCAACAGCAGTGCGCTGGTGCAAGAGTCCGACAACGATGACTCGGCCTACGTCGTCATGCCGATGCGTCTGTAATCATGTTCAGCAGAAGCTAGATGGCCCTAAGTCGCGTCTCGGTCACCGCGGTGCGCAATCTGCACCCGGTGACCTTCTCCCCCTCCCCCCGAATCAATATTCTTTACGGCGCCAACGGCAGCGGCAAAACCAGTGTCCTGGAAGCCATTCACCTGCTAGGGCTTGCTCGTTCGTTTCGTAGCACCCGGTTGTTGCCTGTCATTCAATACGAACAATTGGCGTGCACGGTATTTGGCCAAGTCGAGTTGGCTGAAGGCGGACATAGCGCCCTGGGCATTTCGCGGGACCGCCAGGGGGAGTTCCAGATCCGGATCGACGGACAAAACGCGCGTAGTGCGGCGCAACTGGCCGAGATCCTGCCGCTCCAGTTGATCAACCCGGACAGCTTCCGCTTGCTGGAAGGCGCGCCGAAGATTCGCCGACAGTTCCTCGACTGGGGCGTGTTCCACGTGGAACCTCGATTCATGTCCACTTGGCAGCGCCTGCAGAAGGCCCTGCGCCAGAGAAACTCTTGGCTGCGGCATGGTACACTTGACGCCGTTTCGCAAGCGGTTTGGGACAGGGAACTGTGCCAGGCCAGCGCTGAAATAGATGAATACCGCCGCGCCTATATCAAAGCCTTGAAACCGGTGTTTGAACAGACCTTGAGCGAGCTGGTTGAACTCGAGGGCCTAACGCTCAGCTATTACCGGGGCTGGGACAAAGACCGTGAACTGAGCGCTGTGCTCGCCGGATCCCTTCAGCGGGATCAGCAGATGGGGCATACCCAGGCAGGACCGCAACGTGCTGATTTGCGCCTCAGATTGGGCGCTCACAATGCCGCGGACATCCTGTCCCGAGGACAGCAAAAGTTGGTGGTCTGCGCCTTGCGGATCGCCCAAGGTCACCTGGTCAGCCAGGCCCGACGCGGTCAGTGTATTTATCTGGTGGATGACTTGCCGTCCGAACTGGACGAGCAGCACCGCCGTGCGCTTTGCCGCTTGCTGGAAGACTTACGCTGCCAGGTGTTTATCACCTGTGTAGACCACGAATTATTGAGGGAAGGCTGGCAGACGGAAACGCCAGTCGCCCTGTTCCACGTGGAACAGGGCCGTATCACCCAGACCCACGACCATCGGGAGTGAAGGCATTGAGCGAAGAAAATACGTACGACTCAACGAGCATTAAAGTGCTGAAAGGCCTGGATGCCGTACGCAAACGTCCCGGTATGTACATTGGTGACACCGACGATGGCAGCGGTCTGCACCACATGGTGTTCGAGGTGGTCGATAACTCGATCGACGAAGCGCTCGCCGGCCACTGCGACGACATCAGTATCATCATTCACCCGGATGAATCCATCACCGTTAAAGACAACGGCCGTGGCATCCCGGTAGATGTGCACAAAGAAGAAGGCGTTTCGGCAGCCGAGGTCATCATGACTGTGCTGCACGCCGGCGGTAAGTTCGATGACAACTCCTACAAGGTATCCGGCGGCCTGCACGGTGTAGGTGTGTCGGTAGTTAACGCCCTGTCTGAAGAGCTTGTCCTCACGGTGCGCCGTAGCGGCAAGATCTGGGAACAGACTTACGTTCACGGTGTTCCACAAGAGCCGATGAAAATCGTCGGTGACAGCGAGTCTACTGGCACGCAGATTCACTTCAAGCCTTCGGCTGAAACCTTCAAGAACATCCACTTCAGCTGGGACATCCTGGCCAAGCGGATTCGTGAACTGTCCTTCCTCAACTCCGGCGTTGGCATCGTCCTCAAGGATGAGCGCAGCGGCAAGGAAGAACTGTTCAAGTACGAAGGTGGCTTGCGCGCGTTCGTTGAATACCTGAACACCAACAAGACCCCGGTCAACCAGGTGTTCCATTTCAACATCCAGCGTGAAGACGGCATCGGCGTGGAAATCGCCCTGCAGTGGAACGACAGCTTCAACGAGAACCTGTTGTGCTTCACAAACAACATCCCGCAGCGCGACGGCGGTACCCACCTGGTGGGCTTCCGTTCCGCCCTGACGCGTAACCTCAACACCTATATCGAAGCCGAAGGTCTGGCGAAGAAGCACAAGGTTGCGACCACCGGTGACGATGCCCGTGAAGGCCTGACCGCGATCATTTCGGTAAAAGTACCGGATCCGAAGTTCAGCTCCCAGACCAAAGACAAGCTGGTCTCTTCCGAAGTGAAGACCGCGGTCGAACAGGAAATGGGCAAGTACTTTTCCGATTTCCTGCTGGAAAATCCGAACGAAGCCAAGCTGGTTGTCGGCAAGATGATCGACGCCGCACGTGCTCGTGAAGCAGCGCGCAAGGCCCGTGAGATGACCCGCCGCAAAGGCGCGCTGGACATCGCTGGCCTGCCGGGCAAACTGGCTGACTGCCAGGAAAAAGACCCTGCCCTCTCCGAACTGTACCTCGTGGAAGGTGACTCTGCTGGCGGCTCCGCCAAGCAGGGGCGTAACCGCAAGACCCAGGCGATCCTCCCGCTCAAGGGTAAGATCCTGAACGTCGAGAAAGCGCGTTTCGACAAGATGATCTCTTCCCAGGAAGTGGGCACCTTGATCACCGCGCTGGGCTGCGGCATTGGTCGCGAAGAGTACAACATCGCCAAGTTGCGTTATCACAACATCATCATCATGACCGATGCTGACGTCGACGGTTCGCACATTCGCACCCTGTTGCTGACCTTCTTCTTCCGTCAGCTGCCGGAGCTGATCGAGCGTGGCTACATCTACATCGCTCAGCCACCGCTGTACAAGGTCAAGAAGGGCAAACAAGAGCAATACATCAAAGACGACGACGCCATGGAAGAGTACATGACGCAGTCGGCCCTGGAAGATGCGAGCCTGCACCTGAACGAAGAGGCACCGGGTATCTCCGGCGAAGCCCTTGAGCGTCTGGTGAATGACTTCCGTCTGGTGATGAAGACCCTCAAGCGCCTTTCACGCCTGTATCCACAGGAACTGACAGAGCACTTCATCTACCTGCCAGCGGTCAGCCTGGAGCAATTGTCCGATCACGCTGCGATGCAGGATTGGCTAGCCCAGTATGAAGTGCGCCTGCGCACCGTCGAGAAGTCCGGCCTGGTCTACAAGGCCAGCCTGCGTGAAGATCGTGAGCGTAACGTCTGGCTGCCAGAGGTCGAGTTGATCTCCCACGGTCTGTCGAACTACGTCACCTTCAACCGCGACTTCTTCGGCAGCAACGACTACAAGACGGTCGTTTCCCTGGGCGCTCAACTGAGCACTCTGCTGGACGAAGGCGCATACATCCAGCGCGGCGAGCGCAAGAAAGCCGTCACCGAGTTCAAGGAAGCCCTGGAATGGTTGATGGCTGAAAGCACCAAGCGTCACACCATCCAGCGATACAAAGGTCTGGGTGAAATGAACCCGGACCAGCTGTGGGAAACCACCATGGACCCAAGCGTTCGCCGGATGCTGAAAGTGACCATCGAAGACGCCATTGGCGCGGACCAGATCTTCAACACCCTGATGGGTGATGCGGTCGAGCCTCGCCGTGACTTCATCGAAAGCAACGCCCTGGCGGTTTCTAACCTGGATTTCTGATTCCGGTGTCGAAAAGCAGAAATTTCTCCGAGGGAGAACTGTGACCCCTAGTTCCGGACAGAATCCGCGGGCGACGGCTGGCAGTGCGCAGGCATCGGCGACGTCTGTGATGTGGACGAACGCGGAGCCGGACACGCTGATGGCGCGGGTGCTTGCATCGGCCAACCTCAAGCGTGCGTATCACCGCGTGGTCAGCAACGAGGGGGCGCCGGGTGCCGATGGCATGACGGTCGACGAATTGGCGGGCTACGTGGAACAGTGAACGAGCCCCATGAAAGACAGGACACCGTTTCCCCCTTACGATAAGGGATAGGCAAACGGTTATGTTTATGACTAACAGCAATGATAAGAGTGGGGAGCTTTTGGGCCAGGAGCGGCGGCGCCGCTGGAGCCCAGAGCAAAAACTGGCCATGGTTCGCGAGAGTCTTGAGCCAGGGCAAAGCGTTTCGGTGGTGGCTCGGCGCAACGGCATCAATGCCAACCAGCTGTTCCAGTGGCGCAAGCTTTACCAGGACGGCAGCCTGTCGGCGGTCAGTGCTGGCGAAGCCGTGGTGCCTGCCTCCGAGCTGAGCGATGCGCTCAAGCAGATCCGTGAACTGCAACGGATGCTGGGCAAGAAAACGATGGAAGCAGAAATCCTCAAAGAGGCCGTGGAGATCGCCCGGTCGCGAAAATGGATTGCGCACTCACCCTTGTTGCCGGGGGACGACCAGTGAAGCTGGTCAGCGAATGTCTCGGTGTGGCGCGCTCGCAATTAACGGTTCGAATCAAACAATCGGTATCGCCCAAGGCACGGCGAAGCAGACCTGTGGACGACGCTGAGTTGGTGGTTGAAATCCAACAGCAGGTCAGGGAGTTGCCCAGCTATGGCTACCGTCGTGTCTGGGGATTACTGCGTCGGGAACGTGAAACCCAGTCGCTGCCGGCGATCAACGTGAAGCGGGTTTACCGGGTCATGCGTGATTACAACTTGCTGCTGGAGCGTCGACTCAAACAGCCCGGCGTGCCGCGGCGGCACGAAGGCCGTATTGCGGTGCAAACCAGCGATACACGTTGGTGCTCGGACGGCTTTGAGTTCCGCTGCGAGGACGGCGCCAAACTGAGCGTGACCTTTGCCTTGGACTGCTGTGACCGCGAGGCCATCGGCTGGGTCGCGAGCCCGACCGGGTACAGCGGCGATGATATCCGCGACTTAATGCTGGAAAGCGTGGAGAAGCGCTTCGGTGATCAACTGCCCGCCACGCCGGTGCAATGGCTAAGCGACAACGGCTCGGCCTACACCGCCGAACAGACGCGCCTGTTTGCACGGCAGATCGGCTTGCAACCGGTGACCACGCCAGTGCGCAGCCCGCAGAGCAACGGTATGGCCGAGAGCTTCGTGAAGACGATCAAGCGTGACTACGTGGCGCACATGCCCAAGCCGGATCGAGAAACGGCGCTGCGTAACCTGGCCATTGCCTTCGAACACTACAACGAGCAGCATCCGCACAGCGCCTTGAACTATCGCTCACCGAGGGAGTTCAGGCGATTGGCGGCAGCATCAATTTAACAGGGAGTTGGTGTCCGGTTTTGTAGGGGCAAGTCCAAACAGTATTGGCCAACCCTCAAGGCCAGGTTGCTGGCCGGTGAGTATCACCCGCAAGGTGTACGCGCCGTCGAAATCCCCAAACCCAAAGGCGGGACAAGACAGCTGGGTATCCCCAGCGTCGTGGATCGCCTGATCCAACAGGCACTGCTGCAACAGCTCACGCCGATCTTTGACCCGCTGTTCTCGGACTATAGCTACGGCTTCCGTCCGGGCAGAAGCGCCCACCAATCCATCGAAACAGCCCGTGCCCATGTGGCGGCGGGCCACCGCTGGTGTGTGGAACTCGATCTGGAGAAGTTCTTCGATCGGGTCAACCACGATGTATTGATGGCCCATGTGCAGCGTCAGGTTGAAGACAAGCGGGTGCTCAGGCTGATCCGTCGTTATCTAGAGGCCGGCGTGATGTCGGGCGGGATCGCCAGCCGACGGCAGGAAGGGACGCCGCAAGGCGGCCCGCTCTCGCCGTTGCTGTCGAACATCCTGCTCAACGAACTCGACCAAGAGCTGACACGGCGGGGCCATCGCTTCGTGCGCTATGCCGACGATGCGAACATTTATGTGCGCAGTCCTCGTGCTGGCGCGCGAGTGATGGCTGGTGTTGAGCGTTTCCTGAATCAGCGTCTGAAACTGACGCTGAATCGGGAAAAGAGCCGAGTAGCCGGGTCGTGGATGTGTGATTACTTGGGCTACGGGATGAGCTGGCATCAACAACCGAGGTTAAGAGTAGCGACGATGAGTCTGGGTCGCTTACGCGACCGACTCAGAAACCTGCTGCGCGGCGCACGGGGCCACAAGATGGCGAACGTCATCGAGCGGATTAACCCCGTACTGCGCGGTTGGGCGGGCTACTTCAAGCTCAGTCAGAGCAAGCGCCCCCTTGAGGAGCTGGACGGGTGGGTGCGGCATAAACTTCGCTGCGTCATCTGGCGCCAATGGAAGCAGCCCTCTACGAGGGCGCGCAACTTGATGCGCTTGGGGCTTAGCGAAGCGCGCGCCTGCAAATCAGCCTTCAATGGTCGCGGACCATGGTGGAACTCGGGGGCGTCACATATGAATCAGGCGTTACCGAAGAAGCTGTGGGATCAGCTAGGGCTGGTCTCGATACTGGATACGATAAACCGGCTTAGCCGCATAACTTGAGCCGCCGTATACGGAACCGTACGTACGGTGGCGTGAGAGGACGGCGGTTGTGAAACCGCCTCCTACTCTATTCCAAAAAAATAAAAGATCGCAGCCTGCGGCAGCTCCTACAGGGGGAACACAATCCCAAGGAGCTGCCGCAGGCTGCGATCTTGTGATCTTCTGGAAAAGTGAAATGCCAGCATTACAGGGATAAAAAAACCGGCTATATCAGCCGGTTTTTTTGCGCCAGAAAAAAACTTATGCACGTTTTTCGGGTTTTTTACTGTTTAAGAAATATCTATATAAATCATTAAGTTAGAACAAAAAAAGAGCGCTTTTCTCACAAACGATACACAGGTTATCCACAGAACCTCAGACAACCACCTGATCGTTGGAAACCGGCGCTTGTGAAGCCGGTGGCAGAGAGCCCATTTCCCGTTGCATCTGCTCGTTCCAGGCCTGAACCCGATCGTTCAGATCGGCGATGGCGCGTGGTCCGCTACCTTCGGCATACATTGGTGCGCCGATGATCACGGTGATGACACCCTGGTTCTTCTTCCAACCGCTTTTCGGCCAGAACTTGCCAGCGTTGTGTGCAATCGGCAGCACTGGAAGCTCGGCATTCACCGCCAGCGCCGTACCGCCTCGCGAGAATTTGCCGATGGTGCCGTAGGGAACGCGCGTGCCTTCGGGGAAAATCAGCACCCAGACGTTATCCTTGAGCAACTCATGGCCTTTCTTGGCGACATGCTTGAGTGCCGCTTTCGGGTTGTCCCGGTCGATGGCGATCGGACGCAGCATGGCCATGGCCCAGCCGAAGAAAGGCACGTAGAGCAATTCGCGCTTGAGCACTTGGCTCAATGGCTCGAAATAGGCTGAGAGAAAGAATGTCTCCCAGGTGCTCTGGTGGTTCGACTGAATCACGCAGGGCTGTGCCGGCACGTTCTCGGCACCCTTTACTTCGTAGCGAATGCCCAGGAACACCTTGCTCAGCCACAAGGCGCAGCGGCACCAGTAAACGTTGATAAAGCGATAGCGCGCCTTGAACGGCAGAAATGGCGCGATAAAAAAACTCAGGCTGCACCACAGCAGAGAGCTGGTGCCCAGCAGCAGGTAAAAGAGAAATGTTCTGATGGCCTGCAGTATCGACATGGCGACGTTTACCGTTACGGGCAATGCCCGACTATTCAAGCGCACTCCCGATCTGTCGAAAGCGCTCTAATTGTGGATAAGTTCTGCGGCAATCGCCGCCAGATCGTCGAAAATCAAAGTGCCTGCCGGTAGGATCTTGCCCAAAGTCTTTTCGCCTTTCCCGGTCTTAACTAAAACTGGCTGAGAATCGACGGCTTTGGCGGCTTCCAAGTCACCGAGACTATCGCCGACGAACCATAGATTTGTCAGCGATACGTTGTAATGTGCGGCGATGCTTTTCAACATCCCGGGTTTTGGCTTGCGGCAATCGCAGCCTTCGTCCGGCCCGTGCGGGCAGTAGACGATCAGCCCGACTTCCCCACCCTGCTCGGCCACCAGCGAGTGCAAGCGCTCGTGCATGGCGTCCAGGGTGGCGAGATCGTAATAGCCGCGAGCGATGCCCGACTGGTTGGTGGCGACCGCCACCGTCCAGCCGGCCTTGCTCAACTGCGCGATGGCTTCGATCGAACCGGGGAGTGGAATCCACTCCTCCACCGACTTGATGTAAGCGTCGGAGTCGTAATTGATCACCCCGTCCCGATCGAGAATCAGCAGTTTCAAACAGTCTTACCCCAGCAACGAAATATCGGCGACGCCGAGGAACAAGCCACGCAGACGCGCCAGCAGTGCATAACGGTTGGCGCGCACATTGGCGTCTTCCGCGTTGACCATCACCGCTTCGAAGAACGCATCCACCGGCTCGCGCAATGCGGCCAGGCGTGCCAGCGATTCGCTGTACTGACGCGCCGCGGCCATAGGCTGAACAGCCTGGTCAGCCTGCTGGATCGCCGAGTACAGGGAGAACTCGTTGGCGTTGTCGAAGTACTTGGCTTCTACCACGGTCGGCACCGAGCCTTCGACTTTGCTCAGCAAGTTCGATACGCGCTTGTTCACCGCCGCCAGGGCCGCGGCTTCCGGCAACTTGCGGAAGGCCTGTACTGCTTGCACGCGCTGGTCGAAGTCCAGGGCCGAGCCCGGGTTTAAGGCGCGAACCGACAGGTAGGTCGCCACGTCGACGCCTTCATCCTCATAACGGGCACGCAGACGGTCGAAGATGAATTCCAGCACTGCGTCGTTGAGGCCGGCAGCCTTGACCTTGGTACCGAACGCATTCACGGCGAAGGCCACGGCGTCGTTGAGGTCCAGATCCAGTTGTTTTTCGATCAGGATACGCAGCACACCCAATGCGGCACGGCGCAGTGCGTACGGGTCTTTGCTACCGGTCGGCAGCATGCCGATCCCGAAGATCCCCACGAGGGTGTCGAGCTTGTCGGCGATGGCCACGGCCGCACCGGTCAGGGTGGCTGGCAGTTCGGCACCGGCACCGCGCGGCATGTACTGCTCGTTCAGGGCCAGGGCGACGTCTTCCGGCTCGCCGTCATTGAGGGCGTAGTAGTAACCGGCGACACCTTGCATCTCCGGGAACTCGCCGACCATTTCGGTCGCCAGGTCGCATTTCGACAGCAAGCCTGCGCGAGCGGCCCACGAAGCGTTGCCGCCAATGCGCGCAGCGATGTAGGCGGCGAGCTTGGAAACGCGTTCGGCCTTGTCGTAGACGCTGCCGAGTTTTTCCTGGAACACCACGTTCTGCAGGCGCTGGTTGAAGTCTTCGAGCTTCTGCTTCTTGTCTTGCTTGAAGAAGAACTCGGCGTCGGTCAGGCGTGGGCGAACCACTTTTTCGTTACCGGCGATGATCTGCTGCGGATCTTTGCTTTCGATGTTGGCCACGGTAATGAAACGTGGCAGCAACTTGCCGTCGGCGTCCAGCAGGCAGAAGTACTTCTGGTTATCCTGCATGGTGGTGATCAGCGCTTCTTGCGGCACGTCGAGGAAACGCTCCTCGAACGAGCACACCAGCGGCACCGGCCATTCGACCAGCGCAGTCACTTCATCGAGCAGGGCTGGCGGAACGATCGCCGTGCCTTCCTGACGGGTGGCCAGCTCTTCGGTGCGCTTGCTGATGATGTCGCGACGCTCGTTGGCGTCGGCCAGCACGTAAGCGGCACGCAGGTCGGCCAGGTAGCTTGCCGGCGAACCGATGCGCACGTTTTCCGGATGGTGGAAGCGGTGACCACGGGATTCACGGCCGGACTTCTGGGCGAGGATGGTGCAGTCGATGACCTGGTCACCGAGCAGCATCACCAGCCATTGGGTCGGACGCACGAACTCTTCCTTGCGCGCACCCCAACGCATGCGTTTCGGAATTGGCAGGTCGTTTAGCGAATCTTCGACGATGGTCGGCAGCAGGCTTGCGGTCGGCTTGCCGGCGATGCTCTGGCTGTAGCGCAGTTTCGGTCCGCTCTGATCGATTTCGCTCAGGTCGACCCCGCACTTCTTGGCAAAGCCCAGTGCCGCTTGGGTCGGGTTGCCTTCGGCATCGAACGCGGCCTGACGTGGCGGGCCATCGAGGTTGATGCTGCGATCCGGCTGCTGGGTGGCCAGCGACGTGATCAGCACCGCCAGACGGCGCGGCGCGGCATACACGGTTTTGGTCTCGTAGTTCAGGCCGGCAGCTTGCAGGCCCTTGTCGATACCGGCAAGGAACGCCTCGGCCAGGGTGTTCAGGGCCTTGGGTGGCAGTTCTTCAGTGCCCAATTCAACCAGAAAATCCAGAGCACTCATTGTGCAGCCTCCAGCTTGGCCAGTACTTCGTCACGCAGGTCCGGGGTGGCCATCGGGAAGCCCAGCTTGGCGCGAGCCAGCAGGTAGGCTTGCGCAACGGCACGCGCCAGGGTGCGTACACGCAGGATGTATTGCTGACGCGCGGTCACGGAAATCGCCCGGCGCGCATCCAGCAGGTTGAAGGTGTGGGACGCCTTCAACACCATTTCGTAGCTCGGCAACGGCAGCGGCTGGTCGAGTTCGATCAGGCGCTTGGCTTCGCTTTCGTAGAAATCGAACAGTTCGAACAGCTTCTCGACGTTGGCGTGTTCGAAGTTGTAGGTCGACTGCTCCACTTCGTTCTGGTGGAACACGTCGCCGTAGGTCACTTTGCCGAACGGACCGTCAGCCCAGACCAGGTCGTAGACCGAGTCCACGCCTTGCAGGTACATGGCCAGACGCTCGAGGCCGTAGGTGATCTCGCCGGTCACCGGGTAGCATTCGATGCCGCCCGCTTGCTGGAAGTAGGTGAACTGGGTCACTTCCATGCCGTTGAGCCAGACTTCCCAGCCCAGACCCCAGGCGCCGAGGGTCGGCGATTCCCAGTTGTCTTCGACGAAGCGGATGTCATGCACCAATGGGTCCAGGCCCACGTGCTTGAGGGAGCCCAGGTACAGCTCCTGGAAGTTGTCCGGGTTCGGCTTCAGCACCACCTGGAACTGGTAGTAGTGCTGCAGACGGTTCGGGTTTTCGCCGTAGCGGCCATCAGTCGGGCGACGACTTGGCTGCACATAAGCGGCGTTCCAGGTTTCCGGGCCAATGGCGCGCAGGAATGTAGCAGTGTGGAAAGTCCCGGCGCCTACTTCCATATCGTAGGGCTGAAGTACCACACAACCTTGCTCGGCCCAGTATTGCTGGAGGGCGAGGATCAAGTCTTGGAAGGTACGCACGGCTGGCGTAGGCTGGCTCACGAAATTCACCTGTTTCTTGGGCTGCGATTTAAAGAGCGGGAGTATACCCGATTCGTTGCTGCGCACGCCCCCTGGAGCCTTATGCCACGCTGCTTTTGGTGTTCCGAAGATGCGCTATACATGGCTTATCACGATCAGGAGTGGGGCACGCCGCTACGCGATGCGCAGGGATTGTTCGAGTTGCTTTTGCTCGAAGGGTTCCAGGCCGGCCTTTCCTGGATCACCGTGCTACGCAAACGCGAGCATTATCGCCAGGTGATGTACGGCTTCGACGTCCAGCGCGTGGCGCAGATGAGCGACGCAGAAATCGATGAATTGATGCTCGACCCGGGGATCATCCGTAATCGCCTCAAGCTCAATGCGGCCCGACGCAATGCCCAGGCCTGGATGGCGCTGGAGGACCCGGTGGCGTTTCTCTGGTCCTTTGTCGGCGGTGTGCCGAAGATCAATCATTTCAAGGATCGCAGCGAAGTGCCGGCCATCACGCCCGAGGCGGTGGAGATGAGCAAAGCCTTGAAAAAGGCCGGGTTCACCTTCGTTGGCCCGACCATTTGCTACGCATTGATGCAGGCTTCGGGCATGGTCATGGACCACACCCGGGATTGCGATCGCTACGCGCTGCTGGCGAACGGCGGTTAGAATGGCCGCCTTCGCGCACAGCACAAGATCAGGAGTGACCTGTGGATAAGTTGAAAGGCGCCTTGCTGGTAGGCGCTCTGCGGCTGTTTGCCCTGCTCCCGTGGCGGGCAGTACAGGCCATGGGCTCGGCGATAGGCTGGGTCATGTGGAAAACCCCGAACCGCTCCCGCGACGTGGTGCGGATCAATCTGTCCAAGTGCTTTCCCGACATGGACCCCGCCGAGCGTGAGCGCCTGGTGGGCCAGAGCCTCAGGGACATCGGCAAGTCCCTGACCGAAAGCGCCTGTGCCTGGATCTGGCCGGCCCAGCGCTCCATTGACCTGGTCCGCGAAGTGGAAGGCCTCGACGTATTGAAGGATGCCCTCGCCTCGGGCAAAGGCGTCGTAGGCATCACCAGTCACCTGGGCAACTGGGAAGTGCTCAACCACTTCTATTGCAGCCAGTGCAAACCGATCATTTTCTATCGCCCGCCGAAATTGAAAGCGGTGGATGAATTGCTGCAAAAGCAACGGGTGCAGCTAGGCAACAAGGTGGCCGCCTCCACCAAGGAAGGCATCCTCAGCGTGATCAAGGAAGTGCGCAAAGGTGGTGCAGTGGGTATTCCCGCTGACCCGGAACCGGCCGAATCCGCCGGGATCTTCGTGCCGTTTTTCGCCACCCAGGCGTTGACCAGCAAGTTTGTGCCGAACATGCTCGCCGGTGGCAAAGCGGTCGGCGTGTTCCTGCATGCCCTGCGGTTGCCGGACGGTTCGGGCTACAAGGTGATCCTGGAAGCCGCGCCCGAGGCCATGTACAGCACCGATACCGCCACTTCCTGCGCGGCCATGAGCCAGGTCGTCGAGCGTTATGTGCGGGCGTATCCGAGTCAGTACATGTGGAGCATGAAGCGCTTCAAGAAGCGTCCACCGGGTGAAGAACGCTGGTATTGAGTCGGTTGGCTTGCGCTATCTCTAATCAGTGCGCTTGACGGTCGAGTTTCTTCAGAAACACTGTCATTTCTTTCTCGGCCTGTTTATCGCCGTGGTTTTGGGCGGCTACCAGGCCTTTCTCCCAAGCTTGTCGGGCAGCGGCAAAATCTGCCAGCGCCAGATGAGCCTTGCCTAACAGCTTCCAGGCGGCCGAGTACTTCGGATCGATCTCGACGCAGCGCTGGAAATGCTCAACTGCCTTGGCGTTTTCCCCAAGATCCAGGTAACCCTTGCCCAGGCCGAAGCGCAGCAATGAGTTATCCACACCCTTGGCGAGCATTTTTTCCAGGGATTCGATCATTGGAGTTTCCCCACGTCAATGATCGTTCCCACGCTCTGCGTGGGAACGCCTCAATGGACGCTCTGCGTCCGCTTTAGGACGCGGAGCGTCCCGGGCTGCATTCCCACGCAGAGCGTGGGAACGATCGTCAAAAGAAGCTGAGTCCGACATGGAACAGCTTTTCCACATCGCGAATATGCTTTTTATCCACAAGGAACAGGATCACATGGTCACCCGCTGCGATCACGGTGTTATCGTGCGCGATAATGACCTCTTCATCGCGAATAATGGCGCCAATCGTAGTGCCAGGTGGCAAGCCGATGTTCTCGATGGCCTTGCCGATCACCTTGCTGGATTTCGCATCGCCATGGGCAATGGCCTCGATGGCTTCAGCCGCACCGCGGCGCAGTGAGTGCACGCTGACGATATCGCCGCGACGCACGTGAGCCAGCAAGGTGCCGATGGTTGCCAGTTGCGGGCTGATGGCGATGTCGATGTCGCCGCCCTGGATCAGGTCGACGTAGGCCGGATTGTTGATGATTGTCATCACCTTCTTCGCCCCCAGACGCTTGGCCAGCAGCGATGACATGATGTTGGCCTCGTCATCGTTGGTCAGGGCCAGGAAGATATCTGCGTCGGCGATGTTCTCTTCCAGCAACAGGTCACGGTCGGAGGCACTGCCTTGCAACACCACGGTGCTGTCGAGGGTGTCCGAGAGATGCCGGCAACGTGCCGGATTCATTTCGATGATCTTCACCTGATAACGGCTTTCGATGGCTTCGGCCAGACGTTCCCCGATCTGCCCGCCACCGGCGATGACGATGCGCTTGTAGGTCTCGTCGAGACGGCGCATTTCACTCATGACGGCACGAATATTCGCTCGGGCGGCAATGAAGAACACTTCGTCATCCGCTTCGATCACCGTATCGCCCTGAGGCAGGATCGGCCGGTCGCGACGGAAAATCGCCGCAACGCGGGTTTCGACATTCGGCATGTGTTCACGCAGCTGGCGCAGTTGCTGACCCACCAGCGGCCCGCCGTAATAGGCCCGCACCGCGACCAATTGCGCCTTGCCCTCGGCGAAGTCGATCACCTGCAAGGCGCCCGGATGCTGGATCAGGCGCTTGATGTAGTTGGTGACCACTTGCTCGGGGCTGATCAGCACATCCACCGGGATCGCTTCGTTGTCGAACAGTTCGTTGCGGGTCAGGTACGCCGCTTCACGGACGCGGGCGATCTTGGTCGGTGTATGAAACAGGGTATGGGCGACTTGGCAGGCCACCATGTTGGTTTCATCGCTGCTGGTCACGGCGACCAGCATGTCGGCATCGTCGGCGCCGGCCTGGCGCAGGATGCTTGGCAGCGAACCGCGACCTTGTACCGTGCGGATGTCCAGCCGGTCACCGAGGTCACGCAGGCGTTCGCCGTCGGTGTCGACCACGGTAATGTCATTCGCTTCGCTTGCCAGGTGCTCCGCCAGCGAACCGCCGACCTGCCCCGCTCCGAGGATGATGATTTTCATCCAGTCACTCCGTTGAATCCGTTTAACCGCGTGCGGCGGCGATCTTGATCAGCTTGGCGTAGTAGAACCCGTCGTGGCCGCCTTCCTGGGCCAGCAATTGCCGTCCATGGGGCTGCTTGATCCCGGCCGTCGTGGCCAGGTCCAGTTCGCGGGCGCCCGGTGTGCGAGCGAGGAAGGCCTCGATCACTTCGGTGTTTTCGGTCGGCAGCGTGGAACAGGTGGCGTAGAGCAGGATGCCGCCGACTTCCAGCGTCATCCACAGGGCGTCCAGCAATTCGCCTTGCAGCATCGCCAATGCGCCAATGTCATCGGCCTGGCGAGTCAGTTTGATGTCCGGGTGACGGCGAATCACGCCGGTGGCCGAGCACGGTGCATCGAGGAGGATGCGCTGGAAGGGCTTGCCGTCCCACCAGGTGGCGGTGTCGCGGCCGTCGGCGGCGATCAGTTCGGCACTCAATTTCAGGCGTTCGAGGTTCTCGCGTACCCGCACCAGGCGCTTGGCTTCAAGGTCCACCGCTACCACGCCGGCAAGTTTGGGTTCGGCTTCGAGGATGTGGCAGGTCTTGCCGCCAGGTGCGCAGCATGCATCGAGCACGCGTTGGCCTGGCGCCAGGTCCAGCAAATCGGCGGCCAGTTGTGCCGCTTCGTCTTGCACGCTGATCCAGCCTTCGGCGAAGCCTGGCAGGCTGCGCACGTCGGCGGCTGCATCGAGGATGATGCCGTCGCGGCTATAAACGCATGCACTGGCAGCGATACCCGCTTCACTGAGCAGGCCAAGGTAGGCGTCACGGCTGTGATGACGGCGGTTGACCCGCAGGATCATCGGCGGATGCGCGTTGTTTGCCGTGCAAATGGCTTCCCACTGCTCGGGCCAGAAGGCTTTGAGCGACTTCTGCAGCCAGCGCGGGTGAGCGGTGCGCACCACCGGGTCGTGTTCCAGCTCGGTCAGCAGGGTTTCGCTTTCCCGCTGCGCGCGGCGCAGTACGGCATTGAGCAAGGCCTTGGCCCAAGGCTTTTTCAGCTTGTCGGCGCAACCAACGGTTTCGCCGATCGCGGCGTGGGGCGGAACGCGGGTGTAGAGCAGTTGGTAGAGACCGACCAGCAACAGGGCTTCGACATCGGCGTCGGCAGCCTTGAACGGTTTCTGTAGAAGCTTGGCCGCCAGCGCGGACAAGCGCGGCTGCCAGCGAGCGGTGCCGAACGCCAGATCCTGGGTGAAGCCGCGATCACGGTCTTCGACCTTGTCCAGTTGCGTCGGCAGTGAACTGTTGAGCGAGGCTTTTCCGTTCAGGACAGCGGCGAGTGCCTTGGCGGCGGCCAGACGCGGGTTCATTGAGCGTCCACCGCTTGACCGAGGACGGTGCCGATGGCGAATTTCTCACGACGGCTGTTGAACAGGTCGCTGAAGTTCAGCGCCTTGCCACCGGGCAATTGCAGGCGGGTCAGTCGCAGGGCCTGCTCACCGCAGGCAACGATCAGCCCGTCCTTGCTGGCGCCGAGAATTTCACCCGCTGCGCCCTGCCCTTCGGCAAGGTTCGCCGCCAGCACTTTCAACGCTTCGCCGTTCAGTGTGCTGTGGGTGATCGGCCAAGGGTTGAAAGCGCGAACCAGACGCTCCAGCTCAACCGCTGGACGCGTCCAGTCGATGCGCGCCTCGTCCTTGTTCAATTTGTGTGCGTAGGTGGCCAGGCTGTCGTCCTGCACTTCACCTTCCAGCGTACCGGCGGCGAGGCCGGCAATCGCCTGGATCACGGCGGGCGGACCCATTTCGGCCAGACGGTCGTGCAGGCTGCCTCCGGTGTCCTCGGCGCTGATCGGCGTGATGACTTTCAACAGCATCGGCCCCGTATCGAGGCCGGCTTCCATGCGCATCACCGTTACGCCGCTTTCGCTGTCACCGGCTTCGACGGCGCGCTGGATCGGCGCCGCACCGCGCCAGCGAGGCAGCAGGGAAGCGTGGCTGTTGATGCAGCCCAGGCGCGGAATATCCAGTACCACTTGCGGCAGGATCAGGCCGTAGGCAACCACCACCATCAAGTCCGGCTTCAGTGCGGCCAATTCGGCCTGGGCGTCTGCATTGCGCAAGGTCGGGGGTTGCAACACCGCAATATTGTTTTCAAGGGCGAGTTGCTTGACCGGGCTCGGCATCAGCTTTTGCCCACGCCCCGCCGGACGATCCGGCTGGGTGTAGACCGCCACGATCTCGTAAGGGCTGTCGAGCAGGGCCTTGAGGTGTTCGGCGGCGAATTCCGGGGTGCCGGCAAAGACAATGCGCAGTGGCTCAGTCATGAAAGCTCTCGATTACAAAGCATCTTGAAAAGAAAAAGGCTTGCCGCAGCAAGCCTTTGAAGAGGGGCATCAAGCGTTCTGGCGGTGAAGTTTTTCCAGTTTCTTCTTGATACGGTCGCGTTTGAGCGTGGACAGGTAGTCGACGAACAATTTGCCGTTGAGGTGGTCGCATTCGTGCTGGATGCAAACGGCGAGCAGGCCTTCGGCGATCAGTTCGTAGGGCTGGCCATCGCGGTCCAGGGCCTTGACCTTGACCTTCTGCGGGCGATCGACGTTTTCGTAGAAACCCGGCACCGAGAGGCAGCCTTCCTGGTATTGCTCCATCTCGTCGGTCAGGGGCTCGAACTCGGGGTTGATGAACACCCGTGGTTCGGTGCGGTCTTCGGAGAGGTCCATCACGACGATACGTTTATGCACGTTGACCTGGGTCGCGGCGAGGCCGATGCCTGGCGCTTCATACATTGTTTCAAACATATCATCGACCAGCTGACGCACTTCGTCGTCCACTACGGTCACTGTCTTGGCGATCGTACGCAGGCGTGGGTCAGGGAATTCGAGGATGTTTAAAATGGCCATAAGCTTTGATTACTGCACGTGTGAAGTAAAGTCGGGTCGATGGCCTGGCCGCTCCGAAGATGCAGGCTACCGTTGTAAAACGTAGCTCCCTTCTTTTCATAAGCAAGCCGGGAGCGAGCCATTGAGGGCTCTGGCGTTTCACGCGAATGCACATAATAAGGGGATTCATCGCATGAGGAAATCACTACTCGCCCTGCTCCTTCTGGCCTCGGCAGGTTTTGCGCATGGGCAAGTGCAACTCAGGGAGGGTTTTCCACAGCAGTACACCGTGGCAACGGGGGACACACTCTGGGACATATCAGGAAAATATCTCCGTGAGCCGTGGCGCTGGCCGCAACTCTGGCAGGCCAATCCACAGATTGAAAATCCGAATCTCATCTATCCCGGTGACACGCTATCGCTGGTCTACGTCAACGGCCAGCCGCGACTGACCCTCAATCGCGGCGCCTCGCGGGGCACCATCAAGCTGTCGCCACGGGTGCGCAGCAGTCCGGTGGCCGACGCCATCCCGAGCATCCCGCTGAAATCGATCAACAGCTTTTTGCTGAGCAACCGCATCGTCGACAAGGTCGAGGATTTCGACAAGGCGCCTTATATCGTTGCCGGTGATGCCGAGCGCGTGCTCAGCGGCACAGGCGACCGTATCTTCGCCCGCGGCCACTTCGACCCGGCTCAACCGGTGTACGGCATCTTCCGCCAAGGCAAGGTCTACACCGATCCGCAGACCCAGGAGTTCCTGGGCATCAACGCCGATGACATTGGCGGTGGTGAGATCGTCGCCACCGAAGGTGACGTAGCGACGCTGGCGCTGCAACGCACGACCCAGGAGGTGCGCCTCGGCGACCGTCTGTTCAGCGGCGAAGAACGCTCGATCAATTCGACCTTCATGCCCAGCGCTCCCGACACCCAGGTCAACGGCCTGATCATTGACGTGCCACGCGGGGTCACGCAAATCGGTGCACTGGACGTAGTCACCTTGAACAAGGGGCAACGCGACGGCCTGGCCGAAGGGAATGTCCTGGCGGTGATGAAAACCGGCGAAACCGTGCGCGACCGGATTACCGGCCAGCCACTGAAAATTCCGGATGAGCGCTCCGGCCTGCTGATGGTGTTTCGCACCTACGACAAGCTCAGCTATGGGCTGGTGCTGAATGCATCACGTTCTTTGGCAGTGTTGGACAAGGTGCAAAATCCTTAGCTCACTTCACAAGTTACCAACAGAGTTATCCACAGCTTATTCCCGTTTCGACGGGTGCTCATAACGATCAAGGATGATCCATGTCGATACCAGCTGTTACACCGATTTCCCCTGCGGAACTGGAGGCGCGTTTACGTCTGCACCGTCTACCGGAACTTGGCCCGGCGCGTTTCAGGAAATTGCTGGAAGCCTTCGGTTCGGCGTCCAAAGCCATCAGCGCACCTGCCAGTGCGTGGCGAGCGTTGGGCTTGCCGCAGGTGTGTTGCGAGGCCAGGCGCGCCCCTGAAGTTCGTGACGGCGCCAGCCATGCATTGGCCTGGATAGAGCGACAGGACCAGCATTTACTGATGTGGGACCAGCCCGACTACCCGGCGCTGCTGGCGCAAATCAGCGATGCGCCACCGCTGTTGTTCGTGGCGGGCGATCCGCAGATCCTGGAAAAACCGCAATTGGCGATGGTCGGCAGCCGTCGGGCTTCACGGCCAGGAATGGACACCGCCGCCGCATTTTCCCGCAGCCTGGCTGGTGCCGGGTTCGTCATCACCAGCGGTCTGGCCCTGGGGATCGATGCTGCCGCGCACCAGGCGGCACTGGATGTCGGCGGCCGAACGGTGGGGGTACTTGGCACGGGGCTTGAAAACTTTTATCCACAGCGCAATCGACGACTGGCAGACGCCATGATCGCATCGGGCAGCGCGGTGCTTTCGGAGTTTCCGCTGGACGCCGGTCCCAGCGCCAGCAACTTTCCCCGACGCAACCGGATCATCAGCGGATTGTCCCTGGGCGTGCTGGTGGTTGAAGCCAGCGTTGCCAGCGGTTCATTGATCACGGCCAGGCTGGCGGCAGAACAGGGGCGCGAGGTGTATGCGATTCCAGGGTCGATTCATCATCCCGGCGCTCGCGGTTGCCATCAACTGATCCGCGACGGCGCCGTGCTGGTGGAAACCATCGAGCATATCCTCGAAGCCTTGCGTGGCTGGCAGCAGCTACCGTTTTCAGCAGAAACACCGGCGGTCGCAACGATCCATCCGCTGCTGACGCTGCTTCATGTCGCCCCCCACACCAGTGAAGCGCTGGCCGATGCCAGTGGTTGGACCTTGCCCAAGGTCCTGGCGACGTTGACGGAGCTGGAAATGGACGGCCGCGCTGTCTGCGAAAACGGGCGCTGGTTTGCGCGGGTAAGCTAGGTTTTACAAGGAAGATCGGTAAACTGCGCAGAGCCTTATTCTGGAGAGTTTTTCATGGTCAACAGTTGGCGTGTGCAGCAAGCCGCACGAGCAATTCGCGCAGGGGCGGTGATTGCCTACCCAACCGAAGCTGTCTGGGGTCTGGGTTGCAACCCGTGGGATGAAGAGGCAGTGGATCGTTTGCTGCTGATCAAGGGGCGGTCTGTGGACAAGGGCCTGATCCTGGTGGCCGACAATATCCGCCAGTTCGACTTCCTCTTCGAAGACTTCCCCGAGCTGTGGATGGACCGCATGGCCAGTACCTGGCCGGGGCCGAACACCTGGCTGGTGCCGCATCAGAACATGTTGCCGGAGTGGATTACCGGTGTGCATGAAACGGTGGCGTTGCGGGTCAGCGATCATCCTCAGGTGAGGGATTTGTGCGCGCTGGTCGGGCCGCTGGTGTCGACGTCCGCCAACCCCCAGGGCCGGCCGGCGGCGCGCACGCGGATTCGCGTCGAGCAGTATTTCCGTGGTCAGGTTGATCTGGTGCTGGGTGGGAACCTGGGTGGGCGCAAGAACCCGAGTGTTATCCGGGATCTGGCGACCGGGCATGTTGTGCGCCCCGATTAAGACCGAGGCGCGCCCATCGCTAGCAGGCTAGCTCCCACACTGTTTTTGTGAACGCCACAGATCCAATGTGGGAGCTAGCCTGCTAGCGATGGCGTCAGTCAAGGCAACAAAATGACCGACCCCGTCGTACGTCGTGCCGACAACTCGGTCTGCGCCTTCGCTGCGTCAGCCAGTGGATAACGCTGGCTGATGTCCACGGTCAGCTTGCCGCTGATTATCATTTCAAACAACTCATCGGCCATGCGCTGCAGGTTCTCGGCATTGTTGGCGTAGGTCGCCAGCGTCGGCCGAGTGACGTACAGCGAGCCTTTCCCCGCCAGAATCCCCAGGTTCACCCCGTCCACCGCCCCGGATGCATTACCGAAGCTCACGACCAGCCCACGAGGCGCCGCGCTGTCGAGAGAGGTCAGCCAGGTGTCCTTGCCGACGCCGTCGTACACCACCGGGACCTTTTTGCCGTCAGTCAATTCCAGTACGCGTTGTGCGACGTTTTCATGGCTGTAGTCGATGGTCGCCCAGGCACCATTGGCCTTGGCCAGTGCGGCTTTGTGCGCGGAACTCACGGTGCCGATCAACTTCACGCCCAAGGCCTTGGCCCATTGGCAGGCCAGGGAACCGACACCACCGGCAGCGGCGTGGAACAGGATGGTTTCGCCACCCTTGAGTTCATAGGTCTGACGCAGCAGGTACTGCACGGTCAGGCCCTTGAGCATCACACCGGCTGCCTGCTCGAAACTGATAGCGTCCGGAAGGTGTACCAGGTTGGCCTCGGGCAATACGTGAACCTCGCTGTAGGCACCCAACGGGCCGCTGCCGTAAGCCACGCGATCTCCGACCTTGAACCGGGTCACTTCGCTGCCGACCGCCTCGACCACGCCCGCGCCTTCCGCGCCGACACCCGATGGCAGGGACGGTGGCGGATAGAGGCCGCTGCGGTAATAGGTGTCGATGAAGTTCAGGCCGATGGCCTTGTTGGTCACGCGGACCTGCTGCGGGCCGGGCTCGGCGGGTTGGTAATCCACATACTCAAGCACTTCGGGGCCACCATGGGCACGGAACTGGATACGCTTTGCCATCTGCACTCTCCTGAGATCGTTTTACCAAGCGCTCTATCGAACTCCGAAGCGTGATCTGCGTCAACTGCGACGAGCGCATCGGCGGTGGTATGCTACGCGCCCATTTGCGCAGGCTGAGCTCCGATGGAGCTCCGCGTAGCTTTGCCCGATCCAAGGTGATGCCATGACTACCCGCACCGAGGCCGTAAAAGCCTACCTGCTCGACCTGCAAGACCGTATTTGCACTGCCCTGGAGGTCGAAGACGGTGGCACGCGCTTCATCGAAGATGCCTGGACCCGGCCTGCCGGCGGTGGCGGACGCACACGAGTAATCGAAAATGGCGCGGTCATCGAAAAGGGCGGCGTCAACTTTTCCCACGTCTTCGGCAGCGGTTTGCCACCGTCGGCCAGTGCCCATCGGCCGGAACTGGCCGGGCGTGGCTTCGAGGCCCTGGGCGTGTCGCTGGTGATCCACCCGCACAACCCGCATGTACCGACTTCCCACGCCAACGTGCGGTTTTTCATCGCCGAAAAAGAAGGTGAAGAACCGGTCTGGTGGTTTGGCGGCGGCTTCGACCTGACGCCGTACTACGGCAATGAAGAAGATTGCGTGCACTGGCACCGCGTCGCCGAGCAGGCCTGTGCGCCGTTCGGTGCGGACGTCTACCCGCGTTACAAGGCCTGGTGCGACAGCTACTTCCACATCAAGCATCGCCACGAACCCCGGGGCATCGGCGGCTTGTTTTTCGATGACCTGAACGAGTGGGACTTCGACACCAGCTTCGCTTTCATGCGTGCCATCGGTGACGCGTACCTCGAGGCGTATCTGCCGATTGTGCAGCGCCGCAAAAACGACGCTTATACCGCCAAACAGCGGGAGTTCCAGGAGTTCCGTCGTGGGCGTTACGTCGAGTTCAACCTGGTCTACGACCGTGGCACCTTGTTCGGCCTGCAATCGGGCGGACGTACCGAGTCAATCCTCATGTCGCTGCCGCCGCAAGTACGCTGGGGTTACGATTGGAAAGCCGAGTCTGGCAGCGAAGAAGCGCGCCTGACTGAATATTTCCTGCAAGACCGCGATTGGTTGGCCAAGGCCTGAACGAGGAATCCAGATGGACCGTTACGTCGTATTCGGTAACCCGATTGGCCACAGCAAATCGCCGTTGATTCATCGCCTGTTCGCCGAGCAGACCGGGCAGAGACTCGACTACAGCACTTCGCTGGCGCCGCCCGATGATTTTTCCGGCTGTGCCCGGGCGTTTTTCCTCGAAGGCCGTGGCGCGAATGTGACGGTACCGTTCAAGGAAGAAGCTTATCGCCTGGCCGACAGTCTGACGGCGCGGGCGCAACGGGCCGGCGCGGTGAACACCCTTAGCAAACTGGCCGATGGCAGCTTGCTGGGTGATAACACCGACGGTGCAGGTCTGGTACGGGACCTGACGGTCAATGCCGGGTTCAGCCTAAAGGACAAACGCATCCTGCTGCTCGGTGCCGGCGGTGCAGTGCGCGGCGCGCTGGAGCCATTGTTGGCCGAGCAGCCGGCATCGGTGATCATTGCCAACCGTACGGTGGACAAGGCCGAGTTGCTGGCGGAACTGTTTTGCGATCTCGGTCCGGTATCGGCCAGTGGTTATGACTGGCTGCAAGAGTCCGTAGACCTGATCATCAATGCGACGTCCGCGAGCCTGTCCGGCGATGTTCCGCCGATTGCCAGCAGCCTGATCGAACCGGGCAAGACCCTTTGCTACGACATGATGTACGGCAAGGAGCCGACCTCGTTTTGTCGTTGGGCCAGCGAACACGGCGCGGCGGTATCGATGGATGGACTGGGGATGTTGGCCGAGCAGGCGGCGGAAGCCTTCTTCCTGTGGCGCGGGGTGCGCCCGGATACGGCGCCGGTGTTGGCGGAGTTGCGCCGGCAATTGGCCGCATAACCGGGTTTCAATCCTCAAACCGGATCGGGCATTTCTCTGCCCCTTCCAGCTTCCTCAATTCATCCACCACCTGCGGCCGAGCCCGGCGCAGGGTCAGGCTGCGGTCCTGGCGCAGTAACCGTCGCGCTTCCTGATGCAGCATCTCCACCCCTGAATAGTCGATGAAGTTGATCTGCTGCGCCTCGATCACCACACGTGCTCCGTGCATTCGTTGCAGGCGAACTTGCAGGTAATGGCTGGCGCCGAAAAAGATCGAGCCGCCGACCCGCAGGATATCTTCATCGCCGTCGCGTAAATGCTGCACGCGTGGTTGCGAGGTGCGTTTGAGGTAAAAGAACAGCGACGCCAGTACCCCGGCATAGATCGCCGTCTGCAGTTCCAGCAGCAGCGTGGCGATACAGGTCAGGCCCATGACCACGAACTCGGCGCGGCTGACCCGCAGCAACGCACGAATGCCACGATGATCCACCAGGCCCCAGGCGATCAGCAAAATGCTGCCGGCCATGGCCGGGATAGGAATGTGTGCGATCAGACCGGCACCGAAGATGGCGAACAATGCCACCCACAAGGCCGAAAAGACTCCCGCCAATGGCGAACAGGCCCCCGCTTCGTAGCTCAGGCCTGAGCGGGTGAAGGAGCCGGCCGAGAGCGATCCGGAAAAAAACGCACCGACGATGTTGGACAAGCCTTGGGCGCGGACTTCCTGATTGGCGTCGAGCAATTGTTGCGAGCGCGCCGACAGCGAGCGGGCAATCGACAGGCTGGTGACCAGCCCGAGCATCCCGACGGCCACGGCACTGGGCAGTAGGCGCAGGATCAGGTCGAGATCCAGCAGCAGTGGGCTAAAAGGCGGCAACTTGCCGGTGAAGGCGCTGACCAGATTTACGTGACCGAACATCGAGGGCCAGAGCCAGACCAGCACTGCAGCCAGGACCAGGGTAATCAACAGCGTCGGCCAGCGCGGCAAGCACAGTTTGAGGATCACGCCGACCACGACGGTCGCCAATCCGAGTATGAGCGAAGGTTTATCCACTTCACCCAGGTGTCTGAGCAACGTTATCAAACTGTCCAGTGCGGTGGCCTGGCTGGGCAGGTCCAGCCCCAGCAGGTTGGGCAACTGGCCAACGACAATCACCACGGCCGCGCCGAGGGTGAAGCCAAGCACCACCGAATGAGAGACGAAATTGACCAGTGCACCAAAGCGCAACAAACCCAGCAGCCACTGGAAAATCCCGGCCAGGAAGGTCAGCAACAGGATTACGGTGACGTAGTCCTGCGTCGCCGGAACGGCCAGAGGACTGACGCTGGCATACAAAACGATGGAGATGGCCGCCGTAGGACCGCAGATCAAATGCCACGACGAGCCCCACAGACAAGCGATCAGCACCGGGATAATCGCCGCATACAAGCCGTATTCCGGTGGAAGACCGGCAATCAGTGCGTAGGCGATGGATTGCGGCAACGCGAGAATCGCGCCACTGAGGCCGACGATCAGGTCACGACCGACGCTGGCGCGGGTTTGCCGGGGCAACCATGTGAGGAATGGGAAGAGTGAATGGCGGCTGGGAAGGGCCATGGGTCCTCTCGGGTGAAAAATTTGCGCAAGGGTAACAGGACGACGCAATCACTGTGGCGAGGGGATTTATCCCCGTTGGGCCGCGAAGCGGCCCCAAAAGCATGTAATGATGAACGACTGCTGCGCAGCCGAACGGGGCGGTGCGACGTTTCGCTAAATCCCCTCGCCACAGGTTAGGTTGGTTATAACTTGGCCTTAACCGCTGGCAACGCATCCTTGCCATCCACGGTCTTCACACCATCGAGCCACTTGTCCAGCACCGCCGGGTTGGCCTTGATCCACGCCTTGGCCGCATCGGCATTGCTGACTTTCTTGTTCGCCACCTCGGCCATGATGCTGTTCTCCATCTCCTGAGTGAAGCTCAGGTTGGTGAGCAGCTTGCCGACGTTCGGGCAGGCCTGTGCATAACCCTTGCGGGTCAGGGTGTGGACGCTGCCGGTGTCACCGAAATATTTCTCGCCGCCCTTCAGATAATGCATTTTCAGTTGCACATTCATCGGGTGCGGCGTCCAGCCGAGGAAGGTCACGAACTTCTGTTTCTTCACCGCGCGAGATACTTCCGCCAACATGGCCTGCTCGCTGGATTCGACCAGTTTCCACTGACCCATGCCGAAATCATTTTTCTTGATGATCTCTTGCAGCGAAATGTTTGCCGGTGCGCCAGACCCGATGCCATAGATCTTGTGGTCGAACTTGTCGGCGAACTTGTTAAGGTCGGAAAAATCATGCACACCCGCGTCCCAGACGTAGTCCGGGACCGCGAGGGTGAACTCGGTGCCGTCGAGGTTCTTCGCCAGTTGGGTGACGTCACCGCTGGCGACGAACTTGTCGTAGAAGCCCTGCTGCGCCGGCATCCAGTTGCCGAGGAAGACATCCACCTGGCCGTCCTTGAGCCCGCCGAAGGTGATCGGCACCGCGAGGGTGTCGACCTTGGCCTTGTAGCCCATGCCGTCCAGCAGAAAACCGGTGATGGCGTTCGTCGCGGCGATGTCGCTCCAGCCCGGGTCGGCCATTTTCACCGTCTCGCAACTCTGATCGGCATATACCGATGCACTGCCCAGGGCCAGGAGCCCGACCGTCAGTACTGTGGATAACCTTTGCATGGACTTCCCCTTAACATTATTGGTTTTGGCAGGGTTGTGGATAACGTGCTTTGCGCTCCAGATCGTCGAGATCGATGTGATTGCGCATGTACTGCTGACTGGCGTCCACCAGGGGCTGGTGATCCCAGCTCTTCAGCTTGCCGATGGTCAGGGCATCGGCGACGAAACGCCGGCGCCGCTGGCTCGCGAGCACCTGTTGGTGTATCGCCGGAATGTCCCATTTGGCCCGTGCTTCGTCGACAAAATCGTTGAACAACTGGCGATGTTGCGGCGACTGGCTGAGTTCTTCCCGTTCCCGCGGGTCATTGTGTACATCGAAGAGTAGGCAAGGGTCGTCTTCGCTGTAGATGAATTTGTAAGCGCCACGGCGAATCATCATCAGCGGGCTGATGGTGCCTTCGGCCATGTATTCGCCGAACACTTCGTCGTGACCGCCCTGCCCTTGCAGGTGCGGAACCAGCGAACGCCCATCGAGCGGCAAGCCCGGTTCGAGAGAGCCGCCAGCCAGTTCTACCAAGGTCGGCAACAGGTCGGCGGTGGACACCGATGCACTGACCCGGCCGGCGCCGAATTGCCCTGGAGCACTTATCAACAGCGGCACACGAGCCGCCATTTCGTACCAGTGCATTTTGTACCAGAGGCCACGTTCGCCGAGCATGTCGCCGTGATCACCGGAGAACACGACGATGGTGTCATCGATCAGCCCGGTATCTTCGAGGGTTTGCAGGAGTTTGCCGACGTTGCTGTCGATATAGCTGCACGCACCGAAGTAGGCGCGGCGGGCGTCGCGGATTTTATCCACAGGCAGGGATTTGTCCCACAGGTCATAGACCTTGAGCAATCGCTGGGCGTGCGGATCGAGTTCGCTTTGATCCGGTGTTACCGGCAACGGGATGTCAGCGTCGTCGTACAGGTCCCAGAAAGCCTTGGGAATCGTGTACGGGTCGTGGGGGTGAGTCATTGAAACAGTGAGGCAAAACGGCTGGTCGCCATCCTCGCGAATGTGGTCGAAGAGGTACTGCTGGGCCTTGAACACCACCTCTTCGTCGAAATCCAGTTGATTGGTGCGCACGCAGGGGCCTGCCTGCAGCACCGACGTCATGTTGTGGTACCAAGTCGGACGCGCGTCCGGTTCATCCCAGTTCACTGCCCAGCCGTAGTCGGCCGGGTAGATATCGCTGGTCAGGCGTTCTTCATATCCGTGCAATTGGTCCGGACCACAGAAATGCATCTTGCCTGACAGCGCGGTGCGGTAGCCGAGGCGCCGCAGGTAGTGGGCATAAGTCGGCACATCGGCAGGAAAATCGGCCGCGTTGTCATAGGCGCCGATCTTGCTCGGCAGCTGACCGCTGACCAGTGTAAAACGCGAAGGCGCGCAGAGCGGGCTGTTGCAGTAAGCGCTGTCGAACACCACGCCCTCAGCGGCGAGGCGGCTCAGATTAGGCAGTTTGATGGGCGAAGGGCCATAGATCGGCAACATTGGCGCGGCCATTTGATCGGCCATGATGAAAAGAATGTTCTTGCGCTTCATGTGATCGCGGCATTCCATAGTGGATGTTTATGCGAGAGTGCTGGGATCGAGGATGTAACCCACACACTTTGCGGTAAAGCCCATGGGCGGCAATGACTAGGATAAGCACAGCTTATGTATGACGCGCTTGGTGACCTTTCTCTGGATTTGCTCCGCGCTTTCGAGTCGGCGGCCCGTCAGCGCAGTTTCACGGCGGCGGCGGTCGAGTCGGGCACCACGCAGCCGGCGATCAGCCAACAGATCAAGCGTCTGGAAGAGCAGTTGGGGACTCGATTGTTCGACCGAATCTATCGCGGCATCGAACTGACCGAGGCGGGGACCATCCTTTTCGAGCAGGTTCAGCTTGGTTTGCAGAATATCGATGCAGGATTGAGTGCGATCAGCGCCCAACAACAGCATGAAGTGCTGCAGGTCGCGACAGACTTCGCCTTCGCCGCCTATTGGCTGATGCCTCGGTTGCACCGCTTTCACGCGGCCAATCCACAGGTCGACGTAAGCTTGGTGACCAGTGAGCGCAGCCACAATATGCTGCGCAGCGATATCGACGTGGCGGTGCTGTTCGGCGATGGCCGCTTCAAGCAGGGCGAGAGCCATTGGCTGTTCAGCGAGGAAGTGTTCCCAGTGTGCAGCCCGCAATTGTTGAATGATCGCGCCCCGCCCTTGCCCTTGCCCTTGCCCGCTCAGTCGTTGCTGGAGTTTCCGCTCCTGCACCTGCGTGGCGAGAACAGCAGTCACTGGTTTGACTGGAGCGGGGTCTTCCGCGAGTTGGGCATCACCTCGCCCCCGGCACCCGGCCAATTGCGTTTCGACAATTACACCTTGCTGATTCAGGCCGCCATTGGCGGTCAGGGCGTGGCCATTGGCTGGCGACACCTTGTGGATAACTTGCTGGCCCAAGGCTTGTTGTGCCGACCGATTGCCGAATCGGCGATGTCCAGGCTCGGTTATTACGTGGTCTTGCCGCAACGCAAACGGCGTGGCGCGTTGATTCAGCAGTTCGTCGACTGGTTGATGGCTGAGCAGGCCAGCAGTGCGCAATCGTTGAACGGGACGGCACTGCCTTCCATTGCGGTTTAGCTGTCGGTCGCGATGAAATTGACGTGCTCGCCGACATGCAGGTTTAGATGCAGCTCATCAGCGATCCCCACCGCCGTGCGGGCCAGGCGTGCGAGTGGTTCGGCCAGTCCCGGCTCAAGGTTGCCGCTGATCTGACTGAAATGCTCGATGGTCAGCCCCGGCACCCCGCGCGGGGCGTTCACCATCGTCCAGTGCAAGGCACTGCTTTGTAGCGCTTCGCGGATTTCTTCGGCGGCGTGGCGTTGCAGCCCGTCCTCGATCTCTGGATCGTCCAGAATCTCGAAATCCCCCACTAAAAACAACCGGGCGATGCCCGCCGCCTGCATGCCATCGATCAATGCATCCACCGCCAGCACCTGCTCGACCGGGCCGGGCACGATGGTTTTTTCCACGTGTTCACTGTTGAATGGCAACCCTGGTGCGTCTAGCAAACAGATGACAACCGAACTGCCGGCCACGCTTTGCTTCACACGCTCAGCATCGAACAGGTCGCCGGTCTTGGCACGCAAACCCGGGCGCGGCGCCAGCGCCGTCAAGTCATCGAGAATGGCGATCACTTCATGTTGGCGCCGCAGCATTTCAGCCATCAGCGCACTGCCAAGGCTACTCATGGCACCATAAAGCACCACTTTCACCACTGGGGTTTCGGCATTTTTCATCGCTGGGCTCCGTTGATTCCGGGGTATATGGCGTGTGACCTGCAGGAAACGGTGAGGGTTCGACTTGGTTTTAGAGGGATTCAGATGCAACGGATCAAGGGCTACCACGCCCATGTCTATTTCGATGCCAGCACCATCGACCAGGCGCGGGCCCTGTGTGAGCAAGCGGCGCAATTGTTCCCGCTGAAAATGGGCCGGGTACACGAACGCCCCGTCGGCCCGCACCCGGACTGGAGCTGCCAACTGGCGTTCGGCCCCGAGCTGATCGGCGATGTGCTGCCGTGGCTAGCGCTCAACCGTAAGGGGCTGGTGGTGTTTCTGCACCCGGACACCGGCGACGATCTGTTGGATCATAGCGAGCACGCGATCTGGATGGACGCGATTCGGCCGCTGGACCTGTCTGTTTTCTGATCAGAGCGTTTCTTCGGCTTCGCCCGGCAAGCGCTCATCCAGGTGCAGCCACGGCAGGCGGCTGGCGGTCCAGATGTGGCGTTCGGCCGGGGCCTGTTCCGGGTGGTCGAGGGTGGCGATGGTCACGTCGATGCTGTCCGGGCTCAGGTGGGTCACCAATGCCAGTTGCGCCCCACAGTTACCGCAGAAATAGCGCGCGCAGGTTGGCGAAGAGTCGTACCGCGCCGGCGTCCCGGCCAGCCATTGAAAAGCTGAAGCCGGGACGGTGATCCACGTAGTCACTATCCCGCCGCTGACTCGTCGGCAAATCGAGCAATGGCAATGGGCGATATCGTGCAAAGTCCCGCTGAATTGATAGCGCAATTGCCCGCAGTGGCAGCCACCGGTATGAATGTTGACCATGCTGTTTACTCCTGATGCGTTTTCACTGACGTCTTCGCGAGCAGGCTCGCTCCCACAGGGAATCTGTGCCGTACACAAAATCATTGTGGGAGCGAGCCTGCTCGCGAAGGACACGACTCGATTTCCCTCCCTGCCCCAGTCCGACGACCGGTTGCACATCCGGTCAATGCTTTCATCGGCGAAAGCTGGCTGAAAGCTTCCCCGATTAGGATCGCCCTCACTGCCGGCAACAGACCGGTTGGCTAAAACGAGTGTTCGATTGCTCGCCCGGCCCATTTAACAACAACAATGGTGACCCTGATGCCCTCTTCTATCCGCCGCTTCGCTGCAACTCCGCCCGTACGCCTCGTGCTTCCCGTTCTGCGCTGATCCCGTTCGATCCGCCCATTCCCTAGCCGCGCTACGCCTGGAGTATTCCCATGCTGACTTTCCTTGGCTTCGCCATGGTCATCACGTTCATGTTCCTGATCATGACCAAGCGCCTGTCCGCGCTGATCGCCCTGATCATCATCCCGATCGTTTTCGCCCTGTTCGGCGGTTTCGCCCCGAAAATCGGCCCGATGATGCTCGAAGGCATTACCAAGCTCGCGCCGACCGGCGTGATGCTGATGTTCGCGATTCTGTACTTCGCCCTGATGATCGACTCCGGCCTGTTCGACCCGGCCGTGCGCAAGATCCTCAAAATGGTCAAGGGCGACCCGTTGAAAGTGTCGGTGGGTACCGCCGTCCTGGCGCTCGTCGTTTCCCTCGATGGTGACGGCGCGACCACTTACATGATCTGCGTGGCCGCCATGCTGCCGCTCTATAGCCGCATCGGCATGAGCCCGCGGATCATGGCCGGCTTGATCATCCTAGCCGGTGGCGTGATGAACATGACCCCGTGGGGTGGCCCGACCGCCCGTGCCGCCAGTGCGCTGCACGTCGACCCATCGGCCATCTTCGTGCCGATGATTCCAGCGATGGCGGCCGGTGTCCTGGCCATCCTCGCCATTGCCTACTTCTACGGCAAACGTGAACGTGCGCGTCTGGGTGAATTGCACCTGGTGGGCGATGAGATCGACCACAGCGAGATCACCGTCTCGCAATTCCCGGATGCCCGTCGTCCGAAGCTGATCTGGTTCAACGGCGCCCTGACCCTGGGCCTGATGTGCACCCTGATCGCCGGTCTGTTGCCGCTGCCGGTGCTGTTCATGGTGGCGTTCAGTATCGCGATGATCGTCAACTACCCGTGCCTGCAACAGCAGAAGGATCGCGTCGCGGCCCACGCCGGTAGCGTGCTGGCGGTGGTCGGACTAATCTTTGCCGCGGGCATCTTCACCGGTATCCTGTCGGGCACCGGAATGGTCGATGCCATGTCGAAAAGCCTGCTGTCGGTGATTCCGGATTTCCTCGGCCCGTACCTGGCGGTGATCACGGCATTGGTGAGCATGCCGTTCACCTTCTTCATGTCGAATGATGCATTTTATTACGGCGTGTTACCGGTACTTGCCGAAGCCGCCAGCCATTACGGTATAACCGCGGTTGAAATGGCACGTGCCTCGATCGTCGGTCAGCCCGTCCACTTGTTGAGCCCGCTGGTACCATCGACTTACCTGTTGGTGGCCCTGGCTGGCATCGACTTTGGTGATCACCAGCGCTTCACCCTGAAGTGGGCAGTGCTGGTTTGCATGTGCATACTGGTCGCTGCATTGCTGATGGGGATTTTTCCGCTGTTCAGCACTCTATAAGCCCAAGACTCACCATGACGGGTCCTGGCTTTGTTGTTTGAAGCCTGGGCCCTTCGTGGTTTAACACTCGCTCAAAGGAATACACATGGAATGGCTGACCAACCCTGAAATCTGGGTTGCCTTCTTTACCCTGACCGCCCTGGAAATCGTCCTGGGTATCGATAACATCATCATGATTTCGATCCTGGTCAGCCGCATGCCCAAGCACATGCAGCAGCGCACCCGGATTTTCGGCCTGGCGCTGGCCATGGTCACGCGGATTCTGTTGCTGCTGTCGATCACCTGGGTCATGCGCCTCACCGCCGACCTGTTCGAAGTGTTCGGCCAGGGTATCTCCGGGCGTGACCTGATCCTGTTCTTCGGTGGCCTGTTCCTGCTGTGGAAGAGCTCGCAAGAGATGTACCACGCGCTGGAAGGTCAAGACGAAACCAACGAAGAGCCGGGCGGCAAGGGCGGCAACTTCCTCTACACCATCATTCAGATCGCGATCATCGACATCGTGTTCTCGCTGGACTCGGTGATCACTGCCGTCGGCATGGTCTCCCACGTACCGGTCATGGTTGCAGCGATTGTCGTGGCGGTGCTGGTGATGATGCTAGCCGCGGGCACCATCAGCGCGTTCATCGACAAGCACCCGTCGCTGAAGATGCTGGCGCTGTCGTTCCTGTTGCTGGTCGGTACCGTGCTGATTGCCGAATCCTTTGAAGTGCACCTGCCAAAAGGCTACGTCTACTTCGCCATGGCGTTCTCGCTGGCGGTGGAAGCGATCAACATCAAGATGCGCACTGCGATGATGAAAAAGAAGAAGCAGCAAGACCCGGTGAAACTGCGCAAGGACGTTCCGGGTCAGTAACCCGAATGCCATGTGATGACAAAGGGGCCTTCGGGCCCCTTTTTCATATCTTCATCAAGCTGTTTTCATGACAGTTTTGTTTCAATCGCTACTTTAGCTATGCGATGCTGGCGCCAAGACCGTTAGCCAACTACAGCTTAAGTACAGAACGTAGAACGTCGCGGCACCGCTAACTTGCCCCTCTGGGGCGCTACCACCACAGGGGGCCTGCATGCTCACCCTGCTCAATTTGCTCTCAGCCGTAGCCTTGCTGATCTGGGGCACGCATATCGTCCGAACCGGCATCTTGCGGGTCTACGGCTCCAACCTGCGCCACGTCATCGGCCAGAACATGTCCAAGCGCGGGCTCGCGTTCATTGCCGGGATCGTAGTGACGGCGATGGTCCAGAGCAGTAACGCCACGGCGATGCTCGTCACCTCGTTTGTCGGTCAGGGCCTGATGGCGCTGACCCCCGCTCTGGCAACGATGCTCGGGGCCGATGTCGGTACGGCATTGATGGCACGGGTGCTGACTTTCGATCTGTCATGGCTCTCGCCGCTGCTGATTTTTCTCGGGGTGATTTTCTTCCTGTCGCGCAAACAGACGCGGCTCGGGCAAATGGGCCGCGTCAGCATCGGCCTGGGGTTGATCATTCTGGCGCTGCAACTGATCGTCGAGGCGGCGGCGCCGATCACCCACGCCCAAGGGGTGAAAGTGATTTTCGCCTCGCTGACCGGCGACATTTTGCTCGACGCCCTGGTCGGCGCACTGTTCGCGATGATTTCCTACTCCAGCCTGGCGGCGGTCCTGCTGACCGCGACCCTGGCCGGCGCCAGCGTGATCAGCCTGCCAGTGGCCATCGGCCTGGTGATCGGCGCCAACATCGGCAGCGGCATTCTCGCGTTTCTCAGCACCAGCATGCAGAACGCCGCCGGCCGCCAAGTGGCGTTAGGCAGTCTGTTGTACAAGCTGATCGGCCTGTTGTTGATCATTCCGGTGCTCGACCCCTTGGTGCACTGGATCGACAGCCTCGACTTCAGCCCACAGGAAATGGTCATCGGCTTCCACCTGCTCTACAACACCGCGCGTTGCCTGATCCTGTTGCCCAGTGTCGGGCCGATGGCCAGATTCTGTGCGTGGATACTGCCCGAGCGCCCGCAAACCAACGGCATGGCCAAACCCCGGCACCTTGACCTGACAGCATTGGTCACGCCAAGCCTGGCGTTGGCCAACGCGGCCCGGGAAACCCTGCGCATGGGCGATCTGATCGACAACATGCTGGAGTCCATGCTCGACGTGCTGCACGGCAAGCAAACTGCAGTGACCCAGGAAATGCGTCGTCTGACCGATGACGTCGAGGCGCTCTACAGCGCAATCAAGCTGTATCTGGCGCAAATGCCCCGGGAAGACCTCAGTGACCAGGACAGCCGGCGCTGGGCGGAAATCATCGAACTGGCGATCAACCTCAAACTCGCCAGCGACTTGATCGAACGCATGCTGCGCAAAGTCCAGCAGCAGAAAACCTCCCAGCGCCGGTCGTTTTCCGAAGTGGGGCTGGAAGAGTTGGCCGGGCTGCACAGCCAGTTGATTTCAAACCTGCGCCTGGGTTTGTCGGTATTTCTCAGTGCCGACAAGGAAAGTGCCCGCCAGTTGCTGCGTGAGAAACGTCGCTTTCGCGCACAGGAACGCCGCCTGGCTCACGCGCATGTCAGCCGTTTGCAACGCAAGATCGTGCAAAGTATCGAGACCAGTTCGCTGCACCTTGAGTTGATTGCCGACATGAAGCGTCTGAGTTCGCTGTTTTGCAGCAGTGCCTACGTGGTATTGGAAACGTCTGACACCGGGGCGCTGGCGGTCGACGATTTGGCTGACATCACTCATTCGCCTTGAACGTCTGGCACGGTGGTCAGTCAGTAACATTGATTCAGCCTCAAGGCCGTCTTCGCGAGCAAGTCGGATCGCCGCACCGTCGCTCCCACATTGGATTTGCGGTGCTCACCCATCCAATGTGGGAGCGAGCTTGCTCGCGATAGCGGACGGAAGGACGAAACGGATCTCCGATTGATTGCCGGGAAGCTCGTTATGCGTTGTCTGTTGTTCGCCTGTCTGTTGCTTGGCTCACTCCCTTCGTTTGCCCTGGATCGCTTCCAGGTCGAGGGCTACACCCTGCGCAACGGTTTGCAGTTGTTGCTCAAGCCTGGCACCGAACGCGGCCACGTGGCGATTCGCTTGGTGGTCGGCGTCGGCATCGATGATTTCGGTTGCGCCGATAAAGAACTGCCGCACCTGCTGGAACACTTGCTGTTCAGCGGCATCGACGCCAGCGGTGAAGGCGGCCTGGAGGAGCGCATGCAGGCGCTGGGTGGCGAGTGGAACGCTTTCACCAGCAACGCCGACACCACCTTCGTGATCGAAGCCCCGGCGAAAAACCAGCGCAAGGTGCTTGACCTGCTGCTGGCGTTGCTGACGCAGACCCATTTCGACGACGACGCCATCCACGCCGCCAAGCAAGTGGTCGAGCGTGAAGATGGCGGCCACTACACGCACCTGCAACGCTGGCTGGATCGTCAGGACCTGGGCCATACCGCCAGCAAACAACTGGCCGTGGAACTGGGCCTCAAATGCCCCGAGCGTGCGGAAGTGGGTCACCTGACCCGCGAACAACTGGAGAACTTGCGCAAGGACTGGTACGCGCCCAACAACATGACGCTGATCGTCGTCGGCGACCTCGACCGTTTACTGCCGGCCTATCTGGATCGGACTTATGGCGCGCTTACCGCCATCAACCCGACAGAGCACCCGCCCCTGCCACAAATCCAGGCCAGCGCTGCCCATGAGCGCAGCCTGATTCGCGGCTTCGTCGGTGGCGGGGCCAAGCTGCACTGGCTGGTACCGGAGCCGGTACTGGACGATCAGCACGACGAAACCTTCGACCTGCTCAAGGACTACCTGGACTGGGCACTCTATCGCCAGCTGCGCCTGGCGCACGGCTTGTCCTATGGCCCCTGGGCCGAGCGCGAGGTGTTTGGCGGCGTTGGCTTCATGAGCCTGAATGCCGACCTGGAGCGCGACGACGTAGCCGAAGCGCAAAAGGTGCTGGATGAATTGAAGGCCGGTTTGCTCAAGGACGGTCTCAATGCCGAGACCTTCAATCGCCTCAAACAGGCCGCCATCGCCCGCCAGTCGTGGGCCGTGCAAGGCAACAGTGCGCTGGCCGATTACTACTGGAGTGCCTTGGGAGACTACGAAGACGGCCGTTTCGCCAAGCCGGTCAAGGAGTTGCAAGCGGTCACATTGGCGCAAGCGAACAAGGCCATGCGCGAATTGCTCCTGCAACCGGGGTATGTGCGGATCGAGAAGCCTTTGGTGAGTTATGACCAATTGATGTGGGCGATTGCCGGGGTGTTGGGATTGTTGGTGTTGACCCTGGCGGCATGGCGTTTTCATCGCAGAAAGTAACCACTTTCGCTGATGAGGCGGTAACCTGTCAGGGATTTTTCCTACGACTACTGTGAACCGCCGAATGCCGACCCTGACCCTTTTCGTCCAGCGCATCCTCGAACTGATGAAGCGCTACCCCGGGGTCATTGCGCTCGGTGGTTTTATCTCCGGGATCGGCAGCTTCATCCTGGTGGATCGCCAGCAGGGCCTGGCGAGCTGGATCACCACCATCATGCTGATCAGCTGGGTCTGGCTGATGCTGGAAAACAGCCTGACCAAGCTGTTCACCAGAATCTTCAAGCGGGAAATCCCCCAGCCACTGCTGCGCTATGCGACGCAGATGATTCACCAGGAAAGCCTGTTCTTCGTCCTGCCCTTCTTTTTCATCACCACGACATGGAACAGCAGCCAATTGTTCTTCACCGGGCTGTTGGGAATCGCGGCGCTGATTTCCATCATCGACCCGCTCTACTACAAATGGCTGGCGCCCCGGCGCTGGGCGTTCCTGGCGCTGCACACCCTGACCCTGTTCGCCGCCCTGCTCACCGCATTGCCGGTCATCATGCACCTGACCACCGCGCAAAGTTTCAAATGGGCACTGGGCATCGCCGTGCTGTTGTCGTTCCCGAGCCTGGCGTCGATCTTTCCGATCCGCACCGTGCGCAACGCCCTGGCGATCCTGAGTATTACCGTGGGGATCGGCGGTGTCGGTTGGGTGCTGCGTTCGTGGGTGCCGCCAGCGACCCTGTGGATGACCGACGTGGCCATCAGCACGCAGATGCAGGATCGCACCCCCGGCGCCAGCCTCGAAGAAGTCAGCGCCCAGCAGATTCGCGGCGGCGGACTCTATGCCTACACGGCGATCAACGCGCCACGGGGTCTGGACGAACGGATTTATCACGTCTGGCAATTCAACGGCAAAGAGGTCGATCGCATCCCTCTCGATATCCACGGTGGGCGCAAGGAAGGCTATCGGGCCTGGACCCACAAGCAGAACTTCCCCGGCAACCCGGCAGGCAAATGGCAGGTTCGGGTGCTGACCGAAGACGGCCAATTGATCGGTGTGTTGCGCTTCAAGGTGACTGACAGCACACCGGTCAAAGAAAAGTAAGGCAGTTCGTGCTATTACGTAGCTCTGCGTAACAGCCGAAAAAGCACGGAGCTTATGACCAGCAGCACAGTGGCCGGCAATGCCCAATTGGACACCTCGCACTCCCCGCCTCAGATACGGGTGACGGGGGACTGGACGCTCGCCCATTACGCCGACCTCAAGCGCCTGAGCGAAAAGCTCGAAGGCCAATACGACGACAGCACCCGCATCGATCTCAACGGCCTCGGCGCCCTTGATACGGCCGGCGCCTCGTTGTTGGTGGAACTGCTGGGTTCCGAGCGCCTGGGCCGATCCGCCGAACATCCCGACTGCACCCTCTCCTCCGCCGACCGCGCGTTGTTGCAAACCGTCTATCAGTCGATGACGGATTTCTGCGTGCCGCTCAAGGAACCGGAAATCAGCGTCGGCATTCAATTGCTGACCCGCATTGGTCGCGCGGTGGACACGGTCTGGCAGGACACCCTGCAACTGCTGGGGTTCGTCGGCCTGATTCTGGAAACCATCGTTCGTGGTCTGTTACGTCCCAGCCGCTGGCGCATCACGCCGATGGTGGCGCACATCGAACAAACCGGCCTCGACGCCGCGCCCATCGTTGCCCTGCTGACCTTTCTGGTGGGCGCCGTGGTGGCCTTTCTCGGGGCGACGGTGCTGACCACGTTCGGCGCCAGCGTGTTCACGGTAGACCTGGTGGCGTTTGCCTTCCTGCGCGAATTCGGCGTGCTGCTGACCGCGATCCTGATGGCCGGGCGCACCGCCAGTGCGTTCACCGCGCAGATCGGTTCGATGAAGGCCAACGAGGAAATCGACGCCATCCGCACCCTGGGCCTCGACCCGATGGAGTTGCTTGTGGTGCCGCGGGTCCTGGCCTTGCTGGTCGCATTGCCGATGTTGACCTTTCTGGCGATGGTCTCGGGGATCATCGGCGGCGGCGTCGTCTGCGCGGTCGCGCTGGATATTTCGCCGGCGATGTTCCTGTCGCTGCTGCAATCGGACATCGGCGTTCAGCACTTTCTGGTGGGGATCGTCAAAGCACCGATCTTCGCGTTTCTCATTGCTGCGATCGGTTGCCTGGAAGGCTTCAAGGTCAGCGGCAGCGCCGAGTCTGTCGGCGCCCACACCACATCAAGCGTGGTGCAGTCGATTTTCGTGGTGATCGTGCTCGACGCCGTGGCCGCGCTGTTTTTCATGGAGATGAGCTGGTGAGTCGTTTACCCCGAGCGCCCGCCGAGGCGGTGATCGAAGTCCGTGGGCTGTGCAATCGTTTCGGTAGCCAGAGCGTGCACGAGAACCTCGATCTGGATCTGTACAAGGGCGAGATCCTTGCCGTCGTCGGTGGTTCCGGCAGCGGTAAATCGGTGCTGCTGCGCAGCATTGTCGGCTTGCGCCAGCCCAGCGAGGGCGTGGTGAAAGTCTTCGGTAAAAACCTGCCGACTCTACCCGAGCACGAGCGGTCACTGGTCGAACGGCGCTTCGGTGTGCTGTTCCAGAAAGGCGCCCTGTTCTCTTCGTTGACCGTGACCGAGAACGTCGCCCTGCCCCTGATCGAACACGCGGGTTTGAGCCGCGACGATGCCGAGCACCTGGCGGCGGTGAAACTGGCCCTGGCCGGCTTGCCGTTGTCGGCGGCGGACAAGTACCCCGCGTCCCTGTCCGGCGGCATGATCAAGCGTGCGGCGCTGGCGCGGGCCTTGGCGCTGGACCCGGACATCCTGTTCCTCGACGAGCCCACCGCCGGTCTCGATCCGATTGGTGCCGCCGCCTTCGATCAACTGATCCTGACCCTGCGTGATGCCCTGGGCCTGAGCGTGTTCCTGGTGACCCACGATCTCGACACGCTCTACACCATCACCGACCGGGTGGCGGTGCTGGCGCAGAAGAAAGTGCTGGTGGCGGATGCCATTGATGTCGTCTCGGAAACCGACGACGCGTGGATTCACGAATACTTCCATGGCCCTCGCGGCCGCGCGGCGCTGACGGCCGCTCAACAGCTCAACGAGGTCTGACATGGAAACCCGAGCCCATCATGTAATGATCGGCCTGTTCACCGTGATTGTGGTGACAGGCGCCCTGCTCTTCGGCCTTTGGCTGGCCAAGTCCAGTGTCGACACCGAGTTCAAGGATTACGAGGTCGTATTCAACGAGGCGGTCAGCGGCCTGTCCAAGGGCAGTTCGGTGCAGTACAGCGGGATCAAGGTCGGTGACGTGGTGTCGCTGCGCCTGGACCCGAAAGACCCGCGCCGGGTGCTGGCGCGGATCCGTCTGGGCGGCGATACCCCGATCAAGGAAGACACCCAGGCCAAACTGGCGCTGACCGGGGTCACCGGGACATCGATCATCCAGCTCAGCGGCGGTACGCCACAGAGCCCGACGCTCAAAGGCAAGGACGGCAAACTGCCGACCATCGTCGCTTCGCCCTCGCCCATCGCCCGTTTGCTCAATGACAGCAACGACCTGATGGCTGGGGTGAACATGCTGATGCACAACGCCAACCTGATGTTTTCCACGGAAAACATCGAGCGCATCAGCAAGACCCTGGAACATCTGGAAGTCACAACCGGCAGCATCGCCGACCAGCGCGGCGACATTCGTCAGGCCATGCAGCAACTGTCCTCGGTCGGCAAGCAGGCCAGCACCATGATGGAACAGACGTCGGCGTTGATGCGCAACGCCAACGGCTTGCTCAATGATCAGGGCAAGCAGATGTTCGGCAGCGCCGAACAGGCCATGAAGTCGCTGGAACAGAGCACCGCGACGATCAACAAACTGCTGAGCACCAATCAGGACTCGCTCAATAGCGGCATGCAGGGCCTCAATGGCCTGGCCCCGGCGGTGCGTGAACTGCGTGAAACACTCACCTCGTTGCGCGCTATTTCTCAACGTCTGGAATCCAACCCCAGCGGCTACCTGCTGGGCAGTGACAAGAGCAAGGAATTCACCCCATGAAGCTGACCCGCCTCGCCCTCCTCGCCAGCTTCACCCTGATCAGCTCGTGCTCGATTCTGCCCAAGTCCGAACCCTACGATCTCTATCGATTGCCATCGGCGCAAAGCAGCGCATCGGCCACTCACGTCACGCCGCAGCGCTGGTCGTTGCGTCTGAACAAACCCCAGGCCAGCGAAGCGTTGAACAGCCCGAACATCGCCGTCATCCCCCAGGGCGACGTGATCAGCAACTACAAGGGCTCACGCTGGAGCGACCCGGCGTCGGTGCTGCTGCGCAATCGCCTGCTCGATGGTTTCCAGCGTGATGGTCGGGTGACGCTGCTCAGCACCGACGACAGCAACTTCCAGGCGGATCTGGAGCTGGGCGGCAGTTTGCAGGCGTTTCAGACTGAATATCAGGGCACCAGCGCCAGCGTAGTCGTGCGCCTGGATGCATTATTGGTGCGTGGTTATGACCAGCGAATCCTCGCCAGCAGACGCTTTGAGGTGCGCCAGCCGTTGAGCGATGTGAAGGTGCCGGCAGTGGTGGCCGGATTTGGCCAGGCCAGCGATCAGCTGACGGCGCAGGTGGTGGTGTGGGCGGTTGAGCAAGGGCAGAAGCTGGCGCCAACACCAAGACCCTGAAGCCAGCACAGAACTATTGTAGGAGCGAGCCTGCTCGCGATGGTCGTGAACGATAACGCGTAAAACCAGATGGCCAGCGGCGTCCTTGGGTTTTTCGCGAGCAGGCTCGCTCCTACAAGGGGTCTCGGTTAACCGAAGAACCAGTAGCAAACCCCGATCGCGCCCAGTACGCCGGCCAACTCGGCCAGTAACGCACACCCCACCGCATGCCGCGCTCGCTGGATACCCACCGCACCGAAGTACACCGCCAGCACATAGAACGTGGTTTCGGTACTGCCCTGAATCGTCGCCGCCACCAGTGCCGGGAAGCTGTCCACGCCGGAGGTTTTCATGGTTTCGATCAGCATCGCCCGGGCGGCGCTGCCGGAGAACGGTTTGACCATCGCAGTCGGCAGCGCATCGACAAAGCGCGTGTCCCAGCCGGCCCATTCCACCAGATGACGAATCCCGTCCAGGCCGAAATCCAGGGCGCCGGACGCCCGCAACACGCCCACGGCGCAGAGCATCGCCACCAGGTACGGCAACAGGTTCTTCGCCACGTCGAAGCCTTCTTTGGCGCCTTCGACGAACGCTTCGTAGACTTTTACCTTGCGCATCGCGCCAATCAGCAAAAACAGCATGATCAAGCCAAATAGCGTCAAATTGCCGAGAATCGACGACAAGCCCGCCAGTGCAGTGGCTGACATCGTTCCCAGCAGCGCCATGAAACCACCGAGGGCGAGGGCGCCGGGAATAATATATGCCAGCACCACCGGGTCCCAGACGCGCAGGCGTTGCATGAAGGCTACGGCCAGGAAGCCGACGATGGTCGAGCAACTGGTGGCGAGCAGAATCGGCAGGAATACCAGCGTCGGGTCGGGCGCGCCTTGCTGGGCGCGGTACATGAAGATCGTCACTGGCAGCAGGGTCAGGGAGGAGGCGTTGAGCACCAGGAACAGGATCTGCGCGTTACTGGCGATCGTATCGCTGGGGTTGAGTTCCTGCAGGGCCTTCATGGCCTTGAGGCCGATGGGCGTGGCGGCATTGTCCAGGCCCAGGCCGTTGGCGGCGAAGTTCAGGGTAATGAGGCCGATGGCGGGGTGGCCGGGCGGGACTTCCGGCATCAGGCGTAAAAACAGCGGGCCGAGGGCCCGGGCCAGCCATTCAACGATCCCGGCTTTCTCGGCGATCCGCAGAAAGCCCAACCACAGGGTGAGCGTGCCGAACAGCAGGACCATGACCTCGACGGACAACTTGGCCATGGCGAAGATGCTTTCCACCATCGCCGCGAAGATCCCGGCGTTGCCGCCGATCAGCCATTGCGCCAGCGCCGACACGGCAGCCACGATGAAGAAGCCAAGCCACAGGCCATTAAGCATCAGTCAAATCCCCCAAAAGATGCGCGAATGATAGCGGGGTGGCCAGAAACGACAAACCCCGGATTTCTCCGGGGTTTGTTTGGTACTGCTTGCGGGGATCACTGTGGGAGCGAGCTTGCTCGCGATGACGGACTAGCAGTCAACATTGATGTCGACCTATCCATCGCTATCGCGAGCAAGCTCGCTCCCACAGGGGGTTCGTATCAACTGCGCGAGGTTTCACCCGCCGGCAACTTTTCCTTGCTGCGCCAGTGCGGCAGGGAGTTCCAGTAGCGCTGGCCCTTGGCGTCGTCGTACATGCCTTCCCAACGAGCGATGACCAGTACGGCCAGGGCGTTGCCGATCACGTTCAGAGCGGTACGCGCCATGTCCATGATACGGTCGACACCGGCGATGAATGCCAGGCCTTCGAGCGGGATACCGACACTGCCCAGGGTGGCCAGCAGCACCACGAAGGACACGCCCGGAACGCCGGCAATGCCTTTGGAGGTGACCATCAGGGTCAGTACCAGCAGCAATTGCTGGCTGATCGACAGATCGATGCCGTACAGCTGGGCAATGAAGATGGCCGCGATGCTCTGGTACAGAGTCGAACCGTCCAGGTTGAACGAGTAACCGGTTGGCACCACGAAGCTGCAAACGGCTTTGGGCGCGCCATAGGCTTCCATCTTCTCGATCACACGCGGCAGCACGGTTTCGGAGCTGGCGGTGGAGTAGGCCAGTACCAGCTCATCCTTGAAGATGCGCATCAGCTTGATCACTGAGAAGCCGAACAGGCGAGCGATCAGGCCCAGCACCACGAAGGCAAAGAAGGCGATGGCGAAGTAAACCAGGATCACCAGTTTTGCCAGTGGCAGCAGGGAAGCGAAGCCGAAGTTGGCCACGGTCACTGCGATCAGCGCGAACACGCCGATCGGTGCGTAGTTCATGATCATGTGGGTGACCTTGAACATGCTTTCCGAAACGCCCTGGAACATCTTCACCAGCGGCTCGCGCAGGTCCGCCTGCAAGCTCGACAAACCGAGACCGAACAGCACGGAGAAGAAGATGATCGGCAGCATTTCGCCGCGGGCCATGGCCGCGAAGATGTTCGACGGGATCAGGTTGAGGATGGTTTCGATGAACGCGTGTTCATGCTGAACTTCGGCCGCCGTGGCCTGGTACTTGGAAATGTCCACAGTGCCCAGGGTGCTCATGTCGATGCCGGCACCTGGATGGAACAGGTTGGCCAGCAGCAGACCGATCACGATGGCGATGGTGGTGACGATCTCGAAGTAAATGATGGTCTTCAGGCCGATGCGCCCAAGTTTCTTGGCGTCACCGACGCCAGCGATGCCGACGATCAGGGAAGAGATGACGATCGGGATCACGATCATCTTGATCAGACGGATAAAGATATCGCCCGCCGGTTGCAGGACGTTGCTGATCCACCAGGCTTTTTCGGCACTGAAATGGTTGAGCAGCGCACCGATTGCAATCCCCAATACCAGACCGATGAGGATCTGCCAGGCGAGGCTAAGCTTTGCCTTCTTCATATCTTTACCCTTACTTCAGTTTGATTCGGACAGATGCATGAACGGCTTCGCTTGCGGCGAAAATGTCAGTGCACCTGTCCCCGTATAAGGAGCCCCGGAGCGCTTGTTAATGGCTCTCTGGCAGGCGAAAAAAGGCGCAACTATTCCGATGCATGGAAGCGACGTCTAATGCCGTAAACGCCTACCCTATGCCGAATCGGCATGAGGTTTTTTGAGTGAAACGCGCGTCCCAACCGGTTCGAATACGACATATTGGCAGGCATAAGTGCCGTGAACCGGCCATCACAGAGCAGATTGTGTGTTTTTTGAACAGTGGGGAGGGGCGTCAAAATGACAGAAAATCGCAAGATGTCCGCAGAGATTTGAGCGCTAAAGAAAGGCGATTTTTCTCGATGTACGGTCGCTTATTAAGCCCCGGGAGAATATTTCCCGCAGGCACTTTGAGCCTTCAAGCTCTACGCAAGCCCGTCGAGCCGCGGTTGGCTGGCGAACTTGCGTGGCAGCTTTACCCTGACCCGGCCCTTGCGCAGGCACTCCCTGTACCCGTAGGTCACTCCGCCCATGAAACAGGCAGAACGTCCCGACCCCTTGGTCATGCGCCTGCCTTCCTCGGGTGGCGCAGGGGAAAGAAGCGGTAGCCATCTTTCGCGTCTGGAACTCAGTACCACTTTGGATCTTTTTTCAGCTGCTCCATTAACAAGTCCTGCATACCCTGGCCCGGTTTTCCGAGGAAACGGTAGTTGGCGTGCCGTGTCGGTGACTTGTCTGCCGGCAACCCTGCCGGTACTTCGACCAGCATGGCGTAGGCCTCTTTCTTGTCGAAACTGACGGCGACGATCAAGCGTTCATTAATGCAGCTGGCCTGCGATGCGCACAGCGGTCCCACCAGATACTTGTCGCCATCCTCTTCAACGGCATTCATCTGTTCAGCATCGCCGGACAGGTTCATCACCCATTCCGGCAGGCGTTCTTCCTTCTTCACTACGCCTTGCCATGTCTCACGATACTGCGGGTCAGCGTTCAAGAGTTCGTTCACCCGTGCCTGCCCATCATTGGCGGCGATTGCCATGGCACTACCGCCCAGTAGCAGGGCGGCTGCCAAAGTCTTCAGCGAAACGCTCAAGTTCAACCTCGGCCGCGACGGCTAAAGAAGAAGGAAGCGATGAACATCACCAGGAACACGACAAAGAGAATCTTGGCGATACCCGTGGCGGTGCCCGCGATACCACCGAAGCCCAGGACTGCGGCGACAATGGCAATGATCAAGAATGTGATTGCCCAGCTCAACATGGTGATTCTCCTTACGTTTCTATTTAGAGGTGTTGCTTTCCCGGCGCGTCGAGCGCACCAAGTCGATGTGCTTAGAACACCCAGCGTTCCTGATGGCGCATTTCATCGGCTGGCTGCGCCTGGTCGACGTCCATCATTCGCATCGGAGTGTTATCTACCAAACCGCTGCCTGCCGCGCTGAAGTGGGTTTGGGGCGGACGCTCAAACGATACGCGCGGGGCTTCTGGCTGCTGGCTCTGTTCCCACAGAAGAAACTGTTGACCAGCGATCAAGGTGATCAACAGTGCAAGTCCCGCAAACAGGCCTTGCTGAACATGCAGGGGTGAGAGATGCAATTGGGCGGCACGTTGGCGATTCATCCTGAAGCTCCTCCCACGCTGGGGAAATCGGGTTGAGGGCGTTGTTGCTGCCCTGCGTTAATCAGGTTATTGCAGCCTGCATGCCAGCTTTTTTCCTACAAAAATTATATGTAAAACAGATAGTTATGTTCAAAGCGCTTGCGCGGCTCGACGCATCCTGCACGATGAGCTCTCGTGCAGTCGTGCGTAATGCACGACTCACTGGAAAGACATCGCAATATTTTTGAATTGAGAGGAGGGCGCAGCTGTCAGAAATGGACGCAAGGCATCTGTGGCAAGAGGAGTTACTTGGAAGACGCGCAAGCCCGGGCGCTACAGCGAGGGGACAGGAGATAGCTACCCTGCAATGGCAGGAATGGATCAGAATAAACCATGCAACTTGCCCGATTTTTCCGGGACTAACCAAGATCATTCGTTAAGGAGCGTAGGAAAATGGAATCCGCCACTGAGCATCAAGGCCGCATTCTTCTGGTGGATGATGAGTCTGCCATCCTGCGAACCTTCCGCTATTGCCTTGAAGATGAAGGCTACAGCGTGGCGACTGCTAACAGCGCTGCGCAAGCGGAAGCCTTGCTGCAACGTCAAGTCTTCGACCTGTGCTTCCTGGATTTGCGTCTGGGAGAGGACAACGGTCTGGACGTTCTGGCGCAGATGCGCATCCAGGCCCCATGGATGCGCGTGGTGATCGTCACCGCGCATTCGGCCGTAGACACTGCCGTGGATGCGATTCAGGCGGGTGCCGCCGACTATCTGGTCAAGCCGTGCAGCCCCGATCAGTTGCGCCTGGCCACGGCCAAGCAGCTGGAAGTGCGGCAATTGTCCGCACGTCTGGAGGCCCTGGAGGGTGAGATACGTAAACCCAAGGACGGCCTGGACTCCCACAGTCCGGCAATGAAAGTCGTGCTCGAGACCGCCCGCCAGGTGGCCAGTACCGACGCCAACATTCTGATCCTCGGCGAATCCGGAACCGGTAAAGGCGAGTTGTCCCAAGCGATTCACGGCTGGAGCAAACGCTCGAAAAAGTCCTGTATCACTATCAACTGCCCGTCGCTGACTGCTGAACTCATGGAAAGCGAGTTGTTCGGCCACAGCCGGGGTGCATTTACCGGCGCCAGTGAAAGCACCCTTGGGCGCGTCAACCAAGCCGATGGCGGGACGTTGTTTCTTGACGAAATCGGCGATTTTCCCTTGATTTTGCAACCAAAGTTACTTCGCTTCATTCAAGACAAGGAGTACGAGCGGGTGGGTGACCCGGTCACCCGTCGGGCCGATGTGCGCATTCTTGCGGCGACCAACCAGAACCTCGAAGACATGGTCCGCGACGGCCGTTTCCGCGAGGACCTGCTGTATCGCCTCAACGTCATTACGTTGCACCTGCCGCCACTGCGCGAACGCCGGGAAGACATTCTCAACCTCGCCGAACGGTTTCTGGCCCGTTTCGTCAAGGAATACGCACGTCCGGCTCGAGGATTCAGCGACGAGGCCCGCGAAGCGCTCCTGGGTTATCGCTGGCCGGGGAACATTCGCGAGCTGCGTAACGTGGTGGAGCGTGCGAGCATTATTTGCCCGCAAGAGCGGGTAGAGATCAGCCACCTGGGCATGGCCGAAGCGCCGATCAATAACGCCCCGCGTATTGGTGCCCCGTTAAGTCTGGATGAGCTGGAAAAAGCCCATATCGGTGCCGTCCTTGCCACCGCGGGTACACTGGATCAAGCCGCCAAGACGTTGGGGATCGACGCGTCGACGTTGTACCGCAAGCGCAAGCAGTACAACCTGTGAGTCAGCGGCGATGAAGCTGGCGATGAAGTTGCAGACCCGTCTTTTCCTCAGCATTTCAGCGCTGATCACCGTCGCACTGCTTGGGCTGCTGCTCGGTCTTGTCAGTGTGTTGCAGATGGCTGGGAGCCAGGAAGCGCTGGTGCGCAACAACTTCGTCACCCTGGATCTGGGGCTCAAGTTGCGACAGACGTTGGGCGATCAGTTGATCATCATGCTCAGCGATAAATCCGATCCGGCCGCCTTCGAAGCGTCCAGGCAGCGTTACCTTGAACTGCTGGAGGAAGGCATTGCCCAAGAGCCGTCGGGTGAAACCCACGGCTTCAAAAAGGCCAAGGCCGACTATTTGAGCTTTATTCGTGCGTATGAGGTGTCCGCTGACCCGACGCGCGTGCTTAGCGGCAACGATGAGTTGACCGAAAAATTCAATCTAGTGCGCAATGGGTTGATTGCCGACCACAAGCGGGCGCTGGATGACATCAGCGCCGTCGAACGCAAGGCGCGAGAGCGTGCGCTGCTGATCGCCGGGCTGCTTGGCCTGGTCGGGCTGGCAGTGCTGATCATCGGCTTCGTCACCGCGCATGCCATCGCCCGGCGTTTCGGCGAGCCCATCGAGGCCCTGGCGCAGGCAGCGGATCATATTGGCCAGGGTAATTTCAACGTCACGCTACCGGTGTCCTCGGCCGTGGAGCTGAATCAGCTGACCCGGCGCTTCGGCATCATGGCCGAGGCGCTACGCGAACATCAGGCCACCAACGTCGATGAGCTGTTGGCGGGACAGCAGCGTTTGCAGGCGGTGCTCGACAGCATCGACGATGGCTTGCTGATGATCGATCGCCAGGGGCATCTGGAGCACCTCAACCCTGTGGCGCAGCGTCAGCTGGGCTGGGACACCGATCGACTCGGGCGAGGCTTGGGTGAGGCGCTGGAACATCCCGAACTCGATGAACAACTGCAGCTGGTACTGCGTGGCGGTACGCTGGAGCGTATGCCGGATGACCTGAATATCGAGGTCGATGGCGAGACGCGATTGCTGACTTATAGCCTGACGCCGGTCATTCATACCCAAGGGCATATCCTCGGTGCGGTGATGGTGCTGCACGATGTGACTGAACAACGTGCCTTCGAACGGGTGCGTAGCGAGTTCGTCTTGCGCGCCTCCCATGAACTGCGCACGCCTGTTACCGGCATGCACATGGCATTTGGCCTGTTTCGCGAGCGTGCGCATTTCCCGCAAGAATCCCGGGAAGCGGACTTGCTGGACACGGTAAACGAAGAAATGCAGCGGCTGATGCAGCTGATCAACGACTTGCTGAATTTCTCTCGCTACCAGAACGGCTTGCAGAAACTCACCCTGGCGCCGTGCTCCATCGAGGATTTGCTGGAGCAAGCGCAGATTCGCTTCACCAACGGTGCGCAAGAGAAGGGCGTCGAGCTGTTGGTAGAAGTCCAGGGACCCTTGCCACGGCTGCAAGCCGATCAGCCGCAATTGGACCGGGTGCTCGACAATCTGATCGATAATGCGCTGCGCCATACCGCCACCGGCGGACTGATACGCCTGCAGGCCAGGCGCCATGGGGAACGGGTCATCATCAGCGTCGAAGATAACGGTGAAGGCATCGCCTATGGGCAACAGGGCCGGATTTTCGAGCCCTTTGTCCAGGTCGGCCGCAAGAAAGGCGGGGCGGGGCTCGGTCTGGCGTTGTGCAAGGAAATCGTGCAGCTGCATGGTGGGCGGATGGGCGTTTACTCGCGACCGGGGCAGGGGACTCAGTTCTATATGACGTTGACGGTGTAAGCGCTTTTACGCTTCGTCATCCAGGCGTCGACCGGCCAGTCGGCGACCTCGGGTTATCAACTCAATGAACTGCACCGCACTCAGTGCATGAGCGAACAGCCAGCCCTGGCCGAACTTCACTCCCTCACTGCTCAGGAGCTTGGCCTGGGCTTCATGCTCGATACCCTCGGCAATCACCTTCAAGTGCAGTGACTGGGCCATGTGAATGATATGCGGGGCGACACCGCTGCTCGCCGCGTCATGACCCAGCGCATCGATAAAAGCCTTGTCGATCTTGAGGCAATCCACCGGCAGGGTTTGCAGGTAGGCGAGGCTGCAATAGCCGGTGCCAAAGTCATCGATCAGTACCTGATGCCCGACATCCCGCAAGGCTTGCAGGTTTTCCCGGGCCACCACCACATCGATCAGTCCGCGTTCGGTGACTTCGAAGGCAATCTGCTTGGCCGCGACCCGGTGCAGGGTCAACAGGCGGGCCATCACTTGGCCGATCCGCGGGATCATGACATCGCAGGCCGCCAGGTTGACCGAGATGTACAGCTGCGGATTAGCCCGCAGCAGTTGCCCCAACTGCTCAAGCAGGCGTTGCAAGACAAAGTCGGTCATCTGGCGGATCTGCCCGGTGTTCTCTGCCATCGGGATGAACAGGTCGGGACTGGTCAGGGTGCCATCCGGCCTTCGCCAGCGCAGCAAGGCCTCGGCCCCGACGCAGTTGCGGCTGTCGAGGTCAAAGATCGGTTGATACAGCACCTGCAACTCACCTCGGCGGATGGCGCCAGTCAGTTCAGCGTCCAGTGACTGACGCTGACGCACCAGCAAAAACACCAGGAAGCCCACGCACAGTGCCAATAGCAGGCAGGCGGGCAGCAACCACCACCACATGGGCGGTATATGGGTGCCACTGCGCGGGCTGATCAGCACCAACTGGTATTCCGGGTTGTCGGTGGGCATGCGGTAAATCAGCTTTGTCTGGGTGACTTGCAGCGCATCGCGGGTTTTCGGCGGCCAATGGCCGGTCGGGGGCCAGGCTTGCGAGATCCCCAGTACCGGAATCGCCCGGGTGCCATGGTCAAGTACCACCAACAGGCTGCTTCCTGGCGAAAGGTCGACCATGTCGGTCAAATGGCCGCGAGACGTCGCGACCCGGAAGTTGCCGCGTCCAAGCATCAGCGCGGCACGGTTTTCATCGGGCTCGGTAGTGGTGTTCAACCAATAGCTGTAGGTGGGGCCATTGATGTCCGGTGGGCGTATCAGTGACAAACCTTCCTGGCGCGGACGGTTGGAGCAGATTCGCGAGGCGTCCATGTAGGCCGCCTCGTAGACGAAGCGATAATTGAAGCTGACTTGCTGCAGGGTCGCGATCATGTCGTCATCGCAGCTACGCAGCGGCTGGGCTTCCAGGTCATCAAGGCTCTCGCGCAACTGCCCGAACAATTGCTCCAGCCGAGCGAGAAAGCGTTCGCCCTGGGCGTTCATTTCCCAGCTTTCGTTTTGCTCAACCTGGTGAATGGCGACGAAGTAGCTGCCGGCCATCATCAATGTAGCGCTCAAGACAGCAGCCAGCATCGCCAGAAACCAAGGGCGATAGAACCAACTGCGGAGTGTCTCTCGAGCAACAGTCATAATGGAATATCCAACGGATTACCAATGAGTTATAGCTGCTATTTGAGAAACGCGCTGACCGTCGGGCGATCGTCATTATTTTGTCTGAATTAAAACCTGAAGCAGCGCTGCCGTTTGTGCGTCCGGCGTACCGTCATAGCGCGACGGTCGGAAATGCATCTGGAAGGCCGCCAGCACATGGCGGGTAGCGACGTCCAGTTCGCCGGTTTGCGGCGTGTCATAACCGGCGCGTGCCAGTTGTGCCTGGAACCAGCTGATGCTCGGCAGCTGTGTTTCGAACCGGGTTTGTTGGCGGACTACGGCTTGCTCGTTCGGCCATATGCCGATCCCTTGCTCTGCCAGCCGCTTCCAGGGAAACAGAGGCCCCGGATCAAGCTTGCGCAAGGGGGCGATGTCGCTATGGCCGACAATGTTGCGAGGGCTGATTGAGTAGCGCTGGCTGATGTCCTTGAGCAGGACGATCAGGGACTGGACCTGCGCTTCGCTGTAGGGATACCACAGGCGCCCGGTCGGGGTGTCCTTGAAGCCTGGATTGACGATTTCGATGCCGATCGAGCTGGAGTTCATCCAGGTTCGACCTTGCCATTGGCTTTCCCCGGCGTGCCAGGACCGCAGGTTTTCATCCATCAGCTTGTAGATGGTCGCGTTCTTGTCATCGCCGACCAGGTAGTGGCTGCTGACGTCGCCGTGGGTCAGCAGTTGCAGCGAGCGCTCCAGCGATGCCGAGGTGTAGTGGAGCACGACGAACTGAATACGACTGTCGTGATTGGGCGAAGCATGGCTGGTGTCGTAACGGGGGCCGCTGGCGCAGCCGGCCAACAGGATCAGCGACACGATGAGAGCAAGATATTTCATGGGGAAGCCAACACGCTAGTGACAGTAATGCAACAGTGTAACGTACTGTCTTGTGCGTGTTGGGCCATCGCAACGATTTGAACAAAATGGAGCGACATGCCCTCAGCCCAACTCCACCCGGTTGCGCCCGGCATTTTTTGCCCGGTACAGCGCCTGATCAGCTCTTTTCAGCACCACATCGCCGTGCTCGCCGGGCCTGAATGCCGCCAGGCCTATGGAGAGGGTGATGGTCACCGGTTCACCCCTGAAGTGAAAAGGGCAGGCTTCGATAGAGGCGCGCAGGGTCTCCAGGAGTTTCATGCCATTCGCCGGGACTGTGGACGGCATCAGCAGGACAAACTCCTCGCCGCCAAATCGCGCAATGAAATCCGTTGCGCGCAGGCGCTTGCGCAGCACACTGGCAATGATTTTCAAGACTTTGTCGCCCGCCAGGTGCCCGTAATTATCATTGATGCGCTTGAAGTGATCGAGATCGAGCATGGCCAGCATCAGCGTGTTGCCGTGCTGCTGCCATTGGCCGATCTCATACTCCAGGCGCTCGCTCCAGGCCGCGCGGTTGGGCAGGCCGGTCAGCGGGTCGATCAAGGCTTTCTGGCGTTGCTCTTCGAGGTGCTCGCGAAAGCCCTGGGCTTCCTGTTCCATGTGGGCAACCCGCTCGGCCAGGCTTTGCAGGCGGGCCGCCACCTCCTGCTCGCGCTCGTCGCGCTGCTGGCGGTGCTGGTCCATGGTGCCGAGCAAGCCATCCAAATGGTTCTCCAGCACGTGCTTGAGATCATTCAGGTCGGCCGCTTCCTGCACGCTGCTCTGCAAGCCGTCGACCTGTTCGCGAATCTGCGTGTCCATCGCATGTGCGGCGGATCGGCTGTCGGCATGGCCGGCGCTGGCGGCCTGCAGGTTGCTCTGGAACGATTCCAGGCGTTCGTTGAGCCGCTGCAGATAGGCTTCGAATTCGTGTTGGCCACCGTCGGAGATTGCCAGCATCAAAGTGGCTAGGTCGTCGAGAATCGGCAGCAACTCGTACCAATTCAAGCCATTTTTCAGACGTTCACGCATTGATTCGGCTTGTGGACGATGACGCTCGGGTACCGTCAGATCGTCGAGCAAGCCCAACAAGGTGTCTTCGATGTGTTTGGCCACCGAGCTGTAGGACGGTTCGGGCGAGTCGGGCAGGGCGTAGAGCATGTCTTGCTCGGGCTGCTGCGGATCGATGGCAGCCAGGACCTGGGCCATGGGCGAGGGAAGCGGCAGGGTGTCGAGCAGCACCCCTTGGCTCAATTCGTCGGGATTGACCGCCGGTTCAGCTTGGGTGGTGGGTGTGACGGCAGGTGTGGACAGTGTCTCGGATTGCTGCGTATCGGCTCCCGCTAACACTTCGGCGGGCCCGGCGGGCGCTTGCTGCACCTCAAGGGCTGGCGCAACAGTAGCAGGCTGGGTTGCGTCCGGTGTACCGCGGATAAGCTGCGGCGCGGTGTCAGCAATGACTAACGGGGTCGCGACCATGGGCGCCAAAACGGTTTCGCCCGTCTGTGCGACATGTGTTTGCTCTGCGAGGGCGAAGGCGGTCGTCTCTTCGGCGTCACGATGACCGAACAGCCGCTGCAACAGTCCCGGGCGCTCAGGTTCCGCCGGGCTCTCCAGCTGGCTCAGAGCCTTGCCTTGCAGTCCGCTCAGCTCGCCGAGCAGCAACGGGATCTCGCGCGCCTGGCTGACGCGACTATCCAGTTGTTTGGCGAAGTGCTTGAGGGGGCGGCTCACTTCCCGGGGCAGCGGCAATGTTTGCAGCTGCGTGACCAGGGCGGTGAGTGCGGCGCAGGTCTGGTTGACCCGGGTTTCCCGACGCTGTTCGGAGTCGAGTACGGCTTTTTCCAGGCGTGGCAGCAGGGTGGCGAGTCCGGCGTCCATGTCGTCGGTGCGCACGACTTCGCGCATTTCCTTCATGCATTGGTCAACGACGCGGTCGGTGCCTTCTGCTGCCAGCGTGCTGCGCACCAGACCCCGGCGCAACAGGTCGAGCCGGGCATCCCAGCGACGTTCGAGCTTTTCCTGTTGTTCGATGCTTTGGAGGTATTTCTCTTTCCAGCGCTGTGCTTCGTCGCTCATTGATGGGATCCGCGGGGGGAAGGACTCAACGCGGGGAAAGCATCGGCCGTGAGCGAACCCGGCAGACGAATCTCTACCGCGACCGGCAGGTGATCGGAAATGGGTTGCGCCAGCACCTCGACCTTTTCAAGGGTCAGGCTCGGGCTCAGCAGAATATGGTCCAGGCAGCGCTGCGGGCGCCAGCTGGGGAATGTCGCATCCAGTTGCGGGGCCAGCAGGCCGAGGTCGCGCAACGGGGAGTTTTGCAGCAGGTCACTGGCATGGGTGTTCATGTCACCCATCAATACCTGGTGTTTGTAGCCACCAATCAGCTCGCGGATGTAAGCCAGCTGCAGGCTGCGGGCACGAGCGCCCAGTGCCAGGTGCATCATGACCACCACCAGCGCTTCCGGGCCTTCGCCGAAACGCACCAGAATCGCTCCGCGACCCTTCGGCCCTGGCAGCGGATGGTCCTCGATCGCCCAGGGGCGCAGGCGACTGAGCACACCGTTGCTGTGCTGGCCCAGGCGACCGAGATTGCGATTGAGTTGTTGATACCAGTAGGGAAAGGCGCCGAGCTGGGCCAGGTGTTCGACTTGGTTGACGTAGCCTGAACGCAGGCTGCCGCCATCGGCTTCCTGCAGGGCGACCAGGTCGAAGTCGCCCAGCAGATTGCCGATCTTTTGCAGATTGTCGGCACGCCCGGTGTGCGGCAACAGATGTTGCCAGCCCCGGGTCAGGTAATGCCGATACCGCTCGGTGCTGATACCGACCTGGATATTGAAGCTGAGCAAGCGCAGACGGCTGTCTGCGGGCAGGCCCGTCGATTCCAGATGATGCTCGTTGACCCGCGGATCATGCAGGCCAACGATGCGTTCGGTTCCCCACCGGCGCATGGCGGGCGCCTCTTAGTTGGCGGCAGCCTTGTTAGCCGCTCGCTCTTGGTCGACCAGTTTATCGGCCAGTTGCAGGGCTTTTTCGGCGCCGCCGGCCGAACCTACGTCAAAACGATACTTGCCGTTGACGACCATGGTCGGAACCCCGGAGATTTCATATTTTTTCGCCAGTTCGCGCGCCTTGTTGATCTGACCCTTGATAGCGAAGGAGTCAAACGTAGCCAGGAACTTGTCCTTGTCGACGCCTTGGGTGGCCAGGAAGTCCGCCATGTCATTCTTGTCGACCAGCTTTTTGTGTTCTTTCTGAATGGCTTCGAACACTGCAGCGTGGACCTTGTGCTCGACGCCCATGGCTTCGAGGGTCAGGAACATCTGGCCATGTGCATCCCATGGGCCGCCGAACATGGCCGGAATACGCACGAAGTTCACGTCGGAAGGCAGCTTTTCAACCCATGGGTTGATCACGGGCTCAAAGGCGTAGCAGTGCGGGCAACCGTACCAGAACAGCTCGACCACTTCGATCTTGCCAGGCACGGCGACCGGCACCGGATTGCTCAGCTCTACATAAGGTGCGGCGGGGGCTTCAGCGGCTTGGGCAGTCATGCCGAACAGGCTGGCAGCGGCAAAAACGGCGCTGATGATCAGATTACGCATGCTTTACTCCTGGACAAATTTTATCGCCTCGCGGGACCTGATTTCAGACAGGTCATGGCGGGCCTGAGTTCTGTAGTGTAACGGCAGCGGCCACAAAAAAGGGCGGCCAAAGCCACCCTTTTTATACTTGCTGTGACGGATTAATCGAGCGTTAACGTTGCAAGAGTTGTATGCCTTGCGCAACGCCCGATGTATCGGTCTTAGTGCAGACCCTGAATGTAGCTGGACACTGCGGCGATGTCTTCGTCGCTCAGCTTTTTGGCAATGCTCTGCATCGGTTTGGTATCGCCGTCGTTATTGCGACCACCTTCTTCCTTGCGGAAGTCGGTCAGTTGCTTGGCGACATATTGAGCGTGTTGGCCACCCAGGTGCGGGAAGCCGGCTGCTGCGTTGCCTGTGCCGTTTGGCGAGTGGCAGCCGGTGCACGATGGCAAGCCCTTGGCCAGATCGCCGCCGCGGAACAGTGCTTCACCGCGGGCCACGACTTTCGGGTCGGCGGCGCCGACACTGCCCTTCTGGCTGGCGAAGTAGGCGGCGATGTCCGCCAGATCCTGATCGCTCAGGTTGGTCAGCAGGCCGGTCATTTCCAGAACGGTGCGCTTGCCCGACTTGATGTCGTGCAACTGCTTGGTCAGGTAGCGTTCACCCTGGCCTGCCAGTTTTGGAAAGTTAGGTGCCATGCTGTTGCCATCCGGGCCATGACAGGCACCACATACGGCGGCTTTTGCCTGGCCTGCGGCGGCGTCACCAGGTTTGACTGGCTCACCTGCAGCATGGGCAATGCCGGAGATCCCCACGGTCAACAGCAGACTCACGATCAATTTGTTCATCAGCTAATCCAACTACGGCTAAGGGTTAAGTTATGGACCGGGTTTACTCGCTCATCCAGTGGATGATGGCTTGGTAATCCTCGGCACTGCAGTCCATGCACAAACCACGCGGCGGCATCGCCTTGAAACCCTGGGTCACGTGTTGCACCAGCGTCTCCATACCTTTCGCCAACCTCGGCGTCCAAGCTTCCTGATCGCCCTTGCGGGGCGCCATGGGTAGTTGGCCGGAATGACAGGCACCACAAACACGGTTGTACACAGCTTCCGGATCCTGTGTAGCCTGAGCGCTGTAAAGCGGCATCAAGACTCCGGCAGCTAGCAGCCATTTCGTCATAAAACGACCTTTTCAGGGTTGAGAGCGATCTGCGTTCTAATGCGCAATCAAGGTCTGTCGCTCTCGTGAACTTCATCCTGCGTCGGGACAAAGCGCACACAAAATCTGCGGCATTATATACTGGCGTCACTGAAACGGAAGCAACACTGCTTGCCGCACCCATTCCTGGCGCCGCCCACATCGGAAATCCCATGCAACTCAAGAATCCCATCCTCGGTCTGTGCCAACAGTCCACCTTCATGCTCAGCGCCGCTAAAGTCGACCAATGTCCGGATGACGAGGGCTTTGAAGTCGCCTTCGCCGGGCGTTCCAACGCCGGCAAGTCCAGTGCTCTCAACACCCTGACGCATGCCAGCCTGGCGCGCACCTCGAAAACGCCGGGGCGCACGCAACTCTTGAACTTCTTCAAGCTAGACGATGAACGCCGTCTGGTCGACCTGCCGGGCTACGGTTATGCAAAAGTGCCGATCCCGCTCAAGCAACACTGGCAGCGTCACTTGGAAGCCTACCTGGGTGGTCGAGAGAGTTTGAAAGGTCTGATCCTGATGATGGACATCCGTCACCCGATGACCGACTTCGACCTGCTGATGCTCGATTGGGCCGTCGCAGCCGGCATGCCGATGCACATTTTGCTGACCAAGGCGGACAAGCTGACCTACGGCGCGGCCAAGAACACGCTGCTCAAGGTGCAGTCGGAAATCCGCAAGGGTTGGGGCGATGCCGTGACGATCCAGTTGTTTTCTGCGCCGAAACGCATGGGCCTGGAAGACGCCTACACTGTATTGGCAGGCTGGATGGAACTGGCGGACAAGGGCGCCGAAGAAGTCACCGGATAAGTGTGTAAAAAACTGTCTGAGGTGCGGTCAGGCCCACACGGCATGAGCGCAGCAGGCGGTTTTCGACAGGCAAAAAAAACCCCGGACTTCTATGGGGAGGGGGAAGTTCCGGGGTTCAAGTTCTAGACCGCTAGGGCGGGGTCCAGATATCTGCCAACACTTAACACAACATAGGAGCATCGAAGGGCTTCACCAGCCATTCAGTAAATCTGAGTGGCCGTGGCCAGATTAGTTCAGTTTATTTTCAGATGCGTTGGAATAACCCCAAGAACCTTTCGGACTAAGCAGCCCCCGAGCGGTCTGCCGCGGCATCATGCCGCAGCAGAGTCTGGCGACTCAGTGAGCCTCATCCCAGTTATTGCCTACCCCGACTTCGACCAGGAGTGGCACGTCCAGTTTCGCCGCACCGCTCATGTGCAGGCGAATCTCATCGCTGACGTGTTCGACCAGGTCCTCGCGCACCTCCAGTACCAATTCATCGTGGACCTGCAGGATGACCTTGGCGTCCAGGCCTGACGAGGTCAGCCAGTCATCCACGGCCACCATGGCTTTCTTGATGATGTCCGCCGCCGTGCCTTGCATCGGCGCGTTGATTGCCGTGCGTTCGGCGGCGGCACGCTCCTGTGGCTTGTTGGAATTGATCTCCGGCAGATACAGCCGCCGCCCGAAGAACGTTTCCACGTAGCCCTGATCCGCGGCTTGGGCGCGGGTGCGATCCATGTATTCACGAACGCCGGGGTAACGGGCGAAGTAGGTATCGATATAGGCCTTGGCCGTCTTGGTATCGACGCCGATGTCCTTGCCGAGTTTCTGCGCACCCATGCCGTAGATCAGGCCGAAGTTGATCGCCTTGGCGCTGCGCCGCTGGTCGGAGGTGACCTGGTTCAGCTCGACCTTGAAAACTTCGGCAGCGGTGGCGGTGTGCACGTCCAGGTTATTGCGGAAGGCATTCATCAGGCCTTCATCGCGAGACAGGTGCGCCATGATCCGCAGTTCAATCTGCGAATAGTCGGCAGCCAGCAGCTTGTAACCGGTCGGGGCAACGAAGGCCTGACGGATACGCCGCCCTTCCGCGGTGCGCACCGGGATGTTCTGCAGGTTCGGGTCGCTGGATGAGAGACGCCCGGTGGAGGCCACGGCCTGGTGATACGAGGTGTGAATGCGTCCGGTGCGCGGGTTGATCTGTTCCGGCAGACGGTCGGTGTAGGTGCTTTTGAGCTTGCTCATGGAGCGGTATTCCATCAGCACCTTGGGTAGCCGATAGTCGTCCTCGGCCAGCTTGGCCAACACTTCTTCGGCGGTGGACGGTTGGCCCTTGGCGGTCTTCTTCAGCACCGGCAGACCGAGCTTCTCGTAGAGGATGACGCCGAGCTGCTTGGGTGAGCCCAGGTTGAATTCCTCACCGGCAATCTCAAAGGCTTCACGCTCCAGCGCCACCATCTTGTCGCCCAGTTCGATGCTCTGCACGCCCAGCAGGGCGGCATCCACGAACGCGCCCTGGCGTTCGATACGGGCGAGCACCGGTACCAGGGGCATTTCGATGTCGGTCAGCACGCTGGCCAGGGTCGGGATGGCGGCCAGCTTCTCGAACAAGGCCTGGTGCAGGCGCAAAGTGATGTCCGCGTCCTCGGCGGCGTAAGGCCCGGCCTGCTCCAGCGCGATTTGATCGAACGTCAGCTGCTTCACGCCTTTGCCGGCGATGTCCTGGAAGCTCACGGTGGTGTGATCCAGGTACTTCAGCGCCAGGCTGTCCATGTCATGGCGGGTGGCCGTGGAGTTAAGCACATAGGATTCGAGCATGGTGTCGAAGGCAATGCCGCGCACCGTGATGCCGTTCCCCTGGTCGCCGCCGATGGCGCAGTTGGCCAGGATGTTCAGGTCGAATTTGGCGTGCTGACCGACCTTGAGCTTGTTCGGATCCTCCAGAATTGGCTTGAGGGCGCGCAAGACGGTGTCGCGATCCAGCTGCTGCGGCACCCCGATGTAGGAGTGAGTCAGCGGAATGTAGGCAGCTTCGTTGGCTTGCACCGCAAAAGACAGGCCCACCAATTGCGCCTGCTGCGCGTCGATGCCGGTGGTCTCGGTGTCGAAGGCGAACAGTTTGGCGCTGCTGAGTTTTTCCAGCCAGACGTCAAATCGCGCTTGATCAAGGATGGTTTCATAGCGTGTTTCAGCGCTCGCCTCGGCGGTCTCGGCCTCGACTGCGCTGAACAGATCGACTGCCGGCTCAGGCTCGGCGGCGGCGCTGCTCAACTCAAGGCGTTTGGCGTCACGCTGCAGGTCATTCATCCAGCTCTTGAATTCGAGCAGGCTATACAGCTCGGCGAGCTTGTCGTGATCCTCAGGGCCCATTTGCAAGTCGTCGAGGCCAATGTCCAGCGGCACGTCGACCTTGATGGTCGCCAGTTGATAGGAGAGGAACGCCATCTCCTTGTGCTCTTCAAGTTTGGCCGGCAGGGTCTTGGCACCGCGGATCGGCAGGGTCGGGACGATGTCGAGCTGGGCGTAGAGCTCGGTCAGGCCGCCATTCACACCCACCAGCAGGCCGGAAGCGGTCTTTGGACCTATGCCAGGAACGCCTGGAATGTTGTCGGAAGAATCGCCCATGAGTGCCAGATAATCGATGATCTGCTCGGGAGCGACGCCGAATTTCTCCTTCACGCCCTCTACGTCCATGCTGCTACCGGTCATGGTATTGACCAAGGTAATGTGGCCGTCGACCAGTTGCGCCATGTCCTTGTCGCCGGTGGAGATGACCACCGGGCGATCGGCCGCCGCGCTGCTGCGGGCCAGCGTGCCGATCACGTCATCGGCCTCGACGCCTTCGACGCACAAGAGCGGGAAGCCCAGGGCGATCACGCTTTGATGCAGGGGCTCGATCTGCACGCGCATGTCGTCGGGCATGCTTGGCCGGTTGGCTTTGTATTCGGCGTACATGTCATCGCGAAATGTCCCACCCTTGGCGTCGAACACCACGGCGAAGGGACTGTCCGGGTACTGCTTGCGCAGACTCTTGAGCATGTTCAACACGCCCTTGACGGCGCCAGTGGGCAGGCCTTTGGACGTGGTCAGCGGTGGCAGCGCGTGAAAGGCGCGGTACAGGTAAGAAGAACCGTCCACCAGGACGAGGGGGGCTTGGCTCATGAGCAGGATCAACCTTTTCGGCGGGTCCGGCGCTAGAATAGCGGGACCGTTGACGACAAAGGGACAAGGTTATCATGCGCACACTAAATCGCCTGTTGCTGGCTGGCTTGTTTGCTATCACACCGTTGGCCGTCATGGCAGCGGATGATGCGCCGACTCCGGAGCCAGAGGTTACGATCCGCACGGAAGGCGACAAGGTCATTCAGGAATACCGCCAAAACGGTTTCCTGTACGCGATCAAGGTTACGCCGAAGGGCGCACCGCCGTATTTTCTGGTGCGCGCGGACGGGACCGATGCAAACTTCATCCGCTCGGATCAGCCGGATATGCTGATACCGTCGTGGAAGATCTTTGAGTGGAAGTAGTTTCTTAATTTCAATCGGCGTTGGCTCAAGAGCGGCGCCTCGTACTGGCAGTTTTAACCATGTCTGTGTTTACCCCCCTGGCTCGGCCCGAGCTGGAAGCTTTTCTCGCCCCTTATGGCCTCGGCCGCCTGCTTGATTTCCAGGGGATTGCCGCCGGTAGCGAAAACACCAATTTCTTTATCAGCCTGGAGCAGGGCGAATTCGTCCTGACCCTGGTCGAACGTGGCCCGGTCCAGGAGATGCCGTTCTTCATCGAATTGCTCGACGTGCTACACCAGGCCGACCTGCCGGTGCCTTACGCCCTGCGTACCACCGACGGCGTGGCCCTGCGCGAACTGGCCGGCAAGCCTGCGCTGTTGCAACCGCGCCTGGCCGGCAAGCACATCAAGCAGGCTAACGCGCAGCATTGCGCCCAGGTGGGTGAGTTGCTGGCTCACCTGCACCTGGCGACCCGGGCCAACATGATCAAGCGCAAGACCGATCGTGGCCTGGACTGGATGCTGGAAGAAGGCACGCAGTTTCTCTCGCACCTGCAACCGCCGCAGAAGGATCTGTTGCAACGGGCACTGGAAGAAATCACCGAGCAGAAAGAGAAAATTCTGGCGTTGCCACGCGCCAACATCCACGCCGACCTGTTCCGCGATAACGCGATGTTCGAAGGCACGCACCTGACCGGGCTGATCGATTTCTACAACGCCTGCTCGGGGCCGATGCTCTACGACGTGGCAATTGCCTTGAACGACTGGTGTTCCGACGATGACGGCTTGATCGACGGGCCACGGGCGCGGGCGTTGCTGGGTGCCTACGCCGCATTGCGCCCATTCACTGCGGCCGAGGCCGAACTGTGGCCGACCATGCTGCGAGTAGCGTGCGTGCGTTTCTGGTTGTCACGCTTGATCGCGGCGGAATCCTTCGCCGGGCAGGACGTGTTGATCCACGATCCGATGGAGTTTGAGCTGCGGTTGGCGCAGCGGCAGAAGGTCAATACACCTTTACCGTTCGCCCTGTAGGAGCGAGCCTGCTCGCGATGGTCGTTAACGATGACGCGGGGTGCCTGACACCCCGCGGTGCTGCGGATTTCTTCGCGAGCATGCTCGCTCCTACAGAGATCTGTGTTGGTTACAACGACTCCAGACACCCAGCCAGATCATTCCCCAACTTCTCCAGCATCTGCTCATACCCCTGAGCAGTTGCCGGCGTATACCCGCCCAGTGCATCCAGTTCCGCCAGTTTCACCGGCAAACCGGCTACCAGGGTTTCCGCCAGGCGTGGGCGCAGCGGAGGTTCGCTGAAGACGCAGGTCTTGCCGACTTCCTGCAACCGCGCGCGCATTGCCGCAACATGCTGGGCGCCGGGCTGCACTTCGGCTGCGACACTGAACACGCCGGCGTGCTTCAGGCCGTAGGCGTCTTCAAAGTAGTCGAACGCTTCGTGGAACACGAAGTAAGGTTTGCCTTCGACACCGGCCAGACGTTTCTTCAGCCGTGCATCCAGCGCATCGAGACGCTCGTCAAATGCCTTCAGGTTGCTCTGGTAGCGCGCCGCGTTGGCCGAGTCGGCTGCACTCAGATCCGCAGCCATTTTCACCGCGATAACCCTGGCGTTGGCCGGCGATAGCCACAAATGCGCATCAAGGCTCCCCGGACGATGGTCGTGGTCATGTTCGTCGGCTTCTTCGGTGTGGGAGTGGTTGTCTTCGGTGAAATATCGCAGTTTCAGGCCAGGAAGGTCCTGCACCGCAACGCTCGGCAAGGTACGTCCATTGAGCACCCGCGGCATGAAACCTTCCATGTCCGGCCCGATCCAGTACAGCAGATCCACCGATTGCACTTTCCGTACGTCGGATGGGCGCAAGGCATAGTTATGCGGTGAGGCGCCGGGTGGCAGCAAGACTTCCGGGATCGCCACGCCGTCCTGCACAGCAGCGGCGATCAGCTGTAGTGGCTTGATGCTGGTGAGTACCTTGACCTCGGCTTGCGCCGAACCGATCAGCAGAAAACTAGCGAAAATTGCGACAAAGATGGAAAAAAGTCGGGACACGATGACCACTCGAAGAGGCGAGAACGGGTAACATAATAACGTCTCTCACAAAACTCGTCGCCGCTCATGCCTAAAACACCGATTGCCAGCCGTCCTCACGACCACTCTCATTGCGTTCACAGCGCTCTGTCTGAGGCCGATGCCTTGTGCGCACGCCAGGGCTTGCGCCTGACCGCGTTGCGTCGGCGGGTGCTGGAACTGGTGTGGCAAAGCCATAAACCGCTGGGGGCCTACGACATTCTCGCGGTCCTCAGTGAGCAGGACGGTCGCCGGGCCGCACCACCCACGGTTTACCGCGCGCTGGACTTCCTGCTGGAAAACGGCCTCGTACACCGTATCTCCTCGCTCAATGCCTTCATCGGCTGCAATCACCCGGCGCACGCCCATCAGGGACAGTTCCTGATCTGCCGTGAATGCCACGCCGCCATCGAACTCGAACAGAAATCCATCAGCGACGCGATCATCGCCAGCGCCAAGGACGTCGGGTTTGTCGTCGAAGGCCAGACCGTTGAAGTGATCGGTCTCTGTTCGGGTTGCCAGGGGGCTTGATGAGCAACGCGCTGATCCGCCTCGAGCAGGTTGCCGTCACGTTTGCCGGGCAAGCTGTGCTGGATAACATCGAACTGAGCGTCGAGCCAGGGCAGATCGTGACCCTGATCGGTCCCAATGGCGCCGGCAAGACCACCTTGGTGCGTGCCGTACTCGGCCTGTTGAAACCCGACAGCGGCAGTGTCTGGCGCAAGCCGAAACTGCGGGTCGGTTACATGCCGCAAAAGCTGCATGTCGATCCTACCCTGCCGCTCTCGGTGCTGCGCTTCTTGCGCCTGGTACCGGGTGTGGACCGTGCGATGGCCTTGGCCGCGCTCAAGGAAGTCGGCGCCGAGCAGGTGATCGATAGCCCCGTGCAAAGTGTTTCCGGCGGCGAAATGCAACGCGTACTGCTTGCCCGGGCCTTGTTGCGCGAGCCTGAATTGCTCGTGCTCGACGAACCGGTACAAGGTGTCGACGTGGCGGGTCAGGCCGAACTCTATAGCCTGATCACCCGCCTGCGAGACCGTCACGGCTGCGGTGTGTTGATGGTTTCCCACGATCTGCATCTGGTGATGAGCACCACCGATCAGGTGGTTTGCCTGAATCGACATGTTTGCTGCTCCGGTCACCCCGAGCAGGTCAGCGGCGATCCGGCATTCGTCGAACTGTTCGGAAAAAACGCACAAAGCCTGGCGATTTATCACCACCACCACGACCACGCCCACGATTTGCACGGCTCGGTGGTCAAGGCGCCCCCATCGGGCCATACCCATGTACACGGAGATAGCTGCAAGCATGGCTGATTTTCTGCTCTACGCCCTGCTTGCAGGTCTGGCTCTGGCGGTTGTGGCGGGCCCCTTGGGTTCCTTCGTGGTCTGGCGGCGCATGGCCTATTTCGGCGACACCCTGTCCCACGCGGCATTGCTGGGCGTGGCGTTAGGCTTTCTGCTCGATGTCAGCCCGACTGTTGCAGTCACGGTCGGCTGCTTGCTGTTGGCGGTGTTGCTGGTGACCTTGCAACAGCGTCAGCCGCTGGCCTCCGACACGCTTTTGGGAATTCTTGCACCCAGCACCCTCTCTTTAGGTCTGGTGGTACTAAGCTTCATGCACGAAGTGCGGATCGACCTGATGGCCTATCTGTTCGGTGACTTGCTGGCGATCAGTCCGACCGATCTGGCGTGGATCCTCGGTGGTAGTGCCGCGGTGCTGGCGTTGTTGCTGACGTTGTGGCGGCCATTGCTGGCAATTACTGTGCACGAAGAGTTGGCGAGGGTCGAAGGGCTGCCGGTGGCGGGATTGCGCCTGGCGCTGATGCTGTTGATCGCCGTGGTGATTGCCGTTGCGATGAAAATCGTCGGTGTGTTGCTGATCACGTCGTTGTTGATCATTCCGGCCGCTGCGGCACAACGTCACGCCCGCTCACCGGAGCAGATGGCACTGGGCGCCAGCCTGCTGGGCATATTCGCCGTGTGTGGCGGGCTGGCGCTGTCCTGGTTCAAGGACACCCCGGCGGGCCCGTCGATTGTAGTGACGGCCGCCGCGCTGTTTCTGCTGAGTTTTGTTCTGCCCCGTCGAGGGGTGTAGACTTGCTCGTTTTTTGCGCAAATAGAGAGTCGCAGGAATGAAGTCGTTCGCCTCCCGTTATCTGCTCCTTGTCGCATTTTCTTTGCTGCTGGGCGCTTGCCAAAGCACGCCACCGGCAGCCACCGAGGCTACGGATGCGCGGGCCACGGCCATTGCACAGCTGGAACAAAGCCTGGCCAGCAGCGAGTTGGCCACGGCCGAGGGTCAATTGGCGGCGTTGCAGGCCGAGTCACCCAACGATCAATCCCTTGAGCAATACCAGCGTCAACTGGCCGAAGCCTATCTGCTGCGTAGCCAGATTGTGCTGCAAAAAGGTGACGTGAACGCCGCCGCCACCGCCCTGAGCCGTGCCCGTGCGCTGATGCCCAAGGCTCCGGCACTGACCGGCGGGGTCAATGGCGCCATCGCCCAGGCCCGCAAGGCTGAGCTGGACAAAGCCGAAGCGGCGCTCAAGGCTGCCGAAGCCCAGCCTAAAGCCAAGGTCATCGACCTGACGGCCGAGAGCACCACGGTTGCGTTGAATATCAACGATATGGGCAAACTGCGTCGTCAACTGGATGCTATCGCCGCCGATGTGGTGAATTTTCAGTGTGATGTGACCATTCAGGCGCCGCGTACCGATGATTACCCTTGGCTGGCAAACTTGCTGACCAAGCGGGTGAAGAAGCTTGATCCGCAGTTTGATTTGAATCTGGAGCGGCAGATCATTCGCAGCGTTCCGGCGCAGATGGTTTTGAGTCCACGTAAGCAGCCTTAAAAGCATCGCGGGCAAGCCTTGCTCCTTGTAGGAGCAAGGCTTGCCCGCGATGGCGTCCTCTCAATCAATACAAAATTCAGGCCGGAACCGCCTTGGCCTTCGGCTCCCTCTCCCAAACCCGATGCTGCGCGATCGCCGCAAAAAACGGCTTGGCCAACTTGCCATCCGCACCCACGATCAACCCCGCATCAACCTCCAGTTTCAACACATCCAGAAACTGCTTTGCCTCGCCGTGCAGCGCGATCGCTTTCAAGTGTTTGTAGGCTTCGAGCAGGTAATGCAACGCCACGCCGTCGGCGCTCAACGCCTTGATCGAGGCCGCTCCTCCCGGCACAAATACCGCGTCGAACGCAATGGACGGCATGCCCTCCATCGAAGCATCCACCGGCAGCATTTTGCCGTCAGCGGTGGTGACTGGCGCCGAGGTGGGACCGAGCAATTTGGCGTGCGCACCTTCGGCTTCCAGCGCTTTTTTCATCGCATCGATTGCATCGCCGTCGACGCCGTTGGCCGCGAGAATCGCCACTTTTCGGGTTTTGATATCGCCCGGCAGCAAGTTGGCCTGGCTCAGGGCTGGCGAACGATCCAAAGAGATCTTCGGTACGTCGACCGTTCCGGCTTTTGGTGCTGGCAGGCCAAGGTTATGCGCCACGCGCTTGGCCAGCTCCAGATCGATGTTAGCCAGGATCTCGTTCACCTCACGCGCGCGGATGAACTCCCGTTCGACCTTGCCCAGCTCAAAGCTGTACGCCGAAATGATGTGCTCCTGCTCGTGCTTGCTCATGCTGTGGAAAAACAGCCGGGCCTGGGAGAAGTGGTCGCTGAATGACTCGCTGCGCTGACGAATCTTGTTGGCGTCGATGCGCTCCGGATAACTCTCGAAGCCGCCGTCCTGTGCTGCGGGCGGCGTTTCTTTGGGCCAGCCGCCGTCGATGGTGTTCGGTTCGTAGGACGTGCGCCCCTTGTCGATGGTGGTGCGATGCAACGCATCACGCTGGCCGTTGTGGAACGGTGCTACCGGACGATTGATCGGGATTTCGTGAAAGTTCGGCCCACCGAGTCGGCTGATCTGCGTATCGGTGTAGGAAAACAGCCGACCTTGCAGCAGCGGATCATTGGAGAAGTCGATCCCGGGCACGATATGCCCCGGGCAGAAAGCAACCTGCTCGGTTTCGGCAAAGAAGTTGTCCGGGTTGCGATTGAGCGTCATTTTCCCGAGCGGCGTAATAGGAACGAGCTCTTCAGGAATCAGCTTGGTGGGGTCAAGGATGTCGAAATCGAAGGCGTGTTCGTTTTCCTCCTCAATAACCTGTACGCCGAGTTCCCATTGCGGGTAGTCCCCCATCTCGATGGCTTCCCAGAGATCGCGGCGGTGATAATCGGTGTCTTTACCCGCCAGTTTCTGCGCTTCATCCCACACCAGCGAGCAGGTCCCGGCGGCCGGGCGCCAGTGGAATTTGACGAAGCGCGATTTTCCTTCGGCGTTGATCAATCGGAAGGTGTGCACGCCGAAGCCTTGCATGCTGCGCAGGCTTTTCGGGATGGCCCGGTCGGACATGGCCCAGATCACCATGTGGGCTGATTCGGGTTGCAGTGAGACAAAGTCCCAAAACGTATCGTGGGCCGAGCCGCCAGTAGGGATTTCGTTGTGAGGCTCGGGTTTTACCGCGTGGACAAAGTCGGGAAACTTGATGGCGTCCTGGATGAAAAACACCGGCATGTTGTTGCCCACCAGATCGAAGTTGCCTTCATCGGTGAAAAACTTCACGGCGAAACCTCGTACGTCCCGCACGGTATCGCCCGAACCTCGGGGCCCCTGCACTGTGGAAAAACGCACGAATACCGGCGTTTTCTGCGCGGGATCTTGCAGGAAACCGGCCTTGGTCAGTACGGAGTGGTTCTCGTAAGACTGGAAGAAACCATGGGCACCGGTACCGCGGGCATGCACGATGCGTTCGGGGATGCGCTCATGGTCAAAGTGCGTGATTTTTTCACGCATGATGAAATCTTCCAGCAGCGACGGCCCACGGGCGCCGGCTTTCAAGGTGTTCTGGTTGTCTGCCACCTTCACGCCTTGATTGGTACGCAAGGCCTGACCTGTGGCGTCGGAGCGGAATTTTTCCAGGCTATCGAGCTTGGTGTTGGTATTGCTGCGGTCCAGGGTATCGGTCCCGGCCAGTGCGCTCTTTGGGGCGGCAGGCTTCTTGGTGCTCATCAGGCATGACTCCTCGGGAATTTTTTCGAGTGGCCTAATTAATGACTGATGGTGTTTTGCGCCGTTCCCTTTATCTGACCTTTGATCGCGTTATTGCCAAATGACTGGTCGAATGCGAAATAAATGCTAAGAACTGCTATACGGACAGGCTAAAATGCGCGCCCGGCTAACCGCTGATCCTTTTCTAACGCGCCCCACAAGGTTCGCTACGTGATCGAGTTTCAAAACGTCCATAAAACCTACCGCGTCGCCGGTAAGGATATCCCCGCCCTGCATCCGACCAGTCTGACAATAGAGAATGGTCAGGTCTTTGGTCTGATCGGCCATTCCGGTGCGGGAAAAAGTACCCTGCTGCGTCTGATCAATCGCCTGGAAAATTCCAGCGGCGGCAAGATCATCGTTGATGGCGAAGAAGTCACGGCGCTCGACGCCAACGGCCTGCGCCGTTTCCGTCAGCAGGTCGGAATGATTTTCCAGCACTTCAACTTGCTGGCGTCCAAGACCGTTGCCGACAACGTTGCGTTGCCGCTGACACTGGCGGGTGAAATGTCCCGCGCCGAGATCGACCAGCGCGTCGCCGAATTGCTGGCTCGGGTGGGTTTGTCCGACCACGCCAACAAGTACCCGGCGCAATTGTCCGGCGGGCAAAAGCAGCGCGTCGGCATTGCCCGCGCCCTGGCGACCAAGCCGAAAATCCTGCTGTGCGATGAAGCCACCAGCGCCCTCGACCCGCAAACCACGGCGTCGGTCCTGCAATTGCTGGCCGAGATCAATCGTGAGCTGAAGCTGACCATCGTGCTGATCACCCATGAGATGGACGTGATCCGCCGGGTCTGCGACCAGGTCGGGGTGATGGACGCTGGCGTGATCGTCGAGCAAGGCACGGTGGCCGAGGTGTTCCTGCATCCAAAACACCCGACTACCAAGCGCTTTGTGCAAGAAGACGAGCAGATCGATGAAAGCGAACAGCGTGACGACTTCGCTCACGTGCCAGGCCGCATTGTGCGTCTGACCTTCCAGGGCGAAGCGACCTACGCGCCGCTGCTGGGTACCGTCGCTCGTGAAACCGGTGTGGACTACAGCATCCTGGCCGGTCGTATCGACCGCATCAAGGACATCCCTTACGGGCAACTGACCCTGGCCGTGACCGGCGGTGACATGGAAGCGGCCTTCGCCCGCTTCACCGCGGCCGACGTCCACATGGAGGTGCTGCGCTAATGGAAGCCCTGACAAGTTTCTTCGCCAACATCGACTGGTTTGAAATCTGGCTGGCCACCGGCGACACCTTGCTGATGCTCGGTGGTTCGCTGTTGTTCACCGTGTTGCTGGGTCTGCCGCTGGGCGTGCTGCTGTTCCTCTGCAGCCCGCGTCAGTTGCTGGAAGCCAAAGGCGTCTATGCAATGTTGTCCCTGGTGGTGAACATTCTGCGTTCGCTGCCGTTCATCATTCTGTTGATCGTGATGATTCCGTTCACCGTGTTGATCACTGGCACTTCCCTCGGCGTCGCCGGCGCGATCCCGCCGCTGGTAGTCGGTGCCACGCCGTTCTTCGCACGACTGGTGGAAACCGCCCTGCGCGAAGTGGATCGCGGCATCATCGAAGCGACCCAGGCCATGGGCGCGACCACGCGGCAGATCATCACCAATGCCTTGCTGCCCGAAGCCCGTCCGGGCATCTTCGCGGCGATTACGGTGACAGCCATTACTCTGGTGTCATACACGGCGATGGCCGGTGTGGTCGGTGCTGGAGGCCTGGGCGATCTGGCGATCCGTTTCGGTTACCAACGTTTCCAGACCGATGTAATGGTGGTCACCGTGGTGCTGCTGCTGGTGCTGGTTCAGGTATTGCAAACCGTCGGCGACAAATTGGTCGTCCACTTTTCCCGTAAGTAAGAAATGAGCCGGCCATTCGCTGGCAGGTGCCAAACGGGCACCGCAAGCGGGAGGCCACAAGGAGTTAGCTGAATGAAAAAACTACTCGTCGCATTCGCTGCTGTTGCAGCCTTTTCCGCCCACGCCGCCGACACCCTGACTGTCGCCGCGACCCCGGTTCCGCACGCGGAAATCCTCGAGTTCGTTAAACCGACCCTGGCCAAAGAAGGCGTGGATCTGAAGGTCAAAGTCTTCACCGACTACATCCAGCCGAACGTGCAGGTTGCGGAAAAGCGCCTGGACGCCAACTTCTTCCAGCACCAGCCGTACCTGGCTGAATTCAACAAGGCCAAGGGCACCAACCTGGTCTCGGTTGCAGGCGTGCACCTGGAGCCACTGGGCGCTTACTCCAGCAAGTACAAGACCCTGGAAGAGCTGCCAAGCACCGCCACCGTGGTGATCCCCAACGACGCCACCAACGGCGGCCGTGCGCTGCTGCTGCTGGCCAAGGCCGGTGTGATCAAGTTGCAGGATTCGAACAACATCCTGGCGACGGTCAAGGACATCACCGAGAACCCGAAGAACCTGAAATTCCGTGAGCTGGAAGCCGCGACCATCCCGCGCGTGCTGACCCAGGTCGATCTGGCGCTGATCAACACCAACTACGCGCTGGAAGCCAAGCTCGATCCGTCCAAGGACGCGCTGGTCATCGAAGGCAGCGACTCGCCGTATGTGAACATCCTGGTCGCTCGTCCGGACGACAAGGACAGCGCCGCGATGCAGAAGCTGGTTGCTGCCCTGCATAGCCCGGAAGTGAAAGCCTTCATTCTAGAGAAGTACAAAGGCGCGGTAGTGCCGGCGTTCTGATCTACTGACGCAACGAAAAAGGGGCGCCATGAGCGTCCCCTTTTTTGTGCTTGAAACCCCTGTAGGAGCACGGCTTGCCGGCGATGGCGATCTTACGGACGCCATCGCCAGCAAGCTGTGCTCCTACAGAGAGCGGCGTGGTGGTTATTTGCGGTTAAGCATCACCGGCAACTGCGCCACCAGTTTCTGGTTGTTCAACGGCGCACGAATAAACCCACGCTGCGTCCCGTCCGGGCCGATGACCGCCAGGTTGCCGCTGTGGTCGACCGTGTAGTTCGGTTTGCTGGTATCGGCCGGAATGAACGGAATGCTCACGGCATTGGCGACTTTCTGCAGTTCTTCTATCGACGTTGCCGTCAGGCCGACAAACTGCGGATCGAAGTAACCCAGGTACTGCTTGAGCTGCTTGGGCGTATCGCGGTTCGGATCGACACTGACCAGCACGATCTGCAACTTGTCCACAGCCTCCGGCGGCAGTTCACTCTTGATCTGGCGCAGTTGGGCGAGGGTGGTCGGGCAGATGTCCGGGCAGAAGGTGTAGCCGAAGAACAGCAGCGACCACTTGCCTTTGAGTTCGTTGACCGCCACCGGCTTGCCGTCCTGGTCGGTCATCGTCACATCCGGCAAATTACGGCTTTGCGGCAGCAGGATGATCCCCGCGTCGATCAGCGCCGTCGGGTCGCCCTGGCCTTTGCCGGAGAGCACTTTATTGATGGTCAGGCCCAGGATCAGCGCGATCAGGGCGACAAGTATGAAGACGGTTTTCTGGGTTCGGGTCATAGGTTCAACAATAAGTAGTGGTCAACGAGCAGGGCGATGAACAGCAGGAACAAGTAGTAAATAGAGTACTTGAAGGTGTTGATCGCCGCGTGCGGCCGAGTGCCACGGTACAGCACCACGGCCCATTGCAGGAATCTGGCGCCAAGACCGATGGCGCAGATCAGGTAGAGCAAGCCGCTCATGTGGATCACGTAGGGCATCAGGCTTACGGCCAGTAGCGCACAGGTGTAAAGCAGGATGTGGATTTTGGTGTAGTGCTCGCCGTGGGTCACCGGCAGCATCGGGATGTCGGCTTTGGCGTATTCTTCTTTGCGGTGAATGGCCAGCGCCCAGAAGTGCGGCGGGGTCCAGGCGAAGATGATCAGCACCAGCAGCAGCGGTTCGGCGCTGACGTGGCCGGTGGCGGCGGTCCAGCCGAGCAGCGGCGGCGCGGCCCCGGCGAGGCCTCCGATGACGATATTCTGCGGCGTCGCGCGCTTGAGGAAACCGGTGTAGACCACTGCGTAGCCGAGCAAGGAGGCGAGGGTCAGCCACGCCGTCAGTGGATTGGTGAATGTCAGCAGCAAGGCCTGGCCGAGCAGCGCCAGCATCAAGGCAAAGGTCAGTGCGGCGGCCGGGGACACCCGGCCTTCGGCCAGCGGCCGCTTGTGGGTGCGTGCCATGACCGCATCGATCCGCCGGTCCACCACATGGTTGACCGCTGCCGCACCGCCCGCACACAAGGCAATGCCCAGGTTGCCGAACACCAGCACCGTCCATGGCACTCCGGCGCGCGTCGCGAGGAACATCCCCACCAGCGAAGTGATGAGCATCAGCACCACCACTTTTGGTTTGGTCAGCTCCAGGTAGTCACGCCAGATTGCCTGGCTGTGACGCTCGCCGATCAGAATCGCCATGGCATCTCTCCTTTTATTGTTATGGGCCCGGCTGAGTGTTTACGTGGGCTGAAGCGCCAGCGTGTCGGCTGCTTGACCCGAACCAGGCTGGTCCGGGCGTGGTAATTGACCAGCACCATCGTCAGTAACAGCGCTGCGCCCCCGGCGTTGTGGGCGACGGCAATCGGCAACGGCAGGTGCAACAGCACGTTGCTGATGCCCAGGGTAATTTGCGCCGCGAGGGCGATCAGCACCAACCCGGCGAGTCGCGTCATGCCGACGACTTTCAGTTGCCAGGCGAGGCCGAGCAACACCAGGGTCACCAACAACGCGCCGATCCGGTGTGTCAGGTGAATCGCGGTGCGGGCGTCGCTGTCCAGTTGCCCACCGAGATAGTTCGGACCGATGTGTTGGGTCAGGTGAAAACCATTGGCGAAGTCCGCCGGCGGCAGCCATTGACCATGGCAGGTCGGAAAGTCGATGCAGGCCACGGCGGCGTAGTTGGAGCTGACCCAGCCACCCAGGGCGATTTGTCCGATGACCAGCAACAGCCCGGCCGTCGCCCAGTACTGCAGGCGTCGCGGCACCGTCAGTGCGGGTAGCACGCCGGACAGGCGCAAGGTCAGCAAAAACAGCAGACTCAGGGTCGCAAAGCCGCCAAGCAGGTGCCCGGTGACCACTTGCGGCCAGAGCTTGAGTGTTACCGTCCACATGCCGAACGCCGCTTGGGCGAACACCACCGCCAGCAGAAACAGCGGCAGCTTCACCGGTTGCCCTGGATGCCGGCGATGGACCCAGGCCCGACCGGCCAACACCGAGATCAGCAGCCCCAGCGTGCCGGCGAAGTAGCGGTGGATCATCTCGTTCCAGCCTTTATGGGCTTCTACAGGCGTGTCCGGAAAATGCAATTCGGCATGGGCCAGTTGCGCTTCGCTTTTCGGCACGCTGATAAAGCCGTAGCAGCCGGGCCAGTCCGGACAGCCCAAGCCTGCGTGGGTTAGGCGGGTATAAGCACCGAGCAACACCACAATCAGTGCCAGCAAGGTGGCAAACAGCGCGAGGCGAAATCCAGGCTTGGCCATGACGATGCCCTTATCCGATATTCGACAGTTTCAACAGGTGGCGCAGGTCATTGAGCAGATCCTTGCCTTTGACTGACGGGTCGTAGCGCAGTACCAGATTGCCGTGGGGGTCGATGATCCACAGTTGTGGCATCGCCTTGTCACCGGTGGTTTTATTGAAGGTGCTCACGTCCAGCCGATAGCGCTGCAGTTGAGGATACTCCCGCGTCAGCTTGGCGTCGTAATCAGTGCTCAGCGGCTGTGCGGCGGCAATGGCATGGCTTGCGCGCCCGGCATCGCGGCCCAGGCCGATCTGGACCTGCCGCGCCAGGTACACCAGTTGCTGACAGTCCACCGAACACTCCTTGGGTGCGGTCACCAGCAACTGCCAGCGTTGTTCATCGGCCTGTACCCCAAGGTCCGCGCGGGACTGGCCGTTGCCGATCAGTTCGCCGTGGTAACTGCGCCCCTCCGGCACCCAGAACTGCAGTTTGTACATGCCGGTGGCGAGGATCATCGGACCGATCACCCCGAGCACAATCAGCAGCAGTTGCAGGCGACCCTTGCGCCGACTCGCCGGCGTTTTGGCCTCAGACATGCTGGGTGGATTCATGGCCGCTCCCATTGTGTTTCTCCTTTGCGTTGTGCCAGCCGAGGTAGAGATAAAGACCGAACAGGGCGATCGACATGGCGAACCACTGCACGGCATAAGCGATGTGTTTTTCCGGCCCCATGGCGACTACCGGCCAATCGGCTTGATAAGTGGCGGGACCCTTCTCGGCGCGTATTTCGTAGGCAAAGCCATCACGCTCGAGGGCCGTCCAGAGCTTGGCCGGCTCAACCGCGGTCACCAGTTGTGGCCAGACGGTGGTGCTCGGGTCAGCGTGCAACTGGAAGGTGGCGCCGGGGGAAACGTAGACCCAGGCGTGGAGACTCAGGGCCTGGGCGGGTGTGTCGAATTGCGGCGGGGTGCGCCGGTCCGGCCATGGCAGCCAGCCGCGATTGACCAGCAGCCAAAGCCCGGTGGCCTGATCCCGAAACGGTTGCAACAATTCGACTCCGACCTTGCCGTCGCGCTGGCGGTTATCCAGCAACAGGCTGTGGCCGGCGTCGAACTGGCCGTGCAGGCGAACCCGGCGGAAGGCTGGATCTGCGGTGTGTTGCAGCTCGGTGCTGGCCATCGGTTCCGCGGCCCGGCGCTCGGTGTAGCTTTGCAGCAACACGCTTTTCTCCGCACCCCGGCTCAATTGCCAAAACCCGAGCGACACCAGCAGCGGCAGCAGCAGCGCAACCACCAATGTCGGAATGATGCCCGGCCGAAAGCGCTTCATGGCGTCGCCAGAAAGTCGGTCATCGCGATAGCTATACTCAAGTGCATCGCTTGTCCCCCCGGAGTCCCACCATGCTCAAAGCAGCCATCGTCCTGATGCTGATTGCCACGGTTGTCAGCCTGTTCAGCGGCCTGTTTTTTCTGGTCAAGGACGACAGCAACTCGAACCGCCTCGTCATTGCCTTGAGTGTTCGTGTAGCGCTGGCCGCGATCACCGTCGGCTTGATCGCCTGGGGTTTTTTCAGCGGCCAGTTGGTGTCGCATGCCCCGTGGTAACTGTAGGAGCGAGCCTGCTCGCGAAAAACTTCATGACAACGCGTTAATTCAGATAGCCCGCGTTATCGTTAACGCCCATCGCGAGCATGCTCGCTCCTACAGCACGTAGACGAAAACGAACAGCCCGATCCACACCACATCCACGAAGTGCCAGTACCAACTTGCGGCCTCGAAGGCGAACTGGTGCTCGTTGTCGAAGTGTCCACGCATGACCCGCATCAGCATCACGAACAGGATGATGGTGCCGATCGTCACGTGGGCGCCGTGGAAACCGGTGAGCATGAAGAACGTGGCGCCGTAGATGCCCGAACCGAGGGTCAGGCCCAGTTCGTGGTAGGCATGGATGTATTCTTCGGCCTGAAAGCCGAGGAACGCACAGCCCAGCAGCACGGTGAGCGCCAGCCAGATTTTCAGCGCACCGCGATGGCCCTTTTTCAAGGCATGGTGGGCGATGGTCACGGTGACGCTGGAGCTCACCAGCAACACGGTGTTGAGCAGCGGCAGGCCCCAGGGGCTGATGACATCCTTGGGCGGCGGAAAGAGTTTGGAATCCGGGTTGTTCAGCAGTGGCCAGGTCCACTCGAAGGCAGGCCACAGCATGTGGGCGAGGCCTTTGGTGCCTTCGCCACCGAGGGCGGGACCGGACACATGGCGCACATAAAACAGCGCGCCGAAGAAGGCGATGAAAAACATCACCTCCGAGAAAATGAACCAGCTCATGCCCCAGCGGAACGAGCGATCCATCTGCGCGCTGTACAAGCCGCTGCGACTTTCCTTGATCACCGTACCGAACCAGCCGAACAGCATGTAGGCCAGCAACAGGCCGCCGACGAAAAAGATCAGCGGACCGTGGGACTCCGGCCGCGCCGCTTTCAGATCGTTGAACCAGGTGGCCAGGCCTAACACGGTGACGAACATTCCGACCGTGGCGATGATCGGCCATTTGCTCTGGGCCGGAACGTAATAATGTTCATGAGTTGCCATTTATTGTTCTCCTTATCGGGCACGCTCAACCGCCAGTATTTACTGCGACCGGTGGATGTCGGGCGGTGATATCGAACAGCGTGTAGGACAGCGTCAGGTGCTTCACATCCTTGGGCATGTCACGGTCAACGATGAAACGTACCGGCATCTCGATCCGTTGACCGGGCTGCAGCACTTGCTGGGTAAAGCAGAAGCATTCGGTCTTGTGGAAGTACGCCGCCGCTGCGCTGGGCGCGATGCTCGGTACCGCCTGAGCGCTCATCGGGCGATCGGTAGGGTTGTGCGCGATGAAGATCATCTCGTTCACCGCCCCGGGGTTGGCCGTTAATTCATCGTGCTTGGGATAGAAATCCCAGGACATGTCGGCGGAGTTGGTCGACAGGAACTGCACGCGAACCTGCCGCGAGGTATCGACCGTTTGTTCGCCCTCGTACTGCCCGGCGGTCTTGCCGTTGATGCCGAATGCCTTGCACATCACGTCGTAGATTGGCACCAGGGCAAAGCCGAAGACAAACATCGCTACCACCACCAGTAACAGGCGGGTGACCAGTTTCTTCATCGAAATCGAGTCAGCCATGGCTTCCAACCTCAGCCGATAACCCTATGGCGAGGGGATTTATCCCCGTTCGGCTGCGAAGCAGTCGTAAAACCAAATCACACGGTATGCCTGATACACCGAAGTCACAGGTTTTGGGGTCGCTTCGCGACCCAACGGGGATGAATCCCCTCGCCACAAAGGGTTCGCCAATTCCAAAGGGCCAGGTATTCATTTCACTTCCGGAGGCGTGGTGAAGGTGTGATACGGCGCTGGTGAAGGGACGCTCCATTCCAGGCCTTCGGCCCCGTCCCACGGTTTGGCCGGTGCTGGCGGGCCACCGCGAATGGTCTTGATCACGATGAACAGGAAGAAGATCTGCGTTGCACCGAACATGAATGCGCCGATCGACGACACCATGTTGAAGTCGGCGAATTGCAGGTTGTAGTCCGGAATCCGTCGCGGCATCCCCGCCAGCCCGACGAAGTGCATTGGGAAGAAGGCCATGTTCATGCCGATGAACGACAGCCAGAAATGCAGCTTGCCGAGGGTTTCGTCGTACATGTGGCCGGTCCATTTCGGCATCCAGTAATAAGCCGAGGCGAAGATCCCGAAGATCGCCCCCGGCACCAGCACGTAGTGGAAGTGCGCGACCACGAAGTAGGTGTCCTGGTACTGGAAGTCCGCCGGGGCGATAGCCAGCATCAGCCCGGAGAAACCGCCAATGGAGAACAGGATCACGAACGCCACGGCAAACAGCATCGGCGTCTCGAAGGTCAGCGAGCCTTGCCACATGGTGCTGGCCCAGTTGAACACCTTCACGCCTGTTGGCACCGCAATCAGCAACGTGGCGTACATGAAGAACAGCTCGCCCACCAGCGGAATGCCGACCACGAACATGTGGTGCGCCCAGACGATGAACGACAGGAACGCGATACTCGCCGTGGCGTAGACCATCGAGGTGTAGCCGAACAGTGGTTTGCGCGAGAAGGCCGGAATGATCGAGCTGACGGCACCGAAGGCCGGCAGGATCATGATGTACACCTCGGGGTGGCCGAAGAACCAGAACACGTGCTGGAACAGCACCGGGTCACCGCCGCCAGCGGCGCTGAAGAAGCTGGTGCCGAAGTGGATGTCCATCAGCATCATCGTCACGCAACCGGCCAGTACCGGCATCACCGCGATCAGCAGGAACGCGGTGATCAGCCAGGTCCAGACGAACAGCGGCATTTTCATCAGCGTCATGCCGGGGGCGCGCAGATTGAGGATGGTGGCGATCACGTTGATCGCACCCATGATCGAACTGATCCCCATCAAGTGGATGGCGAAGATGAAGAACGTCACGCTTTCCGGCGCGTAGGTCGTCGACAGTGGCGCGTAGAACGTCCAGCCGAAGTTGGGTCCGCCTCCAGGGGTGAACAGGGTCGAAACCAGCAGGATGAAAGCAGCCGGCAACAGCCAGAAGCTGAAGTTGTTCATCCGCGGCAGCGCCATGTCGGGTGCGCCGATCATCAGCGGGACCATCCAGTTGGCAAGGCCGACAAAGGCCGGCATCACCGCACCGAAGACCATCACCAGGCCGTGCATGGTGGTCATCTGGTTGAAGAATTCCGGCTGGACGATCTGCAGCCCTGGCTGGAACAGTTCGGCGCGAATCACCATCGCGAACGAGCCGCCGAGCAGGAACATGGAAAACGCAAACCACAGGTACAGCGTACCGATGTCCTTGTGGTTGGTCGTCAGCACCCAGCGCATCAGGCCTTTGGCGGGGCCGTGTGCGTGCTCGTGGGTGGTGCCGGTATGAACATGGTCATCGACTACAACAGTCATGTCCTGTCTCCTGCATACAGATGGGCTGGGCAGGCCGGGGCGTGATGCCCCGACTGGTTCCTTGGGTGCGCAATAGACCGGGTCATTTGCTTTCCGCCTGTTTCAGCTCCAGCACTTCTTTGGGGGTGACCATGTCGCCCTTGTTGTTGCCCCAGGCGTTACGTTCATAGGTCACGACCGCTGCGATATCGACTTCCGACAGTTGCTTGCCGAACGCCGCCATGCTGGTGCCAGGCTTGCCATGGAAGACAATGCCCAGGTGATCCTTGATCGGTCCGGTGGCGATTTTCGAGCCCTTGAGTGCCGGGAACATCGGCGGCAAGCCTTGGCCTTCGGCCTGGTGACAAGCCACGCAGGCGGTGTGATAGACCTTGTCGCCGCGCTCTTTCAGCTCGTCGAGGGTCCATTCCTTGCTGGTCAGCTCCTTGAGTTGTGCAGCTTCAGCCTTGCGTTCACCCAGCCATTTTTCGTAATCGGGCTTGTCCTTGACCTCGACCACGATCGGCATGAACCCGTGATCCTTGCCGCACAGCTCGGCGCATTGGCCGCGGTAGACGCCAGGTTTTTCGATACGGGTCCAGGCTTCGTTGACGAACCCCGGGATCGCATCGCGCTTGACCGCGAAGGCCGGCACCCACCAGGAGTGGATCACGTCGGCGGAGGTCACCAGGAAGCGCACCTTGGCGCCGATCGGAAGCACCAGGGGCTTGTCGACCTCGAGCAAGTAGTGCTCGGTCTTGGCTTCCTTGTTGTGGATCTGATCGGCGGGAGTGGCCAGGTTGCTGAAGAACTCGACGTCCTGGCCCAGGTACTTGTAGTGCCATTTCCACTGATAGCCGGTGACCTGGATATCGATATCCGGCTCACTGGCGTCGTACATCTTGATCAGCGTGGCAGTCGCCGGAACCGCCATGGCCACCAGAATGATGAAGGGCACGATGGTCCAGAGGATTTCGACGGTGGTGCTTTCATGAAATTTTGCCGCCACCTGCCCGGTAGAGCGGCGGTGCAGAATCATCGACCAGAACATGGCGCCAAAGACGATGATGCCGATCACTACACAAATCCAGAAAATGGTCATGTGCAGGTCAAACACAGCGTGACTGATTTCAGTCGCTCCCGGCGCCATATTCACAGTCCAGGCCGCTTGCGCCGGGCTGAAAATCGACCACAACAGGAGGCCCATCCAGACATGTGGATGTCGCATCATTGCGGGTTCCCCTTATCGTTCTTTTTATCCCGCCGGCTTTCACCTGCGGCAAGGGAGCGGCTGCATCAGACTACGAACTTGAATCGCCGGGCCTTGCTGCATTGCAGTCGGGCGTCATCAGCTAACTCCATTCCAACCCGAGTATAGACAGCGACTCTCACCTCGCAATGTGCTGGCGTAAATCATCTGAAACAGCATTAACTTGCTTTGCAGGGCACGAATGGAGAAGGATGCAGACGAGTGGTGGCAAACCGATATAACGGAGACGTCTCAAGGATGAAACAATTATGACAAATGCGTCTTAGCATTTTTCGTATGCCAGCTAAGTTATGTCATCCCTATTTCATTGCCTTGTTTCCTGGAGTTTTCATGAACACCGCCGCATTGCGCGAGCAGATCCAAAAAGCCCGACAACACGAAGCCGAGACCGGCCTGCTGACGCGTCAGCTGGAAACCCAACTGCCTCATCTACACCGCGCGATCCAGTTACCGGAGGCTGATGCCAACGGCGTCCTGGCGCGTTTTGTCGCCGCCTACATCGACGAAGTGCCTGACCTGCTGGATGCAGCCAATGAAGTCGCCAGGGAAGCGGGTATCGAATCGCAGGTCAAGCCGGTGCTGAAAATCGCCGAACAGTACTTCCTCCAGCCGCCGGCGATCATGGCCGGGCACGTCGGGCTCGACAGCCTGCTGGACGAAGCCTATCTGGCGCACCGGTTCGTCGAAGAGGTCAATGACCTGTACATCAAGCATCTTGGCCAGCCACTGATCCCCTTGGACATGACTGTCGCCAACCTGATTGCTCATCAATTGATCGGTGAGGAGTTCGCTAACCAACTGGATGAGGCGGTGCATCACGCCATCGACGAGATGCTTAACGAAGCCAGCTTTGCGCTGGAATCGGTAGAAGCCTACCGCGACAAACTCAGCAGCCCGGACACCGGCGCTGCGTGGAAGCGCTGGCCGTGCATGTCCCGCCGCCTGGGCGTGGGCCTGGACCTGGAACAGCCGGTGGCGTAGGTTCGCATTACCCTTGTAGGAGCGAGCTTGCTCGCGATGGTCGTTAACGATAACGCGTGTTTACTGACTAAACGCGGCGCTCTTGAGTCCATCGCGAGCAGGCTCGCTCCCACAGGACATTGTTGTTATACCGCTGGCGATCCGACGCCAACCGTAGTCCGTACCCGCCCTTCAAGCCGACGCTTCAATCCCCGCGGCTCAATCAACAATTTCGAACCCTTGGCCGCATTGGCTCGTCCCCATTCCTCCAGCAACTCCAGGCACGAGTGATCGATGTAGGTCAGGTTGTTGAGCGGCACATGCACCGTCGCACCCGGCGCAATGCTGCCCAGTACCCGGGTCAACGCCGGCACCTTGAGAAAGGTCGCCGCCCCCATAAGGCGCAGCTCCATCTCGCCGTCCTGTGGAAGGTCGATCAGGCTTATTTTCAGCCGTGAAGCTTTCAGCGCCAGTTTCACCAGGGTCAAACCGAAGCCGACCAGCACGCCTGTCAGCAGGTCAGTGAAAATGATCGCCAGCGCTGTCGCAGCGTACGTGAACATCGGCATCCGACCGTATCGACCCAAACCGCGAAAAGCTTTGAGATCGACCAGTTTGAAACCCGTGTAAACCAGCACACCGGCCAGGCTCGCCACCGGAATGCTTTGCAGTACGCTCGACAGCAACAACACGAACGCCAACAGCCACAATCCGTGGAAAATCGTCGAATAGCGCGTGGTGGCACCGGCCTGGACGTTGGCCGAGCTGCGTACGATCACCCCGGTCATCGGCAGCGCGCCGAGCAATCCGCAAAGCATGTTGCCGACGCCTTGGGCAGACAGTTCGCGGTCGAAGTCCGAACGTTGGCCACTGTGCATGCGGTCAACTGCCGCGGCGGATAGCAGGGTTTCGGCGCTGGCGATGAACGCTACTGCGAACGCCGCGATCAGCAGCGTGGGGTCAGCCAGGTTCAGTAAGTCCGCAGGTTTCAGCCAGTCGATGGCTTCGGCCAGGTTGGCCGGCACTTCCACCCGCTTGACTTGCAGCGCCAAGACCAGGCTGACGACGGTGGCAATCCCGACTCCGAGCAGCGCACCGGGAACGAAGCGCAGGGAATGGGGGCGCAGCTTTTCCCACAGCCACATCACGGCGATCGTTCCCAACCCGAGCAAACCGGCCTGCCAGCCAAAGGATGGCAACGCCTGAGCTACGACGGCCGGGAAGGCTGCCAGGTTATCCAGCCCCGAGGGCTTGGGCGTGGCGTCGAGCATCACGTGCAGCTGTGACAGGACGATCAACACCCCGATCCCGGCGAGCATGCCGTAGACAACGGCGGGCGCTGTCACGCGAAACCAGCAGCCCAGTTTTAACCGACCGGCGACCAGTTGTAGAAAGCCCGCCAACAGCAGGATCGGCCCGAGCATGGACACACCATGCTGGCGTACCAGTTCGAACACCAACACCGCCAGGCCTGCCGCCGGGCCGCTGACTTGCAACGGCGAGCCGGCCAGCCAACCGACCACCAGTCCACCGATGATCCCGGTGATCAGGCCTTTGGCGGGTGGCAGTCCCGAAGCAATGGCAATGCCCATGCACAGGGGCAGGGCGACCAGAAACACAACCACCGAAGCCAACAGCTCCCGTGGCAGCACAGCTTTAAGTTGCGCAGCACGCATGATGATTCTCCCGAAGTTTTCTTCAGGCATGGCGAAGCCAGGCTGCCTGATCGGCAGCCTCGACTAAACCACACAGGTATTTAGGAGGATTTAGAAGCGCGCTTTGGGCGTCGCAACCGGAATAGGCAGGCTGCCATTAAGCGGCAGGAAACAACCCTTGTCGGCGTCGTAGGCTTTTATTTCGCTGGTTTCGATGTTGTAGACCCAACCGTGGATAAACAACTGACCATTGGCCATGCGCGAGGCCACCGAGGGGTGAGTGCGCAAATGCTGCAACTGCGCGATCACATTTTCCTCGGTGAGGATGTGCATGCTTTCGTTTTCGTCAGCGCAGTTGCAGTTTTCCTGAACCATGGTCTTGGCCACTTCGGCATGCCGCAGCCAGGCTTTGACCGTGGGCATCTTTTCCAGGCTTTGCGGGTTGAGTACCGCGCGCATGGCGCCGCAATCGGAGTGCCCGCAAATAATGATGTGATGTACGCCAAGTGCCAGCACGGCGTACTCAATGGCCGTGGAAACACCACCGTTCATTTGCCCGTAAGGTGGCACAACGTTACCGACGTTGCGGGTCACGAACAGGTCGCCGGGGGCGCTGTGCGTGATCAGTTCGGGAACAATGCGCGAATCGGCGCACGCGATGAACATGGCTCGCGGCCGCTGGGCCGTGGCGAGTTTTTTGAAGAGTTCTTCCTGTTGCGGAAAGATCTCATGATGAAAATGCAAAAAGCCGTCAACGATATGCTGCAGCGCTGCATCGGCGGTTTCCGCCTCGGGTTGGGCAGAAGCCGACGCAGCCAACGGCTGTTTATCCTTGTCACTCATGATTCATCCTCTTTGGCGGAGTCAGGGATATTCCCGTTTTGTCCGGTGTGAAGCCAGTGGCTGTTTAAAAACATCCAGGTCGTCAAGCTCGGCCCGTCAGTCACTCGATGAACAAGGTAGCCGTCGAATCTTAACTCAAACTGAAAAAAACGCTCTAGAACCTGTGTTCCAGGTCACAAAAAACGTGACTGGCCCAAGAGCTGAGCGCGTTCCACAGTACTCAACCATAGGCTAATTGTCCTCAAATCAACGACATTTGGCGACCCGGCGGACAAAAGGTTTCGCAGTCCAGGTTAAAGCCTTCCCGATGGTTGAGCCCCAGGCGCTTGATGGCTTTGGCAAAACGTTGTGCCAACAAATCGGCAAAGGGACCTTCACCGCGCATGCGTGCGCCAAAGCGACTGTCGTATAGCTCGCCGCCACGGCTCTGGCGAATCAGGCTCAGGACATGGGCCGCACGTTGCGGATAGTGGGCAGCCAGCCATTCTTCGAACAGGGGCGCGACTTCCAGGGGCAAACGCAACATCATGTAAGCGGCGCTCTGTGCCCCGGCGGCATGGGCCTCTGTGAGCAGACTTTCGATTTCGCTGTCGTTGATCATCGGAATCATGGGTGAACACAGCACGCCCACCGGAACCCCCGCTTCGCGCAACACCCTGATCGCCCGCAGTCGGGCCTTGGGGGCCGCAGCGCGGGGTTCAAGAATGCGTTTGAGCTCGTCGTCCAGAGTGGTCAGGCTGATCATCACCGCCACCAGCCTTTGTCGGGCCAGTTCGGCCAGTAGGTCCAGATCGCGCAGAATCAACGAGCCTTTGGTCACGATTGTCACCGGATGACGGTAGCGCAGCAGCACTTCGAGGGTTTGGCGAGTGATCTTGTACTCGCGCTCGATGGGCTGATAAGGATCGGTGTTGGACCCCAGGTTGATGGGCGCACATTGGTAGCCACGCCTGGAGAGCTGTTCCTCCAATATGTCCGCAGCGTTGGTCTTGGCGATCAGCTTCGTCTCGAAATCCAGACCTGGCGACATGTCCCAATAGGCGTGGCTGGGCCGTGCATAACAGTAGATGCAACCGTGCTCGCAGCCGCGATAAGGATTGATCGATCGATCGAAGGGCAGGTCCGGTGAATTATTGCGGGTGATGATGGTTTTCGCGGTCTCGATGGACACCTCGGTGCCTTGAGTCATCGGCGCTTCCTGGTGCCAGCCGTCGTCCTCGGCCACCGAGCGATGGGGTGCGAAGCGGTTGTGTGGGTTGGTTGCGGTGCCGCGACCGCGAGGAGGCAATGGCGTGTTCATGGGGATAGCTCGTATGCTGTATGTCTATACAGTGTACGTGGAAGATTCGAGTGACCAGTGCCGTTGGGCAGCTCTTCGGATTGGTCTCGCAGTCATTGAACGATACATATCGCGTCTGGTTGAATCGCGCCAAGTACCGGTATTGTTGCGGTCACTCCATGCATTGATCTGAGTATTAATTAAAAGGATTTAATTATGTCGATGTTTAATCGCCGCGGTATTTTTTTACAAAAACTTGGTCCGAGTGCCGTCAATCCAAATGAAGTGCTTGTATCAATGCAGTTCGCATTGAAAGAAGAGACTTGGGATGCTAAAAATTTCGCGACGACCACCGCTTTTCTGGACTCCACCACCCTCATCGCATCCTCAAATGATGGGGGACAATCATTCAAGATCCGTAACTTCAATAAAGATGTCGATGGTGACGGCGATATTGACGCCGAGGACATGGTGAAACTACTGGCGCTGGCCAAAGCCTATGTCAGCATTTCCAACCCTTGACTGAAACTCGCCTGAGCGACATCTCTCACGGCGTTGCGTCGTGAGAGATGTCGTTTTTTACTCAATGTTGTTCGTCAGGCTTTTTCTTCAGCTTCGGATTCGGAAAAAACTGCACGGCCTGAACCTTGGTGTCCGCAGGCTTGAGTGCGGAAGTATTGACTCGTGTGCCCAGTTCCTTGGGAACGGACAGGCCTTGTTCATTCAGCGTATCGGAATAACCGCAGGCCACGCATTCGCGATGCGGTACGTCGTCTTCGCTCCACATCATCAACTTGTCCGGCTCGCTGCAGGCCGGGCAAACCGCGCCGGCGATAAAGCGTCGTTTGGTAATCACGGGACTCTTACTCATGCTGCCGCGCCCTCACTCAGGCCGCTGTGGCGCAAGAGTGCGTCAATCGACGGCTCACGACCACGGAAGTCGACGAACAGCACCATAGGCTCTTGAGAACCGCCGCGCGCCAGGATCGCTTCACGGAACGCTCGGCCGGTATCGGCATTGAGCACGCCTTCTTCCTCGAACTTGGAGAAAGCATCGGCCGAGAGCACTTCAGCCCATTTGTAGCTGTAGTAACCCGCCGCGTAACCACCGGCGAAAATGTGCGCGAAGCTGTTCGGGAAACGGTTGTAGGCCGGAGGACGCATCACCGACACCTCGTCGCGTACGCCTTCAAGCACTTGCAGCACGCTGCGGCCGTCGCCGTGGGTGGCGTGCAGTTCGAAGTCGAACAGCGAGAACTCCAGTTGGCGGACCATCATCAGGCCGGACTGGAAGTTTTTCGCCGCGAGCATTTTCTGCAGCAGGTCCTGCGGCAGTGGTTCGCCGGTTTCATAGTGACCGGAGATCAGCGCCAGCCCCTCGGGCTCCCAGCACCAGTTTTCCATGAATTGGCTTGGCAGCTCGACCGCGTCCCAGGCCACACCGTTGATGCCGGACACCCCGGCGTGTTCGACGCGGGTCAGCAGGTGATGCAGTCCATGACCGAACTCGTGGAACAGGGTGGTGACTTCATCGTGGGTCAGCAGCGCAGGCTTGCCGCTGTCGGCCGGGGTGAAGTTGCACACCAGGTTGGCCACCGGGCTCTGCAGCAAGCCCTCGGCGGTGCGACGACGATCACGAGCACCGTCCATCCAGGCACCACCGCGTTTGTTGGCGCGGGCGTAAAGGTCGAAGAAGAAGCGGCCTACGTGCTGACCGTTTTCCTTGATCTCGAACAGGCGCACATCCGGGTGCCAGGTGTCGAAGCCTTGCTGCTCGGCGATCTCGATGCCGTACAAGCGTTGCACGATGGCGAACAGGCCGCCCAGTACTTTATCGATCGGGAAGTAGGCGCGCAGGGCTTCCTGGGCAACGCTGTAACGCTGCTCGCGAAGTTTTTCGCCGTAGAAACCGCTGTCCCAGCTTTGCAGGTCCAGGCAGCCTTGTTCGGCGGCATAAGCCTTGAGCTGTTGCAGGTCCTGGGCGGCGAACGGTTTGCTGCGCTTGGCCAGGTCGCGCAGGAAACTCAGCACCTGATCGCTGGATTCGGCCATTTTGGTGGCCAGGCTCAGCTCCGAGAAGCTGGCGAAGCCCAGGAGTTTTGCCAGTTCCTGACGCAGGTCGAGGATTTCCTGCATGACCGGGCCGTTATCGTTCTGGCCGGCATTCGGACCTTGGTCGGACGCACGGGTGCAGTAGGCGGCGTAGACTTCTTCGCGCAGAGCGCGGTCGTGGGCGTAGGTCATCACCGCGTAGTAGCTCGGGAATTCCAGGGTGATCAGCCAGCCATCGAGGTCCTTGGCTTGCGCAGCGGCGGCCATTTGCGCCTTGGCCGAATCGGTCAAGCCGGCGAGGGCGGCTTCGTCGGTGATGTGCTTGGTCCAGGCCTGGGTAGCATCCAGCAGTTGGTTGGAGAAGCGGCTGCCCAGCTCCGACAGTTTGCTCTGCACTTGGGCGTAACGCTTCTGCTCGGCTTCCGGCAGGTCGATACCCGACAGACGGAAATCGCGCAGGGCGTGTTCCAGGATAGTTTTCTGCGCTACGTCGAAACCGTCGGCTTCCGGGCTGTTGGCCAAGGCTTCATAGGCCTGGAACAGTTCACGGTTCTGGCCCAATTCCGTGGAGTAGGCGCTCAAGGCCGGCAGGCAAGCCTCGTAGGCTTCACGCAGTTCGGCACTGTTGCACACGGCATTCAAGTGGCTGACCGGACTCCACGCCGCACCCAGGCGGTCGTTGAGCTCGTCCATTGCCAGCACCAGGCCGGCCCAGGTCGGTTGTTTGCCCTGGGTCTTGAGGATCTCGATAATGGCGGCGCGGTTGTCAGCCAGGATCTGTTCAATGGCCGGTTGCACGTGCTCGGCACGGATCGCGGAGAACGGCGGCAGGTCGTAGGACTGCAAAAGAGGGTTGTTCACGCTCACGGTTGGCACCTTGGCTGGAAGAAACATGCAGCCATCTTAATTACAATCGACGCTCACCGCAGCTATCAGCAACAGAGAGAAATCCTATCGTGAACCTTCGCAAGTACCAGAATCACACGCCATTGCTCGGCAAGGGCGCTTTTGTCGACGGCTCGGCGGTGGTGATCGGCGATGTCGAGATCGGCGAAGACAGCTCGGTATGGCCATTGACGGTGATCCGCGGCGACATGCACCGCATCCGCATCGGTGCACGTACCAGCGTGCAGGATGGCTGCGTGCTGCACATCACCCATGCCGGGCCGTTCAACCCCGACGGTTTCCCGTTGCTGATTGGCGACGACGTGACCATCGCCCATAAAGTCATGCTGCATGGCTGCACGGTGGGCAGCCGGGTTCTGATCGGCATGGGCAGCATCGTCATGGACGGCGCGGTGGTCGCCGACGACGTCATTATCGGTGCCGGAAGCTTGGTACCTCCGGGTAAACGCCTGGAAAGCGGTTTTCTGTATGTGGGCAGCCCGGTGAAGCAGATCCGGCCCCTGACCGACAAGGAACAAGCCTTTTTCACCTACAGCGCGGCGAACTACGTGAAGCTCAAGGATCTGCATCTGGCCGAAGGCTACGACCGGATCTGAAACGTCTCGTTATTGCCCAGGAATCTTCATGCATTACCAAACCGTTCTGTTCGACCTTGATGGCACCCTGACCGACCCGCGCGAAGGCATTACCCGTTCGATTCAGTTTGCCCTGGGCAAGCTGGGCATCGATGAACCCGACCTGACCAAGCTCGAACACTTCATCGGCCCGCCCTTGTTGCAGGCCTTCATGCAGTTCTATGACTTCGACGAGGCCAAGGCCTGGGAGGCGGTGAACTTCTACCGTGAGCGCTTCAAGGTCACCGGGTTGTACGAAAACCGCGTGTTCGACGGTGTCACGCCGTTGTTGGAAACGCTCGGCGGACAAGGGCGACAGTTGTACATCGCGACCTCCAAACCCTGGGTTTTCGCCCAAGAAATCGCTCGGCATTTCGACTTCGCCAAACACTTCAAGGTGATCTACGGCAGCGAACTGGACGGCACCCGGACCAATAAAGTCGAACTGATCGCTCACCTGGTGGCCGAAGAAGGCCTCGACCCGGCCCGTACCCTGATGATCGGCGACCGCAAGCACGACCTGATCGGTGCGCGCCGCAACGGGCTGGATGCGGCGGCGGTGGGTTATGGGTTTGGCAGTCGGGAGGAGTTGAGTGCCGAAGCACCGACTTATCATTTTGAAACGCTGGACGAAATGCATCAGGCGTTTTTGCTGGGCTAGTCAAATCGCCTTGCCCGCGAAGAGGATCTCATTGCCACTGAAGATTTATGATCCAGCCAAATCCTTCAGCGCCGCCTTGCGCACACCAACAGGCAACGCCCCCAACTTCTCGACCTGCGCATAAAACTTCAACCAATCCCCACCCTCTTGCTTGAACAACGCCGCAAATGCCGGCACCCACTGGTCGTAAAGACCGAACGGCAGCAGCCGCGCATTATTCATCGGCGCATTGATCCACACGTCGTAACGTTTGTCCCCGGCCCATTGTCTATCACGCATCTGTTGGTATTCGGCGCGCATCTGTTCGAATGCCTCAGCTTTACGCTGGCGCATTTGTTCAGGCGGCAGCGGCAGGCTGTACAGTTCTTCAAGCCGGGTGCGGGTATTCAAGATCAGCTGAATGAACTGATCCCGTTGTTGCGACAGCACCGCGCTGTCCGGCGGCAGGTTGCGAAATGCCCGCCATTGGCGGGTACCTTCCTGCTCGACGAAGGTGGCGAATGATTCGTTGAACTCAGTGTCATCTTTCACATAAATGCGCTGATGCGCGAGTTCATGAAAGATCAGCGTGGCCAGGCGTTCATCGCCCCAGCCCATCATTGAGTTCATGATCGGATCGTTGAACCAGCCCAGGGTCGAATAGGCTTCTACTCCACCGATGGACACGTCCATGCCTTGCAGGCGCTGCAGCGCCGCCTCACCGCGAGCCGCGCTCTGGCTGTAATAACCGCGATAGGCCACGCAACCGGCGATGGGGAAGCAATGGTTTTGTGGCTTCAGGGAAAATTCCGGCGTGACAAAAACGTTCCAGACTACATAGGGACGGCCAATGTCGGCATACAAGCGGTAACTCTGATTGTCCGGCAGGTGCAGTTGCTGGCTGGCGAAGGTCCGGGCCCTTTGTGATTGGGCCAGGTGCATACGCAGTTTCTGATCGCGCTGTGGATCGGCAATCACGCGGGCAACGGGCTCCCGTGCCCGCAGCAATTGTAACTGACCACTGGCCAACTGACTGTAGTAGCTGACGCTGGAACAACCGTTGAGCAACAAAAACAACACACCCGGAAACAAAATGCGTAAAACGCGATCAAGTAACCCAAGGCTTCGACGCGGCCTGATCAAAATAAAAAATCCCTGGAGAGTCTGCTCGCAAGACTATCCCGCTTGACTGGAGCTCCGCTATGCGCAAGTTGATGCTGACGGGAGGCCTGCTGATGCTGGCCGGTTGTGCTGGATTCGGATTACCTCACCATGATCCGACGCAAGCATGGATCGATCTGGAATCGCATCAGGAAGACACGGCCCTGCTGGCGGTCGAGGTGGACAACAAGGCGGCCACCGACAACCGCTATTTCGAGGTTCAACCCGGCAGCCATGAGCTGACCGTTCGCTACCAGTTCCCGGTCCAGCCCACCAATATCGGTCCCGATGCCGAACCGCTGTGGCGTGATTGCCAGATGAATGTCAAATTCAACGACTTCAACGCGGGCGAGCGCTATCAACTGCAAGCGGGGAATATCGGCTTCCGGCCATGGGCCAAGCTTTATGATCAACAGCGAAAAGTGATTGGCCAGGGCACACCGGCGGGCTGCCAACGGATCTGATCGGCGCTATTCTGAACATCCCGACATTGGGACATTCATCATGCGCAGGTTGATGCTGTTACTGGTCGCAAGTGCAGTGGCCGGCTGCTCGACGCCGATGCCGGCGGCCAATCCGCACATGGCGTGGGTCGACTTCTCTACGCCGTTCCCTAACGATAAATTGCTGATGGCCGAGCGATTGGATAACCAACGCTTGCGCGACGGGCGTTTTTTCCAGGTCACCCCCGGTAGCCACGAACTGACCGTGCGCTTCGATTTTGAAGTGCCAGGCGGGGGCTCGGACTTGTTCGGTGGTTCCACGGAGCGGCTGTGCTACATGATCGTCAAATACGATCATTTCGAAGCCGGTCAGCGTTATCTTTTAGAAGCCCGCTCCATGGCATTCACCCCTGAAGCGCGCCTGTATAACGCCAAGCGCGAGATCGTCGCCGAAGAGGGCCAGATCAACTGTGTGCCGTAGCTCCGGTCAACGGTCATTCTTCTGGTAGATGATTTTCTTGGTGCCGCCTTCGCACGAGCCAACGACCATGTTCTGATCGTGCACTTCGTCATTGGTAACGATTTCCAAAGTGTAGGACGTCACCCCTCGGGCCTGGATCTTGGCTTCGATTTCGGCCTTGAGTTCTTCACAAGGTTTTGGTGCCGCCAGGGCCGAAGTGGCCAGGGCGCAACAGATAACCGCCAAGGCAAAACGTTTCATGGTTGAAGCTCCCTTGAGGCAGCGCGCACAGGTCATGCGTTTTTGCTGCTGTCATTTATTCGACCACAGTTTTACCCGGCAAATCTGGCATTACGCAAAAAAGATCGCAGCCTGCGGCAGCTCCTACAGGATCAGCGTCAATCTGTAGGAGCTGCCGCAGGCTGCGATCTTTTCGTTTCAATGCGAATTTAGCTGACTAAAGTAGCGTCCAGGCTGATTTTCGCATTCAGCACCTTGGATACCGGACAGCCCTCTTTGGCCTTGTTGCTCAACTCATCGAACTGCGCCTGGCTCGCGCCGGGGATTTTTGCCTTGAGAATCAATTTCACGGCCGTGATCGCAAAACCACCTTCTACCTGATCCAGGGTCACTTCGGCGTTGGTATCGATGCTGTCTGCCTTGAGGCCAGCCTCACCGAGAATCATCGAAAACGCCATGGAGAAACAGCCCGCGTGGGCCGCACCGATCAACTCTTCCGGATTGGTGCCCTTGCCGCCTTCAAAGCGGGCCTTGAAGCCGTAGGGCGCATCCCTGAGCACCCCGGTTTCGGTGGAAATCGAGCCGATGCCGGTTTTCAGATCACCTTCCCAGTGGGCCGATGCTTTCTTTGTGATAGCCATGCCTGTCTCCTCAAGATCCGGCGCGAAGCGTCGCGCCGTCGTGGTTTCGGTCGCTAGGGTTCTGAGGATAGACCGGGGAGCAAAGTTCAGCGCATCTGATCGCTCGGCTTTTTTGTCAGTAAATTTCGCCGTGCTATTGAAACTCGGGTATATGCCCTCATTGCATGAAACACGCTTATGGATTCGGCAGGTTTTCGTTTGTAACAAAAAACCTGCGCCCTCAATTGGAGAAGCAGGTTCATGAAACGACTGTCCGATATCAAATTCTCGACCCTCGATCTGGTGCCCGTGCGGGAGAACGGCAGCGCTGCCCAGTCGTTGCGCAACTCGCTGGACCTGGCGCAGCATGTCGAGAAATTTGGTTATAACCGGTTCTGGGTTGCCGAACACCACAACATGGACGGCATTGCGAGTTCTGCGACCTCCGTGCTGCTCGGCTATCTGGCCGGTGGTACTTCGACCATTCGTGTCGGCTCCGGCGGGGTCATGTTGCCCAACCATGCGCCGCTGGTGATCGCCGAACAATTCGGCACGCTTGAAAGCCTGTATCCGGGGCGCATCGACCTGGGGCTTGGCCGTGCGCCCGGTTCCGATCAGATGACGGCTCGTGCGCTGCGCCGCGAGCGCTCCGGCAGCGCCGACGACTTTCCGGAAGATGTGGCCGAACTGGTGCGTTATCTCGGCCCGCGTACGCCGGACCAGCGCATCATCGCGATGCCGGGGACCGGTACGAATGTTCCGATCTGGCTGCTGGGCTCAAGCCTGTTCAGTGCGCAGCTGGCAGGGGAGCGCGGTCTGCCCTACGCCTTCGCTTCACATTTCGCTCCGCGCTTGATGCATGAGGCAATTCGCGTCTACCGCAATCATTTCAAGCCTTCTGCAGTGCTGGACAAGCCTTACGTGATGCTCGGCGTGCCGCTGGTGGCCGCCGACACGGATGAGCAGGCCGACTACCTGGCGACCTCGGTATTCCAGCGCATTCTCGCGCTGATGCGTGGTCAGAGCCTGGTGCAGCGCCCGCCGGTGAAGACTATGGACGGGCTGTGGCTGCCACATGAGAAAGAAGCCGTCAGCGATTTCCTGGGGTTGGCGATGATCGGCAGCCCGCAAAAAATCCGCGCCAGGCTGGAAGTGCTGATCGAGCAGACCCAGGCCGACGAACTGATTTTCACCTGCGACCTGTACGAACACGCGGATCGTCTGCATTCCTATGAGCTGCTGGCTCAGGTCATGAAGGGCTGAGCACGCTAACCGCTAAAAGCCGACGCTGGCGTCGGTTTTTAGCTAGCAATCGGTTGGGGCTACCGTTTGTTGGGGCTACCGTTTGTAGACTATTTCCTTGCTGCCCTTTTCGCAGGTGCCGACGATTTTTCCGCCAGACGCATTGCCTTTGTCGACGATTTCCAGCGAATAGCCGGAAACACCCTTGGCATCGAGCTTTGCTGCGATCTCGGCTTTCAACTCTTCGCAGGACTTGCCGCCGTCAGCAAAGGCAGTACCCGCCAGGCTCAACAAACCTACCGCCAAAATAAACTTCTTCATCGGTCGCATTCTCTGGTCGGATAAAAAAAAGGCATCCAGCCATTGGCCGGAAGACGCAGCGAGCGCATTGCCATTCCCTATGGCACTCGGCCAGCGCGCAAGTTCAGAAGACTAGACCAACGTCAGCTGCTGGCAATCCGGAACCCGACCTTGAGCGTCACCTGGAAGTGCGCAGCCTTGCCGTCCTTGATATGGCCGCGGGTTTCGGTCACTTCAAACCATTCCATGTACTTGAGACTTTTGCTGGCCTCGGCCAGCGCGTTGTTGATCGCGTCTTCAATGCTGCTGGGGGACGAGCCGACGAGTTCGACTTTCTTATAGGTGTGATGGTCAGTCATGGCGTTCTCCTTAGGGTGTGAAATACAGCCTAGCAGTGATTTTCTGTCTTACGCCTTCGGTCGGTGCGACATGGAAGCTCACATTTACTGCACTTTCTCGAGTTCCTGAAGTCCCAACCACACACGCCACTCATCAACAATGCAGGAGAGCCACCATGGCCAACAGCTCGTTACGCAAAGCCTCATTGCAAAGCATGGAAGCGGAGATCGAGAGTCTGCTCAAATCCTTGGAAAGCCTGAAGGACGACGCCTCGGACGAGTCGCGTAAAACCCTCAAGGTGCTTAAAGGCAATGCCGAGAACGCTTTGAGGCATTCGCGCCATCTGCTCACGGATGCCTATGAAGAGGTCAAGGTCAAAACCCGTGAAACCGGAATTGCCACTCGGGATTACGCGCAGGAGCACCCTTGGACGACTGCCGGTGTTGCCGTCGGTGCGTTGGGCCTGTTGGCGGCCTACCTGCTGTTTAGACGCGGGGAATGATCTGTCTGGCGCAGCTCATTCTTGAGCCATTGCGCCAGTTGCCTGGCGCGCCCATCCGCGGCGCGCTTGGGTAGCCACAAGGCCAGGTGAGCGGGTGTTTCGCAAAATCCCCAGGGGGCGACCAGGCGACCTGCCTTCAAGTCCTCGGCCACCAGCGGCTCGGGGGCAATCGCCACACCCAGCCCGGCCACGGCCGCTTCCAACAAGTAATACAAATGTTCGAAACCCTGTCCATACTTCAACGCTTTGGCGTCGAGGCCGCTTTGCTGCGCCCAACTGGGCCAGGCTTGCGGGCGCGAAGTGGTGTGCAGCAAGGATTCAGTGAGCAGCGCTTTGGCCGGCGCCGTTTTCAAGCGCTCATAACCGGCGAACCGTGGGCTCATGACCGGGCCGATCCATTCGCTGGCCAGTTCGAAGACCTGCATATCAGCGGGCCAGGGCGGTTCGGCAAACACCAACAGGGCATCCAGGCCCGGGCGACGGGGATCGAGATCGCCTTCGCCGGCCGACAGATGCAGGCGCAGGTCGGGCATGTCAGCGTTCAGCCGCCCCAGACGCGGTATGAACCAGCGCGCCAGCAGGCTTCCCGAGCAGCCAAGGACGAACGGCGCATCGGCGGTGCTTTGCGTGAGCTCGGCGCACACGTTGCGCAAGCGCTCGAATGCTTCAGCGCTGGCGTCTCGCAAACGTATGCCTGCATCTGTGAGTTTCAGGCCGCGCCCGTCCTTGATGAACAGACTCACACCGAGGTGTTCTTCAAGCACTTTCAGCTGCCGGCTGACCGCACCATGAGTGACGTGCAGCTGTTCGGCGGCCTGACTGACGCTGTTCAGGCGGGCCGTGGCTTCGAAGGCGCGCAGGGCGTTCAAGGGTGGAAGGTCGTGGCTCATATGATCTGTGAGTTTTCCTGACAGGTTGCAGCGATCTTATCGGTTTTCAGCTCAGGGCGTCAGGGGTAGAGTGAGCCCACTATCTCTTTATGCATCAATCCTACGCATTCAACTGGAGCGCCAAATGACCCAGACTAATCTGCGCAACGGCCCTGACGCCAACGGCCTGTTTGGCGCGTTCGGCGGCCGTTATGTTGCCGAAACCCTGATGCCGCTGATCCTCGATCTGGCCCGTGAATACGAAGTGGCCAAGGAAGATCCTGCATTCAAGGAAGAACTGGCCTACTTCCAGCGCGACTACGTCGGTCGTCCAAGCCCGCTTTATTTCGCCGAGCGTCTGACCGAATTCTGCGGCGGCGCAAAGATTTATCTCAAGCGTGAAGAGCTCAACCACACCGGCGCGCACAAGATCAACAACTGCATCGGCCAGATCCTGCTGGCGCGGCGCATGGGCAAGAAACGCATCATCGCCGAAACCGGCGCCGGCATGCACGGTGTGGCGACGGCCACCGTGGCCGCACGTTTCGGCCTGGACTGCGTGATCTACATGGGCACTACTGACATCGAACGCCAGCAGGCCAACGTGTTCCGCATGAAGCTGCTGGGCGCCGAAGTGATCCCGGTCGTGGCCGGTACAGGCACCCTGAAGGATGCGATGAACGAAGCCCTGCGCGATTGGGTGACCAACGTCGACAGCACCTTCTACTTGATCGGCACCGTGGCCGGGCCGCACCCTTACCCGGCGATGGTTCGCGACTTCCAGGCCGTTATCGGCAAGGAAACCCGTGACCAGCTGCAAGCCCAGGAAGGCCGCCTGCCGGACAGCCTGGTGGCGTGCATTGGCGGTGGTTCCAACGCCATGGGCCTGTTCCACCCGTTCCTGGATGACAAGAGCGTTGAGATCATCGGCGTGGAAGCGGCCGGCTACGGCATCGAAACCGGCAAGCACGCCGCCAGCCTCAACGGCGGCGTACCGGGTGTCCTGCACGGCAACCGGACCTTCCTGTTGCAGGACGACGATGGCCAGATCATCGACGCCCACTCGATCTCCGCTGGCCTCGACTACCCGGGCATCGGCCCGGAACATGCCTGGTTGCATGACATCGGTCGTGTCCAGTACACCTCGGTGACCGACGACGAAGCACTCGCGGCATTCCACCAGTGCTGCCGCCTGGAAGGGATCATTCCTGCCTTGGAAAGCGCCCATGCCCTGGCTGAAGTGTTCAAACGCGCGCCGACCCTGCCTAAAGATCACCTGATGGTGGTCAACCTGTCGGGTCGCGGGGACAAAGACATGCAGACCGTGATGCACCATATGGAACACTCTCAACAAGAGCAGTCGAAGCAGGAGAAACACTGATGAGCCGCCTGCAAACGCGTTTTGCCGAACTCAAGGAACAGAATCGCGCTGCCCTGGTGACCTTCGTCACGGCGGGCGACCCGGATTACGACACCTCCCTGGCGATCCTCAAGGGCTTGCCGGCGGCGGGTGCCGACGTGATCGAGCTGGGCATGCCTTTCACCGATCCGATGGCTGATGGCCCGGCGATCCAGCTCGCCAACATTCGTGCCCTGGCAGCCAAGCAGAACCTGGCGAAAACCCTGGACATGGTTCGCGAGTTCCGCAAGGACAACAACGCAACGCCGCTGGTGCTGATGGGGTACTTCAATCCGATCCATAAATACGGCGTGCCACGGTTCATTGCCGAGGCGAAAGAAGCCGGTGTCGATGGCCTGATCGTGGTCGACATGCCGCCGGAGCATAACAGTGAACTGTGCGACCCGGCTCAGGCTGCGGGCATTGATTTCATCCGCCTGACCACACCGACCACTGATGATGTGCGTCTGCCAACAGTCCTCAACGGCAGCTCCGGGTTTGTGTACTACGTATCGGTGGCCGGTGTGACCGGTGCTGGCGCGGCAACCCTTGAGCACGTCGAAGAAGCGGTGGCGCGTCTGCGTCGCCATACCGACCTGCCGATCAGCATCGGTTTCGGCATCCGCACGCCGGAGCAAGCGGCGAACATCGCGCGTCTGGCTGATGGCGTGGTCGTGGGTTCGGCACTGATCGATCACATTGCCAATGCCACGACGCCGGAACAGGCTGTGGATGGCGTACTGAGCCTGTGCTCGGCGTTGGCCGATGGCGTGCGTAAGGCTCGCGTCAGCTGAAGGTAAAGTTCCTGATACAGAGGAATTAGAGCCTTGTTGATCGCGGTGGGCACCGGTTTACGAAATTCTCGAAGGGGTGCTCTGATCAGCGTGTAGCGAAAGGCTTCGCGGTGGTGGCGTCGCGAAGCCTTTTTTACGGCAACTGCAAACCACCCGAAGCCTTGTGCAACTTGCGCAGGTGCTCGCCAATCTGTTTAACGTTGGCTTCGTTGGCCGCCATTTCGGCTGCACGGTCTGGATCGAGCAGCGCTCTGACTTCCTTGTCCAGGTCCCCGGTCAATGCCTGAAGCTGCTTCTGCCGCAGGCTGCTTTCCGATTCCAGACGTTGCCATTCAGCAGGTTGCGGCAAGCCATACCCGCCGCTGCCGAGCAATTCCGCCGGACGACTGAGGAAGCCGCTGCTATCGAGAATTTGCCTCAGTGTCGCGTTAGCTTTGTCCATTCCGCCGTTTTTCAGCTCGCGGGCACCCAGGTAACGTTGTTTGACCTCGTCCTGGGCCAGGAGCAATTGCTGGCGATAGCTTGCCTGCTCCAGCAGGAGCAATGCCGCGCTGGTACGCAAATCTGCCTGATCGAACCATTGGCGGCGTTCGGCTGCGGTCAGGGACAACCAGTCTTCGACCTTTTCCTGTTTGATCGGCAGGTGCTTTCTCAATACCTCGAACATCGCTTGATAGCGATCGCGGAAAGAGTCAAAGCGATAACCCAGACGAAGTGCCTCACGTGGATCGTTCAGCACGCTGGTATCCGCCAGCCCGCGACCCTTCAGCACTTCCAGCAAACCATTGGGCATGATGTTGTCGAGAGCAACCAATTTTGAGTTGTTGGTGCCGCCACGCAATAACTTCAGCTCTTCCACAGCGCAGTTGTTTGACAGGAAGAAGTAGTTGCCGTCGTAACTCCAATGCATCTCGGCGGCACGTTCCACCACGTTTTCAATCTCGTCACGAGACAGGTTCAGCGGCACGGAGGCGAGGCTGCGTAACTCGGTCTTGGTGTATTCGTCGATCACCTGGGCCAGTGGCAACACGAACAGGCGTGACGGGTATTTGCCCACTAATCCATCCCAACTCGATAGCTGCACGTCGCCAACGAACGCGCGGTAGGACAGTACCAGGTGCTGGTCCAGGTCCAGGCGGCAATCCGGCCCGCGGGGCCGGCCCGGTGCGCAGATCACCAGGCGCAACATGCTGTGGCCCCAACGGCTGACCCAGTTCTGGTTGGCCTCTGCCAGTAGATAGTCGACGGCGTAGACCCGCTCCGGGTCAACCTGGCCCAGAGGCGTCTTGGCGAAGTCATTGCCGGCGTTGAGGAATGCGAAGGTCTTGCCGCAATCGCCTTTGGCGGCGGGTGCCCAGCCGAAACGCTCCTTGTAGTAGCGGTACAGCGCAGGGCGACGACAGGCGTAGCTCGGGTCGAGGAGGAAATACTCCATGTTGACCGCGACGAATTCCTTGGGGCTGCTGGTCTCGTAGATATCCGGGCTACGGGCGATCTGGCGGTTGTACTGTTCGCGCTCGCCACGACGGCCAACGTACTGCTGCCAGCCGGCGAGGTCGAGCAGGCGCGGGTCGTCGCTCAGGGTAAAGCGTCGATCGGACTGGCCGCGGCATTGATCGGGAATGCCGATCAGCCCTGAACTGCCGTTGCGTTGGGTACAGCGTTGAACCAGCGTGCGCTCCGTATTCGGCCAGAGGCGCGAGCGGTCATAAATGTGGGTCAGCTCATGCAGCACCGTGGCGAGCATTTCCCGGCGCACAGTGCCATGGGGGCGATAGGTTTTCTTGGTCGCGGCGCTGCCATCCGTGAGGCTGGCCAACAGCTTGCGATTCAGATCGAGCTCGGAAACCAGCGACGCCTGGCCATAGGCATCGCTGCGCATGTTATCGGTCCAGCCGACGTCGATGCGCCGGTCGAGTTGCTCGATGAACTGCGGCGGCAATGCCTGCATCGCTTCATCAAGCAACGCCTGGCTGGCCTGCTGTTGCGCGGGGGTCAGGCCTTCGGTCTTGAGATGGAGTTCCAGGTCGGCGTGGGCCGTGCTGCCGAACAGCAGCATGGCCCCGGCCAACAGCCAGGCAGCTGGAGACCTCACAGTGCGAGGATGGCTTCAGCGAGATCCTGATCACTGGCATCGCGGGCTTCCGGAACGCGAGTGCGCAACAAATTGAGAGCGGATTCCAGGTGCGCACCACGAATATCGCCATTGCTGGCGACGAAACTGGCGGCATCGTCCTGGGCTTCGCGGACGATTTTCGAGTCGCGGATCGACGTCGTGGTGTCGGAAGTGAAATCCAGCGTGCGCTGGGTGGCACGAATGAGGATGTTGCTGGTGGCAACCAGGGTTTGGGCCTGGGCCACATCAGCCAACAACAGCAGGCCAAGGGTGGCAACAATCAGCGGGTTACGCATGGAACGACTCCGGAGAAACTTGGGATAACTATTGGACGAGAATTGCCTGTGCCAGTTCAAGGTCGCTGGCATGAAGTTTTGGCTGGGCCTGGCGCAGGTAAGCCATGGCCGATTCCAGTTGTGCGCCTCTCATTTGGCCATCACTGGCGATGAATGCCGCGGCATCATCCCGGGCGGCGAGGAGCAGTTTATGGTCGAAGGGGGCAGACGTCACCATGCCTGTGGCATAACTGCTGGCCACAATGCCCTGGGTAGACAGGTTAAACGCGTCGAAGGCATGGGCCGCCCCCGAGTAGCAGGCTGCCAGAAATACTGGAGCAATCAGCAGGTTTGAAAGAAAACGCATGAGACTCGACAGTTGAACGTGAGTCCCAAGGCTAGCGCAAGGCCCGGGCTAGAGCCAGTGCTGAAACATTGGGACACGCCACGCGTGTCCCCCCATCGCGGCAAACGCTTAGATGGTCAGGATGGCCTGGGCCAACTGTGCGTCTGTTGCGTTCAGTTGCGGAGCCTGATGGCGAATGTGATCGAGCGCGCTTTCCAGTTTTACACCACGGATGCTGCCTTCGCTGGCAACGAAGCTGGCAGCGTCGTCACGGGCCGCGAGCACGACCTTGTCGTCTTTGAACGAAGACGTGACGTCAGAGGTCGCGTCGGACGAGGATTTGAGTGCACCGACGACGGCATCGGTGGTCACGATGAAGCTGGTGGCGTGGGCATTGGCAGCCACGGCAAGCAGGGCTGCAGCGCTGAGCAGACGAAGACGGGACATGGTGTAACTCCTTTTGGATAGAACGATTAAGAGGTGGCGCAGTGTCTGATAGTCAGACGCCAGACACTCGGGGGCGCCACGTTCTGGCTTGATATTAGGCCTGAGCAGGCCGTTTCGAACAGCCTATAAGAGAAAAGGTTGCAAAAAATCAGTTTGACCGGATGAAGTCCATTTTAAAACTGTAACGGTAGAATAACAGCATATTAAAACTGTATCTGTTTGCTGGCTGACAGCGCCTGAAACGACAAAGCCCGTCGTGGTTTCCCACGACGGGCTTTGTTTGTTCAATTCGGGTTGCTGGCGGTGGACCCTTCAGGTCAGAGCCAGCGACGCTAGCTTAGCGCCAGAACGGCTTGCTCAGCTCTTCGTAGCGTTGTGCTTCGCTAATCCCGGCGTCAGCCAGCAGACGCGAATCCAGGCGAGCCAGTTGGTGGCGGCTGGAGATGCGGCGCTGCCACAGCATCAGGTTGGCGATAACGCGCAGAGGCATGGAAGCCTGGGTTTTTGCAGCGGTGTCTTCGAAGAACAGTTCGGAACTGAGTGTACGTTCCATGGTTTTCATCCTTCCGCTTATGGCGGGATTAGGTAGTGGCTTAACTGGTGCCCATGATCCTCTTGTTTGCCTAGCCTCTGTAGATACAGTTCATCTGTATTGTGAGAGCTCAGTTAACTGTTTATAGGCGGTGTACTGGTCAAAAATGAGGCAACTGTACCTATGTGCTCCATAGTGGTGCAATATTGCTCGTATGGGTGGAAAGTGTAGGAGTAATCGGTAGGAAATGACCGGTACAGCAGTACAGTTTTTGGCAGGAATCTGCTTGGCAACAGCAAGCTGACGAAACTGTGTTTGCATCAGCTGCCATCTGTATCAATCAAACCGCGATCATTCTCCCGGTTTCTTCCAGGTTCATGTGCCAGCTCAGGGCATCACGCAGGATATGCGGCGTGTGCCCGCCGATGGCGCAGGCTGCCGTGAAATAGTCGTTCAGGGCCGGGCGATAATCCGGGTGTACGCAGTTGTCGATGATGACGCGCGCCCGCTCCCGCGGTGCCAGGCCGCGCAAGTCCGCCAGGCCGACTTCGGTGACGAGGATGTCGACATCATGTTCCGTGTGGTCAACGTGGCTGACCATCGGTACCACGCTGGAAATCGCCCCGCCCTTGGCGATCGACTTGGTCACGAAGATTGCCAGGTGCGCGTTGCGCGCGAAGTCGCCCGAGCCGCCAATGCCGTTCATCATCCGCGTGCCGCAGACATGGGTGGAGTTGACGTTGCCATAGATATCGAATTCAAGGGCGGTGTTGATGCCAATGATGCCGAGGCGACGGACCACTTCCGGGTGATTGGAGATTTCCTGCGGGCGCAGGACCAGTTTGTCCTTGTAGCGCTCCAGGTTGCCGAACACGTCAGCGTTGCGCCGGCTCGACAAGGTGATCGAACTGCCGGAGGCAAAGCTCAGCTTGCCGGCGTCGATCAGGTCGAACGTCGAGTCCTGAAGTACCTCGGAGTACATTGTCAGGTCTTCGAATGGCGAATCGATCAGGCCGCACATCACCGAGTTGGCAATGGTGCCGATACCCGCCTGCAGCGGGCCGAGCTTGTTGGTCATGCGTCCCGCGCCGACTTCTTGCTTGAAGAAGTCGATCAGGTGATCGGCGATGGCCTGGGTATCCACATCCGGTGGCAGCACCGTGGACGGTGAGTCGGACTGCTTGGTGACCACGATCGCGACGATCTTTTCCGGCGCAATCGGTATGGCGGTGCTGCCAATGCGATCATCGACCTTGACCAAGGGAATCGGCGTACGGGTCGGACGATAGGTCGGGATATAGATGTCGTGCAGGCCTTCGAGGTTGGGGTTGTGCGCCAGGTTGATCTCGACGATCACGTGCTTGGCGAAAATCGCAAAGCTGGCCGAGTTGCCTACGGAAGTGGTCGGCACGATATAGCCCTGCTCGGTAATGGCCACGGCTTCGATCACTGCGATGTCCGGCAGCTTCAGTTGCTGGTTGCGCAGTTGCTCGACGGTTTCCGAGAGGTGTTGGTCGATGAACATCACTTCGCCAGCGTTGATCGCCTTGCGCAAGGTGCTGTCCACCTGGAATGGCATGCGTCGTGACAGTACGCCTGCCTCGGTGAGCTGTTTGTCGAGGTCGTTGCCCAGGCTGGCGCCGGTCATCAGGCTGATCTTCAGCGGGGTGACCTTGGCCCGTTCGGCCAGTGCATGGGGTACGGCCTTGGCTTCGCCGGCGCGGGTGAAGCCGCTCATGCCGACGGTCATGCCGTCCTCAATCAGAGCGGCAGCGTCGGCGGCGCTCATCACTTTATCCAACAACGAAGGCAGGCGAATACGGTCACGGTACATGGATTGTTATCTCGGGCAACGGGTAGCAGGACGTGCAGTCTAGTGAATTTCACGGCGCTGTGTCCCGCTACAAAGGTCGCAAACGAGGTGTCTATTCCGGCACTTTCAGACAAAACACCGTTACCGTATCGGTAACAACGCGGCAGTTTGTTCGACGATTGGCGCAAACAAAAACGCCCCGACGAGTCGGGGCGTTTTGCTATTGCGAAGCGATGTTAATCGACAGCTTTAACCATGTCTTCGATGACTTTTTTCGCGTCGCCGAACACCATCATGGTTTTGTCCAGGTAGAACAGTTCGTTGTCCAGGCCTGCGTAGCCGCTGGCCATCGAGCGCTTGTTGACGATGATGGTCTTGGCTTTGAACGCTTCGAGGATCGGCATGCCGGCAATCGGCGATTTCGGATCGTTCTTCGCGGCCGGGTTGACCACGTCGTTGGCGCCCAGCACCAGCACCACGTCGGCCTGGCCGAACTCGGAGTTGATGTCGTCCATCTCGAACACCTGGTCATAAGGCACTTCGGCCTCGGCCAGCAGTACGTTCATGTGGCCAGGCATACGACCGGCGACCGGGTGGATTGCGTACTTCACGGTCACGCCGCGATGGGTCAGCTTCTCGGTCAGTTCTTTCAGTGCATGCTGGGCTCGCGCTACCGCCAGGCCGTAGCCAGGAACGATGATCACGGTGTCGGCGTTGGTCAGCAGGAAGGTCGCGTCGTCAGCCGAACCGGATTTCACCGGACGAGCTTCCTTGGCGCCTGCGGGACCAGCGTCGGCGGTATTGCCGAAGCCGCCAAGCAGTACGTTGAAGAAGGAGCGGTTCATCGCCTTGCACATGATGTACGAGAGGATCGCACCGGACGAACCCACAAGCGAGCCTGCAATGATCAACATCGAGTTGTTCAGCGAGAAGCCGATACCCGCCGCCGCCCAGCCGGAGTAGCTGTTGAGCATGGAGACGACTACTGGCATGTCGGCACCGCCAATCGGGATGATGATCAGCACGCCAAGCACGAAGGCCAGCGCCAGCATCACGCCGAAAGCGGTGTAGTCGCCGGTGAGCATGAAGGTCACGCCCAGGGCCAGTGTGGCCAGGCCCAGCAGCAGGTTCAGCTTGTGCTGGCCGCCGAACTGTACCGGCGCGCCCTGGAACAGGCGGAACTTGTACTTGCCAGCCAGTTTGCCGAAAGCAATGACCGAGCCGGAGAAGGTGATCGCACCGATGGCAGCACCCAGGAACAGTTCCAGGCGGTTACCGGCCGGGATAGGATCACCGAGTTGCTGAACGATACCCAGCGACTGTGGCTCGACCACGGCGGCCACGGCGATGAACACCGCTGCCAGGCCGATCATGCTGTGCATGAAGGCGACCAGCTCTGGCATCTTGGTCATTTCAACGCGTTTGGCCATGATCGAACCGGCAGTGCCGCCGATCAGCAGGCCGACGATCACGTAGACGATACCGTCATTGGCCAACTCGGAACCGAGCTTGTAGATCAGGCCGACTGTGGTGAGGATCGCCAGGCCCATGCCGAGCATGCCGAACAGGTTGCCGCGACGCGACGTGGTTGGATGCGAGAGTCCCTTGAGCGCCTGGATGAAGCAGACCGAGGCGATCAAATACAGGGAAGTAACCAGATTCATGCTCATGCTTGCTGCACCTCAGCCTTGATTGCTTCAGCCTTGGCTGCCGGAGCTTTTGCTGGGGCCGCTTTCTTCTTGAACATTTCCAGCATGCGCCGGGTGACCAGGAAGCCACCAAACACGTTGACCGCGGCCAGGGCCACGGCCAGGGTGCCCATGGTCTTGCCCAGTGGGGTCACGGTGAGGGCGGCAGCGAGCATGGCGCCGACGATGACGATAGCCGAGATCGCGTTGGTCACGGCCATCAGTGGTGTGTGCAGTGCAGGTGTCACGTTCCAGACCACGTGGTAGCCGACATAGATGGCCAGCACGAAGATGATCAGGTTGTAGATACCGTGAGAGATCAGCATGTCTTCCATTGTTTTATCCTCAGCCGTTCTTGCGCACGATCTGGCCGTCGCGGCACATCAGGCACGCGGCGACGATATCGTCTTCAAGGTTGATCACCAGTTGTCCATCTTTATCGAACAACAGTTTCATGAAGTCCAGCAGGTTGCGTGCATACAGTGCCGAGGCATCGGCGCCAACCGCGGCCGCCAGGTTGGTCGGGCCAACGATGGTCACGCCATTTTCGACGACCACCTGATCGGCCACGGTCAGCGGGCAGTTACCGCCCTGTGCCGCTGCCAGGTCGATGACCACCGAGCCAGGTTTCATCTGTGCCACGGTTTCCGCGCTGAGCAGCGTTGGCGCCTTGCGACCCGGAATCAGTGCAGTGGTGATGACGATGTCAGCCTGCTTGGCGCGTTCGTGTACGGCCACGGCCTGACGTTGCATCCAGCTGGCCGGCATTGGGCGTGCGTAGCCGCCGACACCGACGGCGCATTCACGCTCTTCATCGGTCTCGTAAGGCACGTCGACGAACTTGGCGCCGAGGGATTCGATCTGCTCTTTCACCGCAGGGCGCACGTCGGACGCTTCGATCACCGCACCTAGGCGCTTGGCCGTAGCGATGGCCTGCAGCCCGGCAACGCCAGCGCCGAGAATCAGCACCCGCGCCGCTTTCACGGTGCCCGCAGCGGTCATCAGCATCGGCATGAAGCGCGGATAGTGATGAGCGGCCAGCAACACGGCTTTATAGCCGGCGATGTTGGCTTGCGAGGACAGTACATCCAGGCTCTGTGCGCGGGAGGTGCGAGGGGCGGCCTCCAGGGCAAAGGCGGTAATGCCGCACTCGGCCATCTTGGCGATGGTTTCGTTGTTGAACGGATTGAGCATCCCCACCACAACGGTGCCGCTCTTTATCAGCGCAAGCTCGCTGTCGCTGGGGGCGACGACCTTCAAAATCAGCTCTGCACCAAACGCATCACTGGCGCTGCCAATGGCTGCGCCTGCGGCTTCATAGGCACTGTCAACAACGCTGGCATTGACGCCGGCGCCGCTTTGTACAGTGACCTTGTGACCCTGGCCGATCAGCTTCTTGATGGTTTCGGGGGTTGCAGCAACCCGTGTTTCACCGGTCTGGGTTTCGAGAGGAACACCAATGTGCACGTCAAATCTCCTGCGTGATCTTATTGAGTAAACCCATGCACTACGGATGGTGCGGCTGGGGCGGCCGATCAGCACGACCCCACTAAATCAAGGCGGGGCGCGGCATTTTGCAGGCGAACTTTGTGCCCTTCAAGGGATTATGACGGGTGACGGAAAATTAACTACAAGTCACCCCGTGACCGAATGTCGCAATGATCTGGCTCTATCCCTTACAGACCGTGGCTTGCAGGGCTTTTTTGCAGTTTTTTCGAAATTACAAATCGTTACGGTGAATGAAGCGTCATTTCGCTGGAGAGGAGGCTCAAAGCCACGTCTTCAGGCGCTTATGGCACGTTTGTACTGCTTCTGGGTACAGTCTGTGAAAATGCGACAAATACTTATATCTGTAGGGTTTTCAATTTGCTGACTACGAAGTCAGCTAATTGTTAAGGGCCTTTATCCCTCTAGGCTGTAGCTGTGCGCCTGATTCACCAGCCAATCTCGAAAAGCCCTTAAAGACGCCGATTCGACCTTTCTCTCCGGAATCATCAGGTAATAGGCCTTGATACTGGAGAGTGCCTGCGGGTTGGCGATCACCAGGCGTGCCTCGGCCAATTCGCGTTGAATCAGGAACGGCGGGATCAGCGCAATCCCCATATCGTGCATCGCCGCCTGGGCCAGCATGGAGAATAGCTCGTAACGCGGCCCTGTCATGTCCCGTGGGACGTTCAGGTGTTGAGAGTCGAACCATTGGCGCCAGGCGTAGGGGCGGGTGGTCTGTTGCAGGAGGGGCAGGTCGGCGATTTCAGCGGGTGTCAGGGCATTCTTGTTACCCAATAGGTTGGGGCTGCACACGGGCATCGGATTTTCACCCATCAACCTGTGGGATTCAGTACCCGACCAATCCGCATCACCGAAGTAGATCGCTGCGTCGAAATCGGTGTCGGCAAACAGGAACGGGCGCGTGCGGTTGGTCAGGTTGACCGTCACTTCCGGATGTTTCTGCTGAAAGTCCTTGAGTCTGGGCAGCAGCCACTGTGTGCCGAACGTCGGAACCACGGCCAGTTCTATCACGTTGGCTCCCTGCTGGCCCATCACGGATAAGGTGTCGCGTTCAACCGCATCGAGTTGAGTGGCAACCCGGCGACTGTAGGAAAGTCCCGCCTCTGTCAACTTGACCCCGCGTCGGGAGCGTCGGAACAGTTCCACGCTGAGGAACTCCTCGAGGCTGGCGATCTGTCGGCAAATTGCCCCTTGGGTCAGCGAAAGCTCCTGAGCTGCCTTGGTGAAACTTTCATGGCGGGCGGCCGCTTCGAAGCTGATCAGGGCCGTTGTGCTGGGTATTTTCCTACGCATGTACGTCAACCTCACTAATACATCGCCTTGAATGGGTTTTGCGACGTTTCGGAGTGAGAAATTAGCACAACAGTATGCGAAATCCTCGTTTGCCTCGACGTCTAACCCGGCCTAGGATCACTGCACGTTATTTGACCTGTTTCGAGAGGACACACTCATGGCCGGTAAAGCTAGCTTCAACTGGATCGATCCCCTGCTGCTGGATCAACAGCTCACCGAAGAAGAGCGCATGATCCGCGACACCGCTGCGCAGTTCGCTCAGCAAAGTCTGGCGCCGCGTGTGCTCGAAGCTTTCCGCCATGAAAAGACCGATCCGGCGATCTTCCGCGAAATGGGCGAAGTGGGCCTGTTGGGCGCAACCATCCCCGAACAGTACGGCGGCAGCGGCCTGAACTACGTCAGCTACGGCTTGATTGCGCGTGAAGTCGAGCGTGTCGATTCCGGCTACCGTTCGATGATGAGCGTGCAATCCTCGCTGGTGATGGTGCCGATCAATGAATTCGGTACTGAAGCCCAGAAACAGAAATACCTGCCAAAACTGGCGTCGGGCGAGTGGATCGGTTGCTTCGGCCTCACCGAGCCTAACCATGGCTCCGATCCGGGTGCGATGATCACTCGTGCACGAAAAGTGGAAGGCGGCTACAGCCTGACCGGCAGCAAAATGTGGATCACCAACAGCCCGATCGCCGATGTGTTCGTGGTCTGGGGCAAGGACGATGCCGGCGACATCCGTGGCTTCGTTCTGGAAAAGGGCTGGAAAGGCCTGAGC
>NZ_CP166807.1:115000-730000 GCF_059716155.1 Pseudomonas sp. LBUM1649
GAGGGGAGTGAAATAGATCCTGAAACCGTATGCGTACAAGCAGTGGGAGCCCACTTTGTTGGGTGACTGCGTACCTTTTGTATAATGGGTCAGCGACTTATTTTCAGTGGCGAGCTTAACCGAATAGGGGAGGCGTAGCGAAAGCGAGTCTTAATAGGGCGTCTAGTCGCTGGGAATAGACCCGAAACCGGGCGATCTATCCATGGGCAGGTTGAAGGTTGGGTAACACTAACTGGAGGACCGAACCGACTACCGTTGAAAAGTTAGCGGATGACCTGTGGATCGGAGTGAAAGGCTAATCAAGCTCGGAGATAGCTGGTTCTCCTCGAAAGCTATTTAGGTAGCGCCTCATGTATCACTGTAGGGGGTAGAGCACTGTTTCGGCTAGGGGGTCATCCCGACTTACCAAACCGATGCAAACTCCGAATACCTACAAGTGCCGAGCATGGGAGACACACGGCGGGTGCTAACGTCCGTCGTGAAAAGGGAAACAACCCAGACCGTCAGCTAAGGTCCCAAAGTTATGGTTAAGTGGGAAACGATGTGGGAAGGCTTAGACAGCTAGGAGGTTGGCTTAGAAGCAGCCACCCTTTAAAGAAAGCGTAATAGCTCACTAGTCGAGTCGGCCTGCGCGGAAGATGTAACGGGGCTCAAACCATACACCGAAGCTACGGGTATCACTTAGGTGATGCGGTAGAGGAGCGTTCTGTAAGCCTGTGAAGGTGAGTTGAGAAGCTTGCTGGAGGTATCAGAAGTGCGAATGCTGACATGAGTAACGACAATGGGTGTGAAAAACACCCACGCCGAAAGACCAAGGTTTCCTGCGCAACGTTAATCGACGCAGGGTTAGTCGGTCCCTAAGGCGAGGCTGAAAAGCGTAGTCGATGGAAAACAGGTTAATATTCCTGTACTTCTGGTTATTGCGATGGAGGGACGGAGAAGGCTAGGCCAGCTTGGCGTTGGTTGTCCAAGTTTAAGGTGGTAGGCTGAGATCTTAGGTAAATCCGGGATCTTAAGGCCGAGAGCTGATGACGAGTGTTCCTTTGGAACACGAAGTGGTTGATGCCATGCTTCCAAGAAAAGCTTCTAAGCTTCAGGTAACCAGGAACCGTACCCCAAACCGACACAGGTGGTTGGGTAGAGAATACCAAGGCGCTTGAGAGAACTCGGGTGAAGGAACTAGGCAAAATGGCACCGTAACTTCGGGAGAAGGTGCGCCGGTGAGGGTGAAGCATTTACTGCGTAAGCCCACGCCGGTCGAAGATACCAGGCCGCTGCGACTGTTTATTAAAAACACAGCACTCTGCAAACACGAAAGTGGACGTATAGGGTGTGACGCCTGCCCGGTGCCGGAAGGTTAATTGATGGGGTTAGCTAACGCGAAGCTCTTGATCGAAGCCCCGGTAAACGGCGGCCGTAACTATAACGGTCCTAAGGTAGCGAAATTCCTTGTCGGGTAAGTTCCGACCTGCACGAATGGCGTAACGATGGCGGCGCTGTCTCCACCCGAGACTCAGTGAAATTGAAATCGCTGTGAAGATGCAGTGTATCCGCGGCTAGACGGAAAGACCCCGTGAACCTTTACTATAGCTTTGCACTGGACTTTGAATTTGCTTGTGTAGGATAGGTGGGAGGCTTTGAAGCGTGGACGCCAGTTCGCGTGGAGCCAACCTTGAAATACCACCCTGGCAACTTTGAGGTTCTAACTCAGGTCCGTTATCCGGATCGAGGACAGTGTATGGTGGGTAGTTTGACTGGGGCGGTCTCCTCCTAAAGAGTAACGGAGGAGTACGAAGGTGCGCTCAGACCGGTCGGAAATCGGTCGTAGAGTATAAAGGCAAAAGCGCGCTTGACTGCGAGACAGACACGTCGAGCAGGTACGAAAGTAGGTCTTAGTGATCCGGTGGTTCTGTATGGAAGGGCCATCGCTCAACGGATAAAAGGTACTCCGGGGATAACAGGCTGATACCGCCCAAGAGTTCATATCGACGGCGGTGTTTGGCACCTCGATGTCGGCTCATCACATCCTGGGGCTGAAGCCGGTCCCAAGGGTATGGCTGTTCGCCATTTAAAGTGGTACGCGAGCTGGGTTTAGAACGTCGTGAGACAGTTCGGTCCCTATCTGCCGTGGACGTTTGAGATTTGAGAGGGGCTGCTCCTAGTACGAGAGGACCGGAGTGGACGAACCTCTGGTGTTCCGGTTGTCACGCCAGTGGCATTGCCGGGTAGCTATGTTCGGAATAGATAACCGCTGAAAGCATCTAAGCGGGAAACTAGCCTCAAGATGAGATCTCACTGGGACCTTGAGTCCCCTGAAGGGCCGTCGAAGACTACGACGTTGATAGGTTGGGTGTGTAAGCGCTGTGAGGCGTTGAGCTAACCAATACTAATTGCCCGTGAGGCTTGACCATATAACACCCAAGCAATTTGATGCTCCTCGTTGAAAAGACGAAAGAGACCAGATTGCGGTGTGTGAAGACGAAACGAACCGAAAGTTCGAGATGCTCACAAAACACCGAAGCTATCACATACCCAATTTGCTGAAGCGAGGCCAACTGGCCACGACTCAGTACCCGAATTTCTTGACGACCATAGAGCATTGGAACCACCTGATCCCATCCCGAACTCAGCAGTGAAACGATGCATCGCCGATGGTAGTGTGGGGTTTCCCCATGTGAGAGTAGGTCATCGTCAAGATTAAATTCCAAAACCCCTATCTGCGCATGCAGGTAGGGGTTTTGTCTTATTAGTAGAAACATCAAGAATTCGCTGGCACGTCGTTACGGACGGACCGGCACACAGAATTTCTTGACGACCATAGAGCGTTGGAACCACCTGATCCCATCCCGAACTCAGAAGTGAAACGATGCATCGCCGATGGTAGTGTGGGGTTTCCCCATGTGAGAGTAGGTCATCGTCAAGATTGAATTCCGAAACCCCTGTCTGCTTGCGCAGACAGGGGTTTTGTCGTTCTGGGCTTGCCAAAGGCGTAGACGTAACCAAGCTGTTCAGACCTGCCGTTCCAGCATCACCCACCAACGCGTGTGATAGCGCAGTTGCACCGGCAGAGCCTGCGGCAGCATGGCCAGCAGCTTGTCGGTGTCCTCCAGGCGGTAAATCCCCGACAGTCGCAAGTCGGCAATGTCGGCCGCGCACTTCAGATACCCGTGGCGATAGCGCCCGACTTCCTTGATGAAATCCACCAGCCGCATGTTGCGGGTCACGATCAAACCATCCGCCCAGGCGCCGACATCCATGTCCAGCGACGGCGTCGGCCGAGCCTGCTGGTGATCGACCAGGTAACTGTGCCCTGCCTGCACGAGAGTCGGCTGGCCATCGGCACCCAATGGCGAATGAATCACTACCAAGCCATTGGTGACACTGAGCCGCGTGCAGTCACCTTCATCATGTCGCAGGATAAAACGCGCGCCCACGCCTTCATACACGCCGTGGCGACTGTGAACCCGCAATGGCCGGTCGAATGAAGCACCTTCATCGATGCCGCCGCAGGTGACGATGATTTCACCACGGGTCAATTTGATCAGGCGCTGTTGTGGCGTGTAGCCCAGATCTACCGCGCTGTCCGTGTTGAGCTCAAGCCGGGTGCCATCCGGTAGCTGGAAGAAGCGGCGCTCACCCGTGGAGGTGGCGAAGTCGGCGCTCCATTTCTGCCAGCCGATGACATCCTTGCCCAGCCACGTAGCCGAGCCCATCAGCAATGCACCCGACAGCCACTTCATCGCCTGGCGGCGACCCAATCCCGGGGGGCTGTTTTCCAATGTATTGAGGGCGACCTGTGCATCGGGTACCGCCCGCAAGTTGTTGCTCAGCTCAGAGTGCAGCGACAGCACCCGCTGCCAAGCCAGCTCGTGATCAGGCTGTGCAGCGCGCCAGATATCGCATTGCTGCCGCAGTTTGGCGTTGGCGGCGTTGTTGCGCAGGCGCAGCAACCAGTGAATGGCCTGTTTGACCACTTGCTGGTGCGGCTCACCGCGTCGGCTCGGCGACAGGTTGTCCACAGGCACTGCAAACTCAGATGAGGGCATGAACGCAAGAATGTCACAAATGATAATTGCTCGCATTGTTATCAAGCGACGGGGAATTTGCAACTGCTGCTGAGCTCAACTCAATTGGACCGAGTAAGCGTTCATTCGTCGGAGCGCCGCCCGGAGCCTGCTCCCGAAAGCGGTGGACCAGCCACCGCCGAACCAAATTGTTACGAAAATAGCTTCAGTACATTGCTCATCGAGTCATCGGCAAAGCCCTGTACGAAGTCCTTGAACCCCGCCAATGCTACGGAACCGTCCTGCGCCGGTTCGGCGATGATGGTCCAGGTAGCCACGGACTTGCCCGCATCCACAGGTTTCACCTGCATCGCCGCCCACAGGTTGGCCACACCCAGGGTGTTATAGATCGTGGTCCAGGTCATGCTCAGCGCTTCATCATCCCTGGAGTTGAGTTGCTCCACCACCAGGTTGCCATCCTTGAAGAACTTCTTGCGCAGGGACGACACGCCTTCGCCGGTCATCTCGATGTGCGACAGCGCCGGGATGAACCGGTCGAAGCCGGAGAAATTGCCCACCACCGCCCAGACTTGCGCGGCATCGGCGGGCACTTCCACCGAGGAAACGACGTGGCAGCCTTGTGGGTTTTTGATCAGGGTATCGGGTTGCAGTGTGTTCATGGTTTTGCTCCGTTTGGTGGGGGTGAATCAGATGAAATTGATTTCCTTGAGGTAATCGCAGCCTCGGCGCAGCAGCGCCGGGGATTTCTCTGGGTAGCGCGCGCCCATCTGCTGCACGCCGGCCTGGGCGTTGGCGTGGCCGATCATCGAGATGTCTCCGATGTCTTCCTCGAAGCCGTTGAGGTAGAAACCGAGTACGCCGAACAGCGCGTTGTCGCTGTCGACCCGGCCCAGCTGTTGTTGCCAGTCGGCGACACTGACCAGGGAAAACTCCCGGCCGGCTTCGCGAAACGAAGCCACGTAGGTTTCCCAGTCCAGCGGCTCGGGGTTGTGCAGGTTGAATACGGCTTTGTCTGGCTGATAACGGCCGGCATGGAAGGCGATGAAACGGGCGAGGAAGTCCACGGGCATCAAGTCGAAATTCAGCGCAAACTCCGGCACCTGGCCAAGCTGGATCGAGCCTTTGAGCATCAGCATTAAACGGTTCTTGTGGGGCTGGCACACACCCGTCAGGCTGTTGAAGCTGACGTTGCCGGGGCGGTAGAGATTGACCAGCACGCCCTGTTCCCGGGCGCGTTCGAGGATGCGTTCGCCGACCCATTTGGACAGGTTGTAACCGTTCTTGATGTAGATCGGCGGAGTCTGCGCGGCGGGCAGTTCAAGAACCTGGCCATCGGCGGTCATCGTGCTGGAGGCCGAGAGTGTCGAGACGAAGTTGAAGATCTTCTTGCTGCGTCCTTCACACAGCTGTAGGCATTCGAAAATCGGTTCGACGTTGTCCCCTGCCAGCGACTCGTAATCGAGTACGTGATTGACGTTGGCGGCGTTATGCACCAAGACTCCGAACTCTCGATCCAGGCGCTCGTAGACCTCCCCAGGCAGCCCTAGCGCCGGACGCGTGATGATCGCCGGGTAAACCCGCACCCGACTCATATCCAGATGTTCCAGACGGTTCTCCCGCAGTGCGTGGGTGAAACGTTCGCCAGCCGATTGGCCATTGCCATCGCGAACCAGGCAGGCGACTTCGCTGGCACCCCAGGCCAGTAGCGCTTCGACGATGTGCACACCGACAAAACTGTTGGCGCCGGTGACGATCACTTTACGCACATCGCCCATGCGACGAGAGGCCAGGGGCTGCACATGCAGTTCGCGCCCTGCATCGGCCAAGGCTTGTGCGCTGAGTACCTCTTCAGTCCCGCAGCCGCGCACTAGGGTCGCCAGTTTGCTGATGGTGGGCAGCTCGATGAAGCGGTTGATCGAGATGCTGCGGCCAAACGCCTCACGCAAGCGCAGGAGCATGCGCGACAGCAGGATGGAATGGCCGCCCAGGTTGAAGAAACTTTCGTCGGTGGAAATGTCGTGGGCTGGCAACTCCAGCAGTTCGGCCCAGATCTTGAGCAACAAGGCCTCGTCGGCGTTCGCGGGCAGGCGTCGGCGGGGGTTCTCGCTCACGTTGACCGGCAGGTCCAGCAACGCCTTGCGATCGACCTTACCGTTACTGGCGAACGGCATGCTGGTCAATTCCGTCCACGCAACAGGTTGCATATAGTCCGGCAAGGACTGTAGGGCATGAGCCTTGAGGGCCTGGCGAGCCTCGCCGGGCCGGTCTTCCCGAGGCTGGGCGAGGAACACCAGAATCCGTCGATGGCTGTCGATGACTACCGCCACCTGGCGGTACAACTGGCTGTCGCGCAGGCAACATCCGATCTCTTGCGGTTCGACGCGAAAGCCACGGATCTTCACCTGGTTGTCGCGCCGTCCGCACAACTCGACGCCATCCTTGGTCCACTTCGCCATGTCGCCGGTGCGATAGACACGCAGGGTTCGGCCATCCGGCAGGGTCAGATTCAGGTAGCGCTCGGCGGTCTGTTGCGGGTTGTTCAGATAGCCCAGGCACACCCCAGGACCTGCGATGTACAACTCGCCGACGGTCTGGTCGATCACCGGTCGCAGGTCGTCATCGAGAATCAGCACCTGACTGTTGGCGATCGGGCCACCCAGTGTCCGATTGTTGTCACCGGCCTGCAGATGCCTGGCGGTGATCAGCACCGTGGCTTCGGTGGGGCCATAGAGGTTGTAGAGTTTGCCCTGGCGCGTCAGCTGCTGGATGACCCAAGGCTCGCAGACATCGCCCCCGGTCATTATGTGATCGAGGTATTTCAACTGCTCCAGCGGCAGGATGCTTAACAAGGCCGGCGGTAAAAAGGCATGGCTCAGTTGCTGGCCGCGGATAAACTCCACCATTTGCAGCGGGTCGCGGCGTTGATCATCGCTGGGCACGATCAACTCGGCACCCTGTAACAGGGTGGGGAAGATATCGATCAGCGACGAATCGAAACCCAGCGACGAAAATTGCAGCACCCGGCTCTGCTCGGTCAGTTGCACGTAGTCGGCGTACCAGGCAGTGAAGTGCGCGAGGTTGGCCTGGCTGAGCAGAACACCTTTGGGCTGGCCAGTGGTGCCCGACGTATAGAGCGCCATGCACGGCGAGTCTGGAGCGGTTGAGTGGCGCACCAAGGGGTGATCGAGATCCACTTCTTCGGGGTCGATGTCGGTGATATCGAGGTTCGGCATGTCAGGCGCGAGGGGATGCTGCCCGTCATGCAGCAGCAACACCGCGCCGGCGTTCGACAGGATGTACTGCTGACGTTGCAGCGGGTGGCTTGGCTCCAGCGGCAGGTACACCGCGCCGCAGCCCAGTATTGCGAGGATTCCCGCATACAGCGCGTTGCATTTGGGCAGGCAAATGCCTACCACCACCGGACCATCATGCTGATCGAGCAAGGGCAGCAATCGCTGCTGGATCGCGCGGCTCAGTGCATGCAATTGACCGTAGTCGAGGGTGGTGCCTGCCACGTTCAAGGCTGGTCGTTCGGCGCACTGAATGAAGCGCTGCTCAAGCCGCTCGATGATCGGCACCTGAGCGAGTTTCAGCAGGCGGGGATCGACGGTCGCATTGCGCCGATGGACGAAGGCCAGGCTGTCGAGAAACTGCAGATTTTCGACGGTCCCCAAGTGAGCGGGGGCCGTCACTTCGGCCAGCAGAAAATACTCGGGGTCCCGGGAGTAGCGGCTGACCAACAGAGCTGCGTGATCCACCAGTTCCGTTACCGCGCGCTGACGCAGCACCTGGCCGTTGCCCGAAGGTTCATCGGCGATTGGCACGCGCGTGAGCAATGTCGAACCGACAGTGCACAACAGCTCCAGCGACGGCAGGCCCGAAGCGCCCGGCAGGTTGATACCCATCTGCAGCGTCAGGCGCGGCGTATCATTGCAACCCGGCCCGTCCAGGGTGGCGTCATCGATTACAAGGTCCGGATGCCCCGGGGCCCGTTCGTCGAGCGCCGCTACCTTCGTCGGTGCATGACCCTGTTGTTCGAGCTCCAGCGCCAGGGCATCCAAGGCCTGGCTTTGTCCAACGAGCAGAATGTCGATACGTCTCATGATGGGCTCCTTGTCAGATCAGGTAGTCGCTCAAGGCGTTTTGCACGCACGGCGAGTCGAGCAGCGAACTGCTGCGAAAAAACCGCACGATGTTGGCGACCAGTGGGTGATGGCGGTTGATCGGGAAGGCCAGCCCGGCTACCTCGCTCTTGAGGGCGTTGCGCGCGGCATCGCCGATCTGCAAGGCGTCGATCAAGCAGAAGTCGAAAGACTTCTGGATGTCATTGGTCAGGTAATGCTCGATGAACACCGGCAGGATTTGCGCGATGCACTGACGGTCGTCTTCGCACGCGGTGTGCCAGTAAATGCGCACCATCCGCGACCAGAAACCGGAATGCCGGCCTTCGTCCAGCAGATGGTCGGCCATCAATCCCTTGATCGACTGTTTGATGGTGTCGTCCTTGGCGAACGCCGCGACATCGCCGGTCACGGTGTTTTCGGCGATGGCCACGCAGATCAGTTCGATAGCGCTGCGCAGGTGTGGCGGCGCAAGCGCGACGGCTGCTGGAATGGCCCGGCTCAGCTCGATTTCGTGCGGCAGATCGATCGGTGTGATCCCCGTCATGGCGACGGTCTGCTGCATGAAATCCATGGCCACCAGTGCGTGGTAATCCTCGTCCACCACCACCGTCATCGCGTCGTAGCGGCAGGCGAACGGAAACTCAATGGCGAAGCGATTCTTGGCGATGTTGCGGGCAGCCTTGTCGACGATCTCGGTTTCGAAAATCACCACGTCGTTAATGAATTTGTAGAGCGTTTGCACCAGGGCAAAATCCCGCTGCTCAGGGCACTCGCGCAGGAAGGTGTCGCTGAGCACCAGCGGTTGGCGGCTCAACGGGTAGATGAGCTTGTCGTCGTTCTCGAGCACGCGACGCGGGCGTGTGCGGATGGTTGCGCGGCTCTCCCAGGCGTCGGCGAAGGACTGGTAGTCGCTGGCGTTCATGCGTCCACCTCCACCAGGGGTTCGCTCATGCTCTGGCGCAGGCCGTCCCACAGGGCGATGCGACTTTCCATGGCAGCGATGGCGCAGGCATAGGCATCTTCGGCACGTTGCGGATCGCCATCGACCAGGCGGGCGAGCAGTTTTTCGGCGGCCGGGCCATGGTCTTCAGAATCGACCTCAATGTGCCGTTCGAGGTAATAGCGAAAGGTCGGTGCCTGTTCGATACCGATGCCCCAGTCATCGAGAATGCGCTGGAACATCTGCGGGATGACGCTCTCGCGACCATGCACAAACGCCGCCGCGACACTGTGGCCTGGCGCATGCAGAGCCGTGTGCAACGTTTGCCGAACGAACCGGGCGGCCGCCGGATCGACGTCCACGCTTTGCAGCGCCACGTCGTAGCTCACGCCTTCCTGTTGCAGTGCCACGAAGCGTTCGACGGCGACGGTGTTCGCACCGACTTCACGCATCGCATCCAGGTACAACTCGAAATGGCTGTAGTGACCCTGGACAGGTCGGGCATCGGACTCTTCACACAAGACGATTTCGTTGATCAACCGAGCAGCTTGCGGGTCTCTCGGTGGCAGCCAAGGCAATTGCAGGCAGGTCAGTTCCTGCTGCAGGCGCTTGGTCAACGACATGAAATCCCAGACGGCAAATACATGGGTTTCCATGAAGCGTTGCAAGACCGCCAGGGAATTGATTTCGGAGAATATCGGGTGTGCACCTAGTTCAGCTTTCTTTTGGTCAAGTCGGTCTTTAGTTGGTTCCATTTGCAGGTCTCTCCATAGTCGGGCATGTGCTGTGATCAATGAATAACAGCTGTTTGAAGTTTTCTGTAGGCGAGCGAATACCTGAATCCAATTGATTGGTTTGTACATCCAGTTTTTGTGTTGCGCCGTCGCAGCCATTGTTGGCTGGGGCGTGGAAAAACTAATACACAAATAAAGTATCGAGCAAGTTGTTTTGTTAATATTTTAAAGTTCAACTTTGTAGGGCGCGAGAAGTTGCGATAAAACTTCCATTGAAAGTTTTATTCAGGTGTAGTTACTCCTTCTGTCTTATAGGTGTCAGAATTTTAATAAAGAGTGAATGCCTCACTCGAAGCAACTTTCCAACCGGGATTTTTGAGGTGATCTGGGGGGGAAGTTTGACGAGGGTTGGCGCCGATTCTTCCATTCCCGGGGCAAGACTCCTTCCGTAGGTTCTTGATGCGGGGACTGCTCCACGCTGGCGGTGCGTCGCCCGTGAATTGTGTATTGGCAACCCAGGAGTGAGCGTAATTCAAGGCAGCCGCTATCACCGAGACATCGAGAAGTCGGAGCGATGATGGGGCGACAGCCGAAGGGCTCGGGCGTGGCTACAACGGGCTGAAGCCGGGGCAGGGGGATTTTGTAAGCAGATTATGCGCAGTGATGAATGGCGAAACGTTGCGGCAAGCGAAGTCGGTTCGCCCTCAGGCCTGCCGCTGCCTTTGCTACGAGGTTTTTCTGTTCTTGGCTTCCGGACTGTCGAGGTACCGGGTGATGACCTCAACCCCGCGATTGAGATGGTTTACCAGCAACCTCACCGATCCTTCGGCATCCCGCGCGTCGGCGGCCCGCCACATGGCCCGGTGATCTTCCTGGGACAACTTGCCCAGGCCCATGGCTTCGAGGTTGAAGCGCAGGAAGCGCTCCTCTTCGTTCAGCCCGTCCTCTACCAGTTTCAGCAACCGGCGATTGGGTGCCTTGCTGTAGAGCGACATATGGAAGAGGCGATTGAGCCGGCCGATTTCGGTGTAGTCCTGTTCCGTCTCCAGCTGGTCGATATAACGCGCGGCCTGTTCGAGATCCGCTGGCTCAAGCAACGGCACCGACAGGCGCAGGGCTTCGGACTCCAGCAAGATCCGCAGGGCATAGGTTTCCGCTGCATCACCCTGGACCAGTGGGGCAACCACAGCGCCTTTATGGGCGACCACGTTGAGCAATGCCTGGGCTTCCAGTTGGCGCAACGCTTCGCGCACAGGCATGCGGCTGACACCGAAGAGATCGGCCAGGTCTTGCTGGCGCAGGGCGAAGCCACACGGTAGGCGACCGTCCAGGATGGCCGCGCGCAAGGTTTCTTCGATAACCCCGCGCGCCAAGTGAGCCGCAATGGGACCGTTGACCTTGATGGTGCTGAGAGGGTTGGGTTTTTGTGTCACTACGACGCACCCTGATTGACTGAGTTATTTTTGGATCCAACTGACACTAGTGACTGCCTGAAATCTTGTCAAACGATCAGCACAGTGCCCATGTTCCAGTTTAGCGCGCCATCGCTGATCTCACTGTGCCATTGTTTTTTGCCGTACTAACCTACACCATCAACCGACTTCCAACTGCCTACCCTGGATGCCTCGCATTGGCGGCACGTTTTTTCCCGATTTCACGGATGCTGCGCTGGCTGTCCTGCGCATTGCTGCTGGCCGGCGTGACGGTGGGCGGGCTGCATGCCGATTGGGATTTTTCCCTGATCAGTCGTCGGGCGCAGGCATTGTACGGACCTTTGGGCGCAGGCCAGCAGCGCATAGATGATTGGCAGCATTTGCTGGCCAGCCAGAAGCAGCTTGGCGAGCTGGAACAGTTGAACGTGGTCAACCGGTTCGTCAACAAGCAGGTGCGCTACGTTGAAGACATCGACTTGTGGCAGCAGGTCGATTATTGGGAGACTCCAATCGAAGCCCTGTGGAAAGGTGCCGGCGACTGCGAAGATTACGCTATCGCCAAGTATTTCAGCCTGCGCCACCTTGGCGTTTCCAGTGACAAACTGCGCATTACCTACGTCAAGGCCCTGCGTCTGAACCGGGCGCACATGGTGTTGACCTACTATTCGAGTCCAGAGGCGATGCCGTTGATCCTCGACAGCCTGATCGACACCATCCAGCCCGCCAGCCAACGAACGGATTTGCTTCCGGTCTATTCCTTTAATGCAGCAGGTCTGTACTTGCCCGGCGCCAAGGGTAACAAGAAGGTCGGTGATACCAAACGCCTGTCCCGTTGGCAGGATGTGCTGAAAAAAATGCAGGCCGAAGGTTTTCCGGTCGAGACGACTAACTAGGAGCTCACGCTCAGATGTCTTTGTTCAAACAGCTGTTGATCGCTATCTGTCTGTTCCTGGTGGTCGCCTTTACCGGCAGCTTCATGGTCAGCCTGGAAAGTTCGCGCACCCAGTACGTCAACCAGTTGCGTTCTCACGCCCAGGATGGCGCGACGGCATTGGCGGTGTCCCTGACACCGAACATCGACGATCCGGCGATGGTCGAGTTGCTGGTCAGCTCGCTGTTCGACAGCGGCTATTATGCGAGTATCCGCGTGGTCGACGTGAGCGACGACAAAGTCATCGTCGAGCGCAGCGGTATTCCGACGGTCAACAACGTACCGGACTGGTTCATCAAGCTGATCGGCCTGGAAGCGGCCGGTGGCGATGCGATCGTCAGCCGTGGTTGGGAGCAGGCCGCGCGGGTCGAGGTGGTCAGCCACCCGATGTTTGCCTTGGCCAAGCTTTGGCAGAGTGCGCTGGGCAGTCTCGGTTGGCTGCTGCTGTGTGGCGCGGTGAGCGCCGCATTGGGTGCATTGCTGTTGCGCCGGCAATTGAAGCCCCTGGACTACATGGTCAAGCAATCCCACGCCATTGCCCGCCGCGAATTCCTCAGCCTGCCGGATTTGCCGCGTACGCCTGAATTGCGCCGTGTCGTTCAAGCGATGAACCAGATGGTCGAGAAGCTCAAGGCACTGTTTCAGGAACAGGCTGAGCGTAGTGAAAAACTGCGGGCCGAGTCTTATCAGGACAACCTGACAGGGCTGGCGAACCGTCGTTATTTCGAGATGCAGTTGAACGCACGGGTGAGCAATACCGAGCAGGCCAGCTCGGGTTATCTGCTGTTGCTGCGGGTCAATGATCTGGCGGGTTTGAATCAGCGCCTGGGTGGTCAACGGACCGATGAGTTGTTGAAGGCGGTCGGGCTGCAGTTGTCTCGCGAGTGCGCCAAGTACCCGGAAACGCAAAACCTGGTCACGCGAATTCGGGGCGGTGAATTTGCCGTTTTGGCGCCAGGGCTGGTTCGCGATGAAGCGTTGCAACTGGCACGCAGCCTCGACAGTGCCTTGGCGAGCCTGCACGCCACCGGCGCCACGGACGTTGCTTCGGTGGCCTCAATTGGACTGGCCCCCTTTGCCCATGGCGACTCACCGCAAGCAGTGCTCGGGTTGGCGGATCAGGCACTGGCTCAGGCGCAGAGCCAGGGTGAGCCGAGCTGGGCTTGCCTGGACCAGGGCACGTCGCCTCGTGTGGGTGATGACCATCATGCGTGGCACAACCTGCTTGATCAGGCCATGACTCAACGGCGTTTCGAATTGTTCTTCCAGCCGGTGGTTGCCGCCCAGGACACCCAGTTGGTGCTGCACTACAAAGTGCTTTCGCGTTTGACTGATACCGAGGGCCAGATCATTCCCGCTGGGCGCTTCTTGCCGTGGCTGGAGCGTTTTGGCTGGACTGCGCGGCTGGACCGCTTGATGCTGGAGTTGGTGCTCGAGCAGATGGCTGGCCATGAAGAGTCGCTGGCGCTGAACCTGTCGTCGGCAACCCTGGCTGACCCGCAGGCGCTGAATAAAGTCTTCGACCTATTGCGTTCGCATTCCAACCTGGGATCGCGGCTGACGCTGGAGATCGGCGAGGAACAATTGCCTGAGCAAACGGTGCTCGAGGAGCTGACGCGGCGCCTGCGCGAGCTGGGGTTCTCGCTGAGCCTGCAACGTTTCGGCGGACGCTTCAGCATGATCGGCAACCTGGCGCGGCTAGGGTTGGCGTATCTGAAGGTCGATGGCAGCTACTTCCGGGCGATTGATCAGGAGAGTGACAAGCGTTTGTTTATCGAGGCCATCCAGCGGGCGGCGCACAGCATTGACCTGCCGTTGATTGCCGAGCGAGTCGAGACAGAAGGGGAGTTGTCGGTGATTCGCGAGATGGGGCTTTATGGGGTTCAGGGGCAATTGTTTGGTGCGCCCAAGCCTTGGTGCAGGAGCAAGCTTGCTCGCGATGGAGGGCAACGATGACACGGGGCATCTGACGCCCCGCGGCGGCCTCAGGTTTTTCGCGAGCATGCTCGCTCCTACAGGGGGGTACGGCAGGCTTAGATCAGTCCTGCCTCATCATCATCGATCAAATGGCTTAATCCGCCCAACGCCTCACGGGCCTGGGTCCGATCCATCAGCTTGGCCTGTGCGGCCGGCGGCAGGTCGGTCACACGGATCACGCCTTTGCTGGTCAGCACCTGGATCAAGTCGTCGAGTACCCGGATCATTTCCAGGTCGCTTTGCTTGAGCTGCTTGAGGCTGACCTCCATCGTTTCGTTGGCGTACCAGGCCTGGATTTCATGATGGTCGGCCGGCAGCGTTTCCGTGGCTTCGGCATAGGCGGCAGCTTCCACGCGAACCAATTGGCCTTGCGCATCGCGTTGCACGTAAAACATTGGGCATCCCTCAGAAATGGACCAGCATCATGCTGTCAGCAGCATAGGCCAAGTGCAGGCGAGTATGCGGTGTGCTGACGAAATCGTCACCGGGGTGATTGTTGCAAACGTGACGGTCGCCCGCTTTGGGCGACCGTCCGTTAGCCATCAGCTGTTGTTGTGGTCGATCTTGATCGTCGGATCGCTACCGGCAATCAAATTGTGCAGGTTGGCGCTGGACCAGTTGTTACCTTCGAGCTTGATCGTTACGTCCGGCTTGGCCGCTGCAGTGTTGGCACTGTTGAAGTTGCCGGCGGAATTGACCTGCAGGGACGATACGCCGTCCACCGTGGTGATCTTCAGGTAATTGTCGATGGTGCTGCCACTTTCACCCTGCAACAGATCACGCAGGTCGATGCGGTCGCCCTGGCTGGCATTGAAGTCCTTGATCACGTCGGTGCCGGTGTCGCCAGCCTTCCAGACGAAGGTATCGCCGCCCAGACCGCCAATCAGTGTGTCGTCGCCCTTGCCACCCAGGAGGGTGTCATTGCCGTCGCCACCATCAAGCAGGTCTTTGCCGGTGCCACCGAGCAAGAGGTCATTGCCGCTGCCGCCATAGAGTTTGTCGTCGCCGCCAAGACCGAAAATGATGTCGTTGCCGGCACCACCCAACAGACTGTCGTCCCCGTCGTGAGCGCCAGACACGTCGAACAGGCTGGAATGCTCGGTAACGTACTGGTGCACGTTGCTGGTCGTGACTTTGCTGACCTCTACGCCGGTTTCCCGGGCAACGAACTCCTGCATGGCCTGGTAACCCTCGCCGGCAATACCATTGAAGCTGACCAGGTCACCGAAGATGATGTCATTGCCATCGCCCGCATTGACCGTGTCGGCACCCGGAAGGGTCGCCTCGGTGTGGCCGAGGATGGCATTGGCCAGGTTGCTCGGATCGATGTTGGTTTGTGGCTTGTTGTCCGTGTCGAACGGAATCAGGTCGGCCGGCCTGATCGCGCCGTTCAGACCGATCGCTTCGACCTGCGACAACTTACTGAGCAACAGGAAGCTGCTGCTGGCGTTATCGGCCGTATCGTCGTCGGTGTAGTTGCCTCTGCCGGCGGTGGACGAGATCTCATAGGTGCCGTCACCCTGCGCACGGATCGTGCCGATGGTGCCGTCCCTGGTCCAATTGCCCTGCGAGTCTTCGGACCACCTGTTGACCTTGCCGCTGCTGGTAATCAGCTGGCGGCTGATTCCACCCAGGGTGATATAGGCGGTATCGCCCAGCTTGTAGTTATTGACGTTCAGGTAGTCATCCAGCCTGCCATCAACTGCTTTGGAGTTTTTGTAGTCAGCCACTATCGGGTCGGTCGATTCGCCGGATTGGTAGTAGGTGGGCACCCCGTCAGTGATGAAGTAGGTCAGGTTGGTGGCGCCGATATTGCCCTTGGCTTGAGTACTCTGGAAGAAGTTAGCCGTGGTTTTGAACACGTCCTCGTAGTTGGTGCCACCGCCAGATGCCATCGATCTGACGATGGCCTGCAGTTGATCCAGCGCGCCGGAGTCATTCAGGTTGACCGTAACGGTGGTGTTCACGGTGTCATCGAAGGTCGCCAGGAAAATGTTGACCGTCCCCGAAGTGTTCGCACCCAGGCTTTGCTTGAGGGTGCTGAACATCAGGCTCAGCGAGTTCTTCGCCGCTTGGATCGAGGTGTCCATACTGCCGGAAGTGTCGACCATGAACGCGATGTTGTAATTCTTGCCCTGAACCACGTTCAGGCCAGCGACGTCGGCAACGATGATGTCGTTGCTGTCGGTGCCGACGATATTGTCGTCCTTGGTCGTGCCCATATCCGGGTTGTAGGTCGCTGGGTAGATGGTCACTGGAAGCACGGCCGACGATGGTGCAGAGCCGCCCAGCAGTTCGGTGGAGGTCGAAGTCACCGTCAGGTTGAACGAGTTGCTGTAGTACGGCGGCGGGGTGATGGTCAGCGAGCCAAGTTTCCAGCCGGTGACATTCGCCTCGCCATTGCTCGCGGTGGCCGTGAAGGTATGTCCCGCGCCATCGCTGAGCACGGAGCCCGCCGGAATCCCGCCGATCTTCACGCTCAGGCTTTCGGAGCCGTCGCGGTCGGTCAGTTCGGTGCTGATGGCCGACAGTTTGATGCTGCCGCCTTCTGGCCCGGTGTTGAGCTTGTAGCCGTCGTAGTAGCCTTCGCCATCGCTGCCATGCAGGTCGGAGACCGTCACGCCGGCATTGATCAGGTCGTTGACGCCGGTGTAGATCGGCACGCCAGCATTGTTCAGGTTGAGCACCGGACCGTTGTCCACCTTGAGGTTGACGTCGTAGCTGCCCGGGCCGTTCTGGTTGTGGTGGTAGATGTCCAGCGTGTAGTAGCCGCTGGTGGTCGGCGTGAACGAGCCGCTGATCGTCCCGCCGGTACCCCACAGGGCGCTGGCCACGTTTTTGCCACCAATCGTCACCAGCAGGCTGTCGTCCGCGGTGCCGCTGAAGGTGTAGACCTTGCCGGCTTCGAGGTAGATCAGGCCGGAGGTTTTCGAGGCGATACCCGCCGTCACACTGCTTTCCTGCACATCGGTCACGGTGCCTTTGCTGTTGGCAGTGCCAGCCGCATCGATCACCGACTTCAGGGTGTTGGTCGGCGCACCGCTGCCCGCACCGTTGTAGCCCGTGTTGAGGGCGGTCAGGCCAGTCCAGATCTCCTTGATCAGGCCTGTCGAGTTCACGGTGTTGCCCGCGATACTCAGGGTGGGTGCGTCGGCTTGCGGGGTGATGTCGACTTTCAGACTCGCTTCGATGCCCAGGTTGAAGCCGTCGGTAGGCTTGAACTTGATCTGCGCGTAGTCCGCTGCCTTGTTGCCGACCCCGGTGCCGCCATAACCATCGGCACCCGACTCGTTGCGTGCCGGCACGAAGGTCAGTTTGCCCAGGGCGATATCCGTCTGGCTGATGGTCTGCCCGACCACCACCTTCACGCCGTTGAACAACAAATCGCCACCGCCCGTTACCTGGGTGATGGTGATGCCCAGCTGGCTGTCGTTATCGACATCGGTGACCTTGAAGTTGTCCCAGGTCAGGGTCAGGGTCGTGTCTTCGAGGCCGGTAACTGCGCCGCCAGTGGTCACCGGTGCATGGTCGTTGTCGACGATGGTGGTGGTGACATAGGTTTTGCTCGGGTCGATCACCAGGTTCTCGAAGTTGCCGCCGGTGGCTTTGTCGATGGTGATGATGAAGTTCTCGGAGCCTTCGACCAGCTTGTCATCGATGGTGCTGATGTCGAAACCGACGCTGCTGCTGTTGGCCGGAATCTTGACTGTCACGACACCATTGAAGTCCGAACCGTCGACCGCTGTACCACTGTACTTCAGGGTCACCGTGACTTCAGCTTGAGAGGTATTGCTCAGGTTCAACGTGTAGTGCGCGGACTGGCCTTCGATGACCGATGTGGCGCCACTGATACCCACGGTGGTTACGTCGCCTTGGCCCGTAGGCTCGTCGGTGACGGTGGTGGTCAGGGTGGTGTCCTTGAGCGTCAGTTTTTCAAAGTTGTCAGCACCGGTGACCGACACCAACTTGTTGATGATCGGGGCCTGGCCGCCGGTGAAGAAGTCGTCCTTGGCGGTGATGACTGCAGTGCCCGTGGTGCCATTGGCCGGGATCTTGACCGTTGTACCGTCGCTGAGCTTGAAGGTCAGCTCACCGTGGCTGGCCATTGGCAGGCCAGCGGTGTTGGTCAGGGTCACGGTGTAGGTGATCTGGCCGCCTTCGGCGACGGTGGTTTTATCCACAGTCAGGGTGGCCTTCACCTCAGTGAGGGTGTCGCCAACTTTCACCACGGCTTCGCCGCCGAGCGCCAGGTTCTCGAAGGACTTGCCCGGAACCGAAGCACCGGTGACGCTGAGCTTGATGGTTTCGCCGTCTTTGTAGACGTCGTCGCCTTGGGCTTTCAGTTCGTATGGAATGCTGGTGGTGCCGGCCTTGATCACGACGGTCGCACCGTTGCTCAGGGTTACGGTCAGGTCTTGTTTCAGCTCCTGATCCACTTTTACCGTGAATTTCGGTGCGGCGTTTTCCAAGACGTCGCCGTTGCTTTCGATGGTGACGGTGATCTTGTCGCCTTGGCCCGATGGCTCGTCGGTGACCTTGGTAGTGAACTGGTCTTGGCCGAGGGTCAGCTTCTCGAAGTTGTTCGAGGAGACCGACTCCAGCTTGTTGACGATTGCATCCTGGCCGCCGGTGAAGATGTCGTCTTTGGCGGTGACGACCGCAGAGCCGGTGGTGCCGTTGGCAGGGATCTTGATCTCGGTGCCGTCGCTGAGTTTGAAGGTCAGCTCGCCGTGGCTGGCCATCGGCAGGCCAGCGGTGTTGGTCAGGGTCACGGTGTAGGTGATCTGGCCGCCTTCGGCGACGGTGGTTTTATCCACGCTCAGGGTGGCCTTCACCTCAGTGAGGGTGTCGCCAACTTTCACCACGGCTTCGCCGCCGAGCGCCAGGTTCTCGAACGACTTGCCCGGAACCGAAGCGCCGGTGACGCTGAGCTTGATGGTTTCGCCGTCTTTGTAGACGTCGTCGCCTTGGGCTTTCAGCTCGTACGGCACGCTGGTGGTGCCGGCTTTGATCACGACGGTCGCACCGTTGCTCAGGGTTACGGTCAGGTCTTGTTTCAGCTCCTGATCCACTTTTACCGTGAACTTCGGTGCAGCGTTTTCCAGTACGTCGCCGTTGCTTTCGATGGTGACGGTGATCTTGTCGCCTTGGCCCGATGGCTCGTCGGTGACCTTGGTAGTGAACTGGTCCTGGCCGAGGGTCAGCTTCTCGAAGTTGTTCGAGGAGACCGACTCCAGCTTGTTGACGATGGCATCCTGGCCGCCGGTGAAGATGTCGTCTTTGGCGGTAACGACTGCAGAGCCGGTGGTGCCGTTGGCAGGGATCTTGATCTCTGTGCCGTCGGTGAGTTTGAAGGTCAGCTCGCCGTGGCTGGCCATCGGCAGGCCGGCGGCGTTGGTCAGGGTGACGGTGTAAGTGACGGAGCCGCCTTCGGCGACAGTGGTTTTATCCACAGTCAGGGTGGCCTTCACTTCGGTGAGGGTGTCGCCAACTTTCACCACGGCTTCGCCGCCGAGCGCCAAGTTCTCGAAGGATTTGCCCGGAACCGAAGCGCCGGTGACGCTGAGCTTGATGGTTTCGCCGTCTTTGTAGACGTCGTCGCCTTGGGCTTTCAGCTCGTATGGAGCGCTGGTGGTGCCGGCTTTGATCACGACGATCGCACCGTTGCTCAGGGTGACGGTCAGGTCCTGTTTCAGTTCCTGATCGACTTTCACCGTGAACTTCGGTGCAGCGTTTTCCAGCACGTCGCCGTTGCTTTCGATGGTGACGGTGATCTTGTCGCCTTGGCCCGATGGTTCGTCGGTGACGGTGGTGGTGTATTGGTCCTGGCCGAGAGTCAGTTTCTCGAAGTTGTTGGCCGAGACCGACTCCAGTTTGTTGATGATGGCATCCTGACCGCCGGTGAAGATGTCGTCCTTGGCGGTGACGACTGCAGTACCGGTGGTGCCGTTGGCAGGGATCTTGATCTCGGTGCCGTCGGTGAGTTTGAAGGTCAGCTCGCCGTGGCTGGCCATCGGCATGCCGGCGGCGTTGGTCAGGGTCACGGTGTAAGTGACGGAGCCGCCTTCGGCGACGGTGGGTTTATCCACAGTCAGAATGGCCTTCACTTCGGTGAGGGTGTCGTCGACTTTCACCACGGCTTTGTCGCCCAGCACCAGGTTCTCGAACGACTTACCGTCGACGGTGGCGTTGCTGACACCGACTTCCACAACTTGACCGTCTTTATAGACGTCGTCGCCCTGGGCTTTCAGCTCGTATGGAATGCTGGTGGTGCCAGCTTTGATCACGACGGTATCGCCGTTGCTCAAAGTGACGGTCAGGTCCTGTTTCAGTTCCTGATCCACTTTCACCGTGAACTTCGGTGCAGCGTTTTCCAAGACATCGCCGTTGCTTTCGATGGTGACAGTGATCTTGTCGCCTTGGTTGGCTGGGTCTTTTGGGTCGCCCGAACCTGGCTCGTCGGTGACGGTGGTGGTGTATTGGTCTTGGCCGAGAGTCAGTTTCTCGAAGTTGTTGGCCGAGACCGACTCCAGCTTGTTGACGATGGCATCCTGACCGCCAGTGAAGATGTCGTCTTTGGCGGTGACGACTGCAGTACCGCTGGTGCCGTTAGCCGGGATTTTCACCACGGTGCCGTCGGTGAGCGTGAACTCCAGAGGACCATGGCTCGCCATTGGCATGCCGGCGGCGTTGGTCAGGGTCACGGTGTAAGTGACGGAACCGCCTTCGGCGACGGTGGTTTTATCCACAGTCAGGGTGGCCTTCACTTCGGTGAGGGTGTCGTCGATGGTGACTTGGGCTTTGTCGCCCAGCACCAGATTTTCGAACGACTTGCCGTCGACGGTGGCGTTGCTGACACCGACTTCCACAACTTGACCGTCTTTATAGACGTCGTCGCCTTGGGCTTTCAACTCGTACGGCACGCTGGTGGTGCCAGCCTTGATCACCACGGTATCGCCGTTGCTCAAGGTCACGGTCAGGTCTTGTTTCAGCTCCTGATCCACTTTTACCGTGAATTTCGGTGCGGCGTTTTCCAGTACGTCGCCGTTGCTTTCGATGGTGACGGTGATCTTGTCGCCTTGGCCTGATGGCTCGTCGGTGACGGTGGTGGTGTATTGGTCCTGGCCGAGGGTCAGTTTCTCGAAGTTGTTCGAGGAGACCGACTCCAACTTGTTGACGATCGCGTCCTGGCCACCGGTGAAGATGTCCTCCTTGGCGGTGACGACTGCAGTACCGCTGGTGCCGTTAGCCGGGATTTTCACCACGGTGCCGTCGGTCAGCGTGAACTCCAGAGGACCATGGCTCGCCATCGGCAGGCCGGCGGCGTTGCTCAGGGTGACGGTGTAGGTGACGGAGCCGCCTTCGGCGACAGTGGTTTTATCCACAGTCAGAGTGGCCTTCACTTCGGTGAGGGTGTCGTCGACTTTCACCACAGCTTCGTTGCCGAGAGCAAGGTTTTCGAACGACTTACCGTCCACAGTGGCGTCAGTCACGCTGAGCTTGATGGTTTCGCCGTCTTTGTAGACGTCGTCGCCTTGGGCTTTCAGTTCGTATGGAGCGCTGGTGGTGCCGGCTTTGATCACGACGATCGCACCGTTGCTCAGGGTGACGGTCAGGTCCTGTTTCAGTTCCTGATCGACTTTCACCGTGAACTTCGGTGCAGCGTTTTCCAGCACGTCGCCGTTGCTTTCGATGGTGACGGTGATCTTGTCGCCTTGGCCCGATGGTTCGTCGGTGACGGTGGTGGTGTATTGGTCCTGGCCGAGAGTCAGCTTCTCGAAGTTGTTGGCCGAGACCGACTCGAGCTTGTTGATGATCGCATCCTGGCCACCGGTGAAGATGTCGTCCTTGGCCACCACCACAGCAGAGCCGCTGGTGCCATTGGCCGGGATCTTGATCTCGGTACCGTCGGTGAGTTTGAAGGTCAACTCGCCGTGGCTGGCCATTGGCATGCCGGCGGCGTTGGTCAGGGTCACGGTGTAGGTGACGGAGCCGCCTTCGGCGACGGTGGTTTTATCCACGGTCAGGGTGGCCTTTACGTCGGTGAGGGTGTCGTCGACTTTCACCACAGCTTCGTTGCCGAGAGCGAGGTTTTCGAACGACTTGCCGTCGACGGTGGCGTTGCTGACACCGACTTCAACGACCTGACCGTCTTTGTAGACGTCGTCGCCTTGGGCTTTCAGCTCGTATGGCACGCTGGTGGTGCCAGCTTTGATCACCACGGTCGCACCGTTGCTCAGGGTGACGGTCAGGTCTTGCTTGAGTACCTGATCGACCTTGACGGTGAACTTCGGTGCAGCGTTTTCCAGCACGTCGCCGTTGCTTTCGATGGTGACGGTGATCTTGTCGTCTTGGCCCGATGGCTCGTCGGTGACGGTGGTGGTGTATTGGTCCTGGCCGAGAGTCAGTTTCTCGAAGTTGTTCGAGGAGACCGACTCCAGTTTGTTGACGATGGCATCCTGACCGCCAGTGAAGATGTCGTCTTTGGCGGTAACGACTGCAGTGCCGCTGGTGCCGTTGGCCGGGATCTTGATCTCGGTGCCGTCGGTGAGTTTGAAGATCAGCTCGCCGTGGCTGGCCATCGGCATGCCGGCGGCGTTGGTCAGCGTCACGGTGTAAGTGACGGAGCCGCCTTCGGCGACGGTGGTTTTATCCACGGTCAGGGTGGCCTTCACTTCGGTGAGGGTGTCGTCGACTTTCACCACGGCTTCGCCGCCGAGCGCCAGGTTCTCGAAGGATTTGCCCGGAACCGAAGCACCGGTGACGCTGAGCTTGATGGTTTCGCCGTCTTTGTAGACGTCGTCGCCTTGGGCTTTCAGCTCGTACGGCACGCTGGTGGTGCCGGCCTTGATCACCACGGTATCGCCGTTGCTCAAGGTCACGGTCAGGTCTTGCTTGAGTACCTGATCGACCTTGACGGTGAACGTCGGTGCAGCGTTTTCCAGTACGTCGCCGTTGCTTTCGATGGTGACGGTGATCTTGTCGTCTTGGCCCGATGGCTCGTCGGTGACGGTGGTGGTGTATTGGTCCTGGCCGAGAGTCAGTTTCTCGAAGTTGTTCGAGGAGACCGACTCGAGTTTGTTGACGATGGCATCCTGACCGCCGGTGAAGATGTCGTCTTTGGCGGTGACGACTGCAGTGCCGCTGGTGCCGTTGGCCGGGATTTTCACCACGGTGCCGTCGGTCAGCGTGAACTCCAGAGGACCATGGCTCGCCATTGGCATGCCGGCGGCGTTGGTCAGGGTCACGGTGTAAGTGACCGAGCCGCCTTCGGCGACGGTGGTTTTATCCACAGTCAGGTTGGCTTTTACTTCGGTGAGGGTGTCGTCGATGGTGACTTGGGCTTTGTCGCCCAGCACCAGATTTTCGAACGACTTGCCGTCGACGGTGGCGTTGCTGACACCGACTTCCACAACTTGACCGTCTTTATAGACGTCGTCGCCTTGGGCTTTCAGCTCGTACGGCACGCTGGTGGTGCCAGCTTTGATCACGACGGTCGCACCGTTGCTCAGGGTGACGGTCAGGTCTTGCTTGAGTACCTGATCGACCTTGACGGTGAACTTCGGTGCAGCGTTTTCCAGTACGTCGCCGTTGCTTTCGATGGTGACGGTGATCTTGTCGCCTTGGTTGGCTGGGTCTTTTGGATCGCCTGAACCTGGCTCGTCGGTGACGGTGGTGGTGTATTGGTCCTGGCCGAGGGTCAGTTTCTCGAAGTTGTTGGCCGAGACCGACTCGAGTTTGTTGACGATCGCGTCCTGGCCACTGGTGAAGATGTCGTCCTTGGCGGTGACGACTGCAGTACCGCTGGTGCCGTTAGCCGGGATTTTCACCACGGTGCCGTCGGTCAGCGTGAACTCCAGAGGACCATGGCTGGCCATTGGCAGGCCGGCGGCGTTGGTCAGGGTCACGGTGTAAGTGACCGAACCGCCTTCGGCGACGGTGGTTTTATCCACGGTCAGGGTGGCTTTTACTTCGGTAAGGGTGTCGTCGATGGTGACTTGGGCTTTGTCGCCCAGCACCAGATTCTCGAACGACTTGCCGTCGACGGTGGCGTTGCTGACACCGACTTCCACAACTTGACCGTCTTTATAGACGTCGTCGCCTTGGGCTTTCAGCTCGTATGGCACGCTGGTGGTGCCAGCCTTGATCACGACGGTATCGCCGTTGCTCAAGGTGACGGTCAGGTCTTGCTTGAGTACCTGATCGACCTTGACGGTGAACGTCGGTGCAGCGTTTTCCAGCACGTCGCCGTTGCTTTCGATGGTGACAGTGATCTTGTCGCCTTGGCCCGATGGCTCGTCGGTGACGGTGGTGGTGTATTGGTCCTGGCCGAGAGTCAGCTTCTCGAAGTTGTTCGAGGAGACCGACTCGAGTTTGTTGACGATTGCATCCTGGCCGCCGGTGAAGATGTCGTCCTTCGCAACCACCACAGCAGAGCCGGTGGTGCTATTGGCCGGGATCTTGATCTCGGTACCGTCGGTGAGTTTGAAGGTCAACTCGCCGTGGCTGGCCATCGGCATGCCGGCGGCGTTGGTCAGGGTCACGGTGTAAGTGACCGAACCGCCTTCGGCGACGGTGGTTTTATCCACGGTCAGGGTGGCCTTTACTTCGGTAAGGGTGTCGTCGATGGTGACTTGGGCTTTGTCGCCCAGCACCAGGTTTTCGAACGACTGGCCGTCGACGGTGGCGTTGCTGACACCGACTTCCACAACTTGACCGTCTTTATAGACGTCATCGCCTTGGGCTTTCAGCTCGTACGGCACGCTGGTGGTACCGGCCTTGATCACCACGGTCGCACCGTTGCTCAGGGTGACGGTCAGGTCTTGCTTGAGTACCTGATCGACCTTGACGGTGAACTTAGGTGCAGCGTTTTCCAGCACGTCGCCGTTGCTTTCGATGGTGACGGTGATCTTGTCGCCTTGGTTGGCTGGGTCTTTTGGGTCGCCCGAACCTGGCTCGTCGGTGACGGTGGTGGTGTATTGGTCTTGGCCGAGAGTCAGTTTCTCGAAGTTGTTGGCCGAGACCGACTCCAACTTGTTGACGATTGCATCCTGGCCGCCGGTGAAGATGTCGTCTTTGGCGGTAACGACTGCAGTGCCGCTGGTGCCGTTAGCCGGAATTTTCACCACGGTGCCGTCGGTCAGCGTGAACTCCAGAGGACCATGGCTCGCCATCGGCAGGCCGGCGGCGTTGGTCAGGGTCACGGTGTAGGTGACCGAGCCGCCTTCGGCGACGGTGGTTTTATCCACGGTCAGGGTGGCTTTTACTTCGGTGAGGGTGTCGTCGACTTTCACCACGGCTTCGCCGCCGAGCGCCAGGTTCTCGAAGGACTTGCCCGGAACCGAAGCACCGGTGACGCTGAGCTTGATGGTTTCGCCGTCTTTGTAGACGTCGTCGCCTTGGGCTTTCAGCTCGTATGGAGCGCTGGTGGTGCCGGCCTTGATCACGACGGTCGCACCGTTGCTCAGGGTGACGGTCAGGTCTTGCTTGAGTATCTGATCGACCTTGACGGTGAACTTCGGAGCGGCGTTTTCCAAGACATCGCCGTTGCTTTCGATGGTGACGGTGATCTTGTCGCCTTGGTTGGCTGGGTCTTTTGGATCGCCCGAACCTGGTTCGTCGGTGACGGTGGTGGTGTATTGGTCCTGGCCGAGGGTCAGTTTCTCGAAGTTGTTGGCCGAGACCGACTCCAGCTTGTTGACGATGGCATCCTGACCGCCAGTGAAGATGTCGTCTTTGGCGGTAACGACTGCAGTACCGCTGGTGCCATTGGCCGGGATTTTCACCACGGTGCCGTCGGTGAGCGTGAACTCCAGAGGACCATGGCTCGCCATTGGCATGCCGGCAGCGTTGCTCAGGGTCACGGTGTAAGTGACCGAGCCGCCTTCGGCGACGGTGGTTTTATCCACGGTCAGGGTGGCTTTTACTTCGGTAAGGGTGTCGTCGATGGTGACTTGGGCTTTGTCGCCCAGCACCAGATTTTCGAACGACTTGCCGTCGACGGTGGCGTTGCTGACACCGACTTCCACAACTTGACCGTCTTTGTAGACGTCGTCGCCTTGGGCTTTCAGCTCGTATGGCACGCTGGTGGTGCCAGCCTTGATCACCACGGTATCGCCGTTGCTCAAGGTCACGGTCAGGTCTTGTTTCAGCTCCTGATCCACTTTTACCGTGAATTTCGGTGCGGCGTTTTCCAGCACGTCGCCGTTGCTTTCGATGGTGACAGTGATCTTGTCGCCTTGGCCCGATGGCTCGTCGGTGACGGTGGTGGTGTATTGGTCCTGGCCGAGAGTCAGCTTCTCGAAGTTGTTCGAGGAGACCGACTCGAGTTTGTTGACGATTGCATCCTGGCCGCCGGTGAAGATGTCGTCCTTCGCAACCACCACAGCAGAGCCGGTGGTGCTATTGGCCGGGATCTTGATCTCGGTACCGTCGGTGAGTTTGAAGGTCAACTCGCCGTGGCTGGCCATCGGCATGCCGGCGGCGTTGGTCAGGGTCACGGTGTAAGTGACCGAACCGCCTTCGGCGACAGTGGTTTTATCCACAGTCAGAGTGGCCTTCACTTCGGTGAGGGTGTCGTCGATGGTGACTTGGGCTTTGTCGCCCAGGACCAGGTTTTCGAACGACTGGCCGTCGACGGTGGCGTTGCTGACACTCACTTCCACAACTTGACCGTCTTTGTAGACGTCGTCGCCTTGGGCTTTCAGCTCGTATGGCACGCTGGTGGTACCGGCCTTGATCACCACGGTCGCACCGTTGCTCAGGGTGACGGTCAGGTCTTGCTTGAGCTCCTGATCGACCTTGACGGTGAACTTCGGAGCGGCGTTTTCCAAGACATCGCCGTTGCTTTCGATGGTGACGGTGATCTTGTCGCCTTGGCCCGCTGGTTCGTCGGTGACGGTGGTGGTGTATTGGTCCTGGCCGAGGGTCAGTTTCTCGAAGTTGTTGGCCGAGACCGACTCCAGTTTGTTGACGATGGCATCCTGGCCACCGGTGAAGATGTCGTTTTTGGCGGTGACGACCGCAGAGCCGGTGGTGCCGTTAGCCGGGATTTTCACCACGGTGCCGTCGGTCAGCGTGAACTCCAGAGGACCATGGCTCGCCATTGGCATGCCGGCGGCGTTGGTCAGGGTCACGGTGTAAGTGACCGAGCCGCCTTCGGCGACGGTGGTTTTATCCACAGTCAGGTTGGCTTTTACTTCGGTGAGGGTGTCGTCGATGGTGACTTGGGCTTTGTCGCCCAGCACCAGGTTCTCGAACGACTTGCCGTCGACGGTGGCGTTGCTGACACCGACTTCCACGATCTGACCGTCTTTATAGACGTCGTCACCTTGGGCTTTCAGCTCGTATGGCACGCTGGTGGTGCCAGCCTTGATCACCACGGTATCGCCGTTGCTCAAGGTCACGGTCAGGTCTTGTTTCAGCTCCTGATCCACTTTTACCGTGAATTTCGGTGCGGCGTTTTCCAGTACGTCGCCGTTGCTTTCGATGGTGACGGTGATCTTGTCGTCTTGGCCCGATGGCTCGTCGGTGACGGTGGTGGTGTATTGGTCCTGGCCGAGAGTCAGTTTCTCGAAGTTGTTCGAGGAGACCGACTCGAGTTTGTTGACGATGGCATCCTGACCGCCGGTGAAGATGTCGTCCTTGGCGGTGACGACTGCAGTGCCGCTGGTGCCGTTGGCCGGGATTTTCACCACGGTGCCGTCGGTCAGCGTGAACTCCAGAGGACCATGGCTCGCCATTGGCATGCCGGCGGCGTTGGTCAGGGTCACGGTGTAAGTGACCGAGCCGCCTTCGGCGACGGTGGTTTTATCCACAGTCAGGTTGGCTTTTACTTCGGTGAGGGTGTCGTCGATGGTGACTTGGGCTTTGTCGCCCAGCACCAGATTTTCGAACGACTTGCCGTCGACGGTGGCGTTGCTGACACCGACTTCCACAACTTGACCGTCTTTATAGACGTCGTCGCCTTGGGCTTTCAGCTCGTATGGCACGCTGGTGGTGCCAGCTTTGATCACGACGATCGCACCGTTGCTCAGGGTGACGGTCAGGTCTTGCTTGAGTACCTGATCGACCTTGACGGTGAACGTCGGTGCAGCGTTTTCCAGCACGTCGCCGTTGCTTTCGATGGTGACAGTGATCTTGTCGCCTTGGCCCGATGGCTCGTCGGTGACGGTGGTGGTGTATTGGTCCTGGCCGAGAGTCAGCTTCTCGAAGTTGTTCGAGGAGACCGACTCGAGTTTGTTGACGATTGCATCCTGGCCGCCGGTGAAGATGTCGTCCTTCGCAACCACCACAGCAGAGCCGGTGGTGCTATTGGCCGGGATCTTGATCTCGGTACCGTCGGTGAGTTTGAAGGTCAACTCGCCGTGGCTGGCCATCGGCATGCCGGCGGCGTTGGTCAGGGTCACGGTGTAAGTGACCGAACCGCCTTCGGCGACAGTGGTTTTATCCACAGTCAGAGTGGCCTTCACTTCGGTGAGGGTGTCGTCGATGGTGACTTGGGCTTTGTCGCCCAGGACCAGGTTTTCGAACGACTGGCCGTCGACGGTGGCGTTGCTGACACTCACTTCCACAACTTGACCGTCTTTGTAGACGTCGTCGCCTTGGGCTTTCAGCTCGTATGGCACGCTGGTGGTACCGGCCTTGATCACCACGGTCGCACCGTTGCTCAGGGTGACGGTCAGGTCTTGCTTGAGCTCCTGATCGACCTTGACGGTGAACTTCGGAGCGGCGTTTTCCAAGACATCGCCGTTGCTTTCGATGGTGACGGTGATCTTGTCGCCTTGGCCCGCTGGTTCGTCGGTGACGGTGGTGGTGTATTGGTCCTGGCCGAGGGTCAGTTTCTCGAAGTTGTTGGCCGAGACCGACTCCAACTTGTTGACGATTGCATCCTGGCCACCGGTGAAGATGTCGTTTTTGGCGGTGACGACCGCAGAGCCGGTGGTGCCGTTAGCCGGGATTTTCACCACGGTGCCGTCGGTCAGCGTGAACTCCAGAGGACCATGGCTCGCCATCGGCAGGCCGGCGGCGTTGGTCAGGGTCACGGTGTAAGTGACCGAACCGCCTTCGGCGACAGTGGTTTTATCCACAGTCAGAGTGGCCTTCACTTCGGTGAGGGTGTCGTCGATGGTGACTTGGGCTTTGTCGCCCAGGACCAGGTTTTCGAACGACTGGCCGTCGACGGTGGCGTTGCTGACACTCACTTCCACAACTTGACCGTCTTTGTAGACGTCGTCGCCTTGGGCTTTCAGCTCGTATGGCACGCTGGTGGTACCGGCCTTGATCACCACGGTCGCACCGTTGCTCAGGGTGACGGTCAGGTCTTGCTTGAGCTCCTGATCGACCTTGACGGTGAACTTCGGAGCGGCGTTTTCCAAGACATCGCCGTTGCTTTCGATGGTGACGGTGATCTTGTCGCCTTGGCCCGCTGGTTCGTCGGTGACGGTGGTGGTGTATTGGTCCTGGCCGAGGGTCAGTTTCTCGAAGTTGTTGGCCGAGACCGACTCCAACTTGTTGACGATTGCATCCTGGCCACCGGTGAAGATGTCGTTTTTGGCGGTGACGACCGCAGAGCCGGTGGTGCCGTTAGCCGGGATTTTCACCACGGTGCCGTCGGTCAGCGTGAACTCCAGAGGACCATGGCTCGCCATCGGCAGGCCGGCGGCGTTGGTCAGGGTGACGGTGTAGGTGACGGAGCCGCCTTCGGCGACAGTGGTTTTATCCACAGTCAGAGTGGCCTTCACTTCGGTTAGGGTGTCGTCGATGGTGACTTGGGCTTTGTCGCCCAGCACCAGGTTCTCGAACGACTTGCCGTCGACGGTGGCGTTGCTGACACCGACTTCCACGATCTGACCGTCTTTATAGACGTCGTCACCTTGGGCTTTCAGCTCGTACGGCACGCTGGTGGTGCCGGCCTTGATCACCACGGTATCGCCGTTGCTCAAGGTCACGGTCAGGTCTTGTTTCAGCTCCTGATCCACTTTTACCGTGAATTTCGGTGCGGCGTTTTCCAGTACGTCGCCGTTGCTTTCGATGGTGACGGTGATCTTGTCGTCTTGGCCCGATGGCTCGTCGGTGACGGTGGTGGTGTATTGGTCCTGGCCGAGAGTCAGTTTCTCGAAGTTGTTCGAGGAGACCGACTCGAGTTTGTTGACGATGGCATCCTGACCGCCGGTGAAGATGTCGTCTTTGGCGGTGACGACTGCAGTGCCGCTGGTGCCGTTGGCCGGGATTTTCACCACGGTGCCGTCGGTCAGCGTGAACTCCAGAGGACCATGGCTCGCCATTGGCATGCCGGCGGCGTTGGTCAGGGTCACGGTGTAAGTGACCGAGCCGCCTTCGGCGACGGTGGTTTTATCCACAGTCAGGTTGGCTTTTACTTCGGTGAGGGTGTCGTCGATGGTGACTTGGGCTTTGTCGCCCAGCACCAGATTTTCGAACGACTTGCCGTCGACGGTGGCGTTGCTGACACCGACTTCCACAACTTGACCGTCTTTATAGACGTCGTCGCCTTGGGCTTTCAGCTCGTACGGCACGCTGGTGGTGCCAGCCTTGATCACCACGGTATCGCCGTTGCTCAAGGTCACGGTCAGGTCCTGTTTCAGTTCCTGATCGACTTTCACCGTGAACTTCGGTGCAGCGTTTTCCAGTACGTCGCCGTTGCTTTCGATGGTGACGGTGATCTTGTCGCCTTGGCCCGCTGGTTCGTCGGTGACGGTGGTGGTGTATTGGTCCTGGCCGAGGGTCAGTTTCTCGAAGTTGTTCGAGGAGACCGACTCCAGTTTGTTGACGATGGCATCCTGGCCACCGGTGAAGATGTCGTTTTTGGCGGTGACGACTGCAGTACCGCTGGTGCCGTTAGCCGGGATTTTCACCACGGTGCCGTCGGTGAGCGTGAACTGCAGAGGACCATGGCTCGCCATCGGCATGCCGGCAGCGTTGGTCAGCGTCACGGTGTAAGTGACCGAGCCGCCTTCGGCGACGGTGGTTTTATCCACAGTCAGGTTGGCTTTTACTTCGGTGAGGGTGTCGTCGATGGTGACTTGGGCTTTGTCGCCCAGCACCAGATTTTCGAACGACTTGCCGTCGACGGTGGCGTTGCTGACACCGACTTCCACAACTTGACCGTCTTTATAGACGTCGTCGCCTTGGGCTTTCAGCTCGTATGGCACGCTGGTGGTGCCAGCTTTGATCACGACGATCGCACCGTTGCTCAGGGTGACGGTCAGGTCTTGCTTGAGTACCTGATCGACCTTGACGGTGAACGTCGGTGCAGCGTTTTCCAGCACGTCGCCGTTGCTTTCGATGGTGACAGTGATCTTGTCGCCTTGGTTGGCTGGGTCTTTTGGATCGCCCGAACCTGGTTCGTCGGTGACGGTGGTGGTGTATTGGTCCTGGCCGAGGGTCAGCTTCTCGAAGTTGTTCGAGGAGACCGACTCGAGTTTGTTGACGATGGCATCCTGACCGCCAGTGAAGATGTCGTCTTTGGCGGTAACGACTGCAGTGCCGCTGGTGCCGTTGGCCGGGATCTTGATCTCGGTGCCGTCGGTGAGTTTGAAGATCAGCTCGCCGTGGCTGGCCATCGGCATGCCGGCGGCGTTGGTCAGCGTCACGGTGTAAGTGACGGAGCCGCCTTCGGCGACAGTGGTTTTATCCACGGTCAGGGTGGCCTTCACTTCGGTGAGGGTGTCGTCGACTTTCACCACGGCTTCGCCGCCGAGCGCCAGGTTCTCGAAGGATTTGCCCGGAACCGAAGCACCGGTGACGCTGAGCTTGATGGTTTCGCCGTCTTTGTAGACGTCGTCGCCTTGGGCTTTCAGCTCGTACGGCACGCTGGTGGTGCCAGCCTTGATCACGACGATCGCACCGTTGCTCAGGGTGACGGTCAGGTCTTGCTTGAGTACCTGATCGACCTTGACGGTGAACTTCGGTGCAGCGTTTTCCAGTACGTCGCCGTTGCTTTCGATGGTGACGGTGATCTTGTCGCCTTGGCCCGCTGGTTCGTCGGTGACGGTGGTGGTGTATTGGTCTTGGCCGAGGGTCAGTTTCTCGAAGTTGTTCGAGGAGACCGACTCGAGTTTGTTGACGATGGCATCCTGACCGCCGGTGAAGATGTCGTCTTTGGCGGTGACGACTGCAGTGCCGCTGGTGCCGTTGGCCGGGATTTTCACCACGGTGCCGTCGGTCAGCGTGAACTCCAGAGGACCATGGCTCGCCATTGGCATGCCGGCGGCGTTGGTCAGGGTCACGGTGTAAGTGACGGAACCGCCTTCGGCGACAGTGGTTTTATCCACAGTCAGAGTGGCCTTCACTTCGGTGAGGGTGTCGTCGATGGTGACTGGGGCTTTGTCGCCCAGGACCAGGTTTTCGAACGACTTACCGTCGACGGTGGCGTTGCTGACACCGACTTCAACGACCTGGCCGTCTTTATAGACGTCGTCACCTTGGGCTTTCAGCTCGTACGGAGCGCTGGTGGTGCCGGCCTTGATCACGACGATCGCACCGTTGCTCAGGGTGACGGTCAGGTCTTGCTTGAGTACCTGATCGACCTTGACGGTGAACTTCGGAGCGGCGTTTTCCAGGACATCGCCGTTACTTTCGATGGTGACGGTGATCTTGTCGCCTTGGCCCGCTGGTTCGTCGGTGACGGTGGTGGTGTATTGGTCCTGGCCGAGGGTCAGTTTCTCGAAGTTGTTGGCCGAGACCGACTCCAGTTTGTTGACGATGGCATCCTGGCCACCGGTGAAGATGTCGTTTTTGGCGGTGACGACCGCAGAGCCGCTGGTGCCGTTGGCCGGGATTTTCACCACGGTGCCGTCGGTCAGCGTGAACTCCAGAGGACCATGGCTCGCCATTGGCAGGCCGGCGGCGTTGGTCAGGGTCACGGTGTAGGTGACCGAGCCGCCTTCGGCGACAGTGGTTTTATCCACAGTCAGAGTGGCCTTCACTTCGGTGAGGGTGTCGTCGATGGTGACTGGGGCTTTGTCGCCCAGGACCAGGTTTTCGAACGACTGGCCATCGACGGTGGCGTTGCTGACACCCACTTCCACAACTTGACCGTCTTTGTAGACGTCGTCGCCTTGGGCTTTCAGCTCGTATGGCACGCTGGTGGTACCGGCCTTGATCACGACGGTCGCACCGTTGCTCAGGGTGACGGTCAGGTCTTGCTTGAGCTCCTGATCGACCTTGACGGTGAACCTCGGAGCGGCGTTTTCCAGTACGTCGCCGTTGCTTTCGATGGTGACGGTGATCTTGTCGCCTTGGCCCGCTGGTTCGTCGGTGACGGTGGTGGTGTATTGGTCTTGGCCGAGAGTCAGTTTCTCGAAGTTGTTGGCCGAGACCGACTCCAGCTTGTTGACGATGGCATCCTGACCGCCAGTGAAGATGTCGTCTTTGGCGGTGACGACTGCAGTACCGCTGGTGCCGTTAGCCGGGATTTTCACCACGGTGCCGTCGGTCAGCGTGAACTCCAGAGGACCATGGCTCGCCATTGGCATGCCGGCGGCGTTGCTCAGGGTGACGGTGTAGGTGACCGAGCCGCCTTCGGCGACGGTGGTTTTATCCACGGTCAGGGTGGCCTTCACTTCGGTGAGGGTGTCGTCGATGGTGACTTGGGCTTTGTCGCCTAGCACCAGGTTTTCGAACGACTTGCCGTCGACGGTGGCGTTGCTGACACCGACTTCCACGATCTGACCGTCTTTATAGACGTCGTCACCTTGGGCTTTCAGCTCGTACGGCACGCTGGTGGTGCCAGCCTTGATCACGACGGTATCGCCGTTGCTCAGGGTGACGGTCAGGTCTTGCTTGAGTACCTGATCGACCTTGACGGTGAACGTCGGTGCAGCGTTTTCCAGTACGTCGCCGTTGCTTTCGATGGTGACGGTGATCTTGTCGCCTTGGTTGGCTGGGTCTTTTGGATCGCCCGAACCTGGTTCGTCGGTGACGGTGGTGGTGTATTGGTCCTGGCCGAGGGTCAGCTTCTCGAAGTTGTTCGAGGAGACCGACTCGAGTTTGTTGACGATTGCATCCTGGCCGCCGGTGAAGATGTCGTCCTTGGCAACCACCACAGCAGAGCCGCTGGTGCCATTGGCCGGGATCTTGATCTCGGTGCCGTCGGTGAGCTTGAAGGTCAGCTCGCCGTGGCTGGCCATCGGCATGCCGGCGGCGTTGGTCAGGGTGACGGTGTAGGTGACGGAGCCGCCTTCGGCGACAGTGGTTTTATCCACAGTCAGGGTGGCCTTCACTTCGGTGAGGGTGTCGTCGATGGTGACTTGGGCTTTGTCGCCCAGCACCAGGTTCTCGAACGACTGGCCGTCGACGGTGGCGTTGCTGACACCGACTTCCACGATCTGACCGTCTTTATAGACGTCGTCGCCTTGGGCTTTCAGCTCGTATGGCACGCTGGTGGTGCCGGCCTTGATCACGACGATCGCACCGTTGCTCAGGGTGACGGTCAGGTCTTGCTTGAGTACCTGATCGACCTTGACGGTGAACTTCGGAGCGGCGTTTTCCAGGACATCGCCGTTACTTTCGATGGTGACAGTGATCTTGTCGCCTTGGTTGGCTGGGTCTTTAGGATCGCCCGAGCCTGGTTCGTCGGTGACGGTGGTGGTGTATTGGTCCTGGCCGAGAGTCAGCTTCTCGAAGTTGTTGGCCGAGACCGACTCGAGCTTGTTGATGATCGCATCCTGGCCACCGGTGAAGATGTCGTCCTTGGCCACCACCACAGCAGAGCCGCTGGTGCCATTGGCCGGGATCTTGATCTCGGTACCGTCGGTGAGTTTGAAGGTCAACTCGCCGTGGCTGGCCATTGGCATGCCGGCGGCGTTGGTCAGGGTCACGGTGTAGGTGACGGAGCCGCCTTCGGCGACGGTGGTTTTATCCACGGTCAGGGTGGCCTTTACTTCGGTGAGGGTGTCGTCGATTTTCACCACAGCTTCGTTGCCGAGAGCGAGGTTTTCGAACGACTTACCGTCCACAGTGGCGTCAGTCACGCTGAGCTTGATGGTTTCGCCGTCTTTGTAGACGTCGTCGCCTTGGGCTTTCAGTTCGTATGGAGCGCTGGTGGTGCCGGCTTTGATCACGACGATCGCACCGTTGCTCAGGGTGACGGTCAGGTCCTGTTTCAGTTCCTGATCGACTTTCACCGTGAACTTCGGTGCAGCGTTTTCCAGCACGTCGCCGTTGCTTTCGATGGTGACGGTGATCTTGTCGCCTTGGCCCGATGGTTCGTCGGTGACGGTGGTGGTGTATTGGTCCTGGCCGAGGGTCAGCTTCTCGAAGTTGTTCGAGGAGACCGACTCGAGTTTGTTGACGATTGCATCCTGACCGCCAGTGAAGATGTCGTCTTTGGCGGTAACGACTGCAGTGCCGCTGGTGCCGTTGGCCGGGATCTTGATCTCGGTACCGTCGGTGAGTTTGAAGGTCAACTCGCCGTGGCTGGCCATTGGCATGCCGGCGGCGTTGGTCAGGGTCACGGTGTAGGTGATCTGGCCGCCTTCGGCGACGGTGGTTTTATCCACGCTCAGGGTGGCCTTCACCTCAGTGAGGGTGTCGCCAACTTTCACCACGGCTTCGCCGCCGAGCGCCAGGTTCTCGAACGACTTGCCCGGAACCGAAGCGCCGGTGACGCTGAGTTTGATGGTTTCGCCGTCTTTGTAGACGTCGTCGCCTTGGGCTTTCAGCTCGTACGGCACGCTGGTGGTGCCGGCCTTGATCACGACGGTCGCACCGTTGCTCAGGGTTACGGTCAGGTCTTGTTTCAGCTCCTGATCCACTTTTACCGTGAACTTCGGTGCAGCGTTTTCCAGTACGTCGCCGTTGCTTTCGATGGTGACGGTGATCTTGTCGCCTTGGCCCGCTGGTTCGTCGGTGACGGTGGTGGTGTATTGGTCCTGGCCGAGGGTCAGTTTCTCGAAGTTGTTGGCCGAGACCGACTCCAGTTTGTTGACGATGGCATCCTGGCCACCGGTGAAGATGTCGTTTTTGGCGGTAACGACCGCAGAGCCGCTGGTGCCGTTGGCCGGGATTTTCACCACGGTGCCGTCGGTCAGCGTGAACTCCAGAGGACCATGGCTCGCCATTGGCAGGCCGGCGGCGTTGGTCAGGGTCACGGTGTAGGTGACCGAGCCGCCTTCGGCGACAGTGGTTTTATCCACAGTCAGAGTGGCCTTCACTTCGGTGAGGGTGTCGTCGATGGTGACTGGGGCTTTGTCGCCCAGGACCAGGTTTTCGAACGACTGGCCATCGACGGTGGCGTTGCTGACACCCACTTCCACAACTTGACCGTCTTTGTAGACGTCGTCGCCTTGGGCTTTCAGCTCGTATGGCACGCTGGTGGTACCGGCCTTGATCACGACGGTCGCACCGTTGCTCAGGGTGACGGTCAGGTCTTGCTTGAGCTCCTGATCGACCTTGACGGTGAACTTCGGAGCGGCGTTTTCCAAGACATCGCCGTTGCTTTCGATGGTGACGGTGATCTTGTCGCCTTGGCCCGCTGGTTCGTCGGTGACGGTGGTGGTGTATTGGTCCTGGCCGAGGGTCAGTTTCTCGAAGTTGTTGGCCGAGACCGACTCCAGTTTGTTGACGATGGCATCCTGGCCACCGGTGAAGATGTCGTTTTTGGCGGTGACGACCGCAGAGCCGGTGGTGCCGTTAGCCGGGATTTTCACCACGGTGCCGTCGGTGAGCGTGAACTCCAGAGGACCATGGCTCGCCATTGGCATGCCGGCGGCGTTGCTCAGGGTGACGGTGTAGGTGACGGAGCCGCCTTCGGCGACAGTGGTTTTATCCACAGTCAGAGTGGCCTTCACTTCGGTGAGGGTGTCGTCGATGGTGACTTGGGCTTTGTCGCCCAGCACCAGGTTCTCGAACGACTTGCCGTCGACGGTGGCGTTGCTGACACCGACTTCCACGATCTGACCGTCTTTATAGACGTCGTCACCTTGGGCTTTCAGCTCGTATGGCACGCTGGTGGTGCCAGCCTTGATCACCACGGTATCGCCGTTGCTCAAGGTCACGGTCAGGTCCTGTTTCAGTTCCTGATCGACTTTCACCGTGAACTTCGGTGCAGCGTTTTCCAGTACGTCGCCGTTGCTTTCGATGGTGACGGTGATCTTGTCGCCTTGGCCCGCTGGTTCGTCGGTGACGGTGGTGGTGTATTGGTCCTGGCCGAGGGTCAGTTTCTCGAAGTTGTTCGAGGAGACCGACTCCAGTTTGTTGACGATGGCATCCTGGCCACCGGTGAAGATGTCGTTTTTGGCGGTGACGACTGCAGTACCGCTGGTGCCGTTAGCCGGGATTTTCACCACGGTGCCGTCGGTGAGCGTGAACTGCAGAGGACCATGGCTCGCCATCGGCATGCCGGCAGCGTTGGTCAGCGTCACGGTGTAAGTGACCGAGCCGCCTTCGGCGACGGTGGTTTTATCCACAGTCAGGGTGGCCTTCACTTCGGTGAGGGTGTCGTCGATGGTGACTGGGGCTTTGTCGCCCAGCACCAGATTTTCGAACGACTTGCCGTCGACGGTGGCGTTGCTGACACCGACTTCCACGACCTGACCGTCTTTGTAGACGTCGTCGCCTTGGGCTTTCAGCTCGTACGGAGCGCTGGTGGTACCGGCCTTGATCACCACGGTATCGCCATTGCTCAAGGTCACGGTCAGGTCTTGTTTCAGCTCCTGATCCACTTTTACCGTGAATTTCGGTGCGGCGTTTTCCAACACGTCGCCGTTGCTTTCGATGGTGACGGTGATCTTGTCGCCTTGGTTGGCTGGGTCTTTTGGATCGCCCGAACCTGGTTCGTCGGTGACGGTGGTGGTGTATTGGTCCTGGCCGAGGGTCAGCTTCTCGAAGTTGTTCGAGGAGACCGACTCGAGTTTGTTGACGATGGCATCCTGACCGCCAGTGAAGATGTCGTCTTTGGCGGTAACGACTGCAGTACCGCTGGTGCCATTGGCCGGGATTTTCACCACGGTGCCGTCGGTGAGCGTGAACTCCAGAGGACCATGGCTCGCCATTGGCATGCCGGCAGCGTTGCTCAGCGTCACGGTGTAAGTGACGGAGCCGCCCTCAACGACCGACGTCTTGTCGACGGTCAGGGTTGCGATCACTTCGCTGGTGATGTCGCCGACGTTGACTTCGGCTTCGTTGCCAATCACCAGGTTTTCAAGCGTTTGACCATCCACAGCGGCGTTGGTGATACCCAGCTTGATGGTCTCGCCATCTTTATAGACATCATCACCCTGAGCCGGCAGGGTGTAGGTGATTTGTGTCGAGCCGGCCGCGATGGTCACGGCTTTGCCGTTGCTCAATGTCACCGTCAGATCATGATCAAGCTTCTGATCGACTTTGATAATGAAGGTCGGAGCGGCATTTTCCAGCACATTGCCAGCGCTTTCGATGGTGACGGTGACCGTGTCAACGCTGTCGTTAATCTGGGTGACAGCGGACTCAGGATTTGGCACCACGTTCTCAAAGTTGCCGCCGGTAGCGCCCGTGATGGTGGTAGTGACAGTGCTGCCATTCACGTAAACATCATTGACCGGTGTAGCAACGACCACGGTGCCGCTGGTCTTGCCCGCTTCGATGGTAATGACCGAGCCATTGCTCAAGGTCACGGTCACCGGGGTGCCGGCCGGGTTGGTCAAGGTCGCGGTGTAGGTGATCGAACCGCCTTCAACCACGGTGCCGGTCGCGGTGAGCGTCAGGCCAGTGCTGTCTGGCGAATCGGTGATGGTGGTCACGGCTGGCGCGGTGCTTGGCACCAGGTTTTCAAAGTTGCCGCCGGTAGCACTCGTGATGGTGGTGCTGACAGTGCTGCCATCTACATAAACATCATTGGCCGGCGTATCAACGACGACGGTGCCGCTGGTCTTACCTGCTTCGATGGTGATGACCGAGCCATTGCTCAAGGTCACGGTCACCTGGGTACCGGCCGGGTTGGTCAAAGTCGCGGTGTAGGTGATCGAGCCGCCTTCAACCACGGTGCCGGTCGCGGTGAGCGTCAGGCCGGTGGAGTCTGGCGAATCGGTGATGGTGGTCATGGCTGGCGTGGTGCTTGGCACCAGGTTTTCAAAATTGCCGCCGGTAGCACCCGTGATGGTGGTAGTGACCGTACTGCCATTCACGTAAACATCATTGACCGGTGTAGCAACGACCACGGTGCCGCTGGTCTTGCCCGCTTCGATGGTGATGACCGAGCCATTGCTCAAGGTCACGGTCACCGGGGTGCCGGCCGGGTTGGTCAAGGTCGCGGTGTAGGTGATCGAACCGCCTTCAACCACGGTGCCGGTCGCGGTGAGCGTCAGGCCAGTGCTGTCTGGCGAATCGGTGATGGTGGTCACGGCTGGCGTGGTGCTTGGCACCAGGTTCTCAAAATTGCCGCCGGTAGCGCCGGTAATCGTTGTGCTGACAGTGCTGCCATTTACGTAGACATCATTGGCTGGCGTATCAACGACCACGCTGCCGCTGGTCTTGCCCGCTTCGATGGTGATGACCGAGCCATTGCTCAAGGTCACGGTCACCGGGGTGCCGGCCGGGTTGGTCAAGGTAGCGGTATAAGTGATCAAACCGCCTTCAACCACAGCACCGGTCGCGGTGAGCGTCAGGCCGGTGGTGTCTGGCGAATCGGTGATGGTGGTCACGGCTGGCGCGGTGCTTGGCACCAGGTTTTCAAAGTTGCCGCCGCTAGCGCCGGTAATCGTTGTGCTGACAGTACTGCCATTCACATAAACATCATTGACCGGCGTATCAACGACCACGGTGCCGCTGGTCTTACCCGCTTCGATGGTGATGACCGAGCCATTGCTCAAGGTCACGGTCACCGGGGTGCCGGCCGGGTTGGTCAAGGTAGCGGTATAAGTGATCAAACCGCCTTCAACCACAGCACCGGTCGCGGTCAGCTTGATAGAGGTCGTGTCGACGGTATCGGTGACTTGAGTCACGGCTGGAGCGGTTGGAGGTATGACCACTACTGCGCCGCCGGTGGTGCCGGTGACAGTGACCGCGATCTGGGTCGCATCCTTATAGACAGTGTCGTTCGGCGCGAGCGGAACGTTCACGGTGCCGGTGGTTTGACCCGCGGCGATGATGATCACTGCGCCATTGGACAGCGTGACGGTCAGGTCGGTCAGTGGCGCCTGGCTCAGGGTCGCGGTGTAGACCAGCATGCCGCCGGCTTCGGTGATGGTCGGCGTGGCGCTCAGGCTCAGTGTCGATTCGAGCGGGTCGCCGGCATTGGCATTGTTGTTGGTCGACTGGCCGCCCGTGGTCTCCCGGGTGACCTGGGCCGCGAAATTGAGACCTTCAGTCGGGAAACCAATGGTCGGGTCTACCCGGCCAGCGGTGGCGTCCAGCATCACGAAGCTATGGCCACCGCCAGCCGCGCCGCCAGTGCCTGCCGCCGCCGGGCCGGCCGCGGTGGGTTCAAGGTCCTTGGTCGGGTCTGCGCCGGCGGCGATGGCTTGCTGCAGTTCTTCAACCGAGGGCGCGGCCTGTGCGGTGGTTTCTGCCAGGTCGGTGCTGGAGTCCGGAGCACTGCCGCTCCACTGAGTGTCGCGGCCCAGGTCAATGGTCCGGCCATCCGCCAGCTCGAGCGTAACGGCCCCGGCCGCTCCCGTGTCTACCTGATCGCCGACAAACAAACGGTCGCCTTCAACGAGTACACGACGGATGCCCTCTGGGGACACCACGAAAACCTGACCAACAATGCTTTTGACGATGGCCACAACGCTGCTCATTGAAGACTCTCCGGGTGACACGTTCTGTTGACTTCCATGACCTGAGGGGCAATCGCCGAGTCAGCCTGGTCGTACTTTTAAAACTACTTGAGTGAAATATTGACGCAATGGAAGGTCAATTTATTGACTATATTTTTTCGCTATTAACTTTATGCCAAACTATTGACCTTCCTGGGGGCATCCTAAACAATCGTCCCATTAATGTCACATTGATATTCAAGCGGTGAGTGCCCCCACAGGATGTGACCCCAGTTCTGGATTTTGACTTTCCGACATACGGCCATTCCCGTTGCCATCATCCGATGCAGCGCCGCGTTCTGCAGTGATTCAAGACAAGCATTCCCCGGGAAATTCCAACTATGCGTTTGCACCTGTTCAAGGCTTTACCCTTCGCCGTTGCCGCTACTTTTGTTCAGGCTCAGACCCTTCCGCAGGCCATGCAACAGGCGCTGGATGTCCATCCGGAAATCCAGGCAGGTGTTAACAGTCGATTGGCTGCGGATTATCAGTTAAAAGCGGCCCAGGGGGGATACCTGCCACGGGTCGACCTGCTGGGCGGTTATGGCCGCGAAGGCACTGACAGCGTCACCACTCGAGGTGACGGCAGCAACAACCACTGGGAAACCATGAACCGCAGCGAGTCGAGCCTGCGCCTCTCGCAAATGGTTTTTGACGGTTATGCGACGTCCAACGAAGTGGGGCGTCAACAAGCCACCGTGAATGCTCGCGCCTATTCCCTGCTGGGCACCTCGGAGCGCACTGCACTCACTGTGGCGCAGGTGTACCTGGATGTGCTGACGCGCCGCGAATTCGTGCGCCTGGCCGAGGAGAACCTCAAGAGCCACCAACGGATTTACGACCAGATCCAGTTACGCACCCAGCGCGGTGTCGGCAGCGGTGCGGACCTGGACCAGGCTGAGGCGCGCATGGCTCAGGCGCGCAACAACCTGATCACCGAACAGACCAATCTGGCCGATGCCGAGACCAACTTCCTCAGCGCTGTCGGGCAGATGCCGGACCAACTGGAGCGTCCCGCCCCGTTCCTGGCGCTGCTGCCAGCCAACCTGAACGAAGCCCGTGCGCAGATGCTGGACAACAGCCCGATCCTGCGCTCCGCCGAGTCCGATATCGCTGCGGCGGAAAAACAGTATGAAGCCGCCAAGTCGAGCTTCTACCCACGTTTCGATGCTGAATTGGGTCGTTCCGCCGACAATGACATCGATGGCCAGAACGGCCACAACAACGAATGGCAGGCCATGCTGCGCATGCGTTTCAACCTGTATGCCGGCGGCAGCAACAAGGCCGACATGGAATCGAAGTCGTACCTGTCCAACCAGGCACTGGATATCCGCAACAACGCGTTGCGCCAGTTGAACGAAGAACTGGGCCTGGCCTGGAACGCGCTGAACAATGCCAATGCCCAAGTGCCCATTGCCCAGCAATATGTAGACCACAGCACCAGCGTACGCACGGCGTATCAGCGCCAGTTCAGCCTCGGTGAACGAACCCTGCTGGACTTGCTCGACAGTGAAAACGAATTGTTCAACGCTTCGCGCCGGTTGGCGGAGATCAAGAACATTCAGTTATTTACTCAGTATCGAATCAAGGCGACCATGGGCGAGTTGCTCAAGAGCCAAGGTGTAGTCGCACCGATGGCATCCGTCGTGCAGAACGACGTGAAGCCAAAGGTCCAACTGCCCGGTATGAACTGAGCAGGATCTTATCGTTCATCCGTTAGCCAAGAGTGCCGAGCGTGGAATCAGAAGCCAGTCGAGTTCATCTCATCCATGACCCACGCACGTTGCATGACGATCCATTGCTGGACGGCTTGCTGACCCTTTGTACGCTGCATCAAAAGCCCGCCAGCGCAGCGATGTTGACCACGGGCCTGCCGCTACCCAAGCAGCGCCTGAGCGTCGAATTGTTGCCACGCGCAGCGGCTCGCGCCGGACTGCAGGGGCGGGTGCTGGTGCGCAAGCTGGAACAGATCCCGGCGATCGCGATGCCGGCGCTGCTGCTGCTCAAGGACGGTCGCAGTGCCGTGCTGCTTGGCTGGCAAGGCGACGACCAGGCTCGGCTGTTGCTCAGTGAAAGTGACGGCGGCGAAAGCCTGGTCAGTAGCGAACTGCTGAACGACGACTACAGCGGCAAGGTGTTCTTCGCTCAACCCCAGCATAAATTCGACGTCAATCACGGCACCCTGATCCCTCGCGCGCGCTCGTGGTTCCGCGACACACTGATGCGCTCGCGCTGGCTTTACGCCGATGCCATCGCCGCCAGCTTCCTGATCAACATCATCGCCATGGCCGCGCCGTTGTTCGTGATGAACGTCTACGATCGCGTGGTACCGAACCAGGCCGAATCGACCCTGTGGGTATTGGCCATCGGCATCACCGGCGCCTACGTGTTCGACCTGATTCTCAAGAGCCTGCGCAGCCTCTGCCTGGACCTGGCGGGCAAGAAAACCGACCTGATCATCTCGGCGACGTTGTTCGAGCGCATCGTCGGCATGGCCATGAAGTATCGCCCGGCCCGGGTCGGCAGCTTTGCCCAGAACATCCATGAGTTCCAGAGCCTGCGCGATTTTCTTGCGTCGCTGACCCTGACCAGCCTGATCGACCTGCCGTTCACGCTGCTGATCTTCCTGGTCATCGCTATTATTGGCGGGCACTTGGTGTGGATTCCGGTATTGGCGTTCCCGATTGCCTTGTTGATCGGCTATGCCTTGCAGAAACCCTTGGTGGCAACCATGGAGCGCACCATGGCGCTGGGCGCCGAGCGTCAGTCGAGCCTGATCGAAACCCTCGCAGGCCTTGACGCGGTGAAGGTCAACAACGCGGAGAGCGAGCGCCAGTATCAGTGGGAGCAGACCATCGGCACCCTCAGCCGCCTCGAGCTGCGGGTGAAAATGCTGTCCGGCCTGGCGATGAATATCACCTTGCTGATCCAGCAGCTGGCCGGGGTGATCATGATCGTCTTTGGTGTGTACCAGATCATCGCGGGCAACCTGAGCATGGGCGGCCTGATTGCCTGCTACATGCTCAGCGGTCGCGCGCTCAGTCCGCTGGCCTCGTTGTCCGGCCTGCTGACCCGCTACCAGCAGGCGCGTGTCACCATGACCTCGGTCGACCAGATGATGGAGTTGCCCCAGGAGCGCAATTTCGAAGAGCGCCCCTTGAGTCGCAAGGTGCTGCAAGGTGCCATCGAATGCCGCCAGCTGAATTTTACCTACCCCGACCAGCAAAACCCGGCGCTGAAAAACATCAATCTCACGATCAAGCCGGGCGAGAAGATTGGCATCATCGGCCGCAGCGGCTCGGGCAAGAGCTCCCTGGCCAAGCTGGTCGTGGGCCTCTATCAGCCGGACGACGGCGCGCTGTTGGTAGACGGTGTCGACATCCGTCAGATCGACGTCAGCGAACTGCGCCACAACATCGGCTACGTGCCTCAGGATATCCAGCTGCTCGCGGGTACGCTGCGCGACAACCTCGTCTCGGGCGCACGCTATGTAGAAGACGAAATGGTGCTGCAAGCTGCAGAACTGGCTGGCGTCCATGAGTTCGCCCGTCTGCACCCGCAAGGCTACGAACTGCAAGTCGGCGAGCGTGGGCAGAACCTGTCCGGCGGTCAGCGCCAGAACGTGGCGCTGGCCCGTGCATTGCTGCTCAACCCGCCGGTCCTGCTGCTCGATGAGCCGACCAGCGCCATGGACAACACCGGTGAAGAACGCCTCAAGCAACGCCTCGCCGCGGTAATTGAAAGCAAGACCGTGGTGCTGGTTACGCACCGTGCTTCGCTGCTGTCGCTGGTCGATCGCCTGATCGTCATCGACCGTGGGCAAATACTCGCCGATGGCCCGAAAGCTGTCGTGATGGAAGCGTTGAAGAAGGGGCAGATCAGTGTTGCTTAAGTCCGGCCTCAAAGGCTCCATCCGCCGTTACTTCAAAGGCTCCGACTCGCTCAGGGACCAGCCCCTGCCCGAGGTCAACAAGGCGCTTATCGAAGACGCCCCGCGTGTGGTGCGGCTGACCATCTGGGCAATTATCGGCTTCTTCGTCTTCCTGATGCTCTGGGCCAACTTTGCGGTGATCGACGAAGTCACCAAGGGCGACGGCAAGGCGATTCCTTCCTCCAAGATTCAAAAGATCCAGAACCTCGAAGGCGGTATCGTCGCCGAGATGTTCGTCAGTGAAGGGCAGATCGTCGAGGCCGGCGCGCCACTGATTCGCCTGGACGATACGCGGTTCGCCTCCAACGTCGGCGAAACCGAAGCCGACCGGCTGTCGATGCTGCTTCGGGTGGAGCGCTTGAGTGCTGAAGTCGATGACCGTCCGCTGAATTTCCCGGATGATGTCTTGAAAGCGGTCCCCGGTCAGGCCGCGAGCGAAGAATCCCTGTACATCAGCCGTCGTCAGCAACTGCACGATGAAATCGGCGGGTTGCAGGAGCAGTTGATCCAGCGTCAGCAAGAGCTGCGCGAATTTACCTCCAAACAGTCCCAGTACCGCACCGCGCTGGGGTTGCAGCGCCAGGAAATCAACATGTCCGAGCCGCTGGTGGCCCAGGGTGCCGTTTCGCCCGTGGAAGTGCTGCGACTCAAGCGCGCCGAAGTTGAAACCCGTGGGCAACTGGATGCCACCACCCTGGCGATCCCGCGTGCGGAGTCGGCGATCAAGGAAGTGGCGCGCAAGATCGACGAGACCCGTGGAAAATTCCGCAGCGAGGCCCTGACCCAGCTCAATGAAGCGCGCACCGACCTGAACAAGGCCCAGGCCACCGGCAAGGCGCTGGAGGATCGCGTCAGCCGGACAATGGTGACATCGCCGGTTCGTGGCATCGTCAATAAGCTGCTGGTGAACACCATTGGTGGCGTGATTCAGCCAGGCAGCGACCTGGTGGAAATCGTGCCGCTGGACGACACCCTGCTGGTGGAAGCCAAAATCCGCCCGCAAGACATCGCCTTCCTGCACCCGGGACAGGAAGCGATAGTGAAATTCACCGCCTATGACTACACCATCTACGGTGGGCTCAAAGCCAGGCTCGAGCAGATCGGTGCCGACACCATCACCGACGAAGACAAGAAGACCACCTACTACATCATCAAGCTGCGCACGGATCGCAGCCACCTGGGAACAGATGAAAAGCCACTGCTGATCATCCCGGGCATGGTGGCGTCGGTGGATATCATCACGGGCAAGAAGACCGTTCTGAGCTACCTGCTCAAGCCGATCATCCGGGCTCGCGCCGAGGCGTTGCACGAGCGGTGATTCGTTTGTGAGGCTGATAGCCTCTTCGCGAGCCGGCTCGCGAAGAGGCCTGAAATTCACCCAATCTCAAAAGCCATATCGTTATTCGCTAACGGTATTTAAATTTCAATTCTTATACCTATAAAGTCACCCCTGCGTACCTGCCGACCAATCGGCGCGCCGCACGACACGAACCAACACGGGACCTCCGTGAGTTTCTGATCGACGCGCGCGCCCTTGAGCGTGCCGTGCGTGGGAGTGATTTATGTCTGCAGCTTCAGCATCGCCAAGCATCGCGCCACAATTTTTCGAAATCCGCCCGTTCAGTGGCGCCGTCGGTGCCGAAATCATCGGCCTCGATTTGTCCCGCCCGATCAATGATCAGGACTTCGCCCGCATTCACCGTGCACACCTGGATCATCACGTGGTGGTGTTCCGCGACCAACGCATTATCCCCGAGCAGCAAATCGATTTCAGCCGCCGTTTTGGCGTGTTGCAGATCCATGTGCTCAAGCAATTCCTGCTGGCCGGGCACCCGGAAATCCTCATCGTTTCCAACATCATCGAAAACGGCCAATCCATCGGCCTGGGTGACGCCGGCAAGTTCTGGCACTCCGATCTTTCCTATAAAGAACTGCCAAGCCTGGGCTCGATGCTGCATGCCCAGGAACTGCCGTCCGAAGGCGGCGATACCCTGTTCGCCGACATGCACAAAGCCTGGGACAACCTGCCTGAGGCGTTGCGTAAAGCCGTCGAAGGTCGCTCGGCGGCGCACTCCTACACGGCGCGCTACAGCGAGACCAAATTCGAAGGAAACTGGCGCCCGACCCTGACCCCGGAACAACTGGCGCAAGTCGCCGAAGTCATTCACCTGGTGGTACGCACCCACCCGGAAAACGGGCGTAAGGCGTTGTTCGTCAGCGAGGGTTTCACCACCCGCATCGTTGGCTTGCCGGAAGACGAGAGCAAACAATTGCTCGACGAGCTCTACGCCCACAGCGTGTTGCCGCAAAACATCTACCGCCATCAGTGGCAGCCCCATGACCTGGTGTTCTGGGACAACCGATCACTGATCCACCTCGCCGCCGGATGCCCCAGCCATCTGCGCCGCAAGCTGTATCGCACCACCATCCAGGGCGACGCGCCTTACTGATTTGTCGGAGATTTGACCATGTCCAAACGTCTTCCTTTTGCACCGCTGGCCGCGGCTATCGGCCTGGGTTTCAGCCTGATCGCCGGCAGCCTGGTCGCCCCAACCGTGGCCCAGGCCGAAGGTGAAATTCGCATCGCCGAACAGTTCGGCATCGTTTACCTGCTGCTCAACGTGGTGCGCGATCAGAACCTGATCGAGAAGTACGGCAAGCAGGAAGGCATCGACATCAAGGTCGACTGGACCCAGCTCTCCGGCGGTGCGGCGGTCAACGATGCGCTGCTCGCAGGCTCAATCGACATTGCCGGTGCCGGCGTCGGTCCGCTGCTGACCATCTGGGACCGCACCCACGGCAAGCAGAACGTCAAGGCCGTGGCTTCCCTGGGTAACTTCCCATACTACCTGGTGAGCAACAATCCCAAGGTCAAGACCATCGCCGATTTCACCGAGAAGGACCGCATTGCGGTGCCGGCCGTGGGCGTGTCGGTGCAGTCGCGCTTCCTGCAATACGCGGCCGCCAAGCAGTGGGGCGACAAGGAATTCAATCGTCTCGACAAGTACACCATCGCCGTGCCGCACCCGGATGCCACGGCAGCGTTGATCGCCGGCGGCACCGAGTTGAGCGGGCACTTCTCCAACCCGCCGTTCCAGAATCAGGCGCTGGCCAATCCAAACGTGCATGTGGTGCTCAACACCTATGACCTGCTCGGCCCGAACTCGCCGACGGTGCTGTTTGCTACCGAGAAATTCCGTGACGAAAACCCGAAAACCTACAAGGCCTTCATCGACGCGCTGACCGAAGCTGCGCAATTTGCGCAGAACGATAAAGGTGCGGCGGCGGACACTTACATTCGCGTTACCAAGGCCAAGATCGACCGCGCCGAGCTGCTGAAAATCATCGACAACCCGCAGTTCGAATTCAGCGTCACGCCGAAAAATACCTACCCGCTGGCCGAGTTCCTCTACCGTGTGGGCGCGATCAAAAACAAACCGGATTCCTGGAAGGACTACTTCTTCCAGGACGCCAAACCGCTGCAAGGGAGCTGACCGACATGAACGCCCCTTTGCAAGGCCACACGGTCAGCAAACCGATCGTCGCAGCCCAAGCGCTACTGTCGGTCGATAACGTCAGCCTGGAATACCGCACACCCCAGCGGGTGGTGCGGGCCACCCACCAGGTCAGCTTCGAGATCGATCCGGCGGATCGCTTTGTCCTGCTCGGGCCGTCCGGTTGCGGCAAATCGACATTGCTCAAGGCCGCCGCCGGATTCATCCAGCCAGTCGAAGGCGAGATCCGACTGCAAAATCAGCGCGTCCATGCGCCAGGGCCTGACCGGATCGTGGTGTTCCAGGAGTTCGATCAACTGCCGCCGTGGAAAACCGTCAAGCAGAACGTGATGTTTCCGCTGCTGGCTTCGAAAACCCTCAAGCGTAAAGAGGCCGAAGAGCGAGCGTTGCACTACCTGGAGAAGGTCGGTCTGGCGGCGTTTGCCGATGCCTATCCGCATACCCTGTCGGGCGGCATGAAGGCGCGGGTCGCCATCGCCCGGGCGTTGGCGATGCAGCCGAAAATCCTCCTGATGGACGAACCCTTCGCCGCGCTCGACGCCCTGACCCGACGCAAGATGCAGGAAGAATTGCTGCTGCTCTGGGAGGAGGTGCGCTTCACGCTGCTGTTCGTCACGCACTCCATCGAAGAGGCGTTGGTGGTGGGCAATCGCATCTTGTTGTTGTCGCCCCATCCGGGGCGGGTGCGCGCCGAAGTCCACAGTCATCAATACGATTTGCACAGCCTGGGCGGCGTGGCGTTCCAGGAGTCGGCGCGGCGCATCCATCGGTTGTTGTTCGATGAAGGCCAGTCGCCGGAAACCGAACGCGAGCTGGATTTCGCCGACATCCGCATCGCTTATTGAGCCAGTTTGAGAGGAGGGCCCGATGAGCCATTTATCATCCCCGCGTGAAGAATTCGAAACCGTTTTGCAGCCACTGACCAGCGTTCCGCTGGAGCGTGAATTACCGCTTGGCCAACGCCTGTGGCAACAGGGTTGGCTGCGCAAAAGCGTGATCCTGATTTTGCTCGCCGTTCTCTGGGAAGCCGTTGCCCGTTATCAGAACAACGACCTGCTGCTGCCGAGTTTTGTGCAGACCACTCATGCGCTGTACGACGGTCTGCTCAGCGGCGAATTGTTGGGCAAGGTGTGGATTTCCCTGGTGGTGCTGCTCAAGGGCTACCTGATCGGGATCGTCCTGGCGTTTACCCTGACGACCTTGGCAGTGTCGACGCGATTCGGTCGCGACCTGCTCAGCACCCTGACCTCGATGTTCAACCCATTGCCGGCGATTGCCCTGCTGCCGCTGGCGCTGCTGTGGTTCGGCCTCGGGCAGAACAGCCTGATCTTCGTGCTGGTGCATTCGGTGCTCTGGGCCTTGGCGCTCAATACTTACGCAGGCTTTCTCGGCGTATCGGAAACCCTGCGCATGGCCGGACGCAATTACGGCCTCAAGGGCATGCGCTTCGTGTTGTTCATCCTGATCCCGGCGGCACTGCCGTCGATCCTCGCCGGATTGAAAATCGGCTGGGCTTTCGCGTGGCGCACGCTGATCGCTGCCGAGCTGGTGTTTGGTGCGACCAGTGGCAAGGGCGGGTTGGGGTGGTACATCTTCCAGAACCGCAATGAGCTGTACACCGACAAGGTGTTTGCCGGGTTGGCGGTGGTGATTCTGATTGGGTTGCTGGTGGAAAATCTGGTGTTTGATTCGTTGGAGCGGGTGACGGTGAAACGGTGGGGGATGCAGCGTTAGGGATGGAGCAGCATCCAAAATCGTTATTACCTGACTTGGTATTGTGGACTGGAACAAGCAGGAACCGAATTAACTCAGTCTAACGACTGCGAAATTGAATTGTATATTCAACAAGCTCCTGTGCTTTTATTACATTTCGTTGTGCTTGCTCATAATTAGGTGGCACTGCCTGGTTATAACTAGGCAATGAGTTACGTTGGTGGAAGCTATCCGACGTATTTGAACGTGGCCTAAAGATATTCTCGTCAATACTGAACCTGCGAGCCTCTACCGGTGAAGGTGATGAGAGGATGGCAGTTGTCGTGATCGTTGCGGCGCCTTCAAATGCCGGATAGTTCCTTAAGCTCGCGCTCCCTGGGCCACCTATTGCCGGGCTATTGCCAATGGGAGTTGAACTGAGTCCCCCCGGCCCGGGTGCCCTGGGAGCCATCACCGCTCCTGCACCCATTAATGATGCGAACCCGCCAGAATTTTCAGGTCGCATGCCTCTCTCTATATCTAAAGCTGTCTCAGGCACATCAGGCAGGTTCCAAGCGTTCCAACTCTTGTGTTGATTAAATCCAAAAAAACGCAGCCAATTAACATGCCCCGTTGGATCGGAGCGATTCACCGGATCTCCAATGCAATACATGTATGCATTCAAACCACCCCGACCAAATGGGCTCCAGCTATCGGGGCTGTGGAAGCGCATCAATCTCGGGTTGTAAGCACGGTAGCCGTTACCCAGCAAATACCAGCCGACCTTCGCTTCGCGTAATTGGCCATTGAAGCCCAGTCGGATCTTGTCTTCCTGCTTCGCGAATTGCTCGCCGTAAGCGCTGTACGCGATGGAGTTATGTTTGCCATCGACGATTTCGCCGATGATTGACTGGCTATTGTCGGTTGCCAGCAGCGTCGTGCGTTGCCAAGTGGAAGATTTCTGATCAACAGGTTTGAGTTGAGTCATGCCAATGGCTTCACTGAAGTATGGACGAGAGATTTAGTTTTACACTTCAGGTCCTCTATCGAGAACTATCAGAACTGCTAGGGTCATCGCATCACGCCTGGGATCGCGTCCGGACGATCTTTTGTTCTGCTAGCATTGCGCCTGAATCAATCCTGATCAGGCACGAGTGCTCGCCATGCAACTACCGGACATGAACCTATTGGTCGCCCTCGACGCTTTACTCGACGAGGGTAGTGTGGTCGGTGCTGCGCGGCGGATGAACCTCAGTCCGGCGGCCATGAGCCGCACGTTGACGCGCATCCGCGAAGCCATCGGCGATCCGATCCTGGTACGGGCCGGCCGTGGTCTGGTACCGACGCCGAAGGCTCTGGAGTTGCGTGAACAGGTGCGCGACGTGGTGGAGCAGGCCGCGCAGTTGTTCCACTCGGCCGGTGTTGTGGATCTGGGCAGCTTGCGACGACGCTTCAGTATCCGGGCCAACGATTTTTTCATCGGCATCTACGGCGGCAAGCTGTTCGCCACCATGGAGCGTCAGGCCCCGCATTGTGAATTGCGTTTTGCGCCAGAGGGCGATGGCGATGATGAGGCGTTGCGAGAGGGCCGCATCGATCTGAGCGTCAGCAACAACCGGCCGCTGATGCCGGAAGTGAAGGTGCAGAATCTGTTCTCCACCCAGTTTGTCGGCCTGGTGCGCGAGGATCATCCCTTGCTCGATCAAGAGATCACCGCTGAACGCTTTGCAGGGTATTCGCATATCAGCATGTCCCGTCGCGGGATCGCTCGCGGGCCAATCGATGCGGCACTCAACGCCTTGGGCCTGGAGCGGCGAGTAGCGGTGATCGCGCCGAGTTTCCACGCGGCGATGTTCGCCTTGCCCGATTCCGACCTGATTCTGCCGGTGCCCAGGGAGACGCTATTGAGCGTTCGCCGACTGGGACTGAAGTTGCGCTCGTTCACCCTGCCCATTCCATTGCCGACCATCGTGCTCAGCCAGGCCTGGCACCCTCGTTTCGACAATGACCCCGCACACCGCTGGCTGCGTGAAACCCTGAAAACCTGTTGTGACGAGACGTGGCTGGCAGCGCAACCGGTCTTGGGTTGAACGAATGAACCTGTGGGCCTTGTGGCGAGGGGATTTATCCCCGCTGGACTGCGCAGCAGTCCCATTTTTAGGGGCCGCTTCGCGACCCAACGGGGCGGTGCGACGTTTCGCTAAATCCCCTCGCCACAAGGCCCGCTCCCACAGTTTTTTGCATCGTTGCGTATAACGCACTTATAACCTGACGATAAGTCAGTTTTCGTCACGTCTGGACCTTCCTAGAATGCTTCGGTCTTCAAATCCCGGAGCTTGCAGCAATGACTTCCCTCACGGTCACGGCACCTCTCGCCGCGGCCAGCCCGACGGCCGCCGCACCCCCGGTCTTCGGCCCGCGGATCATTATCGGCCTGGTAGGCGTGTTGCTGGCGGTGCTGGTGTCGGGCCTGAACGAGATGGTGACCAAGGTGGCCCTGGCCGATATCCGTGGCGGGTTGGCCATCGGTTACGACGAAGGCACCTGGCTGGTCGCCAGCTACGCCGCGACCTCGGTGGCTGCCATGGCGTTTGCGCCCTGGTGTGCGGTGACGTTCTCGTTGCGGCGCTTCACCCTTTGCGCCATCAGTGCCTTCACCCTGCTGGGGGTGTTGTGCCCGTTGGCGCCGAACTACGAAAGCCTGCTGGTCCTGCGCACCCTGCAAGGCCTGGCCGGTGGCGCGCTGCCCCCAATGCTGATGACCGTCGCCCTGCGTTTTCTCCCGGCCAACGTAAAACTCTACGGCCTGGCCGGTTATGCCCTGACCGCCACCTTTGGTCCGGGCCTGGGCACGCCGCTGGCCGGGCTCTGGACCGAGTATGTCGGCTGGCAGTGGACCTTCTGGCAGATCGTCGTGCCGTGCCTGATTGCAATGGTCGCGGTGAGCTACGGCATTCCTCAGGACCCGCTGCGGCTGGAGCGTTTCAAACAGTTCAACTGGCGTGGTTTGCTGTTGGGTTTTCCGGCGATCTGCATGCTGGTGATCGGCATCCTGCAGGGCAATCGGCTGGACTGGTTCGAGTCGAGCCTGATTTGTGGATTGCTGGTGGGCGGTACGCTGTTGCTGATGCTGTTTCTGATCAACGAGTGGTCGCAGCCGATTCCGTTTTTCAAGATGCAGATGCTCGGCATCCGCAACCTGTCGTTCGCGCTGATCACCCTGGCCGGCGTGCTGGTGGTGTTGCTGGCGGTGGTGATTATTCCGTCCAGCTATCTGGCGCAGGTCCAGGGCTATCGCCCGGTGCAGACCGCACCCATCACCCTGTTGGCGGCGCTCCCGCAGTTGATAGCGCTGCCGTTGGTGGCGGCGCTGTGCAATCTGCGCTGGGTCGATTGCCGCTGGGTGCTGGGGATCGGCCTGAGCATGCTGGTGTTGTCCTGCATCGGCGGTTCGCAGCTGACCTCGGTGTGGATTCGCGATGAATTCTATGCCCTGCAACTGCTGCAGATCTTCGGTCAACCCATGTCTGTCTTGCCGTTGCTGATGCTCTCGACCGGCAGCATCAACCCCATGGACGGACCGTTCGCGTCGTCCTGGTTCAACACCGTGAAAGGCCTGGCGGCGGTGATCGCCACCGGCGTGCTGGAAGCCATGACCACGCAGCGCCTGCACTTTCACTCGACCATGCTGGTGGACCGCCTCGGCAATTCTCCCCTGGTCGACAGCGATACCCCGGGCCTTGCCCACCGCTTGCATGAGCAGGCCGTGGTGCTGGCCGCATCGGATCTTTACCTGTGCATGGCCGGCGTCGCATTGGCGCTGATCCTGCTGATTTTCTGGCTGCCGACGCGGATCTATCCGCCACGTGCACCGACTTGAATGCATCAATGAAACAGAAGGTTTTCATGACGACTCAATCCAAGCAAAAAGTAGCCGTTGGCGTCTGCGTCGTGATGGCGATGGGCGTACTGATTTATCTGCTGGCGCCCGGCCTGTTCGGCCAGCGCACGCAGCAGAGCACCAATGATGCCTATGTCTCGGCCGACTACACGCTGGTGGTGCCCCGCGTTGCCGGGTTCATCAAGCAAGTACTGGTGGAAGACAACCAACAGGTCAAGGCCGGGCAACTGCTCGCCCTGATCGATGACCGCGACCTGCGCGCCGCCGCCGAAGCGGCCGCCGCCGAGGCCCTGGTGGCCCAGGCACAACTGCAAAATGCCCGGGCGATGCTTGAGCGTCAGGTCTCGGTAATCGCTCAGGCACAGGCGCAGGTGGTGTCCGCCAAGGCTGAAATGGCCTTCGCTCAACATGAACTGAACCGCTACGACCACTTGGCCGGGGTCGGTGCCGGCACGGTGCAGAAGGCTCAGCAAGCGCGCACGCGCATCGACCAGGCCAGTGCCCAGTTGACCAATGTGACGGCCGTGCTGGCGGCGGAGCGCAAGCAGGTGGACATACTCGCAGCCCAGCGTGACGGGGCCGAAGGTGGTTTGAAACGGGCGCAGGCGAAGCTGGAAATCGCCAGTTACGAGCTGTCTTACACACGGATCACCGCGCCGCAGGACGGCATGGTCGGTGAGCGCGCGGTGCGGGTCGGCGCGTATGTCACGCCGGGCAGCAAGTTGCTGGCAGTGGTGCCTTTGGCGCAGGCCTATGTGGTGGCCAACTTCCAGGAAACCCAACTGACAAATGTGCAACCGGGGCAGGACGTGCAGGTGCGTGTCGACACCTTTGGCGGCGCAGCGTTGAACGGGCGGGTCGAGAGCATCGCACCGGCCACCGGCGTGACCTTTGCTTCAATCAAGCCGGATAACGCGACTGGCAATTTCACCAAGGTGGTACAGCGGATTCCGGTGAAAATTGTGCTGGAGCCGGGTCAGCCGTTGGCGGAGCGGTTGCGGGTGGGGATGTCGGTGGAGGCGAGTATCGATACGGTTGGTGCTGGCGCGCATGAGGTTGCGCAGCGATGAAGATATTTGTTGATCGTGCCGACGTCTTCGCGAGCAGGCTCGCTCCCACAAGGGAATTGAGGTCTTTTCAAAGTTTCAGTTTCAGAAAAAATCCCCTGTGGGTGCGAGCCTGCTCGCGAAGAGGGTGCTTGCCTCAACTTACTTTTTGCGCCTTGCTTGTCATGGGCCTGTCAGCCTGCACCGTCGGCCCCGATTTCCAGAAACCTGAGGCACAGCCAATCGCCGAATGGTCGAAACCAGCAAAAGCAGCCACCAGCCAGGCCAGCGCCGAAGCGATGAACGAACGCTGGTGGCAAGTGTTCAACGATCCGAAACTCTCGGCCCTCACTCAACGTACCCTGACCGACAACCTCGACCTGAAGCTCGCCAGCAGCCGCTTGCAACAAAGCCGTGCGGTGCGTCAGGTGATAACAGCTGATCGTTATCCTTCCACCGCCGTCGGCGGCAGTTACTCACGCAAACGCAACAGCGGCGAAGGCCTGAGCGACCCGTCGGGGCACAACGGCAATTCGGCGTTCAATCTCTGGGATGCCGGCTTCTCTGCCTCCTGGGAGCTGGATTTCTGGGGCCGCGTACGCCGCGAAACCGAAGCCGCCGATGCCACTCTGGAAGTGGCGGAAGACGACCGTCGCGGTGTGCTGTTGTCGGTGCTTGCCGAAACCGCCCAGGACTACATTCAACTGCGCGGAGTGCAGAACACCCGCGCAGTCACCGAGCAGAACCTCGACGTCGCCCGGCACAGTCTGAAGCTTTCGCAGCTGCGCCTGGCTGACGGTGTCGCAACGGACCTTGATGTCGCCGAAGCCGCCGCCCAGGTCGCGGCCATCGAATCACGCCTGCCAGCACTGGAGCAACGCCAGGCCCGGCTGATCAACGCCTTGAGCCTGTTGATGGGCGAGCCGCCCCAGGCGCTGACAGCCGAGTTGTCCACCGACGCGCCGGTGCCGCAAACCCCGCGCCAGGTCGCCATCGGCCTGCCGTCGCATCTGGCCGAGCGCCGCCCGGACATCCGCCAGGCCGAAGCCCGCCTGCATGCCGCAACCGCGAGCATCGGCGTGGCCAAGGGTGATTTTTATCCACGGATTACCCTGTCAGGCAGTGTCGGTTCGCAAGCCATGCAACTGAGCGATTTCGGTTCCTGGGGTTCACGCACGTTCGGCATCGGTCCGCAGTTCAGCCTGCCACTGTTCGACGGCGGCCGCCTGCGCGGTGTGCTGAACCTGCGCGAAGCCCAGCAACAGGAAGCGGCCATCGCCTACCAGCAAACCGTGTTGCGCGCCTGGCATGAAATCGACGACCAATTGAGCGCCTACAACGCCAGCCAACTACGCCGCGACAGTCTCGCCGAAGCGGTGCGGCAGAACCGGATTGCCCTGCAAACCGCACAACAGCAATACGTCGAGGGCGTGGTGGACTTCGTTAACGTACTCACCGTGCAAGGCGCATTGCTGGCGACCCAGGAGCAATGGGTGGAGAGTTCCACCGGCGTTTCGCTGGCAGCGGTCGGGTTGTACAAGGCGCTGGGTGGCGGATGGGAGTCGGTGTATCCGCTGACGGCGAAACATTGAGTGAAATCGTGAAGCTGGATGTAGGACGCGTCCTGATTTATTTGTGTGGGCACTCACGATGTCCATCAGGGGTTAGCATTTTGGTCCACTTCATGACCCTGGTTATGCATCGCTATGAATGCCAATCCCTATGAGCCTCCAGTGGCCGAACTGGATCGCACGGAACCACCCCGCGGGGTCTTTTTTGTTGTGGGTACAAGCAAGTTCGCGCTGATGATTGTTTCGACCTTTGGTTTGTACGTCACGTATTGGCTGTATAAAAACTGGAAGCTTTACCGCGCCGCTACGGGCAACAAAGTGATACCTATAGCCCGAGCACTTTTGGGCGTGTTTTTTATGTACTCGCTGTTCACCAGCATTGATCGGCGATTACGCGCTTCAGGTCGGGACTATCGTTGGTACCCACGCTTGCTGGCGATTAGCGTGATCATGGCTGCTGCAGCGAGCATGGGGCTGATGTGGTTGCCGGATGTGCACATCAGCTTTGCGCTGAGTCTTCTGATACTACTCTTGCAGGTCTGCTCCTTTCTGCGTGTACAAGAAGCAATCAATTATCTGGAGAACGATGTGGCCGGGACGGCGAACTCGACACTGACTTGTGCCAATGGTGTCTGGTTTACATTTGGCTTGTGTTGTTGGGGCGTGGCGATTCTGGTTTTCTACGCCCTGTTGTAGTGTCGCCCCGACTCACGGTTTGGCCGATAGATCCGCCATGCCCTTGAGCAATTCGATCGGTAACGGAAAGACGATGGTCGAACTCTTGTCCCCGGCGATCGAACTCAGCGTCTGCATATAGCGCAGCTGCATGGCGCCGGGCTGGCGGCCGAGCATTTCGGCGGCCTGCATGAGTTTTTCCGAAGCCTGCAATTCGCCTTCAGCGTGGATCACTTTGGCCCGGCGTTCGCGTTCCGCTTCTGCCTGTTTGGCAATGGCGCGGACCATCGATTCGTTGAGGTCCACGTGCTTGATTTCGACATTGGCGACTTTGATGCCCCAGGCGTCGGTCTGGGCGTCGAGTACTTGCTGTATGTCGATGTTCAGCCGTTCGCGCTCGGCCAGCAGTTCATCAAGTTCGTGTTTACCGAGCACCGCGCGCAAGGTGGTTTGCGCCAGTTGGCTGGTGGCCATGAGAAAATCTTCGACCTGAATGATTGCCTTCTGCGGATCGAGCACGCGGAAGTACAGCACTGCGTTGACCTTGACCGAGACGTTGTCGCGGGTGATCACATCTTGCGGCGGGACGTCGAGGACGATGGTGCGCAAGTCGACGCGGACCATTTGCTGGACCACCGGAATCAGCAGGATCAGGCCGGGGCCCTTGACCTGCCAGAAGCGTCCGAGCTGGAACACCACCCCACGCTCGTACTCGCGCAGGATGCGGAACGTCGCCCCTGCCAGTGCGATCAGCAGTAGCAGCAGTGCGACAAAACCGATTTGCAGACCCATGACTAATCTCCAACCGTTACCGCGTCAGCCGCGGCCACTTCCAGCAACAATCCCTTGCGCGCCACCACCCGGACCTGTTGCCCGATCTGTAATGGCTTGGTGCTCGATACCTGCCAGCGTTCGCCCTGCAAATGCACCCAGCCCAGAGACGCATCGCCGACCTGCAATGCCAGCACCGGGGTCACGCTGCCCAGCAGGCCGGCATCACCGCTGACAGTCTGGCGCGGCCGGGTCTTCAGGGCGTGTATCAGCAGGAATATCAGCAGCAGCGCGCTGATCAGTCCCAGGCCGATCATCAACGGCACGGGCAATTCGGCATTGGTCAGGATCACCGCGCCGATCACGAACATCACGATCCCGCCCAAACCGATCACGCCGTAGTTGGGCAGGGCAGCCTCGGCAATCAGAAACGCGATACCGAAGGTGATCAGCCAGATCCCCGCGGAGTTGGAAACCGGCAGGCCGGCGGTGTCCGCAGCGAGGGCGGATCCGCTCAATGCCAACAGCAGTGCAACTGCACAACAGCGAGTGTTCACGTGACCCTCCGGGAGAGTCGCAGCTGGTTCTGTATACAGTCTAGTTGAGGCGCTGGTTGTATGAATTTTGCTCAATTGTCGACCTGTCCGATGGGCGGATTTCCCGCTGGATTGCCCCGGCGGGCCTAGACTTTTACTACGTACAAAAGTGTTAACCATCGTCCGCCGGGCGTTTTTGCGGACACCGAGGTGCATCATGCGTATGGCAAGAACCGTGCAGACAAGCCTGGACAAGGCTCAATGCGAATATGACATCGTCACCCATCCCCACTCGGCCAGCAGCCTCGAAACCGCGCGGGTTGCGGGTATTCCCGCGGAACGGGTGGCCAAATCGGTCATCCTCGACGATCACCACGGGCATTACCTGATGGCCGTGCTACCCGCCAGCCGTCACCTGGACTTGAGCAAAGTGCGCAGCACCGGTGAATGGCAGGTCTCCCGGGAAAGCAATCTGGCGCATCTGTTTGACGACTGCGAACGCGGCGCCGTGCCTGCCCTGGGTGAAGCCTATGGACTGGACGTGGTCATCGACCCGCTGCTGACCCGGCAGAAAGACATCTATCTGGAAGCCGGCAACCACATCAACCTGGTGCACATGGACATGCCGCAGTTTCTGAAAATGGTGCCGCATGCGGAGGTGCGGGAGTTGAGTAATTGAGGATCGTTTCGTCAATGCTGCCGTCTTCGCGAGCAGGCTCACTCCCACAGGTGAATGCATTCCCCTGTAGGAGCGAGCCTGCTCGCGATTGACCGCGCAGCGGTCCCTTTATCAGGTTTGCAGGAGCCAGACATGGAAAACCCAACCCACAGCCTTCCCTCCCTGTTCAAACAACTCGGCCTCCCTGACGACGCCGAGAACATCGACAAATTCATCGCCACCCACTCACCGCTCAAACCGGACTTGCACCTGGCGGATGCTTTTTTCTGGAGCCCGAGCCAGGCGGATCTGTTGCGCAATGAAATTCTGGAAGATGCCGATTGGGCGGAGGTGGTGGATCAGTTGGATGTGATGTTGAGGAAGGGGCGGGGGGTATAGAAGGCCTGCGCTCTTCTCGCGGCCACACTATCTTCATTCTTGGATGGCTGCCCGCCCAGGCCTGGAGGCGAATTCTGCTTCCACTTCATCGTTCGTCAGACCGTCGCCGCTGTTCATCGATACACGAGCGATGTCCACTTTGCGTTGCAGGAATTCTTCGTACTCACGGGATTCTCGTTGAGGCAAATCCGATTCAAGTTTCATTGTAAAAACGGCTTGTTTTGACATGGTCTATCTCCTCGGTCAGGGTAATGAAACGGTACATACTTCATCAGTACTTTGTCTGACCAACCAGGGACAGACCTACGACGGATGGCAGTCAATTTGTTTCAAAACTTGACTGAAAATCCCTTCCAATGTCATATTGATAGTTAGCAAACTAACAATGTGTATTTTCCCTCGTGCCGAATTCCCTCGACGCTCTCCAGATGAACATCAGCAGCACCATGGTGGTAGCCGCTCGGCATTGGCGCAAAATCTGCCAGGCCACGCTGGCCAACTATGGAATCTCCGAAGCCTGTGCCGTCCCGCTGCTGATGATCGGGCGCTTGGGCGAGGGGGTTCGGCAGGTGACGGTGGCGCAGGCGGCAGGGATGGAAAGTCCGTCTCTGGTGCGATTGCTCGATCAGTTGTGCCATGGCGGCTACGTCTGCCGCACCGAAGACGCCCAGGACCGTCGCGCCAAATGCCTGAGCCTGACCGATACCGGTCGGACCCTGGTGCAAGCCGTTGAGGTCGAGTTGGTGCGTTTGCGTCATGAAGTACTCGAAGGAATCGATCAGGAAGATCTTGAAGCGACGCTGCGCGTGTTGAAAGCCTTCGAGTCAGCCAGTCATTTGCCGGTAGCCAACCCTTGAACGGATTCTTTTCCGGCATGCCCCCGGCACGGGACTGGTTCTACGGTGTACGCACCTTCGCGGCCTCGATGATCGCGCTGTACATCGCCCTGCTCATGCAAATGCCGCGTCCTTATTGGGCGATGGCCACGGTGTATATCGTTTCCAGCCCGTTTGTCGGGCCGACCAGTTCCAAGGCGTTGTACCGTGCGGTCGGCACTTTTCTTGGTGCCGCTGCTGCTGTCCTGTTCGTGCCGATGTTTGTCCAGAGTCCCTATGTGCTGGTGGTGGTCGTCGCGCTGTGGACGGGGATCCTGTTGTTTCTGTCCATGCATTTGCGCACCGCCAACAATTACGCCTTGATGCTGGCCGGCTACACCTTGCCGTTGATTGCCCTGCCGGTGGTGAATAACCCGTTGGCTGTGTGGGACGTGGCCGAAGCGCGCACCGAAGAAATTTTCCTCGGCATCGCCGTCGCTGCGGTGGTGGGTGCAATGTTCTGGCCGCGACGGCTGGCCCCGGTGTTCAACGATTCGGTGAGCAAATGGTTTGCCGACGCCTCGACTTACAGCGCGCGCTTTCTCGGCCGCAATGTGCAGCCCGAGGAAGTCAGCGCCTTGCGCGCCTCGATGGTTGCCACGTTCAACACCCTGGAACTGATGATCGGTCAGTTGCCCCACGAAGGCGCGCGCCCACAAACGGTGCGCAACACCAAAGAGTTGCGCGGGCGGATGATTCACCTGTTGCCGGTGATCGATGCCCTGGAGGATGCGCTCTACGCTTTGGAAAGGCGCACCCCCGAGCTTGTGGACAAGTTCGCACCCCTGCTGGCCGCCGCCACTGAATGGCTCGATCACAAGAACGCTGACCTCGAGCGCTGGCAGGCGCTCAAAGACCAACTCGAAGCGCTGCAACCCAGCGCCGAAGTGCTGGATGATCGCAAGCAACTGCTGTTCTCCAACGCTATTTATCGCCTCGGCGAATGGGTCGATTTGTGGCAGGACTGCCGCAGCCTGCAACACGCGATCCAGTGCGAAAGCCAGGACAGTTGGCGCGCGGTCTATCGGCATTGGCGCCTGGGGCGCCTGACCCCTTTTCTGGATCGTGGCTTGATGCTCTATTCCGCCGCCTCCACTGTCGCAGCGACCATTGTCGCCTCGGTGCTGTGGATTCTGCTGGGCTGGACCGATGGCGGTAGTGCAGTGATTCTGGCGGCAGTGGCGTGCAGCTTCTTCGCTTCGATGGACGACCCGGCACCGCAGATCTACCGGTTCTTTTTCTGGACGGCGATGTCGGTGGTGTTCGCCAGCCTTTACCTGTTTCTCGTCCTGCCCAATCTGCATGACTTCCCGATGCTGGTGCTGGCCTTCGCCGTGCCGTTCATCTGCATCGGCACCCTGACGGTCAAGCCGCAGTTTTACCTGGGCATGTTGCTGACTCTGGTCAACACCTCGTCGTTCATCAGTATTCAGGGCGCCTACGACGCGGATTTCCTCAGCTTCGCCAACTCCAACCTGGCCGGTCCGATCGGTTTGCTGTTCGCGTTCGTCTGGACCCTGATCGCCCGGCCGTTCGGTGCCGAACTGGCGGCCAAGCGCCTGACCCGTTTCGCCTGGCGCGACATTGTCAGCCTCACCGAGCCGGCCACGCTGGCCGATCACCGGCGCCTGGGCGTGCAGGTACTGGATCGACTGATGCAGCATTTGCCGCGCCTGGCCGTGACCGGCCAGGACACCGGCATCGCCTTGCGCGAAGTTCGTGTGGCGCTGAACCTGCTCGACCTGCTGGCCTATACGCCGCGGGTTCACGGCGCGCCGCAGGCGTTGCTGCGTCAGGTGGTGGCCGAGGTCGGCGAATACTTCAAGGCCTGCCTCAAGGCTGGCGAACGCCTGCCGGCACCAAGCCCGTTGCTGATGACCCTCGATCGCACGCGCCGAGCGTTGGGCGGCGCGGGTGATGAAGAAACCCGCCTGCACCTGCTGCACGCCTTGAGCGGTTTGCGCCTGGCGTTGTTGCCCTGCGTCGAATTCGTCGGTTGTGCCGAGCCCGAAGAACCGCTTCCCCATGGCATCGATGGAGCGCCTTTATGATCGGTGATCTGGATATCAGCGGGGTGTTCCTGCCCACGTTGCTGGTGCTGATGGGCATTACCTATGTGTTGTACCTGTTGGTGCACGGGGTGCTGACGCGCCTGCACTTTTACCGTCTGGTCTGGCACCGGGCATTGTTTAACGTGGCTCTCTACGCCTTGCTGCTTGGCGCCGTGGACTCACTCAGTCGATACCTGATGACATGAAAAAACCTTTTTTAACCCTCGGTCGCGTGGTCCTGACTCTGTTGATCGTGACCTTCGCCGTTGTCGTGGTCTGGCGCATGGTGATGTATTACATGTTCGCGCCCTGGACCCGTGACGGGCACATCCGAGCCGACATCGTGCAGATCGCGCCGGACGTGTCCGGGCTGATCCAGCAAGTGCAAGTGCGCGACAACCAATTGGTCAAGCGCGGCCAGGTGCTGTTCAGCATCGACCAGGGCCGTTTCAAACTGGCCCTGCGCCAGGCGAAAGCGGCGGTCGCAGATCGCGAGGAAACCCTGGCCCAGGCCCAGCGTGAAGCCAAGCGCAACAAGGGCCTTGGCAATCTGGTGCCGGGCGAGCAACTGGAAGAAAGCCAGTCACGGGTGGCCCGCGCACAAGTGGCGTTGATGGAAGCCCAGGTCGCGGTAGACAGCGCGCAACTGAACCTCGACCGCTCGGTGATCCGCAGTCCGGTGGACGGTTACGTCAACGACCGCGCGCCGCGAACCCAGGAATTCGTCAGCGCCGGGCGGCCGGTGTTGTCCGTCGTGGACAGCAATTCTTTCCATATCGACGGCTATTTCGAAGAAACCAAACTCAACGGCATCCATATCGGCCAAAGCGTCGACATCCGGGTGATCGGCGACAACGCGCGCCTGCGCGGCCATGTGGAAAGCATCGTTGCCGGTATCGAAGATCGCGACCGCACCAGTGGCAACAACCTGTTGCCCAACGTGAATCCTGCCTTTAGTTGGGTGCGGTTGGCCCAGCGGATTCCGGTGCGTATCGCGTTCGATGAGGTTCCTGAGGATTTCCGCATGATCGCCGGGCGCACCGCCACGGTATCGATCATCGACGACCAGAACCGGGAGCCCGTGCAATGAGCAAGGCTTCGGGTTTGGCGATCGCCGGATTAGGCTTGCTGTTGTCGGCGTGTCAGGTGGTCGGTCCGGATTATCACTTGCCGGACGAAGCCGCCATCCACCGTGAAGACTTGCAGGGCGAACTGGCGGTGAGCGGCAAGCCGGTGGTCTCGGCGCCGATGCCTGCCGATTGGTGGCGCCTGTATCAGGACCCGCAGCTCGACCAGTTGGTGCAGCAGGCCATGGCATCCAACACGGATTTGCGTGTAGCGGCCGCCAGCCTGCTGCGGGCTCGCGCTCAGGTTGACGCGGCCGAGGCAGCGGGCGGCTGGAGCGGTGGGGTGAAGATGGGCGCCCAACGCTTGCAGGAATCCGGTGAAGCGTTCTTGCTGCCGGAAAAGGTGCCGGTCGCCAACATCGGCGATATCGGCATCAGCGCGTCCTACCAATTCGACCTGTTCGGCACCTTGCAGCGTGGCATCGAAGCGGCCAAGGCCAATGCCGATGCGACCCAGGCGGCCGCCGATACGGCGCGCATCACCTTGGTGGCCGATGTGGTCCGGGCCTACACCCAGGTGTGCGCGGCCAACGAGGAGCGGGAAATCGCCCAGCATTCCCTCGACCTGCAAGCCCAGAGCACCACGCTCATCCAGCGTTTGCGCGATGCCGGGCGTGGCGACGAAACCCAGGTCACCCGCTCGCAAACCCAATTCAAATCCTTGCGCGCCGACATGCCGCGCTATGAGGCGGCGCGTCAGGCCGGGCTGTTCCGCTTGTCGATGCTGCTGGCCAAACCGCTGGATCAACTACCGGTCGGTACCGACAGCTGCGCCGAACTGCCAAAAATCACGCAACTGGTGCCGGTGGGTGACGGTGCATCGCTGCTCAAGCGCCGCCCCGACATCCGCCAGGCCGAACGTCGACTCGCAGCCTCGACCGCGGGTATCGGCATCGCCACCGGTGAGCTGTACCCGGACATCCGCATCGGTGCGACCATCGGCACGGTCGGTATCCTGGAAAACCTGGGCGAACCCTCTACCAACCGTTGGGGCTTCGGCCCGTCGCTGACCTGGAACGTGCCGACCAACGGCGCCCGGGCACGAATTCGCGAGGCTCAAGCAGTGTCCCAGGCCACGCTGGCGCATTTCGATGGCGTGGTACTTAACGCTATTCGTGAAACCCAGACCGGCCTGGCCCAGTACTCCGCCTTGCTGCAACGCCGTGAGGCCCTGGCGGACGCCGAACAGTCGGCGAAGCTGGCCGCCGACCAGACCCATCGCTTCTTCCAGGCCGGTCGCGCATCGTTCCTGGCGGACCTGCAGGCTACCCGCACCTACATCGACGTCACCGCGCAACTGGCCGCTGCCAACACTCAGGTTGCCATCAGCCAGATCGATTTGTTCCTCGCCTTGGGCGGCGGTTGGGAAAGCGGACGAACGCAAGCGTCGAACTCCGGCAAACCCTGAGGCCGTTGCTATGCTTTGAAGTGTTGAAAGGGCGTTCGCGCAAAAGCGCCCTGGATTCGCACAAGGCATGCGCAGGTCATGGGGAAACCAATAATGAAAAACCCTTATGCTCTCGGCTTCTGGTGCGCCGTTGTGGCGTTGGTGCTGCTCACGGCGACCTATTTCTACGGCATCATGCTGGCTCACCAGATCGACACGGCGCTGACGTTCCTCGACAGCGCCGCACTGTTGATTGCCGTGATGTCCATCGCGGTGGTGGCCTGGGCTTCGGTCCAGGGGCAGCGAATCAAAAAAAGACAGCTTGAACAAGGCAAGACCCTGGTGATGATCTGGGACACCAAGGTGGCGCTACGGCGTGTCGAATCGGTCTTCGACCGGTATTTCTGGGGCAGCTACTGGCAACCGGGCAGGACCTTCCAGGAAGTCATGGGGGAACTCACGGGCACGCCGCTGGAAAAAAGCCTCGAAACCTTGAAAAAACAATGCCTTGAGCTGGACAAACAAGTGGCCGACGACGGTCGGCACTGGCTCAACAATGCCCGCGAGCTGGCTGACGTGGCCAACGCCATGGCCCGCGAGCGCTATCAACTGGACTTCTGCGACCCGCGCGAGGAAGTGACGGGTGGGGCGGTGATCAACCGGGATTTCGAAGTGCTGATCTACACCTGGACGGCGCGGCTGAAAACCTTTGATCACCAGCTCGATGAGATTGAGGTTCAGTATTCCTGATTTTGTCTGGCAGGACTGACGCCTTCGCGAGCAGGCTCGCTCCCACATTGGAATGCATTTGTCCTGTGGGAGCGAGCCTGCTCGCGAAGGCGATCGATTGAGCGCTAAAACTCCCACCCCTGAATTCCCATAGACACTTTTTCACCGTTAACGATTGGGCCTCCCGTCGCGCCTGATGCTAATCTGCCCCCTACTTTCAGCGCAGTCGTGACCGCAACCCGTCAGGGGTTCAGGGAAGACGACCACACTCAACAACGGACATTGAACGGGTCATTCATGAATAAATCAGCAGGCGTGCTCCTGGGAATTGTTGTCGCCATTGGTGCAATCAGCGCCGGCGGAGCCTGGTTCACCGGCACCAAAATCGAAGGTGTGCTCAACACCTCCCTGGCGGATGCCAACAAGCAATTGCAGGCTGCAATGGTCGGTTACAAAGGCACGGCCTCGCTGGAGCTGGTGTCCCTGGAACGCCATGTATTCAGCAGCACTGCGCATTACCGCCTCAAGGGTGAAGGTGAAATGTTCGGCGAGGCACCGGTCGAGTTGCTGTTTGCCGACCACATCGAACACGGTCCACTGCCGTTCTCGCGCCTGGTGTCGCTGAAGTGGTTGCCGGTCATGGCCACCAGTCACTATGAACTGGAAAAGACCCCGCTCACGGAAAAATGGTTCGCCGCCACCAAGGACGCTTCGCCGCTCAAGGGCGTGGTCAATATTGGCTACGACAATTCCACCAACGGCACGCTTGAATTGCTGCCGCTGGAAACTGCACTGGATGACAAGTCCAGCCTGAAATTTTCCGGTCTGAAGGTTGATGTCGCGGCCAGCGCCCAGGCGCAGAATGTCAAGGCCGACGGCTACATGGACAGCCTGAAGCTGACCACTGTTTCCGAAGACCAGGCACCGGTGCAGGTCGAGTTGAGTGGTCTTACCCTGGCCAGCAACCTGACAAAAAGCACCTACGGTTATTACACCGGCGATAACACCGTCGAGCTGAGCAACAGTAAAACCACCTTTGGCCCCAAGCAGTCGGTCCTGGGCTTGAAGAATTTCGAAATGAAGAACCACACCGAGGAATCAGGCACCAGTGCTTCCGGGCGCGCCGATTACAAGATTGCTGAAGTGTCCCTGAACGGCAAGGCCGTGGGTTCTGCCCAGCTGGCCATGAGCCTGAAGAACCTCGACATCCCGGCGACGTTGTCGCTGATTCAGATCTACCAGACTAAATTGCAGCCCTATGAGCAGGCCGCCGCCGAGGCTGCCGAGGCCGGTCAACCGGCCCCCGAGCTGAAATTGACCGAAGCAGAAGAAGCGCAGCTTAAAACCGGCCTGGAACAATTGCTGGCGGCCGGCCCGCAGGTGGCCTTGGAGAACCTGTCGTTCAACACCGCCAATGGCGAAAGCCGTGCCAACCTGGTGCTTGACCTGACCAAGCCACAATCGATCGACCTGCCGGCCGACCAGTTGGTCCGCCAGATGATCGCGCTGCTGGACGTCAACCTGAAAGTGTCCAAGCCGATGCTCGTCGACATACTCAGCGTGCAGTCGCAAATCGACGGCCAGACCGACGCGAAGCTCATCGCCGATCAGGCCACCGCTACCGCCGATATGTTCAGCAGCATGGCGGTCGGCTCGCAATTGGCGAAACTGGACAGCAACAACGTCGTCACCCAACTGCACTACGCCAATAACCAGGTGGAATTCAACGGCCAGAAAATGACCGTCGAGGAGTTTGTCGGCTTCGTGATGAGCAAGTTCAGTGGTCCTGGCGTAGTCCAGGAGCCCTAAACCTTGTAGGAGCTGGCTTGCCAGCGAAGGCGGCGTGCCTGACACACCGCGTCGCCTTGTTCGCCGGCAAGCCAGCTCCTACAAGTCCTTTAATCGCGGATCAACCGCCACGCCTCGTCCACGGACAACGGCTGCTTCATTCGTTCGGCGAGCATCGCCATCGTGCGCTCTTCATCGCAGGCCACTGCCGCCGTTACCACACCATTTTTGCCGAACAGACCGATAAAAGGCGGGTTGCAAGGGTCACCCTTGAACTCGACTTCGTCCCAGGCTTGCGCGTGGCCAAGGTAGTCGTAGTTTTTGCCAAAGTGCCAGGTCCAGAAATACGGCACGTCGAGATAATGTTCATCACCACCGAGCATGTTTGCCGCCGCGATCCGCGCCTGTTGTTGCGCCAGGCGCCAGTGTTCGATGCGCTGCGGCTGGCCGTTAAGTGCAAACGTCGCGATATCGCCAGCCGCCCAGAGTCCATCGGCTACGCGCATCCCGCCGTCGACCAGCAGCGACTGGTCCTTTTCCTTCGGCAGATCGGCAAAGGGTGCGGTTGCCGGCGTGACGCCAATCCCGACCAGCACCAGGTCCGCCGGTAGACGCTGATCATTATCCAGGCGCACCGCTTCGACTCGCGTCGTTCCTTCGATCTGCGCTGCCTGACCCTCCGTTCGGTACACCACGCCGTTGGCCTCGTGCAGGGCCAGAATCGCCTTACCGACGCTATCGCCGAACTGTTTGGCAAAAGGTACCGGATGGCGGGCCAGAACGGTGACCTCCAGGCCGTATTGGCGCAGGGACGAAGCGGATTCCATGGCGATAAAACTGTCGCCGATGATCACCGCCCGCTGACCAGCCTTGGCGGCTTGCAGAATCTGTTGCGCATCCGTTTTGGAGCGCAAGACGAACACCTGCGGCAGGTCCGCACCGGGCAATTCCAGTTGATCGGGGGTGCCGCCTGTCGCCAGCAATGCGGCGTCGTACTTCAGCGCTTGGCCGTCGACCAGTTGCAGCGTTTTGTTGGCGACATCCAGGCTCGCCACTTCAGCGTTCATTCGCTCGATTCTTTGCTCGCGGTAAAAGTCCTCGTCGCGCAGGGGCGGGACTTCTTCCGGCGGCATCTCTCCGGCAATAACAAATTTGCTCAGCACCGTGCGGTCGTACCCGGCGCCGGCTTCGCGGTCGATCAGCAGCACCCGCCCACCAAAGCCTTTTTCGCGCAGGGCCGATGCCGCCGCCGTGCCCGCGGCACCCGCACCGACAATCACAAAGGTGCGCTCGTCATCGGCCGGTGGGGTGTGGGCGTCTTGCAGCGGCTGATCGCCAACCCAGACTTCGTCCCCACGCACTTCGAGGGGGTAGCGCTTGAGGCTGTCCAGGGCAGGAGGTTCACACAACCCACCATCCTCGATCCGAAACTGCGCCTTGTGCCACGGACACGTCAGCCGCCCATTGCAGAGCGCGCCTTCGGCCAAAGGCGCCCCGGCATGTGGGCATTCACCTTGATAGGCGCGCACTTGATCGCCGACTTTCAGCAGGAGGATCTTGCTGTCCTGGACGCTGACTTCCAGGCCGCGGTCTTCGGGTATATCGGCGAGACGGGCAACGCGATGCAGGATCATGATCGCTCTCCAGGCAGGCGTTTCAATTAAGAGTCTGGCCCTTATCTCGAGGTTCATCCAATTGCCACTGCCACCGCGCGAACGGTCCGGCTATAGTTTGCTCGCCGACCTCGGCCCCACCCGCACAAGGTGCTCCCGGTATGACCCGATTGACCTCTCTGACCCCTTGGCTAGCGGCCGTAGCAGTCGCCCTTTGCGTGCAATTTCCGGCACAGGCGGCCCAGGAGCGTTTCACCCTGAACATCCCAGGCGTATCGGATGACCGACTGTTCACCTCGGCCGCCGCCAGCGATGCCCAAGGTTGCGGCGGGCACAATGTGTCGCCGGCGCTGAACTGGAACGCCGGCCCTGCAGGCACGCTCAGCTACGCCATCGTCATGCACGACCCGGATGGCCAGAAAGGGCAGGGCGTCGATCATTGGGTGCATTACGGTATCAAGGCCGGCACTCACCAGATCCCGGCGGGTGTCGGCGCAAAATCCGCGCTCGAGGGTGTCGGTGGCACCAACAGCAAAGGCACGGCGGGGTACGTCGGACCTTGCCCACCCGTTGGCGACAGCGCGCATCATTACATCATCCAGCTCTACGCCTTGGACCTGGCCCCGGATGCCCTGCCAGCCGGCCTGAGTCGCACCCAGCTGCTGGAAAAAATCAAAGGTCATGTGCTGAGAAACAGCAGCGTGGTACGGCGCTACCACCGCTGAAGATTTTTTCACGGGGGTTAACCCGAACCGTTCGGGTTGTCCGTCTCACAGGATGAATGGATCAATTTCCTCCTGAGGTCAGCCCCATGCTCCTTCCTCTGCAACCCTTCCCTCTGCATTTTCTCCGCCCGGCCGCCCAGGGTTTTGCCGCCGGGCTGTTGCTGGCGATTGCCGGTTGCGGCGTTTCTTCGAAACCTGAGTCCGCAGCGGTACCGCCACCGGCCCAGGCTGAGCTGAAAACCGAAGCCTTGGTGCAACATGAAACTGTCATGGCTGATGCTGCGGTGGCCAAACGCAGCGTACGCGCGGCACCCATGACCAATTTCGCGCCTATGCCAGCCGGAGAGGCTTATCCACAGGGCTATCGCGATGAACAACGCGAGCAATATCAGGCCCTGGCAGACAACCCGATCCAAAGCGTCGCCCAAGTGCCGGTCTCGACCTTCAGCGCCGACGTCGACACCGGCGCTTACGCCAATGTCCGCCGATTGCTCAACCAAGGGCGACTGCCACCGGAAGGGGCGGTGCGGCTGGAAGAGATGGTCAATTACTTCCCATACGACTACGCCTTGCCCACCGATGGCTCGCCCTTCGGCGTGACCACGGAACTGGCAGCGTCGCCCTGGAACCCGCACACGCGCTTGTTGCGCATCGGCATCAAGGCGTCGGACCGCGCGGTCGCGGAACTGGCCCCGGCGAACCTGGTGTTCCTGGTGGACGTGTCCGGCTCGATGGATCGCCGCGAGGGCCTGCCGCTGGTCAAGAGCACGCTGAAGTTGCTGGTCGATCAACTGCGTGAACAGGATCGGGTTTCGTTGGTGGTCTACGCCGGGGAATCGCGCGTGGTACTGGAGCCCACTTCCGGAGGGGAAAAGACGAAGATTCGTACAGCCATCGACCAATTGACCGCGGGCGGGTCCACCGCCGGAGCGTCGGGCATCGAACTGGCTTATCAACAGGCGCAACAGGCATTTATCCCCAAGGGCATCAATCGCGTTCTGCTGGCCACTGACGGTGACTTCAATGTCGGCGTCAGCGACTTCGACAGCCTCAAGCAAATGGCTGTGGATAAACGCAAGACGGGCATATCCCTGACCACCCTGGGTTTCGGTGTGGATAACTACAATGAACACCTGATGGAACAACTGGCCGATGCCGGCGATGGCAATTACGCCTACATCGACAACCTGCGTGAGGCGCGCAAGGTGCTGGTGGATCAACTCGGCTCGACCCTTGCCGTCGTGGCGAAAAACGTCAAGTTGCAAGTGGAATTCAACCCCGCGCAAGTCAGTGAATATCGCCTGCTGGGTTATGAAAACCGTGCGTTGAAACGTGAGGATTTCAGCAATGACAAGGTCGATGCCGGTGAAATCGGTGCAGGACACACTGTGACTGCGTTGTACGAAATTGTCTCCAAGGGTGAGAAGGGCTGGCTGGAGCCCCTGCGCTACGCTCAACCGGGCGCCGCTGTTTCCGAAAAGCATGGCGAATTGGCGATGCTGCGTGTGCGTTATCAATTGCCGGAAGGTGGCAACAGTCGCTTGATCGAGCGCCCGATCGTTGACTCCCTGACTGGCAAAGCCAGCGATGACCTACGCTTTGCAGCGGCCGTGGCGGCGTTTTCCCAACAACTCAAGGACGGACGCTACACCGGCGAGTTCAGCCTTAAAGACACCGAAGCGCTGGCCCGTGGCGCTCGGGGCGATGACCGCTTCGGCCTGCGCAGCGAGTTCATACAATTGGTAGAACTGGCGCAGAGCTTGCGCACCACCACGGCGTCGAATCCAACTGCCACTGAACGACGGATTGAATAGTGAGCCGATTGAAGGGGTTCATCAGCCAGCTGTTTGCACCCGCAAACAGCACCGAGGCCAGCAGCGACGAAGCGCTGCTGGCCCGTTATCGCGAGGGCGACGGTGCGGCGTTCGAGATTCTGTACGCGCGCCATCGTCAAGGCTTGTACCGATTCCTGCTAGGGTTGAGCGGCAGGGCTGAACTCGCCGAGGAGGTCTATCAGGAAACCTGGCTGAGCCTGATCCGCAGCGCCAGTCAGCCACAAGGCCGGGCGACTTTTCGTACCTGGCTCTACCAGATTGCCCGCAACCGCTTGATCGATCACTGGCGCAAGCACGGTATTCACCAACCGCTGCACGACAGCTACGACGAACAGGCCCATGGCATGGCGGACGAGGCGGCCGATCCTGAGCAGCTGCTGAGCCTGAGCCGCGACAGCCAGCGCCTTGAAGCCGCCCTGCAAGCCTTGCCCGCCGACCAGCGCGAAGTGTTCCTTCTGCGCGCCTACAGCGATCTCGATTTGCCGCAGATCGCCACCCTCACCGAAACGCCGCTGGAAACCGTCAAGAGCCGCTTGCGTTACGCCCAGCAAAAACTGCGTCGGCTGCTGGCCGAGGAGGTACTGACATGACTGACGCCAAGCACACAACGGATCACCAAGCACTCGAACATTACCGCGAGCAGTCAACCGGCGAACCACCGGCGCATCTCGACACCTTGATCCTGGCCGCGGCACGCAGCGCAGTGCCCGCGCCGAAGCCAGGCCTGTGGCAACGCTGGATTCGCGCCTGCCAGCAACCCCGCTGGCAAGTGGCATTCGCCAGCCTTGTCGGCGTCGCGCTGATGCTCTCGCTGGTGCAGCGCACACCTGAGCAAGTGCCAAGCTACGACTTCGCGCCAGCGCCCAAAACCTCGGCACCGGTCGCCAAACAGGAAGCCGAAGCAGCGCCGCCAGCACTAACCCGTTCCCTGAAGGCCCCAGCTGGCGCGCTCTCCGCACCTGCACCCGCCGCACCCACGGCGGAATCGGCAGCCCCGGCGCAAGAAGAGTCCTTCAGTGCCGACATGGCGGACGAAGCCAAAGCCAGCAAGCGTGTCGCGGCCCCGGTGAAATCCGTGGATGAGCAATTGCGCGAAGTGATTCGCCTGAAAAAAACCGGGCACAAGCAAGCCGCCGATAAACTACTGGCTGACCTGCACAAACGCTTTCCCGACGAAAACTTCAGCGCCCGACTCAAGGACCTGCAGAAAAACTGACCGGCCTAACGCTCGACGATTTGGCATCAAGGCCCGAAAGCGCGCACTATCGGGCCATAGTCGATGCGTTGGAGGATGCCGTGACAAAAAAAATCGACCGCATCGCCCAAATGCTCAACTGCCCGGAAAAGGGCGAGGAATTACGGCGGGCAATTATCGAGAGTCGTAAGGATTTTCTGCTGAATCAGCAGGAAGAGGGTGACGCTGAGGAAGAAGACGTTCTTGAAGAGGAAGAATTTGAGGACGATGAAGATGATGAATACGATGAGTTTGACTGGACGACGGAGTGAAAAAACCGCTTAGGCGGGTTTTTATTAGTGGCAGTTGTTCGGATAAACCGAACAACTAAAGCGCTGTGAACTCAATTTGAGTTGCTTGAAGCTGTAGTGGTCAACTAATCCCGGACACGACCTTAAGTTTTTCCTCAGCCCGAGCTGGCGCCAACCCATCGTTGAATTGGTGAGGCCGAATCCAGTTGTACCGATGCATCAAAAAATGGCTGATATCGCGCTGTGCTTCCTGCGCAGTTCGATAGCCCAAGGTCGGTATCCATTCTGTTTTCAAGCTGCGGAATACACGCTCCATCGGCGCGTTATCCCAGCAGTTTCCTCGTCGACTCATGCTCTGGCGCATGCGGTATCGCCACAACCGCTGGCGAAATAATCGGCTTGCATATTGTGACCCTTGATCCGAGTGGAACAGGAGGCCCGAAGGTCTACCACGTTGTTCGTAGGCCATATCCAGCGCCTTGATCACCAGTTCAGCGTCTGGCTTTTCCGACAGCGCCCAACCCACGATCCGACGCGCACAAAGATCCAGGACGACAGCCAGCGACGACAAAAAAGAAACTAGCGAAGTCGAATTTGATCCCGGGGTCGTCCTGAAAACCTTTCGTGGCATTGCGCTGGCGTATTGGCGGCATATTTTTTATTTGAATTTACACAGCATGAAACCTTTGGATATTCTTCGCCTGGGAATGGCCAAGTGACATCACGGAGTGATGGCGTGAAGATTTTGTGTACCTTGTTATCTTTCTGGTCGTTTATTTGCTCAGGGTTTGAGCGCGTCACCAAGGCGATGGACTGCGCAATTGAGCGGTTGCGTCGGTGCCCGCTGGTTCGTGTATTGCTTTATCTAGGCTTTGCATCCTGGGTCTTGTTCAGTGACCCGTTTGGCCTGTCTTCTGCTGCTGACAAGGCATTGTCGGATCAGATCGGACGATTTCGAGCATTCGCTTTTCCCGTCGCCCCTGCACCAGTAACGGTAGTAGCCATCGATTACCCCAGCATCGCTGGGTTGAACAATGAAGGAAAGGGCTGGATGGAGGCCAATGACTGGCCTCTGACATACGCAGATCATGGCCGAATTTTGCGAGACCTCGCTCTACCTAGAGGCGGTGAGGCTGCGCCCGCAGCTATTTTCTACGACATCTTCTTTGAGCGCCCACGTGCGACGAGCGAACACTTGGGGCAACTCGGTCGTAATTTGAAGCGACTGGACGCTAATCCAGCTGCATCGAGGATTCATCTGGCTGGTGGGGGAAGGTTTGTGCCGATGTCTCCACAGTCCCTTGAGCAGTTGCAGCCCGCTTCGCTGGCTGTCTCGGCCTGGGAGGGTGCTGGCGACCTTTACCCGTTGCAGGCACCGCTGGGAGATGCGGAGGGAGATAAACCTGTAGCGACGGCAGCAAGTGCACTCTACCAGGAGCTGTGCAAAGCACGCGGTGATGATTGTCACTGGATCGACTCCCCAAACCAGCCAGATCTAGCCATTCAGTGGAGTATCACAGCCAGGGACGATTGCCCGGCCAGCTCGCAGAGCGCGTGGCGAGATGTCGTAGCAATTTTCTACCGCCTTGCTGGTCTCGCTACAGCGGCCAAAAACCCGCCAGCTGAATGCATGCCCGTCCATCAGGTGCGGCTGTCACAGTTGTATGGAGACCATCCGGTCAGCCTCAGGCCGCCCCACCTCAAGCCCGACGAACCATTCGTGGTGTTGGTGGGGAACGTTATGCCCAGCCTGAATGACTACGTTGCATCGCCACTTTATGGGCAGGTGGCGGGCGTATACCTGCATGCCAATGCGTTGGTGAACTTAAGCGAAAAGGGCCAGGACTACATACGCCAAAGCGACTCTGAAATATTCATCTTTCTCTGTTTGTTTCTGGCGATTCTGTTCTGGATGTGGCGACACGGCACTCTTGGTTGGAAGGTTCAGAAGAGGATCGCTGCTGATGCCAAGAACGATTTGATTGTCGTAAAGGTGATCAAAGCATTGGGTTTAACCGTGCTCTCCATGCTGCTGGTCACGTCAAGTTTCTACCTGTGCTACCGCCTGAGCGTGGCTCCCGAAGGTTGGATGTCGTTATCTGCCTTCGTCCCATTTCTGTGGGAGGCGATCGCGGCGAGTGAGCCGAACTATCACAAGGATCTACCCAATGAAAAAGCGTTTCCCGATCCCCTTGCTCCTGCTTGCTAGTTTGAACATTGTTCCGGTTTCGGCCGATACGCTACAGATCCAGAGAATTCCCCATCCCGAGGAAGTCGAGGCTCAGGCCACGAATGGTGGTGAATATCGGACGATATCGCAGCTGGGCAAATTGTCCTTCCCGCTACCGGCCAAGGCTGTGGAAGGCAGCCGCTTGGAGTTCCGCCAGGGCGCCGCTGCCTGGAGGGTTTCGCGTGCCGATGTGGAGTTGGTGAACGAAAAACTGGTGGTCGACGCCTGTAGCACCATACCTGTGACCCTGGCTGGCGATGCTAAATCTGCAAGCGTCAAAGGAGCGGGCGAGGGATGCAAATGATCAGGCTGAGCGTGTTTGCACTCGCACTTGCGGCGCTGTCCGGTTGCGCTGTCGACCCGAAGTACAGCGCGTTCAAGCCGTTGGAGGGAGCCGATCGCAAGGTCAATATCGACGACGTGAGGCAATTGCGGCAGATGGATCGCACCCCGGTCCTGGACCCGGCGCTGATTGAATATGTGCAGCGTGTCCGCCAGCGCCTTGAAGGTGCCTGGGGAGCGCCGTGCAACTGCGTAGTGGTTGTGGACTCGTTCAGCGGGTATGAAGCCTATTCGCTCTCTAATACAACCATCGTGGTGTCGGCTGGCTTGATAGCTCAGACTAGTTCCGAAGATGAGGTTGCAGCAGTCATCGCCCACGAACTAGGACATGTCTATCAGGGCGATACCACCAAGGGCGGCTTACAACAGACTGCATTGGATATGACCAAGCTTGGTGCTTGGGCGGCTGGAGCCGGCGGTTACAGCCTACTCTTTGGCGAGGCTGTCGATGATATGACTATAGGCCTCGTCTACCGGCACTGGAACCAGGAACAGGAAATAGCGGCAGATCGCTTCGCCGCGCAGTTGCTGGTGAAAGCTGGATATTCGCTTGATGGCCTTAAAATGGCTGTTCGCCGTCTCGGCAAGTACGGTGAAGGCGCGCTGTTAGCGCACGCTCCACAAACGGCCCGTTGCTTGACGGGCAAGGGCGGTAACTACCAGCTCAATCTGAAGGGTTGTAGCAAGGAGTTAAGCCATGTGGACGACAGTATTTACCAATCGTCCGAACAGCGACTGGAACCGATCGTGAAGTTCGCCGCCAGCCTGCCGCCAGAGCAGCGCCGTCGTCGGCCGGCTGGGCCGATGCCGGACTTCTCTTCGGTTGACTACCTGTTCCGGCTAAACGATTTGGTTTCCAGTAATCGCGAGCAGCTCAAGGCGAATTTGGCTCGCATTGAGGCACAACCCTTGCCTGCGACCCTGCAAGGCAATGTCGCAGTCACCAACAAACTGGCCATGGCTTACTCCATCGCCGGCGACTCAGCGCGTGCGGCATCCTATTTGCGCACAAGCCTTCAGAGTACTGGGCGCACTGCTTGGACATTCAACATGCTATTCAAGCAGGTCGACCGCAGTGGTGATCGCAAGCAGGTATCGAAGGCCATCGAAGACTCGCACCTGGAGGTGGGTTACATGGCACAGCTATTACCTGTGGAGTACTACCTGACCAAGCGCCATGGCCTGCAGGTATACGAGTTGATCGCTTATGGCCGATGCGTCTCCAATGTGGTTGATGACGTGACCACCTACAACGCCTGCGCCAAATTCGAGAAGCAAGCAACGCAATCTGGTGGTGCGAACTGGTGATTCCAGCTGCTCCAAGAGTGTGCAGGAGCATTTTGAAAGATACAAAAAAGCCCCAGACCCAACGGGTCTGAGGCTTTCTCGTTTCTACTGTGTGGTGCACCAGGCGGGATTCGAACCCACGACCCCTGCCTTCGGAGGGCAGTACTCTATCCAGCTGAGCTACTGGTGCAGCGGGCGCCATGATACTCATATGCATTGCGGGCGTCCATGCTGCTGAATCGTCTGTGTTTTTTGAAGCTGTAACAGGTGTTTGCTACGTTGATCAGAAAAAAGCAGCAAATGCGGCGTTTTCGTTCTTTTTTTCGAACAGCCTATTGTCCTTTACCCCCTTTGATCCTAGGATTCGTTTGAGATTTCAAACGCTCTTGTCTGGGTGCTGAACCGCACGATTTGAATCAGTGCGCTATTTATGTGCTTCAGCCCGGTGAATGATTTCCTGACGGCAGCCTACTGAGGCGCCTTTCTACAATCATAATTTGCTCCGCGCCTGTCGCGGTGCTGTTAAGGAAAGCCGACATGCAGCTTAAAGACAGCCAGTTGTTCCGCCAGCAAGCCTTCATCGATGGCGCTTGGGTAGACGCGGACAATGGTCAGACGATCAAGGTCAACAACCCGGCAACCGGCGAAATTCTGGGCACCGTGCCAAAAATGGGCGCTGCCGAAACCCGCCGTGCGATCGAAGCCGCTGACAAAGCGCTGCCGGCCTGGCGTGCACTGACCGCCAAAGAACGTGCGAACAAACTGCGTCGCTGGTACGAACTGATCATCGAGAACCAGGACGACCTGGCTCGCCTGATGACCCTGGAACAAGGCAAGCCATTGGCCGAAGCCAAGGGCGAAATCGTTTACGCCGCTTCCTTCATCGAGTGGTTCGCCGAAGAAGCCAAACGCATCTACGGTGACGTGATTCCGGGCCACCAGCCAGACAAGCGCCTGATTGTGATCAAGCAGCCAATCGGCGTGACCGCGGCAATCACCCCGTGGAACTTCCCGGCTGCCATGATCACCCGTAAAGCCGGCCCGGCCCTCGCCGCCGGTTGCACCATGGTGCTCAAGCCTGCTTCGCAAACCCCGTTCTCGGCGTTCGCCCTGGCTGAACTGGCCCAGCGTGCCGGCATCCCGGCTGGCGTGTTCAGCGTTGTGTCCGGCAGCGCCGGCGACATCGGCAGCGAGCTGACCAGCAACCCGATCGTGCGCAAGCTGTCCTTCACCGGTTCGACCGAAATCGGTCGTCAGCTGATGTCGGAATGCGCCAAGGACATCAAGAAAGTGTCCCTGGAACTGGGCGGCAACGCGCCGTTCATCGTGTTCGACGACGCGGACCTGGATAAGGCCGTCGAAGGCGCGATCATTTCCAAGTACCGCAACAATGGCCAGACCTGCGTCTGCGCCAACCGTCTGTACATTCAGGATTCGGTCTACGACGCGTTCGCCGAGAAGCTCAAGGTGGCCGTGGCCAAACTCAAGATCGGCAACGGTCTGGAAGACGGCACCACCACTGGCCCGCTGATCGACGAAAAAGCCGTGGCCAAGGTGCAAGAGCACATTGCTGACGCCGTATCCAAAGGCGCCACCGTACTGTCTGGTGGCAAATCGATGGAAGGCAACTTCTTCGAGCCGACCATCCTGACCAACGTGCCAAACAACGCTGCCGTGGCCAAGGAAGAAACCTTCGGTCCATTGGCGCCGCTGTTCCGCTTCAAAGACGAAGCCGATGTGATCGCGATGTCCAACGACACCGAGTTCGGTCTGGCCTCGTACTTCTATGCTCGCGACCTGGGTCGCGTGTTCCGTGTGGCAGAAGCCCTTGAATACGGCATGGTCGGCGTCAACACCGGGCTGATCTCCAACGAAGTCGCGCCATTCGGTGGCATCAAGGCCTCGGGCCTGGGCCGTGAAGGCTCCAAGTACGGCATCGAAGATTACCTGGAAATCAAATACCTCTGCCTGGGCATCTAAGCTCGCAGGGCATGGCTTCAAACGCAAAGGGCACGAGAGCGCTGACCCTTTGCGTGCAACAAACGGAATTTTCTCTGTGGCCGGGAACGCTGCGGCAGTCGATCATCGCATGCTGCCGTCGTTACCTCCCCGCCGCTTAATCCTTGAACCACGCCGACCGATGAGCGGCGAATGAGGAATGTAATGAGCAAGACTAACGCTTCTTTGATGGCCCGCCGTACCGCTGCAGTTCCACGTGGTGTTGGCCAGATTCACCCGATTTTCGCCGAGTCCGCGAAGAACGCTACCGTGACCGACGTTGAAGGTCGCGAGTTCATCGACTTCGCCGGCGGTATCGCCGTGCTGAACACCGGCCACGTGCACCCGAAAATCATCGCCGCCGTGACCGAGCAACTGAACAAGCTGACTCACACCTGCTTCCAGGTACTGGCTTACGAGCCGTACGTTGAAGTGTGCGAAAAAATCAACGCCAAGGTGCCAGGTGATTTCGAGAAGAAAACCCTGCTGGTCACCACCGGTTCCGAAGCCGTAGAAAACGCCGTGAAAATCGCCCGTGCCGCCACTGGCCGTGCCGGCGTGATCGCGTTCACCGGCGCTTACCACGGTCGCACCATGATGACCCTGGGCCTGACCGGTAAAGTCGTGCCTTACTCGGCCGGTATGGGCCTGATGCCAGGTGGCGTGTTCCGCGCGCTGTACCCGAACGAACTGCACGGTGTGAGCATCGACGATTCGATCGCCAGCATCGAGCGCATCTTCAAGAACGACGCCGAGCCGCGTGACATCGCTGCCATCATCATCGAGCCGGTTCAGGGCGAAGGTGGTTTCTACGTCGCTCCTAAAGAATTCATGAAGCGTCTGCGTGCCCTGTGCGACCAGCACGGCATTCTGCTGATCGCTGACGAAGTACAGACCGGCGCTGGCCGTACCGGCACCTTCTTCGCCATGGAGCAGATGGGCGTTGCTGCCGACCTGACCACCTTCGCCAAATCCATCGCTGGCGGCTTCCCGTTGGCCGGTGTGTGCGGTAAGGCCGAATACATGGACGCCATCGCTCCAGGCGGCCTGGGCGGCACCTACGCCGGTAGCCCGATCGCTTGCGCCGCGGCCCTGGCCGTGATGGAAGTCTTCGAAGAAGAGCACCTGCTGGACCGCTGCAAGGCTGTCGGCGAGCGTCTGGTGACTGGCCTGAAAGCTATCCAGGCCAAGTACCCGGTGATCGGCGAAGTCCGTGCCCTGGGCGCGATGATCGCGGTCGAGCTGTTCGAAAACGGCGACAGCCACAAGCCGAACGCTGCAGCAGTAGCGACCGTGGTTGCCAAGGCTCGCGACAAGGGTCTGATCCTGCTGTCCTGCGGCACCTACGGCAACGTTCTGCGCGTCCTGGTACCGCTGACTTCGCCGGACGAGCAACTGGACAAAGGCCTGGCGATCATCGAAGAGTGCTTCTCCGAGCTCTGATCACCGAGTGTGACCTGCTTCACAAAAAACCCGCTTCGGCGGGTTTTTTCATGTCCTCTAAAACACGACCCGCGTATTAGCGCTGTATCCAATGGCCGGCTTTGGCTAAGGTTCGCCCCTTGCCAGGGAGAGCTGTATGACAGTTGTCATTTTACCCGCGATTCCGAGAGTGTTGATTGCCGAGGCCGACCCATGGTCCCGCGATCTGCTCAAGGAAGTGTTGTTGAACGTTCGCTGCGATGCGCGGCTGGATTTGTGTGCCGATGGTCAGCAGGCGCTGGAGTTGCTGGCGTCAAACCCTTACGACCTGGTCATCGCCGACGGGGAGTTGCCAGGCGTCGATGGCTTGAATGTGTTGCGCAGTGTGCGTCAGCGCAAGCGCAATTCACCGTTGCCCTTCATTCTGATGAGCAGCCGCAACGACAGTGCGAGCGTGCGTGAGGCCTTGCCGCTGGCCCCCGCCGCGTACCTGACCAGACCCCTGAACATGGCAAGCCTGACCCAGCGCCTGCAGGTTTTGCTGCTGAACGCCGGGGAAGAGGTATCGTGCGAGGTGCCGGCGCTGGCGCCGGGCATGACTTTGTCCGTGTTCCTTGAGCGCCGTCGCGAACTGGCGGAAGGCGCGCCGCTGATGACCGACGTGCAAGTGGCGGTCAAGCGAGGCCTCAATCCAAATGGTCTGGATTTGACGGTGCTGGAAGATGAGATCCGCACCGATCCACAGGTCATCGCCGTGCTGATCGCCGCCGCCAACAGCGCCGCCAAGCACCATGGCACCGCCGTGCAGACGCTGTCCCAGGCGCTGCACCGTTTGGGCACCGGGCAGAGCATGAACTTGATTCTGGGCCTGACACTCAAGCGCAGTGCGCGGCTCAGCGATCCGCAGCTGGCGGACTATGCCGAGCGTTACTGGGATTTGTCGTTGCACACGGCTGAGTACGCGCGAACGCTGGCGCGCTTGCTGGATCTGGATCAGGCACGTTGCTACTGCGCCGGTATGCTGCATCGACTGGGCGACCTGGCGTTGTTGCGCTGTTTGCAGGAATGGAAACAGGCCGGTGGCGAACTGGACGAGCAGGAGCAAGTGGGCGAGGCGTTGGCCGAGTTCGGTGCCGCCTACGGTTCGGCGTTGCGCACCCGCTGGCGCCTGCCGCTGGAGCTGCGGCAGCTGATTGCGGCGGCTTACCAGCTCGGTGGCGGGGTTTACTCCCGTGAGGCCCTGGTGATGAACATGGCGGCGCAACTGGCGCGCCTGACCGAGCATGAGGGCGTGGAGGCGTTGGCCAATAGCCGGACGGCGCGGCTGCTGAAGATCGGCTTGCCGGAGCTGTTGCGGATGCGCAAGAAATAAACAACGCGCAAAACCCCTACAATTCAACTCAACCGGTCACAATCCGGTTCTTGCCCTGGCGCTTGGCCTCATACATCGCGGCATCCGCGCGAGCAAACAGGCTTTCCACACTTTCATCCTCGGCCGTGAGGCTGGTAAGCCCCTGACTGACGGTGATGCCAAATGTCTGGCCGTCGTGGCTGAAGCTCAAGCTCTGAATCTCCCGTTGCACACGCTCAGCCACTTGCAGGGCCATCTGTGGCGTGCAACCGGGGAACACCGCGGCGAACTCCTCGCCGCCAATGCGCCCGAACAGATCGCCGCGCCGCAGCGCCGCGCGACCGCTGTCGGCAATGTGCTGCAGCACGTTATCGCCTTGCTGGTGGCCGTAGGTGTCGTTGATGACCTTGAAGTCATCGATATCCAGCATGAGAAACGATAGCGGCGTGCCCTGTTGTCGCGCCTGTTCGAATTCGTGGTGAGCGCCTTCGAAAAAATGCCGGCGGTTGCTGCTCTGGGTCAGGGCGTCGGTGGTCGCCAGCCGTTGCAGTTCGGACTCCAGCTGTTTCTTGTCGGTGATGTCTTCAGCGATGCCGACAATGATCACCGGCTGCCCAGGCTCGGCCTGACGGTTGATGAAGCACTTGTCACTGAGCCAGCGCAGTTGGCCGTCGGCGGTAATGATTCGATATTCGCGGTCTTCAACGGCACCTTTGACCAGCACGTCCGCCAGGCTGCGCTCGGCGTACTCGAGATCGTCGGGGTAAATGCTGTCGCGCCATTGGTTGTAGTCGGACAACAGCAGGTCGGCACTGCGGCCGAAAATCCGTACATAGGCGGGGCTGACATACAGCACCTGGCGGGTTTCCCAATTGAATGCCCACAGCACCGCGTTGACGCTCACCAGCAAGGTACTGAACAGCTGTTCGCGCTCGCTCAGGCGCGCCACCTCGCCTTGGGCGTGCATCAGCGCCATCAGGGTTTGCGCGGCCTCGGGCCACTGCACAGGGGATGAGTCTTGTTGGTTATTGACCATCGGCACAAATCTCAAAGGGCGTGCACCGCTCAAGGTTCGAAGCGGCCACAGCGAAGCCCGCCTGGATGGCGAAGTGTCTTTGAGATAAGGGATTTGCAGCGAAGTTCCGAAGGGTGCGCCCGGGCAAAGGGCGCACCGATCAACGGTATCAGGCAGCGCTTGGACGCAGGGAATAGGTTTTCAACTGATCGGCGAAGTCACGCAGCGATTGAATCCCGCTGGCTTCGGCTTCGTGTATCCAATCCTTGATAGCGGCCAGCATGTCGTGGCCATTTGAGCTGGTCTTGACCCAGATCTGCTGCAAGGCCAGGCGTTTCTCGTAGATTACCTTCAGCGCGTGGCTGTGCTCGAGCATGGTCTGGATGCGTACATGGTGCTTGTCGTCCAGCAGGCTGGTTTCCCGCGAGAGCAAACGCTTGGCGCGGTGGAACTGGTGGCGGACCGAGTGATCGACCTTTTCCAGCTCTTGCTTGACCAGCGGCCCGATCACCAGCTTGCGGTACTGGGCCATGATCTGGAAGCGGTTGTTGAGGATCGCCATGGCGGTGTCCATGTCCAGGTTGCCCTTGCCTTCGACACGGTGGGCAATCGGCGCGACCCGCTGGACCTTGGCCAGGCGCAGGAAGCTGAACACTTGAATCCAGGCCCAGCCCAGATCGAACTCCCACTTCTTCACCGACAGTTTTGCCGAGTTAGGGTAGGTGTGATGGTTGTTATGCAGCTCTTCACCACCGATCAGGATGCCCCAGGGCACCAGGTTGGTCGCCGCATCGCGGCACTCGAAGTTGCGGTAGCCGACGGCATGGCCCAGGCCATTGACCACACCGGCGGCCCACACCGGGATCCACATCATCTGGATGGCCCAGATGGTGATGCCGATGGTGCCGAACAGCAGCAGGTCGATAACGCCCATGATCGCCACACCCAGCAGTGGAAAACGGGTGTAGACGTTGCGTTCGATCCAGTCATCGGGGCAGTTCTTGCCGTAGATGCGCAAGGTCTCGGGGTTTTCCGCTTCAGCGCGGTACAGCTCGGCGCCTTTGCGCAAAACGGTCGACAAACCCTTGATCACCGGGCTGTGCGGGTCATCGACGGTTTCGCATTTGGCGTGATGCTTGCGGTGGATGGCGGTCCACTCGCGGGTGTTCTGCGCCGTGGTCAACCACAGCCAGAAGCGGAAGAAATGTTTCAGGCCAGCATTCAACTCAAGCGAGCGATGGGCTGAGTAACGGTGCAGATAGACCGTGACGCCGATGATCGTGACATGGGTCATCAGCAGGGTGACTGCCACCAGTGACCAGGGCGACAAGCCGAGAAAACCTTCGTACCACATAGACTATAGGGCCCTCGATAAAGGAAAAAACAGCCGTAGCATTATCACTAAGCCCACAGATAAAACCAGTCGCCCTTTCAGATAAGAGTGGCTGGATGTGTCTTTCAACTATAATCCCGACCTTTTCGTAGGGATATGGACAGCCTTATGTCTGCTAGCTATCTCGATGCTGTGCGTACAGCGCTGCTCTACCTGCTGATTTCCGTGGCCTGGACGCAGCTCAGTGACCATTTATTGAGCAGTTTATTCGATAACTCGGCCGAGCGCTTACGCTGGCAACTGATCAACGGTTATGCATGGATGGTGTTTAGCGCCGGCTTGATCTTCGTTGCCCGGACGCGACTGTTGCGTTGCCTGGGTGGCGGCGCGAAATTGCGTGAGCGAAACGAAGACCGCGAGCGTCTGCGCCAGGCGGCCGCCGTGTTCGATTGCACCCGTGAAGGCGTGTTGGTCACCGATCCTCAAGGGCTGATCGTGCATGTGAACCGCGCCTTCATGTCGATCACCGGCTATCTGCGTGAAGAAGTGCTGGGGCGCCAACCCAGTCTGTTCAAGTCAGGGCATCATCCACCCGCTTTCTATCAAGCGATGTTCGCCACGCTCGACAGCGTCGGTGAATGGAGTGGGGAAATCTGGAACCGCCGCAAAAGCGGCGAAATCTACCCGCAATGGCAGACCATCCGCATCATTCACGACGACCAGGGTCGTCGTAGTCATTTCGTGGCGGTGTTTTCAGATATCAGCGCGATCAAGGACTCGGAACATGAGTTGAGGCACCTGGCTCATCACGATCCGCTCACCGGCCTGCCCAATCGCCTGCTGTTCACCGACCGCGCCACGCAAGCCCTGGCATCGGCGCAGATCCACAAGCGTGGGTGCGCATTGCTGATGATCGATCTGGATCACTTCGTGATGATCAACGACAGCCTCGGGCATACGATGGGTGACCAGTTGCTCAAGGCGGTGGCCGAACGCTTGCGTGCCATGTTCGACCCTGGAGTCACCTTGGCGCGCCTGGGTGGCGATGAGTTCGCCGTGCTGGCCGAAAGCTGTCCGCAACTGATGCAGGCCGCGCCGCTGGCCCAGCGGATCATGGAGGGCCTCAAGGAGGCTTTCGACATTCACGGGCATCGGCTGTTCATCAACGCCAGTATCGGTATCAGCCTGTTCCCCAGTGATGCATTGACTGCCGAGCAGTTGTTGCGCAACGCCGACTCGGCGCTGTTCAAGGCCAAGAGCGGCGGGCGCAATGGCTATGCCCTGTACACCGAAGAGTTGACGGCCCATGCCCGGCAGCGGGTCGAGACCGCCTCTGAACTGCGCCGGGCCCTTGAGCAAAACGAACTGCGCGTGTTTTACCAGCCTGTTCACGATCTCAAGACCTGTCGCCTGGTCGGCGTCGAGGCGTTGGTGCGCTGGGAGCATCCGCAGCGCGGCCTGGTGTCGCCTGCGCAATTTATTCCTGTTGCCGAGCGCACCGGGCTGATCGCCCGGATCGACGCCTGGGTGATGCGCCAGGCCTGCGAGCAGATGTGCCAGTGGCAGCAGGCTGGCGTGGAGTTGTCGTTTGTCGCGGTGAATGTTTCATCGCGTCTGTTCGCCGGCCGCGAGTTGTACCAACAGGTTGCGCAGGTACTGCGCGAAACCGGCTTGGACCCGGCCTGCCTGGAGCTGGAAGTCACCGAGAGCGCGGTGATGGAAGATCCAGAGGTCGCGCTTGAGCAAATGCACCGACTACGTGAATTGGGTGTGCAACTGGCCATCGATGATTTCGGCACCGGTTATTCGTCGCTGTTGCGGCTCAAGCGCTTACCGGTACAGAAACTCAAGATCGATCAGGGCTTTGTCGCCGGGTTGCCGTGGGACGAGGACGACGCGGCCATTGTGCGGATCATCATCGCCTTGGCGCAGAGCATGGGCATGCAGGTGCAAGCCGAAGGCATCGAGCAGGTCGAGCAGGCGGCGTTCCTGCTCGAACACGGCAGTCACCTGGGGCAGGGGTATTGGTTTGGGCGGCCGGTGCCGGCGGCTTCATTGGATTGGGCTCGGGCGCCAGTTATTTTCCCGCGCTGATCGTTCTCACGCTCCGCGTGGAATGCATCCAGTGACGCTCCCCGGCACCCTGCGATCAGGGACGCAGAGCGTCCCGGGCGGCATTCCCACGCGGAGCATGGGAACGATCAGTCTTCTAGTTATATAAACATTCTTAAATAGTCTTTTTAAGAATATCCGCGCCTCTCTACTATTGGTCTCACGCCGCAAGCAGTGCCGCCACTGCCAGGCGACCTCTCAGTCGAAGGAGCAGCACCATGAGCGCATCTCTACGTAGCGTTGACGGCCAGGACGAAGCGACCATCCTGCGCGAAATCCAGAGCGCCCTGCGCGATCTGCGGTTTGGCGCGGTGGAAATCACCGTGCACAACGCCCAGGTGGTCCAGATCGAACGCAAGGAAAAATTCCGCTTGCAGCAACCGGGCAATAAACCGGGCTGAAGCGAAAGATCCTTGAACCGACACCCCGATTCCAGAAATCCATAAGAACTAGCCAACACAAATAGAATTCCAGGAGCTTTCACCATGTCGTCGATTCGCCATTTCGCTTTGGCCGCCCTGGCCAGTGCCCTGTTTGCCGGTTCCGCCGTTGCCAAGGATTACGAATTGCTCAACGTGTCGTACGATCCGACCCGCGAGCTGTACCAGGACTACAACGCCGAGTTCATCAAGTTCTGGCAGAAGGACCACGCCGGCGACAGCGTGAAAATCCAGCAGTCTCACGGTGGCTCGGGCAAACAGGGTCGGGCGGTGATCGATGGCCTGCGCGCCGACGTGGTGACCTTGGCTCTGGCCGGCGACATCGATGAAATCGCCAAGCTCGGCAAGACCTTGCCGGCCGACTGGCAGAAGCGTCTGCCGGAAGCCAGCACGCCATACACCTCGACCATCGTGTTCCTGGTGCGCAAGGGCAACCCTAAAGGCATCAAGGACTGGGGCGACCTGGTCAAGAATGACGTATCGGTGATCACCCCGAACCCGAAAACCTCCGGCGGTGCGCGCTGGAACTTCCTCGCCGCCTGGGCTTATGGCCTGAAAGCCAACGGTGGTGACGAAGCCAAGGCCAAGGAATACGTGCAAACCCTGTTCAAGCACGTGCCTGTGCTGGACACCGGTGCTCGTGGTTCGACCATTACCTTCGTCAACAACGGTCAGGGTGACGTGTTGCTGGCCTGGGAAAATGAAGCGTTCCTGGCCCTGAAAGAAGATGGCGGCGCCGACAAGTTCGAGATCGTCGTGCCTTCGCTGTCGATCCTTGCCGAGCCTCCAGTGGCCGTGGTCGACAAGAACGCCGAGAAAAAGGGCAACGAGCAGATCGCCGAAGCCTACCTCAAGCACCTGTACAGCCCGGCCGGCCAGGAAATCGCGGCGAAAAACTTCTATCGTCCACGTGACAAGGATATCGCTTCCAAATACGCCCAGCAGTTCCCGAAACTGGACCTGGTAACCATCGACAAAGACTTCGGCGGCTGGAAAACCGCGCAGCCGAAATTCTTCAACGACGGCGGCGTATTCGACCAGATCTACCAGGCGCAGTAATCTTAAATAGCCATCAAGGAGCCTCGGATCGCGATTCGAGGCTTTGTGCATTCTCAACCAAGGACTTTTATGTCGCGTCGTATCTCCCCCGTCATACCCGGCTTCGGGCTGACGCTGGGCTACACCTTGGTGTACCTCAGCCTGATTGTGCTCATACCACTGGCGGCGATGTTCGTGCATGCCGCTCAACTCACCTGGGATCAGTTCTGGGCAATCATCTCGGCGCCACGGGTGCTGGCGGCGTTGAAGCTGAGCTTCGGCACCGCCCTGTACGCCGCGATCATCAACGGCATCATCGGCACGCTGCTGGCCTGGGTGCTGGTGCGCTATACCTTCCCTGGACGCAAAGTCATCGATGCAATGATCGACTTGCCTTTCGCATTACCCACCGCCGTGGCCGGTATTGCGCTGACCGCGTTGTACACCCCCACCGGTCTGGTGGGTCAGTTTGCAGCGGATCTGGGTTTCAAGATCGCCTACACCCCCCTGGGCATCACCCTCGCCCTCACTTTTGTGACACTTCCATTCGTGGTACGTACGGTACAGCCGGTACTGGCCGATATTCCCCGTGAAGTGGAAGAAGCGGCGGCGTGTCTGGGTGCAAAACCTTTGCAGGTTTTCCGTCATATCCTGGTGCCGGCGCTGCTGCCAGCCTGGTTGACCGGTTTCGCCCTGGCCTTTGCCCGCGGGGTCGGCGAGTACGGTTCAGTGATTTTCATCGCCGGCAACATGCCGATGAAAACCGAGATCCTGCCGCTGCTGATCATGGTCAAGCTCGACCAATACGATTACACCGGCGCTACCTCCATTGGTGTACTGATGCTGGTGGTTTCCTTCATTCTGTTGCTGCTGATCAACTTGCTGCAGCGGCGCATCGAAACCCCTTAAGGAGGCGCGAACAATGTCCCAATCGTCTATTGCTGCCGCCTCTTCGGCCAACGCTGCCCGCCGTGGCAGTGCAACTTCGCGGCGAATCCTGATCGGCCTTGGCTGGCTGATTTTTGCGCTGTTCCTGTTGCTGCCGCTGTTTATCGTGGTGTCCCAGGGTTTGAAAAATGGCCTCGGCGCATTCTTCACTGCGATCTTTGAACCGGACGCGCTGTCGGCACTGAAGCTCACGGTGATCGCCGTGGCGATTTCGGTGCCGCTGAACCTGGTGTTCGGTGTCAGCGCCGCCTGGTGCGTGAGCAAATATTCGTTCCGCGGCAAGAGTATGCTGGTGACCCTGATCGACCTGCCGTTCTCGGTGTCGCCAGTCATCGCCGGCCTGGTCTACGTGCTGATGTTCGGCGCCCAAGGGATCTTCGGGCCATGGCTGCAGGATCACGACATCCAGATCGTCTTCGCCTTGCCGGGCATCGTGCTGGCGACGATTTTCGTCACCGTGCCGTTCGTGGCCCGTGAACTGATCCCACTGATGCAGGAACAGGGCACTCAGGAAGAGGAGGCCGCGCGTTTGCTCGGGGCCAATGGCTGGCAGATGTTCTGGCACGTCACCGTACCCAACATCAAATGGGGCCTGATCTACGGCATGGTGCTCTGTACCGCCCGGGCCATGGGTGAATTCGGTGCGGTGTCGGTGGTTTCCGGGCACATTCGCGGGGTGACCAACACCTTGCCGCTGCACGTCGAGATCCTCTACAACGAATACAACCACGTGGCCGCGTTCGCTGTGGCGAGCCTGTTGCTGATCCTGGCGCTCTTCATCCTGCTGGCCAAGCAGTGGAGCGAAAACCGTATTAACCGCCTGCGCGCCAGCGCCGCGGAGGAATGAATTCATGTCGATCGAAGTGCGTAACGTCAGCAAGAATTTCAATGCGTTCAAGGCGCTGAATGACATCAGCCTGGACATTCATAGCGGTGAGCTGGTGGCGCTGCTCGGCCCGTCCGGTTGCGGCAAGACCACGCTGCTGCGGATCATCGCCGGCCTGGAAACCCCTGATAAGGGCAACATCGTGTTCCACGGCGAAGACGTTTCCGGTCACGACGTGCGTGATCGCAACGTCGGTTTCGTGTTCCAGCACTACGCCTTGTTCCGCCACATGACGGTGTTCGACAACGTCGCGTTCGGCCTGCGCATGAAGCCGAAAAACCAGCGCCCGAGCGAAAGCCAGATCGCGACCAAGGTGCACGAACTACTAAACATGGTGCAGCTGGATTGGTTGTCGGATCGCTATCCGGAACAACTCTCCGGTGGCCAGCGTCAGCGTATTGCCTTGGCCCGTGCACTGGCGGTGGAACCGAAAGTGCTGCTGCTCGATGAACCCTTCGGCGCTCTCGATGCCAAGGTCCGTAAAGAGCTGCGTCGCTGGCTGGCGCGCCTGCATGAAGACATCAACCTGACGTCGGTGTTCGTGACCCACGACCAGGAAGAGGCGATGGAAGTCGCCGACCGTATCGTGGTGATGAACAAGGGCGTGATCGAGCAGATCGGCTCACCGGGCGACGTCTACGAAAACCCGGCGAGCGATTTCGTTTATCACTTCTTGGGGGACTCGAATCGTCTGCATCTGGGCGAAGACAATCACGTGCTGTTCCGTCCGCACGAGGTGTCGCTGTCGCGGCATGAGCTTGAGGATCACCACGCGGCTGAGGTGCGGGATATCCGTCCGTTGGGCGCGACGACGCGGGTGACGCTGAAGGTTGAAGGACAGACTGATTTGATCGAGGCCGAAGTGGTGAAGGATCACGACAGCCTGATCGGATTGGCCAAGGGCGAGACGTTGTTCTTCAAGCCGAAGGTCTGGCAGAAAGTCGCGAATATTTAAATCAAAAGCATCGTCGGAGCGCCGCCCGGAGCAAGCTCACTCCCACATTGGATTTGTGAATGACGCAGATCCCTGTGGGAGCGAGCTTGCTCGCGATTGCGATCTATATAGCGGCACGCTTCGGATTGACCCGCACACCCCCCGCCCGCGCCTCGATCTGCTCTTTCAGCGCATGCCGCAATCCCAGCAAAAACGCCAGCTCAACCACCACAAACAACGGCCCGACAATCAACCCCGTCACATCATCGACAAACGCCGGTTTGCGCCCTTCATAGTGATGGCCGACAAACTGAATCGCCCAGCCCACCACAAACATACCGATGCCGCTGGCCAGCCAGACGATTGTGCTTTGCTGCGCCAATACATGACCCGCCCAGACACACAGACCGAGCAACACCGTCATCAGCACCCCCAGGCGCAACTCCAGGCGCAGGTAGAACCACGCCGATGCCAGCGCTACCAGCACCGCCGGTGAAAGCCAGCCCCCGGCCCATTGCGGACGAGACAGCAACACCGCCACCGCAACCACAATCAGCGGGATCCCAACGAAATGGGTGGCGATGTTGCGCGGATCACGGTGGTAGGCGGCGTATTGACTGAGATGGTCAACGAGGCTTTTTTTCATTGTTGTTCCTCCTGTAGGGTGAACGATCATGCCTCGGGGCCGTTTCTCGCTCTGTCAGCCAGGCGACAATCTCTAGGAGTTTTCATGGATATCCAGGACTGGCGTCCACGCCTGTTGCGCGGTCAGTGGTTCAGTCATTTGCCTGTTTCCCTACAGGATAGTCTGCTGGCAGCCGCCAAGTTGCGGCGGTTATCAGCCGGTCAGCGCTTGTTCCAGCGCGGCGATCAGCCCTGTGGCCTGTACGCGGTACTCGAAGGCGCGGTGCGTATCGGCGCTGTGAACGAGCAGGGCAAAGAGGCGTTGCTGAGCCTGGTGGAGGCGCCACACTGGTTCGGCGAAATCTGCCTGTTCGATGGCCAGCCACGTACCCACGATGCGTTCGGCCTGGGCCCGTGTACGCTGTTGCACATCCCGCAAACCGCGCTGCTGGCGATGCTGGACGAACAGCCGGTGCACTGGCGGCAACTGGCGTTGCTGATGAGCCAGAAACTGCGCCTGACCTTCATCAATCTCGAACAGATGAGCCTGATGCCGGCCCCGACGCGGCTGGCGCATCGCTTGCTGATGATCGCCGAAGGTTATGGCGAAATCGACGAGCCGCGCCGCGTCCTGCAACTGCCGCAAGAGCAGCTTGCTTCAATGTTGTCGCTGTCACGGCAGACCACCAACCAGATCCTCAAGGATTTGCAGGGGCAGGGGATATTGAGTCTCGGTTATGGCGAGATCGAAATCCTCGATGCGCAACGGTTGCGAGCGTTGGTTGTCGTTTAATGGTGGGCTTTACCCGCGAACACGCCTAGCCTGTCCGAACGACAATCGAGGTGTGCCATGCGTGTACTGCTAGTGGAAGATGAACCCGAGACCGCCAAACTCCTGGCCAATGGCTTGAGTGAGGCGAGCTTTGCGGTGGATGTGGCGGTCAACGGTATGGACGGCCGGCGCTTTATCGAGGATGGCCAATATGAGCTGATCATTCTCGACGTCATGCTGCCGGGGCTCAATGGTTGGCAGTTGCTGCAACAGATCCGCAAGCTCGGCGAAACCCCTGTGCTGTTCCTCACCACCACGGACGGCATCGAGGATCGCCTGCGTGGGTTGGAGTTGCATGAGGAGGATTACCTGCTCAAGCCGTTTGCCGTGAGTGAGCTGGTGGCGCGGGTGCGCAAATTGCTGCGGCGGGGTCAGGGGCGCTGAGCGGTTTCTCTGGTGCCTGTCCGGGCCTCTTCGCGAGCAGGCTCGCTCCCACATTAGACCGTGTCAGCCTGAACAACTCGGTCAACTGTGGGAGCGAGCCTGCTCGCGAAGAGGCCAGACAAGACAACCCACCTCCCGGATCAATCACCGCAACCCATCCCGAAACTGCCCCGGCGTCATCCCGGTCCAGCGCTTGAACGCGCGGCTGAAACTGCTGGTATCGGCAAACCCCAGCAAATAGCTGATCTCACTCAATGAGCATTGCGGATCACGCAGGTGCAGCAACGCCAGGTTTTCGCGGCTTTCGTTGAGCAGCGTATCGAACCGACAACCCTCATCCGCCAGGTGCCGTTGCAGGCTGCGCAGGCTCAGGTGCAGAGCCTTGGCGATGTGTTCGGCGCTGGGTTCGCCTTCCGGCAATTGCTCTTCAATGGCATCGCGGACCTTGCGCTCCCACGTCAGTGGTTTAAGTTGCGCCAGGGTGCGGTTGAGCACGGTTTCGTTGTGTTCGGCCAGTTCCGGATTGGCGTCGTCCAGGTGACTGTCGAAATCAGACAGCGCGAATTCCAGCCGATCCTCCCCGGTGGCGAAATACACCGGTGAGCGAAATACCTTGTGCCATTGGTGCGGGTCCGCCGGCTCAGGGCGACGCAAGTACACCGCCAGCGGTGCATAGTCGCGGCCGAGGCGATTGCGACAAGTGCGCACATAAATCGCCACGAAGGCATCGATGGCTTCGAAGGCCGGGGCCGGATTGCCTGGCGGAATTTTCAGATGGAAACAGTAGCGGTCATCGCAGCGGGTCAGTTCCAGTTCCAGGGCGTCACTGACCACCTGGTGATAGCGCACGATGCGCTCGAAGACTTCCCGCAAGCTGCCGCTGGCCACCAGTGCATAACCGAGCGCGTGGAAGGTAGTAGGGCTGACGAAGCGCGAGACGCGCAGGCCAATCGCCGGGTCGCCGCTGACCTGCACCGCGATTTCCCACAGGCGCGTGGTGCCGGACAACGGATAACGGGCGTTCGGGTCGTCCATCAGTTGCGGGTCGAGCCCAGCTTGCTGGCACAGGGCTGTGCTGTCGAGGCCCAGGGCGTCAAGTTGCTTGCGCAGGGCGCGGGTCCAGCTGGCGAGGGAGGTCGGTTCAGTCATGCTGATTGGCGCTTCCGGTCAACAGGTTGGCGTTCTCGGCTACCGCTCCAGGCGTGTGAAGCGGGCAGGATGCGAACATCAATAACCAGAGGATGGAAGCATGCAAGGTACTTCTGCAAGTCCCCAGCGACTGAATGCAGCTGCGCGATCAGCGCATATTCGCGAAGTGGTGCTGGCCAAGGGCGTCGAACTGCGCCAGCGTTACCCGGTTCTCAAGCATCAGGACGCCTTGGGCGCGGGCATTCTGGCCTTCGCGCTGGCCGGGATGATCGGTTCGGCGGCGCTCTACATCGAGGGCCACATGGCCTGGTGGGTGTGCTTGCTGCTCAATGCTTTTTTCGCTTCCTTGACCCACGAACTTGAGCACGACCTGATTCACAGCATGTACTTCCGCAAGCAGCGGGTTCCGCACAACCTGATGATGGGCCTGGTCTGGCTGGCGCGTCCGAGCACGATCAATCCATGGATTCGTCGTCACCTGCACCTCAATCACCACAAGGTCTCCGGCTCCGAGACCGACATGGAAGAGCGCGCCATCACCAACGGCGAGCCTTGGGGTTTCGCGCGGTTGTTGATGATTGGCGACAACATCATGTCGTCGTTCATCCGCATGCTGCGGGCCAAGACCTGGGCGATGAAGTTCAGCATCATCCAGCGCACCCTGAAGGTCTACGCACCGCTGGCGCTGGTGCATTGGGGCGCTTGGTATGTGTTTCTCGGCTTTCATGCCGCCAACGGCATCGCCCACTTGCTGGGTGCGCCGATTGAGTGGTCGGCGACCACGTTATCGGTGATGAGCGTGATCGATATCGCCGCGGTGGTGATCATCGGCCCGAACGTGCTGCGCACCTTTTGCCTGCACTTCATCAGCTCGAACATGCACTACTACGGTGACATCGAGCAGGGGAACGTGATGCAGCAGTGCCAGGTGCTGAACGCTTGGTGGCTGTGGCCGTTGCAGGCGTTCTGCTTCAACTTCGGTAGCAGCCATGGCATTCATCACTTTGTGGTGAAGGAACCGTTCTACATCCGCCAGATGACCGTGCCGGTGGCGCATAAGGTGATGCGTGAGATGGGGGTGCGGTTCAATGATTTCGGGACGTTTGCGCGGGCGAACCGGTTTGTGCGCGGGGAGGAAGTTCAGGGTGAAACCGTAGAGGGTGTGCGCGTCTGATGGCCTCATCGCGAGCAGGCTCGCTCCCACAATTTGATCTTCAGTGAACACAAATCTGTGAACAACCAAGATCTACTGTGGGAGCGAGCCTGCTCGCGATAGCTGTAGTTCAGTCACTACTAATCCGGCTGAAACGGCGACTCACTCAAAATCACCCCAGTCTCCTCCACATATTTCTGCCAATGCTCAATCAGCAAGTCGAGCTTCTCGGGCTGGCTCAGCGCCAGATCATGAATCTCCCCCGGATCGCTGCCCAAATCATATAGCTGCCAAGTCGCCGGCCCCACCGGCCCCGGGATGTAAACCGCTTTCCATTGCCCCTGGCGAATCGCCCGCCGCCCAAACAACTCCCAACCTGTCACGGTGTGCTCGTCATGCACCTGCGCCGTTTCGCCCGACAGAAACCCCAGCCACGACTTTCCACGCAACTGCGCCACTGGCTTGCCGCGCCATTGTTTGCCCGGATGACGCACCCCGGCGAGGTCGAGAATGGTCGGCGTGATGTCCATCACCGTGCCGAACCCATGGCTGATCTGCCCCTTGAGCAGCAGTTGCGGGTAATGCACCAGCGCCGGCACCCGAATGCCACCTTCGGTAGTGAACGCCTTGAACAGCCGCGAAGGCGCGGTCGCCACTTGCGCCCAGTTCGGCCCGTACCAGACGTACGAGTTGGCGCGGCCAATGTTGTCCAGGCTGTTGTCGTAATGCTGGTTGAGGTAGGTCAGCAGCTCCGGGCCGAATTTCGGGAACGCCTCCAGCAGCGCACCTTCGGCGCCGTTATCGGACATGAACAGGATGAACGTGTTGTCCAGTTGCCCCTGGTTGCGCAGGTAGTCGACGACGCGACCGATGTTCCAGTCCATGCGCTCGACCATCGCCGCATACACCTCCATGGCCCGTGCGGAAATCTGTCGTTGTTCGTCGCTCAAGGCGTCCCATTGGGCGCTGAGCTGGATCAGCGGATGCGGTTCTACATCGGCGTCGATCAGCCCCAGGGTCTTGAGTTTTTCCAGGCGTTCCAGGCGCAGCACTTCTGGACCTGCGTCATAGCGGCCGTGATATTTCTCGACCACATCGGCAGGTGCTTGCAACGGCCAGTGCGGCGCGGAAAACGGCAGATAAGCGAAGAACGGCCGGGTCTGATCGCGCTCCTTGAGGTATTGCAGCAGCTTGTCGCCGAAGGCATCGGAGGAATAGAAATCCTTCGGCAATTCATCGATGAATTGATCGTCTTCGATGTACAGCGCCGGGGTGGATTTCAGCAGGCCCGGCGTGTGTTCGTCGTAGGTCGGCTCGAACCCGTAATGGTTGGCGGCGCCCGGCAGCAGCGAGAACGAACGCTCGAAACCCCGGGCATGGGGCGCCAGTTCAGCGGTCAGGCCCAGATGCCATTTGCCGCTCATCAACGTCTGGTAACCCGCCTCGCGCAGCAACTCGGGCAAGGCGACGACGCGGTCGTTCAGATACCCCTCGTAACCGGGTTTGCCGATCAGGTCCGGCGTCAATGCTTCTGCCATGGTGCCGATGCCGGCGATATGGTGATCGGTGCCGGTCAGCAGCATCGAGCGGGTCGGCGAGCAGGTGGGCGCGGTGTGGAAATCGGTCAGGCGCAGGCCGTTGTTGGCCAGGGCATCGAGGTTCGGCGTGGCGATCTCGCCGCCGAATGCGCCGATATCGGAAAAGCCCAGGTCATCGGCCAGGATCACCAGAAAGTTGGGACGTTGCGGCATCAAGAATCTCCTGTTCAGCAGGCAATGAAGGACAGCGGCAGATCGCGCACCTGCACCGGTACCGGTGGTTGGTAGTGGTCGTCGCTGGTGAGTTCGTGCAGCAGTTCTTCGCGCAGTTGGTGGAAGTCGAAACTGCTGCGCAGGCGAGGATGGGGCAGGGCGATGTCGACCACTTGCTTGATGCGTCCGGGACGCGGCTCCATCACCACGACGCGGTCGGCGAGGAAGATCGCTTCCTCGACATCGTGGGTGACCAGAATCGTGGTGATTTTTGCCCGCGCGCGGATCGCCAGCAGTTCGTCCTGCATCTGTTGACGGGTCAGGGCATCGAGGGCGCCGAAGGGTTCGTCCAGCAGCAAGATCCGTGGGCTGGCCACCAGGCCGCGAGCGATCGCCACCCGTTGCGCCATGCCACCGGAGAGCTGATGTGGATAGGCGCGGCTGAAGTCGCGCAGGCCCACCAGATCAATGAAATCACTGATGCGCTTTTGCTTTTCATCAGTGCTCAATGGCTCGTTGACCAAGCCCAGGCCGATGTTCTCAGTCACCGTCAGCCAGGGAAACAAACGGTGTTCCTGAAAGACGATGCCGCGCTCGCCGCCGATGCCGGTGACGGCTTTGCCATCGACACTGATCTGCCCGCGAAACTGCGTATCCAAGCCCACCAGCAGGCGCAGCAAAGTGGATTTTCCACAGCCGCTGGAGCCGACAATCGCGACGAATTCACCCTCGGCAATGTCCAGGTTGAATTCGCGAATGGCCTCCAGTTCAAAACCGCCGACGTCGAAGGTTTTGCCCACGTGGTTGAAGCTGACTATGGGTGCGTTCATGCGTGTCTCCAGCGGGTGGCGCGAGTTTCGAGGCGTTGGCCGATGAGGTTGAGCAGGGCGCCGGTCAGGCCGACCAGCAACATGCCGGCCATGATCAGGTCCATGCGCAGCAGTTGTTGGGCGCCGATCATCTGGCTGCCGATGCCGCCGTTGGACGGCATGAAATATTCGGCGCCGATGGTGCCCAACCAGGCGTAGATCAGGCTCAACCTGAGCCCGGCGAAAATTCCTGGCGCGGCCCCCGGCAGCACCAGTCGGCCGAGGCGTTGCCGCAGATTCAGGCGCAGCACTCGGGCGGCCTCGTTCAGTTGCGGCGAGAGGTTGGCGACGCTGCGTTGGGTGGCGATGAACAGCGGAAAAAACGCGGCGAGGGCGACGAATACCCATTTGGCCAATTCCCCCAGGCCGAACCATGCGGTGAGCAGCGGCACCCAGGCGAAAATCGCGATCTGACGCAGTGCGGCGAGGCTCGGGCCGAGTACTCGTTCGCTGGTGCGCGACAGTCCCAGCAACAAGCCCACGGCAAAGCCGAGGCCGCCTCCGAGCAACAGACCGCCGAGGGTGCGGCCCAGGCTCAGGGCCATGCCGCTGATCAGCGTGCCGTCGAGCAAACCGTTCCAGGTGGTTTCCAGCACCGCCAGCGGGCTGACCAGAATGTTGGCGTCGACCCATTGCTGATTCGTCGCCAGTTGCCACAACAACAGCAACGCCAATGGCAGCAACCAGGGTTGCAGGCGCTGCCAGCCCTGATATCTCGGGCCACGGCGGATTTCGGCCGTGGCCGGATGCGGCCAGTGCACCAGTTTTTTGTCCAGCAGGCCGATGCTGCGATCCATGACCACACCGATCAAGCCAATCACGACGATGCAGACGAACACAATGTCGAGCATGAACAACTGTCGCGCCCAGACCATCAAGTAACCGATGCCTTCGCTGGAGGCGAGCAGTTCGACGGCGAGCAGTGAGGTCCAGCCAGCGGCCAGTGCCAGGCGAACGCCGGCCATGAAGGCCGGCAATGCAGCGGGCAGCACCAGTCGGCGGATCAGCAATCGTGGCGGCAGGCGCAGCACCGCAGCGGCTTCACGCAGCTTGGGTTGTGCATCACGCACGCCCACCAACGTGTGCAGGGTTACCGGCACCACGATGGCCTTGATCAGCACCACCAGCTTCAACACTTCGCCGATACCGAAAAACACCATGAACAGTGGAATCCACGCCAGCGTCGGGACTTGCGCCAAACCGGCGAATGTCGGGAACACCAGTCGTTCAAGCGTGCGGCTGAAACCCAGCGCGGGGCCCAATACCGCACCCGCGGTGATCCCGGCAAGCAGCCCCCAGAACAGGCGTTGCAGGCTGATCCACAAATGGCTCCACAACTCGCCCTGTGCCAGCTCTAGCGCACTGTTCCAGACCAGCGATGGCGCCGGCAGGATTTGTTCACTCATCCACTGATTGCGGCTGGCCAGCCACCACAGCGCAAACAGGCTGAGTGGCAGCAGCCAGGGCAAAAGCCGCTGGCTCAGTGTTGGCAAAAGCCGCCGAATGTCGAGCGGTGGCGCGTCCAGCGGCAGGCTGAGCAGGGAAACACGGGCCATACGTTCTCCGTTGTCGGGTTGCAATACAGGCCTGCCTTTTGTGGGAGCGAGCTTGCTCGCGATGGCGGCGTCACAGGCGAATAAGAATGGCGACTGAACAATCGCCATCGCGAGCAAGCTCGCTCCCACAGGGTTTAGGGTGTATGCGAAATTGATCTATAAAAACTTACATCAATGCTATTGAGAGATAAGCGAGACCATTTAAGGCCTCCAGCCAATACGCATCCAATGCATTCGAAGAATATTTTCGATGCTGGTTATGCATAACGCTCCACGGGCCTCGTACTTGCTCGCTTAGTTCTAAAAGATATAAAAATGTGAATTTATAGTATTTAAGTGCTGGTCACGATTCAGCCTACTTTCTGCTCCTCAACGCCGTCGTCCCCAGGAGCCGCACCTATGAGCATCCCCTTCAAACGTGTCATCAGCCTGTTCGCCGTACCGGCTCTGGCGGGCTTGCTGGCGTTCACCGCCCAGGCCGCCGAACTCAAGGAAATCCGCATCGCCGTACCCGACCTCAGCGCCGGCACTCAACACAGCGCAGGCGGCGTGGTGGATGTGTTGCGCGATCAGCAGATCTACGAAAAGGCCTTTGCCGATCAGGGCATCAAGATTCAGTGGAATTTCTTCAAAGGCGCAGGCCCGGTGATCAACGAAGCCTTTGCCAACGATCAGGTCGATCTGGCGTACCTCGGCGACCTTGCTGCGATCATCGGCAAGTCCAATGGCCTGGATACGCGGGTGCTGAGTGCCTCTGCGCGCGGGGTGAAGCATTACCTCGGCGTAGTGCCGGGCTCGGGGATCAAGACCCTGCAGGACCTCAAGGGCAAACGCGTGGCGATCTTTCGCGGCACTGCCAGCCAGTTGTCGTTCGATGCAGCGCTGGCCAGCCAGGGTTTGAGCGAGAAGGATCTGAAGGTCATCAACCTGGATTTCAACGGTGCAGTGGCAGCGCTCGCCGCCAAGCAGATCGATGCATCGTGGGGCGGTTCCAATTTGACAGCGTTGCAAGCCAAAGGCCTGGCCGAGTTGCCGTTGACCACCAAGGACCTGGGGGGCGCAGGCAGTGTCCAGGCTGTTTTGGTGGGTAATGGAAAGTTCGTCGACGAGCACCCGGAGGTGGTGGCGAAATTGCTCAAGGCCCAGCAGCAGGCGGTGCAATGGCTGACCCAGGACAGCAACAAGGAAGCGTACATTCAGTTGGTGTCGGGGCTGGCGAGTTATCCACCGGTGATTCTGACCCAGGATCTGAAGGATCAGAAATTGAGCGAGGTTTTCCCGTCGACACTGGACCCGGTGTTCCTGGGTAAATTGCAGGATGCGGTGGACCTGGCTTCGCAGCAGAAGTTGATTCGCAAGTCGTTCAAGGTGAGCGACTGGGTGGCGCCTGAGTTGGCGGCGGCGAAACTTTAAGATTATTGGTGCCTCTACTGGCGCCTTCGCGAGCAAGCCCGCTCCCACATTGGATTTTCGTCACACCGAAGATCAACTGTGGGAGCGGGCTTGCTCGCGAAGAGGCCCTAAACCGCGACAGCGATCTCCTGTTTGTCCACCGCCACCAACAACTCAATCATCGCCCGCGCCGCCGGCGACAACCTGAACCCTGTGCGACTGACAATCCCGCACCGGGCATTCATGCTTTCGATGTTCTGCGGCAGATTGCGCCAGTGCAGCAGCACCAGCGAACCCTGGGCAATGTCCTCGACGAACGCTTCCTCTGTGCCCACGCCAATGGCATTCGATTGCAGCACGATTTTCACCAGCGCCGGGAAATGCTCGGTCTCGATGGTCGGGGAAAAGTCCATGCGCCCACTGAGGTTCGCCAGCAGTTTGCGGATGCCCGGCGGAATCAGCGTGGTGGCCAGCGGGTAGTCGAACATGTCGTTGGTCGACAGGCTTTCCTTGGCCAGCAGCGGATGCCCGGGACGGCAGAAAAACACCCCGCGCTTGGGTGTCAGGGCCTGGGTCTGGAAGTTCGGGTCGGCTTCGAAGTGGCGGATATCGGCGATGAAGAATTCGATCTCTTCGCGGCTCAGGGCACGGCTGAGTTTTTCCCAGTTATCCACTTCGAAACAGGTGCGAACTTTCGGGTGCGCGTTGATGAATTGCGCTACCGCATCCGGCACCAGTTTCACCGCCGGGGCGGGTCCGCAACCGAAGCGCAATTCACCGGCATCGAGTTTGGTCATCTGCGTCACTTCGGCGCTGAGCAGGGCCGCGCCTTGTACCAGGCTGCGCGCATGTTGCAACACCACCAAGCCTTCGGGCGTAGGGCGCAAATCCTTGTTGCCACGGTCCACCAGTACGCAGCCGAACTCTTGCTCAAGCCCTTGGATACTGCGGCTGAACGCCGGTTGAGTAATGCCCATGGCATCCGCTGCGCGGACGAAACTGCGGTGTTCGTTGAGGGCGATGAAGTAACGCAACTGGCGAAGATCCATATGCTTTCCCGGCATCCTAAAAATAGCTCGAAGGCATTTGCGACGAGGGTTGGTTGAGGTTTTAAATGCAAGCTCTTATTCCGTCAACGAAGCATATGAATATCTATTAGACCTAAATAGAATATAGATAGAGCGTTGTTTCGCTGCCGTTCAACCGTCAGCAGTCCGATCGAGGGTCTACCCATGAGCAATGCCGCTTTAGCTGTAAAACCCGCTGTGCACGCGCTTGAAATACATCCGGTGGCCGGTCGGATTGGTGCCGAAATCCGTGGCGTGAAGCTCTCTGGTGAACTGGACGCCAACACCGTCGAAGCGATCCAGCAGGCGCTGGTGCAATACAAAGTGATCTTCTTCCGCGAGCAGGCCCACCTCGACGATCAGAGTCAGGAAGCCTTCGCCCATCTACTCGGCGAACCCGTGGCGCACCCGACCGTACCGGTCCGTGACGGCACCCGTTTTCTGCTGGAGCTGGACGGTGCCCAAGGCCAGCGCGCCAACTCCTGGCACACCGACGTGACCTTCGTCGACGCCTACCCGAAAGCCTCGATCCTGCGCTCGGTGGTTGTGCCGGCCTTCGGTGGCGACACCCTATGGGCAAATACCGCTACGGCCTATAACGAACTGGCACCGGAGCTGCGCGAACTGGCGGACAAACTGGTGGCGGTACACAGCAACGAATACGACTACGCAGGCGCCAAGCCAGACGTGTCGGAGGAGAAGCTGGAGCGCTACCGCAAGATCTTCACCTCGACCGTCTACGAGACGGAGCATCCGGTGGTGCGCGTGCACCCGATCAGCGGCGAGAAAAGCTTGCTGCTGGGGCATTTCGTCAAGCGCATCAAGGGTTACTCCCAAGGGGATTCGGCGCACCTGTTCGGCCTGTTGCAAAGCCACGTCATCCGCCAGGAAAACACTGTGCGCTGGCGCTGGCAGGCCGGTGATGTGGCGATCTGGGACAACCGCTCCACCCAGCATTACGCGGTGGATGACTATGGCACCCAGGACCGTGTGGTACGGCGCGTAACGCTCAAGGGTGAAGTGGCGATCGGGGTTTCGGGGCAGCGCAGTCAGACCGTGAAGGGGCCGGATATCGGTGGCGTTTGATCTGACGTCATCGCGAGCAGGCTCACTCCCACAGGGTTTGTGTCCGGTCACAGGGATTGTGATCGACGCAAATCCAATGTGGGAGCGAGCTTGCTCGCGATGCTTTTTCTACCACACTCCGATCTGCACCATTTTCTCGGTTTCCGGCTCGCCATAGCGAAACCGCTGCCCACGCAAATCAATCTCCTGATGACTGATAGTGGTCCGTCGCTTCAACCCCCGCACCCACTCAAACAAATACCCCGCATGCTCTTCTCGAACCGAGGCATACGCCGGGTCAGTACCCAGGTCCCGTAGCTCCTGCGGATCATTCAGCAGATCGAACAGCTGAGGCCGAAAGCCGTCATACGCCAAGTATTTCCAGCGCTCGCTGCGCACCATGGTCATGCGGCAGCGGTCAATCGGCTGTTGCAACCGCTCCCGCGCCGGCGCCTGAAAGGCGTAGTCGTATTCGCTGATCGCGAAGCGGCGCCAGTCGGTTTCCACGTCGTGCAGCAGGGGAATCAGCGAGCGTCCTTCAAGGCGATGCTCGGCACCTGGCAACCCCAGCGCCTCAATGAACGTCGGCAGTGCGTCGATGGTTTCTACCAATCGCTCATCCACCGAACCGCGCGTCGTATCCGCCGCGGGGCGCGGGTCGCGAACGATCAGCGGAAGGCCCACCGCCGGCTCCAGCAGGAACTCTTTTTCCCCCAGGTAGTGGTCGCCGAGGAAATCGCCGTGGTCGCTGGTGAACACGATCAGGGTGTCATCCCAACGACCGCTGCTCTGCAGGAAGTCGAACAACCGCCCTAGCTGGTCATCGACCTGTTTGATCAGGCCCATGTACGTCGGGATCACGTTCAGCCGTACTTCATCCCGGGAAAAATTCAGGCTCTCCTCGTGCTGGCGAAACGCGTTGTACACCGGGTGATCACTGGCCTTGCCCTCGGCTGCACGCACCGGCTCGATCACCTGGTCTGCGCCATACAGCGCGTGATACGGCGCCGGGGCGATATAGGGCCAGTGGGGTTTGATGTACGACAGATGCAGGCACCACGGCTGCTCGCCCTGCTCGGCGATGAAGTCGAGGGCGCGGTCGGTGGTGAAGACGGTTTCCGAATGCTGCTCCGGAACGCGTGCCGGCAAATGGGCGTTGCGCATTTTCCAACCGCTGAGGATTTCACCCTGCTCGCCTTCGGCAGCGTTGGCCCAGTCGTGCCACGGGTTGCGCCCGGCATAACCGAGGTCGCGCAGGTAGTGGGTGTAGGGCGCGGATTCGCGTTTGTCATCGAACAACGGGTCGTCGGGAAAGATGCCGTCATGGCGAAAGTACGCCTCGAATCCGACTTCGTTCAGGCGCTCGGCCTGCTCGCTGCCAGGGTCGATGGCCAGCCGCTGCAAAGCATCGAGATTAGGTGTGGCGTGGGTCTTGCCCACCAGTGCGGTGCGAATACCGTGGGGTCGCAGGTAGTCACCGATAGTCAGTTCTTCCAGCGGCAAGGGTACGGCGTTCCAGGCGACTTGATGACTGCTGACATAGCGCCCGGTGTAGGCCGACATCCGCGACGGGCCGCAGATCGTGCCCTGGGTGTAGGCACGGCTGAAACGCACGCCGGCGGCGGCCAGGCGATCGATGTTAGGGGTGTGCAAGTGCGGGTGGCCGTAGCACGACAGGTAATCGCGGCGCAGTTGATCGCACATGATGTACAGCACGTTGCGCACGGGGTTTGGAGTGTTGGGCATGGGTTCACCGATCAATAAGACAGGCGAGGTTTTTCGCTGCTGGGGTGGGGTTGAGGCAAGTGCGTTTGGGGAATGGTTTTTATGCAGTGGGTGCATCATTGGCTGGGCCGACGCCTTCGCGAGCAGGCTCGCTCCCACAATGGATCGGTGCACACCAGCCTCTGTGGGAGCGAGCCTGCTCGCGAAAGCGGTCGATCAGACGGCGAGATTTTCCAGCGAACACACCTCGTCATCCTGCGCATCAACCTCCTTGATCTGCTCAATCATCGCCTCGGCCAACGGCGACAGCCGATACCCCGCGCGACTGACAATCCCGTAGCGGGTGTAGAGCTCTTCCAGGTCATCGGCCAGGCCATCGATTTTCAAGCGGACCAACTCACCCTTGGCGTTATGCAGCGCATCCGAATAGTCGCCGATGATGCCAATCGCATCCGAACGCAGCACCACACCGAGCAGGCTGTAGCTGTTTTCGCATTCCACATTGGGCGTGAAATCTGGCCGGCCGCTCAGGTCGACAATGACTTTTCGCAGGTTCGGCGGGCGGATGGTCACCGCCATTGGATAGCTCATCAACTCTGCGGCGCCGACGCTTTCGCGAGCGGCTAGTGGATGCCCGGCGCGGCAGCAGAAATGCCATTTGCGCGGGCGCAGACGTTGGGTCAGGAAGTCCGGGTCGGCCTCGAACTGCCGAGTGTCGGCGACGAAAAATTCGAACTCTTCGCTCAGCAGGCGCTTGCTCAGGCTTTGCCAGTCATCCACCTGAAATTGCACCCGCGCCTTGGGATAGCGACCGATGAAACTGCCGATCGCCCGTGGGATCAATCCCGCCGCTGGCGCCGGGCCGCAACCGAAGCGCAACTCGCCGGCCTCCAGGCCATTGAACTGGCTGATCTCGTTGGCCATCTGCTGCGCGCCGCTAACCAGCCGTCGCGCATGTTCGAGCAACACCTGGCCCTGTTTGGTCGGCGCCAGGTCCTTGCGCCCGCGATCCACCAACAGACAACCGACGCTGTGTTCCAGCGCCTGGATGCTGCGGCTGAACGCCGACTGCGACAGGTTCACGGCCATGGCGCCCGCGACGAAGCTGCGCTGGTCGGCGAGGGCGATGAAGTGGCGAAGCTGGCGCAAGTCGATATGCATTTTTCACATTAAAAATATCGGGGAAATGCATTGGATATGCATTAGGTCGACTCCTTATAAAGGCAATCTCTTATGCAGTAAATACTTGTAAAAACATAAATAAATAACTTTAAAGAATATGCACTGCTGAAAAGTCGCTGTGTGTTTTTTGACCAGGAGCCGCTTAATGAGTCCGTTGAACCTTGCGTCACCCATCACACCCCGACGGCTCAAACGCCTGCCCCTGGCCCTGCTGCTGGCGGGGAGCGCCAGTTGGACCCAAGGCTACGCGGCCGAGACAACAACTCCGGATGAGGTCCCGGCGAAAACCGTATCGGGCCAAGCCAAGGCCGATGGCGCTCAGCTGGAAACCGTGACCGTGACCACCCGCCGTCGCGAGGAAAGTTCGCAGGATGTGCCGACCCCCATGAGCGTGGTCAGCGGCCAGGTGCTGGAAACCCAGCGGGTCTATCGCATTCAGGATCTGCAGCAACTGGTGCCCAGCGTCAACGTCGCCTACATGCATGCGCGCCAGTCCAGCGTGTCGATCCGTGGCCTGGGCAACAACCCGGCCAGCGATGGCCTGGAAGGCAGCGTAGGGCTGTACATCGACAACGTATATCTCGGCCGACCGGGCATGGCGGTGTTCGACTTGATGGACATCGAGCAACTCGAAGTGCTGCGCGGCCCGCAAGGCACGTTGTTCGGCAAGAACACTACGGCTGGCGTGATCAACATCAGCACGCGGGCGCCGTCATTTACCCCGGAACGCAGCATCGAAACCTCGGTGGGCGAGGACGGTTACTTCCAGACCAAGGGCACCATTTCCGGCCCGTTGAATGACGAACTCGCGGGACGATTTTCCGCTTATCGCACCCGCAGCGATGGCGACATAAAAAACGAATACGATGGCCATGACTTGAACGGTGGCTCACGCGATGGCTTCCGTGGCCAGTTGCTGTTCAAGCCGAACGAGTCGTTCAACCTGCGCTGGATAGGCGATTACAACGAAGAGGATTCCAGCGCCGGCACCCGCGTGTTGTACAACACCGGGCCGACCATCAATGGCGTCAATCTCTACCAGGCCCGGGCCAATGCGGCGGGCGCCACACTGGTCGATGGCACGCATCGCAAGGTCAACCTGAACAATGAACAGCACGTCACCGTGCACCAGGGCGGTACGTCGGTCGAGGCCAATTGGACGCTGCCGAGTGACTTCACTCTGACGTCGATCAGTTCCTACCGCTGGTGGAATTTCACCCCGCGCAATGATGACGGCCTGAACGTATCCGCCTTCTACAACGCTGGCGTTTCGGTCGAGGATAAGCAGTACTCCCAGGAGTTTCGACTGGCGTCGCCCACCGGCGGATTCTTCGATTACGTGCTCGGCGCCTATTACTTCGGCTCCGACCTGGACAACAAATCGTTCTCCTTTTACGGCCCGCAAGCGGACATCTGGAACGGTACTCCCGCGGGCGCACTGGCCAACGTTACCAGCATCGGCAAAGGCCACATCGAAACCGACAGCTTCGCCCTGTTTGCCCAAGGCACCTGGCACCTCACCGAACGGCTGGACTTCACCGCCGGTGTGCGTGGCACTTATGAAGAGAAAAGCGCCTGGGTCAACCGCAACGCGCCAGTGGGTGGTGCGGCGGTGGCCGGGGCGGCAGCGGCGGTAAGACAAGGTCGCGCCGGGGCTTACGACTCCGGTGATTTGAATCAATACAGCTCCAGCCCTTCGGGTCTGCTGAACCTCAGCTATCACTTCACTGAGAACCTGCTCGGCTACGCCACGCTGTCCCACGGCGAGAAATCCGGTGGGGTCAACCTGGCCGTCGGCACGGCCCCAGTTGCCGGCGCCGACTCGCTGCTGATCGGCACCGAACGCGCCAACAACGCCGAACTCGGTTTCAAGAGCACACTCTGGGACCGTCGCCTGCAGCTCAACGCCAACGTGTTCTGGACCCAGGTCAACGGCTATCAAACCAACGCCTACGACGACGTCAACCGCGTGCAATACCTGACCAACGCAGGTTCCGTGCGCTCCCGTGGCGTGGAATTCGACAGTACGCTGGTCCCGTTGCGAGGCCTGACGCTGAACATCAACGGCTCCTACAACGACGTCAGCTACCTCTCCTACAAAGATGCGCCGTGCCCACCGGAAGTCAGCCTGGCGCCGGGCGCTCCTGCCTCTTGCGATCTCAGCGGCCATCAGGTGGTCGGTGCTTCGAAATGGATCGGCAACGCCAACGGTGAATACAAATGGAACCTGAGTAACGGCTTCGAAGAGTACGTCACCGCCAGCTACGCGTTCCGCTCCAAAGCGGTGGGCACGGTGGAGGATTCCGACTTCGGCCAGATCCCGAGCTACGCCGTGGTCAACCTGTCCACCGGCCTGCGCGGCGACTTCAAGCAGGGGCAGTGGGACGTCTCGCTGTGGCTGAAGAACGCCTTCGACAAAACCTATTACACCACCCTCTGGACCGGCGCCAATGGCGGTTACGAAGGCTTGCTCGGGACACCACGGACCCTGGGTGTGACCGGTCGATACGACTTCTGATAGCGCGGCGATTGCGCCGAAAACCATGCCTTGGGGGAATATTTTCGATGCCTCAAAAGCATGTGTTTTCGGTTACCAGGCCGGAGCCCTTACGGGACAAGGCCTGCAGCGAATCGAACGTTTTTGATATTCGTTTTAGATCTAGGTTTAACGTTAAAGATTACTTTCAGAGATAAGCGTCTAACTCAATGATTAACCCATCGATACGTCGTTCGGGGGATGACGGGTTCGGCGTATCGGGTAATTCGCAAAGAGACCGCAGGGAGTAAATCAATGGGCAATGTCCAGACCGCCGCCGGCGCACACGAGGTGCTTTGGCGCCAGGCGCCAGGTGGCGAGTTGGTCGACCTCGGGCGGGTACACCGCGTGCCCTTGGGCCAGCTGCGTTTGCAGCGTGCGCCCAAGGGCATCCTGAGCCGACGCGAAGCGATCCTGCTCGGTGTGCTGGCGTTGCTGGTGCATGGCGCGGTGATCTACTGGGTCAATCAGCAGCCGACCAAAGAGTTGCCGATCGTGCCGCCGGAAATTCCGCCGATGACAATCGAGTTTTCGCGCCCGGCGCCGCCAGTGGTCGAAACACCGCCACCTCCGCCACCACCACCTGTGGTCGAGCCTCCCCCGCCCGTGGTGGACGAATTGGCCGCAAAACCGGCGCCGCCAAAACCGATTCCCAAGCCAAAGCCGATCGCTAAACCGGTGCCCAAACCTGCGCCCAAAGCAGTCGAGCAACCGCCCGCGCCACCACAACCGGCTGCTCCGGTCGCGGCTCCGGCGCCACCTGCTCCGCCCGCGCCTGCGCCGGTTACGCCAGCCTCGGCCAACGCCGCGTACCTGAATAACCCGGCGCCGGAATACCCGTCGCTGGCCCAGCGTCGCGGTTGGGAAGGCACGGTGTTGTTACGTGTACATGTTCTCGCTAACGGCAAGCCCGGCGAGATCCAGATTCAGAAAAGCAGCGGCCGCGAGGCCCTCGACGAGGCGGCATTAAGCGCCGTGAAACGCTGGAGTTTCGTGCCCGCCAAGCAGGGTGATGTGGCTCAGGACGGCTGGGTCAGCGTGCCCATTGATTTCAAGATTCATTAAACCGACACCTATTTAGCGCGAAACCTTTACACGAGGAATTCACCATGACGTTATTGGCCTCTCCACTCCAATCCATTGAAAGCGCGGTGATCTGGCTGCTGGTGGTTTTTTCTGTTGCCACTTGGGGGCTGGCGTTGCTCAAGGGCGTGCAGTTCGGTCGCCTGAAAGCCCAGGACCGAAAATTTCATAAGCGGTTTTGGGCCGCTTCGAGTCTGGATTCGGCGGCAGAGTTGGCCGAAACCCAACCCGGCGCTGCGGCGCGGGTGGCCCAGGCTGGTTATGCGGCGATTCAGGTGGGCGAGGCGCCACAGGCGGCGGATTTAAGCCAGGCGATCAATCATCAGGATTGTCTTGAACGGGCATTGCGTCAGCAGATCGTGCGCGAACGCCGTTCGCTGGAAACCGGGCTGGCAGTGGTCGCGAGTATTGGTAGCACGTCGCCGTTCATTGGTTTGTTCGGCACGGTGTGGGGAATCATGGAGGCGTTGAAGGGCATTAGCGCAGCGGGCTCGGCGAGCCTGGAAACAGTCGCCGGACCCATCGGTGCCGCGTTGGTTGCCACCGGTGTGGGGATCGCCGTCGCGGTGCCGGCGGTACTGGTTTACAACTACTTTTTGCGTCGCTTGAAGCTGACGGCGGCGGACCTGGACGACTTCGCCCACGACTTCTACAGCCTGGCGCAGAAGAGTTCGTTCCGCGTGTTGATCCACCCGACGGCGCATAAAGTTGCGACCTCGGGTAATGCACAAAAAGTGAAGGAGGCATCCTGATATGGCCTTCTCCACGCAAGACAGCGATGAGGTGCTGAGCGAGATCAACGTGACACCGTTGGTGGACGTGATGCTGGTGCTGCTGGTGGTGTTCATTGTCACCGCACCGCTGCTGACCAACGCGATCCCGATCAACCTGCCCAAGACCGAAGCCGTGGCGCCGGTGGAGCAGAAGGACCCGCTGGTGGTGAGCATCGACGGGGCGGGCAAGCTGTTTATCAACAAGGATGAAATCCAGCCCGGTTTGCTGGAGTTCAAGCTCCAGGCGGCCAAGGCCAAGGACCCCGAAGTGCGGGTGCAATTGCAGGCGGACGACGGGGTGAATTATGGCGAAGTGGCACGGGCCATGGCGTCGATCGAGCGGGCAGGGATTACCAAATTGTCGGTGATCACCGCGCGCTGACAGTTTTTCGATTTTCCGGGGCCGTCTCCTTGGCAGGGTGCGGCCCTTTTTTTATTCCTCTGCTTCACACAAAGATCGTTCCCACGCGCAGCAAAGGAATGCCTCTATGGACGCTCCGCGTCCGCTTCGGCAGGGACGCGGAGCGTCCCGGGCTGCATTCCCACGCAGAGCGTGGGAACGATCAGGCAAACCTGTGTTGTATATTCGATATGAGTATTAATAAATAGCTTCTTATTCCTTAACGAATATATATCCCGTCCCTATACTCGATCAGGAACAGACACGCAGCAGGAGAGCTCCCCCCATGCGCAACGAATCAATTCGCTATCTGATTGTGCCGGGCTGGCAAGGATCGCCAGACGATCATTGGCAAAGCCATTGGCAGAACAGCTTGCCGAACAGCGCACGGGTGGAGCAGGCCGACTGGCTGACGCCGCGTCGTGAAGACTGGGTGGCGGCACTGGCCGAGGCCATTGCCGCCGACAGTACCCCCGTCATCCTGATCGCCCATAGCCTTGGCTGCATCACCGTCGCGCATTGGGCGGCTTCCGCGCCTGTACAGTTTCTGCGTCAGGTACGTGGCGCCTTGCTGGTCGCGCCGGCGGACGTCGAGCGCCCGGCCTGCGTGCCGGCCCTGCGCAATTTCGCACCGATTCCAACCGATCTGTTGCCGTTTCCCAGCCAGGTCGTCAGCTCCGACAACGACGCCGCCGTCAGCGCGCCGCGGGCTCTGGAGCTGGCGCGTAACTGGGGCGCGGAAGCGGGGATCCTGGCGGGTGCCGGGCACATCAATGTGAAGTCGGGTCATCAGCGTTGGGAGCAGGGTTTTGCCTATCTCTATCGTCTGCAAAACCGCATGGAACATCACGCCCTGCGCCGAGCCTGAACCTTTTGTTTTTTTCAACGCCCCCGTCCTTTGGCGGTTTTGGGCGGGAGTCTGCCATGAGCTTTGAAACCTTCGGTCAGCCGCTGCTGACCTTTCCCGACGCTGAAAAAAGTCCCCTGAGCATCCGCGCCAAGGCGCTGGTATTCGTCGACCCGCGCTCGCGGCAATTGCGCCAGGAGCTGGAACAGCTGGCGCCGCGCTCGATCTCGGTGCTGATCCGTGGTGAAACCGGCAGTGGCAAGGAGCTGCTGGCCCGGCACATCCATCGCGCCAGTGATCGCGGCGGATTGTTCGTCTCGGTCAATTGCGGGGCGATCAGCCCAACCTACGCCGACGCTGAATTGTTCGGCTATGCCGCCGGCAGTTACAGCGGTTCTGCCAGCAGTCGCGCCGGTTGGTTCGGTTCGGCCAACGGCGGCACGCTGTACCTGGATGAAATCGGCGATCTGCCGCTGCCGATCCAGATCAAACTGCTCGCCGCCCTGGAAAACCACGAAGTGACCCGCGTCGGTGCGCATCAACCGAGCCCGGTGGACGTGCGTCTGGTGGCCGCCACCAGCATCGACCTGGCCCAAGCCGTGGCCGCCGGTAAATTCCATGAGCGGCTCTACCACTACCTCAGTGAGGGCCAGCTCGAACTGCCGGCACTGCGCGAGCGGGTGGGCGACATCCTGTCGCTGGCCGAATACTTCCTCGGTATCTACAGCCAGCGCCTCGATTTGCCAGTGCCGCTGATCAGCGAGGCCGCGCAAGCGGTGCTGGAGCGACACCGCTGGCCGGGCAATACCCGGGAGCTGGAAAACGTCATTCACTTTGCGCTGTTGGTGAGTACCGGTGATGAGATTTTGCCGGAGCATTTGAATTTGCCTGAAGTGGGTCTGGGGCAAATCGGGCAGCAGCTCAAGCGGATTTTGGGCAACGCTTCCGATGCCGAAAAAGACGCGTTGAAACAGATACTTAAGGATGCGGGCCTCCTGTAGGAGCGAGCCTGCTCGCGAAAAACCCGAGGTAGCCGCTTGCCATCTGGTTACACGCGTTATCGTTCACGACCATCGCGAGCATGCTCGCTCCTACAGCTTTATGAACAAAATGGAATATGAAAGTGAATAAAAGATATTGTTCGGGAATAAAAAATCCCGGTATTGTCCGCGTCACGCCAGCGATAGCACTTCGCTTGCACTTAAATATCTAGCCGTCGCCACTAGCGACCGTGATTTTCGATAAGGACACTGCATGAAAAAGGTTCTGTTGTTCACCGCACTGGCGGCTGCCCTGACTGCGGGCCTGGCCCAGGCTGGCGAGAAACTGGTGGTTGCGGCAACCCCGATTCCACACGCCGAGATTCTTGAACTGATCAAGCCAACCCTCGCCAAAGAAGGCGTGGACCTGGAAATCAAAGTCTTCACCGACTACGTTCAGCCGAACGTGCAGGTCGACCAGAAGCGTCTGGACGCCAACTACTTCCAGACCCTGCCGTACCTGAAAAGCTTCAACGAAGGCAAAGGCACTCACCTGGAAACCGTGATTGGCGTTCACGTCGAACCGTTCGGCGGCTACTCGAAGAAAGTCAAAACTCTGGCCGAGCTGAAAGATGGCGCTACCATTGCCATTCCTAACGAAGGCAGCAACAGCGGCCGTGCCCTGATCCTGCTGCAGAAGGCTGGCCTGATCGAGTTGAAAGACCCGAAAAACGCCCTGGCCACCCCGAAGGACATCGCCAAGAACCCGCACAATTTCAAGTTCAAGGAGCTTGAGTCCGCGATGTTGCCGCGTGTGCTGGATCAGGTTGACCTGGACATGATCAACACCAACTACGCGCTGGAAGCGGGTCTGAACCCGGCTAAAGACGCACTGGTGATCGAAGGTGCCGATTCGCCTTACGTAAACTTCCTGGTTGCCCGTCCTGATAACAAGGACAGCGTCGCGATCCAGAAACTGGCCAAGGCATTGACCAGCCCGGAAGTGAAAGCATTCATCGAGAAGAAGTACAGCGGCGCGGTTCTGCCAGCGTTCTGATTCGCAAGCTAAACCCCTTCAAGGTTGCCAACGCCGACGGCTGATACAGCGTCGGCGTTTTTGCGTGATCGTGCCCACGAATAGTTTTTTGCGTGATATCTATATGCTTTAACGGTATTTAAATTCTAATTTTAATACCTTTAAAGTTGGTGCTTGCCGGGCTGTTATCCATGGCCCGCGGACTGCACCACCGTCGCTTACCGAGCGGCGTCCAGGATGTTCCATGAACTTCGATTACACATTTATCCTCAGCACCCTGCCGGCGTTTCTAAAGGCTGTGGGCGTGACGCTGCAGGTCGGATTTATTGCCATCGGCACCTCGTTGCTGGTAGCGCTGATCAACGCGATGATTCTGGTGTTTCGCACGCCTTACTTGCAGCGCCTGGTTGGCCTGTATGTCGAACTGGCGCGCAACACACCCTTGCTGATTCAACTGTTCTTCGTCTATTTCGCCTTGCCGGCCTTGGGCATAAAGGTTTCGGGTTTCGCTGCGGCGATCATCACCATGACCTTCCTCGGCGGTGCCTACCTCACCGAAGTCCTGCGTGCCGGCGTGGATGCGGTGCCCCCGGCGCAGCTCGAGTCCGGCCGCTCCATCGGCCTGTCCCACGGGCAACTGCTGCGCTACGTGATCCTGCCGCAAGCCGGCATCCTCAGCCTGCCTTCGCTGTTCGCCAACTTCATTTTCCTGCTTAAGGAAACCACAGTGGTCTCGGCGGTGGCGGTGCCGGAGATTCTCTACACCACCAAGAGCTACATCGCGCTTTACTACAAAACCTACGAAATGCTTGCCGTGCTGACGCTGATTTGCGTGCTGCTGTTCTTGCCGCTGTCGCTGTTGCTCAGCCGTCTGGAAAGGAGGCTCCAGCATGGCCAGTTCGGGTCTTGAGTTGTTGTGGGTGTCGTTGCCGCAACTGGGCAAGGGCGCGGCGCAAACCCTGTCGATTTCCTTCCTGAGCATCGCCATCAGCACCGTAGGCGGCGTGCTTTATGGCGTGCTGCGCTCGTTGAATGTGACGTGGCTGAACGCGATCCTGCGCGTCTATCTGGAGCTGTTCCGGGCGATCCCGGTGCTGGTCTGGCTCTACTTGTTGTTCTTCGGCCTGCCGATTTTTTTCGGCCTGAGCATTCCGAGCTTCTGGTGCGCGGTGATGGTGTTGTCGTTGTGGGGCGCCAGTGAGGTCGGCGAAGTGGTGCGCGGTGCGTTGCATTCGTTGCCGCGCGGTCAGCGTGAAGCCGGATTATCCATTGGCCTGGACGCCCCGCAACTCTACGGCTACGTGCTGTTGCCACAAGCGTTGAAACGCATGACGCCACCGACCATCAACGTCTACACGCGCATCATCAAGACCAGCTCCCTGGCGGTGCTCATCGGTGTGGTGGACGTGATCAAAGTCGGCCAGCAGATCATCGAACGCACCTACGAATCGGTGCTGATCTACGGCGCGCTTTTCCTGTTTTTCTTTTTCATTTGCTACCCGCTCTCGGCCGCCTCGCGCGTGCTGGAACGGCGCTGGACGCAAGCATGAGCGCATTGATCGAGTTCAAGGGTTTCAACAAGTTTTTTGGCGAGCAGCAGGTGCTCAATGGCATCGACCTGCGTGTGAAGTCGGGCGAGGTGATCGTCATCCTCGGCCCCAGCGGCTGCGGTAAAAGCACCTTGCTGCGCTGCCTCAACGGGCTGGAAGTCGCCCACAGCGGCAGCCTGGATTTTGCTGGTCGCGAGTTGCTGGACAAGGGCACCGACTGGCGCGAAGTGCGGCAGCAGATCGGCATGGTGTTCCAGAGTTATCACCTGTTCCCGCACATGAGCGTGCTCGACAACCTGCTGCTCGGCCCGGTGAAGGTGCAGAAACGCGACCGCCGCGAAGCTCGCGATCAGGCCGAAGCCTTGCTGGCGCGCGTAGGCCTGCTGAACAAGCGTGACGCCTTCCCACGCCAGCTCTCCGGCGGTCAGCAACAACGCATCGCCATCGTCCGTTCGCTGTGCATGAACCCCAAGGTCATGCTCTTCGACGAAGTCACCGCTGCCCTCGACCCGGAAATGGTCAAGGAAGTGCTGGAAGTCATCCAGGGCCTGGCCCGCGAGGGCATGACCCTGCTGATCGTCACCCACGAAATGGCCTTCGCCCGCGCCGTGGCAGATCGAATCGTGTTCATGGATGCCGGGCGAATCCTTGAGCAGAAACCTCCCGAGATTTTCTTTACGAACCCGCAAACCGCACGAGCGCAGCAGTTCCTGGAGAAGTTCTCCTACGTCGCCGCACTACCCAAAACGACTCAAACAAAGGAACTGGAACTGCCATGAAAACTGCCAAGTCTTCACTCTTGCTTCTGCCACTGCTGGGTCTTGCGCTGCTGGCCGGCTGCAATAAAACCGAAGAGCCACCGAAACCTAAAGTCTTCAGCGAATCCACTGCGCCGGCCAGCTATCTGGAAAAGATCAAGGCGCGGGATAAACTGATCGTGGGTGTCTTCACCGACAAGCCGCCGTTCGGTTTCGTCAATGAAGCCGGACGCTACGTCGGTTTCGATACCGACATCGGCCGCCAATTCGCCAAGGATCTGCTGGGCGACGAGAACAAGGTCGAGTTCGTTGCCGTGGAACCGGCGAGCCGCATTCCGTTTCTGCAAAGTGACAAGGTCGATCTGATTCTGGCCAACATGACGGTCACCCCGGAGCGCAAGGAAGCGGTGGAATTCACCAACCCCAACCTCAAGGTCGCCGTGCAGGCCTTGGTGCCTCAGGACAGCGCGGTGAAAAACCTCGATGATCTGGCGACCCGTACCACCATCGTCACCACCGGCACCACCGCCGACATCTGGCTGACCAAGAACCATCCGGACTGGAAACTGCTGAAGTTCGAGAAAAACTCCGAGTCCCTGCAAGCCCTGGCCAACGGTCGCGGTGATGCCTATGCGCAAGACAATCTGGTGCTGTTCAGCTGGGCCAAGCAGAACCCCGGCTACCGCGTGCTCAGCCAGACCCTGGGCGCCGAAGCGCCGATTGCGCCGGCGGTGAAGAAGGGCAACATCGAACTGCGCGACTGGGTGAATGCCGAGTTGGCGAAGCTGGGTGAAGAGAAGTATCTGCTCAAGCTTTACGATCAATATGTGCGTAAAGAACTGAGCGATGAAACCAAGCCTGAGAGCGTGATTGTCGAGGGCGGGAAATGGCAGGGGTGATTCTCTGACCTTTGCGGCGCTCGTGCGGTCGTCATCGCGAGCAAGCTCGCTCCCACAGGTTTCGGAGTAGACGCAAATTCTGTGTCCACTGGAGATCACTGTGGGAGCTGGCTTGCCAGCGATTGGATTTCTCAGGCGCCACCTAATCCGGCCAATACCACGCCGGCTCATCCAGCATCCGCTGCCCGACAATCCCGGTCTGGCCCAGGCTTTTCTCCAGCACGATGCAGTTGCATTCCGGGTCTTCCTGCAACGCCGAAATCAACCGCCGCGCGTGGGACACCACCCACACCTGACACTGCTCAGACGCCCGGATAATCAAGCGCGCCAACGCCGGCAACAGGTCCGGATGCAGGCTGGTTTCAGGTTCGTTCAGCACCATCAACGTCGGTGGCCTGGGCGTCAGTAACGCCGCCACCAGCAGCAAATAACGCAGCGTCCCGTCCGACAACTCCGCCGCTGACAACGGCCGCAACAGTCCTTCCTGATAAAACTCGATAGCAAAGCGACCGCCGGCCAACGGTTCGATGTGCAGCCGGGCACCGGGAAATGCGTCGCTGATCGCGCCCCGCAATGCCTCGGGGTCGCCGATTTCGATAATGGTCTGTAACGCCGCCGCCAGATCTCTACCGTCGTGGTGCAGCACCGGGGTGCGGGTGCCCAGTTGTGGCTGACGCACCGGTGCGTCGGCGTCGCTGCGAAAGTGATCGTAGAAGCGCCAGCGGCGGATGAACTCGCGCGTCTCCAGCACCTCCGGCGAGGTACGCAGGCTGCCGACCTGATCGAACAGGCTGTCGAAATTCGGTGTGTGTTGCGCCAGCACGTCCCAACTGCGGTTGGCCCGAGTGCGGATCAACGGGCCGTCGCGATCCACCAGCAGGCTCGCTGGACGATAGAACGGCCCGGCCCACAGACACTCGCGCTTTATTTGCGGGTCGAGGCTGAAACGTGACGGAATGGGTAAAGGGTGCCCAGCGAGCATGAAATGACCGTTGGAGTCGGGTAGCCCCAGGCTGATCGAGTAGCCGAAATCTTCCCCGGAAAATCCCAACCGCAAACGCTTCACACCGTGCCGCACCGTCGCCTCGATGGGAACTTCGCCATTGCGCATGCGCCGGGTGATGGTTTCCGGGCCGGCCCAGAAGGTCGAATGGAGTCCACCCTCTCGAGCCAATGCATTGACCACGCCACCCTGAGCGGTTTCCGCCAGCAGGCGCAATGCACGGTAGAGATTGGATTTGCCACTGCCATTAGGGCCTGTAATCAGGTTCAGCCGACCCAACGGGATGACCAATTTGTTGATCGAGCGGTAGTTGGCCACCGCGAGGGTTTTAAGCATGAACTTCTCACTGATCATTGTGACGGCGCAGAGAACATAGCGGTCTTGAGCGGTGGCAGCAAACGTCAACTACCTAGTAGTTCTGCTAGGTGCGCTGAGCCGCCTCGCTAGGGCAAAGTAATGACTTCGCGAGGTTATATTGATGAATACATCAAAAGATTGTTTGTATCGGTATGACGCATTGGATTTGCTGGTAGCAATTGAGCCTGTCGGCGGGGAAAAGCGCCAACGGTTTTACGAACGTGAGCATCTGGTTACCGAGCTTCAGGGGCAGTCCAGTCAGAGCGTGTTCCAGCACGGCAAGCAATTGCTGGCGCTTCAAGCTCGCCAGGGTAATGACGTCAGAAGTGGCTTGCTGGCTAACGATCAACAACGTTCTGTCTTGCAGGTTATCGAGCCAGGTGGGGATGTGCGTCAGGCTTATACACCCTACGGTCATCGCCGGGTCGAAAGCGGGCTGGGCAGCCTCCTGGGGTTTGCTGGCGAAGCGGTCGATCCAGTCACTGGCCACTATTTGCTGGGCAATGGACACCGGGCGTTCAATCCGGTGCTGATGCGTTTCAACAGCCCGGACCGCTTGAGTCCGTTTGGTCGGGGTGGGTTGAATCCCTATGCGTATTGTCTGGGGGATCCGGTGAACTTCAGTGATCCGACGGGTCAGATTGCCAGGCTTGTTACCAGCGTGCTCAACGTTATTGGCACGCGAATTATGCAGATGCCTGCCGTCCCCTACAAATTGGCAAAGGATGCCATGCAATGGGGCGCGGTCGGAGAGCTGCCGCTCAAACAAGCCGTCGGTGCTGCAGGTGGTACCGGTGTCGGAGTCTTGGTGATGCTTTCGTCTTTGACGGGGGGGGGTTGGCGCTATCGCGGGCATTACCGGGGACTCTGAGGCCGCGAAAACAGTGGGATTTGTTTTGGCCGGCCTGGCCGCGCTGACGGTTACTGCAAGAGTGGGTTCAGGCTGGGCGGCACGTGATCCCAAGACCATTCCTTCGTTGAAGGATTTTGTCGGGCGTCACAAGCCTGTACCGACAACGGGTGAGACACCGCCGACTTCACCTGATTCTGTAAATACGACCAGACCCGGTACGCGACCGAGCTTTCTCTTTCCAGACGTGACTCAAATAAACAATGAAATCCGTGGAGCCGACGGAAAATATCGTCGCCACTCCCTGTAGCGTACAAGCAAGTACTTTTTCACGTCATGACTCTATCGCCGCAGGTATTGCCACAATGCCTGCGGTTTTTTGCCGCTATCGAGTGCACCCTTGCAACCCTGTTCTAAGCTCACAGTCGTATTCGTCACGCGCACCCGTACAACGCAAAGGAGTCTGCATGGCTGGTCCCGGATTGAAAATAGCGCTTGGCCTGAGCCTGTTGGCCTTGCTGAGCGCTTGCGACGAAGAAAAACCGGTCGAGAAGGACCGGCCCCGGGTTTTCGTGCAAGAGGTCAAACTGGCCGACTACGCCGTCAACATCACGTTGACCGGTGATGTCCAGGCCCGGGTGCAGACCGAGCTGTCGTTCCGCGTCGGGGGCAAGATCATCCAGCGTACGGTGGATGTCGGTGACCGGGTTTCGGCCAAGCAGGTGCTCGCCAGGCTCGACCCCAAGGACCTGCAGACCAACGTGGATTCGGCCCAGGCCCAGGTCGTCGCCGAGCAGGCCAAGGTCACTCAGAACGCCGCGGCCTTCGTGCGCCAGCAAAAGCTGTTGCCCAAGGGCTACACCAGCCAAAGCGAATACGATTCCGCCCAGGCTGCCTTGCGCAGCACCCAAAGTTCGCTGGCGGCAGCCCAGGCGCAACTGGCCAACGCCCGTGAACAATTGAGCTACACCGCGTTGATCGCCGACGCGCCGGGTGTGATCACGGCGCGGCAGGCCGAGGTGGGCCAGGTGGTGCAGGCCACGGTACCGATTTTCAGCCTGGCCCGGGACGGGGAGCGGGATGCGGTGTTCAACGTCTACGAATCGCTGCTGGCCGAGCCGCCGTCGAATAGAGCGGTGGTGGTCAGCCTGCTGGATAATCCGGCGATCAAAACCACCGGGACCGTACGCGAAGTCACCCCGGCCGTCTCCGAGCAAACGGGTACGGTGCAGGTCAAAGTCACCCTCGACGCCTTGCCGCCAGGGATGCAGTTGGGTTCGGTGGTGAGTGCCACCGCCAATACCCGGGGCAAATCCGCCGTGGAGCTGCCGTGGTCGGCGTTGACCAAAAACATCAGCGAGCCGGCGGTGTGGCTGGTGGATGGCGAGGGCAAGGCGCAATTGCACAACGTCAAGGTTGGCCGCTACCTGACCGGTAAAGTCATCATCAGCGCCGGGCTGACCGGCGGTGAAAAAGTCGTCATCGCCGGCGGCCAGTTGCTGCACCCCGGTGTGAAGGTGGAAATTGCCGAAAACACCTACAAGGACTTGTCCGCGGGGGGGCAGCCATGAAGCGTCTGTTACTGGTGTTCGCCGGTGTGATGCTGCTGGCCTGCTCGAAAGAAGAACCCGCCCCGGAACCGGTGCGCCCGGTGCTGTCCATCAAGGTGAAGGCCCTGGACGAGGAAAATCTCGGGCGTTTCGCCGGCAACATTCAGGCCCGTTATGAAAGCAACATCGGCTTCCGTGTGCCGGGGCGCATTGCCAGTCGCAGCGTCGATGTCGGTGCCGAAGTCGACAAGGGTGCCTTGCTCGCCACGCTCGATCCCACCGACCAGCAGAACCAGTTGCGTTCGGCCGAGGGCGACCTGGCGAGTATCCAGGCGCAACTCATCAATGCCCAGGCCAGCGCTCGGCGACAGCAGCAATTGTTCGATCGCGGGGTGGGCTCACAGGCGCAACTCGACAGTGCAATCACCGACCTGAAAACCACCCAGGCCTCGCTCGATCAGGCCAAGGCCGCGGTCAGCCAGGCCAGGGACCAGCTCAACTATGTTGAGTTGCGCGCCGATCACAAGGCGGTGGTCACGGCGTGGAGTGCCGAAGCCGGACAGGTTGTCACCGCGGGTCAGCAAGTGGTCACCCTGGCGCAGCCGGACATCAAGGAAGCGGTGATCGACCTGCCCGACACCCTGGTCGATCAGTTGCCCGCCGACGTGGTGTTTCAAGTCGCCTCGCAACTGAACCCGAGCATTGCCACCACGGCCATTGTGCGTGAAATCGAACCCCAGGCCGAAAGTGCGACCCGCACCCGGCGCGCGCGTCTGACGCTGGCCGAGACACCGCCCGCGTTTCGCCTCGGGACGGCGATCAGCGTGACCTTGAGTAGCGCGGTCAAACCGCGCATCGAACTGCCCCTGAGCGCATTGCAGGAGGTCGACGGCAAAAGCCGCGTCTGGGTCATCGATGCGCAGACGCAAACGGTGTCCCCGCGAGATGTCAGCATCGTCAGCCGCACGGACAGCACTGTGGTGTTGGCTGACAATATCAAGGCCGGCGAGCGAGTCGTCAGTGCCGGTGTGAACAGCCTCAAGCCGGGGCAAAAAGTGAAAGTCGACGAGGGCAGCCCACAATGAAAGGGAGTTTCAACTTATCCGAATGGGCCCTCAAGCATCAGTCGTTCGTCTGGTATTTGATGTTCGTCGCGTTATTGATGGGCGTGTTCTCGTACCTGAACCTGGGGCGCGAGGAAGACCCGTCGTTCACCATCAAGACCATGGTGATCCAGACCCGCTGGCCCGGTGCGACCCAGGAAGAAACCCTCAAGCAGGTCACCGACCGTATCGAGAAAAAACTCGAAGAGCTTGATTCTCTCCACTACGTGAAAAGTTACACCCGCCCCGGCGAATCAACGGTCTATGTGTACTTGCGCGACACCACCAAGGCCGAGGACATTCCGCAAATCTGGTACCAGGTACGCAAGAAGATCGGCGACATTCGCTACTCGTTTCCCCAGGGCATTCAGGGTCCGTCGTTCAACGACGAGTTCGGTGACGTGTTCGGCTCGATCTACGCCTTTACCGCCGACGGCCTGTCGTTGCGCCAGTTGCGCGACTACGTCGAGCAGGCGCGCGCCGATATCCGTGGTGTGCCGGGGTTGGGCAAGATCGAGATGGTCGGCCAACAGGACGAAGTGCTCTACCTGAATTTCTCGACACGCAAACTGGCGGCGCTGGGTATCGATCAAGCCCAGGTGGTGCAGAGCCTGCAGACCCAGAACGCGGTGACCCCGGCCGGGGTGATCGAAGCCGGTCCCGAGCGGATCTCCGTGCGCACGTCCGGGCAGTTCATTTCCGAGAAGGATCTGGCCAACGTCAACTTGCGGCTCAATGACCGCTTCTATCGGCTGGCCGACATTGCTGACATTCGCCGTGGTTATGTCGACCCGTCGACCCCGGAGTTTCGCTTCAATGGCCAGCAAGCCATCGGCCTGGCCATTGCCATGCAAACGGGTGGCAACATCCAGGACTTCGGCAAGGCCCTGCACCAGCGCATCAGCGAGCTGACGGCCAATCTGCCGGTGGGCGTCGGCGTGCACAACGTGTCGGACCAGGCTGTCGTGGTGGAAGAGGCCGTTGGCGGTTTTACCAGTGCGTTGTTCGAAGCCGTGGTGATCGTGTTGGTGGTCAGCTTCATCAGCCTCGGCGTACGGGCCGGGCTGGTGGTGGCGTGCTCGATCCCGCTGGTGCTGGCGATGGTGTTTGTGTTCATGGAATACAGCGGCATCACCATGCAGCGGATTTCCCTCGGTGCGCTGATCATCGCGCTGGGCCTGCTGGTGGATGACGCGATGATCACTGTCGAGATGATGGTCTCGCGCCTGGAATTGGGCGATACCAAGGAGCAGGCCGCGACCTTTGCCTACACCTCGACCGCCTTCCCGATGCTCACCGGTACCCTGGTGACGGTGGCGGGTTTCGTACCCATTGGCCTCAATGGCAGTTCGGCCGGTGAATACACCTTCACCCTTTTTGCGGTGATTGCCGTGGCCATGATGGTCTCATGGGTGGTGGCGGTGCTGTTCGCCCCGGTGATCGGCGTGCACATCCTCAGCGCCAATGTGAAGCCGCACGCGGCCGAGCCAGGGCGTTTGGGGCGGGCCTTCAATGGCGGCCTGCTGTGGTGCATGCGCAACCGCTGGTGGGCGATCGGCATTACGGTGCTGCTGTTCGGGTTGTCGGTAGTCGGCATGCGCTTTGTGCAGAACCAGTTCTTCCCGGCTTCGGATCGCCCGGAAATCCTCGTGGATCTGAACCTGCCGCAAAACGCCTCCATCGCTGAAACCCGCAAAGCCGTGGACAAGCTCGAAGCGACGCTCAAGGGCGACCCCGACATCGTGCGCTGGAGTACCTACATCGGCCAGGGCGCGATTCGTTTCTACCTGCCCCTCGACCAGCAACTGCAGAACCCTTACTACGCACAGCTCGTGATTGTGAGTAAAGACTTCGAGACGCGCGCGGCCCTCAGTGATCGCCTGCGCGAACGCCTGCGCAAAGATTTCGTCGGCATCGGCAGTTTCGTCCAAGCGCTGGAGGTGGGCCCACCCGTGGGGCGGCCGATCCAGTACCGCGTCAGCGGCCCGGCCATTGACCAGGTGCGCAAGCACGCCATCGACCTGGCCAGCCAACTGGACAAGAACCCGCACATCGGCGAAATCATTTTCGACTGGAATGAGCCAGGCAAGGTGCTGCGCATCGACATCGCCCAGGACAAGGCGCGGCAGCTTGGATTGTCGTCTGAAGACGTGGCGAACCTGATGAACAGCATCGTCAGCGGCTCGACGGTGACCCAGGTCGACGACGACATCTACCTGATCAACGTGGTCGGCCGCGCCGTGGACGCCGAGCGAGGTTCACCGGATACCCTGCAGAACCTGCAGATCGTCACGCCGGGCGGCACCTCGATTCCGCTGCTGGCGTTTGCCTCCGTGCGCTACGAACTCGAGCAACCGCTGGTGTGGCGGCGCGACCGCAAACCGACGATCACCATCAAGACTGCGGTGATCGGTGATATCCAGCCAACCGATCTGGTGACCCAGCTCAAGCCGGACATCGAAAAATTCGCCGCCGCATTGCCGGCAGCGTACAAGGTCGCCACGGGCGGTACGGTGGAGGAAAGCGCCAAGGCCCAAGGGCCGATCAACAAGGTCGTGCCGTTGATGGTGTTCCTGATGGCCACCTTCCTGATGATTCAGCTGCACAGCGTGCAGAAGATGTTCCTGGTGGCCAGCGTCGCGCCGCTGGGCTTGATTGGCGTGGTGCTGGCGCTGGTGCCGACCGGAACACCGATGGGCTTCGTGGCGATCCTCGGCATTCTGGCGCTGATCGGCATCATCATCCGCAACTCGGTGATCCTGGTGACCCAGATCGACGCGTTCGTGGCTGAAGGTTCTTCACCCTGGGATGCCGTGGTGGAAGCCACCGAACATCGCCGGCGACCGATCCTGCTGACCGCGGCGGCGGCGAGCCTGGGCATGATCCCGATTGCCCGGGAAGTGTTCTGGGGGCCGATGGCCTACGCGATGATCGGCGGGATTATCGTCGCCACCTTGCTGACGCTGCTGTTTTTGCCGGCGTTGTATGTGGCCTGGTACAAGATTCGCGAGCCGAAGAAAGACGCCGTGTAGTGATCGTTCCCACGCTCTGCGTGGGAATGCCTCTCGGGACGCTCTGCGTCCCCGCGGCTGTGACGCAGAGCGTCACGGGCTGCATTCCCACGCAGAGCGTGGGAACGATCAGTCGGCGCGACGCCACACACTCGCCAACCAGGGCTGCTGCTCCCGCGGCAGCCCCGCCGGCCGGTAGTAATGCTCCAGCTCCACAAACCCCGCTTCAGTCAGCATCTGCTGCCACGCCTGAAGATCGTGATACGCCCCATAGCGTGGCCCGTTCCAGCCTTCCTGGTTCTCGCCACGGGGATTGGAACTGAACAACACGCCCCCCGGCTTTAACGCACCGCGTAGCTCCTTCAACACCCGAGGCAACTCCTGGCGCGGGATGTGAAACAGCACCGCATTGGCAAAAATCCCGTCAAAGCACTCGTCCGGCAAATCCAGTTTCAGAAAGTCCTGCTGCCAGACCTCGCAACCACTGTCCTGCCGGGCCATCTGCGCGAACTTCTCCGAGCCATCGAGACCGACCGCTGTGTGCCCCATGCGCGTAAAGGTCTGCAGGTCACGACCGGGACCACAGCCAAAATCGAGAATGTCGAACGGCGGTTCGCCCTGAATGTGACGCAATAGGGCGTCGATGTTCTGGCTGACATCGTGATCGCGGGTGCCTTCACGAAATCCTTCGGCCACCGAGTTGTAATGGCCCAGGGTGGTGGCGGTGATCTGCTCGAGGTCGGCGGGAGTCTGTTTCATGGTCGGCTGCGCAGGTGATGTAAGTCCGCCGAATATACGCCATCAAGTCAGCCCTGGGGCCTGCTGCGCAGCCGTTCACTGCATCAACCCTTTTTCATTCCCAGGCATTCGATGGAGTGATCCACCATCGCCTTGGCAATCTCCAGCAAATGCCAAACCGAGAACACCATTGCACGGTCGGCGCCCTTGAGATGGTCGCCACATTGATACGCCGTGACCGAGGCACAGCGCAGCAGATCGGCGACGTAGAGTTGGGTGTCTTCGAAGCTCACGTCTTTGCTGACGTTGTAGAACCGCAGTTCATCGGGCGGGGAGGGTTGATCGCCGGTGAGGTAGAAATCAATGGCGCGGTAGAGCGCTGATCGATCCCTGAGTGGGTCTTCGGTTGAGGTTTCGGGGGGTGGATCGGGAACTGATCTTTCCATTGGTAAAACTCCTGACCGTTAGTTGGAGTCAACCTATATCGCGACTAAACGAACAGGGGTGGCGGCTGCACACAGGTTAGTCGACCGGTCGCCAGGCAATACCGGCGCACCCGAGGGTGCCCTGCGCACAGCCACCATAAATCTCAGACAATAAAAAACACCTGAGAAAAGGTGACGCTGTGCGCCTGACTATATCCGGGCGACTAAACCCGATCACTGATGAGCAGTGACGGACCGAGACTAACCACGGAGTTTGGCAGGCGCAAGCGAGCGGAATAATCTAGGAAACGTCCTGCAAAGGAAAGGGATTGAGCCTTCAGAATTGCCGATTTTCTTGTACGAAATATCGCCCTAGCGTTTGTTCAAGCCCCGAGCCAACCGATCCCCACCCAACTGGATCACCGCCACCAACGCCACCAGCAACACAATCACCGTCAGCATGATCTGGCTGTCAAAGCGCTGATACCCATAACGATAGGCAATGTCCCCCAATCCACCCGCACCAATCGCCCCGGCCATGGCCGATGAGTTGATCATCGTCACCAGAGTGATCGTGAATCCCCCGACAATCCCCGGCAACGCTTCAGGCAGCAGCACATGCCAGACAATGTGCCCACGTCGGCACCCCATGGCCTGCGCCGCTTCGATCAAGCCGTGATCGACCTCGCGCAAGCTGACTTCAGCGATGCGTGCAAAGAATGGCGTGGCAGCGATGGTCAACGGCACCACGGCCGCCCACACGCCATACGTGGTACCGACGATCAACCGGGTAAACGGAATCAACGCAACCATCAGAATCAGGAACGGAATCGAGCGAAACAGGTTCACGAAGGCACCCAGTGCGCGGTTAAGCGCCGGGGCTTCGTAGATGCCGCCCTTGGAACTGGTGACCAGGATCACCGCCAACGGAATCCCCGCCAGCAGTGCGATCAACGACGACACGCCGACCATCAGAAACGTGTCGATGAAGCCTTGCAGCAAGCGATCAAACCACATAACCCAACACCTCTACCTGTTGCGCCCAGTGGCCGGCGCGTTGGCGCAATTCTTCGGCACCCAGAGACGACCCCGTCACGGCCAGCAGCAGTTGCCCAAGCGCGTGCCCCTGAATCCGTTCCACGCCGCCCTGCAACAAGCGCACGCGGCCACCGAGGGCACCGAACAGTGCGGCAAGGTCCGGTTCGGCGTGGGCCGTTCCAGTGAATTGCAGGCGCAGTACCACCGCGTCTTCAGAGGACTGCGGTTGCGGATGCAAGCGGCTATGCAGCTCTGGCGGCAGGGCGTGTTGCAAGGGCGCGAGCAAGGTCTTGCTGACCTCATGCTGCGGGTTGCCAAAAACTTCCCAGACGGGCCCCTGTTCAACGATTCGTCCATGTTCAAGGACCACGACGCGATCACAGATTTCGCGGATCACCGCCATCTCATGGGTGATCAAAATAATCGTCAGGCCCAGGCGCCGATTGATCTCGCGCAGCAGCCCGAGGATCGATTGCGTGGTCTCCGGGTCCAGTGCCGAAGTGGCTTCGTCGCACAGCAGAATCGCCGGGTCGTGAACCAGCGCGCGGGCGATGCCGACGCGCTGTTTCTGGCCGCCGGACAGTTGCGCCGGGTAAGCCTTGTGTTTGCCTTGCAGGCCCACCAGTTCCAGCAGCTCACGAACCTTCTGCTCGCGCTTTTCCTTGGGTACACCGGCGACTTTCAGCGGCAACTCGACGTTCTGCCAAACCGTCTTCGCCGACATCAAATTGAAGTGCTGAAAGATCATGCCGATGCGCCGACGCAACGCCACCAAACGGTCTTCATCGAACTCGCCGATGTCGACTTGATCGATCAGCACTCGACCCGACGTCGGTTGTTCGAGGCGGTTGATGGTGCGGATCAGCGACGACTTGCCGGCACCGCTGCGGCCGATGATGCCGAACACTTCACCGCGCTGGATCGCCAGGTCGATGCCTTGCAGCGCCGCCACCGGACCTTGCTTGCCGTCGTAGGTTTTGCCCAGACCGATGAAGCGCACATGAGCTCGGTTCAGCTCCGGATGCAGTTCGGTCTGTTCGGCTTTCTGAGGCTCTGGAATATCCAGTCGCCGTTGGATCGCAGCCGTCATGCTCAGCTCTCCCAACCGGTTTGGTAGAGCTTGCCGTGGGCTTTATCCAGGGCTGCGCGAACGGCCGGCGAGTGCTGGTAGATGTCGACGAACTTGATCAGGCGCGGGTCGGTTTTGCTTTTCGGCTGGATCACGAACTGGATCACGTATTCCTTGTGGTCGAGGCCGTCGAACAGCAGGGCGGAGCCGGCGTCGAAGGTTTTCGCCAGGCGGATATAGGCCGGGTAGCCCTGGACCAGATCGGCGTCGTCAAAGGCGCGCACCAGTTGCACGGCTTCGACTTGCAGGATTTTGATTTTCTTCGGGCTGGCGATGATGTCTTCTTCGGTTGCCTTGTAGCCGACACCCGGTTTAAGCGTGATCAACCCGGCCTTGGCCAACAGCTGCAAGCCACGACCGCTGTTGATCGGATCGTTGGCGATGGCCACGCTGGCGCCTTGCGGCAGCTCGTCGAAGCTTTTGTATTTCTTCGAGTAGAGACCGACGTTGTTGATGATCCCCGGTGCGAATGGCACCAGGTCAAACCCGGAGGCGTTCTTGGCGTTTTCCAGGAACGGGATGTGCTGGAAGTAGTTCACGTCGATGTCGCCGGCGGCGAGGCTGACGTTGGGCGCGATCCAGTCGGTGAATTCCACCAGTTCAACTTTCAGGCCTTGTTTGCCAGCTTCTTCTACCGCCGCCTCCAGAGGAATGGCGAAGGCGGCGGTGGTGCCGATTTTCAGTGGTGCGTCGGCGGCGAAAACCGCAGAGCTGAACAGGCCGAGGGCCAGGGCCAGTGCTTTGACTGGGTGAGTGAAGTGGTTTTTGGTCATGATGGTTTTCCAGTCAGTGCATAAGATTTTTGGTGTTTGGTCGGGCCTCATCGCGGGCAAGCCTTGCTCCTACAAAGGAGTGCGGTGCTCTTGTAGGAGCAAGGCTTGCCCGCGATGCTTTTAGCGGCGAAACGCCGATCCCGTATGTTGCTCAGGCAAATGCGCCTCACCGTGAAACAGCTTTTCGCGCAAGCTGCCATTGTCGTAAGCCGTCTTGTACGACCCACGTTGTTGCAGCTCCGGGATCACCAGCTCAATGAAATCCACATAGCTTTCCGGCGTGACGATCCGCGTCAGGTTGAAGCCGTCCAGGCCGGTTTCGGCGATCCACGATTCCAGCTCGTCGGCCACTTGCTCAGGCGAGCCGACCACGGTGATGTAGCGTCCGCCGAGGGCGTGTTGCTCGAGCAATTTGCGTCGGCTCCAGTCGTTGTTCTGCAGGTTTTTGGTCGCTGACTGGATCGCGTTGCTCTTGACGTACTGGATCGGTTCGTCGATGGCGTATTCGGAAAAGTCGATGCCGGTAGATGCCGAAAAATGCGCCACGCCGGCCTCGGCGCTGGCGTAGCTCAGGTATTCGGCGTGCTTAGCCCAGGCCAGCTCTTCGGTGGCACCGACAATCACGTTCAGACCCATGAACACCTTGATGTCTTCGGGGTTACGCCCGGCCTCGACGGCGCTGGCGCGGACCTTATCCACCTGAACCTTGGTCGACGGCTTGTTCTGGCCGCTGATGAAAACGCACTCGGCGTGGCGCCCGGCGAACAGCAAACCGCGATCTGAACTGCCAGCCTGGAACAGCACAGGCGTGCGCTGCGGTGACGGTTCGCACAGGTGGTAACCCTCGACCTGATAGAACTCGCCCTTTTGCTCGACCTTGTGCACTTTTTCCGGTTGCGCGTAGATCCGTTGCTGCGGATCGTTGAGTACCGCGCCATTTTCCCAACTGCCTTCCCAGAGTTTGTAGAGCACTTGCAGGTATTCATCGGCCTGGTCGTAGCGGCGGTCATGTTCGACCTGTTCGCTCAGGCCCATGGCCTTGGCGGCGCTGTCGAGGTAACCGGTGACGATATTCCAGCCCACCCGACCGCGGCTCAAATGATCCAGCGTCGACATGCGCCGGGCGAACAGGTACGGCGGCTCGTAGGTGAGATTGGCGGTGAGGCCGAAGCCAAGGTTTTTCGTCACCGCAGCCATCGCCGAAACCAGCAGCAGCGGGTCGTTGACCGGCAACTGGATCGACTCTTTCAGCGGCACGTCCACCGAATTCTGATAAACATCGTAGACCCCGACGATGTCGGCGATGAACAAGCCGTCGAACAGCCCGCGCTCCAGCAACTGTGCCAGTTCGGTCCAGTATGAGAGGGTCTTGTACTGGGTCGAGGTGTCCCGTGGATGCGTCCACAAGCCATGGTTGATGTGCCCGATGCAGTTCATGTTGAACGCGTTGAGCAGGATCTTCTTTTTCGCGTCGGCCATCAGATGGTCCCCCGCAGTGGTGGGTTTTCATCGTTGAGGTAGTAGTTGCCGACCGCGTGATACTTCCAGCGCACCGGGTCGTGCAGTGTGTGCACCCGGGCGTTGCGCCAATGGCGATCCAGACCGTGCTCGATCAGCGTGGCCTGGCTGCCGGCCAGTTCGAACAACGTAGTGCCGGCGGCGAGGGAGATTTCGGTGCTGATGGCGCGGGCCTCGGCGACGGCAATCGACGCGGCGGCGACGGTCTCGGCGCTGGTGTCGGCCTGGGCTGTGTCGAGGAATTCACCGGCGCGTTCGAGCAAGGCTTCGGTAGCATGCAGACGAATGCTCAAGTGACCGAAACTCTTGATGGTCAGAGGGTCGTCGGTGGCTTTTTCATGGGTGGCGTCGATCCACGGCCGGGTTTTGGTGCGTACGAAATGCAGCGCATCTTCATACGCTGCGCGGGCGATGCCGGTGTCGATGGCGGCATGGAGAATCTGCGCCAGCGGGCCGACCGGTGTCGGGCGCTCGAAAGCGCTTTGAAACGGGATCACGTCTTCGGCGGCAACGTAGACATCTTCGAACACCACCGAACCGCTGCCGGTGGTGCGCTGGCCGAAGCCGCTCCAGTCGTCGATCACCGTCAGGCCCTTGCTGTCGCGCGGGACGAATGCCAGTTGCTGCACACCGTTTTCATCGATCACCGAGGTCGGAATGCGCTGGGCGTAAATCGCGCCGGTGGCGTAGAACTTGCGACCGTTGATGCGATAGCCGTCACCATCGCTTGTCAGGCTGGTGACGCGGTCGTGGGCGGTTTTAGTCCCGAGTTCTGCCAGCGCATTACCAAAGCGCTGGCCAGCCAATACTTCGGCGTACAGGCGTTTTTTCTGCTCCTGGCTGCCGTTTACGCGCAGCACTTCCAGCGCGTAGAAATGGTTCTGCGGGATTTGCCCGAGGGAGCCATCAGCCTGGGCGATCAGTGCGATGACCTTGGCCAGGGTAACGTTGGAAACGCCCGCGCCGCCGTACGCCTTCGGCACGCTGATGCCCCAGAGACCCGAGCGGGAAAACACTTCCAGTTCCGGGTGTGGCAAACGGCGTTCACGGTCGCGCAGGGCGCTGTCGCGTTTGAAATCTTCGGCCAGGTCGCTGGCGACGATCAGGGCTTGCTCATCGCTGGTGATGACCGCGACGGGGTGAGAAAAAGTCATAAGTTTCTCCAGATGTCTGGTCGTTAAATCCAGGAATGGCGAGCCGGCAATGTGCCGTTCAGGTGATAGGCGCCGACGGCGTGATACTTCCAGCGCACCGGGTCGTGCAAGGTGTGCACCCGGGCGTTGCGCCAGTGGCGGTCGAGGTTGAACTCGGCAAGGGTGGCGCGACTGCCGGCCAGTTCGAACAGCTTTTCGCTGGCCAGCAACGAGATCTCGGTGGTCAACACTTTTGCTTGCGCGACGGCAATCGAAGCGCGGGCGGCGGACTCGGCGGTGAGCGGCGCGGCGCTCACCTGGTCGAGCACCTGCCCGGCCTTGCGCAGCAGTGCTTCGGCAGCATGCAATTCGATTTTCAACTTACCGATATCGGCGATGACGTACAGGTCATCGCTGGCCCGTTCAACGTTGGCGTCGACCCATGGCCGTGCGCGGGTTTTCACGAATTCGATGGCGTCATCAATGGCGCCCCGGGCGATCCCGGCATCGATGGCGGCCTGGATCAGTTGCGAAACCGCACCCTGAGTATTGGGCTTGTCGTTGATCTTCCAGTTATCCACCACCAGCTCGGCGTCGACCCGCACGTTGTTGAGCAAAATAGTCCCGCTGGCGGTGGTGCGCTGGCCGAAGCCGGACCAGTCATCGACGATGCGCAGCCCTGGCGTCCCGCGACGAACGAAGGCCAGCACTTGCTTGCCGTCGTCATTGAGCGCCTTGACCGCGACCCAGTGCGCAAACAGCGCGCCGGTGGAATAAAACTTCTGCCCGTTGAGGACAAAACCATCGCCATCGGCGGTGATGCGCGCCTTGAGTTCCAGGGTGTTTTTAGCGCCACGTTCCGGCCCGGCATTACCGATGCGCCAGCCTTCCAGAACGCTCTTGAACAGCTGTTTTTTCTGCACCTCGGTGGCGCTGCCGAGCACAAGGTTCAGAATGCCGAACTGGTTCTGTGGAATCTGCCCCAGGGCCGGGTCCGCCGCGGAAATGATCGCGAAAACCTCGGCCAGGGTGACGAATGAAACCTGTGGGCCACCGTACTCACGGGGAATGGCAATGCTGCCCAGACCGCTTCGAGTGAATTGTTCGATTTCCGACCACGGCAGCTTGCGCTGCTGGTCGCGCCTGGCCGCTTGCAGGCGCGCGACTTGCGCCAGTTCGTGGGCGGCCTTGATGGCTTGAGCGTCGTTGCGCAGCACTTGCGCGGGCAACAACAATGGGGCAGTGTCCAGGTCACTCTGGACGATTGCATCAGCCAGACTGGACATCAGTACCACTCCTTGGCTACACGCAATGCCCTGGCGTTCTGCACTGGGGTGATTGTGTTCCGGACCATACCTACCTCACATCTCATGGAAACGCCGCGGGGTGCGGCGAACGAAAACAAGAATGTCCGGTGGTCCGGTTTATATACCCTAAACGTGTATAAATATTTTTTGAACTAACTTTTAGGAATATGCATAGAAGGTCAAAAAGATTGCAGCCTTCGGCAGCTCCTACAGGGTGTATGCCAATCCATGTAGGAGCTGCCGAAGGCTGCGATCTATTCAAAGCTGCGATTGATCGCTAACGACGTTCTGCGGCCTGGAGATTTTCCTTCTTCGGCACCTTGAAATAGGGATTGGCGCAGCCGATTTTCAGATTGCGTGCTGGCGCCCAGCGCGAGTTATTGCCTACGCGGTCGAGGATGCAGTAAGTCACCTCCAGTCGCAGGTCTTCGCCGGCTTCAAGAATGATCGCCGGTGGCACCCAGACCTGAACCGGCTGGCCCACATCACTTTCCTTGAGTGGGGGCAAATCCATGCGGGCATCGCCCCAGCGCAGGGTGATTTCGTCATCGGCGGCCATGTTCAGGTATGGCTCGATGGTCACGGGCACGCCGCGCTTGATCTGGTTGGGGTTCACCCCCTGCCGGCGAATCGTTCCAGGAATGTTTACCGGGGCCAGGCTCTGGTTTTCGTCGCCACTCAGTGCAGACGGTTGGCCACCGGGACACTCGAGTTTGGACTGCACGCGCCGGGCGGGCGATACGATCGGTGCTTGCCCTATTTGCATGATTCGATAGTGAACGCGAGAAGAGCCACTGGCGATAAAGCTCTCGGGTACCCGTAGCTGGACGGGTTGGCCAATCTCATTGGCCAGCAGGACCCTGGAGGCGACGTAGCAGTTGTCCCAGAACAGTTCGATCAGGTCGCCTTCGTCCATCGCGGGGTAGGGCGGCACCTCGATCAGCAAGTGTGTCGCCGAGGCGAGGTTGATTCCGGCCTTGTGCGATTGCGCCAGAGTCGGCGCGGCAAGTCCGGTTTTATTTGAGGTGCTTGTCATGGAAGTCTCCTTGATGTTTTGCAATGAAGTCCGTTTCGGAAAATAAAACGTGAGTTCGAACAGCAAAACCGTTCATTACTTTGATTTTAAATAATGTTTGAACGTGAGCGGTGCCGCTGGAAGGAGACTAGATAAGAGTTAGTCGGAGTAAGTGTCAATAGAGTGGATTAGTTAAATGGAATATTGGGTGTTATTCAGAAAAGTCCTACGCGTTGAAGTTAATAAGCCGTCCCGATGCGTCGAATCTGCCTGCTCAGAGCAGCATTTTTTGAGGGGTTGGGGTAATTTTGGTGCGATTGAGGTCCAGTCAGTAAAACTGTTGCGCAATACATATATGTATAGAGCGCGCTGACAAAATGTGCTTGTCGTGCACGTGCATTTAATTATGTAAGAGTGGGTTTTGTAAAAGGAGAGTGGCACTTCCATCCGTGGAAGTTAACCGGTGTTGCGAGGGTTGTTAATTGTGAGCGTTGTTCAGGAACTTGCTGAGAAACTGTTTCGTGCGTTCTTCCTTGGGGTTGGCAAACAATGCCTTCGATTCGCCTTGTTCGACGATCACACCCTTGTCGAAAAACACCACACGATTGGCCACGTCGCGGGCGAAGCCCATTTCGTGGGTGACGATGACCATGGTGCGATTCTCTTCGGCCAGGCTGCGAATCGTCGACAGCACTTCGCCCACCAGCTCCGGGTCAAGCGCCGAGGTCGGTTCATCGAACAGGATCACTTCCGGCTCCATTGCCAGCGCGCGGGCAATCGCCACACGCTGTTGCTGACCACCGGAAAGGCGGCGCGGGTAAGCGTCTTCCTTACCTGCCAGACCGACCCTGGCCAACAGCTTTTTACCCAGGGCAACGGCGTCGGCGTGCGCGATCTTCTTGACGATGATCGGGCCTTCGATAACGTTTTCCAGGGCGGTGCGGTGGGGGAACAGATTGAAGTTCTGGAACACGAAGCCCACGTGCTGGCGCAAACGGCGCACCAGGCTTTGCTGCTGGTTCAACGGGCGACTGGTATCGATCTCGATATCGCCGACCTTGATCCGGCCGCTGGTGGGTTCTTCAAGGAAGTTCAGGCAGCGCAGGAAGGTGGTCTTGCCCGAGCCGCTTGGCCCGATGATCGCCACCACCTCACCTTCCTTCACTTGCAGATCGATGCCGTTGAGCACGACTTGACCCTTGAACTGCTTTGTCAGTTTTTCCACGACAATCATGGGGTCAGGACTCCTGGTCGTGCCGGTTGACCCGTGCTTCCAGCTGGTTCTGCAGGTGCGATAGCACCGTGGCCAGAACCCAGTAGATCAGCGCGGCGGCAAGGTACATGGTGAACACTTCGAAGGTTCGGGCGGTAATCAGTTGCGCCTGACGGAACAGCTCCGGCACCTGAATCGTGGCCGCCAGCGCGGTGTCCTTGACCAGCGAAATGAAGCTGTTGCCCAGCGGCGGCAATGCGGTGCGCATCGCCTGCGGCAGGATGGCCCGGCGCAAGGTTTGCGCACGGGTCATACCGATACTGGCAGCGGCTTCCCACTGACCGCGTTCGATGGAGCTGATCGCGGAACGCAGGATTTCGCAGGCGTAGGCAGCCATATTCAGCGAGAAGCCAATCAGGGCCGCCGGCAGTGGATCGAGTTCCATGCCCAATTGCGGCAAGCCGTAATAGATCACGAACAGTTGCACCAGCAACGGCGTGCCGCGAAAGAACGACACGTAGATGCGGGCGATCCAGCTCACCAGCTTGAAGCGCGACAGGCGCATCAACGCCAGGCCGAAACCCATTAGCAGCCCGAAGAACATCCCGCCCAGGCTCAAGATGACGGTGTAGTACGCCCCCTTGAGCAGGAAGGGCAGGGAGTCCAGTGCGAGTTGAAAAGCTTCTTCCATTATTGGGTGACGTCAGCGCTGAAGTATTTTTCCGAAAGCTTTTTCAGCGTACCGTCGGCGCGCAGCTTGTCGATGGCCTTGTTCACGGCTGCCAGCAGTTCAGGCTCGCCTTTGCGCAGGGCAATGCCGGCTTCCTGACGGGAGAACGCGTCACCGGCGGCAGTAGTGTCCTTGGCTTTCTTGGCGTATTCCAGTGCGGCCAGACGGTCGATCAGGATGGCGTCGATACGGCCGACACGCAGGTCCTGGAACTTGGTCGGATCATCTTCGTAAGTGCGCACGTCAGCAGTCGGGACATTGGCTTTGACCCACTGCTCGTAGTTGGTGCCCAGGCCCACGCCGACTTTCTTGCCACCCAGGTCGGCTGCGGACTTGATGTTCAGCTCGGCGGCTTTCTTGGTCAGTACCAGCGCCTGAATCCCGGAAACGGTGTAGGGCTCGGAGAAGTCATACTTCTTCTTGCGCTCTTCAGAGATGGTCACCTGGTTGATCACGGCGTCCAGGCGCTTGGATTCCAGTGCCGCGAGGATGCCGTCCCATTTGGTCGGTTGCAGTTTGACCTTCACACCCAGCTCTTTGGCCAGGGCTTCGGAGAATTCGACTTCGAAGCCGGTCAGCTTGCCGTCGGCGTCGACGAAACTGAACGGTGGGTAGGTGCCTTCCAGGCCGACGTTGATCACGCCTTTATCCTTGATTTGTTGCAGTTGCTCACCGGCCACTGCCTGGCCGATCAGGCCGGCACTGAGTGCCAGGCCCAGCGAACCCACCAGCAGATTTCGACGTAGTGCGGAAAAATTCATGACAAGCCCCTGTGTTTTCTTATGGAAGACGCTTTAGGAAAGTTGGCAAATTCGGGATTTGGACGAATGCGATATCCTGCCCTAAAGCAGCGTATGCGTCTCGCTGCAAATTCGCCTGCGGCGAGACTATATGATGGCGCTTTTAGATTAGAAACTAATAAATTCTATTATTGTTATTTCTTAATGGAATATGCTTTGCCTGATGAAAGATCGCAGCCTTCGGCAGCTCCTACAGGGGTTGGCGTGCACCTGTAGGAGCTGCCGAAGGCTGCGATCTTTTGATCTTTGGCCCTTACAAAAAGCTTGTGTAGGCAAACAACGCCGGCGCTCCACCGGTATGCAGGAAGATGATCGGACCCTCATCGAAACGCTGACGTCCAATCCCGTCCAACAACCCCGCCATGGCCTTGCCAGTGTAGACCGGGTCCAGTAACAGGCCTTCCTGACCAGCCACCAGCTTCACCGCTGCCAGCGTCCCGGCGTTGGGCTCGCCATAGCGCGGCGCGAAATACTCGTCCCACAACTCGACCTTGAAGCTCGCCGGCAACGTCACCCCCAGTAATTCGGCCGTACGCTCGGCCAGGCCCTGTACTTTTGGCCGCTGATCTTCATCGCTGCGCGAAACCGTGACGCCGATTACTGGCAAATCCGGTAACGCCTCGCTCAAGGCCAACGCCAGGCCGCTGTGAGTCCCGGCGCTGCCCGAGGCCAGGACGACGGCGGCGAAATTCAGCCCGGTGTCCTTGATCTGCTCGGCCAGTTCCAGCCCGGCTCGCACATAACCCAGGGCGCCCAGCGCATTCGAGCCACCGATCGGCACCAGGTACGGCTTCTTGCCGTTGCTGCGCAGACGGGCAGCCAGGGACTGCAATTGCTCGTCGGCGTAATCCAGGTTTTCTACCAGCTCGACCTTGGCATCGAACAGGTCCAGCAACAGCCGATTGCCATTGCCGACATAGTTGGCGTCATCGGTGCCCAGCGGGTTTTCCAGCAGGGCCACGCAGCCAAGACCCAGCTTGGCCGCAATGGCAGCGGTCTGGCGTACATGGTTGGACTGCAGCGCCCCCGCCGTGATCAATGTATCGGCGCCCTGGGCCAGGGCATCGGCTGCCAGGTATTCAAGTTTGCGCAGCTTGTTGCCACCCATCGCCAATGGGGTCAGGTCATCGCGTTTGACGTAGACGTCGCGCCCTAGCCACGCCGACAGGCGTTCAAGTTTTTCCAGGGCGGTGGGCTGAGTGAGCAGGTCGAGACGGTCGAAGCGGGCAAGCTGTTGTTTGATCATGGGTCCGTACTGGCGGTGGAATATCTCTGGACTATAGGCACGCCACTTTGTCGGGGCAACCGGCAATCGCTTATAGCCGATTGCGCTTACCACAGCACAATTGGTTCTTAATTTGGCTTGCGGGCCTTGCCGTAAAGTAATCGCCGTCAGTGCGGCCAGACAGTCCGGCCGCCCGTGAGGAGTTTTTACCGTGAGTGAGCGTTCCAGCCATTGGCAATTGCAAACCATCGTCAGCCAACTGCGCACGGCACGTGAGCAGTGGCGTGCACAAAACGGCCGCGCCAGCGGTGAGCAGGGTGGTCGCGAGTTGCCGTCACGGGCGGCCATGGCGGACATTCTCGAAGCGCTCTGCGGTGCGCTGTTCCCGATGCGCCTGGGGCCGGTGGACTTGCGCGAAGAGAGTGAGGATTTCTACGTCGGGCACACCCTCGATGTGGCGTTGAATGCGTTGCTGGCTCAGGCGCGACTGGAATTGCGCTACGCCGCTCGCCACAGCACCCAGGCCGACGCTGAGGTTGAGGCTAAAACCATCCAGATCATTCAAGACTTCGCCCTCGCGTTGCCGGGGCTACGCAGCCTGTTGGACACCGACGTTCTGGCGGCCTATCACGGCGACCCGGCGGCACGAAGCGTCGATGAAGTGCTGCTGTGCTATCCCGGCATTCTGGCGGTGATTCACCATCGCCTCGCCCACCATTTGTATCGCGCCGGCTTGCCATTGCTGGCACGGATCAGCGCGGAAATTGCCCATTCGGCCACGGGCATCGACATTCACCCGGGCGCGCAGATAGGCCGCAGTTTCTTCATCGACCACGGGACCGGCGTGGTGATCGGCGAGACCGCGATCATCGGCGAGCGGGTGCGGATTTATCAGGCGGTGACCTTGGGTGCCAAGCGCTTTCCAGCGGACGAAGACGGCCAGCTGCAGAAGGGCCAGGCGCGGCATCCGATTGTCGAGGATGACGTGGTGATTTACGCCGGGGCGACGATTCTGGGGCGGATCACCATCGGCAAGGGTTCGACCATTGGCGGTAATGTCTGGCTGACGCGCAGTGTGGCGGCGGGCAGTAATCTGACCCAGGCGAATCTGCAGCTTGATGATGGGGCGCAGAAGTAGACCCTTTGTGGCGAGGGGATTTGTCCCCGTTGGGCTGCGCAGCAGCCGCAAAGCAAAAAACCGTGATCTATCTGGATTAACCTCTGTTTTTTTTGGGGGCCGCTTCGCGGCCCAGCGGGGATAAATCCCCTCGCCACAAGACGACCGCCGAGCCCTGCGATTAGTCCTTAGCACCCTATTCATGTTTAACTTGAACGTTCATTCAAGTTAAACCGGTGGTTCGCTGCCCGCTCACAACAGGAGGCTTGCCTTTGCTGAGTCCGATTTCTACAGCCACGTTTGACCCCTTCGAGGTGCACCGTCAATGAGTGCATCGTCCATTCCTCCAAGCGGCCTGGTCCGCATGAATCCGCCGGTGTTTTACTTCGCGGCGACTTTCATTTTGTTGTTTGGTGTCGTGGTCATGGCCATGCCCGAACAGGCCGGCGCCTGGTTGCTGGCGGCGCAAAACTGGGCAGCCAACACGGTTGGCTGGTACTACATGCTGGCGATGACCTTGTATCTGGTCTTCGTGGTGGTCACCGCGTTATCGGGCTACGGCAAGATCAAACTCGGTGCCGACCACGACGAGCCCGAATTCAGTTATCTGTCCTGGGCCGGCATGCTGTTCGCCGCCGGGATCAGCATTACGCTGTTTTTCTTCTGCGTGTCCGAGCCCCTGACCCACATGTTGCAGCCGCCTCAGGGCGAGGCGGGCACGGCGGATGCGGCGCGGCAGGCTATGCAGATTCTGTTTCTGCACTGGGGCCTGCATGGCTGGGGCGTGTTCGCCTTTGTCGGCATGGCGCTGGCCTACTTCGCCTATCGGCATAACCTGCCGCTGGCCTTGCGCTCGGCGCTGTACCCGCTGATCGGCAAACGCATCAACGGCCCCATTGGTTACGCGGTGGACGGCTTCGGCATCATCGCCACGGTCTTCGGTCTAGGTGCCGACATGGGCTTTGGCGTGTTGCACCTCAACTCGGGTCTGGACTACCTGTTCGGCATCGCTCACACCCAGTGGATTCAGGTCGGGCTGATCACGCTGATGATGGGCGCGGCAATCATCGTGGCGGTATCCGGTGTCGACAAGGGCGTGCGGGTGATGTCCGACATCAACATGCTGCTGGCCTGTGCGCTGCTGCTGTTCGTGTTGTTCGCCGGGCCCACCCAGCATCTGCTCAATACCCTGATCCAGAACGTTGGCGACTACCTTGGCGCCTTGCCGATGAAGAGTTTTGACCTTTACGCCTACGACAAGCCCAGCGACTGGCTGGGTGGCTGGACGGTGTTCTACTGGGCCTGGTGGATCGCCTGGTCGCCGTTCGTGGGCCTGTTCATTGCGCGGATTTCCCGTGGCCGGACCATCCGCGAATTCGTCTTCGGCGTGCTGCTGATTCCGCTGGGTTTCACCCTGGCGTGGATGTCGATCTTCGGCAACAGCGCCATCGACCAAGTGCTCAACCACGGCATGTCGGCGCTGGGCATGTCGGCCATCGACAACCCGTCGATGACCCTCTACCTGCTGCTGGAAACCTACCCATGGAGCAAAACCGTGATCGCGGTCACCGTGTTCATCAGCTTCGTGTTCTTCGTCACCTCTGCCGACTCCGGCACCGTGGTGTTGTCGACGCTGTCCGCCAAGGGTGGCAACCCCGATGAAGACGGGCCGAAATGGCTGCGGGTGTTCTGGGGCGCGATGACCGCGCTGGTGACGAGCGCGCTGCTGTTTTCCGGCAGCATCGATGCGTTGAAGTCAGCCGTGGTCCTGACTTCGCTGCCGTTTTCGCTGATTTTGCTATTGATGATGTGGGGGCTGCATAAAGCGTTTTATCTGGAATCGCAGAAGCAGATTGCGCAGATGCATTCCCTGGCACCGGTGTCCGGCTCGCGGCGCGGTGGTTGGCGTCAGCGCTTGAGCCAGGCGGTGCATTTCCCGTCGCGGGACGAGGTCTATCGCTTCCTCGATTCGACGGTGCGCCCCGCCATCGAAGAGGTGTCGGCGGTGTTTATCGAAAAGGGCCTGAGCGTCGTGACTCACCCGGAGCCGGTCAATGACAGCGTCAGCCTGGAAATCGGTCACGGGGATGAACACCCATTCATCTATCAGGTACAAATGCGCGGTTACTTTACGCCGTCGTTTGCCCGGGGTGGCATGGGCTCCAAGGAGCTCAATAATCGTCGTTATTACCGGGCCGAAGTGCATTTGAGCGAGGGCAGTCAGAACTACGATCTGGTGGGATACACCAAGGAACAGATCATCAATGACATCCTTGATCAGTACGAGCGGCACATGCAGTTCCTGCACCTGGTGCGTTGAGCGGGTCTTCAGGTCTCGGTGGTCAACACCATGAACAACACCAGCGCCGCCACCGGGATACCGAACACGGCGCTGCCGACCACCAGTTCTGTGCCCAATGGCTGGCCGGCATGCACCATGCCCACCGCGCCATTGATCAGCGTCAGTGCCAGCCACAGCACGATGAAGCTGTAGGCGAGAACCTGGCGCGGGAAGCCGATTTTTTCGCCAATGAACAGCATCAGAGCGAGCAGGATCAGGCCGAAAGTGATGATGATGGTGGTGTGCATGGTGTGTGCCTCCCTTCAGGTGTGAGCTGCCATTACTGATTCACCCCAATACACCGAGCATAGTTAAACCAGCCCGCCATTCACCCGCAGAATCTGCCCATTGACCCACGCCGACTCCGGCCCGACCAAAAACGACACCACTCGGGAAATATCCTCTGGTTGCCCGAGACGCTCCAGCGGCGCCATCTTCGCGAAATTCTGGATCTGTTCTTCGCTTTTGCCATGCAGAAACAGATCGGTTGCCACCGGGCCAGGTGCCACGGCGTTGACCGTGATATTGCGCCCGCGCATTTCCTTGGCGAATACCTGGGTCAACGATTCCACCGCTGCCTTGCTGGCAATGTACACCGCATAGCCCGGCAGGTTCAGGCCCACGGTACTGCTGGAGAAGTTGATGATCCGTCCGCCGCTGTTCAGACGTGTGGCGGCTTCGCGCAGGGTGTTGAAGGTGCCGCGCGCATGGATGTTGAAGTTCTGCTCGAACAATTCGTCGCTGTGTTGCGCCAGCGGCATGACCTTGAGGATACCGGCGTTGTTCACCAGCACGTCGACCTTGCCCAACTGGATTTCGGTCTCATCGAACATCCGGCGCACGTCGTCGGCACTGGCCACGTCGGCCTTGATCGCTATGGCTTGATTGCCGGCTTGACGCAACTCTACAACCAGTCTTGATGCTTTGCTGGCGCTGTTGGCGTAGTTGATGACGACGGCGAAACCTTCGCTGGCGAGTTGCCTGGCAATGACCGCGCCGATGCCGCGGGAGGCGCCGGTCACGAGGGCAACCCTGGAAGTTTGAGTGGTCATGGCGATGTTCCTGTTGGTTGGGTGTGGGGCCAATTTCACATGTTTACTCAGGCCGATAAATGCACGAGAGTGGCCTTGACTGTTCAATAATCGCCAACAATCGAGCGTAGGAGTTCAGCGTGGATCAAGTCAAAGCGATGAAGGTGTTCGTGCGTATCTACGAGCGCAGCAGCTTCACCCTGGCGGCGGATGACCTGAACCTGCCGCGCGCAACGCTGACCCACACGTTGAATCAATTCGAAGCCTGGCTCGGCACGCGTCTGCTGGAACGCAGCACCCGTAAGGTGCGCGCGACGCTGGATGGCGAGGCGTACTACCTGCGTTGTGTGCAATTGCTGGCGCAGCTGGAAGAGGCCGAACTGGCGTTTCGCGGCGTGGCGCCAAAAGGGCGGCTGCGGGTCGACTTGCACGGTACCTTGGCCAAGCATTTCGTGATCCCGGCCTTGCCGCAATTCATGGCCCGTTACCCGGACATCGAACTGTCCATCAGCGAGGCTGACCGCCACGTTGATCTCATCACCGAAGGCGTCGATTGCGTGCTGCGCGCCGGCACCCTTGGCGATTCCACGTTGATCGGCAAACGAGTTGCGAACCTGCGCCAGATCACCTGCGCCAGTCCCAGCTATCTGCGCCAACACGGCGAGCCAAAAAGCCTCGCCGATCTGAAAAACCATCGCGCGGTGAACTACGTCTCGCGCACGACGGCCAAATTGTTTCCATTCGAATTCATGGTCGATGGCGAACTCAAGGAAGTGCCCATCGATGGCACCGTTTCGGTGTTTGGCGCGCAAATCTACGCCGCCTCGGCGATTGCCGGATTAGGCCTGATCCAGTGTCCGCACTACCGCATGGAAACGCAGATCGCCCAGGGACTGATCAAGGAAATCCTCACCGCCACCCCACCGCCGTCGATGCCGGTGTCAGTGTTGTATCCGCACAATCGCCACATGTCGCCACGGGTTCGGGTATTTGTGGATTGGTTGGGGGAGGTGTTTGCGGATGCCGGATGAAAATCGTTCCCACGCAGAGCGTTGGAACGATCGTCCGTGAAACGTTTCAGCATTTTCTCGAGTCCGGGGTTTTCTGACGTTGGTCTGGGCGTATGCTGGGCAACCAGATTCAAGACAGACAAGAGAGGATTCGATGACTTACACCGCTGCCGAAAACCGCTACGACTCTATCCCTTACCGCCGCGTGGGCCGCAGCGGGCTGGTGCTGCCGGCGCTGTCCCTGGGCCTGTGGCACAACTTCGGCGACAGCACGCCGATCGATACCCAGCGTGCGTTGTTGCGCACGGCGTTCGACCTTGGGATCAACCATTTCGACCTGGCCAACAACTACGGCCCGCCGTACGGCAGTGCCGAGATCAATTTCGGGCGTTTGCTGCGTGAAGACTTCAAGCAGTACCGCGACGAGTTGATCATTTCCAGCAAGGCCGGTTGGGACATGTGGCCCGGTCCTTATGGTCAGGGCGGCGGTTCGCGCAAGTACGTGCTCGCCAGCCTTGACCAGAGCCTGCGACGCCTGGGCCTGGACTATGTGGACATCTTCTATTCCCACCGTTTCGACCCGGACACCCCGCTGGAAGAAACCGCCAGCGCCTTGGCTACCGCCGTACAACAGGGCAAGGCGTTGTACGTCGGTATCTCGTCGTATTCCGGGGTGAAAACCCGCGAAATAGCGGCATTGCTCAAAGAGTGGAAAGTCCCGTTGTTGATTCACCAACCGGCTTACAACCTGCTTAACCGCTGGGTTGAAAAAGACCTGCTGGACACCACCGACGAACTCGGTACGGGTGTGATTGCGTTTACGCCGCTGGCTCAGGGGCTGCTGACGGACAAGTATCTCAACGGCGTGCCGGCGGATGCGCGAGTCAACCGTCCGGGCGGTGGTTCGTTGCAGGCCTCGCACTTGTCCGAAGCCAACATCGCCCAGGTGCGTGCGCTCAATGAGATCGCCAAGCGTCGCGGTCAAAGCCTGGCGCAACTGGCGTTGGCCTGGACCCTGCGCGATCCACGGGTGACTTCGGCGCTGATCGGCGCGAGCCGGCCGGAGCAGATCATCGAGAACGTCGGGGCGTTGAAGAATTTGAGCTTCAGTGTTGAAGAGTTGGCGGAGATCGATCGGTTTGCCCAGGAGGGTGGGATCAATCTGTGGGAGAAGCCTTCGACGGCGGAGTAAGCGAGCACTGATCGTTCCCACGCTCTGCGTGGGAATGCCTCAACGGACGCTCCGCGTTCGGCTCTCGATGGGACGCGGAGCGTCCCGGGCTGCATTCCCACGCAGAGCGTGGGAACGATCGGTTCAGCGAAAGAACGGCACATCCCCCAACACCGTCGCCCGCTGCATCACCCGCCGCGCCGGCCGGTAATCATCCACCGCGTAATGCTGAGTCACGCGGTTGTCCCAGAACGCGATGTCGTCTTTCTGCCAGCGCCAGCGAATGGTGAATTCCGGCCGGGTTGTATGGGCGAACAGGAACTTCAGGATCGCCTCGCTCTCGGATTCCGACAGCTCGTTGATCTTCGAGGTGAAGCCCTCGTTGACGAACAGTGAGCGACGTCCGCTCACCGGATGCGTGCGGATCACCGGGTGGGACAGCGGCGGATTCTTGCGCCGTGTCTCTTCCCATTGGGCAAGCGCTTCAGGCGTGTTGCCATAGCGCTCCAGCGGAAACGAACGGGTGAAGTCGTGGGTGGCGGTCAACCCTTCGAGCAGGCTTTTCATTGGCGCCGACAAGGCTTCATACGCCGCGATGCCGCTACCCCACAGGGTATCGCCGCCAAACTCCGGCAGCAGCTTGGCGCTGAGCACCGCGCCCATGGCCGGGGTCGGCAGGAAGGTCACGTCGGTGTGCCAGATCGCGTTGTCACGCACGTCGGTGACGGCGGTGTCGAGGATCAGCACCTCAGGTTGTTCCGGCACGTTCGGATAGATCGGGTGGATGTGCAGGTCACCGAAATTGGCAGCGAATCGCGCCTGCTGCTGCGGGGTGATCGGCTGGTCACGGAAGAACAGCACCTGGTGCTTGAGCAGTGCCTGCTCGATGGCGTCGCGTTGTTCCAGATTCAGCGGCTGGCTGACATTGACGCCGCTGATCTGTGCGCCGAGGGCCGAGCTAAGAGGGACGATGGTCAGGTTGCTCATGGTGGTTCTCTTCAATCCGGGGGCCGTGCTTTTTGTGGGAGCGAGCTTGCTCGCGATGGCGGTTTGTCAGCCAACATTGTTTTGACTGATACATCGCTATCGTCGGAACGCCGCCCGGAGCAGGCTCGCTCCCACAGGTTTATTCAGTCATCAATGTGCCTGGCCGTGCCATGGCACCAGTTTGCGTTGCAGGGCACGCAGGCCCATCTCCATGGCGAAGGCAATCAGCGCGATCACCAGAATCCCCAGCACCACCACATCGGTGACCAGGAACTGCGCAGCCGACTGCACCATGAAACCCAGGCCGCTGGTGGCGGCGATCAATTCGGCGGCCACCAGCGTCGACCAACCCACGCCCAGGCCAATACGCACGCCAGTCAATATGTCCGGCAAGGCGCTCGGCAGAATCACATGGCGGATCAATTGTGCGCGGGTGGCACCCAGTGACTGCGCGGCGCGCAATTTGGCCGGGTCGACGGTTCGCACGCCAGTGGCGGTGGCGATGGCAATCGGGGCGAAAATGGCCAGGTAGATCAGCAGCACTTTCGACAACTCACCGATACCGCACCAGATCACGATCAGCGGCAGGTAAGCCAGCGGTGGAATAGGGCGGTAGAACTCGATCAGCGGATCGAGAATGCCGCGTGCAATGCGGTTGTGTCCGATAGCGATACCGACTGGCACGGCGGTCAGCACTGCGAAGCCGAGGCCCAGGCCGATGCGGCTGAGGCTCGCCCCCAAGTGCTGCCACAAGGTCGAATCCATGTAGCCGCTGGTGACCAGCAGCCAGCCTTTTTGCAGCACGGCGGACGGTGGTGGCAGGAACAGCGGTTCAATCAAACCGGTCGCTGTAACGGCCCACCAGATGGCAACGAGGGCGACCAGCGTCAGCACACTGATCCAGCGGGTGCTCAAACTACGGCGCAGTGGAACGACCGTGGCTGATTTAACCGCAGCGGCGGGAATTTCGTAGCTGCTCATGCGCGCTCCTGCCGCTGTGCGGCGCTGCGTTGGGAGAACACTTTGGCGAGCACGTGTTCGCGGGTTTCGATAAAGCGCGGATCGGACTTGATCGACCTTGCCGATTCACCCGCGGCGTACCGTTGACCAAAATCCAGGTGCAGACGCTCGACGATCTGCCCCGGATTCGGTGCCAGCAGAATCAGATCCGTGGCGAGGAATACCGCTTCTTCAATGTCGTGGGTAATCAAAAACACCGGTTTGGCGGTGCGCCGCCAGACTTGCAGCAGCAGCTCTTGCATCTGTTCGCGGGTGAAGGCGTCGAGGGCACCGAAGGGTTCGTCCATCAGCAATACACGCGGATCGGCAGCGAGCGCGCGGGCCAGGCCGACACGCTGTTTTTGGCCGCCCGAGAGTTGCCAGATCCGGCGGCTTTCAAAACCGGAAAGGTCCACCAGCGCGAGCATTTCCCGTGCGCGGATTTCGCGTTTGTCCCGAGCAATGCCGGCCAGTTCCAGGCCGAAGCCTACGTTGGCCAGCACGTCCTGCCAGGGCAGCAGGGCGTCGTCCTGGAACACCACGCCGCGCTCGGCGCTCGGGCCTTTGACCGGCACGCCGTCGAGGGTAATACGCCCGGCGCTGGGCTCGACGAAACCGGCAATCAGGTTCAACAGCGAGGTCTTGCCACTGCCGGACGGGCCGAGGGCGACCAGCAACTGCTGGGGCCCCAGGGTCAGGGAAATATCCGCCAACACCGGTTCCGGGCTGCCGGGGTACTGTGCGCTGATGCGCTCCAGCTGTAACTAAGCCATCGCCATTAACTCCTGATCAGTCCGTGATGAACTTGGCGCTGACGTACGGCGCGTAATCCGGCAGCACAGCGTCAACCTTGCCTTGTTCCTTGAGGAACACAGCGGTGTCGGTGATGGCCTTGGTCGTCGGTGCGCCCAGCGTAATCACTTGATCGGCTGCCAGCGGATAGACGTTGCCTTGCAGCAGCAGCGGAATGTCGCTGGCCTTGGCGCCGGACAGTTTTACCAGCTTGTCGACGTTGCTTTGATTGGCGAGCCAGGCTTGTGGGTCTTTGCGGTAATCGGCGTAGGCATCCAGGGTCACTTTGGCGAACGCGGTGACGATTTCCGGGTGCTTCTGGGCGAAGTCCTTGCGCACGATCCAGGCGTCGAAGGTGGGCGCACCGAACTTGGCCAGTTCGCCGGAGGTAATCAGTACTTTGCCATTTTCCTTGGCCACACCCAGGGCCGGGTCCCACACATAGGTGGCGTCGATGTCACCGCGTTTCCATGCGGCAATGATCGCTGGCGGAGCCAGGTTCAGCACAGTGACTTTCGACGGGTCGATGTTCCAGTGCTTCAGCGCGGCCAGCAGGCTGTAGTGGCCGGTGGAAACGAACGGCACGGCGATTTTCTTGCCGATCAGGTCTTGGGGAGTCTTGATTCCGGAACCGTCGCGGGCCACCAGGGCTTCGGCGGCGCCGATCTGGGTAGCGATCAGGAAGGTTTCCACCGGTACTTTGCGGGTGATTGCAGCCGTCAGGGGACTGGAACCGAGGCAGCCGATCTGCACGTCGCCGGAAGCGATGGCAGCGATAATGTCGGCACCGTTATCGAACTTGCGCCAGTTGATGTCGGCCTTGGTAGCTTTTTCGTAAGCGCCGTCGGCCTGGGCGACTTTCGCCGGGTCTACGGTGGTCTGGTAAGCGACAGTCACGTCGGCCGCCTGGGCAAACAAACTCGCCGCAGCCAAGGAAGCGGCCGCCAGCAGGCGAAGAGAGAAATTCAGTTTCATCGGGAAGCTCCTTGTCAGGCGGCCGAGGGCGGCGTGATAGGAGACTAAATGATCTAAGAATCCGAAAATAAATAACTTTTTCGAATGAGCTTATGAGCGGAAAATTCTAAACCGGACGATCTAGGTTTTTTTTTGTGGCGAGGGGATTTAGCGAAACGTCGCACCGCCCCGTTGGGCTGCGAAGCGGCCCCAAAACCTTCAATCACGGAATATCAGTTACACCGAATCGAATAGTTTGCGACTGCTTCGCAGCCGAGCGGGGATAAATCCCCTCGCCACATAAAAAACCTGTCATTACAGGGTTTACATCAGTTGCTGATCGCCAAAATACTCGCCTGATACGAACCGACAAACACATCGAAATCACCGACTTCGTTCTGCTCAAGCGTGGCTTGCTGAGCCAGCGACGAACGCGCGAGCTCTTCAAACCTGGCCTGTTGCTCTGCCGGCAATGGCTCGCTACGGAAAAACTCCGCGTGTACCCGGCTCTGACGCAGGGAGAATTGAGCAAAGCTTTCCTTGTGCTCGGCCATTGCCGCCAGTACCTGGGCCGATGGCGTCAGGGAAGGGTTCTGGACCTTGGCCATCTGAGCATCCAGCGCTTTGCTATGGGCATCGCCACCATGGCTCTGATCAAGCAGCGCGGCCAACGGGGCAATGCGCTCCAACAATTGACCAGCCCACTCTTTCAGGTCGACCGGTTGCCCGTCACGTTGCAATTGCAGGCCTGGGCGACGACCTTCCTTGACCACGCTGAGGAAGTTGGAGGTCGCATTCGAGCAGCTGGTGTTGGTCAGCAACGGGCTGTCGTTCAGCGCGCAGTACAGGAGGAAGGCGTCGAGGAAGCGCGACTCGGTGAGGTCGATACCCAGCGGCAGGAACGGGTTGATGTCCAGGCAGCGCACTTCGACGTACTGGATGCCGCGGGCCATCAACGCCTGGATCGGCCGCTCGCCGGTGTAGGTCACGCGTTTCGGGCGGATGTTGGAGTAGTACTCGTTTTCGATCTGCAGGATGTTGGTATTGAGCTGGACCCACTCACCGTCCTGGTGGGTGCCGACTTCGACATACGGCGCATAGGGTGTCGCCACCGCTTTGCGCAGGCTATCGGTATAGCTGTTCAGGTCGTTGTAGCACGGCGTCAGGCCGGCCTGGGCGTTGCTCTGGTAACCCAAGTCACTCATGCGCAGGCTGGTGGCGTACGGCAAATAGAGGGTGTCCGGGTCCAGCTGTTCCAACTGGTGCGAACGACCGCGCAGGAACCCGGCGTCCAGCGCTGGCGACGCGCCGAACAGGTACATCAGCAGCCAGCTGTAGCGGCGGAAGTTACGGATCAGCGCGATATAGGCCGACGACTGATAGTCACGGTCGGTGCCGACAAAGCCTTCGGCCTGCTTGAGCAGCGGCCAGAGTTTTTCCGGCAGGGAAAAGTTGTAGTGAATGCCGGCGATGCACTGCATGGTCTTGCCGTAGCGCAGGGCCAGGCCCTTGCGGTAGACGTACTTGAGCTGACCGATGTTGGACGTGCCGTAGTAGGCGATCGGGATATCTTCCTCGGCCGGCAACGGGCACGGCATCGAGGGGCTCCAGAGGTACTCGTTGCCGAGCTTGCTGTAGGCAAAACGGTGAATGCTGTCCAGGCTCGCCAGCGTATCGGCCGGGTCGGGCAGGGCCGGGGTGATGAACTCCAGCAGCGACTCGGAATAGTCGGTGGTGATCTGTTCGTTGGTCAGCGCGGAACCCAATTCTTCCGGGTGCGGCGTTTGCGCCAGGCGACCTTCATCGGTCACGCGCAGGCATTCACGTTCGATGCCGTGAAGGCACTGTTCGAGCAGAGAGAGGTTAGCGCGCTCGCCGAGCAGAGCCAGGCGGCGGTTGAGAAGTTCGCTCAAGTTGGATTCCTTCACGCGTCAGTCGCCCCAATATGGGGGTGGGCAAGACGGTCTACAAGGGTGAAGTTAAAACTGGCGTTTTCGCCTGGTTTTTGTCGCCGATCGATCAAAAACTGCGCAGATCCCCTGTAGGAGCGAGCATGCTCGCGATGGACCCGTGAACACCGCTGGGTGTCAGGCTTCCAGCGTCATCGTTGACGCCCATCGCGAGCATGCTCGCTCCTACAGGGAAAGGCATAGCGCCGAAATTAACTCAAATCGATGACATCTAGCTACAGGACAGCGAACGTGCCTTGTGCTTTAGCGACCAGTTTGTCGCCTTGCATCACATCGGCTTCGACCACCAGCGTGCGGCGACCCGGATGGATCACCCGGGCCGTGCACATCACTTCACCGTCAGCGACGGCGCGGATGTAGTTGATCTTGCACTCGATGGTCGCGCTCTGCTGGTCAAAGCCGTGGGTGCTGGAACAGGCCAGCCCCATGGCAATGTCCACCAGGCTGAACAAGGCCCCGCCGTGCAGCTTGTTGGCGCGATTGCGCAGTTGTGGCTCAAGCGCCAGGGCGACTTGCGCCACCCCGGTTTCCAGGCTGTGCAAACGGCAGCCCAGCAGCTTGAAAAATGCGCTTTCGGTGTACCCGGCAGGGATGTCCATCAGCGCTTCTTCAGCTGTTTGGCGTTGGCGAACAGCGACGCCATGGCGTTGTTGCTCGGCGCTGCGGCCGTGGTTTCCTTGCGCGGTGCGGTGTTCTGGGATTGGCGTGGAGCCGAACCCGGGCGCGCACCACGAGCGCCGTCGATTTTCTCGCCAGGGGTGTCGCTCATGCGCATCGACAGGCCCACGCGTTTACGCGGGATGTCGACTTCCATGACCTTCACTTTCACCACGTCACCGGCCTTGACCGCTTCCCGTGGATCCTTGATGAACTTCTCCGAAAGTGCGGAGATGTGCACCAAACCGTCTTGATGCACGCCGATATCGACGAATGCACCGAAGTTGGTCACGTTGGTCACTACGCCTTCGAGAATCATGCCCAGCTGCAGATCCTTGAGGTCTTCGACGCCTTCCTGGAACTCGGCCGTCTTGAACTCGGGACGCGGGTCGCGCCCAGGTTTTTCAAGCTCTTGCAGGATGTCGGTGACCGTTGGCAGACCGAAGGTTTCGTCGGTGTACTTTTTCGGATCAAGGCGCTTGAGGAACGCGGCATCGCCGATCAGCGATCGGATGTCACGGTCTGTCTCGGCGGCAATTCGCTGTACCAGCGGATAGGCTTCCGGGTGCACCGCCGACGAATCCAGCGGGTTTTCGCCGTTCATGACGCGCAGGAAACCAGCCGCCTGCTCGAAGGTTTTCTCGCCCAGACGCGCGACTTTCTTCAGCGCAGCGCGAGTCTTGAACGCACCGTGTTCGTCGCGGTGGCTGACGATATTTTGCGCCAGGGTCGCGTTGAGGCCGGAGATCCGCGCCAGCAGCGCTACGGAGGCGGTGTTGACGTCGACGCCCACGGCGTTCACGCAGTCTTCGACCACGGCATCCAGGCCTCGCGCCAGTTTCAGCTGCGATACGTCGTGCTGGTACTGGCCGACACCGATGGATTTCGGGTCGATCTTCACAAGCTCAGCCAGCGGATCCTGCAGGCGACGGGCAATCGACACCGCGCCACGGATCGACACATCCAGATCCGGGAATTCCTTCGAAGCCAGTTCCGACGCCGAGTACACGGAAGCGCCGGCCTCGGAAACCATGACCTTGGTCATCTTCATGGCTGGGTATTTCTTGATCAGTTCGGCGGCCAGCTTGTCGGTTTCACGGCTGGCGGTGCCGTTGCCGATGGCGATCAGGTCCACCGAGTACTTGGCGCACAGGGCGGCGAGAATCGCGATGGTCTGGTCCCACTTGTTATGCGGCACGTGCGGGTAAACCGTGGCGTGATCCAGCAGCTTGCCGGTGGAATCGACCACCGCAACCTTGCACCCGGTGCGCAGGCCCGGGTCGAGGCCCAGGGTCGCGCGTGGGCCGGCCGGGGCTGACAGCAGCAGGTCGTGCAGGTTGTGGGCGAACACGTTGATCGCCTCGGTTTCCGCGCCGTCGCGCAGCTCGCCCAGCAGGTCGGTTTCCAGGTGGGTGTAGAGCTTGACCTTCCAGGTCCAGCGCACCACTTCGCCCAGCCATTTATCGGCGGCGCGGTTCTGGTTCTGGATGCCGAACTGCTGGCCGATCATGCCCTCGCACGGGTGCATGGTGCCCGGCAGCTCATCGCCAACCTTCAGCGCGGAGCTGAGAATGCCTTCGTTGCGGCCACGGAAAATCGCCAGCGCGCGGTGCGACGGCATGCTTTTGAGCGGTTCGTCGTGTTCGAAGTAGTCGCGGAACTTGGCGCCTTCCTCTTCCTTGCCGGCAATCACGCGGGCACTGAGGGTGGCTTCCTGCTTCAGGTAATTGCGCAGCTTGTCCAGGAGGCCGGCGTCTTCGGCGAAGCGCTCCATGAGAATGTATTTGGCGCCTTCGAGGGCGGCCTTCACGTCGGCCACGCCTTTTTCGGCGTCGATGAAGCGGGCGGCTTCGGTTTCCGGGCTCAGGGTCGGGTCGTTGAACAGGCCGTCAGCCAATTCGCCGAGGCCGGCTTCCAGGGCGATCTGGCCCTTGGTGCGGCGCTTCTGCTTGTACGGCAGGTACAAGTCTTCGAGGCGGGTCTTGGTGTCGGCGAGCTTGATGTCGCGTTCCAGTTGCGGGGTCAGCTTGCCTTGCTCTGCAATGCTGGCAAGGATGCTGATGCGCCGTTCGTCGAGTTCTCGCAGGTAGCGCAGACGCTCTTCCAGATGACGCAGTTGAATATCATCGAGGCTGCCGGTCACTTCTTTCCGGTAACGGGCGATGAAGGGAACGGTAGAACCTTCATCGAGTAGCGCGACGGCCGCTTCGACCTGTTGTGGGCGTACGCCGAGTTCTTCGGCGATGCGGCTGTTGATGCTGTCCATAAAACCACCTGACAAATTGTGAAAGCAGGCTCGCAGGCGCAACGATGAGGCCTTGGCGAGACTGGTTGAGCGGCCTGGCCTGCGCCGCTACCTGGATCAAAGGTATCCCGTTGACCCGTGAAATCGAACAATTACTGCCGGCGCCATGAAAATAAAAAGCGGCCCGCCGGCGTAACGATCAGACGTTGCCTGACACAAATGGCCGCGCATTATAACCAGCGTTGCGTCCTTCGGGGGCATCGCAGGTTGTAGGCATAATCCCCGGATTTCTGGCGATATAGGAAAAATCTGCTAACAATGCACACGGTGCGTATAACGGCAGCTACGCCATAATGCGCGCCGAGATCAAAGGAGCATCCAATGAGCAGCACTGCAAACATTGCTGAAGGCGAAAAAATTCTTATTGTTGACGACGATCCGGGCCTCAGCAGCCTGCTGGAACGTTTTTTCGTCAGCAAGGGCTACCGTGCCCGCGCCGTACCGAACACCGAACAAATGGACCGCCTGCTGGCGCGTGAAGTGTTCAACCTGGTCGTTCTCGACCTGATGTTGCCCGGCGAAGACGGCCTGACTGCCTGTCGCCGTCTGCGGGGCGCGAACAATCAGATTCCAATCATCATGCTTACTGCCAAGGGCGATGAGCTGAGCCGGATCAAGGGCCTGGAACTGGGCGCCGACGATTACCTGGCCAAGCCGTTCAACCCGGACGAGCTGATGGCCCGCGTAAAAGCCGTCCTGCGTCGTCAGTCGGCTCCAGTGCCGGGCGCACCAGGCAGCGAAGACGAAAGCGTGACCTTCGGTGACTACGAGTTGTCCCTGGCCACCCGCGAACTCAAGCGTGGTGAAGAAGTGCACATGCTCACCACCGGCGAGTTCGCTGTGCTCAAGGCGTTGGTGATGAACGCTCGTCAGCCATTGACCCGGGACAAACTGATGAACCTGGCCCGTGGTCGTGAGTGGGATGCCCTGGAGCGCTCCATCGACGTGCAGATTTCCCGTCTGCGCCGGATGATCGAACCCGATCCGTCCAAGCCGCGTTACATCCAGACTGTCTGGGGTGTGGGCTACGTATTTGTTCCGGATGGCGCCGCCACCAAGTGATAGGCGATTTGTAGGCGCGGGTTTGTGTGGGCAACGGGCCAGATGGCCTTGCCCGCAGACTCGCGACCGGCAATGTGCGAGCATCGCTCGCTCCAGCACGTGTTTAACGGTTACCCATGAAAACCCCGGTTTGGTTCCCCCAGAGTTTCTTCTCCCGCACCCTTTGGCTGGTGCTGATCGTTGTCCTGTTTTCCAAGGCGCTGACCCTGGTTTATCTGCTGATGAACGAAGACGTGCTGGTGGACCGCCAGTACAGCCATGGCGTCGCCCTGACGCTGCGCGCCTACTGGGCGGCCGATGAAAACAATCGCGAAAAGATTGCCGATGCTGCAACCCTGATCCGGGTGGTGGGCGCCGGTGTGCCTGAGGGTGAACAACACTGGCCCTACAGCGAGATCTATCAACGGCAGATGCAAGCCGAACTGGGGGCCGATACCGAGGTGCGCTTGCGCATGCACTCGCCACCGGCGTTATGGGTTCGGGCGCCTAGCCTGGGCGATGGCTGGCTGAAAGTGCCGCTGTATCCACACCCTTTGCGCGGCCAGAAAATCTGGAATGTGCTCGGCTGGTTTCTCGCCATCGGCCTGCTGTCCACTGCCTCGGCGTGGATCTTCGTCAGCCAGCTCAACCAGCCCCTCAAACGCCTGGTGTATGCCGCGCGGCAACTCGGCCAGGGGCGCAGCGTGCGCTTGCCGATCAGTGATACACCCAGTGAAATGACCGAGGTCTATCGCGCCTTCAACCAGATGGCCGAAGACGTCGAACAGGCCGGCCGCGAGCGCGAACTGATGCTGGCTGGGGTTTCCCATGACCTGCGCACGCCGCTGACCCGGTTGCGCCTGTCGCTGGAGCTGATGGGCGACCATAACGACCTGACGGACGCCATGGTGCGCGATATCGAGGACATGGACGCCATTCTCGATCAGTTCCTGGCGTTCATTCGCGATGGGCGTGACGAGTCGGTGGAGGAGGTGGACCTGAGCGATCTCGTCCGGGAAGTCGCCGCGCCGTACAACCAGAACCAAGAAAAGGTGCGCTTGCGTCTTGAGCCGATTCAACCATTCCCCTTGCGTCGGGTGTCGATGAAACGGCTATTGAACAATCTGATTGGCAACGCGTTGAATCACGCGGGCAGTGGGGTTGAGGTGGCGGCGTATGTGTCGGGGGATACCAGTGCGCCTTATGTCGTCCTGAGCGTCATGGACCGTGGGGCGGGGATAGATCCATCGGAGCTGGAAGCGATCTTCAATCCATTTACTCGGGGTGATCGGGCCCGGGGAGGGAAGGGGACCGGGTTGGGCTTGGCGATCGTGAAGCGGATTGCTTCGATGCATGGCGGCAATGTTGAGCTGCGCAATCGGTCTGGCGGTGGACTTGAGGCTCGGGTGCGGTTGCCACTTGGATTGATGCTGCCGCGGGATGCCGTCTAACCCGATCGTTCCCACGCTCTGCGTGGGAATGCAGCCCGGGACGCTCCGCGTCCCTTTAAAAGGCCGCTCCGCGTCCCTTTCAGAGTCGAACGCAAAGCGTCCGTTGAGGCATTCCCACGCAGAGCGTGGGAACGATCGGTGTGTTAACCCTTGCCTTTGGTCCGCGTCATGTTCGGCCCGCCATTTTTCTCCAGGTGCTCGATGATGATCCCCGCCACGTTCTTGCTGGTGGTGGTCTCGATCCCTTCCAGGCCTGGCGACGAGTTCACCTCCATTACCAGCGGCCCGTGATTGGAACGCAGGATATCCACCCCTGCCACGGCCAACCCCATGACCTTCGCCGCGCGCAATGCCGTCATGCGCTCTTCCGGGGTGATCTTGATCAGGCTGGCGCTGCCACCGCGATGCAGGTTGGAACGAAACTCCCCGGGTTTGGCCTGGCGCTTCATGGCTGCAATGACTTTGTCACCCACTACGAAGCAGCGAATGTCGGCGCCGCCAGCCTCCTTGATGTACTCCTGAACCATGATGTTCTGCTTGAGGCCCATGAATGCCTCGATCACCGACTCCGCCGCCGTGGCGGTTTCGCACAGCACCACACCGATACCCTGGGTGCCTTCCAGCACCTTGATCACCAGTGGTGCACCGTTGACCATTGCAATCAGGTCGGGAATGTCATCAGGGGAGTGAGCAAAACCGGTGACCGGCAAGCCGATCCCGCGACGAGAGAGCAACTGCAGCGAACGCAGTTTGTCCCGCGAGCGGGCGATGGCCACCGATTCGTTGAGCGGAAACACACCCATCATTTCGAACTGGCGCAACACCGCGCAGCCATAAAACGTGACCGACGCACCGATTCGCGGGATCACCGCGTCGAAGCCTTCCAGTGGCTTGCCGCGGTAGTGGATCTGCGGCTTGTGACTGGCAATGTTCATGTAGGCGCGCAGGGTATCGACCACCACCATTTCATGGCCGCGTTCGGTACCGGCTTCAACCAGGCGGCGGGTGGAATACAGACGCGGGTTTCGCGACAGCACAGCGATCTTCATGCAACACCTGTGGAGGAGGTAGATACCGGGAACACCGGCTTGTCTTGTACATATTTGATTCCCGGATTGACTACCAACTGGCCATCAATCAGGGCTTTGGAACCGAGTAGCAGGCGATAACGCATGGATTTGCGGCAGGCGAGTGTGAACTCGACCCGCCAGACCCGATCGCCGAGGGCCAGGGTGGTGCTGATCACGTATCGCACCTGCGCATGACCGTTGGAGCTTTTAATGGTTTTTCTCGTCACCAGCGGTGCTTCGCAGCGGCGGTGACGTAACTGCACCACCGTGCCCAGGTGCGCGGTGAAGCGCACCCACTGCGCGCCATCGCGGTCGAAAGTCTCGATGTCGGTGGCGTGCAGGCTGGAGGTGCTGGCGCCGGTGTCGATTTTTGCCCGAAGGCCGGCGACTCCCAAATCCGGGAGCGCCACCCACTCGCGCAGACCGACAACGGTCAAATGGTCAAATGTCTTCAAAGTTGCTCAACCGGTAGAAACCGCTCTGGCCGCAAGCGGCCGAATTCGCGGTATTCACGCAGAATAATGGTTAAAAGGCGACAGATATCTACGGCCCGGATTTCCAGCCCCACGGGGAGGTTCTGGAATGTCTGCATTGTAATCCGAGACGGCGTAATTCTTGGTACGACTGAAACGGTAGTACAGTTCACCAATATTTCAGAACGAGGAAATCCCATGGCACAAAAAAACGAAGAGGACGACAAAGTCCGGCTCGATAAATGGTTGTGGGCGGCGCGCTTTTACAAAACCCGTGCCTTGGCCAAGGCGGCGATCGAAAGCGGCAAGGTGCACTGCCGGGGTGAACGCTGCAAACCGGGCAAGGAGCCGCGCATTGGCGATGAATTCGTGATTCGCACCGGTTTCGAGGAGCGCACGGTGGTAGTCCAGGCGCTGTCGATCGTGCGCCGTGGTGCTCCCGAAGCACAGACGCTGTATGCCGAAACCGAAGCCAGCATCGCCAAACGCGAAAATGCCGCGGCCGAGCGCAAGGCAGGTGCCTTGGGCGTGAGTACTGATGGCAAACCGAGCAAGAAACAGCGGCGGGATCTGTTCAAGTTTCGTGGCAGCAGCAACGAATGATTGACCGGGGCCACCGGTCACGCCAATCAGGCCAGGACTTGTAATTGCGCCTGTGCGTAGCCATATGAGGTAATTGGTCTGCCGCGCATGTGCCATTCGTCGTAAAGCGCGCACAGCCACCGGCCTCTATGCCACAACCAGGCAGCCATACGCTATAGCCAAGGCGTAACCTCGTTCTGTAACCACTTTTGTCACCACTTCAGATACCAGACTTATGACCGACTTACCGGATAACGACTTTACCCAACGCTTCATCTTCGATGACAGCGACACCCGTGGCGAGATGGTTTCGCTGGAGCTCAGCTACGCTGAAGTCCTGGCCAAACACGCCTATCCGGAGCCGGTTGCGCAACTGCTCGGCGAACTGATGGCGGCCGCAGCGTTGCTGGTTGGCACCTTGAAGTTCGATGGCCTGCTGATCCTTCAGGCCCGCTCCGAAGGCCCGATTCCGTTGCTGATGATCGAGTGCTCCAGCGAGCGCGACATCCGTGGCCTGGCCCGTTACGAGGCTGACCGGATCGCCCCCGACGCCACCCTGGCCGACCTGATGCCGGATGGCTCGCTGACATTGACCATCGACCCAAAGCAGGGCCAGCGCTACCAGGGCGTCGTCGATCTTGACGGCGAAACCTTGTCTGATTGCTTCACCAACTACTTCGTCATGTCTCAGCAGATTGGAACTCGCATCAAGCTCTGCGCCGATGGCCGCCGCGCCCGTGGCCTGTTGCTGCAGCAGCTGCCCGCCGATCGCTTGAAAGACGAGGAAGAACGCGCCGACAGCTGGCAACACCTCACTGCGCTGGCCACCACCCTGACGGCCGATGAGTTGTTGAGCCTGGACAACGAAACCGTGCTCCATCGTCTCTATCACGAAGAGCAGGTTCGTCTGTTCGATGTGCAGAAACTGCGCTTCCGTTGCAGCTGCTCGCGCGAACGTTCAGCCAATGCGCTGGTCAGTCTGGGTATGGAAGACGCGCAAAACCTGGTGCTCGAACACGGTGGTAACATCGAGATCGATTGTCAGTTCTGCAACCAGCAGTACCTGTTCGACGCCGCCGATGTCAGCCAATTGTTCGCCGGCGCGGGTGTCGAGACGCCGTCAGATACCCGGCACTAAAACGGTTCAGCGCAGGTAAATTCACTGGAAAGTGCCGCAATAGCGCCGTTACGACGGGAGGGCCCTACTCTTTTTGGGCTTTTCTGGCATAATCCGGCCCACTTTTTTCGCGGTAGTAGTGCACGACTTTCTACTACAAAACGTTTGGAGCACTCGGCCACTGGCCGACGGGGAACCTCATGACGCAAGCCAATAACGCCGTGTACACCGATCTGAGTGTTGATGATCTGGTTAAAGAAGCCCTCAACCGCGGTGAAGGCGAGCTTGCCGATACCGGCGCACTGGTTGTTCGTACCGGTCACCGTACCGGCCGTTCGCCAGTCGATCGTTTCATCGTTGAAGAGCCGTCCACTTCGGCCGCCATCGCCTGGGGCCCGATCAACCGCAAGTTCCCGGCCGACAAGTTCGATGCCCTGTGGAGCCGCGTAGAAGCATTCAACAACGCGCAAGAGCACTTCGTTTCCCACGTGCATGTAGGTGCAGCTTCCGAGCACTACCTGGCTGTGAAGATGACCACCCAGACCGCCTGGCAGAACCTGTTCGGTCGTTGCCTGTTCATCAACCCGGCTCAGTACAACCCGGCAGGTCGTGAAGAGTGGCAAGTGCTCAACGTTGCCAACTTCGAGTGCGTTCCAGAGCGTGACGGCACCAACTCCGACGGTTGCGTGATCATCAATTTCGCGCAGAAAAAAGTGCTGATCGCTGGCATGCGTTACGCCGGTGAAATGAAGAAAGCCATGTTCTCGGTGCAGAACTTCCTGCTGCCGGCCGCCGACGTGCTGCCAATGCACTGCGCTGCCAACATCGGCGAAGAAGGCGACGTGACCCTGTTCTTCGGTCTGTCCGGTACCGGCAAGACCACCCTGTCCGCCGATGAAAGCCGTTACCTGATCGGTGACGACGAACACGGCTGGGGCGAGGGCGTGGTGTTCAACATCGAAGGCGGTTGCTATGCCAAGTGCATCGACCTGTCCGAGAAGAACGAGCCGGTTATCTGGAAAGCCATCAAGCACGGCGCGGTCCTGGAAAACGTCGTTATCGACGACGCCAAGCACGCCGACTACGCCGATGTCAGCCTGACCCAGAACAGCCGCGCCGCCTACCCGCTGGAGCACGTTGCCAAGCGCTCCGAGAAGAACCTCGGTGGCGAGCCGAACGCTGTAATCTTCCTGACCTGCGACCTGACCGGCGTGCTGCCGCCAGTGTCGATCCTCAACGAAGAACAAGCGGCCTACCACTTCCTGTCCGGCTACACCGCTCTGGTGGGCTCGACCGAAATGGGTTCGGGCAGCGGCATCAAGTCGACCTTCTCCACCTGCTTCGGCGCACCGTTCTTCCCGCGTCCTGCTGGCGAGTACGCAGAGCTGCTGATCAAGCGCATCCGCGGCTTCGGCTCCAAGGTTTACCTGGTCAACACCGGCTGGACCGGCGGTGGCTACGGCGTCGGCAAACGCTTCAACATCCCGACCACCCGCGCGGTGATCGCAGCGATCCAGAGCGGCGCCCTGATCGGTACCGAAACCGAGCACCTGGACACCATCAACCTCGATGTGCCAGTGGCCGTACCGGGCGTTGAAACTGGCCTGCTGAACCCACGCAACACCTGGGCCGACAAGCCATCCTACGACGAAGCCGCCAAGGCACTGGCCGGCCTGTTCATCGAGAACTTCAAGAAGTTCGAAGTGAGCGACGCGATCAAGGCTGCTGGTCCGAAGTTGTAAGTGTTGGTTTGATGTAATGAAAAAGCCGTCCTTCGGGGCGGCTTTTTTGTGGGCGACGGCTCAGGTTTTCAGGTGCAGCACAAATGCCTACCAGAAAATCCGTGCCGCCCCACAGCAAGGCGGCCAACAAGCCCATCAATACGTCTCCACGCAATGTCCTTATCGTTATGCGCCGCGGACGTTACAGGCCTTCGAGCTCCCGGGTGTCCCAGCGTTGAGCCTTGATCGCTCGGTAGAGCATGCCGATGGTCAATGGTTCCTTGTCGCCGCGACCCTTGGCTTTGCGCTTGAGAAATACATCGTAGCCTTCGGGTTGAAAATAGCGGTAGCTGTCGTAGTCCACGAAATCGATGGCGAAGTGGTCTTCCAGGGTTTCGATTAAATGCTGTGCATCGGCGCCGTTGCAGTTCAGGTCGAAATTGATCGAGGTGGTGAGGCTGATGGTTTTGCGTTCGGGGAAGCCGAGTTCTTCGTGTAGTAGCTGGATGAGCAGGTGCAGGGTGGGGTCGTCGGGGAGGTTGGGGGCGAGGTTCATTGCGTAAGCCCCGCCAATCGAAATGCAGGCGCCATGTTGTCCTGTTCACGTTTCGATAGACGCAGTGCCCGCGCTAGCGTTGGCCATTGGCTGACAACCTCTTTGAAGCGGTCGATGATGTTTTCTACATCCGCACGACTGACCCGAAAATACTCCGCCACTTCCCGGGCCAACTCCAGATCCAGGGCATTGTCGGTATCGGTGATGTTGAGCTTCAAGCCGTCAGCGTGGGCTACCGGATTCATGTCATAGGCAGCAGACAATCGCCATCCCCGACCTGGATCAAGGATAAAACCATGGTTACGCAGGTGATCGTCGGTGTTGGAGACCAGGATGTTGAACACAATTCGAGACCACAACTCTCGTAGGTCAGCGTTGGTTTCCGAGCCGTGTTCCATGAGCACTTCGGCCAACTCAAGGTAGCTTGCGCCGACTGACGCATCGTCACCGTCCACGCGATCAGTCATGGTCATGGCTGAAGCAAAATGCAGTCGGCCACCCCGTTCGGTGCGATCGAAGCGCTTGACCATGAAACAGTGATGATCGCTGGCGTAGCGTCGGGCAATACCGGTCGCAACTCGTAGGCCACAGTGATTGGCCAAGGCATTCACCACCAGTTCCCAAGCGCCAATGTCATAGTCATCGCGGGTACTGGGAAACTTGGCAATCCACAAGTGACGGTGCTCGTCTGCAACGCTGGCCTTGGGGCGGGCCCCACCCAGCGAACCTCCGGGTGCGATCAGCATTCTTAGCCATTCACGACCATCGAGGGAAGTGTTGTCCGGATCATTTTCCAAAGCGCGGCTTGCTTGTTCCAGCGCCCGCAACTCGATGAAAGGTGGGGCGGCCACACCATCATGATCATCGAGAAAATTACCTTCGTCATTGAGCTTGTAGCGGATCGCACCGACCCGATAGACGTCATGTACCCCTAACAGGAAATCTGACTCGAAGAGCTTGCTGCCTTTGGCAACCAAACCGTCGCGAACATCTCGCTCCAGTCGCCGCTTCATCAGCAGTTGACCCCAGCGATCCGGGCTTGAATCAGCGAATACGCCAAATCGGCTTTGATGCTGACCAGGGAACTGACGACCTTCATAGAGCCCGATTCGAGGGTCCAGCGGTGTGAAGTTCAACTCGGGATCTGCCAGCGCAGCGGTGTCGTACTCAAACTCGAAGACGTCCGTGGATCGGGCTTTTCGGGCATGCAGGAAACCGAGACGTCTGGGGCCATTCAAGGATTCCCAATCGGCATACACCGCAATCTGCGTCATTTTTCACCTGTCGTGGGCTTGGTTTTTTTCTTGGTCAACAAATTGGAAAGTGTGTGGGTATTGAAGGGGAAGTCGGCGGATAGATCTGCTGTGTGTGTGGCACTTTCAATCACGTCAGAGTCTTTTTCCTGAATCGAAGAAGATTTTTTTACTGGGCTCATCCTGCGTGCTCGCCGGTTCGCGCGCGCGGTGGAGGTTGACCCGGGTTTCAGTTGTGCATCCTGCAATTGACGTCCCACTTCATCGGTTGCAGCCAGTTTGCTCAAGTCTTTTTCCAAGCCCAGTACTTGCATGACAGACAGGTAGGCCCCAATGGTCACTCCTGAACCCCCAGACTCCAGAGAGCGCAAGGTTGTCAGCGACATGCCTGATCTCTCGGCGACTTGCTTGGCTGTGAGCTTGCGGCGCAGGCGAGCTAACTTCAGCCGCTCCCCGAACTCGGCAAGCAATCTGGACGCGGAGGGCAAGAGTGGCGCAGTCTTCTTGGCCATATGCCAATATTCCTTCACTTTTTTGTCTTAACTGCCAGAATAATAGCACTATGAAAGAAGAGCATCGCGTTGTCTTGAGAGCGTCAGCACTGCAATAAAAGATTTGTGGGGCTCACATTTACACTGCCATTATTCCAGCTGAAATACGTGGAAACAGCCAGAATAATGCCAGTTAGTGCGAGTGTTCTTCAGCCGGTGAGTTTCGGCAGGCGTTGCCGGGCGATGTCGAGCAGGTCGTTGCCATCCTGGGTCAGCAGGTACAGTGCATTGACGATGTTGGGGATGTCGCTGGCGTCGGCCTGTTTGAAGCACAGGCAGTACAAGGTTTCCAGCAGGTCGCTGGCGGCGCGGATGCGTTGGCGGGCGGCGTCGAGGATTTCCAGGGGGTCGGCCTCGGTGTCGATCATTAGCACCGGTGTTTCGCTGTTACTGGATTTGAGCGGGCGATAGCGGTCGGCCAGTGGATCGGGGTTGTTCATCGAGGTGGGTCCTGTGCGAAATCGGCAAGTGTGCCCGGCAGGCCGAGACACTTTTTCAGCTGCGCCGGAAACTATAGAGGCGCGTGTTGCGGTGCGACAAGACGGCTCTGATGGACAGGTTTTGTAGGGCTTTTATTGTTTTTTGAGGAAGAGCCCTACAGGTTGATTGAGTATTTTTGCTATGAGCCTGCTACTGGTTAAAATTCCTACGGGGATGTCGGCTTCGGCGAGGCAGACTTCGACAGAGGGCGTGTCAGAAACCGTAGGGCATTTCGATTTTGTGGTGCCGAACGACCCATACAGACTTACTTGGTCAGGACCTTCGGCGCCGGACGCGATGCCGCTTCCAGATCCATTAATCCTCTACCGTACGCTTCACTGTTGGCATAGATGCCAGTCCGGTTCGCCGTCGCCAGCAGACGCTCGCGTACTTGCTGCGCAGTGAGCTCGGGGTAACGGCTTTGCAATGCCGCCAATGCTCCGCTGACCAGCGCGGCAGCAGGCGAGGTGCCTGCCGTCTGGGTGTATTTGCCATCCTTGTTGGTGGTCAGCAGGCCTTGCCCTGCACCGGAGTCGCCGCCCGGTACGGCAATGCACCAGTCTGCCGCCACGCCACAATAGTTGGATTTGGCATTGATGGCGCTGCCGTCGCTTTTCAGCGCAACCACCGCGATCCAGCCTTTTTCCAGTTCGGGTATGGCGACAGGTAAGCCGGGTTCAGCCAAGGGCTCTCGTTTCAGTTCATTGCCGGTAGGGAAAACAAATACGGCACCGTCCTCAACCAGTTTCCGTACGGTAACCAGTGATTGCGGCATGACTTGCTTGTAGCGCGCCTCGTTGATTTCGGTCGACGGAATGGCGTTGGCCCAAGAGTTGTTGAAAATGCGCGTGCCCTTGTCGAAACCTGCTTGCCAGGACTGAGCGATTTCACTGTCGAAGAAAAAGGGTTCGTTGTCGTCGCCAAAGCGATAGGGAATCAGCTGTGCGTTGAACGCGACGCCGTGCATGCCCTGATCATCCTTGTTGGCTGCGAGAATGCCGGCCATCTGGGTGCCGTGGCCGACCCGGTCAACGGTGCCGACCTGATTCTCGACATAGTCAAAACCCGGGTCACGAGCCTTCCTTGAAATTCCGGCAGGCTGCTGTTCAGACCCGAATCGATCAGTGCGACAGCCACACCCTGGCCGGTTCCGCCGCGGGCATAAAGACTTGATGCGTTGACAATCGCCAGACCTTTTTGGGCTTGATACTCCGGCGTTTCGAATGCGGCAGTGTCAAGGGAAGGTTTTTCCGGGACGGTCAGGCATCCGCTTAACAGCACGGGCAACGCCAGCACGAGGGCGAATGGTAAACAGGATGTTTGGGACATGATCGTTCCTTGATAAAGATCCGCGTATCTCAGGCTTTCTGCATGATGAACACCTGGCGGAGGTTGATAGAGGTAAACCATACCGGTTGACAGAAGGTTGGCGTCAGTTGGCAAAGTGCCTCGTGTGTATCAACCTGTGGCCAAGGATCGGTGGGTTGGAACGCTGTATCATCCCGTATCGTTTCTGCCCCCGACCTTTTCTCGATTCGCTGCGATCGCCGGCTAGGCTTTGCTAATCGCAGCAGTCAACGGAGTGACAGCTTATGCACAACACCCTGGAACAGGTTTTCGGTTATCCACAGTTTCGGCCTGGCCAGGAGGCAGCGGTCAGCGCGGTGCTGGCGGGGCGCTCGGCGGCGGCGATTTTCCCCACCGGTTCCGGCAAGTCCCTTTGCTATCAGCTGTCGGCCGTATTGCTGCCGCACCTGACGCTGGTGGTCTCGCCATTGCTGGCGTTGATGCAGGATCAGTTGGCGTTCCTGCAACGCCACGGCATTGCGGCAGGCAGTATCGATTCGGCCCAGAGCCGCGATGACGCCAGCGATGTCATGGTCCGTGCCAAGTCAGGCGAACTGAAAATCCTGATGATCTCCGTGGAGCGCCTGAAGAACGAGCGTTTTCGTAATTTCCTGCAGCAGGTGCCGATCTCGCTGCTGGTGGTGGACGAGGCGCACTGTATCTCCGAATGGGGGCATAACTTTCGCCCGGATTATCTCAAGCTTCCGGACTATCAGCGCCAGTTCAACATCCCCCAGGTGTTGTTGCTGACCGCCACCGCGACCCCGAAAGTGATCGCCGACATGCAGGCGAAATTCGCCATCGAACCTGACGACGTGGTGACCACCGGTTTCTATCGGCCGAACCTAAACCTGTGGGTGGAGCCGGTTCGCGGCCAGGACAAGCGCCGACGCCTGGTGGAATGGATGAGCCAGCGCCCCGGCCAGCCGAGCATTGTCTACGTCACCCTGCAGAAAACCGCCGAGCACATTGCTGAACACCTGCAGCGCAATGGCATTCAGGCCGAGGCCTATCACGCCGGTTTGCCCCACGAGCAACGCGACGGCATCCAGAAGCGTTTCATGGGCGGGCAGTCCAATTGCATCGTCGCCACCATCGCCTTCGGCATGGGCATCGACAAGAGCGACATCCGTAACGTGGTGCATTTCGACCTGCCCAAATCCATCGAAAACTACAGCCAGGAAATCGGCCGTGCCGGGCGAGACGGGCAGCCATCGGACTGCCTGGTGCTGGCCAATCGCGACAGCCTTAACGTGCTGGAAAACTTCGTCTACGGCGATACGCCTGAACTGGACGGCATCCGCTGCGTGCTCGACGAGATGCAGGCCGCCGCGCCCGAAGGACAATGGGAGTTTCTGCTGGGGCCGCTGGCGGACCAGAGCAACATCCGCCAGCTGCCGCTCAAGACCTTGCTGGTTCAGCTGGAGCTTCGTGGCTTGATCGCTCCGCGTTATGCCTACTACGCCGAATACCGGTTCAAGTATCTGCAGGAGCCCGAAGCATTGCTCGCTCGCTTCGAGGGTGAACGCAGGGATTTCGTCGCGGCGATCATCCAGACATCCAGCCGTGCGCGTACCTGGGCCACGGTGAATTTCGATGCGCTGTATGAACAGCATCAGGCCGAGCGCAGTCGGGTGGTCAAGGCGCTGGATTATTTCCAGGAAAAGGGCTGGGTCGAGCTTGAAAGCAAGCTGATGACCGAAGTCTACAGCCTGCTGCAAACCGGTTTCGACAGTGTCGCGTTGAGTGAAGCGCTGCACGCCGGTTTCACTCGGCATGAACAGACCGAGATTGCGCGGATTCACGCCATGCTGGATCTGTTCGCCACCGACCGCTGTCTGGGTTATCGCCTGGCCGCGTATTTCGGCGACGAAAATGCGCCGCGCCAGTGCGGGCATTGCTCGGTTTGCCACGGGCAAGTGGCGCGGCTGCCAGCACCGCCGGCGTTACCGGCGCTTGTGGATAAAGATTTCGAGGCATTGTGTAGCGATTTTATCCACAGGCATGAGCAATACACTGGAGGGTTGCCGTCGGCCGAGCGCGTGACGCGATTTTTATGCGGGATCAGTGTGCCGCTGTTTACCAAGCTCAAGGTGCGGACGATTTCGGGGTTTTCGGCGTTGGAAGATTATCCGTATGCCGAGGTGCGGGGATGGGCCGAGGCACACCTCTAATCGGTGTCTGGGAGCGCATCCATCCGCTGAATGTTGCTCATCACAGGAATAAATTTCAAAAAGGTGTGGCGGCTGACTATGGTGAAGGCTGTCTTCGGATCTCCAACAAGAGAACAAAACATGAGCCAGACACCGTTCGATATTCAGCGCGCAGCCGTCATCGGCGCGGGCACCATGGGCCGGGGCATTGTCATGTGCCTGGCCAACGCCGGGGTGGCGGTGCAATGGGTCGATAACAATCCGCAGATGCTTGAACAGGCACTGGTCACCGTGGCGGACACCTATGCACATAGTGTTCGGCAGGAACGCATCGATCAGGTCGAGGCCGATGCCCGCATCGCGCGGGTCACGGCGGCCGCCGATTATGCGGCCATCCGTGATGTCGATCTGGTCATCGAAGCCGTCTACGAAAACCTCGAACTCAAGCAGGCCATCTTCCGCGAACTGGACGGCTTGCTCAAACCTGAAGCCATTCTGGCCAGTAACACGTCGGCACTGGACATCGACGCCATCGCCGCGGTGACTGGCCGCCCACAACAGGTCCTGGGTCTGCACTTCTTCAGCCCGGCACACATCATGAAACTGCTGGAAATCGTCCGGGGTGCCCAGACTGCACCGGCGATCATCGATGCTGCACTGGCGTTGGGCAAGCGCATGGGCAAGGTCAGCGTGGTGTCGGGTAATTGCGACGGCTTCATCGGCAACCGCATGCTCAATACCTACGTGCTGGAGGCCCGAAAAATGCTGCTGGAGGGCGCTTACCCCTACCAGGTCGATGCGGCGCTGCAAGGCTTCGGCTTCGCGATGGGGCCATTCCGTATGTTCGACGTGGTCGGCGTCGATCTGCAATGGCGCGCCCGGCAACTGTCTGGTGTGGGGCAGGATGCGCCAGAGGTGCAGGTGGATAATCGTCTGTGTGAGCAGGGCCGTTTCGGTCAGAAGAGTGGCAACGGCTACTACCACTATGAGCCGGGCAGTCGCCAGGCTGAACACGATCCGCAGGTGGATGCGCTGGTACTGGAAGTCAGCGATTGGCTGGGCTTTCATCGCCGCGAGATAAGCCCGGAGGAGATTCTGGAGCGCTGCCTGCTGGCATTGGTCAACGAGGGCGCGAAGATTCTTCAGGAAGGGATCGCCGGATCGGCCCACGACATCGATCTGGTGTACCTCAACGGATACGGGTTCCCGGCGGACAAGGGCGGGCCGATGGCCTGGGCGGATCAGCAGGGGTTGGCGGATATTCATCAGCGGCTGTTGGCGCTTGAGACTCGCCAGGGTGATCACTGGAGCCCGGCGCGGTTGATTGGTGAATTGGCGGCGGTAGGTAGAAGGTTTACTGATAGGTGATTGATTTGGCGCCTGCGAGGGCGCCATCGCGAGCAGGCTCGCTCCCACAGTTGATCTTCAGGGAACACAAATTTTATGTACGACTAAGACCCCTGTGGGAGCGAGCCTGCTCGCGAAGAACGATAACGCGGTTTTCGCCTTAGACTGGCGAACACACTCAGGAATCAACGCTGATGCCCCAACGCTCCGAATATCCGCACTTCCAACCGATCACCACACGCTGGCACGACAACGACGCCTACGGTCACGTCAACAACGTCACCTACTACAGCTTTTTCGACACGGCAGTGAACACCTACCTGATCGAAGTCGGCGGCCTGGATATCCACGATGGCGAGGTGGTGGGTTTCGTGGTGAGTTCGGCCTGCGATTACTTTGCTTCCATCGCGTTCCCGGACCGGATCGAGGTCGGCCTGCGAGTGGGTAAGCTGGGTAACAGCTCGGTGCAGTATGAGCTGGCGGTGTTCAAGGTCGGGGAAGATGAGGCCTGTGCCGCCGGGCGCTTTGTGCATGTGTTTGTCAACCGGGCATCGAATCAGCCGGTGGCGATTCCGACCGGATTGCGCAGTGCGATGGAACGTCTGGTGCTTTAAAGCAGGCAAAAAAATCGCAGCCCTCGGGCTGCGATTTTTATCTGTCAGCGAAACCGTTCCGGTTTCAATGACGGTGGCGGTAGTACTTCTTGTGATGCTTGCGATGGCCATAATGATGGCCACGATCGTGATGGCCGTCACGGTAGTAGCGACGATCACCACGACGATCATCGTCGTCATCATCATCGCTCTTGTTGCCCATGTAGTTACCCAGCGCGCCACCGGCGCCGCCGCCTGCTGCGGAGCCGATCAGGCTGCCGGTGGTGCCGCCCATGCTGCGGCCGACCACGTTACCGCCTGCTGCGCCCAACGCACCACCAATGGCCGCTTCGCCACGGCTGCGTTTGTCTGCGCCGACTGCGCTACCACCCGCGCCGCCCAGGGCCGCGCCGATGGTGGAACCTGTATTGCCGCCAATCGATTGGCCGACGACCGAGCCCAAAACCCCGCCCAATGCGCCGCCCACACCTGCTTCGGTGGTGCCGCCAGCAGAGGCCATACCACTGACCAGGCCAAGGGACAACAAGAGAATCGAGGAGAACTTCATGGAGGAACCTCAAGGGGATGACGACGCGATCCTGAGGCTGTGTAATAGGTGTGACAATCGAAATCCGACGAGTAACACGACTTGAGCACATTTCTATAAGTTGCTGTTTTTTGGGCGGAACTTAACGGCTTTTCGCCGGTCTTTAGTTACTTCGGATAGGCCGTTTTTATGAAAAAACGGCCTTTTTGTGGGGCGTTTTTTTGGAAAGGGCGGAAGACTGCCGAGACCTGCATTGGCAGGTCGGACGCTATCGCGAGCAAGCTTTGCTCCTACGGATTTTTCGCCGTTCACATGCTGTAGGAGCAAAGCTTGCTCGCGATGAGGCCGGTTCAGGCGCAGCGTTACGCCGACTTCGCCAAGATCAATCCGGTCTCACTGGCCGCTTCCAACCGGATCGCCACGAACTTCGACGTCGGCGTATGACTGCCATCCCCGGTGCTTTCCAGCGGCACCAGCGGATTCACCTCCGGATAGTACGCCGCCGCTTGCCCCGCCGGGATATCAAATGCCAGCAGCGTGAAGCCCTTCACCCGACGCTCAAGTCCGTCATCCCAGATCGACACGATGTCAGCCTTCTGCCCCGGCTTGAAGCCCAGGCGAATGATGTCGGCTTCGTTGACGAATAGCACGTCACGCTGCCCCTTCACCCCGCGATAACGGTCATTAAGGCCATAGATCGTGGTGTTGTACTGATCGTGGGAGCGCATCGATTGCATGATCAGGTCCGGCAGCACACCGGTAGCACGGGTGCGTTCGTGCACCAGGTCTTTGGGCAGCGCGTTAGCACGGAAATTGGCCCGTCCGGATGCGGTGTTCCACTTGCGCGCACCGGCGCTGTTGCCCAGGTAGAAGCCGCCTGGGTTCTTGACCCTCTCGTTGAAGTCTATGAAGCCTGGAATGGTTTCGGCAATCAGGTCGCGGATGCGCCCGTAATCAGCCACCAGCCAGTTCCAGTCCACCGGGTGGTTGCCCAGAGTTGCCGCCGCGATGCCGGCCAGGATCGCCGGTTCCGAGCGCATCTGGTTCGACAGCGGCTGCAACTGACCGTTGGAGGCGTGGACCATGCTGAACGAATCTTCGACGGTCACCGCTTGCGCGCCTTCGGTCTGGATGTCGATATCGGTCCGGCCCAGGCACGGCAGGATCAGGGCGTCTTTACCGTGAGTCAGGTGGCTGCGGTTGAGCTTGGTGCTGATCTGCACGGTCAGGTCGCAGTTGCGCAGGGCCTGGAAGGTGCGCGGGCTGTCCGGGGTGGCTTGAGCGAAGTTGCCTCCCAGGCCGATGAAGACTTTGGCCCGACCTTCGGCCATGGCATGAATCGCCTCTACCACGTTGTGGCCGTTTTCGCGCGGCACCTTGAACTGGAAGCGACGTTCCAGGGAATCGAGGAATGCCACGGGCGGCCGTTCGTTGATGCCCATGGTCCGGTCGCCCTGCACGTTGCTGTGGCCACGCACCGGGCACAGGCCGGCGCCTGGCCGACCGATGTTGCCGCGCAGCAACATCAGGTTGGCGATTTCCTGGATGGTCGCTACCGAATGGCGATGCTGGGTAATGCCCATCGCCCAGCACATGATGACGTTCTTGCCCTTGGCGTACATGCGCGCCGCTCGCTCGATCTCAACCAGGGGCAGGCCGGACTGCTCGACGATCTGTTGCCATGGGGTTTCGTCGATGGCGGTCAGGTAGTCCAGGACATTGACGCTGTGTTCATTAAGGAAGGCGTGATCGAACACCGCAGGCTCGCCCGCTTTCTGTGCGTCGCGCTCCCATTGCAGCAGGAACTTCGCCATGCCACGCATGATCGCCATGTCGCCGCCCAGTGCCGGACGGAAGTACGCGGTGTTGGTCGGTTTGTCGCCGTTGGTGAGCATTTCGATCGGATGTTGCGGGTGCTGGAAGCGCTCCAGGCCGCGCTCTTTCAGCGGGTTGATGCACACCACTTGCGCGCCGCGTTTCACCGCTTCACGCAACGGTTCGAGCATCCGTGGATGGTTGGTGCCGGGGTTCTGGCCCCAGACGAAAATCGCATCGGCGTGTTCGAAGTCGTCGAAGGTCACGGTGCCTTTGCCGACGCCGACACTTTGTGCCAATGCCACGCCGCTGGCTTCGTGGCACATGTTCGAACAGTCGGGGAAGTTGTTGGTGCCGTAGGCGCGCACGAACAGCTGGTACAAAAAAGCCGCTTCGTTACTGGCGCGGCCCGAGGTGTAAAACTCGGCCTGATTCGGGCTCGACAACCTGCGTAGATGCTTGGCGATCAGGGCAAAGGCATCGTCCCAACTGATGGGTTGATAACGATCTGTTTCAGCGTTGTAGCTCAATGGCTCGGTCAGCCGGCCCTGATACTCGAGCCAGTAATCGCTTTGCTCCAGCAGCGAAGTGACGCTGTGCTTGGCGAAAAATTTGCCGTCGACGCGGCGTTTGGTCGCTTCCCAGTTCACCGCTTTGGCGCCGTTTTCGCAGAACATCACCATGCCGCCTTCGTTGGAATCGCCCCAGGCGCAACCGGGGCAGTCGAAGCCGCCGTTCTTGTTGGTCTTGAGCATCATGCGCAGGTTTTTCAGTGCGTTGTCGCTGGTCAACCAGGCCTGGGCGACGCTGATCAGTGCGCCCCAACCTCCGGCCGCGCCTTTGTAGGGCTTGTAGCGAGGGACGGGTTTCTGGTCGGCTTGACGGTGTTGACTCACGCTTGGTTCTCCAACGCTGGGCTGTAGACCCGCGGCGCATTTTTTTGTGGCAGATGGATGAGATTGAGGTTGTGGCGACGCGCCCATTGCACGGCGAGCCCAGTGGGCGATGACAGGCTGACCAGGGTCTGGATACCGGCGCGCAAGACTTTCTGGATCAATTCGAGGCTGCATCGACTGGTGACAATCGCCAGTCCGCCAGCCGTTGGAATGTTCTGGCGGATCAAGCCGCCGATCAATTTGTCGAGGGCGTTGTGCCGGCCGATATCTTCACGGCCCAGCAACAGTTGGCCCTGATCGTTCATGAACACGGCCGCGTGCACCGCCCCGCTGTGCTGGCCAAGCGGCTGGAACGCGCCGATGCGCTGGCGCAGGCCGTCGAGCCATTCGGCTGGTGGCAGGGGTGCGCCGGGCAATACCTCGAGCTCGGGCAATGCCTGCTCGACCGCTTCCACGCCGCAGAGCCCGCAACCGCTGGTACCGGCCAGTTGCCGACGCTGTTGCTTGAGGTTCCAGAACGCGCGATTGGCGATGGTCACTTGCGCGTACTGCGCCGAGCCCGAGCCGCTGAGTTGCAGGTCATAGATGTCCGAGGCGTCCTGGATAATGCCGCTGCCCAGGCTGAAGCCGACGATGAAGTCTTCCAGGTCCGTGGGCGTCACCAGCATCACCGCCTGGCTGATGCCGTTATAGGCAATCGCCAGTGCGACTTCCTCGGCCAGCGCGGTGCTGGCCGACTCCGAGTGCTCAAGGTTGCTGTAGCTGTATGTTTGGCTGGCGGCGGGCGCGGGCGTTTCGAGGGCAGGCGCCGCGCAGGCTGGGCGCTTGGCGTTCATGGCATCACCGAGGGTTTGATCAGCTTTAAGACTAGGCGTGGCAACTTGTCGCGTCTAATCGCTATTACTGATCTACCGATAGATGCCGTCGATCAAGTGCCGATCAATGATTGTTGATAAATCGCGAAACAAGCTTCCGCCAAGGCCGAGCGTGGCGCGCTGCGCCGCATGATCAGCCCCAGTCGACCGAGGGTCTGGGCGTTTTCGATCGGTTGCAGGCGCAGATGTTCGGTCAGTCCTTCCAGGCCTCCGTCCAACGGCATCACGGCGCAGCACAAGCCGCCATGCACAGCTTGTAACAGTTGATGCACGGCATCGGTTTGCAACAAAGGCTGTGGGTTGAGGCCGCGGCTATGGAAGTTGTGGTCGATGGATTGGCGAAAGTGCATGCCGCTGGTGAGCATGCCCAGCGGCAATTCGATCAACGATTCCCAGCTCAGCGGCGCTTCGCCGAAGGTAAAGAAACGCTGATCGTAGAGCAGGCCCATGCGGGTTTCACTGAAGGTCAGGGAATCGAAGCGCTCGGCATCCAGGCGTTCGAGGTAGGACACGCCGAGGTCCAGGCGATTGTTCGCCAGTTGTTCGAGGATCTGCTCGGAACTCAGCGCCGAGAGTTCGAAGCGCAGGTTCGGGTGTTCCGCGTGCAGGCGTTGCAGCAGCGGCAAGGGATCGAAGCTCGACAGCGGCACGACGCCCAGGCGCAAGGTGCCGACCAGGTTGCCGCGACAGGCAGCCGCTTCGGCGTACAAGCCGTCATAGGCCGCCAAAACGGTGCGCGCCCAGGCCAGGACCCGCTCGCCAGGTGCGGTGAAGCCTTCGAAGCGCTGGCCGCGATTGACCAGCGGCAGATCGAGTTCTTCTTCGAGGCTGCGTAGGCGCATGGACAGGGTCGGCTGGGTAATGTGGCAGCGTGCGGCGGCCTGGCCGAAATGGCGGGTTTCGTCCAGAGCGATGAGGAATTTCAGCTGCTTGATGTCCATCTTCGCTCCTGGGTGCGGGAAGGGGCCGATTCTATCGCAAGCGGCGTCATTGGTCGGGTTGCATTCGCAAATGACTGCCGTGGTCTAGGCTTTTGCGTCTGGAACCCGAAACCCAAGGAGAGCGAAACGATGAGCCTGTTCAGTTTTCTAAAAGAAGCCGGTGAAAAAATCCTCGACGCGTTGACGCCGGACAAGGCCGAAGCCAACAGCGAGGCGTTGACCAAGCATATGAAGGATGCGCTGACGGGAATCGACACTTCCAAGATTCAGGTGAAGGTCGAGGGCGAGAAAATCATTGCTACCGGCGAAGCCGCCAGCCAGGAAGAGAAAGAAAAAATTCTTCTGGCGCTGGGTAACGTGGCCGGTATTAGTGGTGTTGATGACCAGATCACCGTGACCGGACCGGTTGCCACACCGGCGAAGTTTGTCACCGTCGAAAAAGGCGACACGCTTAGCGCAATCTCCAAGCGTGTGTATGGTGATCCCAACAAGTATCAGAAGATCTTCGAAGCCAACAAACCGATGCTCAAGGACCCGAACAAGATCTATCCAGGGCAGTCATTGCGAATTCCTGAGTAACCCTCAAGACCGCTTTCGCGAGCAGGCTCGCTCCCACATTTGATCTGCAGTGAACACAGCATTTGTGCACGACGCAAATCCAGTGTGGGAGCGAGCCTGCTCGCGAAGCAGGCAACTCGGTCTCAAAGCCCCGCAATCAAATCCCGATAGTCCCCAACCGCCGCAAATTCCTCCGTGTCCTTGAGCCCTTTGCGGCTGTCCGGCTCTTTCACCGCCAACAAATGAGCCACCCCGAACTCCCGCGCACTGCGCAGGATCGGCAGGGTGTCGTCGATAAACAGGCAACGCGCCGGGTCAAAGTCGATGTCGGCCTGCAAGGCATCCCAAAACTGCGGGTTTTCCTTGGGGAAACCGTAATCGTGGGAGCTGATCATGCGCTCGAAATACGGTGCCAGCTCGATTCTTTCCAGCTTCAATGACAGCGAATCGCGGTGCGCATTGGTGATCAACACCACGCGCTTGCCTGCCCGCTTGATTGCTGCCAGAAAGGTGTCCGCATCCGGGCGCAGGGCGATCAGATGAGCGGTTTCCAGTTTCAGTTCGCGCACAGGCAGTTTCAGTTCGGCACTCCAGAAATCCAGGCAGTACCACTGCAGCTGACCGGCATTGCGTTCAAACAGGGGCTGCAACTCCATCTCGGCCATGGCCCGGCTCACCCCGTGCCATTGGGCATAACGCTCTGGCAGGTGCTCCAGCCAGAAATGGTTGTCGAAGTGCAAGTCCAGCAGCGTGCCGTCCATGTCCAGCAGAACGGTATCGATGTCGCGCCAGGGCAGCAGGGACATAAAAACTTCTCCAGCGGTAAAAAAAGGTATCCGGGGACAACAATCAGGATAGGCCGGGTATAGTAACCCGCTATCGCCCAGGAGCCGCTCATGCGCCAGAAACCCACCATCCTCGCCCGCGAGATTGTCGCCACCAGCCGTTTGTTCTGCGTCGAGGAACTGAAGTTGCGTTTTTCCAATGGCGTGGAACGTACCTATGAGCGGTTGGTCGGCAAGGGCGCGGGCTATGGCGCCGTGATGATCGTGGCGATGCTCGATGCGGACCATGCCGTACTGGTCGAGGAGTACTGCGGCGGTACCGATGAATACGAATTCTCGCTGCCCAAAGGCTTGATCGAGCCGGGCGAGGACGTTTTGGCGGCAGCCGAGCGCGAGCTCAAGGAAGAGGCCGGTTTTGGCGCGCGGCAGCTGGAACATCTGACCGAGCTGTCGTTGTCACCGGGTTACATGAGCCAGAAAATCCAGGTGGTGTTGGCCACTGACCTGTACGAAGAACGCCTGGAAGGTGACGAACCGGAGCCGATGGGCATGGACAAGGTCAACCTGCGCGAGTTGTCGGCGCTGGCGCAGAACCCGAAGTTCACCGAAGGCCGTGCCTTGGCGGCCTTGTACCTGGCCCGTGACCTGCTGACCCAGCGAGGGGTGTTTCAGCCATGAATTTTCCCCATCCATTGATGGCGTCGGCGGTCGAGCTGGCATTGAAGGCCGGCGAGGCGATCCTGCCGTTCTGGCGTACCGGCACGGCGGTGACCGCCAAGGCTGACGATTCGCCGGTCACCGCCGCCGACCTTGCCGCCCACCATGTGATTCTGGCCGGGCTGACCGCGCTGGACCCGAGCATTGCGGTGTTGTCCGAAGAAGACGCCAACATCCCGCAAAGCGTACGCGCCGGATGGCAGCGCTGGTGGTTGGTGGACCCGCTGGACGGCACCAAGGAATTTATTTCCGGCAGCGAAGAGTTCACCGTCAACATCGCGCTGATCGAGCAGGGGCGCGTGGTATTTGGCGTGGTTTCGATGCCGACTAACGGGCGTTTCTATGTCGGTGGTGCCGGGCTCGGCGCGTGGCGTTGCGATCAAGGTGGTACGCCCGTGGCGATTCAGGTGCGTGATGTGCCGGCCCCCGGCCAATCGTTCACCGTGGTTGCCAGTCGTCGCCATTCCAGTCCGGAGCAGGAACGCTTGCTGGCCGGGTTGAGCGCCAGCCTGGGTGAACTGGAACTTGCCAATATCGGCAGCTCTCTGAAGTTCTGCCTGTTGGCCGAAGGGGCGGCGGATTGTTATCCACGGCTGGCGCCGACTTCGCAGTGGGACACGGCGGCGGCGCAAGGGGTGCTGGAAGGGGCGGGTGGCGAGGTGCTGGACCTGAATGGAGCACCGTTCTGTTATCCGGCGCGGGAATCGCTGCTGAACGAATTTTTCCTGGCATTGCCGGCCAAGGCTGCGTGGCGGGAACAGTTGTTGGCGCTGGCGCGAAGTTAAGATCAAAAGATCGCAGCCTGCGGCAGCTCCTACAGGGGTTATGCGTACAGGCTGCTATCTTTTGCTTTACCGGTGCAGCACGTACTGCCCGACAAACTTCACCGCATCCTCATCGCTGCCCGCATTGACCACTCGCGTATGCAGGGTCAGGCGCGCGCGGCCATAACGTTCATACATCGCCAGAAACTTCTTCCACACCTGCGCACTCGGCGCCTGGCAAATCGCGTTGGCATCACCCGTCACCGGCAGTGGATAACTGATCTGCCCCTCCTGAATCACAATGTGCCCGTCGGTGATGCCTGCTTCTTTGAGGCGCAGGTGAAGCCAGCCCCAACCGGCCAGTACAGCGCCACAATACAGGCTGCCGCCGAACATGGTGCTCTTGTGGTTGACGTTGGCGTCCAGCGGCAAGTACAGGCGCAGTTGTTGTTCGTGCCAGTCGAGCACCTTGAGGCCCATGTCCCGGGTGAGGGGAATGTCGTGATGGAGGACGGATTCCAGTTGGCGACTGTCGCGGCTCATTCAGCGGCCTCTTGTTTGAAGTGGATGAGTGGGCGGCGGCTCAATCGAGGTCGTCGCTGTGGGTGGAGGTGCCGCTGTCGGCGAAGCTCAGGCCGTGCTTGCGCAATTTGTCATGCAAGGTCTTGCGTGGAATGCCCAGCGCCTCGGCGACGCTGCGCACCGAGCTGTGCGAGCGCGCCAGTTCGGCGGCAATCAGGGTTTTCTCGAAGCTTTCCACTTGCTCGCTCAACCCGCCGCTGACCATTTCTACCGTCGTGCCAGCCGTGCCTTGCACCTCGTTGTTGTCCAGCGCCAGTTCCAGGCCCAGGGCGAAGCGTTCGGCAGCATTTTGCAGCTCGCGCACGTTGCCGGGCCAGGTGTGGCGCAACAGCAGGGCGCGTTGTCCGGGTTGCAGTTCATGGGGCGGCAAGCCGTGGCGGGCGCTGGCTTCATCGGCGAAATGCTGGAATAGCATCAGCGCATCTTCACCGCGTTCGCGCAGTGGCGGAATGCGCAATGGCGCGACGTTCAGGCGATAGTACAAGTCGGCGCGGAATCGGCCCTGATCGGCGGCCTGACGCAGGTCTTCCTTGGTGGCGGCGATGATGCGGATGTCCAGCGGGATCAGTTGATTGCCACCCAGGCGTTCGACCACACGCTCCTGCAACAAGCGCAGCAATTTCACCTGGACGTCCAGGCTCATGCTTTCGATTTCATCGAGAAACAACGTGCCACCGTTGGCAAATTCGAACTTGCCGATGCGGCGTTTCTGCGCGCCCGTGAAAGCACCTGGCTCATGGCCGAACAACTCGCTTTCGACCACTGACTCGGCCAGCGCCCCGGCGTTGATCGCCACGAACGGACCACTGCGCCGACTCGACAGGTCATGCAGCGCGCGGGCCACCACTTCTTTACCGGCCCCGGTCTCACCGAGGATCAGCACGTCCGCCCGGGTCGCCGCCAAGGCGCCGATTTGCTCGCGCAGGCGCAGCATCGAGGGCGACTGCCCGACCAGGCGTGTGCTCAATTCATTGCGATCGCTCAGGGCCAGGCGCAGGCTGCGGTTGTCCAGCACCAGTCGGCGCAAAGCCAGGGCGCGGCGTACGCTGTCGAGCAGCGCGTCGCTGGCGAAGGGTTTTTCCAGAAAATCATAAGCCCCGGCGCGCATGGCTTGCACCGCCAGCGGCACATCGCCGTGACCGGTGATCAGCAGCACCGGCAGTTCCGGGTCCTGGGCGTGGAGTTCGGTCAGCAGTTCGATGCCGTCCATGCCCGGCATGCGGATATCGCTGACGACCACGCCCGGCCAGTCGCGCTCCAGTTGCGCGGCCAGGCCCTTGGCTTCGGCCAGCGGCAGAATCTTCAGGCCGGCCAGGTCAAGGGTCTGGCTCAAAGCCTGACGCAGGTGGGGATCGTCGTCGATCAACACGACCTGGATGCGGTTGTCGATGGTCATGCACTTCGGTCCTCGGACGGTTGCAGGCTCACACCCGGTGCGCCTGCGCGTAGCTTCAGGGTAATCAGGGCGCCGCCCTCCTTGTGGTTGGCGAACGACAGTTCGCCGCCGAAGGCGCGCATCAGGGTCTCGCAGATCGCCAGCCCCAATCCAAGGCCCTGGGTGCGGGTCTTGGTGGTGTAGAAGGGTTCGCTGGCGCGGCCGAGGGCCTCCAGGCAGAAACCGGGACCGTTGTCGCGAATGTACAGGTTGACGCCTTCGGCGGTGGATTGGGCACTCAGCCAGAGTTTACGCGGCGGGCCTTTTTCCGTCAGGGCATCCAGGGCGTTGGCCAGCAGGTTGCCCAGCACCTGGCGCAGGCGGGTTTCTCCGGCCTCGACCCACAAAGTGGCGGCGGGCAAGTCGCGGATCAGCTCGACTTCCATGCTGCGCCGACGCTTGGCCAACAAGGCCAGGGCATCGTCCAGCGCCGGCTGCAGGGCGACGCTTTCCGGGGCGTGGCGGTCGCGCCGGGCAAAGGCGCGCAGGTGAGCAATGATCGACGCCATGCGCCCGGTCAATTCGCTGATCAGCTTGAGGTTGCCACGGGCATCGTCGGTGCGCTGGTGGTCGAGCAACACTTCGGCGTTTTCCGCGTAGCTGCGGATGGCTGCCAACGGTTGGTTGAGTTCGTGGCTGATGCTCGCCGACATCGTTCCCAAGGCCGAGAGCTTGCCGGCCTGCACCAGGTCATCCTGGGCGCGAACCAGCTCTTGCTGGGCCTGTTCGCGCTCCAGTACTTCCTGTTTGAGTCGGCGGTTGAGGCCCTCAAGATCACTGGTACGCTCGGCAACCCGGCCTTCCAGTTCGCGCCGTGCCTTGGCTTCGAAGGCGATCCGTTCCAGGTAATGACGGCGGCGTTGCATCATCAGGCCGAGTAACAGCATCAACACCAACAGCGTCGCGCCACCGATGGCGACCACCGTGCGCACCGGGCGATCGATCAGGGTGCGCGGGGCGAGGATGCTGACGTTCCAGCCGGTTTCCGCGATCGCTTGGGTCTGGGTCAACCAGGCGTTGGGATTGAGCTTCAGCGGCTTGGGCTCGCGGGTGGGATAGGGCTGGATCGCGGTGATGGCTTTGCGCTCTTCTTCGCTCAACTCACGGGTCGAACGAAAGCGCCATTCCGGCCGCGAGGTGAGGATGACCACGCCGTTGTGATCGGTCACCAGCAGTTGCTCCGGGGTTTTGCCCCACAGGCTTTCGGTGTGGTCGAGGTCGACCTTGACCACCAGCACGCCGGTGATTTTCTCGCCCTCGCGCACGGCAGCGGCGAAAAAGTAGCCACGTTTGGCGGACGTGGTGCCCAGCCCGAAAAACCGCCCGAGCCGACCGGCCATGGCTTCGCTGAAGTACGGCCGGAAGGCAAAGTTACGGCCGACGAAACTGTCGTGCTTGTCCCAGTTAGAGGCGGCCAGGGTCTTGCCCGTGGTGTCCATCAGGTACATGACTTCGGCGCCGGTCTGGGTGCTGATGTTTTTCAGCAGACGGTTGGCGTTGCCCTGGGTGACGCTATCGTCTGGCGCGCCAAGCACGGCGCGCAGGGCCGGCAGGTCGCCGAGGATCTGCGGCAGCACTTCATAGCGGTGCAGGGTGCCCAGCAGGTTGGCGACGTAGAGATCGAGGGTCTGGCGATTCTGGCCAGCCAGTTCGCTGCGGTAATAGCGCTCGGCCAGATGCTCCAGCGGCCACAGCAAGGGCGCCAGGCACAGCGCGAGCAGGGCCAGGCTGCGCCAGCGGGGTCTGCGGGGAAGGGTCGGAGTCATGAGCATCGAGCGCCTGTGGGGACAGGTGCATTATGCATAGGCTTGCCGATGCAGTCTGCGCACCTTGGATCCGGTGCGCATTTACGGCGAAACGGGCGCCGGTATTTCAGTCGAAGACGTCGGCGTCATTGAAAAATGCCGCGGCCTGATCCCTGCCCGACAGTTGCGGCGTTGTATCCAGCTGCCAGTCGATGGCCAGGTCCGGGTCGTCCCAACGAATGCTGCGTTCGGCCGATGGGTTGTAGTATTCAGTGGTTTTATACAGAACCTCGGCGAAATCACTCAACACCACGAAACCGTGGGCGAAACCCTTGGGGATCCACAGTTGGCGATTATTCTGCGCAGTAAGGCGCACGGCCACCCATTTACCGAAATGTGGCGAGCTGCGCCGCACGTCAACGGCTACATCAAGGATTTCCCCGGCGCAGACCCGAACCAGTTTGTCCTGGGTATTCTCCAGTTGGTAATGCAGCCCGCGTAGCACGCCTTTTTGCGAGCGCGAATGGTTGTCCTGAATGAATTGCGTATTCAGGCCGGTGGCTTCCTTGAAAGCCTTCGCGTTGAAACTTTCGTAGAAAAAACCACGATCGTCACCGAAAACCTTGGGCTCGATGATCAAAACGCCGGGCAGGTCGGTGGTCACAACATTCATGGTTTTCTCCAACCGTAGCCATTGATGGTCGTTATTCTTGCCCAGAGTGTCAGTAAGGGCGAGCGTCATGTGCTTTTTTCTTCGTAGTTGACCGATCTAGCCGCTTGCCAGCCGGCTGAAGGGGGGTTGCGTATCGCCCCAAGCAGTGGCGATATAGGCGCCTAATAAAATTTCAGGGGTCGTTGTATGCCGCTCGCCACGTTGATTCATCGCGCCAGTTTGCCCAGCCCGCAAGTGTCTGCGGAACAAGCGCTTGAGCTGTTGCAGGCGCATTACGGGCTGAGCGCAAGATTACAGCCCCTCGGCAGCCAGCAGGATCTGAACTTTCGTGTCGATAGCGATCAGGGGCGGTTTGTCCTGAAAATCTGCCGGGGCGACTACTCGGCGCTGGAGCTGCAAGCCCAGCATGCCGGGCTCAAGCATCTGGCTGAACATCCTGACGTGCACGTGCCGCGTGTGATCCCGGCGAAAAACGGTGCGGACCTGTTGTCCCTGGAAATCGCTGGCCAAGCGGTGCATGTGCGTTTGCTGGATTACATCGAGGGCCAGTCCCTGACGCACCTCGAACATTTCAATCGCACGGTGGTGGCCGGTTTCGGGCGGCTGTGCGGTGAAATGGACCTGGCACTGGCGGATTTTGACCATCCGGGGCTGGTGCGAACCCTGCAGTGGGACGCGCGCCACGCCCACGCACTGATCGCGCATTTGCTGCCGGTCATCAAGGATGAAACCCAGCGCCGACTGATCGTTGAAGCGTCCGGGCAGGCCGAGTGCCATTTGTTGCCGCTGCAAGACAAGTTGCCGGTGCAAGCCATTCACATGGACATCACCGACGACAACGTGGTCTGGCAGCGAGATACTCAACGCCATTGGCAACTGCAAGGTGTGATCGATTTCGGCGACTTGATCCGCACCTGGCGCATTACCGATCTGTCGGTGACCTGTGCAGCGTTGCTGCACCATGGCGAAGGCGATCCCTTCTGCATTTTGCCAGCGGTGCAGGCGTATCACGCGGTCAATCCGTTGCAGCATGAAGAACTGCTGGCGCTGTGGCCGCTGATCGTCGCCCGCGCGGCGGTATTGGTGCTCAGTGGCGAACAGCAGGTCAGCATCGATCCGGGCAATACCTATAGCCGCGAAAACCTGGTCCACGAGTGGGAAATCTTCCGTGTGGCCACATCGGTGCCGTTGGCGCTGATGGAAGCGGCCATCCTGGCGGCGGTCAGGCAGAACCTGCCGGGCATTGGCAGCGAAGGCTTTGCGCCGCTGCTGCCGAGCCTGGTGGGGCGTGAGTTTGCGTTGATCGACCTGGGCGTGCTCAGCCCGCATTTCGAGGCCGGTAACTGGGAGCAGGAAGGCATCGATCAGCGCCTGTTGGACGAAGCCGAAGCCGCCCACGGCTTGGCGGCCAGTCGTTATGGGCAATACCGTTTGTCCCGCACGCGCCCGGACACTGCCAACGAGCCGGACACCTGTCCCTTGCACGTCGAGTTGCGCGTACCCCACGGCACGGCAGTCGAAGCGCCGTTTGCGGGGGTGGTGCACCAGCCGATGCCTGGGGTGCTGCAACTGGACGGCCCGCAACTGAGTGTGCGGTTGTGGGGTGTCACGCCATCGCTGCATAGCGGCGCGGCGCTGGTCAAGGGCCAGGTGCTGGGCTCGGTCAGCGGGCCGTTGATCGTGCAGCTGTGCCGAGGGGCGTCGTTTACCGCGCCGTTGTTTTGCACACCTTCACGTGCTGGTGCCTGGCAAGCGTTGTGCCCATCGCCAGCGACGCTGCTGGGGCTGGCTTGCGATGCGCAGGAAGAGCTCGATTCACAGACCTTGCTGGCCCGTCGCGACGCCAGTTTCGCCCGCACGCAAAAACACTATTACGTCGACCCGCCGCGTATCGAACGAGGCTGGCGCAACCACCTGATCGACATGCAGGGCCGCTCTTACCTCGACATGCTCAACAACGTTGCGGTACTCGGCCACGGCCATCCGCGCATGGCGGCGGTCGCCAGTCGTCAGTGGTCGCTGCTCAACACCAACTCGCGGTTCAACTATGCGGCCGTGGCCGAGTTCTCCGAGCGCCTGCTGAAATTGTCACCAGAGGGCATGGATCGGGTGTTCCTGGTCAACAGCGGCAGCGAGGCCAACGATCTGGCCATTCGCCTGGCGTGGGCCTACAGCGGCGGGCGCGACATGCTCAGCGTACTGGAGGCCTATCACGGCTGGACAGTAGGCGCGGATGCGGTATCGACTTCGATCGCCGACAACCCCAAGGCCCTGAGCAGCCGCCCGGACTGGGTGCACCCCGTGACCGCACCGAACACCTATCGCGGCGAATTTCGCGGCCCTGACAGCACGCCGGACTACGTGCGCTGCGTCGAACACAACCTGGCGAAGATTGCCGGGCAGAACCGCCAGCTGGCTGGCTTTATCTGCGAGCCCGTGTATGGCAATGCCGGTGGCATCTCGCTGCCGCCGGGTTACTTGCAGCAGGTTTACGCAATGGTCCGCGCCCAAGGCGGCGTGTGCATCGCCGACGAAGTGCAAGTTGGTTACGGGCGCATGGGCCATTTCTTCTGGGGCTTTGAAGAGCAGGGCGTGGTACCGGACATCATCACCATGGCCAAGGGCATGGGCAACGGCCAGCCACTGGGCGCGGTGATCACCCGCCGGGAAATCGCCGAAGCGCTGGAGGCCGAGGGGTATTTCTTCTCGTCCGCCGGTGGCAGCCCGGTAAGTTGTCAGATCGGCATGGCGGTGCTGGATGTGATGGAAGAGGAAAAACTCTGGGAAAACGCCCAGGTCGTCGGCGGGTACTTCAAGGAGCGTCTTGAAGCGCTGATCGATATTCATCCGCTGGTCGGTGCCGTGCATGGTTCCGGGTTTTATCTGGGGGTGGAGTTGATCCGCAACCGTGAAACCCTGGAGCCGGCCACGGAAGAAACCACCGCGTTGTGCGATCGCTTGCGCGAACTGGGGATTTTCATGCAACCGACTGGCGATTACCTGAACGTTCTCAAGATCAAACCGCCGATGGTCACCTCGCGCCAGAGCGTGGATTTCTTTGTGGATATGCTCTCGAAGGTGCTCGCGGAGGGTCTCTAAACGCTTCCCCCTGTGGGAGCGGGCTTGCTCGCGAAAGCGGTGTGTCATTCACACTTGTCTCGGCTGACACTCCGCCTTCGCGAGCAAGCCCGCTCCCACAAGGGAATGCTGGTGTTAGTTCGATTGTTATCGGGTACAAGTGCGTAATAATAGACGGAAGGCATATTTATAACTTCAAAAGCCGATATTTATCGGATATAAAGTCGCCAATGCCAGGGCGCGGATGAACCATGCCCGACCGTCAAGCACTTGCCCGGAGATGATTCATGAGCCGTAACGTTACCGTCGCCGCCACCCAGATGGCCTGTTCCTGGGACCTTGAAGGCAATATCGAAGTCGCTGAAAGGCTGGTCCGCGAAGCCGCCGCCAAAGGCGCGCAGATCATCCTGATCCAGGAACTGTTCGAAGCGCCGTACTTCTGCCAGAAGCCGAACCCGGATTACCTGCAACTGGCGACGACGGTGGAAGACAACGTCGCCATCAAGCACTTCCAGAAAATCGCCAAGGAACTGCAAGTAGTGCTGCCGATCAGCTTCTACGAACTGGCGGGCCGCGCACGTTTCAACAGCATCGCGATCATCGATGCCGACGGCAGCAACCTCGGGATTTATCGTAAAAGCCACATTCCGGATGGCCCTGGCTACCACGAGAAGTACTACTTCAATCCGGGCGATACCGGCTTCAAAGTGTGGAACACCCGCTACGCGAAAATCGGCGTGGGCATCTGCTGGGACCAGTGGTTCCCTGAGGCCGCTCGCAGCATGGCGCTGCAAGGCGCGGAAATCCTGTTCTACCCGACCGCCATCGGCAGTGAGCCGCACGACAAGACCATTTCGTCCCGTGATCACTGGCAGCGCGTGCAACAAGGCCACGCCGGCGCTAACCTGATGCCGCTGATCGCCAGTAACCGCATCGGCAACGAAGAACAAGATGGCTACGACATTACCTTTTATGGTTCGTCGTTCATCGCCAACCAGTTCGGCGAGAAGGTGCAGGAACTCAACGAAACCGAAGAAGGCGTTCTGGTTCACACCTTCGACCTCGTCCAACTGGAACACATCCGTAGCGCGTGGGGCTCGTTCCGTGACCGTCGTCCGAACCTGTACAGCGCGCTGAAAACCCTCGACGGTTCCCTGGAGTCCTGATCGACATGACCACTTTGAGCAGCACCCCTCGCGCAGACGGCTTCTACATGCCGGCCGAGTGGGCACCACAAACCCAGACCTGGATGATCTGGCCCGAGCGTCCGGACAACTGGCGCCTGGGTGGCAAACCGGCGCAAGCCGCGCACGTGGCGGTGGCCAAGGCCATTGCCCGTTTCGAACCGGTGACCGTGGCTGTGTCCGCCGGCCAATACGAAAACGCCCGTGCCCGCCTGGACGTACCGAATATCCGCGTTGTCGAGATGTCCAGCGACGACGCCTGGGTTCGGGACACCGGCCCGACGTTCGTCATCAACAACAGCGGCGAAGTCCGGGGCGTGAACTGGGACTTCAACTCGTGGGGCGGTTTTGACGGTGGCCTGTATTCGCCGTGGAACCGCGACTCGCAGGTGGGCGGCAAGATCCTCGAGATCGAGCGCAGCCCGCGCTATCGCACCGAGGGCTTCGTGCTCGAAGGCGGTTCGATCCATGTCGATGGCGAAGGCACGCTGATTACCACCGAAGAATGCCTGCTCAACCGCAATCGCAATCCGCACATGAACCGTGCGGAAATCGAAGCGGTGCTCAGCGCGAATCTGGCTGTGGACAAGATCATCTGGCTGCCGGACGGCTTGTTCAATGACGAAACCGACGGCCATGTGGATAACTTCTGCTGCTACGTGCGTCCGGGTGAAGTGCTGTTGGCCTGGACGGATGACCCACAGGATCCGAACTACCCACGTTGCCAGGCCGCCATGAGCGTGCTGCAAAGCAGCACCGACGCCAAGGGGCGCCCGTTCACGGTGCACAAGATGCCGATTCCGGGACCGCTGTACGCCACCGAGGAAGAATGCGCCGGTGTCGATCCGGTGGACGGGACTCAGGAGCGTAACCCGACCGTTCGTCTGGCCGGCTCTTACGTGAATTTCCTGATCGTCAATGGCGGAATCATTGCCCCGAGCTTCGATGATCCGTTGGATGGCCCGGCCAAGGAAATTCTGCAGGCGCTGTTCCCACAGCATGAAGTGGTGATGGTGCCGGGCCGCGAACTGTTACTGGGAGGCGGTAACATTCACTGTCTTACCCAACAACAGCCAGCGCCGCACAAAGAGTGAGTGCACTTGTAACAGCTTGAGTTAACAGCAAAATATTTCAGGCCAGCGCTTTCACCCGCCGTGCCACGAGCAAGCCCGCAGCCCTTCAGGATTGCGGGCTTTTTTGTATCCGTCGGTCGGTAAATGAGAGCGATTGGCATAGCTCTTGTATCTGTCATGGGGTAAACGGGGAGGGGGAGAGCTTCGATGTTCTGTCATAAACCTTGGATAAGTTAGCCGCTTAAAACCAGGAGAGAGCGTTGAAATGAACGCCGAAGTGAATGTGGCAAGCGAGCGGGCGTTGCATCCCCTGGCGGTAAACAGCGAATCGCTGCAGATCCTGGCGCACTGGTTCAAGTCCAATGGAACGCGTCAGATCGCAGAAAGTGATCCGCGCCGGACGATGATCGAGCGCTACCCTGCTGGTTTATTCAGCGAGGCGGAACTGGATGCGTTGTGGGATGTGATGGAAGGATAGGAGGAAAAACAACGGATTGGTTAAAGAAAAGCGCTGCCGGGATGGCAGCGCTTTTTTTATGTACGAAAGTTTTTACGTCACTGTTGTCCACTGTGGGAGCGAGCTTGCTCGCGATGAGGGAGTGTCAGTCACAATTTTTTTGCATGACACACCGCCATCGCGAGCAAGCTCGCTCCCACAGTTTTTTGCGGTGTGTTTAGAAGCTGTAGGTTCCTGTCACCACCACGCTCCGCGGCTCACCCGGTTGAATCTGCGCCGCACTGGTGGCCGACTCGTAGTACGTCTTGTCGCTGATGTTATTCAGCGCCGCGCGCAAATCCCAATCCTTCTGCCTGAAGCCGGCCAAGGCATCCCAGCGGCCATAACCCGGCAGCACGGTGGTGTTGAGGTTGTCGGCATAACGATCGCCGACCAGAGTCAAACCGGTTTCGGCGTACCAGCCCATTTCCGGTTTCCAGGTCAGGAACAGACTGCCATTACGCTTGGCCACGTTGCTGATGCGATTACCTTCAAAGCCGTTGTTATCTTTTTCGATCGTTGCGTCCTGAAAACCTACGCCGCCGCGCACATACCAGTTGCCGGCGATCTTGCCGGCGGCGGTGAGTTCGATCCCACGCGAACGTTGCATACCGGTCAGCAAGGTAATGGTCGGGTTGTTCGGATCGCTGGTACGGCGGTTGTAGAGTTCCAGCTCGTAGATCGCCAGTGTGGTGCTCAGGCGATCGTCCAGCCAGTCGCTTTTCACGCCGATTTCTTTCTGCCTGGTCAGCTCCGGGCTCAGGTCGTTGGTGTTGCCGACCGCACCCGGAGTGATGCCGATCAAACCACCACCGACTGGCGAAAACGTCTTCGACCAGGAGGCATAGAAGGAATGATTCTGCAGCGGCGTCCACACCAGTCCTACGCGAGGGCTGGTGCTGTGACTGTCACGGTCTTCGGAAATGTCCCGCAGCTTGTTGGTCGATTCGATGTCGAATGTGTCGTAACGCAAACCGGCGAGCAGTTGCCATTGATCGTTCAGTTGCAGCTGATCCTGCACATACACCGCACGGCTTTCGACCTCGGTGTGCGAACTGCTGGAGACCTGCATGCGTCCGGTGTGGCGCAAATCCCGATTGGGGTTGTTCAGGTCCACCGACGGCACCGGTGAACTGCCTGGCCCTGCGGTGGCGGCGGTGTACAAGGTCGGATCGCGGCGCTGGCTGCCAATCTCGATGCCAGTCAGCAGGCGATGCTCCAGGCCGAAGGTATCGAACCCGCCTTCCAGTTCAACGTTGTTGTAGACATTACGGGTGGTCAGGTCTTGTTGCCAGTGCTGGCGCGTGACCTGGTTGGTGGTCGGGTTGTAGCCGGTCAGGTAGGTGTTGTCGAAATCGCTGTTGAGCTTGAACACGCCCAGGGTCTGGCGCAGCTGCCAGTTGTCGCTGAGCTCATAGGTGAGTCTGGAGCGCAGGGATTGCGACTTGTCGTCGATGAAATCGTGCTCGCTGCCGTAGGTCGTGTCGCGTCCGACGTCTGCCGGGCGGCCGTTGACCCCGGGGACACCGCGATCCGGCGTACGGTTGTAACGGCTGTATTCGTACTGCACCAGCCAGTTCAGGTCTGGTGTCAGTTGCCAGCTCATCGAAGGCGCGAACAACTGGCGATTGCCACTCACACCATCGCGGAAACTGTTCTGGTCCATGTTGCCCATGTTCAGGCGCAAGCTGATGTTCTCGGATGGATCGGTGCTGAGGTCGGCGTACAGGCTGCGCAGATCATCGCTGCCGCCCTGGGCTTCGAGGGTCGAGCGGCGGCCGAACTCCGGCAGTTTGCTCACCCGGTTAACGATCCCGCCCTGGCTGCCACGGCCGTACAACACGGCGGCTGGGCCTTTGAGCACGTCGATGCGTTCGATGTTGTGCAAGTCGCGCACGTATTGGCTGTCGTCACGGATGCCATCGAGATAGAAGTCGTTGCTGGCGTCAAAACCACGGATGCGCAGGCTGTCGAAGCGGGTGTCGGCGCCACTGCTGACGTTGGGGATGCCACTGAGCGCGGTGCCCAGATCGTTGGTGCCGTAATCGACAACGTTGGCGGTCTTGATCGAGTCGATGGCTTGAGGCACGTAGCGCACCGGTGTGTTGGTGCGGGTCGCGGTGTTGGTTTCCTTCACTCGCGGATCATCGGCCTCGGCTTCGGCACTGATGGACGTGGCAGGTAAGGTGGTAGGGGCAGCGTAGGAAAAACCGGCAGATATCAGAGCAGAAAGCCCAAGGCTGAAAGGCGTAAGGCGAAAAGGGGCAGGCATTGATGAACGCATCCGTAGGAATTTTCGGGGTGTAACAGAAGCGGCGCGAATGATAATGCTTGCTATTTACTTGTGTTGATTATTCCTGAGATGCACCTCTGTTTGATTATTTCCAATTGTGTCGTAGCTTTGTCGAAATAGTTACTTTTGGGTTTTCGACATCATTCGATGACGCCAGGAATGCACGCCATTTGAATTTTTCTGCCAAGTAAATCCGTTTCTTAGACGAATTTCGCTTAATTACAGACGATTTATGAAATTGACATATCGTTAAGGCCGCGGCTACGATCCGGCCCAACGCCTGTGGCAGACCGCCATGACCCTAAAATAATAAAAAGGCCCGCCGCGAGTGATCGTGGGCGGGCCTTTTTGTTTGCGGGATGAAAAAAGAGCGCAATAGCGCCGTTTCGGCCGTTCGACACAGCGCGTTTCAACCGGTAATAAGGAAAACAACATGTTGAACAAGCGAATCAGCCTGATCGCTCTGGGGATTTTGAGCGCTACACAGGCCATGGCCAACGACCAGGCCGAATCCAAGGGATTTGTTGAAGACAGCAGCCTCAAAGTGCTACTGCGCAACGCCTACATGAACCGTGACTACAAAGACGGCAACCCGGACAAATCCGAATGGGGCCAAGCGGCCATCGGTACGTTCTCGTCCGGCTTCACCCAGGGCACCATCGGTGTGGGTGTGGATGCTTTTGGGCTGTACGCGCTCAACCTGGAGCGCAATGAAGACCGCAGCGGCGCCCAAGGCATCGATTTTTTCAAAAAGGGTGCCAGCGGCGAACCGGCTGACGACCTGGCCAAAGGTGGCGCAGCGGTCAAATTCCGTCTCTCCAGCACCACGCTGACCTACGGCGATCAAATGCCGGTCCTGCCGGTACTGAGCTACGACAACGGTCGTCTGCTGCCGGAAAGCTACACCGGTACCCTGATCACCTCCAAGGAGATCAAGGGTCTGGAACTGAACGCTGGTCGCTTCACCGCCGAATCGCGCAAAAGCGCCGAAGGCCGTGACAGCGGTGGCTTGAAGTCGATCAACGTGTTGGGCGGCAGCTACCAGTTCACCGAACAATTCAAGGCTGCGCTGTACGCGTCCGACGTTGAAGACGTGTTGAAGAAGCAATACGTGAACGCCAACTACGTGTTCCCGATCGACAAGGACCAGTCCCTGACCCTGGACTTCAACGGGTATCGCACCAAGCTGGAAGATTCCTACGTTCGCGACAACAACATCACCGGCGACGACAACAAGATCTGGAGCCTGGCAGCCACCTTCGCCACCGGCCCACACTCGTTCACCGTCGCACACCAGCGCAGCACTGGCGACAGCAACCTGGGCTACGCCTACGGCGGCTACCAGAAGGATCAAGGTCGCGTCGGTGACGGTGGCAACACCATCTACCTGGCCAACTCCTACTGGTCAGACTTCAACGCCGAAGACGAACGCAGCTGGCAACTGGGCTACGGCCTGGACTTCAGCACCTTCGGTGTCCCGGGCCTGAGCTACAACTTCGCCTACGTACGCGGTGACAACATCACCACCTCCACCAGCGAAGGCGGCACCGAACGCGAGATCTTCAACCAGTTCAAGTACGTCGTGCAAAGCGGCCCGGCCAAAGACCTGAGCATCAAGCTGCGCAGCTCGATCCTGCGCGTGTCGCAGAAGTCGAGCGAGTACAACGTCAGTGGTAACGAAGTACGTGTGTTCGTGGATTACCCGATCAATATTTTCTGATGATTGGTTGCGGTATCGAGGCCTGATACAGGGCTGAGAACAACGAAAAGCTCCGACTGGTTCGGGGCTTTTTTTCGTTCAGATAGTACGTGTCGCCAAAGCCCGATTTCGGGAACACGTTTTGGGAACGTGTCGTCCGCAGCGACATGTTCCAAATACGTGTCGCAAAAAGTGAAAAATTGCGACACGTTAAGGCCTCATGTCGCACGCCGGTTAAAAAGTCGAAGTGACAAATGAAGACGTTACTGACCGAGATTGTTCATCGGCGCGTCCAACACCTTCACAACATCATCGATGATCTCTTTGCTCATATCCTGTAAATAATGACGTGGGTTGCAGGTTTCAAGCGTTACGCTGAATCCATTTGGGGCGATGGCGAACGTCATGAATTCATTACCTGGCTGGCGGCTAATCCATTGGCCGGTGACGTGGTTCCTGGCAGCGGCGGTCTGCGCAAGGTTCGTTGGTCCCTTAGCGGGATGGGCAAACGAGGTGGTACCCGCGTCATTTACTACAATACGCTTGCAGAAGGCTCTATCTGGTTGCTGATCGCCTACACCAAGGCGAAATTCGACAATTTACCCGCAGCCTTCCTCAAGCAACTGAAGGAGGAAATCAGCAATGGTCAATGAACTGGAGCAATTCCAGCAGGACTTGCTGGACTCTGTGCGTCAAATGAAAGCCGGCAAAGCGGCGCGCGTGACAGAGGTACCGCTATCAGCGGCTGCTGAAGCACGGGCAAAAGTAGGTGTTTCTCAGAGCGCGTTCGCCAAGCTCATTGGAGTCAGTTTGCGGACATTGCAGGACTGGGAGCAAGGACGACGGCAGCCGACGGGCGCAGCTCAGACGCTGTTGCGTGTTGCGAGTCAGCATCCTGAGGCATTGCGTGACCTTCAGGCAGTTTAGAGGCAGGAAGAAGGACACTTTTAAAGAATGCTTATCTGCTCGTAGTTATTGCCTGTTGCCAAAAAATCAGTAGAGCACTCGCGGGGAGCAGCGGCTCCCTGGCTCAACCCAATTAATTACACACCGTAATTAATGATGTTCCCGCCCCCACCTTTATCCGCTCCAGCGAACTCCCTACATTGAGCTCCAACGCCTCTCCCATCACTCCGACGGGAAGGTCACTGGAGTTTCCCTCATGCCTTTTGTAAGCGTACGCATCACCCGCGATGGCGTTACCACTGAGCAGAAAGCTCAGGTGATCGCCGAGATCACTGAAACACTGGAACGCGTCCTCAACAAACGCCCTGACCTGACCCACATCGTGATCGAGGAAGTCGACACCGATAACTGGGGCTACGCCGGCATCACCACCACTCAATACCGCAAGCAACTGGCGCAAGAGGGGCAGTCATGACGGCGTCGGTGACCATCGATTTCGTCTCCGATGTGGTGTGCCCTTGGTGCGCACTGGGGGCGACGGCGTTGGAGCAGGCGATCGAAAACGTGGCAGGTGAGGTTGCGGTCGAGCTGACCTACAAGCCTTTCGAGCTGAACCCGAACATGCCGGCCGAAGGCGAGGAAGCCGTCGAGCACTTGATGCGCAAGTACGGGCGCACGGCCGAGGACGTCGCGTCTGGCAAAGCGATGCAGGTCGCTCGCGGCGAGGCCATCGGCTTCAAGTTCGATCTGGAAAAGCGCACGCACTTCTACAACACCTTCGACGCTCACCGTTTGTTGCTCTGGGCGCTGGAAGAAGGATGCCAGGTGGCGCTGAAGAAGATCCTGCTTCGCGCTTACTTCAGCGAAGGCCAGAACCCGAGTGATCAGCAGACGCTGGTGCGGCTAGCGGCTGAAGCCGGATTGGACGAGGGCCGTGCACGCAAGGTGTTGGCGTCGGACGCCTTTGCCGACGAGGTGCGTGAGCTTGAAGAGTTTTATCGGCAGCACGGCATCAATTCGGTACCGGCCCTGGTGCTCAACGGTCGTCACCTGGTGTCCGGCTCGCAGTCGGTCGAGTACTACGAACAGATGTTGAGACAAATGGCACAAGCCTGATTACAGCTTTTTCAAACCATCATTTATTAGTAGAGGTTAATCATGAGCAACTCGAAAAAAGTCGTTGTCATCACTGGCGCATCCCAAGGTCTCGGCGACGGCATGGTCAAGGCCTTCCGCGAACTCGGTTACCAGATCGTCGCGACCTCGCGCTCGATCAAACCATCCACCGATCCGGACATCCTCACCGTGGCCGGCGACATCGGCGAACCAGAGACTGCACAGCGCGTGATTCGTGAAGCGATCGCACGTTTCGGCCGTGTCGACACCCTGGTCAACAACGCCGGGATCTTCATCGCCAAGCCGTTCACTGCGTACACCGCTGAAGACTACGCCAATGTGTTGTCGGTGAACGTCAACGGCTTCTTCTATATCACTCAACTGGCCATCGCCGAGATGGAAAAACAAGGCAGCGGCCACATCGTCAACATCACCACCAGCCTGGTGGACCACGCGATTGATGGCGTGCCTTCAGTATTGGCTTCGCTGACCAAAGGCGGTCTGAATGCGGCGACCCGTTCCCTGGCCATCGAATACGCCAAGCGCGGCATTCGGGTGAACGCGGTATCGCCTGGCATCATCAAGACCCCGATGCACGGCGAAGAAACCCACGCCGCTCTGGGCGCTTTGCACCCGGTCGGGCACATGGGCGAGATCGATGACATTTCCCAGGCTGTCGTGTACCTGGACAGCGCCAAGTTTGTTACCGGCGAAATCCTCCACGTTGACGGCGGTCAGAGCGCGGGTCACTAAGACCTGGCTTTTCCAGACGGCAGAAACAACAAAGCCCTCGTATTTCTACGAGGGCTTTGTTTTGTATGGTGCGGCACCAGGAATCGAAAAAAGTAATTAAAATGATATTTTTCAAAGACTTACAAAATAATTTGTTCCTGGGGTATCTCCATTCGTATCCTTTCCGATTCTCTGTCGGTAAATCCTAGGAAAGAGAAGTGAGGATTGAGCACTCACCTGAAGCGTAGTGGGAGCTCTCTAGGAACCGTGCTACGTGAAGCGAGACGCCCTGAGTGTGCACAGTTAGGCCAGCTGTACCTTAAAGAGGCTTCCGTATAGGATGGCATTTTGATGTCTAAAAGGAGCTTTGTTCATGGATGTAATTATGCAGCACGTGTCCGAAATTCTAAGTTTTGTAGCCGGAGCGGCGGGCGGCGCAGCCGTAACCTTCAGGTTTACAAGGAACAGCGTAAAAAATGGAGGGATTATTACCGATCAAAGTAAGGCTCGGGCTGGGGGAGATGTCGTCGGCAGAGATAAAATAACCAGAAACAACTAATTCTGGGTAAGTTGCAATGGTTAATTTTCCAGCTGTTGTTAATCAAAAAGGCGCATCTGCGGGTCTTGATCTTGTAGGGCGTGACAAGATAACTAACTAGACCGTATTGCCTGCCAAGGCAGCTACCAAAATTGAATTGCTGCTCGAAAAGCTGACTAAAGAGATCGACTCAAATGAACGGGTTAGAGATACTTTAGATAGCCTAAGTCGGTTTCACAAAAAGCGTACTATAGATGGGATTGACGGATTAGAGGCCAAGCTTAAAGCAGGGGGTAGGGAGTATGAAACGTTTGACGCTTTAGAGAAGAAAGAGCTTTTCTCGAAACTACTTGAGCGGTATTCGCATTACGCGTCGGCGCAAGAGATATTGGCTTGTCTATTGGCAAGGGTTGAATATAACTTTCAAAGTTTTGTCTATCCGCAGGTCGATGGGTTGTCGATAGTCGAGATTAATGAATTAGTCGATGCTAGGATTATTGAGCCAACTATTACTGACTGTGGTGTCGGGGTTTTATCCATGGATCACAGTGTGGCAATGGGTATGGTGTATTGGCTGGCGGAGCAGTGCTACGTGCGGTGGCATAAATGATCCAGATTACCTTCCAGGCGGCTTTCGACCCATTCCATGCTTTGTTTAGGTTTTTTCGAATTATTGAAATTACCAAAGGATTAGATTCTCTAACCGTAGATCAAGTTCGTATTTTGGATTTCTATCTGCTTTACCCCTTCCGCTCTGGAGAGATAAAGCTATTTTCCAAGCATCGGAAATACAAGCGTGTGGCGAGTGATTTTAATCATCTCAAACCATACGGTGAACTGCCTGATTCATTTGTGTTGTTTGGTCGGATGCAAAGTATTCAAGTTGCGGCGCTTGATACATTAGTTGCTTATGGGTATTTAGATGCCTCAGCGTATGGCCATAAAGAAATAAAGCCAACTGGAAAGATGGCGCCGCCAGAAGTACTTGCTCGTATTAATGAATTAAATGTCGAGCAGTCAATTTTAGTTGAGTTGGTCAAGGTGCTTGCATCTGACTACTCCATCTATGGGCGCGATGGACTGAAAGCCAGAACAGGATTGCTGGAGTATCGATATGACACAGTTTGAACCGGTGCTAATAGTCAGGCGCCTCATTGTCGTAAAAGGGGCTAAGCCTGTATATGACGAGCGACTTCACCCTGGGGTTAACGTAATTCGAGGGGAGAATGCATCAGGAAAGTCTACCATACTTAATTTTATATACTATGGATTAGGTGGGGATCTCACGGATTGGAGCACTGCTGCGCTTCTTTGCAGTCGTGTCTATTTAGAGGTCGAGCTTAATGGTATGGTTGTTACTTTGGCTAGGGATATATCCAAAACGGCTGGCTCTCCGATGGATATATTTAGTGGCGCATATGAACTATCTTTAAAGCAGCCGGCTAATGCATGGAATAGATATCCGTACCGTCGCTCATTAACGACCGAAAGTTTTTCTCAAGCGCTGTTCAGATTACTCGGAATGCCTGATGTTTCTCTGGAGGTTTCAGGCAACATTACGATGCATCAGGTTCTGCGTTTGCTTTACGCTGATCAGTTGAGCCCTGTTGATGAAATCTTTAGGTTTGAGCAGTTTGAGCAAAAAGACACTAGGGATACAATTGGCAGGTTGCTCTGTGGGGCATATACGAACGAGCTGTATGAGAATACTCAAAGCCTAAAGTCTTTGAAAAAAGAGTTTGATAAGATCGATGCTCAATTACGAAGTTTGTTCGTTGTGCTGGGAAAGGCAGAGCAAGAAGTAGCGACCACAGATTGGCTTTCGGCTGAGCGCGAAGAACTGTTAAAGCAGAAACGTCAAGTAGAGCAAGAAACTGATGCCCTCGAAAGAAAGATGGCTTCTATTTCTTCTGATCCTATTAGCATGAAGGAACAGGCTGAGTGTTACGACTTTGTTAAGAGAAAGCAAGTTGAGATAGCTAAAACTAAGCAAGCAATTCACTCTCTGGTTCTCGATATTGCTGACTCGGATGCGTTTGTTAATGGTCTTAAAGAAAAAGTAAACAACCTCCGAGACTCTGCGGTTGTAGCCAGGAATCTAGAAGAAATTAAGTTTCATTCATGCCCTGCGTGCTTCAGTATCTTAGATAGTGAGGAAGATGCTCTAACTTATGCGTGCCATTTATGTAAGACTCCGTATGATTCGGAGCAGGTTGCAGCTCGGATAGCGGGGCTTGTGAATGAATCTGCAGTACAGATAAAGCAGTCAGAAGTGCTTCAAGGTCGACGCAGAGAGAAATTGCTAAAGTTGGAGGAAGACTTAGAGTCTCTTGGCAAGGAATGGAAATCTTCAGCACAAAAACTGTCTTCCATGCTTGGGCGGCCCTCTACAGAGAATCAGCAACTCTTAAGAGAGTTACAGCGTAAGCTAGGCTACATTGATCGAATGGTTGAAGACTTTGATCAGAAGTCTAAGATGGCCGGAGTCATTTCAAGCCTTTCGCAACGAAAAACAGAATTGCAGTTAAGGATTACTTCACTTGACGAAGAAAATCTAGGTTTAAGGCGTGCGCAGCAGGATAGGTTAAATCGTGCATATTTATTGATTTCAGAGGAAGTAAAGCATTTGCTTCATAATGATCTTCGTAGGCAAGATTCTTTTGAAAATGCTAAGGGTCTTAGTTTTTCGTTTGAGAAAAATCGCTTAACAGTCGATGGTGAAAGTTATTTTTCTGCAAGTTCGCGAGCGATATTGAAGAGCAGTTTTTTTGCTGGATTCACTGCTGCTGCAAGTGAGGAAGAGTTTTTCAGGCATCCAAGATTTTGCATGATTGATACGCTGGAGAACATGGGGGTAGAAGAGGTTAGAAGTCAGAATTTTCAGCGTTTGCTAGTTAATCGCTCCGCCAAGCTTAAGGCCAGGCATCAAATAATTTATGCAACTGCTATGATTGATCCAGAATTGAATAACGCGTCCTACACCGTTGGCCGCTATTCCACTAGGGATGAACCTACTATTGAGCTGTGGAAATAAATGGTCTGACTGTGGCTCTCTCTGCTCTGGTGCATGTTCATATGGAAAGAGAGCCTGGAGCGTGCGGGTGCAGATAGATTTAGATTTTACATGGATGGTATTCTGGTGAGGTGGTTATGCATGAGTGGTTTGAGTCTCGTATAAATGAAAAAAAATTAAATCCGAAATTTAAGTTTCTTCTCAATTTTCAATACACCTCTGAACGAGAGTTGTTAACATCTTGGATTGAGAGGTTTAAAATCAAGGATGGAGTTGATAAGACTATAAATCAGTTTCAGGAAACCTTTCATTCTGTATTTTGGGAGGTTTATTTAAATGAGGTTTTCTCAAGCCTAGGCTACAAAACAGACGAAAATGTGGTGTCGCCAGATTTTTGCTTGCTTGTTAATGAGGGGAAAATTTACATTGAAGCAGTGGTCTCAAATGTTGCCGATTCAGAACCGAAAGAAGCAGAGAGAACATTAGATGATGTATATGGTGATAATGATCACTATAAAATTTTGGATGAATCAATAGTAAGGCTTTATAACTCGTTTATTCAAAAGCATACTGAGTACGTAAAAAATTACTCAAATACACCATGTGTTAAGGAGTCACCATTCGTTTTGGCGATAGGTGACTATGCGCAAATTAATTATGGCCAATCATTTTACTATCCGCTACTGGCCCTGCTCTACGGTGCATACTACGATAAAGATGATATAAGGGAAGATCTACTGATTCTCGGTGAAGATGACTTTGGGAAGGAGTATAAGTATCTTGAAAGTCATATAAAGAAAAATGGGGCTAAGTTAAAAGTTGGTCTTTTTGATTCGTCGGAATACTCTCATATTTCAGCCGTCATATATAGTTGCACTACTACTTTGGGTAAGCTATCGAGCTTGTCTGAGGATCATGTGCCTCTGGAAAAGTTTATTGTATTGACGCGACAGTTAGAAAGTATGGAGTATGATATTAGTAGGTATAGTAAGCAGCAGCCAGATGAAAATTTATACGATGGAATATTTGTTTTTCATAATCCGCACGCAGCGAAAAAACTGCCAGAAGAATTTATGGCTATAGCTGGAGTTACTCATGTTAGCTTTGATGAAAGCTCTGAGGTTGTTATTAGTTTGCAACATGATAGAAAACGTGGCGTACTTAAACGTAGGCAAGTGTCAATGAAGGGAGTGGAAGACCAGTTTGTAAAAAATTTTCACGACCTAGTGCCTATGCTTGTCAAGCGACGCTGAGCATGCTGTTGAAGCAAATGTCGCAATTGGGTGGTTTCCTTTCCGCTAACAATACTTTCGCAGAAAAGGGGACGGATTTATTTTTTCATTTATCAGAAAAATAAATCCGTCCCCTTTTCTCCTTCTTTTCTCCTTTTCTCTCTTTACTACTTCATGTATCGAATACCGGTAGCGAATACCGTTTACTTTCCCCTGCCGCGAGCAACACTGGCAGGAAGCACGAAAAGAAATTGCGCAAGCGCCGTAGCGAACTCAATTGCCTTTCTGGCATCTGCATCATTTGGCAGTGCTGCCTCTTCATCAGCGTGCCTTTGGTCGTTTGCATCTAGCCTAATCTCGTGCGCCCAGGCCGCCATCTCTTCCGTGATGAGCTGATTCGCTGCGGCGAGCTTGATGCGTCCGTAAAGGTTGCCGTCTTTCAATCCTTTTTGTTTCAACATCGCGTCTACCGATGAACCGGTCAGCATGACCGCTCCCGCCGGCGCATAAATGCTAGCTATCGCCTGCTCTAGGAACATTCGTGCCCGATCAGGGATCGATTCATGGACGGTTTGAGAGGAGGGCCACCACTGATCTATATCGCCATAGATCACGCCTTCGCGGCCCTGCCCGATGGCCGGGGCCACTGCTAGCGTTATTCCACCGCAGATCGAACATTGATAATTGCCCCAGCGCCGCTTGGCACTCAGACTGTCATTATTGTTCTCGAAACCGTAGTGCAACTTCAGATGAGGTTTAGCCACGTTGCAATGAGGGCATCGAGCCAGTGGCAGACTGCTTCCGTGCTTCATATAGGGCTCATCCGTCTGAGTACGATGCTTGTTACGTCGCTTGTTACGTATTGCAGATAAACGAAAGGCCCGCATTGCTGCGAGCCTTTGTTTTGTATGGTGCCGGCACCAGGAATCGAACCCGGGACCTACTGATTACAAGTCAGTTGCTCTACCATCTGAGCTATACCGGCATGTCAGGGCGACGATTATAGCGATTGGGAAGGTTCTGTAAACCCCTGAATTCAGACTATTTTTGCGCGGGCCTCTGTCGAGGTCTTCCGACGCACGTTGGTTGTTATGGCGTGGTGCAAAACGAGGTGTCAGAGCTGCTCTTAGCTGTTGCAGATCCGTCGCTGTTGCAGCGGTTATGTCTTTTGATCCAACGCTTATGCACAACGGGATTTGCGCTTCACCCGGTTAACAGTATTTTTGTGGATCCGTTCTCATTAGCTCGCAAATGCCTGTTTTTCTGGTTTTTTATTCAATGTATGAAATTTGTGCAGTGCCGTATCAAGGCTGAAACAGCTGTAAAGATTGGATCCATGAATATTTCATCAACAGAGTTATCCACAGGCTGTGAGGCGTTAAGGACGCTCCGCCAGCAGAAGGATGTTACGCGGTGTGAGCGAGGTTCCGCAGAAGGTACCGAGGCGAACGGTGTATTCCTGTTCTTGTAGGAACAGTGCCCGATCCAGCACCAGCCAAAGCTCCAGCGGGCGTCGGAAAAGTCCGCGCAGAAGCTCTAGATTGCGGACTTGGGCAAGGCGCTGCCACCCGGCGGCTTCGACTGCGGGCCAGTTATGGGCACCGATTGTGGATAACTCTTTGAGGTCGGCCAGGTGTTGGCAGTATTCGGCAAAGGGTTTTTCCAGCCAGGCGCTGGGCAGGGATGGGGTCGGCAGGTACTCGTCAACGCCGCGCAGTTGCCTTTGCAACAAGTCGAAGCCCAGGCGTCGAGCCATCGATGTGTCGCGCTGGCGTCGCACGCGAGCGCCGGCGGTGACGGTTTCACTCATCGGCAGCCCCAGATCGTCGAGGGACAGCTGTAGGTCAGAGCGTTGCGCGGCCGAGGACATTGGCGAATACCGGGCCAGGCTGGTCCGGTTGTAGCAGCAAGGGGCGATGGCCAGTTGCTTGCAGCCGGCTGCGCTGGCGAGCCGGATAAGTCGCACATGCAAATCGCCGCAGGCATGCAGTGCGACGGGTGTGTGTCGAGCTTTCAATAGCGCAGCCGCATCGGCCGCCAGTACGTCCTGTTCGACATGCAGCGCATGCAGTCGATGCCGCTGGCTGAGTGCCTGGCCGCTGGCAACCAGCGCTGGATCGTATTCCAGGCAGGTCAGTTGCTGTCCGGTTTGTAGCAGGCGTCGGCCCAGGTGTCCCTTGCCCGAGCACCAGTCCAGCCAATGCCGGGCGCTATCAGCAAACTCTAGTCGGCAGGCGAAGGCTTCGATTTGCTGCCACTTGCGCCCCGGCACATCCACATTCAATCGATGAGCTGGCGCTTGGAGCGCCTGTGCGGGCAATTCATCCAGCGCACTCAGCGCAAGGGACATGGATGCCAACGAAGCAAAAGGCTGCGGCGCATCCACAAGGGCAGGGTGGTTGTGAGCGCTTTCCGCCTCTTCCAGCGACCGCCCGCGTAGCCAGGCGGCCAGTTCGGGATAGGTGGTTTCCCAGGGCAGCTGCAGATGAGTGAAGGGTCGCGGTTTCCACAGCGCCTGATGCGCTGTCAGAAAAGTGTCCAGCGCGGTGAAACGGGCGAGCAGTTCCTCGCCCGTCAGCACCCGAGGATCAACGCCCTTGACAGGCATCGACGCGCAACCAGCGCTCCAGCAGCTTGAAGCCGCGTACCAGCACATAGGCCATCAACAGATAGAACATACCGGCGGCGAAGAAGATCTCCACTGGCAGGTAGGTCCGGGCGATGATGGTGCGGGCCATGCCGGTCAGTTCCAGCAGGGTCACGGTGCTGGCCAGGGCGCTGGCCTTGAGCATCAGGATCACTTCGTTACTGTAGGCCGGCAGGCCGATACGCGCCGCGCGGGGCAGGATGATGTAGATCAGCGCCTTGGCTTTCGACATGCCCAGCGCCCGTGCCGCTTCGATTTCACCCGGTGGAATCGCCTGGATCGCGCCGCGCAGAATTTCAGCGATGTAGGCGGCAGTGTGCAGGGTCATGGTCGCCGTGGCGCACCAGAACGGATCGCGCAGGTAGGGCCACATCGAGCTGTTACGGATTGCGTCGAACTGCGCCAGCCCGTAATAGACCAGGAACAGTTGAACCAGCAACGGTGTACCGCGGAAAAAGAAGATGTAGCCGTAGGGAAACGCCCGCACCCACCACAGGCGCGACGAGCGCGCGATCCCCAGCGGAATCGCCAGCAACAGGCCGGCGATCACGGCGATGGCAACCAGTTCCAGGGTCAGGGTTGCGCCCTGGGCCAGTTTCGGCAGCCACTTGATGATGACTTCCCAGTTCATTGGGTGCTCCTCGCGAAGCCGCGAGCGGCGCGTTTTTCCAGGAAGTGCATGCCGGTCATGGCCAGAATCGTCAGACTCAAATACATGAACGCAGCGACCATATAGAAGGTGAACGGTTGCTTGGACACGGTCACGCCGATTTGCGCGTGACGCATGATTTCTTCCAGGCCGATCACCGACACCAGCGCGGTGTCTTTCATCAGGATCATGAACAGGTTGCCCAGGCCCGGCAGGGCGATGCGCCACATCTGCGGCATGATCAAGCGGGTGAAGATGCGCCATTTCGACAGGCCCAGGGCCACGCCGGCCTCACGATGGCCTTTGGGTATGGCGAGGATCGCGCCGCGAAACACTTCCGTGGCGTAGGCGCCAAAGCACAGGCCCAGGGCAATCACGCCCGCAGCGAAGGCATTGAGCTCAAGGTCGGGGTTACCGAAAAACTCGCCCAGGGCGCGCATCAGGTTAACCGTGCCGAAGTAGATCAACAACACCCAGAGCAGTTCCGGGATGCCGCGAACCAGTGTCGAATAAGTGCCGCCAAGCCATTGCAACGGCTTGTACGGGGAAGTCTTGGCCAAGGCGCCGAGCAGACCGAGCACCAGCCCCAGGCACAGGGCCGAGAGTGCCAGTTTCACAGTCATCAGCGCGCCAGCGGCGAGCGCCGGGCCGAATCCGTAGAGGTCGATAATCATGGATTTCTTTTCAAATCGCGGCAGGCAATACCGTGAACCGGCGCCATCAGGCGCCGGTCAGGCAGGTCAGGATCAATAGATGCTGAACGGGAAGTACTTGTCGTTGATCTTCTTGTAGGTGCCGTCGGCAACGATTTCTTTGAGCGCCGCGTTCAGCTTCTCGCGGATCGGGTCGTTTTTACGCACAGCAATACCGATCTTGTCGCTTTCTTCCACCGGGTCGCCTTTGAACTCGTAGGATTTGCCTGCGTCGCTCTTGAGCCACTCGTAGTTGACGTACTTGTCGGCCAGGATGCCGTCCAGGCGACCGGAAGTCAGGTCGAGGTAAGCGTTTTCCTGGGTGTCGTAGAGTTTGATTTCAACGCCTTCCATGTTGTCTTCCAGCCAGGTACCCGCCAGCGTCGCGCGCTGTGCGCCGATCACTTTGCCCTGCAGGGAAGCCTTGTCGGTTTTGAAGTCGACGTCTTTCTTGGCGATGAATTGCAGCTTGTTGGAGTAGTACGGGTCGGTGAAGTCCACCGCTTGCTTGCGCTCCTCGGTGATCGACATCGAGGAGATCAGGAAGTCGAACTTCTTGGCGTTCAGGGCCGGGATGATACCGTCCCAGTCGGAGGTCACGACGGTGCACTCGACTTTCATCTTGGCGCACAGGGCGTCGCCGATTTCCTTGTCGAAGCCGACGACATTGCCACTGGCATCTTTATTGTTAAACGGCGGGTAGGCCGCTTCGATGCCCATCTTCAGGGTTTCGGCCATGGCACCGGCGCTGAACGCCAGGGTGACGGCGGCGGCCAGGAAGACCTTCTTGTAATTGCGCATGTGGTTAGCTCCGTTAGCGGTTGCTGGACATGAATTGTTTGCAGCGCGCCGAAAGCGGGTTGTCAAACACCTGCTGTGGCGATCCTTGCTCTTCTACCAGGCCCTGGTGGAGGAACACCACTTCGCTGGAGACCTGACGGGCAAAGCCCATCTCATGGGTGACCAGCAGCATGGTGCGGCCTTCTTCGGCCAGTGCGCGGATGACATTAAGTACTTCCTGGACCATTTCCGGGTCAAGCGCGGAGGTGGGCTCGTCGAACAGGATGACCTTGGGATGCATGGCCAGGGTGCGGGCGATGGCCGCGCGTTGTTGCTGGCCGCCGGACAATTGCGCCGGGTAGGCGTGGCGCTTGTCGGCGATGCCGACCTTGGCCAGCAGGGCTTCGGCGACTTCGATGGCTTCGGCCTTGCTCTGGCCGAGCACGCGGCGCGGGGCCTCGATGATGTTGTCGAGCACGCTCATGTGCGGCCACAGGTTAAAGTTTTGAAACACAAAACCGATTTCGCTGCGCAGGCGGTTGATCTGCTTGCCGTCGGCAGCGACCAGCTCGCCGTTCTTCGCGGCCTTGAGCTTGAGTTCTTCGCCGGCCACCAGGATTTGGCCCTGGTGCGGGTTTTCAAGCAGGTTGATGCAACGCAGGAACGTGGACTTGCCGGAGCCGGAGGAGCCGAGGATCGAGATCACATCGCCGTCGCGGGCGGTCAGCGAGATGCCTTTGAGCACCTCCAGCGAGCCGTAGCGTTTGTGCAAGTTGCGGATTTCAAGCGCGGGCGTGGCCTCAGCCATGTGCGTTCCTCATTGTGTATTCGCTCCTGCTGTTGGTGGCCTTCCTGGCGAAGCGGCCAAGCTAGCATAGCGTTTCAAGGGCAGCCAACAGCGCTACGGGCAGTAAACGGGTGGCATGTGGCAGGTTGTCGCATTGGCACAGCAGACTGTCGCCCCATCAACAACCGAACAGCCGTTTGAACCCTGCTTTCAGATAAAAGCGCGGTGGCTGTCGCGTAAAAAAGGGCGCGATGTTGCCAGCTTTGGCGGGGGGTTGGAAGCGCTAACGGGCCAAAGGTGGCGGATCTGCCCTTTTATCGTGCGTCGAGGGATTTTTGGGTGTGTTTCCTGTGCGCTGGCTCGTTCATAAAGTGTGTCGCAGGGTAACGTTCTGGCAAAGTGCTATTAATATCAATGGCTTGCGATGACTGTCCGGTCGGGGCGAAATTCCCGAGTTAGAGGGTTTTGAAATATTTTGGCGCAAATATTGCGTGCAGATTCCGGAACGCCCCGTTTGTTTCTTTTTACAAGAAGGAACGCAGACGGGATGCATGCATTCGCTTTTCCTTACAAAGGTAGTTTCAATGAGCAGTACCCAAAGCTCTAACGGCCTCGAACAGGGGCTCAAACCACGGCATGTCACCATGCTGTCGATCGCCGGGGTTATCGGCGCCGGCCTGTTCGTTGGCTCGGGCCACGCCATCGCGGCAGCAGGCCCGGCCGTGCTCTTGGCTTACGCCGCCGCCGGCATGCTGGTGGTATTGGTGATGCGCATGCTCGGTGAAATGGCTGTTGCCTCGCCGGACACTGGCTCCTTCTCGACCTACGCCGATCGCGCGATCGGTCACTGGGCCGGCTTCACCATCGGCTGGCTGTACTGGTGGTTCTGGGTGCTCGTCATCCCTTTGGAAGCCAACGCCGCCGCAACCATCCTGCATGCCTGGTTCCCTGGCGTGGACATCTGGGCCTTCGCCCTGGTGATCACGATGCTGCTGACCGTGACCAACCTGTTCAGCGTGAAGAACTACGGTGAGTTCGAGTTCTGGTTTGCCCTGCTCAAGGTTGTGGCGATCATTGGTTTCATTGTGCTCGGCGTTCTGGCGATCTTCGGCTTCCTGCCCAACAGCCAGGTCAGCGGCGTTTCGCACCTGTTCGACACCCAAGGCTTCCTGCCAAACGGCATGGGCGCGGTGCTGGGTGCCATCCTGACTACCATGTTCTCCTTCATGGGCACCGAGATCGTGACCATCGCGGCCGCGGAATCGAAGAACCCTGGCAAGCAAATCTCCAAGGCCACCAACTCGGTCATCTGGCGGATCGGCTTGTTCTACCTCGTATCGATCTTCATCGTTGTGGCGCTGGTGCCATGGAACGACCCGATTCTGGCCAGCGTCGGTTCCTACCAGACCGTTCTTGATCGCATGGGCATCCCGAACGCCAAGATGATCGTCGACATCGTGGTACTGGTTGCCGTGACCAGCTGCCTGAACTCGGCGCTCTATACGTCGTCGCGCATGTTGTTCTCCCTGGGCAAGCGCGGTGATGCGCCAGCCGTTTCCACCCGCACCAACAAAAGTGGCACGCCATACTGGGCGGTGATGCTGTCCACAGGCGCAGCGTTCCTGGCAACGTTCGCCAACTACGTGGCCCCGGCTGCGGTGTTCGAATTCCTGCTGGCCAGCTCCGGCGCCATCGCGCTGCTGGTGTACCTGGTGATTGCGATCTCGCAACTGCGCATGCGCAAACAGCGTATGGCTCGCGGTGAGAAAATCGTGTTCAGCATGTGGTTGTTCCCGGGCCTGACCTATGCGGTGATCGCGTTCATCGTCGCGGCCCTGACCATCATGCTGTTCCAGGATGCTCATCGCGTGGAGATCCTCGCGACTGGCCTGCTGGCCCTTCTGGTCGTCGCTGCCGGCTTGCTGGTAGCACGTCGTCGCAAACTGGAGAAGCGTGGCGCGGTAGTGCTGAACTGACCCATACCGCATAATGCAAAACGGCCGCTGTCAGTGATGACAAGCGGCCGTTTTTGTTTGAGTCGTAACCTTTACTCGGCTTTTTCTTCCGGCGCTTCCAGCGACTCGCGGTAGACATCCAGTGCAGCGCTGAAATCGGTGATGAACTGTGGCTCGCTCAGCCATGCCTGGGCGGCGTCGCGGTCCATGCCGTCGGCCCACATGCGGTAGTCGATCAACATATCGGCTGCCAGGTGGGTGGCGGCCATGCCTTCGTCGTCGGCGTTTTCCATGTCCAGCAATTCTGGATGATCGATGATGATAAAGGCGAGATTCGTCAGCAGCACTGAGAGCATTTCGCTGCGGTTGACGGCTTCCGCATCGCGCATTTTGCTGAACATTGCCAGGGTGTATTCCGGGATCGGCTCGCCGATTTCGCCCAAGTCATCGTCCATTGCGGCGGGTTTTCTGCCGTGGATATTGATTTGCTTGGCTTTGGCTTTGGCGCGCTTGGCGCGTTTCTGTTGTTTGTTCAGGGAGGCCATGGGAACTCAGTTGGGTTTCTGTTGGGTTTGCGCAGCAATAGCGTCGGACGCCGCCACGTAGTCAGCCTGGAAGGCTGGTGATTCAATCCACGCCAAAGCACCGGCTTCGTCGGTTTCGGTGGACCATTGGCGATATTCGATCAGTGCGGCGAGGATAAAGTCCGTCGCGCCTTCTTCGCCTTCCTGCTCGTACACCAGTTCCAGCAGCGGGTCTTCGAGGAACGCTGTGCACATGGCTTGTTGGCTGATCTTCTCGGCGTCGATCATTTTCTTGAACAATTCGGTCAGGTCCACTGACTCGAAGTCGATGCGGTCGTCGTTCGGGTCCAGCTCCACCGGCGCGGCGGCTCGTTGAGTGCGGTTCTGCTTGGCCTTGGCCTTGGCGCGGGAGGCGCGTTTGTGCTGCTTGTTGGCGGAGGCCATGGGCGTCGTTCCGTATTTCGTTGAAAAGGGCTGGTGGCTCAATTGCGTGGCACAGTGCGCCCGGGTGTGTCGGGGGGCAGCTCGCCGTTTTGCAGCCAGGACAGTGCAATGGGCCATAGTGTGGCTTGGTATGCGCTGCGAAAAAAGGCGAAATGTCCAACTTCTTGTTCGCCGATGTCTTCGGGGGTAATGCGCAGGTGGGTGTTGGTGCTGCCGGTGAAGTAGCCGAGCAGGCGTTCGATGGCCGGGACTGTGCCGTAGGGATCGTCGCTGATGCTGATCGCCAGGGTTTTCGCGGTCACGGCAGCGAAGTTCCTGACATGGCTGCCCTGGCCGCTGGGGCGCTTCTCGTAACGAGCGGTGAGCGTGCTCCAGTCGTGGACGACACCGGCTGGCGTGTCTTCCAGCCAGCCGAGGCGTTTGCCGGGAAAGTAGCCGCAAAGCATCGTCACCAACGGCATCACCACATGCCACTTGGCAAACATGCGCCAGCGATGAGCGGGCTCATAGTCGCGCCAGTAAGCGAATTGCGCACCGACGGTCACCAGGCGACGGATGAGCTGTCCGGATACTCCCAGGCCCGCTGCACAGCCTCCAAAGCTGTGGGCAACGACATCGATGGGCTGGCCGGGGAATTCGCGCTGAGCGCGCTTGAGCATCGCTTCGAAGTCCAAAGCCCCCCAGTCAGACCATGACGCCTTCATTCCTTTAATCGATGCCGGGCGCGACTCGCCGATTCCGCGATAGTCATAGGTGATTACATCGAAGCCGTTGGCATACAGGTAATCAGCGAAGCGCCAGTAGTGTCGGCAGCGGACCGATGTGGCGGCGTTGATGATGACGACTGCTCGGGAAGTGTCCTGCCCCGCATGCCGCCAGGTGAAGCCGCCGAGGATGAAACCGTCGGCGGCAGGTTGCTTGAACGGTTCGCCCGAAGTGCCAGCCGTCAGCGGCAGCTCGATTTGAGTAGGGGCGAGTGAGGGCGTGTCCTGCAAATTCATCGGCGTCGGACCTTTGCGGGTAGCTGCCAACAATAGTCCTCGCACCGCGTATGAACAATCCATCACGTTTCCTGATGAAGCCGCTCTTCAACCACCGCCCGCTCTCGATCCAGTTCTGCACGTAACTCTTCCTCGCTCGGCAGTACCAGTTGGTATTTGCTGGCAAACAATTGTTCGTTGCCCTCCAGCACTGAGTAACGCACGACGGACTCATCCTTTTGCGCGCAGAGAATGATGCCAACGGTAGGGCTGTCTTCTTCTCCGCGCTTGAGGTCGTCATACATGCGTACGTACATGTCCATCTGGCCCACATCCTGATGGGTCAGTTCACCACGCTTGATATCGAAGATGACGAAACACTTGAGCAGGTAGTTGTAAAACACCAGATCGATGTAGAAGTCCTTGCTGTCGGTGCTGATTCGCTGTTGACGGGCGATGAAGGCAAAGCCCTTGCCCAGTTCGAGCAGGAAGCCCTGCAATTGTTCGATCAGTGCCTGTTCGATCTCGCTTTCCTGAAGCCTGCCGGCACTGGGCAAGCCAAGGAATTCCAGCACAACCGGGTCTCGGATGAAATCCCGAGGGCTGGCCTTCATTTGCTGAACATTGGTGGTTGCTTCCTTCCTGACGGCGCCGCGATCGCGGCTTGCCAAAAGGCGTTCGTAGTACAGGGTATTGATCTGGCGCTCCAACGCTCGGCTTGACCAGTTTTGCGTAGCAGACTCGTTCATGTACCACAGGCGGGCGCTATCGTTGTCGACCCGGAGCAGCCTGCGATAGTGGGTCCAGCTCAATTCGTGACGCAGTGCGTCACAAATTGGGAACGCTTGATAGAACAGGCGCATATAACGAAGGTTGGAGGCGTCAAAGCCCTTGCCAAATTCCGCTGTCAGTACCTTGGCCAAGGTCGAAAGCAATTGTTTTCCATAGCCCGCCCGCCGAGCCCCTTCCTGCTCGAACTCGACAATGTGCCGACCGATCTGCCAGCAGGTTTGCACTTGAATGGTATCGACCGCGCGCAACACCTTCTGTCGTGCCTGGCGGATCAACTCACCAAGATTGCCAAGCAGTGAGGTGATTTGTGGATCTTGTGTGTCATTGGGTATGAGGGCGCTCATGAACTCTTCTGCGACTGGCTGAACAGGCACAAGAGAATGGCAAGAGAGTATGGGTCGCTGATGCAGGGCGCCGCTGAGAAACCCGAAGGATTTGCCGGTTTCGTTGGCAGGAGCGAGCTGATAGCTGTGAAGGGCCGCGGATCGATTCACGTAGTACGTTTCGCAGTGGCTCCAAGTACAAATTGTTCTAAAACACGACGACTGCGCCAGAAATCACAATTAGGTAAACGATTGGGCTCCGTAGAGCCCGGGAGTCGTCATCATGAAATATGTCCAGTCCCTGTTTGTCGCTGTCGGAGTGTTGATGTTTCCGGTCATGCTGCAGGCCGCCAGTCTTGAGCCGATCGACAATTCGGCTGTGCAGGTTCAACGACAAGAACAAAATGGAGTTGCCTACCTGTCCGGCGGTATCGGTGAGGATGAGGCGAAGGCAATCCAGCAAGCCACGGGCTACAACCTGCACATGACGTTCTCCGTCGGTGTCGAGAACAAATACGTTCCGGATGTCGATGTGGTCATTCATAACGCGCAGGGGCAAAGCGTGTTGACCCTGACTCAGGCGGGTCCGCTGGTGTACGTCCAGCTGCCTCCTGGCAAGTACACGGTCGTTGCAACGCGTGCTGGTGAGGAGCGGCGTGATACCACGGATGTTGGCACGGGTACTGCGCGCAATCTGGTTTTTCACTGGAGCGGTGGTGAATAGCCGTGTCGTAAAAAACTGAATCTTACCAACTGCTCCAGACCCTCGCCGCTACCCAGTTTTTTCTTGGGGACCGAGCATATTTTTACTATTTTTCCTCGCCGCGAGTGAGGAGCATCATCCTGCGAAACCAATAATAACTGACCGTATCAGCGGTCGGCATGGGAGTAGCGTGTGCTCGATCTCAACTACTGGCAGCAGCGGGCTGCCCGCCAAACCTTCATTGAAAATGCGTTGATCGGAGGGCAGCAGGTCGCGTGCGCCTCGGGTGCGACTTTCGAGGTGATCAATCCGGCAACCAACCAGCTGCTGGCATGTGTCACCGCATGCGTCGAAGACGAAGTGAACCTCGCAGTACGCTCGGCTCGCCAGGCGTTCGAAGAGGGGCCGTGGGCTCGCATGGCCCCGGTGGAACGCAAGAAGATCCTGATCAGACTCTCCGAACTGCTCCTGGCCAACCGCGAGGAGCTGGCACTGCTCGACTCGCTGAGCATGGGCAAGCCGGTCATGGATGCCTACAACATCGATGTACCTGGCGCGGCCCATGTGTTCGCCTGGTACGGTGAAGCCCTGGACAAGGTCTACGACCAGGTCGCCCCTACCGCGCGCAATGCCCTCGCCACCATCACTCGCGAGGCTCTGGGGGTGGTTGCCGCCGTGGTGCCATGGAATTTCCCGCTGGACATGGCTGCCTGGAAGCTCGCCCCGGCATTGGCTGCCGGTAATAGCGTGGTCCTCAAGCCCGCCGAGCAGTCGCCATTCTCTGCCTTGCGCCTGGGTCAGTTGGCGCTCGAAGCCGGCATACCGAAAGGGGTACTGAATGTTGTCCCGGGCCTGGGCGAAAGCGCCGGCAAGGCCCTGGGACTGCATCCTGATGTGGACTGCCTGGTATTCACCGGCTCGACCCAGGTCGGCAAGTACTTCATGCAGTACTCGGCGCAGTCCAACCTCAAACAGGTCTGGCTGGAGTGCGGCGGCAAGAGCCCGAACCTGGTCTTCGAAGACTGCCAGGACCTGGATCTGGCTGCGGAAAAAGCCGCGTTCGGCATTTTCTTTAACCAGGGCGAGGTCTGCTCGGCCAACTCCCGGCTCTACGTGCAACGTTCTATCTACGATGAATTCGTCGAGCGCCTGATCGCCAAGGCTCGGGCCTGGATGCCTGGTGATCCGCTGGACCCTGAAAGCAGGGCCGGTGCGATCGTGGATAGCGAGCAAGCCGCCCGCATCATGAAGGCGATCGAGCAAGCACGTGGTCAAGGCGCGAAACTCCTGGCAGGCGGCGAACGCCTGACGATCAATGGATCTTCGAACTTCATCCAGCCGACGATTTTCGGTGGCGTGGGTAGAAATATGAGCCTGGCGCGTGATGAGGTTTTCGGTCCGGTGTTAGCCATCAGTGCCTTCGACTCCGAAGAAGAGGCGATTCAGTTGGCCAACGACAGCATCTACGGTCTCGCCGCTTCAGTCTGGAGCGATGACCTGAACCGCGCTCATCGTGTGGCCAGGGCATTGAAGGCCGGGACTGTCTCGGTCAACACCATGGATGCACTGGATGTCGCCATTCCTTTCGGTGGCGGCAAGCAGTCCGGCTTCGGGCGCGATCTTTCCCTCCATTCGTTCGACAAGTACACGCAACTTAAAACCACCTGGTTCCAGCTTCGTTAAGGCCGCTTCCCTCGGCCACGTCGCAAGGTGTGGCAGGGAAAATCCATCTGCACGCACTCCCCGGAGTGGCGTGCTTTTCCTGCTTGCGGGGCAGCTGGGGCGGTCATTCAACACCCTTTGGTCGACTCACCCTAACGGGTGATATCGGCAGTTTTCCGAGCGTGGGAACATCATTTCAACCCCGGCACCATTAACCTTGTGTCGCTCCCAACCGTTTTTTTTGGCGAGTCTTTGAAGTGGAAAACGATCGGTTTGTTTCTGCGCAATGGTTCGAACAGATGGCCAAGGTGACCGAGAGTATCGGTCAACCGGGATTCACCGCGACGCTGTTCGAAACCCTGGGCTGTATCTGGCCCATTCAGGCGACGACGCTGTACCAGTATCCGCATGGCGGTATGCCCAGCGCGCTGTTCGAACTTGACGGCCCCTGGCTGCCGCAAGGCAATGTGCGCCAGTACCTGTCCGGGTTCTATCTGCTCGACCCGTTCTACGGTGCCTGTGTGGAAGGCTTCAGCTCCGGTTGCTACGATCTCGCTGAGGTCGCTCCCGACCACTTCGAACTCAGCGAGTACTACCAATCGTTCTATCGGCACTCGCACCTGCAAGATGAGTTGAACTACATCCTGCAGTCTTCTCCCGGGCTGAGCCTGGCTGTCTCACTGGCGTTCACGGAAAAACTGGACGCCGCTACGACGCAGCAGTTCAAGCGCATGGCACCCTGGGTCCTGACCTTGCTGGGTAAGCATTTTGTCGGCCTGGACACGCGCGGCGCTCGCTTCGAAAACCAGTTGGAGCAGCGCATCCACTCGGCACTGAATAACTTCGGCTCGTCGATTCTGACCGAGCGCGAATGCCGAATCGCCCAACTGATCCTGCGTGGCCATTCGACCCGCTCCCTGGCCGAGCGCCTCGGGGTATCGGAAGACACCATCAAATCTCACCGCAAAAACGTCTACTGCAAGCTCGACATCGGCACGCAATCGGAATTGTTTTCACTGTTTATCGATTCGTTGGCCGAAGCCCAGGGCGTGCTCAGCAAAGACCCTCTTGAAAGCTACATGAGCAAGACCCGCTGAGCGGACTTGCTATCCCTCGCGTGACTACCAACAAAAGAGAAAAAAGCCATGAATGCACCCTTCGAACCGAAACGGCAGACTCAGGATTATCAGAAGTCCGATGCAGCCCACCATATCCATGCGTTTGTGGATCAAAAGGCGCTCAATGCCGAAGGGCCTCGAGTGATTGTCCGCGGCGAGGGACTGTATCTCTGGGACAACGACGACAAGCGTTACCTGGATGGCATGTCGGGCCTGTGGTGCACCCAGCTCGGCTATGGTCGCAAGGACCTGACCGCCGCGGCTGCTGCGCAGATGAACCAGTTGCCGTACTACAACATGTTCTTCCACACCACCCACCCCTCGGTGATCGAGCTGTCCGAGCTGCTGTTCAGTCTCCTGCCGGGCCACTACAGCCACGTCATTTACACAAACTCCGGCTCCGAAGCGAACGAGGTGCTGATCCGTACCGTGCGCCGTTACTGGCAGGTCGTCGGCAAGCCACAGAAGAAGATCATGATCGGCCGTTGGAACGGTTATCACGGCTCGACCCTGGCGGCCACTGCGCTGGGCGGGATGAAGTTCATGCACGAGATGGGTGGCCTCATTCCGGACATCGCGCACATCGATGAGCCTTACTGGTACGCCCAGGGCGGCGATCTGACCCCGGCCGAGTTCGGTCGTCGCTGTGCCTTGCAACTGGAAGAGAAAATTCTTGAACTGGGTGCCGAAAATGTCGCGGGCTTTATCGCCGAGCCCTTCCAGGGCGCTGGCGGCATGATCTTCCCGCCTGAGAGCTACTGGCCGGAAATCCAGCGCATCTGCCGACAATACGATGTGCTGCTGTGTGCCGATGAAGTGATCGGTGGCTTCGGTCGCACGGGCGAGTGGTTCGCCCACCAGTACTTCGGTTTCGAGCCGGACACCCTGTCGATCGCCAAGGGCCTGACCTCCGGTTATGTGCCGATGGGTGGCCTGGTGCTGGGCAAGCGCATTGCCGATGCGCTGGTCGAGGAGGGCGGCGTCTTCGCCCACGGCCTGACCTATTCCGGACACCCGGTCGCGGCCGCGGTGGCGCTCGCCAACCTCAAGGCACTGCGTGATGAAGGCATCGTTCGCCAGGTGAAGGAGGATACCGGGCCGTACTTGCAGCAGATTCTGCGCGAGGTGTTCGGCAACCACCCGATGATCGGCGAGATCCAGGGCGCGGGCCTCGTCGCGGCCTTGCAGTTCGCCGAGGACAAGGCTACGCGCAAACGCTTCGACAAAGAAAGCGACCTGACCTGGCAGTGCCGCACCTTTGGTTTTGAAGAGGGCGTGATCATTCGCTCGACCCTGGGCCGCATGATCATGGCGCCGGCACTTGTGGCAACGCGCTTCGAGCTGGATGAGCTGGTTGAAAAGACCCGCATCGCGGTTGACCGCACTGCACGGATCGCGGGAAAGCTCTGAACTCATCTGTGAGCCAACCCATGCTTGGGGTGGTGATCGACACCGTTTCATCGCCCTGCGTGCATATCGATTGAACATGAGGCTGCCGGACATTGGGCAGCCCACCCTTCAGCAGATCATTCACTAACGGTATCCGTTCTTCGGATACCGCAGCGTCCTGCATTCAAATTTTCAGGAGTCAGCAATGAATACAATAACAAGCGTGGCCGATACTCCTTCCCATCACTTGCCGTCGGAATCGGATTCGCCTGGCAGGTTTCGACAATCCCTGGGTCTCACCGCTCTGGTCCTCTTCGGCCTGGCGTACATGGTCCCGCTGGCGGTGTTCACCACCTATGGCATGGTGACCCAGATGACCAAGGGCCACTTGCCTACCGCCTACCTGCTGACCCTCGCCGCCATGCTGCTGACCGCTTACAGCTACGGACGCATGGTGCAGGCGCATCCGTATTCGGGATCTGTGTACTCCTATACGCGTAAGGCCTTTGGTACCTACTTTGGCTTTATGGCGGGCTGGACCTTGTTGCTGGACTATATCTTCCTGCCGCTGCTCAGTTATCTGCTGATCGGCATCTACATGTCCGAATACTTCCCCGCGGTTCCCGCTGCGGTGTGGGTGATTGGCTCCATTGCTCTGGTGACCTTCCTCAACCTGATCGGCATCGAATCCATCACCCGGGTCAACTTGTTACTCGTTGTTGTCCAGTTGGTCTTCATCGTAGTGTTCGTTGCGTTGTCGATCCACAACCTGGGGGATCAGTCAGAGCCGGTTTCGCTGCTCGCACCCTTCCACCATGAGGGCTTCAGCGTCCCGCTGATCATGACCGGCGCGGCTGTCCTCTGCCTGTCCTTTCTCGGCTTCGACGCCGTGTCGACCATGGCCGAAGAGACACCCAACCCGCGGCGTCTCATCCCCCTTGCCATCATGGTGGTGAGCCTGTTCGGTGGCCTGCTGTTTGTCGTCGTTTCGTATTTCGCCCAAATGGTCTATCCGCAATGGAACACCTTTGCCGACCCGGACTCGGCGTCGCTGGACGTCATGCGCCGCGTGGGTGGTGAACTGCTGGTGACCGCCTTTACCGCCACCTATGTGGCCGGATGTTTTGCCTCGGCGATGGTCTCCCAGGCCAGCGTATCCCGGGTGCTGTTCGCCATGGGCCGGGATGGCGCGCTGCCTCGAGTGTTCGGCAGGCTGGTCTCGAAGAAGCGGGTGCCGGCCATCGCGATCATGCTGGTCAGCATGATCTCGCTGATTGCGCTGTTCATCACCCTGGAAACCGTTGCCAACATGATCAGCTTCGGCGCGCTCTTCGCGTTCTCGGCGGTGAATCTGGCGGTCATCAAGCATTACCTGGTCGACCAGAAGCTGCGCGGCGTCCGGAACTGCCTGGTATACGGCGCGGTGCCGGCCTTGGGGTTCCTCAGCACCATTTGGCTGTGGACCAGCCTGTCCAGCATGTCGTTCATGATTGGCCTGTGCTGGATGGGGCTGGGGCTCATTTGTTTGCTGGGCGTTACGCGTGGGTTCCGAGTGAAGCTGCCGGAGTTGCAGATGGCGGAGTGATCAGGCTGCTGAGGCCGGACTGCTCCCGCCGTCCCTCGTGATCGCCCACCAGGCTTTCACGGGGGAGCTTGCAAGGTAACAAACCATAGAAAGCAAAAAACCCGCACTAGGCGGGTTTCTTGTGTGCTTTCAGGTGTGCTTGGCATCACCTGAAAACGAAAGGTGGTGCCCAGAGACGGAATCGAACCGCCGACACGGGGATTTTCAATCCCCTGCTCTACCGACTGAGCTATCTGGGCAACGGGGCGCATTAAACTGGTTTTTCAGGGGGTCGTCAAGCAAGTTATCAAAAAAATTTAATTATTACCGTCGCTTACGATCCGACCCCCGATTTTACGGACTTACTCGGCAGGCGGAACGTAGCCTTCGGCCTTGGCGTATTCCTCGCCGGAGAAGAACTTGTCCATCTCGCCCTGAAGATATTTACGGTCTTCGGCGTTCATCATGTTCAAGCGCTTTTCGTTGATCAGCAGGGTCTGGTGTTTTTGCCAGTCGGCCCAGGCCTTGGCCGAGACGTGTTCAAAAATGTCCTGGCCTTTGGCACCCGGGAATGGAGCGCGCTCCAGGGCGGGCAATTCTTCTTTGTACTTGCGGCACATGATGGTGCGGGTCATGACGACTCTCCTGCGTTCAATACGGCGGCCGCGCGTTCGAGCAAGGTTTTGACCGGGGCGGCAAGGCCCAGGCGCGGCGGGGTGGCGAGGTTATACCAGAGCCAGTCGGCCTCGGCCACGTGATGGCCGGCCTCCCGGACCTGAACCAGCCAGGGTTCGATGGATAACTGGAAATGGCTGAAGGTGTGCACCAGGCTCGGCAGTGCCTGCGGGTTGCCCAGCTGCAGCGAGTGCTGCGAGGCGAGGTGTTGCAGGTCGTCGAGGTCATCGAGTTCCGGCAAGCTCCATAAACCGCCCCACAGGCCCGTGGAAGGGCGGCGGTAAAGCAAGATCGCACCTTCGGCATTGGCGAGCATCGGCATCAGCGTGCGTTTCTGCGGGATGGCTTTGCGTGGCTTGGGAATCGGGTAGCGGGTTTCCAGGCCGAGCATGTGCGCTTCACAGCCCTTTTCCAGCGGGCAGAGCAGGCAGCTCGGCTTGCTGCGGGTGCAGAGCGTGGCGCCCAGGTCCATCATCGCCTGGGTGTAGGCGTTGACCCGATCGTGCGGCGTAAAGCGCTCAGCGTTCGCCCAGAGCTGTTTGGCGACCTTCGGCTCGCCAGGGTAGCCCTCTTGTGCGGTAAAGCGCGCCAGCACGCGTTTGACGTTGCCGTCGAGGATTGGCGCGCGCAGGCCCATGCTGATGCTGGCGATCGCGCCGGCCGTGGACAGGCCGATGCCGGGCAGGTCGGTAAGTTTTTCCACGTCCCGGGGAAATTCACCGCCGTACTGCTCGACGACGATCTTCGCGGTCTTCTGCAGATTGCGCGCGCGGGTGTAGTACCCCAGGCCCGTCCACAGGTGCAGCACTTCGTCCTCGGGCGCCGCGGCCAGGGCTTCGACCGTCGGCAGCGAAGCCATGAACCGGTCGAAGTAATTCAGTACGGTGCTGACCTGGGTTTGCTGCAACATGATTTCCGAGACCCACACCCGATAAGGGGTGATGCCCTGTTGCCAGGGCAAATCGTGACGGCCGTGGCGGTCGAACCAGTCCAGCACCGCCGATGAAAACTGCTCGGCTCTCATCGCTTGAACAGCCCCTTGAGTGCGTCCTTGAGTTCCGGGCTGACCTTGTCGCCCAGTTTCTCGTCGATTTTTTCGCTGATGCGCTCGCCCGCCATTTTGCTCGCGACCTGACCCATGCGTTCGTTGTCCAGGCGACAGGCCTTGGCGCCGAGCTCCAGCGGACCGCGGCAACGCAGCGGCCACTGGATGCCGACAAATTTCTCGCCCACCTGGCAGGCCGGGTCCGGCATGTCGCTCTTGTCACCTTCGACAATGATGCCCACGCGGTAATCCATGCCCAGGACCCGAAGGTCGACATCGCCGTCGCCGTTGACGGTCATGCCTGGGATACGCACTTTCAGGTCCGGGTTGCTCGCGACACCGTTTCGAAAGGTCAGGTTGCCCTTGAGCTCCTGGAATGGTGTGTCCTTGCCACGAGGCTCGCCGCTGAGGGCCTTGCGGTTGAGCGTGGCGATGCCTTTGCACAACTGTTGTTCGAGGTTGGCATTGAGCAGCACGCCATTGTTGATAACGAAACTGGCGTTGCCGTTAAGGGTTTCAATCAGCGCTTTCTGGCTGTTGCCGCTACCGGTGAGGGTGCTGTTGAGCGTTACCAGGCCCTTGACCGGTGGTTCCTTGCCCTGGCTTTCGAGGATTTTTTCCGCTGGCACCTGGCTGATCTGCGTCTGCATATTCAACACCGGTGCCTGCTGGCGCACATCGAGGGTGCCTTTGGCTTCGAAGTTGCCCTCGTACAGATCGCCGCGCAGGCTCGTCAGCGTCAACAATCCGCCCTGGCCGTTGGCCTTGAGTACAGCGTTGTGGATCGGCAGTTTTTCCAGGGTCAACTGGCCGAAGGTCAGGTCGGCGTCTACATCCAGCTTGTTCAGGCGTTCCACCGGCAGCAGGCGTTCGTTGCTCCACGCTTCCTTGGTTGGGGATTGCGGCAGCGGTGTGCTGCCGGCCCCGGCCATGGCATCGGCTTCGGTGCTGGCGACTTCGGCCTGACGCACTTGCTTGGCACTGTTGGCCTCGGCCGACTTCGGCGCCAGGTAACGGTCGACGTTGAAGGTGTCAGCCTTGAGGGTTGCGCGCAGAGATTGCTTGGCAAAGTCCTCGACGGCGATGCGACCACTGAAGGTGCTGTCGTCGACTTTCAGGTTGATGTCATCCAGCGTGAGACTGGAGGGCGTGCCGGCCAGGCGTGTGGCCAGTTCGACCTTACTCAGGCTGCCTTCGGCCATCGCCGGGAGTTTCTGGCCGATGCTGTCGACGAATTTCGCCAGGTCGAACTGGGCAATCGACAGACCTCCATTGACCTGCGGGGTCTTGTCGAGGTCATTGACCTTCAGCTCACCCAGCGCTCGCAGTTGGTTGGCGGAGACCTTGATCCCGGTCCATTCGGCGACGTTGGCAGCCTTGTCCAGCAGCAACTGCCCCTGGGCGGCAAAGGTCATGGTCTTGCCTTGCAGCGGATCACCGGCGACTTCACCGGACAGCTTCATGTCTTCCAGCTTGTAGCGCTGCAACGCGCGCTCGAAACGCAATTCGCCGCTGAGCTCGGTTCGCACCCGCAGAACCGGCTGGTTGGTGCCCAGGAATGCGGTGAGTTTGACCGGGATATTGGTGGAGTCGTGCACCGGGCCGGTGCTGAGCTGAATGCTTTCGGCGCTGAATAGCTTGCCGGTTTTTTCGTCGCTGTATTCAACGCGGGCGTTGTTGACGGTCAGGCTGTCGATGTCCAGGCGCATTGGCTGGGCCGGTTTTTCCGCCTGGGCGGTGGTTGGTGGCTCAGGTTCGCTGGTGGAGTCGACAGGCGTGGCCGTGGTTGCAGGCTTGGGCACCTTCCCGATGTCTTCCCAGTTGCCGTGGCCATCCTTGTCGCGGTTAAGACGCAGGTTCAGGCCTTCGACGCGCACATCGCTCATCTGCACCTCACGGCGCAGCAATGGCAGCACGCGGACCGACAGGCCGAGCATCTGCAGGTCGGCGAACGGCTCGGCGGGCTTGGCCAGGGTGGCGACCGCCGCATCGTGCAGTTCCAGGCCCAGCCACGGGAACAGGCTCCAGCCGATATCGCCATTGAGCGTCAGCTCGATGTGAGCCTTGTCGCGGGCTATCTGGCGTATCTCGTTTTTGTAGTCGTTGGGATCGAAGAGGTGGGTCAGGGCGAAGCCCAACGCCACTACGATCAGCAACAGCCCGAGAAGTACCAGACCCAGGATTTTGCCGAACGCTTTCATGGGCGAGTCCTTGTAGTTAGTCGAATTCGAAATTTAGCCGGGGAGTATAGCGCTCCGCGGCGAGTGACCGGGCAGATCACTGGCTGTATTCAGGATCAGTACCGAAGAAGACGTTGTTCAGCAGTTCGACAATGATCGAAAGGGAGCACGTGAACGTGGCGTGGAAAACTCCACAATTCTGCCTGGTATGGCTGGTGCTGTGCCTGAACGTTTCGGCAGGTATCGGCATCCTCGGTATGGCATCGCCACTGTTGCAGGAAGTGTTTGCCGGCAAGTTGCTGGGCAATGACCTGACATTTGGTCAACTGGACGCCTCGCAACTGTCCTCGATTGCAGCGATCGCCGCCGGGTTCACCGGTCTGTTGAGCCTGTTCAATATCGGTGGGCGGTTCTTCTGGGCTTCGTTCTCGGACTACCTGGGTCGCAAAAATACCTACTTCGTGTTCTTTGCCCTGGGCTTTGCGCTGTATGCATTGATCCCGAACCTCGGTCATTTGGGCAACATTGCGCTGTTCGTGGCGGCGTTCTGCATCATCCTGTCGATGTACGGCGGTGGTTTTGCGACGGTCCCTGCTTACCTGGCGGACCTGTTCGGCACTCAAATGGTCGGCGCGATTCACGGTCGCCTGCTGACGGCGTGCGCGGCGGCGGGCGTGCTGGGTCCGGTGCTGGTGAACTATTTGCGTGAATATCAGCTGAGCATCGGCGTTGAACGGGCGGCGGCTTACGACATCACGCTGTATATCCTGGCGGGTCTGCTGGTGCTGGGCTTCATCTGCAACCTGCTGGTGCGCCCGGTGGCCGACAAGTACTTCATGACCGACGCCGAGCTGGCCGCCGAACAGGCGCTGGGCCATGACAAAGGGGCTGATAGCAGCACCGTGCTGGAGTGGAAAGCCGATGCTGGCACCAAGCCGCTGGCGGTGGCTGCCTGGCTGGTGGTGGGTATTCCGTTGGCGTGGGGTGTTTGGGTGACTCTGCAGAAGACGGCAGTCCTCTTCCACTAAAACACAATGTGCCCGATCGCTCGGGCACACCGCCCCCCTGTAGGAGCATGGCTTGCCCGCGATGGCGGTGTGCCTGGCTAACCGCGTTATCGTTCATCGCGAGCCAGCTTTGCTCCTACATGTCATTACAGGTCTATCACTGGCGATACTTGATTCACTCCGTCAGTGATATCACCTCCCGTGTTTCTGTTTCGCGCTCGCGCCCCTATAATGGTTGCCTTTTTCGCCCAATGATTTTGCGGAGCTGGTGATGGCCGAACGTATGGCGTCAGTCGAGCGCGACACTCTGGAAACCCAGATCAAAGCCTCGATCAACCTGGATGGCACCGGAAAGGCCCGATTTGATATCGGTGTACCTTTTCTTGAGCACATGCTCGACCAGATCGCCCGTCACGGGCTGATCGACCTGGATATCGTCAGCAAAGGCGACCTGCATATCGATGACCACCACACCGTGGAAGACGTCGGTATCACCTTGGGTCAAGCGTTCACCAAAGCCATCGGCGACAAGAAAGGCATCCGGCGCTACGGCCACGCCTACGTGCCGCTCGATGAAGCGCTGTCGCGCGTGGTGATCGACTTCTCCGGCCGTCCTGGCCTGCAGATGCATGTTCCGTACACCCGCGCCACCGTCGGCGGTTTCGATGTTGACCTGTTCCAGGAGTTCTTCCAGGGCTTCGTCAACCACGCCAACGTCACCCTGCACATCGACAACCTGCGTGGGCACAACACCCACCACCAGATCGAAACCGTGTTCAAGGCTTTCGGCCGCGCGCTGCGCATGGCTGTGGAGCTCGATGACCGCATGGCCGGGCAAATGCCTTCGACCAAGGGCGTCCTGTAATGCAGACAGTTGCGGTTATCGATTACGGCATGGGCAACCTGCACTCGGTGGCCAAGGCCCTCGAGCACGTCGGTGCCGGCAAGGTCCTGATCACCAGCGATGCGAACGTGATTCGCGAAGCTGACCGGGTGGTTTTCCCTGGTGTTGGCGCGATCCGCGATTGCATGGCAGAGATTCGTCGCCTGGGCTTCGATTCGCTGGTGCGTGAAGTCAGCCAGGATCGTCCATTCCTCGGCATCTGCGTCGGCATGCAGGCCTTGCTCGAGCGCAGCGAAGAGAACGACGGCGTCGACTGCATCGGCCTGTTCCCGGGCCAAGTGAAGTTCTTCGGCAAGGATCTTGTCGAGGATGGCGAACACCTGAAAGTCCCGCACATGGGCTGGAACGAAGTGAAGCAGAAGGTGAGTCACCCGCTGTGGCACGATATTCCGGACATGGCGCGGTTCTACTTCGTGCACAGCTACTACATCGCCGCCAGCAATGCGCGGCAGGTGGTCGGTGGCGGTCACTACGGGGTCGATTTTGCCGCAGCGCTGGCCGAAGGCTCGCGTTTCGCGGTGCAGTTCCATCCGGAGAAAAGCCATACCCATGGCCTGCAGTTGCTGCAGAACTTCGCCGCGTGGGACGGTCGCTGGTAAATGGCCGTCAAGAAGAAGCCGCCGATCCTGACTCTCACTCCTGAACAGGAAAGCGAGGCCAATCGCAAGATCAAGCGCTTCATGGAGGATCGCTTCGAACTGGACCTGGGTTCGTTCGAAGCGGCCGAAATCCTTGAGCTGTTTACCCGCGAAATTGCTCCGCACTATTACAACAGGGCGATTTTCGATGTGCAGGCGCACCTCAAAGAGAGGTTCGAAAGCATCGAAAGCGACTTGTGGGCGCTCGAGAAAAACTGATTCCCGAGCCAAGCTAACATTCGAATTTGAAGGTTTGCCAGATGCTGATTATTCCCGCTATCGATCTTAAAGACGGTGCCTGTGTACGTCTGCGCCAGGGCCGCATGGAAGATTCCACAGTGTTCTCCGATGACCCGGTGAGCATGGCTGCCAAGTGGGTGGAGGGCGGTTGCCGTCGTCTGCATCTGGTCGACCTGAACGGCGCCTTCGAAGGCCAGCCGGTCAACGGCGAAGTGGTCACCGCCATCGCCAAGCGCTACCCGAACCTGCCGATCCAGATCGGCGGCGGCATCCGTTCCCTGGAAACCATCGAGCACTACGTGAAAGCGGGCGTGAGCTACGTGATCATCGGCACCAAAGCCGTGAAAGACCCGGCCTTCGTTGCCGAAGCCTGCCGCGCGTTCCCGGGCAAGGTGATCGTTGGCCTGGACGCCAAGGACGGCTTCGTCGCCACCGATGGCTGGGCTGAAATCAGCACCATTCAAGTAATCGACCTGGCCAAGCAGTTCGAGGCTGATGGCGTGTCCGCGATCGTTTATACCGACATCGCCAAAGACGGCATGATGCAGGGTTGCAACGTGCCGTTCACCGCCGCGCTGGCTGCTGCCACGAAGATCCCGGTGATCGCTTCCGGCGGTATCCACAATCTGGGTGACATCAAGACGCTGCTCGACGCCAAGGCGCCAGGCATTATCGGCGCGATCACCGGCCGCGCGATCTACGAAGGCACCCTCGACGTCGCTGAAGCGCAAGCTTTCTGCGATTCATACAAAGGCTGAGGACTGACCATGGCGCTGGCCAAACGCATCATCCCTTGCCTGGACGTGGACAACGGCCGGGTCGTCAAAGGTGTGAAGTTCGAGAACATCCGCGATGCAGGCGACCCTGTGGAGATCGCCCGTCGCTATGACGAGCAGGGTGCCGACGAGATTACTTTCCTCGACATCACCGCCAGCGTCGACGGTCGCGATACCACGCTGCATACCGTCGAGCGCATGGCCAGCCAGGTGTTTATCCCGCTGACCGTGGGCGGTGGCGTGCGCACCGTGCAGGACATCCGCAACCTGCTCAATGCCGGAGCGGACAAGGTCTCGATCAACACCGCGGCAGTGTTCAATCCGGAATTCGTCGGTGAAGCGGCGCAGCACTTCGGTTCGCAGTGCATCGTGGTTGCCATTGATGCGAAGAAGGTCTCGGGACCTGGCGAAACCCCGCGCTGGGAAATCTTCACCCACGGCGGTCGCAAGCCAACCGGCCTCGACGCCGTCGAATGGGCGAAGAAGATGGAAGGCCTGGGTGCCGGTGAAATCCTGCTGACCAGCATGGATCAGGACGGTATGAAAAATGGCTTCGACCTGGGCGTCACCCGCGCCATCAGCGATGCATTGGGCATTCCGGTGATCGCTTCCGGTGGTGTCGGCAACCTGCAGCACCTGGCCGATGGCATTCTCGAAGGCCACGCCAGTGCAGTGTTGGCGGCGAGTATTTTTCACTTCGGCGAATACACCGTGCAGGAGGCCAAGGCGTATATGGCCCACCGTGGAATTGTGATGCGTTGAACAAACCGTTGCAGGCCAGTGGACATCATGGCGGGCTCAGGGCACTCTTGAGTACGCCATGGATTTCGGTAGCCAGACATGTTTAAACGCATTCTTCTTGTCCTCGCCAGCGCTTCCTTGTTGCTCATCAGTAGCGCTCGCGCTGCAGAAAGCTCCGCCACGGAACTGGTGTTGCTAACGGAAAACTTCCCACCGTACAACATGGCCAAGAACGGCAAGAACTTCGCTCAGGACGAGAACATCAATGGCATCGCCGTGGACATCGTCCGCGAGATGTTCAAGCGCGCCGACATCACCTATAGCCTGACCCTGCGTTTCCCTTGGGAGCGTGTCTACAAACTCGCACTGGAAAACCCCGGTTACGGAGCATTCGTGATGGCGCGTTTGCCGGACCGCGAGCGGCTTTTCAAGTGGGTCGGGCCAATCGGTCCGGATGACTGGATCATGCTGGCCAAGGCTGACAGTAAAATCTCCCTCGAAACCCTGGAGGACGCGCGAAAGTACAGGATTGGTGCTTACAAGGGCGACGCCATTGCCATGACTTTGGCTAAGCAGGGCTTGAAGCCGATTGTGGTGCTGCGCGACCAGGATAATGCGAAGAAGCTGATCAATGGCCAGATTGACCTGTGGGCCACCGGCGACCCGGCCGGGCGCTATCTTGCGCGCCAGGACGGGGTAAACGGACTCAAGACCGTGTTGCGTTTCAATAGCGCCGAACTGTACCTGGCACTGAACAAGGACGTGCCTGAGGCAACCGTCGCCAAGTTACAGGCTGCGCTGGATCAGATGCGCAAAGACGGCATGGTCGACGAGATCATGGGGCGATATCTGTAGGTGTTGGCAAGTCCAAGACCGGCGACGTGACCTCGGCTTCGCCGTTGGACTCAGAAGAGTACTCGGTCAAGTGAAAGCTGCTGTTATCGGAGTATCCGAAGTTGATGGCCACTTGAGTGCCGTCATTGCGCACAAGATCGAAATGGCTCTGCAGTTGGTACACCGCCATAATCTTGTTTGTCGGAATGAAAGCGACGACTTCTACGTTTGTCGGCGTGAGCCATTCGCGAGTTGACGTTTCAGTGTGGCTGAAATTCTTGTTCAATCGTGCCGAGAATTGTATGGAGTCGACAGGCTCCGTAATCCTGGCCGGCCAAGCGGGCCCCACTTGAACTGAGGTAATGCGAGTGAATATCTCGAGTATCTTGGCGCTCTGGATTCGGGGCGCTCTCCATTTGAAGAATTCCCCCTTTTTGCCAGTGTTATGGCCATAGCCAACGAGGGCATAAACGTCGCTCCTCTCCAATCGGTAGTACGGTGATGTGCTTAATTTTTCGACAGCGGACAGACCGTCGTCTTTTGCCGCGAACCACGGAATGTAGGCGATTTGAGTGGCTTCCAGCGATTCATGTTCTGGGGGCACCTCGTAGGCGGAAAGTATCGGGCCCACAGGTGCGGATTTGATCCGGAGCGCAATCTTCATCCGCAACGAGTAAGCGCAGGGGTGGGTCGTGGGTTTGATAAAGCTGTTGGCCCCGACAAAGGTCCCTGGGGCGAAGTGGATCTCTCCCGCTGGTGCGGGTGGAGGAGCGATAATCCAGGCGCTGAAGTCCTGATTGGTGCCACTGTCCCTGTTGTTCCTGTTGTCCCTGTTGTCCCAGATGCCCGCGCCGACGCTCGAGGCGACCACCAGATCCGTCCGGACGCAACGCACCGAATTGAATGAAGGTTTTACCGAGTCACTAGTGCACACCAACCCCAGGGCCTCATAACCATCAGGGGGGATTGGCCGCCATATCGTGCACTCAGAGGTGCCTGCCGGGTTTGTGATGGCCCAAATCTGTTCAAAATCATCAGGTCGGGCGAGTGCATTGCCTTGCTCCGGGTCTGCACTTGGCAAATCGGCTTCGCAAACAACTGCTACCACTCGTTTCTCGTTGATATTGTCATGTCCGGCAACGGCGACATCACCCAGCGGGAAAAATCCGGGCAACAAATCGGCGGCCGAGGTGGGGCGCCAAAAACTTGCAGGTTTGGAGTTTGAACCCCTGACATCGCAGACCCGATGGAACTCAGTTGTGAAGTTAATCAGCAAGTTGTCGACTTTGATCGACTCCATCGGTGTTGCGACGGATGCCTCGTTTTCGTTGGTCATATTCAATCCAGATAGTTGAGAAGGCGACATGGGGAGTCGCGACCTGTTGCAGGCCTCACTATCCGGAATGGAGATGGGTATGTGGCGGTAACTATTTATCGACTTCGAGCCGGTTATTACCGGTAAACACCGTCTTTACCATGGGCGACCATGGCGCGGTTGCCGCGCACGCTGATCATCTGCTTGATATCAATCCACTCGATACCCTGTGCATTGAGCTTGGGCAATTCCCTCTCCAGCACCGCCAGTGTTTGCGGATAAGGGTGCCCGATCATCACCGCCGAGCCCTGCTTTCGCGCAAGGCTGATTGCCGTCTGTAGCTGGGTGAAGATTGCGGCTTCAGTGCGCTCGTCATCCAGGAATACATCCCGTGAAACACTGGCCAGAGCCGTCTTCTGTGCCTGCTGCGCGGCCACGGTCTGGGCGCTGGTACGGCTGTCGACGAAGAACTTGTGGCGGCGCTGCAAATCCGCCATCAACCAGGCCATCGCGGCCGGTTGAGCGGTCATGCGACTGCCCATGTGGTTGTTGATGCCGGCAGTGTAAGGCACCATTTTGAACGCAGCGTTCAGCCGTTTCTCAAGCTCTTCGATGGGTAGGTCGGGGTGCCAGGCAAAGGGGCCGGTGGCCGGGTCCATGGGCATGTGCAGAATGACGATCTTGCCAGCGCGATGGGCTTCGCGGGCGAATTCGGTGGCGTGAGGGGTGTCGGGCATGATCGCTGCGGTCACCGGGCCAGGCAGGGTCAGCACGCGGCGATCCCGGGGCAGACTCTGCCCCAGGTCATCGATGATCAGGCTGATATAAGCCTTTTGAGGGGCGGACGCTGCGTGAACAACACCCGCCAGGCAACACAACAGCCCCAGGACTAAACGCAGAAGCATCTCAGCGGCCGGACGTGATGCTCAGCCCTTTGAGCAGGCTCAGGGCCTGGGCCAGTTGGTAATCGTCGTCCTGCGGCATCGGCTTGGCCTTGCCGCCGGAACTGCTCGGTTTGTCGGCGCCGCCATTGCCGTTGCCCAGGTGACCCTGCAGATCGGCTTCCTTGAAGTAGTCGCCGTCTTGCTCGTTGGTGATCTTGGCCTTGCGCACTTCGATGTCCGGAACGATGCCCTGGGCCTGGATCGAGCGGCCGTTCGGCGTGTAGTACAGCGCCGTGGTGATCTTCAGTGCGCGTTCGTTGTTCAGCGGCAGCACGGTTTGCACCGAGCCTTTGCCGAAACTGGTAGTGCCCATGACCACTGCGCGTTTCTGGTCCTGCAGGGCGCCGGCGACGATTTCCGAGGCCGAGGCGCTGCCACCGTTGATCAGCGTGACCATTGGCACGGCTTCGCTTTCGTCCTTGCCGGTGGCAGAGAAACGCAATTCGGAGTTAGCGATGCGGCCCTTGGTGTAGACGATCAGGCCCTTGGTGATGAAGTGGTCGACCACTTCCACCGCCGCTTGCAGCACGCCGCCCGGGTTGTTGCGCAAGTCGAGGATGATGCCGTTGAGTTTCTTGCCGTTGTCTTTGCGCAGCTTGGCCAGGGCCTTGGACACTTCTTCGCCGGTCTTGACCTGGAACTGGGTGATGCGGATGTAGCCGTAACCGGACTCGAGCAACTGGCTCTTCACGCTTTTCACTTGAATGATGGCGCGGGCCAGGGTCACATCGAACGGCGTGCCACCGTCGCGTACCAGGGTCAGGGTGATTTTCTGGCCGATCTTGCCGCGCATCTTGTCCACGGCTTCGGTCATGCTCTGGCCACGGGTGGGTTGGCCGTTGATCTTGACGATGAAATCGCCCGCCTGGATGCCAGCCTTGGAGGCCGGTGTGTCATCGATCGGCGACACCACTTTGATGAAGCCGTCCTCGGCGCCGACTTCGATGCCCAGGCCGCCGAATTCGCCGCTGGTGCTTTCCTGCAGTTCAGCGAAGTCTTCAGGTCCCAGGTAGGCGGAGTGCGGGTCAAGGTTGCTGAGCATGCCCTTGATCGCGTTTTCCAGCAGGGTCTTGTCGTCTACCGGTTCGACATACGCGGCCTTGATCCGATCCATGACCTCGGCGAAGGTGCGCAACTCTTCCAGCGGCAATGGCGCCCTGGTGGTTGCGGCAGTGCCCGCAGGCGCGACTGCCGGTGCCGGTTGAGCGGCAAACGCCAGAGGCGCGCCGATCACCAGGGCGATCATCAGGGCCAGAGAGGTAAGGCGGGACAAATGCAGCATGTCGAACGAACTCCTAATGTAGGTGACTCAGCGCCTATCCTTGCGCGCGGCACCATTGCGCCGGATCACTCGGGTGACCCTGCTGACGAATAGCAAAGTACAGCGCTGGTGTGTCTTGCCCGCCACTGTTACCGACAGTGGAGATGGATTCACCGGCTTTTACCACGTCACCCGCAGACTTGAGCAGTGTCTGGTTGTGACCATAAAGACTCAAAAAACCGTTGCCGTGGTCGAGAATCACCAGCAACCCGGCGCCGCGCAACCAGTCGGCGAACACCACGCGACCGCCATGCACCGCATGCACCGTACTGCCGGCAGAAGCGCCGATCATCACGCCGTCCCACTTGGTCCGGGCGTCGTCACCACGGCTTTCACCGAAGCGCGCCAACAGTCGACCATCGACAGGCCAGGGAAGTTTGCCGCGAGTTGACGCAAATGCGCCGCCAAAGGTTTCGCCTGAACTTGAAACCAGTGCGCCGGGTGTCGATTTAACCGGTTTGCGTGGGGCGTCGTCGTTGGCATCTGCCAGCGCCTGGGCCTCACGTAAACGCTTTTTTTCGGCTTCCTGCTGGGCGATCAGCGCTTTTTGCCGCGCTTCCTCTGCCTCACGAGCCTGGCGGGCCAGGGTTTCTTCAATGGTTTTAAGGACTTTAGACAGGTCTGCCTGATCCTGCTCACGGGCTGCCAGTTTCTGGTCGCGGGCCTTCACGTCATCGTTGAGCTTGGCCAGGACTTGCTGGCGTTCCTGCCGGACTTTGTCGAGTTCGCCCCGCTGGGTTTCAAGGCTGCTTTGCTGCACCAACAATTGCGCTTGCTGCAGGCCGATGTCTTTTTCGACATTGGCCAGCTGGCGCAGGGTTTCGTTGAAATTCTTCAGCTGCTCCAGGCGGGCCTGGCTCAGGTAGTCGTAATAGGTGAGCGTGCGGGCGAACTTCTCGGGGTTCTGCTGGTTGAGCAGCAGTTTCAAGTACTCCTGACGGCCGTTCTGGTAAGCCGCGCGGGCCTGGATGGCGATCAGTCGCTGCTGTTCAGTGCGCGCGCTCTGGAGTTTTTTTTTCTCTGCATCGAGTCGCTGCAACTCGGTTTCGCTTTTCTTCAGCTCTTTTTGCAGGGCGTCGACCTGCTTCTCGAGCTTGCCCATCTCGGTCTCGGTACCCTTGAGATCTTTCTGCACGCCGGATTTTTCTTCCTGCAGCTTGCCCAGCAGTTTTTTCAGCTCGGCAATGTCCTGACGCGTGGCGTCCAACTGTTGCTGGGTTTGCGCGCGCTCATCGGCGAAGGCCGGTTGGAGCAGGCAAGTCAGGGCAAGGGCTATCAGGACGCGAAGCATAGAGGCGGGCGACACCAGGGAAAGGGACGTCCTAGTATGCCCGCCATGAGCGGCAAAAAAAATGCCCATTTCTGACTGTGTGATGACTGGAGGGGAGTTGCATCCAAAAACACCCCAAAACCAATGTGGGAGTGCGCCTGCTCGCGATGGCGTCCGATCATTCAACATAGATGTTGGCTGTCAGATTGCTATCGCGAGCAGGCTCACTCCCACAGGGTTTTTCGGTGTTTAGGGTATCCCGATTACACCAGAATCGAAGTACCAGTCATTTCCGCCGGCTGTTCCAGACCCAGCAGCTTGAGCATGGTCGGTGCCACATCTGCCAGCACGCCGCCTTCGCGGACCTTCAGGTCGCGCTTGCCGACATAGATGAACGGCACCGGCTCGGTGGTGTGTGCGGTGTGTGCCTGGCCCGTGGTCTCGTCAGACATTTGCTCGACGTTACCGTGGTCCGCGGTGATCAGGGCTTCGCCGCCGACTTTCTCCAACGCTTCGACGATGCGGCCGACACACTGGTCAAGGCACTCAACGGCCTTGACCGCTGCCTCAAACACGCCGCTGTGGCCGACCATGTCGCCGTTGGCGTAGTTGACCACGATCACGTCATAGCGCTGGTTTTCGATGGCGTCAACGATGCGGTCGGTGACTTCCGGCGCGCTCATCTCAGGCTGCAAATCGTAAGTGGCGACTTTCGGCGACGGGATCAGGATGCGCTCTTCGCCCGGGAACGGTTCTTCACGCCCGCCAGAGAAGAAGAAGGTCACGTGGGCATATTTTTCGGTTTCTGCGATGCGCAGCTGTGTCTTGCCCTTTTTCGCCAGGTAGTCGCCCAGCACGTTTTCCAGGCTGCCGGCGGCGAAGGCTGAGGGTGCGGGAATGCTGGCGGCATATTGGGTCAGCATGACGAAACCGGCCAGTTTAGGCTGACGGGTACGCTCGAAGTCCTTGAAATCGTCCTCGACGAAAACGCGGGTCAGTTCGCGGGCGCGGTCGGCGCGAAAGTTCATGAACACCACGGCGTCGCCGTCTTCGACTTTCACGGGCTCACCGATGGAGGTGGCCTTGACGAACTCGTCGCTCTCGCCACGCTCGTAGGCGGCTTGCAGACCTTCCTGGGCGGTGGCGGCGTTGAATTCGCCATTGCCGTCGACGATCAGGTTGTAGGCCTGGGACACACGGTCCCAACGGTTGTCGCGATCCATGGCGAAATAACGACCGATGAGGCTGGCGATCCGGCCTTTGCCCAGGGCCTGGAAGGTAGCGTCCAGTAGTTCGATCGACGATTGCGCGCTTTTCGGCGGGGTATCGCGGCCGTCGAGGAAGGCGTGCAGGTAGATTTTTTCGGCGCCGCGTTTGGCAGCCAGTTCGGCCATGGCGACCAGGTGATCCTGGTGGCTGTGCACGCCGCCATCGGACAGCAGGCCCATGAAGTGCACGGCTTTCCCGGCAGCGACGGCCTTGTCCACCGCGGCGCAGATGGTCGGGTTCTCGAAGAACTCGCCATCGCGTATCGATTTGGTCACTCGGGTGAAGTCCTGGTACACCACGCGGCCGGCACCGAGGTTCATGTGGCCGACTTCGGAGTTGCCCATCTGGCCATCAGGAAGACCGACGTCCATGCCGCTGCCCGAAATCAGGCCGTTGGGCACGGTGGCCCACAAGCGGTCCAGTACAGGCTTCTTCGCAGCAAAGATGGCGTTGGATTCAGGGCTCTCACTGTGACCGAAGCCGTCGAGAATAATCAGGACCAAAGGTTTAGGCGTGGTAGTCATGGAGTCCGCTCGTGGCTGAGTTAAAAAGGGGCGATGGAAAAGGGAGTGGCAGTTTAAAGCGAAGTTCCGGCCACGTCACCGCCGGACGGGGTTTGGCCCACCATAGTGGCTGTGTATACTGGCCGACATTTTAACGCCCTGGAACCTCCTTCGATGGTTGCTCACCTGATTGAATTTGCCACTAACCACTACATTCTCGTCGGTATCTTCGTCGTACTGCTGGCGTTGCTGATTGCCTATCAGATGCAGGGCGGCGGCCGTAGCCTGAGCACTGGCGAACTGACTGGCCTGGTCAACAAAGACGCCGGCGTGGTGATCGACATTCGTCCGACCAAGGACTTCGCCGCCGGTCACATTGTAGGCGCGTTGAACATTCCTCACGACAAATTGACCGCACGCGTCGGCGAACTGGAAAAGCACAAGGCCAAGACCATCATCCTGGTCGACGCCATGGGCCAGACGGCCGGTACTCACGCTCGCGAGCTGGTGAAGGCGGGCTTCACCGCCGCCAAGCTGTCCGGTGGTGTTTCCAGCTGGAAAGCCGACAATCTGCCGCTGGTGAAGTGATATGAGCAACGTCGTCGTCTATTCCAGCGATTACTGCCCTTACTGTTCCCGAGCCAAGTACCTGCTCGAGAACAAAGGCGTGGCCTTCGAAGAGATCAAGGTCGATGGCAAGCCGCAGGTGCGCGCCGCAATGGCTCAGAAGGCCGGACGTACGTCCGTGCCGCAGATCTGGATCGGCAGCACCCACGTTGGCGGTTGTGATGATTTGTTTGCCCTGGAGCGCGCCGGCAAGCTCGACGCGCTGCTCAAGGCCTGAATTCCATACCCTATAAAAGCCCAAGATCAGAAAGGATCTGAGATGACTGACCAACAGAACACTGCAGCTAGCGAAGAAGAAACCGCACCGCAATTCTCCTTGCAGCGCATCTACGTACGTGACTTGTCCTTCGAAGCCCCGAAAAGCCCGGCGATCTTCCGCCAGCAGTGGGAGCCGAGTGTCGGTCTGGATCTCAATACCCGTCAAAAGGCTCTGGAAGGCGACTTCCATGAAGTCGTGCTGACCCTGTCGGTGACCGTGAAGAACGGTGAGAACGGAGAAGTGGCGTTCATTGCAGAAGTGCAGCAGGCCGGTATCTTCCTGATCAAGAACCTGGACGACGCTTCGATGAGTCACACCCTGGGTGCATTCTGCCCGAACATCCTGTTCCCGTACGCGCGCGAAGCGCTGGACAGCCTGGTGACCCGTGGCTCGTTCCCGGCCCTGATGCTGGCTCCAGTGAACTTCGACGCGCTGTACGCGCAAGAGCTGCAACGCATGCAGGCGGCGGGCGAGACTCCGACCGTTCAATAACGGGTCTCAAGCGACAAAGCAATTTCAATGTGGGAGCGAGCCTGCTCGCGAATGGGGAGTGTCAGATGACATCAATGTCGCCTGACGCACCGCTATCGCGAGCAGGCTCGCTCCCACAATTGTTTTTGGGTGTTACTTGAAGTCGTTCTGACGCCACGCTTCGTAAACGGCTACCGCCACGGTGTTCGACAGATTCAGGCTGCGGCAGCCTTCACGCATCGGCAGGCGCAGACGTTGTTCGCCGGGCAGGGCGTCGAGTACCTCGGCTGGCAGGCCACGGCTTTCCGGGCCGAACAGGAATGCATCGCCCTCGGCGAAGCTGGCCTCGTGAAACGGCCGCGAGCCCTTGGTGGTGAAGGCGAACAGCCGCGGATGACCGAGGCTTTCCAGGCAACTGGCCAGGTCCGCGTGGCGTTGCAGGGTGGCATACTCGTGGTAGTCGAGGCCCGCCCGGCGCAGGCGCTTGTCGTCCATCTCGAAGCCCAGCGGTTCGATCAAATGCAGGTGGCAGCCACTGTTGGCGCACAGCCTGATAACGTTGCCGGTGTTCGGCGGAATTTCTGGTTGGAAAAGGATGACGTGAAACATGCACGGCTCCGAAGGTAAAGATGAGCGGCATTCTACGCCGCAAGCCGACCCTCGTTCGAAACTATTCCTGCGTGTGATGGCTTCACTGGCAATTGTAGGGGTGATGGTGGGGTTGATGATCGGTCGCCTGACCACCCCCGATCCCAGCGAATTGCAACAGATTGAAGTGACGGACGACGGGTTGATGGTGTGGTTCAACAATGAACCCAAGACCCACGGCGAGATCGTGGAAGGCAGTGTCGCGCTGTTGTTCGAAGCAGAAGGCAAGGCGCAAAAAGGCCAGATCAAGCTCAACGGCAAGGACGTGAACTGGCGGGTGCGCTTGAGTGACGGGGGATTGTTGCTGACGTTGGTGGCGGCCCGGCCCATTCAGGGGGAGTGGGCCGGTAGCGAGGTCGATGACCGCTGGCGGTTGGAGATCCATCTCCGGGAGCAATAAAAGAGGGAATCCCCGGCCTGCCTGTACCAAGGTCCCCAAAACGGGAGGGCTCGTCGCTTGTGCGGTGTGAGCCCGGTGTAAAGAGGGGAATCCCCGGCCTGCCTGTACCAAGGTCCCCGAAACTGGGTAGTGATCTGAATCACTGATGAGACTATTGCAGGGGGCGTGCCAGGTTTTAACAAGTTGAAACAGAAAGTCGCGTGCAAGCGTTGAAAGCCCAGTAATCCGGGGCTTTCGTGTTTTTCGATAGGCGTTCGATTAGGTATACAAGCGGGATTTCGGATCAGTTGCCGTGCGCGATTGCGGTTCACGGTGCCTTCAGTCGGTGCATGAGCCCCTTAAAAGCATCGCGGGCAAGCCTTGCTCATACAAGGTTATGCGCCATTTCAAAACTAGCGCATGACCTGTAGGAGCAAGGCTTGCCCGCGATTGGATCTGAAGTGCGACGATAACTCTAAGGCTGCTTAGCCCTCATCCCCCTCATCATCATCCCCACCATCAACCTTCATCCCCAGCTCCTTGATCTTGCGAGTCAGGGTATTACGCCCCCAGCCCAGCAACACGGCGGCATCGCGGCGGCGGCCGGCGGTGTGCTTGAGGGCGGTTTCGATCATGATCCGCTCAAAGGTCGGCACGGCGCTGTCCAGCAGGCTGGACTGACCGCGAGCCAGTGCCTGGTCGGCCCATTGGCGCAACGCCTGTTCCCAGTTGGTCACCGGGGCCGAATCCTGCGGAAGGCTCAGCAACTCCGGTGGCAGGTCGCCGATATGCACTTCGCGACCGGAGGCCATCACCGTGATCCAGCGGCAGGTGTTCTCCAGCTGGCGCACGTTGCCCGGCCATGGCAGGTTTTTCAGGTATTCCTCGGTTTCGCTTTTCAGCAGCTTCGGCTCGACGGCCAGCTCCTGCGCGGCACGGCCGAGGAAGTGCTTGGCCAGGGTCGGGATATCTTCGCGACGGTCCGACAGGCGCGGTATGTGGATGCGGATCACGTTGAGACGGTGGAACAAGTCTTCACGGAATTTCCCGGCATGCACCAGGGTCTCCAGGTTCTGGTGCGTGGCGGCGATGATCCGCACATCGACTTTGACAGGGACGTGACCACCGACACGGTAGAACTCGCCATCGGCCAGGACCCGCAGCAAACGGGTCTGGGTGTCGGCCGGCATGTCGCCAATTTCATCGAGGAACAGCGTGCCCCCATCCGCCTGCTCGAATCGCCCGCGACGCAGGTTGGCGGCGCCGGTGAACGCGCCTTTTTCGTGGCCGAACAACTCCGATTCCATCAGGTCCTTGGGGATCGCTGCCATGTTCAGTGCAATGAACGGCGAAGCGGCCCGCGGGCTGTGGCGGTGCAGAGCGTGGGCCACCAGTTCTTTACCGGTGCCGGATTCGCCGTTGATCAGCACGGTGATGTTGGAGTGGCTCAAGCGCCCGATGGCACGAAACACTTCCTGCATCGCTGGCGCTTCGCCGATGATTTCCGGGGTGCGGGTCAGTGCGACCGGGACTTCCAGGCCTTGTTGTTCCTGAGCGTGCTGGTTCGCGCGCTTGACCAGGGAGACCGCCTCGTCGACATCGAACGGCTTGGGCAGGTATTCAAAGGCGCCGCCCTGATAGGACGCGACAGCGCTGTCCAGGTCGGAGTGCGCGGTCATGATGATCACTGGCAGCCGTGGGTGTTGCTCGCGAATCCGCGCCAGAAGGTCCAGGCCGCTGGCACCGGGCATTCGGATGTCGGAGATGATCACGTCCGGCTGCTGGCGCGCCAGGCGACTCATCACGCCATCCGCGCTGTCGAAGCTTTGCGTGGTCATGCCTTCCTGCTGCAAGGCTTTTTCCAGGACCCAACGGATAGAACGGTCGTCATCGACGATCCACACGGTTTCACTACGGCTCATGTCGATGTGGCTCCTTGTTCCAGTGGCAGAAAGATCGAGAACGTGGTGTGGCCGGGGTAGCTGTCACATTCGATCAAGCCCTGGTGCTGGCTGATGATGTTCTGAGTAATGGCCAGGCCCAGCCCGGTACCGTCCGGACGGCCACTGACCATGGGGAAAAAGATGGTTTCCTGAAGATCCGCAGGAATGCCCGGACCGTTGTCGATTATTTCGATCTTGGTCACCAGGCGATGGCGCACGTGGCCAATGGTGAACTGGCGCATGGCGCGGGTGCGCAGGCTGATGCGGCCCAGGCGCAGCTCATTCTGGCTGCTGATGGCCTGCATCGCATTGCGCACGATATTCAGCACGGCCTGGATCATTTGTTCACGATCGATGAGGACGTCTGGAATGCTCGGGTCGTAGTCTCGCACCAAAGTGATGCAGCCCTGGCTTTCGGCCTCGACCAAATGGCAGACGCGCTCCAGCACTTCGTGAATGTTGCACATGGCCAGCGATGGCAGCTTGTTCGAGCCGAGCATGCGATCGACCAAATTGCGCAGGCGGTCGGCCTCTTCAATGATGACATTGGTGTAGTCGCGCAGGCTTTCTTCCGGCAGCTCGCGGGCCAGCAACTGTGCCGCGCCGCGAATACCCCCCAGCGGATTCTTGATTTCATGGGCCAGACCCCGCACCAGCATCTTGCTGGTTTCCTGCTTCGACAGCTGGGCCTCTTCCTTGGTGATGCGCAGCAAGCGGTCGCGGGGATGGACTTCGAGCAGGAGCAGTGTTTCGCCATTGCTCAAGATCGGCGTTACCGCGTAATCGACCGTCAGGGTCTGACCGGTGAGGGCGGTGAGCATGGCTTCGCGCTTGGTGAACGGATGCGCCTGCTGGACCGCCTGGCGCAATGAATTGAGCGCTTCGGTGGATTCGGTGAACAGCTCGCTGATGAACTGCCCATGGCTGCGCTGGCCGCTGATGGCCAGGAGCATCTCCGCCGCGGGGTTCATGTACTCAAGGCGCAATTCGGCGTTGAGCAGGATGGTGGCGGTGGTCAGGTTGTCGAGCAGCAAGCGGTGTAGTGCGTCGCTGATGGTCATTCAGGACCTCTTTTGGAGCAGGGCGCGCGCATGAATAAAGCGCTGATGCGAGGAAAATGCAAAAACCAAACCAAGGCTCCGAAAAGAAGCGCTAAACCTTTGAAACGGGCGTTTGACGCTCGATTGCGTGGCGCTATGCCAGCTTTCGCGGGTAGTTTCGAACCAAAATGGGCTGCAATGTGCGCGTGGTGCAACCATTCGCACCAATATAGTGCGCCAAGCTGAATGAGGTTAGAAAAAGTTCGGAGCGAGTTTTCTATCCTTCAGCGCTTGTGCACCCGCTGCAAATTGAAGGTGACGGTAGGGCTTTGCTGCACGATGGTTTCGCCACTGACGACTTGTACTGCGAGGCTGTGCAAGCCGCGGTCGATGTTCACCAGTTGCAGGATCGGCACGTTGCCGGGTTGGCCATAAGGCTGGCCATCCAGCAACAGCTGCAGTAGATGCGGGCCTTGCAGGCGCGGTTCGATCAGCACGGTGACGGTGAAGGTGCCGTTGTTGGCGCGCAGGGCCTCGGTGGTAGGCAGGCCTGTGAGCTCCAGTACGTCGTAGGCGATGGGGGGCTGATCTTGCGCATGGGTGGGTGCGGGAGGTGCTTGCGTGGGTTGGGGCTCAACCCTATTGAGCGGTTGCAGTTCGACCGGCTGGGCGGTGACGCCGTCAGGTGGTTGATTGCTGTAGGCCGTGTTGCCCTGGGCGTCGGTGTACTTATAGATCTGCGCTGTGGTGGGCAGGGCGATCAGCAGCAGGATGAAGAGATAACCACGACCCATGAAATCGACCGGAAACGAAAGCGATGGGTTGCAGCATAGGTCAGGGGAGGTGGTTGTCCCAAGTCGTTAACATTTGGGTACGGAAATCCCACAAAAAAGGCCTCCCGAAGGAGGCCTCTTTTTTGTCACGCCGCTTGCGCAGGCGCTACCGGATCAGCAGCTGTAGTACAGCTCGTATTCCAGTGGGTGTACGAAGGTACGTACCTTGATTTCTTCTTCGCTTTTCAGGGCGATGTAAGCGTCGATGAAGTCGTCGCTGAAAACGCCGCCTTTGGTCAGGAACGCACGACCTTTGTCCAGCTCTTCCAGGGCTTCTTTCAGGCTGCCGCAAACTTGTGGGATCTCTTTCGCCTCTTCAGGCGGCAGGTCGTACAGGTTTTTGTCAGCGGCATCACCAGGGTGGATCTTGTTCTGGATGCCGTCCAGGCCAGCCATCAGCAGTGCCGCGAAGCACAGGTACGGGTTGGCAGCCGGATCCGGGAAGCGCGCTTCGATACGGCGGGCTTTCGGGCTCGACACGTATGGAATACGGATCGAAGCGGAGCGGTTACGGGCCGAGTAGGCCAGCATTACTGGTGCTTCGAAGCCTGGAACCAGACGCTTGTAGGAGTTGGTCGCCGGGTTGGTGAAGCCGTTCAGGGCCTTACCGTGCTTGATGATGCCGCCGATGAAGTACAGGGCGGTATCGGACAGGCCGGCATAGCCTTCACCTGCGAAGGTGTTCTTGCCATCTTTCCAGATGGACATGTGTACGTGCATACCCGAGCCGTTGTCACCGTACAGTGGCTTAGGCATGAAGGTAGCGGTACGACCGTAGGCGTCGGCAACGTTGTGCACGACATACTTCAGGGTTTGGGTTTCGTCGGCTTTCTTCACCAGGGTGTTGAACTTGACGCCGATTTCGTTCTGGCCGGCAGTTGCCACTTCGTGGTGGTGAACTTCGACGGTCAGGCCCATTTCTTCCAGTGCGTTGCACATGGAGGTACGGATTTCGTGGTCGTGGTCAAACGGTGGAACAGGGAAGTAGCCGCCTTTGACGCCTGGACGGTGGCCCTTGTTGCCGCCTTCGATGTCCTGGTCGGACATCCACGAACCTTGTTCGGAGTAGATCTTGAACATGGATCCGGAAATGTCGGACTTGAACTTCACTTGGTCGAAGATGAAGAACTCTGGCTCTGGACCGGCGAACACGGTGTCACCGATACCGGTGGATTTCAGGTGTTCTTCGGCGCGCTTGGCGATCGCACGTGGGTCGCGGTCGTAGCCTTGCATGCTCGAAGGTTCGATGATGTCGCAGACCAGGATCAGGGTCGGCTCTTCGGTGAACGGATCCAGAACAGCGGTGGAATCGTCCGGCAGCAGGATCATGTCGGAGGCTTCGATGCCTTTCCAGCCAGCGATGGAGGAGCCGTCGAACATTTTGCCAACTTCAAAGAAGTCATCTTCCAGCGCATCGCGAGCCGGCATGGTCACGTGGTGCTGAGTGCCCTTGGTGTCTGTGAAGCGCAGATCAATCCACTTGACGTCATGATCTTTGATGAGTTGAACCGACTTCGACATAGTGTCCTCCGGGTGGATTAGGGCTGGTAGTGGATGCCCTTAAATGTTTGTGATGCCGGCGCGAATACTCTGCCAAGGCAACCTGCCTCACAAGGGAGCAAATTGCATGCCAGTGCCCCACCATGGGTTTTTTGCCCCAATTTCACGCTTATAGAAGCGCAAAGTGCTTTAAAGCAGAAAATTTCGCCCCTTAATGTGGCGCCGAAATCGAAAGTTGACCTGTTTTGGTGCATGCAAAACCTTCTGCACATTAACTGGTCAAACCTTGAGCAATTTCCGCTATAATCCGCGCCCCCCTTTTTCGGCAGGCCTCGCGCGCGCTGTTTCCATGAAATTAATCGTAAAAGTCTTTCCCGAGATCACCATCAAGAGCCGCCCGGTACGGATGCGTTTCATCCGCCAGTTGGCCAAGAACATCCGTGCCGTGCTCCGTGACCTGGACCCGGCTGTGGTGGTGAACGGCGTGTGGGACAACCTCGAGCTGGAGACCCGCGTCAGCGAGCCCAAGGCCCTGAAGGAGATGGGCGAGCGCCTGAGCTGCATGCCGGGCATCGCGCATTTCCTGCAGATCGACGAATACCCGCTGGGTGACTTCGATGACATCGTCGAGAAGTGCAAGCAGCACTACGGTGATGCACTGACCGGGAAGATCTTTTCGGTACGTTGCAAGCGCGCCGGCAAGCACCCATTCAGCTCGATCGATATCGAGAAATATGTCGGCAGCCAGTTGCGCCGCCAGTGCGGTGCCGCCGGGATTGACCTGAAAAAGCCTGAAATCGAAGTCCGCATCGAAGTTCGCGACAAACGGTTGTTCGTGATCCACAGCCAGCACAATGGTATCGGCGGTTATCCGCTGGGTGCGCTGGAGCAGACGCTGGTGCTGATGTCCGGTGGCTTCGATTCCACCGTCGCGGCCTACCAGATCATGCGCCGCGGCCTGATGGCGCATTTCTGCTTCTTCAACCTGGGTGGACGTGCCCACGAATTGGGCGTCATGGAAGTCGCGCATTTCATCTGGAAGAAGTACGGCAGCTCGCAACGCGTGTTATTTGTCAGTGTGCCGTTCGAAGAAGTGCTGGGGGAAATTCTCGGCAAAGTCGATAACAGTCATATGGGCGTAGTATTGAAGCGTATGATGTTGCGCGCATCGTCGCAAATTGCCGATCGACTGCACATCGACGCGTTGGTCACCGGAGAAGCGATCTCCCAGGTGTCGAGCCAGACCCTGCCGAACCTGTCCGTGATCGACTGCGTGACCGACAAGCTGGTCTTGCGTCCGCTGATCGCCAGCCACAAGCAGGACATCATCGACCTGGCCAACGAAATCGGCACCGCCGACTTCGCCAAGCACATGCCGGAGTACTGCGGGGTCATCTCGGTGAATCCCAAGACCGCTGCCAAGCGCCATCGCGTGGAGCACGAAGAGAAAGAATTCGACATGGCAGTCCTTGAGCGTGCGCTCGAGAACGCCAAACTGGTACCGATCGATCGCGTGATCGACGAATTGGGCCAGGATCTGCAAATTGAAGAAGTCAGCGAAGCGCTGGCCGGTCAGATCGTTATCGACATCCGTCATCCGGATGCCGCCGAGGATGACCCGCTTGAGCTTTCTGGCATCGAGGTACAAACGATGCCGTTTTATGCTCTGAACGCTCGTTTCAAGGAACTGGACCCTACTCGCCAGTACCTGCTTTATTGCGACAAAGGCGTGATGAGTCGCCTGCATGCCCACCATTTGCTCAGTGAGGGGCATGCCAATGTGCGCGTTTATCGACCGAGCTAAGTGCCCGGGGCTGTTTGCCTGTGGCTTGCGTCACCGGCCCCCCGACGCCGCCGTCAAGCTGTAACGGCAAGGCCTGACTCTACTGTAAATCGCTGCCAAGACTTGTCAGCGCACCGAATCCTCTGATCGAGATACACAAGTGATCGAAAATCTACGCAACATCGCCATCATTGCTCACGTTGACCATGGTAAAACCACCCTGGTAGACAAACTCCTGCGTCAATCCGGCACCCTGGAGCGCAACGAGCTCAACGACGAGCGCGTGATGGACTCCAACGACCAGGAGAAAGAGCGCGGTATTACCATCCTGGCGAAAAACACCGCCATCAACTGGAACGGCTTCCACATCAACATCGTGGACACCCCGGGCCACGCCGACTTCGGCGGCGAAGTTGAACGTGTAATGTCGATGGTTGACTCCGTTCTGCTGCTGGTTGATGCCCAAGACGGCCCTATGCCGCAAACCCGTTTCGTGACCAAAAAGGCTTTCGAAGCCGGCCTGCGTCCGATCGTGTGCATCAACAAGGTTGACCGTCCAGGCGCGCGTCCGGACTGGGTTCTGGACCAGATCTTCGACCTGTTCGACAACCTGGGTGCTACCGAAGAACAGCTGGACTTCCAAGTCGTCTACGCTTCGGCCCTGAACGGTATTGCCGGTCTGGAACACACCGACATGGCGGAAGACATGACCCCGCTGTACCAGGCGATTGTTGACCACGTTCCAGCTCCACAAGTTGACCGTGAAGGTCCGTTCCAGATGCAAATCTCCGCACTGGACTACAACAGCTTCCTGGGTGTTATCGGCGTTGGCCGTATCGCTCGTGGTAGCGTCAAGCCGAATACCCCGGTTGTCGCTATCGGCGCCGACGGCAAGAAGCGTAACGGTCGTATCCTGAAGCTGATGGGTCACCACGGTCTGCACCGTGTAGACGTTGAAGAAGCTTTTGCAGGCGACATCGTGTGCGTGAGCGGTATGGACTCGCTGTTCATCTCCGACACCCTGTGCCAGCCGGACACCGTTGAAGCGATGAAGCCGTTGACCGTTGACGAGCCAACCGTTTCCATGACCTTCCAGGTAAACGACTCGCCATTCTGCGGTAAAGAAGGCAAGTTCGTGACTTCCCGTAACATCAAGGAACGTCTGGACAAAGAGCTGCTGTACAACGTTGCACTGCGCGTTGAAGAAGGCGACTCGGCTGACAAGTTCAAGGTTTCCGGCCGTGGCGAACTGCACCTCTCGGTACTGATCGAAACCATGCGTCGCGAAGGCTTCGAAATGGCTGTAGGCCGTCCGGAAGTGATCATCCGTCTGGTTGACGGCGTGAAGCACGAACCGTACGAAAACGTCACCATCGACCTGCCGGAAGAATCCCAGGGCAAGGTGATGGAAGAGATGGGCCTGCGTAAGGGCGACCTGACCAACATGGTGCCGGATGGCAAGGGCCGTGTACGTCTGGAATACAACATCCCTGCTCGTGGTCTGATCGGTTTCCGTAACCAGTTCCTGACCCTGACCAACGGTGCTGGCATCCTGACCTCGATCTTCGACCGTTACGACGTGATGAAGTCCGGCGACATGTCCGGCCGTCAGAACGGCGTTCTGGTTTCGGTTGAAACCGGCAAGGCACTGACCTACTCCCTGGAAACCCTGCAGGCGCGTGGCAAGCTGTTCGTTGAACACGGTCAGGAAATCTACAACGGTCAGATCGTTGGCCTGAACAGCCGTGACAACGACCTGGGCGTCAACCCTACCAAGGGCAAGAAGCTCGACAACATGCGTGCTTCGGGTAAAGACGAAACCATCGCTCTGGTTCCACCTGTTCGCTTCACCCTGGAACAGGCTCTGGAATTCATCCAGGACGACGAGCTGTGCGAAGTAACTCCTAAGTCCATCCGTCTTCGCAAGAAGATCCTGGACGAAAGCGAGCGTACCCGCGCTGCCAAGAAAGCCAAGGCGTAACACTTAGCCCCGGCTGAACGAAAACGCCCCCGGTCGAAAGGCCGGGGGCGTTTTTGTTTGTCTGGGGTTTGTGCGGTGCCAGTTCCGGCCCCATCGCGAGCAAGCTCGCTCCCACAGTTTTAATTCTGAACACAGATTCTATGTACGACACAAAACCCTGTGGGAGCGAGCTTGCTCGCGATGAGGCCCGGTCAGGCAGCGAGATTCTGAATTAGAATTTCTCGAGGGTCCGACGGCTACTGCTTTCGCGTACCACTTCTTTCGGCTTGTAAGCGCAATACCCCGGCCGCGGGCCGATTTTCGGGTGGTTGCGGCATGTATCCGGGCGCTTTTCATAAATAGTGCACAGACGGCTCTTACGATCCAGGTACAGGCAATCGTTGTTGCTCATGCGCTGGAGGGTGAAGATCTCGGACTTCTGGTTGTAGCGCTCGACGATCCCTTCCTTCTGCAGGCGCTTGGCGATGTTCTTTGGTGGGTCGCCGCGTTCGAACTCGTCGACGATGCCGATGCGGATCAGGTCCTTGATCTTGACCTCGACCGGCAGGGTGCAACAGCTCGATAGGCAGGAGCCGCACATTGGGGCAGAGTACTTGGCCCAGGTATCGAGTCGGTCGATCTCCGCGGCGGCGATCAGGTTGGGCTTCATCATCGGTTGTTACCAGCGTGTGCATCAGGGCGCGCGATCATACCGGGACTGGTGGATTTTTGAACAACCTTTCGCCAGTTTTTTTTACGGGCACCCAAGCAGCACCGCTAATCCGGCACGGCCCCTGCATTGAACCAGGTACACGACAATGTATTGCCGGCCTAATGCGCATTAACAGGAAAAACTGCCGAACCAGAGTCTATACCGTCTGTCAGACCGTCTAGTCTCAGACAATTCCAAGCTCGCTCGAGGTCCTATCGATGACTCAAGAACCACTTGTTCGCGAAGCAGAGGTGGCCGCATTTCGCGATGCCGTCTTGACCAAACTTACCTACGCGGTGGGCAAAGACCCGGATCACGCCTTCGACCACGACTGGTTCGAAGCCATCGCCCTGGCAGCGCGCGATCACATGGTCGAGCACTGGATGGATCACACCCGGCAGATTTACCGCAAAGGTCAGAAACGGGTTTATTACCTCTCCCTGGAATTTCTCATCGGCCGGCTGCTCTACGACAGCCTGAGCAACCTCGGCCTGCTCGACGTGGCACGCGAAGCCCTGACCGAACTCGGCGTCGACCTTGAACGCATCCGGCTGCTGGAGCCCGATGCGGCGTTGGGTAACGGTGGTCTCGGACGACTGGCGGCGTGCTTCATGGAAAGCATGTCGACCCTGGGTATCGCGGGTCATGGTTACGGCATTCGTTACGAGCACGGCTTGTTCCGTCAGGCCGTCGTCGACGGCTGGCAACAGGAGCAGACCGAACACTGGCTGGATTTCGGCAACCCATGGGAGTTCGAGCGGCCGGAAGTGGTTTACACAATCGGCTTTGGCGGCGGTGTAGAAACCGTGACCGACGAAGCTGGCAAGTCCAAGCAAGTCTGGCACCCGGCGGAAACCGTGCGGGCCATTGCCTACGACACGCCAGTGGTCGGTTGGCGCGGCGCGAGCGTGAACACTTTGCGGCTGTGGCGCGCGCGGGCCATGGAAGATTTGCACCTGGAACGATTCAATGCCGGTGACCACTTGGGGGCGGTGGCGGAAGTGGCCCGGGCCGAAAGTATCTCGCGGGTACTGTACCCGGCAGACAGCACCGAGGCCGGCCAGGAACTGCGGCTGCGCCAGGAATACTTCTTCGTCGCCGCGTCCCTGCAGGATTTGCTGCGCCGCCATCGCAACATGCACACCTCGGTGCTGACCCTGGGAGATCACGCGGCGATCCAGCTCAACGACACCCACCCCTCGATTGCCGTGGCCGAGTTGATGCGCCAATTGGTCGATGTCTACGACGTGGCATGGGATGCGGCGTGGCAGGTTACGGTCGACACGCTTTCCTACACCAACCACACCTTGCTGCCCGAGGCGCTGGAAACCTGGCCGGTGGGATTGATGGAGCGCATGCTGCCACGGCACATGCAGATCATTTACCTGATCAACGCCCAGCACATCGACTCGCTGCGGGCCAAGGGCATCCACGATTTCGACGTGCTGCGCGCGGTGTCATTGATCGAGGAAGACAACGGTCGACGCGTGCGCATGGGCAACCTGGCGTTCCTCGGCTCCCACAGTGTCAACGGCGTATCCGGCTTGCACACGCAACTGATGCGCAAGACGGTGTTCTCCGAGCTGCACAAGCTTTATCCGCAACGGATCAACAACAAGACCAACGGCATCACGTTTCGCCGCTGGCTGTACCAGGCAAACCCGGGGCTGACCTCGATGCTGGTCGATGCCCTCGGCCCAGACCTGCTGGACAAGCCCGAGGAGCGCTTGCTCGACCTGCAGCCGTTCGCCGATAAGCCTGCGTTCTGCAAGGCGTTCGCCGAACAGCGTCTGCACAGTAAAAAGGCTCTGGCCTACCTGATTCATGAGCGATTGGGGGTGGCGGTCAACCCGGCGGCGATGTTCGACGTTCAGGTCAAGAGGATCCACGAATACAAGCGCCAACTGCTCAACCTGATGCACACCGTGGCGTTGTACCAGGCGATTCGTGCGGAACCTGAAATCGACTGGGTACCACGGGTGAAAATCTTCGCTGGTAAAGCGGCGGCCAGTTATCACCAGGCCAAGTTGATCATCAAGCTGACCAACGACATCGCCCGGGTGGTGAACAACGACCCGACCGTACGCGGCTTGCTCAAGGTCGTGTTCCTGCCCAACTACAACGTCAGCCTGGCGGAGAGCATCATTCCGGCGGCGGATCTGTCCGAGCAGATCTCCACTGCCGGCTTTGAAGCCTCGGGCACCAGCAACATGAAATTCGGCCTCAACGGTGCATTGACCATCGGCACGCTGGACGGTGCCAACGTGGAGATGTCCGAGCGCATCGGCGTCGAGAACATGTTCATCTTTGGTCTCAGCGCCCAGCAGGTTGAAGCGCGCAAGCAGAACCACGAGTTCAGCGCGGTGCCGGACATTGCCGCGTCCCATCGACTCAATGATGTATTGCAAGCTATTCGCGGCGGGGTGTTCTCGCCGGATGATCCATCCCGTTACACCGGGCTGATCGATTCGTTGGTGGACTACGACCGCTTCCTGGTCTGTGCCGATTTCGATTCTTACTGGAATGCGCAAATGCGCGTCGAAGCCCTTTGGCACGATTCCCAGGAATGGTGGCGATCGGCGGTGTTGAGCACCTCGCGGATGGGCTGGTTTTCGTCCGACCGGACGATTCGCGAGTACGCCGCGGATATCTGGAAGGCGTTGGAGTAACTCGTCCAGCGGATCGATATACTAGCGCCCGTAAAAGATCGCAGCCTCCGGCAGCACCTACAAATGCCGGAGGCTGCGATCTTTTTGGAGCTGGCTAGTGGGAGCGGGCTTGCCCGCGATAGCGTGCGAACAGTCATCTGAAATATCCAAACTGTCACCCATTCACGACCCACATTCGGCCCATTTCCATCTACGCTAATCCCCGCGCATGAACTCTCTTCAGCCGATCACGTCTGATAGGAGGAAATACGCCCCGACTCGCGTTAAACTGCGCGGGTTTTTAGACCCCCCATTCCACCGGAGCCTCCCATGTCCCGCGTTACCCTGAGTCGCTATTTGATTGAGCAGACCCGCAGCAACAACACTCCTGCCGATCTGCGCTTCCTGATCGAAGTGGTGGCGCGTGCTTGCAAGGAGATCAACCACGCCGTGTCCAAAGGCGCCCTGGGCGGTGTTCTGGGCAGCATGGGCACTGAAAACGTCCAGGGCGAAGTGCAGAAGAAGCTTGACGTGATCTCAAACGAGATCCTGCTCGAAGCCAACGAATGGGGCGGTCACTTGGCCGGCATGGCTTCCGAAGAAATGGACAATGCCTACCAGATCCCGGGCAAATACCCGAAAGGCGCGTACCTGTTGGTATTCGACCCGCTGGACGGTTCGTCGAACATCGACATCAATGCCCCGGTCGGCACCATCTTCTCGGTACTGCGTTGCCCGAACGAATACCTGAGCCAGAACGAGCCCTTGAATGAAAAGGCTTTCTTGCAGCCAGGTACCCAGCAAGTGGCCGCCGGTTACGCCATCTACGGTCCACAGACCATGTTGATCCTGACCCTGGGCGACGGCGTGAAAGGTTTCACCCTGGACCGCGAAATGGGCAGCTTCGTACTGACTCACGAAGACATCACCATTCCTGAAACCACCCAGGAATTCGCGATCAACGCCTCCAACCAGCGTCACTGGGAAGCGCCGGTACAACGTTACGTCAGCGAACTGCTGGCAGGCGACGAAGGCCCGCTGAAAAAGAACTACAACATGCGCTGGGTCGCCGCGATGGTTGCGGACGTGCACCGCATCCTGACCCGTGGCGGTCTGTTCATGTACCCACGCGACAGCCGCGAACCATCGAAGCCGGGCAAACTGCGCCTGATGTACGAGGCCAACCCGATGTCGTTCCTGGTGGAACAAGCGGGCGGCGCGTCCACAGATGGTCACCAACGCATTCTCGACATCCAGCCTGAAGGTCTGCACCAGCGCGTAGCGGTGTTCCTGGGTTCGAAAGAAGAAGTTGCACGCGTTACGGCTTACCACAAGGAATAAACCATGAGCGCGCCCTGGCAGCCGTTGCTCGATTGGTGGTTCGGTACAGCCGAAACAGCCAGGGCAATCGCGGCTGACAAGGGCAAGTTGTGGTTTGGCAAGCGTGACAGCCAGGACCTCGAAGCGCGTGAGCGTTTCGGGGACCAGGTCGAGCAGGCACTGGCCGGCGGATTGACCGAGTGGATGCAACGTCCCGAAGGTTGGCTGGCACTGGTGCTATTGCTCGATCAACTCCCGCGCATGATCTTTCGCGACACCCCTAAAGCCTTTTCCGGTGATCTACGGGCCCAGAAGCTGGTCGCCCAAGGCATTGCTGCGGATTTTGATCGGCAGTTACCACCGATTCAACGGGTGTTTATCTTCCTGGTGTTCGAGCACAGCGAGAACCTCGCGGTGCAGACCGAAGGCGTCTCGCGCTACATCGAACTGGTCGCGCAACAGCCGGAGAGTGACCGGGCATTGTTTGCCGATTATCTGGATTTTGCCGAGCGGCATCAGAAAGTGATTGCACAGTTTGGACGGTTTCCGCATCGCAATGCGGTGTTGGGGCGCGAATCTACGGTAGAGGAATTGGTGTTTCTTTCGAAGCCGGGATCAAGGTTCTAGATTTTCATCGCGGCTGATGCCGTCTTCGCGGGCAAGCCCGCTCCCACAGGGATCTTTGTCGCACTGGAGATCCACTGTGGGAGCGGGCTTGCCCGCGAAGGGGCCATTGAGAGCGCTCTAGATTCTGAAACTACCCACCAATTGCTTCAACCGCGCCGCCTGCCGCTCAAGATCGGCACACGCGCGCAAGGTCGACTGCAGGTTCTCCACACCTTCCTGGTTCAACGTGTTGATCTCGGTGATGTCGACGTTGATCGACTCCACCACGGCCGTCTGCTCTTCCGTCGCCGTGGCCACGGACTGGTTCATGCCGTCGATCTCGCCGATGCGCTGGGTCACGCTGCCCAGGCGCTCGCCGGCCTGGTTGGCGATACCGACGCTGCTTTCGCTCTGGCGCTGACTTTCGGTCATGATGGTTACCGCTTCCCGGGCGCCGACTTGCAGTTCCTCGATCATCTTCTGCACTTGCTGCGCCGAGTCCTGCGTGCGGTGGGCGAGGTTGCGCACTTCGTCGGCAACCACCGCAAATCCACGTCCGGCTTCACCGGCGCGCGCGGCTTCAATCGCCGCGTTGAGCGCCAGCAGGTTGGTCTGCTGGGAGATGCTGGTGATCACCTCCAGAATCTGCCCGATGTTGACGGTGTTGCTGTTGAGCGTCTCGATGTTGCCGCACGAGTCGCTGATCTTTGCCGACAACTGGTGCATCGCCGAGATGGTTTTATCCACAACCTGCTGACCCTCTTCGGCCAACGCGCGCGCATCGCTCGAGTGCTGCGAGGCGAGGGCGGCGTTCTGGGCGATTTCCTGGGCGGCGGCGCCGAGCTCGTTGATCGCGGCGGCCACACTGCTGGTGCGCGAGGCTTGCTGGTCGGAGTTGAACATCGACGAATTGGACGCGGCGACAACGCGCAGGGCCACTTCGTTGACCTGGCCCGTGGCCGAGGACACTTCGCTGATCGAAGTGTGGATGCGTTCGACGAAACGGTTGAACGACAGCCCCAGTGCGCCGAATTCGTCATGGCCGTGGATGGTCAGGCGTTTGGTCAGGTCACCTTCGCCTTCGGCGATGTCGTGCATGGCACGGCCCATGGTCAGCAACGGCTGCATCAGGAAACTGATCAACATACCCAGCAACGTGATGATGATCACCACTGCAATCACCATGGCGATGATCGCCGAGGTGCGGAATTCGCTCAGCATCGAGAACGCGGTGTCCTGGTCCAGCACCAGTGCCACGTACCAATCCGCCGACGGTACGCCGTTGACATGGGTGAAGGAAATGAACTGGCTTTTGCCATCGATCTCGACTTCTTTCATGCCCGGGCTGACTTTCGGCGCACCGTTGGGATAAGCGTCGGTGAGGTTCTTGAGCACCCATTTGCTGTCCGGGTGAATCAGGATCTTGCCGTCGGCGCCCACGATGAAGGCATGGCCGTGGCCGCCGAAGTTCAGCGAGTTGATGATCGCACTGACGCTGGACAGGTCGATGTCGGCGCCAGCAACGCCAATCATCTGGCCCTGGCGCTGAACCGGAGTTGCCACCGTCATCACCAGTTTGCCGGAAGAAGCAGCGATGTACGGTTCTGTGACGATGGTCTGTTGTGCGCTATTGGCAGCCTTGTACCAGCCGCGGGCGCGCGGGTCGTAGTCCGGCGCGCGATTGCCCGCCGGGACCGAGAACATCACGCCATCGGCGCCACCGAAGTAACTCAGCTGGAAATTGCCGGTGTAGGCGGGCAGGTCGATGATTCGTTTCAGGCTGGCAGGGGCATTACCGTCGGCGCTGACCTGTTGGGCCATTGATTGCAGCAACTGCATGCGGCTTTCCAGCCAGGTCTTGATGTTGCTGGTGGTCAGGCTGCCAAGTTCCTGCATCGAGGCTTCAGTGCTGCTACGCAAGGTCTGGCGCTGGCGATAGTCGTTGAACAGGATGAAACAAGCGAATGCGACGGCCACCACGAGGGCGGCAGCCAACAAGATCTTGTGGCTGAATTTCATGTTTCTGGTCATTGGATGAGCTACCGCAGGAGATCTGGTCAACGAAAGGGGAGGCAAATGTCACGGACGTGGCTTTGCGTTGCATGTATGTCGACTGGACGGCGCCAAAGATTAGGCGCTTTATGCAAAAACCGACGAAATACCCGACAGCAAAACGAAGTGGCTGATAATTCGCGCAAAGGTAGACGAGCGGCCTGATAAATAGCCCGTCGGGCAGGGAACCAGACAGGGGTTTTCTCTTCTAAGGTTCAGCTTGGCAGTCATGCCAATCCCTTCGCCCCTGGAGTTACACATGTCGCTGCGATCCATCGCCCTGCTGTCGTTTTGCGTGTTGTTGGCTGCGTGCAGCAAGGTCAATCAGGAAAACTACTCGAAGCTGTCGTCAGGAATGGCCAAGGCCGAGGTTGAGAATCTTTTGGGCAAACCCGCCGATTGCTCAGGCGCGCTCGGCATGTCCAGTTGCACATGGGGCGACAAGAACAGCTTTATCAGCGTGCAGTTCGCCGGTGACAAAGTCTTGATGTTTTCCGGCCAAGGCCTGAAGTAAACCGGGGCCACGCGCCCACGGGAGAAAAACAATGAAGCGGTTATTGATCATGCTTTTTGCCGGCCTGGTGTTGGCCGGCTGTGCCAGTTCTGGCCAGGATTCGTTGGCGCCAAAAACTGCCAACAGCGTCAACCTCAAGCGCTATCAGGGCACCTGGTACGAGTTGGCGCGTTTGCCGATGTACTTCCAGCGCGACTGTGCGCAATCCGAAGCCCACTACACGCTCAAGCCTGACGGTAACGTCGCGGTGTTGAATCGCTGCCTGACGCCGCAGTGGCAGTGGGAAGAGGTCAGGGGCACGGCGTATCCACAAGTACCGGGCAAGACCGACAAGTTGTGGGTCGAATTCGATACCTGGTTTTCAAGGTTGATTCCGGGTTTGGCGAAGGGCGAGTACTGGGTGTTGTACGTCAGCGATGACTACAAGACTGCCATCGTCGGCGACTCGAGCCGTCGTTACCTGTGGTTGCTGTCGCGCACCCCGACCGTCAACGGCGTAGTGCGTGAAGAGTTGCTGAGCAAGGCGCGTCAGCAGGGTTATGACACCACGCGGCTGATCTGGCGGGCGTCGGATACGCAGATGGCGAAAACATCCGACTGATTACACATATCCCTGTGGGAGCGAGCTTGCTCGCGATGAGGCCGTCATAGTCAACAAAGATGTTGACTGACAGTCCGCCATCGCGAGCAAGCTCGCTCCCACAGTTGTTTTGTGTCAGCCGAGCAAGTCGCGCAGGACCTGGGTGAAGGCGCGATTACTTTCCTCTTCCCCGGCATGGCGCCCGTCACGCACTACCCACTGGCCATTGACCAGCACATCACGCACCTGACGATCGCCACCGGCAAACAACCAACGATTGAGAATCCCGTCACCCGTGGCGGTCGCCAGGTATGGATCGTTGCCGTCCAGCACCAGCCAATCGGCACGCCTGCCGACTTCCAGCGCACCAATCGGTTGCCCCAGCGCCTGGGCACCGCCGTCCAGCGCCGCATCAAACAGCGTGCGGCCGACCATCGGCTGGTCTGCCCCATACAAACGGTTACGCCGCTGATCGCGCAGACGCTGGCCGTATTCCAGCCAGCGCAACTCTTCCACCACGCTCAATGACACGTGGCTGTCGGAACCGATGCCCATGCGCCCGCCCTGGGCGAGAAAATCCACAGCCGGGAAAATCCCGTCGCCCAGGTTGGCCTCGGTGGTCAGGCACAGGCCGGCGATGGCCCGGCTCCTGGCCATCAGCGTGACTTCTTCCGGGTTGGCGTGGGTGGCGTGGACCAGGCACCAGCGCTGGTCGACTTCAGTGTTTTCGTACAGCCATTGCAGAGGACGACGACCGCTCCAGCTCAGGCAGTCGTCGACTTCCTTCTGCTGTTCGGCGATGTGAATGTGCACCGGGCATTGCTTGTCGCTGGCCGCCAGAACTTCGCTGATCTGTTGCGGTGTGACCGCGCGCAATGAGTGGAAACACAAACCCAGGGACTGTGCGGGTTGTTGCGCCAGTATCGGCTGCAGTCGCGATTGCAGCTTGAGGTAGTTTTCGGTGCTGTTGATGAAGCGGCGCTGGCCGTCGTTTGGCGCCTGGCCACCGAAACCTGCGTGGCTGTAGAGCACCGGCAGCAGGGTCAGACCGATACCGGCGGCACTGGCGGCCTGGCTGATGCGCAGGGCCAGTTCGGCCGGGTCGGCATAAGGTTGGCCGTTGTTGTCATGGTGCACGTAATGAAATTCGGCCACCGAGGTGTAACCGGCCTTGAGCATTTCGATGTACAGCTGGCGGGCAATGACGCCCAGTTGCTGCGGGCTGATTTTTCCGACGAGGCGATACATCAGGTCGCGCCAGGTCCAGAAACTGTCATTGGGGTTGCCTGCCACTTCCGCCAGCCCGGCCATGGCCCGCTGGAACGCGTGGGAGTGCAGGTTCGGCATGCCTGGCAGCAGCGGACCGCTCAGCCGTTCGGCGTCATCTGCATGAGAATCGGCCTGGATATGGGTCAAGACGCCATCGGCGCTGACCTCAAGACGTACATTGTTGGCCCATCCACTAGGCAGCAGCGCGCGTTCGGCAAAGAAGGCGGACATGGTTCAGCACCCCATCGTGTGTTATTTGTATATACATATACAGACGTTTGCCTGCCCGGTAAACTCCGGCAAGCTAGCGACATCAACCAAACGACCAAGGATTAACCGTGCCGACTCCGCCTCCAGTCTCTCCGTTGGCCGCGAACATGGGCGACAGTCCGGCGCCCTTGTACGCCCGCGTCAAACAGATGATCACCCAGCAAATCGACAGTGGAAACTGGCCGCCGCACTATCGCGTTCCATCGGAAAGCGAGCTGGTCAGCCAGTTGGGTTTCAGCCGCATGACCATCAACCGCGCCTTGCGCGAAATGACCGCCGACGGTCTGTTGGTGCGCATGCAAGGTGTCGGCACTTTCGTCGCTGAGCCGAAAAGCCAGTCCGCCCTGTTCGAAGTGCACAACATCGCCGACGAAATCGCCTCCCGTGGCCATCGTCACACCTGCAAGGTGATCACCCTGGAAGAAGAAGCTGCAGGTTCCGAGCGCGCGCTGGCGCTGGACATGCGTGAAGGCCAGAAAGTGTTCCATTCGTTGATCGTGCATTTCGAGAACGACATTCCGGTGCAAATCGAAGACCGTTTCGTCAACGCGCTGGTGGCGCCCGACTACCTCAAGCAGGACTTCACCCTGCAAACGCCGTACGCCTACCTGAACCAGGTCGCGCCGCTGACCGAAGGGGAGCACGTGGTCGAGGCGATTCTGGCCGAGCCGTCCGAATGCAAGTTGCTGCAGATTGAAAAAGGCGAGCCGTGCCTGCTGATCCGTCGCCGCACCTGGTCCGGCCGTCAGCCGGTGACCGCCGCTCGCTTGATCCACCCCGGTTCCCGTCATCGTCTGGAAGGACGCTTTCATAAATGAGCAGTTTGAAAGTTTTACGCGCCAAAGATTACCCGCGCATGCCGTGGAAAAACGGCGGCGGCAGTACCGAAGAAATCACCCGCGATGCCGGGACTGGTCTGGATGGTTTCGGCTGGCGCTTGTCGATTGCCGATATCGGCGAGTCGGGCGGGTTTTCCACCTTTGCCGGGTACGAGCGGATCATCACCGTGTTGCAGGGTGACGGCATGACCTTGTCGGTTGATGGTCAGGTCATGCGGCCGTTGTTACCGCTGGACCCGTTTGCCTTCAGCGGTGAGAGCCAGGTTTCCTGCACCTTGCTTGGTGGGTCGATCCGCGATTTCAACCTGATTTATGCGCCGCAGCGTTACAGCGCGCGATTGCAGTGGCTGAGCGGCGAGCAGCGGTTTTTCAGCGAGACCGGGACCCTGCTGATTTTCAGCGTGTCTGAAGTGCTTGAAATTAAGGTCGGTAACAGTGCCCAGCAATTGGGTCGCCATGACTGCCTGCAACTCGACGGTAACAACGGTCTGCTGGAAGTCTCCAGTAACGGCGCCTGCTGCGTTATCGAACTGACCGCACGCTGATTAACTGCTGAAGAAATCTAATGTGGCGAGGGGATTTAGCGAAACGTCGCACCGCCCCGTTGGGTCGCGAAGCGGCCCCAAAAAAATAGGGCTGCTGCGCAGCCCAACGGGGATAAATCCCCTCACCACAAAGGCAGTACTCAACTCCGTTTCCCTCCGCGCACCACTTTGTTACCGAACGCCCCAGCGTGGCGCAAAACCACGCTCAAGTAACAGCACCCTCACTCTTCAAAAAATCCCCTCGAAAAATTTCATATGCGCCAGAACCCTTGATTCAGGCGCTCTCCAGCCATTTCAGAATTTTTCTTGAATGCCCATCCAACAAGTTGGCCGCTTGATTGCATATGCTTGTATGTACAAGTAAAGACGTATGCGTATGAGTCGATCGAGACTCCCCGCAACGTCCACTGATTCGCTTGTGTCGCTTTGACGCGCACAGGCTGGCTTACCCACCGCCAGGGTTGGTTTGGATTGATCGCTGAGGAGTCTTTTTCGTGACTGACAATAAACCTACTAAGTTTCGTGACGTTGAAATCCGCGCTGCCCGCGGTAACAAGCTGACCGCCAAGAGCTGGCTGACCGAAGCGCCGCTGCGCATGCTGATGAACAACCTCGACCCGGAAGTCGCCGAGAACCCTAAAGAACTGGTGGTCTACGGTGGTATCGGTCGTGCAGCACGTAACTGGGAATGCTACGACAAGATCGTCGAGAGCCTGACCAACCTGAACGACGACGAGACCCTGCTGGTGCAATCCGGCAAGCCGGTCGGCGTGTTCAAGACTCACACCAACGCCCCGCGCGTACTGATCGCCAACTCCAACCTGGTGCCACACTGGGCGAGCTGGGAACACTTCAACGAGCTCGACGCCAAAGGCCTGGCCATGTACGGCCAGATGACTGCCGGCAGCTGGATCTACATCGGCAGCCAGGGCATCGTCCAAGGCACCTACGAAACCTTCGTCGAAGCGGGTCGCCAGCATTACAACGATGACCTGAAAGGCAAGTGGGTACTGACCGCTGGCTTGGGCGGCATGGGTGGTGCCCAGCCTCTGGCTGCAACCTTGGCCGGCGCGTGCTCGCTGAACATCGAATGCCAGCAGGTCAGCATCGATTTCCGTTTGAAAAGCCGCTATGTCGACGAGCAAGCCACCGACCTCGACGACGCACTGGCCCGCATCGCCAAATACACCGCTGAAGGCAAAGCGATTTCCATTGCCCTGCTGGGCAACGCGGCAGAAATCCTGCCGGAACTGGTCAAGCGCGGGGTGCGCCCGGACATGGTCACCGACCAGACCAGCGCCCACGACCCACTCAACGGCTACCTGCCTGCCGGCTGGACCTGGGACCAGTACCGTGCTCGCGCCAAGACCGAACCGGCTGCAGTGATCAAAGCCGCCAAGCAATCGATGGCGGTGCACGTCAAAGCGATGCTCGACTTCCAGAAAATGGGCGTGCCGACCTTCGACTACGGCAACAACATCCGTCAGATGGCCCAGGAAGAAGGCGTGGAAAACGCATTCGACTTCCCAGGCTTCGTACCGGCCTACATCCGTCCACTGTTCTGCCGTGGCATCGGCCCGTTCCGTTGGGCTGCGCTGTCGGGCAACGCTGAAGACATCTACAAGACCGACGCCAAGGTCAAGGAACTGATCCCGGACGACGCCCACCTGCACAACTGGCTGGACATGGCCCGCGAGCGCATCAGCTTCCAGGGTCTGCCGGCACGTATCTGCTGGGTTGGCCTGGGCCTGCGCGCCAAGCTGGGCCTGGCGTTCAACGAAATGGTGCGTAGCGGTGAGCTGTCCGCGCCAATCGTGATCGGTCGCGACCACCTGGATTCCGGTTCGGTATCGAGCCCGAACCGCGAAACCGAATCGATGCAGGACGGTTCCGATGCCGTGTCCGACTGGCCACTGCTCAACGCGCTGCTCAACACTGCGAGCGGCGCGACCTGGGTTTCCCTGCACCACGGCGGCGGCGTCGGCATGGGCTTCTCCCAGCACTCGGGCATGGTGATTGTCTGCGACGGTACTGATGAAGCGGCCGAGCGTATCGCGCGCGTCCTGCACAACGACCCGGCGACCGGCGTCATGCGCCACGCCGATGCCGGTTATCAGATCGCGATCGACTGTGCCAAGGAACAAGGGCTGAACCTGCCGATGATTACCGGCAAGTAATGCTTGCCCTGTAGGAGCAAAGCTTGCTCGCGATGGCGATGTGTCAGCCGACACAGATGTTGAATTTGCCGGCCTCATCGCGAGCAAGCTCAGCTCCTACAGGGGTTGCACCACCCAGAATAACAATCCATAGAGGTTGAACCATGGCTGTTACCAGCGATCGTGCAGGCAACAAACCGTTGATCGAGAAACGCTCGATCGACTACATCCCGGAAGCGGAAAGACACGGTCGTCTGTTTAGCCAGTTCACCCTGTGGATGGGTGCCAACCTGCAGATCACCGCAATTGTCACCGGGGCCCTGGCCGTGGTGCTGGGCGGTGACGTGTTCTGGTCGTTGATCGGTCTGCTGATCGGCCAACTCCTCGGTGGCGGCGTAATGGCGCTGCATGCGGCGCAAGGTCCCAAGCTTGGCCTGCCGCAGATGATCTCCAGCCGGGTACAGTTCGGCGTTTATGGCGCGGCCATCCCGATCGTGCTGGTCTGTCTGATGTACCTCGGCTTCACGGCAACGGGAACCGTGCTTTCCGGCCAGGCGCTGGGCCAGTTGTTTGGCGTCAGCGACAGTGTCGGAATTCTTATTTTCGCCAGCGTCATCGTGCTGGTCACGGTGCTCGGTTACCGGGTGATCCATTGGATTGGACGTGTTGCCAGTGTCATTGGTGTCATTGCCTTTGTTTTCCTGTTCAGCCGTCTGATGAGCCAGACTGACGTTGGCGCACTGCTGGAAATCCGCCACTTCAGCTGGAGTAGCTTCCTGCTCGCGGTGTCGCTCGCGGCGTCCTGGCAGATCGCCTTCGGCCCTTACGTGGCTGACTATTCACGCTACCTGCCGAGCAAGACTTCCTCGGTGAAAACCTTTTTCGCCGCTGGCGCAGGTTCGGTGATTGGCGCACAGGTGGCGATGATCCTCGGCGTGTTCGCTGCCGCTTCGGCCAATGGGCAATTCGCCGGTCACGAAGTGGCCTACATCGTCGGTTTGGGCGGTACCGGTGCCACCGCTGCGCTGCTGTATTTCAGCATCGCGTTCGGCAAGGTCACCATCTCCACGCTTAACTCCTACGGTAGCTTCATGTGCATCGCGACCATCATCAGCGGTTTCCGTGGTGACCTGAAAGTAACGCACTTGCAGCGTCTGGTGTTCGTACTGGTCATCGTCGGCGCTGCGACCCTGATGGCGTTGCTCGGTCAGCACTCGTTCCTCGGTGCGTTCAAGTCGTTCATCCTGTTCTTGCTGGCGTTCTTTACGCCATGGAGCGCGATCAACCTGGTGGACTACTACTGCATCACCCGCGAGCGTTATGACGTGCCGGCACTGGCCGATCCGAACGGTCGCTACGGCCGCTGGAACCTGCTCGGTATCAGCGTCTATGTTTTCGGTGTGCTGGTGCAGCTGCCGTTCATCTCCACCAAGTTCTACACCGGTCCGCTGGTGGCTGTCCTGGGTGATGTGGATATTTCCTGGATCATCGGTCTGGTGCTTCCCGCAGCCCTGTATTACGTGTGCGCGAAAAAATGGCACGGCGCAGTGCCCGATCAGTTGATTCTGCCGGTCGAGCAGGACGCGGTCGTCGAACAAAAACTGAGCGTCGGTCGCGCTGCGGCGCAGGCCTGATTGGACGTGGACAGGGCTGGATGCCTCTTGACTGCCGTAAGCCAATTCACGATTAGGAGCGTCACTACAATGAAATCGAACAAGACCCTGCTGACCACATTGCTTTCCATGGGCCTGCTGGCCAGTGCTGGCGCCACTCAGGCGGCGGGTTGGTGCGAGTCGGGCAAACCGGTGAAATTCGCTGGCCTGAACTGGGAAAGCGGGATGCTGCTGACCGACGTGCTGCAAGTTGTGCTAGAGAAAGGCTACGACTGCAAGACCGACAGCCTGCCGGGCAACTCCATCACCATGGAAAACGCGCTGAGCAGCAACGATATTCAAGTGTTCGCCGAAGAATGGGTCGGCCGCAGCGAGGTCTGGAATAAGGCCGAGAAGGCCGGCAAGGTCGTCGGTGTTGGCGCTCCGGTGGTTGGCGCTGTCGAAGGCTGGTACGTGCCGCGCTACGTGATCGAAGGCGACGCCAACCGAAAGCTGGAAGCCAAGGCGCCAGACCTGAAAAACATCGCCGACCTGGCCAAATACGCCACCGTGTTCAAGGACCAGGAAGAACCGTCCAAGGGCCGTTTTTACAATTGCCCGGCCGGTTGGACCTGTGAGCTCGATAACAGCGAAATGCTGAAAAGCTACGGCCTGGAAAGCACCTACACCAACTTCCGCCCAGGCACCGGCCCTGCGCTGGATGCCGCCGTGCTGTCGAGCTACAAGCGTGGCGAGCCGATCCTGTTCTACTACTGGTCGCCAACGCCGCTGATGGGCCAGGTCGACCTGGTCAAACTTGAAGAAAAACCGGGCGTGGACAAGAGCGTGACCATCAAGGTCGGCCTGTCCAAGACCTTCCACGACGAAGCCCCGGAACTGGTGGCCGTGCTGGAAAAGGTCAACCTGCCGATCGACCTGTTGAACCAGAACCTTGGGCGCATGGCCAAGGAGCGGATCGCTTCGCCGAAGCTGGCGAAAATCTTCCTCAAGGAACATCCTGAAGTCTGGCATGCGTGGGTGAGTGAAGACGCAGCCAAGAAGATCGACGCGGCCTTGTAGGTCCAGCCTCTCCGGCTGTCGGTAACGGCAGTCGGACGCTGCATCGCAACCCCTTGATTGAGAGTCTCTTATGTTTCCCGAAAGCTTTACTTTTTCCATCGCCGACTGGGTCAACGGTTGGGTCGATTCGCTGGTGACCAACTACGGCGATGTGTTCCGCAGCATCTCCGACACCCTGTTGTGGGCCATCGTCAATCTCGAAGGCCTGCTGCGTGCAGCGCCATGGTGGCTGATGCTAGCGATCGTGGCCGGTGTGGCCTGGCACGCAACGCGTAAAGTCGTGACCACCGCCGTCATCGTCGGTTTACTGTTCCTGGTGGGGGCGGTCGGCCTCTGGGACAAGCTGATGCAGACCTTGGCGCTGATGATGGTGGCGACGGTCATTTCGGTGTTGATCGGCATTCCGCTGGGCATCCTCTCGGCGCGCAGCAATCGCCTGCGTTCGGTGCTGATGCCGTTGCTGGACATCATGCAGACCATGCCGAGCTTCGTGTACCTGATCCCGGTGCTGATGCTGTTCGGCCTGGGCAAGGTCCCGGCGATTTTCGCTACCGTGATCTATGCCGCGCCACCGCTGATCCGCCTGACAGACCTGGGTATTCGCCAGGTTGACGGTGAGGTGATGGAAGCGATCAACGCCTTCGGTGCCAACCGTTGGCAGCAACTGTTCGGCGTGCAATTGCCGCTGGCCCTGCCGAGCATTATGGCGGGTATCAACCAGACCACCATGATGGCCCTGTCGATGGTGGTGATTGCCTCGATGATCGGTGCCCGTGGTTTGGGTGAAGACGTGCTGGTGGGGATTCAGACCCTCAACGTCGGACGTGGCCTTGAAGCCGGTCTGGCGATCGTGATTCTGGCAGTGGTGATCGACCGCATTACACAGGCGTATGGTCGGCCACGGCATGAGGTGAGCAAATGAACAACGCAACCGTGAGCAAGATCGAAGTCAAAAACGTCTTCAAGATTTTCGGCAGCCGTTCCAAGGATGCGCTGGCCATGGTCGGCCAGGGCAAAACCAAGGAACAAGTACTGTCCGAGACCGGCTGCGTGGTCGGCGTCAACGACCTTTCGTTGAGCATCGGCAGCGGCGAGATCTTCGTGATCATGGGCCTGTCGGGTTCCGGCAAATCCACACTGGTGCGCCACTTCAACCGCCTGATTGACCCGACCAGCGGCGCGATCCTGGTGGACGGTGTGGACATCCTGCAATACGACATGGAAGCCCTGCGCGAATTTCGCCGGCGCAAGATCAGCATGGTGTTCCAGAGCTTCGGCCTGCTGCCGCACAAGAGCGTGCTGGACAACGTCGCCTACGGCTTGAAAATCCGTGGCGAGAGCAAGCAAATGTGCGCCGAGCGCGCGCTGCACTGGATCAACACCGTGGGCCTCAAGGGCTACGAAAACAAATACCCGCACCAGCTCTCCGGCGGCATGCGTCAGCGTGTAGGTTTGGCCCGTGCGTTGGCAGCGGACACTGACATCATCCTGATGGACGAAGCCTTCAGTGCCCTCGACCCGCTGATCCGTGCCGAGATGCAGGACCAGTTGCTGGAACTGCAAAAGACCCTGCACAAGACCATCGTCTTCATCACCCACGACCTCGACGAGGCCGTGCGCATCGGCAACCGCATCGCGATTCTCAAGGATGGCCGGCTGATCCAGGTCGGCACGCCGAAAGAGATCCTGCATTCGCCGGCGGATGAGTATGTCGACCGGTTCGTGCAGCGTCGGGCGGCGGTGGTTTAAACAGCACCGCTTGGTGTGATGATCGTTCCCACGCTCTGCGTGGGAATGCATCCCGTGACGCTCTGCGTCACCCATGCGCAGGGTTCGAGCCTTGCGTTGACATCGGGACGCGGAGCGTCCCAGGCGGCATTCCCACGCAGAGCGTGGGAACGATCAGGTTCAAGAGGTTAGAAATGTCCCAGGCTGAAAAAATCGTTATCGCCGATGCACAGGTGCGTTGGCAGGATGTAGTCGCAGTCGCCCGTGATGGCGCGCAGCTCGAGCTGTCGGCGCAGGTCTGGGCACGGATTGAAAACGCGCAGGCCATCGTCCAGCGCATCGTCACCAGCGGCGAGCGTGCCTACGGCATCAACACCGGGCTGGGCGCGCTGTGCAACGTGTCGCTGCAGGACGAGCAGCTCAGCCAGTTGTCGCGCAACACCTTGCTCAGCCACGCCTGTGGCGTCGGCGCACCCCTGACTAACGAGCAGACTCGTTCGATCATGTGCGCGGCCATCGTCAACTACAGCCACGGTAAATCCGGCCTGCACCGTCAGGTCGTAGAAGCACTGCTGGCACTGCTCAACCGTGGCATCACCCCGCAAGTGCCATCCCAGGGCTCTGTGGGCTACCTGACCCACATGGCCCACATCGGCATCGCGTTGCTGGGTGTCGGCAATGTCAGCTATCGCGGACAGATGGTTTCCGCGCAGCAGGCCCTGGCTGAAGAAGGCCTGCAACCGGTCAAGCTTGGCGCCAAGGATGGTCTGTGTCTGGTCAATGGCACGCCATGCATGACTGGCCTGAGCTGCCTGGCCATTGCTGACGCCGCGCATCTGCTGCATTGGGCCGACGTGATCGGCGCCATGAGCTTCGAAGCCCAACGCGGTCAGATTGACGCCTTCGACGCCGAGATCATCGCGCTCAAGCCGCATCCGGGCATGCAGCAGGTCGGCATCAACCTGCGCGGATTGCTCGACGGCAGTGAAGTGATTGCCCAGAGCAAAGGCATTCGTACCCAGGACGCCCTGAGCATCCGCTCGATCCCGCAGGTGCACGGCGCTGCACGTGACCAACTGGTGCACGCAACCCAACAGATCGAAACCGAACTCAATAGCGCCACCGACAACCCGCTGGTGCTGGGCACCGCGGAAAACTACCGCGTCGTTTCCCAGGCCAACCCGCACGGCCAGTCCGTCGCGCTGGCGGCGGACCTGCTGGCCATCGCCATGGCCGAAATCGGCTCCATCGCCGAACGTCGCCTGGACCGTTTGATCAACCCACACGTCAGCGGCCTGCCAGCGTTTCTGGTGGCCAACCCGGGCGTGAATTCCGGGATGATGATCGTGCAGTACGTCGCTGCCTCGCTGTGTGCGGAAAACCGCCAATTGGCGCAACCGGCGGTGCTCGACAACTACGTCACCTCGGGCCTGCAGGAAGATCACCTGAGCCTGGGCACCAACGCCGCGCTGAAGCTGCATCGCGTACTGGAAAACTGCACGCAGATCCTCGCAATCGAGTATCTGTTGGCTGCCCAGGCGTTTGAATTCCTGAAAGAGCAACGCTTCGGCGCCGGCACCGATGCGGCGTGGCGTCTGCTGCGTGAGCGCGTTCCTGCCTATGACCAGGATCGTTGGCTGGCACCGGATATCGCCGCTGCTGCCAGCGTTTTGAAAGACCCGATTTTGCTGCACAAAGCGTTACCGAATTTGCACTGATTTTTCCACAACACCAGCGTGCCAAGGCGCGGCTCCCCTACAGGCGAGACGCGACGGACAACGGACATCTCCGGAGCGTCTGGTGAGTACTCTTCATTCATGAAGAAGACAACTCTCAAAAGGAGAACAAAATGACTGCGCTAAACCTGATTCCCGGCCAACTGAGCCTTGCCCAACTGCGTGATGTCTATCAGCAGCCGGTGAAACTGACCCTCGACCACAGCGCTGCTGCCCAGATCGAAGCTAGCGTTGCCTGCGTGGAACAGATCCTCGCCGAAAACCGCACCGCCTACGGCATTAACACCGGTTTTGGCCTGCTGGCCTCGACCCGCATTGCCAGCGAAGACCTGGAAAACCTGCAGCGCTCGCTGGTGCTGTCCCATGCCGCCGGTGTTGGCGAGCCGATCAGCGATGCACTGGTGCGCCTGGTCATGGTGCTCAAGGTCAACAGCCTGAGCCGTGGTTTCTCCGGCATCCGCCGTGTAGTGATCGACGCGCTGATCGCCTTGATCAACGCCGAGGTTTACCCGCACATTCCGCTGAAAGGTTCGGTCGGTGCGTCCGGCGACCTGGCACCGTTGGCGCACATGTCGCTGGTGCTGCTGGGCGAAGGCAAGGCGCGCTACAAAGGCGAGTGGATGGAAGCGACCGAAGCGCTGAAAGTCGCCGGTCTGACCCCGCTGACCCTGGCTGCGAAAGAAGGCCTGGCGCTGCTTAACGGTACTCAGGTGTCCACCGCGTTTGCTCTGCGCGGTTTGTTCGAAGGCGAAGACCTGTTCGCCGGTGCCCTGGCGCTCGGTGGCCTGACCGTTGAAGCGGTGCTGGGCTCGCGCTCGCCGTTCGATGCACGCATCCACGCCGCTCGTGGCCAAAAAGGCCAGATCGACGCCGCTGCCGCCTATCGTGATCTGCTGGGTGAGCGCAGTGAAGTTTCCGATTCCCACGAGAACTGCGAGAAGGTCCAGGACCCGTACTCCCTGCGCTGCCAGCCGCAAGTCATGGGCGCGTGCCTGACCCAGTTCCGTCAGGCCGCCGAAGTGCTGGCCGTCGAAGCCAACGCCGTATCCGATAATCCGTTGGTATTCGCCGCAGAAGGCGACGTGATTTCCGGCGGTAACTTCCACGCCGAACCGGTGGCCATGGCCGCTGACAACATGGCATTGGCCATCGCTGAAATCGGCTCCCTGAGCGAGCGTCGCATCTCGCTGATGATGGACAAGCACATGTCGCAACTGCCGCCGTTCCTGGTGGCCAATGGCGGCGTGAACTCCGGCTTCATGATCGCCCAAGTGACCGCAGCGGCGCTGGCCAGCGAGAACAAGGCGCTGTCCCATCCGCATTCGGTGGATAGCCTGCCGACGTCCGCCAACCAGGAGGACCACGTGTCCATGGCCCCTGCTGCGGGCAAGCGTCTGTGGGAAATGGCCGAGAATACCCGCGGGATTCTTGCTGTCGAATGGCTGGCAGCGGTCCAGGGCCTGGACTTGCGCAACGGTTTGAAAAGCTCGCCGAAACTGGAACAGGCTCGGGCGATTCTGCGTGAGGAAGTGCCGTTTTACGAGAAGGACCGCTTCTTTGCGCCAGACATCAATGCGGCGACTGAGTTGTTGGCTTCGCGTTGCCTGAACGAGCTGATCACGACCAAGCTTTTGCCTAGCCTGTGATGGACTCATCGCCAGCAGGCTGGCTCCCACAGTTGCAATGCGTTCCTCTGTGGGAGCCAGCCTGCTGGCGATTCGATTTTGAATACTGTGGAGACTAAGGGATGAAAACCCTCTGGCAACACTGCCACGTCGCAACCATGGCGCAAGGCGTCTACTCGATCATCGAGGATGCGGCCATCGTGACGTCCGGTGCGCACATCGAGTGGGTCGGCCCGCGCAGTGAACTGCCGTCAGGCGAGTACCCGGCGGTCAACGATTTGAAGGGGGCCTGGGTCACTCCTGGCCTGATTGACTGCCACACCCACACGGTGTTCGGCGGTAACCGCAGTGGCGAATTCGAGCAGCGTCTGCAAGGCGTCAGCTACGCGGAAATTGCAGCAAGCGGCGGCGGCATCGCCAGCACCGTGCGTGCCACTCGCGCGGCCAGCGAAGATGAACTGTTCGCCAGCGCCGCCAAGCGTCTGAAAAGCCTGATGCGCGACGGCGTCACCAGCATCGAAATCAAATCCGGGTACGGCCTCGACCTGGCCAACGAACGCAAGATGCTGCGGGTGGCCCGTCGCCTCGGCGCCGAACTGCCGGTCAGCGTGCGCAGCACCTGCCTGGCCGCTCACGCCTTGCCGCCGGAGTACACCGGTCGCGCCGACGATTACATCGATCACATCTGCAGCGAAATGCTCCCGGCCCTGGCCGCCGAAGGGCTGGTGGACGCGGTGGATGCCTTTTGCGAATACCTGGCGTTTTCCCCTGCTCAGGTCGAGCGCGTATTCATCACTGCCCAGGAACTGGGTCTGCCGGTGAAGCTGCACGCCGAGCAGCTATCGTCCCTGCACGGATCGAGCCTCGCGGCGCGTTACCACGCACTGTCGGCCGATCATCTGGAATTCATGACCGAAGACGACGCCATCGCCATGGCCAAGTCCGGCACAGTGGCCGTGTTGCTGCCCGGCGCCTTCTACTTCCTGCGCGAGACCCAATTGCCGCCGATGGAGGCCTTGCGCAAACACGGCGTGAAAATCGCCATCGCCAGCGACCTCAATCCCGGTACCTCGCCGGCACTGTCGTTGCGTTTGATGCTGAACATGGCCTGCACCTGTTTCCGCATGACCCCGGAAGAGGCGCTGGCTGGCGCAACCATTCAGGCCGCCACCGCCCTGGGCATGGCTGACACTCACGGTTCGCTGGAGGCTGGCAAGGTCGCGGATTTCGTTGCCTGGCAAATCGATCGCCCGGCCGACCTGTGCTACTGGCTGGGCGGCGACCTGGAAAAACGCGTCGTGCGTCACGGCGTCGAAATGAGCTTGTAGGAGAGTCGTTGTGGATAAGGTTCTTAACTTCAATCAAGGCCGCATGCCGCTGCTGATCAGCATGCCCCACGCCGGTGTGTGCCTGACTCCTGCAGTCGAAGCCGGGTTGATCCCCGACGCGAAAAGCCTGCCGGACACCGACTGGCACATCCCGCAGCTGTACGATTTTGCCGCCGAACTGGGTGCCAGCACCCTCGCCGCCGAATACTCGCGGTTCGTCATCGACCTGAACCGGCCGTCCGACGACAAGCCTTTGTATGTCGGCGCCACCACCGGTCTGTACCCGGCGACACTGTTCGACGGTATCCCGTTGTTCCGCGAAGGGTTGGAGCCCTCGAAGGATGAGCGTGCCACCTATCTTGAGCAGATCTGGACGCCGTACCACAACACCTTGCAGAGCGAGCTGGCGCGACTGAAAGCCGAGTTCGGCTACGCGCTGTTGTTCGATGCGCACTCGATCCGCTCGATCATCCCGCACCTGTTCGACGGCAAGCTGCCGGACTTCAACCTTGGCACCTTCAACGGCGCCAGTTGTGATCCGCAGCTGGCTTCGCAGCTGGAAGCGATCTGCGCCGGTCACCCGGACTACAGCCATGTGCTGAACGGGCGCTTCAAGGGCGGGCACATCACTCGTCACTACGGCAATCCGGCAGAAAACATTCATGCCGTGCAACTGGAGTTGGGCCAGTGCACCTACATGGAAGAGTTCGAGCCGTTCCGCTATCGGCCGGATCTGGCCGAGCCGACCCGCGTGGTCTTGAAGGAACTGCTGCAAGGACTGCTGGCCTGGGGCGAAAAGCACTACCGGTGACAGATCGTTCCCACGCTCTGCGTGGGAATGCCTCCCCGGACGCTCCGCGTCCGCTCTTGGGACGCAGAGCATCCCTTGCTGCATTCCTTTGCGGCGCGTGGGAACGATCAGCGACCTCCTACAAGTACATGCTCATTCACGTAATTCGGGTTTATGATGCCCAACGGCAGAATAATAGAAGTCCCCCCAGGGATGACCTCGACCCCTTACGGAGCGCGCAATGCAGACTTTGTACCCGCAGATCAAACCCCACGCCCGGCACGATCTGGCCGTCGATGAGACCCACACGCTGTATGTCGACGAAAGCGGTTCACCGGAAGGTTTGCCGGTGGTGTTCATTCACGGCGGCCCCGGCGCCGGGTGCGATGCCCAGAGTCGGTGTTTCTTCGATCCTAATCTGTACCGCATTGTTACCTTCGATCAGCGCGGTTGCGGTCGTTCCACCCCCCACGCCAGCCTCGAAAACAACACCACCTGGGATCTGGTCGCCGACCTTGAGCGGATCCGCCAGCACCTGGGCATCGACAAGTGGGTGCTGTTCGGCGGTTCCTGGGGTTCGACCCTGGCGCTGGCCTACGCGCAAACCCATCCGGAGCGCGTGCACGGGCTGATCCTGCGCGGGATTTTTCTCTGCCGCCCGCAGGAAATCGAATGGTTTTATCAGGCGGGCGCAAGCCGTCTGTTCCCCGATTACTGGCAGGACTATGTTGCGCCGATCCCGCTGGACGAGCGCGGCGATTTGCTCAGCGCCTTCCACAAACGACTCACCGGCAACGATCAGATCGCCCAGATGCACGCGGCCAAGGCCTGGTCCACGTGGGAAGGCCGGACCGCGACGCTGCGTCCGAACCCACTGGTGGTCGATCGATTCTCCGAGCCGCAGCGCGCGTTGTCCATCGCCCGCATCGAATGCCACTACTTCACCAATAACGCCTTCCTCGAACCGAATCAGCTGATTCGTGACATGGGCAAAATCGCCCACTTGCCTGGCGTGATCGTCCATGGTCGCTATGACGTGATCTGTCCGTTGGACAACGCCTGGGAACTGCACCAGGCCTGGCCGAATAGCGAACTGCAAATAATCCGTGACGCGGGCCATGCCGCCGCCGAACCGGGGATCACCGATGCATTGGTACGCGCTGCCGATCGAATGGCCCGGCGCTTGCTCGACCTGTCGCCTGAAGAAGCATGAAGGGCTTGCTGCAACGCGTGCGCGGCGCGCGAGTCGAGGTAGCGGGGCAGGTGGTCGGCGCGGTCGACCAGGGTTTGCTGGTGCTGGTAGCCGTCGAGCCGGACGACACGCGGGCCAGCGCCGACAAACTTCTCAATAAGCTGCTTAACTATCGTGTGTTTAGCGACGCTGAGGGCAAGATGAACCTGTCCCTGGCGGATGTGAGTGGCGGGTTGCTGCTGGTCTCGCAGTTCACCCTGGCCGCCGACACCAAGAGCGGGTTGCGACCGAGTTTCTCGACCGCGGCCCCTCCGGCCTTGGGCGAGGAGCTTTTCGACTATCTATTAAGCAAAGCGAAACAGGTGCATGGCACTGTAGCATCAGGTAGATTCGGCGCGGATATGCAGGTGCACCTGGTCAATGACGGCCCGGTTACCTTCCTGTTACAGACCTGAAAGCGCTTGAAACATCTTTTTAAGCGCTTTTGGACTGAAAACAGGCGTTTTTCCCGATAAATACTTTGTTACCCCTGATGCGTTGTAACGCGGCCTACTAGATAATCGCGCGCTACGGGGATCAGCGTTCGTTGGTCCATTTTGACTTAGGTAGAGACTTGTCCGAATCCGATTGGGGAATCATTTTGCCCCAGCGGAGTCGGAACAATGCTCGCCAACTTGGCAAGAGTGGTCTGCAGGGCCGGTTTTTTCGTACCGGATACCTGCAGGCCCTTTAACTGGCCGTTGGTTTTTTGATCTGTTTTCGGCGAGGGTTGCTCGTGATTGTTAGTCCCTGTAACGCACCAAAATTGACTGCCAAACGGTTTCGTAGCGCATTGGTAGCGGGCTCGGCACTGCTGTGCCTGCTCAGCGCCGGCCAGCTTTGGGCATTCAGTCTGGATGATGTATCGGTCAAGGCAAAAGAACTGGCCGGGCAAAAGTACGAAGCTCCGCGCAGTAACCTGCCGAACGAATTTCGCGAGATGAAATTCGCCGATTATCAGAAAATTCGCTTCCTGACTGAAAAAGCCGAATGGGCCGATCAGAAGACCCCGTTCAAGCTGTCGTTCTATCACCAGGGCATGCATTTCGATACGCCGGTGAAAATCAACGAAATCACGGCGAACACCGTCGAAGAGATCAAGTACGATCCGAATCGTTTCGATTTCGGCGACGTCAAGTTCGATCCCAAGGCCACCGAACAACTCGGTTATGCCGGTTTCCGTGTCCTGTACCCGGTCAACAAGGCTGACAAGCAAGACGAAATCATGACCATGCTGGGCGCAAGTTACTTCCGCGTGGTCGGCAAGGGTCACGTCTACGGTTTGTCCGCTCGCGGCATGGCGATCGATACCGCACTGCCGTCCGGCGAAGAATTCCCGCGTTTTCGCGAGTTCTGGATTCAACAGCCGAAACCGGGCGACAAGCATCTGGTGATCTTCGCCCTGCTGGATTCGCCGCGGGCGACCGGTGCCTATCGCCTGACCTTGCGTCCGGGCAGCGACACCGTTGTCGACGTCAAGGCGCAGATGTTCCTGCGTGACAAGGTCGGCAAACTGGGCATCGCGCCACTGACCAGCATGTTCCTGTTCGGCGCCAACCAGCCGTCGAAAGTCCTCAACTACCGCCGTGAGCTGCACGATTCCAGCGGTCTGGCGATCCATGCCGGCAACGGCGAGTGGATCTGGCGTCCGCTGAACAACCCGAAACACCTGGCGGTGAGCAACTTCTCGGTCGAGAACCCGCGTGGCTTTGGCTTGCTGCAACGTGGCCGTGACTTCAGTCACTACGAAGACCTCGACGACCGCTACGACAAGCGCCCAAGCGCCTGGATTGAACCGCAAGGCGACTGGGGCAAGGGCTCCGTCGATCTGGTAGAGATTCCGACCGCCGACGAAACCAACGACAATATCGTGGCTTTCTGGAGCCCGGAAACGATGCCGGAGCCTGGCCAGCCGCTGGACTTCGCCTATCGCATGCACTGGACCATGGACGAAGCCTCGATTCATGCTCCGGACAGTGCCTGGGTCAAGCAGACCTTGCGTTCCACCGGTGACGTCAAACAGTCCAACCTGATTCGTCAGCCGGACGGCAGCGTTGCCTATCTGGTGGACTTCGAAGGCCCGTCCCTGGCGGCATTGCCGGCAGATGCTGACGTTCGCAGCCAGGTCAGCGTCGGCGACAACGCCGAGCTGGTGGAAAACAGCGTGCGCTACAACCCTGAGACCAAGGGCTGGCGCCTGACCCTGCGGATGAAGGTCAAGGACGCAGGCAAGGCCACCGAATTGCGTGCTGCACTGGTGCAGAGCATCGTGCCAGCCGATCTGGCCAAGACTTCGCTTCCAGTGTCGAACTCCTCCGTTGCCAAGGCCGACAAGGTCGCCGCCAAGCAGCAGGAAAAAACCGACAAGGAAGCGAAGGCAGCCGAAGCTACGCAGGCCGATGCCAAGCCAGTCGCAGATGCCAAGGACACGGCGAACAACAAAGACGCCAAGCAGCCTGCTGCTGCCGACGCGGCCCCAGCCACACCGGAATCGGCACCGACTGAAGAAGTCCTGACCGAGACCTGGAGCTACCAGTTGCCTGCCGATGAGTAATTCTCAAGTACAGCCAGAGACGCTTTCCGAGTATCTGGCACATCTGCCGATGACCGACCAGCAGCGCGCGGAACTCGCGGGCTGCCAGTCCTTCAGCGAATTGCACGAGCGTTTGTCGTCTTCGACATTTGACGCCCCGACCGACGCCGCCCAGGCATCGGTTGGCAAGCGCCTGACCCTGAGTACCGCCGAGGAATTGCAGGACGCCGAAATGCTGGCGCTCGACGCCGCTGGTCGGGTCGTCCTCAAGGCGACCCCACCGATTCGCCGGACCAAGGTCGTGCCGGAACCGTGGCGCACCAATATTCTGGTGCGTGGCTGGCGTCGCCTGACCGGCCGCACCAACCCGCCGAAGCCGCCGAAGGATGAGAACGTATTGCCGGCGGCGCGCTGGCGCACGGTCGGTTCGATCCGTCGCTACATTCTGCTGGTACTGATGCTCGGTCAGACCATCGTCGCCGGCTGGTTCATGAAAGGCCTCATGCCGTACCAGGGCTGGTCGTTCGTCGACCTTGATGAAGTCCTGCACCAACCGCTGCTGCAAACCGCCACGCAAGTGCTGCCGTACGCCTTGCAGACCAGTATCCTGATTCTGTTCGGGATTCTGTTTTGCTGGGTCTCAGCCGGTTTCTGGACCGCGTTGATGGGCTTCCTCGAGTTGCTCACCGGTCACGATAAATACCGCATCTCCGGCAAAAGCGCGGGCAACGAGCCGATTCCGAAGGATGCGCGCACCGCACTGGTGATGCCGATCTGTAACGAAGACGTGCCTCGGGTATTCGCCGGTCTGCGTGCAACGTTCGAGTCGGTAGCAGCCACGGGTGACCTGGATCGCTTTGACTTCTTCGTCCTCAGTGACAGTAACGACGCCGACATCTGCGTCGCCGAACAGCAGGCCTGGCTGGACGTCTGCCGCGAAGCCAAGGGCTTCGGCAAGATCTTCTATCGTCGCCGCCGTCGTCGTGTGAAACGTAAAAGCGGCAACCTCGACGACTTCTGCCGTCGTTGGGGTGGTGACTACAAATACATGGTCGTGCTCGACGCCGACTCCGTAATGAGCGGCGAGTGCCTGACCAGTCTGGTGCGCCTGATGGAAGCCACGCCGGACGCCGGGATCATCCAGACCGCGCCGCGTGCGTCGGGCATGGACACCCTGTATGCACGCATGCAACAGTTCGCCACCCGCGTGTACGGTCCGCTGTTCACCGCCGGCCTGCACTTCTGGCAGCTGGGCGAATCCCACTACTGGGGCCACAACGCGATCATTCGCATGAAACCGTTCATCGAGCACTGCGCCCTGGCGCCGTTGCCGGGTAAAGGCGCGTTTGCCGGCGCGATCCTGTCTCACGACTTCGTCGAAGCCGCGCTGATGCGCCGTGCCGGTTGGGGCGTGTGGATTGCCTACGACTTGCCGGGCAGCTACGAAGAATTGCCGCCGAACCTGCTGGACGAACTCAAGCGTGACCGTCGCTGGTGCCACGGTAACCTGATGAACTTCCGCCTGTTCCTGGTCAAGGGCATGCACCCTGTGCACCGTGCCGTGTTCCTGACCGGCGTGATGTCCTACTTGTCGGCGCCGTTGTGGTTCTTCTTCCTGGTGCTGTCCACCGCGCTGTTGGCAGTCAACACGCTGATGGAGCCGCAGTACTTCCTCGAACCGCGCCAGCTTTATCCATTGTGGCCTCAATGGCACCCGGACAAGGCGATTGCGCTGTTCTCGACCACGGTCGTGCTGTTGTTCCTGCCGAAATTGTTGAGCATCATCCTGATCTGGGCCAAGGGCGCGAAAGAGTTCGGCGGCAAGCTCAAGGTGACCTTGTCGATGCTGCTGGAGATGCTGTTCTCCATGCTGCTGGCGCCGGTGCGGATGATTTTCCACACACGTTTCGTGCTCGCCGCGTTCCTCGGCTGGGCCGCGACCTGGAACTCGCCGCAGCGTGACGACGACTCCACGCCATGGAGCGAAGCGGTCAAGCGTCACGGTCCTCAGACCTTGCTGGGTTTCTTCTGGGCGCTGCTGGTGATCTGGCTGAACCCGAGCTTCCTGTGGTGGCTGGTACCGATCGTCGGTTCGCTGATGTTGTCGATCCCGGTGTCGGTGATTTCCAGCCGTGTCGGCCTGGGTCTCAAGTCCCGTGACGAGAGCCTGTTCCTGATCCCTGAGGAATACAATCCGCCGCAGGCACTGCTGGCCACCGACCAGTACACCCACGAAAACCGCTGGCATGCGCTGAACGACGGCTTTGTTCGTTCGGTGGTCGATCCGCAGCAGAACGCCCTGGCGTGTTCGCTGGCGACCTCGCGTCACCGTGAGGCCGAGCCGATCGAATGGCTGCGGGTCGAGCGGGTCCGGCACGCGATGAAAGTCGGGCCTGAAGGACTGACCAACAATGAGCGTGTACAGCTGCTGAGCGACCCGGTGGCATTGGCTCGCTTGCATCAGCAGGTCTGGAGCGAAGGTCACCCTGAGTGGTTGGGTGCGTGGCGCAAGTCGGTCCAGGCCGATCCGCATGCACCGCTGTTGCCGCTCAAGCCGCTGAGCGTGCAGCCGCAGTTGGCATGATGAAGGGCCCCCCTGGCTGGCGGGGCTGATCGTTCCCACGCTCTGCGTGGGAATGCCTCAACGGACGCTCCGCGTTCGGCTTTTGATTGGGACGCAGAGCGTCCCTGGCTGCATTCCCACGCAGAGCGTGGGAACGATCAAGATCACCAACAATTCCCACGCAAACCCTTGTGCAATTGAGCGAGTACGTTAGCATCCGTCCCCGAATTGGTGCGCCCGGACTATTTTGTGTCCGTATCTATCGGTTTTCATTGGAAAACTGTCGATTTCGCGCCGCAAACGCAATGGTTTTGGGGGACTTGAAGATGAAGAAGTATCTGTCGATGCTGCTGGTCGGTGTCACGGCATTGGTTGCAGTCAGCGCGGCGCAGGCCGGTGCCATTGATGACGCGGTCAAGCGCGGCACGTTGAAAGTCGGCATGGACCCGACCTACATGCCGTTCGAAATGACCAACAAACGCGGCGAGATCATCGGTTTCGAAGTCGACATCCTCAAAGCCATGTCCAAGGCCATGGGCGTCAAGCTGGAGCTGGTGTCCACCGGCTACGACGGCATCATCCCGGCCCTGCTCACCGACAAGTTCGACATGATCGGCAGCGGCATGACCCTGACCCAGGAACGCAACCTGCGCTTGAACTTCAGTGAACCGTTCATCGTGGTCGGCCAGACCCTGCTGATCCGCAAGGAGCTGGAAGGCACCATCAAGTCCTACAAAGACCTGAACACTGCCGACTACCGCATCACTTCCAAGCTCGGCACCACTGGCGAGATGGTTGCCAGGAAGCTGATCTCCAAGGCCAAGTACCACGGCTACGACAACGAGCAGGAAGCGGTGCTCGACGTGGTCAACGGCAAGGCCGACGCCTTCATTTACGACGCGCCTTACAACGTTGTGGCAGTGAACAAGGTCGGCAACGGCAAACTGGTGTTCCTCGACAAGCCGTTCACCTACGAGCCGTTGGCGTTCGGGTTGAAGAAGGGTGACTACGACAGCATCAACTTCATCAACAACTTCCTGCACCAGATCCACGAAGACGGCACCTACGATCGCATCCATGACAAGTGGTTCAAGAGCACCGAGTGGCTCAAGGACATGGAGTAAGGCCTCTACTTGATCGTTCCCACGCTCTGCGTGGGAATGCCGCCCGGGACGCTCCGCGTCCCTTCGCAAGCGTGACGCAGAGCGTCACAGGATGCATTCCCACGCAGAGCGTGGGAACGAGCGAACCAGAGTAACGTTCAATGAAACAGAAAAAAGCCCAATGGCCCTGGCACGTCCTGACCGTGCTGGTGCTGATCGGCCTGGCCGGCGCGTTGTATTACGCCACCTCGCTGATGTCCTACGAATGGCGCTGGAACCGCGTACCGCAGTACTTTGCCTACCACGCCGAAGAGTCCCAGCGCGCCGCCGACATCTCTACCGTCAGCGAACTGGTGCGCAAGGGTGACAAGGCTGAAGTCACCCTGCGCAATGACGCAGGCGACGAGCAACGCCTGACCATCGATGACAACAGCCTGCAAGTCGCCCAAGGCGATGACGTGGCCGAAGGCGATGTGATTGGCGTCACCCGTCACTGGGCCGCCGGGCCGCTGTTGTGGGGCCTGTGGACCACGCTGTGGCTGTCGGTGGTGTCCGGCGTGCTCGGCCTGTTGATCGGCCTGGCGACGGGCTTGTGCCGGCTGTCGAACAACCCGACCCTGCGCGACCTCTCGACCATTTACGTCGAATTGGTGCGCGGCACACCGCTGCTGGTGCAGATCTTCATTTTCTACTTCTTCATCGGCACCGTGATGAACCTGTCCCGAGAGTTCGCCGGGATCGCCGCGCTGTCGCTGTTCACCGGCGCCTACGTCGCAGAGATCATCCGCTCCGGCGTGCAGTCGATTGCCCGTGGACAGAACGAAGCCGCCCGCTCCCTCGGCTTGAGCGCGGGGCAGTCGATGCGTCATGTGGTGTTGCCGCAAGCGTTCAAACGCGTACTGCCACCGCTCGCCGGGCAGTTCATCAGTCTGGTGAAAGACACGTCGCTGGTGTCGGTGATCGCGATTACCGAGCTGCTGAAAAGCGGTCGCGAAGTCATCACCACCTCATTCTCGCCGTTCGAAATCCTGTTCTGCGTTGCCGGTCTGTACCTGTTGATCAACCTGCCGCTGTCGAAAATCGCCAGCCGGCTTGAGCGGAGGCTCGCGCAAAGTGATTGAAGTCCGCGATCTGGTAAAAGTCTTCGACACCCGCGGCCATGTGGTGCGCGCGGTGGACAACGTCAGCACAACCGTCGCCAAGGGCGAAGTGTTGGTGGTGATCGGTCCGTCCGGTTCCGGCAAGTCGACCTTCCTGCGCTGCCTCAATGGCCTTGAAGAATTCGATTCGGGGTCGGTGAGCATCGATGGCCTGCAACTGGCCGACCCGAAAACCGACGTGAATGCCTATCGCCGTGAAGTCGGTATGGTGTTCCAGCATTTCAACCTGTTCCCGCATATGACCGTGCTGGAAAACCTCTGCCTCGCCCAGAAAGTCGTGCGCAAGCGCGGCAAAAAGGAGCGCGAGGCCAAGGCCATGGCGCTGCTGGAAAAGGTCGGGATCGCGCAGAAGGCCAACGAATTTCCGTCGCGCCTGTCCGGTGGCCAGCAACAGCGCGTGGCGATTGCCCGGGCGCTGGCGATGGAGCCGAAGGTCATGCTCTTCGATGAGCCGACCTCGGCACTGGACCCGGAAATGGTCGGTGAAGTGCTGGATGTGATGAAAAACCTGGCCGTGGAAGGCATGACCATGGTCTGCGTCACCCATGAAATGGGTTTCGCGCGGGAAGTGGCGGATCGGGTGTTGTTTTTCGATCACGGGAAATTGCTGGAAGATGCCTCGCCGGCGGAGTTCTTCGATGCGCCGAAAGATCCGCGGGCTCAGGCTTTCCTGCGGCAGGTTCTCTAACGTCGTCGTCTGACGGACCGCTATCGCGAGCAAGCTCGCTCCCACAGTGTTTTTCGGTGTTCATGCTGGTTGCGTAACACCACTGACCCTGTGGGAGCGAGCTTGCTCGCGATTGGCATCACCTCAGTTCCCTGTGAATCGAGACCCTCGCATCACCTCAAACCTTGAACCGCCCCACCAGCATCTGCAAATGCGTACCCAACCGCGCCAGCTCAATGCTGGACGCCGTCGTCTCTTCAATCAGGGGGCGCGAAAGGGCTAGAAGAGGCGTGCCAGCAGCGCCGTGACGGCGGTTTCCACGCGCAGGATGCGCTCACCCAGCTGCACCGGTTGCAGGCCGGATTTGCCCAGCAAGTCGATCTCGTAAGGAATCCAGCCACCTTCCGGGCCGATGGCCAGGGTCACAGGCTCGGTCAGGGCGCGGGGGCAGGGCGGGTATTGGCCCGGATGGCCAACCAGACCGAGGGTGCCCTCGGTGATTGCAGGCAGGCGATCTTCGACGAATGGCTTGAAGCGTTTCTCGATCACGACTTGCGGCAACACGCTGTCCCTGGCCTGTTCGAGGCCAAGGATCAATTGCTCGCGAATGGCCTCGGGCTCCAGGAACGGGGTCTGCCAGAAGCTCTTCTCAACGCGATAGCTGTTCACCAGCACGACCCGTGGCACACCCATGGCCGCGACGGTCTGGAACACCCTGCGCAGCATCTTGGGCCGCGGCAGGGCCAGGACCAGGGTCAACGGCAGTTTGGCGGGTGGAGGCTGGTCGAGGGTAACGCGCAGTTCCGCCTCGTTGGCGTCCAGGCGCAAGACCTCGGCCGACCCCATCAGGCCGCCGATGCGGCCGACACGCATGCTGTCACCGACTTCACAGCGGTGTACTTCCTGCATGTGGGTCAACCGCCGATCACGCAGGACAACCCGGTCGGCCGCAATGAAGTCGGCCTCTTCAAGAAGCAGCAGATTCACGGTTGGGTCGCTGGCGGCTGGTCGTTGTGATCGTCGGCAGGCTGATCGTCCGGATGTTCACCACGCTTGCTGATCAGGCCGCCAAACAGGATGCCGATCTCGAACAGCAGCCACATCGGTACCGCCAACAGGGTCTGCGAGAAAATGTCCGGCGGGGTCAGGATCATGCCGACCACGAAGCAGCCGATGATTACGTACGGGCGGATTTTCCTCAGGTACTTGACGTCCACCACGCCGATCCACACCAGCAGCACCACGGCCACCGGGATTTCGAACGCCACGCCGAAGGCGAAGAACAGCGTCATGACGAAATCGAGGTAGCTGGTGATGTCGGTCATCATTTCCACGCCGGCCGGGGTGGCGGCGGCGAAGAATTTGAAGATCAACGGGAACACCAGGAAATAGGCGAACGCCATACCGGCGTAGAACAGCACGATGCTCGAGCACAACAAGGGGACGGCGATGCGCTTCTCGTGCTTGTACAGGCCCGGTGCGATGAAGCCCCAGATCTGGTGCAGGATCACCGGGATCGCCAGGAACAGCGAAACCATCATGGTCAGCTTCAGTGGCGTCAGGAACGGCGACGACACATCAGTGGCAATCATCGTCGCGCCGGCTGGCAGGTATGCGCGCAGCGGTGTCGAGACGAAGGTGTAGATCTGCTGGGTAAAGGCGAACAGCCCGGCAAAGATGATGAAGATCGCCGCTACGCAGCGCAGCAGGCGGGTACGCAACTCAGTGAGGTGCGAAACCAGCGGCATGTGCTGGTCGTTTTCAGGAAGATCGCTCATGGGGCTCGCGGCGGCAGTGTTGGGTCATGAGGGGCCGGCGCTACGGGCGCAGCCGCAGGGGCAACGGGGACGACCGGCGTCGCTGTGACAGGCGCAGCTTCGACAGGCGCAGATTCAACGACAGACGCATGAATCGTCTGCGTCGCCACAGGCTCGACTGGCGTCGGCTGCTGCTGGGTCGGCGTGAAGATCTTGCGGGCCTCCTGCTCAAGCGACAGGATATGCTCGTTGTGCAGTTGCCGACGAATCTCGTCGGCACCGATTTCACGTTCAACTTCCTGTTTGATCGCATTGAAGCTGCGCTTGAGGCGCCCGACCCACAGGCCGGCGGTGCGCGCAGCGCCCGGCAGGCGCTCGGGGCCCAGCACCAGCAGGGCGACGAGGCCGACGAGCAGCAGTTCAGAGAAGCTGATACCAAACATTAGTCAATGCTCACACGTCTTTGCGGATCGGCTCTTCGACTTTCTGCGCCTGCACGTCGATGGTGTGCGGCTGGTTTACAGAGGCCTGCGGCTGAACCGGTGGAACCGGTTGAGCCGGAGTCACTGTCGGATCGGCCGGCTTTTCGTCGTCGTTCATGGCCTTGCGAAAGCCCTTGATCGACTCGCCGACGTCGGTGCCGAGGTTTTTCAGTTTCTTGGTGCCGAACACCAGTACCACGACAACCAGGATGACGACCCAGTGTTTCCAGTCAAAAATGCCCATGCTGCTGCTCCTCTCTAATAGTTATTCAGGCGGACGGGCGCGAGGCTTTCTCGGCGTGCCCGGACAGACCGAAGCGACGGTCCAGTTCATCGAGTACAGCCTGGGGATGCTGCCCCAATTGGGCGAGCATGACCATACTGTGGAACCACAAATCGGCGGTTTCGTAGATCACATCGCTGCAGTCGCCGCTGATGGCGGCGTCCTTGGCGGCAATGATGGTCTCGACCGACTCTTCGCCGACTTTTTCCAGGATCTTGTTCAAGCCCTTGTGGTACAGGCTGGCGACGTACGAGCTGTCGGCGGCGGCGCCTTTGCGCTCTTCCAGCACCTGGGCCAGACGGGTCAAAGTGTCACTCATGTTTGTGTCCTGCGGAATAGATGGCGTGCGGATCTTTCAGGACCGGGTCGACAGTCGTCCAGTCGCCGTTTTCGAAAACGCGGTAGAAGCAGCTCTGGCGGCCGGTATGACAGGCAATGTCGCCGATCTGCTCGACCATCAGGATGATCACGTCGGCGTCGCAGTCCAGGCGCATCTCATGCAGGGCCTGCACGTGGCCGGACTCTTCGCCCTTGCGCCACAGCTTGCCACGCGAGCGCGACCAGTAGATGGCGCGGTTCTCGGCAGCCGTCAGTTCCAATGCTTCGCGGTTCATCCAGGCCATCATCAGGACGCGCCCGGTCTTGTGGTCCTGGGCAATCGCCGGCACCAGGCCGTCGGCATCCCATTTGATCTCGTCCAGCCAGTTTTTCATCTTCGACTCCGACAGCGAGCCCGACACTTCATTAGTCAGGCTCAACGTTGAAACAGTGTGCCAGTGCGCAGCACAACTGGCTATCGGCGAACGACCAGATACAAACCGACCGCCATCATGATGCCCGCCGGCCAGTAGGCCAGATCGTTCAACGGCCCGCCAGCGGCGAGGATCGCGCCACCGGCCAGGTGCGCCGTACCGAGCAGGCGCAGAAACCAGTCGTCGCGGCGACGGTGCCACGGTGGTGGCGGATCGTTGGCATGGGGCTGGGACATGCGTTCGAGCAGGTCGCGGGCCATGTTGGTCAGGTGCGGGATCTGTTCGAACTGGCTCTGCACGTTGCCAAACAAGGCTTTGGGACTGACGCGCTCACGCATCCAGCGTTCGAGGAACGGTTGCGCGGTGTTCCACAAGTCCAGGTCCGGGTACAGCTGACGGCCCAGGCCTTCGATGTTCAACAGGGTTTTCTGCAAAAGAACAAGCTGCGGCTGCACTTCCATGTTGAAGCGACGGGCCGTCTGGAACAGGCGCATCAGCACCTGACCGAAGGAAATATCTTTTAACGGTTTTTCGAAGATCGGTTCGCAGACTGTCCGGATCGCCGCTTCGAATTCGTTGAGTTTGGTTTCCGCCGGCACCCAGCCCGAATCGATGTGCAGTTGTGCCACTCGCCGGTAATCACGCTTGAAGAACGCGAACAGGTTGCGCGCCAGGTAATCCTGGTCTTCCGGGGTCAGGCTGCCGACGATGCCGCAGTCGATCGCAATGTACTGCGGGCTCCACGGGTTGACGGTGCTGACGAAGATGTTGCCGGGGTGCATGTCGGCATGGAAGAAGCTGTCGCGGAACACCTGGGTGAAGAAGATCTCCACGCCGCGTTCGGCGAGCATTTTCATGTCGGTGCGCTGGTCGGCCAGGGTCGCGAGGTCGGTGACCTGGATGCCATAGATGCGCTCCATCACCAGCACTTTCGGCCGGCACCAGTCCCAATAGACTTGTGGTACGTACAGCAGCGGCGAACCGTCGAAGTTGCGCTTCAACTGGCTGGCGTTGGCCGCTTCGCGCAGCAGGTCGAGTTCGTCGTAGATGGTTTTTTCGTAGTCCTGAACCACGTCCACCGGATGCAGCAGGCGCGCATCGGCCGAGAGTTTTTCCGCGGTGCGGGCGAGGATGAACAGCCACGCCAGATCTTGCGCGATCACCGGTTTGAGGCCCGGTCGGATAACCTTGACCACGACTTCTTCGCCGGTTTTCAGCTGCGCGGCGTGCACCTGAGCCACCGACGCCGAGGCCAGCGGTTCGACGTCGAAGCGGCTGAACACTTCACTGATTTTCTTGCCAAGCTGCTCTTCGATCAGCTTGACCGACACTTGCGAGTCGAACGGCGGCACGCGGTCCTGCAACATCATCAGCTCATCGGCGATGTCTTCCGGCAGCAGGTCGCGGCGGGTGGACAGGATCTGCCCGAACTTGATGAAAATCGGCCCCAGGTCCTGCAACGCCAGGCGCAATCGTGCGCCACGGCTAAGGTCCAGGGTCTTGCGCGGAAACCAGCGCCACGGCAAGGCGTAACGCAGCGCCAGAAGAAACCAGGGCAGGGGCAGGGCGAACAGCAGGTCATCGAGGCGGTAGCGGATCACGACGCGCTGGATGCGCAACAAACGGCGGACGGCAAGCAGCTTCATGCGTTATCGCTTGGGTCGAGGGATCGGGAAAGGCGCTCGAAACGCGCCTCGAGACGTTCCAGATCGACTTTGATCTGGTCCAGTTCACTGAATCGGGCTTCAGCTTCGCGCTGACCGACGAGGGTGCGTGATTCTTCGGCCAGGTATTCGCCGAGGTTCTGGCCGAGGCTGGCGAACCCTTGCTGATACCAGCGGGCGCGGCTGCGCAGATGACCGCCGACCAGTTGCGTGGCGACAGGGCCGAGCACGCGTGCGAGTTCGTACTCCCAGTCCAGCTCCAGGTCCTGAAGGATCGCTGCCAGTTCCAGCAGTACGCCGCTGTCGCCGTCGAGCTCGACTTGCGGGGCGTGCAGCACTGCGGTCTTGTCCTTGCTCATTGCCAGTTTCAGCAGGCTTGAAGCAGGTGCACGCAAGGTGCAGTCGGCACCCGTTTCCCACTGGGAAGCGAGCATCAGGCCTTCATCGCTGGGCAGGATGAACACTTGCAACGCGGGGCTGCGGCAATCGACGGCAATCACCTTACCACTCAAATGCGCCAGTCGCGGCAGCGCCGTGCTGTCGAGGCGAAGCACCCGGTTCAGGCCGAGTTCAACGCTGGCGAGCAGGCCGGCGAGCAGCATCAGGGCTTGATGCCACGGTGCAGGGCGACGATGCCTGCGGTCATGTTGTGATAGGTCACGCGGTCGAAGCCGGCATCGACCATCATCGACTTCAGGGTTTCCTGGTTCGGGTGCATGCGGATCGATTCTGCCAGGTAGCGGTAGCTTTCCGAGTCGTTGGTGATCAGCTTGCCCATCAGCGGCATGAAGGCGAACGAGTAGGCGTCGTAGGCTTTGGACATCAACGCGTTGGTCGGCTTGGAGAACTCCAGCACCAGCAGGCGGCCGCCAGGCTTGAGTACACGCAGCATCGAACGCAGGGCGTCTTCCTTGTGCGTGACGTTGCGCAGGCCGAAGGCGATGGTCACGCAGTCGAAATGGTTGTCCGGGAACGGCAGTTTTTCCGCGTCGGCCTGGACGAATTCGACGTTGCCGGCCACACCCAGGTCCAGCAGACGGTCACGACCTACCTTGAGCATGGACTCGTTGATGTCGGCCAACACAACCTGGCCGGTCGGGCCAACGAGGTGCGAGAACTTGCGGGTCAGGTCACCCGTGCCGCCGGCGATGTCCAACACCCGGTTGCCTGTGCGCACGCCCGACAATTCGATTGCGAAACGCTTCCACAGACGGTGCATGCCGCCCGACAGGAGGTCGTTCATCAGGTCGTACTTGGCGGCTACCGAGTGGAAAACCTCGGCGACTTTTTCCGCTTTCTGGCTTTCCGGAACGTTTTTGAAGCCGAAGTGAGTGGTGGGTTCGGCATCGTTGCCTTTGCGCTGATCAGTCATATCGCTGTCACCAAAAGAGAATGCGCGACATTCTAATCCCCAAGGCATGCTTTGTCTTGGCAAGGCTGAAGGTAAGATGGGCAACCATCGGGACGTTTTGACGCAGCAGAGGTCAAGATGCCTCAGGAAAGCATCCATAAAGCAGGAGTCATTTGATGGCCCATATTAGTGTTGAGCGAGCCCACGGCCTGGGTAAGGAAGCGGCGCGCGAGAAGGCCGACAAGCTGGCGCAGAAACTCTCCGATCAGTATGGCCTGGAGCCGCAGTGGTCCGGCGATACCCTGAACCTCAAGCGTTCGGGCGTGAAAGGTGCGGTGCGTGTCAGTGAAGACTCGATCAAGGTCGATGTGGAGTTGGGCCTGATGATGTCGGCCATGAGCGGCATGATCAAATCGGAAATCGAAAAGGCGTTGGATAAAGCGTTGGTGTAACCCGCGCTTTTCTGTAGGAGCAAAGCTTGCTCGCGATGACATCAGCGCAGTGCACCTGAATCACCGAGGTGCCTGCATCGCGAGCAAGCTTTGCTCCTACAGGTGTGTGGCGCTTCCTGTTCATGTCGGTTGTTAGGGTGCCGTTTCTAATTTTTCTCCCTACTTTGTGCCAGAGCCCGACACTTTCGCGGGCAGTTCCTCAAACCTTCTGCGCGTGAGGTGCACCATGGCCAAAGTTATTTTGAAGAAAAAAATCGACGCATCGACGACCGCTCTGCATGACGTCAAATCGTATGCCCGCAGGATCTGGCTGGCAGGCCTGGGTGCCTACGCCAAGGTCGGCCAAGAGGGTAGCGAGTACTTTCAAGAGTTGATCAAGGCTGGGCAAGCAGTTGAAACCAAAGGCAAAAAAGCAGTTGCCGAGAAGCTTGAAGCGGCCAATGCCGAGATCGATGAAGCCAAGAGTGAAGTGAGCACTTTCAAAGGCAAGGTCGAAGTTCAACTCGACAAAGTCGAGAGAGCGTTCGACTCGCGTGTCGCAAGTACCTTGAATCGTATCGGCATTCCGTCTAAACATGACGTTGAGACACTCTCTGTCAAGCTCGATGAGCTGACGGCACTGCTCGAACGCGTCGCGCGTAAATCTTAAGGAGAACGGGATGGCTGGTAAAAAGAACACCGAAAAAGAAAGCAGCTCGTGGATCGGAAAAGTCGAAGACTACTCCCGCAAAATCTGGCTGGCTGGTTTAGGCGTGTACTCGAAGATCGACACTGACGGCAGCAAACTCTTCGACTCACTGGTCAAGGACGGCGAGAAAGCCGAGAAGCTCACCAAGAGCGCTGTTGGCAAAACTGTCGACGCCGCCAAGGACTCCGCTTCGTCGGCCAAATCGCGCATCAGCGGCGTGAAAGATCGTGCACTGGGCAAGTGGGATGAGCTGGAAGGTGCTTTCGACAAGCGCCTGAACAGCGCCATTTCGCGTCTGGGTGTACCGAGTCGCAATGAAGTCAAGGCACTGCACAGCAAGGTCGAGACCCTGACCAAGCAAATCGAAAAACTCACCGGCGCCAAGGTTACGCCTGTTGCGGCGAAAACCGCGGCAGCCAAGCCGGCCGCCAAAACCGCAGCCAAACCATTGGCAAAAGCAGCGGCCAAACCTGCTGCTAAAGCCGCCGCCGCCGCCAAGCCAGCCGCCAAACCGGCAGCAGCTAAAACCGCCGCCGCTAAACCGGCAGCCAAGCCAGCGGCAAAACCTGCTGCTGCGAAGAAACCAGCAGTGAAAAAACCGGCCGCTCCAAAAGCTGCCGCACCCAAACCAGCAGTGGCTGCCGCAAAACCGGCGACCCCGGCAACTTCGGCAAGCACCTCGAACTCCGCTACCGCGCCGACCCCTGCTGTAACCCCGACTGCCGCGCCAGCTCCATCGACGCCAACCAGTCAGTCCTGATATTTCAGGGCTCTAAAAAAACGCCCGGCCTGCCAAGGTCGGGCGTTTTTGTTTGTGGCTTGAAAAAATCGCAGCCTGCGGCAGCTCCTATGGGTAAACGCGATCCCATGTAGGAGCTGCCGCAGGCTCGGGCCGCGTTCGGACGATCTTTTGATTTTAATGCTCTTCCAGGTACTGCAACGCCATTTGCTCAGTCGCCGCTTTGATCGGCGGCAACAAGTGCGGCGCCACCAGCATCATGATCTGGTAAACCACCAATCGTACTTCGCCTTCACGGCCGAGAATCCGCTGATAGTCCAGCGAGAACAGCAGCGTCATGGTGATCTGCTCCACCAATTGTCCCAGCGCCTGGGTGTCGCTGACCAGTTGCCCCAGGGCCTTCAATCGGGCCAGCAGCGACGCCAGTGTGCGCTTGAGCGCATTGAGCAGGTTGCGAATACCCTTGGCCAGTTTCGGCAGGCGCCCGGCCAGGTTCGACAGGTCCTGGAACAGAAAGCGATAGTGGGACAGGCGTTCGACGATCAGGTGCAGGAACAGCCAGTAATCTTCGGGAGCCAGCTCGACGTCGGCCGGTGGATCGAGCAACGGGGCCAGTTCGGCCTGGAAGCGTTCGAACAGACCAAGGATCAGCGGCTCCTTGCCGTGGAAGTGGTAGTACAGATTGCCTGGGCTGATGCCCATTTCGTTGGCGACTTCCATGGTGGAAACATTCGGTTCGCCCTTCTCATTGAACAATTGCAGGGCACATTCGAGGATCCGTTCGCGGGTTTTCATCCAGTCTTCTTATGATCGGGTCATGCCACGGCCAGTAGAGGCCGTGGTCGTTGAACATCAGCGCACGCGCACGTAAGTACCGGGCGCCGCCTCCATCGGTGGGTAGTTCTGGTTGCCGAGGGCCAAGTGGGTTTCTTTTTGCGCGCCCGAGCGTTCCTGAATCCAGCTCAGCCATTGTGTCCACCAGCTACCGTCGACGGACTTGGCGTCGTAGTACCAGGCCCTGGGGTCGCTGCTCAGTTTTGCGCCTTCAACGTAGTTGGCTTTCGGATTGTTCGGCGGGTTAAGAATGCTCTGCACATGACCGCTGTTGGACAGGACGAAGCGGCGCTCGCCACCGAGCAGCAGGGTCGAGCGATACACTGCGTCCCACGGCGTGATGTGGTCGTTGATACCGGCCACGCTGAAGCTGTCGACGGTGACCTTCTGCAAATCGATCGGGGTGCCGCACACTTCCAGGCCACCCGAATGGCTCAGCGGGTTGTGCTTGAAGAAGTCCAGCAAGTCGCCATGCAGGGCGGCCGGCAGGCGTGTGTTGTCGTTGTTCCAGTAGAGAATGTCGAACGCCGGCGGCTCCTTGCCCATCAGGTAGTTGTTGACGAAGTAGCTCCAGATCAAATCGTTGGGGCGCATCCAGGCGAAGACCTTGGCCATGTCGCGGCCGTCCAGTACACCTTTCTGGTAAGAGCGGCGCTTGGCGGCTTCCAGGGTCTGTTCGTCGGCGAAGAGCGTGGCCGGGCTGTCCATTTGACTGTCGAGCAGGCTCACCAGGTAGGTCGCGCTGGAAACGCGGCGCAGCTGTCGCTTGGCTTGCAGGTGACCCTGCAAGGCGGCAATGGTCAGCCCGCCGGCGCAGGCGCCCATCAGGTTGACTTCGCGCGCGCCGGTGATCGCCCGGCAGACATTCATGGCTTCTTCCACCGCTTCAACGTAAGTCGACAGGCCCCATTCGCGGTGACGTACATCCGGATTGCGCCAACTGATCACGAAGGTTTGCAGGCCGTTCTTGAGCGCGAACTGGACGAAGCTGTTGTGGGGGCTGAGGTCGAAAATGTAGTACTTGTTGATCTGTGGCGGCACCACCAGCAGCGGTTTGGAATACTGCTTTTCGCTCATCGGCTTGTACTGGATCAGCTCCAGCAGTTCATTGCGAAACACCACGGCGCCGGTGGTGGTGGCGACGGTCTTGCCCACCTCGAATGCGTGCTTGGTGACTTGCCGGGGCAGCCCGTCGTTGTGCAGGAGGTCATCGAGCAGATGGCCGATCCCGCGCACCAGGCTGTTGCCGCCGGAGTTGAAGATTTCCTTGATCGCCAGCGGATTGAGCAGGCTGTTGGACGGCGACACGGCATCGTTGAGCAGGGCGAACGCGAAGTGCGCGCGGGCGCGGTCATCCGGGTTCATGTTGCTGTCGTCGATCCAGCTTTTGACCTGCTGCTGCCAGCTCAGGTAGGCCTGCAGGCTGCGACGATAAAAGGGGTTGAGGCTCCACGCCGGGTCGTCGAAACGACGGTCCTGCGGGTTGGTGGGGTGCAGAGTGTCGCCCAGCAACACGCGACCCAGCTGACCACCCAGTTTCAAGGCGTGTCGCGCGGTGTGCACGGGGTGGCGCAGGCCATGGGCGGCAACACTGCGCAAAGTCGACACCAGATCCCGGCCGCGCAGGCCGGTAATCGCACTTTGTGCGTTGATGAACGCGGCGGGAGTGGGTAGTGACTCCCTCGCTGGTTTATCGCGCATGACTCAACACTCCTTCGTCTTCAGGCCAAATACAAAACACCGAACCAGAACACCATAGACGCTGTAACGGGTTGTTGCGCGGTGCGATGCCCGCCGCCCCCTCTTTACCTATACAAAAAATGGGCCGATCAGCCGCCCAGAGGCGCAGGATGCGGGTGCATCACCGCACGCAGGCGCTCCTCCTCAAGGAACTTCATGATGATCGGCGCCACCGCTTCGGCCCGGGTAATCAGGAATAGATGCCCGTCATCGATGATGTGCAAGTGGGCGTTGGGAATTCGCCAGGCCAGCAAGCGCATGTTGATCAGCGGGATCAACGGATCGTCGTCGCCGGCCAAGACCAGGGTCGGCTGATTGAGCTTGTGCAGCCAGTGGATACTGGTCCAGCCGAGGCCGGCGAACAGCTGCCAGTAGTAACCGAGCTTCCCCGCCGAACGGACCTTTGCCGCATGGCTCGCGGCCAGCGTCGGGTCGCGACGGAACGAGCCGCCGTAGATCATCGGCGCAATGCGGATCACGTGGGAGGGCTGGATGTAGCGCCGTGGGCTGGCCATCATCCACAAGACTTTCGGCTTGCCCGGCACCATCACCGCGCCCGCTGCCGTCGCTGCCAGGACAAGCTTCTTGCAACGCTCTGGATAGTCATAGGCGAACTGTTGCGCAAGGGCGCCACCCCAGGACACGCCGATCACATTGACTTTCCCGTAATCGAGGTAGTCGAGCATGCGTGCCGTGAGTTTCGCCAGGCTTGGAAAGCGATACGGAAGTTTCGGCGTCGACGAACCGCCGACACCGGGCACGTCGAAGGCGATGACTTCCAGGTCCGGGTCCAGCGCTGCGACGAACGGAAACACCAGCTCCAGGTTGGCACCGATGCCGTTGAAAATCAGCAAGGGCGTCAAATGAGGCTTGCCGGGACGCACCGCCGTGCGGAGGGTCTGGCCATCCAGGTCGACGGTGCGGAATATGAACGGTTGCGGCATGCTTCTGGCCCTGTTTATGAATTCATCCCCGAACTTTTGTAGGAGCGAGCTGTGGCGAGGGGATTCATCCCCGTTCGACTGCGAAGCAGTCGTAAAACCAATGCACCTGGTGTAACTGATACACCGTGCTTGCAGGTTTTGGGGCGGCGTCGCCGCCCAACGGGGCGGTGCGACGTTTCGCTAAATCCCCTCACCACAAAAGCTCGCTCCTACAATGGAGCGGGGTGTGTCAGTTACCGTTCGTGCACATAGGTACCTGGCGCTGCTTCACCCGCCGGATAGGCCTTGTTGCCCAGTTTCACCGGGGACTTTTTCAGCTCGCCCGAGCGTTGGGCCTGCCAGGCCTGCCAGTGCAGCCACCAGGAATCGGTGTGCTTGGTGGCGTTCTGTTGCCATTCATCGGCACTGTTCGCCGCTTCGGTGCTGGTCATATAGCGGGATTTCGGATTGCCTGGCGGGTTCAAGATGCTCTGGATATGTCCGCTGCTCGACAACACGAATTCAACGTTGCCGCCGAACAGTTGCGACGACTTGTAGCAGGACTTCCACGGGGTGATGTGGTCGTTGGTGCCGGCCAGGGAAAAGATGTCGGCCGTCACTTGCTTGAGGTCGATGGCGGTGCCGCACACTTCCAGTGCATTCGGGCGAATCAGTGGGTTGTTTTTGAACAGCTCGATCAGGTCGCCGTGGAACGCTGCGGGCAACCGGGTGGTGTCGTTGTTCCAGAACAGGATGTCGAATACCGGCGGTTCGTTGCCCAGCAGGTAATTGTTGACCCAGTAGTTCCAGATCAGATCGTTGGGGCGCATCCAGGCGAAGACCTTCGCCATGTCGCGGCCTTCCAGTACGCCGGCCTGGTACGAGTGGCGCTTGGCGGCTTCAAGGGTCTGTTCATTGACGAACAGGGCGACGTCGCTGTCTAGGGTGGTATCAAGCACGCTCACCAGCAAGGTCAGGGCGTTGACCTTGTTCTCGCCGATCGCCGCGTAATGGCCCAGCAGCGCGGTGCAGGTGATGCCGCCGGAGCAGGCCCCGAGCATGTTCACGTCTTTGCTGCCGGTGATCGCGGTGACGACATCAACCGCTTCCTTGAGGGCTTCGATGTAGGTCGACAGGCCCCATTCGCGCTGTTCCTTGGTCGGGTTGCGCCAGCTGACGATGAAGGTCTGTACGTTGTTGCGCAGGCAGAACCGCGCCAGGCTCTTGTCCGGGCTCAGGTCGAAAACGTAGAACTTGTTGATCTGTGGCGGCACCACCAGCAATGGCCGCTCGTGTACCTGCTCGGTGATCGGCTTGTACTGGATCAGTTCCAGTACATCGTTGCGAAACACCACCGCGCCTTCGGTCACGCCCAGGCTCTTGCCGACCTCGAACGCACCCATGTTGACCTGGCTCGGCATGCCGCCGTTGTTCACCAGGTCCTTGGCCAGGTGCGAGAGGCCATCGAGCAGGCTCTTGCCGCCGGTTTCGAAAAAGCGTTTGACTGCCGCCGGGTTGGCCGCGGTGTTGGTCGGCGCCATGGCTTCGGTCATGAGGTTGATCACGAAGTGCCCGCGCGCCACATCCTTGGGGGCGAGGTTACTTTCGTCGATCCAGTCGTGGAGTTCCTTGCGCCACGCCAGGTAGGTTTGCAAATAACGTTTATAGAGCGGGTTCTGACTCCAGGCCGGATCGGCGAAGCGACGGTCATCGCTGGTCGGTTGCAGCCCGGATTTTCCAAACAGCACGTTCTTGAGTTCAAGACCAAAATGCGCGACATGTTTGACGCTGTGCACCGGTTGCCTGAGGGCCTGCCTAAGCACCATTCGAGCAGAAGCCAGTAGATCCTTTCCACGCAGCCCAACGACAGGATTGAGCCCCAAGGTGTTTTCCGAGGCTTGATACTTCAACTCATCGTTACTCTTGTTACTCATCTACGACGCTCCATTGTCCTGAGACGAGTACCTTGGTCCTGCTGTGTAGTCACACAGCTACTGCCAGGTACTACCGCTCGGGTGACCTTTAATTCTGCATCACTGCTTTTTAGTTCAGAGAGCACTGCAGGGAACTTGCCAATCCATTGGTTACCCGAGTTTAATTTTTTTCGCAAGCGGGCCAAGCGTCGACCCTGAAGCCGAGCATTCAAACAGATGGAATTAGAAAATGCCCTCTAAAGAGCAAGAAGCTCAGGCTAGAGCATCAGCTTGACGACAGATTCGTTCGGGTCGCGGGTTTTTCCTGCAGCTTTGAGCTCGGAAAGATAATCCTCCCAGAGTGCGTCATAACGTCGCCCCAGTTCGTAGAGGTATTCCCAGGTGAACAGGCCGCTGTCGTGGCCATCGTCGAAGGTCAGTTTCAGTGCGTACTGACCGGCCGGTTCTATCTTGCTCAATCCTACGTTGATCTTGCCAAATTGCAGGATGGGTTTGCCGTGGCCCTGGACCTCGGCGGAAGGAGAGTGCACGCGCAGGAATTCGGCGGGCAGGGTGTATTCCTCACCGGACGCGTATTTGAGCGTCAGGGTTTTCGAGGCTTTGTGCAGCTTGATGTCGGTGGGGAGTTGGGTCATTGCCAAAGTTCCGTTATGGATGGAACCCTGTAGGAGCAATGCTTGCTCGCGATGGTGTGTCAGTTGACATCAATGTGGCTGACGCACCATCGCGAGCAAGCTTTGCTCCTACAAGTATGGCTTACAGGATATAACGGGACAGGTCTTCGTTCTGCGCCAATTCGCCCAGGTGGCTGTTGACGTAGTCGGCGTCGATCTGGATCACCTTGTCGTCATGCACGCTGGCCAGGTCGCCGGCACTGAAAGACACTTCTTCGAGCAGGCGTTCAAGCAAGGTGTGCAGGCGACGGGCACCGATGTTTTCGGTTTTCTCGTTGACCTGCCAGGCGATCTCGGCAATGCGCTTGATACCGCTCGGCAGGAACTCGATACCCAGGCCTTCGGTTTTCAGCAGCGCGCAATATTGCTCGGTGAGCGAGGCGTGGGGCTCGCTGAGGATGCGCTCGAAATCTTCCGGGCTCAGGGCCTTGAGTTCGACACGGATCGGCAGTCGACCTTGCAGCTCGGGCACCAGGTCGCTGGGCTTGCTCAGGTGAAAGGCACCGGAGGCGATGAACAGGATGTGGTCGGTCTTGACCATGCCCAGCTTGGTGTTGACGGTGCAGCCTTCGATCAGCGGCAGCAAGTCGCGCTGCACGCCTTCGCGGGACACATCGACACCGCCGGAGTTGCCGCGTTTGGCGACCTTGTCGATTTCGTCGATGAACACGATGCCATGCTGTTCGACCGCTTCAAGGGCCTTGGCCTTCAACTCTTCATCGTTGACCAGGCGACCGGCTTCTTCATCACGCACCAGTTTCAGCGCTTCCTTGACCTTGAGCTTGCGGCTCTTACGTTTGCCCTTGCCCATGTTGGCGAACAGGCTCTGCAGCTGGTTGGTCATTTCTTCCATGCCCGGTGGCGCGGAGATGTCGACGCCGGCCATTTCCGCGACTTCGATCTCGATCTCCTTGTCATCCAGCTGACCTTCGCGCAGGCGCTTGCGGAACAGCTGGCGGGTGTTGGAATCTGCGGTCGGGGCGTCGTCGTTGCTGAAGCCCATGCGTGGCGGTGGCAGCAGGGCGTCGAGAATGCGCTCTTCCGCGGCATCTTCGGCGCGGTGACGGACCTTGGTGATTTCCTGTTCACGCAGCAACTTGATCGCGGCATCGGCCAGGTCACGAATGATCGATTCGACGTCACGGCCGACATAGCCGACTTCGGTGAACTTGGTGGCTTCGACCTTGATGAAAGGCGCGTTGGCCAGCTTGGCCAGGCGGCGGGCGATCTCGGTTTTACCGACACCGGTCGGGCCGATCATCAGGATATTCTTGGGTGTTACTTCAACGCGCAGTTCTTCGGGCAGTTGCATGCGGCGCCAGCGGTTACGCAGGGCAATGGCGACGGCGCGTTTGGCATCGTCCTGGCCGATGATATGGCGATTGAGTTCGTGGACGATTTCGCGGGGAGTCATGGACATAATATTTAAAGGACCTCAAGCAAGAATGAGCCGTGGCGCGGGGCCGAATCAGGCTTACTCGGCGCAGTCCTGCTCCTCAATGGTCTGGGTGTGGTTGGTGAATACACAAATGTCGCCGGCAATGCCGAGGGCGGTTTCGACGATTTCCCGGGCCGACAGGTCGGTTTTTTTCAGCAGAGCGCTAGCGGCGGCCTGGGCGTAACCGCCACCGGAACCCATGGCAATCAAGCCTTCTTCGGGTTCGACCACGTCGCCGTTGCCGGTGATGATCAGGGAAGCGTCTTTGTTGGCAACTGCCAGCATGGCTTCGAGGCGGCTCAGGGTGCGGTCGGTACGCCACTCCTTGGCGAGTTCGACAGCTGCGCGTACCAGGTGACCCTGATGCTTTTCAAGCTGGCCTTCGAAGCGTTCGAAGAGGGTAAAGGCGTCAGCGGTGGCACCGGCAAAGCCGGCAATGACCTGACCGTGGTACAGGCGACGAACTTTTTTCGCGTTGCCTTTCATCACGGTATTGCCAAGGGAAACCTGGCCGTCGCCGCCCATGACGACTTTGCCGTGGCGGCGAACTGAAACGATGGTGGTCAAGGGAAGAGTCTCCACGCTGCGGGGCGAAAATGCCTTATGCCCATTCATATGGGGGTGGTGGAGTGGATTTCAACTCGAAGACGCGGCAGGGGATGAATGGCGTGCGATGACTGTGGCGAGGGGATTCATTCCCGTTCGGCTGCGAAGCAGTCGCCAAACCGGTGCTCGCGGTTTATCTGGCAGCCCGCGGGCGCAGGCTTGAGGGCCGCTTTGCGACCCAACGGGGATAAATCCCCTCGCCACAGGTGGTGGATCAGCGGTTCTGGCGTTGTTGTAACAACAGATTGCTGAAGCCGGCACCGGCCAGTTGTTTCTGTGCCGTGGTCAACTGCTCACGGTTACTGAACGGACCCACTAATACCCGATACCAGGTCTCGTCCTTCACCGTCCCCGATTCAACCGCCACAGCCTGGCCAAGCAGGATGATCTGCGCCCGTACCTTGTCCGCGTCAGCCTCCTTGCGGAACGATCCGGCCTGCAGGAAGAACTTGGTCACCGGTGCGGCCTTGGTCACCGGTGGCGCTGGCGGCGGCGTAATGCCGGCCAGGGCTGCCTGGGCGCGGGCGGTGTCGATCTTCGCCGCTTCCGCCGGGGTAACCGGCGTGGTCGGAATGGCCGGCACTTGCGGCGTCGGCAGGGTTTTTTCCGGCACGGCGTCCGGCGGCACGATGACTTCCGATTCCGGCAACAGGGTGTAGAAGTCGTACTTCGGCTTCACCGGTTGCGTCGGACTTGGCGGGGTCTTGTTGGCCTCGGCGATCTTGGTGGCTTTCTGTTGCTGCTCGACTTTCTCGCGCTTGACCGTGTCGCTGCCCTTGCCCGGTTCCAGCTTCATCAGGAATACGATGAAAGCACCGACCGTCAGGCCGATGGCCATCCACAGCCAACCCGGGATCGGTTGCTTCGCTGGAGCTTGGTAACGGCTGGCGCCACGCTTGGGTGCAGGTTTTTTCTTGGCAGCCAACTTACATACGCTCCAGAGTTTCCAGGCCCAAGAGTTCCAGGCCTTGCTTGAGAGTGCGTCCGGTCAGCGCGGCGAGGCGCAGACGGCTCTGCATTTGTTCCGGGGTGTCGGCGGCGAGGATCGGGCAGTTCTCGTAGAAGCTGGAGAACAGGCCGGCGACGTCGTACAGGTAGGTGCAGAGGATGTGCGGCGTACCCTTCTCGGACACGTTGTTCAGCACTTCGCCAAACTGTGCGAGTTTTGCCGCCAGTTCGTGTTCGTGGGTTGCTTCGAGACTGATTTTACCTTCGACTTCGCTGAAGTCCTTGCCGAGTTTGCGGAACACGCCAGCCACGCGGGTGTAGGCGTACAGCAGGTACGGTGCGGTGTTGCCTTCGAAGTTCAGCATCAAGTCGAAGTTGAAGCTGTAGTCGCTGGTGCGGTGCTTGGACAGGTCTGCGTATTTCACCGCGCCGATGCCCACGACCTTGGCGATGTTGCGCAGGTCGGCTTCGGCCAGTTCAGGGTTCTTGTCCTTCACCAGGGTGTAGGCGCGTTCCTGGGCTTCTGTCAGCAGGTCGATCAGCTTCACGGTGCCGCCATCACGGGTTTTGAACGGGCGGCCATCGGCGCCGTTCATGGTGCCGAAGCCCATGTGTTCCATTTCCATCGGGTGCGTCACGAAGCCGGCCTTGCGCGCCACGGCGAACACTTGCTGGAAGTGCAGGGCCTGACGCTGGTCGACGAAATACAGTGCGCGATCGGCCTTGAGCTTGCCGCTGCGGTAGCGCACGGCGGCCAGGTCGGTGGTGGCGTAGAGGTAACCACCGTCGGCCTTGACGATGATCACCGGTAGCGGGTCGCCGTCGGCGTTCTTGAACTCGTCGAGGAACACGCACTGGGCGCCGTTGCTCTCGACCAGCATGCCAGCGGCCTTGAGGTCGTTGACCACATTGATCAGGTCGTCGTTGTAGGCGCTTTCGCCCATCACGTCGGCCATGGTCAATTTGACGTTCAGCAGCTCGTAGATTTTCTGGCAGTGGGACAGCGAGATGTCCTTGAACTTGGTCCACAGTGCCAGGCAATCGGCATCGCCAGCCTGCAGCTTGACCACCAGGCCACGGGCGCGGTCGGCGAACTCTTCGGATTCGTCAAAGCGCCCTTTGGCGGCGCGGTAGAAGTTTTCCAGGTCCGACAGTTCGTCGCTGGTGATCGGGTTTTCCTGCAGGTAAGCCATCAACATGCCGAACTGGGTGCCCCAGTCGCCGACGTGGTTCTGCCGGATCACTTCGTCGCCGAGGAATTCCAGCACGCGGGCCACGCCGTCGCCAATGATGGTCGAGCGCAAGTGGCCGACGTGCATCTCTTTTGCCAGGTTCGGTGCCGACAGGTCGACCACGGTGCGCTGTACCGGGCCGGACTTGCGTACGCCGATGTTGGCGTCGGCCAGCGCGGCGTCCAGGCGCGAAGCCAGCGCATCGGTGTTCTGGAAGAAATTCAGGAAGCCAGGGCCGGCGATTTCGGTCTTGGAGACGTTTTCGTCAGCCGGCAGCGCAGCGATGATTTTTTCCGCCAGGTCGCGCGGTTTCATGCCCGCCGGCTTGGCCAGCATCATGGCGATGTTGCTGGCGAAGTCGCCGTTCTTCTTGTCGCGTGAGTTTTCCACCTGGATCGCCGGCGACAGGCCTTCAGGCAACACACCTTCGTTGACGAGTTGGGTGATGGCTTGTTGGATCAGCTGGCGAATGGTGTCTTTCATGGTCTTCTCTTTCGACCGCAGGCGCGGCGGCGCATCATGCGCTGGTGGAAAAACTGGGCATTATCCGTTGCCAAGGCGAGCTTGCCAACTATAGCGGGCAGGTTATGGATATGTGGTGACAAATCGGGCCCCTTCGCGAGCAGGCTCGCTCCCACAGTAGATCCAGTGTGTGCATAAATTCTGCATTCACCATAACCCCCATGTGGGAGCGAGCCTGCTCGCGAAGGCATCCTTCAGATCAATACAAATCGACGGGATCGACATCCAACGACCAACGCACCGCCCGCCCGCTCGGCATCTGCTCCAGCACCAACAACCAACTGGCAAGCAACCGATGCAGCGGCGCCCGTGCCGTAGCCTGCAACAACAACTGGGCACGATAACGCCCGGCCCGACGCTCCATCGGTGCCGGCACCGGCCCGAGCAGTTCGATCCCCGTCAGATTCTGTTCGGCCAGCAAACGCTCGGCCTCGCTGCACGCCTCATCAAGAAACCCTTCGGCCTGACCCGGCTTGTGCGCCTCGGCGCGCAGCAATGCCAAATGCGCAAACGGCGGCAGGCCTGCCGCGCGACGTTCGCTCAAGGCCTGCTCGGCAAAGGCGAAGTAACCCTGCTCGGTCAACTGCACCAGCAGTGGATGGTCGGCCAGGTGTGTCTGGATGATCACCTTGCCCGGCTCTTCCGCCCGGCCTGCTCGACCGGCGACCTGGACAATCAGTTGCGCCATGCGCTCGCTGGCGCGGAAGTCACCGGAGAACAGCCCGCCGTCGGCATCCAGGATCGAGACCAGGGTTACCCGTGGAAAGTGGTGGCCCTTGGCGAGCATCTGCGTGCCGACCAGGATGCATGGCTGGCCTTTCTGGATGGTCGCGAACAACTGGTTCATCGCGTCCTTGCGCGACGTGCTGTCGCGGTCGACTCGCAGGACCGGATAGTCCGGGAACAAGATCCCCAGGCGTTCCTCGGCCCGTTCGGTACCGGCTCCCACGGGGCGCAAGTCGACCTTGTTGCACTTGGGGCACTGGCGCGGTACGCGTTCGACATAGCCGCAATGATGGCAGCGCAGTTCGCCGTAACGCTGGTGCACGGTCATTCGCGCATCGCAGCGTTGGCACTCGGACATCCAGCCGCAGTCGTGACACAGCAGGGTCGGGGCAAAGCCGCGGCGGTTGAGGAAAACCAGCACCTGCTGGCCGGCAGCGAGGGTCTGACCAATGGCTTGTTGCATGGGCCCGGATATACCGCTGTCCAGTGGACGGCTTTTCACATCCAGGCGCAGGAATCGTGGTTGCTTGGCGCCGCCGGCGCGCTCATTCAGCCGCAGCAGGCCATAGCGGCCGGTGTAGGCGTTGTGCAGGCTTTCCAGTGAGGGCGTGGCGGAGCCCAGGACGATCGGGATGTTTTCCTGGCGTGCCCTCACCAACGCCAGATCGCGGGCGTGATAGCGCAAGCCTTCCTGCTGTTTATAGGAGCTGTCGTGCTCTTCGTCGATGATGATCAGCCCCGGGTTTTTCATCGGCGTGAACAGCGCCGAGCGGGTGCCGATAATGATGTCGGCTTCACCGTCGCGGGCAGCGAGCCAGGCGTCGAGACGTTCGCGATCATTGACCGCTGAGTGAATCAGCGCGATGCGCGCGTTGAAACGTTGCTCGAAGCGCGCCAGGGTCTGCGGGCCGAGGTTTATTTCCGGAATCAGCACCAGCGCTTGCTTGCCGGCCTGCAGGGTTTCGCGAATCAATTGCAAATAGACTTCGGTCTTGCCGCTGCCGGTAACGCCGGCGAGGAGGAACGCGTGGTAACTGTCGAACCCGGCGCGAATGGCTTCATACGCTGCCCGCTGTTCCGGGTTGAGTGGCAGTTCGGGTTGGGCCAGCCAGTGTTCGTGTCGGGCTCCGGGGGCGTGCCTGCGGATTTCGACCTGGACCAGTTCCTTGGCCAGCAATAGATCGAGGCTGTCCTTGCTCAGCATCAGCTTGCTCAGCAACTGATGGGCGACGCCGTGGGGGTGCTGGGCCAGCGTTGCCAGGGCTTCGCGCTGGCGCGGGGCACGGGCGATACGCGGGTCATCGAGGCTGGCGCCCGGCGCAGCGGACCAGAAGCGCTCCTGGCGCGCCTCGGCCAGTTCGCCCTGGCGCAGCAACACCGGCAGTGCCCAGCTCAAGGTGTCGCCGAGGCTGTGCTGATAGTACTGCGAGGTCCACAGGCACAGCTTGAACAGCGTGGGCGGCAACGGCGGCGTAGCGTCGAGCAGGGCGAGGGCGGGTTTGAGTTTTTCCGCCGGTACTTCGCTGGTGTCGGTGACCTCCACCAGAATCCCGATCATCTCCCGCCGGCCGAACGGCACCCGCAAACGCATGCCGGGGTGCAACTGCGCACGCAGCACGCCGGCCGGCGCCCGGTAGTCGAACAGGCGGCGCAGGGGCGAAGGCAAGGCGAGGCGCAGAATGGCGTCGGGCACGCGTTTTCTCGATGAGGGAGCGATGAAGAAGGGCGCGAGCCTAGCAGACGACTGGTTTGAGGGACAGCTTGCGTGATTGGCATTGTCTGGTAGAATCCGCGGCCTAATTACGTGCGGTATTCAACAATAGTGTTGGGTGGCGGCACGCTAGCCCGAGGAAGACACCATGAAAGCTGATATCCATCCAGAATACCCAGCAGTTGCTGTTACCTGCAGCTGCGGCAACAAGTTCGAAACCCGTTCGACCTTCGGCAAAGCCCTGGCGATCGACGTTTGCAACGAATGCCACCCGTTCTACACCGGTAAGCAGAAGACTCTGGACACTGGCGGTCGCGTTCAGCGCTTCGCAGACCGTTTTGGTGCTTTCGGTGCGAAAAAGGCCTAAGGCCGATCAACCTGGGAAAGCGCTACAGCTTTTCCATGCTGATGAAAAAGGCGTCCCCTGCGGACGCCTTTTTTGTGTCTGTGATTTGGCACCAACGGCCATTTGAAAATAATTGTAGACATTTTTTAGAAAGATTGTGAACAGTCTATCCCTTGTGTTCCGTGGCTCTTGGCCCAAAGTCGTAGGGAAGGGCGTTTGACAGGGGTGACCGGTCAGTCTTGTGGGGATTTTGCCAGGCGCGTATCCTCGCTGACCAGTCTGTCCAACAGTAAAAAGCGGAATGCCAAAATGTCTGATCTGAAAACTGCCGCTCTCGAATATCACGCCAATCCTCGTCCAGGGAAGCTGAGTGTCGAGCTCACCAAGGCCACTGCTACCGCCCGCGATCTGTCGCTGGCTTACAGCCCCGGCGTAGCTGAACCAGTACGCGAGATCGCCCGCGATCCTGAGCTGGCCTACAAATACACCGGCAAAGGCAACCTGGTTGCAGTCATTTCCGATGGCACCGCGATTCTGGGCCTGGGTAACCTCGGCCCATTGGCCTCCAAGCCAGTGATGGAAGGTAAAGGCGTGCTGTTCAAGCGCTTCGCCGGCATCGACGTTTTCGACATCGAAGTCGACTCGGAAAGCCCACAAGCCTTCATCGACACCGTCAAACGCATCTCCATCACCTTCGGTGGCATCAACCTGGAAGACATCAAGGCACCTGAGTGCTTTGAGATCGAACGTGCGCTGATCGAGCAGTGCGACATCCCGGTATTCCACGACGACCAGCACGGTACCGCGATCGTGACCGCGGCCGGCATGATCAATGCCCTGGAAATCGCAGGCAAGACCCTCGCCGACGCCAAGATCGTCTGCCTGGGTGCCGGTGCTGCCGCCATCTCCTGCATGAAATTGCTGGTGAGCATGGGTGCCAACATCGAAAACATCTACATGGTTGACCGTACCGGTGTGATCCACTCCGGCCGTGACGACCTGAACCAGTACAAAGCCGTCTTCGCTCACGCGACCGACAAGCGCACCCTGGCAGACGCCCTGCAAGGCGCAGACGTGTTCGTCGGCCTGTCCGGCCCGAACCTGCTGAGCCCGGAAGGCCTCAAATCCATGGCGGCCAACCCGATCGTGTTCGCTTGCTCGAACCCGGATCCGGAAATCTCCCCGGAGCTGGCACACGCCACCCGTGACGACGTGATCATGGCCACCGGCCGTTCGGACTACCCGAACCAGGTCAACAACGTTCTGGGCTTCCCGTTCATCTTCCGTGGTGCCCTGGACGTTCGCGCCAAGCGCATCAACGAAGAGATGAAAGTGGCTGCGGCCAACGCCCTGCGCGAACTGGCCAAGCTGCCAGTGCCTCAGGAAGTGTGCGACGCCTACGGCGGCATCAAGCTGGAATTCGGTCGTGAGTACATCATTCCGAAACCAATGGATGCCCGCCTGATCACCCTGATCTCCGACGCTGTGGCCAAGGCTGCGATCGAGACCGGCGTGGCGACCCTGCCGTATCCGAAGAACTACCCGCTGAAAAGCGTGGATGATGTGTTCAACGGCTAAGTAGCGGCTCTATAAAAAACCCGGCCATTGGCCGGGTTTTTTATAGGCCAAGGGATCAGAACAAATCGATCGGCGCCGCCTCATCCGCCGGCAGCGGGCTGCCTGGCGCATTTCCGTTGCCCAGCTCATTGCCCGACGGCGGCGTATCTTCGACCTTGAACAGTTCGAAGTAGGCCCCTGGCGTGCCTGGAGTGGCTGCACGACCGCTGATCGGATCTACCCGCAGGCTCAGGATACCTTCCGGCTCTGGCTGGGTGTGTGGCGGCATGTCTTTGAGCGCAGCACCCATGTAGGTCATCCAGATCGGCAGGGCGACGGTGCCGCCAAACTCCTTGCGGCCCAAGCTTTCGGGCTGGTCGAAGCCCGTCCAGACAGTGGTGACGTAATCGGCGTTGTAACCGGAGAACCAGGCGTCCTTGGACTCGTTGGTGGTACCAGTCTTGCCGGCAATGTCGCCGCGGCCCAGGGCCAGCGCGCGACGGCCGGTACCGAGCTTGATCACGTCCTCCAGCATGCTGTTGAGGATGTAGGTAGTGCGTCCATCGACAATGCGTTCAGCCACGGCAGGTGTTTGTGCTGCTGGTTGCTGGTTCAGTGTCTGGCCAGGTGTTGCATTGACCGTAAAGGCTTCGGCGGCCGGTGCGGCGATACCGTCGGTCGCGACGCCACCTTTTGGCACGCTGGGCGGGTTGGCGACGAACAGCGTGTCGCCGTTGCGGCTTTCGATCTTGTCGATGATGTACGGGGTGATCTTGTAGCCGCCGTTGGCGAAGGTGCTCCAGCCCGTGGCGATTTCCATTGGCGTCAGGGTCGCGGTGCCCAGGGCCAGGGACAGGTTGGGCGGCAGGTCCTGCTTGTTGAAGCCAAAGCGGGAGATGTAGTCGATGGTTTTGCCAACGCCCATCGCTTGCAGCAGGCGGATCGAAACCAGGTTGCGTGACTTGTAGAGCGCTTCACGCAGGCGGATCGGGCCGAGGAAGGTGTTGGTGTCGTTTTTCGGACGCCAGACCTTGTCCAGGTATTCGTCGACAAACACGATCGGTGCGTCGTTCACCAGGCTGGAGGCGGTGTAGCCGTTATCCAGCGCGGCGCTGTAGACGAAGGGCTTGAAGCTCGAACCCGGCTGGCGCTTGGCCTGAAGGGCGCGGTTGTAGTTACTCTGCTCAAAGGCAAAGCCGCCGACCAGCGCGCGGATGGCGCCGTTTTGCGGATCAAGGGAGACCAGCGCGCCCTGAGCTTGCGGGATCTGGCTGAACTTCAGCGAATTGTCTGCCTGGCGCTGCACACGAATCAGATCGCCGATCTGGGCTACATCCGAAGGCTGCTTCGGATTGGCGCCCATGCTGTTGGTGTTCAGGAATGGGCGAGCCCATTTCATGCTGTCCCAGCCAACATGTTCGCTACCGGTGCGGGTCAGCACCTGCAGGCCGCTCTTGTCGACCTGAGTGACGATGGCCGGTTCAAGGCTACTGATGGTGCGTTGCTTGGTCAGTTCGGTCGCCCACGCCTCGCGCGTCTTGCCCGGCAGGCGGGACTCGGGGCCTCGATAGCCGTGACGCTGGTCATAGGTCATCAAGCCTTCGTGGACGGCGGTGTTGGCCATTTCCTGCAGGTTGCTCGGCACCGTGGTAGTGACGCGGAAACCTTCGGTGTACGCATCGCTGCCATAGCGGCCAACCATTTCGGCGCGGGCCATCTCGGCGATGTAGGGCGCGTTCACTTCCGGAGTCGGAACGTGATAGCTGGCGTTCAGTGGCTCGTTGATGGCGGTGGTGTAGTCGGCTTCGCTGATTTTGCCCAGCTTGTACATGCGCCCCAGGATCCAGTCGCGACGCTCTTTGCTACGGGCCGGGTTGGCCAGCGGGTTGAATCGCGAAGGCGCTTTGGGCAGGCCGGCGATCATCGCCATCTGCGCCAGGCTGATGTCGCGAATCGACTTGCCGTAATACACCTGAGCCGCTGCTTCGATGCCGTAGGCGCGGTTGCCCAGATAGATCTTGTTGACGTACAGCTCAAGGATTTCGTCCTTGGTCAGTTGCCGTTCGATCTGCAGGGCCAGAAGGATTTCGGTGGTTTTGCGCGAGAAGCTGCGTTCGCTGGTCAGGAAGAAGTTCTTCGCCACCTGCATGGTGATGGTGCTGCCACCGGACTGGATATGGCCGCTTTTTACCAGTTGAGTAGCGGCGCGCATCAGGCTGCTGGGATCAACGCCGTAGTGGTTGGCGAAGTTATCGTCTTCAGCACTTAGTAACGCATTAATGAAATTGGGGGGAATGTCGGCGAAACGGATCGGTGTACGGCGCATTTCGCCGAATTCTGCGATCAACTTGTTGTCGCTGCTGTAGACCCTCAAGGGAATCTGCAACTGGATGCTTCTCAGTGCCTCTACGGACGGTAATCCGGGACTAAGGTAAAGAAACGCCCCACTCAGACCCAGAAGCAGTCCGCAGAATACGGCGACGATGGACCAACCGAAAAATTTCAGCAGACGAATCAAGGCTTTTGGACATCCAGGGCAAAGAATGAATTTGGCATCAGGGTTCAGGCTAAAGGAGAACGACCCGCGCTTGAGAAAAAAGCGGAAAAAATCGCTGGGCATTATAAGCATTTTTCCGTCCAAGGCGTTATTTGCGCTAGCTGTCAAGACGGGTGGATTGAACGCAACACCCGTAATGGAGTCCGTAACTCACGGAAAGTCATAGGGAATTGGTAGTGCTAGGACTCTTCAATAAAAAAGCCAGGTCGCTTCTGGGGATCGATATCAGCTCCACATCGGTGAAGCTGCTGGAGCTGAGCCGCCAGGGCACTGGCTATCGGGTCGAAGCCTACGCGGTCGAGCCGTTGCCCCCCAATGCGGTCATCGAGAAAAATATTGCCGAGCTCGATGGCGTGGGCCAGGCGCTGACGCGTGTGCTGGCCAAGGCTCGGACCAACCTCAAAAGCGTGGCTGTGGCCGTGGCCGGTTCGGCGGTGATCACCAAGACCATCGAGATGGATGCCGGTCTTTCCGACGACGAGATGGAAGACCAGCTGAAGATCGAGGCCGACCAGTACATCCCTTATCCGTTGGACGAGGTCGCCATCGATTTCGAAGTCCAGGGCGCGTCAGCGCGCAATCCTGAGCGGGTCAATGTGTTGCTCGCCGCCTGTCGCAAGGAAAACGTCGAGGTCCGTGAGGCCGCCCTGGCCCTGGCGGGCTTGACTGCGCGCGTGGTCGACGTCGAAGCCTATGCCCTGGAGCGATCTTTCAGTTTGCTCAAGAGCCAGCAGGGCGGCGCTCAAGGGCGTCTGGTGGCAGTGGTCGATGTCGGAGCTACCATGACCACCCTGAGCGTGCTGCATGACGGGCGGATCATCTACACCCGCGAGCAATTGTTTGGTGGCCGTCAGCTCACGGAGGAAATTCAGCGCCGATATGGCCTGACCATTGACCAGGCTGGCCTTGCGAAGAAGCAGGGCGGTTTGCCGGACGATTATGTCAGCGAAGTGTTGCAGCCGTTTCGTGAGGCGCTGGTGCTGCAAGTTTCGCGTTCATTGCAGTTCTTCTTCGCTTCGGGCCAGTACAACGCGGTCGACCATATTCTGCTGGCCGGCGGCACCGCGTCAGTCCCCGGTCTGGACCGGTTGATCGAGCAGCAATTGGGCATGCCGACGCAGGTGGCCAACCCGTTTTGCGACATGACATTGGGCAGCAAGGTCAACGCCGCGGCTCTGGCCAGCGATGCGCCGGCGCTAATGATTGCCTGCGGGCTGGCCCTCAGGAGTTTCGACTGATGGCGCGGATCAATCTATTACCCTGGCGCGAAGAGCGGCGTGAAGAGCGTCGCAAACGCTTTCTGCTGGTGATGACGGGTGTACTCGTGGGGTCGGCAGGCGCATTGCTCATCGCCAACCAGGTCATCAACAGCGCTATCGAGCGGCAGATTGCGCGTAACGATTACATCGGCAAACAGATTGCCGTGGTCGACGAACGGATCAAACAGATCAGCGATCTCAAGGCTCGTCGTCAACAATTGGTCGAGCGCATGCGCATCATCCAGGCCTTGCAGGGCAATCGCCCAATCAGCGGGCGAATTTTTGATCAGCTGGCGCGGACTTTGCCCGATGGGGTGTATTTCACCGAAGTCAAAATGACGGGCAAGACCTTGTCCATCACCGGTGCGGCGCAATCGAACAACCGTGTTTCAGACCTGATGCGTAACCTGGATGCGTCCGACTGGTTCGACGCACCCAGCCTGACCGAAGTCAAAGCGAGGACCGGTGGTCAACTGGACCAGGCCAACGTTTTTCAGTTGACCGTTCGTCAGATCCAGCCTGCGGTCGTGGAGGATGGCCAATGAGTCCGTCCGAATGGTTCGAAGGGCTGCGCAGGATCGACATCAACGATCTGGACACCAATAACATGGGTTCCTGGCCACCCGCGATCAAAGTCCTGATGGGCATCGTGATCGCGATCCTGGTGTTGTCGATCGGCTACAACTTTTCCACAAGCGAGCTTGAGAATCAGCTCGAACTCAAGCGCGAGGAGGAGTCGAGCCTCAAGGAACAATTTGCCAGCAAATCCCATATAGCGGCGAATCTGGAGCTCTACACCCAGCAGATGAAGGAGATGGAGAACTCCTTCGGCGTGCTGTTACGACAACTGCCCAGCGACACCGAAGTCCCCGGCTTGCTGGAAGACATCACGCGAACGGGGCTGGGCAGTGGCCTGGAGTTCGAAGAGATCAAGCTGTTGCCGGAGGTCACCCAGCCGTTCTACATCGAGCTGCCGATCCAGATCACGGTCACCGGCGCCTATCACGACCTGGCCACTTTTGTCAGTGGCGTGGCCGGGTTGCCGCGTATCGTCACTCTGCATGATTTCGACCTGGCGCCGGTCAATCCCGGCGACGGGCCGAAATTACGCATGAGCATCCTGGCCAAGACCTACCGCTACAACGACAAGGGGCTGCATTGATGAGCCCGCTTCGTGGTTGTTCGACAGTGGTATTGGTCGCCGTCTTGGCAGGTTGTGGTGGCGGCGATGATTTCAGCGACCTGGACGCCTACATGAACGAAATGCGCCTGCGGGCGCCGGGCAAGATTGAACCAACGCCGACATTCCGGTCTTACCCGACATTCACCTATAACGCCGCCAACTTGCGCAGCCCGTTTTCCCGGCAGGCCAAAGTCGATCTGGCGCACAGGCAGGGCGCGCGCAATGTCAAGCCTGATCCCGGCCGGGTCAAGCAGTACCTCGAGGGTTTCAATATCGAGCAGTTTGAAATGGTCGGCACAATCTCCAATGCGGCAGGCGCCTTTGCGTTGCTGCGCGGCGCCGGTGGGGTGCATCGGCTGAAAGTCGGTGATTACTTGGGGCGTAACGATGGCCGGATAGTCGCCATCAGTGGCTCGCAAGTCGATGTGGTCGAAATCGTTCCCGACGGCGAAGGTGCCTGGCTGGAGCGGCCGCGGACCCTTCCTTTGAAAGAGCATTCATAGTGGAACTCGAACAATGAACAGGATTTTCTCCACCCTCGGAGTATCGCTATGGATAGCGTTGCTGTCGCCGATGGTACAAGCGGCCAACCTCAAGACGCTGGATGTCGCCGCGTTGCCGGGAGACCGCGTCGAGTTGAAGCTGGTGTTCGACGAGCCACCGCCGACACCCCGTGGCTACACGACGCAATCTCCGGCCAGGATTGCACTGGACCTGCCCGGTGTCGTCAGCCACCTGGCGAGCAAGACTCGCGACCTGGGCAGTGGCAATGCCCGCAGTGCGACCGTGGTGGAGGCCAAGGATCGTGCGCGGCTGATCATCAATCTGACCCAGTTGAGCCCTTACGACACCCGGGTCGAAGGAAATAACCTGTTTGTGATTGTCGGGCAGGGTGGCAAAAGCACGGCACCGCGAGCGGCCGCTGCCGCCGTTTCGGTCCCGGCTCCGGCGCGCGCGGCTGCGCCGGCAGGCAAGGCCATTCGTGCGGTGGATTTCCAACGTGGTACCCAGGGGGAAGGCAATGTCGTGATCGACTTGTCGGATCCGTCCATTGCGCCAGATATTCAGGAGCGCGAAGGCAAGATCATTCTCGGTTTCGCCAAAACCCGATTGCCCGAAGCATTGCGCGTGCGCCTGGACGTCAAGGATTTCGCCACGCCGGTGCAGTTCGTCAATGCCAGTGCCACGGGCGACAGGGCGACGATCACCATCGAACCCAGCGGTGCCTTCGATTATTCGACCTACCAGACCGACAACAAGCTGACCGTCAGCATCCGCCCAATGACTGTCGACGACCTGCAAAAGCGCAACGCGGACCGCTATGCCTACAGCGGTGAAAAGCTCTCGCTGAATTTCCAGGACATCGACGTGCGCTCGGTGCTGCAACTGATCGCCGATTTCACCAACCTCAATCTGGTCGCCAGTGACACGGTGCAGGGGGGCATTACCCTGCGCCTGCAAAATGTACCCTGGGACCAGGCGCTGGACCTGGTGCTGAAAACCAAGGGCCTGGACAAGCGCAAGGTGGGTAATGTGCTGCTCGTCGCCCCGGCCGATGAAATTGCCGCCCGTGAACGCCAGGAGCTGGAGTCGCAGAAGCAGATTGCCGACCTTGCGCCGCTGCGTCGGGAACTGTTGCAGGTCAATTACGCAAAGGCGGCCGATATCGCCAAACTGTTTCAGTCGGTGACCAGTGCCGAGGCGAAAGCCGACGAACGGGGGTCAATCACCGTCGATGAGCGCACCAACAACATCATTGCCTACCAGACCCAGGACCGGCTCGACGAACTGCGGCGAATCGTTGCGCAACTGGATATTCCGGTGCGTCAGGTGATGATCGAGGCGCGCATCGTCGAAGCCAACGTCGACTACGACAAGAGCCTCGGCGTGCGCTGGGGTGGCTCGATACAGAATAGAGGCAACTGGAATGCCTCGGGAGTCGGTAACGGCACCAGCGACGGCGGCAGCACCAGTTCGCCGTTCGTCGACCTGGGGGTCGCCAACAACACCTCGGGAATAGGCATTGCCTTCATTACCGACAACGTCTTGCTGGACCTTGAATTGACGGCCATGGAAAAGACCGGCAATGGCGAAATCGTCTCGCAACCCAAGGTGGTCACTTCCGACAAGGAAACCGCAAAGATCCTCAAGGGCACCGAGATTCCCTATCAGGAAGCCAGCTCCAGCGGCGCTACTTCGGTCTCGTTCAAAGAGGCTTCGCTGTCGTTGGAAGTGACGCCGCAGATCACGCCGGACAACCGGATCATCATGGAGGTAAAAGTCACCAAGGACGAGCCGGACTACCTGAACAAGGTCCAGGATGTACCGCCGATCAAGAAAAACGAAGTCAATGCCAAGGTCTTGGTCAACGATGGCGAGACCATCGTCATTGGTGGTGTTTTCTCAAATACTCAGAGCAAGGTTGTAGATAAGGTGCCATTTCTTGGCGATGTGCCGTATCTTGGCCGCCTTTTCCGGCGTGACGTGGTTTCGGAGAAAAAATCCGAGCTGTTGGTGTTTCTCACACCGCGTATCATGAATAACCAGGCGATTGCTGTGAGTCGTTGATTCTGTGCGAAATTTGATACTTGTAGGACCGATGGGGGCTGGAAAAAGCACCATCGGCCGGTTGCTGGCCAAAGAGCTGCGCTTGCCATTCAAAGATTCCGATAAGGAAATTGAATTACGCACGGGCGCCAATATCCCATGGATCTTCGACAAGGAAGGCGAACCGGGCTTTCGTGAGCGCGAGCAGGCAATGATTGCCGAGCTGTGCGATTACGACGGTGTGGTGCTGGCCACCGGCGGTGGCGCGGTCATGCGCGAAGCCAATCGGCGGGCCCTGCGTGCCGGCGGACGGGTGGTCTATCTGCATGCCTCCGTCGAGCAACAGGTCGGCCGCACGTCCCGTGACCGCAATCGGCCATTGTTGCGCACAGCTGATCCGGCCAAGACCCTCAGGGATCTGCTGGCGATCCGGGACCCCCTTTATCGGGAAATCGCCGATCTGGTGGTGGAAACGGATGAACGACCGCCGCGAATGGTAGTGCTCGATATCCTGGAGCGTCTGCAGCAATTGCCGCCCCGTTAAAGCGCCGCGCGAAATGCGCTATCCTCGACGTCCTGCCATGACCGCTGTGGCGAGCGGCCACCGAGCGGCGTCACACCATCAATGGCCGTAGACATTCGTTAACTCAAGGCAGGTTGCCTGATTCCATCTTCACTGTGGGGACACATGCAGACACTCAAGGTCGATCTAGGCGAGCGCAGCTACCCGATTCATATTGGCGAAGGTTTGTTGGACCAGCCTGAGCTGCTGGCCCCGCATATTCGCGGACGGCAAGTGGCAATCATTTCCAATGAAACCGTCGCGCCCCTCTATCTCGAACGTCTGACCCGCAGCCTTGCGCAGTTCTCGGTGATTTCCGTGGTGCTGCCCGACGGTGAGGCCTTCAAGACCTGGGAAACCCTGCAGCTGATTTTCGACGGTCTGCTGACCGCGCGGCATGATCGGCGCACCACGGTGATCGCCCTGGGTGGCGGCGTGATTGGCGACATGGCCGGTTTCGCGGCTGCCTGCTACCAGCGTGGTGTCGATTTCATCCAGGTTCCGACCACGCTGCTGTCGCAGGTCGACTCTTCGGTGGGTGGCAAGACCGGGATTAACCATCCGCTGGGCAAGAACATGGTCGGCGCCTTCTATCAGCCGAACGTCGTGCTGATTGACACCACTTCCCTCAATACCCTGCCGCCCCGGGAGCTGTCCGCCGGCCTGGCCGAAGTCATCAAGTACGGGCTGATCTGCGATGAGCCGTTCCTGACTTGGCTCGAAGACAACGTCGACCGCCTGCGCAATCTGGATCAGCAAGCCCTGACCTATGCCATCGAGCGCTCGTGTGCTGCCAAGGCCGCGGTAGTCGGCGCGGACGAAAAAGAGACCGGTGTGCGTGCCACGCTCAACCTGGGCCATACCTTTGGTCACGCCATCGAAACCCACATGGGCTACGGTGTATGGCTACATGGTGAAGCGGTCGCTGCTGGCACCGTGATGGCTTTGGAAATGTCCGCGCGCCTGGGCTGGATCAGCGAACAGGATCGCGACCGCGGCATTCGCCTATTCCAGCGCGCCGGTCTGCCGGTTATTCCGCCTGAAGAAATGACGGCAGCCGATTTCCTCGAACACATGGCAATTGATAAAAAAGTGATCGACGGTCGTTTGCGCCTGGTGCTGCTGCGCCACATGGGCGAAGCGGTAGTGACCGACGATTATCCGAAAGAGGTTCTACAGGCCACGCTGGGAGCGGATTACCGCGCCCTGGCTCAGCTTAAAGGTTAATAAGAACGCGATGACTAGTTTGCATGCCGACGAGGCTTTCCTCGGCCACTACCAGTTGAATCATGACCCTTTTGCTCCGCGGGTCCCTGGCTTCAAATTTTTCCCTGCCCAGCGCAAGCCGGTGCTGGGGCAGTTGCACCATCTGGCGCGGTACAGCCAGTTGCTGTTGGTGGTCACAGGTCCGCATGGCAGTGGCAAGACCCTGCTGCGTCAGGCCCTGGTGGCCAGCACCAACAAGCAAACCGTGCAGAGCCTGGTGGTTTCCGCCCAAGGTGCGGGTGATTCGGCTGGCGTGTTGCGCCAGGTCGCCCAGGCACTGGACGTTGCCCAGGCCGAGATCGGTGCAATCCTGAAGCAGGTGGTGCAGCTTGCTCTCACTGGGCAGGAAGTCTATCTGCTGGTCGATGACGCCGAGCAGCTCGACGAGTCCGCGCTGGAAGCCTTGATGGCTCTGGCCGCTGGTGCGCCGGAAGGCCGTCCGCATGTGTTTCTGTTCGGCGAGTCGTCGATGATCGCTCAGCTTGAGGCTTTGCAACTCGAGGAAGAACGCTTCCACGTCATCGAGCTGCAGCCTTACACCGAAGAGGAAACCCGCGAATATCTGGATCAGCGGCTCGAAGGCGCCGGCCGGGGTATCGAACTTTTCACTGCAAATCAGATCTCTGATATTCACGAAAGCTCCGAGGGTTGGCCTGGCAACATCAACCAGGTTGCCCGCGATGCAATGATCGAAGCCATGATTGCCAGCCGCTCAGCGGTGAAGCGTCCAAGTATGGGGTTCAATATGCCGAAGAAACACGTATTGGCGATTTCCGCCGTCGTTGTGGTCGCGGTAGCCGCCGCCTGGTTGATGCCCGGTCGCAGCAAGGCACCGACCACGGGTGCGCCTGCCAACGAACAGGCGCAACTGCCGCTCGGCCAGGGCTCGCCACAACCGGGCGGCGCTCCGGCCGTCGAATTCGCCGGCAACACGCAGCCAACGCCATTGCCGTTGGTCGGCAATTCGCAACCGGTCATGCGGGCTCCATTGGCCGAAGCGGCGGGCGGCATTACCGAGGGCGATGACGGGGTGCCGGTCGAGGGTTCCAGCGCGACACCGCCGACCGTGACCACGACTGCACCGCCAGCCGGCGTTCCGGCCGGTCCTGCGCCGACGCCAACAGCCAACCCGACTCCAGCGCCGACCCAGGTCGCTACCGCCAAGCCAGCGCCTGCTCCGGCTGCCAAGCCGGCTCCAGCACCAGCCAAGCCAGCCGCCGTTGCCGCCAAGCCAGCCGAGAAACCAGCGACCGTCGCCAAGGCTGCCGGTGGCACCTGGTATGCAGGTCAGGCGCCGGGTAACTACGTGGTGCAGATCCTCGGCACCAGCTCCGAAACGGCCGCACAAAACTTCGTCAAGGAGCAGGGCGGCGAGTACCGTTATTTCAAGAAAGTCCTCAACGGCAAGCCGCTCTACGTGATCACCTACGGCAACTTCGCCAATCGTGATGCAGCCGTTTCCGCCATCAAGGCCTTGCCAGCGAAGGTTCAGGCTGGTAAACCTTGGCCTCGCACTGTCGCCAGCGTCCAACAGGAACTGGCAACAACTCGCTGAAGATTCGGTGGCCTTACCCAGGCCGCCTCTCCAAGCACCTCAAAATTTCTACAAGTGCGCGCAACCTTCCAGGCTGCGTGCCTTGTGGTGTCTGCGTCACAGTAGTCTTTGAGTCGTTGCGGTCAGAATTAAAAAAAAGTTTTGACTAGCACAGCAGATCGCTTTAAACCTTTCACAAATGCGACATAGATTTGCGACATTTCGTCGTCAAATTTGTGAGCCTCTGTGTCGGTGTGTACAATGACCTCCCTTTTGCCCCCGCAAAGCTGGCGTACGTTCGGCGCGGTTGGTAAGTGGTTGAATTGAAAAGAAATTTGCTTCGCGAGAAGCAGCCTGGTGAGAAAGTGTCTATGAAAGCAGGTCTGTACCAACCAGATGAATTCAAGGATAACTGCGGTTTCGGCCTGATAGCCCATATGCAGGGCGAACCCAGTCATACCCTTTTGCAAACGGCCATCGAGGCCCTGACCTGCATGACCCACCGCGGTGGGATTAATGCCGACGGCAAGACCGGTGACGGTTGCGGTCTGCTGATTCAAAAGCCGGACGCGTTCCTGCGAGCCATCGCCCAGGAAACCTTCGGCGTCGAAATGCCCAAGCAATATGCGGTGGGCATGGTCTTCTTCAACCAGGACCCAGTCAAAGCCCAGGCCGCTCGCGAGAACATGAACCGCGAGATCCTGGCTGCCGGCCTGCAGTTGGCCGGTTGGCGCAAAGTGCCGATCGATACCAGCGTTCTCGGCCGCCTGGCCCTTGAGCGCCTGCCACAGATCGAGCAGGTGTTCATCGGCGGTGAAGGCCTGAGCGACCAGGACATGGCCGTCAAGCTGTTCACCTCCCGTCGTCGCTCCTCGGTGGCCAACGCCGCCGACACCGACCACTACGTCTGCAGCTTTTCGCACAAGACCATCATTTACAAAGGCCTGATGATGCCGGCGGATCTGACCGCCTTCTATCCGGATCTGAGCGATGAGCGCCTGCAAACCTCGATTTGCGTGTTCCACCAGCGCTTCTCCACCAACACCCTGCCGAAATGGCCGCTGGCTCAACCGTTCCGCTTCCTGGCGCACAACGGCGAGATCAACACCATCACCGGCAACCGCAACTGGGCCGTGGCCCGTCGCACCAAGTTCACCAACGATCTGATGGACCTGGAAGAACTCGGCCCGCTGGTCAACCGCGTCGGTTCCGACTCCTCGAGCATGGACAACATGCTCGAGTTGATGGTCACCGGTGGCATCGACCTGTTCCGTGGCGTGCGGATGATCATTCCGCCTGCGTGGCAGAACGTCGAGACCATGGACCCGGACCTGCGCGCGTTCTACGAATACAACTCGATGCACATGGAACCGTGGGACGGCCCGGCCGGCGTAGTAATGACCGACGGTCGCTACGCGGTGTGCCTGCTCGACCGTAACGGTCTGCGTCCGGCGCGCTGGGTCACCACCAAGAACGGTTTCATCACCCTGGCTTCGGAAATCGGCGTCTGGAACTACCAGCCTGAAGACGTGATCGCCAAGGGCCGCGTTGGCCCGGGCCAGATATTTGCCGTGGACACCGAAACCGGTCAGATCCTCGACACCGATGCCATCGACAACCGCTTGAAGTCCCGTCATCCGTACAAGCAATGGCTGCGCAAGAATGCCCTGCGCATCCAGGCGACCATGGAAGACAACGACCACGGTTCGGCGTTCTACGACGTCGATCAGCTCAAGCAGTACATGAAGATGTACCAGGTCACGTTCGAAGAGCGCGATCAGGTGCTGCGTCCGCTCGGCGAGCAGGGCTACGAAGCCGTGGGCTCGATGGGCGACGATACGCCGATGGCCGTGCTGTCGCAGCGCGTGCGCACGCCGTACGACTATTTCCGCCAGCAGTTCGCGCAGGTCACCAACCCGCCGATCGACCCGCTGCGTGAAGCTATCGTCATGTCTCTGGAGATCTGCCTCGGTGCCGAGCGCAACATCTTCCAGGAGTCGCCGGAACACGCTTCGCGCGTGATCCTCAGCTCGCCGGTCATTTCCCCGGCCAAGTGGCGCTCGCTGATGAACCTCGATCGTCCGGGCTTCGAACGCCAGAAAATCGACCTCAACTACGACGAAAGCATCGGCCTGGAAGCGGCGATCCGTAACGTTGCCGATCAGGCAGAAGAAGCCGTTCGCGCCGGTCGTACGCAGATCGTACTGAGTGACCGTCACATTGCCCCTGGCAAGTTGCCGATCCACGCCTCCTTGGCCACCGGCGCGGTACACCACCGCTTGACCGAGAAGGGCCTGCGTTGCGACTCCAACATCCTGGTGGAAACCGCGACCGCTCGCGATCCGCATCACTTCGCCGTGTTGATCGGTTTCGGTGCCTCTGCCGTTTATCCGTTCCTGGCCTATGAAGTGTTGGGCGACCTGATCCGTACCGGTGAAGTGCTGGGCGACCTCTACGAGGTGTTCAAGAACTACCGTAAAGGCATCACCAAAGGCCTGCTGAAGATCCTGTCGAAGATGGGTATCTCGACCATCACCTCATACCGCGGTGCACAACTGTTCGAAGCGATCGGCCTGTCCGAGGAAGTCTGCAACCTGAGTTTCAAGGGCGTGCCTAGCCGCATCAAGGGCGCGCGTTTCGTCGACATCGAAGCCGAGCAGAAAGCCCTGGCTACCGAAGCCTGGAGTCCGCGCAAGCCGATCCAGCAAGGCGGCCTGCTGAAGTTCGTCCACGGCGGCGAATATCACGCCTACAACCCGGACGTGGTCAACACCCTGCAAGCCGCTGTGCAGCAGGGCGACTACAGCAAGTTCAAGGAATACACCTCGCTGGTGGACAACCGCCCGGTGTCGATGATCCGTGACCTGCTGAAAGTCAAAACCCTGGACACGCCGCTGGACATCAGCGAAATCGAACCGCTGGAATCGGTGCTCAAGCGCTTCGACTCCGCCGGTATCTCGCTGGGCGCCCTGTCGCCGGAAGCTCACGAAGCCCTGGCCGAAGCCATGAACCGCCTCGGTGCGCGTTCCAACTCCGGTGAAGGCGGCGAAGACCCGGCGCGCTACGGCACCATCAAGAGCTCGAAAATCAAGCAGGTGGCAACCGGCCGTTTCGGTGTGACCCCGGAATACCTGGTCAACGCTGAAGTGCTGCAGATCAAGGTCGCTCAAGGCGCCAAGCCGGGCGAAGGTGGTCAACTGCCGGGGGGCAAGGTCAACGGTCTGATCGCCAAGCTGCGTTACGCAGTGCCGGGCGTGACCCTGATTTCGCCACCACCGCACCACGACATCTATTCGATCGAAGACTTGTCGCAGCTGATTTTCGACCTGAAACAGGTTAACCCGAAGGCGCTGGTCTCGGTGAAGCTGGTAGCAGAAGCGGGCGTCGGCACTATCGCCGCCGGTGTGGCCAAGGCCTACGCGGACTTGATCACCATCTCCGGCTACGACGGCGGCACCGGTGCATCGCCGCTGACCTCGATCAAATACGCGGGCGCTCCGTGGGAACTCGGCCTAGCCGAAACCCACCAGACCCTGCGTGGCAACGACCTGCGCGGCAAAGTCCGGGTGCAGACCGACGGCGGCCTGAAAACCGGCCTCGACGTGATCAAGGCGGCCATCCTCGGCGCTGAAAGCTTCGGCTTCGGCACCGCGCCGATGATCGCCCTGGGCTGCAAATACCTGCGCATCTGCCACCTGAACAACTGCGCCACCGGCGTCGCGACCCAGAACGAGAAACTGCGCAAGGATCACTACATCGGTACCGTCGACATGGTGGTGAACTTCTTCACCTATGTCGCCGAAGAAACCCGTGAGTGGCTGGCCAAGCTGGGCGTGCGTTCCCTCGAAGAGCTGATCGGTCGTACCGATCTGCTGGAAGTCCTCGAAGGCCAGACCGCCAAGCAGCAACACCTCGACCTGACTCCGTTGCTGGGCAGCGATCATGTGCCGGCGGACAAGCCTCAGTTCTGCGGTGTGGAGCGTAACCCGCCGTTCGACAAGGGCCTGCTGGCCGAGAAAATGGTCGACATGGCCACCTCGGCGATCAACGACAAGAGCGGCGCCGAATTCGCCCTGGATATCTGCAACTGCGACCGTTCCATCGGCGCGCGGATCTCCGGTGACATCGCGCGCAAGCACGGCAACCAGGGCATGGCCAACGCGCCGATCACGTTCCGCTTCAAAGGCACGGCCGGCCAGAGCTTCGGTGTGTGGAACGCCGGTGGCTTGAACATGTACCTGGAAGGCGACGCCAACGACTACGTCGGCAAGGGCATGACCGGCGGCAAGCTGGTGATCGTTCCGCCCAAGGGCAGCATCTACAAGACCCAGGACAGTGCCATCATCGGCAACACCTGCCTGTACGGCGCCACCGGCGGCAAGCTGTTCGCCGCCGGTACCGCGGGTGAGCGTTTCGCCGTGCGTAACTCCGGTGCCCACACCGTCGTGGAAGGCACTGGCGATCACTGCTGCGAGTACATGACCGGTGGTTTCGTCTGCGTCCTGGGCAAGACCGGTTACAACTTTGGCTCTGGCATGACCGGCGGTTTCGCCTACGTGCTCGACCAGGACAACACCTTCGTTGACCGGGTCAACCACGAACTGGTGGAAATCCAGCGGATCAGCGGCGAGGCGATGGAAGCCTACCGTAGCCATTTGCAACGCGTGCTGAACGAGTACGTCGAGGAAACCGACAGCGAGTGGGGTCGTGAACTCGCCGAGAATCTCGACGATTACGTGCGTCGTTTCTGGCTGGTCAAGCCCAAGGCTGCCAACCTGAAATCGTTGCTTTCCAGCACCCGTGCCAACCCGCAGTGATATGCGCCTGAAGAGTTTGATGAGGTTTTAAAATGGCTGAACGTCTGAATAATGACTTCCAGTTCATCGAGGTCGGGCGCAAGGATCCGAAGAAGAAACTGTTGCGTCAACGCAAGAAAGAGTTCGTGGAAATCTACGAACCGTTCAAACCCCAGCAGTCGGCCGACCAGGCCCACCGCTGCCTGGGTTGCGGTAACCCGTATTGCGAATGGAAGTGCCCGGTGCACAACTTCATTCCCAACTGGCTGAAACTGGTGGCCGAGGGCAACATCCTCGCCGCCGCCGAGCTGTCGCACCAGACCAACACCCTGCCGGAAGTCTGCGGCCGGGTGTGCCCGCAGGACCGTCTGTGCGAGGGTGCCTGCACCCTTAACGACGGCTTCGGCGCGGTGACCATCGGTTCGGTGGAGAAGTACATCACCGACACCGCGTTTGCCATGGGCTGGCGCCCGGACATGTCCAAGGTCAAGCCGACCGGCAAGCGTGTCGCGATCATCGGTGCGGGCCCGGCGGGCCTTGGTTGTGCCGACGTGCTGGTACGCGGCGGCGTGACCCCGGTGGTGTTCGACAAGAACCCGGAAATCGGCGGCCTGCTGACCTTCGGCATCCCCGAGTTCAAGCTGGAAAAGACCGTGCTGAGCAATCGCCGCGAAGTCTTCAGCGGCATGGGCATCCAGTTCCGCCTCAATACCGAGGTGGGCAAGGACGTGACCATGGAACAGTTGCTCGAAGAATATGATGCAGTGTTCATGGGCATGGGCACCTACACCTACATGAAGGGCGGTTTCGCCGGTGAAGACCTGCCGGGCGTGTACGACGCGCTGGACTTCCTGATCGCCAACGTCAACCGCAACCTGGGCTTTGAAAAGTCGCCGGAAGATTTCGTCGACATGAAAGGCAAGAAGGTCGTGGTACTCGGCGGCGGCGACACGGCGATGGACTGCAACCGTACATCGATCCGCCAGGGCGCCAAATCGGTGACCTGCGCCTATCGTCGTGACGAAGCGAACATGCCGGGCTCGCGCAAAGAGGTGAAGAACGCCAAGGAAGAAGGCGTGAAATTCCTCTACAACCGCCAGCCGATCGCCATCGTTGGCGAAGACAAGGTCGAAGGCGTGAAAGTGGTCGAGACCCGTCTCGGCGAACCGGACGCCCGTGGCCGTCGCAGCCCCGAGCCGATCCCGGGCTCCGAAGAGATCATCCCGGCCGACGCCGTGGTCATCGCTTTCGGTTTCCGTCCGAGTCCGGCGCCGTGGTTCGAGCAGTTCGAGATCCAGACCGACAGTCAGGGCCGCGTTGTCGCCCCGGAACAAGGTCAGTACAAGCACCAGACCAGCAACCCGAAAATCTTCGCCGGTGGCGATATGGTTCGCGGTTCCGACCTGGTGGTGACGGCGATCTTCGAAGGCCGTAATGCGGCTGAAGGGATCCTGGATTACCTGGGCGTCTAAACGCGATCCCGAGCTGAAATGCAGTAAACCTGTGGGAGCGAGCCTGCTCGCGAAAGCGGACTGTCAGCCAACATCTTTGTTGGATATGCCGGCCTCTTCGCGAGCAGGCTCGCTCCCACAGTTGTTTCTGTGTACTGCTGAAATCAGTGTATTCGTTGCGACAAATTGACCCGATAGACAAAAGGTGCGGCGCTTGCCGTGCCTTTTGCGCCCGGCTCTGAGAAAATGCCCGCACTTTTTTTCCGGATGCCGACATGACTGCCCTGAAGAACGACCGTTTCCTGCGCGCCCTGCTCAAGCAACCCGTAGACGTCACCCCCGTGTGGATGATGCGTCAGGCCGGTCGCTACCTGCCTGAATACCGCGCCAGCCGTGCCAAGGCCGGCGATTTCATGAGCCTGTGCATGAACCCGGCGTTCGCTTGCGAAGTCACGATGCAGCCGCTCGACCGCTATCCGCAGCTGGACGCGGCGATCCTCTTCTCCGACATCCTGACCATCCCCGATGCCATGGGCCAAGGCCTGTACTTCGAAACCGGCGAAGGTCCGCGCTTCAAGAAAGTCGTCAGCACCCTGGCCGACATCGAAGCCCTGCCGATTCCCGATCCGCAGAAAGACCTGGGTTACGTAATGGACGCGGTCAGCACCATTCGCCGTGAACTGAACGGCCGCGTGCCGCTGATCGGTTTCTCCGGCAGCCCGTGGACCCTGGCCACCTACATGGTCGAAGGCGGCTCGTCGAAAGATTTCCGCAAGACCAAAGCCATGCTCTACGACAACCCACAGGCCATGCACCTGCTGCTCGACAAGCTCGCGCAGTCGGTCACCAGCTACCTGAACGGCCAGATCATGGCCGGCGCGCAAGCGGTGCAGATCTTCGACACCTGGGGCGGCAACCTGTCGGCGGCGGCGTACCAGGAGTTTTCCCTGGCCTACATGCGCAAGATCGTCAGCGGCCTGATCCGCGAGCACGAAGGCCGCAAGGTGCCGGTCATCCTGTTTACCAAGAATGGTGGCCTGTGGCTGGAAAGCATTGCCGACGCTGGCGCTGATGCGCTCGGTCTGGACTGGACTTGCGACATCGGCAACGCCCGAGCACGTGTCGGCGACAAGGTTGCCTTGCAAGGCAACATGGACCCGACCGTGCTCTACGCCAAACCGCAAGCCATTCGCGCTGAAGTCGGGCGTATTCTGGCCAGCTACGGCAAAGGCAGCGGCCACGTGTTCAACCTCGGCCATGGCATCACCCCGGAAGTCGATCCGGAGCACGCTGGCGCCTTCCTGCGCGCGGTGCATGAGTTGTCGGCGCAGTATCACGAATAACTGCGTTCAAGTTGTGTAAAACCCGTCCGGACTGGTGCCGGACGGGTTTTTTTATACCTTTAGTTTTCATCTCTAGTTCAAGTGTTGCCTCTTGTAAGATTTTTTTCATTCTGTTTCGGATAAAGGATCAGATCGTAAAAACCTCATGTAAGTAGAGATTTTTCCTACATATAAAGCTCTTTCATCCAAGTAAATTTGCCGGCCAGTGCTCTCCCCGTGGTGAGCAGAATTGCAATTAACGGCGTCTGCAATACACGCCTTGATTTTCGATAAGCAGTCTGGAATTTATTGGATGAAAAATATTTACTACAAAGGAAGTGCGCTGGCCGCCTGCACTTCTTCAATGATCCTGTTATCGGCAATGTTGGCGTCACAAAGTGTTTCCGCGCATGGCTATCTGGAAGTGCCGCCTTCGCGCGCACTGGCCTGCCAGAAAGGCTTGAATACCCAGTGCGGTGGCGCCCAATACGAACCTCAAAGTGTCGGTGAAACCTTCAAGGGTTTTCCGGCCGGTGCTGGCGGCGCGCCTGAGCAAGGGCCGGTCGATGGCAAGATCCCGAGTGGCGGTCACTCGTTGTTCTCCGCTCTGGACGCCCAATCGGCCACCCGTTGGCATATGACGGAAATCAAGGATCGCAACATCGATTTCCAGTGGCGCTACACGGCTGTGCATCCAGCCACCAAGCATGAGTATTTCATCACCCGCAACGGTTGGAATCCGAATGAAGCACTCAAGCGTGCCACGTTCGAAAGCACGGCGTTCTGCACCATCGACGGCGGCAACCAGAAGCCCGAGTCCGGTGCCAAACACAACTGCAACATCCCCGCGGACAAATCCGGCCAGCATGTCATCCTGGCGATCTGGTCGGTCGGTGATACCGCTGCAGCGTTCTATAACGTGGCGGATGTGAACATCATTGCCGAGCCGGAGCTTCCGGGCGGTTGGTCCTCCGTAGGCAGCATCGCGCCGTCGACCTCGTTGCTGGTCGGTGACAAGGTCAAGGCCCGGGCATTCTCCGCCAATGGCGAGAACCCGGACTACAGCGTTGAAATCTCCATCAATAGTGCCGAGGAAGGCTCGCCAAACAACTGGTCGTTCAAGTTGGCAGAAGCCATCAACAAGGCTCACACCCTCGTCCGTGCGGGCGTTCGTGATGAAAGCGGGACGATCGAGCCGGTCAAGGGCAACAACAGCGTGTACGCGCAAAAAGACAGCGGCGTGACGCGCTACGAAGTGCAGTTGAACGTGCAGGAAGATGCCGCGGCTCGTCTGTCGGTGGCTGCCCAGCAAGCTGAGTATGTGTTGGACAAAGGCTTGGCCAAGATCGATTTCAGCATCCTGTCCAATCGCAAGATGAACGTCGAAGCGACGCTGTTCGATGAGAGCAACAAGCCGGTCGGTTCCACTTCCGCACAAGTGGACAGCGGCCCGACCTGGTTGGCCATGGATGTTCGCAGCAACCCCGGCAAGCACACCCTGACGCTGGTCGGCACGACTCTGGATGGCCGGACCACTCGCCAGGATACTCAGGTGACCCAGTTGGCCGGTGAAGGCGCGGGCGCCGACTACGACTTCGTGTTCCCGCAAGGCCTCAGCGAGTACACCGCCGGTACCAAGGTACTGCAGCCGAAGACCAATGAAGTCTTTGAGTGCAAGCCATTCCCGGAGTCCGGTTATTGCAAGCAGTACAGCCCGTCTGCCAATGGTTTTGAACCTGGCATCGGTGAGCATTGGCACATGGCCTGGAACAAACTCTAAGTCCCTCGCAGTACTTCAGGTGACCTGTGAAGGTTGCCTGAAGGTTCACTTTTTTTATCGAGTTGCAAATGACGGTTTCGATCATGCACAAAGTCTGCGGCCACCGGATACTGCGGCGAATGTCTTTATGTTGATGCGGCAATCGTTTTATCGAGCGGCTCGAGTTAACCGCTCGTGAAGAATTCGTGGAAGGTGATGAGCCGTTTTGGCCTGCTGGTCTTGCCGGTGGGTTATGCCGTGCTGCTGATCTGGCAGGAGTGGCTCTTCCGTGAGCGACTCGTCTCGCCGCCGCTGCCAGTGGTGGCGCCAACCTCTGTTCCCGTCCATGTACCGCTGGATGCTACTGCGGTGGCGTCGGTGCTGGGCCTGACGGAAGGAGCCTCGTTGCTTGCCAGTGCCGAGCCGCTGACCTTGAAGGCCAGTTTTGTCCTGAACAGCGGTTTGTCCAGAGCATTGCTCGCCGATGCGCAAGGCTCGCGTATGTACCAGGTGGGCGAACGTTTGCCCGGTGGCAGCGTGCTGCGTCGCGTCGAGGCCACTCAGGTGGTGCTGTGGAACAAGGGGCGGGAAGAGCGATTAACGCTGCAACCGTCTGCTGCGCGTTTCCTGCGCAGGCTTGAGTCGCCAGGCGACACACAGGCTCCTGCTATTGCTCCGCGTTATCTACGCCCGGTTTCCGGGCTGTCAGAGTGATCAACATCATGAACAGTTTCATTGGCGCGCAGGCCTTGCGCTCCATGCTTTTCCTTATCGTGCTGGCGAGTCTGGCTTCGCCGGGCGCGTTGCAGGCTGCGCAGGAAAAGTGGCAGTTGGCGATGAACAACGCCGAGCTGCGCGACATCGTTGAAGAAATCTCCGGCATTCTGGGGACCACCGTGGTGCTTGATCCCAGGGTCTCCGGACGCATCACGGTAATGTCTCAGCAAGCCCTTGATCGCGAAGGCGTGCGCCGCTTGTTCTACGGGGTGCTCGACGCCCACAACTTCACGGTGATCGATGAGGGTGACCGGATCCTGATCACGCCAGTGACCGAAGCCAGGACTCGCGCCGGCACCAGCCCTGCAAAAAACGCTACGCCCTCGCAATTTGTCACCCGGGTGATCGAGCTGAACAATAGCAGTGCCGCCGACATCGCTGGGCTGGTCCGGCCATTGGTCTCGGCCAACGGCTATGTCGGGCCGTCCGTGTCGGCCAATGCGGTGGTGGTCACGGAGACGGCAGCCAATGCGCAACGCATCGTCCAGGTCATCCGCCAACTGGACTCCGGGCAAAGCAATATGCACGCCGTGGTGCAGTTGCGCCACGCCCGGGCCAGTGACGTGGCTCCTGTAATGGAAGCCTCCCTGGGCAAGCGCACTGCCGAGAGCGCGATCCAGGTATTGGCCGATAGCAGAACCAATCGTCTGATCCTGATCGGCCCGGCAGCCGTTCGCCAACGCTTGGTCGAGCTGGCGCGCGGTCTCGATATTCCTGCCACGGCGACCCCGGACAACGCCCGGGTGATCCGCTTGCGTCACAGCGACGCCAAGCAGTTGGCCGAGATTCTGGAAAGCATGGGGCAAGGCCGAAAAGCCGCTCCAGCCCTTGGCGGCAGCAAGGACGCAGCGCCAGGCACTGCCTTCATGATCAAGGCCGACGAAAGCCAGAATGCGCTGGTGCTGATCGCCGAGCCGGAGCAGGTCAGGACCATCGAAAGCATTGTGCGCCAGTTGGACCAGCCACGCGCCCAGGTGCTGATCCATGCCGCCATTGTCGAGATTTCCGGGGACATCGCTGAAGCGGTAGGCGTGCAATGGGGCATTAGTACGGGGGATGCGAAAGGGTTCATCAACTTCCCCGGCACCGATATCCCGATTGTCGGCGGCCTGGATTTCGACGAGAAAAAGTCCGCACCCGAAGGCGCGCTGTTGCGCCTGGGCAGTGATCGCTTTGGCGCATTGATTTCGGCCTTGGCCAGCAACACTCACAGCAACCTGCTCTCTACGCCAAGCCTGTTGACGCTGGACAATCAGGAAGCGCACATCATCGTCGGCCAGAACGTCCCGTTCAAGACCGGCTCCTACGCCACAAACAGCAACGGTGCGGACAATCCGTTCACCACAGTCGAACGCAAGGACGTGGGCATCAGCCTGAAGATCAAGCCTTACATCAACGAAGGCTCGACGCTGCGGCTGGAGGTCGAACAGGAAGTGTCGGACATCGCACCCTCGGTATCGGGCATCGACTCTTCGGACCTGATCACCAACAAGCGCGCCCTCAAGAGCACCATCCTGGCAGACGATGGTGAAATCATCGTCATTGGCGGTTTGATCAGAGACAGCGTCAGAACCCAGAAAAGCGGGGTGCCGTTACTGCGTGATATTCCTTATCTGGGCGCATTGTTTCGCTGGAGCCGGGACACCCAGAGCAAAAGCAATCTCATGGTGTTCTTGCGGCCCACGATCGTGCGCAGCAAGGAAGACCTGAGCGGCATCAGCCAGCAGCGTTACAACGCGCTGCGTGACTTGAGCCAGTCGGGGGCGCGGGATAACAACTCGTTGCTGTTGCCGGCTGATTCGCGTCAGCTGTTCGAACCGGTTTCCGATGCACCCGTATTCGACCTGCGCAAGCCGACGCCGCAAACGCCATGACCCGTTCGATCGATGGTTGCCAGCCACTGCCCTTCGGTTTTGCCCGTCGTTTCGGCGTGCTGCTGGAGTGCGAAGGCGGCGAGTCGAGCCTTGCAGTGCGTGCCGATACGCCGCTCACCGCCCTGGCGGAAGCTCGCCGGGCATGCGCTCGCGAGCTGCCGCTGCGGGTGCTGGAACCCGAGATTTTTGCGACACGCCTGGCAGCCGCCTACCGCGAAGGCCAGAGTGCCGCGGAGCAGGTTGCCCAAGGGCTGGACGAAGAGCTGGATCTGCTCAGCCTGGTGGACAAGGTGCCGCAAACCGCCGATTTGCTGGAGCAGCAGGGCGATGCACCGATCATCCGTTTGATCAATGCGTTACTCAGTGAGGCCATGCGCGAGCACGCCTCGGACGTGCATCTGGAAACCTTTGAGCAGTATCTGTCTGTGCGCATGCGGGTCGACGGGCAATTGCGTGAAATGCTCCGGCCTCGACGTGAATTGGCGACGCTGCTGGTGTCGCGCATCAAGGTCATGGCGCGCCTGGATATCGCTGAAAAACGCGTGCCTCAGGACGGTCGGATGGCCCTGCGTCTGGCCGGGCATGAAGTCGATGTGCGGGTCTCGACCCTGCCCTCGGCACACGGCGAACGGGTGGTACTGCGCTTGCTCGACAAGCAGGCCGGACGTCTTGAATTGTCGCGCCTGGGCATGCCGCAGGACATACTCCGGGACCTGCGCCACCTGCTGGGCAAACCGCACGGCATTCTGCTGGTGACCGGGCCTACCGGCTCAGGCAAGACCACCAGCCTGTACGCCGCGCTCAGTAGTCTGAACGACCAGACCCGCAATATCCTCACGGTCGAAGATCCCATCGAATACCACCTGCCGGGCGTGGGGCAGATGCCGGTCAACCCGAAAGTGGACATGACCTTTGCCCGAGGGTTGCGAGCGATCCTGCGCCAGGATCCGGACGTGGTGATGGTCGGCGAAATCCGTGACCGCGAGACCGCTGAAATTTCCGTCCAGGCTTCCCTGACCGGTCACCTGGTGCTCTCGACGCTGCACACCAACAGTGCGGTCGGTGCGGTGACGCGCCTGGCGGACATGGGTGTCGATACCTACCTGTTGGCATCGTCGCTGGTGGGTGTTCTAGCCCAGAGATTACTGCGTACGTTATGCCCTCATTGCAAGGCGCCCTACAGCGCGGATGCGACTGCTTGCCAGCGTCTGGGGCTTGGCGCCGCACCGCTGCAGCTGTTCCGGGCCGTGGGGTGTGAGCAGTGTCAGCACGGTTATCGCGGGCGCGTCGGCATCTATGAACTGATCAGCGTAACACCGGCACTGGCAGCGCTGATTCACCAGGGAGCCAGTGAACAGGCCTTGGCCAACGAGGCACGCCAGATGTCGCGCAGTTTGTTCCAAGATGGCCGCCAACGGGTGCTGGACGGGCTGACCAGTCTCGACGAGCTGCTGCGCGTGACTCGGGAGGACTAGGTTATGCCGACATTCGATTACCGGGCCGATGACGTTCAGGGCCGCCGTTGCAAGGGGCGGCTGGAGGCCGAAAACCCCCGTCATGCGCGGCAACTGTTGCGTGAGCGCGGGTTGTGGCCGCGCGACATGAAGGAAATCCGGGTCGGTGGAGGCGCAAACAAGCCCGGCAGCGCAGGGCGATTGAGTGCCGCCGACCTGGCACTGCTGACGCTGCAGTTGTCCACCCTGGTTCAGGCTGGTTTGCCCTTGGAGGAGTCCCTTGAGGCCGTAGCGAAACAGAGTGTCAAGCGCCGGGTTGCCAGTTTGCTGTCAGCGGTCAGGAGCCGGGTCATGGAAGGTCATGCCTTGGCCGCTGCGTTGGCGCAGTTTCCCAAGGCCTTCCCTGAACTGTTCCGCGCCACCGTGGCCGCCGGCGAACGTTCCGGCCATCTTGGCCATGTGCTGGAGCAATTGGCTGCGTATACCCAGGCTCGCCAGGCCTCACGGCAAAAAATCCAGATGGCGCTGGTGTACCCCTTGATCCTGATGTTGGCCAGCGTGGTCATCGTCGGTTTTCTGCTCGGTTACGTGGTGCCGGACGTGGTGAAGATTTTCGTCGAAAGCGGCCAACCGTTGCCGTGGTTGACTCGGGCGTTGATCGCTACCAGTGACGGGTTGCGCAACCATGGCCTGCTGTTGATCGTCGCGCTGGCGCTGCTGATCGCCCTCTGGCGCTGGAGCTTGCGCCAACGGGTCTGGCGCCTGCGCTGGCATCGCCTGGCGTTGAACTTGCCGGTCTTTGGCGACGTGCTTCGAGCGATGGAAGCCGCACGATTTGCCAGCACCCTGGCCATCCTCGGCAAAAGCGCCGTGCCCTTGGTCGACGCACTGGAAATCGCCGCTGCCGTGATCGGCAACCTGACCATCCGTGCACGGATGACCGATGTCGCCCGCTCGGTCCGCGAAGGTGGAACCCTGAGCCATGGCCTGGAACTGAGCGGCGACATCCCGCCGATGATGCTGCACATGATCGCCAGTGGCGAGCGTGCGGGCGAACTCGATCGCATGCTGGCCCGCGCCGCCGAACAACAGGAAAGCAGCCTGGCGGCACGTATTGCCCTGGTGGTGAGCCTGTTCGAGCCGGCCATGCTCGTGTTGATGGGCGGCGTCGTGCTGCTGATTGTCCTGGCCATTCTGCTTCCGATTCTCAGCCTCAATCAATTGGTGAATTGACCCATGAACGCTTTACGTCACAGAACTTCCCAGCACGGTTTTACCCTGATAGAGATCATGGTGGTCGTGGTCATCATCGGCATCCTGGGGGCAATCGTGGTGCCGCAGTTCATGAGCCGTCCCGACCAGGCCAAAGTCACCGCCGCCAAAGTCGATCTCCAGGCCATTGGCACCGCCCTGGAAATGTATCGCCTCGACAACTTCCACTATCCCTCCACGCAACAAGGGCTGGAGGCCTTGAGCAATCGTCCTTCCGGGATGCCGGCGGCGAGGAGCTGGAACCCTCAGGGTTACCTGAAAAGCTTGCCCGTTGATCCGTGGGGCACGCCCTATCAGTACCTCAATCCTGGCGTTAAATCGGTCGATGGCGGCTACGACTTGTATTCCCTCGGGTCCGATGGCGTAGCGGGTGGCGAAGGGCACGCGGCGGAAATCGGCAATTGGGGTGGTTGAAGCATGCCGCGCCGCTGTCGGGGATTTACCTTGCTGGAAATGATGATTGTGATCGTCTTGATCGGCGTTCTGGTGGGCATGGTGAGTCTTGCCACTGGCGTTAACCCGGCACAGCAAGCCAGGCAGGAAGCGGGTGCCCTGGCTGGCGTCATCCGCCAACTGCGGGAACAGGCAGTGCTCGAGGGCCGGGAGTACGGTCTGCGGCTGAGCGTCGAAGGGTACCGGTCAATGCGCCTCGATGACTCTGGCTGGGAGCCGTTGGCAGCTTTCTATCGATGGCCCGAGAGCTTGCGACTGAGCCTTGAGCAGGAGGGGTATTCCATGAGGCTGGGCGCTGACGCCGGTCATCCGCAGATTCTGCTGTACAGCAGCGATGAAACCAGCAGCTTCACACTGACAGTCGCTGGCAAAGACAGGATCTGGGCGACCCTGACCAGCGATGGCATCGGTGAGGTCATGATCGATGACTGAGCCGTCGTTCATGCCTCGAATGGGGGGATTCACCTTACTTGAAGTCATGGTGGCCCTGGCGATTTTCGCGACCCTGGCGACGGCGGTGCTGTCCGCCAGCCAGTACGTGGTGAGGCAGGCAGGCGCTGCCGAGGAGCGCCTTCTCGCGGCCTGGGTGGCAGACAACCAGCTGAACGAGTTGCGCCTGCAATCGTTCCCCGTAATTGCACAGCCACAACGGGTGGTGAGCATGGGGGATCGCGACTGGGTTGTGCGTCAATCCGTCGGTGAGGCGAGCGATCCGCATGGGTTGCCGGTCGAGGTCGAGGTCGGCCTTGCCGGTCGGGACCATACCCTGTTCCGCGCCAGTGGCTGGATAGCCAATCGTCATGAATGAGCAAGGCGGATTCACCCTGCTGGAACTGGTCATTGCCATTGCGATTTTCGCCTTGCTGGGTCTGGCCAGCTGGACGCTGTTCGACGGTGTGGTGCGCGTGCAGCAGGGCACCCTGAGCCACGAACGAGAACTCAGAAACCTGCAACGCGCCGTGGCAGTGATTGAGCGCGACCTGCTGCACATCGCGCAGCAGCCTGTCGTGCCTGACCCGTCGCAGTTGCAGCTGTTGCGCAGCAATTGGCGTAATCCGCTGGACTTGCCGCGCAGTGAACGACAGCTGCTGACCTATCGACTCGACAACGGCGTCCTATGGCGCGACAGCCGGGCAGAAGGGGCCCGGAACGTGCAGCGGCAAAAACTGCTCGACGATGTTCGAGACGTGCGCTGGCGTCTGTACGACAGTCAGGTCGGTTGGCGTGGTGATTGGCCGTCCGGGCAGAACCTGAAGGCGCCCCTGGCGGTGGAAATGCAAATGTCGGCAGGGCGTTTCGAGGCGATCCGCCGGGTGCTGTTATTGCCGGGGGCACTGCCATGAGGGCAGGTCAACGTGGCGTTGCGTTGATCAGTGTGTTGCTGGTCATGAGCCTGGCGCTGTTAATCATCGGCGGCATGCTACGCAGCCATCGCGCATTGCTGCAAAGCACTGGGCAACAGTTACAGCAGATGCACCTGCGGCAACTCGGTGTGGCCGGGGAAACCTGGGGCCTGGCGTTGCTCATGGCTCAGCAAAAAGACAGCGAGCCGATTGTTGACCCGTCCAGCGCTTTCGCCGTTGAAGACGCACAGATACGCGTCGATATCGAGGACCTGGCCGGGCGTTTCAACCTCAATGCCCTGTTGATTCAGGGCCAGATCGATCAAGTCACGCTCAATCGCTGGACGCGTTTGCTGGCGCTGCTCGAACTGCCGTCGTTGCAACTGGAGCAAGTGGGGGCGCTGCGCGAGCTCAGCCAGCTGCGACTGCTTCCCGGTGTCGACGCTGAGCTGTTGCGTCGCCTGGCGCCCTGGGTCGCACTGTTACCGGTAGAGGCTGCGACGAACATCAACACGGCGCCGGCGCTGGTATTGCGCACGCTCGACGGTGTCGAGCGCACAACGGCCGAAGCCCTGGTACGCCAGCGTTCCGCGGCAGGCTGGCCAAGCGTTCAAGCCTTTACTCAGGACCCGCTGTTATCCGGCTTGGGCTTGAGCAGCCATGGCCTGGGCGTTGACAGCCGCTGGTACCGGATCACCGTTCACGTGACCCAGGGGCAGGGTCATCTGCGGCTGGCCACCGATGTCGAACGCGACCCAAAGACGCGTCAGTTGAACATCCTGCAACGGCGTGTTCTACCCTCGAATGCAAGCGAGATACAGCAATGAAAACCTGGCTTTACCTGACAGCCGAAGGCTTGGCCTTACCCACGCTCGCCTGGCCTTGTTGCCTATGGACGTCGACCGGCAAAAGGCAGCGCTTGCCCTTGGATCAAGCTGCACAGGCACTGGCTGGGCAGGCGGTCGATGTGCTGTTGCCCATGGAACTGTGCAGTTGGTTGCTCAGCGATCCATGGCCGTCCAGGCGCCAGCCTGATGCCCAGGCCATCGCCTTCGCCGTCGAAGAGCAGTTGAGCGAAGCGCTGGAAAAGCTGCACCTGAGCACCGGTACGCGCGATTCACAAGGTCGCTATCCGGTGATGGTGATCGACCGCGAACGATTTGCTGCTGTGCTCGCGCTGCTGGCCGAAGTGGGTATTGAAGTGCGATCTGTGTTTGTCGATGCCGATGTGTTGCCTCGTGACCAGGCGCTCGGTATCTGGTGGTTTGGCCGCTGGTTGCTCGGTGGCGGCTTGCCTGCTCGCCTGACCTTGTCGGATGACGGTTTGGTGGCGCTCAAGCCAGGCTTGCCCATGGACGTTCAGTGGCGCGACGAGCGTCAGGACTTCACTGATATCGATCAGTGGCTGACCTCGCTGCCCGGACAGGCAATCAACCTGTTGCACGGTGATTTCGCTGCGCCGCGAAAGCGGCTGCCCTGGCGTCTCGGCGGGCTGGTCGTGCTGGCGCTGTTGCTGCTCGACTGGGGCGCCAGCGAGGCACGGATCGGCTTTGTCCAAAGCCAGACCCGTCAGCTCTACAACCTCAACGAGCAGCAATTCAAGGCGCTTTATCCGGACCAGACCCGCATCGTTGACCTGGCGTTACAACTCAAGGCGTTGCAAAACCAAAATTCGGCCCCCCAGGACGGCCATATCGCCGGGCTGGTCAAACTCGTCGAGCAAGTCATCGGCGCCAGCAATGTCGATGTCCAGCGCATTGAATTTCGCGAAAGCGATGGTTGGAAAGTCCGGCTGACCGCCAATAGTTTTACCGAACTGGAGTTATTGCGTGAACGTGGCCGTCAGCAAGGTTTGCCTGTGCGACTCGACAGTGCGAGCAAGGAAGGCGATCGGGTGCAGGCGACCCTGACCCTGGAGCAAGGCGCATGAAGCTGAACGGGTTGATCACATGGCCGGCGCTGCTGCAGCGCTGGCAACGTCTGTCGCTGCGCGAACGACGGCTGTTGCTGATGTCGGGGGCGCTTGCCTTTGGCATCGCGGCATTCAGCCTGGTCTGGCAACCGACGCAGCAGCGTCTGGCGACGGCCGAGCGTCAGTATCATCAGCAACTGGCACTGGCGGCGCAACTGCAACTGGCGCGTCCGCGCAGCACGATCGAGCCTGTCACTCGGCCGCTGTCGCTACACGTCAGCGAAAGCGCCACCGAGGCGGGACTCGAACTGCATCAGGTCAACACCGACGGCGATCAGTTGCGCCTGAGTCTGCGCGGTGACGTCAAGGCCTTGCTGGCATGGCTGGACCGCATCGAACGCAATGGCACTGTGCTGCAATCCTTGACCCTGGAAAAGCGCAACGCGGTGCTGGAGGCGCGGATGGTGCTCAGATAGTCGCGCCGGCTCCCGACAGTGGCGGCAACTTCGCCAGCTTCAAGGCGACCAGTAATGCCACCACCAGCAGTCCACCAATGAACAGACCGATGCCATTCCAGCCGCCCAAGTGCCAGAACACGCCGCCCGCCGTACCGGCAATGCTCCCCCCGGCGTAGTAGCTGAACAGGTACAAGGACGATGCCTGGCCCTTGGCCTTGGTGGCACGGCGGCCGATCCAGCTGCTGGCGACCGAGTGGGCACCGAAGAAGCCGAACGTGAAGACCAGCATGCCGATGATGACCAGCGGCAATGGCGTAAACATCGTCAGGGCGAGACCGCCGATCATCAGCGCGATAGTGCTCCAGAGCACTTTGCGGCGGCCGATTTTGTCGGCCAGCGAGCCGATTTTCGCCGAGCTGTAGATACCCGAGAGGTACACCACCGAGAGTAATCCGACGAAGGCCTGTTCCATGTGATACGGCTCGGCCAGCAGGCGGTAGCCGATGTAGTTGAACAAGGTGACGAATGCACCCATCAGCACGAAGGCTTCGAGGAACAGCAGCGGCAGGCCGGCGTCGCGAAAGTGCATGGTGAAACCGTCGACCAGGCTGCGCGGGTGCAGCGAGCGGGGGCGGAAGTTGCGCGATTCGGGGAGGATTTTCCAGAACACCGCTGCCGCAATCAGCGCCAGACCGCCGATCACCAGCATTGCCGTGTGCCAGCTGACGAAGTCGATCAGCACGCCGGTGATCAAGCGCCCGCTCATCCCGCCGATGGCATTGCCGCCGATGTACAAACCCATGGCGAGGCCGATGTGCTGCGGGTGAATCTCTTCGCTCAAATAGGTCATCGCAACCGCTGCCAGACCGCTCAATGACAATCCAATCAGCGCACGCATCGCCAGGACACCGTGCCAGCTCGGCATCATCGCGCTGGCCATGGTGCACAGTGCGGCGGCGAACAGCGCTGCAACCATCACCGGTTTACGTCCGACACGGTCGGAGATCGGGCCGGTGATCAGCAGGCCGATGGCAAGCATGCCCGTGGCCACCGACAGGATCAGGCTGCTCTGTGCCGCGTTGATGGAGTATTCGTGGGACAACAGCGGCATCATCGGTTGCACGCAGTAGAGCAGGGCGAAGGTGGCGAAGCCGCCGCAGAACAGCGCCAACACGGTGCGCATGAACGCCGGGGTGCCTTTTTCGATGTAGATCTGTGCCAGCTCAGCAACGACTTCGCCCTGTGCGGCGGGTGGAACTTCATGAGCGAGTGGAGCGACAGCAGTTTTCACGTTGGACCTCGGAGGAGCGCAGCCGGTCAGGCAATGAAAAAAGCATATAGCTGGCTAATGATTCAATCCAATATATTGTTCGACCTGTTTGATAGCTTTAACGACCTAATGGAGTTTTCATGGAATTGCGTCATCTGCGTTACTTCATCGCCGTCGCCGAAGAACTGCATTTCGGCCGCGCCGCACAGGTGCTGGGCATCTCGCAACCGCCGCTGAGCCAGCAGATTCAGGCGCTGGAGCAGGAAGTCGGCGCACGCTTGTTCGAGCGCACCAATCGTCGGGTCGAGCTGAGCGAGGCCGGTCGATTGTTCCTGGAAGAGGCGCGGTTGGTGTTGGCGCAGGTCGACAAGGCGGCGGATGTTGCGCGGCGGGCACAGTTGGGCGAGTTGGGCGAACTGAAAATCGGCTTCACCTCGTCGGCACCGTTCAACTCAACGATTCCCCAGGCGATATTTTCGTTTCGCCAGCGTTTTCCGGCAGTGCACTTGAACCTGCGGGAAATGAGCAGCACCCAGGTGGCCGATGCGCTGGTGGATGAGTCGATCGAAGTCGGGATCATGCGCCCGCTCGGGCTGCCGGACTGCCTCAGTGTTGTAGAATTGATGCGCGAGCCATTGGTCGCCGTTCTCAGCACCAAGCATCCATTGGCCAATGGCAGTGAAGAAGGATTGTTTCTGTCAGCGCTGGCCCTTGAGCCTTTTGTGTTTTTCCCACGCAGCTACGGCAGTGGCCTGTACGCGCAGTTACTCAGCCTGGCCCGTGACGTCGGCTTCAGCCCGCACTTCGCCCAAGAGGCCGGCGAGGCGATGACCATTATTGGGTTGGTGGCAGCGGGCCTGGGCGTGTCGGTGCTGCCGGCGTCTTATCAGCGGATGCGCATTGACGGCGTGGTCTATCGACCGCTGCTCGATCCGGCGGCGGTGTCGGCGGTGTGGCTGGTGCAGCGCAAGGACCAGAAATCGGCGATGGCGCGGGCGTTTGTGGAGTTGTTGACGAGGAAGGTTGAGCCGTTGAAGCCATGACGGCTGCACCGTCCCTGTAGGAGCGAGCATGCTCGCGATGGACCAACGAACGCCGCGTGCACCCAGGAACCCCGCGTCATCGTTAACGACCATCGCGAGCAGGCTCGCTCCTACAGGTCAGAGTTTTCGCCGCTGCTCGTGGGACATTTCTGAACTATCCCGGAGAGGCTACAGCGCCTTGCGGCGTTGCCTACAACTACTCCAGAATCCGCCGGCTTGTGCGCTTTGAGGGGCATCGCTAACTTGATTCGCGTCACTGATGGTCAGTGATCGGGTTTAGTAGCCCGTTGTTATGCGAAGCGCATTGGCGCTCCTGATAGGCAGGTATGCCCATACCTGCCCTTGACGGTAGCTGTGCGCAGGGCGCCTTAGGGCGCGCCGGTTCGTGTAACCCGGTCTACTAACCTGCGTACAGCTGCCACCCTTTTCATCAGTAGCGATTCGGTGTGGCTCCCCACTTTCAGGACGCTGAATCATGACCAATACGCCAAATCCACCGGACACCGATCCGGACGCGCCACACCAACCCAGCCCCCTCTTCATCATCGCCCCCGATATCGACAACCACACCCTGCTGGAATACGCCTGCGTTTCACTGGCATCCGCGAATGTCATGGCGAGCGACTTCGCCAGGGACCTGAAGGGGTCGCAGGGTCATACACTGCTGGGAATTCAGCAATCGATCATGCTGGGAGAACTGGCGGTGAATCGGGTGTTGGATAACCTTGATCCGCCATGACCGATCACTTCAGCCGCTGGGACTCTGCCGAATACCTGAAGACCGAAGAGGACATTGCAGAATATCTGCGTGCTTGCATGGAGGTGGGTGGAGATGATCCTGCATTTATCGCCAAAGCGCTGAAGACCATCGCGCACGCTCGGGAGGCGAAATCCTTGTGGGAGCGAGCCTGCTCGCGAAAATCGTCCGAACAACGCGTTCATTCAGGCAACACGCGTTATCGTTGAAATCCATCGCGAGCAGGCTCGCTCCCACAGGGGATTGAAGTGCCCCCCAACGAGGCTGCGATCTTTTGATTTTTAAAGGCAAGATCAAAAGATCGCAGCCTGCGGCAGCTCCTACGACCAGCGCTTGAAAATCAGCGACGTATTAACCCCGCCAAACGCAAAATTATTGTTCATCACAAACTGATTACTCATCTGCCGAAACTCGCCACGCAGGTAGTCCAGCTTGCCGCAGTGCGGGTCGACTTCATCAAGGTTCAGGGTGTGTGCATACAGATCGCTGTTCATCATTTCGATGCTGAACCAGGACTCAAGCGCGCCACAGGCGCCAAGGGTGTGGCCGAGGAAGCTCTTTTGTGAACTGATCGGCATGTGTTCGCCGAACAGGCTGCTGGTGGCCAGGGTTTCGGCGATGTCGCCCTGTTCGGTGGCGGTGCCGTGACCGTTGACGTAGCCGATGTCGGCAGGGCTCAAGCCCGCGTCTTCCAGGGCCAGCTCCATGGCGCGGCGCATGGTGACTTGCTCCGGGCGGGTGGTGTGCTGGCCGTCGGCATTGCTGCCGAAACCGACGAGTTCGGCATGAATACGGGCACCCCGCGCCAGGGCGTGTTCCAGTTCTTCGAGCACCAGCATGCCGCCGCCTTCACCGATCACCAGGCCGTCGCGCCCTTTGTCGTAGGGGCGCGGGGTGGTGTGCGGGGCATTGTTTTTCAGGCTGGTGGCGTAGAGCGCGTCGAAGACCATGGCTTCGGTCGGGCACAGTTCCTCGGCACCGCCGGCGAGCATCAGCGGCAGACGGCCGAATTTGATGGCTTCGTAGGCATAGCCGATGCCCTGGCTGCCGCTGGTGCAAGCGCTGGAAGTGGGGATCAGGCGGCCGGTGAGGCCGAAGAAGATGCTGATGTTGGCCGCCGTGGTGTGCGGCATCATGCGCACGTAGGAATTGGCGTTCAGGCCTTCGGCCACCGAGTTGAGCAGCATGTTGCCGAACGCCTTGATTTCGTCGGTGCTGCCGGTGGAGGAGCCGCAGGCAACGCCCATGCGCCCGTCCTTGATCGATTCGTCACCGAGCAATCCGGCGTCGGCCAGCGCCTGCTCCGCCGCGCCGACGGCCAGCCGTGAAACGCGGCCCATGCTGCGCAGTTGTTTGCGCGTCCAGTGGCTGGGCACCTTGAAGTCATCGATAGGCCCGGCCAGGCGCGTATTGAGTTCGGTGAAGCGGTCCCATTCATCCATTCGACGGATGCCGCTGCGGTTGGCCGCGAAATGGCCGGCGATGGTTGCCCAATCGCTGCCCAGCGAGGTGATGCCGGCCATGCCGGTGACGACAACGCGTTTCATCAGCACAGGCCTCCATTGACGGCCAGAACCTGCCGGGTGATGTACGAGGCTTCCGCCGACATCAGGAAATTCACCGCGCCGGCCACCTCTTCAGGGGTGCCCATGCGTTGTGCGGGGATCATCTTAATCATTTCTTCCACCGGCACGTTTTCATCGAGCATGGCTGTGTCGATCAGGCCGGGTGCGACACAGTTGACGGTGATCTTGCGCTTGCCCAACTCGATCGCCAACGCCTTCGCGGCGCCGATCAATCCGGCCTTCGAGGCACTGTAGTTGACCTGACCGCGATTGCCGATCAAGCCGGACACCGAGGTGATGCAGACAATCCGCCCGGCGGCGCGCCGACGGATCATCGGCATCGTCAACGGGTGCAGCACGTTGTAGAAACCGTCCAGGTTGGTGCGCATCACCACATCCCAATCATCCTCGCTCAGCGCCGGAAAAGCACCGTCACGCGTCAGCCCGGCGTTGAGCACCACGCCGTAATAGGCGCCATGGGTTTCGACGTCGGCCTCAAGAATGGCCTTGCAACCGGCGCGGTCGGAGACATCGAATTGCAGGATGCGCGCGGTGCGACCCAGAGCCTCGATTTCGACTTGCACGGCTTGAGCATCCGCCAGGCCGCTGCGGCAATGCAGCACGATGTCATGCCCCGCCTGGGCCAGGCGCAGGGCGATGGCGCGGCCGATGCCACGGCTGGAACCGGTGACCAGTACGAATTCAGTCATGACTGGACTCCTTCGGATTCATGGAGATATTGAGCCGCCTGAGGCGGGCGATACACGTTCAGTCGGGCGCTGGCGTGAATGCCGGGTGCGTTGATGTGGCATTCGAACACGCCCATGCCGTTGTCATCTTCCAGCGAGCGGATGCCATGCAGGGTCAGCTCGGTGCCGGCGGGGAAACGGTCGACGTTGCATTCGAACTTGCGAGAACCGAGCAAAAAGCCCAGTTCCACTGCATCGCCACGCTGGCGCGCATGGCAACCGGCGAAGGCCGCGACGCTCTGGGCCATCAGCTCAATCCCGACCCAGGCCGGCAGGCTGCCGTCGGGGAGGTTGAACAGCCCGTCGGGCTTGACCCTGAGGCGGGTATGAATCTGCTCTTCATCGAATGCCAGGATCTGATCGATGAGGATCATATCGCCAGCATGGGGCAGCAGTTCGGCGAGCGGCCAGTCAATCATGGGGCGTCTCCGATAATCAGGCTGACGTTGTTGCCACCGAAGGCGAAGGAATTGCTCATCAGGTAGCGAGGTCCAGTGGACGCCAGGCGATCGGCGGGAGTCACCCATTTCAGGGCGGGCAGTTCGGGATCGGGTTGGCCGTCCCAGACATGCGGCGCCAGGCTGTGCTCGCGATTGTCGTCACTCAGGCTCAACCAGCAGAACGCGGCTTCCAGCGCGCCGGCCGCGCCAAGGGTATGACCGGTCATGGGTTTGGTCGAAGAACAGGGGACGCCGGCCGGGAACAATGCCGCCACCGCGTGGCTTTCCATGGCGTCGTTGTGTTGGGTGGCGGTGCCATGCAGGTTCAGGTAGGCGATCTGCTCAGGTTGCAGTCTGGCCCGGCTCAACGCCTTGCGCATCGCCTGTTGGGCGCCGCGGCCGGTGGGTTCCGGCGCGGAAATGTGGTGCGCATCGGAACTGGCGCCACTGCCCAGCAGGGCAATCGGTTGGCTTTCGCCAGGCTGTTTGCTCATCAGGAACAACACGGCCGCTTCGCCGATATTGATGCCGTTGCGGTTCACCGAAAACGGATTGCAGCGTTGCCCGGACACCGCTTCGAGTGCCGAGAACCCGTTGAGGGTCAGCTTGCACAGTGTGTCAACACCGCCGCACAGCACCACGTCGCACACGCCCAGGTCGAGCAGGCGCTGGGCACTCATCAATGCGCGTGCGCTGGAGGTGCAGGCGGTGGAAATCACATAGGCCGGGCCGCTCAATTGCAGCCAGTCGGCGAGAAAATTCGCCGGTGCGCCGAGTTCCTGTTGCTGGTAATCGTATTCGGCCGGGAATTGCTGTTCGCGCACATAGCGGGCCAGGCCCTGACTGGCTTCGTCGATGCCCGAAGTACTGGTGCCCAGCACGATACCGATGCGGTCGCAGCCGTAGGCCTGGATGGCCTGATCGATGTCGCCGCGAATTTGCAGCACGGCCTCCATCAGCAGTTGATTGTTGCGGCTGCGCTGGCGGGTCAGCTCTGCGGGAATCGGCACGAGTTCGCCAGGGACCGCGCCCACTGGCAACGACCGTTCCGCCACCCAACCGGCCTCGCTGCGCATGCCGGAGCAATCGCCGGCAAACAGGTTGCGCGCGACTTCGTGCTTGTCGCGGCCCAGGGCGCAGACGACCCCGAGGGCATTGAGGTAGGCCGTCATGGTGTATCACCGCTCAGGGGCGTGATTTGATATTTCGGGCCTTTGGGCAGGTTCAATTCAAAGCTCAATGGTTGTGAGTAACGGACGGCCCAGCGCTCTGGTAGCGAGCGTTGCGCCCCGTGTTGCCACGCCTCTGGGTAGTTGCCAGGCAGTTCATCCCTGGGTGTCAGCGCAAACAGCAACGCGGCGAACAGCTCCCGGGCTTCCGGGTTAGGCGGCAACAGGCCATCGGCGTGCCAACGGCCATCGATCAGTTTCAGACGGGCCTGCGGAATACCCAGCAAGTCCATCATCGACCAGCGTATGGCAGGGCCTTCACGCTGGATGACCAGTACCCAATCCAGTCGTTGTTCGGCTTGCAGGCGCTTGATGTGCAATTGCAGCGGCAACGCCACGCTCGGGGTCTGCTCGGGCAACGGCGCCTGGCTGGCGCAGGCGCTCAGCAACAGGATGCACCCGAGTAGCAGGAAACGCATCATCAGGCACACCCTTCAACGGGCTTTCGCAGCACGTTGCTCAAGTAGCTCATGTCGCATCCCTTGCACAGAGTTCTGACAGCATCCGCAGTCGACGTTTCGGTTCGGCGACGAATGGATTGCGCTCGTCCCAGGCATAACCGGCGAGGATCGAGCTGATCATGCGGCGGATTTCCGCAGCGCCACCACGGTAGTAAATCACGTCCTGGAAAGTCCCGGCGTACCAGCCCTCGACGTAGCAGCGGAACGTATCGACCCCGCGCTTGAGCGGTTCGGCGAACTCACGCTGCCAGTCAACGGACTCGCCTTGCAGCTGACGGTGCAGCACCGCGGCAGCCATGCTCGCCGAGCGCATGGCGATGGTCACGCCGGAGGAAAACACCGGGTCGAGGAATTCCGCCGCATTGCCCAGCAACGCAAAACCAGGCCCGTGCAGGGTTTTCACATTGGCCGAGTAACCGCCGATGGTGCGTGCGGGCGTGTCCCACACCGCGTTGTCCAGCACCCCGGCCAGGCTCGGGGTCTCGGCAATGAAGCCGCGCAGGCAATCGTCGAGGTTGTCGCTGCGGCCCTCGAAGTGTTCCGCCGCGGCCACCACGCCGACCGAGCAGCGGCCATTGCTGAACGGAATGGTCCAGAACCATATGTCACGCTGGACAGGATGGGTGGTGATGAGGATCTTGGTGCGATCGAAATTCGGCTTGTCGATATGGTCTTCGACATGGGTGAACACCGCCTGGCGTACCGGGAAATTCGACGGAGCTTCAAGGTCGAGCAAGCGCGGGAGGACGCGGCCGTAACCGCTGGCGTCGAGCATGAAGTCAGCCTCGATGCGGTACTCGCTGCCGTCTTCGCGCCGTACGCCGAGCAGCGGTTTGGCCTGATCGATATCGACGCTGACGATGGTCTCGCCATAGCGGATTTCCACGCCTTGCAACGCGGCCTGGTCAGCCAGCAGTTTGTCGAAATCGGCGCGCTGGACCTGAAAAGTCGTCGGCTTGCCCTGAGTGAATGTGTCGCCGAAATCGAAGGTGCTGTAGCGCTCGCCCCAGGCGAACGCGGCCCCGGTTTTCAATTGGAAACCCGCCGCATTGACGGCGTCGAGCATGCCCGCTTCTTCAACGAAATCCAGGCAGTGGGACAAAAGGCTTTCGCCGATGGAAAACCGCGGGAAATGCTGGCGCTCGATCACCAGTACGTCATGCCCCTTGCGCTTGAGCAGTGCGGCGGCGATGGCGCCCGACGGACCTGCGCCGATGACTACGATCTGGCGACGTTGCGTTTCAACGGTTGGCATGGGGGCTCCTTGCCTGGGCGGCAGCTATCAATGGGATCCGGTGCATGCCGGCCAGGGCCGGCAGCAGGGTCGCGACCAGGCCCATCAGCATCAACGCAAAGTACAGCGCCGGGCTGATGAGCTGTTGTTGCAGTAGCAGGTTGAGAAAGACGATCTCGCTCAAGCCGCGGATATTCAGCAGCACGCTTTCCCGCCAGCGGCTGGCGCCCTGGAACGAGGCGCCGGCCCAGCCAAGGCCGAGCCAGTTGCCCAGCAGCTTGCTGGCAATCGGCAACAGCAACAGGGCCGCCAGCTGCGCCCAGCCGAGGCTGTCCATTGCGCTGTGCACGTTGATCTGCACGATACCGAACGTGAGTATCAGGGGAATGGCAATGTACGTCTGCAGGCGGCTCATCCAGATCGCCGGCAACGGCAGGACCAGCGGCGCCTTGAGTGCCGCCATGATCAGTACATAGCCGATGCCGAAAATCAGGGCATTGAGCTTGTAGTGTTCAGCAACCACCAGCAACACGAAAAAGCCCAGGCTGTACAGCCACGTCTGACGCAGGCCCAGTAACCGCAGGAGCACGGGCAGGCACGCGCCGGCCAAGGGTAGCAGCAGGCTGCTCAGATGCAGGCTGCCCTGGGCGAAGGCGAACAGGGTCCAGCAAGCCAGGTCGATGATGATCGCGGTCTGCACCAGTCGCCGGGTGGCGGCGTGGGGGTAATCGATGTGCCGCAGGTACAGGTACAACACCGGGATCGCGGTAATGGCGAACAGCAAGCCGACCGCCAGCGAACTTATCCAGGGTTGCGGTGGCAGCAGCCAGATGGCCGTGGCCAGGCCGCAGGCGAACGGAACGCAGAAACTCGGCAGGGCGATTTTCAGGCTCTGGCGATCCAGTTGCAGATCGATCACATCGCTGAGGATATAGCCCAGCAGCAGCGCGAAACTCAGGCTGTAGAGATGCTTCAGCCAGGCCGGTGACACCAGCGCCGCGCCGCTCAGTTGCCATTGGGGTTCGATCCAGAAGTACATCAGCAATGGCAAGCCGAGGGTCGCCAGCAACAACTGGCTGACGATTGGAATCAGGCCGAAATGGCGACCGACCCGGGTCGCTACGGCGAACAGTACCAGGGCCATCGCCCAAAACAGCGCAATCATCATGTTGTCGGTTCCGTGAGGCTGGCGGCATGCACCTGGCGACCGGCCCAGGGCGCGAGCAGGAAGCTGAAGATCAGGCCCAGGCTCACTGACAGGCCGAAGTTGCTCACCGCGGGTGTGCTCGAAACCGCCAGCAGGCCGAACGACAGCCAGGTGGTCAGTGCGGCCAGCAAGGTACCCAGCAGGCTCACGGCGGCGCCGCCGACCTGTTCGCGCATGAGGATGGCGTAGTCGACGCTGATCGCCGTCACCAGCAGCAGGCCGAACAGACTGAACAGGGTCAGCGGCTGCCCCAGCCAGCCGAGACTGGCCAGGCTGCACAATGCCGCCAGCAATGGCAGGGACACAATGCGCAGCGCGCCGCCAAGACCGAACGGCAGGATAAGCACCAGCACGATTAGCACGCAGGAGGCGAGTTTCAGTTCGGCGGCACTTATCTGGGTGGCGGCGAACACGCTGTTCAACTCGCCCAGTCGATCCACCAGTTGCACGCCTGGCAAATCCTCGGCTTGTACCCGCAACAGGGCAGGATTGTTCAGGCCCTGCAAGCTGACCATCGCCGCCACGCCGTCAGCGGTCGGCCCCAGCCACAACAGGCGATAAGGCTCGGCCAACGGACCGGCCAGCGCGCTGTCGATGTCTTCGACGGGCAGTGCTTGCAATTGGCTCAACTCCGCTTGCAGCGCCTGTGCCGGTACGCCGACATCGAGCAACGGCTGCCAGAACGCCGGCAATCTGCTCAACGCTTCGCGCACCTTGCGCTGTTCGCTGGGCGGGCTGACCAGTTGATTGAGCGACAGGTAACCCTGGAGTTTCTCCAGGTTGACCAACTGATCCAGACGTTCACTCAGGGCGCTCTGGCGTTCGAGCAATTGCTGTTGGTCGGCCGCCTGCACCAGGAAGAACTGGCTGGTGGGTTGATAGCCAGTGATTCGCGCAATGGTCTGCGCTTCGTCAGTCAACTGCTGCGGCGCGCCCACCCACTGGCGGATGTCGTTCCGGGTCTCGAGCTGCAGCAGGCCGCCGGCACAAAAAGCGATCAGCAGCGCCAGCAATACCGGCGTGCTCAAATGCCTGAGCAGCGCTTCGCGGCGTCCCAGTAAAAACTCGCAAAGCCGCAGTGGCCATAGCGCCGGGCGCAGCTCGGCACCCTTGAGCAGCGCTGGCAACAGGCACACCGCGGACAGATAGGCACCCAGCAGACCCGCAGCCGAGAATACGGCAATCTGGGTCAGCGCCGGGAATGGCGTCCAGGCCAGGGCCAGGTAGCCGATGGCGCTGGTGACCAGGCTCAGGGTCAGGCCCGGCAAGGTCAGGCGTAGCGCCGGCCAGCTGTGCCAGGGTTTCAGGCTCCAGCTCTTGGACAGGTAATGCAGCGGGTAATCGACGGCGACACCGATCAGGCTCGAACCCAACACCAGCGTCATCACATGCATGTGGCCGAACAGTGCCACGCAGGCCACCGCGCCGAACAGCATGCCCACCAGCACGGGGACAAACGCCAGCAGGACACGCCAGCGGCGGAAGGCCAGCAACAGCAACAACAGGATCCCGACGGTGGCACCGCCACCGACCCAGGTCATCTCGCGGGAAGCCTGGCGCTGGCCGTTGGCCGCGTACAACAAACCACTCGCGGCGAGCAGTTGCACATCGGCCCGGGCGGCCTGCTCACGGCTGTGCTGGAGCAGGTCGGCCACCTGCAGCGGCAGGTTCATATCGAAAGCATTGCCGGTGGTGCGCGCCCGCAACAGCACCCAGTGCTTGCCATCGGCCTCGGCGATCAAGGCGCCACTGCCAAGGTCCAATTGCACGGCACCGTGCTGTGGCTGGCTGTTCTGGATGCGCCCGGTCAGGCCCAGCCAGTCATCCTGGCTCGGCACCAGGCTGAAACCGGTGAACGGGTCAAACAGCGCCTGCACCCGTTGCTGGATAAAGGCATCGGGGTGCTCGATCAACTGCTCGCGATCTTCTGCCGCGAGCATGGCCAGTCGGCCTTGCAGCAGTTGCGTGCGCAGGGCCGGCAGGTCGGCCTGCAGGTTCCATTGGACCTTTTCGAACAGGCCGCTGGCTTGCCACTGATCCCCCAGTGTCTGCGCCATGGCAATGGCTTGCTGGCGATCGGTGTGGCCCACCAGCACCAGCATTTCGCGGTTCAGCGGTTCTTGCATGCGCTGTTCGGCGCGCAGTTCCAGCGCATCCGGCGCGGTGCCGGGCACCAGTTCCATCAGGTTGGCCGACAGCGGAGCGCCGTCGCGCCATTGCCAGCCGGCGAGCGCCAGCACTGCCAGCAGCAGGATCAGGAACAGCCACGGCAGCCTGCGTTCACTCGGCAAAGTCATGTTGCTCCGTGTCGCTCAACGGTTGCGCGCTGGTGCTGTCCTGCATGCGCAACAACGTGCTGTCGCCCTGGGTTTCCAGCAACTCGATGCTGTGGACCAGTTCGCCGCCGGTGATGTTGATCTGGTTGAACACCTGCTTGAGTAGCATCGAGCGTGGCGTCAACGTCAGGGTCCAGTTCTGTGCATCGCCACTGAGCGACAGCTCGAAATCCCGTTGCAGTCCGCTGCTGTCGCCTTGCAGAACGGCGAGGAACAAGCGGTTCTGCTCGGCACCGGCACCCTTGCCCGGCAACATCTGCCAGCCGCTGGCATCACGCCGGGCAATGCCGGTGGTGGTGATGCGGTAGTCCTGTTGCAACGGCGTTTTCAGCAGCCACAACAAACCGTGATTTTTCGCCAGGACGAAAGTGCCCTTGCTGGTCAGTGGCTGGGGCAGGGCACGCAGGCGTTTTTCCTGGATGAAGTGGCCATGGATGACATCGGGCCTGGCCAGTTGCTCGCTGAGCTGTTGCAGGTCGAAGGCATTGGCCAGCCCTGGAATGCCCAGTAACACGCAGAACACCGTAGGAGCGAGCATGCTCGCGAAAATCCTGAGAGCGCCGCGGGGTGTCAGGCGCCCAGCGTCATCGTTAACGACCATCGCGAGCAAGCTCGCTCCTACAGGGGAACGAGGCTGGCAGAAAATCATGGCAGGGCCCTCTCTACGGCGTCGGTGAACACCTTCGGCGAGGCCAATTGCATTTCGCGATTGCTCATGTCGACGGCGACCTGTACGGAAACGCCACGGGTCAGGCGTTCGCCGGTTTCCAGGTCGCTGATCAGGTAATTGATCTTCAACCTGTTCTCCCATTCCACCAGATTGGCGCGCACGTTGAGCTTCTGGCCGAACTGCGCACCGCGCACGTAGCGCAATTGCAGATCGATCACCGGCCACGCGTAGCCCGACTCGGACATCGCTGTATAGTTGTGGCCGATCTTGTCCAGCAAGGCGCAGCGGGCGATTTCCAGGTATTTGACGTAATGGCCGTGCCAGACGACGTTCATCCTGTCGACGTCGAAGAACGGCACGAGGATTTGCGTATCGGTGTAAAGCACTCCCTTGCTACGCATGCAGCCTCCAGTGTTGTGCGGCGATACGTTGCAGGCACAGGCGCAATTCGCCTTCCAGCGCGCGGTCTTCAATGACCGGCGGGAAATCCTTGGCCAATGCTTCATGCATGGCCGCGAGGGCCGGTGGCAGCGGTCGCGCATCCTCGGCCTGAGCGCGCAGCCAGACGCCCTGATTGGCCGCCAGCAAGGTGGCGGCGGCGACCTGTTCGGTCAGTTCCAGCACGCGGATCGCATCACGGGCCGCGATGGTGCCCATGCTCACCTTGTCCTGGTTGTGGCACTCGGTGGAACGCGAGAAAACGCTGGCGGGCATGGTGTTTTTCAGCGCTTCGGCGGTCCAGGCGCTGGTGCCGATCTGCACGGCCTTGAAGCCGTGGTTGAGCATGGCGCGGTCGGCCGTGGCACCGGACAGGTTGCTGGGTAAACCGTGGTTGTAGCGCTCATCCACCAACAGGGCGAGTTGTCGATCCAGCAGGTCGGCGACGTTGGCCACGAGGTTTTTCAGGCTGTCCATGGCGAACGCGATGTGCCCGCCGTAGAAGTGCCCGCCGTGCAGCACTCGCTCGGCCTCGGCATCGATGATCGGGTTGTCGTTGGCGCTGTTGAGTTCGATTTCAATGAACGAGCGCAGCCAGTTCAGGCTGTCGGCCAGCACACCGAGGACGTGGGGGGCGCAACGCAGCGAGTAGCGGTCCTGCAGACGATGCAGCGGTGCGGTCGGCGCTTCGATGGCCAGATCCTTGCGCAGCCACGCGGCGACTTGCATCTGCCCCGGGTGCGGTTTGGCGGCGAACAGACGCTCGTCGAAATGCTCCGGGTTGCCTTGCAGCGCAACCACGTTCAGCGCGGTGATGCGCGTGGCCAGTTGCAGCAGGTAATCGGCGCGGGCGTACGCCAGGCAGGCGAGCCCGGTCATCACGGCGGTGCCGTTCATCAGTGCCAAGGCTTCCTTGGGACGCAGCACCAGCGGCTGCCAGCCGAGTTCGCGGTGCACATCGGCGGCTTGCCGGCGCTCGCCGCGATACATCACTTCACGCTCGCCGGACAGTGTGGCGGCGACGTACGACAGCGGCGTCAGATCACCGCTGGCGCCGACCGAACCTTCTTCCGGAATCAGCGGCAGGATGTCGTGTTCAAGGAACGCTTGCAGGCGTTCCAGCAGCTCCACGCGCACCCCGGATACACCCTGGCACAGCGACTGCAAGCGTGCCGCCAGCACCGCACGGGTGGCCTGCGCGTCAAGCAGCTTGCCCAGGCCGCAGCCGTGGAAGGTGTACAGATGACGCGGCAAGGCCTCGACGTGATGCAACGGCACCGCCACCACACAGGAATCGCCGTAGCCGGTGGTCACGCCGTAGATCACGCCTTCCTTGTCGAGCAGGGAATCAAGGAACTGCGCGCCTTTGGCAATGCGCTGGCGGAACTGGGGGTCGCCCTGCAACTGAGTCGGCGCGTGGCGGTTGGCCAGGGCCAACACATCGTCGATGCGCAAAGGGCGTTCGCCGAAGATTACAGGCTCAAGCGTTGGCGTCGTCATCGGTCTTCCAGAAAGGGTAAAAGTTGAACCATTGTTGGGGCGCTTCGAGGCAATAGTGACTCAGGCGCTCGGCATAGCGAGAGGCCCACTGATGAATGACCTGTTCACGGTCGCTGCGTTTCCAGGTGATCGCGTCAGCGAAGGGTTCGAGGGTCAGTCGATAATCGCCATCGGGTTTCTTCAGGCACAGCAGCAGGTTGACCGGGCATTTCAGCAGTCCGGCCAGCAGCCACGGCCCTTGCGGGAATTTTGCCGGGTGACCCAGGAAGTCCACGGTCACGCTACGCCCGCCGTGCAGCGGCACGCGATCGCCGGCAATCGCCAGCCATTCGCCGCGTTCCAGGCGTTCGTGCAGTTGCAGCATGATTACCGGGTCCAGTTCACTGACCTGAATCAGCCGCAGATTGGTCGCACCAGCTTCGCCCAGCAAACGGTTGAACCGCTCGGCGTGCTTGGTGTGCACCAGCACGTTCATGGTGACCTTTTCGCCGATCTCCGCCAGTGCGCGGCAGACTTCGAGGTTGCCCAGGTGTGCGCCCACCAGCATTTGCCCGCGTGTGCCGCGTAACTGGTTGCGCAGCAGCGCCGGGTCAATGATTTCGATTTGCTCGATGCTCAGCTTGCCGTTCCACACGTCGAGCTTGTCGAGCAGGGAGTCGGCGAAGGCCATGAACTGGCCGAACACCCGCCTATGGCTCGGGCGCAGGTCGTCGCGACCGCTCCAGTCGGCGAGCCGTTGCTGGTACTGCCAGGCACTATGACGGGCGCTGCGGCCGAACAGGAAAAAGTACAACACGATGCCGTAAAGCAGTGGGCTCAGCAGTCGACGACCCAGCAATCTGGCGGCGACCGCGGTGAATTTCATCAGCCAGAAGCTGCCGCGCTCCTCGCGGTCGGCCCAGTGTTGCTTGTCGGCGTTCATGTTCGCCACCGTCGCCAGAGGATCACCGGCGAGCGCAGCAGCATGCCGAAGAACAACCGGGTGTGCATGCTCGTAATCAGCACGTTGTCGTGGAACATGCGGAAATGCGAAACACCGTCCAGCGGGTAATGGACTCTGGTTTGCAGCCATTGCATCGGCGTTGCGCGCCATGCCAGACGGACCAGGATGTCCGAGTCGAAGTCCATGCGCTTGCCGATCTTCGCCGATTCGATCAACGCCAGGACCGGGAGCAAGGGATAGAGGCGATAGCCGCACATGGAATCGCGAATCTGCAGCGACAGGGTGTTGATCCAGACCATGACGTGGGTCAGGTAGCGGGCGTACAAACGACCCTTGGGCACGCTGTCGTCAAATAGCGGATAGCCGCAGATCACGGCCTCGGGATGGGCGCGCGAGAGTTCGACAAAACGTTGCACATCCTGCAGGTCGTGCTGGCCGTCGGCGTCCACCTGCAAGGCGTGGCTGAAACCCAGGCGCGATGCTTCTCGAAAACCGGTCATCACCGCACCGCCCTTGCCCTGGTTAGCGGCGAGGCGGATCAGATGCACGTTGTCGCGCTGGGCCAATTGATCGAGCACCCTGGCGCAGGCCGGGCTGCTGGCGTCGTCCACCAGAATGCACGGCAGTTTGCTGGCGAGCAGCGCATCAACCACGGTGGTGATCGCGGTTTCGTGATTATAGACCGGGATGATGGCGCAGGGGTTATGCATGCGCCGTCTCCAACAAAATCCGCCCACTGGAGCAGGTGGCGGTTTCATTGCGGTAGGCAAAATACAATTTGTTGCGGGTCGGGTCGAAACGCAGGTGCAGCTGGACTTCGTCGCCGGGACGCACCAGTTGCTGGAACTTCAGCACTTCCATACCGGCGAATTTCTCCGGCAGGTGCATCAGTTGCTGGCCCAGGTGCAGCGCCCACTCCACCTGCACCACACCGGGCAACACCGGAGCCGTTGGAAAGTGCCCGCTAAAATAGGCAAGATCCGGCGGCACGGCCAGTTGCAGGCTCCACTCACCGTTGGCTTCGACCTGTTCCAGCACCTGCGGCGTCTTGGGACGCGGTGCCAGCAGCAGGGCTTCGACGTCGGCCTGGGGCAGTTTGCCCTGGGCGTTCAGCGGCAGTTGTTGCAGCAGGCGCCAGCGTCTGGGCAAGGCCAGGGCTTCACAATGCAGGCTCAGGTGTTGACGCAGTTGTTCCGTGAGTGTGCGTCGACCCTGATTGCGCAGCACATGCAGGCCCGCGTCAGTCAGGACCAACAACGCGCCCAACGAGGCGCGGTTTTCCTGGACGACACCCAGGCGCGCTTCGGCCACCCAGTCGTGGGCCATCAGCGCCTGCTCCAGCATCGGCAGGGAGATCCGTTTCTCTTCCAGCTTGACGATCCGGTCCAGTCGTCCGAGCAGTTCGAACCGGCCGTCAGCCGTGATTCGCGCGGCATCGGCCGTGTGCTCGATATGACCGTCAGGCAAGTAAGGCGAGGCAATGAGCAAAGCACCCTCGTTGTCCTGGCTCAACTGGACGCCAGCAAAGGGCTGCCACAGTGACTGGCTCTGGCGCCAGGCTATGCCGCCGGTTTCCGAACTGCCGAAAATTTCCGTGGGCCATTGGTGCAGGCGCTCATGCAGGCTCTGCGCGGCCTCGGCCGGCAGCGCGCCACCGGAAGAAAATACCCGACGCACCGCGCTCAGCGCCGGCCAGTCGAGGTTGTCGCCCATGCGCTTGAGCAAGGCCGGGCTGGCAACCCAGGCGAAGGCCGGGTGCTCGCGACTGGCACGCTGCAAGTCTTCCGGGAAGGCCAGTTGTCTGCGAACGAACGGGCGCCCCGCGCACAGTGGCCACAGTACCCGGAATAGCAGGCCATAGATGTGCTGGGTGGCGACGCTGCCAATGATGCAAGTCGAGCCCAGGTCGGCGCCCCATAGCCGCTCCAGGGCCTGGACTTCATTGGCCAGTTGGCGCAGGGTTTTTTCGATGCGCTTGGGCTCACCGCTAGAGCCGGAGGTGCACAGGCTCAGCGAGCAGCCCTCAAGGTCGAGGGCGGCGGCGCCAAGGGGTGGATCCTGGTAATCGCCCAGGTGTGCATCGTCGGGCTGATCGGTGAGCCATAAATCCACTTCGCCGGACCAACGCTGGCGGGTCTGCGGTTGCAGGTCGGCAGGCAGCAACACGCTGGCCCCGGCACGCCAGGCGCCCAACAGGGCAATCGCCAGGTCGGCGGCGTCTTCAAGATGCACGGCAATGCGCCGCACCCCCCGGGTTTGCAGGCTGGCGGCCAGGCGCAGGGCCTGCTCGCGCAATTGTGCGTGATCAAGCTGCGGTTCGGCCGTCACGGCACGCTCCGGCTCGGCCTTGAGCAGCAGATGCTCAAGTTTTATCCAGTTCATGGGCGGCCTCGTACCCGTTGTCGTATTAGCCATTCAATGGCAAACATCAGGCCTATCAATCCGTAGGAGATCAGGCCGGTGTACAGCATCCACCAGCTTAGCGGCGCCCACAGTGTCAGGGCTGCAGCGCAGATCCCATTGCACAGAAAAAATACGCACCAGGCGATGGTCACGTGGCGGGTATAGCGGATGGCCCTGACCGGCAAGTGCGCTTCGCGCAGGCGGGCCAGGCGTTCGACCATCGGCGAGCCGTACTTCAGGCTCAGTCCGAACAGTCCCAGCATGAACCCGCTGATCAATACCGGATACCAACGCAGCAGCACCGGACTGTCGAACAGCGCCAGCAACAGGCAGAACAGGATGGCCACGCCAGCCATCCACGAACTGCCTGGCCGTCGCTTCCCGGTCAGCGCGCGGGCCAGCCACAGGCTGCCCAACAGCAGGCCGAACTGCCACGGGGCGAAATGCTCCATGCCGAAATACACCGCAAAAGGGTATAGCAAGCCCGCCAGCAGCAGGCCGAGGCCGATCAGTCGACTCATGCGGCCGGTTGAACCAGACGGTAGACCGCCTCGACCACGTCGCTGACGGTACGCACGGATTTGAATTCTTCGGCCGCGATTTTCTTGCCGGTCTGGCGCTTGATGTGATCGATCAGGTCGACCGCGTCGATGCTGTCGATTTCCAGGTCCTGGTACAGGTTGGATTCGAGGCTCACCCGTTCGGGGTCCAGTTCGAACAGCTCGACCAAGGCTTCGCGCAGGGTGTTGAAAATGTCGTCACGAGTTTGCATGGTCCGGTCTCAAGCTGCCTGTTTTGCAGTGACGAACGCCGCAAGGCTCGCCACGTTACTGAAGTGATTGCGCGTGTCCTTGGCGTCGGCATCGATCTTGATGCCGTATTTTTTCTGGATGGCCAGGCCGAGTTCCAGGGCGTCCACCGAGTCCAGGCCCAAGCCTTCGCCGAACAGGGTCTGATCGTCGCCGATATCCTCGGCGCTGATGTCTTCGAGGCCAAGGGCGTCGATGATCAGCAGTTTGATGTCATGCAGCAGGCTAACGGTCTTCAGATCGCTCATCTTTGGCGAGCTCCTTAATGAAATAGGAATGCAAATAATCGTTGAGCTTGCGCGAGGCCTGGGGGGGCGGGCCTAGCGCTGCGAAGGCCTGGGGGTCTATATCGGCCCCGACGCGGAAACTGAAGTGTACGCGGCGGTTGGGGATCCGATACCAGGGCTCGGCCTTGGTCAGTGTGGTCGGGCTGACCCTGATTACCACGGGGGTGAGGATTTTCGCACCGCGCACGGCAATTGCCGCTCCCCCCCGATGAAAGGCGGGCGCCTGGCCCGGCTGGGTGCGCGTGCCTTCGGGAAAGATGATCAGGGTCTGGCCTTGTTTCAGCGCATCGGCGGCGGCATCGAGCATGTCCATGCTGCCGTCGTTGCTGATGTATTCGGTGCGACGCAGGGGCGTGCGGGTGAACGGGTTATCCCAAAGGCTTTGCTTGACCACGCAGTTGGCGTGGCGAACCAGTCCGATCAGGAACACCACATCGATCAGCGATGGGTGATTGGCAATAATCATCTGGCCCGGCCGCCCGAGTTTTTCCGCGCCTTGAATCTCGTAGGTCAGCACGCCGGCGCGAGCCATGAAGCGGACGAAAAACCAGAAACAGCGGCTGACAGTTTGACGCGCCCGCAACCGGCGGGTCTGGGCATCACCCGGCAGGCAGGCAAGCAGCGGGAAAATCACCAGGCGCAGGCACAGGCCGCCCAACCCGAACAGGGCAAAGCTCGCGGCAGTGGCCAGCAGGCGCCAGTAATAGGCATCGCGGTTTTTTTCAGTCACGGGTTGCGTTGCCAGGTCCATACACGATTTTTCCAGGCATGTTGGCAGGTGGTTTGCGGGCCAAGCAGCGTGCACAACAGATTCAACGCGTGCGGCCAGCGAGCTTTGGACAACGCATCCGTAGCGCTGTTCAGAGACAACTGCCAGTCATTGCCCGGGGTAATCAGCAGGCCGACGGCATAAGGGAAGGGCACATCGTCGATCCACGCCGAATAGGCCTGCGGCGGTTGCTCTTCGGTGACCACCAGCAATACCGCGGGTGAGCCTTCAGCCAGCAGGGCCGCAGCCTCCAGCATACCGTGTTCAAGGCCGTCGCCGGCGGTGGCCAGGGCGGTCATTTCGCTGGTTTCACCGCGCATGATCGACCACAGGCCGATGATCGCGTTATGCACCGACAGGCTGAACTGGGTCGGCGAAAGCGGCTGGTCGACGGCCAGGTCGCTGAGAATGTCGAAGGTGCGCGGGGTTTCGCCGTGACGGGAAACAAAGACCAATGGCAGGTCCTGACGACCTTCGGCCAATGGCCAGCCGACACTGAAGGCCATCCGCGCCAGACGGCTGAGCCGCCGACGCTGCATGGCCGGCAGGAACGAGACATCGGGTGCGGCATCGCTGGCCGGCAACATCAACGGTTGTCGGCACCAGGCTTGCCAGTCATCCACGCTTTCAAGCCCCGGGGCCCAAGCGCGCCACTGGGCGATGTTGAAATTGATCACAGACATTCAATCCCGCCCTTGCGGGCTTCCTGACGCGGTGAGTGGCGCAATGGCACGGCACACCCTGCGTGGCGCTTGGCGCCGAGTGGTGCGCATTATCCCGGTGCGACGAACGTGTAGCAAATACTGGTTACGTTTTGCTCAGTGAGTTGTACCGGTCAGTTCGCAAAAACTGAACGTTTGGCAATAATTCGCGTTTTTTCATCGCCCGTCTGTCGGCTTTCGCCTCTGTTCGTTGAGACTCCTGCGGTTTTTTTGGCAAGAAAAGGCTGATGACTGTGTAGTCCCTGTATCTGCGAGGTAGCGTAGCCATGCCGTGCACCACTACACTCGGTCATTCTTTGATACACGGAGGTTTTGCAATGCGGCGCGTGGTGTTCAATCAGAAAGGTGGTGTGGGCAAATCCAGTATTGCCTGCAATCTGGCGGCGGTCAGCGCCAGCGAGGGCTATCGCACCCTGTTGGTCGATCTCGATGCCCAGGCCAACTCCACTCAGTACCTGACGGGACTCACCGGTGACGATATCCCGATGGGTATTGCCGATTTCTTCAAGCAGACCTTGTCCTCCGGGCCTTTCTCCAAGAAGAACCAGGTCGACATCTACGAAACGCCGTTCGACAACCTCCATGTCATCACCGCCACGGCCGAGCTGGCGGACTTGCAGCCCAAACTTGAGGCCAAGCACAAGATCAACAAGCTGCGCAAATTGCTCGAAGAGCTTGATGAAGATTACGACCGGATCTACCTGGACACGCCGCCGGCACTGAATTTTTATGCGGTTTCGGCGTTAATTGCCGCTGATCGTGTATTGATCCCCTTTGATTGCGACAGTTTCTCCCGGCAGGCGCTTTACGGTGTGCTGGCTGAAATAGAAGAACTGAAAGATGACCACAACGAAGGCCTGGAAGTCGAAGGCATCGTGGTTAACCAGTTCCAGGCCCGCGCCAGCCTTCCCCAGAAGATCCTCGACGAATTGATCGCCGAAGGCCTGCCAGTGCTGCCGGTGTACCTGGGCAGCTCGGTGCGCATGCGCGAATCCCATCAGGCAAACACGCCGCTGATCCATCTCGACCCGCGGCACAAGCTGACGCAGCAGTTTGTTGAGTTGCACAACCTGCTGGAAAACACCTGAAGATCAAAAGACCGCAGCCTGCGGCAGCTCCTACACAGGCTGCGATCGTTTAAATCCCTTGGCTGCGCAACCAGCTCATCAGCTGCGGTAAAGGAAGCGCGCCGCTCTGACGCGCAACTTCCCGGCCGCTCTTGAACAGAATCAAGCTCGGAATCGAGCGAATCCCCAGCTGCGCCGACAATTGCTGGTTCGCCTCGCTATCGAGCTTGGCCAGCCGACACTTGCCCGCCAATTGTCCCGCCGCCTGCTCGAATACCGGCGCAAACGACTTGCACGGCCCGCACCAGTCTGCCCACACATCCACCAAAAGCGGCAGATCGCCCTTGATCTGACTCGCGTAATCACCTTGCTTGAGTTCGAAGGGCTTATTCAGCAGGACTTCGGCCTTGCAGCGTCCGCATTTGGGATGGTCGCTGAGGCGCTCGGCGGGAATGCGGTTGAGGCCGTTGCAGTGGGGGCAGGGGATGAGGAGTGGGTCGGTCATGAGCGATATCCAAATGGAAGCTGGTAGCACCTAGTTGGAGACGTTTGCTTATATTTTCAATCATGCAGCAACCGGCGTTGAATCTAGGCTGAGAAAAGGATCGGATTGAGACCGTTGGTCTGCTTAGGTGTATCGCAACTTGCGATAAAAAATCTTTGTGATTAACTCATTCATAGCAAAACGCGATAAGGATGTTGCATGCGAGTGTTTTCCGAAAGACGAATCTGGGACGCCAAGGAAAAGTGGCCGCAAGCGGCCAGCGCACTGGACCAGTGGTATCGAATGGTAAAGCGCGTCAAGCCAAGAGATTTTGCGGAAATGAAATTTTCATTTCCCGCAACCGACAAAGTCGGTGAGTTTCACGTTTTCGATATTGGCGGTAACAAATTACGGCTGATCGCCTATGTTCGATATCAGCATCAAAAAATCTACATCAAGCATGTGCTGGATCACCGCGAATATGACCGCGGTAAATGGAAGGAGGCAAGAGCATGAGCGTTATGATCAAAAACGCGGCCGAGCACTGGGAGTTTGTATCGCCATTGCTACGCAAACCCAAAAACGAAGACGACTATGACACGCTGGTGCAGGCACTCGACGAGTTACTCGAGATGACTGGAGTTGACGAGTCGCATCCTCTGATGAGTCTGGTGGACATCATCGGTGACTGGATTGAGGAATGGGATCACAAACATCACCCTATGCCCGAAGCCACAGGTGCCGAAGTGCTTGGATACATGATGCGCGAACATGGATTGACTCAAAGCGACCTGCCCGGCGTCGGCCCTCAGTCGGTCGTCTCCGAAATCCTGAGCGGCAAGCGCCAGCTCAACCTGCGCCAGATCCGCTGGTTGGCCGAGCGATTCAATGTGCCGGTAGATGTCTTTATCTGACCCGCCTCACGACGAACAACTGATCTCCAGATGCTTGCCCCATTCCGGCGGCCTCTCTGCGTAGCTTTCCATCCCTGGTTGTTCCTCGAACGGCGTGCTCAGCACTGCATGCAGTCGGCGGACTTCCGAATAGTCGCCACTTTCCGCCGCATCGATAGCCTTTTGCGCCAGGTAGTTGCGCAGGATGTACAGCGGGTTGACCGCATGCATCCGGGCGCGACGCTGGTCCTGATTTACCTCGCCTTCGCGGGCCACACGGGCGACGTAGAGCTCGCTCCAGGCATCGAAACCCTTGAGGTCGACGAAATCATCGCGCAAATGGCCGACGGCCGATTCGGGTGACTCTTCACCCAGGCGTCGGAAGAACAGGCTGTAATCGACGCCGCTGTTCTGCATCAGTTGAAGCAGTTGCTCCAGCAATTTCTGGTCGTCCTCTTCGGCTGTGGTCAGGCCGAGGCGGCGGCGCATCAGGTCCAGGTAATGGGCCTGGAACAGCGGCAGGTACAGGCCGAGGGTTTCGCGCAGGGCCTCGACGCTGATGAACGGCGTCAGGGCCTGGGCCAGGGCGCTGAGGTTCCACTGACCGATCGGCACCTGGTTGCTGAAGGAGTAGCGTCCCTGGTCGTCGGAGTGGTTGCAGATGAAGTTGGCGTCGAAGTCGTCGAGGAAGGCGAATGGGCCGAAGTCGAAGGTAATGCCGAGGATCGACATGTTGTCGGTGTTCATCACACCATGGCAGAAACCGTAGGCCTGCCACTTGGCGATCAGTTCGGCATTGCGCTCGACCACTTCACGGAACATCGCCAGGTACGGTTCCGCTTGTTCCAGGCACTGCGGGAAGTGCATGGCCAGGACATGGTCACCCAGTACTTTCTGCTGCTCGGGCCGTTTGGTGTAGTAGAAATATTCGAAATGCCCGAAGCGCACATGGCTCGGTGCAAGGCGCAGGACCATGGCCGCGCGCTCCTGTTTTTCGCGCCAGACCGGAGTGTCAGAGCCGATGACGCACAGCGCCCGGGTGGTCGGGATGTTCAGGGCCTGCAGGGCTTCGGAGGCGAGGAACTCGCGGATCGAGGAGCGCAGCACCGCGCGGCCATCGCCCATGCGCGAAAAGGGCGTCTGCCCGGCGCCCTTGAGGTGCAGGTCCCAATGCTCGCCAGCCTCGTTGTACACCTCGCCCAGCAACAGGCCGCGACCATCGCCCAATTGCGGATTGTAGGAACCGAACTGGTGACCGGAATAGACCATGGCCCTGGGGATCGCGTCAGCCCAGAGTTTGTGGCCGCTGAACAGCTCGGCGAACTCTTGGGTTTCGGCCACGGCGGGGTCGAGGTCGAGTAACGCCATGGCAGCCGGGCTCGCGACCACCAGGCGCGGGTTATCGATAGGCTCGGGCAGCACGTGGGCAGAAAACGCATCGCCCAGGCGGTCGAAGCGATTGTCGAAGGTCAGTTCGTCGAGGGCTTTCAAGGGCCGGCTCCAGCAGAATGTCCGAGCATTCTGCTGGGGAAAGGCCGGTTAGTCGAGTTTGGCGGGAGGCGGTTCTTGCACCGGTTTGCCGTCGACCAGTGGCACGATGGTTTTCGCTTCCGGCTCGATCGGCACCATCTTGTATTCCTGGCCGTGGAGGTTCTTGAGGTAGACCTCCATCTGGCGGAACGAGATGTTGATGCGCTGCTTCTTGAACTCGCGGTTGATGAAGCGGTTGACCTCATCAAGCACCGGGTTGCGGTCGCCGAGGTCGCGCACATGCATGCGCAGTTCGTGGTCAAGGGTGCTTTCGCCGAAGTTCAGGAAGTACACGTGCGGCTCGGGCTCCTTGAGTACCCGCGGGTTTTCCCGTGCGGCCTTGAGCAGCAGTTCCTTGACCAGGTCCAGGTCCGAGCCGTAGTCGACCCCGAGCTTGAGGGTGACCCGGGTGATGGTATCGGTCAGGGACCAGTTGATCAGTTGACCGGTAATGAACGTCTTGTTCGGGACGATGATGTCCTTGCGGTCGAAGTCGGTGATGGTGGTGGCGCGGATGCGGATCTTGCTCACCGTGCCCGACAGGTTGCCGATGGTGATGGTGTCACCAATGCGCACCGGGCGTTCGAACAGGATCATGATGCCGGAGATGAAGTTGGCGAAGATCTCCTGCATGCCGAAGCCGAGGCCGACCGATAGCGCCGCGACCAGCCATTGCAACTTGTCCCAGCTCACGCCGAGGGTCGACAGGGTCGAGACGAAACCGACGCCGGCAATCACGTAGGACAGCAGCGTGGTGGTGGCGTAGGCGCTGCCCTGGGCCAGTTCCAGCTTCGACAGCACGAACACTTCCAGCAGGCCCGGAAGGTTGCGTGCCAGGGCGAAGGTAATACCGATGATGATCAGCGCGCCCAGCATGTCGCCGATGCTGATCGGCACCATGCTCATGTTGGCGCCGGTGCCGCTGGTGTATTCGTAGAGGGTGACGTTGTCCAGGTACGAGAACACCGTGATCAAGTCGGCCCAGACCCAGTACAGCGCGGCGATAAAGCCGCCCAGCAGCGCCAGGCGGATCAGGCGCAGGGATTGTTCATTGACCTTCTCGATATCCAGCGTCGGTTCTTCGATGACCGCTTCGCCGTCGCCGGCCTCTTTCGCCGCCTGGCGTTTGGCCAGGGCGCGCTGGTAAGCCAGGCGTCGTGCCGCCACGCTCAGCCCGCGCACGAAGGTCGCTTCAATCACTAGCCAGAACATCAGCAAGTAAAGGGTGTTGATCAGCCGGTCACTGAGTTTGAGTGCGGTGTAGTAGTAGCCGAAACACACGGCCACGAACAACGCGATCGGCAGTGCGGTAAACAGAATGCCCAGGACCTTGCGGAACAACGAGGCGTTTTCGTGGGTCGGGCTGCTGATCAGCAAGCGGCTGAGCAGCAAGGTCATCAAGGCGTAGCAGATCAGCACCACCGGCATGCCGAGCACGTCATCGGCCAGTGCCGCCGGTTGCAGTTCCGCAACCGCCACCACGGCGACCAGAGCCATCACCACCATGCCAAGGCGACGGACCCAGCCGCGCAGGAACTCCACCTGGGGTTTTTCCCAACGGAAATGCAGTTCCGCCACGCCACCCGGCGCAAGGATTCGGTAGGCGGTGTAGAACACCAGCCAGGCCCCGGCCATTTGCAGCAATGCCGCGCCCATGCTCGCGTTCTGCCCGCGGGCGTCGATTTGCAGGGCCAGGCCACACAGGGCGAGGCCCAGCGACACCGGCATCGCCAGCAGGATGTTCATCAAAATGGCCTGGGGCGTGTGCCACTGGCTGTCACGCTTGAAATGGCCGATGTCCTGGTGGACCTTGTTCAGGCGGGCATACAGCTGCTTGCGTCGCCATAGCAGCGCGCCAATCAGCAACGCCAGCGGCAGGAACAGCAGTGGGCGCTGGGTCAGGCCGTCGACCAATTCACTCAGGCTCGAGGCCCAGGGCAGGGTATCGACCTGACGGTTCAGGCGTTCCGGCACAGCACGCATCCACTCCACATCCAGCGGCTTGTTGCTGGGAATCCAGAACATCTGCTCTTCGAGTGTCGCCCGCAGGCTTTGCGCAGTACTGAGCAGTTGCTTCTGGTTCAGTTGCAGGGTGATGGATTCGTTGAGCACCGCGCTCAGTTCGCGGTTCAGCCGCTCCAGCAGGTCGGCACGGGTGGTGGCCAACTCCAGCAGGGTTTTGCGCAGCTGTGGCGTGACTTGCTCGGGCGGCTGAGACGACAGCAGGTTGTCGACGTAGGTGGCCGGGTTGCTGAGCAACTCCCGTTGCTGGCTGACTTCGAATTGATACAGGCGAATGTCGGCGATCTGGTCCGCCAGGTCACGGTCGACCCTGAGGCGTGGCAAGGCCTGTTTCTGTTTGTAGAGAATCTTGGAGAGCAGCAGGCTGCCCTTGAGCACGTTGATCTGTTCGTCCAGGGCTGAATCGCTCTGGGTCAGGCTGTCCAGTTGTTGCTTGGTTTGCAGGTTTTTCTGGGTGACTTCGTTGAGACGGTCGGTGCTTTTGAGCAGGTAGTCCGAGAGCTTCAGGTTGGCCGTGCTTTCGATGGCCAGCAGGCTGCTGCCGCCGGCCTTCTGTGCTTCGATGGATTGCTGGGTGACTGTTTCTTGAGACTGCGCGAGGCGCTTCTGATTGATCAGGTTCTGCAGCTCTTGAATTTCCTGATCCAGGCGATCGGATTTTTCCGATAACAGATCATGCTGGCTGTTACCCAGGTCTTGCAGTTGGGTGTTGCTCGCCAGTTCCTGGCGGCGTAGCGGGATCAGGGCGTTCAGTGCCATGAGCTCGGCATTGAGCTGGTCGCGCTGCTCGGCACTCAGAGTCTTGCCGGCGTCTTTGCCGGCTTTGAGGATGTTGTTGATCTGCTGGATGCGCGTCTGGCTGGCGGAAATTTCCGCTTGGGCGCGTTCGGGGCGAGTCTGGGCGGTAATGATCAGGCTGTTGGCGTCGCCCAGGGCTTTTTGCAGATCGCTTTGGTGGGTCGCACGTTCGGTGAGCATTTGCTCAAGTTGCTGAATCGACTCTTTGGCAAAGCGTTGCGCCACCGGTAGCACGCTGCTGGCCTTCAGGCGGGCCAGTTCACGCTGGTTCTCAATGGTCTGTTTGGGAGCGCTGGCTAGTTGCTGCTTGAGGTCGACCAGCTTCTGCTCGTAATCGCGCTGGTTGTTGAGCTGTGTCAGCGTGCTTTGCAGGACGGATTGCAGGGCCTTTTGATCGGCTTCCGGCAGTTTGCGTTCGGCGATCTTGTCCAGGCTCGCCTGCACGGATTCGCGGGTGGGCGGTTCGGCGGCTTGTAATGTACCGATAGAGAGGCTCAGGCCCAAAAGGACCATGACGAAAAAGGTGCGCAGGCTTGACATAGAGACCGATCGAAAACGAGACGAAGAATGGAGTTTAGAGGAAGAGTCCCGGACCCGGGCGACTTCCTTCGGGGAATCTGACGCCCACTTTGCCGATCTTGTTCCCTTCCATGACCGCAACGGTCCAGATGGTGTTGTTCCATTCAACCTGGTCACCGACCACGGGTGCACCCCCTACCTTCTGGGCAATGAAGTGCCCCAGCGACATGTCCGGATCGATGCCTTCGACCTTCAACCCGTACAGGGCGGCAACCGCAGCCAGCTGGGCGTCTCCTTCGAGTACGAAGTCGCCGAAGAAGCGCAAATCGAGGCCCCGCTGCGGTGCCTGGCTGAACAGTTTTCCAAGGGCCGGCAAGTTGTGTTCATGGCCGATAACACACAGCAAATCATCGACTTCGAGCACCGTACTACCCGACGGATGGAGCAGTTGCTGGCCACGAAACAGGGCGGCGATGCGCGTGCCTTCCGGCATTTTCAGTTCGCGAAGGGGCGAGCCGATGCACCATTTTTCGGCGCCGAGACGATAAACGAACAGTTCCCACTCGCTGGTGACGTGCACTTCCAGGGCCGAACGGGAGATTGGCGCAGGCTCGGGCGGCACGGTCACCTTCAGTAGCTTGGCGATCCACGGCAGGCTTGTGCCTTGCACCAGCAGCGATACCAGCACGATAAAGAAGGCGAGGTTGAAGTACAGCTGGGCGTTGGGCAGGCCAGCCATCAGCGGGAACACCGCCAGAATGATCGGAACCGCACCGCGCAGTCCAACCCAGGAAATGAACGCCTTCTCGCGCCCGTGGAACGCCTTGAACGGTAGCAGGCCAACCATCACCGACAATGGCCGGGCAAACAGGATCATCCACAGCGCCAGCCCCAGTGCCGGTATCGCAATCGGCAACAGGTCGTGGGGCGTGACCAGTAGCCCCAGCACCAGGAACATGCCGATCTGCGCCAGCCAGGCCATGCCGTCGAGCATGTGCAAAATGCCGTGGCGGCTGCGCACCGGACGGTTGCCAATAACCAGGCCGCACAGGTACACGGCCAGAAAGCCGCTGCCATGCAGGGCGTTAGTCAGGGCGAACACCACCAGGCCACCGGCAATCACCAGGATTGGATAGAGGCCGGTGGCCAGATTGATCCGGTTGACCAGTTGCAGCATCAGCCAGCCACCGCCGAGGCCGATGACGCCGCCGATGCCGAACTCGCGCAGCAGGTGGGTCAGCAAGCTCCAGTGCAGGCCCGTCTGGCCACTGGCAAGCATGTCGATCAGGGTCACGGTGAGGAACACCGCCATCGGGTCGTTGCTGCCGGATTCGATTTCCAGGCTGGCGGTCACCCGTTCGTTCAGGCCTTTGCCGCCCAGCAGCGAGAACACCGCCGCGGCGTCGGTGGAGCCGACAATGGCGCCGATCAGCAGGCCCTGGATCAGGTTCAGGTCGAACAGCCAGGCCGCGGCCATGCCGGTCAGGCCGGTGGTGATCAACACCCCGACCGTGGCCAGCGATAGCGCCGGCCATAACGCCACGCGGAAACTCGACACGCGGGTACGCAGGCCGCCGTCCAGCAGGATCACCGCCAATGCCAGGTTGCCGACCAGATAAGCGGTGGGGTAGTTGTCGAAGATAATGCCGCCGCCATCGACGCCGGCCGCCATGCCCACGGCCAGGATGATCACCAGAATCGGGATGCCGAGGCGGGACGAAAGTGAGCTCACCAGAATGCTCGCACCTACCAGCAACGCGCCGATCAAGAACAGGCTGTTGATGGTCGTCGCATTCAAAGGCAGTACTCCGGAAGGCTGAAAGGCGGGCACAAACTGACCATGCAGTCTGCGTGCCAGCGATTCTAACCTGTTGAAATGTGATGCTGTCAAAAAGCTTTTTGTAGAAGCGAGCTTGCTCGCGATGGAGGTCAACGATGACAGGTGCTGTCTGATTCAGCGCGTTGTAATTGATCACCGCGCACTCGAGGGTCAACCGGTTGTTCCTGATTCTTCCAAACAAGCGCTATGTCGACGAAGTGCAGGAACCAGATTGACCAATCACAGTCTCTACAGTTCGCGAGAATGGTTACTGGTCAGGAAAATCAAGGCCTTGCGCCTGTATAACCCTGGCATCCACCGTGACTTTTCTTTATCGTACGCGCCCTTTGAAAATGCCCGGAAAATCAAAATGTTGGAAGCAACCCTAAGCCAATTGGAACAACTGGTCAGCGACCTTGTGCAACAGAACCAGGCGTTGGTCGGCACCAACCAGGCCCTGAGCGCCGAACTGGCCCAGGCCAAGGATGAAAACGAAAGCCTGCAACTGAGCCTGATGGAACAGGAAGAGAAACAAGGCGCCACCGTGGCCCGCATCCAGGCCCTGGTTGAGCGCGTCAGCGCTGGCCCGGTCAGCGCATGAGTCAGGGCGCCGCAGGGGTAAAAGTCGTCTCGATCCTGGGGGAGGACTATTCGATCAGGGCGCCGGCCGGGGAAGAACAGACCCTGCTGGACGCCGCGTTGATGTTGAAGGCTGCCCTGGCCGACACCAAAAAGAAGTACCCGACCCTGATCGGTGACCGACTGCTGGTGCTGGCGGCGATGAATCTGTGTTCCCAGCAGATCGAAATGCAAAAGCGGCACAAGCAGGAACTCGACCGTTACCAAGAGCAAGTCAGCGCCACGGTTGAAGTGATCTCCAAGACGATCAATCAGGCCTGATCGGCTTTGCGCACAACCAAAGAATAAATTGTCGGCTTAGTTGTATACAATCGGCATGGCTGTTGCAGTGTTTCAGCCTCTTATTCTTTGGGGGTGCTCCATGCAGTTCTGGCGACGCAGTATTCAGTGGCAGTTGATCCTGAGCATGGGCACCGCCCTGCTGGTCAGCATTCTGCTCGTGGTTGGCGTTTATACCCTGGTGGTCAATCGCCTCTCCCAGAGCTATCTGGTGGAGCAGGCGCTGCCGTCGAGCATTGAAGCGATGCGCAACGATATCGAGCGCATCCTTGTCCAACCCCTCACCGCCGCCAAGGACATCGCCAGCAACAGTATGGTGCGCGACTGGCTGGCCGCGGGTGAGGACAGTGCCCAGACCGGCACGTTTACCACTTACCTTGAAGGCGTGCGCGCCGAACACAAAGCCTTTACCGCGTTGATGGTCGGTACGGCGTCCAACCATTACTTCAACGAAAAAGGCCTGGACCGGACCCTCAGTCGTTCCAATCCAAAAGACGCCTGGTTTTATGCCTTCCTCGACAGCGACCAGCCGCGCACGCTCAATATCGACAACGACACGGCCACCGGAGAATTGGCGCTTTTCATTGACCTCAAAGTCGAGAAGGCAGGGAAAGTTGTGGGCGTTGCCGGGTTAGGCCTGAGCATGAAAGAGCTGTCCGAGCTGATTCACAACTTCAGCTTCGGTGAGCGTGGCAGGGTCTATCTCGTGCGTTCAGACGGTTTGATCCAGGTACATCCCGAGGCGCAACTAAGCGGCAAGCGTACCCTGGCCGAACAGATTGGCGAGCCGGCGGCACGGGCGGTGATGGGTCAGCTCTCTACCTCCAAAGCGTCTGCCACTAATAATAGCTTTGTACGCGACGGCGAAGATTTCCTGGCATTGAGCCTGCCTCTTCGCGACCTCGGCTGGACCCTTGTGGCCGAAGTGCCACAGTCGCAAATCTACGCCGAAGCCCGTCGCGCCATGTGGATGAGCGGCGGTATCGGCCTGGCGGTGGCCCTGGTGTGCCTGTTGCTGGTGGTGTTGCTGGCCCGTGGGCTGGTACGACCGATTCGTCAGGTAACAGCGGCGCTGGTGGCCATCGGTAGCGGTGGTGGAGATTTGACCCATCGGTTAGATTCCAGCCGCGCCGATGAGCTGGGCGATCTGGCTCGCGGGTTCAATCGGTTTCTTGATAGCCAGCGCGAGATGATCGGCGAAGTGCTGACCACTAGTGAACGCTTGCGTACCGCAGTCGGCCAGGTGGCGCGGGTGGTGGACAACACCGCAGAGCGTTCCGGGCGCCAGCAGGAGATGACCGATATGGTCGCCACCGCGGTCCACGAAATGGGCCTGACCGTGCAGGAAATTGCGCAAAACGCCGGCAACGCGGCAGTCGCTTCGCAAAACGCCCGGGATGAAGCAATGCACGCGCGGGAAGTGGTCGGCGGTTCGATCCGCCATATTGAAAGCATGTCCGACGAAATCGGTGTCGCCGCCAGCGCCGTGGGCGAATTGGCCAATCAGGTGGCGTCGATCGATCAGGTGCTGGCGGTGATTCGCGGGATTTCCGAACAGACCAACTTGCTGGCGCTCAACGCCGCCATTGAAGCCGCGCGGGCCGGAGATATGGGGCGCGGGTTCGCGGTGGTTGCCGATGAAGTGCGCACTTTAGCTCGACGTACGCAGGCTTCCACCGATGAGATCCAGCAGATGATCGGCAGTCTCAAGCAGGGCGCGGAGAATGCAGTGTCGTCGATGCACACCGGGCAAGCGGCGACGGGCACGGGGGTTGAGTCGAGCCAGCGCACCGGGGCTTCGTTGACGGCGATTACCGGGCAGGTCGAGCGCATCAGCGACATGAACCATCAGGTCGCAACAGCGACGGAAGAGCAGTCGGCGGTGACCGAGGAGATCAATCGCAACGTGCAGGGGATTTCTGATCTGGCGCGGGCGACGGCGGCGGACGTCAGGGCTTGTCGGGAAGATTGTCATACGTTGCAGCGCCTGGCGGATGATCTGGCGCGGCAGATGGGTGGGTTCAGGCTCCGCTAACTGATCGTTCCCACGCTCTGCGTGGGAATGCAGCCCGGGACGCTCCGCGTCCCTTTTGGATCGTGACGCAGAGCGTCACAGGAGGCATTCCCACGCAGAGCGTGGGAACGATCGGTAAGGGTGGATCAGAACCACTCATCCTGCATCCCAAGGCAAACATCATCCCGCGCCTCAAGAATCGCCAGCTCATGGTGGCACCCCGGCACTTCCCAAGTCAGGAAGTACCGCGCTGCCTGCAACTTGCCTTTATAGAAACTCACATCCGCCAAATTCCCTTTGACCAGCCCTTCCTCGGCGCGAATCGCCTGCTCCAGCCAGCGCCAACCAATCACCGTGTGGCCGAACACTTTCAGGTACAGCGCCGAGTTCGCCAGGCTGCTGTTGACCTTGCCCTGGGCCAGGTCCGTCAGCAGGCCAATGGTCACGGTTTGCAGGCGCGCCACCAGTTTCTCCAGCGGTTCACGCAACAGGGTCAGCGATTCATGGGCCTGTGCGCGCTCGGCGGTTTCGGCGATCAGGCGGATCAATTGCTTGAGCCCCGCGCCGCCGTTCTGTGCCAGTTTGCGGCCCAGCAGGTCCAGCGACTGAATGCCGTGAGTGCCTTCGTGGATCGGGTTCAAACGGTTGTCGCGGTAGTACTGCTCGACCGGATATTCGCGGGTATAGCCGTGGCCGCCGAGGATCTGGATCGCCAGTTCGTTGGCCTTCAGGCAAAACTCCGAAGGCCAGGATTTGGCGATGGGCGTCAGCAAATCCAGCAGTTCATGTGCCTGCTTGCGTTCGGCTTCGGTCTCAAGGGTAGTGGTGTCGTCGAACAAGCGTGCGGTGTACAACCCCAGATCGAACGATCCTTCGACGTAAGCCTTCTGCGTCAACAGCATGCGTTTGACGTCGGCATGCTGGATGATCGCCACCGGAGCGGTGTTCGGGTCCTTGCTGTCTGGAACGCGACCCTGCGGGCGCTCGCGGGCGTACTCCAGCGAATACAGGTAGCCGGCGTAGCCGAGCATCACCGCACCCATGCCGACACCGATTCGCGCTTCGTTCATCATTTGGAACATGTAGCTCAAGCCGTGGTGCGGCTTGCCCACCAGATAGCCCACGCACTCGCCGTTATCGCCGAAGTTCAGCGCGGTGGACGTGGTGCCGCGCCAGCCCATCTTGTGGAACAGCCCGGCCAGCAGCACGTCGTTGCGCTTGCCGAGACTGCCGTCATCGTTGACCAGGAACTTGGGCACGATGAACAGCGAAATACCCTTCACGCCGGCTGGTGCATCCGGCAACTTGGCCAGGACCATGTGCACGATGTTTTCCGACAGCGGATGATCGCCGCCGGAGATGAAGATCTTGTTGCCCTTGAGGCGATAGGTGCCGTCGGACGCAGGCTCGGCCCGTGTACGAATATCCGACAGCGACGAGCCTGCGTGGGGTTCGGTCAGGGCCATGGTGCCGAAGAAGCGACCGTCGATCATCGGTTGCAGGAAGCGGCGCTTCTGTTCTTGCGTGCCGAAACTTTCGATCAGGTTCGCCGCGCCCATGGTCAGGAACGGATAGGAGGTCGTCGCCGCGTTGGCCGATTGAAAGTGCGCGAAGCAGGCTTGGGACAGCAGTGTAGGAAGCTGCATGCCACCAGCGTCGAAACTGCGCGCGGCATTGAGGAAGCCGGCTTCGAGGAAGGCATCCACCGCCGGTTTCACTTCCGGAATCAGAATCGCCTGGCCGTCCTCATAGCGCGGCTCGTTCTCGTCACCCTTGCGGTTATGCGGGGCGAAGAACTTCTCGGCGATGTTGCGGGCGGTGCCGAGGGCGGCATCGAAGGTTTCGCGATTGTGCTCGGCGAAACGCTCACGCTGGGTCAGGCCCTCGGCATCAAGGACTTCATACAGCTCGAAAGCCAGATTGCGGGAACTGAGCAACGTCTCGGACATGGCGGCCTACCTTTTATTGGAGTGGACCGAGTCTAGGCGTGGGGAGGGTGGGGTGAAAGGATGATTGATGAGGGTGATAAAGGGGCAGAACGAGGTGAGGTAAAGATCGTTCCCACGCTCTGCGTGGGAATGCCTCAAGGGACGCTCCGCGTTCCAGCCGCGCTGCCGATTTCGAGTCTGACACCGATGGGACGCAGAGCGTCCCGGGCTGCGTTCCCACGCGGAGCGTGGGAACGATCATGATGGGGAGGTATTAACCGATCGTCATCAGGCTGGCATTACCACCCGCCGCAGCCGTGTTAACGCTCAACGCCCGCTCTATCACCAGACGCTCCAACGCAATGTTGGTTTCACCCTGCGACAAGCCCTGAACCCCGACGATTGCGCCAGCACGCTTGGCCACTTGCTGGCAAACCGCGCGCAACTGATCGGAGTGGCCGTGATGCAGCACCGCATCGATCACCACTTCGTCCTTGTTCCAGTCGGAAACCAGCTTGATGCGTGCCTGAATGTCTTTCGGCAGACGGGCGAACAAGGCCTTGGTCAGCTCAGCTTCCGGCCATACCGCCGAACCGCCGACAGCCAATACTGCAGCCAGTTGCGTTAGCAGGTCGCCTTCGACGTCCGCCAGGCACAGCACGTGCTCGCGCGGCAGGATCGCATAGCTGTTGCGCTCGCCGGTCGGGCCGGCCAGCAAGCGGGTGATACCGCTTTGCGATTGTGCGGCGAATTGCACGCACAGGGTGCTCAGGTCGGCGAACTTGTTGCTGTCGGCCCAGGTTTTCAGGGCGGTCAGCGGTTTGCTCATGGCGTCACGCAGACGAACATCCGGGGCGGCAATGGCATCGCCACGGGCGAAGGATTGTTCGATCGCATCGGTAGGACGAGTCGACAGCAGGCGGTACAGGTACAGCGGGCCACCGGCTTTCGGGCCGGTACCCGACAGGCCTTCGCCGCCGAATGGCTGCACGCCGACCACGGCACCAACGATGTTGCGGTTCACGTAGACGTTACCGGCATTGACGTTGTCGATCACCTTGGCGATGGTCTCGTCAATACGAGTGTGCACGCCCAGCGTCAGACCATAGCCGGAAGCGTTGATCTGAGCGATCAGTTGATCGATGTCTTTGCGCTTGTAGCGCACCACGTGAAGCACCGGGCCGAAGATCTCCCTTTGCAGTTCGTCGAAGCTTTCCAGTTCGATCAGCGTTGGCATCACGAAGGTGCCGCGTTTCACTTCTTCGGCGTCGGCGATGGCTACCTGGTACACGCTGCGACCTTTGTCGCGCATGGCCTGGATGTGTTTCTCGATGCCAGCCTTGGCTTCGGCGTCGATCACCGGGCCGATGTCCACGGACAGGCGTTCAGGGTTGCCGAGGCGGCTTTCAGCCATGGCACCCTTGAGCATTTCGATGACGCGGTCGGCGGAATCTTCCTGCAGGCACAGGACGCGCAGGGCCGAACAACGCTGGCCGGCGCTGTCGAAGGCCGACGAAACCACATCGATCACCACTTGTTCGGTCAGTGCCGAAGAGTCGACGATCATCGCGTTCTGGCCACCGGTTTCGGCGATCAACGGAATCGGGCGACCTTGGCTGTCCAGGCGACCGGCAATGTTGCGTTGCAGCAGGCGCGCGACTTCGGTGGAACCGGTGAACATCACGCCTTTGACGCGATCGTCGCCCACCAGGCCGGCACCGACGGTTTCGCCACGGCCCGGCAGCAGTTGCAGCACGCCTTGCGGAATCCCGGCTTCGAGCAGCAGGCGCACGGCTTGAGCGGCCACCAGCGGAGTCTGTTCCGCAGGCTTGGCCAATACCGGGTTACCGGCAGCCAGTGCCGCAGCCACTTGGCCGCTGAAGATTGCCAGCGGGAAGTTCCACGGGCTGATGCACACCACTGGACCCAGAGGGCGGTGGGCGTCATTGGTGAAGTCGTTGCGCGCTTGTACCGCGTAATAACGCAGGAAGTCCACGGCTTCACGCACTTCGGCGATGGCGTTGGCAAAGGTCTTGCCGGCTTCGCGAGCCAGCAGGCCCATCAGCGGCTGGATCTCGGCTTCCATCAGGTCGGCAGCGCGCTCCAGGATCGCGGCGCGTTCGGCCGGCGGGGTGGCCTGCCAGATCGGTGCGGCGTTCAGGGCGCACTGGATAGCGTTGTCGACGTCTTCGACAGTCGCTTCCTGCACATGGCCGACCACGTCACGCAGGTCGGACGGGTTCAGGACTGGCGCAGGCGTTTCGCTGCTGGACGCGCAACCGAGCATCGGCGCGGCTTTCCAGTGGTTGTGCGCGGTGGCCAGCAGGGCGCAGGACAGGGACGCCAGGCGATGTTCGTTGGCCATGTCGATGCCGCTGGAGTTGGCGCGCTCGGAACCGTACAGATCGCGCGGCAGAGGAATGCGCGGGTGCGGCAGGCCGAAACCACCTTCCACGGTCGCCATCTGCTCGATGCTCGCCACCGGGTCGGCCACCAGTTCCTGAATCGAAATCGACTGGTCGGCAATACGGTTGACGAACGAGGTGTTCGCGCCGTTTTCCAGCAGGCGACGGACCAGATAGGCCAGCAGGGTTTCATGAGTGCCAACCGGTGCGTACACGCGGCACGGACGGTTCAGCTTGCCTTCGGCAACCTTGCCTACAACTTGTTCATACAGCGGTTCACCCATGCCGTGCAGGCACTGGAACTCGTACTGGCCCGGGTAATAGTTCTGACCGGCGATGTGATAAATGGCCGACAAGGTGTGGGCGTTGTGCGTGGCGAACTGCGGGTAGATGACTTCCGGCACCGACAGCAGTTTGCGTGCGCAAGCGATGTAGGACACGTCGGTGTACACCTTGCGGGTGTAGACCGGATAGCCTTCCAGGCCTTCGACCTGGGCACGCTTGATTTCGCTGTCCCAGTACGCGCCTTTGACCAGGCGGATCATCAGGCGATGACGGCTGCGGCGAGCCAGGTCGATCACGTAGTCAATCACGTACGGGCAACGCTTCTGATAAGCCTGGATCACGAAACCGATGCCGTTCCAGCCAGTCAGTTGCGGCTCGAAGCACAGGCGCTCCAGCAAATCCAGCGACAGCTCCAGGCGGTCGGCTTCTTCGGCGTCGATGTTCAGGCCGATGTCGTATTGCTTGGCCAGCAAGGTCAGCGACAGCAGGCGCGGGTACAGCTCGTCCATCACGCGCTCGTACTGGGCGCGGCTGTAACGCGGATGCAAGGCCGACAGCTTGATCGAAATGCCCGGGCCTTCATAAATCCCACGACCGTGGGACGCTTTGCCGATCGAGTGGATAGCTTGTTCGTACGATGCCAGGTACTTCTGCGCATCGTGCTCGGTCAGTGCGGCTTCACCGAGCATGTCGTAGGAATAGCGGAAGCCCTTGGCTTCGAACTTGCTGGCGTTGGCCAGGGCTTCGGCGATGGTTTCGCCGGTAACGAACTGCTCGCCCATCAGGCGCATGGCCATGTCGACGCCCTTGCGGATCATCGGCTCGCCGCTCTTGCCGATGATGCGGCTCAGGGACGAAGTCAGGCCGGCTTCGTTGTGCGTGGACACGAGCTTGCCGGTCAGCAGCAGGCCCCAGGTCGCAGCGTTGACGAACAGCGACGGGCTGTTGCCCAGGTGCGGCTGCCAGTTGCCGGTGCTGATCTTGTCGCGGATCAGGGCATCACGGGTGCCTTTGTCTGGAATGCGCAGCAGCGCCTCGGCCAGGCACATCAGCGCCACGCCTTCCTGGGACGACAGGGAGAATTCCTGCAACAGGCCCTGAACAATTCCTGCACGACCGCCAGCACTCTTCTGGTTACGCAGTTTTTCCGCGATCGAGGCGGCAAGTTTGTTGGTGGCTTCAGCCATTGGCGCCGGCAAGCGGGCCTGCTCGATCAGCATCGGCACCACTTCGGGTTCCGGGCGACGGTAAGCCGCGGTGATCGAAGCACGCAGGACCGATTGCGGCAGGATGCTTTCGGCGAATTCGAGGAAGCACTGGTGCGCGTGGTCGACATGGACTTCGCCCGCTTCGTCAGCGTCCCGGGTCATACCGCTCAGCTCGGACAGGGTTGCACCACCCTCGAGTTTTTCCAGGTAATTGAAAATTGCCTGCTTGATCAGCCAGTGCGGCGTGCGATCAATCGAGGTCGCGGCAGCCTTGAGGCGTTCGCGGGTCGGGTCATCGAGTTTGACCCCAAGGGTGGTGGTAGCCATGTTTTTATCCTCATGTTTGCCACGACTGCGTGGCATCAGCTGGCGCCAAGATTAGCCGTGCGATGAATGAGGTGCAACCGGGTGCAACCCTTTTTTTACTGGAATAAACGGCAGTTCGTCAGGAAATAAATTCTACTGCGCCATTGCTGCATCGCCTTGGTGCTTTTTGGATTGGTTGGCGTTCGTTCTTGCTCCGAAAAGGAGCAAAAAACTCGGTTCGAAATAAATTTCCGACTGGGTGCAACTTATTCTCAAGAAATGGGTTGCACCTTATTTGCTTTGTTGAATAGCATTCGCGCACCAAGGTGCAACCAGTCGCAAGACCGGTGTGCCGGCTGATGGCTTTCCTGGGGAAACATCGGTCATAAATGCGCGGGATCCCGGATCGTCTTTCAAACGTCACCGTTTGAAAACGGTTCACCAGCCGCCGCTACATAAAAACAATGCCAGGGCATCACTTAAATGAGCGTAAGCAATCCAACCCTGATCACGTTCGTGATCTACATCGCAGCAATGGTGCTGATCGGCTTCATGGCCTATCGCTCCACCAACAACCTTTCCGACTACATTCTGGGCGGCCGTAGCCTGGGCAGCGTCGTGACCGCGTTGTCCGCCGGTGCATCCGACATGAGCGGCTGGTTGTTGATGGGCCTGCCGGGCGCCATCTACATGTCCGGTCTGTCCGAAAGCTGGATCGCCATCGGCCTGATCGTCGGTGCTTACCTGAACTGGTTGTTCGTCGCCGGCCGCCTGCGCGTGCAGACTGAGCACAACGGCGATGCGCTGACCCTGCCGGACTACTTCTCCAGCCGTTTCGAGGACAAAAGCGGCCTGCTGCGGATCATCTCCGCCGTCGTGATCCTGGTGTTCTTCACCATCTACTGCGCTTCCGGCATCGTGGCCGGCGCCCGTTTGTTCGAAAGCACCTTCGGCATGTCCTACGAGACAGCGCTGTGGGCCGGCGCTGCGGCGACGATTGCCTACACCTTCGTCGGCGGTTTCCTGGCGGTCAGCTGGACTGACACCGTACAAGCCACGCTGATGATCTTCGCCCTTTTGCTGACGCCGATCATCGTGCTGCTGGCCACTGGTGGCGTAGACACCACGTTCCTGGCCATCGAAGCGCAAGACGCCAGCAACTTCGACATGCTGAAAAACACCACCTTCATCGGCATCATCTCGCTGATGGGCTGGGGCCTGGGTTACTTCGGCCAGCCGCACATCCTGGCGCGTTTCATGGCGGCGGATTCGGTGAAGTCGATCGCTAATGCCCGTCGTATCTCCATGACCTGGATGATCCTGTGCCTGGGCGGCACCGTGGCGGTAGGCTTCTTCGGTATCGCTTACTTCTCGGCGCACCCTGAAGTGGCCGGTCCTGTAACCGAAAACCACGAGCGTGTGTTCATCGAACTGGCGAAAATCCTCTTCAACCCATGGGTTGCCGGTGTACTGCTGTCGGCTATCCTGGCTGCGGTAATGAGCACCCTGAGCTGCCAGCTGCTGGTGTGCTCGAGCGCCCTGACCGAAGACTTCTACAAAACCTTCCTGCGTAAAACCGCTTCCCAGGTTGAACTGGTCTGGGTCGGCCGCGCCATGGTGCTGCTGGTTGCCCTGATCGCCATCGCCATGGCGGCCAATCCGGAAAACCGCGTACTGGGCCTGGTGAGCTACGCCTGGGCAGGTTTCGGTGCTGCATTCGGTCCGGTCGTGCTGATTTCCGTCATCTGGAAAGACATGACCCGCAACGGCGCACTGGCCGGTATCCTGGTCGGCGCGATCACCGTGATCGTCTGGAAGCACTTCGAACTGCTGGGCCTGTACGAAATCATCCCTGGCTTCATCTTCGCCAGCCTGGCTATCTACATGGTCAGCAAGCTGGGTGCGCCGACTACCGGCATGCTTTCGCGCTTTGCTGCGGCTGAGGCGGATTTCCGACTGAACAAGTGATGGGGATGAGCTGAGGCTCTGACTTTTCGCAAAAAACGGCCCGTCTCCTACAGGAGGCGGGCCGTTTTTTTTGGGGGGGCGAATTCAGATCTGAGTCCGCTGCATCGTCAGTCTTGCGAAATTTCCGGGCAAGGTCCTAGGACGTTTCCTTCAAAACGTAGCGGTTTCCATGAACTGGTGGGGCTTAGGTTTCATGGATAGTCTTTGGTGGTCACTGACTATTCAGTGGAGGGGTGTAGGAACCCGTTAAGACCATGAAACGCTTTGGCGTCGACACTGATTTGCGGCCACTAACGTGCCCCCGTAAGATCTGTTGCGGCGGCTGTGCGCGGGCACGCTTTGGCGTGGTCGAGTTCTCTGGTCTCGATATTCCTACCCCGCGTATGGCTGCCACCCAAGCCTGTAGGAAGGCCGATGGTAGCCCCGCTTCTACCAGAAGTTAAAAAAATGAAAACAGTTCATCCCGATCCACCCTACGAAAAGCCGATCCCTCATCCTGACAACCGATTCATGGCATTGACCAGCAACTGCACCGACATGCCTACCCTGTTTATCGACACCTACGCGCCACTCGACATCCTTGCCGACGCCGCCCACTACAGAATCCGCGCCGTTACCCAAGTGCTTGAGAACTTGTCGATGCGCGGATCGATCGAGTGCGAGTCCTTCATCCTCAGCGATTTTGCCTTGCTCTGCGCCATTCCGTTGCGCGATGGCTGTGACGTGCTGGATGTGGTTGGGCGGCGGTTGCGGGCGCGGCCTTCAGCGGGGGCGTAGGCGAACTCTCCCAATCTCTAACGGCTCGCAGCCTTAAGGTACGGGCCGTTTTTTCTTCAGGCATTGGCCCTTATCTCCAGCTTCGTGGCCTTTTTCTGTACTGCTCGTGGGACATTTCCTGTTTTGCTCGGGCGCCTTGAATTCTCTGTGTATGCACGTACTTTGCACTAACCCAGCTCATTTTCGAGTGAGGTAACTCATCGTTAACAGTGGCGCGCTTCCCACGGCTGGGAGGCCAGTCGAGAGGGAGATCAAGGCATGGCTACCGGGTATTACATTGGGCCGGGCGATAAAACCACTTGCGGTGGTGCGGTTCTGGGTGGGGACGATGTCAGCTTCAGTTTGTTCGGCCTCGTTCATGTCTACGAAGGAGACTTGGTCACCTGCGGTGAAAACGATGAGAGTTATCAGATCCACGGAGGGGTTTCTCACGTCCTCAACAACGGCAGGCGCGTTGCGGGCACACTTGACAGCTTCAGCGGTTGCCCCTGTAAAGCCCAACTGATTCCCTCGAACTTCGAGGGCAGTTATGTGAATGACCCACCTATCGCGAAATCTGCCAAGACATTCACTCAGCCAGTCACAACCGCACCATCGCCGACAGCCAGCAACATTACGACGCCGCACCCATCTGGCTTTACGTCAGCGACAAACGCTCCTGCTGCGCCACGGTTCACCGGTCTCGACGCCCAGGAACCAGGCTTCTACATCGTGCCCAAGAGCACCACCCGCGAACAGCTCGAAGCCTCCTTGTTCACCCTGCGTGACCCGGCGGTGATGGGCAAATTCAAGCTGCTCAATCCTAACCTGCGCGACGTCAAAGCCGGCTCGATGATCGTGCTGAGCGACCCCAACAACTACCAGTGCACCCGTGAAGAAGCCTTGCTCATGGACGTGGCGGCCAGGACCAACCAAATACTTGAAACGCTTAGCCCGGAAGAAGCGGATTTCATGGTGCAGCACCGTGATGCCATCCAGACTTTCTTGGGCCATGGCTCGACCGCAATCGGCGTCGGCGCAAGTATTCTCAAAAATAATCTGGATAACGTTAGCGAAACCCTGAAAAAAATCGAAGCGTTGCATCAGCATTCATTCCTACGCGATGGTCATCTGAGTTCATCGACGTTTCTGACGGAACGCCAAAAGCTGCTCGCAACACTCGATATTCACCTGACAAGCCTGACGCGCAAAGGTATCGGCTTCCCCGACCACCCCAATTTGAATCGTGCAATGTTCCTTTCTCCTCCCACTCTGGTTCATCGCTGGACAGAAGCCGGCGGCGTAGGGCAGATGCCGGGATACGCCACTCATCTAGAGGGTGTGGCCAAGGCTTCCAAATACCTCAAGTACGGCGGCTGGGTCGGGACGGCCGTTGGTGGTGGGGCATCTGCCCTCAAGGTTCAGGATGTGTGTTCCGCGGGAAATACCGAAGCTTGCGAGCGAGTCAAGTTCACTGAGGCGGGAAGCTTTGCTGGAGGTCTTGCCGGTGGCTGGGCCTCCGGTATTGTGTTGACTGCCCCTATAGTTGGAGGGCTCTGCGTGGGCCTTGGTGGCCTTAGCAGAGGTTTATCAGTATTGGCTTGTGGAATTTTGGTGGCTGGAGGAGCGTCCTTTTCTGCAGGTCAAGTGGGTGAAAAAGTCGGTGAAAATATTGCTGAGAAAATTTATGAGTCAGTGAAGTGACTTTGAGCACTGCTGATAAATTATTTCTTGCAGTCGGACTGATTGACTTCGGAGGGCTCATCGCGTGCATTGGATTTTCACTGTACTTGGCTCATACAAAAATGAAGGTTTTGCTGGGTTATTTTCACAATAGCCCTGCCGTTATAACTCTTGCACATCTAAGCTGCGGTGGGCCGTGGGGGAAATTAATGGTGGTAGGGGGAATCTCCGGGTTTGTGACATTCCCCGATTTCTACATTAAACGAGGTCGTATCAGTGCCGACGATATAAGAAGTCTACCTTCATCACTAAGATGTAGGCTGATTGTATTGCAGTGGTCTGTAATCGTCCTGCTATTGATTATGTTCTGCCTCGCAGCGTTGGTTGAAATGGAGATTTTTTAATCGGCCTCTGCAGTTTCCAGCGACTGCAGAGGGCGCTGCATTCCAGTGGGGGGCTTGTGCTGGATTGGGAATTAATTCCAAAAAAACCTAGTCTCCCTCCCATGCACCGTACCAGCACTTGCGCGTCAGCGCGACACCCAGAAGTACTGCGATGACGCGTAAGGTCCGTACAACCCTTCTATATGAATAGATGAATCGTGGATAAATGAAGCCTAGAGTAAAGCAATGTAAAAAATGTGGAGAGTTGGATGAAGACGGCTTGTCGCGAATAGAAGGGGGCGTTGTCTTTCATGCAGGATTAAAATATACGATGCAGGAAACTTCAATATTTTGAAGGAGGCGCCACTACGATTGAAACTACTGCTTGGTGGTGCTTCTTTGCTTTTTTTAGCACTTTCAATTTATGCGATTTCTAATCAGCATCTTGTGTTGCCCGGCGGCCCTCGTGGTCGGGATTGGCGGGTAGAATTTTCAGGGCTTGGAGCTCTGGTGCCAGCGTTTTCTTTGATATTATTTTCAGTTAGTTTTCTATCTTTAATTGTTTCCAATTATCTTCATAATCCTAATGAAAAAACATATAAAAAAATAATAAAAAACTGCTTTTACGCCGGTTGGGTTTTGTATTTTATTTCGATATTCTTTTTTGGAAAAGAATATCGCAGATAACGGCTCGCGACTTACAAATACCTCGAAAGTCTTACAGGAGGAGGCGGGGCGGGTTCGCCACTCGGCCGCGAGGCCCTGACTTGCCGCCCAGTAAAAGGTAAACTTGCCGGCCTTCGCAGGAGCAACCATGAATTATCGTCACGCCTTCCATGCCGGCAATCACGCCGATGTGTTCAAACACCTGACCTTGACCCGTCTCATCGCCCTGATGTCGCGCAAGGAGCAGCCGTTTGCTTATCTCGACACTCACGCCGGTATTGGTCTGTACGACCTTCAGGGCGATCAGGCCAGCCGGACCGGTGAGTACCTGGAAGGCATTGCGCGTTTGTGGGATCAGCCGGATTTGCCGATCCTGACAGCGGATTACATGCAGGTGCTGCACGAGATGAACCCGGATGGCCAGTTGCGCTATTACCCGGGGTCGCCGGAGTTGGCGCGGCGCCTGACTCGTCCGCAGGATCGGGTGTTGCTCAACGAGAAGCACCCGGAAGACGGTGTGTTGCTCAAGGACAACATGGCCGGTGATCGTCGGGTCAAGGTGCATCTTGGCGAAGGCTGGCATGTGCCGCGGGCGATGTTGCCGGTGCCGGAGAAGCGTGCGGTGATGTTGATCGACCCGCCATTCGAAAAACTCGACGAGATGCAGCGCTGCGCGGCGTCCTTGAAAGAGGCGGTTGGGCGGATGCGCCAGACCGTGGCGGCGATCTGGTATCCGGTGAAGGATCAGCGCGCGTTGCGTCGTTTCTATCAGGATCTGGCCGGTACCGGTGCGCCGAAGTTGTTGCGGGTAGAGTTGCTGGTGCATCCGCTGGATACGCCGAACAGCCTGAACGGCTCCGGTTTGGCCATTGCCAATCCGCCGTGGGGGCTGGAGGAAGAGTTGCGTGAGTTGCTGCCGTGGTTGTCCGAGAAGCTTGGGCAGACGCAGGGTGGGTGGCGGATGGATTGGTTGATTGCCGAATAAGGCGATGATCGTTCCCACGCTCTGCGTGGGAATGCCTCAACGGACGCTCCGCGTTCGGCTCTGGAGGGGACGCGGAGCGTCCTGGGCTGCATTCCCACGCAGAGCGTGGGAACGATCGGGCAGTGGTCAGATCGGGCAGGTCACGCCGGTACCGCCAATCCCGCAATAGCCTTCCGGGTTTTTCGCCAGGTACTGCTGGTGATACGCCTCGGCGAAGAAGAGCGTCGGCGCTTCGTCGATTTCAGTGGTGATGATGCCCTTGCCGGCCTTGGTCAGTTCGACCTGGAACACCTGGGCGCTCTTTTTCGCGGCTTCCAGCTGGGTCGGGTTGGTGGCGTAGATCACCGAGCGGTACTGAGTGCCGAGGTCATTGCCCTGGCGCATGCCCTGGGTCGGGTTGTGCAGTTCCCAGAACATCTTCAGCAGCGCTTCGTAGCTGACCTTTGCCGGCTCGTAGACCACCAGCACGACTTCGCTATGGCCGGTCAGGCCAGAGCAGACTTCTTCGTAAGTCGGGTTCGGGGTGAAGCCGCCAGCGTAACCCACGGCGGTGCTGACCACGCCTTCACGCTGCCAGAACCTGCGTTCCGCGCCCCAGAAGCAGCCAAGGCCGAAGATCGCGAAATCCACATCCATCGCGAACGGGCCCAGTAGCGGGGCGTCGTGGACGAAGTGTTTTTCCGGCACGGTCATGGGGGTTTCGCGGCCAGGCAGAGCTTGTTCTTTAGTAGGGAGCACGTTTTTGTTCACCAGAATTTCCGAGCGCAGAACCATCGTCAGTCCTCTCAGTCGTTGGAATAATCAGAGATGCAGTTTGCCCGAGTGTTGACTCGCTGTCAGGCGATCGGGCCGCGCGGGTAGCGTTTGAGCTTGTCGATCAGGTCCAGGCCCGGGATTGGTTGGTCGAACAGGTAGCCTTGGCCAACGTCGCAACGGTGGCGACGCAGGAAGGCCAACTGCTCGGCCGTCTCGATGCCTTCAGCCACGACCTTGAGTTTCAGGTTGTGGGCCATGGCGATCACCGCGGAGGTGATTTCCATGTCGTCCTGGTTATCCGGGATTTCGTGAATGAAGCTTCGATCGATCTTGATGATATCGATGGGGAATTTTTTCAAGTAGCTGAGCGACGAGTAACCGGTGCCAAAGTCGTCCATCGCCAAGGTCAGGCCCAGGCGCTTGAGCTGGTCAAGCTGCTGGTGAGTGTCTTCGGTGGCTTCCAGTAGCAGGCCTTCGGTCAGTTCCAGCTCCAGCAGGCGCGACGGCAGCGCTTCCTCCTTGAGGATGTTGGCGATGGATGCCACCAGATCCGGGTCGGAGAACTGCTTGGGTGACAGGTTGATTGCCACCTGCAGATTGCCCAGGCCAGCGGCGGTCAGCGCTTTGCTCATGCGGCAGGCCTGGCGGGCGATCCATTTGCCAATCGGAATGATCAAGCCGGTTTCTTCCGCGACACTGATGAACTGGTCCGGGCGGATCATGCCTTTTTCCGGATGATTCCAGCGCAGCAGCGCTTCCATTCCCAGCAGGCGCCCACTGCGCAGGCAGAGCTTGGGTTGGTAGAACACGTCCAGTTCGTTCTGGGTCAGGGCTCGGCGCAGGTTGTTCTCGACGAACAGCTTGTAGCTGGCCTCGGCGTTCAGGGCTTCGGTGAAGACCTGCACCTGATGCTTGCCGTTGGCCTTGGCCTTGTGCAGGGCCAGCCCGGCGTTACGCATCAGGGTCTGCGGGTCGCGCCCATGTAAGGGGGCGCAGGCCAGGCCGACCGAACCGGTCACGCTGATCAGCTGGTTGTCGACGAACATCGGTTTGTCGAGGGTCGTGAGCAGTTGGCTGGCGACCTGCTGCCCGAGTTCAAGGCCCGTGTTGTCCAGCAAGACCGCGAACTCGTTGCTGGCAAACCGCGCCAGGCTGCCACCCGGGTTGAGGCTGTTGCGCAGGCGCCGGGCCAGGCTGATCAGCAGCTTGTCGCCGGTCTGATGGCCGAGGCTGTCGTTGATCCGCTTGAAGTTGTCGATGTCCACCAGCAACAGGCTGATAGGCGCGTCGCTGTCGCGGGCGAAGCGTTCATCGAGGTTGCGGATGAAGGCCGGGCGGTTGCCGAGGTTGGTCAGGTTATCGGTGTAGGCCAGGCGCTCGATGCGTTGCTGGGCGAGCTTGGTCTGCGTGATGTCTTCATAGATGCCGATGTAATGGGTCAGTTCGCGGTTGTCGCCATAGACCTTGGATATCGACAGTTGGCCCCAGTAGGGTTCGAGGTTTTTGCGCCGGCTCTTGAATTCGCCCTGCCAGCTGTTGCTCTTGGTCAGCGCGGAGGGCGCGTCGAACAGCAGTTCACTGAGGTTCTCCAGCGCCGGCAGTTGCGCCAGGCGCTGGCCGTGAACTTCTTCGGTGGTGTACTGGGTAATCGCCGTGAAGCTCGGGTTGACGTACTCCACGATGCCATCGCAATTGACCAGCAAAAAGGCGTTGGCGCTTTGCTCGACCGCACGCTGGAACAGATGAAGGGCGCTGGTGGCGGTGCGTCGATTGTGATTGCTGATGACCTGGGCGAACTGATCCGCCAGCTCGCCGGCGAAGGCGATTTCGTCCTGCTGCCAGGCGCGGGTCGCACCGGTTTGTTCCAGGCACAACACGCCGACCACCTGGCCGTCGACGCGAATGCTGGCATCGAGCATCGCGTTGACATCGCGCGGGCGCAGGCTTTCGGCCATTTCCCGGGTGCGTGGGTCGCGCATAGCGTTGTGGGCATCGATGGCGCGGCCGGTATGCAGAGCGTCGAGATAATCGGGGAAAACGCTGACGTCGATCGGCGCCGGCAGCAGGTAATCCTGGGTCGAGCGGTGGTAGGCCGAGATGGGCGCCAGCATCGAGCCTTCCAGGTGCCACAGGCTGGCGCAGTCGATCTGGTAAATCTCGCAGGCGCTGCGCGTGATCAGTTCGGCGGCTTCCCGCAGGGAGTTGTTGCTGCTGTAGCGCTGGCGGGTCAGCAGCAGGATCAGGTCCTGCTGAGCACGCACCCGGTCCAGATGCTGCAGTTGTTCCTGCTGGGCGCGCTGATTGAGCTCCAGGGCGATCTGCAGGCGCGAGTTCTGGGTTTCGAGATCCAGCGCCGGTAGCAGCGGGTCATCCTCGAACAGGCCGTCTATGACCAGCAGGTAACCGCGCAGCAGGTGTCGATTGTGTTGTTTGTAGGCTTCGCCCAGTTCCAGCAGGTTCAGCGAGCCAGAGGCGGTGTGCAGGATGTAGCGGATCAGATAGTGGGTGCTCCCGCTCAACTGCGCCTGAATCGCATCATGCAGCTGATAGCGTGCTTCCGGCTCCATCAGGCTGGCGTAGGGCGAGCCGACCAGGCCGCACAGTTCCATGGCCGGCAGGCCGAACTGGCGTTCGCAATTGGGATCGAGAAACAGCAGCGCCCAGCTTGGTTCATTCAGCCGTTCGAAACGCAGCATGCCGAGCCGCGAGGGCACAGGCAACTGCGTCACTACCTCGGCCACCATACGGCTGGCGGCATCGGGTTGGCTTTTCATGGAGGGAAACTCGCTTCGAATATGCTGATCGCGCCGGGCTCTCGCCCTCTTTACTGTTGCCTGCGGCAAGGTTGCATCATTGCGACACTGACTGACAAGAGAGATGAAGGCCAAGTGCTATAAGAATATGTCGGCCGCAGCGAAGATTTCTCCAGTCAACTGCAAAAAGTAATGCTGTTTACCTAACGTCAGCCCTGGCGCAATTTTATATTGATCGATTGCAACAGGCTGCCCTCCCGATCGTGATAACGCACCTGGACCTGTTCGGAATCGACAATCAGGTGTGCGAAGTTGTCCTGGCTGATCACCGTGCTCGTCAGTTCGTGTCGATAATCGCCAGCAGCCGTCCGGGCCAGGGGTTGATCGAGGATGAAGGTGGAGGCTTTGGCGTAGGGCAGCAGTCGGCTGTTGCACAGCGGCGAGGAGACGATGGTGTGGATTTCGAAGTCCGGGTCCCCGCTGTGGGTCAACCGACTGGTCAGGGAACCGTGGACATCGCCGGATATGAAGAAGACATTCTTGATGCCGTGCGAACGAATGGTTTCCAGCAGCCGTAGTCGTTGTTCGGGAAAGCCTTGCCAGGCGTCATCGCCCTGGCGTTTGCTGTCGGGGTAGAACATGACGCTGGTGACCACGAATTTAACTCGGGCCGAACTGTTGATCAGCCATGCACACAAGGCTTGCTCCTGCTCGATATCAAGAATGCGTCGGTCGCTGGCTGCAAGATGGCGTCGGGTCCGGCTGTCGGTGACAAACCACTCGATATCGCCGTCGGTGAACAGGTACCAATATTTGTCCAGCTTCTTATCGACTTGCCCATCGACGCAGAGTTCGTGTGCCGGGCCATGGCTGGCCTGGTACAGCTCATAGGCGTTTATCGCATTGGCATATAGAAAGTCATCGGACTTGTTTCTGTTGGCTGGCCAATTGTCTTCGATCTCATGATCATCGAGGATCATATAAGTTGGTAGGGCCGACATTAACTTTGCAATGTTTGGCTGAGAAAAGGCCACTCGATACTTGAGAAGAATATCCTTGAGCTCGCGGTCCGGTGCAATGAGGTTCAAATCATCGACGTAGATCTGGTCACCGGTCATCAACATGGCGCTGACAGGCGGATCGGCCTGCTCGGCCAGGCTTGCTATTGTCGCGAACATCCTGTCACCCAAATGCGGTTCGGCGGCAATGCCTGCGGTGAGGCGTAGATAGCGGCAAGAACCCACGACATAGGCCCTTGGTTGTCTGGCCTGGTTTGAGCGGGTACGCAGGCGATGGATCTGCCGTGGCCATTGCAAGGGCAGGTCCTGCATTGCCTCGGCAGAGCGCATAGGCTGCATCGCGCTGAACCAACCTGCCTGATATTCATGCACGGTGTCGGCAGCCAGGTCGTTGAGAACCAGGACGGCAGACATGTCGCGGGCTTTCTCGAGTTCAGCGAAAATTCCGTTTGACCAGTTCTCGTCACCGAGCTGCCGATAGCGAATGCCGGCGAATGCATGGGCGTCTTTATTTGATTCTCCACGCAAAAAAATACGTGCATGGTTAGTTGTGGTGTGGCCAATGATTGGCCCGACAGTTGGTCTGAACATATTCGAATCCATTCGGCTTTAATCAATCGGCTTTAAATGGCCTTGCAGGCAAGGCTAGTTATTTGGCCTTGAAAAATACCGGGCTGAAATGGATTCGACTTGTGGGGGATATCAGCCACAAATGTAGGAAGGCATCTGTTGAGGTAAAAACTGTGGGCAAAAAAAGCCCCGCCAAATTGGCGGGGTTGAGGTACGAGCGTGGCGCTCGGAAAACATGAAACGCGACAGGCCCTCCCGCGAAGGAGGGCCGGCCGGTGTTACAGCAGGATGGTGCGGATGTCCGCCAGCAGGTCGCTCAGACGCTTGGTGAAGCGTGCAGCAGCGGCGCCGTTGATCACACGGTGATCGTAGGACAAGGACAGCGGCAGCATCAGTTTCGGCTGGAAGGCTTTGCCGTCCCAGACTGGCTGGATGGTTGCCTTGGAAACACCGAGGATCGCCACTTCCGGCGCGTTGACGATCGGCGTGAAACCGGTGCCGCCAATGTGACCGAGGCTGGAAATGGTGAAGCAGGCGCCTTGCATGTCGTCAGCAGTAAGCTTTTTGTCGCGCGCCTTGGCAGCCAACGCAGCAGCCTCAGCCGCAAGCTGCAGCAGGCTCTTCTGGTCGACATTCTTGATGACCGGTACCAGCAGGCCTTCAGGGGTGTCGACCGCGAAACCGATGTTCACGTACTTCTTGCGGATGATCGCTTTGCCGCTTGGTGCCAGCGAACTGTTGAAGTCCGGCAGCTCCTTGAGCAAGTGCGCGCAGGACTTGAGCAGCAGCGGCAGGATGGTCAGCTTGACGCCAGCCTTCTCCGCAACAGCTTTCTGAGCGATACGGAACGCTTCCAGCTCGGTGATATCAGCCGAGTCGAACTGAGTCACGTGCGGAATGTTCAGCCAGCTGCGATGCAGACTCGACGCGCCGATTTGCATCAGGCGGGTCATCGGCACTTCTTCGATTTCACCGAAGCGGCTGAAGTCTACGACCGGAATCGGCGGGATGCCCGCGCCACCGGTTGCGCCAGCAGCAGCGGCCGGTGCTTCCTTGGCCTTCTGCATCATGGCCTTGACGTAAACCTGCACGTCTTCTTTCAGGATGCGACCGTGCGGACCGCTGGCGCCGACAGCGCTCAGCTCGACGCCGAATTCACGGGCCAGTTGGCGCACGGCCGGGCCTGCGTGAACCTTGGCGCCAGGCTTGGCAGGTGCAGCAGCCGGAGCGGCAACAACGGGTGCGGCGGCAGCAGGAGCCGCAGCGGCTGGCGCAGGAGCGCTCGCAGCAGCGGCAGCAGGTGCCGGGGCAGCAGCAGGAGCCGCGCCTTTGACTTTCAGCTTGAGGATCAGGTCGCCGGTACCGACTTCGTCGTCCAGCTTGACGGAAACGCTTTCCACCACGCCAGCGGCAGGCGATGGAATTTCCATGCTCGCCTTGTCGGATTCCAGGGTGATCAGCGACTGGTCGGCTTCAACGCTGTCGCCGGCCTTGACCAGGACTTCGATGATCTTGGCCTTGCCTGCCGAACCGATATCCGGAACGTGGATGTCCTGAACGCTATCGGCTACCGGTGCAGCAGGAGCAGCGGCCGGGGCTGCAGCCTGAGCAGGAGCAGCGGCGGCAGCCGGTGCCGCAGCACCCGCCACTTCCAGGTCCAGAATCAGGTCGCCAGTGCCGACTTCGTCGTTGAGCTTGACGCTGATGGCCTTGACCACGCCAGCGGCAGGCGACGGGATTTCCATGCTGGCCTTGTCGGATTCCAGGGTGATCAGCGACTGATCAGCCGCGACGGTGTCGCCGACCTTGACTTGGATCTCGATGATCTGGGCCTTGCCCGACGAACCGATGTCCGGCACGTGCACTTGCTGAACCGAAGCGGCTGCAGGCGCAGCAGCAGGAGCGGTCGGCGCTGGTGCAGCGGCCGGTTTCTCTTCAGCTTTGGCAGCAGGCGCAGCGGCAGCCGCAGGGGCTGCAGCAGCGGCACCTTCAACTTCCAGCTCCAGCAACTCGTCGCCTTCTTTCAGGCGATCGCCCAGCTTCACTTTCAGGCTCTTGACGATACCGGCCTTCGGCGCAGGCACTTCCATGCTCGCCTTGTCCGATTCCAGCGTCAGGATGCTCTGGTCGGCTTCGATACGGTCACCGACCTTTACAAACAGTTCAATTACTTCACCTTCACCGCTGCCGATGTCAGGTACGCGAATGAGTTCGCTCACAGAATCTCTCCTCAGCAGTCCAGTGGGTTGAGTTTTTCCGGGTTGATACCGAACTTGGCAATGGCTTCAGCCACAACCTTAGGTTCGATGTCACCACGGTCAGCCAGTGCTTCCAGGGCTGCCAACACCACGAAATGACGGTCGACTTCGAAGAAATGACGCAGTTTCTTGCGGCTGTCGCTGCGGCCGAAACCGTCGGTGCCCAGGACTTTGAATTCCTTGGACGGTACCCACTGACGGATCTGCTCGGCGAACAGTTTCATGTAGTCGGTAGAGGCAATGACCGGACCTTGACGGCCGTTCAGGCACTCTTCCACATAGCTCAGCTTAGGCTTCTGGCCAGGGTGCAGACGGTTGGTGCGCTCGACGGCCAGACCATCGCGACGCAGTTCGTTGAAGCTGGTAACGCTCCACACGTCGGCGCCGACGTTGAACTGTTCACGCAGGATCTTCGCTGCTTCACGGACTTCACGCAGGATGGTGCCGGAGCCCATCAGCTGAACGTGGTGCGCCGCTTCGCGGGTGTCTTCCTCGAGCAGGTACATGCCTTTCTTGATGCCTTCTTCGGCACCGGCCGGCATGGCTGGCTGCTGGTAGGACTCGTTCATCACGGTGATGTAGTAGAAGACGTCCTGTTGCTCTTCGGTCATCTTCTTCATGCCGTCCTGGATGATCACCGCCAGCTCGTAGCCGTAGGTTGGATCGTAGGTGCGGCAGTTCGGGATGGTCGCAGCCAGCAGGTGGCTGTGACCGTCTTCGTGTTGCAGGCCTTCACCGTTCAGGGTGGTACGGCCGGCGGTGCCGCCGATCAGGAAGCCACGGGTACGGCTGTCGCCGGCGGCCCAGGCGAGGTCGCCGATACGCTGGAAGCCGAACATCGAGTAGAAGATGTAGAACGGCAGCATTGGCTGGTTGTGGCTGGAGTACGAAGTACCGGCAGCGATGAAGGAGCTCATGGCGCCCGCTTCGTTGATGCCTTCTTCGAGGATCTGGCCCTTCTTGTCTTCCTTGTAGAACATCACCTGGTCTTTATCGACTGGCTCGTAGAGCTGGCCGACGGACGAGTAGATGCCCAACTGACGGAACATGCCTTCCATACCGAAGGTACGGGCTTCGTCCGGGATGATCGGCACGATGCGCGAGCCGATTTCCTTGTCCTTGACCAGCTGCGCGAGGATCCGCACGAAGGCCATGGTGGTGGAGATTTCACGGTCGCCCGAGCCGTCCAGGATAGCCTTGAGGGTATCGAGTGGCGGTGTCGGGATGTCGAAGCTCTTGGCGCGACGCTGTGGTACGAAACCGCCCAGTGCAGTGCGGCGCTCGCTCAGGTAGCGGGCTTCGGCGCTGTTTGGCTCCGGCTTGAAGAACGGCAGGTTTTCCAGTTCTTCGTCCTTGACCGGGATGTCGAAGCGATCGCGGAACAACTTCAGGCTGTCGACATCGACTTTCTTGGTGTTGTGCGCAGTGTTCTTCGCTTCGCCGGCACCAGTGCCATAACCCTTGATGGTCTTGGCCAGGATGACGGTGGGTTGTTCTTTGTGGTTGACCGCTTCGTGGTACGCCGCGTAGACCTTGTACGGGTCGTGGCCGCCACGGTTGAGTTTCCAGATTTCGTCGTCGGACAGATCGGCAACCATCGCCTTGAGTTCTGGCGAGTTGAAGAAATGTTCACGTACGAACGCGCCGTCTTTGGCTTTGTAGTTCTGGTACTCGCCGTCGATGACTTCGTCCATGCGACGTTGCAGGATGCCGTCGACGTCCTTGGCCAACAGTGGGTCCCAGAAACGGCCCCAGATGACTTTGGTCACGTTCCACTGAGCACCGCGGAACACGCCTTCGAGTTCCTGGATGATCTTGCCGTTGCCGCGAACCGGGCCGTCGAGGCGCTGCAGGTTGCAGTTGATGACGAAGATCAGGTTGTCGAGCTTTTCGCGGCCAGCCAGCGAGATCGCGCCCAGGGATTCCGGCTCGTCGCACTCGCCGTCGCCCAGGAAGCACCAGACTTTCTGCTTGCCTTCCGGAATGAAACCGCGGGCTTCCAGGTACTTCATGAAGCGTGCCTGGTAGATTGCCTGGATCGGACCCAGACCCATGGATACAGTCGGGAACTGCCAGAAATCAGGCATCAGCCAAGGGTGCGGATAGGACGACAAGCCCTGGCCGTCGACTTCCTGGCGGAAGTTGTTCATCTGGTCTTCGGTGATGCGGCCTTCCATGAATGCACGGGCGTAGACGCCTGGCGAGGTGTGGCCCTGGAAGTAGATCAGGTCGCCGCCGTGTTCGTCGGTCGGGGCCTGGAAGAAGTAGTTGAAGCCGATGTCATACAGGGTCGCGCTGGAAGCGAAGCTGGAGATGTGACCGCCGAGGTCAGAATCTTTCAGGTTCGTACGCATTACCATGGCCATCGCGTTCCAGCGTACCAGCGAGCGAATGCGGCGTTCCATGAACAGGTCGCCAGGCATGCGTGCTTCGTGGGTAACCGGGATGGTGTTGCGGTAAGGCGTGGTGATGGCGTAAGGCAACTGCGAACCGCTGCGGGTTGCGAGTTCGCCCATACGGGTCATCAGATAGTGAGCACGGTCTTCGCCTTCTTTGTCGAGAACCGATTCCAGGGCGTCCAGCCATTCCTGGGTTTCGACGGGATCGAGGTCTTGCATGGCTTGCTCCAGGGCGGAAAGGCTACCAGAATCGGTTGCCTGAGTTAGCGACTGGCCTTGTGGGCAGACGTTATGAATTCTTGGATTGCCGATAGGTTGTTCCGGCGGCGTGTAGTTTTACTACAAATCATCCGGCATTTCAGCCTTGCTAATGTATATACGAGTAGTAAAACTACAGATGAGCGGCTTGTGGCCCCCGGCTGCGTTGTGAGAATAATCGTTAAGGTTGGTCTTTTATCAACCGAAAAAGGTGAAAGCTTGATGTTGGCTGCCAATAAGAAAGAATTTTCAGCTATTTCTAACTTTTGTTCGACACTCCTTCAGGTAGTGGGTTTGCGAGATTCACTACATGCAGCCCGTTACACGCCGATCAAGGATAGACCATGAGCCTGCCTCCGCTTGCCGACCTGCCCGCCATTCTCTTGCCGTTTGTCACCCGCGCCGAGCAGTCGTTCCGCGCCGCCGTCACCGCGTTGGACGATGACCACGGGCTGTCCACCTGGACCCCTGAACGCTGGGCGCAATTTGCTCGCGTCACCGCGGCCAGCGACTTCGTCATTGAACAAAGTGTGCGTGATCCACTGCTGTTGTTGGCGCTGGTGCAGTCCGGCGAACTCGACCGAAGCTTCGCCCCTGGTGAGATGTGCGCGCAGATTGCCGCCGCCGTGAGCGCCGCCGAGACCGATGAACAACTCGGCCGGGCATTGCGCCGTCAACGGGCGCGCCACCAGGTGCGAATCATCTGGCGTGACCTGACCCGCCAGGCCGATCTGGTCCAGACTTGCCGCGACCTTTCGGACATGGCCGATGCCAGCATCGATCAGGCCTATCAATGGTTGTACGCGCGGCATTGCCAGCAGTTTGGCGTGCCGACCGGCCGGCGCAGCGGCGAGCCGCAGCAGATGGTTGTCCTCGGCATGGGCAAACTGGGTGCTATGGAACTCAATCTGTCGTCGGACATCGACCTGATTTTCGCCTACCCCGAGGGTGGCGAAACCGTCGGCGTGAAACGCTCGCTGGATAACCAGGAATTTTTCATTCGTCTCGGCCAGCGCCTGATCAAGGCCCTGGACCCGATGACCGTCGACGGTTTCGTGTTTCGCGTCGACATGCGCCTGCGCCCTTATGGTTCGTCGGGTGCGCTGGTGTTGAGTTTCAACGCGCTGGAGCAGTACTACCAGGACCAGGGTCGCGACTGGGAGCGCTACGCGATGATCAAGTCGCGAGTGGTGGCCGGCGATCAAGTGGCTGGGGCGCAACTGCAAGAGATGCTGCGACCGTTCGTTTACCGACGCTATCTGGACTTTTCGGCCATCGAAGCGCTGCGCACCATGAAGCAACTGATCCAGCAGGAAGTGCGGCGCAAGGGCATGGCCGACAACATCAAGCTCGGCTCCGGCGGTATCCGTGAGGTGGAGTTTATCGCCCAGGCTTTCCAACTGATTCACGGTGGTCGCGACTTGAGTCTGCAACAGCGTCCATTATTAAAAGTGCTGAGTACGCTGGAAGGTCAAGGTTACCTGCCGCCAGCGGTGATCAATGAACTGCGCGAAGGCTACGAATTCCTGCGCTACACCGAACATGCGATCCAGGCGATTGCCGATCGCCAGACGCAAATGCTGCCGGACGGCGCACAGGATCAGGCGCGCATTGCCTTCATGCTGGGCTTCGCCGATTGGCCGGCGTTTCATGAGCGCCTGATGTACTGGCGCGGCCGTGTGGCCTGGCACTTCGCTCAGGTGATCGCCGATCCTGACGAGGAGCAGGGCGCCGAAAGCGAAGTGGTGGTCGGTGGTGAATGGCTGCCGCTGTGGGAAGAGGCACAGGATGAAGAAGCCGCCTGCAGACAGTTGCAAGAAGGCGGTTTCGCCGATGCCACCAAAGCCCTGAAAGCCTTGGCCAGCCTGCGCGGCAGCCCACAGTTGCGCGCCATGCAGCGCCTGGGGCGTGAGCGCCTCGATGCCTTTATTCCGCGCTTGCTGGCCCAGGCCGTGGAGCACGCCAGCCCGGATCTGGTGCTGGAACGGGTGCTGCCACTGGTGGAAGCGGTGGCCCGCCGTTCTGCGTATCTGGTTCTGCTGGCCGAAAACCCCGGCGCACTGCGACGCTTGCTGACCTTGTGCGCGGCGAGCCCGTGGATCGCCGAACAGATCACCCGCTTTCCGCTGCTGCTCGATGAGTTGCTCAACGAAGGCCGGCTGTTCAAGCCGCCGTTGGCACCGGAGCTGGCCGCCGAGTTGCGCGAGCGCCTGACCCGGATTCCCGAGGACGACCTCGAGCAGCAAATGGAAGCCTTGCGTCATTTCAAGCTGGCGCACCGCTTGCGGGTCGCCGCTTCGGAAATCGCCGGCAGCCTGCCGCTGATGAAAGTCAGCGATTACCTGACCTGGCTTGCCGAAGCGATTCTGGAGCAAGTGCTGGCCCTGGCCTGGCGGCAAACGGTCGCCAAGTACGGCACGCCGCTGCGCACCGACGGCACCTTGTGCGATCCCGGCTTCATCATTGTCGGTTATGGGAAAGTCGGTGGCCTGGAATTGGGGCATGGTTCGGATCTGGATCTGGTGTTCATCCATGATGGCGATCCACAGGCAGAAACCGACGGGCCGAAGTCGATCGACGGCGCGCAGTTTTTCACCCGGCTGGGGCAGCGGATCATTCACTTGCTGACGGCGCAGACCAACTCCGGTCAGCTCTATGAAGTCGACATGCGCCTACGCCCGTCCGGTGCATCCGGGCTGCTGGTGAGTTCGCTGGGGGCATTTGCCCGCTATCAGGAGAATGAAGCCTGGACCTGGGAGCATCAGGCGCTGGTCAGGGCGCGGGTGTTGGTCGGCAGCGAGGATGTCGGTCGGGCGTTCGAGCAGGTTCGTGCGGCGATCCTGGGCAAGGCGCGCGACCTGCCGACCCTGCGCCAGGAAGTCAGCGAGATGCGCGCCAAGATGCGCGATAACCTGGGCAGCAAGAGCACCGCGGCCGGCACCGGGGCAAACGCCTTCGAAGCCACGGCGCCCTTCGACCTCAAGCAGGACGCCGGAGGTATCGTCGATATTGAATTTATGGTGCAATACGCGGCCCTGGCGTGGTCCGAAACGCACCCGCCATTGCTGCGCTGGACGGACAACATCCGCATTCTGGAAGAGCTGGAGAAGGCCGGGCTGATGCCTGTCGAGGACGCCAGCCTGTTGCGTGAAGCTTATAAAGCCTACCGCTCCGCCGCCCACCGGCAGGCCTTGCAGAAGGATGCCGGGGTGATACCGGGCGACCAGTTCGCGGACGAACGGCGACAGGTCATGCGGATCTGGCGTGAGTTGGGGCTGTAGGAGCGAGTATGCTCCGGGCGGCGTTCCGACGATGGTCGTTAACGATAACTCGGCTAGTCTGATACCCCGCGGTGTTCTCAGGTTCATCGCGAGCAGGCTCGCTCCCACAGTAGATTTGCGGTGTTATGTAGATGTAGGCAGTACGAATAGACCATGTGGGAGCGGGCTTGCCCGCGATAGCGGAGTGACAGTCGACGATTATGTTGAAGGTGACGATCCCATCGCGAACAAGGTGCTCCCACAGTGATTCTCGAGGCGGGGAGGCATAAGCCTCCCCGGTTCGTTTATGGAAACCACATGAAAATTCTGATCGTTGGGCCCAGTTGGGTCGGTGACATGGTGATGGCGCAGACACTGTTTCAGTGTCTCAAGCAACGCCACCCGCAATGCGAAATCGACGTGCTGGCCCCCGAGTGGAGCCGGCCGATTCTTGAGCGCATGCCCGAAGTTCGCCAGGCCTTGAGCTTCCCGCTCGGCCACGGCGCACTGGAACTGGCGACGCGTCGGCGTATCGGCAAATCCCTGGCCGGACAGTACGACCAGGCGATCCTGTTGCCCAATTCCCTGAAGTCGGCACTGGTGCCGTTCTTTGCCGGCATCCCCAAGCGCACCGGCTGGCGTGGCGAGTTCCGCTACGGCCTGCTCAACGACGTGCGCACGCTGGATAAAGAACGTTACCCGTTGATGATCGAGCGCTTCATGGCCCTGGCCTACGAGCCGGGCGTTGAACTGCCGAAGCCTTACCCGCGCCCGAGCCTGCAGATCGACCCGGTGACTCGCGAGGCAGCATTGGCCAAGTTTGGTCTGGCCCTCGACCGCCCGGTGTTGGCCTTGTGCCCCGGTGCCGAGTTTGGCGAGTCCAAGCGCTGGCCGTCCGAGCATTATGCCAAGGTGGCCGAAGCGAAGATTCGCGAGGGCTGGCAAGTCTGGCTGTTCGGTTCGAAAAACGATCACGCCGTGGGTGAAGACATCCGTTCGCGGCTGATTCCCGGCTTGCGTGAAGAGTCGGTGAACCTCAGTGGCGGCACCTCGTTGGCCGAGGCCATCGATTTGATGTCCTGCGCCGATTCGGTGGTGTCCAACGACTCTGGCCTGATGCACGTTGCCGCCGCGCTGAACCGCCCGCTGGTGGCAGTCTACGGCTCGACGTCACCGGGCTTCACGCCACCGCTGGCCGAACATGTCGAGATCGTGCGCCTGGGCATCGAATGCAGCCCATGCTTCGACCGCACGTGCCGTTTCGGCCATTACAACTGCCTGCGTCAGCTGATGCCGCAGGCGGTGAACGAAGCCTTGCAGCGTTTGCAGGGCACTGTGGTCGAGGTCAAATAGTTTGCGGGTACTGCTGATCAAGACTTCATCGCTGGGCGACGTGATTCATGCGCTGCCGGCGCTGACCGACGCCTCGCGGGCCATCCCCGGCATCACGTTCGACTGGGTGGTGGAAGAAGGCTTCGCCGAAATTCCGACCTGGCACCCGGCGGTGGGCAAGGTGATTCCGGTGGCGATCCGTCGCTGGCGCAAGAACATCTGGCAGACCATCAAGAGTGGCGAGTGGAAGCGCTTCAAGCAAAGCGTTCGCGCCACCCAATACGATCTGGTCATCGATGCCCAGGGCCTGCTGAAAAGCGCTTTGCTGACCCGGTATGTGAAAGCCCCTGTGGCCGGACTCGACAAAAGTTCGGCGCGCGAACCTGTCGCCGCGCGTTTCTATAGCCGGCGCCTGGCGGTTGCCCGCGGCCAGCATGCGGTAGAGCGGGTGCGTCAGTTGTTCGCCATCGCTCTGGGTTATGACTTGCCCAAGGGCCTGGGCGACTACGGCCTGAGCGTCGAGCGCCTGGTGGAACTGCCGCGCAAGAATCCGTATGTGGTATTCCTGCATGGCACCACCTGGGACACCAAGCATTGGCCTGAAGCCTACTGGCGTGAGCTGACCGAACGCGTCGGTTATCTCGGGGTGGGCGTGAAACTGCCGTGGGGCAACGCGGCGGAGAAGGCCCGCGCCGAGCGCCTCGCTGCCGGCTTCAAACACGCCGAGGTATTGCCCAAGCTAAATCTGGCCGGGGTCGGCAAGGTGCTGGCTGGCGCGCAAGCCTGCGTGGCGGTGGACACCGGCCTCGGTCATCTGGCCGCGGCCCTTGATGTGCCGACGCTATCGCTGTTCGGCCCGACTAATCCGGGCCTGACCGGGGCCTACGGCAAGTCGCAGATTCACATGGCCAGCGATTTTCCCTGCGCGCCGTGCCTGCAAAAGAAATGCACTTATCAACCGACGGCCGAAGATGCCAATCGGTTTGACCTGAAACGCGAGTGGCCATTGTGCTTCACGCGTCTGAATCCCGAGCGTGTCGCGAGCCGACTGAGCACGTTATTACTGGCTGAGGAGCTGCGCTGATGCAATTGGCATTTGTCCTGTACAAATACTTTCCGTTTGGTGGCCTGCAGCGCGATTTCATGCGCATCGCCCTGGAGTGCCAGAAGCGCGGCCACCAGATCCGCGTCTACACGCTGATCTGGGAAGGCGAGGTGCCGCCAGGTTTTGAAGTGCTGGTGGCACCGGTCAAGGCATTCTTCAACCACCGGCGCAACGAAAAGCTCAGCGAGTGGATGGAAGCCGACCTGGCCAAGCGTCCGGTGGACCGCTTGATCGGCTTCAACAAGATGCCGGGCCTGGATGTCTACTACGCCGCTGACGGCTGTTTCGAAGACAAGGCGCAGAACCTGCGCAATTCGCTGTACCGGCGCTGGGGTCGCTACCGCCATTTCGCCGAGTACGAGCGCGCGGTATTCGCCAGGGACGCCAAGACTGAAGTGCTGATGATTTCCGAGGTCCAGCAACCGCTGTTCATCAAGCACTACGACACACCACTGGAGCGCTTCCACCTGCTGCCTCCGGGCATCGCCCAGGACCGTCGCCGCCCGGCGGATGCGGACGAGATTCGCGCCGGATTCCGCGCCGAGTTCAATCTGAAGGACGATGACTTGCTGCTGGTGCAGATCGGCTCCGGGTTCAAGACCAAAGGCGTGGATCGCAGTCTCAAGGCCTTGGCGGCATTGCCCGCTGATCTGAAGAAGCGCACCCGGCTGTTTGTAATTGGCCAGGACGACCCCAAGTTATTCCAGATGCAGAGCGCCACACTGGGGCTCGGCGACAACGTGACGTTCCTCAAGGGCCGCAGCGATATTCCGCGTTTCCTGTTGGGTGCCGATCTGTTGATCCACCCGGCCTATAACGAAAACACCGGCACCGTGCTGCTCGAAGCGCTGGTGGCCGGGTTGCCGGTGCTGGTGAGCGCGGTATGCGGGTACGCCCATTACATCGCCGAGGCCGATGCTGGCCTGGTGCTGGACGAGCCATTCGATCAAGCCCAGCTGACGCAATACCTGACTGGTATGTTGAGCGACGCTCAAGCAAGGGCGGCCTGGAGCCGCAATGGTGTGGCCTTCGCCGAGACGGCCGACCTCTACAGCATGCCGCAGCACGCGGCCGATGTGATTCTGGCGGAGCACGCATAAATGAAGTTGATGCTGGCTGAACCGTTCAAAAGCCTCTGGGCCGGACGCGACCCGTTCGCCGAAGTGGAGGGCTTGCAGGGTGAAGTGTACCGTGAGCTCGAAGCTCGCCGAACCTTGCGTACCGAGGTGAACGGCAACGGGTTTTTCGTGAAGATCCACCGTGGCATCGGCTGGGGCGAAATCTTCAAGAATCTGCTCACCGCCAAGCTGCCGGTCCTGGGGGCCGGCCAGGAGTGGAAGGCCATACAACGCCTGCAGGAAGTCGGCGTGCCGACCATGACCGCCGTCGCTTATGGCGAGAAGGGCGGCAATCCGGCGGACCAGCATTCGTTCATCGTCACCGAAGAACTGGCGCCGACGGTCAGTCTCGAAGATTACAGCATCAACTGGATCAAGCAGCCGCCCGAACCAAAACTCAAGCGTGCATTGATCGCCGAAGTGGCGCGCATGACCGGCATGATGCACCGTGCCGGGGTCAACCATCGAGACTGTTACATCTGCCACTTCCTGCTGCACACCGACAAGCCGGTGACCGCGGACGATTTCAAACTCTCGGTGATCGACCTGCATCGCGCCCACACCCGCCCGACGATCACCGCACGCTGGCGTAACAAGGATCTGGCGGCGCTGTATTTCTCCGCCCTGGATATCGGCCTGACCCGGCGCGACAAGCTGCGTTTCCTCAAAGGCTATTTCCAGCGGCCGCTGCGACAGATCTTGAGCGAAGAAGCCGGGCTTTTGAGTTGGCTCGAAGGCAAGGCCAACAAGCTTTACCAGCGTAAACAGCGATACGGAGACGCGCTCTGATGGCGGGTTGGAGACTGGAGCCCGCTTACAGCGATCTGGCAGAAGACTTCGGCAGCCTGGATACCGTGTTTGCGCTGCAAGGCGAGCGCCTGACCTGCGATCCGCTGTCGGAGGTCATTCGCGTCCAGCGCAATGGCGTCAACTATTACGTCAAGCGCTACGTGGGGGCTGGCAAAGGCTTGCGCCGCTACCTGGGAAAGCCACGGGTGAAAATGGAGTGGCAGAACCTCAAGCGCTTCGCCAAGTGGGGCATTCCCACCGCCGAGGTAGTGGCCTGGGGGCTGGAGCGTCGGGGTGCGGCCTATGATCGTGGGGCGATGATCACTCGCGAATTGCCACGTACAGAAGATTTGTCTGCACTGGCCGAGCGGCACGATGCGAAACTGGCGGACCGCGCCTGGGTTGATACCGTCAGCCGACAACTGGCCAGTTACACCCGCACGATGCACGAGCATCACTTTACCCATAACGATTTGAAGTGGCGCAACCTGCTGGTCGACGATCAGGCCCGACTGTTCCTGATCGACTGCCCCAACGGTGACTTCTGGAGCGGTTTCTGGCTCAAATACCGAATCACCAAGGACCTGGCCTGCCTGGACAAGGTCGCCAAGTATCAACTGTCGGCCACCCAGCGCCTGCGCTTTTACCTGCAATACCGCCAATGCAGCCGGCTCAATGCCGCCGATAAAAAGCGCATCCGGCACGTGGTGAGATTTTTCGAGGGACGCGAATGACTGATTTTCTGGCCGCTGAAGACCGTGCGCTGCTTGAGCGTCACGGCCTCGGCACTTTCGATGCGCTCTGGGCCCGGCAGCTCGATGCCGTGGACGAACCCAACACCCTGCGTGGTGGCTGGAGCAGCGTGTTTCGACTGGATCTGGAGGGTCAGGGGTTCTACCTCAAGCGTCAGAGCAACTACCAGATGCACACCTTGCACGCGCCCTTTGGCGAGCCGAGTTTTGCCCGGGAGTTTCGTAACATCAGCCACTATGAAAAACTCGGCATTCCGGCGCTGAAAGCGGTGTTCTTCGGTGAGCGCAAGGTCGACGGCGAAGTCCGGGCGATTCTCCTGACTCGCGCCCTGGACGGCTGGGATGACCTGGACTCGCTGCTGCAGCGTTGGTCGGACCTCGGCGAGGCGCAACATATCGCGATACTTCAAGCCTGCGGAAAACTGGCGCAGCGCCTGCACGGCAAGCGTCAGGTACATGGCTGTTTTTACCCCAAGCATATTTTCCTGTGCGCCACCGGTGACGGCTACCAGGCGCAACTGATCGATCTGGAAAAGACCCGGCCGCTACTGTTCGGTCAGCGGGATCGGGTCAAGGATCTGGAGCCGCTGTTGCGTCGGGCGCCGGAATGGAACGAGGCGCAGCTGCGCATTTTGCTGGCCGCCTATCTGGATCAGCCACAGGGCAGCACGCTGATCGATAGCTGGCTGACGCGCTTGACCGAGCGGCGCAGCCATAAGGAGACGCGCTGATGCGGTTGTCCGAACTGAGAAACGCTGGCCGTCACCCGAACCTGCCATTAAGTCTTTCACTGGCCGATGCTGCCGGGCCGGCGCAGTTGCAGTTGCTGACTCTGTTGCGGGTCTTGCCCGGACAGCGATATGTCGGTGCGGGTGTCTGGCGCGGCCGGCCAGTGCTGGCCAAGTTGCTGGTTGGCAGCAAGGCCGCGCGGCATTTCCAGCGCGAGCTGGATGGCGTGCGATTGCTCGCCGCCCAAGGCCTGACGACGCCGCTGCTGTTGGCTGACGGTCTGAAGGACGGCGAGGGTGGCTGGCTGCTGTTTGAATTCCTTGAAGGCGCCCACAGCCTGGGTGATGCCTGGCAGCAGGTGGAAGGCTTGCCGGTGCTGGCCGATGAGCATTCAGCCGTGCTGGCGCAAGCCTTGGGCGCAATCGGTCAAATGCATCGCAAAGGTTTGTGGCAGGAAGACCTGCACCTGGACAACCTGTTGCGCCAGGGCAATCGACTGTATTTGATCGATGGCGCCGGGATCTGCAGCGAAACGGCGGGCCAGCCACTCTCGCGCCAGAAGGTCCTGGAAAACCTCGGGGTGTTTTTCGCCCAGTTGCCCAAGTCGCTGGAACCGTTTACCGAAGAATTGCTGGTGTACTACCTACTGAGCAACGGCGAGCATGCCCTGCCCATGGAGGCGCTGCAGAAGCAGGTCGACAAGGTTCGCAACTGGCGCCTCAAGGACTTCCTGATCAAGGTCGGTCGCGAATGCACGCTGTTCAGCGTCCAGCGCGGTGCGTTCGGCCTGCGGGCGATCCGTCGCGAGGAAGAAGCGGCGATGCTTCCGGTATTGGCTCAAGCTGACGCATTGCTGGATCAGGGGCATCTCTACAAGACCGGCGGCGCGGCGAGCGTCGGCAAGGTCGAGGTGGACGGTCGTGCGCTGGTGATCAAGCGCTACAACATCAAGGGTTTTGCCCACTGGCTCAAGCGCTTCTGGCGCCCGAGCCGTGCCTGGCACTCCTGGCGCGAAGGCAACCGCCTGGCATTTCTCGGCATCGCCACGCCCAAGCCCCTGGCGGTGCTGGAGAAACGTTTTCTCTGGCTGCGCAGCCGTGCCTATCTGATCACCGAGCATCTGCCGGGGCCGGACATCATCGAGCGTTTCGCGCCGTACATTGATAGCGGCGATGCTCCTGAAGCCGAGTTGCGGGCGCTGGATGACCTGTTCGCCGAATTGATTGGTGAGCGCATCAGCCACGGCGACCTCAAGGGCCACAACCTGTTCTGGCAGCAGGACCGCTGGGCGCTGATCGATCTGGATTCGATGTGCCAGCACGGTTCGCTCGCCAGTTTCGCACCGGCGTATGCGCGGGATCGGGCGCGGTTCATGCGTAACTGGCCCGAGAGTAGTGCTCTCTATCAGGTCATCGATCTGCGTCTACCGAAAGATATCTCCAGCGCTGTCTGAATCCCTTCGCGAGCAGGCTCGCTCCCACACTGGTTCTACGTCGCGCACATATTTTGTGTGCGGCCAAGAACTCCTGTGGGAGCGAGCCTGCTCGCGAAGAGGCCGGAACAGTCGCCCGCGATTAGCGGACAAGTTCTTGTGAACGGTCCTACACGATTTTGAGAAGCCATGAACTGTGGCCTGAATGACCGCGATGCTAGTTTGCCTGACGCTTACGGAGGGCAAGCTTTGACGATCAAAACGGTAGTCGTATCAGGTGTCATCTCGCTGGCTTTGACAGGGTGCGGGACCGTCGCAACGGTCTTGCAGGACGATGCCGACGCAGCCCAGGGGCTTCGACGGCAAAAAACCTATTGTCAGTCCATCCCACGGATTTACAGCGGCCTGGCCTACGATTTTTGCGTATTGAATGCGCCCCCCGATCCAACGGGTATCTTCGTTCCAGTCATTTTGCTGGACCTGGCGTTGTCTGGTGCGCTGGATACCATCGCCTTGCCCTATACGATTTACCGGCAGGGCACGGATGGCAATATCCGCATCTACTGGCGGCCTGCGCGCGGATAACCAACGGCAAGGTCAACACCGCTGTCGCTTGCAGCTTGCCGCTAGAGGCTTGAAGCTGCTTTTAAGCTATAATCCCGCCCTTTAGCTGTCTCTCGCCCGTTGCGAGGGCACATTAATTTTTGAGGCGCATTGCGCCTGCACGCAGACTAAAGAGGCTAGACCCCTGTGGCATTGACGATTCTTGGCCTGTCCGGCGCCCTAAGCCATGATCCTTCCGCAGCCTTGTACATCGACGGCAAGCTGGTCGCGGCGGCCGAAGAAGAGCGCTTCGTACGCGATAAACATGCAAAGAACCGCATGCCCTACGAATCGGCGAAGTTCTGCCTGGAACAGGCCGGCATCAAGCCTTCCGACGTTGACGTGGTAGCGATTCCATTCGCGCCGATCAGCCTGTTCGGCAAGGCACGCTGGCAGTACGCCAAGCGTTACTGGTACGCCCCGGACCGTGCACTGGACGCGATCCTGATGGGCAACCGTCGCTACAAGCGCTATCGCAACAAGATCGTCTGGTGCCTCGAGCAACTGGGCTTCGATCCGAAGAAGATCAAGATCGAGCCGGTCGAGCACCACCTGGCCCACGCCTCCAGTGCCTACCACTGCTCCGGTTTCAAGGAGAAAACCGCGATCCTCGGGATCGACGGCAAGGGCGAATACGCCACGACCTTCTTCGGTTATGGTGAAAACGGCAAGATCCACAAGATCAAGGAATTCTTTGATCCCGACTCCCTGGGCGGCCTGTACGGCGCGATCACCGAGTTCCTCGGTTTCGATATGCTCGACGGTGAGTTCAAGGTCATGGGCATGGCGCCGTACGGCGACGCCAGCAAATACGATTTCTCGCGCCTGGCCTCGTTCGAGAACGGCGAGCTGGTGATCAACACCGACTACGCCAACGTCATCGGCCTGCGTCGCTACAAAGAGAAGGGCAAGGGTTACTACTTCTCGCCGAAGCTGATCGAGTGGCTGGGTCCTAAGCGCGAAGGCGACATCGCCGACGAGCCGTACATCCACTACGCAGCGAGCATCCAAGCGCTGTTCGAAAAAATTGCGCTGCAGATGATCGACCACTACCTGGGCGACGTGCTCAAGGAAACCGGCAAACTGGCCTACGCCGGTGGCTGTGCGTTGAACGTCAAGCTGAACCAGAAAATCATCGCCCGTGACGACGTCAAGGAATTGTTCGTGCAGCCTGCATCCGGCGATGCCGGCACCGCAGTGGGCGCGGCGGCTTATGTGTCTCACGCCCGTGGTGTGCCAGTCGAGAAGATGGAGCATGTCTACCTCGGTCCGTCGTACAGCAACGAAGACGTGCTCGCGGCTTGTGCCCGGCACCCAAGCAAGCCGGTGTGGCGCAAGCTGGCGAACATGCCGGAAAACATTGCCAAGATCATGGTCGACGGCAACCCGGTGGCCTGGTTCCAGGGGCGTATGGAGTTCGGCCCGCGTGCCTTGGGTGGTCGTTCGATCATCGGTTGCCCAAGCGCGACGGGCGTGGCCGACCGCATCAACCACCAGATCAAGTTCCGCGAGCGTTGGAGGCCTTTCTGCCCGTCGATGCTCGACACCGTTGCGCCACAGATGATCAAGATCGATCACCCGGCGCCGTTCATGACCTTCACCTTCGAAGTGGCTGAAGAGTGGAAAACCCGCGTGCCGGAAGTGGTCCACGAAGACGGCACTTCCCGTGCCCAGGTGCTCAAGCGTGAATACAACCCGCGCTACTACGACATGATGAAGGCGCTGGAAGTGCTGACTGGTAACGGAGTGTCGCTGAACACCTCGCTCAACCGTCGTGGCGAACCGATGATCTGCTCGCCGACGGACGCCTTGAACATGTTCTTCGGTTCCGATCTACAGTATCTGATCATGGAAGACATCCTGGTGGTCAAAGAGGGCGCGGACACCTATGACACGCTCGGCTGAACGCCATGTGCTGCAGTTCTGTCACGGCTATGACGGGCCGTTCCTGGACTGCGCCCGGCAGTACGCCAGCCTGTTCGCGGGGACCGGTTATCGGGTGACCACGGTGTTTCTGACCGGGGTCGCCGACGCTGAGGTGGCCGCAGGTTGCGCCTCTGATGAAGTGTTGTTTATGGAGTACAGCTCCAAGGCCATTCGTGGCCTGAAGCTGGGCGCCATCGGCGATCTGCGCAAGATCGCCGCTTCGCGCAATTTCAGTTTCTGCATCGCCCATCGCTTCAAGCCGATCTACATCGCCTTGCTCGGCACCTCGTTGCCGGTGATTGGCGTGCACCATGCGTTTGACGATTACAAGCGCGGCACACGCAAGCTCTTCGCGCATATTTTCCGCAAGCGCCTGAGCCTGCTCGGGGTGTCCGATGCCGTGCGCGATGACATGCGCCAATGCCTGCCGAAGTGGCCGGCGGCAAGGATCCAGACACTGTATAACCGGATCGATGTACCGGCTTTGCAGGCTAGCCAAGTGTCGGTCCGTGAGGCGCGGGAGACCCTCGGCCTGTCCGCGGATGCCTGGATTGTCGGCAACGTCGGTCGCCTGCATCCGGACAAGGATCAGGCCACGTTGCTGGACGGTTTTGCCGCGGCGCTGCCCGGTTTGCCGGCCAACAGCCAGCTAGTGATTCTCGGTAGCGGTCGTCTGGAGCAGGATCTCAAGGCCCAGGCTCGCGAGCTGGGAATTGGCAACCGGGTGCTGTTCCTTGGTCAGGTCCCTGAGGCCCGGCGGTATTTCAGCGCTTTCGATGTGTTTGCCCTGAGTTCCGATCATGAACCATTCGGCATGGTGCTGCTCGAAGCCATGGCGGCGGGCGTACCGTTGCTGGCAACGGCCTGTGGCGGAGCGAAGGAAGTGGTCGAAGGCGTGGGCATCCTGTTCCCCCTGGGCGATGCCGAGCACCTGGCTCAAGGCCTGCAGCATCTGGCCGCAATGGACGAGCAGCAACGTCGCCAGTGCGCCGAGCTGATGCTGGAGCGCCTGCGTGAACGCTTTTCCGACCGCGCGGTGCGCGATGCTTTCTGGCACTTGCCGCACGTTACCGAACTGGCACAGAGGGGCTGATGCTCAACCGATTTCAAGGCTGGCGCGAACGCGGCTGGTCGCTATCCGATGCCCCGACCTATGCCGAGACCTGGCAGCGTTTTGGCGGCAGCGTCGCCACTCACCCGCTGGTAGTCGAGCGCCTGGCGCGGCTGGCCGGCATTCCCGTGCGATACCTGGCCTGGGAGCAAGACGGCGAAATCAAGGCCGCGATCCCGACCTGGGGGCGCGACCTCGCCTTGTCCAAGGACGTGCTCAAGCGTAACGGCAAGAAGGGCTTGTTCGACCTTGGCAATGCCGAGATCATCCTGCCGGCTGCCGCCGATGCCCAGGCACCTTTGCGCCATCGTGGGCGCTACTTGTCGGCGCTCAACGAAAGCCGTTTCACCGGCATCAGGCTGCAGGCCGAACAGCTTGCCATGGCCCGCACGCCTGAAGAGTTGTCGAAGAAATTTCGCTACAACCAGCGCCGCGAACTCAGGTTGCTGGAAGAAGCGGGTGGCGTGGTACGACCGGTTTCCGAGTTTTCCAGCCAGGAGCTGGGGGCAATCTATTGCGATTTGTTCCTGCGTCGCTGGGGTTTTCCGGCGACCGGTGCCGAACGCATGGCCGACGTCATCGAGTTGTTGCGCGAGTTTCTGATCGGTTCGGTGATTTTCCTCAATGATGCCCCCATTGCCATTCAACTGGTGTACCGCGTCGAGACGCCGCAGTGGATCAGCGTCGAATACATCAATGGCGGAGTCGATCCCGAAACCCGCGAGTTCAGCCCCGGTAGCGTGCTGAGTTTCCTCAACACCCAAAGCGCCTGGGAACACGCCAGGGCACTGGACAAGCCCCTGCGCTTTTCCTTTGGCCGCGCCGACCGGGAATACAAGGATCGCTGGTGCAACCCTGTGCCGGTCTACACCGTATGAGTCAACCCATGACCCGCAAACAGCAATTGCTCAAGCGCCATCGGCGCAACAAACGCATCGGTCTGCTGATCGCGCTGGTGCTGTTGATCCTGTCCGGCATCCTGGTGGTTTGGTGGTTGCCGCTGGTGCTTGCGCTGGTGGGCTGGGTGGCCCACGAAGCCTGGTTTGCCGATCACCTGTTCTATTCGCCCAAAGACGACTATCAGTACACCTTTGCACCCTACACCCCGCAGCCCAAAGTGCACCTGAGCGGGGAGCACTTGCGCCTGGATGAGGGTGTCATGCTGGTCGACGACGCGACGCTGGTTCTGGCCTTGAAGGTAAAAAGCACGTGGCTGGGACGCTTCTTCGATCCTGTGGTCGAGCTGGCGGGTGGCGACAACCCTGACCGGCAGACCTTCGAGCGGGGTGTGAACGGCCTGCGTTACCTCAACCTCAGTGGCCAGGCCCAGGTGCTGTCGCGCGGCGAGTTGCGTCTGCGCGGGCGATTCTGCCGGCTACAGGGCGAGCCTGTGTTGTGGGCATTCGAGCATCCGGACTTTCGCCGTCAACGGGTGATGGTTATCGCCCCGCATGCCGATGATGCCGAGCTGGCGGCTTACGGTCTGTACAGCCAGGCAGACGAGGCCTGGATCGTGACGCTCACCGCCGGTGAAATCGAAGCCGAACATTATCAGCGCATCGGCATGAACAAGGTCGAGGCGGCGCGCCTGAAAGGCCGTTTGCGCGCCTGGGACAGCATTGCCGTGCCGCGCTGGGCGGGCGTACCGCAAGCCCATTGCGTGCAGTTGGGCTATTTCTGCTTGCAACTGGCGACCATGCAGGCATCGCCCGCCAAGCCGGTAGGCTCTCGGGAAGCGGATTTGCACGACACCCGGTTGTTTCGCCAGTTGAACCCGTTTGGCCTGCCGGGCGATGTCGATGGCGCGCCAACCTGGAACAACCTGCTGGCGGATCTGCAAGCCCTGCTGCAGCGAGCCCGGCCTGAAGTGATCGTGTTGCCGCACCCGACCCTTGACCCCCATCCCGATCATATCTGTGCGCAGGCCGCGGTGCTCGAAGCGCTCAAAGGTCTTGATTGGCAGCCGACGCTGTTGGGGTATGCCAATCACCTGCATGACAACGATCGCTGGCCCATGGGTGACACCGGAGCCGGTATTGCCCTTCCTCCTCTGTTCGATCTTGGCCAGCAGATGCATCCCTACTGCCTGCAGCTTTCCCTGGATCAGCAGCGTGACAAGGCCATGGCATTGGCAATGATGCACGACCTGCAACCACCGGCTCCATTCAAGCGTCGCTTGCGGCGTGGGTTGCAGCGGTTGCTGGCGGGGCGGGCCGGTTCGCATTACGGCGAAAATGAATTTTTTCGCAAGGCTGTGCGGCGCCAGGAACTGTTTTGGCGTTTGTAAGGTGTCATGGGCCTGAAGTTCGGCTGTCCGAGGGCAGGTTCGGTTTCAGGTGTTGCTCCATTTGCCTGTTGTGGCAAGGAAGACGATGAAAGTTTTATTTCTGGTGCAGAAAGATCAGCGGGCCATTCTGGACCGTCTGTACGACGGGGTAGCCGCTCATTGCGAGTGCGACTTGCGGTGGTTGAGCAGCAAGGAACAGCGCAACCTGCGCAGTTATTTCCGGCGTGAAGTCGATGTGTCCCGGTACGACCGGATCGTGTTTTTCCTGCGTTTCAAGCAGGAGATCCGCCAGGTCGGATTTATCCGCACGATTCCCAATCTGGTCATCCTCGAACACGATGCCTACCAGAACTACATTCCTTGCAAGTACACCGGCAAGTTCAGCGCGCACTACCGTCGCCTGCCGTGGGCGCGGGTCATCAGTTCCGGTTTCGTTGTCACCGAACGCCTGCGTGCGGAGGGTTTCGATGCGGTGTTCGTTCCCAAGGGCTACGACCAGACGCAGCTTGCGGATCAAGGGCGCGAGCGAGATATCGAGCTGGCGTTCGTCGGCAGTACCAACAGCGTTGCCTACAGCGGTCGCAAGGCCCTGCTCGATGAGCTGGCGGGCGTCGAACCCCTGGTTGTAACTCGCACCAAATCCGGCGAGGAGTACCGCGATACGCTCAACCGTATTCGCTTTTTCGTCAGTGCCGACGTCGGCATGGGCGAGTTCATGATCAAGAATTTCGAGGCCATGGCCTGTGGCTGTGTCTTGCTGGCCTATGATCAGGGCGCGACGGAAAGCCAGGCACTGGGTTTGCAGGATATGCACAACGTGGTGTTGTATCAGGACATTGCACAGCTTCGGGAAAAGCTGGCCAGATTGCGCAGCGACCCGCAACTGGCACAGCGTATCGCTCGCAACGGTCGCGAACTGGCGGTCAGCCAGTTCAGCTTTTCACGCATCGGCCAACGTATCGTCGAAGAGCTTGAGCCTGCACTGCGTGCTCGCGCGCCATTAAGCCTGTTGGAAAGAATTCGACTCAATTTGGGTATTTGACAAGCGTTGGCCGGCCATTGATATTGCTGACCACTTTTACTCTATTGAGACAACCGTGCATTTTTCCAGCCAAAGTGACATCACGCTAGTGGTGACAAGCTGTGGTCGCCTGGATCTGCTCAAGACTACGCTCGAGAGCTTCGATCGATTCAATACGGCACCCATCCGTGAAGTGTTCATCACCGAAGATGCCGGTGACGAAGGGGTTCACGCGGTCATTCCGGCCAACTGGAAGGATCACTGTACGGTGTTCGTCAATCGACCCAAGCTGGGTCAGCTGGCGTCGATCGATCTGGCGTACGAACACGTCAGCACGAGCTACATCTTCCATTGCGAGGATGACTGGGAATTCTATCGCCCAGGGTTTGTGGAAGACTCCATGACCGTTCTCCAATCCCGCCCGGAAATCCTGCAAGTGTGGCTGCGTAGCTATACTCATGACCTGCGGGTTCACAGCCCCTACATTCATCTGGGGCCGCGTGAGGTCGTCGGTGGAGTGGCTTGCCATCCATTGATTTCCGACAAGCCGGAGTGGCAGGGGTTCTCGCTGAATCCGGGCCTGCGCCGGGTCAAGGAATATCGATTGTGCGCGCCATTTTCCGGGCACGGTGGCGAGAAAGCGCTGTCACAGCGATACGCACAGTTGAATCTGACTGCCCTGACGCTTGAAGCAGACGCAGTCATGCACACCGGGTTTGGCCTGCACGTGCAAACGCCTGTCGAGCGACGGCGCAAGGCGCGTCGCAGTCGGCGCGAACAGGTCAAGTTCGTTTTGTTTTTGTTGGTGGGAGTCTGCATTGGCTGGACCATCAAGTAGCTACACCGCAGCTTATCCCCATAACCTTTTGTATTGGCTGCTTGCCCTATGAGTATTCTCAACGTGATGTGGGCCGGTGGTGCTCCGTTTGCCTCCATCCACAAGGTGCATCAGCAGATACTTTCTCAGGCCTTGCCCTCGACTCCAGTGAAAACCTGGTTGCTTCAGGGAGGCGCCGCCGAATGTGGAGTGAACGTTGGTGAGATACGGGAATGGGGGCTGTCTTCTGCCCAATTGAAAGGGCGGCATTTCTGGCGATTGACCAAACCCTGGATGCGAGCCCGGTTTCACCGCGCCCTTAAGGACAGTGATGTGCGTCTGCTGTTGCTTGACGGGTTGGGGGTAGCGCGCACGCTGTTGCCGATACTCAAGGCATTGCCGCATATCCGCGTTGTGGTCATTTTTCATGGATCTTCGCGACTGCATGCGGGTGATCGAGCGCTCTTCCAACAGCTCCCGTCTTCCCGGCTGGCATTGGCTGCAGTGTCGAACACCCTCGCAACCTCACTGAGCCGTGACTTGCAGGTACCGGTCGTGACATTGCGCAGTGCCTTTGAGCCTGCCGCTTTCCGTTGCGCTTTACTTCCTCGGGAAGAGGCGCTGACTCGCTTGGGCCTGTCTGCGGACGGTGGGCCGGTACTGGGAGCGGTGGGGCGCCTGGTTTCGGAAAAGGGCTTCAGTTGCCTGCTCGATGCTTTTGCAGCGGCATTGCAGGAGCGCGCCGACCTGAGATTGGTCATTGTCGGGGAGGGCAGCACCCGTGCCGCGCTGCAAGCGCGTATCGATGAGTTGGGGCTGCGCGAGCAGGTCTTGCTGCCGGGCCATCTCGATGATGCGGCGCGTCTTTATCGTGCCTTCGACTGGGTCGCGATCCCTTCGCGGGAAGAAGGCCTGGGGCTGATCATGCAGGAGGCGGTCATGGCGGGCGTTCCGGTACTGTGCAGTGAGTTGCCGGTATTTCGCGAACAGTTGGCCGATACTGGCTGGTATGCCCCGGTTGATGACGTGAATGCCTGGCGCGAAGCGATCTTGCGAGCGTTCAGCGTCTCTGCCGAAGCGGTCGCCGCTGATCAGTTCCAGGCATTAGGGCCGGATCAAGCCTGGCTGAGCTTCAGCCAGACCGCCCGTGCACTACTCTCATGAGGGCAGCACTGCCTGCTCCAATGCTTGCATCGGAAAGGTGTCGTTCAGGTTCTCGCGCGCAATATAGCGCGCGAAGTGCTGCAGGTTGCGTTTGATCAAATGGCGAGGCAATGGGGCTCGCAGGAAGCGCATGTCAGCCACATCAATCAGGCCCATGCGGTTGTCGGGCGTGATCACGATGTTGCCCAGATGCAGTGATCGGAAGTAGATCCCCGATTGATGAAGGCTGCGTATCAATCCGGCTAGCTCCGGCAAGGCTTGCGGCCAGTTGAAACCGTCCTTGCTGGCGATCTGGCGCAGGGTCTCGCCTGGCAGTGGCTGGTACAGCACGGCTGTCATGCCGGGCGTCTGCAGTCGGTAATACTGCAGGACCTGCAAGGTCGGCACGCCAAGCTTTTGCAGTTCGATGGCATTGTCGATGAAGCGTTTCGAGTAAGGCCGAAACAAGGCGGATGAAAAAATACGCTTGCGACGAAACAGTTTGAGGATATTCCCATCTTGCAACAGGTAGACTTTCGGCCCGTAACTGTCGGCCTCCAGTACTTTGGCACCGTCAATCATTTGATTTAGGGCGGCTTGAGGGAGCCGGGAACATTGCATCGTAGAAAGCCTTGTTGGAAGAACGGGGCGCCTTGGCGGGCAATGATGCCGAAAAAATTCAACTTTAACCATGTCGGGTTGGGTAGGCGAACGCTTACAGGAGCAATTTGATGCAAGAAACTCGTTGGGCGCAAGCATGGATGGCAGTAGGTCTTTTGTGGTTTTTGTTGGCCATCGCCATTGCGCCTACCAACAAGCTCTATCAGCAAGGCTTGGTGGTGTTTCTCTGGTTGCCTGCAATTATGCTCTGCTGGCCCGCACGGGCCCGGCTTCGGGAATTGTTCCATGACCAGCGCTGGATCTATTTGCCGATGCTCGGGCTGGTGATTTGGTCACTGCTCAGTCTTTCATGGTCGAACGCCCCTGAGCTGGAGCGTGCAGCCAAGCGCGTGCTGTACATCGTGGTGTTCCTGTTGTTTTTTCCGGTATTCGCCAGTGCCCGACCCGAGCGCGTGATCCGCATCATGCAATGGGGGGGCGTAGGGCTAGCTGTCACCGCGCTGGTGGCGATCGTCAAATTTTATGGAATACATGGCAACGTCTGGAGTTCACGTGTGGAAGGGCTGGGCGAATTGGCCCATCCGATTCTCGGCGGCTACGTCATCGGGCTGGCAGCGGTGTGGCTGGTGCTCTGGACACCGCGTACTGGCGTGATGCAGGTGGTTTGTGCTGTTGCGTTGGGCTTTCTGGGTGTATTTGTTCTGCTCAGCCAGAGCCGCGGCGCTGCCTTGGCGCTGTTTCTCACGATACTTGCCATGCCGATCTGGTGCCGTGACCGGCGTAGTCGCATCATCGCGGCGCTCGCACTGATCATCGCCATGCTGGCGTTCTGGTTTTTCGAATCCCTGGTCCTGGCGCGGGGCGCCTCCTATCGCCCGCAGATCCTGATGGCAAGCTTGCAAATGATCGCTGAGCACCCATGGCGTGGCCTGGGCCTTGGCAGTAGCTACACGGTGTTCGCCGATGGGCAGTATTTTGACCACGCCCACAACCTGTTCACCCATGTGGCCATCGAACTGGGCCTGCCAGGGTTATTATTGTGGGTTGCGGCATGGATCGCTGTGCTGCGCGAGGCCTGGAAGGTTCGGGAAACACTCTATGCCAAGGGGATCATCGGCATTTGGTTGTTCTCGACATTGGCGATGCAATTCGATGCCGCCAGCCTGAACGGCACGCCAAGGGCCGAATGGTTTATCAGCTGGTTGCCCATTGGCCTGGCCAGTGTTTTGGTATGGGCGCGGGCCAATCCCGACGCTTGTGATAAAATTTCGCGTTCTTCCTAACCAGTGAGCTCTACGATGAGTGACGCACCGCCCAAAGCGGGACAGGACTCCAGCCTGAAAATCTATTTTCGGCTGTTGGGGTATGTAAAACCTTATCTCGGCCTTTTCTTGCTGAGTATCGTGGGCTTCGTGATCTTTGCCTCCACACAGCCGATGCTGGCGGGGATTCTCAAGTATTTCGTCGATGGCCTGAGTAATCCTGAAGCGGTGCTCTTCCCCAACGTCCCCTATCTGAAGGACTTGCAGCTGCTGATGGCCGTGCCATTGCTGATCATCCTGATCGCAGCGTGGCAAGGCCTGGGCTCCTTCCTCGGCAACTACTACCTGGCGAAGGTTTCATTGGGGCTGGTGCATGACCTGCGCGTCGAGTTGTTCAATAAATTGCTGGTCCTGCCAAACCGCTATTTCGATACCCACAATTCCGGGCATCTGATCTCGCGCATCACGTTCAACGTGACCATGGTTACCGGTGCCGCCACCGATGCCATCAAGGTGGTGATCCGCGAAGGCCTTACCGTGGTCTTCCTGTTTGCCTACCTGCTGTGGATGAACTGGAAACTGACCATCGTGATGCTGGCAATCCTGCCGCTGATTGCACTCATGGTGGGTAATACCAGCAAGAAATTTCGCAAGCAGAGCAAGAAGATCCAGGTGGCCATGGGCGACGTGACCCATGTGGCGTCCGAGACCATCCAGGGTTATCGCGTAGTGCGCAGCTTCGGTGGCGAGAGCTACGAAGAGCGACGTTTTGCCGAAGCCAGCCAGGGCAATACCGACAAGCAACTGCGCATGACCAAGACCGGCGCGGTCTATACCCCGATGTTGCAGCTGGTGATCTACACCGCCATGGCCGTGCTGATGTTCCTGGTGCTGTTCCTGCGCGGTGATGCAACCGCCGGTGACCTGGTGGCTTATATCACTGCGGCAGGTCTGCTGCCCAAGCCGATCCGGCAGCTGTCGGAAGTCAGTTCGACCGTTCAGAAAGGTGTCGCCGGTGCCGAAAGCATTTTCGAGCAACTGGACGTTGAGCCGGAAGTCGACCACGGTACCGTTGAGCGTGATCGCGTCAATGGCTACCTGGAGGTGCGCAACCTGAGCTTTACCTACCCTGGGACAGACCGTGAGGTGCTCAAGAACATCAGCTTCACCGCGGCGCCGGGGCAGATGATCGCTCTGGTTGGTCGCTCTGGCAGCGGCAAATCGACACTCGCCAGCCTGATCCCGCGCTTCTACCATCATGATGTCGGCGAGATCCTGCTCGATGATGTCGAAATCGAAGACTATCGCCTGCGCAATCTGCGTCGGCACGTAGCGCAAGTCACACAACATGTGACCCTGTTCAACGACACCATCGCCAACAATATCGCCTACGGTGATCTGGCTGGCGCACCTCGCGCCGACATTGAAAAGGCTGCTGCGGACGCCTATGCAATGGACTTCATCGCGCAGATGCCGCAAGGCCTGGATACCCAGGTCGGGGAAAACGGCGTACTGCTGTCCGGCGGTCAGCGCCAGCGCCTGGCGATTGCCCGCGCCTTGCTGAAAAATGCTCCGTTGCTGATTCTCGACGAAGCCACCTCGGCACTCGATACCGAGTCCGAGCGCCACATTCAGGCAGCGCTGGATCAAGTCATGAAAGGTCGTACCACGCTGGTTATCGCTCACCGGTTGTCGACTATCGAAAAGGCCGACCTGATTCTGGTGATGGATCACGGCGAAATCGTCGAGCGTGGCACCCACACTCAATTGCTGGCGCAGAATGGCTATTATTCACGCCTGCATGCGATGGGGCTCGATACGCCGGCCGAAGACATCGCCTGATACCGACATCAGGGTGAGCCTGGCTCACCCTGATGCTCTGCCGGCGTGCAATGCGCCCGACGAGTGTGTCCATGCACCAATTTTGCTCAAGAATTGATCAAAAAGCCTTGCCGGAAGATCCCGTTGCAGCCGTCACACAAGCCGGTGCCCACCCTGTGTTAATATCGCGCCCCTGTTCATTTTGTATGTGGGTTGCTCCATGAAGTTGTCCATGCCGCGATTCGATCAAGCCCCTGTCTTGGTGGTCGGCGATGTCATGCTCGACCGTTACTGGCATGGTGGTACCTCACGGATTTCCCCTGAGGCGCCAGTACCGGTGGTCAAGGTCGATCACATCGAGGACCGCCCGGGCGGTGCCGCCAACGTTGCGTTGAACATTGCCGCCCTCGGCGCGCCGGCCTCGCTGGTCGGCGTGACCGGCGACGATGAAGCCGCCGACAGCCTGGTCAATAGCCTCAAGGGTGCCGGTGTGCGCGCATTGTTCCAGCGCATTGCTCACCAGCCGACCATCGTCAAGCTGCGGGTCATGAGCCGTCACCAGCAGCTGCTGCGAATCGACTTCGAAGAACCGTTCGCCACGGACTCCGTGGCGTTGTCCGTGCAAGTCGACGAACTGCTCGAAGGCATCAAGGTGCTGGTGCTGTCCGACTACGGCAAAGGCGCGCTGAAAAACCATCAAGTACTGATCCAGGCCGCCCGTGCCCGGGGCATTCCGGTGTTGGCCGATCCCAAGGGCAAGGATTTCTCCATTTATCGTGGCGCGAGCCTGATCACGCCGAACCTCAACGAATTCGAAACCATCGTCGGTGGTTGCGCCGATGAGCATGATTTGGTGAACAAGGGCGCGCAGCTGATGCACGACCTGGACCTTGGCGCCTTGCTGGTGACCCGTGGTGAACACGGCATGACCCTGCTGCGCCCGGATCATCCGGCATTGCACCTGCCGGCACGCGCCCGTGAAGTGTTCGACGTGACCGGTGCTGGCGATACGGTAATTTCCACCCTGGCAGCGGCGATTGCCGCTGGCGAAGAACTGCCGCACGCGGTGGGCCTGGCCAACCTGGCGGCAGGCATCGTGGTCGGCAAGCTCGGTACGGCGGCCATCAGCGCGCCGGAGTTGCGTCGTGCCATCCAGCGCGATCAGGGTTCAGAGCGCGGCGTGCTGGGCCTTGAACAGTTGCTGCTGGCAGTCGACGACGCCCGTGCGCACAACGAGAAAATCGTTTTCACCAACGGCTGCTTCGACATCCTGCATGCCGGGCACGTGACGTACCTGGAACAGGCGCGGGCGCAAGGCGATCGCCTGATCGTTGCGGTCAACGACGATGCGTCGGTCAGCCGCCTGAAAGGGCCTGGCCGTCCTATCAACAGTGTCGACCGGCGCATGGCGGTGCTGGCAGGTCTGGGCGCAGTCGATTGGGTGATCAGCTTCGCTGAAGGCACACCGGAGAACCTGCTGCGCGAGGTCAAGCCAGACGTGCTGGTCAAGGGTGGGGACTACGGGATTGACCAAGTGGTCGGTGCAGACATCGTGACCGCTTACGGCGGGACCGTGAAAGTACTGGGGCTGGTGGAAAACAGCTCCACGACTGCCATTGTCGAGAAAATCCGCAAGTCCGAATGAAGCAGCCTTTGTAGGAGCGAGCTTGCTCGCGAAAAACCGGAGAGCACCGCGGGGCGTCAGGTTTCCCGCGTTATCGTTGGCCTCCATCGCGAGCAAGCTCGCTCCTACAAGGTACGCGGCACGATCTTCTTCAGCAGTTGCCTGGCCTTGCCACGCAATCGCGCCAGGCCCGAATCCTTCCCCGGCGGCGTCAAACCCTGCTGCCGCACCCAGTCCTTCCAGCGAATCCGCTCATCCCTCACCAGCCAGCCTTCCTGCCGGGCAAAACTTTCGGCCAGGTACAGTCCACGGGTGCTCGCCGGGTGCAATTGATCCTTTTTCAAGGTGTAGAGCTCGGCCAAGGGGTGGCCGTCCTTTAAAGGCATCAGGTACAGGTCGGGGCGCTTGCGATCCAGGCGGGCCACCAGTTGATCGCCTTCCAGTCGTTCGTCGGCGTGAAACAGGCTCAGGGACTTGGCTTCCTTGGGGACCTCCAGGCGCAAGTCGTAAATCAATTGCAGCGATGCGGTCGGCAAGTGCACATAAGCCCGTGGCCGTTCGATCAGTGGCAAGTTGGCGCAACGCACCGGACGCGCCGAGCCGGACAGCGGCGACAGGCGAAACGGCAGGGCTTCGCGATAGTGCAAGGCGGTCGAGTAGGGTGCGGGTAGCCAGGTGTCGTTGAAGCGCCCGCCAAGCCAGCCTTCCGGGGTTTCCAGCAGGCATTCTTCGGCGATTTCCTGGATTGCCGTGTGCAGCGGCAGGTTCAGCTCATGGGCGGGCACGTAGCCGGAAATCAGCTTGAGCACCACGTCGCCGCGATCCTGCCGCCGTTGACGCACCAGTACCCAGTAATCGCGATTCTGCCAATGCAGTGTCAGGCGTACCGAAACCCCGAGGTTGGCCAATTCAAGGGAAAATCGTTCCGTATTGGCGACGCTCACCGGACGCCGACGTTGCAGGATCTGGGAGAAATTCAACGGCCTCCCGACACTCTGATAACTCAGGCCTTCGGGAGTTGCTTCGACGAATAACGGTAGGGTCTTGAAGTTGCTCGGGTTCTTTCTAATGAGCGTACGCGGCATGTCGGCTCCTGCTTAAGGCCGCGTGGGGCGGCATCAGTTGCTACGTAGGACCTGGGCAACGGTCGCCACGTTATGGGCGAGGTGCAGCGGATTGATCGTTCCGACAATAGCACTGGCCACACCGGGATGTTCGAACAACAATTGGAAACTGGCGCGTACCGGGTCCTCGCCTGGACTCAGGCACGCATGACCACTGGCGAGGGCTTTTTTGACCAGAATGGCTTTGCCATGAGCAGCAGCATAGTCAATGACGGCCTTTTCGCTTTGCTCGTTCAGATTGTAGGTGACCATTGCGCAATCACCTTGCTCCAGCGCCCTCAAGCCGCCTTCGACGGTTTTGCCGGAAAAGCCGAAGCCACGAATCTTGCCTTCGGCCTTGAGCGCGGCAAGCGTCGCATAGACTTCGCTGTCATCGAGGATCGCGAGGTCGTTGCCGTCGGAGTGCACCAGCACCAGGTCGATGAAATCAGTCTCAAGGCGTTGCAGGCTGCGTTCTACAGAGAAACGGGTGTGCGCGGCGCTGAAATCGTGACGGGACTGCCCGTCGGCAAACTCTTCGCCGACCTTGCTGACGATCACCCAATCCGGACGCTGACCACGCAGCAGCGGGCCAAGGCGCTCTTCGCTGCGACCATAGGCCGGAGCGGTATCGATCAGGTTGATGCCCAGGTCGCGCGTGAGCTTGAGCAGCATCCGCGCTTCATTGTCGTCGGGGATCTGGAAGCCATTGGGATACTTCACGCCTTGGTCACGGCCGAGTTTTACCGTGCCCAGACCCAGGGGCGACACCAGCAGGCCGGTGCTGCCCAGGGGGCGATGCAAGTCGTGCAGAGTCGGTTGGCTCATGGCAGCAATTGCTCCCAGGCCGGGACGGCCATCGGCGGTTTTGGCAGCGGCGGCAACGCGGTGACCGGACCCGGTTGAATGCCATCGCGGGCAAGGCTGGCGATCACCCGGTCGGCAAAGTCCGGCGCCAGTGCCAGTTTGGTTGGCCAGCCCACCAGCAGGCGACCTTCTTCGGCAACAAAGGCGTTGTCGGGACGGGTCAGCCCCGATTGCAGTGGCTCGGCGCGGTCCACGCGCAAGGTTGCCCATTGCACCGTGCTGAGGTCGATCCATGGCAGTAACTGGCCAAGTTCCTTCTGTGCGGTGGCGATTTGTTCGGCGGGTTCACGGGTCACGCCTTCGGTTTCAGCGATATCGCCGCCCAGGTACCAGACCCACTGGCCATCGGCCGCCGGGTGCGTGGTCACGGTGATGCGTGGTTTGGTTCCTCCGCCCAGGCAATGGGCGTACAGCGGTTTGAGGCTTGGGCCTTTGGCGATGATCATGTGCAACGGGCGGCGTTGCATGGCGGGCTGGGTCAGCCCCAGCGCTTCGAGCAACGCCGCCGTTCCACCTCCGGCGCTCAAGACGATGCGTTGGGCGCGGATCTCGCGTTCGTCCACCTTCAGGCCGACCAGCACGCCACCCTCCAGCAGCGGCTCGATCTTCTGGCCGGCGAGCAGGCCATCACCCGCGAGGTCAGCCAGGCGCTGGATCAGGCTCGGTACATCGATCACCAGTTCCGCCAAGCGATAGACCTTGCCCTTGAAGCGTTTGTCTCGCAGGGCCGGTGGCAGTTGGTCGCCCTTGACCTGATCGACGCGACCGCGCACGGCTTTGCTGGCGAAGAAGCTGGTGAGGTTGCCGGCGATCGTGCCCGGGGACCAGAGGTAGTGGGCTTCGGACAGCAGGCGCACGCCCGAAAGGTCCAGTTCGCCATCCCCGGCCAGGGCTTCACGCCAGCGACGCGGCATGTCGGCGATGGCTTCCGAGGCGCCGGTCAGGGCGCCATGCAGTGCGTACTTGGCGCCGCCATGGATGATGCCCTGGGATTTCACGCTTTGCCCGCCGCCGAGGCTGGCGCTTTCCACCAGCACGGTCGAGAAACCCTGGCGACGCAGGCGCGCATTCAGCCAGAGGCCGGCGACACCAGCGCCGACAATGAGAACGTCGGTGGAAATAACGGATGGCATGCAGCGACCTCAGAGTTCAAGACGAGGGCGCAGTATACAGACTCGAAGATTGGAGGGGCTGCTGCACCTGTGGGAGCGAGCCTGTGTGGCGAGGGGATTTAGCGAAACGTCGCACCGCCCCGTTCGGCTGCGAAGCAGTCGCAAAGCCAGACAACTCGGTGTGCCTGAAGGAATTCTGGGGTCGCTTCGCGCCCCAACGGGGATAAATCCCCTCGCCACACAGGCTCGCTCCCACAAGGGATGGCGGTTCGGCTTTCAGTGGCCGGCGGTCTTCGAGAACAGCTGAATCACTACAACCCCCAACACGATCAACGCCATCCCCAGCATCGCCGGCACATCCAGCTTCTGCCCGTAGATAAACAACGCCGCGACGCTGACCATCACGATGCCCATGCCGGCCCATACCGCGTAAGCCACGCCCACCGGCACGCTGCGCACCACCAGGGTCAGCATCCAGAAGGCGATGCCGTAGCCGACGATGACCAGCAGCAGCGGCAACGGCGTGCTGAAGCCTTTGACCGCTTTCATCGAAACAGTGGCAATCACTTCGGCGCAGATGGCGACGGCCAGGTAGTAGTAAGCGGTCATGGGTTAATCCTCGTATGAAGTGTTGCTTGCTGAGTTCGGCATTCTAGAGATTCTCCAGATGCGGTAAAGTCATTACCTATCTGTTCTGAAGATGGGTTTGCCTATGCAATGGAATCTTGAACAACTGCGCTTATTCGTCGGTGTGGCGGAGCAACGGTCGTTTTCTGCCGTGGCACGGGAGCAGCGCAAAGCCCAGTCGGCGGTCAGCAGTGCGATTGCGCTGTTGGAGGAAGATCTGGGCGTGAGCCTGTTCGACCGCAGCAGCGGGCGCCAGCCGAAACTCACCGCAGCCGGCAACGCCTTGCTGGAAGAGGCGCGGGAAGTGCTGCGCCAATGTGAGCGCCTCAATGGCCGGGCGCTGGCGATCATGCGCGGTCAGGAAGCTCGCTTGCGTCTGGCCCAGGACGAGGCCATGCCGTACCAGCCGGTCATCGAAAGCTTTGAAGCCCTGGCGGAAAAATTTCCCAGCCTTGAAGTGCAACTGACCAGCGCTGCCCAAGGTGATGTGGCGCGCAAACTGGTGGAGCGTCGGGCCGATCTGGGTTTGTTGTTTTATCACGATCAAATTCCTGAAGCCCTTGAGCGGCGGGTGCTGGGCAGCGTTGAGATGGTTACCGTGTGTGGCGTCGGGCATCCGTTGGCGGCAAAGGCTGAAGTGAACTGCCAGGAACTGGCGCAGCATCGTCAGCTGCTGATGTCCACGCAGTCCAGCGTCTACCCCGGCAGCGAACCGGCCAGCCCGCAGGTCTGGCGGGCCGACAGTTTTTATGTGATGGCTGAATGGCTGGTGCGCGGCCTCGGCTGGGCCTGGTTGCCGCGTCACGTGGTGCAGTACCCGGCGTATCAGGATCTGATGGTCGAATTGGTCAGCGAATGGACCCCGCCGGCGCTGGTGGTTGAGCTGGTGTGGCGCCGCGATGAGCCACTCGGGCCGGCGGCGCGCTGGCTGGCGGAGCGTTTTGCCGTGCATTTGCAGGCGATCGGTGAAAAAACCGATAAACTCCGCCGCCATGAATAGAACTCTCTACACCGCGCTGTTTTACCTGGGGCTGCCATTGGTGGCGATTCGGCTGTGGCTTCGCGCGCGCAAGGCGCCGGCGTATGCCAAGCGCATCGGCGAGCGTTTCTCCTACGGGATGCCGACGATGAAGCCCGGGGGTATCTGGGTGCACGCGGTGTCCGTGGGTGAAAGCATTGCCGCCGCACCGATGATTCGCGCCTTGTTGCAGCGTTATCCACAGCTGCCGATCACTGTGACCTGCATGACTCCGACCGGATCGGAGCGCATCCAGGCATTGTTCGCCAACGAACCGCGCATCCAGCACTGCTATTTGCCGTACGATTTGCCGTGCGCCGCCAAGCGTTTTCTTGATCGGGTCCAGCCGAAACTGGCGGTGATCATGGAAACCGAGCTCTGGCCCAACCATATCCATCAATGCGCCAAGCGCGGAATTCCTGTGGCCCTGGCCAACGCGCGACTGTCTGAACGTTCGGCCAGAGGCTATGGCCGCTTCAGCAAGCTGACCGGGCCGATGCTTGCCGAGATGAGCCTGTTCGCGGTGCAGACCGAAGCCGAAGCCCAGCGTTTCCGGAAGTTGGGCGCGCGGGCGGAAACCGTCGAAGTCACCGGCTCGATCAAGTTCGACCTGACCATCGACCCGCAACTGTTGCAGCGTGCTGCCGAGTTGCGCGGGCAATGGCAGGCACAGGAACGCCCGGTGTGGATCGCCGCCAGTACCCATGATGGCGAAGACGAGGTGGTACTGGCGGCCCATCGTCAGTTGCTCGCTAGCCATCCCGATGCCTTGCTGATTCTGGTGCCGCGCCATCCCGAGCGTTTCGATCCGGTATTCGAATTGTGCCGCCAGCAGGGTTTTGCCACAGTGCGGCGCTCCAGCGCAGAGGCGGTCACCGCCGCCACATCGGTGCTGTTGGGCGACACCATGGGCGAACTGTTGTTTCTCTATGCCTTGGCCGACAGCGCGTTCGTCGGCGGTAGCCTGGTGCCTAATGGCGGGCATAACCTGCTTGAGCCGGCGGCTTTGGCCAAGCCGGTGCTCAGTGGCCCGCACCTGTTCAACTTCCTTGAAATCGCCGCGCAGTTGCGCAGTGCCGGGGCGTTGCAGGAGGTTGAGGATGCACAAGGGCTGGTGGTGGCGGTGCAGCGGCTGTTCGAATTGCCGAGGGATGCGCAGCGCATGGCCGAGGCGGGGTTGAAGGTGATGCGCACCAATCAGGGGGCGTTGCAGCGGTTGCTCGATGGGTTGGGGCGGTTGATCGAGCGGTAGACCGAATCATGTAGCGCACACAAACCCTGTAGGAGCAAAGCTTGCTCGCGATAGCGATCTCAAGGACGCCATCGCGAGCAAGCTTTGCTCCTACAGAGGTGTTCTCAGGGTCGGGCTTTGAGCTGTTCAGCTGCTGCCTTCGCCAGATCCGGCGGCAGGAAGTCCTTGTCCGGGTTGTAGTTGGGATTGAGCCAACGTGCCAGATCCTGCAAATCCCCCGGGTTCAGCGTACCGGCCTGCTGCTTCAAACGCAGGTTGTCGAGGATGTAGTCGTAGCGGGTGTTGTTGTAGTCGCGAACCGAAGTGTAGAGCGAGCGTTGCGCATCCAGCACGTCGACGATGTTGCGCGTACCCACCTGATAACCGATTTCGGTCGCTTCCACCGCACTCTGGTTGGAGATGATCGACTGCTTGCGTGCCTGGACCTGTTCGACATCGGTATTTACCGCGCGGTGCAGGTCGCGGGTGTTTTCCACGATTTGCCGGCGCAGGGATTCGCGTTGCTGTTCGGTCTGGTCCAGTTGTGCGTAGGATTGACGCACCTGGGAGTTGATCAGGCCGCCGCTGTAGATCGGGATGTTCAGTTGCAGGCCTATCGAGGATTGCTCGACGTCGCCCTTGTACGGCTGGCCGAATGCGCTCGGGTTGCTGAAGCCCAGTGCATCGTTGTCGCCTTTTTGGTATTGCGCCACCGCATCGACGGTCGGTGCATGACCGGCCTTGCGCTGCTTGAGGGTTTGCTCGGCGGCGCTGACGGCGTAGTTGCTGGCCAACAGGTTGAGGTTTTGCCTGGCTGCCGTTTCGACCCAGGACTTGGCGTCGTTCGGTGCCGGCGGCAGGATCGGCAGGTTGTGGCTGATGCCCTGGATCGAGTTGTACTGGCGGTTGGTCAGTGTCACCAGGGCTTCGAAGGCATCATCCACCTGGCGCTGGGCGACGATGCGGTTGGCGCGTGCGGTGTCGTAGCTGGCTTGTGAGTTCAGTACGTCGGTCTTGTCCGAGAGGCCGACATCGAAGCGCTCGTTGGACTGATCGAGTTGACGCTTGAACGCGGCTTCCTCGGCCTTGGTCGAGGCCAGGTTGTCCTGGCTGCGCAGCACGTTGAAGTAGCTGTCGGCGGTCTGCAGGATCAGGTTCTGCTGGGTCGCGGAGAGTTGCAGCGCAGCTTGTTCGTTGACGTCCTTGGCGGCCTGGAACTGGAACCAGCGGTCGGCGCGGAACAGTGGCTGCGCCAGGGTCGCCTGGTACGAATGGGCATTACGGTTGGCCGTGGCCGACGGCTGATCGATCGCGGTGCGCACGCTGGCAACATCGGCACCGCCGGAGAGATTGGGCAGCAACCCGGCGCGGGCCTGTGGCACGACTTCCTTCTGGGCGCCATATTGGGCGATAGCGGCGGCGAGGTCGGCGTTGTTGTTCACCGCTTCCTGATAGACGCTGACCAGATCGGTCTTGGTCGATAGGGGCGCTTCTGCTGCCCAGGCCATTCCATTGGACGCACAAGACACGGCAACGGCCAGTGAGAGTTTGCGCAGCATGAGGCGATCCCTTAAAAATTACGCTGATAATTTGAGCGCCAAGGCTACGGCGCAGCACATGCAGCGTCAATGCGCAGCTTGGCCGTTGCGAGTGTAGTTGCGCACACGTTCGGCAACAATCCTGCCGTTCCCGGTAATTACGCCATTCATCACGGTGTTTGCAGCGGTGTTGGCGTTCTTTGCCAGTTATGTCTAGACTGGCCGGGTTCTTGTCGGGGTGCCTTGCTATGAGGCTGAGATCGAATAATTTCGGATCCCGTTGAACCTGATCAGGTTAGCGCCTGCGTAGGGAACAAGATTTCTCGTCACCCGGCGAGTCCTCTTGTGCTTCGTCCGGGATGTTGTTCGACAATCGAACACCCCTCGAGCACTGAGCACAGCACAGCTGGTTTTCCAGCGCCCGTGCGTCCATTCGTTTACAGGTTCGCTCCGACAAAATTCCACTGCCTGGATGCTGTCTGGAGAGCCCGTGATGACTACAAAAGCAAAAATCGCCACCAACCTGAGTGACTCGGCCAAGGTCGATCAGCAATCGGTGCAGCCGTTTACCCGCTCGCAAAAAATCTATGTCCAGGGCACTCGCCCGGACATCCTCGTGCCGATGCGCGAAATCAGCCTCGACGTAACGCCGACCGACTTCGGTGGCGAGGTCAACGCGCCTGTGGTGGTGTACGACACCTCGGGCCCGTACACCGACCCCAACGTCGTCATCGACGTGCGCAAAGGCTTGGCCGATGTGCGCTCGCCGTGGATCGAATCCCGTGGCGACACCGAGCGCCTGAGCGGCCTGAGCTCCAACTTTGGCCAGGAGCGCCTTGCCGACCCGGAACTGACCAAGCTGCGTTTCGCCCACGTCAACAACCCGCGTCGCGCCAAGCCGGGCGCCAACGTCAGCCAGATGCATTACGCGCGCAAAGGCATCATCACCGCCGAGATGGAATACGTCGCCATCCGCGAAAACATGAAGCTGGAAGTGGCCCGTGCCGCCGGCCTGCTGGACCAGCAACACGCCGGTCACAGCTTCGGTGCCAGCGTGCCGAAAATCATCACTCCGGAATTTGTCCGTGACGAGATTGCCCGCGGTCGCGCGATCATTCCGGCCAACATCAACCACACCGAGCTGGAACCGATGATCATCGGCCGTAACTTCCTGGTGAAGATCAACGGCAACATCGGCAACAGCGCCCTGGGTTCGTCCATCGAAGAAGAAGTGGCGAAACTGACCTGGGGTATTCGCTGGGGTTCGGACACGGTCATGGACCTGTCCACCGGCAAACACATTCACGAAACCCGCGAGTGGATCATCCGCAACTCGCCAGTGCCGATCGGTACGGTGCCGATCTACCAGGCTCTGGAAAAAGTCGGCGGCGTGGCCGAAGACCTGACCTGGGAGCTGTTCCGCGACACGCTGATCGAGCAGGCCGAGCAGGGCGTCGACTACTTCACCATCCACGCCGGCGTGCTGTTGCGCTACGTGCCGATGACCGCCAAGCGCGTGACCGGCATCGTCTCCCGTGGCGGTTCGATCATGGCCAAGTGGTGCCTGGCGCACCACAAAGAGAACTTCCTCTATACGCATTTCGAAGACATCTGCGAAATCATGAAGGCCTACGACGTCAGCTTCTCGCTGGGCGATGGCCTGCGTCCTGGCTCGATTGCCGACGCCAACGACGAAGCGCAGTTCGGCGAACTGGAAACCCTCGGCGAGCTGACCAAGATTGCCTGGAAGCACGACGTGCAATGCATGATTGAAGGCCCGGGCCACGTGCCGATGCAGTTGATCAAAGAGAACATGGACAAGCAGCTGGAATGCTGTGACGAGGCGCCGTTTTACACCCTCGGCCCGCTGACCACGGACATCGCGCCGGGCTACGACCACATCACCTCGGGTATCGGTGCGGCGATGATCGGCTGGTTCGGTTGCGCCATGCTTTGCTACGTCACGCCGAAGGAACACTTGGGCCTGCCGAACAAGGATGACGTGAAGACCGGGATCATCACCTACAAGATTGCCGCGCACGCCGCCGATCTTGCCAAAGGGCATCCCGGCGCGCAGATCCGCGACAATGCCTTGAGCAAGGCACGCTTCGAGTTCCGTTGGGAAGATCAGTTCAACCTGGGCCTGGATCCGGACACCGCTCGTTCGTATCACGATGAGACGTTGCCGAAGGATTCGGCCAAGGTCGCGCACTTCTGCTCCATGTGCGGGCCGAAATTCTGCTCGATGAAAATCACCCAGGAAGTCCGCGAGTATGCGGCCAACCAACGGATCGAAGCGGTGGACGTGGACGTCGCCCAAGGCATGGCCGAACAGTCCGAGCGCTTCAAGAAGGAAGGCAGCCAGCTGTATCAGAAAGTTTGATCTGACCTGAAAAGGTAGGGGCCTGAAAGGGCCTCTTCGCGAGCAGGCTCGCTCCCACAGGAGAATGCATTCCAATGTGGGAGCGAGCCTGCTCGCGAAGGCGATCTACACAACAACAAATGTCCCTCTGAGATAACACCCTTGAGCATTCAACCGAGTACTTATTCACCCGACATCGCGGTGCCGACCGACAAGCGTGTGTTCGGCGGTCGCGACCTGTTTTCCCTGTGGTTCTCCCTCGGCATCGGCCTGATGGTCCTGCAGACCGGCGCGCTTCTGGCGCCCGGCCTGGGCCTGTCCGGCTCGTTGCTGGCGATTTTCCTCGGCACGCTGGTCGGTGTTCTGCTGCTGGCTGCCGTCGGCGTGATCGGCAGCGACACCGGCCTGTCGTCGATGGCCGCGCTCAAGCTCAGCCTCGGCAAACGTGGCGCGAGCCTGCCGGCCGTGCTGAACCTGCTGCAATTGATCGGTTGGGGCTCGTTCGAGATCATCGTCATGCGCGATGCCGCCAGCCTGTTGGGCGCTAAGGCCTTCAGCGACGGCAGCACGCTGTCCAATCCAGTGCTGTGGACGCTGTTTTTCGGCGCTCTTGCGACCTTGTTGGCCGTGAGCGGTCCGTTGACCTTCGTGCGCCAGATCCTGCGCAAATGGGGCATCTGGCTGCTGCTGGCTGCGTGCATCTGGCTGACCTGGAACCTATTCGCCAAGGCTGACCTGGCCGCATTGTGGGCTCAGGCCGGTGACGGTTCGATGCCGTTCGCGGTGGGCTTCGACATTGCCATCGCCATGCCGTTGTCCTGGCTGCCGCTGATTGCCGACTACTCGCGTTTCGGCAAGCGTGCGAAAAACGTCTTCGGTGGTACAGCCATCGGCTTCTTTATCGGTAACTTCTGGCTGATGAGCCTGGGCGTGGCCTACACCCTGGCGTTCGCGCCGAGCGGTGAAGTCAATGCCTTGCTGTTGGCATTGGCTGGCGCGGGTCTGGGCATTCCGCTGTTGCTGATTCTGCTGGACGAATCGGAAAATGCCTTTGCCGACATTCACTCGGCAGCCGTTTCCAGCGGGATTCTGTTGCGCCTGAAAGTCGAGCACCTGGCCTTGGCCATCGGCGTGATCTGCACCCTGATCGCTTTGCTGGCGCCACTGGCCCAGTACCAGAACTTCCTGCTGTTGATCGGTTCGGTGTTCGCACCGCTGTTCGGCGTGGTGCTGGTGGATCACTTCATCCTGCGCAAGCGCAGCGGCCAGGTGGCATCGGCCGCATTGCGCTGGCCGGCGCTGCTCGCCTGGTTGGGCGGGGTCAGCACCTATCATCTGCTGGCCAATCTGTATCCGGATATCGGCGCAACCCTGCCGGCGTTGATCCTGGCAGGGCTGCTGCAGCTAGTGCTGGGCCGGGCCTTCAGTTACGGCCGGGAAACAGCTCGGGCTTGATGATGCCGTTCAGGCGAGGGTAGGGGATCTTCAGTTCGACATGGCCCAGCGCGTAAGGCGCGATGCTGCTGGTTTCGTACTTGAGGATCACCCCGCCGTAGGTCAGCGCCACGTTCTGGGTTTTCTGGAACGGCCAGCTCTTGACGAACTCCGGTTCCTGATCGAGCTTGGTGCTGATCAGCCAGCTGTTGTGCGCCACCTGCGCGGCTTTCCAGAACGCATCTTCCTGCCCCGGCACCAGCATGTCCGAAAGCGTCAGCACTTTTTGCTGCTGACGCGAATAGTTGATGAAACCTCGACCCGGCGTGCCATGGGCACCGCCGGTGTCCAGGTAACTGGACAACTCGATGATCACCAAGCCGTCATGCTGCTCACGTACTTTGGCCTGCAAATAGCTGCTGTTGCGCGGGCCGGCGGTGCGCAAAAACTGTTCGCGATAGGCCGCCAGCGTCGGCGCCACCGGGGCGTCGGGTGAGGTACGGGTCATTTGCAGCAGGCGTTTTTCGATGATGCCGTCGAGCGCAGGCTCGGCGGGGAAGTGCAGGGTGTCGATGTTCACCAGCGGGCAGTCCTGGTTGGTACAACCTGGCTTGAGCTGCTCAGTGGCGTCGCGGGTGGTTTCCAGCGGCGCGCGATAGTTGGGCTGGAACAGGCTCTGGCAAGCGCCCAGGGTCAGGGCGAGAGCGGCCACGGAGGCAATTTTAAAAAGCGACATGGGCGTCCTTCATAAAACAGGGAAAGGCGAAAAGTTACCCGCTTCGACTATCAACGGAGCAGTCAGTTCGCCACTAAGCTAATTAGAGTGGGTTTCGCCCTCACCGTCTATCTCGCTGAAGGTAAAGGGGCTGCATCAAACCTCACGGGCGCGTTAGGATGGCGCGAAGTCGAGGTTCCAGGAAAAAAGGAACCTCGTATCGGTTTGCAGTAAGAGGATAGTCATGACTGATTTTGCCAAAGCCATTCCGACCGCCGTGGATATCGTTCGGCGCGAAAAGTGCTTCGAGGGTTTCTACAAGCTCGATCGCGTGCACTTGCGCCACGAATTGTTCGCCGGCGGCATGAGCCGCGAAATCAGCCGTGAATTGTTCGTGCGCCACGATGCGGTGTGCATGCTGCCCTACGACCCGCAGCGCGACGAAGTGGTGCTGATCGAGCAGTTTCGCGTCGGTGCGCTGGGCAAGACCGACAATCCTTGGCTGATCGAACTGGTCGCTGGTCTGATCGACAAGGATGAGCAACCGGAAGAAGTTGCTCACCGCGAAGCGCAGGAGGAAGCTGGGCTTGTCATCGGGGCGCTGTGGCCGATGACCCAATATTTTCCATCGCCGGGCGGCAGCAACGAATTCGTGCATTTGTACCTGGGACGTTGCGATAGTAGTGGGGTAGGCGGCCTGCATGGGCTGGAGGAAGAGGCTGAAGATATCCGCGTCACGGTGTGGGCTTTCGAAGACGCCCTGCAAGCCGTACGCGACGGACGAATTGCCAACGCGGCCAGCATCATTGCCTTGCAATGGCTGGCACTGAACCGCGTTGAAGTGAGGGGGCTATGGTCGTAAACAAGCTGCGCGATCGCTATCGGGTGGACCTCGTGGGGCTGCAGGCGTCGTGTGAGGCGAACTACGCGCGCCTGATGCGACTGTTGCCGGACATGCGCAGCGAGCCAGCGGCGCGGCGTATCGCCGTGACCCATGGCGACCAGATGCTGGGCGTGCTGGCGCTGGAGGTGCTGCAGGTCTGTCCCTACACCACGACCCTGCAGGTGCGCCAGGAACACAGCCTGCCGTGGCTGCCGGTGCCCCAACTGGAAGTGCAGGTCTATCACGATGCGTGCATGGCCGAAGTGGTCAGCGCCGAACATGCGCGACGCTTTCGCGGCATCTATCCTTACCCGAACGCCTCGATGCATCAGCCCGACGAAAAGGCCCAACTGAACATGTTTCTGGGTGAATGGTTGAGTCACTGCCTGGCATTGGGGCACGAGTACGAAGTGGTCCGTTAACGTTCTTGTGAACTGCGTCAGGTTCACGGATTCCCCTTTTCGATCATCCCCCAGCATAATTGCGCCATTATCCAATCCCGCGATCACGCCCTGGGAGAACACCTTGCCGAGCGTATCCACCTTGACCACCGCCGATCCGGCGTTGCTGGTGCAACTCTCCGACAGTCATCTGTTCGCCGAGGCGGACGGCACGCTGCTGGGCATGAATACCCGCGATAGCCTGCAAAAAGTCATTGAGTTGGTGCGTGTGCAGCAGTTACAGATCGATCTGGTCCTGGCCACCGGCGATCTGTCCCAGGACGGCACGCTTGCGTCCTACCAGCAGTTTCGTGAATTGACCCGGCAGATCGACGCGCCGGCCCGCTGGATTCCCGGCAACCACGACGAACCGCACATCATGGCCGAGGCCGCGGTACAAAGTGCTTTATTGGATCCGGTGGTGGATATTGGCAACTGGCGGGTCACACTGCTCGATTCGGCAGTGCCAGGCTCGGTGCCGGGGTATTTGCAGGACGAACAGTTGCAACTGCTGGCCCGTTCTTTGAGTGAGGCGCCAGAGCGGCATCATCTGGTGTGCTTGCACCATCATCCGGTGTCGATCGGCTGTGCGTGGATGGAGCCAATCGGGCTGCGTAATCCCGAAGCGTTTTTTGAGGTTCTGGATCGTTTTCCACAGGTACGCGCCGTGCTTTGGGGGCATGTGCATCAGGAAATCGATCAATTGCGTAACAACGTGCGTCTGATCGCCTCGCCATCGACGTGTATTCAGTTCGAACCGGGCAGCGAGGATTTCAAGGTCGGGGAGCAGGCGCCGGGGTATCGCTGGTTGCGGTTGTTGCCGGATGGGCGGCTGGAAACCGGTGTGGGGCGTGTGACCGGGTTCGATTTTCAGGTCGATTACGGCTCCAACGGCTACTGACACGCCCGCCTTCACTGTAGGAGCGAGCACGCTCGCGAAAAACGCAATGACGACACTGGAAATCAGGCAACCAGCGTTATCGTTGGCGACCATCGCGAGCATGCTCGCTCCTACAGGGGCATCCAACATCTCCAACACCCTGTAAACTCCGCCTTCCTTACCCGACCCACAGGGAGTCTTCATGTCCGGCTCGATCCTTTATATCCACGGTTTCAACAGCGCGCCTGCGTCGAAAAAGGCCACTCAGTTGAGCGAAGTGATGGAGCGCCTGGGCTTGAGCGATCAACTGCTTGTGCCGGCCCTGCATCACCATCCCCGCGAGGCCATCAGTCAGCTGGAGCAGGCGATTGAAACGCTCGGGCGGCCACTGCTGGTCGGCAGCTCACTCGGCGGCTACTATGCGACTCACCTGGCCGAGCGCCATGGCCTGAAGGCCCTGTTGATCAACCCTGCCGTCAGCCCGCATCGGATGTTCGACGGGTTCCTGGGGACACAGAAAAACCTGTATACCGAAGAGACCTGGGAAATGACCCGCGACCACGTGACGGCCCTCGCCGAGCTGGAAGTGCCGGCACCCCAGGATCCACAGCGCTATCAGGTATGGTTGCAGACCGGTGACGAAACGCTGGACTATCGCCTCGCCCAACAGTATTACCGGGCCTGCGCCTTGCGTATCCAGGCCGGCGGGGACCATGGTTTCCAGGGTTTTGCCGAGCAGCTTCCGGCGATGCTGAGTTTTGCCAGCATTGGCGCAGATTTGTATCAGGCGATTGATTTCACCGCGCTGTGAAACCTTGCCCTTATTTTCAATGAAAGACTGACGACGAGACCCCATGGCCACTCCCAGCGCTAGCTCTTATAACGCCGACGCCATCGAAGTCCTCTCGGGCCTCGACCCGGTGCGCAAACGCCCCGGCATGTACACCGACACCAGTCGGCCGAACCACCTCGCCCAGGAAGTCATCGACAACAGCGTCGACGAAGCCTTGGCCGGGCATGCCAAATCGGTGCAGGTCATCCTCCACGCCGATCACTCGCTGGAAGTCAGCGATGACGGCCGTGGCATGCCAGTGGACATTCACCCCGAAGAAGGTGTTTCGGGCGTCGAGCTGATCCTTACCAAGCTTCATGCGGGCGGCAAGTTTTCCAACAAGAACTACCAGTTCTCCGGCGGTCTGCACGGGGTGGGTATTTCAGTGGTCAACGCCTTGTCGACCGAAGTCCGGGTGCGTGTAAAACGTGACGGCAACGAATACCAGATGACCTTCGCCGACGGTTACAAGAAAACCGAGCTGGAAATCGTCGGTACGGTTGGCAAGCGCAATACCGGGACCAGCGTGTTCTTCGCCCCGGATCCGAAATATTTCGATTCGCCGAAATTCTCCATCAGCCGTCTCAAGCACGTGCTCAAGGCCAAGGCCGTTCTGTGCCCGGGGCTGCTGGTCAGTTTTGAAGACAAGGCCACTGGCGAGAAAGTCGAATGGCATTACGAAGATGGCCTGCGTTCCTACCTGGTCGATGCCGTCAGCGAATTCGAGCGTCTGCCGGACGAGCCGTTCTGCGGCAGCCTGGCCGGTAACAAGGAAGCCGTGGACTGGGCGCTGCTGTGGCTGCCGGAAGGTGGCGACGCGGTACAGGAAAGCTACGTCAACCTGATCCCGACTGCCCAGGGCGGTACCCACGTCAACGGCCTGCGTCAGGGCTTGCTCGACGCCATGCGCGAGTTCTGCGAATTCCGCAGCCTGTTGCCGCGCGGCGTGAAGCTGGCGCCGGAAGACGTCTGGGAACGCATCGCTTTTGTGCTGTCGATGAAGATGCAGGAGCCGCAATTTTCCGGCCAGACCAAGGAGCGTCTGTCGTCCCGTGAAGCGGCGGCGTTCGTTTCTGGTGTGGTCAAGGACGCCTTCAGCCTGTGGCTCAACGCCCACCCGGAAACCGGTCTGGCGCTGGCGGAACTGGCGATCAGCAACGCCGGCCGTCGCCTGAAGGCCAGCAAGAAGGTCGAGCGCAAACGCATCACCCAGGGGCCGGCGTTGCCGGGCAAGCTCGCTGATTGCGCCGGGCAGGACCCGATGCGTTCCGAGCTGTTCCTGGTGGAAGGTGATTCCGCCGGCGGTTCGGCCAAGCAGGCGCGGGACAAAGAGTTCCAGGCGATCCTGCCGTTGCGCGGCAAGATCCTCAACACCTGGGAAGTCGACGGCAGCGAAGTGCTGGCCAGCCAGGAAGTGCACAACATTGCCGTGGCCATCGGCGTCGATCCGGGCGCCGCGGACATGAGCCAGCTGCGCTACGGCAAGATCTGCATCCTCGCCGACGCCGACTCCGACGGACTGCACATTGCGACCCTGCTCTGCGCGTTGTTCCTCCAGCATTTCCGCCCGTTGGTGGATGCCGGTCACGTCTACGTCGCCATGCCGCCGCTGTACCGCATCGACCTGGGAAAAGAGATCTACTACGCCTTGGATGATGCCGAGCGCGACGGCATTCTCGATCGCCTGGTGGCCGAGAAGAAGCGCGGCAAGCCGCAGGTCACCCGATTCAAAGGCCTGGGTGAGATGAACCCGCCGCAGCTGCGAGAAACCACCATGGACCCCAACACCCGGCGTCTGGTGCAACTGACCTTGGGCGATGATTTCGACGCGACCTCGGAAATGATGGACATGCTGCTGGCGAAAAAACGCGCCAGCGACCGCAAGACCTGGCTGGAGTCCAAGGGCAACCTGGCGGAGGTGCTGGGCTGATGCGGCTGGGCTTTGCCCTGGCGTGTGCGTTGCTGCTGACCTCGATGACGGTGTCTGCCAAGCCGACACCGCAGTTGCGTCTGTTGTCCGAACATGCCGTGGACGGCATGCGCGGTGGCAACCTGTCCGGGCTGGCCCAGTGCGGCAAAGAGCTGTGGACGGTCTCCGACCGCGACGACGATCAGATCTACCGCCTCGAGACGGGCGATGGTGTCTGGTACGCGGAAGCAGTGGGCATCGGCGTCCCGCCCGTGCCGGACAACGGCTTGCCCTGGGGTTTGCGTTCGCGGGCCTGGGTGTCGTCGTTCGTGCGTGGCGGTGATCTGGACTTCGAAGGGATCACCTGCGACAGCGCCGGAAATCGCTACGTGGTCAGCGAATCCCATGCGGCGGTGTTGCAAATTCCGCCAACCGGGCCGACCTCTTGGCTGAAGATTTCACCGATCATGGTGCGCGAGGCGCGGGCCAGCGGCATGTTGCTGCGCTTCAATGCGTTGTTCGAAGGCCTGGCAATCAATCCGCAAGGTGACCAATTGTGGTTGGCTGCCGAGCGCGAGAATCGCGGGTTGCTACTGGTCAAGCGCCAGCAAACCCTGTGGGACTGCGATGGTGGTTGTGTGCTGCTGAGTGAAGGCGGAAAGGAAATGCAACCTGCGCAATTTCCCAGCGCCAGAGCGATGCCCCGGGATTTTGCCGATCTGTCATGGTTCAACGGCAAGCTGTTTACCCTTGAGCGCAACGCGTTCGAGATTTGTCGCCGTGATGCGGTGACGGCCAAGGTCGAACGTTGCTGGTCGTTTGCCGATGAGGCGTTGCAGGACGATCGTCGTTATCCCCAGGACTTTGCACTGACCGAAGCGTTGATCGTGGACGCCGAGGGTGCCTGGATCGGTGTCGACAACAACACCGGTGCCCGCGCCGATGGCGAGGTTCGTCCGATCGTCTGGCGCTTTGCTGCACCTGAAGGTGGCTGGAGTGCCAAGCCATGAGCCAGCAAACGCCGGGCAAACGTGCCGGTCGGGTATTGATGGTACTGGCCTGGTGCGCCGCGTTGTTTCTGGCGACGCGGTTTTTCGGCCAGTGGGAAGAGCGTCAGCAAAACCCGAATGTGGTAGTGAGCTCGCAGCTCGGCGATGGTTTCGTCGAAGTGAAACTGGTCAGCAACGGCCAGGGACATTTCGTTGCCAGCGGCCATATCAATGGTCAGCCGGTGAATTTCATGCTCGATACCGGGGCGACCGATGTGGCGATCCCGGCGCAAATGGCCGAACGGCTGAAACTGGAACAAGGCTTCGGGGTGACCCTGAGCACCGCCAACGGTCGAACCGAGGGTTATCGAACCCGCGTCGACCGCCTGCAACTGGGCGACATTGTGTTGCGTGATGTGCGCGCCCTCGTCGTGCCAGGCCTGGATGGCGATCAAGTGCTGCTCGGTATGAGCGCGCTGAACAAACTTGAATTTACCCAGCGCGGTGGCACCATGCTGCTGCGCCAGACAACGAACCGATGAGGCCCGCATGAGCGACTCCCTTGATCTCAGCCTGGACGGTGTAGAACGCCGGTCACTGGCTGACTTCACCGAAAATGCCTACCTCAACTACTCCATGTACGTGATCATGGACCGTGCCTTGCCGCATATCGGCGACGGCCTGAAACCGGTACAGCGGCGTATCGTCTACGCCATGAGCGAGCTGGGGCTGGACGCCGATTCCAAGCACAAGAAATCGGCGCGTACCGTCGGTGACGTGCTCGGTAAATTCCACCCCCATGGCGACTCGGCCTGCTACGAAGCCATGGTCCTGATGGCCCAGCCGTTCAGCTACCGCTACACGCTGGTGGATGGCCAGGGTAACTGGGGTGCGCCGGACGATCCCAAATCCTTCGCCGCCATGCGTTACACCGAAGCACGGCTGTCGCGTTACTCCGAGGTGCTGCTCAGCGAACTGGGTCAGGGCACGGCGGACTGGGGCCCGAACTTCGATGGCACTCTCGACGAACCGCTGGTGTTGCCGGCCCGTTTGCCGAACATCCTGCTCAACGGCACCACCGGCATCGCCGTGGGCATGGCCACCGACGTTCCGCCGCATAACCTGCGCGAAGTCGCGACGGCGTGCGTGCGTTTGCTCGATGAGCCCAAAGCCACGGTCGAACAGCTCTGTGAACACATCCAGGGCCCGGATTACCCGACCGAAGCGGAAATCATCACCCCGCGTGCCGACCTGCTGAAAATCTACGAAACCGGCAAGGGTTCTGTGCGCATGCGCGCCGTGTACCACATCGAAGACGGCGACATCATCGTCACCGCGCTGCCGCATCAGGTTTCGGGTGCCAAGGTGCTGGAACAGATCGCGGCGATGATGCAGGCCAAACCGTCGAAAGCCCCACAAATCGCGGACTTGCGCGACGAATCGGACCACGAGAACCCGTGCCGGATCGTGATTATTCCGGGCGCCCGGAAAAACTTTGACCACGATGCGTTGATGCAGCACCTGTTCGCCAGCACCGAGCTGGAGTCGAGCTACCGGGTCAACATCAATATCATCGGGCTTGACGGCAAGCCGCAGCTGAAAAACCTGCGGGCCTTGCTGGTCGAGTGGCTGGAGTTCCGGGTCCAGACCGTGCGTCGTCGCCTGCAATTCCGCCTGGACAAGGTCGAGCGTCGCCTGCACCTGTTGGACGGTTTGTTGATCGCCTACCTCAACCTGGATGAAGTGATTCACATCATCCGCACCGAGGAGCAGCCCAAAGCCGCGCTGATCGAGCGTTTCGCCCTGAGCGAAATCCAGGCCGACTACATTCTCGACACGCGTTTGCGTCAATTGGCGCGACTGGAAGAAATGAAGCTGCGTTCCGAGCAGGACGAACTGCTCAAGGAACAAGCCAAGCTGCAAGCGCTGCTGAGCAGCGAAGCCAAGTTGAAAAAACTGGTACGCACCGAGCTGATCAAGGACGCAGAGACCTATGGCGACGACCGTCGCTCGCCCATCGTCGAGCGTGCTGAAGCGAAGGCGCTGACCGAGCACGATCTGCTGCCGAACGAAAAAGTCACCGTCGTGCTCTCGGAAAAAGGCTGGGTTCGCTCCGCCAAGGGCCATGACATCGACGCCACCGGGCTTTCGTACAAGGCCGGAGATGGTTTCAAGGCCTTGGCGGCGGGGCGTTCCAACCAGTTTGCGGTGTTTATCGACTCCACCGGTCGCAGCTACTCGGTAGCCGCACACACCTTGCCATCGGCCCGTGGTCAGGGCGAACCGCTGACCGGCCGTCTGACGCCTCCGCCAGGGGCGAGTTTTGAATGCGTGCTGATGCCCGAGGACGATGCGCTGTACGTCATCGCGTCGGACGCCGGTTACGGTTTCGTGGTCAAGGGTGAAGACCTGCAGGCCAAGAACAAGGCGGGCAAGGCCCTGCTGAGCTTGCCGAACAACGCCAAGGTGATCCTGCCGCGGCCGGTGGCCGATCGTGAGCAGAACTGGCTGGCGTCGGTGACCACCGAAGGTCGCCTGCTGATCTTCAAGATCAGCGATCTGCCACAATTAGGTAAAGGCAAAGGCAACAAGATCATCGGGATTTCCGGTGAGCGTGTGGCCAGTCGCGAAGAATATGTCACGGACATCGCCGTTGTGCCGGATGGTGCCACCCTGGTGCTGCAGGCCGGAAAACGTACCTTGTCACTGAAAGCAGACGACCTCGAACACTACAAAGGTGAGCGTGGGCGTCGTGGTAACAAATTGCCACGTGGCTTCCAGAGGGTGGATGCGCTGCTCGTCGAAAACCTCAATTAAGCGTCCTAGAGCGCTCGATCTACGATTTAACGCGTAGATCGACGCTTTCGCGCTGGAGTCGGAACGCATATTCACGGATGATATGGCCTTTCAAGCGCCGGCGTGGCCGAGCGTTCTTCATATTTATTGAGTATTTTCACTGTGATTAGCCTTGTGGCAATCACCTGGATGGGACGATGACTGCTCTGCGCCTTCCTTTTATTTTGATGCTCGCCGGCGTACTTGGCCTGGCGGGTTGCAGCGTTCACCAGCCGGTGTCGCTGTATCAACTGGACAGCGGAAGTCCGGTTCAGCCTGCGCAAAGCGCGGGCATGGCGGTTTTGTTGGGCCCGGTAACCGTGGCGGACTACCTGCAGCGCGAAACCCTGTTGCAGCGTCAACCGGATGGCAGCCTGCAAGCCTCGCCCGATGGCCGTTGGGCTGGCAGCCTGTCTTCCGACATCGATCAGCTGTTACTGCGTCAGGTGGCCGGTCACCTGGACAGCCAGCGTGTCGTGCTGGCGCCTGCGACAACGGGGTTCACACCGGATGTCCAAGTGCTGTTGACCATCACGCGTCTGGATTCGGGAGAGTCGCAACCGGCGATCCTCGATGCGCAATGGCGTTTGATCGATCGTCGTGGCCAGGTGCGCGATAACCGCATCATTCACCTGCAGGAACAGCACGCCGGCAACACCGCGGCTCAGGTTCAGGCGCAGGGTGTGTTGCTGCAGAAGCTTGCTGAACAGCTGTCGACAGCGCTCAAGCCACTGGCCAACCAGCCACCGATTGCCGAAGCCCCTAAAAAGCCGGCAGCCAAACCTGTGGCGCCTGCTGCGGAAGCGGAGAAGCAGCAGAAGATTCCGATGGCTGCACCGATCCGGACGGATATGGAAGTGTTTCGCTTCTAAGCCTGAATGGATTCGAAACAAGGCCCGCATTGATGCGGGCCTTGTTGTTTCTGCAGGTTGGAGGTACTGATCATTCCCACGCTCTGCGTGGGAATGCAGCCCGTGACGCTCTGCGTCACATCGGTGTCAGGCTTGGGATATGAGGTGAGGCTGGAACGCGGAGCGTCCCTGGAGGCATTCCTTTGCTGCGCGTGGGAACGATCAGCCCGCAGACGATCACTCATCTGCGGGCTTCTTCATAACAAGGCTTTTACGCCCGGCGTTCGTGCATCCGCGCCAGTTGTCGTTCCAGCATCGACGGATAAGGCTCCATCAGTCGCTCCACGCAGCAAGCGCCTTCAGGGCTGGCAATCGGGCGGATCCGTGCGCGCTGGCGGATCAGCGTGTCGTCATTGATCTTGCGTTCCACCAGCAGCAGGTTGCGGCTGTGTTGCGACAGGGCCAGGGCATCCTGCGCGGCGTCGGTCAGCAACAGGTCGATCTGGCTCAGACCGAACAACTCGTCGCCCAGGGTCAGGCCAAGCTGCAATTGCAAGGTGATACCGCTGTCGGCGACTTCGATCTGCAGTTGGTGGCCCAGCGCCCGCAGCAGCTCGCCGCAGCAGATGGCGTTGGTCAGGTAATCGTCGCCGCTGTCTTCGTTGTGGAACAGCATCAGGGTGCTGCCATCGTTCAGGGTGTGCAGTTCGCTCTGGTAGAGCGAGGCCGCCTGGTCGAGGCAGTCGCGGTAGCGTTTGAGCAATTCTTCCAGGCGTGTCCGGGGCAGGCGTCGCAGTTGTTCCTGTGAGCCCAACTGTACGGCCAGCACGGCGCTGTGCTGCGGCACGCTGGAGGCCACAGGTTTGCCCAACAGTTTCGCGGTGCTGGCTGGCGCATCATCGAGCAAATCGGCGAACGCATCATCGTCGTCATCCTCAGCGGTGCTGACGACACGCCGTGGCGCGGCTTTCATCGCGGCCATCGGGCGGCTTTCATCGAAACTCGGATCACGCAGGTTACGCACTTCGAAACCCGGCTCTGCGTCGTCGTCATCGATGTCGTCGAATTCGGGTTCCGGCACGAGTTCCGGCTCGGCCGGTTCCGGCGCGAAGTCGGCGTGCAGCTGACGTGCCAGGTCGCCGATCTCGTCATTACGCTCAGTGGCCGGGGTGTACTCGTCGATGTTGCGCAGCCACACCCGCAATTGCAGCAGCGGCGTGGAGAGGTATCGGCCCATGCGCAGGCTCAAGGCCAGGGACAGGGCCAGCAGGATCGCGCTCAAAATTCCCATGCTTTGCAGGCTGATGGTCATCGGCTGCTGGAACTGATCCATGTCCAGGCTGATGCGCAATTGCCCGGCGGTCACGTCCTGGAAGGTGATCTTGCTCTGGTAGATGCCTTCGGCCTCGCCCAGCAGGCCGTGCTTGGGACGCTGGCCGGCCTCGGCAAGGATCCGGTTGTCCATGCTGTAGATGGCGGCGTGGGCCACCAGCTTGTTCTTGGTCAGGTTGTTGAGCAGGACGTTGAGGCTGAGGATGTCGTTGGACACCAACAGCTCGGTGGCGGACGTGGCCGTCTGCATGGTCAGGCTTTCACCCAGCGCATCCGCTTGCTCGTGCATGGCCTGCTTGAACTGCAAACCCATCACGCAGGCGTAGATCACCAGGGCCAGAGCGACCAGGATCACGTTATGGCTGGCAATGCGCAATGCAATCGGTACACGGCGGTGGCGCAGTGCACGGAAGATCAGCAGAAAGAAGTTATCGGTTTTTACTGGCGTGGGCCGGTTCACTTGAGCTCGGCTCTTTTGTCCGTGAAGTTGACGCGCAGTATAGCGACAGGCCCTAGGCCGTCAAAGCGCTCACGGTGCCCGATGGTCACTGAATGTGGGTAGAATGCGGTTTTTTTCCACCTGCGGGGGTGCGCCTTGCGCGAAATCGTCCTGATAAACATCACGGGAGTCGACCGTCCGGGTCTGACTGCGGCCATTACCGGCGTTCTGGCCCAGGGTGGTGTGAACATTCTCGACATCGGTCAGGCGGTGATCCACGACACCCTGTCGTTCGGCATCCTGGTTGAAATTCCTGATACCGAACAGGGCAAGTCGGTGCTCAAGGACATCCTGTTCAAGGGCTATGAGCTTGATCAACAGGTGCGTTTCACACCGGTGTCCGAAGAGGATTACCAGCAGTGGGTCGGCAACCAGGGCAAAAAACGCCACATCGTGACCCTGCTGACTCGCAAGGTCACCGCCGGGCAATTGCAGGCTGTGAGCTCGATCACCGCCAAATATGGCCTGAACATCGACCACATCGATCGCCTGTCCGGGCGCATGCCTTTGGATACCCCGGCCGATAAAGGCAAGGGTTGTATCGAGTTCTCCGTGCGTGGCGAAGCGGCGGATCCGCAGGCCCTGCGGGCCGAATTCCTCAGCGTCGCCCAGGAACTGAACGTCGACATCGCCTTCCAGGAAGATTCGCTGTTCCGTCGTAACCGCCGTCTGGCGGTGTTCGACATGGACTCGACCCTGATCGAAGCCGAAGTCATCGATGAGTTGGCCAAGGCGGCTGGCGTGGGCGACAAGGTTTCGGAAATTACCGAGCGGGCGATGGCCGGTGAACTGGATTTCCGCGCCAGCTTCAAAGAGCGCCTGGCGTTGCTCAAAGGGCTGGATGTCGGCGTGCTGGACTCGATTGGAGCTTCGCTGCGCCTGACCGAGGGCGCTGAAACCCTGTTCGCCGAACTCAAGCGCCTGGGCTACAAGACCGCCATTCTGTCAGGCGGCTTCACCTACTTCGCCAAGCAATTGCAGGCCAAGCTGGGCATCGACTATGTGTTCGCCAATGAACTGGAAGTGGTCGACGGCAAGGTGACCGGCGTGGCGATCGAGCCGATTGTCGATGCACAGCGCAAGGCTGATCTGCTGAAAGAACTGGCACACAAGGAAGGCTTGCGTCTGGAGCAGACCATTGCGGTGGGCGACGGTGCCAATGACTTGCCGATGCTGGCGATTGCCGGGTTGGGCGTGGCATTCCGCGCCAAGCCGCTGGTCAAGCAGTCGGCGAAGCAGGCTATTTCGACGCTGGGCCTGGATGGCGTGTTGTACTTGCTGGGCTTCCGCGACCGCGACGGCCAGCTCTAACGCCGCAAAACACCTGTAGGAGCGAGCATGCTCGCGATGGACGTCAACGATGACGCGGGCATTCAGATTGCCCGCGTCGCTCTCAGGTTCATCGCGAGCATGCTCGCTCCTACAGTAGAGACGGTGTCGATCAGGTTTTCGGTGAGCCCATGCCCTGGCCCATTTGCACCGGCGAACCAGCCACCAACTCTTCAGCCCACTTCACCTGGTCCGGCCCGAATAGCACGACAGCGGTCGAACCCAGTTTGAAGCGGCCCAGCTCCGCACCTTTTTCCAGGTGGATCGGCGCGCGTGCGGCTTCGTCGTAGCGGAAGGTTTTCAGCTCGCGTTTCGGCGGCGTAACCAGCCCGGCCCACACGGTTTCGATCGATGCCACGATCATCGCGCCCACCAGCACCACGGCCATCGGCCCGCGCTCGGTGTCGAAAATGCACGCCACGCGCTCGTTGCGGGCAAACAGTTCCGGAACGTTTTCAGCGGTGGTCTGGTTGACCGAGAACAGGCGGCCCGGGATGTAGACCATCTCGCGCAGGGTGCCGGCCAGTGGCATGTGCACGCGGTGGTAATCCTTCGGCGACAGATAAATAGTCGCGAAATCACCGCCCATGAACGGCGCGGCATTAGCCGCATCGCCACCCAACAGTTCCAGCACGCTGAAACTGTGGCCCTTGGCCTGGAACACGCGGCCGTGCTCGATCGGGCCGAGCTGGCTGACTGCGCCGTCCGCCGGGCTGAGGATCGCGCCAGGTGTTTCGTCCAGCGGGCGCGCGCCGTCTTTCAAGGCGCGGGTGAAGAAAGCATTGAAGTGCTCGTAGGCGGTCAGGTCTTCGACCAGGGCCTCGGACATATTCACCTGGTAACGCTTGGCGAACCACGCGGTGAACGCATTCTTGAACCAGCGCACGCGGCATTCGGCGATGCAGCCGGCCAGTCGCGAGAGCAGGTTATGGGGCAGCAGGTATTGACTGACGATAAACAGACGCTTGTTCATTAACTGTCCTTAAAAACCTTAAATCTCTACGGGCGTGTCGGGATGGTTACCCCATTCGCCCCAGGAGCCGGCGTAGCCCTTGACCCGCGGATAACCGAGAGCCTTGGCCACCAGATAGGTGAAGCCAGATCGATGGTGAGTCTGGCAGTGGGTAATTACTTCTTTGTCCTTGCTGATCCCGAGTTGTTCGAGGATCTGCGGCATGTCGGTGCGGATGCGCAGTTGGCGTGACTTATCCATGCCGGCGGTCCATTCGAAATTGACCGCGCCAGGGATGTGGCCGGCTTTGGCCGCCAGGACTTTCTCGCCGGAATACTCCAGCGGCCCGCGTGCATCCCAGATCGCCAGGTCGGCAGCGCCGAGACGGCTTTGCAGGTACTCGCGGGTGGCGGTGGGTTCGTCGTGCAGGGTCAACGCAACCGGGCCACCTGCTGGTGCGGGGACCTGGATTGACATAGGCATGCCTTCTGCCAGCCAGGCCGTCAGGCCGCCGTCGACATAGTGATATTTGCTGTGGCCAATGACATCCAGAAGCCAGATAAAGCGCCCGGCCCAACCGCCGCCTTCGTCGTCATAGACGACATAGACGGCATCGGGGTTGTGCCCCAGCTCACCGAACAATGCTTCGAGTGCCGCTTGCGACGGCATCAGCCCCGGCGCGGGCGCCTGGCCGAGTTGTGTGCGTTTCGGATCGACAAACCGCGCGCCGGGAATATGCCCTTCTGTGTAGCGGGCGTTGCTGGTCAGGTCCACCAGTATCAGTTGGCGGGCGTCGAGGCGAGGGAGCAAGTCGCTCGGCTCGATCACCAGCGGCAAGCCAGAGAAGTCAGACATGTGAGGTCTCCAGGGCACAAAAGGGAGGATTGTAGCGCAGCCTTATTGGCCGCGCTGGCTAAAGCTGTGCAGCGCTTTTTCGATGCATTGTGCGGTTTTGCCGAAGGCTTGCACGGTGATGTCCGAGAATGGCCCGCCACCCTGGTCTGCCACGACGATCATGATCACCCGCCCATTGTTGAGCAGCGAACGCAGCAACAGGTGTTCACCGCTGAACTGGCTGCGCAGGTTCTGGGGCAGCAAAGCGGAAAATTGTGCGTTGTTGAGCGGCGTGAGGCGTACCTGGGCCTGTTGCGAGAGCAGGCGTTGCAGTACGGCGCTTTGACTGACGACAAAGTTCAGGCCGGCCACTTCGTCAGGCAAGCCGGCCGTCTGGTGCACGCGCAGCTGGGCGTGGGTGCGGTCGGCCATCAGGATCATCACCCTGCGCATGCCGCAGGCAACCAGCGCGTCGCGGGCAGAGGTGGTCAGGTGGATGGCATTGGTGAAGCGACTCGGTTCGACCAACAACTCAGCGCATTGTTTGCGCCACTTCGCCAGGTCTTCGGCGGTGGGGGCCGGGGCTGGCCGCAACCCTGCATGCACAGGGTTCATGCCCCATGGCCAGATCAGCGCGACAGCGGGATGCCAGAGGTCGGGCATGGCGTGATAACGCGCGCTGTTGGCGGCTTGCTGGTGCAGTTGTTGTTGTACCTCGGCCATCGGTATTTGCAGATAGAGGCTGGTCAGGTACTGCCAGCGCTCACTGTGCGGACTGTCCCAGGCCTGGTGCGCCGAGAGCGCCAGACCGTTGGCCAGCAACACCGTGTTGGCCGGTTGATTGAGCCAGCGGCGCAGGGTCGGGTCGTCATCCAGGCGATTCTGCTGGCGTAGCGGATGCTCGCTGTCGCGGGCAATGCGCAGGACCTTCACCAGCTCCCGTTGCTCGCTGAGCAGCAGTCGATACCCCTGTTGCACCCAGATCGGCAGGTGCCAGAAGTCCACCAGGGCCAGGCCGATTTTCAGCAGGCGAACGCCAAACAGTTGCTTTTCGACGGTGCACGCCGATTCGCCTTTATGAATGACCCGCAGCTCCCAGTCTTCGAGCAGGTGCGGATGTGTCAGGGCCAGCGGCCACAGCGGCGACAGAAAAAGCAGGCTGCCCCAGTGGATGTCCTGCCACAGGCGCGCCAGGCGGCTGGCAAAAAAACCGTTGGCCTGTTGGCTGGCGTGTTGGCTGATCAATTGCAACTGGCGCAGGGCTTTCGGAATCTCGTCTTGGGGCATGGCAGGCAGTCGCGCGAGCAGCTCCTCGGTGCGCTTCAAGCCGAGGCGATTGATGGCGACCTCAAGGTTTTCCGCCGGCTCGGTCATGCCGCCATGGCTGTACCGGTTGGCCTCGCGAATCACGCTCAAGGCCAGGGCCGGACTGTCCTGCATCAAGTCGGCGATCTTGCGCATAGAGCTGCGACTGTCGCGCATGGCCCGGCAGACACGGTCGTGACTGGCCTGCGGAACCGGCAGGCGCACGCCGTCGAGAAGTTTGACCCAGCCTTCGAGCGTGGTCGGTGTTGGCGTCGGGACGTTTGTTTGTTTAGCCATGTCTGGAGGCGATCATCGTCAACAATACCTATGCCCGGAGGGGGTCAAATTGGCTTTTCGCCTGAACTGGCTATAGTCTGGCGCAGTTTTGCCGATAAGTAGAAGAAGAGATTTTTTAACTTCCGAATATGACCTTGAACCCGACTCAGTAAGTGCTCTCCTACCTATGGCTAAAATAATCGGCATCATCGTCGTATTCGCGAGCGTGCTCGGCGGATACGTGCTCTCCCATGGCAAGATTGCCGCCCTGATCCAACCTTTCGAGGTCATGATCATCGGGGGTGCGGCCCTCGGTGCATTCCTGCAGGCCAACCCCGGTTACATGACCATGCACGTGCTCAAGAAGTCCCTGAGCATGTTCGGTTCGCGTTTCAGCCATGCCTTCTATCTTGAAGTGCTGGGCCTGATCTACGAGATTCTCAACAAGAGCCGCCGCGAAGGCATGATGGCCATCGAAGCGGATATCGAAGATGCCGCGGCGAGCCCGATCTTCGCCAAGTACCCGACGGTCCTCAAGGATGAGCGCATGACCGCGTTCATCTGTGATTACCTGCGCATCATGTCCTCCGGCAACATGGCGCCCCATGAGCTGGAGGGCCTGTTCGACATGGAGCTCTACAGCCTCAAGGAAGACCTGGAGCACCCGTCCCACGCGGTGAACGGTATCGCCGACGCCATGCCCGGTTTCGGTATCGTCGCGGCGGTTCTGGGTATCGTGGTGACCATGGCCTCGCTGGGTGAGGGCGACCAGAAGTCCATCGGCCTGCACGTCGGTGCGGCGCTGGTCGGTACCTTCTTCGGTATTCTCGCTGCCTACGGGTTCTTCGGTCCGCTGGCGCATTCCCTGGCCCACGATGCCAAGGAAGAACTGAACGTCTACGAAGCCATCAAGGCCTCGCTGGTTGCTTCCGCTTCCGGCATGCCGCCATCGCTGGCCGTGGAGTTCGGGCGCAAGGTTCTGTACCCGGCGCACCGTCCTAGCTTCGCTGAGCTGGAACAAGCGGTTCGTGGTCGTTAAGCCATGGAAAACAACCAGCCGATAATCATCAAGCGCGTCAAGCGCTACGCCGGCGGGCATCACGGGGGCTCTTGGAAAATCGCCTTCGCCGACTTCGCCACAGCGATGATGGCGTTCTTCCTGGTGTTGTGGTTGATGTCCACCGCCACCCCGGAACAGAAGATCGCCATCGCCGGTTACTTCAAGGACCCGATCGGCTTTTCCGAAAGTGGCACGCCGTACATCATCGATCTGGGCGGCACGCCGACCATGGCGCCGGAAAACACCCTCAACCCCGAGATGAAGACCCAGCCGCAGCCGGACAAGGTGACGGTCGACGTCGAACAGGTCGAAGGCATGGCCGAGATGGTGGAGAAGGAGCGCCTGGAGCTGCTGCTGCAAGAGCTGCAGAACAAGGTCGAAGAGAACCCGCAACTGCAGAAATTCAAAGACCAGATCTTGTTCGAGATCACCCCGGACGGTTTGCGTATCCAGATCGTGGATGCCGAGAACCGGCCGATGTTCGACTCAGGCTCAGCCCGCCTGAAACCCTATTTCGAAGACATCCTGCTGGCCATGGCCGATACCATCAAGGCAGTGCCGAACAAGATCAGCATCAGCGGCCATACCGATGCCAAGCCGTACAGCGGCACCGGTGAATTCGGTAACTGGGAGCTTTCGGCCAACCGTGCCAACGCCGCGCGCCGTGCGTTGGTGGCGGGCAGCTACCCGGATGCGCAAGTGGCGCGTGTGGTCGGTTACGCCTCGTCGGCCCTGTTCGACCGCGAGCATCCGTTCAATCCGGTCAACCGCCGTATCGACATTATCGTGCTGACCAAGAAGGCACAGCGTGCTATCGAAGGTTCGCAAGGTGCGGAGCCTGCTCCGGATGCACCACAAGGTTCGGCCGCTCCGGGAGCCGCACCAGCTGCACCGGTCGACCCGAACGCGTTGCCGGCGGACAAGGAGCCGCTACCGGCTCACGAACTGCGTGAACGGTTGAACCTGTTCGATGACCCGGCACCGAAACCGGGTGAATCGCCGAAGCAGTGACCTACAAAAAAGCCGACAGTGATGTCGGCTTTTTTTCTGTGGCTTTTACTGGTTTGGAGGCCGCTTTTTGTAATTGGATGGACTCGCCCCAGCCGAGGCGTCAATGCGCCACGCTGGCAGTCTAAACAGCCAACGACAGCGAGGGCGAGTCCATGAAAAATCATAGTTCGATTGATCAATCCCTGTCTTCTTCCGATTTGTCGGCCTGTACAACCTTAGCGGTGGATCTGGCCAAGCAGGTCTTTCAGGTCGCCGGTGAAGATGTCCTTGGCCAAGTGCGCTACGAGCAGCGGATCAAGTCGCGTGAGGCGTTTTATGAGTTTCTCCGGCAGCTGCCGCCTCATGTCGTGATTTTGATGGAGACCGGTCCGGGTGCTCAAGCCTGGGCCCGGCAGCTGCAAGACCAAGGCAACCTGGCGCGGATTCTTCCAGCCGGTTTGGTGGCCACCCATCGCAGCGGGCCTAAAAATGATCGCAACGATGCACTGGCGATTTTGCGGGCGGGTCGCGATGAAAAAATCTGCGCAGTACCGGTCAAAAGCGTTGCGGCACTGGCAATGCAGGCGTTGCATCGCGCTCGTCAGGGCTATGTGCGTCGACGCACGGCCGTCAGTAATCAGATGCGCGGCCTGCTGCTCGAGCACGGCGTGGCTTTGGCGCAGGGCGATGTTGCGATCAGCCAGAAAATACCGCGGGTACTGGAGGATGCTACCCAGCCGGTGCCGGGCCTGCTGCGTGAACTGATCGACGAACTGTTGGCCGAGTGGCGCCATTTGGGCGAGCGCATCAGCGTGCTGACGGGACGCCTGGAAGTGGCCGCCAACGCCGACATGACGGCGAAGCGACTGATGACTGTGCGCGGCATCGGCCCAGTCACTGCCACGGCACTGGTGGCCAAGGAAAGCAAGCCTGAGCGATTTCCCAATGCCCGCAAGTTTGCCGCGTACTTTGGCATGGTGCCTGACCAGCACAGTAGCGGGCAGACGGTCCGGCTGGGGGGCATGACCAAGCGAGGTGATGTCTATTTACGCAGCCTGATGATCCAGGGAGCCCATGCGGTGCTGCAACAACTACGACCTGATTCCCAGCAACCCGATGACCGCCGCTTGTTGCGCTGGATGAGCCGGCTGGGCCGTAAGGAGGCTGCGATCAGGCTAGCCAACCGCAACCTGCGAATCGTCTGGGTGCTTTTACAGAATGATCAGACTTATCGTCGCCACGCTGGTGATGGCCAGCAAGCGACGATGAGCCACTGAGCGACAGAGTTCTGCCACCGAGGTACTGACTGTCCGACCCTTTGTTGAAAAAAATTGACCCCAGGTAAGACCGGCGTGGATTGATGCCTAAGCTCCTACTGGCCTTCGAGGCCTGACTGTAATCGGCATACCACGAGCTCTTCCAATTTTGGCCAGATGCCGAAGACGGCTTCCATGAATAGGCCTGATACATAGATGCAACGGGGCGACAGTTTTTCAAAAGCGGGTAGACAGTGGGGGCGAGTCCATACATAGGAGCTGGCTTGCCAGCGAAGGCGGCCTCCGACCTATTATTATTGTCGGAGTACATATCCATTGCTGCGGTAACGGCTTCTTATGGTTTCGCCCTTACGGCGAGTCACTTGGAAAAGCCTGTAGGAGCGAGCATGCTCGCGATGGTCGTCAACGATGACGAGGGCTATCTGAATGCCCGTGTTGTTCTGGCGTTTTTCGCGAGCATGCTCGCTCCTACAGGGCCCGCCGCGCTGGGCCATCCATGGCCCAGCGCGGCTAAACCGGCATCCATGCCGGTTTAGCCACTGCGCAGAACCGGAACGAAGCCTCTCGATATAGGTTGTCCGTTCCTTTCTTCTTCCATACTTCGGTGTCTGGAAGTCAGTTTTAATCAAGGAAGGAACATGCACCTGTGGGCTACGAATATGCCTCTCAAGCACACGATGATTACCGCCTCACCTTCGAGCCCACAGGTGCGCTTGCGCCCTCTAACGAATCCTCAGGGAAAGCCGGACACGGCTCTCTATATCGCTTTCGCTGGACGCAAGCATGCATGTCCCTGCATGTACTTTAGCGCCTGTGGAGGTTGTTGATGCAAACGCTCCTGTCTCAGCAATTCACTGCTTATGTCGGAATAGATTGGGCAGATACCAAGCACGACGTCGAGGTAGGTTTTGATATTGGCCTGCATCAGGCGCGTGTTGATGTGGATCGCGTGGGCGCGATCCATGTGGCGGTAGCTGATAAACACTGGCATCAGAAATGTCCCTTGATCGCGAGTTCGCGGTAATAGGCGCCGAGGGCGGTGAGGCGGCAGCCGGTGGAGTGGATGGCGGCGTAGTACATGTGTTCGGCGTCTACCGGTTCGACCAGGCTGTGACGGTTGCACTTTTGCAGCTGGGCGAAGACCTCGCCCTGTTCCGGGTTGAACTCCGGTTCGGTGGGCTCAAAGCTGGGGGCGAGGGGGTACACCGACTCCGCTTCGGCAAACCATTCGGGGAGGTTGCGCAGGATTTCCTTGGGGATCAGCGGTGACACTTCGCGCAGGGAGATGAACTGCGAGACGTTGGTCTTGAACACCGGGCGCTGCTCCCAGGCATCGAGCGCATTGTCGACAAACGAATAGAGGCTGCCGGGGGTGATCTTGCCCAGGATGTTCGCTGCTCCGCCGTGCAGGGCCTGGAGCAATAATCCGGTGAACATACCGTGCTGTGCGCCCTCCATTGCCGGCTCCTCCTTTTTGCAGGCGGTCAGAATGGTCATGCCTTCGCCGACTACGCTGCCCTCACTGCGCAAGGCGCGAACCTCGCCGGCCGAGCCGCTCTGGCAACAGTCGAGAATGATCACTTTGTTTTTGATTTTCGTGGCTTTGCTCGCCCAGTTCAGAATGTCGCTGAGGCGAATCCCGTCCTTGGCGCTCTTGTAATCCTGCGGGATCAACATGCCTTCGTCGGTGTCGGTGTCGAAGCTGCCGTGGCCGGCGAAATACAGCAGTGCGACATTGCAGTCCCCGGAAAACAGCTCGTGGATCTGGTCTTCGAGTTTTTCCCGGCTCAGGTAGTCCTCGGCGGAGGTCAGTACAATGTTCTTGAAGTTCGGATCGCCATTGGCGTCGGTCTTCAGCACCGAGGCCATGGCCATGGCGTCATTGCTGCAACCACTCAGGCGCGATACATGGGTGTAGTCGTTGATGCCGATAAACAGTCCCTTGCGCATGGTTACACCGCCGTATGCTGGCGAATCGCGGTGATGATGCTGTTGGTGTTCCACGCACATTCGGCATGTGCCGCGTCACGTACCACCGTGGAAATGCGTTCGGCACCGAACGGCTTGATCGCAATGATCACCTTGCCCATGCGCTTGGCGATCTCGATTTCCTTGTTGATCCACTTGCTGTAGGTGGAATACATCCCGGCCATGATCAATACCGCCGAACACGGGCGGATCTTGTTTTCGATGGCCTCCTCAAGTTGTTTGTCGGTTTTCGCGCCGACAATCGGGTTGTCCGGTGGCACCGAAAAATTCTTGTACGTAAAACCCGGCTTGGCGTTGAGCAGGCGCACGAGACTGTCGTGGGCGTCGGAGTAGTTCCACGAGTGGCTAATGAACAGATGGTAGGTTTGCATGGGTGTCCCTCGGTGTCGCAGGAGTGCGAAGAGGGTTTGAACTTAGGCGATTGCAGGGCGGCCACAAGGGGATGGCGCGGAAAGAGAAATGTCCTACAAGTGCGCGTGCGTGCGCCTTACAGAAACTTCTGATGTTTAAGTGGGGCGGGATCCAGCCGCCGACAGCCCCGCTGAAGTCAGGGCGGTCGGCACGTCTGTTTAGTAGCCGTTTTCCGGCAAACTGGCGATGATCGAGCGGTAGCTGTTCATCCGTTGCTGTTGCACGCGGCCGTCTTCCAGGGCCTTGAGCAGGGCGCAACCGGGTTCGCGGTCGTGCTTGCAGTCACGGAAGCGGCAGGTGCCGAGCAAGTCGTTGAACTCGATGAAACCGGCCTCGACGTCGGCGCGGCTGACATGGCCCAGGCCGAATTCGCGGATGCCCGGAGAGTCGATCAGCTCACCGCCACCGGGGAAGTGGAACAGACGCGCGGTGGTCGTGGTATGGGTTCCCTGGCCGGACAACTCGGACAACGGGCCGACGCGGGTTTCGACTTCCGGCAGCAGGCTGTTGACCAGCGACGACTTGCCGACGCCGGACTGGCCGACGAACACGCTGATGCGCCCGTCCAAGAGTTTTTGAAGCTGTTCCATACCGTTGCCGTGGTGGGCCGACACTTCCAGCACTGGATAACCCAGGGTGCGGTAAACCGCGAGCAAGGCATTCAGCGCCGGGGCGTTATGCTCGTCGATCAGGTCGAACTTGTTCAGCAACAGCAGCGGCTTGATGCCCGCGTGTTCGGCGGCCACGAGGTAGCGGTCGATCAGGTTGGCATGGGGCTCAGGCAGCGGCGCGAACACGATGACAATCATGTCGACGTTCGCCGCTACCGGTTTGAGCTGACCACGGCTGTCCGGGCGGCAGAGTTCGGTATTGCGTGGCAATTGCGCCACGATGACGCCGATACCCTGGTTGCCGGCACGCCAGACCACCTGGTCGCCGGTCACCAGGGCGGGCAGGTTCGCCCGCAGGTGGCAACGGAACACCTGGCCGGCCAGCGCGCCCTCACGGGCTTCGACTTCGACCTGCACCCCGAAGTGCGCGATCACCAGGCCGGTCTGTTCCGGACCCAGGTCGCCACCTTCGAGTGCCTCGACAGCCGAGGACTCGCGTTTGGCGGCGCGGGCAGCGCGTTCGCCCTGAATCTTTTCGATGCGCCAGTTTTGACGACGATTGAGTTGGCGTTTGGCCATGGGTGTTCCGTATCAAGAATGCAGCGATTAGGTAAAACGGCCGCGAGTTTAGCACGCCCGGCCACCGGCCTAGGCTAAACTGCGCAGCATTGCCTAGGAGCCGACATATGCAAAACCCGCAGAACCTGATCTGGATCGACCTGGAAATGACCGGTCTGAACCCGGATACCGATGTCATCATCGAAATGGCCACCATTGTCACCGACAGCGACCTGAACACCCTGGCCGAAGGTCCGGTGATCGCCATCCACCACAGCGACGAAATCCTCGCCGGCATGGACGAGTGGAACACTCGGCAGCACGGTGGGTCGGGGCTGACCCAGCGCGTTCGCGACAGCCGCATCAGCATGGCTGAGGCCGAAGCACAAACCATCGCCTTCCTGGAGAAGTGGGTGCCCAAGGGCAAGTCGCCGATCTGTGGCAATAGCATCTGCCAGGATCGCCGCTTCCTTTATACGCACATGAAATCCCTGGAAAGCTATTTCCACTACCGCAACCTCGACGTTTCGACCCTCAAGGAACTGGCCGCTCGTTGGGCGCCGGACGTACGCGACAGCTTCAAGAAGGGCAGCACTCACTTGGCGCTAGACGACATCCGCGAGTCGATCGCCGAGCTGCAGCACTATCGCCAGCATTTCATCAAGGTCTGAAGGTGAGGCGAGGGCTTTTATGGCGAGGGGATTTATCCCCGTTGGGCCGCTAAGCGGCCTTCAGCGTCCGTTCAAACAGATCGAGTCTTTCGCATTTACGGCTGCTTCGTAGCCGAACGGGGATAAATCCCATCGCCACAGGTTTGTGGTGCGTGCGCCGCCCTCTTTTGGTGCTTCAGCGAAGTGAGTAGACTGCGCGCCTTTTCGCAAGGATCGCCACCATGTTGCTGATGCTTTACCTGATCGCCATCACCGCCGAGGCCATGACCGGCGCGCTGTCTGCCGGCCGTCGCGGCATGGACTGGTTCGGCGTGGTGCTGATCGCGTGCGTCACGGCGCTGGGCGGCGGTTCGGTGCGCGATGTGCTGCTCGGCCACTACCCACTGACTTGGGTGAAACACCCGGAATACCTGGTGCTGACCACCCTTGCAGCGATGTTCACGGTGTTCACCGCGCGCTGGATGCGCCATCTGCGTTCATTGTTTCTGGTGCTCGACGCCGTCGGCCTGGTGGCGTTCACGCTGATCGGCTGCATGACAGCCCTGGAAATGGGGCATGGCATGTTGGTCGCGTCGGTCAGCGGTGTGATCACTGGGGTTTTTGGTGGCATCCTGCGGGACATCTTCTGCAACGATATTCCGCTGATCTTTCGGCGCGAGCTGTACGCCAGCGTCTCGTTCGCGGCGGCGTGGTGCTACATGCTCTGTCTGTACCTGAATCTGCCGGGAGAGCAGGCGATCCTGATCACGCTGTTCGGCGGCTTCCTGCTACGCCTGCTAGCGATCCGCTTCCATTGGGAAATGCCCAAGTTCGTCTACAACGACGAGGCCTGACGTTCGGCGTGCTGCTGCAACGCCCATTCGACATGCTCGCGCACCAACCCGGACGGATGTTCCCGTCGCGCCTTCAGCGCTTCCAGTACCGGAATCGTTGAAGGCGCATTGCCCAAACCCACCGCCAGGTTGCGCAGCCAGTTTTCGTAACCAGTCCGGCGCAAGGGCGAGCCTTCGGTGCTGCTCAGGAATTTATCCTCGTCCCACATGAATAAATCGGCCAGCTGGGCGTTATCCAGGTTGTGTCGCGGCTTGAAGTCGCTTTCGCCGGACGGGCGGGCGAAGCGGTTCCACGGGCAGACGATCTGGCAGTCATCGCAACCAAACACCCGATTGCCGATCAGCGGTCGCAGCTCTTCGGGGATGGCGCCCTTGAGTTCGATGGTCAAATAGGAAATACAGCGCCGGGCGTCCAGCACATAGGGGCCGACGAAGGCATTGGTCGGGCAGATGTCGAGGCAGGCGCTGCAGCGGCCGCAGTGTTCGGTGGCATGGGGTGGGTCCACTGGCAGCGGCAGGTCGACGAACAGTTCGGCGAGGAAGAAATAACTGCCGGCCTTGCGATTCAAGACCAGGGTATTTTTGCCGATCCAGCCCAGACCCGCTTTCTCTGCAATGGCTTTTTCCAGGACGGGCGCGCTGTCGACGAACGCGCGATAGCCAAACGGGCCAATCTCGGCCTGAATTTTTTCCGCCAGTTGTTGCACGCGTTTGCGGATCAATTTGTGGTAATCGCGGCCCAAGGCATAACGCGAGACGTAGGCTTTTTCCGGTTGGGCGAGCAATTGCGCCATTTTGGTATCGCCCGACAGATAGTCCATGCGCAGCGACACCACGCGCAAAGTGCCCGGCACCAGTTCTTCGGGGTGCGAGCGTTTGCTGCCGTGGGCGCCCATGTATTCCATTTCGCCGTGGTAGCCGGCGGCGAGCCAGCGTTCCAGGTGCTGCTCATGCTCGGCCAGGTCAAGGCCGCTGATGCCGACTTGCTGAAAGCCCAGCTCGCGGCCCCAGTCCTTGATGGATTGGGCGAGAGCGGGCAGGTCTGTGGTAATAGCGGGCATGAGGCGAGAGAAACCGGAGCTGAGGTGCGTATAATTCTGCCAGACATCGGAGCCCGTAGACGCATGCCGCACACTAAAGATGATTTACCCGACGCGCTGTACAGCGCCGCGCAGGTCCGAGGGCTCGATGCGAGCCTGATCGCGGCCGGTACACCGGGCTTCGAATTGATGCAGCGCGCCGCACGGGCCACCTGGCGGGCGCTGGTCCGCCAATGGCCGACGGCCAGCGAACTGACGGTGGTCGCAGGCGGCGGCAATAACGCTGGCGACGGTTACCTGGTCGCCGTGCTGGCCAAGCGCGGTGGGTGGACGGTGCGGGTACTGGCGGCGGGCGATCCGCAGCGGCTGCGTGGTGATGCGGCTGCGGCCCATGCCGAAGCGGTAGCCGAAAACGTTGCCATCGAAGCGTGGAGCGCGCAATCGGACTGCCGTGGCATCGTCCTGGACGCCTTGCTCGGTACCGGCCTGACCGGTGACGTGCGCGCGCCATACGCCAGTGTCATCGCCGCGATCAATGCCAGCGGACTTCCAGTGGCGGCGGTGGATATCCCCTCCGGGCTGTGCGCCGATACCGGTCGCATGCTCGGTTGCGCGGTGCGAGCCGATCTGACGGTTACCTTTATCGGCTTGAAACTGGGGTTGTTCACCGGCGACGCGGCAAATGTGGTGGGCGAGCGGGTGTTCAATGACCTGCACGCCGATCCCCGGCTGCTCGAGGGGGCGCCGTCCACTGCCCGGCGCCTGACGGTCGGCAATCTGCCGCGCCTGGCCGCCCGGAAGGGCGCTTCCCATAAGGGGCAGTTCGGCCATGTACTGCTGATCGGTGGCGATCGCGGACTGGGCGGGGCGATCCTGTTGAGCGCGCAAAGTGCACTGCGCAGCGGCGCGGGCATGGTGTCGCTGGCGACCCGCCCCGAGCATGTGCCCGCTGCGCTGGCTCGGATCCCCGAGGCGATGGCGTTGGGCACTGCGTCGGCCAACCAGTTGATGGATTTGCTTCAAAAGGTGTCCGTATTGGTGGTCGGTCCTGGACTGGGGCAGGGCGCCTGGGGGCGAAGCCTGTTGTCGGCCGCCGCCAACGCACCACTGCCGCAAGTCTGGGACGCCGATGCGCTGAACCTGCTGGCCGAAGGCCGGGTTAGCTTGCCAAAGGGCTGTGTGATCACGCCGCATCCGGGGGAAGCCGCGCGGTTGCTGGGGCTCAGCACTGCCCAGGTTCAGGCGGATCGCCCCGAGGCGGCCCATGCGTTGAGCAAAAAATACACCGCAGTGGTGGTGCTCAAGGGGGCTGGTAGTCTAATTGCCTGTCCTGACGGGCGGCTTGCCGTGTGTCATCAGGGCCATCCGGCGATGGCCACCGCCGGGCTGGGCGACGTGCTGGCCGGTCTGGTCGGCGCATTGCTGGCCCAGGGCATGGACGCGTTCGATGCGGCCTGCCTCGCCGTCTGGATGCACGCCAATGCCGGTGAGCGCCAAGGTAAATTCGGCCGCGGGCTGGCGGCCAGTGATCTGATACCAACCATTCGTCAGTTGTTGGAGGAGCAAGCACCGTGTCTGAAGTAACCCTGTACCTGGCCGATGAGCAGGCCATGAGCGACTTTGGCGCACGTATCGCCCGTATCACCGAGGGGCATGGCCTGATCTTCCTTGAAGGTAATCTTGGGATGGGGAAAACCACATTGTCCCGGGGTATCATCCGTGGCCTGGGGCATGTCGGGGCGGTCAAAAGCCCGACCTTCACCCTGGTCGAACCCTACGAGATTGGCACCATTCGCGCCTTCCATTTCGACCTGTATCGCCTGGTCGATCCGGAGGAGCTGGAGTTTCTCGGCATCCGCGACTATTTCGACGACGATGCCCTGTGCCTGATCGAATGGCCGGATAAAGGTGCAGGCTTTTTGCCAAAGCCCGACCTGACCATTACCATTAGCCCGCAAGACAGCGGGCGTTCGCTGAAAATTTTACCCAGGGGCTCGCGTGGCGAGGCCTGGTGTGCCGCTTTGGCATTGGAATCCAAATAGATGATGGGGTTAGGTATGCGCTTTCGCGCGTTGGTTGCTGCCGTAGGGGTGTTGTTTCTGGCGGTGACCGTCGACGCTGTGGCCGAGACGAAGGTCAACAGTGTTCGCCTGTGGCGGGCTCCGGACAACACTCGGCTGGTGTTTGACCTGACAGGGCCGGTGCAGCACAGCGTCTTTACCCTGACGTCTCCGGATCGCCTGGTGATCGACATCAACGGCGCCTCCCTTGGCGCGCCGCTGAACGTCAACTCTTCCAACACCCCGATCACCGCGATGCGCTCTGCCCAACGCACGCCGACCGACCTGCGGGTGGTCATCGACCTGAAAAAGGCCGTGACGCCAAAAAGCTTCTCCCTGGCGCCCAACGCCCAGTATGGCAATCGCCTGGTGGTCGATCTGTTCGATAACCCGGCCGATGCCGCGCCGCCGCCCGCACCGACCCCCTCGGTCGCCACGATACCGGCCGTGCCGGTCACGCCTTCGGAGCCGGCAATCAAGTTGCCGCCAGCACCGGCGGGCAAGCGCGACATCATTGTGGTGATCGACGCCGGTCACGGTGGCGAAGACCCGGGCGCCTCCGGCTCTCGCGGTCAGCGCGAGAAAGACGTGGTGCTGCAGATCGCCCGCGAAACGCAACGCCAGGTCAATGGCATGAAAGGCTTCCGCGCGGAACTGACCCGCACCGGCGACTACTTCATCCCACTGCGTGGCCGTACGGAAATTGCCCGCAAGAAAGGCGCCGACCTGTTCGTCTCGATTCACGCCGACGCCGCGCCTTCTACCGCGGCGTTCGGTGCCTCGGTGTTCGCCTTGTCCGATCGCGGTGCCACCTCGGAAACCGCGCGCTGGCTGGCCGACAGTGAAAACCGTTCCGACCTGATCGGTGGTGCCGGCAACGTCAGCCTCGACGACAAGGACCGCATGCTGGCTGGTGTATTGCTCGATCTGTCGATGACCGCGTCCCTGACCTCCAGCCTGAACGTCGGCCAGAAAGTCCTGAGCAATATCGGCCGGGTCACGCCCCTGCACAAGCAGCGGGTCGAGCAGGCCGGGTTTATGGTGCTGAAGTCGCCGGACATCCCGTCGATCCTGGTCGAAACCGGGTTTATCTCCAACGCCAACGAAGCCTCGAAGCTGGCTGCATCGAGCCACCAGCAGGCGCTGGCACGTTCCATCAGCAGCGGCGTGCGCCAGTTCTTCCAGCAGAATCCGCCACCGGGCACTTACGTTGCCTGGCTGCGTGATTCCGGAAAAATCGCTCAAGGCCCTCGTGACCATCGGGTAAACCCGGGCGAGACGCTGGCGATGATCGCAGTGCGCTATCAGGTGTCGCCGGCGACCCTGCGCAGCGCCAACAACCTGTCGAGCGATGAACTCAAGATCGGTCAGCACCTGACCATCCCGGGCACTGAACTGGCGGCCAAAGAATGAATCAGGTCGTGAACAACAGCGCTCGCATCGAGCTGCTCAGCCCGCGACTGGCGAACCAGATTGCTGCTGGCGAAGTGGTCGAGCGCCCGGCTTCGGTGATCAAGGAACTGCTGGAAAACAGCCTCGATTCCGGTGCCAGGCGCATCGATGTCGACGTGGAGCAGGGCGGCGTCAAGTTGCTGCGGGTGCGCGACGATGGCAGCGGCATTTCTGCCGATGACCTGCCGCTGGCCCTGGCGCGACACGCCACCAGCAAGATCCGCAATCTGGAAGATCTTGAACAGGTTATGAGCCTGGGCTTTCGGGGTGAGGCCCTGGCATCGATCAGTTCGGTGGCGCGCCTGACCCTGACTTCGCGCACACGCGATGCCGAGCAGGCCTGGCAAGTCGAAACAGAAGGCCGAGACATGGCGCCGCGGGTGCAGCCTGCGGCCCATCCGGTCGGTACTTCGGTCGAGGTGCGCGACCTGTTCTTCAATACCCCGGCACGCCGCAAGTTTCTCAAGACCGAAAAAACCGAATTCGATCACCTGCAGGAAGTCATCAGGCGCCTGGCCCTGGCGCGGTTCGACGTGGCCTTTCATCTGCGTCATAACGGCAAGACCATCCTCAGCCTGCACGAAGCCCACGATGATGCGGCTCGCGCCCGGCGCGTGGCGGCAATCTGCGGGCCAGGTTTCCTGGAGCAGGCGCTGCCAATCGAAATCGAACGCAATGGCCTGCATCTGTGGGGCTGGGTCGGGTTGCCGACCTTCAACCGCAGCCAGGCGGATTTGCAGTATTTCTTTGTCAATGGCCGTGCCGTGCGCGACAAGCTGGTGGCCCACGCCGTGCGCCAGGCTTATCGCGACGTGCTGTTCAATGGCCGGCATCCGACGTTCGTGCTGTTTTTCGAGGTCGATCCGACGGGCGTCGACGTCAACGTGCACCCCACCAAGCACGAAGTGCGCTTCCGTGAAGGGCGCATGGTTCACGATTTCCTTTATGGCACCTTGCACCGTGCCTTGGGCGATGTGCGGCCGGACGATCATCTGGCGGCACCGGTCGCGACAGCCTCGGTCCGGCCTACCGGCCTCGAAGCCGGTGAGTTCGGCCCGCAGGGCGAAATGCGCCTGGCCGCCAATGCGCTGCTGGAGCAACCTCAGGCCCAGCCTTCGTTCAATGCGCCAGCCGGTTCGGGTTCTGGCGCCGGATATCAATATCAATACACCCCGCGTGCGCAGTCAGCTGTTCCGGCGGCAGAAGCACAGGCCGCCTATCGCGAGTTCTTCGCGCCGTTGCCCGAGGCCAATGCGGTAGCGCTGCCAGTCGGTCAGGACGACATCCCACCGCTGGGTTATGCGCTGGCGCAGCTCAAAGGCATCTACATCCTTTCGGAAAACGCCCAGGGGCTGGTGCTGGTGGACATGCATGCCGCTCACGAGCGAATCATGTACGAACGCCTGAAAGTCGCCATGGCCAGCGAAGGCTTGAGCGGGCAACCGCTGCTGGTGCCGGAATCCCTGGCGGTCAGTCAGCGAGAAGCCGATTGCGCCGAAGAGCACGTCGCATGGTTCCAGCGCCTGGGCTTCGAACTACAGCGCCTCGGCCCGGAAACCCTGGCCATTCGGCAGATACCGGCCTTGCTCAAGCAGGCTGAGGCCAATCGACTGGTGGGTGACGTACTGGCCGACCTGATGGAATATGGCACCAGCGACCGGATTCAGGCGCACCTGAACGAACTGCTCGGCACCATGGCCTGCCACGGCGCGGTCCGGGCCAATCGACGCCTGGCCCTGCCGGAAATGAACGGTCTGCTGCGTGACATGGAGAACACCGAGCGCAGCGGTCAATGCAACCATGGCCGACCGACCTGGACCCAACTGGGCCTGGACGATCTGGACAAACTGTTCTTGCGCGGTCGTTGATGAGCCAGTTCCCCCCTGCGATTTTCCTGATGGGCCCGACCGCCGCCGGCAAGACCGACCTGGCCATCGAACTCAGCAAGGTCCTGCCTTGCGAGCTGATCAGTGTCGATTCGGCGCTGGTCTACCGCAGCATGGACATCGGCACCGCCAAACCGTCAAAAGAGCTGTTGGCAGAGTTTCCGCACCGTTTGATCGATATTATCGACCCGGCCGAGGCTTATTCGGCGGCGGATTTCCGGCGCGACGCCCTGCAAGTCATGGCCGAGATCACCGCGCGGGGTAAAATTCCGCTGCTGGTGGGCGGCACAATGCTCTATTACAAGGCGTTGGTCGAAGGGCTTGCGGATATGCCGCCCGCCGACCCGGATGTCCGCGCGCAGATCGAGGAAGAGGCCGCACGCCTTGGCTGGCAGGCGTTACACGAGCAGTTGGCGGTCATTGACCCGGTTTCCGCGGCACGTATTCATCCGAACGATCCTCAGCGTTTGAGTCGAGCGTTGGAAGTTTACCGTGTCAGCGGTCAGAGCATGACTGCGCTGCGCTTGCAACAATCTGCGCAAAGTACTGAAGCAGCCGCTTCGGGACGGCAACAATTGCCCTATACTGTCGCGAACTTGGCCATTGCTCCGGCGAATCGCCAGGTATTGCACGAGCGAATTAAACAAAGATTCACATTAATGTTGGAACAGGGGTTCATCGACGAGGTCGTAGCCCTGCGTAATAGAAGTGACCTGCATGCCGGGTTGCCGTCTATACGTGCGGTAGGCTACCGCCAAGTCTGGGATTACCTGGATGGCAAGCTGACGTCAGCCGAGATGCAGGAGCGTGGAATCATTGCCACGCGCCAATTGGCAAAGCGCCAGTTCACCTGGCTTCGCAGTTGGGCTGATTTACACTGGCTGGACAGCCTCGATTGCGACAATCTGCCGCGCGCCTTGAAATACCTGGGGACCATCTCCATATTGAGCTGAGTCCTTACGATTGCCGTCTATCCTTGGGGGTGGGGCGGCCAAGCCATCGTTTACCTATTTTTTTATATTGAATCCTTAAAGGAGTGCGGCACATGTCAAAAGGGCATTCGCTACAAGACCCTTACTTGAATACCTTACGTAAAGAGAAAGTTGGGGTGTCCATTTACCTGGTCAACGGGATCAAACTGCAAGGTACGATCGAGTCTTTCGACCAATTCGTTATCCTGCTGAAAAACACCGTCAGCCAAATGGTCTACAAACACGCTATCTCTACAGTAGTGCCGGTTCGTCCAATTCGTCTGCCTAGCGCAACCGAATCCGAAGCAGGTGATGCTGAGCCAGGTAACGCCTGATAGGAGTCTCCTTTGTTCTTTGAGCGCCACGGTGGTGGTGAACGGGCCATTCTCGTTCACTTGGATGGACAGGACCCTGAGGCGCGCGAAGATCCGCAGGAGTTTCAGGAGTTGGCAATTTCGGCTGGCGCCGAGACCGTCGCGTTTTTCAACGTGCCGCGTCATCGGCCATCCGCCAAATACCTGATTGGCAGCGGTAAGGTCGAAGAATTACGCGACCTGGTCAAAGCCGAACAGGTAGATCTGGTGATTTTCAATCACACCCTCACGCCCAGTCAGGAACGTAACCTCGAACGCATCTTCGAGTGTCGCGTGATCGACCGCACGGGTCTGATTCTCGATATCTTCGCCCAACGCGCCCGCACCCATGAAGGCAAGCTCCAGGTTGAGCTGGCACAGCTTGAGTACATGAGTACGCGGCTGGTTCGCGGCTGGACTCACCTTGAGCGGCAGAAGGGCGGTATCGGCTTGCGCGGTCCGGGTGAAACCCAGCTGGAAACCGACCGGCGTCTGTTGCGGGTTCGCCTGCGGCAGATCAAGGGGCGCCTGGAAAAGGTCCGCAGCCAGCGCGAGCAGTCGCGTCGTGGCCGCAAACGGGCTGACATACCGACGGTTTCTCTGGTGGGCTACACCAACGCCGGCAAATCGACGCTGTTCAACTCGGTGACCGATTCCGAAGTTTTCGCCGCCGACCAACTCTTCGCCACCCTCGACCCGACCCTGCGCCGACTCGAACTCGATGACCTCGGGCCGATCGTTCTGGCTGACACCGTGGGTTTCATCCGTCACCTGCCGCACAAACTGGTCGAGGCATTTCGGGCTACGCTCGAAGAGTCGAGCAATTCCGACCTGCTGCTGCATGTGATCGACTCCCATGAACCCGAGCGCATGGCCCAGATTGAACAGGTCATGGTGGTGCTTGGCGAGATCGGGGCTCAAGACTTGCCGATCCTGGAGGTCTATAACAAACTCGATTTGCTCGAGGGCGTGGAGCCGAAGATCCAGCGCGATGCCGATGGCAAGCCGCAACGTGTCTGGTTGTCGGCCAAGGACGGTACAGGTCTGGACCTGCTCAGGCAGGCCGTGGCCGAACTGCTTGGGGATGATTTGTTTGTTGGCACCTTGCGCTTACCGAACCGATTTGCTCGACTGCGTGCGCAGTTCTTCGAACTCGGTGCGGTACAGAAGGAAGAACATGACGATGAAGGCATCAGCTTGCTGGCCGTTCGTTTGCCACGCGCCGAGCTGAATCGGCTGGTGAGCCGCGAAGGTTTGCAACCGGTGGAATTCATCGAGCAACACACTTTGCAATAAAAGCCTGAGAAAGCGGTTGTGCCGTGGTGACAGGCATTCTGTAGCATTGGTCGGCGCGCCGTGGGTGCGTCTTTGCTTTATCAGATGGAGAGCGCTATGGCTTGGAATGAGCCGGGTGGCAACTCGAATAATCAGGATCCTTGGGGTGGCAAGCGTCGTAACAACGGCGACCGCAAGGGACCGCCAGATCTCGACGAGGCCTTCCGAAAGCTGCAGGAAAGCCTGAACGGGTTGTTCGGTGGTGGCAAGAAACGCGGGGATGATGGTGGTGGTTCGGGCAAGAGCGGCGGCTTCGGCGGCCTGCTGGGCATCGGTCTGGTCGTGTTGGCGGCCGTATGGCTGTACAGCGCGGTCTATGTCGTCGACGAGCAGGAGCAAGCCGTGGTGCTGCGCTTCGGCAAGTACTACGAAACCGTCGGTCCCGGCCTGAATATCTACTTCCCGCCGATCGACAAGAAGTACATGGAAAACGTCACGCGTGAGCGGGCGTACACCAAGCAGGGTCAAATGCTGACTGAAGACGAAAACATCGTCGAAGTGCCGCTGACCGTGCAGTACAAGATCAGCAACCTGCAGGACTTCGTGCTGAGCGTCGATCAGCCGGAAATCAGCCTGCAGCATGCGACCGACAGCGCCCTGCGCCATGTGGTGGGTTCCACTGCAATGGACCAGGTGCTGACCGAAGGTCGTGAATTGATGGCCAGCGAAATCAAGGAGCGCCTGCAACGCTTCATGGATACCTATCGCACCGGTATCACCGTCACCCAGGTCAACGTACAGAGCGCAGCGGCACCGCGTGAAGTGCAGGAAGCCTTTGATGACGTGATCCGCGCCCGTGAAGACGAGCAGCGTTCGCGCAACCAGGCTGAAACCTATGCCAACGGCGTCGTGCCGGAAGCCCGTGGTCAGGCCCAGCGCATCCTTGAAGATGCCAATGGCTACCGTGACGAAACCGTCTCGCGCGCCAAGGGTGAGGCCGATCGCTTCACCAAGCTGGTCGCCGAGTACCGCAAGGCACCTGAAGTCACCCGCCAGCGTCTGTACCTGGACACCATGCAGGAAGTCTTCAGTAACACCAGCAAGGTTCTCGTGACCGGCAACAAGAATGGCCAGAGCAACCTGCTGTACCTGCCGCTGGACAAAATGGTCGAAAGTGGTCGCAGCACCAGCACTCCGGTGACCAGTGCGGCAGCCACCAGCAATGAAGCGAATGCGCGTGCGGCAGCAGATCTGCAGCAACAGCAAGCACGTACCAGGGAGAGTCGCTGATGAGCAATAAATCGCTGATCGCCCTTATTGCCGGCGTCGTCGTGGCGATCGCTGCCTGGAACTGCTTCTACATCGTGGCTCAGACCGAGCGTGCGGTGTTGCTGCAGTTCGGTCGCGTGGTCCAGACCGATGTTCAGCCAGGCCTGCATGTGAAAGTGCCTTACGTTAACCAGGTGCGTAAATTTGACGCACGCCTGATGACGCTGGATGCACCGACACAACGCTTCCTGACGCTGGAAAAGAAAGCAGTGATGGTCGATGCCTACGCCAAGTGGCGGGTGAAGGACGCCGAGCGTTACTACACCGCGACTTCCGGCCTCAAGCAGATCGCCGACGAGCGTCTGTCCCGTCGTCTCGAATCGGGCCTGCGTGACCAGTTCGGTAAGCGCACCTTGCACGAAGTAGTGTCCGGTGAGCGTGATGCGCTGATGGCGGATATCACCGCTTCGCTGAACAAGATGGCTGAAAAGGAGCTGGGCATCGAGGTTGTCGATGTTCGGGTCAAGACCATCGACCTGCCGAAGGAAGTGAACCGCAGTGTGTTCGAACGTATGAGCACCGAGCGGGAGCGTGAAGCTCGCGAGCACCGCGCCAAGGGTAACGAACTGGCCGAAGGCATCCGCGCCGACGCCGATCGTCAGCGCCGCGTACTGCTGGCTGAAGCCTATCGTGAATCTGAAGAGGTTCGCGGTGACGGTGATGCCCAGGCCGCAGCGATCTACTCCAAGGCCTACGGTCAGGATCAGGAGTTCTACGCGTTCTACCGTAGCCTGCGTGCCTACCGTGAAAGCTTCGCGAACAAATCCGACGTCATGGTCCTCGACCCAAGCAGTGACTTCTTCCATTACCTGGAAAAAGCCAAGCCTTGATACAGCGTTGACCTGATTCATCCCGCCGGGCGGCTAAAACCTCTGGCGGGGTGATCCTTTGGGAAAACGTGTGTATGATGCGGCAGCCGGGAAATTCCCGGCTTTTTTGCGTCTGCATGTTTGAATGCTGTTTTATGCAGGTGCCCGAGCTGAATGCTCGACAGGTTTTTCGAGGAAAGTGATTGGCGAAGCCGGTAGCAGGCGTTTCGCTTCGTTGCTCCTGCGCCTGATTTATGAACATGGGCTGATCATTTTCTGCTTCACTCAAGGCTCGGCCACAGGCTGACCGCCCGGATACAGGGGAAGGCGTAATGGCAACGGTAGACCGCTGGCTACTGCCAGATGGCATCGAAGAAGTACTGCCACCGGAAGCGGCGCGTATTGAAGTTGCGCGTCGTCAGGTGTTGGATCTGTTCCAGAGCTGGGGTTACGAGTTTGTCGTGACTCCCCATATCGAGTACCTGGAGTCCCTGCTGACCGGCGCGGGCCAGGACCTGGATCTGCGTACCTTCAAGGTCATCGACCCGCAATCGGGCCGACAGATGGGGTTCCGTGCCGACATCACGCCACAGGTGGCGCGCATCGATGCGCATACCTTGCGCCGCGAAGGCCCGAGCCGTCTGTGCTACGCCGGCAGCGTGCTGCATGCTCAGCCACGTGCCCTGTCGTCCTCGCGCAGCCCGATCCAGTTGGGCGCCGAGTTGTATGGCGATGCCAGCCCGAGCAGCGACGTTGAAGTCATCAGCCTGATGCTCGCCATGTTGCAACTGGCCGATGTGCCGGATGTGCACATGGACCTGGGACATGTCGGTATCTACCGCGGCCTGGCCCGCGCCGCCGGTTTGTCCGGTGAAGTTGAACAACAGTTGTTCGATGCGTTGCAACGTAAGGCCATCGATGAGGTCATTACCTTGACCGAAGGCTTGCCGGCTGACCTGTCGGGCATGCTGCGCGCGTTGGTCGACCTGTGTGGCGGCCGTGAAGTGCTGGCGGCTGCGCGTGAGCGTCTGGCCAAGGCCCCGGCCGCGGTATTGGCTGCATTGGATGACTTGCTGGCGATTGCCGAGCGTCTGTCCGTGCGTTTCCCGGAGCTTCCGCTGTACTTCGACCTGGGCGAGCTGCGCGGTTACCACTACCACACCGGTGTGGTGTTCGCGGTGTTCGTGCCGGGTGTTGGCCAGTCCATTGCCCAGGGCGGTCGTTACGACGACATCGGCGCCGATTTCGGTCGCGCTCGACCGGCAACCGGCTTCTCTACCGATTTGAAAACCCTGGTGACCCTGGGGCGTGCTGAGATCGAGCTACCGTCTGGCGGTATCTGGATGCCTGACAGTACGGATGCGGCACTCTGGCAGCAGGTTTGCCAGTTGCGCAGTGAGGGTCAGCGTGTCGTCCAGGCCTTGCCTGGACAACCATTGGCCGCCGCCCGTGAAGCGGACTGCGACCGGCAATTGATTCAGCAGAACGGGCTTTGGCAAGTATCGCCACTGGCTTCTTGAGTTTTCCTGCCGGCTGCCGCCGGCACCAAGTTTGCGCGAATGAGGACAAGTGTTATGGGTAAGAATGTCGTAGTCCTGGGCACCCAGTGGGGTGATGAGGGCAAAGGCAAGATCGTTGATCTGCTGACCGAACATGCTGCCGCCGTAGTGCGCTACCAGGGTGGCCACAACGCTGGCCACACCCTGGTGATCGATGGCGAAAAAACTGTCTTGCACCTGATCCCGTCGGGCGTACTGCGCGAAGGCGTGCAGTGCCTGATCGGCAACGGCGTGGTGGTTGCACCTGACGCCCTGCTGCGCGAGATCACCAAGCTGGAAGAAAAAGGCGTACCGGTGCGCGAGCGCCTGCGTATCAGCCCGTCCTGCCCACTGATCCTGTCCTTCCACGTAGCGCTGGACCAGGCCCGTGAAAAGGCCCGCGGCGAGCTGAAGATCGGCACCACCGGTCGCGGCATCGGCCCGGCCTACGAAGACAAGGTTGCACGTCGTGGCCTGCGTGTGGGCGACCTGCTCAACATGCCGCGCTTTGAAGACAAACTGCGTGAACTGGTGGATTACCACAACTTCATGCTGGTGGGTTACTACAAAGAGCCAGCCATCGAATTCGACAAGACCCTGGCCGAATGCAAAGAATATGCGCAGCTGCTCAAACCGCTGATGCTGGACGTGACTGCCGAGTTGCACGACCTGCGTCGCGCTGGCAAAGACATCATGTTCGAAGGCGCCCAAGGCTCCCTGCTGGACATCGACCACGGTACCTACCCGTACGTGACCAGCTCTAACACCACCGCTGGCGGCGTAGCTACCGGTTCGGGTGTTGGCCCTATGTTCCTGGACTACATCCTGGGCATCACCAAGGCTTACACCACGCGTGTAGGGTCGGGTCCATTCCCGACTGAGCTGTTCGACGAAGTCGGTGCCCACCTGGCTAAACAAGGTCACGAGTTCGGCGCGACTACCGGCCGTGCTCGTCGTTGTGGCTGGTTCGACGCTGTTATCCTGCGTCGCGCTATCGACGTGAACAGCATCTCGGGCATCTGCCTGACCAAGCTGGACGTGCTCGACGGTCTGGAAACCATCAACATCTGCGTCGGCTACAAAGATGCAGAAGGCAACGCCGTTGCCCCGACTGATGCTGACAGCTACGTGGGCCTGCAGCCCGTGTACGAAGAAGTGCCGGGCTGGACCGAGTCGACCGTGGGTGCCAAAACCCTGGAAGAGCTGCCAGCTAACGCCCGTGCTTACATCAAACGCGTCGAAGAGCTGATCGGCGCGCCGATCGACATTATTTCGACGGGTCCGGACCGCAACGAAACCATCGTTCTGCGTCATCCGTTCGCTTGATAAGTTGTTGATGTAAAACACAAAGGCCCCTTAATAGGGGTCTTTGTCGTTTATGCCTGTCGGACGGCATGACCTTTGCTATTAGCTTTGCCGAAAGCGTCACTTTCGGGCGTGCCATCAATTTAATGGCGCACATGCAGAGGAATTTCAAGTGTCGGCCGTTCTCTCATTGTTACAAAGCCGTTTGTTGCGGCCCGTATTCGTTACCCTTGGTATCGCCCTTTTGGTGCAGGTGCTGGTGGCAGTCGCGCTGACCCGGAGCACCGTGACGGCGCTGGAAGCCGATCTCGCTCAGCGCCTGGGAGCGGACAGTCAAAAACTGTCCGGTGAGCTCGAGCAGGCGGGACGTGAAGTCACGTCGAGCCTCGACAGCCTGTCCGCCAGTACGCGTCAACGCCTCACGGCCGGCTTGTCTGCGCGACTGGAGGACGAGCAGGCGCAGTTGCGTTCGACCCTGGAAAAAGACCTGAAGGATTCCGCCAGCGACATGGCGCAGCTTCTGGCCTCGGTGGCTCCTCGCGCCATGTGGGACAACGACGTTCCGACCTTGTCCGAGTTCGCCCGTCGGGCCCAGCGCAATCCCAACGTCCTGTTCGTTGTGTATGACGACGCCACGGGCCAGCATCTGACGCGTTATCTCAACCGGGAAAACCCGATCAACAAGGCCCTGCTGGAAAAAGGCCAGGGCGAGCGCGCGCTGGACAAGGTGCTGGATGCGGCGAAGAACGATCCGTCGGTCTTCTACATCGAGGCCTCGATCAATCCTAATGGCGTGGAAATCGGCAAGGTCTTGATGGGCGTCTCGACGGCTTCGGTGGAGGCCGATCTGGCGGCATTGGACAAGCGCTTCTCGGCGTTGATTGCCAGTGGCGACCAACTGGTGGGCGACAGTCTCAAAGGCGCGGCGGCCGACAGTGCAGCAGCCATGCGTGCACGTCTGCAGTCGGCCCAGTCCACGGCCGCTGAAATGAAAGCCAATACCACCGGTACCGTGCAGGAAGCCGCGACAACCCTGCGCTGGCGTATTGGTGTGAGTCTGGCTGTGGTGGGCTTTGGTGTCCTGCTGTTGCTGGCGGTCGTGCTCGGGCGCCGAGTCGTCAACCGCCTGAAGATGTTGATTGTCGCCATGGATGACCTGGCGGCGGGCGAGGGCGATCTGACCAAGCGTGTGCAGATCAGCAGCAAGGACGAAATCGGCGATATGGCTTCGGCGGTCAATCGCTTTGTGGACAAGTTGCAGCCGATCGTTCGCGAGGCGGGTGATGTCGCTCAGCGTACCGGTGTGGAAATCGGTGCCATGACGTTGCGCAACGCAGGGGCCGATGCGGCGGCAGGCATGCAGCGCGATGAGGTGGCTGAAAGTCTGCGAGCCTTGTCGCGAATGGCGGATGAGGCGCAGTCTGAAAGCCAGGCCATGCAAGCGGCATTGAAGCAGGTGGTGGATATTCGTCAGGCTACCGACGAAAACACCCGGACCTCGGCGAAAGTCGGCAACCTGATTGAGGCGTTGGCTGGCCAGGTTAATACCGGGGCGCAAGTGATCGAGCGCCTGGCACAGCAGAGTGAGCAGATCGAGGTGGTACTGACGGTGATTCACGGGATTGCCGAGCAGACCAACCTGCTGGCGCTGAACGCGGCCATTGAAGCGGCGCGCGCCGGCGAAACCGGGCGCGGCTTTGCAGTGGTGGCTGATGAAGTGCGCGCGTTGGCGAGCAAGACGCAAAGCTCCACCGGCGATATTCAGGCGCATATCGTGGCGTTGCAGCAAGGCGCACGCGAAGCCGTGGCGGCAATCGGTCAGGCCGGGCGTCAGGCCAGTGAAGGCCTGTTGGTTTTGCGTGACAGCGCGCGGTTGCAGCAATCGGTGCAGGCTTCGGTCGAGCAGGTGCACACGGCGATCGGTCTGGCGACCCAGGCCGCCGAGCATCAGGCCCGGGGAGCCCAAGCGGTGCGCGGTCGGGTCGAGACCATTCATGTGCAAGCCGAGAAGGCGGCCCAGGCGGTGGTAGAAACCACGGCCAGCGGCAAGGTGCTGGATGGGTTGGCGGCGCAGCTCAAAGCCAGTCTGGGGCAGTTCAGGGCTTGATGTCTTGCCTGGGCTGACGCTATCGCGAGCAAGCTCGCTCCCACAATGAATGTTGGCGGGCACAAAATTTGTGAACGCCTCAAAACACATGTGGGAGCGAGCTTGCTCGCGATGACGGCCTTAACGGCTCAAATACATCCGGGTCGTTAGCAGGTATACAGGCAACCCCGATACCAATATCAACAACGCCGCATAAGGCGCCGCCGCCGCAAACTCCACATTCGCGGTGTGCGCCCACACCTCGGTCGCCAGCGTGTTGAGTCCGGTCGGACTCAACAGCAAAGTCGCCGTCAGCTCCTTCATCGCATCCAGAAACACCAGCGCAAACGCCGCACCCAGCGCCGGAAAGATGATCGGCAGGGTCACCCGGATAAACGCGCTGAACGAAGACGCGCCCAACGTGCGTGCCGCCTCTTCCAGTTGCGGTGCAGCCTTGTTCAGGGCCGTGCGAATCGGCGCCTGGGCCAGCGGTAGAAACAGCAGTGCATAAGCAATCAGCAACAGCGTTGAAGTCTGGTACAGCACCGGCACATAGTGCAGGGCGAAATACACCAGGGTCAGCGCAATCACCAATCCTGGTAATGCATGCAGAAGATATGGCAAGCGCTCGGCCCAGATTGCCAGCGGGCCTTTGTAGCGCACCACCAGCAACCCCACCGGCAACGCCAGCACCAGGCAAAACGCCGCGCCACCCAAGGACAGGGCCAGGGAGGACAGCAGTGCCTCGCTGATCGCGGAAATCGGGAACGCGGCCGACGAGCCCGCGGCCAGCCAGTACGCCAGCATCCCCAGAGGAATGCCGCTGCCGATGATCGCCAGCAACAGGCAATAAAGCTGCCCAGCCATCGCCCAGGAGCCCAATCGGACCTGTTCTGCCTGTCGCGCCGCACCCTGGCCTGTGCGCACGTGTCGGCCTTTGCCGCGAACTCGCAATTCCAGCCACAGCAACATCAAGCACAGCGCCAGCAACACCGCCGAGAGCATCGCGGCGTTGGCGTTGCTGAACTCAAGCTCGAACTGTTGATAGATCGCGGTGGTGAAGGTTTGCAGGCCGATGATCGACAGCGCACCGAATTCCACCAGCATGTGCAGGGCAATCAGCAGCGACCCCGCCAGCAGCGAAGGCCAGAGCAGCGGTAGGGTGACGCGGAAAAACACCCCCCAGCGATTTTGCCCCAGGGTGCGGGCAGACTCTTCCAGTGAGGGGTCGAGATTGCGCAGGGTGGCGGCCACCGGCAGAAAGATCAGTGGGTATTTGGACAGACTCATCACCAGAATCGCCCCGCCGAGCCCTTCGAAATGTGCGCTCAGCGACACCCAGGTAAAACTGCTGACAAACGCCGGTACGGCGAACGGCAAGCACAGAATCACGCCCCACAGGCGCCGCCCCGGCAGATTGCTGCGTTCCAGCAGCCATGCCAGCGACAGGCCAATCACGCCGCAAGCCAGCGTGACGCCGATCATCAGCGCCAGGGTATTGCGCAGCAGACCAAACACATAAGGTCGCCACAGCAAGTGCAGCGCTTCGGCCCAGCCCGCTTGCCAGGCTTTCAGGCCGACGTAAGCCAGGGGTAGCAAGCTGAGCACGACCAGCAGAAGAACCGGCAGAACCAACCAGATGGAAGGCCGCTTGCGCCCTGGCACGTACCGGCCAGGCGCGGCGGACGCGGATAGCGATGCGCTCATCAGTTCAGGCCAACCTCACGTTCCAGGTCCAGGGCTTCTTCGGCATTGCCGAGGTCGGCGGGCGTAACTTTCGGCGCTTGCAGCTCACTGAAAGGCTTGAGGCCACGATCCGATTGCATGCCTTTGTGCAGCGGGTACTCGGCGGTGGTCTGGGTGATCACGCGCTGGCCTTCTTCGCTGGCCATATAGGCGAGCAATTGTTGGGCTGCTTTTGGATGTTTGCTGGATTTCAGCACGGCGGCGCTGGAAACGGTGATCAGTCCGCCGACGTCGCCGCCGGTGAAGTAATGCAGTTTCGAATCGAGCTGGCCCTTTTCACGCTGCAACGCGAACCAGTAGTAGTTGTTCACCAATACCGTCGCCACTTCGCCGTTTTCCACGGCTTTGAGGGCAACCATGTTGTTGCTGTAGGTCTTGCCGAAGGCGCGCAGGCCGGTCAGCCATTCTTCCGCAGCCTCCATGCCATGCACCTTGATGATCGCCACGGCTTGTTCCTGGAATGCGCCGCTGGTGGGTACGAAGCCGACCTTGCCCTGCCATTTTGGATCGGAGAATTCCATCACCGATTTCGGCAGGTCTTTTTCGTCGATCAGTTTCGGGTTGAACGCGACGACGCGCACCCGAGCGGTGACGCCAATCCAGGTGCCGTTAGCGGCGACATAGTCCTTGGGCAGAACTGCCAGCGTGGTGTCATCGGCCTTGGCCAGAAGGCCTTGCTCACCGAGTTTGTTCAGTGGCGGCGACTCTTCGGTGTAGATCACGTCGGCGGGGGAGCGATCACCTTCTTCGACGACCTGGCTGGCGAGCTGGTTGCTGCTGCCTTTGCGCACATTGACGTGAATGCCTGTTTTGGCTTCGAAGGCTTTGGCGACCGCATCGCCGACTTCTTTGTGTTGGCCGTTGTAGAGCGTCAGGGAAACTGGATCGGCAGCCTGGGTGAGGGGAGTGGCGAGTGCCAGGCCGAGCAGGGTGGTGGTCAGGCAGCGGCGCAGGGTATTTCGAAACATCATTCGCAGGGTTCCTCACTGTCGCATTGCAAAAACTTGCAACAATGATAAACGATATTGTTTCTCAAATGCGTCTCGCGCGGCGCAATTGACCTTGTAGGAGCTGCCGCAGGCTGCGAGCTTTTGGTCTTAAAAACCAAAATCAAAAGATCGCAGCCTGCGGCAGCTCCTACAGGAGTGCGTATGCTTTTCGAGCGCCAGAAACGCAAAAACCCGCTTTCGCGGGTTTCTGTGAAATTCCAGGCCGTAACCTTGAATTTGAATTGGTGCCCAGAAGAAGACTCGAACTTCCACGACCTTGCGGTCACCAGCACCTGAAGCTGGCGTGTCTACCAATTTCACCATCTGGGCATTCATCGCGAGCGTTGCCGCTGTTGATGTGGCGCACTATACGGAGAGCAATTTGATCTGTAAACCCCTGATTTGAAATTAATAAATCAGAACCCCAGAAATGCAAAAACCCGCTTTCGCGGGTTTTGAATGAGTCTTGAAATTGAACTAATCTCAAGCTCGAAATTGGTGCCCAGAAGAAGACTCGAACTTCCACGACCTTGCGGTCACCAGCACCTGAAGCTGGCGTGTCTACCAATTTCACCATCTGGGCAGTATCGACAACGTTGTCCGTCGTCGATGGCGCGCACTATACGGAGCGTCTTTTTAACTGTAAACCCCCGACACCAAAAAAACCTGAAAAATTTCACCGGCGGTCTTCAAGTCAGCATCCTGGTGTCGATAAAGGGCTTTAGATGAGGCGTCTTAGCCTGAAATTTCCCGTTTCATTACTCCTATGCCAAACTAACCCGTATATAGACAAGGTGAAAACTCTCTAATGGCCGATTGGCAGTCCCTCGATCCCGAGGCCGCTCGTGAAGCGGAAAAATATGAAAACCCCATCCCTAGCCGCGAACTGATCCTTCAGCACCTTGCTGATCGGGGTTCGCCCGCTAACCGCGAGCAGTTGGTCGAGGAGTTTGGTCTGACCACAGAAGACCAGATCGAAGCCCTGCGCCGCCGCCTGCGCGCCATGGAGCGCGATGCTCAGCTTATTTACACTCGCCGTGGCACTTATGCGCCGGTAGACAAGCTCGACCTGATCCTGGGCCGCATCAGCGGTCACCGTGACGGCTTCGGTTTCCTGGTGCCGGACGACGGCAGTGACGACCTGTTCATGAGCCCGGCGCAAATGCGCCTGGTGTTTGACGGCGACCGTGCACTGGCGCGTGTTTCCGGGCTGGATCGTCGCGGTCGCCGCGAAGGCATGATCGTCGAAGTGGTGTCCCGTGCTCACGAGACCATCGTCGGTCGCTACTTCGAAGAAGGCGGTATCGGTTTCGTTGTCGCGGATAACCCGAAGATCCAGCAGGAAGTGCTGGTGACGCCGGGCCGTAACGCCAACGCCCAGGTCGGTCAGTTCGTCGAAGTGAAGATCACTCACTGGCCGACACCACGCTTCCAGCCGCAAGGCGACGTGGTTGAAGTCGTGGGCAACTACATGGCGCCGGGCATGGAGATCGACGTTGCCCTGCGTACCTACGACATTCCTCACGTATGGCCTGATGCCGTACTCAAGGAAGCCGGCAAGCTCAAGCCGGAAGTCGAAGAGAAAGACAAAGAGAAGCGCATCGACCTGCGTCATCTGCCGTTCGTCACCATCGACGGCGAAGATGCGCGCGACTTTGATGACGCGGTCTACTGCGAAGCCCGTCCGGGCAAGCTGCGCCTGTTCTCCGGTGGCTGGAAGTTGTACGTGGCGATTGCCGACGTTTCCAGCTACGTGAAGCTCGGGTCGGCACTGGATGCCGAGGCTCAGGTTCGGGGTAACTCGGTGTACTTCCCCGAGCGCGTGATCCCGATGCTGCCTGAGCAGCTGTCCAACGGCTTGTGCTCGCTGAACCCGCAGGTCGATCGCCTGGCCATGGTTTGCGAGATGACCATCTCCAAATCCGGCGAGATGACCGATTACTGCTTCTACGAGGCTGTGATCCACTCCCACGCCCGCCTGACCTACAACAAGGTCAGCGCGATGCTGGAAACGCCGAAAGCCACCGAAGCGCGCAAGCTGCGTGGCGAATACACCGACGTCGTGCCGCACCTCAAGCAGCTGTATTCGCTGTACAAGGTGTTGCTGGCCGCTCGTCATGTGCGCGGCGCGATCGATTTTGAAACCCAGGAAACCCGGATCATCTTCGGTTCCGAGCGCAAGATCGCGGAAATCCGTCCTACAATTCGCAACGACGCGCACAAGCTGATCGAGGAATGCATGCTGGCGGCCAACGTGGCCACCGCCGAATTCCTGAAGAAGCACGAAATTCCTGCGTTGTACCGCGTTCACGACGGCCCGCCGCCGGAGCGCCTGGAAAAACTGCGCGCGTTCCTCGGCGAGCTCGGCCTGTCCCTGCACAAAGGCAAGGACGGCCCGTCGCCGAAGGATTACCAGGCACTGCTGGCCGGTATCAAGGATCGTCCGGATTTCCACCTGATCCAGACCGTGATGCTGCGTTCGTTGAGCCAGGCGGTGTACAGCGCCGATAACCAGGGTCACTTCGGCCTGAATTACGAGGCCTACACCCACTTCACCTCGCCGATCCGCCGTTACCCGGACTTGCTCACGCATCGGGCGATTCGCAGCGTGATCCATTCGAAGCAGGATACCCCGCACGTTCGCCGTGCCGGTGCGATGACTATTCCGAAGGCGCGTATCTATCCGTACGACGAAGCGGCTCTGGAGCAACTCGGCGAGCAGTGCTCGATGAGCGAGCGACGTGCCGACGAAGCGACCCGCGATGTCGTGAACTGGCTCAAGTGCGAGTTCATGAAGGATCGCGTGGGCGAGTCGTTCCCGGGTGTGATCACCGCTGTCACCGGCTTTGGTCTGTTCGTCGAGCTGACCGATATCTACGTCGAAGGCTTGGTGCACGTCACCGCGCTGCCGGGCGACTACTACCACTTCGATCCTGTGCACCACCGCCTGGCCGGTGAGCGTACTGGCCGCAGCTTCCGCCTTGGCGACACGGTTGAAGTGCGGGTCATGCGTGTCGACCTCGACGAGCGCAAGATCGACTTCGAGATGGCCGACACAACCATCAGCGCACCGATCGGCCGCAAAAAACGCGGCACCGAAACCGCTGCACCTGCCGCCAAAACCGAAGCAGAGCCGGCACCGGCGAAAACCGGTCGTCGCCCTGCCAAGGAAAAGGCAGTCGAGGCTTATCGTCCGAGTGATGCTGCGGCGAAAAACGCTGAAGTGCGCAAGAGTCGTGAAATGAAGCAGGCGTTGCTCGCCGGCGCGAAAAGCGGCGGTAAAGCGGCGTCTACGGGAAAGACCGGACGGTCGGCGCCTGAAAAGGCTGCCGGCGGCAAGCCAGCCAAACCGAGCAAACATCGTAAAGGCCCGCCAAAAGCGGGCTCGGCCCCAGCAAAAAGCGGCGGGGCGCGTAAACCTAAGGCCAAGTCATGAGTCAGTTGGAAAAAATCTATGGCGTACACGCTGTTGAAGCGTTGCTGCGTCATCACCCGAAACGCGTCAAGCAGATCTGGCTGGCCGAGGGGCGTAATGATCCTCGGGTCCAGACGCTGATCGAGCTAGCCAACGAAAACCGGGTTCAGGTCGGCCAGGCCGAGCGCCGCGAAATGGACGCCTGGGTTGAAGGCGTGCACCAGGGCGTGGTCGCGGACGTGAGTCCGAGCCAGGTCTGGGGCGAGGCGATGCTCGACGAGCTGCTCGATCGCACCGACGGCGCGCCGTTGCTGCTGGTGCTCGACGGCGTGACCGATCCGCACAACCTCGGTGCCTGCCTGCGTTCCGCCGATGCCGCGGGTGCGCTGGCAGTGATTGTGCCGAAGGACAAGTCAGCGACCCTGACTCCGGTTGTACGAAAAATCGCCTGCGGTGCGGCGGAAGTGATTCCATTGGTGGCAGTGACCAACCTGGCGCGCACCCTGGAAAAACTCCAGCAGCGCGGCTTGTGGGTTGTCGGTACGGCCGGTGAAGCGGAGGTCAGCCTGTATGACCAGGACCTGACCGGCCCGACCATCCTGATCATGGGCGCCGAAGGCAAAGGCATGCGCCGACTGACTCGTGAACATTGCGACTATCTGGTGAATTTGCCGATGGCCGGTAGCGTCAGCAGCCTCAACGTTTCTGTGGCGACGGGCGTTTGCCTGTTCGAAGCGCAGCGTCAGCGTAGTGTTAAAGCGAAAGCTGCCGCCAAGAAGTCCTAATCTGCTGCAAATCCCTTGTGGGAGCGAGCTTGCTCGCGATGAGGGCATAACATTCGACATTAATACCGAATGTTATACCGCCATCGCGAGCAAGCTCGCTCCCACAGGGGTTTGTGGTGAAGCAAAAAATGTGGTGTGAACGAACTGTTCAAATAATCACCAATTCCCTTGCGCCGCCCACGCCCCTTCTCTACAATTGCGCCCCTTGCTGTGATGGCAGGCACCAACGTGTCTAGCGTCCGCGAGTCCATAAGTGTCATTCACTCCTTGTCTGACCGCTTTTGAGCGGCAGGCTACAACCCGTAAGGAGCATTCATGCGTCATTACGAAATCATCTTTTTGGTCCACCCGGATCAAAGCGAGCAAGTCGGCGGCATGGTTGAGCGTTACACCAAGCTGATCGAAGAAGACGGCGGCAAAATCCACCGTCTGGAAGATTGGGGCCGTCGTCAACTGGCCTACGCAATCAACAATGTTCACAAGGCTCACTACGTGATGCTGAACGTTGAGTGCACTGGCAAGGCCCTGGCCGAGCTGGAAGACAACTTCCGCTACAACGATGCAGTGATCCGTAACCTGGTCATCCGTCGCGAAGAAGCCGTTACCGGCCAATCCGAGATGCTCAAGGCTGAAGAAAACCGCAGTGAGCGCCGTGAGCGTCGCGACCGTCCTGAGCACGAAGGCGCTGAAAGCGCTGACAGTGATGACAGCGACAACAGCGATAACGCTGACGAGTAATCCACGGACCTTTTAAGGAGCCTATCAAATGGCACGTTTCTTCCGTCGTCGTAAATTCTGCCGCTTCACCGCTGAAGACGTGAAAGAGATCGATTACAAAGATCTCAACACTCTGAAAGCCTACGTATCCGAGACCGGCAAAATTGTTCCAAGCCGCATCACCGGTACCAAAGCTCGTTATCAGCGTCAGCTGGCCACCGCTATCAAGCGCGCCCGCTTCCTGGCCCTGCTGGCCTACACCGACAGCCACGGCCGCTGAGACCGGGCAGTCGACACGTAGCAAAGGATTGAATGTATGCGCGCCTTAGCTGAGTTCATCATGCGGGGCCGTATGCAGGCCACTCTCGTAGTGGCTGGATGCGCGGCATTGCCGTTGTTGTATTGGTTGGGTGCTGCCGCCGGATGCCTTGTGCTCCTGCGGCGCGGATTGAAGGACGCCCTGGGCGTTCTTGCTCTGGGACTGCTGCCGGCGTTGATCTGGTGGCTTTACTCCGACGACCCACGGGCGCTTCTGGTGCTGCTGGGGTCTGCGAGCCTTGCGTTGGTTTTGCGCGCAAGCGAGTCCTGGAACCGCGTGCTGCTGGTCAGCATAGCGATGGGAGTGGTGTTTTCAGTGGTGCTGGGGATGGCTTTTGGTCCCCAGATCGAGATGCTGGCGCAGGCTTTGATAAAAGTCATGCCGTCGCTACTCGGTGAGGTCTACCAGCAAATGTCGGTAGATGAGCAAGCGCGTTTCGCGTCCCTGATTACACCGATCCTGACCGGCCTGATTGCGGCCTTGTTGCAAATCGTCAGTGTGCTGAGCCTGATTGTCGGGCGCTACTGGCAGGCGTTGTTGTACAACCCCGGTGGTTTTGGTCGCGAGTTTCGCGCCGTCCGAATCCCGCTGGGTCCCGCGATGTTGCTGCTGGCGGGCATGGTTGTGACACCGAACCTCGGTGTCCAGATGTCCATGCTTGTACCGTTGTGCAGCGTACCGCTGGTTTTCGCCGGGCTGGCCCTGATTCACGGGCTGGTGGCGCAAAAGCGACTGGCCAGGTTCTGGTTGGTGGGGTTGTACGTCACGCTGTTGCTGTTCATGCAGCTGATCTATCCGTTGCTGGTGGTCTTGGCCATCGTCGACAGCCTGATTGATTTTCGCGGTCGTCTGGCGTCGAAAGACGCCGATGACGCGAACGGTGAAGGTTAAAAGTTAAGAGGATTTTCACATGCAATTGATCCTTCTGGAAAAAGTCACCAACCTGGGCAACCTGGGTGACAAAGTGAACGTTAAGGCTGGTTACGGTCGTAACTACCTGCTGCCTTACGGCAAAGCTACCGCTGCGACCCCAGCCAACCTGGCTGCGTTCGAAGAGCGTCGTGCCGAGCTGGAAAAAGCCGCAGCAGATCGTAAAACGTCGGCTGAAAGCCGCGCTGCCCAACTGGCCGAGCTGGAAGTGACCATCACTGCCACCGCTGGCGACGAAGGCAAGCTGTTCGGTTCGATCGGTACTCACGACATCGCTGACGCACTGACCGCCTCCGGCGTTGACGTAGCGAAAAGCGAAGTTCGTCTGCCGAACGGCACCATCCGCAACGTAGGTGAATTCGACGTGGCCGTGCACCTGCACGCCGAAGTTGAAGCCACCGTACGCGTTGTCGTGGTAGCAGCTTAAGCAGCACTTGTCGGCTGGCACCCTCGGGTGCTTGCCGGTAACATCGGGCACGATCCTGTTCACAGGTCGTGCCCTTTGTCTTTCTGGTAACACCCGTTTTCAACCCCCTGCTTTCCTTAAAAAACCAAGTGGCCATGAACGAAATCTCTGCTCCCGAGCAATACGATCTGCAAACCTCCGCGCTGAAGGTGCCGCCGCATTCCATCGAGGCCGAACAGGCTGTACTCGGTGGTCTGATGCTGGACAACAACGCCTGGGAGCGCGTGCTCGATCAAGTCTCCGACGGCGATTTCTATCGACATGACCACCGTCTGATCTTTCGTGCGATCGCCAAGCTGGCCGATCAGAACATGCCGATCGATGTCGTGACCCTGTCCGAGCAACTGGACAAGGAAGGTCAGACTTCGCAGGTCGGTGGCCTCGGTTACCTGGGCGAACTGGCGAAAAACACGCCATCGGTCGCCAACATCAAGGCCTATGCGCAGATCGTTCGTGAACGGGCAACCTTGCGCCAGCTGATCGGCATCAGCACCGAAATCGCCGACAGCGCCTTTAACCCGGAAGGCCGGACCGCCGCCGAGATTCTCGACGAAGCCGAGCGGCAGATCTTCCAGATTGCCGAGGCCCGGCCAAAAACCGGCGGCCCGGTGGGTGTGAATGACCTGCTGACCAAGGCCATCGACCGCATCGACACCTTGTTCAACACTGACAACGCCATCACCGGCCTGTCCACTGGCTACACCGACCTAGACGAGAAGACCAGCGGCCTGCAACCGTCCGACCTGATCATCGTCGCCGGCCGTCCGTCCATGGGTAAAACCACCTTTGCCATGAACCTGGTGGAAAACGCCGTGTTGCGCAGCGAGAAGGCCGTTCTGGTTTACTCGCTGGAGATGCCAGGCGAATCGCTGATCATGCGTATGCTGTCGTCCCTCGGCCGTATCGACCAGACCAAGGTGCGTTCCGGTCAGCTGGAAGATGACGACTGGCCGCGCCTGACTTCGGCGGTCAACCTGCTCAACGATCGCAAGCTGTTCATCGACGATACCGCCGGCATCAGCCCGTCGGAAATGCGCGCCCGCACCCGGCGACTGGTGCGTGAGCATGGCGAAGTCGGCCTGATCATGATCGACTACCTGCAACTGATGCAGATCCCGGGTTCCAGCGGTGACAACCGGACCAACGAGATTTCCGAGATCTCCCGCTCCCTGAAAGCCCTGGCCAAAGAGTTTCAATGCCCGGTGGTGGCGCTGTCGCAGCTGAACCGTTCCCTGGAACAACGGCCAAACAAGCGCCCGGTGAACTCCGACTTGCGCGAATCCGGAGCGATCGAGCAGGACGCCGACGTGATCATGTTCGTTTATCGCGACGAGGTGTATCACCCTGAGACCGAGCACAAAGGCATCGCCGAAATCATCATCGGCAAGCAGCGGAACGGTCCGATCGGCTTTATCCGCCTGGCCTTTATCGGTAAGTACACGCGATTCGAGAACCTGGCGCCGGGTAGCTACAATTTCGACGATGACGAGTAAGTTATTTAGCGCCTGACAGGGCCTCATCGCGAGCAAGCTTTGCTCCTACAGGATGCGTTTGTGTCTTGCTCGCGATGAACGATTACGCGGTCTCCAATTTCCGACCGCAGCCGTCGGAATTGGTCAAAATTTGTGCTATATTCCGCGCCCGCGAAATTCAATGAAAGCCAACACCGGTTATCGACATGCAAGCAGCCAAGCCGTTATTTGACTATCCCAAGTACTGGGCCGAATGTTTCGGGCCAGCGCCATTCCTGCCGATGAGCAGGGAGGAGATGGATCAGCTCGGCTGGGATTCCTGCGACATCATCATCGTCACCGGTGATGCATACGTCGATCACCCGTCGTTCGGCATGGCGATTATCGGCCGGCTGCTGGAGTCCCAGGGCTTCCGCGTCGGGATCATTGCCCAGCCGAACTGGCAGTCCAAAGACGACTTCATGAAGCTCGGCGAGCCGAACCTGTTCTTCGGTGTCGCGGCCGGCAACATGGACTCGATGATCAATCGCTACACCGCCGACAAGAAAATCCGCTCCGACGACGCCTACACCCCGGGTGGCCTGGCGGGCAAGCGTCCGGATCGCGCGAGCCTGGTCTACAGCCAGCGCTGCAAGGAAGCCTACAAGCACGTGCCGATCGTGCTCGGTGGCATCGAAGCGTCCCTGCGCCGCATCGCCCACTACGATTACTGGCAGGACCGGGTGCGTAACTCGATCCTGATCGACGCCTGCGCCGACATCCTGCTCTACGGCAACGCCGAGCGTGCGATCGTCGAAGTCGCCCAGCGTCTGTCCTACGGTCACAAGATCGAAGACATCACCGATGTGCGCGGCACCGCGTTCATTCGTCGCGACACGCCGAAAGACTGGTACGAAGTCGACTCCACGCGTATTGACCGTCCGGGCAAGATCGACAAGATCATCAACCCGTACGTGAATACCCAGGACACCTCTGCCTGCGCCATCGAGCAGGAAAAGGGGCCGGTTGAAGATCCGCAGGAAGCCAAGGTCGTGCAGATCCTGGCCAGCCCGAAAATGACTCGCGACAAGACCGTGATTCGTCTGCCATCGGTTGAAAAGGTCCGTGGCGACGCCGTTCTTTACGCCCACGCCAACCGCGTACTGCACCTGGAAACCAACCCGGGCAACGCCCGTGCATTGGTCCAGAAGCACGGCGAAGTCGATGTCTGGTTCAACCCGCCACCGATTCCGATGACCACCGAAGAAATGGACTACGTATTCGGCATGCCTTACGCCCGCATTCCGCACCCGGCGTATGGCAAGGAGAAAATCCCGGCCTACGACATGATCCGTTTCTCGGTGAACATCATGCGTGGCTGCTTCGGCGGCTGTACCTTCTGCTCGATCACCGAGCACGAAGGACGGATCATCCAGAACCGTTCCCATGAATCGATCATTCGTGAGATCGAGGAAATTCGTGACAAGGTTCCCGGTTTTACCGGCGTAATCTCCGACCTGGGCGGCCCGACCGCGAACATGTATCGCATCGCCTGCAAGACCCCGGAAATCGAATCCGCGTGCCGCAAGCCATCCTGCGTGTTCCCGGGCATCTGCCCGAACCTGAACACCGACCACTCGGCGCTGATCCAGTTGTACCGCAGCGCCCGTGAATTGCCGGGTGTGAAGAAGATCCTGATTGCCTCCGGCCTGCGCTATGACCTCGCGGTCGAGTCGCCGGAGTACGTCAAGGAACTGGTGACCCACCACGTCGGTGGCTACCTGAAGATCGCCCCGGAACACACCGAGGAAGGTCCGCTCAACCAGATGATGAAGCCGGGCATCGGCAGCTATGACAAGTTCAAGCGCATGTTCGAGAAGTACTCCAAGGAAGCAGGCAAGGAGCAGTACCTGATTCCGTACTTCATCGCCGCCCACCCGGGCACCACCGACGAAGACATGATGAACCTGGCGCTGTGGCTCAAGGGCAACGGTTTCCGTGCCGACCAGGTCCAGGCGTTCTACCCGTCGCCGATGGCCACCGCTACCGCGATGTACCACTCGGGCAAGAACCCGCTGCGCAAGGTCACCTACAAGAGTGACGCGGTGACCATCGTCAAGAGCGAAGAGCAGCGTCGTCTGCACAAGGCGTTCCTGCGTTATCACGACCCGAAAGGCTGGCCGATGCTGCGTGAGGCGTTGACCCGCATGGGCCGCGCTGATCTGATCGGGCCGGGCAAGAACCAGTTGATCCCGCTGCACCAGCCTTCCACCGACAGCTACCAGAGCGCCCGTCGCAAGAACTCGACGCCGGCTGGCAGCCACAAGGTGGCAGGGGAAAAGACTACCAAGATCCTGACCCAGCACACCGGCCTGCCACCGCGCGCCAGCGATGGCGGCAACCCTTGGGACAAGCGCGAGCAGGCCAAGGCGGCGGCGTTCGCCCGCAACCAGCAGGCGGCCAAGGAGCGCAAGGATGCGGCCAAAGGCAAGGGGCCCAAGCCTGCGCGCAAACCGGTCGTGCCGCGCTAAGTACCGCTAGCTCTAAACAAAACGCCAACCTTCGGATTGGCGTTTTGCATTGTGGCGAGGGGATTTAGCGAAACGTCGCACCGCCCCGTTGGGCTGCGAAGCGGCCCCAAAAACCGGAGCCACAATGTTCAGATGAACGACTCTGCGACTGCTTCGCAGTCGAACGGGGATAAATCCCCTCGCCACAGGTTTTTACTCGCCACTGCCCCTTCGCCACATTTATGTGCAACTGGCCCAAACCAATTTCCCGCATCGCCCGATTTTGGTGCTGTACTGCCTCCTGCAACCGGAGAAAGCGCCAGCACTGCTGGATGGCATAAGTCTTGCGCGCTTTCCAATACGCTTAGGGCTCGCAGGAGGCACGCCGTGTCGATTCATGTCGCATTGCACCACGTCACACATTACCGCTATGACCGCGCTGTCGAGCTGGGTCCGCAGATTGTTCGCCTGCGTCCCGCGGCCCACAGTCGCACGCGCATACTCTCCTATGCGTTGAAAGTCTCGCCCGAGCAGCATTTCATCAACTGGCAGCAGGATCCCCAGGGTAATTACCTGGCACGGTTGGTGTTCCCGGAGAAAACCGACGAGCTGCGGATCGAAGTCGATCTGCTGGCGGAAATGGCGGTGTTCAATCCGTTCGACTTTTTCCTTGAGCCTTACGCCGAAAAAATCCCTTTCACCTATGCGGTAGACGAGCGCAAGGAACTTGCGCCGTACCTGGAAACTTTGCCCCTGACGCCGAAGTTCAAGGCCTATCTGGACGGCATCGACCGCACGCCATTGCCGGCTGTGGATTTCCTCGTCGCGCTCAACCAGCGCCTGAGCGAAGACATCGGCTACCTGATCCGCATGGAGCCGGGTGTGCAAACGCCTGAGCACACTCTCGAACAGGCCTCCGGGTCTTGCCGCGACTCCGCGTGGCTGCTGGTGCAATTGCTGCGTAACCTGGGTCTGGCGGCGCGTTTCGTTTCGGGCTACCTGATCCAGTTGACCGCTGACGTGAAAAGCCTCGACGGGCCTTCCGGTACCGAAGTCGACTTCACCGACCTGCACGCCTGGTGCGAAGTGTATCTGCCCGGCGCCGGCTGGATTGGCCTGGATGCGACCTCGGGGCTGTTTGCCGGTGAAGGACACATTCCGCTGGCCTGTAGTCCCGATCCATCCTCTGCGGCACCGATCAGCGGCTTGGTGGAACCGTGCGAGTGCGAATTCAGCCACGAAATGTCGGTGGAGCGGATCTGGGAAGCCCCACGGGTCACCAAGCCCTACACCGAAGAGCAGTGGCAGGCGATCCAGGCCCTTGGCCGGCAGATCGACGCCGACCTGTTGGCGGGCGATGTGCGCCTGACCATGGGCGGTGAGCCGACGTTCGTGTCCATCGATGACCCGGACGGTGCCGAGTGGAACACCGCGGCGCTGGGGCCGGACAAGCGTCGGCTGTCCGCCGAACTGTTCCAGCGCATGCGTCAACGTTATGCCCCGCAAGGCCTGGTGCATTTTGGCCAGGGCAAATGGTACCCCGGTGAGCAACTGCCGCGCTGGTCGCTCAATTGCTATTGGCGCCGTGACGGTGTGCCGATCTGGCACAACAGCGCGCTGATCGCCGACGAGCAGCAAGATTACGCCGCCAATGGCGAGCTGGCCGGACGTTTCCTGGCGAGTGTCGCCGAGCGATTGAAAATTCCGACACGCTTTGTGTTCCCGGCCTATGAAGACAATTTCTATTACCTCTGGCGCGAAGGCGCTTTGCCGCAGAACGTCAGCGCCGAAGACTCGCGACTCGAGGAGCCCCTGGAGCGTGCGCGTTTGCGCAAAGTCTTCAGTCAGGGCCTGGACAAGGTGATTGGCCAGGTCCTGCCGCTCGCGCGCTCCGCCAAGGGCGATCAATGGCAAAGCGGCCGCTGGTATCTGCGTGACGAGCACTGCCGCCTGGTGCCGGGGGATTCGCCGCTGGGGTACCGCCTGCCACTGGGTTCGCAGCCGTGGGTGAAGGCGGCGGAGTATCCGTTCATTCACCCCAACGATCCCAATCAGGATTTCCCGTCGCTGCCTGACACGGAGCAACTGCAGCGCCAGGGCGCGGCGGCGTTGACGGAAGATCGAGCACCGAAGGTCGATGAGTCCGCCGACTGGCTGACCCGCACCGCGTTCTGCGCCGAAGCGCGGGAAGGTCGCTTGTACCTGTTCATGCCGCCGCTGGAGCGGGTCGAAGACTATCTGGAGTTAGTGGCAGCCATCGAAGCCACGGCCCAAGAGCTGCATTGCCCGGTGTTACTGGAAGGTTACGAGCCGCCGAGCGATCCGCGCCTGAGCAACTTTCGCATCACGCCCGATCCCGGAGTGATCGAAGTCAACGTGCAGCCATCCGCGACCTGGGACGAATTGGTTGAGCGCACTGAGTTTCTTTACGAAGAAGCGCGCCAGACCCGACTCACCACCGAGAAATTCCTGATCGACGGCCGGCACACCGGCACCGGTGGAGGTAACCACTTCGTACTGGGTGGCGCGACACCGGCCGACTCACCGTTTCTGCGGCGTCCGGATTTGCTGCGCAGCCTGATCAGCTACTGGCATAACCATCCGTCGCTGTCCTACCTGTTTTCCGGACTGTTTATTGGCCCGACATCCCAGGCCCCGCGCGTCGATGAAGCGCGCAACGACGCCTTGTATGAACTGGAAATTGCCTTCGCCCAGATGCCTGAGCCGGGCGAGGAGTGCGCGCCCTGGCTGGTGGATCGACTGCTGCGCAACCTGTTGATCGACGTGACCGGTAACACCCATCGCGCCGAGTTCTGCATCGACAAACTCTATTCACCGGATGGCGCGACCGGTCGCCTGGGCTTGCTGGAGTTGCGCGCCTTTGAAATGCCACCCCATGCGCGCATGAGTCTGGCCCAGCAGCTATTGCTGCGGGCGTTGGTTGCACGGTTCTGGCGCGAGCCTTATGCTCCGCCGAAACTGGCGCGCTGGGGTACCGAGCTGCACGACCGGTTCCTGTTGCCGCACTTTATCGAACAGGATTTCGCCGACGTTGTTGTCGACCTCAACGCCGCCGGTTATGCGGTGCGGGCAGAGTGGTTTGCGGCGCACCTGCAGTTCCGCTTTCCCAAGGTCGGCGACTACGCCGTCAATGGCATCGCGCTGGAACTGCGCCAGGCACTTGAGCCATGGCATGTACTGGGCGAGGAGGGCGCGGTCGGTGGCACGGTACGTTACGTCGACTCGTCCCTGGAGCGCCTGCAGGTCAAGCTCAGCGGATTGCCGCCGCAACGCTATCTGCTGACCTGCAACGGCATACCTGTGCCGTTGCAGCCCACCGGGCGGGTTGGCGAGTTCGTCGCCGGTGTGCGCTTCCGTGCCTGGCAACCGGCCAACTGCCTGCAGCCGACCATCCCGGTCCATGCGCCGCTGGTGTTTGACTTGCTCGACACCTGGATGGGGCGTTCGCTGGGCGGTTGCCAGTATCACGTCGCGCATCCGGGTGGGCGCAACTACGAGACCTTGCCAGTGAACGCCAATGAAGCCGAAAGCCGGCGAATGGCGCGTTTCTTCCGTATCGGACACACGCCGGGGAAACTTCCGACACCGAATATGGAAATTAACGACGAGCTGCCGATGACGCTCGATTTGCGACGTTTCTAATTCGTACGCGACGCCCGGATTTTTCGTCTATCCGGGTGTCATGAGCGTGCGTTAGTCTGACCGATCATTGCTGTCTGCCGAGCTTTCCATGCCTGACCTGCTAGACCGCTACCCGCTGACGGCGGGCACCTATCACGAATTGCTCGACGACAGCGGTGCCATACGGCCGCACTGGCGTCGGCTGTTCGACCAGTTGCAGCGCAGCACACCTGCGCAGTTGGTGCAGCGTCAGGCGCTACTTGCCCGGCAGATTCAGGAAAACGGCGTCACCTATAACGTCTACGCCGATCCCAAGGGCGCCGATCGGCCATGGGAACTGGACTTGCTGCCCCATGTGATTGCTGCCGATGAGTGGGAGCAATTGTCCGCCGGCATCGCCCAGCGTGCGCGCTTGCTCAATGCCGTACTGGCCGATCTGTATGGCCCGCAACGCTTGATCGCCGAAGGTCTGCTGCCGGCGGAGCTGGTATTTGGCCACAACAATTTCCTCTGGCCCTGTCAGGGTATCAAACCGCCTGACGGAGCCTTTTTGCATCTGTACGCCGTTGATCTGGCGCGCACTCCCGATGGCCGCTGGTGGGTAACGGCGGACCGCACTCAAGCACCGTCCGGGGCTGGCTACGCCCTGGAAAACCGCACCATCGTGTCTCGGGCCTTTCCCGAGTTGTACCGTGACTTGAAGGTGCAGCACCTGGCGGGATTCTTCCGCACCCTCCAGGAGACACTGGCCCGCCAGGCGCCAAGCGACGAAGAGGCACCGCTGGTGGTCCTGCTGACGCCGGGGCGTTTCAACGAAAGCTATTTCGAACACCTGTACCTGGCTCGCCAGCTCGGCTATCCGCTGGTGGAGGGTGGCGACCTCACGGTGCGCGATGCCACGGTCTACCTGAAGACCCTGAGCGGCCTGCGTCGGGTCCACGCGATCATGCGCCGACTCGACGACGACTTCTGCGACCCGCTGGAATTGCGCACCGACTCGGCTCTTGGCGTACCGGGCCTGCTCGAAGCCGTGCGGCAGGGGCGGGTTCTGGTGGCCAACGCCCTCGGTAGCGGCGTGCTGGAGTCGCCGGGCTTGCTGGGTTTCCTGCCGAAGATCAATCAGTTCCTGTTTGGCGAAGAGCTGATCCTGCCGTCCATTGCCACGTGGTGGTGCGGTGAGGCGCCGGTGCTGGCCCAGGCCCTGGAAAAAATGCCGGAGTTGCTGATCAAACCGGCGTTTCCGTCCCAGAGTTTTGCCCCGGTCTTCGGGCGGGATTTGAGTGAAAAACAGCGCCAGGAGCTCGCCGAGCGCATGCAGGCGCGCCCTTATGCCTATGTGGCGCAAGAACTTGCCCAGCTATCCCAAGCGCCGATATGGCAGGCCGAGGACGGTCAACTACAACCGCGGGCCATCGGCATGCGCGTGTATGCGGTGGCCAGTCGCGACGGCTATCGGGTGTTACCCGGTGGCTTGACCCGTGTGGCCGCGCAGGCCGATGCCGAAGTGGTGTCGATGCAGCGCGGCGGCGCGAGCAAGGACACCTGGGTGCTGGGCGAACGTGCACCGAGCGGCGAACAGTGGAAAGCCCAGCGCAATATTGGCGTGCATGATCTGGTGCGACGCGATCCCTATCTGCCGTCGCGGGTGGTGGAGAACCTGTTCTGGTTCGGTCGGTATTGCGAGCGCTGTGATGACAGCGCCCGATTGCTGCGAATCATGCTGGCGCGTTATGTCGACGGCGATGACCCGCAGGCCCTGGATGCGGCGGTCGATCTTGGCGAACGACTGATGTTGTTGCCCGATGAAGGTGAACTGCCGGAACGGTTGCTGGCCGCAATACTCGGCGATGACTGGCCGTTCAGCCTGCGCTCCAACCTGCAACGGTTGCAATGGGCGGCCTCGCAGGTGCGTGGCAAGCTCTCGCGGGAAAACTGGCAGGCGCTGGTGGAGTTGCAACGCGAAGCGATTCAGCTCGAGACCGAAGAGCCGGACTTCGGTGAGTTACTCGACTTCCTCAACCGGCTGGTGATGTCCCTGGCGGCGCTGTCCGGTTTTGCCCTGGACGACATGACCCGGGACGAAGGCTGGCGATTCCTGATGATCGGTCGGCGGATCGAGCGCCTGCAATTTCTCAGCGGCAGTCTGGCGGCGTTCCTGCGTGGCGCCGGGGCTTTCGATCAAGCGGGACTGGAATGGTTGCTGGAGCTGGGCAACAGCAGCATCACCTATCGTTCGCGGTATCTGGCGGTGGCGCAGTTGATCCCGGTGCTCGACCTGTTGTTGCTTGATGAGCAGAACCCGCACGCGGTGCTGTTCCAGTTGAAACTGGTGACCCGCACGCTCAAACGCCTGTGCGACGACTTTGGCACACCTCGCGAAGCGGGCCTGGTGCAGTTGGTAGAGCGTCTGGCGCGCTTCGATCTGGGCTGCCTGGAAAACCCGTTGTTTGGCGCCGCCAGCGTGCGTGCTGCCGTCGAAGGGCTGGCCGATCTGCTGCAAGAGATTGCCGATGCCAGCGGGCATGTATCGGATCGCCTGGCCTTGCGTCACTTCGCCCATGTCGATGATGTCAGCCAGCGCACGGTGTCCGTCTGATGAGCGCTCACTACCAGATTTTCCACGATACCCATTATCACTACGACAGCCCGGTGTCCCTGGCCCAGCAACTGGCGCATTTGTGGCCCAGGCCTTGTGCGTGGCAGCGTTGCACCGATCAGCAATTGCAGATCAGCCCGGACCCGACTTCACGCCGTGATGAGCTGGATGTGTTCGGCAATCCGTTGACCCGGTTGGCGTTCGAGCGCCCCCATGATGAACTGCTGGTCAACGCCAGCCTGACGATTGAGGTGCTGCCCCGGTCCTTGGTCGATTTCAATCGATCTCCAGCGTGGGAAGACACCCGCAGCGCGCTGACTTACAGCAGCCAGCCGCTTTCGCCGCAATTGCTCGAAGCCTGCCGTTACCGGTTCGAATCACCTTATGTGCATCTGAAGCGCAACTTCGTCGAGTTTTCCGAGAGCTGCTTTCCGGCGGGGCGGCCGCTGTTGCTTGGGGTCCAGGCCTTGATGGAGAAAATCTTCAGCGAATTCACCTTCGATGCCGAAGCGACGCAGGTCGCGACACCTCTGGTGGAAGTGCTGGAACGCCGGCGCGGGGTTTGTCAGGACTTCGCCCACCTGATGCTCGCTTGCGTGCGCTCCCGTGGATTGGCCGCGCGTTATATCAGCGGCTACCTGTTGACCCAGCCACCGCCAGGTCAACCGCGATTGATCGGCGCCGATGCGTCCCATGCCTGGATCTCGGTGTTTTGTCCGGTGTCGGGCTGGGTCGATTTCGATCCGACCAACAATGTGCAACCGGCGCTGGAGCACATCACGCTCGCCTGCGGCCGGGATTTTTCCGATGTATCGCCATTGCGCGGGGTGATCCTGGGGGGCGGTAACCATGATCCCGAAGTTCGCGTCACAGTGATGCCGTTGGGGTAAACCAAGTCCCCCGGAGCAAGCTCGCTCCCACAGGGGTAGATCGTTTTTAGATAGATATTTCAGAATGGCCTGTGAGGGCTGGCAGCATCGCCGCCAACCCTGGACACAGATCCGTGGGCCCGATCAGATCATCCGGCCCGGAGGGACTCAGGCGTCGGGCGCCTGATCTTTCGGTGCATCAACATCGTCATCTGCCGCGACTTCACCATCAGGGTTCAGTGCCGCTTCGTCAGCCATTGCTTTCTTGCGCTGAAGTTTTTCCTCTTTCTTCTGTTCCTTGGCCAGGTCTCTCTGACGTTTGGCGAAGGAGTAATTGGGTTTGGCCATGGGCGATCCTCTGGGGTCGAAGGTGAGGTTTGAGCGGCGCGTATTCTGCCCTGTATCGGTGCCTAAGTCGTTAGTCGGGTTTTTGCTCGACCCACTTGGGCGGTACGGTCGGCTGCCAGCGATCGAGAGCGTCGAGCAGCGTCTGCGGCGATTCGCTCACCTGCAGCATGTCACGGTGCGCCGCGCGAACGAAGCCTTCGCCGACGATGTGATCGAGAAAACCAGTGAGTTTGCTGTAGAAACCATTCACTTCCAGCAAACCCAGCGGTTTGCCGTGGTAGCCCAATTGGCCCCAGGTCCAGACTTCGAACAACTCTTCCAGGGTGCCCAGGCCGCCGGGTAAAGCGATGAAGGCATCGCTGAGTTCGGCCATTCGCGCCTTGCGCGCATGCATGCCGTCGACCACTTCCAGGCGGGTCAGGCCGCTGTGGCCGATTTCCTTGTCCTTGAGGCTCTGCGGGATGATGCCGATCACTTCGCCGCCAGCCGCCAATGCCGCGTCGGCAACTATACCCATCAGTCCCACGGCACCACCGCCGTAGACCAGGGTCAGCTTGCGTTCGGCCAATGCCTGGCCAAGAGCCACGGCTGCTTCACGATAAGCGGGGTTGGTGCCAGTGCTGGCGCCGCAGAATACACAAACGGATGCTAAAGACATGCCTTACTCCAGGGTCGATCAGGGCCACAGAGTAAAGGCAGGCGCGCTGCGCTCCAAGGGCTAAACTTCGCGCTTGGGCGTTTCGCAGGTCCCGCTGGCACCGCAGGCATACGCGGCGAGCAAGCTGCACAACAGGCTGTTGATAGACATGACAGACGCTCCGACAAATGATGACGGTCTGATGATAGGGCCGGGGCAGACACCTGGCTGGTAGATTGTCTCGATCGGTCTCATAGCCCGAAAGTTGTATACAATTTTTGCTTCAGGTCATAGGAACTTGCGAAGTTTTCAGGCAGTCTTCTGTTCATTCGCATTGTTCATTCACCCTGCCTTGGAGATTCACCATGTTTGCCAAACTTGTTGCGGTATCCCTGTTGACACTGGCCAGCAGCCAATTGATGGCTGCAGAGTGCAAAACCACTATCGATTCCACTGATCAGATGTCCTTCAACACCAAGGCCATCGAAATCGACAAGAGCTGCAAGACCTTCACCGTCGAACTGACCCACTCCGGCAGTCTGCCGAAAAACGTCATGGGCCATAACTGGGTGCTGAGTAAAGAAGCCGACATGCAGCCAATCGCAACTGACGGCCTGGCCGCCGGCATCGACAAGAGCTACCTGAAAGAAGGTGACGCCCGCGTCATCGCTCACACCAAGGTCATCGGCGCCAAGGAAACCGACTCGGTGACCTTCGACGTATCCAAGCTCGATGCTAACGAGAAATACGGCTTCTTCTGCTCGTTTCCGGGCCACATCTCGATGATGAAAGGCACGGTTACCCTGAAGTAAACCGAAATACCGCGATCAAATGTGGGAGCGAGCCTGCTCGCGAATGGGCCATCCGCATCAACAAATGTGCTGGCCAAAGAAAAGCCCCCTGAAGCTCAACACTTCAGAGGGCTTTTTCGTTCACTCACGCCTCAAGGCGCAAACGGCATCACCCGCTTGTGATGAGTCTTGTTGTACGTGCTGCAAATGATCTTGAACGCTTCCTCACGCACCGGCTCGCCGTGCAGGAAAGCGTCGATCTCGGCGTAGGTCACGCCATGGGACGCTTCGTCCGGTTTGCCCGGTGACAGGTCTTCTAGGTCGGCGGTGGGGATTTTCTCCACCAGGGATTCCGGTGCGCCGAAGCTGCGGGCGATGGCGCGGACCTGGTTTTTCACCAGGCCACTGAGCGGTGCCAGGTCGCAGGCGCCGTCACCAAACTTGGTGAAGAAACCCATCACTGCTTCCGCCGCGTGGTCAGTGCCGATTACCAGCCCCTGGGCCGCGCCGGCGATGGTGTACTGGGCGACCATGCGCATGCGCGCCTTGGTGTTGCCGAGCACGAAATCCACCGACACCGCGTGCTTGCCTTCGAACGCCGCTACTTCGTTGGCCAGGGATTTGACCGCCGGGCCGATGTTCACCGTGTGGCGCTCGTCCGGTTTGATGAAGTCCACCGAGGCCTGGGCGTCATGTTCATCGAACTGGGTTTCGTACGGCAGCCGCACGGCGATGAATTTGTAGGCGGCATCGCCGCTGCGCTGACGCAGCTCACGGACCGCACGCTGGGCCAGCAGGCCCGCGGTCAGGGAGTCGACACCGCCACTGATGCCCAGCACCAGGGTCTTGAGCCCGGAATTGACCAGGCAATCCTGGATGAAGGTAATCCGCCGGGCGACTTCAACTTCGAGGGCAGCTTCGTCGGCGAACGGCGGTTGTACCTTGAGCTGTTCAGCAATCTCACGCTGTACGGCTTGCATGAATTCACTCCTTGCTAGAGGGGGCGGGAACTTGGAAAACATGTCGCAAATAGGCGACGAAATTCGGATCTTTACAGTGAGTCTTGCCCGGCTCATCGGAGATCTTAGCCACCGGTTGGCCGTTGCAGGCCGTCATTTTAAGCACGATGCTCATCGGTTCGACACCCGGAATGTCACACGTCAGGTTGGTGCCGATACCGAAGCTGACATTGATCCGACCCCGCAGCGCCCGAAAAATCTCCAGGGACTTGGGCAGCGTCAGGCTGTCGGAGAAGGTCAGCGTCTTGCTCATCGGGTCGATACCGAGCTTGTGATAGTGCGCAATGGCTTTTTCCGCCCAAACCACTGGATCGCCCGAGTCGTGGCGCAAACCGTCGAAAAGCTTGGCGAAAAACAGGTCGAAATCGCTCAGGAAAGCATCAATGGTGATGCAGTCCGTCAGCGCAATCCCTAGCAGGCCACGGTATTCGCGGACCCAGCAATCGAGGGCGGCGATCTGGCTGTCGATCAGCCGCGGGCCGAGTTGCTGGTGGGCCATGATCCATTCGTGGGCCATGGTGCCTAGCGGTTTCATGTCCAGTTCCCGGGACAGGTGCACGTTGCTGGTGCCGACGAAGCGTCCGGGGAAATCGTGCTTGAGCACATTCACCACTTCTTCCTGCACGCGGTACGAGAAGCGACGACGAGTGCCGAAATCGGCTACTTGCAATTCGGACAATTCGTCGCCGCTGGCGTTGGCGCTCAGCCAGTCGAATTTGCGGTAGAGCTGTTCCCGGGCCTGTTCCAGCCCGACTTCCCGGTAGCGATAGCGATTGCGCACTTCGCTGACTATCGCCAGTAAGGGGACTTCGAACAAAATCACGTGTAGCCAAGGGCCTCGCAGACGGATGAACAGTTCACCGTTTTCGATGCCGGCGTGGATATAGCGCAAGTTGAAGCGGAACAGCCCGAGAAAACGCAGGAAATCCGGCTTCAGGAAGCTGATGCGCTCCAGAAAATTCAGTTGGTCGGCGCTCAGGTTCAGCTCGGCCAGCCGTTCGATCTGGAAACGGATCTCCGCCAGATACGGGCGCAAATCTTCGCTGTTACGGCAACGAAACTCCCATTCGACCTCTACGTTCGGGTAGTTGTGCAGCACCGCCTGCATCATCGTCAGTTTGTAGAAGTCGGTGTCGAGCAGGTTCTGCACGATGCGATCGGCAAACACACTCTCGCTCATAACGGGGGTTCTCCACATTGAATAAGGCTAGTGGCGCATGTCGGTGGTGGGTATTGCCAGCGATTTTTGAATCGTCCCTACACCTGCTCCAGCATCCACTTCACGAAATCGCGCACCTTGGGTACTTCCGCCGAATGTTCCGGGTACGCCAGGTAATAGGCGTCGGTGCTGGGCATTGCATGCTGCCAGGGAATGACCAGTTTGCCGTCGGCCAGTTCCTCTTCCACCAGAAACCGTGGCAGCAATGCCACGCCGCAGCCGACTTGCGCCGCGCGGATGCACATATAGAAGGTTTCGAAACGCGGGCCGTGGTAGCTGTGTTCGGTGTGGTAGCCCTGACTGTCGAACCAATCGTGCCAGGCTTGGGGGCGGGAGGCGTTTTGCAGCAGGACCAGGTCGGTGAGTTGCGTCGGGTCGGTGAACGGCGTGTCGGGCAGGCTGCCTGGGGCGCAGACAGGGACAAGCTCTTCACTGAATAACTTCAGGCATTCGGTGCCGGGACGTGAACCCTGGCCGAAGTAGAACGCCAGGTCGCTGCGCCCTTGCAGCAGATCGTCGGCTTCCTGTTCATTGCACAGGTCCAGATGGATCGACGGATGGCGCAGGCGCCAGCCCTTGAGGCGTGGCACCAGCCAGCGTGCGCCGAAGGTCGAGGGTGTCGAGACGCGCAGGACTTCGGTTTCACCACCGTAGGAACGTAGGTAATGGGTCGACATCTCAACCTGGGTGAGTATTTTTCGTACCTCCACCAGGTACAGATCGCCCGCTGGCGTCATTTGCAGGCGTCGGCGAACCCGGCGAAACAGCAGGTGCTGCAACAGCTCTTCCAGTTGCGCCACCTGTTTACTGACGGCGCTCTGGGTCAGGTTCAGCTCTTCCGCGGCCCGGGTGAAGCTCAGGTGGCGGGTCACGGCTTCGAAACACTGCAGCGCAGTGATCGAGGGCAAATAGCGTTTGTTCAGCATGGGCGGTCCTTTGTGCTTGTCTCTTTATTGCCAGCAATGCACAGCATGAATAAACGGAATGATATCTCTCTTAATGGTCGTTTGTTGAGTAACCTCGGGAGCGCTAAAACTACAGGTCTGATCAGTCGTGATCCGGCGGCTGCACACGTTCCGTTTTTTGCTTGAGGAGTGACCCATGGTTGCCGCATTGCTTGATCGTCTTGGTGTGAACCCGGCCCTGTACCAGAACGGCAAAGTGCCGGTGCATTCGCCGATCGATGGCAGCAAGATTGCCGCCGTCAACTGGGAAGGTGCCGCTGAAGTCGAGCAGCACATCAGTCGTGCAGATCATGCATTCGAACTGTGGCGCAAGGTTCCGGCACCGCGCCGCGGCGAACTGGTGCGGCAACTGGGTGACATCCTGCGCGAATACAAGACCGATCTCGGCGAGCTGGTGTCCTGGGAAGCGGGCAAAATCACCCAGGAAGGCCTGGGTGAAGTTCAGGAAATGATCGACATCTGCGACTTCGCTGTCGGCCTGTCCCGTCAACTGTACGGCTTGACAATCGCCTCCGAGCGTCCTGGCCACCACATGCGCGAAACCTGGCACCCGCTGGGCGTGGTCGGTGTGATCAGCGCCTTTAACTTCCCGGTGGCGGTCTGGGCCTGGAACACTACGCTGGCGCTGGTCTGCGGCAACCCGGTGATCTGGAAGCCGTCGGAAAAAACCCCGCTGACCGCACTGGCCTGCCAGGCACTGTTCGACCGCGTGTTGAAGAATTTCAGCGATGCGCCACCCCACCTGAGCCAGGTGGTCATTGGCGGCCGCGATGCCGGCGAAGCCTTGGTCGATGACCCGCGTGTCGCGCTGGTCAGCGCCACCGGCAGCACCCGCATGGGCCGTGAAGTAGCACCGAAAATCGCCGCACGCTTCGCCCGCAGCATTCTGGAGCTGGGCGGCAACAACGCGATGATCCTTGGCCCAAGCGCCGATCTGGACATGGCCGTTCGCGCGATCCTGTTCAGCGCCGTCGGCACTGCCGGTCAGCGCTGTACCACGCTGCGTCGCCTGATCGCCCATGAGTCGGTGAAAGAAGAAATCGTCACCCGCCTCAAGGCCGCCTACTCCAAAGTGCGCATCGGCCATCCGCTGGAAGGTAACCTGATCGGCCCGCTGATCGACAAGCAAAGCTTCGAGAACATGCAGGACGCGCTGGAACAGGCCCTGAGTGAAGGTGGCCGGGTGTTTGGCGGTAAGCGTCAGCTGGAAGACAAATTCCCGAATGCCTACTACGTTTCGCCGGCCATCGTCGAAATGCCCGAGCAGAGCGATGTGGTCTGCCATGAAACATTCGCGCCGATCCTGTACGTGGTCGGCTATAGCGATTTCAACGAAGCCCTGCGTTTGAACAATGCTGTACCGCAAGGGCTGTCGTCGTGCATCTTCACCACCGACGTGCGTGAAGCCGAGCAGTTCATGTCGGCGGTGGGCAGTGACTGCGGCATCGCCAACGTCAACATCGGCCCGAGCGGTGCAGAAATCGGCGGTGCGTTCGGTGGTGAGAAGGAGACCGGCGGTGGTCGTGAGTCGGGTTCCGATGCATGGCGTGGTTACATGCGCCGTCAGACCAATACCGTGAACTATTCGCTGGAGTTGCCGTTGGCACAGGGCATCACCTTTGACTGATCGGTGATCCCCTGTAGGAGCGAGCTTTTGTGGCGAGGGGATTTATCCCCGTTGGACTGCGCAGCAGTCCCATTATTTGGGGCTGCTTCGCAGCCCAGCGGGGATAAATCCCCTCGCCACATTAGATGATCCACATTGAATGAATGTGTTTGTTAGGTTTCTGTTGGAGTCTGGCAATGCCGTTACGCGAAGAGTGTCTGTGGGAAAAACTGACGCCGCAAAGGCCCGACAACTCGGCGCTCAAGGGTGAGGTGAAGGTCGATGTCTGCGTCATTGGCGCCGGTTTTACCGGGCTGTCGGCGGCGGTGCATCTGCTGGAGCAGGGCAAGACGGTGTGTGTGCTGGAAGCCCATCGCGCCGGTCACGGCGGCTCTGGGCGCAACGTCGGGCTTGTCAATGCCGGCATGTGGATTCCACCGGACGAGATCGAAGCCGGGTTTGGCGAGGCGGTGGGCAGTCAGCTCAACCGGATGCTCGGCGCAGCACCGTCCCTGGTGTTCAGCCTTGTGGATAAGTACAACATCGATTGCCAGTTGCGCCGCGAAGGCACGCTGCACATGGCGCACAACGCCCGTGGCGAAGCTGACTTGCGCAGTCGTGAAGAGCAGTGGAAGCGCCGTGGCGCACCCGTCGAGCTGCTGACCGGGCAAGCTTGCGAGCAAGCGACGGGCACCAAGAAAATCGCCGCGGCATTGCTCGATCGCCGTGCTGGCACGCTCAACCCGATGGCTTACACCACGGGTTTGGCCAAGGCGGCCATTGGCTTGGGCGGTCAGTTGTTCGATCATTCCCCGGTGACCCGCCTTGAACGACAGGGTCAGCGCTGGTCAGTGCAAACCGCGCAGGGTTCGGTCCTGGCCGAGCAAGTGGTGATCGCCTCCAACGCCTACACCGAAGGCGACTGGACCGAGCTGCGACGCAATTTCTTCCCCGGTTATTACTATCAAGTGGCCTCGGTCCCGCTGACCGAAGACGCCGCGCAGCAAATCCTGCCCGGTGGCCAGGGTTCCTGGGACACCCGCCAGGTGCTCAGCAGTATTCGCCGGGACAAAGACGGGCGCCTGCTGCTCGGCAGTCTCGGAAATGGCAACCAGAAGCCGGCCTGGTTTCTCAAGGCCTGGGCCGATCGGGTTCAGCAGCATTACTTCCCCTACCTCAAGCCGGTGGAGTGGGAATGCACCTGGACCGGGTGCATCGCCTTCACCCCCGATCATTTGATGCGCCTGTTCGAACCTGCGCCCGGTTTAGTGGCAGTCACCGGTTACAATGGCCGGGGCGTGACCACGGGGACAGTGGTCGGCAAGGCCTTTGCCGATTACTTGTGTAACGGAAATCCTCTAGCGCTACCGATTCCCTTCGCGCCCATGCAGCCATTGGCCGGGGTGGGGTTGCGCAGCTGTCTGTACGAGGCGGGATTTTCGCTGTATCACGCGGGCCAGTGCTTGCGGATCGTGATCTGATTGTTGATTTTTGTCGTTGAAGGCGGCGCTTTTTCGTTCAGCAGCTAGCCTGTAGTGGTGCGGGTTGTAGCAGTCCCGCACCAGCAGTGTGCACTTCGGTGACGCACGTTGTTACAGGCTGGTTGCACGTCGTTTAGTGCCGCGGTTGCAATGATGGCGCAGGCGGGTTGCGCCTCAAAAAAATAATGGTTTTACCTTCCGCGGTTTAGACGGTTGCACGCCCAATGAAAATGGGCCCGAGACAGTCGAAATAATAATAAAGCAGCGACTTTTTTCAGAATAAAAAACCGATGGCACGGCCCTTGCTCTGAGCAGTCAGTGAAGTCGCAGTGCCAATTAAAAAAACCATGGAGCACCACCTCATGTCCCAGACGTTTTACAAGAAAGGCTTTCTGGCCCTCGCAGTGGCAGCTGCGTTGGGTGTTTCTGCGTTTGCTCAGGCTGACATCAAGATCGGCGTAGCGGGTCCAATGACGGGCGCCAACGCGGCATTTGGCGAGCAGTACATGAAGGGTGCACAGGCAGCAGCCGATGCGGTCAACGCAGCAGGCGGCGTGAACGGGGAAAAAATCGTACTGGTCAAGGGCGATGACGCCTGCGAACCGAAACAGGCTGTAACGGTCGCCAAGGACCTGACCAACCAAAAAGTCGCCGGCGTGGTCGGTCACTTCTGCTCCTCGTCGACCATCCCGGCTTCCGAGATCTACGACGAAGCGGGCATCATCGCGATCACTCCAGGTTCCACCAACCCGGCAGTTACCGAACGCGGCCTGAGCGCCATGTTCCGTATGTGCGGGCGTGACGACCAGCAAGGCATCGTGGCCGGCGACTACATCGTCGACGTGCTCAAGGGCAAGAAGGTTGTGGTGCTGCACGACAAAGACACCTACGGCCAAGGCCTGGCTGACGCCACCAAGGCCCAACTGGTCAAGCGCGGCGTAACGCCTGTGCTGTATGAAGGCCTGACCCGTGGCGAGAAAGACTTCAGCACCATCGTGACCAAGATCCGCGGTGCCGGCGCTGACGTCGTCTACTTCGGTGGCCTGCACCCGGAAGCCGGTCCTCTGGTCCGTCAACTGCGTGAACAGGGTCTCAAAGACGTCAAATTCATGTCCGACGACGGCATCGTGACCGACGAACTGGTGACCACCGCTGGCGGTCCGCAATTCGTTGACGGCGTGCTGATGACCTTCGGTGCCGACCCACGCATGCTGCCAGACAGCAAGACCGTGGTAGACGCATTCCGCAAGGCCGGTACCGAGCCTGAAGGCTACACCCTGTACGCCTACGCTTCGGTCCAGACCCTGGCGGCTGCCTTCAACGGCGCCAAATCCAACAAGGGCGAAGAAGCGGCTGCGTGGCTGAAGAAAAATCCGGTCAAGACCGTCATGGGCGAAAAGACCTGGGACAGCAAGGGCGACCTGAAAATCTCCGACTACGTGGTTTACCAGTGGGACAAGGATGGCAAATACCACCAACTGGAAAAACAGAAGTGATATGACCTGCTGATCGGCCCTGTGGCGAGGGGATTTATCCCCGTGGGCTGCGTAGCAGCCCCAAGACCTGCGATCACTGTATTTCTGAAGTTCCGTGGTCATCGGATTTGCGGCTGCTTTGCAGCCGAACGGGGATGAATCCCCTCGCCACAAAGTGTTCATCCTCAGCAGACTGAAATCAGTCAAGGTTAGTCTGTCTTTTCTCGTAGAGCTGCACACAACCGCTTGCGCCGGCGGCTGAACCCCGGTCCGTCGCCAGCGGCTTCTGTGCAGTCTCTCAAATGCGTGAGATTGCGTTATGGATGGTATTTTCCTGCAGCAACTGGTCAACGGCCTGACCCTCGGGTCGGTCTATGGCCTGATCGCCATCGGCTACACAATGGTCTATGGCATCATCGGCATGATCAACTTCGCCCACGGCGAGGTTTACATGATTTCCGCTTACCTCGCGGCGATCAGTCTGGCTCTGCTGGCATACTTCGGTATTGAATCCTTCCCGCTGCTGATGCTCGGCACCCTGATCTTCACCATCGTCGTCACGGCGGTGTATGGCTGGGTCATCGAGCGCGTCGCCTACAAACCCCTGCGTAACTCCACCCGACTGGCACCGCTGATCAGCGCCATCGGAATTTCGCTGATCCTGCAAAACTATGCGCAGATCGCCCAGGGCGCCAAGCAACAAGGCGTTCCAACCCTGCTCAGCGGGGCGTGGCGCGTTGAAGTCGGCACAGGTTTCGTGCAGTTGACCTACACCAAGGTCTTCATTTTGGTCGCAGCGTTCGTCGGGATGGCCCTGCTGACCTACATCATCAAGTACACCAAGCTCGGCCGCATGTGCCGTGCAACCCAGCAAGACCGCAAGATGGCTTCGATTTTGGGGATCAACACCGACCGGGTGATTTCCTATGTGTTCATCATCGGTGCAGCGATGGCGGCCCTGGCCGGCGTGCTGATCACCATGAACTACGGCACGTTCGACTTCTATGCCGGCTTCATCATCGGCATCAAGGCGTTCACTGCCGCGGTGCTCGGCGGGATCGGTTCACTGCCAGGCGCGATGCTGGGCGGGATCATCCTCGGGATTTCCGAGTCGCTGTTCTCTGGCCTGGTGAACTCGGACTACAAAGACGTTTTCAGCTTCTCGCTGTTGGTTCTCGTTCTGGTCTTTCGGCCCCAAGGCCTGCTCGGCCGTCCTCTTGTGTCGAAGGTGTAAGCGATGTCTTCAACCACTCAAAAAACCATTGATCTCAAAACAAGCCTGGTTGACGCGATTCTCGCCGGCCTTGTCGCCCTGATTGTGTTTGGTCCGATTGTCGGCGTGGTTCTCGACGGCTACGGCTTCAATCTGGAAACGACCCGGGTGGCATGGATTGTCGCCATCGTCATGGCGGGCCGGTTTGCCCTGAGCCTGTTCCTGCAAACGCCAAAAGGCCTGAAAATTCTTGAAGGCTTTGAAAGCACCGGCTCCGGGGTTCATGTACTGCCGCCTGATTACAAATCCCGCTTGCGCTGGATCATCCCGCTGGTGATCGTCATTGCCGTGGTGTTCCCGTTTTTCTCCAACTCCTACCTGCTGGGGGTGGTGATCCTCGGGCTGATCTACGTGTTGCTGGGCCTGGGCTTGAACATCGTGGTCGGTCTGGCCGGTCTGCTCGACCTGGGTTACGTGGCGTTCTACGCCATCGGTGCCTACGGCCTGGCGCTGGGTTATCAATACCTCGGACTGGGTTTCTGGACGGTGCTGCCGCTGGCGGCCATTACTGCAGGCCTTGCCGGTTGCATCCTCGGCTTCCCGGTGCTGCGCCTGCACGGTGACTACCTGGCAATCGTGACCCTGGGTTTCGGTGAAATCATTCGCCTGATCCTCAACAACTGGCTGTCCCTGACCGGCGGCCCGAACGGTATGGCGGCTCCGTTGCCGACCTTCTTCGGCCTCGAGTTCGGCAAGCGCGCGAAGGAGGGGGGCGTCCCGTTCCATGAGTTCTTCGGCATCGCCTACAACTCGGACGTGAAGTACTACTTCATCTACGCGGTGTTGTTCCTGGTGGTACTGGCCGTGTTGTACATCAAGCATCGCCTGACCCGCATGCCCGTCGGCCGTGCCTGGGAAGCGCTGCGCGAGGATGAGATCGCCTGCCGCTCCATGGGTCTGAACCACGTGCTGGTCAAGCTCTCGGCATTCACCATCGGCGCATCGACGGCCGGCCTGGCCGGCGTGTTCTTCGCCACCTACCAGGGTTTCGTCAACCCGACCTCGTTCACCTTCTTCGAATCGGCCTTGATCCTCGCCATCGTGGTACTCGGCGGCATGGGCTCGACCATCGGCGTGGTGATTGCAGCCTTCGTGCTGACCGTGGCCCCGGAACTGCTGCGTGGCTTCGCCGAATACCGCGTGCTGCTGTTCGGCGTGCTGATGGTGTTAATGATGATCTGGCGACCGCGCGGCCTGATTCGGATCAGCCGTACCGGTGTGACCCCGCGTAAAGGAGTAGCGCCATGAGCGAAGTCGTACTCTCGGTCGAGAAGCTGATGATGCACTTCGGCGGCATCAAGGCGTTGAATGATGTCAGCCTGAAGGTCAAGCGCAACTCGATCTTCGCCCTGATCGGCCCCAACGGCGCTGGCAAGACCACCGTGTTCAACTGCCTGACCGGGTTCTACAAGGCCTCCGGCGGCAAGATCGAACTCAACGTGCGTGGGCAACAGACCAACGTCATCCAGTTGCTCGGCGAATCGTTCAAGCCGACCGACTTCGTTTCGCCAAAAAGCTTCATCACCCGGCTCCGCTACAAGATGTTCGGCGGCACCCACCTGGTGAATCGTGCCGGCCTGGCGCGGACTTTCCAGAACATTCGCCTGTTCAGGGAAATGTCGGTGCTGGAAAACCTGCTGGTGGCCCAACACATGTGGGTCAACCGCAACATGCTGGCCGGCATTCTCAACACCAAGGGCTATCGCAAGGCCGAAAGCGATGCGCTGGACCATGCCTTCTACTGGCTGGAAGTGGTGGACCTGGTGGACTGCGCCAACCGCCTGGCCGGTGAACTGTCCTACGGCCAGCAACGCCGACTGGAAATCGCCCGGGCCATGTGCACCCGTCCGCAGATCATCTGCCTCGACGAACCGGCCGCCGGCCTCAACCCTCAGGAAACCGAAGCGCTGAGCGCGATGATCCGGCTGCTGCGCGACGAGCACGATCTGACCGTGGTGCTGATCGAACACGACATGGGCATGGTAATGAGTATTTCCGACCACATCGTGGTGCTGGACCACGGCATCGTCATCGCCGAGGGCGGCCCCGATGCGATTCGCAACGACCCGAAAGTGATTGCCGCCTACCTGGGCGCCGATGAAGAGGAGGTGGTATGACCCAACCCATCCTCGAACTCAAGGAACTGGATGTGTTCTACGGGCCGATCCAGGCCCTGAAGAACGTCTCGCTGCACATCAACGAAGGGGAGACCGTCAGCTTGATCGGCTCCAACGGCGCCGGCAAGTCGACACTGCTGATGTCGATCTTCGGTCAGCCGCGGGCGGCGGACGGGCAGATCCTCTATCAGGGGGTGGACATCACCCACAAGTCGTCCCACTACATCGCCTCCAACGGCATCGCACAGTCGCCGGAAGGACGGCGGGTGTTCCCCGACATGACCGTCGAGGAAAACCTGCTGATGGGCACCATCCCCATTGGCGACAAGTACGCCAAGGAAGACATGCAACGCATGTTCGAGCTGTTCCCGCGGCTCGAAGAGCGGCGCACCCAGCGTGCGATGACCATGTCTGGTGGCGAGCAGCAGATGCTGGCCATCGCCCGTGCCCTGATGAGCCGGCCGAAATTGCTGTTGCTCGATGAGCCGAGCCTTGGGCTGGCGCCTATCGTGGTCAAGCAGATCTTCGCGACCCTGCGGGAACTGGCCAAGACCGGCATGACCATTTTCCTGGTCGAGCAGAACGCCAACCACGCGCTGCGGTTGTCGGACCGGGCCTATGTAATGGTCAACGGCGAGATTCGCATGAGCGGTACCGGCAAGGAGTTGCTGGTCAACGAGGATGTGCGTAACGCTTATCTTGGCGGGCACTGATTCGCTGTTGCAATGACAAAGCCCCGACGAGTAATCGCCGGGGCTTTTTTACATCTGCAAAATTCCGTTCTCACAGGTAATCGGGAAATTGTGGAAAACAAAATTGACGACCTCCGAAAGCGCGACATAAAGCCGCTGCAAATAGTTGTTTTGTCACGGTTTTGACTTGTCCCCGTTTGCTGTGGAGCTGGCTGTGAATAACGTGGGAGTAGCTGGCTGAGAGCCTTTGAATCCGTGGCTTGCAGCGCTGTGGTTGTTTTTTGATCAGGCGTTTTTTCGGGCCTTCAAGACGGCTTTGTCAACCTTTTTCTTGGTGAGTTAAATGCGATGAAAGGCAGTGAACAAGCCTGTGGATAAGTCTGTGGTTAAACTCTGGAAAGACTTGGCTGAGGGCCGTGTTTACTGGCTTGGCGCCATCGCAGGCTTGACCGCCCGGTCGGGAAATTGACCAGGGGCTACACAGCGGGCCAATGGGGGTCAAGCAAAAAAGTTTCAAATCAGCCCGCAAAGCCTTGTGGATAGAGGCTTTCAGCTTTTCTACTTGCCCCCGGAATGTGTGGATGGGGCTGTGGATAACGTGCGTGCATATGGCTGCAAGCCACGGCCCGCAAGGCGTTGCAAGTTTTGCTCATTTTTTGTACAGGTAGCACGCCGGTTGCCGCTGTGCGCAAGGCCGGGCATGCTGCCTGCTGATTTCTATTCCAATGGCTGCCGATCAGCCGTAGCAAGGAGAACACCATGTCCAACACCCTGTTCATTACCGGCGCGACTTCCGGTTTTGGTGAAGCCTGTGCCCGTCGTTTTGCCGAGGCCGGCTGGAAACTGGTGCTGACGGGGCGTCGTGAAGAGCGCCTCGACGCCCTGTGCGCCGAACTGTCCAAGCAGACCGAGGTGCACGGCCTGGTGCTCGATGTGCGTGACCGCAAGGCCATGGAAGAAGCCATTGCCAATCTGCCGCCGTCCTTTGCCAAGCTGCGCGGACTTATCAACAACGCTGGCCTGGCCTTGGGTGTCGATCCGGCGCCGAAGTGCGATCTGGACGATTGGGACACCATGGTCGATACCAACATCAAGGGCCTGATGTACAGCACCCGTTTGCTGCTGCCGCGCTTGATCGCCCATGGTCGTGGCGCGGGCATCGTCAACCTTGGCTCGATTGCCGGCAACTACCCCTACCCGGGCAGCCATGTGTATGGCGCGAGCAAGGCGTTCGTTAAACAGTTCTCCCTGAACCTGCGCTGCGACCTTCAGGGAACCGGCGTGCGGGTCAGCAACATCGAGCCGGGCCTGTGTGAAAGCGAATTCTCGCTGGTGCGTTTCGCCGGTGACCAGGAACGCTACAACGCCACCTATGCCGGTGCCGATCCGATCCAGCCGCAAGACATTGCCGATACCATTTTCTGGGTCCTCAATGCCCCGGCGCACATCAATATCAATAGCGTGGAGCTGATGCCGGTGAGCCAGACCTGGGCCGGCTTCGCGATTGATCGTAGTGGTGGCAAGGCGTAACACCGAGTAATGGCCAATCGCGAGCAGGCTCGCTCCCACAGGTTGAACGCGATCCTTGTGGGAGCGAGCCTGCTCGCGAAGAGGCCGGAACTGACAATACAGGACATCAGCTAGACTCCTCACCCAACAACCCCGCCGCGCCCTGCGGTTCAAGGTTTTCGAGGAGAGTGAGTGAGCAATCGAGGCGAGCAGGCGCTGCTCAAGCAATCGACCTTCCTGATGCTGGTGGTGACATTCGCCGGGATCATCACCGGGTTTGTCTCGGGTTCCCAATCCATCCTGTTCGATGGCTTCTTCTCGCTGGTTGCAGCCTTCATTAAGGTCCTGATGCTGATCACCGCCAGGCTGATCGCCAAGGAAAGCAATCAACGCTTCCAGTTCGGCTCCTGGCACCTGGAACCCATGGTGCTGGTGATCGAAGGCAGTTTCCTGTTGTTGGTGGCCATTTATGCCTTTCTCAACGGGGTGTTCGGCATTATCAGTGGTGGCCGCGAGATCGAGCTCGGCCTGGTGATCCTCTACGCGGCGGTGTTCACCGTCGTTGAGCTCATTTATTTTTTCTACGTCCGCCATCGCAATCGCACGCTCAAATCATCGCTGATCCAGTTCGACAACATCAGTTGGCTGGTGGACGCAATGCTCTCGGCCGGCCTGTTGGTGAGTTTCCTCATCGCGCTGCTGCTCAAGACTCAGGGCTACGACAAATGGGCGTTGTATGTCGACCCGATGATTCTGATTCTGCTGGCTCTGGGCATGCTCCCTCCGGCGTTCAAAATCCTCGGCCCGGCGTTGCGCGATGTGCTGGGAATTGCCCCGGATCAACTGGACGACAAGGTGCGCCAGGTGATGGAAGAGGCCAAGATCGAGCACGGTTTCGACGACTACATTTCCTACGTGCAGAAGCACGGTCGGGCGTGTTTTATCGAGATTCACATCGTGTTGCCGAAGGACTATTGGCTGGACGGTGTGGGGCAACTGGACAGTTTGCGCGAGGAAATTTCCGCAAAGCTTGGCGAGCCGGACGCCGCGCGATGGCTGACTATCAGCTTTACCGGAGACCGCAAGTGGATTGAGTGACCCGAGGCTGATCTCGCAGAGATCAGCGAAGATACTCGACCAACCCACGATAACAAGTCGCCAAATGATAAGGCGTAGTCGACGGCATGTCCCGACGACTCACTTCACCGTGCTCGTCACGGCACTCATACCACCCACCCGCGTGCAGCGAGCGCTGTTGCAACGCCTGCAACTGGCGCAGTATCGCGGCCTCGCTGTGCGGACGCAGGGTCAATGCGCGCAGGTACTCGGCCTGGGCCCAGATTCGCTGCGTCGCGTCCCGGGAACCCTGACCGTCCGGCCCCAGGTCCAGCATGGCCCGCACGGCACCAGTCTGTTGATCGACGCCCAGTTGTTCGGTGAAGGTAAAGGCGCGCTCCAGCGAAGCATGTAATGGTAAACCGCGCAGCAGCTCGGACGACTCCAGCAGGAAATACCACTCGAACTGGTGGCCCGGTTCGAACCAGTTATCCACAGTACCCAGCGGTTTTTCCATCAACACGCCGTGTTGCGGATCGATAAAGCGCTTCTGCATCCCTGTGCATAAGTCCACAAGCGCCTGTTGCACAGCGAGGTCTTCGCGCACCGACAGCGTGGCGAGGAAGGCTTCAGCCAAGTGCATCAACGGATTCTGCAGCGGTCCGCTGTTCAACGATGACCAGTCACGCGCAAGGCTCGCTTCGTAGAGGCCGTCGCCGCTGGCAAAACGTTGCGCGATCACTTCCAGGGCAGCGTTGAGCACTGATTCCACCAGCGGCTCGCGAACTTTGTCCCAGTAATGGGCGCAGGCGAACAGAATGAAGGCGTGGGTGTAGAGGTCTTTACGCTGATCCAGCGGCGCGCCCTGTGGGTCAATGCTGTAGAACCAGCCGCCGTGCTCGGCGTCGTGGAAATGCCGCTGCAAGGAACGGAACAGCGCCGCCGCGCGCTCGTGCGCGCCTGGCACTTGGCCGATCAGGCTGGCAAACAGGTACAGCTGCCGCGCGCAGGCCATGGCCCGGTAGCGTTGGGGGGGCAGCGGATTGTGCTCGGCGTCCAGCGCCTCATAGGGCAGCGCCATGTTGGCATTCCAGCCGGGACCTTGCCAAAGCGGCACGATCAAGTCCTGGAAGTGCTGTTGCACCGAGGCAAACAGGGCGGTCAGTTCAGGCTGGGAGGCGGAGCGGGAAACAGGCGGCATTGGCTGGCGTCGTCACGGCAGGGTTGATTGCGCGACATGTTAGCAGGCCTGAGAGGTGTGTTGTCTCTCAGGCCTCTTCGCGAGCAGGCTCGCTCCCACATTTGCCCTGCGTGCATGGTTCTATTGTGGGAGCGAGCCTGCTCGCGAAGAGGCCATCACAGACGCTAAAGAATCAACCTGCCAACAACCACGCCCCGGTCGCCGCCGACGCCGCACCCGCCAGTCGAACCAACGGCGCAGCACCTTGCGGCAACACCCGCACCACGGCATAACCCGCCGCATGCAACACCGCCGTCGCCGCGACAAATCCAGCGGCATACGCCCAAGGACTCGACATGTCCGGCAATTCCAGACCATGGGCCACGCCATGGAACAGCGCAAACAACGCCGTTGCACCCATTGCCACGCTCAACGGTGGACGCACCACCAAGGCCACTGCCAAACCCAGCGCCAACACCGACGCGGCAATCCCGCTTTCAAGCGCCGGCAGTTCCAGCCCTTCAAAACCCAGCAACCCGCCGATCAGCATGGTGCCAACGAAAGTGCACGGCAGCGCCCAGCGCGCAGCACCTTGCTGCTGCGCCGCCCACAGGCCGACCGCGAGCATCGCCAGCAAATGGTCGAATCCACCGATCGGGTGGCTGATGCCGGCGAACAGGCCGTTGTCACCGTGCCCCGGGTGGGCGAACGCAATAGCCGGTGTCAAAAGCAGGGTCATGGCGCCCAGAATGCGTTTCAGTGTCATGGAGAAGCTTCCTTGTTGATAAGTCATGATCAGTCTGCCGTCAGCAGGCCCTGGCGTTCGATGAAGGCGATAATGGCGTCCAGGCCCTGGCCGGTTTTCTGGTTGCTGAACACGAACGGCTTGCCGTTGCGCATGCGCGTGGTGTCGCTGTCCATCAGACTCAGCGAAGCTCCCACCAAGGGTGCCAGGTCAATTTTATTGATCACCAGCAGATCGGATTTGCAGATCCCCGGTCCGCCTTTGCGCGGCAGCTTGTCGCCAGCGGAAACGTCGATCACGTAGATGGTCAGGTCGGACAACTCAGGGCTGAAGGTGGCGGAGAGATTGTCGCCACCGGACTCCACCAGAATAAGGTCCAGCCCCGGGAAACGGCGGTTCAACTGATCCACGGCTTCAAGGTTGATCGAGGCGTCTTCGCGGATCGCCGTGTGCGGGCAGCCGCCGGTTTCCACGCCGATGATGCGTTCCGGCGCCAGCGCTTCGTTGCGCACCAGAAAATCAGCGTCTTCGCGGGTGTAGATGTCGTTGGTCACCACCGCCAGGTTGTAGCGTTCGCGCAGGGCCAGGCACAGGGCCAGCGTCAGGGCGGTTTTACCGGAACCGACCGGGCCGCCGATACCGACGCGTAAAGGTTGTGTGTTCATGTGATTCTCCAAAATAACAGGCCCTAGGAACGGAACAGGCGGCTGTACTGGCGCTCGTGGGCCATGCACGTCAGGGACAGGCCAAACGCGGCGCTGCCAAAGTGTTCGGGGTTGATTCGGGTAGCATCCTGCTGGGCCTGTTGCAGCAGCGGCAGCAGTTCACTGGTCAAGCGCTGCGCGGCCTGCTGGCCCAGTGGCAAGGTTTTCATCAGTACCGCCAATTGGTTTTCCAGCCAGCTCCAGAGCCACGCGGCCAGTGCATCCTGCGGGCTGATCTGCCAGGCGCGAGCAGCCAACGCCCAGCCCAGGGCCAGGTGGGGTTCGGGTCGTTGTGCGAGAAAGACGCGGGCCTGTGAATCGAGTTCAGGCAGGCCGTTGAGCAACTGCTGCAAGGAGTAGCCCATTTGCCGGCTTTCCTGATGCAGCTCGCGGGTTTCCCGACTGGCACGGTGTTCTTCACAGCGCTGCAGCAGTTCGCTCCAGTTTTCCTCGGCCGCAGCCACGCAATGGGCAAGCAGCAGCGGTGCCTCGAAGCGGGCGAGATTGAGCAGCAATTGATCGCTGATCCAGCGTCGCGCGCTGTCGGGATCGTGCACCCGGCCATTGTCCACCGCCATTTCCAGGCCTTGGGAATAGCTGTAGCCGCCAATCGGCAATTGCGGACTGCCCAGGCGCAGCAATGCCCATGCAGGGTTCATGGGCGTACGCCGAATTGGTGCAGTTTTGGCGGATAGTTGAAGTCTTCATCACCGTGGCGCGAATGGTGATGGCCGCCGCCGTAGGCGCCGTGTTCAGGTTCAAACGCAGCTTCGATGGGCTCGGCTTGCGCGCCGAGTTGTTCGAGCATGGCCTTGAGCACGTAGTCGTCGAGCAGGCGCAACCAGCCGTCGCCCACTTGCAGGGCAACATGGCGATTACCCAGGTGATAGGCGGCACGGGTCAATTCGAAGGCATTGGCGCAGGTGACGTGCAGCAATTGCTCGGGACGGGCACAAACGCGCACGACGCGGCCGTCTTCGGCTTGCAGGCATTCGCCGTCATACAAGGGCGATTGACCGCGCTCCAAAAACAACCCGACGTCCTCACCTTCGGCACTGAAACAGCGCAAGCGGCTTTTGTTCCGGGCTTCGAAGGTCAGGTGCAGCTCGGCGGCCCAATCGGGTTGAGGGTCGATTCTGCGATGAATCACCAGCATCGGAAAGCTTCCAGCAATGGACAATGCTCAGGCTAGAGCAAGGGGCTTGCCAATCCGGGGATGCGTAGGAAATACCTGTAGGAAGCGTAGGAAATGTTTCGGAGCGCTTAGGATTTTGGCTGAAATTGGTGCGCAGGTTTTTCTCTGTGCACCAAGTTGAAGCCGGGCACGTGTGCCTTGGCGGTGTTTATTCTGTACTGCCGAGCCCTTTCCAATGCTTGAGGCCGATAAAAATGAACCGCAGCTGTTGGGTGATCTTTGCCTGCGGCGTCAAGTGCTCAGGCAACGCCTCGACGGGTGGGTCGATAATGTCCGGTAAGGTGGCGAACACGCTTTTGACGATCAGGTCCGCCATGACGCTCAAGCCGGCCATGTCCAGGTGTTGCAGTTTCGGCATCAAGTGCAGATCGGCGGCCAGGTCGGAACTGATGTTCTCGCGCAAGCGACCGATGGCCAGGCGTACCGGCAACGAGCCGCCGTACTGCTCTCTGGCGAGAAACAGGAATTGCGAACGGTTGGCCGACACCACATCGAGAAATATCCGCACGGACGCGTCGATGATGCCGCCCATGACGAACTCGTTGTGCCGCACCAGGCGAATGGTTTCACGGAAGGTCTGGCCGACTTCGCTCACCAGCACCAGGCCGAGTTCATCCATGTCAGCGAAATGCCGGTAGAAACCGGTGGGGACGATTCCGGCGGTTTTCGCGACTTCGCGCAGGCTCAGGCTGCCAAATCCTCGGCCGCCCTCCATCAAATGGCGGGCCGCGTCCATCAAGGCGTTGCGGGTTTGTTGTTTCTGTTCGGCGCGGGGCAGCATTGCAAGGGCGTTTTCTGAAAAGGACTGCGGCGCACTCTAGCAAATCGGCTTTGCCGGCGTCGAACGACATAAGGGGGATCAGGCGGGGCGGTGCAACTTCTACAAAGGCAATGGCCAGAAAGTCAAAAGCCCAATCCGAGGATTGGGCATTTTTTCGGGGCCACCATGGATTAGCTCATAGCGCTGTTGCGTTCGATGACTCGGTCACCACCGCCTTCGGCAACGGTTTGACCTGGAGTGCGGTCGGAACCGTCGGCAGCCACGGTTTGGCCAGGAGTGCGGTCGGAACCGTCAGCGGCAACAGTTTGACCAGGGGTGCGGTCGGAGCCATCAGCGGCGACGGTTTGGCTGAACACCGAGTGAGTGTCTTTCACTTGTGGGGTGGCCTGGTCAGCGGCTGGCAGGGCAAAAGCGGTACTGGCCAGCATTGAGAGTGTAAGGCTAAGCAGGAGTTGGCGTTTCATGATTGGGTGCTCCGTAGGAGGGCGATAAATTGGGTACGAGGGCAATGCTACTCTCGATAAGTCGATATAAAAGTTCATAAACGCAATGTTAATTATCAACGGAATTGATTGTTCTCTGCAGCCCTTGTAAACCGGGCCTTTGCGGCACACCGAGGTGGGTATTTTCGACTCAACCGCGCCACGCAAAAGTGCGGAGCCGGTAACGCCGGACGGGAGGAGAGCGCCGTGTTAAACCGGTCAATTGCGGCAAAATCGGCTTTTCGATTAAACCTGCGGTGCATTTTCCAGTCGTAGATTCCATGATGGGCCGGTTCTGGCCCTGCGTTTCTCCTGAGCATCGTAATCGTGAGGCTCAGGCGTATCAGGAGCTCTGTGCAATGACGCGCACCCGTAAGATTCTCGCCTGGACCATGACCAGCCTTATTGTCCTGCTGGCAGTGCTGGTGCTGATCATCGTGTTCTTCGACTGGAACCGGATCAAACCGCCCCTCAATGCCAAGGTGTCCGAAGAGCTGCACCGTCCGTTCGCGATCAACGGCAATCTGGCGGTGGTCTGGCGGCGCGAGCCCGACGAGGGCGGCTGGCGTGCCTGGGTGCCCTGGCCGCACGTGGTGGCGGAAGATCTGAGCCTGGGCAACCCGGACTGGTCGAAGGCACCGCGGATGGCCAGCCTCAAGCGCGTCGAGTTGCGCATCTCGCCCTTGGCCTTGTTGGCGCAGCGTGTGGTGATCCCGCGCATCGACCTCACCGAACCCAATGCCGAGTTGCAACGCCTGGCCGACGGTCGCGCCAACTGGACCTTCAAGTTCGACCCGAAAGACCCGAACGCAGAGCCCTCACCCTGGGTGGTGGACATCGGCGCGATCGGCTTCGACAAGGGACATGTCACCCTCGACGACCAGAGCCTGAAGACTCAACTGGACCTGCTGATCGACCCACTGGGCAAACCGATTCCCTTCAGTGAAATCGTCGGTGATAAAGCGGCGAAAACGGCCTCCGAGCAGGGCAGCGCACCTCAGGATTACGCGTTTGCGCTGAAGGTCAAAGGCCAGTACCACGCTCAGAAACTCACGGGCCAGGGCAAAATCGGCGGCTTGCTGGCGCTGCAGGACGCGGCCCGGCCGTTTCCGCTTCAGGCGCAAGCAAAGATCGGCGATACCAGCGTCGAGCTGGCCGGCACGTTGACCGACCCGATGAATCTGGGCGCCCTGGATTTACGCCTGAAACTGGCCGGCACCAGCCTGGGCAACCTTTACCCCCTGACTGGCGTGACCCTGCCGGATACGCCGCCGTATGCCACCGACGGCCATCTGATCGCCAAGTTGCATGAGCCGGGAGGTGCGGTATTTCGTTATGAAGCGTTCAACGGCAAGATCGGCTCGAGCGACATCCATGGCAGCCTGACCTACGTCTCCGGCCAGCCACGCCCCAAACTCAGCGGTTCGCTGTTATCCAATCAATTGTTGTTTGCCGACCTGGCCCCGTTGATCGGCGCCGACTCCAATGCCAAGCAGAAAGCCCGCGGCGGCGAGAGCAAGCAGCCGGTGGACAAGGTCCTGCCGGTCGAGGACTTCAAGACGGATCGCTGGCGCGACATGGACGCGGATGTCGAATTCACCGGCAAACGCATCGTCCATAGCGAAAAGTTGCCATTCAACGATCTCTATACGCACCTGGTGCTCACCGATGGCGTTCTCAGTCTTGAGCCGCTGCGATTCGGCGTGGCCGGTGGCAAGCTGGATGCACAGATTCGCCTGAACGGGCACACCGAACCGCTGGAAGGCCGGGCAAAACTCACTGCTCGGGGCTTCAAGCTCAAGCAGTTGTTCCCGACCTTCGAGCCGATGAAAACCAGCTTCGGCGAGCTCAATGGCGACGCCGACATTACCGGACGCGGCAATTCGGTGGCCAAGTTGCTGGGCAGCGCCAACGGTAAGCTGAAGATGCTGATCAACGACGGCGCCATCAGTCGCGAGCTGATGGAGCTGGCGGGACTGAATGTCGGCAACTATTTGGTCGGCAAGATCTTTGGCGACAAGGAAGTGAAGATCAACTGCGCCGCCGCCGACTTCGACATCAAGACCGGTCTGGCCACCACGCGGCTGTTCGTCTTCGATACCGAGAACGCGATCATCTACATTGACGGCACGGCGAACATGGCCACCGAGCAGCTGGACCTGACCATCACACCGGAATCCAAGGGCTGGCGGCTGATCTCGTTGCGTTCGCCACTGTATGTGCGGGGTAAATTCATCAAACCTGATGCCGGGGTGAAAGCCGTCCCCTTGATGTTGCGTGGGGCCGGGATGGTTGCACTGGGTGTGATTGCCGCGCCAGCGGCGGGTTTGTTGGCATTAGTGGCGCCGAGCGGCGGAGAACCGAACCAGTGCGCGCCGTTGCTGGAACAGATGAAGTCGGGTAAGGCGCCCAAGACCATCAAGAACTAAAAGAAGTAAAAGAAGTGAAACAATGATCGTCCAGTCTACTTAATCGGTACGTATTGGTGTGTTTCGTGTTTTTCAGCCTGTAGATTAAGGTTTTTCTTGTTATATAGGGCATTGAGCTCGGAATGCGGTGAAGGCGTCCAGGTAAACGTGTTTCATGACTTGGAGTGCAGGGTAATAATGTGTCACGTATGAGCTCTGGTAAGAAAAGCATGGGATGATAAATTGTCATTGTCAGCCAAATGGCTGTCATAAAATATTCCACATGGATTTGGATTTTATATGACTATTTTAGTACCGAGCATCGAAGAGAGTCGTGTGTTTTTTGCCAGTGCGCAACTCGAGCCATTGGTTGCCAAACCGAAACTTATCAGGTCCTTTGCCGATTTAAGTGATCAGACGGTAGCTAAATCAGATTTTCTATTGGGTGAGGATGTTCCTACTGCTATCGGGTTTACCGATAACCTCGATGAAGACAAAAAGCAAGCAGCGGCGGATAGTATCCATTTTGCTGAGCGTTATGCGGATACATACTCGGATAAAAAAAAGGCACCCATAGAGTGGCACGGGAAATACGCTGAAGCATTGAAACATTGTGGATGGTCGTTAACAAACAGTAAGTATAAAGAGGATACGAGCAAACAAACACAAGTCACAATGGATGCCGTTGTCCTGGATATTGTCAAGGCGACTGCGGGAAGGAATGGACCGGCACTCATCGGTTTGTTGCAAGGCGGTTTTAACAAGATACAGTCCGATGAGCAGCTTGTAACTATTTTTGACAAGAATAGCAACAACGGTACAGACAAAGACTTCAGGATTATACCCTGCCTTCAAACTCCTGGAGGTACAGCAATCGCCACTTTCGTATCAGTTGATTGTGAACTCTCGACGTCTCAGGGTGGGGCTTGGTTTTGGAAGTGGAAGTTTTCCAATTTGAGACTGAAACGAGTTGCCTCTGTTATGGAACTGAACATGAGTCAGCATGAGCGTCGACGAGATCAAATTATTGAGCTTCTTGATCAAAATTCGGATGAATTTTTCAAAAGCATCAAGCTGAAGTGATTCACTCGTCATCGAGATGCTTGGTGAGCTTCTCGATTTGAGATGTTCAGTAAGGAGAGTTATATGGTCAAGGATGATGTTTTGTTAGTTGCGGGTAATTTGACCTCTGTTTCAGTCGGCGTCTCCGAGGCGTGGAGGAGCAATGTGGTTGATTCTATTTTGTTCTCTCAGTTGTATGCGAGTTCAAAAATTAGCAAGTTTTCCGATTCGCAGCAATGGTATAAAAATTATACCGAGGCGATGTCGAAAACGAAGTGGAAGACTGGAGGTTATAGGTTTAGTAGTGTCGAGTTTGATGAGGGTTTGTCCATTTTTTTGAATGTTCTGATTCAAAAGAGGTTAGGCTCGGTTGTGGGTTTGCCTCAAACAGAACAATTTGAAAGGTTGATGTCAAGCATTCAACAGGGTTGCGCAGCGGAGGCGATTGCTTCATTGACTGAGGAGCATGCAATGGTCTACCAGGTCGAGGAGAAAACATCAACCGTTTCGACTGTCGTTCTACACGTCAGTTTGGTAGCGCGGGGGCCAGCGATATATTCGGTCTTTGTCTGTTTTAAAACTACTCAAGAGGTTGAGCGTAATTTTTTTCATCAGGAGTTTAAAAGTGAACTCATTGTGGGAGAGATTGGCATTGGAATCTCGCAGCTTGTACTCGATAAGGATGCCTATGAAAAAGCTCGGATGAGAGAGAAGATTCTTCGCAGCCTTCCTGAAGTCACGGCTCCGCTAGTGCTTGATATCACCGCTCAAGGCGATGACCAAGTGCTGTAGTTTCTTCGCGCCTGTGATCGCAGTTTGGAGGCTGCCTGGCGGAAGCCCTGATAATTGCGCTTCCTCTTGCAGCCACGCAAAAAATGCCCGAACCGGTGGATGTCGCTCGCGTCCCGGCACGCACAGGGCGCTGTAACCGGCGCCATCCACCTGCACATCGCCCCGATAAGGCAGGAGCAAACCCCTGGCCACGCTCTCGGACACCAGAATATTGCTCGCCAGCACCAAGCCTTGCCCGGCAATCGCCGCTTGCAGGGCGTAATGCTCTTCATCGTATTCGCGCACGATTGGCTGACCCGCCAGCCAGGTCTCGCCGGATTGTCCACACCAGGCTTCCCAACCATGGGCGTAGAGCTTGGAATTGTGCCAGCGCACGCTGATCAGCGTAGGCGTTTGATGGGCAGCCAAGGCCACTTGCTCCGGCGAGCCGTAAACGCCAAACGACTCGTCGAACAGGCATAGGCCATACAGATTCGGATAGTCATCGAGGCTGTAGCGCACCACCAGGTCGACACTGGCGTCCTGATGCAAATCGATGACTTCGCAGTGGGTGTCCAGGCGCAGGCTGATGTTTGGATGGCGGGCATAGAAACGACCCAGGCGCGGCACCAGCCATAGGGCGGCGAAGGCGGCGGTGGTGGAGATCGTCAGGTTCGTGCCGCTGCGGTGCGGGCGCAGGGTGTCGACGCTTTGCGCCACTTCCAGGAAAGCGCCGTGCAAGCTGTGGAACAATCGCTCGCCGCCTTCGGTCAGGCGTACCTGACGCGGCAGGCGCTCGAACAGCTGCACGCCGAGCCAGGTTTCCAGCGAGCGGATCTGATGGGATACCGCCGTCGGAGTTACCGACAGTTCTTCGGCGGCGGCCTTGAAGCTCAGCAGGCGAGAGGCGGATTCAAAGGCGCGCAGGGCGGTCAATGGCAAGGAGGCAAACATGGAAACTCCATGGATGAAACAGATTCATCCAGACTGATTTTTGTTCAGTTGAAGAGGGGTGGCTGTGAGCTCCAAGCTGCAATCCACAAGCAGTTTGAGTTTAGTCCCAAGGAGAGTCAGATGAACACAGTTCTTGCGATTCATGCCAGCCCAAGGGGTGATCGTTCGCACTCCCGGCGTTTGGCGGAAGTTTTTCTGTCGGCCTGGCAGGCCCGCCATCCGCAATCGAAGCTGACTCGCCGCGAAGTCGGCCGAGCGTTGATTCCACCGGTCAACGAGGCATTCGTGGCCGCCGCGTTCTATCCCGAACCCGACGCACGACCGCTGTCGATGCAAGCGGACCTGGCGTTCAGCGACACCCTGGTCGGCGAGTTGCTCGGGCATGACGTACTGGTGATTTCCACGCCAATGCACAATTTCAGCGTGCCAAGTGGCTTGAAAGCCTGGATCGACCAGATCGTGCGGCTCGGGCTCACCTTCAATCACACTCTGGATAACGGTATCGCGCAGTACGAGCCACTGGTGCAGGGTAAAAAGGCCTTGATCGTCACCAGTCGCGGCGGTTTCGGGTTTGGTCCGGGCGGCGAGCTGGAGGCAATGAACCATGCAGATCCGCTTCTACGTACGGCGTTGGGTTTCATCGGCATCACCGATGTCACTGTGGTCGCCGCTGAAGGCGAAGAGTCCGAGGCACGTACGTTCGAAGTCTCTGCCGCCGAAGCAGAGCGGCGCTTGCTGGCACTGGCCAGGGAGTTCTAGATGGCCTGGCTGTTTTTGCTGATCGCCGCCGGGTTTGAAGTCACCTTCGCCATGGGCATGAAGTACGCCGAGGGCTTCACCCGGCTCTGGCCATCGCTGATGACCATCGTGGCGGCGGTGGGCGGGATTTACTTCCTGACCCTGGCCATGCGCGAATTGCCGGTGAGCATCGCCTACCCGATCTGGACCGCCATCGGTTCGCTGGGTACGGTGTTTCTCGGCTTTGCCTTGCTCGGTGAGAGCCTGACCGCGGTCAAACTGCTGTCGGTCGGGCTGATCGTGGCGGGTGTGGTTGGGCTGAAGTAGGGCGGATGTCCTAAACTGGTCGTCGGTTTGTCATGTTCGCTGGCGAAGCTTGGCGGATGTCTTGCGTCCGCCAGGCGTCACCTCACCGATCACAAGGATGTTCGCCCATGTCGCAAGGTTCGGCCACGCGTTACCCGCTGGTGCTGGTCCCGGGAATGCTCGGGTTTATCCGTTTGGTGCTCTATCCGTACTGGTACGGGATCGCCGAGGCATTGCGCCGTGGTGGTGCGGTGGTGTTTGCGGTGCAGGTCTCGCCGCTCAACTCCAGCGAAGTGCGCGGTGAACAACTGCTGGCGCGGATCGAAGAGATTCTGCGCGAGACCGGCGCCGAGAAGGTCAACCTGATAGGCCACAGCCAAGGCTCGCTGACCGCGCGTTACGCGGCGGCCAAACGCCCGGATCTGGTCGCCTCGGTGACCTCGGTGGCGGGGCCCAATCATGGTTCGGAACTGGCGGACTATCTGCATAGGCATTATCCGCATGATAGTGCCATGGGGCGGCTGCTGACCGTTCTACTTCGGTGGATCGCGGCGCTGATGAGCCTGCTGGAAACCGGCTATCGCGGACCAAAGTTGCCGGTCGACATCCATGCTTCCCATCATTCCCTCACCACCGCAGGCGTGGCGCTGTTCAATCAACGTTATCCACAGGGGCTGCCCGAGACTTGGGGCGGGCAAGGGCCGGAAGAGGTGAACGGCGTGCGTTACTACTCCTGGTCCGGGACCTTGCAGCCGGGCAAGACTGATCGCGGGCGCAACCTGTTCGATGGCACCAACCGGAGTTGCCGGTTGTTTGCCAGATCCTTCGTTCGCGAGGCCGGGCATTGCGACGGGATGGTCGGGCGTTACAGCTCGCACCTCGGGACGGTGATTGGCGATGAGTATCCGCTGGACCACTTCGACATCGTCAACCAGTCGTTGGGGCTGGTGGGGAAGGGGGCGGAGCCGATCCGGTTGTTTGTCGAGCATGCGGCTCGGCTGAAAGCTGCCGGGGTTTAGAGCGCGTCAGGCAACACTGACCTTACGACCCAATACCGTCGTCCAACGCTCGGAAAGAATCACCCCGCCCAACGTCAACATCCCGCCCACCAGGTGGTACATCGCCAACTGTTCATGCAGCACCACCGCCGCAATCAGCGCGGTTATCAATGGCAGTAAATTGAAGAACAGCGTGGTCCGGCTCGGACCCAAGCGCACCACGGCTTGCATCCACGCCAGCGGTGCGACCATCGAGGCCAGCAGGCAGGCGTAAAGCACTAAAGGAATATTCTGCAGGGTCGGGCCGATTTTCGGTGAGGCGAGAAACAGCGGAAACAATACCACCACCGCTACCAGCACCTGCAAATACAGCAACACCAATGGCGGCAAACGCAGCTGCCATTTTTTCAGCAAAGTGCTGTAGATCGCGTAGGCCAGGGTGGCGATCAGCATCATCGCGTCGCCCAGGTTCACCCCGTGCTCCAGCAGCACGCCAAGGCTGCCGGACGAGACAACCATCAACACCCCGGCAAACGACAGCACCGCACCCGCCAGTGCGCCGAAGGTCAGGCGTTGGCCGAGGCTGATGATCGCCATGGCCAGCGACATCAAAGGCATCAACGACAGGATGATGCCCATGTTGGTAGCGGAGGTCAGGCCCGCGGCGAAGTACGCCAGGCTTTGGTAAACAGCCATGCCGAGCACGCCGAGGAGAAAGATCTTGGCCAGGTTCGGGCGGATCGACGGCCAGTGGGCTATCACCGGTTTGAGCATGAAGGGCGTGAACAGTAACCCGGCCAGCAGCCAGCGGTAAAAACCGATCTCGGCGGGGTAGATCGCCCCGGCCGACATTTTGGTGATCACGGTGTTGCCGGCCCAGATGAAAATGGCCAGCAGGGGATAAGCGTATTGCATGGGAAAAACCAGAACGTTGATGAGGGGTAATTATCCCTTGTCTGGATACAGGCCTATACTTCGATCCAGACAACCCGCCCCTGATTCCGGACAGCATGACCAGTAAACACATCGACCTGCTGGATTTCAGTGAACTACCCGCCCCGGTGTACTTCCGCTACGCCGATTTTGATGCACATCGTTTTGCCTCGGCGCATCGACACCCCTGGGGCACGCTGGAGTATTCGGCCCATGGCGTGCTGCACATGGAAATCGGTGGCAGTCGCTTCATGTCACCACCGCAATACGCGGTATGGGTGCCCCCCGAGACCGAGCACAGCTTCTATAGCAACCAGCCGATCAATTACCGCGCGGTCTGCCTGGCGCCCACCCTTTGCCGTGATCTACCACAAGAGGCCTGCACACTGGCCATCAGCGACATCCTCAAGGCGATCCTCAAGGACTTTGCCGCCAGGGACGTGAAGATCCCCGCGCAGGCCGCGGACAAGCGTCTGGCCCAGGTATTGGTGGATCAACTGCAACAAGCGCCAGTGCATGAGTGTTATTTGCCCTACGCCAGCAGTTGCCGATTGCTTGGCATTCTGGAGGCCCTGCAGGCCGAGCCTGGGGATAACCGGTCACTGGCGGACTGGGCCGCGCAGATTCATGTCAGCGAACGCACGCTGGCGCGGCAGTTTGTCCGCGAATTGGGCATGAGCTTCGGTGAATGGCGCCAACGTCTGCGCTTTCTGACGGCGATCGAGGCGCTGGACCACCACCGTAGCATTCAGGACGTCGCCTTCGACTTGGGCTACAGCACCGGCTCGGCCTTCATCGCCATGTTCCAGCGCCAGGCCGGGTGTACGCCGGAGCAGTATCGACGCAGCCACCTGGAGACAAGATGAAGGTGTAACAGGTGTGCCGGCAAAACCTTGACGTCACAGCAGGAGAAAATGAAAACCTGCAATGCCGACGCCGCGACCAAGGCCCTCAAGGGCGATGAGGCGCCCACACAATCCCTAGTGCTGACACCGGATCGCTGGCAGACTGCCAATCCTTTTACGCCGTTCGTTTTGAGGCTGTATGCCAACGTTTTCTCAACGTCAAGTTTTGCTTGTCATCAGCTGGGTCATCATTTTCGGCGGACTGCTGCTGGTGATTCCGCTGCGGTTGTTGCCCAGCCTGCTGGCCGGGTTGCTGGTGTTCGAACTGGTCAACATGCTCACCCCACAACTGCAACGACTGATTGAAGGCCGGCGTGCGCGCTGGCTGGCGGTGGCGTTGCTGGGGACTCTGATTGTCAGCGTACTGTCGCTGATATTTGCCGGCGCCATCAGTTTTCTGCTGCACGAAGCGGAAAACCCCGGTGCATCCCTCGACAAGTTCATGGGGGTGGTCGACCGTGCACGCGGGCAACTACCGCCGTTCATCGACGCCTATCTGCCGGCCAGTGCCGCCGAGTTTCGCGTGGCAATTGGTGAATGGGTCAGCAAGCACCTCAGCGACTTGCAACTGGTGGGCAAGGATGCGGCGCACATGTTTGTGACGTTGCTGATCGGCATGGTGCTGGGGGCGATCATTGCCCTGCAACGAATACCGGACCTGACCAAACGCAAACCGCTGGCCGCTGCCCTGTTCGACCGCCTGCACTTGCTGGTACAGGCGTTTCGCAACATCGTGTTCGCCCAGATCAAGATTTCCCTGCTCAACACGTTCTTTACCGGGATATTCCTGGCGGTGGTGCTGCCGATGTTCGGCATCAAGCTGCCACTGACCAAGACCCTGATCGTGCTGACCTTCCTGCTCGGCCTGTTGCCGGTGATCGGCAACCTGATGTCGAACACCCTGATCACGATTGTCGGCCTGTCGCTGTCGATCTGGGTGGCGATGGCCGCGCTGGGCTACCTGATTGTCATCCACAAGCTCGAGTATTTTCTCAACGCGCGGATCGTCGGCGGGCAGATCAGTGCCAAGTCGTGGGAGTTGCTCCTGGCAATGCTGGTGTTCGAAGCCGCGTTCGGCCTGCCGGGGGTGGTGGCAGGGCCGATTTATTACGCGTATCTGAAGAGTGAGTTGAAGCAGGTGGGGATGGTGTAACCACCACCCCATCTCAATATGGCGAGGGGCTTTGTGGCGAGGGGATTTATCCCCGTCGGGGTGCGCAGCGCCCCCAAAAAAACAAAAAAGCGACGACTGCTGCGCAGCCGAACGGGGATAAATCCCCTCGCCACAGGGTTTCGGATCAGCCCATCGAACCGTAACGCTTGGCCGCTTCAATGGCCAGGCCGCTACCAATGCTGCCAAAGATATTCCCTTCCACATGCCGCGCATTCGGCAACATCGCCGAAACGCTGTTTCGCAGCGCCGGAATACCACTGGAACCACCGGTGAAGAACACCGTGTCCACCTGATCGACCCGCACATCGGCGTCAGTCAGCAACTGGGTGACGCTATTGCGCACGCGTTCGAGCAGGTTATCGATGGCCGATTCGAACAGTGCACGGCTCAGCTCCACGCTCAAGCCGGCTTCGATGCGATCCAGCGGTACGTGGCGGTGGTCGGCATGGGTCAGCTGGATCTTGGTCTCTTCAACTTCCATGGCCAACCAGTGCCCGGCGCGCTGTTCGATCAGCTTGAACAGGCGGTCGATGCCGCCGGTGTCTTCGATGTCGTAGCGCATGCTGCCCAGGGCCAGTTGGGACTTCTGCGAATACACCGAGTTGATGGTGTGCCAGGTTGCCAGGTTCATGTGATGGCTGGTCGGCATGTAGGCGCCGCTCTTCATCCGGCTGCCGTAGCCGAACAGCGGCATCAGGCCCTGCAGGCTCAGTTGCTTGTCGAAGTCGGTCCCGCCGATGTGCACACCGCCAGTGGCGAGGATGTCATCCTGGCGGTTATCCACACCCCGACGCTGCGGCGACAGGCGCACCAGCGAGAAGTCGGAGGTACCACCGCCGATGTCGACGATCAGTACCAGCTCTTCCTTCTCGATGGTCGACTCGTAGTCGAACGCGGCGGCAATCGGTTCGAACTGGAACGAAACTTCCTTGAAGCCGATCTTGCGCGCAACGTCCACCAGGGTGTCTTCGGCCTCTTTGTCGGCCATCGGATCATCGTCGACGAAGAACACCGGACGGCCCAGCACCACTTCTTCGAATTCCCGACCGGCGGCGGCTTCGGCACGGCTCTTGAGCTGACCGATGAAAAGGCCAAGCAGGTCCTTGAATGGCATCGCCGTGCCAAGAACACTGGTGTCGTGCTTGATCAGCTTGGAGCCCAGCAGGCTCTTGAGCGAGCGCATCAACCGGCCTTCATAACCTTCCAGGTACTCGTGCAGCGCCAGCCGGCCATACACCGGGCGACGTTCTTCGATGTTGAAGAAGACCACCGAAGGCAGGGTGATCTTGTCGTCCTCCAGCGCGATCAGCGTTTCCATGCCGGGGCGTAGCCAGCCGACGGTGGAGTTTGACGTGCCAAAGTCGATGCCCACGGCACGGGCTGGAGATGCGTTGTTCATGTCTTTGGGGTTCCGGTTAAAAAACGGCCGCGCAGTGTATGTCAGGGCGCGACAGATTCGAAGGCCGACTATCTGCTAATTCCTGGAAACAATGTCTTGAAAGATGGCCCATGACCCCCAAACTACCCTGCATCAAGCCGGTAGCCGCGCAGCACCCGAAAGTCGCGCCGCCGCTGCCGATAAACTTCTTACGCGCCGCCCGGTCACAACCTTGAGATCGGTCTAACCCTGTGCTGCAATCGAGTGCATGCTGTGGCAGGTGGCGCGATTTCGATAACGGATGGTGATTCCCGCGATGGACTTCAAAGACTATTACAAGATTCTCGGTGTGGAGCCGACAGCAGACGATAAGGCAATCAAGGCCGCCTATCGCAAGCTGGCGCGCAGATACCACCCCGACGTCAGCAAGGAAAAGGACGCCGAGGCCAAGTTCAAGGACGCCTCTGAAGCCTATGAGGCGCTGAAAAGCGCTGATAAACGCGCCGAATACGACGAACTGCGCCGCTATGGCCAGCATGGTCAACCGTTCCAGGGACCACCGGGCTGGCAGAGCCGTGGCGGTTTTGGTGGCGGTGGCCAGGACACCGGTGACTTCTCGGATTTCTTCAGCTCGATCTTTGGTAATCGTGGCCCTGGCTTCGGCGGTGGAGAATCACGTCGCAGTACCGGGCGTCGAGGGCAAGACGTGGAAATGGAACTGGGGGTTTTTCTGGAAGAAACCCTGTCGACCGAGTCGAAGAAGGTCACCTTCCAGGTACCGCAGTACAATGCGGCCGGCCAGCATGTGAGCAACACCAGCAAAAGCCTGAACGTTAAGATCCCGGCGGGCGTGAGCGATGGTGAACGCATTCGCCTCAAGGGCCAGGGCGCTCCAGGTGTCGGCGGTGGTGCCAATGGCGACCTGTACCTGACCATTCGCTTTGCGCCACACCCGAAATTCGACGTCGAAGGCGAGAACCTGATCATCACCTTGCCATTGGCACCGTGGGAGCTGGCGCTGGGCACCGAAGTCGCCGTGCCGACCCTGACCGGCAAGATCAACCTCAAGGTCCCGGCGGGCAGCCAGAACGGCCAACGCATGCGCGCCAAGGGCCATGGCCTGATGAACAAGGCGGGTGAGCGCGGTTATCTGTTCATCCAGTTCAAAGCCGTAATGCCCAAGGCCGCAGACGATGACGTCAAGGCGCTGTGGCAGGAACTGGCGAAAAAAGCCGCCTTCAACCCACGAGAAAACTTCTGAACCCAGCGACGGAGTAGCCCATCATGAGCAGCCCCCTGATCGTTCAACTGGACCTGGCAGAATTCTGTGAGGCGACCGACCTCTCGGACGTCTACGTGATCGAAATCGTCGAGCACGGCATCCTCGAACCTCAGGGCGGGCAGCCCAAGGATTGGCGCTTCACCGATTACGAACTGGCCCTGGCCAAACGCGCCGCCAAGCTGCGGCGCGACCTGGAACTGGAGTGGGAAGGCGTCGCCCTGGCGCTGGACCTGCTTGAAGAGGTCCAGCAATTGCGGGCCGAGAACCGCATGCTCAAGCAGCGGTTGGGGCGGTTGGTGGTCACGTAGGGGAATTGCGTGGCAACACCACAGTAAACAGGGTGCCATCGGTTTCGTTTGAACTGACTTCGATCGTCCCGGAATGGGCGTTCACCACTTCCTTGACGATAAACAGGCCCAACCCGAGGCTGGTGGACGGCTGGCCCAGTTCTTCATCTGTGCTGCGCACCAGTGGATCGAAGATCGTGCCGATAGCGTTCGCGGAAATCGGCGTTCCGTAGTTATGGACCGTCAGGCGAACCGTGTCGGGCTCGCCAAAGAGCGTGACCGTCACATCACGTTTGTTCAAACCGTGCTGCAACGCATTGCCGATCAGGTTTTGCAGCAATTGACCCAGCCGTCCGGCATCCCAGACGCCACGTGTATCTCCAACTACCTTGATCGTCGGATCGCACTCCGGGTTGCCGGCGCAGGCTTCGGCAATCGCCGCGTGTGCGGCATCGGCAAGGTCCATGGGTTTTGGTTCGATCGGCAGGCTCTTGCCCAGGCGACTGCGCACCAATTCCAGCAAATCGCTGACCATCACCGCCATGTGTCGAGCGCTGCGTGTGATGTTGTTCGCGCAGGCCAGCGCATCGCCTTCCAGGGTTGTTTTACGCATCAGCAATTCAGTCGACATACTCATCGCTTGCAGCGGCGCGCGCAGGTCGTGGCCGAGTATCGCCAGGAAGATATCCCGCGAGCGATCCACCTGTTCGGCATAGGCCGCCGTGGATTCTGCGAGTGCTTCGTCGATGGCTTCATTGAAGCGGATCATGTCCTGGAAGTAGGTCAGGTCCGGCGACTCCAGGCTGTCGACCCAGAGGCGAATCACACAGGCACGCAGATGACGAAATTCGCTTGTCATCTGCACCAGATCGAAACCCACGGTGTGCCGTAGCTCGCCATGGCTGGCGCCGGCTTCGTCCAGGCTCGGGGTTTTCTCGGGGCCTTCACCCTTGGCCTTGGCCAGTTGTTCGCTGGCGGTCTGTGCAGTGCTCATGTCGCGCGCGGCGGCCAACAGAATCGCCTTGGCATGGTCGCGCAAGGCTGCACGGTCCATGTTGACGGCCGCCGGCGTGATGGTTCTGGCGAACTGCTCCCATTCATCAACGATACGGTCCACGTGTTGCCTGATGAATTCGGGTAGGCGCATGGCCAGCTTCCTGGGGGATAAGTCTGGCGCATCTTAGCCCTTTTGCCGCGCGCTAAAAACTACCATTACGCGGCGCAAGCACTTGCGGGGGGAATGGGGGCGGTAATTAATTATTTTTTAGATTCTGAAATTCAATGCGATTTCAGATAAACAATATTTTTTCCCGCTGTTTTTTAATCTTTTGTTTTTTTAAATCCTCCATAAAACTGGCGAGTCAATTTACTGCATAAGGATATGCGAGATGAGCCAGATATCGGGTACCCCCGCAATAGAAGTGTTGTACTCATTTGGGGTGGGGCAGGAAAACGTCTATCGTGATTATCTTCTGAGCAAGTTGCCGACGTCGATAAGAGATGCTCCGCCCTCGCGATTGGTCTCGATGGTCAACGCGCAACCGAATTTTCCTGAGTGGTACATGAATGCGCGGGTCATCGATCGTCAATTTCTCAACGACTTGATTGACGAACGCTGGCGAGTTCAGGGCCCCTTGGAAACAACGCTGGAGAACTTGCAGCAGGACATCAACACCTTCGCAGAACCTTTGCTCGTCAAGGCATTGAAGGAAGAGTTGAAGCTGGAGCTGGATGTCAAGGCGACAGTGATTCGATTGTATATCCCGGCCAATCTGTTCCCCGGCGTCGATAATAATGCCAGCCGGCTTCGGCAATCTTCATTGCTTGAGGCGGCGCTGCACAACTTCGAGGAGCCAGAGACGCTGGTGGGGGCGTTTCGTGATGGTTCCGGCATCTTTACCGTCGACAGCACCAACGAGTTGCAGCGACATGCTCTGACCGTCGAAAAATTTGCAGCCCTGTGCCGCAAGCTCGATCTGGGTGCGCAATACCAGCAGCATATCAAGGCAATGTTGATGCCCGAGCAGGCCGGCCCCAAAGAGACGGTCGCCAAACAAGCCATTGAAATTGAAAAAGCCGCTTTCAAGGAATCGGCTTACATTGCTTATCTGAAAAATGATGTTTCTTCCGGTAGTTACGCAAAGCTGCTGCAGATTCACGAAGGTAATCAGGGAGTGTTGTTGGGTAATCGCCCTTTGCAATGCCATCGGCTTTCGCTGATGGGGTTCAACCTGTCGGGAATCGTAATGTTCAGCGCAGTTGCGGACCCTTCAGAAGTCAAACGACTTTATGACAGCCTGGTTCCGCAGCACCAGCGAACGCTGATGGAGTGGTCGCGACGCCTTGCAATATTGCCCGGGCAGGAATTCGACCAATTCAAGTTGATGAAGGCATTTTTCGCCAATGGCCCCAAGGCCCTGGTCGAAGCCATGTTGCAACGCAATGATGTGTACCAACAGAGCCGTCTTGACGGCACTTTACTGGTTTATGTACCCGATGACCCTGACCACCCCATCAAGGAATATGACTCCCTTGCGGACTTCATGAAGGAGCTGCTGGGCCAGCTGCGCTCGCCGAGTTATCAACAGTTTTTTAGCCGCTTTGTCGCGCAAAAGGACAAGGGCAGGTTTTTTGCCCGGGTGCGCGAGCGTCTCACGACATTCACCTGGACTGCGCGTGGCCCCTTGGACATGGGACCCTGGTGGCGCGAAACCGCCGTCGAGAACCCCAATGCCGAGCCTGTCACCAACATCATCCAGGGAGCTTTGTGGCCGCAACTCGGTCGCTGGCGCAGGGAAAAGGCGATTGCCGACGCGCGGCAGATCGCGGTGCTGACCGACGATGAAGACGCTGCCACCCGCTGGAACAGGCTGACCACGTACCTGAACATCGGCTGGAACGTGTTCAACTTCGGCGCGATGCTGGTCCCTGGGCTGGCCGGGCCGTTGCTGGCTGTCATGGTGGGGCAAATGCTCTTCGAAACCATGGAAGGCATCGAGGAGTGGAGCAAGGGCGACAAGGAAGAAGCGGCGGCTCATCTTGTCGGGGTCATGATCAATGCTGCCCAGTTGGCGCTGATGATGGCAGGGCATATCCTGCCCGGCGGTGCACCCACGGCGGTCAAGCCATCGTCGCTCATCGACAACCTGAAACCGGTTCAGTTGCCCGATGGCAGCGTGCGTCTGTGGAACGGGAACCTGGCTCCCTACGCCCATGACATCGCCTTGGCCACAGAGGCCAAGCCCAACGAGCAGGGCCTGTTCCGGCACAGTGACAAAGACATTCTCAAGCATGACAACCAGCACTTCGAAGTTCGCAACGATCCGCGCACTGGCCAGTCATGCGTGCAGCACCCGAGACGGGCGCAGGCTTATCAACCCAAGCTCGAGCACAATGGTGCAGGCGGCTGGAGGACCGAGCTCGATCGCCCGATCGAGTGGGAAAATGCCACCCTCATGCGGCGAATCGGGCCTGTAGCCGAAGGTTTCTCCGATGTCACTCTTGAGCAGATTCGGGTCGCCAGTGGTGTGGGGGAAGACGAGTTGCGCAGGCTGCATGTCGTCAACCAGCCACCACCCGCAGTGTTGGTCGACACGTTCGATCGCTTCAGGGCCTGGGCCGATGTGCGCAAACTGCCCGAGCAGATCCGGCTCGATGAGGTGCCGCCGGCGTTCACTGAGCAGGTGCCGCATTTATTGCTTGAACTGCCGAGATGGCCTGAACACACCGGTATCGAGCTGTTCGAGGGCGCCGAACACTGGGGGCCCTCCATGAAGTTTGGTGACATCGACGCTTCGCCGGCGAACACCTTGAAGATCACCCGCGCTGAAGTTCGCGCAGGGAAACTGCCTGAGTTCGCGGTGAAATTCTTGGGCGAAACCGACATCCACGCCATGCTTGGGCAAGGCATTTCACGAGAGCGGCCCCTGCGGATCAACGCCTTGAGAAACAAGCTCGCCGAGCAGGCGAACATCCGGTGCGAATCTTTGTTTACAGCGCTCAACCGCGGCGCACCGCAGAAGGGCTCTGCGCAGGTAGTGGTGCTGCAGGACGCTTTCAGCGGACTATCCCCGGCAGCGGCCGAGGAGTTGCTTGCCGACGTCGCACCAGAGGATTTGTCGAAGATCACCGACTCCGCGCACATCCCCCTGGCTCTTCGGGAGCGCGCGCGGGTGGCCCTGCTGACGTCACGAGGCGCACGCGCCTATGAAGGGCTGTTCCTCGATGTGGCCTACAGCGCGGACACCGAGCGTCTGGCGTTGCACTCGTTGCAGGCGTTGCCCAATTGGCCCGAAAATGTGCGGATTGAAATCCGTGCTTCTTCATTCGACGGCCCCTTGAGCGACAGCATCGGCCCGGTAGATGCCGCCATTCGCCGGGTGCTCGTCAGCGAAAACGGACAGTACGAAGCCCGTGACGCCGATGATCTGCACCTGCATGGCCCCGACGATCTCTACGTGTCGGTGTTGCATGCCCTGCCCGATGCCGAACGAGACGCGCTGGGTTATCACATCAACCAGGGCGCGACGCTCAAACAGGCCATTCAAAAAGGGACATTGCCACGAGACAGTTTCAACGCCCTGCTGGCGGATAATCCGCTGCGCAAGCCGAAGTACGACCCGCATACCATGCGCCTGCGAGGCGGCATGCGCGGCGCTTCTCGGGGGCTCGGTCAAGTCAGTGGGCACCTGACAGCCCAAGAGCGTGTCCGTGTCGTACGCCCCGGGTGGTCGGAGGCCGAAGCCCTGGTTTACCTGCGGGCCGGTGGCAGTGACGCGAGTATTGAGCAGAGGGCAGTCGCGCTTGAAGCCGAATTCAATCAGCTCAACGCGAATTTTCAACGCTGGCTGAACTCACCGACCGAATCGTTCCGGTACTCATCCGCCGGCATCGCCGAATGGCAGGCCCGTAACGCGGTGTACAAAGCCGTCAGGGAAGCCTGGCAGCAAACCGGCCTGCGCGATGTAGATTCATATGGCGAGTTGCAAGGTGCGGTGCTCGATCTTCACGATCTCCCAATGGGACGGCATCTGGGGACCATGCCGGCATTGGAGGGCAATTTCGATCACGTCACCCGGCTCAATCTGTCCAACACCGGATTGACCGATGGCCATATAGCCTTCTTCGACCGTTTCCCACGGTTGCGCTCACTGAACATCAACGGCAATTCACTCACGAGAGTTCCAAATGTGATTGGTCGAATGCGCGCCCTGACCGAGTTGAGCCTGCGCGGAAACCGGATTGTGCTGGACCCACAAGGGATTGCTGACCTGGCTGACCTCACCCGGCTTCATACTCTGGATCTTATGGGTAATCCTCTCAGAGAGGTTCCGGACATTGGCAGGATGAGAATGTTGCATACGGTCATGCTGGCCGATACAGGTATTCGAACCTGGCCGCGCGGACTGTTTTCGCAACCGCGGTTCCGGCATTTTTTCCTGGATATTCAGAGCAATCTGATCACGGATATACCGGTGGTGCCCCGTGGTTCAGTGCAGGCGGAACTGCTCGCGCGAACGGTAGTGAGCCGTACTCCGGAATTTCTCTCGGCCGAAAATCTGCAGACGTTGCGCGATTACATCGAGTCCGTCGGCCTGGACCCCGATCGACCCTATCCGCCGCGCGGCGTGCGCGATAGCCTCGACTGGGAAGAAGGCATGTCCCGGCCCGAGTGGGTCGCCCGGCAGGCGGTCTGGAACAGCGTCGAGGACGAGACCGGATCGGTCCCGTTTTTCAACGAGATCCGCAAACTGACCGAATCGTCCCATTACGTCCATGACACGCTCTACCGGGTCGATCTGACTGCCAAGGTGTGGCGAATGCTCGAAGCCATGTCGAAGAACACCGAGTTGCGCCTGAAACTGTTCACCATGGCTACGCCCGGCACCTCGTGCGTTGATGCCGGCGCGCAGCTGTTCAACGCCATGGGCATGGAGGTGCTGATCCATGAGGCTTATGAACTGGGCAATCCAGGCCTGGTGGAGGCCGAGCTGGCCACGCTGGCGCGGGGCAAGGCGCGGCTGGACGAGTTGAGCAGGATCGCCCACAAGACCGTCTCCGAGCGTCTGGAGCAGGGCGAAAGTTTCAGGCGTGTCGATGCCGAGGGTCAGGTTGAAGGCACTGTCGACGAAGTGGGAAGTGCATATGGCATTCATGACAGATCTGGCTGATCGGCTGGACTTGCCCTGGCAGTTTCGCAAGATGCAATTCAGAGGGATCGCCGGGGTTGATAAGGCGATGATCGATGCGGCTTATCGACGAGTGCTGGACCTTGAAGCAGGAGAGTTGCTGGATGACTTGCTCATCGATCAACCGTTCTGGTCATCCTACGTTGAAGGCTCCAATCGCAGCACGTTCAAAGGCTTCAGGCGCCGGCTTGATCTCACCACCGAGTTCTACATGGCACTGGAGCAGCGAGCGAACGACTCTACGCTTTCCCTTGAGCAGAGGGAGCAGCTGAAGATTGAGATCAGGGTGCTCGGCACTGAGCTGAAAAAACCGGAAAGTGCGTTTGCCCCTGGCCGCGTCATGACCCAGGACGAGTACGTTGCCGACGTGAAGGCGATTGAAGATGAGATGAAAGCGAAGTACAAGACCCTCACCCGTCAGGCGATTGAGCGGGCGAAACTGCAACGAGCAGAAGAGCCCTTTACCGTTCAACCGGCCAGCTGATCACTGCTGTTGATCGCAGGAACCTGGTGATCCAGGTTCCTGCACACCCATCGAGCTATCAGAACAGGAAGTAACGCTGCGCCATCGGCAGCACATCCGCCGGCTCACACCACAGCAATACGCCGTCGGCCTTGACTTGATAGGTCTGAGGGTCGACTTCAATGTCTGGCAAATAGTCGTTATGAATCAGGTCGGTTTTCTGCACCTCACGGCAACCTTTGACCACGGCAATTTTTTTCTTCAATCCCAGGGCTTCGGGGAGCCCCGCCTCGTGTGCCGCCTGGCTGATAAAGGTCAGGCTGGTGGCGTGTAGCGAGCCTCCGTAGCTGGCAAACATCGGGCGATAGTGCACCGGTTGCGGGGTCGGGATCGATGCGTTGGCGTCACCCATCAGGCTGGCCGCGATGGCGCCACCTTTGAGAATCAATGTCGGTTTGACCCCGAAAAAGGCCGGGCGCCAGAGCACCAGGTCCGCCCACTTGCCGACTTCAACCGAGCCCACTTCATGGCTGATGCCGTGGGTGATTGCCGGGTTGATGGTGTACTTGGCGATGTAGCGTTTGGCGCGGAAGTTGTCGTTGCCTTCACCGTCCTGGGGTAACGGGCCGCGCTGCTTTTTCATCTTGTCGGCGGTTTGCCAGGTGCGGGTGATCACTTCACCGACGCGGCCCATGGCCTGGCTGTCTGAGCTGATCATCGAGAACGCGCCGAGGTCGTGCAGGATATCTTCGGCCGCAATGGTTTCGCGGCGAATGCGGCTTTCGGCGAAGGCCACGTCTTCGGCAATGCTCGGGTCCAGGTGGTGGCAGACCATCAGCATGTCGAGGTGTTCGTCGATGGTGTTGCGGGTGAATGGTCGGGTCGGGTTGGTCGAACTCGGCAGCACGTTGGCAAAACCGCAGGCCTTGATGATGTCCGGGGCATGGCCGCCACCCGCGCCTTCGGTGTGGTAGGTGTGGATGGTGCGTCCCTTGAACGCGGCGAGGGTGGTTTCGACGAAGCCCGATTCGTTGAGGGTGTCGGTGTGAATGGCCACTTGTACGTCGTACTGATCGGCGACACTCAGGCAATTGTCGATGCTTGCCGGGGTGGTGCCCCAGTCTTCGTGGAGCTTGAGGCCAATGGCGCCCGCCTTGACCTGTTCGATCAGCGGTTCGGGCAGGCTGGCGTTGCCCTTGCCTGTCAGGCCGATGTTCATCGGGAAGGCGTCGGCAGCCTGGAGCATGCGCGCCAGGTGCCACGGCCCGGAGGTGCAGGTGGTAGCATTGGTGCCCGTGGCCGGCCCGGTGCCGCCGCCGATCATGGTGGTGACACCGCTCATCAGCGCTTCTTCGATCTGCTGCGGGCAGATGAAGTGGATGTGGGTGTCGATGCCACCGGCGGTAAGGATCATGCCTTCACCGGCGATCACTTCGGTGCTGGCGCCGATGGCGATGGTGACGTTGGGCTGGATGTCCGGGTTGCCGGCTTTGCCAATGGCAGCGATGCGACCGTCCTTGAGGCCGACGTCCGCCTTGACGATGCCCCAGTGGTCGATGATCAGCGCATTGGTGATCAGGGTGTCGACGACCTCGGCGGCGAGCAGTTGGCTCTGGCCCTGGCCGTCACGGATAACCTTGCCGCCGCCGAATTTCACTTCTTCGCCGTAGGTGGTGAAGTCCTTTTCCACTTCGATCCACAGCTCGGTATCGGCCAGCCGGACCTTGTCACCGACGGTGGGGCCGAACATGTCAGCGTAAGCCTGACGGGAAATCTTCATTCGTTCGCCTTGAGATTCAATTGAATGTGAAATCGTTCGCTGCGCTCACTTTCGCGAGCAGGCTCGCTCCCACAGGGAAATGCGATCAACTGTGGGAGCGAGCCTGCTCGCGAAGGGGCCAGTGCAGACATCATGAAACTTAAAGGTCACCCATGATCCTGCCGGCAAAGCCGAACACCCGGCGATGCCCGGCCAGGTCGATCAATTCAACCTCGCGGCTCTGCCCCGGTTCGAAACGCACGGCGGTGCCGGCGGGGATGTTCAGGCGCATGCCGCGACTGGTGGCGCGGTCGAAGGTCAAGGCGTCGTTGGTTTCGAAAAAGTGGTAGTGCGAGCCGACCTGGATCGGTCGGTCGCCGCTGTTGGCTACTTTCAAACTGACGGTGCGACGACCAACGTTGAGTTCGATGTCGCCGGGCTGGATCTGGTATTCACCGGGAATCATCAATGGGCTCCCTGTAGAATCTTGTAGTAAAGGGCAGTCGGCTTGTAGCGGCCGCTCGGGTCGCAGGCGTAATCGGGGATTTCACCGGCGCGGGTGTAGCCCAACGCCTTGTAGAAGTCTTCAGCCGGGGAGCCAGCCTCGGTATCGAGGTAGAGCATGCCGCGTTTGTGTTGCAGGGCAGCCTGCTCCAGCGCCGTCATCAATTGCTGGCCCAGACCTCGCCGCCGTGCATGCTCGCGCACCAGCAATTTTTGCACCTCGGCGCGGTTCAGGCCATTGGCTTTCTGGCACAGGGTCAGCTGTACGCTGGCCTGCACTTGTTCGTCCTTGACCACCACCCACAACAACACGTTGCCCTTGTTGAGGTTCTCCTGAACTTCATCGAAATACGCGCGGGCCTGCGTGGCATCGAGGTTGGCCATGAAGCCGACGCTGGCACCATAACCGACGGCATCGAGCAGCAGGTCAATCAATCCCTGACGATAGTGCGCAAAGCTTTCAACGTTGACGCGTCGCAGTTGGGCGGGGTTCATCGGGTATCACTCCTTGCTGGCGGTCGGTGGTTGCGCGCCAGGATTGAGGGTCAGTTGCATGAAGGTCAGGTCCAGCCAGCGACCGAACTTGGTGCCCACCTGAGGCATCTGCCCGGTGATCACGAATCCGATGCGCTCATGCAGGCGAATCGAGGCGGCGTTGCCACTTTCGATGGCAGCGACCATCACGTGTTTGCCGCAGTCCCTGGCGCGCTCGACCAGGGCATCCATCAGTTTCGGGCCAAGGCCATTGCCACGCTGGTCGCTGCGCACGTAAACCGAATGCTCGACGGTATGACGGAAGCCGTCGAACGGTCGCCAGTCGCCGAATGAAGCGTAGCCCAGTACGTTGTTGTCAGCGTTGACGATTACCAGGATCGGATAACTCTGCGCCTGTCGCGCGCTGAACCAGGCCTGGCGGTTACCGAGCTCCACCGCCTGTTCATTCCAGATTGCCGTGGTGTTGAGCACGGCGTCGTTGTAGATGTCACGGATTGCGGGCAGGTCGGCATGCACGGCATCGCGAATGGTGTAAGTCATGGCCAAGCCTCAGGCGATCGGTTGGTGGACGGTGACCAGTTTGGTGCCGTCGGGAAAGGTCGCTTCCACCTGGATCTCCGGGATCATTTCCGGAATGCCTTCCATCACTTGTTCGCGGCTGAGCAGGGTGGTGCCAAAGTGCATCAGCTCGGCCACGGTCTGGCCGTCACGGGCGCCTTCGAGCAGCGCGGCGGAAATGTAGGCCATGGCCTCCGGGTAGTTGAGTTTCACGCCGCGGGCCAAGCGCCGCTCGGCGACGAGGCCGGCGGTGAAGATCAGCAGCTTGTCTTTTTCGCGTGGGGTCAGGTCCATCGTAGAAATCCAGTTTCGGCAGTTAAAAAAGTTTTTGCAGGAGCGGTGTTCAGGTGCTCCATATTCTGGGTGGGACGGCTTCGCGGCCAAGCAATGCCGGCCTGAGCAATCGCCATAATTCAATCAGCCAGCCGCGTGCCAACAACGCCTCGCTGGCCAGGCACCGCGCCACAATCAACCCCGGCAACTGAGTCAAATCCCCGCGCACGTCGTTGGGCAGCGAACGGCACTTCTCCAGCAATTGGCTATCAATCTCGCCAGTCACCAGCAACGTGGCAAACACCGGTTGCCCGTCCAACCCAATCGGCGAATCGAGCAAACCATCACCGCCGACAATGCGCTGGCGTTCGTGCCAGAGCAACTGGCCGTCGCGGCGGATATCCAGATGCGCCTGAAAATGCCCGAGATCGAAGCGCTCGCCACTGGCCGGGCGACCCAGCGCCACCACGTCCCAATAGAACAGCCGAGCATCGCCTTGCAGATCAATGGACGTGCTGAGCTCGGCGCGGGCATCGCTGAAGATGATCGTCTCTTGCGGCAGCCACTCCAGTGTCGCGCCGTGGGCCACTTCCAGGTCGAGTTTCTGATAAGCCGGCGCTGCCGCGCGATACCACTTTGCGGCGCCGGGGCTGGTGATTTGCGCCCATGCCGCGCGGCCGACGCTGGCGCTGATGTCCAGCCGGTCACCGCCGGCAATCCCGCCCGGCGGATGCACGATGATGTGCTGGCACACCTCGGGCCCTTCTGCATACAGGTGCTTCTGCACCCGCAGCGGGCCTTTGTGCCGTCGCTGGACCGGGCGCGTGCTGTCGCCGAATCGGGCGTAGCCCAGTTCCAGCTCGGCATGCCAGCTCGGGGTAAACAAGGCAGTAGAAAGAGGTAAATTCATATTTTCTGATTATCGTCAGGACGCCACAGATTAGATCGTAACCAGACCGCGTACACCCTCGGCTTCCATGTTTTCTCCGCGGCCCTGCTGCACGATCTCACCGCGGGACATCACCAGGTACTGATCGGCCAGTTCGGCGGCGAAGTCGTAGAACTGCTCTACCAGCAGAATCGCCATGTCGCCGCGTGCCGCGAGTTTCTTGATCACTGCGCCGATCTCCTTGATCACCGACGGCTGGATGCCTTCGGTGGGTTCATCGAGGATCAGCAACCGTGGGCGGCTGGCCAGGGCTCTCCCGATTGCAAGCTGCTGCTGTTGACCACCGGACAAATCACCGCCGCGCCGTTGCTTCATCTGCAACAGTACCGGAAACAGCTCGTAGATGAATGCCGGGACTTCCCTGGCTTCGGAACCGGGGAAGCGCGACAGGCCCATCAACAGGTTTTCCTCCACAGTCAGGCGGCCAAAGATTTCGCGACCTTGCGGCACGTAGGCGATGCCGGCATGCACTCGCTGGTGCGGCTTGAACGTGGTGATCGGCTTACCCTCCCAATTGACCGCGCCTTCTTTGGCCGGCAGCAGGCCCATCAGGCACTTGAGCAGGGTGGTCTTGCCCACGCCGTTACGGCCGAGCAGGCAGGTGACTTCGCCGACCTTCACGTCAAACGTCAGGCCGCGCAGGATGTGGCTACCGCCGTAGTACTGGTGCAGCTTGTCGACTTGCAGCATTTCAAATTCTCCTCATACCCCTGTGGGAGCGAGCCTGCTCGCGAAGGCGGTGTGTCAGGCGCCAATGATGTTGTTTGGTCAATCGCTTTCGCGAGCAGGCTCGCTCCCACAGTTGGATCAGTGTTCGCAAATCTAGCGACCGAGGTAGACCTCGATCACCCGTTCGTTGTCCTGCACCTGTTCCAGCGACCCTTCGGCCAGCACACTGCCCTGGTGCAACACGGTGACGTGGTCGGCGATCGAACCGACGAAGCCCATGTCGTGTTCCACCACCATCAGCGAATGCTTGCCGGCCAGGGTTTTGAAGAGTTCGGCGGTGAATTCGGTTTCGGCGTCGGTCATGCCGGCCACCGGTTCGTCGAGCAGCAGCAATTGCGGGTCTTGCATTAATAGCATGCCGATTTCCAGGAACTGCTTCTGGCCGTGGGACAGCAAGCCGGCGGGACGATTGACCGAAGCGGTCAGGCGAATGGTGTCGAGCACCTCGGCGATACGGTCTTTCTGCTCGCCGCTCAAGCGCGCCCGCAGACTGGCCCATACCGATTTGTCGGTTTTCTGCGCCAGCTCCAGGTTCTCGAACACACTCAAGGCTTCGAACACGGTCGGTTTCTGGAACTTGCGGCCGATGCCGGCCTGGGCAATCTGCACTTCACTCATTTGCGTCAGGTCCAGGGTTTCGCCGAACCAGGCCTTGCCGTGACTGGGGCGGGTCTTGCCGGTGATCACGTCCATGAGCGTGGTCTTGCCCGCGCCGTTGGGGCCGATGATGCAGCGCAACTCGCCGACCCCGATGTACAGGTTCAAGTCGTTCAATGCCTTGAAGCCATCGAAGCTTACGCTGATGTCTTCCAGGGTCAGGATGGTGCCGTGGCGGGTGTTCAGGCCTTTGCCGGCACGCTGGCCGAGGCCGATTGCATCGCGGCTGCTGCCGGCGTCCCTGTTCGGTTCCAGTGGCGGAAAAAACGCCGGTTCGAGCATGAATTCAGCCGTTGCAGTGACTCTCATTGTTCACCTCTTTTCTTCAGCAAACCGATCACGCCCTTGGGCAGGTACAGGGTTACGATGATGAACAGTGCACCGAGGAAAAACAGCCAGTATTCCGGGAAAGCCACGGTGAACCAGCTCTTCATGCCATTGACCACGCCCGCGCCAAGCAATGGGCCGATCAACGTGCCGCGACCACCGAGGGCCACCCAGACCGCCGCTTCGATCGAGTTGGTCGGCGACATTTCACTCGGGTTGATGATGCCCACCTGCGGCACGTACAACGCACCGGCCAGACCGCACAACACCGCGCTCAACACCCACACGAACAGCTTGAATCCACGCGGGTCGTAGCCGCAGAACATCAAGCGGTTTTCCGCGTCGCGCAGTGCGGTCAGCACTCGGCCAAACTTGCTCTGCGCCAGACGCCAGCCTATGTACAGGCTCGCCACCAGCAGCAGCACCGTGGCGAAAAACAGCACCGCCCGGGTGCCAGGTTCCGTGATGCCAAAGCCGAGTATGGTGCGGAAATTGGTGAAGCCGTTGTTGCCGCCAAAACCGGTTTCGTTGCGAAAAAACAGGAGCATGCCGGCGAAGGTCAGGGCCTGGGTCATGATCGAGAAATACACGCCCTTGATCCGCGAGCGGAAGGCGAAGAAGCCGAACACCAACGCCAGCAATCCCGGCGCTAGCACCACCAGGCACATGGCCCAGAGAAAGCTTTCGGTGCCGGTCCAGTACCAGGGCAATTCGGTCCACGACAGGAACGTCATGAAGGCCGGTAAGCCGTCGCCCGAGGCCTGGCGCATCAGGTACATGCCCATGGCATAACCGCCGAGGGCGAAAAACACACCGTGGCCCAGGGACAGAAGACCGGCGTAACCCCAGACGAGATCCAGCGCCAGGGCAACGATGGCGTAGCAAAGGATCTTGCCCACCAGGGTCAGCGTGTAGGCAGAGACGTGCAGCGCACTGTCGGCGGGCAACAGCGAGAGCAGCGGCAACGCCAAGAGAAGAACGAGGAGCACCGCGCCAATGGCAATGGTGACTTTCGGGCCGGCCTTTTGCGTGGCCGTGAGCATCAGGGGCTGGTTCATCAATCGATCACCCGTCCTTTGAGCGCGAAGAGGCCTTGCGGACGTTTCTGGATGAACAGAATGATCAGCGCGAGGATGAGGATCTTGCCGAGCACGGCACCGATTTGCGGTTCGAGAATCTTGTTGGCTACCCCTAGGCCGAACGCGGCCAACACGCTACCGGCCAGTTGCCCGACACCGCCGAGCACCACCACCAGGAACGAGTCGATGATGTAGCTCTGGCCGAGGTCCGGGCCGACATTGCCGATCTGGCTGAGCGCCACGCCGCCGAGGCCGGCAATGCCCGAGCCGAGGCCGAAGGCGAGCATGTCCACGCGCCCGGTGGGCACGCCGCAGCAAGCGGCCATGTTGCGGTTCTGGGTAACTGCACGCACGTTGAGACCCAGGCGTGTCTTGTTCAGCAGCAGCCATGTGAGCACCACCACAAACAGCGCGAACGCGATGATCACGATGCGGTTGTACGGCAGCACCAGATTCGGCAGCACTTGAATCCCGCCGGACAACCACGCCGGGTTGGCCACCTCGACGTTTTGCGCGCCGAACACCAGGCGCACCAATTGGATCAGCATCAGGCTGATGCCCCAGGTGGCGAGCAGGGTTTCCAGCGGGCGGCCGTAGAGGTGGCGAATCACTGTGCGCTCCAGCGCCATGCCGATCCCGGCCGTGACGAAAAATGCCACGGGCAGTGCGATCAACGGATAGAACTCGATGGCCTGCGGGGCGAAGCGCTGGAACATCAGCTGCACGACGTAGGTCGAGTACGCACCGAGCATCAACATTTCGCCGTGAGCCATGTTGATCACGCCGAGCAGGCCGAAGGTGATCGCCAGACCCAGTGCCGCGAGCAGCAGAATCGAACCGAGTGACATACCGCTGAAGGCTTGACCAAGCATTTCGCCGATCAGCAGTTTGCGTTTGACTTGAGCGAGGCTGGTTTCGGCGGCGGTGCGCACATTCGCGTCGGTTTCAACGCCCGGCTCCAGCAGGCTTTCGAGGCGGGTGCGGGCCAATGGGTCGCCGGTTTCGCCGAGCAGGCGTACGGCGGCGAGTCGCACTGCCGGGTCGGCGTCTACCAGCTGCAGATTGGCCAGGGCCAGGCTGAGGGCGGCGTGAACGCTCTCGTCCTGTTCTGCCGCCAGTTGCTGGTCGAGGAATTTTAGCTGCGCGGGCTTGGCGCTTTTCTGCAATTGCTGCGCGGCGCCCAGTCGGATTTTGGCGTCGGCGGCGAGCAATTGGTGGCTGGCCAGGGCGGTGTCGATCAGACCACGCAGGCGGTTGTTCAGGCGCAAGATTTTCGGTTGGCCGTCGACTGTCAGCTCGCCTTGTTGCAGGGCGATGATCAGCTCGATGCGGGCCGGATCGGGTTGCGCGGCCCATGTTTCCAAAAGCTTTGCTTGCTGCGCGGGATTGGCGGTGACGAAGTCTTCGGCATCCCCGGCAAGGGTGGTCATCGGCAACAGCAGGGCGATGGCAAGGATGAAGCGATAAAGGGCGGTGGGCATATTAAATGTCCTGGTCATGCGCGGACCCTGTAGGAGCCAGCAAGCCGGCTCCTACACAGGAGTTGTGCCAGTGGCTTAGTTGCTCTTCACCGCATACTCCGGCTTCTTGTCGTTGCCCGGGATGAACGGGCTCCACGGCTGGGCACGGATCGGCCCTTCGGTCTGCCACACCACGTTGAACTGACCGTCGGCCTGGATCTCGCCGATCATCACCGGCTTGTGCAGGTGGTGGTTGGTCTTGTCCATGGTCAGGGTGTAGCCGGACGGCGCGGCAAAGGTCTGGCCGGCCAGGGCTTCGCGGACTTTGTCGACATTGGTGGACTTGGCTTTTTCGGCGGCCTGCGCCCACATGTGGATGCCGACGTAGGTGGCTTCCATCGGGTCGTTGGTCACTGCCTTGTCAGCCCCCGGCAGGTTGTGTTTCTTGGCGTAGGTTTTCCAGTCGGCGACGAATTTCTTGTTCGCCGGGTTCTCCACCGACTCGAAGTAGTTCCATGCCGCGAGGTTGCCCACCAGCGGTTTGGTATCGATACCGCGCAGTTCCTCTTCGCCCACCGAGAACGCCACGACCGGCACGTCGGTGGCTTTCAGACCCTGGTTCGCCAGTTCCTTGTAGAACGGCACATTGGAGTCGCCATTGACCGTCGAGATGACCGCAGTCTTGCCTCCGGCCGAGAATTTCTTGATGTTGGCGACGATGGTTTGGTAGTCACTGTGGCCGAATGGCGTATAGACCTCTTCGATGTCCTTGTCGGCCACGCCTTTGGAGTGCAGGAACGAACGCAGGATCTTGTTGGTGGTACGTGGGTAGACATAGTCGGTGCCCAGCAGGAAGTAGCGCTTGGCACTGCCGCCTTCTTCGCTCATCAGGTATTCAACGGCCGGGATCGCTTGCTGGTTCGGCGCGGCACCGGTGTAGAACACGTTAGGCGACATCTCTTCGCCTTCGTACTGCACCGGGTAGAACAGCAGGCCATTAAGTTCTTCGAACACCGGCAACACCGATTTACGCGACACCGAGGTCCAGCATCCGAACACCACGGCGACCTTGTCCTGGGTCAGCAACTGACGACCCTTTTCCGCGAACAGCGGCCAGTTCGACGCAGGGTCGACTACCACCGGTTCCAGCATCTTGCCGTTCACGCCGCCCTTGGCGTTGATCTCGTCGATGGTCATCAGCGCCATGTCCTTGAGCGATGTTTCGGAGATCGCCATGGTGCCGGACAATGAATGCAGGATACCGACCTTGATGGTCTCGGCGGCCTGGACAGTCCAGGTCATGCCCATTGCGGCAATGCTTGCCGTGAGTGTGAAAGCCTTGATCAAACTGCGACGCTTCATTGTGCGATCTCCATGAACGTTGGATTTTTTCTTGGTTGGTAGATGCGGACTACTGAAGGGGCTTTAGCAAGGGCTGTGCCTAAGACCCGAAGCGCTTTACCTGAGGGGGGAAATCGCTCGGCGAGTGCGCCCACTGCACCGTGAGCGAGCACAAAATTGCCGGCGGGGCATGGCGATGCGCCCAACTGGTGCCGAGCGTGCCAAGTAATAACTATGTACCGCCGGGGTAATGTTTTTCGGTGCGAGAGTGGGGCTCTACCAATGATTCAACGGAGTTCTACTTCATGGACGAGCAATCACAACAACCCGCCTCGACAGGTACGGGATCGGCGCTGCATGTATTGGCCAGGGTGTTCCTGTCGGCGGACGATGCGGCCCGTTATGCCCATGAGCGAGTCGGTCGCCGCCGCGACAGCGGCTATTTCGGCTATATCCTTCAGCGAAGCGATCAACGATTTGTGATGACCGAACCGGCGGAGCAGCCGGTCAGCGTCGTCTCCCATCACCCGGTGATCCCCGACAACCACGTCTTGCACAGTCGTTTCTATTCTCACCCTGCGCTTTCGACGCTCGATGCAGGCAAGGTTGCGCAGCTGAAATGGTCTGTCGAAGATGCAGCAACGAACTTGCTGATGTTCAGCGTCGAGGAACTGCGCAATCACCTCGCGAACGTTCTTCCTGCCTATCTTTCGGGGGCCGAGGACAGTTTGATCAGCTTCACACCCGATCGCTCGCGCTGGGCGAACCTGCTGGTCATACTGGGAACCACAGACGAGCCTGGTGATTTTGCTCTGGGTCTTGCCTCGGGGGCCGCCAAACCGGAACAGCTGGTTGTGGAGGTGGCGGCCGCCGGCGATTTGCAGGTCCTCATCAGCAACGGCCGTTGGCGACCACGAGGAAAAATCACCGGGGAACGCGTCCCCGGCCCCTGGGAGCGAACCTTGCCGGAGCGGGTGTCTTTTGGCGCGGTGTTCCAGTCAGCCGATGAGGCGGCCCTTGATCGCTATGCCAAAGACACGGGACACCACGACGAGGAACAGACCTGGTTCGGGTTCATCCTCAAGCAACAAGGCAAGGAGGAGTACGTCGCCACCGAACTGGTCCCGGTCGGTGGTGTGCGGGACAAGCTTTATTCGTTGCACAGTTTGTTCAGCCAATCCAGAAAATTGGACAGTGTCTTTCCCGAGTCATTGTTACCGCACTCCTATTTTTATTCGCGCCAGCGAGTCAAGCATGCGCGAGACGAACCCAGACGCTGGTTGGCACAGCATTTCATCGTGCCGCGAGATCTTTATGTGGTGGTTTACAACTCAAGAAGACGTCCGGTGATAGAGGGGAATGCGCCCATTCCTCTCTATGTGTCGACCCAGGACGGCGCGCTGCTGAAATACGTCGCCCGCAGGGGCACCAAGTTGTTCGACAATGACGTCCCGAACATGGGCCTGGAAGAAATTCAAGGCAACCTGGCCAGTGGCAAGCTCACCTCGACCGGTTTTGTCAGAGTTGTCGCCAACAGCGGTGGCTTGCAGGTGATGCGCACCAGTCTGTGCTGGGACAGGAAAGGGCTGATCGACTCCTACTGGACGCCAAGTCTGTTCCTGGAACGTCGAGCACTGAGTCCGGTTTTCTTTTCGGTCGATGACGCTGCGCTGCATGCCCGATCGCAGGTGCCCCAGGCCAGGGCAGGAGCGTTCGGCGGCCTGATTCTGAAGCGCGCTGACGGTTTTTTTGTAGCGACCGATCCGGTCGAAATTCCCCAGGAAGACTTTGACATCAAGTGGATCTTCCCGGATGAGTCGGTCTCGTTAGGTCTGTTTCCGGCGGGCTGCACGATCGTTGCACGCTACCGCTCACGGGTACCGCGAGCGTTACCTGTCGTAATGTCGGAGGTTGATAGGGCGCTTTATCTCAACATGTTGTCTGTCGATGTGGTTTACACGGCTTTCACCCGTAACGAACAAACGCTCGACGAGTACTTGTTTGCACCCGACGGATCGACCATCCGTTATCGCGTCGGGACGTGGGAGCGAATCCGCGCCGACCTGGGCACTGCATTGAGTGCCTCAGGCAAACCGGCTCGCGACCTGGATGGGGCCTGGATCAAGGAGCAGATCCATCTTGGCCTATTGTCACCGACAGACTGGGTAAAAAAACTGGCCGGGTCCGGTAACCTGCAAGTGGTCGTGGGGAGCCGACTTTGGGGCTATGCGCGTGCGGTAATAGTGTTTGCGCCATTTGCAACGGCGACCCGACCGAGCAGTCGCAGGAATGCTGTGTCGGAACCCGCTTACAGTCCGCTGCATATTCGAGAGCAGGATGCCGCGCGCTTTGCCCATGAGCGGGCGGGCAGTCGTGCAGCGTTGAGTTTTGGATTCTTGCTCAGGAATGCTCGCGACGGTTCTTTCATGGCAACCTTGCCCATTGAGGCGCGCAACTCCGGGTTCGACTATCAACATATCTTCCCCGGTACATTACCTTACCGCTTCGTCACCAACGGGATGTACATGTGTGGTGCGCAAATGCCTCAGAATCTGTCGGACGATGATTATCGGCACTTCTTTTCACCCATCGACGTGAACCTGGCACGTGTTGTTGCCCGCACAGCCCAGGGCTACCGGTCGATTTACTTTTCCTGCGCCGACGGTGCCTTGATACATTTGAACCTGAATCCCTTTGATTCGGCGACGTCATTGGATAAGTTTGGGCAGGTCGTATTAAAGGACAATCCGTTCGCATCATTGGCGCAGGCGCAGGATGACTGGCGCGACATCGAGCAGGGCAAGTTCAGTCTGACCAGTTACATTCGGCGCATGGCGGCGGCCGGGCGACTGGAGGTCTTGGTGACAAGTCCCTACTGGTCTTGCCCGGGGGTGGTGGGCAACGACTGGGTACCACGCATGCCTGCTGTTTCCGACGCTGAACGGTGGGCACGCAATCCCGTCCTGCCTTTGGGGCCCATGTTTCACCATCCCGACGATGCGACTCGTCATGCACAGCTTCGAGCGGCGGGTGTCGGTGGGCAGCCAGCGTCGCTGGCCAGTGCGGTGCTTGGCAAAATCGCGACCCGTTCATACGTCGGCCTGGAGCCGGTTGTGGATTCGCCTTCCTCCCATGATGCGCTCCATCGAATCTTCCGCACCGCGAGCGATCCATCGACCACTTCCAGGAATAAAGCGCCGGTGTTTCCGGACGGTTACGCACTGAAGGCTGGCCACCAGATATCCCTGCCGACCGCCACTCCCGCCGTCCCGGAGCAGGTGGACTATGCCTCCACCGCGTCGGTTTATGCGTACACCCATGCCTTGAAAGCCAAAGGGTTTGATATTGACGCGTTCTACTATTCGACGCGTCATGGTGCGCTGCTCAAATACGTACCCACCCATACCTCGGAAGAAGGAAAGTTTTTACTCACCGGGCAGTTGCTTTCATCCGAAGACTTTGTCCAAAGGTTGGCGAATGTGGGTGTGCTGAGGGTGCTCAAGACGGCAGCTGACTGGAACCAGTCAGGTCGACTTGGACAAGACTGGAAAACCACTCGCCAACAGGTGCCCGACGTATCCGATAAGCCCACACGGGATGAGTTGTAGTTTCTCGGTGAATACCTGTGTGCCCCTTCAACGACCGACGCTGAAGGGGCTTTGCGCTTAGGCTCGTGCCACCCTGCGCAGGGTGGCACGAGCAAGCACGGGTGTTGCTTGCTCAGGTATTGCTCAAGCGGCCGAGTCAGGTTCAGCTTGCCGGTTTAGGCGTGCCAACAGCAGCTTATCCAGCACCCACACCACCACCAGTGAAGCCCCCACCAACGGGAACGCCACCGCCAGGGCGAACATGATCGCCATCGCGGTTTTCCATTTCGGCAGGTCGTGACGCAGCGGCGGGACACCGAACTTGCCTTGCGGACGACGCTTCCACCAGATCACCACGCCGCTGATCGCACTGAGCAAAATCATCAGGCAGATCAGCAGGACAATGATCTGGTTGAGCGTGCCGAACATCTTGCCTTCGTGCAGCATCACGCCGATTTCCGTGGCGCGGGCGACGGCGCCGTAGTGCTCGTAGCGTACGTCGGCGAGGACGTTGCCGGTGTATTGATCGACATGCAGGGTGGCGTCGTTGCGTGGGTCATCGGCGAACACAGCAATGGTGAACACGCCGGTGGCCGTGGTCGGGAACGTGATGCTGTAGCCGGGCTCGACCTGGCGTTGCACGGCGATGTTCTGCACGTCCTGCAGGCTGATGGTCGGCGCGGCCGGACCGGCTTGCGCTGCTCCGTGGGCCATGTGTTCGGCATGATCGCCGGACATCGGCATCGGTGTATTTTCCATGGCCCACGGCACAGTCTGGCGGGTGGCGCTGTTGAGGCTGCGCGCTTCGACGTCGGACTTGGGCACGTTGTCCCACATCGCCGCCGGAAAGACATTCCAGACGGCGGCGTATTGCTGGCCCCAGAAGCCGGTCCAGGTCATGCCGCTGAGCAGCATCACCAACAGCAAGGAGGCGCCCCAGAAACCGGTGACGGCGTGCAGGTCACGCCACAACACCCGGCCTCGACTGCTCAGTCGCGGCCAGAGAATGCCCGCGGCCTGACCGCGCGGCCACCACAGGAACACCCCGGACACCACCAGCACCACCGCCCAACCAGCGGCCAGTTCCACCAGACGGTCACCGACGGTGCCGATCATCAGCTCGCCGTGAATCGCTCGCGCGACCGCTTGCAGGTTTTTCTTGGCGTCTTGCTCGCCGAGGATGTCGCCGTGGTACGGGTCGACGAATACGTTCAGCTCGTTGCCGTCGTTGAGCACGACAAACTGGGCGCTGCGCTCGGCGTTGACCGGCGGCAGGTACTGTTTGATCGTGCCTTGTGGATACTCGTCTTTTACCCGGTTGAGCAGGTCATCGGCTGGCACTGTGTGGTGCCCGGCCGGGACGTTGAGCAGGCTGCTGTACATCAGCGAATCGAGTTGTGGTTTGAACAGGTAAATGGTGCCGGTCAGGGCCAGCATCACCATGAATGGCGCAACGAACAATCCGGCATAGAAATGCCAGCGCCAGGCCAGGTTGTAGAAATTCACTTTGGGCTGTTTCATCACGTGTGCTCCGCTTGGCTGGATCTTTTAGTTGTTTGTTTGCGGTTGCTTCGCAACCGATCGCGAGCAAGCTCGCTCCCACAGGTTCAACACTGTCCATGTGGGAGCGGGCTTGCCCGCGATGCTCTTAAAAGCTCATATCCACCTTGGTCCAGAGCGTGCGCCCCGGTTCCTTGATGGCTTGCGGGTCATTGGCCGGGTAACCGAAACCGGCGTTGCCGGCCAGGTTCAAGTGTTCGGCGTAGGCCTTGCCGAACAGGTTGTCGACGCCGCTGCTGACCTTCCAGTGCTGGTTGATCCGATAGGCACCGTTGAGCGAGAACACGGCAAAACCCGGGGTCTTGTCGAAGTCCTTGCCGACTACGTTGCCTTTGTTCTGGTCGATACGGTTTTGCGCGGCAACCACTCTCCACAGTGCGCCGCCGCTCCAGTTGTCTTCGCTGTAGGTCAAGCCGAAGCGGGCGTCCAGCGGCGGCATTTGCGGCAAGGCACTGCCATCGCTGCTGTTCTTGCCCCAGGCGTAGGCCAGGGTGGCGTCGGCTTTCCAGTGTTCGGTGAGTTTGTAAGCGGCGCCCAGTTCGCCACCCATGATTCGCGCGTCGATGTTCTGCGCTTGCGAGGTCATGCCCATCATGGCTGGCGTGTAGTTGAACAGGATGTAATCGCGCACCTGGCCGATGTAAGCCGAGGCCCAGGCATCGAGGTTTTCGGACTTGTATTGCAGGCCGAAGTCGAGCTGGGTGGTTTTCTCGGGCTTGATCGAATCGAAGGCATTCACCGATCCGGCGGGGCCGGAATTGGGCGAAAACAGTTCCCAGTAATCCGGAAAACGCTGGGTGTGGCCCAGGCCCGCATACAGCGTGGTCGGGCTGTCGGCCAGGTCGTGTTCGTAGCGGATGAAGCCACTGGGCAGCGTATCGGCGCGGGTGTCGTCGGCGGTGGGATTGGGGCGGGTCATCATCCCCGAGCCGATGGTTTGCCGGTAATCCTTGGCCGAAGCGCGGTCCAGGCGTGCGCCGGTGATGAGTCGGTCACGCTCAGCTGCGTACCAGGTCAGTTCGCTGAACGCTCCATAGTTGTGAAAGTCGGCATCCTTGGTGTACGGCAGGTCCTTGTAGGTGTTGATGCCCATGGAGCTGCGTTGGCGGTGTTCGTTGGTCTGCGCGTCAATGCCGCTGATCAACTGCACATCGGCCCAGCGCCAAGTGGCCTTGACTCGCGCGCCGAGGGTGCGACGGTCGACGTTGGACGCCATGGGGCCGGCCATCATCCCGGTGCCGGACGGCGTGCGCAGGGTGTAGTTGTCCATCACATGGTCGGCGTAGTTGTAGTAGACCTGCGCCTCAAGGGTTTGCAGCACGTCGCCGATGTTGGATTTCTCGAAGCGCAGGCCGAGGCTCTCGCGCTTGAACTGCGAACCGTCCATGCCGCGTCCTGCGTAACGCGCCTCGCCGTCACTCTTGCCGGCGGTCAGCTCCAGCAGGGTATCGGCGTCCGGAGTCCAGCCGAGCGCGACGTCGCCGTTCCATTTGTCGTAGCGCGATGCCACGGTGTCGTTGTTACCATCCTTGTAGTCGTCGGCTTGGGCGGTGTTGCCGATCACCCGCACATAACCCAATGGCCCACCGGCGGCCGCGTCCACCAATTTGTCAAAACGACCGTTGGAGCCGGCCAGCACGCTGGCGTTCACCCGCGTGCCGAGCTCGCCGAAACTTTCCGGTTCGCGGTCGAACAGGATGGTGCCGGCCGAAGCACCCGGTCCCCAAAGCACGGTCTGCGGGCCTTTGATGACGGTCAGTTTGTCGTAGGTTTCCGGGGAGATGTACGAGGTCGGTGCGTCCATCCGACCGGGGCAGGCACCGAGCATCATGCCGCCATTGGTGAGGATGTTCAGGCGCGAGCCGAACATGCCGCGCAGCACCGGGTCGCCGTTGGTGCCGCCATTGCGCACCTGGGCGAAGCCCGGGATGGTTTTCAGATAGTCCGAACCGTCGCTGGCCGGCACGGGTTGGCGCGGGTCCTTGGGATTGGTGACGATGGTCAGTGGCGAACTCGGGGCAACGGCGGTGATGACCGTCGGGCTCAGTTCTTCACTATGACCTGCGTGTTCATCGGCCAGCGCAGAAGGCGCCAGCAAGGCACCGCACAGAATGGCGGTGGCGTGCCTGAAGCGAATGCTGGATTCGTTCAGGGCAAGGGAGGCTTGGGCATAGCTCAAGCATGGGACAGCAGAAAACCTGGACATGACAATTTCCATCGAACAGTCGTAAACGACACGGCCAGTAGGAGCGAGCTTGCTCGCGAAGAGGGACCGTGTGAAATCAGCAGTAGGTGTTTACGCGACGACGGGCGGGGCGCGGGTGCGGGCGCCGGGGAAGAAGGTTTGCCGGGCATGGCCCAGGCGAGGGGATGGCGTGGTGAAAGTGTTGGCGGGCGGGGTGTCGAACGCTGTGAATGATCCGCCACCGGTGAGCGCCGGGCAGTTGAACAGCAGGCTGCAATAGCCGCATTTTTCCCAGATTGCATGGTGCCCAGACGCTGGCGGGCAATGCTCGGCAGTTGGTTGTGCGGCGTGATCCGAGTGCTCCATCGCCGACATGTCCATGCTCATGTCCATCGACATGTTCATGCTCATGTCCAGGGGCATCGAGGTGCGCTGATCCATCGGCATCGACTGAGAAATCAGTGGGCCGATAAAGATCATCAACATGGCGAACAGGCTGATCCAGCTGCCGCGCGTCAGGCTCAATGGCTGATGACGGTGGGGGGATGACCTGGTGCCTGGCGGGCGCATGGGCGGCTTCAGCTCAGTGGATTACTGAACGTGCGCGTGCTTTTGCGTGGCCTCGGGCGCCTGCTTCTGCACCGCCACTTCGACCGTCACGTCACCGGACTTCTCGAAGTGCAGGGTCAGCGGAAAGCGCTTGCCATCGCTGAGCAGGCTGCGGTCTTTCAACCCCAGCAACATGACGTGGTAAGCCATCGGTGCAAACGTGACCTCGCCACCAGCGGGGATTTCCACGCTGGGTACCGGCTGCATTTTCATCAGGTCGTTTTGCATCACATGTTCATGCAACTGCGCTTCACCCGAGATCGGCGAGTCGACGCTGAGCAGGCGGTCGGCTGTATTGCCTGCGTTGTGGATCACGAAATACGCGGCGACGGTTGGTGCATTGGGCGGAAGCTCCTGCGACCAAGGGTGAGCGATTTCCAGTGCGCCGACCTTGTATTCGTGGGCATTGGCAAAGCAGGCAGGCAGCAGCAACGCGGCCAGAACGATGAGTCTGTTCAACATGGCAGTTCTCCAGGTGATTCTAAACGCAGGTCAATTGCGAGAAGTAATCACACCAGAGGGGAGGCACGGGGATTGAGGCTAGGCCATTGCTGGCGCGGTGTCGGGGTGTTGAGTGAAGCGGGGGGGAGGGCTCGATTGGCTTCGAAGCTTGCGAAATACAGGTGCGGCGCATGCCCGGGCAACGCCACCAGTGGCGCGGAGCCGCTGCAGCACCAGCAATGCTGCATGTTGGAATGATCGTCGCTTTGCGGGGCTTTTTGCTCGATGTCGCCCAGGGAAATCGCCACCATCCTGGTGCCGCTGGACGAGCAGAAACTGCCCCACAACAATTGCTCGGCTGGCGACTTCGCCGTCTGCGCCATCGCTCCGGACATCGGCATGGCGAGCATGTTGAACAGCACTGCGAAGCAGGCGATCCAGGCAATTGCGAGCCGTTGTCGGGACATGGGACAAATCCGGTGGGTGGGCGATCAGGCGCGGCTATTTAGCCTGATCAGGGCCGATAAGTAAAAACACCGCGTGCGGTGTGGTGTCGCAGTAAAAGTCGCTTTTCTCTCTCGCTGTCAGTGCGCACGAACCGCATGTACTTGCATATCTACTCCAAGCGTAGCGCGAATTACCGCAAATATCGCAGCCAGATTGTCCATGCTTGGGTTGCCTTTCGCAGACAACATTCGATGAAGGCTTTTGCTGGGCTTCGCTGTTTCCTTTGCCAGTTCTTCGAAACCCACAGTGGCGTTGACGAGGTCACGCAAAATGATTCTGGCCATTTCAGGTTCGCCATTAAGAAACAGAGTAGCAGCCTCATCCAACAATGCTTGGGCGAACTCGGGGTCACGCTGGGCGCGCTCGGCAATGGTGTGTTTGTAGCTTCGGGTAAGCGCCATGACTCTATCTCCGATTTCGTTGAGCTAGCAGTCCTGAAAGTAACAAATAGGTTACTGTTCATGCAAGCCGATAATCCTGCCTTACTGGGCGAAGGCCGCCAACGCATCAAGTGTTTCCTCAAGCGACAGAAACTCCCGCTCAACCCCCGGCAACTCCGGCCGCTTCAACACCAGCACAGGCACCCCACGCTCGCGCGCCACCTCCAGCTTCGGCTCAGTGGCCGTGCTGCCGCTGTTTTTGCTGATCAGTACGTCGATCTGCCGACGTTCGAACAGCGCGCGTTCATCGTCGATCAGGAACGGTCCGCGTGCGCCAATCACTTCGCAACGTTCATTGCCGGGGTAAACGTCCAGCGCGCGCAAGGTCCAGAATTTCTCCGGCGGGATTTCGTCCAGGTGTTGCAAGGGCTCGCGACCTAGGGTGAACAGCGGTCGACGGAAGGGTTGCAGCGCTTCGATCAGCTCGGCCCAATCACTGACTTCACGCCAGTCATCGCCGGCCTGTGGTTGCCATGCCGGACGTCGCAGCGCCCAGCAGGCGATGCCGCTCAACCGAGCTGCGATCGCGGCGTTTTGACTGATCTGGGCGGCGTAGGGATGAGTCGCATCCAGCAACAGATCAATCCGTTCATTGCGGATGAACTGCGCCAAGCCTTCGGCTCCGCCATAGCCACCCACGCGAACCTGGCAGTTCAAGTCCGTCGGCACTCGACCGATACCCGCCAAGCTATAGATGTGTTGTGGGCCGAGGGTTCGGGCAATCGCCAGGGCCTCGGTCACGCCGCCCAGCAACAGAATGCGCTTCATTGAAAAGCTCCCGCATGGCCGACAATCCCGCCCTGGCGATCGATGGCAAACACTTCGACCTGAACCTGCGCCGGCACCACGCTGCGGGCAAAGTCCAGGGCGTGTTGGCACACGGCATCGCCGAGGGCGATTCCTGCGGCGCTGGCCATCGCCAGGGCCTGTTGACTGGTGTTGGCTTCACGGATGCCTTGCTGCAACGCCGTATCGGCGCCGACCGCGGCGGCCCATTCGGCCAGTTGCGGCAGATCGATGCTCGAATGCCGACTGTGCAAGTCCATGTGCCCGGCCGCCAGCTTGCTGATCTTGCCGAAGCCGCCGCACAGGCTGAGTTTTTCCACCGGTACCTTGCGCAGGTGTTTGAGCACTGCGCCGACGAAATCACCCATTTCGATCAGGGCGATTTCCGGCAGGTTGTAGACCCTGCGCATGGTGTCTTCGCTGGCGTTGCCGGTACACGCGGCGATGTGCAGATAGCCGTTGGTTTTGGCCACGTCGATGCCCTGGTGGATCGAGGCGATGTAGGCTGCGCAGGAAAACGGCCGGACGATGCCGCTGGTGCCGAGGATCGACAGGCCGCCGAGAATGCCCAGGCGCGGGTTCATGGTCTTCAATGCCAGGGCCTCGCCGTCCTCGACGCTCACCGTAACCTCGAAACCGCCGCGGTAGCCGAATTCGTTGGCGAGCAGCGTCAGATGATCGCTGATCATCTTGCGCGGTACCGGATTGATCGCCGGCTCGCCGACGCCCAGCACCAGCCCCGGCCGAGTGACCGTGCCAACACCACGACCGGCATTGAAACCAATACCCGGCTCACTGCGAAGGCGCACCTGAGAGTAGAGCAGCGCACCGTGGGTCACGTCGGGATCGTCCCCGGCGTCCTTGAGGGTGCCGGCTTCGGCGCCGTCGTCGATCAGGCGACAGAATTCCAGGCGCATCTGCACCTGCTTGCCCTTGGGCAGGACGATGTGCACGGCATCCGCCGAAGTGCCATCGAGTAGCAGGCGAGCCGCCGCCAGGCTGGTGGCGGTGGCGCAGCTGCCCGTGGTCAGGCCGCTGCGCAATGGGGCAGGTTGTTCGGCAGTTTCGTCACGCATCGAAGGGTTTGACCACGTCCAGCAAGGTAATCGGCAACGCCTGGCGCCAGGTGTCGAAGTCTCCCAGCGGTTGCGCCTGGGCGATATGAATACGCGTCAGCTCGCCGCCGTGCTGCTCGCGCCAGGCCATCAGGGTCATTTCGCTTTGCAGTGTGACCGCGTTGGCGACCAGGCGGCCGCCGGGTTTCAGTGCCCCCCAGCAGGTATCGAGCACGCCTTCACGGGTGACCCCGCCGCCGATGAAAATCGCGTCCGGGCGTTCGAGTCCGGCCAGGGCCTGCGGCGCACTGCCGCGAATCAATTGCAGGCCGGGCACGCCGAGTACGTCGCGGTTGTGCTCGATCAACAGCTGCCGACCTTCATCGGCCTCGATGGCCAGCGCGCGGCAACCCGGATGAGCGCGCATCCATTCGATGCCGATGGAGCCACTGCCGGCGCCTACGTCCCATAACAGTTCGCCGGGAACCGGTGCCAGGCGAGCGAGCGTGATCGCGCGCACATCGCGTTTGGTCAGTTGGCCGTCATGCCTGAAGGCGGAGTCCGGCAGACCGGCCAGTCGCGACAGACGCGGCGTGTTTGCTTCTGCGATGCATTCGATGGCGATCAGGTTCAAGTCGGCGACAGCCGGGTCGGCCCAGTCGTTGGCGGCACCGTCGATGCGTCGCTCGGCCTCACCACCCAAATGTTCCAGTACGCTCAGGCGGCTCGGCCCGAACCCGCGTTCGCGCAACAGCGCCGCGATCGCGGCAGGGCTTTGGCCGTCATTGCTCAGCACAAGTAAACGAACGCCACTGAACAACTGCGCATTAAGTGCAGCGATGGGGCGGGCGACCACCGACAGCGTCACTACATCCTGCAGCGGCCAGCCCATCCGCGCGGCGGCGAGTGAGCAGGAAGACGGTGCGGGCAAGATCAGCATTTCATCGCTGGGCAATTGCCGAACGAGGCTGGCGCCGACACCAAAGAACATCGGGTCGCCGCTGGCCAGCACGCAAACCGGTTCGCCGTACCGTTCCAGCACCGGGGCCAGCGAAAACGGGCTGGGCCACAATTGCCGTTCGCCACGAATGCACACCGGCAGCAAATCCAGTTGCCGCTGACCGCCAATGATCCGCGAAGCGCCCAGCAGGGCGCGTCGAGCGTTCTTGCCGAGGCCCTTGAAGCCGTCTTCACCTATGCCTACCACTGTCAGCCAAGGGGGCATGCCATTCCTCTTTTATCTACCAAAGCCAAATCATCACCGCGCTCAAATCCGTCTCGGCCGGCGCGGTTGAGCATCATAACGTGGTGTCGATTGCATTCGCCCGTCGTCAGTCGATGAAATCGCGGTCAAGGGCGATGGCGGCCCCGCAAAATGATGAGAATTTATTCTGATTATCTTATGGGTTGTTTCTTAGAAGGTCGAATCTCTTCATTCTGATCTCGCGACGTTTTTTATCAATAAGTGTTCTTTTTGTTTCAAGTATTCTTTTGTCCAGTTTGAGATAGGCTCGTTGCTGGATGATTTTGGCGGAGCGGTCTTCCGATTCGACGTATAGGAAATTGCTTTTTTTTGTAGACGCCACCAATTCAAGATTGAAAACCGCAATTTCAAGAAAGCCCTTGGAGTCATAGCGGGCGGGGATAACCTGAAAGTGCCGCCCCAGTAGACTTTCCTGGTCCAGAGAGAGCCGCGCCGACGCGTCTGGTTTTAGTGCGTCGAGCGTGTCAATCATTGCGGTCCCCTGTCGGCTGTCGGGCATCTTCTCAGCGCTCTCGACCAGGAAATCCGCAACGCTTCTCAAGACGTCGTGACGGGTGCGGGTAATAATTGCATCTTGAAAGACAGACCAGCCCAAGAAGCTCAGCGTTGTTACATACTCATTCAGCCACTTTGTCGAGTCGACAAATCGGCTGCAGACCATATCGGCGGATTGGGTGGCGATCTGTGTGCAGTGGGTCAGGTCGTCATGATCCGCCAGTGACATTTCTTCAATGCACGAAAGCAGATTGGGGCCGGTCAATGTGCCGGAGAAGTTTCTATTATTCATATTCAGTTCCCTTGAATAAAAATTTCATCGGAGGAAGTGCTTTTCCTGCTGATGAAAGTACAACAGCCTGTGTGCGGTTGAAATGAAGTTGGCGTGGAGAACTGATACTTGCTGTTAAATGCAACGGGGAGTCGTCTTTAAAACGGAAATGCCGGTGGGCGTTTCAGACTTCAAGCGGAGCAACCGTTGACCTCTGAGCGAGCGCGCTTCGTCGTCAATCACTTGAGCTTTTTCATCCCGCCGGGCAAAGCAGGCATAATGCGACCCTTCGTCCCGTTGCCGGTCATCCCCGTGAATTCACCTCAGACATCCAGTCCCTTGCGCCCATCGGCCTGTCCCGGATTGTTGCGTGTCGTTCAGGCGCTGGACGGCGGTATTTGCCGGATCAAACTCGCTGGGGGGGCTATCCGCGCAGATCAGGCTGTGGCGGTGGCGGATGCCGCCGAACGATATGCCGGGGGCGTGATAGAGGCAACCAACCGCGCAAATCTGCAAATTCGCGGGATTGGTCAGCAGGCCTGCGCGTTGATCGACAGTCTGCTGGCCGTCGGGCTGGGGCCTGTCAACGTCGCTGGCGATGATGTGCGCAATCTGATGCTCAGCCCCAGCGCAGGCATTGACCGACACATGCTGATCGACAGCAGACCCTTGGCCCGAGAAATTCTCGACAGCTTGCAAACCCATGTGCGCTTCCATGAGTTATCGGCCAAATTCGCCCTGCAACTGGATGGCGGTGAAGCCTTGGCAATGCTCGAACATCCCCATGACCTCTGGCTGAGTGCGGTTGAGCGAAACGGCGAGCCAGTGCTGGCTTTCGGTCTGGCGGGGTGCCCCACCGAGACGCCGGCGGCAGCGGTATTGCTGCGTGACGGGCATGCCTTGGTGGTGGCGATGTTGGAGTTGTTTCTTGAACGTGCACGGCCGGATCAGACCCGGATGCGACATCTGCTGACTGAACATTCGCTTGATTCGCTGCTGCAACGGCTGGCCGAGCGAGTGCCCTTGTTTGCATTGGAGCCGTGGCAGCGACCGACTTCCCCTCCGGGATTGCACATCGGCAGTTATCCGCAGCGTCAGGAAGGTCTTGTCTATGTCGGCGCCGTGCCGCCCCTGGGGCGGCTGGACCCGACGATGCTCAAGGGGGCGGCTCATCTGGCTGAGGCGTTTGGTGACGCCAGCCTGCGCCTGACCCCTTGGCAAAGCCTGTTGCTGCCCAATATTCGCAACGAGGATTCACCTGCTCTGCGTCAACAATTGCAGGCGTTGGGTTATCTGGTCGACGCCGATCAGACCCTGGCCCATCTGGTGGCCTGCACCGGATCGGCCGGTTGCGGCAAAGGGTTGGCGGATACCAAGAGCGATGCGCGGCAACTGGCCGAACGGCTACATGTTCAATCCGGACAAGTGCAGGTTCACTTGTCGGGCTGCCCGCGCTCCTGTGCGTGCGCACACACGGCGCCCGTCACATTGTTGGCGACTTGCCCTGGTCACTACGACCTCTATTTTCGCGATGCCGCGCAGCCGGATTTCGGCGCGCTGCACGCACGCAATCTTACTATTGAAGCGGTCGCGGCCTTGCTCGACGCCCGCTCACGGAGCCCCCTTGATGCTTGATTACATCCGCGACGGTCAGGAGATCTATCGCAATTCCTTCGCGATCATTCGTGCCGAGGCCAACCTCGAGCGCATTCCGGTCGATCTGGAAAAACTCGCAGTCCGTGTGATCCACGCTTGCGGCATGGTCAATGCTATCGACGGTCTGCAGTTTTCCGCAGGCGCGGGTAAGGCCGGGCGCGATGCGCTGGCCGCCGGCGCGCCGATTCTGTGTGATGCGCGGATGGTGTCCGAGGGCATAACCCGCACGCGCTTGCCAGCGAACAACCCAGTCATCTGCACCCTGCGTGATGAAAGCGTTCCGCAACTTGCCCGTGAATTGGGCAATACCCGTTCCGCTGCCGCGCTGGAGCTGTGGCGTCCACACCTGGAAGGCAGTGTGGTGGTGATCGGCAACGCGCCGACGGCACTGTTTTATCTGCTCGAAATGCTCGACGCCGGCGCCCCGAAACCGGCGCTGATCCTTGGCTTCCCGGTGGGCTTCGTTGGCGCCGCCGAATCCAAGGCAGCGCTGGCCGCCGACAGTCGCGGCGTGCCGTTCGTTATCATGCAAGGCCGGCTGGGCGGTAGCGCCATGGCCGCCGCCGCCGTCAATGCCCTCGCCACGGAGATCGAATGATGCAGCAACCTGGACGTTTGATCGGCCTTGGCGTGGGACCGGGGGATCCGGAACTGATTACCGTCAAAGCCCTGCGCCTGCTGCGCGAATCACCGGTGGTGGCGTACTTCGTCGCCAAGGGTAAAAAGGGCAACGCCTTCGGCATCATCGAAGCGCATTTGCAGGACGCCCAAACCTTGCTGCCACTGGTGTATCCGGTGACCACCGAGGCATTGCCGGCACCGCTGTCCTATGAGCAAGTGATCAGCGATTTCTACGATGCGGCCGGTGAAGAGCTGGCAGCACATCTGGATGCTGGGCGTGACGTGGCAGTGATCTGCGAAGGCGATCCGTTTTTCTATGGTTCCTACATGTATCTGCACGATCGGCTGGCGCAGCGTTATGAGGCCGAAGTGGTGCCGGGTGTATGCTCGATGCTCGGCGGCGCTTCGGTACTGGGTGCGCCGTTGGTGTATCGCAATCAGAGCTTGTCGGTGCTGTCTGGCGTGCTGCCTCACGATGATCTCAAACGTCGTCTGGCCGACGCCGATGCGGCGGTGATCATGAAGCTGGGACGTAACTTCCCGAAAGTCCGTCAGGTGCTGGAAGAACTCGGATTGGCCGAGCGTGCGCTGTACGTCGAACGCGCGACCATGGCCAACCAGAAGATCGTGCCGCTGGATCAGGTCGAGCCGATGTCGTCGCCTTACTTCTCGCTGATCATCGTTCCCGGTGAAAGGTGGCAAGGCTGATGAGTCGTCCAGCTCCGGCCATTGTCATTCTCGGCAATGGCAGCCTCGCGACTGCGCGCAGCATTCAACAGCTGTACCCCGGCGCCTTGATTCACGGTCTCGCCGAACGGGTCGTCGGTGCCGATCGCACGTACCACGAGTTCGGTGCGACGTTGCGTGAGCTTTATCAACAAGACACGCCGATCATCGCCCTGTGCGCGGCCGGCATTGTCATTCGCACCCTGGCGCCGTTACTGCTGGAGAAGGGGGCTGAGCCACCCGTGCTCGCCGTCGCCGAAGACGGAAGTGCCGTGGTGCCGCTGCTCGGTGGCTTGGGAGGCGTGAACGTGCTGGCGCGGGAGATTGCTGCTGCGCTGGACGTGTCAGCGGCGATCACCACCAGTGGCGAATTGCGTTTTGGTACCTGCCTGCTGAACCCGCCCAGCGGTTATGCCTTGGGTGATCTTGAGCTGGGCAAACGCTTCGTTTGCGATTTACTCGCCGGTGAAACGGTGCGAATCGAAGGCGCGGCACCTTGGCTGGTGCAGGCGCAGTTACCTGAAAACCCGCAAGCGCGGCTGGCCGTCCACGTAGGTCATGCCAAGCGTACGCCGGCAGCCAATGAACTGCTGATTTATCCACGCAATGTGTTGGTGGCCGTCAGTGCCGGCGTGGCCGATGTGCCAAGTGCGGTTCGCGAGGCTTTGCATCAGGCAAAAATCGCCGTGCAATCGGTGGCCTGTCTGCTAAGCGCCGATAGTGAAATGTCGAGTGTGGCGCTGCGTGAAGCGGCGCTTGAGCTGGGTGTGCCGCTGCGTTTTGCCAATGATGTCGGCGCGGTCAGTGAGCTGGCGCGCAACGCCATCGGCCAGCCTGTTTCCATGTTCGGCGATGAGGCCGTTGCCATCGCAGTTGCCGAGCAGCCTCTGGACCCCTTGTCGATTGGCCGTCCTCGCGGTCGTCTGGCGGTGATCGGTCTTGGCCCTGGCGCTGCTGATCTGATGGTGCCCGCGGTCAAGGCGGAACTGGCCCGTGCCAATGACGTTCTCGGTTACGAAACCTATGTGCGCATGGCGGGGCCGTTCCGTGCTGATCAGGTCCTGCACTGCACCGACAACCGTGAAGAAATGCAACGTGCCCGCCACGCCTTTGAACTCGCGGCACAGGGCCGTTGCGTAGTGGTCGTCTCTTCCGGGGATCCCGGTGTCTTTGCCATGGCCGCGGCGGTGCTTGAGGCACTGCATGAGTCCCGCGATCCAGCGTGGCACAACGTTGACCTTGAAATCCTTCCGGGCGTTTCGGCATCGCTGGCAACGGCTGCCCAGGCAGGCGCACCGTTGGGGCATGATTTCTGTGTACTGTCGCTGTCGGACAATCTCAAACCGTGGGACATCATCGAGAAGCGTCTGGACCTGGCGGCGCAAGCCGACCTGGCGATGGCTTTCTATAACCCGATCTCGCGTTCCCGGCCTTGGCAGTTGGGGCGAGCGCTGGAAATCGTCGCCCTGCATCGCACTGCAAACACTCCGGTCGTATTGGGACGTGATGTCGGTCGTCCGGGTCAGACGTTGCGGGTCACGACACTCGGTCAACTGACGCCGGATCAGGTCGACATGCGAACCATGGTGTTGATTGGCTCATCCACGACTCGCGTGTTTCCTCGGCCTCAAGGATCGTTGTGGGTGTACACGCCGCGTAGCTACGGTGACAAGTTGGTTGATATCAACTAAACAAGTCGCAGTTGTATAGGTCGGATTATTCGGGCTCTTTTGCTCGAATAATCCGCCTGTTGGCGTGTTGGTGCAGGGTTTACATATATGGAAATTTAATTGGGTTTGTTGCTCGGTAGGGGGGTGGGTTAGATTCGTTTTTACGCCCAGGAGGGCTGTAAACGAATTTAAAGGAATGTTGGATATGGAAAGTTTTGAAGATTCAAGCGCTCTCAAGGGTTGCACTGATTTGGGTAAGGCGCGTCTTGCCAGGGCCAAGGCACTATTGGTTAACGCCCCTCGTGCAAGAAGTTTAACGTCTGCTGACGACGCGGCTACTTCGAGTCCTACCAAGGCGCTGGATGCTTTGGTTTTGGGTAATTCACTCATCGGTTATGGCGATGGTATTTCCCTTGAGAACATGATGATTATCGAAAACCTCATAAGTTTTTCGAAGCTGGAGGCCGATCACGAAACTAAAAATGATCCGAATCCCGCTGCCTGGCATCGAGCATTTATCAATTGCATGTTGGATATGGGGTGTGCTGTTCCAATCCATGCGAGCGTGGAATACAACAAGCAGTCTGGATCAGGGACGATGAAAAATGTCGTTACCTCTATTGTCCAGGCGGGTATCGCTGCGGCAAAAGCTGCCATTCCCGGTGCAACGGTGCTGAGTGCCGTGGCAGACTCCACATTGACTGCTTTGGAAAAAGAACCTGAAACAGTGAAGTTGTTCAATTACGAAGTCATGTCAGCAAAAGGTGTGAAGCTGGCCATACTGCCATGTGAACAAGCGAAGAATGGCCTCATTATTATTTCCTTTTCGTCTGTTAATCATGAAAGTAATAAGTTTGGCGGCGAAGTTTTGTTCTTTGATCTCAAAGTCGCCAATGTTGATATTTACCAGGGTTCAAACTTTCTCACCTTTAATCCTTTTGCTTATGCTGAAGTAAAAGATGATATTGAGTCTGTCCTTGGGCTGCGGCGCAAAGACATGCGGAGCAAACGATTTGCGCGGCACAGGAAGTAAAAGTAGTCAGCCTGGGCCAGAGGCGTTGCCTCTGGTTCGCCCGAAGGATATTGGCATATGGATTATTCGATTTACATCAATGGCTGTTGCGTGCTGGCTGTATCAAAAGCGTTGTCGCCCACCACGAAACAAGATGTGATTGATACTTTACTTTTTACTCAGCTTGCTGCCGATGAAGACTTTCCTGACGATCCGAACGGCCAGGATTGGCTCGAGGCTTATAAAAGTATCTTGTTTGAGTGTGGCTGGATCTCCGATCGGCAAAACGTGACAACCGGTACGTTTACATCTATTGCTGAAAAGGCGTTTTCGTTGAGAGAGGCGTTTGCGACGGTCTTTGAAAACAATCTGAATGGTGAACAGGCGACTGTTTTTCTGGCAGCATTGGATAAGGTCGCCGAGTTACCGGACAAACTGAACGTGGAGCAGATCTTCCGTCAACAGGCAGCGCTGAATGTGAAGGGGCTGACGCGCATCAGGGCGTGCATTGGTGTGGTCAATGAACGTGGATCTTTGAATAGCGCTTCGGTTTTTTTTGATACTCGCGGATCAGTCGGCAAGCTTCTCACTGGGCGTGAATTTGCTTTTAGCGATCTGCGTGGCATGGTGAACGCATATTTTTACACCGCTCGTTTCAATGCAGGCATCTATGGCGAGTGCAGAGAGGATACCGTGCAGTGGCTAGGTGCACGGCGACAGTCTGAACGTCTCGAGATCGCCAGGCTGACGATTTAGCAGGTCCTGGCGGGTGCCTTGTGTATTCAGGGCACCAAATACCCCTTCACCCCGGTAAAGATAATCTGTGCCGCCAACGCACACACGAACAACCCCATCAACCGGCTGACGATCTGCAATCCCTGATCGCCGAGAATGCGTTCGATACGGTTGGACAGGTACAGAACGACCCCTACGGTAAAGCTGGCCAGGGCAATACTGACAATGGCCGTGAGTTTGTCGTCCCAGTGCGGCTGGCTGACGCCCATCACCAGCAGGGCACCGATAGTCCCGGGGCCGACCGTCAAAGGAATGGTCAGCGGGACTATGGTCACGTCCTGTTGCACATTATCGGTCTGCACCGCCGACTTGCCCTGGGCCATGCCCAACGCCGAGATGAACAGCACGCTGCCGGCACCGATGCGGAAGGCGTCCACGGTGATGCCGAAGACGCTGAAAATCACCCGCCCGAACAGGTACAGCAAGACGCTGGAGACCAGCGTGGCAATGGCCACTTTCCACGCCAGTCGACGTTGTTCCTTGCGCGAATAACCGCGGGTCAGGCTGATGAAGCAGGACAATACGAAGAACGGGCTATAGAGCACCAACATCTTCAGGTAAACGCTGAACAACACGTGGAGCATGGGGCAGGCTCACTGGTGAGGGAAGTCGAGGGGGAGTCTAACAGGCGCCGCGGGGTCTGTCGGCTCAGGACGTTGGCGTCGTCGCGCGGTTCTGCTGATCGCGCTGGGCAACCCAGTGTTCGATCAATTCGCGCAACTGCGAGAGCTCGACCGGTTTGGCCATGTGCCCATCCATGCCGGCCTGGCGTGCACGCTCCTTATGCTCGGCGAGGATGTGCGCGGTCAACGCCACCACCGGGGTGCGAGTGCGCTGATTGCCGACTTCCCAGGCACGCAGTTGCTGGGTCGCCGAAAAGCCGTCGAGAATCGGCATTTCGCAGTCCATCAGCACCAGGTCGTAGCGATGCGCCTTCATTGCCACCAAGGCTTCTTCGCCATTGCTGGCGGTGTCCGGTTGCAGATTGAGCTTGCCCAGCATGCCGCGGATGACCTTGGTCGAAATACTGTTGTCTTCGGCGACCAGAATGCGGAAATCGCTGGGAACCTTGACCGGCAGAGGCGGACCGGATGGCAGATGCTGCGGCACCGCCAGCCCTTTGTTGCGCTGGGTCAGTTCGTCGGCCAGGGTGGTCTTGAGGGTATAGCCGGCCACCGGTTTGGCAAGGATGCGTTTGATCCCCGAGTTGCGCGCGATGATCTTGCTCGGCGCATTGCTGATGCCGGTCAGCATGATCAGCAGGATGTCGTGGTTCAGGCTCGGGTCTTCCTTGATCTTGGCGGCCAGTTGCATGCCGGTCATGCCGGGCATGTTCTGGTCCAGCAGGACCACGTCGAAGTAGTCACGCAGGTGCGCCTTGGTGCGCAACAGCGCCAACGCTTCCTTGCCCGAGGATACGGCGCTCACGTTCAGGCCCCAGGCGCTGCACTGCTGCACCAGTACCTTGCGGCACGTGTCGTTGTCATCCACCACCAGCACCCGTGCACCCTGTAGCGGGCCATCGAGGTCGCAGGTTGGATGCTCAAGGCGGTCAGGGTCCAGCGGCAACGTGAGCCACAAGGTACTGCCCTGGTTGTTACCACTCTTGATGCCGAATTCGCCTTGCATCAGGCGTATAAGCTGACGGGCGATCACCAGCCCCAGATTACCGCCCAGGTGGTTGGTCGAGAGGAAATGCTTGCTGTGCAGTTCGGCGTGCATCAGCGCGTCGCGCTCTTCGGCATCCATTGGTTCGCCGCTGTCCTGCACGGCGATGCGCAGGCGTGGATGGCTGCTGCGTTCGTCGAGGGCGACAACGATCAGGATCTCGCCTTCGTCGGTTTTCTTCAGGGCGTTTTCCAGCAGGCTCAGCAATGTCTGGCGCAGGCGCGTCGGGTCGCCACTGATGACGCGCGGTACTTGTGGCTGAATGAAGCTGATCAGCTCAACGTTCTGCTGCTCGGCCTTGGCGCGGAAGATGCTCAGGCAGTCTTCGATCAGTGCGTTGAGATCGAACTGCACATCGTCCAGTTCGATCTGTCCGGACTCGAGCTTGGAAATGTCGAGAATTTCGTTGATCAATGTCAGCAGTTCGTTGCCCGCGCTGTGGATGGTCTGCACATAGTCGCGCTGCTTGACCGACAGCGGCGTGCCCAGCAACAACTCGGTCATGCCCAGCACGCCATTCATCGGGGTGCGGATCTCATGGCTGATCTTAGCCAGGAACTCGGCCTTGGCATTGATCTCGGCGTTACTGGCCGCCAGGTCACGACTGATGCTGAAACGCGCTTCGGTGATGCTGCGCTGGCGTTCGCTCAGGGCAATGCTCATCAACAGGCCACTGATGCAGATGAACGACAGCAGGGTGGTGATCAGGTCATGGGGTTCGATCAGGGTCAGCCCGAGCAAGGCCGGCAGGATGATCAGGGTACCAAGGTTGAACACCACCATGGCCGCCACGAATAGCCGTGCCGGGCGATAACCTTTTTGCCAGTGATAGGTGCTGACGAACAACATGGTCAGGCCGGCCAGGGCGACCAGTGCGTAGGTGATGATATTGAGCGGCAGCGTGTTGACGAACAACAGCAGCAGGCTGCAGATCATGATGAACAGGATGTCGCCCACTATCAGCTTGTTCAGCGGATGCGGTCCGAGGGGCTTGAAGAAGCGATAGGCAAACATCAGGCCGCTGGGGGCCGTCAGCAGCAAGGTCAGGTAGGCGCCGGGCGTTTGCACGGCCTGCCAGTTCGGTATCCAGGGTCCCGCCAGGTTCAACAACAGCACCAGGCTGAGCCCCAACAAGGCTTCGCACACCGCCAGCCAGACACTGCTGGTCGAGCGTGTATAGGCATAGCGGATGAGGTTGTGCAGGATCAGCATGCCAATGCAGCCCAACAGCAGTCCGTAGATCAGCGTCTGGTTCTGATTGGCGGCGGTGATGACCGCCGATTGCAAGGTGATGTAGGGTCGCAACTGGTGTTCGGAAACCAGTCGCAAGTAGACGTCCAGGGTCTTGTCGCTTTGCGGTAACGGCAGCATGAAGTCGCTGCTGGGCAAGGGGCGGTCCGCCAGGGGTTGCTCATTGCCTGTCTGTGACTGCTCGATCAGCTTGTCGCCGTCCAGCACATACATGTTGAAGTGCAACAGATCGGGCGCGAACACCCGCAGCAATTGTTCATGCTTGCCCGGTGCAAGCCGGAAACGCAGCCATAACGCACCCTCGGGCTCGGCCGCCGTGAGGTGGTCGAGTTCGATGGGGCTGAATTGATTGGTGTAACGGGCGGAGCGGATGTCGCTCAGCTGCAGGTCACCCTGTTCGTCGAGCAATACCGCCCAGCCACTGCCTTGCGCGGCCTGGGCCGGGAGCATGCAGAGCAAGGTCAGCAACGTGACGGTTAGACTTATGGCAATCCTGAGCCAGCGCACGGCGAAATCCCTTCGTAGGTTAATGCCAGAATATAACTATGCGCGGCGCCGGAATAGCCAGGCAAGGGTCGCAAGCCCCTGCCTGTCGCAATGTTGCCTTATTCCTGTTCGCCGCGCTCGCGGGCAATGGCGCGGTAGCCAATGTCCTTGCGATAGAAACAGCCTTCCCAATCGATTTCGGCTGCCAGTTTGTAAGCCTGCTGTTGGGCCGCATCGACGCTGGCGCCCATGGCCGTGGCGCAAAGCACTCGCCCACCAGCGGTCACGACTTGACCGTCCTTGAGCGCGGTACCGGCGTGAAAGACTTTGCCGTCCAGTGCCGCGGCTGCATCCAGACCATTGATGGCTACACCCTTGGCGTAGTCACCAGGATAGCCGCCTGCCGCCAGGACGATGCCGACGCTCGGACGTGGATCCCATTGCGCTTCGACCTTGTCCAGCGCCTGCGCCAGGGCTGCTTCGACCAGCAATACCAGGCTCGACTGCAAACGCAGCATGACGGGTTGGGTCTCGGGGTCACCGAAACGGCAGTTGAATTCGATGACTTTCGGGTTGCCAGCCTTGTCGATCATCAGGCCCGCATACAGGAAACCCGTGTAGACATTGCCTTCCTCGGCCATGCCGCGCACGGTCGGCCAAATCACCAGGTCCATGACGCGCTGGTGTACTTCGCAGGTTACAACCGGGGCAGGGGAGTAGGCACCCATGCCGCCTGTGTTCGGGCCGGTGTCGCCGTCGCCGACGCGCTTGTGGTCCTGGCTGGTAGCCATTGGCAAGACGTTCTTGCCGTCGACCATGACGATGAAGCTGGCTTCTTCGCCGTCGAGGAACTCTTCGATCACCACGCGCGAGCCGGCGTCGCCGAAGGCATTGCCTGCCAGCATGTCACGCACGGCGTCTTCCGCGTCGCGCAGGGTCATGGCAACGATAACGCCTTTTCCGGCCGCCAGGCCATCGGCCTTGATCACGATCGGTGCGCCTTTTTCACGCAGATAAGCCAGGGCTGGCTCGATCTCGGTGAAGTTCTGGTAGTCGGCAGTCGGGATCTTGTGGCGAGCCAGGAAGTCCTTGGTGAACGCTTTCGAACCTTCAAGCTGGGCAGCGCCGGCGGTCGGACCGAAGCAGTCCAGGCCACGGGAGCGGAACAGATCGACCACACCGGCGACCAGCGGCACTTCCGGGCCGACGATGGTCAGGGAAACGTTTTTCTCGGCAAAGTCCGCGAGTTGCTCAAGGGCCAGCACGTCGATGGCGACGTTCTCGCATTTGGCTTCGATGGCGGTGCCGGCGTTACCCGGTGCCACGAACACTTTCTGCACACGTGGGTCCTGGGCTACTTTCCAGGCCAGGGCGTGTTCGCGGCCACCGCTGCCAATGATCAAGACATTCATTTCAAAAACCTCGGATGACGCTAATTCTGAATGCAGCGCTGATGCTGCTTTTCTGTGGGAGCGAGCCTGCTCGCGAAAGCGGTATATCAGTCACATCATTATTGAATGTGCCGCCGTCTTCGCGAGCAGGCTCGCTCCCACAGTTGATCGATGTATCAATGACGGAAGTGGCGCATGCCGGTGAAGACCATGGCGATGCCGGCTTCGTCGGCAGCAGCAATCACTTCATTGTCACGCATCGAGCCACCAGGCTGGATCACTGCAGTGATGCCGACATTGGCCGCATTGTCGATACCGTCGCGGAACGGGAAGAATGCGTCGGAAGCCATGACTGCACCCTGTACCTGCAGACCGGCATGCTCAGCCTTGATCGCGGCAATACGTGCGGAGTTCACGCGGCTCATCTGACCCGCGCCGACACCGATGGTCTGACGGTTCTTGGCGTAGACAATGGCGTTGGACTTGACGTACTTGGCGACTTTCCAGGCGAAGATCAGGTCGTGGATTTCCTGTTCGGTCGGTGCGCGCTTGGTCACGACTTTCAGGTCATCGGCGCCGATCATGCCGATATCGCGGCTCTGCACCAGCAGGCCACCGTTAACACGTTTGTAGTCCCAGGCAGCGGCGCGGTCCGCCGACCACTCGCCACAGGCCAGCAGGCGCACGTTGGCTTTGGCAGCGACGATGGCACGGGCTTCTTCGCTGACGCTCGGGGCAATGATCACTTCGACGAACTGACGCTCGACGATGGCCTTGGCGGTCTCGGCGTCCAGTTCGCGGTTGAAGGCAATGATGCCGCCGAACGCGGATTCGGTATCGGTGGCGTAGGCCAGGTCGTAGGCCTTACGGATGCCGCCTTCGGCGTCCGGGCTAACGGCCACGCCGCACGGGTTCGCGTGCTTGACGATCACGCAGGCCGGCTTGACGAAGCTCTTCACGCATTCCAGCGCGGCATCGGTGTCGGCCACGTTGTTGTAGGAAAGCTCTTTGCCTTGGAGCTGGGTCGCGGTGGCGATGCCGACTTCCGCAGGCTTGGCTTCAACGTAGAACGCCGCGCTCTGGTGCGGGTTCTCGCCGTAGCGCATTTCCTGGGCCTTGATGAACTGGCTGTTGAAGGTGCGCGGGAATTCGCTGCGACCTTCTGTGCTGAGGGTGTCGGCCGCCTGGTTCACGGTGCCCATGTAGTTGGCGATCATGCCGTCGTAGGCGGCAGTGTGTTCGAAGGCCTTGAGCATCAGGTCGAAACGCTGGGCGTAGGTCAGGCCGCCGGCCTTGAGGTTTTCCAGGACGCTGGCGTAATCACTGGCGTTGACCACGATGGCCACGTCTTTGTGGTTCTTGGCCGCCGAACGAACCATGGTCGGGCCGCCGATGTCGATGTTCTCGATGGCGGTCGGCAGGTCGCAGCCCGGCTTGTTGATGGTGGCTTCGAACGGGTACAGGTTGACCGCTACCAGGTCGATCGGCTTGATGCCGTGCTCGTTCATGATGGCGTCGTCGATACCGCGACGACCGAGGATCCCGCCGTGGATTTTCGGGTGCAGGGTTTTCACCCGACCGTCCATCATTTCGGCGAAGCCGGTGTAATCCGCGACTTCCACTGCGGCAACGCCGTTGTCCTGCAGCAGCTTGAACGTCCCGCCGGTGGAGAGGATCTCAACACCCAGGGCTTCAAGCTCCTTGGCGAATTCGAGGATCCCGGTCTTGTCGGAAACGCTGATCAAGGCGCGGCGGATCGGCAGGCGGGTAGTCTGGTCGGTCATCTCAATTTCCATCAAAAGCAAAGGAGTCAGCAAAAAAGGCGACCGGTCTTACGCGGGCGCCTTTCTGGTTTGATTGAATGCTTACAGCAAATCGTACTGCTTGAGTTTCTTGCGCAGCGTGCCCCGGTTCAGTCCGAGCATCTCGCTGGCCTTGGTCTGGTTGCCCTTGACGTAGTTCATCACGCACTCGAGCAGGGGGGCCTCGACTTCGGAGAGCACCAAGTTGTACACGTCCGTGACGGCAGCGCCCTCAAGGTGGGCGAAATAATTGTGCAGCGCCTTCTCGACACTCCCGCGAAGGGTCTGGCCTTCTTCGCTTGGCGTATTGAGGTGCTGTTTCAAATTCACGTTGTCGCTCACGGGTGTGGTTCCACTCACTAAAGTCTCGGTCATCATCGTCATGCGGCCACCCACTCTCCGTCCCCTGTCAGGCTCTTGTAACGCCCGGCAAAGAACTCCCGAACGTTGGCGCATTGTGCTTCCGTACCATCCAAACGATTGAAGTGGGCGCGAAACTCCCTGGCGCCCGGCAAGGTTGCGAGATACCAGCCCACATGCTTTCGAGCAATGCGTACGCCCATCACGTCTCCATAGAAGGCGTGCAGCGCAACCAGATGCTCTAGCAGAATGCGTTCCACCTCGATCAGGTCCAGCGCCGGGAGCTTCTCGCCGGTACGCAGGAAATGGTCGATCTCGCGAAAAATCCACGGCCGCCCTTGGGCAGCCCGGCCCACCAACAGGCCATCGGCACCGGTCGCGTCGAGCACGTACCGGGCCTTCTCTGGCGAATCGATATCGCCGTTGGCGAAGACCGGCATCGACACCGCCTGCTTGATCGCGGCAATGGTGTCGTACTCGGCTTCGCCGGTGTACAGGTCAGCACGGGTGCGTCCATGCACCGCCAGCGCCGTAATGCCTGCCTGTTCGGCGATCTTCGCCACCGTCAGGCCGTTCTTGTTGTCCCGGTCCCAGCCGGTACGGATCTTCAGGGTAACCGGCACATCGACCGCGGCCACGACGGCCTGCAGGATCTCGGTTACCAATGCTTCATCCTTCAACAGTGCCGAGCCTGCAGCCTTGTTGCAGACCTTCTTGGCCGGACAGCCCATGTTGATATCAATAATCTGCGCACCCAGGTCGACGTTGGCCCGGGCTGCATCCGCCAGCATCTGTGCGTCACCACCGGCGATCTGTACCGAGCGTGGCTCGGGATCACCTTCGTGGATCATGCGCATACGTGACTTGCGGGTGTTCCACAGACTCATGTCGCTGGTGACCATTTCCGAGACTACTAGCCCCGCGCCCAATCGCTTGCACAGCTGACGAAAGGGTTGGTCGGTGACACCCGCCATCGGGGCGAGAATCAAGCCGTTATGTAATGTGTATGGACCGATGCGTACCGCCGACATAGGGCTTCCCTGTTGTGGGGCCGGATCATGAGAGTTCGAAAAAGGGTTGGCATGATACCCGCTCTCGATGACTGGATAAAGGCTGAATTGAACAAAATCTGAACAGTTATTCTGTTATCGCCAGCGGTTTGGTCCGGGCTGGCAAAGTCAGAAAGCCGTCGTCAATTGCCGATCAGTGAATCGTTTCACTCGGGCGAGTGGAAACTCAGGCTGTAATTCACCGCTTTGGCGCCCGGGTCGAGTATGTCCAGGGCGATGTGGATTGGCGTTTGCGGAGGCATTTCCACCCTGCCTTCGAGGTCGCCGTTGAGGTACTCGCCGGGTTTGAAGCGGCGGCTGGCGATCAGGTGGCCGTTGAGGTCGGCAAACCGCAGCTCCAGCAACGGGAAGGGCTGTGAGAAAGGGGCGCGGTTGTAGATGATCGCATCGACCACCAGGGCGCCGCTGAACTCCGGGTGGCTGCGGACCACCAGGTTGCTGCTCTTGATTTTCGCGATGTCGACCTTTGAGGGCACTGTGCAGCCGATTTGCGGGCACAGTTGCTGGAACCAAGGGCGGTACTGGTCCTGGCGTGCCAGCTCGTCGAAATGATAGGCGACGTACTGGCCGACGAGTGCGCCGGCCCCCAGCAGGATCAACAACAGCCAGAACAGCCGGCGACCCCATGGCGAGCGACGCTTTTGCCAATCCAGTTGCAGTGGATCGTCGGTCAGGTCCTGCAGCACTTCTGCTCGGCCCCCCGGGTCGCTGCGTTCGCGACGCTTGCGCAGTGGCTCGATCGAAGGCAGGTCGTCGTCGATCTCTGCGGTGGCCGTCATGCGTTCGTGATGTGCCGGGGGGACGAGCGGATCGTTCAGACGCAGCTGCAGGGGCTGCGGTTCATCGTCCAGGTCCACCGGTTCCAGTGACAGCGACGGTTCGGTGCGCGAAGGTTTGCTCGGCTCGCTCAGTGGCTGCGGTGTATCGAGCGCATCGAGCGCATCGAGCGTTTCAAGCGTGTCGGCCGCTTGGGCGCGATCGGCAGCCGATTCGCTGAACAGGCTGTCGGGCCAAGGGGTTTCGTCGTGCTCGGCGCTATCGCGGCGAGCGCTGAGCGTGTCTTCGCGGTGCCGGCCAAACTCAGTGGTCGGCTGGATTTCCCGCTGTTCAAGCCGGGCGAGTTCTTCGTCCAGGTCGAGACTGTCCAGGTCCAGCTCGGCGGCGCTCCATTGTTTTTGGCTGATGGCACGCTGCTGCGGCGGTTCGACGGTCTCCCGAGGTGCCGGCGTCGGCACGAGTGCATCCTTGCCGGCTTGCTCCAGCAGTTGCTTGGCGGCGTTGAACACCTGCAGGCATGAGCCACAGCGAACAACCCCGCGCGCCACGCTCAATTGAGCATGGTTGACGCGGAAGCTGGTTTGGCAATGCGGGCACTGGGTGACGAAGCTGTCGGTCATGCGGCGATCCGGTAGATGCAGGCGCCCATTCTAGCGCCGACGGCCAGTGATGCGCACCCAGCCATCGCGATTGGCGATCGGGTCCAGATCGAAGTCTTTGGCATAGGCTGCGGCCACTTCATCACCTTGCTCGGCGAGGATGCCCGACAGCGCCAGGCGACCGCCGGACTTGACCAGGCCGGACAGTTGCGGTGCCAGGGAGACCAGCGGGCCGGCGAGGATGTTGGCCACCAGCACATCGGCCTGAACCTGCGGCAGATCTTCCGGCAGGTACAGCGGGAACAGTTCGTCGGCGATGCCGTTGCGCCCGGCGTTATCACGGGAGGCTTCCAGTGCCTGCACGTCGATGTCGGTGCCCACGGCCTGTTTGGCGCCCAACAGCAGCGCGGCAATCGCCAGAATCCCCGAACCGCAGCCGAAGTCCAGTACGTTGCAGTCCTTCAGGTCCTGGCCGTCGAGCCATTCCAGGCACAGCGCGGTGGTCGGGTGAGTGCCGGTGCCGAAAGCCAGGCCCGGATCCAGCAGCAGGTTCACGGCGTCTGGCTCGGGAGCTGCGTGCCAGCTCGGCACAATCCACAGGCGCTGACCGAAACGCATGGGCTGGAAGTTGTCCATCCAGCTGCGTTCCCAGTCCTGATCTTCGATCACTTCGCTGTGATGCTCGGGCAGCGGGCTGCCGGTCAGCAACTCAAGGTGGGCCAGTACCGGGCCTGGCTCGGTGCCACCTTCGAACAGCGCCAGCAGGTGAGTGTGGGACCACAGTGGTGTGGTATTGAGTTCGGGCTCGAAGATCGGCTGATCTTCGGCGTCCATGAAGGTCACCGACACGGCGCCCACTTCAAGGAAAGCGTCTTCGTAGGTTTCGGCTTGTTCTGGGCTGATGGCGAGGCGGACTTGCAGCCAAGGCATGGCGGGCACCTTTGAAAAATATTGATTGCAGCCTAGCGGGCTGCGAGAAGCGCGCAAGTTTACGCGAGCGCGAAGGTTTTGTGGGAGTGGCTTGGCCTTATGCTCAGCGCACAGTTCCTTGTGGGAGCGAGTCTGCTCGCGAAGACGGTGTATCAGTCAACATTGATGTTGAATGTGCTGGCCTCTTCGCGAGCAGGCTCGCTCCCACAGGGAATGTGTTGTGGTTCGCAAGACATGCCCAGAAACAACAAAGCCGCCCGAAGGCGGCTTTGTTGATCGGGTCGAAGCTTAGTGCTTCTCGCCAGCCAGCTTGTGCTCGAGGTAGTGAATGTTCACGCCCCCTTTGCAGAAGCCTTCATCGCGAGTCAGATCACGGTGCAGCGGGATGTTGGTCTTGATCCCGTCGACCACGATCTCGTCCAGCGCATTGCGCATGCGCGCCATGGCTTCGTCACGGGTTGCGCCGTAGGTGATCAGCTTGCCGATCAACGAATCGTAGTTCGGCGGAACGGCATAACCACTGTACAGGTGCGAATCGACGCGAACGCCGTTGCCGCCTGGAGCGTGGAAATGCTTGACCGTGCCTGGGCTTGGCATGAAGGTTTTCGGGTCTTCGGCGTTGATCCGGCATTCCAGCGCGTGACCGCGGATGACTACGTCATCCTGGGTGAACGACAGCTTGTTGCCGGCGGCGATGCTGAGCATCTCCTTGACGATGTCGATGCCGGTGACCATTTCCGAAACCGGGTGCTCTACCTGGACACGAGTGTTCATCTCGATGAAGTAGAAGCGACCGTTCTCGTACAGGAACTCGAAAGTGCCTGCGCCGCGGTAACCGATATCGATGCAAGCCTTGACGCAGCGTGCGAGTACTTCCTCACGTGCGTTCTCGTCGATGCCCGGTGCCGGCGCTTCTTCGAGAACTTTCTGGTGACGGCGTTGCAGCGAGCAGTCGCGGTCGCCCAGATGGATAGCTTGGCCCTGGCCATCGGACAGTACCTGGACTTCCACGTGGCGCGGGTTGGTCAGGAATTTTTCCAGATAGACCATCGGGTTGCCGAACGCCGCGCCTGCTTCGGTGCGGGTCAGTTTGGCGAAGGAGATCAGGTCTTCTTCTTTATGTACCACGCGCATGCCGCGACCACCGCCGCCGCCAGCAGCTTTGATGATCACCGGATAGCCGACTTCACGACCGATGCGCAGCGCCGTTTCTTCGTCTTCCGGCAGTGGGCCGTCGGAGCCCGGAACGGTTGGCACGCCCGCTTCGATCATCGCGTGCTTGGCCGATACCTTGTCACCCATCAGGCGAATGGTTTCGGCTTTCGGGCCGATGAAGGCGAAGCCGGAGTTTTCGACCTGTTCGGCGAAGTCGGCGTTTTCCGCGAGGAAACCGTAGCCTGGGTGAATGGCGGTAGCGCCAGTCACTTCAGCGGCCGCGATGATGGCCGGGATGTGCAGGTAGGACTGGGCAGCGGATGCCGGACCGATGCAGACGGACTCGTCTGCCAGACCCAGGTGCATCAGCTCCTTGTCAGCCTTGGAGTAAACGGCGACGGTCTTGATGCCCATCTCTTTGCAGGCACGCAGAATCCGCAGGGCGATCTCACCGCGGTTAGCGATCAGAACTTTTTCCAACTTCGCAGTCATCAAAGGCTCTCCGCGGTTCAAACGATGGTGAACAGCGGTTGGTCGTACTCAACCGGCTGGCCGTCTTCGACGAGGATGGATTCGATCACACCGCTGGTTTCAGCTTCGATGTGGTTCATCATCTTCATGGCTTCAACGATGCACAGGGTGTCGCCTTTCTTCACGGTCTGGCCGACTTCCACGAAGGACGGCGAGGCTGGCGAAGACTTGCGATAGAACGTACCGACCATCGGCGAACGGGCAACGGTGCCGTTCAGCACGGGGGCGGCCGGAGCGGCAGGTGCAGCAGCGGCAGCCGGAGCGGCGGCAGCGACAGGCGCGGCAGCCGGAGCAGGCATAGGAGCCGGTGCGTAGTACTGCTGAGCCGGGGTCTTGCTATGACGGCTGATGCGTACGGACTCTTCGCCTTCCTTGATCTCGAGCTCGTCGATGCCGGACTCTTCCAGCAATTCGATCAGTTTCTTAACTTTACGGATATCCATGAATCATCAACTCCCAAGGGTCGGTCAGGGGCGTTTAACGCTTGTTGTTCAAGCTGTTGCCTGTGTTTCAAGCTGCTCTAGGGCGGCCTCCAGGGCCAGTCGGTAACCGCTGGCGCCAAGGCCGCAGATCACTCCCACCGCTACGTCGGAGAAGTAAGAGTGATGGCGGAAAGGTTCGCGTTTGTGCACGTTAGACAAATGCACTTCGATGAATGGGATGCTCACCGCCAGCAGCGCGTCACGTAATGCGACACTTGTATGCGTAAAAGCTGCTGGGTTGATCAGAATGAAGTCCACGCCTTCGCTGCGGGCGGCATGGATGCGGTCGATCAATTCGTACTCGGCATTGCTTTGCAGGTGCAGCAAATGGTGGCCGGCTTCACGGGCGCGGCGTTCCAGGTCCTGGTTGATCTGCGCCAGCGTCGTGGCGCCATAGGTGCCCGGTTCGCGGGTGCCGAGCAAGTTCAGGTTGGGTCCATGCAATACGAGTAGCGTTGCCATCGGCTGTTCCTTGGTTATCCGTGTGCATTTGTCAGAACCCGGCGACTATGCCGCAAAGCCTTTGTGACTGTCCAGTTCTCTGCAATAGCCAGCACGATGACCGATGTTTGCGCGAAATATATGACCGCCTGATTAAATCCGGTCATTCGCTTTGTCGACACGTTCGGCGAAGTCCTTGGCATTGATCTCGCCAATGACCCGCAAATCGACGCGTTCGACGCCGTCCTTGCCGAAAAACATCAATGCTGGAGGGCCAAACAGTCTGTAGCGGTCGAGTAGGGCGCGTTGTTCGGCGTTACTGGCGGTGATGTCGAAGCGGATCAGCCGATAGCCCTTGAGGCGTTCGACGACGATTGCTGCGTCAAGCACTTGGTGTTCGATGACTTTGCAGCTGATGCACCAGTCGGCGTACCAGTCGAGCAACAGCGGGGTGCCGGACGCCCGGGCTTCGGCGAGCACACGGTCGAGGTCTGCCGGGGTGCTGACGATTTGCCAGGCGCTGGGGTTTTGCGTTGGCTTGTTGCCCGCCACCATGGGCGGCTGACCGATCGGGTTGAACGGATCGGTCTGGCCGCTGAATGCGCCGTACCAACAGGCCAGCGCATAAAACAGCAGGAACATCCCGACCAATTGGCCCAGGCGTTTTCGCGGCGGTTTGTAGACGAACTCCAGTGCTCCCAGGAACAAGCCGACGCCAGCGGTCAGCAGGCCGATCAGCAGCAAGGTGATCTGCCCCGGCAGCACCCGGCTGAGCAAGGCGATCGCCAAGCCCAGCAACAACACGCCAATCGCGTTTTTCACGTAGATCAGCCACGGTCCGCTTTTCGGCAACCAGGCGGCACCGCCGGTGGCCACCAGTAACAGCGGTGCACCCATGCCCAGGCCGAGCATGAACAGTTTCAGGCCACCGCCCAGTGCATCGCCGCTGGCGCTGATGTACAGCAGAGCACCGGCCAGCGGTGCCGAGACGCAGGGCGAAACCAGCAGGCTGGAAACCACGCCCAATACCGCGGCGCCCCACAGCGAGCCGCCATGGGTGCGGCCGGCAATGCGGTCCAGCCGACTGCTGATGGCGTGCGGCAATTTGAGTTCGAAGACGCCAAACATCGCCAGGGCAAACAACGCAAAAAACATCGCGAACGGCACCAGCACCCAGGCCGATTGCAGGCGCGCCTGCAGATTGAGTTGGGCGCCGAACAGGCCCATTAACGCGCCCAGCAATGCGAAACAGGCGGCCATCGGCAGCACATAGGCCAACGAAAGATTGAAACCACGCCAGCCGCCGACCTGGCCTCGCAACACCACGCCGGAAAGGATCGGCAACATTGGCAGCACGCACGGGGTGAAGGTCAGGCCCAGGCCGGCGAGGAAAAACAGCACCAGTTCGCGCCAGTTCCAGGCATGGGTTGTCGTCGGGCCGTTGCTATCGATGCCCAGGCGCTCGGTTTCCGGTGGATAGCACAGGCCTTTGTCGGCGCAGCCCTGGTAGGTCACGACCAGCGTGAAGGCGCGTTGATCGGTGCGCGGCAGTTCTACATCGAGCACGCCGTGGTAAACCTCGACATCGCCGAAGTACTCATCGTGCTTTTGTTCGCCCTTGGGCAATTGCGCCGGGCCGAGGGTGACGTCGGCCGGATCGGCGCGGAACTGCAAGCGATGCCGGTAAAGGTAATAACCCTCGGCGGCGACGAAGCGCAGTTTGATCGATTGCGGCGTGCTTTCTACCAGGCTCAACTGAAAGGCTTCGCGCACCGGCAGGAAGTCGGCGCTGTTGTTGATCGAGCCCAGGGTCGAACTGGGGCGACTCTCCAGCAACCCGGCGGCGGTGGCCGGCAGGGCGAGTACTAAAAGCAGCAGGCAAAGCAAACGGCGCATGGCGATCTCGCGTATCGGAATTGGGGGGATGATAGCCGAGTGCGCGAGATAGGGTGATCGTTCCCACGCTCTGCGTGGGAATGCCTCAATGGACGCTCTGCGTCCGCTTTTGGGACGCGGAGCGTCCCGGGCTGCATTCCCACGCAGAGCGTGGGAATGCTCAGAGGGGGGCGGTCAGACGCGGAAGGCCTGGACGGCGGTATGCAGTCTCCCGCCCAACACCAACAAATTCTCCCCTTGCTCACGCCCCTGGCCGATACGCAGCAAGTTATCCCCACCCAGCTGGTGAATACGCTCACTGTGATCGCGGATTTCACTCACGGCGCCGCTCTGCTGGGCGGTGACATCGGCGATGCGTACCGCGGTGTCGGAAATGGTCTGGATCGCTCCGACGATTTTATCCAGCGCACCGTCCGCCGCCTGCGCCTGGTTGGCGGTGGCTTCGGCGTGTTCGACTTGGGCGCGCATGCCTTCGACCGACTGGCGCGCCGCGGTTTGCAGGCCGGCGATCAGGGTCTGGATCTCGGCCGTGGCCCCGGCGGTGCGTTGTGCCAGCGAGCGCACTTCTTCGGCCACTACGGCAAAGCCGCGGCCCATTTCCCCGGCCCGAGCCGCTTCGATGGCGGCGTTCAAGGCCAGCAGGTTCGTCTGGTCGGCAATCGAGCGGATCACCGTCAGCACGCCACCGATGGTCGCCGACTCTTCGGCCAGGTGCTCGATCATCTGCGCATTGCCTTGCACTTCTCCCACCAGCGCATGCAGGCCGGTAAGACTCAGGCCAATGACTCTCTGGCCGTGTTCGACCGCCTGGCCGGCATGGCGACTGGCGTCGGCGGCCTGGCTGGCGTCGCCAGCGACTTGCTGGATGGTCGCTTCCAGTTCGCCGAGGGAGTCGCGGATCATTGCCGTGTCACCGGCCTGGTGTTCGGCGCCGCTGTGCAGGTCATTGCTCAGCTCGGCCAGGGTTCGACTGCTGCCGGCGACCTGTTCGGCATTGAGGCGAATGGTCCCCACCAGGTCCACCAGATAGGCGCGCAAGCGGTTGAGCGAGGCTTCGATATCATGCAGTTCGCGGTTGGTGTTGCCCAGTTGGATGTCCCGGCTGAAGTCGCCTTCTGCCCAGGTCGACAAGGCCGGAGCGAGGTTGGTCAGGGTCCGGGCCAGGCGTCGTTGCAGGGTGTCGATCAGCAGGGCGATCAACAGAATCAAGCCGATCATCAGCCCTTGCATCATTCGGACTTCACTCTGGATCTGCCCGTGCTGGGCGCGGACTACCGGTTCCAGTCCGGCGATGGCTTGTTGCACGGCGGCGATTTTCAGGTGCGTCGCGGCACTGAGTTCGGCGCGTTTGTGGATTTGCTCGCGAGTGCGCGCCAGCTCCGCCGGGTAGCGGCCGAGCAGGCTGTTGAGCTCACGCTTGAAACCGACGCCGGCATCTTCGGCGGCGGCTTTCTCGGTGTTCTCCAGGCCCATCATCGCGGCGAAATCATCTGTGTTCGATTCACCGCTGGCCGCCACGCCCAATAACGGCAGAGCTTCCAGCTGTTCGGCCTGGCTGCGGATATTGGTGACTTCGCGCTCGACATCGGCGGCCAGTTCGCTGCGGCCGCTGCTGACCAGTTTGTCCCGGGCCAGTGACAGCTTGCCCAGGTGCTGGGAGGCGGTGAGTAGCGGGGTCAGGTAGCTCGCGTTGCCACTGGCGTACTGGCTGAGTTGATCAAGGCTGGCGCCCAGCTCTCGTTCGGCTTGCAGGAGCAGGGCCTGTGGGTCGCCCGCGAGTTTGCCGGCGGCCAGCAGATCGGTTTTGCTGAATTCGTCCAGGTTCGTCAGGCTCGGGCGCAAGGTTTCAGCCAGGGCCGGTGGCAACTCGCCGAGTTCCTTGTGCAGTTTGTCGATGGCCTGGCTGGCGCTGCTCAAGCGTAGCGCATCGCCGCTGGCGAGGTAATCCTCGATGTTGCGCGCCACGTCATTCTGGAACTGCTGGGACAACCCCAGATAGCGCTCCATTAACAGATAGGGGCGTTCGAGGGCTTTTTGCGACCACCAGAGTGTGGCGCCAAGGGCCACGCACACGGCAACTAAAAGAAGGGTATTGAGATTGGTCAGCAGTTTCAGGCGCATCACGGACTACCAACGGAAGAATGGTAAGTGCCTGAAGTTATTGCGTTTCTGTTACAGGGTTATGACTGTATCGGTCTCTTCAGATGAAAAAGTGGCACTTTGCTTTGATGTCCGGGCGGCCTGCACCCGATTGCGTCCCGCGCCTTTGGCACGGTACAGCGCCTCGTCCGCCTGGCTGGCCATCAACAGGCTGTCGGAGTGTTCGCAGAGGTCCACCACCCCGGCGCTGAACGTGCACCAGAGATCCTGGGGCTGCGCGGGATAATGAATCTCGGCAAAACGCTGGCGGATTTCATCGAGCACCTTGACAGCCGCTTCGAGGTCGGTGTCGGGCATGACAATGGCGAACTCTTCGCCTCCGTAGCGGCCGATGAAATCGGTCTTGCGCAAACGCTGCTTGAGGAACAGCGCCAGGCTCTTGATCACCCGGTCGCCCATGGGGTGGCCGTGGATGTCGTTGACGCGCTTGAAGTGGTCGATGTCGAGCATCGCAAAGCTCAGCGGCTTGCCCTCGCGGCGAGCGCGAAAGCTGCAGTCTTCGAGCAATTGCAGGATGTGCGTGTGGTTGTACAGGCCGGTGAGGCTGTCGCGCACCATTCGCGCCTTGAGGTTGCGTGCCCGTGCCGCCCTGTTGCGTACGGTGGTGATCAGGTGCCGGGGCTTGATGGGTTTGGTCAGGAAGTCGTCGCCGCCCTCGCTCATGGCGTCGAGTTGCTTGTCGAGGTCGTCCTCGGCTGACAGGTAAATGATCGGCACGCTGACATAGCGGTCGTTATGACGGATCACCTTGGCCAGTTCCGTACCGGTGCAGGCCGGCATGTACATGTCGAGGATAATCAGGTCCGGTTGAAAGTCCGCCAGCTCGGCCATGGCCTGGATCGGCTCGATCAGGGTCCGGGTAATGATCCCCGCGCTGTTGAGCAGGCGCTCGGTGTGCAAGGCCTGGGCGCGCGAGTCGTCAATGACCAGCACTTTATAGGGCTCGTACTGGGCGACGCAGGTCAGGACTTCGATTTTTTCCAGCAGGTTCGACGCTTCAAGGGTGCCGGTGAGGAATTCCTGGCCGCCGGCGCGCACGGCGGCGAGGCGGGTCGGGGTGTCGGTTTCATGCAGGCTGAAAAACAGCAGCGGCAAACGCTGGTCGAGACCTTCCTGGGCTTCGGCTGCCAGTTTCAAGCCGACGCCAGGGCCGCAGAAGTCCACGTCCATGACGATGGCTGCCGGCAGGCGCTCGACCATTGAGGAGCGGAATGCCGGCACACTCTCCAGGGCCTGGGCGCTGAGCCCGAAAAACTCCAGCTGCTTGGCCAGTCGCTCGGCACGGTCATGCTCCTGCAGCATCACATAGATCGGTTTGCGCAAGGGCGGCAGGAACGTTTGGTCGAGCTGATCGCCATGGCGCAGGCCGGTGCGGGACAGGCGTTGCATCAACCGGTTGAGGTCGCTGATGAGGCCGCTGCTGAGGCGTCCGCGATTGGCGTCGACGGCCTCCAGGGACTGGCCGATGTGACGCGCCAGTTGCGTGTGTTCCGGTTGTTCAAAGCGTTCGGCGAAACGCAGCAGGCGCAGGTTGGCCTCGCTCAGTTCCGCCAGTTCCTGGGTCGACCATTCAGTGCGCTGCAGGCGCTGCCATATCTCAAGAACCTGACGTGCTTGATGAATTACCCGCTGGGCAAAGTGGTGCTTGAGGCGCTCGCGGCTGGGGTCTTCTGGCTCGGTCATATCCTGACTACTGGTTAGGGGGTACGCTGAGGTCGACTGGTGGCTCTATGCTAGCATCTCTTTTCCGTTACATGAGTGTTGTAGGTTAATAATCTGCGGCACCAACCTATTTTCAGCCTTGGCGGGGTAAGGGATTCCCTTAGAGGTAATGGATAAATTTCGCTGTAAAGCGAACGGCGGGTGCCGGGCAAAGGCACGTTGTTGTATGGTTGTGGTCGAATCGATGAACTCAAGTAATTGAAAGGATATCGCCATGCTGGACTGGAAGAACCGCGCCGGTAGCGCGCCTGAACGTGCCGCTGAACCGAAGTCGGCTACCCGCAGTTATCTGGGCGGCCTGGTGTTCAGCCGGGCGTTGGCCACGCTGATTGGCCTCTACCTGCTGGTGACGATTGCTCTGGGTTGGTACTGGAGCGCGGAACCTGATCTGTTTCCGGTGCAGCAGAATGCGCAGCTGGCCGCCGAACGGGACGGCAAGCAGATGGTGGTCGGCTACACCACGGTGGAAACCCTCAAGAGTGTCGCCGGTACCTTGCTGAACAAGCCCGGCGGCTATATTTCCAACGACCGCCTGCCGCCTGGCCTGTGGATGGACAACATGCCGAGCTGGGAATATGGCGTGCTGGTGCAGGTGCGCGATCTGAGCCGTGCGCTGCGTAAAGACTTCGCCCGCTCGCAATCGCAGTCCACCGAAGACGCAGACCTGGCCAAGGCCGAGCCGCGCTTCAACTTCGACAATAAGAGCTGGGTGCTGCCCTCCAGTGAGTCTGAGTTCCAGGAAGGCATCAACTCCCTGACCCGCTATCAGACTCGCCTGTCCGACCCGAACCAGAAGAGCGCGCTGTTCTTTGCCCGTGCCGATAACCTGAACAACTGGCTGGGTGATGTCGGTACCCGTCTGGGTTCGCTGTCACAACGACTGTCGGCCAGCGTTGGCCGGGTCAAGCTCAACACTGCGCTGAAAACCGAAGTGGTGGCCCCCGGGCAGGTGCCGCAGGTCGATGAAGAGATCGTCGAAACCCCATGGCTGCAGATCGACAATGTGTTCTACGAAGCCCGAGGCCAGGCCTGGGCGTTGTCGCATTTGCTGCGCGCCATCGAAGTGGACTTCGCCGATGTGCTGGCCAAGAAGAACGCCACGGTCAGCGTGCGCCAGATCATTCGTGAACTGGAAGCGTCGCAGGAAGCGGTCTGGAGCCCGATGATCCTCAATGGCAGCGGTTTCGGCGTGCTGGCCAACCACTCGCTGGTGATGGCCAACTACATCTCCCGGGCCAACGCCGCCGTGATCGATTTGCGTCAATTGCTGAATCAGGGCTGAACCATGGCCGATAGCTCCATCGATAACCTGCGCGAAGCCGCCCATCGGGCGGCCTCGGATGCCGAACAGATCGCCTGGGTCGACGAGCAGGACAATTTGCTCGGCGCCCTGGTCCGATCCGACTTGCGCGAGCGCGGGCTGATCGGGCGCGGTACCTACATTATGTTGTTCAATTCCGCCGGTGAGCTTTGCGTACACCGGCGCACCCTGAGCAAGGCGATCTATCCGGGTTATTGGGACGTGGCGGCGGGCGGCATGGTGCTTGCCAGCGAAACCTATGCCGAGTCGGCCGCCCGTGAGCTGGAAGAGGAGCTGGGGGTGAGCGGGGTGGAGTTGACCGTTCATGACCACTTTTTCTTCGAGGACACCGGCAATCGCCTCTGGTGTTCGGCGTTTTCGGCGGTGTGGGACGGCCCGCTGATCCTGCAGCCGGAAGAGGTGCTGGAAGCGCGCTTCATACCCATTGAGGAAGTGCTCCGGGATATCGAGCAAAAGCCTTACTGCCCGGACTCTTTGGCGGCATTGAAGCGTTATCTTCGTGCCCGCGGCGAAGACGTCGCAAAAGAGGTATGAATTGGCGCCGATTGGCTCTTAGCAATCGGCGTTTTTGCCGTTACACTGCGCGACCTTTTCAAACTGTAACGGCATTGCTGTTCCTGTAGGAGCGAGCATGCTCGCGAAAAACGCAAGATCGACACGGGCCGCCTGATGCCCCGCGTCATCGTTGACGTCCATCGCGAGCATGCTCGCTCCTACAGTGAAATGAATGTTGTACCGTTTCAGTAGCGCTGCCCCTGCCTGAGTGGGGCTTCGCGGTCGATGGCACCTGCCCAGGTTGCCGCGACCAGTCTTTGTCCTCCCAAGAGGATTGCCGGTGGCCAAAAAAGCCGCATCCTTCGCCGCCCTTGGTGGCCTGGTATTTTCCACCGACGCAGGTCGTCATTGCCCGGAATGCAGTAAACCGGTGGACGCCTGCATCTGCAAACAGACCGTTATCCCGGCCGGCGACGGCATCGCTCGCGTGCGTCGCGAAAACAAGGGCCGTGGCGGCAAGACGGTGACCACCATCACCGGCGTGCCCTTGGCCGAAGACGCACTCAAGGAGCTGGCTACAACGTTGAAAAAACGCTGTGGTACCGGTGGGGCGTTGAAAGACGGGATCATTGAAATCCAGGGCGATCATGTCGAGCTACTCTTGGCTGAACTGATCAAGCACGGTTTCAAGGCGAAGAAGTCCGGCGGCTAGCAGCCTCTGTGAAAACCACCTGCGGCATGATCCAGACCTGCCTACCAGCAGGCCTGGCGTCGTCACCATGGTTTTCACAGAGCCTGTTCATGACCGGTTTCTAAACTCACTGCGGTCGGCGAGGTCTATCCCTTCGTTGACGAACCGTCATTATCATTCTTTAGACTGCGCCGGCCTGCATCCAGGCGACGCACTATGACTTCTTTATAGGGGACTTCAATGTCCGTACGACGCACACGCAAAGACGATGGCAGCCAATGGACAGTTGCGGACAGCCGCAGTGTTTACGGGATTCGCCATTGGGGGGCCGGGTATTTCGCGATCAATGACGCCGGTCGCGTCGAAGTTCGTCCCAACGGTCCGAGCAGTTCACCGATCGATCTGTTCGAGCAAGTCGACCAGTTGCGCAAGAGCGGCCTGTCCTTGCCATTGCTGGTTCGTTTCCCGGACATCCTGCAAGACCGCGTGCGTCAGCTGACCGGTGCGTTCGACGCCAACATCGAGCGCCTGGAATATCAGAGCAAGTACACCGCGCTGTACCCGATCAAAGTGAACCAGCAAGAAGCGGTGATCGAGAACATCATTGCCACCCAGAACGTCTCCATTGGCCTGGAAGCCGGCTCCAAGCCAGAGCTGCTGGCGGTGCTGGCGCTGGCGCCGAAGGGCGGCACCATCGTCTGCAACGGCTACAAGGACCGCGAGTTCATCCGTCTGGCGCTGATGGGCCAGAAGCTTGGCCACAACGTGTTCATCGTGATCGAGAAAGAATCCGAAGTCGGCCTGGTGATCGAAGAAGCCGCCTCGCTCAAGGTCAAGCCACAGGTCGGCCTGCGGGTGCGCCTGTCTTCCCTGGCCTCGTCCAAGTGGGCAGACACCGGTGGCGAGAAATCCAAGTTCGGCCTGTCGGCGGCGCAATTGCTGTCGGTGGTCGAGCGTTTCCGCGCGGCGGGCCTGGACCAGGGCATCCGCCTGTTGCACTTCCACATGGGTTCGCAGATCGCCAACCTGGCTGACTACCAGCATGGCTTCAAGGAAGCGATCCGTTACTACGGCGAGTTGCGCAACCTCGGCTTGCCCGTGGATCACATCGACGTCGGCGGTGGCCTGGGCGTGGACTACGACGGTACGCACTCGCGTAACGCCAGCTCGATCAACTACGACATGGACGATTACGCCGGTGTCGTGGTCGGGATGCTCAAGGAATTCTGCGACGCGCAGAGCCTGCCGCACCCGAACATCTTCTCCGAAAGCGGCCGCTCCCTGACCGCCCACCACGCCATGCTGGTGATCCAGGTAACCGACGTCGAGAAACACAACGACGACGTGCCACAGATCGAGAACAAGGAAGCGCTGCCGGAAACCGTGCAGTGGCTGGTGGACCTGCTGGGCCCGACCGACATCGAGATGGTCACCGAAACCTACTGGCGCGCCACGCACTACATGAGCGATGTCGCCGCCCAGTACGCTGACGGCAAACTGACCCTGGCCGAAAAAGCCCTGGCCGAGCAATGCTACTTCGCCGTATGCCGTCGCCTGCACAACTCGTTGAAGGCACGTCAGCGTTCCCATCGCCAGGTGCTCGACGAGCTCAACGACAAGCTGGCCGACAAGTACATCTGCAACTTCTCGGTATTCCAGAGCCTGCCGGACACCTGGGCCATCGACCAGGTACTGCCGATCATCCCGCTGCACCGCCTGGACGAAGAGCCCCTGCGTCGCGCGGTACTGCAGGACCTGACCTGCGATTCCGACGGCAAGATCAACCAGTACGTCGACGAGCAGAGCATTGAAACCAGCCTGCCGGTGCACGCCCTGAACGAAGGTGAGGACTACCTGCTGGGCGTGTTCCTGGTCGGCGCCTACCAGGAAATTCTCGGCGACATGCACAACCTGTTCGGTGACACCGACTCGGTGAACATCTATCAGAACGCCGACGGCAGCGTGTACCACGCAGGTATCGAGACCCACGACACTATCGAAGACATGCTGCGTTACGTGCATCTGTCGCCGGAAGAGCTGATGACTCACTACCGCGACAAGTGCGCCAATGCCCGCATCAGTGCCAGCGAGCGCACCCAGTTCCTCGATGCCCTGCGTCTGGGCCTGACCCGTTCCTCTTACCTGTCTTCCTGAGGTAAGCACTGCTCTCATCAGGTTGTCTGAAAATGTACCGTTTGCTGCGGAAATTTCAGATGACCTGGTGCGACAATTCTCTTTTTTCCAGCGAAAAGGACCGCATCTCGGCCGTCCAAGGGATTTCGTCCTCTTTTCGCGTAGGTCTTTTCCTAAGTTGTACTTCGCCTCTCTACTCGGCCATGTCTCTCGGCGAGAATCCCCGGCTGTCCCTCCTGTAGAGAAACGCCCATGGTCGATCCAGTCAACGAGCCGTCATTTCGTCTGGACGTAGCAGGTCTGTCCAATGCCTTCGAGGTTCTGTCCTTTGCCGGTAGAGAATCCATCAGCGAGCCTTTCGTGTTCGACGTGGACCTGCTGATCGAAGACCCGACACTCGACCTCGCCAGCTTGCTGTACCGTTCGGCCACCTTGCTATTCGGGCCGGCGGGAAACGGCATTCATGGACAATTGCATGAACTGGTCCAGCGTGACCACGGCTTGGGGATCAGGCTCTGTCAGGTTCGGCTGGGGCCGAAACTCGCCTGTCTCGCCCAGCGTTTCAGCCAGCGCATTTTCGGCGGACGTTCGGTGCCGCAAATACTTGATCAGGTGCTCAGGGAGCACGGCATTGTCGATCAGGATCGGCGCTTTGAACTGGCTGGCGATTACCGACCCCGTGATTTCTGCACGCAGTACCGGGAATCGGACCTGCAGTTTCTTCAGCGCTTGTGCGCCCAGGAGCGGCTGCACTATCACTTCGAGCACCGAGCTGACGGGCATTGCGTGGTGTTCAGCGAGGGGCCGGGGAATTTTCAGATCGCTGAAGCGGCGGTCTTCCGTGCGGCGGGCGGGCGACCGGCAGTGCGTCGTTTCGAGGTCAAGCGCTGTGCCGATGGCGCGGCGCAGCGCGTGGAGTGTGGCACTGACCTGACAACGCTGCGCAGCGGCCAGTTCATGCCGCTGGCCGGGCACCCGGTTACGGAATGGAATCATCTGTGGCTATTGACCCATATCGAGCATCAAGGCGCACAGGGGGCGAGTCAGACCTACAGCAACAAAGTGCGGGCGGAGCACTGGGTATTGCCCTTTGAAGCGCCTCATGTGGCAGTGAAGCCAAGGATGCACAGCCTGCAACGGGCATGGGTTGTCGATCTCGATGAGCCGCAACCTGATCCATCCAGGCCAGTGGCGGTGCAGTTTGACTGGCTTTATCAAGGGGAGGGCGCGGCGCCCAGCCATTGCTGGTTGCCATTGGCTGCGCCATTGAACGTTGCGGGCAGCCCCCGGTTGGCTGAAGGCACGGAGCTGGTGGTGAGCTTCATCGAAGGTGATCCGGACCGACCGTTGATTACCGGGTTTTTGCACGGCCCCGCCGGTGTCAAAGCAGGCGAGGTGCAGAATCCTGCCACCACGGTTCTCGAAGATTGCCCTCTCGACGGTGTCCAACCGTGGCTGTGTTCGGGCGAGCCCCTGATGTTGCTCTGCCTGCTGCCCGGTGGCGGCAGTTTCAATCATTGCGCACAAGCACTCTGCATTTGCCGCACGGCCACGCGCCTTGGCCAGAGCGGTGCGGCATGAGCGCGGCACAGGCGCCCGATTCGGTCCCGCAATGGTTGTTACTGGACATGCCGGGCGCACCGCAGGCGGGTGTGACCCTGCAAGACACGTTTGCCCATGCCCGTCGGTTCTGGTTGTTCGAAGACACCGAGTGGCAGGCATTGCAGGAGCAGGGGCCGCTACTCATTGACCTGCGGACCTGCCCGGCCCTGGCCGATCTGTACCGCGTCGACGGGCAACGCTGGCGCGGGTTGCTGATGTTCAGCGAGGCGTCGGCGTCGACATTGCTGGCGCATCTGCGCCGCATGCTCAGCGTCTCGTTCAACCTGCATCACCGCGCCTTGTTGAGTTATTACAACCCGAACACCGCCAGTTATTTTTTTGATGCCTGCGATGCCGAGGAGCTCAGCCGCTGGTTGGGGCCGATCAGCCAGTTGCGCTGGTTCGGCGGAACCTGGGCGGATCGCGCGGTTGGCTGTGAGGGTTGGCAGCAGTTGCTCAACCCGGGGCTTGCCGTGCGCCCTCTGGCGGTCGACGAGGATCTCAGCCCACGGCAGCGGGAAAAACTGCAGACCTGTTTGCTGGAGCACCATGCCTGGCGCTGGAATCGATCCACGGGGGCTGATTTCACGCGTCTGTGGGGCCATCTGGAAGAGGGGCTGGCATTGGGTTTCAGCGAACGCCCGGTGCTCGATGGCTGGATGTGGCTACGCTTGCAGTACCCCGACGCCAGGCTGGTACAGCCATTATCGGGGGATACCCAACAGGAACGCCTCGAAAGCTTGCGCAGCCAATGGCAGAGCGACTCACCCTGAACTGGCGCTGTAGACAGCGCCGGCTCAGTGAGCGCGGGCGAACCAGCCATCGTTCTGGCGCAGGCGCCAGGCAATCAAGCCGAGCGTCAGGCTGCGCAGCAACATGAACAGCAGAAAGGTTATCCACAAGCCATGGTTGCCCAATCCCTGCAGCGCCCAGGCGAACGGCACCAGTAGTGCCACCGTCAGCAGCATGCCATTGCGCATTTCCCTGGCGCGGGTGGCGCCGATGAACAGCCCGTCGAGCAGGTAGCTCCAGACCGCGATCAACGGCAGCACGGCAAGGTAGGGCAGGTACAGGAATGCGGTGTCGCGCACGCTGGTTATGTCGGTCTGCATCTGGATGAACAGGTGTCCGGCAAACAGAAACAAGCCGGCAAAGCCCAGGCTCGCCATCAATGACCAGCCGCAGGCCACCACCAGGGAGCGGCGCAAGGCATCGCGGTCGCGAGCGCCGATGGCGTGTCCGCACAGGGCTTCCACGGCATGGGCCAGGCCGTCGAGCGCGTGGGCGGTCAGCAGCAAGCCGTTGAGCAGCAGGGCGTTGGCGGCAACGGTCGCATCGCCCAGCCGGGCGCCTTGCACGGTGATCAGGAAAAACACCGATTGCAGCGCCAGGCTGCGGATGAAAATGTCGCGGTTGACCGCCAACAGCGGTCGCCAACTCTGCCAGAGCGCCAGGGCGGCCCAGGCGATATGGCCGGGATAGGCGCGCAGGGCCTGGCGGGTCATCCACAGGCCGATCAGCGCACCGGTCCACTCGGCGATCACCGAAGCCCGGGCCGCACCCACCACCCCCCATTCCAGGCCAAGGACAAACCACAGGTTCAGGGCAATGTTGACCAGGTTGGTGCTCAGCAGGATCACCAGCGGCGCGCGGGCGTTCTGCGTGCCGAGAAACCAGCCGACCAGCGCATAGCTGGCCAGGGCCGCCGGTAGGCCGAACAAGCGCGTGTGGAAAAACTCGCGGGTCATCTGGTCCAGTTCCGCCGACGGTTGCATGAAGTGCAGCGCAACCCCGCTCAACGGAACGCCCACGGTGCCCAGGACCACCGCCAGTCCCATGGCCAGCAGCAGGCCCTGCAACAGAATCTGCCGGAGCGCCGCGCCATCCCCGCGCCCCGCGGCCTGGGCGGCAAAACCGGTGGAGCCCATGCGCAGAAAACCCATGGCCCAGGCGAGGAAGGTATAGAGGCTGGCCCCGACCGCCACGGCCCCGAGTTGATGGGCGTGGGGCAGGTGGCCGATGACGGTGCTGTCAACCAGCGCCACCAGCGGTACGGAAATATTCGAGAGAATCATCGGCGCAGCCAGCGCCCAGACCCGACGATGGGTTGGACGGTCGCGCCAGTCGGCGATCAGGTTGGACATGCAGGCTCCTTGGGGGAGCAGGCATTGTAGCGACACATTTGCACTCTGCCGCGATCCAGGTGGGAAGTGTCAGTGCATGATCCAGCTGAGCAACCACAACCCCAGCATCAACCAGATGATCCCCATGATGATCGACGCATTCATGAAGGCTCGGATCGCCGACCACAACAACACCAACCCGACGACCAGGGTGATGATGCTGATGATCGACGTGTCCATGCCCAGTGCCTGGGACAAGCCTTCGATAAAATGACTGCTGGCGCGACTCACCAGCTGGAACAGACCGCTGAGGCCGTCAACGATGAAGCGGATGACTGAACCGAGGACCTGGCCAAGCCATTCGAAAAAACCTTCTACCTGCATGGAATGAACGTCCTGATCAAAGAGAGGCGTGGTTGCCGGATTTGAGTCTTGGGCTATCGACCTCGGTGCCGAGTTCCCCACAAGCATAGAGTGTTGCACAGTACCTGTGGGAGCGAGCCTGCTCGCGAAAGCGGTGGATCAGCTACAGCAATGCCGGACGTGCTGACGCCTTCGTCGGAACGCCGCCCGGAGCCGGCTCGCTCCCACAGTGACAATGCCAGCCACCCAGTCTTTGTCTCTTGCCTTCCCCCGCCATCCCCCCGAAGCTATACGTCTTCAGGAGAGCCCGATGAACCTTGTTGAACTGACCGAACGCCTGCACGCCATCCGTGATCGCAATGACTGGCGGCAATTTCACAGCCCGAAAAACCTGGCCATGGCCGCGAGTGTCGAAATGTCCGAGCTGGTGGAGATTTTCCAGTGGCTGAGCGAAGACCAGTCACGGCAGCTGCCGGCAGACAAGCTGGCCCATGCCGGGCAGGAAATCGGCGATATCGTGCTCTATCTGTTGTTGCTGTGCAGCGAACTGGGGCTGGACATGAATGACGTTGTGCGCTGCAAGTTGGCGGACAGCGAGCGGAGGTTCGGCTGATGAGCGACCGTCATTTCGATCAACTGGCGACGCGTTTCGCCGAAAAAATCTACGGCGGCGCCAAAGGCGCGATTCGCTTGGCGGTGCTGCAGGCCGATCTGGCCGAAGCCCTGCCGGATCGGCCGCTGCGAGTGCTGGATATCGGCGCCGGCCTTGGCCACATGTCGTTGTGGCTGGCCCAACGTGGCCATCAGGTGACCCTGGCCGAACCCGCCGAACCCATGCTCGAAGGCGCCCGCCAGCGCTTTGCCGACGCGGGACAGACTGCGACCTTTATCCAGGCACCCTGGCAGGAACTGCTCGGTCAGCTCACCGAACCCTACGACCTGGTGCTGTGTCATGCCGTGCTGGAATGGCTGGCCGAGCCGCACGCCATCCTGCCGGTGCTGCATCAGTTGACCAAGGCCGACGGCTGGCTATCCCTGGCCTTCTACAACCGCGATGCGCTGATTTACCGCAACTTGCTCAAGGGCCATTTCCGCAAGATGCGCAAGAACGACATGGCCGGCGAGAAGCAGAGCCTGACCCCGCAACAGCCGCTGGATCCACGAGAGTTGGCCGCGCAACTTGAGGGGCTGTGGCAGGTCGAAAGCCAGAGTGGCGTGCGGGTTTTTCACGATTACATGCCGGTGGAGTTCCAGGCCCGCGCCGATCTGTCGGACCTGCTCGAAATGGAGCTGGCCCATCGTCGCCATCCAAGCTTTGCCGGGCTTGGGCGTTATTTGCACTGGATCTGCCGGCCGGTCTGATCGGAGTTCGAAATGAAAAGTCGTTCAGGGTTGCTGTTGATCTGCCTGGGCCTGGCGGCCTGCCAGGGCAGCAATCCGTACGTGGCAAGTTCCAAGCCCTTGCCGCCAGCGCCGCCTCAGGCAGCCAGTACCTTTGATCGCAGCGCCTACCCGGCGCCACCGCGAGACTACGGGCGTTATCGCAGCTGGGCCTGGCTCAACGGGCAAATGCCGCCGGGTACCGCGTGGGCGGACTCGGCGCAGGTCGCCGAAGCCGTCAGCAGTGCGCTGGATCAGCGCGGCCTGCGGCCCCTGCATGACAATCGGCCGGCGGACCTGTTCGTCAGCGCTGACCTGCGTCTGGAAACCCGCTTGCGTCAGGTCCGGGACGATTACGGGTACTACGGCGGTTACGGTGGCTACGACCGGTATGGTTATGGCCCGGGTTACGGCATGTACGGCAGCACGCCGATTGTTCGGACTTATGAGGAACAGGTCGTGGTGGTCCACGTCGACCTGTTCGACGCGCAAGACGGTCAACCGGTCTGGAGTTCCAGCGCCGAAACCAGCAACCGCGGAGGCCAGAGCGAACGAGTCGATGCCATACGGGAGGCTGTAGAAAAGGCAATGTCGGCGTATCCTCCTAGTTAGCTTCCTGTAGTCAAGAAGCATTTCGCAGGTTCATGTCTTCTACCGGAGAATCATCATGTTCCGCCGTCTCGCTTTACTGGCAGTGGTCGTGCTGCTCAGTGCCTGCGCCGCCAACCAGGTCAATCATGACTTCGACGCCAGCCGCGATTTTGCCGCGTATCACAGCTGGAGCTGGAAAGAACCTGCGCTGCAATACCGTCCCGATGACCCCAGGATCAAGAGCGACCTGACCGAACAGCGCGTGCGCGAATCGGTGGTCGAGCAGCTCGAACAGCGAGGCCTGCGCCAGGCGGGCGCTGGCGCCAGGGGGGACTTGAGTGTGCAGGCTTACCTGATTGTCGAAGATCGCCAGCAACAGGTGACAACCAACTACGGCGGCGGTTGGGGTTACCCTTGGTACGGCTACTATGGCGCGCCCATGTACAACGAAACCCGCCTGGTGTCCTACAAGGTCGCGACGATCCAGATCGACCTGCTCGACGGCAAGGACGGCAAGCTGGTATGGCGCGGCAGTGACGAGCAGATACTCAGCCGCACCCCGAATCCGACGGATCGCAGTAATGCCATACACGAAACGGTCACGCAGATCCTGGCCAACTATCCACCCCACCGATAAAAACTCCCGTCGCTGAAAAAGCTTGTCCTGCTGATCTGGCTGACCCTATGCGCAGCACAAGATACCCGGCAACGGCACATCGTCAATCGCTGACCCTGGGTGTCGAGGCGCTGGCCCTGGGGCTCGCGACCGATGGTCGGCATGTGCTGGGCGTATTTATCGGCGCCGGCCTGGCCAGTGTGTGTTGGTTGCTGCTGGCGCCAAGAGTCTGGCTTCATATCAGTCAAGGGCTTAGAAATCGTCTGCGTTATCTGGAACCCGGTCTGTCAAAGAAACAACCTCTTGCCCCCTTCTCGTTGGTGGGGCGGTTGCTGACATTTGCCTGGCTCGGCTAGTCATCCGTTTTTGTACAGCGGCCAAAGAGCGACTACTTTCATACAGAGGTTGTACAACCTCAGGCTGTCAGTAATGGGACGGTCAGTCCTTGGCCTTTCAGGGAGTTGCACGTGAACAAGCGTACTTCGGCAGTAAAAGTCCTTGTGGTCGACGATCAGCCCCTGATCGTTACAGAACTCTGCGAATTTCTTGAGAGCAACGGCTACCGTTGCGTTCCCTGCAATTCCAGCCATCAGGCGATCGAACGTTTCAAACAAGACACGGACATCGGCCTGGTCCTCTGCGATTTGCACATGCCTGGCCTGGACGGCATTCAAATGGTTCAGGAGCTGCAACGCCTGTCCGGCAAACACCGGGCCTTCGAAGCCATCATGCTCACCGGGCAGGCGGACAAACAGGATGTGATCAAGGCGTTGCGCGCCGGCGTTGCTGATTACTACCAGAAGCCGATTGATCTGGGTGAATTGCTCGAAGGCGTGCAACGCCAGGAAGTGGCACTGCAGGAGCGGCACAAGACGTTGCAGTTGGGGCATCTGAATCAGAAGCTGCAGTACCTGTCCGAGTCGCTTGATGATTTGTATCAAGACTTGGACAAGGTTCGGCGCACACCGTTTTCGGCGGGTGCGGATGACGGCTCTGTGAGCGGTCCCGACCAGGCCGAAATCCCGGCCATTTTCAGTCAGCTGTCGCCACGGCAGATGGATGTGGCGCGGTTGGTGGGCAAGGGGCAGACCAATTTTCAGATTGCCTGCGAGTTGGGCATTACCGAGAACACGGTGAAGTTGTACGTGTCACAGGTGCTGCGGTTGACGCATATGCATAACCGCACACAGCTGGCGTTGGCGTTGTCGCCGAATAATTTGGGAATGCGCCATCGGCTGACGGCGCAATGATCTCCGCCCTTCATCTGTAGGAGCTGCCGCAGGCTGCGATCTTTTGATCTTGGAGAATCAACGTCAAAAGATCGCAGCCTGCGGCAGCTCCTACCAGACGACTATTGTGCGAGCCGCTACCCAATTTTCCTCCCGCGCCCTGGTCATGAACTCGATTAATACCTTCGTATTAATGCGTTCTTACAGTTGTTTAGCGGGGAATGCCGACAATGCTGATGCTGGCTTAGGGGAATCATGTTGCGTCCATGCAACACCCGGTGTCCCATAGGTAGTAGGTGGTTAAGGCGTCGGTAACTTGCTAATGCACAAGACGGGTTCTAATGTCAGCGCTTAGTCCATTCCAGGTGTGCCTATGAACGCTCCCGCACTGCCGCGCCAACAACTGCTTCTGGTCGATGACGAGGAGTATGCGTTGCTTGAGCTGGCGGAGTTGCTCCGAATAACTGAGTAAACGCATTGCCCTGTAGGAGCTGCCGCAGGCTGCGATCTTTTGATCTTGCTTTGAACCCGGAAAGATCAAAAATCGCAGTCTGCGGCAGCTCCTACAGGATCGAGGTACATCCGCCAGAATCAGGTCGGCTGCCAGTGTCCGACCATATGCTCCAGATCGGCAGCCCCGACCAGTTGCAGGTCCCCACTGGAGCCTGCGGCGCTGGCCAGTAATGTCACCTCGCTGGGCAGGCGCACCGGCTTTTTGAATTGCACCGCGATCTCGATGTTCGCGGCCGGCAGATGCTCGGCGAGGGCGGCCAGGGTGCGGGCCTTGTTCCATAATCCATGGGCAATCGCCGATGGAAAACCGAACATTCTGGCGCTGGCCGCACTCAGGTGAATCGGGTTGTAGTCGCCGGATACCTTGGCGTACTGCCGGCCGATCTCCGCGGGCGCTTTCCATTGGGCGACTTGCGTCAGTGCCAGCGTCGAGGCCAATACCTCCTCGACGGGCTCGCCCTCAAGCTTCACCCCTCGGCACAGCATCTGGCTTTGCGCCTCCCAGAGCGGTCCCAGTTGATCATCCAGCGTCGTCACCAGATCGAACGTCGCCCCCTTCGCATGGGGTTGCAGGTTCTCCACGCACACGCTGGCCCGCACTCGATGGACCCCGCCCATGGGGCGCAGCACGCGGATGCGATTGCTCAGGTGAATCAGCCCCAGCAGCGGGAACGGGAAGTCCCGGGCGGTGAGCAATTGCATCTGCAAGGCGAATGCGAGGATGTGCGGATAGGTGGGTGGCAGCAGGCCGTTGTCGGCGAAGCCGCAGACCTTGCGATAGGCCGCCAGGCGCGTCGGATCGACATCGACCCAGCAGCGCAAACCTGAATTGGGCAGGGTGGTGCCGGTGATTTTGCGCCGCGTTGCCGCCTGCACGTACAGCCCCGACAGGCTGGGTTCGCGATCGAGTGTGTGCCAGTCGATGATCATGCCTAGGCCCCCAGTACGCTTTGCCCGCAGACACGCAACGCCTGGCCGGTGAATGCGCCTGTGCCCGGTTGTGCGAGCCAGGCCACCGCTTCGGCGACGTCTTGCGGCAGGCCGCCCTGGCCCAATGAGCTCATGCGTCGTCCGGCTTCGCGCAGGCCGAATGGAATGTGTGCGGTCATCTGGGTTTCGATAAAACCCGGCGCCACGGCATTGATGCTGATGCCCCGCTCATGCAACAGCGGCGCCCACGCCTGTACCAGGCCAATCAGGCCTGCCTTGCTCGCCGCATAATTGGTTTGTCCGCGATTGCCGGCGATGCCGCTGATCGACGCAAGCAGAATCACCCGGCCATTGTCGCGCAGGGTGCCGCTGTCGAGCAGGGCTTTGGTCAGCACTTGCGGGGCGTTGAGGTTGACGGCAAGCACCGCGTCCCAGAACTCCGGGGTCATGTTGGCCAGAGTTTTGTCCCGGGTGATGCCGGCGTTGTGCACCACGATGTCGATGCCGTCGGGCAACTGTTCAACCAGCTCCGTGGCGGCATTCTCGGCGCAGATGTCGAGAGTGATGCCACGCCCGCCGAGGCGTGCGGCAAGGGCGTCGAGGTCGGTCCTGGCCGGGGGCACGTCGAGCAGGATGACCTCGGCACCGTCACGGGCCAGGGTTTCGGCGATGGCGGCGCCGATGCCACGCGCAGCGCCGGTGATCAGAGCCTTGCGCCCGGCCAGCGGGCGCGTCCAGTCCGTCACTTGGGTGTCGCAGGCGTCCAGGCCAATCACTTGCCCGGACACAAAGGCGCTTTTCGGTGAGAGGAAAAACCGCAGCGGGCCTTCCAGTTGATCCTCGGCACCCTCGCCAACATGGATCAGCTGCAAGGTGCCACCGCTGCGCAGTTCCTTGGCCAGCGAGCGGCTGAAACCTTCGAGGGCACGCTGGGTACTGGCGGCGAACGGGTCGCTCAAGGTCTGTGGCTTACGTCCCAGAATCACCAGGTGTGCACTGTGGTCGAGATTTTTCATCAGTGGCTGGAAGAACTCGCGCAGTTGCTTGAGCTGGTCGGTCTGCACCAGATCACTGGCATCGAACACCACGGCCTTGAGTTTCGGACCGTGTCCGGGAATCCACGCGGTCGCCATCGAGGGCTCGGTGCCGTAGGTATAGATCGCGTCCGTCAGGCGGTTGGCAAAGGCGCTGACCTTTTCCGCCAGCGGTCCGCCGCCAATCAGCAAGGCGCCTTCGACAGGGCGCAATCGCCCGGCTTGCCAGCGATCCAGGCGTACCGGCGAAGGCAGGCCCAAGGCCCCGACCAGTCGATGGCCGATGGACGAATTGGCGAAGTCGATATAGCGGTCAGACATGGAACGCGCTCCAGCAGATGAGGTTCAAAGTGTGGACCATGAATGGCGATCAGTCGTTCGATTCACCGGATAAGGCCTACGCTTGCGGGTAATGGCCTTCACAGAATAGGAAGCTTTTCATGACTCAGCTGCGTCGCGTCGCGATCATCGGTGGTAACCGGATACCCTTCGCTCGATCTAACGGGCCGTACGCCACCGCCAGTAACCCGGCCATGCTCACCGCCGTGCTTGAAGGCTTGATCGAACGCTACAATCTGCATGGCTTGCGTCTTGGCGAAGTGGTCACTGGGGCCGTCCTCAAGTTGCCGCGGGACATGAACCTGACACGCGATTGTGTGCTCGGCTCGCGGCTGTCGCCCACTACGCCGGCCTATGACATTCAGCAGGCTTGCGGTACCGGGCTGGAAGCAGCGCTGCTGGTGGCGAACAAAATTGCCCTGGGCCAGATCGACTGCGCCATTGCCGGTGGCGTCGATACCACCTCGGACGCGCCGATCAGTGTCAGCGAAGGGTTGCGCAAGATTTTGCTGCAAGCCTATCGCGCCAACACGACCGCTGAAAAACTCAAACCCTTCCTGCAGTTGCGCCCCCGGCATCTGATCCCCGAGTTCCCGCGCAATGGCGAGCCGCGCACCGGTTTGTCCATGGGGGAGCATTGCGAGTTGATGGCGCAGGCCTGGAGCATTCCTCGTGAAGAGCAGGATCAGCTGACGCTGGAGAGTCATCAGAAACTGGCCGCGTCTTACGCCGAAGGTTGGCAAAACGATTTGATGACGCCATTTCTCGGCCTCACCCGCGACAACAATTTGCGCCCGGACCTGACCCTGGAAAAACTCGCCTCGCTGAAAACGGCATTCGACAACACCGCCAAGGGCACCCTCACTGCCGGCAACTCCACACCACTGACCGATGGTGCCTCGCTGGTGCTGCTGGGCAGCGAGGAATGGGCGAAGGCCCGTGGCTTGCCGATCCTTGCCTATCTGCGCGATGGCGAGGCAGCGGCGGTGGATTTCGTCAACGGCGCCGAGGGCCTGTTGATGGCGCCGGTGTATGCCGTGCCGCGGTTGCTGGCGCGCAATGGCCTGACCCTGCAGGACTTCGATTACTACGAAATCCATGAAGCCTTCGCCGCGCAAGTGCTCTGCACCTTGAAGGCCTGGGAAGATCCCGACTACTGCAAAACCCGCCTGGGCCTCGACGCGCCGCTGGGCTCGATCGACCGCAGCCGGCTGAATGTCAAAGGCAGTTCGCTGGCGGCGGGGCACCCGTTTGCCGCCACGGGTGGGCGGATCGTCGCCAACCTGGCGAAGTTGCTCGATGCCGCGGGGAAGGGGCGAGGGCTTATCTCAATCTGCGCCGCGGGCGGTCAGGGGGTTACCGCCATCATCGAACGTTGATGGCGGATCACAACCTGTGGGAGCGAGCCTGCTCGCGAAGGCGGCGGCACATTCAACATTGATGTGGCTGAAAGATCGCTTCGCGAGCGGGCTCGCTCCCACAGGGGATATCGGTGTTGAATAGATGGGTGACATGGCCTAACGTCGCCCCATCAGCCGTCTCGCAACACAAGGCCAGGCAATGCCGACTAACGGACAGGTTTCCCTCGAACGCAGCATTCCACCCCTCACCGCATTACCGCGTCCGCTGTATGCCCGGGTGGAGAGCCTCAATGCCGGGTCGTGGACGCCGTCCCATCGTCACGACTGGGTGCAGTTTTCCTATGCCATCAGTGGCGTGCTCGGTGTGCACACCGCCGAGGGCAGTTTCTTCGCACCGCCACAGTGGGGGATCTGGATTCCGGCGGATCTTGATCATCAGGTCGTGACCTCGATGCGCGCCGAGATGCGCAGCCTGTATGTGCGTCGCGAAGATTGCGGGTGGGCGGACGGGCGTTGCCGGGTACTGGAAGTGACGCCGCTCGCCCGGGAGCTGATCAAGAGTTTTTGCCTGCTGCCCGTGGAGTATCCCCAGGGCGACAGCCCGCAAGCGCGGCTGGTGAGTGTGTTGCTGGATCAGTTGGCGACGTTGCCGGAAGTCGGGTTTTCCCTGCCGTTGCCCCGTCATGAAAGGTTGCTGGGTTGTGCAACGAACTGATCGAAAATCCCGAGCGTAATGTGACCTTGCACGAATGGGCCGAGCGCCTGGGTACGTCGGAGAAAACCCTGATGCGCTTGTTTCAGCGTGAAACCGGGTTGAGTTTTCGTGGCTGGCGCCAGCGTATGCGGCTGCTGTCGTCGTTGAGTCTGCTGGAGGAGGGGGACAGCGTGACCAATGCCGCGCTGGCCTGTGGGTATGACTCGACGTCGGCGTTTATTGCAGCATTCAAGAGCCTGTTCGGGTTTACACCGGGAGAGTTGTTCAGGCAGTGACGGCGTCTTCGCGAGCAGGCTCGCTCCCACAAGGACAGTGCAAAACCCTGTGGGAGCGAGCCTGCTCGCGATTGGCCGCGAAGTGGCCGGAGAGAATGGCGAATCAGGTACGGAACCGGCGCACCAACCCATCCAGCTCATTCGACAACCCGGCCAGGCTCTGGGAATCCAGTCGCGCCGAGTTCGCCAGTTCTGCCACCAATTGCGCATCGCCATGGATCTGGCTGATGTGCCGGTTGATGTCTTCGGCCACCTGATGCTGTTGCTCCGCCGCCGTGGCAATCTGGGTGTTCATGTCGCGGATCACGTCCACCGACTCGCGGATCTGCCCGAAACTGTTGCGCGCTTCGCCGATGCGCGTCACCGATTGTTGGGACACCTCCAGGCTTGCATGCATCTGCTGAGTCACCTGGCTGGTGCGCTTGGCCAGGTTGCCCAGTAGCCCGTCGATTTCCGCGGTAGAGTCGGCCGTACGCTTGGCCAGCGCCCGCACTTCATCGGCCACCACCGCAAAACCACGGCCCTGTTCACCGGCCCGCGCCGCTTCAATGGCCGCGTTCAGCGCCAGCAGGTTGGTCTGCTCGGCGATCGAGCGAATGGTCCCCAGGATCGACTGGATATCGTTGCTATCGCGCTCCAGCTGTTGCATCGACTGGGCCGACTGTTCGATTTCCTGGCTCAGGCGATCGACACTGCTGACGGCCGCGTCAATCTGTTGCTGACCTTCGCGGGCCTGGCGCTGGCCGCTGTCGGCGGACTCGGCCGCCTGGCTGCAGGATCGCGCCACTTCGTTGGCGGTGGCGACCATTTCGTGGAATGCCGTGGACACCATGTCCACCGCTTCGCGCTGGCGTCCAGCGGCTTCGGCCATGTCGCTGGAGACCTGGGTCGAGCTCTTGGAGGTGGCCAGGATTTTGGTCGCGGCACCGCCAATGCTCTGGATCAGGTTGCGGATCGCGGTCAGGAACTGGTTGAACCAGTTGGCCAGTTGCGCGGTTTCGTCGCTGCCACGCACTTGCAGGTTCTTGGTCAGGTCGCCTTCACCCTGGGCGATGCCTTCCAGGCCATCGGCCACGCTGCGGATGGGACGCACGATAACGCTGGCGAAACTGGCGCCGACGATGGCGAAGATTACCGCCAGTACAGCTGCGATGATCGCGATCAACCAGGTCAGTTGGGTCGCGGTGCTCATCACATCGCTCTGCTTGATCAGGCCGATGAAGGTCCAGCCCAGTTGCTCAGACGGCCAGACGTTGGCCATGTAGTGCTCGCCATTGAGTTCGACCTCGACCAGGCCTTTGCCGGCCTTGGCCAGTTGCGCATAACCCTCACCGAGGCTGCTCAGGGCCTTGAAGTTGTGTTCCGGTTGCTTCGGATCGACCAGTACGGTGCCGGAGTTTTCCAGCAGCATCAGGTAGCCGGTTTCGCCGAGCTTGATCTGTTTGACCAGTTCGGTGAGCTGTTTGAGCGACACGTCGATGCTGACCACGCCGCCGTTGATACCCAGCTTGTTGTCGATGGTGCGTACGGTGCTGACGTAGGACGTATCATTTTCGGCCCAGTAATAGGCTTCGGTACGGAACGGCTTCCCCGGTTTGGCCTGGGCCGCCTTGTACCATGGCCGCTGACGCGGGTCGTAGTTGGCCAGCTTGGCATCGTCCGGCCACGACACGTAACCACCGGCCGCGGTGCCGAGGATGGCGTAGGCGTAGGACGGATGGGCGTTGCCCAGGTCCTGCAGGAAGCCGAAGACTTTTTTGTCCATTTCGCCCTGGGGAATGCTGGCGGCGTTGGCATTCATGTAGGTCTTGAGGCTGTCGTCGGAGTTCGTGATCAGCGGTTGCCTGGCCAGGTATTCGACGTTCTGGCTGATGCCCTCGAAGAACAGTTGCATGGCATTGCTGACCTGACGGATTTCGCGACCGCTGTTGTCGACGAATTCGTCCTTGGCATCACTGCGCAAGTTCAGCACGACAAGGGTGGCGACCAGCACCACGGGCAAGCAGGCGATGATTGCAAACGCCCAGGTCAACTTCTGTTTGATGTTCATCCGCGCTCCAGATTTTCTTGTAGGCCCACGCAGTGCAGATGACTCGCGGTTATTGGCAGCCGTAAATGTTATCGATCAACCCGGGTCCGTGAGTGCGGTATCGTTATTGTCAAGGAAACGATTGTCGGACAAATCACTTTGTCACTAAGGACTTCGGCTGTTGTCGGAGGAAATTGAGGGCTGTTCTGAAAAATCCTGCGAACGGTTGTGTCGAGGGGTCAACTTCTGTCACAAATACCCATGCAGCCCCCGCACAACAAGCGTTTCGGGCTCGGCTATGCTCCAGGACGGCCGGTGATCGAGCGCAGGATTTCGTAATGAAAGCGGCACATTGTGTGCATCTGCAAGGTTCATAGGTCGGCACCCCCTCCCCCGAATGGATGGATTGCCGTATAACGAATGACTTTCGCGTGTTTGGTAATAAAGGACCCACAATAAAAGCTGATGAAGACTCCAAAACGCATTGAACCCCTGATCGAGGACGGTCTGGTCGACGAGGTGCTGCGCCCACTCATGAGTGGTAAAGAAGCAGCTGTTTATGTGGTGCGCTGCGGTAACCAGTTACGTTGCGCGAAGGTCTACAAGGAGGCGAATAAACGCAGTTTTCGTCAGGCGGCCGAGTATCAGGAAGGCCGCAAGGTGCGCAACAGCCGACAGGCCCGGGCCATGGCCAAGGGCTCCAAGTTTGGCAAGAAAGAAACCGAAGACGCCTGGCAGAACGCCGAAGTAGCGGCACTGTTCCGCCTGGCCAATGCCGGTGTGCGGGTGCCAAAGCCGTATGACTTCCTCGAAGGCGTGCTGCTGATGGAGCTAGTGGCCGACGAGTACGGTGATGCCGCGCCGCGTCTGAACGACGTTGTGCTGGAGCCGGACCAGGCGCGTGAATATCACGCGTTCCTGATCTCGCAGATCGTGCTGATGCTGTGTACCGGTCTGGTGCACGGTGACCTGTCCGAGTTCAACGTGCTGTTGACCCCGACCGGCCCGGTGATCATCGACTTGCCGCAAGCGGTTGATGCGGCGGGCAACAACCACGCGTTCAGCATGCTGGAGCGGGACGTGGGCAACATGGCGTCCTATTTCGGACGGTTTGCGCCAGAGTTGAAAAAGACCCGGTACGCCAAGGAAATGTGGGCTTTGTACGAGGCGGGAACATTGCATCCTGCCAGCGTCCTGACCGGCGAATTCGACGAACCGGAAGAACTGGCCGATGTGGGCGGCATCATGCGCGAGATCGAGGCCGCGCGCCTGGATGAAGAGCGCAAGCAAGCGGCGCGTGCGGCTGACGACGCTCCCGCCAAGCAGGCTGAAGAACCGCCTCCACCGTGGATGCAGTGATCGGCTAAAGAAAAACCCGGCTTCGGCCGGGTTTTTTGTCCGCAACACAAAACCCAATGTGGGAGCGAGCCGGCTCCGGGCGGCGTTCCGACGAAGACGTCGGCACATCCAATATCAGTGTGTCAGACAGTCCGCTTTCGCGAGCAGGCTCGCTCCCACAGGGAAGTGCTTGCCAATCAGGCAGAAACCGGTTCAGCACAACACCCCGATTCAAGACTCTTGAGAATCGGGCAATCCGGCCGATGATCCCCCTGACAATGCTCGACCAGATCCTGCAACGTATCGCGCAACTGCCCCAGCTCACGGATCTTCTGGTTCAACTCATCGATATGCTGGCGGGCCAGCGCCTTCACATCGGCACTGGCACGCTGGCGGTCCTGCCAGAGGGTCAACAGCTTGCCGACTTCTTCCAGGGAAAACCCAAGGTCCCGTGAGCGTTTGATGAACGCCAGTGTGTGCAGGTCGTCATCGCCGTACATCCGGTAGCCGCTGTCGGTGCGATGGGCCGCCTTGAGCAGGCCGATGGACTCGTAGTAACGAATCATCTTCGCACTCAGGCCGCTGTGGCGGGCCGCTTGGCCGATATTCATCGGTTGTCCTCCAGATGCTCGGGTTTCCAGGTTTTCAACAGTAGCGCATTGCTCACCACACTGACGCTCGACAACGCCATGGCCGCACCGGCCAGCACCGGATTGAGGAAGCCGAAGGCGGCCAATGGAATGCCGATCAGGTTATAGACAAAGGCCCAGAACAGGTTCTGCCGGATCTTCGCATAGGTTTTGCGACTGATCTCCAGCGCCGCCGGCACCCGCCGTGGATCGCCATGCATCAACGTAATACCGGCCGCATGCATGGCCACATCGGTACCGCCGCCCATGGCGATGCCGATGTCAGCCGCGGCCAGCGCTGGCGCATCATTGATGCCGTCGCCAACCATTGCCACCACGCCGGTTTTCTTCAACGCAGCGACGGTGGCGGCTTTGTCCGCGGGCAGGACCTCTGCGTGCACGTCATGGATGCCCAGTGCCTTGGCGACCACGTTGGCGCTGCCTCGGTTGTCGCCGGTCAGCAGGTGACTGCTGATGTTGCGCGCGCTCAGTTGCTGCACCGCTTGCAGTGCGCCAGGCTTGAGGGTGTCACCGAAGGCGAACAGGCCCAGCACCCTTGGCTCAGGGCTTTGCTCGATCAGCCAGGACAAGGTCCGGCCTTCGGTTTCCCACGCGGTTGCCGAACCCGCCAGGTCGCCGGCGTCCAGGCCACTTGCTTCCAGCAGGCGACGATTACCCAGCGCCAGGCGACGAGCCTCAAGGGTGCCGGAAATGCCTCGACCGGTCAGGGATTGACTGTCAGTGACGTCGGCCACGGCCAGGCCACGCTCGGCGCACGCATCCAGCACGGCCTTGGCCAGCGGATGCTCGCTGCCGCGTTGCAGGGCGCCGGCCCATTGCAGCAGGCTGGCTTCGTTGCCATCGAGGGCGCTCAGATGGGCGATACGGGGCGTACCTGACGTCAGCGTGCCGGTCTTGTCGAACACTACGGCGCTGACTTCATGGGCTCGCTCCAGCGCCTGGGCATCCTTGATCAGAATGCCGTAGCGCGCCGCAACACCGGTGCCGGCCATGATCGCCGTTGGCGTGGCCAGTCCCAGGGCACATGGGCAGGCGATCACCAGCACCGCCACGGCATTGATCAACGCGGTCTCCAGAGGGGCGCCATACAGCCACCAGCCGATCAGGGTCGCCAACGCCAGCAGCAAGACCACCGGGACGAAAACCTGACTGACTCTATCCACCAGTTTCTGGATCGGCGCTTTCGCCGCCTGAGCATCCTCCACCAGGCGGATGATCCGCGCCAGCACGGTTTCCGCACCAAGGGCCTGAGTGCGCACCAGCAACCGGCCTTCGCCATTGATTGCGCCGCCCGTGACCTTGTCACCGGGTTGCTTGGGCACCGGCAGGCTTTCGCCGCTGATCAATGCTTCGTCGGCATGGCTCTGGCCGTCGACCACTTCGCCGTCCACCGGGAAGCGTTCGCCGGGCTTGATCATGACCAGGTCATCGAGACGCAGGGCGCTGATCGCAACCTCCTGCTCGCGACCATCGATCACCTGGATCGCCCGCTCCGGGCGCAGCGCCTCCAGGGCGCGAATGGCGCTGGCGGTCTGGCGTTTGGCGCGGCTTTCCAGGTACTTGCCCAACAGCACCAGGGCAATCACCACGGCCGAGGCTTCGAAATACAGGTGCGGCATGCGCCCGGCGGCCGTGGCCCATTCGTAGACGCTCAAGCCATAACCGGCGCTGGTGCCCAGAGCGACCAGCAGATCCATGTTGCCAGCACCGGCACGCACGGCTTTCCAGGCGGCCACATAAAACCGCGCGCCAAAGATGAATTGCACCGGTGTGGCCAAGGCGAACTGCGACCAGGCCGGGAGCATCCAGTGCACGCCGAACGGTTGCAGCAACATCGGCAAAATCAGCGGCAAGGCGAGGGCAATGGCCGCGATCAAGGCCCAGCGCTCGCGGTGCAGTCGGGTTTGCCGCGTGTCGATGTGTGGCTGATCGTCTTGCCAGACGCTGGCGGCGTATCCGGCCTTGGTCACGGCGCCGATCAAGGTTTGCGGATCGACCTGCCCGAGCAGCTCCAAGTGAGCGCGTTCATTGGCCAGGTTAACGCTGACGCTCTTGACCCCCGGCACTTTGTTCAGTGCCCGTTCGACCCGGCCGACGCAGGAGGCGCAGGTCATGCCGTCGATGCTTAGCTCCAGGCGGTGCTGCGGCACGCTGTAACCGGCCTTTTGCACCGCCTCCATCAAGTCCGGCAGGCTGTCGACCGGCGCTTGAACCCGGGCCTGCTCGGTGGCCAGGTTGACGCTGACGGCACTGGCGCCGATGACTTTGCTCAAGGCGCGCTCGACACGCCCGGCGCAGCTGGCGCAGGTCATGCCGGCGATCGGCAGATCGAAAGTAGTGGATTCGGACATCGGTTACGCTCCCTGTAGAAGATGCCTACAGGATCAACCTTGCCATGCTGGCAAGGTCAAGCACCCATCCGTCTTTTTGTAGGAGCAAAGCTTGCTCGCGATAGCGGTGAGTCAGTCAACTTCAATCTACCTGACACACTGCTATCGCGAGCAAGCTTTGCTCCTACAGGGCGATGTGGTCAGTAGCCGAGCCCTGCGCGCTTGAGATACATCCCATCCTGCGTCATCGCAATCCGGTACTTCAACACATCACCGGCCTTCAGCTGAATGTCTTGCGAACCCGGCGCCAGCATGCCCGGGTTGCACCCCGGCGCCTGGCCCGGTAGCAACTTCAGGCGCAGCGACACATTGCCCGCCGGCAAGTTGAACGAGGTGCTTTGCTCCTGGAACAGCCGCGCCGCCAACTGATCCTGGATGTACACGCCGATCTCGCAGCGGGTGGCGACTTCCAGGCGCTCGCGGGAAATGATCAGCACGCCGTAATCCTCCCCGGCGGCATTGACCGAGGCTGTGGCGGTGAAAAGGCTGAGCAGGCCAAACAGGCTGAAAACTGACCAGCGCATGGCTGAATCTCCTGGGATCAAGTCGTAGATGAACGCAGCTTGGCCGAGCGCGAAGCCGATTGCCAGCCCGGCAGGTCACTTCAGAACTTGACCTTGCCATGGTGGCAAGCTCGAGACTGTAGGTCACCTCATTCAAGCGCCACATCAAAGGAGTCATCCATGCAAGTGTTCAACGTTGAAGGCATGTCCTGCGGTCACTGCGTCAAGGCGATCACCCAGGCTGTGCAGGCGAGGGATCCGGCGGCGAGTGTGCGAGTCGATCTGGCGGCCAGGGAAGTCGGGGTCGAGAGTGCACTGAGCGCCGAGCAGGTGATCGAGCTCATCAGTGAAGAAGGCTACAGCGTGAAGCTGGCCTGAGTTTTTAATAGTTAGCGAGCTAACTTAATGTTCAAGGCGTCCATGCGCGGCTAGACTGTCGGGCTGCCGACTTCTGTCCCATTGGATGCCTGATGAATTTTCGCACAATCCTGATTCTTGGCGCCTTGAGCGCTTTCGGTCCGCTGGCAATCGATTTCTATCTGCCGGCGTTCCCGGCGATGGCGCTCGCCTTCGGCACCGACGAAAAACACGTCCAGCTGACGTTGGCCGTGTATTTCCTTGGCCTGTCCATTGGTCAGCTGGCCTACGGCCCGGTGGCAGATCGTTTCGGGCGACGCATTCCGTTGTTGATCGGTGTCGGGCTGTTTACCGCCGCTTCGTTGGCGTGCGCGTATGCACCAAACCTGGAATGGCTGATCGGCGCGCGGTTCATCCAGGCACTGGGCGGTTGCGCAGGGATGGTGATCTCGCGGGCGGTGGTCAGCGATAAATGCGATGCGGTGGGCTCGGCAAAAGTCTTTTCGCAACTGATGCTGGTGATGGGCCTGGCGCCGATTCTTGCACCGATGCTCGGCGGCTTGCTGGTCAACACCACAGGCTGGCAGTCGATCTTCCTGGCGCTGACCGGTTTCAGCGCCTTGGCAGGTCTGGCTGTGGCACTGGGATTGCCGGAAAGCATGCCCGCCCATTTGCCACGCCAACCCTTGGCCGGGGCGTTGCGTCAGTACGCACGTTTACTCAAGGACCCGGTATACCTCGGCCATGCCATGACGGGCGGTATCGCCATCGCCGGCATGTTCTCCTACATCGCCGGATCGCCGTTCATCTTCATCAAGCTCTATGGCGTCCCGGCCGAACATTTTGGCTGGTACTTCGGTGTCAACGCGGTGGGGTTCATTCTTGTGGCCCAGGTCAACGCGCGACTGTTGGCCAAGCATGGTCCCGCGTTCCTGCTGACACGCACAGTGTGGATTTACCTCGGTGCCGGCCTGGCGTTGCTCGCCGTCAGTGCGCTGCACACCGCACAGCTCTGGCCGTTGCTGATTCCATTATTCGTCTGCATCGCCAGCCTGGGTTGCATCCTTCCCAATGCCTCGGCCTGCGCGATGAACGGCCAGGGCGCCCGCGCCGGCAGTGCCTCGGCCATGCTCGGATGCCTGCAATTCAGTGTTGCGGCAGGCGCTGCGGCGATGGTCGGTATTTTGCACGACGGCAGCGCCATGCCGATGGCCATGGTCATCAGCCTGTGCGGGATTCTGGTGGTGAGCGCGGCGCTGCTCACCCGGCGTTTGCAAAATGCCCGGGCGCTGGTGCAAGCCCAGGTCTGAGGACTGACTCAGCCAACAGCGCGCTGTTGGCGGTCGGGTATCTGATGAGGGGCGTGCAATCGCGCTTCAAGGGTATTGGTGAAAGCGCGGGCTTCGGCTTCGCTGCGGAAGGTGACGGTATGTTGATCCAGGCGGACCTGCCACTGGGACTTTGCCAATTCTTTTATCAGGATCTTCATTACTGACCTCCTCAAGTAAAAAATTGTCTCGCAGAGGTTTCGATTGTAGTCCTGAATACGATCGCGATTGTGACAACGGTCAACCTTCAGACTGACGGTTTGCAGATCAAAAGAACTGCTCTGTGAGCGCGCACCGCTGAATCTGTTGTGCGCCCATCGCGCACAATTGAGTAAGCCGGTGAACCTTTTGCGGGAAATGCTTGCCAGCCGATGCGCCCGCTTGAGCAGTCATTTTCCAGGGTTATCGGGCATCGATCATTAGTCGCAGGCAAAAAGCGAAATTTCCCTCAGGAACTATCACCTTCAGCGGTTTGCAGGGGGCAGGATCTGGCGGTCAACCGGCCTATACTAACGCTTGCCTCGTGTACGCACCGTCGATCGCAATGGCGAACCCGGTTTATGGCCGTTTCCACGTTTGGCCGACGGCACATGACGGGTCAAGATATCTCTGAGCAGCAGGACGAAACGATTGAACAGGGAGTGAATACATGGAACATGCACCTTGCATCAGCCAGATAGCCACGTTACTGGCTGACCCAAAGCGCAGCGCAATGATGTGGGCCTTGATGGACGGCTCGGCGCGACATACCGAAGAATTGGCATTGATGACCGGCCTGTCACCGTCTTCGGCCAGTGCGCATCTGGGGCGGTTGTCCGCCGGAGGCCTGTTGAAAGTAGAAGCCCGTGGGCGAAAGCGTTTCTTCCGCCTGACGGCTCCCGAAGTCGGTGCCGCGATCGAAGCCCTGGCCAGCGCCACGCTCGCCAGCGCCCCGCAGGATATCCCGGATATTTTCAAACGCGCCGCCCCCTTGGCCAAACCTCAGCCGAGCGGTTCGTCGTTGTTGCGCGCGCGGCTTTGTGACGACCATTTGGGCGGCACCCTGGCCGCCGATCTGTACCAGCGCCTGCTGGAGGCGGGCTGGATCGAACAGTTCGACCAGCGGGTCACGATCACTCTCAAGGGCGCGACGCAGTTAGCGGCACGCGGTGTCTTCATTCAGGCGCTGGCCCATCGCAACGGTAAGGTTGCGTGTGCGTGTCCCGACTGGAGCGAAAGACGCCCGCACCTGGGCGGTGCCTTGGGTGCGGCGTTGTTGCAGCTGTTCATGCAGTCCGGTTGGTTGAGCTTGCCCGTGGACTCGCGTGCCTTGCAGCTCACCGCCGCCGGGCAAAAAGAACTTCACCGTTTCGCCAAACAGACCGAGCTTGAAATAGCCCTGTAGGCGGGCGGTCTCAGGGTTTTACCAATCGGGCATCCAGGCTGTTCTGCGCCAGGCGTTTGGCTTGGTCCTGGGTCATGCCCAGATCGGTATACAGGGCATGGAAGTTTTCGGTGACGTAACCGCCGAAGTACGCCGGGTCATCGGAGTTCACGGTCACTTTCACGCCACGCTCGAGCATGTCGAGAATATTGTGCTGCGACATGTGATCGAACACACAGAGCTTGGTGTTGGACAGTGGGCACACGGTCAGCGGAATCTGCTCGTCGATGATGCGCTGCATCAAGCGCTCGTCTTCGATGGCGCGCACGCCATGGTCGATGCGCTGGATTTTCAGCAGGTCGAGGGCTTCCCAGATGTACTCGGGCGGGCCTTCTTCACCGGCGTGGGCGACAGTCAGGAAACCTTCGCCACGGGCGCGATCGAACACGCGCTGGAATTTGCTCGGTGGATGCCCCATCTCGGAGCTGTCCAGGCCCACGGCGACAAACGCATCGCGGAATGGCAACGCCTGCTCGAGGGTTTTCTGCGCCTGCTCTTCGCTCAAGTGGCGCAGGAAACTCAGGATCAAACCGCTGGTGATGCCCAGCTGCTGCTCACCATCCTTCAACGCTGCAGCGATGCCGTTGAGCACCACTTCGAATGGAATGCCACGGTCGGTGTGGGTCTGCGGGTCGAAGAACGGTTCGGTGTGAATCACGTTCTGCGCCTTGCAGCGCAACAGATAAGCCCAGGTCAGGTCGTAGAAGTCCTGGGAGGTGCGCAGCACGTCGGCGCCCTGGTAGTACAGGTCGAGGAATTCCTGCAGGTTATTGAAGGCGTAGGCCTTGCGCAGGGTTTCGACATCGCTCCACGGCAGGGCGATCTTGTTGCGTTCGGCCAAGGCAAAAAGCAGCTCGGGCTCCAGCGAGCCTTCAAGGTGCAGGTGCAGTTCTGCCTTGGGCAGGGCGTTCAGCCAGTCGTACATAATTCTGTTCTCATCAGGTGCAATGGCGCCATTCTACAGATGCTCGCTGCAACAATTGGTAAAACCTGACCAGGCGGTTCATTCCGTCGCCTCCTGTTCCCGTCGATAAGCGTAGGTATCGGCGAAGCGTGAGAGCAGGAACTGAGCGCAAGTGGTGGCCGGGTATTTCGCCGCCTGCTGCTCATCCTGGCACCCTGGCAGGCATTCAATGCGGGTGTCGGGGTGCGGCTCGGCAAAGAAGGGCATCGAATAACGATCCACGGCCAACGGGCTGATCACCCTGTGCGGCGTCGACAGGTAACGGTCGTTGCTCCAGCGCGCCATCATGTCACCGAGGTTGACCACGAACGTCCCTTCGATCGGCGGGGCACCGATCCATTCGCCTTTTACGTTCCTGACTTGCAAGCCACCGGCGGCATCCTGGTAGAGCAGGGTGATGCAGCCGTAATCGGTGTGAGCGCCAGCGCCTTGCTGCTCCTGGGAGCTGGCGGTGTGGCGCGGCGGGTAGTGAATCATCCGCAATACGCTGACCGGCTCACGAAAGCGCGTGTCAAAAAAATCCCGCTCGATGCCGAGCGCCAACGTCATTGCCCGCAACAAGGTTTGCGCGAGTGCCTGCATGTCGACGTAGTGCTGCTCCATCAGCGCCTCCCAACCCGGCAGCGATGGATGGCGGTTGGGGCCGCGCAACGGTTTTTCCGCCAGCACATCGGAATGGTCGAGTGGCAGGTGCAGGCCCATGTCGAAGGTTTCTTTGAGATCGCTGGGCTTGCTCGGGTCGAGTTGTTCGGTGGCGATGGCGCCATAGCCGCGATGGTGGCGGGTCTGGGTGATGTCGATCTTGAGCTTTTCGGCGGCGGGTTGGGCGAAGAAGCGCTGGGCGTGGTCGAGCACGGCATCGATGCGCGCGGCGCTGATCGGGTGACCCTTGATGTAGAAGAAGCCCCATTCGCGGCAGGCGTGGTCGATTTGCCCGGCCACAGCGGACCAGGCGCTTTGGTCGTCGGTGAAGAGCGGGCTGATGTCGATGATGGGAAGGCTGGTCATACACAATCCTTGAAAACGCTGAAAATCCCTGTAGGAGCTGCCGCAGGCTGCGATCTTTTGATCTTGATCTAATGCAATATCAAAAGATCGCAGCCTGCGGCAGCTCCTACAGGGGGGGCGGTGTACTACTTGGGAATATCGGCCTTCATGCCTTCCACGTAATAATTCATCGACGCCAGTTCCGTATTCGTCGCGCTGACACCCGCCGGAATTTTCTCGACCCCGGCCTGATCCTTGATCGGCCCGGTAAACGGCTGCAGCGCGCCGCTCTTGATGTCGGCGATGATCTGCTCGGCTTCGGTTTTCACCGCCGCCGGTACCAGGTCGCTGATCGGCAGTTCAACGGTGCCTTCCTTCAAACCGCCCCAGTAATCCTGGGTTTTCCAGCTGTGGTCGATCACGCTTTGGGTCGCTTGAAGGTAATGCGGCGCCCAATCGTTGACGATGGAGGTCAGCACCGCCTTGGGGCCGAAGTGCGCCATGTCCGAAGCGTAGCCCACGGCATACACGCCGCGACGTTCAGCGGTCTGGATCGGCGCCGGGCTGTCGGTGTGCTGGAACACCACGTCCACGCCCTGGTCGATCAGCGCGTTGGCGGCATCGGCTTCCTTGCCCGGATCGAACCAGGAGTTGACCCACACCACTTTGATTTCGGTGCCGGGGTTGTACTTGTTCAGGGCCAGTTGAATGGCGTTGATGTCGCGGATCACTTCCGGGATCGGGAACGAGGCGACGTAGCCGATCTTTTTGCTCTTGGTCATCTTTGCCGCGAGGAAACCGCCGACGTAGCGACCTTCATAAGTGCGCGCCAGGTAGGTGCCCAGGTTCTTGTCCTGCTTGTAGCCGGTGGCGTGTTCGAACGTCACCTTGGGAAACTGCTTGGCGACTTTGAGTGTCGGGTTCATGTAGCCGAACGAGGTCGTGAAGATCAGGTCGTACTTGTCCTTGGCCATGTTGCGGATCACTCGCTCGGCGTCGGCGCCTTCGGCAACGTTTTCCACATAGTTGGTGGTGATCCGGTCGCCGAGCTTTTCCGCCAGTGCCTTGCGTCCCTGTTCATGTTGATACGTCCAGCCGTGGTCACCGATCGGGCCGATATAGACGAAGCCTACTTTCAGCGGGTCAGCGGCAGAGGCGCTCAGGCTGATCCCGAGGCCGATGGCGGCGCATAGCAGTTTGTGCAGCGGACGTATTTGCATGAATTCGAACTCCCTTTTGTTGTGTGTGGAAAGGGTCAATGCAAAAGGCTGACCAACCGGACAACAAATGGTAGTGAAACCGCGTGATGGCTATCGCGAGCAGGCTCGCTCCCACATGGAAACACGATTACCTGTGGGAGCGAGCCTGCTCGCGATGAGGGCAGCAAGGCCGAAAAAAGTGCATGACCTTGAAGAGGCGCCATCCACTGGTGCGCTAAGGTGTAACGAAACATTAGCGCCGCCTCGAAGTCAGTAGCTCATCCGCTCCTCCACGGCAAAAGGCCCACAATCATCAACGATGGCGAAACCAACGCCATCGAAGGGATGACTTACTTTGTGCTGTTTGCGACGTTCATCATGTTGTCGCTGCTGGGCCTTTAACCTCACCACAAAACCAATGTGGGTTGTGTCAGGTGCCCGCGATCAACTGCCGCGCCGCCTGACTGTGATCGGCAATCAACCCCTTCAGGTCCAGCCCCTCGACCTGCCCGTCAATCACTCGCCATTTGCCGCCGACCATCACCCGATCAGCTCGATCCGCACCACACAACAGCAGCGCCGATACCGGATCGTGGCTGCCGGAGAAACGCAGTTCGTCAAGTTTGAACAGCGCCAGGTCAGCCTGCTTGCCCACCGCAATTTCACCTATGTCGCTGCGTCCGAGCAAACTGGCCGATCCTTTGGTCGCCCAGCCCAGTACGCGCTCTGGAGTGATCTTCTCGGCACCGTAGCGTAGACGCTGGATGTACAACGCCTGACGGGTTTCGAGCATCATGTTCGACGCATCGTTGGACGCAGAACCGTCCACGCCAAGACCGAGCAACGCGCCGGCATCGGTCAGCTCGATGGTCGGGCAGATACCGGAGGCCAGGCGCATGTTCGAGCTCGGGCAATGGCAGATACCGGTGCCGGCCGCGCCGAGGCGAGCAATCTCGTCCGGGTTGAAGTGGATGCCATGGGCCAGCCAGGTACGCGGACCGAGCCAGCCGACGCTGTCCAGATAATCGACGGTGCGCAGACCAAAGCGCTGCAGGCAGAAATCTTCTTCGTCGAGGGTTTCCGCCAGGTGCGTGTGCAGGCGCACGTCGAGTTTATTTGCCAGTTCGGCGCTGGCGGACATGATTTGCGGGGTTACGGAGAAGGGTGAGCAGGGCGCCAGGGCGATCTGGATTAGCGCGCCTTCGCCACGTTCGTGGTACTCGGCGATCAAGCGCTGGCTATCGGCCAGGATCACTTCACCTTCCTGTACGGTTTGCTGCGGCGGCAAACCACCGTCCTTTTCACCAAGGCTCATGGAGCCGCGCGTCAGCATGGCGCGCATGCCCAGTTCGCGAACGCTCTCGACTTGTACGTCGATCGCATTTTCCAGGCCTTCGGGGAACAGGTAGTGGTGGTCGGCGGCCGTGGTGCAACCGGACAACAGCAGTTCGGCCAAAGCGACTTTGCTCGCGAGGGCGAGTTTTTCCGGAGTCAGGCGTGCCCAGACCGGGTACAGGGTTTTCAGCCACGGAAACAAGGGCTGGTTGACCACTGGCGCCCAGGCGCGGGTCAGGGTTTGATAGAAGTGGTGATGGGTGTTGATCAGCCCCGGCAGGATCACATGCTCGCGGGCGTCGAACACTTCATTGCAAGGCGTGGAGGGCTGTTGGCCGAGGCCAAGCACTTCGACGATCAGACCATCTTGCAGCACCAGACCGCCACGAGCATCGAGATCGTTGGCCGTGAAAATGGCGAGGGGATTTTTTAACCAGGTACGGGTCGCAGGCATGTTGGCCGGCTCCTCTGAAAGTTGGGTTCAGGGTTGCCAGCTCAGTGTTGCCCTGTCTGCTGATCCAGGGTCGCCGGGGAGGCGAGTTGCGAAGTGTCGATCAAATCGCCGCCAGGGGCAAGCCCGACCCGACAGGGCAACCCATAACCTGCGGGTGTTACCAGGGAATGGTTTCACCCCTGTAGTTGATGAAGTGATGCCCGCCCATGCCGACATACGCATTCACCTGATCAACCAGCCCGCGCGTGCTGGTGTCCACATCGATGTCAGCGCCTTCACCACCCATGTCGGTTTTCACCCAGCCCGGATGCAGCGACAGCACGGTGAGTCTGGTTTCGCCCAACTGAGTGACGAAGCTGTTGGTCATGGAGTTCAGTGCAGCCTTGCTGGCCTTGTACAGCGCCATTTCCGGCGCGTCGGGCATGGTCACGCTGCCCAGTACCGAGCTCATGAAGGCCAGCACGCCGCTGTCCGGGCGGATGTGCCCAACGAAGCGTTGCGCCAGATTGATCGGCGCCACGGCGTTGGTGAAGAACAGTTGCCCGACTTCGGCCAGGGTCGCGCCACCGTTTGGCGTCTGCACCTCAGGACCTTTTACCCCGGCGTTGACGAACAGCAGGTCAAACACTTCGTCCTTGAGTTGCTGACTCAGCACGATCACCGCTTGCTGATCGTCCATGTCGAGTTTCTCGATCCGCACGTTGCCCAGTGCCATCAAGGCCTCGGCGTTTTGCGGATTGCGTACTGTGGCGGTGACTTGCCAGCCGTCGGCAAGCAGGGTTTTCACCAGGCCGAGGCCAAGGCCGCGGGAGGCACCGATGATCAGTGCGGTTCTGGACATGTGTGGCTTCCTTGAAGTTCAGAGACGTGGATTCAACGGACAATTCTGTCCAAGCCGTTGTTGCAACTCATCGCGCAATGCGCCCAGTTCGGCCATGCGGGCTTCGATCAGTTTGAGCTTGTCTTGCAGCAATCGTGTGACGGCACTGTCCGGATCGGGGGACTGCCAGATTGCCGCGACGCTGTCACCGATCTCGCCGAGGGTAAAGCCTAGCCGTTGAGCGGTCTTGATGTACTGCACCAGTTGCACCATGTCTGCCGGATAGTCGCGATAACCATTGGCGCTGCGTTGTGCGGCAATCAATCCGCGCTGCTCATAGAATCGCAGCGTATCGCGGCTGACGGCGCTGGCCTGGGCTAATTCACCGATGCGCATCATCACGTCTCTTCGAGGGCTTGACCCTGGAGCATACTCCAGGCTTTAGCCTGGTTGCTCCTGGAAATTGATGGAGCAATGTCGATGTGGACTTCAACGCAGTATCGTCAGCTGGTACGCGGCAGCGCCTGGTACGACCTGATCGTGACAGTCGCGTTTGTCACGCCGTGGAGTTTTGCAGCGGTGCACGGGCTTTTGTTGAGTTTGAGCCAGGCTGTCAATCTGCCAGGCGAGTTGCCGCCGTTCGAACCGATGCACGTGTTGATGGCGAATCTGTTGGGCTCGATAGTCTGCGTATGGGCGGTGCTGCGCATTCGTGATCCACAGCAGATTTATGGGCGGTATGACGCCGTGGCCAGATTCCTGTTCTCGGCTTGGCAGGCTTATGCCCTGATCCATGGCACGAGTTCGCTGCTGGTTGTTTTCCTGGTGTTTGAATTGGCGTGGGGCGTGGCTCAGGTGTTGCCTGTGCGGACGCCATCGCGAGCAGGCTCGCTCCCACAGGAAAGCTCGGTCTAATGTGGGACCGAGCCTGCTCGGGAAGAGGCCAGTGCAGACGAGCGCTAATGCCCAGCCTGCCACGGCTGCCCCAGCGAAACCGGTGCGTACAATCGCGTGCGCATCCTGTCCCGGGACAGCAGCACCAGCACCACAATGGTCGCCACATACGGCAGCATCGCCAGCAAACTCGATGGAATCGCCAGCCCCAGCCCCTGCGCCACCAGGTGCAGGATGCTGGCGAGTCCGAACAGATACGCACCCAGCAGCAAGCGCCAGACACGCCAACTGGCGAATACCACCAGTGCCAGGGCAATCCAGCCGCGGCCGGCGCTCATGTTTTCCGCCCACATCGGTGTGTAGGCCAGCGACAGGTACGCACCGGCCAACCCGGCCATCGCGCCGCCAAACAACACCGCCAATGCCCGTACGGCCAACACCGGCAAGCCCATGGCACTGGCAGCATCCGGGTTTTCGCCGACCGCCTGGAGGATCAGCCCGACGCGGGTTTGCAGCGTCACCCAGGCCACCAGCGCAAACAGCGAGAATGACAGGTACACCAGCAGATCCTGGGCGAACAGCATCCGTCCGATCAGCGGTATCTCGCTCAAGTAAGGGAGCGCCACTGGCTCGAAGCCCGCTAACGGTTTGCCGACCCACGCCGCGCCGACAAAGGTCGACAGTCCCACGCCGAAAATCGTCAGGGCCAGCCCGGTGGCCACCTGGTTGGCGTTGAAGACCAGCGCCACCAGGGCAAACAACGATGACAACAGCATCCCGGCGAGCATCGCCAGCAATACGCCAAGCCACAGGTTGCCGGTGCTGAACGCGATGATGAAACCGATCACCGCGCCAAACAGCATCATGCCTTCCTGGCCCAGATTGAGTACGCCGCTTTTCTCGCAGACCAGTTCGCCCAGCGCCACCAGCAGCAGCGGCGTACCGCAGCGAACCATGGCGTAGAAAATGTTGCTCAGCAGATCGATATCCATCACAGCGCACCTACTTGTTGTACGGCGGTGGCGGGTGCGCGGCGTGCCCAGCGCAGGTTCAAGCGGGGTCGGTAGAGAATCAGCACATCACTGGCCAGCAGGAAAAACAGCATCATCCCCTGAAACAATTGGGTGATCGCTTGCGGCAGGTTCAAGCTCATCTGCGCGCTCTCGCCACCGATGTACAGCAGCGCCATCAACAAACTGGAAAACAGAATGCCGAGGGGGTTCAACCGCCCGAGAAACGCCACGGTGATCGCCGCATAGCCGTAGCCCGGCGAAACTTGCGGCACCAATTGCCCGATCGGCCCGGTCACCTCACACGCACCCGCCAGGCCCGCGAGGCCACCGCTGATCAACAGCGCCAGCCAGATCAGGCGCTTTTCGCGAAAGCCGACGAAACCGGCCGCGCGCTTGTCCAGCCCAAGCACTTTGATCTGGAATCCGACAAAGCTTTTGTGCAACAGCACCCACACCGCCACCAGGGCGAGCAGGGCGAAATACACGCCGGCGTGAACCCGGCCGTCCTCTATCAACAGCGGCAAGCGGCTGGCTTCACCGAACATCGCCGACTGCGGAAAGTTGAAACCCTGCGGATCTTTCAGCGGACCATGAACGCAAAACAGCAGCAGGTTCAGGGCGATGTAATTGAGCATGATGCTGGTGAGGATTTCATTGGCGTTGAAGCGCGTGCGCAACCACGCCGTCAGCCCCGCCCACGCAGCGCCGGCCAGGGTCCCGGCAAGGAGGATCAGGACCAGTGCCCAGCGGCTTTGCATCTCGATGAAGTTCACCGCCAACGCGCTGCCGGCCAAGGCGCCGAGCAGCAGTTGGCCTTCGGCGCCGATGTTCCAGATCCGCGCCTGGTAGGCAACGGCCAGGCCTAACGCGCAGAGTAGGATCGGCAACGCTTTGACCAGCCACTCGGAGAGGCCATACAGGTCGCTGATGGGCGCGATCAACAGCGTGTGCAAAGTCAGCAACGGATCGTGGCCCAATGCGATAAACAGCAATGAGCCACTGCCCAGGGTCAGGACTGCCGCCAACAACGGCGAGCACCACAGCATCAGGCTCGATTGCTGGCCACGGGGTTCAAGAGAAAGCAGCATGTGAAACTCCGTTAACGTGTTGCGCACGCAGGCAATTGAGGGGCGTCGAACTGGCCGGCCATCCAGCCACCGACATCGGTCAGGCGAGTGTCGACGGTGGCCTTGAGCGGCGATAACCGTCCGCTGCACAAGGCACCGAGGCGGTCGCTGATCTGGAACAATTCGTCGAGGTCTTCGGAAATCACCAGGATCGCCGCACCAGCATCGCGCAGAGCAATCAACGCACGGTGAATGGTTGCAGCCGCGCCGACATCCACGCCCCAGGTCGGGTGCGCGGCCACCAGCAATTTCGGTTGTTGAAGTATTTCCCGACCCAGAATGAATTTCTGCAAGTTACCGCCAGACAGGCTGCGGGCCGGCGCCTGGGGACCGCGAGCCTTGACCCCGAAGCGGCGAATGATCTCTTGCGCCAGCGCCTGGACCTTGCCGCGCTGGATCAGCCCCTTGCTCACCAGCCCTTGCTGGAATGCGGTGAGCAGGGCGTTGTCCGCCAGGCTCAGATCCGGCACGGCGCCATGCCCCAATCGTTCAGCCGGGACGAAGGCCAGTCCGCGTTGGCGACGGGCATCGGCACGTAAATGCGCGACCGGTTCGCCGCCGAAACTGATGGTTGCAGCGTCATCGCGGCTCAGCCGTTCTTCGCCGCTGAGTAACGCCAGCAGCTCATCCTGGCCATTGCCGGCGACACCGGCGATGCCGACTATTTCACCGCTGCGCACTGCAAGGTCGATGGTCTTGAGCGAGCAACCGAACGGGTCCGGGTTGTGCCAGGACAAACCTTGTATGTTCAAAAAAACATCGGTGCCCGCCACCTTAGTGTAATCGGCGATCAATTCCGCCGCTTCGCCAACCATCAGGCGCGCCAGTTGCCGATCCGAGTATTCGGCCGGTACGCAATGCCCGGCCACTCGCCCGCCGCGCAAAACGGTAGCGCTGTGGCACAACGCGCGCACTTCGGCGAGTTTGTGGCTGATGAACAAAATGCTGCAGCCCTCGGCGGCCAGTCGACGCAGGGTCACGAACAAGTCCTCGGCCTCCTGCGGAGTCAACACCGAGGTCGGTTCGTCGAGAATCAACAGGCGAATGTCCTGCATCAGGCAGCGGATGATTTCCACTCGTTGCCGTTCGCCGATGGACAGACTGTGGACCAGTCGCTGCGGCTCCAGCGCCATGCCGTAGCGTTGCGACATTTCACCAATCTTGCGTTCAAGTTGATTGGGCGAGCCTGCCGCCGGACCCATGGCCAGTGCGATGTTCTGCGCCACACTCAGGGTTTCGAACAGCGAGAAGTGCTGGAACACCATGCCGATCCCCAAGTCGCGAGCCTGGGCCGGGTTGCGAAGGTTCACGGGCTGTCCATGCCAGAAAACCTCGCCAGCGTCGGCATGGACGACGCCGTAGATGATTTTCATCAGGGTACTTTTACCCGCACCGTTTTCGCCGAGCAGGGCGTGGATTTCACCAGGGGCGATGGTCAGATCGATGGCATCGTTGGCCAGGCAGCCGGGGTAGCGTTTACTGATTCTGCTCAGTTGCAGACGGGGCGTTGGATCGGCGGTGGGCATGGCATGCTCGATTCGATTGAATTCATGCCTGTGGATAAAGCAATTTTCTGGCCATCAGGTCAGGAAATATGCCTGGCACCCGTGTGCCAGGGCACTGTGTCCGCGGCCGGGCCGGTAGTCATCGCAAACCGGGCACCACATAGGTGCACAGCCGTTGATCCGCTCCCGTTTTGCGCGCGGTATCTTGATCAAAAAATGAGCACTCGACGGCAAGCCATGCCGGATATGCAGCCGCGCCAGCCATGAACGGGTTATCCACAGATTGCTCCACAGTATTTGTGCGCAAGCTCAAAGGTCGGGCATAAGCGTGGGGCGGCTATCTTCTAAAAGTGCTAAACCACCCTAACTGATTGTTTTTATTTGCATTTAGCAATTTTATAGGTGAAATGGACGAAAAATGAACAAAGCCCGCAAAGCCGCATGACAGAAGGGTTACAGCGGTATGTGCTCAGGTTATCCACAGCCGGGTGCACAGCGGATGTGGGCAACTATGGAATAGGCGAGAAAAGCGCAGTGCTCCAAAAGATCGCAGCCTGCGGCAGCTCCTACAGGATTATGCGTCCCCCTGTAGGAGCTGCCGCAGGCTGCGATCTTTTAATCTTTTAGCGCTGCAACAAAATCCGCCCACGACTCAGATCAGCGAGTTGAGATTGCAATGTTTCGATCTGCCCACCGCCAACCGCCAATTGCAGTTCAACTCCGTTGGCCGTGAAATCCTCTTGCACCACCAGTCCACCGAGTTCCGCGACCCGCAATTTGACCAACGCCAGCTCACCGAACGCACAAGCGCATCGCACCGGCACCCGACTGATCAACTCAACCTTCGGTGCCGCTTGCAGGCATTTGTTGGCACCGCCGCCATAGGCTCGGGCCAGTCCACCGGTGCCCAGTTGAATGCCGCCATACCAGCGAATCACCAGTACGGCGACCTGATCGCAATCCTGTGCATCGATTGCCGCCAGAATCGGTCGGCCAGCCGTGCCGCCCGGCTCGCCGTCGTCGGTGCTGCGGTATTGATCGCCGAGCTTCCACGCCCAGCAATTGTGCGTAGCGTTCGGATCGCTGTGTTGGGCGATGAAGGCCTGGGCTTCGGCGGGGCTGCCGATCGGCGCGGCGAAAGTGATGAAGCGGCTTTTGCGAATCTCTTCGCGGTATTCGCAAAAGTCGCTGAGGGTAAAAGGCATAGTGGTCTTAGAGGGAGGGTGACAGGCCGCAGCCTTTGAGAATGATACGGATCAGGTTGTTGCCGGCGTCTTCCATGTCCTGCCTGGTCAGCTTGCTGCGTCCGCTGACCCGGCAGATCTGCGTGGCGAAGTCGGCGTAATGCTGGGTGCTGCCCCACAACAGGAAGATCAGGTGCACGGGGTCGACCGGGTCCATTTTGCCAGCGTCAATCCACGCCTGGAACACCGCGGCACGGCCCTGGAACCAGGTGCGATAGTCCTGGTTGAAATATTCGGTCAGGCATTCGCCGCCACTGATGACCTCCATGGCGAAGATTCGAGAGGCTTGCGGCTGGCGCCGGGAAAACTCCATCTTGGCGCGGATGTAGCGGGTCAGGGCTTCGGCTGGGTCGTCCTGCGCGGTCAGGGTATTGAAGGTGCTGTCCCACAACTCGATGATATTGCTAAGCACCGCCACATACAAACCGAGTTTGTTAGTGAAGTAATAATGCAGGTTCGCTTTCGGCAAGCCGGCATTCAGGGCAATGGTGTTCATGCTGGTGCCTTTGAACCCATGACGGGCGAACTCGTCCTCGGCGGCTTTGATGATGGTCTCTTCGTTCTTCTGACGAATGCGGCTGGCGGGTTTGCCGCTGTGAGCTGGGACTTCAAAGGTCATGGGCACTTCCGATCAAGTGGGGTTGCGGGCCATGACGTTGATAACGCACCCACAGGTTCCAGACAAGTCCCGGTACGATAAAACCCCTGTCAGCGCGTCGCGGCCAGGCTCTCGAGGAAGCTTTCCAGCACCAGATGCGGGCGACGTCCCTTGCGGGTCACCGAGGCCAGGCTCAAGTCATAAAACCGCGCCTTGGGTTTCAGCGCGCGTAAGCGGCCTTGCTGCACCCAGAGGCTCGCGTAATGGTCTGGCAGGTAGCCGATGAAGCGCCCGGTCAGGATCAGGAACGCCATGCCTTCGCGGTCCGACGCGCTGGCGGTGCAGTTGAGCGCCTGGTAATGCGCCTGGATCTCCGCTGGCAAACGGAAGGTCGGGGCGATAGCGTCCTGGCTGTTCAGGCGCCCGTCGTCCAGCTGCTTGTCATCGACATAAAACAGCGGATGGCCAACCGCGCAATACAGCAACGAGCGTTCGCTATACAGCGGCTGATACTCCAGCCCTGACAACGCGCTGGCCTGGGGCACCACGCCGACATGCAGGCGCCCATCGAGTACGCCTTGTTCGACTTCATTGGGCGCGATCATGCGGATCTGAATCTGCACATCCGGGCCGCGTTCCTTCAATTGTGCCAGGGCGTGGGTGATGCGCATGTGCGGCAGAGTCACCAGGTTGTCGGTCAGGCCGATGGTCAACTCGCCGCGCAAGTGCTGGTGCAGGCCGTTGACCTCGGTGCGGAAACTTTCCAGCGCACTTAATAGTTGCAACGCCGATTGATAGACCTCACGGCCTTCCTCGGTCAGGGAAAACCCGGCCCGACCGCGCTGGCACAGGCGCAGACCGAGGCGCTGTTCCAGGTCGCTCATTTGCTGGCTGATGGCCGAGCGGCCGATGCCGAGCACACTTTCCGCCGCTGAGAACCCACCGCATTCGACCACGCTGCGAAAGATTCGCAGCAGACGGATATCGAAGTCGCTGACTTGCGCCAGTGGATCGGGGCGGCGGCTGCTCATGCTCTTACTCGATAGTTTAGTGGTTGGCTGACTGAAGGTTACAAAAGTTGGATTTCACCGACTTTATCCCCGTGGCAATTTAGCTGCAACAACGGTTCTATTCCTATGCCGCTTATTGCCTTGCGAGGTTTCGCCCATGAACTTGCCTGAAAACGCCCCGACTTCTCTGGCCAGCCAGCTCAAGCTCGACGCTCACTGGATGCCATACACCGCCAACCGTAACTTCCAGCGCGATCCGCGCTTGATCGTTGGCGCAGAAGGCAGCTGGCTGATCGATGACAAGGGCCGCAAAGTTTATGATTCGCTGTCCGGTCTGTGGACCTGCGGCGCCGGGCATACCCGCAAGGAAATCCAGGAAGCGGTGGCCAAACAGCTGGGCACCCTCGACTACTCGCCAGGCTTCCAGTACGGCCACCCGCTGTCGTTCCAGCTGGCGGAAAAAATCACCGACCTGACTCCGGGCAACCTGAACCACGTGTTCTTCACCGACTCGGGTTCCGAGTGCGCCGACACTGCGGTGAAGATGGTGCGTGCCTACTGGCGCCTGAAAGGCCAGTCGACCAAGACCAAGATGATTGGTCGTGCCCGTGGCTACCACGGTGTGAACATCGCCGGCACCAGCCTCGGTGGCGTCAACGGCAACCGCAAGCTGTTCGGCCAGGCGATGATGGACGTCGATCACCTGCCACACACCTTGCTAGCCAGCAATGCGTTCTCCCGTGGCATGCCGGAGCAGGGTGGTATCGCCCTGGCTGACGAACTGCTCAAGCTGATCGAGCTGCATGATGCATCGAACATCGCGGCGGTGTTCGTCGAGCCTCTGGCCGGTTCCGCTGGCGTGCTGGTTCCGCCGCAGGGTTACCTCAAGCGCCTGCGCGAGATCTGCGATCAGCACAGCATCCTGCTGGTGTTCGACGAAGTGATCACCGGTTTCGGTCGTACCGGCTCGATGTTCGGTGCCGATACCTTCGGCGTGACCCCGGACCTGATGTGCATCGCCAAGCAAGTCACCAACGGTGCGATCCCGATGGGCGCGGTCATTGCGAGCTCCGAGATCTACCAGACGTTCATGAATCAGCCGACGCCTGAATACGCGGTGGAATTCCCCCACGGCTACACCTATTCCGCACACCCGGTGGCGTGCGCCGCCGGCCTGGCAGCACTCGACCTGCTGCAAAAGGAAAACCTGGTACAGAGCGTCGCCGAAGTCGCACCGCATTTCGAAAATGCGCTGCATGGCCTGAAGGGCACCAAGAACATCATCGACATTCGTAACTATGGCCTGGCGGGTGCGATCCAGATCGCGCCACGTGACGGCGACGCCATCGTGCGTCCGTTCGAAGCGGGCATGGCACTGTGGAAAGCCGGTTTCTACGTGCGTTTCGGCGGCGACACCCTGCAGTTCGGCCCAACCTTCAACAGCAAGCCGCAGGACCTGGATCGACTGTTCGACGCGGTTGGCGAAGTGCTGGGCAAGATGGACTGATTTCTCCTTCTGTATACCTACAAAAAACAGGCGTGCCGATTGCGGCGCGCCTGTGGACAACTTTTTCAGGAGCTTCCATGAGCGTTATTCCGCATTTGATCAATGGCGAACTGGTCACCGAGAACGGTCGCGCGGTTGATGTGTTCAACCCGTCCACCGGTCAGGCTATCCACAAGTTGCCGCTGGCGACCCGCGAAACCATCCAGAGCGCCATCGATGCTGCCAAGGCTGCATTCCCCGCCTGGCGCAACACGCCGCCGGCCAAACGTGCCCAGGTGATGTTCCGCTTCAAGCAACTGCTGGAGCAGAACGAAGCGCGTATCGCTCAACTGATCAGCGAAGAACACGGCAAGACTCTGGAAGACGCCGCTGGTGAACTGAAGCGCGGTATCGAGAACGTCGAGTTCGCTTGCGCGGCGCCGGAAATCCTCAAGGGCGAATACAGCCGCAACGTTGGCCCGAACATCGATGCATGGTCGGACTTCCAGCCGTTGGGCGTGGTGGCTGGTATCACTCCGTTCAACTTCCCGGCCATGGTGCCGCTGTGGATGTACCCGCTGGCGATCGTTTGCGGCAACTGCTTCATCCTCAAGCCGTCCGAGCGTGACCCGAGCTCGACGCTGCTGATCGCGCAATTGCTGCTGGAAGCCGGCCTGCCCAAAGGGGTGCTGAGCGTGGTGCACGGTGACAAGACAGCGGTGGACGCGCTGATCGAAGCGCCGGAAGTCAAAGCGCTGAGCTTCGTCGGTTCTACGCCGATTGCCGAATATATCTATAGCGAAGGCACCAAGCGCGGTAAGCGCGTGCAGGCACTGGGCGGGGCGAAGAACCACGCCGTACTGATGCCGGACGCGGATCTGGATAACGCCGTCAGCGCACTGATGGGCGCTGCCTACGGTTCCTGCGGCGAGCGCTGCATGGCGATCTCGGTGGCCGTGTGCGTCGGTGACCAGGTGGCGGATGCGCTGGTGGCCAAGCTGGTGCCGCAGATCAAGGCACTGAAAATCGGTGCCGGTACCAACTGTGGCCTGGACATGGGGCCGTTGGTCACAGGTCAAGCGCGCGACAAAGTCAGCGGTTATGTGGAAGACGGCGTAGCGGCTGGCGCGACACTGGTGGTGGACGGTCGTGGTCTGACCGTGGCCGGTCATGAGGAAGGCTTCTTCCTGGGTGGCTGCCTGTTCGACAACGTCACGCCAGAAATGCGCATCTATAAAGAAGAGATCTTTGGGCCGGTGCTGTGCGTCGTCCGGGTCAACAGCCTGGAAGAGGCGATGCAACTGATCAACGATCACGAGTATGGCAACGGCACCTGCATCTTCACCCGTGACGGGGAGGCGGCGCGCCTGTTCTGCGACGAGATCGAAGTCGGCATGGTTGGCGTCAACGTACCGTTGCCGGTACCGGTGGCTTACCACAGCTTTGGTGGCTGGAAGCGTTCGCTGTTCGGCGACCTGCATGCCTACGGTCCGGATGGTGTGCGTTTCTACACCCGTCGTAAGGCCATCACGCAGCGCTGGCCGCAGCGTGCGAGCCACGAAGCTTCGCAGTTCGCTTTCCCTAGCTTGTAAGTAGAAGGGTAAAGAAGGCCGACCCCATGGGTCGGCCTTTTGTTTTTGGGGCTTTTTTACCTATATGACAGATTTGTGAAATTAGGTGTTGACGGCAGATTCTGGAAGCCTATAATTCGCCCCACTTCCGGCGCAGTCGAAACGGAAAACTCCTTGGTAAACAATGAGTTACGCAGTTTTCGGCAGCAGGTTGCTTCAGCTCATCGAAGCCCGAAGGAAGTTGAAAAAGAGGTGTTGACAGCAGCGTGTAACACTGTAGAATTCGCCTCCCGCTGATGAGAGATCTGAAGCGCAAGTGGTTGAAGTTGT
>NZ_CP166807.1:732500-4747500 GCF_059716155.1 Pseudomonas sp. LBUM1649
AACATCTAAGTACCCTGAGGAAAAGAAATCAACCGAGATTCCCTTAGTAGTGGCGAGCGAACGGGGACTAGCCCTTAAGTGGCTTTGAGATTAGCGGAACGCTCTGGAAAGTGCGGCCATAGTGGGTGATAGCCCTGTACGCGAAAATCTCTTGGTCATGAAATCGAGTAGGACGGAGCACGAGAAACTTTGTCTGAATATGGGGGGACCATCCTCCAAGGCTAAATACTACTGACTGACCGATAGTGAACTAGTACCGTGAGGGAAAGGCGAAAAGAACCCCGGAGAGGGGAGTGAAATAGATCCTGAAACCGTATGCGTACAAGCAGTGGGAGCCCACTTTGTTGGGTGACTGCGTACCTTTTGTATAATGGGTCAGCGACTTATTTTCAGTGGCGAGCTTAACCGAATAGGGGAGGCGTAGCGAAAGCGAGTCTTAATAGGGCGTCTAGTCGCTGGGAATAGACCCGAAACCGGGCGATCTATCCATGGGCAGGTTGAAGGTTGGGTAACACTAACTGGAGGACCGAACCGACTACCGTTGAAAAGTTAGCGGATGACCTGTGGATCGGAGTGAAAGGCTAATCAAGCTCGGAGATAGCTGGTTCTCCTCGAAAGCTATTTAGGTAGCGCCTCATGTATCACTGTAGGGGGTAGAGCACTGTTTCGGCTAGGGGGTCATCCCGACTTACCAAACCGATGCAAACTCCGAATACCTACAAGTGCCGAGCATGGGAGACACACGGCGGGTGCTAACGTCCGTCGTGAAAAGGGAAACAACCCAGACCGTCAGCTAAGGTCCCAAAGTTATGGTTAAGTGGGAAACGATGTGGGAAGGCTTAGACAGCTAGGAGGTTGGCTTAGAAGCAGCCACCCTTTAAAGAAAGCGTAATAGCTCACTAGTCGAGTCGGCCTGCGCGGAAGATGTAACGGGGCTCAAACCATACACCGAAGCTACGGGTATCACTTAGGTGATGCGGTAGAGGAGCGTTCTGTAAGCCTGTGAAGGTGAGTTGAGAAGCTTGCTGGAGGTATCAGAAGTGCGAATGCTGACATGAGTAACGACAATGGGTGTGAAAAACACCCACGCCGAAAGACCAAGGTTTCCTGCGCAACGTTAATCGACGCAGGGTTAGTCGGTCCCTAAGGCGAGGCTGAAAAGCGTAGTCGATGGAAAACAGGTTAATATTCCTGTACTTCTGGTTATTGCGATGGAGGGACGGAGAAGGCTAGGCCAGCTTGGCGTTGGTTGTCCAAGTTTAAGGTGGTAGGCTGGAATCTTAGGTAAATCCGGGATTCTAAGGCCGAGAGCTGATGACGAGTGTTCCTTTGGAACACGAAGTGGTTGATGCCATGCTTCCAAGAAAAGCTTCTAAGCTTCAGGTAACCAGGAACCGTACCCCAAACCGACACAGGTGGTTGGGTAGAGAATACCAAGGCGCTTGAGAGAACTCGGGTGAAGGAACTAGGCAAAATGGCACCGTAACTTCGGGAGAAGGTGCGCCGGTGAGGGTGAAGCATTTACTGCGTAAGCCCACGCCGGTCGAAGATACCAGGCCGCTGCGACTGTTTATTAAAAACACAGCACTCTGCAAACACGAAAGTGGACGTATAGGGTGTGACGCCTGCCCGGTGCCGGAAGGTTAATTGATGGGGTTAGCTAACGCGAAGCTCTTGATCGAAGCCCCGGTAAACGGCGGCCGTAACTATAACGGTCCTAAGGTAGCGAAATTCCTTGTCGGGTAAGTTCCGACCTGCACGAATGGCGTAACGATGGCGGCGCTGTCTCCACCCGAGACTCAGTGAAATTGAAATCGCTGTGAAGATGCAGTGTATCCGCGGCTAGACGGAAAGACCCCGTGAACCTTTACTATAGCTTTGCACTGGACTTTGAATTTGCTTGTGTAGGATAGGTGGGAGGCTTTGAAGCGTGGACGCCAGTTCGCGTGGAGCCAACCTTGAAATACCACCCTGGCAACTTTGAGGTTCTAACTCAGGTCCGTTATCCGGATCGAGGACAGTGTATGGTGGGTAGTTTGACTGGGGCGGTCTCCTCCTAAAGAGTAACGGAGGAGTACGAAGGTGCGCTCAGACCGGTCGGAAATCGGTCGTAGAGTATAAAGGCAAAAGCGCGCTTGACTGCGAGACAGACACGTCGAGCAGGTACGAAAGTAGGTCTTAGTGATCCGGTGGTTCTGTATGGAAGGGCCATCGCTCAACGGATAAAAGGTACTCCGGGGATAACAGGCTGATACCGCCCAAGAGTTCATATCGACGGCGGTGTTTGGCACCTCGATGTCGGCTCATCACATCCTGGGGCTGAAGCCGGTCCCAAGGGTATGGCTGTTCGCCATTTAAAGTGGTACGCGAGCTGGGTTTAGAACGTCGTGAGACAGTTCGGTCCCTATCTGCCGTGGACGTTTGAGATTTGAGAGGGGCTGCTCCTAGTACGAGAGGACCGGAGTGGACGAACCTCTGGTGTTCCGGTTGTCACGCCAGTGGCATTGCCGGGTAGCTATGTTCGGAATAGATAACCGCTGAAAGCATCTAAGCGGGAAACTAGCCTCAAGATGAGATCTCACTGGGACCTTGAGTCCCCTGAAGGGCCGTCGAAGACTACGACGTTGATAGGTTGGGTGTGTAAGCGCTGTGAGGCGTTGAGCTAACCAATACTAATTGCCCGTGAGGCTTGACCATATAACACCCAAGCAATTTGATGCTCCTCGTTGAAAAGACGAAAGAGACCAGATTGCGGTGTGTGAAGACGAAACGAACCGAAAGTTCGAGATGCTCACAAAACACCGAAGCTATCACATACCCAATTTGCTGAATCGTCGAAAGACGGCTCAGTACCCGAATTTCTTGACGACCATAGAGCATTGGAACCACCTGATCCCATCCCGAACTCAGCAGTGAAACGATGCATCGCCGATGGTAGTGTGGGGTTTCCCCATGTGAGAGTAGGTCATCGTCAAGATTAAATTCCAAAACCCCTATCTGCGCATGCAGGTAGGGGTTTTGTTTTTGTGGCCCGTTTTTCCTGTGTAGGAGCGAGCATGCTCGCGATGGTCGTCAACGATGACGCGGGAAACCTGATACCCCGCAGCGTTCTCAGGTTCATCGTCGGAACGCCGCCCGGAGCATGCTCGCTCCTACAAATGAAGCCAATCGCCTTCAATGCTAAAGTCGTCCCTCGATTTGCGCTTTCCAAGGAAGCCTTTATGCCGGACGCAACGTCCCTCAGTGCTGGTTTTATGGTGGTTCATGGCAATCGCCTGGACGAGTTACGCAGCCTGGTGGTGAGCTGGATGCGGCGCTACCCGCTGGCTCCCCTGGAAAATGAAATCGCCCTGGTGCAGAGCAACGGCATAGCCCAATGGCTGAAGCTGGCACTGGCTGAAGACGCTGAAGATGACGACATGGGCGGCTGCGGAATCGCCGCCGCCATCGACGTGCAGTTGCCCGGCAGTTTCATGTGGCAGCTCTACCGGATGGTCCTGGGCCGCGACGAAATCCCGGCCAAGTCGCTGCTGGATAAAGCCCCCTTGACTTGGCGCCTGATGCGTCTGCTGCCGCAGTTGATCAATCAGCCACACTTCGAGCCGCTACATCGTTTTCTCACCCATGACACCGATTTGCGCAAGCGCTATCAATTGGCTGAGCGACTGGCGGATCTGTTCGACCAGTACCAGGTGTACCGCGCCGATTGGCTCGAAGACTGGGCGCAAGGTCGTCACCAGTTACGTAACGGCAGGGGAGAAGCCAAGCCGCTGACCGCGGCCAATGCCTGGCAGGCGGAGTTATGGCGTGCACTGTTGCTGGATGTCGGTGAAGAAGGCATGGCGCAAAGCCGAGCCGGCGTGCATCAGCGGTTTGTCGAACGCATCAACAGCCTCGACGTCGCTCCGAGGGGATTACCGTCACGGGTCATCGTGTTCGGCATTTCCTCCCTGCCCGCTCAAGCCCTGGAGGCCCTGGCCGGGCTGGCTCGATTCAGCCAGGTTCTGCTGTGCGTGCACAACCCCTGTCGTCACCATTGGGCGGACATCGTCGCCGACAAAGACCTGCTGCGGCATCAATACAAACGGCAGGCGCGCAAGAGCGGCATGCCGGGCGTACTCGACCCGCAAACCCTGCATCAACACGCCCATCCGTTACTGGCCGCATGGGGCAAGCAGGGACGGGACTACATCAACCTGCTCGACAGCTACGACGACCCCAATAGCTATCGCTCGGCCTTTCGTGACGGGCGCATCGACCTGTTCAGTGACAGCCAGCCGCTGCACATGCTCAACCAGTTACAAGACGACATCCTTGAGTTGCGTCCACTGGGCGAAACCCGTGAATGCTGGCCGGCCGTGGATCTGCAGAAAGACTCGTCGATCCGCTTCCACATTGCCCACAGCGCTCAGCGCGAAGTAGAGATCCTGCACGATCAGTTGCTCGCGCGCTTCAGCGCCGATCCGCTATTGCGTCCCCGGGATGTGATTGTCATGGTCCCGGACATCGATGCCTATGCCCCGCACATTCGCGCGGTGTTCGGCCAGCTTGAGCGCCACGATTCGCGCTTCATACCCTTCACCCTCGCAGACCAGGGCCAGCGCGGCCGTGATCCGTTGCTGATCGCGGTCGAGCATCTGCTCAAGCTGCCAGACAGCCGTTTCCCGGTCAGCGAGATTCTCGACCTGCTGGACGTCCCCGCGCTCCGGGAGCGCTTCGGCGTAGAGGAGCGTGACCTGCCAACTCTGCACCGCTGGATCGAAGGGGCGGGCATCCGCTGGGGGATGAACGCCGAGCAGCGTGCAGGCCTGGGCCTGCCTGAGGCACTGGAGCAAAACAGTTGGCGCTTTGGTCTGCGGCGGATGTTGCTCGGGTATGCCGTTGGCAGTTCCGGTGCCTGTGGCGGCATCGAACCCTACGACGAGATTGGTGGTCTGGATGCCGCGCTCATAGGCCCGCTGGTTGCACTGCTGGATGCACTGGAAATTGCCCACCACGAGCTCTCTCAACCGGCATCGCCCCAGCAATGGAGCCTGCGCTTGCAGGCATTGGTGTCACTGTTCTTCCAGGCCAGTAACGAGCACGACGAGTATTTGCTGACGCAACTGGAAGCATTGCGCGAAACCTGGCTGGAAAACTGTGAGTCAGTCGGCTTGCACGACGAGCTGCCGCTGACCGTCGTCCGTGAAGCCTGGCTGGCCGGTCTCGATCAGGGGCGGTTGTCCCAGCGTTTTCTGGCCGGAGCGGTCAACTTCTGTACCTTGATGCCCATGCGTGCGATCCCGTTCAAGCTGGTGTGCCTGCTGGGGATGAACGATGGCGACTACCCGCGGGCACAGCCGCCACTGGACTTTGATCTCATGGGCAGCGACTACCGTCCCGGCGATCGCTCGCGGCGTGAGGATGACCGCTATTTGCTGCTGGAGGCGCTGTTGTCGGCGCGCGATCAACTCTACGTCAGCTGGGTCGGTCGCAGCATTCGCGATAACAGCGAGCGCCCGGCATCGGTGCTGATCGGCCAGCTCCGTGACCACCTGGCCAGCGGTTGGCGATTGGCCGATGCCGAGGAGGACTTGCTTGAGGCCATGACCCAGGAGCATCCGCTGCAACCCTTCAGTGCCCGTTACTTCCACCAGGGCGATGCCCTGTTCAGCTATGCCAGAGAGTGGCAGGTGCTCCATCAAGCCAGCGGGCAAGCGCCTGGGCACGAGATGCTGGATGCCCACGTCCAGGAGGAGCCGCTGAGTCTCGGGCAGCTGCAGGATTTCCTGCGCAACCCGGTCCGACATTTCTTCAGTCAGCGATTGAAGGTGTTCTTTGAAGCTGCCGAAGTGCCTTTGGCCGATGAAGAACCGTTTGTCCTCGATGCCTTGCAACGCTATAGCCTGAGCGACAGTTTGCTCGGTGCGGCACTGGCAGACCTGGATAACACCGACCGGGTGCTGGAGGTGCACGCCAGTCGCCTGCAAAACAGTGGGCTGCTGCCCATGGCGGGATTTGGCGAATGCCTGCAACGCGAGTTGATCGAACCCTTGCCGGGTCTGCTTGCGCGTTATCAACAGCTCCTGGCCTTATGGCCAACACCCCTGACCAGTGCCCTGCCAGTCAATCTGCAAGTGGATGGCCTACGTATCGAGGGCTGGCTCAGCGGCCTGCATCAACGTGCTGACGGTGGCTTGCTATCGGTCACGACGATCCCCAACAGCATCGGTTCGATCAAGTCGCGCAAATGGCATCGGCTGACACGGCCGTGGGTCAACCATCTGGTGGCGTGCGCCAGCGGCATGGCGATGACCACGGCCTTGGTCGCCAGTGACGACAGCCTGTTACTCGACACGATTACACAGGAGAGTGCCTTGCGAACGCTGGGCGATCTGTTGCTGGCCTGGCAATCCGGCATGCGCCAACCGTTGCCGATTGCGGTCAAGACCGCCTTTGCATGGCTTGGACAAACCGATCCGGTCAAAGCCCAGGCCGCTGCCCGCAAGGCCTATGAGGGGGACGGTTTGACCACAGACGGCGAGCGACGCGAAAGCGTGGCGCTCGCCCGTCAGTTCGCCGATTACGACGCCCTGGTCGCTGACGAGACGTTCGCCGATTGGTGCAACGCCCTGTATCGACCGCTGCTTGAGGCCCCTTGGCGTTCAGTGTCCAGCGAGGAGGCCCGCCCATGACCACCCAGATACCCTTGGCCCTGGCGTTCCCGCTGCGTGGCAGTCAACTGATCGAGGCCAGTGCCGGAACCGGCAAGACCTTCACCATTTCCGCACTGTACCTGCGCCTGGTCCTTGGCCACGGCGGAGAGCTCAGAGGTGGAGAGCCCAGTGGTTTCGGCCGTGAACTGCTGCCGCCACAGATCCTCGTGGTGACCTTTACCGATGCCGCCACCAAAGAGCTGCGCGAACGCATTCGTACGCGCCTGGCAGAAGCCGCGCGGTTTTTCCGCGACGAAACGCCGGCCCCCGACGGGCTGATCAATCAGCTGCGGGAACAGTACGCACCCGAGCAGTGGCCCGGGTGCGCCAATCGCCTGGACATCGCCGCGCAATGGATGGATGAGGCGGCTGTGTCGACCATCCACAGTTGGTGTCAGCGCATGTTGCGCGAGCACGCCTTTGACAGCGGCAGCCTGTTTACCCAGACCCTGGAAACCGACCACAGCGATCTGCTGGGTGAAGTCCTGCGCGATTATTGGCGGTTGTTCTGTTATCCGATGCAGGGCGATGCGTTGAACTGGGTGCGCGGCAATTGGGGCGGGCCGGCCGCCTTGTTGCCGCGAATCCGCGGGCTGTTCGCCAGCGAGCGCGACACCCTCGCCGGTAAAGAGCCGGCGCAATTGATCACAGAATGTCTGCAGGCGCGGCGAGCGGCCTTGCTTGAGCTAAAAATGCCGTGGCGCCAGTGGGCCGACGAGTTGCTGGCCCTGTGTCACGAAGGTGTCGCCAGCAAGAGTGTCGACGGGCGCAAGATGCAGGCGCGGTATTTCGAGCCCTGGTTCGAGAAAATCAAAGCCTGGGCCGAAGACGAGTCCCTTGAACAACTGGACATCGGTACCGGCTTCACGCGCCTGACCCCCGACGGCATGGCGGAAGCCTGGAAAAAGGGCGCAGTGCCGGATCATCCGGGCCTGGACGCGATGCCCGGGCTCAAAGCCTGTCTCGATGGCTTGCCGACGCCCGATGCCGCCGTGCTGCAACACGCTGCCCATTGGGTGGGTGCGCGTTTTGAAGAGGAAAAGCGCCGTCGCGCGGAAATGGGCTTCGACGACATGTTGCTGCGCCTGGATGCGGCGCTGCAAAGCGATGGCGGCGAGCGCCTGGCGACCTTGATCCGCGAACAGTTCCCAGTGGCGTTGATCGACGAATTCCAGGACACCGACCCGGTGCAGTACCGGATCTTCGAGAGTATCTACCGCATTGAAGACAACAGCCCCGACAGCGGGCTGTTCCTGATCGGCGACCCGAAGCAGGCGATCTACGCCTTCCGCGGCGCCGACATCTATACCTACCTGCGCGCCCGTCAGGCGACCACTGGCCGCCTGCATACCCTGGGCACCAACTTCCGTTCGAGCCATGGCATGGTCAGTGCCGTGAACCATGTATTTGACTGTGCCGAGTCGCGCGAGTCGGGGCGCGGGGCGTTTCTGTTCCGGGAACACAATGGCGACAACCCGGTGCCGTTCCTGCCTGTCGAGTCCCAGGGACGCAAAGAAGTCCTGCGCATCAATGGTCAAGCTGTACCGGCGTTGAACATCTGGCACCTGTCGGCCGAGCAGCCGTTGTCCGGCGCGGTCTATCGCCAGCAACTGGCGGCCGCCTGTGCCAGTGAAATCACCGCCTTGCTCAACGGCGGACAACAAGGCCTTACGGGGTTCGTGCGTGACGACCAGGCGCTAAAAGGCCTGATGCCCGCGGACATTGCCATCCTTGTGCGGGACGGCAAGGAAGCTCAGGCGGTGCGTACCGAACTTTCTGCCCGAGGTGTGCGCAGCGTTTATCTGTCAGACAAGGACTCGGTATTCGCCGCGCAGGAAGCTCACGACGTGCTGACCTGGCTCAAGGCCTGCGCCGAGCCGGACGTCGAGCGGCCACTGCGCGCTGCATTGGCCAGCATCACGCTGAATCTGTCATTGGCCGAGCTGGAGCAGTTGAACCAGGACGAACTGGCCTGGGAAGCGCGGGTCATGCAGTTCCGCCGTTATCGCGAGCTTTGGCGCAAGCAGGGTGTGTTGCCGATGCTGCGACGCTTGCTGCATGACTTCAAGCTGCCCCAGGCATTGATGGCGCGCAGCGATGGCGAGCGGGTGTTGACCAACCTGTTGCACCTGTCCGAGTTGCTGCAACAGGCGGCCGCCGAACTTGACGGCGAGCAGGCCTTGATCCGGCATTTGTCCGAGCACCTGGCATTGTCGGGCCAGGCGGGTGAAGAGCAGATCCTGCGCCTGGAAAGCGATGAGCAACTGGTCAAGGTCGTGACCATCCACAAGTCCAAGGGGCTTGAGTACCCGCTGGTTTTCCTGCCGTTCATTTGCTCGGCGAAACCGGTGGATGGCAGCCGTCTACCGTTGCATTACCACGACACCGCGGGCACGGCTCAGGTGAGCTTGAACCCCACGGCCGAACTGATTGCCCTGGCCGATGATGAGCGCCTGGCCGAAGACCTGCGCCTGCTGTATGTGGCCTTGACCCGGGCGCAACACGCCTGCTGGCTGGGCGTGACGGATCTCAAACGCGGCAATAACAACAGCTCGGTGCTGCACCTGTCGGCGCTGGGGTATCTGTTGGGCGGCGGTGCTTGCTTGAACGAATCTGCGGGTTTGCAGGCCTGGTTGCGAGACCTGCAACATGGCTGTCCGGCGATGGGCTATGGCGAAATGCCTGAAGCCACCTCGGAGCATTACCATCCACCGCAGAACACCGCCGCGTTGCTGGCGCCGTTGACGGTACAACGCAAGGCCAGTGAAAACTGGTGGATTGCCTCCTATAGCGCCTTGCGCATTGGCGACAGCCTGAGCATCGGCAGTGATCAGGCGCCCGAAAGCCCGCAGGCGCAGAAACTCTTCGACGACGAACGTCTCGACCCGCATGCCCCCCGAGAGATGGTGGCCGGCGGTGCCGATATCCATCGATTCCCCCGTGGCCCGAACCCGGGCACCTTTCTCCATGGTTTGCTCGAATGGGCCGGCAACGAAGGCTTTGCCGCCACCGCGCAAGCCGTGGAAGATGCGATTGCCCGTCGCTGCAATCGCCGTGGCTGGGAGGGCTGGATCACCACGCTGAGTGAATGGCTGCAGCATCTGCTCAAGTCGCCGGTGCCGCTGGGCAGCGGCCAGGCGCCGGTGATATTCGGGCAGTTGACCCAGTACCGGGTCGAGATGGAGTTCTGGTTCGCCAGCCACAAGGTCGATGTGCTCAAGCTCGATGCCCTGGTGTGCCAATACACCCACAACGGTGTGCCTCGGGTGGCCGCCGAATCGGTGTTGCTCAATGGCATGTTCAAGGGCTTCATCGACCTGACGTTCGAGCATGACGGCCGTTACTACGTCGCCGACTACAAATCCAACTGGCTCGGGGTCGACGACGCGGCCTATACCGAGCAGGCCATGGAGCAGTCGATCCTCGACAACCGGTACGACCTGCAATACGTGTTGTACCTGCTGGCCCTGCATCGCCAGCTCAAGGCCCGGCTTGCCGATTACGATTACGACCGGCATGTCGGAGGTGCGCTGTACCTGTTCCTGCGGGGTACGCGTGCGCCAAGCCAGGGCGTGTATTTCGCCCGCCCACCCCGGGCGCTGATCGAGCGACTGGACCGCCTGTTCCAGGGCAAGCCGGAACCCAGGGTCGAACCCGCCTGGGAACAGGGAGTACTGCTATGAACCGTACCTTCGCCGATGTGCTGTCGACGCCACTGAGCGCCGACAGCCTGGCGCAACTCAGCCCTTTGAATCGTGCCGACGACTTGTTGCTGCTGCTCTCGCGCTGGGTCGAGCGCGGCTGGTTGCGAGCACTGGACAAGGCCTTCGTCGGTTTTCTTCACGAGCTGGCCCCGGACGATGATCCGCTGGTGTTGCTGGCGGCGGCATTGACCAGTCACCAGTTGGGGCACGGGCATGTATGCCTGGATCTGTTCGAGACACTCAAGGAGCCGGACTTCGCCCTGTCGCTGCCACCGGAAGGCGACCTGCAAAGTGGCGCGATGTTGCTGCCTTCGCAGCTGCTGGAAGCGCTGGATGGCGCCCATTGGTGCAAGGTGCTGGCCTCCAGCAGCCTGGTTGCATTGGCCGCGGATGAGCGCGACAGCGTGCAGCAGCGGCCCTTGGTGTTGGCCGGCAAACGCCTGTACCTGCGGCGCTACTGGGCCTACGAGCGACGTATCGACAATGCGTTGCGTGAGCGCCTGGCGGCGCATGAAGGCGCACCGGATGATTTGTTGCAGCGCCTTACGGGGCTGTTTGGTCCGGCCAGGCCCGGTGAGGTCATCGACTGGCAGAAACTGGCCTGCGCCCTGGCGACTCGCAGCGCTTTCAGTATCGTCACCGGCGGCCCGGGAACCGGCAAGACCACCACGGTCGTGCGCTTGCTCGCATTACTCCAGGCCCCGGCGGTAGAGGCGGGCAAGCCGCTGCGCATTCGTCTTGCCGCGCCCACCGGCAAAGCAGCGGCGCGGCTGACCGAGTCCATCAGTGCGCAAGTGCGAACGCTGAAAGTCACTGAAGCCATTCGCGAGAAAATCCCCTCTGATGTCACCACCGTGCACCGCCTGCTTGGCAGCCGCCCGGGCACGCGACATTTCCGTCACCACGCTGGCAATCACTTGCCGCTGGATGTGTTGGTGGTGGACGAAGCGTCGATGATCGACCTGGAAATGATGGCCAACCTGCTCGATGCGCTGCCGGCCCATGCCCGCCTGGTGCTGCTGGGTGACAAGGACCAGCTGGCGTCGGTGGAGGCCGGTGCCGTGCTGGGCGATCTGTGTCGCGACGCCGAAGCGGGTTGGTATAGCCCGCAGACTCGCCAGTGGCTGATGACCGTCAGTGGCGAAAGCCTGGAGGTCCCTGGTTTGCAGGAGCGTGGGTTGCAGGAAGATACCCAAGGTACTCATCCGCTGGCCCAGCAAGTGGTAATGTTGCGCCACTCGCGGCGATTCGGCGAAGGCAGCGGCATTGGCCAATTGGCCCGTTGGGTGAACCAGCAACAGCCCGCAGAAGCCCGAAAGTTGTTGGCAGCGCGAAGCCACGACGATGTGTTTTCCCTGTCCCTCAGAAATGAACAGGATCGGGCGCTGGAGCGCCTGTTGCTTGAAGGTCATGGTGAAGGGCCGCAAGGTTACCGCTATTACTTGAGCCTGCTGCGCAACCAGCGTCCACCGCTCGATTGCCCCCTGGAAGATGCGCGCTGGACTGATTGGGCCCGGCAGGTCCTGCAAGCGTTCGACGCCTTCCAGTTGTTGTGTGCCGTGCGCAAAGGGCCGTGGGGCGTGGAAGGGTTGAACAAGCGGGTGACCGACGCCTTGCTGAAGGCGCGACTGATCGACAGCGACCAGCAATGGTACGAAGGACGGCCGGTGCTGATGACCCGCAACGATTACGGTCTGGGCTTGATGAATGGCGACATCGGCATTGCCCTCAAACTTCCCGAGCGCGAGGGGCCCGAGGCCGGGAAACCGGTGCTGCGCGTAGCATTCCCAAGGAACGACGGACAGGGCGGTGTGCGTTTTGTGTTGCCCAGCCGCCTCAATGATGTCGAAACCGTGTACGCCATGACCGTGCACAAATCCCAAGGCTCGGAATTCGCCCACACCGCCTTGATCCTGCCCGATGCCCTGAACCCGGTGCTCACCAAGGAGCTGATCTACACCGGCATCACCCGGGCCAAGGACTGGTTCACCTTGATCGAACCTCGGGCAGGCGTCTTCGAAGAGGCGGTGCGGCGTCGGGTCAAGCGCTTGAGCGGGCTGATGCTGGAGCTCAAGGAGGGGGGCGACTGACAGCGCTCGCAGCGCATCCGCCAAAAAGTGGGCGATTCACTTGACGCCATGAAAGCAACGTCAAAAAAACAGTTATTTAACCAATTGCTCGCGACAAAATTTTATCATGGCGTGAAGTGTAAAGTTCAAAAGGTGGCCTAGACTTCAGGCTTAAATGGTCTGGCTTCATGAGATTTTCACCGCTACGACTATTGGGTTTTTATATCCAAAGAGCGAATGCCAATATGAGTGATAGTTCCGTAGCAGGCTCTCGATTAAATGTACTTGATGGATGGCGTGGTATAAGTATCTTGCTGGTCCTGGCGTGTCATCTGCTACCACTTGGCCCAAAGTTTTTGCAATTGAATTCCGCCGCCGGCGTTATGGGTATGGCTATATTTTTTACGCTATCGGGTTTCCTGATAACAAGTTTTCTGCTCAAAAACGACAGCGTCATTGATTTTTTAATTCGCAGATTCTTTCGGATTGTGCCTCTCGCCTGGTTGTACATGGCAATTGCTTTACCTGTCATGAGCAGCACTCCGGATTTCTACATCGCAAACTTTCTATTCGTCGCCAACTGGCCGCCCATGTGGCTTGGCAATGTAAACGGCCATCTATGGAGTTTGTGCATGGAGGTCCAGTTTTATGTTGCCATCGCTTTGCTGGTAGTGCTGATGAGGAACAAGTGGGTAGTGCTGATCCCTTTTCTCGCCATCGCCGTCACGACCTACCGAGTCATGAATGATGCCCATGTCGTCATCAATACCTATTACCGAATTGATGAAATACTTTCTGGCTGCATACTTGCGCTGATCTATCACAAAAGACTGGGTAGCACTCTTGTGAAAGCTCCGGCACAAATGCTGGTCGTGCAAATAGCTTTATTCGCCCTGTTTGTCGTGTCCAGTCATCCCGACGGTGGCTTCATGAACTACTTGCGCCCCTATATTGCTGCCGCAATGGTGGGGAGCACGTTACTCAATGGCCGGACACTCATTGCCCAGGTTCTGAACAATCGCATTTTGTTTTATATCGCCACCATCTCCTATGCACTCTACGTTGTTCATCCGCTGTTAGCGCATACCTGGCTGGGTAGTGGAGATACCGTCATAAAATATTTGAAGCGTCCATTGTTGTTCGCCGCCATTTTCATAACCGCCCATATATCGACCTTCTATTATGAAAAATGGTGGATTGCTTTTGGTAAGACATTGTCCAAGAAAGTGGCTAGCCAACCTGTTACAACCTAAACGTTCTTGAAGATCCTTAGTCGGCAAACAGCATCTGCCGACTGTCACCCATCAGCGTGTCGATTTTTAGACTTACACCACTTCCTGAGACACGATCCACTAGGAAGATGGCGCCACGCTTTTCACCTTATACCCAGTAAAGATACGCCTTCCAAGCGACTGCCCCTTAACTTCTACATGCTTGTATGTGAAAGCCGAAACAGCAACTACTACAAGCAACATACAAACAGCCACAAGATTATTTAGCGCGTAGTTGCCAGTATCAATATAGGGCTTGCCATAAACCAAGGGGACAAGGCTTATCCCTAATGTTTTTTGCGCTGCGAGAAACACATAAATCATACAAATTAACACCATGGCATGCGTCAGATAAATCGAGTAAGAAAGCTTTCCAATTAACACAAAATAGCTATTCCGCAAAACTTTCGACACTGCGCCACGCTCAAAGGCAAACACAATCACAACACAACAAAATAAAATGCTCGACAGAATTCTTCGATATTTAATATCAACTACAACTATCGCAAACACAAGACTCAGCAACAAAATCTCCAAAAGCGTAAAAGCTTTAAAGCCAAGTATTATCCTGCTGACTACCTTAGAATATAGAGCATACGACAACGCCCCTGCAAAAAAGCAAGATAGCCCTCGAAGCGAAGCTTCAGTTAATACGCTAAAACCAAAGAACAGAAAAACAAATGCTACAAATGAGATCAACCCCCAAACCAAAACCCTCGCGCCGCCTCCCAACATCAAAATAACCATAAACATCAAATACATATAATATTCAATACTGATGCTCCACGAAGGATAATTAAAAGAGGCGGGATTCGTGAAATTTGTCCATGACTGAACCAACAATAAATTCGGAATTATGCCTGAAGGGTCAAAATCATTACTAAATGGCTCAAACCTAAAATCAAATCCATTTCGTTGAGCAAGCATCTTTGCAAACTCTAGCACGACAAAAGCAAGCAACATAAACCAGTGAAGCGGAACAAGTCTAAATGTTCTTGATACAAAAAAATCCCTGAGGCTCACGTCTTTTTCTCTGCCATATGCGTGAACTAATACGAATCCACTCAGCACAAAGAAAAACTCAACGAATATATCGGCCCGCCGAAAGAAAACCAGCTCAGTAAATGTGCCTGAAATATGAGCATGAAAAACAACCACGAAGAGCGCACAAATCCCTCTAAAGCTATCTAGCGCATAGAATCTTTTTACGCCATGCATGGTGCCGCCCCTTTCAAAATGATTAGTTCCTGACCCAACCGCTCAATTTAAAGCAATTCAAACTATATATCTTCTTGGCACTTGATTCCCTCATGAGAGTAGCAGGTGCAGCGAAATTCAGCTTTATCGGAACTATCAGATGTGTGCGCCTGCTTGAAAGGCCTGCTCACCTCGTTACGATGCGACTACCTGATTCCTTGAAGATCCTCAGTCGGCAAACAGCATCTGCCGACTGTCACCCATCAACAGCGCCTGGTTCTGCTCGGTCACCGCGCGGATGTAATCCCACAACAGGGTAATCCGCTTGAGCTTGCGCAGGTCTTCGCGGCAGTACATCCAGAATTGCCGAGTGATGTTGATTTCCTGCGGCAACACCGCCAGCAACCGTGGGTCCTGGGCCGCGAGGAAGCACGGCAGGATGGCCAGTGATCGCCCTTGCTGCGCCGCCACGAACTGCGCGATTACGCTGGTACTGCGTAGATTGGCGCTGGCGCCGGGGAGCACATTGGCCAGGTACAGCAGTTCCGAGCTAAACGCCAGGTCATCGACATAACTGATGAACGAATGCTTGCCCAAGTCCGCGGGGCGGCGGATTGCCGGGTGTTTGTCGAGGTATTCCTGCGTCGCATACAGCTGCAGGCGGTAGTCGGTCAGTTTGCAGCATACATAGGGCCCGTGTTCCGGGCGTTCCAGGGCGATGACTATGTCGGCCTCGCGCTTGGACAGGCTGATGAAGTGCGGCAGCGGCAGGATGTCCACCGAGATCGCCGGGTAGGCGACGACGAAATGGCTCAGTTGCGGGGTAATGAAAAAGCTCCCGAAACCTTCGGTGCAGCCCATGCGCACGTGGCCGGACAACGCCACCCCGGAACCCGATACCTGTTCGCAGGCCATGTGCAGCGTGCTTTCGATCGACTCGGCGTAGCCCAGCAAACGCTGGCCTTCGGCAGTCAGGACAAAGCCGCTGGTCCGGGATTTCTCGAACAGCAAGGTTCCCAGCGAAGCCTCCAGCGAACTGATGCGCCGCGACACGGTGGTGTAGTCGACCGCCAGGCGCTTGGCCGCGGTGCTGGCCTTGCGGGTGCGGGCCACTTCAAGGAAAAACTTGAGGTCATCCCAGTTCAGCGAACCTAAAGACGTGATGTTTTTTTGCATGTTGGACCGGCTTTTATGTGCGTTCTTATTAGAAGTTTGCACATCTATACTCCAAAAACAGTCCGATCACCAATTCGCGGCACACGCCTCATTTCAAGGCGACTTTCTCGCCTTGGCTCCCCTGATAACAACAACGTCCAGGAGACCGACATGAACGCATCGCTCACGCCCAATGAAACCACCGTGCAAAAGGTCAAGCTGTTGATCGACGGCCAGTGGGTCGAATCCCAGACCACCGAATGGCACGACATCATCAACCCGGCCACCCAACAGGTGCTGGCCAAGGTGCCGTTTGCCACCGCTGAAGAAGTCGACGCCGCCATCAGCGCTGCCCATCGCGCCTTCCAGACCTGGAAGCTGACGCCGATCGGCGCGCGGATGCGCATCATGCTCAAGCTCCAGGCGTTGATTCGCGAACACTCCAAGCGCATCGCCGCTGTCTTGAGTGCAGAGCAAGGCAAAACCATTGCCGACGCTGAGGGCGACATTTTCCGTGGCCTGGAAGTGGTCGAGCACGCTTGCTCCATCGGCAGTCTGCAAATGGGCGAGTTCGCTGAAAACGTCGCAGGCGGTGTCGATACCTACACCCTGCGCCAGCCAATCGGCGTTTGCGCTGGCATCACGCCGTTCAACTTCCCGGCGATGATTCCGCTGTGGATGTTCCCGATGGCCATCGCCTGCGGTAACACCTTCGTGCTCAAGCCGTCCGAACAGGACCCGATGTCGACCATGCTGCTGGTGGAACTGGCCATCGAGGCCGGTGTTCCGGCCGGCGTGCTCAACGTCGTGCACGGTGGCAAGGATGTGGTGGATGCGCTCTGCACCCACAAAGACATCAAGGCCGTTTCCTTCGTCGGTTCGACCGCGGTTGGCACCCACGTCTATGACCTGGCCGGCAAGCACGGCAAACGCGTGCAATCGATGATGGGCGCGAAGAACCACGCCGTGGTCCTGCCGGATGCCAATCGCGAACAAGCGCTGAACGCGCTGGTGGGCGCCGGTTTCGGCGCGGCCGGCCAGCGTTGCATGGCGACTTCGGTGGTGGTGCTGGTCGGCGCGGCCAAGCAATGGCTGCCAGACCTCAAGGCACTGGCGCAGAAACTCAAGGTGAATGCCGGCAGCGAGGCGGGCACCGACGTGGGGCCGGTGATCTCGAAAAAGGCCAAGGCACGAATTCTCGATCTGATCGAAAGCGGCATCAAGGAAGGCGCGAAACTCGAGCTGGACGGTCGCGAAATCACGGTTCCGGGTTACGAGAAGGGCAACTTTGTCGGCCCGACCCTGTTCTCCGGTGTGACCACCGACATGCAGATCTACACCCAGGAAATCTTCGGTCCGGTGCTGGTCGTGCTGGAAGTGAATACACTCGACGAGGCCATTGCCCTGGTCAACGCCAACCCGTTCGGCAACGGCACGGGTCTGTTCACCCAGAGCGGTGCGGCGGCGCGCAAGTTCCAGAACGAAATCGACGTCGGCCAGGTCGGTATCAACATCCCGATTCCGGTGCCGGTCCCGTTCTTCAGCTTCACCGGCTCCCGTGGTTCCAAGCTCGGCGACCTCGGTCCATATGGCAAGCAAGTGGTGCAGTTCTACACTCAGACCAAGACCGTCACCAGTCGCTGGTTCGATGACGACAGCGTCAACGACGGTGTGAACACCACCATCAACTTGCGATAAGGAGCCGGACATGAACATCGCTTTTATCGGTCTCGGCAACATGGGCGCGCCGATGGCGCGCAACCTGATCAAGGCTGGTCATTCACTGCGCCTGGTCGACCTGAACAAAGCCGTGCTGGCGGAGCTTGAGCAACTGGGCGGCAGCATCAGCGCTTCTGCCCGTGAGGCGGCAGAAGGCGCCGAACTGGTGATTACCATGCTGCCCGCTGCCGTGCATGTACGCAGCGTATGGCTGGGCGAAGACGGTGTGCTCGCCGGCATCGGCAAGGGTGTGCCAGCGGTGGATTGCAGCACCATCGATCCGCAGACCGCCCGTGACGTGGCCGCCGCCGCTGCCAAACAGGGCGTGGTCATGGCCGATGCGCCGGTCTCCGGTGGCACCGGTGGCGCCGCGGCAGGGACGCTGACGTTCATGGTCGGTGCGACCCCGGAACTGTTCGCGACCCTGCAACCGGTGCTGGCGCAAATGGGCCGCAACATCGTCCATTGCGGCGAAGTCGGCACAGGGCAGATCGCCAAGATCTGCAACAACCTGCTGCTGGGTATTTCCATGGTCGGCGTCAGCGAAGCCATGGCGCTGGGTGATGCGTTGGGCATTGACACGGGCGTATTGGCCGGCATCATCAACAGCTCCACCGGACGTTGCTGGAGTTCGGAGATGTACAACCCGTGGCCAGGCATCGTCGAAACGGCACCGGCCTCGCGCGGCTATACCGGTGGTTTCGGCGCCGAACTGATGCTCAAGGATCTGGGGCTGGCCACGGAAGCGGCACGTCAGGCGCACCAGCCGGTGGTGCTTGGCGCGGTGGCGCAACAGTTGTATCAGGCGATGAGCCTGCGTGGGGAAGGCGGCAGTGACTTCTCGGCGATCATCAACAGCTATCGCAAACCGCAATAGCAAGACTGTGGCAAAAAACCTGTGGGAGCGAGCCTGCTCGCGATGGGGCCGGCACATTCAACACTGATGGTGACTGATCCACCGCTATCGCGAGCAGGCTCGCTCCCACATGGAATGCATGTGACCGGGAGATCACGTCGGGTGATCTCCCGGTTTTTTTGCATCAGGCAAACACGAAATACTTGCGCACGGTTTCCACCACTTCCCAGGTGCCTTTCATCCCCGGCTCAATGACAAAAATGTCACCGGCACGCAGGTGGATCGGCTCTTTTCCCTCAGGGGTGATGATGCAGTAGCCCTCGCGGAAATCGCAGTACTCCCACTTCACGTATTCGACGTACCACTTGCCCGGCGTGCAGATCCAGGTGCCCATGATCTTGCTGCCATCTTCGCTGGTGTAGGCGTTGAGGTTGACGGTGTGCGGGTCGCCTTCGAGTTTTTCCCATTTGCAGGCATCGAGTACGGGCAGCGGATGGGTGTCGCGAAGAACGGTAATCGGTGCGGTCATGATGACTCCGGCGTTGGGGGAGAGCTGAAGTCGCACCCTATAGGGCCTGCCCGGGGATCAGTTGTCTGAGCTCGACATTGAGGTGTCCATAAACGCTCGGTCACCTGGCCCAGCCAATAAAACACGCCCCGGATCGAATACCGGGGCGTTTTTTGGTGGTTATTGAGCCACGGGCAAGTCCCGATGCCTGGCCATACGCATCCGATAGAACAGGTAGATGATCAGCACCCAGACCGGAATGGCGAAGACCGATGCGCGGATCCCCGGAATCATCCACATCACGTAGATGATCACGGCCATGAACGCCAGGCACAGGTAGTTGCTGAAAGGAAACCAGAACGACTTGAAGCTCGGCACGATGCCGCGTTGCCCCATGGCCTTGCGAAACTTCAGGTGCGTCAGGCTGATCAGTGCCCAGTTGATCATCAGCGAAGCGACCACCAGGGCGAACAGCAACTCAAGCGCTTCATGCGGGGCGACATAGTTGACCAGCACGGATAACATCGTGATCAGCGCCGATACGCCCAGCGCCCGTAACGGCACGCCCTGTTTGTTCAGCTTCATCAGCGCCTTCGGTGCATCACCCTGTTCGGCCAGGCCGTAGAGCATGCGGCTGTTGCAATACACGCCGCTGTTGTAGACCGACAGCGCGGCGGTGAGCACCACGAAATTGAGGATTTGCGCGGCGGTGTCGCTGCCGATCAACGCGAAGATCTGCACAAACGGACTGCCACTGTAGGCGTCGCCCGATGCACCCAGTGTTTGCAGCAGTTGATCCCACGGATACAACGACAGCAGCACGGTGAGAGCGCCGACGTAGAAGATCAACACGCGGTAAACCACTTGATTGATCGCCTTGGGGATGACCTTTCTCGGTTCGCTGGCTTCAGCGGCGGTGATGCCGACCAGCTCCAGGCCGCCGAAGGAAAACATGATGAACGCCATCGCCATCAGCAAACCGCTGTAGCCGTTGGGGAAGAAACCGCCGTGGCTCCACAGGTTGCTCACCGATGCCTGAGGGCCGCCGGTGCCGCTGAACAGCATGTAACAGCCCAGGGCAATCATGCCGATGATGGCCACGACCTTGATGATCGCGAACCAGAACTCCATCTCGCCGAAGATTTTGACGTTCAGCGTGTTGATCAGGTTGACCAGCACAAAGAACACCGCCGCGCTGACCCAGGTCGGCACCTCGGGCCACCAGAACTGGATGTATTTACCGACGGCCGTCAGCTCGGCCATGCCCACCAGCACATAGAGCACCCAGTAGTTCCAGCCGGACAGGAAGCCGGCAAAGCTACCCCAGTAGTTGTGGGCAAAATGACTGAAGGAGCCGGCCACCGGTTCTTCGACAATCATCTCGCCCAGCTGGCGCATGATCAGGAAGGCGATAAACCCGGCAATCGCATAGCCGAGGATCATCGACGGCCCGGCGGATTTGAGCACCCCGGCAGAGCCCAGGAACAGCCCGGTGCCAATGGCGCCACCCAATGCGATCAGTTGAATATGACGATTTTTCAACCCCCGCTTGAGTGTGCCCTGTTGCAAGATTTCATCCGCCATCGCATTCCCTTCTAGTCATTGTTGTCAGGCATGATTTGAAGGGTCAGATATTACTCTCAGTGAACTTTTCGTAATACAGGGGGCACGTTGGGTTGAGCGGTGGTTTCAAGGACTGCAGGTCCGATTTGCAGGGCGCAACGCCTCGAGCAACGCTCTGGCATAACCAGGCAGGCCAGTGAATGATCGTGCGCACAGCAGTAGTTTTCGCTGTGCCCAGTCTTCCTTCAAGGCGAAGCTTTTGAGCGGTTGATCCAGTTCGCGTCGCTGGATCGCCGCCAAGGGCACAACCGCTAGCCCGGCGCCGCGAGCAACCATGCGAATCACGCCGTCGAAGCCTTCCGCGCGGATGCGGATCTGCATGCGGATACCCGCGTGCAACGCCTGTTCTTCAAGATACACCGCGAGTGCGCTATTGGCGGACAGGCCCACGTAGTCGTGATGCAAGGTATCGCTGAAACTCGGAGGTTCGCCGCCGGCCAAGGGATGCCCGGGCGGCATGATCAGCACCAGCGGGTCGTCGCGAAAGGGCAGGGTTTCGAGGGTGTGGGTGTCCACCGCGTGGGAGACGATGCCCAGGTCGGCGGCACCCTGGCGCAAGGCGTGGGTGATGCGCGTGCTGGGCAATTCCTGCAGGTCGATGTCGAGGTTGGGGTGCTCGCGCAGGAAATCGGCGAGCAACTCCGGCAGGTATTCGGTGATGGCCGTGGTGTTGCACAACAACCGCACCTGGCCTTTGACGCCTTTGGCATATTCGGCCAGGTCCTGTTGCATGCGTTCGGACTGTTGCAGCAGGACGCGGGCGTGTTGTGCGAGGGCTTTGCCGGCAGGCGTGGGGGTTACGCCGCGACGGCCGCGCTCCAGGAAATCAGTGCCGAGTGAAGATTCCATCGCGCGAATTCGTGCGCTCGCGGCGGCCAGGGACAGATGGCTGCGCGCGGCGCCGGCGGTGATGTTGCCGGTGTCGAGGATGTTCAGGTAGAGGTGCAGGTCGGTCAGGTCGAAGTGCATCGTCAGCCTTTTGATATCTGGTGTCTGGAAGGACGCTATCGCGAGCAAGCTCGCTCCCACAGGTGACCGAGTTGTCATCGGAAAAATGCGATCGACTGTGGGAGCGAGCCTGCTCGCGAAGAGGCCAATCGCCTTGACTCGTGTAGGCGCTCGCAATGAGCGCTGGCTAGGTCCGCTGTGCGGCGTGCTGACGGGCGTCATTACGTCGGCCACGGGCGTATTCGTGATTCCGGCAGTGCCGTACATGCAGGCGCTGGGCTTGAGCAAGGACGAACTGGTGCAGGCGTTGGGCCTGTCGTTCACCGTCTCGACCCTGGCCCTCGCTGGCGGACTGCTATGGCGCGGCGCCCTCGGCGGTGGCGAGTTGAGTGCGTCGCTGTTGGCGCTGATCCCGGCGGTGCTCGGCATGTGGCTGGGGCAGTGGCTGCGCCAGCGGATCAGCGCCGTGTTGTTCAAGCGCGTATTCTTCATTGGCCTCGGGGTGCTCGGCGGCCATTTGTTGATCAGCGGCTAGCGGACGACAGGCTGAGCATTTCGATGGCGCGAATCTCGAAATCCCGCTCCAGGTACTCGTCGCGCAGTTCGAGGAACTGCTTCATGTGCGGCAGGTTCGAGTGCACGTCGAGGTGTTCCTGGGACTGCCAGATCTCGTAGAAGATAAACAGGGTCGGGTCCTGCTTGTCGCGCAGCATGTGGTACTCGATGCAGCCGGGTTCGGCGCGACTCGCTTCTACATAGCCGCTGAAAAACGCTTCGAAGGCGTCGGATTTTTCCGGGCGGGTCTTTGCGTGCAGAATGAAGCCTTGCATTTCACTCATCAGAAAACTCTCCTCAAGTCAGAATCGGCGCCAGTCTAAGGCAACAATTGCCTGTTGATTCGTGCGTGTGGGTCAAATGAATTTTGCGAAACGGACGCTTACTCCGCGCGAGGCAGATCGTTAGTCTGCCGCCATCCAATTGCTGACCCTTCCCGAGACCTCTCATGAAAAAAGTCCTGTTGCTCAATGGCGGAAAAAAATTCGCCCACTCCGATGGCCGCTACAACACCACCCTGCATGAAGCTGCGCTGAGCGTGCTGGATCGCGGCGGTGTGGATGTCAAAGCCACCTTCATCGACGAGGGTTACGACGTCGCTGAAGAGGTCGCCAAATTCCTCTGGGCCGACGTGATCATCTATCAGATGCCCGGCTGGTGGATGGGCGCGCCATGGACCGTGAAGAAGTACATTGACGAAGTCTTCACCGAAGGTCACGGCAGCCTCTACGCCAGCGACGGTCGCACCCGTTCCGACGCCTCGCAGAAGTACGGCAGTGGCGGCCTGATTCAGGGCAAGCAATACATGCTGTCGCTGACCTGGAACGCGCCGCAGCAAGCCTTCGACGACCCGACCGACTTCTTCGAAGCCAAAGGCGTGGACGCGGTGTACTTCCCGTTCCACAAGGCCAACGAATTCCTCGGCATGACCGGTTTGCCGACCTTCCTCTGCGTGGACGTGATGAAACGCCCGAACATCGAGGCCGATGTGGCGCGTTATGAGCAGCATCTGAATAAGGTGTTTGGCCTTAAAGCTTGACGCTCGGCTACTATCGAAAGCAGCACATGTGGCGGGAGCTTTTGTGGCGAGGGGATTTATCCCCGTTCGGCGGCGAAGCCGTCGTAAATTCGGTAACCGCAATTCATATGAAATACCGCGTTTAACGGATTTGGGTCCGCTTCGCGCGCCAACGGGGCGGTGCGACGTTTCGCTAAATCCCCTCGCCACATTGGTCCTCTTCATCAGGGTTGAATTGCGCAGGGCTATCGATAAAGGAACACACGTGAAAGCCAGATCCGATGAACTGCAGATTTTCGTCTGCGTGATCGAGTGCGGGTCGATTTCCGCGGCCGCCGAGCAGGTCGGGCAGACGCCGTCGGCGGTCAGCCGCACGCTGTCGCGGCTGGAGGCCAAGCTCGATACCACGTTGATCAACCGCACCACACGGCGCATGGACCTGACCGAGGAGGGCAAGTATTTCTTCGAGCACGCCAAGCTGATTCTCGATCAGATGGATCAACTCGAAGAGCGCTTGTCTTCGCGTCAGCAAACGCCGTCCGGGCGTTTGCGTATCAACGCCGCGTCGCCGTTCATGCTGCACGCCATCGTGCCCTACATCGATGAGTTCCGCCGGCTTTATCCGGATATCCAACTCGAACTCAACAGCAACGACCTGATCATCGACCTGCTTGAGCAAAGCACCGACATTGCCATCCGCATCGGCACACTCGCCGACTCGACCCTGCACGCCCGCTCCCTGGGTTGCAGTCCGTTGCACATCGTCGCCAGCCCGGCGTACCTGGAAAAACACGGCACGCCGACAGCCGTCGCCGACCTGGCCGAACACACCCTGCTGGGATTCACCCAGAACGAAGGCCTCAACCAATGGCCGCTGCGCTACGTGCATGGCGATCGCTGGCCGATCCAGGCGTCACTCAGCGCTTCCAGCGGTGAAACCATCCGCCATCTGGCGCTGGAAGGCCAGGGCATCGCCAGCCTGTCGCATTACATGACCATCGAGGACATTCGTGCCGGACGGTTGAAGGTGTTGCTGGCCGAGTTTAACAGCGGCTATCGCCAGCCGATCAACGCGGTGTACTACCGCAACTCGCAACTGGCCTTGCGCATTCAGTGCTTCCTCGACTTCATCCAGGGCAAATTGGCGGTTTACGCTTCCACGGATTTCAGCGGCTGATTCGTGATTCCTGCGCAAGAGTGAATTGGGTCCGCGGGGATTTTTCGCCAGGGATCGCTGCTTGATACTCGTTGCATCACTTATCAACGCAGGGAGTTTCTCCATGAACGTATTCGTTACCGGTGCTGCCGGTTTTATCGGCGGCTCCATCGCCACCGGTCTGATCAAGGCCGGTCACAAGGTTACCGGTCTGGTGCGCAACGCCGAACAAGCGGATGAGCTCAAAGCGCTGGGCATCACTCCAGTGACCGGCACGCTGGATGACAGCGCGCTGTTGGCCGAACAGGCTCGGGCTGCCAACGCCGTGATCAACGCCGCCAGCAGTGACCATCGCGGTGCGGTGCAAGCCCTGCTTGATGCCCTGCGCGGCTCCAACAAAGTATTCCTCCACACCAGCGGTTCGAGCATCGTCGGCGATGCATCGGGCGGTCAGTCCAGCGACGTTATCTACGTCGAGGATAATTTGCCGGAGCCCACCGTGGACAAGGCCGCACGCGTGGCCATCGATAACCTGATCCTCGCCGCTGCCAAGGATGGCGTGAACTCGGCAGTGATCTGCAACACGCTGATCTACGGCCACAGCCTGGGCGTCAATCGCGACAGCGTGCAGTTACCGCGCTTGCTGAAACAGGCGCGTAAAAGCGGCGTGGTCCGTCATGTCGGGACCGGGCAGAACATCTGGTCCAACGTGCACATCGAAGACGTGGTGTCGCTGTATCTGCTGGCGCTGACCAGGAACATCCCGGGCACGTTCTACTTCGTCGAAAGCGGTGAGGCGTCGTTCATCGACATGACCACGGCGATCGCCGAGGCGTTGAATCTGGGCAAGCCGCAAGACTGGCCGCTGAAGGATGCCGAAGCCGAGTGGGGTTATGAAATGGCCAACTATGGCCTGGGGTCCAACAGCCGGGTTCGCGGCAAGCATGCGCGGGAATTGCTGGGCTGGGCGCCGAAGCGTACGTCGGTGTTGGAGTGGATTCGTCACGAGATGGTTTGAGTTCGCTGTACACCGAGTTGCTGCCTTCGCGAGCAGGCTCGCTCCCACATTAGACCGCGCACGTCTGGACAGTGCGGTCAACTGTGGGAGCGAGCCTGCTCGCGAAGGCGTTTCTGAAGCCGCAGTAGCTCCGTGGGTGGGACGCTCGGTCAATATGGGCAAGGGCGGTTTCTTCTTCGCGGCAGCGCCGCAAATTCCCCGGCTGCTCAGCGACTTCGATAATGACTGTCTTGCCAAATTCACGCCTTGCAGCACCAGCAGTACTGACGAAACGTTGATCGAGGCAATTGCGGTGACGCATGTGGAGTTCATCCTGATCCACCCATTTCGTGAAGGTAACGGGCGTCTGTCACGATTGCTCGCAGATGTGATGGCAGTGCAGGCGGGTCGTATGTCTCTGGATTACAGCATTTGGGAGGAGAACAAGGACGCTTACTTTGCGGCAATCAATCAAGGGCTCAATTGCAATTATGAGCCGATGAAGCATTGGGTTCGGTTAGCCCTGCCGGAATAAGCAATCAGCTACATCGGTTCGTCTAGCGGCGCTATTGAGCAAGATTGAGATGCAGGAACTTGCTGTTTTTGCTTTTGAGTTTGCGTTCTATCACTTCGACACTCTGTCCCGTTTCGATGGCGGTAGAGCTGGCAATGGTGCGAATCACCGTCTCGGCGTTCAATTTTTTGTCATTGCGGCGTGCAGTTGTCATTGACGTGGCCCATTCGCAGAGCAAGCGTCGAGTATAGCGCAGCGATGGCTTCAATGACCCACTCGCTGGCCGGGTCACCCGCAATTACGTAACATCCTCACACTCTTTCTTGCTACTCCCTGCATGCGGTCCCCCATGAAACCAAAACATCTGCGCGCCGACGCCCTCGCTGGCCTCACGACGTCTTTCGCCCTATTGCCCGAATGCATCGCCTTCGCGCTGGTGGCTCATCTCAATCCGCTGATGGGGTTGTATGGTGCTTTCATCATTTGCACCCTGACCGCGCTGTTCGGTGGTCGGCCGGGCATGGTGTCCGGTGCTGCCGGGTCGATGGCGGTGGTGATCGTCGCGCTGGTGGTGCAGCACGGTGTGCAGTACTTGCTGGCGACGGTGCTGCTGGGCGGGTTGATCATGTCGGCGTTCGGACTGCTGCGGCTGGGCAAGCTGGTGCGCATGGTTCCACACCCGGTGATGCTCGGGTTCGTCAACGGCCTGGCGATCATCATTGCCCTGGCTCAACTGGAGCATTTCAAGAGTGGTGAGACCTGGCTGAGCGGTACGCCGTTGTACTTCATGATCGGGTTGGTGGCGGTGACGATGGCCATTGTCTATGTGCTGCCGCGTCTGACCCGCGCGGTGCCGCCAGCGTTGGTGGCGATTCTGGGGGTGGGGCTGGCAGTTTTTCTGCTTGGCCTGCCAACCCGCACCCTGGGCGACATGGCGCATATCGCTGGCGGCTTGCCGACGTTTGCCTTGCCGGACATTCCCTGGAGCCTGGAAACCCTGCGCATCATTGCGCCTTACGCGATCTTGATGGCGATGGTCGGCCTGCTGGAGACGTTGCTGACCCTGAACCTCACCGACGAATTCACCGAGAGCCGCGGCTACCCCGATCGCGAGTGCGTGGCGTTGGGCGCGGCCAATGTGGTATCCGGTCTGTTCGGCGGCATGGGCGGTTGCGCGATGATCGGCCAGACCGTGATCAACTTGAGCTCCGGGGGCCGCGGCCGGCTGTCCGGTGTGGTGGCTGGGGTATCAATTCTGCTGTTCATCCTGTTCCTGTCGCCGCTGATCGAACGTATTCCGTTGGCGGCGTTGGTGGGTGTGATGTTTGTGGTCTCGCAGCAGACCTTCGCCTGGGCTTCGCTGCGGGTGATCAACAAAGTTCCGCTGAACGATGTGCTGGTGATAATCGCGGTGACGGTGATTACGGTGTTTACCGACCTGGCCACTGCGGTGTTGTGCGGCATCATCATTGCGGCGCTGAACTTCGCTTGGCAGCAGGCTCGGCAGTTGTATGCCGACAGTCACCTGGAAAACGACGGCAGCAAGCTCTACCGCGTGCATGGCACCTTGTTTTTTGCCTCGACCACACCGTTTCTCAACCAGTTCGACCCGGCCAACGACCCTGCGCAAGTGACCCTCGATTGTCACCACCTGAGCTTCGTCGACTACTCGGCCATTGCCGCGCTGGACACCCTGCGCGAGCGCTACACCAAGGCCGGCAAGCACTTGCGGGTGCTGGGCCTGTCCGAGCGCTGCAAGAAACTGCTCAAGCGTGCCCGGGTGCATCACGACTGAGATCACCTGCGCAGGCGTGATGAAAATCCGCCTACCTGATTGCATCGATGGCCAGGCGAGCGGGCGCAGAGAAGGGCGGTTTCTGGCGCGGGAAGGGGATTTGCGTACAGGGTTCCTGTGACGTTGGTGTTTACAAATGTGTGAGGCCGTTCGGCAACTAGGTGAGTTTTAACTGGAGATGATGTGCTAGCCTGCAATCAATGATTTCATTGATTGCAGGTAGCGTCATGGCCAGTATCACAATTAGAAATCTCGACGATCAGATTAAGGAGCAGTTACGAATTGCGGCTGCTCACAACGGGCATTCCATGGAAGAGGAAGCTCGCCTTATCCTGGGTAGAGCATTGGCTACCGTCGATCGTGCGGGAGGGCTCGGCAGTAGAATCCGCAACAGGTTTGGTGCGTGCGGTGGAGTTGACCTTGATCTGCCTGCACGGCAGGAGAAAGCATCCGCGGTGGATTTCTCCGAATGATAGTGCTCGATACCAATGTTCTTTCGGAGTTTATGCGGGTTGAACCTGACGCTCAGGTTCTGGCTTGGGTGGATGCACAACCTGCCATGGAGCTGGCAATTGCTGCCATTACCGTGGCGGAAATTCTCCATGGCATCGCCCGTCTCCCATCCGGCAAGCGCAAACAAAAGCTGGAAGCCCATGCGATGGCGATGTTTGAAGAGGACTTCGCCGCCAGGATATTGCCTTTTGATGTGCATGCCGCAGTTGAGTACGCGACGCTGGTGGCGGGATGTGAAGCCAATGGGCGGGCTGTGTCGATGGCTGATGCGCAGATTGCCGCCGTCTGCAGAATCCACGGAGCACCAATTGTCACCCGCAATGTTCGTGATTTCGAATTTTCCGGGCTGGAGGTGATCAATCCGTGGCAAACCTGAGTGCCTTCATTGCCAGTTAGATCGCCATCGCGAGCCTGCTCGCGAACGGATTTTTCATTCACAGCGAAGTTTCTGGGTGGGGGGAGCGCTGGGGCTCAGATGGGGGGCGCGGTCGATGGATGCAACCGGCCCATTGTCTTAATGAATGCTAGGCGGTTGCTCTTTTTTGTTAGGTCGATAATAATGGCTGTGAGCGCGAAACCAGTTGCCTCCAGCGGCAAAAACTGGCGTAGGAACCCCGTCGATGGCTGGACATCAGCGTAGGGTGAGACCTCCACACCCCTGCTTGAGGGTGTGTATATGAATATCAAGCAATACTTTTAAGGGCAGTTCGAAAGAACTGCCCTTTTTCTTTGGCTGTCAGAAAGCCTCATAACGTTTATGCAGCAGCTCCCCGTGACGATGCTTGTTCAGCGACTTGGCATCGGTTTGCATGAAGTTCCAAAGCATCAGACCGTCCTTTATTGAAACCACCACCAACATCTGTCTTTTGGCCTCATACGCTCCGATGTAGGCCAGGCGGTATGAGTCATCGTCATAGGCGACCTTCCAGACTTCCAGCGGTCCACTCAGCGTATCCAGTGCAATCTTGACGTAGCGCTCACGTGCATCAGGACGTTTTTCTACGATGTGATAGATGCTGCCCCTATGGATTGTCACCAGTCCCAGAGGGGTAACGACATCAATTGAAATGACGGCAGGATCGATGAATCCCACGTGTTGTGCCACCAGCTCAATCGCGGACTCATGATCAGTTGCTGCATCAATTTCTTCAATCGCGGCCGAACGCAACTCACGCTCAAGGCTACGTAGATCCGGCAATCCATGCTCAACCCACGTAGGTTGATTTTTCTTTTCTCTTATCGGCGGCATTCAAAGCGTCCATAAATGCCCGGCATCCTCCAGACAGGTGGGCATTTTACCCTAATATTTCTTCAAGGTTTTTCCATCCCCTGCCCCGTCGTTAAGCTGAGCCTTATCGCTGAAGAGTGTGGACATTTTGTGGTCGTTAAACTGGAGGAGGCCAGCAATTAGTCGTGTAAAAATCGCTGAAGCCTTTCATTTAAAAGGGCTTCAGCGTGCCATCTACACCCTGAAATGACTCACCATCATCTGCAACTGATTCCCCAGCCGCGCCAGTTCAACGCTGGACGCAGCCGTCTCATCGCTGGCCGCAGCGGTCTGTTCCGACACGTCGCGTACGTTGATGATGCTGCGGCTGATCTCTTCGGCCACCGCGCTTTGCTGCTCGGCAGCGGCCGCGATCTGCTGGTTCATCGACTGGATGTTGGACACCGTGCGGGTGATGTTTTCCAGTGAGGCACCGGCCTTGCGGGTCAGGGCCACGCTGCTGTCGGTCAGGGTGCGGCTGTTGTTCATCACGGACGCCACTTGCTGGGTGCCGTTCTGCAGGGCGGCCACCAGGCCTTCGATTTCCTCGGTGGATTTCTGCGTGCGTTGGGCCAGGCCCCGCACTTCGTCGGCCACCACGGCAAAACCGCGTCCGGCTTCACCGGCGCGTGCCGCTTCAATAGCGGCGTTGAGCGCCAGCAGGTTGGTCTGTTCGGCCACGGCCTTGATCACGTCCATGACGCTGCCGATCTTGTCGCTTTCCTGTTGCAGCAGGCCCATGGCTTCGGTGGAGCGCGCCACCTCGCTGGCCAGGCGTTCGATCTGGGTGATGGCTTCACCGACCACTTTGTCCCCTTCGCGTGCTTCACCATCCGCTGCGGCGGCGGCCTGGGAGGCCTGCTCGGCATTGCGCGCGACTTCCTGCACGGTGGCGGTCATCTCGTGCATGGCGGTGGCGACCTGGTCGGTCTCGACTTTCTGACTGTTGACCCCGGCGCTGGTCTGCTCGGTCACGGCCGATAGTTCTTCGGCCGCGCTGGCGATCTGGGTGACGCCGTCGCGGATACCGCTGATTAGGTCGCGCAGGGTCACGCCCATGCGCGCAATGCCTTGTTGCAACACACCCAGCTCATCGCGGCGTGTCACCTTGACGTCCTGGGACAGGTCGCCGCTGGCGATGCGATCGACCACGGCCAGGGTCTCGCGCAAGGGACCTGTGATCTGCCGGGTAATGATGACGGCGGCAATAATGCCCACCAACAAAGCCAGCAGGGTGCTGATCAGTTGCAGGGTGCGCGCCTGGGCGATTTCAGCGTCACGACGGTCGAGCTGGATCTGATACAGCTGCTCGCTCAGGCTCACGATGGCCGCGCCCTGGTCGGTCATTTCCTTGCGCACCTGCACGGCATCGCTGTTCGCGGCTTTGTAAGCCTGCAAGGCGCTGCGGTAGTTGCTCAGCGCGGTCTCCAGTTGACGCAGGGCCTCGGGCTGGATGTCGGTGAGATGCACATCGAGCTGTTTCAGGCTGGCAATGGCGGCGTCCAGTTGGGCGACGGCTTTTTGCTCGGTCTCGGCATTGGTGGTCGCGGTGTAGCCGCGCACTTCGTAGCGGGCCAGCAAGAACGCTTGCTTGGCGGCGGTGATGGCCTGGAACTGTTCGAAACGCTGATCACTCGGTGGCAGTTGTTGCACGCGGCTGTTCAGATCGTTGATCAGCGTGTTGGCCGTTTCGGCGTTGGCGCCCATGACGTCGCGTGCGCTGTTGCCGGTGCGGTAGGCGCCACGCATCTTGGCCAGGGACGTCTTGTAGGCGTCGATGACGGTGCCTTGCTCTTTGAGCAGCTTGAGGTTTTCCGGGTTCTTGAACTTCGCCAGCAATGCTTGTTGCTGATCGGAAAAGGCCTGCAGCGTGGTCTGTACATTCTGCGCGGTGGCTTCGTCGCCGTTGGTCAGCATGTACTGCAGGCGCATCACGCGCAGCTTGGTCAGGCCGGCGTTGAGCTGGGTGATGTCGTTCATCCAGTTGCTGCGGTCAATCAAACTGCCCAGGCTGGTCCAGCCGGTCAGGGCGAGGACGCAGGTCAGGGCCAGGACCAGGCCGAAGCCCAGGCCCAGTTTCAGGTTCACGCTGATGTTGCCGAACCAGCTATTCATCAAAATTCCTCCAGGAACGTGTGTTTCTTGATCGTCGGTTGGCTGGAAGATTGTTGTTCTTAGGCGCCAGCAAGGTGGGTAGCAGGTCTGTATCGGCAGCAATTGCGAGAGCTGAAAGGATTTTGTCGGGCGGATTCTGTAACAAGCTTTTTGCCGCCGGCTTAAGCTTTTTTTCACATCGGTTTCACTGGCTGCCGACGCCCTCCACATTACCCTCGCGGCATCAAATGAAGGGCGGCATGCCGGCGAGGCGGCTTGATGTGGAACTGAGACTGAGTCTGTTCGGAATAAACCGCTCGATCGACCTGAGCCGTTTTGCCCGTTATCGCAATGCGCTCGTGGTGCTGGGCTCGGCGCTGCTGGCACTGCCCTTGACGGTATTGCTGTTAAAGCCCGCCGCCGTGCCGGACCTGGCCCATGGCAACGTGGAGGGCGCGCGGGCGCTATTGGCGGGTTGGGCCAAGGGCGACATGATCGTGCTGGTGCGCCATGTCGAGCGTTGCGATCACTCCACTGCGCCCTGCCTGAGTGGCAACGATGGCATTACTGATCGCTCGCGCAGCATTGCGGCGGCCGTCGGTGCGCAGTTTGAGCAACTGGGGCTGGGGCGGGCCGACATCTACAACAGCCCGATGCTGCGTACGGCACAGACGAGCGGGTACATGTTCAACAAGGTCGGCGTCGGCGACGACTGGCTGATCAACTGTAAAGGCACGATGTTGCGCGACGCCCTGGCGCACAAGGTTGCCGGGCGCAACCTGATTCTGGTGACCCACAGCGAATGCATGGCGCAACTGCAAAAGGATCTCAAATTGCCAACCTCGACCCTTGGCTACGGCGCCGCGCTTTTTGTCACCGCCCAAGCGCTGCAAGCGCCACGCATACTCGGTTTCATCGAAGCCTCGGACTGGCACTCGGTGACCACCCAATGAATTCACTCTCTGAATCAGGACGCACGATGCTGACGGCTTTTCGCTCGCGTTTTTATTGGCTGAACTTCGGTATTCCACTGGCCTGCGCGGTCGTGGTGTTCCTGATGTTCGACCTGACCCGGATCGACATCGCCTTCAACGATCTTTTTTATGACCCGGTGACGAAGACGTTCCCGTTGGACCATGTGCACCTGTTCGAAAAAATCACCCATAAATGGGCGCGGATCATCCCGAACTGGACCGGCGAGATCGCCATCATCGGTGCCTTGCTGTCGTTTCTCTGGCCGCGTTTGAAGGCGGAAAAACACGCGAAAATCATCGGCTTTCTGGAAAAGATCAAAGTCGCGCCGGTACTGCGCTTTGCCAGCAAACATCGTCGGGATTTCCTCTACGTGGTGTTTGCGTTCTCCATCAGCACCGGCGTCATTCACTACCTAAAGGGCCATACCAGTGTGTATTGCCCGATCGAGACGACCCAGTACGGCGGGAAAATCGAGCACAAGGAGTGGTACCAGAATTTCGATCTGCTCAAGGTTGCGGGGGACGGTCGCTGCTGGCCGGGCGGGCATGCCTCCGGTGGTTTCACCATGCTCGCGTTGTACTTTGTTGCACGCCGTTACCGCTGGCGCCATGCCAAGGCGCTCATGTATGGCTCGCTGGCCTTGGGGTTCGTCTATGGCACGACGCGGGTGGTGCAGGGCTGGCACTACATGTCCCACACCTTCTGGGCCGGGATCTTCGTGTGGCTGGCGTGTTTGCTGACGGCGCTGGCGTTTTACGGGCGAGCGCGGTTGGAGATGCCGGTCCTGCGTAAGGCTGAGGAACCGGCATTGGTGGCTCAACCCGCCCGACTCACTCCTGCGGATCGACAATATCCAGCGCCCGGTTCACAGCCAGCTCCGCCAGCATGACGACCTGCGCAATCCCCAGCGCGGTGTTGCGCTGGGGGCCGGTGAGGTAAGTCGTGAAATCATTGAGCATGACGCTGGCTGAAGCCAATGATTCGCAAGCGTGGGCGAGGAGGCTTTCGGATTTGATGTCGGGGAGGATCGTGAAAAAGGGGCTGGGGCGATAGGGTTTGGTGGTTTCGAAGGGGGGATCGGGGGTTAACTTACCCAAGATGATTGACCTCTTGCGTGGGTGCCATTACTTGCCGTTCTCACACAGCAAAGAGGTGGCAGCTATGTGCGAGGTGAGAATCCGGTCATAGCCACCCGGTCAGACAAAAGTCTGCCCGCACACAGCCGCCATTACGCATTTACAGGCAGCGGATAAGCTGTCGGCAATTATGCGGATACTGGCAGTGCATGGCTATTATTTACCGGGTTCTCACACCCGATCACTGAGTGGTCAGTGACAACAAAAGATTAATAAGCCCCCTTCCGACCGACAACCTGAAAGACCTGTGGGATTTTTCCCTGCGATTTGCTCTGGGGTAGGACATTTCGCAAGACAAAAAAAAGCCCGCGGGAGGGCGGGCAAACTGTAGTTTCTTGAATGAGCGAGGCAAATGTACAGCTTGTTGCCTGAACGCGGGGTGAAGAAACGTTCATGTGTTGCCCGGGGGACGAAACCGGAAAATGGCTCAATACTCCGTCACCTTCTGTCTGCGCAAAATCCACCCAGCTTCCCCAGGCATCAACCGGTACTGAATCTCGCGCATTTTCCCGGTCCGGCCCGCCGAGGCGTCCGCACTGTCATACAGCGCAAACCGCTGCACCAATGTGTTTTCCACCACGGCAAACTCGTCCTCGCCGCGATACCCCTCGGCTAGCTTCGGGTCTTCGCTGACCGGTGGCAGATAGATCGCACTGAGGGATTTTTTTTGGTTGGCGGCGTAGGCGACGAGTTCGCCGGGCAATCCGCGCCCGGGTGACCTGACGAAGACGTAAATCTCCGGTGAGCCATCCCGATCAAGGTCTCCGACCTCCGCCCGGGCGATGTCGCCAGCCAGCGGGTGAGTCATGGCTGAATTATCTATTTCCAGCCCTTGGGGAGCGATGCGCATTGCCCGGCTGCCATCGACCGACTCATCCGTCACATGAAAGACAATGCCCTGCAGTTCCAGCGTCTGGTCGAAAGAACGGCTGCCATTGCCGGCATCGAAGGCGCCGAGGTTCAACGAGAGGCTGTAGTTCGCCACCTCGTTGCGCCGAGGGGCGACTTCGCTGGCGGCGTGTGCCGGCAGGCAAACCATCGCCACCAGCAGGGCTAGAATCCGGATATTCATGTTCTGTTTCCTGAATGCATCTGTTCAGTGGAGGGTTGAGCCTCAAGCGAAATCAACAGCATAGATCCGGCTCGCCAGCTCGCACTGCTCACGATCTGCCAGTGACCTATTCTTTTGATTCTGGCCAGCATCGAAAGAGGCAAGACCCATGAACGATTTGCTGAAAAAAGTACTCGACGCCCATGGCGGCCTGGAGCGCTGGAACACGTTCGCCACGCTCAACGCCACCATCGTCACGGGCGGGGAGTTATGGGCAATGAAGGGCGTGGTGCAAGACACGATACCCCGCGAGATGACCGTCAGCCTGCACCAGCAAAGCGCCAGCGTGACGCCGTTCGGCAACCCACACTGGCGCACGGCATTCCGGACCGATTACATCGCCATCGAAACCACCGATGGCGAAATCGTGCGCGAGCGATCGAACCCGCGAGCGTCATTCGCCGGGCATGGCATGGACACACCCTGGGACCCGCTGCACCGTGCGTACTTCAGCGGGTACGCCATGTGGACCTACCTGACGACACCGTTTTTCATGGCGATGGCGGGTTTCAACGTCACTGAAATCGCGCCTTGGCAGGAAGGCCCCGAGGCCTGGCGCGGTCTGCGCGTCGAGTTCCCGGAACACATCGCCAGCCACAGCCGGTTCCAGGACTTTTACTTCGGTGACGACGGACTGTTGCGGCGACATGACTATCATGTCGACGTGGCCGGCGGCTTTGCAGCCGCCCAATACGTCGGCGAGTACGCTGAAGCCCAGGGCTTTCGTTTTCCCTCCCGGCGCAGAGCCTACCTGCGGGGTGAGGATCGGCAGCCCTTGCGCGAGAGGGTGATGGTGTCGATTGACTTGAGCGAGTTTCGTTTGAGTTGAGGGGCAAAACGCGGGCGACAAAAAAAGCCGTGAAGAGTGGGCTTTACGGCTTTTTTGAGTAGTCAGATCAGGCGACCCAACGCATCACCTTCTCAAGGTGGCCAGTGTGCTCGTCCCAGAATGTGGGGGCTGTGAAGTGATGCGCCTGGATTGACACTCGTAGCCAAATGTCCAATACGGGCTCCAGGTCAACCTTTCGAAAGTCGCGGATCATGAGGCCTCAACGATTGAGTCAGGAAGGAAGAATTGTGCCATATCCTCAGCACGCCACTATCGACTGATTAAGCCTGGACCAGGCGGCCTACGCGCAGACTGGCAGTAAATCCGCCAACACTTGAGTAAATGACAATATGTATATTCCGACCCAATGGTCCCAAACATTCAGTGGGGCGCCTATTGAACGAAAAACTATCGGAGAGTCAGGGGCGGAGGTTTGTTGCATCCCCTGCATCAACGGGGAACACCTGTTTGTGAAGTCCGAGCCCATTGGTGCACACAGTGAGTTGCCAGAAGAGATTGAGCGTCTTCGTTGGATGAACCGGCTCGACCTGCCTGGGCCAACAGTTCTTGATGCTACGACAGAAAACAATCGCCATTGGTTACTCATGAGTGCCGTCCCCGGACAGGATCTGGCCAGTGCCAACGACTTGTCTGCACCCCAAATCATCAGCATCCTGGCGGTGGCACTACGTACTCTGCACCAGGTGCCAATTGAGACATGTCCCTTTGACCACCCCTTGGAGCAGCGCATAGCAGCCGCCAGGAGTCGAGTGAGTGCCGGGCTCGTTGACGAGGCAGACTTTGACGATGAGCGGCTGGGTTGGACCGCTGAGGATGTTTTCACACAGATGCTGTCGACCCTCCCTCAAACATATGATCTTGCGGTCACCCACGGCGATGCCTGCCTGCCGAATTTCATGGTCGAAGGAAGCAGCTTTACCGGCTATATCGACTGCGGCCGACTAGGCATCAGTGACATCTATCAAGATCTTGCGCTGGCTGCCCGAAGCATCGAACGCAATTTTGGATCGGCATGGGTAGCCCCATTTTTTCGCGCCTATGGTGTGGAGCCAGATCAGCAACGTATAGCGTTTTACTGTTTGCTGGACGAGTTCTACTGAAGGGCGAAAGGGGGCGAAAAAGCATGTCCCCCGGTTTCTACCCGGGCAAGCCCGCTCCCACAGGGTACGTGCGGGCCCTGGATCACCAAGCCCCAGATGCAACAAAACCCGCACTTGGCGGGTTTTGTTTTGCTTCGTGTTTGGTGGAGCCGGGGGGATTTGAACCCCCGTCCGCCAGTACTCCGCTGTCGGTACTACATGCGTAGCCGTGTCTATTAAGTTAACCCTCAGCGACCCGACGGGCAGGGTGCTTTGGGCGAGTTGTGTAAGTTTTAGCCGCTTCGTCCACAACGTACTGCACGGCGATTCTGTTCTATATGACAATCACTTCGGGTTTACAGACATCCCCTGGTGATTGCTGGACCCGAAGGTACCAGAAGCTCAGGGCTAAGGCTGCTTACGCAGCGAGAGCGAATTCCTGGCCGTAGTTTTCGTCATTGGCAACTATAAGTAGTTGCAACAGTGGATTTACGAGTTCTGTTACCAACTCGGCATGCACCTAAAGTTTCGCAACCGGCGTCGAATCCTAAACGGCCCCGAACTCATTGCCCGAAAATCTCGTTGAGCAACAAGCCTGCACAGTGTACGCCAACGTGGCGCAGAAGGCCAACCCGAAGGTTGGCCCTGTCTCGCATCAGTTCCGGGCGGGGTCTCGAATCTGCATTTTAGTAATGATGCCGTTGGAGATTTCGATGCAATCCTTGTCGTTGCCCGCTGCCTTGGCCGCTTTGGCTTTCGCAAGACCATCTTTGACGGTGTCCAGAGAACCTTCGGGTATGGAGGGCGCGCTATCCACGAAGTCGCTTATTTTTTGAATGTTCCCATCACACAGATCTTTATCCGCCGCGAACACCGGCGAGGCCAACAGTGCAGCAGAAATGAACAATCCAGCAATTGCAGAGTGCTTCATGGGTATCTCCTTGCGCATGAGGGCTCGGTGCTGCCGGTGAAAGGGGGCCGCTGGCCGAGGTGGTTATAAGCCCTTTCACAGGGCCTAGCTAAATGACTATAGCCGGGCGCAGGAATTCGGTTTTTTTTGCGGGTGAATTGCGTGGGACAAAAAAGAAATGTTTGTGGGAGCGAGCTTGCTCGCGATGGGTCTGAGGGCAACGCGTTTATTCAGGAAGCACGCGTTATCGTTGACGTCCATCGCGAGCAAGCTTGCTCCTACAGGGCGGGGCGCGCTTGGGTTACGCGGTCTACCAGGTAGACCAGTCCGTGATAATCGATCCCGCCATGCTGGGTGAGACCGATTTCGCAGGTGCGGCTGGTGGAAATGCCTTCGCTGCAATACTGCACCGCATCCTTCAAGGTGCGCAGCGAATGTGCGTTCAGCTCGGGGGTGGTGAAGCCCTTGTCGCCAGCAAATCCGCAGCAGTGAATGCCTTCGGGGATAACCACATTTTTGCTGCATTTGCGCGCCAGATCGATCAGTGCCTGGCTTTCGCCCAGATGCTGGGTGCTGCAGGTGACATGCACCGCGATCGGCGCTTCCTGCGGCGTGAACTCCAGTCGATCCATCAAGTGCGTACGGATGAAACGCACCGGGTCGTACAGGTCCAGGCGCACATCGCCCAGATCCTGGGTCAGGCGCAGTGTGCAGGGGCTGGTGTCACAGTAAATGGGATCGAGCCCACCACGGCTGGCGTGGAGCAGGGCGCCTATCAGTTCCTGGCGTTTGTGTTCGGCCTGTTCGGCATAACCCTTGGAGGCGAACGGCTGGCCGCAGCATAGGTTGTCCAGGTTGTCCGGGAACACCACTTGGTAACCGGCCTTTTCCAGCAGGCCGCGGGTCTTGTCGTACAGTGACATTTGCTCCTTGTCCCCCGCCGCCGGCCCCATGGCCCGTGAAACGCAGGCTGCCAGATACACCACACGCGGGCGTTCGTCGGTCACCGACGGGCTGAAGCGAATGGCTTTTTCCGGCTGGGGCATGGCGTTGGTCCATTGCGGGACCTGACCTTTGGACAAGCGCGTCAACGTCGCCGACAACTTTGCCAGGCGTGGCGCGCCCAGGAGCATCCGCGCGCCATTGGCCACGTGCAGGGTGAAACGTGCACCTTGCAGCGCTGTGGCGAAGTTTCCTTCCAGCCAGTTGGCCGTTTTCGTATGAGTTGCGTGTAGGCCGCGAAGCTTTTTCACCAGCTCGCCGGTGTTGATTCCCACTGGGCAACGTTGCGCACAAAGACCGGTGGCAGCACAGGTGTCGATGCCCTGGTATTCATAGGCCGCTTCAAGTTCGCGGGTATCGACCCCGGCACGTTTCTTCGCCTGGATGTCACGCCAGATCACGATGCGCTGACGCGGGCTCAAGGTCAGGCCTTTGGAAGGGCAGACCGGTTCGCAGAAGCCGCATTCGATGCACTTGTCGACGATCTCGTCGGCGGCCGGCAGCGGTTTCAGATGCTTGAGGTGGATCTGCGGGTCTTCGCTGAGCACTACGTCCGGATTGAGAATGCCGTTGGGATCGAGCAGGCGCTTGAGCTGCCACATCAACTGGTAGGCGTCGCTGCCCCATTCCAGTTCGACGAACGGTGCCATGTTGCGCCCGGTGCCGTGCTCGGCCTTGAGCGAACCACCGAACTCGACAGCCACCAGTTGCGCCACGTCGTCCATGAATGCCTGGTAGCGTGCGACTTCTTGCGGATTGTTGAAGCCTTGGGTGAAGACGAAGTGCAGATTGCCTTCCAGTGCATGTCCGAAAAGGATCGCTTCATCGTAGTGATGTTTGTCGAACAGCTCGATCAGCCGGTTCACACCGATGGCCAGTTGTTCCACCGGGAAGGTCACGTCCTCGATGATCACCGTGGTCCCGGTCTTACGCACCGCGCCGACGGCGGGGAAGGTATCCTTGCGGATCGCCCAGAGTCGGGCGTTTTCCAGCGGGTCTTCGGTGAAATCGACTTGTTTCTCTACCGGGAACGAGGACAGTGACGCCATGATCTGCGCCAGTTGTTCTCGCAACAACGAGGTAGATGCCGCGCGGGATTCGATCAGCAGGGCGCAGGCATTGTTCGACAGGTGTTGTACGAAAGCGGGCATGCCGGGTTTGTTCTGCACCGAGCGCAGGCTGCGGCGGTCCAGCAGTTCTACCGCCGACACCGGTTGGCTTTTCAGCACGGTGACGGCGTTGCAGCAGGTTTCCACGTCCGGGAATACGATCAGCGCCGAGGCCTTTTTCGGGTGATCGATCACCGTGTCGTAGGTCACCGCGCTGATGAAGCCGAGAGTGCCTTCGGAACCCACCAGCAAGTGGCTCAAGATATCCACAGGCTCGTCGTAATCCACCAGGGCGTTGAGTGAGAGGCCTGTGGTGTTTTTCAGACGATATTTGTGGCGAATTTTCGCAGCCAGTTCGGCATTGGCGCGGGTCTCGCGGCCCAAGGTCGCGAGACGCTCCAGCAGGTCGCCATGACTGGCCCGAAACGCCGCGACACTGGCAGTATCTTCGGTATCGAGACGGCTGCCGTCGGCCAGTACCAGACGGATGCCCGCCAGGGTGTGATAGGTGTTTTGCGCTGTGCCGCAGCACATGCCGCTGGCATTGTTGGCAACGATGCCGCCGATTTTGCAGGCGTTGATCGATGCAGGGTCCGGGCCGATCTTGCGCCCGAACGGTGCCAGCCAGGCGTTGGCTTGAGCCCCGATCACCCCCGGTTGCAGGCGGATTTGTGTGCCTTGGCCCCGGATCTCGCGACCGTTCCAGTTATCCCCAAGCACGATCAACACCGAATCGCTGATGGCTTGCCCGGACAGGCTGGTGCCAGCGGCGCGGAAGGTCACGGGAACCTGCTCGCGCTGCGCCAGTTTCAGCAGCGCCACCACTTCGTCTTCGGACTCGACTCGAATCACCAGTTGCGGAATCAGTCGATAGAAGCTGGCATCGGTGCCGAAGGCCAGCGTCGACAGCGGATCGTCGAAACGCCGTTTCCGGGGAATCAGTTGCTGCGCATCGCGCAGGAAAGCGGCCGGTAGACTCATTGGTCCTCCAGGATCAACACCACCAGGTCTTTCGGGCCGTGGGCGCCGTAGGCCAGGACTTGTTCGATGTCAGCGGTTTTCGACGGACCGGAAACCAGCAAGGCATTGGTCGGCATGCCCTGGGCCCATTCGAATTCCTGTTGCACCTGATAGAAGTTATCGCGGATTTCACTGGCCTTGAGCAAGGCGAAATGCACCGGCGGCGCCAGGCTCATGAGGCGCGGTTCTTCCCGCGTCGGCCAGATAATCAGGCTGCCCGTGGCGGCGATTGCGCCAAGGGTGGTGGTCAGGCTCGCCGGGGTGTCGTTGAACAGTTCCGCTTTCCATTGTTCAACCGGACGGTCGTAGGCCTTGAGCGCCGGCAGGCCGGGATTTTTCGCCCAGTGCTGGGTGACACGTCGCCCGTGCGGCGTAGTAGGGGCGATCAACAGGCTTGGCAGTTGACGATCGTGCAGCAGTGTTGCCAGCAAGGCCGGCCAGTGTTCACCCGATGTCAGATGGATTTCCGTATGCACCGCTTCCATTAGCTTGCGCAGTTGCGGGATGCGTTGATCTGGCGTGTAGGTGTAGGGCTTTGTCACCAGCTCGACGTCGAAGTTGTCAGCCACTGGGGTGGTACCTGTCAGACTTTTGCGCAACTTGGCGAGGATGTTCTGCTTGGCACTCATCAACGATCTCCCTGTTTGGCCAGATGCTCGCGAGCCATGTCATGCAGTGAACGGGCGGCGGGTTTCGGGGCGCTGCGGTTTTGTGTCCATGGGCCGACATTGCTCGGCGTAAGGGCGCGCAGGCGAGTAGCGGCCAAACCGAACAGGCGATACAGCGTCGGTGAGCTGTTGAGTCTGGCCCAGGCGTTCCAGATGAATCGTTCCTTACGCGAGTACTTGCTGCCCTGGCCGCGCATCACTTGATCCGGGCTGTCCGGCGCCTTGACGTTCTCTTCGCGCAAACGGCGCAGCAAAGCAGGGATCGGGATTTTTACCGGGCACACTTCACCGCAGGCACCGCACAACGAAGAGGCGCTCGGGTGGTCCGGGACTTTCGCCAGGCCAACCATGTGCGGGGTGATGATTTTTCCGATAGGGCCAGGGTAGACCTCGCCGTAGGCATGACCGCCGATTCGAGTGTAGACCGGGCAATGGTTCATGCAGGCGCCGCAGCGAATGCAGTTCAGGGTCTGGCGCAGTTCGCTGTCGGCAAAGGCCTGGCTGCGACCATTGTCGAGCAGTACCAGGTGCACTTCCCGGGGGCCGTCGAGCTCATGCTCCTTGCGCGGGCCGGAGATCATGTTGACGTAGGTGGTGATCGGGATGCCCAGGGCCGAACGGGTCAGCAACGACAGTAGCGGCACCACGTCGCGCAGGTTCTCCACGACTTTTTCGATGCCGGTGACGGCGATGTGCACCGGTGGCACCGTGGTGGTCATGCGGCCGTTGCCTTCGTTTTCCACCAGCAGCAGGGTGCCGGTTTCGGCCACGGCGAAGTTGACGCCGGAGACGCCGATGTCCGCTTCGAAGAATTTCTGCCGCAGGACCCTGCGACCGATCTGAATGAGTTGGTCAACGTCCTTGGTGTATTCCACGCCAAGTTTGTCGTGGAACAAGGACGCGACCTGACCGGCGTTCTTGTGGATTGCCGGCATGATTATGTGTGAAGGCTTCTCGTGGTCGAGCTGGACGATGTACTCGCCCATGTCCGATTCCAGGCATTCAATGCCCTGTTCAGCGAGGACGTGGTTCATCTCCATTTCTTCGCTGACCATCGATTTGCCCTTGATCACTTGCCGCCCCTCGTGAGCGCGGATGATCGAGAGGACGATGCCATTGGCTTCGTCCACCGTTTCCGCCCAGTGCACTGTCACACCGTTGCGGGTCAGGTTCTTTTCAAGTTGCTCGAGCAGCTCTGGCAACTTCGATAAAGCACGGGCGCGGACAGCATTGCCCAGCGCTCGTAGATGTTCCCTTTCGTGGGCATCGCTGAAAGCCGCGGCCCGTTTGGTCATCAGTGAATCCATCGCCTTGCGGAAGTTGCCTCGCAATTGCGCATCACCCAGCGCCTCGTGCGCCCGGGTGCGGAAGTCTTCTTCTACGGCGACCGTAGGAATAATCTCGGCGGCACTCATTGGGCACCTCCGGTACGCTGCCAGAGGAAACTGGCCAGGTGTTGACCGCGCAACGCTTCCTTCTGTTTCTCCAGCGAGCCGTTGATGTTCATCAGGCAACCGCAGTCGGCACTGAGTACCTGGTGCGCGCCGGATTCCTTCAGCGAACGGGTCTTGTCTGCCACCATCGCGCCGGAAATGTCCGGCATACGGACGCTGAAAGTCCCCCCGAAGCCACAGCATTCGCTTTCGTGACTGTGCTCGACCCGTTCCACGTTGCTCAGTTGCGACAACAATTCGCGGCCGTGGAGGTGGGTGTTCATTTCACGGCGTGCCGAACACGACGTGTGCAACGCTACCTTCACCGGCGTGCCGCTGTCCTTGAACTGCACTTTGCAGACAAACAACAGAAACTCGGCCAGCTCATAGGTCCTGGCAGCCAGTGCCTGGACTTGTTGCAAAGTGTCCGGCTCATCCTTGAACAAGTCGGCATAGTGTTCGCGCAACATGCCCGCGCAGGAACCCGAAGGCACCACCACCGGATAATCCCCGGCGAACAGCGCCAGTTGCGAGCGCGCGACGGTCCTGGCCTGCTCGGTGTAGCCCGAGGTGTAGGCCGGTTGACCGCAGCAACTTTGCCCTTGCGGGTACTCGACACGGATGCCTTCGCGTTCCAGCAAGTGGATCGCGTCCATTCCGGCTTGCGGGTAGAACAGATCCACTACGCAGGTCCCGAACAGGTATACCCGTTGCGGTTTCTCGCTGGGGTATTGCCGAGGCTCGGGCAGTGGCGGGGCGACACGGGTCGCATTCGGCACAGCGTTGTAAAAAAGCTCGCTCATCAGGCGTGTCTCTCGGCGGGTTATCCGTCCGCTGAGGCCGCTGAATATAAAGAGAGATTCTTTCAGCAGCCTTACAGACCGGGTAGTGAATAGCTGACGCCGGGGGCGTGGCCCAGCGTCGGTTTTTTCGGACTTACTCATGTAGCTGCTTGTAGCGCTTAGTGCACAAGCATCCCTGTGAACCAGTAAGCCTGGGCCAGAGTGATCAGGCCGACAATCGTTGCGAAGAACAGGCTGTGCTTGAGGGTGAAGCGGAACAGATCCGATTCCTTGCCCACCAGGCCAGTCGCCGCGCAGGCCACGGCGATCGATTGTGGCGAGATCATCTTGCCGGTCACGCCGCCGCTGGTGTTCGCCGCCACCAGCAAGGTGTCGTTGACGCCGATCTGGTGGGCGGTGGTCGCCTGCAACGAACTGAACAGCGCGTTAGACGAGGTATCGGAGCCGGTCAGGAACACGCCCAGCCAACCGAGGAACGGCGAGAAGAACGGGAAGGCTGCACCCGTGCCGGCCAGGACCAGGGCCATGGTCGACGACATGCCCGAGTAGTTGGTGACGAACGCGAAGGCCAACACCATGCCGATGGACAGAATCGGCCAGCGCAGTTCATAGAAGGTCTCTTTCAAAGTGGTAAGGCCAGTTTTGAGGTTGATCTTCAGAACCAGCATCGAGATCAGCGCCGAGAAGAAAATCGCGGTGCCTGTGGCGGAAATCGGGTCAAGCTTGAACACGGCCGGGAGGGCAGTCGGCGCGGCCACGATCGGTGCCACCTTGATCACCATCTGGTCCAGGTGCGGGATGGCGAAGTTGAACACGAAGCTGTACATCGAGCCGCCAGCGGCAAACATCGCCTTGAACGGTTTGAGCGTCCAGATGGTCACCAGCACTGTCAGGATCAGGAACGGCGACCAGGCTTTGAAAATTTCACCCAGGCTGTAAGGCGAAGCGAAGGTGGTGCGCTTCTGGCCGAAACCACCGACGCTGGCGCTGACCACGGAAGCCGACACGGCGCCGACGATGTGCTGGCCGGCGGCGCGTTTTGGCTGCCAGACCTTCAGGAACATGGTCAGGGAAATCAGACTGGCCAGGGCCGACGTGATGTCTGGCAGTTCCGGGCCGATGAAGTTGGAGGTGAAGTATTGGGTCACGGCGAAGCTCAGGCCCGCGACCAGCGCTGCCGGCCAGGTTTCCCGCACGCCGCGCAGGCCATCCATCATGAACACCAGCCAGAATGGCACGAACAGCGACAGCAGCGGCAACTGGCGACCGGTCATGGCGCCGATCTTGAAGGCGTCGATGCCGGTCACTTGCCCGGCGACGATGATCGGAATACCCAGGGCGCCGAAGGCTACCGGCGCGGTATTTGCGATCAGGCACAGGCCCGCGGCGTACAGCGGGTTGAAGCCCAGGCCTACGAGCAGCGCGGCGGTGATCGCCACCGGTGCGCCGAAACCGGCCGCACCTTCGAGGAACGCGCCGAAGCAGAAACCGATCAGCAGCACTTGCAGGCGCTGGTCGTCGGTGATTGACAGCACCGAGCTGCGGATCACTTCGAACTGGCCACTCTTGACCGTGAGTTTGTAGAGGAATACCGCCGCCACGATTATCCAGGCGATCGGCCACAGGCCATAGGCAAAGCCATACCCAGCGGCGGCGAACGCCATGTCGACCGGCATCTTGAAGGCAATGATTGCCACCAGGATCGACAAGGCCAGGGTGATGCTGCCGGCCACGTGTCCCTTGAGACGGAACACGGCCAGGGCCAGGAAGAAAAACACGATGGGAATAACGGCTGCGAGTGCGGACAGGCCGAGGCTGCCGAGCGGGCTGTAGAGCTGTTGCCAGGTTTGCATATGGGGTGGCCCCTAATTGTTGTTGGTCATGCACTGTTCAGCGTTCTTGGTTAATTGGTAATACCAATTTACAATCGCTGTTGGCTAGGGTAAAAGCGTTGTAGGCGGTGTGTCAATTTGCCGCCCTAAAACTTTTGTCGTAGGCAGGGTTTTGCAGAGGACCTGGCCAGTTTGGGTAATGGTCGCGTGGCAGGTGCCTGCGTCGCATGGATAGGCCAGAATAGAGCCCCGGCGCGCCGTCGGGATGGTGGAGAAATTGAGTTATGGGGTTTGATCAGATTCGGCAGCGCCGTTTGTCTGACGATATTGTCGAGCAGCTCGAGGGCATGATCCTTGAGGGCACGCTGAAGGCCGGTGAGCGCTTGCCGGCGGAACGCGCGTTGGCCGAGCAATTTGGCGTTTCTCGTCCTTCGTTGCGCGAAGCTATTCAGAAGTTGACCGCCAAGGGCCTGCTGGTCAGTCGTCAGGGTGGCGGCAATTACGTGGTGGAGTCCCTGGGCACGACGTTCAGTGACCCACTGTTGCATCTGCTGGAAAGCAACCCCGAAGCCCAGCGCGATCTGCTGGAGTTTCGCCACACGCTGGAAGCGTCCTGCGCCTATTACGCGGCGTTACGCGCCACCGACGTTGACCGTGAGCGATTGACCGCGGCGTTCAATCAATTGCTGGACTGCTATTCGCGTCACGATGAAGTCAGTCGGGCGGAAGAGGGCGCGGCGGATGCAAATTTTCACCTGGCGATCGCCGAAGCCAGTCATAACGCGGTGCTGCTGCACACCATTCGTGGGTTGTTCGATCTGCTCAAGCGCAACGTGGTCACGAACATCGGCGGCATGTACAAGCAGCGCACCGAAACCCGCGACATGCTGATTACGCAGCACCGGGAGTTGTATCAGGCGATTATCGAAGGCCGGGCGGAACAGGCGCGGGAAGTCTCCAGTCGACACATTCTGTATGTGCAGGAGGTGCTGGAGGAGGTGCGTCAGGAAGTGCAGCGCGTGGCACGGGCGGAGCGGCGCAAGGGGATATAGTCAGTAAATGATCGTTCCCACGCAGAGCGTGGGAACGATCATCTCAGGCGAAAAGGAAATTAATCTTCCTTGCCCTTGTTGCGCACCGCGCGCTGCAATTCGCGCCCGGCGTCGCGTTCGCGCTCGGTATCACGCTTGTCGTATTCCTTCTTGCCCTTGCCCAGAGCAATTTCGCACTTGACCATGTGCTTGCTCCAGTACCAGGACAGGCACACGCAGGCGTAGCCTTTTTGCTGCACGGCAGCGGCGAGCTTTTCCAGCTCCCGCCGGTTGAGCAGCAATTTTCGCGTGCGCACCGGATCGGCGATGACGTGGGTACTGGCGGTCATCAGGGGCGTGATGTGACTGCCGAGCAGCCAGGCTTCGCCATCCTTGAGCAGTACGTAACTGTCAACCAGTTGCAACTTGCTCGCCCGCAGACTTTTTACTTCCCAGCCGGCCAGGACCAGACCAGCCTCGAACCGATGTTCGATGAAGTAATCGTGTCGCGCCTTTTTATTTTGCGCGATGGTCCCTGTTGGGTGTTTCTTCTGTTTAGCCATAGGGGCGGCATTATAGGGAGTTGCACGCAAGTCGGCTACGGTGTTGCTGCATGCTTGAGCAGGTTGATTGAATCCCGGACAATGCGGCCTCTTTTTTGAACACTTGGTCGTAATAACGATGTCGACAGACAAGGTTTCTGTCCACGGCAGTTGGGCTAGCCGCTGGGTCTTCATACTCGCCGCGACCGGTTCGGCCGTGGGCCTGGGTAGTATCTGGAAATTCCCCTACATGGTTGGCGTCTACGGCGGCGGCGCCTTCGTGCTGATGTTCCTGGCCTGTATCGCGTTGATCGGTGTGCCGGTCATGCTCGCGGAAACCCTGATCGGCCGGCGTGCGCGGCAGAGTCCGGCCAACGCCTTGAAGGTGCTGGCGCTGGAAGCAGGGCATTCGGGCAAATGGTCCTGGGGGGCCTTTGCCGGGATGATCACGGCGCTGCTGATCCTGTCTTTCTATAGTGTGGTCGGCGGCTGGTCGCTGGACTACATCATCGACATGGGGCGTGGCGACTTCCAGGGGGCGACGCCCGATCAGGTGGGTGCGTACTTTGGCAATGTGATTGCCGATCCATGGCGCCTGACACTTTGGCACACGATTTTCATGCTGCTGTCTGCCGTGGTGATCGCCAAGGGCGTGGTCGCGGGGCTTGAGCGCAGCCTGCGAATCATGATGCCGTTGCTGTTCGTGATGATCCTTGTGCTGCTGGGCTATAGCATGACTACCGGGCATTTCTTGGAGGGCGTGCATTTCATGTTCGACTTCCACCCGGAAAAAGTCCTCGACGGCTTGTTGCCGGCCATGGGGCATGCGTTCTTTTCCCTGAGCGTCGGGGTCGGTTCGATCATGATCTACGGCGCCTACATGCCCAAGCATTCGTCGATTTCCGGGACCATCGTCGGCGTGGCGCTGCTGGATACCTTTGTGTCCCTGGTGGCTGGTCTGGCATTGTTTCCGATTGTGTTCGCCGGGGGGCTGAACCCGAGCGAAGGCCCTGGCCTGATGTTTGTCAGCCTGCCATTTGCCTTTGGCAACGTAGCGTTTGGTCAGTTGATGGGCGTAGTGTTCTTCGTGTTGGTCGCGATTGCAGCCTGGAGTTCGGCCATTTCGCTGCTCGAACCGATGGTGGCGTACCTGGTTGAGCGGACAAAAGTCAGCCGCGCCTGGGTAACTTTCTGGCTGGCATTCATATGCTGGTTTGTCGGTCTCGGTACGGTGTTTTCCTTCAATATCTGGAAGGAGGCCAAGTTTTTCGTGAGCGAAGGCGGTTTATTCCACCTTTATCAGTGGGGAGCCGCAGGCGGTCTGGATTTCTTTGGTGTAATCGATTTCTTCACCTCGCGAATCATGTTGCCACTCGGTGGTTTGTGTTTCGTGGTGTTTGCAGGCTGGGTGATGGGTCGGGATGCGGTGCGCGACGAGTTGTCGATCCGTAGCCCGGCGTTGTTCACCCTGTCCTTGTTCTTGATGCGCTATGTGGCGCCAATCGGCATTCTCGTAGTGTTTGCCGCCCAGCTCTGGAAGTGACGCTGACATGACGACACACATTTCACGTTCGGCCTTGCTGCCGTACCCCGCGCAAGCGCTGTATGACCTGGTCAACGACGTGGCGCGTTATCCGGAATTCCTGCCTTGGTGCTCATCGGCCGAAGTCCTGGAAAGCTCTGCCGATCATATGCGCGCGAGCGTTGGCGTCGCCAAGGCTGGCCTCAGCCAGCATTTCGTGACGCGCAACACCCTGGTGCCCGGCCAGTCGATCGAGATGAACCTCGAAGAGGGGCCGTTCACTCAGCTGCATGGCGTGTGGGTGTTCAAACCGTTGGGCGAGAAGGCCTGCAAGATCAGCCTGGACCTGTCGTTCGATTACGCCGGCCCGATCATTCGCGCGACCCTGGGGCCGTTGTTCAATCAGGCGGCCAATACGCTGATGGACGCGTTCTGCCAGCGCGTCAAGCAAATACATGGTTGAGGCGTTGATTGAGGTCGAGGTGGTCTATGCCGCCGTTGATCGTCAGGTGCTCCTGCCGGTGAGGGTGCCGGCGGGAACCGCCGTTCGCGCCGCGTTGCAGAAGTCCGGTGTGGGTCAGGCTTTCCCGGAACTGGACCTGTCGCAGTGTCCGGTGGGGATTTTCGGCAAGGTGATCGTCGATCCCGAAAGTCGTCCAGTTCAATCAGGGGATCGCATCGAGATTTACCGGCCATTGCTGGCGGATCCGAAGGAAGTGCGTCGACTGCGTGCGGCAAAGGCTGCCGAGGCCAAAGCGCGAAATCAGTGAGCCGGGTAACTGCCAGGCATTAAGACAATTTTCAGGCAAGCAAGAAATCTGTGGCGAGGGGATTTAGCGAAGCGTCGCACCGCCCCGTTCGGCTGCGAAGCAGTCGTAAATCCGAACCACTCGATCTGCTTGAGGGGGCGCTGAGGGCCGCTTCGCGGCCCAACGGGGATAAATCCCCTCGCCACAAATTATTGCGGCGAGGTTTCCAGAGGCTCTGGAGTCGGGACTGGCACGGTTTCGACACCGTCCACTTCCTTCTGGATCTGATCGAGCAACGAGCCAGGCTTGACCGGCTTTTCCGGTTTCGGCTGCTCGACGTTTTCTGCCGGCGCAGTGACGGTGGTGCCAGTGTCTTTGCCCAGAATGGCTTCGTCGCGGCTCACGCCAGGCATGAAATCGCCAGAGAGGCTGACAAGCTGGTCATTTGGGTTGAAGATAACGCTAATGCGTTCCTGTTGGCGTTCGCCGCCACCCGGTTGCAGGCTGTACAGATAATCCCAGCGATCGGCATGGAACGTGTCAGTCAACAGAGGGTTGCCCATGATAAACCGTACTTGCTTTCGGGTCATTCCCGGGCGTAACTGGTCTATCATGTCCTGCGTGACGACATTGCCCTGCTGGATGTCGATTTTGTAAACCCCGGGGAATGAACAACCGGCGAGTGCGAGCAGTCCCACAAAGGTGAAACTGGTTAGCAAGAGCTTGGTGTTTTGCATCGGTGGGCGACTTCCACTATCTTGGCTGGGACAACGTAAACGCCGATCATACCCGCATTAAGAGAAGCTGCGAAGCAGCATCGCGAGAAAGCTGACCATGGTTGAAAATAGCGAACTACGCAAAGCCGGCCTCAAAGTGACCCTGCCACGGGTCAAGATTCTGCAAATGCTCGACTCCGCCGAGCAGCGCCACATGAGTGCCGAGGATGTCTATAAGGCATTGATGGAGGCTGGCGAGGATGTCGGTCTGGCCACGGTTTACCGTGTACTGACCCAGTTCGAGGCAGCTGGACTTGTGGTGCGGCACAACTTCGACGGAGGCCATGCGGTCTTCGAGCTGGACGACGGCAAGCATCACGACCATATGGTCAACGTCGAAACCAGCGAAGTGATCGAATTCTTCGACGAAGAAATCGAGCGCCTGCAGAAAGCCATCGTCGACAAGTATGGTTTCGAGATGGTTGATCACAATCTTGTGTTGTACGTGCGCAAGAAAAAGTAAGCATGTCGCGCGAACCCAGGTTCGCGAAACGAACGAAGGCGACCCTAGGGTCGCCTTCGTGCTTTCTATCGTTGCTAGATTTTTGCGGTAACGACCATTTTTTTCGCGTGGGCCAGGGATTCCTTGGTGAGATCTATCCCGCCCAGCATCCGCGCCACTTCTTCTACACGATCGTTCTTGCTCAATTTGGAGACGGCAGTGCGAGTGGCATCTTCGCCGCGTACCTTGTGCACGAACAGGTGCTGATGCCCTTGTGCGGCCACCTGTGGCAGGTGCGTTACCGTCAGGACCTGCCCGCGTTCACCGAGCCTGCGCAGCAATTGACCGACGATTTCCGCGGTCGGTCCGCCGATCCCTACGTCCACTTCGTCGAACACCAGGGTCGGGATGCGGGAAGTTTGCGCGGTGATCACCTGGATCGCCAGGCTGATACGCGACAGTTCGCCGCCCGATGCAACTTTCGCCAGTGCCTTTAACGGCTGCCCGGGGTTGGCACTGACTAGCAGTTCTACTTGTTCGAGCCCGTTGGGCAGTAGTTCGTCGCCACTGTTGGGGCGCAGCTCGATGGTGAAGCGACCGCCCGGCATGCCCAAACGCTGGATTTCCTGTTCCACGGCGCTGGCCAGACTGCTTGCCGCCTGATGGCGCAAGTCGCTCAGTTCCCGGGCCTTCTCCCGATAATGGCGGGCATAGGCTGACAGCTCGTCGCCCAGGCGCTCGATGGACTCGTCGTTGGCATTGAGTGTTTCGATTTCGTCCAGCAGCTTCTGTTGCATCTCGGCCACTTCGGTGGGCTGGATACGGTGTTTGCGCGCCAGGGTATAGATCGCATCAAGGCGTTCTTCCAGGTATTGGAGGCGCGCCGGGTCAGCGTCGAAGTTGTCGAGGAAGCGGTTCAGTTCGCCCACGGCTTCTTCAACCTGGATCTGTGCGCTGGTCAGCAGGTTGCTGGCTTCGCCCAGTGCGCCGATGGAGCTGTTCACGCTCGACAGGCGATTGAGGCTGGTGGTCAGGGCGTTGAGCACGTTGCCGGAATCGCTTTCGCTGCATTGTTCGACGACTTGTCGGCAGATGCCCAGCAGGGTTTCGGCGTTGGTGAGGTTCTTGTGTTCCTGTTCCAGCTGTTCCAGCTCGTTGTCGCCGAGGCCGAGGTTTTCCAGCTCTTCGAGTTGATAGCTGAGCAGTTGATGGCGAGCGCGTTGCTCGTCGCCGGAGTTGGAAAGGCGCTCCAGTTCCTGGCGGGTCTGGCGCCAGCGCTGGGCAGCAAGCTGTACCTGGCGGGCAAGGTCCGTGGCGCCGGCGTATTCGTCGAGCAGGCGGCGATGGGTGTCGGTCTTGAGCAGGGACTGGTGTTCGTGCTGGCTGTGGATGTCGATCAACAGTTCACCCAGCGCCTTGAGGTCGCCCAGCGGGCAGGGCGTGCCGTTGATGTAGCCGCGCGAGCGCCCTTCGGCGGTGATGACCCGGCGCAGGATGCACGGGCCGTCGTTCTCGAGGTCGCGTTCGGCCAGCCAGGCACTGGCTTCCGGAATGTCGGCCAGGTCAAAGGTTGCCAGGATGTCGGCCTTGTCTGCGCCGGGGCGGACCACGCCGCTGTCGGCTCGATCGCCGAGGGTCAGGCCCAGGGCGTCGAGCATGATCGACTTGCCGGCGCCGGTTTCCCCTGTGATCACGCTCATTCCTCGATCGAGTTCAAGATCGAGATGTTCAACGATGGCGTAGTTATGTACGGACAGGTGCACCAGCATAGAGGCCGCTCCCAGGCTTTATGTCTGGTTATTTATACAGTGTTTTATTTGCGGCTGACAATGCCCCTCGTTAGCTCGATTTGCTTGATCCGACGAAATCCATAGTTCCGAGGGGTTGGTTGAGAGGGGAATGACAATGCAGCTGTTTTTTGTAGGGTTAATGTTGGGTCACCCCCTTGAAGCTGGATTTTGCGGCCCCATATAGCTGGGCAGAAGCGCGAGTCAGGCTCGCGGACGATATTGAAAGGAGAATTCTATGGCTGACGAACAGACAGTGGATACGCAAAATCTAGACGCTGACCAGGCTGCCCAGGCTTCGGGTGATGACCTGGCGGCTCGTGTACAAGTGCTCGAAGAGCAACTGGCAGGCGCGCAGGATCAGGCTTTGCGTGTAGCCGCCGATCTGCAGAACGTCCGCCGTCGCGCCGAGCAGGATGTAGAAAAGGCTCACAAATTCGCGCTGGAAAAATTCGCCAGCGACCTGCTGCCAATCATCGACAGCCTGGAGCGCGGCCTGGAGCTTTCCAATCCGGACGACGAAAGCATCCGTCCGATGCGCGAAGGCATCGAGCTGACCCTGAAAATGTTCCAGGACACCCTGAAGCGTTATCAGCTGGAAGCGATCGACCCGCATGGCGAGCCGTTCAATGCCGTACTTCACCAGGCAATGGCCATGCAGGAAAGCGCCGACGTCGAGCCCAACAGCGTGCTCAAGGTGTTCCAGAAGGGCTACCAGCTCAATGGCCGCCTGCTGCGTCCGGCGATGGTCGTGGTCAGCAAGGCTCCTGCGCCAGTTTCGCCCTCTATTGATGAGCAGGCTTGAAATTAGCCGCAAGGCCCCCATTTAGAAGTCAAGCGTTTAAGTGCTACCGCAGTTAGCCACCACTGCTGCGGCAACCAAATCCAAAGTTTCGGGAGAGTGAACATGGGCAAAATTATCGGTATCGACCTGGGGACTACCAACTCCTGCGTCTCCGTGCTGGAAAACGGCAAGGCAAAAGTTATTGAAAACGCCGAAGGCGCGCGTACCACGCCGTCGATCATCGCTTACGCCAACGATGGCGAGATTCTGGTCGGCCAGTCCGCCAAGCGTCAGGCAGTGACCAATCCGCACAACACCCTGTATGCGGTGAAGCGTTTGATCGGTCGTCGTTTCGAAGAAGAAGTGGTACAGAAAGACATCCAGATGGTCCCTTACAAGATCGTCAAGGCTGACAACAACGACGCCTGGGTTGAAGTGAACGGCCAGAAAATGTCGCCGCCACAAATCTCGGCTGAAATTCTGAAGAAAATGAAGAAGACCGCCGAAGACTACCTCGGCGAGCCTGTGACCGAAGCGGTAATCACCGTTCCGGCCTACTTCAACGACAGCCAGCGTCAAGCCACCAAAGATGCCGGCCGCATCGCGGGCCTGGACGTAAAACGTATCATCAACGAACCAACCGCAGCCGCACTGGCTTACGGTATGGACAAGGCCAAGGGCGATCACACCGTGATCGTTTACGACCTGGGTGGCGGTACTTTCGACGTTTCCGTGATCGAAATCGCTGAAGTTGACGGTGAGCACCAGTTCGAAGTGTTGGCCACCAACGGTGACACGTTCCTGGGCGGTGAAGACTTTGACATCCGTCTGATCGACTACCTCGTCGACGAATTCAAGAAAGAAAGCGGTATGAACCTCAAAGGTGATCCGCTGGCCATGCAGCGCCTGAAAGAAGCCGCTGAAAAAGCCAAGATCGAGTTGTCGTCGAGCATGTCGACCGACGTGAATCTGCCGTACATCACTGCAGACGCCACCGGTCCCAAGCACTTGAACGTGAAAATCTCCCGCGCCAAGCTCGAAGCGCTGGTAGAAGACCTGGTTCAACGCACCATCGAACCTTGCCGCATCGCTCTGAAAGACTCCGGTATCGACGTTGGCTCGATCAATGACGTGATCCTGGTCGGCGGTCAGACCCGTATGCCACTGGTTCAGAAGCTGGTGACCGAGTTCTTCGGTAAAGAAGCGCGTAAAGACGTGAACCCGGACGAAGCCGTTGCCATGGGTGCTGCCATCCAGGGCGCCGTATTGGCCGGTGACGTGAAAGACGTTCTGCTGCTCGACGTCAGCCCGCTGACCCTGGGTATCGAAACCATGGGTGGCGTGATGACCGCGCTGATCGAGAAAAACACCACGATTCCTACCAAGAAATCGCAAGTGTTCTCGACTGCCGACGACAACCAGGGCGCCGTGACCATCCACGTGCTGCAAGGTGAGCGTAAGCAAGCGGCGCAGAACAAGTCCCTGGGCAAGTTCGACCTGGCCGAGATTCCACCAGCACCGCGCGGCGTGCCGCAAATTGAAGTGACCTTCGACATCGATGCCAACGGCATCCTGCACGTGGGCGCTAAAGACAAGGCGACTGGCAAGACTCAGTCGATCGTGATCAAGGCCAACTCCGGTCTGTCCGAGGAAGAAATTCAGCAGATGATTCGCGATGCTGAAACCAATGCCGAGGAAGACCGCAAGTTCGAAGAGCTGGCCGCTGCCCGTAACCAGGGTGATGCACTGGTTCACTCGACGCGCAAAATGGTCGCTGATGCTGGCGACAAGGTGAGCGCTGAAGAGAAGACTGCGATCGAAGCTGCTGTGGTTGCCCTGGAAGCCGCTGTCAAAGGCGACGACAAGGCCGCTATCGAAGCCAAGGTTGAAGAGCTGTCCAAGGTCTCCGCTCCAGTGGCGCAGAAGATGTACGCCGAACAGGCCCAGCCTGCTGAAGGCGCTGCACCGCAAGGCGAATCGGCTGAGAAGGCTGACGACGTTGTCGATGCTGAGTTCGAAGAAGTCAAAGACCACAAGTAAGTTGTTGGTCGGCCGGTTGACTGCCTTGCGGCGGTGACTGGTAGGATGTCGCCGCGCGGGAGCTTGCTCCCGCGTTGGCGTGTCTGGAGTAAGCGAATTTTTACAGCATGCGACAGTGGTCGCGTGTTGGTGGCATGGCCGGGAATGCTCCTGCTTTTCGCGCCGAAAGTGCCTCATCGAAACAAAGACCAGGATCGTTGAATTGACGTGAGTTGGGTCCGGGCCTGTATTGGGGCTCAACGAGTTTGACGAGGCTCAGGAGAGGTTCGTCGAACGTCCTCAAGAGTGCAGAGACTATGGCAAAGCGTGACTATTACGAAGTATTGGGTGTTGAGCGAGGCTCAAGCGAGGCGGACCTGAAAAAGGCCTACCGTCGCCTGGCGATGAAGCACCACCCGGACCGTAATCCCGATGACAAAACGTCGGAAGAGATGTTCAAGGAGGCCAACGAGGCCTACGAAGTGCTGTCCGATTCCAGCAAGCGTGCGGCGTACGACCAGTACGGTCATGCCGGCGTCGACCCGAGCATGGGTGGCGGCGGTGCCGGTTTCGGCGGTCAGAACTTCTCCGACATCTTTGGTGATGTCTTCAGTGACTTCTTCGGTGGCGGTCGCGGTGGTTCCCGTGGCGGTGCCCAGCGTGGCAGCGACTTGCGTTACACCCTGGAGCTGAACCTGGAAGAAGCGGTGCGCGGCACGACCGTGAATATCCGCGTTCCGACATTGGTCAACTGCAAGCCGTGCGACGGCTCGGGTGCCAAGAAAGGCTCTTCGCCGGTTACCTGCCCGACCTGTGGCGGTATCGGCCAGGTGCGCATGCAGCAAGGCTTCTTCTCGGTGCAGCAAACCTGTCCGCGTTGCCATGGCCAGGGCAAGATCATTTCCGATCCGTGTGATTCCTGCCACGGCGAAGGTCGTATCGAAGAGTACAAGACCCTGTCGGTCAAAGTGCCGGCCGGTGTCGATACCGGTGACCGCATTCGCCTGTCGGGCGAGGGTGAGGCGGGCGCCCAGGGCGGGCCGACCGGCGATCTGTACGTGGTGATCAACGTGCGCGAGCACTCGATCTTCCAGCGTGACGGCAAGCATCTGTTCTGTGAAGTGCCAATCAGCTTCGTCGATGCGGCGCTGGGTGGCGAGCTGGAGATTCCGACCCTCGATGGTCGGGTCAAGCTGAAAATCCCTGAAGGGACTCAGACCGGCAAGCAGTTCCGCGTGCGTGGCAAGGGCGTTGCGCCTGTGCGTGGCGGCGGTGCGGGTGACTTGATGTGCCGTGTGGCGGTCGAGACGCCGGTCAATCTGAGCCGTCGTCAGCGTGAAATGCTCGAAGAGTTCCGCAACTCCCTGGCGGACGACAACAGTCATTCCCCGAAAACCACAGGCTGGTTCGAAGGCGTGAAGCGCTTCTTCGGCGATTTGTAAGGAGACAGGCATGCGACGTATAGCTGTGATGGGCGCCGCCGGGCGCATGGGCAAAACCCTGATCGAAGCCGTGCAGCAAGCACCGGGTGCCGGCCTGACAGCGGCAGTGGATCGTCCTGACAGTACGCTGGTCGGCGCGGACGCTGGTGAGCTGGCGGCTATCGGTCGCATCGGCGTGCCGCTGTCGGGTGATCTGGATCGTGTGGTCGATGAGTTCGACGTGCTGATCGACTTTACCCACCCGACGGTAACCCTGAAGAACCTCGCCTTCTGCCGTAAGCACAACAAGGCGATGATCATCGGCACCACCGGCTTCAGCGTTGAAGAGAAGCAGTTGCTGGCAGAGGCGGGCAAGGATATCCCGATCGTCTTTGCGGCCAACTTCAGCGTCGGTGTCAACCTGTGCCTGAAGCTGCTCGACACCGCCGCTCGCGTGCTGGGTGACGATGTCGATATCGAGATCACCGAAGCCCACCATCGGCATAAAGTCGATGCGCCGTCCGGTACGGCCGTGCGCATGGGTGAAGTGATTGCCGATGCCCTGGGTCGCGACCTGAAAAAAGTCGCGGTTTACGGGCGTGAAGGCCAGACCGGTGCTCGCGCTCGCGAGACCATCGGTTTTGCCACTGTTCGTGCTGGCGACATCGTCGGTGATCACACCGTGCTGTTCGCCGCCGACGGTGAGCGTGTCGAGATCACCCACAAGGCATCCAGTCGCATGACCTTCGCCAAGGGCGCGGTACGTGCTGCTTTGTGGCTCGACGGGCGTGAGCCTGGTCTTTATGACATGCAAGACGTGCTCGACCTGCGTTAAGATGCACCCGAAATCGGGCTCGCGCGCAGCGTTTGAGCCCGGTTTGCCCCGCCAAGCGACGTCCTGTCGCATTCTCCAGCCTTTAAGGCTCATTGGCGGTAGACCAAAAATGCCTTTTTCTGTAAGCTACAGCTTTAGTGTGTTCACTAAAAGCGCGCAGAATAATTCAGTGAATGAGCGGGGTGACGTGTCCATACGTCACTCCGCTTTTTTACACCTGCGATCGCCCTTTCAGGCTTTATTTACGGGAGGTCTTCTTGACTAAGCCAGCCATACTCGCCCTTGCTGATGGCAGCATTTTTCGCGGCGAAGCCATTGGAGCCGACGGTCAAACCGTTGGTGAGGTGGTGTTCAACACCGCCATGACCGGCTATCAGGAAATCCTTACCGATCCTTCCTACGCCCAACAGATCGTTACCCTGACTTACCCGCACATCGGCAACACCGGCACCACGCCGGAAGACGCCGAGTCCGATCGCGTCTGGTCTGCCGGCCTGGTCATCCGTGATCTGCCACTGGTGGCGAGCAACTGGCGTAACACGATGTCCCTGTCCGACTACCTGAAGGCCAACAACGTTGTGGCCATCGCCGGTATCGACACCCGCCGCCTGACGCGCATCCTGCGTGAAAAAGGCGCACAGAACGGCTGCATCATGGCCGGTGACAACATTTCCGAAGAAGCCGCCATCGCCGCTGCCCAGGGCTTCCCTGGCCTGAAAGGCATGGACCTGGCAAAAGTCGTCAGCACCAAAGAGAAGTACGAGTGGCGTTCGACTGTCTGGGATCTGAAAACCGACAGCCACGCGACCATCGATGCGTCCGAGCTGCCGTACCACGTGGTCGCCTACGACTACGGCGTCAAGGTGAACATCCTGCGCATGCTGGTCGAGCGCGGTTGCCGTGTGACTGTGGTACCTGCGCAAACCCCTGCCGCCGATGCGCTGGCCCTGAAGCCGGACGGCGTGTTCCTGTCCAACGGTCCTGGTGATCCGGAGCCTTGCGACTACGCGATCCAGGCGATCAAGGATGTGCTGGAAACCGAGATCCCGGTGTTCGGTATCTGCCTTGGCCACCAACTGCTGGCCCTGGCCTCCGGCGCCAAGACCCTGAAAATGGGTCACGGCCACCACGGTGCCAACCACCCGGTCCAGGACCTGGACTCTGGCGTTGTGATGATCACCAGCCAGAACCACGGTTTCGCAGTAGACGAAGCGACCCTGCCAGCCAACGTCCGCGCGATTCACAAATCTCTGTTCGACGGCACCCTGCAGGGCATCGAGCGTACCGACAAGAGCGCCTTCAGCTTCCAGGGTCATCCTGAAGCCAGCCCTGGCCCGAACGACGTAGCACCACTGTTCGATCGCTTCATCAACGAGATGGCCAAGCGACGCTGATCGCTCGCCCTGATGTTGCAAAGCTTGAGGGCGGTCCCGATATCGGCGACCCCCTCAAGTCTTCACAGATTGAACAAGACGGCTTGCCGACTGACCTGCGGATTTGAGTGACAAACCCATGCCAAAACGTACAGACATTAAAAGCATCCTGATTCTCGGCGCTGGCCCGATCGTGATCGGCCAGGCCTGCGAATTCGACTACTCCGGCGCCCAGGCCTGCAAAGCCCTGCGCGAAGAGGGCTACCGCGTCATCCTGGTGAACTCCAACCCGGCCACCATCATGACCGACCCGTCCATGGCCGACGCCACCTACATCGAGCCGATCAAGTGGCAGACCGTTGCCAAGATCATCGAGAAAGAGCGTCCGGACGCGCTGCTGCCGACCATGGGTGGCCAGACCGCCCTGAACTGCGCCCTGGACCTGGAGCGCGAAGGCGTTCTGGAGAAGTTCGGTGTAGAAATGATCGGTGCCAACGCCGACACCATCGACAAGGCTGAAGACCGTTCGCGTTTCGACAAGGCGATGAAATCCATCGGCCTGGCGTGCCCGCGTTCCGGCATCGCCCACAGCATGGAAGAGGCCAATGCGGTCCTCGAGAAGCTGGGCTTCCCGTGCATCATCCGTCCGTCCTTCACCATGGGTGGCACCGGTGGCGGTATCGCGTACAACCGTGAAGAGTTCGAAGAAATCTGCGCCCGTGGTCTGGACCTGTCGCCGACCAAAGAGCTGCTGATCGACGAATCGCTGATCGGCTGGAAAGAATATGAAATGGAAGTTGTCCGTGACAAAAAGGACAACTGCATCATCGTCTGCTCCATCGAAAACTTTGACCCGATGGGCGTGCACACCGGTGACTCGATCACCGTGGCGCCGGCACAGACCCTGACCGACAAGGAATACCAGATCCTGCGTAACGCCTCCCTGGCGGTATTGCGTGAGATCGGTGTGGAAACCGGCGGTTCGAACGTTCAGTTCGGCATCTGCCCGGACACTGGCCGCATGGTCGTGATCGAGATGAACCCGCGTGTATCCCGCTCCTCGGCACTGGCTTCGAAAGCCACCGGTTTCCCGATCGCCAAGGTCGCGGCCAAGCTGGCTGTGGGCTACACCCTGGACGAACTGTCGAACGACATCACCGGCGGCAAGACTCCGGCGTCCTTCGAACCGTCCATCGACTACGTCGTGACCAAGCTGCCACGCTTTGCCTTCGAAAAGTTCGCCAAGGCTGACGCGCGCCTGACCACTCAGATGAAGTCGGTCGGTGAAGTCATGGCCATCGGCCGTACCTTCCAGGAATCCCTGCAGAAAGCCCTGCGTGGCCTGGAAGTGGGCGTTTGCGGTCTGGACGAGAAGGTTGACCTGAGCAACCCGGAAAGCATGAGCGTCCTCAAGCGCGAGCTGACCGTGCCGGGCGCCGAGCGTATCTGGTACGTGGCGGATGCAATGCGCGCCGGCATGAGCGTTGAAGACATCTTCGGCATGACCATGATCGATCCTTGGTTCCTGGTGCAGATGGAAGATCTGATCAAGGACGAAGAGAAGGTCAAGACCCTGGGTCTGACCAGCATCGACCGCGACCTGATGTTCCGCCTCAAGCGTAAAGGCTTCTCCGATATGCGTCTGGCCAAGCTGCTGGGTGTGACCGAGAAGAGCTTGCGTGCCCACCGTCATAAGCTGGACATCTTCCCGGTCTACAAGCGCGTCGACACCTGCGCTGCCGAGTTCGCCACCGACACCGCGTACCTGTACTCGACGTACGAGGAAGAGTGCGAAGCCGCGCCGTCGGGCCGCGACAAGATCATGATCCTGGGTGGCGGTCCTAACCGTATCGGCCAGGGCATCGAGTTCGACTACTGCTGCGTACACGCGGCACTGGCCCTGCGCGATGACGGCTACGAGACCATCATGGTCAACTGCAACCCGGAAACCGTATCGACCGACTACGACACCTCCGATCGCCTGTACTTCGAACCAGTGACCCTGGAAGACGTGCTGGAAATCGTCCGCGTCGAGAAGCCAAAAGGCGTTATCGTCCAGTACGGCGGCCAGACTCCTCTGAAACTGGCCCGTGCCCTGGAAGCCGCTGGCGTGCCGATCATCGGCACCAGCCCTGACGCCATCGACCGTGCCGAAGACCGCGAGCGTTTCCAGCAAATGGTCCAGCGCCTGAACCTGCGTCAGCCGCCAAACGCCACCGTGCGCAGCGAAGACGAAGCGATTCGTGCCGCCGCGAAGATCGGTTACCCGCTGGTGGTGCGTCCGTCCTATGTACTGGGCGGTCGTGCGATGGAAATCGTCTACGAAGAAGAAGAACTCAAGCGCTACCTGCGTGAAGCGGTTCAAGTGTCCAACGACAGCCCGGTGCTGCTGGATCACTTCCTCAACTGCGCCATCGAAATGGACGTGGATGCGGTCTGCGACGGCAAAGACGTCGTCATCGGCGCAATCATGCAGCACATCGAGCAGGCCGGCGTTCACTCCGGTGACTCCGCATGCTCGCTGCCGCCGTATTCGCTGCCGGCGCACATCCAGGACGAGATGCGCGAACAGGTCAAGAAAATGGCCCTGGAGCTGGGCGTGGTCGGCCTGATGAACGTACAGTTGGCGCTGCAAGGCGAAGACATCTACGTCATCGAAGTCAACCCGCGTGCTTCCCGTACCGTACCGTTCGTGTCCAAGTGCATCGGTGTTTCCCTGGCGATGATCGCTGCGCGCGTGATGGCCGGTAAAACCCTGAAAGAACTGGGTTTCACCAAGGAAATCATCCCGAACTTCTACAGCGTGAAAGAGGCGGTGTTCCCGTTCGCCAAATTCCCTGGCGTTGACCCGATTCTCGGCCCGGAGATGAAGTCCACCGGTGAAGTGATGGGCGTGGGCGACACCTTCGGTGAAGCATTTGCCAAGGCCCAGATGGGCGCCAGCGAAGTGCTGCCGACCGGCGGTACTGCGTTCATCAGTGTGCGTGATGACGACAAGCCACTGGTTGCGGGCGTGGCCCGTGATCTGATCAACTTGGGCTTTGAAGTGGTTGCCACTGCCGGTACTGCCAAGCTGATCGAAGCCGCAGGCCTGAAAGTGCGCCGCGTGAACAAGGTAACCGAAGGGCGTCCGCACGTAGTCGACATGATCAAGAATGACGAAGTCACCCTGATCATCAACACCACCGAAGGCCGTCAGTCGATCGCTGACTCCTATTCCATTCGTCGCAACGCCCTGCAGCACAAGATTTACTGCACCACCACCATTGCTGCTGGCGAAGCGATCTGCGAAGCGCTGAAGTTCGGTCCCGAGAAGACCGTACGCCGCTTGCAGGATCTACACGCAGGATTGAAGGCATGAGCATAACCAAGTACCCGATGACCGTTCAGGGCGCTCGCGCCCTGGAAGAAGAGCACACCCACCTGACCAAGGTCGTTCGTCCGAAGCTCAGCCAGGACATCGGTACGGCCCGTGAGTTGGGTGACTTGAAGGAAAACGCCGAATACCACGCTGCTCGCGAGCAGCAGGGTATGGTCGAGGCGCGGATTCGGGACATTGAAGGCCGGATTCAGAATCAGGTCATCATCGACGTCACGACCATCCCTCACACCGGTAAAGTGATTTTCGGTACTACCGTTGAAATCGCCAACGTCGAGACGGATGAGCGCGTCACTTACCACATCGTGGGTGAGGACGAGGCTGACTTCAAACTCGGCAAGATTTCGGTGGGCTCTCCCCTGGCCCGTGCCTTGATCGGCAAGGAAGAGGGTGATGTGGTCGCCGTGAAAACGCCAAGCGGCGTTATCGAGTACGAGATTGTTGAAGTCCGTCACATCTGAAGCAAGGCACCCGCTGAATGCGGGCGCCATGCTCTGGCAGCTGGCCCAGATGTTGTGGGTCGGCGGTCTGTGGCTGGTGCATCTCGGTTTGCAGCCGGTGTTGGGCCGAATTGGCCTGGCACCGTTGCTGATCGATGAGATCGCCGGCATGTTCGAGACCATGGTGGTGGGGTTTGCCGCCGTGTGCGTGATTTTTCAGGCTTTGGTGCTGGTACAGGCCAATGGCCTTGCCAGTCTATGGCGGGATTTTCGTGGGCAGGTGCTGCTGATCGCGTTGTGCGCGTGTGCGATGTTTGTCGCTGTGCGTGTTGGCTGGCCGGATGCGCAGCGCTGGCAGGTGTTCAGCTATCTGGTTATGGGCTTCTCGGGGCTGGTACTGATCATGCAGCCGGTGCCGGGGTGGAGTGGCAGGGTGCGCGAAGCACACCCCTGACCCTTGTCATCACTTGAAGCGATGGACGTTCGACAGCTGCTTGTTGACGCTGAAGTTCTTGCGGTAAATCAGTGCCATCTTGCCGATGACTTGAACCAGATCCGCTTTGCCGACCTTGCAGAGTTCTGCAATGGACGCCAGGCGCGATTCGCGATCGAGGATATTGAGCTTGATCTTGATCAGCTCGTGATCCGCCAATGCGCGTTCAAGTTCGGCTAACACACCTTCAGTCAAACCGTTGTCAGCCACAATCAAAACTGGTTTCAGATGGTGGCCAATGGATTTGTACTGTTTCTTCTGCTCTTGAGTGAGCGGCATAATCTGACCCTTTCGTCTGGATTCTGTAAAATGGCGGCCATTTTACCCGAGGGTTCGTGGATCCGCCCAATTAATCACGACCCTTATCATCGAGGTGCCCAATGGCGCGTTCCAAGACAAGCCTTGGTTGGCTGAAAAGACATGTCAATGATCCCTATGTGAAGCAGGCGCAGAAGGATGGCTACCGCTCGCGTGCGAGTTACAAGCTTCTGGAGGTCCAGGAGAAATACAAGCTGATCCGTCCGGGTATGACCGTTGTCGACCTGGGGGCGGCGCCCGGTGGCTGGTCGCAGGTCACTAGTCGGCTGATCGGTGGTCAGGGGCGCCTGATCGCCTCGGACATTCTGGAAATGGACAGCATTCCGGACGTGACTTTCATCCAGGGTGACTTCACCCAGGACGAAGTGCTCGCTCGGATCCTGGACGCCGTGGGTAATTCGCAGGTGGACCTTGTGATTTCCGATATGGCCCCCAATATGAGTGGTACGCCTGCCGTAGATATGCCCAAAGCCATGTTTCTTTGCGAGCTGGCTCTTGATCTGGCGGCTCGGATACTCAAGCCGGGTGGTAATTTCGTGATCAAGGTTTTTCAGGGTGAAGGGTTTGATGCTTACGTGAAGGACGCTCGTCAGAAATTCGACAAGGTCCAGATGATCAAGCCGGACTCTTCCCGTGGCAGTTCCCGCGAGCAATACATGCTGGCTTGGGGCTACCGCGGCCGGAGTGAATAAAGCGAGTTTTTTTTGCGGGGCAATAGGAATTTCGTATTTCGCCCTGTGAGAAATTGCGAATATTGTGTAGGAAGTGTTTCACAAAGGGTTACAGACGGCGCCTGCCAGTGTTGTAGGTAATGTAGTAAGTTAGGCCGGTGAATATCATGCGAAGCGCGCGCCATCAGCGGCGCTAGCTTCAGAGGGTAGTTAATTGAACGATATGGCAAAGAATCTGATCCTGTGGTTGATCATCGCGGCTGTCCTGGTGACAGTGATGAACAACTTCTCCAGCCCTAACGAGCCGCAGACCCTCAACTATTCCGACTTCATCCAGCAGGTCAAGGATGGCAAGGTCGAGCGCGTAGCCGTGGATGGTTATGTGATTACCGGTAAGCGCAACGATGGCGACAGCTTCAAGACCATTCGTCCGGCAATCCAGGACAACGGTCTGATCGGCGACCTGGTGGACAACCACGTCGTGGTCGAAGGCAAACAGCCTGAGCAGCAAAGCATCTGGACTCAACTCCTGGTCGCGAGCTTCCCGATCCTGGTGATCATCGCCGTGTTCATGTTCTTCATGCGGCAGATGCAGGGCGGTGCCGGTGGGAAGGGCGGGCCGATGAGCTTCGGCAAGAGCAAGGCGCGCCTGCTCTCCGAAGATCAGGTGAAAACCACCCTGGGCGACGTTGCCGGTTGCGACGAAGCCAAGGAAGAAGTCGGCGAGCTGGTCGAGTTCCTGCGTGATCCGGGCAAGTTCCAGCGTCTGGGCGGCCGCATTCCTCGCGGCGTATTGATGGTGGGTCCTCCGGGTACCGGTAAGACCTTGCTGGCCAAGGCGATTGCCGGCGAAGCCAAGGTGCCTTTCTTTACCATTTCCGGTTCCGATTTCGTCGAGATGTTCGTCGGTGTCGGTGCCAGCCGTGTTCGCGATATGTTCGAACAGGCCAAGAAACACGCGCCGTGCATCATCTTCATCGATGAAATCGACGCCGTCGGTCGCCACCGTGGTGCCGGCATGGGCGGTGGTCACGATGAGCGCGAGCAGACTCTCAACCAGTTGCTGGTGGAGATGGACGGCTTCGAAATGAACGACGGCATCATCGTGATTGCTGCGACCAACCGTCCTGACGTACTGGACCCTGCGCTGCTGCGTCCGGGCCGTTTCGACCGTCAGGTTGTGGTCGGTCTGCCGGATATCCGTGGTCGCGAACAGATTCTCAAGGTTCACATGCGCAAAGTGCCAATGGGTGACGACGTCGCTCCGGCGGTGATCGCTCGTGGTACTCCTGGTTTCTCGGGTGCAGACCTGGCCAACCTGGTCAACGAGGCGTCGTTGTTCGCTGCCCGTGCCGGCAAGCGCATCGTCGAAATGAAAGAGTTCGAACTGGCCAAAGACAAGATCATGATGGGTGCCGAGCGCAAATCCATGGTCATGTCCGAGAAAGAAAAGCAGAACACCGCTTATCACGAAGCTGGCCACGCCATTGTCGGTCGCGTCGTGCCTGAGCATGATCCGGTGTACAAGGTCTCGATCATTCCGCGCGGTCGTGCGCTGGGTGTGACCATGTTCCTGCCGGAAGAGGATCGCTACAGCCTGTCCAAGCGTGCGCTGATCAGCCAGATCTGCTCGCTCTACGGTGGCCGTATCGCTGAAGAAATGACCCTGGGCTTCGATGGCGTGACCACTGGTGCGTCCAACGACATCATGCGTGCCAGCCAGATTGCGCGGAACATGGTGACCAAGTGGGGTCTTTCCGAAAAACTCGGTCCGCTGATGTACGCTGAAGAGGAAGGCGAAGTGTTCCTCGGTCGCGGCGGCGGTGGCCAGGGTGCAAGTTTCTCCGGTGAGACAGCCAAGCTGATCGACTCCGAAGTGCGCAGCATCATCGACCAGTGCTACGGCACCGCCAAGCAGATTCTCACGGACAACCGTGACAAGCTCGACGCCATGGCCGATGCCTTGATGAAGTATGAAACCATCGATGCCGAGCAGATCGACGACATCATGGCAGGACGTACACCTCGCGAACCTCGCGACTGGTCTGGTGGTACCGGTACCTCCGGTACGCCTCCGGCGGTGCAGGGTGAGCGTCCGGAAACACCTATCGGCGGTCCCGCTGCTGACGTTTAAGGTTTGAAATGACTTTTGTTCAGTCCTCGACCCGGTTGCCTTGCGGCAACCGGGTTCTTGATTTGGCCCAGACGCATGTCATGGGCATTCTCAATGTCACTCCCGACTCTTTCTCCGATGGTGGCAAATTCAGCCAGCTCGATGCGGCATTGCGACATGCCGAAGCCATGGTCGCGGCTGGCGCCACATTGATCGATGTCGGCGGCGAGTCCACTCGCCCGGGCGCCAGGGCGGTTTCACCACTCGAAGAGCTCGAGCGCGTGGCGCCGATCGTCGAGTGTATTCACCGTGAGCTGGATGTAATCATCTCGGTTGATACCTCCACGCCCGCGGTCATGCGCGAAACCGCGCGACTGGGCGCCGGCTTGATCAATGACGTGCGTTCGTTGCGCCGCGAGGGTGCGCTGGATGCGGCGGCGGCTACCGGCTTGCCCGTTTGCCTGATGCACATGCTCGGTGAGCCGGGTGACATGCAGGACAACCCGCACTACCAGGACGTCACCCAAGAGGTGGGCGAGTTTCTTGCCGAGCGCATGGCTCAATGCGCAATGGTGGGGATTACGGCTGAACGGATCATTCTTGATCCGGGTTTTGGCTTCGCAAAAAATCTGCAGCACAATCTAAGCTTGTTCAAGCACATGGAAGCCTTGCATGCCTTGGGGCGCCCGTTGTTGGTTGGGGTGTCGCGAAAGAGCATGATCGGCCAAGCGTTGAATCGCCCCGTCGGGGAGCGCCTGTATGGGGGTCTTGCCCTCGCGGCGCTGGCATCGCACAAGGGCGCGCGTATATTGCGTGTCCATGACGTAGCTGAAACAGTTGATGTGGTGAAAATGATCACCGCAGTGGAATCAGCCGAATAAGAATGATGGAGTACTTATGACTAAAAAATATTTTGGCACCGACGGCATTCGCGGTCGGGTCGGCGTGTATCCGATCACTCCTGACTTCATGCTCAAGCTGGGCTGGGCTGCCGGCATGGCGTTTCGCAAGATGGGCGCGTGCAAGGTGTTGGTCGGCAAGGACACGCGGATTTCCGGGTACATGTTCGAATCGGCACTCGAGGCCGGGCTGACGTCGGCTGGTGCCGACGTGATGCTCCTGGGCCCGATGCCGACGCCGGCCATCGCCTACCTGACGCGTACCTTTCATGCTGAAGCCGGCATCGTGATCAGTGCTTCGCACAATCCCCATGACGACAATGGCATCAAGTTTTTCTCCGGGAAGGGTACCAAGCTTCCCGATGAAATCGAGCACATGATCGAAGAGCTGCTCGACACCCCGATGACCGTGGTTGAGTCGAGCAAGATCGGCAAGGTCTCGCGAATCAACGACGCCTCTGGTCGCTATATAGAATTCTGCAAGAGCAGCGTGCCGACCGGCACCAGCTTTTCCGGTCTGAAAATCGTCATCGACTGCGCCCATGGTGCGACATACAAGGTGGCGCCCAGCGTATTCCGCGAGCTGGGTGCCGATGTCGTGGTCCTGTCCGCGCACCCCAATGGCCTGAACATCAACGATAACTGCGGTTCGACCCATATGGGCCAGCTGCAGGCTGCCGTGTTGGCCGAGCATGCCGACCTGGGTATCGCGTTCGACGGTGACGGCGATCGGGTACTGATGGTTGATCACACCGGTGCCATCGTCGATGGCGATGAGCTGCTGTACATCATTGCTCGCGATCTACATGAGCAGGACAAGCTGCAAGGCGGTGTGGTCGGTACATTGATGAGTAACCTGGGGCTGGAGCTCGCCCTGGCGGACCTGGCGATTCCCTTTGTGCGCGCCAACGTCGGTGACCGTTATGTGATCGCTGATCTGCTGGAGCGCAACTGGCTGATAGGTGGCGAGAACTCGGGGCATATCGTGTGCTTCCATCACACCACGACCGGTGACGCAATCATCGCCGCGCTGCAGGTGCTGATGGCGCTGAAGACTCGCTCGCAAGGTCTGGCAGAGGCTCGTCAGGCATTGCGCAAGTGCCCTCAAGTGTTGATCAATGTGCGTTTCGGTGGCGGTGCAAACCCGCTCGAGCATGCGTCGGTCAAGGAGGCCAGCGAGCGTGTCACCCAGGCCATGGCGGGTCGCGGGCGCGTGCTGTTGCGCAAGTCCGGGACAGAGCCGCTGGTACGTGTAATGGTCGAAGGCGAAGACGAAACCCTGGTTCGCGGCTACGCCGAAGAGCTGGCAAAACTGGTTACTGAAGTTTCTGCCTGAATTCGGCTTGCCAGCCTTGATTGTGTTGGGTAACATCTGCGCCCACTTTGACCGACGAGGTACAGCATGCGTCGCCCTATGGTAGCTGGTAACTGGAAGATGCACGGTACCCGCGCCAGCGTCGCTGAGCTGATCAACGGCCTACGTGACTTGGCCTTGCCGAGCGGTGTTGATGTAGCGGTATTCCCGCCTTTGTTGCATATCAGCCAAGTGGTTGATGGCTTGAAAGGAAAGTCGATTTCGATCGGTGCGCAGAATTCTGCGGTGGAATCCGGACAAGGTGCACTGACCGGTGAGGTCTCGCCAAGTCAGTTGGTGGATGCAGGTTGTTCCCTGGTGCTTGTCGGGCACTCCGAGCGCCGCCAGTTAATGGGCGAGCAGGACGAAGTGCTGATTCGCAAGTTTGCAGCGGCACAGGCAAGTGGCCTGGTTCCGGTGTTGTGCATAGGGGAGACCCTTGAACAGCGTGAAGCCGGGAAGACCCTTGAGGTCGTCTCGCATCAGCTGGGCAGCATCATCGAAGAGCTGGGTGTCGGTGTGTTTGCTAAGGCAGTAATCGCTTACGAGCCGGTCTGGGCCATTGGCACCGGGCTGACTGCTTCACCGCAACAGGCGCAGGATGTGCACGCAGCCATTCGCGCACAGTTGGCGGCAGAGAATTCTGAAGTCGCGCAAGGTGTGCGGCTTCTATACGGCGGCAGCGTGAAGGCGGCCAATGCGGTCGAACTGTTCGGCATGCCGGATATCGATGGGGGCCTCATTGGTGGGGCTTCCCTGAATGCAGATGAGTTCGGTGCGATTTGTCGCGCCGCGGGAAACTGAAAAAATGCTGGAAACAGTCGTAGTCGTTTTTCATCTGCTGGGTGCATTGGGCGTAGTAGCTCTGGTTTTGCTGCAGCAGGGTAAAGGTGCGGACGCTGGCGCGTCTTTCGGAGCAGGTGCTTCAAATACTGTGTTCGGAAGCCAAGGTTCCTCTACCTTTCTTAGTAAGTTTACTGCTATACTTGCCGCAGGTTTCTTCATAACCAGCTTAGGGTTAGGTTACTTTGCTAAAGAGAAAGCTCACCAGCTGACTCAAGTAGGTTTGCCAAACCCGGCAGTGTTGGAAGTTCCAAAGCAACAACCGGCTTCTGATGATGTCCCGGTGCTTCAAGAGCAAAAGTCGGCTACTCCAGCGACTGACGTGCCTCCAGCTCAAGAGCAGAAGTAAGAAGGGTTTCAAACGTAGTATTGCCGAGGTGGTGGAATTGGTAGACACGCAACCTTGAGGTGGTTGTGCCCATAGGGTGTAGGGGTTCGAGTCCCCTTCTCGGTACCAATTAGTCAGGAAAGCCCGCTGTTGCGGGCTTTCTTGCAGGTGGAAGGTTACATTGACCCTGTCAGGGATCGGTCGTATACTTCCGCCCCAGCTTTGTCGCGGGGTGGAGCAGTCTGGTAGCTCGTCGGGCTCATAACCCGAAGGTCGTCGGTTCAAATCCGGCCCCCGCAACCAGTTTAAGGAGCCCCTTTTAAGGGGCTTTTTGTTAGCTGGACACTTCCAACGCCGCTGTTCGACGGCGTTTCAAGGATGGGCGTTTCGCCCATTTTTTTATTTTGCACAGCATGCACATACATGCACGAGGGGGTTCAGGTGTCGAGCAAGCTAGAAGAGTTGCAGGCCTTGCTGGCCCCGGTGGTCGTGGCCCTAGGCTATGAATGCTGGGGTATCGAGTTTTCGGCTCAAGGTCGTCACTCGATGTTGCGCGTTTATATCGATAAAGAGGGCGGTGTGCTGGTGGACGATTGTGCCATCGTCAGCCGTCAGATCAGCGGTGTGCTGGATGTTGAAGATCCAATCACCGTTGAATACACCCTCGAAGTTTCCTCGCCAGGCATGGAACGCCCGCTGTTCACTCTTGAGCAGTTTGCAAAATTTGCCGGTGAACAAGTGAAGATCAAGCTGCGCTCGCCTTTTGAAGGACGACGCAACTTTCAGGGCCTTCTGCGCGGTGTAGAAGAGCAGGACGTCGTGGTGCAGGTAGATGACCATGAGTTCCTGTTGCCGATCGATATGATCGACAAGGCCAACATTATTCCCAGTTTTGACTGAGGCGTGCCAGATACTGCGGATCCCGCGGATCCAATGGCTTGCGAAAGGCGAGGCGTACGATGAGCAAAGAAGTACTGCTGGTTGTTGAGTCGGTATCCAATGAAAAGGGCGTACCGGCTAACGTAATTTTTGAAGCGCTGGAGCTCGCTCTGGCCACGGCTACCAAAAAGCGTTTCGAGGACGAAGTCGATCTGCGTGTGGAAATCAACCGCCACACCGGTGCTTACGAGACTTTCCGTCGCTGGACGGTGGTCGAAGAAGCGGACCTGGACGATCCGGCCATCGAAACCTGGCCGAGCAAGGTTGCCGAAACGCATCCTGGTGCCAAGGTTGGCGATGTTGTCGAAGAGAAGATCGAATCCATCGAATTCGGTCGTATCGCTGCACAGACTGCCAAGCAAGTCATCGTGCAGAAGGTTCGCGAAGCCGAGCGCGCCCAGGTTGTTGACGCTTACCGCGAGCGCTTGGGTGAAATCATCTCCGGCACCGTGAAAAAAGTCACCCGCGACAACGTGATCGTCGATCTGGGCAACAACGCCGAGGCGTTGCTGGCCCGTGAAGACATCATTTCTCGCGAAACTTTCCGGGTCGGCGTGCGCTTGCGTGCGCTGCTCAAGGAAATCCGCACCGAGAACCGCGGCCCGCAGCTGATCCTGTCGCGTACCGCGCCGGAAATGCTGATCGAGTTGTTCCGCATCGAAGTGCCGGAAATTGCTGAAGGCCTGATCGAAGTGATGGCTGCGTCCCGTGATCCGGGTTCGCGCGCCAAGATCGCCGTCCGCTCCAAGGACAAACGCATCGACCCGCAGGGCGCTTGCATCGGAATGCGCGGTTCGCGCGTCCAGGCAGTGTCGGGCGAGTTGGGCGGTGAGCGTGTGGACATTGTCCTGTGGGACGATAACCCGGCTCAGTTCGTAATCAATGCAATGTCGCCGGCTGAAGTGGCGGCAATTATCGTTGACGAAGATGCCCATGCAATGGACATCGCCGTTGGCGCAGACAATCTGGCTCAGGCCATCGGTCGCGGTGGTCAGAACGTGCGTCTGGCTAGCCAGTTGACTGGCTGGACCCTGAACGTGATGACCGAATCGGACATCCAGGCTAAGCAGCAAGCAGAAACCGGCGACATCCTGCGCAACTTCATCGACGAGCTGGAAGTCGACGAAGATCTGGCACAGGTGCTGGTAGATGAAGGCTTCACCAGCCTGGAAGAGATTGCCTACGTACCGTTGGAAGAAATGCTCAACATCGACGGCTTTGACGAAGAAACCGTCAACGAGCTTCGCGCTCGTGCCAAGGATCGTTTGTTGACCAAAGCCATCGCTACTGAGGAAAAGCTGGCAGACGCCCATCCGGCCGAAGACCTGCTCTCGCTTGAGGGTATGGACAAGGATTTGGCGATGGAACTGGCGGTGCGCGGCGTAATTACCCGCGAAGACCTGGCCGAGCAGTCTATTGACGACCTGCTCGACATCGACGGCATTGACGATGATCGTGCCGGCAAGTTGATCATGGCCGCCCGAGCCCACTGGTTCGAGTAATTAGGCGCGGCCTGAGGAGAGAAGTGCATGACGCAAGTCACGGTGAAACAACTGGCCGATGAGGTCAAAACACCGGTAGAGCGCCTGTTGCAGCAGATGCGTGAGGCAGGTCTGCCGCACACCGCCGCCGAAGAAAGTGTGACTGACAGTGAGAAGCAATCGTTGCTGACTCACTTGAAAAGCAGCCACAAGGCGAAAGTGGAAGAACCACGCAAGATTACGCTGCAGCGTAAAACCACCAGCACCCTGCGTGTTGCTGGCAGCAAAAGCATCAGCGTTGAAGTACGCAAGAAGAAAGTCTTCGTACAGCGCAGCCCGGAAGAAATCGAAGCCGAGCGCAAGCGTGAACTGGATGAACGTCGCGCAGTAGAAAATGCTGCACGTCAGAAGGCTGAAGAAGAAGCCAAGCGTCGCGCCGAAGAAGAAGCGCGTCGCCAGCCTGCTGCTGCGCCGACCGCCCAACCTGTTGCAGCGCCAGCTGCGGTGGCCGAGCCTGTGCGCGAAAGCGCGGCGGTCGTGGCAGCCGCTCCGGCACCTGCAGCCGATACCCGCAAGCGCGACGAGCAGCGTCGTCCGGACAAACCACGTGCCGACGACAACAATCGTCGCGGTGGTGGTGGCGATGGCGAGCGCAAAAACGCTCCGCATCGTGCTTCGGTCAAGGAAAAGGCGCCGGCGCCACGTGTTGCCCCGCGTACTACCGACGAAGAAAGCGATGGCTTCCGTCGTGGTGGTCGCGGCAAGGCCAAGCTGAAGAAGCGCAACGCCCACGGTTTCCAGAGCCCAACCGGCCCTGTCGTGCGCGAAGTGAAGATCGGCGAAACCATCACTGTTGGCGATCTCGCCCAACAGATGTCGGTGAAGGCTGCTGAAATCATCAAGTTCATGTTCAAACTGGGTACTCCAGCGACCATCAACCAGGTACTGGACCAGGAAACTGCCCAGCTGGTTGCCGAAGAGCTGGGCCACAAAGTGACCCTGGTCAGCGACACCGCCCTGGAAGATTCCCTGGCCGAGTCCCTGAAGTTTGAAGGCGAGGCTGTTTCCCGTGCGCCGGTTGTGACCGTAATGGGCCACGTTGACCACGGTAAGACTTCCCTGCTCGACTACATCCGTCGTGCCAAGGTAGCTGCTGGCGAAGCCGGTGGTATCACCCAGCACATCGGTGCCTACCACGTTGAAACCGACCGTGGCATGGTGACGTTCCTCGACACCCCTGGTCACGCTGCGTTTACCGCAATGCGTGCCCGTGGTGCCAAGGCGACCGACATCGTGATCCTGGTGGTTGCAGCGGACGACGGCGTGATGCCGCAGACCATCGAAGCTGTTCAGCATGCCAAGGCCGCGGGTGTTCCGCTGGTCGTGGCAGTGAACAAGATCGACAAGCCGGGCGCCGATCTCGATCGCATCCGTAGCGAATTGTCGGTACACGGCGTGACGTCGGAAGAGTGGGGTGGTGACACCCCGTTCGTACCGGTTTCGGCGAAGATGGGTACTGGCGTCGACGAACTGCTCGAAGCCGTTCTGCTGCAAGCCGAGGTTCTGGAACTGACGGCTACGCCTTCGGCTCCTGGCCGTGGTGTCGTGGTTGAATCGCGCCTGGATAAGGGCCGTGGCCCGGTGGCTACCGTTCTGGTTCAAGACGGTACCCTGCGCCAGGGCGACATGGTCCTGGTCGGTTCGAACTATGGCCGCGTGCGTGCCATGCTCGACGAGAACGGCAAGCCAATCAAGGAAGCCGGTCCGGCCATCCCTGTCGAGATTCTCGGCCTGGACGGTACCCCGGACGCTGGCGACGAGATGAGCGTGGTTGCCGACGAGAAGAAAGCCCGTGAAGTGGCTCTGTTCCGTCAAGGCAAGTTCCGCGAAGTCAAACTGGCTCGCGCTCACGCCGGCAAGCTGGAAAACATCTTCGAAAACATGGGTCAGGAAGAGAAGAAGACGCTCAACATCGTCCTCAAATCCGACGTCCGTGGTTCGTTGGAAGCGTTGAACGGTGCCTTGAACGGCCTGGGCAACGACGAAGTGCAAGTGCGCGTGGTCGGTGGCGGTGTCGGTGGTATCACCGAATCCGACGCCAACCTGGCACTGGCCTCCAACGCTGTACTGTTCGGCTTCAACGTGCGTGCCGATGCCGGCGCTCGCAAGATCGTCGAGCAGGAAGGTCTGGATATGCGTTACTACAACGTGATCTACGACATCATCGAAGACGTCAAGAAAGCCCTGACCGGTATGCTCGGCAGCGACGTTCGCGAGAACATCCTGGGCATCGCCGAAGTGCGTGACGTGTTCCGTTCGCCGAAGTTTGGCGCGATCGCCGGTTGCATGGTGATCGAAGGTGTTGTTCACCGTAACCGTCCAATCCGTGTACTGCGTGAAGACATCGTTATCTTCGAAGGCGAGCTGGAATCCCTGCGCCGCTTCAAGGATGACGCTTCCGAAGTACGTGCCGGCATGGAATGCGGTATCGGCGTGAAGAGCTACAACGACGTCAAGGTCGGTGACAAGATCGAAGTCTTCGAGAAGGTCCAGGTTGCTCGCAGCCTCTAACTCGCGCACTTCAAGAGCCGTGATGGCCAGCCGCATGCAATTGCGCGGCGCATCGCCCGGACTCTAAACGCAACGCCCGGTCTGGCTTTTGTCAGGCCGGGCGTTTGCCGCTTTCAGACCTCACGGGTTTCACCGTGGGGCAGTAACAGGTAACAAGACATGGCAAAAGAATATAGCCGTACCCAACGTATCGGCGATCAGATGCAGCGCGAGCTGGCCCAACTGATCCGTCGTGAAGTCAAAGACCCGCGTGTCGGCCTGGTCACCATTACCGCTGTGGAAGTCAGCCGTGACGTCGGTCACGCCAAGATTTTCATCACCGTGATGGGTCAGGACAGCCACGAAGACATCGCGCAAAGCATCAAGGTGCTCAACTCCGCCGCCGGTTTCCTGCGCATGCAGCTGGCTCGCGAGATGAAGTTGCGCAGCGTTCCGCAGTTGCACTTCCACTACGACGAAAGCGTCGTGCGTGGCGCGCACCTGTCGGCCCTGATCGAACGCGCTGTGGCTGAAGACAGTCAGCGCCCGGTATCGGCTGAACCCGAAGACGCCAAGGAGTAATCGGTGGCTCAGGTCAAACGTATCCGTCGTAACGTCAGTGGCATCATCCTGCTCGACAAACCGCTGGGGTTCACCTCCAACGCAGCCTTGCAGAAGGTCCGCTGGTTGCTCAACGCCGAGAAGGCCGGGCACACCGGTAGTCTCGATCCGCTGGCCACGGGCGTGTTGCCGCTGTGCTTCGGTGAGGCCACCAAGTTCTCGCAGTACCTGCTCGATTCCGACAAGGGTTACGAAACCCTGGCGCAGCTGGGCAAGACCACCACCACGGCGGATGCCGAGGGTGAGGTTTTGCAGGAGCGCCCGGTGACCGTTGGTCGCGTCGATGTCGAAGCTGTGTTGCCGCAATTTCGTGGGCAAATCAGTCAGATACCGCCGATGTACTCGGCCCTCAAGCGTGATGGGCAACCCCTGTACAAGCTGGCCCGTGCAGGTGAAGTAGTGGAGCGCGAACCGCGTTCTGTTACTATTACGCGCTTGGAATTGCTGGCCTTCGAAGGGGATACTGCGCGGCTTGCGGTGGATTGCACCAAAGGCACCTATATTCGCACCCTGGTGGAGGATATCGGTGAGCAACTCGGTTGTGGCGCTTACGTTGCAGAACTGCGACGTACCCAGGCCGGGCCTTTCACCCTGGCGCAGACCGTTACCCTCGAAGAGCTGGAAGCGGTACATGCCGAAGGCGGCAACGAGGCGGTCGACCGCTTCCTGATGCCATCGGACAGCGGCCTGCTGGATTGGCCACTGTTGCAGTTCTCGGAAGCGAGCGCGTTCTATTGGCTCAACGGCCAACCGGTACGCGCCCCGGATGCCCCGAAGTTCGGCATGGTACGGGTACAGGATCACAATGGTCGCTTCATCGGTATCGGTGAAGTGAGCGAAGACGGGCGTATCGCGCCGCGTCGACTGATTCGGTCAGAATGACCGGAACCAGTCTGTGTAACAGCAGGCTGGCGAGTGTGGCTGTTAGCAGGCACGGTCACTACTCATTTTTAGATACAGGGATTTGTCCCTGGCCTGTTGAAACTGTTTTTGAAACAGTTTCCTGATAAAAGGATTGCCTCATGGCTCTCGACGTTCAAGAAAAAGCTCAAATCGTAGCTGACTACCAGCAAGCTGTTGGTGACACTGGTTCGCCAGAAGTGCAAGTTGCACTGCTGACCGCCAACATCAACAAACTGCAAGGTCACTTCAAGGCCAACGGTAAAGACCACCACTCCCGTCGTGGTCTGATCCGCATGGTTAACCAGCGTCGTAAGCTGCTGGACTACCTGAAAGGCAAAGACGTGAGCCGTTACAGCGCTCTGATCGGTCGCCTGGGTCTGCGTCGCTAATAAGCGATTGCGCTAGAGGTTGGTTGTCTGTCGTGCGTCAGCGGGTTTCCGCCGGCGCATGGCAGGCTCCCAGCCTCAAGTTTTATCTGGATATCAGCTTTACCCTGGACAATCGAGTCGGGCCGATTCCCGGCGTTGCCCAAGAATTTCGCAAGAACCCAGTTTCCCCAAGAGCCACAAAAGAAGGTAGGACACCGTGAACCCGGTAATCAAAAAATTCCAGTTCGGTCAATCGACCGTTACCCTCGAGACTGGCCGTATCGCCCGTCAGGCCTCCGGCGCAGTATTGGTCACCGTTGACGACGACGTCAGCGTATTGGTGACCGTCGTTGGTGCCAAGCAAGCCGATCCAGGCAAGGGTTTCTTCCCTCTGTCTGTTCACTACCAGGAAAAGACTTACGCTGCCGGTAAGATCCCTGGCGGTTTCTTCAAGCGCGAAGGCCGTCCTTCCGAGAAAGAAACCCTGACTTCCCGACTGATCGACCGTCCGATCCGTCCGCTGTTCCCAGAAGGTTTCATGAACGAAGTGCAGGTTGTCTGCACCGTCGTTTCCACCAGCAAGAAGACCGATCCGGACATCGCTGCGATGATCGGTACCTCGGCTGCTCTGGCCATCTCCGGCATTCCTTTCGATGGCCCGATTGGCGCCGCCCGCGTTGCTTTCCATGAAAGCACCGGCTACCTGCTGAACCCGACTTACGAGCAACAGAAAGCTTCGAGCCTGGACATGGTCGTTGCTGGTACCTCGGAAGCCGTGCTGATGGTTGAATCGGAAGCCAAAGAGCTGACCGAAGACCAGATGCTGGGCGCCGTACTGTTTGCTCACGACGAGTTCCAGGTTGTGATCAACGCCGTTAAAGAACTGGCTGCCGAAGCTGCCAAACCAACCTGGACCTGGGCTCCACAGCCAGAAGCTACCGCACTGCTCGGCGCAATCCGTGCCGAATTCGGCGACGCGATCTCCCAGGCTTACACCATCACCATCAAGGCCGACCGTTACGCTCGCCTGGGTGAGCTGAAAGATCAGGTTGTTGCCAAGCTGTCCGGTGAAGAAGGCCAGCCTTCGTCCAGCGAAGTCAAAGCAGCTTTCGGCGAAATCGAATACCGCACCGTTCGCGAAAACATCGTAAACGGCAAGCCACGTATCGACGGCCGCGACACCAAGACCGTACGTCCTCTGAACATCGAAGTCGGTGTTCTGCCAAAGACCCACGGTTCGGCACTGTTCACCCGTGGCGAAACCCAGGCGCTGGTTGTTGCAACACTGGGCACCGCCCGTGACGCACAACTGCTGGATACCCTGGAAGGCGAGAAAAAAGACCCGTTCATGCTGCACTACAACTTCCCTCCGTTCTCGGTAGGTGAGTGTGGTCGCATGGGTGGCGCTGGTCGTCGCGAAATCGGTCACGGCCGTCTGGCCCGTCGTTCGATTGCAGCCATGCTGCCTGCCGCTGACGTGTTCCCGTACACCATCCGTGTGGTATCGGAAATCACCGAATCCAACGGTTCGAGCTCGATGGCTTCCGTTTGCGGCGCTTCCCTGGCCCTGATGGACGCTGGTGTGCCGATGAAGGCACCGGTTGCCGGTATCGCCATGGGTCTGGTTAAAGAAGGCGAGAAATTCGCCATCCTGACCGACATCCTGGGTGACGAAGACCACCTGGGCGACATGGACTTCAAAGTAGCCGGTACCGCCAAGGGTGTTACCGCGCTGCAGATGGACATCAAGATCAAAGGCATCACCGAAGAGATCATGGAAATCGCTCTGGGCCAAGCCCTGGAAGCGCGCCTGAACATCCTCGGTCAGATGAACCAGATCATTGGTCAGTCCCGCACCGAACTGTCGGAAAATGCTCCGACCATGATCGCGATGAAAATCGACACCGACAAAATCCGTGATGTTATCGGTAAAGGCGGCGCGACCATTCGTGCGATCTGTGAAGAGACCAAGGCTTCGATCGACATCGAAGACGACGGCTCGATCAAGATCTTCGGCGAAACCAAGGAAGCTGCTGAAGCTGCACGTCAGCGCGTTCTGGGCATCACCGCAGAAGCTGAAATCGGCAAGATCTACGTCGGTAAGGTTGAGCGCATCGTCGACTTCGGCGCATTCGTCAACATCCTGCCTGGCAAGGACGGCCTGGTTCACATCTCCATGTTGAGCGACGCTCGCGTTGAGAAAGTGACCGACATCCTGAAAGAAGGTCAGGAAGTGGAAGTACTGGTACTGGACGTGGACAACCGCGGCCGTATCAAGCTGTCCATCAAGGACGTAGCAGCAGCCAAGGCCTCGGGCGTTTAATCACCCCCGCGTCTGACCGCTGAATAACAAAACGCCCCGACTGGTTCGGGGCGTTTTGCTATGTGCAGAAAGATCAAAAGATCGCAGCCTTCTGTAGGAGCTGCCGCAGGCTGCGATCTTTTGATTTTTAACAGGGTTCGAAGTTGCCTGACTCTATGGTCAGTGCTAGGTTTAGCCCACCGCCCGTGTAGCTCAGTTGGTAGAGCAGCGCACTCGTAACGCGAAGGTCGCAGGTTCGATTCCTGTCTCGGGCACCAGCGACACGTTGTTTTCAGACGATCCCGAATGGTTCTGAAGGCCAGAAAAGCCGGGCTTCAATTGGTTTTTTTGCGTCAGAGAGATCCTTGATGATCCAGATCCATCTTCCATTCCCCAGATCAACGAGAACGCCATGACCGTTAAAGAATTGACTCAAGAAGCCAGACACGAAGAAGCCCTCAAGAAGTACGTGCTGGACGTGCCCCATTTACTGGAAGAGATCAAGGACTTGCCAGCCGATGATCAGAAAGACCAGATTCAGTGGGCGTTCGAGGATGAAGCCGAGGCCCAGGGCTTGCAGCCGTGGGAACTGACGCTCAAGTACACATCAAGCCCGGAAGAATACGAGACCGAACGCCTGAAACTGCACAAGGAAGCGGCCGAGGTCTTGGGCGTCGAGTGGGAAGAATACTGCGAGATGAACAACCTGGTGGTCTGACACACGTGTAGGAGCGAGCATGCTCGCGATGGACGCCAACGATTACGCGGGAAGCCTGGCACCCCGCGGCGTTCTTGGGTTCATCGCGAGCATGCTCGCTCCTACAGTTTCGAATCAGAGACTGAGTCGCATCGACAGATCGACCGCCTTCACATCCTTGGTCATCGCACCAATCGAAATGTAATCCACCCCGGTTTCGGCAATCGGCAGCAACGTGCTTTCGTTGATCCCGCCGCTGGCCTCCAGCTTAGCCTTGCCGTTGTTTAAGCGCACGGCTTCGCGCATGTCATCCAGGCTCAGTTCGTCGAGCATGATGATGTCGGCACTGGCCGCCAGGGCTTCCTTGAGTTCATCCAGGCTTTCCACTTCGATCTCTACCGGCTTGCCAGGAGCAATCTTGTGTGCGGCGGCGATGGCCTGCGGGATGCCTCCGCTGGCGGCGATATGGTTTTCCTTGATCAGGAAGGCGTCATACAGGCCGATGCGGTGATTGTGGCAACCGCCGCAGGTCACGGCGTACTTCTGCGCCAGGCGCAGCCCGGGCAGGGTCTTGCGGGTGTCGAGCAGTTTCACTTGGGTATTGGCAACGAAGTCTGCCAACTGCTGCGCGCGAGTGGCGACGCCGGAGAGCATCTGCAGGAAGTTCAGCGCGCTGCGTTCACCCGTCAGCAGCGAGCGGGCCGGTCCTTCGAGGTGGAACAATACCTGATTGGGTTTGACCCGCTCACCATCGGCAACCTGCCAGTGCACCGCAACCCGTGGGTCCAGCTGGCGAAACACGGTGTCCACCCAGGCGGTGCCGCTGATGACGGCGGCGTCTCGAGTAATGATGGTGGCTTTGGCCAGGCGTTCGGCCGGGATCAGCTGTGCGGTGATATCGCCGCTGCCGATGTCTTCGAGCAACGCGCGGCGCACGTTGGCTTCGATTTCGGCGTTCAAGTCGGCGAGACGTAGATTCGGCATAAGGCACTCCACAAACAAAGTGCTCCGATTATAGGGCCATGGTACTGAGCAACCCAAGGCGTCAGGACTGTTCCCGGCGTTCTGAAGCCTGCATTTGGTCGATTGAGTGCGCCATCGACATCCAGAGGCCACCTCCTTTTCCTGCGCAGCGCGCGTCGGGATAGCGCGAGGGCTCCCTTTACAAGATAATTCGCCTTGTATTTGACGTCATGGGTTTGTCGAAGATCCTGCGACACTTTCCGAACTGCTGGCTGAGTTGCTTGCGTTTACCCGTGACGAACGCCGTCGCAGCAAGTTGAAGTTCAGCGTTCGATCCGTTTTCCATCAGCGCATTTTTCAGCGAGCTGGAGCGCTTGCACGTTCAACTGTTCATGCATCCGCTGCATTCGCCAGCCGGTGCGACGGCGCTGGTCGAGGTATTGGAGCCATTCATTCTACCTACGGCTGAGGAAGGTCCGGCCATTACTGCTCGCGTACCTGACGATAGCGCCTTGTTTGACCGAGCCCTGGCGGCAATGATCGGCAAACTGCAGTGCCTCAATCGCGTCAAGTGATCGCTCCCGGTGGGCTATCGCGGCATACTGGGCGCCAACACAGTCGTCGTTGAAGGAATCTGTATGCAGCTGGACCCCGCGAGCGGTTGGTGCAAGGGCGTGCATTTATGCCCCTCGCCCAACTTCAATGCGCGCCCCGAGGGCGAAATTTCCCTGCTGGTGATCCACAACATCAGCCTGCCGCCAGCGCAGTTCAAGACTGGCAAGGTGCAGGAGTTTTTCCAGAACCGCCTGGATGTCACGGAGCATCCCTACTTTGAGGGGATTGCCGACCTGCGGGTGTCTGCGCATTTTCTGATCGAGCGTGACGGCACCGTCACTCAGTTTGTCTCTTGCATTGAGCGCGCCTGGCATGCCGGTGTTTCGAGTTTTGAGGGGCGGGAAACCTGTAACGATTTTTCCGTAGGCATCGAGCTCGAAGGCACGGATGATCTGCCATTCGACGATGCGCAATATCGAGCGTTGACCACCCTGACCCGGCAGTTGCAATCGGCGTTTCCGGCAATCACCACGCAACGCATCTGCGGGCACAGCGATATCGCCCCCGGACGCAAGACCGATCCGGGGCCCGCGTTCGACTGGGCACGCTATCGCGCGGCCTTGGCACAAGAGGAAGGATAATGAGTTTTCTGGTGTTGCTGTTGGCGGTGTGGATCGAAAAATTTTCGGCCCTGCGCCACCGGGTTCAACGCGACGCTGGCTGGATTCGTGAGCTGCACAAGCTTGAACTCAGCCCGCGTCTTGTGAACCGTCCCTGGCTGGTCCTGGCTGTGCTGGTGTTGTTTCCGGTGGCGCTGCTGGGCTTGCTGCTGGTGGTGCTCGACCCTGTAGCCTACGGTCTATTGGCGCTGCCGGTGCATTTGCTGGTGGTGATCTACAGCCTGGGGCGGGGTGATCTGCTGGGCGGTCTCGGACCCTTCCGCGATGCCTGGCGCCGCGAAGACCTGCAAGCGGCGGCTCATGTAGCCAAGCGTGATCTGGACATCTGCGCCGACAATGCCGAGCAACTGCTGGAGCGGGTCGAAGGGCATTTGCTGTGGGAGGCCTACCAGAGCTTTTTCGCGATCATTTTCTGGTACTTCCTGCTGGGACCGGTCGCCGCGCTGAGTTATCGATTGCTGGCCCTGGCCGAAGAGCACGGGCAAAACCCGGTCGTAGTCGAGCGCGCCGCGCAACTGCGCCATGCATTCGACTGGGTGCCGGTGCGTCTGTTGGCAGCGAGCCTCGCCCTGGTCGGCAACTTTGTCGCGGTCAGCCGAGTGATGTTGCACGAACTGTTGAACTGGAACATCAGCGCCGCCCAATTGATCGAAAAGGTCGGACTGGTGGCCGGCGAAATTCCAGCCCCGGTGGCCGGGCCCGAAGGAATCCATAATCTCGACCGTATCTGGGAGTTGCTGCTGCGGGCGGCAGTGCTCTGGTATGCGGGTTTTGCGTTGTGGACCGTTCTGCCGTAGCCAGGCTTGCCGGCGAAGGCGTCCTTGATATAGCGCTGGTCTTTCGAGCGCTTTCGCCGGCAAGCCTGGCTCCTACGGGAAATGAATACGGCTCCCGATCAGGCCGGCCGGTAGGCCGCCTCGCTTTTGCTTTTGATTTTCTTGTCCCATCGAGAGGCCGAGTGGAGGTTCTGCGCAGTGGGTAACCCGGCATGGATGCCGGGTTAGCCGCGCTGGGCCATGGATGGCCCATCGCGGCGGGCCCACGGAGCAGGACCGGAGCGAGGGCATGCCGAGCATTAGCGAGGCACCGAACGCCAGGGGCAAGAGCCCTTGGTTACTTGGGGCTTTTCCAAGTGACTCGCCGTAAGGGCGAAACCATAGGTGGCCGTTACCGCAGGAATGGATATGTACACCCGAAAGAGAATGGTCGGCTGTAAGGCCGCCTTCGCGAGCAGGCTCGCTCCCACAGGATTGTGCGTTCCGTTAACCTTAAGTTACAAAGCACTCCCTTGATTTACGCTATACAGAGATAGCGCCGAATACTGGCTATCTGCTGTCTCGCTGCGCTCGCCAAATAAAAATAAGAAATTCAAGGGAGACTTCCAGTGATGAGCTTGCTCTATCCCGCCGTCGCGCTGATGAACCGCCTGAGCTTTGGCATGAAGTTCAGCTTGATCAGCGTTCTGTTCCTGGTGCCGATGCTGGTAACCAACTTCTACCTGGTGCGTGATTCCTATCGCGAATTCCAGGGCACCCGGGTCGAACTGCAGAGCCTGGATCTGTTGGGCAGCAGTCTCGCTTTAAGGCGTGATCTGGAAACCCTGAACAATCTTGTGCAGATCAACGTCGCCCTGGGCCAATCCGGCAAGGCGGGGAATGTCGAGGCGCAGATCGGCAAGCTGGAACAAGGTGTTCTGGCACGCTTGCAGGGGTTGACTGCGATGGCCACTGATCCGGAGCAGATCGTGCTGTTCGATGCCAAGCGCGATGAAATGATCAACGCGTTCAAAGCTCAGCAAACGGAAACTTCCCTGCAAAGCAAAAGCGCACTGATTGGCAAGCTGCTCGGCAACGCGCAGGTCTTCGGCCAGATCATCGCCAGTCAGGCCGGCCTGAGCCACGACAGCCAAAGTGACATGCGTCAGCTGAGCGAACTCGTCACCAACGTCACTCCGCGCATTACCCAGATGCTCGGCGAAGGCCGCGCATTGGGCTCCGCTTCCCTGGGCCAGGGGTTTCTCAATTCGTCGTCGAGCACGCGTTTCGATGAATTGCTGGCGCAAATCGAAAAGCTACAGGCCGAGTATGGGCTGAAGCTGCAGGACGCAACGGGCTCCAGCAACGCCGCACGCGAAACCCTGGCAGCCCAGGCTGACAGCAGCAAGGCCTCGTTGAAAAAGGCCAGCGAACTGTTCGAAGAGCAGGTGGTGATGGCCGACACGCTCGATGCACCGTGGCAGGCCTTTTACGATCAGGTCTCGGCGCTGATGGGCCAGACCTACCAACTCAATGAAGCCACCTTGAATTTTCTCGGCACCCAGTTGCAACAGCGCCTGGAACAGAACCGCACGCACATGATTCTGCAGGCCGTGGCGCTGTCGGTGGTGTTTGTGCTGATCTTTTATCTTTACGGCGCCTTCTACGCCTCGACCCGCACCACCCTCAAGCGTCTTGGCGCGGTCATGGACAAAGTGGCGGCCGGTGACATGACGGTCACCTTCAACGCCCACAGTCGTGATGAGTTGGGCGAGTTGGGCGAGGTGTTCAACGGCACCGTGAAAAAGATCCATGACTTGATCGAGCGTGTCGGGCAGACCGTCGGCGAGGTCGAGCGCCAGGCCGGGCAAGTCGAAAGTGTCTCGGCGCAAAGCAACCAGGCCGTGGCCGGGCAGCGCTCGCAGATCGAGCAGGTCGCCACGGCGATGAACCAGATGTCGGCCACCTCCCTGGAGGTGGCGCGCAGCGCTGCCGCCGCAGTCAGCAGCGCCCACAGTGTCAATGACGAAACGGTGAGCGGTCGTGGGCTGGTGCAGTCGCAGCAGGGCAGCATCGCTGCACTGGCCAGCGAAATCGATCAATCGGTGAAGGTGATCAACCAACTGGCCAGCGACAGCCAGTCCATCAGCCGTGTGCTGGAAGTGATCAAGAGCATTGCCGAACAGACCAACTTGCTGGCACTCAATGCCGCCATCGAGGCAGCCAGGGCAGGTGAGCAGGGGCGCGGGTTTGCGGTGGTGGCGGATGAAGTCCGCACGCTGGCCAAGCGCACCCAGCAATCGACCGAAGAGATCGAACAGATGATCGCCAAGCTGCACGGCGGTGTCGGGGCCGCGGTCAAGGCGATGGGCGTCAGCCATGAGATGGCCAGCGGGACGGTGGGGCAGTCGGAAAAGGTCCAGCAGGCCCTGGAAAATATCCTCGGGGCTGTCGGCATGATCGTCGACCAGAACCAGCAGATCGCCGCGGCTGTGGAGCAGCAGACCGCCGTGGCCCACGATATTGACCAGAACATTGTCGAGATCAATCGGGCCGGAGAACGCACTGCCGAAGGTGCGCATCAGACGGAGGATGCCAGCCGCGCGCTGTCGGCGCAGGTGGTGGAGCTCAAACAGCTGATCAGCGCGTTTCGGGTCTAAAAAAGCACCTCGGCCCCCTGTGGAAGCAAGCTTGCTCGCGATAGCGGAGTGTTCTCGAGGCCGCCAAGGCACACGTCGACTGATTACCAGTTGAACAATTCGCGGGCATTGGCGCTGCTGGCGGCGGCCAGTTGTTCGGGTGCGAGCGACATGATTGCCGCCAGTGCCGTGCAGATCGCCGGCAAGTGCACCGGGCTGTTGCGCTGGCCTGGGAACATCGCGGGCGCCATGTCCGGCGAGTCGGTTTCCAGCACGACCGATTCCAGCGGCAACCGGGCGAGCACGCGGTGCATGCGCAGTGCCTGGGGCCAGGTCGCCGCGCCACCGAGACCGAGCTTGAAACCGAGTTTGATGTATTCGCGAGCTTCTTCCTGGCTGCCCGCGAAGGCATGGATGATCCCGGCGCGTTTCCACTTGAAACGCTTAAGCGTGGCAATCACGGCCGCATGACTGCGGCGCACATGGATCAGCGCGGGCAAGTTGAAATCCACCGCCAGTTGCAGTTGCGCGTCGAACAACGCTTGCTGGCGCTCACGGTCCAGGGTTTCGATGAAGTAGTCCAGGCCGATTTCGCCCACCGCACACAGCTGGCGATGGCCGACCAATCGCGTCAGCCAGTCGCCCAGTTCGGTGAGATGCTCGGGGCGATGATCCTCCAGGTACACCGGGTGTAAACCGAACGCCGCATGCAGGTCGGGATCGCTTTGCACCAGTTCCCAGACGCGCTGCCAATTACTTTGATAAACCCCCAGCACCACCATCTGCCGCACGCCGTGAGCACGGCTTTGGGCCATCAGCGCCTGACGATCCGCGTCGAAGTCGGGAAAGTCCAGGTGGGTGTGGGTGTCGATCAGGTCCATGGCTCAGTCCTGGCGAATACGTTGTTTGAACGTCCGCGCGATGGCCTGCACACCGGGTTGGTAATCGGATTGCTCGATGGCCGCCAGAGCGAGTTCGAGTGCCTTGTCGGCAATCAATTGGTGTTGCTGTGCCATGGCGTTCACCGGCAGCGGCAGGAAATCCAGCAACTGGGTGTCACCAAATGTGCCGAGGCGCAGCGGGCGGGCTTTCAGCGGGAAGTCGTGCAACGCATCGAACACACCCTGGAGCAGTACGTAGGAGGTCGTCACCAGGGCTTCGGGCAAATGTCCTACACGCTGGAGCAATTCTTCCATCAACTGCTTGCCACACTCACGGCTGAACGAATCACCGTGTTCGATCAGTATTTCGCCTGTGTACCCGATCAGGGCCTCCTTGAAGCCGGCGGCCCGTTCCTGGCTGATGCTCAACTCGGGACGGGCGCCGATCAAGGCGATCTGTTTGGGTAACGGATCAAGCAGGCTTTGGGTCAGGTGCAGGCTGGCCTCTCGGTCGTCGCTGATCACCGAGCAGAAATATTCAGGTTCCATCACCCGGTCGATGGCGATGATCGGAATGCCTTTGGCTTGCAGCTGGCGGTAGCTGTCGTCACCGCGCGGCAGGCAACTGGCGACGATCAGGGCATCACAGCGACGGGCGCGGAACAATTGAAGCAGTTGCCGTTCACTGTCAGGTGCATCGTCGGAGCTGGCAATCAACAGCTGGTAGCCACGCGCCCGGGCGCCTTGTTCCAGGAGCTTGGCGATCCGCGCATAACTGGGGTTTTCCAGGTCCGGCAGAATGAAGCCCAGAGTCCGGGTGTGGCGACTGCGCAGTCCGGCCGCCTGGGGATTAGGCGTGAAACCATGTTCTTCGACGACCGCGCGCACGCGCTCGACGGTGGCGCTGCTGATGCGTTGTTGTTCGGCCTTGCCATTGATGACGTAACTGGCGGTGGTGACGGACACACCGGCCAGTTGGGCTATATCACTGAGTTTCAACCCGCTATTCCTTGTTTTTTCGAGCTTGCCTCGACATTTTCACCAATCCTACCCGATTCAGGCAGATGACCTTAGTCACAACGCATCCGACAAGTTGGGCTTCAACGATGCAACATTATCGAGTAACGTGCCAATCACTCTAGATTAAACGTTTCAGCAAGCGTATTTTCTACGTTAATGGCTGCTTTGGCCGGTTCTGCCGCGAAACCGCCGAAGATTGTTTCAAGACAAAGGCCTAAGCTGAATCATTCAAAAACAATACCTGGCGCCCCTGGGTGCCAACAGGAGAAAGCATGCTCGAGCTCACCATAGAGCAGATATCCATGGGCCAGTCGGCTGTGGATAAGTCCGCAGCGTTGCAATTGCTGGCCCAACACCTGGTTGCCGATGGCCTGGTTGATGAGGGCTACCTCGCCGGCTTGCAGGCGCGTGAGGCCCAGGGCTCGACCTTTCTCGGTCAAGGTATTGCCATCCCCCACGGTACGCCCGAAACCCGCGATCAGGTGTTTTCCACCGGCGTGCGCCTGATGCAATTCCCCGACGGTGTGGACTGGGGCGACGAACAGATCGTCTACCTGGCGATCGGGATTGCCGCCAAATCCGACGAACACCTGCGCTTGCTGCAACTGCTGACCCGGGCCCTCGGCGAGACCGATCTGGGCCAGGCCTTGCGTCGCGCCAGTACCGCCGATGCCTTGCTGAAACTGCTGCAAGGCGCGCCGCAAGAGCTGGCACTGGATGCGCAGATGATCGGCCTGGGCGTTGCCGCCGAAGATTTCGAAGAACTGGTTTGGCGCGGCGCGCGTTTACTGCGCCAGGCCGACTGCGTCAGCAACGGTTTCTCCGCCGTGTTGCAGCAAGTCGAAGCCTTACCGCTGGGCGATGGCCTGTGGTGGCTGCACAGTGAACAAACGGTCAAGCGTCCGGGCCTGGCGTTTGTCACTCCGGACAAACCGCTGCGCTACCTCGGTCAACCGCTGAGCGGTTTGTTTTGTCTGGCCAGCCTTGGCGAGGCCCATCAAGCGTTGCTCGAACGCCTGTGTGCATTGCTGATTGAAGGTCGCGGCCATGAGTTGGGCCGTGCCACCAGTTGCCGTGCGGTGCTTGAAGTGCTCGGCGGTGAACTGCCGGCGGACTGGCCAAGCGCACGCATAGCGCTGGCCAACGCCCACGGCCTGCACGCCCGTCCGGCGAAGATCCTCGCGCAACTGGCGAAAAGTTTCGAAGGCGAGATTCGCATCCGCATCGTCGATGGCCAGGACAGCGCGGTGTCGGTGAAAAGTCTGAGCAAACTGCTCAGCCTCGGCGCCCGTCGCGGTCAGGTGCTGGAAATCATCGCCGAGCCGAGCATCGCTGCCGATGCCTTGCCCGCCCTGTTGGCCGCCATCGAAGAAGGCCTCGGTGAAGAAGTCGAGCCGTTGCCGCCGGTGAGCCAGCCGCGTGAAGAAATGGTCGAGGTGGCCCAAGTGCTGCTCCCCCCGGCGCCCGGCAGTCTGGTGCAGGCCATCGCCGCCGCCCCGGGAATCGCCATCGGCCCGGCGCATATCCAGGTGCTGCAAACCATCGATTACCCGCTGCGCGGAGAGTCCGCCGCCATTGAGCGTGAGCGTCTCAAGCAAGCGTTGGCGCACGTGCGTCAGGACATCGGCGGCTTGATCGAGCGCAGCAAGGCCAAGGCGATCCGCGAGATTTTCATCACCCACCAGGAAATGCTCGACGATCCGGAATTGACCGATGAGGTCGACACCCGTCTCAAGCAGGGCGAAAGCGCGGAAGCGGCGTGGATGTCCGTGATCGAAGCCGCCGCCAGGCAACAGGAATCCTTGCAGGATGCCTTGCTCGCCGAGCGCGCTGCCGATCTGCGCGACATCGGCCGTCGAGTGCTGGCGCAACTCAGTGGTGTCGAAACCTTGAGTGAACCTGAACAGCCGTACATTCTGGTGATGGACGAAGTCGGTCCGTCTGACGTGGCGCGTCTTGATCCGACCCGTGTCGCCGGCATTCTCACCGCCCGGGGTGGCGCCACCGCCCACAGCGCGATTGTGGCGCGGGCCTTGGGGATTCCAGCGCTGGTTGGCGCCGGTCCTGCGGTGCTGCTGTTGGCACCGGGCACGCCGTTGTTGCTGGATGGCCAGCGCGGTCGCTTGCATGTGGATGCGGATGTAGCGACTTTGCAGCGAGCCATCCAAGAGCGCGACACCCGCGAGCAACGCCTGAAGGCCGCCGCCGAACAACGCCATCAACCGGCATTGACCACCGACGGCCACGCGGTCGAAGTGTTCGCCAATATCGGTGAAAGCGCCGGCGTCACCAGCGCGGTAGAGCAGGGCGCCGAAGGTATCGGTCTGCTGCGCACCGAGCTGATTTTCATGGCCCACCCGCAAGCGCCGGACGAGGCGACTCAGGAAGCCGAATACCGCCGCGTTCTCGATGGCCTGGCCGGTCGACCGCTTGTGGTGCGCACCCTCGATGTCGGGGGCGATAAACCGCTGCCGTATTGGCCGATCGCCAAGGAAGAAAACCCGTTCCTCGGGGTGCGCGGCATTCGCTTGACCCTGCAACGGCCGCAGATCATGGAAGCACAGTTGCGCGCCTTGCTGCGGGCCGCCGACAACCGCCCGCTGCGGATCATGTTCCCGATGGTCGGCAGCGTCGACGAGTGGCGCCAGGCGCGGGACATGACCGAACGCCTGCGCCTGGAAATTCCGGTGACGGACCTGCAATTGGGGATCATGATCGAAGTGCCATCAGCCGCCTTGCTGGCGCCGGTGCTGGCCAGGGAAGTCGACTTTTTCAGCGTCGGCACCAATGACCTGACGCAATACACCCTGGCCATCGACCGTGGTCACCCAACCCTGTCGGCCCAGGCGGATGGCTTGCATCCGGCGGTGCTGCAACTGATCGATATCACCGTGCGCGCGGCCCATGCCCATGGCAAGTGGGTCGGCGTGTGTGGCGAGCTGGCGGCCGATCCGCTGGCGGTGCCGGTGCTGGTCGGCCTGGGCGTGGATGAACTCAGTGTCGGCGGGCGCAGCATTGCCGAGGTCAAGGCGCGGGTTCGCGAACTCAGCCTGACCCGGGCTCAAACCCTTGCCCAACAGGCACTTGCCGTGGGCAGCGCCAATGAAGTGCGCGCATTAGTGGAGGCTTTGTAATGGCCAGGATTTTAACCCTGACCCTCAACCCGGCGCTGGACCTCACCGTCCAGCTTGCGCGCCTGGAACCCGGTCAGGTCAACCGCAGCGATGCCATGCACACCCACGCCGCCGGTAAAGGGGTGAATGTAGCGCAAGTGCTGGCTGACCTGGGGCATCAACTGACAGTCAGCGGGTTCCTCGGCGAAGACAACCTCCAGGCGTTTGAAACCCTGTTCGCCAAACGCGGTTTTGTCGATGCCTTTATCCGTGTTCCCGGCGAGACACGCAGCAATATCAAACTGGCGGAAAGCGATGGGCGCATCACCGACCTCAACGGCCCGGGACCGCTGGTCAGCGCGGCGGCGCAACAGGCATTGCTCGAGCGTCTCGATCGGATTGCGCCGGGGCATGATGCGGTAGTGGTTGCCGGCAGCCTGCCCCAAGGCATCAGCCCGCAGTGGTTGCAGGCGTTGATTGGGCGATTGAAAGGCCTGGGCTTGAAGGTGGCCCTCGACACCAGTGGGCAGGCATTACGTGCCGCGCTCAAGGCCGGTCCATGGTTGATCAAGCCCAATGCCGAGGAGCTGGCTGAAGTGCTCGGTGGCGAGGTGGTGTCGGTCATGGCCCAGGCGGAAGCCGCAAACCGTCTGCACGCCCAAGGCATCGAACATGTGGTGATATCCCATGGCGCCGAAGGTGTGAACTGGTTCAGCGTCGGTTCGGCGCTGCACGCCACGCCACCAAAAGTCAGCGTCGTCAGCACTGTGGGCGCAGGCGATTCGTTGTTGGCCGGCATGCTCCATGGCTTGCTCAGTGTCGATACACCTGAACAAACCTTGCGCACCGCCACGGCGATTGCCGCGATGGCGGTCACCCAGATTGGTTTCGGTATCAGCGATGCCGCGCAATTGGCGCAGCTCGAACAGGGTGTGCGCGTGCGCCCCCTGACAGAACAATAAGAGGGTTGGTCATGAAATTAGCCATTGTTACTGCCTGCCCGAACGGCATGGTCACCAGTGTGCTGTGTGCCCGTTTGCTCGATGCAGCGGCCCAGCGTCAGGGCTGGAGCACCAGCGTCGAAATCAGCGATGCGGCGCATCCCGAACGGCAACTGTCGGCAGCCACGATTGAGGCCGCCGAGTGGGTGTTGCTGGTGACCAGCGCGCCTGTGGATATGTCGCGTTTCGTCGGCAAACGATTGTTCCAGAGCACCCCTGCCCAGGCGCTGCAAGATGTCGAAGCGGTGTTGCGCCGCGGTGCTGAAGACGCCCGGGTGTATGTCGCACCCGAAGCCGTGGTCGAGCCGGTTGCCGTCGTTAAAAACGCGCCGCGACTGGTTGCCGTGACGGCCTGTCCGACCGGTGTCGCCCACACTTTCATGGCCGCCGAAGCCTTGCAGCAAGCGGCCAAGCGCTTGGGCTATGACTTGCAGGTGGAAACCCAGGGCTCGGTCGGCGCACGCAATCCGCTGAGCAGCGACGCGATTGCCGACGCCGATGTGGTGCTGCTGGCGGCGGACATCGAAGTCGCCACCGAGCGTTTTGCTGGCAAGAAAATCTACCGTTGCGGCACCGGCATTGCCCTCAAGCAGGCTGAGGCGACGCTGAATAAAGCGCTGGCGGAAGGCCGGCAGGAAACCGCCTCGACCGGTACCAAGGGGCCGGCCAAACAAGAAAAGACCGGGGTCTACAAACACCTGTTGACCGGCGTGTCGTACATGTTGCCGATGGTGGTGGCGGGCGGCTTGATGATCGCCTTGTCGTTCGTGTTCGGCATCACCGCTTTCAAGGAAGAGGGGACGCTGGCGGCGGCGCTGATGCAGATTGGCGGCGACACCGCGTTCAAACTCATGGTGCCGCTGCTGGCAGGCTACATCGCCTATTCGATTGCCGACCGTCCGGGCCTGGCGCCGGGGATGATCGGCGGCCTGCTGGCAAGCACCCTGGGCGCCGGGTTTATCGGCGGGATCATTGCCGGTTTTCTCGCCGGTTACGCGGCGCAGGCGATCAATCGTTATGCGCGGTTGCCGCAGAGTCTTGAGGCGCTGAAACCGATCCTGATCATCCCGTTGCTGGCGAGCCTGTTCACCGGCCTGGTGATGATCTACGTGGTCGGCAAGCCGGTGGCGGGCATGCTCGCCGGGCTCACGCATTTCCTCGACAGCATGGGCACCACCAACGCGATTCTGCTCGGCGTGCTGCTGGGCGGCATGATGTGCGTTGACCTTGGCGGACCGATCAACAAGGCCGCGTATGCGTTTTCGGTCGGGCTGCTGGCGTCGCAGAGTTATGCACCGATGGCGGCGACCATGGCCGCCGGCATGGTGCCGCCGATCGGCCTGGGGATCGCCACGTTCATCGCCCGGCGCAAGTTCGCCCAGGCCGAACGCGAGGCGGGTAAAGCGGCTTTGGTGCTGGGGCTGTGCTTCATCTCCGAAGGCGCGATTCCGTTTGCCGCGAAAGACCCGCTGCGGGTGATCCCGGCGAGCATTGCCGGCGGTGCGCTGACCGGTGCGTTATCGATGTACTTCGGCTGCAAGTTGATGGCGCCCCATGGTGGGTTGTTCGTGTTGGCGATTCCGAATGCGATCAACCATGCGTTGCTGTATTTGCTGGCGATTGTTGCGGGGAGTTTGTTGACGGCGGTGGTGTATGCGCTGGTCAAGCGGCCGGAGGTGGTGGAGTTGGCGGTAGACCCCGTCACCGCCTGACCGGCCCCTGTAGGAGCGAGCATGCTCGCGATGGTCGTGAACGGTAACGCGTTAAACCAGATGCCCAGCGGCGCCTGTGGATCTTTCGTCGGAACGCCGCCCGGAGCATGCTCGCTCCTACAGAGGTCGAGAACACCATGAGCGAATTCGATCTCGGTCGGCGTCGTGTGATGCAAGTGGTCGGTGCCGGGCTGCTGTTGCCTGGGCTGGCACCGGCGGTGATCGCTTCGGTCAAGGATCGACCACGACTCACCGACGGCGTGCAGTCCGGCGACCTGCTGGGCGACCGGGCGATCATCTGGAGCCGCAGCGACCGCCCCGCACGCATGGTGGTGGAATGGGACACCCGCAGCCTGTTTCCCAACCCCCGGCGATTCGTCTCGGCCCTGGCCGATGCCCGCACCGATTTTACGGCGCGGGTCGAACTCACCGGGCTACCCGCCAATCAGGCGATTTTCTATCGTGTGCAGTTTGAAGATGCCCAGAGCGGCGTCACCAGCGAGCCGTGGTTCGGCCACCTGCGCAGCGTTCCCCAGATCCGCCGCGATATTCGTTTCGTCTGGAGCGGTGACACTGCCGGACAAGGCTTCGGGATCAACCCGGACATCGGCGGCATGCGCATCTACGAAGCCATGCGCCTGCGCCTGCCGGACTTCTTTATCCACAGCGGCGACACCATCTACGCCGACGGCCCCATACCTGCGCAACTCACCACCGAGGGCGGCCGGGTGTGGCGCAACATCACCAGCGAGGCGAAGAGCAAGGTCGCCGAAACCCTCGACGATTACCGTGGCAATTACCGCTACAACCTGATGGACGAAAACGTCCGCCGCTTCAACGCCGAAGTTCCGCAGATCTGGCAATGGGATGACCACGAAGTGCTGAACAACTGGTCACCGGGGACAGCGCTGGGTTGGCGCTACACCAATAAAGATATCCACAGCCTGGTGAGTCGCGGACGTCAGGCATGGCTTGAATATGCGCCAATGCGTTGGCAGTCCGCCGAGGGTGGCAAACGGATTTATCGTCAACTCGATTACGGGCCGTTGCTCGATGTGTTCGTGCTCGACATGCGCAGTTATCGCGGGCCCAATGACGCCAACCTTGGCGATGCCAAGCCGTTTCTTGGACGCGAACAACTGGACTGGCTGAAGGCTTCGTTGAAAGCTTCCAAAGCCCAATGGAAAGTCATCGCCGCAGACATGTCGATTGGCCTTGGCGCACCGGATGGCCAGGTCAGTCCCGGCGTGATGCGCTGGGAAGCGGTGGCCAACGGTGACCCCGGACCGGCTCAGGGGCGGGAGCTGGAAATTGCCGAGTTACTGGGTTTTCTGCGGGCGCAGCAAGTGCGCAATTTTGTCTGGCTGACGGCGGATGTGCACTATTGCGCGGCGCATCACTATCACCCGGACCGTGCGGCGTTTCAGGACTTTGAACCGTTCTGGGAGTTTATCGCGGGGCCGCTGAATGCGGGGAGCTTCCGCCCGGACACGCTGGATAAGACCTTCGGCCCTGAAGTGGTGTTCGAGAAAGCGCCACCTGCGCAAAACATGTCGCCGTTTGCCGGATTTCAGTTTTTTGGCGAGGTGAACATTGATGGGCAGAGCGGGGAGTTGAGTGTGGTGTTGCGGGATCTGGAGGGGGTGTCTGTGTTTGAGCAAACGTTGCAGCCGGTTTAGCTCCGCATTGATCGTTCCCACGCTCTGCGTGGGAATGCAGCCCGGGACGCTCCGCGTCCCTTCCGAAGCCGAACGCGGAGCGTCCGTTGAGGCATTCCCACGCAGAGCGTGGGAACGATCAGGCCGGGGGGTCAGTAAACGTCGCGGCGGTAGCGGCCCTGTTCGATCAGGCGCTCCACTTCGGCAGCACCGAGCACATCGATAAGCACTCGATCGACCCCGGACGCCATGCCCTGCAAGCTGCCGCAGATGTAAATCACCGCACCGTCCGCCAGCCATTTTTTCAGTTCTTCGGCCGATTCACGCAGGCGATCCTGCACGTAGATCTTCTCGGCCTGGTCCCGCGAAAACGCGAGGTCCAGGCGCTCAAGATCGCCAGCAATCAACCACTCTTGCAGCTCATCGCGACACAGGTAGTCATGCTCACGATTGCGCTCGCCGAACAACAGCCAGTGACGTTGTTGCCCATCGGCAATTCGCGCTTTGAGCAAACTGCGCAGACCGGCCAGCCCGGTGCCGTTGCCGATCAGGATCATCGGCACCGGTTCATTGGGCAGGTGGAAGCCGCTGTTACGCCGCACGCGCAGGCTGATGCTGCCACCCACGGGGGCGTGTTCGGTCAGCCAGCCGGAACCGACGCCAAGGCTGCCATCGGCATGCAGTTCCTGGCGCACGATCAATTCGAGGATGCCGTCGGCGGCAATCGAGGCGATGGAGTATTCGCGCATCGCCAAAGGCACCAGCGCAGCCACCAGCGCCTGGGCATGCAAGCCGACCAGATGCGTACGGTTCTCGGGCAGCTGGCGACCGGCCAGGGCCTGCTCCAGCGATTGCGACAAGCCATCGAGTTCAATCGTGGCCCGGCCGTCGATCCCCAGACCGTCGAGGAAGTGCTCGATGGCCCAAGGGCAATTGCGCGGCAACACCTCCACCAGGTCACCGGCCAGCCAGCTGCTGGTACTTGGAGCCTTGAGGCCCAGCAAGTACACCGGTGAACCGCTGCTGTCGGGGTTGAGCAATTCCCTACGGACCAGGGTCCAGTTTTCGTAGCTCGGTGCTTGCCAGGTGCCCTCAGGCGCCTGTCCGGTCACCAGGCCGAGTTGCTGCTGCCAGTGACGCAAGGCATAGGGGTCGCCGCTGTCGACTTCCACCGGTGCGAACAAGGTCTTGCCGCCGTGCTCGCCCAGCCACTTGTGCAGGCGCTGGGCGAATCCGCAGAAGTGTTGATACTGCCGGTCGCCGAGTCCCAGCACGGCGTAGTTCAGGCTATCGAGGCTCAGCGCCCGGCCCAGCACCTTGCGCTCGAAACCCCGGGCGCTGTCCGGCGCTTCGCCGTCACCGAAGGTGCTGACCACAAACAGCGCGTTGTTCGAAGCATGCAGGTCTTGCTCGCTGACATCCGCCAGCGGCTGTACCTTCACCGGCAGGCCCGCCGCCTGCAACTGGCCAGCGGTCTGCCAGGCCAGTTGCTCGGCAAAGCCACTCTGGCTGGCGAAACCGATGAGCCAGGCCGGGGTGTCGCTGCCGGGTTGCGCCAGGCCTTTGCGGGCGTCCTTGATCTGGCGTTTCTTGCGTCGACGATCAAGGTACAGCAGCCAGCCGGTGATGAAGAACAGCGGCATGCTCAGGGCCGTGAGCGTCAAGATGATGCGCCCGACGATGCCGAAGTAGCTGCCCACGTGCAGCGCATAGATGCTGGTCAGCAGCTGCGCCTTGAGGCTCTTGTCGCTGTAGCGGTCATGCCGCTTGATCGCGCCGGTCACCGGGTCGAGGGTGATCTGGTTCAGCGCGCGGTCGTGGGGCGAGTTTTTCAACAGGTAGAAAACGGTTGCCGGTTGTCCGGCCACGGGCGGCATGCGGGTGTTGTAGAAGCTCAGGTCGGGGCCGGCAGCGCTGTAGATGCTGCTCCACATCACCGAGTAATCGGCCGTCGGAGCAGGGCCACTTGGCGCAGGGCCTCGTCCGCCGCGTACACGTTCGTTCTGCGGCGAATCGGAGAGCAGGCGAGTCAAGCCCTTGTTGTACCACTCGTAGGACCAGGACAAGCCGGTCAGCGCGGCCAGGAGGTAAAACACCAGGCACCAGGTGCCGGCAATCGAGTGCAGGTCCCAATTGAAGCTGCGACCTTTTTTCTTCCAGTCGAGGGTCAGCCAGGCGCGCCAGCTTTTCCACTGGCGAGGCCAGCGTAGGTACAGGCCGGACAGGCAGAAGAACACCAGGATCAGGGTGCAGGCGCCAGTGATCTGCCGGCCGGTATCGCCCATGGCGAGGAAGCGGTGCAATTGCAGCATCAGGCCGAAGAAGCCTTGGCCGGTGGCGTCGCCCAGGAGTTCGCCGGTGTACGGGTCGACGTAACGCATGGGGCCGCGACGCTCGCCCGCTGGCGGGGTGAAGAACACTTTTGCGGCAACGTCGCTGTCGATGCCGACCGAGAGCATCGCGACTTTCATGCGCGTCGTCGCTTCGATCTTCTCCACCAGATCGGCGGGTGGCAGCACGCCGGCGACTTGTTTCTCGACCTGCAACACGGAAGGGTTCAGCGCGTACAGGATTTCATCCTGAAACGAGACCGTCGCACCGGTGATGCCCATCAGGGCCAGGACCAGTCCGGCGCTGATGCCAAAAAACCAGTGCAACTGGAACAGGGTTTTCTTCAACACGTCGCTCGCCTTGTTCGTTTAGAAATAGTCATCACGGCGCGCATTATGCCGTGGGTTGTCGAGAAACATTTCCTTTACACACAAAAGCCCCGTTCACCTGGATGAACGGGGCTGGCTTCACTGCCATCCTGTAGGAGCGAGCATGCTCGCGATGAACTCGCTATCGACGCGGGGCGTCAGGTTACCCGCGTCATCGTTGAAGACCATCGTCGGAACGCCGCCCGGAGCCGGCTCGCTCCTACAGAGGTTGTGTTCACATTCCTATCAGAAGTGGAAGTTGGTGCTCAGCAAGGCAGTCCGGCCCGCCGCCTGGTTGGCGAAGTGGGTGGAGAACGCCTTGTCGTAGTAGGTGACGTCGGTCAGGTTCTGCACGTTCAGCTGCAGGTCGATGTTCTTGGTCAGCTTGTAGGCGGCCATGGCGTCGTAACGCACATAGTCGTTGACCATGGTGGTGTTGGCCGCGCTGCCGAACACGTCGTCGACATAGAACGCACCGCCGCCGATGGTCAGCTTTGGTGTGACCTGGTAGGTCGTCCACAGGCTGGCACTGTTTTTCGGGGTGTTTGGCAGTTCGTTGCCGTCGTTGGCTTTGTTTGCCGGCATGTCACCACCATCGATTTGCTCGCTGTCCATGTAGGCGTAGCCGGCGAAGACTTGCCATTTGTCAGTGAGTTTACCGGTGGCCGACAACTCGAAACCTTGAACACGGGTTTTGCCGACGTTTTCGTACGTAGTGGTGTTGGTCTGCACACGAGCGTTGTCTTTCTCGGTGCGGAAGATATCCGCGGTCAAGGACAAACGATCGTCCAGCAGATCCCACTTGGTACCGATTTCGTAGTTCTTGGTGGTTTCCGGCTCCAGGTCGCTGCTCAGCAGGTTGCCGTTGCGATCCGGGGTGCCGCCCAGCGGGTTGCCGTCCTGACCTTCGCCAAGCGTGGAGCCCGGAGGTGTCGCGGACGTTGCGTAGGACGCATAGATGCTGCCGTTTTCCGCCGGCTTGTAGACCACGCCGAACTGGCCGGTGACGAACTCGCTGACATCATCGCCCTTGGACGTGGTGGTGCCGGCGGCGTTGTAGGTTTTGTAGTCGGTGTCGAAGTGGTCGTAGCGCAGGCCCATGTTCACCAGCCACTGTTCGGACAACGTCAGGGTGTCGAACACGTAAAGCGCGTAGGTTTTACCCGTGGTGTCGGTGCCGGCGTAGTTGCGGGTGATCGAACCGTTCCATGGATCGTTCGGGTTCGGGTTCGACAGTGAGGTGCAGTTGTAGCCGCTCGGAGCACCGATCATCGCCTGGGTGCAGTTGGTGCCTGATGGAGTCGTTGGTGTAATTGGAGTCAGGGGCGTGGTATCGGTGTTGACGGTATACGAGGACTTTTTGCTTTCCTCGCGGCTCAACTCGACACCGGTCGCGAAGCTGTTCTTGAAGCCTGCGATGTAGACATCACCAAACAGGTCGGTCTGGTTGGTCGTCGTATCGGTGTTGCTGACACGGGTGTTGGCCCGACGCCAGACGCTGCCATTGTTGACGTTGCCCTTGCTGTCGTCCGGCTGGGTCAGGATGTAATCCTGCATGCTGCTACCGTGGCGCAGGGTGTTCTTGACGGTCAGCGCGTCGTTCAGGTCGTGCTCGACGGCTATGGTCGCGGTGTCGGTACGGCCCTTGCGGAAGTCACGATCGGTCAAGCCGTAGAAGTTGCTGCTGTCGCCGCCGGCGTAGGGCTTGTCCGGATTGGACTTGGTGCGGGCAGTCGAGCCACCGGCCGGAATGGTGTAGGGAATACCCGAATCCGGCGTGTCGTTGCTTTCCAGGTGGTAGTAGTCAAGGTTGACACGGGTGTCGGTGCCCAGGCCGAAGGCGAGCGATGGCGCGACGCCCCAGCGATCGTAATCGACGCTTTCGCGGCCTGCGACATTGCTTTCGTGGCTCATCAGGTTCAGACGACCGGCAGCGGTGTCGGAGAACTGGTAGTTGCCGTCCATGGTGTAACGCTGGGTCTGGTCCGAACCCCAGGTAAAGCCACCGTCGAACGAGTCGCCCAGGTGCGCTTTCTTGCTCACCAGGTTGATGCTGCCGCCGGCAGCGCCGCGACCGCCAATGGCAGAGTTGGGGCCCTTGCTGACTTCGATCGATTCAACGGCGAAGATTTCGCGGCTCTGCGAACCGGTATCGCGCACGCCGTCCAGGTAGGTGTCGCCTTGGGCATCGAAACCGCGAATGAACGGACGGTCGCCCTGGGGGTTGCCGCCTTCACCGGCACCGAAAGTGATGCCCGGAACGGTACGCAGCGCGTCCTGCATGTTCAGGGCACCGGTGTCCTTGAGGACTTGTTGCGGGATGACGGTGATCGAGCGCGGTGTGTCCACCAGGGGTGCGGTGTACTTGGGCGAGGAGGCTTTTTCGACGTTGTAGGAGGTCTCGTCCTGGGATTCGCCGGTGATCGCGGTAGCGCCCAGGGAAATCGTGTTGCTCGGCGCTTTCACGTCGGTTTTTTCAGCGGCGAAAACCATGTGGCCCGCAGAGCCGGCAGTGATGGCCACGCCAATTGCGGAAGCGAGCAGACGCGGTGAACTGACCGGTAGTTGTGGGTGTTGACGTGACATTTTTATTCCCCTCCCCAAGGATTTGAGGCGGCGGAATATAGGGTAAACACGTATTTGTATCAATTGCGAAATATTACTATTCGCGCTGAATTTACAATCTTTACAATTTAACCTTACGGTTTTTACTGTTTCGTTCGTCTAGCGGGTTTTACACAGGCAATAAGAATCAATACCATTGACACCCCTTTGCTTTCAGGTGCTTGCCCCCATGCTGCTGCACATTCCCGGCTTGTTCGAAAAAGAAGAAGTGCAGCGCATTCGCGAGGCTCTGCAACAGGCCGATTGGGCCGATGGCAAGATCACGGCCGGTTACCAGTCGGCCAAGGCCAAGCACAACCTGCAGTTGCCGGAAGGTCACCCGCTGGCCAAGGAGATCGGCGCGGCCATGCTGGAACGTCTGTGGAAAAATCCGCAGTTCATGTCGGCGGCGTTACCGCACAAGGTGTTTCCTCCGTTGCTGAACTGTTACACGGCCGGCGGCAGTTTCGACTTCCACATCGACAACGCCGTGCGTCAGCCCAAGGGCAGTATCGAACGGGTTCGCACCGACCTCTCGGCCACGCTGTTCTTCAGCGAGCCCGAGGACTACGACGGCGGCGAGCTGGAAATCCAGGACACCTACGGCATTCAGCGCGTGAAGTTGCCGGCTGGCGACATGGTGTTGTACCCCGGCACCAGCCTGCACAAGGTCAACGCCGTCACCCGTGGTACGCGCTACGCCTCGTTTTTCTGGACCCAGAGCCTGGTGCGCGAAGACAGCCAGCGGGCCCTGTTGTTTGAAATGGACGGCGCGATCCGGCAACTGACCCAGGACGTGCCGGATCACCCGTCGCTGATCCGCCTGACGGGGACTTATCACAACCTGTTGCGCCGCTGGGTCGAGGTATGAGTTTTCAATTGCGCCGCCAAGAGGTGCTCGATGGAGACCGTCTCAAATCCATGCTCGACGAAAGCCCGGCCCGTGCGGCCCAGGCGATTGTCGCGGCGTCCCGTGAGGGGCTCGTCGATGCCCAGGCGCTGCTCGGGCAGATCCTGCTGGACGGAAGTGGAATCGCCCAGGATCAACCGCTGGCGTTGCGCTGGTTCGACATCGCCTCCCGACAAGGGCACCTGATGGCGCGCAACATGCTTGGGCGCTGTCATGAACATGGCTGGGGTTGTGTGGCCGATGCAGCGGCGGCGGCTCGGCATTATCGAATCGCCGCAGGAGCGGGGCTGGATTGGGCGATGTACAACTACGCCAACCTGCTGGCCACTGGGCGCGGAGTGGCCGAAGATCAGTCGTCGGCGCTGAACCTGTATCGCCGCGCCGCCGAGCTTGGCCATGCGAAATCGATGAACCTGCTGGGACGCTATCTGGAAGAGGGGCGCGTGTGCCCGGCAGATCCCACAGCGGCCCGGGACTGGTATCGGCGTTCGGCGGTAGGCGGAGACTTTCGCGGGCAGTTCAGTTATGCAGCGGTGCTGGCTGGTGAAGCAAATATTGATGAGGCGTTGGTCTGGCTGCGCAAGGCGCTGGCTGGCGGGAACCTGAATTTCCTGCGGGTGGCGAGTAAAGCGCTGCTGAGCGCAACAGATCCAAAGATTTGTGCATTGGCACCCGATTATGCTCAGCGCCAAGCTGAACTCGAACAGCAACTCAAACCCCTGTAGGAGCGAGCATGCTCGCGATGGACGTGAACGATAACGCGGGAAATCTGGTCCCCCGCGGCGTTCTCACGTTTTTCGCGAGCATGCTCGCTCCTTGTATGTTGACCTTGATTCCATGAGAGAGGTTACGCTCAAGGATTCATTCAACAGCAAGTACGTTTCTGGGGGAGGCCGATCGCTCCTGAAGGCAGGATTTGCTCCTGACCTTGTCTGTAGAGAGGCCCCCCCGCCTCATTGCCCACCACGAAGAGTATCGAGAAGCCGACAAGTCGGACTTCGCATTACAAGGTTGCAGTGGCATGAAGTTCGAGGTCGGGGGAACCAGGTGCAATCTTACCTAAAGCCAAGGAAGTGAAAAGCAATGAATGCGCATGTCGGCATAGATATCAGTGCTCGCAGTTCAGCCATGGGATGGCGGCAGAACGGCAAAGCAGCAGGCAATGGAGACATTCTGCACACGCCCAAAGGTCGCAAGGCCGCTGTGGAAAAGCTGCTACGTCTCAAGCCGCTGAGCGTTGTCATGGAGGCTACCGGTATTTACTACCTGGATCTTGCGATGGAATTGCACGCCGCCGGCTTGCCGGTCTCGGTGATCAACCCCAAAAGCTTCCACAACTTTGCCAAGCTGATGTTGCAAAACAGCAAGACTGACCAGATCGATGCCCAACTGCTGGCCGAATACGGCGAGCGTATGGGGCCTAGGCTGTGGGTCCCGCCCACTGCGGAACAGATGATGCTGCGTGCGATTGGTCGCCACATCAACCGACTGATTGGCCATCGGACGCGAGCCAAGAACGAGCTGCATGCGCTACAAGCGACAGAAACGAGCATCGCACTGCTGATCGAGGATGAGAAAGACGCGATAAGCGCGTTGGACGCTCGAATCGATCGATTAAAACAGGCTGCGCGCGACGCCATCGCCAAATGCCCTGATCTGAGCCTGCAATTTCGCTGCATGATGGCGGCGCCCGGCGTTGGAGAGGCCTCGGCCATCGCCGCACTGGCTGAGCTGACGACCCTTCCAGTGACGCTTAAATCGGCACAGGTAAGCCGCTATGCAGGCCTGGATGTCAGACTGACCCAGTCAGGCACCAGCGTGAACCGGCCAGGACGAATGTCCAAGTGCGGTAATGCTTACTTGCGTGCAGCGATGTTCATGCCGGCGATGACGGCAATCCGTTGTGATGAGAATGTGAAGGCCTTCTACGAGGCACTGGTAGCGCGCGGCAAGAAGAAAATGCAGGCCATCGGCGCGGTCATGCGCAAATACCTAACCGGGTTATGGGCATGCATGCGCTCTGGAGAAGAATTTAATACGGCCAAGCTTTTTAGCAAAAAACATCTCGCGAAAGCTTGACCGTGAACAGAGTATCTACAGGGGAATGCGTTTTATCCAGGCACAAAAAAGCCCATGACGAGTCATGGGCTTTTTACTTTCAGCGTATAGCGCTTACACGTAGAAAGATTTCAACGGCGGGAAGCCATTGAACTCAACCGCGCTGTAGCTGGTGGTGTACGCACCGGTCGACAGCCAGTACAAACGGTCACCGATCGCCAGGTTCAGTGGCAGGCCGTACTTGTAGTTTTCGTACATGATGTCGGCGCTGTCACAGGTTGGGCCGGCGATGACGACTTCTTCCATTTCGCCTTTCTTTTCGGTCCAGATCGGGAACTTGATGGCTTCGTCCATGGTTTCGATCAGGCCGGAGAACTTGCCCACGTCCGTGTACACCCAACGCTCGACGGCGGTACGGGATTTACGGGCGACCAGCACCACTTCGCTGACCAGGATGCCGGCGTTGGCGATCAGCGAACGGCCCGGCTCCAGGATGATTTCCGGCAGGTCGTCACCGAAGTCTTCCTTGAGGAAGCGAATGATTTCTTCGGCGTAGGTTTCCAGGCTGTTGGTGCGGGTGATGTAGTTGGCCGGGAAGCCACCGCCCATGTTGATCAGTTTCAGCACGATGCCGTCTTCTTCCTTCAGGCGTTCGAAGATCACTTTGACCTTGGCGATCGCGGCGTCCCAGACGCTGATGTCGCGCTGCTGCGAGCCGACGTGGAAGGAGATGCCGTACGGCACCAGGCCCAGGTCACGGGCGAGGATCAGCAAGTCCATGGCCATGTCGGTCTGGCAGCCGAATTTGCGCGACAGAGGCCAGTCGGCGGTGGTCGAGCCTTCGGTCAGGATGCGTACGTAGACTTTCGAGCCCGGTGCGGCCTTGGCGATGTTGCGCAGGTCGGCTTCGGAGTCGGTGGCATACAGGCGCACGCCCTTCTCGTAGAAGTAGCGGATGTCCTTGGATTTCTTGATGGTGTTGCCGTAGCTGATCCGGTCGGCGCTGACGCCGCGGTCCAGCACTTTGTCCAGCTCGTAGATCGAGGCGATGTCGAAGCTCGAGCCTTTCTCTTTGAGCAGGTCGATGATCTCGACAGCCGGGTTGGCCTTGACCGCGTAGTAGACCTTGGCGAATTCGAAACCGGCGCGCAGGTCGTCATAGGCCTGGCTGATCATCGCGGTGTCGATCACCACGAACGGGGTTTCTTGCTTGTCGGCGAACGCCTTCATTTTCTGAAAGGTTTCGCGCGCGAAATAGTCTTCGACCTGGATCGACATGCTGGGAACTCCTACTGGCAAACTGAATTAATCAATGGGTGCAAATGAACGTCCTCCGTATCCCCACTTTGGTTCGCCTACTTCCCAAGGCATGTCGCCGAAAGCAAAAAGGCCATGGGAAGCGCTGCTTTCCCTTGGCCTTGCTGTCTCGTCGTCAGTACTTGAGCCGGATGGATCGTTTCCAGCATGGACGTTCGGCGCGAACTTTAGGGCGTGAGGGGCTTGAGATCAACAAAAAATGTCGCGTTTTTGCACGCATCCGTCGTGCGGTCCCTTACAGCTACTGATAACGGACCTGTGTGACGGTGTGATGTTCCCCAGATGGTGGGAAACAGCGTGCCGTTGTGGCGAGGGGATTTATCCCCGTTCGGCTGCGCAGCAGTCGCAAAACCAATGCATGCGGTGTATCAGGCACACCGTGGCCGCAGGTTTTGGGGCTGCTTCGCAACCCAACGGGGATAAATCCCCTCGCCACAGGTGTCATCCATGCCTCAGAAATCAGGCCAGCACGGATTCTGCTGGCGAAACAATACTGGTCTTGCCCCCTCGGGACTTGCCGGAACTCAGATACTCGGCAATCGATTCCTGAGTTACTTCCCCAAGGAACACCCGCTCCGCATCCATCACCGGCAGCCACGACCGGTTGAACTCATACATCCGCGACAACAGGATGCGCAAATGCTCGTCATACGCCGCCGTGGCGTTGAACTCACGCAGGTACTGCCCGCAAGTGCCAGTCTGACGATGCAGGTCGCGACGTCGTACATAACCCAGGGCCTTGTTCTCGGCGCAGGTGACCACCACGTAGCGACGGTCATGCTCATCCATCAATTCCAGCGCCTCGGCCACCGGCGTTTGCGGGCTGACCGATGGCGCGTTGTCCGCCGCGTCTTCGGCCTTGACCAGCAGCAGGCGCTTGAGGGTGCTGTCCTGGCCGACGAAGTTGCTGACAAAGTCGTCCGCCGGGTGGGCCAGCAAGGTATCCGGGTGGTCGATCTGCAGCAGTTTGCCGGCGCGGAAAATCGCGATCTTGTCGCCGAGCTTGATGGCTTCGTCGATGTCATGGCTGACCATGATCACGGTCTTGTTCAGCGCCCGCTGCATCTCGAAGAACTCGTTCTGGATCATCTCGCGGTTGATCGGGTCGACCGCGCCGAACGGTTCGTCCATCAGCAACAGCGGTGCATCTGCGGCCAGCGCGCGAATCACGCCGATCCGCTGTTGCTGGCCGCCGGACAGTTCCCGAGGGTAGCGATGCAGGTATTGCTTGGGTTCGAGCTTGATCATGCTCATCAACTCGCGGGCGCGGTCGTGGCATTTCTGCTTGTCCCACCCCAGCAGTTTGGGCACCACCACGATGTTCTCTTCGATGGTCATGTTCGGGAACAGACCGATCTGCTGGATCACATAACCGATGTTACGGCGCAGGGTCACTGCGTCGAGACCGGTGGTGTCTTCGCCATTGATCAGGATCTTGCCCGAGGTCGGTTTGATCAGGCGGTTGATCATCTTCAGCGTGGTGCTTTTGCCGCAGCCCGAAGGCCCGAGGAACACGCAAATCTCGCCTTCATTGACGGTCAAGCTTACCGAGTCCACGGCTTTCACGTCTTTGCCGTTGCTTTGGAAGGTCTTGCTGAGGTTTTGAAGTTCGATCATTTGAGCAGTCCTTTTGGAGTCAGCGAGCGTTGCAGCCATTGCAGAAGCAGGTCGGCGAAGATAGCCAGCACGCTGACCAGCACGGCGCCGACGATCAGCATCGACATGTCGCTGCGGCTGATGGAAGCGAGAATGAGTACACCGAGGCCACCGGCGCCGATGGTCGCGGCAATGGTCATGACACCAATGTTCATGACCACGGCGGTGCGCACGCCGGCGAGGATCACCGGCACGGCGATGGGCAATTCGACCATGCGCAGGCGCTGGCCGAAGGTCATGCCGATGCCGCGCGCGGCTTCGCGGATGCCCGGTTCGACGTTGGTCAGGGCCAGGTAGGTGTTACGCATGATCGGCAACAGTGAGTAGAGAAATACCGCGGTGATCGCCGGCATCGGCCCCAGGCCCTGGCCGAATTTCGAGTAGAACGGCAGCAGCAGGCCGAACAGGGCGATCGATGGCACGGTCAGTAGCACCGTGGCGCTGGCCTGTAGCGGTCCGGCGAGGCTGGGGAAGCGCGTCATCAGCACGCCCAGCGGCACGCCGACCACAATCGCCAGGGTCACGGCAATGCCGACCAGGGTGATGTGTTGCCCGGTCAGCTGTAGCACCTGCTGCCAGTCGAGATGGGAAAAGGCGTTGAAGAATTCCATGACTTTTTCTCTTCCTGCCTCAATTATTAGAAAGCAATGGGTGTTGGCGCAGGAAATCGGCGGCAACAGCTGAAGGACTCTGGTGATCGACATCGACCCGCGCGTTGAGCTCGCGCATGGTGTTGTCGTCGAACAGTTCAGCCAGTGGCTTGAGCTGTTCGGCCAGTTGCGGATGCGCATCGAGGTAGGCCTGGCGAACCACGGGCGCGGCGGTGTAGTCGGGGAAGTAATGCTTGTCGTCTTCCAGGAGCTTGAGCTTGAAGGCGTTCAAGCGACCGTCGGTGGTGTAGACCAGGCCGGCAAACACCTGGCCGTTGCGCAGGGCGGTGTAGACCAGGCCTGCGTCCATCTGCCGGATGTTCTTGCGGGTCAGGTTCATGTCGTACAGCTGAACCATACCGTCGAGCCCGTCCGAGCGATTGGCGAACTCGGTGTCGAGTGCTACCAGGTTGTTGGTCCTGGCTTCCTTGCGCAGCACGCTGTTCAGCTCGCTGATGGTGTTGATCTGCGGGTACTGGTCGGCGACGTTTTTGGGCAGGGCCAGGGCATAGGTGTTGCTGAATTTCGATGGAGTCAGCCAGACCAGGCCTTTTTTTCCGTCGAGTTCTTTCACCCGGGCGTAGGACTGTTGGCTGTCGAGTTTTTCAGTGACATGGTTGTAGGCCACCAGCGACACGCCAGTGTATTCCCAAAGCATGTCCAGTTGCCCGCTTTCGTGGGCGCTGCGGGCCAGATTGCTGCCCAGACCGCCGGTCACTTGTACCTCATAACCCTTGGTGCGCAGGTACTGGGAGGTGATTTCCGCCAGCAATGTCTGTTCGGTGAACACCCGGGCGCCGATGCGGATAACCGGTTTTTCCGCGGCTTGGGCAAATCCTGCGAACAGCAGGACGCAGCCTAGTAAAAAGCTTGATGTCTTCATGATGATTCCTTTGCCGAGGCTTAAGACGGGCGCAAACCGCGTTCGAGCCAGAGACGGCTGGCGAGTGTCACCAGGCCATCGAGCAGCAACGCCAGCAGGGCGGTGCAGGCCGCGCCCAGCAGCAATTGCGGCTGATTGTTCAGGGCGATGCCGGGGAAAATCAGGCTGCCCAGGCTGTTGGCGCCGATCAGGAACGCCAGCGGCGCCGTCCCGACGTTGATCGCCAATGCCACGCGCACGCCGCCGATAATGATCGGCACGGCATTCGGCAGTTCGACCCGCCACAGCACTTGTGTCGGCGTCATGCCGATGCCGACGGCCGCTTCCTTGAGTGAACCCTGAACGTTTTTCAAGCCTTCATAGGTGTTACGCACAATCGGCAACAACGAGGCGAGGAACAGGGCGAAGATCGCGGGACCGCTGCCGATGCCGAGGATGCCCAGGGCGATGGCCAGTACGGCGAGAGGCGGCACGGTGTTGCCGATGTTGAAGACCTGCATGAAGCGTTCGGCGCGTCCGACCATGGTCGGGCGGCTGAGGAAAATGCCGGCCGGGATGCCCACAACGAGGGCGGCCAGCATGGAAGCGAGGACGAGAATCAGATGAGCTTGCAGGTAAAACAACAAATCGTCGCGGTAATGTTCGATCGTGTTGATGCCAATCCAGTGGACCAGCAGGGCCAGAAGGGCGACGACAACCGCACCTCCTATCAGCCCTTTGCCATAGCGAATAGCCACAGGCGGACTCCTTTTTTTCAGTCGGCGAACGCAGTTCCGTGTGGCATGCCATGCCTGGCTGCCGGAAAAAACGTTCGCGAGAAGCAGCTCGTCAAATGCCGTTAAAACAGCATGCAATCGAGCCATGAGCACAGCCTCGTCAGGCTGAATGGCGGGTGTTTCAGGCCCCCGACGAGTGGTCGTTACGGGGGAGTGGACGTCTCCGTGCTTCAAAAGGTTCCCATCTGAGGGAGCATTTGGCCACCCCTCATGTGCTCAACGGTTCGGTTATTGAATCAACTTGGGCTATAATCTGCGCCCTTTTTTGAATCACCTGCCAGGCGATTTCCCATGACCAAACAGGCCGCCGAAGTCGCGAAACGCCGCACTTTCGCCATCATTTCCCACCCCGATGCCGGCAAGACCACCATCACCGAGAAGCTCTTGCTGATGGGCAAGGCGATTGCGGTTGCCGGTACGGTGAAATCTCGTAAATCCGACCGCCATGCCACCTCCGACTGGATGGAAATGGAAAAGCAACGGGGTATTTCCATTACCACGTCGGTCATGCAGTTCCCGTATCGCGAGCACATGATCAACCTGCTCGACACCCCGGGTCACGAAGACTTCTCCGAAGATACCTACCGCACCCTGACGGCAGTGGACTCGGCCTTGATGGTTCTCGACGGCGGTAAGGGCGTCGAGCCACGGACCATCGCCCTGATGGACGTCTGCCGTCTGCGCGACACGCCGATCGTCAGCTTCATCAACAAACTCGACCGGGACATTCGCGACCCGATTGAACTGCTCGATGAGATCGAAGCGGTCCTGAAGATCAAGGCGGCGCCGATCACCTGGCCGATCGGTTGCTACCGCGACTTCAAGGGCGTTTACCACCTCGCCGACGACTACATCATTGTCTACACCGCCGGTCACGGCCACGAGCGCACCGAAACCAAGATCATCGAGAAGCTCGATTCCGACGAAGCCCGCGCCCACCTCGGTGACGAGTACGAGCGTTTCATCGAGCAGCTGGAACTGGTGCAGGGTGCCTGCCACGAGTTCAACCAGCAGGAATTCCTCGACGGCCAGCTGACGCCGGTGTTCTTCGGTACCGCACTGGGTAACTTCGGTGTCGATCACGTGCTCGACGCCGTGGTCGACTGGGCGCCACGCCCGCTGGCGCGGGTGGCCAACGAGCGCACCGTGGAGCCGGTGGAAGAGAAGTTCTCGGGCTTCATCTTCAAGATCCAGGCGAACATGGACCCCAAGCACCGCGACCGTATCGCCTTCATGCGTATCTGCTCAGGCAAGTACGAAAAAGGCATGAAGATGCGCCACGTGCGCACCGGCAAGGACGTGCGGATCGGCGATGCGCTGACCTTCTTCTCCTCCGAGCGTGAGCAACTGGAAGAAGCGTTTGCCGGCGACATCATCGGCCTGCACAACCATGGCACCATCCAGATCGGCGACACCTTCAGCGAAGGCGAAGTCCTGGGTTTCACCGGCATCCCGCACTTCGCCCCGGAACTGTTCCGCCGCGTTCGCCTGAAGGACCCGCTGAAATCCAAGCAACTGCGCCAGGGCCTGCAACAACTGGCCGAAGAAGGCGCGACCCAGGTGTTCTTCCCCGAACGCAGCAACGACATCATCCTCGGCGCCGTCGGTGTGCTGCAGTTCGACGTGGTCGCCAGCCGCCTGAAAGAGGAATACAAGGTCGAGTGCTCCTACGAGCCGATCACCGTCTATTCCGCGCGCTGGATCGAATGCAGCGACAAGAAGAAGCTTGAGGAATTCTCCAACAAGGCCGTGGAAAACCTGGCACTGGACGGCGGCGGTCACCTGACCTACCTCGCGCCGACCCGGGTCAACCTGGCGTTGATGGAAGAGCGCTGGCCGGACGTGAAATTCCGTGCGACGCGTGAGCATCACTAAGCGTTGAGTTGAAACACCAAAAACCCCGTTGCGAAAGCTGCGGGGTTTTTTGTTGGCGAACCCGATCGTTCCCGTTCGAGTTGTAGAAGTATTTGAGACAGATCCATGGCGCTGGCCTTTGTCTAAAAAGTTCAGCGTTACCTTAGCGCAGCAGGTGCTGGGAAGCTGCGAACTCCAAGAGCACTCACAGATCCTGTCAAAGAGGGCAGGGCTGAGCTGAAGGTTGGGCAAGATGTTTCTGTAAACCTTTTTCCCTGGTCCTGTGGTCCCAATCCTGTTTCATCTGATATTGGCCTTTTTGTCCGCGACAGCGAAAACGTCGATGTTTAGTGTTTTGAGGACCTATCGCAAACCGTGACTTCCCACGAGCGGGAGTACGGGACAACGGATCTGATCTGATGAAGACATCCTCATGGCATCCACGACATGACTAGCCTGTTCACCCACCTGATTCGGCTGGATGGCTACTTCTCCACAATGGCCTGGGTGCTTGCTGCATTGATTTTCATCAGTCGGTTGAGCGCCATGGTCAAGTTGTTCATGGCGTTGTATCTGCGTCAGGCGCTGGGGCTGCCGATTGAAACCGTTGGCTGGTTGTTATCGGGTTACGGAGCAGGGTTGCTGATTGGGTCTATGGGCGGTGGACTGCTGAGTGATTATTTCTCCACGGCGCGGCTTACTGCCTTGTTGTTTTTTTTATCGGCATGGATCTTGGTTTTATTGGGTCTGGTCACCAACGTGCTTTTGTTGGCTGGGTTGCTGCTGTTTAGCGGTGCGCTCGATGGTGCGATTCGTACGCTGCATCAGCGTTTGATTATGGAGTATTGCCATGTTGCGCAGCGTGCCCGTGCTCAGTCTTTAAGCCGTGTTGCCAGCAATCTTGGTATGGCGGTAGCAGGAGTGGTAGGGGGATTTTTGGCGCAGACTGATTTTCGATGGGTGTTTTTTGTAAGTGCAGCCATGACGTTGCTGGCTTTGGTCTGGTTTGTCCGGGCGACTTCTCATCGAAATGTGCTGACGTTGGAAGAATTTGCCGATAACACTTCGGGCCCAGGCGTTCCTTTTCGAGACAAGCCCTTTCTCTGGTTACTGGCAGCTTCTGTTTTACTCGGCCTTGCATTCGAACCGGTCTACAGCATGTTGAGTAACTATTTACTCGACTTCTATCAGTTGGGGCCGGAGTTCGTCGGATGGCTATTTGCGCTCAATGCGATGCTCGTGGTTTTACTGCAAATTCCGTTATCCCATCTGAGCGAAGCATGGGGCGCGCGCCGGCAACTGTTGACTGGTGCCGTATTGCTGGCTTGTGGGCTTGGAATGTTGCCATGGGGAAACAGTGCCCTTTATGCGTGCCTGTCGACCGTTACCTGGACGCTGGGCGAAATCCTGTTTATGCCAACGTTGAACGTCTTGGTTATGCAACGTGCACAAGCGGGTAGAAGCGGGCTTTATTTTGGAGCTTTTTCAATGTGCTGGAGTACGAGTGTGCTTATTTCGCCGACACTGGACGGCCAGCTGTACGGCCACTTTGGAGGGCATAGTGTCTGGGTCGCGTGCGCGATATTGGCATTGTTATCGATGCCGTTGATCTACCAGGCCACACGTTTGTAAGCACGTGAATCATTAGCTCCTCTTTGCCAAGTGAAACGGCACCATAGCTGATCTGGTTATAGCCTTTATTCAAAACCAGTCTCACCTTGCACGGCATTTCCGACCGGTCGTTAGCGTCCCATTTGGAGAACCCTGCTGATCGGAACTAGATTTCACTCAGCGCCAGACAGGCACTCTACGAAAGGATGGATTCGACTATGAACAGGTTGCTACGCGTTGTGTTGCTGTTGAAGGTTTTGGTGATGCTGGCCCTCGGCAGTTCGGCGGTCTGGGCCGAGTGTGAGGATCACGAAACCCAGGCGTCGAGCGGGCAGGGGACCCACGGTGATCTGATGATCGCCAAGTCCGAATCGGAACCGGGCGACAAGGGGCAGGGTGGTGCCGACAACGATGATGACCCGACCACCGATGAGCCAGACTCCGATGACTCGGACGAGGGAGACAGCCAGACGTAAATTGCAGGCAAAAGAAAACCCCTATTCCCCCGACTAGTGCGTAGTCGAAGGAGAAGGGGTTGTTGAACTGGAGAAATCCTGTGGGAGCGGGCTTGCTCGCGAATGCGGTGTGTCAGTCGATGGAGAAGGTGACTGACAGAACGCCTTCGCGAGCAAGCTCGCTCCCATTTTTTATGCCGCGCCGTCGAGGAATTGCTCGGCGTAGTGGCAAGCCACCTGGCGGTTGTCGAGCAGGCGCAAGGCTGGCTCTTCAGTGCTGCAGCGCTCGGTGGCATACGGGCAACGCTTGTGGAAAGCGCAGCCAGGCGGCGGGTTCAACGGGTTGGGCAACTCGCCGACGATCTTGATTTTCGGTTTGTTGGGGTCCGGGTGAATGGTCGGGGTGGCCGACAGCAATGCCTGGGTGTACGGGTGCAGGGGGCGCTCGTAGATGTCGTTCTTCGGGCCCATTTCCACCGGGCGGCCGAGGTACATCACCATCACGTCATCGGCGACGTGTTGTACCACCGCCAGGTTGTGGGAGATGAACACGTAGGCGGTGTTGAACTCTTGCTGCAGGTCCATGAACAGGTTCAGCACCTGCGCCTGAATCGACACGTCCAGCGCCGAGGTCGGTTCGTCCGCGACCAGCACTTTCGGTTGCAGCATCATCGCGCGGGCCAGGGCGATCCGCTGACGCTGGCCACCAGAGAACATGTGCGGATAACGCTGATAGTGCTCAGGGCGCAAACCTACCTGCTTCATCATTGCCTGGACTTTCTCGCGACGTTCCGAGGCGCTCAGGCTGGTGTTGATCAGCAGGGGCTCTGCCAGTTGATCACCGACTTTCTGCCGTGGGTTCAGCGAGGCGTACGGGCTTTGGAACACCATCTGCACGTCTTTGCGCAGTTGCTTGCGTTGGGCCTTGTCGGCACCGGTGACTTCCTGGCCGGCGATTTTCAGGGAGCCGGAGGACGGTTCCTCGATCAGGGTCAGGGCACGGGCCAGGGTGGACTTGCCGCAGCCCGACTCACCTACAACAGCGAGGGTCTTGCCGGCTTCCAGCTCGAACGACACCCCATTGAGGGCGCGGACGGTGGCGTGTCCCTTGAACATGCCGCGGGACACTTCGTAGTGACGGGTCAGGTCGCGGGCGGTAAGTACGACGGCCATTACGCCACCTCCTGGTTCAGCGGGTAGAAGCAGCGGGCGAGGCTGTTGCTTTTCTGGTCAAGGTTTGGGCGCTGCACGCGGCAGTTGTCCTGCACGTAGGGGCAGCGCGGCGACAGCAGGCAACCCTGCGGACGGTCGTAGCGACCCGGCACGATGCCCGGCAGGGTCGACAGGCGCGATGCGCCCAGGCTGTGTTCCGGAATAGCCTTGAGCAGTGCTTCGCTGTATGGGTGCGCCGGGATGTCGAACAGTTGTGGCACCTGGCCGACTTCGACGGCTTGACCGGCGTACATCACGCACACGCGCTGGGCGGTTTCGGCCACGACCGCGAGGTCGTGGGTGATCAGCACCAGGCCCATGTTCTGCTCTTTCTGCAACGCCAGCAGCAGATCCATGATCTGTGCCTGAATCGTCACGTCCAGTGCAGTGGTCGGTTCGTCGGCGATCAGCAGTTTCGGTTCGCCGGCAATCGCCATGGCGATCGCGACACGCTGGCTCATGCCGCCGGACAGTTGATGCGGGTAGGCGTCCATACGGCTGGCCGCGCCCGGGATTTCAACTTTTTCCAGCAGTTCAATGGCGCGTTTGCGCGCTTGCTTGCCGGTCATTTTCAGGTGCAGGCGCAGCACTTCTTCGATCTGGAAACCGACGGTGTAGCTCGGGTTCAGCGCGGTCATCGGGTCCTGGAAGACCATCGACAGGTCTTTGCCGACGATCTGTCGACGCTGACGGTTGCTGAGCTTGAGCATGTCCTTGCCGTCGAAGCTGAGCGAGTCGGCGGTAACGATGCCTGGATGCTCGATCAGGCCCATCAGCGCCATCATGGTCACGGATTTACCCGAACCCGACTCGCCAACGATGGCCAGCACTTCGCCCTTGTCGACTTTCAGGTCGAGGCCATCGACCACGGGCGTAGCGTTCTTGTCGCCGAAGCGAACGTTGAGATTCTTGATTTCTAGCAGTGACATTGGAATCTCCTCAGGCGGCGTTCTTGAGTTTCGGGTCCAGCGCATCGCGCAGGCCGTCACCCATCAAGTTGATTGCCAGCACGCTGAGCAAAATGGTCAAACCAGGCAGGCTGACGACCCACCAGGCGCGTTCGATGTAGTCGCGGGCCGAGGCCAGCATGGTGCCCCACTCAGGGGTTGGCGGTTGTACGCCAAGGCCGAGGAAGCCCAGTGCCGCGGCATCGAGAATCGCCGAGGAGAAGCTCAGGGTCGCCTGAACGATCAGTGGTGCCATGCAGTTAGGCAGCACGGTCACGAACATCAGGCGTGGCAGACCGGCACCGGCCAGGCGCGCGGCGGTCACGTAGTCGCGGTTCAGCTCGCCCATGACCGCGGCGCGGGTCAGGCGAACGTAGGACGGCAGGGACACCACGGCGATGGCGATCACGGTGTTGATCAGGCCAGGGCCGAGGATGGCGACGATCGCCACGGCCAGCAGCAGAGACGGCAGGGCCAGCATGATGTCCATCAGACGCATGATGGTCGGGCCGATCATTCGCGGGAAGAACCCGGCGAACAGACCCAACAGGATCCCCGGGATCAGCGACATGACCACCGACGACAAGCCGATCATCAAGGACAGGCGCGAACCGTTGATCAGGCGCGACAGCAGGTCGCGACCCAGTTCATCGGTACCCAGCAGGAACTGGATCTGCCCACCTTCCAGCCAGGCTGGCGGGGTGAGCAGGAAGTCGCGGTACTGCTCGCTCGGGTCATGGGGCGCAACCCACGGGGCGAAGATGGCGCAGAAAATCACCAGCAGCATGAACATCAGGCCGGCAACAGCACCCTTGTTCCTGGAAAACGCTTGCCAGAATTCTTTGTATGGCGACGGGTACAGCAGGCTTTGATCCACGGCGGAGGTGGCGGTGGCTACTGAGGATGTTGGAGTGTTCATGGGTATTGACCTCAGCGCTGATGACGGATGCGTGGGTTGGCAAAGCCGTAGAGGATGTCCACTACGAAGTTGACCACAATCACCAGGCAGGCGATTAACAGGATGCCGTTTTGCACAACGGGGTAGTCCCGGGCGCCAATGGCTTCGATCAGCCATTTGCCGATGCCCGGCCAGGAGAAGATGGTTTCGGTCAGGACCGCACCGGCCAGCAGGGTGCCGACTTGCAGGCCAACTACCGTCAGTACGGGAATCAGCGCGTTGCGCAGGCCGTGCACGAACACTACGCGCGACGGCGACAGGCCCTTGGCCTTGGCGGTACGGATGTAGTCTTCACGCAGCACTTCAAGCATCGACGAACGGGTCATCCGCGCGATCACCGCCAGCGGGATGGTGCCCAGTACGATGGCCGGCAGGATCAGGTGATGCAGGGCATCGAAGAACGCGCCGACATCATCGGCCAGCAGCGTATCGATGAGCATGAAGCCGGTGCGTGGCTCGATGTCATAGAGCAGGTCGATCCGCCCGGATACCGGGGTCCAGCCTAGGGATACCGAGAAGAACATGATCAGGATCAGGCCCCACCAGAAGATCGGCATCGAGTATCCCGCCAGGGAGATGCCCATTACCCCGTGGTCGAACAGGGACCCTCGCTTGAGGGCCGCGATCACCCCGGCCAGCAGGCCCAGGATGCCGGCGAACAACAGGGCGGCCATGGACAGTTCCAGAGTCGCGGGGAAAAGGGAGGTGAACTCGGTCCAGACGCTTTCACGGGTACGCAGGGATTCCCCGAGATCGCCGTGGGCCAGTTTGCCGATGTAATCCAGGTACTGGGCATACAGGGGTTTGTTCAGACCTAGGCGTTCCATTGCCTGAGCGTGCATTTCCGGGTCGACTCTGCGTTCGCCCATCATGACTTCCACGGGGTCGCCAGGGATCATGCGAATCAACGCGAAAGTCAGCAAGGTGATGCCGAAAAACGTGGGGATCAGTAACCCCAGTCGGCGGGCAATAAAACTAAACATCGTAAGGTGTACCTCATCAGCCGGTTAGGCGTGCCCGGCATGCCAGGGTTCGGGAATGCCGGGAGTTTCTTATCTACTTCACCTGGGTGGTAGAGAAGTTATTAGTGGTGAGCGGGCTAATGTGATAACCCTCTACGTTGTTGCGCATTGCAGTGAACATTCTAGTGTGCGCCAGGCTAATCCATGGCTGGTCCTGGTTAAAGATAACTTGAGCCTGTTCGTACAGCGCTGCACGTTCGGCCGGGTCGGTTTTTTCGCGGGCCTGGTCAAGCAGGGCCTGGAATTTTTCATTGCACCAGCGAGCGTAGTTTTCGCCGTTCTTCGCCGCCTCGCAACTGAGCATAGGCGTCAGGAAGTTATCCGGGTCGCCGTTATCGCCCGCCCATCCGGCGGAAACCATATCGTGCTCGCCGTTTTTAGCTCGTTTGAGCATTTCGCCCCATTCCATCACGCGGATGTCGATCTTGATCCCGATCTTGGCCAGGTCGGCCTGCATCATCTGCGCGCCGAGCATAGGGTTCGGATTGGTCGCTCCACCGCCGTTGCGGGTGAACAGGGTGAACACGGTGCCTTCCGGTACGCCGGCTTCCTTGAGCAGGGCGCGGGCCTTGTCCAGGTCACGGGTCGGGTTCTTCAGGTCGTGGTTGTAGCCCAGCAGGGTGTCCGGGAACGGGTTGACCGCGGCGGTCGCATTGCCTTTGCCGAACAGCGCGTTGACGGCCGCTTCCTTGTCGAAGGCGATGTCGATGGCTTTACGTACGCGCACGTCACTCAGGTATTTGTGCTGGGTGTTGATGGCGATATACGCGACGGTCATCGCGTTTAGTTCGTCGACCTTCAGGTTCGTGTCTTTCTTGATGCTCGGGATGTCATCCGGCTTCGGATACAGCGCGACCTGGCACTCGTTGGCCTTGAGCTTCTGCAAGCGCACGTTGTTGTCGGTGGCGATGGCCAGGATCAGCGAATCGGCCGGTGGCTTGCCACGGAAATAGTCCGGGTTGGCCTTGAAGCGAACCTGGGCGTCCTTGTTGTAGCGCTGGAAGACGAACGGACCGGTGCCGATCGGCTTGTTGTTCAGGTCGCCGGTCTTGTTGGCCTTGAGCAACTGGTCGGCGTACTCGGCAGGGTAGATCGAGGAGAACGCCATGGCGATGTCGGCCAGGAACGGCGCTTCGCGGCGGGTCAAAGAGAACTTGACCGTGTTGTCGTCGACCTTCTCGACACTCTTGAGCAGCTCTTTGAAACCCATGCTTTCAAAGTACGGGAAACCGACGCTCGATAACTTGTGCCACGGATGGTTCGGGTCCAGCTGGCGCTGGAAGCTCCAGACCACGTCGTCGGCATTCATGTCGCGGGTCGGCTTGAAGTATTCGGTGGTGTGAAACTTGACGCCTTTGCGCAGGTGGAACGTGTATGTCAGACCGTCTTCGCTGATGTCCCAGGATTCGGCCAGTGCCGGAATCACCTCGGTGGTCCCAGGCTTGAAGTCCGCCAGGCGATTGAAGATGGTTTCGGCCACCGCATCGGCTGTGACTGCAGTCGTGTACTGGACCATGTCGAAGCCTTCGGGGCTGTTTTCGGTGCAGACCACCAGCGGCTTGGCCGATACACCCACCGCGACAGTCAGCAAGGCGGCCGCAATGGCCGCACGTAGGGGAAGCATTTTCATCAAGAACCCTCTGCAATCGGTTGAAGGACAAAAGTCGAACGGCTGACTCATCGCTGTATCAGCCGTGCGGCTGGTGCATTACAGGATGTTGAACGGAACCGTGGTCACCAGACGGAACTCGTTGATGCTGCCGTCAGCCTGGTTTTCACTGGCGCGGTGAGCGGTGTAGGTACCACGGATAGTGGTGGCCTTGAACGGGCCGCTCTGCACAGCGTAGGTCGCACCGATGCCGTATTCGTAGTGGTGTTCGCCATCTTGCGCCTGGATGCCGTCGTAGCCTTTGTCCGCCACGCCTTTGTTGCCGGTGTAGTGGGTACCGTCGATGCCCCAGCCGCGCGCCTGGTAGATGTTGAACTTCAGGCCTGGCACGCCGTACTCGGCCATGTTCAGGCCGTAGGCGATCTGGAAGGACTTCTCGTTCGGACCGTTGAAGTCCGACAGCAGGGAGTTGGCCAGGTAGATACCGTTGGTTTCGTGCAGGTAGTCGAAGTACTCGTTACCGTTCACTTCCTGGTACGAGAAGGTCAGGCTGTGGGCCTGGTGGGTCAGGCCGAACGACAGGGAGTAGGTGTCGTTGTCGATGTCGCCGATCAGCGCTTTGCCTTCTTCCTGAGTCTTGTAGTAGTTCAGGCCGGTGGTCAGGCTCAGCACCTGGCTGTCGCCCAGGACGTGAGTGGCGCCGAAGTAGTACTGGTTCCAGATGTCTTCGGCCTGGGTGGCCCAGAGGCTGGTGGTCAGGCTGGCGAACGGGGTGTAGGTGATGCCGCCGGTGTAGATGTGATCGGATTCAACGATGCCGTTGGCGTATTCGGTGCGGAATTTGCGCTGGCTTTCTTCGGTACGCGGCGAGTTGCGATCGAAGGTGGCCAGGTCGAACGCTAGGTTGTTCAGCTCTTCGCTGTGGATCGCCAAACCCTGGAAGCTCGAAGGCAGCGCACGGTTACCGATGACGTCGACCATCGGGCTGCTGAAGTTCTGACGACCGGCGGTCAGGGTGGTGTTGGAAATACGCGCCTTGACGTTGGCCAGGCCCAGTTTGCTCCACTGGCCAACGGCGTCGCCGCCTTCTTCGGTCAAGGTACGGTTGTTGCCCGCGCCTGGACGAGTGCCCGGTGCGCCGCCGTTGTTGGACGCCAGGTCCTTGCGGTCCTGGTCCAGGGCGATGGCGTTGTAGGCTGCCACTTCAGTGCTGACACCGACAGTGCCTTCGGTGAAGCCCGAGTTGTACTTGACGATGGTGCCCTGAACCCAGTTGATGCGACGGTCAGTCGGGGTCGATACGCCGTCTTTCTTGTAGGAGAAATTGGCGCCACGCTTCAGCTGTTCATTGGCGTACCAGTTACGGGTAGTGCCGCTGATCGACTGGCCTTCGAGGAAGCCAGTGGCCTCGCTCTGGGCGCTTTTCTCATTCACGGTAACCGGGGTGTACGCCTGGCTTTGGGGTTCTGCGTAAGCCGTGGCGGTTACGCTGCTGATGGCCAGGGCCAGTATTGCGGTGCTGCTCAGTTTCATGGGTGAAGCTCCTTACTTTCTATTATTAATGCCGGTCTTTTTTGGTGATCCGGCTATTTGTTTTGGATCTCTTTCACGCATCGCAAACGTTTGCTGTGCGCCGGATTGGCGAATTGCGGCAATACGCTTGCGTGAGGGCGCGATGCGCCCCCAGCGTTTTCAACTACACGGTTTTATTTTTCGATGCTGACACCCGAGAACACGTTGCGACCGAAGGGGCTGACCTTGAACCCTTCGATTTTGGCGCTCAACGGCTGGTTGACCGTCGAGTGGGCGACCGGCGTGATTGGCACCTGCTGCTTGAGGTACTGCTGCGCCTGTTTGTAGAGCAGGGTGCGCTGGTCGCGGTCGGTCACGACCTTGGCCTGCTTGATCAGCTTGTCGTAAGCCGGATCACACCACATGGAGTAGTTGTTGCCACCGATGGCGTCGCAGCTGTACAGCGTGCCGAGCCAGTTGTCCGGGTCACCGTTGTCACCGGTCCAGCCGATCAGGCTGATGTCGTGCTCGCCATTCTTGGTGCGCTTGATGTACTCGCCCCATTCGTAGCTGACGATCTTGACCTTGAGGCCGATCTTCGCCCAGTCAGCCTGGAGCATCTCGGCCATCAACTTCGCATTGGGGTTGTAGGGGCGCTGTACGGGCATGGCCCACAGGGTGATTTCGGTGCCTTCCTTCACGCCAGCAGCCTTGAGCAGTTCTTTGGCTTTTTCCGGGTTGTAGGCGGCGTCCTTGATCGTGTCATCGTAGGACCATTGGGTCGGCGGCATGGCATTGACCGCCAGTTGCCCTGCACCCTGGTAAACGGCATTGAGAATGCCTTGCTTGTTCACCGCCATGTCCAGCGCCTGGCGCACTTCGAGCTGGTCGAATGGCTTGTGACGCACGTTGTAGGCGATGTAGCCCAGGTTGAAACCGGGCTTTTCGATCAACTGCAGCGCGGGATCGTTCTTCAGCGCGGTCACGTCGGCGGGGCGGGGGTGCAAGGTGATCTGGCACTCATTGGCCTTGAGCTTCTGCACGCGCACCGAGGCGTCGGTGTTGATGGCGAAAATCAGGTTGTCGAGCTTGACCCGGCTCGGGTCCCAGTAATGCTTGTTGCCGGTGTAACGGATGTTCGAGTCTTTCTGGTAACTCTTGAACACGAACGGCCCGGTGCCGATCGGCTTCTGGTTGATATCGCTCGGCTTGCCTTCGGCGAGCAGCTTGTCGGCGTACTCGGCGGAGAGAATCGCGGCGAAGCTCATCGCGATGTTCTGGATGAACGCGGCGTCCACGCTGTTAAGCGTCATGACCACGGTCAGCGGCCCGGTCTTTTCGACCTTGGCGATGTTCTTGTTCAGGCTCATGCCGTTGAAATACGGGAATTCGGTCGGGTAAGCCTTACGGAAAGGTTGTTGCGGGTCGAGCATGCGATTGAACGTGAAAAGCACGTCATCGGCGTTTAAGTCGCGAGTCGGTGTGAAGTACTTGGTTGTATGAAACTTCACCCCCGGGCGCAGGTGAAAGGTGTACGTGAGACCGTCCTCGGAAATATCCCAACTGGTGGCCAGACCGGGTACGACATTGGTCGAGCCTTTTTCAAACTCTGCCAGGCGGTTGTACAGCGGTTCGGCGGCGTCGTTATCGGTCGCGGTGGTGTACTGCGCGGTGTCGAAGCCGGCGGGGCTGCCTTCGGAACAAAACACCAGGCTGTCGGAGGCAGCCTGGCTCATGGACGTGGCGGCCAACAGGCCAGTGCCCAGCAATGCGGATAAAACCAAGGTATGGCGCATGACGCTCTCTCTTGTTCAGTGTTGTGACAATGAGCCTTGGTCGCGTGCGCAGACGTGGAGGCTTCACTGGTTTCCAGCCATGGCGTGCAGCAAAAAAAACCGAGGGCCCACGCATCAACTGGTCAGATCCCGACGGTATGTACCGTGGGCCCGGCAGTAAATGCGAAAAGTCCGAAAGTCTCGTGGGAAAAGACGACGCGTCCTAGCGCTCTGCTGTAGTCAGCGGGCGATTTGGATGTAGGTAATTTCCTGCTTACTCGGTAGGCAAAGTAACGGCGACGTCATGAACGTCGCCGTTACTAAACCTTATTTGCTGACGCTGACGCCGTAGAAGGAGTTCAAGCCAAACGGGCTGATCTTGAAGTCCTGCACATTGGCGCGCATGGGTTGGAACACCGTCGAGTGAGCGATAGGTGTCATTGGCGTCTGATCTTTAAGGATGTGTTGCGCCTGCTTGTACAGTTCGGTGCGCTTGCCTTGATCCGAAGTGCGCTTGGCTTGCTTGACGATGTCGTCAAACGGCTTGTAGCACCATTTCGAGAAGTTGTTGCCTTCGAGCGAGTCGCAACCGAACAGCACGTTCAGCCAGTTGTCCGGATCACCATTGTCGCCGCTCCAGCCAATCAGCATCGCCTGGTTCTCGCCGCCTTTGGAGCGCTTGATGTACTCGCCCCACTCGTAGCTCTGGATCTTGACCTTGAGACCGACCTTCGCCCAGTCGGACTGCAGCATTTCTGCCATCAGCTTGGCGTTCGGGTTATACGGACGCTGTACCGGCATGGCCCAGAGAACGATTTCGGTGCCGTCTTTCACGCCGGCTTCCTTGAGCAGCTCTTTGGCTTTCTCAGGGTTGTACGGCGCATCCTTGATGGTGGTGTCGTAGGACCACTGGGTCGGTGGCATGGCGTTGACGGCCAGTTGGCCGGCGCCCTGGTACACGGAGTCGATGATCTGTTGCTTGTTGACCGCCATGTCCAGTGCCTGGCGCACTTTCAGTTGAGCCAATGGGTTTGGCTCGTTGCTGCCCTTGACCTTGTCCATCACGTTGTAGGCGATGTAGCCCAGGTTGAAACCGGCCTGGTCAGGCAGCTTCAGGGTCTTGTCTTCGCGTAGCGCCTTGAGGTCTGCCGGACGAGGGAACAGGGTGACCTGGCACTCGTTCTTCTTCAGCTTCTGGATACGTACTGACGGGTCGGTGGTGATGGCGAAGATCAAGTTGTCGATCTTGACGTCTTCCGGCTTCCAGTAGTCCTTGTTCCCGGTATAGCGGATGTTGGAATCTTTCTGGTAGCTCTTGAACACGAACGGACCGGTGCCGACCGGCTTCTGGTTGATGTCGGCGGCCTTGCCTTCTTTCAGCAGCTGGGCTGCGTATTCGGCAGACTGGATCGAGGCGAAGCTCATGGCCATGTTCTGGATGAACGCGGCATCAACGTCTTTGAGGCTGAACTTGACGGTTTTGTCGTCGACTTTATCGATCTTGGTGATGTTGGTGTCCATCCCCATGTCGGTGAAGTACGGGAATTCGGTCGGGTACGCTTTGCGGAACGGCTCATCCTTGTTAATCATGCGATTGAAGGTGAACAGCACGTCGTCGGCGTTGAACTCACGAGTCGGCTTGAAATACGGGGTGGTGTGGAACTTGACGCCTTCGCGCAGGTGGAAGGTGTAGGTCAGGCCGTCAGTGGAGACGTCCCAGCTGGTCGCCAGGCCAGGAATTACGGCGGTGCCGCCGCGCTCGAACTGGGTCAGGCGGTTGAACATGGTTTCGGCAGAGGCGTCGAAGTCGGTTCCGGTGGTGTATTGACCTGGATCGAAACCGGCCGGGCTCCCTTCGGAGCAGAACACCAGGTTAGTCGCAGCTTGAGCGAACGGTGCACTAGCCAACAGGCTGGCGCCGACTAAAAACGGAATGACCGCGTGTTTAAGCATGGTGGCCTCATGATTTGTTGTCATTTTTTGATTTTGAGGACGACCTCGTGAGTCGTGCCTGCGGATACTTATGCAGGGGCCATACCCAATGCAAGATCCAGAGCGACTACAGGCATTAAACAGTGGCACGAACGTACCTTAATGTCGCAATTGTATAAAACTTGACGCATTTGATCGTTTGCGCGGCGTTTTTCAGGTGCAATCGACGCACTTAAACGGTGCGTCCTCAGTTCTGGATGCTCCCGATCAGGGCGGGGTGTTACTTATTTATACTCCTGTTCGTGGGGTGGGTATGGCGTGAATAAGAGTGGTTATTGTTGCAACCCGATCGGCCCTAAACATTGGTTGCACCCATTGCAGCTCGGCTTTTCGTTGGTGTGCGTATTCATTTATAGCTCATGCACGCAAACCCCCTGCAAAAAAACGGCGATCACTTCGGTGATCGCCGTTTTTTTACTCGGGTTATCGAATCAAGGCATCAGCACTTCAATCGATCCGTCGGCCGTCATGCTGACCTGGCTGGTGCCTGCTTCCACTTCCGGCGTCACCGGAGCCGCGTCCATGCTGGCGGCTTTCATCATCATCGGCCCGCGCATGTACGGTTGTGGGTAACCGTTGCTGTTGAGATTCAGGTTGACGATTTTGTAGCCCTTGCCGCCCAGGGCGTCGGTGGCCAGTTGCGCGCGGGCCTTGAAGGCGGTTACGGCGTCCTTGAGCAGGGCGTCTTCGCTGGCCTTGCGGGTTGGCGTGGCGATGGCGAAGTCCATGCCGCCCATTTTCAGGTCGGTGAGCAGTTCGCCGGTCAGCTTCGACAGTGCGGCGAAGTCCGAGCTTTCCAGGCGCAGTTCGGCACGCTCACGCCAGCCGGTGATCTTCTGGCCCTTGGCGTCGTAGATCGGGTAGCTGTTGCGACTGCCTTGGCGCAGGGTGACGTCCTTGACCTGCTTAGCCTGGGCCAGGGCCTTGTTCATGGTGGTGCTGACGTCCGCGGCGAGTTTGGCCGGGTCGGTATTCTGTTCTTCGGTGTAGAGGGTCACGATCATCAGGTCGCGGGCCACTTCCTGGCTGACTTCGGCGCGCAGGGAAATCTGGTTGTAATGAAGTTCGTCGGCGGCCAAAGCCGGGAGGGCGGCGAGGGTGCCAGCACTCAGGGCGAGGAGGGCGGCGCTGCGGCGGAATATGTGCATGAAGGCTCCTAGGATGGTGCGCAGGGTTTTGTCCGGGCCTGCGTGAAACCATCAGACTCTAGCTTTGATGATCCGGTTCGCAAAGTTACAACTTCTATACAGATGTGCACGCCCTTTGTAGGAGCGAGCATGCTCGCGATGAACCTGAGGGCGCCGCGGGGTGCCAGGTTCCCAGCGTTATCGTTGACGACCATCGTCGGAACGCCGCCCGGAGCATGCTCGCTCCTACATGTGGCTGTTTGCCGCACTTTCGCCTGTCAGCCCCCGCGCTTGGTTATACTCCCGTCGATCCGCCTGGAGCGCTCATCAGGAGAGCTCATGCTCGCCCCCGTTCAAATCACTTCCGCCACGCGCCAGAATCTCTGGCGGCTGACGTTCATCCGTACCTTGGTATTGGCCGCTCAAGCCGGTTCCGTGGGCCTGGCCTACTGGTTCGAATTGCTGCCACTGCCCTGGTTCCAACTGGCCGCGACCCTCGGCTGCTCGATGCTGCTGTGTGCTTTCACAGCCATTCGGCTGCGCACCACCTGGCCGGTCACCGAGCTCGAATACGCGGTGCAACTGGCCTGCGACCTGTTTATCCACAGTGCGCTGCTGTATTTCTCGGGTGGTTCGACCAACCCCTTCGTCTCTTATTACCTGGTGCCGCTGACCATCGCGGCAGTGACGTTGCCATGGCGTTACTCGGTGATTCTGTCGGGCATCGCCTTGACCATGTACACCTTGCTGCTGGCGCGCTTCTACCCGCTGCAAACCTTTCCGATCGCCCGGGAAAACCTGCAGGTGTACGGGATGTGGTTGAGCTTCGCCCTGGCGGCGGCAGTGATCACGTTCTTCGCCGCGCGCATGGCCGAAGAGCTGCGTCGCCAGGAAGAGCTGCGGGCCATTCGCCGCGAAGAAGGCCTGCGAGACCAGCAACTGCTGGCTGTCGCCACCCAGGCGGCGGGCGCCGCCCATGAACTGGGCACGCCGCTGGCGACCATGAGCGTGTTGCTCAAAGAGATGCAACAGGATCATCCTGACCCGATGCTGCAGGATGACCTGAAAGTGCTGCAGGATCAGGTCAAGCTGTGCAAAGAGACCTTGCAGCAGCTGGTTCGGGCGGCGGAGGCCAATCGCCGGCTGGCGGTGCAGATGCAGGACGTCACCGACTGGCTCGACGAAGCGCTCAATCGCTGGCACCTGATGCGCCCGGAAGCCAGTTATCGCTTCCAGCGCCTGGGCCAGGGCACGGTGCCGCGCATGGCGCCGCCACCGGACCTGACCCAGGCGCTGCTCAATTTGCTCAACAACGCAGCGGATGCCTGTCCCGAAGGACTGCAGGTCACCCTGGACTGGAATGCCGAGGACTTGACCATCAGCATCCGCGACCACGGTGCCGGTGTGCCGCTGGCCATCGCCGAGCAGATCGGCAAGCCGTTTTTTACCACCAAGGGCAAAGGTTTCGGCCTGGGCCTGTTTTTGAGCAAGGCCAGCGTGACACGCGCCGGCGGCTCAGTGAAACTCTACAGTCATGAGGAAGGCGGCACGCTCACCGAGCTGCGCCTGCCCCACGGCGCCCGAGGAGACCAACATGAGTGACGAAATCCAAGTCGAAGGCGAAGATCTGCCGCATTTGCTGCTGGTTGACGACGACGCGACCTTTACCCGGGTGATGGCCCGCGCCATGGCCCGCCGTGGCTTTCGCGTCAGCACCGCCGGTTCCGCCGAAGAGGGGCTGACCATCGCCCAGGCCGATCTGCCGGACTATGCCGCGCTGGACCTGAAAATGGATGGCGACTCGGGTCTGGTGCTGCTGCCCAAGTTACTGGAGATGGACCCGGAAATGCGCGTGGTGATCCTCACCGGCTATTCGAGCATTGCTACCGCCGTGGAGGCGATCAAGCGCGGCGCCTGCAACTACCTGTGCAAACCGGCCGACGCCGACGACGTGCTGGCGGCGCTGTTGTCCGAACACGCCGACCTCGACAGCCTGGTGCCGGAAAACCCGATGTCCGTGGACCGCCTGCAGTGGGAACACATCCAGCGCGTGTTGACCGAGCACGAAGGCAACATCTCCGCCACCGCCCGCGCCCTGGGCATGCACCGGCGCACGCTGCAGCGCAAATTGCAGAAGCGCCCGGTTCGTCGCTGAACCTGCGCTGAACGAATGCGGGCCACTCCTCGCGAAAAATCGAACCGATCATCTATGATCGGTTCGTACGTGTTCTTTTCCTTATCGAGCCTTATCCATGAATCAGAACGCTGAGTACTCCGCGGTCAATGATGCTGTGCGCGGGCAGTTTTTCCGAAAAGTCTGGGCGATGATCACGCCTTACTGGCGCAGTGAAGAAAAGGTCAAGGCCTGGACGTTGCTGATCGCAGTGATTGCGCTGTCGCTGATCAGCGTGGGAATCTCGGTGTGGTTCAACACCTGGTACAAGGATTTCTACAACGCCCTGCAGCAAAAGGACGAGGCGGCATTCTGGCGGCTGATCCTGTATTTCTGCGCGATTGCGGCGGTGGCGATCGTCGGTGCGGTGTACCGGCTCTACCTGACGCAGATGCTGACGATTCGCTGGCGGGCGTGGCTCACCGAAAAGCATTTCGCCCGTTGGCTCGGCAACAAGAATTACTACCAGCTGGAGCAGGGCGGCTACACCGATAACCCGGACCAGCGCATTTCCGAAGACCTCAACAATTTCACCTCCGACACCTTGAGCCTGGGCATCGGCCTGCTGCGCAATATCGTCAGTCTGGTGTCGTTCTCGATCATCCTCTGGGGTGTGTCTGGGAGCATCGACGTTTTCGGTGTGACCATTCCTGGCTACATGTTCTGGTGCGTACTGGTTTACGCGGTACTGGGCAGCTGGCTGACGCATTTGATCGGTCGCCGCTTGATCGGCCTGAACAACCGCCAACAACGCTTCGAAGCCGACCTGCGTTTCTCCATGGTACGGATTCGCGAGAATGCCGAGAGCATCGCGTTGTACAACGGCGAGCCCAATGAGAACCGCCGCTTGACCCATCGTTTCTCAATGGTCTGGCACAACTTCTGGGACATCATGAAGGTGTCCAAGCGCCTGACCTTCTTCACTTCCGGTTACGAGCAGGCCGCTGTCATCTTCCCCTTCATGGTTGCCGCGCCGCGTTACCTCGCCGGCAAGATCGAACTGGGTGAGCTGATGCAAATCAGCTCGGCGTTCGGCAATGTCCAGGACAGCTTCAGCTGGTTCATCACCGCGTACCAGAGCCTCGCCTCATGGCGCGCCACCTGCGATCGTCTGCTCAGCTTCCGTCAGGCCATGACTGACAACGAACAACGCGCGCCGGCCATCGACGTACAGAACTCGGGCTCAGCCTTGAAGGTGCACAACCTCGGCCTCGACCTGGCTGACGGCCGCCACCTGTTGACCAGTGGCGACATGACCGTGGAGGAGGGCGAGCGCGTCATGCTCAGCGGTCGTTCCGGCAGCGGCAAGTCGACCTTGCTGCGGGCGATGGGTCACCTGTGGCCAGCGGGGCACGGCAGTATCCGACTGCCGGCGGCGCGCTATCTGTTCCTGCCGCAAAAGCCTTACTTGCCGATTGGCACCTTGCGTGAAGCACTGAGTTATCCACAGGCCGGTGATACCTACCCGAACGAGCGTTACGTGCACGTTCTGGAAACCTGCCGTTTGCCGCATCTGGTGGCGCGTCTCGACGAAGCCAATCACTGGCAGCGCATGCTGTCGCCGGGCGAGCAGCAACGTCTGGCCTTTGCCCGTGCGCTGCTTTATGCACCGCAATGGCTGTATATGGACGAAGCGACTTCGGCGATGGATGAAGAAGACGAGGCGTCGCTGTATCAGGCGCTGATCGATGAGTTGCCGGGCCTGAGTATCGTCAGCGTCGGCCATCGCAGCAGCCTCAAGCGCTTCCATCCACGGCACGTTCGTATCGAGAATGGCCATTTGGTGGACCAGACCGTGACCGCCTGAACCCCACAAAACGCCCGTGGGACGGGCTTTGTGGTGAGGGGATTTATCCCCGTTCGGCGGCGCAGCCGTCGTAAAACCACGCGCCTCGGTGTACCTGATACACCAAGGCGCGTGGTTTTGGGATGGCTTCGCCATCCAACGGGGCGGTGCGACGGTTCGCTAAATCCCCTCGCCACGGTTGCTCCTACAGGCCCAGTGGGTGATCGTACAACCGCGTTGAGCTATGATGCGCTTTCAGCCGAATTTTTCGAGACAGATGTTCACCATGGAAAACCCGAACGACGCACCACGCCTCCCTCGCAAGCGCCGCAGCCTCGCTCAGGAGTTGGTGACGGTGCTGTCCGAGCAGATCCGCGACGGTCACCTCAAGCGTGGCGACAAGTTGCCCACCGAGTCGGCGATCATGGATGCCCATGGCGTCAGCCGCACGGTGGTGCGCGAGGCGATTTCCCGTTTGCAAGCGGCCGGGCAGGTGGAAACCCGTCACGGCATCGGCACCTTTGTGCTCGACACGCCGAGCCCGAGCGGTTTCCGCATCGACCCGGCAACTGTGGTTACCTTGCGCGACGTGCTGGCCATTCTGGAACTGCGCATCAGCCTCGAAGTGGAGTCCGCCGGCCTCGCCGCACAACGCCGCAGCCCCGAGCAGTTGGCGCTGATGCGTGCGGCGCTGGATGCCCTGAACGAAAGTGTTTCCCACGCCAGCGATGCCGTGGCCTCGGACTTCCAGTTCCACCTGCAGATTGCCCTGGCGACCGGCAACCGCTACTTCACCGACATCATGACTCACCTGGGCACCAGCATCATCCCGCGCACCCGTCTCAACTCCGCGCGGCTGGCCCATGACGATCAGCAGCACTACATGAATCGCCTGAGCCGCGAGCACGAAGAGATCTACGACGCGATCGCCCGCCAGGACTCTGACGCGGCGCGCGCGGCCATGCGCTTGCACCTGACTAACAGCCGTGAGCGCTTGCGTCATGCCCATGAAGAGGCGGAGGCGCAGCGGGGGTAAGTTGTTCAAGTCAGGTTTTCTGGTGACCGACAGATTTTATCGCGAGCAGGCTCGCTCCCACAGTTGATTGGCGGATGTTCACAGATTTTGTGTGCGCAGGCGATCCACTGTGGGAGCGAGCCTGCTCGCGATTGGGCCGCAAGCACGCCACATTCCTCAGCCAATACGATGAGTGTCGGACCTGATCTTCCGACAACGTAACTCTTGAGCAGTGCATTGGTCGCACATTCTATTTCTTGCTCTCGACGATGAAAGTCCAGTAAGCGCGGGCATGTAACCATCTTTGTCCAACAATTTTCACCCACGGCGATGAAATCCAGTTGACGGGTATTTATTTAGTTGTACGATGACATACAACTTCGGCGAAGGCTGAACGGTTTTCTCATACATAACGTCGTTACCCAGGGTGTTCGAATAATGAATCCACAAGAACTGAAGTCCATCCTCTCTTCCGGTCTGTTGTCTTTCCCGGTCACCGATTTCAATGCCCAGGGCGATTTCAACCGCGCTGGCTACATCAAGCGCCTGGAATGGCTGGCCCCATACGGCGCCTCGGCTTTGTTCGCCGCAGGCGGCACCGGTGAGTTCTTCTCTCTGGCGGCCAGCGAATATTCGGAAATCATCAAGACTGCCGTCGACACTTGCGCCACCAGCGTGCCAATTCTCGCCGGTGTCGGTGGTTCGACTCGTCAGGCCATCGAATTCGCTCAGGAAGCCGAGCGTCTGGGCGCCAAAGGCCTGTTGCTGCTGCCGCACTACCTGACCGAAGCCAGCCAGGACGGCGTTGCCGCTCACGTTGAAGCCGTGTGCAAATCGGTCAACATCGGCGTGGTGGTCTACAACCGTAACGTCTGCCGCCTGAACGCGCCGCTGCTGGAACGTCTGGCCGAGCGTTGCCCGAACCTGATCGGCTACAAGGATGGCCTGGGTGATATCGAGTTGATGGTGTCGATCCGTCGCCGCCTCGGTGATCGCTTCACCTACCTGGGCGGTTTGCCGACCGCCGAAGTCTACGCCGCGGCCTACAAGGCGCTGGGCGTGCCGGTCTACTCCTCGGCGGTGTTCAACTTCATCCCGAAAACCGCGATGGACTTCTACCACGCGATCGCTCGCGAAGATCACGCCACCGTCGGCAAGATCATCGACGACTTTTTCCTGCCGTACCTGGACATCCGTAACCGCAAAGCCGGTTACACGGTGAGCATCGTCAAGGCCGGGGCAAAAATTGCCGGCTATGACGCCGGTCCCGTGCGTGCGCCGCTGACCGATCTGACCGGCGAAGAGTACGAAATGCTCGCCGCGCTGATCGACAAGCAGGGTGCGCAGTAACACATCCGATTAAGTAAGGCCGCTGAGTGATCAGCGGCCTTTTGCGTGAGGAGAAACTTCCGTGGCAGATGCAAAGCGTTTCGATAACTACATCAACGGCGAATGGGTTGCCGGTGGCGATTATTCGACCAACATCAACCCGTCCGAACTGACTGACGCCATCGGCGATTACGCCAAGGCTGACCTGGCCCAGGTCCACTCTGCCATCGACGCTGCCCGCGCCGCGTTCCCGGCATGGTCCACTTCCGGCATTCAGGCGCGTCATGATTCCCTGGATAAAGTCGGTACCGAGATCCTCGCCCGTCGCGAAGAACTCGGCACCCTGCTGGCCCGGGAAGAGGGCAAGACACTTCCCGAAGCCATCGGCGAAGTGACCCGCGCCGGCAACATCTTCAAGTTCTTCGCCGGTGAATGCCTGCGCCTGTCCGGCGACTACCTGCCGTCGGTGCGTCCGGGCGTCAACGTTGAAGTCACCCGCGAAGCCTTGGGCGTGGTCGGTCTGATTACCCCGTGGAACTTCCCGATTGCCATTCCTGCATGGAAAATCGCTCCGGCCCTGGCCTACGGCAACTGCGTCGTGCTCAAGCCAGCGGACCTGGTACCGGGTTGCGCCTGGGCCCTGGCGGAAATCATCTCCCGCGCAGGCTTCCCGGCCGGTGTGTTCAATCTGGTGATGGGCAGCGGTCGTGTGGTTGGCGATGCGCTGGTACATAGCCCGAAAGTCGACGGCATCAGCTTCACCGGTTCGGTGGGTGTAGGTCGTCAGATCGCCGTCAGCTGCGTGTCGCGCCAGGCCAAGGTGCAGTTGGAAATGGGCGGCAAGAACCCGCAGATCATTCTCGACGACGCCGACCTCAAGCAAGCGGTCGAGCTGTCGGTGCAGAGCGCGTTCTACTCCACCGGCCAGCGTTGCACGGCATCGAGCCGCTTCATCGTCACCGCCGGGATTCACGACAAATTCGTCGAAGCCATGGCCGAGCGCATGAAGTCGATCAAGGTCGGTCACGCATTGAAATCCGGCACCGACATCGGTCCGGTGGTGTCGCAAGCGCAGCTTGAACAGGACATGAAATACATCGACATCGGCCAGTCCGAGGGTGCGCACCTGGTCAGCGGCGGTGGCCTGGTGACCTGCGACACCGAGGGCTACTTCCTCGCGCCAACCCTGTTTGCCGACAGCGAAGCCTCGATGCGCATCAGCCGCGAAGAGATCTTCGGCCCGGTGGCCAACATCGTTCGCGTGGCCGATTACGAAGCCGCACTGGCCATGGCCAACGACACCGAATTCGGTCTGTCGGCGGGCATCGCCACCACTTCGTTGAAGTACGCCAACCACTTCAAGCGCCACTCCCAGGCCGGGATGGTGATGGTCAACCTGCCGACCGCCGGCGTGGATTACCACGTTCCGTTCGGTGGGCGTAAAGGTTCATCCTATGGATCACGTGAGCAAGGTCGCTATGCGCAAGAGTTCTACACGGTCGTGAAGACCAGCTACATCGGCTCGTAACAGGAATCACCGCGGTATTGGCAACGATACCGCGCCCCCCTGTAGGAGCGAGCATGCTCGCGATGGTCTTGAGATCGCGAAGTTCAGCCTGATGCCCAGCGTCATCGTTGACGACCATCGTCGGAACGCCGCCCGGAGCATGCTCGCTCCTACAAGGGACACAAAAAAGATTCACCCGCGCATAAAAATAATCAGTGGGAGTACATCTACATGCAATCAACCAAGAAGCCGACTCACGTCCGCTATCTGATCCTGCTCATGCTGTTTCTGGTGACCACGATCAACTACGCCGACCGCGCCACCATCGCCATCGCCGGCTCCAGCCTGCAAAAAGACCTCGGCATTGACGCGGTCACCCTTGGCTACATCTTCTCTGCATTCGGTTGGGCCTACGTGGCCGGGCAAATTCCCGGTGGCTGGCTGCTGGACCGTTTCGGTTCGAAAAAAATCTATGCACTGAGCATCTTCACCTGGTCGCTGTTCACCGTTCTGCAGGGTTATGTCGGCGAGTTCGGCATGTCCACGGCGGTCGTTGCGCTGTTCATGCTGCGCTTTTTGGTGGGTCTGGCCGAAGCGCCGTCCTTCCCCGGCAACGCACGCATCGTCGCGGCCTGGTTCCCGACTGCTGAACGCGGCACCGCTTCGGCGATCTTCAACTCGGCGCAATACTTTGCCACCGTGTTGTTCGCACCGCTGATGGGCTGGATCGTCTACAGCTTCGGCTGGCAGCACGTGTTCATCGTCATGGGCGTGATCGGCATCATTTTCTCGGGCATCTGGTTGAAGGTGATCTACAGCCCGCGTCAGCACCCGATGATCAACGACGCCGAGTTCAAGCACATCGCCGACAACGGCGGTATGGTCGACATGGACCAGGACAAAGGCAAAGGCAAAAAGGACGACGGTCCGAAGTGGGACTACATCCGCCAGTTGCTGACCAACCGCATGATGTTGGGGGTGTACCTCGGCCAATACTGCATCAACGGCATCACTTACTTCTTCCTGACCTGGTTCCCGGTGTACCTGGTGCAGGAACGTGGCATGACCATCCTCAAGGCCGGTTTCATCGCCTCGTTGCCAGCGATCTGCGGCTTCATCGGTGGCGTGCTTGGCGGGGTGATTTCCGACTACCTGCTGCGCAAGGGGCATTCCCTGACCTTCGCCCGCAAGGCGCCGATCATCGCTGGCCTGCTGGTGTCCAGCAGCATCGTGGCCTGCAACTACGTGGACGTCGAATGGATGGTCGTGGGCTTCATGGCCCTGGCGTTCTTCGGCAAAGGCGTGGGTGCATTGGGTTGGGCCGTGGTGTCCGATACTTCGCCGAAGCAGATCGCCGGTCTCAGCGGTGGCTTGTTCAACACCTTCGGCAACCTGGCGTCGATCACCACGCCGATCGTCATCGGTTACATCATCAGTTCCACCGGTTCGTTCAAATGGGCGCTGGTGTTTGTCGGTTGCAACGCACTGGTCGCGGTGTTCAGCTATCTGGTCATCGTCGGTCCGATCAAGCGTGTGGTGCTCAAAGAGCCGCCGGTAAACGGTCCTGAAGCATCCGGTAAATTGTCTCAAGCGCATTCCTGAGGAGCGGCGTCATGCAGTTGATTGAACATTCCGACTCGCCGCGTTACATCCGCCTGCACGAGCGGGACAACGTGGTGATCGTGGTCAATGACCAGGGGGTACCGGCCGGTACCGAGTTTTCCGATGGCCTGGTCACCGTCGACTTCGTGCCACAGAGCCACAAGGTCACCCTGGAAGACATTGCCGAGGGTGGCCAGGTGATTCGTTACGGGCAGGTCATTGGCTACGCCCTGCAGCCGATTCCCCGTGGCAGTTGGGTCAAGGAAGATCAACTGCGCATGCCGACCGCGCCGCCGCTGGACAGCTTGCCGCTGTCCACCGAAGTGCCGGCCGCGCAGGCTCCGCTGGAGGGCTATACCTTCGAGGGTTATCGCAACGCCGACGGTACCGTCGGCACGCGCAACATTCTTGGGATCACTACCACGGTGCAATGCGTGACCGGTGTGCTGGATCATGCGGTCAAGCGCATCAAGGACGAGCTGCTGCCCAAGTACCCGCACGTCGATGACGTGGTGGCGCTGACCCACAGCTATGGCTGTGGCGTGGCGATCACCGCCACCGACGCCTACATCCCGATTCGCACCGTGCGCAACCTGGCGCGCAACCCGAACCTGGGTGGCGAAGCGCTGGTGATCAGCCTGGGCTGCGAGAAATTGCAGGCCGGGCAGGTGATGCACGAGGACGATGCCTCGGTGGATTTGACAGAGCCGTGGCTGTATCGCCTGCAGGATTCCAGCCACGGTTTTACCGAGATGATCGAGCAGATCATGGAACTGGCTGAGACCCGCTTGAAGAAACTCGATAAGCGTCGTCGGGAAACCGTACCGGCGTCGGAGCTGATCCTCGGCATGCAGTGTGGCGGCAGTGATGCGTTTTCCGGGATCACCGCCAACCCGGCCTTGGGTTATGCCTCGGACCTGTTGCTGCGTGCGGGTGCGACGGTGATGTTCTCCGAAGTCACCGAAGTGCGCGATGCGATCTACCTGCTGACCTCCCGCGCGCAGACCAAGGAAGTCGCGCAGGAACTGGTGCGGGAAATGGACTGGTACGACCGTTACCTGGCCAAGGGTGAGGCGGATCGCAGCGCCAATACCACGCCGGGCAACAAGAAAGGCGGTTTGTCGAACATTGTCGAGAAGTCCCTGGGTTCGATCGTCAAGTCCGGTAGCAGCGCTATCACTGGCGTGCTCGGCCCTGGCGAGCGGTTCAAGGAAAAAGGCCTGATCTTCTGTGCGACCCCGGCCAGTGACTTTGTCTGCGGGACGCTGCAGTTGGCGGCGGGAATGAACCTGCACGTGTTCACCACCGGCCGCGGCACGCCTTACGGGCTGGCCATGGCGCCGGTGGTGAAGGTATCGACCCGGACCGAACTGGCGCAGCGCTGGCCGGACCTGATCGACATCGACGCCGGGCGAATCGCTACCGGGCGGGCATCTATCGAAGACCTCGGCTGGGAGTTGTTCCACTACTACCTGGATGTGGCCAGTGGCAAGAAGCAGACTTGGGCGGAGCGGCACAAGTTGCATAACGACATTACCTTGTTCAACCCGGCGCCTATCACCTGAGACCGCGTCGCCTGCATCGCGGGCAAGCCTTGCTCCTACGGAATCTATGGTGTACACGGAAAATGTGTACGACAACGTTCTGTAGGAGCAAGGCTTGCCCGCGATGACGGTCTTCCAGACGCTGACGTCCTCAGTGGCTTATTATTAGCCCCCTAACGACGCCCACCTCAAGGTCTTCTCCGGCATGCTGGCAATTTTCCTCGAAACCTTGAACATCACCGCCCCGGTGTTCGCCATGCTGTTTCTGGGGGTGTTGCTCAAGCGCATCGACTGGATCAACGACAACTTCATCCACACCGCCTCGGCCCTGGTGTTCAATGTCACCATGCCGGCGCTGCTATTTCTGGGCATCCTGCATGCCGACTTGCACGCCGCGTTGCAACCGGCACTGTTGATCTACTTCTCCCTCGCGACCCTGGTGTGCTTTGCCATCGCCTGGGGCTGGGCGATCTTCAGGTGCCCGCGCGAAGACCGGGGGATTTACACCCAGGGTGCTTTTCGCGGTAACAACGGAGTGATCGGCCTGGCGCTGGCCGCGAGCATGTACGGCGACTACGGGATTTCCCTCGGGGCGATTCTGGCGGCGCTGGTGATCCTGTTCTACAACACGCTTTCGACTATTGTCCTGGCGGTGTACAGCCCGGTGATCAAGTCCGATCCGTGGAGCATTTGCAAAAGCGTGTTCAGCAATCCGCTGATCATCAGCGTGATTGCGGCGGCCCCCTTTGCTTATTTCAAAATCAGCCTGCCGGGATGGCTGGAGACGTCCGGCCAGTATCTGGCGCAAACCACCTTGCCGTTGGCGTTGATCTGCATTGGCGGCACGCTGTCGCTGGCGGCGATGCGCAAAAGTGGCTCGATGGCGCTCAGTTCAAGCCTGGTGAAAATGCTCGGCCTGCCAATTCTGGCGACCCTGGGTGCGTGGCTCTGGGGCTTTCGCGGTGCGGAGCTGGGGATTCTGTTCCTGTACTTCGGCAGCCCGACCGCCGCCGCCAGTTTCGTCATGGCCCGGGCAGCGAATGGCAATCATGAACTGGCGGCGGCGATCATCGTCATCACCACGTTGATGGCGGCGATTACCACCAACATCGGGATCTTTTTGTTGCAGTGGGGTGGCTGGATCTAACGCCGCTCTTCGTCGGCCAGGGTTTTGCACGCCGGCTCGATTACCGGAGGCGCCTGTGTCGGATAGCGCATCGGAATGACCTGCACCGGGGTCGTCACGACGAAGCCATCGGCAAAGATCGCTTCGACAAAGGTCGCTTTCCAGCCATTTTCTGGAGTGTCGATCTGCATGCCGCCGTCGAGCGGGTCGGTGAGGCTCAGCTCTTGCGGTTCGTACTGGATGCCACAGGGCTGACGAAAGTCCCGGGCCTGCGGATTGGCCGCCGTCCACTGGATCACCCGCACCGGTGCTTCGGAAAACTGCAGTCCAATCTTTTGTGTTTGCTGATCCGGGTGCATTGAAATGACCGGCAAGGGCTTGTCCTGTTGCCAGCGATTGATGACGGGTATCAGCGAGTTCTCGATGAACCGTTTGATGCCGTAGTGACTCGCATTGGGCGCGACTCGCAAGGCTTTCGGACCTGGAAGTCGGTCGAAGAAAAATCGCGCATTGTCTGGCAGGAAGAAATCGTCGCTGCTGGCGTTGACGATGTATTTCGGGATTGCCAGGCGCTCGGCATAGCGGGTCTGCAGGTAGTTCAGCGGGTCTTCGATTTTCATCAGGCGGGCGAAGTTTTCAGTCTTTATCCGTTGGGTGATGCCTTCGTGATGATAGTCAAAAAATGCCAGTGGCCAGTTCTTGCCGTAGCTTTGATAGGTATGTTCAAGGACGTTATCCGTGCCCAGCACGTCGATGACAAATGGCACGATGGCCTTGACCCTCTCATCGGCAATGGCTGTCAGCCAAACGGTCCAGCCACGTTTCGATGCGCCACTGGCAATGAAGCGGTCTATCCCCCAGGGTTGCAGTTCCTTTTGCGCGAGGTCCATGGCCTTGACCATCGACACTACCATGGGCAGGCGCACTGACATGAACGGGCGTTGGTAAGGGTCGTCGAGAAAGAGTTTCCAGCTGTGGGCGACGCTGGCGTCTTCCGTGCGCGCAATGCCGTCGTCGGCATAGGTCAGGTACTGGTTCGGAACGTTACTGACTGAAATGACAATCGTGCGTGTCTTACCCGCCACTTCAAGAGCCATCGCTTCGGTAAAGTCAGTCGGTTCGTCGGCATTGGTCTGCCCGGCGTTGGCGGTTCCGTTGTTGGCCACCAGCAGCGCCTGGCTGTGCAGGGCGTTTTCCGGAATGTAGATGTCAACCGTGTGTTTCCACTGTGCCGGGCTGACCAAACCCAGTGGCGACCATTGCTGGGAGGACAATTCGAAACTGCGTTTTTCCACGCCGGGAAATATCGTGCTCGCTTTGGCGGTGTAAAGCAGCGGGTTGGCGTCCTCGGCTTTCTTGTAACAGGTGAGCACTTCGCTGAAGTCTTGACCGCTGGCTTCGAAACACGCTTGGGCAGAGGCATGAATCGAGCTGCTGACGAGCAGGCTGGACAACATTAATTTCGACAATAAGAACCTGGCGTTCAATCCCATGGGAACCTTCCTTGTGGTGCAGGGAAAGGCTCGAATCCTGAGCGCAGCGAAGCTGCACCGACCATTCCCCGTCTGGTTTTTGTCGGCGCAGTGTGTCGAAAAGAGGCTTGCGGGAACAGGTTTGGCAGGGCGCCTTTTATTGTCGAAATATGTGGGTGAACTGTTTAGCCACGAGCGTTACCAAGAGAAGTGTTCACTCCGGCTTCTGATAGCTGTCGATCACTTCCTGCGCCGCGCGAAACGCATCGATAGCCGCTGGCACGCCGGCATACACCGCGCAATGCAGCAACGCCTCTCGTATCTCTTCCACGGTACAGCCATTGTTCAGCGCGCCGCGCACGTGGCCTTTCAATTCCTGCGGGCACTTCAGCGCCGTCAGCGCTGCGAGAGTGATCAGGCTGCGGGTTTTCAACGGCAAGCCTTCGCGATTCCAGACCCCGCCCCAGGCATGTTCGTTGACGAAGTCCTGTAGCGGCTGGGTGAACTCGGTAGCGTTGCCCAGTGCGCGGTCGACGAAGGTGTCGCCCATCACTTGGCGACGTACTTCAACGCCGGTTTTCTTATTCTCGGTCATGGCAATTCCCTCTTACTGGTGTTGGCGACGCCAGGCGCGCAATGACGTGAACAACAAGAACGCCAGTAGCGCCGGCAGGACGAAAAACAGCATCAGGTGTTCAAGCTTGCCGGCCAGCGGCATGCCGGTGGTGAACGACACCACGTGCAGGCCGTAAGCCAGGTACAAGCCCAGAAACAGCAGCCCTTCGGCGCGGGTCACCCGGTAACCGGAATAGAACACCGGCAGGCACAACGCCGCGACGCCAAGCATCACCGGCAAGTCGAAATCCAGGGCGTTAGGCGATACCGACAGTGGCGACGGCGCGATTAGCGCCGTCAAACCCAGCACGCCCAGAAGGTTGAACAGATTGCTGCCAATCACGTTGCCCACGGCAATCTCCCGTTCACCGCGTAAGGCGGCGATCAGCGAAGTGGCCAGCTCCGGGAGGGAGGTGCCGACGGCGACGATGGTCAGGCCGATGATTCGCTCCGACAGCCCCAGGTCGGTGGCAACCGCTACCGCCGCACCCAGCAGCAGATGCCCGGCGTACACCAGCATCGCCAGGCCTGCGAGGATCATCAGCAGGCTGCGCAGCCATGGCGCTTCGCCGCTGTGGTCATGGCTTGATACCGGACGTGCCGAATGCCGCGACTGGCGCAGCAACAAAGCCAGGTACAGCAGCAGTGCCGTCAGCAATATCACACCGTCGACACGGGTCAGATCTTCGTTCCAGGCCAATACGAACACCAGCAGGCTGGCGCCGATCATCAGGGGAATATCCAGGCGCACCAGTTGCCGGGAAACCCGCAACGGTATGATCAGGGCGGAGAGCCCGAGGGTCACGAGGATGTTGAAGATGCTACTGCCGATCACGCTGCCGACGGCAATGTCGGCGTTGTGCGCCAGGGTGGCTTGCAGGCTGACCGCCATCTGCGGTGCGCTGCTGCCGAGGGCGACGATGGTCAGGCCGATGATCAGTGGGCGTACATGCAGGCGTGCTGCCAGGCGCACGGCAGCGCGCACCATCAGCTCGGCGCCGGCAATCAGCAGCACCAGCCCGCTGAGCAATTCGATCACGCTGATCAGGGGTAAATTGGCTAGTCCGAAAATGGTCGGGGCTCCGTCGGTCAGTCGAGGGCTTGCACGCGAACCCGCGCAGTGCCGCTCTTGAGCATGCCCAGCCGTTCGGCGGCTTCATGGGACAGGTCGATCAGGCGGCCACGGGTGTGGGGGCCACGGTCGTTGATGCGTACCACGCAGGATCTGTCGTTTTTCAGGTTGGTGACCTTCACCCGTGTACCGAAGGGTAGCTGGCGATGGGCGGCGGTCAGGGAATTCTTGTTGAAACGCTCGCCACTGGCGGTGCGTTTGCCTTGGTGTTTGGCGCCGTAATAGGAGGCAACGCCGGTTTTGTCGTAGCCGTGCGGGTCGACGGTGTCGTTGCTGGCGCAGCCGACAAGTAGAGAGAGCAGGGCGCAGGCGCCAAGTAGACGCATCATTCAAAGGTTTCCAAAAACAAATGTGGGAGCGAGCTTTTGTGGCGAGGGGACTTGTCCCCGTTGGGTCGCGAAGCGGCCCCAATCCATGAATTCCGGTTGAATTTGACACACCGAGAACTCAGGTTTTGGGACTGCTGCGCAGTCCAACGGGGACAAGTCCCCTCGCCACAAAGGCCCGCTCCCACAGGGGGTTGAGCCAGGGTTGAGTGCTGGCTCGATTCTCATCAGCCTTCGAGCTTGCTTTTTAGCAGTTCGTTGACCTGTTGCGGGTTGGCCTTGCCTTTGGAGGCTTTCATGGCCTGGCCGACGAAGAAGCCGAACATCTTGCCGCGCTTGGCTTCGTCTGCCGCGCGGTATTGCTCGACCTGCTCGGCATTGGCCGCAAGCATTTCGTCCAGCACCGCCGAGATCGCGCCGGTGTCAGTCACTTGCTTGAGGCCGCGCTTGTCGATGATCTCGTCCGCGCTGCCTTCGCCGTTGGCCATCGCTTCAAACACCACCTTGGCGATCTTGCCGGAGATGGTGTTGTCCTTGATGCGCAGCAGCATGCCGCCCAGAAGCTCTGCGGAAACCGGCGATTGTTCGATGTCCAGGCCTTGCTTGTTGAGCAGGCTGCCCAACTCGACCATCACCCAGTTTGCTGCCAGCTTGGCGTCACCGCCGATGCTCGCGACTTTCTCGAAATAATCGGCTTGTTCGCGGCTGGTGGCCAGCACGCTGGCGTCGTAGACCGACAGACCGAACTGCTCCTGGAAACGTTCGCGCTTTTGCGGTGGCAATTCAGGCAGGGTGGCGCGCACGTCATCGAGGAACGTGTTTTCGATCACGACGGGCAGCAGGTCCGGATCGGGGAAGTAACGGTAGTCGTTGGCTTCCTCTTTGCTGCGCATCGGACGGGTTTCGTCCTTGTTCGGATCGTACAGGCGGGTCTGCTGGATCACTTTGCCGCCGTCTTCGATCAGCTCGATCTGACGCTGGATTTCGCTGTTGATCGCCTTCTCGATGAAGCGGAACGAGTTGACGTTCTTGATCTCGCAGCGCGTACCGAACTCGACTTGGCCTTTTGGACGGATCGACACGTTGCAGTCGCAACGCAGCGAGCCTTCGGCCATGTTGCCGTCGCAAATCCCCAGGTAGCGCACCAGGGCGTGGATCGCCTTGACGTAAGCCACGGCTTCCTTGGCGCTGCGCATGTCCGGCTCGGAAACGATTTCCAGCAACGGCGTGCCGGCACGGTTCAGGTCGATGCCGCTGGCGCCGCTGAATTCTTCGTGCAGGCTTTTACCGGCGTCTTCTTCCAGGTGCGCGCGGGTGATGCCGACGCGTTTGACCGTGCCGTCTTCCAGGGCGATGTCCAGGTGGCCCTTGCCGACGATCGGCAATTCCATCTGGCTGATCTGGTAGCCCTTGGGCAGGTCCGGGTAGAAATAGTTTTTACGGGCGAACACGTTGTGCTGGCCGATCTCGGCGTCAATCGCCAGACCGAACATCACCGCCATGCGCACCGCTTCCTGGTTCAGCACCGGCAGCACGCCGGGCATGCCCAGGTCGATCAGGCTGGCCTGGGTGTTAGGCTCGGAACCGAAGGTGGTGGAACTACCGGAAAAGATTTTCGACCGGGTGGTGAGCTGGGTGTGAATCTCCAGCCCGATCACGACTTCCCATTGCATGTGTGTCTCCTCAGAAGCCGGTTGGGGTGCGGGTGTGCCAGTCAGTGTTCAACTGGTACTGGTGCGCAACGTTGAGCAAGCGGCCTTCCTGGAAATACGGGGCGAGCAGTTGCACGCCGACCGGCAGACCATCGACAAAACCTGCTGGCATGGACAAGCCCGGTAGACCCGCGAGGTTGGCAGTGATGGTGTAGACGTCTTCCAGGTACGCAGCAACCGGGTCGCTGTTCTTGGCGCCAAGCTTCCAGGCCGGGTTCGGCGTGGTTGGGCCGAGGATGATGTCGACCTCATTGAAGGCCGCCATGAAGTCGTTCTTGATCAAGCGACGAATCTTCTGCGCCTTCAGGTAATAGGCGTCGTAGTAACCGGCGGACAGGGCGTAGGCACCGACCATGATCCGGCGCTGCACTTCTGTCCCGAAACCTTCGCCACGAGAGCGCTTGTACAGGTCTTCCAGGTTTTTCGGGTCTTCGCAGCGATAGCCGAAACGCACGCCGTCGAAACGCGACAGGTTGGAAGAGGCTTCCGCCGGGGCGATCACGTAGTACGCAGGAATCGCGTGCTGCATGTTCGGCAGGCTGATTTCCTTGACCACGGCGCCGAGCTTTTTCAGCTCTTCGACGCTGGCCATGACCAGGTCGGCAATGCGCGGGTCGAGACCAGCGCTGAAGTACTCCTTCGGCACGCCGATGCGCAGCCCTTGCAGCGAACCGTTGAGGCTGGCGCTGTAATCCGGCACGGGCTCATCAATGCTGGTGGAGTCGTTCGGATCGAAGCCGGCCATACCTTGCAACAATATTGCGCAGTCTTCGGCAGTGCGCGCCAGCGGACCGCCCTGATCGAGGCTGGAGGCATAGGCGATCATGCCCCAGCGTGAAACGCGCCCGTATGTCGGTTTCAGGCCGGTCAGGTTGGTCAATGCAGCGGGCTGACGAATGGAGCCACCCGTGTCGGTGCCGGTAGCGGCTGGCAACAGACGAGCGGCAACCGCGGCGGCCGAGCCACCGGACGAACCGCCCGGCACGTGTTCCAGGTTCCACGGGTTTTTCACCGCGCCGTAGTAGCTCGACTCGTTGGCCGAGCCCATGGCGAATTCGTCCATGTTGGTCTTGCCCAGGGTCACGGCCCCGGCAGCGGCCAGCTTGGCGACGACGGTGGCGTCGTACGGAGCCTTGAAGTTGTCGAGCATTTTCGAGCCGCAGCTGGTGCGGATGCCCTGGGTGCAGAACAGGTCCTTGTGGGCGATCGGCGCACCAAGTAGCGCACCGTTCTCACCATTGGCCCGACGTGCGTCAGCGGCTTTGGCCTGCTGCAGCGCGAGGTCTTCGGTGAGGCTGATGAAACTGTTGAGCTGCGGGTCGAGCTGGGCGATGCGCGCCAGCAGGACTTTGGTCAGCTCTTCGGAGGAAAACTTTTTATCGGCGAGTCCGCGGGCGATCTCGGCCAGAGTCAATTGATGCATTGCAGGCTCTTTCCCTTTAGTCGATGACTTTCGGAACCAGGTACAGGCCGTTTTCGACCGCTGGTGCGATGGACTGGTAGGCCTCGCGATTGTTGCTCTCGGTCACGACGTCTGCACGCAGGCGCTGGCTGGCTTCCAGTGGGTGGGCGAGCGGCTCGATACCGTCGGTATTGACCGCCTGCATTTCGTCGACCAGCCCGAGAATGCTGTTGAGGGCCGAAGTAATGTGTGGAAGATCGGCATCATTGAGGCCAAGGCAGGCCAGATGAGCGATTTTTTCCACGTCGGAGCGTTCAAGCGCCATTGGGATTCTCCAGTGGAAAACAAGACGGACGGCGTCCGTGTGTTAGATTGTCGGAACACTACCGCACTTCTACGGTCATATGGCCGCGATTGTGGGGTTTGGTGCACAGAAAAGCGGCCAATTTAACATATTGGCGCCTTGCCCAAAATCCCTGTCGTTGTTAGAGTTTGCCGCACTTTTTTACCCACGCGTTGCCTAGGGTCCCTTTCCCATGTTCAAGAAACTGCGTGGCATGTTTTCCAGCGATCTTTCCATTGACCTGGGCACTGCCAACACCCTTATTTACGTGCGTGAGCGCGGTATCGTCCTGAATGAGCCATCGGTTGTGGCCATTCGGACGCACGGTAACCAGAAAAGTGTCGTTGCTGTCGGCACCGAAGCGAAGCGCATGTTGGGCCGTACGCCGGGCAACATTGCTGCCATTCGTCCGATGAAAGACGGCGTGATCGCCGACTTCAGCGTCTGTGAAAAGATGCTGCAGTATTTTATCAACAAGGTTCATGAAAACAGCTTCCTGCAGCCTAGCCCTCGTGTGCTGATCTGCGTTCCATGCAAGTCCACCCAGGTTGAGCGTCGCGCCATCCGTGAATCGGCGCTCGGTGCCGGTGCCCGTGAAGTGTTCCTGATCGAAGAGCCGATGGCTGCTGCGATCGGTGCCGGCCTGCCGGTTGAAGAAGCCCGCGGCTCGATGGTCGTGGATATCGGTGGCGGTACCACCGAAATCGCACTGATCTCCCTGAACGGTGTGGTCTACGCCGAATCCGTACGGGTGGGTGGCGACCGTTTCGACGAAGCGATCATCACTTATGTGCGTCGCAACTACGGCAGCCTGATCGGTGAGTCCACTGCCGAACGCATCAAGCAGGAAATCGGTACCGCCTACCCGGGCGGCGAAGTTCGCGAAGTCGACGTTCGTGGCCGCAACCTGGCCGAAGGCGTTCCACGCGCATTCACCCTGAACTCCAACGAAGTGCTCGAAGCGCTGCAAGAGTCGCTGGCGACCATCGTCCAGGCCGTGAAAAGCGCCCTGGAGCAATCGCCGCCGGAACTGGCTTCCGACATCGCCGAGCGTGGCCTGGTGTTGACCGGTGGTGGCGCCTTGCTGCGTGACCTCGACAAGTTGCTGGCCCAGGAAACCGGCCTGCCGGTGATCGTCGCCGAAGACCCGTTGACCTGCGTTGCTCGCGGCGGTGGCCGTGCATTGGAAATGATGGATAAACACACCATGGACCTGCTCTCCAGCGAATAAATCGCCGGATCGCCTCTATGCTGTTGAGCGCGCAGGCGGCACTTTGCAGTGCTGCCTGTTCGCGTTTATCTTCTGTCGTCTGCATCCAGGCCGGTTTGAAGCCGTATGAATAAAGAGAACATTTGCCTGGGAGGAGCGGCTTATTAAACCGCTTTTCACCAAGGGTCCCTCACTGGGCGTGCGCTTGTTGGTGCTGGTCGTGCTGTCGGTCGCGCTGATGGTCGTCGATGCCCGCTTCACACTGTTCAAGCCAGTGCGTAGCCAGATGTCGCTGGTGCTGATGCAGTCTTACTGGATCACCGACCTGCCGCAGCGGCTATGGCAGGGTGTGGCCAGCCAGTTTGGCAGCCGCACCGAACTGGTCGCCGAAAACGAAAAACTCAAGAGCGAAAACCTGCTGTTGCAGGGACGCATGCAAAAGCTTGCCTCCCTGACCGAGCAGAACGTTCGGCTGCGCGAGTTGCTCAACTCTTCGGCGCTGGTCAACGAAAAGGTCGAAGTGGCCGAATTGATCGGCATGGACCCCAACCCGTTCACCCATCGCATCATCATCAACAAGGGTGAGCGCGACGGCGTGGTGCTCGGTCAGCCGGTACTCGATGCCCGCGGCCTGATGGGCCAGGTGGTCGAGTTGATGCCCTACACCTCCCGGGTCCTGCTGCTGACCGATTCCACCCACAGCATTCCGGTGCAGGTCAACCGCAACGGTCTGCGCGCCATTGCCAGCGGTACCGGCAACCCGGAGCGCCTTGAGCTGCGTCACGTGGCCGATACCGCCGATATCAAGGAAGGCGACCTGTTGGTCAGTTCCGGCCTCGGCCAGCGCTTCCCGGCAGGTTACCCGGTGGCGACGGTCAAGGAAGTGATCCACGACTCCGGCCAGCCGTTCGCCATTGTTCGCGCCGTACCGACCGCTGCCTTGAACCGCAGCCGTTACCTGCTGCTGGTGTTCAGCGACACCCGGACTGCCGAAGAACGCGCCAACGATGCTGCCCAGGCCCAGGAAAGCCTGGATGCGCAGGGCGGTGGGCCGATCATTCCGGCGACCGTACCGAAGCCAGCGATTGTCCCGGCGGCTGTTGCCGCTCCCGCTCCCGCTGCTCCGGCGTCTCCAGCGGCCACGCCGGCTGCCACGACCCCGGCCAAACCAACCGCGACTGCACCCGCCAAGCCACCGGCGGCGCAACCCGCTGTCGTCAAGCCTGCTGCCAAACCGCCTGTCTCCGCGCCGGCTACCACTGGGGGACGAGAATAATGGTCGGTGTTACAGCTTCCCGAAACGGCTGGATCGTCTGGCTGACATTCGCCATCGGCATGTTGCTCAGCGTATCGCCGCTGCCGCAATTCATGGAAATCCTGCGCCCCCTGTGGCTGGCCTTGCTGCTGGCGTTCTGGGCGTTGGCACTACCGCAGAAAGTCGGGATGGTCACCGCATGGTGCCTGGGCCTGGCCGAGGACGTGCTGTACGGCACGCTGCTGGGTCAGAATGCGTTGATCCTGACGCTCATCACCTACCTGGTGCTGGCACTGCAACAACGCCTGCGAATGTTCCCGATGTGGCAGCAGAGCCTGGTGATCCTGGTGATCTTCGGCCTCGCCCAGTTGGTACAACTATGGCTCAGCGCCCTGACCGGCAACCGTCAACCGACCCTGGCGCTGGTATTGCCGGCACTGGTCAGCGCGTTGCTCTGGCCTTGGGTCAGCTACGGTTTGCGCGGATTGCGTCGACGCTACAAAATCAACTGATTCGCTCACGTATTCAGACAGGGAGAGGTCTTGATGAAACGGTTGTACCTCGCCTCTGGCTCGCCGCGTCGGCGTGAACTGCTCACGCAGATCGGCGTGCCGTTTTGCGCCATCAGTGCAGACATCGATGAAACCCCTTCAAGTCACGAATCCCCCTCGGCCTATGTCGAACGCCTCGCGCGTGGCAAGGCGGAAGCCGGGCGCGGTGCGGTCGTGTCCGATGTGGATTTTTGCGTGCTGGGCGCCGACACCGCTGTCGTGCTGAACGGGAAAATTCTCGGCAAGCCGGTTGATGAAGCTGACGCTTGCGCCATGCTTATGATGTTGGCAGGACAAGAGCATGAAGTGCTGACGGCAATTGCCGTGCTTGACGGCGAGCGCTGCGAGTCCCGATTGGTGCGCAGTCTGGTACGTTTCCGCCCTATCGGTCGCGATGAGGCGGCCGCCTACTGGGCCAGCGGCGAACCCCGGGACAAGGCCGGTGGCTACGGCATTCAAGGACTGGGCGCGGTGTTTGTCGCCGAGCTCACTGGAAGTTACTCGGCGGTGGTTGGACTGCCGCTGTGCGAAACAGCGGAACTGCTCGGCCATTTCGGCATACCCTGTTGGCAAAATAATAACGCGCGCTAAGCGTCGTACCCGGCCATTATCGTGAACATGCCTGAACGAGACCCTGCCATGAGTGAAGAGATCCTGATCAACATCACGCCGATGGAATCGCGCGTGGCGGTGGTCGAAAACGGTGTCCTGCAAGAAGTTCATGTCGAGCGCACGCAAAAACGCGGGATCGTCGGCAACATCTACAAAGGTAAGGTCGTACGGGTATTGCCCGGCATGCAGGCGGCGTTCGTCGATATCGGCCTGGACCGCGCCGCGTTCATTCATGCGTCGGAGATCTCCCTGCGTGAAGGGCCGGCAGTCGAGAGCATCAGTGCGCTGGTGCACGAAGGCCAGAGCCTGGTGGTGCAAGTCACCAAGGACCCCATCGGCTCCAAAGGTGCGCGCCTGACGACGCAGCTATCGATCCCTTCGCGTTATCTGGTGTACATGCCGCGCACCGCTCACGTCGGTATTTCGCTGAAAATCGAAGACGAAGCCGAGCGTGAACGCCTCAAGCAAGTGGTCACCGATTGCGTGGCCAAAGAAGGCATCAAGGAAGCGGGCGGGTTCATCCTGCGCACGGCAGCCGAAGGCGCCGGGGCCGATGAAATCCTCATGGACATACGTTATCTGCGCAGGCTATGGGACCAGATCAGCGAGCAGATCAAGACCATCAGCGCACCGAGTGTGATCTATGAAGATCTCGGCCTGGCGCTGCGCACGCTACGCGACCTGGTAAGCCCGAAGATCGAGAAAATTCGCATAGATTCCCGGGAAACCTTCCAGAAAACCACGCAGTTCGTTGCCGAACTGATGCCAGAGATTGCCGATCGTCTGGAGCATTATCCGGGCGAACGACCGATTTTCGACCTGTACGGTGTCGAAGATGAAATCCAGAAGGCCCTTGAGCGCAAAGTCCCGTTGAAGTCCGGCGGTTACCTGGTGGTCGACCCGGCGGAAGCCATGAGCACCATCGACGTCAACACCGGGGCGTTCGTCGGGCATCGCAATCTCGAAGAAACCATCTTCAAGACCAACCTCGAAGCGGCGACCGCCATTGCCCGTCAGCTGAGGCTGCGCAACCTGGGCGGGATCATCATCATCGACTTCATCGACATGGAAGATGAAGAGCACCAGCGCCAGGTGCTGCGCACGCTCGAGAAGCAACTGGAGCGCGACCACGCCAAGACCAACATTATCGGCATCACCGAGTTGGGCCTGGTACAGATGACCCGCAAGCGCACCCGCGAAAGCCTCGAACAGGTCCTGTGCGAGCCGTGCACCAGTTGCCAGGGGCGCGGCAAGCTGAAAACTCCGGAAACCATTTGCTACGAAATCTTCCGCGAAATTCTCCGTGAGGCTCGCGCCTATCAGGCGGAAGGCTATCGTGTATTGGCGAACCAGCGAGTCGTCGACCGCCTGCTCGATGAGGAGTCGGGTAACGTCGCCGAACTTGAAGTTTTCATCGGGCGCACCATCAGGTTCCAGGTCGAAACCATGTATTCCCAGGAACAATACGACGTCGTGCTGCTCTGAACTGCTGCGTCTTGAATTTTCCTGAACGGCTGGCCTCAGCTTTCTGCAAAACTTTTGCCATGGGAGCCAACTGACATGGAGCGTCTGACACGCATATTGGCCGCGCTGACCCGCTGGGGTCTGGGCCTGTGCGCGTTGGTTTTGGTGTTGATGGCGTTGTACGTCAGCCTTGGCCGGGAACTGGCGCCGTTGGTGGCCGAGTACCGTGCCGAAGTCGAAACCAAGGCCAGCGAGGCCTTGGGCATGCCCCTGCAAATCGGCGAGCTGAAAGGCAGCTGGAGTGGCTTCGCGCCCATCTTGTCGGCTCACGACGTGACAGTAGGCGAGGGTGCCAACGCCCTGCACCTGGAGCACGTACAAGCTGTCCCGGACCTGTGGGCCAGTCTGCTGGCACGTGACGTGCGTATCACCAATCTGGAGCTTAATGGCCTGAAGATCAGCCTCAAGCAAGGCGATGACGGCGAGTGGGCGCTGGAAGGTTTGCCGGTCAAGGACGATCAGCCCCTCGACCCGGAGCAGTTGCTCAATCGCATGCAAATGATCCGGCAGCTGTCGGTACTCGACAGCCAGGTCACTTTGCAGCCGTGGGGAGAATCGCCGCTGACCCTGACGTACGTCGGCTTGACTCTGAAAACCGGCGCATCCCGCCAGCGACTCGATGCCCGCTTGACCCTGCCCGATGGCCAGCCATTGGCCTTGAGTGTGCGTAGCCGCATTCGTGCCAGCCAGTGGAAGGAAGGCGAGGCGCAAGTCTATGTGAGCTTGCCGCAAAGCGACTGGTCGAAATGGTTGCCCGAAACCCTGACCCAGCAATGGAATTTCTCCGAGATCAAGGCCGGTGGCGAGCTGTGGGCGACCTGGGGCAAGGGTGCGTTGCAAAGTGCCGCCATCCGTTTGAATGCACCGCAAATCAAGGGTGCCTATGCCGAGCGCAAGCCGATCCAGATCCACAACCTGGCGCTTAATGGTTACTTCCAGCGTAGCGCCGAGGGCATGCTGGTAACGGTGGATTCCCTGGCCATGAACCTTGGCGAGACCCGTTGGGAATCACGTCTGCAATTCAAGCAGACCGCGGCTTCGGACAGGGCGCAGGATCTCTGGCACGTGCAAGCCGACCGTCTCGACCTTACGTCACTCACACCGTTGCTCAATGCCCTGGCGCCATTGCCGGAAGGTGTCGCCACGATGGTCGAGCGTCTCAAAGTCACCGGTGGACTGCGCAACGTCCTGATCGACGTGAAGCCCAATGCCACCGACGACAGCAGGTTCAGCTTCGCGGCCAACCTTGATCAGGTCGGCTTTGACGCGTATCACGGCGCACCAGCGGCGCGCAATGTCACGGGCAGCATCAGCGGGGACCTTGGCCATGGCGAGTTGCGCATGGACAGCAAGGATTTCATGCTGCACCTGGACCCCATTTTCGCCAAGCCGTGGCAGTACATCCAGGCCAACGCAACCTTGACCTGGAAGCTCGATAAGGAAAGTTTCACCCTGATCGCGCCGTACCTGAAGGTGCTGGGCGAGGAAGGCAAGATTGCCGGCGACTTCCTGATCCGCCTGTTTTTCGATGACACCCAGGAAGACTACATGGACCTGCGGGTCGGTCTGGTGGACGGCGACGGTCGCTACACCGCCAAGTACCTGCCGACCGTCCTCAGCCCGGCGTTGGATGAATGGCTGCGTACGGCGATTCTCAAAGGTGCGGTGGATCAGGGTTTCTTCCAGTACCAAGGCTCGTTGAACCATGGCGCGGCGGAAACGGCCCGCAGCATCAGCCTGTTTTTCAAGGTCCACGATGCCGAGCTGGCGTTTCAGCCTGGCTGGCCGCATGTCAGCAAGGTCACGGGTGATGTGTTCGTTGAAGACAGTGGCGTGCGGATTCTGGCCAGCAAGGGGCAGTTGCTCGACACCCAGGTCCGCGACATCTACGTCAATATTCCCCACGTGCCAGCCGGGCAGAACAGTCATCTGTTTCTCGACGGCGCGTTCGCCGGCGGATTGGGCGATGGTCTGAAAATTCTCAAGGAAGCGCCGATAGGCACCGCCGAGACTTTCGCTGGTTGGGAAGGTGAGGGCGATCTGCAAGGCAAGCTGAAGCTGGATATTCCGCTGGCCAAGGACGAGCAGCCGAAGATCCTGGTTGACTTCAAAACGGCAAAGGCCCGTCTGAAACTGCCCGAGCCCCCCCTCGAGCTGACTCAGCTCAAAGGTGACTTCCGTTTCGACAGCAGCAAAGGGTTGAGTGGGCAGAACATCAGCGCGCGCGCCTTCGATAAACCGGTAACTGCGCAAATTTTCGCCGAGGGTCGCGAGGGCAAGCTCAACACCCGGGTCACCGCTTCCGGGCAGGTCGAAGTCAAGAAACTCACCGACTGGCTGAGCGTGACCCAGCCGTTGCCAGTGAGCGGCGTAATCCCGTATCAACTGCAACTGACCCTGGATGGTGCCGACAGTCAGTTGATGGTCCGCTCCAATCTCAAAGGCGTTGCGGTTGATTTGCCGGCGCCCTTCGGGATGGCTGCCGATGCGGGGCGCGATACGACGTTCCGCATGACCTTGCAGGGGCCGGAACGGCGCTACTGGGTGAACTACGGTGAATTGGCGAACTTCACGTTTGCCGCACCAAAAGACAATTTTGCCGAAGGTCGTGGTGAGCTATTTCTGGGCAGCGGCAATGCCGTTCTGCCAGGTGCCAAAGGCCTGCGGGTACGCGGTGTACTGTCGGAACTGGATGTCGGCCCGTGGCAGGATCTGCTGAACAAATATGCCGGGCAGGACCCGGGTGGCAATGCCAAGCAGTTGCTCAGTGGTGCCGACATCAAGGTCGGCAAGCTCAGCGCCTTCGGCACCACGCTGGATCAGGCCGCGGTGCAGTTGACGCGCAAACCGTCCGCATGGGCCTTGCAACTCGACAGTCAGCAGGTCAAGGGCACTGCCAGCATCCCCGATGCCAAAGTCGCGCCGATGGTGATCAACCTGCAAACCGTGCGTCTTCCCGCACCTGACCCTAAGGTCCTGGCCGACGAAAACTCGCCGGATCCGCTGGCCTCGGTGGACCCGAAAAAGATCCCTGCACTGGATATCACCATCAATCAGCTGTTCCAGGGCAACGACCTGGTCGGCGCCTGGTCGCTGAAGGTGCGTCCGACAGCCAAGGGTATTGCGCTCAACTCGCTGGACATGGGCCTCAAGGGCATCCTGTTGCAAGGCAGCGGTGGTTGGGAAGGCGCGCCCGGCGCCAGCACAAGCTGGTACAAGGGGCGGATCAGCGGCAAAAACCTGGCGGATGTGCTCAAGGGCTGGGGCTTTGCGCCGAGCGTCACCAGCCAGGAGTTTCACATGGATGTCGATGGACGCTGGCCCGGTTCGCCGGCATGGCTGGCTACCAAGCGTTTCTCCGGCACCCTCGATGCGTCGCTCAATGAAGGCCAGTTTGTCGAGGTTGAAGGCAGTGCCCAGGCGTTGCGGGTATTTGGCCTGCTCAACTTCAACTCCATTGGCCGCCGCTTGCGCCTGGACTTCTCCGACCTGTTCGGCAAAGGCCTGAGCTATGACCGGGTCAAGGGCCTTCTGGTGGCGACCAACGGCGTGTACGTGACCCGCGAGCCTATCCGCCTGACTGGCCCGTCGAGCACCATCGAGCTTGACGGCACCTTGAACATGGTGGCCGATCAGATCGATGCGAAACTGTTGGTGACCTTGCCGGTGACCAACAACCTGCCAATTGCCGCCCTGATCGTCGGTGCACCGGCGATCGGCGGCGCGCTGTTCCTGATCGACAAGTTGATCGGTGATCGTGTGTCGCGCTTTGCCAGCGTGAAGTACACCGTCAAGGGGCCGTGGAAGGAACCGAAAATCACCTTCGACAAGGCTTTTTGACGCCATCCTCCAAACCTATGGAGTAGCATGGCCGTAACTCCCCTGTAGGAGCTGCCGCAGGCTGCGATCTTTTGATCTTGATCTTAAAAGCAACATCAAAAGATCGCAGCCTGCGGCAGCCCTACAGGTATGTGTTGATTTCCAGAGAAGGAAAGGCCATGCCCGTAGCGGTGATTCAAATGGTCAGCCAGAGTGATGTGCCGGCCAATCTGGCCCGGGCGCGTCAGTTGCTGGAACAATCGGCCGCTGGTGGTGCGAAATTGGCCGTGCTGCCGGAAAACTTCGCCGCCATGGGCCGGCGCGACATCGCCGACATCGGTCGCGCCGAGGCGCTGGGCGAAGGTCCGATCCTGCCCTGGTTGAAACAGACGGCCCGCGACCTCAAGTTATGGATAGTGGCCGGCACCTTGCCGTTGCCGCCGGTGGATCAACCGACGGCCAAGGTGCATGCCTGCTCGTTGCTGGTCGATGATCAAGGCCAGACCGTGGCGCGTTACGACAAGCTGCACCTGTTTGACGTGGATGTGGCGGACAATCGCGGCCGTTATCGCGAATCCGATGACTATGCTTATGGCAGTGGCGTGGTGGTTGCGGACACACCGGTCGGGCGAGTCGGCCTGACGGTCTGTTATGACCTGCGCTTCCCGGAGCTGTACAGCGAACTGCGTGCTGCCGGTGCGCAGCTGATTACCGCTCCGTCGGCCTTTACTGCCGTGACCGGTGCTGCACATTGGGATGTGCTGATTCGTGCGCGAGCCATCGAGACCCAGTGTTATGTACTCGCGGCTGCCCAGGGCGGCACGCATCCGGGGCCGAGGGAGACCTGGGGGCACGCGGCAATTGTCGACCCATGGGGACGGGTGCTGGCACAACAGGATCAAGGCGAGGCCGTGCTGCTGGCCGAACGCGATAGCAGCGAACAGGCGTCCATAAGGGCGCGGATGCCGGTGTCCAGTCACCGGCGCTTTTTCTCGCAGGGCGCCCAGCGGCCTGCCTCAGAACGATGAATTTAAGGCGTAAAGCATATGAGCGAGTTGTTGTCCTCAGTCAGTGAACACCTCCTGGCACCCGGTGGCGTAACGATCGAAAGCCTGCAAGGTGTGCTCGGCGACCTGGCCGGCCCCGGCATCGACGCCGCCGACCTGTATTTCCAGGGGCAGATTTCCGAGTCCTGGGCGCTGGAAGATGGCATCGTCAAGGAAGGCAGCTTCAACCTCGACCAAGGGGTTGGCGTTCGCGCGCAGTCCGGTGAGAAGACCGGGTTTGCCTACAGCAATGCCATCACCCTGGAAGCCCTGGGCGCGGCGGCCCGTGCCGCCCGTTCGATCTCCCGGGCCGGGCAGAATGGCACCGTGCAAGCTTTCACCACTCAGGATGTGGCGCAGTTGTACGGGCCGGACAATCCGCTGGAAGTGCTGACCCGTGCCGAGAAAGTCGATCTGCTCAAGCGCATCGATGCCGCCACGCGCGCCCTTGACCCGCGTATCCAGCAAGTCACCGTGAGCATGGCCGGTGTATGGGAGCGGATACTGGTGGCGTCCACCGATGGCGGTCTGGCGGCGGATGTACGGCCACTGGTGCGCTTCAACGTCAGCGTGATCGTCGAACAGAACGGCCGTCGCGAGCGCGGCGGCCACGGCGGTGGCGGGCGTACCGATTACCGTTATTTCCTTGGTGAAGACCGCGCCATGAGCTATGCCCGTGAAGCGCTGCGCCAGGCGTTGGTCAATCTGGAAGCCATTCCGGCGCCGGCCGGCACCTTGCCGGTGGTGCTGGGTTCCGGCTGGTCGGGCGTGCTGCTGCACGAAGCGGTCGGTCACGGTCTGGAAGGCGACTTCAACCGCAAGGGCAGCTCGGCTTACAGCGGGCGCATGGGCGAGATGGTTGCCTCCAAGCTGTGCACCATCGTCGATGACGGCACCCTGGCCGGTCGTCGTGGTTCCTTGAGCGTTGATGACGAAGGTACGCCGACCGAGTGCACCACGCTGATCGAAAACGGCGTACTCAAGGGCTACATGCAGGACAAGCTCAACGCCCGCCTGATGGGCGTGGCCCGCACCGGTAACGGCCGTCGCGAATCCTACGCGCACCTGCCGATGCCGCGCATGACCAACACCTACATGCTCGCCGGTGAAAGCGACCCGGCGGAGATCATCGCGTCGGTGAAGAAGGGCATCTACTGCGCCAACCTCGGCGGCGGTCAGGTGGACATCACCAGCGGCAAGTTCGTGTTCTCCACCAGCGAGGCGTACCTGATCGAAGACGGCAAGATCACCGCCCCGGTCAAAGGCGCGACGTTGATCGGCAACGGCCCGGAGGCCATGAGCAAGGTGTCGATGGTCGGCAACGACCTGGCACTGGACAGCGGTGTGGGGACGTGTGGCAAGGATGGGCAGTCGGTGCCGGTGGGTGTCGGCCAGCCAACGCTGAAGATTGATGCGATCACCGTGGGTGGCACGGGCGCGTAAGATGACAGCTGTAGGAGCTGCCGCAGGCTGCGATCTTTTGATCTTTGAAAAAGCAAAGATCGCAGCCTGCGGCAGCTCCTACAGGACGTTACTTAACGCAGACCGCGTTGAGTCTCGTCCAGCTCTCGGATGTACTTGAAGATTTTACGGCTCGAAGCAGGAGGCTTGTTTTGCGCAACCTCGTGCTGGGCCTGACGGATCAGGGAACGCAATTGCTGGCGGTCCGCGTCCGGGTAGTCGACGACGAATTTTTCCAGTACGGCATCGTCGCCGGCGATCAGGCGATCGCGCCAACGTTCCAGGTTATGGAAGCGTTCGTTGTACTGGCGAGTGGAGGCATCGAGTTGATCGAGCAATACCAGAATCGCGTCAGTGTCCTGATCGCGCATCAGTTTGCCGATGAACTGAAGGTGCCGTTTACGCGCGATGTTCGCGGTGTGCTTGGGCGCATCGGCCAGAGCCCGACGCATGGCGTCGGTCAACGGCAATTTTGCCAGCAAGTCAGGCTTGAGCGTTGTAAGGCGCTCGCCGAGGTCAACCAGAGCATGCAGCTCGCGTTTAACCTGGGATTTGCTTTTTTCTCCCGTATCGAGGGAGTCGTCGTAAGAATCAACCATGGTGGCCGTCCGCAAAGAAACGCCGCCATGATAACCAGTCGGGGGCCGCTTGTCCGGCCCGGTCGCTCGATGACCGTTACCGAAAGCAGAATTTGAGTGGAGAACAGCATGAGTGCAGTTGAAAGCGTCGGCCCACAAGCGTTGCCGGCACTGCAAGAACAAGTCGAGCAGATCATCGCTGAAGCCAAGCGACAGGGAGCCAGTGCCTGTGAAGTGGCGGTGTCCCTGGAGCAAGGCCTGTCGACCACAGTTCGCCAGCGTGAAGTCGAAACCGTCGAATTCAACCGCGATCAGGGTTTTGGCATCACCTTGTACGTCGGTCAGCGCAAGGGCTCGGCCAGCACCTCGGCCAGTGGGCCGGAGGCGATTCGCGAAACCGTTGCCGCTGCCCTGGCGATTGCCAGGCACACCTCGGAAGACGAAGCCTCGGGCCTGGCAGATGCCGCGCTGATGGCCAGGGATGTTCAGGACTTCGACCTGTTCCACCAATGGGACATCACCCCGGAACAAGCGATCGAGCAGGCTCTGGCCTGTGAGGCCGCAGCGTTTGCCGCCGACAGCCGGATCAAGAACGCCGATGGCACCACCCTGAGCACGCATCAGGGCTGCCGCGTCTACGGCAACAGCCACGGGTTTGTTGGCGGTTATGCGTCGACCCGGCACAGCTTGAGTTGCGTCATGATCGCCGAGGCTGATGGCCAGATGCAGCGCGATTACTGGTACGACGTGAACCGCCAGGGCAATCTGCTGGCTGATCCGGTCAGCATCGGCCAACGTGCTGCGCAACGCGCGGCAAGCCGTCTGGGCGCGCGTCCGGTGCCGACCTGCGAAGTGCCGGTGCTGTTTTCCGCGGAGCTGGCCGGCGGGTTGTTCGGCAGTTTCCTGTCGGCGATTTCCGGCGGTAGCTTGTACCGTAAATCCTCGTTCCTCGAAGGTACGCTGGGGCAGAAGCTGTTCCCGGAATGGTTGACCATCGACGAGCGTCCGCATTTGATGCAGGCCATGGGTAGTGCGGGGTTCGATGGCGATGGCCTGGCAACCTACGCCAAACCATTCGTCGAAAAAGGCGAGTTGGTGTCCTACATACTCGGCACGTACTCAGGTCGCAAGCTTGGTATGCCGAGCACCGCCAATGCGGGTGGCGTGCACAACCTGTTCGTCACCCACGGTGATGAGGACCAGACTGCCCTGCTGCGTCGCATGGGGCGTGGTCTGCTGGTCACCGAATTGATGGGCCAGGGCCTGAACATGGTCACCGGTGATTACTCCCGTGGCGCGGCGGGTTACTGGGTCGAGAACGGCGAAATCCAGTTCGCGGTCCAGGAAGTGACCATCGCCGGCAACATGCGTGACATGTTCAAGCAGATCGTTGCCGTGGGGAATGACCTCGAACTGCGCAGCAACATTCGCACGGGTTCGGTGTTGATTGAGCGGATGACGGTGGCGGGCAGCTAAGCCCCGACCGCTATACAAAAAGGCGCGCCACCCATCGGGTGTCGCGCCTTTTTTTCTTTACTCGCCTTCGTCGAAGTAGTTGTTGATCAACGTCACCAGCGCATCCAGCGCTTCCTGTTCCTGTTCGCCTTCCGTGCTCAGATAAATTTTGGTGCCCTTGCCGGCGGCCAGCATCATCATCGCCATGATGCTTTTGCCGTCGACGGTGGATTCTGGCGTGCGTCCTACCCTGATCGTGCAATCCTTGAATTGACCGGCGATCCCAACGAATTTTGCCGAAGCGCGGGCATGTAGGCCCAGCTTGTTGATGATTTCGATTTCCAGAGCAGGCATCGCGGTGTGAATCCTTTAGCTGAGGTCGCGGTGGCGAACCTGGACATTCTTCAGGGATTGCTGCAGGACCTGGCCAAGACGTTCAGTCAGGTAAACGGAGCGGTGATGGCCGCCGGTACAGCCAATGGCAATGGTGACATAGGCACGGTTGCTGGCGGCAAAGCGTGGCAGCCATTTGAGCAAGTAAGTAGAAATGTCCTGGAACATTTCCTCGACATCAGGTTGTGCCGCCAGGTAATCGGCCACCGGTTGGTCGAGCCCGGACTGCTCGCGCAGTTCCGGCTTCCAGTAAGGATTGGGCAGGCAGCGCACATCGAATACCAGGTCGGCGTCGACCGGCATGCCACGCTTGAACCCGAACGACTCCACGAGGAATGCCGTACCGGGTTCCGGCTGGTTCAGCAGGCGCAGCTTGATGGTATCGCGCAGTTGATACAAATTCAGGCTGGTGGTGTTGAGCTTGAGATCGGCAAGGTCGGCAATCGGGCCGAGCAGGGTGGTCTCGTCGTTGATCGCTTCGGCCAGTGAGCGGTTGGCATTGCTCAGCGGGTGACGCCGACGGGTTTCCGAGAAGCGTTTGAGCAGGGTTTCTTCGTCGGCATCCAGGTACAGGACATCGCACTGGATGTGGCGACTGCGCACGTCTGCCAGCAACTCGGGGAACCGCGACAGGTGACTTGGCAGGTTGCGAGCATCGATGGATACGGCAACCAGCGGTTGTGCCAGCTCGGTATGTATCAGCGCTCGCTCGGCCAGTTCGGGCAGCAACCCGGCAGGCAGGTTATCAATGCAGTAGTAGCCGTTGTCCTCGAGGACGTCGAGGGCGGTACTTTTGCCTGAGCCGGAACGACCGCTGACGATGATCAAGCGCATGATTAATGACCGTTTTGCTCGTCCAGGACAACCTGATACAAGGCTTCATTGCTCGGGGCGCTGCGCAGTTTTTCGCGCACTTCCTTGCGGTCGAGCATGCTGGCGATCTGGCGTAACAGCTCCAGGTGCGCATCGGTAGCGGCTTCCGGGACCAGTAGCACGAACAACAGGTCAACCGGTGCGCCATCGATGGCGTCGAAATCGATGGGGGCGTCCAGATGCATCAAGGCACTGATGGGCGCATCACAGCCCTTGAGACGGCAGTGGGGGATGGCAATGCCGTTACCAAAACCGGTTGAGCCGAGTTTTTCACGGGCGACCAGGCTCTCGAAGACATCCTGCATGGCCAGATCCGGCACTTCGCGATGGATGAGGTTGGCAATTTGCTCGAGGGCTTTCTTTTTACTGCCGCCCGGCACGTTCACCAGGGAACGGCCGGGGGTCAGGATGCTTTCAAGTCGGATCATGGGTTGGGAGTGTTAACGACCCGTAGCGCCCTGGAGGAGGCTCTGGGTCTTTTCCTTATGCTTTTTGAGTTGTTTATCCAGCTTGTCGGTCAGTGCGTCAATTGCCGCGTACATATCGGTATGTTCCGCGTTGGCGACCACTTCATTGCCGGGAATATGCAGCGTGGCTTCGATTTTCTGCTTCAGCTTTTCGACCGTCATCGTGACCTGCACGTTGGTGATCTTGTCGAAATGTCGCTCCAATCGTTCGAGTTTTTCGCCGATGTAGGAGCGAAGAGGTTCGGTCACTTCCAGTTGGTGTCCACTGATGTTGACTTGCATACAGCTTCTCCTTCGTTGCCAGTGCATAAAGCGGCAGATCCAGATGATCTGCCACTGGAACGCTGTGGCGTGGCCCTACATCAACCGCTTGCGTTCGCTCGAAGGCGCGATCCCCAGGGATTCGCGGTACTTGGCGACGGTGCGGCGAGCCACCTGAATGCCTTGTGCCTCCAGTAAACCAGCGATCTTGCTGTCACTCAACGGCTTTTTCTGATTTTCCGCAGCCACCAGTTTTTTGATGATCGCGCGAATCGCCGTGGACGAGCATTCTCCGCCCTCGGAGGTGCTGACGTGGCTGGAGAAAAAGTATTTCAGTTCATAGATGCCCCGAGGGGTATGCATGAATTTCTGCGTGGTCACCCGCGAAATCGTCGACTCGTGCATGCCGACCGCTTCGGCGATGTCATGCAGGACCAATGGTTTCATGGCTTCGTCGCCGTACTCCAGGAAGCCGCGCTGATGCTCGACGATCTGCGTGGCCACTTTCATCAGGGTTTCGTTACGGCTTTGCAGGCTCTTGATGAACCAGCGGGCTTCCTGCAGCTGATTGCGCATGAAGGTATTGTCGGCGCTGGTGTCGGCACGGCGAACGAAGCCTGCATACTGGGCGTTGACCCGCAGGCGAGGCACCGACTCCTGGTTGAGCTCCACCAGCCAGCGTTCGTTGTCCTTGCGCACGATCACGTCGGGAACCACGTATTCGGCTTCGGTCGATTCGATTTGCGAGCCTGGGCGCGGGTTGAGGCTCTGGACCAGTTCGATCACCTGGCGCAGTTCATCTTCCTTGAGCTTCATGCGGCGCATCAGTTGACTGTAGTCGCGGCTGCCGAGCAAGTCGATGTAGTCAGTGACCAGGCGCTTGGCTTCGGCCAGCCAAGGCGTCTTGGCGGGTAGCTGGCGCAATTGCAGCAGCAGGCATTCGCCCAGGTTGCGTGCACCGATGCCGGCGGGTTCGAATTGCTGGATGCGGTGCAGGACGGCTTCGATTTCGTCCAGTTCGATGTCCAGTTCCGGATCGAAGGCTTCGAGGATTTCCTCCAGGGTCTCGTCCAGATAACCCTGGTTGTTGATGCAATCGATCAGGGTCACGGCAATCAAGCGATCGGTGTCGGACATCGGTGCCAGGTTCAATTGCCACAGCAGGTGGCTTTGCAGGCTCTCGCCGGCCGATGTGCGGGTGGTGAAATCCCACTCGTCGTCATCGTTGCTCGGCAGGCTGCTGGCGCTGGTCTGGTAGACGTCTTCCCAGGCGGTGTCGACAGGCAGTTCGTTGGGAATGCGCTCGTTCCAGTCGCCTTCCTCGATGTTATCGACCGTCGGGGCGCTTTCCTGGTAAGAGGGTTCCTGGATCTCGGTGTTGGGTTTGTGTTCGGCGCTGTCGGCCAGAGGGTCGGAATTGTCGAAGTCGTCGCCTTCTTCCTGGCGCTCGAGCATCGGATTTGACTCCAGGGCCTCCTGGATTTCCTGTTGCAGGTCCAGGGTCGACAATTGGAGCAGGCGGATGGCCTGTTGCAGCTGCGGTGTCATCGTCAGCTGCTGGCCCATTCTCAAGACTAGCGATGGTTTCATGGCAGGGGCTTAACACCTTATTCGCCGGCGCACATGCGCCATCCACTACAGGGCGCCGGAGCGCCAAACATAAGCAAATTATATGCCCGAAACCGCGGCGTTTGCCTAGAGCGCTGTAACAATAAAAAAAGGTTGATTTTTTATTGCGGCATGCGCTCGGGCGACCCGCCGGACACCTCGACGCTTACAGACGGAATTCATGCCCCAGATACACTTCCTTCACCAGGTCGTTGGCCAGGATGGTTTCAGCGTCGCCTTCGGCGATCAGTTGGCCATCGTTGACAATGTAGGCGGTTTCACAGATATCCAGGGTTTCACGGACGTTGTGGTCGGTGATCAGCACGCCGATGCCCTTGGCCTTGAGGTGGTGGATGATCTGCTTGATGTCGCCCACCGAAATCGGGTCCACGCCGGCGAAAGGTTCGTCGAGCAGGATGAATTTCGGGTTGGTGGCCAGTGCCCGGGCGATTTCCACGCGGCGGCGTTCGCCGCCGGACAGGCTCATGCCGAGGTTGTCGCGGATGTGGCTGATGTGGAACTCCTGCAGCAGGCTTTCCAGTTCCTTGCGGCGACCGGCCTTGTCGAGTTCCTTGCGGGTCTCGAGGATGGCCATGATGTTGTCGGCCACCGACAGTTTGCGGAAGATCGACGCTTCTTGCGGCAGATAACCGATGCCCGCCTTGGCGCGACCGTGCATCGGCTGGTGGCTGACGTCGAGGTCATCGATCAGCACGCGGCCCTGATCGGCCTGTACCAGGCCGACGATCATGTAGAAGCAGGTGGTCTTGCCGGCGCCGTTGGGGCCAAGCAGGCCGACGATCTGGCCGCTGTCGATGGACAGGCTGACGTCACGCACGACCTGGCGGCTCTTGTAGCTCTTGGCCAGGTGCTGGGCTTTCAGAGTTGCCATTACGGGGCCTTTTTCTCGTCGGTTTTCTTTTTCGGCTGGATCACCATGTCGATGCGCGGACGCGACTCGGTCACCTTGCTGCCCGTGGCGCGACCGGCGCTGGCCAGCTTTTTCTCGGTGTCGTAGACGATTTTTTCACCCTGGGTGACGTTGTTGTCCTTGTCAATGACTTTGGCCTTATCGATCAGAACCACGCGGTTTTGCGGAGCGAGGTACTGGATGGTCACGCCCCAGCCCTGAACCGGCTTGGTGTCGCCAGCCGTCTGCAGTTGCTCGAAGTAGGCCAGGTTGCCCACCGAAGTCACCACGTCGATGTCGCCGTTCGGGGCGCGGGTCATGGTCACCTTGTTACCGGTGACCTTCATCGAACCCTGGGTGATGATGACGTCGCCGGTGTAAGTGGCGATGCCTTGCTTGTCGTCCAGTTGGGCATCGTCGGCCTGAATGCGGATTGGCTGCTGCTGATCGTCCGGCAGAGCCCAGGCGCTCACGCTTCCCAGTGCTGCGCCCAGACTGAGCAAAATAGGGAGGGTTTTAACGAGCCTCATACTGTCCTCTTACGTTCGATAGCAGGTGTATCCTGCTTTCTTTCAAATACGCCTTCATTCCCTTGCCAGTCGATACACCGCCAGCGCCGTCGATTCTAACGTCTTGCTCGGTCTGCGCATATTGCTGCTGCGGGAACACGGTCATGCGAGTGGTGGTGATCAGCGTCCTGCGGTTTTTCTCGTCGAAACGGGTAATGCGCACCGAATCGATCAGTTCGACCTGGGTGCCGTCCGGATTGACTTCGCCTTTTTCGCTCTGGACGTGCCACGGGAACTCGGTGCCCCGGAACATGTTCAGGTCGGGGTTGGTCAGCAGCGTCACTTCGGTGGCTTTCAGGTGCTCGACCTTGTCCGACGTCATCTCGTATTGCAGCTTGCCGTCCGGCAGGTACTGCACGCTGTGGGCGTTGGTGGCGTAATAGTCGATCGCACTCTCATCGACTTGCACTACCGGCTTGTCGAGAAAGCGTTCCGGGCTGATGTTCCAGTAGCCGACCGCAGCGAAAATCGCCGTGATGCTACCGAACACCAGAATGTTGCGAATCTTTTTACTTAGCATGATCTGGCTCACAGGTACGCGGCGTTGGCCTCATCGAGGCGGCCTTGGGCGCGCAGGATCAATTCGCAGAATTCACGTGCGGCACCTTCGCCACCGCGGGCTTGGGTGATGCCGTGAGCGTGCTCGCGCACGAAGCTGGCGGCGTTGGCCACAGCCATGCCCAGGCCAACCCGGCGGATCACCGGCAGGTCCGGCAAGTCGTCACCGAGGTAGGCGACCTGCTCATAGCTTAGGCCGAGTTGGCCAAGAAGCTCGTCGAGCACCACCAGTTTGTCTTCGCGACCCTGATACAGGTGGGGAATGCCGAGGTTCTTCGCGCGTCGTTCGACCACCGGGGTCTTGCGGCCGCTGATGATGGCGGTCTGCACGCCGGCCGCCATCAGCATCTTGATGCCCTGGCCGTCGAGGGTGTTGAACGTCTTGAATTCGCTGCCGTCTTCGAGGAAGTACAGGCGCCCGTCGGTCAGGACGCCGTCGACATCGAACACCGCCAGTTTGATCTGTTGGCCGCGTTGCAGCAGGTCCGTGCTCATTACATTACTCCCGCACGCAGCAAGTCGTGCATGTTCAGGGCACCGACCGGGCGATCTTCGCTGTCGACCACGACCAGCGCGTTGATTTTGTGATCTTCCATTATTTTCAGGGCCTCGGCGGCGAGCATTTCGGCGCGGGCGGTCTTGCCATGGGCTGTCATGACCAGATCGATAATGGCGTTGTGGATGTCGATGCTGCGGTCCAGTGTGCGACGCAAGTCACCGTCGGTGAAGATCCCGGCCAGCTTGCCGTCGGCCTCGAGTACCACGGTCATGCCCAGGCCCTTGCGGGTCATTTCCATCAACGCATCCTTGAGCAGGGTGCCGCGCTGTACTTGCGGCAGCTCTTGCCCGGCGTGCATGACGTTTTCCACTTTCAGCAGCAGGCGTCGGCCCAGCGCACCGCCCGGGTGGGAAAAGGCGAAATCCTCAGCGGTAAAACCGCGAGCTTCCAGCAGCGCGACGGCCAGGGCATCGCCCATGACCAGCGCGGCGGTCGTCGACGAGGTGGGCGCCAGGTTCAGCGGGCAGGCCTCGTGCTCGACATGAGCATTCAGGTTGACCTCGGCGGCCTTGGCCAACGGTGAGTCGGGCTTGCCGGTCATGCTGATCAGCTGGATGCCCAGGCGCTTGATCAGCGGCAGCAGGGTGACGATTTCATGGGTCGAGCCGGAGTTCGACAGCGCCAGGATGATGTCGTCGCGGGTGATCATGCCCATGTCGCCATGGCTGGCTTCGGCAGGGTGCACAAAAAAGGCCGTGGTGCCGGTACTGGCCAGGGTGGCGGCAATCTTGTTGCCGATGTGCCCCGATTTGCCCATGCCGACCACGACGACGCGGCCTTTGCTGGCCAGAATCATTTCGCAGGCGCGCACGAAATCCGCATCTATACGGGGCAGCAAGCTTTTTACGGCTTCCAGTTCGAGGCGGATGGTGCGTTGTGCTGACTTGATCAGGTCGCTGGATTGGCTCATTTCGAAACTGTTTAGCCTGATGAAAAGGCGGCGATTATAGCCGGTATGGTAGAAACCCTCACGCAAGTTCGTTGCCCATTGTCATTCGTTGTTACCGAATCCCCTCTAGATGGAGCTTTCTGGCTGTCATGTTGCTGAACATGGCCCGGCATTGGCCTTGGGCGCGTGACGCTTGCAGTGATATAGTTCGCCGCCAGTTCGGCCCGCCCAGGAGTATGTGCTTTCGTCAGGAAGCCAGGCGTCCGAGTGTGAGGCTGCATCGCAAGGAGTTTAGATGAGTGCCGATAACGCCTACGCGGTCGAGCTGAAGGGACTGACCTTCAAGCGCGGTGCGCGCAGCATTTTCAACAACATTGATATCCGTATCCCGCGCGGCAAGGTCACCGGCATCATGGGGCCTTCCGGGTGTGGCAAGACCACGCTGTTGCGCTTGATGGGCGCCCAGTTGCGGCCTGCCAGTGGCGAAGTCTGGGTCAATGGTCAGAACCTGCCGACGTTGTCGCGCAGTGATCTGTTCGATGCACGCAAGCACATGGGTGTGTTGTTTCAGAGTGGCGCACTGTTTACCGACCTCGATGTCTTCGAGAACGTCGCCTTTCCATTGCGCGTTCATACCGCGCTGCCCGAAGAAATGATCCGCGACATCGTCCTGCTCAAATTGCAGGCCGTGGGGTTGCGGGGCGCCATAGACCTGATGCCCGACGAACTTTCCGGCGGCATGAAGCGTCGCGTCGCGCTGGCGCGGGCGATTGCGCTCGATCCGCAGATTCTCATGTATGACGAGCCCTTTGTCGGCCAGGACCCCATCGCCATGGGTGTGCTGGTGCGCCTGATCCGCTTGCTCAACGATGCGCTGGGCATTACCAGTATCGTGGTTTCCCATGACCTGGCCGAGACCGCCAGCATTGCCGACTACATCTATGTGGTGGGCGACGGGCAGGTGTTGGGGCAGGGCACGCCGGACGAGCTGATGAACTCGGACGAGCCGCGTATCCGTCAATTCATGACAGGCGAGCCCGACGGTCCGGTCGCCTATCACTTTCCAGCGACGGATTACCGCGCAGATCTTCTGGGGAAGCGTTGATGCGCAAGATTTCACTTTTGGAAAGGGTGCGCCGGTTCGGCCACGCCGGCATCGATGTGCTGGCGGTGTTCGGGCGCTCGTCGATTTTTCTGTTTCACGCACTGCTGGGGCGCGGTGGCATCGGTGGCGGGTTTGGCTTGCTGATCAAGCAACTGCATTCGGTGGGTGTGATGTCCCTGGTGATCATCGTGGTCTCCGGGATATTCATCGGCATGGTGCTGGCGCTGCAAGGCTTCAACATCCTGTCCAGCTACGGTTCGGAGCAGGCGGTGGGGCAGATGGTGGCGCTGACGCTGTTGCGTGAGCTGGGGCCTGTGGTCACGGCATTGCTGTTCGCGGGGCGTGCCGGGTCGGCGTTGACGGCGGAAATCGGCAACATGAAGTCCACCGAACAGCTCTCCAGTCTGGAAATGATCGGGGTGGACCCGCTTAAATACATCATTGCCCCGCGCCTGTGGGCCGGCTTCATTTCCTTGCCGGTGCTGGCGATGATTTTCAGCGTGGTGGGTATCTGGGGCGGTTCCTGGGTGGCCGTCGACTGGCTGGGTGTCTATGAAGGCTCCTACTGGTCGAACATGCAGAACAGCGTGACGTTTGCCGACGATGTGCTCAACGGCATCATCAAAAGCATGGTCTTCGCCTTCGTCGTGACCTGGATCGCCGTATTCCAAGGCTATGACTGCGAGCCCACTTCAGAGGGGATCAGTCGTGCCACTACCAAGACCGTGGTGTATGCCTCTTTGGCTGTGCTCGGCCTGGACTTTATTCTGACCGCCTTGATGTTTGGAGATTTCTGATGCAAAACCGCACCCTGGAAATCGGTGTCGGCCTTTTCTTGCTGGCTGGCATCCTGGCTTTGTTGTTGCTGGCGTTGCGGGTCAGTGGCCTGTCCCCGAGCCCGAGCACCGAAACCTATAAACTTTATGCATATTTCGACAATATCGCCGGTTTGACTGTCAGAGCTAAAGTGACCATGGCCGGTGTGACCATCGGCAAGGTCACGGCAATCGATCTGGACCGCGACAGTTTCACCGGTCGGGTGACCATGCAACTGGAGAAGCGCGTAGATAATCTACCGGCAGACTCCACTGCATCTATCCTGACCGCTGGCCTGTTGGGCGAGAAGTACATCGGTATCAGTGTGGGCGGGGAAGAAGCCCTGCTCAAGGATGGCGGGACCATCCACGACACCCAGTCGTCGCTGGTGCTCGAGGACCTGATCGGTAAATTCCTGCTCAATACCGTTAGCAAAGACGCCAAATGAGGAGCTTTTGAATGATCTCTACCTTGCGACGTGGCCTGTTGGTTTTGCTCGCGGCCTTGCCGTTGGTGGCCAACGCCGTGGCGGCGCCTACCGCGCACGAGCTGGTTCAAGACACCACCAACCGCTTGCTGGCCGACCTGGCCGCCAACAAAGAGAAGTACAAGCAGGATCCGCAGGACTTCTATGCGGCGCTCAACAACATTGTCGGGCCGGTGGTGGATGCCGAAGGTATTTCCAAGAGCATTATGACGGTCAAGTACTCGCGCAAAGCTACCCCTGCGCAAATGAAGACCTTTGAAGAAAACTTCAAGAAGGGTCTGTTCCAGTTCTATGGCAATGCCTTGCTCGAGTACAACAACCAGGGCATTACCGTTGATCCTGCCAAGGACGAGTCGGGCGAGCGTACGAGCGTCGGCATGACGGTCAAGGGCAGCAACGGCGCGGTCTATCCTGTGTCCTATACACTGGAAAGGGTCGGCGGCGAGTGGAAACTGCGCAACGTCATCATCAACGGCATCAACATTGGCAAGCTGTTCCGTGATCAGTTCGCTGATGCGATGCAGCGCAATGGCAACGACCTGGACAAAACCATCAATGGTTGGGCCGGGGAAGTCGCCAAGGCCAAGGAATCCACCGAGAAACAGACCCAATGAGTGAGTCGGCGGTCCGGATGGACGAAGCCGGCGAGCTGCGGCTCAGCGGTGTGCTGGATTATCGCACCGGCCCTGAGCTGCGCCAGCAGGGGCAGGCGCTGATCAATGCCAGCAAGGCTGCGGCCGTGGTGGTTGATTGTTCGGCGGTGGAGAAGTCCAGCAGCGTCGGTCTGTCGTTGCTGTTGTGTTTCATGCGTGATGCCCAGGCGGCCGGCAAGGCGCTGAGCATCCGCGGGATGCCAGAAGACATGCGCGAAATCGCTCAGGTCAGTGAACTGACCGAGCTATTGGCGCATCCCTAACCCGCATCTATGAACAAGCCCCCCGTCAGAGTCCTGCTTCGCGGGGTTCGCAGGCGCGGGGCTTTTTTGTATGATGTCCGACCCGCGCGCACAGGGCGCCGATTGAGGTTGAGCATGCAGGCCGTAGAAGTGAAGAGCTTCCTTGAAGGAAAGCTGCCCGAAACGTTGGTGGAAGTCGAGGGCGAAGGCTGCAATTTCCAGCTGAACGTGATTAGCGATGAACTGGCGGCGTTGAGCCCGGTGAAGCGTCAGCAGCAGATCTATGCCCATTTGAACCCATGGATCACCGATGGCAGCATCCATGCTGTCACTATGAAATTTTTCAGCAGCGCGGCCTGGGCCGAGCGCACCTGAGCCCAAGGGCGTCGAGATTCTTATGGATAAATTGATTATTACTGGCGGTGCTCGTCTTGACGGCGAGATCCGCATCTCCGGGGCAAAGAACTCTGCCCTGCCGATCCTGGCGGCCACCCTGCTGTGCGATGGTCCGGTGACCGTTGCCAACCTGCCACACCTGCACGACATCACCACAATGATCGAGCTGTTCGGTCGCATGGGGATCGAGCCGGTGATCGACGAGAAGCTGGCCGTCGAAATCGATCCGCGTACCATCAAGACCCTGATCGCTCCGTACGAACTGGTTAAGACCATGCGTGCGTCGATCCTGGTGCTGGGCCCGATGGTTGCCCGTTTCGGTGAAGCCGAAGTCGCACTGCCTGGCGGTTGCGCCATCGGTTCGCGTCCGGTCGACCTGCACATCCGTGGCCTGGAGGCCATGGGCGCGGTCATCGACGTCGAAGGCGGCTACATCAAGGCCAAGGCGCCTGAAGGCGGCCTGCGCGGTGCGCACTTCTTCTTCGACACCGTCAGTGTGACCGGTACCGAAAACATCATGATGGCCGCGGCCCTGGCCAAGGGCCGCAGCGTCCTGGCGAATGCCGCGCGCGAGCCTGAAGTCGTCGACCTGGCGAACTTCCTGAACGCCATGGGCGCCAAGGTTTCCGGCGCTGGCACCGATACCATCACCATTGATGGTGTCGAGCGTCTGCACACCACCACGTACAAGGTGATGCCGGACCGTATCGAAACCGGCACCTACCTGGTGGCTGCGGCCGTGACCGGCGGGCGTGTGAAGGTCAAGGACACTGATCCGACAATCCTCGAAGCCGTCTTGGAAAAACTCCGGGAAGCGGGCGCGGAAATCACCTGCGGCGAAGACTGGATCGAGCTGAACATGCACGGCAAGCGGCCGAAAGCCGTCAACGTGCGGACCGCTCCTTACCCGGCGTTCCCGACCGACATGCAGGCGCAGTTCATCTCCCTCAACGCCATTGCCGAAGGCACGGGCGCAGTGATCGAGACGATCTTCGAAAACCGCTTCATGCACGTCTACGAGCTGCACCGCATGGGCGCCAAGATCCAGGTCGAAGGCAACACCGCCATCGTCACCGGCACCGAGAAGCTCAAGGGCGCGCCAGTGATGGCCACCGACCTGCGTGCTTCGGCCAGCCTGGTCATCTCGGCGCTGATTGCCGACGGCGACACCCTGATCGACCGCATCTATCACATCGACCGTGGTTACGAGTGCATCGAAGAGAAACTGCAGATGCTGGGCGCCAAGATCCGCCGCGTTCCAGGCTAGTTTCTGCTGCATGGGCACAGGGACGTGCCTGTTGAATTCGTTTCAAGTCGAGCCGGTCGCCGGCTCGATGTGTGTCCGGCGCCATTTGCGACCGGGCATTAGTACCTTGATAAGGACTGACGTTTCCCATGTTGACCATCGCACTGTCCAAGGGCCGCATCCTTGACGACACCCTGCCGCTTCTGGCTGAAGCGGGCATCGTGCCGACCGAGAATCCGGACAAGAGCCGCAAGCTGATCATCCCCACGACCCAGGAAGATGTACGCCTGTTGATCGTGCGTGCCACCGACGTGCCGACGTATGTCGAACATGGTGCCGCCGATCTCGGTGTCGCCGGTAAAGACGTGCTGATGGAATACGGCGGCCAGGGCCTGTACGAGCCACTGGACCTGCAGATTGCCCAGTGCAAGTTGATGACCGCCGGCAAGGTCGGCGCGGTCGAGCCCAAGGGGCGCCTGCGTATCGCCACCAAGTTCGTCAACGTTGCCAAGCGTTACTACGCCGAGCAGGGCCGTCAGGTCGACATCATCAAGCTCTACGGCTCGATGGAGCTGGCGCCGCTGATCGGCCTGGCCGACAAGATCATCGACGTGGTCGACACCGGTAACACGCTGCGGGCCAATGGCCTGGAGCCACAGGATTTCATCGCGGCCATCAGCTCTCGGCTGATCGTCAACAAAGCTTCGATGAAAATGCAGCACGCCCGTATCCAGGCGTTGATCGACACCCTGCGCAAGGCAGTGGAGTCTCGACACCGCGGCTGATTCACCCGCGCGACGTTAAGTCGCGCCCGTCTATCCGCCTCATAGCCAGAATTCTCAGGTGCCCAAGCGGAAACGACTGCTAAGTTAGGGCGCCTGAGTTTTTGCCAATCCTATGAGGCTCTCGCTATGACCGCACCGACTGCAATTCGCCGACTCAACGCTGCTGACCCGGATTTCGCACATCATCTGGATCATCTGCTGAGCTGGGAAAGTGTGTCTGACGACTCGGTCAATCAGCGAGTGCTGGACATCATCAAGGCCGTGCGCGAGCGTGGCGATGCCGCGTTGGTGGAATTCACCCGCCAGTTCGACGGGCTGGATGTCGCGTCCATGGCGGACCTGATCCTGCCGCGCGAACGCCTGGAGCTGGCACTGACCCGCATTACCGTGCCACAGCGCGAAGCCCTGGAAAAAGCCGCGGCCCGCGTGCGCAGCTACCACGAAAAGCAGAAACAGGACTCCTGGAGCTACACCGAAGCCGACGGCACCGTGCTGGGCCAAAAGGTCACGCCGCTCGATCGCGCCGGTTTGTACGTGCCGGGCGGCAAGGCGTCGTACCCCTCTTCTGTGTTGATGAACGCGATTCCGGCCAAGGTTGCCGGTGTGACCGAAGTGGTCATGGTGGTGCCGACCCCGCGCGGTGAAATCAACGAGCTTGTGCTGGCGGCTGCCTGCATCGCCGGCGTTGACCGAGTGTTCACCATCGGCGGCGCGCAAGCTGTTGCCGCGCTGGCTTATGGCACCGAAAGCGTGCCGAAGGTCGACAAAGTGGTCGGGCCGGGCAACATCTATGTCGCCACCGCCAAGCGTCACGTGTTTGGCCAGGTCGGTATCGACATGATCGCCGGTCCGTCCGAGATCCTCGTGGTGTGTGACGGCCAGACTGATCCTGACTGGATCGCCATGGATCTGTTCTCCCAGGCCGAGCATGACGAAGACGCCCAAGCGATTCTGGTCAGCCCGGACGCCGAGTTCCTCGACAAGGTCGCCGTCAGCATCCACAAACTGCTGCCAACCATGGAGCGGGCCGAAATCATCGAAACCTCGATCATTGGCCGTGGCGCCCTGATTCTGGTCGAAGACATGAACCAGGCCATCGAAGTGGCCAACCGCATCGCTCCGGAACACCTGGAGCTGTCGGTTGCCGACCCGCAAGCCTGGCTGCCTCAGATTCGCCACGCCGGTGCAATCTTCATGGGCCGTCACACCTCCGAAGCCTTGGGCGATTACTGCGCAGGCCCGAACCACGTATTGCCGACGTCCGGCACGGCGCGGTTCTCGTCGCCGCTGGGCGTATACGACTTCCAGAAACGTTCGTCGATCATTTTTTGCTCGGAGCAGGGCGCGTCCGACCTGGGCAAAACCGCTTCCGTGCTGGCCCGTGGCGAGTCGCTGACCGCCCACGCCCGCAGTGCCGAATACCGCATCATCGACGACAAGCAGGGGAACTGAGATGAGTAAATTCTGGAGCCCGTTCGTCAAGAATCTGGTGCCTTACGTACCGGGCGAGCAGCCGAAACTGGCGAAACTGGTGAAGCTCAATACCAACGAAAACCCGTACGGTCCCTCGCCCAAGGCCCTTGCTGCGATGCAGACCGAACTGAACGACAACCTGCGCCTGTACCCGGACCCGAACAGCGATCTGCTCAAGAACGCCGTCGCCAACTATTACAGCGTGCAGAGCAATCAGGTGTTTCTCGGCAACGGTTCCGACGAAGTCCTGGCGCACATCTTCCACGGGTTGCTGCAGCACGATCAGCCGCTGCTGTTCCCGGACATCAGCTACAGCTTCTATCCGGTCTACTGCGGGTTGTATGGCATCAAGTTTGACGCGGTGCCGCTGGACGAGCAGTTCCAGATCAATCCTGCGGATTACGCAAAACCGAACGGCGGGATCATCTTCCCCAACCCGAACGCACCGACCGGTTGCCTGTTGGCGCTGGACGCGGTCGAGCAGATTCTCAAGGCCAGCCCGGATTCGGTGGTGGTGGTCGACGAGGCTTACATCGACTTCGGTGGCGAAACGGCGATCAGCCTGGTGGACCGTTATCCGAACCTGCTGGTGACCCAGACCCTGTCCAAATCACGTTCGCTGGCCGGCCTGCGGGTTGGCCTGGCGGTGGGGCATCCGGACCTGATCGAGGCGCTGGAGCGGATCAAGAACAGCTTCAACTCCTATCCGATCGATCGCATGGCGAATGTCGGTGCGGCGGCGGCATTTGAGGATCGCGAGTATTTCGACAAGACCTGTAGCCTGGTGATCGAACACCGTGAATGGGTAATCGCGCAGTTGCTGGCCTTGGGCTTCGAGGTGCTGCCGTCGGCGGCGAACTTCATTTTTGCCCGTCACCCGCAGTATGATGCAGCGGGACTGGCTGCGAAGTTGCGTGAGCAGGGCGTGATCGTGCGGCACTTCAAGCAGGAACGGATTGCCCAGTTCCTGCGGATCTCGATCGGTACGCCTGAGCAGAATCAGGCCCTGATCGACGGCCTCGGCGACCTCTAGCCCCCCGCCAGACTGATCGTTCCCACGCTCCGCGTGGGAATGCCGCCATGGACGCTCTGCGTCCACTGTGACGCAGAGCGTCACGGGATGCATTCCCACGCGGAGCGTGGGAACGATCAATTACCCCGACTGCTTCAGTTTTCTTCTTTCTCCTTGACCGGCGCAGGCGGCGGACGCAAGCCGATTTCCGCCGTGAGCTTGAGCTCCTTGCCGTTGCGCATCACCTGAATCGCGACTTTGTCGGTCGGCTTGATCCGCGCGACCTGGTTCATCGAGCGACGACCATCGCCCGCCGGTTCACCATCGATGGCCAGGATCACATCACCCAATTGCAGGCCGGCCTTTTGCGCCGGACCGTCACGGAAAATCCCCGCGACCACAATGCCCGGACGCCCCGACAGACCAAACGACTCGGCCAGTTCCTGGGACAATGGCTGTACTTCGATACCGAGCCAACCGCGAATCACCTGGCCGTGTTCGATGATCGACTTCATCACTTCCATGGCCAGCTTCACCGGAATCGCGAAACCGATGCCTTGCGAGCCGCCGGACTTGGAGAAGATCGCCGTGTTGATGCCGGTCAGGTTGCCATTGGCGTCTACCAGCGCACCGCCGGAGTTGCCGGGGTTGATCGCGGCGTCTGTCTGAATGAAGTCTTCGTAGTTGTTCAGGCCCAGCTGATTGCGCCCGGTGGCACTTATGATGCCCATGGTCACCGTCTGTCCGACGCCGAACGGGTTGCCGATGGCGAGGGTGACGTCGCCGATGCGCAGGTTGTCGGAGCGGCCGACGGTGATCGAAGGCAATTTCTTCAGGTCGATCTTGAGGACCGCGAGGTCGGTTTCCGGATCGCTGCCGATCACCCGTGCCAGGGTTTCACGGCCGTCCTTGAGCGCCACCACGATCTGGTCGGCACCGCTGGTCACATGGTTGTTGGTGAGGATGTAGCCTTCCGGGCTCATGATCACGCCGGAGCCGAGGCTTGATTCCATGCGTTTCTGCTTGGGCGAGTTGTCGCCGAAGAATCGACGAAACTGTGGATCCTCGAACAGCGGATGATTGGGTTTGTTGATGACTTTGGTGGTGTACAGGTTCACCACCGACGGCGCGGCGGTGGTCACCGCGTCGGCATAGGACACTGGGCCTTGCTGCATACTGGTGGTTTGCGGAGCTTGTTGCAGGTTGACGTCGAGGCTTGGAAGCCCGACCCACTGCGGGTAACGCTGGATGATTAACAGAGCGACAAGCACGCCGGCCAACAGCGGCCAGCCGGAAAAACGCAGCGCCTTGAGCATTAAGTACGTCCTGAGAGAGTTGCAGGCGGTATGAGACCGCTCATAATGACGCGCATTATACGAGGCCACGCGTGCCTCTGAACGGGATATTTAGGAGTCTTTTATGGCCGTCGCCTTGAGCACCCTGGTCGAAGAAGCCGACCGTTACCTCGGCAGTTCGAAAATCGCCGATTACTGCCCCAACGGCCTCCAGGTCGAGGGCCGCCCGCAGGTGATGCGCATCGTCAGTGGCGTCACCGCCAGCCAGGCCTTGCTCGATGCGGCGGTGCAGGCCAACGCCGACCTGGTGCTGGTGCATCACGGCTACTTCTGGAAAGGCGAGAACCCGTGCATCACCGGCATGAAGCAGCGCCGCCTGAAGACGCTACTCAAGCACGATATCAGCCTGCTGTCCTATCACCTGCCGCTGGATCTGCACCCGGATGTCGGCAATAACGTGCAGCTGGCGCGCCAGCTCGACATCACCGTGGAAGGCCCGCTCGATGCCGACAACCTGAAAATCGTCGGCTTGGTCGGTTCGTTGAACGAACCCGTGACGCCCCGCGACTTCGCCCGTCGCGTGCAGGAGGTCATGGGGCGCGAGCCGTTGCTGATTGAAGGCAGCGCAATGATTCGCCGCGTTGGCTGGTGCACCGGTGGTGGGCAGGGCTATATCGATCAGGCGGTGTTGGCGGGTGTCGATCTCTACCTCAGCGGCGAAGCCTCGGAGCAAACCTTCCACAGCGCCCGGGAAAACGACATCAGCTTCATTGCTGCCGGTCACCACGCCACCGAGCGTTATGGCGTGCAGGCGCTGGGTGATTACCTGGCGAGGCGGTTTGCCCTTGAGCACATCTTCATCGATTGCCCGAATCCGATCTGAAACGCGCCCTGTAACTGTAGGAGCGAGCCTGCTCGCGAAAAACCCGAGAACACCGCGGGGTGCCAGTTTTCCCGCGTCATCGTTGGCGACCATCGCGAGCAGGCTCGCTCCCACATGGGTATATTCATATGCTCTTTCGATCTAGTTGGCGTCCTGATTAGAAGGGGGGCGCTGTGCTAGGATTCCCCGCTCGAACACGGCCCGCTGGCCGTTCATAAGAATGTTTTCGTGAGTAGCCATGGTCGACAAACTGACGCATCTGAAACAGCTGGAGGCGGAAAGCATCCACATCATCCGCGAGGTGGCGGCCGAGTTCGATAACCCGGTGATGCTGTACTCCATCGGTAAAGACTCCGCCGTGATGCTGCACCTGGCACGCAAGGCCTTCTTCCCCGGCAAGCTGCCGTTCCCGGTGATGCACGTCGACACCCAGTGGAAATTCCAGGAGATGTACAGCTTCCGCGACAAGATGGTCGCCGAGCTGGGCCTGGACCTGATCACCCACGTGAACCCGGAAGGCGTGGCGCAAGGCATCAACCCGTTCACCCATGGCAGTGCCAAGCACACCGACATCATGAAGACCGAAGGCCTGAAACAGGCGTTGGACAAATATGGTTTCGATGCCGCCTTCGGTGGTGCACGCCGCGATGAAGAGAAATCCCGCGCCAAAGAGCGTGTGTACTCGTTCCGCGACAGCAAGCACCGCTGGGACCCGAAAAACCAGCGCCCCGAGCTGTGGAACGTCTACAACGGCAAGGTCAACAAGGGCGAATCCATCCGCGTATTCCCATTGTCGAACTGGACCGAGCTGGACATCTGGCAGTACATCTACCTTGAAGGTATCCCGATCGTCCCGTTGTACTTCGCCGCCGAGCGTGAAGTCATCGAGAAGAACGGCACCCTGATCATGATCGACGACGAGCGCATCCTTGAACACTTGAGCGATGAAGACAAAGCCCGCATCGTCAAAAAGAAAGTGCGTTTCCGTACCCTTGGCTGCTACCCGTTGACGGGCGCGGTGGAGTCCGAGGCCGAAAGCCTCACGGACATCATTCAGGAAATGCTCCTGACGCGAACTTCCGAGCGCCAGGGCCGTGTCATCGACCACGATGGCGCAGGCTCGATGGAAGACAAAAAACGTCAGGGTTATTTCTAAGGGGTTGTTATGTCGCACGCATCTGATTTGATCAGCGAGGACATCCTCGCCTACCTGGGCCAGCACGAACGTAAAGAGCTGCTGCGCTTCCTGACCTGCGGTAACGTCGACGACGGCAAAAGCACCCTGATCGGGCGCCTGCTGCACGACTCCAAGATGATCTACGAAGATCACCTGGAAGCAATTACCCGCGACTCGAAAAAAGTCGGCACCACCGGTGAAGACATCGACCTGGCACTGCTGGTCGATGGCCTGCAGGCCGAGCGTGAGCAAGGCATCACCATCGATGTCGCGTACCGCTATTTTTCCACCGCCAAGCGCAAATTCATCATCGCCGACACCCCCGGCCATGAGCAGTACACTCGCAACATGGCCACCGGTGCATCCACCTGTGACCTGGCGATCATCCTGGTCGACGCCCGCTACGGCGTGCAGACCCAGACCCGTCGCCACAGCTTCATCGCCTCGTTGCTGGGCATCAAGCACATCGTCGTCGCCATCAACAAGATGGACCTCAAGGACTTCGACCAAGGCGTGTTCGAGTCGATCAAGGCCGACTACCTGCAGTTTGCCGAAGGCTTGAAGTTGAAGCCGACCAGCATGCACTTCGTGCCGATGTCCGCCTTGAAGGGCGACAACGTGGTGAACAGGTCCGAGCGCTCGCCGTGGTACACCGGCCAGTCGCTGATGGAAATTCTCGAGACCGTGGAAGTGGCGGGCGACCGCAACTTCACCGACCTGCGTTTCCCGGTGCAGTACGTCAACCGTCCGAACCTGAACTTCCGCGGTTTCGCCGGCACCCTGGCCAGCGGCATCGTCAAGAAGGGCGACGAAGTCGTGGTCCTGCCATCGGGCAAGAGCAGCCGCGTGAAATCCATCGTCACCTTCGAAGGTGAACTGGAACACGCAGGTCCAGGTCAGGCAGTAACCCTGACCATGGAAGATGAAATCGACATTTCCCGTGGTGACCTGCTGGTCCACGCCGACAACGTCCCGCCAGTCACCGACAGTTTCGAAGCGATGCTGGTGTGGATGGCTGAAGAGCCGATGCTGCCAGGCAAGAAATACGACATCAAGCGCGCCACCAGTTACGTGCCGGGCTCCATCGCCAGCATCGTCAACAAGGTCGACGTGAACACCCTGGAAGAAGGTCCGGCCAGCGCGTTGCAGCTGAACGAAATCGGCAAGGTCAAGATCGCGCTCGACGCGCCGATTGCCCTCGACGGTTACGACAGCAACCGCACCACCGGTGCATTCATCATCATAGACCGCCTGACTAACGGCACCGTTGGTGCCGGCATGATCGTCGCCCAGCCGGTGGCGCATGGCACCAGCACGCACCACGGCAAGCTGGCTCACGTTGCCACGGAAGAGCGCGCCCAGCGTTTCGGCCAGCAACCGGCCACCGTGTTGTTCAGCGGTTTGTCCGGCGCGGGCAAAAGCACCCTGGCGTATGCGGTTGAACGCAAGCTGTTCGACCTGGGTCGTGCGGTGTTCGTGCTCGATGGCCAGAACCTGCGTCATGACCTGAACAAGGGTCTGCCACAGGATCGCGCCGGGCGGACCGAGAACTGGCGTCGTGCCGCGCACGTGGCGCGTCAGTTCAACGAAGCCGGTCTGCTGACCCTGGCGGCATTCGTTGCACCAAGTTCCGAAGGTCGTGAGCAGGCCAAGGAACTGATCGGCAAGGAGCGTCTGGTGACGGTCTACGTCCAGGCTTCGCCGACGGTCTGTGCCGAGCGTGACCCGCAAGGCCTGTACGCGGCGGCCGGCGAAAACATCCCCGGCGAGTCCTTCCCGTATGACGTGCCGCTGGATGCCGATCTGGTGATCGACACCCAGTCCGTGTCGCTGGAAGAAGGCGTCAAGCAAGTGCTGGAGCTGCTGCGCAAGCGTGGTGCGATCTAAGCGCTAGCCGCTAAAAAGAAACCCGCCGATGAGTGATCATCGGCGGGTTTTTTGTGCCCTTAAGTCCGCCATCGCGGGCAAGCCTTGTTCCTACAGATTAGCGTCGTGCTCAATGGCGTGTTCACCCGAGAATCCGTAGGAGCAAGGCTTGCCCGCGATGAGGACAGTGCGGTCGGATCAAGATTTTGCTGGATACTCCCGATGTATCTGCGCAAGCAGAGCATCCTTGTCTTCCCACAACTGGTTGATCCAGCCCTGAAACTGCAGGCGATACTCACCGTCCTGGTCATAATTCTTGCCGATGAACTGCGGCGGAATCTTCAGCTCTTCAAAATGCACCACAACATCCGCAATATTCCCGCACAGCAAATCCCAGAAACCGGGACGCCCGGCCGGGTAGTGGATGGTCACGTTGACGATCGACTCCAACTGTTCACCCATCGCATCCAGCACAAAAGCAATGCCGCCGGCCTTGGGCTTGAGCAGGTACTTGAACGGCGATTTCTGCTGGGCATGCTTGCCTTCGGTGAAGCGTGTGCCTTCAACGAAATTGAAAATCCCCACCGGGTTGTTGCGAAACTTCGCACAGGTATTGCGCGTGGTTTCCAGGTCCTTGCCTTTTTTCTCCGGGTGCTTTTCCAGATACGCCTTGGAGTAGCGCTTCATGAACGGAAAACCGAGCGCCCACCAGGCCAGGCCAATAACCGGCACCCAGATCAACTCCTGCTTGAGAAAGAACTTCAGCGGCTGGATACGCCGATTGAGCACGTATTGCAGCACCAGAATGTCGACCCAACTCTGATGGTTACTGGTGACCAGGTACGAGTGTTGATAGTCGAGGCCTTGCAGGCCGCTGACGTGCCAGCGAGTGCGACGGACCAGGTTCATCCAGCCTTTGTTGTTGCTGATCCAGGCTTCGTGGGTATGGCTCATCAACCAGTGGGCGATGCGTTGGGTGAGCGCGAACGGCAGTACCTTGAACAGCGCCACACAGAACAGAAACGAGCACAGCAAAATCGTATTCAGCGCCAGCAGTAGCGCGGCGATCACGCCGCGCGCCGGGGCAGGTAGAAAATCCAGCATTTACACATCCATAGGTCGGTTGGCAGCTTGAATCGCGGTCAGGGCAATGGTGTAGACGATGTCGTCGACCTGCGCGCCGCGCGGCAAATCGTTCACCGGTTTGCGCAGGCCCTGCAGCATCGGCCCGAGGCTGACGCAGTCGGCACTGCGCTGCACGGCTTTGTGCGTGGTGTTGCCGGTGTTCAGGTCGGGGAATACGAACACCGTGGCGCGACCGGCCACCTGGCTGTTCGGTGCCAGTTGCCGGGCCACGGTTTCGTTGGCGGCGGCGTCATACTGCAACGGGCCGTCGATCAGCAGCGAGTTTTGCTGTTCATGGGCGAGTAATGTCGCTTCGCGTACCTTCTCGACTTCCTCGCCGCTGGCCGACTCACCGCTGGAATAGCTGATCATCGCCACACGCGGAGTGATGCCGAATGCCGCCGCCGAGTCGGCGCTTTGCAGGGCAATCTCGGCCAGTTCGACGGCGCTCGGGTGCGGGTTCATCACGCAGTCACCGTAGACCAGCACTTCTTCGGGAAACAGCATGAAGAACACCGACGATACCAGGGTGCAGCCCGGCGCAGTCTTGATCAGCTGCAGGGCCGGGCGGATGGTGTTGGCGGTGGAGTGAATGACGCCCGATACGAGGCCGTCGACTTCATCCAGCGCCAGCATCATGGTGCCGATCACCACAGTGTCTTCCAGTTGCTGCTCGGCCATCGGTGCGTTGAGGCTTTTGCTTTTGCGCAGGGCCACCATCGGCTCGACATAGCGCTCGCGAATCAGGTCAGGATCGAGGATTTCCAGCCCCGGCGGCAGTTCGATGCCTTGCGCGCGGGCCACGGCTTCGACATCTGCAGGTTTGGCCAACAACACGCAGCGGGCAATGCCACGGGCCTGGCAGATGGCGGCGGCTTGTACGGTCAGAGGTTCGCTGCCTTCCGGCAGGACGATGCGCTTGTTGGCGGACTGGGCACGCTGGATCAATTGATAACGGAACACCGCCGGCGACAGGCGCATTTCCCGAGGGGTACCGCAGCGCTGGTGCAGCCAGTTGGCGTCCAGGTGGCTGGCGACGAAATCGGTGATGATCTCTGCGCGCTCGCGGTCGTCGATCGGGATTTCCTTGTTCAAGCCATTGAGCTGGTTGGCCGTGTCGTAGGACCCGGTGCTCACCGACAACACTGGCAGGCCCGCCTGCAGGGCGCCGCGACACAAGTCCATGATGCGCGGGTCGGGCAGGGTGTCGCTGGTCAGCAACAGGCCGGCCAGGGGCACGCCATTCATGGCTGCGAGGCTCACGGCGAGGATGATGTCGTCACGATCGCCCGGGGTCACCACCAGCACGCCCGGCTTGAGCAGCTCCACGGTGTTGCGCATGGTACGCGCGCAAATGATGATCTTGGTCATGCGCCGGGTTTCGTAGTCGCCGGCGTTGAGCACCTGTGCGCCCATCAGGTCAGCCACGTCGCGAGTACGCGGCGCATTCAGCTCCGGTTGGTACGGAATACAACCGAGCAGACGGAAGTCGCCGCTGCGCAACAGCGGCGAGTGTTCGTTCAGGCGTGCGGCGAAGGCCTCCATGCTTTCCTCGGTCTTGACCTTGTTGAGGATCACGCCGAGGACTTTCGGATCCTTGGGGCCGCCGAACAATTGCGCCTGCAGTTCCACGCGACCGGACAGTTCGGTCAGCACTTCGTTTTCCGGTGCCGAGACCAGGATCACCTCGGCATCGAGGCTCTTGGCCAGGTGCAAATTGACCCGCGCGGCATAGCTGGCGCTGCGGGTCGGGACCATGCCTTCGACGATCAACACATCCTTGCCGATGGCGGCCTGCTGATAAAGGGTGATGATTTCTTCGAGTAACTCATCGAGCTGGCCGTCACCGAGCATGCGCTCGACATGGGCCAGGCCCAATGGTTGGGGCGGTTTCAGTCCGTGGGTACGCGCCACCAGTTCGGTGGAACGCTCAGGACCGGTGTCACCTGGATGGGGCTGGGCAATCGGCTTGAAAAAGCCGACTTTGAGGCCGGCCCGCTCAAGGGTGCGCACCAGCCCGAGGCTGATGGAGGTCAGGCCCACGCCAAAATCGGTGGGTGCGATAAAAAAAGTTTGCATGCGGATTCTCTAGAAGGTGCATGGCAATGGTGACGGCCTATAACTGGCCAACTACCGAAATTCAGTCGCCAAGGTTATCGCTAACCGTGCCTTGTGCGCACCAACCGCAATCAAAGGGCTGGCCTATTTTTTCGTGGCGCTGCAACGGGTCCATGACCCAGGCCCGCGATTGCCAGGGTGGTTGGTGCCGCAGGTGCTGCGTATGGCCGCAGGAAAGCTCGACCACCCAGTGGCCGTCTTCGTCCTGATGGAAGCCTGTGATCGTCGAATCCCGTCTGTCCGGGTTGTGTTCGCTTTCGGGCGATTGCTTCGCTAAACTGGGTCTTTCAATATTCTTATGCAAAAGGTCTCGCCCCATGCTGATCGCCGCCAATAAGGCTGTCTCCATCGACTATACCCTGACCAACGACGCTGGTGAGGTCATCGACAGCTCCGCCGGCGGCGCGCCGCTGGTCTACCTGCAAGGCGCAGGCAACATCATCCCGGGCCTGGAAAAGGCGCTGGAAGGCAAAGCAGTCGGCGACGAGCTGACCGTGGCCGTTGAACCAGAAGATGCCTACGGCGAGTACGCTGCCGAACTGGTCAGCACCCTGAGCCGCACCATGTTCGAAGGTGTAGACGAGCTGGAAGTGGGCATGCAGTTCCACGCTTCCGCTCCGGACGGCCAAATGCAGATCGTAACCATCCGCGATCTGGACGGCGACGACGTCACCGTAGACGGCAACCACCCGTTGGCTGGTCAGCGCCTGAATTTCCAGGTCAAGATCATCAACATCCGTGATGCCAGCCAGGAAGAAATCGCCCACGGTCACGTCCATGGCGAAGGTGGCCATCACCACTGATTTTCTGCGCTAAGCTCAGATAGCTGGAGAGGCGCCCCGAGGGCGCCTTTTTAGTCTGCGGCTGTTCCAGGCGACACCACCAAGTGGCTGTTTCGAGAAGAACACGGGAATCTGGAGTACGTCATGAGTGCTTTTCACGAACTTAATTTGACAGCCCTGGATGGTCAGGCGCTACCTCTGGCACCTTTCAAAGGGCACGTCGTGCTGGTGGTCAACGTGGCCTCCAAATGTGGCTTGACGCCACAGTACGCGGCGCTGGAAAACCTCTACCAGCAGTACAAAGGTAAAGGCTTCAGCGTGCTGGGTCTGCCATGCAATCAGTTTGCCGGGCAGGAGCCGGGTACCGAGCAAGAAATAAAGGACTTCTGCAGCCTCAACTATGGCGTGACCTTTCCGTTGTCCAGCAAGCTTGAAGTCAACGGTCACGAGCGTCATCAGCTGTACAAGTTGCTGGCGGGCGAGGGCGCGGAGTTTCCCGGTGACATCACCTGGAACTTCGAAAAATTCCTGCTGGGTAAAGATGGTCGTGTGCTGGCGCGGTTTTCACCGCGTACGGCGCCGGATGATCCGAGCGTGGTTCAGGCGATCGAGAAAGCCCTGGCCTGACGTCTCTCCTGTAGGAGCAAAGCTTGCTCGCGATGACGGCAGCCCATTCAACCAAGATGCAAGCTGACATACCGCTATCGCGAGCAAGCTTTGCTCCTACAAGCTTTTGATCCTAAATCACCCAAATCAATAGTGCTTTTCAGCGCGCACGAACCTCCATATTATAGCCGTCATAAAGTCATTCTCAGTGGAGCGTCCCATGCCCGTAAAAGCCCTGTTCAAACCGTTCCACCTCGGTACCCTCGAACTGCCCACCCGTGTCGTCATGGCGCCGATGACCCGCTCGTTTTCGCCGGGCGGCGTACCGAATTCCAAAGTGATCGAGTATTACCGTCGTCGCGCCGCGGCTGGCGTGGGCTTGATCATCACCGAAGGCACCACTGTTGGGCACAAGGCTTCCAACGGCTACCCGAACGTACCGCATTTCTATGGCGAAGCCGCGCTGGCTGGCTGGAAGAAAGTCGTCGATGCGGTTCACGCTGAGGGCGGCAAGATCGTTCCGCAACTGTGGCATGTCGGCAGTGTGCGTCGCATCGGCACCGAGCCGGACGCCAGCGTGCCGGGTTATGGCCCGTCGGAAAAAGTGAAGGACGGTCAAGTCGTGGTTCACGGCATGAGCAAACAGGACATTCAGGACGTGATCGCCGCGTTCGCCCAGGCGGCGAAGGATGCCCAGAGCATTGGCATGGACGGCGTGGAAATCCACGGTGCCCACGGCTATCTGATCGATCAGTTCTTCTGGGAAGGCAGTAACCAGCGCACCGACGAATACGGCGGCAGCCTGGCCAACCGTTCGCGTTTCGCCATCGAATTGATTCAGGCGGTACGTGCGGCGGTCGGTGACGGTTTCCCGATCATCTTCCGTTTCTCCCAGTGGAAACAACAGGACTACACCGCGCGTTTGGTGCAAACCCCGGAAGCGTTGGGCGAGTTCCTTCAGCCGTTGTCCGACGCTGGTGTGGATATTTTCCACTGCTCGACACGCCGTTTCTGGGAGCCGGAGTTCGACGGTTCCGAACTGAACCTGGCGGGCTGGACGCGTAAGCTCACTGGCAAGCCGACCATCACCGTGGGCAGCGTTGGTCTGGACGGTGAGTTCCTGCAGTTCATGGTCAACACCGACAAGGTGGCACAGCCGGCTAGCCTGGAAAAACTGCTGGAGCGTTTGAACAACGACGAGTTTGATCTGGTGGCGGTCGGTCGTGCATTGCTGGTGGACCCGGACTGGGCGCAGAAGGTGCGTGACGGTCGCGAGGAAGACATCCTGCCGTTCAGCCGTGAAGCGTTGATGACGCTGGTTTAAGCAGCGTCCGGGCCGGCCTCGTCGCGGGCAAGCCTTGCTCCTACAGGATTTTTGTCGATCACAACGCTTCGGCACGACCTGAATCTGTAGGAGCAAGGCTTGCCCGCGATGCTTTTCAAGGCAACAACGCTGCATCGGTTAGGGTTTGCCCCTGCACACAAGCCCCACGCAACTGCCCCTCGAACTGCTCGATAATCGCCGCCCAACCCTGGCGACTCGCATGCTGGCGCGCATTGAGCCGCACACAACGCAAGGTTTCGCGCTTCTCCAGCAACCACACAGCGGCATCGCAGAATGCCTCCTCATCCCCCGGCATCGCCAGGACGCCGTTGTAGCCATGACGAATATGCTGCGCCGCTGCCGCCTGGTCGTAAGCCACCACCCCCAGTCCCGAGGCCAGCGCCTCAAGCACCACATTGCCGAAGGTCTCGGTCAGGCTCGGAAACACAAACACATCCCCCGACGCATAGTGACTGGCCAGGGACTCACCTCGTTGCGCCCCGCAGAAAATCGCTTCGGGCAACTCGCTTTCCATCAGCAGGCGTTGCGGGCCATCGCCCACCACGATCAGTTTCAGAGTGCGCTGTGGATAAGTGGCCTTGAGCGTATCGAAACAACGTTTGAGCAAACCGAGGTTTTTCTCCGCTGCCAACCGGCCTACATGGATAACGGCAATGTCCTTCTCGCCCAGCCCCCATTGCTCGCGCAGCGCATTCAAGCGTTTGCTCGGGTGAAACAACTGGCTGTCGACTCCGCGGGACAGCAACGCCAGGCGCTCGAAATGCCGGCGTTCCAGCTCCATGCGCTGGCTGACACTGGGCACCAGCGTCAGGTTCGAGCGATTGTGGAACCAACGCAAATAGTGGGTCAGCAGGCGAGTCAACAAGTCGAACCCGTATTGGCTGGAGTACTGCTGGAAATTGGTGTGAAATCCGCTCACCACTGAAATGCCCAGGCGCCGTGCTGCGCGCAATGCCGACAAACCGAGTGGTCCTTCGGTGGCGATGTACAGCACATCGGGGCGATGGCGCTTCCAGCGTCTGAGCAGCTTGTGCATCGACGACTGCCCCCATTGCAACCCGGGATAGCCCGGCAGCGGCCAGCCTCGGCACAGCAACAACTCATCGTCGCTGCTCGCCGATTGATCGCAGCCCTGGCGTGGTCGCACCAACTCCACCTGATGCCCGCGCGCGCGCAATCCGTCGCACAAGCGCCCAAGGGTATTGGCCACGCCATTGATTTCCGGAGGGAAGGTTTCGGTGATCAGGGTGATATGCAGAGCTGTCGTCATGGCCTCAGTGTGGGCTGAGGCCATGTCGGCGTTATGACGGTGAGATGATGGATTTGTGACCGACCTAGCGTTGGGTCACCAGATTTTCCGCCCCACGCTCACGCACCCAGAACAAGGTCGCCCCGGCCACGGCCGCCGGCATCATCAGGATGTTGACCACCGGAATCAGCAGCACCAGGTAAACACTGCCGCCAAAACTCATGCTCTGCCAGCGCTTCTGCCGCAGCCAGGCGAGCATCTCGTTCCAGCCAAGCTTGTGGTTGTCCGCCGGGTAGTCGATGTACTGGATCGCCATCATCCACACCCCGAACAGCAGCCACAGCGGTGCGGCGATGATGTTCACCACCGGGATGAACGAAAGGATGAACAGCCCGAGCGCCCGGGGCAGAAAATAACCGAGCTTGCGCATTTCCCGGGCCAGGGTCCGCGGGATCATGGCGATCAGCTCCCCCCAGCTGAAGGCCGGAAAGTCGTCGGTGCCGCGCACCACCACTTCGACTTTTTCCGCCAGGAAACCGTTGAACGGCGCGGCGATTACATTGGCGAGCATGGTGAAGGTGAAGAACACCATCAACACCACCAGCACCACGAACAACGGCCACAGCACATAATTGAGAAAACTTAGCCAGTCGGGCAGGGACGGCATCAGCGTATCGACCCACAGGCTGAACTGTTGGCCGGCCAGATAGATCAATCCGACGAACAGCACCAGGTTGATCACAAGTGGAAGCAATACAAAAAGGCGCAGGCTGGGACTGAGAACCAGTTTCAGGCCTTCACGCAGGTATTGTGGGCCGGACAGAACGGGGGCGGGCATAAGGTGCTCCGAGCAAAGGAAAACGCGCCGACCTTACCGGCTTTGCCTGACAGGCGAAAGCGCGACAGCGACATCGACATTAACTGTAACAAAGGCGTCCTGATAATCACTCAGTGGGGATAGAGATCACCTATGAGCTGGATTGTTAAACCGTATTTCCTTAATCTTCGCCCCCTCGATACGCTGCACCCATTCTTTTTACAGGACTGTCGAGTTCAAGCCTTCCCCAAGTGCTTTCAATGGTCCTTTTTTATTCCCGCCGCTCAGCCGGCGTTCCGCGCCAGGTATTCCGGGCCGGTCAACAGGAGCAGGTCATGTCTGAAGTCCGTCATTCGCGAGTGATTATTCTCGGTTCCGGCCCTGCCGGTTACAGCGCCGCCGTCTACGCCGCCCGTGCCAACCTCAAGCCACTTTTGATCACCGGCATGCAGGCCGGCGGTCAACTGACCACCACCACTGAAGTCGACAACTGGCCGGGCGACGTCCATGGCCTGACCGGCCCGGCGCTGATGGAACGCATGAGAGAGCACGCCGAGCGCTTTGAAACCGAGATCGTTTTCGATCACATCAATGCCGTGGACTTCGCTGCCAAGCCTTACACCCTGACCGGCGACAGCGCGACCTACACCTGCGATGCCCTGATCATCGCCACCGGCGCCAGCGCTCGTTACCTGGGCCTGCCATCGGAAGAGGCGTTCATGGGCAAAGGCGTTTCGGCCTGCGCAACCTGCGACGGTTTCTTCTATCGCAACAAGCCCGTGGCTGTGGTCGGCGGCGGTAACACCGCTGTCGAAGAAGCCCTGTACCTGGCCAACATCGCCAGCAAGGTCACCCTGATCCACCGCCGCGAAACCTTCCGCGCCGAGAAGATCCTGATCGACAAGCTCAATGCCCGTGTTGCCGAAGGCAAGATCGAGCTGAAGCTGAACGCGACCCTGGACGAAGTCCTGGGCGACAATATGGGCGTGACCGGTGCCCGTCTGAAGAACAACGACGGCAGCTTCGACGAAGTGAAAGTCGACGGCGTGTTCATCGCCATCGGCCACACTCCGAACACTTCGTTGTTCGAAGGCCAGTTGACCTTGAAGGACGGCTACCTGGTCGTGCAGGGCGGCCGTGACGGCAACGCCACTGCGACCAGCCTCGAAGGCATCTTCGCCGCCGGTGACGTGGCTGACCACGTCTACCGCCAGGCGATCACCTCCGCTGGCGCCGGTTGCATGGCGGCACTGGATGCCGAGCGCTACCTGGACAATCTGCAGAACGCTTGATTCTGCGTTGGTAAAAAAACCGGCTTCGGCCGGTTTTTTTTGTACCTTCGGAAAATGCACATACCCCCTGTAGGAGCGAGCCTGCTCGCGATGGTCGTCAACGATAACGATGGGAGCCTGACACCCCGCGCGGCTCTCGGGTTCTTCGCGAGCATGCTTGCTCCTACAGGATCAGGTTAATTTCTTCAGGCATGCCTCAAGAATGTCGAGGCCCTCGCCAAGCACCGCTGCCTCGGTCGTCAACGGCGCCAACAACCGAATGATGTGCCGTGATTTACCGCTCGGCATCAGCAACAACCCCGCCTCCCGCGCCAGCGCCAGCAGTTGCGTCAACTGCGCCGAAGCTGGCGTGCCATCGGCCTTGACCAGTTCAATCCCACGCATCGCGCCGACACCGGTCAAGCGCCCGAGGTACGGTGACAGGTTGCGATCGCGCCAGGTTTCGTAGCGACTGACAATCGCTTCTTCCTGTTGCGAACCCCAGGTTTGCAGATTGGCGTCAGTCATTTCGTCCAGGGTCGCCAACGCCGCGGCGCAAGCGATGGGGTTGCCGGAATAGGTGCCACCGAGTCCGCCCTTGGGCAAGTTGTCGAGCAGCGACTTGCGTCCCACCACCGCACCCAGCGGAACGCCGCCGGCGATGCTTTTGCCCAGCAGGATCAGGTCCGGTTCGATGCCCAGTCGCGAGAACGCAAACCGGTGGCCGGTACGGCCGAAGCCAGACTGGATTTCATCGGCAATCAGCACAATGCCTTTTTCGTCACAAAACTTGCGCAGCGCTTGGGCGAACTCGACATCCATGGCCAGGAAACCCGCTTCGCCCTGCACCGGTTCGACGATAAAGCAGGCCACGTCCTCGACATCGATCTCGACGCTGAACAGGCGCTCCATGGCTTTCAGGGCCTCGACACAGGTAACGCCGTTGTCCCGGCTGGGGAACGGCAGGTGATACACCGGCCCAGGCAGTACACCGATTTTCTGTTTGTACGGCGCAACCTTACCGTTGAGGTTGAGGGTGGCCAGCGTGCGGCCGTGGAAGGCGCCATCGAAAGCAATTACGGCTGTGCGGCCGGTCGCGCCACGGACGATCTTCAGCGCATTCTCCGCGGCTTCGGCGCCGCTGTTGGTGAGCATGCCGCTGACCGGGTAATCCACCGGGATAAAGGCGCTGAGGCGGTCCATCAGGTCGATATAGGGCGCGTGGGGTGCGGCGTTGAAGGCGTAGTGGGTCAGTCGGGTGGCTTGTTCGCGGATGGCCTCGACGATGCGTGGATGGCAATGGCCGAGGTTCAGCACACCGATACCGCCGACAAAGTCGATGTAACGTTTGCCATCGGTGTCCCAGACCTCGGCATTTTTGCCGTGGCTGAGCGTGACAGGGTGAACGATATTGATCGACTGGCTGATGGTTTCGCTGCGCATGGATGACCGGCTCGGAAGAAGGGGGGCTTCTTTTTATCTAAGCCGGGAGCAGCGGTGCCCGGCAAACGAAATAAAGTCGCCGGGTTAATCTGAAAAGTCGGGATGTGTTTTTGATCATGTCCGCGCGTGGACGCTGGACCTGTAGGAGCGAGCATGCTCGCGATGGAGGTGAACGATGACGCGTAAAACCAGATGCCCCGCGGCGCTCTCGGGTTTTTCGCGAGCAGGCTCGCTCCTACAGTACAGCGGTCAGCGGCGGGTCAGCGGCGGGTCAGCGGCGGGTCAGTGGTGGGTGAGCGAACTTCACCCCGGCCAGGCCATGAGCAATCAACGCACGGATATTGCCGTGATCGCTGCCCTCGGGTGTCGCCAGCACTGAACGGTAATGCTCGCCGAATGCCAACAGCGCTTCTTCATCGCTCAGGCCTTCCAGCAAAGCCAGACCCAGCGTCTTGCACGAACCTTCGTTCTGCCCGACGGCGTTTTCCACGCCGCCATTGTTGAAGGCCTGAGGCTGGTAGTCATAACCGGCGGCAATGAACGCCAGGGTATCGGCGAAGACGTGCTCCCCGCTCTTGAGGCTGGTGCGCAGGGTACTCAAATCACTCATTGGGTTTTCCTTTGGCAAACGCCGCTTGTTGTTCGACGCTGGCTTCTTGCTGAAATTGGGCTTTCCACTCGGCGTACGGCATGCCGTAGACCACTTCGCGGGCCTCATCGAGGCTGACCTCGATCTGGCGTTCATCGGCCGCTGCCTTGTACCACTTGGACAGACAGTTGCGACAGAAACCCGAGAGGTTCATCAGGTCGATGTTCTGCACATCCTTGCGGCTGTCCAGGTGGGCCACCAGCCGGCGGAAGGCGGCGGCTTCGAGCTCAAGGCGTTCTTGATCGGTCATAGGGGTCTCTTCGAGACAGCTGCAAGCGGCAAGCTTCAAGCTGCAAGATGGATTGCGGTGCGGTGAAGTTTACAGCTTGCCGCTTGAAGCTTGTAGCTTGCCGCTGCTACGCAGTAGCCCGACTTGCCGCGAGCGTAATCGACACCGACTCGGCGAATCGCAGGGCGTGGGGCTTGTCGACTTCGACTTCGGCGTACAGCACCGACTCGTTGGCCATGACCAGGTCCAGCAGCTCCTGGGTCAGGCGTTCGAGCAGGGCGAAGCGATTGCCTTCCACGTGGGCGATGATCGCCTTGGTGATGGTGCGGTAGTTCAGCGCGTGATCGATATCGTTGTCGCGCACCGCTTCCTGGGCAGCATAGAGGATGGTCAGGTTGATCAACACATCCTGCTTGTTGAGGATTTCATCTTCGTTGATGCCAATGTAGGTGCGCAGGCACAGGTCCTTGACCCGGATGCGCGCCATGCCTGGTTGAAGTTGTGGCATTGCTACTTGCTCCGTCCAATCAATTGCAGGAACTCCTGTCGGGTGTTGGCCGACTCGCGGAAGGCGCCGAGCATCACCGAGGTGTTCATGGTTGAATTCTGTTTCTCGACGCCGCGCATCATCATGCACATGTGCTGCGCTTCGATGACCACAGCGACGCCTGCTGCGCCGGTCACCTGTTGCACGGCGTCGGCGATTTGCCGGGTGAGGTTTTCCTGGATCTGCAGGCGACGGGCGAACATGTCAACCAGCCGCGCAATCTTCGACAGGCCCAGCACCTTGCCCGTTGGAATATAAGCCACATGCGCCTTGCCAATGAAGGGCAGCAGGTGATGTTCGCAGAGGGAATAGAGTTCGATGTTGTCGACGATCACCATTTCATCGTTGTCGGAAGCGAACAAGGCGCCGTTGATGATTTCCTCGACACTTTGCTCGTAACCGTGACACAGGTACTGCATGGCCTTGGCCGCGCGCAGCGGCGTGTCACGCAGGCCTTCGCGGTCGGGGTTTTCACCGAGACCGATGAGGATCTCGCGATAACTCTGTGACAGGCGATTGTGGGGTAGGGAAAGCGTCATGGAAGATCCTCGGGACACTTATTTGATGTGCCTTCCGCCGTTGACGGTCAGGGTCGTGCCAGTGACATAAGGGTTATCGAGCAAATAACGCAGGCTCTGGTAGATCACTTCACTGCCAGGTTCGATGCCCAGCGCGGATTTGGCCAGTGCCTTGGCGCGATAGGCGGCATCGTCGTCGGCATTAAACAGTAGCAGGGCGGGCGCGATCCCGTTGACCTTGATGCCAGGCGCGTATCTGGCGGCGAAGGACAGGGTCAGGCTGTCGAGCCCGGCTTTGCTGGCACAGTAGCCGATGTGCTTGCTGCTGCCCTTACGGGTCACGTCATCGCTGATGTGCACGATGTCGGCGGGGCTTGAGCGTTCGAGCAGGTCGGCGCAATGCAGGTTAATCAGGTAGGGCGCCAGCATGTGCACGCTGAACAGGCGGGTGAATGCCGTGGCATCGGTGTCCGGGGTCTCGGCCAGCCATTCAGAGGCGTTATGGATAATCGCCCGCAGGCTGTCGGTGTGTGTTTTCAGTTCACTGATGAAGGTGACGATCCCGGCTTCGCTGGAGAAGTCCGCGAACAGCCCGATCGCCCCCAGGTCGCGCAGGGTTTGCACGCCGGGACGTTCGCTGCGGTAACTGAAAATTACGCGATGGCCGTCTTCGAGCAATCGCCGCGCGCAATGCAGGCCGACACGCTGGCCGGCACCGGTGATGAGAATGGGGGCTGCAGAAGAGGTCATGAACGGCTCGCGTCGCGGTAAGAGCAAAACTATACCAGCGACAAGCCGTGAGCCTACAGGTTTTGGGTAGTCGGTTTCACCGGCAATGGCCGCGTGGGCGCACTGTTCAGCCAATTGGCCAACAGACGGGTCGACAGCGGAATGAAGAAGTAGACCATCAACGGTGTCAGGCACAGGGTGCTGATCAGCACGCGAGGCAATAGCGTCATCTCGCCAAGCAACGGCCCCAGCACAAAATTGAACAACAGGGACACCGGAAAGAACGCCAGCCAGATCGCAACAGCCTGTTTCCAGCGCGGCGGGCGTTGTCCCGCCGCGCCGAACCAGCCTTCGATGCCACTGACCCGATGCTCCGTCGGGTGGGCGAACAAATCGCTGCCACGGGCCAGCCAGGCGGTACGCGAAGCTGAGTGCTCCCAGGCGTGCAGTGTCGGTTCGTCGGCGAAGCGGAAAATGATCTGGAATTCATTATCGTCAGGCGGCGGAGCGAGCACGCCGGAACCCAGGTAACCAGGGAAGTCGGTGGCCAGTTGTTCGCCTTCGCGCAGCCAGACCATCAAGTCCTGATAGCGCCCATCGGCGACGCGACGCGCAACCATCAGCGTGACGGGGGAGGTAGACATCATGTATCTCCGTAAACAAATGCGTCGCTCCGGGTAGGAGTTTCGCCAGGCGCAGCGCCGGGGTGGTGGGCTGCATCTTGGGACAAGCAAATATTATTCCTGATTTTACCTGCGACGTCGGTGGCCTCGGTAACAATCTATTACTTGAATCATTGAGGTGCAGCGGAGGTAAAATGAAACCTGATTAATACATGGATGTAGGCCTACAAATGCCTGTCTTGACCGACGTTGACCTGGATGTGTCACCGGCGCCCTCCCTGGAACGGGAAGAGCTTTTTCCGATTCGTGAGGTGGCGCGCCTGACCGGTGTGAACCCGGTCACGCTGCGCGCATGGGAGCGACGTTATGGCCTGATCGTGCCCACTCGCACCGAAAGCGGGCACCGCCTGTATTCGATGACCGATATCGAGCGGGTCCGAAGCATCCTCAACTGGATCGAGCGCGGTGTAGCGGTCAGCAAGATCGGCAAGATCCTGGCCAAGGCAGCGCCGTTACAGGCATTGGCTCACATCATCCCCAGCAATCTGGTGCAGGCGGATTACGCACAGTGGCAGCATCAGCTTGCGGCCGCGGTCAATGCTTTCGACGACACCCGGCTGGAACAGGTCTACGGGCAGATTTTTTCCAGCTACTCGCAGCCGGTTGTTTTCCAGGACATTATTCTTCCGCTGTGGAGGCAATTGCTGCAGCGCCAGGATACGTTTGGCCGGGCTAGCGAATGGTTGTTCCTCGATGGTTTTCTGCGCTCGCGGGTGGTGCAGCGCCTACTGCTGATCCGTGACAGGCACCCCAGGCGAGTCATCGTCAGCGCCTTGGCAGGCCAGTGTCGCGAACTTGAGTTGCTGGTCGCAGCCCTGTTCCTCGGCAACGATCAAATGGGTGTGCGGGTACTGACCACCGGGCAACCGTTCGACGAACTGACCCTGGTCTGCGAGAGGATCAAACCCCGGGCACTGGTGCTGTTTTCCAACCACGTCCCCACCGCCGATTTGCCCCAGCGCCTGAATCGTCTGGCGATGAGTCTGGATTGTCCGTTGTTGCTGGCCGGTGATGCTTGTGACCTGGCGCAGGAAAGCCTCGCCGGGTCGCAGATCGGTTGCCTGGGAAACGAGGGCACGGTGATGCGCCAGCGCCTCAACCAGTTTCTGGTCGGCAGCCTGGATACCTGATGTTCAGAGGTTCAGGGGGTCAGAGGTGCAGGGTGGGATGGGTCAAGCGATGCTGTTGCAGAATGAACTGGCGCAGGCGCTCGGTTTCATCCAGGTCGTTCTGGCTCAGCTGGTAGGCATAAAAACCCTGTTCGGTTTCTTTTTCGAGGGTCCCGCGCAGGGCGATTCGCTCATAGCCTGACGGGCTGAACCACAGGGCGAAGTGCTTGGGTGCCTTGGTCTTGTTGCGAATCTCCAGCAAAACCCCTTTGAACGATACTTCGTGCACCCACAGGGTACCAGGTTGACCCTTGGCGTTTTCCAGCGCCACCGGCTCGTCGAGCACCAGCCGCCATGGCCGGACCGAGGGCCCGCCTTCATAAATGCTGGGCACGCCCAGGCGCAGATGCATGGCATGAAACTCGTCTTCCACCAGGTGCAGGGGGAAGGTCATTTGCTGGTTTTCGAAGTTGGCTTGAAGGGTAACCTGTTCATGCGCTGCCAGGCGCGTGAGCAGGTCACGGATCTGCGATCCACCATTGACGAGCAGGCTCGACGTCGCATCCCGCACATTCAGCTGCGGGTTGTGTTGCATGGTCTGGATAAAATCCAGCTCATCCTGGGTCAGGAGCGCGTCGCGTTGCATGGTGGGCTCGAAAGATTTAGTTACAGAGGCACTGGTGATTGTAGTTAATGACAATTAATTCGCTGTTTTGTTTCTGCCGTTCGTCGCTTTCAGCGCATCAAGCTCGGCCTGGACTTCTGCCAGTTGCGCTTCAAGCTGCGCCACTCGCTGCTGCGCCTTGACCTGTATGGTCACGTCTTTCTGCACACCGATGAAATAAACCTGCCCGTCATTTGGATTTTTCACCGTTGAAAGCGACAGTTCGTTCCAGAACGGAGTGCCATCCTTACGGTAATTGCGCAGGATTTCCCGGCAGGCGCCTTCACTGTTCAGCGCGTCACGAATCTTTGGCAAGGCATCCTGATCGCGGTCGCCTGACTGCAGGAAGCGGCAGTCCTGGTAGAGAATCTCTTCGCTGGTGTAACCGGTCAGGCGTTCGAAGGCCGGGTTGACGTAGATCAGGATCTTGTCTTGATCGCCTTCTTTTTCGGCAATCACGATACCGTCGTTGGAGGCATTGATCGCCAGCTGCAGCAGTTTCGCGTTGATCATCGGTGAAACCCTTCCTTGTTGGTTGTCTGTGGGATTCTAAAAGAACAATGCAGACCGTGCTGTTAATATCCCGGTCTTTTATTCAGCTTCAGGATCAGATTGATGAAAGTCGCCATCATTTCCGGCTCGGTGTACGGCACGGCTGAAGAGGTTGCCCGTCATGCTGCAAGTATTTTGAAATCCGCCGGTTTCGAAACCTTCCACAACCCCCGTGCAAGTCTGGCCGATCTTCAGGCTTTCGGTCCCGAGGCCTTGCTGGCGGTGACGTCGACCACCGGCATGGGCGAGCTACCGGACAACCTGCAACCCTTGTACTCGATGATTCGCGATCAGTTGCCCGCCGCCTGGCGAGGCTTGCCGGGGGCCGTGATCGGCCTGGGCGATGCGAGCTATGGCGACACCTTTTGCGGCGGTGGCGAGCTGATGCGTGAATTGTTCGGTGAGCTGGGCATTCGCGAAGTCCTGCCGATGCTGCGCCTGGATGCCAGTGAAAGCGTGAACCCGGAAACGGATGCCGAGCCCTGGCTGGCGGAACTGGTCGACGCTCTGCGGGGCTGATCGACAGCGTTGGTGCGACCGGCAGCCAAGCCATTGATCCAAACTCTTCGAGTCACTGACTCGCTCGGCCATCAAGCTGGCTGCCAATGCAACTACGCGAACCTCGGAGGATGACTAGACTCGGTAGTCATTGGAAACACTCCATAATAAAAACCGAGGTTCCTTGCCGTGAGCGTAGCCCCCGTCCAGTCCCCTTCCAGTGTCAAAGATCAGGTCAGCGCTGCCGAGTGGCAGACCCGCGTCGACCTCGCTGCCTGCTACCGCCTGGTCGCCCAGCATGGCTGGGATGATCTGATTTTCACGCACATCTCCGCCAAGGTGCCCGGCACCGAAGACTTCCTGATCAACCCATACGGGCTGATGTTTCACGAAATTACCGCGTCGAGCCTGGTCAAGGTCGATCAGGCCGGCAACAAGTTGATGGACAGCCCCTACGAGATCAACCCGGCGGGGTACACCATCCATAGCGCGGTGCATGAAGTTCGCCACGATGTCGTGTGCGTGCTGCACACCCATACGGCTTCGGGCGTGGCGGTGTCGGCGCAGCGACAAGGCATTTTGCCGATCAGCCAGCAGTCGTTGTTTGTCCTCTCCAGCCTGGCGTATCACGCCTACGAAGGTGTTGCGCTCAACCACGAGGAAAAGGCGCGACTGCAAGCCGACCTCGGTGAAAACAATTTCCTGATGCTGCACAACCACGGTCTCCTGACCTGTGGCAGCAGCATCGCCGACACCTTCCTGATGATGTTTATCTTTCAGCGCGCGTGCGACATTCAGGTCATGGCGCAGAACGGCGGGGCTGAACTGATTGCCATCGAACCGCAGATTCTGGCGGGTGCCAAGGCGATGATCGCCGGTGTCACCAAAAGTGCTCAAGGAATGGGCGGAGCGCTGGCCTGGCCGGCGCTGCTGCGCAAGCTCGATAAACTGGACCCGGGATATAAACTCTAATGCCGCTCGCCGAGATTCCCCTGAGTGTCTGGCGCAAACGCAGCCAGACTTTCCTGTTCCATGGACAGGCCATCCGTTACTGGACGGCGGGGCAGGGTGAGCCGTTGTTGCTCATCCATGGCTTCCCGAGCGCCAGTTGGGACTGGCATTACCTTTGGCAACCATTGGCCCAGCGCTATCGGGTGATTGCCTGTGACATGCTCGGTTTCGGCGACTCGGCCAAACCGGTTAATCACGAGTACAGCCTGCTGGAGCAGGCCGATCTGCAACAGGCGCTACTGGCGCATCTGAAGGTCGAGCAACCGTTGCACCTGCTTGCCCATGACTACGGCGACAGCGTGGCCCAGGAACTGCTGGCCCGGCATTACGAAGCGGGCATCAACCTCGCCAGTTGCGTATTCCTCAATGGCGGGCTGTTCCCCGAAACCCATCGCCCGGTGCTGATGCAAAAACTTCTGCTCAGTCCACTGGGCTGGATGATCGGCCGAGCTTTCAGTCGTGATGGGCTGGTGAGGAGTTTCCGCCAGATCTTCGGCCCGCAAACCCGTCCCAGCGAGAGCCAGATGGATGATTTCTGGAGTCTGGTCGAAAGCAATCACGGGCCACGGGTCATGCATAAATTGATCGCCTACATCCCCGAGCGGCGAACCCGGCGCGAGCGTTGGGTCGGCGCGATGCAGCGCGGCGAAGTACCGCTGCGGGTGATCGATGGCGAGGTCGATCCGATCTCCGGCGCGCACATGGTCGCGCGCTACCGTGAGCTGATACCCAACCCGGACACGGTCCTGCTCGACGACATTGGTCATTACCCACAGATCGAAGCGCCGTGCCAGGTGCTCAAGCACTACCTGGTGTTTCGCGACCGGTTGATGTCACCGCCGCTCAAAGTGGCTTGTTCGTAGGAGCCGCGTGCTGGTGATGTACTCACAGGTGCCGCGTTTTTCCTGAATGCATGCATCATCGTTAACGTCCATCGCTGGCAAGCCAGCTCCCACAGGGGATCGAGTTCACCTGAGATCAGGCCGGCCGGTAGGCCGCCTCGCTTTGGCTTTTGATTTGGCTTTTGATTTTCTTGCCCCTCACGCCCTGAGCCTGTCCGTCAACCTGTGACTACCTCCATCGGCGCCTCTACCAACGTTGATCCGCGCCGCGTTAAAGCCTGCAAGTAAGCCATTTCGTCATAGACGGTGCCGTTTTTCCAGCAGCGATAGACGATTCTGATCCACTTGAAAGCAAGTGCTCTCAGGGTCGCCTGGTATGAGCAGCCTTTAGCCCGCTGCTGCCGATAATAAGCCTCGGCCCACGTTGATTGAGTGATGCTGTGAGCGGCCCATTCGACAAAGGTCTGACGCAAGAAGGTTGAGCATTGGTAGCGCCAATACACGACTTTCTTCTTTCCGCTACGCTCGGTAACGGGTGCGATTCCGGCATATCGCTGCATCGCATTGGCGTCGCTAAATCGATCACGCTGTTCACCAAAAGCCACCATCAGGCGCGGCGCAAGATGTTGGCCGGCGCCAGGGAGTGCCTTAAAGATCGGGTAATCGGCCAAGGTGCTGGCCGTTTCTTCGATCTCGCGATCAAAATCCTTGATGGTGGAAAGGAGCCCTTTAAGTTGCGACGCCAAGGCTGTTGCGTACAACTGCGAAGGACGTATTACCCCCGGGTCCTGTGTCAAAGGCATCGCTTGGGTGATGATTTCCCAGCGCGTTTGATTGAGTTGAGCGTGACGAGCGTTGTGCTCATTAAAGAACTTGAGAAAAGTACTCTGGCGAGAACGCTTGATGTGCTCAAGCGTGGGCCAGCGCATCAGAAAGTCACAGAACACCACGGTGTCATGACTGCTAAACAGCTCCAGGGCCAATGGATAATACTGTTTGAGCGTACAGATCAAGCGGTTGCTGACCTTCACTCGCTCATCAACCAGTGCACGTCGATGTTCTGTCAGGCTGGCCAAAATACGCATGGCCGGGCTTTGCGGCATCAGCTGCGCAAACCGTTGGGGATAGGTGAGCAACAACTCAAGCGCCCATTGAGCATCGGTCGGATCATCCTTGGCACCGCTGCGGACAAAGGTTTTACGGTGTTTGGCCAAGGTGCTCGGATTGATTGGAAACAGGCAAAAGAACTCGTACTTTTGCAGGGCCGCCACCAACGGGCCCTTGTTGAGCTCAAGAGCAATCGCGATCGGAGCGCCGTAGCGCTCAAACAACGATTTCGCCCAACGATCAATCGATTGGGGTGTGTGGTCGATGACAGAGAAGTGCCGCCGGGTTTCCCCCGCGACCTGCAAACACACGTCATGCTTGGTATCTGCCCAATCTATTCCGACATAAGCAGTGAATTTCTGAGACAGGAGCGTTTGCATCAACAACCTCCACAGGCGCTAAAGTACATGCAGGAACATGCATGCTTACGTCCAGCGAAAGCGATATAGAGAGCCGTGTCGGGCTTTCCCTGAGTATTCGTTAGAGGGCGCAAGCGCATCTGTGGGCTCGAAGGTGAGGAGGTAATCATCGCGTGCTTGAGAGGCATATTCGTAGCCCACAGGTGCATGCTCCTTCCCTTGATTAAAACTGACTTCCAGACACCGAAGTATGGAAGAGGAAAGGAACGGACAACCTATATCGAGAGGCTTCGTTCCGGTTCTGCGCAGTGGGTAAACCGGCATGGATGCCGGTTTAGCCGCGCTGGGCCAAGGATGGCCCATCGCGGCGGGCTCTGTAGGAGCGAGCATGCTCGCGAAAAACCTGAGAGCACCGCGGGGTGTCAGGCTCCCCGCGTCATCGTTGACCTCCATCGCGAGCATGCTCGCTCCTACAGGCTTTTCTAAGTGACTCGCTAATGAAATGGCTACCCCCGCCGCCCCCTGCGATCGCCCACTAAGCTTTCGCAGGGGGCTCACCGGAGACTGTTGCCATGAACGAAATATCTATCGCCGCCATCGATTTGGGAAAACACACTTTTCACCTGCATGCGCAGGATGATCGTGGTCATGAAGTTTGCCGCAAAAAATTCACCCGGTCGGCACTCATGCAGTACCTGATGAATCTCCAACCCTGCACCGTCGTGATGGAAGCCTGTGGTGGCGCCCATTTCATGGCACAGGAGGTGGCCAAGCTTGGGCATATACCCAAGCTCATTGCCCCTCATCTCGTGCGCCCTTACGTGAAAAGCAACAAAAACGACTTCGCTGATGCCGAAGCGATTTGCGAGGCCGCTACTCGCCCAACGATGCGCTTTGTGCCGGTCAAAAACCAAGCCCAGCAAGCGCTGGCCATGCTCAACTCGACACGTGATGCGTTCATCAAGGACCGCACTGCGGCCGTCAATCGTATTCACGCCGCTCTTCTGGAGGTCGGCGTCAGCCTGGCCCCGAGCCTCAAATCGATTCGATCTCTTTCGGCGCTGCTTGAAGCGAGCTCAATGGCTCAGCCCTTCAAAAACACTCTGACGAGGCTGTATCAACACTTCAAGCATTTGGACGAGGAGATCAAATCGCTGGACAAGGATGTGGAGTGCCAGGCCGCTGAAGATGATCTGGCGACTCGTTTGATGACCATGCCGTGTGTCGGTCCGATCACCTCCACCGTCCTGGCTGCCGAATTGGGCGATGGCAAACAGTTCAAATGCGGCCGAGACTATTCAGCCTCGATCGGGCTGGTGCCCAAGCAGCATTCCACGGGCGGCAAAACCGTACTGCTGGGCATCAGCAAGCGCGGCGATCGCAACCAGCGACGCCTGCTTGTCCAGTGTGCCCGCGTTTACGTGAGGTATCTGGACCGCCAGAAAGGCTGGCTGGCGGACTGGGTCCGGCAGCTATTGGCCCACCATCACTCCAACCATGTGGTTTGCGCGCTGGCCAACAAGCTGGCGAGGATCGCCTGGGCGATTGCGGCACACCACACTGAATTCGATGCAGGGCCAAGCGCGATGAACGCCTGACCCTGCTGTCACCCGAGCATCACCCACCTGGTTTTGCGATGCTGGATAACTGATGACGTGAACGGCCAACCGGCCTGACGACAACCCTGGGCTTTTACACGGCTGAAAGGCCGTCTCGCTAATAAGGATCGTCGGGCATCGATTCTCATCGAGGCGCGGGGCTACACCCCCACTCAGACGCCGGATAGATGAAAGCAAGCCAACCACTCATCAAAAACAGTATTGCAGAAAAGGGGGTAACCATAGATGTAAAAGCGAAACCATAGGTGGCCGTTACCGCAGCAATGGATATGTACGCGGTCAACAAACAACAGGCCGTCTCATGCTCATCATCCCCCTACCTTATCGCACACCATTCAGCCTCCCCCCTATTCATTGTGACCCGCAGCGCCGTGCCTGAAACTCCAAGGCAATGTCCCTGGCCTGCTGGAGTTCCCCATGAATGAGTCTGTGCGTTTCGAAGATAAAGTCGTGATCATCACCGGTGCGGGTGGCGGCCTGGGACGGGCGCACGCACTGCTGTTCGCCAAACAGGGCGCCAAAGTGCTGGTCAACGACCTCGGCGGCTCGACCCAGGGCGAAGGCGCCAATGCCTCGGCGGCAGACCGCGTGGTCAACGAAATTCGCGAAGCGGGCGGCACCGCCGTGGCCAACCACGACTCGGTCACCGACGGCGACAAAATCGTTCAACACGCCCTCGACGCTTTCGGTCGCATCGATGTGGTGGTCAACAACGCCGGCATCCTGCGCGACAAGACCTTCCACAAAATGGAAGACGCCGACTGGGACCTGGTTTACCGCGTCCACGTCGAAGGCGCCTATAAAGTCACCCGCGCCGCCTGGCCGCACCTGCGCGAGCAAAACTATGGCCGGGTCATCTTCACCGCGTCCACCTCGGGCATCTATGGCAACTTCGGCCAGTCCAATTACGGCATGGCCAAGCTCGGCCTCTACGGCCTGACCCGCACCCTGGCCATCGAAGGCCGCAAAAACAACATCCTGGTCAACGCCATCGCCCCCACCGGCGGCACCCGCATGACCGAAGGCCTGATTCCGCCGCAAGTGTTCGAACAACTCAAACCGGAACTGGTCAGCCCGCTGGTGGTGTACCTGGCCAGCGAAAACTGCCAGGAAACCTCCGGGTTGTTTGAAGTTGGCGGGGGCTGGATGGGCAAGGTGCGCTGGGAACGCAGCCTCGGCGCGGGGTTCGATCCGCGGGTGGGTTTCTCGCCGGAAGATGTGGCAGCGCATTGGCAGCAGATTTGCGACTTCGAGGGCGCGGCGCATCCGAAGGACAATATTGAAGCGTTGAAGGAAATGATGGGGAATTTGCAGAAATATTCATTGTAACGCGGCAGGCAAGGTCATATTGAATGACCTTGCCAACTATTATTAAGGGCTATCGAGGAAAGTATTTGGATACCAGCGCCGCCAGATTCGCGGCTGTTTGCGCATCCATGATCCCGTCGTAACGTTCCGGGCGAAAATGCATCTGAAATGCCCGGACCAGTTGTTTAAAGCCATTCTCGGTCGATGCGCCGGAGATGTCGTATCCGTAGGACTTGAACAGCGCTAACAAATCGCTGCGGGCCGGAATGGCGCGGGTCTTGTATTGCTGTAGATAGTCGTCTCGGGTGGCCTCATCGAACCAGGCGCCGATGCCTTTGAGATAAAGCTGATGCCAGGGAAACGCAGGTCCCGGGTCGCTTTTTCGTCCGACCGCAATATCTGAGTGCCCCAATACCTGAGTCGGGGTCATATCCGGGTAGCGCTTGAGGATGTTCAGTGCCAGTTCTTCAATGGCAGCAATTTGTTCGGAATGATACGGGGGGAAGGTGAACTCGCCGTCGTTATCCGTCGCGAGATTAACGATTTCAACACTGATGGACGTGTCATTCAGATTGCTGCGGTTGCCCCACTGGCTGGCACCCGCATGCCAGGCCCGATTGGATTCATCCACCAGGTTGAAGACTTCCTGTGCGGTATAACCATCCTCCAGGTAACTTGGATCGGTAATGTCTGGAACCAGAAAGTGTGCGCTGACGTTCGGACCAGTCAGAGTTTTTACCGAACTGGAGAAGTTGGCAGCTGTGTAGTGGAGGATAAGAAAGCGAATTCTGCTGTTGAAACTTTTGGTTGAGCGATATTTGTTGTAGATGATGGACTTCATAAACGCACTCGCAATTAATTTGGTTGTAGTCAGCTAATGATTGTGAATGTCGCTGACGTGGGGTTAACCTTAATCGCTGGATTGCTTTTTGTGATTACATGATTTGTAGCCGGTTTTTGCTGGTATTGCTGTTGTAATGGAAGCTCATGTAATTTTTTCAAAATTAATGAATTACTTCCGTTCCGAAAGAGCATCGCTTACAGAATAAAGAACGCCATTGCCCAGCAGAGATGGTGCCGCACCGAAAAAACCACCGCCCATAAAAAAGGCCGCTGCAAACGCAGCGGCCAAAGAAGACGTTGGATCCAGGAGCTACAAATCAACGTCGATGTACACGGGGTGATGACTCGATACGTTCAAATCATTTGAAATCTGTCGCGAACGGCGAGGGCGCAAAGCACCCTTTCGCTGCCTGGCGCTTTCCGGCTGTTGTCCCGAAAGCGCAGGGCAAGAATATGTCTTTGCCGGCAAAGGAAAAATAGCGATCAAGGAGATGCACCGTTACCGCTGGCGCAACAGTCCTGCCTGCCAGCAGCGTAGACCATGTTTCCAATTGATGCCGCCACATCCAGTGCATCTATGCCCCCGCGTAATCCCCCGCTCCACGCACGCAGTCATCCTTTCGAGCGACACCACGAATACCTCCTTGGTGCGCTTATCGCTCCCGGCGTGCGGCAGTAGGGTGTGGCCTTCTGTCACTCACCGGGGAAGACGCATGACAAAAACAACAATGCGCGCCATCTTCACACCGCAGGCGCTGGCCGTTGCGGTGGCCTTGGGGTGCTGTGCCCAGGCGCAGGCTCTTTCATTCAACATTGGGGAAATCGAGGGCACGTTCGACTCTTCGCTGTCGGTCGGTGCGAGCTGGGGCATGCGGGATGCCGATGATGCTCTGGTCGGCATCGTCAATGGCGGCAGCGGGCAGGCGTCGACCGGTGACGACGGACGCCAGAATTTCAACAAGGGTGAAACCTTCTCGAAGATCTTCAAGGGCATTCACGACCTCGAGCTGAAGTACGGCGACACCGGTGTGTTCGTCCGTGGCAAGTACTGGTACGACTTCGAATTGAAGGACGAAGACCGGCCATTCAAGCCGATCAGCGATCACAATCGCAAAGAGGGTTCCAAGTCGTCCGGTGGGCAAATCCTCGACGCCTTCGTCTATCACAACTATTCCATCGCCGATCTGCCGGGCACGGTGCGCGCCGGCAAGCAGGTGGTCAGTTGGGGCGAAAGCACCTTCATCGGCAACTCGATCAACAGCATCAACCCGGTCGACGTGTCCGCCTTCCGCCGTCCCGGTGCCGAGATCAAGGAGGGCCTGATTCCGGTCAACATGCTGTTTGCCTCCCAGGGCCTGACCGACAAGTTGACGGTGGAAGGCTTCTATCAACTGGAGTGGGACCAGACCGTCGTCGATAACTGCGGCACCTTCTTCGGCGTCGACGTAGTGGCCGATGGTTGTGACAAGGGCTACACCGTGGCCAGCCCGGCCATTGCGCCATTGCAACCGATTGCCGCTGCCTTTGGCCAGGGCTTCGAGGTCACTCGCGAAGGGGTGGTCGTTCCCCGTGGCAGCGACCGTGATGCCCGCGATTCGGGGCAGTGGGGCACGGCGTTGCGCTGGTTGGGGGACGACACCGAGTACGGTCTGTACTTCATGAACTATCACAGTCGCACGCCGAATGTCGGCACGACAACGGCCGGTCTCGCGACACTGGCGAGCATTCCGCGAATCGTCGCCGCGGCCAATGCCATCGCCCCCGGCAGTGGTTCGGCACTGGCGCAAAGCGTGATGCTCGGCCGCGGTCAGTATTACCTTGAATATCCGGAAGACATTCGCCTGTATGGCGCGAGCTTCTCCACCACCTTGCCCACCGGCACGGCGTGGACTGGCGAGATCAGCTATCGCCCCAACGCGCCGGTGCAGATCAACAGCACCGACCTGACCCTGGCGATGCTCAACCCGATCGCCGGTGGCGCGGCGTCGCCGATTGCGACCTCGCCTGGCGCTGACAACAAAGGCTACCGTCGCAAGGAAGTGACCCAGATCCAGAGCACCCTGACACACTTCGTCGATCAGGTGGCGGGCGCGGATCGTCTGACCCTGGTGGGTGAGGCGGCCGTGGTTCGCGTCGGAGGCCTGGAGTCGCGCAGCAAGTTGCGCTACGGCCGCGACTCGGTGTACGGGCAATACGGTTTTGGCGGCGATACCGATGGTTTCGTGACCTCGACCTCATGGGGTTATCGCGCCCGCGCCATCCTCGATTACAACAACGTCATCGCCGGGATCAATTTCCGGCCCAACCTGTCGTGGTCCCACGACGTCGCCGGCTACGGCCCCAACGGGCTGTTCAATGAAGGTGCCAAGGCCGTCAGCCTCGGCGTCGATGCGGACTACCGCAACACCTATACCGCAAGCCTCAGTTACACCGACTTCTTCGGGGGTGACTACAACGTGCTCGAAGACCGCGATTTCGTGGCGTTGAGCTTTGGCGTGAACTTCTGACCTGGCTGAAAAAGGATGAATTCGATGCGCAAGATGATTCTGCAATTGGGCACCGCCCTGGCCCTGAGTCTGCTGGCCGTCAACGTGATGGCGGCGGTATCGGCGGATGAAGCGAACAAGCTCGGTACCAGCCTCACACCGTTGGGCGCCGAGAAGGCCGGTAATGCCGCCGGATCGATTCCGCCGTGGACCGGCGGCATTCCGAAAAATGCGGGTGCGGTGGACAGCAAGGGCTTTTTGGCCGATCCGTTCGCCAATGAAAAACCGTTGTTCATCATCACCGCGGCGACGGTGGACCAGTACAAGGAAAAGCTGTCCGATGGCCAGGTCGCGATGTTCAAGCGCTACCCCGAGACCTACAGGATCCCGGTCTATCCGAGCCACCGCACAGCGGCGCTGCCGCCGGAAGTTTATGAGGCGGCCAAGCGCAGCGCACTGAATGTGACACCGACCAACGACGGCAACGGCCTGGCCAATTTCACCGGCAATCGCTACTACGCCTTTCCGATTCCGAAGAACGGGGTCGAGGTGATCTGGAACCACATCACCCGTTATCACGGCGGAAACCTGCGTCGCACCATTACCCAGGCAACGCCCCAGTCCAATGGCGATTTCACGGTCATCCGCTTCAAGGACGAAGTGGCAGTGCCGTCACTGTTGGGTGACCTGAAGCCAGGCAGCGATGAAAACGTACTCAACTATTTCAAGCAGGAAGTGACCGCGCCGGCCCGTCTGGCGGGCAACGTGCTACTGGTTCACGAAACCCTCGACCAGGTCCAGGAACCACGCAAGGCCTGGATTTATAACGCAGGTCAGCGCCGTGTTCGACGGGCACCCCAAGTGGCCTATGACGGCGTCGGCAGCTCTTCCGACGGGTTGCGGACCACGGACAACTTCGACATGTTTTCCGGAGCGCCGGATCGCTATGACTGGAAACTGATCGGCAAGAAAGAAATGTACATTCCCTACAACAGTTACAAACTTGATTCGCCCGACCTCAAGTACACGGATGTGATCAAGGCCGGACACATCAATCAGGACCTGACCCGTTATGAGCTGCATCGGGTCTGGGAGGTGGTCGCCACGGTCAAGCCCAATGAGCGGCATGTGTATGCCAAGCGTCACATGTACATCGATGAAGACACCTGGCAGGTGGCCCTGGCCGATCATTACGACGGTCGTGGCCAGCTCTGGCGGGTGGCCGAAGGACACGCGCAGTTCTACTACGATCATCAGGTCCCGGCCTACACGGTCGAAGCGCTGTACGACCTGATTGCCGGTCGTTACATCGCCTTGGGGATGAAGAATGAGGAGAAGCGCAGCTTCGAATTCAACATCGCCGCCAAAGCTGGGGACTACACGCCAGCGGCGCTACGGAGTACAGGTGTGAGGTAGGTTTCCTACAGCTGTTACACAAAAAGGTGACCTCGCGGTCACCTTTTTTATAGGGCTCGATCAGTGTGTTGAATACTTCTTCAACAAGCGCTCAACAGAGGGCTAGGGTGGCGCCACAAAAATAAAAAAGGCGCACCACTATGACTGCCATGACGACGTGTCTGGACCGTCCTGGACTCCTGCCCCGATTGTCTTCCCACCACTTGTATCGCGCGCGTCTGGTCGAGCCGTTGCTGGCCTCGACGGCGCGGGTGAAATTGCTCTGTGCACCGCCCGGCAGTGGCAAGAGCGCGCTGCTTGTCGAGTGCATGCTGAACGCGCCTGCAACCTGTGAGGTCCGCTGGCTACCATTGGCGGGGGAGGCGATCAGTGTGGGTGACTTTTGCCAGCGCCTGGCTCAGACCCTGGGACTGACAACGTCGGATGAGTCCGAGTTGGTGCAGTACCTGGCTCGATTACCGACAGCGACCTGGCTGATTATCGATGACTATTGCCGTGTTCCTCACCCGGAGCTGGACCTGTTGCTCGACCGGCTGCTGGCCGGCAGCAGCCCGATGGTCACTTGGTGGCTGAGTGGGCGGCGGCGTCCGCAATGCAATTGGCCACGGCTGCTGCTGGGTGATGAACTGTACGATGGCGAGCGCGCTGCGCTGGCGTTCAATCAAGGTGAAATCGAAAAACTGTTGCATCACCTGGAACCGGCCCAGGCTGCGAAAGGTGCCGAGAGGATTTTCCGCCACAGTGGTGGCTGGTGCGCCGGGGTGCGGATTGCGCTGCTGCAAAAATGCGACTGGACACGCCACGACACCCTCTACGGTCGACCGGATACCTTGCACGACTACCTCGAGCATGAGCTCTTCGCCAATCTGACACCGGAACTTGCCGAGGCCTGGCGGGTGCTGGCGCTGTTGCCGCGATTCAACGCTCGGCTCAGCGATCATCTGTTCGGCGCCGGCGAGGGCGCGCAATACTTGAGTGCGTTGCAGGCGCTGGGCTGTTTCATCGAGCCCTGGCGAGACTCGACAGACTGGTTGCAGATTTTCGCTCCCCTGACCCTGTTGATGCGCGATGAACAATGGCCGGCCGGACGCTTCTGGCATCGTCGTGCCTGTCAGTGGTTCGTCGCTGAACAGGACTGGAAGGCCGCGTTCGAACAGGCCTTGCTGGCGCAAGAGTTCGAGGTCGCGGTCAGCCTGTTGCAGCATTTCAGTTTCGAGCAGTTGTTCGAAGAGCAGACCGTAGTACTGCTGCTGCGATTGTACGAGCAACGAGGCGAGGAACTGATGTTCGGCTCGCCGCAACTGGTCGGACTGATCACCGCGGCCCTGTTGTTTGCCGGGCGCTTCGAGCAGGCGGACGAGTGCATCGAACAGTTGTCCCGATTCACGCCCCAGCCGTCGGCATCCCTGCAACGGCAATTGATCGCACGTTGGCAGGCTCAACAAGGTTGGCTGCTGCATTTGCAGGGGCGCATGGACGCGTCACGGGCACACTTTCTCGAGGCGCTGGGCGAGCTCGACCTCGAGTGCTGGACTGCCCGGCTGATGTGCCTGTCCGGTTTGACGCAACAGGCCTTGCTGCGGGGCGAACTTGACGTCGCACAGGCGCTTAACCGCGAAGCGTTGTGCCTCGCCCGGGCGCAAGGATCACTGGTATTCGAAGCGTTGCTGGAACTCGATCACGCCCAGTTGCTCGAGCAGCGCGGAGCGTCCTGCAGGGCCGATGACCTGCTCGCCAACATGCACAGCCTGCTCTGCCGGCAGCATTCGAATGCCGAACCCTTGTTGGGACGGATCGCCCTGCGTCGTGGCCGATTGAACTTGAGTCTGGGTCGGGAGCAGCAGGCGACCCTGTACTTCGAGAGCGGCCTGCAGATCTGCTTGCGCAGCCAGGACAAGCGAGCGCTGTATGGTTTTCTGGGGCTGGCGCAACTGGCGGCCAATCGTCTGGATTACGCTCAGGCTTTCGACCTGCTGCGTGACGCCGAACGGTTGATGCAGCAACGGCGGATTCCCGAGACGGTATATCGCGGTGTTTTGCTGCACACCAGTATCCATTTCTGGCTGCAACAAGGGCGACCGCAATTGGCTCACCAAGCCCTGACTCGGGTGCTGCGTCACTATCACGGTCCCTGTGCACGCCAGGCCCCGCCAGCAACGCTGGAGCTGATTGACGGGCTGGAGTATCTACTGGTCCTGACCGAGGTTTACCTGGGGCAGGAGCAAACGGCTCTGGAGCGGCTTGAAGCCCAACTGCAACGGGCCAGTCAGCGGGGGATGGCGGCACTGCAAGCGCACTTGCATTTTGCTTTGGCTGAAGTCGCCTGGCTTAAAGACGACCTGGACGTTGCCCGGCAATCACTGGCGCAAGGATTGGCACTGGTTGAGCGGTGCAACCTGCAACAGGCCCTGCGCGATTTGCAGTTGCGCCAGCCGCAGCTGCCGCAAGCCATTGGCCTGACCGGGTCTGATGATCACCAAATGCCGGGTGCAGCCGAACACCGCTTGAGCCAACGTGAAATACAGGTGCTCCGGTTAGTGGCACAGGGCAACTCCAATCAACAAATTGCCGATCTATTGTTCATTTCCTTGCATACGGTCAAGACCCACGCACGACGTATCAACGGGAAGTTGGGTGTGGAGCGCAGAACGCAAGCCGTGGCCAGGGCGAAAGTATTGGGTATTGTTACTTGATGTACGAATTGCCAGGTGCTTTGTCTGTTCATGAATACACACAAGTTCCGGGGTGTACTTCGATGGCTGGAGTGGTTATAAGTTTTGAATCGCCCCGGTAGTTTCAGTCATCCAGTTTGGAATTTTGAACAAGTTGAGATGGAGGGGAGTTCACAGTAACGATCTGCATAATGATGTATGCATAAAGGACAGTGCATGAATATTAATGGATTAACCAATGAGGCCACGTACAGGCTTCAAGAAGAAGTTTTACGCCCCTCCAGGCAAACACCACAGCTGCCGGATTGGCTGCAACGTGCAAGTGAGGACGATCGCCAATACTACTTTGATGCCGAGCAGTCCCTGACAGAAAGCGAACAGGCGCTGGATACACTGCTTGGAGAAACAAAATCCCTCAAGGCGTTCGCCAGATTTCAAGCTCGGGAAGTTGTTCGAGGCCTCAGCGGTGAAGTTATTGACCCGGAACATGTTTTCGTCAACGCTCGGCACACATTCTTCGTCGGCAAGCATAAGGTCGTACAGAGCAATCGCTTGACGCTTCCCGAGTTCATGCTTAACGAACTGTACGGATCCACAACAGTTCCGTTGGAGATCAAACTGGAAGGCGCAGCGCTGCCGTCCGGCATGACGGAGGAGGATCTTCTGGAGGTGATGGTCGACGCAAGCATGCGCAAATTCTATGCGGAAAAATTCGAAAAGAAATACGCGGACGAAGCGGTGCTTCAAGCGCAACAGATCCTGTTGAGTAGTCGTATAGGTCTGAGTTCATTCAGCGCGAAGCTGCAGAGGCATATCGGTGACGAGAGCCTGCGGATAGTCGCTATTGCCGCGCAAGGTGACGAGCGTTGTTCCATGGGAGCGCTCTCGTTCGGTGATGCGAAAAGCGCTTTCGAGGGGATGATTGTCTATTGCGGGCCGCAGGGTGAAGAAGGCCCTTGTGTACTTTATGCTCCGCAGGCGCCGGGTGGCAGGAGCTGGTATGAGTTCGCGAGCTTCAGGCAATTGAACTTCCATATGGCCGACTGGACCGCTCAACCCGAAGGGCGCAGTTACCTGAGCCGCCAGGCTCTGGCCAGTGAACGCGCCAGCATCGACGCTTACATGAGACTTCTACAAGAGCTGCCGAGTCAGTGGCGTGGTATCCAACGCAGCCCTTGGTCAAACAGCGCAGAGGGAGCATTGCGCGAGGGGGTTATGCTGCATGTCGGTTGGTTGCGGGGGGAAATGCAAGCGGTTGTTCCTGCCGGGTATCGCTCGGCCACCGCCACCCAGCGACAATGTTTTGCCCGGCTGAACACCGAGCTCAAAGGTTTGACCCGACTTGCAAGCCGCGAGGCAGCGCTGATCAGTTACGAGGATTTCGCCTGTAAGCTGATCAAGAAGCGCGTAGAGGAAGTCCTGGCGCAAAACGGCGAAACAGTCGATATAGATCCTGACCTGATTGTGGTGAGGCTTGATGATTCCAAAGAGATGACCTTGTCCCGGATGATCATCGAGGAATATCACATTACCGAAGCGAGTGGTCCAACTCATAACCCGGGTATTTACCCGTCCATTCGTCTATCACCCGGTCATCCACCCGTTTCCGACCTGCTGATCAAGTATTTGCCTGGCTGGTCAAGAACGTTGCGCCCAGGTGAACAGTACATCGCCATGTTGAAGGCCGATTATCTGGATCAGAACGCCCCGGGTCATGCCTTGAAGCGCGACGTCTACGTGGATCTGCGGCGCCATGAAATGCATCGTTCAGCGTTGGAAGAGTTGTTCAGTGGTCATCTTGAACGCAAACAATTCGAGCAGGTCGAACGCCTGATTGATCAGTTGCGCGAAGTAGAACCTGACCCAATCGCGCATGTTGAAGATCCCGAATCCCCTCAACGCGAGGGTGTCTACAGGTTTTATCTACAAAACTGTCGGGTCGAAGGCGTTTACATTTTCCGCCTCATGCGCAATGGCATCGCGGATGATCAGCTGTATACCCCCTATGCACCGGATTGCAGATCGTTCAGACCCTTGGCCGAGTTTGCCAAATCGGTGAAAACGGCAGGGCTTGGCAGCTATTACAGCAAGCGAGTCAAGTACGCGCAGCAGACAGTCGTCAGTGAATACCTCGAGCAAGTGAAGCGCCGTAGCATCGAGGACATCCCTCATTTGCAGCTCGATAGTCGAGTTCGCGATTTCTCCCGTTGCTACACCGATGCAATCGCTCAGATCATTGATGACGTAGATGCCAAGACGACCAGTCTTGCGGAGATTGTCGGCAAGCTGATCTACGACAATGCAGTCGCGGCGGTCACCATTGTCAGCATCCCTTTTGCACCCATCGGACTTGCGTTGAGTGCTGTGGTGATGACGAAAGCGGTGTTTGAGGGGGCGAAGGCCTACTATGAAGGGGACTACGAGAAGTTGTTCTCAAGTTACCTCGATTGCATGATGGAACTGGCCACGATGCGCATCGGCAAGTTAGGTTTTTCGGTGGTGCAGAAGGCCATTGCCAAACAGCTCGGCAATGTTAATACCTGCATGGGCGTAATCTCTGCGTGCACCGGCAAAACGGTGGACCTGGCCGTTGTCAGCGAACTGATGAAGCAGTCGCTCGCCGAGCCTGATTCCAGCGAGCAAACGATTTTGATGTAATTCGACTAGCCGATGACAGTGGACGGTTCATACCCCATCCGCCAACTCACGGCCCTTGTCGCCGCTAGCAAACGCTGCGCCGCCGGGCCGTTTTCGTCGGCATGAAACAACGATGTCGGGCCGACAATGGTGATCACTGCCACCACGTGCCCGACGGCGTTGAACACCGGTGCCGACAATGCATCGACGCCAGGCATTAGCAAACCATGCACATGATGCAAGCCGCGGCCGCGGATCTGCCCACATAGCGTTTCATAAACCTGATCATCGCTGAGGGGATGAACGCTGCCCAATAGCAGTTCCTGCTCACGCAACTCCACGGTTTCACGCTTGGACAGGTACGCGCCAAACACCAGGCCCGTGGAGGAGCTGAGCAACGGCAACACCGACCCCAACTGCGTCACCACCGTCACTGCCCGCACCGCCGGTTCGATATGCACCACGGTCGCGCCCTGATTGCCCCACACCGCCACAAAGCAGGTTTCGTTCAAATCGTCGCGCAACTCGGCCAACGGCAGGGCGGAGACTTTCAGCACGTCCATACTGTTAAGTGCCGCCAACCCGACGCGCAAGGCTTCGCGGCCCAGGCCGTAATGATTGGTCGCTGCATTCTGTTCGGCAAAGCCACTGGCAATCAGCGCCTGCAAGTAGCGGTGAACCTTGCTCGCCGGCATTTGCACGTGCTCGGCCAGGCGCGAGAGCGAAGTCGAGGGTGACAACTCGGCCAAGGCCTTGAGGATGTCAGTACCCACTTCGGCCGAGCGGACTTTCTGTTTACCGTTGCTGTCAGGCTTTTCCATGGAGGCGTTGTGATCCCGGGACGAATGGGCGTCTTTATAGCTTGACGGTCAATGCCAATCAAATTACGTTAAGCGTAATTGAATTACGATAAAAATAACCCCGGCGTGCCACGAACTCTGCAACAGAGCGACCGGCCACTGTCGACTCTCTGTTCAGGAGGCTCCATGAACTCCGATTCAACGACGCCAGCACTGGCCTATCAGTCAGGCTTCGGTAACGAATTCAGCAGTGAGGCATTGCCCGGCGCACTGCCCGTCGGCCAGAACTCCCCGCAAAACGCCCCATACGGCCTCTATACCGAACTGTTCTCCGGCACCGCATTCACCATGGCCCGCAGCGAAGCACGGCGGACGTGGATGTATCGCATTCAGCCCTCGGCCAATCATCCGTCATTCGTCAAGCTCGATCGGCAACTGGCCGGCGGCCCGTTGGGTGAAGTGACACCCAATCGCCTGCGCTGGAACGCGCTGGACATTCCCGCCGAGCCGACCGATTTCATCGACGGTCTGGTGAGTATGGCTGCCAACTCCGGCGCGGATAAACCGGCGGGGATCAGCATCTACCAGTACCGCGCCAACCGCTCCATGGAACGCGTATTTTTCAACGCCGACGGCGAAATGCTGCTGGTGCCGCAACAGGGCCGCCTGCGCATCGCCACCGAACTGGGCGTGCTGGAAGTGGAGCCGCTGGAAATTGCGGTATTGCCTCGCGGGCTGAAGTTCCGCATCGAACTGCTCGACTCGCAAGCGCGCGGCTACATCGCCGAGAACCACGGTGCGCCATTGCGCCTGCCGGATCTGGGGCCGATCGGCAGCAACGGTCTGGCCAATCCGCGTGACTTCCTGAGCCCGGTGGCTTCCTACGAAAATCTTCAACAACCCACCACCCTGGTGCAGAAATTCCTCGGCCAGTTATGGGGTTGCGAGCTCGATCACTCACCGTTGAACGTGGTCGCCTGGCACGGTAACAACGTGCCGTACAAATATGACCTGCGTCGTTTCAACACCATCGGTACGGTCAGTTTCGATCACCCGGACCCGTCGATCTTCACGGTGCTGACCTCGCCGACCAGCGTCCATGGCCTGGCCAACCTCGACTTCGTGATCTTTCCACCACGCTGGATGGTTGCCGAGAAAACCTTCCGTCCACCGTGGTTCCACCGCAACCTGATGAACGAATTCATGGGCCTGATCCAGGGCGAGTACGATGCCAAGGCCGAAGGTTTTGTGCCCGGCGGTGCGTCGCTGCACAGCTGCATGAGCGCCCACGGGCCGGACGGCGAGACCTGCACCAAAGCAATCAACGCCGACCTTACGCCTGCGAAAATCGACAACACCATGGCCTTCATGTTCGAGACCAGCCAGGTGCTGCGTCCGAGCCGGTTCGCCCTTGATTGCCCGCAACTGCAAAAAAACTACGATGCTTGCTGGGCCACTTTGCCCGCCACTTTCGACCCGACCCGGAGATAACCCATGACGCAAACTTCCATTACTCGCAGCTGGGTTGCTTCGGCCAACGGTCATGCGGATTTCCCACTGCAAAACCTGCCATTGGGCGTGTTCAGCGTGAAGGGTTCGGCGCCACGCAGTGGCGTGGCCATCGGCGAACATATCTTCGATCTGGAGGCGGCACTCGATGCCGGCCTGTTCGATGGCGCTGCAAAAGCCGCGGTCGAAGCCACCCGTGGCGGACAGTTGAATGCGTTCTTCGAACTGGGCCGCGAAGCTCGCGTGGCCTTGCGTGAACGTTTGATCGAATTGCTCAAGGATGGCAGCACCCTGCACGGCAAGATCGAAGCCCAGGGCGCAAAACTGCTGCCACTGGCTGCGGATTGCCAGATGCACCTGCCAGCGAAAATCAACGACTACACCGACTTCTACGTCGGCATCGAGCACGCACAGAACGTCGGCAAACTGTTTCGCCCGGACAACCCGTTGCTGCCTAACTACAAGTACGTGCCGATCGGTTACCACGGTCGCGCCTCGACCATCCGTCCGTCGGGCACCGACGTGCGCCGTCCAAAAGGCCAGACACTCCCGGCCGGTCAGAGCGAGCCGAGCTTTGGGCCGTGCGCACGCCTGGACTATGAGTTGGAGCTGGGGATCTGGATCGGCCAAGGCAACGACATGGGCGACTCCATCGCCATCGGCGACGCCGCCGATCATATCGCCGGTTTCTGCTTGCTCAATGACTGGTCGGCGCGTGACATCCAGGCTTGGGAATACCAGCCGTTGGGGCCATTCTTGTCGAAGAGTTTCATCACCAGCATTTCACCGTGGGTCGTGACCGCCGAAGCGCTGGAGCCGTTCCGCCTCGCCCAGCCGGCACGTCCGGAAGGCGATCCGCAACCGCTGCCGTATCTGTTCGATAAACGCGATCAAGCCGCTGGCGCGTTCGACATCGAGCTGGAAGTGCTGCTGCTCACCGAAGCCATGCGCGAGCAGAACCTGCCGGCCCATCGCCTGACTCTGAGCAACTCGAAACACATGTACTGGACCGTGGCGCAAATGGTTGCGCATCACAGTGTCAACGGCTGTCAGTTGCAGGCCGGTGACCTGTTCGGATCGGGCACCTTGTCGGGGCCGGAAAACGATCAGTTCGGCAGCCTGTTGGAAATCACCGAGGGCGGTAAAAAGCCGATCGAACTGGCCTCGGGCGAAGTGCGTAAATTCCTCGAGGACGGCGATGAAATCATCTTGCGTGGCCGTTGCAGCCGCGAAGGCTTTGCGTCCATCGGCTTCGGTGAATGCCGCGGCAAAGTGTTGCCGGCTCGCTAAGGGATCGGTTCATGGAACTCTATACCTACTACCGCTCGACATCGTCCTATCGGGTGCGCATCGCGTTGGCGCTCAAGGGCCTGGATTACCAGGCGCTGCCAATCAATCTGATCGCGCCACCGGGTGGCGAGCATCGCCAGCCGTCGTACCTGGGCATCAATCCGCAAGGCCGCGTGCCGGCGTTGCGCACCGATGAAGGCGACATGCTGATTCAGTCACCGGCGATCATCGAGTACCTGGAGGAACGTTATCCACAGGTGCCGCTGCTGTCCAAAGATCTCGTTGCCCGCGCCCATGAGCGTGGTGTGGCGGCGCTGATCGGCTGCGATGTGCATCCGCTGCACAATGTCAGCGTGCTCAATCGGCTGCGCCAGTCGGGCTTTGATGAACCGCAGGTTGTTGAGTGGATCGCGCACTGGATCAACCAGGGGTTGGCGACCGTGGAGCAGTTGATTGGTGATGAGGGTTACTGTTTTGGTTCGCAACCTGGGTTGGCGGAGGTGTACTTGATTCCACAGTTGTACGCCGCCGAGCGCTTCAACATTTCCCTTGAGGCTTATCCGCGAATCCGCCGGGTAGCGGCGCTGGTGGCCAGCCACCCGGCGTTCATCAAGGCGCATCCGGCTAACCAGCCAGATACGCCATAACGCCTCACCCTGTACCTGTAGATACTCTGTTCACGGTCAAGCTTTCGCGAGATGTTTTTTGCTAAAAAGCTTGGCCGTATTAAATTCTTCTCCAGAGCGCATGCATGCCCATAACCCGGTTAGGTATTTGCGCATGACCGCGCCGATGGCCTGCATTTTCTTCTTGCCGCGCGCTACCAGTGCCTCGTAGAAGGCCTTCACATTCTCATCACAACGGATTGCCGTCATCGCCGGCATGAACATCGCTGCACGCAAGTAAGCATTACCGCACTTGGACATTCGTCCTGGCCGGTTCACGCTGGTGCCTGACTGGGTCAGTCTGACATCCAGGCCTGCATAGCGGCTTACCTGTGCCGATTTAAGCGTCACTGGAAGGGTCGTCAGCTCAGCCAGTGCGGCGATGGCCGAGGCCTCTCCAACGCCGGGCGCCGCCATCATGCAGCGAAATTGCAGGCTCAGATCAGGGCATTTGGCGATGGCGTCGCGCGCAGCCTGTTTTAATCGATCGATTCGAGCGTCCAACGCGCTTATCGCGTCTTTCTCATCCTCGATCAGCAGTGCGATGCTCGTTTCTGTCGCTTGTAGCGCATGCAGCTCGTTCTTGGCTCGCGTCCGATGGCCAATCAGTCGGTTGATGTGGCGACCAATCGCACGCAGCATCATCTGTTCCGCAGTGGGCGGGACCCACAGCCTAGGCCCCATACGCTCGCCGTATTCGGCCAGCAGTTGGGCATCGATCTGGTCAGTCTTGCTGTTTTGCAACATCAGCTTGGCAAAGTTGTGGAAGCTTTTGGGGTTGATCACCGAGACCGGCAAGCCGGCGGCGTGCAATTCCATCGCAAGATCCAGGTAGTAAATACCGGTAGCCTCCATGACAACGCTCAGCGGCTTGAGACGTAGCAGCTTTTCCACAGCGGCCTTGCGACCTTTGGGCGTGTGCAGAATGTCTCCATTGCCTGCTGCTTTGCCGTTCTGCCGCCATCCCATGGCTGAACTGCGAGCACTGATATCTATGCCGACATGCGCATTCATTGCTTTTCACTTCCTTGGCTTTAGGTAAGATTGCACCTGGTTCCCCCGACCTCGAACTTCATGCCACTGCAACCTTGTAATGCGAAGTCCGACTTGTCGGCTTCTCGATACTCTTCGTGGTGGGCAATGAGGCGGGGGGGCCTCTCTACAGACAAGGTCAGGAGCAAATCCTGCCTTCAGGAGCGATCGGCCTCCCCCAGAAACGTACTTGCTGTTGAATGAATCCTTGAGCGTAACCTCTCTCATGGAATCAAGGTCAACATACAAGGAGCGAGCATGCTCGCGAAAAACCTGAGTGCGCCGCGGGGCATCTGGTTTAACGCGTTATCGTTCACGACCATCGCGAGCATGCTCGCTCCTACAAAGGGCGTGTTCAATGAACGATGGAATTGGGCGGCAGATGCCCCAGTCGTTCCGTCAGGCGAATTCGCTGGATCGGATCGTCGCTGAGCAGAAGTGCATGTTCCAGGTCGAAGCGCTCGGCATTCGGGCAGTCCAGCCGTTGGTAGAGGCTGGCCCGGGCCAGATAGTCGGAGGCACTGGCGTTGCCCAGCTCCAGCACGCGTTCGGCGTCTATCAGCGCGCCAATGTAATCGTCGTGGGAAAGATGCAGCTGGCGCAAATTGCGTGACAGGCGTTGGAGCATTTGCGCGGGTTCCGCGGTGACCAGGTGTTCAGCGTTGAGTTGCATGTTAGGGCCGTACTGGCGGTGCAGCAGTTCCCGGCAATCGTTGGGATACAGGCGCCGGCCACCGCAGGGGTCGAGTAGATGATCGGCGCCTGGCACCCGCAGCAGGAAATGCCCCGGGAAGTTGACACCGACCAGAGGAATCTCCAGGCCCCGGGCCAGTTCCAGGGCTATCAGCCCCAGGGCTAGCGGTTGCCCGCGGCGACGCTCCAGGACTTTATCGAGCAATGCCACTTGCGGTCGCAAGGGGGCGAAGTCGTCCTGAGCGAACCCCAACTCGACCATGCGCCTGAGCAACGGTTGCGCCAACTCGCTCACCGGCAGCATCGGCAAGCCGCCACTGATCCGCAGTTGCAGCTCCTTGAAGTGCGCCAATACGGCTTCTGGGTTCACCTGATTGTCATGTTCGACAGCAATCCATAGCGCCGCCTCGAACAGCGCAGGCGGTGATCGTTGCAGGCAGGCGAAAAACGATTGGCGCGGCGTCATCAAAATCTCCGGGCAATGCCTCGTTTTAGACCGGTCTTTGCCATTCGTCCAGTACCGCACAGGGGCCAGTTCCGGTTATTTCCTAAAGCTTGCATGGCGCCGTTGTTTATTCCGGTGCGCTTCTGCAATTTTTGGGCGCAAGCCTATACTGGCGACTACAAGAAGTGATTCGGGAGCCCTACGATGTTCGCTCTCATGCAAAGCACTCGCCTTGAATCGCTACATCTGAGCGTAGACCCGACCACCGGGTTGAAGGCGGTCATTGCCATTCATAACAGCCGTCTGGGGCCTGCTCTGGGCGGATGCCGTTACCTTGCCTATCCCAGCGACGAGTCCGCGGTCGAGGATGCGGTGCGCCTTGCCCAAGGCATGAGTTACAAGGCGGCCCTGGCCGGCCTGGCCCAGGGGGGTGGCGTGGCGGTGATCATTCGCCCCGTTCATGTGGCCAATCGCGCTGCGCTGTTTGAAGCCTTCGGACGCTGTATCAATCAGCTCGACGGGCGCTATATCACCGCTATCGACAGTGGCACCTCCGTGGCGGACATGGATTGCATCGCCCAACAGACCCAGCACGTCACCAGCACCACGTCGGCGGGCGACCCCGCGCCTCACGCGGCGATGGGCGTGTTTACCGGCATACGCGCCACGGCGATGGCCCGGTTGGGCAGCGATAACCTCGAAGGCCTGCGCGTCGCCATCCAGGGCCTGGGCAACGTCGGTTTTGCCCTGGCAGAACAGTTGCACGCTGCCGGGGCGGAGCTGCTGGTCAGCGACATCGACCACGGCAAGGTACAACTGGCGATGGAGCAACTCGGCGCGCACCCGATTGCCAACGAAGCATTGCTCAGCACGCCTTGCGACATTCTTGCGCCGTGCGGTCTGGGCGGGGTGCTAAACAGCCACAGCGTGACGCAACTACGCTGCTCGGCAGTGGCCGGTTCGGCGAACAACCAACTGACCCATCTGGACGTCGCCGATCAGCTGGAACGGCGGGGCATCCTGTATGCGCCCGATTACGTGATCAATGCCGGCGGATTGATCTATGTCTCGCTCAAGCATCGTGGCGAAGAGCTGGGGACCATCACCGCGCACCTGTCGAAAATCAGTTCGCGACTCACCGAAGTCTTCGCCCACGCCCAGGCGGAAAAACGCTCACCGGCCCGAGTGGCGGACGAGTTGGCGGAGAAAGTGCTTTACCGATAGAAAGATCAAAAGATCAAAAGATCAAAAGATCGCAGCCTATGGCAGCTCCTACAAGGCCTATTCAATTCGTCGCTTACTTCGCTGTTTTCGCAGCCTTGGCTGGCTTGGCCGGGGCAACCGGCTCAGCGCTTGTCTCTTCAACAGCAGCAGGCGCTTCAACAGCAGCAGGTACTTCCATCGGCTGCGCAACATCTGCTGGCGCTGTGAGCAGTTCGGACAAGGCGTCCGGCTGGCTCTTGAACGCCTTGGCGAACACATCGCGGTTCTTCGCCATGTAGATCCCGACTTCTTCCACTTGCTGTTCGGTCAGGGACGGAACGGCTTTTTGCAACACGTCAGCCAGCAACTCGGCCAGCTCGAGCATTTTGTCATGACGGTCAGCTTCGGCTTTATCCATGAACAAGTGCTCCCGATCTCGGCTGCTGCGGTATACCACTTCGACGGCCATTCACCACCTCACATGCCTTCACATTTGTTAGTCTGAATCGACTACTGTATCTATATACAGCAAAGGATAAGCGAATCCTTGGGGTTTGGGTAGTGGCTTTTTAATGTAGGCCGGTTTCGGGATTTGTCAGGCCTCGGGTATTGGTAGCTTGGTATAGGTAGCTGCGACCAAACGCCACGGAGCAGAATCTACGGCGGCTAGCCATCATGGTCGTGGCCTTGTTTCTGCATGCAGAACAACCGTCACGTCCAACCTGCATTATCCGGTCGAGCCGACCTAAGGAAGCATCATCGTGAAAATCAACTGGGCCGAAAAGCTGCGGCAGAACGTGCATGAACTGGCCGAGTCGCTGGGCAACCTGTTCGTCGAAACCTTCCACTACCTGGCGCTGTTTGCCATTGGTGCGGTGACCGCGTGGGCAGCGGTGATGGAGTTTCTCGGGATGCTCGAGCAGGGTCATATCAAGATCGATGACATCCTGCTGCTGTTCATCTACCTGGAACTGGGTGCGATGGTCGGGATTTACTTCAAGACCAACCACATGCCGGTGCGTTTCCTGATCTACGTGGCGATCACGGCGCTCACGCGGCTGCTGATTTCCAACGTGTCCCATCACAATCCACCGGACCAGGGGATCATTTACCTGTGCGGCGGGATTCTGCTGCTGGCGTTTGCGATCCTGGTGGTGCGCTACGCCTCTTCGCAATTTCCCTCGGTGAAGATCGAGCACCCGCACCGTAAGACAGGTGCGGGCTCGGGTGAACATCCGGAGGTGGAGAAGGGCGAGCTTTAAAGCCCGATGGCCGGGCGCGGCCGGTTTTTCACTGGGGGTGTCGACAGGCTGCGCGTGCCGCCATCGGTCATGGCTTCGAGGATGGCCACCGCGCTGTGGCCCTGTTCGATGGCAATGCCGAACTGAATGCTTTGCACCAGGCGTTTGAGGCGTTGCGGATCGTTGCGTTGCTCGGCACTGATCATGCGTTTTGCTACTACGCGGCCACTGTTGGAAAGGGTCAGCATGATGCTGCCGTCCAGACCCTGAATGCTCAGGTTGATCTGATAGTCCGCTGCAAAAGCATCGGTAATGAGCTGAAAAGGGTTGTCCATGATGCGTCACCGCTTGATTGAACGTGCAGTTGTTGACCGGCCGTGATCGGGTTGGTTCGCAACGCCAGACCACCGGCCATTTCTCGTCAATATCGCCATCAATGTTCCAAGTGGGATGTAGCAAGGGACATGCCGGAAAGATTGTCAGACAAGAAACGCGGACTGTAGGAGCGAGCATGCTCGCGATGTAGGTCAACGATGACGCGGGATATCTGGCGCCACGCGGCGCTCTCAGGTTTTTCGCGAGCAGGCTCGCTCCTACAGGGGGCCTGCCCGTTTCAGGGCATTAACCGCCTGCATGCCACCAAACCGGTCAGCATTCCACCCAGCTCACCGCCAGACCACCCCGTGATGTCTCTTTGTACTTGTCGTGCATGTCGGCGCCGGTGTCGCGCATGGTGCGGATCACCCGGTCCAGGGAAATGAAGTGGTTGCCGTCGCCGCGCAGGGCCATTTGCGTGGCGTTGATCGCCTTCACGGCAGCAATCGCGTTGCGCTCGATGCACGGCACTTGCACCAGCCCGCCGACCGGGTCGCAGGTCAGGCCGAGGTTGTGTTCAAGGCCGATCTCAGCGGCGTTTTCCAATTGCTCCGGCGTGGCGCCGAGCACTTCAGCCAGGCCGGCGGCGGCCATGGCGCAGGCAGAGCCGACTTCCCCCTGACAGCCAACTTCGGCGCCGGAGATCGAGGCGTTTTTCTTGCACAGGATGCCGACGGCGGCCGCGCCCAAAAAGAACGCCACGACGTCATCGTCCGACGCGTCGGGGTTGAATTTCATGTAGTAGTGCAGCACCGCCGGAATGATCCCCGCTGCGCCGTTGGTCGGTGCCGTAACCATGCGCCCGCCGGCGGCGTTTTCTTCGTTCACGGCGAGGGCGAACAGGTTCACCCATTCCATGGCCGACAGGGTCGAAGTGATGACGTTCGGCTTGCCGATTTCCATCAGGCTGCGGTGCAATTTCGCCGCACGTCGCGGCACATTCAGGCCGCCAGGGAGGATGCCTTCGTGCTCCAGCCCCCGCTCGACGCACTCGCGCATCACCGACCAGATATGCAGCAAGCCCTGGCGTATTTCTTCGTCACTGCGCCACGCCCGTTCGTTGGCCATCATTAACTCGCAAACCCGCAGACCGTGCTGGTTGCAGAGCTTGAGCAGTTCCGCGGCGCTGGAAAAGTCGTATGGCAAATCCACGTCGCGGGTGGGTGAAATCCCGGATTCGGCTTCTGCCGCCTCGATGATGAAACCACCACCGACCGAGTAGTAGGTCTGTTCGAACAGTTCGCCGGTTTCGCCGAAGGCTGTCAGGGACATGGCGTTGGGGTGGTAGGGCAAACTCTCATCGAGCAGCAGGAGATCGCGCGACCAGTTGAAGGCAATGCTCACTTGGCCTGCCAGCGCCAACTCGCCGGTTTCACGCAAGGTATGGATCCGCCTGTCGATGGTGGAGGGATCTATACGGTCCGGCCATTCGCCCATCAATCCCATAACGCAGGCACGGTCGGTGGCGTGACCGACACCGGTCGCCGACAGGGAGCCGTAGAGGCGGATTTCCACTCGCCGTACGTCAGTCACTAAACCCTGGTCCACCAGCGCCTGGGCGAAGGTCGCGGCAGCACGCATGGGACCGACGGTATGGGAGCTGGACGGGCCGATGCCGACTTTGAAGAGATCGAAAACACTGATAGCCATGCTAAAGCCTATTCCTGCAATGGAAGATGAATCGCTGCCATTTTTGTAGGACAAGCGCACTTTCAGCGATACTGCCTCTCTCGGTCATACGTGACCAACGAAACTTTCTAAGACAGCCTTTAGCAGGACTAAACGATGAGCCGTCAGTTACACGCCCAGACTTACGTCTGGCTGCAGGTGTTTTCCTGTGCCGCGCGGCACTTGTCGTTCACCCGTTGCGCCGAAGAACTGCACATCACGCCAGGGGCGGTCAGCCAGCAGATTCGGCAACTGGAGGAGCGCCTGGGTTTTCGCCTGTTTCACCGGCGTGCCCGGGGCGTGGAATTGAGCGCCGAAGGCCAGCGACTGGCCATTACCGTCAATGAGGCCTACGGCAGCATCGATGCGGAATTGCGCCGGCTGGACGCGGGGATGATCAGCGGCACACTACGGGTGCGTTCGATCCCTTCCTTCCTGAGCAAATGGCTCACGCCGCGACTGCCGCGCTTGCAGCAGCGCTTCCCGGACATTCAGTTGCGCCTGGTGGCCGAAGACAGCAGCGTGCCGTTGCACGAAGGCGATTTCGACCTGGCCATCGACCTGAACGACGGCAGCTATCCCGGCCTGTTATCCACAGCGTTGCTCGACGAGCAGATTTTCCCGGTGTGTGCCCCAGGCCTGTTGCGCGGTCGTCCGCCGTTGCATGGCCCGGCGGATCTGCTGCATTTTCCGTTGCTGCATGACATCACCGCCTGGCGCGGCAGCTACGAATACGCGGAATGGGAGTTCTATCTCGATGCCATCGGCTTTGAAGGTGCTGACGTGCGGCGCGGGCATACCTTCAATCGCAATCACCTGACCATCGAAGCGGCCATCGCCGGGATGGGCGTGGCGATCGCACGGCGTACGCTGCTCAATGACGAGCTGGAGCGGGGCGCATTGATCGTACCGTTCGGCCTGGCGGTGCCCAATCACAAGCGCTACATGGTGCTCTACGCGCCGGGGGCGCTGAGCCATCCGGGTGTGCGTGCGGTGCATGACTGGCTGGTGGAGGAAGCGGGGATTTTTCGCGGCCTGCACCCGCTCGGGGAGCGGCAGATGTGAGCAATTATTACGTAAGAGCGGGGCGACCCAACTCCCGACCTTAACAGCGCTTTTGCCGGTTGTCCGGAATTTTTTGCGATTAGATATTTATCTTTTTTTAGGGGTTGAATTGTTCATCGTACAGACCGATTGTGTAACCAAGAGGTCACGGTGATGACGCCCAAGGGCTTAGCTGACCGGCCTCTCGCGAGCTAGCTGAAATAAGGGATGAACTATGCAAATCCAAGTCAATAGCGATAACCATATTCAAGGCAGTAAACGACTGGAGGAGTGGGTACGAACCACCATTGAGAGCACGCTCGAACGTTATGAGGAGGACCTGACCCGAGTAGAGGTTCACCTGCGGGACGAGAACGGCGACAAGCCCGGTCCCCATGATTTGCGCTGCCAGCTGGAAGCGCGGCCAAAAGGCCACCAACCGATTTCTGTCACCCATAAAGCCGCCAGCCTGGAACTGGCGATCGACGGAGCTGCCGAGAAACTCGAACACGCCCTTGAACACCTGTTCGGCAAACTGCGCGGCAAACCACGCGCTGCCGTGGTGCCCTTCGAGCGCAGGCCTCTCGCCGACAAACTGCTGGAAGAAGAGTTTCTTGAAAACGAACAGGCTGCGCAAAACGCCTGACGCCTGATTCACTTTTTACCTTCCCACAGAAAACGGGCCTGCATTGCAGGCCCGTTTTGTTTTTTGTGCTTGCCCTGACTGTTTTCGTCGAACCTGATCTCATCCGACAGTTTTGCGTATGAGAATATTTATCATTAATATTGCACCTTGCTGGCCCCGTGACGTTCATGCGGCCTCACCCGGTTTCAAGGTCGCGACATGAAAGCCAAAAGCACCGCGCTCCCCGTTTCCTATCGATTGGCGGTCACTTCGCGGGTGCTGGCGACCGTATTCGGCGGGTACACCGTGACGGCGTTGGCCAGTGTTTGCCTGACGCCTGGCATTGGCGCTGGCCGGGGTAAGCCTGTTGGTCAGCCCGATTGCCGCTATGGCGCAGTACTGAATCGATGACTCCCTCCGAGTCTCCCGAGATCGAGCACGCCGAACCACGCGGCGACCGTGCGCATTTTCTCCAGGTGTTTCTCTCCCAGCGTTCGCAAATGGAAGCGCTGGTGAGCCGTCGCGTCGGTTGCCGGGCGACGGCGGCGGATCTGGTGCAAGACTTGTTCGTGCGGTTCTGGCGACGACCCCTGGTGCAAGTTGAAGAACTCAGCACCTATCTGTTGCGCTGCGCTGGCAACATCGCCATCGACCACTTGCGCAGTGAAGGCACGCGGGTGCGGGCCAACGAAGTTTTGATGGCAGAACCTGCGGACATGGTGGGCGGCGAGCCGCAAGCGGCGCTGGAGGCAGGCAACGATTTGCGCCACGTCGAAGCGGCGTTGCGCGCGTTACCGGAGCGCACTCGGCAGATCTTTTTGCTCAACCGCATCCATGGCCGCAAGTACGCCGAGATCGCCAAGGCCATGGGCCTGTCCCAGAGTGCCGTGGAAAAACATATGATGCGCGCGCTCGAGGCCTGCAAGGCCAGCCTGCGGGAACCCGACCCGCGCACGCCAGGGAAAGCACAGTGAATAGCATCGAACCCGTCATGCCGACGCCCGCTCAGGAACAGCAAGCGTTGGCCTGGTTGAGTCTGTTGCATGACCAGCCGAGCAGCGGTGATCAGGCCACTTTCAGTCAGTGGTTGCAGGCCGACCCCGCTCATGCTGAGGCGTACAGCCGTGCGCAAGTGCTGTGGGAATTGAGCGAAGTGCCGGCGCGCACGCTCGCCGAGGAGGACGCGCTAGCCTTGCAGGGTTACCTCAACGCCATGAATCGCTCACGCCGCAGCAGCGTTCGGCGTTGGTCGGGCGCGCTGGCCATGGCGGCTTGCCTGCTGCTGATGATCAGCCTCGGCACAGGTTGGCAGCCGTTGCGTTGGATCGACGACCTGGGCGCCGATTATGTCTCGGCGCCAGGGGAAATCCGCACCGTCACCTTGGCCGATCAATCGCAAGTCACCCTCGATGCCGACAGTGCGATCGCCGTGGATTTCAGTGGTGGTGAGCGACATGTGCAGGTGCGCCGCGGTGCCGGATTTTTCAGCGTGACCCATAACGGTGAGCCCTTTGTGGTCGACGCCGAGAAGGGCCAGGCGCGGGTGCTTGGGACGCAGTTCGAAGTGCGCCTTCAACCCCATGGGGCGCAGGTGACGGTGTTGTCTGGTCGGGTTGGCGTGATGGCGGACAAGAACGCGGATCAGCAGATCCTGACGGCCGGCCAGCAAGTGGCTTACGGCGAAGGCTCGGCGGAAAAACTCCACGCGGTGGACAGCGAAGCTCAGTTGGCGTGGCGCCAGGGGTGGCTCAATTACTACAAGGCGACGCTGGCCGATGTGGTTGAGGATCTGCGGCGGTATTACCCGGGGAGAATCGTGTTGCTCAATGATGAACTGGCGAAGCGGCAGATCAGTGGCAGCTTTCCAAGCAAGGACCCGCAGGCAGTGTTGAGTTCATTGCAGGGGGTGTTTGGGTTTGAGCAGCATCAGGTTTTGGGGCATCTGATTATTTTGCGCTGAAGCGACCGGCCCTTTCGCGAGCAGGCTCGCTCCCACATTTGGAATGCATTCTCCTGTGGGAGCGAGCCTGCTCGCGAAGGCGTCAGATCAAACACCTCATCTCCTAACAATAATATTTTCAAATTTTTGCTGAGGTAAAACCGAATGCCATCCGTGTAGTGACTGAAACTGCGAGTCATTCGCATCCGTTGCGGTTCTACACAGGTCATGAGTCATGAAGTCCAGGGCAATATCGGGTTCGGTCAAACAATGGTTAGGTGTGTCTGCGTTGAGTTTCGCGGCATTGGCGCTGCTGCCGCTGAATGGGGCGATGGCCGCGCAGGCCAGCAGCCGGCAAAGTACGCTGTTCAGCTTTTCGATGGTCGCCAAACCGTTGCCCCAGGCCTTAAGCGACTTCAGTCAGGTCACCGGTATCAGCGTGGTCTACACCGATGAAGCGCCTTACGGCCTCACTGCCCCGGCGCTCAACGGACAGTTGAGTGCTGAACAGGCCCTGCAGCGTTTGCTCAGCGGTTCTGGCTTGACCTCGCGCCGCATCGATGGTCACACAATGGTCTTGGAACCGCTACCGACCGAGGGCGCGTTGAATCTGGGCGCTACCACCATCACCTCGGTGATGGATCAGTCCACAAGCTACCAGCCGCCGCCCACCAGCTCGGTGATGCGCTCCTCGACGCCGCTTCAGGAAATTCCCCAGACGGTCAACGTCGTCCCGGCCCAGGTCATTCGCGACCAGGCCCCGCGCAACCTGGATGACGCGCTGGCGAACGTCAGCGGCATCACCCAGGGCAACACGCTGGGCAGCACCCAGGATTCGGTGATGACCCGCGGTTTCGGCGATAACCGCAACGGCTCGATCATGCGTGACGGCATGCCGGTGGTGCAGGGGCGGGGCATGAACGCTACGGTGGACCGGGTCGAAGTACTCAAGGGCCCGGCCTCGTTGCTCTATGGCATCCAGGATCCCGGCGGAGTGGTCAACATGGTCAGCAAGCAGCCGGAGCTTGATCCATTCAACGCCCTGACCCTGCGTGGCTCGACCTATGGAAAGGGCAAGAACGGCAGCGGCGGCACCTTTGACACCACTGGCGCCCTGGGCGATTCCGGGTTGGCCTACCGCATGGTGCTGGACCACGAAGACGAAGATTACTGGCGCAACTACGGTGTGCACCGCGAGACCCTGGTGGCGCCGTCGCTGGCCTGGTTCGGTGAAAGCACCCAGCTGTTGTTCGCCTATGAACACCGGGAGTTCCTGACCCCGTTCGACCGTGGCACGGTGATCGATCCGCGTGACAATCATCCGCTGGACATCTCCCGTGAGCGCCGGCTCGACGAACCATTCAACAACATGGAAGGACGCTCCGACCTGTATCACTTCGAGGCCGATCACGACCTCAACGACAACTGGAAAGCCCATTTCGGCTACAGCTGGAATCGCGAAACCTACGATGCCAGCCAGGTGCGTGTGACCGCCATCGATACCAGCAAAGGCACGCTGACGCGCAGCATGGACGGCACGCAGAATGCAATCAGCACCGATCGTTTCACCACCGCCAGCCTCGAAGGCAAGGTCGATGTCGCCGGCATGCAACATGACCTGGTGCTCGGGATCGATGATGAATACCGCAAGATCTACCGCGCCGACCTGATCCGTCAGAAAAGCCTGAGCACCTTCAGCTACCTCGACCCGGTGTACGGCCGCGAAGTCCCAGGCACCACGGTCAGCCCGGCCGACAGTGCGCAGACCGATATACTGCGCAGCGATTCGGTGTTTTTGCAGGACTCGATCCACCTCACCGACCAATGGATCCTGGTGGCTGGCGGACGCTTCCAGGAGTACGACCAGTACGCTGGCAAAGGCGTGCCGTTCAAGGCCAACACCGACAGCAACGGACAGAAGTGGGTGCCGCGCGCCGGTCTGGTCTACCGCTATACCGATGAGCTGTCGTTCTATGGCAGCTACACCGAATCGTTCAAACCCAACTCGACCATTGCGCCATTGAGCGGCAGCAGCACCGTGCTCGATGGCAGCATTGCGCCGGAAGAAGCCAAGTCTTGGGAAGTGGGGGCCAGGCTGGAAATGCCGGGCCGCGTAACGGGCAACATTGCGCTGTTCGACATCAAGAAACGCAACGTCCTGGTGGCTAACGCCGAAGGCCCGGTGACCCTCTACAGTGCGGCGGGCGAAGTGCGTTCCCGTGGCCTGGAAGTGGACTTGAGCGGCCAGCTCAGCGACCGCTGGAGCATGATCGGCAGCTATGCCTATACCGATGCCGAGGTGACCGAAGACCCCATCTACGAAGGCAAAAAACTGCAAAACGTCGCGAAAAATAGCGGCTCGCTGTCGGCAGTCTACGACTTCGGCACGATTGTCGGTGGTGACCAGCTGCGGGTCGGTGCGGGTGCTCGTTACGTCGGTGAGCGGGCGGGTAACGCGGTGAACGATTTCGACCTGCCGAGCTACACCGTGGCCGACGCGTTCGCCACCTACGACACCCAACTCGACGGGCAGCGGGTCAAGTTTCAGCTCAACGTGAAGAACCTGTTTGACCGCACGTATTACACCTCGGCGGCGAGCCGGTTCTTTGTGTCGATGGGGGATTCGCGGCAGGTGACGTTGTCGAGCACCTTGGAGTTCTGAAAAGATCGCAGCCTGCGGCAGCTCCTACAGAGAAACGCACATCCCGTGTAGGAGCTGCCGCAGGCTGCGATCTTTTGATCTCGCTTTAGCGCAAAAAGGCCTGGCGATACTCCCCCGGCGTTCCACCTAGTGCCTGCCGAAACCGGTTGGTAAAGTGACTGGCACTGGCAAACCCGCAGGCCAATGCAATTTCGCCCAACGGTTGCGACGTCGAGCGCAGCAACTCCCGCGCCCGGTTCAGGCGTCGCGCGAGTACATACTGGTGGGGCGGCAAACCGAAACTTTCACGGAACATCCGCGCAAAGTGGTATTCCGACAGCGCGCACAATGCCGCCAATTGTCCCAGGCTGATGGCTTCGGCCAACTGATTGTCGATGAACTCCACCAGATGCCGCCGCTGATGCGCGGCCAGGCCACCCTTGAGGCGCAAGCCGGGACGCATGCTGACCTGGCTGAGCAGGGCGTGGGCGAGCATTTCATGGGCCAGGCTGCTGGTGAGCAGACGTTCTCCCGGTTCGTCCCAGTTGAGGCTGATCAAGTGCCGAAAGCGCAACGCCTGTTGTGGGTCATCAAGAAACGTTTGCTCACGCAATTGCAGTTGCCGTGGTTCGCGGTCGAGCAGGGTGACGCAGCCAAGGGCAAATTGTTCGGGGCTGAAATACAGGTGGGCCAGGCGAATGTCGCCATTGATCACCCAGCCTGACTGATGGTCGGCCGGCAGGATGCACAGCTTGTCCGGACCGCCCTTGGTGCCGGGCTGGTCACGCCGGAAAGTCCCGGTACCGCCAGCGATGTAGCAGGACAGCGTGTGGTGGCTCGGCGCTTCGTAGTCCTGGGCATCGTGGTGGTTGTTCCACAAGGCTGCTGCCAATCCGTCACCGAGCTCGGCGCTGTGCTCGAGGCGAGCATTGGGCGAGCGGTTGAGGGCTTGAAAGACTTGCAGGGTTTCCAGTGCGGGCATGATCGTTTCTCTCCAACGCCTTGCATCCTACTCCGTAGACATACGCCTGCCAGCCCGTCGCCGGACAAAAGCGCAAGATTATGCAAGTGCGGCGCAACGCGGCGCAGGACACTGGGCGCCTATCGAGGAGCCTTTGCCATGAACCTTTCGTTGTACCTGCTGACTGTGCTGATCTGGGGCACCACCTGGATTGCCCTGAAATGGCAACTGGGCGTGGTGGCGATTCCCGTGTCCATTGTCTATCGCTTTGGTTTAGCGGCGCTGGTGCTGTTCGGGGTCTTGCTGCTCAGCCGCCGCCTGCAAGTGATGAACCGCCGCGGGCATCTGATTTGCCTGGCGCAGGGGTTGTGTCTGTTCTGCGTCAACTTCATGTGTTTCCTGACTGCCAGTCAGTGGGTCCCCAGCGGCCTGGTCGCCGTGGTGTTTTCCACGGCCACGCTGTGGAATGCGCTTAATGCACGGGTGTTCTTCGCTCAGAAAATCGCCCGCAATGTGCTGATGGGCGGCGCGCTGGGCTTGCTCGGCCTGGGCCTGTTGTTCTGGCCCGAGCTGGTGGGTCACACCGCCAGCCCGCAAACCTTGCTCGGTCTTGGCCTGGCCCTGTGTGGCACCTTGTGTTTCTCGGCGGGGAACATGCTGTCGAGCCTGCAACAAAAAGCCGGGCTCAAGCCGCTGACGACCAATGCCTGGGGCATGGCCTACGGCGCGGCGATGTTGTCGGTGTGGTGCCTGGTCAAGGGCATTCCATTCGACATGGAATGGAACGCCCGCTACATCGGCTCGCTGTTGTATCTGGTGATTCCCGGTTCGGTCATCGGTTTCACTGCCTACCTGACCCTGGTCGGGCGCATGGGCCCCGAGCGCGCAGCCTATTGCACCGTATTGTTTCCGGTGGTGGCGCTGAATGTCTCAGCGTTTGCCGAAGGCTACCAATGGACTCCCCCGGCGCTCGTGGGCCTGGTGATGGTCATGCTGGGCAACGTGCTGGTGTTTCGCAAGCCCAAGGCGAGCGCCAAGCCCGTGGCGGGGAAGCTGGCCTAGGCACCGGCTGTTCAGCTGTCTTTTACTGCGGTGAGATAGATCAGGCCGAGAAACATGTATCCAATGTTGTTTTCTGCCCAATCATAAGTGTTGCGATGCGAAGAGTAATCCATGTCAAACCATTCATTGAGTATGATGACGTATAAGGCCTGATAAACAAAAATACCTGTCGAGAGGCCAGCTATCGCGAATTTTTTCGCTTCGTGAAAGTCGTTGCGTGGTGCATCGACTTTTCGGCAGAGCTGATAGGTCCCCACCAGGCAACTAAAAGTGTAAATGATCTCGAGCGAAATGATGGCCCAGTAAAAACGATGATGAAACATGTTGGATGTGATTGCCCTGTAGCGCCGGGAATCGTTACCCTCGTTGTCGCTCATGCTGATGATGCGCCCGATGTAGTCAGCGTATGCCGCATAATCGGTGATATTGTTAGCAAGTGTTGTCAGCCCGAATAATGCCGCTGTTAAAACAATAATTATTTTGCTTCGCCTTATCACGGAGGCGGTAGTTAGTTTGTTCATTGGGGTGTGATCTCCGAGTGCACGTTTGGTGCTTTCTTTAATAGCTAGAAGCTTATAGCTGTTCAGGAAAGTTCAGTCGGAGACTGCATTGCAAGTTATGTCGTCTGCTCTATTTAAATGGCAAGTTGTTTGATGTTATGGAAAGTGGCACGTCCAGCCAGACGTGCCATCGTTCTTTCAGCCTTTCCAGACCTGTGGGTTGACCAGGTCTTGTGGGCGCTCACCCAGCAAGGCACTGCGCAGGTTCGCAAGGGCACGGTTGGCCATGGCGTCGCGGGTTTCATGGGTGGCCGAACCGATATGCGGCAAGGTCACGGCGTTTTTCAATTGAAACAGCGGCGACTCGGCCAGCGGTTCCTTTTCATATACATCCAGCCCGGCACCGCGGATGCGGTTGTTCTGCAGCGCCTCGATCAGGGCCGGCTCGTCTACCACCGGACCACGAGCAATGTTCACCAGGATGGCGCTCGGCTTCATCAGGGCCAGTTCGCGATGGCTGATAAGGTGTCTGGTTTTCTCGCTGAGCGGGACCACCAGGCAGACGAAGTCGGCTTCAACAAGCAGCTCGTCCAGGCTGCGCATCTGCGCACCAAATTCCTGTTCCAGCGCAGTCTTGCGGCTGTTGCCGCTGTAGATGATCGGCATGTTGAAGCCCAGGCGCCCACGGCGTGCGATGGCCGCGCCGATGTTGCCCATGCCGACGATGCCCAGGGTCTTGCCGTGGACATCACAGCCGAACAGCGGGGCGCCGACGGTGGCTTGCCACTGACCTGCCTTGGTCCAGGCATCGAGCTCGGCGACGCGGCGCGCAGTGCTCATCAACAACGCGAAGGCCAGGTCGGCAGTGCTTTCGGTGAGCACGTCCGGCGTGTTGGTGAGCATGATCCCGCGCTCGTTGAAATAGGCCACGTCATAGTTGTCATAGCCCACCGAGACGCTGGACACGACTTCCAGCCTGGCGGCGTTTTCCAGCTGTGCGCGACCGAGCTTGCGACCGACCCCGATCAAGCCGTGGGCATGGGGCAGGGCTTCGTTGAACTGGGCATTGATGTCACCCTTTTTCGGATTCGGCACGATGACGTCGAAGTCTTGTTGCAGGCGTTCAACCATTTCTGGCGTGACGCGGCTGAAGGCGAGGACAGTCTTTTTCATGGGCACAGGGCTCGTCGGGCGGAGGAGAAAGGTTGGAAAGCTACAAGCTTCAAGCTGCAAGCCGCAAGCCGCAAGTCAAAAGCCAAGCGCAGCGCTTTTAACTTGCAGCTTGCAGCTTGCAGCTTGAAGCTTGTAGCTGCCCTTCCGCTATACTGTCGTCTTTCGCGGCTCGCTGACCGGGCCCGACACAGTGTGCATCACCCGGAGCTTTTCATGACTTCCCCGAAACAACCGCCGGTAGCCGACGCCTTGAGCGACGCACAGGCAGAGCTGCCAGACAGCGTCGACTCCAGCGCTGACAGCGACACCAAAACCGCGATCCCGGCGTTCAGGTTCCCGTTCAAGCCGGGTGAGCTGCAGGCCACCAAGGACGCCAGCCAGCCGTGGTACAAGAACGGCGCCAAGAATGGCCACACCAAGACGCCGGGGATGGCGCCTCCGGGGACACGCCGTTCGATGGGCAAGCGTTAGGCTTTTTCAGCGGACTTGCCCGCGGCACTCTGTGATGACTGCCGCCACAGCGATCACCGCCCGGTGCTTATTTCATCCCCAGTCGCTTGGCCATCCGCCCGAGATTGGCCCGGTCCAGGCCCAGTTCACGGGCCGCGCTCGCCCAGTTGTGGTGGTGGCGTTCCAGGCAGGCGCCGATCAATTGGCGCTGATAACGCTCGGTGGCTTCGCGTAAATCTCCCGTCACCGCTTCCATGGCCGCTTCGGCGGGTCGCTCGGCGCTGGCTTCGACGCTGACTTCGATACTGGCATAGGGCAGATCGAGGTCGGCGGCACTCAAACTGAGAATCTTCGGCCGTTCCTTGCAGTTACCCAACGCCTTCAACGCACTGCGGCCGATCAGGTGTTCCAGTTCGCGCACATTGCCGGGCCAACCGTAGGCCAGCAACGCAGCCTGGGCATCGGTGCTCAGGCGCAGGCTGTTGAGGCCCATGCGCGAGCGGTTCTGTTCGAGGAAGTAACCGCTGAGCAGCAACACATCTCGCCCACGGTCACGTAGCGCCGGTACCAGCAAGGGGTAGACGCTGAGCCGGTGATAGAAGTCGGCGCGGTAACGGCCACTGCGCACTTCCTCGGCGAGGTCGCGATTGGTCGCTGCGATCAGTCGCACATCGACCTGATGCTCCTGGTCCGAACCCAGTCGCTGCAGCTGACCGCTTTGCAGCACGCGCAGCAATTTGGCCTGCACCGTCAGCGACAGTTCGCCCACCTCATCAAGAAACAGCGTACCGCCATTGGCCAGTTCGAACTTGCCGCGTCGGTCATTCATCGCGCCGGTGAAGGCGCCGCGGACATGCCCGAATAGCTCGCTCTCCACCAGCGTGTCCGGCAAGGCGGCGCAGTTGAGGCTGATGATGGGTTTGTCGGCACGCGGTGAGGCGGCATGGATGGCCTGGGCCACCAGCTCCTTGCCCACCCCGGTTTCCCCGGTGATCAGCACCGTCAGATCGCTGCCGCCCACCAGGTTGATTTCTTCCACCAAGCGTTTGTGCGCCTTGCTTTGACCAATCATTTCGCGGTTTTGCTGGCCGCTGGCCTGGCGGTACACCTCGGCGCGCTGATGTTCGTCTTCGACCCTGTTGTTCAAGCGCTCGATGCGTTCGGCCGCGTTGACGGTGGCCGCCGCGAGGCTGGCGAAGGCCTCCAGGGCATCCAGTTCGATCGGTTCGAACTGTTCCGGATTGAGAGCATCGAGTGTCAGCAGGCCCCACGGCCGTTCATCGATAAACAGCGGGCAACCCATGCAATCGTGTACTTCCAGATGATCGTCGAGACCATCGACCAGGCCGTCATACGGGTCGGGCATACCGCTGTCAGCGGCAAACCGCGTGGGGCCGGTGCTGCTGAGCAGTGCCTGGAAGCGCGGGTGTTCGCTGACCTTGAAGCGCCGGCCGAGGGTGTCGATGCTCAACCCGTCGACAGCCAGTGGCACCAGCCATTCGCCATCGAGGCGCAGCAGGGCGGCGGCATCGCAGGGGAGCAGGGCACGCATGGCTTCCAGCAAGCGCCGATAGCGTTCGCCCTCGGGGAGTTCGCGGGACAGGTCCGCAACCAGGGGCAACAGTGCGGTTAGCAGGGATTTTGCAGTCATAGTGACTCCGTGTAGTCGATAAGACTATAACCTGCTGTGTGTCGTAATGACTATCGTGTTTTTAACTTATTGATTTATAACGATTTAATAGTTGGCATGGAAACTGATAAGCCTTAGGCAACTGTTAAGAAAATCCCGTTGCCCAGGAGTCACCTTATGCTTAGCGTTCAAGACCGTGCCATCGTCAAGTCCACTGTGCCATTGCTGGAAAGCGGTGGCGAAGCGTTGATCACTCACTTCTATCGCATGATGCTTTCCGAGTATCCAGAAGTGCGTCCGCTGTTCAACCAGGCTCACCAGGCCAGCGGTGACCAGCCACGCGCCCTGGCTAACGGTGTATTGATGTACGCCCGCCACATCGACCAACTCGATCAGTTGGGCGACCTGGTGGCCAAGATCATCAACAAGCACGTGGCCCTGCAGATTCTGCCGGAACACTACCCGATTGTCGGCAGCTGCCTGCTGCGGGCCATTGCCGAAGTGCTGGGCGAAGAAATCGCCACCCCTGAAGTGATTGCGGCATGGGGGGCGGCTTACGGTCAACTGGCGGACATTCTGATCGGTGCCGAAACCAGCATCTACGACCAGAAAGAGCAGGCACCGGGCGGCTGGCGCGGGGCGCGGGAATTCATCGTGGTGGCCAAGGTCGAGGAAAGTGCGGAAATCACCTCCTTCTATTTCGAGCCGGCAGACAAGGGGCCGATTCTGGCGGCCGAGCCTGGCCAGTACATCGGCATGAAACTGATCCTCGATGGAGAAGAGATTCGTCGCAACTATTCGCTGTCGGCCTTGGCGAACAAGGGCCAGTACCGCATCAGCGTCAAGCGTGAAACCGGCGGTCGAGCCTCCAATCACTTGCACGATCAACTGCATGTAGGGGCGAGCATCCAGCTGTTCCCGCCATCGGGCGAGTTCACCCTGAGCGCCAGCGACAAACCGCTGGTGCTGATCAGCGGCGGCGTCGGCATCACCCCTACCCTGGCAATGCTGGAAGCGGCGCTGGAAACCGAGCGGCCGGTGCACTTTATCCACTGCGCGCGCAATGGCAGCGTCCACGCCTTCCGCGACTGGATCGACGGGCTGGCCGAGCGTCACCCTCAACTCAAGCGTTTCTACTGCTATGCCGAAGATGACGGCGTCAGCCCGGCGGCGCACAAGGTCGGGATGTTGAGCCAGGAACAACTGGCCGCCTGGTTGCCCGAAGAGCGCGACCTGGATGCTTACTTCCTCGGGCCCAAAGGCTTCATGGCCGCGGTCAAGCGTCACCTCAAGGCGTTGGGTGTGCCAGAGAAGCAGAGCCGTTACGAGTTCTTCGGGCCGGCTGCAGCCCTGGAATAACAAGGGGAGGCGCAATCAATTGTAGGAGCGAGCATGCTCGCGATGAACCTGAGACCACCGCGGGGTGCCAGGCTTCCCGCGTTATCGTTGACGACCATCGCGAGCATGCTCGCTCCTACACAAGGTGTGTCTTAGCCTTTCAGTTCCTTCAGATGCTTGTACACCGTCGCCCGGCCCATGTTCAGTACATTGGCTACATAATTCGATGCGCTCTTGCCTTTGAAGGCGCCCTCGGCGTGCAGGGCCAGCACCAGTTCACGTTTGTGATCGCGGGTCAGCAGGTTCAGGCTCAGCTGGCGTTCGCGCAGCCAGGCGTGGAGGAAGGTGTTGATCCGTTCCTGCCAGTCATCGCGGAACAGTGAGTCGGGCTGCGGAATCAGCTTGGTCGGCGACAGGAACAAGTCCAGCGCGGCCTTGGCATTCTCGAACAGCGAAATATTCAGGTTGATGCACAGCATCGCCAGCGGGTGTCCCTCGCGGTCGCGCAGCACGGTGCTGAGGCTGCGAATCTTCTGACCATCCCAATTGAGCTTTTCGTACGGCCCGATGTTGCGGTCGCTGACATCGTCGTTGAGCATGTCCTCCAGCGCCGAATCGTCACCGATTTCCCGTTTCGACAGGTTGTTGGCGATGTAGTCGACCTTTTGCGTACGCAGGTCGTGCAGCACCACTTCGGCGTGGGGAAAAAACAACGTGGCGATGGCATCGGCGATTGCCCGGAAGTTATCCATGGACGTCTCGTTCAGGGCCGGGTCTTTTTCAGGTGCGTTCATACAGTGGGGGCTCCGGGCAGCTTCAGCGCCCCGTAAAACAGGACGCTGAAAGTGTGCCGCAATCGAGTCGGCGCGTCACCTGAGGACAATAGTCAACCCAGGCGGGCAGGGGACAGCATCCCGGCGTTCAGGCCGAAACGGATGAGGGGTTCGGGCAGGGGTTCACCGCGTACCAGCGCGGCACTGGCCTGGCCCATGGCCGGCGAGGTCTGGATACCGTAGCCGCCTTGTGCCGCCACCCAGAACAACCCCGGCACCTGCGTATCGAAACCGGACAGCAAGTCGCCATCGCTGACGAAACTGCGCAGGCCGGCCCAGGTTCGGGTCGGGCGGCGGATGGTCAGCGTGGTGGCTTCCTCGATCTGGTAAATACCCATGGCAATGTCCAGTTCTTCGGGCTGCACGTCGTGGGGTTCCACCGGGTCGGCGTTGGCCGGCGAGCCGAGGAACATCCCGGCGTCGGGTTTCATGTAGAAGGATTCGTCGAGGCTGACCAGCATCGGCCAATGGTGGATGTCCACGCCCTCTGGGCCGGCGAAGATGAAGGCCGCGCGGCGCTTGGGTTGCAGGCCCAGTGGCCGGGCACCGGCCATTTCGCCGATCTTGTCGGCCCAGGCGCCGGCGGCGTTGATGATCACCGGTGCGCTGAAAGTGCCGGTGTTGGTCTGCACGTGCCACACACCTTCGGCATCGCGGCTCAGGCTTTGCACTTCGCTGTCGGTACACACTTCGCTTTTGTTGCGACGGATGCCTCGCAGGTAGCCCTGATGCAGGGCATCAGTGTCGATGTCGCTGGCGGTCGGATCGTAGATCGCACCGTGGACGTTTTCTCGGCGCAAGATCGGCAGACGGGTGCAGGCCTCGTCGGCGCTGAGCAGTTGCATCTGCGGCACCGTGGCTTTGGCGCTCAGGTACTGGTTGTTCAGTTCGGCCGGGTCGCCGGTGAAGTCCACCGTCATCTCGCCGCGCGGGGTCAGCAGCGGGTGTTCGCAGAAGCCGCTTGGCGGAGCATCGAAAAAGTCGCGGCTGGCCTGGGTCAATGCGCGCACCTGAGGGGTGCCATAGGCGGCGGTGTACAGCGCGGCCGAACGTCCGGTGGAGTGATAGGCCGGATGGGACTCGCGTTCGAGCACGATCACGCGTGCGTGCTGCGACAGCCAGAAACCGGTGGAAGCGCCGGCAATCCCGCCGCCGATGATGATGAAGTCTGCCTGGCTCATGAACGTCTCCTGAAAGTGCGCGATGCCAAAATTGTGATCATTTCCTGTGTGGACGGATTCTGTGGCGAGGGGATTTATCGAAACGTCGCACCGACCCGTTGGGTCGCGAAGCGGCCCCAAAATCTACCAACTCGTTTTGTCAGGCCCACCGCATTTCCCGGTTTTACGACGGCTTCGCCGCCGAGCGGGGATAAATCCCCTCGCCACAAAAGCGCGTCCCCAGGAAGAGGTGGGGTTAGGGCTGCAGGCGGTAGATGGCATTGGCTAGTGCAATGTCTTCCAGACCCAGACCGATCGAGCGGAAGAACACATGGCGATCGTAATCAGGGCGCAGGACTTTTCCGCTGAGCAGCTCAGGCAAGTCGCCGACAATCGCATTTTTATCCCAGCCATGCTGCTCGCCGGCTATCAGCATCTCGCCCGCCGAGCCGGGGGTGGTCACACGGTAGTCGCAGAATACCTGCATGTCATTGAGGCTCTGCGGCGGCACCTCGTGGGCGCGCGGCGCGTTTGTGCTGATTGAGGTGATCAGCGCCGGTTTGCCCAGGGTCGACGGATCGATCACCGGACCTGCGGACGAGGTGCAGAGCATGACGACATCCGCGTCGGTGATGGCGGCCTCGCGACTTTGCGTGATAGCCAGGCGCGGCTCGATACTTTTCAGCAGGCTCACCGTTTCTGCGTCTTCGCTCAGGCTTGGCGAGTACAGGCTAATGCTTTGCCAGTCGCGCAGGCCTTTCACATAATGCAGGTGCGCCTGGGCGACTTTGCCGCTGCCGATGATTGCCAGGCGGTTCGCTTTGAGCGGCGCGAGGGCGTCGACCGCCACCGCTGTGGTCGCGGCAGTCCGGGCGGTGGTCAGTTCGCCGGCATCACACAACAGCAGCGGCTGACCGGTCTGCATCGACATCAGCAAGGTCCATGCGGTCACCAGAGGGCCTTGATCGCGCACGATGTAGGGCGAGGTCTTGACCCCGTACACGCCATCTTCGGCCAGCACGCCCAGGTAATTGATGAAGTCGCCGGCACCCTGTGGAAATTCCACCAGTTGCTGCGCCGGTTGCACGGCTTGTCCGGCGGCCAGGTCACGGAACAGTTTGCGCAGGATCTGCGGTACGTCGACCTGCGCCAGCAACTCGCGGGCCTGGGGTTGGGTGATCACGTAGGGTGTGCTGGCCATGGTGGACTCCGGGCGTGGCGAGTAAACTAATTTGTCCATTATGGACTTTTCGTTATCGCGAGCAAGCTCCTGTTGAAAAAAAGCCAGACGAAAAAAAAGCGCAGTCCGTTTCCGGCTGCGCTTTTTCCTGCAAGTGGCCCGTTATGGCCGCTTGCGCTCAACCGCCCGCAACAGATGCGTCGGTGGTGTTTCACAGCTGATCTTGCGCCCCAGCTTTTCCTCGATGGCCGGTAGCTGGTAGGAGTCGTCTTCACCGGCAAAACTGATGGACACACCGTCGGCGCCGGCGCGACCGGTACGGCCGATGCGATGCACGTAGTCGTCCGGGACTTCCGGCAGGGTGAAGTTGATCACGTGGCTGATGCCGTCGATGTGGATGCCGCGACCGGCCACGTCGGTGGCGACCAGCACACGAATCTGGCCTTCGCGGAAACCTTCCAGGGTCTTGATGCGCTTGTGTTGCGGCACATCACCCGATAGCTGCGCGGCGTTGACGCCATCGCGCACCAGGCGTTCTTCGATGCGCCGCACTTCATCCTTGCGGTTGGCGAAGACGATGACCCGCTCCCAGCCGTTGTCGTTGACCAGGTTGTAGAGCAGTTTGTATTTGTCGGCACCGGCCACCGCGTAGATGTGCTGCTCGACGTTTTCGCTGGCCACATTCTGCGACTCGATCTCGACGATTGCCGGGTCGGTGGTCCATTGCTTGGCCAGGTTCATCACGTCTTCGGTGAAGGTCGCCGAGAACAGCAGGGTTTGACGCTCGTTCTTCGGCGGCGTCTGGCGAATGATCTGGCGCACCTGCGGGATGAAGCCCATGTCGAGCATGCGGTCGGCTTCGTCCAGCACCATGACTTCGACCATGTCCAGGTGCACGTCGCCGCGCTGGTTGAAGTCCAGCAGGCGGCCCGGGGTGGCCACGAGAATGTCGCAGTGGCGGGCTTCGAGGTGCTTGAGCTGCTTGTCGAAGTCCATGCCGCCGACGAACGTCATGACGTTCAGGCCGGTGTACTTGGTCAGGTCGGCCGCGTCCTTGGCGATCTGCACCACCAGTTCGCGAGTCGGGGCGATGATCAGTGCGCGCGGCTCACCCATGTAGCGCTCTTTCGGCGGCGGGGTCTGCAGCAGTTGGGTGATGATCGAGATCAGGAATGCCGCGGTCTTGCCGGTACCGGTCTGAGCGCGGCCGATGGCGTCTTTGCCGGCGAGGGTGAAGCCCAGCACCTGGGCCTGGATCGGCGTGCAGTACGGGAAACCCAGGTCCTGGATGGCGTGCATCAGTTCGGGGGCGAGTTTGAAATCGTGGAAACGGGTCTTGCCTTCCTGGGGTTCGACGACGAAGTCTTCGAGTTTCCAGGCAATGACCGGCGCCTTGGGCTTGGGTTCGCGGCGCGGTTTGGCGGGTTTCGGCGTTTCGCTGCGCGGTTGCTCGGCGGCGGTTTGCACAACTGGCTCGGCGGCCGCTGCGCTCTTTGGCTCGTGTTTCGGTGCCGCTACGGGGGCGCCCCGGCCAGGCTGATTACCGTCGGTGCGGTGGCTGGGGGTGTGAGACGGAGCGCTGGGGACTGGCGCGAGTTGCTCAGTCTCGCTTTTACCGAACATTTTCTTGAGTGCTTTGAGCACGGTCATCTCATCAATTGGTTAAGGAATGTACGCCGGCCAGTGTAATGCAAGAATCGGGCGCGGCGTAGTGGGATGGATCAAAGGGCGTTTTTAAACGTCGCTGTTTAGCGCAGGCGCTCGGCGAGCCACACGCCGATGTCGCGAATCTCCTCGGGTAACACTTCATGGCCCATTGGGTATTCCTGCCATGTCACGGTGACACCACGCTGCTTCAAATGCTCGTAGGCGGTCCGGCCCATCGAGTTCTGCACCACGTCATCGTATTGACCATGCAACGACAGCACCGGAATGCGCTGCTGGCTGGCGGACAGTTCCAGGTCATCGCTGAAGGTCGGCGCATAAGTAGAGAGGGCAAGTACGCCACCCAGCGGTCCCTGCCATTTCAGAAACGCAGTGTGTAGAACCACGGCGCCGCCCTGGGAAAAACCTGCCAGGAAAATCCGCGAGGCGTCTATTCCGATGGCTCGCTGCACGTCGATCAAATTAACGATCCGCTGTGAGGACTCTTCCAGCTGTTCACGGTTGATCGCGCGCGCCGGGCTCATGGCCAAAATGTCGTACCAGCTCGGCATCTCGTAGCCACCATTGATAGTGACAGCGCAGGTCGGTGCCTGAGGGAAAACGAAGCGCGTGGTCAGCAAGTTTTCCTGTAACGCTTCGGCCACCGGCAGGAAGTCGTAACGGTCGGCGCCAAGGCCGTGGAGCCAGATGACGCAGGCATCTGCGGGCTTGACGGGTTCAAGAATCAAGGGCTCGGTCATGGTTGCTCCAATTTTGTGCGGGCGCCCTCATTGAGTGCGAGGTCTGAGGGCGCCTCTGGTTGATCAGTTACGAAGATGTCGCAAGGTTACAAGTTTTGCTATTGACCTGTCGCTTAACCGCTTTAGCAGCCGGTGTGGTACGGGCTTTGCTATGGGGAAGCGGTGCAACGCATCTCGCGCCTGGCGGTAACACTATCAGTGTACGACTGGCCGCGGGATAGCAAAAAATCCGGTAATGGATGTTCGCCAGTGGCCGCTACGGGCTTCGCGAACGTGAAAGGGCTACAGCCCGTTCGGCCGATTGGTGAGAAGTGAGTTGTCCTTTATGTGGATTTTCTCCTACTAGACTCATGGCTACGGTCCTACGTCGGTTGACCCTAAAAAAAGCCAACACGGGTCACCAACGCCTCAAAAGGGTGCGACTGGACTCACGCTCCGACACAACAAGAGCAAAACTGGAGGTTTGAATGAAGATGTTGAAATCCACCCTGGCAGTCGTGACTGCAGCCGCGGTACTCGGCGTCAGTGGGTTCGCTCAGGCGGGCGCGACCCTGGATGCAGTACAGAAGAAAGGTTTCGTACAGTGCGGCGTCAGCGATGGCCTGCCTGGCTTCTCGGTTCCGGATTCCACCGGCAAGATCGTCGGCATCGATGCTGACTACTGCCGTGCTGTAGCGGCTGCCGTGTTCGGCGACGCGACCAAGGTCAAGTTCAGTCAGTTGAACGCCAAGGAGCGCTTCACCGCGCTGCAGTCGGGCGAAATCGACATCCTGTCGCGCAACACCACCATGACCAGCTCTCGTGACGCGGGCATGGGTCTGAAATTCCCTGGCTTTATCACTTACTACGACGGCATCGGCTTCCTGGTCAACAACAAGCTGGGCGTCAAGAGCGCCAAAGAGCTGGATGGCGCGACCATCTGCATCCAGGCCGGCACCACCACCGAACTGAACGTTTCCGACTACTTCCGCGGCAACGGTCTGAAATACACCCCGATCACTTTCGACACCTCCGACGAGAGCGCCAAGTCGCTGGAATCCGGTCGTTGCGACGTGCTGACTTCCGACAAATCCCAGCTGTTCGCCCAGCGCAGCAAGCTGGCTGCGCCAAAAGACTACGTGGTTCTGCCGGAAACCATTTCCAAGGAGCCACTGGGCCCGGTCGTGCGTAACGGCGACGACGAGTGGCTGGCTATCGTGCGCTGGGTTGGCTACGCCATGCTCAACGCTGAAGAAGCCGGCATCACCTCGAAGAACGTCGAAGCCGAAGCCAAGGGCACCAAGAACCCGGACGTCGCTCGTCTGCTGGGCACCGACGGTGAATACGGCAAAGACCTGAAAGTGAAGAAAGACTGGGTCGTACAGGTCGTCAAGCAAGTCGGTAACTACGGCGAAGTGTTCGAGAAAAACCTCGGCAAGAGCACTCCACTGGAAATCGACCGCGGGCTGAACGCCTTGTGGAACGCTGGCGGCATTCAATACGCACCACCAGTGCGCTGATGGTTCTATCACCCGGTGGGCCAACCACCGGGTGATGTTCTGTTCCATTATTTGCGGGGCACTTCATGCAAAATTCAATCGGCGCACCAAAGCAGAGGCTCAGCCTCAGCGATCCACGAGTGCGTGCGTGGGTATTCCAGATCATCACGATTATCGCGGTGGTCTCGCTAGGCTGGTTTCTGTTCGACAACACGCAAACCAACCTGCAACACCGGGGCATTACCTCCGGTTTCGACTTTCTGGAGCGCAGTGCCGGGTTCGGCATCGCTCAACACCTGATCTCCTACACCGAAGCGGACAGCTATGCCCGGGTGTTTGTCATCGGCTTGCTCAACACCTTGCTGGTGACCTTCATCGGCGTGATCCTGGCGACGATCCTAGGCTTCATCGTCGGTGTGGCAAGGCTGTCGAAGAACTGGATCATCGCCAAAGTGGCGACAGTGTATGTGGAGGTCTTCCGTAACATTCCGCCGCTGCTGCAGATCCTGTTCTGGTACTTCGCGGTGTTCCTGACCATGCCGGGGCCGCGCAACAGCCACAACTTCGGCGACACGTTTTTCGTCAGCAGCCGTGGCCTGAACATGCCGGCCGCGCTGATGGCCGACGGTTTCTGGGCGTTCGTGGTGAGCGTCGTGGTGGCCATCGTCGCCATCGTGTTGATGAACCGCTGGGCGACCAAACGCTTCGAAGAAACCGGCGTTCCGTTCCACAAGTTCTGGGTCGGCCTGGCCTTGTTCCTGGTGATCCCGGCCCTGTGCGCGCTGATCTTCGGCGCGCCTGTGCATTGGGAAATGCCGCAGCTCAAGGGCTTCAACTTTGTGGGCGGCTGGGTACTGATCCCGGAACTGCTGGCCTTGACCCTGGCGTTGACGGTGTATACCGCGGCGTTCATCGCCGAGATCGTGCGTTCGGGCATCAAGTCGGTCAGCCACGGCCAGACCGAAGCAGCCCATTCGCTCGGCCTGCGCAATGGTCCGACGCTGCGCAAGGTGATCATCCCGCAAGCCCTGCGCGTGATCATTCCACCGCTGACCAGCCAATACCTGAACCTGGCGAAGAACTCCTCGTTGGCGGCCGGTATCGGTTATCCGGAGATGGTGTCGCTGTTCGCAGGAACGGTGCTGAACCAGACCGGCCAGGCGATCGAGGTGATTGCGATCACCATGAGCGTGTACCTGGCGATCAGTATCAGCATTTCCTTGCTGATGAACTGGTACAACAAGCGCATTGCGCTGATCGAGCGGTAAGGAAAAGCGCATGAGCACTCATACCTTCAAACCTGACATGCCTCCACCGAGCCGCAGCATCGGCGTGGTGGCGTGGATGCGCGCGAACATGTTCTCCAGCTGGCTCAATACCCTGCTGACCCTGTTCGCGTTCTATCTGATTTATCTGGTTGTCCCGCCGATCCTGGGGTGGGCGATCATCGATGCCAACTGGGTCGGTACCAGCCAGGCCGACTGCACCAAGGAGGGCGCCTGCTGGGTGTTCATCCAGCAGCGCTTTGGCCAGTTCATGTACGGCTACTACCCGGTGGACCTGCGCTGGCGCGTGGACCTGACCGTGTGGCTGGCGGTGATTGGCGTGGCGCCGTTGTTCATCTCGCGCTTCCCGCGTAAAGCGGTGTACGGGCTGAGCTTCCTGGTGGTGTACCCGATCACTGCCTGGTGCCTGCTGCACGGCGGTGTGTTCGGCCTGGCCGAAGTGGCGACCAGCCAGTGGGGCGGCCTGATGCTGACCCTGGTGATCGCCACCGTCGGTATTGCCGGTGCATTGCCGCTGGGGATTGTCCTGGCATTGGGGCGTCGTTCGAACATGCCGGCGATTCGTGTGGTCTGCGTGACCTTCATCGAATTCTGGCGCGGCGTGCCGTTGATCACGGTGCTGTTCATGTCCTCGGTGATGCTGCCGTTGTTCCTGCCCGAAGGCATGAACTTCGACAAACTGCTGCGGGCGTTGATCGGTGTGATCCTGTTCCAGTCGGCCTACGTGGCTGAAGTGGTGCGCGGCGGTCTGCAAGCGATCCCTAAAGGTCAGTACGAAGCCGCAGCAGCAATGGGCCTCGGTTACTGGCGCAGCATGGGCCTGGTGATTCTGCCGCAAGCCTTGAAGATGGTGATCCCCGGCATCGTCAACACTTTCATTGCGCTGTTCAAGGACACAAGCCTGGTGATCATCATCGGCCTGTTCGACTTGCTCAACAGCGTCAAGCAAGCCGCCGCCGACCCGAAATGGCTGGGCATGGCCACTGAAGGTTATGTGTTCGCGGCCCTGGTGTTCTGGATTTTCTGTTTTGGTATGTCCCGCTACTCCATGCATTTGGAACGTAAGCTGGACACAGGCCACAAGCGCTAAAGCAGTACCTAATTTAGGAAGTTTTGTGATGAGCGAAGCAATCAAAAAGCCTGTGAGCCCTGAAGGCATTATTCAGATGCAGGGCGTGAACAAGTGGTACGGCCAGTTCCACGTGTTGAAAGACATCAACCTGAACGTCAAGCAAGGCGAGCGGATCGTCCTGTGCGGCCCGTCGGGTTCCGGCAAATCCACCACCATCCGTTGCCTCAACCGCCTGGAAGAACACCAGCAGGGCCGCATCGTGGTCGATGGCGTGGAACTGACCAACGACCTCAAGCAGATCGAAGCGATCCGCCGGGAAGTCGGCATGGTGTTCCAGCACTTCAACCTGTTCCCGCACTTGACCATCCTGCAGAACTGCACCCTGGCACCGATGTGGGTACGCAAGATGCCCAAGCGCAAGGCCGAGGAAATCGCCATGCATTACCTGGAACGCGTACGCATTCCGGAGCAGGCGCATAAATTCCCGGGGCAACTGTCCGGTGGTCAGCAACAGCGTGTGGCGATTGCCCGTGCGCTGTGCATGAAGCCGAAAATCATGTTGTTCGACGAACCGACTTCGGCACTCGACCCCGAGATGGTGAAAGAGGTACTGGACACAATGATCGGCCTGGCTGAAGACGGCATGACCATGCTCTGCGTGACCCACGAGATGGGCTTTGCCCGCACCGTGGCCAACCGCGTGATCTTCATGGACAAGGGCGAAATCGTCGAACAGGCTGCGCCGAACGACTTCTTCGACAACCCGCAGAACGAGCGCACCAAGCTGTTCCTGAGCCAGATCCTGCATTGATCGAAGCCAGGCAATAAAAAAAACCGGACATTGGTCCTAATGCTCTTCACTTAAGAAAACCTTTAGGCGGGCAAGAAATCTGTAGCGAGGGGATTTATCCAAGTTGGGTCGCGAAGCGGCCCCAGCTTCCGGCCAAACAAACTGAATTGTCCGGATTGGCGACTGCTTCGCAGCCGAAAGGGAATAAATCCCCTCGCCACAAATGTGGGTGCCCGTGCTTTAGTGAACAGCATTTCGCGTATGCGAGGCCTATTAGCTGGCGGAATTACGCGGCACTTCCTGTTCGGGAAGAGGGCCTGCCCCCCCCGGCACCAGCCGGCAGGGAGTGTCGGAGTCAGCATGGTGCAAATTGTAGGGGTTTCGTTTTCGGCAGTCTGGTTTCTTCTGTCAGGCCTTAGCCTGAACCTCTTGCGACTAACGCCACTTCAATCCGTCCTCGATGACCTGGGTATTTAGTCCTACAAAAGTGCGCGCTCGGTTAGATGTCAAAATGCCACTAGTTAGCTACAATCCGGAGCGGCCAATGATGGCCGAACCACATGGAAGCGCACTATGAAAAGTCGGATGGTGGTAGGAGGTTTTGCGGTCGCAGCAGTGTTGGGTCTACAAGGTTGCGCGAGCATTGTTGGTGATACGCGATATCCAGTAGCTGTATCCAGCGCACCGGCAGGCGCATCTTTTGAAATTACGGATAAAAGTGGTCAGGTCATCCATTCCGGTAACACCCCCAGCACCGTGACCCTGAAGTCTGGAAACGGTTACTTTTCAGGTCAGACCTACAATCTGAAATTCAAGAAAGAAGGCTATCCAGACAAATCCGTCGAGCTGGATTCCGGCCTCAGCGGCTGGTATTGGGGCAACATCCTGATTGGTGGACTCATCGGCATGCTGATCGTTGACCCACTGACTGGCGCCATGTACAAACTCCCCGAGAGCGTTTCCGCCGACATGGGCAATCCTGTCGCCGATACTGCGACTGTCGGCCTGAGCATTGCCTCAATTGATACCTTGACCACTGCTCAGCGCCAGATGTTGATTCCTCTCAACTAAATCTCGGTAGGTCAGAAACGAAAAAGCCCGGCGCAGAGTCGTAATGCTGTTCACTTAGCATTTGAGTCCAAGCCGGGCTTATCCGAAAATCCGATGCCAGACCTATGCCATCGGTTTTTTTATGTCTGTTCAACAGGACCTGCTCGACCTCGGCGAGCTTTTCAACTGCTGCGAACAGAGCACCTTTACCCAAAACACCCCATTGAGTGGGTAGCGTCTGCGCTGGATCTTTCCAGTCAGGCCACCATTCGCCGACGCCGCCTGCCCGCTGACCAAGTGCTTTGGCTGGTGCTCGGCATGGCGCTATTTCGTGACGAGCCCGTTCACGAGGTGGCCGGACGTTTGAACATTTGCGCCCACGGCCCGGCCTCCGACCACCTGTTGGCGCGCTGGCTTACAACGTGATTCGTCGAGAACCCAGTCAGGCGGCGGTGGCGTTTGGTCGAGCACCCTCGGACATCCGTTTCAAACCGGCCTGCCAGTACATCGCCGTCCAACTGATCGTGATGGCAGCGGCCAACACTGTTTCGGCGACAGGGAGGCGATTGGCTGAATTAAGGGCGGGTATCGGAGGTTGTTTCTGGATCACTGCCCAAAGCTTTCGAGGCCAGGGACGGTGAAGATGTCAAAAACCCGGTTTCCAGTTGACCGTAAGGCTGCTCCGCTTAAGTGAAGAGCATTACGGACATTGGTCCGGGTTTTTATTGCCTGTCGTTCAGCTGCGTCTCAGGTCGCCATTCGCGCCCCGGCGAGACTGCCGCTCAATTCATACGCCGCCAATTCCGCCTGATGCGCCGCCAACAACTCCGGCAACGAGCCGCGCAGGTACTCCACCCAGGTCTTGATCTTCGCATCCAGGTACTGCCGCGAGGGATAGATTGCGTACAGGTTCAGCTCCTGCGAGCGGTACTTGGGCATCACCCGCACCAGCGTACCGTTGCGCAAGCCGTCGATCGCCGCGTACAGCGGCAGTACGCCGACGCCCATGCCGCTGGTGATCGCGGTTTTCATCGCGTCGGCCGAGTTCACCAGAAACGGCGAGCTGTTGATGGTGACCATTTCCTGGCCGTCGGGACCGTCGAAGGCCCATTTTTCCAGGGGGATGACCGGGCTCACCAGGCGCAGGCAGGCGTGGTTCAGCAGGTCGCTGGGTTTTTGCGCGCAGCCGTTGGCTTTGACGTAGGCCGGTGACGCGCAAACGATGCTGTAGGTAATCCCCAGACGCTGGGAGACGAAGCCAGAGTCCGGCAGTTCGCTGGCGAGCACGATGGACACGTCGTAGCCCTCGTCCAGCAGGTCCGGCACGCGATTGGCCATGGTCAGGTCGAAGGTCACGTCCGGGTGTGTCTTGCGATAGCGGGCGATGGCGTCGATCACGAAGTGCTGACCGATGCCGGTCATGGTGTGCACCTTGAGCTGCCCGGCCGGGCGCGCGTGGGCGTCGCTGGCCTCGGCTTCGGCTTCTTCGACGTACGTCAGGATCTGCTCGCAGCGCAACAAGTAGCGCTTGCCGGCTTCGGTCAGGGCGATGCGTCGTGTCGTTCGGTTGAGCAGACGGGTTTGCAGGTGGGCTTCCAGGTTGGAGACCGCGCGCGAGACGTTGGCCGTGGTGGTGTCCAGTTGCACGGCGGCGGCGGTGAAGCTGCCGGCCTCGGCCACGTAACTGAAGGCGCGCATGTTTTGCAATGTGTCCATGGGGTGCTCTCGGGTTCGATGGCAAATTGTGACACGAAGTTTCAGGGGCCGAGACCCCTACAAAGGGATTATCGCGTTAACGGTAACAAAGATTCACAGGAATCCCAGCTTATCGCCATTCCGGGCGCCCCATAGAATTGCACCGATCCTTGTAGGAGCAAGGCTTGCCCGCGATGGCGTCACCGCGGTCATTCAGATTCACCGCAGCGATACCATCGCGGGCAAGCCTTGCTCCAACAGGATCCTCTTTCTTCATCAGGAATTTTCAGCAGTGCCGCGTCGCATCAGCAGAGCGCTTCAGCCGCTCAGTGTTTTGGCTTTATCCCTGGCAATCAGCGGCTGCATCGGAACCGCAGGTATTGCCCCGCAGGGCAAGGCACTGAAGGCCAATGCACTGGCCACCGACGACGCCATCCAGAGCGCGGCCCAAGATGCGCACTGGCCCACCGCCCAATGGTGGCAGGCCTATAACGACCCGCAACTCAACCACTGGATCGATCTCGCCGAGCAAGGCAGCCCGAGCATGGCCATGGCGGCGGCACGAGTGCGTCAGGCCCGGTCCATGGCCGGGGTTGCTGAAGCCGCCGAGTCGTTGCAGATCAATGGCGAGTCCACCCTCAAGCGCCATAACTGGCCCACCGATCAGTTCTACGGCCCCGGTGAGCTGGCCAACAGCACCACCTGGGATAACAACGCGGCGCTGGGCTTCAGCTACGCCCTCGACCTCTGGGGCCGTGAAAGCAATGCCACCGAGCGCGCCGTGGACATGGCCCACATGACGGTCGCCGAAGCGCGTCAGGCGCAGCTCGAATTGCAGAACAACATCGTGCGCGTCTACATCGAACTCTCGCTGCACTACGCGCAACGGGACATCGTCGAAGCGACATTGAAGCAGCAAGAGCAAATCCTCGATTTGGCGCAGAAGCGTTTGAACGGCGGCATCGGCACCCATTTCGACGTCAGCCAGGCCCAGACGCCTCTGCCGGAAACCCACCGTCAGATCGATGCGCTGGACGAAGAAATCGCCCTCAGTCGAAATCAACTGGCCGCACTGGCAGGCAAAGGGCCGGGGGAGGGGGCGCAGTTGCAGCGGCCGACGCTGTCGCTGGGCGCAGCACTGAAACTGCCGTCGGCGCTGCCGGCGCAATTGCTCGGTCAACGCCCGGACGTGGTTGCCAGTCGCTGGCAAGTCGTTGCGCAGGCACGGGGCATCGATGTGGCGCAGGCCGGTTTCTACCCGAACGTCGATCTGGTCGGCAGCCTGGGCTATATGGCCACCGGCGGCGGGGCCCTGGAGTTTTTGACCGGCAAGAAACTCAACTACAGCGTCGGCCCGGCCATTTCGCTGCCGATCTTCGACGGCGGGCGTTTGCGCTCGGAGCTGGGTGAAGCCTCGGCCGGTTACGACATCGCCGTGGCCAAGTACAACCAGACGTTGGTCAACGCGCTGAAAAACATCTCCGATCAGTTGATCCGCCGCGAGTCCATGGACAAGCAGCAGGCCTTCGCCGCCGAGTCCGTGGCCACCGCGCAGAAGACCTATGACATCGCGATGATCGCTTACCAGCGCGGGCTCACCGATTACCTGAATGTGCTCAATGCACAGACGCTGTTGTTCAAGCAGCAGCAGGTGCAGCAGCAGGTGCAGGCTGCACGCCTCAGTGCCCATGCCGAACTGGTGACGGCGCTGGGTGGCGGGCTTGGTGCGGGTAACGATGTGCCGAAAGACAGCCAGACCGCCGCCCCGAAAACCCCGAGTCTTTTGCGGTGAACACACCTGTGGGAGCGAGCTGTTGTGGTGAGGGGATTTATCCCCGTTGGGTCGCGAAGCGGCCCCAAAATCTGTCATCTCGTTACATCAGGCACACCGCACTCTCTGGTCCTGCGGCGGCTGCGCCGCCGAACGGGGCGGTGCGACGTTTCGATAAATCCCCTCGCCACAAAAGCTCTCCAGCCACAGGCATGCTTCTTTTGATTATGAGCAGGATTTCATGACCCCCTTGCCCGCACCCTTGCGCTGGCTGTATTCCCTTGAATGGCGCCGGGGTTTCTTCGACTGGGCACGCAGCGACGGCGTGACCTGGGTCTACATTTTCAAGGTGTTGTTCGCGGCGTTCCTGACCCTGTGGCTGGCCATGCGTCTGGAATTGCCGCAGCCGCGCACGGCGATGATCACCGTGTTCATCGTCATGCAACCGCAAAGCGGCCAGGTGTTCGCCAAGAGTTTCTATCGCTTTCTTGGCACCTTGACCGGTTCGGCGGTGATGGTGGCGTTGATCGCCCTGTTTGCGCAGAACACCGAACTGTTCCTCGGCTCGCTGGCGATCTGGGTCGGTATCTGCTCCGCCGGCGCGGCGCGTTGCCGCAACTTCCGCGCCTACGGTTTTGTTTTGGCCGGCTACACCGCCGCGATGGTCGGGTTGCCAGCGCTGGCCCATCCGGACGGCGCGTTCATGGCGGCGGTCTGGCGGGCGCTGGAAATCTCCCTGGGGATTCTCTGCGCGACCCTGGTCAGCGCCGCGATCCTGCCGCAAACCGCCAGTGCTGCGATGCGCAATGCCCTGTATCAGCGCTTCGGTGTATTCGCCTTGTTCGTCACCGACGGCTTGCGCGGGCGCAGTCAGCGCGAGGCCTTCGAGGCCGGCAACGTGCGCTTCATTGCCGAAGCGGTGGGCCTGGAAGGGCTGCGCAGCGTCACGGTGTTCGAAGACCCGCACATGCGTCGGCGCAACGGTCGGCTCAGTCGCTTGAACAGCGAGTTCATGGGCATCACCACGCGTTTCAACGCCTTGAACCAGTTGCTCGAACGCCTGCGCAGCAGTGACACCGATCACGCCGTGGCGGCCATAAAACCAGGTTTGCAAGATCTCGCCGAATTGCTCGACGGCTTTAGCGGCCGCGCGCTGACCAGTGCCGATGCGGCGCGTCTGTTCACGGCGCTGACGGCCTACAAGACCGGTTTGCCGGCGCGGGTGCGCAGCCTGCGGGCGATCTTCCAGGAGAGCGGACCGAGCGATGCCGAGCTGCTGGACTTCCACACCGCGTACGAATTGCTCTATCGCTTCGTTGACGACTTGCACAGTTATGCTCAGACCCACGCATCGCTGGCCGATCACAGCCACGAGCGCGAACGCTGGGACGAACCGTTCACCCCGCAAACCAACTGGCTGGTGTCGGCGGCCTCGGGGATTCGCGCCGCATTCATTCTGGTGGTGCTGGGCAGTTATTGGGTGGCGACGGCGTGGCCGAGTGGGGCGACCATGACGTTGATCGCTGCCGCCACCGTGGGCTTGTCCGCCGCCACACCGAACCCCAAACGCATGGCGTTCCAGATGGCCTGCGGGACGTTTCTCGGGGCGCTGATCGGCTTCGTCGAGATGTTTTTCATCTTCCCGTGGATCGACGGTTTCCCGTTGCTGTGCGTGATGCTCGCGCCGGTGATCGTGCTCGGTTCATTCCTGACCTCGCGGCCGCAATACGCCGGTGTCGGCCTCGGGTTGCTGATCTTCTTCAGCACCGGGTCGGTGCCGGACAACCTCACCGTTTACAACCCGTACACCTTCATCAACGACTATATCGCCATGGTCATCGGCATGCTGGTGTGCGCGGCGGCCGGGGCGATCATTCTGCCGCCGAACAGTCGCTGGCTGTGGCGGCGCCTGGAGCAGGACCTGCGTGGCCAGGTGGTCTATGCCATCAGCGGCAAGCTCAAGGGCCTGGCCTCGAGTTTCGAAAGCCGCACCCGCGACCTGGTGCATCAGGCCTACGGCTTTGCGGCGGGGCAACCACAAGTGCAGCGCGATCTGCTGCGCTGGATGTTCGTGGTACTGGAAGTCGGGCACGCGATCATCGAGTTGCGCAAGGAGCAGGCGATCCTGCCGGTACATCCGGCCTATGCCGAGTCACAACCGTGGCGCCAGTCCATCCGCGTGATGGGGCGTTCGCTGGTGCGGCTGTTTCTGCAACCGGGGCAGAGCAATCTGGAGCGCGCCTTGATTGCCGTCGACCACGCCATCAGCCGCGTACAAGCCACCGACGAACCTTTCGCCCCGCACTTCGATACCTCGGCGCTGCGCCGGGTCAAGAGCTACCTGCACTTTATCCGCACCTCGCTGCTGGATCCGCAATCACCGCTCACCGCCAATACCAAGCCCCAAGGACTTGAACATGCCTCGTGAAATCGCCTTCCACGGCGTGTACATGCCAACCATGACCCTGATGTTTTGCATTGCGGCGGCGTTGGCCTGGGCACTGGACCGCTTCCTGTCCGGGTTCGACCTGTACCGCTTCTTCTGGCACCCGGCGTTGCTGCGCCTGAGTCTGTTTACCTGTCTGTTCGGCGCTCTGGCGCTGACTGTCTACCGTTGACTCTCTACCACTGAGAATGCCCTGATGAAAAAGCTTTTCAGCCTGCTTGCGACCCTGCTGGTGCTGGCCCTGGCGATATGGATCGGCCGCACTCTCTGGGTGCATTACATGGAAACCCCGTGGACCCGCGATGGTCGGGTGCGCGCCGATATCATCAACGTTGCCGCCGATGTCACTGGCGAAGTGGTGGACGTACCGGTACGCGACAACCAATTGGTGAAGAAGGGCGATCTGTTGATGCGCATCGACCCCGAACACTACCGCCTCGCGGTCAAGCAGGCGCAGTCTCTGGTGGCTTCGCGCAAGGCGACGTGGGAGATGCGCAAGGTCAACGCCCATCGCCGCGCCGACCTGGACAACCTGGTGATCTCCAGGGAAAACCGCGACGACGCCAGCAACATCGCCGACTCGGCCCTGGCCGACTACCAGCACGCCCAGGCCCAACTGGAAGCCGCCGAGCTCAACCTCAAGCGTACCGAAGTCCGTGCGGCCGTCGACGGTTACGTGACCAACCTGAATGTGCATCGCGGCGATTACGCGCGCATCGGCGAAGCGAAGATGGCCGTGGTCGACATGAACTCGTTCTGGGTCTACGGCTTCTTCGAAGAAACCAAACTGCCCCACGTGCGCGTCGGCGACAAGGCCGACATGCAACTGATGAGCGGCGAAGTGCTCAAGGGCCATGTGGAAAGTATCTCGCGCGGCATCTACGACCGCGACAACCCGGAAAGTCGCGAGTTGATCGCCGATGTGAACCCGACCTTCAACTGGGTGCGCCTGGCGCAACGGGTGCCGGTACGGATTCACATCGATGAAGTGCCGGAGGGGGTGCTGATGGCGGCGGGGATTACGTGTACGGTGGTTGTTAACTGACTGTTGGACCGAGTCGTCTGCATTCGCGAGCAGGCTCGCTCCCACAAAGAACTGCGGTACCTGTGGGAGCGAGCTTGCTCGCGAAGGGGCGCTGCAGGCTCAGAGCTGCCCGCGCAACCCGAACCGCTTCATCAACGCCGACTCCAGCAAGCCCTTGGGCAATAACCCCGCCAGCAACGGCAATGCCCGGCTGCCATTGCCGAGACGAATCAGCCGTGGCGGCTTGCTCTGCTGCACGGCCTTGAGCAACCCGGCGGCAAATTCACTGGCCGGCGTCGGATTGTCCTGGGAGGCCTTGGCCCGTGCCAGAATGCCTTCGCGCAGCGGGAACCAGGGTGATTGTTCGCTGATCAGTTGCTCCGCCTCATGCCCGGCATTCTTGGCGAAGCTGGAGGCGATGGCACCGGGCTGGACTTCCATGACTCGCACGCCAAACGGCGCCAGCTCCATGCGCAAGGCATCGCTCAAGGCATGCACCGCCGCTTTCGATGCGCAGTAAGCTCCAGCGAACGGCGTAACCAGAACGCCCGAAACGCTGCCGATGTTCACCACGATCCCTTTGGCCCGACGCAACACCGGAAACAGCGCGCGAGTCACGCCAACGATGGCGAACACGTTGGTTTCAAACTGACGCTGCATCGCCTGCACGCCACCATCGAGCAACGGGCCCATGGCGCCGTAGCCGGCGTTGTTGATCAGCACATCGAGGCCGCCGTGTTGCTGGTCGATCCGTTCGCTCAACTGTTCGAGTGCCTGGCCATCGTTGACGTCCAGCTGCACCGCAATAAAACCGGCGGCAGTCAGCGTTGCGACGTCTTCAGCCTTGCGGGCACTGGCCCAGACTGTATAACCAGCAGATTTGAAGACATCGGCGAGGGCGCGGCCAATGCCGCTGGAGCAACCGGTAATTAACGCAACGGGCATGGCGCGGTCCTTGTGTAAAAAGTGGGGGAAAGCTCAGAGGGGAAAGCTCAGTCGGAGAAACTACCGTGCAAACGCTCGGCGCGAAACTCCAGTGTTTCCGGTCGATAACCGGGGCGCAATGGCGGCAGCGGCAGGCAGTCTTCCCAACTGCCACCGGCCTGCAATTCCCCGGGGCCGCGATAGCGTGGGGCGGTGTATTGATTGTCGGCGAGGTTGACGGTGTCGCCCGGTGCATATGCGGCGACACGCCAGCGTAATTCGGTCAGCGGTACATCGTTGCCGTTGTTCATCGTCAATTTCAGCGGCCGGTCGGCGGGGCAGTGTTGCGGCGCGTAGCTGATGCGCAACTCCAGGCGCTCCAGTTGCTTGAGTTCGCGGTGGTCCATCCAGATGACCCAGGTAGCGACGATGCCCAGGCCCACGGCGGCAGCCATGGACACCGGCAAGGCCTTGGCCGGATAGCGCAGCAACAGGATCAGCCAGGTGATGACCAGCAGGACGCCGATGAACATGACGCGCAAACCTTGGGGGATGGAGAAGACCATCCTACCTAAGTGCAGGGGAGGTTGGCGATGGGCTTGATTTGGCGGTGAATGTGCCGCCCTCATCGCGAGCAGGCTCGCTCCCACAGGGTTTTGGGTTGGTCATGAATTTTGTGGTCAGCTCCGGTCCACTGTGGGAGCGAGCCTGCTCGCGATGAGGCCAGGTCGGGCAGCACAAAACCCGGGCAAAAAAAAGCCCCCGTCCAACCCGCTGCGGATAGGGAACGCAGCGAGCCGGGCAGGGGCTTTTGGTTTTAGCTGATGCTTACTGTGCGATGGTTTTCACCGACACGCCACGCTCGATCGGGGTCGAGCGCCCGTAGATATCTTCAAACCGCTCGATATCGTCTTCGCCCAAATAGCTACCCGATTGCACTTCGATGATCTCCAGTGGAATCTTGCCCGGGTTGCGCAGACGGTGAACCGAAGCAATTGGAATATAAGTCGACTGGTTTTCAGTCAACAGGAACACATTCTCATCGCAGGTCACTTCAGCTGTACCGCTAACCACGATCCAGTGCTCGGCACGGTGGTGGTGCATCTGCAGCGACAGGCACGCGCCCGGTTTGACCGAGATGTGCTTGACCTGGAAGCGCCCGCCCATGTCCACCGAGTCGTAGGAGCCCCACGGACGATAGACTTCGCAGTGGTTCTGGGTTTCGCTGCGGCCCTGTTCGTTGAGGGTGTTGACCATCTGTTTCACGCCTTGGACCTTGTCCTTGTGGGCGATCATCATGGCGTCCTTGGTTTCGACCACGACGATGTTTTCCAGGCCGATCACCGACACCAGTTTGCCGTTGCCGTGGATCATGCAGTTTTTGCTGTCCTGGATCACCACATCGCCTTTGGTGACATTGCCGTTGGCATCTTTCGCATTCACTTCCCACAACGACGACCAGCAGCCGACATCGCTCCAGCCCGCAGTCAGTGGCACCACGCAGGCGCGCCGGGTTTTTTCCATCACCGAATAGTCGATGGAATTGTCCGGGCAGCAGGCGAAAGTGGCTTCGTCGAAAGTGATGCTGTCAGCGTCTTGGTGGCTGCGCTCCAGGGTCAGCAGGCAGGTGTCGTAGATGTCCGGGTCGTGCTTTTTCAGCTCTTCGAGGAAGCGGCTGGCACGGAACAGGAACATGCCGCTGTTCCAGAAGTAACCGCCGGACTGGACATACTCGGTGGCGCGTTTGACATCCGGTTTTTCGACAAAGTGGGAAACGCGGCTGACGCCTTCGGGTAGCAGCGAATCGTTGGTCGACTTGATGTAGCCGTAACCGGTTTCCGGTTTGGTGGCCGGTACGCCGAACAGCACCATTTCGCCGTTTTCGGCGGCGACGGTGGCCAAAGCCAGGGCGCGTTGCAGGGCTTTCTGGTCTTCCAGCACGTGGTCGGCCGGCAGTACCAGCATCAGCTCGTCGCGACCTTCGTTGACCAGCATCATCGCGGTCAGGGCCACGGCCGGTGCGGTGTTGCGGCCGAACGGTTCCATCAGGATGCGCTGGGTTTCCAGTTTGCGCGCGGCCAACTGCTCGTTGACGATGAAGCGGTGGTCCTTGTTGCAGACCACGATCGGCGTGTCCATGCCTTCGAACACCAGGCGCTCCAGGGTTTGCTGGAACAGGGTGTGTTCGCCAGTCAGGGCCAGAAACTGTTTAGGGAACTGCTTACGGGAAAGCGGCCAAAGACGTGAGCCGCTACCACCTGACAAGATCACCGGAATCATATTGTTACTCCTTGAAAATCGTTTGGTTAGAGCTACGAACGCTGTGTCGTTTCACTCTTGTTTTTGTTCCGTGTCCGATCTGACGCCTCGGTCCCCTGTAGGAGCATGGCTTGCCCGCGATGGCGGTCTCGAGGACGCCATCGCCGGCAAGCCGTGCTCCTACAAGAGCGTGGGTCAGTCCGAAAAAATGATTAGCGCGTCGACACCGGGCGTTTTACCCAGACCGGCGACAGGCTGCTGCCGCTGCCGGTGACGTACAGCACTGCGGCTTCACCGCGTTCCAGGGCGACTGGTTTCACGTCGCCGACTTTCGTTGCGCCATCGTATAGCGCCAGGCTGACTTTCACCGGGTTGATTTCACGCTCGCCACGGCCCTTGGCGGCCACGTTCGGGACCACGTCGGTCTTGCCGTCGGCGGTTTTCAGGGTCAGCGCCTTGTCGCTGAGGTTCTGCACCCGTACCAGGGATTTCTGCTTGTTCTTGAACGGCGGCTCTTCGATCAGTTGCGGCGCGCCGCTGGCGTTGTTGACCAGGGTGTAATAGTGGTCGCCGGCCAGTTTCACCGGCAGGGTCTGGCTGCCGACCTTGGCGCTGTAGTCACCGCCCGGCATGAAGCTGAAGTCGCTGCTGGACAGCGGCGCGACATCGCTCAGGTTGGTGCTGCCAACGGTGGCGCTGACTTCAGCGTTGCTGGCGTTGTAGATGCGCACGAAGGACGAGCCTTTCGGTGCGGTCGGGCCGTACAGCGCGGCGTCGCCAGCGGCGAACGCTTGCATCGAAAGCACGCTCATACCAGCAACCAGAGCAAAAGTCTTGGCGAGACGACGAGGAGTAGTCGTGAAAGTCATGGAATTACCTCTCTCTTTCAGTTTTGCGCCCGATCGGGCGTCTCGGATTTAGCGTTAATGGCTACGTTTTGTTGGCGTGCGCCGGCTTGTTTAAGCTCTGCGACCCACTGCGGGTCGGCGTCGCCGATTTCGTTGTTCACAGGCAGATATCGTTCAGGGAACTCCCAGATCAGCACTTGTGGCGGGCTGTTCTTGAAAGCGTCGCTGTTGAGGTAGCTGAGCATTGGCAGAATCGGGCCGTGGCCGTCTTCGGCGTAACTGACCACGTCGCTGCGCAGGGCTTGTTTCAGCGCGCCCACAAAATTCCAGCTGGGATTGGCACTGTAGCTGGTGCCGATCAGCGCTACGGGCACTTCGGTGTTGGCGAACAGGGCGTCGTCAGCGGCCGGCTCGTCGGAAGCGGCAACCGTGTTGCGCTTCTGCAAAGGCTCTTGCGCCGGCATCAGGTTTTCGAACAGCGGGTCCAGCGGCAGGAACAGACGCAGGTCGCCCTTGTGCGTGATTTTCTCCGCAGGCGAAGTGACGAAGTTTTGCGGTTCGCCGCTCAGCGGGTACTTGTCGGCAATGGTCCTGGCCAAGCGGTTGGCAGCAATCTCGGCGCCTTCCGGGGTCCAGTGGGTGTCGGTACGCAGGAACACTTGCTTGCCGTCGCGCTTGGCCGCTTGCAACGGACCCAGCAAATCAGGGGCGAGGATGCGGTCGGCGGCCAGGCGCTTGTGGAAGTCCCGGTAGAGGTTGGCGTGGATGCTGGCCGGTTTCACCTCACCCAGGTGTTCCGGGTACAGGCGCACCTTGGCCGGGACCACCGCCATCACCAGTTTCACGCCTTTCTCTTTAAGGGTCTGGCGCACGCCTTCGACCAGCGCGTAGTTGCCTTGCAGGTTCAGCTCTTCGTTGACCGTCGGATGGAATTCTTCATCGCTGTACAGCCACTGGTCGCGACCGAGCACAACGCCCGGACGACCCTCGTTGAACAGCTTGAAGTCCAGCGCGGCCCAGAGGTTGGTGCCCAGGCGCTTGATCGGGAACTCGTCGTCGTAGTGCGTCTCCACGGCTTTGCTCCAGCGGCCGTTGAGCACCGTCGCATCGGCGTTGGTGCTGAAGCCGAGGAAGCTGCGCACCGACCACAGGCCCAGGGCCAGCAAGGTCACCAGGAATAGGGCGATGTAGAAGATGCGTAATGAGCGGGTCATGGTCAGATCCCTCAGAACTGGAAGTAAAGGAACGGCGAGAAGCTTTGCGCCGAGAGTTTGAGAATCGAGGCGATGAACAGCAGCAACACCAGGGCACGCATCGCATAGCGCGACCAGTCAGCGCTCCAGTAGGCCGGTTGCACCTGAGCGTCGACGCCGACGGTGTAGCCAGGCTGTTGGATGCTCGCCGGGTTATCCCCAGGCGCTGCCTTGATCAGGCCCGGTTCGCTGGCGGCCGGGCCATCGTTGTCGACGTTCACCGCAGGCTTGGTCTTGGCTGGAGGCTGATTACTGTAGAAATCGCGCAGGCCGAAGAACGCCAGGGTCACGTAGGCCACCACCAACGTTGCGATCTGCAGGCCGGTGAGGCTGGCCTGGTTGAGTTCCGACAGCGACCAGTCACCGAAGCTGAACATCGCGCCGTACATGCGTCCGGCAACGTGCAGGTTTTCCGCGCGGAAGATCACCCATCCCATCACCACCAGCAGGAAGGTCAGTGCCCAGCGGATCGGGTTGAAGCTGCGCGGCGAGGTGTTCAGACCGATGGCTTTCTCGATCGCCAGCCACATGCCGTGCCACGCACCCCAGACGATGTAGGTGATGTTCGCGCCGTGCCACAGACCACCGAGCAGCATGGTCAGGAACAGGTTGCGATAGGTGGTCAGCGTGCCTTTGCGGTTACCGCCCAAAGTGATGTACAGGTAGTCGCGCAACCAGGTCGACAAGCTGATGTGCCAGCGGCGCCAGAACTCGGTGATCGACTGGCTGATGTACGGCTGCTTGAAGTTTTCCATGAAGCGGAAACCCATCATCAGGCCCAGGCCGATGGCCATGTCGCTATAGCCGGAGAAGTCGAAGTACAACTGCGCGGTGTAGGCGAGGGCGCCGAGCCAGGCATCACCCGTGGTCGGGTTTTGCAAGGCGAAGCAATGGTCGGCCACCACCGCGAGGGTGTCGGCGATGAAGACCTTCTTGATGAAACCCTGCATGAACCGCGTGCAGCCCTCGGAGAACTTGTCGAGGGTGTGGGTGCGGTTGTTGAACTGGTCGGCCAGGTCGCGGAAACGCAACACGGGGCCGGCGATCAGGTGCGGGAAGATCGCCACGAACGCCGCGAAGTCGATCAGGTTGCGGGTCGCCGGGGTATCGCCACGGTAGACGTCGATAATGTAGCTGATGGACTCGAAGATGTAGAACGAGATCCCGATCGGCAACAGCACGTGGGTCAGGATGAACGGCGAAAGGCCGACCGAGGTCATCATGGCGTTGATGCTGTCGACGCCGAAGTTGGCATACTTGAAGTAGCCGAGAATGCACAGGTCGACGGCCACGCCGAGCAGCAGCCAGCGCTGCGCCGGTTTGGTCCGCACGCCTGCGGCACCGACTTTCAGGCCGATCCAGTAGTTCCACAGCGTGACCGCTGCGAACAGTGCGAGGAAGTCCACACGCCACCAAGCGTAGAACATGTAGCTGGCAATCAGCAGCAGCAAATTGCGATAGCGTTGCCCGCTCAAGTAGTACAAGCCGAGAAAGATCGGCAAGAACAAAAACAGGAACACGTTGGACGAAAAAACCATCCCGATCTCTCCTTGTTTGAACCTACATTCAAGGGCCAACGCCCCCCCCAAACCCCCCACGAAAAACCAGGGGGCATCACACAAAACTTAAACCTGACACTGCCCCTGTAGGAGCAAGGCTTGCCCGCGATGAACGATGATGCGGTTCATCTGTTGCACCGCGTTGGGGCCATCGCGGGCAAGCCTTGCTCCTACAGGTTTTGTGTCGGTCTTCAAGAACCCTTGTTGCCCTTCTCGTTGGCCGGGTCGTAGACCTTGGTCAGGTCACCACCTAGGCGGAAGGTCTTGAACGGCTGCATCTCGTGCTTCTTCTCCAGCACATCCGGCGTGCAGGTGTAGAGCGTGCAGAACGGTTCGAGCCAGGCGAATTTCGAGTCGACTTTCAGGTCGGTCATGTCCTGTTCCTTGCCGTTCTTTTTCTCGAACTCATCCGGGTCTTTCACCCCGGCGAGTACTCGATCACCCAGGCGTTTCAGTGCGCCGTTGTTTTCCTGGCGCAAGTCCACCCCATTGACCTGAGCGAAACTGGCGATCATCGCCAGCGGCGGCAGGGCGTAGTTGTGGTAGGCCAGCGCCCGTTGCTGGCGCTTGAGTTCGTTGGGCAAGAAGCCCTGGGCGTCGACCTGATTGGCGCCGACCTTGTATTCCTTCACGGCCCAGTCGAACAGGTCGCGGCGGTTGGTGGCGACGGAGGTTGCCATCACTGACCAGGCGGCCCAGTAAGAGTGGTTGTTGGTCTTGTCCAGCGGCAGGTTGTCCCAGTCGCTGACCACCTGATCGGCCATCTTGCTGAACCAGGCTTCGATCAGCTGCGACTCTTGCTGATGATTGGCCAGCGGATGGGAGTCGGAGAATTTCAGGCGAATGTAGGACGACGCCATGCTACCCAATGCCCATTTGCGCATCGACTTGCCGGTGTGGTTGAAGTCCTTGGACATCAGCGCATCGGCCTTGGCCCACGCAGTCAACCAGGTCAGGGTGCATTCCAGCTGTTCCGGGCGACCGTCACGCATGAACTGCATCACCCGCTTGCTAGTGCCGCGCTCGATCTTGGTGATGTCGGCGGTGCTGTCGCGGAAGGCTTTTTCCGATTGCTCGTTCAGGGTCGAACGGGCCTTGTCCGAGCCTTCGTACTTGCTGCGAAATTGCAGCGAGCCGGTGTACGGCGTTGGCATGGCGTCACAACCTTCGCTTTTGTCACCGGTTTTGACTTTTTCAATCGGCGCGAAGTAGCCCTGAGGCGGACGCAATGGCGCGGCAGCCTGAGTCGCTCCAGCAAACATTGCGAGACTCAGAAGCGTCAGTGTTGCAAGTTTCGGATTTCGCATAGCAGACCTCATTGCCCGGCCGAAGCGGTACGTTGCTCAGCGCTCGGGAATACGTTGCGTTTGCAGATTTTTGCTTCGACTTTCTGTGGCGCGGCACCCGCTTTTTCAGGGCCCTGGATTTCAACGGCCAGCAGATTCTGCGAGGCCCAGTCTTCATCCGTGCGCAACTCGAAGGCGAAACGCCCGTCGGTGTCGGAGGTTTCCGGTTTGTCGATCTTGATGTCCTCGTGGCGCCCGTTCATGTACCAGAGGGTGGCTTGCAGGGTTTTCACCGAGGTGTCGGCGAAGCGGATGTCGACCTGGTGACTGCTGTTTTGCAGGTTCAGGTTTTTGCTGTTGACCATCAGTTCGTTCTTGCCCGGTTTCAAAGTGGTGCTGCCGGACATCTGTGCATCCTTGCCTTCGCAACCGTTGTCCAGCAGCGCCATCATCTGGCGGTAGATGGTTTCCTGGTCGAGGCGATAGAGCGGCGAGAATTCCCAGATGAGAATTTTCGGCGGGTTCTTCTGGAACTCGTCGCTGCCCAGGTACTGCAGCATCGAACCTTCCAGGCCACCGCCGGGGAACGCCACGTTGAGAATGTCGGCGCCGATGGCCTCTTCGAGGAAACCGGCGAAGTTGTAGTTCTTGCCACTGTGGCTGGTGCCGACCAGGGTGATCTCCGGATTACCGGAATCGCCGAACAGGTCGCCATCGCCCGCTTCGCCCTTGGGCTCGGTGGTGAATTGATCCATGTACTGGATCGCGTAGCTGGTGCCACAGAGTTGACCGGCCATGCTGTGCAATGTTCCGGTCTTGCCCATGCGACCCGACTTATGGGTCTCGAATTCACGCTTGGGAATGTCGGCGAAGGCCGGGATCTGCTTGACCTTCTCGGCGACGATTTTCGCCGTGCGCTGGGCGCCGTATGGGGTCCAGTGCTGGTCGCCGCGGAAGTAGAAGTCATGGGCGGGCAGGGTGTCGGGCAGCTGTTCGTTGGTCAGCGGCGACAGGTCCGGCACCACATAACCCATGGCCGCGAAACGGCCGAGCATGGTCTTGTAGTTCTTCAGTGCCTTGTCGAAATCGAAGCTGGCTTTCTCTGCCGGGTTGAGCTTGTTGCGGTTCACCAGGCCACGGGTAGGTTGATAAACCACAACGAGCTCCACGCCTTTGCTCTTGAACGCATCGCGCAGTTGCTTCATGCGCTTGTAGCCGGCCGGGGTGGTGTCGAATTCGGTACGCAAGTCTTCCTGGGTTCGGAACAACCAGTCGCCCTGAGCCTGCACCAGGGTGGTGAAGTTCTGCTGATAGCGCGTGGTGTAGTTCTTCGCGTCGTGGGCCGCGGGGCACAGGCTGCAGCACGGTTCTGCGGAAAATTTCGGTGCTTGGACTTCGTCCGCTCGTACACCGCCGCTGGCGGCTAGAATGCCGGCAGCCAGGGCCGACAGGCTGAGTAATTTGATCAAGTGTGGGTGCATAAAATTATCCTCAGTCCTGCATTTCGGTCTGGCGTTCGACAGGGTCGATCAGCACGGCTTTCTGCTGGCGCACCAGCAGGTCGAGAATTTCATCCTGGCGTTCGCCGAGAATCCCCGAGAAGCTGATGCCGCTGGATTTGGTCGGCGCGAGCATGGACACGCGATACAACTCGACGCTCAAAGGCGAGTCGATGGACAGCGGGCCGCTGCCGTTGGCCGCCAGTTCACCGCCGACCACAATCAGCGACACCTGGGCGTCGAACGGGTCGAGCTTGATGTCACGGTCGGTGTCGGTCAGGTCCTTGATGTGCCCGTAGACGCCGGTCAGACCGTTGGCCATGGCGACGTTTTCGTACAGGCGAATGTTCACGCTGTTACGAATGCGGATGCCGTGACGACGGTTGCTGATCACCTTGTTGCCCCACAGCAGGTTGTCGGCACTCTCGTAGAGGGTGATGCCGTCGGTGTGGTTCTGGTAGATCTCGTTGTGGGCGATCAGGTTATTCACGCTGTTACGGTCGATCACCAGGCCCGACAACTTGTTGTCGTAGCTGCGGTTGTTGAAGATGAAGCTGTCGTTAACCTCACGGGAAATAATGATCCCGTGCTTCTTCTTGGTTCCGAACACCGTGTTGTCGGCAATGATCAGGCCGTGGGAACGGTCGTGCGGGTCGATGCCGTAGACGATGTTGTCTTTGTAGGTGTTGCCCTTGACCACGAAGTCGCGGGTTTCGTAGCAGTAGAAGCCGTACCACATGTCCGAGAATTCGGAGCCGACGATCCAGCCGGTCGGCTCAGGACGCTTGAGCACCTTGGCCATGTTCGGCGTGTACTGGGAAATACTCACGCCGTAGGACTTACTGTTGGCGTAACCGAAACTGGCGATCTTGCTGTTGGCGATGTAGGTCTCGGTGCCGCCCCAGGACAGCAGGAACGGACGGAATTCCTTGGGCGACTTGAAGGCCGCCGGGCCGTTTGCCTTCTCGCTCCAGCCAGTGATTTTGGTATCGCGTACGAACAACTGGCCGTCGTTGACCAGGAACGAACCGGCCTCCTGGGACAGGCGCAATTCCTGGGTCTGCTTGTCGATCTCCAGGATGCCCTTGCTTCCGACCACGATCGGCAACTTCGCCAGGAACACCCCCGGCGAGGTTTCGCTGAAGTACTGCTTGGGCAGCTTGTTTGCCAGGTCCTTGAGGTTCATGTAGCCGTCGTCGATGAAGATCGCCTGCGGGATGCCGTGCTGACGCACCACCCACTCGGCCATCTTGTTGTCGCCGCCGATGAAGTCCTTCAGGGCGTCTTCCTGCATCATCCGGCGCACGCTGATCTTGCCGGCCTTGCTGCGCACGATTTTCGCGGCGATGGCCTCGGCGGTATAGCCGGAGGTGTCCGGCAGTTTCGGCTGGGCCAGTTCCAGCGGCGCGGTCGGTGCGCTGCTGACGGTGTAGGTCTTGGCCTGTTGCAGTTCCTTGGCCATGGTTGCTGGCTTCGGCGCCGGCTCCACATTGGCGAAGGCAGCCGCGCTCGCCAGCAGCATCGCGCCGGCCAGCAAGGTCATGGAACCTTTCTTGGCACTGTTCATCTGGGAGACTCCCTTCGCAATGTGCATCAGAAGCGCCAGATCACGTCGACGAACGCGCGGTGCATGTACGAATCGACTTCTTTGCCGTAGGCATCGCCGGGCTTGAACACACCGCCACGCAAGCGCACCAGGGCCGAAGGTTCATCGATCTTCTGGCTCAATGCCGCCGGCAGCAGGCCTTGCTTGAAGTACTTGGTGACCACCAGATCCATTTCCTGGCCGAGGTCTTTGTCACCATCGTTCAGCGGCAGGGAGGTGCTGGACAACACGGCGCCGGTAACGTCGTCGGTGTTGTTCTGCACGGCGTCGATGCCGTTGCTGGTGATCGGCTTGTTACCGTCGACACGCCAGAATTTGTGGTAGATCAGGCTGGCGTCGTATTCGTCGTTGAGCATCCACGAACCGAACAGCGTGGCCGATTGCATGTTGTTCATTTCGCCACGGAAGGCTTCGCCGAAACGGTGCACTCGCGAGCGGGTCCCGGTGTAGTTCGAGCGATTGCTTTCCAGGCCGTTCTGTTCGTAATCGGCGCTGGCACGGGCGTAGGCCGCACCGACTTGCCATTGCGGATCGAGGCGCAGACGCACGCCCAGATCCGTAGCCCAGCCGTCGACATCGCCGCTGTGCTTGGCTTGTGCCGGTGCGCTGCCATCGGCGTTCAGCGGGTTGACCGTGTCGCGGTCGCCGCTCATGCCGGTGATGCTGCCCCAGTAGTTGACTGTGTTTCTGTTTTTCAAGCTATAGGCATCGCTGTTGGCCTGCAGGCCCAGCCAGCTGATGTCGCCATTCTGTTTTTTGTCCAGCGAATCGCCCGGTTCACCCGGCGTCGGGTAGTCGAGCTTGCCGTCATCGTGGGTGTGATGACCGCGGATGCCGGCCCAGTGACCCGGTGTCCATTGGTATTCGGCATCGGCGAAGGCGTGCAGGCGATCCTTGTCCTTCGGTGCTAATTCCTTCAGGTCGGTGCGGTACTCGCTGAAACGTTCGGCGATACCGGCGTTGGCGCGCAACAGGGTGGTGTCGAAGGTCCAGTTCAAGGCTTCGATGTTGGTATCGCGCCATTGACCGTCATCGTTGTGCAGACGCTGGCGACCAAATTTGAGGATTTCGCCAGGGTAGGGCGTGAAGCCGCTGTAGCCGACCCAGAACTCGCGCATCGCCAGGTAGTTCTTCTTGGTCTTGCGATCATTGTTGACGGTGTTTTCGGTGCCTTCGGATTCCTGCAGGGTGTCGGTCTCGATGATGTCGGTGGACGTCACGGCCTGACCCATGGCGTACGCGCTCCACGCGCCGCTCTCGCCATACACCCAAGGGCGCAGGTCGAGGCCGAGGCCATTGACGTCGCCGCCACTCTGGGTGCCGAGGTCACGGTCGTCTTCGGACTGGCCGGTGATTTTCACGTCCAGGCCGTAGTTCTTGGTTTCTTCAGTCATCGCCGCCAGTGTCGGGCACGACCAGATCAGCGCGAACGTCAGGCCGATCCCGGCCTTCATGAATGGATTCAACTTCATAGGGATTCCTCGCCGTCTTCTTCTTGCAGGGCGTGCAGCTGCAGCGTGTTCTGGCTCAAGTTGCCGCGAACAGCCTGTTCTTGTTTCAACAGGCGTTGGGCCTCGGCCAGCTGCGCAGGCGGCAGTTGGGCTTCGAGTGTTTGCGCAAGCTCGGTGGCTTGCGGGGTGTTCTGGGCCTTGGCGAGCTGGCTGAACACGTAGGCGTTGAGCGGGTCAGGCTTGGTGCCTTTGCCTTGGGAAAACAGCTGGGCGATGGCGAAGTCGGCGCTGTTCTGGCCGTTGCGCGCAGCGGTCAGCAGGTGGTCTAGGGCCTTCTGCGGATAGACCTTGCCCAGGTAGCCACGGCGATAGATCTGGCCGAGGTAGTAATCGGCGGCGACTTCGCGGCCGACGGCTTTCTGGAAGTGTTCCTCGGCGACCTTGGCGTCGGCCGGGACCATCTTGCCTTCGTAGTAGAGCTTGCCCAGCAACAGCTCGGCGCGCGGTTGATCGGCGGCGCGGCCGTTGTCCAGGTACTTCATCATCTGGTCGACATCGCCCAGTTCCGGGAAGTCGTAGAGCAGTTGCGCCAGGCTGACCCAGGAAGCGGGGTAGCCGGGGGCGATATCTTCGAGCAGCGACTGCGCGGTTTTTTCGTCGGTCTTGCCCAGGGTCGCATCGCCGAGCACGCGAGCAACACTGTCCACCCGCTGAGCGGTGACGGTGCCGCGACTGTGTGCTGCCTGCATCTGCTTGATCAGCTCGGCTTGTTGCTCCGGTTTACCTTGTTTCTGGTAGACCGTGGCCAGTTCGACGTAGCAGATGTCGGTGGTGTTGAGTGCCGCTTTGCAGACCGTTTCCACTTCATCCAGGTGCTGGTCGTAGGTGCCTTGGGTGCGATAGAGCAACACTTGCGCCAGGCCCGCTTGCGGCTTGCCTTCGGCGCGCCATTGGCTGATCTGTTTTTGCGCATCAACGTTGGGGAAGCTGTGCGGGTATTGCAGGTACAGCATCGCCAGCGGGATCAGGGTGTTGCCTTCACCGGCGGCCGAGGCCTTTTTCAACAGGCCTTCGGCTTCGTGCTGTTCGGCTTCGGTGGAGCCGGGCTTGGCCACCAGCAGACGACCCAGGCGTGCCTGGGCGCGCGGTGAAACACTGGCGGCGGCACGGTAAGTCGCCTCGGCCTGTTTCATCTGCGCCGGGTCGCGGCTGTCGACCTGGAGGTCGGCCAGACCGACCTGGGCTTCGCTGTAGCCCAGGTCTGCCAGTTGCTGGTAGTTCGCCGCGGCGGTGGCGGTATCGCCACGCTTGAGCGCTTCGTTGGCCAGGCGCTGGTCGGGCAGGCCGGCGCAACCGGCGAGGCTCACCGCCAATGCCACAGCACACACCGCATAACCCATGTGGGAGCGAGCCTGCTCGCGAAGCAGGCGGCGCGGTGTATCAGACAAACCGAGTTGACCCCTTCGCGAGCAGGCTCGCTCCCACAGGGTCGGCGGTGTGTTGAGGATAGGAGTCGTCACAGGCATGTCCTCCGGTTACAGACCAGCAGCCATGGCTTTATCGATCAGCCAGTTCAGGTTCGGGCCACGGTCGCTGTTCACTTCCACCGGACGGCCGGCGAGGCTGCTGTCCAGGGCTTCGTCAGGCTGGATCAGCACGCGGATGTCGGAGGACAGGTCGGCGCTTTTCAGGCTGGTGCTGCTGACGATCTTGCCGGTGCGGGTCTTGTCTTCGCCGGCGATCTGGAAACGCACCGCGGTGCCTGGCAACACGTCGCCGAACTGGCGATAGGAGAAGCGCGCCTCAACGTTGGCTTCGCTGTTACGCGGCACCAGTTGGAAGATCACGTCACCCTTGCTGGCGTACTGACCGTCGGCGACCATTTGCTGGGCCACGGTGCAATCGCAAGGCGACGTCAGGGTGCCGGTCATTTGCTTGCCGAACAGCTCTTCAACCTTGGCCGGGGCCAGTTGATCGTCTTCCAGATGACCCTTGAGTACGTCGAGCATGCTGGTGCTGAAGGTCGCTAGCGGCGCGCCTTTGGCGGCGACGCCATCGGCTTTCACCAGGCTCTGCACGGTGCCGTCGCGGGGCATGGTGATGTTCACGCCCGGCACGCTGACAAGGCCGGCCTGGGCGTGGCTGACGAAGTACATGCCGTACACCGACTTGAAGATGAACCCGAACGCCGCCAGGCCGACGACGAAAATCCCCAGGCTGAAGGTCACCGCTTTCATGCGCCCGAATGCGCTCATGCCGTGGCCGCCGTCCTTGACCTTGCGCGCCTTGGTGAAGTTGTCGCGCTGCAGGGTCGCCAGCACTTCGCCGATGGTGACGATGTCGCCGGCCAGGTGCGAAGTGATCAAATGGCGCAAGGTCGAAATGTCTTGCGGTTCCAGGTTCTGGAACTGGCAACCGGTACGACCGGTCTGGCGATCGTAGGAACGCACCTGCAACTCCACGTCCATGGCCAGGCCGAGGTTGTCGATGACGAATTGCAGGCGGGCCTTGTACTTGTCGCCGATCTTCAGTGGCAGTTGCCCGGCATTGAAGGCCAGGCCACCGGCGGAGAGGTCGATCACCCGCGCTTCGACCGGTGTCCGGTCAGGGCCGAAGAAACGCAGCTTGGCCGGGATTTTCACTCGGGCGTGTTGGCGCTGGGCTTCGGATTCATGCACTACGTTGGCGTTGACGGCGGTATTCATAAGGCGATTTCCTGGTTAATTCAAAAAGGGGGCGGTCAGACCATCATCAGCAGCACGGCGACAAAAATGCTGCCGGCGGAGAAGGTCATGGTCCGAGACGACCAGGTGTTGAACCAACGTTGAAAGCTGGCGAGATCACGGGTCAGAGCAGTGGGCTGGCGAGTCCAGGACTGTTGGTCGAGGCGGAAGAACACGTAGATTTTCACCAGCGCGCCGACGATCTGGTTGTAATAGAGAATCGCCGGGTAGGCCGGGCCGATCCGGTGGCCGGAACAGGACAGCAACAGGGTCAGGATCAGGCGGGTGATGCCGATCCACAGCAGGTACACCAGGATGAACGCGGTGCCGTACTTCGCGCTTGCGATCAGCGCCACGGACAGGCCCAGCAGGGAGGTCCACATCGACACGCGTTGATCGAACAGCACCACCGACGTGAACGCGCCGAGGCGTTTTACCCCAAGGCCCAGGGCCCGGGAGTTCTGCCGCAGGTTGTTGCCGTACCAGCGGAACATCAGCTTGCGACTGGCCTTGATGAAGCTCTTTTCCGGTGGATGCTCGACGGTGTTGATCGCTGCATCGGGCACGTAGAAGGTGTCGTAGCCCAGACGCATCAGGCTGAACCAGCTGGACTTGTCGTCGCCGGTGAGGAACTTGAAACGACCCAGGCGCCAGTGTTGCAGCGAGTCGCTTTCCACGTCGGCGATGAATTCCGGGTTGGTGACCACGGTGGCACGGAACACCGACATGCGCCCGGTCATCGTCAGCACGCGCTTGGACAGGGCCATTGAGCACATGTTGATGTGACGCTGGGCGAAACGCAGCTTGTGCCATTCGCTCATGATGTAGCCACCGCGAACTTCGCAGAACTCATTGGTGGTCAGGCCTCCGACATTGCCGAACAGCTGGAACCACGGCACGGTCTTGCGCACCACGCCTTCTCCGAGCACGGTGTCGCCATCGATCACGGCCACCACGGCGCGGTCATCCGGCAGGTGACGGGAGATGGCGCGGAAACCGAAGGCCAGACCATCGCGCTTGCCGGTGCCGGGGATGCGCACGAAGTCGAGCTTGACCCGCGCCGGTGGGTTCATCCGGTTCCACAGGCTTTTCACCAGCAGTTCATCGGACATTTCGACGATGGAGCAGACCACGGTGGTCGGCAGCTCACAGTCGATCGCTTCGCGGATCACCGAGCTGTAGACCTGCGCGGTGGTCAGCGCGTCAATACGGAAACTGGTGACCATCAAAAATACATGGGACGGGTCCGCCGCCTTTCCCAGCTTGCGCACTTTGCGCCGCAGGTGCGGGTAGACCACGTACAGAAACAGCATGCCGCGCACAAAGTGCGTGGCACCCATCGAGTAGCGCCAGATACCGACGATACCGATCAGGAAAATGAAGTCCTTCGACTCGGAGTCGAACGTGGACACAGGCAGCGCCATGGCGATGCCCATCAGTAAACTCAGGTAGAACAGCCAACCGGCGGCCTGGAGTAGGCAGTGCTTTAGCCTGTGCATAATCGGAATCCTAAAGTCATGTGCGAGCCCCTCGCCCCTGTAGGAGCACAGCTTGCCGGCGATGGCGATCTCAAGTACGTCATCGCCAGCAAGCTGTGCTCCTACAGGTGTTTCATGCGCGGAAGCGCGGTGTCGGAGACGGGATTCCGCGTTACCAGCAGATGCCTTCAGCCCGGCCAGCCGTGCTGGTGGCCTTGGACATGAAGCCGACCAGGTCGATCACTTGCTTGCCGTGCGGGACGTCCTTGACCAGGGCGCGGAATTTCTCGTCACGGTTGCCGAGGATGATCACGTCGGAGTTGTTGATCACCGCGTCGAAGTCGGAGTTGAGTAAGGACGAGACGTGGGGGATCTTCGACTCGATGTAGTCCTTGTTCGCACCGTGCACCCGGGCGTACTCGACGTTGCTGTCGTAGATGCTCAGGTCGTAGCCCTTGCCGATCAGCATTTCCGCCAGGTCAACCAGCGGGCTTTCGCGCAGGTCGTCGGTACCGGCCTTGAAGCTCAGGCCCAGCAGGGCGACTTTGCGTTTGTCATGGCTCTGGACGATGTCGAAGGCGTTCTGCACCTGGGACTCGTTACTGCGCATCAGCGAGTTGAGCAGGGGGGCGTCGACGTCCAGGGAACTGGCGCGGTAGGTCAGGGCGCGTACGTCTTTCGGCAGGCAGGAACCGCCGAAAGCGAAGCCCGGGCGCATGTAGTACTGGGACAGGTTCAGGGTCTTGTCCTGGCAGACCACGTCCATCACTTCACGACCATCGACGCCGACGGCCTTGGCGATGTTGCCGATCTCGTTGGCGAAGGTCACCTTGGCGGCGTGCCACACGTTGCAGGTGTACTTGATCATCTCGGCAACGGCGATGTCCTTGCGGATGATCGGCGCGTCGAGCTCTTCGTACAGCGATTGCAGAACGTCGCCCGAGGCCTTGTCGAACTCGCCGATGACGGTCATTGGCGGTTGGTCGTAGTCGGCGATGGCGGTGCTTTCGCGCAGGAACTCAGGGTTGACCGCCACACCGAAATCGACACCGGCCTTCTTGCCGGAGCAGTCTTCCAGAATCGGGATGACAACGTTTGCGACGGTGCCCGGCAAAACGGTGCTGCGCACCACGATGGTGTGACGGGTGGTCTTGTCACGCAGGACAAAACCGATCTCGCGGCACACGGCCTCGATGTAGTTGAGTTCCAGGTCGCCGTTCTTCTTGCTCGGCGTACCGACACAGATCATCGACAGGTCGGTGTCGCGAATCGCCTCGGCGAAGTTGGTGGTACCGCGCAGGCGACCGGTCTGGATACCTTGTGCCAGAAGTTCGCCCAGGCCTGGTTCAACGATCGGAGAACGGCCTGCATTGATCATATCGATCTTGTCTTTGGCAACATCGACGCCAACGACGTCATGGCCCCGTGCAGACAGGCAACCGGCACAAACTGCGCCAACGTAACCCAAACCAAATATGCTGATGCGCATCGCATTTACCTCAGTGTTGATCAAGCCATTAGATGGCCGGAGTTAATGGTGTTCAGCGGTTATAGTGCACACGGAAGTTAAGCCTTGCAGGCGCGACAATACCGCGTGCTGGCATAAAAGTTCCGAGTGTCTAAATAAGTGCGCTCAAGGTTGGCGCAACTAGGCCTTGTTGTTATGACTTGCCCTGTTATGCAACCAGTCCTCTATTCAGAAGATGTTCGTGCATTGATCCTACGCGCTTGATGTCAGGCCGAAAGCCCGTAGATCAAGGGTTTTGGTGCCCAGGTGAGCACGTTAATAGGGGCGCGGCCTTGGCCTTGTAGGGGATAGTGATGGTGCGTATCTCCTGTCCGTTCTGGTGTTGCCCAAATCAGGGATAAGTCAGTGAAAGTTAGTGTTGCAACTTCACTACATGGATCTCTGTTCTGCGTAAGTTGTCTCGTACATTCGCGGCGAGAATCGTTACCGGTGGTATGAGCGGTGCATTTGGACATAGTTCCGACCCATCCATCACGAAATCTGAAATTTCTTGAAATATTGACAAAGATGGCACTGCTCTCAAATTGATAGCACTTGCCGTTTCGCCCTTTATATATAGGCGGATTATTGGAGGGGATAGTTATTTGCCACTACTGAGAAATTTTTTCAGTGCCACTACTGAAAAAAATGATCAAAGTCGAGTGAAACTGAAGTTAGAAAATTGACAGATTGTTTTTTGGCGTCATAAAAATGACGAAGAGAGCGGGGGATTTCGAGGTTATCAATGGGGGGGCGCACGAGGGATCCGCAAGGTCGCGCGCCGACCCTCTGCTTCACTCTGGTGCGTGGTCGCGCAGGAACACCAGGTTGTCCGGTTTAGACTGCTCGGCGCTGTAGCGGTAGCCCTGTACATCGAACTGCTTGAGAGCTTGCGGATCGTTGATGCGTTCCTCGATGACGAAGCGGCTCATCATGCCCCGGGCCTTTTTCGCGTAGAAGCTGATGATCTTGTACTGGCCGTTCTTCAGGTCCTTGAACTCGGTGTTGATGATGCGTGCGCTCAAGGCGCTGCGCTTGACCGCCGAGAAATACTCGTTCGAAGCCAGGTTGAGCAGCACGTCATCGCCCTGATCGGCCAGGGCTTCATTCAACCATTCACTGATACGCATGCCCCAGAAGGCATACAAGTCCTTGCCCCGGGCATTGGCCAGTTTGGTGCCCATTTCCAGCCGGTACGGTTGCATCAGGTCCAGGGGACGCAATAGGCCGTACAGGCCGGAGAGCATGCGTAAATGTTGCTGGGCGTAGTCGAAGTCGGCTTCGCTGAAGGTTTGTGCATTCAGCCCGGTGTAGACGTCGCCCTTGAAGGCCAGCAAGGCCTGCTTGGCGTTGGCCGGGGTAAAGGCAGGTGTCCAGCTGCCAAAGCGGGCGGCGTTGAGCCCGCCGATCTTGTCGGAAACGTGCATCAACTCGCTGATCTGCGCCGGGGTCAGCTCGCGCAATTGCAGGATCAGCTCCTGCGAATGGTCAAGGTACTGCGGCTGGGTAAAGCGCTGGGTCGCCGGCGGTGTCTCGTAATCGAGGGTCTTGGCGGGGGAAATCACCATCAGCATGAAGTCGTCTCCTTTAATCGTGGCGGCGATTCTAGGGGGTTGTCATCGTTGACTCCAGCTATGGGTGTGATAGGTGCCGGACGGTGATCGTTCCCAGGCTCTGCGTGGGAATGCAGCCCGGGACGCTCCGCGTCCCATCCAAGGCCGAACGCGGAGCGTCCGTTGAGGCATTCCCACGCAGAGCGTGGGAACGATCATCAGGGGGCAGGTTGGATCGGCTATAGTGCCGCGCGAGTTTTGTTATGGAGACATCCCATTGCGTATCGTTTTTCTGCTCACAGCCTGGCTGCTGAGCTTCGGCGTCATGGCGGCGCCGGGTGAAGTCGCAACACTGGATCGCAACACCTGGCCGGAAAAACTCGACAACCCGACCCTGTTCGATGTCGCGTCGCGTGCCGAAATTCTCATGTTCGCCCGGGTGCTGTTGGCCAGTGAGTCCCTGGACGAAGCGGCATTGGCGCAACGCCTGGGCCTGCGCACGATCAACCTGGAATCGGTCAATCGTGTTCGTCAGCGCCTATGGCAACGCCTGTTGACCAACTACGATTTCGCCCAGCAGAGTTGCGATCAGGACGCCTCCTTCTGTTTCCTGGTCGAGGACATGGCCACCTTGCGCGAGCAGGCCGGCAAGTTTCAGCTCAGCGAGAACAGCTACTACATACAGTGGGCCGAACCGAGTCGCCTGTTCCACAGCCAGTACCTTGATGAGCAACTGCGCAAGGCGGCACTGTTTCCGCAAACCAGCAATGAAGTCGATCGTTTTGGTGACTATGAGCGCAATGGCGACGCGATGCATGACAGGCTGTTTCTATTGACCTTCGACAGCGCCGCCAATGCCGTGCCGGACAATACCGACTGGATTGCCGAGTACCTGCGCAAGGCCAACCTCAGCGGCACGTTCTTCGTTCTCGGCAAGGACCTCCAGGCCCGTCTGGGCGAGCGCTCGGTGGCCAGCCTGCAAGCGACCTGGTCAACCCAGTGCATCGGTGTGCAAGGCTGGGAGTTTCGCTCCCACAGCCACTGGCAGGACTGGCACGACTCGGTACGCCGCAGCGTCGAGCTGGCCAAGAACAAGCTGCCGGAGAACTTCGTGCCCCTGTTTCGCCCGCCCGATGGCCAGCGTCGCGCCGACGCCGCCGCTTTCTTCAAGGCCCAGGGGTTGCAGGTCGCCCTGTGGGATATCGATGCCCAGGACGGTGCGGGCAAGCTCAAGGGCAGCCAGAGTGCGCAACGGGTGTTGACCCTGATGCTGCTGTGGCGCCATGGGGTGATCAATTTCAATGTGAAACAGGAAGGGGTGAAAACGGCGTTGCCCTGGCTGATCACGCAAACGGCTCAAAGCGGGATCGGTTGGGAAGACTGCCAGGAAGGGTTTCGCTGAAAACGGCCAAAGCCCGAAAACATTGGGTGAACGGCGATTTTAGAGGGGATTTTGCTGCAAGTTGATCTCCGACTGTAAACGGGTGATGGCAGTCCGCCAAGTGTTTTTGGTCATTCTGAAAAATAAACTTCAAAAAAGCGTCAAAGTGCTTTTTTCTGTCATGGGTTTTGGAGTATTACGAAGACAGACCGCCGAAACCTGCAACACAGGTGGCGTCTCCCAAGACCCAGCTCTGTATGCAGTCACTTGAGTCCCCGCAGGTGAATTCGGCGGCCACTTCGAGGCGCAGCACCGCCCAGGTATTGCGTCCACTGGCTCTGACTAAGGTGACCGAGTATGGATGATCACGGACGTAGCTCTTCTTCCAACCAGCCAATCCTTTATGTACTCGATACCAACGTATTGATTCACGATCCAAACGCGCTGCTTAACTTCGAAGAACACCACGTCGCGATCCCTATGACCGTGCTTGAGGAGCTCGACAAGCTCAAGAGCGGGCATCACAGCGTTGCCGCCGAATGTCGCCAGGCCATCCGGCTGATCGACAAGACCCTGGGCGATGCCTCACCCGAGGACGTCGAGCAGGGCGTGCCGATCCAGCGGGGCAAGAGCGGGCCCAAGGGCTTGCTGTCAATTCTGATGAGCAAGCAGGCCGAACCCCACATCATTCTGCCTGAGCATCTGAACGACAACAGAATCATCAACCAGCTGATCGACCTGCACGCACGCGAGCCGAAGAAGCCCGTGGTGCTGGTCACCAAAGACATCAACATGCGCCTCAAGGCCCGTGCCTGCGGGATCGCGGCCGAGGACTACAGCACCGACCAGTTGGTCGACGACGTATCGCTGCTGCCCAACGGCTATCACAACATGACCGGCTCCTTCTGGGACCGGGTGAGCAAGGTCGAGACCCGTCAGGACCACGGCCGCACCTGGCACCAGGTGCAGTTGATCGACAATCTGCCGGCGGTGCACATCAACGAGTTCATCATCGATGAGCAGGGGTTCGTCGGCTGGATCAAGGAGATCGAGGAAGACAAACTGCTGATCCTGGACCTGCACCAGGAACCGCTGCTGCACCAGGAAGCCTGGGGCCTAAAGCCGCGTGACATCTATCAGAGCCTGGCGCTGTACGCCTTGCTCGATCCGGACATCCACCTGGTCAACCTGTCCGGTGCCGCAGGCTCTGGTAAAACCATTCTCGCGTTGGCCGCGGCCATCGAGCAGACCATGGTCAGCAAGCGCTACCGCCGCATCATCGCCACCCGCAGCGTGCAAGGCCTGGACCAGGAGATCGGCTTCCTGCCGGGCACCGAAGCGGAAAAAATGGAGCCTTGGCTGGGCGCCATCACCGACAACCTCGAAGCCTTGCACATGGATGACGAAAGCACCCATGGCAGCGTCGACTACATCCTCAGCAAAGTGCCGTTGCAGTTCAAATCCCTCAACTACATCCGCGGCCGCAGCTTCCAGCAGAGCCTGATCCTGATCGATGAATGCCAAAACCTTACACCGCACCAGATGAAAACCATCATCACCCGTGCCGGTGCCGGTTCCAAAGTGGTGTGCCTGGGCAACCTGGCACAGATCGACACCCCTTACCTGTCCGCGACCAGCTCCGGACTGACGTACCTGACTGAACGCTTCAAGGACTTCCCCAACGGGGTGCACATCACCCTGCAAGGGGTGCCTCGTTCGATTCTGGCCGAATACGCAGAATCGCATCTGTAACCTCACCCAACGCGGGCGGCCTCAAAGCCGCCCGGTTTTTCATGCCCGACACAAAAACCCTTTGTAGGAGCGAGCATGCTCGCGATGGACGTCAACGATAACGCGTGCTGTCTGAATGACCGCGTTGTCCCTGCGTTTTTCGCGAGCATGCTCGCTCCTACAGGGGATTGCGTGATCCGATAATCTCGCGTGCGGAAATCTGACCCACAGGTTTACAATCGAGACTCCTGATCAGGAGTAACCCCGTGCTGACTCATCTCGATTCCCAAGGCCGCGCCAACATGGTCGACGTCACCGAAAAAGCCGTGACGTTCCGTGAAGCGACGGCCCAAGCGCTGGTGCGCATGCTGCCCGAAACCTTGAAAATGATTGTCAGCGGCGGGCATCCCAAGGGCGATGTGTTCGCCGTGGCCCGCATTGCAGGCATCCAGGCGGCGAAAAAAACCAGCGATCTGATTCCCCTGTGCCACCCGTTGATGCTGACCGGGGTCAAGGTCGAACTCAGTGCCGAAGGCGAGGACAGCGTACGCATCGTGGCGCGCTGCAAGTTGTCCGGGCAGACCGGTGTCGAGATGGAGGCCCTGACGGCTGCCAGTGTCGCCGCCTTGACTATCTATGACATGTGCAAGGCCGTGGATCGCGGCATGATCATCGAAAGCGTGCGCCTGCTGGAGAAGGTCGGCGGCAAGAGCGGGCATTTCCAGGCGGATCAATCATGAACGTCACCGTAAAATTTTTTGCCCGTTATCGTGAAGCGCTGGGCGTGGAATCGGTGAAGGTCGAAGGCCAGTTCGCCACTGTCGACGACGTGCGGGCGTTGCTGGCGCAACGTGAGGGTGCTGACGTGCTCCGCGAGCAGAACCTGATGTGTGCGCGCAACGAAGACCTGTGCCAGCTCGACGAACCGGTCAGCGATGGCGATGAAGTGGCGTTTTTTCCCACCGTGACCGGGGGCTGAGACATGGCCATTCGCGTGCAATCGACCGCGTTCGATCCCGGCGCCGAAGTCAACGCCATGCACGACGCCAATGTCGGCGTCGGGGCGGTGGTGAATTTTGTCGGCTATGTGCGCGACTTCAATGACGGCCTGGATGTCGCCGGGATGTTCCTCGAACACTATCCGGGCATGACCGAAAAAGCCCTCGGCAAGATCGCCATCGAGGCCGAGCAGCGCTGGCCCTTGCTCAAGCTGGAGGTGCTGCACCGCATCGGTGCCCTGGAACCCGGTGAGCCGATCGTCTTCGTCGGCGCCGCCAGCGCCCACCGCCAGGCGGCATTCGACGCCTGCGCCTTTGTCATGGACTACCTGAAAACCCGTGCACCGTTCTGGAAAAAGGAAAACACCAGTGACGGCCCGCGTTGGGTCGAAGGGCGTGACAGTGATCATGCGGCGGCGGATCGCTGGAAGCAGTGATTCCTGCGGTGTTCTCAAGTACGCCATCGCGGGCAAGCCTTGCTCCTACAGATTCAAGGTCGTCCACATAATATTTGAACGACATCGAATCTGTAGGAGCAAGGCTTGCCCGCGATGAGGCCATTCGCTTCACCTGAAAACTCCCAGAAATGTCTCCCGACCATCGGCCGGCGCGCCCTGCATTTACCCGATTGACGCCCAATACATAAAAGTCCAGTATGGATTTATAAGTACAAAAAAAGGCTTCCGCCCGTTTCTGCTCTTTCTTCTGTCTTGCCAAACCAACAACAACCCGCGAGAGAACGAACATGAAGAAATTCCCCCTCATCACCGGTCTTGCCCTGAGTCTGTTGGCGTGCAGTAGCCTGTTTGCCGCCGAGAAAACCCTGCGCATCGGCATCGAAGCAGCCTACCCACCGTTCGCCTCCAAGACCGACAAAGGCGAAATCGTGGGTTTCGACTACGACATCGGCAATGCCCTGTGCGCGCAGATGAAGGTCAAGTGCGTGTGGGTCGAGGGCGAGTTCGACGGCCTGATTCCTTCCTTGAAAGTGAAGAAAATCGATATGGCACTGTCGTCGATGACCATCAACGAAGACCGCAAGAAGTCGGTGGATTTCACCCACAAGTATTATTTCACCTCGTCGCGCCTGGTCATGAAGGAAGGCGCGGTCGTGGATGATCAATACGCCAGCCTCAAGGGCAAGACGGTTGGCGTGCAACGGGCGACCACCACCGACCGTTACGCGACCGAAGTCTTCGAACCCAAGGGCGTCAACGTCAAGCGCTACAGCAACAACGAAGAGATCTACATGGACCTGGCGGCCGGTCGCCTCGATGCCATTTTTGCCGACACCATTCCGCTCAACGACTTCCTGTCGATGCCGCGCGGCAAGGGCTACGCGTTTGCCGGACCAGAGCTCAAAGACCCGAAATACGTGGGCGAGGGCGCCGGGATTGCGGTGCGCAAGGGCAACACCGAGCTGGTATCGGAGCTGAACACCGCTATCGACGGGATTCGCGCCAACGGCGAGTACCAGAAGATTTCGCAGCAGTACTTCAAGTCTGATATCTACGGCGAGTGATCAATCGCTCCCGGGGCTTTCTCGCGAAAGCCCTACTGCGCTGCAGATTCCCGAGACTTTCGATGGCTGCAGATTGAGGGCGAGTACGCTCGCCAGCACGATGAGCATGCCGACGATGACCATGATCGAAGGGCGTTCAGCCAGAACCACCGATGCCATCAACATGGCTGTGGGCGGTATCAGGTAAAGCGAAATGGACGCGCGGCTTATGTTGCTGTGCGTCAGTACGTAGGCCCAGGCAAGGTACGCAAGGGCGCTGGGGAAAATGCCCAGGATAAGCACCGCCAGGTTGACCGACTCCGAGGCTTTCTGCACTTCGCTCCACAAGCCCGGTGCATACACCAGTAATAACGTGGTGCCTGACCAGATGGTGTAACACACCATCGTCAGCCCGTCGTAGCGATGGGAATGGCGTTTTTGCAGGGCGAAATAGAGACTCCAGGACAATGCCGCCAGCAGGATCAGCAACCCGTGCGCATCCAGTTCTCCAAAGCCACGATCACCCGTCACCACGACACCCGCACCGAGCAAACCGCACAGCACACAGATCCACTGCCAACCGTTGACCCGGTCCTTGAACACGAAATGCGCCAATATCGTGCTGAACAGCGGCGTGGATTGCGCAAGCACACTGGCCGCGCCGGCGCTGACGCCTCGTTGGCCGAAATTGATGGCGATGTGGTGCAGGCTGACAGCAAAGAATCCCAGCATGGCCAACAGTGGCAGGTCTTTGAGGCGAGGCAGGGAAATGCGCGTGACCAAGGCGACCCCGGCCATGAACGTCGAGGCAATGAGAAAGCGGATCAGCGCCAGATGACCCGGCTCGTAAGCCCCTAACCCGATACGGATGCCAATGGGGGAATAAGCCCAGCAGAGGATCACGAAAAACGTCGCCAAGGCGATTTTTACGCCTGGCCTTTCGGCGAGGTGGCGTTGAACAAAATCCATAAGGCTTCCTCTGTGTCCGGCGGAAAAAGGCGTGATGCAATGCCGGCACTCGAATTATCAAAACCCTATGAATTCACTACAAGTGACTTAAACTGAATCAAGTATTCACTTTGGCTGAGCTATGGAACTGTCCCAACTGCGCATGTTCAACACGGTTCACCATCTCGGCAGCATCGCCCGCGCGGCCGAGGTGCTGCATTGCGTACCGTCCAATATCACCGCGCGCCTCAAGTCCCTGGAGCGTGAGCTCGGTACTCCGCTGTTTTCTCGCGATGGCCGAGGATTGCGGATCACGCCCGCCGGGGAGGTATTTCTCGATTACACGACGAAAATCCTGGGCCTGGCCGAGGAAGCGCGCAGGGCGTTGGCACCCGGCTGTGCGCCGAGCGGTCCTCTGCGTATTGGTGCTATCGAGTCCAGTGCCACTGGGCGATTGCCTCGGTTATTGGCCAAGTACCACGAGCTTTACCCAAAGGTGATGCTGGAGTTGAGCACCGGCACTTGGGCTCAATTACTTGACGACACTCAGCATCGGCGGCTGGATGGGGCGTTCGTGGCGGTAAACGTTGAACGCCCGGGACTGAAGCGGGAAGTGATGTACCGCGAAGATCTGATTCTCATCGCCTCCGCCTCCCATGGGCCTTTGCGCCAGGCGGCGGATCTGCAGGGCAAGGCCATTTTCATGTGGCCCCCGGGCTGTCCGTACCGCTTCGCGCTGGAACAGTGGCTATTGCGCCATGACCAGGTGCAGCCGATTGTCAGCATCGCCAGCTATGGCACCATCGTTGGCTGCGTCAGTGCCGGTGCCGGTATCTCGCTGGTGCCCCGTGGAATCTATGAACAGTATTGTCTCAGCGCAGGTTGCCAAGGATATGAATTCCCGGAACTGACGAGCATCGACAACCTTTTTTACTGGCACGAGAGCGCAGGTCGGCACCCGGCGCGTGAGGCGTTTGTGAAGTTGCTTCAGGCCGAGTTCGAGGGGCCAGGCGCGTTACGGTTAATCCCGTCTTAACCGGCCTGTCGTCTATTTCCCCACAATCGGCCAGTGCGCACCAGGCTCTCAAAGGTCAGGGCCAGCGTGTAAACTGGCGGGCAATCGATAGTTAAAAGGGAAACACGATGAGCGAGGAAACGATGCGTCTGGGCCGCGAGCGGCGCTATCTGGTGCTGTTGGGCATCATCTGCCTGGCGCTGATCGGCGGTGCGCTGTACATGCAGGTGGCTTTGGGCGAGGCCCCGTGCCCGTTGTGCATCCTGCAGCGTTACGCGCTGCTGTTGATCGCGCTCTTCGCTTTCATCGGTGCGGCCATGCGCACGCGTCGCAGCATCACGGTGCTGGAGACCCTGGTGGTGATTTGTGCCCTGGCAGGCGTCGGGGTGGCCGGGCATCACGTCTACACGCAGTTCTATCCTGCCGTCAGTTGCGGCATCGATGTGCTGCAACCGATAGTCGACGGCTTGCCGCTGGCGAAGATCTTCCCGCTGGGCTTCCAGGTTGACGGTTTCTGCTCCACGCCGTACCCGCCGATCCTGGGGTTGTCCCTGGCGCAGTGGGCGCTGCTGGCCTTCGTGCTGGTGGTGGTGCTGGTGCCGCTGCTGACGATGCGCAATCGCAAGGCGCTGCACTGAAGTCATCGGCGGCATTACTGCGATAGACACAAAACGCTCCGGACCTCGATGAGAGGGCCGGGGCGTTTTTGCATTTCAGGGGCCAGGTAAAAAGACCGTGATGCGCGGCAATCAGGGGTGCGACAAGTGTGCGACATGTTGTCACATCGCGAGTGTCGCAGCGCGCTTTCGAGTGCCGGATTGGTGCAGTCTCATGCAATGAAATTGGCGTGTTTGTGCGTCGCCAGATTTTAGCCGGGGCAAAAGGGAACAGACAGTTTTAACAGGTTGTGGCGATTTGCCAGAGCCCTTGTCATAGCGGGGTTAGGGCGGGGTAGAGGACTGTTGTGGAACCTTGGACACTGTCTGAATTGCGGGTGGTAGGCCTACTATTTTTGGTGTTTTTGTTGCGATTCATTTTCGATAAGATGCGCCGCTTTTGCACAAATTGGTCAGGATTGTTGCGGGCTGGGATAAAAATTATTTCGGGATAAGACATGGTTTATAAAACGCTACATATCTACAATCGCCCGCACTGAATTCCCGGCAGCTCACCGTGGCTCTGATGCATGAGTGGCACGAGGGTGTCGAGAGGCCTTTTGGCTTGATGCGACTCCCAGGTGTCGGTGCCTCCAACTATCCGCACCAAATGGAATTGGGCTGTAACAAGGCCTTTGACCACGAATTCGAATAAGAACTCACCGCTGGCCCAGGATTTGTCGAAACGCCTCTGACGCTCGACGGGCAAGCCCTTATTCAATCCAAGAAAAATGCCAACCCTTGGCAGGGTGAAGTGTTGGCGATCAAAACCCAACTGCATTGCGCAAGCTGCTTTAGAGGTCGTGAGATGAGTAAAAACAGGTACCCCAGACTACTAGGCTTATTGCCGCTGCTCGGCACGTTGTTGCTGGGAGGCTGCAACATGACCTTGCTCAATCCCACGGGCCAGGTTGGCCTGGAACAGCGAAACCTGATCATCACCGCAACGCTGCTGATGCTGTTGGTCGTGGTGCCGGTCATCGTGATGACCTTCCTGTTCGCCTGGAAATACCGCGCGTCCAACACCAAGGCGACCTACACGCCTAAATGGAACCACTCCACCAAGATCGAGATCGCGGTGTGGACTGTTCCGGTGTTGATCATCATCGCCCTGGGTTACATCACCTACAAGTCGACCCACGAGCTGGACCCGTACCGTCCGATCGAATCCGACGTCAAGCCTGTGACCATCGAAGTGGTCGCGCTGGACTGGAAGTGGCTGTTCATCTACCCGGAACAAGGCATTGCCACGGTCAACAAGATCGTGTTCCCGGCGCACACGCCAATCAACTTCAAGATCACCTCCGACGCCGTGATGAACTCGTTCTTCATCCCGGGCCTGGGCGGCCAGATCTACGCGATGGCGGGCATGCAGACCAGAATGCACCTGATTGCCGACCGCAACGCTGAAATGGACGGCATCTCCGCCAACTACAGCGGTGCCGGTTTCACCGGTATGAAATTCAAAGCGATCGCAACTTCCCAGGAAGATTTCGACGCCTGGGTAAGTGAAGTCAAAAAGGCACCTAAACAGCTTGAACAAGCTGAATACGCAGCCCTTTCCAAGCAGAGCCAGAACAACCCAGTCGAGCTCTACTCCTCGGTGACGCCGAACCTGTTCCAGACCATCGTCGACAAGTACGAAGGCATGAAACCAGGCCCGAAGGTCAAGCACGAGAAGAAAGAGAAAGAAGTGGCCGCTACGGACATGAACTCGCATTCAGCTGCCGGGGCAGAGGAGTAAACGATGTTTGGTAAATTAAGTTGGGAAGCGGTCCCGTTCCACGAGCCGATCGTGATGGTGACCATCGCCATGATCGCGCTCGGTGGTCTGGCACTGTTCGCGGGTATCACTTATTTCAAGAAGTGGACCTATCTGTGGACCGAGTGGCTGACTTCGGTCGACCACAAGAAAATCGGCGTGATGTACATCATCGTTGCCATGGTCATGCTGCTGCGCGGCTTTGCCGACGCCATCATGATGCGTACCCAGCTGGCCATGGCCACTGAGGGTTCGCCTGGCTACCTGCCACCTGAACACTATGACCAGATCTTCACCGCCCACGGTGTGATCATGATCATCTTCATGGCGATGCCATTCTTCACCGGCCTGATGAACCTTGCAGTGCCGCTGCAGATCGGCGCGCGTGACGTTGCCTTCCCGTTCCTGAACTCCCTGAGCTTCTGGCTGCTGGTTTCTGGCGTGGTGCTGATCAACCTGTCCCTGGGCGTCGGCGAATTCGCCAAGACCGGTTGGGTTGCCTATCCGCCGCTGTCGGGCCTGCAATACAGCCCGGGCGTGGGGATGGATTACTACATCTGGGCGCTACAGTTATCCGGGCTAGGTACGACGCTGACGGGGGTCAACTTCCTGGCCACCGTGCTGAAAATGCGTACCCCTGGCATGAAGCTGATGGACATGCCGATCTTCACCTGGACCTGCACCTGGGCCAACGTCCTGATTGTGGCTTCGTTCCCGATCCTGACCGCTACCCTGGCACTGCTGACGCTTGACCGTTACATGGATTTCCACATTTTCACCAATGAACTTGGTGGCAATCCAATGATGTACGTCAACCTGTTCTGGGCCTGGGGTCACCCTGAGGTGTACATCCTGATCCTGCCGGCGTTCGGCGTTTTCTCGGAAGTCATCTCGGCGTTCACCGGCAAGAAACTGTTCGGTCACAAGTCGATGATCTACGCTTCGGGCGCGATCTCGGTACTGGGCTTCATGGTTTGGCTGCACCACTTCTTCACCATGGGTTCGGGTGCCAGCGTCAACGCCTTCTTCGGTCTGGCGACGATGCTGATTTCCATCCCGACGGGTGTGAAACTGTTCAACTGGCTGTTCACCATCTACCAGGGTCGTCTGCGTTTCACCAGCCAGGTGCTGTGGACCCTGGGCTTCATGGTGACCTTCGCCATCGGCGGCATGACCGGCGTACTGCTGGCCATCCCGGGTGCTGACTTCGTTCTGCACAACAGCCTGTTCGTAATCGCGCACTTCCATAACGTGATCATCGGCGGCGCGGTATTCGGCTACATCGCAGGTTTCGCGTTCTACTTCCCTAAAGCGTTCGGCTTCAAGCTGCACGAAGGCTGGGGCAAGGCAGCGTTCTGGTTCTGGATCTCGGGCTTCTTCGTCGCATTCATGCCGCTCTATGCACTGGGCTTCATGGGCATGACCCGTCGTCTGAACGCCACCACCAACCCTGAGTGGGTGCCGTACCTGTACGTCGCCATGTTCGGTGCGGTGATGATCGCTGTCGGTATCGCCTGCCAACTGATCCAGCTGTACGTCAGTGTGCGTGACCGTAAAAAGCCAGAGAACATGTGCGAACACGGCGACCCGTGGAATGCCCACACTCTGGAATGGTCGACCTCGTCGCCACCACCGTTCTACAACTTCGCCGTGCTGCCGAAAGCCGACTGCGTCGACCCGTTCACCGAAGCCAAGGAAAACGGCACCGCGTACAAGGCTCCGGCCAGGTACGAGCCGATCCACATGCCAAACAACACCGCCACCGGTGTGGTCATGGGTGCTCTGCTGACCGTGTTCGGTTTCGCCATGATCTGGCACATCTGGTGGCTGGCGATCGCGAGCCTGGTAGGCACTGTCGTCTACTTCGCGATCCACGCCGCCCGTGATGATCAAGGCTATATGGTGCCGGTCGACGTGATCGAGCGCATCGAAGCCGAGCAGCACAAGCGTCTGGTAGCGGCAGGGAAAATCCCGGCCACCGCCACCCGTGTTGAAACCTCGTTGGAACAGGCTTAAACCATGTCGAACTTAGTGACCAATGTTGGACACGCCCATGGTGACCATGGGCACGATGACCACCACGACTCGGGCGAGATGACCGTATACGGTTTCTGGCTCTACCTGATGACCGACTGCATTCTGTTTGCGTCGATCTTCGCCGTGTACGCGGTACTGGTTAACAACGTAGCGGGTGGCCCGTCGGGCCACGACATCTTCGAACTGCCATACGTACTGGGCGAAACCGCTCTGCTGCTGTTCAGTTCGATCACCTACGGCTTCGCCATGCTGGCGTTCTTCCGTGGCAACAAGAAGCAGGTGCTGGGCTGGTTGGGCATGACCTTCCTGTTCGGCCTGGGCTTCATCGGCATGGAGATCAACGAGTTCCACATCTTGATCTCCGAAGGCTACGGCCCTAGCCGTTCCGGCTTCCTGTCCGGGTTCTTCACCCTGGTCGGCACCCACGGTCTGCACGTGACCAGCGGTCTGATCTGGATGGCGATCATGATGTACCAGGTCAACAAGCATGGCCTGACGTCGACCAACAAGACCCGCCTGAGCTGCCTGAGCCTGTTCTGGCACTTCCTGGACGTCGTGTGGATCTGCGTATTCACCGTTGTTTACCTGATGGGGACTATGTAAATGGCTAACGCACATTCCCACAATGGCCACGACGACGCCGGTCACGGCAGCTACAAGTCGTACGCCATCGGCTTCATCCTGTCGGTGATCCTGACCGTCATTCCATTCGGTCTGGTGATGTACCCGACGCTGCCGAAGTCGATCACCCTGTTGATCGTCCTCGCGTTCGCGATCGTCCAGGTGCTGGTGCACCTGGTGTACTTCCTGCACCTGGACCGTTCGGCCGCGCAGCGTAACAACGTGATTGCGTTTGTATTCGCCGCGATCGTGATCGTCCTGCTGGTTGGCCTGTCGCTGTGGATCATGTTCAGCATCCACACGTTCATGATGGCGAAGTGAGGTAAGTCCGCATGTCCCTCAAGCACTTTATCCAAATCACCAAACCGGGGATCATTTTCGGTAACGTGCTTTCTGTGGCAGGCGGATTCTTCCTGGCCTCCAAAGGGCATGTCGATCTGGCCATCTTCCTGGCCGCCATGATCGGCACGTCCCTGGTGGTTGCCTCCGGTTGCGTGTTCAACAACTGCATCGACCGCGACATCGACGTGAAGATGGAACGCACCAAGAACCGGGTGCTGGTGCAGGGCTTGATCTCCCTGAAACTGGCCCTGATCTATGCGACCGTCCTGGGTGTTGCCGGCGTTGCACTGTTGTACAAGGTGGCCAACCCGTTGGCCGCACTGTTCGCAGTCATCGGCTTCGTGATCTACGTCGGCTTCTACAGCCTGTACCTAAAGCGCAAGTCGGTTCACGGCACGCTAGTGGGCAGTCTGTCGGGCGCAATGCCGCCGGTGATCGGCTACGTCGCGGTGAGCAATACCTTCGACATGGCCGCGCTGACCCTGCTGGTGATGTTCAGCCTGTGGCAGATGCCGCATTCCTACGCCATCGCGATCTTCCGCTTCAACGATTACCTGGCCGCATCGATCCCGGTGCTGCCAGTGAAGCGCGGGATCCAGGTGGCCAAGAAGCACATCCTGATCTACATCCTGGCCTTCCTCGTGGCGACCTTGATGCTGACCTTCAGCGGCTACGCCGGCATGAGCTACCTCGCCGTCGCCGCGGCCATGGGCATGTACTGGCTGTACATGGCCTGGACCGGCTACAAGGCAGTGGATGACACGGTCTGGGCACGCAAGCTGTTCGTGTTCTCGATCTTCACCATTACCGCGTTGAGCGTGATGATGTCCCTGGACTTCAAAGTGCCGGCTGAGCTGTTGCTGACGTACGCGCCTTAAGGTTTAGATGCTGTACCGAAAAGCCCCGCCTTCGAGAGAAGAGCGGGGCTTTTTGTTGGGGGATTTGGTCATTTACGAAAATGGAGCATGGCATTTGGGAAACGTCCTATCGCCGGTACCTGCATTGCTCGGGTAGGGTCTTTCTCCACCAATGAACTGTTTGTCAGGGCAGATGACATTGGAAAGGTGCAGCTTAAGAAAATATTGAGATATTCTTGAAAACTTAAGATTTTCTTGGCTCGCTAAAGAAAAAATGCGAAACCAGACCAAAAATGAGGATTTTGTGCGATGAGCTTGGTTGGATATGCCTATCTGCAAAATACTCTGCAGCTTTCAGCGTTCCCTTTGCGCCAATCTGCAAGTGTGCAGCCTGTTACTCGGCTTGAACGGATTGGTGAGACATTGGCTGTCCCTCCGGGAATCGCCCCTGCTTCAGACGACTTCCTGGGACATGTACTGTTTGCTTTGAAGCATGAAGGCATCAACCTCACCATTCTAGCCCAAGCGTTACCCCAGATATCGACACAAGCACTGGAAGCCGAATTGCAAAAAGCTCCGAACGGTATCTACATCCGCAAGGCGTGTTTCCTTTACGAAGCGTTCACTGGCGAAGAGTTGACTCAGCACTCGCCGGTAAAAGGTGGCTTCATCCCTCTGTTCGATCCGAAGCAATATTTAACGATGCCAGGCGAACGCAATTCGCGCTGGCGTTTAGAGTTCAACGGTATTGGCACGCTTTCTTATTGCGCCACGGTTGAGCGTACACCTCAAATAATGGATCTGCTGCAACACGATATCCTTGCGCGCGCGCAGCGATTTATTGAGGACCTACCGTCGGGGATGATGGATCGGGCAATCAATTGGGCTTACCTGAGCGAAACGCAGGACTCGTTCGCCATCGAGAAGGAAGCACCGAGCGAAGATAAATCTCGACGTTTTATTCAATTACTCAGGCAGGCGCATGAACGCATTCCACTGAGTGAGGATTACCTTGTGACCCTCCAGAATGCGACGATTTCCAATCCGTACGATAAGGCCGCCGCGTTCCGTCATGAACAGAATCATCTGGCAAATGGTTTGCACGGCGCTGCAGGAGTTACCTATGTCCCTCCGGCACCAGATCTCTGTCGAGAGCTGATGGAACAGCTTATGGCGTTGGGAAATGAATCGACAAAGCACATCGATCCTTTGGTTGCAGCCGGGATAATCTCCTTTGGCTTCGTTTTCCTTCACCCGTTCATGGACGGGAATGGGCGACTTTCCCGCTTTCTTGTTCACCAGACGCTGTGCCGTGCTGGTGCCTTGCAAAATGGCTTATTGTTACCGGTTTCAGTTGCAATGAAGCGAGAGGAGCGCCGGTATCTTGAAACTCTGCAGGAATTCTCTCGGCCGGCGCGTGAGTTCTGGGATGTCCGATGGATAGATCAGGGTAATCAGTCGTTAAACTTCACTGGACACCCGGCAATCTATCGCTTTTGGGATGCTACACCTAGCGTACGATTCACTTTGGAAATGGCTAAGCGTGCCCTTGAAGTCGAGCTTCGTGAAGAGACCATATTTCTTCAAAATTACGACAAGATCGTAAAGGCGGTAGATGAGCGCTATGACGTCCGGGGTAGTGACTTGTCCAGTCTTGTGATGATGTGTCTGTCGCAAAACGGCACCGTCTCCAAACACCGTCGCAAGCAGTACAAGTATTCGGTTCAGGAGGAAGTGTTCGACTATATCGAGCAGGTCTCGCAGGCCCTGCTTATGGGGCAGGAGAAGCGGGAAGTCGACCAGTAGTGTTTGGAGCGATGGTTATTGGTATTCGCATAAAAAGCCCCGCGTTCAGGAGAAGCGCGGGGCTTTTTCATTTACGCGCGGTTGTTACACGGTGCGTCGAGCACTTTCACCACGTCGTCGATGATTGCCTTGCTCATGTCCTGCAGGAAATGCGAGGCCCAGGCATGCCGGTCGGAGTCGCGAACCATGGCCGCGTCTGATGCGAGCAGTTTGAGGTGGAGCAGGTCGGAGGCGTGGGAGAGGGCCTGAATGATTGGGACGCCGCGGTTGATGCGGAGTAGCGGTTGATTGGCGTGATAGGAGAAAGGGGTGAGGCCGATGGTTTCGAGGTCTTGGGGATTGGTCATTGGGCTTCACCTCCTGCTGGTCGGGAGGTGCTGAGTGCAAGAGAATTAATTTTGAACGGACTGCGGGCATGCATAAAGAGAACTCCAATTGTGCCTATATCAATTCGAGTTATCAGGCCCGGTCGCTGAATCGGCAGCGACGGATCGAAGTTAGCGTGTAGGTATCGGATTGCACAATCGTGGCCTTGTGCTGGCCGGGATGGGATTGGGCGCCACAAACCCTTGTGGGAGCGAGCCTGCTCGCGAAAGCGGTGTGTCAGGCAACATTGATGCTGGATGTGACGGCCTCTTCGCGAGCAGGCGAGAGTGTCAGATTTTTTGTGTGCGGGCCGGTAACAGCCTGCCGTAAGGCAGGCCTTCATTTCACCAAGTTGGCCTGATGAATCGATCTCCGTACAAAACCGCGAACTGATTCATTGCGTTCTTCCAGTCATGGGCCGGACTGCCCCAATTGGCGGTGATATTTTGCAGTGCCAGCCAGATCAGCTTTGTCGCCGCATCATCGGTTGGAAAATGTCCTCTTGTCTTGATGATCTTGCGCAACTGAGCATTGATGCTCTCGATGGCGTTGGTGGTGTAGATCACTTTTCGTATGGCTGGCGGGAAGATGAAAAACGGGATGACTCGGTCCCAGGCACGCCTCCAGGCAGCAGCCACCGTTGGATATTGTTTACCCCAAGGTCCAGATTCGAAGGCATCTAAAGCCTGCTCGGCAACTTCAGCGTTGAGTGCTTGATAAATCGGCTTCAGGGCTTTGGCCAGTTCGCGACGTTTATCCCAGGCCGCGTAATCAAGGCTGTTACGGATCAAGTGGACGATGCAGGTCTGCAGCGTCGTCTGAGGGAACACCGCACTCAAGGCTTCTGGCATGCCTTTGAGTCCGTCAGTGACAGCGATCAAAACGTCTTCGACGCCTCGAGTCTTGAGGTCATTGAAAACCTTCATCCAGAACTTGGCACCCTCGGTCGTTTCAATCCAGATGCCCAGAATATCTCGTGTACCGTCCGGCAATACGCCCAGGGCTAAGTAAATGGCCTTGTTGCGAACCACCCCCTCGTCACGGATTTTGACCCGCAGAGCATCGAAGAAAATGACTGGGTACATGGGTTCAAGTGGTCGCTGCTGCCAAGCACTGACCTCTTCCAGAACTGCATCGGTGACTGAGCTGATGAAGTCATGGGAGACATCTGTGCCGTATTGCTCCGATAGAAATGCACGAATCTCGCGCACGCTCATGCCGCGTGCATACATGGCAATAATCTTGTCATCGAAGCCGGTAAAGCGGCGCTCGTGCTTGGGGATCAGAATCGGAGCAAAGCTGCCATCGCGGTCTCTGGGGATGTCCAGGCGAAGCGGGCCGTCATCGGTCAGCACGGTCTTGCCGCTCTTACCATTACGCTGGTTGCTCGACTCCTCAGGGCGCTGCGCGCCCTGAGGGTAGCCAAGGTGGTGGCCGAGTTCGGCTCCCAAGGCTCGTTCAATCAGCGCCTTTTTGAACGCCATCGAAGCGTCCTGAATGGCTTCGGCACTCATCGGACCGTTCACGAACTGGTCGATCAGCTCTTTTGGAATGGATGGAAGGTCACGCTGGGCCTCGCGGGCCGGTTTCTTTTTGGTCGGCATACATGCACCTCTTCAACATGTTATGCCCGAACACAAAATTTATGACAGTCCCGAGCAGGCTCGCTCCCACAGGGATTGGTGGCGGTCGGTTATTTGTGTGGCTTGTCCAACAACCGGAAAAACCGCTCCCGCACCTGCACGTGATCACTGTGCGCCACATTGAATCGCAGAAACTGATTGGCATCCGCCGCCTTACTGAGCAAGGTTCCCGGCGCCAAAACCAGGTCTATTTCCAGACCCTTTCTGGCCAGGCACTCGGCTTTGAATCCCTCTGGCAGTCGAGTCCAGATATACAGCCCTTCCCCTGGCAGCGACGACACCGAACACCCGGCTTCGCCCAGCCACGCCGCCACCCGGCTGTTCGACTCGTAGAGCCGGTCCACGGTGCGTCGCATGTGTTTGGCATAGCTGCCGTCGCTGAGCATCGTGCAGATAATCTGTTCGGCCATTTCCGAGGTCATGCCACCGCAGGCCATTTTCAAGGTCACCATTCGCGCCGCCAGTTGCGGTGACAGCACCGCGAAGCTGACGCGGCTGTTGGCGGTCAGGGTCTTGGAGAACCCGGAGACGTAAGAGACATTGTCCAGCCCGCTCGCGGCCAGGCGCGGCGTTCGGCGTTGCTGCATGTCGCAGTACAAATCGTCTTCGAGGATGTGGAAATTGTAGCGATGGCTCAACTCCAGCAAGCGGTAAACCTGCGCCGAGGTGAACGAGTGCCCGGTCGGGTTGTGCAGGGCATTGTTGGTCAGGTAGAGCACCGGACGGTGGGCGATCAGCAACTGCTCCAAGGCATCCAGGTCCATACCGTCGCAATCGCGGCGGATGGTGATGACCTTGGCGCCGTGCCAGGCCAGGTTGGTGTGCATGGTGAAGTAACACGGGTCGTCGAGCAGCACCGTGTCGCCGGGTTTGACCAGCAGGCGCATCAGCATGTCGATGGCTTGTACGGTGTTGGCGGTGGTGATGATCTGGTCAACTGGCGCTTCGATGCCCAGGGTCGACATCTTGACCCGCAAGGCCTGGCGCAGTGGCAGGTAACCGCTGGCGTTACCGTATTCGCCCATGCGCAGCGTGGTTGCGCGAAGTGTGCCGCGCACGGCTTTGAGCAATTCTTCGGCAGGCAGCCACGAGGATGGCAGAAAACCGGCCCCCGGGCGCAGCGCGCCATTGTCCAGCAGCACCGCGCGGCGGACCACGCTGAGTGTGTCCTGGGGCAGCAGGTCCGGGCCGGCGTGGGCCTGGACGGTGCTGCTGGAACGGTGCACGTAATGCCCCGAACCCTGGCGTGACACCACCAGCCCCTTGGCGCGCAAGCGGTCGAGGGCGTCGACCACCGTGGACTTGCCCACGTGCATCAGGTCGGAGAGTTCGCGAATCGGTGGCAGCCTTGAGCCGTGGGGCAGGCCGCCCTTGCTGATCGCCACCGACAACTGATCGACGATCTGCTGGACCAGCGGCACACCCGGCTGGAACTCGATAGCGGCGATCACTGCTCGCTGAGCCTGCATTTTACTGGTCTCTCCGGCAGTAAAGTTCGTTTGATTCTATACGAACTTGCTCTGATCAAGACAAGCATCTCTTTCTACCATCGCCTTACAGACTTTCTGGATGGTTGACCTATGGCGGTCGATCGATACCAGGTTCGTGAGGTGTTGCATGAGTGTCGAAACAACGGTCGTCGTGGCCAAGCCGGTGATCAACCTGCGGTTGTTCACCATCCGGATCATCACTGCCGTGTCGCTGTTCGCGGTGCTGGGCAAGGCCAACGTCTGGCTCGATACCGCCACCAACAGCATCCTGGCCCTGGGTTATCGGGCCTTGTTGCTGCTGTTGCCGTTGACGTTGCTGGTACTCGGTCGTCGCTCCTTGAGCGTCACACTGCTATGCGCCGCCCTCGGGCTGGTGTTGCTGGCGGTCACCAGTAACCAGGGCGTCATCATGTTTGCCGCGGCATTGTTTGCCTACGGCATAGCGATTGCCGGCTACCTGATCAAGAGCGAAGCGGCCCAGACCAAGGAGGGCGCCGCCTACAACCGCGTCGCCATGAACATGGGCAGCCTGCTGGCAGGGTTGATCCTGCTGTCGCCGCTGCTGACCCCGACCCTGTTTTTCCTCGGCGCCGCCAGTTTCGTCCTGTTGTGCCTGCCTATCGCCATGGGCGCGACCTTCACCTGCGCCCCTGGGGTTGCCCGTCCCGCCAACCAGGAAGGCAGCGGCTGGCGCAACAAACTGCCGTGGGTCATCGCCGGCGTCATCATGGGCATCAAGCTGTTCGGTGTGTTCTCGATCCTGCCGCAGGCGATCCTGCTCAAGACGGGCGAGCTGCCTGCCTGGTATGGCCTGATGCTGATCCTCAACAGCGCCGTGGTGGTATTCGCGCAAGTACCGGTCATGAAGTTGATCGAGAGCACCGGGCGCTTCAAGGTGCTGACGGTGATCGGGATCATCGTCGGCGGTTTTGCCGTGCTGTCTTCGCCTGCCGCGTTCCACGTCGACACCCTGGTCGGCGCGCTGATCTGGGTGGCGCTGCTGTCCATCGCCGAATGCGCCTTCAGCCACCTCGATTATTTCTCGGTCAAGCAGAACAACATGTTCGTCAAGGAAGTGTCCCTGGGCGTCGGCGCAGGGTTGACCGTGTTGATCATGCGGGTCGCGCCACCGCCCTACAACGCGTTGGTACTGGCGGCCATCGGCGCTGGCGGGATCCTGGTCTGGTACTGGCTCAACCGTCAATCAATCGCGTCGTTGCATGACTGAGTCAGCGCTGTTTCGGTTTTCACTTTGCAAGTCGGGGGCATTATGAATACGACTTCATGCGTAGTAGTGGTGGGGTACAACGGCAGTCGGGTTCACGATATCCAGAAGCTGCGCGATCTGTGCAAGTCGCTATACGACGCAAGGCTTATCCTGTTGGTCGAGCAGGTCCAGCCCTTTGACGACCAGGTGGCGGATCACGTCTGCAGCACTTCGCTGGCCGAGCAAGACGTTGCAGCCTCCCTCGAACTGGTGGTGGGGTGCCTGAAGGCCGATCGCTGGAAACTGATCGGCGTGCTGCCGTTTTCTGACCGTGGCGTGTTGCTCGGTGCGGCGCTGGCCAGTCATTTCGGCTTGCCCGGTATTTCTCCCGCCGAGGCGCGGGCAGGGTTGGACAAACAGATTTTCCGCCAGCTCGAAGCGTCGGCCACCACGGCTCCCGAAGATTATCGGCCGGTGGTTTCCAGCCGTATCGAGAGCCTGCCGGAACTGCGTCAGCGCGTGATCGAACTGGGCGGAAAGGCTTTCATCAAGCCGGCCTGCGAAGGTGCCAGTCGAGGCTGCCGCGTCATCCGTCACCCGTCCGAATGCGACGAGGCGTGGCAAGCGCTCAAGCCCTATCGCGAGGGCGGCATCGTGCTCGAAGAGCTGATCCAGAACGCCCGGGAATACAGCTGGGACTATGCCGCCGGAAGTACCTGGATCACCGAAAAAACCACCACCGAAGGTGCCTACCGCGCTGAGATCCAGCAAGTGGTGCCCGCACCGTTGACGCCTGAGGTTCAGGCTCGATTGATGGCTGCCGGCCGGCACATGGCGGGGTTGGTTTCCCAGGACAACGGTGCCTGGCACAACGAAGTGTTCTACAGGGCCAATCATCGCACCTCGGCCGTTGAAACCAACATGCGCCCCGGTGGCATGCACATCTGGGACCTGGCGCTTAAGGCGTTCGTCGATTTCGACCCGTGGGAGCGTTGGGTCCGCTGGGCCGTGGAAGGCCAGGTCGATAGCCAGGAGCCGGTGCCTCGCGGCTACTGCGGCATACGCCTGCTCCGGGCGACCACTGGCGGCATCTTGCGAGAGGTACCGGACATCCTGTCCCTGGCCCGCTCGCTGAACATCGATCTGCTGGAGGCGGTGGTGAGCAAACACATCGGTGATTCGGTCAGCGCACTGGTGCAAGACAACTTTTCGTTTATCGGCCACATCGTGTTGTTCAACGAAGACTACAGGCAGCTCAGCAATGACCTGTTGCGCCTGGCCGAGGCCATCGAATCAAGCATCGGGATCACCAACCTGGAGCCATCTGCAAGGGTTGTGTGTTGAGTATCAGGGATCGATGTTTTTTTGCAGTATTGATCAAGAGGTTCGGTAAATGATTGAGCACATGAGCTGTGATGAGCGCTTCATCGCGCTGGCGAAGGAATTCGACTACGACATCTACGGCGAAAACAGCGCAGGCGGGCATTACGCACCGCTGATCCGCCACCACGACGAGTTGTATGTCAGCGGCATGGTGCCGCGCATGAACGGCCAGATCCACTACCCCGGGCGGGTCGGCCTGGACCTCGACATGGCGGATGCGCAAGCGGCCGCCAGCCTCTGCGCGATGCGCGGGTTGGCGTTGATCGTCGACGCCATCGGTTCGCTGGACAAGATCAAGTCGCTGATAAGGATCACGGTGTATGTGAAATCCACGGCGGACTTTGTCGACCTCAGCGAAGTGGCCAACGGCGCCTCGGATGTTTTCAGTCACGTACTGGGCGATGCCGGCAAACATACACGCACTACCGTCGGTGTTTATCAGTTGCCGAAAAACGCGGCAGTAGAAGTGGACATGATCGTGGCGTTGCGACCTTCTGCGTTATAAGTGTGAGTTGTTCGGCTTTACAGCGATTAATTGTTCGCCTAAGGTCGAGTGACTCAACTCTGCAGAATAAGTTGGAATCCGGACATGAATAACGTTCAAGGTGCGTTTTTTTCATATAAAGACTTTCGCCAAAGTCTGGTTCGCCAGCCGATCAAACCACGGGTATGGAAGGATGTTGAACTAACGGGTATACGCCAGAGCCTTGAGGCCAGCGATGTCGATATTGTCGCGCTGGCCCACGACAACAGCCTCGATGGCTGCTCGTTGACGCCCGGAATGGCTGTGTCCATGCAATGGTTGATACCGGGTGCGGAGCTCCACGGTCATGACCATTCGTGGTGGCACCTGTTCATCATCCAGTGCGGCAACGGCACCTTGACCCTGGGCGATGCCGAGGCAGTGCGCGTCGGCAGCGGGGACGTGCTGCTGGTGCCGGCCTGGACCCGCCACGGCTTCGTCAACACCAGCGCCACCGAGCCGCTGGCCATGCTCAATATCAGCAACATGCCTCAGGCGCTGCTGCTCGCCAACTTTACCGACAATGTTGGCTTGATCCCCCGCCAGCTGTAATTTCCCCTCCGTTGCACATCAAGGGAGTCCGCGTTCGCGGACTCCCTTTTTCTTTTCTGCCATGCCCTCGATGCCCCCCTTGGCATTTGCACTTTCGAATTTTCTGTATCGATGCAAACGGATAATTTCTGTATCTGTTCAGCGCTTGATCAACTTACTACGATCGCCTGGAATGCAACGGATTAATGTGCTTAGTGCAAGGGAGCGTTCTATGGAAAGCAACAGGATTAAACTCTATGTTGGCGCGGATTTTGTCAGCGCTTTTGCGATGTCAGCGTTTGTGGCACTCAAGGAAAAGCAACTTTCATTTGAACTTGTCTCGCTGGATTTAAAGGCGAGGGAGAACTATCAATCGATATATCGTGATATTTCGCTGACCTGCAAGATTCCCACATTAGTTCATGCAGGCTTTGCGCTGTCGGAGTCTTCCGCGATCGCCGAGTATCTGGAGGAACTCGCTCCAGGGCATAAAAGACTCTTCCCCCAAGACCTCCAGCAGCGCGCCCGGGCCCGTCAACTCCAAGCCTGGCTGCGCAGCGATTTGCTGGTGATTCGCAAAGAGCGCCCGTTTGACCTGGTGTACTTCGGCAAGAAAGACGTGCCGCTCTCCGACGAAGCCAAGGCCGCGGTCGAGCGCCTGTTCTTCGTCGCCGACCGCTTGCTGGAGGAGGGCGCCGAGCACCTCTTCGGCGACTGGAGCATTGCCGACACTGACCTGGCGATCATGCTCAACCGGCTGGTCGCCAATGGCGATCAAGTCCCGGCGCGACTCGCGGCGTATGTCCGTCGCCAGTGGGATCGCGACAGCGTTCGGGCATGGATGGACATAGAGCGCAAAGCGCCGGCCATCGCACCCGCTGTGGTTTAAGGCGACTGTCAGGGCAATCACCAGGAGCGCTGCCATGCAAGGACTGTCGGAGCACGAACGCTACAAACCCTATAACGCTCGCACCATTCGCGACACACCCTATTGGCACAAGCTGACGCCGGAGTTGCAGGAAGCCATGACGGTGGTGGCCCGGGTCATGCCGTTTCGCACCAACGAATACGTGCTGGGGACGTTGATCGACTGGGACAACATCCCGGACGATCCGATTTTCCGCATGACATTTCCCCACAAGGACATGTTGCTGGCGGATGAGTATGCCTCGCTCAAGCAACTGATCGAGGAGGACGACGCCGCCACGATCAAGCGGCGGATCGAGACGATCTGGCTGCGCATGAACCCCCATCCGGCCGGGCAGCTGACGCACAACGGCGCGAACCTCGACGGAAAAGTCCTGCCGGGCATTCAGCACAAGTATCGCGAGACCGTGCTGTTTTTCCCCGGTGCCGGCCAGACCTGTCACGCCTACTGCACTTTCTGTTTTCGCTGGGCGCAGTTCATCGGCGAGGAAGAACTCAAGTTCAATGCACGGGAATCCCAGGAACTGCTGAGCTACCTGCGCGTGCACACGGAAGTGACCGACGTACTGATCACCGGTGGCGATCCATTGATCATGAACAGCCGTTCGCTGGCCGGCTACATCGAGCCGCTGCTGGAGCTGGCGCATCTCAAAAGCATCCGCATCGGCACCAAATCCGTGGCGTATTGGCCGCAGCGGTTTGTCAGTGACAAGGACGCAACCGAGTTGCTCGAGCTTTTCCGGCGGATCGTCGCGGCGGGGAAAAACCTGTCGATCATGGGCCACTACAACCACCCGGTAGAGATTCGCCAGGACATCGCCCGGCACGCCGTCGAACGCATTCGCTCCACGGGCGCGACCCTGCGCATGCAGGCGCCGGTGATCCGCCATATCAACGAAAACCCCGCCGATTGGGCGGACCTCTGGACCGAAGGCGTACGACTCGGCGCGGTGCCCTATTACATGTTCGTCGAGCGCGACACCGGCCCCAGCCACTACTTCGCGATGCCGCTGGCCCGGGCGTTCGAGATCTTTCAGGCGGCGTACCGCACAGTGTCCGGATTGGCGCGTACGGTGCGCGGGCCGTCGATGAGCACCTTCTACGGCAAGGTCTTGATCAACGGCATCGAGACCGTCGCCGGGGAAAAAGTCTTCGTGTTGCAGTTCCTCCAGGCCCGGGACCCGCAATGGGTATTGCGCACCTTCTATGCGCGCTTCGATCCGCAGGCGACCTGGTTCGACGAGCTGCGTCCGGCCTTTGGCGAACGAGGTTTTTTCTTTCAGACCGAGCCTGAGCGTTTGCTGGCGCCAGCGCCGGAGTTGATACCGGTCCTGCTGCAAACGGCGTAGGACGACGCTTAATTACTGGGGAGACAAGGACATGAGCGGTATCCCGTTTGATCAGCGCGAAGGATTGATCTGGCTCGATGGCGAGTTCGTCGAGTGGTCCCAGGCGCGCCTGCATGTGCTGACCCACGGCTTGCATTACGCAAGCACGGTGTATGAGGGCGAGCGCGTGTACAACGGCAAGATCTTCAAGCTGCGCGAACACACCGAGCGGCTGTTTCGTTCCGCGCAGCTGATGGATTTTGCCATCCCGTTCGAACCCGCCGAGCTGGAAGCGGCCAGCCATCAATTGCTGCAACGCAACCAGGTGGACGACGGCTATTTGCGGCCGGTGGCCTGGCGCGGCAGCGAGATGATTTCCACTTCGGCGCGATTCAATCGCGTGCATGTGGCGATTGCCTGCTGGCAATGGCCGAGCTATTTCGACCCGGCGGCGCGCATGGCCGGCATCCGCCTGAAGACCGCCACCTGGCGCCGTCCGCCGCCCAGCAGCAGCCCCTTCGAAGCCAAGGCGTCCGGGCATTACCAGATCGCCACATTGAGCAAGCACGACGCCGAGAACAACGGCTACCACGACGCCTTGATGCTTGACTGGCGCGGCCATGTCGCCGAAGCCACCAGCGCCAACGTGTTCTTCGCCAAGGGGCGGACCTTGCATACGCCGGTGCCTGATTGCTTCCTCGACGGCATTACCCGCCAGACCGTCATCGAACTGGCCCGGGCGCTGGACTACCAGGTCATCGAACGCACGATCCTGCCCACGGAACTGGGCGACTTCGACGAGTGTTTTCTCACCGGCACCGCCGCCGAAATCACCCCGGTACAGAGCATCGATGAGCAGCGATATCGACCGGGCAGCGCCTGCAGTGAATTGATCGCCGCTTACACCTCAACCGTAAACGCCGGATAAACCGTCAGGAAACTCACCATGTCAGACCAAGGGATTGTTGCGTCCACACCTTATGTTTCGCTGGGCCATCGCCATGAAGAGTTGTCGAGTCGTGGCTGGACTGTGCTGACCCCAGGGGAATTTACCCACGATGTTGCAGGCACACTGCATGAATTCGGCCCGATCATTCCGCAGTTCAATGGCCAGATGGCTTTCGCCATCACCCGCAAGCCGGGCTACGAGGACTTGCCGTATTCCCAGAGCATGAACGGCATCGGCCCGCACACCGAAGCGCCGGTGTACGGCCCGCCGCCGCGTTACCTGGCGCTGCATTGCCATAAACAGGCGACTTGCGGTGGCGGTCACACCGGTCTGGTGGATGGCTATGCGTTCCTGGAGTTGCTTGCGCACAGTGAACCGCAGTTGCGCGAATGGCTCGACGACACGCCGGTGGAATTCGTCGCCACCGCCAAGCCCGGCGAGCCTGCGCAAACCCGGGTCAGGGAATACATCCTGACACCGACCGAGGACGGCGATATTTTCCGCTTCAGCTACAACCAGTTTCACTACGGCGATGTGAATCCGTCCAAGGAGGCCTTGGAGCAATCGCAAGTCACCAACAGCACGGCGCCGCTGGCAAGATTTGCCGCGCTCGGCGAAGCGTACTTCCTCGAACACAACATCCCGGTGCTGATTCCCGACGGATGCATGCTGATTTGGGACAACTGGCGGATGATTCATGCCCGCAGCCGATACACTGACCCGGCGCGCAACCTGACCCGCTACTGGCTGGCCTGATTTTTCCGTCGCCCTTCTTTTTCGGCGTACCTCCCCCCCCGGGGTACGCGTTCTACAGGTATCGCGTCATGCAAACAGCAATCGAGATTGCCCAGGTCGATCATCAACTGATCGTGCGGCTCAATCAGGCCTGGACCAAACGCGCCGCGGTCTGTTCGCCGGACAAGGCCCAGATCAATGAAGTGTTCGACCCGGCACGCCCGGATTACCCGGAGTGCATGGTGCCGTTTTTCCATCATCCCAAATTCCAGGCCTTGAGCGATGAGCTCAAAAGCACGGTGGTGACCTGGGGCTGGATCGGCTACAACCTGCGCACCGTCACGGCCGAGGAGCACGTGGTGAACCCGGCGCTGAGCGTCATCGCCAATCAGTACCTGGGCAAGGACGACTGGCATTTTCGCGAAGCAATGCAGCAGACCCTGATCGACGAGCACTACCACACACTCATGCACTTGCGGGCCATCGAGCGGACCAAACTGGATCGCGCCCTGGACCAGGATCTGGAGTTGCCGCCATCGGTGACTTACCTGCGCCTCAAGGCCCAGCGCGAGGAACTGCCCGAGCCATGGCAGCGGGACCTGGCGGCGATCACCTTCGCGGTGGTGGCCGAGATCAGCGTCAATGCTTATCTCGACCTGTTGGCGGACGACCAGACCATTCAGCCGCAAAACCGCCGCGTGGCCGAACTGCACAACCGCGACGAGTACGCCCACAGCAAGGTGCTGGCCGAAGTGGCCAAGGTGATGTACGCCAACATGCAGCCCGTACAGCGGGAGTTTTTCGCCCGCAACCTGTCGGTGGCGCTGAGTGCTTTTATCGCCCAGGACTACTCGATGTGGGAGGCGATCCTCACGCAGCTAGGGGTCGAGGACGCCGGGTCGATCATTGCCGACACCCGCGAGAGCAGCAAGAACGCGACGATCATGCGCGACTACAGTGGCCTGCATAAGCTGGCGCAGGACCTGGGCATCAGCGAGCAGATCGACTTCGATTTTCGCCCGACCCTCAAAGCCACCGCAGCCGCCTGAACCCGGAGGTGTCCATGTCCGTTCCCATGTACGAAGTGTTCGCCATCCGTGTCGGCGCCAACGCGCAGCGCACCGCCCGGGAAAACTTTCTTTATGACGCCTGCTGCGGCGATCCGAATGCGCCGATGCCGCTGGATTATTACTTTTGGGTCATTCGCAACGAGCAACAGGTGATCGTGGTCGACACCTGTTTTCAGCCAGCCACGGCGGATCGGCGCAACCGTCAGATGTATCGCTTGCCGGAGGATTCCCTGCGGCAACTGGACATCGATCCGGCGCGGGTCGAGCATCTGATCCTCACGCACCTGCACTGGGATCACGCCGGCAACCTGGGGCTGTTTCCCAAGGCCACGGTGCATTTGCAGGAAGCGGAATTGCGCTTCTGCACCGGGCCGAAGATGACCCATCACACGGTGAACAAGACCTATGAGGTCGAGGATGTGATGTCGGCGCTGCCGCCGCTGTTCGAGGGGCGGATGCGTTTGCTCAACGGCACTGTCGAGGTGCTGCCCGGGGTGACACTGCACGCGGTGGGCGGTCACACACCCGGTAGTCAGGTGGTGCGGGTGAATACCGGGCGCGGCTGGATCGTGCTGGCGTCGGACGCTGCGCACTTGTGGATCAATATTCGCCAGCGCAGCCCGTTTCCGATCATCGATGACCTGGCGCAGTCGCTCGAAGCGTTCAGTGAAATCGATCGCCTGGCTGATAGTGAAGACCACGTCATCCCGGGTCACGACCCCCTGATAGCCGAACGTTTCCCGCACTGGAATGATGATCCGCACATCATTTGCCTGCACCAACCGCCACGCTAACTACTGTAGGAGCTGCCGCAGGCTGCGATCTTTTGATCTTGTTTTGTCAAAATCAAAAGATCGCAGCCCCCGGCAGCTCCTACAGGGACCGCACAGATATTGTTCAGTGAATACATATATACCGCTGTCGTGAATGACAATTGATGATCATGGAATGTGTGTTTTCTCAGGTACCGCTACTGAGGGAATGACATCAGGATCTTCTACATTCACGGATGATTACGTTATGGAAAACTCGTTAACTCGCGTCAAACGTACACCCAATGTCACCGTCAAACTGCCAGCACTCAGCCCGCCTTTTATCAGTGCGGACGATGCGGCGCGGTTTGCTCATGAGGCCATCGGCAATAGAAGGGACCGGGAGTATGGCGGGGCCATTCTTCAGCATGAAGACGGTCGGTTCTATGCGACCCGGCCTATCGCTAGTGATACCGTATTATTTGATCATCAAACGATAATGTCGACAGATGCGCAAGGCAACTTCGTCAACCCTGCCGGTTTCAAGTGCTACGCCTTTTATCATTCACACCCAGCTCACACTGCCAAGGTAAAAGAGGCTAATCCGTCGTTCTCTGACGACTTTATTGCAGCGATCCTCACTTTTTATTCCGAAGCTGACAAGTACTTCATTATCCAGCATAGGGCTTTTGCTCCAGCTCACTATTTATCAGGGGCTGAGAACTGTCTGCTTAAATATGTAACCAGCGGATCCCTCGCCGAAGCACAGATAGCAAAAAAAATCAGCGAGGGACGTCCGAAGGATTCATTTGCTTACTTTGAAGGACCGATTCACGAATTGGCGCAAGCGGGAACCCTTAGCGTTGTTCTCCCAAATAAACTGTGGGGAGGACGCAGAGGACAGGTTCACGAGCAATGGGCCTTGAACACGCCTGTGACGACCTCCAGCACTCCCATGGAACAACCCTTCTGCACGCAGGTGTTCGATCAGTCGTCCAAGGCAGTCGCAGCTGTACTGGGCTTTGACGGTGCCAGATACGATGACGGCAGCGTAGGGTTCATCCTCAAGGCTGTCGGCAAAGATGAGTATGTCGCCACCGACCCGGTGACCGCCCTTACACCGCGCTTTTCGCCGATCGAACTTTTTCCCCAGCGCGCCAATGGAGGGGCGAAACTGCCTTCAAACTTCCGGATCGACGGCATCTACTATCGGTCTCGACCCGTTGAAGCGCAACGGCCTGCAAGGCAAGCCTGGCTGTATGACAACTTCTTTACTCCGCAGGAACTCTCTTCGGCTACGTGAAGACGCTGCAAGAGGATGGGAGCCCCGCTGAATACATCCGCAAAGTAATAGCTGCCGGTTATCTCACTGTGTTGGTCAGCAGCCCGATATGGGCCTCCCTGGGGCGTGCGATTTTCACTTGGCAGCCCCGGCAAGTGTCATCGTATGTAGTGTCCAATAATGAACGATTGCCACTGGGGCCCCTGTGCTTCCACCCGGACGATGCTGCGCGCCAGGAGTGGCGCGAGAGAAGGGTTTTTCACGGCAAAGCCTATCTGGGGGCTATCCTGAGGAACGAAGCTGCTAACACTTTTGTAGCCGTTCAGCCGTTGGACGATACAGGCTCCAGCGTGGTGCTCGGTGAGGCTTACCGACGTCTCTTTTCCGGGATCATGAATGCCAGCGTTCCCACGGCATCCTATAAATATCCCGCCGGATACGAGGTAATGGGGGTGCAGCAGATCTATAAGCTGGACGACAACCCGCATAACTTCAGCAGTCATTATGAAAAGGCGCTTTACCGCAATTTCATTGCGCATGCTGAGATTCGCGCAGTAATAGACATGTTGCGTTTGGATAAAGTCCCTGATGCCCGATACTACTTGACCCCTCGAAACGGCGCCTTGCTTTCGTATGCACCCAGTTATTCCGCGAACGAAGACCAAGTTTTGCTCAATGATTGGCAAGACGTAGAAAACGGTGTCACCCGTTCCAAACTCAATGATGTTCTCGGGACTTTGGCGGTATGGGGCAAACTCTACGTTCTGGAGCCTGATAAATTCTGGGGACCGCGTGGCCAACTCGCTACGAGACGGATACGCGAACTAAGCAGGAGAGGGCCAGACTCGAATCCTTCCTGAATTGTGCAAGCCACTGACAAATGGCCAATGAGCCCCTCCAGGGATTAATGCTGTTCACTTTAGGTTGGGGGCTGCAGGTGCATATTTGGATTGGGTGTATATCCTTTGCTGCGGTAACGGCCACTTAGGATTTCGCTTTTACAGCGAGTCCCTTTTTTCAAACGCCAAAAAGGAACCAAAAGGCTTTGCCCCACCACTCGGTGCCTCGCTTAGGCTCGGCATGCCGTATCGAAGGCATTGCTCCGTGGGTCGCCGCGATGGGCCATCCCTGGCCCAGCGCGGCTAAACCGGCGTCCTGCCGGTTTACCCACTGCGCAATGCCTGCGTTCGGCCATCGTGGTTAACGGGGCGCCCAAATCTAAAGCCAAAGCGAGGCGGCCTGACAGCCGACCTGATTGCAGGCTTGTCCGTGATCCCCTGTGGGAGCGAGCCTGCTCGCGATGAACGTCCAGACAACGCGATCATCCAGACAGGGCGCGTTATCGTTGACGACCATCGCGAGCAGGCTCGCTCCCACAGGGGATCAGGTACAGCCGTAAAAGTCAGGTCGGCTGTCAGGCCGCCTCGCGTTGCTTTGGCTTTTGATTTTCTTGCCTATATCGAGAGGCTTCGTTCCGGTTCTGCGCAGTGGGCAAACCGGCATGGATGCCGGTTTAGCCGCGCTGGGCCAAGGATGGCCCATCGCGGCGGGCCCTATAGGAGCGAGCATGCTCGCGAAAAACCTGAGAGCACCGCGGGGTGTCAGGCTCCCCGCGTCATCGTTGACCGCCATCGCGAGCAGGCTCGCTCCTACAGGGCTCTTCCAAGCGACTCGCTAATGAAATGGCTACCCCCGCCGCCCCCTGCGATCGCCCACTAAGCTTTCGCAGGGGGCTCACCGGAGACTGTTGCCATGAACGAAATATCTATCGCCGCCATCGATTTGGGAAAACACACTTTTCACCTGCATGCGCAGGATGATCGTGGTCATGAAGTTTGCCGCAAAAAATTCACCCGGTCGGCACTCATGCAGTACCTGATGAATCTCCAACCCTGCACCGTCGTGATGGAAGCCTGTGGTGGCGCCCATTTCATGGCACAGGAGGTGGCCAAGCTTGGGCATATACCCAAGCTCATTGCCCCTCATCTCGTGCGCCCTTACGTGAAAAGCAACAAAAACGACTTCGCTGATGCCGAAGCGATTTGCGAGGCCGCTACTCGCCCAACGATGCGCTTTGTGCCGGTCAAAAACCAAGCCCAGCAAGCGCTGGCCATGCTCAACTCGACACGTGATGCGTTCATCAAGGACCGCACTGCGGCCGTCAATCGTATTCACGCCGCTCTTCTGGAGGTCGGCGTCAGCCTGGCCCCGAGCCTCAAATCGATTCGATCTCTTTCGGCGCTGCTTGAAGCGAGCTCAATGGCTCAGCCCTTCAAAAACACTCTGACGAGGCTGTATCAACACTTCAAGCATTTGGACGAGGAGATCAAATCGCTGGACAAGGATGTGGAGTGCCAGGCCGCTGAAGATGATCTGGCGACTCGTTTGATGACCATGCCGTGTGTCGGTCCGATCACCTCCACCGTCCTGGCTGCCGAATTGGGCGATGGCAAACAGTTCAAATGCGGCCGAGACTATTCAGCCTCGATCGGGCTGGTGCCCAAGCAGCATTCCACGGGCGGCAAAACCGTACTGCTGGGCATCAGCAAGCGCGGCGATCGCAACCAGCGACGCCTGCTTGTCCAGTGTGCCCGCGTTTACGTGAGGTATCTGGACCGCCAGAAAGGCTGGCTGGCGGACTGGGTCCGGCAGCTATTGGCCCACCATCACTCCAACCATGTGGTTTGCGCGCTGGCCAACAAGCTGGCGAGGATCGCCTGGGCGATTGCGGCACACCACACTGAATTCGATGCAGGGCCAAGCGCGATGAACGCCTGACCCTGCTGTCACCCGAGCATCACCCACCTGGTTTTGCGATGCTGGATAACTGATGACGTGAACGGCCAACCGGCCTGACGACAACCCTGGGCTTTTACACGGCTGAAAGGCCGTCTCGCTAATAAGGATCGTCGGGCATCGATTCTCATCGAGGCGCGGGGCTACACCCCCACTCAGACGCCGGATAGATGAAAGCAAGCCAACCACTCATCAAAAACAGTATTGCAGAAAAGGGGGTAACCATAGATGTAAAAGCGAAACCCTAAGTGGCCGTTACCGCAGCAATGGATATCCCCCCAATCCAGTTCTTATATACAACCCATGCTTAAGTGAACAGCATTGCCCTCCAGTGATTGAAATGGAGGGGCTTGCAGCACGCGCTGCGCTTCAGGACCTGATTATGGCTGGTTGAGTAGCTGGCCCAGAGTTGCCAACGCCTGCTCAATCTGCGGCGAAAATGGCGTGCCACACCCAATTCTCACGCAATGACCAAACCCTGCGGAATTGGAAAAGATATCCCCAGGCAAAATCTGTATACCCATCTTCAACGCCTCGTGGAACAAACGCATCGACGAATGCCCGGGTGGCAGTTCCACCCATAACAGCGTGCCGCCCCGAGGCTCAGTGACGCGAGTGCCCTGGGGGAAGTGGTACAGGATGGCGGTGCGTATCTGCTGGCGCTGCTGCATAAGGATCTTCCTCAGCCGCCGCAGGTAACGCTCGTAGGACGGGGTCTTCATGAACGCACTGACCGCCAGTTGTGACAAGACCTCGCAACCCCGAGTCTGGGTGTGCTTGAGCATTTCCACGCGGTCGTGCCATTTTCCGGCGCTGATCCAACCCAGGCGCATGCCCGGTGCCAGGGTCTTGTTCAGCGAGGCGCAGTAGATCACGTTGTCGGTGCGATCCCAGTGCTTGAGGATGGATAACGGCTGCTCGCTGTCCACCAAGTCACCGTAGCTGTCGTCTTCGATCAGCACGGTGTCGTGCTCGGCGCACAATTGCACCAGCCGCGCCTTGTTGGCCTCGGGCATGATGCTGCCCAGCGGATTGTGCAGGTTGGGCATGACGATCAGCGCCTTGATCCGCTCGGGGCCTTGCAGCAGGTGTTCAAGGGCCGTCAGGTTGATTCCCGCGTGGATCGAGGCCGCTACTTCCAGCACGCGCAGGTTCAGGCTTTCGAGAATTTGCAGCAGGCCATGGAAGGTTGGCGACTCTACGGCCACGATGTCGCCGGGACGGGTCACCGCTCGCAAGGCCAGGTTGATCGCTTCGCTCGCGCCGTGGGTGATCACGATCTGCTCGGCCGTCAGGTTGGCTTTCATGGTCAGCGCCCGGCGGGCAAGGACATTGCGCAGCGCACTGGTGCCGCTGGTCTTGCCCGTTACACCCAGCAGGTACTCGTCATGGCGCAGGGTTTTGATCATGTTGTCCTGCAAGGTCTTCAGCGGATAGAGCTGCGGCGCGCAATAGGCGCTGGCGAAATTGACCTTGACCGTGGCGCGCTGACTGGCCTTCAGGACCGAAGAAACTTTTTCATTCATGCCCACGTAGACCCCGCTCTCCAGCGCAGGGGGCAGGGCGCTCGGCGTGGGTCTGGGCACGGTCGCGGGCTGGCGAATGTAGTTGCCGGAGCGCGGGCGGGCTTCCAGCACGCCATGGTCTTCCAGCTCCCGGCAGACCTGCACGGCGGTGGACAGGCTCACGGCGTGTTTTTCCATCATCAAGCGGATCGAGGGCAGGCGCTCGCCGGTTTTCAGGGTACCGCTGCGGATCGCGTCCAGGTAGTGGTTGGCCAACTGACGGTACAGGGGAGTCGTGTTCATGATGACCTCAGCAGTCGCACCACTGAGGTCTTGGGCTGGAAAGTGAGTTGACGCTCCCCGCAGGCGGACCCGTGGTGCAGATGGGTGAAGGGAAGTGTTTCTCCGGCCTTGATACTGGAACACTAAACGCGGTTTCGCTGGAATCGCGGGCAATAAAAAACCCCGCACGGGGGCGGGGCTCTGGGGGCGCTGGCGGGTCTTACTGGGCGGCGATGCTATAGCCGTCGAACGCGGTCTGCTGTTGCAGGGCGGTGATGATGTTCTTGCGGTTGACCGCTTGTTCGGCGCCTTGGTTGTCAACGAACGTCTCGCTTTGCAGCTCTGCCTCGTCGCCTTCGCCAACGAAGGTGAAACCGAGGAACTCCAGGGCTTCACGGTCGACGCTCAGGCGTGAGCGTGGGGTGCGCAACGGCAAGGTGACGCTGATGCCGTCCTTGCTGATGGTGAACACTTCGACGTCTTTTTTCGCCTTGGCGGCTTTGCTCTTGCCGCCGCTCGGGTTGCTGATGGCCTGGTGGGTCTGGTTCAGTACCTTCAGGGCCAGGCCGTAGACGATTTCCTGGAACGCCGGATCGTCCTTGAAGCTGGACAGGATGCGGCTGATCGGGAACTTGCTGCTCAGGTCTTCCAGGGCGGCGATGTCGGCGGCCTCGGCGTCCTTGAGTTGCTTGAGCTCACCCATCAGTTCGTAGGCTTTATCGTCGTCGAAGCTGTCGTGGGCCTGGCGGATCGCGGCGCGCAGCTCGCGGATCTGCTCGCTTTCGCGGGTGGATTGAAAAGCGTCCAGGACCATCTCGCTGATGGTCTTGGCCTGAGTCACATGCTGTGAAAGATTGATGGAGTTTTCGTATTCCGCTTTGGACGACAAGGTGACTACGGATTCAGCGGTGTTGGAATCGGACATTGAAATTTCACTACTTCATTGAACTTGAATAGAGGCGAGAAAGCGCGAGGGCCTTTTCAGGCCGCCTAATCTATTGGACCAAGGCGACGTTGTCACGGATGAACAGGCTGCTGGTCAATTTTTTGCATTTCTGTAGGAGCGAGCATGCTCGCGATGGACGACAGAACACCGCGGGGTGTCAGGCCGCCAGCGTTATCGTTGACGTCCATCGCGAGCATGCTCGCTCCTACAGAGGATGCAAAAAGCCCCGCGTTCATGACGAAGCGAGGCTTTCTGTTGAGGCGTGCTCAGGAATGCTGCAGCTTTTGCGCCCGTTTATCCGCCAGATGCTGAACCACCAACCGACCAATCAGCACCAGCAACGTCAGGCTGATCAACAGCACCGAAATCGCCGCGACACTCGGATCAACGTTATCGCGCAAACCGCTCCAGATGCGTTTCGGCAGGGTGTCGACGTTGACGCTGGTGATGAACAGCGTCACCGCCACTTCTTCCCACGACAGGGCGAAACCCAGCAGGGCGGTGGAGGCCAGGCCCAGTTTCAGGTTCGGCAGGATCACCATGAACGTGGTCTGCATCAGGCTGGCGCCGAGGTTGCGCGAGGCCAGTTCGATGCGTCGGTCGATCTGGCTGAGGGCAACCAGCATCGTCACCACGCCGTATGGCACCACCATGATCACGTGGGCGATCACCACCCCGGTCAGGGTGTCGTAGCCCATGCCGGGTGCGAAGCGGCCGAGCCTGGTTTCCATGAAGTACAGCACCAGCGCGGAAATCACCGGGGGGATCGCCATCGGCAACAGGACCAGACCGATCAGCGCCGTGGCCCATTTGGAGCGCATATACCAGATGCCGAGGCTGAAACTGGCGGCCAGCAAGGTCGCGATAATGCTCGTGGCGAAGGCGATGGTCAGGCTCTGGCTGATGGCATGGAACCAGTCAGGGTTGCTCACCAGCGCTTCGTAGTGACGCAGCGACCAATTGCCTTGCGGCATCGACAGGAAGCGCTTGCTGGTGAACGACACCGGGATGACCGTCAGCAGCGGGAACAGCATGAAGGCCATGGCGACCACGGCCAGCAGGCGGGTACTCAGGCTTGTACGATGGGTATTCATAGTGATCTCAGCCTACCAGTCGGTTCACGCGGGTCATTTTCAACAGAACCCAGATCAATGCGCTGACCAGGGCCAGCAGCACCACGCTCAGTGCCGCACCCAGGCCCCAGTTGCTGGTCTGGAACATCTGCAGGAACACGTACTCGGCGATCATCACCGTTTGCCCGCCACCCAACAGTACCGGCGTGATGAAGAAGCCCAGGCAGAACACGAAGACCATGATGAACGCGCCCAGGATGCCCGGCAGGGTCTGCGGCAGCAGCACTTGCCAGAAGGTGCGCAAGGCACCGGCACCCAGGCCGCGCGAGGCCATGAGCACGCGCTGGTCCAGTTGACGCATGGTCGACAGCAGCGGGAACACCGCGTACGGGATCATCACGTGGAGCATGCCGATGACCACGCCGATTTCATTGCGGCTCAGTTGCAGCGGTTGATCGATCAGGCCCATGCCCAGCAGGCTTTCGTTGAGCACGCCATTGCTGCGCAGGGCGATCAACCAGCCGAAGGCGCGCACCAGCACGGAAATCCAGAACGGGATGAAGATGCAGATCTCCACCACCCGCTGCCAGAACGGCGGGCTGAACACCCAGCAGTACGCCAGCAGGTAACCGGTCACCAACGCCAGGCAACTGACTGTCATGCACAGGCGCAAGGTGCGCCAGAGCATCTCGTGGATCGCCGGATCCGTGGCGATGCGCTGGTACTGCTCGATGCCAGGCGTCGGTAGCGAGAAGCTCCAGCCGACCACGCCGAGGAACGGCAACACGTAGAAGACCAGCAACAGCACCGGCAGCGGAAACAGCAGCAGGCCGCGCTCCAGGCCCGGCGAGCTGAAGCGCGGCTTGGGGGTGGTCAGGGTTGAAGTCAGGGTCGTAGTCATGGTCGATGGCTCACTTGGACAGCCGCGTCAGATACTCTTCCAGGGCTTTGGAGTAGTTATCGGCGTACCACTGGGCATTGAGGGCGATCTGCTTTTTCAGGTTTTCTTCGGAGGCGCAGTTCGCTTCCAGTTGCTTGGCCGACATGAGCTTTTCCGTGGCGCTGTTGGACGGTCCGTTGCCCAGCAGTTCAAACAGCTTGAGCTGGCCTTCGGGCTGCAATGCTTGCTGGATGAACTGCATGGTTGGCTGAGTACCGCCCGGGTTGCCGTTGAGTACAGCCCAACTGCTGGAGTTGATGAAGCCGTTGTCGAAGCTCCAGCGCACGCGGTTGTCGGTGTCTTCGCTGAGCAGCTTGGCGCGGGTGTGCCAGATCGCACCCACCGACACTTCGCCGTCGACCATCAATTGCTGGCTCTCGGCGCCCGAGCTCCAGAACGACAGCACGTGAGGCTTGATCTCGTCGATCTTTTTCATCGCCCGCGGCACGTCCAGCGGATAGAGCTGCTCAGGCGCAACGCCGTCGGCGAGCAGGGCTGCTTCGAGCATCCCGTTCATCCATTTGTACAAGGTGCGTTTGCCGGGAAATTTCTTCACGTCCCAGAAATCGGCCCAGGTCTTGGGGCCGTTGTCGCCGAATTTTTCGCTGTCCCAGGCCATCACGTAGCTGAACTGATAGCTGGCGATGCCGAAGTCGGAGCTGAGCGCCGGGGCCACCTGATCGCGTTTGATGGTGTTGTAGTCCAGCGGCTGCAGAATCTTTTCTCGGCCCAGCACGATGGCGCTGTAGCTCTCGACGTCGACAACGTCCCAGCTCGGTTGACCGCTGGCCAGTTGCGAACGGATCGCGCCCTCGGTCGGGCCGGCGCCGTCGATGCGCACTTGAATGCCGGTGTTCTTGGTGAAGGTGTCGGTCCACGCCGAACGGAACGCGTTCAGGGCATCGCCGCCCCAGTTGACCACTACCAGCGGCTTGTCGGCCGACCAGCTGATGCCACTGCGCAACGCCAGCGGTACCGCCGCCAACAGGCCCATGGCCTGGATGAAGGTGCGACGATTGATCTGACCGCCACGGGCTTTTTCGATAAGCACTTCGATGCAGTCTTGTTGGTGATCCTGGCGCATGGGCAAGTCCTCAGTCGGCGGATGCCTGCGTGGGCACCGGCCTTTTTGTTGTCATTGGAAGAGAGCTTTGTGACGCAATTTCTTGGGAATCAGGCCTGGAGCAGGAAGCTTTGCTGCACCGGCCAGCTCAGCCACACCGGCGCACCGCTTTGCATCAGTGCCCCCGGATGATTGCCGGGCACGGACAGGTTGATCGGCAATGTATCGCCGCCGACCTTCAGCGCCAGGTGGGTACTGGAGCCTTGATAAACCTTGTCGGTTAGCTGCGCGGGCATCACGTTGTAGCCCTCCGTGGTCGGGCAATCGCTGTGCAGTTCCATGTGTTCGGGGCGTACGGCCAGTACGATCGGGGCATTGCTCAATGCGTTCGGTGCAACGGCGTGCAACACGCTGGTGCCACAGCGGCCGCTGGCGGTTTGCCCGTTGCGGGTGAGGTTGTCCAGCGGGAACAGGTTCATCTTGCCCAGGAACTCGGCGACGAAGCGGCTCTCGGGGCGGTTGTAGATGTTTTCCGGGGTGTCGACCTGGGTCAGCTTGCCGTGGTTGAAAATCGCGATGCGCGAGGACAGCGCCAGGGCTTCGTTCTGGTCATGGGTGACGAAGACAAAACTGGTGCCGACCTGACGGTGGATGCGCTGCAATTCGGTTTGCAGCTGTTCGCGCAGGTTCTTGTCCAAGGCTGACAGCGGTTCATCGAGCAGCAACAGTTCCGGTTCGAACACCAGCGCCCGGGCAATTGCCACGCGCTGCTGTTGGCCACCGGACAGCTCGGCGGGCTTCTTGTGCATGTGCGCGCCGAGGCCGACCACTTCAAGGATGTGCTTGACCCGGCGATTGCGTTCTTCGGCCGCGACTTTGCGGATGCGCAGCGGGTAGGCGACGTTATCGGTCACGCTCATGTGCGGGAATAGTGCATAGCCCTGGAACACCATGCCGTAGTTCCGCTTCTCGGCGGAGCGCCTGATGATGTCGACGCCTTGCTCCATCAACTTGCCCGAGGTGGGGCTGAGGAACCCGGCCAGGATCATCAGCAAAGTGGTTTTGCCCGAGCCGGAGGGACCCAGCAGGGTCAGGAATTCGCCTTGGCGAACATCCAGGTCGACGTTATCCAGCGCCGCGAAACGGCCGTAATACTGGCTGATACCTTGAGCGCTGAGCTGAATCGCTGAACGGCTGGACACAATGAGGTTCCTCTTTTTATTGCCCATAAGACGTACGAGGACGGATGCAAATCCGAAATGGGCTTTGGCCGTATTATTGTTAAAAATATCGCTACATCAATGGAATTATTTTGCCCGTATTGGTTAGTTTTTTTACCCAATTTTCAGCTGGCGGAGCGTGCCTTGTGGCGAGGGGATTTATCCCCGATGGGCCGCGAAGCGGCCCCAAAACCAGATAACGCGGTGTACCTGTTAGAACGGGGTGGCAGATTTTGGGGCGGCTTCGCCACCCAGCGGGGATAAATCCCCTCGCCACAAAGGTGGCGCCCACAAGAATGCATCGCGGGTTTTACAGGGTGTCCTGCCAGGTCTGGTGGGATGATTGCAGCTGCGTCTTGACCCAGTTGCTGAAGGCCTGGACCACCGCGCGCTCGGCCTTTTGCGGATCGGCGGCGAGGTAATAGCCACGGTGCAGGTCAATGGTGATGTCGAAGGGGCGTACCAGCAGACCCTTGGACAAGGCATCGCCGCTGATCAGGTTGTCGCCGATCGCGATGCCCTGGCCGGCAATGCAGGCCGATTGCGCGCAGTGCGCATCGGAGAACAGAATGCCGCTCACCGCATTGACCCCCGAAGCCCCGGCGGCGGTCAGCCAGACGCGCCAGTCCGAGTAATCCGTCATGTGCAGCAGCGGGTAGTTGCTCAGTTCATGCGGGCTTTTCAGACCGCTCAGCGCGTTGATCAGACGCGGGCTGCACACCGGGAAGAAGCGCAACGCGACGATCTCTTCGACGACCATTTCCGGCCAGTCGCCAATCCCGTAGGCGATGAACAGGTCGGCGCCGGGGTTGCTGATGTCGTCCGGTGTGCGGGGGGAAATCAGCTGCAATTGCACCTGCGGATACTGGCGCAGGAACGCGCCAATGTGGTGGCACAGCCAATAGGTGGCAAACCCCGGTGCGCAACTGACGCACAGCCGACCGGAGATCTCCTGGTCGTCGACCAACTGCCCGGCATCGAGCAGGTTCAACAAGATCCCGTGCACCTCCCGGGCATAACGTTCGCCCTGATAAGTCAGGCCGATGCCCCGGCCAATGCGCTCGGTGAGGGCGAAGCCGACACATTCCTCAAGCTTGCTGATCTGGTGGCTGATGGCGCTGCGGGTCAGGTTCAGCTCACGGGCCGCCACCGACACGCTGCCCAGGCGGGCGACCGCATCCAGCGCGCGAAGGGCGGTCATCGAAGGAAATCGCATGGGTCAATCCCGTTGTGGTGGTGAGGGGCACGTATGGTGATGGAAATCGAACAGTCAGGCCAAAAAAAATCGATTGTTGTATCGGTTGATTCAACAATACTAGCGCCAATTGTCATTGGGTCGCTTGGCCCATCATCAAAAGAGGTGCTGCATGACCCGTTGTGCCCAGGCGCTCGTTCAGTTGCTGGAAGGCTATGGCGTCGACACCGTCTTCGGCATTCCCGGCGTACACACCGTCGAGCTGTATCGCGGCTTGCACGGCAGCAAGCTGAAACACGTCAGCCCGCGCCACGAACAGGGCGCCGGGTTCATGGCCGACGGTTATGCCCGTGCCAGCGGCAAGCCGGGGGTGTGTTTCATCATCACCGGGCCCGGCATGACCAACATCATCACCGCCATGGGCCAGGCTTATGCGGACTCGGTACCGATGCTGGTGATCTCCACCTGCAACCGTCGCGAACACTTGCGCCTGGGCCACGGTCACCTGCATGAGTTGCCGGATCAGCGCGCACTGGTGGCCGGAGTCTGCGCCTTCAGCCATACCCTGCAGCACCCGGCGCAATTGCCGGAAGTGCTGGCGCGGGCTTTCGCCTTGTTCGGCTGCACGCGGCCACGACCGGTGCACATCGAGATTCCGCTGGACGTGCTGGAAATGTCTGCCGATGGCCTGGACTTGCGCCCGCGGGCGTTGCCGGCAGCACCGGCTCCGGCACCGGAGGCCATCGCCACTGCCGTCGAATTGATCCAGTGCGCCAAGCGTCCATTGATCCTCGCCGGTGGTGGCGCGCGCCGGGCTACCGAGGCCCTGACCGCGCTCGCCGAACGTCTGCAGGCACCCGTGGCATTGACCACCAACGCCCGTGGCTTGCTGGCCCCCGAGCATCCGTTATTGCTCGACGGTGTGCAGTCCTCGGCCCACGGCCGCGAGCTGTTCGCCGAGGCCGACGTGGTGCTGGCTGTCGGCACTGAGCTTGGGGAAACTGACTACGACTTTTTCGGGCTTGGCCCATTGCAGTTCAAGGCGCCGCTGATTCGCCTGGACATCGATCCGCTGCAAATACTCGGCGTCCAAGCGGCTACGATCGGCTTGTTGGGTGACGCCGAACAAGGCTTGCTCGCGTTACTCGAGCAACTGCCGAAACGCCAGGCCGATGACGCCTGGGCCGCTGAACGGGTGCGTCGGGTCAATGCCCTCGAACAGGCTGGCTGGACGGCGAAGCAGAGTCGCATGCAAGCGTTGCTCGATACGCTGCGCGATCACTTGCCACAACCGCTGATCGTCGGTGATTCGACCCAGCCGGTGTACCAGGGCGCCCTGGGCTACCGGGCGCCTACACCCAACAGCTGGTTCAACGCCGGTAGCGGCTACGGCACCCTCGGCTACGGTTTGCCCGCCGCCATCGGCGCCAAGCTCGCGCAACCCTCGCGCCCGGTGGTGGCATTGGTCGGAGACGGTGGCTTGCAGTTTTCCAGCGCCGAACTGATCGCCGCCAAGGAAGCGGGCGTCGGCGTGATCCTGCTGCTGTGGAACAACAGCAGCTACGCCGAAATCCGCGACTACATGAACGTCAAGGCGGTGCCGTTGCTGGGGGTGGACATCCTCACGCCGGACTTCGCCGCCCTGGCTCAAAGCTGCCACATCACTCATCACCGGGCGAGCAATCTGCAAAGCCTGCGCGAGCTGTTGGGTCGACTGGGCAACAGCGTCGAACCGGTGATGATCGAGGTGGATGCCGCGACCTTTCTTGCCGACTAAAACAACAACAATTTTTTCAGGTCCCCGGCACGCACAACGCGCGGTGGACCTTTCAATCTCCCTGAACTCAAAGGTGGCTTACATGGCTGAGTCCGATAACTTTTCCTCTACCCATTCCGTGCAGGGGACCTACGCCGACCTGATCCTCGCCAACGGTCGCATCTACACCCAGGACCCTGCCAACCCATGGGCAGAGGCGGTGGCGATTCGCGATGGCAAGTTGATCGGTGTCGCCGGCCTCAGCCAGATCGAAATGTTCAAGGGCCCGAACACCCGTGTGCATGACCTGCAAGGCGCGTTCTGCATGCCCGGCCTGCACGACATGCACACCCATCCCGACCTGGCGCTGGCGCCGCGCTACAGCGACGACCTGGATGTCGGCATCGAAGACCCGACGCCCGAGCAACTGCGCGAAAGCATCCTGGCCTATGCCGACAGTCATCCGGGCGACGGCTGGATCTACGGGCAATATTGGGTGCGCTACACCTTCCGCGAAGCCGGCCTGACCCCGGGTCGTGCCTGGCTCGACAGCGTCATGCCCGACCGTCCCGTGGCGCTGCTCGACCGCATGTGGGGCACCATGATGGTCAACTCCAAGGCTTTGGAACTGGCCGGTATCGACCGCCACACCTCAGATCCGCGCAACGGTTATTTCGAGCGTGACGAACTGACCGGCGAACCCACCGGCCTGATGATCGACGGCGCTTACGCGATGATCCACGCCGCCATGCCGCCGACACCGGTCAGCGTGCTGCGTCGTGCCTATCGCGATGGCGTGCACTTCCAGAGCTCGCGCGGGGTGACGGCGAGCAAGTACGTGCACGTCTGCGAACAGCGCTTGCAGGCCCTGAAGGAACTGGATGACAGCGGTGAACTGACCGTGCGCATCGAAGCGGCGATCAGTTGGCAGGACGACATCTTCCCGGTACGTCGTCGCTGGGAACTGCTGGCGGGCGAGCGTCACTACTATCGCAGCGCACGCCTGAGTGCCAACGCGGTGAAGTTCCACTTCGACGGCACCGTGGAGCCAAAGTCTTCGTACCTGCTGACCCCATGGCCGCAGGAATCGAGCTGGCGCGGCAAGCTCAACCTGACCCCGGAGCACATCACCGACATGGTGGTGGACATGGACCGCAAGGGCATTCGCGTCATCGCCCACTGCACCGGCGACGGCGCGTCCGACGTGTTCCTCGACGCGGTGGCCGAGGCGCGTCGGCGCAACGGTTTCAGCGGTGTGCGTCACCAGTGCGCCCACAGCACCTTGCTGCACCCGGGCAACCTGCCGCGCTTCAAGGAACTGAATGTCATCGCCGAATTTTCCCCGGCAGCCTGGTACCCGACACCGTTCGCCAGCGGTGCGCGTTCCGGTTACGGCCAGGAACGGCTCAAGCGCATCTACGACTTCAAGGGCGTGCTCGCCGCGGGTGGCACCGCCGTGATGGGCACCGACTGGCCGGTGGCGTCCATCGACCCGTGGCTGGCGCTGGAAACCATGATCACCCGGCAGAACCCGTGGAACGACGACCCGGCCTGCTTCGGTGACCCGATCAGCCTCGAACAGGCGCTGACCGTGATCACCAGCAACGGCGCCGTGGCCATGGGCCTGGAGCACAGCACCGGCAGTCTGCAAGTGGGCAAGTCGGCGGACCTGATCGTGATCGACCGTGACCTGTTCGCTTTACCTGCGCGCAACTACATCCACAAGACCCAGGTGCTGCTGACCTTCGTCGAAGGGCAACTGGTCTACGACCGTCATTCGACACTGGAGGCCGTTGGCCTCAAGGCGGTTTGGCAGGGCGAACCACCGGTGCTGGAGGGCAAGGCGCAATGACCACGCCACGTATCGCCGTAACCGTCGTTTCGGGCTTTCTGGGCGCCGGTAAAACCACTTTGCTCAACCGCATGGTGCGCCGTGCCGAAGGTAGCCGCCTGGCGGTGATCGTCAACGATTTCGGCGAGCTCAACATTGATGCCGCCATCGTTTCCGAGGTGACCGACGCCGTGTACAGCCTGCAAAACGGCTGCATCTGCTGCACCGTGCAGGAAGACCTGCTGGCCCAACTCGGCAGCCTGGCTCAATTGCAGCCGCGGCTGGAGCGCATTGTCATCGAGTGCAGCGGGGTGTCCGATCCACAGCGCATCGTGCAGACCCTGGCCTACCCGCAATTGCGCAGCCAGATGCAACTGGACATGGTGATCACGGTGGTCGATGCCACCCGTCATTTGCAATTGGAAGGTGAATACGCACGATTGGCGCGGGCACAAGTGGCCGCTGCCGACTTGCTGCTGTTGAACAAGACCGATCTGGTCGACGAGGCGCAGTTGCAGGCATTGCGCGAGGCGTTGGGGCTCAGGACTCGAGTGCATGAAAGCGTGCAGGCGCAGTTGCCGGATGCGCTGTGGCTCGATACCGATCTGGAGCTTGAACCTCGCACAGTGAAACCGCTGACACGGGTATCCGATGGCGATCACGGCGAAATGTTCAGCAGTTGGTTGTGGCAGAGCAACGCGGCCCTTGATGCCGAAGGATTGCGCGGCTGGTTGCAGGCGCTGCCCAGCGATGTGTTCCGGGTCAAGGGGCTGGTGAAACTGGCGCAGGGCAACAAGGCGCACTGGCTGCAACATGTCGGCACGCGCAGTCAGTTTCTGCCGGCGACGGATGAAGCCGGCGCCGATACCACTCGGCTGGTGTTCATCGCCCGTCGTGGCTTTGACGGTTGGGAGGCCTTGGGCCAGGGGCTTGAGGCCTGCACCGTGAAGGCGAGCGCATGAATCCGACCGAACAACGTTTGCGCGAAGAACTCGCCGCCTGTTATCGACTGGTGGCGCATTTGCGCATGACCGATTTGATCTTCACCCACATCTCGGTGCGCATTCCGGGGCCGGAGCATCATTTTCTGATCAACCCCTACGGGCTGATGTTCGATGAGATCACTGCGTCGAACCTGGTGAAAATCGACCTCAACGGCAACGCTGTGGAACCGTCGCCATACCCGGTGAACCCGGCCGGTTTTGTGATTCACAGCGCGATCCATGCAGCCCGGGAAGATGCGCAATGCGTGCTGCATACCCACACCCGATCCGGTTGTGCGGTGGCCGCACTCAAGTGCGGGTTGTTGCCGGTGAATCAGATTTCCATGGAGTTCTACGAGCGCGTTGCCTACCACGACTACGAAGGTGTGGCCCTGGACATGAGCGAGCAGCAACGGCTGGTGGCCGACATGGGCGATAAGTCGGTGCTGATGCTGCGCAATCATGGCCTGCTGACGGTGGGTGAGTCGGTAGGGCAGGCGTTCATGCGCATGTACTACCTGGAAAAGGCCTGCGACATTCAGTTGGCGGCCATGGCTGCTGGTGAGTTGGTATTGCCGCCGGCAGAAGTTTGCGCGCATACCGAGCGCCAGTTCAATGAGCCGGGGCGACCGCTGGATGACGGCGAGTTGAGCGACCCTGATGCCATGCAATTGGCCTGGGCGGCGTTGTTGAGATTGCTGGATCGGGTGGCGCCGGGGTATCGGGACTGATCCAGTCCCTTCGTTGAGTCAGCTGACGCCATCGCGGGCAAGCCTTGCTCCTACAGATTTCGAGTTGTTCGCATAATCTGTAGGCGACTCGGACTTTGTAGGAGCAAGGCTTGCCCGCGATGGGGCGCGCCACAGTCTGTCAGGCCTGCCCCGGCGTATTGAGATTCATCGACCGCACCGCCAATGCCGCAGCGGTCTGTTCATCGATCGGCAAGGAAAAACCAAACGTCGCCCCACGCCCCGGCCTGTCGATCAACTGAATCTCAAGCCCATGCAATTGCAGGATGCGGTGCACGATCCGCAACCCCAACCCGCCATCACGTCGTGCGCCACCAATATTGAACGGCCGCAAAAACAGCCCTTCGCGCAGTTCGGGCGCGATACCAGGGCCAGTGTCGCTGACAGTCACTTCAATGAATGATCCTTGCGGACGCAAGCCCAGTTCGATCTCGCCACCTGGCGGGGTATGGCGCAATGCGTTGTCGAACAGGTTGGTCAGCACCCGCTCGATCAATCCCAGATCAGCGCAGACTGCAGAAACGTTAGGGGCGAAGGTGGCCTTCAATTCGACCTGCCGCGCCTCGGCCGTCAGTTCGAATTTCTGGAAAATGTCCTGGGCCAGGTCGGTCAGGGAAAACCGCTCCAGCACCGGTTGCACGAAGCCGTGCTCCAGTCGCACCAGTTCGAGCAGCGACTGCGCCAGCCCGCCGACCTTGCGGCTTTGATCCAGGGCGATGCCCAGGTAGCGACGGCGGTCGGCGGCGGACAGCGTGGCGTCCTTGAGTGACAGGGTTTCCAGATAGCCGTGCAAGGAGGCCAGCGGCGTGCGCAGGTCGTGGGAGATGTTCGCCACCAGTTCGCGGCGCTCCTGGTCCTGGCGGGTCAACGAGCGCCATTGTTCGCCCAGGCGCGCCTGCATCTGCCGGAACGCGGCATCGAGCACAGCGATTTCGTCGTGACTGGCGGCTTTTTCCACGGTGACGGGCAGGGCCGGCGAGACCGGGACGCCATCGATGTCGAACTGGCTGACGGTTTCGGTGAGGCGACGCAATGGCCGGGTGATCAGCGCAAACGCGGTGAGACCGGCAATCAGGCACAGCAGCGCGACCAGTGCGATGGACAGCAGGGCGGTATTGAGCGCAGCGCTGGTGGCGCCGCGCTCGGCCAGGCGATCATGGTCTTCACCCAGCAGTACCACATAGAGATAACCCGCCGGCTTGCCATCAACCTTCAGCGGTGCAGCGCTGAACACCTTGCGCGCATCGACACTGCGCGGATCATCACCGGCAATCGGCAAAGCATCGCCCCGGAGCAGACGCTGGATTGGCGCCAGGTCGACGCGCTCGCGCCGAATCCGGCCTTCGGGCGCGGCACTGCCGACAATCTTGCCCTCGGTGTCCAGCAGGTACACCTCGACACTGGGGTTGACCTGCATCAGCTTGCTGAACAGATCACGCACGGCATCGGGCATCAGGCCCTGGGTGTCCATCAGCACCGTGTCGCGGGCAATGTGTTGCGCCAGGTCCCGGGACAACCCTTGCACCACTTCCTGTTCATGCATCTGGTTGGAGCGCACCTGCAGCCACGCCGAGGTGCCGCAGCACACCAGCAGCAGCACGGCGAACACCAGGGACAGGCGCTGCGTCAGGGTCAGCCTCATGGCTGCGGTTCCTCCCCGGTGGCGAATTTATAGCCGCGACCCCAGACCGTGAGGATGCGCGCCGGTTGCGCCGGGTCGGCTTCGATCTTGGCGCGCAAGCGATTGATGTGGGTGTTGACGGTGTGCTCGTAGCCTTCGTGGCTGTAACCCCAGACGGCGTTGAGCAGGTCCATGCGCGAAAACACCTTGCCCGGCTGGCGGGCGAAAAAGTACAGCAAGTCGAACTCCCGGGGCGTGAGGTCCAGTCGACGGCCGTCGAGGGACACTTCGCGGGTGATCGGGTCGATGGCCAGGCCGTCGGTGAGCAGGCTGCCGGCGTCCATCTTCAGGTTGCGTGCCATGGCATCCACCCGGCGCAGCAATGCTTTGACCCGGGCCACCAGTTCGAGCATGGAAAACGGCTTGGCCAGGTAATCGTCGGCACCGAGTTCCAGGCCGAGAATCCGGTGCACTTCACTGGAGCGCGCACTGGTGATGATGATCGGTGTGTAGCGGGCCATGGCGCGGGCCCGGCGGCAGATTTCCAGGCCGTCGACACCGGGCAGCATCAGGTCGAGGATCAGCGCATCCCAGTTGCCCTGTTGCAGCAGACGCATGCCTTCAGTGCCATCGGCGCTGTGCACCACCTCGAACTGCTCGTCACGCAGGTGCAGGCAGATAAGGTCGGCGATATGCAGGTCGTCCTCGACCACGAGGACGCGTTTGGTCTGTTCCATCCAGCTCAATCCTTCTGCGCATTGTGCGTATTGCCCTATTGCCACTATTGCCACTGTAGGAGCGAGCATGCTCGCGAGAAACCTGAGAGCGCCGCGGGGCGCCAGGCACCCCGCGTCATCGTTGGCCTCCATCGCGAGCATGCTCGCTCCTACAGTGGCGTTGGAATTGGCATTGGCATTGTGCGGGTTTTTCATGGCCCGAGTTATCACGAATTGTTTAACTTCCCGTGAGGATTTGGCGATCAAGCCAAGACTAGGCTGTGCTCCATGAAAGACCCCTGGAATTTTTGGAGACGGCCATGCTTTCACCACGCTTTTCACGCCGGCAATTCCTTTTCGCCAGCGGCGGCCTGGGCGTTGCGGCCCTGGCTATCGGCCTGTTGCCGAGATTCTCCACGGACACTGCGCTGATCAGTGACGCCAGCGCGGCCGAGGCGTTCGAAGTGACTCACAGCGACAGCGAATGGCACGCCATCCTTAGCGACGAACAATATGAAATCCTCCGCGAAGAAGGGACTGAACGGGCCTACAGCAGCCCGCTGAACAACGAGCACCGCGACGGCACGTTCGCCTGTGCCGGGTGCCAATTGCCGCTGTTCTCTTCGGCGACCAAGTTCGACAGCCACACCGGCTGGCCGAGTTTCTGGGCGCCGCTGGACAAGGCCGTGGCGACCCGCCAGGACCGTTCCTACGGTGTGGTGCGCGAAGAGGTGCACTGCCGGCGTTGCGGCGGGCATTTGGGCCACGTCTTCGATGACGGGCCGAAACCGACCGGATTGCGCTATTGCATGAACGGCCTGGCGCTGAAGTTTGAGCCCAAGACCGTCTGAATTTCTCTGGAGTCTGTGACATGAAAAATTTTTTCACCTGGCGCCGTACCCTGTTGGGGCTGGCCGCTTCCGGCATCATCGGCCAATGCTCGGCGTTTTCCTTTGGCGGGGCTGAAGAAGCCGTTCTCCTTCCACCACCGGCCCTCGACGAAACCACCCAGGCCCGCAGCGAAACCGCTGTGTTCGCCGGTGGTTGCTTCTGGGGTGTGCAAGGGGTGTTCCAGCATGTCAAAGGCGTGAAAAACGCCGTCTCCGGTTACGCCGGTGGTGCAGCCAATACGGCGCAGTACGAACGCGTCAGCGGTGGCGATACCGGTCATGCGGAATCGGTGGAGGTGACCTTCGACCCGAGCCAGGTCAGCTACGGCACCTTGCTGCAGATCTACTTTTCCGTGGCGCACAACCCGACCGAACTCAACCGCCAGGGGCCGGACACCGGCACCCAATACCGCTCGGCGATCTTTACCAAAAGCAGCGAACAGCAACGGGTCGCCCAGGCCTACATTGCCCAGCTCGACGCCGCGCATTCGTTCGATAAGCCGATAGTGACCAAGCTGGAAAGCTTCAACGGTTTTTACCCGGCCGAAGAAGAACACCAGGACTTTCTGACCGAGCACCCGACCTATCCCTACATCGTGATCAACGACTTGCCGAAGGTGGCGCAGCTCAAGCAGCTGTACCCGGACCGCTATCAGGAAAAACCGGTGCTGGTGAAGGCGGGGATGTGACGGCCGTTATCCGCAGATCACATGCTTACTGCTTGCCCCATATCTGCACGGCGAAGTCGACGAAACGCCGCAATTTCGGCAAGCGGTAGCGATCCTGGGCATACATCAGGTTCATTGGCCGGCTCGGCGGGTTGAACCCGGGCATCAAGCCCAGCAGTTTGCCGTCCTGGATGTCTTGCTCTACCAGGACATCGGGCAACATCACGATACCCATCCCGGTTCGCGCCGCCTGATGCAGCCCCGCCGAGCTGTTGATCAGCATCGGTCCGCTGACCGCCACCGAGACCTCGCCTTCGGGGCCGGCCAGGCGCCATTCCTTTTCCACCGAGTGCCAGTCATCGCCGGCCGGATAGGCGAAGGACAGGCAATCGTGGTGGCGCAGGTCTTCAGGTTTCTGCGGCGCGCCGCGCCGTGCCACGTATGCCGGGGATGCGCACATGGTCAGGGTGTAGTTGACGAGAGGGCGGGCAATCAAATTGGTCGACTCAAGGGCGCCCAGGCGAAAGGCCACGTCCAGACCGTTTTCGAGCATATCCGGACGACGGTTGGTGAGCATCACGTCGAGTTTTACCCGGGGGTAGAGCAGGGCAAATTCGCTCAGGGCTGGCGCCAGTTTTTCGGTGCCGAAGGTCAAGGGCGCCGAGATGCGCAGGGTGCCGCTGGGTTCATCGACCGCTTGCTCGGCCAGGCGTTCGGAATCCGCCACCAGCCCCAACACTTCGAGGCAGCGCTGGTAATACGCAGTGCCGAATTCGGTCAGCCGCTGACGCCGGGTCGTGCGGTTGAGCAAGCGCACACCGAGTCGCTGCTCAAGGGCCTTGAGGTGATTGCCGACCATGGTCGTGGACATTTTGCACTGCGATGCGGCGCCCGTCATGCTGCCGGCTTCCACCACTTTGACGTAGACGGTCATGGCCTGGAACAGATCCATTATCAAGCTCGACTTTAAAATGATTGAAGTATTGCAGTATTTATCCAGCTCAGGTGGCTAACCATACTGCAAAAACACCGACCCTTGATGGAGCCAGATGTCATGACCGCCGCCTGCCTGATGAGCACTTACCAACCCTTGGCCTTGAGTTTCAACAAGGGCCTGGGCACGCGCCTGTGGGACCAGGCCGGTCGTGAATACCTGGACGCAGTGGCCGGGGTGGCGGTGACCAACGTCGGGCACTCGCACCCGAAAATCGTCGCGGCCATCAGCGAACAGGCCGCACTGTTGCTGCACACATCCAACCTCTACAGCATCGACTGGCAGCAACGGCTGGCCCGCCAGCTGACCCAACTTGCGGGCATGGACCGGGCGTTCTTCAACAACTCCGGGGCCGAGGCCAATGAAACGGCGCTGAAAATCGCCCGGCTGCATGGCTGGCACAAAGGCATCGAGCAACCGTTGGTGGTGGTCATGGAGAACGCTTTCCATGGCCGCACCCTCGGCACCCTGTCCGCCAGCGATGGCCCGGCGGTGCGCCTGGGTTTCAGCAAGTTGCCGGGGGATTTCGTCAAAGTGCCCTTCGGCGACCTCAAGGCGTTGGACAAGGTGCGCCAGGATCACGGCTCGCGCATCGTGGCGATCCTGATGGAGCCGACCCAGGGCGAAAGCGGTGTGCAACTGGCCCCACCCGGTTACCTGAAAGCCGTGCGCGAACTCTGCAACCAGCGCTCCTGGTTGTTGATGCTCGACGAAATCCAGACCGGCATCGGCCGTACCGGGCAGTGGTTCGCCTTCCAGCACGAAGGCATCGTCCCGGATGTCATGACGTTGGCCAAAGGCCTGGGCAACGGCGTGCCGATTGGCGCCTGCCTGGCCCGTGGCAAAGCCGCCGAACTCTTTACCCCCGGCAGCCACGGCAGCACGTTCGGCGGCAACCCGCTGGCCTGTCGGGTCGGTTGCACGGTGCTGGACATCATCGAGGAACAAGGCTTGCTGGAAAATGCCCGGCTACAGGGCGAACGCCTGATGAACAGGTTGCGCATGGAATTGGCGGACGAACCTAATGTCCTGGCGATCCGTGGCAAGGGCTTGATGATCGGCATTGAACTCAAGCAACCGATCCGCGACCTGAGCCTGATCGCCGCCCGGGATCATGGTTTGCTGATCAACGTGACGCGGGGGCAAACCATTCGCTTGTTGCCGCCACTGACGATTGATGAGCGGGAGGTGGAGATGATTGTCAGGGGGGTGAGTTCAGTAGTGGTATCTGCACATGACAACGCGTAACTCACCGTCTTCGATTGTGTAGACCAAGCGATGTTCAGCCGTTATACGGCGCGACCAGAAGCCGCTTAAATTGTGTTTGAGCGGTTCTGGTTTTCCGAGACCCTCGAACGGTTCACGCAGGATGGCTTTGATCAGCAGGTTAATGCGTTTGAGTCCTGCCTTATCGTTTTGCTGAAACCAAAGGTAATCGTCCCAACCTTCAGGAGTGAACTCGATATTCATTCTTCAATGAGTTGCCGAGATTTGGTTTTCCCGGCGCGCAGGTTGCTAATCGATTTGATCAAGCGTTCGGCATTGGCAGGGGAACGGAGCAGGTAGGCGGTCTCTTCGAGGGCGTTGTATTCCGCCAGCGACATCATCACCACCGGTTCGCCTTTCTGGCGGGTGACCAGCAGTGGGGTGCGGTCTTCGTTGACGCGATCCATGGTTTCAGCCAGGTGCGCGCGTGCGGTGGTGTAATTGATGGTGTGCATAGTGAAATCCTCGCTCGATGCAATGACCGTACAGAAATGAGTACAGATTGACAAGGCGATATCTCCGAATGGTCGTTGTGCAATTGGCGCATCAACGCTTCTCCTGAGTATCGTCGAAACCTCCTCGGGACGTTTCCGAGAACGGTGTAGTCCTTATCTGAAAAAGCACCGTGAGGATAAATCAATCGGAACTGGCGAAATCGGTGATTTCAGTCCGATCCATCAGTTGAATTCTGCAACCGGAAAACCCTTCGAATAGCCGCTGATGGGCCGTATACCCGCTGGACCCATCACGCTTGCGATAACTACCCGCCCACTCCAGCAGGGCGATCAGGCGTTCGTCGTCGTTGGCTTCACGCTGGCGAATATTGGCGACGCAAGCCTCGTCTGTAACGCTCAACCAGATCAGCGCAGTCGTCCGGTGCAGGAGTTCACTGGCGATCCAGCCATAAACCCCTTCGATCACCCAGCGCTCTTGCTCGGCCGCGATTCGCGCCATGGCCAAGGCTTCGGCGCGGGGGCGGGCGATGCTGTGTTCGTCGGACAGCCATTGAATGCGGTCGAGATCGGTCCATGGCACCTGCAATCGCTCAGCCAGCCGTTGCGCCAGCCAGCTCTTGCCAGAGCCAGAGTTACCGATGATCAGAGTTCGGGTGAGGTCCATGAGCGACACCGATCAACTGTAGGAGCGAGCATGCTCGCGATGGTCGTGAACGATAACGCGCCCGGTCTGAATGATCGCGTTGTTCGGACCTCCATCGCGAGCAAGCTTTGCTCCTACAGGGAAACGAGTACATCCGCGAAACCAGGCTGCCTTCATGCCCAGAGGCTTCCCCCCCAACCATAGAATCTCCCACAGGTTTCGGTCCAGCCCTCAGTCATCAACTTCAGGCGCCACCATCCGCGTCTTCGGCGAGCCATCGGCGTTGTGCTGAAAAATATCCCGTGGCTGCCCTTGTTCATTGAAGTACACCTGGCCGATCCCCGCCGAATTCCACAGCCGCTCACCCGCTTCGGCGTGTTCGGGGACGTGCGGCACGATGCGCATGCGCCGACGCTTGGTCAGCCAGTTCAGCGGCGAACGCGGTGAATACAGCCAGCGATTGAGGCGGTCGAACCACTCCAGCAGGGCCGGCGGGAACTCGTTCTTGATCCCGCTGCTGGTGATCTGCCAGATGCGCGGGCCGGCCTTGCGGTGGCGGATCAGCACTTCGTAGACGAAGGAGTAATGCACATCGCCGGACAGCACCACGTAGTTACCCGGCGTGCGCGAGTGCCGGAAAATGTTCAGGATCACCTGGGCCGCGCCGCGATGGGCCATCCAGTTCTCGGCGTCCACCAGCAGTGGATAACCTAGCCAGCTGAACACCCGTTGTACGGTTTCGATCAGCTTGACGCCGAAGATCGGCGCCGGCGAAACGATGATCGCCGAGGGGTGATCCAACAGTTCCTGCTGCAGTTCGCTGAGGGCTTCCCAGTCCAGCAGGCCCGACGGTTGTTTGAGGGTCATCTCGCTGCGCCAGCGCCGGGTACGGGTATCGAGCACCACCATGGCCGGCGTGGTGGGCAGCACGTAATGCCAGTGCTGGAAGCGCAGCAGTTCATTGATCAAATCGTCCTGGACATCGCTGTCGAGGTAGCGGTCATGGCCGGTGGCGCTCAGCAGACGGGTTTTTTCCAGCACGGCGGCGAAGGCATCCGGATTGTTGCCCCAGCCCTGGCATAGCATGTAGGCAAGCAGCGCATTGCCGATGATGCGCCGGGAAAACGGATGGCCGTAGGCCGTTTCCTCCCATTGCGCGGAAAGATTCCAGTCGTCGGTAATGTCATGGTCGTCGAAAATCATCAGCGTCGGCACGTGCGCCAGCGCTCGCGCGACCTTGTCCAGGCCGGCCTTGAACGCGTCGATGCGCGTCTGTTCCAGGGCATAACGCTCGCGCCGTTCCTTGATCAGTTTCGGCGTTTTTGGCGCGATCAAGGTCCAGGGCGTCGGCGACCAGACCAGCAGGTACATGGCCATGACTTCGGCGAAGGTCACCAGATGATTGTCGGCACTGCTGCTGGTGAAAATCGGCTTGCGCGCGCCGCCGAAAAACCGCTCGCGCAGGGTTTCGTTGCTTTGCAGTGCCGGTAAAAGATCCGCGCGGTGGTAGTAACAGGCGGCGTGCCCGTAAAGCGCGGCGCTGTCGCTGACCACGGCGCCCTCCAGATGCTCACCGAACAACCCCAGTCGTTCGATCAAGGCGTGGATCGCCCGCAGGGTCGGCCCGGCGACATCGTCGGCGTAGACCTGATCGCCGCTCATCATCAGCAGCGCCGGACGGTCCGTGGCCGGGTGGTCTTGCGCCAACAGCTCATCGACGCACAGCAGTCCGTCGGTCGCCGGGTGATGGGGCTTGCGGCAGGAGCCGTGCAGCAACTGCTCGATACGAGCACGCAGGACGAAGTTCGGCGCAGTAGCATCGCCGTACAACAGATGCGGCGCCCAGGTGGCGATGCCGGTCCCGTCATCGATCAGCAGGTCGTACTCGACCCACTCATCACAAGGCAGGGCAACGTCCAGCGCTACATCGATCAGGTGCACGAAAGCATGGGTACCCACCGCAATCACCGTGCATTGCCCGGCATCGAGGCGAATATCGCCCACGCCCTGCAATCGCAGCGTCAGCTCCAGGGCCCGTGAACCCACCAGCCACAGCACCAGCCGCGTGGGTTCCAGACGCCGTAACAGCGGGCCGGCCAGGACCGGTGGCAGTGATTGATGGTCGTCGGGTAATGGCAGCACTTGGAACATCCGGGATAAAAACTCTTGGAGGCACAGAGGCGGGGGATGATAACGCAGCTGACGGCGACACAGGCTAAAGTGAAGCTGCCACTGCGTCTGTCACGAAATGATCCGCCAATCCGCCTGCCGCCCCCAGGACACCCATGACATGAAGCCCGCTCATACCTCACACATCCGTCGAGAGTTCTACAAAGCCGTCGGCTATTACCTTCGAATTGTCTGGCCGATCTTTTCCACCATGCTGGTCGTCATCGTCACGTTCGGCCTGATCATCAGCTACCTGGAAGGCTGGGACCCTTTTGACGGCATCTACTTCGGCTTCGTGACCGGGTTGACCATCGGCTATGGCGAACTCGTGCCGAAACTGGCGATGTCGCGTGTACTGGCGATATTGCTGGGTTTCAACGGCGTGCTGCTCACGGCGATCTTTGCGGCGATCAGCGTGCGGGCGATCGAGACTGCGGTACGGACAACCGGTGGAGAAAAGTAAGGCAGGCCCAATGGCATGAAGTCGTGCTTAGATGCGTGTTTTGACAATCAGGGAATGGCCAATGATCGACTTCAACAACAAAGGGTTCTTCAAGCTCAAGCAAAACGACGAATACGCCGAACGCGTCACCGCCCTGCTGCTGGACGGCGAAGAAGTCATTGATTCCTACAAGTCCATGCGCGATGGCGTGGTGTTCACCAACAAACGCATCATTGCGGTTAACGTACAAGGCATCACCGGCAGTAAGAAAGACTTCACCTCGTTGCCGTATAAAAACATCGTGGCGTATTCGGTGGAAACCTCGGGGACGTTTGATCTGGATTCCGAGCTGGAGATTTATTTTTCGTCGTTGGGCAAAGTGAAATTCGAGTTCACCGGCAAGACCTCGATGGTCGAGGTCTCCAAGCTGATCTCCCAGCACCTGCTCTAACACAACACACCCCCCCTGTAGGAGCGAGCATGCTCGCGATGGTCGTTAACGATAACGCGTGCTTACTGGCTAAACACAGCGCTCTCGAGTCCATCGTCGGAGCGCCGCCCGGAGCAAGCTCGCTCCGGACAGTGATGCCGGGACCCAGGGGGCGATCGAAATCGAGTGATCAAAAACACCTCGCTAATACATCTTCGGATAGAGGCTACAGCCTTACCGGAAGCGTCTGACTTACACCATTTGGCATTTCGACTCTTATAAACACGCAATTAAACAGCGTGAATAACAATAAAAAGAGGTCATTCGAAATGAGCGAGCCAACAAGCCCTGTTCGTGTAGCAGTCGTGCAATTCGATCCACAAGTCGGCATTGAAAATTGTGATGCAAATCTGTGTCGCAGCCTGGAATTGGCCCTGGAGGCGGTCACCGGCGGTGCGAACCTCATCGTGCTGCCTGAACTCTCCAGCACCGGTTATTTCTTCAGCAGTCGGCAGGATGCTTTTGACCATGCGCAGCTGATACCCGGCGGGCCAAGCGCGCAACTCTGGATCGACTTCGCCTCCAGGCACAACGTCTACCTCGTGGCCGGCCTGGCCGAGCGCGATGGCATGCGGCTCTTCAACACCGCAATACTGGTCGGCCCTGACGGTTTTATCGGCAAGTATCGCAAAGCCCATTTATGGAATCTGGAGAAACTCTGGTTCACACCGGGCGATCTTGGTTTTCCGGTTTTTGATACGCCCATTGGCCGTATCGGAATGTTGATCTGCTGGGATATCTGGTTCCCGGAGGTGCCGCGCATCCTGAGCCAACAAGGCGCCGACATCATTTGCAGCGTTAACAACTGGGTCTGGACACCGCCGCCGCTGTTCGACGATGCCGGCAAGTGCATGGCGTCGTACCTGACGATGACGGCTGCCCACGTCAACAATGTGTTTATCGCAGCTGCCAGCCGGATCGGTGAGGAACGAGGTGCCCGCTACCTCGGATGCTCGCTGATTGCCGGGACCAATGGCTGGCCGATTGGCGCAGTAGCATCGGCAGATCAGCAGGAAATACTGTTTGCCGATATTGACCTGACCAGCTCCCGCAGTGCTCCTATCTGGAACAACCTGAACGACCTGCATCGTGATCGTCGAGCCGATCTCTACGATCAGATGCTCGGCTACACACAACACCCATGTCTCCCGCGCTGATAAGGGGGACCTGACTCATGGAAAACACAAACGATAAAAACCGGTTTGCCCCCAGATCGCCTTTTGATGTGGCGGTCATCCTGCTGATGATCGGCGCGACACTGCTGATTATCTGGCTTTCATTCACCAATCGTTCGTTCTGGTCCGCCCATTGGCCGAGTTACAGCGACATGGTGTCGAGCCTTCCCCAGCCGAGTGCCTGGTTGCGTTGGGTGCTCGGCGACATCAGCGAGGTGGCATTCTACAAACACGAGTTCGCCTCGATCGGACTGTTGGCGGGCGCCTATCTCGCCTACTGGGCGAATCGAACGGGGAGATCCTGGCAAGGCTTCAGCATTTCCTATGGCACCGGGCTTTGGCCGTGGCTGATCACCAGTTCACTGCTTGGGCTGCTGCTGAGTAACGTGCTGTGGGGTTGGACGGTGACCGCCACTAGCTGGCAACCGACATTTGCCGCGTTCGTCTCGCTGCCAGCGGCGATGGTGCTGATGTTTGGCGGTGGCTGGAAAGTCACGATCAACGGCGCAATCATGGGTGCCGTACTCGTCACACCCATGTGCCTGCTGATCGTCAATTACGTATGTAACCCGTTGGGGTTGCCAGCGTTGATCGGCAATGTTCTGGGCATGGCGGTCGCCAGTGTCGTGGCATTTTTGCTCTGCCGCTACCAGCCGAGCCTGATGAAGTCCGAACAATCCAAGACATTACCCTCTTCGCGTCCCGCACCCGCTACCAATGCGCCCGACTACGGGGTCGTCTGGAGCCTGCGCCGGGTCTTGGCAGACTTTTCCGAAGCGCCATTCTTCGGCAATGAACTGGCGAGCCTCGGTTTGTTACTGGGGGTATTGCTGGCTTACACCTTGAACCCGATGAGTCCGGCGTATGGATCGGGTCTGTTGCTGCACATCATCGGCGCACAGGCGCTGACCTCGGCCATCGGGGTGCTGATCTGGCGTCGACAATGGATGTTGCGCGGCTGGTACCCCACTTACGTTCCTCTGGTGTCAGTGGTGCCAGCCGCGATTCTGACCCATGGCGGCAGTTGGCAGGTGATCGGTTCGAGTGCATTGCTGGGGGCTTTGATCGCGCCACCTCTGGCCTGTGCGATTGCCAAGCGATTGCCGGCCGATATGCATGCCTACATCGGCAATGTCCTGTCCATGGCCATCAGCACGTTACTGATCGTGCCGCTGATCGGCGTTCTTATCGCGGAGTAAATGCCACCGCCCCTTCGGCTGTACCCCGTCCTGAACCGGGTACAGCCACCTCTCTTCCCGAACACGTGAGGTATCACATGGATCTGCCCAAACTTGCCATCGCGGCGCTCGGCGGCACGGTGAGCATGCAAGCCAGGAATGCTGGCGAAGGCGTTATCCCGACCGTCAGCGGCGAGACTCTACTGGCGTCCGTACCGCAATTGACGACGCTTGCCCGAGTAACCGTTGAAACCCTTGGACTGCTCCCCAGCGCTTCACTGGATTTCGAACTTTTACTGAGCGTATTGCCTTGGGCAAACTTTCAAATCAAACAAGGCGCCGTGGGTGTCGTGCTGACCCAAGGCACCGACACACTCGAAGAAACGGCAGCGTTTTTCGATTACCTTTGGCCCCACGACGCACCACTGGTGCTGACCGGTGCGATGCGCTCGGCAGCACAGCCAGGGGCGGAGGGACCGGCGAATCTGCTGGATGCATGCCACGTCGCCCTGGCCGAGAACAGCCGAAAGCGTGGTGTTCAGGTCGTGATGAACGGGGAGATTCATCAAGCGAGAAGCGTACGTAAAACTGATTCGCTGGCGTTGCAGGCGTTCACCTCTCCGGTCGTGGGGCCTACAGGCCTGATGATGGAAGACCGCGTTCACTACCTGCGTCCGCCGGTTCAGCGTAGGGTTTTGCCCCTGCCGCAACAGACAACCCAGAAGGTTGCGATGTTCGAGGCATCCCTCTCGGCTGACACGCTGCTTCTGGAAAACATCCTTGCACTCGGTTATGACGGGCTGGTGATAGCCGGTTTCGGCGCCGGACATGTCTCGCAGAGCTGGGCGACGGTGATTGAGCACATTGCCGAAAAAATCCCGGTGATCATTGCGACCCGCACCGGTTCCGGCTCTACCGCGCAAGCCAGCTATGGTTTTAACGGCAGTGAGATGGATCTGATTCGCAAGGGTGCATCGATGGCGGGATTTCTATGTCCGCGTAAAGCCAGGGTTCTGCTTTGGCTGCTGCTTGGCTGTCAGTGGCAACATGAGTTGTCGCGGTACCTGAAAGAGGAAAGCCGCTTTCAAAATTGATTCATAACCCTGTAGGAGCGAGCCTGCTCGCGATGGTCGTTAACGATAACGCGGGAAGCCTGGCACCCCGCGGCGTTCTCGAGTCCATCGCGAGCATGCTCGCTCCTACAGATTTTCCGCCAGCAGGCTAAGCCTCCCAACCCGCCCCACTCACCGCCGCCTGCACCAGCGGGTGCAAATCCGCCCCCTGATGCGCCGTCTGCCAGGCCAACAACTCCTTGCGCATGCTCGGCGCCCAGTACATCTGCAGATGATTACGCACACCGAGCACCGCCTGCTCCTGGTCCGGCTGGCTGGCAAAGTACTGGGCGATCTGGTTGGCCATCTTGATCAGGTTCTCAGTACTCATCGGCGCACCTCCGCTTTATCGCCACGGGCCTGACGGCGATCCTTGAGCAAACGGTGCTGTTCATCACTGAATTCCTGGAAGCGTTTTTGCCACTCCGAAGGGTGGTACACGCGGCTGACCTCCACGGCCGTGACCTTGTACTCCGGACAGTTGGTGGCCCAGTCGGAGTTGTCGGTGGTAATGACGTTGGCCCCCGATTCCGGGAAGTGGAAGGTGGTGTACACCACGCCCGGGGCAACCCGCTCGGTAACCCGCGCACGCAGGACGGTCTGCCCGGCGCGGCTGCCGATGCCGACCCAGTCACCTTCGTTGATACCACGGCTCTCGGCGTCGGTCGGGTGGATTTCCAGACGGTCTTCGTCGTAGAAGGCGACGTTGTCGGTACGCCGGGTCTGGGCGCCGACGTTGTACTGGCTGAGGATGCGCCCGGTGGTCAGCAGCAGCGGATAGCGACTGTTGACCTTCTCCTCGGTGGGCACGTAGCCGGTGAGCATGAAACGCCCCTTGCCGCGCACGAACTCCTCGATGTGCATGGTCGGCGTGCCGTCCGGTGCCGCGGCGTTGCACGGCCATTGCAGGCTGCCGTGGCGCTCCAGTTCGGCATAGCTGACGTTGGTGAAGGTCGGCGTCAGGCTGGCGATTTCATCCATGATTTCCGATGGGTGCTTGTAGTTCATCGGATAACCCAAGGCGTTGGCCAGGGCCACCGTACCTTCCCAGTCGGCCTTGCCGCCCAGCGGGTCCATGACCTTGCGTACCCGCGAGATGCGGCGCTCGGCGTTGGTGAAGGTGCCGTCTTTTTCCAGGAACGAGCTGCCCGGCAGGAACACATGGGCGAACTTGGCGGTTTCGTTGAGGAAAATGTCCTGCACCACCACGCACTCCATGGCCGACAGCGCCGCGGTGACGTGCTGGGTATTGGGATCGCTCTGGGCGATGTCTTCGCCCTGGCAATACAAGCCCTTGAAACTGCCGCCCAGCGCTGCCTCGAACATGTTGGGAATGCGCAGGCCCGGATCAGGTTGCAGAGTGACGTTCCAAGCCTGTTCGAACTGCGCCCGCACCACCTCGTTGGAGATGTGCCGGTAGCCGGGCAACTCGTGGGGGAAGGAGCCCATGTCGCAGGAGCCCTGAACGTTGTTCTGCCCCCGCAGCGGGTTCACGCCCACGCCTTCGCGGCCGATGTTGCCAGTGGCCATGGCCAGGTTGGCGATGCCCATGACGGCGGTGCTTCCCTGGCTGTGCTCGGTGACGCCCAGGCCGTAGTAGATCGCCGCATTGCCGCCGGTGGCATACAGACGGGCGGCGGCACGGATGTCGGCAGGTTCTACGCCGCAGATGGGCCCAAGGGCTTCCGGCGAGTTTTCCGCGCGGCTGACGAACTCGCTCCAGTTGGCGAAATCTTTACCCTCGCAACGGGCGTCGATGAAGGGTTGGTTGAGCAGGCCTTCGGTGACGATCACATGGGCCAAGGCGTTGAGCATGGCGACGTTGGTGCCCGGGCGCAGAGCCAAGTGATATTCGGCGCGGGCGTGCACCGAGTCCACCAGATCAATGCGCCGTGGGTCGATGACAATCAGTCGCGCGCCTTCACGCAGGCGGCGTTTGAGCTGCGAGGCGAACACCGGGTGCGCATCGCTGGGGTTCGCGCCCATCACCAGGATCACGTCGGCCTGCATCACCGAATCGAAACTCTGGGTGCCGGCGGACTCGCCCAGGGTTTGTTTCAGGCCATAGCCGGTCGGCGAGTGGCAGACCCGCGCACAGGTGTCGACGTTGTTGTTACCGAACGCGGCGCGCACCAGTTTTTGCACCAGATAGGTTTCTTCGTTGGTGCAGCGGCTGGAGGTGATGCCACCGATGGAATCGCGGCCGTATTTTTGCTGCAGCCGACGGAATTCGCTGGCGGCGTACGTCACCGCTTCATCCCAGCTGACTTCCTGCCAAGGGTCGTTGATGTGCTGGCGAATCATCGGCTTGGTGATGCGATCCGGGTGTGTGGCGTAGCCCCAGGCAAAGCGCCCCTTGACGCAGGAGTGGCCGTGGTTGGCCTGGCCGTTCTTGTCCGGAACCATGCGCACCAGCTGGTCACCTTTCATCTCGGCGCGGAACGAGCAGCCCACACCGCAATAGGCACAGGTGGTGATCACGCTGCGTTCCGGTTGGCCCAGTTCGACCACGCTTTTTTCCATCAGCGTCGCGGTAGGGCAGGCTTGCACACAGGCGCCGCAGGACACGCATTCGGAGTCGAGGAAGTTATCCCCACCGGCAGCGGCCACGCGGGATTCAAAACCGCGCCCGGTAATGGTCAGGGCAAAGGTGCCCTGGGTTTCTTCACAGGCGCGCACGCAGCGGTTGCAGACGATGCACTTGCTCGGGTCGTAGTCGAAGTAGGGGTTGGACGTGTCTTTCACATCGCTCAGATGGTTGTCACCTTCATAGCCGTAACGCACCTCCCGCAGGCCGACCTGGCCGGCGACGGTTTGCAGCTCGCAATTGCCGTTGGCCGAGCAGGTCAGGCAGTCCAGCGGGTGATCGGAAATGTATAACTCCATGACATTGCGGCGCAGGGTCGCGAGCTTCGGCGTCTGGGTGTGCACGCTCATGCCTTCAGTGACAGGCGTGGTGCAGGACGCCGGGTAGCCGCGCATGCCGTCGATCTCCACCAGGCACATGCGGCAGGAGCCGAAGGCTTCCAGGCTGTCGGTGGCACAGAGTTTTGGAATGGTGGTGCCCAGCAGCGCGGCGGCGCGCATCACCGAGGTGCCTTCGGGCACGCTGATGCTGCGGCCGTCGATGTTCAAGGTGACTTGCACCTGGCTGTCGCGGGCAGGAGTGCCGAGGTCGATATCGGTGTTCGGGTCGAAGAGAGTGATCATTGCTCGGCCTCCGAGGCTTGCAGACCGAAGTCAGCGGGGAAGTGCTTGAGGGCGCTGGCTACGGGAAAAGAGACCATGCCGCCCAACGCGCACAGCGAACCGTATTGCAGGGTGTCGCACAGGTCCTTGAGGATGATCACCTGCTCATCCCGACCGCTCTGGTCAGGCGCGGCCAGCAGCCGGTCGATCACCTCCACACCCCGGGTCGAGCCGATGCGGCAGGGAGTGCATTTGCCACAGGATTCCTCGGCGCAGAACTGCATGGCGAAGCGCGCCATATGGGCCATGTCCAGCGTGTCGTCCGCCACCACCACACCACCGTGACCGAGCATCGCGCCGATGGCGGCGAAGGCTTCGTAATCCAGCGGCGTGTCGAATTGCGATGGCGGTACCCAGGCGCCGAGCGGGCCGCCAACCTGAGCGGCCTTCAGCGGCCGACCACTGGCAGTGCCACCGCCGTAGTCTTCCACCAGTTCCCGCAGAGTCAGGCCAAAGGCCCGTTCCACCAGCCCGCCGTGACGAACATTGCCCGCCAGTTGGAAAGGCATGGTGCCCAGGGAACGGCCCATGCCGTAATCGCGATAGAACTGCGCGCCCTTGGCGAGAATCAGCGGCACCGAGGCCAGGGTCAGCACGTTGTGCACCAGGGTTGGCTGGCCGAACAGGCCCTTCAAGGCAGGAATCGGCGGCTTGGCGCGCACGATCCCGCGCTTGCCTTCGAGCGAGTCCAGCAGCGCGGTTTCCTCACCGCAAATGTAAGCGCCGGCACCGACCCGCACTTCCATATCGAAAGCCTGGCCGCTGCCGCCGACATTGGCGCCCAGGTAACCGGCGGAGCGCGCGATATTCAGCGCTGCACGCAGTGTGGCCACGGCGTCTGGATATTCCGAGCGTACATAGATGTAGCCGTAGGTGGCGCCGACGGTAATGCCGGCAACAGCCATGCCTTCGATCAGCAGGAAGGGGTCGCCTTCCATCAACATGCGGTCGGCGAAAGTGCCGGAGTCGCCTTCGTCGGCGTTGCACACAATGTATTTCTGCGCAGCTTCGGTAGCGCGCACCGTGCGCCATTTGATCCCGGCGGGGAAGGCCGCGCCGCCACGGCCACGCAGGCCTGAATCGAACACTGCCGTCGCAGTTTGTTCGCCACCAAGGGTGACGGCCCTGTTTAAACCTTCGAAACCGCCGTGGTCTCGGTAATCGTCCAGCGACAGCGGCCGGGTAATACCGGCGCGGGCGAACAGCAGGCGTTGTTGAGATTTGAGATAAGGCAGCTCTTCCACCAGACCCAAGGCAAGTGGGTGCGCGGATGGATTGCCCAGCGCTTCGAGTACGGACGGCACATCAGCAGCGGTCAGCGGGCCGAAGCCGATACGGCCTTGCGGAGTGTCCACTTCCAACAACGGCTCCAGCCAATACAGCCCGCGCGAACTGGTGCGTTGCAACTCAAGCGGCAGATTGCGTTCCTTGGCCTGAGTGATGAGCGCGGTGGATACCTCATCGGCACCCACGGCACGGGCCAGCGAATCACAGGGCAGATAAAGAGTCGGCATCACGCGTCCTCCCGGCAAGCATCGAGCAACGCATCCAGCCGCTCGGCACTGAGCCGCGCATGCACCCGACCATCCAGCTCCAGAGCGGGCGAACAGGCACAGGCCCCGAGGCAATACACCGGACGCAAACTAATACTGCCGTCAGCGCTGCTGCCGTGGTCATCCAGTTGCAGACGCTCGCGCAACTGCGCGGCCAACTGCTCGGCACCGCGACTCTTGCAGGACTCAGCCCGGCACAGCCGCAGGATATGTCGCGCTGGCGGCGAGGTACGGAAGTCATGGTAAAAACTGATCACCCCACGAACCTCCGCCTGACTCAGATTGAGGGCGTGAGCAATCTCGGGGACGGCCGCATCGGGGATATAACCAATGCGTTCCTGAATATCATGAAGAATCGGCAACAGGGCGCCGGGAGTGCCCTTATGGCGCTCCAGCAGGGTGTTGACCACAGGCAGGTGCAAACTCTCATCAGGCATTCAGCAATCCTCACGGTCACGGACAAACCAGAAGGTCGTCGGTCGTCCGAAAGTGTCGGCTGCGGCACTCACACTACGTCACGGTATCGTGGCATTTTCAGGCCGTTGGCCAGGGCACCCTGAGCGGGCATCTTGTTGTGCCCGGCACGGTCTTCGCCGCACCTCTACTGGGCATAAAGGGCAGCTTGCCACGCGGCTATTGATCGAACCGCACCAAAGCGACGTGCTCGGTTCTGCCTACGACTATCCAATAAGTCTAGATGAGTGCCGCACGGGGCGTTCACTCACCGGCCTTATGCCCGGAGGGCTTGTCGATGGGGGATGTATAGCAAGCATTTCAGGCAAGAAACAGCATCAGATCGGTGGGCAATTCTAAGGAGCAGAGCTGTGCTAGTGCGTCCATTTGCACTGGTCTTTGCGATCGAAAGTCCCGACAAGCTCGAAATGCTGTACACGCAAGAGAATCTTCAGGCGAGCAAGAAAACTGTGGCGAGGGGATTTATCCCCGTCCGGCTGCGAAGCAGTCGTAAACCCGAACAACTCAGTGAGACTGAATGGACGCAGGGGCCGCTTCGCGACCCAGCGGGGATAAATCCCCTCGCCACAAATGTCCGGTCCACGCCTAGTTATCTGCATCACGAAACAAACTCGGGGCTAACACAACCGGTGAGGCAACCGAAATCCCTGTGGGAGTGGGCTTACCCGCGAAAGCGCCAGCCCAGCCAACATAAATGCTGAATCAGCCACCACCATCACAAGCCACCAACACCCACAGGCCTCAACCTCTAAGCTTCAGCCTTCGCCCCCGCCTGCTTGGATACCGGCGCACAAGTCCGATCCCGAGTAAGCACCTTCACCGCATCATCCACCAACGCCTTACTCATCGAGGTCAAATAATGCGCAGTCCAGGCATGACGGTCGGTATCTCTGGCATAGGCAGCATCTTCAGTCAGCGTCTTGGCCAGAAACAGAAAATCAGAAGCCATCGACAACGCATCACCGAGCGGAACGCCGCGAGTGACGTGGAACAGCGGTTGATCGGAACAGTAGATGGCGGGGGTTAAGCCGATGGTTTTAAGTTCGGATTGTTCGGTCATTGGCCACCTCCGAGGATGGAGAGGCAATGGGGGAGGGTGTTACGCGATTGGGAATTGCGTAGAGGGGAAAGCCAAATTTCAAACGGATTTATCTTGGTCATGGTCAACATCCTTGATTTGAGGAGCTGCCACGAGCCTTCTCACGGGCTTGGGTGACAGCCGTGCGCGGGGTGAGAAACCGGCAATCAAGGCAACCGGCAGACCCGAAGGTCTCCCACGCACAGCCGCCATAAAGCCATATCGCAGACGAAAAAAAACGCCACGACAGGTTTTTGGGCGCTTAGCGCCTTGATTTCCACGGGTTCTCACACCCGGTCGCTGAATTGGCAACGACGGCGGAAGGGTATCGTGCAGGCCTTCCCGATGCAACCTGCGAGAGCATCCAGCATTAATTCCTTCGGTTTTCGAGTTAACAGGCCGTCCCTTGAAAAACACTATTGCGGTGGTATTGAAGGAACGGTAGCGCCTCAGGGTAGAAAACAATCCGTTTAGGCGTGTCTACGCCGTATATGGATTGATCCTCCTGATTGAGAGCATTTGATACCAACAGAACGCCATTATCAGAAAATGAGATCAAGCCTTCATCGAGCAATCCGTGAAGTGCAACATTTAAAATAATGCTGTTGTACGGGTTTAACATTTCTGAGGTGCTTTCGTGTTTAGATGTGGCAACCCCCTTGATGTGCGCAGCTTCGAGAAGGCATGTCGCTCCGCTTAGCGCACACCTTGGTTCCCACAACTCTAGAGCTCTAGCTCTGAAGTCAATTTGGAATGTCCTTACCTCTCGCGAGACCCGGCGAAACATTGGACCTTCGGGACTGATCCTCAAGCGATGGGAGGTAATTAAAACTTTTCCTGACGATTCAATTTCGAGAGCTATTTCTTCTGCAGAAATTGCGTCGAGAGTTCGAAAAGGAATTTCAACCCACCCTGCTGTAGGACTGAGTAATGAGGCGCTTTTCTGCTTGCCGTGACGCCAAGCATCTTTGCGTTGAGATTCTGGCCCATCCTCCACTATGAATGTCTTCCTTTTTTTCTCCATGTATGCTTTTTGTATCGAGCAAAGAGCCTCAAGGTACGGTGAGGACTCCGGTTCAGCTTTGTAACCATGGGTGACGAGAGCGTTTGGAACTACGGAAGGGAGGAGTGCGCGTGCTGCGCCGTTCGGTGATCGACTACTCACGGGAATCCAGATTGTTCGATCGCCTGGCTGATAGATTCTGATTTTGAATTGGCTCACAGCTTGGCCCTTTTTCATAAGGTTAAGGTAAGGAAGTCAGCACAGAAAAGCTGACAAGAAAAGGTGACTACAAGAAAAGGTAATAGGTCTAATTTGTTGTGGTCAGTTAGGCTAGTAAGAAAATGGGAAAGCTTTATTGTTAAATAAAACCACAATAAAATCAGTTCTCGTTTTTTCATGTAACAGCAATCGCGGCAAACGCGGCGCGATTTTTAGCTGTTGTCAATAAGTTGAGAGTAGTTGCTCTTTGATTTGCAGTAGTTTAATTACTTCATGTGTTAAGTCCGTTTTTTAGTGCCTCTAAATGCGTGGCGTCGGATTCTAGTAGCTTCATTAGGTCCTCGATTGCACCTTGTACATCACACATTAAATCACTGTTGGTCATTAGTCGTTCAATGTTGTTTGCGTGACTAAAAAAATGAAAAACTTTGAGTATTCGCTTAGAGTTTTCGGCGCCAAATATTCTATCAGCTCGTTGGTCAACGCTCGTTTCAGTTGGCGCCGGATATTTTGCATAAGTATAAAGCTCGACAAAACGTCGGACGGCATTGGGGAGTAGCATTAGAACTTTGTAGTCGGATTTGTTTTCTGCGACATGAAAATCGTGTAGCACTTCAAATAAGAAATGGTATTCTGATGGGTAATCCATCATGGATTGTGGCATTGGTTCAAATATGGAGCTAGATGGGGACGTTTTTCTAATAAGGAAATTTGAGGATTTGTTTGATTTGTTGAATTTTGGCTGAATTTCTCTCAGTAAGCTAAGAAATTCAAAATTGTGCGTCGAGAAGAATATTTGCTTGCAGGTCGTGGTCCAGCCTTTCACATTGTCTAATTTAAAGAAGGTTTCTTTGATTATAGAGTTTACTTGGAAAATGTGATTGCTATCTAAGCTAGAAATTGGGTCGTCTATATAGATAATTGCTTCATCTATATTCTGTATTTCCCCAAGTTTCGTTAGGAAGAAGCTAAAGGCTATAGCAGTTTTCTCTCCTTCGCTGAGATGCTTGGCAATTCTTCCATTGCGCCTTCTCAGCTGAAAGCGTTCTTCTCCGGCCGATTTTATTACTGTGATTTGGACGCAGTTAGGGCCTAGTAAATATTCAATTTTTTTGTTGATTTCGTTACTGCCCGGTAGGGCTCGACTAATTTGATGCTCTAGATGTTCTATTTTTTTGTTAAGGATCTCTGCCATGGAAAGGTAGCGGGATCTATGTTGTGCATACAGATAAAATTTTCTATCGTATTGATCAAGATTTTCATCTTTGATGAATTCTTGGGCGAAATGTAGTTTGAGCCTTTCAATCGCTTGTGCTTTCAGTGTGGTGAAATCAGACGATGCGTCGTTGTTTTTATTAATTAGTTTTGCCAATTCTTCAGTGGCTTGAACGAAATCATTTTGGGCTGCGATTGTGGGCTCTACTGACCCTAGAGATACTTCAGTAAAGGGGGCTGCCATTTTGGCTTTGAGCTTTTCTGTAAGAGTTGTCAGCGCGTCGTTGTATTTGTTTGCCTTATCCGTATATTTGGCGGTAGCGGATAATATTTTTGAACGAAATAAATGATTGATTTCAACTTCTTTGGGTGGGTTATATTGAATAATGTCTTGCGTTATTTCAGATATGAGCGCGGCAAGACCTTGTCTATATTCATTTAGATGTTTCGAAAAATGTTGCTTTAATTCGTGCAGCACTTTTGTGTCTAATTCATTGTTGCAAAATTGGCATTTCTTTTCTTCGGTATGTAAGTAAAGCCCTTCCTCGACCCATTTTTCAATTCTGGGATTTTCAACCAATCGTTGAATTGCTGTGGCGATACTTGGTTTGAGCATAAGTAATCGGTTTGCTGTTACTGTATGTTCAATAAGTTTGTATTTTTTAGATGGCTCAATTAATGGGTATAGTTTTTCTTCGTCTGCGGTTCGCGCCAGCTTCAAGTCGTTGTAATAATCGCTTCGGTCTAGTGTGTAGGATGTATCGCCATTTCTTATGTTGTCGGTTATTTTTTCTAAATGGTTTGAGCCGAATGCAGCAACGAGAGACATGGTGCTTTTGATTTTTGAGGCAGCATCAGTTCTGATTTTATCAAGCGTCTTTTTTAGTGTAGTTGATGAGTTGGCTTGTTTTTCTGCTCCCTTAATGCACCGTGTTAACTTCAATTTGGAACTTTCGATTTCTAATTGGGTCGCTTCTGATTCTGCGCCAAGTAGTAGAATTGGTTTGGCTTCGCTTCCTGCAAAGTTAAGGTTGTCGGTGATAAAGTCAGCGTTGAAAACCCTTACTATTAATTTGGCCGTTGTGAGATTTTTTTCCGTAACACTACCATCAGTAGTTTCAATTTCGAACGAACAATTTTAGCAGTCCTGGCTAATTGTTTTGTGTTCAAGAAATGAAAATAATCTTGATAAAGTCGTTTTTCCAGAGTAGTTCCAGCCGTAAATAATATTTTTTTCTTTAAAGTCAATCATTCCATTTGGAATGATGTAGTTGTCATATACTGCGAGTCCTTTTATGCTTTTTATCCTATGGAGCATTTTTAGTCCTTGGCATATCCAGTGCGAATTACTGATTGTGCTCCTGGGATCTATAATCCGTCCATATGGTTTCACTCCAAGCGGCACACCTAGATTGCGCGTAGGCGCAACCGTCTACGTACTCAATCCCGCCAGGGCAAAGCCGGTAATGGCCATCCCGGACAGCGTTGCGTCCAGTAACCATGGCAAAGGACCGGGGTCACAAGGCAAGCCTACTTCCATGCGAGCCACATTAGCGCTTGGCGGGAGCTGGGTGCTGTTCTCTGAGTTCACCATTACCTTGCCCCTTATCGGTGGGTAACGCCGTCGCCTGAGAATTCAGTGAAAAAGGGGTAAATCTATTATTGGATAAGGCGAGGCAACCAACGTAGGTTCGGCTTATGGGTATTCCCGCCTTCTAGGGCGCCCGCCTTCATTCATTGAATGTCTTTCAGATAATCCTTAAGCGCAACGAGCGGCGCATCAAGCTGCTCCATCGCTTGAATCCCGGCAAATTCCCCCGCCAACCTCCGCAACTCCCGCCCCAACGGCTTCTCTACACCCCCAACAGCCTCCAACGCCAACCCCACACACTCATCCACCTTCAACTGGATCGTCTCAACATCCCCCCGCCGCACCAGCAACTCAAACACATCCCGCTGGTAATCCCCCATCACCAAATCATCCCGCAAAATCGGGCTTGAACCTTCCGTTTCATAAGCCAGCTTGAGGGAGAAGAGGGCGACGGTTTCCAGGTGCAATTCCATTGGGGGAATCCTTGTGAAATGTTCCGGCGGTGCGGGTGGTGTGGAAGAGGAGGGTCAAAAGCTTCGCCGGCAAGCCGGCTCCTACAGGTCGGCGGCGTACCAGTCACTTTTTGACAGACGAAAAAAAAGGCCTTGCCTAAGCAAGACCTTTCTTAATTTTGGTGCCCCGAGGGAGACTCGAACTCCCACTCCTTTCGAAAACGGATTTTGAATCCGCCGCGTCTACCAATTCCGCCATCAGGGCAATGGCCGCGGAGTATAGAGATGAGATAACCGTCGGTCAATCAGGTACATGGAGAATTTTTGATATTTCCGCTAGACTTCCCGGCCCTGCTAGACGAACCCCATCATGCGCGTTGCTGACTTTACTTTCGAGCTCCCTGATTCGCTGATCGCCCGCCACCCTTTGGCCGAGCGTCGCGGTAGTCGCCTGTTGACCCTGGATGGGGTCAGCGGCGCCCTGGCACACCGTCAATTCACTGATTTGCTGGAGCATTTGCGCCCCGGCGATTTGATGGTGTTCAACAATACCCGGGTGATTCCGGCGCGGCTGTTTGGCCAGAAGGTTTCCGGCGGCAAGCTGGAAATCCTGGTGGAGCGGGTGCTCGACAGTCATCGCGTGCTGGCCCATGTGCGTTCCAGCAAGTCGCCCAAGCCTGGGTCGAAGATTTTGATCGACGGCGGTGGCGAGGCCGAGATGCTGGCGCGGCACGATGCGTTGTTCGAGTTGGGATTCGCCGAGGAGGTGTTACCGCTGCTCGACCGCGTCGGGCACATGCCGCTGCCTCCTTATATAGACCGCCCGGACGAGGGCTCGGACCGCGAGCGTTACCAGACCGTGTACGCCGAGCGTCTGGGCGCGGTGGCGGCGCCGACGGCGGGGCTGCATTTCGATCAGCCGTTGATGGAGGCGATTGCCGCCAAGGGCGTTGAGACCGCGTTCGTGACCTTGCACGTCGGTGCTGGCACCTTCCAGCCGGTGCGGGTCGAGAAGATCGAAGACCACCACATGCACAGCGAATGGCTGGAAGTCGGCCAGGACGTGGTGGATGCCGTTGCCGCCTGTCGCGCTCGCGGTGGTCGCGTGGTCGCCGTGGGCACCACCAGCGTGCGGTCCCTGGAAAGTGCTGCGCGCGATGGCGTGCTCAAACCGTTCAGTGGCGATACCGATATCTTTATTTACCCGGGCCGGCCGTTTCATGTGGTCGATGCCCTGGTCACCAATTTCCATTTGCCCGAATCCACGCTGTTGATGCTGGTTTCGGCGTTCGCCGGTTATCCCGAGACCATGGCCGCCTACAAGGCCGCCGTCGATAACGAATACCGCTTTTTCAGCTACGGTGATGCGATGTTTATCACCCGTAATCCCGCACCACGTGGCCCTGAGGACAAAGAATGAGTCGCCAATGTCGTATGTCGTTTGAGTTACTTGCTACTGACGGCAAGGCTCGCCGCGGTCGCTTGACCTTCCCGCGTGGCACCGTCGAGACCCCGGCCTTCATGCCGGTGGGCACCTACGGCACGGTCAAGGGCATGCTGCCGCGGGATATCGAGGCGACTGGCGCTGAAATCATTCTGGGCAACACGTTCCACCTGTGGCTGCGTCCGGGCATGGAAGTGATCAAGAAGCACGGCGACCTGCACGATTTCATGCAGTGGAAAGGCCCGATTTTGACCGACTCCGGCGGTTTCCAGGTGTTCAGCCTGGGCGCCATGCGCAAGATCAAGGAGGAGGGCGTGACCTTCGCCTCCCCGGTCGACGGCGCCAAGGTGTTCATGGGCCCTGAAGAGTCGATGCAGGTCCAGCGTGACCTGGGCTCGGACATCGTGATGATTTTCGACGAATGCACGCCGTACCCGGCCGACGAAGACGTCGCCCGCGTGTCCATGGAGTTGTCGCTGCGTTGGGCACAGCGCTCGAAAAATGCCCATGCCGACAACACGGCGGCGCTGTTCGGCATCGTTCAGGGCGGCATGCACCAGGATTTGCGCATGCGCTCGCTGGAAGGCCTCGACAAGATCGGCTTCGACGGCCTGGCCATTGGCGGTCTGTCGGTGGGCGAGCCCAAGCATGAAATGATCAAGGTGCTGGATTATCTGCCAGCCCAGATGCCGGCTGACAAACCTCGTTACCTTATGGGCGTTGGCAAACCGGAAGATCTGGTGGAGGGTGTGCGCCGCGGTGTGGACATGTTCGATTGCGTGATGCCAACCCGTAATGCCCGCAATGGGCATCTGTTCATTGATACTGGCGTGATCAAGATCCGTAACGCGTTCCATCGCCATGATGATTCGCCGCTGGATCCGACCTGCGATTGCTATACCTGCCAGAACTTCTCCCGCGCTTATCTGCATCACCTGGACAAGTGCGGCGAAATGCTGGGAAGCATGCTCAATACCATCCATAACTTGCGTCATTATCAAGTGCTTATGGCTGGTTTGCGCGAGGCTATTCAACAGGGTACATTGGCCGCCTTTGTCGATGCCTTCTACGCCAAACGCGGGCTACCCGTGCCGCCTTTGGACTGAGTTTTCTGACCCCAAGATTCAACATTTGCAACTGGAGTGCTAAATGAGCTTTTTTATCTCTAATGCCATGGCAGACGCTGCTGCACCTGCGGCAGGCCCTATGGGCGGCGGCTTTGAGTGGATTTTCCTGGTCGGCTTCCTGGTCATCTTCTACCTGATGATCTGGCGTCCACAGGCCAAGCGCGCCAAAGAGCAGAAGAACCTGCTGAGCAGCCTGCAGAAAGGCGACGAAGTCGTGACCACCGGCGGCATCGCCGGCAAGATCACCAAAGTGGCCGACGATTTCGTGGTTCTGGAAGTTTCCGACACCGTCGAAATGAAGTTCCAGAAAGGCGCCATCGCCGCCACGCTGCCAAAAGGCACGCTCAAAGCGATCTAAGTTTCAACTTCTACTCAATCGACGGGGCGCGCAAGGCGCCCCGCGTCATAAGCGGGCGGCGTGATGCTGAACAAATACCCTCTGTGGAAATACATTCTGATCCTGGCGGTGCTGGCGGTCGGTCTGATTTATTCCGCTCCCAATCTTTATCCTGATGACCCGGCCATTCAGGTCAGCGGTGCAAGCACTGCACTGCAGGTCAATCAGGCTGATCTGGACCGTGTGAGCGCAGCGCTCAAGGCATCCGGGATCAACGTCAAGGCTGCCACCCTGGCAGAAAGCGGCAAGGGCGGTCTGATTCGCCTGACCAAGGCTGAAGACCAACTGCCAGCCAAAGACGTCGTGCGCAAGGCATTGGGTGATGACTACGTCGTTGCACTGAACCTGGCGCAAACCACTCCGCAATGGCTGCGCAACATGGGTGCGCACCCGATGAAGCTGGGTCTGGACTTGTCCGGTGGTGTGCACTTCCTGCTCGAAGTGGACATGGACAAAGCCCTCGACGCACGCTTGAAAGTGTACGAAGGCGATGTGAAGAGCCTGTTGCGTAAAGAGAAACTGCGCTATCGCAGCCTGCCGCAACTGGGCGGTGCCATTCAGCTGGGCTTCTCCGATGAAGACAGCCGTGAACAGGCCCGCGCACTGATCCGCAAGAACTTCAACGATTTCGACATTGTTCCGGCCGACCTCAATGGTCAACCGGTGCTGCGTCTGGCGATGACCCCGGCGAAGCTGGCGGAAATCCGCGAATACTCCATCAAGCAGAACTTGACCACGGTACGTAACCGCGTCAACGAGCTGGGTGTTGCCGAACCGATCGTTCAGCGTCAGGGCGCCAACCGCATCGTGGTTGAGCTGCCGGGCGTGCAGGACACCGCCGAAGCCAAGCGTATCCTCGGCAAGACGGCCAACCTCGAGTTCCGTCTGGCGGCTGAGCCAGGTGCTTCGAAAGCCACTTCCGAATCTTTCGAGTTCCGTGAAGGCAATCGTCCGCCGGCACAGATCGAACGCGGTCTGATCATCACCGGTGACCAGGTCACTGATGCCAAAGCAGGCTTCGGTGAGCAAGGCACACCGGAAGTGAACATCCGTCTGGACGGTCACGGTGGCGAGCTGATGAGTCGTGCGACCCGCAGCAACGTCGGTCGCAGCATGGCGGTGATCTTCATCGAGCAACGTCCGGTCACCACTTACGTCAAGCAAATGGTTAACGGCGTCGAGAAAGACGTACCGGTTCAAACGTTCAAAGAAGAGAAGAAGATCATCAGCCTGGCGACCATCCAGTCGCCGCTGGGTGCTCAGTTCCGCATCACTGGCCTGAACGGCCAGGGCGAGTCGTCCGAACTGGCCCTGCTGCTGCGTGCCGGTGGCCTGGCGGCGCCGATGTACTTCGCTGAAGAGCGCACCATCGGCCCGAGCCTGGGTGCCGACAACATCACCAAGGGTATCGATGCATCGCTGTGGGGCATGCTGTTCGTCTCGCTGTTCATCATCGCCATCTACCGTTTCTTCGGCATCATCGCCACCGTTGCACTGACGGTGAACATGGTGTTGCTGCTGGCCTTGATGTCGCTGCTGGGTGCCACGCTGACCCTGCCGGGCATCGCCGGTATCGTATTGACCATGGGTATGGCGGTCGACGCCAACGTGCTGATCTTCTCGCGGATTCGTGAAGAGATCGCGGCGGGCATGACCGTGCAGCGTGCAATCAACGAAGGCTTCGGCCGGGCATTCACCGCGATTCTCGACGCCAACCTGACCACACTGCTGGTCGGCGGCATCCTGTTTGCCATGGGCACAGGTCCGGTCAAGGGCTTCGCAGTGACCATGTCCCTCGGGATCTTTACCTCGATGTTCACGGCCATCATGGTGACCCGCGCGATGGTCAACCTGATCTTCGGCGGACGTGACTTCAAGAAGTTGTGGATTTAAGGGGCTGCCATGTTACGTACAATCAACTTCATGGGCGTTCGCAACGTTGCGTTCGGCGTCACATTGTTCCTTACCGTGCTGGCCTTGTTCAGCGTCGTCACCAAGGGCATGAACTGGGGCCTGGACTTCACCGGCGGTACGCTCATCGAGCTGACCTACGAGCGTCCGGCCGATGTCACCAAGGTGCGTGAGCAACTGGCCACTTCGGGTTATCACGACGCCATCGTGCAGAGCTTCGGTGCAACCACCGATTTGCTGGTGCGTATGCCGGGTGAAGACCCGCAACTGGGTCATCAAGTCGCTGAAGCGCTGCAAAAAGTCGGTGGCGACAACCCGGCTGTGGTCAAGCGCGTCGAGTACGTGGGCCCGCAGGTCGGTGAAGAACTGCGCGATCAGGGCGGCCTCGGCATGCTGATGGCGCTGGGCGGCATCCTGATCTACCTGGCTTTCCGCTTCCAGTGGAAGTTTGCGGTCGGTGCGATCGTTTCCCTGATCCACGACGTGATCGTGACCATCGGCATCCTGTCGTTTTTCCAGATCACCTTCGACCTGACGGTGCTGGCGGCGGTACTGGCGATCATCGGTTACTCGCTCAACGACACCATTGTGGTATTCGACCGGGTTCGTGAGAACTTCCGGGTACTGCGCAAGGCCAGCCTGATCGAGAACATCAACATCTCGACCACGCAAACCCTGTTGCGGACCATGGCAACCTCGATCTCCACCTTGCTGGCGATCGCGGCCCTGTTGGTCTTCGGTGGCGACAACCTGTTCGGCTTCTCGATCGCCCTGTTCATCGGTGTTCTGGCGGGTACTTACTCGTCGATCTACATCGCCAACGTGGTGCTGATCTGGCTGAACCTGAGTTCCGAGGATCTGATTCCTGCGGCCAATACCGAGAAGGAAGTCGACGACCGTCCTTGAGTGGCTCTCGATTCCAGAGCATTCCCTCAGCGATGTAGTCCAAAAAAGGCGCGAGTTGAACTCGTGCCTTTTTTTATGCTCCAAGGCTGGGAGAAGCGCGGACGCGTTCCGCATGTGATGGTCAGGAGGTTCATGTGAACAAGTCGATGCTGGTTGGTGCTGTACTGGGTGCTGTCGGTGTGACTGCCGGTGGTGCTGTGGCCACCTACAGCCTGGTTAAAAATAACGGCCCAGAGTATGCGCAAGTACTCGCCGTTGAGCCGGTCAAGACACAAATCAAGACTCCACGTGAAGTGTGCAAGGACGTAGCGGTCACCCGGCAAGCGCCGGTGAAAGATCAACACCAGATCGCCGGTACCGTGGTAGGTGCGCTGGCGGGTGGTTTGCTGGGTAACCAGGTCGGCGGCGGCACCGGCAAGAAGATTGCCACGGTTGCAGGCGCTGTCGGTGGTGGTTATGCCGGTAACAAGGTGCAGGAAGGCATGCAAGAGCGTGACACCTACACCACGACGCAGACCCGTTGTAATACGGTGAATGACATCAGTGACAAGGTCGTGGGTTACGACGTGCGCTATTCGCTGGATGGCAAGGAAGGTAAGGTCCGGATGGATCGTGATCCGGGGAATCAGATTCCTGTGGATAAAGAGGGCGAGTTGATCTTGTCCGAGAATCAGCAGGCGCATTGATCCGCTGAAGCCAGATTCAAAAAGAAGCACCCTGCGGGGTGCTTTTTTTGTGCGCCGAATTTATGCGTCACCTCCAGTCCCTTGTGGGAGCGAGCCTGCTCGCGAAAGCGTCCTCGCATCCAGCAATAATGGTGGCTGATACACCGCTTTCGCGAGCAGGCTCGCTCCCACAGGGAATCAGTGTTCCCACACGAATCGGCGGTGTTTTCGGGCGTGGATTCCAGACATAAAAAAAGCACCCCGCAGGGTGCTTTTTCTGTCGCTGGAAGCTTAGCGCTTCAGCGAGGCCGGCAGGTGCGGCTGGATGGCTGTCAGGACTGCCTTGAAGCATTTGGTGTTGCCGGCAACGACGTGGCCTTTTTCAAGGAAGTCGTGACCGCCGGTGAAGTCGCTCACCAGGCCGCCTGCTTCCTGGATCAGCAGGGCGCCAGCGGCCATGTCCCACTCAGACAGGCCCGACTCCCAGAACGCGTCGAAGCGGCCGGCAGCCACGTAGGCCAGGTCCAGGCTCGCCGAGCCGGCGCGGCGGATGCCGGCGGTCTGGCCCACCAGGGCGCGGAACATGCCCAGGTAGTTGTCGAGGTTGTCCATCTGGTCGTCACGGAACGGGAAGCCGGTACCCAGCAGGGCGCCGTCCAGGCTGGTGCGACCGCTGACGCGCAGGCGACGGCCGTTCAGTTGGGCGCCGCGACCACGGCTGGCGGTGAATTCTTCCTGGCGAACCGGGTCCAGGACAACAGCGTGTTCCAGGCGACCGCGGTATTTGCAGGCGATGCTGACAGCGAAATGAGGAATGCCGCGCAGGAAGTTGGTGGTGCCGTCCAGCGGATCGATGATCCACAGGTACTCTTCGCCTTCGATGCCGGTGCCGGCGTGCATGCCGGTTTCTTCACCCAGGATCGAGTGGTTCGGGTAGGCCTTGCGCAGTGCGTCGATGATTTTCTGTTCAGCGGCGCGATCGACCTCGGATACGTAATCCTTGGCGTCTTTTTCGTCGACCTTGATGGTATCCAGGCGCTCGATGGAGCGGAAGATCAATTCACTGGCGCTGCGGGCGGCGCGCAGCGCGATATTCAGCATGGGCTGCATGGATGTGTCACCTAAGGTTGTTAAAGAAAGCCGGGCATTCTATCAGAAAGTTTCTACAGGAGAAGGACGACGTTCGCTTTCGTGGCTTAACGGTAGGATGAGCTGTAAGATTCTGCTCCCTTATTCAATGTTCGAGAGCGCCTCCCTTGCTGCAAAACATTCGTGTCGTCCTGGTCAATACCAGCCATCCGGGCAATATCGGCGGGGCTGCGCGTGCCATGAAGAACATGGGCCTGTCGCGGCTGGTGCTGGTTGAGCCGCGCCTGTTCCCGCACCACGAGGCCGATGCCCGTGCTTCCGGTGCCGGTGACATCCTTGAAAAGGCGCAAGTCGTCGCCACCTTGGAAGATGCCTTGGTCGGTTGCAATCTGGTGCTGGGCACCAGTGCTCGCGACCGGCGCATTCCCTGGCCACTGCTCGATCCGCGCGAATGCGGGACGAAAGTGGTCGAGGAAGCCGGGCAGGGCGCCGAGATTGCACTGGTGTTCGGTCGTGAAGATTCCGGCCTGACCAATGAAGAGCTGCAGCGATGTCATTATCACGTGCACATTCCATCAGACCCTGAGTTCAGTTCGCTGAACCTTGGGGCAGCGGTGCAGGTGTTGAGTTATGAAGTGCGCATGTCCTGGCTGGCTGCCCAAGGTCAGCCGAGCAAGGTCGAGAAAGAAGAAGTGGCATCGGTCAAAAGCGCTGAGCTGGCGACCATGGATGAGCTGGAGCGATTCTATGAGCACCTGGAGCAAACCCTGGTGGCCATCGAGTTTCTCGATCCGGAAAAACCACGGCACTTGATGGCGCGCCTGCGCCGGTTGTACGGACGCAGCTCGGTCAGCCGGGCAGAAATGAATATTTTGCGTGGCATCCTCACGGAAACCCAGAAAGCGGCCCGTGGTGAGCTTCTTAAGCGGAAGGATTAATGATGTTTGAGCGTTTGCGTGAAGATATCCAGAGCGTATTCCATCGAGACCCGGCGGCGCGTAACGCTTTTGAAGTCCTGACCTGCTACCCCGGCATGCATGCCATCTGGATCCACCGTTTGTCGGCGGCCCTGTGGCGCGCGGACCTGAAATGGCTGGCGCGGCTGGTGTCGAACTTCGGCCGCTGGCTGACCGGGATCGAGATCCACCCGGGGGCTAAAGTCGGTCGTCGTTTCTTCATTGACCATGGCATGGGCATCGTCATTGGTGAAACGGCCGAAATCGGCGACGACGTGACCATTTATCAGGGCGTGACCCTCGGTGGCACCAGCTGGAATAAAGGCAAGCGCCACCCCACGCTGGGTGATGGTGTGGTGGTCGGTGCCGGCGCCAAGGTGCTGGGTCCGTTCACTGTTGGTGCGGGTGCCAAGGTTGGCTCCAACGCTGTGGTGACCAAAGAAGTTCCACCGGGCGCCACTGTGGTGGGGATTCCGGGGCGGATCATCGTCAAGCCGGACGAAGAGCTGGACGCCAAGCGCAAGGCCATGGCCGAGAAGATCGGCTTCGATGCCTACGGTGTGACTGAAGACATGCCGGACCCGGTGGCTCGCGCCATTAATCAATTGCTGGATCATTTGCAGGCGGTCGATGGGCGTCTGGAGGGGATGTGCGGGGCGTTGAAGGACCTGGGCAGTAATTACTGTGCCAAGGACCTGCCTGAGCTGCGCGAAGAAGACTTCGCCTGCGTGAAGGACAAAGACCAAAGCCAAGCCAGCTGACGTTTTGTAGGAGCGAGCATGCTCGCGATGGACCTGAAAATGCCGCGGGGTGTCAGGCTCCCAGCGTTATCGTTGACGACCATCGCGAGCATGCTCGCTCCTACAGGGGGAAACGATAACGCGGTACTGCTGGCTGTCAGAGCCCAGCCTTTGCTATGATGCGGCCGCTCTTTTGCGGGTAAACCTGACTAAAGTACTAGGTCTTATAGTTGACTTAAATACTCGGGAATTGCATACTCGCCTCATTCCGAACTCCGTGGTAATTGTCCATGCGACTGACTACAAAAGGCCGATACGCCGTGACCGCCATGCTTGACCTGGCGTTGCATGCGCAGCACGGGCCCGTGTCCCTGGCCGATATCTCCGAGCGCCAAGGCATCTCCCTGTCCTACCTCGAGCAGCTGTTTGCCAAATTGCGCCGCAGCAATCTGGTGTCCAGCGTCCGCGGTCCAGGCGGCGGCTACCAGCTGTCACGCGACATGCAGGGTATCCAGGTCGCCCAGGTGATCGATGCAGTGAACGAATCGGTTGATGCAACCAAATGCCAGGGCCAGGGTGATTGCCATCAAGGCGACACCTGCCTGACCCACCACTTGTGGTGCGATCTGAGCCTGCAGATTCACGAATTTCTGAGCGGTATCAGCTTGGCTGACCTTGTGACTCGCCGTGAGGTGCAAGAAGTAGCCCAGCGTCAGGATCAACGCCGTTGCAACAGCAAGGCGCCACGCCTGGACAAGATTGAAGCGTCCGCCGTCGAATGACAGCCAGAGAGCCAGCGGCACGCCAGCCAGCCTGATTTAGGAGATAGTCCATGAAATTGCCGATTTACCTTGATTACTCTGCGACTACCCCGGTTGATCCGCGTGTCGCGCAAAAGATGAGTGAATGCCTGCTGGTCGACGGAAACTTCGGTAACCCGGCGTCCCGTTCCCACGTGTTTGGCTGGAAAGCCGAAGAGTCCGTCGAAAACGCCCGTCGTCAGGTGGCCGACCTGGTCAACGCCGACCCGCGTGAAATCGTCTGGACCTCCGGTGCCACCGAATCGGACAACCTGGCAATCAAGGGTGCGGCACATTTCTATGCCACCAAAGGCAAACACCTGATCACCACCAAGATCGAGCACAAGGCTGTCCTCGACACCATGCGCCAACTGGAGCGTGAAGGTTTCGAAGTGACCTACATCGAGCCTCGCACCGACGGCCTGGTCACTCCCGAGATGATCGAAGCCGAACTGCGCGACGACACCATCCTGGTGTCGGTGATGCACGTGAACAACGAAATCGGCACGGTCAACGACATCGCAGCGATCGGCGAACTGCTCCGCTCCAAGGGCATCCTGTTCCACGTCGACGCCGCTCAGTCCACCGGCAAGGTCGAGATCGACCTGCAGAAGCTGAAAGTCGACATGATGTCCTTCTCCGCCCACAAGACCTACGGTCCTAAAGGCATCGGCGCCCTGTACGTAAGCCGCAAGCCGCGCGTGCGTATCGAAGCGACCATGCACGGTGGCGGTCACGAGCGCGGCATGCGTTCCGGCACCCTGGCGACCCACCAGATCGTCGGCATGGGCGAAGCGTTCCGCGTGGCCAAGGAAGACATGGCTGCCGAGAACGTGCGCATCAAGGCTTTGAGCGACCGTTTCTACCAGCAGGTCGAGCACCTGGAAGAGCTGTACGTCAACGGCAGCCTGTCCGCCCGCGTCCCGCACAACCTGAACCTGAGCTTCAACTACGTTGAAGGCGAGTCGCTGATCATGGCGCTCAAGGATCTGGCGGTTTCGTCCGGTTCGGCCTGTACCTCGGCGTCCCTCGAGCCTTCGTACGTGCTGCGCGCCCTGGGCCGCAACGACGAACTGGCACACAGCTCGATCCGCTTCACCTTCGGCCGCTTCACCACCGAAGAAGAAATCGATTACGCCGCGCAGAAAGTCTGCGAGGCCGTTACCAAGCTGCGCGCTCTGTCGCCGCTGTGGGACATGTACAAAGACGGCGTCGATATCTCGAAGATCGAGTGGGCGGCACACTAAATAAAGAAGCCGCCGGATACAGCTCCTGTAGCGACGCGACGACTGACGCAGCGCAGCTACAGGGTCTCAAGAGCGGCCCTGATGAGTGAGGATTGAGAATCATGGCTTACAGCGAAAAGGTCATCGACCACTACGAAAACCCGCGTAACGTCGGCAAGATGAATGCCGAAGACCCGGATGTCGGCACCGGCATGGTCGGCGCCCCGGCGTGCGGTGACGTGATGCGCCTACAGATCAAGGTCAACGAAGCCGGCATCATCGAAGATGCCAAATTCAAGACCTACGGCTGCGGTTCGGCTATCGCTTCCAGCTCCCTCGCCACCGAGTGGATGAAGGGCAAGACCCTGGACGAAGCGGAAACCATCAAGAACACTCAGCTGGCTGAAGAGCTGGCCCTGCCGCCAGTGAAAATTCACTGCTCCGTGCTCGCTGAAGACGCCATCAAGGCGGCCGTTCGCGATTACAAGCAGAAGAAAGGCTTGATCTGAATTTCAGTTTTTGGCGACGAGTAAGGAGTCACCGATGGCTATCAGCATGACAGAAGCGGCTGCTCGACACGTGCGGCGCTCCCTCGATGGGCGCGGCAAAGGTGAAGGGATTCGCCTGGGTGTTCGCACCACAGGCTGTTCCGGCCTTGCCTACGTGCTGGAGTTTGTCGACGAGGTGGTTGCAGAGGACCAGGTGTTCGAGAGTCACGGCGAGAAAGTGATCATCGACCCGAAGAGCCTGGCCTACCTGGACGGCACCGAGCTCGATTTCGTCAAGGAAGGGTTGAACGAAGGCTTCAAGTTCAACAACCCCAACGTGCGCGGTGAGTGTGGCTGCGGCGAAAGCTTCAACATCTGAGGCTTGTCGTGGGTACTCCTTGTCATTTCGCTTTATTCGAGCTGCAACCGAGCTTCAATCTGGATCTCGACCAGCTGGCTACGCGCTACCGTGAGTTGGCGCGCAGTGTTCATCCGGACCGCTTTGCTGACGCTTCCGAGCGGGAGCAGCGGCTGGCGCTAGAGCAATCCGCGAGCCTCAACGAGGCCTACCAGACGCTCAAGAATCCACCCAAGCGCGCGCGTTACCTGCTCGCCTTGAATGGGGGCGAGCTGCCGCTGGAGGTCACGGTGCACGATCCGGAGTTTCTTCTGCAGCAGATGGAGTTGCGCGAAGAGCTCGAAGACCTGCAGGACAGCGCCGACCTCAATGGCGTTGCCGTCTTCAAGCGCCGCCTCAAGGCTGCCCAGGATGAACTGAACCAAAGCTTCGCAGCTTGCTGGAACGATGCCGCGCACCGCGAGCAGGCCGAACGCCTGATGCGGCGCATGCAGTTCCTCGACAAGCTCACCTACGAAGTGCGCCAGCTGGAAGAGCGCCTCGACGATTAACCCAGTGCCGCTCCGGTCGCACGCCTGATATACAGATAAGTCCTGATAACGATGGCCCTACTGCAGATCGCCGAACCCGGCCAAAGTCCTCAACCGCACCAGCGTCGTCTGGCTGTGGGGATCGACTTGGGCACTACCAATTCGCTGGTCGCTGCGTTGCGCAGTGGTCTTTCCGAACCTCTGGCTGACGCGCAAGGGCAGGTTATCCTGCCGTCTGCCGTGCGCTATCACGCCGATCGCGTCGAAGTTGGCGAATCCGCCAAACTGGCTGCCGCCACCGATCCCTTGAACACCGTGCTGTCGGTCAAGCGCTTGATGGGTCGTGGTCTGTCCGACGTCAAGCAGCTGGGTGATCAGTTACCGTACCGCTTCGTCGGTGGCGAGTCGCACATGCCGTTCATCGACACTATCCAGGGGCCGAAAAGTCCGGTCGAAGTGTCCGCCGATATCCTCAAGGTCCTGCGTCAGCGCGCTGAAGCGACCCTGGGTGGCGAACTGGTCGGCGCGGTGATCACCGTTCCGGCCTATTTCGACGATGCTCAGCGCCAGGCCACCAAGGACGCGGCCAAGCTGGCCGGCCTGAACGTGCTGCGTTTGCTCAACGAGCCGACGGCAGCTGCGGTGGCTTACGGTCTGGATCAGCACGCCGAAGGCCTGGTGGCGATTTATGACCTGGGCGGCGGCACCTTCGATATTTCGATTCTGCGCCTGACCGGCGGTGTGTTCGAAGTCCTGGCTACCGGCGGCGACAGCGCCCTGGGCGGCGATGACTTCGACCACGCGATCGCTGGCTGGATCATCGAGAGCGCCGGTCTGTCCGCCGACCTCGATCCGGGTGCGCAGCGTCAACTGCTGCAAACGGCCTGCGCAGCCAAGGAAGCGCTTACCAATGCCTCGTCGGTCGAAGTGGCTCACGGCGACTGGAAAGCCGAGCTGACCCGCGAAGCCTTTGATGCGTTGATCGAGCCGATGGTCGCGCGCAGCCTGAAAGCCTGCCGCCGTGCGGTACGTGATTCTGGTGTGGAGCTGGAAGACGTGCATGCGGTGGTCATGGTCGGCGGCTCGACTCGCGTGCCGCGTGTTCGCGAAGCCGTCGCTGAAGCCTTTGGGCGTCAGCCACTGACTGAAATCGACCCGGATCAAGTGGTGGCCATCGGTGCCGCGATCCAGGCCGATACCCTGGCCGGCAACAAGCGCGATGGCGATGAACTGCTGTTGCTGGACGTGATTCCGTTGTCCCTGGGCCTGGAAACCATGGGCGGCCTGATGGAGAAGGTGATTCCACGCAACACCACCATCCCCGTCGCTCGCGCCCAGGACTTCACCACTTACAAAGACGGCCAGTCGGCCATGGCGATCCACGTGTTGCAGGGCGAGCGCGAGCTGATCAGCGACTGCCGCTCCCTGGCGCGCTTTGAGTTGCGCGGTATTCCGGCGATGGTGGCCGGTGCAGCGAAGATTCGCGTGACCTTCCAGGTCGATGCCGACGGCTTGCTCAGTGTTTCCGCCCGCGAACTGGGTTCGGGCGTGGAAGCCAGCATTCAGGTCAAGCCTTCCTACGGCCTTACCGACGGCGAAATCGCCAAGATGCTCAAGGATTCGTTCCAGCACGCCAACGACGACAAGGTTGCCCGCGTGTTGCGTGAGCAGCAGGTCGATGCCCAGCGCCTGCTCGAAGCAGTGCAGGCCGCCCTGGAAGCCGATGGCGAGCGCTTGCTCGACGCAGACGAGCGCATGGTCATCGACATGCAGGTGCAGGAACTGACCGAACTGATGAAAGGTACCGATGGTTACGCCATCGAGCAGCAGACCAAGCGTCTGTCGCAAGTGACCGACGCCTTTGCTGCCCGCCGCCTGGACTCGACGGTGAAAGCCGCGCTGGCGGGGCGCAACCTGAATGAGATTGAGGAATAACGATGCCGCAGGTCATTTTTCTGCCCCATGAGAAGTTTTGCCCGGAAGGCATGGTTGTTGAGGCTGAGACCGGTACGTCCATCCTCGAACTGGCTCACGAACACCACATCGAGATGGAAAGTGCCTGTGGTGGCGTCTGTGCCTGTACCACTTGTCACTGTCTGATTCGCGAAGGCTTCGACTCGCTGGAAGAGGCTGATGAGCTGGAAGAGGACTATCTTGATCGGGCTTGGGGGCTGGAACCCGTGTCCCGCCTGGGTTGTCAGGCCAAGGTCGGCACTGAAGACCTGACCGTCGAAATTCCCAAGTACTCGCTCAACCACGCAGCCGAAGCGCCGCACTGATTCAAGGAATTGTCATGAGTCTCAAGTGGACTGATGTGCTGGAAATCGCGATCCAGCTGGCTGAAAGCAAGCCCGACGTGGACCCTATGTCGGTCAACTTCGTCGATCTGCGTAAATGGGTGATGGAATTGCCCGAATTCGACGACAAGCCTGAGCATTGTGGCGAAAAGATCCTGGAGGCCATTCAGGCCCACTGGATCGAGGAACGCGACTGAGCCACGCAGCAGGTTAGGCAATACCCAAGAACCCGCGTATAATTCGCGGGTTTAATTTTTCACAAATTACCGTTTCTGGAGTTACACCATGGCTGTTCAACGTACTTTCTCCATCATCAAGCCTGACGCTGTTGCAAAAAACGTTATCGGCGAGATCACCACTCGTTTCGAAAAAGCTGGCCTGCGCGTTGTAGCTTCGAAACTGAAGCAACTGTCCAAAGCTGAAGCTGAAGGCTTCTACGCTGAGCACAGCGCTCGTGGTTTCTTCGGCGATCTGGTTGCTTTCATGATCTCCGGTCCGGTTGTTGTTCAGGTTCTGGAAGGCGAAAACGCTATCGCTCTGAACCGTGAGCTGATGGGCGCTACCAACCCTAAAGAAGCTGCTGCCGGCACCATCCGTGCTGACTTCGCTGATTCCATCGATGCCAACGCTGTACACGGTTCGGACTCCGAAGCCGCTGCTGCTCGCGAAATCTCGTACTTCTTCGCTGCTACTGAAGTAACCACTCGCTAAGCATTGGCTGAAGAGTGAAGGTGAATCCATGACTACATCGACTGTAAAAACCAACCTGCTGGGTCTGACTCAGCTGGAAATGGAAAAATTCTTCGACTCAATCGGGGAGAAGCGTTTCCGTGCCGGTCAGGTAATGAAATGGATTCACCACCTTGGCGTCGATGATTTCGACGCCATGACGAACGTCAGCAAAGCCTTGCGCGACAAGCTCAAGGCCATTGCTGAAGTCCGCGGCCCCGAAGTGGTCAGCGAGGACATTTCCAGCGACGGCACCCGTAAATGGGTGGTGCGCGTGGCGTCCGGTAGCTGCGTCGAGACCGTGTACATTCCCCAGGGCAAACGCGGCACTTTGTGCGTTTCGTCCCAGGCAGGCTGTGCCCTGGATTGCAGTTTCTGCTCCACCGGCAAGCAAGGTTTCAATAGCAACCTCACCGCCGCCGAAGTCATCGGCCAGGTGTGGATTGCCAATAAATCGTTCGGCAGCATCCCGGCGACCGCCGACCGTGCCATCACCAACGTGGTGATGATGGGCATGGGTGAGCCGCTGCTGAACTTCGACAACGTCGTGGCCGCCATGCATCTGATGATGGATGACCTGGGCTACGGGATCTCCAAGCGCCGCGTAACCCTGTCCACTTCGGGCGTGGTGCCGATGATCGATGAGCTGTCCAAGCACATCGATGTCTCCCTGGCGTTGTCCCTGCACGCGCCGAATGACGCATTGCGTAACCAATTGGTGCCAATCAACAAGAAGTATCCGCTTAAGATGCTCCTCGAGTCGTGCCAGCGCTACATGTCGTCCCTGGGCGAAAAGCGCGTGCTGACCATCGAGTACACCTTGCTCAAGGACGTGAACGACAAGGTCGAGCACGCCGTTGAAATGATCGAGTTGCTCAAGAACATTCCGTGCAAGATCAATCTGATCCCGTTCAACCCGTTCCCGCACTCCGGTTACGAGCGGCCGAGCAACAACGCCATTCGCCGGTTCCAGGATCAGCTTCATCATGCCGGTTTCAACGTCACTGTCCGCACCACCCGTGGTGAAGACATCGACGCGGCCTGTGGTCAATTGGTAGGGCAGGTGCTGGATCGCACCCGTCGCAGCGAACGTTATATCGCCGTGCGTGAACTGAGCGCCGACAACGATATGGCTTCGAACGCTGCGAAGTAATCAAGAGAGGAACTCCATGTCCCTGCGCTTTGCGCTGCTTTTGCTATTGGCCAGCCTGTGTGCTGGCTGTGTGCTTTCGGGCGACTACAACCCGATGAAGACCAGCAAAGGCCGTGACGAGGCGCGCGGGGCCTACGTGCAATTGGGCATCGGTTATTTGCAACAGGGCATGACCGAGCGCGCAAAAGTGCCCTTGAAGAAGGCGCTGGAGCTGGACGCCGCAGACCCGGACGCCAATGCGGCGCTGGGGTTGGTGTTCCAGGCCGAAATGGAACCGGAGCTGGCTGACGAGCATTTTCGCAAGGCGCTGTCTTCCCGTCCCGCCGATGCGCGAATCCTCAACAACTACGGCAGCTTTCTCTACGAGCAGAAACGTTACAAGGAAGCCTACGAGCGCTTCGAACAGGCCGCCGCCGATACCCTGTATCCTGAGCGTTCTCGAGTGTTCGAGAACCTCGGCATGACAGCCTCGATGCTTGGCCAGCGTGAGTTGGCCCAGCAACAACTGGAAAAAGCCCTGCGTTTGAATCGACAACAGCCTCGGGCATTGCTGGAAATGGCTGAGTTGTCTTACGAAGACAGGCATTATGTGCCCGCGCGTGACTATTACGACCGTTTTAGCCTGCTTGCCGAGCAAAATGCACGTAGTCTATTGCTCGGCATTCGGCTGGCAAAAGTGTTTGATGATCGCGACAAGGCCGCCAGTTCTGGCCTGCAATTAAAACGACTCTATCCCGGTACACCGGAATATCAGCAATACCTGTCGGAGCAATGATGAAAGCGGCGCATCCCGAAGTTGTAGCAGCGAATCGCGTTAACCCCGGTGAGACCTTGCGCCAGGCCCGCGAAAGCAATGGCTGGTCGCTGGCCGAAGTGGCCCTCAAGCTCAACCTTACCGTCAATTCCCTGAGCAATCTGGAAGCCGGTGCTTTCGACAAGCTGCCGGGGCATACCTTTGCCCGCGGCTATATTCGCGCCTATGCCAAATTGCTCGGCATGGACCAGGCCGTTCTGGTCCAGCAGTTCGACCAATCCACCGGTACCGATTCCAAGGGCAGCAGCGTTCACAGCCTGGGCCGTATCGAAGAGCCAGTGCGCGTGTCCCACACTATCTTGCGCATTGTCAGCCTGTTGTTGCTGGTGGCCGTGGTGGGTGGCGGGTTTATCTGGTGGCAGGACCAGACCTCACAGCGCACCAAGGACCTGATCAGCCTGAGCCCGGAACACGTTGAAGTCGAAGGCGCCGACGGCACCACCCAGATTCATCCGCTGGACGAGCCGGAAGACCAGGCTGTCGCCGAGGGTGAGGCGCAAAACGCAACGGCCCTGGCATTGCCGCAGGCCGACACCGCGACTCAGGCACCGACTGAAACGCCAGCGGCGGCACCTGTTGCGTCGGCCGCCGCCGCTCCGCTCGTCGCCACACCAGCGGCGCCAGCCCCGGTTGTTCCTGCCGTTGCGGCGCCGGCGGTGACTGCGCCGATTGCTCCAGTGCCAGCACCAACCGCTGCGGCTCCAGCTCCAGCTCCAGCTCCAGCAGCGCCTGCGGTGGCTGGCCAGGGCCAGGTTCAATTGCAGTTCACTGCCGATTGCTGGACCCAGGTGACCGACGGCACCGGTAAGGTGCTGTTGAGCGGTCTAAAGCGAAAAGGCGATAGCGTTTCCTTCAGTGGCAAGCCGCCGTTTTCCGTGCGCCTGGGCTTCGCCCGCGGTGCGCAGGTCAGCTACAACGGTCAGGCGGTCAATGTCGCTCCGTTCACCAGTGGCGAGACTGCTCGCCTGAAGTTGGGTCAATAAGTCATGCACGGCGAATCTCCAATCAAACGTCGCGAATCGCGCAAGATCTGGGTCGGTAACGTACCTGTTGGCGGCGATGCGCCTATCGCTGTGCAAAGCATGACCAACAGCGACACCAACGACGTCGCTGCAACCGTTGCGCAGATCAATCGCCTGGAAGCCGCGGGTGTCGATATCGTGCGGATCTCCGTGCCGGACATGGACGCCGCCGAGGCCTTCGGCAAGATCAAGCAGCTGGTCAAGGTGCCATTGGTCGCCGACATTCACTTCGACTACCGGATCGCCTTGCGCGTGGCCGAACTGGGCGTTGACTGCCTGCGGATCAACCCGGGCAACATCGGTCGCGAAGACCGCGTGCGTGCGGTGGTCGACGCCGCCCGCGATCGCGGTATTCCGATCCGTATCGGGGTGAACGCCGGCTCCCTGGAAAAAGACCTGCAGAAAAAATACGGCGAGCCGACGCCCGCCGCGCTGGTCGAATCCGCATTGCGCCACGTCGAGCACCTTGAGCGCCTGAACTTCCAGGACTTCAAGGTCAGCGTGAAGGCCTCCGATGTGTTCATGGCTGTCGAAGCCTACCGCTTGCTGGCCAAGGAAATCGTCCAGCCGCTGCACCTGGGGATTACCGAAGCCGGTGGTTTGCGATCAGGCACAGTGAAATCTGCCGTGGGCCTCGGTATGCTGCTCGCCGAAGGGATTGGCGATACCATTCGCATCTCGTTGGCGGCTGACCCGGTCGAGGAAGTGAAAGTCGGCTACGACATTCTCAAGTCCCTGCATCTGCGTTCCCGTGGCATCAACTTCATCGCCTGCCCGAGTTGCTCGCGGCAGAACTTCGATGTGGTGAAAACCATGAACGAGCTGGAAGGACGCCTCGAAGACCTGCTGGTGCCGCTGGATGTTGCGGTGATCGGTTGCGTGGTCAACGGCCCGGGTGAAGCCAAGGAAGCCCATATCGGCTTGACCGGCGGCACGCCAAACCTGATTTACATCGACGGCAAGCCGTCGCAGAAATTGACGAATGACAATCTGGTGGATGAGCTTGAACGCTTGATCCGCCAGAAAGCGGCCGAAAAGGTCGAAGCTGACGCAGCGGTTATCGCGCGCGGCTGAGCCCGACTGAAGAGCCGAACGAATTTAAGGATTTAATGTGAGCAAGTCTCTGCAAGCCATACGTGGCATGAACGACATCCTGCCCGAACAGACCCCCCTGTGGCGTCATTTCGAAGGTACTGTTTCGCGTTTGCTGGATAACTACGGTTACAAGCAGATCCGCATGCCGATCGTCGAGTTCACCGAGCTGTTCAAGCGCTCCATCGGTGAAGTGACCGACATCGTCGAAAAAGAGATGTACACCTTCGACGACCGCAACGGCGATTCCCTGACCCTGCGCCCTGAAGGCACAGCAGCCTGCGTGCGTGCGGTGCTCGAACACGGCATCACCGGCGGTGGCCAGGTGCAGAAGCTCTGGTACATCGGCCCGATGTTCCGCCACGAGCGTCCGCAGAAAGGCCGTTATCGCCAGTTCCACCAGATCGGTGTCGAGGTGTTCAACCTCGACGGTCCGGACATCGACGCCGAGCTGATCGTGCTGACCTGGCGCCTGTGGGGCGAGCTGGGCATCCGCGATGCGGTCAAGCTCGAACTCAACAGCCTGGGCACCAGCGAGTCCCGTGGCCGCTATCGTGAAGCGCTGGTCGAGTTCCTGTCCGGTCACCTGGACAAGCTGGACGAAGACAGCCAGCGCCGCCTGAAGACCAACCCGCTGCGGGTCCTGGACACCAAGAATGCCGACACTCAGGCGATTCTGGTCGATGCGCCGAAAATGGCCGACTACCTCGACGAAGAATCCCGTGTGCATTTCGAGGGCCTCAAGGCTCGCCTGGACGCCGCGGGCATTCCCTACGTGATCAACCCGAAGCTGGTTCGCGGGCTGGACTACTACAGCAAGACCGTTTTCGAATGGGTCACCGACAAACTGGGTGCCCAGGGCACGGTATGTGCCGGTGGTCGTTACGACGGGCTGGTCGAGCAGATGGGCGGCAAGCCGACTGCGGGCGTCGGTTTCGCCATGGGCATCGAGCGCCTGGTATTGCTGCTGGAAACCCTGGAGCAGATCCCGCAAGAGATCTCCCGTCAGGTCGACGTCTACCTCTGCGCCTTCGGTGAAGCCGCCGAGCTGGCTGGCCTGACCCTGGCCGAGCGCGTGCGCGACCAGTTGCCCAACCTGCGCCTGCAAGTCAATGCCGGCGCTGGCAGCTTCAAGAGCCAGTTCAAGAAAGCCGACAAGAGCGGTGCGCTGTACGCACTGATTCTCGGTGACGATGAAATGGCCCAGCAAGTGGTAGGTTTCAAACCCCTGCGTGGCCAGGGCGAACAACAAAGCATTGCCTGGGATGCGCTTGCTGCACACCTGGCCACCTGCGTCGTGCAGGGTTGAAGCTGTCATAACAGCCGAATTAGCGATTAAGGAGTATTGGGGTGTCGAGTACCGAAGACGAACAGCTGGCGGATTTTAAGGAATGGTGGTCACGCAACGGCAAGCCCCTGGTCACTGGCGGCCTGTTGGCGCTGGTCATCGTGTTCGGTTGGCAGGCGTTCCAGAAGTATCAGAGCAACCAGTCGCAAGGCGCCTCGGTGCTCTATCAGCAATTGCTCGAAACCACGCTGACGCCTGACGGCAAGCCTGATGCGGCGCGTGTCTCGGACTTGGCCGGCAAGCTCAACAGCGAGTTCGGCGGTAGTGCCTATGCGCAATACGGCAGCCTGTTCGTGGCGAAAGTCGCGGTCGACAGCGGCAAGCTCGATGACGCAGCCAGCGAGCTGAAGGCCATCGTCGCCAAACCGGCCAACCCGGCACTGGGCGAAATCGCCCGTCAGCGCCTGGCGCAGGTACTGGCCGCGCAGAACAAGACCGATGAAGCCCTGAAGCTGCTTGAAGGCGATGCCGACAAGGCCTTCCTGGCCACTCGCGAAGAACTCAAGGGCGACCTGCTGGTGCAGCTGGGTCGTACCGACGAAGCGCACGCGGCGTATCAAAAAGCCAAGGCGGCACTGTCGGATGAAGCGGCGGTCGGTGGCCTGCAAATCAAGCTGGACGACCTGGCCAAAGGGGATGCGTGACGTGATCCGTTGGAAGCATGCAGCATTGCTGGCCCTGGCCATTTTGGCCGCGGGTTGCAGCAGCAACAGCAAGAAAGAATTGCCACCGGCCGAGTTGACCGACTTCAAGGAAGAAGTGGTCCTGCAAAAGCAGTGGAGTCGTTCGATCGGTGACGGTCAGGGCGAAACCTACAACATGCTGGTTCCGGCCATCGAGGGCGATACCATCTATGCCGCCGATGTCACCGGTGTGGTGATGGCACTGGATCGCAGCAACGGCGACGTCAAGTGGAAGAAAGATCTCGAACTGCCTGTTTCCGGCGCCGTTGGCGTGGGTTACGGTCTGCTGACGATCGGTACGATCAAGGGTGAAATCGTTGCCCTGGACGCCATCAACGGCGAAGAGAAATGGCGCGCTCGCGTGTCCAGTGAAGTCCTCGCACCGCCGGCCAATAATGGCGATGTGGTCGTGGTTCAGACCCAGGACGACCGTTTGATCGGTCTGGATGCCGCCACCGGCAACCAGCGCTGGTTGTATGACAGCACCCCGGCGGTGCTGACCCTGCGCGGTACCAGCGCACCGATCGTCACCAACCGCCTCGCGGTGGCTGGCTTTTCGACCGGTAAAGTGGTCGCTCTCGACATTTCCAACGGCGTGCCGGTGTGGGAACAGCGTGTAGCGATCCCGCAAGGTCGTTCGGAACTGGAACGTGTTGTCGACATCGACGGCGGCTTGCTGTTGTCCGGTGAGACGATTTATGTCGCCAGCTACCAGGGTCGCGTTGCGGCACTGGACCTGCAAAGCGGCCGTCAGCTCTGGCAGCGTGATGCTTCCAGCTACGCCGGTGTCGCCCAGGGTTTCGGCAGCGTCTACGTGAGCCTGTCTTCGGGCACTGTTGAAGGCGTCGACGAGCGTTCCACCACAGCCTTGTGGAGCAACGATTCGCTGGCTCGTCGCCAACTGTCGGCTCCGGAAGTGTTCTCCAGCTACGTTGCAGTCGGTGACCTGGAAGGTTACCTGCACCTGTTGAGTCAGGTGGACGGTCGATTCGTCGGCCGTGAGCGCATCGACAGCGACGGCCTGCGTGCGCGTCCGCTGGTGGTGGGTGACACGATTTATGTATATGGCAACAGCGGCAAACTGGAAGCCCTGACCATTAAGTAAGAACTATGCTTGGGGTTAACCACCCCTGGCTGCTTCACTTGCGGGTATGAATGTGGGAGCGAGCCTGCTCGCGATGGACGTCAACGAATACGTTTGCGTCCTGAATAAACGCGGTGCCCTGGCGTTTTTCGTCGGAACGCCGCCCGGAGCCGGCTCGCTCCCACAGACAAGCGCACAGTGTTGCCCCGAGCACCAGCCGCTGCCTCGCAGCGGCTTTTGTATTTTCTGAAATAACGAAGTGGAGAGCCGCATGGTTCCCGTAATCGCCCTGGTGGGCCGACCGAACGTCGGCAAGTCCACCTTGTTCAACCGCCTGACCAGGACTCGTGACGCCATCGTCGGCGACTTGTCCGGTCTGACCCGTGATCGCCAATACGGTGAGGCCAAGTGGCAAGGGCGTTCCTACATTCTGGTCGACACCGGCGGTATCTCCGGTGACGAGCATGGTATGGACGAAAAAATGGCCGAGCAGTCGCTGCTGGCCATTGAAGAAGCGGATGTTGTTCTATTCCTGGTAGATGCCAAGGCCGGTTTCACCGCCGCCGACCAGATGATCGCCGAGCATTTGCGCAAACGTAACAAGCGTTCCTACGTGGTTGCCAACAAGGTCGACAATATCGACCCTGAAATGGCCCGCGCCGAATTCGCTCCGTTGGGCATGGGCCACGCGATCCCGATCGCCGGTGCTCATGGCCGCGGCATCACCCAGATGCTGGAAATCGCCCTGAGCGAGTTCCCGAAAGACGAAGAAGAGCCGGAAGAAGGCGAGGAAGAGGACGTCGCCGAAGGCGAGGAAGCCAAGCGCATTCCTGGCCCGAGCGAAAAAGACGGGATCAAGATCGCGATCATCGGTCGCCCGAACGTCGGCAAGTCGACCCTGGTCAACCGTATGCTCGGTGAAGACCGGGTCATCGTCTACGACCAACCCGGCACCACCCGCGACAGTATCTACATCCCGTTCGAGCGTAACGACGAGAAGTACACGCTGATCGACACCGCCGGTGTGCGCAAGCGCGGCAAGATCCACGAAGAAGTCGAAAAGTTCTCCGTGGTCAAAACCCTGCAAGCGATCAAAGACGCCAACGTGGTGATCTTCGTGATGGACGCCCGCGAAGGCGTGGTGGACCACGACCTCAACCTGCTGGGCTTTGCCATTGAATCGGGTCGTGCGCTGGTCATCGCGATCAACAAGTGGGACGGCATGACGCCGAGCGAGCGCGACTTCGTGAAGGTCGAGCTGCAACGTCGGCTGTTCTTCGTTGACTACGCCGACATCCACTTCATCTCGGCACTGCACGGCACTGGCGTGGGCAATCTCTACGCCTCGGTACAGAACTCGTTCAAGTCCGCGGTCACCCGCTGGCCGACCAACCGCCTGACCCAGATCCTGGAAGACGCGGTTGGCGAGCACGCGCCACCGATGGTCAACAACCGCCGGATCAAGCTGCGTTACGCCCACTTGGGTGGTGCGAACCCGCCGATCATCGTGATCCACGGTAACCAGATCGAGAAGGTGCCGAAGTCGTACGTTCGTTACCTGGAAAACACTTACCGTCGTGTCTTGAAGCTGGTTGGTACGCCGATCCGCATCGAGTTCAAGGGCGGCGAGAACCCGTACGAAGGCAACAAGAACTCGCTGACAGACCGTCAGGTCAACAAGAAGCGTCGCTTGATGTCGCACCACAAGAAGGCCGACAAGAAGCGCCGCGACAAGCGCTGATTCACCACCCCACACCTTTGTGTGGGGGCTTCTGTGGCGAGGGGATTTATCCCCGTTGGGCTGCGTAGCGGCCCTGATCCTGTGAGTAAGGTGCAGCAGGCACAGCACATTTACAGGGTTTACGACTACTTCGTAGCCGAACGGGGATAAATCCCCTCACCACAGAGTAATGCGGTGAATGTATTAGAAAAGGGGTACCGGTAGGCAGCCTTTTTTTGTGGGCGCTGAATGGGCTATCCTCGGGCTCTCCCGCGCCGCCGTTAGAGCCGGGTGTAGAGCAGGGAATCCTCGATGATCACCAGTAAGCTGCCGAATGTCGGCATCACTATCTTCACTCAGATGTCTCAGCTCGCGGCGCAAACCGGGGCGATCAACCTGTCCCAGGGTTTTCCCGATTTCGCTGCCCCGCAGGCCCTGTGCGATGCGGTCGGTCGGCATATTGCCAGTGGCCACAACCAGTATTCGCCGATGACCGGCCTGCCGGCGCTGCGTCAGCAGATTTCGGCGAAGATCGCTCGCAACTACGGCGTCAACGTGGATGCCGAGCATGAAGTGACGGTTACTCCCGGCGCCACTCAAGCGATCTTCTGTGCGATTCAGGCGGTTATCCACAGCGGCGACGAAGTGATTGTGTTCGATCCGTGCTATGACAGTTACGAGCCCTCGGTGGAGCTGGCCGGCGGTCGTTGCGTGCATGTGCAGCTCGGGCTGGATGATTTCTCCATCGACTTCCAAAAGCTGGCTGAGGCGATAACGCCGCGCACGCGAATGATTGTGCTGAACACACCGCACAACCCGAGTGGTGCGCTGATCAGCCGTGCCGAGCTGGATCAGTTAGCGGATCTGATTCGTGATCGCGATATTTATCTGATCAGCGACGAAGTCTACGAACACCTGGTGTTCGACGGTGTGGCGCACGTCAGCGTGCTCAATCATCAAGAGCTGTACGAGCGCGCCTTTGTGGTCAGCTCGTTCGGCAAGACCTATCACGTCACTGGCTGGAAAACCGGCTACGTGGTCGCGCCACCGGCCCTCACGGCGGAGCTGCGCAAGGTGCACCAGTACGTGAGTTTTTGCGGCGTGACGCCGCTGCAATATGCCTTGGCCGATTTCATGGCCGAACACCCGGAACACGTGGAAGAGCTGCCGGCGTTCTATCAGGCCAAACGCGATTTGTTCTGCGATCTGCTGGCGCCTTCGCGCTTCAGTTTCACCCGGGTGGCCGGTACGTACTTCCAGCTGGTCGACTACTCGCAGATCCGTCCGGACCTCAATGATGTGGAAATGGCCCTGTGGATGACCCGCGAACATGGCGTGGCGAGTATTCCGATCTCGGTGTTCTACCAGACGCCACCGGTCGGCCAGCGCCTGGTGCGTCTGTGCTTTGCCAAACGTGAGGAGACCCTGCGTGAAGCAGCGGAAAAACTATGCGTGATCTGAGTGCGCTGCCGAACCTGACCGTTGCGCTGATCCAGACCACCCTGGCCTGGCATGACCGCCAGGCCAACCTGGAGCATTTCGAGCCGTTGCTGGAACAGGCTCGCGGCGCGGATCTGATCATTCTGCCGGAGATGTTCACCACCGGTTTCTCGATGGAGTCCGAGACCCTCGCCGAAGCGGAAAACGGCCCCACCAGCAAATGGCTGCGGGCGCAGGCTTTGAAGCTCGATGCGGTGATCACCGGTAGCGTGATTGTGCAGGCCGCTGATGGCAGCCATCGCAACCGCCTGTTGTGGGCACGGCCGGACGGCGAAGTGTGGCACTACGACAAGCGCCATTTGTTCCGCATGGCCGGTGAACATAATCACTACACCCCCGGCGAGCGCCAGGTGCAGTTCGAGCTCAAGGGCTGGCGAGTGCGACCGCTGATTTGTTACGACCTGCGTTTCCCGGTGTGGAGCCGTGACCCGCAGGACACGGACTTGCTGCTCTATACCGCGAATTGGCCGGGTGCACGGCGCCAGCACTGGAACCGTTTGCTCCCGGCGCGGGCGATCGAGAACCTTTGTTATGTGGCGGCGGTAAACCGCATCGGCACAGACGGCAAAGGCTTTGCCTATACCGGTGACAGTCAGGTGCTGGACTTCCAGGGCGAGACGTTGCTCAGTGTTGGCGAGGCTGACGGGGTGTTCAAGGTGGTGCTGGATGCGGCAGAACTGGCGGCCTACCGCACGCGGTTTCCGGCGAATCTTGATGCCGATACCTTCGAGTTTACGTGACAGATCGTTCCCACGCTCTGCGTGGGAATGCCTCAGGGGACGCTCCGCGTTCCAGCTGTAAAAAGGGACGCGGAGCGTCCCGGGCTGCATTCCCACGCAGAGCGTGGGAACGATCAAGGCAAAACAAAAAGGCCCCGAGATTCGCATCTCGGGGCCTTTTGTGTTTCAGCGATGGCTTACGCCGCTTTCGCTTCCGGCAGACTCAGCGAGCGGTTCAGCGCGCTGAACAGGGCCTTGAAGCTGGCGGTGGTGATGTTTTCATCGATGCCCACGCCGTGCACCGCACGCTCGCCATTCACTCGCAGTTCAATGTAGGCCGCGGCCTTGGCATTGGTGCCCGCGCCGATGGCGTGTTCGTTGTAGTCCATGATTTCCACCGGGATCGGCAGACCGGCCACCAGTGCTTCCAGGGCGCCGTTGCCCTTGCCGCGCCAGTGCAGGTTGGTTTCGCCCTGGCCTTTGCTGGCCACTTCCACTTCGACGGCACTGTGGCCGTTTTCTTCCTGCAGGCGATGGCTGACCAGCGCGTACGGGGTGTTGGCCTGCAAGTACTCGCTGTGCAGCAGCGCGTGGATTTGCTGGGCAGTCATTTCCAGGCCCAGGCGATCGGTTTCACGCTGCACGACCTGGCTGAACTCGATCTGCATGCGACGCGGCAGGCTGATGCCGTATTCCTGCTCCAGCAAGTAGGCGATACCGCCCTTGCCCGACTGGCTGTTGACGCGGATGACCGCCTCGTAGCTGCGGCCGATGTCGGCCGGGTCGATCGGCAGGTACGGCACTTCCCACAGGGCATCGGATTTCTGCTGGGCGAAGCCCTTGCGGATCGCATCCTGGTGCGAGCCGGAGAACGCGGTGTGCACCAGGTCGCCGACGTACGGGTGACGCGGGTGCACCTGGATCTGGTTGCACTCTTCGACGACTTTACGCACGCCGTCGATGTCGGAGAAGTCCAGCTCAGGGTGCACGCCCTGGGTGTAGAGGTTCAGGGCTACGGTCACCAGGTCGACGTTGCCGGTGCGCTCGCCGTTGCCGAACAGGCAGCCTTCGACACGGTCGGCGCCGGCCATCAGGCCCAGCTCGGTGGCGGCAACGCCGGTGCCACGGTCGTTGTGGGTGTGCAGGCTGATGATCACGCTGTCACGACGGTTGATGTGGCGGCCGAACCATTCGATCTGGTCGGCATAGATGTTCGGGGTCGCGCATTCGACGGTGGCCGGCAGGTTGAGGATCATCTTGTGCTCGGGCGTCGGATTCCAGACTTCGATCACCGCATCACAGACTTCCTTGGCGAACTCCAGCTCGGTGGCGCTGAAAGTTTCCGGCGAGTACTCGAAGGTCCACTGGGTTTCCGGTTGCTGGGCGGCGTACTTGACGAACAGCTTGGCCGCGCTCACGGCGATTTCCTTGATCCCGTCCTTGTCCTGGTTGAAGACAATGCGGCGGAAGGAAGGGGAGGTGGCGTTGTACAGGTGAACGATGGCTTTCTTCGCCCCACGCAGGGATTCGAAAGTGCGTGCGATCAGGTCTTCACGGCCCTGGGTCAGCACCTGGATGGTGGTGTCGTCCGGGATGTGGCCACCTTCGATCAAGCTGCGCACGAAATCGAAGTCGGTTTGCGAAGCGGCCGGAAACGAGGCTTCGATTTCTTTCACGCCGACAGACACCAGGGTTTTCCAGAAACGCAGCTTCTTGACGGCGTCCATCGGTTCGATCAGCGATTGGTTGCCGTCACGCAGATCGGAGCTGCACCAGATCGGCGCGGCGGTGATGGTCTTCGACGGCCAGGTGCGGTCCGGGATATCGATGGTCGGGAACGCGCGGTATTTCGAAGACGGGTCTTTGAGCATGCTCATCGGGAAATCCTTATTGTGTGGGCCGAAAAAAGGCGGCCTGCCGGTGGATCAAATGTTCTTGGAGTAACGCTTGGGATGAGGCGCCGCGATTCAGCCCGGCAGTCGTGCGCTGACAAGGCACAAGCTGCGGTGCTGACGAAGCTGAATGAGGGTGTGAGAGGTTTTCATGTCTTCAACCCTAACCGCGGGGGTGAAGGATGGCAAGCGGTCGAAAAAAATTGAGAGGAATCCTCTTCAGGACATCTGTAACGAGATTATATTGCTGAGAATCGTGATGATCTTGAGGTTGTTTGTGCAAGGTTTGAGCGATGCGCAATCGGCAGTTGGAGCGCCGCGTCCTCGCAGCGGGGCTATTCTTCTTTAAAGCCTCGACTGGCAAACAGGAGTCGGTGATGAACGAGTCCGATTGGAAACAGTATTGCGTATTGCGTCCGGTGGCCCATGAGCGGATGTGCGTCCGGATCATGACGGATGTCGAAAAGATCGTGCTGGACAAGAGCATCGCCCCCTACGAGCGGATCGATGCCAGCGAGGAAGTGCTCAAGGCCGGGCAAAAGGAGCTGTATTGGGCATTTGGCGTCTTCAGGTTTTCACGCCATGAAGCGCGCTCGCATTTGCTTGGGTTGTGTGCGCGCGAGTTGATCACGCCTGAGGAGTTGAGCTGGTTTTCAGCGGAGACTCAGGAGTGGGTCAGGCATTGTCTGGCGGATCGGGAGGTTCATGGGATAGAGGATCTGGAGGCGGAGTAGGCGGTGTCAGTCGGGCCGCCATCGCGAGCAAGCTCGCTCCCACATTTGGCCGGTGTGAACACAGATATTGTGTACGACGAAAATCCACTGTGGGAGCGAGCTTGCTCGCGATGAGGCCGGTGGCTATAACGCAAATTCAGGGCCGAAACGCCCCAATAAAAATCGCCGGATCCACCCGCGCATCATTCAGGCTGACATTCCAGTGCATATGCGGCCCGGTCGCCCGGCCGGTCGCACCGACCTTGCCGACTACACCACCGCGAGCCAGCTGCTGCCCAACCTTCACATCAATCTTCGACATGTGGCAGAACATGCTGATGAACCCCTGGCCATGGTCGACAAACACCGTGTTGCCATTGAAGAAGTAGTTGCCGATCAGGATCACCTTGCCCGCGGCCGGGGTCTTGATCGGCGTACCGGCAGGTACGGCGAAATCCAGACCTGAGTGAGGATTGCGCTCTTCGCCGTTGAAGAACCGGCGCACTCCGAACTTGCTCGACAGCGGTCCGTTCACCGGTTTGTCCAGCAGCAGGTTGCTTGGCGTATTCGGGCTGAACGTGCGGTAGGCAGCGATCTGCTCGGCCAGCTCACGCTCGATGCGCTTGAGATTGTCCTGGTCAGGATTAACCTGTTGGGTGTTTTTCAGGGTGATGCGCTGTTCCGGGTATTTCTTGTTGCCGACGGTGAAACCCAGGCTGCGCCCACCGCTGCTGATGGACTGGGCGCCCGGCTTGACCGTCAGCGGCACGCCGACAATCGCCAGCCAGTTGTTCTGTTCCTTGACCACCAGCAGCGGTTTTCCCTGGTAACTGGCTTTCGGCGCTTGCGCGGAACTTCCCAGGTTGACCACCGCCACGCCGCCCGGCACCGGTTTGTTCAACAGGCGGGTGATGTAACTGTCGGCGTGGGCATTGAAGGTCAGGCACAGCAACAGCAGCGGAGCTAAAAAACGCGGCATGGATCAATCCAGTAAAGAAAGGGTGACGGGCGTCAGGTGATTGTCTTCGACCCGCACCTGCAGTTCGCCTTCACCCAACTTGGCCTTCAGACGCTGACCAGTGTGGGTCTGCGCGGCGTTGCGGATCGCGTTGCCACGCTCGTCGAGCAAAATGCTGTAGCCACGGCCGAGGGTCGCCAGGGGACTGACCACGTGCAGTGTTTGCATCTGGCTCTGCAGTTGCATGCGACGGCTTTTCAGACCCTCGCGGATGGCGCGGGGCAAGCGTTCGGCGAGGCTGTCGAGACGTTGGCGCAGCATCGCCAATTGACGGCCCGGATGTTGCCCGGCAAGGCGGGTTTCCAGGCGGATCAGCCGTTCGCGACGAGTGTTGAGGCTACGTTCGAAGGCGCGACGCATGCGCATGTCCAGATCGTCCAGGCGTTGCGCTTGCTGGCGCAGGCGTTCGCCGGGATGTCGCAGGCGACGAGAGATACCTTCCAGGCGCAGCCGATCACGCATCAGGCGATCGCGCATGCGCATCACCAGGCGCCGATGCAGGCTTTCGACCCGACGTACCAGGTCGCTGGAATCCGGTGCCAGCAGTTCGGCGGCGGCCGATGGCGTGGGTGCGCGGACGTCGGCGACGAAGTCACTGATGGATACATCGGTTTCATGGCCGACGGCGCTGACGATCGGCGTCACGCAGGCATCCACCGCGCGCGCCACGGCTTCTTCGTTGAAGCACCAGAGGTCTTCCAGCGAACCGCCACCGCGGGCCAGGATCAACGCGTCGAAGCCCCGGGCATCCGCCAGTTTCAGGGCGCGGACAATCTGCGCGGTGGCTTCGCGGCCCTGTACGGCAGTGGGGATCAGGGTCAGTTGCACCTGCGGCGCGCGGCGGCGGAACACGCTGATGATGTCGCGGATGACCGCACCGGTGGGCGAGCTGATGATGCCAATGCGCTGCGGATGCGCCGGCAGCGGCACTTTACGCTCGGCGCTGAACAGGCCTTCGGCGCTGAGTTTTTCCTTCAAGGCATCGAATGCCAGGCGCAACGCCCCATCACCGGCCGGCTCCACGGTATCGAGGATCAGCTGGTAGTCGCCGCGTCCCTCGAACAACGAGACCTTGCCGCGTACCTTTACCGCCAGGCCATCCTTCAACGCTTGACGCACGCGCGCCGCGTTTTGCCGAAACAGCGCGCATCGCACCTGGGCGCCGCTGTCCTTGAGGGTGAAATACACGTGGCCCGACGCCGGTCGGGCGAGGTTGGAGATTTCGCCTTCGACCCAAATGTTGCTGAACACGTCTTCAAGCAACACCCGCGCGCGGCCGTTGAGCTGGCTGACAGTCAGGACTTCACGGTCCAGGCCGAGTCTTGCAAAGGGATCTTTAATCATGGGGCGCATGATAAAGGCAATCTCCACGGGAATGCACGATCCCCTGTAGGAGCGAGCATGCTCGCGATGGACCTGAGGGCGACGCGTTTATCCAGACACAACGCGTTATCATTAACGTCCATCGCGAGCATGCTCGCTCCTACAGATTCATGGATGACTGGGGAAGAATGTGTTTGAACTGATGAACCAATGGCCCTTCGGCACCACGGATTGGCTGGTAATTGGGCTGGGCATCGCCCTGGCGTACATCGTGTTCGGCATTGCTGGTTTCGGCACAGCGCTGGTGGCCGGGCCGATCTTGATCCTGTTCATGCCGCTGTCGAAGATCGTGCCCTTGCTGGTGTTGCTGGATTTCGTCGCGGCATTCGGCAATCTGTTGCCCTCGCGGCGTGATGTAGCCAAGCCTGAGCTGCTGCGATTACTGCCCTGCATGGCCGTGGGATGCACGCTGGGTGTGATCTTCCTGTTGAACCTCAAGTCCGATCTGTTGCTGCTGTTGATGGGGCTGTTTATCAGTGCCTATGCCATCTACAGCCTGTGGATCAAAACCCGTCCGGCGCAATTGTCTGCCGCTTGGGCGTTGCCGATGGGCACCGTGGGCGGGATGTTCGGGGCGTTGTTTGGCAGTGGCGGCTTTCTATATGCGATCTATTTGAACAGCCGCTTGCCCAAGGAGGCGGCTCGAGCGACCCAGAGCGCGCTGATCAGTTGCAGCACGGTGGTGCGTTTGAGCCTGTTCATTGTCGCGGGTGTCTATGCCGAGCTACCCTTGTTGGTGCTGGCGCTGTGTTTGCTGCCGGCCATGGTACTGGGCCTGTGGATCGGTCGACGGTTGACCATGAAGTTGTCGCGCGAGGCGTTCGTCCGGCTGGTGACCTGGCTGGTCCTGGCCAGCGGTATCGCCTTGATCGGGCGTTACTTGAGTACTTGACCTCCGGAGCCTGGGGCTTAAGCTGCCGGGCTTCTTTCAAAGCGTTGCAGCAGGCCGCCCCATGAATTCCCAAAGTATCATTGTCCCGAAAATTTCCACACTGCCGGTGCATGAACCACGGGCCCGGGCGATCGTGCGTTGGCTGGTGCGCAAGAACATCATCAACGAAGAGCTGACCACCTGTGGCCGCACCGGTAATCGCATGGCCCACGCCATCGCCGATGGCGCCCGGGCAGTGGTCCTGCACCCGCAAGCCCTGCCGTTCGGTGAGCCGATCAATGGCCTGGAGATCGTCACCAAGCGCTGCATTTATACGCCGGCCAAGGGGTTTCTTGGCGAGGCCGGTTGTGCCGAGTGTCGCAAGGAAATCGGTGAAGCGCTGTTTGAAAGCCTCGAAGACTGGATGCCTGGGCGTACCGACAACTTCACCTGCCCCGAATGCGGGCATGAAGACGACATCAACGGCTTTCTGTACCTGCAGGAGTGCGGCTTTTCCAACCTGGGCTTCATCTTCAATAACTGGGCCGAGGCGGGGTTCAAGCAGAGCTTTATCGATGAGTTTGCCGATTGGCTTGATCAACCCGTTAGTTGGGTGAAAGTAGAACTGTAGGAGCACAGCTTGCTGGCGATGGCGGTCTTGAGGACGCCATCGCCAGCAAGCTGTGCTCCTACGAAAAGCAGTTTGGCGGTTTGACCGGATGCCATCACCGGCAAGGCGGTTCCCGGCGGATTTTTGGCGTTATAGGGTCCGTCGATCACCGCATCGATAATAGACAGAGTTTTACATTGAACCCGAGGGGGTGTCTGACTATAATGGCGCGCTTCCATTTTCCCGCTCGGGAGCCCCCGCGATGCTGCGTATCAGCCAAGAAGCTCTGACATTCGACGACATTCTCCTAGTGCCCGGTTATTCCGAGGTGCTTCCTAACGAAGTCAGTCTCAAGACCCGCCTTACCCGTGGCATCGAGCTGAATATTCCACTGGTTTCCGCCGCCATGGACACCGTCACTGAAGCCCGTCTGGCAATCGCCATGGCTCAGGAAGGTGGTATCGGCATCATCCACAAGAACATGACCATCGAGCAGCAAGCTGCCGAAGTCCGCAAGGTCAAGCGTTACGAAGCCGGCGTGGTCAAGGACCCGATCACTATCGAGGCCGATGCCACGGTTCGTGAACTGTTCGAACTGACCCGCCAGCACAACATCTCCGGCGTTCCGGTTTTGCACAATGGCGACCTGGTCGGCATCGTCACTTCCCGTGACGTGCGTTTCGAAAACCGTCTGGAAGCCACTGTCCGCGAAGTGATGACGCCCAAAGAGCGTCTGGTCACGGTCAAGGAAGGCGCCGACAAGAACGACGTTCGCGAGTTGCTGCACAAGCACCGCATCGAACGCGTGCTGATCGTCGACGACAAGTTCGCCCTCAAAGGCATGATGACCGTCAACGACATCGAAAAAGCCAAGGCGTACCCGCTGGCCAGCAAGGACGATCAAGGTCGTCTGCGCGTTGGCGCTGCCGTCGGCACCGGTAAAGACACCGGTGACCGCGTAGCCGCCTTGGTCAATGCCGGCGTTGACGTGGTGGTGGTCGACACCGCACACGGTCACTCCAAAGGCGTGATCGACCGCGTTCGCTGGGTCAAGGAGAATTTCCCTGAAGTGCAGGTCATCGGCGGCAACATCGCCACCGGCGCAGCAGCCAAGGCCCTGGCCGAAGCTGGCGCTGACGCAGTCAAGGTCGGTATCGGCCCTGGCTCGATCTGCACCACCCGTATCGTCGCCGGTGTCGGCGTCCCGCAAATCAGTGCCATCGCCAACGTCGCCGCTGCCCTTGAAGGCACAGGCGTGCCGTTGATCGCCGACGGCGGTATCCGTTTCTCTGGTGACCTGTCCAAGGCCATCGTGGCCGGTGCCTCCTGCGTGATGATGGGCTCGATGTTCGCCGGTACCGAAGAAGCGCCGGGCGAGATCGAACTGTTCCAGGGCCGTTCGTACAAGGCTTATCGCGGCATGGGTTCGCTGGGCGCCATGTCCCAGGCTCAAGGTTCCTCCGACCGTTACTTCCAGGACTCCTCGGCAGGCGCCGAGAAGCTGGTTCCGGAAGGTATCGAAGGGCGTGTGCCGTACAAGGGCACCCTGAGCGCCATCATCCATCAACTGATGGGCGGCCTGCGTTCTTCCATGGGCTACACCGGTAGCGCCAACATCGAAGAGATGCGCACCAAGCCTGAGTTCGTGCGGATCACCGGCGCTGGCATGGCCGAGTCCCACGTTCACGACGTGCAGATCACCAAGGAAGCGCCAAACTACCGCGTAGGTTGAGCCTTCAAGTAAAAAGTTAAGCAACCGGGGCTGTATTATTCAGCCCCGAGTTGTTTCTGAATCACGACTGTTTCTGAATGACTTAGACGAGACTGAATCATGGCCCTCGATATTCACGCCCACCGCATCCTGATCCTCGACTTCGGTTCCCAGTACACCCAGCTGATCGCCCGCCGCGTGCGTGAAATCGGCGTGTACTGCGAACTGCACCCGTTCGACATGGATGACGAAGCGATTCGCGAATTCGCGCCAAAAGGGATCATCCTCGCCGGCGGCCCCGAGTCCGTACACGTCGCCGACAGCCCTCGCGCACCGCAAGCGGTGTGGGACCTGGGCGTGCCGGTCTTCGGTATCTGCTACGGCATGCAGACCATGGCCGAGCAACTGGGCGGCAAGGTTGAAGGTTCCGAACTGCGTGAGTTCGGTTATGCCCGTGTTGACGTGGTCGGCAAGAGCCGCCTGCTCGACGGCATCGAAGACCACATCGACGCCGACGGCCTGTTCGGCCTCGACGTGTGGATGAGCCACGGTGACAAGGTCACCAAGATGCCGAGCGATTTCCACATCCTGGCCAGCACCCCGAGCTGCCCGATCGCTGGCATGTTCAGCGATGAGCGTCGCTACTACGGCGTGCAGTTCCACCCGGAAGTGACCCATACCAAGCAGGGCGGTCGCATCCTGTCGCGCTTCATCCTCGACATCTGCGAGTGCGAAGCGCTGTGGACACCTTCGAAGATCGCTGAAGACGCCATCGCCCAGGTTCGCGCCCAGGTCGGCACCGACAACGTATTGCTCGGCCTGTCCGGCGGTGTTGACTCCTCCGTGGTTGCCGCGTTGCTGCACAAAGCCATTGGCGATCAGCTGACCTGTGTGTTCGTCGACAACGGCCTGTTGCGCTTGCACGAAGGCGAGCAAGTGATGGCCATGTTCGCCGAGAACATGGGCGTCAAGGTGATCCGCGCCAACGCCGAGGACCAGTTCCTCGACAACCTGGCCGGCGAGTCGGACCCTGAGAAGAAGCGCAAGATCATCGGTCGTACCTTCATCGACGTGTTCGATGCCCAGTCCAACAAACTGGAAAACATCAAGTACCTGGCCCAAGGCACTATCTACCCGGACGTGATCGAGTCGGCTGGCGCGAAAAGCGGCAAGGCCCACGTAATCAAGTCGCACCACAACGTGGGCGGCCTGCCGGAAGAAATGAACCTCAAGCTGGTTGAACCGCTGCGTGAGCTGTTCAAGGACGAAGTCCGTCGTCTGGGCCTGGAACTGGGCCTGCCGTACGACATGGTCTACCGTCACCCGTTCCCGGGCCCGGGCCTGGGCGTGCGCATCCTCGGCGAAGTGAAGAAGGAATACGCCGACCTGCTGCGTCGTGCCGACCACATCTTCATCGAAGAACTGCGCAAGGCCGACTGGTACCACAAGGTCAGCCAGGCGTTCGTGGTGTTCCAGCCGGTGAAATCGGTTGGCGTTGTTGGCGATGGCCGTCGCTACGCCTGGGTCGTGGCCCTGCGTGCCGTGGAAACCATCGACTTCATGACCGCGCGTTGGGCACACCTGCCTTACGAACTGCTGGAAACCGTCAGCGGCCGCATCATCAATGAAATCGAAGGCATCTCCCGCGTCACCTACGACGTGTCGAGCAAGCCGCCAGCGACGATCGAGTGGGAGTGATCCCGGTCTGACTGATCGTCTGTAACACCTGAAAGGCCTCGTGAATGTGAGTTCACGGGGCCTTTTTCATTCATTAGGCTGCAAAAGCCGGCAGCCGTCCTTCCAGCGTCAGGCCCATGCGATTGAGTGCGTGGGCAAGGCTGGTCAGATTCGCGTAAGTGACATGATGCACGGCGGCCCAGGCCGGGCGGTTGATGAGGAAGCCGCCATCCATTGTTCGCTCGATCATCGTGCGAACAATCAGGTTGTTGCGGCTGCGATGAATCAGCGTCAGGGTTTCATCTGACCTTTCGATGGTGAACATGCCCTGGCGGAACAGCAGCTTGTTGAGCTGTTCGGGCGTTCTTTGCACAGCCTGTGTCGGCATCTGCAGGCTGATGTCGGCATACAGGGTGTCAAAGTTACCGCGCATCTGGGTGCCGACTCCTGCCACGTCACTGCCTACTTCGATGCCATTATCTATATCCAGATGTAAGGGCTGGTCGGGACCCACTTCCTCGATGCGCAAACCGATGCCGCCTTCCGTTTCGCTGATGCCGGCCAATCCCCTGAATGTGTTGGTATTTTCCTGATCGGTGAGCACCACCCATTTTCCGCCACCGTTGCTGGCTTGAGTGGCTTGCATGATGGTGTGGGTGAGGTAGGTCTTGACGGATTGCCGGGAGATGGCGCGGAAATTCGGGTCGGTGTAGCGATAACTGGCAAGGCAATCAGTGGACTGGACTCGAATGCCGTTCCGTTGCGCAGCCCTGACAACCTGAAGGGGCGTGAACTGCCCGGAAGGATCACCTGGGAGCTTTTGCAGGTATCTTTCCAGCATGCCATGCATGTTCCCGGTGTCGGCGAAGTTGTTCAGGTCGACTTGATTGAAGTCATTGAGCAAGCGATGCATGTAGAGCGTCTTGACGCCTTGCCGGGCAAACGTCGGCATGTTTTCGATGAGGAAGCGCATGCTGGCGATGCGATCCTGGCTTTCACCCACTACCAGGCCAGGCGCTGTCTCGAATACTTTCTCGATGAGTTCTGTCATGGTCGTGGAGGGTGTGATGACCGGCTGAACCGGTCGCGGGGGCAGTGAGGCGCTGAATTTTGCCGGGAGCTGGTATCCGGTTGCATCCCTGACCAATACCGCGCGCCGTCCAGCGACGAACTCTTCATAAGGTGAGACGCCCCTGATGCGCCCATCGGGCAGGTTGACGATTTTTATATGGGTTTCCTGTTCGCCCAAGGCCAGGAAGTTCAGCGAGCGTCCGTCGGGGGCATCGTAGCGGGTTAAATGTTTGAAATAGAATGCTTTGGGCCGAACGGGCTCACCATTCCCCGATGATCCTGGAACGGGCTCACCAGTACCCGATGATCCCGGAACGGGTTTGCTGAGGCCTTTGCCGCCGCCGGTCAAGCGTAGTTTCGGCGCCAGCTCCCATTCACCCTCGGCATTCAGGCGTACCGGGATCGACCCCGTAAAGGCATTCGGGTTTTGCGGGTCGATGATGGCCCAGGTGCCGCCGCCGTTGACGTCTGCCTCGTAGCGTACGTAGTAAGCCTGTTCGTTGATCAGGATGGCGTTGGGAGGGTTTGAGTCCAGAGTGTAGATACCCTGGTATTTCCCGCTGGTGGCCATGGGGTAGCTTTCGAGAATTTCGTTGCTTTGCCAGTGCTCTGGTACTACTAACGCTTCTCCGGTTTCGTCCGGCACGTTTGGCAATACAGCCGGTTGCAGTGGGCCTTCTTCTGATTCGCCGGGCTCGCGAGGTTCAACGGTTTCCTGCTCCGGATTGATCGTCTTGTCCAACTCCGCAGCTTCAGCCGCCTCAGCCGCAGCCCCGGCGTCATCCAATACGCTGACTTCCTTGAGTAGCGGGATATTGAACAGGGTATTGATGCCGGCGAGCACTGCGCCGATCACTCCGGCCTTGCGTTCCGCCGCCGTTCTGCCATTGACCGCCTTGTCGATGTTCAGGCCCATCGCGGCGATGCTGGCCCCGATCACCGGCAAGGCGATGGGCCAGCCGAGGACCGCCAGTGGGCCGAAGACTTTCAGGCCGACAGTCAGATAACCCAGCCACAGGTGTTCGCGCATCTGCCCGTTGGTCACCAGGGTCAGATTGGCTTCCTCCAGCATCGCACTCTGCACGGACCGGCTCTGCCAGGTGAACAGGTCGCCGCTGACGGTGATGTTTTTCTGATTGATCAGGTGGTGATCGTATTTGCCCCAGGTGCCGACCAGCTGGTTCATCAGTGGGGTGATGTTGTCGTGGATCGCCTTGCGCACCGACAGCGGGAAATGGGTCATGAATTCGCTGCGAGCCTGCTCTTCGTTCATCTGCAGCAGCATCCACCAGTGCATGTCGGTGGGCGTCGGGTGCACGTGGAAAGGTGTGGCTGCGCCAGGAACGTAGGTGATCTGCCGACCATTGCGGTCGACGATGCGCAGGATGTCGGTGGCGACATACCCGCAAACATCCAGCGCGCAGACTCGCAGATCTGCAGGCACGGTGTTCTGCGCCTGCAGTGTCGCCAGGGTGATAGGCCAGATCGTGTCGCCGACGGCGGCCCTGACGACGGTCTGGAAATCTTCTTCCCCCAGCTGCCCGCTCTCGCACGCCTCGATGGCTTTACTGAGGTAGTTACACTTGGCCAGGGCCCGATAGTCATCGAAATGCGTGGCCCAGAAGGCATTGAATTTGTTCAGGTAGCGGTCACTGAGGTTCAGCTCCCACAGGTCGGCGAGAACCTTGCTGGGGTACATCCGCACTTCATTGGTTTCGTTGTAGAGGCTGGCATTGGCATCTGCGGTGTAGAACCCGCCATTGCTGTTCAGTTCGAGGGCGTCGTCCTGATCGGTCACGCGAAACCGATGTATGACCAGTTGCGTCAGCGTGAACGACTCACAGGGTTTGGGGGCGTGTTCCCAGCCGAGGAAAGTCTTGTTGCTGCTGGCGGTGACGTTGTCGAACCGATGCCACCAGACCTGGTCGGGGTCGTGGCCGGTGATGCCGTGTTTTTTCAGGATATCACTGGCGACGGCATGGGCTTCTTCCTGCAGGCCGGGGCAGGCGGTCACGACGACGGGCGCAATGAGTTTGAGCTGTTCCCGGTCGGCGGCTTTGCTTGATGCGGGGGTGTTTTGTTCGGTGGACATGCTCTCGCTCCTTGAGAAATGGGCAGCGATGATTGCCCGTTTCCATGCCGGCCGTGCACTACATATATATGCTTGGATAAACGGTCAGCGCGGATCAGACTGTGACCAGTCGCCGCGCCGCCCTTACTGTTTCCCAACTGCAGGTGTATCGTATTCGCCTTTTCCAGGCCCCCCGGGCCTGTCGCTGATACGTGAGGTAGTTGAGTTCATGTCCTTTACCCGTCGCCAAATCCTCGGTGGCCTGGCTGGTCTTGTTGTCGTTGGCGTGGGAGCAGGAGGCGCGTCGCGTTACTGGCTGGGCAAGATGGCCGACGCCGATGCGGGCCATGACTATGAGCTGATTGCGGCGCCGCTGGACATCGAGCTGGTGGCCGGGCACAAGACCGAAGCCTGGGCGTTCGGTCCGTCGGCGCCGGGTACTGAATTGCGCGTGCGCCAGGGCGAATGGCTGCGGGTGCGCTTCATCAATCATCTGCCGGTGGCAACCACCATTCACTGGCACGGCATCCGCCTGCCGCTGGAGATGGACGGTGTGCCTTACGTGTCGCAGCTGCCGGTATTGCCCGGTGAATACTTCGATTACAAATTCCGCGTGCCCGATGCCGGCAGCTACTGGTATCACCCGCACGTGAGCAGCAGCGAAGAACTTGGGCGCGGGCTGGTCGGCCCGCTGATCGTCGAGGAGCGCGAGCCGACCGGTTTCAAGTATGAGAAAACCTTGAGCTTGAAGAACTGGCATGTCGATGAGCAGGGCGCTTTTGTCGACTTCAGCATTCCTCGCGAAGCAGCCCGAGGCGGTACGGCGGGGCGACTGTCGACCATCAACGGAGTCCCGCAAGCGGTCATCGACTTGCCCGCCGGGCAGATCACTCGCGTACGCCTGCTCAACCTCGATAACACCCTCACCTATCGCCTGAATATCCCTGGTGTCGAAGCGCAGATCTACGCACTGGACGGCAACCCCATCGAACCGCGACCGCTGGGCAAGGAGTACTGGCTCGGCCCGGGCATGCGTATTTGTCTAGCGATAAAGGCACCACCGGTGGGTGAAGAACTATCCCTGCGCAACGGCCCGGTTCGTTTGGGCACGCTCCGCTCCGTAGCCAACACCGACGCGCCGACTGCATGGCCTGCGGCACTGCCCACCAACCCGGTAGCGGAACCGGACCTGGCCAACGCCGAAAAACTCAACTTCAATTTCGAATGGGTAGGTTCAGTGTCGGTGAACGTCGACAACGGCAAGCCGCCAAGCCTGTGGCAGATCAATGGCAAAGCCTGGGACATCACGGATAAAACCTGCGCCGACCGCCCGATTGCCAAGCTGGAAAAGGGCAAAAGCTACATTTTTGAATTGAAAAACATGACTCAGTATCAGCATCCGATTCACCTGCACGGCATGAGCTTCAAGGTCATTGCCTCGAACCGGCACAAGGTCATCCCGTATTTCACCGACACGTATTTGTTGGGCAAGAACGAGCGTGCGCAAGTGGCGCTGGTGGCGGATAACCCTGGGGTGTGGATGTTCCATTGCCATGTGATCGATCACATGGAAACCGGCCTGATGGCCGCCATCGAGGTGGCGTGATGCGTCAGATTCGTCCCGCTGTGATCATCGACCGCAGCCGTGATCGCGACTTCATGCGCGAAGCTCTGGCCCTCGCCGCTCAAGGAGCGGCACTGGGCGAAGTGCCGGTGGGCGCGGTGCTGGTGCAGGACGGTGAAATCATCGGCCGTGGCTTCAATTGCCCGATCAGCGGCAACGATCCGAGTGCTCATGCCGAGATGGTCGCCATCCGCGCCGCCGCTCAAGCCGTCTGCAACTATCGCCTGCCGGGCAGCACGCTGTATGTGACGCTGGAGCCGTGCAGCATGTGCGCCGGGTTGATCGTGCATTCGCGGATTGCGCGGGTGGTGTATGGCGCGTTGGAGCCCAAGGCCGGGATTGTGCAGAGTCAGGGGCAGTTTTTTACCCAGGGCTTTTTGAATCATCGGGTGTTGTATGAAGGTGGGGTGTTGGCGGAGGAATGCGGGGCTGTTTTGAGCCAATTCTTCAAGGCCCGCAGAGCCAAATCTTCAGAATAACCACCAACCCTGTGGGAGCGAGCTTGCTCGCGATGGCGGCGTGTCAGTCAACAATGATGTTGAATGTTAGTCCGCTATCGCGAGCAAGCTCGCTCCCACAGGGTTCTCTGGTGTTTGAAAGTTCGTACTTACTTGCGGGCGACAATCACCGCCCGCATCGGCGCTGGTAGGCCTTCAATGGTCTTGCTGTGGTCTTCGGGATCGAGGAAATCACTGAGCGACTGATACTTCATCCATTCCGTGCCGCGCTGCTCCTCGACCGTGGTCACGCTCACGTCCACGCATTTCACATCGGTGAACCCGGCGCGACGCAGCCACAACTCAAGCGCCGGTACCGACGGCAGGAACCACACGTTGCGCATTTGCGCATAACGGTCTTCCGGCACCAGCACTTGATGTTTGTCGCCTTCGACCACCAGCGTTTCCAGCACCAGTTCGCCGCCCTTGACCAGGCAATCCTTCAACGCCAACAGATGCTCGATCGGCGAGCGGCGGTGGTAGAACACACCCATTGAAAACACCGTGTCGAAGCCTTCCAGATTCGGCGGCAGGTCTTCGAAAGGGAATGGCAGGTGCCAGGCATTCGGCTCGGACAGGTAACGCTGCACCGCCTGGAACTGGCAGAAGAACAGCCAGTTCGGATCGACGCCGATCACGCTGTCCGCACCGGCACCCAGCATGCGCCACATGTAGTAACCATTGCCGCAGCCGACATCGAGGATGCGTTTGCCCTTGAGGTCCAGGTGCGGGGCGACGCGCGACCATTTCCAGTCCGAGCGCCATTCGGTGTCCACATGGACGCCGAACAGATCGAACGGGCCTTTGCGCCACGGCGACAAGCCCATCAGCGCGGTGCGCATCTGCGCCCGCGTAGCGTCGTCGCAATCGGTATCCAGCTTCAAACCGTTCAACAAGTCGACTTCGCTTGGCTGGATCTTTGGCAGGGCGTCCAGCGCGCTTTGCCAGCGTTCCAGGTCGCCGTGACCCTTTTCCATTTTCTTGTCGAGTTGCGCTTGCAGGGTGTTGGCCCATTCGGCCAGCGGTGTGCCAGCCAGACGACGGGCGAGGGGGGACAGATCAATCATGGCAAGGCAATCAACGAGGCAAAGTTAAGACACTGGAACCACGGCACGACTTTCGAGAACCCGGCGGCCAACAGGCGTTCGCGGTGTTCTTCGAGGCTGTCGGGCTTCATGACGTTTTCGATGGCGCTGCGCTTCTGGGCGATTTCCAGTTCGCTATAGCCGTTGGCGCGCTTGAAGGCGACGTGCAGGTCGGTGAGCAGCGCGTGCTCCTGCTCGTCTTCAAAGCGCAGTTTTTCCGAGAGAATCAGTGCACCACCGGGCAACAGGGACTGGTGGATGCGCGACAGCAATGCGGTACGCTGATCCGGAGCAATGAATTGCAGGGTGAAGTTCAGCGCCACCACCGAGGCGGGCTTGAATTCAAGGGCGAGGATGTCGCCTTCGACCACTTCCACCGGCAGCAACTCCTGGAACATCGAGTCCTGGCCGTTCAAATATTCACGGCATCGCTCGACCATCGCCGCGGAGTTATCCACAGCGATGACGCGGCAGCCGTCAGTGCGCACATGACGGCGCAAAGCCTGGGTCACGGCGCCCAGGGACGAGCCGAGGTCGTAGAGCACGCTGTTGGGCTGGGCGAATTGCGCGGCGAGCACACCGAGGTTTTCGACGATGGTCGGATAACCCGGCACCGAGCGCTTGATCATGTCCGGGAACACCCGCACCACATCCTCGTTGAAGGCGAAGTCAGGCACTTGGGCCAAAGGCTGGGCGAAAAGGCGATCGGATTCTTTGCTCACGGCGGTTCCGGCGGTGTCGGTGGAAAAGGCCGGCATTTTAGCCAAGTTGGCGCGGGGATGCGCGGGTTGTCTGATAAACCGGCGGGGCTGATGCGTTGAAAGAGAGGAACGCTGTTGTGGCGAGGGGATTTATCCCCGCTGGAGCGCGAAGCGGTCCTTAAGCTGGTCACCTCGACATCTCAGGTACACCGCGTTCACCGGATTTGCGCCTGCTGCGCAGGCGAACGGGGATAAATCCCCTCGCCACAGGGGTTCAGTGCTGCTTTTGGTCGAACGCCGAGGCCGTGATGCCCCATTGCCCCAGCCAATAGCTGAGGATGATCACATACGGCGCGGCCTCAAACGGCACCACAAAACGACTGATACCAATCACGCTATCGGAAAACACAAACGCCACGGCCCCGGCTGCTGCAAGCAGCGCCGAACGCTTGGGTACGTCGGTGTCGAGGCGAGCCAGTGCACGCCAGAGCATGGCGCTGATCGCCAGGCCATAGACGATCACCGGAATCAGCAATGGCCCCAGTCCATGGGCAATCAGTATCCCCAGCAGCACCGCGCCAACGCCGAGGGCCAGGATCAGTGGCAGCACGGCCAACCGTCTGCAGTCAGTCAAATAAGCTTTCAGATAGGCCAGATGGGCGACGAGGAACGCCCCGAGGCCGAACACAAACAAATCTCCCGGCCATGCCAGCAACACGTCGCCTAGGAGGGAGAAAATCAATCCAAGGCTGATCCAGCGCCGATACTCGCCGGGTGGTGCGTCGTGCAGCCAGCCGAGCAGGGCCAGGACAGGCAGCGGCTTGACCAACAGGCAAAGCAGCGCTGCGTGCACGCTCAGGCCATAGATAAAAGTCACTGCGCCCATCAGCGCCAGAATCAGCCAACCCACGGTCAGTTGACCGAAATGGCGCAGTCGAAGGCATCCACCGGCAGCACTTCCGGTGCCCAAGGTTGTTGTGAGGTCAGGCGTAAACGTCCCATGCCAGTGGCGAACGCCTGGAATCGCCAGGTCGAAATACCGGCAGCACCCACAACGCCGGCATCTTCCGGATTGCTGTAGACCTCAGGGCTGAGCGCGCGCAATACGCCGCCGGCCGAATCCTGAATTGACCAGCGGTAACCCGTGGTTGGATTGCTCGGCAAGGTCAGGATCAGGTTTTGCCCGCTGGTGAGCTTCACCGGGCATTCGCTTTGTTTTTCCACGGTCACGATGTGCGCAGGTTGCGTGGCGCAAGCGGCCAGCAAGGTGAGAGCGAGAGGGACAAACAGGCGAGTGGGGGACATAGGCTCAGTGGCTCCGGCGTTCACGACGAACGGCGAGCATAACTTAAGATGAGACAAAGTGTGACAGCCAGAGGGCTGTGGTGTCAGGACTGACGCCATCGCGAGCCAGCTCGCTCCCACAGTGGACGGTGATTAAACTGTGGGAGCGAGCTTGCTCGCGATGGCGGTGGGGCAGGCAATACAAATCGGTCAGGACAACACCTTCGTCAGGCTTCCAGAGAGAAAGCAAACGTGCCTTCGGATACAAACTCACGCTGTTCTTTGTCCTTGAAGCTGATATTGAATGTGCCGGAGTAGTCTTGCTTGTTGGCGTTCACAACCAGGTTCATTTCGCCCTTGAATGCCCAGTAACTGGTGTAGGTCGGGAAATTTTCAGTCAAGGCGATTTCTATCAATTGGTCCGGCGAGTTTAATGCGTAGGTGCCGGTTTCGATATTTCTAGGCAGATAGATATCAAAAGCACGATCTTCAGGGGTGTTTTTTTCACCGGCTTTGAAAACAGCCAGTATTTCTCGGGAGCCGACGCTGGTGTAAAACTCTTCGGAGTTGAATTCGTCGCGATCTTGAATGGTGGCATTCAAGCAGTTTTTCCGACAGCACTGGCGGAATTTTATTTCAACATTAATGTGGCTGTCGACAAGACTTCTTCGTTGCTGGATATCCATGGAACCTGTCTCTTCAAGGATTGTTGGAGCCTTGAATGTACGGCCTGCGAGCGGCACGGACTACTGTTCGAACTAACAGGATTAAATAGACTTGATGACAAATTTTGTATGTTGTCAGGCGTGAAAATGATAATGGCCAGACAACCAGTATGGCCATTTCAGTGTTGCACTATATCCGCTTAGAACAATACTTTTGCCACATCCGCAAATCGCTTGGCAAAGTGCACCGTAATCCCTTCCTTCAGATAGTCCGGTAGTTCTTCAAAACTCCCACGGTTAGGCTCCGGCAATATCAGCTCGAAAATCTTCTGTCGCCGCGCTGCAATCACCTTCTCACGCACCCCACCAATCGGCAGCACATGCCCGGTCAACGTCAGTTCTCCAGTCATGGCCACGCCTTTCTTCGGCGGTTGGTTGCGTGCCAGCGACAGCAGGGCGCTGGCCATGGTCACACCGGCGCTCGGGCCGTCTTTTGGGGTGGCGCCTTCCGGTACGTGCAAGTGCACGAACGCTTCGTCGAAGAACTTCGGATCCCCGCCAAACGACTTCAGATTGGAACTGACGTAGCTGTAGGCGATTTCCGCGGACTCTTTCATCACATCGCCCAATTGCCCGGTGAGCTTGAAACCGCGATTGAGGGTATGAATGCGCGTGGCTTCGATCGGCAGGGTCGCACCGCCCATGCTGGTCCAGGCCAGACCGGTGATCACACCCGTCCCTGACAGCACTTGCTCATTACGGAACACCGGCTTGCCCAACGACGATTCGAGGTCCTTCGGGCCAATTTTGATCACTGCTTCTGGATCTTCGAGCAGCTTCACCACGGCTTTGCGCACCAGTTTGCCGAGGTTTTTCTCCAACTGGCGGACCCCGGCTTCACGGGCATAACCGTCGATCAGCGATCTGAGGGCGTTGTCGCTGATGCTCAGGCTGCCTTTCGACACGCCGGCTTTCTCAAGCTGTTTCGGCCACAGGTGGCGTTTGGCGATGGCGACTTTTTCTTCGGTGATGTAACCCGACAGGCGGATCACCTCCATCCGGTCCAGCAAGGGGCCGGGAATCGAATCCAGGGTGTTGGCGGTGCATATGAACAGGACTTTCGACAGGTCCATGCGCAGGTCGAGGTAGTGGTCGAGGAATTCGACGTTCTGTTCCGGATCGAGGGTTTCCAGCAGCGCCGAGGCGGGGTCGCCCTGATAGCTTTGGCCCATCTTGTCGATTTCGTCGAGCATGATCACCGGGTTCATCACTTCGACGTCTTTCAACGCTTGCACGAGTTTGCCCGGCATCGCACCAATGTAGGTACGGCGGTGGCCCTTGATTTCGGCTTCGTCACGCATGCCGCCGAGGCTGAAGCGGTAGAACGGTCGGCCAAGGGATTCGGCGATGGATTTGCCGACGCTGGTCTTACCCACGCCCGGCGGCCCCACCAGCAGCACGATAGAACCGCTGATTTCGCCCTTGTAGGCACCGACCGCGAGAAATTCGAGGATGCGGTCCTTGATGTCGTCAAGGCCGGCATGGTGGTTGTCCAGTACCTTGCGCGCGTGCTTGAGGTCGAGTTTGTCCTCGCCGTACACGCCCCACGGCACCGATGTCGCCCAGTCGAGGTAGTTGCGAGTGACCGCGTACTCCGGCGAGCCGGTCTCGAGGATCGACAGCTTGTTCATCTCTTCTTCGATGCGCTTCTGCGCCTGCGACGGCAGCACCTTGCCGGTCAGCCGGTGCTCGAATTGTTCGATGTCGGCGCTGCGGTCGTCCTTGGTCAGCCCCAGCTCCTGCTGGATGACCTTGAGTTGTTCCTTGAGGAAGAATTCGCGCTGATGCTCGCCGATCTTGCGGTTCACTTCGGCGGAAATCTCTTTTTGCAGGCGCGCGACCTCGACCTCCTTGCGCAGCATCGGCAGGACTTTTTCCATGCGCTTGAGCATGGGCACGCAGTCGAGCACTTCCTGCAGTTCGCTGCCGGTCGCCGACGTCAGTGCGGCGGCAAAGTCGGTCAACGGCGATGGATCGTTGGGGCTGAAGCGGTTGAGGTAGTTCTTCAGCTCTTCGCTGTACAGCGGATTGAGTGGCAGCAGTTCCTTGATCGCATTGATCAGCGCCATCCCGTAGGCCTTGACCTCGTCGGTCGGCTCGGTGGGTTGGTGCGGGTATTCGACTTCCACCAGGTACGGCGGGCGATGGTGCTTGAGCCAGGTCTTGAGGCGCACACGGGTCAGGCCCTGGGCGACGAATTGCAATTTGCCGTTTTCGCGACTGGCATGGTGCACCTTGACCAAGGTGCCGTACAGCGGCAGGGCCGAGGTATCAAAATGGCGCGGGTCTTCCTGGGGGGTGTCCATGTAGAACAGGGCCAGGGATTGATGATCGGATTTGGCGACCAGGTCGAGGGTTTCAGCCCAGGGTTCTTCATTGACGATGACCGGCAGGACCTGGGCCGGGAAGAAGGGGCGGTTGTGAATCGGAATGATGTAAACCTTGTCCGGCAGGTTCTGGCCGGGCAGGGCGAGACCCTTGCCTGGGGCGTGGTGTTCGGCGTTTTGCGGGTCGGCGTATTCGCTGGGGTCTTCGGGGAAGGCTTGCTGGTCGCTCATGGGGCACCTGCGCAATGGGGTATGGGTCTTAGATGGGGCAGGCCTCTGGTGGTTTCAATGGGGGAGGGGATATTCGGGGGAGCGTTCAGGATCTGGACAGGTCCTGGGCATCTGCCTGTTGCAGGCATGGCGCGCAGACCAGACCGGGCAGCGTTCCCACGGCTTGGGAACGCTCATCCGGCATATTAAGGGCGAATTTCGATCATCGTGCCGTCCGGCACCATGTTCCAGATTTCGCGCATGTCCATGTTGCGCATGGCAATGCAGCCGTCGGTCCAGTCCAGGGTGTGGAACAGGTGCTCGGGGTTTTCTTCGGTGTCCGGGGTGCCGTGGATCATGATCATGCCGCCGGGATCGACACCTTCACGTCGCGAGCGGGCGGAATCACTGATATTCGGGTAGGAAATGTGCATCGCCAGGTTGAAGCGGTCGCTGACCTTGCGCCAGTCGAGCCAATAGAAACCTTCGGGCGTGCGTTTGTCGCCTTCCATCAGCTTCGGCCCCTTGGGACGTTTGCCCAGGGAAATGCGATAGGTCTTGAACGGCTTGCCGTCATTGATCAATTGCAATTGATGGGCAGACTTGAGTACCAGGACTTTCTCGATGACCTTGCCGTCCACGGGCTCCATGGCAGTAGCCTGGGACACCGTGACGAACGACAAGCAGAACAGGGCAAGCAACCAGCGCATTGAAACGATTCCCCAGGAGGTGTCGCGACTATATATATATTTATAGGTGTTTTTGCAGGCGCTGCCGAAGGTTCGGGCCGTGTTCGGACGATCGTTGTGCGCCTAGTGATGATACCAAGATGACATCAAGTGATGACAGGCTGAACCAGCGGCGGGATCGATTCGGACCGCACGGGGTAGACCTCGATCCGCCGGTCAGCAAAGAAGCATTCTAAGGTACGGCCCACCGTGCGGAAAGCCAGCTCGTCCCAAGGGATGTCGGCTTCGTCGAATAGTTGCACTTCCAGGCTCTCGGGGCCGACGGCAAAATCCAGGTCCGCCAGTTCGGCGCGGAAGAATACATGCACCTGGCTGATGTGCGGCACATCGATCAGCGTATAGATGCTCAAGTTGCGCACCCGGGCGCAGGCTTCCTCGGCGGTCTCGCGAATGGCCGCCTGCTCGATGGTTTCACCGTTTTCCATGAAGCCGGCGGGCAGGGTCCAATAGCCACGGCGCGGCTCAATGGCGCGGCGGCACAACAGCACCTGGGTACCCCAGGTCGCCACGCAACCAGCAACGATGTTGGGGTTCTGGTAGTGAATGGCGTGACAGCTGTCGCAGACAAAACGCAGGCGTGAATCGCCCTCGGGAATGCGTTGGGTCACCGGGTTGCCGCACTGACTGCAAAATTTCATGCTTGGGTTCCTGAATGCTGCGCCTATCTTGGCGTGCGGCGGTGGCTGTCGGCAAGTTGTCGTTTCGCGACATGCCACTGTCCGGGGGGTTGGGCGACCGAAGCGATTGGTGCATGATGCAGAGTAAGGCACTGATCGAGAACACTCATGCTGGACGAGCTACTGCATCGGGTAAGTCACCACACACCGCGTACGTTGGAGACCGACCGACGTTTCCCCGAGGCCGCCGTCCTGGTGCCGATTACCCGCAGTGACGAGCCGGAGCTGGTCTTGACCCTGCGCGCCAGCGGGCTCTCGACCCATGGTGGCGAAGTCGCCTTCCCCGGTGGTCGACGCGACCCCGAAGACCCCGACCTGATTTTTACCGCCCTGCGCGAAGCCGAAGAAGAGATCGGTCTGCCACCGGGCCTGGTCGAAGTGATCGGCCCGCTGAGCCCGTTGATTTCCCTGCACGGCATCAAGGTCACGCCTTATGTCGGGGTGATTCCGGATTTTGTCGAATACCGGGCCAACGATGCCGAGATCGCCGCCGTGTTCAGTGTGCCCCTGGAGTTCTTCCGCAAGGACCCGCGCGAGCATACCCATCGCATCGATTACCAAGGGCGTAGTTGGTACGTGCCGAGTTATCGCTATGGCGAATTCAAGATCTGGGGCCTGACGGCGATCATGATCGTCGAGTTGATCAATCTGCTCTATGACGCGAAAATCAGCCTGCACTTACCGCCTAAAAGTTTTATCAATACCTGAAGCCATCACTCGAATGGCCTGAACACGCCGCTGCCTGAGCCTTGAGGACAACAAGATGAAATACCGCCTGGGCGACGCCCGTGTCGAGACCCATCCACAGAGCTGGGTCGCTCCCAATGCCGTGCTGGTGGGCAAGGTCAAACTGGAAGAGGGCGCCAACGTCTGGTTCAACGCCGTGCTCCGGGGCGACAACGAGCTGATCCTGATCGGCAAGAACAGCAACGTTCAGGATGGCACCGTGATGCATACCGACATGGGTTACCCGCTCACCATCGGTACCGGCGTGACCATCGGCCACAACGCCATGCTGCACGGCTGCACCGTGGGTGACTACAGCCTGATCGGTATCAATGCGGTGATCCTCAATGGCGCGAAAATCGGCAAGAACTGCATCATCGGCGCCAATTCGTTGATCGGCGAAGGCAAGGAGATTCCCGACGGTTCGCTGGTCATGGGCTCACCCGGCAAGGTAGTACGCGAGCTGACCGAGCCGCAGAAAAAGATGCTGGAAGCCAGCGCCGCTCACTACGTACATAACGCCCAGCGTTATGCCCGCGATCTGGCTGAGCAGGAACAATGACTGCGACCGAACGACCGGTGCCATCGCCCTGTGTGAACATTTGCGCACTGGACGACGATGATATTTGCACGGGCTGTCAGCGCACGGTAGAGGAAATCACCCGCTGGAGCCGCATGGACAATGAGGAGCGCCGCACGGTGTTGGGGTTGTGCCATGAACGGGCGAAGTCCAGTGGGTTGGTGTGGATGATCGGCAAGACGCCCGGTCAGTAGGGTAATGCTGTTCACTTCAGCGTGGGGTCCTCCTTGTGGCGAGGGGATTTATCCCCGCTCGGCTGCGAAGCAGTCGCAAATCCGAACAACTCGGTCTGTTTGAACGGACGCTGAGGGCCACTTCGCGGCCCAACGGGGCGGTGCGACGTTTCGCTAAATCCCCTCGCCACAGATTTCTTGCTCACCTGAAATTGTCTTAAGTGAACAGCATTACGGCCAGTAAGGGCATTTTGTGTCTGGCTGAAATTCGCCGGTGTCACGGCCTCTGGCTGATCATGGCCTGGCGCTTGCGCAAGCAGGCGGTCGTCAGCTGAAGCCAAACCCCGCGGTTCATGTAAAATGCCGCGCTTTCTCCCCATGGGAAGCGCGCCAGGCGCCGCATCCCTCGATGATCCGCTTCTTGAGGACTTGAGATGACCCGTATCGGAACTCCATTGTCGCCCACCGCGACCCGCGTATTGATGTGTGGCTGTGGCGAACTGGGCAAGGAAGTGGTGATCGAGCTGCAACGCCTGGGCGTTGAAGTGATTGCCGTGGATCGCTATGCCAATGCGCCGGCCATGCAGGTGGCGCATCGCAGCCACGTGATCAACATGCTCGATGGCGCGGCCCTGCGCGCGGTAATCGAAGCCGAGCAGCCGCACTTTATCGTGCCGGAAATCGAAGCCATTGCCACCGCGACCCTGGTGGAACTGGAGTCCGAAGGCTTCACCGTGATCCCCACCGCGCGAGCTGCACAGTTGACCATGAACCGCGAAGGCATCCGTCGCCTGGCCGCCGAAGAGCTGGACCTGCCGACCTCGCCTTACCACTTCGCCGACACCTTCGAGGACTACAGCAAGGCCGTCGAAGATCTCGGTTTCCCGTGCGTGGTCAAGCCGGTCATGAGCTCGTCGGGCAAGGGGCAGAGCCTGCTGCGCAGCATCGATGACGTGAAGAAGGCCTGGGATTACGCCCAGGAAGGCGGGCGTGCCGGTAAAGGCCGGGTGATCATCGAAGGTTTTATCGATTTCGATTATGAAATTACCCTGCTGACCGTGCGTCACGTCGGCGGCACCACCTTTTGCGCGCCGGTCGGCCATCGCCAGGAGAAGGGCGACTACCAGGAAAGCTGGCAGCCGCAGGCAATGAGCGCGGTAGCCCTGGCTGAATCCGAGCGCGTGGCCAAGGCGGTTACCGAGGCCTTGGGTGGCCGTGGCCTGTTTGGCGTCGAGCTGTTCATCAAAGGTGATCAGGTGTGGTTCAGCGAAGTGTCGCCGCGTCCGCACGACACCGGTCTGGTGACCCTGATTTCACAGGATCTGTCGCAATTCGCCCTGCATGCACGGGCGATCCTCGGTTTGCCGATCCCGTTGATCCGTCAGTTCGGACCATCGGCCTCTGCCGTCATTCTGGTGGAAGGCCAGTCGACCCAGACCGCTTTCGCCAACCTGGGTGCGGCGTTGAGCGAGCCGGATACGGCGTTGCGCCTGTTTGGCAAGCCTGAAGTGAATGGCCAACGCCGGATGGGTGTTGCATTGGCTCGCGACGAGTCGATCGAAGCTGCCCGGGCTAAAGCGACCCGCGCTTCTCAGGCTGTCGTGGTAGAGCTGTAAACCGAGGCGCGGCAATCGCTAGCAGGCTAGCTCCCACAGGGTTAATGGTTGGTCACAGATTTTGTGTACACCCAATTTCCATTTGGGAGCCAGCCTGCTGGCGATGCTTCTGATTCAAGCAACCCGATTCAGGTCGTTATTGCGCGTCTCCTTCAGGCACAGCACAGCAATCAGGCTCAGCACCGCCGCCCCCGACACATACCCGCCGACAAAACCCAATCCCCCCATCGCCACCAGTTTGGAATAGGCCGTTGGCCGCGAGAAAGCCGATGGATGGGCCCAGCTGCGGGAACATGCCGAACCAGGCGCGCTTGCCCTTGGGCGCATTCTCCGTGGCTAACGATTCAACAAGTGCCAATCTAATGGGTGGGTAAAGCAGCGGGAGCCGGGTTGCTATGCCAGATCAACACCCGAGTGACACGATTGTCTTCAGTCTCGAGAATTTCCAGTCGATAGCGGCCGATTTTCAGGCATACCGGACAGTCCGGGATGGTTTCCAGCGCTTCGGTCACCAGGCCGTTCAGGGTTTTCGGGCCGTCGCTGGGCAGGTGCCAGCCGAGGCTCTTGTTCAGGTCGCGGATCGAGGCGGCGCCGTCGATCACCAGGCGGCCATCGGCCTGTGGATGGATATGCGGGTTGTCCAGGCTTTGCTGGCTTTCGAATTCGCCGACGATTTCTTCGAGAATGTCTTCCAGGGTGACGATGCCCAGTACCTCACCGTATTCGTCGACCACCATGCCCAGGCGCCGCTGTTGCTTGTGGAAGTTCAGCAGTTGCAATTGCAGCGGGGTGCTTTCAGGGACGAAATACGGTTCGCGACAGGCCGCCAGCAGCGCTTCCAGGGTGAGGCTGCCGTCGGGGAGCAAATGGCCGATTTGCCGGGTATTGAGTACCGCTTCGACCTGGTTGATGTCGCTGTGGAACACCGGCAGGCGCGTGCGCTGGTTGTGGCGCAGTTGCTCGATGATCGCTTCGATCGGGTCGTCGAGGTTGATCCCGTCGACCTCGCTGCGTGGCACCAGAATGTCGTTGACCGTGATGTTGTCCAGCGCATGGATGCCCGGCAGGGGATGCGGGCGGCTGACGGCATGCTCGTGATGACCGCCGTGATGGCCGTAAGGGTCGTGCCGCTGCGGCGCAGGCTCGTCTTCACTCTGTTGCACGACGTTGGCCTTGCGGGCGAACGGGCGCATCAGCAGTTGGCTGATGGCGTTGAGCGGCCACGCCGCCGGGTAGATGAGCTTCAGTGGTATGGCCAGCAAGTTGTTGCCCAGGGCCAGGATCGCGTCCGGATGACGGGCGGCGAGGGCGCGGGGCAGGTAGTCGGCCAGGATCAACAGCAGGGCACCCGCGCCGAGACAGGCCAGCCACGGGCCGTTTTCGGCCCAGGTGAAAATCGCCAGCAAGGTACAGATGACCAGCACCAGGGCGCGGCACAGGGTATTGCAGAAAATCAGGCTGACGAGGGGGAAACTCAGCCGGGCCAGCGGTTTGTCGCTTGCGCGCGAGGCTGTGCGCTGGGCCAGCAAATGCTGCTGCGCTGCTTCTATGGCAGTAAACAGGCCGGACCACAAGATCAGCAAGGCCACTACTGCAAGCATCGGCCCTATGGGCAAGTCTTCCATTATTGCCGCCCGTCAGATGTGCAGGATGTATTCACGAACCAGCTTGCTGCCGAAATACGCCAGCATCAACAGGCAGAAACCGGCCAGGGTCCAGCGGATGGCCTTGTGCCCGCGCCAGCCAAGGCGGTTACGGCCCCATAGCAGCACGCTGAAGACGATCCAGGCCAGGCAGGCCAGCAAGGTCTTGTGCACCAGGTGCTGGGCGAACAGGTTGTCGACAAACAGCCAGCCGGAGATCAGCGACAGCGACAGAAGCGTCCAGCCGGCCCAGAGGAAGCCGAACAGCAGGCTTTCCATGGTTTGCAGCGGCGGGAAGTTCTTGATCAACCCGGACGGGTGCTTGTGCTTGAGTTGATGATCCTGAAGCAGCAGCAGCAACGACTGGAACACGGCAATGGTGAACATGCCGTAGGCGAGGATCGACAACAGGATGTGGGCAAGAATGCCTGGCGCTTCGTCGATGATCTGCACGGTGCCAGCGGGGGCGAACTGCGCCAGCAGCGCGGTCAGCGCACCCAGGGGGAACAGCAGCACCAGCAGGTTCTCCACCGGAATCCGTGAGCAGGCCAGCAGCGTCAGGGCGATGACCGCGACGGCGATCAGGCTGGCGGCGCTGAAAAAGTCCAGGCCCAGGCCAATCGGGGTCAGCAGGTGGGTCACCAGGCTGGCGCTGTGGGCCAGCACCGCAAGCACGCCGAGCGTAACCAGCAGGCGCTTGTTGGCCTTGGCGCCGGTGGCCAGGCGAGTGCCTTGATAGATAGTCGCAGCGGCATATAAGCAGGCGGCGGCGAGGGTAGTAAGCAAACTGGGTGACAAGGGGAGCATAAGTCCTGTTAGGCAAGCCCGAAAGGCGCTGAGTTTGGCATAGAACCCACGCGACACGAAAGTGCGAGGTGTCCGCCAGACGCAGTCTTCGCTATAATCCGCGACCTGCCCACGCCGCAGGCTCGCCGAGCACATGTTTAGTCCGGTCTGGGCCGCCATTATCCCGGTCTACACAGGGCCTGAAAGGATCGCGCAATGTTTGAAAACTTAACCGACCGTCTCTCGCAGACGCTGCGCCACGTCACCGGCAAGGCCAAGCTGACCGAGGACAACATCAAAGACACCCTGCGCGAAGTGCGCATGGCATTGCTCGAAGCCGACGTCGCCCTGCCGGTGGTCAAGGACTTCGTCAATTCGGTCAAGGAACGCGCTGTCGGCACCGAGGTGTCGCGCAGCCTGACGCCGGGCCAGGCTTTCGTGAAGATCGTCCAGGCCGAACTCGAAAGCCTGATGGGCGCGGCCAACGAAGACCTGAACCTGAGCGCCGTGCCTCCAGCGGTCATCCTGATGGCCGGTTTGCAGGGTGCTGGTAAAACCACCACCGCCGGCAAACTTGCGCGCTTCCTGAAAGAGCGCAAGAAAAAATCGGTCATGGTCGTGTCCGCGGACGTTTATCGTCCAGCGGCGATCAAACAGCTGGAAATGTTGGCGGGTGAAGTGGGTGTGACCTTCTTCCCGTCCGACCTGAGCCAGAAGCCGGTCGAGATCGCGCAAGCGGCTATCAAGGAAGCAAAACTCAAATTCATCGACGTGGTCATCGTCGATACCGCCGGTCGCCTGCACATCGATGAAGAGATGATGGGCGAGATCAAGGCGCTACACGCCGCGATCAACCCGGTAGAAACATTGTTCGTGGTCGACGCCATGACCGGCCAGGATGCCGCCAACACGGCCAAGGCCTTCGGCGATGCGCTGCCACTGACCGGCGTGATCCTGACCAAGGTCGACGGCGATGCCCGGGGCGGTGCCGCCCTGTCGGTGCGAGCCATCACTGGCAAGCCGATCAAGTTCATCGGTATGGGCGAGAAGAGCGAAGCGCTCGATCCGTTCCACCCTGAGCGTATCGCCTCGCGCATCCTCGGCATGGGTGACGTGCTCAGCCTGATCGAGCAGGCGGAAGCGACCCTCGACAAGGACAAGGCCGACAAGCTGGCCAAGAAGCTGAAGAAGGGCAAGGGCTTCGACCTCGAAGACTTCCGTGATCAGCTGCAACAGATGAAGAACATGGGCGGCCTCGGCGGCCTCATGGACAAACTGCCGAACATGGGCGGTGTGAACCTGGCGCAGATGGGCAACGCCCAGGGTGCGGCAGAAAAGCAGTTCAAGCAGATGGAAGCCATCATCAACTCCATGACCCCGGCCGAGCGCCGCGACCCTGAGATGATCAGCGGTTCGCGCAAGCGTCGTATCGCCATGGGTTCCGGCACCCAGGTGCAGGACATCGGTCGCTTGATCAAGCAGCACAAGCAGATGCAGAAGATGATGAAGAAATTCTCCGCGAAAGGCGGAATGGCCAAGATGATGCGCGGCATGGGCGGTATGTTGCCCGGCGGCGGTATGCCCAAGATGTAAAGAATCCGCGCCGGCAGTCATGTCGGCGCAGCCCCACACGGACGTGGGATTCACAGCAAACCCGCACTTGGCGGGAGCTGACTGGCCGTTTTCACCGACGGCTCTATAGCAAATCTGGATGGCGTCCGATAGGCCGCCGGAAAAAGTCATTTGCAAAAGTCCGGATATTCCTTAGAATATGCGGCCTTTCGGGCACCCATGCCCGCTGTGCCTTTAGATTTGCAGCACCGACTACAGGAACGATGTTCACATGCTAACAATCCGTCTTGCCCTTGGCGGCTCCAAAAAGCGCCCGTTTTACCACTTGACCGTAACCGACAGCCGCAACCCGCGCGACGGTTCGCACAAGGAACAGGTTGGTTTCTTCAACCCTGTTGCTCGTGGTCAAGAAGTCCGTCTGTCCGTGAACCAAGAGCGCGTAGCCTACTGGCTGAGCGTTGGTGCACAACCTTCTGAGCGCGTTGCTCAGTTGTTGAAGGAATCTGCTAAGGCTGCGGCCTGAGCAATATGAACGCGACGCCAGCTGTTGCTGATGATTTGATCGTTATCGGCAAGATTTACTCGGTTCACGGCGTTCGCGGCGAAGTGAAGGTGTATTCCTTTACTGATCCGATTAAGAACCTGCTGGATTACAAAACCTGGACGCTCAAGCGTGACGGCAATGTAAAGCAGGTAGAGCTGGTCAGCGGACGCGGGAACGACAAGTTCCTGGTCGCAAAGCTCAAGGGTCTCGATGATCGTGAAGAAGCTCGTCTTCTGGCCGGTTATGAGATCTGCGTGCCGCGCAACCTGTTCCCTGAACTGACCGACGGCGAGTACTACTGGTACCAGCTGGAAGGTCTCAAGGTCATCGACACCCTCGGACAATTGTTCGGGAAGATCGATCACCTGCTGGAGACCGGCTCGAATGATGTAATGGTGGTCAAGCCTTGCGCTGGCAGCCTGGATGATCGCGAACGCCTGTTGCCCTATACCGAGCAATGCGTGTTGGCCGTCGACCTGGTCGCGGGCGAGATGAAGGTGGATTGGGATGCGGACTTCTAAGCGTGGCTAACTTGCGCGTAGAAGTGATCAGTTTGTTTCCCGAGATGTTCTCCGCCATCAGCGAGTACGGCATCACCAGTCGGGCGGTGAAACAGGGGCTGTTGCAGCTCACCTGTTGGAACCCGCGAGACTACACGACGGATCGACATCACACTGTGGATGATCGCCCTTTTGGCGGTGGCCCGGGCATGGTGATGAAGATCAAGCCCCTGGAAGATGCTCTGGTTGAGGCCAAGGCAGTCGCCGGGGAGGGCGCGAAGGTGATTTACCTGTCCCCCCAAGGCCGTCAACTGACTCAGTCGGCGGTACGCGAGTTGGCGAATCTGGATGCACTGATCCTGATTGCCGGCCGCTATGAAGGCATTGACGAGCGTTTTATTGATGCTCATGTCGATGAAGAGTGGTCGATTGGCGACTATGTACTGTCTGGCGGCGAGCTGCCGGCGATGGTCCTGATCGATGCGGTTACACGACTGCTGCCTGGAGCTTTAGGGCATGCGGACTCCGCCGAGGAAGATTCCTTTACGGATGGTTTGCTGGATTGCCCGCACTACACCCGACCGGAGGTGTATGCGGATCAGCGTGTTCCCGACGTATTGCTAAGTGGCAATCACGCGCACATCCGGCGTTGGCGTTTAAAGCAGTCCCTTGGTCGGACCTTTGAACGACGCGTCGATCTTCTGGAAAGCCGCTCGCTTTCTGGAGAAGAGAAGAAGCTGCTCGAGGAATACATCCGCGAGCGGGACGATAGTTAACAACGTATCGATGGTAGATCCGACGATTTACCTTAGGAGCACAGCATGACTAACAAAATCATCCTTGCACTCGAAGCAGAGCAGATGACCAAAGAGATCCCTACCTTTGCCCCGGGCGACACCATTGTCGTTCAGGTGAAAGTGAAGGAAGGCGACCGTTCGCGTCTGCAAGCGTTCGAAGGCGTTGTAATCGCCAAGCGTAACCGCGGCGTAAACAGTGCATTCACCGTGCGTAAAATCTCCAACGGTGTTGGCGTAGAGCGTACTTTCCAGACCTACTCCCCGCAAATCGACAGCATGGCTGTCAAGCGTCGCGGTGACGTACGTAAAGCCAAGCTGTACTACCTGCGTGACCTGTCGGGTAAAGCAGCTCGCATCAAGGAAAAACTGGCTTAAGTCCAGCTTCCGATGCAGAAAAAAGCAGCCTACGGGCTGCTTTTTTGTTGCCTGCGATTTATCTTCGTTGACCGTGTTGCCGGTCCTGCCTGAGCCTTTATGTCCGCCATTGATCATCCCCTGATAGACCAGTTCCTCGACGCCCTCTGGCTGGAAAAAGGCCTTTCCGACAACACCCGCGATGCCTATCGCAGCGACCTGGCACTGTTCAATGGCTGGCTGCAGGAAAAAGGCCTGGAGCTGAGCAACGCCGGACGCGAATTGATCCTCGATCACCTGGCCTGGCGCCTGGAGCAAAACTACAAGCCCCGTTCAACGGCAAGATTTCTCTCTGGTGTGCGTGGCTTCTATCGCTATTTGCTGCGGGAAAAGTTGATCGCTGTCGATCCGACGTTGCGCATCGATATGCCTCAGCTGGGTAGGCCGTTGCCCAAATCCTTGTCGGAAGCGGATGTGGAAGCGCTGCTGAAAGCACCGGACCTGAGCGAAGCCATCGGCCAGCGCGACCGCGCCATGCTCGAAGTGCTTTACGCCTGCGGCCTGCGGGTGACGGAGCTGATCAGCCTGACACTGGAGCAGGTCAACCTGCGCCAGGGTGTGCTGCGGGTGATGGGCAAGGGCAGCAAGGAGCGCCTGGTGCCGATGGGCGAGGAGGCGATCGTCTGGGTCGAACGCTATCTGCGCGATGGTCGTGGCGAGTTGCTCGGCGGGCGGCCCAGCGATGTGTTGTTCCCCAGCCAGCGCGGCGAACAGATGACCCGCCAGACGTTCTGGCACCGGATCAAGCATCAGGCCAAGGTCGCCGGGATCGGCAAATCGCTGTCACCGCATACCTTGCGCCATGCCTTTGCTACGCACCTGCTTAACCATGGCGCTGATTTGCGGGTGGTGCAGATGCTGCTCGGCCATAGCGATTTGTCGACTACGCAGATTTATACCCACGTTGCGCGGGCGCGTTTGCAAGACCTGCACGCCAAGCACCATCCTCGAGGCTGATACAGTCGCAGAACGGGGAATGCTGACCTGTGGTGAGGGGATTTATCCCCGTTGGGTTGCGCAGCAGTCCCATTTGGGGGGCTGCTGCGCAACCCAGCGGGGATAAATCCCCTCGCCACAATAATGAGAGTTGTCTTGCGACAGGTGCATTCGGCCACACGAGCCTTATGTGGTAGGCTTTGCCGGTTTGCACGATGGGCGTTTATGACCCGGTGTTTCGGCACGGGCGTTCTGAGCGTCCCATTTGTCCGCCTTCAGGAGTTCTCATGCGTCTGACCCAGATTTTCGCCGCCGCCGCCATTGCGTTGGTCAGCACCTTTGCCGTCGCCGATGACGCGGCCGATAAAGCCATTCGTAAAAGCCTGGAAAACCTCCAGCTCGAAGTTCCGGTAGAAAGCATCTCCGCCAGCCCTCTGCCAGGTCTATATGAAGTCAAGCTTCAAGGCAGTCGTGTGCTCTACGCCAGCGCCGACGGCCAGTACGTGGTCCAGGGCTATATGTTCCAGCTAAAGGACGGCAAACCGGTCAATCTGACCGAGAAGACCGAGCGCCTGGGCGTTTCCAAACTGGTCAACGCAATCCCTGTCGCCGAAACCGTGGTGTACCCTGCCATCGGCGAAACCAAGTCGCACATCACCGTGTTCACTGACACCACCTGCCCGTACTGCCACAAACTGCACGCCGAAGTGCCTGAGCTGAACAAGCGCGGCATCGAAGTGCGTTATGTTGCGTTCCCGCGCCAGGGCCTGGGTTCGCCGGGTGACGAGCAACTGCAGGCGGTCTGGTGCTCGAAAGACAAGAAAGCGGCCATGGACAAGATGGTCGACGGCAAGGAAATCAAGGCCGCCAAGTGCGATAACCCGGTGTCCAAGCAGTTCGCCCTCGGCCAGTCGATTGGCGTGAACGGCACGCCGGCCATCGTTTTGGCGGACGGTCAGGTCATTCCGGGCTACCAGCCGGCGCCACAAGTCGCCAAACTGGCGCTGAGTGCCAAGTAATTCGCGTCGTTCATTGACGAGCGTGGTCCGGCGGCAGTTCCAGCCGGGCCATCAATAGAGAGCCGCGAGTATGCGGCTGTTTTCACGGCCGGCCTCGAGTCGGCCGTTTTATGGGGAGTTCACAGTGAAACCGGTCAAAGTAGGCATCTGTGGGTTAGGGACCGTCGGTGGCGGTACCTTCAACGTACTTCAGCGCAACGCCGAGGAAATTGCTCGTCGTGCCGGGCGTGGAATCGAAGTGGCACAAATTGCCATGCGCACGCCAAAGCCTCAGTTCCAAACGACCGGTATTGCGATTACCACCGATGTCTTCGAAGTGGCCACGAACCCTGAGATCGACATCGTCATAGAGCTGATGGGCGGCTACACCGTTGCCCGCGAGCTGGTACTCAAGGCCATCGAGAATGGCAAGCATGTGGTCACCGCGAACAAGGCGCTGATCGCCGTTCACGGTAATGAAATTTTCGCCAAGGCACGCGAGAAGGGCGTGATCGTTGCGTTCGAAGCGGCCGTGGCCGGCGGCATTCCGGTGATCAAGGCGATCCGTGAAGGCCTGTCCGCCAACCGCATCAACTGGGTGGCCGGCATCATCAACGGCACCGGCAACTTCATTCTCACCGAGATGCGCGAGAAAGGCCGCACCTTCGAAGACGTGTTGGTCGAAGCGCAAGCCCTGGGCTACGCCGAAGCCGACCCGACCTTCGACGTTGAAGGCATCGATGCGGCGCACAAGCTGACGATCCTGGCGTCCATTGCCTTCGGCATTCCGCTGCAGTTCGACAAGGCCTACACCGAAGGCATCACCAAGCTGACCACCGCTGACGTGAACTACGCCGAAGCGCTGGGTTACCGCATCAAGCACCTGGGCGTGGCGCGCAGCACCGCGGCAGGTATCGAACTGCGCGTGCACCCGACGCTGATCCCGGCCGATCGCCTGATCGCCAACGTCAACGGCGTGATGAACGCGGTAATGGTCAACGGCGACGCCGCCGGTTCGACGTTGTTCTACGGAGCAGGTGCCGGCATGGAGCCGACTGCTTCGTCGGTGATTGCCGACCTGGTAGACGTTGTTCGCGCCATGACCTCGGACCCGGAAAACCGCGTACCGCACCTGGCCTTCCAGCCGGATTCGCTGTCGGCGCACCCGATCCTGCCGATCGATGCCTGCGAAAGCGCGTACTACCTGCGGATCCAGGCCAAGGATCATCCGGGCGTCCTGGCCCAGGTGGCCAGCATCCTGTCCGAGCGTGGCATCAACATCGAGTCGATCATGCAGAAGGAAGCCGAGGAGCACGATGGCCTGGTACCGATGATCCTGCTGACCCACCGTGTGGTGGAGCAGCGCATCAACGATGCGATCGCCGCTTTGGAAGCCTTGGCGGGTGTGGTCGGTCCGGTTGTACGGATCCGTGTCGAGCACCTGAACTAAGCCGATATCGTTTGCCGGGCCCCGTAACAGGCGCCCGGCATTGCGAACACTGTCCCAATGGAGTCAGTCATGCGTTACATCAGTACCCGCGGCCAGGCACCGGCCCTGAATTTCGAAGACGTCCTGCTGGCAGGCCTTGCCACCGACGGCGGTCTGTACGTCCCGGAAAACCTGCCACGTTTCACTCAGGAAGAAATCGCTTCCTGGGCCGGCCTGCCGTATCACGAGCTGGCGTTTCGCGTTATGCGACCGTTCGTTACCGGCAGCATTCCGGATGCCGATTTCAAAAAGATCCTTGAAGAAACCTACGGCGTGTTCGCCCACAGCGCCGTCGCGCCGCTGCGTCAGCTGAACGGCAACGAATGGGTGCTGGAGCTGTTCCACGGCCCGACCCTGGCGTTCAAGGACTTCGCCCTGCAACTGCTCGGTCGCCTGCTCGACTACGTGCTGGAAAAGCGCGGCGAGCGCGTGGTGATCGTCGGCGCCACCTCCGGTGATACTGGCTCGGCCGCCATCGAAGGCTGCAAGCACTGCGAAAACGTCGACATCTTCATCCTGCACCCGCACAACCGTGTCTCCGAAGTGCAGCGTCGGCAGATGACCACCATTTTCGGTGAGAACATCCACAACATTGCCATTGAAGGCAACTTCGATGACTGCCAGGAAATGGTCAAGGCGAGCTTCGCCGACCAGGGCTTCCTCAAGGGCACACGCCTGGTGGCGGTAAACTCGATCAACTGGGCGCGGATCATGGCCCAGATCGTCTACTACTTCCACGCGGCCCTGCAGCTGGGCGGTCCGGCGCGCTCGGTGGCGTTCTCGGTGCCAACCGGTAACTTCGGCGACATCTTCGCCGGCTACCTGGCACGCAACATGGGCCTGCCGATCAACCAGTTGATCGTCGCCACCAACCGCAATGACATCCTGCACCGCTTCATGAGCGGCAACCAGTACGTCAAGGAAACCCTGCACGCGACCCTGTCGCCGTCGATGGACATCATGGTGTCCTCGAACTTCGAACGCCTGTTGTTTGACCTGCACGGTCGTAACGGCTTGGCGATTGCCGGTCTGATGGACAGCTTCAAGCAGGGCGGCGGTTTCAGCGTCGAGCAGGAGCGCTGGACGCAAGCGCGCAAACTGTTCGACTCGCTGGCCGTGGACGATGCGCAAACCTGCGAAACCATCGCCGAGGTCTTTGAACAGACTGGTGAAGTACTGGACCCGCACACCGCGATCGGCGTCAAGGCGGCACGGGAATGCCGTCGCAGCCTGGATATCCCGATGGTCATCCTGGGCACGGCCCATCCGGTCAAATTCCCGGACGCCGTGGAAAAAGCCGGTGTAGGAAAAGCCCTTGAGCTCCCTGCACATCTTGCTGATTTGTTCGAAAGAGACGAGCGCTGCACCGTATTGCCGAATGACCTCAAGGCCGTGCAGGCCTTTGTCAGTCAGCATGGCAACCGCGGTAAGCCTTTGTAACAGGCAAACCTTGTCACACAAGAAAGCCCGTCTCCTGACGGGCTTTCTTGTTTGTGCATGCCACACTTGTCAGTAGGAGTTGCCCATGGAAACGGGCGAACTGACACCAAGGATGTGGCAATGCCGGTTTACAGACGATCAAGGCCAGCGGCTTGCTGGCTGCTTTTGCTCAGTACGCTGGGCGCTGTACTGGGCGTTGCACTGGGCGTCATGGCTCAGTGGGCAATGGCCGCGGCTGATCCGGTTCGTGAACCGGCAAAGGCGCTGGCCGGTGTCCGGATCGCACTGGATGCCAAGGAATTGAAATGGATTGCCGAGCATCCGCCAGTCAAGGTGGCGTCGCTGGAGTACCCGCGGTACCTGTTCAAGAATGAGCATGGTCAGTGGAGCGGCCTTAACAGGGATATGCTCGATCGTATCAGCGCCATGACCGGTTTGCGCTTTGTCCATGTCGAGTCGTTCTCCACTGAGCATATGCTTGAAAGCCTGGAGCGCGCAGAGGCGGACATGAGCACTACGCTGGCAATGAATGACGAGCGCAAGGTGTTCCTGGATTTCAGCCATTCCTTTGGCGGCTCTGGCTGGGTGTTTGTCGGGCGGGCCGGGGCACCGCAGGTCGAGTCTCTGCAGCAGTTGGCCAAACGCGTGTTGGTACTGCCGACCCGACATGCGCTGGAGGCGGTGATTCGTCGTGACCACCCCTCCATCGAGCTGCGTTCGGTCAAGACCTACGCTGAAGCCCGCGCGCTGGTGGAAAGCGGTGAGGCCCATGCGACCATCGACAGCGAAACAGGCGCACGACTCTTTCCCTCCGGCCAGCTTCAGGTCGGGCAAGTCGTGGAAGGCCAGTGGGACCCGGACTACCTGACGGTGCGCAAAGGTCAATCGCAGCTGTTGAGCATCCTCAACAAGGCCCTTGAGGCTTTTCCTCCCGCTGATTTACGCGCCCTGCGCTCGAAGTGGCTCAATGGCGCTACCCCGGCCCCGACAGCCTGGCAACGATTTGCCCCATGGGCTGGCTGGGGCCTGTTGGCCGCCAGCCTGTTCGGTTTGCTGTCGCTACTCTGGAGCCGCCGCCTGGCGGTGTTGGTCCGGCAACGGCAGGAGGCCGAACAGCACCTGGGCGATCAACTCGCCTTCCAGCACGCGTTGATCGACGCCATGCCCGATCCGCTGTTCGTGCGTGATCTTCAGGGGCGCTTGATCCTGTGCAACAAGCGTTATGAGGAGAGCCTGTCGACCCGTTTCGAGCGGATCCAGGGGCGGCAGTTGATCGAGCTCGACCTGCTGCCCAAAGAGACCGCCGAATTGTTGCATGATGAGTTCATGGCTCAGTTGGGCACGCGTAAACCGCGCTTCTGCGAGCGGCAATTGCTGTTCAATACAGGCCCCAGGGCTATCTACCAGTGGACGGTACCGTTCTATGGTGCGGACGGCCAACTGCGAGGGTTGCTGGGCGGCTGGAGCGATATCCGTCGGCGAACCGGACAGGCGTGAGGCTGTTGTTTTTTCCCTGTCATCTTCGCCGTGCATGCTCTATCGACCGGGGGCGCAGGCTCACCTGCTCTCGGTCTTCAGAACTTTCTATTCGGGCCAGCGGTCATTTACTGTACACACGCCCCAGGCACTTTGTTTTCGGACTATTGAGTGGTGATCGGATGGAAAGTATCAGTCTCTTGCTCGGTGAGGCTCTGAGCCCGTACCAGGTGACGTTGACCCCGTCAGGCATGCTTGGCGAATGCCGGGTGACATTGAAGGATGCAATCGGCGCCATCGTGGTCGATCGCGCGTTCAATCAGTCGCAGTTGACCGACAGGCGCCAGCTGACGGATGTCGTCGACGGCTTGCACCGCGACGTGCTGATTGCTGAAGGACGCCTGGAACCCTGTGTGATCGCGGCGTTGCGCAATGCGGCACAGGACAAACTGCTGGCCAGCCGAAACTGAATTGTCTTTTGTGGGAACCTTCCTGCATCCGGATCAGTCAGACCTATTAACAGCAGGATCAAGCATTGTGCTCCGGTGCTTGTCGCTTGCTGTTACTGGTCTTTGAAAAAAGACCACGTTTAACCCCGAGTCGTCTCCCCACTTCTCGGGGTTTCTTTTTGCCCGGCAATCGTCAATAGCCGTTCTGATGCTCGAAAAATTCCCGGGCCGCTTGCAGGTAGTCGCTGCGACTTTGCGGGTCGAGCCACCCGGCGTACGCCTTGCTCAACTGCTCTGGGGGCAGGGCACGCAACAGTTGGTTGATCTCGATGATCGCCTGGCGACCCTGGGGCGTATTGGTGCAGCCGATGTAGCCGGAGAGGTATTTGCCGGTTCCACGAATCGGATAGAACTGCAGTTCCTCTTCAGCGATCCCTTGTTGCTGGGCCTGATAGCGAATTTCCGGACGATAGCCCAAGAGCAATTGCAGGCGTCCCAGGCGTTGCATTTGCAACAGGCTGCCCAAGGCGTCGTTGCCGTAATGAAGCGTCAGCACCTTGCCCGGCGCCTGTTTGAGCAAGGCGTCGAGAAATTCGCCATAGTTGCGTTCGGCAACAATGCCCAGCGTCACAGTGCCGGTGGCCAACAGGGCGGCCAAGTCCACCTCTCCATCCTTGAGGAACGGCGTCAGTACCTCCCGATCGTTGCGCCGCACTGCCAGGCCATTGCTCATGGCGCGAAAGACCGGCAGGGAAAATGCGATCCAGCTTTCGCGCTCCTTGCTCCAGTTCAACGCCGCATCGCAGGTGAGGGATGGTTCGTGAAGCATCTGCAAGCCACGGGCACGATTGACCTTCATCACGCTGTGCCGGTACTGGGGCATGCCGGCGATCAACTGCTGGAGCAATTGATCGATGACCCCCCGGCCTTTTTCCGGACCGTCGAAAATGAACAGCGGCGGTAGATCGCGTTTCAGCCAGACCAGGGTTCCCTTGGGCTGCGCCGACACCGGCGAGGCCAGCGCGACGATCAGGACCAGGCTCGCCAACGCGCCCAGGCGCCGCCCGGCCAACAACAGTCGCCGCCCGTCCAGCAACAGGCACGGCTTGATGAGTCGCGCAAACAGACGCTTGAGCTCAGATGGCTCCGTCTTTGCGCAGCTGTGTGATCTGCGACGCGTCATAGCCAAGTTCCTGGAGTACCTGGGCGTTGTGCTCACCCAGTTGCGGCCCGACCCATGCACAATCACCGGGTGTCTCTGAGAGTTTCGGCACGATCCCTGGCATCTTGAAGTCCCTGCCATCGGGCAGCTTGGCCTGCAGGAACATTTCCCGAGCGAGGTACTGAGGATCGCTGAACATGTCTTCGGCGCTGAAGATCCGGCTGGCCGGTACGTCGGCCTGATTCAAGCGCTCGATGACGGTATCCAGGGACAACGAATTGACCCAGCGATCAATGACCCCGTAAATTTCGTCGCGACGGCTGTCTCGGCCGTCATTGCTGGCCAGCAGCGGATCGTTGGCCAGGTCTTCCCGGCCAATGACCAGCATGAAACGCTTGAAGATCGCATCGCCATTGGCGCCGATCTGCACATGTTTGCCATCGGCGCTGGTGTGGATCGAGGAGGGCGTGATGCCCGGCATGATGTTGCCGGTGCGTTCGCGGATGAAGCCGAACACGTCGAACTCCGGCACCATGCTTTCCATCATGGCGAAGATCGCCTCGTACAGCGCCACGTCCACCACTTGCCCCTCACCGCCATTGACCTCGCGGTGACGCAGGGCCATCAGGGCACCGATTACGCCCCACAGCGCGGCAATCGAGTCACCGATGGAAATCCCGGTACGCACCGGTGGCCGGTCCTCGAACCCGGTGATGTAGCGCAGGCCGCCCATGGATTCACCGACAGCGCCAAACCCGGGCTGATCCTTCATCGGGCCGGTCTGGCCGAAGCCCGAGAGCCGCACCATGACCAGCTTTGGATTCAAGGCATGCAGGACTTCCCAGCCCAGGCCAAGCTTTTCCAGCACCCCGGGGCGGAAGTTCTCGATCAGGATGTCCGCTTCACTGAGCAGTTTCTTCAGAATCGCCAGGCCGTCTGGATGCTTCAGGTTCAGCGTCAGCGATTTTTTATTGCGTGCCTGAACGAACCACCACAGCGAGGTGCCCTCGTACAATTTTCGCCATTTGCGCAATGGATCGCCACCGTCCGGCGATTCGACCTTGACCACATCGGCACCGAATTCAGCGCAAATGCGCGAGGCAAACGGGCCGGCGATCAAAGTACCCAGTTCGATGACTTTCAGACCTGAGAGCGGTTTGGCAGAGGACGGCATGCGGGTTCCTGTTGGACAAAGGTTGGGCGAGAACAGAGTTTTAACATAGCCGATTGTCAGGCGCCCAAGGTAGATCGCCTTCTATTCGTTGATTGGTGGCTGCATCGGTTAGACTTGCCGCCTTTCCACGTATCAAGAAGCCCGTTCATGGCCCAGCCGTCCACGACCTACAAGTTTGAACTGAACCTCACCGACCTCGATCGCAGTGTCTACGAGTCCGTCAAGCAGACCATCGCCCGCCACCCTTCGGAAACCGAAGAGCGCATGACCGTGCGCCTGTTGGCCTACGCCCTCTGGTACAACGAGCAGCTGTCGTTTGGCCGTGGCCTGTCGGACGTGGATGAGCCAGCTTTGTGGGAAAAGAGCCTGGATGACCGTGTCCTGCACTGGATCGAAGTCGGCCAGCCGGACTCCGATCGCCTGACCTGGTGCTCGCGCCGCACCGAGCGCACCAGCCTGCTGGCCTACGGCAGCCTGCGCGTCTGGGAAGGCAAGGTGATCCCGGCGATCAAGAACCTGAAAAACGTCAACATCGCAGCGGTACCTCAGGAAGTCCTGGAAACCCTGGCCAAAGACATGCCCCGGGTTATCAAGTGGGACGTGATGATCAGCGAAGGGACGATTTTCGTCACCGACGACCGCGGCCAGCATGAAGTCCAGTTGCAGTGGCTGTTGGGCGAACGCGGCTGATCAGTCGCTGCCTCACCGGTTTTATCCTACGTATTGAAGAGAAGCCTCTGTCACCCCATGCGCATCGAACCTCGCCTGCTGCCCGACACCCTGCCATTTCTCGGTGATATTCCACCGCTGCTGACCCGGCTGTACGCAGCGCGGGGCGTGCAATCCGAAGCCGAACTGGACAAAAGCCTGGCGCGCCTGATTCCGTTCCAGCAGCTCAAGGGCATCGAGGCGGCGGTGGATTTGCTGGTGACCGCGCTCGAACAGCGCCAGCGGATCCTGATCGTTGGCGACTTCGATGCCGATGGCGCGACAGCCAGTACCGTGGGCACATTGGGCTTGCGCCTGTTGGGTGCGGCGCACGTCGACTATCTGGTGCCCAACCGATTTGACTACGGCTACGGCCTGACCCCGGAAATCGTCGCGGTGGCGCTGGAGCGTCAGCCTCAGTTGCTGATTACCGTGGACAACGGCATTTCCAGTGTCGAAGGCGTGGCCGCGGCGAAAAAGGCCGGGCTCAACGTGTTGGTCACCGACCACCATTTGCCGGGCGATGAACTGCCGCTGGCCGATGCCATCGTCAATCCGAACCAGCCCGGTTGCACGTTCCCGAGCAAGGCACTGGCCGGCGTCGGGGTGATTTTCTATGTGTTGATGGCCTTGCGCGCGCGTTTGCGCGAACTCGGCTGGTACACCAGCAAGCCGCAGCCGAACATCGGCGAATTGCTCGATCTGGTGGCGCTGGGCAGCGTGGCCGACGTGGTGCCGCTGGATGCCAATAACCGGATCCTGGTGCATCAGGGCCTGGAACGGATACGCGCCGGACGTGCCCGGCCGGGGATCAAGGCGATTCTCGAAGTGGCCAAGCGTGATCATGCGCGCATCACCTCCACCGACCTGGGGTTTATCGTCGGCCCACGCCTCAACGCCGCCGGGCGACTGGATGACATGAGCCTGGGCATCGAATGCCTGCTGACCGAAGACGTTGCGCTGGCGCGGGAGATGGCGGCGCAATTGGACGGGATGAACCAGGACCGTAAATCCATCGAGCAGGGCATGCAGCGTGAAGCGCTGGCCCAGCTCAAGGATTTGCCGGTGGAATCGATGCCATTTGGTTTGTGCCTGTTCGATCCCGAGTGGCACCAGGGTGTCATCGGCATCCTCGCGTCGCGCATGAAAGAGCGTTATTTCCGTCCGACCATCGCCTTTGCCGATGCCGGCGACGGGTTGCTCAAGGGCTCGGGGCGTTCGGTCCAGGGCTTTCATATCCGCGACGCCCTGAGCGTGGTGGCGGCGCAGCATCCGAACCTGATCACCAAGTACGGCGGCCATGCCATGGCCGCTGGCCTGACGCTGCCGGAGGCGAATTTTCCATTGTTCGCCCAGGCTTTTGATGCCGAGGTGCGTCGTCAATTGCGCGACGAAGACCTGACAGGGCGTTTGCTGTCGGACGGGGTTTTGGCTGTCGAAGAATTCCACCTCGAACTGGCCCGTGCGCTACGCCACGCCGGGCCTTGGGGCCAGCACTTCCCGGAGCCGCTGTTCCATGGGGTGTTCCAGTTGGTCGAGCAGCGCGTCGTCGGCGAACGGCACCTCAAGGTGGTGCTCAGGAGCGAGTGCGGTTCGGTCAAGCTTGACGGCATTGCCTTCGGGATCGACCGTGAGGTCTGGCCGAACCCGACCATCAAGTGGGTGGAATTGGCTTACAAACTCGACGTCAACGAGTTTCGTGGCAATGAGACCGTGCAGTTGATGATTGCCCACATCGAACCGCGTTGAACCCGATAGCGATCTCCCTGACACCGAATTCATCAGAACCCTCCACCATCCCTAGATGTCGACTAGGCTCTAAACACTGCTTGATTATCCTTGTGACGTCTTGTCAATTTTTTGCCCGCGGGGGCGGGTGCTGCATCCTTTTCCTGTCACTCGTCGACTATTCAAACAGAACCCTGGAGCCTGCCCACTGATTTGAGAGGTGCCCCATGAGTCTGCTGCTTGAACCCTACACCCTTCGTCAATTGACCCTGCTCAACCGCATCGCGGTGTCGCCAATGTGCCAGTATTCGAGTGTCGATGGCCTGGCCAATGACTGGCACCTGGTCCACCTCGGCAGCCGCGCTGTCGGCGGCGCAGGACTGGTATTTACCGAAGCCACGGCGGTCACGGCCGACGGGCGTATCACCGACCAGGATCTTGGCCTGTGGAACGATGAACAGATCGAACCCTTGCAACGCATCACTCGCTTCATAGCGGCTCAGGGCGCCATCGCCGGCATCCAGCTGGCCCACGCGGGGCGCAAGGCCAGTACCTATCGCCCATGGCTCGGCAAGCATGGCAGCGTAAAGATCGACGAGGGCGGCTGGCAGCCGGTCGGCCCGTCACCGATCGCCTTTGATCCGCAGCACACACAACCCAAGCAGCTCGACGAAGGCGAGATCGCTGACGTCATTCAGGCCTTTGTCGACGCCGCGCAGCGCGCGCTCACGGCCGGTTTCAAGGTGGTCGAAGTGCACGCGGCCCATGGCTATCTGCTGCACCAGTTTCTTTCGCCCCTGAGTAATCAGCGGCGTGATCAGTATGGTGGCTCCTTCGAAAACCGCATTCGCCTGGTGTTGCAGGTCACCGAAGCGGTGCGGGCGGTGTGGCCGGAAGAATTGCCGCTGTTCGTGCGGGTGTCCGCCACCGACTGGGTGGAGGATGGCTGGAATCCGGATGAAACCGTCGAGCTGGCGCGACGCCTGAAAGACCTGGGCGTGGACCTGATCGACGTTTCGTCAGGCGGCACGGCCGTCAACGCGGAAATCCCGACTGGCCCGGGTTATCAGACCCGGTTCGCCGAACGTGTGCGCAAGGAGTCAGGCATCGCCACCGGCACTGTAGGAATGATCACCGAGCCCGCACAGGCTGAGCATATCCTGCGCACCTGTCAGGCCGACATCATCTTCCTCGCTCGTGAGCTGTTGCGTGATCCATATTGGGCGCTGCATGCCGACGATGACCTGGGTGGGCGCAAAGCCATATGGCCAGCGCAGTATCACCGCGCAACCCACCGTGAACAGCCTGTTCATGAGTCGGATTTGCGTGATTGAGTGAGGCTGCAAAGCAAAAAGCCCCGGTCGATGACCGTAATGCTGTTCACTTTGGGTTGAATGGCTCCAGGTGCGTATTTGGTTTGGGTGTGTATCTATTCCTGCGGTAACGGCCACCTATGGTTTCGCTTTTACATCTATGGTTACCCCCTTTTCTGCAATACTGTTTTTGATGAGTGGTTGGCTTGCTTTCATCTATCCGGCGTCTGAGTGGGGGTGTAGCCCCGCGCCTCGATGAGAATCGATGCCCGACGATCCTTATTAGCGAGACGGCCTTTCAGCCGTGTAAAAGCCCAGGGTTGTCGTCAGGCCGGTTGGCCGTTCACGTCATCAGTTATCCAGCATCGCAAAACCAGGTGGGTGATGCTCGGGTGACAGCAGGGTCAGGCGTTCATCGCGCTTGGCCCTGCATCGAATTCAGTGTGGTGTGCCGCAATCGCCCAGGCGATCCTCGCCAGCTTGTTGGCCAGCGCGCAAACCACATGGTTGGAGTGATGGTGGGCCAATAGCTGCCGGACCCAGTCCGCCAGCCAGCCTTTCTGGCGGTCCAGATACCTCACGTAAACGCGGGCACACTGGACAAGCAGGCGTCGCTGGTTGCGATCGCCGCGCTTGCTGATGCCCAGCAGTACGGTTTTGCCGCCCGTGGAATGCTGCTTGGGCACCAGCCCGATCGAGGCTGAATAGTCTCGGCCGCATTTGAACTGTTTGCCATCGCCCAATTCGGCAGCCAGGACGGTGGAGGTGATCGGACCGACACACGGCATGGTCATCAAACGAGTCGCCAGATCATCTTCAGCGGCCTGGCACTCCACATCCTTGTCCAGCGATTTGATCTCCTCGTCCAAATGCTTGAAGTGTTGATACAGCCTCGTCAGAGTGTTTTTGAAGGGCTGAGCCATTGAGCTCGCTTCAAGCAGCGCCGAAAGAGATCGAATCGATTTGAGGCTCGGGGCCAGGCTGACGCCGACCTCCAGAAGAGCGGCGTGAATACGATTGACGGCCGCAGTGCGGTCCTTGATGAACGCATCACGTGTCGAGTTGAGCATGGCCAGCGCTTGCTGGGCTTGGTTTTTGACCGGCACAAAGCGCATCGTTGGGCGAGTAGCGGCCTCGCAAATCGCTTCGGCATCAGCGAAGTCGTTTTTGTTGCTTTTCACGTAAGGGCGCACGAGATGAGGGGCAATGAGCTTGGGTATATGCCCAAGCTTGGCCACCTCCTGTGCCATGAAATGGGCGCCACCACAGGCTTCCATCACGACGGTGCAGGGTTGGAGATTCATCAGGTACTGCATGAGTGCCGACCGGGTGAATTTTTTGCGGCAAACTTCATGACCACGATCATCCTGCGCATGCAGGTGAAAAGTGTGTTTTCCCAAATCGATGGCGGCGATAGATATTTCGTTCATGGCAACAGTCTCCGGTGAGCCCCCTGCGAAAGCTTAGTGGGCGATCGCAGGGGGCGGCGGGGGTAGCCATTTCATTAGCGAGTCACTTGGAAAAGCCTGTAGGAGCGAGCATGCTCGCGATGGAGGTCAACGATGACGCGGGGAGCCTGACACCCCGTGGTTCTCTCAGGTTTTTCGTGAGCAGGCTCGCTCCTACAGGGCCCGCCGCGCTGGGCCATCCTTGGCCCAGCGCGGGTAAACCGGCATCCATGCCGGTTTACCCACTGCGCAGAACCGGAACGAAGCCTCTCGATATAGGTTGTCCGTTCCTTTCCTCTTCCATACTTCGGTGTCTGGAAGTCAGTTTTAATCAAGGGAAGGAGCATGCACCTGTGGGCTACGAATATGCCTCTCAAGCACGCGATGATTACCTCCTCACCTTCGAGCCCACAGGTGCGCTTGCGCCCTCTAACGAATACTCAGGGAAAGCCCGACACGGCTCTCTATATCGCTTTCGCTGGACGTAAGCATGCATGTTCCTGCATGTACTTTAGCGCCTGTGGAGGTTGTTGATGCAAACGCTCCTGTCTCAGAAATTCACTGCTTATGTCGGAATAGATTGGGCAGATACCAAGCATGACGTGTGTTTGCAGGTCGCGGGGGAAACCCGGCGGCACTTCTCTGTCATCGACCACACACCCCAATCGATTGATCGTTGGGCGAAATCGTTGTTTGAGCGCTACGGCGCTCCGATCGCGATTGCTCTTGAGCTCAACAAGGGCCCGTTGGTGGCGGCCCTGCAAAAGTACGAGTTCTTTTGCCTGTTTCCAATCAATCCGAGCACCTTGGCCAAACACCGTAAAACCTTTGTCCGCAGCGGTGCCAAGGATGATCCGACCGATGCTCAATGGGCGCTTGAGTTGTTGCTCACCTATCCCCAACGGTTTGCGCAGCTGATGCCGCAAAGCCCGGCCATGCGTATTTTGGCCAGCCTGACAGAACATCGACGTGCACTGGTTGATGAGCGAGTGAAGGTCAGCAACCGCTTGATCTGTACGCTCAAACAGTATTATCCATTGGCCCTGGAGCTGTTTAGCAGTCATGACACCGTGGTGTTCTGTGACTTTCTGATGCGCTGGCCCACGCTTGAGCACATCAAGCGTTCTCGCCAGAGTACTTTTCTCAAGTTCTTTAATGAGCACAACGCTCGTCACGCTCAACTCAATCAAACGCGCTGGGAAATCATCACCCAAGCGATGCCTTTGACACAGGACCCGGGGGTAATACGTCCTTCGCAGTTGTACGCAACAGCCTTGGCGTCGCAACTTAAAGGGCTCCTTTCCACCATCAAGGATTTTGATCGCGAGATCGAAGAAACGGCCAGCACCTTGGCCGATTACCCGATCTTTAAGGCACTCCCTGGCGCCGGCCAACATCTTGCGCCGCGCCTGATGGTGGCTTTTGGTGAACAGCGTGATCGATTTAGCGACGCCAATGCGATGCAGCGATATGCCGGAATCGCACCCGTTACCGAGCGTAGCGGAAAGAAGAAAGTCGTGTATTGGCGCTACCAATGCTCAACCTTCTTGCGTCAGACCTTTGTCGAATGGGCCGCTCACAGCATCACTCAATCAACGTGGGCCGAGGCTTATTATCGGCAGCAGCGGGCTAAAGGCTGCTCATACCAGGCGACCCTGAGAGCACTTGCTTTCAAGTGGATCAGAATCGTCTATCGCTGCTGGAAAAACGGCACCGTCTATGACGAAATGGCTTACTTGCAGGCTTTAACGCGGCGCGGATCAACGTTGGTAGAGGCGCCGATGGAGGTAGTCACAGGTTGACGGACAGGCTCAGGGCGTGAGGTGGCAAGAAAATCAAAAGCCAAAGCAACGCGAGGCGGCCCTATAGCCGACCTGATTGCAGGTCTGTCCGCGATCCCATTGTAGGAGCGAGCCGGCTCCGGGCGGCGTTCCGACGATGAACGTCCAGACAACGCGTTCATCCAGACAGGGCGCGTTATCGTTGACGTCCATCGCGAGCAAGCATCGCTCCTACAGGGAAACGTGTTCACTTGAAATCAGGTCGGCTGTCCGGCCGCCTCGCTTTGGCTTTAGATTTGGGGGCCCCGTTAAACCACGATGGCCGGAGTGAGGGCATGCCGAGCCACAGCGAGGCACCAAGTGGTGGGGCAAAGCCTTTTGGTTCCTTTTTGGCGTTTGTTTGAAAAATGGACTCGCCGTAAGGGCGAAACCCTAAGTGGCCGTAACCGCAGCAATGGATATCTCCCCAATCCAGTTCTTAAATACAACCCCATGCTTAAGTGAACAGCATTGCGGTCGATGACCGGGGCTTTGTTTTTTCCGTCAGGTGTATTTGCGCTTGTCCGGTGCCGGCGGGAAGTATTGGTATAACCAGGTTTCACTCAGCGTCCGGTCATTGGTGCGGATGAACAGGCGCAGCTCTACCGGCTCGACACTGTCGTTGGTCGGGTACCAGTCAAAGGTGATGCGGTAGCCCTTGATGTCATCGAGCACCAGCACGTTGAAGTCCTTGACCTGGCCGTTCGAACAGGTGACCACCGGCTCTATCCCGGTGCCTACAGGCAAGCGATCCAGGCCACCACCGGTGAAGTCCACTGCGAAGCGACGGGCCCAGACCTCCGGGTAATGCTCGCCCGGCGCCCAGCCTTCGGTGAAACCACCCATGCCCGAACGGGTCGCGTTGACCCGTGCCAGCGGCGTGCCGACAGGCGGCAGGGCGCTCCAGTAGAGTCTGTAGCCGTAGTTCAGCGAGTCGCCGGCCGCGACCGGTTTTTTCGGGGTCCAGAAGGCAACGATGTTATCGAGGGTCTCGCCAGTGGTAGGAATTTCCAGCAGATCGATAGAGCCCTCGCCCCACGCCGTCGTCGGTTCGACCCACAGGCTAGGGCGTCGGCTGTACCAATCGACGGTGTCCTGATAGCTGGCGAACTCGTGATCGGTCTGCACCAGGCCGAAACCTTTCGGGTCCTTGTCGGTGAAGGCGTTGAATTGCAGGGTGGCCGGATTGTTCAGCGGGCGGCAGATCCACTCACCGTTGCCACGCCACATCGCCAGGCGATCGGAGTCGTGGATCTGCGGGTGAATGGTGTCGCACATGCGGCGCTCGTGGGTGCCGCAGCTGAACATGCTGGTCATCGGCGCGATGCCCAGTTGTTCGATGGCGGTGCGGGCGTTGACATGGGCGTCGACCTCCATCACCACGCGCTCGGCCTGGCAATCGATGTCAAAACGGTAGGCGCCAGTGGCGCTCGGCGAGTCGAGCAGGGCGTAGACCACGAAGCGCGTGCTGTCCTTGTCTGGCGTCTCGAACCAGAACTTGGTGAAGTCGGGGAATTCTTCGCGCTTCTTCGCATAGGTGTCGATTGCCAGGCCGCGGGCCGACAAGCCGTACTGGCCGCTGGCGTCTACCGCGCGGAAGTAACTGGCGCCGAGGAAAGACACCACGTCGTGTTTGTCCAGTTCCGGCGCCTTGAACAGCTTGAACCCGGAAAAGCCCAGGTCGCCCTTGAGCTGCTGGGTATCGACTGAAGTATTTTCATAGTTGAACAACGAGGGGCGGAAATGTACTTCGCGGGCCATGTGGGTCTTGGGATCGACGCTGTACATGCGCACCGGCTGGCGGAAACCCATGCCGACATGGAAAAACTGCACATCCAGCTGACCATTCAAGTCATTCCACAACGAATGTTTGCCGTCATAGCGGATCGCGTTGAAATTCTGCGGAGTCATGGTCGCCAGGGTGGGCGGCAGCACCTGCTTGGTATCCTGGTAGCGGTTGCTGGCCAGTTGCTTGGCCTGGACCTTCAGCGCTTCGAAGTCGAACGCCTGGGCCTCGCCATCCGCCGTGCCATTGCTTGCCCAGGCATGGGCAGCGAGCAGGCCGGTGGCCGACAAACCGGTGTAGGCCGCGATGGCCATGGAGGCTTTGAGCAAATTCCTGCGATGCATAAGTAAAACCTGTCGTGAACGATCCCGCGCCGTTCCTGGCACTGCTGGATCAAAAATATCGGTTCGGACATGCCTTCGGCCAAACGCAACTGACTTTAAACAGATAACGAATAGCTTAAACCGTTCGGTTGTGCAGAAAAAATGATTGATGGCGTGACGATGGCGCGGCAATGAAACAAGACATGTCGGTTAACGTTTCCGACAGCGGGTTCTGATTTATAGGGCATTTCTGCTTTTTTCGACTAATTACTCTAAAAAGCGCTTTTCAGCGCCCGGATAGTTTCTATTCTATGGGCATGACCGGTTTCTGCCCTTCGGGCCGGTGGCTTCAGTGGGCACAGGGTGGCCGCTGAAAAGGGGTAGGGCGATGCGGTTTCTGAAGTTTTCTTTGACGTAGAGAAGGGCATCGTCCATGTCGAAAGTACAAGGCATCACCGAAATCCTGGGAATCTTTCCGTGCCTATCTACTGGCCGGCGAAGACGTCGGCTAAATAGCGAGGAGATGAAGTTGGTGGAGCGCTATCGGGAGTTGTCGGAGAGTGACCGCATTGCGATGCGTTATCTGGTGGATGCGATGCGCAGTGTTTCGCGGTTTTGAAGAAATGGAACGTTCAGTCGCGGCAATCCTGTCGCGGCTGGATGTTCTCCCTTTACCAATCCTGAGAACGTTCCGAACGCTGATGCAGCACCCTCAACACCTGTATCTGGCCATTGGCAAATCGATACGGGACAATGAAGGGATAACGGCCAAGTACTAACTCTCGTACATCAGGCATGACAGAAGGCCTGCCTGAGCCGGGAAACTGTTCCAACTGCCGGAAACACTGCAGGATGGTTGAAATGATTTCGATGGCAGTACTCGCGCCCAGGACCTCTCGGTAATGTTCATGGATGGCGTCCAGGTCGCTATCAGCTTTCTCAGTCAGTACTACGCTCGGCACGTTTTGCCCACTTAGCCTTCACGGCGTCCAGATCGGTCAGTTTTCCAGCATCGGCATCGGCTATGCCGTCGCTTATGGCTTGCAGATGCCATGACTCGGCTTCTACATATCGAACCAATGCACGCTTGAGGTGGTACTGACGGTCGCGGTCGGTGGCAGCCGCTAGCTGATCCAGTTGTTGGGCCAAAAGTTCTTCGACACGAAAAGACAAAACGGGCGAAGCCATGGTGGCTCTCCTAAAGGTGTATACGTTGTAAACGACGTAAACACCCTAGGCTTTGCTGCGACTATCGTCAACCACTACCACGTGCGTGGTAGGGAAACTCTAGCTGGGGATACATCCGCGGGATGCCAGGAACTGTTTCGAAATGCTTGCCTGCTGAAGGCGCTTGGTGACCCCGGTGCCTATTGGCACCGGGGCAGTTTCCATTAGCGACTAACGTTCCACGCATCCCCCGCAGGCGCCTTACCGTGGTCATACGGCTTGGCAATCCACATGTAGAGCAACCCCAGGCCGATGACGATGGCGGTACTCAGGACCATGGCGTAGTTGATGTACCACGCAGCATCCGGGGTCCGTGGCCAGGCCATGTTGATGATCGCGCCGACGCCATAGACCAGCGCGCCGATGTTCACCGCCCAACCCCAGGCGCCGAGGGTGAATTTGCCGCTGGGTTTCCAGCCCTTCAGGCGTGCATACAGGGCCGCGAGCACGATCATCTGGAAGGCCAGGTAGATACCGATGGCGGCGAAGCTGACGATGGTGGCGACCGCATCCTGCAGGAAGAAGCCGAGGATGATGATCAGCGCTGGCAGGACGCCGGACACGAACAGCGCCGCAACCGGAACCTGGGTTGTAGGAGAGATTTTTTTCAGCAGTCGGCTGCCGATGACCATTTCGTCCCGAGCGTAGGAGTACAGCAGGCGACTCGCCGCCGCTTGCAGGCTGATGACGCAGGAGATGAAGGAAATCATCACCACGCCCATTACCATCTTCGAGCCCACCGGGCCGAAAGCGTTGTTGAGGATGGTGCCGACCGGGTCCTTGTCAGTGCCATCGATCACCGCTTGCATGTCCGGCACGGCGAGGATCAGCGCCAGGCAGGCGAACATCGCCGCAACGCCGCCGATGTAGATGGTCATGCGCATGGCCACCGGGATCTGCTTGCTCGGGTTCGGGGTTTCTTCGGCCACGTCGCCACAAGCCTCGAAGCCGTAGTACAGGAACATCCCCGCCAGCGATGCAGTGAGAAAGGCCGGCAGGTACGAGCCGTTGACGCTGATGTCGAAAGTGTTGAACAGCACACTGATCGACTGATGGCGCTCGAAGATCAGCAGGTAAGCGCCGACGATCACCGCACCCACCAGTTCGCAGAGGAAGCCGAACATTGCAATGCGCGCCAGCACCTTGGTGCCGCTGAGGTTGACCAGGGTGGCGAACAGCGTCAGCACCAGGGCAATGACGATGTTGGTGTTGTTGCTCGGTTCAAAACCGAGCATGGCGGCCAGGTACGGGCCGGCGCCGACGGCTACGGCGGCAATGGTTACGCACAGGGCAATGGAGTAGATCCAGCCGACCATCCACGCCCAGCGTTTGCCCACCAGGCGACGCGCCCAAGGGTATACGCCACCGGAAATCGGGAACTGCGAAACCACTTCACCAAAGATCAGGCACACCAGCAACTGGCCGCAACCGACCAACAGGTAGGCCCAGAACATCGGCGGCCCACCAGCGGCGAGGCACAGGCCGAAGAGGGTATAAACCCCTACGACCGGCGAGAGATAGGTGAAGCCCAGGGCGAAGTTTTCCCACAGGCTCATGCTGCGATTGAAGTTGGAGGTGTAACCCAGTTTTCGCAGTTGCTCGGCGTCGCTGTCGACAACGGCGGCAGAGAGATCGGGTGATACAGTCATGTGTGTTTGCTCCGGAAAATCGGCAGATTTCGGATGTCCGTTACCGTGGCGGGGCCGTGGAGGCGCTGCCCGGATCGGTGGTTATTATTGTGTTTGCCTTGAAACCTGGTGATGCGTAATGCCGGTTTCGACCTTGAAACCGAGGTGACGCCATCGCTGTACTGTAGGAGCGAGCATGCTCGCGAGAAACTTGAGGGCGCCGTGGGGCGTCAGGTTTCCCGCGTCATCGTTGACCTCCATCGCGAGCATGCTCGCTCCTACAAGGGGGTTAGTGCTTGAACATCACATGCCGCACAACGGTGTAATCCTCCAGCCCATACATCGACATGTCCTTGCCATACCCGGACAATTTCTGCCCGCCATGGGGCATTTCGCTGACCAGCATGAAGTGCGTGTTCACCCAGGTGCAGCCGTACTGCAAGCGCGCCGCCAGGCGATGGGCGCGGCCGACGTCGGCGGTCCACACCGACGACGCCAGGCCGTAGTCCGAATCGTTGGCCCAGCCCAGCACCTGCGCTTCATCGCTGAATTTGGTCACCGACACCACCGGTCCGAACACTTCGCGGCGGACGATCTCGTCGTCCTGCTGGGCGTCGGCCAGCACCGTCGGTTCGAAGAAGAAGCCATTGCCCGGGGCGGCCTTGCCCCCGGTGACCAGACGAATGTGCGGCTGCGCCACGGCGCGCTCGACAAACCCGGCCACGCGGTCGCGGTGTTGCGCGGTGATCAGCGGGCCGAGCTCGGTCGATGGATCGTCTTGCAAGCCGTACTTGATGCTGCTCACCGCCGCGCCGAGTTTCTCCACGAACTTGTCGTAGATGCCTTCCTGGGCATAGATGCGGCAGGCGGCGGTGCAGTCTTGCCCGGCGTTGTAGAAACCGAAGGTGCGGATCCCGTCGACGGCCGCGTCGATGTCGGCATCGTCGAAGATGATCACCGGGGCCTTGCCGCCCAGCTCCATGTGCATGCGTTTGACGCTGTCGGCGGTGCTGGAAATGATGTTCGAGCCGGTGGCGATCGAACCGGTCAGCGACACCATGCGCACTTTCGGGTGGGTGACCAACGGGCTACCGACCGTAGGACCGCGGCCGAATACCAGGTTGAGCACGCCGGCCGGGAAGATTTCCGACGCCAGTTGTGCCAGGCGCAAGGCGGTCAACGGCGTTTGTTCCGACGGCTTGAGCACCACGGTATTACCGGCGGCCAGGGCCGGGGCGATTTTCCAGGCGACCATCATCAGCGGGTAGTTCCACGGCGCGATGGAGGCGATCACCCCCACTGGGTCGCGGCGGATCATCGAGGTGTGGCCGGGCAGGTATTCGCCACCGGCCGAGCCGCTCATGCAACGGCTGGCACCGGCGAAGAACCGGAACACGTCGGCAATCGCCGGGATCTCGTCGTTGAGCGCGGCGCTGTAGGGCTTGCCACAGTTGTCCGATTCCAGCTTGGCCAGTTCTTCGCCGTGGGCTTCGATGGCGTCGGCGAGTTTGAGCAGCAGCAGCGAACGTTCTTTGGGTGGGGTGTGCGACCAGCTGTCGAACGCGGCATCGGCGGCACGCACGGCGGCATCGACCTGGGCTTCGCTGGCTTCGTTGATTTCCACCAGCACGCGGCCCAGCGCCGGGTTGAACACCGGTTGGGCGGGGCCTTCGCCGGTGAGCAGTTGGCCGTTGATCAAGAGTTGGGTTTGCATGGCATTGTCCTCTTCAGAACTGTTGTTATTTCCCCTGAATAAACCAGATCTCTGTCGGAGCAAGGCTTGCCCGCGATGAGGCCATCACATTCAACATTGATGGCGGCTGACACACCGCCTTCGCGGGCAAGCCTTGCTCCTACAGGATTCGGTTCCATCAGTGGTTATTCGGTTACTTCCCGCCGCTACCCGCCACGCTCTCACCACCACGGGTCAGGTAGTAGGCGCCGAGGATCGGCAGCATGGTCACCATCATCACCAGCATCGCCACGACGTTGGTCACCGGCACGTCCCGTGGGCGGCTGAGCTGGTTGAGCAGCCACAGCGGCAGGGTGCGTTCGTGGCCGGCGGTGAAGGTGGTGACGATGATTTCGTCGAACGACAGCGCGAACGCCAGCATGCCGCCGGCCAGCAGCGCCGAGCCGAGGTTGGGCAGGATGATGTAGCGAAAGGTCTGCCAGCCATCGGCGCCGAGGTCCATCGAGGCTTCGATCAAACTGTGGGAGGTGCGGCGCAAGCGGGCGATGACGTTGTTGTAGACGATCACCACGCAGAAGGTTGCATGGCCGACGATGATGGTGAACATCCCCGGCTCGATGCCCAGCGTCTTGAAGGTCGCCAGCAGCGCGATCCCGGTGATGATGCCCGGCAGGGCGATCGGCAGGATCAGCATCAGCGAGATGCCTTGCTTGCCGAAGAAGTCCCGTCGGTACAACGCCGCCGACGCCAGTGTGCCGAGGACCATGGCGATCAGCGTGGCAATCGAGGCGATCTGCAGCGACAGCTTGATCGCTTCCAGTACGTCAGGCCGCGAGAACGCCACGCCGATCCACTTCAGGGTGAAGCCCTTGGGCGGGAAACTGAACGCCGCGTCTTCGGTGTTGAAGGCATACAGGAAGATAATCAGGATCGGGAAGTGCAGGAACACCAACCCGCCCCAGGCTGCGATTCGCAGGCCAATGGAAGCTTTCTCAGAGTGCATCGAAGGCCCCCAGTCGTTTGACGATGGACAGGTAAATGGCGATCAGCACGATCGGCACCAGGGTGAATGCGGCAGCCATCGGCATGTTGCCGATCGCACCTTGCTGGGCGTAGACCATGCTGCCGACGAAATAGCCCGGCGGGCCCACCAGTTGCGGCACGATGAAGTCGCCCAGGGTCAGCGAAAACGTGAAGATGGAACCTGCGGCAATCCCCGGAATCGACAGCGGCAAAATCACTTGCGTGAAGGTCTGGCGCGGTTTCGCACCGAGGTCGGCGGACGCTTGCAGCAGCGACGGAGGCAGGCGCTCCAGCGACGCCTGGATCGGCAGAATCATGAACGGCAGCCAGATGTAGACGAACACCATGAAGCGTCCCAGGTGCGAGGTCGACAAGGTACTGCCACCGACACCGGGAATCCCCAGTACGAACTGCAACAGCGGCTCCAGCCCAAGGTGCTGGACGAACCACTGCGCCACGCCACCCTTGGCCAGCAGCAGCGTCCAGGCATAGGCCTTGACGATGTAACTGGCCCACATCGGCATCATTACCGCGATATAGAAAAATGCCTTGGTCTTGCCGGTGGTGTAGCGCGCCATGTAATAGGCAATCGGGAAGGCGACGATGGCGCTGGCGATCGAAACCACGATGGCCATGCTCAGGGTGCGCAGGATGATGTCGAAGTTCGAGGGCTGGAACAGCGCGGCGAAGTTCGCCAGGGTCAGGTCGGGGGTGACCGCCATGGTGAAATCATCGAAGGTGTAGAAGCCTTGCCACAGCAACGTCAGCAACGAACCCAGGTAGATGGCGCCGAACCACAGCAACGGTGGCACCAGCAGCATCGACAGGTACAGGTTCGGCCGGCGATACAACAGATTGGAAAACCTGCGCAACGGCGAGCCGCCCGACGAGGTTTGAGAAACAGCCAGGGTGCTCATGTCACACCCCGCCTGTCAGGGTGTCGTGCAGCGGGATCATCGCTTCGCGGGCCCAGCGTGCGCTGAGGCGTTGGCCGGTCCGGTGCTGGTCGCTGGTATCGAGCCACTGATTGTTGGCCTGGCTGATGTTCAGGGTCTGGCCGTTTTCCAGTTTCAGTTCGTAGCGGGTGGCGCTGCCCTGGTACTGGATGTCATGGAGCAAGCCGCTGACTTCGATCTCGTGGCTGGCCAGCGGACCTTCGGCGAAACGCACGTGTTCCGGGCGAATAGAAAAGGGCTGCGGATTGCCACTCAACTGCAGCGCCAGGTCGCCGCGAATCACGTTGGAAGTGCCGACGAATTCGGCGACGAAGGTGGTCGCCGGTTTCATGTACAGGTTGCGCGGCGAATCGACTTGTTCGATGCGACCCTTGTTGAACACGGCGACGCGGTCGGACATCGACAGCGCTTCGGTCTGGTCATGGGTGACGAAAATGAAAGTGATGCCGAGCTGACGTTGCAACTTCTTCAATTCGCCTTGCATTTGCTCGCGCAGTTTCAAATCCAGCGCCCCGAGTGGTTCGTCGAGCAACAGCACCCGTGGGCGATTGACCAGGGCGCGGGCCAGGGCCACGCGCTGGCGCTGGCCACCGGAAAGCTGCACCGGCTTGCGTTCGCCGTAGCCGCCAAGGGCGACCATGTCGAGGGCTTCTGCAGCGCGCTTGAGACGTTCGGCCTTGCCGACACCTTTGACTTTCAAGCCGTAGGCGACGTTATCGCGAACGTTCATGTGCGGGAACAGCGCGTAATCCTGGAACACGGTGTTCACGTCACGCTGGTACGGCGGCAGGCCGGCGGCCTCCTCGCCATGAATGCGGATCGAGCCCGCGCTCGGTTGTTCAAAACCGGCGATCAGGCGCAGACAGGTGGTTTTGCCTGAGCCTGAAGGCCCCAGCATGGAGAAGAACTCGCCGTCCTGGATGTCGATGGAAACCCGGTCAACGGCTTTCACTTCGCCGAACTGACGGGAAACGTTGGTGAACTGGACTGCAAGCGTCATGGTGCGGTGCTCCAAAAAGGCGAGGGTCGTCGCAGCGGTCCTGCCTGGACTTCTGAAAAATCTGAATCAATGCACGTCGGTGTGTCTGGAATAGTTACTGTGGTGAGGGGATTTATCCCCGTTGGGCGGCGAAGCCGCCCCAAAACCATCCACCGCGATCTGTCAGAAAAATCGCGTTGCCCGGTTTTACGACTGCTTCGCCGCCGAACGGGGATGAATCCCCTCACCACGGGTGAGCAGGGTGTCAGCGACCGCCCATGATCCCGATGTAGTCCTGGGTCCAGCGGCTGTACGGCACGAACTTGCCGCCCTCGGCCTGTGGGGTTTTCCAGAAGGCGATCTTGTCGAAATTGTCGAAACCGTTGGTCTTGCAACCTTCGGCACCGAGCAACTCGCTCTCCTTGCACGCTGCCGGTACCGCTGGCAACGAACCGAACCACGCCGCCACGTCACCCTGGACTTTCGGTTGCAGCGACCAGTCCATCCACTTGTACGCACAGTTTGGATGCTTGGCCTCGGTGTGCAGCATGGTGGTGTCGGCCCAACCGGTGGCGCCTTCTTTCGGGATGGTCGAGGCGATCGGCTGTTTCTCGTTGACCAGACCGTTGACCTGATACGGCCAGGCCCCGGACGCCACCACCCCTTCGTTCTTGAAGTCACTCATTTGTACGGTGGCGTCGTGCCAGTAGCGGTGGATCAACGGCTGCTGGGCGCGCAACAGATCGAGCACGGCCTTGTATTGCGCTTCGGTCAGTTCGTAGGGGTTCTGGATGCCCAGTTCCGGCTTGGCGGTCTTGAGGTACAGCGCTGCGTCGGCGATGTAGATCGGACCGTCATAGGCCTGCACGCGACCCTTGTTCGGCTTGCCGTCCGGCAGATTTTCCGCATTGAACAACACGCCCCAACTGTCGGGCGCGGTCTTGAATACGTTGGTGTTGTACATCAACACGTTCGGGCCCCACTGATACGGGGCGCCGTAGGTCTGCTTGTTGACCACGTACCACGGCGCATCTTTCAGGCGCGGGTCGAGGTTCTTCCAGTTCGGGATCAACGCCGTGTTGATCGGCTGCACACGCTTGCCGACGATCAGGCGCAGGGAGGCGTCGCCCGACGCCGTCACCAGGTCATAACCACCCTTGGCCATCAGGCTGACCATCTCATCGGAGGTCGCAGCGGTTTTCACGTTGACCTTGCAGCCGGTTTCCTTCTCGAAACCGGTCACCCAGTCGTAGGCCTTGTCGCTTTCGCCACGTTCGATGTAGCCGGGCCACGCGACGATATCCAGTTGGCCTTCGCCGGCACCGACAGCTTTCAACGGCTCGGCGGCCTGAACACTGACACTGGCCAGCAGCGCGGTGGTGATTGCACTGAGCAGTGCGGTCTTGTGCACGAACATGGGATTTCCCTCTTCTTCAAATTATGGTCGGGGCAGTAGTGAACGTGGTGAAGCATGCCGTTATCGGCTTGTTATTAGCGTAGTCAGAGATGCTGCCCGTGGCGGGCCATGATGTGCCGCACCACGCTGTAGTCCTGGAGTGAATCGCTGGACAGGTCCTTGCCGTAACCCGAACGCTTGAGCCCGCCGTGGGGCATCTCGCTGACCAGCATGAAATGGCTGTTGATCCAGGTGCACCCATACTGCAACCGCGCGGCAACCTGCATCGCCTTGTCGAGGTTTTGCGTCCAGACTGACGAGGCCAGGCCGTATTCCGAGTCGTTGGCCCAGTCCACCGCCTGTTCCAGTTGATCGAATCGGGTCACGGTGACCACCGGCCCGAACACTTCGCGCTGGACGATTTCATCGCTTTGCTTGCAACCGGCGAGCAACGTCGGCTGGTAATAGAAGCCGGCTCCGGAATGCACCGCTGCACCGGTCACCCGTTCGATATGTGGCTGGCCGAGGGCGCGTTCGACGAAACTGGCCACGCGGTCGCGCTGGCGGGTGCTGATCAGCGGGCCGATTTCGTTGTCGGCATCGCGTTTGCCGGCGAAACGCAGGCTGCTGACCGCCGCGCCGAGTTCGGCCACCAGGCGGTCGTGAATGCCGGCCTGGGCATACACCCGGCAAGCGGCGGTGCAGTCCTGGCCGGCGTTGTAATAGCCGTAGGTGCGCACGCCTTCGACCACCGCTTGAATGTCGGCATCGTTGCAGACGATCACTGGCGCTTTGCCGCCCAGTTCGAGGTGAGTGCGCTTGAGGGTTTTTGCCGCGGCCTGGAGGATTTTCTGTCCGGTGACGATATCGCCGGTCAGCGACACCATGCGCACCTTGGGATGGCTGACCAGGTGACTGCCGACGCCTTCTCCGCCACCGCAAATAATGTTGATCACGCCGGGCGGCAGGATCTCCGCCAGCGCCGGGGCCAACGCCAGGATCGACAGGGGCGTGTGCTCCGATGGCTTGAACACCAGGGTGTTGCCGGCGGCCAGGGCCGGCGCGATTTTCCACGCCGCCATCATGATCGGGTAATTCCACGGCGCAATCGATGCGACCACGCCAATCGGATCGCGACGCACCATGCTGGTGTAGCCCGGCAGGTACTCGCCGCTGAGCTGGCCGGTCTGGCAGCGCACGGCACCGGCGAAAAAGCGGAACACATCGACAGTGGCGCTCAGGTCGTCCTGACGGGCCAGGTGCAACGGCTTGCCACAGTTCAGGGATTCGAGGCGGGCGAGCAGGTCGGCGTTTTTTTCGATGGCGTTGGCGATATCGAGCAACAGGTTCGAGCGCTGCTGCGGCGTGGTCCGCGACCAGCCGGCGAAGGCGCGGTGCGCGGCGAGGATGGCGGCTTCGACTTGTTCGGTGCTGGCTTCGGCGATGTGCGTCAGCACTTCGCCCGTGGCCGGGTTGAGAATCGCCTCGACACGGCCTTGCCCTGCGACTAATTCACCCTCGATCAACAATGCGGTGAACAACGGGGTCGGTGCGCCAGCCATTCTTCGGGTTCTCTTTTCTTGTGTGGCCATGCTGCTCCCTGTGACCGGGGCTGGCCGTCTTATATAGATACAATAAGACTAGTGCGCAGACCCGAGGTCGACAAATTCTAAATACTGAAGGTGGCGTTCGATTAAATAGATGGCTTGCGCCCGCCGTGGGGTTGCTCGCGGGCGACCGTCAGGAACGGGTCCACCAAGGCCGGGCGCGCGGTGCCGCGGCGCCAGGCCAGGCCGACATCGAGGGTCTGGCTCAGGTCGGCAATCGGCCGCGCTTCGATGATGTCGCCCTCCAGCGACCAGGGGCGGTAAGTCATGTCGGGCTGGATCGACACGCCCAGGCCGGCAGCCACCAGGCTGCGCACCGCTTCGGTCGAGGCGGTGCGCAGGGTGATGCGTGGTTGCAGAGAGGCGGCCGTCCACATGCGCTGGGCGTTGCGGTCCATTTCATCGACGTTCAATTGAATCAGCGGCTCGGGGGCCACGTCGGCGAGGTTGATGCTGTCGTGTTCCAGCAGCGGATGCTGGGCCGGCAACCACAGTCGATGAGGCGAATGGGTCAGCACTTCGGTCTGCAAGGCGTGGCGGTCTTCGAGGTTGGACAGGATCAGCACGCCGACATCGATCTCGCCGCTGACCAGCAAGTGCTCGATGTAAGGGCGTTCGTCTTCCATCACGCGGATTTCGACGTTGGGGTAGGCGCGCTGGAAACGCGTGAGCAGGTCCGCCAGGTAGTAACCGGCCACCAGGCTGGTCACCCCGACGATCAATTGCCCGGCCACCTGGTCGGTGCTTTGTTGCAGGCTGCGCTTGGCGTTGTCCACGGTCGCCAGGATCAAGTGCGCCTGACGCAAAAACTGATGCCCCTGATGCGTCAGGGTCATGCCCTTGGCGTGGCGATTGAACAGGCCGACGCCGATTTCCTGCTCGAGCTGCTGGATCGCCAGGGTCAGGGTGGACTGGGAAATGAACGCGGTTTGCGCGGCGGCGGAGATCGAGCCGGTCTCGGCTACGGCGATGAAATGACGGATTTGACGCAGGGTCATCATGGAAGCCGTTCCCGAGTGAGCGGTTTTATAGATTTTTTTGAGTGTATATCTTTTTTTTAGATAGGTGGCTGAGCGTAGTTTCGGGCAAGCACTACGCAGCAGACATTGGACCACTACATGTGTTGTCCCATTGAAAAGGAATCTGCCCCTACCGAGCTCTCATGTGGCCAGTCAATCACAGAAATAGTTGTACAAAAAAATTGACTTGTACAGTATTCGTCTTACTCTTGAGAAAAGCTGTACAAGACACCGCGGATTGCACAAGAACGTTGTTTCCATGGTCGGCACCACAGACATCAGCAAGACCGGAATCAACAATTCAAACAAGCGAAATGACCTATTTGGCATAGCGCTTTATCCGCGACAGATTGCCTAAATCGCCATATGCGCCAGCGGACGCTGAATTCGTTCAAGAGCCTGCCGGCACTGGAGACGCAATATGTTTGACTTCCTGCGATGTTTCGCCAAAGGCTTCGCAGCGCTGGATGCCAGCAATCTGCACAACCTTAAGGAGCTGTACAGCCACGATGTGCGCTTCAGTGATCCGCTCCACGAGATCCAGGGCCTGACAGCGCTGCAGGACTATTTCACAGAGTTATACGCCAACGTCAGCGAGCTAAGTTTCAGCTTTCACGGCTACGACCAGGTGCAAGACGGCGCCGGTTACCTACGCTGGACCATGCAGTATCGCCACCCTCGCCTGCGCCGGGGCCAACTGATAGAGGTCGTGGGCTGTTCGCACTTGCTGTGGCGCGAGAAGGTTTACCAGCACCGCGACTACTTCGATGCCGGCGCTCTCTACGAGCACCTGCCGCTGATGGGAACCGCAATTGGCTGGTTAAAAGGGAGACTGGCATGAAACGCATCTGGCTCACCGGCGCCAGCAGCGGGATCGGCGCCACCTTGGCGGAGATTCTACTGACCCAAGGCCATTTTTTGGCCGTCAGCGCGCGCAATGTGCAAGCCCTGGAAAAATTACACACGGATTACCCGCAGCAGGTACTTTTGCTGCCAGGTGACCTGACCGAGCCGCGCGAAGTTCGGGCCATGGGCGAGCGGATCGAGCAGGTCTGGGGTTACCTAGATCAGGTCATCCTAAACGCTGGCACCTGCGAGTACTTGGACGTTGGCACCTTCGAAGCCAAGATGATTGAGCGCGTGATGCGGGCTAATTTGTTTTCCGCGGTCTATTGCGTGGAAGCAGCCCTACCAGCGAAAAAAACAGTCGATTTCATCCAGCGCTACATCTTCCCAGGCGGCGCCTTGCCATCAATGTGCGCGATGCTACAGACCATTACTCGCGACACCGACCTGAATTTGCACCACATGGAGGACTTCGGCCTTCACTACGCGCGTACTCTGCGCCTGTGGCACGACAACCTGCGGCGCAGCCGGCACAACCTGGAAGCACTAGGCTACGACCAGACGTTCTATCGTCTCTGGGAGTTCTACCTGAGCTACTGCGAGGGCGGCTTCCTAGAGCGAAGCATCGGCACCGCGCAGCTTTTGCTCGCCAAACCCGCGGCACGACCGCAGCCCTTCGGCCTAGAGGCGTGAGCGGGCGGGGCCGCTTGCTACTGAACGCAGCGCTGTTCCAGCTTGGCTGGTTCGCCTGCGTCTTTGGTGCGCAACGGCCGTGGCTGCTGCTGATTGCAATCGCCTGCCTGGCTATACACCTGCTTTGGATTGCCAACAGTCTCAACGAGTGGTGCAGTCTGTTGCAGGTGGCTGCCTGCGGTTGGGTGCTGGACAGCGCCCTATTGCACCTCGGGCTGTTCAGTTTTTCCGGCGCCACTACTTTTCTACCGCTGTGGCTGGCAGTGCTTTGGCTGCTTTTCGCCAGCACTTTGCGTTACAGCCTGAGCTGGACGAAGCGGCCCTGGTGGAAGGGCAGCCTACTGGGGGCCTGTGGCGGGCCGCTGTCCTATTTGGGCGGTGCTAAGTTGGCAGGCGTGGGGCTGCCACTCGGTGTTTGGCCCAGCGTTCTGCTACTCGCATTGATATGGGCAATGTTGATGCCGGCGCTGCACTGGATGGCCGGACAGCATGCACGCTGACTCAAGATTGCTTGCGGAAGAATAAAGTGATTTGACCTACCTCCACCCCGAACTTGGTCATGAACGAGCGGTTGGCCATGGTGTTCTTGTCCAGTAGGTACATCCAGTCGTCCAACTGAACCTGATAGTTCTTGCCATCCACCGGCAGATTCAGCACATAGCTCCAGCGCAGTGCATTGCCAGCCACCTCACCACGCGCCTCGCCTACCACATCGCCAGCGGTTCCGCGCCACAGGCCAGGGCCAACTGGAGTTAGCGTCCACACCCGTTTCTGCTTAGTGCCGTCGCTGTAAGTGAATGATTCATCGAGTATCAGCCGATTGCCTTCGGAGTGGCCATTGATCTCCACGTGGAAGCGCTTGGTTACCTCGCCTGAACGCTTTTGAAACATACCCCAGGCTTCGACCCGGCCCTCAAAAAAATCGCGCAGTTCCAGTTTGGGCGTCTCTTGGCTGTAGGTATGCACATCCACCCGGCTGCAACTTGCAAGGCCAATGCATAGAAGCAGTAGACATATCTTCAACATGAGCATCTCCTCAACAGTCTCAGGGTTTTGCTGCACCCAGCAATTGGGCGCGCAGCTCCGGGTTGCGTGTCCGGGGGTCAAGCCAGATGGCAAAAAAGGCCTTGGCAAACGCAACATCCCTCACCACGTGCTGGAGGTTCTCGCCAACGTAGAAGCATGCACCTTCGCCAGGCATATAGATGCCGGTGATGCGGTCACCGGCGCGCACATCAACAAACGCCTGCTGCATCTCCCGCTCCCAGCGGGCCATCAGCGTTGGCTTCAGGGATCTGGGCGACAGGCGACGGATTTCCTTGATGCTGGCCGCGACCAGATCATCGCGACTAATAGTGCGGCTGTAGGTTAGCTCCAGCGCAAAAGGCACATCCGCATCCAGCGGCTCACCGGAAATCAGGCGCGAGCCCCAGAGCTGCGCGCTGTAGATGGAGAAACCCATTACGCGCATCTCCCCACTACCCATCTGACGAGCATCGGGTAACGCCTCACGCCAATCAGCAAACAGTTCTGCACTTTGGAGCATCAGCACAAGGCAGATAAGGTGGCGGATCAAGCGGACCGGATGCATAGTCATGCGTGGGCCTCAAAAGGTCTCGATGGGACACTTTTAAAAAGCTATACCCAATAATTTTTTTGTACAACCAGGCGTGTTCACCGACCTTTAGCCGGTGCGATGATTCCTGGACTTGCCCCTACAAAACCGGACACCAACTCCCTGTTAAATTGATGCTGCCGCCAATCGCCTGAACTCCCTCGGTGAGCGATAGTTCAAGGCGCTGTGCGGATGCTGCTCGTTGTAGTGTTCGAAGGCAATGGCCAGGTTACGCAGCGCCGTTTCTCGATCCGGCTTGGGCATGTGCGCCACGTAGTCACGCTTGATCGTCTTCACGAAGCTCTCGGCCATACCGTTGCTCTGCGGGCTGCGCACTGGCGTGGTCACCGGTTGCAAGCCGATCTGCCGTGCAAACAGGCGCGTCTGTTCTGCGGTGTAGGCCGAGCCGTTGTCGCTTAGCCATTGCACCGGCGTGGCGGGCAGTTGATCACCGAAGCGCTTCTCCACGCTTTCCAGCATTAAGTCGCGGATATCATCGCCGCTGTACCCGGTCGGGCTCGCGACCCAGCCGATGGCCTCGCGGTCACAGCAGTCCAAGGCAAAGGTCACGCTCAGTTTGGCGCCGTCCTCGCAGCGGAACTCAAAGCCGTCCGAGCACCAACGTGTATCGCTGGTTTGCACCGCAATACGGCCTTCGTGCCGCCGCGGCACGCCGGGCTGTTTGAGTCGACGCTCCAGCAGCAAGTTGTGATCACGCATGACCCGGTAAACCCGCTTCACGTTGATCGCCGGCAGCGACTGGGTTTCACGTTCCCGACGCAGTAATCCCCAGACACGACGGTAGCCATAGCTGGGCAGTTCGCTGACCTGTTGCTGGATTTCAACCACCAGATCAGCGTCATCCACAGGTCTGCTTCGCCGTATTTTGGGCGATGCCGATTGTTTGATTCGAACCGTTAGTTGCGAGCGCGCCACACCGAGACATTCGCTGACCAGCTTCACTGGTCGTCCCCCGGCAACAAGGGTGAGTGCGCAATCCATTTTCGCGACCGGGCGATCTCCACGGCCTCTTTGAGGATTTCTGCTTCCATCGTTTTCTTGCCCAGCATCCGTTGCAGTTCACGGATCTGCTTGAGCGCATCGCTCAGCTCGGAGGCAGGCACCACGGCTTCGCCAGCACTGACCGCCGACAGGCTGCCGTCCTGGTAAAGCTTGCGCCACTGGAACAGCTGGTTGGCATTGATGCCGTTGCGCCGAGCCACCACCGAAACGCTTTGCCCTGGCTCAAGACTCTCGCGAACCATGGCCAGTTTTTGCTCTGGGCTCCAGCGGCGCCGCCGCTCCTGGCCCAAAAGCTCCCCACTCTTATCATTGCTGTTAGTCATAAACATAACCGTTTGCCTATCCCTTATCGTAAGGGGGAAACGGTGTCCTGTCTTTCATGGGGCTCGTTCAATTCCTATGCTGCGTAAACACTTTTTTGAGTGCTTGCAGGAAAAGATAATGGCCTGAAAATGGCGCTTCCACGTGCGGTGGACTCAAGCGATCAAGCCTTAACGCAAAACCCTTCTTGCACCGATTTTTTTCAAATAGCTGCATCCAACTCGTCCTCCAGCGGGTAGTACAGGTAGTAGCCATAGCTGCTGAACTGATTATCTTTATGGAGAACTTTGTATGAATGCTAAACGATTCATGGGCATTGTCAGTGCGACGCTTGCTGCCACCTGCTTGTTGGTCACAGTGCCAGCGGCCTATGCGCAAACAGATCTGCCCGACAGCATCAAGGTCCCGGACGGTCATAAGGTCGCGCTGGAGACCGTGGGCGTGGGTGAAATCACGTATGAGTGTCGCGACAAGGCTAACGCCGCCGGCCAGACTGAATGGTCGTTCGTCGGACCCAAGGCGGTACTTAATGATCGCAGCGGCAAACAGGTCGGCACCTACTTCGGACCGCCCGCCACCTGGCAAGCTAACGACGGCTCTAAAATCACCGGAACGCAACTGGCGGTTGCACCCTCAGGTACCGGTGACCTCCCTTACCAACTGGTCAAAGCCAACCCTGCAGAAGGCAAAGGCGCGATGAGCAATGTCAGTTATATTCAGCGGGTGGCCGTTAAAGGTGGCGTAGCGCCCATGAGCGAATGCTCCGCCGCAACCAAAGGCAAACGGGAAATTGTGAAATATCAGGCTGACTATATTTTTTGGGCCGCCAATTAAGCCGACGATTCAGAACAGGTTGTTTGGGCACAGTCGTCTACGCTGCTCCGATGGAACCCCAGCCTTAGGGCTGGGGAATTGACCACTTGCTGGCGGCTGAAACCTTGTCCTTACCTGAGCCCTGTTTTGACTATGAAGCCTGCCTTGCTGCTTGCGCCCGAGGCGAGCAGCAGGCACTGCGAGACTTGTACGAGCAGGAAAGCGCTCGTCTTTTGGGTGTTGCCAAGCGAATCGCTCGCGATAACGCCTTGGCCGAAGATATCGTGCACGATGCCTTTATCAAGATATGGACCCGTGCTACCAAATACGATCCGGCACGAGGCTCTGCGCGTGGCTGGATTTTTAGCGTTACGCGGCATCTGGCGCTCAACTTCATGCGTTATAACGCAAGGGAAGTACAAGTCAGCGAGCAAAGCGAAATGGCACTGCAATCTTTAGCGTCCATGGAGACATCATCAGAGAGTGTCGACGCCTTCGATTATCGAACTCGTTCAGGGCGTATTTATGTGTGCCTTGAGCAACTGGAGCCGGCGCGTCGCAACTGCATCCTTCACGCGTATGTTGACGGCTATTCGCATTCAGAAATATCCCAGAAACTGGGCGCACCACTGGGAACCGTCAAAGCCTGGATCAAACGCAGTCTGCTGGCATTGCGCGAGTGCATGGGATGACCATAAGCCCTGATGGTGACAACGCCGACAACATTGACGAACTGGCGAGTGAGTATGTGTTAGGCACGTTGCCGACCGAGCAACGTATCGAGATACAAAAGCGTCTTGCTCAGGAGGCCGATTTGCGAGCGGCTGTCGATGCGTGGGAACAGCGCTTGCTTGCGTTGACCGAATTGGCTGAGCCACAAAACCCTACTTCGCTGCTCTGGGGGCGAATCGAGCGCAGCTTGAGAAGCAATGATCAACGAGCACCACGCGTGACGGCGGTCGCGAAACCAATCTCGTGGTGGAACCTTCTACCTCTATGGCGTGGGCTCGCAGGAGCAGGTCTTGTCGCAACGCTGTTGCTCGCAACAGTGCTACTGACACGAACAGCTCCGCTGAGTCCGACTACCTACCTGGTAGTTCTGGTGGCTCCGCAGAACCAGGTACCCGGCTGGGTCATTCAGGCGAGCAACCCGAAGGAAATCCAACTGATACCCTTGGGGGTAGCGCAAGTTCCAATCGACAAGGCGCTTGAGTTCTGGACCAAAGCAGATGGCTGGCAAGGACCGGTATCCCTTGGATTGGTCAAACCTGGGCAAACGCTTTCAGTCCCTCTGGATAAATTACCGCCGCTGGAACCCAACCAGCTCTTTGAATTGACTCTGGAGAACCCCAATGGATCGCAGTCCGGAAAACCTACAGGACCGATTCAGTTCATAGGCCGGGCCGTTAAAGTACTCTGACCATGGGCGCTTTGGAGGACAATCACGGTTAGACCTGAACGTCGGTCGACTGGTAGCCATCTGGATCTACGATTTTCTGTTCATCACCAAAAGGTCTAATCATTTCCGGTTTTTGGCCGACTACTCTTGAGACTGCATGATCTTTGAACTGGGAGGGGACGAGATGAATATCAGGAAAATGTCGCTGGGATTGGGACTGTTCCTTGGCCTGGCGGGGAGTTGTCTTGCGTCTGCACCGACAGGACGAGGTGATATCCATTTCCAGGGTGCAATAGTGGAGGCGCCGTGCAAAGTCTCTGTTACCGGCCAAGGTCTTGCATTGAATGGCTGTCCGGGGTCTGCGCAAGGAGGCTTGATCAGTGTGCGAAGCATGGAACCAGTGGTGACTGTCAGTTCGCTCGACTCACCAGCCGCCCCCGCCAGATTGCAGGTCGATAACGGGCAGTACAAATTGGTGGACGCTGCATCCAGACCGATCAATTCGGGAAACTATCGGGTAACCCTGACGTATCCCTGACTTATCCCTCAGAATCAGCGCCCCCCCGGAATCTGCCGCCCAGCAACATCTGGAAGCAAACCCGCCGGGAGTTGCCGGGCACTTTCGATCTAGGCTGATGGCCTTAATGTTCGATTGAACCCTTTTGTGGAGGCGGAAAATGATCACCCGTGGATTGCTCGACCAACTGCTCAAGTCTGGCCAGGATTTGTTGCAAAAACAGACCGGCGGGACGCAGAACAAGGGGGCGAGCAGTGGCATCGGCAGCCTGCTCTCCGGTGCGGGCGGCGGTGCCCTGGCCGCCGGGGCCATGGGCCTGCTGCTGGGTAACAAGAAGGCGCGCAAGGTCGGGGGCAAGGTCGCGGTTTATGGCGGCCTCGCCGCATTGGGCGTGCTCGCCTACAAGGCCTACGGTAACTGGCAGGCCCAGCAGGGCACGGCACCGAGGACCGAACCGCAAACCCTTGATCGCTTGCCGGCGGCGCAAGTCGAGCAGCACAGCCAGGCGATTCTCAAAGCCCTGGTGGCCGCGGCCAAGGCCGACGGTCATATCGACGCGCGCGAACGCGAGCTGATCGAAGGTGAGTTCAGCAAGCTCGACAACGATCAAGAGCTGCAACACTGGCTGCACGCCGAACTGAACAAACCGCTGGATCCGAGCGATGTCGCCCGCGCCGCCAGCACCCCGGAAATGGCTGCCGAGATGTATATCGCCAGTGTGATGCTGGTGGATGAGGAGAGCTTCATGGAGAAGTCCTACCTCGATGAACTGGCGCGGCAACTCAAGCTGGAACCGGGCTTGAAGGTCGAGCTGGAGAAGCAGGTTCGCCAGGCTTCGATGTAATCGTTTGCCTTGAAAGATCGCAGTCTTCGGCAGCGCCCACAGGCGCGTAGGAGCTGCCGAAGGCTGCGATCTTTTGACTTTAAACCGACCACTCCCGGCTTTTTTTCCGCGGGATGAGAAATGGTGCGCAACCGTCTTATAAATGAAACAGCGCCCTCGGTTATACTCCCCGCATTTCGAAATGCCCCCGAGGATTGACTGTGAAGAACTGGACGTTGCGCCAACGCATTTTGGCGAGCTTTGCGGTAATTATCGCCATCATGTTGCTGATGGTGGTCGTCTCGTATTCGCGGCTGTTGAAGATCGAGACCAGCGAAACCAGCGTTCGTGAGGATGCGCTGCCGGGGTTGTATTACAGCTCGATGGTTCGCGGCGCCTGGTCCGACAGTTATTTGCGGATGCTGGAGATGCTGGTACTTGAGCAGGGGCAGGGCTTCACCGCCAAGGATGCGTCGGACTTCAAGGACTTCTCCGCGCGTCTGCAAAAGCAGATGGAGCTTTATCACGCGACGATCACGACGGATGAAGACAGGGTCGAGTATGCCGCGTTTGAAAAATTCCACGCGGACTACCACCGGATCCTGCTCGCCGTTACCGAGTTGCATAAACGCAATCAGGACGCCGAAGCCTTCAGGATGTTCAAAGAGGAGTTGACCCCTGTCTGGACGGCCGGTCGAATGAAGCTCAGTGATATTCTGCGTTACAACAAAGCAGTGGCAGACCAGAATGTTGCAGCCATCGAGGATGCAGTCGTCACCGCGAAAGTCATCATGGGCATTTCCCTGCTGTTCGCAGTGCTGGCCGCCGGCCTCTGCGGCCTGCTGTTGATGCGCGCCATCATGGCGCCGATGAATCGCATCGTGAGTATCCTCGAAATCATGCGCACTGGCGACCTGAGCTCGCGTCTCAATCTTGAGCGCAAGGACGAATTCGGTGCCGTAGAAATCGGCTTCAACGACATGATGACCGAGCTGACCTCCCTGGTGTCCCAGGCCCAGCGCTCGTCCGTGCAAGTAACCACATCGGTCACCGAGATCGCCGCGACGTCCAGGCAACAGCAGGCCACCGCCACCGAAACTGCCGCCACCACCACTGAAATCGGCGCGACGTCCCGTGAAATCGCCGCCACCTCACGGGACCTGGTACGCACCATGACCGAAGTGTCCACCGCCGCCGACCAGGCCTCGGTAGCCGCCGGCTCCGGGCAACAGGGCCTGGCGCGCATGGAAGAGACCATGCATTCGGTGATGGGCGCGGCCGACCTGGTCAACGCCAAGCTGGCGATCCTCAACGAGAAGGCCGGCAACATCAACCAGGTGGTGGTGACCATCGTCAAGGTCGCCGACCAGACCAACCTGTTGTCGCTCAACGCGGCTATCGAAGCCGAGAAGGCCGGCGAATACGGTCGCGGTTTTGCCGTGGTCGCCACCGAAGTCCGGCGCCTGGCGGACCAGACCGCCGTCGCCACCTACGACATCGAACAGATGGTGCGCGAGATTCAATCGGCGGTGTCGGCCGGCGTGATGGGCATGGACAAGTTCTCCGAGGAAGTGCGCCGCGGCATGTTCGAGGTGCAGCAGGTCGGCGAGCAGTTGTCGCAGATCATCCATCAGGTCCAGGCACTGGCGCCGCGGGTGTTGATGGTCAACGAAGGCATGCAGGCCCAGGCCACCGGCGCCGAGCAGATCAACCACGCGCTGGTGCAATTGGGCGATGCCAGCGGCCAGACCGTCGAATCCCTGCGCCAGGCCAGTTTCGCCATCGACGAGCTGAGCCAGGTGGCTGTAGGGCTGCGTAGCGGCGTCTCGCGATTCAAAGTCTGATGAGCGAACTCACGGCCAAGCGCACTGCCGTGAAACAGCCGGCGCAGGCGTTGTTTCTGGTGTTTCGCATCGGTCACGAGCGGTATGCCTTGCAGGCGATCGAGGTGGCGGAAGTGCTGCCGCGCCTGCCATTGAAGCCGATTGCACAGGCGCCGCACTGGGTCGCCGGGGTATTGGCCTATCGCGGCGCGGTGGTGCCGGTCATCGACCTCAGCGCATTGACCTTTGGTACGCCCGCGCAGGCGCGCACCAGCACGCGGCTGGTGCTGGTGCATTACCGCCCGGATGAAACCGCCGAGGCGCAATTGCTCGGGCTGATTCTGGAACGGGCCACCGACACCTTGCGGTGCAACCCGGCGGATTTTCAGCCCTATGGCCTGGACAATCCCCAGGCGCCATACCTGGGGCCCGTGCGTGAAGATGCCCAGGGTTTGCTGCAATGGGTGCGGGTGGCCGATCTGCTGGATGATCAGGTGCGTGCGCTGTTGTACCCGACGCCCCCCTTGGACCTGACATTGCTGGAGCAGCGGCGATGAGCAGCGACCAGCGGTTTTTCGATTTCCTCAAGGAGCGCATCGGCCTCGACGTGACGACTGTCGGCCCGGCGATCATCGAGCGCGCGGTGCGCCAACGCAGCACCGCGTCCCGGGCGCAGACGGCCGACGAGTACTGGCGCACCTTGCAGTATTCAAGCGACGAGCAGCAGGCGCTGATCGAAGCGGTGATCGTCCCTGAGACCTGGTTTTTCCGTTACCCGGAATCCTTCGCCACCCTGGCGAAACTGGCGACCAGACGCCTGGCCGAGCTCAATAACATGCGCGCCCTGCGGATTCTCAGCCTGCCGTGCTCCACCGGCGAAGAGCCTTATTCGATTGCCATGGCGCTGCTGGATGCCGGGTTCAAGCCGCACCAGTTCAAGGTCGAAGGCATGGACGTCAGCCCGTTGTCGGTGGAAAAAGCCCGGCGAGCGCTATACGGCAAGAATTCGTTTCGCGGTCAGGACATTGCGTTTCGCGACCGCTATTTCACCGCCGAAAATGACGGCTATCGACTCAGCGCCCGGGTGCTGGAGCAGGTGCGCCTGCAGGTCGGCAATCTGCTCGATCCGGCCTTGCTCGCCAACGAGCCGCCCTATGACTTCGTGTTCTGCCGCAATCTGCTGATCTACTTCGATCTGCCGACGCAAAAACAGGTTTTCGAAGTACTCAAGCGCTTGACCCATGATGATGGGGTACTGTTTATCGGCCCGGCGGAGGGCAGTCTGCTGGGGCGCCTGGGCATGCGCTCGATTGGCATCGCGCAATCCTTTGCCTTCAGGCGCCATAGCGCTCCAGAGCCCGAGCCTCTACCGACATTCGTACCCACACCGTTGCCGGTGCCGCAACCTGTGCGCAGGATCGCGCCGGTGCCGCCTCAACGGCGCCCGTTCGCCAGCGTTACGCAGACATCGCACTCGGCTGCACCGAACAAATCCGACGCCGCCGCGCTGCTGGCGAACGTCGCCGCGCTGGCCAACGAGGGCAAAAGTGCCGAAGCCCGTGACGCCTGCGATAGCTATTTACGCCACCACGAACCGGTGGCCCAGGTGTTTTACTGGCTGGGTCTGCTCAGCGATGTCGCCGGCAGTGTCCTCGAGGCCCAGGGTTTTTATCGCAAGGCGTTGTACCTCGAACCGCAACATGCCGACGCGTTGATGCACCTGGCCGCCTTGCTGCAATCCCAGGGCGATACAGCGGGAGCCAGACGATTGCAGGATCGCGCCGCCCGCAGCGAGCGCGCCACTGACAGTGAGCGTAAACGATGATCGCCTCCGACACCTTGAGCGTCACCCATGAAGATGCCCAGGCCATCGACGACTGCTGGAACCGCATTGGTATTCACGGTGACAAGTCCTGCGGGCTATTGATCGAACACATTCATTGCCGCAATTGCGCGGTGTATTCGGCGGCCGCCACGCGTCTGCTGGATCGTTACGCGCTGCAGCAGGAAGACCGCGCGTCAGCGTCCATTGCCGTCGAGAGCGAGGTGAAAACCCGTTCGCTGTTGATGTTTCGCCTTGGCGAAGAATGGCTGGGCCTGGCCACTCGCAGTCTGGTGGAAGTGGCGCCGTTGCAAACCATTCACTCATTGCCGCATCAACGCTCCCGGGCCTTGCTTGGGGTGGCGAATGTGCGTGGTGCGCTGGTGGCGTGCCTCTCTTTGGTCGAGTTGCTGGGACTCGATAGCGCCAGCAGCGTGGCCTCTGGCGCGCGGGTCATGCCGCGTATGCTGATCATCGCCGCCCACGGCGGTCCCGTGGTGGTACCGGTAGACGAAGTGGATGGGATTCATGCCATCGACGAACGCATCCTCGATGCGGCGTCCCGCTCTGGCACGCAGGCCAGTGCCAAGTACACCCGTGGCGTGGTGCAATTCAAAGGTCGCAGCCTGCGCTGGCTGGATGAAGAGCAGCTGATGTCCGCCGTGACCCGGAGCCTCACATGACCCCCGAGCAAATGCGCGACTCCTCCTTGCTGGAACTGTTCAGCCTGGAAGCCGAGGCCCAGACCCAGGTGCTGAGCACAGGCCTGTTGGCGCTGGAGCGTGATCCGACCCAGGCTGATCATCTCGAATCGTGCATGCGTGCGGCGCATTCGCTAAAAGGCGCGGCCCGGATCGTCGGCGTCGATGCCGGCGTCAGCGTCACGCATGTCATGGAAGATTGCCTGGTCAGTGCCCAGGAAGGGCGCCTGTACCTGCGCCCGGAACACATTGATGCGTTGCTGCAAGGCACCGATCTGCTGATGCGCATTGCGACACCGAACAGTGCGCCGGGGCCTGCGGACATCGAAGCTTATGTCGCATTAATGGGGCGATTGCTCGATCCGATGGCCGCCGCGGTACCCAATCTGGCACCCGTCGCGCCGGTGATGGCAGCGCTGCAACTCGAAGCGTTTGCACCCGCGATCGAAGAGCCGGCGGCGCCCGTCGAACCGCTGGCGGTTTCGCCGAAACAGGCCAAGCGCACCACCGAAAACGGCGAGCGCGTGCTGCGCGTCACCGCCGAACGTTTGAACAGCCTGCTTGATCTGTCGAGTAAATCCCTGGTGGAAACCCTGCGGCTCAAACCGCACCTGGCCACCATGCAACGTCTCAAGCGTATCCAGAACAACAGCCTGCGGGCGCTGGAAAACCTCAACGTCCATCTCAAGGAGCAAACCCTGAGCCTCGAAGCCCGGGAAGCCCTCGACGATGCACGCCGGCTCTTGGCGGAGTCCCAGCAATTGCTGGTGGAAAAAAACGCCGAACTGGATGAATTTGCCTGGCAGGCCAGCCAGCGCGCACAGGTGTTGTACGACACCGCCCTGGCTTGTCGCATGCGGCCGTTCGCCGATGTCCTGACGGGTCAGGTACGGATGGTTCGCGACCTCGGTCGTAGCCTCGGCAAGCAAGTGCGGCTGGAGATCGAGGGCGAGAAGACCCAGGTCGATCGCGACGTGCTGGAGAAGCTCGAAGCGCCACTGACGCACCTGCTGCGCAATGCCGTCGATCACGGTATCGAAAGCCCGGAACAACGGCTGTTGGCGGGCAAACCGGCGGAGGGCCTGATCCGGCTGCGCGTATCCCATCAGGCCGGATTGCTGGTGCTGCAACTGAGCGATGACGGTAACGGTGTCGATCTGGAAAAGGTCCGTCGCAGCATAGTCGAACGCCAATTGTCCCCGGCCGATACCGCCGCGCAGTTGAATGAAGAGGAACTGCTGACATTCCTGTTCCTGCCCGGCTTCAGTCTGCGCGATACGGTCACCGAAGTCTCCGGGCGCGGCGTCGGCCTGGATGCGGTGCAGCACATGGTCCGCCAGTTGCGCGGCGCGGTGGTGCTGGAGCAGGCGGCGGGCGAGGGCAGTCGCTTCCATCTCGAGGTGCCACTGACCCTTTCGGTGGTGCGCAGCCTGGTGGTGGAAGTCGGCGACGAGGCCTATGCCTTCCCGCTGGCTCACATCGAACGCATGTGCGATCTCGAACCTGCGGATATCGTTCAGGTCGAGGGGCGCCAGCATTTCTGGCATGAAGGCCGGCATGTCGGGCTGGTCGCCGCCAGCCAATTGTTGCAGCGTCCGGCGAGCCAGGGCAGCCAGCAAACCCTGAAAGTCGTGGTGATCCGTGAGCGCGATGCGATTTATGGCGTTGCGGTCGAGCGTTTTATCGGCGAGCGGACATTGGTCGTGTTGCCCCTGGATGAGCGCCTGGGCAAGGTCCAGGATATCTCCGCCGGGGCGCTGCTCGACGACGGCTCGGTGGTGTTGATCGTCGACGTCGAAGACATGCTGCGTTCGGTGGACAAGTTGCTCAACACCGGGCGCCTGGAGCGCATTGCGCGCCACAGCAACCAGGCCGTCGAAGCGCCCCGCAAGCGGATCCTGGTGGTTGACGACTCCCTGACCGTGCGTGAGCTGCAGCGCAAACTGTTGCTCAATCGAGGTTATGACGTGGCCGTGGCGGTCGATGGCATGGACGGCTGGAATGCCTTGCGTTCGGAGGATTTCGACCTGCTGATCACCGACATCGATATGCCGCGCATGGACGGCATCGAGCTGGTGTCGTTGTTGCGCCGGGACAATCGTCTGCAATCGCTGCCGGTGATGGTGGTGTCCTACAAGGATCGTGAAGAAGACCGTCGTCGTGGACTGGATGCCGGGGCCGACTATTATCTAGCCAAAGCCAGTTTTCACGACGACGCCCTGCTCGATGCAGTGGTAGAGCTCATTGGAGGAGCACGGGTATGAAGATCGCAATCGTCAACGACATGCCAATGGCCGTGGAAGCCTTGCGCCGGGCATTGGCCTTCGAGCCGGCACACCAGGTGATCTGGGTTGCGGGCAATGGCAGGGAGGCGGTGCAAAAGTGTGCCGAACAGACGCCAGACCTGATCCTGATGGATTTGATCATGCCGCTGATGGACGGTGTGGAAGCCACCCGACGCATCATGGCTGAAACGCCCTGCGCGATCGTCATCGTCACCGTCGATCGCCAGCAGAACGTGCATCGGGTGTTCGAGGCCATGGGCCATGGCGCCCTGGATGTGGTCGACACACCGACCCTCGGCGCGGGCAATGCCCAGGAAGCGGCGGCACCGCTGTTACGCAAGATCATCAATATCGGCTGGCTGATCGGCGAAAAGGGCAATCGGGAGCGATCCGCACCGAATCCGACGCGCAGTTCGGGCCCACGCCAGAGCCTGATCGCCATCGGTTCATCCGCTGGCGGGCCGGCGGCGCTGGAACTCCTGCTCAAGGGGCTGCCACGGGATTTTTCCCCGGCCATCGTCTTGGTGCAACACGTTGACCAGGTATTCGCCGCTGGCATGGCCGAATGGCTCGGCAGCGCCAGCGGCCTGAATGTGCGCCTGGCCCAGGAGGGCGAGCCGCCACAAAGCGGCACCGTGCTGCTGGCGGGCACCAACCACCATATTCGTTTGTTGAAAAACGGCACGCTGGCCTACACCGCCGAACCGGTCAACGAAATCTACAGGCCCTCTATCGATGTGTTTTTCGAGAGCGTGGCCAGTTACTGGAACGGCGATGCGGTTGGCGTTTTGTTGACCGGCATGGGGCGTGACGGGGCACAAGGGCTTAAACTCATGCGCCAGCACGGCTACCTGACCATTGCACAGGACCAACAAAGCAGTGCGGTGTACGGCATGCCGAAGGCGGCAGCCGCCATCGATGCCGCCGTGGAAATACGCCCGCTGGAAAAGATAGCGCCACGATTGCTGGAGATTTTCCCTAAATGACACCCTCAACCGCAATCCTGGCCCAAGTAGTATTCAGGTGAACGCACATGAATGATTTACAGCTCGACGACTTCAAGACTGACGAAAATGCCGCCATGGTGCTGTTGGTGGACGATCAGGCCATGATCGGCGAGGCAGTACGACGCGGTTTGTCGAACGAAGAAAACATCGACTTCCACTTTTGCGCCGACCCGCACCAGGCCATTGCGCATGCCGTGCGCATCAAGCCGACGGTGATCCTGCAGGACCTGGTCATGCCCGGCCTCGACGGTCTGAGCCTGGTGCGCGAATACCGCAACCACCCGGCGACCAAGGACATTCCGATCATCGTCCTGTCGACCAAGGAAGACCCGCTGATCAAGAGCGCGGCGTTCGCGGCCGGGGCCAATGATTATCTGGTCAAGCTGCCAGACAACATCGAGCTGGTCGCGCGTATTCGCTATCACTCGCGCTCCTACATGACATTGCTGCAGCGTGATGCGGCGTACCGCGCCTTGCGAGTCAGCCAGCAGCAGTTGCTCGACACCAACCTGGTGCTGCAACGCCTGATGAACTCCGACGGCTTGACCGGGCTGTCGAACCGGCGGCATTTCGATGAATACCTGGAGCTTGAATGGCGCCGCTCGCTGCGCGAGCAGAGCCAATTGTCGTTGCTGATGATCGACGTCGATTACTTCAAAACCTACAACGACACCTTCGGCCACCTGGAAGGCGACGAAGCCCTGCGCCAGGTCGCCGCGGCGATCCGCGACGCCAGCGCCCGGCCTGCCGACCTGCCGGCCCGCTACGGCGGCGAAGAATTCGCCCTGGTGCTGCCCAACACCTCGCTCGGCGGGGCGCGGCTGGTGGCGGAAAAACTGCGCATGACCGTGGCGGCGCTGAAGATCCCGCATATTGCCCCAACCGAAGGATCGAGCCTGACCATCAGCATCGGCCTGTCGACCGTCATCCCGACAGCAGGCAGCAATTGCCGTGAATTGATTTCGGCGGCGGACAAGGGGCTGTATCTGGCGAAGAACAATGGGCGTAATCAGGTGGGCATAGACTGACCTGTGGTGAGGGGATTTATCTGTGGTGAGGGGATTTATCTGTGGCGAGGGGATTTATCCCCGTTGGGCTGCGTAGCAGTCCCGTTTTTAGGGCCGCTTCGCAGCCCAACGGGGATGAATCCCCTCACCACATCTGATCTCCATCGTTGCAAGGGTCGTAGGTGAACCCCGGCTTTTCGGCCAAGCGGACTGCCGTTTCCGGCCGTTTGCCGTTATACTCGCCGGCTTTCAAAAGTTCGCCAACGAGTGCTGCCCGCCATGGAAATCAACCCGATCCTTAACACCATCAAGGACCTGTCCGAGCGCTCCGAAACTATTCGGGGGTATCTTTGACTACGATCAAAAGCATGAGCGCCTGACCGAGGTCAATCGCGAGCTTGAAGATCCGAGTGTCTGGAACAAACCTGAATACGCCCAGGAACTGGGCCGCGAGCGCGCTGCGCTGGCGCAGATCGTCGATACCCTCGACGAACTGAACACCGGTCTGGCCGATTGCCGCGACCTGCTGGACATGGCTGTCGAAGAAAACGACGAAGGCGCAGTGGGCGATGTCGTCGCCGAGCTGGCCCGTCTTGAGGAAAACCTCGCCAAGCTTGAATTCCGCCGCATGTTCAGCCACGAAATGGACCCGAACAACGCCTACCTGGATATCCAGGCCGGTTCCGGTGGCACCGAGGCCCAGGACTGGGCCAACATCCTGCTGCGCATGTACCTGCGCTGGGCTGACAAACGCGGCTTCGACGCCACCATCATGGAACTGTCGGCCGGTGAAGTCGCCGGCATCAAGGGCGCGACCGTGCACATTAAGGGTGAATACGCCTTTGGCTGGCTGCGTACCGAGATCGGCGTACACCGCCTGGTACGCAAGAGCCCGTTCGACTCCGGCAACCGTCGTCACACTTCGTTCTCTGCGGTTTTCGTCTCGCCAGAGATCGACGACAAGGTGGAAATCGAGATCAACCCGGCCGACCTGCGGATTGACACCTATCGTTCCTCCGGTGCCGGTGGCCAGCACGTAAACACCACCGACTCGGCCGTACGTATCACCCACGTACCGACCAACACCGTGGTCAGCTGCCAGAACGAACGTTCCCAGCACGCCAACAAGGACACCGCCATGAAAATGCTGCGGGCCAAGTTGTACGAGCAGGAAATGCAGAAACGCAACGCCGCGTCCCAGGCGCTGGAAGACACCAAGTCGGATATCGGCTGGGGTCACCAGATCCGTTCTTATGTGCTCGATGCCTCGCGCATCAAGGACCTGCGGACCAACATCGAACGCAGCGACTGCGACAAGGTGCTCGACGGCGATATCGACGAATACCTGGAAGCCAGCCTGAAATCAGGCCTGTAAGACATGCAATACGGGATCGGTCTCGATCCCTGTAGGAGCCGGCTTGCTGGCGATCCCCGGGCCGCAGGCCTGGGGGCAACGAACCTGTGATGGAATATTTAAAGACATGAGCGACCTAGAACTCGACCCGCAAGCCCTGCAACAGGAAGAAAACTCCCTGATCGCCCTGCGCAAGGAAAAGCTTGCTGCCGAGCGCGCCAAGGGCAATGCCTTCCCCAACGACTTCCGCCGCGAAAACTACTGCGAAGACTTGCAGAAACAGTACGCGGACAAGACCAAGGAAGAGCTGGCAGAGGCTGCAATCCCGGTCAAGGTTGCCGGTCGCATCATGCTCAACCGTGGCTCGTTCATGGTGATCCAGGACATGACCGGCCGCATCCAGGTCTACGTCAACCGCAAAACCCTGTCCGAAGACACCCTGGCCGCGGTGAAGACCTGGGACATGGGCGACATCATTGCAGCCGAAGGAACCCTGGCCCGTTCCGGAAAAGGCGACCTGTACGTTGAAATGACCAACGTGCGCCTGCTGACCAAATCCCTGCGTCCGCTGCCGGACAAGCACCACGGCCTGACCGACACCGAGCAGCGCTATCGTCAGCGTTACGTTGACCTGATCGTCAACGAAGACGTGCGCCAGACCTTCCGCGTGCGTTCGCAAGTCATCGCCCACATCCGCAGCTTCCTGATGAAGCGTGATTTCCTGGAAGTGGAAACGCCGATGCTGCAAACCATTCCAGGTGGCGCGGCAGCCAAGCCGTTCGAAACCCACCACAACGCGCTGGACATGGAAATGTTCCTGCGTATCGCGCCTGAGCTGTACCTCAAGCGCCTCGTTGTCGGCGGCTTCGAGAAAGTGTTCGAGATCAACCGCAACTTCCGTAACGAAGGCGTTTCGACTCGTCACAACCCTGAATTCACCATGTTGGAGTTCTACCAGGCTTACGCCGACTACGAAGACAACATGGACCTGACCGAAGAACTGTTCCGTGAGCTGGCACAGCTGGTCCTGGGCAGCACCGACGTGCCGTACGGCGACAAGGTGTTCCACTTCGGCGAGCCGTTCGTGCGTCTGTCGGTGTTCGACTCGATCCTCAAGTACAACCCCGAGCTGACTGCCGACGACCTGAACGACATCGACAAGGCCCGCGACATCGCCAAGAAGGCCGGCGCCAAGGTGCTGGGCTTCGAAGGCCTGGGCAAGCTGCAGGTGATGATTTTCGAAGAGCTGGTCGAGCACAAGCTGGAGCAGCCGCACTTCATCACCCAGTACCCGTTCGAAGTGTCGCCGCTTGCTCGTCGTAACGACGAGAACCCGAACGTCACCGACCGCTTCGAGCTGTTCATCGGTGGTCGTGAAATCGCCAACGCCTACTCCGAGTTGAACGACGCGGAAGACCAGGCCGAGCGTTTCATGGCGCAGGTGGCCGACAAGGACGCCGGCGACGACGAAGCCATGCACTACGACGCCGACTTCGTTCGCGCGCTGGAGTACGGCATGCCGCCGACGGCGGGTGAAGGCATCGGCATCGACCGTCTGGTGATGCTGCTGACCAACTCACCGTCGATCCGCGACGTGATCCTGTTCCCGCACATGCGGCCGCAAGCGTAAGTGTTTCAATTAAAAAGCCGCCTTTTCAGGCGGCTTTTTATTGCCTGTCTGGTACAAACGTATCAACTTGTTACTTTCATCTGAGAGGAAAGACCTGTCGTGAATCGTGCAATGGCTCAAGAAGGTGCAGCGGGTATCGCCACTGCGGTCGCTGAAAGTGTTCAGTACCAGGGCCGCAAGGCCAGCCGGCAGGGCAGCGAGCAGCGTCGACAGGACATTCTCGATGCCGCGATGCGCATCGTCGTGCGTGACGGCGTACGGGCCGTGCGGCACCGTGCGGTGGCTGCCGAGGCTGAAGTGCCGTTATCGGCGACCACTTACTACTTCAAGGATATCGATGACCTGCTCACCGATACCTTCGCCCAATACGTAGAGCGCAGCGCGGCCTACATGGCCAAGTTGTGGGTGAACAACGAGGGCCTGCTGCGCGACATGATCGCCAGTGGCGACGGTAGTCCACAGGCTCGCTCGCAACTGGCGGACGACATTGCGCGGCTGATGACGGACTATGTTCACCGGCAACTGGTTACCCGTCGTGAACACTTGATGGCCGAGCAGGCGTTCCGTCAGGAAGCGCTGTTGAACCCGCGTCTGGCCGAGTTGGTGCGCTCCCATCAGCAAATCCTGTTGCAGGGCTCCTGCCAGCTTTTCCAGGTGCTGGGCTCTCGCGAGCCACAACAGGATGCCAAAGTGTTGACGGCGATAATCGGACGGATGGAATATCAGGGCCTGCTCAACGACGCCGAGCCGGGCGCCGAAGAGGAAATGCTGGGCATACTTACGCGTTATATGCATTTGGTGCTGGCTTCGGTTTAATCCCTTTTGGGTGATACCGATCGTTCCCACGCTCCGCGTGGGAATGCCGCCCGGGACGCTCCGCGTCCCTTGTCGGTGTGACGCAGAGCGTCACCGGATGCATTCCCACGCGGAGCGTGGGAACGATCAGCGTGGACAAGTCACCGTGTGTCGATAGGGAGTGTTGAATGAAAGCCTGGCGTGTCGTAGTGATCGGCTTGTCGTTCCTGCTGCTCAGTGGCTGCCTGGTGACCTTCAAGGAGCCGCTGCCCGAAAGCGAGCCCGCACCCAAAGGGTTGCTCGGCAAATGGACCAGCACCAACGCCTGGGGTGAACCACTCAACCTGGAATTGACGCGCCTGGGCAACAATCGCTATCAGGCGGTGAGCTACTTCAAGGCCAGGCCCAAGGAGCGCGAAGCCTACCCATTCACCGTGTCACACCACGGTAGCCGCTGGTATCTCTCGGCGAAAGTGCCGGCCCAGCTCGGCGGGCATTTCACCATTGCCGGCTTCGAACTCACCGACAAGCACGAACTGGTGGTCTACAACCTCGACCTCGAACAGATCAACCAGGCGCTCAAGCAAAAAGTCTTGAGCGGCGAAGGCATTCAGACCGACGACGGCGATGGCGTATTGATCAACAGCCACATGGATCAGGTGTCCGCCTACCTCGACGACCCGGCCAACTCCGATGTGTTCGTCGAAGTGGTGCGTTATCAGCGCCAGGCCAAAACCAAGTAACCGCGGCACAGAAGATTTCTACAGGAGTTTCGGGTGGACGATTACCAGCAGTCGATACGCATTTTGTCCGATCGCATTGTGCTGGCGCAGACGCCGATTCGCGTCCTCGATGCGGTGAAATGGGACGACAACATCCGCAAGGGTTTCCTCAAGGCCAAGGGCAAGGAAATGCCGGCGGTGGACCGTGACTACTACCTCAACCGTCCGCTGGCCTTCGAATCCAGCAAGGTGAAGCTGGAATTCCAGAACATCGAGCGCGACATCACCCGCCAGCTTGGCCAGTTCAACCCGGTCGGACAGATCATGCGCCGCATGTGCAAGGAATACCGGATGGTGGTGCGCATGCTCGAAGCGCGCGGCACTGAGGATTTCGGCCTGATTTCCCAGGAGTTGTACGGCGCTGCCTCCGATGCCTTTCACGCCGGCGACCCGACATTGTCCGATCTGGGCCTGATGCTCTCCGACTACCTGAACAACATCGACGGCCGTGGCGACCTCAAGGATGAACCGAAAACCATGACCGCCAAGGAAGCTGTCCACCTGCTGCAAACCCGCTTGAACAAGGTATTCGGCGAGGCCGAGGAAACCATTCGCGTCTTCGAGTCCGACGGGATCGTTGCCGATGCGGCTGCCGGTGCCGACTACATCAAGATCCGCAGCGATGCGATGTTCAACGAGCGTGATGTGCGCGCCCTGGAAGTCCATGAAGGACTGGTGCACGTCGGCACCACCCTCAATGGTCTGAACCAGCCGATCTGCACCTTCCTGTCCAAGGGCCCGCCCTCGTCGACGGTGACCCAGGAAGGCCTGGCGATCCTGATGGAAATCATCACCTTCGCCTCCTACCCAAGTCGCCTGCGCAAACTGACCAACCGCACCCGCGCCATTCACATGGTCGAAGAGGGCGCCGACTTCCTGCAGGTGTTCGAGTTCTTCCGCGAGCAAGGCTTCGAGATGCCCGAGAGTTACAGCAACACCAGTCGCGTTTTCCGTGGCTCGGTGCCGACAGGTCTGCCATTTACCAAAGACTTGTCCTACCTCAGGGGCTTCATCATGATTTACAACTACATTCAGCTGGCGGTGCGCAAAGGCAAGCTGGAGCAGATACCGCTGCTGTTCTGTGGCAAGACCACCCTGGAAGACATGCGCACCTTGCGCCTGTTGGTGGACGAAGGGCTGGTGGTGCCACCCAAGTACCTGCCGGAACAGTTTCGCGACATGAACGCGTTGTCGGCGTGGATGTGTTTCTCCAACTTCCTCAACCACCTGAGCCTGGACCGGATCGAGGCGGATTACTCCAATATCCTGTAGGCGATAAGTCCTCCTGTAGGAGCAAAGCTTGCTCGCGATGGCGGTGTGCCAGGTGATACACATGTTGAATGTGATACCGCCATCGCGAGCAAGCTTTGCTCCTACAGGGACAGCGTTCCAACCCCTATTTCGCGAGGTTTCAACGGATGAGAATCCTCGGCATCCTCTGCCTTCTCCTGACCCTGAGCGGTTGCAGCTCCTTGCTGTTCTACCCCGAACCCGGCCAGCTGTTCACCCCGGAAAAAGCCAAACTCGAATACCGCGATGTCACCCTGAACACCGCCGACGGCCTCAAGCTGAACGCCTGGTGGCTGCCGGCGAAAAAAGGCGTCGAGGTCAAGGGCACCGTGCTGCACCTGCACGGCAACGGCGGCAATCTGCCCATGCACCTGGGCGGGAGCTGGTGGTTGCCCAAAGAGGGTTACCAGGTGCTGCTGGTGGATTATCGCGGCTACGGCTTGTCCGAGGGCGATCCAAGCCTGCCGGCGATCTATCAGGACATTGACGCCGCGTTCAAATGGCTCGACCAGGCCCCCGAGGTCAAGGGCAAGCCACTGATCCTGCTGGGCCAGAGCCTTGGCGGCTCGATGGCGGTTCACTACCTCGTGCAACACCCCGAGCGGCAAAAACAGCTCAAGGCGTTGGTGCTCGATGGTGTGCCCGCCAGTTACCGCAGTGTCGGTCGCTATGCGCTGAGCAATTCATGGGTGTTCTGGGCGTTCCAGGTGCCGCTGTCCTGGCTGGTGCCCGATGGCGACAGTGCGATCAACTCCATGGCGCAGCTCGATGGCGTGCCGAAACTGATCTACCACAGCATCGACGATCCGATCGTGCCTCTTTCCAACGGCATCCGTCTGTATCAAGCTGCGCCGCCGCCGAGAGTGCTGCAACTGACCCGTGGCGGTCACGTGCAGACATTCGCCGACCCGGTCTGGCGCAAAGTCATGCTGCGTTATCTCGATGACCCGCAGCATTTCAACGGCCTGCGCCGCCTGGGTGAAATCCCCAATTACCCGGCGTCCGAACATTCTGAAGATGAATCACCAGAGAGCCCGCAATGAGTGAAGAACGTAACGCCATCCCGCTGATCATCACCGGTATCTGCAGCATCCTCGGCACCGTCGCTGCCCTGTGGTGGTACGGCTACCTGCACTTCGCCAAGCCAGAGGATGCGTTGCTGCTCAACGAATTCACCATGCTCAAGACCGTACCGGGCGAAGACTACAAAGTCTCCCTGGAACCGGCGGCGCAAGTGGCGCAGTGTATCGATGGCGTGCTGGTGCTGTTCGACACCGAGCAGAAAGGCCTGACCGGCGTGCTGATCAACAACAAGAAAAAGGCCGTGCGTTGCATGGGGCAGGAAACGCCGCAGAAGCTGGAACAATAATTGTAGTTATCCACAAAAACTGTGGGAGCGGGCAAGCTCGCTCCCACAGGGTCGTGTTCGCGGACGAATTATTGGGTGTAGGAACTCACCGCCGAACGCGGAATCACCGGCTGGTTGTCATTGGAAATGGTCACTTCCACCCGACGATTTTGTGCCCGACCCGAAACGCTGGTGTTATCCGCTACCGGATACTCCTTGCCATAACCCTGGGCGACGATGCGCGCCGGATCGACACCCATTTTCACCAGCGCCATGCGCACGGAAGTCGCGCGGCGTTCCGACAGCGACTGGTTGTGCGACGCGGTACCGGTGCTGTCGGTGTAACCCTCGACAATCACCTTGCGGTCCGGGTTTTCCTGGAGGTACTGCGCCAGTTTGTTGATGTTCATCAGACCGTTGGATTTCAGCTCGGCCTTGTCGGTGGCGAACAGCACATCACCGAAGGTCACCAGCGTGCCGCGATCGGTCTGCCTGGCGTTGAGGCTGTCCTGCAACTGTTTGATCTGCTGATCACGCGCATCCAGACGTGCCTGGGCCCGTTGTGCAGAAGCGTTTTTCAGATTGGCTTCGGCGGTGCGCAGGGCGATGGTCTGTTTCGCGACTTCCACGCGCTGGTTGGTCAGATAGGCCAATTGGTCGACCTTGGCTTGATCTTCCTTGTCCAGATAAGCCTTGTCGGCTTTATCCAGGTAATCACTGGCTTCCTTGGTTTCCAGCGCCGCGACGTTGCTCGCCTGCGGGTTAGCTTGCAGGCCGGAATAATTGGTGCGGGCTTGTTCAAGGTTGGCATTCGGTGGTGTCGAGCACGCAGCCAGGGCAACGCTTGCGGCCAGCAGGGCAGGGATCATCAGTTGTTTGCAATTGGAAATCATGGTTTCGTCCTTTTAGTCGAAAAGAAATACGTCGTGCCGCGCCGTTACTGAACGGTGCGCTGGCTTTCCTGACGCAGTTCCTGAACCCCTTTCTGAGAGTCCTTCACAGACTGTTCGGCTTTCATCGCCTGGGCTTTGCGCTCAGCTACGCGAGCGTCCCACTCAGCCTGTTCGGCCAGGGTCTTGGCTTGATCGTACTTTTTGTCGTGCATGGCAATTTCGGCTTGCTTGAGTTTGTCCTGTGCCGACTTCATTTCCACCGCGGCGAACTCGGTACCACCCGCGCTGACGGCGTTGTTGACCGCTGACTCGGTGACGGCGAATTGCTCGGTGGGTGGGTTGCCGGCGCAACCGGCCAGCACGAGGCCGGTGCCGATGGCCAAGGCTGTCATTTTCAGGCCGTGCAGGTACGAGGATTTGCCAGTTCGGGTTTTCATCGTTTTCAACTCCATTGGGCTAGCTCCTGAGTAACGTGAACATCCATCCTGGGAAAAGAGCCGAAACCGTATTTCGCAAGCGTTTTGAAACGGCCGTCCCAGGCGTGGTTACAGGGTGGACCCGAGGGGTTTTTTGAAAGTTCAGAGAAATTAGCCTGCTACCGAAAAAAAACGTGACTGACTTGGCGGGGGGGCTTAACGAGTAACTGTGGGAGCGAGCCGGCTCCGGGCGGCGTTCCGACGATGGACTTCATGGCGCCGCGTTCATTCAGTCATCACGCGGTTTCGTTCACGACCATCGCGAGCAGGCTCGCTCCCACAGGTGGATCAGTGTTTCTGCTTGTCGCCACCAGCTGACAAATCGTGCAAATGACGACGGGACAATGCGAGAAAACGTGGGGTAGGGCCGATGTCTTCGTACAGCGGATCGCCTTCTTCGTCAGTGGCCACTACGGTCGAACCTTTCACATAGGGAAAGCTTTTTTCCAGTTCTTCCAGGGCGGCACCGATCAGTTCGCCCAGCAGTTCTTCGGGATGCCGCTTGGGGTACATCTCGATAATCGCCGCAAGCCGTGCGGCAGCCTCCACGTCCAGGTGAATCGAATAGCCTGTGTCGGTCAGGCGACCTTTGGCGTTTTCTTCCCAGTGGTTGGCAAGCTCGCGGATTTTCATAATGACCTCATTGCACTCCTGCTCCTGGCAGGCGGGGAATGTCCGGCAGTCGCCGGCGATAGCCGTTGTACGGCTTACTGTTCAGACTAGCCTCAACGACAAGGGTTTACAGTCCCTTCGTCGTCTTGCTTGTAAGAACCGGTCTGGAGCGGCACTCTTAAGGTTCCTGGTCGACCGGATTTTTCGCTGGAGAACTGTTGATGACCGATATTGATGCACGCTTGCGCGAAGACGTTCACCTGCTGGGTGAGTTGTTGGGCAACACCATTCGTGAACAGTACGGGGACGGCTTTCTCGACAAGATCGAGCAGATCCGCAAGGGCGCCAAGGCGGACCGTCGCGGTTCCATGGACGCCGAGCTGAGCGCCAGCCTCAACCAGTTGACGGAGGACGAATTGCTGCCGGTGGCGCGGGCGTTCAACCAGTTTCTCAACCTGGCCAACATCGCCGAGCAGTACCAACTGATTCACCGTCGCGAAGAATCCCAGGCCGCGCCATTCGAGGCGCGGGTGCTGCCGGAGTTGCTCGCCCGCCTGCGCGCCGAAGGTCATGGCGCCGAGTCCCTGGCCCGTCAGCTGGGCCGGCTGGAAATCGAGCTGGTGCTGACAGCGCACCCGACCGAGGTCGCGCGCCGCACGCTGATCCAGAAATACGACGCCATCGCCGCGCAACTGGCGGCCCAGGACCATCGCGACCTGACCGGTGCCGAGCGCGAGCAGATCAAGTCGACGTTGCAGCGTCTGATCGCCGAAGCCTGGCACACCGAAGAAATTCGCCGCACGCGTCCGACGCCGGTCGACGAAGCCAAATGGGGCTTCGCGGTGATCGAACATTCGCTGTGGCAAGCGATCCCCAACTACCTGCGCAAGGCCGACCAGGCCCTGCACGCCGCGACCGGCCTGCGTTTGCCACTGCAGGCAGCACCGATTCGCTTTGCCTCGTGGATGGGCGGCGACCGCGACGGCAACCCGAACGTGACGGCGGCGGTAACCCGTGAAGTGCTCCTGCTGGCGCGCTGGATGGCGGCCGATTTGTACCTGCGCGATGTCGATCACCTCGCTGCCGAGTTGTCGATGCAGAAGGCCAGTGAAGCGTTGAAGGCCAAGGCTGGCGACAGCGCCGAACCCTATCGCGCGGTGCTCAAGCAACTGCGTGAGCGCCTGCGCGCGACGAGAAACTGGGCACACACCGCGTTGTCGACGCCGACACCTGCACCGGCCGACGTATTGCAAAACAACCGCGACCTGCTCGACCCGCTGGAGCTGTGCTACCACTCCCTGCATGAGTGCGGCATGGGTGTGATCGCCGACGGTCCGTTGCTCGATTGCCTGCGCCGGGCAGTGACGTTCGGCCTGTTCCTGGTGCGCCTCGATGTGCGTCAGGACTCGTCGCGCCATACTGCGGCCATGACCGAAATCACCGATTACCTCGGCCTGGGTCGCTATGAAGACTGGAGCGAAGAAGAGCGCATTGCCTTCCTGACGCGCGAACAGAATAACCGTCGGCCATTGCTGCCGGCGCACTACAAGCCCTCCGCCGACACCGCCGAAGTGCTGGCGACCTGCCGGGAAATCGCCGCGGCGCCAGGGGCGTCGCTGGGCTCTTACGTGATTTCCATGGCCGGTGCCGCGTCCGATGTGCTGGCCGTGCAGCTGTTGCTCAAGGAGTCCGGGGTATTGCGGCCGATGCGCGTGGTGCCGCTGTTCGAAACCCTCGCCGACCTCGACAACGCCGGCCCGGTGATCGAGAAGCTGTTGTTGCTGCCGGGCTATCGCTCGCGCCTGCAGGGCCCGCAGGAGGTGATGATCGGCTATTCCGACTCGGCCAAGGACGCAGGGACCACGGCGGCCGCCTGGGCACAGTACCGGGCGCAGGAGCAGTTGGTGGATATCTGCCGCGAACAACAGGTGGAACTGCTGTTGTTTCATGGTCGCGGTGGCACCGTGGGGCGTGGTGGCGGCCCGGCCCATGCGGCGATTTTGTCGCAGCCGCCGGGTTCGGTCGCCGGACGTTTCCGCACCACCGAGCAGGGAGAAATGATTCGTTTCAAATTCGGCCTGCCGGACATCGCCGAGCAAAACCTCAATCTGTATCTGGCCGCGGTACTCGAAGCGACCTTGCTGCCGCCGCCGCCGCCGACGCCTGAGTGGCGCCACTTAATGGACGAACTGGCCGCCGACGGTGTCAGCGCCTACCGTGCCGTGGTGCGGGAAAATCCGCAGTTCGTGGAATATTTCCGTCAGTCCACCCCGGAACAGGAACTTGGGCGCCTGCCGCTTGGCAGTCGTCCGGCCAAGCGCCGTGCTGGCGGAATCGAAAGCCTGCGGGCAATCCCGTGGATCTTCGGCTGGACCCAGACACGGCTGATGCTGCCGGCCTGGCTGGGCTGGGAAGCGGCCCTGAGCAAGGCGCTGGAGCGCGGTGAAGGCGAACTGCTGCAGCAGATGCGCGAGCAATGGCCGTTTTTCCGCACCCGCATCGACATGCTGGAAATGGTCCTGGCCAAGGCCGACGCGGATATTGCCCGGTCCTATGACGAGCGTCTGGTCGAACCGGACTTGCTGCCTTTGGGTGCGCACTTACGCGACCTATTGTCGCAGGCATGCGCCATCGTTCTCGGGCTGACCGGTCAGTCGCAGCTGCTGGCACATAGCCCAGCCACACTTGAATTCATCCGCTTGCGCAACACTTACCTCGACCCGCTTCATCTATTGCAGGCAGAGTTGCTGGCACGTTCGCGGCAACCGGATGTGGCGCAGGACAGCCCGGTAGAACAGGCGTTGCTGGTGTCTGTGGCGGGGATTGCCGCCGGATTGCGCAATACCGGCTAAGGTTTTTTCACCTGCTGTGGAGCATCCGGCACGGGCGCCGGATGCGATTGAATGGCGGGTGCAAAAGTACTGCCAGGCGACAGTTAATGATGGGGTTGCGACTTGGGGAACCGGGTTGCGAGGTCACGACAGGCAGCGGTTTCTCCGACTTTTGGCGGCTTGTGTGGGCGCAGCCTGCTGTGTATCTTGATCAGCCTTTGACCGTTTGGGCGGTCACGACCCTATTTTTGAGATTGGCCCCACGAGGCGAATCTGACGTTATCCATATAAAAATTGAGGAGCACATCGATGCGCGTCATTCTGCTGGGAGCTCCCGGGGCCGGTAAAGGTACTCAGGCTCAGTTCATCACCGAAAAATTCGGCATTCCGCAAATTTCCACCGGCGACATGCTGCGTGCTGCGGTCAAGGCCGGCACCGAGCTGGGCATCAAGGCCAAGAGCATCATGGATGCGGGCGGCCTGGTGTCCGATGACTTGATCATCGCCTTGGTCAAGGACCGTATCGCCCAGTCCGACTGCGCCAACGGTTTCCTGTTCGACGGTTTCCCGCGCACCATTCCCCAGGCTGAAGCCCTGGTGACTGCCGGTGTCGAGCTGGATGCGGTGGTTGAAATCGCCGTTGAAGACGAAGAAATCGTCCAGCGTATCGCCGGTCGCCGTGTTCACGAGGCCAGCGGTCGTGTTTACCACGTCGTCTATAACCCGCCGAAAATCGCCGGCAAGGACGACGCCACCGGCGAAGAGCTGGTGCAGCGCAAGGACGACACCGAAGAAACCGTGCGTCATCGCCTGTCGGTCTACCATTCGCAGACCAAACCGCTGGTGGACTTCTACCAGAACCTGTCTGTTGCCAATGGCAAGCCGAAGTACAGCCATATCGAAGGCGTCGGTTCGGTTGAAGCGATCACCGCCAAGGTGCTTGCGGCCCTGAGCTGAAAACAGCTTGATCTTCTACGGCCCGCTTGCGGGCCGTAGTTGTTTATACTGACGGACTTTTTTCTGATCTCTCTTGTGGAAACATCGATGAGCACCTTGCTGGCCCTGGACACCGCGACTGAAGCTTGCTCTGTTGCCTTGCTGCATGACGGCAAAGTGACGAGCCATTACGAGGTGATTCCGCGCCTGCATGCACAGAAGCTGCTGCCGATGATCCAACAGCTGCTCGCCGATGCCGGCACCACCCTGCAAGCGGTCGACGCCATCGCCTTCGGTCGCGGGCCGGGTGCGTTCACCGGCGTGCGGATTGCCATCGGTGTGGTGCAAGGCTTGGCGTTTGCACTCGATCGCCCGGTATTGCCAGTGTCGAACCTGGCAGTGCTGGCCCAACGCGCCTATCGCGAACACGGTGCCAGCCAGGTCGCGGCGGCCATCGATGCGCGGATGGACGAGGTGTATTGGGGCTGCTACCGCGAAACGGCAGGGGAGATGCGCCTGGTCGGCGCTGAAGCGGTATTGCCACCGGAAGTCGCTGCATTGCCGGGCGATGCCAGTGGTGAGTGGTTCGGTGCGGGCACCGGTTGGGGGTATGCCGAGCGTATCGCCGTCGAGCTGAGTGGGCAGGACGCGGGCATGTTGCCCCATGCTGGAGATTTGCTGACCTTGGCGCGGTTTGCCTGGGAACGTGGCGAAGCAATCGTCGCCGATGAGGCGCAGCCGGTGTACTTGCGGGACAAAGTGGCGACGCCCAAGGCGCGGTAAGTATCTTTCCTGTGGCGAGGGGATTCATCCCCGTTGGGCTGCGAAGCGGCCCCAAAAAAATGGGTCTGCTACGCAGCCCAGCGGGGATGAATCCCCTCGCCACAAAGGCAAACTCCAGCCAATCGTCTGTTTCTAACCGCCGGTTTTAAACCTTTTGCCCTTTATGTGTTCTAGTTATCACTCGGCGGTTTGCGAAGTGGGTTATGTGCCACTAGACTGCCATTACTGATACCGAGCATGCACCTATGCGTATAGACGGCGTTTCCTCTCAGTCATACCCCATCAAACGCAAGCCTCGCAAAGGCAAGCGGGTAGAAGACGAGTTCGTCGATATCGAAGGCGAGCTGGAATTTGCGACCGAGGAGCAACTGGCTGCCCGTGCCGCCAAAGCCGCTGCGCAAAAGCTGAGCAATCTCCCCGCCCGTCAGCAGGACATGCTTTATCACCGCGCGATGAGCAAAAGTGTGGCAATGGCGCTGGCCAGTTACCTGAGCACCGCCAGTTTCGTCGATTGGGATGCGCAAGTGCTGGGCCTCGACCTGTACATCTGATGTTGCCTTACTACCTCGGTTGCCCATCCTGGAGCGAAAACGCCTGGCGTGATTATTTGTATCCGCCAGATGCCAGGCCCACCGATTTTCTCGATCTGTATTCCCGGGTATTCAACGCCGTGGAAGGCAATACGACCTTCTATGCGAGCCCGGCTGTCAGCACGGTGCAGCGCTGGGCTGAAACCATGCCCGAGCATTTTCGCTTCACCGCCAAATTCCCCCGTGACATCAGTCACGGCAGTGACTTGCGCGAACAACTGACCGCCGCCGAGACTTTCACCCAATTGCTCAGCCCCCTCGGTGAGCGGGTTTCGCCACTGTGGTTGCAGTTGTCGAAAAGCTTCACGCCACAACGCTTGCCCGAACTGGCCGGATTTATCGATGCCCTGCAACGACCGCTGGCCGTAGAAGTGCGGCATGACGACTTCTTCACCAAGGGTGACAGCGAGCGCCAGCTCAATCGCCTGTTGCTCGATCGCGGCGTCGAACGTATATGCCTCGATCCGCGAGCGCTGTTCAGCTGCACCGCGACCGATCCTTCGGTCGTCCACGCCCAATCGAAGAAACCACGGGTTCCGCCCCGTCCGGCAGCGTTCACGCAGTTCCCGCAGGTGCGTTTCATCGGTCATCCGCAGCTTGAGGCCAACGAACCGTTTCTGTTGCCGTGGGTGGAGAAAATCGCCCTGTGGATCGAAGAGGGTCGTACGCCCTACATCTTCCTGCACACCGCCGACAATGTGCTCGCGGCGAAACTGGCGCAACGTTTTCACGCGCGCCTGATGCTGCGTTTGCCTGGCTTGCCGGCGCTGCCTGAGCTATACAGAGAGCCCGCGGCCGAGCAACTTGGCTTGCTCTGAAGCGGACTCGTTTCCCTCTCAGGAGCCTGCCAATGGATGCGCAAACCCTTCGAGCCCAAGCGTTCAGAGCCTTGCACGAACGTGACGGGGCCTTTGTGATTCCCAATCCGTGGGATGCCGGTTCGGCAAAGATGCTCGCCAGCCTGGGTTTCGAGGCACTGGCGACCACCAGTGCCGGGTATGCTTTTTCCACGGCGCGTCCCGATGGTGGGCTGAGCCTGGACGATACGCTGGTGAACGTTGAGGCGATTGTCGCGGCCAGCGATTTGCCGGTGGCGGTCGATCTGGAAAACGGCTTTGCCGATAATCCGGCCGATTGTGCGAAGAGTATTTCGCGCGCGGCGCAAGTCGGTGCCGTCGGTGGCTCGATCGAAGATGCCACCGGGCGTGAAGAAAGCCCGATCTATTGCTTCGAGCATGCCGTGGCACGCATCGAGGCCGCCGTCGCCACCGCTCGCAGCTTGCCATTCCCTTTCACGCTCACGGCCCGTGCCGAGAATTTTTTGCATGGCAATCCGGATCTTGATGACACGATTCGCCGCTTGCAGGCATTCGCCGAAGCCGGTGCAGACGTGTTGTACGCGCCGGGGCTGCGCAGCGCTGAAGAGGTACTGGCGGTGGTTCGCGCCGTGGCGCCCAAGCCGGTCAACGTGTTGATGTCCGGCGGCCTGAAACTGACGGTCGAGCAATTGAGCGAAATGGGCGTCAAGCGTATCAGCGTGGGTTCAGCGTTGGCCTTGGCGGCCTATGGCGAGTTTTTCCGCGCCGCCGAAGAGATCCGCAAATCGGGCACGTTCGGCTTCACGTCGCGGTCCATGCCCTACGCGCAGGCCAATCAATTGTTCAAAGGCTGACGATGCGGTTTCGCGGGTGGCTGTTGCTGATGCTGTCGATCATTGCAGCGGCAGGAGCGGGTGTCTGGCGCGGTTGGATCTCCTTGCCGCCACAGTGGAATCCCTGGGCGCCGCTGGACGTGAAAGCTCAACCTAACCTTCTGACCCGCTACAAACTGATGCGACTGCGCGCTGATCCGCAGCTGTGCGACCAGGCTTTAAGCAGCTCCGGATTGCGCGTGACCCGTCAGGCCGACAGCCCGGACGCCAAATGCCCGCTGACCAATACCCTGCGTGTCCAGGGCAGTGACGTGGCCCTGAGCAGCAGCTTCCTCGCCAGCTGCCGTCTGGCGGTGTCATTTGCCCTGTTCGAGCATCATGCCCTGCAACCCGCGGCGCAGGCGGTCTACGGGCAAGCCGTCACGCGGGTCGATCACCTCGGCAGCTTTGCCTGTCGCAATGTCTACAGTCGTGAGAATGGCAGGCGTAGCCAGCATGCGTCGGCCAATGCATTGGATATCGCCGGTTTTAGACTGGCTGACGGTCGGACCATCAGCGTGCTCAAGGATTGGCCGAAGGATAACCAGGACGCAAAATTTTTAAGGCAGGTTCGCGATGGCGCCTGCGGCCTGTTCAGCGTGGTGTTGAGCCCGGACTACAACGCTGCCCATCGCAATCACTTTCATGTGGATGTCGGGCCGTGGTGGGTCTGTCGTTGAGGCCTATGCGGCGAGGCGCAGGTTCTGCAGGATGATCGGGCGCGCCCAGCGGTTATCGAAATCGAGCTGTTTCTGTTGCGCCACCAATTCTTCAGGCGAGAACGGCGGGAACGGCTTGTCCAGCAGATCGAGTTCGAACTCGGCGATCGGCAAATGCAGCGGACGCGGTTGCGGTGCCGGACCGGCTTCTGGCAACGGCTGACCGGCGGTGAGCACGATCGGACGCACCCAACCGCTCTCGAAGTCCTGCTGTTGCTGCTGGGCAATGATTTCTTCGGCGGGGAACGGCGGGAATGGCTTGTCGGCCAGGTCCATTTCGAACTCGGCAATCGGCAGGAACAACGGCTCGGGCGGGCGAACTTCATTGTCCTTCACGTCGCATTCGCGCTGGGAAACGATGTGCGCCAGCAGGTCACTGCCAACGGTAGGTTCAACCGGGCTTTGCAGATCGACCGGTGGAAAATTCAGCGATTGCGGCAGCACTTCACCCGACTGTTCGGCGAGTGCACGGGCAAAGAAATCCTGCCAGATGTGACTGACGCCGCTCAGTGCCTGAGTGTTTCGCAGGTTGTAATCGCCGTAGGGCGAGATAAAACCTGTGATTGTGGGTTGAATGTCTGACATTTCTCTCGGTCGACGCTCAGCTCTGGCAAAATGCTCAATAGTTTTGTTATCGGCCGTTTTTGCCGATCATTAATTTTTTGAGCGTGTTTTCCCATGATTGATCAACCTGCGGCCTGCCGCATCCATGTCGAGGCGCTGAGTGCGGCCTTCGAGCCCCAGGCCGAGCAATGGGCCGAGCGTCTGGGCCTGCCGCTGCAAGTGGCTGATGGTGAGTTCGCGTTGCAGGTGGGTGACCAGGGTTTGCAGCTGCAACAGCTGGGGCCGGATGCGCCCGGCCCGGTGCGGGTGGATTTCGTCGAGGGTGGCGCGGCGCATCGCCGGTTGTACGGTGGCGGCAGCGGGCAGATGATCGCCAAGGCGGTCGGCGTCGCCCAAGGCGTGCGCCCGCGTGTGCTGGATGCCACCGCCGGGCTGGGCAAGGATGCGTTCGTGCTGGCCAGCCTGGGCTGCGAGATGAGCCTGATCGAGCGTCAGCCATTGATCGGTGCCTTGCTCGAAGATGGCTTGGCCCGGGGCGCAGAAGACTTCGACGTAGCGCCAATCGTGGCGCGCATGCGCTTGCTCAAGGGCAACTCGATCGAGGTGATGCGCAATTGGCAGGGCGAACCGCCGCAGGTGATCTACCTCGACCCGATGTTCCCCCATCGTGAGAAAACCGCCTTGGTGAAGAAGGAAATGCGCCTGTTCCGGCCGCTGGTGGGTGATGATCCGGATGCGCCGGCATTGCTTGAAGCCGCCCTGGCCCTGGCCAGCCACCGTGTAGTGGTCAAGCGACCGCGCAAGGCACCGTGCATCGAAGGGCCCAAGCCCAGTCATGCGCTGGATGGTAAATCCAGTCGGTATGACATTTATCCTAAAAAAGCGCTCAAGCCGTAAGACCGAGTCGCTTCAATCGCGAGCAAGCTTTGCTCCTACAGGTCTATGTCGTTCACCTATGTTGTGATCGCCCCAAAGTTGTAGGAGCAAGGCTTGCCCGCGATGGCGCCAGCCTTGGCGCCACAAATCTATCAGACCGAATCCGGCCTGTATGCCCGCATAAACAACCCCACCACTTCCTGCACATGGCGCTCCGCCGCGTCCCCGGTCAACGGCTCACCGCAGCCATACAACAACCGAAAATTCCCCGCCCCCTTGAGCAGGCAGAAGAAGTGCTCGGCCGCATTGTGCGGTTTGTCGATGCTCAACGCGCCGCTCTGATCGATCTTGCTCAGCAACCGTTCCATGCCATGCAGCATGCGTTGCGGGCCAGCCTCGAAGAAAATCTGTGAGAGCTTCGGGTCCTGGCTGCCCAGGGTCATCATCAGCCGGTGCAGGTTCACCGACTCGTCGCTGTTGATCAACTGATGAAAGCCGCGGGCAATGTTCAGCAGCACTGTTTCCACTGCCACGCCTTCCGGCAATTCAAAGAACAGCGACGGCAATTGCTCCTCGCACTTGGCTACAACGGCAGCGCAGAACAGCGTCTCCTTGTCGTTGAAGTGGCTGTAGACCGTCAGCTTCGACACCCCGGCCTGCGCTGCGACAGCATCCATGCTGGTGTTGGCGTAACCCTTGGTCAGAAACAGCGTTTTCGCTGCATCGAGGATCGCCTGGCGCTTGGCCAGATCCTTGGGGCGGCCCGGGCCATTGGGTGCTGAAAGATTGTTCGACATATTCGCTTTTATTACTGGACTGGTGAGTTTGCTATTAATAACATACTCGTCAGTATAATTATTCCAAGCACCATTGGCGAAAGGTCCTTCACCATGTTCCGCTATGCCTTGCCCTTCGCGTTGCCAGTCACCCTGGCGTTTTTCTTGACCGCGTGCGGTCACGAAGAGGCGCCTCAAGTCAGCATTCGACCGGCCATGGTGGTCCAGCCAGAGCCTTCGACCCAGGCGATGGAAAGTTATCCCGGTGAAGTTCGCGCCCGCTTCGAACCGGACCTGGCATTCCGCATTGGCGGAAAAGTCAGCCGACGACTGGTCGACGAAGGGCAGCGGGTCAAGGCCGATCAACCGCTGGCGGAACTCGATCCCCAGGACGTGCGCCTGCAACTGGAAGCCACCCGCGCCCAGGTCGCGGCCGCCGAGGCCAATCTGAGCATGGTGCGCGCCGAGCGTGATCGTTATAAAACGCTGATGGAGCGGCAGATGGTCAGCCGCTCCCAGTACGACAATCACGAAAACCTGTACCGCTCCGGTGAAGCGCGTCTTAAACAGATCAAGGCCGAATTCAACGTCTCGACCAATCAGGCCAGTTACGCGGTACTGCGGGCGCCGCAGGATGGCGTAGTCGCCAAGCGAGCGGTGGAAGTCGGGCAAGTTGTCGCGGCCGGGCAAACGGTGTTTACCCTGGCCACCGATGGCGAGCGTGAAGTGTTGATCAGCCTGCCGGAGGCGAGCTTCGGCCGCTTCAAGGTCGGCCAGCCGGTTTCGGTAGAACTATGGACGCAACCGGATCAGCGCTTCGCCGGACACATCCGCGAACTGTCGCCGGCCGCTGATCCAAAGTCCCGCACCTTCGCCGCGCGTATCGCCTTCAATGCGGGCAAGGTGCCGGCCGAACTCGGCCAGAGCGCCCGTGTCTTCGTGCAGAACGCCCAAGCCGTTCCGTTGTCGGTGCCACTGTCGGCGCTGACCGCGGAAAACGGCGTGACCTACGTCTGGGTGGTCAGCGCCAACAACACCTTGAAGAAGACCCCGGTACGGGTCGGTGCCTTCGGTGAGAAAACCGTTCCGGTACTCGAAGGCCTCAATGCCAGCGACTGGGTGGTAGCCGCCGGTGTCCATGTGCTTCTCGACGGGCAGTCTGTGCGCCCGGTGGATCGCTCCAACCGCGTGGTCAATCTGGCGGACAAGGAGTAATTCCCGATGGGTTTCAATCTTTCCGCCTGGGCGCTGCGCAATCGCCAGATCGTCCTGTTCCTGATGCTCTTGCTGGCGATTGTCGGCGCACTGTCCTACACCAAACTGGGTCAAAGCGAAGACCCGCCGTTCACCTTCAAGGCCATGGTGATCCGCACCAACTGGCCGGGGGCGACCGCGCAGGAAGTCTCGCGCCAGGTCACCGAACGCATTGAAAAGAAGCTGATGGAAACCGGTGAGTACGAGCGCATCGTGTCGTTCTCCCGCCCGGGTGAATCACAGGTGACGTTCATCGCCCGAGACTCCATGCACTCGGTGGAAATACCGGAACTCTGGTATCAGGTGCGCAAGAAGGTCAGCGACATTCGTCATACCCTGCCGCCGGGCATCCAAGGGCCGTTCTTCAACGATGAGTTCGGCACCACCTTCGGCAATATCTACGCCCTGACCGGCGAGGGTTTCGACTACGCCGTGCTCAAGGACTACGCCGACCGCATCCAGATCCAGCTGCAGCGGGTCAAGGATGTGGGCAAGGTCGACCTGCTCGGTTTGCAGGACGAGAAGATCTGGATCGAGCTGTCCAACGTCAAGCTCGCCACCCTCGGGCTGCCGTTGGCGGCGGTGCAACAAGCCCTTGAAGAACAGAATGCGGTGTCCACGGCCGGGTTCTTCGAAACTACGAGTGAGCGATTGCAGCTACGGGTCTCGGGGAATTTTCAGACGGTCGAAGAGATCAAGAACTTCCCGATTCGCGTCGGCGATCGGACGTTCCGCATCTCCGACGTCGCGAACGTGCGTCGAGGGTTCAACGATCCACCGGCACCGCGCATGCGCTTCATGGCTGAAGACGCCATCGGCCTGGCCGTGGCCATGAAGGACGGTGGAGACATCCTGGTGCTGGGCAAGGCCCTGGAAATCGAGTTTGCCCGCATCCAGAAGAACCTCCCTGCCGGCATGCAGTTGCGCAAGGTCTCTGACCAACCGGCCGCAGTGAAAACCGGGGTCGGCGAGTTCGTCCAGGTGTTGGTCGAAGCGCTGGCCATCGTGTTGCTGGTGAGTTTTTTCTCCCTCGGTGTGCGCACCGGCATGGTGGTGGCCCTGGCCATTCCGCTGGTGCTGGCGATGACGTTCGCCTGTATGTATTACCTGGGGATAGGCCTGCACAAGATCTCCCTCGGTGCACTGGTGCTGGCGCTGGGCTTGCTGGTGGACGACGCCATCATCGCCGTGGAAATGATGGCGATCAAAATGGAGCAGGGCTTCGACCGTATCAAAGCGGCGAGCTATGCCTGGACCAGCACCGCCTTCCCGATGCTCACCGGCACGCTGATCACCGCCGCCGGTTTCCTGCCGATCGCCACCGCGCAATCGGGCACCGGTGAATACACCCGTTCGATCTTCGAAGTGGTGACCATCGCGCTGCTGGCGTCCTGGGTGGCAGCGGTGCTCTTCGTGCCTTATCTGGGGGAAAAACTCCTGCCGGACCTGGCGAAAATCCACGCGGCCAAACATGGTACGGGTCAACCCGACCCCTATGGCACGCCGTTTTATCAGCGCGTCAGACGTCTGGTGGAGTGGTGTGTGCGATGGCGTAAAACCGTGATCACGGCGACTGTGGTGCTGTTCATTGCTTCCATCGTACTGTTCCGTTTTGTGCCACAGCAATTTTTCCCGGCGTCGGGCCGACTGGAGTTGATGGTCGACCTGAAGCTGGCCGAAGGCGCGTCCCTGAGCAATACAGCCGAGGAGGTCAAACGCTTCGAAGCGTTGCTCAAGGACAAAACCGGGATCGACAACTACGTGGCCTACGTCGGTACCGGTTCGCCACGGTTTTACCTGCCCCTGGATCAGCAATTGCCGGCGGCGAGTTTCGCCCAGTTCGTCGTCCTGGCGAAAACCATCGAAGATCGCGAACCGCTGCGCACTTGGCTGATCACGACCCTCAACGAACAATTCCCGGCCTTGCGCTCGCGGGTCACCCGTCTGGAAAACGGCCCGCCGGTTGGCTATCCGGTGCAGTTCCGGGTGACCGGTGAGCACATCGAGGAAGTCCGCGCACTGGCACGCAAAGTCGCGGCCAAGGTTCGCGAAAACCCCCATGTGGTCAACGTCCACCTGGACTGGGAAGAGCCCAGCAAAGTCGTATACCTGAATATCGATCAGGACCGGGCGCGGGCACTGGGTGTGAGCACGGCGAACCTGTCGCAGTTTTTGCAGAGCTCGCTGACCGGTGCCAGCGTCAGCCAGTACCGCGAAGACAACGAGTTGATCGAGATCCTGTTGCGCGGCACCTTGCATGAACGCACCGAGTTGTCGCTGCTGCCAAGCCTGGCGGTGCCGACCGACAACGGTCGCAGCGTCGCCCTGTCGCAGATCGCGACCCTGGAATACGGCTTTGAAGAAGGCGTGATCTGGCACCGTAATCGCCTGCCCAATGTGACTGTTCGGGCCGATATCTATGGTAAGGAGCAACCGGCCACGCTGGTGGCGCAGATCATGCCGACCCTCAATCCGATTCGCGCCGAGTTACCAGACGGTTACCTGCTGGATGTCGGCGGCACCGTCGAAGACTCGGCGCGTGGGCAGAACTCGGTGAAGGCTGGCGTACCGTTATTCATCGTCGTCGTGGTTACCTTGCTGATGCTGCAACTGCGCAGCTTCTCGCGCACGGTGATGGTGTTTCTGACGGCGCCCCTGGGGTTGATCGGGGTGACGCTGTTCTTGATGGTGTTCCGTCAGCCGTTTGGGTTTGTGGCGATGCTCGGGACTATCGCGTTGTCGGGGATGATCATGCGTAACTCGGTGATTCTGGTGGATCAGATCGAGCAGGATATTGCGGCCGGATTGAAGCCTTGGCAGGCGATCATTGAGGCGACCGTGCGGCGGTTCCGGCCGATTGTGTTGACGGCACTGGCGGCTGTCCTGGCGATGATTCCGTTGTCGCGCAGTGTGTTTTTCGGGCCGATGGCGGTGGCGATCATGGGGGGGTTGATTGTGGCTACGGCGTTGACGCTTTTGTTCCTGCCGGCGTTGTATGCGGCTTGGTTCCGGGTCAAGAAAGAACCGGTTTGAGTTGTTGAACTTGGCGGCCTTCGGGCCGACCAAGCTCTGGCTTTTCGAGTACATATCCATTTCTGCGGTAACGGCGACTTATGGTTTCGCCCTGACGGTCGACTCCCTTTGGCAAACGCCCCAAAGGAAGCAAAGGTCTCGCCCCGGCGTCCGGCCCCTCGCTAAGGCTCGGGGTTCCTTCGCTCCGGCATCCATCCGGGGACACTGCCCTCCGGTTGGCTTCGCTGCACCTACATGCAGCGTGTTCGACTTCGTCGAACGGCGCTGCGCGCCACTCCCCGGATGAACACCTCCACTCAGCCTCCCGAAGGGGCGGGTGGATCAAGATCAAAAGCTGAAGGCGAGCTAACGCTCGGCCTGATGAGTGGTGAGAAGCGGAGCGGGTGTTAGTGACCTGCTCTTGCTTTTGTAGGAGCAAGGCTTGCCCGCGATGGCGGTCTGACAGTCGACCAATTCCTTCCAGATAAACACGGTCCAATTGTGGGAGTGGGCTTGCTCGCGAAGACGGCCTCACAGCCAACGATGTTTATCGCTTAACCAAACATTCAGAACCTTCCTACAATACTTTCAGGTTGTCCTTCGGAACCTCGATCTCTAGCCTTTGTCCGTCGCTGCCAATTCAGCGATCGGGACTGCAAGCCCGCCGATAGTTTGTTAGGCGCCTACAGGCGCACCTATAATCGTGGCGCTTTTTAGCGACCACCGATTTATGGTGGCTGTGTGCGGGAGACCTTCGGGTCTGCCGAGGTTGCCTAACGACTCGGTCTTGCAGACCCGCATACAGCTGCCACCCATCATCTGCAAGTGATGCTGGCCGCTCCGACTTTCGTTAGGAGCTTCACAATGATCAAAGACAGCCCAAATCCCCCGGACGCAAATCCAGACCAGCAGCCGAAAACCACTTACCGTCCCTGTCCAATTTTCACAATCCACCCCGGCGTCAATTCCGAAACCCTTTTGGTCCATGCCCATGAAAGTTTGGCTTCGGCCAACGTCATGGCCACCGAGTTGTCCTCCAGCCTGACCGGCCCGACGTGCAATCTGATCCTCGGCATTCAGCAGATGATTGTACTGGCACAACTATCGGTGAACCGCGTACTCGATCAGCTTGACCCGCAGCAATAGCGCAATGAAAAAGCCCGCTGACCGTAGAAGACCAGCGGGCTTTTTTAATCGGTGAAGATCGTTCTGTCAGTCAAACCGGGTCGCGGCCATCGCGAGCAAGCTTGCTCCTACAACAATCTCAGAACCGTCCGATATTGAGACTCGAAGGTCCGGATGTTGTACTCAAAACTCGGTTTCACGAGTTTACGAGACAGCGCCAATGAAAAAGCCACCCATGCTGAGGGGGAGGTCAGACCCGGTTTTCGATTTGCTGACAAAATCGCCACACAAGGAACGCCTCGCGGAATACCTCACCTTACTTAAGCCCCTGGACGATCAGGGGCGCTATTTGCCATTCAATGAATTGCGTTATCGCTGGGCACCCGGGCTGGATTCGAATCTTTGCTGGGCTTTGGTCAAGAAAGCCCGAACAGCGCAGTACTCCAGCCTGTTGCCATTGGGTGAGCCGGTGCAATGGGGCAGTTTCGTATTGACGCCAGTGGCGCAAAAAGCGATTTCCTCCGTGGACCGTCAGACGACGACGGCCGCGCTGGAATACATGACCAGCCAAATCGGCGAGAGTGCGCATTTCAGCTACCTGCTCAACGACCTGATCGAGGACGAAGCCATCAGCAGCAGTCAGCTTGAGGGTGCAGCGACCACCACTCGGGTGGCCAAGGACATGCTCAAGCGCCATCGCCTGCCGCGTACGCCGGATGAGCGAATGGTGATCGGCAATTACAAGATGATGAACTTTGCCTGGGAGAAACGTTACGAGCCCTTGAGTGTCGAGCTGATCACGGCACTGCATCGCGTTGGTGTATCAGGTATCGATGATGCGCAATATTCGCCGGGGAATCTGCGGGTCAATGATGACGTGGTGGTTCAGGACGGCCAGGGAAATACGGTTCATGTACCGCCTCCCGCCGCGGGGCTCACTGCTCGATTGCGGGTGCTGTCGAAGTGGATCAATCAATCCCATGACGATCCCCACCAGGTGGATTACCTGCATCCGTTGATCAAGGGGATCGCGCTGCATTTCGCGCTGAGTTATGAGCATCCTTTTCGCGATGGCAACGGCCGCGTTGCGCGGGCGTTGTTCTACTGGTTCATGTTCAAGAATGATTTCTCGGCGTTTCGTTACATCGCGATCAGCGTCTTGCTGCGCAATGCGCCGGTGAAATACGGACGCTCCTATCTCAATACCGAAGCGGATGACCTGGACCTGACGTATTTCATCGATTTCCAGTGTTTGGTGGTGCTGCGTGCTGTCAGCAGCTTTACCCAGGCGTATAGGAAAAGTCTTATTAATGCCGAGTGCTTTGATCGTTGGTTGTCGGAGTCTGGGTTTTTCGAGCGGCTGAGTGGGAAGCAGCGGGCGGTCTATCAGGTGGCCAAGAGTGGGATGGCGAAGGAGTTTACGGCGGTCAATGTGAAGGAGAATCTGGGGTGTTCGTACAACACGGCGTCGGCCACGTTGAATGGATTGGTGGATTTGGAGTTGTTCGAGAAGCGCAAGCTGGGGCGTGAGTGGGTGTTTTTTCTGCGTGTTAAAGCGAACTGATTTGATCGTTCCCACGCAGGGCGGGGGAACGATCAACGGTGTGGCTTAGAGTGTACCGAAGACTTTTTTGGCCAGGCTGGTAGCCGCAGCCGCCGGGTTCTGGCGGATGGTTTCTTCCTGTTTGCCGATCATCTCGAACAAGCCGTTCAACGCCTGTTCGGTCACATAGTTTTCGACGTTGGCATTCTTCGTGTCGATCACACCCATGGTCGCGGCCTGGCCGGCGAAGGAGTTGTACTGCTGGGCCAGGCCAACCTGGTCGGTGGCTTGCTTGACGATGGGCAGGAACTTGGCGCGGATCTGTTCGCGGCTGGTTTTGTTCAGGTACTGGGTGGCCGAGTCGTTGCCGCCGCTGAGAATGCCCTTGGCATCGTCAACCGTCATCTTCTTCACAGCGTCCACGAGGATCGGCTGGGCCTGGACCACGGCGGTTTCCGCCGCTTTGTTCATGCTGGCTTCCAGTTGATCGACCTGATCACCCATGCCGAACTGTTTCATCTTGCTGGCCACTTTACCCAGTTTGCCCGGCAGTTCGATCTTCACGTCCGGGTTGTTGCTGAAGCCGCCCGGGGTGCCGAGTTGTTTCACGGCCAGTTGCGCGCCTTGGGTCAGGGCGTCCTTGAGTCCGCCGGTGGCGTCTTTTTGCGACAGGTCGCTGAGGGACAGCGCCAGGGCGCTGGCAGAGATCATCAAGCCTGCACACAGGCCGGCAAAACGGAGGGTAGGGCGGAACATGGCAACTTCCTTCTTTGAAAAAGACACTTAGCGGGCCGGGTCGACACGAACCTTCACGGGCTGTGGATCGGAGCCGTCCAGGCGTACGGCGTGATTTTCGGTGGTGATGAACATCAGCTTGCCGTCGACTTCAATGCGGGCGTTCACCGAATAACGGTGATTCGGCTCAATCTGCTCCGGATCGTAGCTCAGGTGGAATGGCAGAGGTACCTGGCCTTTGACCGGGCCACGTTGTTCGTCAATGACCTTCGCCGGGGCATCGGCGAGTGTGATGTCCTGCAGGCTGACGCTAAGGATCGCCGTCGGTGGCAATGCGATGCGTTGCAGGTAGAAGACTTCGCCATCGAGGCTGGCTTTAGGGGCCGGTGTCGGGTGTTGGCAGGCCGTTAGCAACGCAGCCGCTGCGATCAGGGACAATTTTTTCATCGGAAGATCTCCATATCGAGGGCGCCAGTATCGACTGGCGCCGTGATTAATCTAGACGGTTGGTGTGGGTTGATCCGCCGCATCTTCACTGCGATGCAACGCCACCTGACGGATCGACAAACGAATTTCCGCCGGCAATACCCGCTTGGCCGCGCCTTCTGCCAGTTCGCCGAGCAGTTCGTGATAGCCCAGCTTGCCCGCCTCGTCGCGCTTGAGCACTTCAAGGTCGAGCATGGTCTGGATGAAGTGGCGGAACAGGCTCTTGTCAAAGAATTCCGGGGCGTTCAGGCCATGCAGGATCGACAGGCGCTGGGCCATGACGGTGCACAGGTCTTCCAGTTCTTCGGCGCTGATGCTGTTCTGGCCGCTGTTGAGCAGCAGGGACACGGTCATGTAGAAGCGCTGCAAGGTCTGGGCGATGCTTTTCGATAGCAGTGTCAACAGCACGAAATGCCGCGAGCTTGGCGCTGGACGCAGGTAGACGTCGTTCTCGAAGCGCAGCAGGCCTTGCTCGACGAACGCTTCCAGCCATTGGTCGATCACCGCATCCAGCTCGTCCAGCGACCAGCGAATGAACAATTCCGCTTGCAGGTAGGGGTACAGCGCACGGGTGTAGCGCAGGATCTGTTCGCGGTTCATGCGCGATGCGCTCTGGAAGAAACTCGCCAGCAGCGCCGGCAGCGCAAAGATGTGCAGCACGTTGTTGCGGTAGTAGGTCATCAGGACGGCGTTTTGCTCGTCCAGATAGAGAATCTTGCCCAAGGCATCGCTTTGCTCCGAGAGCAGGTCCATGTCCTTCACATGCTCGATCAACGCCCGACCGTCACCGTCCGGCAGCGTGGTGTGCGGCGAGTACGGGACTTTGCGCAACAACGCCAGGTACAGGTCGAGGACCCGCGCCATGGCGCGATCGTCCAAGGCCAGACGACTGGTGGACAGCAGCGACAGCGCAACCAGGTTGACCGGGTTGATCGCTGCCGCTTCGTTCAGGTGCTGCGCGACTTTTTCACCGAGGCGGTTGGTGGTTTCGTTGAGCCAGGCCGGTTTGAACTGCGGGCCCAGTTCCTGCTCGCGCCAATCCGGCTGCTCGCTGTCGAGGAATTGCGCCAGCTTGATCGGCTCGCCGAAGTTCACCGCGACTTGACCGAAGCGCTGCTTGAGCGCACCGATGACTTTGAAGATGTCGAAGATCGATTCTTTCTTCTTGCTCGCGCCACGCAACTCGCCAAGGTAGGTCCGGCCTTCCAGCACGCGCTCGTAACCGATGTACACCGGCACGAAGACGATGGGCATGCGCGACGAACGCAGGAAGCTGCGCAGGGTGATTGCCAGCATGCCGGTCTTCGGTTGCAGCATGCGCCCTGTGCGCGAACGGCCGCCCTCGACGAAGTACTCCACCGGGAAGCCTTTGGTGAACAGGGTGTGCAGGTATTCGTTGAACACCGAGGTGTACAGCGGGTTGCCCTTGAAGGTCCGGCGCATGAAAAACGCACCGCCGCGACGCAGCAGGCCGCCGATCCCGGGCATGTTGAGGTTGATCCCGGCGGCGATGTGCGGCGGGGTCAGGCCATTGCGGAACAGCAGATAGGACAGCAGCAGGTAGTCGATATGGCTGCGGTGGCAGGGTACGTAGATCACTTCGTAACCCGGGGCGACCTTCTGCACGCCTTCGATGTTGTTGACCTTGATACCGTCGTAGATCTTGTTCCAGAACCAGCTCAGCACCACTTCCATAAAGCGGATCGCGGTGTAGGTGTAGTCCGAGGCGATCTCGTTGCCGTAGCGCAGGGCCTGGGCCTTGGCTTTCTCCGGGGAGATGTTTTCACGCTCGGCTTCGTCGAGGATCGCTTGCTTGACCAGCGGCTGGTTGACCAGGCCCTTGACCAGGTTGCGCCGGTGGGAAATGTCCGGGCCGATCACCGCCGCCTTCAGGTTGCGGAAATGCACCCGCAGAATCCGCTGGGCCATGCGCACGGTGCGTTCGTGACCCTTGTTGTGGTCGATCAGTTCGCGCAGGTGGATCGGCGCTGAGAACTGGACGCGGGTTTTGCGCCCCAGCACGATGATGCTGAGCAAACGACGCAGACGCCCAGTGACCGCCCAACTGTCGGCAAACAACAGTTTCCACGGGCTGTTTTCGCTGTCTGGCGACTGGCCCCAGAACACGCTGACCGGAATGATCTGCGCGTCTTCGGCGGCGTTCTGGCTCAAGGCACTGACCAGGCGGGTCAAGGTTGGCGGCGCGCCGCGCTTGTCCTGGCGACCGAGCCAGTCCGGGTCCGGGGTCAGGTAGAAGAACGCGGCCGGTTCCAGCAGGTTGCCCACCGAGACCGGCAGCACCGGACGCGGCAGGCCGGCCTTGCTGCATTCGGTGTCGACCACGGCAAGCTCGGTCAGCGAAGGATTTTGCAGGACGTAGAACACCGGGCGACTGCGGTCGAGGTTGAGGGTGAACGACGACTGGTTGATCGTCTCCGAGCGAACCCAGAGGTACAGCAGTCGGCGCAGGGTGCCAAACACAAGACGGCGGAACGGGGAACGGGTCATACGGCATCTGCTTGAATGGATAAAACCGAGCAATTGCTCGGGCGCGCGTTAGTGTGCCGGATTCGTCGAAAATCGGCAAAAAAGCGGTTAAGTAAAGTTGAGTTGAGAGTTTTGACGGCTGTCATATACTCGGCCGCTCAAAATAAAAAGAAGAGGGACTGATACATGGCTACGCGCGAAACCGGCAATGTGAAATGGTTCAACGATGCCAAGGGCTACGGCTTTATTCAACGCGAGGACGGGGTGGACGTGTTCGTGCATTACCGCGCGATTCGCGGTGAAGGCCACCGTTCGCTGACTGAAGGCCAGCAGGTTGAATATGGGGTGGTGACCGGCGAGAAAGGGTTGCAGGCTGAAGACGTTGTAGGCCTCTAAAGATCGTTCCCACGCTCTGCGTGGGAATGCAGCCCGGGACGCTCTGCGTCCCTTTCACAGCCGAACGCGGAGCGTCCGTTGAGGCATTCCCACGCAGAGCGTGGGAACGATCAATGTCAGGCGGTTTTCCAGGTGATCTCTTCTTCACCATCGGCGCTGATGCGAATCCAGCGATCCGCCGTCTCTTCACCTTCTTCCTCGACCCAGCTACCCGGTGCACAGCGCACTTCGACGTTCAGCGCGGCAAACGCAGCGCGGGCGCAGGCGATATCGTCATCCCACGGCGTCTGGTCGCTTTCCAGGTACAGGCTGTTCCACTTTCCTACGGCCTTGGGCAACCAGGTCACCGGCACGTTGCCGGCCTTGCACTTGTAGGTCTGGCCTTTCTGCAGCCAGTCGGTGCAAGGGCCCAATGCCGTGCCGAGCCAGGCCGAGATGGCCTTGTGGTCGACGTCGGTGTCTTTCAGGTAAATCTCGATATCGGGTTGGCGCATGGATGTCCTCACTGCGTGTCTGAAAAATCCATTCGCGGATTTAGCCGGCCTTGAGCCGTTGCCCAAGACCAAAAATGTTTGAAGTTATTGAAGTACGAAATAATCGTAGCGCATCGACACGGTGACCTCGAAAGGTTCGGCCTGCTCGATGACCTCTGCCCGGCGTTCGGCACTGGCGCGCCAGCCGTGGGGTGTCATGGCCAGCAGGTTCGCCCGGTCCTGACCACTGGCAAGCGTCAGTTTGAATGCCAGGGTTTCGCTGTGCGCCAGCGCCATTCCTTCGGGCACCAGGTCCAGGTGCTTGTCGTCGATGTACTCGCGTACTTCGTCGTACAGCCGCTCACGCAATTCCATCAAGTGGCCGCTGGTCGGTCCGACTTTCATCAGGCCGCCGCCGGGGCTGAGCAGGCGTTTGGCTTCTTCCCAATCCAGCGGGCTGAAGACACTGGCCAGGAACTGACAACTGCCCGACGCCAGCGGCACGCGGGCCATACTGGCGATCAACCAGGTAAGTTTGGGGTTGCGTTTGCAGGCACGCTTGACCGCTTCCCGGGAGATGTCCAGGGCGTAGCCGTCGGCGTCCGGCAAGGCATCGGCGATTTGCGCGGTGTAGTAGCCCTCGCCACAACCGATGTCCACCCAGCGCTGTGGCGCGTAGCCAGCAGCCAATTGCGCCAGGCGCCTGGCCACCGGCGCGTAATGGCCGGCGTTGAGGAAGTCGCGGCGGGCTTCGACCATCGCCTGGTTATCCCCAGGGTCGCGGCTGTTCTTGTGCTGCACCGGCAACAGGTTCAGGTAACCCTGGCGCGCGCGGTCGAAACGATGCCCGGCGGGGCAGGCCACGCCGTTGTCCACCGCGCTCAGCGGTTCGCTGCAGATCGGACACGCCAGCATCAGGCGAGCAACTTGATCAGAGTCTGGTAGTAGATCTCGGTCAGCACATCGAGGTCAGCGGCCAGTACGCGCTCGTTGACCTGGTGGATGGTCGCGTTGACCGGCCCCAGCTCGACCACTTGCGTGCCCATGGTCGCAATGAAGCGCCCGTCGGAAGTGCCGCCGCTGGTGGACGCCTTGGTTTCCCGGCCGGTGATGTCCTTGATGCTCGACGACACCGCGTCCAGCAGCGCGCCCGGTTCGGTGAGGAACGGCAGGCCGGACAGTGCCCAGTCGATGTGCCAGTCCAGGCCATGCTTGTCGAGGATGTCGGCGACGCGCTTTTGCAGGCCTTCGACGGTCGACTCGGTGGAGAAACGGAAGTTGAACACGGCGACCAGGTCGCCCGGGATGACGTTGGTCGCGCCGGTGCCGGAGTTGACGTTGGAAATCTGGAAACTGGTCGGCGGGAAGAAATCGTTGCCGTGGTCCCAATGCTCGGCGGCAAGTTCCGCCAGGGCTGGAGCCGCGAGGTGGATCGGGTTTTTCGCCAGGTGCGGATACGCCACATGGCCCTGTACACCACGCACGGTCAGCTTGGCGCCGAGGGAGCCGCGACGACCGTTCTTCACCACGTCACCGACCAGGGTGGTGCTCGACGGTTCGCCGACGATGCACCAGTCCAGACGCTCCTTGCGCGCGACCAGGCGTTCAATCACAGCCTTGGTACCGTGATGCGCCGGGCCTTCTTCGTCGCTGGTGATCAGGAAGGCGACCTTGCCCTTGTGATCCGGGTAGTCGGCGACGAAGCGTTCGGCGGCTACGGTCATCGACGCCAGACTGCCTTTCATGTCCGCCGCGCCGCGGCCGCAGAGCATGCCGTGCTCGTCGATCACTGCGTTGAACGGGTCGATCTGCCAGGCAGTCACGGGACCTGTCGGCACCACGTCGGTATGGCCAGCGAAGCACAGCACCGGGCCATCGTGTTTGCCGTGGGTGGCCCAGAAGTTATCCACATCCTCGATGCGCATCGGTTCCAGGGCAAAACCGGCATCGCCCAGGCGCTGCATCATCTGCTTCTGGCAATCGGCGTCGACCGGCGTCACGGACGGACGGCGGATCAGGTCGATGGCGAGTTGAAGGGTCGGCGAAAGGTCGGCGTGGGCCGTCATGGAAAAACTCCGGAAGCTGTCTATGTGTAGGAGCGAGCATGCTCGCGATGGACGTTAACGGTAACGCGTGAAATCTGGATGACCGCGTTGCCCTTACGTTTTTCGCGAGCATGCTCGCTCCTACAGGTATTGGGCCGTAGTGCGCGCAAAATGGCGGTTATCTTAAAGCAAAACGGCGGCCATTGGCCGCCGTTTAGTGCATCTGCGCAGATTTAGACTGCTGGTGCCGTTTCGGCCTCAGGTGGCGGTTTCGGCAGCGAAGACAGGAACGCCATTATCAGCGCCGCCAGGTACGGCAGCGACTGCACCAGCAACATGGTCACCCAGAAACGCATGTCGTTGCTCGGCATGCCGTTCACCAGGTAGATCCCCAGGGCCGCGCCCCACAACAGCAGCATGATGAACAGCTCTTCGCGGGCCTCGGAAATCGCCACCCAGAAGCCGTGGTTATCGGCATTCTTCGGCGTACGGAAGAACGGAATGCTGCTGGTGAAGAAACCGTACAACACCGCCTTGGCGATGGTGTGCGACAACGCCAGCCCGGCCAGCGCCGCGCAGAATGCATCCTTGAGGTTCACGCCCACCGCACGACGGTAGAGGAAGATGATCTTGCCGACCTTGAACACGAACAGCGCCAGGGGCGGGATGGCGAAAATCAGCAGCGGCGGGTCGACCCGTTGCGGCACGATGATCATCGCCGCCGACCACAACAGCGCGCCAACGGTGAAGAAGATGTTCATGCCATCGGCCACCCACGGCAACCAGCCCGCGAGGAAGTGGTAGCGCTGACCGCGGGTCAGCTCGGTGTCCTTGCCGCGCAGCAGGCTGCGGGTGTGACGCTTGATGATCTGGATCGCGCCGTAGGCCCAGCGGAAACGTTGTTTCTTGAAGTCGATAAAGGTATCGGGCATCAAGCCTTTGCCGTAGCTGTCGTGGTAATACGCCGCCGACAGGCCTTTTTCGAACACGCGCAGGCCCAGCTCGGCGTCCTCGCAGATGCACCAGTCGGCCCAGCCCAGTTCTTCGAGCACCGAGCGGCGGGTCATGGTCATGGTGCCGTGCTGGATGATCGCGTCACGATCGTTACGGGTGACCATGCCGATGTGGAAGAAACCTTTGTACTCGGCGTAGCAGAGCTTCTTGAAGGTGCTTTCGTTCTGGTCGCGGTAATCCTGCGGCGACTGCACCACGGCGATCTTCGGATCGGCAAAGTGCGGCACCATGTGTTTGAGCCAGTTCGGGTGCACGCAGTAATCGGAATCGATCACCGCGATCACTTCGGCATCCTTGGCGGTGTGCGGAATCAAGTAGTTCAGCGCGCCGCCCTTGAAACCGGCCAAGGGTGCGACGTGGAAGAACTTGAAGCGCGGACCGAGGGTTTCGCAGTAATCGCGCACCGGTTCCCAGACCGCCGGGTCCTTGGTGTTGTTGTCGATGATCAGGACTTCGAAGTCCGGATAGTCGAGGTTGGCCAGGGCGTTGAGGGTCTGTTTGACCATCTCCGGCGGCTCGTTGTAGCAAGGCACATGGATCGACACTTTCGGGCGGTAGCTGGAGTCGCCCTGCACCGGCAGGAACTGGCGCCGGCGCTTGTGCACCCACACAGCTTCGGCCAGTTCATGGGCCTCGGTCAGCAACACGATAAACACCCCGAGTGCACCGAGGGCGAGCAGGAACCCCACGGTCAGGCTGAACCAGGTGCTGTATTGCAGGCTGTAGTCATAACCGATCCACACCAGCACCGAACCGCAGAGGAACGCGATAAAGGTCAGGAAGGTGCGGCCGCGTTGGCGCAGGGCCGAGCCGTCGATCATCAGCAAGGTCAGAGACAGCAATGCCAGCACCACCGAGCCGACGGCCAGCACCCGCCATTGCGGAATGGCGACCACCGGGCCTTCGAAGTTGAATTTCTGTTGGCGCGCGGCGTTGAACACGCCCCAATAGGCACCCACCGAGCCTTCGTCACTGGCCTTCCACGGCTGGTCGAACGCTTCGATCACGAAGTAGTTGAAGCCCTGGCGGTTGAGCTTGTTGACCAGGGTCCGCAGATAGATCGCCTGGTCTGCTGGCGACGCATCGGCACCCCCGCGCATGCGGCCGTTGCTCGGCCAGCCCACTTCGGAGAGCAGCAGCGGTTTTTTCGGGAACATCTTTTTCAGGTCGCGGGCGCGGTCGAGGACGAACTGTCCCGCCTTGTCCATCGGGATGAATTCCCAGTAAGGCAGCACGTGGGCGGCGATCAGGTCGACGTGCTTGGCCAGTTCCGGGTGCTCTTCCCAGACGTGCCACTGTTCGGACGTGGTCACCGGCACCTTCACGGCAGCACGGACGCGGTCCAGCATGACGCTGAGTTCCTGGGCGGTGATTTCCTTGCGGAAGATCGCTTCGTTACCGACCACCACGCGAACCACGCTGCGCGAGGCGTTGGCGATTTCGATGGCACGGGTGATTTCTCGCTCGTTGCGCTCCAGGTCCGGGCTGATCCAGATCCCCAACGTCACCCGCAGGCCAAACTCTTCCGCCAGCTTGGGAATGTTCTCCAGCGTACCGTCGACCGAGTAAGTGCGGATGTTGTCCGTCAACTTGCTCATGATCTCCAGATCACGACGCATCTGATCGTCGGTCGGGTACTGCTCTTTCTGTGGGAATTGACCCTGCTGGAAAGGTGAGTACGAGAAGCCGGAGATCTGTTCGGGCCAGTTGGGGGCGGTCACCGGGCGATTGATCAGCGCCCAGAAGCCGGTAAACAAGGCAGCGATGGCGAGCACCACCACCAGGTTGAGTCCAAATTTACGCGATGACATAGTTATTTCGGGTTCCAAAGACTGTGGAACGAAGGAACGGTCGGACCGCCAAGGGGCGCGAATCCTACACTGGGCATTCTCTGAGCGTACAGCGGACAGGGAATTGCCGGACATTGGGCAATTTGATTTCACATAAGTTCTTACACTTGTAGCGTGAAACTTAAAACTTACTGTTGCGAAGCCCGGGGTCCTGCCTCGCAAACACGTTCCTCTTTTGACGAGTGGCTGTTGTCGACAGGCAAGGCGCAGCGACGAGTCATAGCGCGCTATGGCGAGGAGCGGCAACGCAGCGTGACGGCAACAGACGCCGTCAAAAAGGAACAGTGTTTGTGAGGCAGGACCCCTATATAATGCGCGCCGGTTTTTGGGGTAAAGGTCATGAGTACAGAAGATCCGCGGTTTGCAGGCATCGCCCGTTTGTATGGCATCGAGGGCCTTGAGCGCCTGCGCGCGGCCCATGTGGCGATCGTCGGCGTCGGTGGCGTCGGCTCCTGGGCGGCGGAAGCCATGGCCCGTTGCGGCGTTGGCGAGATTTCGTTGTTCGATCTGGACGATGTCTGCGTCAGCAACGCCAACCGCCAGTTGCATGCGCTGGACAGCACCGTCGGCAAACCCAAGGTCGAGGTAATGGCCGAGCGCCTGCGCGGGATCAACCCGGACTGCACGGTGCATGCGGTGGCGGATTTCGTCACCCGCGAGACCATGGCCGAGTACATCACGCCGAACATCGACTGCGTGATCGACTGCATCGACAGCGTCAACGCCAAGGCGGCGCTGATTGCCTGGTGTAAACGGCGCAAGATCCAGATCATCACCACCGGCGGCGCGGGCGGGCAGATCGACCCGACGCTGATCCAGGTCTGCGACCTCAACCGCACGTTCAATGACCCGCTGGCTTCGAAAGTGCGCTCCACCTTGCGCCGCGACTATGGCTTCTCGCGCACCGTGACCCGGCATTACAGCGTGCCGTGCGTGTTCTCCACCGAGCAACTGCGCTACCCGAAACCGGATGGCAGCATTTGTTTGCAAAAGAGTTTTGTCGGCGATGGTGTGAAGCTTGACTGCGCGGGCGGGTTTGGCGCGGTGATGATGGTGACGGCAACCTTCGGCATGGTCGCGGCGACCAAGGCGGTGGACAAGATCGTGGCGGGAGTGCGGCGGCCTGCGGAGCGCATTAAACCGTCCTGACCCCGATCGTTCCCACGCTCTGCGTGGGAATGCAGCCCGGGACGCTCCGCGTCCCTTCCAAAGCCGAACGCGGAGCGTCCGTGGAGGCATTCCCACGCAGAGCGTGGGAACGATCAGTTAGGCGGCGAGTTCACGCATCCGTTGTAAAACCGCATTCAAGCCATTACTGCGTGACTGCGACAGCTGCCGCCCTAGCCCCAATTGATTGAACCAGTCCGGCAAATCAACCTGCTGCAACTCAGCCGCCGACAATCCATTGACCCGCGCCAGCAGCAACGCCACCAACCCGCGAATCAAGCGCGCATCGCTGTTGGCGCTGAACTGCCAATGGCCATCGCGCAACTCACCCACCAGCCACACCTGGCTTTCACAACCGTGCACCCGATTGGCGTCGCACATCTGCGCCTCGCTCAAGGCGGGCAGGCGCTCGCCCCATTGCATCAACAGCCGCGCCCGCTGTTCCCAACCAGCGGCAGCCTGAAAGGTTTCGAGTGCAGTAACGGCATCAGCAGGCAAGTTCATCGCAATAACTCCAGCGCCTGATCCAGCGCTTCAAAGAACCGCTCCAGATCTTCGCAATCGTTGTACAACGCCAACGACACCCGAATCGCCCCAGCCAGTTCGAAGCTTTTGAGCAGCGGCATGGCGCAATGATGACCGGCGCGCACGGCGATCCCTTGTTCCGTCAGCAAATGCGCAAGATCCGAGTTATGCACACCTTCGACGGTAAAACTGGCCAGGGCCACTTGCGGCCTGCCCAACAACCGAATGCCGTTGCGTGCCTCAAGGCCTTTCAACAGATAGTCATGCAGCGCCGCTTCATGAGCCGAGACCGCGTCCTGATCGAGACCAGCGAGGTAATCCAGAGTTGCCCCGAGCCCGATGACACTGGAAATCGGCGGCGTTCCGGCTTCGAAGCCTAAAGGTGCCGGCCGAAATCGTGCGTCGTGATAATTGGCGTCCAGCACCATCTCGCCGCCGAACTGCCAGGGGCGCAGTTGTTGCAGCACCTCATTGCGCCCGAACAGCACGCCCAGGCCATCGGGGCCGTAGAGCTTGTGGCTGGAAAACACATAGAAATCGCAGCCCAGCGCCTGCACGTCGTGACGGCCATGGACCACGCCCTGGGCGCCGTCGATCACGGTCAACGCGTTGTGCGCCTTGGCCAGCGCCAGCAGCGCGGGCAGCGGTTGCCAGGCGCCGATGACGTTGGACAATTGGCTGACTGCCAACAGTCGCGTGCGTGGGCCGATCAGCTGTGTGGCGGCTTCGAGGTCGATCACACCGTCGGTATCCAGCGGCAGGATCACCAGTTTCAGTTCGCGGCGGCGCGCCAGTTGCTGCCATGGCAGCAGATTGGCGTGATGCTCCAGGGCGCTGATGACGATCTCGTCGCCCGGATTGAATGAGTGTTCCAGGCCATAGGCGAGGAGGTTCAGCGCACTAGTCGCGCCGTGGGTAAAGATGATCTGCCCGCTGTCACCGGCATTGAGCCATTGCGCGACTTTGCGGCGGCTGTCCTCGAACGCCTGGGTGGCGTGGGCGCCGGGCAGGTGTTGCGCCCGATGTACGTTGGCCGCGCCATTGGCGTAGTAATGCGCCAGGGCATCCAGCAGGGCTTGCGGTTTTTGCGTGGTGGCGGCGTTGTCCAGATACGTCTGGCCTTGCCGTTGCAGGGCGGCGATGGCCGGAAAGTCGGCGCGCCAGGGAGAGGGAATCATCATGCTGTTCGCCTGTACGCCTGACCCCTGTAGGAGCGAGCTTTTGTGGTGAGGGGATTTATCCCCGTTGGGCCGCGCAGCGGACCTAAACCCTGCGAGCGCGGTGTGTCAGATGCACCGCAAGCGCTGGATTTACGACTGCTACGCAGTCGAACGGGGATAAATCCCCTCGCCACAGGGGATCCCACAGAGTCTACGACGCTTAGTTGTGAGCGTGCAGCGCTTCGTTCAGTTCGATGGCCGATTTGTGGGTTTTGCATTCCACGGCACCGGTTTCCGAATTGCGACGGAACAGCAGGTCGGTCTGGCCGGCCAGTTCACGGGCCTTCACGACCTTGACCAGCTTGTTGTTCTCGTCCAGCAGCGCCACCTTGGTACCGGCAGTCACGTACAGGCCCGACTCAACGGTGTTGCGATCGCCCAACGGGATGCCGATACCGGCGTTGGCGCCGATCAGGCAGCCTTCGCCAACCTTGATCACGATGTTGCCGCCGCCCGACAGGGTACCCATGGTCGAGCAACCGCCGCCCAGGTCCGAACCCTTGCCGACGAATACGCCAGCGGAGACGCGGCCTTCGATCATGCCCGGGCCTTCGGTGCCGGCGTTGAAGTTGATGAAGCCTTCGTGCATCACGGTGGTGCCTTCGCCCACGTAGGCGCCCAGGCGCAGGCGCGCGGCGTCAGCGATACGCACGCCGGCCGGTACGACGTAGTCGGTCATTTTCGGGAACTTGTCCACCGAGAACACTTCCAGCAGCTCGCCACGCAGACGGGCTTCCAGTTGATGTTCGGCCAGTTCGGCAAGGTCGATCGCGCCCTGGCTGGTCCAGGCCACGTTCGGCAGCAGCGGGAACACGCCGGCCAGGCTCAGGCCGTGTGGCTTGACCAGGCGATGGGACAGCAGGTGCAGCTTGAGGTAGGCCTCAGGCGTGGAGGTCAGTTGTGCGTCTTCGGCCAGGACAGTGGCGACCAGCGGCTTGTGGCTCTCGGCCAGACGGGTCAGCAGGGCGGCCTGGGTAGCGTCGACGCCTTTAACGGCTTCAGCCAGATGTGAAGCTTGCGCGGTGGTGAAGGTGATGGCCTGGTTGCCTTCGGTGTAGCCCAGGATCGGCGCAATGGCAGCGACCAGTTCGGCCGACGGGTTGAGCAATGGCTGTGCGTAAAACACTTCCAGCCAGGCGCCTTGACGGTTTTGAGTGCCGACACCAAAGGCCAGGCTGAACAGGGTAGTGGACATGTTGATACCTCTAACAAATTGAAACGGGCTGCTTACTTGAGCGCGGCCGCGTAGATATCTGGCTTGAAGCCAATCAGGGTTCGGTCACCGAGATCGAGCACCGGGCGCTTGATCATCGAAGGTTGTGCGAGCATCAGTTCGATGGCTTTCGACTGGTCGAGATCGGCTTTGCGTTCGTCGTCGAGCTTGCGAAAGGTCGTGCCTGCACGGTTCAACACCACTTCCCAGCCGTGCTCGTTGCACCATTGGGTCAGGTATTCACGGTCGATGCCGACCGCTTTGTAATCATGAAAGTCATAGCTGACAGCGTGTTCATCGAGCCAGGTGCGCGCCTTTTTCATGGTGTCGCACGCTTTGATGCCGAAAAGGTGCAACGTTTTACTTGAAACGGTCAAGGAATCGTCCCCTTTACAGGTGTCGGAAATAAAAGGTGTCGGATTATGCCATGACCGGACGGTTTCGCGGCGGCTGTAGGACAAAACCTCTGGGAATGCGGTTGTGACAAGGTGCGACATAGGTGTAAGGGCAAGCGCACAGACTAAGCAACTAATATGGCACTTCAATGCTGTCGATTGTCCGGGAACCACGTTTTGTGCAAATCGCCTACACCGTCCTGATCCTGTTGATGCTGGTGGGCGTTTCGCGCCTGCTCGGACGGGTGATCCCGCTGCCATTGCCGTTGGTGCAAATTGCAGCGGGTGCCTCGCTAGCCTGGCCGACCCTCGGACTGCATGTAGCGCTGGACCCTGAATTGTTTCTGTTTCTGTTTCTGTTCCTGCCGCCATTGTTGTTTTCCGACGGCTGGCGCATGCCCAAACGTGAATTCTGGCATCTACGTGGCCCGATCCTGACCCTGACCCTGACCCTGGCCGTGGGGTTGGTGCTGTTTACCGTGGTTGGCGCCGGGTATTTCATTCACTGGTTGCTGCCGAGTATCCCGCTGCCGGTGGCATTTGCGTTGGCTGTGGTGCTGTCGCCCACGGACGCCGTGGCGGTGTCGGCGATCTCTCAGAATCGTTTGCCGACGCCCTTGATGCACATCCTGCAGGGCGAGTCGTTGATGAACGATGCCTTGGGTCTGGTGACGTTCAAGTTCGCCCTTGTGGATGCAGTGACCGGGGCGTTCTCGCTGGCCAACGCCAGTGTCACCTTTGTATTGGTGGCGGTCGGCGGCCTGGCCATCGGCGTGGCGTTGAGCTGGCTGGTGGGGCGCCTGCGCGCGTGGATGATTGCCCGTGGCTGGGATGACCCGGCCGGCCACGTCGTTCGGCATCAGTTGGAGGTATTCAATGACTCGGCCGAAGCCCAGGCACTGGCGTTTCAAATGGATTTGCTGGAGCGGCGTTTGCGCTTGAAGGCGCTGCGGGCTCAACGCCTGGAGTTTTATAAGCTCAGCCGTCACCACCAGATTGGTGATGACGTGTTGAGGGAGGTGCTCGGAGAGCTGGACTTGAGTGAAGCCAACCTTGGGCGAGTAACTTAGCTAACCGACTTATTCAATCTTCGAATGGTCGGGATGTTAGTGTTTTGGATAAAACAACTTTATCAACTTGTTCGTTCTGTTTTTTTGTTTTGCTGAAAGCAGGGGGGGGTGAATTGGGTGGGCTTTGAAATCGACTGAATTGCAATTTGTTGAGGAGAATGCTCTCATCCCTGTTTTGGGTATATTTTGCGCATCAGTCGGCGATCGTTTTGGCTAATGGTTGTGTTTTTTTCGGTAGACCAATCACCCATGGTCATATCATTGTGAATCTCATAGTGCATGATTGACATCGGGTCGTAGGGGGTGACCTGTGTGGTGGTTGTATCCAGTGTTCTGAAGAAGTTGTGATCAACTTCCTCTTTGGACCAGTTATGCCTGGTCAGATAATAGTTGTACATGAACGGTTTGTTCCATGGGATATCGGCTTTGGGATGTTGGTGCTCATGCTCCATCCCGAGTGCATGGCCGAACTCGTGCAAGACGGAACTTTCGAACCCCGGATGTGCAAGGTCGGTACCGATGTTCATCGTATTCTCGCCGGGCCCTCGCAGCGTGGCATCGGTGCCAATGGCTGAATAGTTCGCAGGTGCTTCCATGGTGATTCTAATATCGCCCTCAGCATCGCTTGCGAACTCCAGTGTCAGGTTGATGGAGGGCTGCCATTGCTTGATGGCTGCTATCGCGGCTTGGCGGTGTGCATCGGAGGGCGGGTTGAGAAAGGCGATTTTAAGCGTCCTGTGACTGGCCCAAAACTTACTGTGAGTGGCGACGCCACGCTTTTGTCTGCCTCCGCTGGAAGAAGTACTTTTATTGTCAGGTTTTTCATTAATTGCCGCGTTATAAGACTCTTGCTCGTCAAAACTGCTGATAATTTTGCATGGGTGTGTAAAGCATTGTTGTTCTCCTTGCTAGAACCCCTAAAGTTATTGATGAGTTGTGGTTCTAGTCGGAGGTTAGTTTGGGTTCTGGATGGCGTAAAGTTGGTATTTGTTAGTTGCTGTTGCGCAGGGGCTTAAAGCCTGCACTGCGTTGCACAGTGCAGGCAAGTTTCGTTTTACTTGTGGCGAGTTATGAAGTTGCGGATGCGTTCTGCCGCTTCTACACATTCAGCCAGTGGCGCAACCAGCGCCATGCGCACCCGGCCGGCACCCGGATTCGCGCCGTCAACATCACGGGACAGATAAGAGCCAGGCACCACGGTCACATGTTCTTCGACGAACAGATCGCGGCAGAATGCCTCGTCATCACCTTCAACATTCGGCCACAGGTAAAAACCGCCATCCGGGCGCTGCACGTCCATCACCGGGCCGAGGATTTCCAGCACCGCGTCATACTTCTCGCGATACAACGATCGGTTGGCGCGCACATGCACTTCGTCATTCCACGCGGCGACGCTGGCCAGTTGAGTCTGAACCGGCATCGCGCAGCCGTGGTAAGTGCGGTATAGCAGGAAGCCTTTGAGGATCTGCGCATCACCGGCAACAAAACCGGAACGCAGTCCCGGCAGGTTGGAGCGCTTGGACAGGCTGTGGAACACCACGCAGCGCTTGAAGTCCTTGCGGCCCAGTTCCGCGCAGGCGCTGAGCAGGCCCGCTGGCGGGGTTTGTTCGTCGAAGTAGAGTTCGCTGTAGCACTCGTCCGCGGCGATCACGAAGTCATGTTCGTCAGCCAGGGCGATCAGCTTTTTCAGGGTCTCGACCGGGATCAACGCGCCGGTCGGGTTGCCTGGCGAGCACAGGAACAGGATCTGGCAGCGTTTCCAGATGTCCGGGGAAACGGCATCGAAGTCCGGGTTGAAGCCGTTTTCGTCCAGGCACGGCAGGTAATGCGGCTTGGCCCCGGCGAGGAACGCCGCGCCTTCGTAGATCTGATAGAAGGGATTCGGGCTGACCACCAGCGCGTCGTCGCCACGATTGACCACGGTCTGGGTGAAGGCGAACAGCGCTTCACGGGTACCGTTGACCGGCAGCACGTTGCGCGCCGGGTCGATCCAGCCGTTCGGGACGTTGAAACGACGTTCACACCAAGCCGCAATGGCCTCACGCAGCGCCGGGATGCCGAGGGTAGTCGGGTACACCGCCATCTGGTCGAGATTGCTGGCCAGGGCCTCGGCGACGAAGCTTGGCGAACGGTGCTTCGGCTCACCGATGGATAACGCGATAGGACGCTTGTCCGGGTTAGGCGTGACGCTGCCAAGCAGGGCGCGGAGCTTCTCGAACGGGTAGGGCTGGAGCTGGGTCAGAGCGTTGTTCATGGGGGCCTCATTCAATGTTGGAGCGAGCCCTGTGGTGAGGGGATTTATCCCCGTTCGGCTGCGGAGCAGTCGTAAACCATGTTATGCGGTGTGACTGGCACACCACTGTTGCAGGTTTTAGGGCCGCTGCGCGACCCGTCGGGGCGGTGCGACGTTTCGCTAAATCCCCTCACCACAAGTATTCGTATCCCACAGGGGAAAATTGTTTAACTCAGATACTGATGCGCGAGAGTTTGATATCGGGTTCCTGGTTGACGCTCAGTTGTTCGACGATTGCATCCTGCAAACGACTGCACAGCAGCGGGTCGGACAATGGTTGGTTGTTCGCGTCGGTGATGAAGAACACGTCTTCCACCCGCTCGCCGAGGGTAGCGATCTTGGCGTTCTGCAGCGACAGGTCGAACTCCAGGAAGATCGTGCCGACCCGCGCCAGCAGGCCAGGGCGGTCGGGGGCGGTCAGTTCCAGTACGGTCACCTGACGCTGGGCGTCGTTGTGGATCGTCACCTGTGGCGCAAAGGCGAAATGCTTGAGCTGGCGCGGCACTCGACGCTGGATGATGGTCGGGTAATCGTCCGGATTGCGCAGGGCTTCGGCCAGGCCGTCACGGATCTGCTTGACCCGCACCGGGTTATCACCGATCGAGTCGCCGTCGGTGTCGAGCACAATGTAGGTGTCGAGGGTGAACTGGCTGCTGGAGGTGATGACCCGGGCGTCATGGATGTTCAGGTTGAGCTGGTCCATCGCGGCCACGGTCACGGCGAAGAAATCGTGCTGGTCCGGTGCGTAGATGAAGATCTGCGTGCCACCCTCGAACTCGCGTTGGGTGGTTTCCTTGATCAGCACCAGCGGCCCGCCGTCGGCCGGCTGCTGGAGGATCGCCTCGCTGTGCCAGGCGACGTCGCCGGCGGTATGGCGCAGGAAATAGTCATCCCCCAATTGCGCCCACAATTGCTCGACGTCATCCGGGTCGGTGCCGCCGCGCACCAGGATGTCCAGCGCGGCGCTCTGGGTCTGACGGATCTGTTCTTCGCGGTCCACCGGGTTTTCCAGGCCACGACGCAGGGCGCGCTTGGTTTCGGTGTAGAGCTGGCGCAGCAGGCTGGCCCGCCAGGAGTTCCACAGTGTCGGGTTAGTGGCGTTGATGTCGGCGACCGTCAGCACGTACAGGTAGTCGAGGCGGGTTTCGTCGCCCACTGTCTGCGCGAAATCATGGATCACCTGCGGATCGGACAAATCCTTGCGCTGGGCCGTGGTCGACATCACCAGATGGTTTTGCACCAGCCAGACGATCAGGCGGCTGTCCCACACCGGCAGTTGATGGCGCTGGCAGAAGGCTTCAGCGTCCACGGCGCCGATTTCCGAGTGATCGCCATGCCGGCCCTTGCCGATGTCGTGGTACAGGCCGGCCAGGTAGATCAGTTCAGGCTTGGGCAGCTTGGCCATGAGCTTGCTGGCCAACGGGAATTTTTCCGAGACCTGCGTGTACTGCAGCTTACGCAGGTGCTTGATCAGGTTCAGGGTGTGGGCGTCAACCGTATAGATGTGGAACAGGTCGTGCTGCATCTGGCCGACGATGAAACCGAATTCCGGCAGATAACGCCCGAGAATGCCGTAGCGGTTCATCCGGCGCAGGTTGCGGTGGATGCCGATCTTGCATTTGAACAGCTCGATGAACAGGCTGGTGTTGCGTATATCGTTGCGGAAGTCATCGTTGATCAGGTGCCGATTCTCGCGCAGCAGACGAATGGTGTCGGCGCGCACACCCTTGATTTCCGGTTGCTGGGCCATCAGCACGAAAATCTCGAGCATGGCAAACGGCGTGCGACGGAACACATTGTCGTTACGCGCCTCGATGTAGCCGTCGTGCAGCTGGAATCGCGAATTGACCGGCTGCGGCGGTGTCGCATCCTCCGGCGCGAGGATGACTTCCTCGAAGTGCTGGATGATCAGGTCGCTGAGCTGGGCAATGCTCATGACCACGCGGAAATACTGCTGCATGAAGTTCTCGACGGCTTGCTTGGCGTCGTCCCCTTCAAACCCCAGCAGCCCGGCAATGGTGCGCTGGTGATCGAACAGCAGGCGGTCTTCGGAGCGTCCGGCGAGCATGTGCAGCGCGTAACGGACTTTCCACAGGAACTCCTGGGAGGAGGCCAGCAGGGCGTTTTCGCTTTCTACCAGGAAACCTTCGCCGGCCAGTGCCCGCAGGTTCAAGGTGCCGTACTCGCGACGGGCCACCCAGAGAATCGTCTGGATATCCCGCAGGCCGCCGGGCGAGCCCTTGACGTTGGGTTCCAGGTTGTATTCGGTGTCGTTGTACTTGTGGTGACGGGCTTTCTGTTCGGCGCGCTTGGCCAGGAAGAAGTCCTTGCTTGGCCACATGTGCGCCGTGCTGGTGACATCCAGCATGCGCTGGCGCAAGCGCTCGGGGCCGCAGATGGTGCGGCTTTCCATCAGATTGGTGACTACCGTCAGGTCAGCGCGGGCCTCCTGTGCGCACTCGTCGACCGAGCGAACGCTCTGGCCGACTTCCAGGCCGATGTCCCACAGCAGCGTCAGGAAACGCTCGATGGAATCGCGAAAAACTTCGTGGTCGGCGCTGTCCAGCAGGATCAGCAGGTCGATGTCGGAGTAAGGGTGCAGTTCACCACGACCGTAGCCGCCGACCGCAACCAGCGCGATGTCGGCGTCTTCACTCCAGTTGAACTGTTCCCAGGCCTTTTGCAGGATGTTATCGACGAACCAGGCACGGTCCTCGATCAATCGGCGAATGTCCCGGCCGCTGCGAAAGCGCCCGTCGAGCACTTCGCGAGCCTGGCGGATCGCCTTCTTGAAGGCCGCGATCGGGCTGGCCTTCAGTGCCAGTTCAGCCTGGAACTGGCCGCGATCGAAGAGTTCGGGATCCACCTGCGGCATTGATTGGCTTTCCTTTCTATAGGCTGGGTACAGTGACTGAATCAGGCCGAAACGCGGGGGATGGTGTCATCGCTGCGCAGGGTGAAGATCTCGTAGCCGGTTTCGGTCACCAGCAGGGTGTGCTCCCACTGGGCCGACAGCTTGCGGTCCTTGGTGATCGCAGTCCAGCCATCGCCCAGCACCTTGGTGTCGGCGCGGCCCTGGTTGATCATCGGCTCGATGGTGAAGGTCATGCCGGCCTTCAGTTCCATGCCGGTACCGGCGCGGCCGTAGTGCAGGATCTGCGGCTCTTCATGGAACACCTTGCCGATGCCGTGGCCGCAGAACTCGCGAACCACCGAAAAGCCGTTTTTCTCGGCGTGTTTCTGGATGATTTCACCGATGTCGCCCAGGCGGCAGCCGGGCTTGACGATTTCAATCGCCTTGTACATGCATTCCTGGGTCACTTGCGACAGGCGCTCGGCCCAGACAGGCACACTGCCGATGTGGAACATGCGGCTGGTGTCGCCGTGGTAGCCGTCCTTGATGACGGTGACGTCGATGTTCAGGGTGTCGCCATCCTTGAGCGGCTTGTCGTTCGGGATGCCGTGGCAGACAACGTGGTTGATCGAGGTGCAGATCGACTTTGGATAGCCCTTGTAGTTCAGCGGGGCAGGGATGGCCTTCTGTTCGTTGACGATATAGTCGTGACAGATCTGGTTCAGTTGATCGGTGGTAACGCCTGGCTTGACATATTCGGCAATCATTTCCAGCACATCGGCGGCCAGTTTGCCGGCGACGCGCATTTTTGCGATGTCCTCGGGGGTTTTGAGGGTGACGGTCATACAGGCTCTCTCTGCGCTCGATGGCGCTTTCTTGACGAAAAGGGCGTTGCGCAATCGATCTTCGCAGCCCTGAAAAACGCGATTCTAACAGACGATCAGCGCAAATCCGCGGCTCTGTGCATCGCTTCTCTCTATAGAATGGTGCATTCTGGGCGGATTCCAAGGGGTGGCGTTGTGCGTTCGCCTCGATTTCAGAATCCGGGTTCCGTTTTTTCCCGCCTTGTGATATAAAATGCGCCGCTTTCCGGGGATGCCCCGAAAAGCCTAAATCCACACACGTGTCGACACGATGACCTGGGTGCCGCAAGCGAAATGCTGGTGGTTGGTCATTGGGATACGTGGAGGCCAAACCCGACTTATTAAGGAACTATCATGTCCCAAGTCAACATGCGCGATATGCTGAAGGCCGGTGTGCACTTCGGTCACCAGACCCGTTACTGGAACCCGAAAATGGGTAAATACATTTTCGGCGCGCGTAACAAGATCCACATCATCAACCTTGAAAAAACCCTGCCAATGTTCAACGAAGCTCTGACTTTCGTAGAGCGCCTGGCCCAGGGCAAAAACAAGATTCTGTTCGTCGGCACCAAGCGTTCCGCTGGCAAGATCGTTGCTGAAGAAGCAGCACGTTGCGGTTCGCCGTACGTCGATCACCGCTGGTTGGGCGGCATGCTGACCAACTTCAAGACCATCCGTGCTTCCATCAAGCGTCTGCGTGACCTTGAAGTCCAAGCCGAAGACGGTACTTTCGCCAAGCTGACCAAGAAAGAAGCGCTGATGCGCTCCCGTGACCTGGAAAAGCTGGATCGTTCCCTGGGTGGTATCAAGGACATGGGCGGTCTGCCAGACGCTCTGTTCGTTATCGACGTTGATCACGAGCGCATCGCGATCACCGAAGCCAACAAGCTGGGCATCCCGGTTATCGGCGTAGTCGATACCAACAGCAGCCCGGAAGGCGTTGACTACATCATCCCAGGCAACGATGACGCAATCCGCGCTATCCAGCTGTACATGGGTTCGATGGCTGACGCTGTTATCCGTGGTCGCAACCACGTTGCTGGCGGCACCGAGCAGTTCGTTGAAGAAGCTCCGGCAGCTGCAGCTGAGTAATTGACGCCCTGGCGTTGACTCAGTAAGCAAAAAGGGGGCTTGGCCCCCTTTTTGCCACCTCGAAAACCGTTTGTCGGCGCCCACTGCTCTATCTGTAACGTGCGGCAGCTAACAAGGGTGGTTCGGGAAGAATTGAACGCCCGTTCGATCGGGTGGAATGGTTGATAACCTATCCAAGAGGAATTTTGAAATGGCAGAGATTACTGCAGCGTTGGTCAAAGAACTGCGCGAGCGTACTGGCGAAGGCATGATGGACTGCAAAAAGGCCTTGACCAAGGCTGGCGGCGACATCGAGCAAGCCATTGATGACATGCGTGCTTCGGGCGCCATCAAGGCTGCCAAGAAAGCGGGCAACGTTGCCGCTGAAGGCGCGATCGCTCTGAGGGAAGACGGTAAATCCGCTGTTCTTCTGGAAGTGAACTCGCAGACCGACTTCCTGGCTCTGCAGGACGACTTCAAGGCATTTGTTGCTGCCAGCGTTGAAAAAGCGTTCGCTGACAAACTGACTGATGTCGCTCCGCTGATCGAGGCTCAAGAAACCGATCGCCTGGTTCTGGTCGGCAAGGTTGGCGAAAACGTCAACATCCGTCGCCTGACACGCGTTGAAGGTGATGTTGTCGGTGGCTACCTGCACGGCAACAAGATTGGTGTTGCGGTTGTTCTCAAGGGCGGCGACGTTGAGCTGGCCAAAGACATCGCTATGCACGTAGCGGCTACCAACCCTGAATTCCTGCTGCCATCGGAAGTTTCCGCTGAAGCGATCGAGCGCGAGAAAGGCGTGTTCCTGACCCTCAACGCTGACAAGATCGCCGGCAAGCCAGAAAACATTGTTGAAAACATGGTCAAAGGCCGTATCAGCAAGTTCCTGGCTGAAGCGAGCCTGGTTGAGCAGGCGTTCGTGAAGAACCCTGAAATCAAGGTCGGCGACCTGGCCAAGAAAGCCGGCGCTGAAATCGTTTCCTTCACCTACTTCAAGGTTGGCGAAGGCATCGAGAAGCCAGTTGACAACTTCGCTGAAGAAGTTGCTGCACAGCTGGCTGCCGCCAAGCAATAAGACAGGTTTTTAACTGTCGCCCTGAAGAGGCTGCCCGCTCACGCGCGCAGCCTCTTTTCAGATGGGTTGCCAATTTTTATTGGTTTCCATTTGGAACTGGCTTACAAAGCCATGTTCCGATGGCGCTGAAGCAGCGCCACGCTAGAGTGAACGCCAGCTGAAAACAGCTCGCAAAGAATTTTTAAAATACGCCGCAGGAGAGATTCGCAATGGCTCAGCAGGGCAGTGGTTATCAGGCTCGCTATAAACGCATTCTACTCAAGCTTAGCGGCGAGGCCCTGATGGGCTCGGAAGAGTTCGGGATCGACCCGAAAGTTCTGGATCGCATGGCGCTGGAAGTCGGCCAGCTGGTCGGCATCGGTGTCCAGGTCGGTCTGGTGATCGGCGGCGGCAACCTGTTCCGCGGCGAAGCGCTGAGCAAGGCCGGCATGGACCGGGTCACGGGCGACCACATGGGCATGCTGGCCACTGTGATGAACGCCCTGGCCATGCGCGACGCGCTGGAACGTGCCAATATCTCGGCCATCGTGATGTCGGCCATTTCCATGGTTGGCGTGACCGATCACTACGATCGCCGCAAGGCCATGCGCCACCTGAATTCCAAGGATGTGGTGATTTTCGCGGCCGGCACCGGCAACCCGTTCTTCACCACGGATTCGGCCGCTTGCCTGCGTGCAATTGAAATCGACGCCGATGTCGTGCTCAAGGCAACCAAGGTCGATGGCGTCTACACCGCTGACCCATTCAAAGACCCGCATGCCGAGAAGTTCGATCATCTGACCTACGATGAAGTACTGGATCGCAAGCTGGGCGTGATGGATCTGACGGCCATTTGCCTGTGCCGCGACCACAAGATGCCGCTGCGCGTATTTAACATGAACAAGCCCGGCGCCCTGCTGAACATCGTGCATGGTGGCGCTGAAGGGACCCTGATCGAGGAAGGCCAACAATGATCAACGAAATCAAGAAAGACGCTCAAGAGCGCATGCAGAAGTCCGTGGAATCGCTGACGCACAACTTCGGTCGTATCCGTACCGGCCAGGCGCATCCAAGCATCCTGGAAGGTGTGATGGTTCCGTACTACGGTGCCGATACCCCGATCAAGCAAGTGGCGAACATCACCGTCAAGGACGCGCGTACCCTGCAAGTCGTTGCCTTTGAACGCAACATGCTGGGCGCCGTCGACAAGGCCATCGGCAGTGCGGGTCTGAACCTCAACCCGACCAACCTGGGTGAGTTGCTGCTGATCTCCATGCCGGCCCTGACCGAGGAAACCCGCAAGGGCTTCACCAAGCAGGCGCGTGACGTGGCTGAAGATGCCCGGGTTGCCGTGCGCAACATCCGTCGTGACGCCAACAGCTCGCTGAAGGATCTGGTCAAGGAAAAGGAAATCAGCGAAGACGAAGAGCGTCGCGCAACCGGCGAAATCGATGATCTGACCAAGAAGTACGTGGCTCAAATCGACGCGAACCTGGCGCAGAAAGAAAAAGACCTGATGGCCGTATAAGGGTCGCGTTTTCATGGAAAAGACCAAGCAGGTTGCAACGTCCACGGTACCGCGCCATGTCGCGATCATCATGGATGGTAATAATCGCTGGGCGAAAAAACGCTTTATGCCGGGTGTCGCCGGGCATAAAGCGGGTGTGGATGCGGTGCGCGCGGTCATCGAGGTGTGCGCCGAGGCGGGGGTCGAAGTCTTGACCTTGTTCGCGTTCTCCAGTGAGAACTGGCAGCGCCCTGCCGATGAAGTCAGTGCCTTGATGGATTTGTTCTTCAAGGCGTTGCGTCGAGAGGCCAAGCGCCTCAACGACAACAACATCAGCTTGCGCATCATTGGCGACCGTTCGCGCTTCCACCCGGAACTTCAGGCTGCCATGCGTGAAGCCGAAGCCATGACGGCCGGCGCCAATCGCTTCGTCCTGCAGATCGCCGCCAACTACGGCGGTCAGTGGGATATCGCACAAGCCGCACAACGCCTGGCGCGTGAAGTCCAGGCCGGGCATCTGCGTCCGGAGGACATCACCCCGCAACTGCTGCAAACCTGTCTGGCCACCGGCGATCTGCCGTTGCCGGACTTGTGCATCCGTACCGGTGGCGAACATCGCATCAGTAATTTCCTGCTGTGGCAACTGGCCTACGCCGAGTTGTACTTCTCCGACCTGTTCTGGCCGGACTTCAAACACGACGCCATGCGCAATGCGCTGGCCGATTTCGCATCTCGCCAGCGCCGCTTTGGTAAAACGAGTGAGCAGGTCGAGGCTGGAGCCCGGGTTTAATGCTTAAACAACGAATCATCACCGCGCTGATCCTGCTGCCGATTGCCCTGGGTGGGTTTTTTCTGCTGGAGGGTTCCGCTTTTGCGCTGTTCATCGGCCTGGTCGTGACCCTGGGCGCCTGGGAATGGGCGCGCCTGGCCGGTTTCACCGCTCAAGCGTTTCGTGTGGGCTATGCCGCCGTCGTCGCCTTGATGCTGTTCGTCATGTACATCCTGCCTGGCCTCGCGCCATGGGTGCTGGGTGCTTCGGTGCTTTGGTGGGCGCTTGCGACCTATCTGGTGCTGACCTACCCGCGCTCCAGCGAGTATTGGGCGAGCGCCGCCTGCAAGCTGGCGATTGGCCTGTTGATCCTGTTGCCGGCCTGGCAAGGCCTGGTACAGATCAAGCAGTACCCGCTGGGTAACTGGTTGATCATGGCGGTGATGGTGCTGGTCTGGGGCGCCGACATCGGTGCTTATTTTTCCGGGCGTGCTTTCGGCAAGCGCAAGCTGGCGCCGCAGGTCAGCCCGGGCAAAAGCTGGGAAGGCGTGTACGGCGGCCTGGCCTTGAGCCTGGTGATCACCACCCTGGTTGCCCTGGTGCGTGACTGGACAGTGGCGCAATTGTTCAAGGGGTTGATCGGCGCCGCGCTGATCGTTTTCGTCTCGGTGGTGGGTGATCTCACCGAAAGCATGTTCAAGCGCCAGTCCGGGATCAAAGACAGCAGCAATCTGCTGCCGGGGCATGGCGGCGTGCTGGACCGCATCGACAGTCTGACCGCGGCGATCCCGGTGTTTGCAGTGCTGTTGTGGATGGCTGCACCGTGAGCCGTCCTCAGCAGATTACTGTCCTGGGGGCCACGGGTTCGATTGGTTTGAGCACCCTGGATGTCATCGCCCGCCACCCCGAGCGCTATCAGGTTTTCGCCTTGAGCGGTTACAGTCGCCTGAGCGAGCTGCTGGCGCTGTGCGTGCGTCACGCCCCACGGTTTGCCGTGGTGCCTGAAACCGCTGCTGCCCGAGGCTTGCAGGAAGATCTGCACGCGGCAGGTCTGTCGACTCGCGTTCTGGTGGGGGAGGAGGGGTTGTGTCAGGTTGCTTCCGCCCCTGATGTCGATGCGGTCATGGCCGCCATCGTCGGTGCGGCGGGCTTGCGCCCGACCCTGGCGGCCGTCGAGGCCGGCAAGAAAATTCTCCTGGCCAATAAGGAAGCGCTGGTCATGTCCGGCGCATTGTTCATGCAGGCCGTGCGCAAAAGCGGGTCGGTATTGCTGCCGATCGACAGTGAGCACAACGCGATTTTCCAGTGCATGCCCCGGGATTTTGCCCGTGGCCTGGATGCGGTCGGCGTGCGCCGGATCCTGCTGACCGCCTCTGGCGGTCCGTTCCGGCAGACACCCATGGCTGAGTTGGCGCATGTTTCGCCCGAGCAGGCCTGTGCCCACCCTAATTGGTCCATGGGGCGCAAGATCTCGGTCGATTCGGCCAGCATGATGAATAAAGGGCTTGAATTGATCGAGGCCTGCTGGCTGTTCGATGCCAAGCCGTCTCAGGTTGAAGTGGTGATTCACCCCCAAAGTGTGATTCATTCGCTGGTCGACTACATCGATGGCTCGGTATTGGCCCAATTGGGTAATCCGGACATGCGTACGCCGATCGCCAATGCGCTGGCCTGGCCAGAGCGAATTGACTCAGGCGTGCCGCCGCTGGACCTGTTTTCCGTCGCGCGTCTGGACTTCCAGGCGCCTGATGAAGATCGATTCCCGTGCCTGCGCCTGGCCCGTCAGGCCGCCGAGGCGGGCAACAGCGCTCCGGCGATGTTGAATGCGGCAAATGAAGTCGCTGTCGCGGCCTTTCTCGATGGACGGGTTCGTTACCTGGAAATCGCGAGTATCATCGAGGAAGTACTCAATCTCGAGCCTGTGGTTGTAGTCAATGATCTTGAGGCGGTGTTCACGGCAGACGCCAAGGCGCGCGTGCTGGCCGAGCAATGGTTGAGTCGTCACGGGCGGTAAGTGTTGCAATGCGCTGGCCCATGCAGCACTGGATGCAGGACTAGATAGAAATGCGGAGAAAATAGATGAGCGCGCTCTATATGATTGTCGGCACCCTGGTCGCTTTGGGCGTGCTGGTTACCTTCCACGAGTTCGGCCATTTCTGGGTCGCGCGTCGCTGTGGGGTCAAGGTGCTGCGTTTCTCCGTGGGCTTCGGCATGCCGCTGCTGCGCTGGCACGACAAGAAGGGCACTGAGTTCGTGGTGGCTGCCATTCCGCTTGGTGGCTACGTGAAAATGCTCGACGAGCGTGAAGGTGAAGTGCCGGCCGATCAGCTCGATCAATCCTTCAACCGTAAATCCGTGCGCCAGCGCATTGCGATCGTGGCGGCGGGGCCGATTGCAAACTTTTTGTTGGCGATGGTGTTTTTCTGGGCGTTGGCGATGCTCGGCACCGAGCAGGTCCGCCCGGTCATCGGCGCTGTCGAGTCTGGCAGCCTTGCGGCCAAGGCGGGCCTGAACGCAGGCCAGGAAATCATTGCCATCGACGGCGAACCCACTTCCGGCTGGGCTGCAGTCAATCTGCAATTGATCCGGCGCCTGGGTGAAAGCGGTTCTCTGCAGCTACTGGTTCGTGAGCAGGGATCCACGGTGGATTCGCCCCGTGAGCTGGTGCTGGACAAGTGGCTCAAGGGCGCTGATGAGCCGGATCCGATTCGTTCCCTGGGTATCCGTCCCTGGCGCCCGGCATTGCCGCCCGTGCTGGCTGAACTGGATTCCAAAGGCCCGGCCAAGGCTGCTGGCCTGAAGACCGGTGACCGGCTGTTGGCGCTGGATGGCAAGGCGGTGGATGACTGGCAGCAGGTCGTCGATACCGTCCGTATGCGTCCTGATACCAAAATCATGCTGCGGGTCGAGCGTGACGGTGCTCAAATCGACGTTCCTGTGATGTTGGCCGCCCGTGGCGAAAGCAAGGCGCCTACTGGTTACCTGGGGGCGGGGGTAAAAGCGGTCGATTGGCCACCGGAGATGATTCGCGAAGTCAGCTACGGGCCGTTGGCTGCCGTGGGGGAAGGGGCTCGACGCACCTGGACCATGAGCGTGCTGACCCTCGATTCGTTGAAGAAAATGTTGTTCGGCGAGCTCTCGGTAAAAAACTTGAGTGGACCGATAACCATTGCTAAAGTGGCGGGCGCTTCGGCCCAGTCGGGCGTCGCTGATTTCCTGAATTTCCTTGCTTATCTGAGTATTAGCCTGGGAGTTCTGAATTTGCTGCCCATTCCTGTGCTGGATGGGGGGCATTTGTTGTTTTATCTGATCGAGTGGGCGCGTGGTCGTCCCTTGTCGGATCGGGTGCAAGGTTGGGGGATACAGATCGGCATCAGTTTGGTGATTGGGGTGATGTTGCTTGCTCTGGTCAATGATCTGGGTCGACTGTAACGCTTCGCTGAATTGCGAATCTGCCGCATTTTGCGGCAGTTTGTTTATTGCCAGTTGGAATAAGAAAGGACTTCATGAAACGTCTGCTGCTAACTGCGGTTCTCACCGTATTGATGATCGCCGAAGTTCACGCCGAGTCCTTCACTATCTCTGATATTCGCGTCAATGGCCTCCAGCGGGTCTCCGCGGGTAGTGTCTTTGGTGCTTTGCCGTTGAACGTCGGTGAACAGGCGGATGATCGCCGCCTGGTGGAATCCACTCGTGCGCTGTTCAAAACCGGGTTCTTTCAAGATATCCAGCTGGGCCGCGATGGCAACGTCCTGGTCATCACGGTAGTCGAACGTCCGTCGGTCGCCAGTATCGAGATCGAAGGCAACAAGGCGATCTCCACTGAAGACCTGATGAAGGGCCTCAAGCAATCCGGTCTGGCCGAAGGCGAGATCTTCCAGCGCGCCACCCTCGAAGGTGTACGTAACGAACTGCAGCGCCAGTACGTCGCCCAGGGTCGCTACTCGGCTACCGTCGACACCGAAGTGGTGCCGCAGCCGCGCAACCGCGTCGGTTTGAAGGTCAACATCAACGAAGGCACCGTTGCGGCTATCCAGCACATCAACGTGGTAGGCAACACGGTCTTCCCTGATGAAGACCTGATCGACCTGTTCGAACTCAAGACCACCAACTGGCTGTCGTTCTTCAAGAACGATGACAAGTACGCCCGTGAAAAACTCTCCGGTGACCTGGAGCGCCTGCGTTCCTACTACCTGGACCGCGGCTACATCAACATGGATATCGCTTCGACCCAGGTGTCCATTACGCCGGACAAGAAGCACGTCTACATCACCGTCAACATCAACGAAGGTGACAAGTACACCGTTCGTGACGTGAAACTGAGCGGTGACCTGAAAGTCCCTGAAGACCAGGTCAAGTCCCTGCTGCTGGTGCAGAAAGGCCAAGTGTTCTCGCGCAAGCTGATGACCACCACGTCCGAGCTGATCACCCGTCGCCTGGGTAACGAGGGTTACACCTTCGCCAACGTCAACGGCGTGCCTCAGCCCCACGATGACGACCACACGGTAGACATCACCTTCGCTGTCGACCCGGGCAAGCGTGCCTATGTGAACCGCATCAACTTCCGTGGCAACACCAAGTCCGAAGACGAAGTGCTGCGTCGTGAAATGCGTCAGATGGAAGGTGGCTGGGCGTCGACTTACCTGATCGACCAATCCAAGACCCGTCTGGAGCGTTTGGGCTTCTTCAAGGAAGTCAACGTTGAAACCCCGGCCGTACCGGGTGTCGATGACCAGGTAGACGTCAACTACAGCGTTGAAGAGCAGGCGTCCGGTTCGATTACCGCCAGCGTTGGTTTCGCCCAGAGCGCGGGCCTGATCCTCGGTGGTTCGATCACCCAGAACAACTTCCTCGGTACCGGTAACAAGGTCAGCATCGGCTTGACCCGCAGCGAATACCAGAGCCGCTACAACTTTGGTTACGTCGACCCCTACTGGACTGCCGATGGCGTGAGCCTGGGTTACAACGCGTTCTATCGTACAACTGACTACGACGACCTCGACGTCGACGTTGCCAGCTATGCCGTGGACAGCCTGGGTGCAGGCGTGAGCGTCGGCTACCCGATCAGCGAGACTTCGCGCCTGACCTTCGGCCTGACGGCCCAGCAGGACGAGATCAAAACGGGTGTGTATACCGTTGACGAAATCTTCGACTTCGTTAACAAGGAAGGCGATAAGTACCTGAACTTCAAGGCTTCGGCCGGTTGGTCCGAGTCCACCTTGAACAAGGGTGTACTGGCGACCCGTGGCCATTCCCAGAGCCTCGTGCTGGAAACCACGACACCGGGCAGCGACCTGTCGTTCTTCAAGCTCGACTACCGTGGCCAGTTGTTCCAGCCGTTGAGCGACAACTACACCATGCGCCTGCATACCGAATTGGGTTATGGCGATGGTTACGGTTCGACCGATGGCTTGCCATTCTATGAAAACTACTATGCTGGTGGTTTCAACTCGGTTCGTGGCTTCAAGGACAGCACCCTGGGTCCTCGCAGTACGCCAAGTACCGGCAAAAACCCTGGCACTGCGCTCGACCCGGATCAGGATCCGCTGCCGTTCGGTGGTAACGTGCTGATCCAGGGTGGTGTGGAAGTCCTGTTCCCTCTGCCGTTCGTCAAGGACCAGCGTTCCCTGCGCACTTCGGTATTCTGGGATGTGGGTAACGTATTCGATTCATCGTGCTCGGATACTGTGAACGCCGATGGCTCGAAGTCCAACACCAAGTGCAACGACATCAGCCTGAGCAATATGGCCAGTTCCGTCGGTGTGGGTGTGACCTGGGTCACCGCACTGGGTCCTCTGAGTTTTGCGCTGGCCGTGCCAGTCAAGAAACCGGATGAGGCTGAAACTCAAGTGTTCCAATTCTCCCTCGGCCAGACGTTCTAAGCGTCTGACCCAAGATAACGACAATGGATTTTGTAGGAGTGCATCGTGCGTAAGTTGACTCAATTGGTTCTCCTGGCTTCCGTACTGGTAGCAGGTCCGGCATTTGCCGACATGAAAATCGCTGTTCTGAACTATCAGATGGCCCTGCTGGAATCCGACGCGGCCAAGAAATACGCCGTGGATGCCGAGAAGAAATTCGGTCCTCAGCTGAGCAAGCTCAAGACGCTGGAAAGCAGCGCCAAGGGCATCCAGGATCGCCTGATGGCCGGTGGCGACAAAATGCAGCAAGGCGAGCGTGAGCGTCTGGAGCTTGAGTTCAAGCAAAAGGCTCGTGACTTCCAGTTCCAGTCCAAGGAGCTGAACGAAGCCAAAGCCGTTGCCGACCGTGAAATGCTCAAGCAGCTCAAGCCGAAACTGGACAGCGCTGTGGAAGAAGTCATCAAGAAAGGTGCTTTTGACCTGGTCTTCGAGCGTGGTGCAGTGATTGATGTCAAGCCTCAGTACGACATCACGCGCCAGGTTATCGAGCGCATGAATCAGCTGAAGTAATCCATGACCGTGACCATTAAGCTCGGCCAGTTGGCCGAGTTCCTCGGCGCCACGCTACGTGGTGACCCGGAGAAAGCAATTACTGGGCTAGCCACCTTGCAGGAGGCTGGCCCAGCTCAGTTGAGCTTTCTCGCAAACCCCCAATACCGGAAATACCTGGCAGGCAGTCAGGCGGCAGCGTTGTTGCTCAAAGCCGCTGACGCCGAAGGTTTTGCCGGCGATGCGTTGGTGGTGCCTGATCCTTATGCTGCTTACGCGCGTATTTCCCACCTGTTCGATCCCAAGCCCAAAGCGGCAGCCGGGGTGCATCCTACGGCAGTGATTGCAGCGGATGCGGTGGTCGATCCAGCTGCGAGTATCGGTGCATTTGCGGTCATCGAAAGCGGGGCGCATATTGCTGCCGGTACGACCGTGGGTGCGCACTGCTTCATTGGCGCCCGTAGCGTCGTTGGCGAGGGTGGCTGGCTTGCACCGCGCGTCACGCTGTATCACGACGTGCGCGTCGGCAAGCGGGTGGTGATTCAGTCCGGTGCCGTGCTCGGTGGTGAAGGCTTTGGCTTTGCCAACGAGAAAGGCATTTGGCAAAAAATCGCCCAGATCGGTGGTGTGCTGGTCGGCGACGACGTGGAAATTGGCGTTAACACCGCCATCGACCGCGGTGCGCTGGCCGATACCGTCATTGGTAACGGCGTGAAGCTCGACAACCAGATTCAGATCGCCCACAACGTTCAGGTAGGTGATCACACCGCCATGGCGGCCTGCGTGGGGATCTCCGGCAGCACCAAAATCGGCAAGCACTGCATGCTCGCCGGTGGCGTAGGGCTGGTGGGGCATATCGATATTTGCGACAACGTTTTCATCACTGGTATGACCATGGTGACCCACTCGATTACCGAGCCGGGTGCCTATTCTTCCGGTACGGCGATGCAGCCAGCCGCCGAATGGCGCAAAAGCGCGGCACGTATCCGTCAGCTCGATGACATCGCGCGGCGTCTGCGACAGCTGGAAAAGCAAACAGGGGAAGTGACCCCTGGCGGTAATGCTTCATCAGATGGCTGATACCATTTCCATATCAAGTGTGCACAGCCGCTAGACTGCGTCCTTGATTTGCTAGCGGAGTGTGCGTCGGTCGCGCGCTCCCAATCTTTACATAGGCTTCCCCCCGAAATGATGGACATCAACGAGATTCGCGAATACCTGCCTCACCGTTACCCGTTCCTGCTTGTGGACCGGGTCGTGGATCTGGATGTGGAAGGCAAGCGCATTCGCGCCTACAAGAATGTCAGCATCAACGAGCCGTTCTTCAATGGTCACTTTCCTGCGCATCCAATCATGCCGGGCGTACTGATCATCGAAGCGATGGCTCAGGCTGCCGGGATCCTTGGTTTCAAAATGCTCGACGTGAAACCGGCCGATGGCACCCTTTATTACTTCGTCGGCTCCGACAAGCTGCGCTTCCGCCAGCCTGTACTGCCGGGCGATCAGCTGATCCTTGAAGCGAAGTTCATCAGCTGCAAGCGGCAGATCTGGAAGTTCGAGTGCCAGGCTTCGGTCGATGGCAAGCCGGTCTGCTCCGCTGAAATCATCTGCGCGGAACGCAAACTATGAGTTTGATCGACCCTCGCGCAATCATCGATCCGACGGCCGTTCTGGCTGACGGCGTCGAGGTCGGCCCGTGGTCGATCATCGGCGCAGGTGTGGAAATCGGCGAGGGGACCGTGATCGGGCCGCATGTGATTCTCAAGGGCCCGACCCGAATCGGTAAGCACAACCGTATCTACCAGTTTTCCTCGGTAGGTGAGGACACGCCCGATCTGAAATACAAAGGCGAGGAAACCCGCCTGGTGATGGGTGACTACAACGTCATCCGTGAAGGCGTGACGATTCACCGTGGGACCATTCAGGACCGTTCGGAAACGACCCTGGGCGATCACAACCTGATCATGGCCTACGCCCACATCGGTCACGACAGCGTCATCGGCAACCACTGCATCCTGGTCAACAACACGGCGCTGGCCGGCCACGTGCACGTGGAAGACTGGGCGATCCTGTCCGGTTTTACCCTGGTTCACCAGTATTGCAACATCGGCGCCCACAGCTTTTCCGGCATGGGTACGGCGATTGGCAAGGACGTCCCGGCCTATGTCACGGTGTTCGGCAACCCGGCCGAAGCCCGCAGCATGAACTTCGAAGGCATGCGCCGTCGCGGTTTCAGTGAAGATGCGATCCACGCCCTGCGTCGTGCCTACAAGGTGGTCTATCGCCAGGGTCTCACGGTTGAGCAAGCGCTCGCCGAATTGGCCGAATCCTCCGCTCAGTTCCCGGAAGTGGCGGTGTTCCGCGACTCCATACAGTCCTCGACCCGCGGCATCACCCGCTAATCATGGCCAATCTGCGAATTGCGCTGGTGGCGGGCGAGGCTTCCGGCGACATTCTGGGCGCGGGTCTGATGCGCGCGCTCAAGGCGCGCCATCCGGCGGTCGAGTTCATCGGTGTCGGCGGCCCGTTAATGCAGGCTCAAGGCCTGACGTCCTATTTCCCCATGGAACGCCTGTCGGTCATGGGCCTGGTGGAAGTGCTGGGCCGTTTGCGAGAATTACTGGCGCGCCGCAAAAAGCTGGTGGCCGACCTGATCGCCGAGAAGCCGGACGTGTTCATCGGTATCGACGCCCCGGACTTCAACCTCAATATCGAACTCAAGCTGCGTCAGGCCGGGATCAAGACCGTGCATTACGTCAGCCCGTCGGTCTGGGCCTGGCGGCAGAAGCGCGTGCTGAAGATTCGCGAAGGTTGCGACCTGATGCTCACGCTGTTCCCGTTCGAAGCGAAATTCTACGAAGAAAAGGGTGTGCCTGTGCGGTTTGTCGGGCACACCTTGGCCGATGCCATTCCGCTGGAAGCCGACCGCGCTGCTGCGCGGGCCGAGCTGGGATTGCCTGACGGGCCGTTGGTTGCGCTGATGCCCGGCAGTCGTGGCGGCGAAGTCGGCCGTCTCGGTGCATTGTTTCTCGATACGGCCCAACGCCTACGGGCGCTGCGCCCCGGTGTGCGATTTGTAGTGCCTTGTGCCAACCCACAGCGCCGGGCACAGCTTGAAGAACTGTTGGCCGGTCGCGATTTGCCGCTGACCTTGCTCGACGGCAAGTCCCATCTGGCTTTGGCGGCATGCAACGCCGTGCTGATTGCCTCCGGTACAGCAACGCTAGAAGCCTTGTTGTACAAGCGGCCGATGGTAGTTGCCTATCGCCTGGCACCGCTGACGTTCTGGATTCTCAAGCGCATGGTGAAAAGCCCCTACGTGTCCTTGCCGAACCTGCTGGCCCAACGCCTGTTGGTGCCTGAGTTGTTGCAGGACGATGCCACGGTCGAAGCGCTGGCTCAGACCTTGTCGCCGCTGATCGAGGGTGGCGAAGAGCAAACCCGCGGTTTTGATGAAATTCACCGGACCCTTCGTCTGGATGCCTCCAACCAGGCTGCGGATGCAGTACTGAACCTGATCGACCCGGTAAAATGAGTAAAACAAGCATGCAGATGGGGCTGGATTTCACCTTGGTCGCGGAGGTTGAAGAATTGGTAGCCGGAGTCGATGAAGTGGGTCGTGGACCGCTCTGTGGCGCGGTGGTCACGGCTGCGGTGATTCTTGATCCGAACCGCCCGATCCTCGGTCTCAACGACTCGAAGAAACTCACCGAGGCCCGCCGCGAAAAGCTCTACGACGAAATCTGCGAAAAAGCCCTGAGCTGGTGCATTGCCCGCGCGGAAGTCGAAGAGATCGATGAGCTGAATATCCTCCACGCCACCATGCTGGCCATGCAGCGCGCGGTCGCCGGGCTGCACATCCAGCCGAAACTGGCGATGATCGACGGCAACCGTTGTCCGAAATTGCCGATGCGCGCCGAAGCGGTGGTTAAAGGCGACAGCAAGGTCCCCGCCATCGCGGCAGCGTCGATTTTGGCCAAGGTCAGCCGTGATCGTGAAATGTCTGCTTTCGAATTGATCTATCCGGGTTACGGCATCGGCGGCCACAAAGGCTACCCGACGCCCGTTCATCTGGAAGCGCTCGCCCGCCTTGGGCCAACGCCGATTCACCGACGTTCGTTTGCCCCTGTGCGCCTCGCTTACGAAGCACGGGAAAGCTTCATCGAGAGTTAGTCGCAAGGCTGATTTTTTCTACCAAGGCCCGGTACAATCCGGGCCTTGTTGTCTTCACGTTCACAGACAGGATCACTATGCCGGCTTCATTCGTTCACCTACGCCTGCACACTGAATACTCCCTGGTCGACGGTCTGGTGCGGATCAAGCCGCTGGTCAAGACCCTGGTCGGCATGAACATGCCTGCCGTAGCGGTCACTGACCAGAACAACATGTGTTCCCTGGTCAAATTCTACAAAAACGCCATGGGTGCCGGGATCAAGCCGATCTGCGGTGCCGACCTGTGGCTGTCGAACAAGGATCCGGACAACCCCCTGAGCCGGATCAGCCTGCTGGTGATGAACGCTGCGGGCTATCGCAACCTCACTGAGTTGATTTCCCGCGGTTTCATCGATGGCCAGCGCAATGGCGCGATCATCATCGAGCGCGAATGGGTGGCAGAAGCCAGCGACGGCCTGATCATGCTGTCTGCGGCCAAAGAGGGCGAGATCGGCCAGGCCATGCTCAGCGGCAACCCGGATGAAGCCGAAACCCTGGCGCGCGAGTGGATGGCGGTGTTTCCAGACCGTTTCTATCTGGAAATCCAGCGCACCAACCGCCCCAATGATGAAGAGCAACTGCATGGCGCCGTGGCGCTGGCAGAGAAAATCGGCGCACCGCTGGTCGCGACCAACGACGTGCGCTTCATCAAGCAGGAAGATTTCGCCGCACACGAAACCCGCGTTTGCATCGGTGAGGGCCGGGCCCTTGACGATCCGCGTCGTTCGAAGAACTACAGCGATCAGCAGTACCTCAAAAGTGCCGAGGAAATGGCTGAGCTGTTCAGCGACATTCCAGAGGCGCTGGAAAACACCGTAGAGATCGCCAAGCGCTGCAACATCGACGTCAAGCTGGGCACGCACTTCCTGCCCAACTTTCCGATCCCCGATGGCATGACCATCGATGAGTATTTTCGCAAGGTTTCGTTCGAAGGTCTGGAAGAACGTCTTGCCGTTCTGCTGCCCAAGGACACCACTGAGGACTACGAAGCCAAGCGTCAGGTCTATGTCGACCGGCTGAATTTCGAACTGGATATCATCATCCAGATGGGCTTCCCCGGTTACTTCCTGATCGTGATGGACTTTATCCAGTGGGCCAAGAGTAACGGCGTGCCGGTAGGGCCTGGCCGGGGGTCGGGTGCCGGATCGCTGGTGGCCTACGTGCAGAAGATCACCGACCTCGACCCGCTGGAATATGACCTGCTGTTCGAACGGTTCCTGAACCCGGAACGGGTCTCCATGCCCGACTTCGACGTCGACTTCTGCATGGACGGTCGCGATCGGGTGATCGACTACGTGGCCGAGAAATACGGTCGCAACGCGGTAAGCCAGATCATCACCTTCGGTTCCATGGCGGCCAAGGCTGTGGTCCGTGACGTGGCGCGGGTGCAGGGCAAGTCCTATGGCCTGGCGGATCGCCTGTCGAAGATGATTCCGTTCGAAGTCGGCATGACCCTGGAAAAGGCCTACGAACAGGAAGAGATCCTGCGTGACTTCATCAAGGTGGATGAAGAAGCCGCGGAAATCTGGGAAATGGCGCGCAAGCTCGAAGGCGTTGTGCGTAACGTCGGCAAACACGCCGGTGGCGTGGTCATCGCGCCGACCAAGCTGACCGATTTCTCGCCGATCTATTGTGACGAAGCGGGCGATGGCCTGGTAACCCAGTTCGACAAGGACGACGTTGAAGCGGCCGGTCTGGTGAAGTTCGACTTCCTCGGCCTGCGGACCCTGACGGTCATCGACTGGGCGCTGAAAACGATTAACCGCGACCGCGCCAAGGTCAATGAGCCACCGCTCGACATCGCGTTCATCCCGCTGGACGACAAGCCGACTTACACACTGCTGCAAAAAGCCGAAACCACGGCGGTGTTCCAGCTTGAATCGCGCGGCATGAAAGAGCTGATCAAAAAGCTCAAGCCCGACTGCCTGGAAGACTTGATCGCACTGGTGGCCCTGTTCCGTCCGGGCCCGTTGCAATCAGGCATGGTTGACGACTTCATCAATCGTAAACACGGCCGCGCCGAACTCGCGTACCCGCACTCGGACTACCAGTACGAAGGTCTCAAGCCGGTGCTGGCGCCGACTTACGGCATCATCCTGTACCAGGAACAGGTGATGCAGATTGCCCAGGTCATGGCCGGTTACACCCTCGGCGGTGCGGACATGCTGCGTCGAGCCATGGGTAAGAAAAAGCCGGAAGAAATGGCCAAGCAGCGCGGCGGTTTCATTGAAGGTTGCAAGACCAACAATATCGAAGCCGACCTTGCCGGTAACATTTTCGACCTGGTAGAGAAATTCGCCGGTTACGGCTTCAACAAGTCGCACTCCGCGGCTTATGGCCTGGTGTCGTACCAGACCGCGTGGCTGAAAACGCACTATCCAGCGCCGTTCATGGCCGCGGTACTGTCGGCGGATATGCACAACACCGACAAGGTCGTGACCTTGATCGAAGAAATTCGCACCATGAAGCTGCGTCTCGACGCGCCGGATGTGAATACCTCTGAGTTCAAGTTCACGGTGAATGACGAAGGCCGGATCATTTATGGCCTCGGCGCGATCAAGGGTGTGGGTGAAGGACCGGTCGAGGCGATTACCGAGGCGCGCCTGGCCGGGCCGTTCGAGGATCTGTTCGATTTCTGCGCCCGTGTCGACCTCAAGCGCATCAACAAACGTACCCTCGATGGCTTGATCCGCAGCGGTGCGCTGGATCGCCTGGGGCCGTATTTCCACGACGAACCGAAAGCCTATCAGGCCAATATCGACCGCAACCGCGCGGTATTGCTGACCGCGATGGAAGAGGCGATCAAGGCGGCCGAACAAACCGCCCGGACCCGCGACAGCGGCCATGCCGACCTGTTTGGCGGGCTGTTCGTGGAGGAAGACGCCGACGTCTACGCCAATCATCGCAAGGCCAAGGAGCTGACCCTCAAGGAACGGCTCAAGGGCGAGAAAGACACCCTGGGCCTGTACCTGACCGGTCACCCGATCGACGAATACGAAGGCGAAATCCGCCGTTTCGCCCGTCAGCGCATCATCGACCTCAAGCCGGCGCGCGACACCCAGACCGTTGCCGGCATGATCATCGCCCTGCGGGTGATGAAGAACAAAAAGGGCGACAAGATGGGCTTCATCACCCTCGACGACCGTTCGGGGCGGATCGAAGCGTCGCTGTTCGCCGATGCGTTCCATTCCGCGCAATCGCTGTTGCAGACCGATGCGATGGTGGTGGTCGAAGGCGAAGTCAGCAACGACGACTTCTCCGGCGGCCTGCGGTTGCGGGTCAAGCGGGTGATGAGCATGGAAGATGCGCGCACCAACCTGGCCGAAAGCCTGCGCCTGAAGCTGCATGCCAAGGATCTCAAAGGCGATCAGCTACGCTGGCTGGGGGAACTGTTGAAGCGTCACCGCGGTGCGTGCCCGATCACCATGGACTACACCAGTCCCGATGCAAAAGCCTTGCTGCAGTTCGGCGAAGGCTGGCGAATCGACCCGGCGGATGCGTTGATTCAAGCCCTGCGTGACCAGTTCGGGCGAGACAACGTCTTCCTCCAATACCGTTAAGGTCAGGGTGAGATTACGCAGCCCTGAGCTTGACCAGAATTTTTAATCTCGACCTGAACGCGCCTCTCCCTTATGGTAGGGCGCGAATAGACAATCGGCCGGCCCAAGCTCCCTTGGACGCCGACCCAAGACGGACGCCTATGAACCCGAATTTTCTGGATTTCGAACAGCCGATCGCCGACCTGCAAGCCAAGATCGAAGAGTTGCGCTTGGTCGGTAATGACAATTCGCTGAATATCGGCGATGAGATTTCCCGCCTGCAGGACAAGAGCAGCACGCTGACCGAAGACATCTTCGGCAAGCTGACCAGCTGGCAGATCGCGCGTCTGGCGCGTCACCCGAAGCGTCCATATACCCTGGACTACATCGAACACATCTTCACCGAGTTCGACGAGCTGCATGGTGACCGTCACTTCTCCGACGACGCCGCCATCGTTGGTGGTATTGCCCGCCTGGACGATGCGCCAGTGATGGTGATCGGTCACCAGAAAGGCCGCGAAGTGCGCGAAAAGGTTCGTCGTAACTTCGGCATGCCGCGTCCGGAAGGCTACCGCAAGGCGTGCCGCCTGATGGAAATGGCTGAGCGTTTCAAAATGCCGATCCTGACCTTCATCGACACCCCGGGCGCTTACCCGGGTATCGACGCGGAAGAGCGCAACCAGAGCGAAGCGATCGCCTGGAACCTGCGCGTGATGGCTCGCCTGAAAACCCCAATCATCGCCACCGTGATCGGTGAAGGTGGTTCCGGTGGTGCGCTGGCGATCGGTGTTTGCGATCAGCTGAACATGCTGCAGTACTCGACCTACGCGGTGATCTCCCCGGAAGGTTGCGCATCGATCCTGTGGAAAACCGCCGAGAAAGCACCGGACGCCGCTGAAGCCATGGGCATCACCGCCGAGCGCCTCAAAGGCCTGGGCATCGTCGACAAAGTGATCGGCGAGCCGTTGGGCGGTGCGCACCGTGATCCTGCAGCTGCGGCTGCCTCGATCCGTGCCGAGCTGAGCTCGCAACTGGCGATGCTGAAAAAGTTCGACCACAAGGCGTTGCTGGACCGTCGTTACGAGCGTCTGATGAGCTACGGTCTCTGATAGAGCGCTCCTACATCCCTGTAGGAGCAAGGCTTGCCCGCGATAGGGGCGCCTCGGTTTAACTGACCGACCGCGTTATCGTTCATCGCGAGCAAGCTCGGCTCCTACAGGTTTTTGGTGTGTTCATGACTCTTGGCGCAACACTTCTCAAGCAACTTGCACCCTGGCGCAACGCCACAACCTGGCACATCGCCTTCTCCGGTGGTCTCGACTCCACCGTCCTCCTACACCTTCTCGCACACCTCGCAAAAACCGAACCCCTGCCGGCGCTGAGCGCCATCCATGTCCATCACGGCCTTCAGGCTGCGGCTGACGCGTGGCCGGAACATTGCCGGTCGGTGTGTGAATCACTGGGAGTGCCGTTACAGGTCATTCGCGTCCGGGTGCAACCCGGCGCCAGTCTTGAGCGAGCCGCCCGCGATGCGCGTTATGCGGCGTTCATCGAGGCCACTCAAGCCAATGAAGTGCTGCTGACGGCCCAGCACCGTGACGATCAGGCGGAAACCTTGCTGTTTCGCCTGTTGCGTGGGGCCGGCGTCAGGGGATTGTCAGGGATGCCACGCCAGCGCCCGCTGGGTAAAGGGCATCTGTTGCGGCCCTTGCTCGAGGCTACCCGCGCCGAGCTTGAGGCCTATGCATCGGAACACAAGCTGAGCTGGATCGAGGATCCTTCCAACCAGGACCGGCAATTCTCCCGCAATTACCTGCGTCATCAGGTGTTCCCGACATTGACCGCACGCTGGCCGCAAGCGCTGGCGACCATGGCTCGCAGTGCTGCGCATTTGAGCGAGGCGCAGGAATTGCTCGACGAGCTGGCACACATTGACTTGAGCCAGGCCAGGACGGTCAGTGCATTCAATTGGCTGGGTCTGCCGTCGCTGGAGCTGGCACCCCTGGAAAAACTCTCCGCCGCTCGCCAGCGCAATGCGCTCAGCCATTGGCTCGAACCACTGACCCGACTGCCGGATAGTGACCATTGGTCGGGTTGGGTCGATTTGCGCGATGCCACCGGCGACGCCCGGCCAATCTGGCGCCTGGCCGATGGCGAATTGCATCGGGCGGGTGGGCGAATCTGGTGGTTATCCGGTAGCTGGTTACGCGCCGCGCCAGTGGTTGGAGCATGGCTGGAACCCGCGCAGGCGCTGGCGTTGCCCGACAACGGTGTGCTCACGTTGAATGGGCAAATCCCCGATGGCCAATTGCAGATCCGCTATCGTGAAGGGGGAGAAGTGATGGAATTACCCAGCCGCGGCCGTCGCGACTTGAAGCGTTTGCTCAACGAACGTGGGGTGCCGCTGTTCGTGCGTGGCAGATTGCCGCTGCTGTACAAGGGCGAGCAATTGCTGGCGGTGGCGAACCTGCCGGGGTTGGACGGCAGTGCGCAGGGTGACTGGCATTTACATTGGCAACCGCCAGGCGAAGATCAAGGTTTGAGCTGAAAGGGGCTTTCCGGTAGACTACGCTCCCTTCTTGATACAACTTCTGTGGATTCGCCTGAATTGCAGGAGTTGCCGATTACCAAGCAGTCTTTGCTGGGCGATTCCAAAAAATGTGTAGCGAGCAACGAACCGGTGTTTCATTTCCCGGTCTGTCCCAACGCGGCGGTTTTTTTGAAAGGTGCACTGTGATTAATGCAGGTGATCGGGGGCTTCGGCCTTCCTTCGCTTTCCCCGGCGGCTCGGACCGCTTTAACGCAGACTTCTAGGGTTTTTCATGACGCGCTACATATTCGTCACGGGCGGTGTTGTTTCTTCATTGGGGAAAGGCATTGCATCGGCATCATTGGCGGCCATCCTGGAGGCGCGGGGACTTAAGGTCACCATGCTGAAGCTGGACCCGTACATCAACGTCGACCCGGGCACCATGAGCCCGTTCCAGCACGGTGAAGTGTTCGTCACCCACGACGGCGCCGAGACCGACCTGGACCTGGGCCACTACGAGCGGTTCATCCGCACGACCATGACCCAGAACAACAACTTCACCACCGGCCGTGTCTACGAACACGTGCTGCGCAAAGAGCGCCGTGGTGACTACCTGGGTGCAACTATCCAGGTGATTCCGCACATCACCGACGAAATCAAGCGCCGCATCATCAAGGGTGCCGGCGATGCCGACGTGGCGATGGTCGAGATTGGTGGCACCGTGGGTGACATCGAATCGCAACCGTTCCTCGAAGCCATCCGTCAGTTGCGTTTCGAAGTCGGCGCCAAGCGCGCGATGCTGATGCACCTGACGCTGGTGCCGTACATCGCCACTGCCGGCGAAACCAAAACCAAGCCAACCCAGCACTCGGTCAAGGAGCTGCGCTCCATCGGCCTGCAACCAGACGTGCTGGTGTGCCGTTCCGACCACCCGATCGATGTGTCGTCGCGTCGCAAGATCGCGCAATTCACCAACGTTGAAGAACGTGCGGTGATTGCCCTGGAAGACGCCGACACCATCTACAAGATCCCGGGCATCCTGCATTCCCAGGGTCTGGACGATTTCGTCGTCGAGCGTTTCGGCCTGCAATGCGGCGGTGCCGACCTGTCCGAATGGGAAGCCGTGGTCGACGCCAAGCTCAACCCTGAGCACGAAGTCACCATCGCAATGGTCGGCAAGTACATGGAGCTGCTGGACGCGTACAAGTCGCTGATCGAAGCGATGAGCCACGCCGGTATCAGCAACCGCACCAAGGTCAACCTGCGCTACATCGATTCCGAAGACATCGAAAACCAGGGCACCGCGCTGCTGGAAGGCGTCGACGCAATCCTGGTGCCTGGCGGCTTCGGTCTGCGTGGCGTGGAAGGCAAGATCACTGCCGTTCAATACGCTCGCGAAAACAAGGTTCCGTACCTGGGTATCTGCCTGGGCATGCAAGTGGCCGTGATCGAGTTCGCTCGTAACGTGCTGGGCTGGAAAGACGCCAACTCCACCGAGTTCGATCGTGCCAGCGGCCATCCGGTCGTGGGTCTGATCACTGAGTGGGAAGATGCCACCGGCGCGGTCGAAACCCGTACCGAAACGTCAGACCTGGGCGGCACCATGCGCCTCGGCGCGCAGGATTGCCTGCTGGAGCCGGGTTCCCTGGTTCATGGCTGCTACGGCAAAGACGTGATCGTCGAGCGTCACCGTCATCGCTACGAAGTGAACAACAACCTGCTGCCGCAGATCATCGAAGCCGGCCTGAAAATCTCCGGTCGTTCCGGTGATGGCGCGCTGGTCGAAGTGGTTGAAGCACCGGATCATCCTTGGTTCGTCGCTTGCCAGTTCCACCCTGAGTTCACCTCGACGCCTCGCGACGGTCACCCGTTGTTCAGCGGTTTCGTCAAGGCAGCGTTGGCTCAACACCAGAAGAAGGCTTGAACCTCATGGCGCAGAAGATCATCCGCGTAGGCGATATCGAGATTGCCAACGACAAGCCAATGGTTCTGTTCGGTGGCATGAACGTGCTGGAAAGCCGTGACATGGCGATGCAGGTCTGCGAAGAGTACGTGAAGGTTACCCAGAAACTGGGTATCCCTTACGTGTTCAAGGCAAGCTTCGACAAGGCCAACCGTTCCTCCGTGACCTCTTACCGTGGCCCTGGTCTAGAAGAGGGCATGCGGATTTTTCAGGACATCAAGCAAGCCTTCGGCGTGCCGATCATCACCGACGTCCACGAGCCCGAGCAGGCCGCGGTCGTCGCTGAAGTCTGCGAAATCATCCAGCTGCCGGCCTTCCTGTCGCGCCAGACCGACCTGGTGGTCGCGATGGCCAAGACCGGCGCGGTGATCAACATCAAGAAAGCCCAGTTCCTCGCGCCTCAGGAAATGAAACACATCCTGGACAAGTGCGTGGAGGCGGGTAACGATCAGTTGATCCTCTGCGAGCGTGGTTCGAGCTTCGGCTACAACAACCTGGTCGTCGACATGCTCGGCTTCGGCATCATGAAGCAGTTCGAGTACCCGGTGTTCTTCGACGTGACCCACGCGCTGCAAATGCCTGGCGGTCGCGCCGATTCCGCCGGTGGCCGTCGCGCCCAGGTTCTCGACCTGGCGAAGGCCGGCATGAGCCAGTCCTTGGCGGGTCTGTTCCTCGAAGCCCATCCGGACCCGGACAACGCCAAATGCGACGGCCCTTGCGCCTTGCGTCTGGACAAACTGGAGCCATTCCTGGCCCAGCTCAAAGCGCTGGACGATCTGGTGAAGAGTTTTCCGACGGTAGAAACCGCGTAATCCTCATTTCTCCTTGTAGGAGCCGAGCTTGCTCGCGATGGCGCCCGAGAGAGCGCCATCAGCAAGCCGGTCTTATGTAACAATGTGACCCACAAGTTATAAATCGATCAGTACGAGCGTTTTCGTCAACTTTGGAGTGTTTACAACAATGGCTAAAATCGTCGACATCAAAGGTCGTGAAGTTCTCGACTCCCGTGGCAATCCCACCGTGGAAGCGGACGTGCTTCTCGACAACGGCATCATCGGCAGTGCTTGCGCGCCGTCCGGTGCTTCCACTGGCTCGCGTGAAGCGCTCGAGCTGCGTGATGGCGACAAGAGCCGTTACCTGGGCAAGGGCGTACTCAAGGCCGTAGCCAACATCAATGGTCCGATCCGCGACCTGCTCAAAGGCACAGACCCAAGCGACCAGAAAGCGCTCGATCTGGCAATGATCAAGCTCGACGGTACTGAAAACAAAGGTTCCCTGGGCGCCAACGCGATCCTCGCCGTTTCCCTGGCTGCGGCCAAGGCAGCAGCACAGGACCAGGACCTGCCGCTGTACGCACACATCGCCAACCTGAACGGCACCCCGGGTGTTTACTCGATGCCGGTTCCGATGATGAACATCATCAACGGTGGCGAGCACGCCGATAACAACGTCGACATCCAGGAATTCATGGTGCAGCCAGTTGGCGCCAAGTCTTTCTCGGAAGGCCTGCGCATGGGCACCGAGATTTTCCATCACCTCAAGGCTGTTCTGAAGGCCCGTGGCCTGAGCACTGCCGTGGGTGACGAAGGTGGTTTCGCGCCAAACCTGGCTTCCAACGAAGACGCTTTGAAAGTGATCTCCGAAGCCGTGGCCAACGCCGGCTACAAGCTGGGCACCGACGTGACCCTGGCCCTGGACTGCGCAGCCAGCGAATTCTACGAAGACGGCAAGTACAACCTGTCCGGCGAAGGCCAGGTGTTCACCGCTGAAGGTTTCGCCGACTACCTGAAAGGCCTGACCGAGCGTTACCCGATCATCTCGATCGAAGATGGCCTGGACGAGTCCGACTGGGCTGGCTGGAAAATCCTCACCGACAAGATCGGCGAGAAGACCCAACTGGTAGGCGACGACCTGTTCGTGACCAACACCAAGATCCTGAAAGAGGGCATTGATAAAAAGATCGCCAACTCGATCCTGATCAAGTTCAACCAGATCGGCACCCTGACCGAAACCCTGGAAGCCATCCAGATGGCCAAGGCTGCCGGTTACACCGCCGTGATCTCGCACCGTTCGGGCGAAACCGAAGATTCGACCATTGCCGACCTGGCCGTGGGCACTTCGGCTGGCCAGATCAAGACCGGCTCCCTGTGCCGTTCCGATCGCGTTTCCAAGTACAACCAGCTGCTGCGTATCGAAGAGCAGTTGAACGGTAAAGCCAAGTACAACGGTCGCAGCGAATTCCGCGGTTGATTGTTAGCTGGTAAAAAAGACACCGGATTGTGTCGGAAAAATCGCAATAGCGACGTTTTTGCCACTAATCTGATGCCTTGAAAGCACAAGCCTGGTTTTTCCAGGCTTCGTGCTATCAGTAGCTTCACGTTTTGGTATGGCTGTCTTTTTTCACTGGATACCTGATATTCGATGCGCAGTCCCAATTGGTTGTTTCTCGTCTTGCTCCTGTTGCTGGCTGGCCTGCAGTACCGCCTGTGGGTGGGTAATGGCAGTCTGGCGCAAGTGGCCGAGCTGACCCAGCAGATCGCGGATCAGCAGGCGGAGAACCAGACGTTGCTGGAGCGTAATCGGGTGATGGACGCGGAAGTCAGCGAGTTGAAGAAAGGCATGGAGACCGTTGAAGAACGGGCTCGCCATGAGTTGGGCATGGTCAAGGACGGTGAAACCCTTTACCAGTTGGCGCAATGAACCAGACGCTACCGGCCTTCTGGGCCGTGATTCCTGCCGCGGGCGTCGGTGCCCGTATGGCCGCGGACCGTCCCAAGCAATACTTGCAACTGGGCGGGCGCACTATTCTCGAACACAGCCTCGGCTGTTTCCTCGATCATCCTTGCCTGAAGGGTATGGTGGTCAGTCTTGCTGTTGATGATCCTTATTGGCCGAACCTGACGCTTGCCGGCGATTCGCGTATTGCACGTGTCGAGGGTGGCGCCGAGCGTTCCGGGTCGGTGCTCAACGCGTTGCTGCATTTGCATGCGCAAGGTGCCGATGATGAGGATTGGGTGTTGGTTCACGATGCCGCACGGCCAAACCTGAGTCGTAACGATCTGGACAAACTGCTGGCTGAGTTGGCGGATGATCCGGTGGGCGGGCTGCTGGCGGTTCCGGCGCGAGATACGCTCAAGCGGGTCGATAAACACGGTCGAGTCGTTGAGACAGTGGATCGCAGTGTGATCTGGCAGGCCTACACGCCGCAGATGTTTCGCCTTGGGGCGTTGCATCGGGCGTTGGCGGACAGTCTGGTGGCTGATGCAGTGATCACCGATGAAGCGTCGGCCATGGAGTGGGCCGGTTCGGCGCCACGCCTGATAGAAGGCCGATCCGATAACCTCAAGGTCACGCGTCCTGAAGACCTCGAATGGTTACGTCAGCGCTGGACCAACCGCCGCTAAAAGATCGCAGCCTGCGGCAGCTCCTACAGTAGGCCGCATTCCAATGTAGGAGCTGCCGAAGGCTGCGATCTTTTGATCTTAGGCTTGATACTCCGGCCGCTCAGCCAATCCTTCCTTCAAGTAGTCCACCAACTTGCGCACCTTCGGCGACAAATGCCGCTGCTGTGGGTACAACGCCCACACCGCCGTATTGGGTGGTTGATGCGCCTCCAGCAACGAAATCAACGCGCCGCTTTTCAGATGCTCCAGCACGTAATAATCCGGCAGCTGACACAACCCCACGCCCTGTAGCGCCGCATCCAGCACCGCTTGCCCACTGTTGCACCGCCAGTTTCCCTGGACCCGCTGGGAAAATTCCCGCCCCTTCTGTTCCAGTTGCCAGAGGTCTGAACTGCCAATGAGACAATTGTGCCGGCTCAGTTCCGACAAGCTGTGGGGCCGACCATAGCGTTCCAGGTAGGAAGGCGACGCGCAGAGGAACATGCGCCGCGGAGCGAGGCGGGTGGCGACCAGTCTTGAGTCCTGCAAGCGCCCCAGTCGGATCGCCAGGTCCAGGCCCTCATGCACCAGGTCGAGTTGGCGATTGCTCAGTTCGATGTCGATCCGCAGTTGTGGATAAAGCCCCATGAAGCAAGTCACCAGCGGCACGATGAAGCGTTCGCCGTAGGCCACGGCACAGGTCATGCGCAACATGCCCTTGGGTTCGCTGGTCAAGTCACCGACCGCCCGCAGCGCCTCTTCGCGGCCATCCTGCAAACGCTGACAATGTTGCAGAAAGGTTTGCCCGGCCTCGGTCAGCGTGACCCGGCGAGTACTGCGATAGAGCAGGCGGGTTTGCAGGCGCTCTTCCAGGCGTACGATCTGTCGACTGATATGCGAGGACGAAACCCCCAGGCGTTCAGCGGCAGCTGTGAACTGGCTGCACTCGGCGACGGCAACGAATTCGTCGATCCCTTCCCAGCGACTGTCAGACATTCAAAGATTATCCCTGTATAGCAATAATGTTTTGCTTTTGTCCTGATTATTCACCGTAAGGCGCTGTATTACACTCTTAGTCTCGTTTTTATTCACTGGAGAATCACCATGATCAAGTCGCGCGCCGCCGTTGCCTTCGAGGCCAAGAAACCCCTCGAGATCGTTGAAGTCGATGTCGCCATGCCCAAGGCCGGTGAAGTGTTGCTGCGCGTGGTGGCTTCCGGTGTCTGCCATACCGATGCCTACACCCTCTCGGGCGCTGACCCGGAAGGCATTTTCCCGTCGATCCTCGGTCACGAAGGTGGGGCGATCGTCGAAGCGATCGGCGAAGGCGTAACCTCGGTGGCGGTGGGCGATCATGTGATCCCGCTGTACACCCCGGAATGCCGTCAGTGCAAATTCTGCCTGTCGGGCAAAACCAACCTCTGCCAGGCGATTCGTGCGACCCAGGGCAAAGGCCTGATGCCAGATGGCACATCGCGTTTTTCCTACAAGGGACAGCCGATTTTCCACTACATGGGTACTTCGACATTCTCCGAGTACACCGTGCTGCCAGAAATTTCCGTAGCGAAAATTGCCAAGGAAGCGCCACTGGAAAAAGTCTGTCTGCTGGGCTGTGGTGTCACCACCGGTATCGGCGCCGTGCTCAATACCGCCAAGGTGAAACCAGGTGATACCGTGGCCATTTTCGGCCTCGGCGGCATCGGTCTGTCAGCCGTCATCGGCGCTGTCAAAGCCAAGGCTGCGCGGATCATCGCCATCGACATCAACCCGGCCAAATTCGAGATCGCCAAACAGCTGGGTGCAACCGATTGCGTAAACCCGAAAGACTTCGACCGTCCGATCCAGGAAGTCATCGTCGACATGACCGATGGCGGCGTCGACTTTTCCTTCGAGTGCATCGGCAACGTTCAATTGATGCGTGCCGCCCTTGAGTGCTGCCACAAAGGCTGGGGCGAGTCGGTGATCATCGGTGTCGCCGGTGCCGGTCAGGAAATCGCTACCCGCCCGTTCCAGCTGGTCACCGGTCGCGTCTGGCGCGGTTCGGCGTTCGGCGGTGTGCGCGGCCGTACCGAGTTGCCAAGCTACGTGGAAATGGCCGAAACCGGTGAAATCCCGCTGGATACTTTCATCACCCACACCATGGGTCTGGAAGATATCAACAAGGCGTTCGACCTGATGCATGAAGGAAAAAGCATCCGCTCCGTCATTCATTTCTGAGGTCTGCCATGAGCCTGGAAAATATTTCCTGCCAGAAAAGCTTCGGCGGCTGGCATAAACGCTATCGGCACCGTTCCGACGTGCTCGGCTGCGACATGGTGTTCGCCGTGTACCTGCCGCCACAGGCGGAGCAGGGCGGCAAATTGCCGGTGCTGTACTGGTTGTCCGGCCTGACCTGCACCGACGAGAACTTCATGCAGAAGGCCGGCGCGATGCGCATGGCCGCCGAATTGGGGCTGATCATCGTCGCGCCGGACACCAGCCCCCGTGGCCCCGACGTGCCGGGTGATCCGGATGGTGCCTGGGACTTCGGCCTCGGCGCCGGGTTCTACTTGAACGCCACCCAGGAACCCTGGTCGCGGCACTATCGGATGCATGACTATGTCGTGCAGGAATTGCCGGCATTGGTCGAAGCGCATTTCCCGGCGTCGGACAAGCGCGGCATCAGCGGTCACTCCATGGGTGGCCACGGTGCGCTGGTCTGTGCCTTGCGCAATCCGGGGCGTTATCTGTCGGTATCGGCGTTCTCGCCGATCAACAATCCGATGGATTGCCCGTGGGGGCAGAAAGCCTTTTCCCGCTATCTCGGAGAAGACCGTTCGAAATGGCGCGAGTGGGATGCCTGCGCCCTGATTGCCGAGGCCGATGAAAAGCTGCCGCTGTTGGTTGATCAAGGCGATCGCGACGATTTCCTCGCCAATCAGTTGATGCCCGAAGCCTTGCAACAGGCGGCTAAACTGGCCGGTCATCCGCTGACGTTGCGCCTGCAACCGGGCTATGACCACAGCTATTTCTTCATCGCCAGTTTCATCGATGAACACTTGCGGCATCACGCGCATGCTCTAGGTGCCTAATGCAGGTAGAATCACGCCCTGACAAAATTCGGGGCGTTTTTTTATGCGTATTGGCCACGGCTATGATGTGCACCGTTTCGCTGAAGGCGATTTCATCACTCTGGGCGGCGTGCGCATTGCACACGGCTTCGGGCTGCTCGCTCACTCCGACGGTGACGTCCTGCTGCACGCCTTGAGCGATGCTTTGCTCGGCGCTGCTGCGCTGGGTGACATCGGCAAGCATTTCCCGGACACCGACCCAAAATTCAAGGGCGCCGACAGCCGAGTGCTGTTGCGTCATGTCGTCGCGTTGATCCACGCCAAGGGCTGGAAAGTCGGTAACGTCGACAACACCATCGTCGCCCAGGCGCCGAAAATGGCCCCGCATATCGAATCGATGCGCGCGCTGATTGCCGCGGATCTTCAAGTTGAGTTGGATCAAGTGAACGTGAAAGCTACCACCACCGAAAAGCTCGGCTTTGTCGGACGCGAAGAGGGCATTGCCGTGCATTCCGTTGCCTTGTTGCTGCGCGCATGAACGAACTGCAATTGCTCGGCCCGCGGGCCTATGGTGAACCGCTCGGCAGCGCCGTACTGAAAGCCATCGCGGAAGATTTCCAGGTCGACGAAGTCCTTGATATTCCCTTGAGCGGTGACGGCGAACACCTGTGGATCTGGGTGGAAAAACGCGGTCTGAACACTGAAGAGGCGGCACGTCGAATCGCCAAGGCAGCCGGGGTGCCATTGCGTACTGTCAGCTACGCCGGGCTCAAGGACCGCCAGGCGCTGACGCGCCAGTGGTTCAGCGTACAACTGCCGGGCAAGGCCGATCCGGATCTGTCCGCGGCAGAAAACGATACGCTGAAAATCCTCAAGACCAGCCGGCATAAACGCAAGCTGCAACGGGGCGCCCACTCGGCCAACGGCTTCACATTGCGCCTGACGCAGTTCGCTGGCGACAAGGCCGCCATTGAAGAGCGCCTGCAGCTGATCGCCAAGCAAGGCATCCCCAATTATTTCGGTGCCCAACGCTTTGGGTATGACGGCGGCAACGTGGTCGATGCCCGTGCCTGGGCCGCGCGCAAGGCGTTGCCGGAGCAGCGCAACGTGCGTTCGCGCCTGCTTTCGACCGCCCGCAGTTTCCTGTTCAACCAGGTGTTGGCCGCGCGTGTCGCCGACGGTTCCTGGCAGCGCGCACAGGTTGGCGATCTGTTGGCATTCACCGATAGCCGCAGCTTCTTTCCGGCAGGTGTTGCCGAGTGCAGCGACCCGCGTCTGGCGATTCTCGATCTGCACCCGACCGGTCCGCAGTGGGGCGAAGGTGACTCGCCGGCCACGGGCGTTGTCCATGAACTGGAGCAGGCGATCGCCGCACGCGAAGCAGACCTTCGCGATTGGTTGATCAACGCCGGAATGAGCCACGAACGTCGCATCCTGCGGCTGCCCATTGCCGGGTTGACGTGGCATTATCCCTCGCTGGACATTCTCCAACTGGAATTCGTCCTGCCGGCCGGATGCTTCGCCACCGTATTGGTGCGCGAGCTTGTTGATCTGGTGCCGGTGGGGCAGACGGACAGCCCATGCGTATTCTGATTTCTAACGACGACGGGGTAACCGCACCCGGACTCGCCGCGCTTTATGCTGCGCTGGCGGATTACACCGAGTGCGTGGTGATTGCCCCGGACCAGGACAAAAGCGGCGCGAGCAGTTCGCTCACGCTCGACCGTCCGTTACACCCGCACACGCTGGCCAACGGCTTTATCAGCGTCAATGGCACGCCGACCGATTGCGTGCACCTGGGCCTCAACGGCTTGCTCGAGCGCGAAGCGGACATGGTGGTGTCCGGCATCAACCTGGGCGCCAACCTGGGGGACGACGTGCTGTACTCGGGTACCGTGGCGGCGGCACTCGAAGGTCGGTTCCTGGCGCGTCCTGCGTTTGCCTTTTCGCTGGTCTCGCGACAAGTCGACAACCTTGCCACGGCGGCCTACTTTGCGCGCAAACTGGTCGAGGCCCATGCGGATCTCGAACTGCCACCGCGTACGGTACTGAACGTGAATATTCCCAATTTGCCGCTGGAGCACATCCGCGGTATCCAGTTGACCCGCCTTGGGCATCGCGCCCGCGCGGCAGCACCGGTGAAAGTGGTCGATCCGCGAGGCAGGTCCGGGTACTGGATCGCGGCAGCGGGGGACGCTGAGGATGGCGGCCCCGGCACCGATTTCCATGCCGTGATGCAGGGCTATGTTTCCATCACCCCGTTGCAACTGGATCGCACCTTCAATGATGCCTTCAGAAGTCTCGACGGCTGGCTGGAGGGGTTGCACCCATGACCCGTGGACAAGACGACATGCTGCATCGGGGCATTGGCATGACCTCGCAACGGACCCGCGAGCGCTTGATTCAGCGCCTGTACGAGGAGGGGATTTCTAACGCCAAGGTGTTGGAAGTCATTCGTCGTACACCGCGTCACCTGTTCGTCGACGAGGCGCTGGCGCACCGGGCCTACGAAGACACGGCGCTACCCATCGGCAATAACCAGACCATCTCCCAGCCTTATATGGTGGCTCGCATGAGCGAGTTGCTGCTCGAAGCCGGGCCGTTGGACAAGGTCATGGAAATCGGCACGGGCTCGGGCTATCAGACGGCGGTGCTGTCGCAACTGGTCGAGCGGGTTTTTTCCGTGGAGCGGATCAAGGTACTGCAAGACCGGGCCAAGGAACGCCTGGTCGAGCTGAACTTGCGTAACGTGGTATTTCGCTGGGGCGATGGCTGGGAGGGCTGGCCGGCGCTGGCGCCCTACAACGGTATTATCGTGACGGCGGTGGCAACCGACGTACCTCAGGCGCTGCTTGATCAACTGGCACCGGGAGGGCGTCTGGTGATCCCGGTCGGGTCTGGTGAGGTGCAACAACTGATGCTGATCATCCGGGAAGAACATGGCTTTTCCAGGCGGGTCCTGGGGTCGGTGCGCTTCGTCCCGTTACTCAATGGTCCACTGGCCTGAGCATTTATTTAAACGCGCTGAATTCTCTTCGATTGCCTCTGTCTTACAGCGGCGTCGGTTGATTAAACGGATTGTATTTCAGGCAGCAAACGTGTGCGCCAAGCCATTTCGCTTCATTAAGGGTAAAGCCGGCACGGCCCGTTATACTTGCGACACTTCGTGCCCGAACACGGCAAATCACATTTTCAGCCACCACAAAGGGAGCGGCGGGTGAGTCTCACAGTCATAGCGCAGCGTATGGGTACAACGAGCTTTCAGCGCCTGGTGACTGGCCTTGTCATGAGCACCTTGCTGATCGGTTGCTCCAGTAACAAATCCAGCGATGTAGGCGTTGTCGACCGCAACAAAGCCGCCGCCCAGCGTCCGGCCGTGACCACGGGGCAGTACGTCGTTCGACCCAAGGACACCCTGTTCTCCATCGCCTTTCGCTACGGCTGGGACTACAAGGCGCTGGCGGCACGCAACAACATTGCGCCGCCGTACACCATCCGTCCGGGTCAGACGATTCGCTTCGACGGACGCAGCGGTTCAACGCCGACCACAGTGGTCAGCTCGTCAAGTTCCTCGCCTTCATCCTCGAGTAAGACCACGGTCATCCGTCGCTCTGCGGACGGTACGACCACGACCACACCGGTGGTTGTACCGTCCGTCGCCAACAAACCGGCACCTGCTCCACTGCCTCCACCGGGTCCAGCCCCGACCGGCTGGGGATGGCCATCTAATGGCATTTTAATTGGCAAATTCTCATCAAACGGTAGTTTGAATAAAGGAATTGATATCGCAGGGGATTTGGGACAGCCTGTTTTAGCTGCGTCTGATGGGACGGTGGTATACGCCGGGAGTGGCTTAAGGGGCTACGGCGAATTAGTCATCATCAAGCACAGTGAAACCTACGTCAGTGCCTACGGACATAACCGCAGGCTGTTGGTTCGGGAGGGGCAGCAGGTCAAGGTCGGACAGACAATTGCCGAAATGGGGTCAACGGGTACAGACCGGGTGAAACTGCATTTTGAGATTCGCCGCCAAGGTAAACCTGTAGATCCGCTGCAATTCCTGCCGCGTCGTTGATCGCTTCCAGCCTGTTCCGTCACGTAGAGGGAACAGGCTCCAGCGTTGCCAAGGATATAGGCGCCGCTTGAGCTTGAGGTCGAACTCACCAAAGGACTATAACAATGGCTCTCAGTAAAGAAGTGCCGGAGTTTGACATCGACGATGAGGTTCTCCTGATGGAGACCGGCATCGGCACGGATTCGATGTCGAATGATGAAGGGGCGGCTCCACCTTCCGTTCGTGCCAAATCCAAACACTCCGCGACATTGAAGCAACACAAGTACATCGATTACACGCGGGCACTTGATGCCACGCAGCTGTACCTCAATGAAATCGGCTTTTCCCCTCTACTGTCACCCGAAGAAGAAGTGCATTTTGCGCGCCTGTCGCAAAGTGGTGATCCGGCCGGGCGCAAACGCATGATTGAAAGTAACCTGCGGCTGGTGGTGAAAATCGCCCGGCGTTACGTCAATCGGGGTCTGTCGCTGCTCGACCTGATCGAAGAGGGCAACCTCGGCTTGATCCGGGCGGTGGAGAAGTTCGACCCTGAACGCGGCTTCCGCTTCTCGACCTACGCAACCTGGTGGATTCGTCAAACCATCGAGCGCGCGATCATGAATCAGACCCGGACCATCCGGTTGCCGATCCATGTGGTCAAGGAGCTCAACGTGTACCTGCGTGCCGCACGGGAGCTGACGCAAAAACTCGATCATGAACCCTCGCCCGAAGAGATCGCCAACCTGCTGGAAAAACCGGTAGCAGAGGTCAAGCGCATGCTCGGCCTCAACGAGCGGGTTTCTTCGGTCGACGTCTCGCTGGGCCCGGATTCGGATAAAACCCTGCTGGACACCCTAACCGACGATCGCCCAACCGATCCATGCGAGCTGCTGCAGGATGACGACCTGTCTCAAAGCATCGACCAGTGGCTCTCGGAGTTGACCGACAAGCAGCGCGAGGTGGTTGTACGCCGCTTCGGCCTGCGCGGTCACGAGAGCAGCACCCTTGAAGATGTGGGCCTGGAAATTGGCCTGACCCGGGAGCGGGTCAGACAGATTCAGGTAGAAGGTCTGAAACGTCTGCGGGAGATCCTGGAAAAAAACGGGCTGTCGAGCGAGTCGCTGTTTCAATAAGCTATTCGTTAGCGCTCAAAAGAAAGCCCCGACTGGTTCGGGGCTTTTTGTTATTCGAATTTTTGGTTTTTCATCCTCGGGGCGTCGTAGCTTTGTAGCTTCAGGGTGTAAGTCTTCGCTTACTCTTTTCGTAAGTGTTCACTATTTTTACAGGTTGGCAGTCGACCATATTCTTTGCAGGTCAGTTTTATCCAACTGAAAAACAAGCAGATTTTCTAACATGAACGGGATGTGACAAGTCATCCGGGCCCGCGCGAGCGATTGCTCGTGACGGTAAACCCTTTAGTATCGGTGTTGTGTCAACGGACAGACACACCCTTCAAGGACGAGGGGAAAGGACATCGCAGGAAGCGATTCATCAGGATGATGAAAAGGAACACAGGGAATAGGGAAAAAATGTGGGCGGGTCAGACCGCCCCTTTTTTTGCCTGCAGAAAAGCAAAAAGGCCCTTGTGGGGCCTTTTTCGGGAACGCGGGGATAATCAGCGTTCGAGGTGTTCGATCTTGCCTGGCTTGCCATCCCAAGCAGCGGAATCTGGCAGCGGATCTTTGCGTTCGGTGATGTTCGGCCAGATTTCAGCCAGCTCAACGTTCAGCTGGATGAAGTTTTCCATGCCTGCAGGTACTTCATCTTCGGAGAAGATGGCCACCGCTGGGCATTCAGGTTCGCACAGTGCGCAGTCGATGCACTCATCCGGGTGAATCACCAGGAAATTCGGGCCTTCGTAAAAGCAGTCCACCGGACAGACTTCTACGCAGTCGGTGTACTTGCACTTGATGCAGTTGTCGGTGACGACGAAGGTCATTTCTAATTTTCTCCTCAGGCGCGGCTTGCTGCGCCCCTTCACGTAGGGGTCGCAAGGTTTGGGAGCGATAGTCTGCAGGCCAGGCTAAAAGCCTGCAGCATCCCAAACCGCGCGAGATTCTAACAGCTTGCAAGCCTATGCGTTAGACCCGTGTCTTTAGTGTATAGAGCATTTCGAGCGCGCGACGTGGCGTCATGTTGTCCAGATCGAGCTTGGCCAGTTCATCCAGCACCGGATGTGGCAGGCTTGCGAACATATCGCTCTGCTGTGGCGCGGCCGGTTTGCCTTTGACAGGCGCAGGTGTTTCATGGGGCAGGGCGGTGTCTTCCAGCCGGCTCAAGTGCTCACGGGCACGCACGATCACTTCGCTGGGCACACCGGCCAACTGTGCAACGGCCAGGCCGTAGCTCTGGCTGGCAGGCCCTGGCAGCACGTGGTGCAGGAACACGATACGTTCGTTGTGCTCGGTGGCATTGAGGTGCACGTTGGCCACCAGCGGCTGAGCTTCCGGCAGGACCGTCAGCTCAAAGTAGTGGGTGGCGAACAGCGTGTAGGCCCGCAGGTGTGCCAGGCGTTCTGCCGCCGCCCACGCCAGGGACAGGCCGTCGAAGGTGCTGGTGCCGCGCCCGACTTCGTCCATCAGCACCAGGCTGCGTTCGGTGGCGTTGTGCAGGATGTTGGCGGTTTCGCTCATCTCGACCATGAAGGTCGAACGTCCACCGGCCAGGTCATCACTGGAGCCGATCCGGGTAAAAATCCGATCGACCAGGGACAGCTCGCAGCTGGCTGCCGGGACGAAACTGCCGATGTGCGCCAGAAGCACGATCAACGCCGTCTGCCGCATATAGGTGGACTTACCGCCCATGTTCGGACCGGTGATCACCAGCATGCGGGTGTTGTCGTCGAGGCTCAGGTCGTTGGCCACGAACGGGGTGGTCAATACCTGTTCAACCACCGGGTGGCGACCCTGGTTGATGCGCATGCACGGCTCGCTGACAAAGCGCGGGCAGTTCAGGTCGAGGTTCAGCGCCCGTTCGGCCAGGTTGCTCAGCACGTCAAGCTCGGCCAGCGCTGCCGCGGTGTCCTGCAGGGGTGGCAGTTGGGCGATCAGGTCTTCGAGCAACGCTTCGTAAAGCATCTTCTCCCGCGCCAGGGCGCGGCTCTTGGCTGACAGTGCCTTGTCTTCAAAGGCCTTCAGTTCCGGCGTAATGAAGCGCTCGGCACCCTTGAGGGTCTGGCGGCGAATGTAGTCGGCGGGTGCGGATTCGGCCTGCTTGCTCGGCAGTTCGATGAAGTAGCCGTGGATGCGGTTGTAGCCGACTTTCAGGTGAGACAGGCCAGTGCGGGCTTTTTCGCGGGCTTCGAGGTCGATCAGGAATTGCCCGGCGTTCTCGCTGAGTGATTGCAGTTCATCGAGTTCGCTGTCGTAACCGGTTTTCAACACGCCGCCGTCACGGATCACCGCGGGCGGGTTGTCGATGATGGCTTTTTCCAACAATGCCGCCAGTTCCGGGTAGGTGCTGGTGGTGGTTGCCAGTTGGTTGAGGTGCGGCGCTTCAAGTTCGGTCATTGCCACTTGCAGTTGCGGCAGCGCGCCGAGGGCATCACGCAGGCGAGCGAGGTCCCGTGGACGGGCATTGCGCAGGCCGATCCGGGCGAGAATGCGCTCGATATCGCCGATTTCCTTGAGCTGCGGTTGCAGCTTTTCGAAACGGTAGCCGTCAAGCAGGCAGGTGATCGAGGTCTGGCGCGCCAGCAACACACTCAAGTCGCGCAGTGGGCGATTCAGCCAGCGAGTTAACAGCCGGCTGCCCATGGCGGTCTGGCAACGATCGACCACCGATTGCAGGGTGTTGTCGCGACCACCGGCCAGGTTGGTGTCCAGTTCCAGGTTGCGGCGGCTCGCACCGTCCAGCACCACGGTATCGTCCAGGCGTTCGTGGCGCAGGCTACGCAAGTGCGGCAGGGCAGTGCGCTGGGTTTCTTTCGCATAGGCCAACAGGCAACCGGCGGCGCCGATGGCCAGGGTCAGGTTTTCGCAACCGAAACCTTTCAGGTCCTGGGTCGAGAATTGCTGGCAAAGACTCTTCAGTGCCGAATCACGCTCGAAATCCCACGGCGCACGGCGACGAACGCCACGACGCTTCTCGGCCGGCAGATCCTTGGGCCAGTCATCCGGGATCAGCAATTCCACTGGATTGACTCGCTCCAGTTCCGCCAACAGGTTTTCCCAGCCCTTGATTTCCAGCACGCTGAAGTTGCCACTGGTGATATCCAGCACCGCCAGGCCGAACAGGCGCTCGTCGCCCAGAACAGCGGCGATCAGGTTGTCCCGTCGCTCATCGAGCAGCGCTTCATCGCTCACCGTACCCGGGGTGATGATCCGCACCACCTGACGATCCACCGGGCCTTTGCTGGTGGCCGGGTCGCCGACCTGCTCGCAGATCACCACGGACTCGCCGAGCTTCACCAGTTTCGCCAGATAACCTTCCGCCGCATGGTAAGGAATGCCGCACATCGGAATCGCCTGGCCGGCCGACTGCCCGCGAGCGGTCAGGGTGATGTCGAGGAGCTTGGCGGCCTTCTTCGCGTCTTCATAGAAGATCTCGTAGAAGTCGCCCATGCGGTAAAACATCAATTGGTCAGGGTGCTGGTTCTTCAGGCGCCAGTACTGCTGCATCATCGGCGTGTGCGAGGACAGGTCGGAGAGGGCTTTATTCATCGGATTGCCAGGAAAACTCGTTCAAAAGGTGTGGGGCAAAAGCGGGCATTGGCACGGCTTTTCCGCGATGGGCGCAAGGTTACCATGGGCAGTCTTGTCGACGCAGGCATCACGGCCGGGTGACGTCTTTATTGACGATTCATGCATAATTTATGCAAATAAGCATTTGTCCTGGCAAAAAACTTCGAGCATTATGCGCATTATGCAAAAACGCAATGTTTCGACCGTTTTAAGAGCGCTGCTCGATCAGCACGGTATCTCCCCCACGGAGCTTCACCGTCGCACCGGCGTGCCTCAATCCACGCTCTCGCGCATCCTCGGCGGGAAGATTGTCGATCCCTCGGATAAACACATCTCGAAGATCGCCGATTACTTCGCCGTCAGTACCGATCAGTTGCGTGGCCGGGCGGTCATCGCGCAGGCGTTGAGTACCCGGCGTGAAGCCGTGCATTCGCAGCTCACCGACATCAGTCTGTGGGACGACGACACCCCCATCGATGACGACGAGGTCTCAGTACCCTTTCTTCGCGAGGTTGAATTGGCTGCAGGATCAGGAAGATTCGTCATCGAAGAGAGCGAGCGTGCCAGCCTGCGCTTCGGCAAGCGCAGCCTGCGTCATAACGGAGTGCAGTTCGACCAGGCCAAATGCGTGACGGTACGCGGCAACAGCATGCTGCCGGTGTTGCGCGACGGCGCCACGGTGGGCGTCAACGCCGGCAAGCGCGGGATTGGCGATATCGTCGATGGCGATCTCTATGCCATCAACCATAACGGCCAGCTGCGGGTGAAACAGCTGTATCGACTGCCGACAGGGATCCGCCTGCGCAGCTTCAACCGCGATGAGCATCCAGACGAGGACTACTCTTTCCTGGAAATGCAGGAAGAGCAGATCCTGATCCTGGGTCATGTGTTCTGGTGGGGCATGTACGCTCGTTAACCTTTGGCTTGCTCGCCTGTAGGAGCCAGCTCCATTTGCGTGCGGCATGTTAATGCGCGGATGCATTTCTTGCGGATTAATAAATGCAATAGTGCATTGACTGTATATGCATACATGCATAGTCTTGCGCCGAACCGAATGCATCGTAAACCAATACCCTGGAGGCCTGACATGACAAACGAGCAACAACTGTTGCTGGACCTGCCGATCTGGCTCGTCGTCACGCTCGCAGTGGTCAGCGGGGTGTCCGGGGAAATGTGGCGCGCCGACAAAGAGGGCGCCCGTGGCTGGTCATTGCTGCGACGACTGGCCTTGCGTTCCGGGGCCTGCATGGTGTGCGGCGTCTCGGCAATGATGTTGCTCTACGCCGCCGGGATGTCGATCTGGGCCGCTGGCGCCTTCGGTTGCCTCACCGCGATAGCCGGGGCCGACATGGCCGTCGGATTGTACGGGCGCTGGGTGGCCAGACGTATCGGTATCGATGACGCGCCGCCGCGCGATTCCCGCCCCGACCAACAGTGAATGGGTTGCGCTCTGCTGGCCGCCATGGTCGAAGCGCTGCGCCGTTCGATGGCACAACACTGCGCAACAATTGCAGGCGAGGCATGCGTGGGTCAGTTCTGTAATCTTGCGTTCGGGGCAAGGCGCCCAACACGCCGCTGGAGGGATTTCTCCCCACCTTGCGAGCTTCATGCATCAATCAAAGGAGCGAGCGATGCGCCTCACCGAGCAACAGTTACTCATGATTTTTCCAGGCGCCCGCACTCAGGCGGGCGTGTTCATCCTCGCCCTCGATAACGCCATGGAACGTCGTAATATCAGTACCCCCGGGCGCATCGCCGCCTTCCTGGCGCAAATCGGCCACGAGTCGGGGCAGTTGCAACATGTGCGAGAGTTGGGCAGCGAGAAGTATTTCGAGAAATACGATACCGGGGACCTGGCCATACGCCTGGGCAATTCCCCTGAGCCCGACGGCGACGGTCAACGCTATCGGGGCCGTGGGCTGATCCAGATCACCGGCCGCAGTAATTATCTGCAGTGCAGTCGGGCACTTTTTGGTGATGAGCGTTTGTTGCAACAACCCGAACTGTTGGAGCTGCCGCAGTGGGCCGCCGAATCCGCGGCCTGGTTCTGGGAACGAAACGGCCTCAATGAACTGGCCGACTTTGATGAGTTCAACAGTATTACCCGACGGATCAACGGTGGCTTGAACGGGCTGCAGGATCGTTTGCTGCTTTGGGAGCGGGCAAAGGCCGTGTTATTCCCGTCTGCGGTCTGATCCTGGCGAGTCCCTGTAACTTGCAAGCGCTATTCGCTCGTGTACGTTAGGCCTCATTCCGTCCGATCAGGAGATCACCGTGAAAGAAATCACTCAGCTGGCCGCTGAACTCGGCAGGCGTCTGCAGGTTCTCAATGCCCACGTCACCGCCGCCGAGTCGTGCACGGGCGGCGGTATCAGCGAGGCGATTACCCGGATCCCGGGTAGCTCGGCGTGGTTCGAGGCCGGTTATGTCACCTATTCCAACCGACAGAAGACTCTCCAGCTGAATGTCCCGATTGAGCTGTTTTCAACCGTAGGGGCGGTCAGTCGGGAGGTGGTCGAGGCCATGGTCCGTGGTGCACAGGAAAAAAGCCGTGCGCGTTTTGCCGTGGCGGTCAGTGGTGTGGCAGGGCCGGACGGTGGTTCGCCAAGCAAGCCGGTGGGCACCGTATGGCTGGCGTGGGGCATCGACAACCAGGTGTTCAGCGAGGTGCAGCACTTTGCCGGTAACCGCGACGAGGTCCGCCGACAAACGGTGAAGGCCGCGCTAGAGGGGCTGCTGCGCCATGCCGCGGGAGAAATCTCAAATCAGGGGTAGGCGATCCGCAAACGCTGTGGAATAATACTGTCTACTTATACAGGTGTTGGCCGTCAGGCCTTATTGATTACGTGAGGACTTTAATGGACGACAACAAGAAGAAAGCCTTGGCTGCGGCCCTGGGTCAGATCGAACGTCAATTCGGCAAGGGTGCCGTAATGCGTATGGGCGATCAGGACCGTCAGGCGATCCCGGCCATCTCCACTGGCTCTCTGGGTCTGGACATCGCTTTGGGCATTGGCGGTCTGCCAAAAGGCCGCATTGTTGAAATCTACGGTCCTGAATCTTCCGGTAAAACCACACTGACATTGTCCGTGATCGCCCAGGCTCAGAAAGCCGGCGCGACCTGCGCATTCGTCGATGCCGAGCACGCCCTGGACCCTGAGTACGCCGGCAAGCTGGGCGTCAACGTCGACGACCTGCTGGTGTCCCAGCCTGACACCGGTGAGCAAGCCCTGGAAATCACCGACATGCTGGTGCGTTCAAATGCGGTCGACGTGATCATCGTCGACTCCGTGGCGGCGCTGGTGCCGAAAGCTGAAATCGAAGGCGAAATGGGTGACATGCACGTGGGCCTGCAAGCCCGTCTGATGTCCCAGGCACTGCGTAAAATCACCGGTAACATCAAGAATGCCAACTGCCTGGTGATCTTCATCAACCAGATCCGCATGAAAATCGGCGTGATGTTCGGTAGCCCGGAAACGACTACCGGTGGTAACGCGCTGAAGTTCTACGCGTCGGTTCGTCTGGATATCCGCCGCACGGGTGCGGTGAAAGAAGGTGATGAAGTCGTCGGTAGCGAAACCCGTGTCAAGGTTGTAAAGAATAAGGTGGCTTCGCCGTTCCGTCAGGCCGAGTTCCAGATTCTTTACGGCAAGGGCATCTACCTCAACGGCGAGATGATCGACCTGGGTGTTCTGCACGGTTTCGTTGAGAAGTCCGGTGCCTGGTATGCCTATAACGGCACCAAGATCGGTCAGGGTAAAGCCAACTCGGCCAAGTACCTGGCGGATAACCCGGATATTGCCGCAACGCTCGAGAAACAACTGCGTGACAAGCTGCTGTCTCCGTCTTCGGTAGCGGACTCCAAGGCTTCTGCGGTTAAAGAGACTGTAGACGATCTGGCTGACGCTGATATCTGATTGATCCGATGACCGCCGTACTCGATACCCTCGTCGCGGTGCGGCGAACCGCAATGGACCTGCTCGCACGACGCGAGCATGGTCGAGTCGAGCTGACGCGTAAGCTGCGTCAGCGCGGCGCCCTCCCCGAAATGATCGAAATAGCACTCGACCGATTGACGGAAGAGGGCTTGTTGTCCGAATCCCGCTACCTTGAAAGCTTCGTTTCCTACCGTGCCCGCTGCGGCTATGGCCCTTTACGCATTCGTGAAGAGTTGAGTCAGCGTGGCCTGCAGCGTAGCGACATCGAACTCGCCCTGCGCGAGAGTGGCATCGACTGGCGGGAACAATTGCAGGACACCTGGCGACGCAAGTTTTCCGGGCAATTACCGATAGACGCCCGGGAGCGTGCCAAGCAAGGCAGGTTCCTGGCGTATCGGGGATACTCCATGGAAATGATCAGCCGCTTGTTCAGCGGCCGAGGGATGGACGATTGACTGAAACGGCTCACTATTTCGATAGCGGGTCGTTTTTTTGCCTCACGTAACCTTTAATGGCTCTCGCGTACGCTGCTGCGCCGGTGGCTGGGTTTGTGCCCAGTTTTCCGGCAGGTTGATGTAATCCACCAACTCGCGCAGCCGGCCTTGGTCACGGGCGGTGAAGGTGAAGGCCAGCCGCGCCAGGTGGCTGAACCGTGCTTCGTCGTGCTCCTCGCCGTTATAGGCATGTTGATGGAATTGATCGCTCAGGCACAGGTCGGCGAATGCCTCCTGCATGTGTTCGAGTGCCAGGTCACTGAGCTTGTGGTTCATGCGAATCACGAACTGATGCTTGAGCCAGCGGCTGGAGTGGTAATTGCTGTAGAACTGGTTGATCTGATCCACCGCTTCCTCGGCACTGTAGACCAGTTTCACCAGCTTCATATCGGTGGGCAGGATGTAGCGATTCTCCTCCAGTTGATGGTGGATGAAGTCCAGTGCGCCCTGCCAGAATTTGCCACCCGGTGCGTCCAGCAGCACCACGGGCACCAATGGGCTTTTGCCCGTCTGGATCAGCGTCAGTACTTCCAGCGCTTCGTCCAGGGTGCCGAAACCGCCTGGGCACAACACCAGTGCATCCGCTTCCTTGACGAAGAACAGCTTGCGCGTGAAGAAAAAATGGAAGGGCAGCAGGTTGGTCGTACCCTGGACGGTGGGGTTGGCATGTTGCTCGAAGGGCAGGGTGATGTTGAATCCCAGGCTGTGCTCCAGGCCAGCACCTTCGTGGGCTGCGGCCATGATGCCGCCTCCCGCGCCCGTGATGACCATCATGTCCGAGCGAGCCAGGGCGGCGCCGAGTTCCCGGGCGAGGCCATACAAGGGGTGTTCCACTGGCGTGCGTGCGGAGCCGAAGACTGTGACTTTGCGTCGCCCCTTGAACTGCTCCAGCACACGGAACGCGTGCTCGAGTTCGCGCAGGGCTTGCAGGGTTATCTTGGCATTCCAGCGGTTGTGGTCTTCCTGGGCCATGCGCAGCACGGTCAGGATCATGTCGCGGTAGATCGGGATGTTCGGGCTATTGGGTGAAACCAGTTTGAGCTGTTCTTCGACCTTGCTGATGAGGTCGTGGCCGCTTTCTTCAAAATGACGGCTCAGGAGGTCATTCGGTTGGTAAGGCATTCAACTTCTCCTTCTGCACAGAGCCATCGGCTTCGACCATTGAAGCGTCGACGCCACGACACTTCATGTGTCGCTGTCTGCCCAGGCCCATGCCTGGGCGATCCACTTGACCCGTTCAGGAATCGGGTCATCCATACCGGCTCTGTTTTTCCCTTGGATGAAAGGAACGTTCGTTCAGCGCAAGACGAAGCGGGCTGCCCCTTTTCCTGCCCTGACACAATGAACGTAGATACCTGAAATCTAGACCCTTGCGATGATTCGTGCTGCCTCGATCATTGCGCCGCAAAGTCTTTCCTGGCAACCGTTTATTGACGATTTGCAAGGTGGTTTCACCGCTCGTCTGAACCCGCCCCGAGTGTTCGGTACTCTGATTTACTAAGTGACAGGTACCACACGACAACTTGGCGTCAAGGGTAGGGCGCAGGGTACAAGCGGTTCAAGGATTTACCGCTCATCACGAGTGAAGTGCAGGGAGCCGGAAAGCCATGGCCAGGGTCATTCTGGAGATCGATACGCAACTGTATCGATTACTGAAGTCTTCAGCCGAGATCAATCATTTGAGTCTCGAAGAGGAGTGCTGCCGGCGTCTTATGGGCGCAGAGCAGCGTTCACGCTATTTGCAGGCGCTGGTGGCGGAACTGCGAGCCGAGGATGAGCAGCGGCGCGCAAAATCCCACTGACTTACTTTTTCTTCTGGGGCGCTTTCGGGCAATCCGATTCCTGGTAGCTAGCAGAACCGACCGCACGGTTGGTCTTTACCTCGGTGAAGTCGTAACGCATGACTGCGCCCTTGGCCATCAGCTTGCGGAAGGACGGGTTGTTGCATACCGAGGCGCCAAGCTGGAAGTACACGGCCTTGGGGTCGGCGCGCATCTTGTTGGCGTGGCTGCCTTGCACGCTCAGGTGGTTGATCAGCACATTGCCTTCGACCGTGTAGCCCTGATCGAGAATGTCTTCATTGATCGCCCGTGGAGTGCCGACGCTGCTTTGGGTGGCGACGTTTCGCAGCTCTCTGTTCAGATTTTGCTCACTCAAGGACGCGGCCTGAGCGTTGAAGGACGACGCCAGCAGAATGGCAGCGGTGGGAACGATAAGGCGCAGCATGAAACTCTCCTGGGGCAGTGATGGGGGTTTGACCCACCACATGACTGTGCGTTCAGTGGCGGCGAATTATAGGGGAGCAGGCCTGGACGGTACAGGTTTGCACCAGTGGGTCTGGTAAACTGCCGGCCTTTCACCCTGCGAGTGCTTTTCGTGTCGATCTCTTTGTTATGCCGGCGTGGCCTGCGATGAACCATGCCCCCAACGCCGTAGCCCGCCTGCGCGACCAGCGCGAAGAGGAAGGCATCAAGCCGATTCAGGCCCGTGGATGGCGGGCAACACGCTGCCGCGCTTGCCGCGTGATCGAGAGTCACTGCCTGTGCGCCTGGCGCCCGCAGGTCGAGACCCGCTCCGGGGTGTGCTTGATCATGACCGGCAAGGAAGTGTTCAAGCCCAGCAACACCGGCTGGCTGATTGCCGATGTGGTGCATGACAACCATGCATTCATCTGGTCGCGTACCGAAGTCGATCAACAGTTGCTGGCGTTGCTGTCCGACCCGCAATGGCAGCCTTATCTGGTGTTCCCGGGTGAATATGTCGCGCCCGAACGGGTGACTCACAGCGTGGCGGTCGATCCGACCAGGCGGCCGCTGTTCATTTTGCTGGACGCGACCTGGACCGAAGCCCGGAAGATTTTTCGCAAAAGCCCCTATTTCGACGCGCTTCCGATCCTCAGCCTGTTGCCCGAGAAGCTCTCGCGCTATCAATTGCGCCGTTCCACCCGTAGCGAACACCTGTGCACTGCGGAAGTCGCGGCGTTGTGTCTCGATCTTGCGGGTGATGTAGAGGCGGCCTCGGCACTCGACGCTTATTTCGATGTGTTCAGCCAGCATTACCTCGATGCCAAGCGTCAGCTGGAAATGAATGTTTCGACCCCGGCGCACACCGAGTTGATGCCCTATGTTCAGCCAGCAGTGGTATTGATGGAATGATTGTCGCCGAGGCTGCAATAAAGTGTACCGGCCATGTCGCTTGACCACCCCGGTTTCGCTGGGCATGCTTGGCGCCGATTGGGGTGCGGCCAGAGTTTGAAACGCCGTTTTTTGCGTTGAACGTGCCCTGTTGGTGCAGCTGCGTGGCTGTTACCTCGAGTTGTTTTGGCGATACCCGAGTGCATCGGGGATCCCATGAAAAACAGGATCATTTGAAAAATGGCCACATACGAAATCCTGATTGCCGATGACCATCCTCTTTTTCGTTCCGCCCTGCATCAAGCGCTGACCCTGGGCCTGGGCCCGGATGTCCGCCTGGTGGAAGTGGCGAGCATTGCCGAGCTGGAGGCACGCCTGAGCGAAAAGGCTGACTGGGACCTGGTGCTGCTGGATCTGAACATGCCGGGGGCGTATGGTTTTTCCGGGTTGGTGCTGTTGCGCGGTCAGTATCCGCAAATTCCTGTTGTCATGGTCTCGGCCCAGGAAGAAGCGACGATCATGGTGAAATCCCGCGAATTTGGTGCAAGCGGTTTCATACCCAAGTCCAGCGACTTGAGCGTAATCCAGAAAGCCGTGCGCGCGGTGCTCGATGGCGATGTTTTCTGGCCACCGCAGGCGTTCGAAGCCGTCAGCGTTTCCGATGAAGCCAAGGCGGCCAGTGCAGGCCTTGCAAGTTTGACTCCGCAACAGTTCCGGGTGCTGACCATGGTCTGCGAAGGGTTGCTGAACAAACAGATTGCCTACGAACTGAGCGTTTCCGAAGCAACCATCAAGGCCCACGTAACCGCGATTTTTCGTAAACTGAATGTGCGGACCCGCACCCAGGCGGCTTTGCTGTTGCAACAACTTGAGTCAATTTCAAGCCATTAGGCGCTGGCGCCTTCACGTTTTTTTGACTTTGGTTGATCTAGCTTTCCCACTCCCTTTTTGGTCAGTTCCTACTCTTATGTCACCTTTCAAAGGCCAGACCGGCCTGAAACGTATCCTCAATGCTTCCGGCTACTCGCTGGACGGCCTGCGCGCCGCCTTCACCGGCGAAGCGGCTTTTCGACAACTGGTATTGCTCAATGTCATCCTGATCCCGCTGTCGTTCTTCTTGAACGTGAGTCGTGTCGAGCAGGCGTTGCTGATTGCGGTATGCCTGCTGGCGCTGATCGTCGAGTTGCTCAATTCGGCCGTGGAAGCGGCCATCGACCGCATTTCCCTTGAATTGCACCCGTTGTCGAAGAACGCCAAGGACATGGGCAGTGCCGCGCAATTGGTGGCCTTGACCATGATCGCGCTGGTCTGGGCGGTGATTCTGCTTTAAGCGATCGTTGGCAGAACGATCTCGTCGCTGCGCTGCACCCCGGCGGTGAACGCGCGGCACAGGTCGAGGAATTCACGCATCGCCGAGGTCTGGTACTTTTGCTTGTGCCAGATGAAATAGAACTGTCGCGCCAGGTCCAGGTCCGGCGTCTCCACCGCTACCAGGCTGCCGCGACGGAACGCATCCCGTAGCGCCAGCCGCGAGATACAGCCTATCCCCAGGCCGGACTCTACGGCGCGCTTGATGGCTTCGGTGTGTTCCAGTTCCAGGCGGATGTTCAGCGCGCTACGGTGATGGCGCATGGCCTGATCGAACGTCAGGCGTGTGCCTGAGCCTTGTTCACGCAAGATCCAGGCTTCCTGGCTCAGCTCCTCCATGCTCGCAGTGCCGCGTCTGGCCAGCGGGTGCTGTGGCGCGCAAAAGACCACCAGCTCGTCTTCGACCCAACTTTGCACTTCGATGTCGGGGTGATTGCAATCGCCTTCGATCAGACCCAGGTCAATTTCGTAGTGGGCAACCTGTTGCACAATATTGGCAGTGTTCTGCACGTGCAGCTTTACCTGGCTTTCCGGGTGGCGCTGCATGAAACCGCCGATCAGCAGGGTCGCGAGGTAGTTGCCAATGGTCAGGGTTGCGCCCACTGCCAATGAGCCGAAACCGGACTTTCCATTGAGCAGGTCTTCGATTTCCTTGGCCTGGTCGAGCAAGGCTACCGCTTGGGGCAGCAGCTGTTTGCCGAGGGCGTTGAGGCTCAGCCGTTTGCCGGCGCGATCGAACAGCTGGCAGCTGCACTGGCGCTCCAGCTCGGTAATCGATGTGCTCGCCGCCGACTGTGAGAGGTTGAGCAGGCCCGCAGCACGGGAGACGCTTTCCTGCTGGGCGACGGCAACGAACACTTGAAGTTGACGGAGAGTAAATCGCATATCGATATAACCGATAACCCTTATCTTAATAATCCAGTTAACAGATATTGTCGTCGCTATTAGAATGCGATGCAATTGCGCACCGCAGGTCTCTTATCTCAAAGAGCAAGCGCAGACCCAATCTCCAGGAGTCCCCGTACATGAGCAACATGAACCACGAGCGTGTCCTCAGTGTTCATCACTGGAACGACACTCTGTTCAGCTTCAAGTGCACCCGTGATCCGGGCCTGCGCTTCGAGAACGGTCAGTTCGTGATGATCGGCCTGCAACAACCCAACGGCCGCCCGCTTATGCGCGCTTACTCGATTGCCAGCCCGAACTGGGAAGAGCATCTCGAGTTCTTCAGCATCAAGGTGCCTGATGGTCCGCTGACTTCCCAGCTGCAACATCTGAAGGAAGGCGACGAGATCATCATTAGCAAGAAGCCTACCGGCACGCTGGTGCTGGATGACTTGAAGCCTGGCAAACATTTGTACCTGCTCAGCACCGGTACCGGTCTGGCGCCGTTCATGAGCGTCATCCAGGATCCGGAGACCTACGAGCGTTTCGAAAAAGTGATCCTGTGCCACGGCGTACGTTACGTCAACGAAGTCGCCTACCGCGAGTTCATCACCGAGCACCTGCCGCAGAACGAGTTCTTCGGTGATGCCCTGCGTGACAAGTTGATCTACTACCCGACCGTAACCCGCGAGCCGTTCGAAAACGAAGGTCGCCTGACCGACCTGATGCGCAGCGGCAAGCTGTTCAGCGACATCGGCCTGCCACCGATCAACCCGCAGGACGACCGTGCCATGCTGTGCGGCAGCCCGAGCATGCTCGACGAGACCAGCGAAGTGCTGAACAGCTTTGGCCTGAAAGTGTCACCGCGCATGCGCGAGCCGGGTGATTACCTGATCGAGCGTGCGTTCGTAGAGAAATAAGAACACCGTTCAAAGCTGCGAGCGAGCCTATGTGGCGAGGGGATTTATCCCCGTTGGACTGCGAAGCAGTCCTAAAGCCATGCTATGCGGTGTACTTGATACACCGCGGTTCCGATTTCGGGGCCGCTTCGCAGCCCAACGGGGATAAATCCCCTCGCCACATGGGCTCGCTCCCACAATTGTTTCTGGTGTTCAGGCTTTCGCGGGAATGACTTCGAGGACGCAGATCAGCTCCGGCGTCGGATAATGCCAGCGCACATCCACATCCCAGAATTGCGCACCATATTCCCGTTCCGGCGCAGGCGTCTGGTACGCCGGACGCGGATCTTGCGCCAGGCATTGCTCAATCAGCTCAATCAAGGGTTCTTCAAGGCGCTGAGCATGCCCGTGAGCCTGTTTCAGAGCCGAGTCCGTCCACTGCACGGCAATCAACAGCGGCGCGGCGCTGGCGATGCTGTTGGTGGCTGTGTCGATGATGTCTGCGTAAGGCACGTAGGGTTTGATATCGAGGATCGGTGTGCCATCCAGCAGATCAATGCCGGATATCCACAGGCGATCAGCTTCGACCCTGTCCAGTTTGACCACGGACTGGCCAATGCCATTTGGCCGGTGGGTGGCGCGGGTGGCAAACACGCCCATGGACTTGTTGCCGCCCAGGCGAGGCGGGCGCACTTTCAGGCGCGGCTTGTCTTCCAGGGCCTGATGAAACAGGAACAGCAGCCAGACATGGCTGACCTGTTCCAGGCCCTGTACTGCATCCCCCTGATCGAACGGCGCCACCAGTTCGAGAACGCCGCGCGCGGCCGGGGCCAATTGCGGTTGCCGAGGGATGGCGAACTTCTCCTTGAAACAGGAGCGCACGAAGCCGATGGGGGAAACGCTGTAGGTCATGGTTGGCGGTCGAGGCGGTATGGGGTGGGCATGATAACCCGATCGACCTTTGCATCGGTGGTGACTGTCATTCCGCTATCGCGAGCAGGCTCGCTCCCACAGTGGATCTCGGCCGGCCAGAGATTTTGTGAGCACAGAAAATCCCTGTGGGAGCGAGCCTGCTCGCGATGGCCTCACCGCCGATCTAAAGACTGAACCCACCATCCAGCGGAATGATGTTCCCGGTCATGTAGGCCCCGGCCGTACTCGCCAGGCTGATTGCCAGCGCTGCCATCTCTTCCTCCCGGCCCCAACGCTTCATCGGGATCAGCGCCGTATCCTGCGCCAATGCCTGCTCATCATTGCCGATATGCTGGGTCATTTTGCTCGGAAAGCGCCCCGGTGCGATCACGTTGACATTGATGTGCTGGCTCACCAGTTCCCGCGCCAGAATCCGCGACAGTTGATGCAAGGCCGCTTTGCTCGGTCCGTAGGCATACGCCTGTTCGCCGAAGGAAGAAATCCCGGCGACTGAACCGATATTGATGATCCGTGCCGGGTTCGCAGGCGAACCGGCTTTGCGTAACAGTGGCAGAAATTGCTGGATGCAGTTGAATACTGACGTCACATTCAGTTGCATGACCTTTTCCCACCCCTTGATCGGGTAGCTTTCCAATGGCGCCCCCCACGTGGTGCCGGCGTTGTTCACCAGAATATCGAGGTGGGTCATCTTCTCACCCAGGCGCGTGACCAGCTGCTGCACGCCTTCTTCAGTGGCCAGGTTAGCGGCCACCGCGTGACAGCGTCCGAGCGCACCGAGCTCATCGGCGGTTTGCCGGCAGGCTTCGACATCGCGGGCACAGACGTAGACGGTGGCCCCAGCCTCGACATAGGCCTTGGCGATCATTTTGCCGATACCGCGGGTGCCGCCTGTCACCAGTGCGGTGCGGCCTTGCAGGGAGAAGTAGGGATGCATGGCGAATCCTGAGGGCTGAAGGTTATTACACCCTAGTCGTCAGTCGCTGGGAGCGGAGCCACTATTTTGCTCGGAATGGGGGGCTATGCAGACGCGCCCCCTGTAGGAGCACAGCTTGCTGGCGATGGCGATCTCAAGGGCGCCATCGCCAGCAAGCTGTGCTCCTACAGGAGCGATGGCGATCTCAAGGACGGCATCGCCAGCAAGCTGTGCTCCTACAGGGGCGGTGGCGCTTATTGCGGGCGAACGCGCAGTGTCAGGCCCTTGAGGAAGTTGCGCAGCAACTGGTCGCCGCACGGGCGGTAGTTGGTGTGGCCGAACTTGCGGAACAGCGCGCTCAGCTCAGGCTTGGATACCGGGAACTCGGCGGCCTTGAGGATCGCATGCATGTCGTCTTCTTTCAGCTCGAAGGCCACACGCAGCTTTTTCAGGATGATGTTGTTGGTCACCGGCACTTCGATCGGCTGCGGGGGACGGCTTTCGTCCTTGCCGCGCTTGAAGATCACCAGGCCGTCGAGGAAGTGCGCCATGACCTCGTCCGGGCAGCGTACGAAACCTTCCTCGTCTTCCTCTTTCTTGTCGAGGTAGGTCAACAGGTCGGCCAAGGTCACGTCCATGCCGCCGAGCTTGATGATCTCGATAACTTTCTTGTCGCTGATGTCGAGCATGTAGCGCACGCTGCGCAGTACGTCATTGTGAATCATGGTGTGCAATCCTGATATTCAGCAGTGGGCGCCGCACAAGCAGCGGCGCCAAAATGTGTGGCGGCGGGAGAAGCCTTAGAACTTCTCTTTGCCGGACAGGTAGCGCCATTGCCCCAGGGGCACCTTGCCGATGGACACGCCGCCGATGCGGATGCGACGGATGGCCACGACCTTCAGGCCGACGGCCTGGCAGAACAGGGCGAGCACGCCCGGTTGCGGGTTCTTCATCGCGAAGCGCAGGCGGTTTTCGTTCTGCCAGCTGGCCTTGACCGGTGGCAGTTCCTTGCCCTTGTACGTCAGGCCGTGCTGCAAGCGATTGAGGCCATGCTCGACCATGTCGCCTTCGACCTCGACCACGTATTCCTGCTCGATCTTGTTGGAGTCGGCCGTGAGCTTGCGCAGGATCTTCCAGTCCTGGGTGAACACCAGCAAACCGCTGGCATTGGCCTGCAGGTCGGTGCTGGCGGTCAGGCGCTGGAAGTGGCCCTTGAGCGGACGTTTGCCGTAGCGGTGTTCTTCGCTCAGGGTTTCGGCGCTGATGGTTGCCATGGCGGTATCCGCGTCCATGCCGGCAGGCACGTTGAACAGGATGGTTACCGGTTCCGGCGCCGTGGCCTTGGCCTCTGGATCCAGCTCGACTTTTTGGGTGCCGACCTTGAACTGCGGCTCGTCGACGACTTCGCCGTCGACGGTGACCCAGCCGCCCTCGATGAACAGCTCAGCCTCCCGACGGGAGCAGCCGACGAGTTCGATGAGGCGTTTGGAGAGTCGAATCGGGTCAGTCATGACAGGGCCGTAACAAAAAAGGGGTGGGCATTGTACCTGCCTGGCGCCGGTTAATCCCGGTTCCATTTGTGCCATGCGGCATTTTGTAGGCGCTGTGTTGTGTCAGCCATTGCGTGTCAGTTGCTGAGCCTGGCGCAAACGCATGTGCAACAGCGGATACGGCTGGCCCATGCCGTCGACTTCCGAACGACCGATCACCTCGAAACCCTGCTTGAAGTAAAACCCCAGGGCTTGCGGGTTCTGTTCGTTGACGTCCAGTTCATCGGCGTTGAGGTTTTCCAGGGCATAGCGCAGTAACCGTTTGCCAAGGCCCTGGCCGCGATGCGCCGGGTCGATGAAAAGCATCTCGATCTTGCCCGCCGCGACACCGGCGAATCCGGTGATTCGCTGCTGCGGGTCTTTGGTGCAGATCAGCATCACCGCGTCGAGGTAGCGGGTCAGCACCAGGTTCTTCAACAGTTCGATGTAGCTGTCCGGCAGAAAATCGTGGGTGGCGCGGACCGAGGCCTCCCAGACCCTGGTCAATTCTTCGTAGTCGCTTTGTTTCGGCGTGTGAATGACCGAATGTTGGCGCATGCCAGCCTGCCCCTTGGGTTATTGGAGATGAGAATCCGTTCCTCACTAAACGATAGCCGTAAAAAAGCCCCGCATCTCGTCAAGAGAGCGGGGCTTTTCACATTTTGTGCGACTAGATCTGTTCAGCCCACAGGTCGTATTCGTCGGCGTCGGTCACTTTGCACCAGACTTTGTCGCCCGGTTTCAAGTTGCTGCCGTTGTCGATGAATACGTTGCCGTCGATTTCCGGGGCATCGAAGAAGCAGCGGCCGACCGCGCCTTGCTCGTCGACTTCATCGACCAGCACTTCGATCTCACGGCCAACGCGCATTTGCAGGCGCGCCGAGCTGATGGCCTGCTGGTGCGCCATGAAGCGCTCCCAACGGTCCTGCTTGACGTCGTCCGGCACGACTTCCAGATCCAGATCATTGGCCGGAGCACCTTCAACCGGCGAGTACTGGAAGCAGCCGACGCGGTCGAGCTGGGCTTCGGTCAGCCAGTTCAGCAGGTACTGGAAGTCTTCTTCGGTTTCGCCGGGGAAGCCGACGATGAAAGTCGAACGGATGATCAGGTCCGGGCAGATTTCGCGCCAGTTCTTGATCCGCGCCAGGGTCTTGTCTTCGAACGCCGGGCGTTTCATCGACTTCAGCACTTTCGGGCTGGCGTGCTGGAACGGGATGTCCAGGTACGGCAGGATCTTGCCGGCGGCCATCAGCGGGATCAGCTCGTCAACGTGCGGGTACGGGTAAACGTAGTGCAGGCGAACCCAGACACCGAGGGTGCTGAGTGCTTCACAGAGTTCGGTCATGCGGGTTTTCACCGGCGCGCCGTTCCAGAAACCGGTGCGGTACTTGACGTCGACACCATAGGCGCTGGTGTCCTGGGAGATTACCAACAGCTCCTTGACACCGGACTTGACCAGGCGCTGGGCCTCGTCGAGAACGTCACCGACCGGACGGCTGACCAGCTTGCCGCGCATCGACGGGATGATGCAGAAGCTGCAGCTGTGGTTGCAGCCTTCGGAAATCTTCAGATAGGCGTAGTGGCGCGGGGTCAGCTTGATCCCTTGTGGCGGCACCAGGTCGATCAGCGGGTTGTGGTCCTGACGCGGTGGCACGACTTCGTGCACGGCGTTGACCACTTGCTCGTACTGCTGCGGACCGGTAACGGCCAGCACGCTCGGGTGTACGTTGCGGATGTTGCCTTCTTCGACGCCCATGCAGCCGGTCACGATGACCTTGCCGTTTTCCTTGATGGCTTCGCCGATCACCTCCAGGGACTCGGCCTTGGCCGAATCGATGAAGCCACAGGTATTGACCACCACGACATCGGCGTCCTGATAGGTGGACACGACGTCATAGCCTTCCATGCGCAGCTGGGTAAGGATGCGCTCGGAGTCGACCAGTGCTTTGGGGCAACCCAGGGATACGAAGCCAACCTTTGGATTGGCCGGCGCAGGAGTGGTGGACATGTCTAACCTCGGTATTTGTGACGCCGCTTGCCGGGCTGGGCAAAACCGACGGACGGGCGCTTGAACCGCGCCTCTGATCAAAAAGTGCGCAATTCTAACGATGAGACGTTCACTTGACCAGCTTTATGCAGGGAAATACGACGAGTGCTGCGCTATGCTTCGCGCCGTTGGGCTTTACCGATTTTTTACAGTCAACAAAACGTCTGTAACAGCAAGTAAAACAGCGCATGCTGCGTGACAAAGCATTGTGCTTCTTCATAGAAGCCCGGGTCTGGGTAACAGGAGTGGTGGATGGGTCAGGCAAGTAGTCAGGCTGAGGGTGCCAGTCATTCGGCGGCCAAGCCTATTGGCATGCTGGTCGCGGCGGTCGGGGTGGTTTACGGCGATATCGGCACGAGCCCGCTGTACACCCTCAAAGAGGTGTTCTCCGGCGACTATGGCGTGCCGGTCAACCATGACGGTGTGTTGGGGATACTGGCGCTGATCTTCTGGTCGCTGATCTGGGTCGTGTCGATCAAGTACATGATGTTTGTCCTGCGCGCCGACAACCAGGGCGAAGGCGGGATCATGGCCTTGACCGCGCTGGCTCGGCGGGCGGCGGCAGGGCATGCGAAATTGCGCACGCTGCTGGTGGTCTGTGGACTGATCGGTGCGGCGCTGTTTTATGGTGACAGCATGATCACCCCAGCGATTTCCGTTCTGTCGGCCATTGAAGGCCTGGGACTGGCATTCGACGGCATCGACCATTGGGTGGTGCCGCTGTCGGTGATCGTGCTGGTGGCGTTGTTCCTGATTCAACGTCACGGCACCGCGCGCATCGGCATTCTGTTCGGGCCGATCATGGTCGCCTGGTTTGTGGTGTTGGGAGCGCTGGGTGTCCACGGCATCATTCAGCACCCGGAAGTGTTGCAGGCCGTGAACCCGGTGTGGGGCGTGCGTTTCTTCGTCGTGCACCCGGGCATGGGCGTGGCGATCCTTGGCGCGGTCGTACTGGCACTGACCGGTGCCGAAGCGCTGTATGCCGACATGGGCCATTTCGGCCGCAAGCCGATTGCCCGCGCCTGGTTCATCCTGGTGCTGCCGGCGCTGGTGCTCAATTACTTCGGCCAAGGGGCGCTGCTGCTGGGCGATCCGGAAGCCGCGCGTAACCCGTTTTATCTGCTGGCACCCAGCTGGGCGCTGATTCCGCTGGTGGCGCTGTCGACCCTGGCCACGGTGATCGCTTCCCAGGCGGTGATTTCAGGGGCGTTCTCCCTGACCCGTCAGGCGATCCAGCTCGGCTACATCCCGCGCATGCACATCCAGCACACCTCCAGCGCCGAGCAGGGTCAGATCTACATCGGCGCGGTGAACTGGGCGCTGATGGTCGGCGTGATTTTGCTGGTGATCGGTTTCGAATCCTCCGGTGCCCTGGCTTCGGCTTATGGTGTGGCCGTGACTGGCACGATGCTGATGACCACCATTCTTGTGTCGGCAGTGATCTTGCTGTTGTGGAAGTGGCCGCCCATCTTCGCGATACCGTTGTTGCTCGGCTTTCTGTTGGTCGATGGTCTGTATTTCGCCGCCAACGTACCGAAAATCGTTCAGGGAGGGGCATTTCCGGTAATTGCCGGTTTCGCGCTGTTTGTATTGATGACCACCTGGAAACGCGGCAAGCAGTTGCTGGTGGAGCGTATCGACGAGGGTGGCCTGCCGCTGGAGATTTTCATCAGCAGCATCGCCGTGCAACCGCCGCATCGCGTGCAGGGCACGGCAGTGTTCCTCACCGCGCGACCGGACGCCGTGCCCCACGCGCTGTTGCACAACCTGCTGCATAACCAGGTGCTGCACGAGCAGGTGGTGCTGCTGACGGTGGTCTACGAAGACATCCCGCGAGTGCCGTCGAGCCGGCGCTTCGAGGTCGAATCCTACGGCGAAGGCTTCTTCCGGGTGATCCTGCATTTCGGTTTCACCGACGAGCCGGACGTACCGAAGGCGCTGAAACTGTGTCATCTCGAGGAACTGGACTTCAGCCCGATGCGCACCACGTACTTCCTCAGCCGCGAGACGGTCATCGCCTCCAAGCTCGAAGGCATGGCCCGTTGGCGCGAGGCTTTGTTCGCGTTCATGTTGCAGAACGCCAACGGCAATTTGCGCTTCTTCAATTTGCCGCTGAACCGGGTGATTGAACTGGGGACGCAGGTGGAGATGTAAGGCTTCCTGTAGGAGCGAGCCTGCTCGCGATGGTCTCAGATGCACCGCGTTTATCCAGGATTCCCGCGTCATCGTTGACGTCCATCGCGAGCAGGCTCGCTCCTACAGGGGTTTGTGGCGTTGAATGAAAAAAGCCCCCGTTGCCTTGCGGCAGCGGGGGCTTTTTTGTGAGGCTCAGATCATTCCAGGGCTTCAGTTTCCTGCGCTTGCCGCTTCTGGATCACATCCACCAACCGCTGTGCCAGGGCCGGGTAGTTTTCATCGAAGTGGTGGCCGCCAGGCAACTTGATGGCTTCGCCCACCGCGCTCTTGTCGGTGCAGCCGCTTTCGTCGACTTCTTCTTCGCCGTAGATGCACACCACTTTCGCGGCGGGCAGCTTGGCCATTTCCGGGCCGGTAGCGGCTTCTTTGCCAGCGTTGCCGAGCCAGCCTTCGACTTCGATTTCGAAGCTGCCGGTGCGGGCGAAGGCCAGCAGGATAATGGCGTCGACGCGCTGCTGCTCGGACTCTGCCAGGCGGTTGTAGATCGCTGGCAGCACATCGGCGCCGAACGAGTAGCCGGTCAGGATGAAGCGCTTGGTGCCCCATTTCTGCCGGTAGTGCTGCATCAGTTCGGCGAGGTCCAGGGCGCTTTGCTCGGGGCTCTTGTGCTGCCAGTAGTAGCGCAGGGTGTCGATGCCGACCACCGGGTAGCCAATCTTGGCCATCTCGCCCGCCACGTCGCGGTCGAGGTCGCGCCAGCCGCCGTCACCGGACAGGAACAGCGTGACGGTATCCTTGGCCTGACCGGCCGGCACTTCGACCACCGGAATTTGCAGGCCGCCAGCGTCCTTGTCGCCACCGACCAGCAGTTTGCGCAGTTCGTTGTTCAGCACTTGCGGCAGGTTGATGTCGTAGTCGCTGATGCTGGTTTCGGCGTTGGGTTGGTCACGCACGAAGCCGGCGCTGGTGTCGTCCGGGTTGTCGTTCCACGCCACCAGCCAGTGGCCATGGGTGGCGCTTTTCGGCAGCAGGTGGGTGCAGCCGGGTTTTTCCAGGGCCAGGTCCACTGAGATGGCCTGGGCCTTGTCGTTTTTCTGCTCGGACAACCAACGCCAGGCGAGTACTGCTCCCGGGCCGATGCCGCTGACCAGGGTCGCCGTGCCTGTCAGTTCCCGCAGGCCCGACTGCAAGGCACGGCTTTGCAGCAGGCAGTCCTTGGGCAGGATCACCTGGACAATCTGCGCCGAACCGCTACGGCTCAGGGTCATCAATTGTTTGTCGCTGAGCTTCTGTTCTTCATTGACCGCCACCAGCACCTGGGCCTTTGGCGTGGTGCCGGGGATAACGCGGGTCATCGCCGCGCCATCGGTCGGGGTCAGCAGTTCGAGGGTCGGTTCCGCTGCCGGACGTTTGAGGTACCAATAGCCAACACCGAGAATCAGGGCGACCACTACCAGGGTGCCCAATACATAGCGCAGGGAGCGTTGAATCATCAGCGTTTCACCAATCCAGTCAAGCCGCCCGCGATCAGGGCGGCAGTGTCGGCCAAGGCAACCAGCGGATCGAGTCCGGCGGGCACGGCCATATAACGGGGTTCCCAGTCAGGCTGGAACTTGTCTTTGAAGCGGCGCAAGCCTTGGAAGTTGTAGAGCTGCTCACCACGGCGGAATACCATTGAGCCCAGGCGCTGGGTCAAGGGTGCGCCGCGACGGGGTTGCAACCCCGACAACGGCACCATGCCCAGGCTGAAGCGCGCGTATCCGTGACTCTTATAATGTTGGATCAGGCCGACCATCATGAACTCCATGGTCAGCTTGGGGGCGTCCGGGTGCGCGCGCATCAGGTCGAGGCTGGCCAGGTCATGGCCGTAAGTCTCGAGCAGGTTGGCGAACGCTACCGGGCGTCCTTCGAAACGGATCACTGCAATGCGAAAGTGCTTGAGGTAATCGTCGCTGAAGCGGCCGAGGGAGAAGCCTTTCTCGCGCACGTTCTTGCCGGTCAGCCAGGCATCGGAAATCACCTTGAGCTCATCCATTGGCGCCTGGCCCGGCTCATGGATTTCCAGCGACAGGCCATCGCGGGTGCCACGGTTCCAGGTGTAGCGCAGGTCCTTCATCTCCTTGCCCTTGGCCTCGAGGTCAAAGCGCTTGAGATCGACCCTGGCTTCTTCGCCCAGCTTGATCGCGGTCAGGCCGATGTCCATGTAGTAAGGCAGGTTCTCCGCGCGCACTTGATAGAACACGGGGCGGGCGTGATGGATGTCGCACAGGTCGCGAAACTGCCAGATCATTTCCGCCCGTTGCTGGCCTGGACCGATCGGGTCATACAGCGCCACGAGGCTGCGGCCGCGGCGGGCGTACATCAGGAACGCCTCGTCGTTGGGGTGGAACAGCAGCGCCTTGTCGCCGGTCAGGGCCAGGCCGCCATCCGGTTGGGCGGACGCCATGAGGATCTTGCTCGCGCGCTCCAGCTCATCAGCTGTCGGCGGGTGGATGACCGGGCGTGCGGTGCGTAGCAGCCAGGTCAGGGACACCACCACCAACAGGACCGCCGCGCCGAGCAGCGAGCGCAAGCCACGCGGGGCATCGGCATCGAGGGTGAACTGCCACCAGAGTTGGTGGCTGTAGGGAACGTCCTGGTAAGCGAACAACAGCAGCCACATCGAGGCGCCGAGTACGCACAGGCTGGCCACCATGTACAGGGGCGAGAACGGCAGTTCGGTCAGGCGGCTGGGGCGATAGAACGAGCGCCGGAAAACCCCCAGCAGGCTCGCCGTCAGCACCATCAGGCTGGCTTCCTCCCAGTCGAAACCCTTGAGCAAGGAGAGCAGGGCGCCGACCAGCAGCAGAATGGTGGTCAGCATCCAGGCGGCCGACAGTCGACGACGCAGGCCTTGGGCCAGCAACAGGCACAACACGCCGATCAGGCTGGCGCCAAAGTGCGAAGCGTCGACCAGGCGGTGCGGGATCAGAAAGCCGATATGTTCAAGGCGCGTATCGATTTCCGGGGTCGCGCCGGAAAACAGCAATACCACGCCGGACAGGAACACCAGCACCGCCAATATAGGCGCGGCCAGGCCGGAGGCGGCACGCAGGGTCTGGCGCGTCTGAAACAAGCGCTGACCTTCGCTGATCAGCAGGAACAGGCAGGCCACCAGCATCGGCAGCACCACATAGATCAAGCGATAGAGCAGCAGGGCGGCGGCCAGTGGTGCAGCGCCGAGTTTGTCGGAGAAGGCGGCGAGCAGAATCGCCTCGAACACACCGACCCCGCCCGGCACATGGCTGAGCACTCCGGCGGCCAGGGCCAGCAGATAAACCAGAAGAAACGCGCCGAACGGCGGCGCTTCCGGCAACAACAAATAGAGCACGGTAGCGGCGGCGGCTACGTCCAGCGCGGTAATGACCAGTTGCAGAAAGGTCAGGCGGCGCCCAGGCAGGCGCAAGGTGCGGCGGCCGATCTTGACCAGCAGGTTGTCGGCGAACGGTTGCTCCGGCAGGCGACGGCGGTAGATGCCGATGGCCAGCACCGCGAACAGCAACAACACTGCCGTCGCGATGGTGCCCAGCAAGCCTTGCGAAAGCCCCAGGGCGGCGGAGGCGTCGGGCAGGTCGCTGAGTGTCGCCAGCGCGGCGAGCGGTGGCAGGGCGCAGCCGAGCGAGAGGCTGGCGAACAGCGTCATGCGCGCGACTTCAGTGGCCCCCAGGCCATGGCGCGCGTACAGGCGGTAGCGAACCGAGCCGCCGGACAGCATCGAAAGACCGATGGCATTGCCAATGGCGAAGGCGGTGAAGCCGCCCAGTGCCAGGGTTCGCGGTGCCAGGCTCACGCCGGCGTAGCGGCTGGCCGACCATTCGTAACCGAGCAAAATGATGAAGCCTGCGACGGTAGCGCCCAGCGCACCCAGCAGTGCCGGTTGCGGAACGTCGAGGATCGAGTCGTGCAAAGCGTCCAGGTCGAGTTCGCTCAACAAGTGACGGCAGGCAATCAGCGCAATGGTGAACAACAACAGGGTGACCGCCAGGCCAATGGGTTGGCGGTACTTGCTGATTAGATCAAGCAAACGCAACCGTTGCGCCTTGATCGGTTGTGTTGCTGTGACGGTGTCTTGTGGATCAGACGAGTTGGCGCGCATCAATCACCTCTTGGATTGTGCGCGACAGGATGGGGGTATCCAGCCAAGTTACCAATCCCTGTAGAAAAAAATAATCACGAATATTAACGCCTGGCACCGAGTCCCGGGGGCAGTTCGTCTTCAGTCGTAGAGCGTTCAATGTGCGATTGAGCATGTCGGAACTCCGCGCATCGGTGAACCCGGAAGGCTCACGGCACAGTGACAGATCATTGTTGCGAAAGGACTTTTTCTACAGATACAAAAAAGGCCACTCTTTCGAGTAGCCTTTTTTGATGTTTGGTTGCGGGAGCCGGATTTGAACCGACGACCTTCGGGTTATGAGCCCGACGAGCTACCAGACTGCTCCATCCCGCGTCTGTGTGGCGGCATTCTATAGAGAATCGCCGGGGTGTCAACCGTTAATCCTGAACTGGGTCAAATAAGTGTGAGAAATCGCAAAACAGCGGGAGGAGGGGATATAAGTCTCGGAATCAGAACGATTTCTCATTGCCGCGTGCTGCAGGTCAGCGCGAGCAGTGGGCATGCTGATGACAAAACTGACGCGCACAAAAAAGGCCACTCTTTCGAGTAGCCTTTTTTGATGTTTGGTTGCGGGAGCCGGATTTGAACCGACGACCTTCGGGTTATGAGCCCGACGAGCTACCAGACTGCTCCATCCCGCGTCTGTGTTGGCAATTCTATAGAAATGCGCGGGGGTGTCAACCTGCAATTTTGACAAAACCTGTTCCGGTTCAATCGCTTAGCTGCAAATTGACCCCCTCGGATGGCCTGAGAGGCAGGTATGGCAAGGCCTGCGGCTCTATTGAAGAGAACTTCTCGATTGAGAAAATAAATTTATCGCAGGTTCCTTCGAATGAAAAAGAACCATCAAGGTACTGGTGCTATATACAGTTGTCAGTGAGATACTGTTTTTCCTACATCGCGTGACGCTATTTCTACACCATGAACACCGCGTTGAAATGACCCAGCGAAAAATCATCCACGTCGATTGTGATTGCTTCTACGCCGCCATCGAGATGCGGGACGACCCGCGCCTGGCTGGAAAACCCCTGGCGGTAGGCGGGTCGGCGGACCGGCGCGGGGTGATTGCCACCTGCAATTATGAAGCCCGGGCCTATGGCGTGCGCTCAGCCATGTCCTCGGGGCACGCATTGAAGCTGTGCCCGGACCTGACGATCGTCAAGCCGCGCATGGAAGCCTATCGAGAGGCGTCCAGGGAAATTCACACGATCTTTCGCGACTACACCGAGATCATCGAACCGCTTTCCCTGGATGAGGCTTACCTCGATGTATCGGACTGTGCGCATTTTGGCGGCAGTGCGACGCGAATTGCCCAGGACATTCGCCGGCGCGTCTCCAATCAATTGCATATCACTGTCTCCGCCGGGGTGGCGCCCAACAAGTTTCTGGCCAAGATTGCCAGCGACTGGAAAAAACCCAACGGGTTGTTTGTCATCACCCCGGATCAGGTCGAGGGGTTTGTCAGTGGCTTGCCGGTGAGCAAGCTGCACGGGGTCGGTAAAGTCACCGCCGACAGGCTGGGCAAGCTCGGCATCGTCGACTGCTCGCAGCTGCGCGAGTGGAACAAGTTGGCGCTGGTACGCGAATTCGGCAGTTTTGGCGAGCGACTCTGGAGCCTGGCCCGTGGGATCGATGACCGCCTGGTGCATAACGACAGTCGCCGCCAGTCCATCAGTGTCGAAAACACCTACGACGTCGACTTGCCGGACCTGCGCAGTTGCCTGGACAAGTTGCCGGAACTGCTGGAAACCCTCGCATCCCGCATGGCGCGAATCGACAGCAGCTATCGGCCGGGTAAACCCTTCGTCAAAGTGAAGTTCCATGATTTCACCCAGACCACGCTGGAGCAGGCGGGTGCGGGGCGGGATCTGGGCAGTTATCAGTTGTTGCTGACGCAGGCGTTCAACCGTGGCGGTAAACCGGTGCGGTTGTTGGGCGTGGGGGTGAGACTGGAGGATTTGCGGGGCGGGTTTGAGCAGATGGAGTTGTTTGAGCGGTTGTTGTAGGAGCGAGCATGCTCGCGATGGTCTCAAATGCACCGCGTTAATCCAGGATTCCCGCGTTATCGTTGACGTCCATCGCGAGCAAGCTCGCTCCTACAAAAAGGCCTCAATTCGGTCCCGGATCCGCCACCAGTCGCCCGGCATCCTTGGTCAAGGACTTGAGGAATTCGGTCTGCAGCTCCGGGTCGTTGCGAGTCAATTCGATCAGACTCTGTTCCAGCTCGGTGGCCTCTTCTTCCAGGCCCAGTTCCGACAGGCGCTTGACCCGGTGAACCCACTGGCTCACTTCATCGTCTTCAAGATCGTCGTAAATCAACCCGTGGGCTTCGAGCAACTTGCCGCGCAAGGTGCTGCTCAGTGCGAGCGACGAATCGCTGTGCACATAGTCCTTGGCATCCTGGACGTTGATCTGCAGCTTGCTCAGGTGATTGAGGTCATGTTCGGCGAACGGGCTGTCCAGCAGGTTCAGGCGCAATACGCCGTTCTTGTCGGTGCTCAACTGGAAGGTTTCCTTGCCGGCCTTGACTTCGACCGGGCGCTCGCTCCAGGGCAGGCTCGAGTACTCCGTGCGCTTGTCGAGCTGGACTTCGTCGATGCCGGCCAGGTTCTGCTGTGCGCGTCCATGGGACTGCACGTTCATGAACGGGTTGAGCCCGGCGAAGCCGTAGCTGAACCAGTCCCTGGTCATGCTGTCTGGCAGATTGCCCAGGGCAAACACGTTGGCCACATTGGCGCCGACCCCGGCCACCACCGCGACCGCGCCCAGCGGGATTTCATAGACCTCCCGCCAGGGTTGATACGGTGTGTAGCGATCGTAATGGCGGGTGACCTCGAACTCGGTGACTTCGAAAGTCTTCTGCTCGTGGATTTTCACCCGGCGTTGAGGGAGCTCAAGCACTTTGGGCTCGCCCACATCGATCTGCAGGCTGTGATCAAGCAGTTTGCGCTCGATACGTTCCTCGTGCTCGCTGCGTTGTGACATGTGATTGGCACAACCGCTGACCAGCAGGGTGCCGCACAGGGCGGCACCACCGAGGCCTAAGGTGTTTCGCTTGAACATGACGTCTCTATCTGGTTTCAGCGGCGGATACGGGCCTGAAGGAAAGGCAGCACGTCGGCGACCGGCAGCGCTTGCGGCTCGGCCTCGGTACGGCTCTTGTATTCCAGGTTGCCTTCGGCAAGGCCGCGGTCACTGACCACGATCCGGTGAGGAATGCCGATCAGCTCCATGTCCGCGAACTTGATGCCCGGGCTGGTTTTCTTGTCGCGGTCGTCCAGCAGCACCTCGAAGCCTGCAGCAGTCAGTTGTGCATACAGCTTGTCGGTGGCTTCGCGAACCAGTTCGGTTTCGTAGCGCAGTGGCACCAGGGCGACCTGGAAGGGTGCCAGGGTGTCGCTCCAGATGATGCCTTTGTCGTCGTTGTTCTGCTCGATGGCAGCCGCGACCACGCGGGAGACGCCGATGCCGTAGCAGCCCATTTCCAGGGTGACCGGCTTGCCGTTCTCGCCCAGCACTTCGCACTTCATCGCCTTGCTGTACTTGTTGCCCAGCTGGAAGATGTGCCCGACTTCGATGCCGCGCTTGATTTCCAGGGTGCCCTTGCCATCCGGGCTTGGGTCGCCGCTGACAACGTTACGCAGGTCGGCCACGGTTGGCACTGGCAGGTCGCGTTCCCAGTTCACGCCGAAGTAGTGCTTGTCGTCTATGTTGGCGCCGATGCCGAAGTCGCTCATCAGCTCGACGGAACGGTCGATGATAATTGGCAGCGGCAGGTTCAACGGGCCCAGGGAGCCGGCGCCGGCGCCAATGGCGTCACGCAGTTCGGCATCGCTGGCCATGACCAGCGGACTGGCCACGCCTGGCTGGTTCGCAGCCTTGATCTCGTTGAGTTCGTGGTCGCCACGGATGATCAGGGCAATCAGCTTGCCTTCTTCCTCGGCATGCACGATCAGGGTCTTGATGGTCTTTTCAATCGGCAGATTGAATTTTTCCACCAGCGCGGCAATGGTCTTGGTCTCTGGCGTGTCGACCAGGCGCAGCTCTTCGGTTGGTGCCGCACGTGAGGTTTCGCGTGGTACAGCTTCGGCCTTCTCGATGTTCGCTGCGTAGTCGGAACCGTTGCTGAAAACGATATCGTCTTCGCCGGACTCGGCCAGTACGTGGAACTCGTGGGAACCGGCGCCGCCGATGGAGCCGTTGTCGGCTTCAACCGGGCGGAACTTCAGGCCCAGGCGGGTGAATACGTTGCAGTACGCCTGGTGCATGCGATCGTACGTGACCTGCAGCGATGGCTGGTCAGCGTGGAACGAGTAGGCGTCCTTCATGATGAATTCGCGGCCGCGCATCAAACCGAAGCGAGGACGGATCTCATCACGGAATTTGGTCTGGATCTGGTACAGGTTGATCGGCAGCTGCTTGTAGCTGCTCAACTCGTTACGCATCAGGTCAGTGATGACTTCTTCGTGGGTCGGGCCTGCGCAGAAATCGCGACCGTGGCGATCCTTGAAGCGCAGCAATTCAGGGCCGTATTCTTCCCAGCGCCCGGATTCCTGCCACAACTCAGCCGGTTGAGTGCTCGGCATCAACACTTCGAGCGAGCCGGCGGCGTTCATTTCTTCGCGAACGACGGCTTCGACCTTGCGCATCACTCGCAAGCCCATCGGCAGCCAGGTGTACAGGCCCGAGGCGAGTTTGCGGATCATGCCGGCGCGCAGCATCAGCTGATGGCTGATCACGACCGCGTCGGAAGGCGTTTCTTTCTGTGTGGCAAGCAAAAATTGACTGGTGCGCATGGTTGGCCGTTATCGATTGCTGATGACGAGAAATGACGGAGCATTGTACGGGCGAGTTCCGCTGTCGTACAGGCGTGCGGTCGGTGCGGTGGCAGGAGGACGGGATTGACGCCGTCCTCTGTAGGATTTCTGCGAGTGTTTCCTACGATTCTTCCACGACCCGGGTCGGAACCGAATCCGGCGTCGGTGTCGGACCTGCACGACGGTTCTCCTGGAACCAGTGCAAGGCGATCAGCAGTAGCGTCGGAACACCCAGCAGGGCGGTGATCAGGAAGAAGTTGTGATAGCCGAACTTCTCTACCATGACGCCCGAATATCCGCCGATCAGGCGCGGCAGCAAGAGCATGATCGAGCTGAGCAGGGCGTATTGGGTGGCGGAGAATTTGAGGTTGGTCAGGCTTGACAGGTAGGCGACGAATGCCGAGGTCGCCAGGCCCGAGCTGAAGTTGTCCAGGGAAATGGTGAGGACCAGCATATTGAGGTTGGCGCCCATGTCGGCGAGCATCAGGAACAGCAGGTTGGTGCCTGCCGACGTTGCGCCGCCAATGAACAGGATCGGCAAGATGCCAAAGCGCACGATCAGCAGGCCACCCATGCCAGCGCCCACCAGGGTCATGATCAGGCCGAAGATTTTGCTGACGCTGGCGATCTGGTCCTTGGTGAAACCCTGGTCGATGTAGAACACGTTGGCCATCACGCCCATCACCGTATCGGACATTCGGTAGGTGGCGATCAGCCCCAGCAGCAGCAGTGCTTGCCAGCGATAACGCAGGATGAAGTCGTTGACCGGCGTCAGCACCGGCGCCAGGCCCCGGCGGCCCATGGCCGACAGGCACAGGGCGGTGAGCGTGGTGTAGAGGATGGCTCGCAGGAACGCGCGGTCTTCGAGCAACAGGTCGAGCAGGCTCTCGCCTTCGAACAGCACGCTGGCGAAGTCGGTGTTGTAGAGCTGGGTAAACATGGCCGGCACGGACACCAGCAGCACGATCAGGACGAACACCGAGGCCAATTGATGCACGAAGCTGTAGCGCCCGGCCTGCAATTGCGTGCGCAGAGGCACCGCAGGTTCACGCATGAAGAACGAGGTGAGCAGCGCCGGAACCATCAGGGCGCCGAACAGCAGGTAAGTGCCGGCCCATGCCGAATGCTTGTAGTTGAAACCAGTGGAGCCGAAACCCTCGGCGAAGAACAGGGCGCCGGCCGTGGCCAGCAGTGCTGCTATGCGATAGCCGGACATGTAGCTGGCGGCCAGCGCCGCCTGGCGACTGTCATCCGCGATTTCCAGGCGGTAGGCGTCCACTGCAATGTCTTGCGTCGCCGAGGCGAAGGCGACGACTACCGCGATGGCGATTAGCCAGGACAAATGCTTTTGCGGGTCACAAAAGCCCATCCCGACCAGGCCAAGAATCACCAGCGCTTGCGACAACACCAGCCAGGAACGTCGTCGGCCGAGTTTGCCGAGCAGCGGCAGGCGCCATTGGTCGAGCAGGGGGGACCAGACCCATTTGAAGGCATACGCCAGGCCGATCAGGCTCGCGTAGCCGATGGTTTCGCGCGCCACACCGGCTTCACGCAACCAGACCGAAAGCGTTGAAAACACCAGCATGTAGGGCAGGCCGGCGGCGAAACCCAGCAATAACAGTACGAGCGTCGAAGGGCTGGCATAGGCAGCAAGCGCGTCGCGCCAGGTTTTACGGGGCATGGGCTGGAGTCTGCCTCAAGAAATACGGAAACAAAGCGCGCACTCTAACCGCTGTGCTCTACCGGGCGCCACCCATGGCGCTGAATATCAACCCGATTGTTCAGGATACTGATGCCCTCCATGCGCAATCGCGCGCGCTGTTCGTCCCCGGAGGGACTGCCTGCGGGCAGGCTCAGGCGCCCGCCGGCACCGAGTACGCGGTGCCAGGGCAATTTGCTGTCGCCGGGCAGTTGACTCAGTGTCCTGCCGACCCAGCGAGCCGCGCGTCCCAGTCCCGCAAGTTCGGCGAGTTGACCATAACTCACGACCTTGCCTTCGGGTACTTGTGCGAGTGTCAGGTAGAGCGCCGTGCGTCGGATTTGCGCAGCACTGTCGGGTTGTTCAGTCGGCTCGATCACGTTTGCAGCTCCTGAAATCGTTCGCAGTACCGTCTGTAGAGTAAATGCTGGATTGCCGGTTGAGAATTGAACTCAATAGAAATAGTTGGGTCAGTCCTTGCTAGGGTCTTATTCCTGCGGATAATGCCGACTTTTTTTCGCGAACCTGAGCCTGTATTTGCTTATGTTGTCCAGAACATTGCTATGCCTCGCTGTCATCAGTGCCTCCACTCCCTTGCTCGCGGATACCGTCTGGTTGAAGAACGGTGACAAGCTGAGCGGCAAAATCATCCTGTTCGACGGTGGCAAGCTGTTGGTCCAGACCGAATATGCCGGTGCGGTGCCGATCGACTGGAAACAGGTCAAGACCCTGGAAAGCGATCAGCAATTGCTGGTCAAGCAGGACGCCTACACCGGCGAGAAGGCCAAGTCGCTGCACGCCGCGGATGATGGCAAGGTCACCTTGGAAAACGGTGACGGGCCCAAGACGGTAGAGCTGGCGAGCGTCCAGCAAATTCTCAAGCCCAAGCCTGTGGTCGAGGATCTGGTGTGGAAAGGCAATATCGATGCGGCCCTCGATTACCAGCGTGCCGAGAAAGATACCGATGATTACGACATCGACTTCAAGACCACTGCGCGGCATGGCCGCTGGCGGCACATCGCAGAAGGCGAATACAACCGCGAATACCAGGACGACGTGACCACCACGGACAATTGGCGGGCGGAGTACTCTCTCGACCGCTTCCTGACGGATAAATGGTTCTGGCAAGGTCGCTTGGTGTACAAGCGTGACAAGGTCGAAGACCTCTCCCGCCAGCGTACGGTCGGTACGGGTCCCGGTTATCAGTTCTGGGATGACGAATTGGGTGCGTTCTCGCTCGGTTCGCTAATCAACCGCACGGACTATGAATTCGCCGATGGCAGTAAGGAGAACTTCTATTCGGTGGCCATGAAGTGGGATTACAACCGGTACCTGATCGGCAAGAGTGTGGAGTTCTTCACCAATGGCGAGGTGGGCAAGCCGCTGTCCGGCGTGGCCGAATATGCGCTGGATGCCGAGATGGGCTTGCGCTACAAGGTGACTGACTGGGCGTCGCTGAACCTCAAGGCCGAGCGAGACATTATCGACGGGACCGACAATGCTGACCTGGACAAGACTCGATACACCGCCGGATTTGGCGTGACCTGGTAAGACGTAAAAAATCGCGACTTTCGGGTCGCGATTTTTTTTTGCCCGGCAAAAATCCACAGGCACAAAAAAGCCCCGCTGTTGAGGGCGGGGCTTTTTACTAAAGCAAGTACAAGTTAGATAACTTGAACTTCTTCAGCTTGCATGCCTTTCTGACCGCGGGTAGCGATGAAAGAAACCTGTTGGCCTTCTTTCAGGCTTTTGAAGCCGTCGGATTGGATAGCTTTGAAGTGAACGAACAGGTCGTCACCGGATTGTGGAGTGATGAAGCCGAAGCCTTTTTCATCGTTGAACCACTTAACGGTACCGGTTTGGCGATTAGACATGGTGTAACTCCTTGAACAAAGATAACTGCGACTCAGGAAGAACCCTGGCCGAGACTGAGTGCAAAGAGCAGGAAAAATTCTTGTAGATGGTTGGATCGAAATTCAACATATCGTGTAGAGATTCTCAGTGACACAAGCAGCACAGTGACGTCACCTTAACCCTTTTTCCGGAGCGTGCCAATGCTTCTTGCGAAGGTTTCTCTATTTTAAGGATCGACGGTGTGACGCTTCGTCGCCATCGCCCGTAATTGCTGCCTGTTCGGCGGGAATTGCAGCGCGGACTTTGAACCCGGCGGCGCGCCCGGTAAGATGCCGGACAGAATTTTTCGACCTCGCTATTCAGGACACCCGCCATGAGCATCAAATCGGACAAGTGGATTCGCCGCATGGCGCAGGAACACGGCATGATCGAGCCTTTCGTCGAGCGCCAGATGCGCGGCAGCGACGATAGCCGCGTGATCTCCTACGGCGTGTCCAGCTACGGCTACGATGTGCGTTGCACCAATCACTTCAAGGTGTTCACCAACATCAATTCAGCTATCGTCGACCCGAAAAACTTCGATGCTGGCAGCTTCGTCGACATCCACAGTGACGTGTGCATCATTCCGCCGAACTCCTTCGCCCTGGCCAGCACCGTCGAATACTTCCGCATCCCGCGCAACGTATTGACCATTTGCCTGGGTAAAAGCACCTACGCGCGCTGCGGGATCATCGTCAACGTCACGCCGCTCGAGCCTGAGTGGGAAGGTCACGTGACCCTGGAGTTCTCCAACACCACCAATCTGCCGGCGAAAATCTACGCGAACGAAGGCGTGGCGCAGATGCTGTTCCTCGAGTCTGACGAAGAGTGCGAAGTCTCCTACAAGGACCGTGGCGGCAAGTATCAGGGCCAGCGTGGCGTCACCCTGCCACGCACCTGAGTCAGCCGTCTGACGAACCGTGGGAATTCCTGGGCGAGCGTACACTCTATTGAATGTACTGTTCCGATTCGCGCAAGGCGGGTCGGGCCATCGCCCAGGAGTGCTTTATGAAGATCGACCCACGAATAAGTGCCGAACTGGCAAGGCTTGAGCCCAATCAGGTTGGCGTTTTGGCCTGGTCCTTGTTGGCACATCCGCCAATCAGCATGACCGGTGGCATCCCCGGCCAACCTGATCCCGATACCCCCAACGAACAACCGACCGAACCCGGTGAGCCGACCCTGCCCGACGAGCCGCCTCCCGCGCCGGTGGTCTGAGATCCTGTAGGAGCCAAGCTTGCTCGTGATGGACGTAATGGCAACGGGTTTTTCCAGGCAGTCCTCGTCACCGTTAACGTCCATCGCGAGCAAGCTTTGCTCCTACAGGGACACTGGCCATATTTCGTTGTCGCCAACGACAAAAATCCTGCAGTCATTGTCTCGTTCAACCTGATACCCACCGGTAAATGCGCCGAAGGCCGGTAGCAGGCTGATTTCCTCGCCAAGTCTGAAACATGCCAGCCGCAGGCTCTGCCGACCCCGACCATTGAGCCGATAGACCGGATGCACGTGACCGGCGAGCACATGCCGATCCGGATGCGGCTCGGGTTCGTGCTGCAAAGCGAACGGCCCCAGCAGCAAAGGCTCAGGCACCACACGAATGTTCAACGAGGCCGGCGGATCCCCCGCACGCTTGTCGTGGTTGCCGCGAATCAGCGTCACGGGCAGCTCGGCGTTGCGTGTTCGCCAGTCAGCCAAGGCTTTCAGCGTGGCGGTGGCATGGGAGCCCGGACCGTGAAGAAAGTCGCCGAGGAAAATCAGCTGTCGGCAGGGCAGGGTGGCCAGCAGTCCGTCGAGCACGGCGATATTGCGGCTGGTGGTGCCTCGGGGTACCGGTTGGCCAAGGCTTCGGTAAGCGGCGGCCTTGCCGAAATGCACGTCGGCGATCAACAAGGCTTGTTGAGCAGGCCAGTAGAGGGCTTTTTCCGGCAGCAGCCAAAGTTCCTCACCGGCCAGTCGCACGGGGTAGGCCGTACTCATCAGGCTTTCCCTGTTCCGGCGGTTTTCTCAAGGTCGCTGACCATGCGTCTGATGCGGTCGGCGAGCTTTTCCGAACTCATACTCTCTCGCATACGTTCCACCAGCAGTGGAAATCCGAGGGGCGTAGGGCGTTTGACTTGATGCAGGTCGAGACTGAGTCGACTGATGTGCGCCATCGTTCCTTCCAGGCGCTGAATATCCAGTTCTTCCCGTAGGACTTCTTCGCCGGCCTGAGCCAATAGCAGATTTCCCGCGTCGTACTGTTTGAACACTTCGAAATACAACCCGCTCGAGGCTTGAACCTGACGTGTGCTTTTCGGTGCGCCGGGGTAGCCGGCGAACACCAGCCCGGCGATCCGGGCGATTTCCCGAAAGCGCCGCAAGGCCAGCTCTCCGGCATTCAGACTGGCGAGTACATCCCTGAGCAAATGCTCTGGACTCAACAACTCCGGGTTCAATACCTGCGCCCAATCCACGGGGGTGGCGCTGAGCAGTTCCAGCCCGTAATCATTGACCGCGATGGAAAACGTCACAGCCTGCTGCTGACTGACTCGCCACGCCAGCAAACTCCCCAGGCCAAGATGCACCTGGCGGCCGGCGAAGGGATAAAGGAACAGATGCCAGCCCTCACGGGATTTCAGCGCCTCGGCCAGCAACGATTCCGTCGTTGGCAAGCCAGACCAGCGTTGCTGCACCTCCAGCAGCGGGCGCAGTGCCTGCATTTCCGGGCCGCTGAACTCGCCGCGTGCCGCCGCACTGAAACGCGCGACCACCGCTTGCGCCAGTTCATTGGAAAGTGGCATCCGCCCGCCATTCCAGCGCGGTACCGCGGCTTTCTTCACGGTGCTGCGTTTGACATAGGCGGTCATGTTTTCCACGCGCACCAGCTCCAGCAGCCGTCCGGCAAACAGAAAACCGTCACCCGGTTTGAGCCGTGCGATGAAACCTTCTTCAACACTGCCCAGTTGTTTGCCACCGCCGCTCTTGCTCCAGAACTTCAACTGAATGCTCGCATCGCTGACAATCGTGCCGATGCTCATGCGGTGGCGTCGGGCCAATCGCGCATCGGGCACACGCCAGATTCCCTGTTCATCCGGCTCGACGCGGCGGTAATCCGGATAGGCTGTCAGGGACAGTCCGCCATGGCGTACGAAAGCCAACGCCCAGGTCCAGTCCGCCACGGTGAGATCACGATAGGCCCAGGCTGCGCGTACCTCTTCGTACAACTGATCGGGCACAAACCCACCGCCCAGCGCCATGCTGACCAGATGCTGAACCAGCACATCCAACGGTTTATGGGGTGACTTTCGAGGTTCGATCAGTCGCTGCGCTACCGCGTCCTGTGCCGCTGCGGCTTCGATCAGCTCCAGGCTGTGCGTCGGCACCAGCGTCACCCGGGAAATTCGCCCCGGTGCATGCCCCGAACGACCCGCACGCTGCATCAGCCGCGCCACACCTTTGGCCGAGCCAACTTGCAGCACCCGTTCCACCGGCAGGAAATCCACACCCAGATCCAGGCTGGAGGTGCACACCACCGCTTTGAGTTGACCGTCCTTGAGGGCGCGTTCCACCCAGTCACGGGTGTCCCGCGACAGTGAACTGTGGTGCAAGGCGATCAACCCGGCCCAATCAGGGCGCGCGTCCAGTAACGCCTGATACCAGATCTCGGATTGCGCGCGAGTATTGGTAAATACCAGGCTGCTGGGGCTGGACTCTATTTCTGCGACGACCTGCGGCAACATTTTCAGCCCGATGTGCCCGGCCCATGGAAAACGCTCGATGGCGGGTGGTAACAGAGTGTCGACCCGCAACCCCTTGCTGGCCTTGCCTTGAACGCTGATGCCGCCTCCCTGTGGGATCAATACCTGCTCGGCGTGGTCCTGATTGCCCAGCGTCGCGGAAACGCCCCACACGATCAATTGCGGATTCCATCGGCGCAGACGGGCGAGGGCCAGTTGCAGTTGCACGCCGCGCTTGTTGCCGAGCAATTCGTGCCATTCGTCGACCACGACCATGCGTAATGTCGAGAGTGCTGTTTGTGCGTCGGCTCGGGCGAGCATCAACGTCAGGCTTTCCGGGGTGGTAATCAGTGCGGTTGGCAGACGTCGGCTCTGGCGCGCACGTTCACTGCTGCTGGTATCTCCCGTGCGCAGGCCGACGCTCCACGGTATCTGCAAGTCGAGCAGCGGCCCTTGCAGCGCGCGGGCGGTGTCCGCTGCCAAGGCGCGCATCGGGGTTATCCACAATACGGTCAGGGGGGCGGCCACAGGTTTGCGTTTGCGTGGTGTTTCAACCGCAGGTGAGCAGTGGGCGAAGCGATTGAGCGCGCCGAACCAGATCGCATAGGTCTTGCCAGCGCCGGTGCTGGCGTGGAGCAACCCGGACTGCCCGCACTTGACGGCCGCCCATACCTGTTTCTGAAACTCGAATGGCTTCCAGTCGCGAGCGGGAAACCAGCGTTTTGCGAAGTCGTTGTGGGTTCCCATTCGGGCCGTGTGCGCTCTGAAAGGCTTCTTTCAATGACCACACCGGCCTGGCAAAGGTTTAATCAAACGGATGGCCCGCCACACTTCCCGCCGCGCCTTCGACGCGCTTCTCATATTCGGAAATAACTGTGTTTGTCATTGAAACCTATTGGCCGATTGGCCGTGGTTTTATCGCTGCTCTGTTCGCACTGCGGCGTTTTGCAAAGGCTGACAGCCAGTCCATGAAAATGAAAAGGAAAATTCAGATGAAGTCAGTTCGTGCTGGGCATTTGCGCGCCGATTTGCTCACGGCGAGTGGGCCCCTGGCGTTTCGAGCAGCGCCAACGCTCGATTATTTCGAGCAGCCAGGCCTTCACTGCCTTGGCGCGAGCAATGGTCAGGACAAAGCGTTTTATGTCTATCTGCCGCAGGGTATCGAGAGTGGCAGGTTTCCTCTGGGGCTGAGTGAGCGCTCCCCCATGATCATTCATGTGACGGGCAGCTCGGAAGCGGAGCTGTATCGAGGGTCGCTGGAGTTGACGGTGGGGGGCGACGCACAGTTTGCCGGAAGTTTCTGTGGCCTGGATGCCGAAGGCATCGAGGTGGAAAACGGCAGCTTCAGGTTGGAGCACGAAGCAAGTTGAGTGACGGAAGCCAGTCAGCCTGGCTCCCGTTTCAAGGGCTGAACGGCTACTTCAGGTTGCCGCTGAGGAACTGTTTCAGACGCTCGCTCTTCGGGTTGCCCAGCACGTCCTCCGGCGCGCCTTCTTCCTCCACCAGGCCCTGGTGCAGGAACAACACCTGGCTCGACACTTTGCGTGCGAAGCTCATTTCGTGGGTGACCATGATCATTGTCCGGCCTTCTTCGGCCAGGCCCTGGATCACCTTCAGCACTTCACCCACCAGTTCCGGGTCCAGCGCCGAGGTCGGTTCATCAAACAGCATCACTTCCGGCTCCATGGCCAACGCGCGAGCAATCGCCACCCGTTGTTGCTGGCCACCGGACAGGAACGCCGGGTACTGGTCGGCCACCCGAGCCGCCAGCCCCACCTTGTCGAGGTAACGTCGGGCGCGGTCTTCGGCTTCCTGCTTGCTGCAGCCCAGCACCCGGCGCGGGGCCATGGTGATGTTTTCCAGCACCGTCATGTGGCTCCACAGGTTGAAATGCTGGAACACCATGGCCAGGCGGGTGCGGATTCGTTGCAGTTCATCGGCATCGGCCACGTGCTTGCCGTGGCGATCCTTGATCATGCGGATGGCCTGGCCGTCGAGGCTCATGGCACCGTCGTTGGGCTGTTCGAGGAAATTGATGCAGCGCAGGAAGGTACTTTTTCCGGAGCCGCTGGCACCGATCAGGCTGATGACGTCGCCCGTGTTGGCCTTGAGCGAAACGCCCTTGAGCACCTCATGATCGCCATAGCTTTTATGCAGGCCTTCAATGGTCAGTTTGTACATGGAGCATGCATCCTCAAGGCGAAAGTAGGTAGCCGCTGCGATAGGCTTCGGCGCCCGCGACGTGGGCGATCACCATGCCAGCCGTGGCCATGCGGCGCAGCGAGCGGGCGTACATCAAGCCGGCGGCCGTGCAATGGACTGGCGTGACACGGTCGCTGATCGGGTCAATGATTTCGGCGATCAGTTGCCCGGCCTCCAGGTATTGCCCCGGTAGCGCACTGAACACCAGCAAGCCGCCGACCGGCGTCGCCACAGGTTCCACCCCAGCCAGGGGGGTGGCCGGGTAGGGCAGGTCGGGCAATGGCGCCGACTCACCGGCAATCGCGCCGAAATCAATCAGGTAATCGATCAGTGCCTGACTGTCGAGGCTGGCCAGTTGGTGGTTGACGTCGCCCTGGCCGCGCAGTTCGACGGTGACCGAGAAACTGCCCGGGGGAATGTCGAACTGCTCGCCGAAGCGCTCTTTCAACTGCCACCAGAGCAGGGTGAAGCATTCATCGAACGACTGACCTCCGGAATCGGTAGCCAGCAGACTGGCTTGGGCACCGATGTAGCGGGCCAGCGGCTCGACCTGCGGCCAGGCCTCGGGCGTGGTGTACAGGTGGGCAACAGCCTCGAAATCGCAATGCAGGTCCAGCACCATGTCGGCATCGCAGGCCAGCCGTTGCAGGGTCAGGCGCTGGGATTGCAACTGGGTGCTGGCGGTCTGCCGCGCCAATGCATGGCGCAGGTTGTTGCGGATCAGTTCGAGGTTGCGCTGCGGGTCGTCGCCGAGTTGGCCTTCGATCGCGTTGCCCACCTGTTCGCTCAAATCGACGAACCAGCGGTTGAAGTTCTGCCCGCTTTCGAGCTCATAGCGGCCCAGCGGTACATCCATCAGCACCTGTTCCAGGCCCGCCGGGTTGGCCACGGGCACCAGGACGATTTCGCTGCGCAGCCGGCCGGCGGCTTCCAGCTCCGCCAGGCGTTGCTTGAGGTGCCACGCCACCAGCATGCCGGGCATTTCATCGGCGTGCAGGGACGACTGGATGTAGATCTTGCCGGTGGCCGGTTGCGGCCCGAAGTGAAAACTGTGGATCTGTCGTGTGGTCCCCGGCAGTGGGGCCAGCAGGTCGTGTATCTGGTGGCGCATTTGTCTTGTTTCCCGAAGCGGGTCCTAGTGAGTCGGCCCGAGGAAGGCCAGCCATCGGCGTTCGGCGAGGCGGAACAGGCCGACCAGCGCAAAGGTGACGGTCAGGTAGATCAGCGCGGCGATGCCAAACGACTGGAAGGTCAGGAAGGTCGCCGAGTTGGCGTCCCGAGCGACTTTCAGGATGTCCGGGATGGTCGCGGTGAACGCCACGGTGGTCGAGTGCAGCATCAGGATCACTTCGTTGCTGTAGTAAGGCAACGAGCGACGCAGGGCCGAAGGCATGATCACGTAGGCATACAGCTTCCAGCCTGTCAGGCCGTAGGCCTTGGCTGCTTCGACTTCACCGTGGGCCATGCTGCGGATCGCCCCGGCGAAAATCTCCGTGGTGTAGGCGCAGGTGTTCAGCGCGAACGCCAGGATGGTGCAGTTCATCGCATCGCGGAAGAAACTGTCGAGCACCGGTTGCGCGCGCACGGCGGCCAGGCTGTAGATCCCGGTGTAGCAGATCAGCAGCTGGATATACAAAGGCGTGCCGCGGAACAGGTAGGTGTAGAACTGCACCGGCCAGCGAATGTAGAAGTGCGGTGAAACCCGGGCGATCGACAGTGGAATCGAGACGATGAAGCCGATGAAAATCGACGCACTGAGCAACCACATGGTCATGGCCAGGCCAGTGATGTTGTTGCCGTCGCTGTAGAGAAAGGGTTTCCAGTATTCCTGCAGGAGTTCGATCATCGTACGGCCTCCCGGGTACCGGCGGCGTAGCGGCGTTCGAGCCAGCGCAGAATGACGTTGGAGGCACTGGTGATCACCAGGTAGATCAGGGCGGCGAGCACCAGGAAGTAGAACAGTTGATAGCTGCTTTTACCCGCATCCTGGGCAGCCTTGACCAGGTCGGCGAGGCCGATGATCGACACCAGTGCAGTGGCCTTGAGCATGACCATCCAGTTGTTGCCGATACCCGGCAGGGCAAAGCGCATCATTTGCGGAAACACTACGATGCGGAAACGCTGGCCGCGCTTGAGCCCGTAGGCGGTGGCCGCTTCGACTTGGCCGCGAGGCACGGAGAGGATGGCGCCGCGGAAGGTTTCGGTGAAGTACGCGCCGTAAATGAAGCCCAGGGTCAGTACCCCGGCGCTGAACGGGTTGATCTCGATGTATTCCCATTCCATGTAATCGGTGAGCGACGTCAGCCAGGTTTGCAGGCTGTAGAAGATCAGCAGCATCAGCACCAGGTCCGGCACCCCGCGTATCAGCGTGGTGTAGCACTGGGCAAGCAGGCGCAGCAATTTGACTTTTGACAGCTTGGCACTGGCGCCGAGCAGGCCGAGCAATACGGCCACCAGCAGCGACATCGCCGATAACTTGATGGTCATCCAGGTGCCTTCCATCAGCAGCGGGCCAAAGCCCTTGAGGCTGAAGGCGGAGAGCCCCAGATTTTGTAAGAGGTTTTCGAACATAAATCAGCAACCTGATCGGATGAAAAAAGCGCCCATCTCGAGATGGGCGCCGGGCATTACTTGCCGCTGTACAGGTTCAGATCGCTAAAGTGTTTCTTCTGAATGGTGGCGTAGGTGCCATCATCGTGTAACGCTTTGATACCTTTATCCAAAAGTGCTTTCAGCTCGGTGTTACCTTTCTTAATACCGACTGCCGTCTTGGCTGGCAGCAGTTCGCTGTCGACCGGCTTGCTGACTTCGTAGCCTTCGCCTTTTGGCGACTTCAGGAAGCCCAGTTCGGCTTGCAGCATGTCCTGGATTGCGGCGTCGAGACGGCCGGAAGTCAGGTCGGAATACACCTGGTCCTGGTTCTGATAGGCCTGGGTCTTCACACCGGCCTTATCCAGCACAGCCTTGGCGTAGGCTTCCTGGATGGTGCCTTGCTCGTAGCCGACGGTCTTGCCTTTGAGCGAAGCGACGTCTTCGGTCAGGCCGGAACCTTTTTTGAACACGTAGGCGGTTGGGCCGGAGAACAGCTCGTTGGAGAAGTCGATGACCTTTTCGCGGGCTGGGGTGACGGTCATCGAAGAGATCACGCCGTCGAATTTATTGGCCTTGAGGCCAGGAATCATGCCGTCGAAATCGCTTTCGACCCATTTACACTTGACCTTCAGCTCGGCGCAGATCGCGTTCCCCAGATCGATGTCGAAGCCTACCAGGTTGCCGTCGGCCGCTTTCGACTCGAACGGCGCGTAGGAAGGGTCAACACCAAAACGCAATTCCTTGTATTCCTTTGCCAGCGCGGAACCGGCTGCCACGCACAACGCCAGTGCAGAAAGGGTCAGCAATGCTTTTTTCATTATTCAATCCCTAAGAACCAATATGAGCGCTTGTGGCGCAGAATTATTGTTACTGGTAAGCGTAAGCCCTAATGAAAGTAGCAATTTCCGAACCATAATGCCGAACAAGCGTTTAAAAGGTTTTCGGGAAATTGCCGGAGGGGATTAGTGCACGAAAATGGGCGTCATGAAAAGCCCGCACGTTTCTGGATCAAGGCCGAGCGCATTTCTGTGGCGAGGGAGCTTTCCTGTGGCGAGGGGATTTATCCCCGTTGGACTGCGCAGCAGTCCCATCAGGGGTTGCTGCGCAACCCAACGGGGATGAATCCCCTCACCACAGGACCTCCTTCAATGCCTCAAAATTTGGGTTAACCGAGCAAATCCTGCAACGTACCCAGATGATCAGCCTCTTCGACCGATTTGTCCTGGCGCCAGCGCAACATCCGCGGAAACCGCACCGCAATTCCGCTTTTGTGCCGCTTGGACAAGGCAATGCCCTCGAAGCCCAGTTCAAACACCAGGCTCGGCTTGACGCTGATCACCGGGCCGAATTTTTCCACCGTGGTTCTACGCACGATGTTGTCGACCTGGCGCATTTGCTCATCGGTCAACCCCGAATAGGCCTTGGCAAACGGCACCAGCGCTCGCTCGCTGGCGTCGGGTGGAGCGTCCCAGACGGCGAAGGTGTAATCGCTGTAGAGGCTGGCCCGGCGGCCATGACCGCGTTGCGCATAAATCAGCACCGCGTCGACACTGAACGGGTCGACTTTCCATTTCCACCAGACTCCCATGTCCTTGGTGCGACCGACGCCGTAGAGCGCGTCCCGAGCCTTGAGCATCATGCCTTCGACCCCGAGCCTGCGCGATGCTTCCCGCTGCCGGGCGAGGTCGAACCAGTCTTCGCCGGTCAACAAGGGCGAGGCGAGCAGCAGTGGGTTGTTGCCCTGGGCGATCACCTGCTCCAATTGACTGCGCCGCCGGCTTTGCGGTTGGTTGCGCCAGTCCGTACCTTCCCATTCCAGCAAGTCATAAGCGAGGACAACCACCGGCACGTCATTGAGAATCTTGCGGGTGAGGTTTTTCCGGCCGATCCGCTGCTGCAACAGGGCGAAAGGTTGCACGCAGGGGGAATCCTGGGGCGGATCGAAGGCATCTTCGGTCCCCGATTGAACGGGTTTCCAGGCGACGATTTCCCCATCGATCACGGTGCCGTCGGGCAGGCAGTGGATCAGGCTGGCAAATTCAGGAAAGCGATCGGTGACCAACTCTTCACCCCGAGACCAGATCCACAGGCGCCCCTCGCGTTTGACGATCTGGGCCCGGATGCCGTCCCACTTCCATTCGACCTGCCACTGGCTGGCGGCACCGAGCAGCGCTTCGAATTGTTCGACCGGTTGTGCCAAGGCATGGGCGAGGAAAAACGGATACGGCTGACCGCCGCGTTGCGCATGCTCGTCGGGGGATTGTGCGGCAATCAACTTCAAATAGCTGGCGGCACTCGGCCGGTTGGACAGGTCGGTGTAACCCACCATTCGCTGGGCCACGCGCTTGCTGTCCAGGTCAGCCATGGAGGCCAGGGCTCGGGTCACCAGCAACTTGGAGACACCGACGCGAAAGCTGCCGGTGATCAATTTGATGCACAGCATCAGGCTGGGACGGTCCAGTTGCGACCAGAGAACGGGCAGGCGTTCGGCGAGCACCTGCGGGGATTCGCCGCGCAAGGGCAGCAGTTTGTCTTCGATCCACACCGCCAGGCCGTCGCTGGAGCGGTAAGGCATTTCCGGCAGCACCAGGGAAATGGTTTCCGCCATATCGCCCACCGCCTGGTAGCTTTCTTCGAACAGCCACGCTGAAAGCCCGGAATACGCTACTGCCAACTCACGCAAGACGCGCACCGGCACCAATTGCCTGGGTCGTCCTCCGGACAGAAAGTACACCGCCCACGCGGCATCTTCCGGTGCCGCCTGAGCAAAATAATGCTGCATCGCCGCCAGCTTGGCGTTGCTCGATGTCGTGGCATCGAGCTCGGCGTACAACTGGGCGAAAGCCTTCATGGCAGCGCCTCGACGCTCTCGGCTTCGGCCGCCGATGCCTCCTCTTCGTCACCGTACTCGGTGCTGAAGCCCTGGGCATCGAGGCCTTGTTCACGCAGGTGGCGCACCAATACCGCGACAGAACCGTGAGTGACCATCACCCGTTCAGCGCCAGTCTGTTCAATGGCCCAGAGCAAACCCGGCCAGTCAGCGTGATCGGACAACACGAAACCGCGATCCACACCGCGTCGCCGACGCGCTCCGCGTAACCGCATCCAGCCGCTGGCGAAGCCGTCGCTGTAGTCACCGAAGCGGCGCATCCAGGTGCTGCCACCGGCGGAAGGTGGAGCGATGACCAGCGCTTTGCGCAGGATCGGATCGCTCTTCTGGAAGTCGCCGGCGTAGAGCGTCGGTGGCAGGTCTATACCGGCCTCACGATAGACACGGTTCAGCGGCTCCACCGCGCCATGCGTCAGGATGGGACCGAGGCTGGCATCAATGCCGTGGAGAATGCGCTGGGCCTTGCCGAAGGAATAGCAGAACAGCACGCTGGCTTTATCTTGCGCGGCATTGGCTTGCCACCACTGATTGATCTCGGCAAAGACCTGCGCCTGCGGCTGCCAGCGATAGATCGGCAGGCCGAATGTCGACTCGGTGATGAAGGTGTGACAGCGCACGGGCTCGAAAGCGGCGCAGGTGCCATCGGGTTCGATCTTGTAGTCCCCTGACGCCACCCAGACTTCCCCACCATATTCCAGGCGCACCTGAGCCGAGCCGAGTACGTGGCCGGCGGGGTGGAAACTCAGGGTGACGCCGTGATGCAGTAGCCGCTCGCCATACGCCAGGGTTTGCAGGTTGATTTCCTGGCCCAGTCGCGCGCGCAGAATCCCTTCACCGGGCGCCGCGGCCAGATAATGCTGGTTGCCGGTACGTGCATGGTCGCCATGGGCGTGGGTGATGACCGAGCGCTCGACCGGCCGCCACGGATCAATGTAGAAATCGCCCGCGGGGCAGTACAAGCCTTCGGAACGCGCGATGACAAGGTCCACGTTGCTATCCAAGTGGAGGGGCTTGTTAGCTAGGAGGCTGGCGCGGGGGGAGAAGTTCTATCGGGATTTTATAGGTTAACGAAGTGCTCGTTCCCCGGTAGGAGCAATGCTTGCTCGCGATCGATGTACGAACGACGCGATCATTCAGAAATGGTGCGTTATCGTTCACGACCATCGCGAGCAAGCATTGCTCCTACAGGGGAATGCTCTCCTTATTTTCCAGGCGTCAGGGTCAAGCGCTTGTTCCCGTACACCTTGTCAAAGTTCTGCGGCTGCATCGGCAGGCTCTGGTACTGCCCCTTCAGCCACGGCTCGATACTGTTGAGGTAGTTCGGGCTGGCCGGGTTGCCGGACTGGCCAGTGGCGATCTGGCCCATCAACGGTTCGGGCTGGCCGAAGTCGACGATCAAGCGCATGGCCGGCACCCGCGTCGTGTTGAAGTCCTGGCCCACGGCGTACGCGGCCGTGTTGAGGGTGGTGTGGTCGCCGCCGGCCGGCTGCGGACCGCGCACGGTCTGGCCACTGGCGTTCTTCCACTCATAGCGGTGAAGTTTGCCCCACTGCCAGGCTTTATGATCGCCGCCCAACTGACTGTCGCCTGCGGTGATCGCTGCTGCCAGGCTGCGGGCGAGGATCGCCGGTTTGTCTTCTTTTTGCGCTGTGTGCACATCATCCCAGAACGGACTGTCTTCACGCCCCAGCAAGTGATCGGCCTGCGCCGCGTAAGACAACGTGCCATTGGCTATGAAGGCTTGCCACGCCGGGCTGCCTTGCGGCGCCAATTCATCGAGGAAAATCTGTCGGGTGCTTTCCTGCAGGAACAGCTGGTAGATTGCCGCGTCGGCGGAGGTCGGGCTGAGCTTGCCGTCAAACGCCATCAAGCGGGTCAAGGCCTCGCGAGCCTTGCCACGGTCCGCCACGGGCAAGGCCTCGATGGCCTGCTTGAGCGGCTGTGTCATCCCCGGTGCTTCGAACATTTTCTTCAGTTTGGCGGCGAACGTGGTGGTCTGGTCGTACTGCATGGCGATCAGGCTACGGGTGTCATGTTTGCCCACGCCGGCCAGTTCGGCCAGGCGCTCGCCACGTTCCGGTGCCGACCAGGAATTGGACAGCTGCATGCCATAGCCATGGGGAATGACCCGCTGGTTGGCGGTGCCGAGCCAGCCCTGGCCCGGGTCCTGATCGTAGGGGTGCAGCATTGGGTCGGCGTAACCGTCCCAATCGTAACGTCCCTCCCAGCCAGGCGAGGGCAGCAGGCCTTCGCCTTCGCGGCGGTTCGGATAGCGACCGGTGACTTGCCAGCCAATGTTGCTGGCATCGGCAAACACCAGGTTCAGAGCAATGGCGCGAATCTCGCGGCTGGCGTCCGACGCTTTCTCGACGTTCTGCGCACGGGACAGGTCAAAGAATGCGTCAAGGCTCTTGTCGTCGGTAAAGTTCGGCGTTTGCAAGGCCAGGCCGAAACCGCTGCCCTGGGCCAAGCCCTGGGCACTGTTGAGCAGGGGGCCGTGGCGGGTTTCGAACACGGCTTCGCGAATCGGCCGCTGGCCTTTGACGAAGTAGGTTTCGTTGCGCACGATCGCCGGCTGCCACTTGCCAGCGGTTTCGTAGGACAGCCCATTACCCTGGCGTTTGATTTTTTCCAGGAACAGGTCCTGGTTATCGCCCATGACGCTCGTCATGCTCCAGGCCACTTTGCCGTTGAACCCGCCCAGGAACATCGGCAACCCGGCGATGGTCACACCGCTAGCCTGATACTTCGGTGCGCGGATCTGCACGTAGCTGAACAGGGCCGGCACGCCCATCGGGCCATGGCTGTCGCTGGCCAGCAGGCTTTTACCGCTGCGGCTGCGCTGCGGAGCAATGGCCCAGTTGTTCGATGAAGTGGCGCCCAACAGGTTCAGGTCGGATAGCTGGCCGGTGGCCTTGCTGATGTCAGCCAGCCCCGGTACCTGCCCGCTGAGCTTGATGCCTTGCAGCTTTTCACTTTCGGCCAGCGGCAGTTTTTCATCCGGGGCGGAAGGGCTCAGCCAGGGCAGTTTGTCGGTGGTGACGGTCTGGGCCAGCACCAGCGAGGCAATTTCCTCGGGCAGGTTGGCTGACTGACTGAAGTTGAGCAGGCAGAAAATCAGCGCCGAATCTTCCGGCTTCCAGTACTCGGGCTTGTACCCGGTGGCGACGAGGTCGGCAGGCAGCTTGTCGCTGTAGCGGAACAGATAGGCGTTGACCCCGCGGGCATAGACTTCGAAGAAGCGCTTGAGCCGCGGTGAAGAGGCCTTGTACAACTCGCTGGCGTTTTTCTTCAGGTTGACCGCGCGCATATAGCGGTCAGCGTCCAACAGGTCCGCCCCCTGCATCTCGGCCAATCGCCCCTGGGCGAGCAAGCGCAGGGTGACCATCTGGGTGATGCGATCACTGGCGTGCACATAGCCCAGGGCGAAGAGTGCGTCGTGGAAAGTGTTGCTTTCGATCAACGGCATGCCCATGGCATTGCGTCGCACCGAAACATTCTGCGCCAGCCCTTTGAGCGGCTGCACGCCGGAGGTGGGCGGGAGGGTGTCCTGGGCATCGAAACTCTGACAACCGGTCAGGCTCAAGACACCCGCCACTGCTGCGGCAACGCCGAACCGGGGTAGAAAATGTGAAAGGGCTGGCGAGGCCATGGCAAAGCTCCTGCGGGGTAGAGGCGGCGGCGCGCAATAAAGCCGCTACGTTAGTGAGCAGGAGGGGGCCGCGCAAGCGCGGCGCGGGGTTATTTCAACAACCGGCCTGATGGCGCCATCCGTCGAGCCTGTTATTTCTGACAGTAGACAATCAAATGTGCTGAAGAGACGCTGATTTCCTGCTCACGCTGAATGTGCTCAGCGTTCCTGGCGATCGGAGTTTCTACATGAACAGCAAATGGCTGGTTGCTTTCGTCTCACTTTGCCTCGGTATCGGCGCACTGTTCTTTTCGGCGAAACAGGCGACGGTCGAGCGCAGCCCCTATGCGTTGTTTGAGCCCGGCATGACGACTGAGCAAAAAGTCGTGTGCAACAACAAATCGACCGCCAGCTCAGTCGAAAATCGGGAGGCCAGCAAATCAGTCCCACTCAAGTGGTCTATGACGATGGTGCCGCTGTACTGACGTTCCCGGTTCCCGGCGACGCAGGTCAGTCAGATCGCAGCTGTGATTACGGTTACATCTGTCTCTGGACCGCTGCGGATTTTGCAGGCAGGAAATTGTCGTTGCTCAGTACGGCGAAAAGCCGGCCCGTCAATCTGTCCGACTACGATATGAGCGTCCAGGTCTCCTCCTGGCAGCACAACAACAAGACCGGCTCAGTAAAGATCTTCGGTGTGGATGGGCCTGACGCGAGGGGCAACATGGTGATGAGCAATATCAGGGAGGTGAGCCTGGGCAAGGGCTGTTGTCCGTTCAGCATTCCTGAAGATGCCCGCATCGTCGGCACCTGGACAGAGATCAATTCACAGGGACGACTGATCGAGAATAACGACCGGATCGTGAGTATTGCGTTCGCGCCCATGTTCATGTTGTTTGCCCAGTAAAAGAGCAGGCTGACGGTCGGACTAGTCTGACGCTCGCTGAACCGATTTTGTCCTCAATACTGGCCGACTAGTGGCCTTGCAAGCCGGAGGCCTACGTCTATCCTGAGGCGCAGGGCGTGGAAAATCGAACCAGGTTGCCAGAGTGCGCAATCCAAGGCACCGACACACTTGCTGGGAGTTGTCCGGAAATGGAGTTCGCTTATGAGCACGTTAGGGCTGGCCCGACCCCGGGCTATCAAGAGAAAGGATGTCTTGATAAGAGTGTCGCGATAAGGACCCCCTCCGATCGAACATCACCTATCACCTGATGGATTCCTCCTCTTTGGAGGAACGCGTGTGCCTGTTCTGTTGAACGTAGTGGTGAATTTGAAAGATCAGCAACTTTCATAAACGCGCATAGGTGATACGACCATGTTTAACCTGCATCACAAGGCTGACCTGCTGGAAATCGAACGTTTCAGCTGCGCGCTGACCGAGGCCAACGCCAAGCTTGCCGCTGTCAGTCGTTCAATGGCAATGATTGAATTTACCCCCGATGGCATCATCCTCGAGGCCAACGAGAATTTTTGCAGCACCCTGGGTTACAGCGCCGACGAAGTGCGCGGCAAACATCACCGGATATTCTGTGAAGAGGCGTTTTACCGCAGTGAGGAGTACGCCAAATTGTGGCGTGATCTGGCCCGGGGCGAACCGATCAGCGGAACCTTTCTGCGCTTGGACAAGAGCGGCAAGGAGATCTGGCTCGAAGCCAGCTACATGCCGGTGTTTGGTCCGGACCGGCAGGTGCGCAGCGTGATCAAGGTGGCCACCGACATTTCCGAACGGGTCATCAAGGAACACGAAAACGAAAGCAGGCTCGCCGCCCTTGGTCGCTCCATGGCCGTGATCGAGTTCACCCCCGAAGGCCGAGTAATCACGGCAAACGAAAACTTCCTGAAAACCACGCAGTATTCGCTCAATGAAATCGTCGGTCAGCATCACAGCCTGTTTTGCTGGCGCTCAACGCCGCCATCGAAGCGGCCCGCGCGGGTGAGCATGGGCGAGGGTTTGCCGTGGTGGCCGATGAAGTGCGCAATCTTGCCGCACGCACCAGCCAGGCCACCCTGGAAATTGTCGATGTGGTGCGCAAGAACCACGACCTGTCATTGAGTGCGGTGTCGAGCATGCAGTCGAGCCTGAGTCGAACCGGGCTGGGCGTGGAACTGGCGAACGAGGCGGGGGAGGTGATTCTGGAGATTCAACAGGGATCGCGACATGTGGTGGACGCGATCAGCCAGTTCAACTCGACCTTGCAGTTGAACTGATCGACACCTTTGGTCTTTCTCGCTATCGGAAGTCGCTCAAGGCAGGCCGTTACAGCAGTGTTTGAGGAAGCCGGGGTGTTGCGCCAGGCGTTTGAAATACTCGTCGACGGCCGAATAGTCGGGGCGCTCCATGGGCGTCATCAGCCAGCGGTTGACCGAGAGGCCGATGACAATGTCGGCCACGGTGAATTTTGCCCCGGCGACATACGCTTTGGTGGTCGCGAGCTGATGTTCGAGGATCGCCATTTTCTGGTTCCAGCCGCGCACGCCGACGTCGATGCGGTGTGCATCCTGGAATTCCGGATCCTTGCGCACCAACGCCATGAACGCGTAACTCCAGGACGAATTGAGATCGGTGGCTTGCCAATCCATCCACTGTTCCACCCGGGCGCGCGCGGCCGGTTCGCTGGGTAGCAGCTCCGTGTGGTGATGCTGGTGCTTGGCGCTCAGGTAGCGGCAGATGGTGTTGGATTCCCACAGCGCACCGGCCTCATCGATGATCACCGGTACCTGCGCGTTGGGGTTGTACCGGAGAAACTCAGGGCTGTGGGTCGAGGCAAATCCGCTGCCCCAATCCTCGCGTTCGTAGGAAAGGCCCAGCTCCTCGCAGGTCCACAGGACCTTTCTGACGTTGATCGACGAGGCTTTTCCCAGAATCTTCAGTGTGTGTTCCATGGAACGACTCCAACGAGAGTGGCGTATATGCAAGTGTAGGAGCTGCCGCAGGCTGCGATCTTTTGATCTTGATTTTAGCTTCAGGTGCTCTCGCGCACCTTCAACTCAAACCCCATGTCCTGCACCGGTTTGGCCACGGTATTACCGGCCATCAGCGTCAGCATCTGCTCCGCCGCGCGACGGCCGATGGCTTCACGCGGGGTGTTGATGCTGCTGAGGCGCGGCACCATGTGTTCTGACATCGGCAAATCGTTGAAGCCAAGAATCGCCACCTGTTGGGGAATCTTGATCCCGCAACGCATGGCTTCCAGCAAGGCGCCCTGGGCCAGGTCGTCGTTGCCGAAGAAAATCGCATCGACATCCGGGTGACTGGCCAGCAGTTGCAGAAACAGTTCGCCGCCCAGGCCGACGGACGAGGAGCGCGGGGTCAGCACTTCCAGGTCCGGGTCATACAGACCGGCCTTTTTCAGTGCTTTGCGGAAACCTTCACCGCGCAGCAAGGTGCGTTGATCCAGCTGCGCGCCGATGTAGGCCAGGCGCTTGCGCCCGCGAGACAGCAAATGCTCGGCTGCCGTTTCACCGGCCGCCAGTTGCGAGAAGCCCACGCAATTGAGCCCGGCAGCACTGTCCAGCTCCATCATGTACACGCACGGGATGTTGCTGGCTTCGATCATTCGCCGCGAACTTTCGGTTCGGTCGAAACCCGTGAGCAGCAAGCCCCGGGGCTGATAGGCCATGTAGTTGCGCAGCAGGTTTTCTTCTTCGTCGCGCGAGTAATGGAAGTTGCCGATCAGCACTTCGAAGCCCTTGGGGCGCAACACCTGATGGATGGCTTCCAGGGTGTCGATGAACAGCAGGTTGGACAAGGACGGCACCAACACCACCACCGAATGGCTCTGCGCCGAGGCCAAGGCACGGGCTGCGGGGTTGACCACGTAGTTGAGATCCAGCGCAGCTTTCTGGACTTTTTCCACCAGTTCGGTGGCCACCGTGCTGACCCCGCGCAGGGCGCGGGAGGCGGTAATCGGGCTGACACCGGCCAGGCGTGCCACTTCGTTCAGGGTAGGGCGGCCAGTGGTGCGTGTATTTTTATCGTTTTTAGTTGGAGTCATCGACGGCTTGCCAAACAAAATTCAAGGTACTAAGGTAGCGCTGTCTCGACGCAGCTGCAAATGCGTGAGCGGGGGTTCGCCTGATCCTCGCTTTTTGGCGTTGGGAACACACATGCTGCAACCCACAAAATGACAAGAAAGGCGTCGGCAACTTCTGCTTTTGATCGAGTGTCATAGCTTGCAAAGGTAGCGCTGTCTGCGCGCTGAGGTGTTACATGAATCATCCCATCACCGCCCTGGTCATCATGGGCGTTGCCGGTTGCGGCAAGACGTGCGTCAGCGAAGCCCTGTGCCAACTGAGTGGCGCCACTGCCATTGAAGGCGACTCTTTCCACCCTGCCGCCAATATCGAAAAGATGAGCGCGGGGATTCCCCTGAACGATGAAGACCGTGCCGGCTGGCTCGACAGCCTGTGCGATGAACTGCGCCGCATCGATGCCCAGGGCCAGCGCCCGGTGCTGACCTGCTCGGCCCTCAAGCACATATACCGCGAACGTCTGCGCAGTGCCTTGCCGGGCCTGGGCTTTGTGTTCCTGGAACTGACCCCGGAAGTCGCCGCCGACCGTGTCTCCCATCGGCCAGGCCACTTCATGCCGTCGACCCTGATCGACAGCCAGTTCGCCACCCTCGAATCCCCTGTGGGCGAGCCGTTGACCCTGGCGCTGGATGCTTCGACCCATAGTGTCGAGCAACTGGCGGCGCAGGCTCATGTCTGGTGGCAGGCGAACGGCCTGAAACAGGCGGTATGACTGTGTTTGCAAAGACAGCGCTGTCCGTACGGCTTCTGATTAACCCGCTTAAATAACAACAACAACCAGGAGACACCCCTAATGTTTGGCATGTCCCACGAGACGTTCCTGCTGCTCGACGCAGTGGTCACGGTGATCGGGCTTATCGTCCTGATCACCAAGTTCAAGCTCCACCCCTTCCTTGCCCTGATCATCGCTGCCGCTTTCCTCGGGCTGACCTCCGGCATGCCGATCGGCACCATCATCAAGGCGTTCCAGGATGGCTTTGGCGGCGTGCTCGGTTTCGTCGGGATTATCCTGGCGCTGGGGACCATGCTCGGCAAAATGATGGCCGAGTCGGGCGGGGCGGATCAAATTGCCCAAACGCTGATTCGTGCGTTCGGTAAAGACAAGGTGCAGTGGGCGATGATGTTCGCCGCCTTCCTGGTCGGCATCCCGCTGTTCTTCGAAATCGGCTTCGTGCTGCTGATTCCGCTGGTGTTCATCGTCGCCCGCCGCACCGGCGTGTCGATCATCAAGATCGGTATCCCGCTGCTGGCCGGCCTCTCCGCGGTACACGGCCTGGTGCCACCGCACCCGGGTCCGTTGCTGGCGATTGGCGTGTTCGGTGCCGACATCGGTAAAACCATTCTGTACGGCCTGATTGTTGCGTTGCCGACGGCTATCATTGCCGGCCCGATCTTCGGTACCTTCATTGCCAAGCACATCCCCGGTCATCCGAATCAGGAGCTGGTGGATCAACTGGCGCGCGAATCGGATACGGCCGAACTACCGAGCTTCGGCATCACTTTGGTTACCGTGCTGCTGCCGGTGTTCCTGATGCTGCTCAAGACTTTTGCCGACGTAGTGCTGCCCGATGGCAACATCTTCCGCGCCTTCATGGACCTGATCGGTCACCCGATTTCGGCGTTGCTGCTGGCATTGCTACTGTCGCTGTATACCTTCGGCTACAAGCAGGGCATCGGTTCCAGCCAGATGATGAAATGGCTGGATGCGAGCCTCGCGCCGACCGCCGCGATCATCCTGATCATCGGTGCCGGTGGTGGCTTCAAGCAGATGCTGGTGACCAGCGGCGTGGGGGACGTGATCGGCCACATGGCGGTCAATGCACAGATATCGCCGATTCTGCTGGCCTGGCTGGTGGCGGCGGTGATCCGCATCGCGACCGGTTCGGCGACCGTGGCAACCATTACTGGCGCGGGAATCGTGGTGCCGGTGGTGGGGATGATTCCGGGTGTGAACCGTGAGCTGCTGGTGCTGGCGACCGGTGCCGGTTCGCTGATCCTGTCCCACGTGAATGACGCCGGTTTCTGGCTGGTCAAGCAGTACTTCAACATGACCGTGGCCGAAACCTTCAAGACCTGGACAGCGATGGAGACCATTCTGTCGGTGGTGGGCCTGGGCTTCATTCTGTTGTTGTCGATGTTCGTTTAAGCGTTTCGCCAAACACAAAAAAACCGCAGCGATGCGGTTTTTTTGTGGGTGGTCAATTTCACAGGTGAACATAAAACAATGTGGGAGCGAGCTTGCTCGCGATGGCGGTCTTACATTCAACATCTACTTTGAATGATATGCCCTCATCGCGAGCAAGCTCGCTCCCACAGGTTTTTGTGTCAGGTGTTGGATTTGGTAGCTAACCCATCCGCCCGGAACATTCCGCGAATCCCGCGTACCGCCTGACGAATCCGGTCCTGGTTTTCGATCAGCGCGAAGCGCACGTGATCATCCCCATACTCACCAAACCCGACACCCGGCGAGACGCAGACCTTGGCCTCGGCCAACAGTTTCTTGGCGAACTCCAGCGAGCCCAGATGCGCGTAGGCCTCGGGAATCTTGGCCCAGACGTACATCGACGCTTTCGGGTTTTCAACCATCCAGCCCAGTTCATGCAGGCCTTTGACCAGCACGTTACGGCGCTGCCGATACTGTTCGGCGATGTCTTTCACGCATTGCTGATCGCCTTCGAGCGCCGCAATGGCCGCCACTTGCAGCGGGGTGAAGGTGCCGTAGTCGTGGTAGCTCTTGATCCGTGCCAGGGCGTTGACCAGTTCCGGGTTGCCGACCATGAAACCGATACGCCAGCCCGCCATGTTGTAGCTCTTGGACAGAGTGAAGAATTCGACGGCGATGTCCTTGGCGCCGGGCACCTGCATGATCGACGGGGCTTTCCAGCCGTCGTAGACGATGTCGGCGTAGGCCAGGTCATGCACCACCAGCACATCGTACTGCTTGGCGAGGGCGATCACCCGTTCGAAGAAATCCAGTTCCACGCACTGGGCGGTGGGGTTGGACGGGAAGCCGAGGATCATCATCTTCGGTTTCGGGATCGAACCGCGAATGGCCCGTTCCAGTTCAGCGAAGAAATCCACGCCCGGCACCAGCGGCACCGAACGCACTTGGGCGCCGGCAATCACGGCACCGTAGATGTGGATCGGGTAGCTCGGGTTGGGCACCAGCACGGTGTCGCCCTGGTCGAGGGTGGCCAGCATCAAGTGCGCCAGGCCTTCCTTGGAACCGATGGTGACGATGGCTTCGCTTTCCGGATCGATGTCGACCTCGTAGCGCTCCTTGTACCAATTGGAAATTGCCCGGCGCAGGCGCGGAATACCCTTGGACGTGGAGTAGCCATGGGTGTCTTCGCGCTGGGCGACGGTCACCAGTTTTTCGACGATGTGCGGCGGCGTGGCGCCGTCGGGGTTCCCCATGCTCAAGTCGATGATGTCTTCGCCACGACGACGGGCGGCCATCTTCAGCTCGGCAGTGATGTTGAAAACGTAAGGGGGGAGTCGATCTATGCGCGCAAAGCGGCGCGGCGAACCTTGTTCGGCCATTGTTGCCTCGGATAACGTAAGCGCCCGGAACCGTCCGAGCGACGCTGGTCACTGCGGTGACCTGTGGCGGAATGTACGATCAGCTATGGCAGACTGTCCAGCCTCAACGTAAACAAATTTTTCCGAAGGAAAGGGTTAGATGGAATTTACCAGTGGCTTCTTGTTGAGCCTTTCGCTGTGCCTGGACATCGGCGTGGCCAATATTGCGATGATCACCCTGGCGATGCAGCGCGGCTATTTTCAAGGTTTCGCCCTGGGCCTGGGCACCTGCGTCGGCGACCTGATCTACGCCGTGCTGGCGCTGGCCGGGATGACCGTGTTGCTGCAGTACGAAACCGTGCGCTGGGTGCTCTGGATCGGTGGTTCGGCACTGCTGGTGTACTTCGCGGCGAAGATGATTTATTCGGCAATCCATCATGAGGCGCTGTTGGCCGAGACCGCCGAGGTCGGCCACAACTCCCATCGCAAGGAATTTTTCCGTGGGATTTTTCTAGCCATGTCGTCGCCCAGCGCGATTCTCTGGTTCGCCGCAGTAGGCGGCACGCTGATCGCCCGTTCCGGTGGCGGCGGTGCCCTCAGCTCGGCATTGTTCCTGGGTGGATTTCTCTGCGCCGGGTTGTTGTGGTCCGCAGGCCTGTGCTTCGCGGCGAGCCATGGCGGCAAGTTGCTCGGCGACAAACTGCTGCGCTATTCCTACATGGCATCGGCGGCGATCTTCTGCTATTTCGCGGTGTACGTGATCCTTTCTGGCTACAACGAGTTTGTCGGCGCAGGCGCAGCAGAGCAGTTGCACGCGCTGTAATTTGGCGAATCGGGTTTGGCTTCTATACTCCCAGCCGAACCCACTTTTAAGCTCCAGGAGTCGAGCCATGGATGAACAAACACGCGTCGAAGTGGCGGAACCCCGCTTCGAAAACGGACACTTCCTGCTGATTGCAGGGCTTGGCGGACAATTTACCCAGCAAAATGTTGAAGGCATTCCCGAACTCTGGGAAAAATTCAGTCCACATATCGGCAAAATTCCGGGGCAAAAAAGCGAGGTGACCTACGGCGTCTGCTGCAATTTCGACGGCAAGGGCGGCTTCGATTACATCGCTGGCGTCGAGATCAGCAAACTCGACGATTTGCCGGAAACCTACCGCTGGGTCGAGGTCCAACCTCAGCAGTATGTGGTGTTCGAACACAAAGGACCGCTGGAGTCCTTGCCGCAGACCTTCCAGTACATCCATGGTACGTGGCTGCCGCAGTCCGGGCGCGAGCTGTTGGACGCCCCGGAATTCGAACGCTACAGCGAAGACTTCAACCCCAGGCTCAATACCGGCAAGCTGGAACTCTGGCTGCCGCTCAAGGGCTGACAAGTGCATCGGGAGGCGGATCAGCTGATTCGTCTCTCGATGTCGCGCCGAGGCTGATTTATCATCCCCGGCCTTTCCCTCGCTGATTCCGAGCTGCCATGAACACCGTCATCCGCCACGTCACGCCCGCTGATCTGGACCGCTGCTACGCCATCGAAACGGTTGCCTACGAAGGCGATGAAGCCGCGACCCGGGAGAAAATCGCCACCCGCATCGCCACCTGGCCCGAGGGTTTCATCGTCGCTGAAGTGGACGGTGTGGTCGCCGGGTTCATCAATTCCGGCGCGGCGTTCCAGGTGGAAATGTCCGACGAAGCGTTCAAGGAGCTGATCGGCCACGACCCGGCCGGACCGCACGTGGTGATCATGTCGGTGGTCGTGCACCCGGATTATCAGGGGCAGGGCCTGGCGAAGCGCTTGATGGGCGAGTTCATCGAGCGCATGCGCGCGATGGGCAAAGCAAGCATCAACCTGATGTGCAAGGAACGGCATATTCCGTTGTACGCAGGCTTTGGCTTTGCCTACATCAAGCCATCGGCGTCCGACCATGGCGGTATGGCGTGGCATGAGATGGTGCTCAATCTCTGATCCGACGCAGATCCCCTGTGGGAGCGAGCTTTTGTGGTGAGGGGATTTAGCGAAACGTCGCACCGCCCCGTTGGGTCGCGAAGCGGCCCCAAACTCTGTAATCGAGGTGCATCAGACAGGACACATCCACGGGATTTACGACTGCTTCGCAGCCGAACGGGGATAAATCCCCTCACCACAAAAGCTCGCTCACACAGGGGATTGGGGCCACCTTAAAATATCAGGCCCATCCGCCGCTCATACCCAATCCGCCCCTTGTACGCCTCGCCGCTGTCGACGAAACCATATTTGGCATACAACGCAATGGCGGCGTCGTTGTCGGCATCCACCGACAATTCCAGCCCCCTGATTTCCGGCCAGGCCAAACGCGCGGCCTCAGGCAGCGCTTGCAGGCAAGCCTTGCCATAACCTCTTCCCTGAGCGCGCTGATCGACTTGCAATGCATGCAGCGTGGCGCTGTGCTCGTCGGCCCAGGCCGGCAACACCGGTGGGCGTTTCAGCAGCAGAAAGGCTACGGGCACCGCATCAGCCAGCAGGGCAAATCCTTTGACGCCGGGGCCTGGCCTGGACAACAGGGTGTGCAACGCACCGTGAATGTCCCCGGAAAACCTGATTTGTTCCGGATGCACTTCGATGGCCTCCACCTGCTGGCGCTGCAGCGCGTTCAGGCTTTCGTAAGGCACGAGTCGGGCTGTCACTGGAGTGTCCTTTATCCAACAGAAATGAGCCTCGGATTCTAGCGAGTTTGCGTGCATGGATTATTTTTATTTCGACTGTCGATCTGACGGATCGCCGGACGACTAAGGGTGTCTTCACAACAACAATCACGGAGAACCACCATGAGCGATACCAACGAAATCCAGACCCTGATCGCCACCTATCGTGAGGCGGTCATCTCAAAGGACGTCGAGAAAATCATGGCCCTGTATGCCGACGACATCGTCTCTTACGACGCCGTCAAGGCCCTGCAATTTCGCGGCAAGGCCGCCTATCGCGCGCATTGGCTGGAGTGCATGGAAATGTGCCAGGGCCAGCACAAGTTCGACTTCGATCACATGAACATCGTGGCCGATGAGCACATCGCCTTCGCCCACTGGCTAGCCCATTGCGGTGGCACCAATGAGAAGGGCGAGACCCAGGCCTGCTGGATGCGCGTGACCGCCTGCTACCGGCGCGAGGCCGGGCAATGGCGCATCGTCCACGAACACTGGTCGGCCCCGTTCGACATGACGAGCGGCACGACCTTGTTCAACCTGGAACCCTGATCGTCGGTTCGCGGCGCGAAACCGCCAATCTGCAGCCATAGTTGATCCGTTCAATCAGGAGAGCGCGATGAAGTATTTATGCCTGGTCTACAGCGAAGAGCACGTGCTGCATTCGCTGCCGGAGAGCCCCAAGGACGAGGAGTGCATGGCCTATGCCGAAGCGATCCAAGGCAGCGGCCGGATGATCGCCGCCGAGGCGCTTGAGTCGGTGCAGACCGCCACTACTGTGCGCATGCGCAACGGCAAGATGTCGATCACCGATGGCCCGTTCGCCGAAACCAAGGAGCAGTTGGCCGGCTTCTACCTGATCGATGCCAAGGACCTCAACGAAGCCCTCCAGGTCGCCGGGAACATCCCGGCGGCGCGGGTCGGCAGTGTCGAAGTGCGCCCCGTTCGGCAGTTGAATCCTTAAGATGCCGGGGCTGTCGGTACAGGCCAGGGTCGAGCAGGTTTATCGCCAGGAGTCGCGACGCATTCTTGCGACCCTGATTCGCCTGCTCGGCGATTTTGACCTGGCCGAAGAGGCGTTGCACGAAGCGTTTTTCGTGGCGGTCGAACGCTGGCAGCAGGACGGCGTACCGGACAATCCGCGCACCTGGCTGGTCTCCACCGGACGTTTCAAGGCCATCGATGTGCTACGCCGGCGCGCACGTTTTGCGGCGTCCCGACCGCTGTTGGTCGCGCAACTGGAGGCGTTGGAACAGGCCGACTGGAGTGACGAAGACGTGGAAGACGATCGCCTGCGCCTGATCTTCACCTGTTGTCACCCGGCACTGGCGCCTGACGCACAGGTGCCGTTGACGCTGCGCGAAGTCTGCGACCTGACCACGGAAGAAATCGCCCGGGCCTTTCTCTCGGCGCCGGCCACCATCGCCCAGCGCATCGTGCGCGCCAAGGCGAAAATCCGCGACGCGAAAATCCCCTATCAGGTGCCGTCCCTTGCGGAACTGCCCGAGCGCCTCGACAGCGTGCTGCGGGTGATTTACCTGGTGTTCAACGAAGGCTATTCGGCGTCCGTCGGCGCGCAGGTGACCCGCGAAGACTTGACCCGCGAAGCGATTCGCCTGGGGCGTTTGGTGCTGGAGTTGCTGCCGGATCCGGAGGTCATGGGCTTGCTGGCCCTGATGTTGTTACACGAGTCCCGGCGCCTGGCCAGGACCTGCGCGGACGGCGACTTGATTTTGCTGGACGACCAGGAGCGCACGTTGTGGGACGCGCAGATGATCGCCGAAGGCTGTGCGCTGGTAGAGCGGGCATTGGGTACCCGACAATTCGGTCCGTATTGCCTGCAAGCGGCGATTGCGGCGGTGCACGCTGAAGCGCCATCGATCGAGGAAACTGACTGGGCGCAGATCGTCGGGCTGTATGAGGTGTTGCTGCGGGCGTGGCCGTCGCCGGTCATCGAATTGAACCGGGCGGCGGCGATCTCCCGGCGCGATGGCCCGTTGGCAGGGCTGACGCTGGTCGAGGCGATTCTGGCGCGTGGTGACCTGCTCGAATACCACCTGGCGCATTCGGCGGGGGCGGAGTTCTGTCGGCAGTTGGGCAGGGTGGAGCAGGCGCGGTCGGCTTACGAGCGGGCGCTGGAGCTGACCCAGCAAGCGCCGGAGCGGCGGTTTATTGAAGCTCGATTGCGGTCGATGGAGTGATGTGATTTTTGCCGGCCCCATCGCGAGCAAGCTCGCTCCCACAGGATGAACTGCCCCCCAAAAGTTGGACACCGATCCTGACTTTTGGGGGTGTTTCCATGGGCAAGTATTCCGTGCAGTTCAAAATCACAGCCATTAAGGCCTACATCAACGGCGACGATGGGTTTCGCAGAATCGCCAATCGCTACTCGATTGATTGCAGTCTCCTGCGACGCTGGGTTGCCGCTTTTCAAGTCCATGGCAGTGCGGGTCTGCGAGCGAATGGTCACCACTACAGTGCGGCGTTCAAGCGTTCGGTCGTTGAATGTATGCGCAAAGAACGACTTTCCTGTCGCGAGGTCGCAACCCGGTTTGGGCTCGGGCAGTCTTCGCAGGTGGGCATTTGGGAGCGCCAGTATTACAGTGGCGGTCTTGATGACCTGTCTGTACCCAAGAGAAAAAAGACTGTCTCCATGCCAAAAAAATCGCCTGTCCAGAACCAGTCCCAGCCCGTAGATGATGATTCGAAAAGCCGGGAGCAACTCAAGGCCGAGCTTGAATATCTGCGCATGGAGAATGCCTACCTAAAAAAGCTCGAGGAAATAAGGGAGGCTCCGAACAGGAGCCATCCCCCCAAGAAAAAACGCTCACCGTGATAGCGCTGCGCTCGAGGTTTCCCTTGGATGCTCTGCTCAGACTGGCCAATCTCGCGCGCAGTACCTTTTACTACCAGGTCGGCGCACTCCAGAAACCTGACAAGCATGCGGACCTTAAAGCCACTATCCAGAGCCTCTATCACGAGCATGAGGGGCGCTTCGGTTATCGACGTATTACCCTGGCGATTCGCAAAAATGAGCCAGTCAACGAAAAAAGGGTTCAGCGTTTGATGGAAGACATGAACCTCAAGTCGCTGGTGCGTCCAAAAAGATATCGGTCTTATAAAGGCCTGGTCGGCAAAATAGCGCCGAATCTGTTGGAGCGTAACTTCCTCGCGCAGCGGCCTAACCAGAAGTGGGTGACCGATGTTACGGAGTTCAAGGTCGGGCTGAAGAAACTCTACTTGTCGCCCGTCATGGACCTGTACAACGGCGAGATCCTGGCCTACCAGATCGATACCCGACCGAGTTTTGCATTGGTAACCGAAATGCTGGATAAGGCTATTGAACAGCTCCAAGGCCCGGTTAATTTGGTGCTCCACTCCGACCAGGGTTGGCAATACCAACAGCCCCGATACCAGCATGCCCTGAAGGATCGAGGCATAAAGCAAAGCATGTCGAGAAAGGGGAACTGCTTGGACAATGCGGTGATAGAGAGCTTTTTCGGAACACTGAAGTCGGAGTTTTTCTACCTCAACCGTTTTGAAAGCATAGAAGAACTGCAAACGGGCCTGGACAAGTACATCCGTTACTACAACCATGACCGAATCAAATCGAAGCTCGGCGGACTGAGCCCTGTGGAATACAGAACACGATCCGCTGGCTAGCGACAAAGACCGTCCAACATTTAGGGGTCAGTTCAGGATCGAGTGAACACTGAAGATCCACTGTGGGAGCGAGCTTGCTCGCGATGAGGCCGGTAGCTGCACCACTATTCCAGCATCTTGCCCAGCAACCAGCTACCCGCCGGCCCGGGCGGATGCAAGCGTGACCATAAGGCATCCACCGACACCGTTTTCGGCCAGCCGCGCACCTCCAGTTCCTGCAACGACCCCGCGCCGAAACGTCCTACCAGCCAACGTGGCAGCGGCGCCCAACCGAATCCGCCCTGGGCCATCTCCAGCAGCATCAGGTAGCTCGGTGCCGACCAGACCCGTCCCTTGGCGCGGCTTTCGTAAGGATTGACGATGGTCGCCAGGCGCAGTTCGCGATGCTGTTGCAGCGCGTCCTGGTCAATGCCTTTCTGGTTGGCCAGCGGATGCTCGCGGGACACGAACAGGGCGAATTCCGTGCGTTCCTCCACGGTCGAGCTGACCAGGTCCGGCGGGTAGCTGTCCTGCATTTCGGCGAAGGCGACGTGGGCCCGACCGCTTTGCACCAGTGCCACCAGGTCAGCGCATTCGGCAATCAGGCATTCGAGTTCCAGGTCTGGATAACGTGGCTCGAATGCACTGAGCGCCGCTTCGAAGCGGTCGGATTGGTAAGTGTCGGAAATCGCCACGGTCAGTTTCGCCTCGACGCCCTGGGACAGTTGGCTGGCGGTCATTTCCAGGCGGCTGGTGGCGGCCAGGATCTCTTCGGCCCGTTGCAGCATGACGTGCCCGGCGGGGGTCAGGCTGGGTTTGCGGCTGCTGCGGTCGAACAGCGTCAGGTTCAGATCGATTTCCAGGCTGGCCACGGCGGCACTGATGGTCGACTGGCTGCGGCCCAGCTTGCGCGCCGCCGCGGAAAACGAGCCTTGGGTCGCGGCCTGGACGAACGCCTGCAACACTTCCTGGGAGGCCATGAACTATCGCCTTGATCGATGGTTATTGGTTATGAAGTATCGGTCTGAAGTTGGATCATGGCAATCATCGTCACTCAAGGAGTCAGGCCATGAGCGCCAATAAATCCATTACCGAACGTATTTTCCAGGCCATCGGTTTCGAACTGCTGGCCATCCTGATCTGTACGCCGTTGCTGGCCTGGATCATGGACAAACCCATGTTGGAAATGGGCGCTGTCACGGTGGTCATTGCCCTATTGGCCCTGGCCTGGAACGTGGTCTTCAACGGCCTGTTCGACCGCGTGCTCAAGCGTTTAGCCATTGCGCACAACGCCTGGGTCCGCGTGGTGCACGCGCTGTTGTTCGAAGGCGGACTGGTCGCCCTCGGCGTACCGTTGATTGCGTGGTGGCTGAATGTCAGCCTGTGGCAAGCGTTCCTGCTGGATATCGGCGTGCTGCTGTTTTTCCTACCGTACACCTACGTTTATCACTGGGGGTATGACGTGGTGCGCGAGCGGGTGCTAATGCGCGAACACAGCAACGCATGACCTTTTGTAGGAGCGAGCACGCTCGCGATGGACTGGAGAACGCCGTGGGGTGTCAGGCTCCCCGCGTTATCGTTGACGACCATCGCGAGCGTGCTCGCTCCTACAAGGATTGCGGTGTTTCAGAACAGTTGGGTGGTCGCGGCGACCATCGATCGAAAGATCGCTCGCGCCTACAAATCCTGGCGCTTGCGAAACGCCCAGCGCCCTGCAATCACGGTAAAGGTCGCAACCAGTGCCACCAGAATCCAGAACCCTTCCGGATCCTGTGAGAGCGGCACCCCGCCGACGTTCATGCCGAAGAAACCGGCAATGATGTTGATCGGCAAGGCCAGCACCGTCACCACCGTCAGGGTGAACAGGGTGCGGTTACTCTGTTCGTTGAGGTTGGCGGCGATTTCCTCCTGCAGCAGCTTGATCCGTTCGCCCAGTGCCGTGAGGTCGTTGATGATCAACGCAAACTCCTCGGTGGACTTGCGCAGCTCCTTGACGTCCTCCTTCTGCAGCCAGGGAGGCGGGCGATTGAGCAGGCGCAGCAACGACCCAGGCTCCAGCGCCAGCAGGCGTTGCAGACGCACCAGCACCCGGCGATTGGCCCCCAGTTCAGCGCGGTTGGTCGACAGGCGCGAGGACAGCAGTTCGTCTTCGATCTGATCCACGCTCAGGCTGGTCTTGCGCACGATCTGGGTCAGTACTTCGCCCTGGTCGCGCAGCAGATGCACCAGTAATTCCAACGGTGAGCGGAAGCATTCACCGGCCTTTACCGACGAACGCAGCTTGTCCACCGAATGCAGCGGTTGCAGGCGTGCGCTGATGATCAGTCGACTGCGGGCGCAGACCCACAGTGTCGAGACATCGGAGGAGGTCATGCTGCTGAGGTTGAACACCACGTCGTTGACCACCGCCAGCAACGCCGAATCGACATGCTCGATGCGCGTCGACCGTGAACCTTCATGCAGGGCTTCGAAAAACTCGTCGGGCAGTTCCAGATGGCTCTTCATCCAGCGCTCGCACGCGGCATGGGCGAGGTTCAAGTGCAGCCAGAGAAATTGCTCGGCGTCTTGCGGGTGTTGCAGGTACTGCAATGCCCTGGCCGAATCGATCTCCTGGCCGCGCTCACCGGGGCGAAAACTGAAACCGTAAAGCAGGCCGAACAGATCCGGATCGCGATGGCTGTGATCGATGCTGTGGTTCATGAGGGCTCGCATGGGGGGCGCCTGTCGCGTGTTTTTACAGGTTCACGTGAGCCGCATCATTGCAAGGCTGGATGACGGTTTTGTGACGGTCAGTTGCTGCAAAAAATTGAGCTGCCGGTGGTCGGATTTATCTCAAGAACTGCTCTGGCACGCCGATTACGCTTGGGTTAAGTTGCGCGCCCTCAGCCATCAGCCAGGGTCGCGGACAGGGATGTCTGGACCTATTTCACGCCATGATCCGGGCGTGCCTCATTCCTGCCATGAGTACCCTTCGATGCTTTTGCAAAAGTCCTTGAGAGCGCAAGTTCTCGCCCTGCTCAGCGGCAGCCTGTTCGCGATGCTGTTGATCGCCCTGGCCTGCTTTCACTTTCTGTCCAGCGGAGTCCAGAACTACGCCAATCTGATCGAAGGACCGCTGCATACTTCGCAATTGATCGATGAAGCCAACCTGCAGTTCAAGGTGCAGGTGCAGGAGTGGAAAAACGTCTTGCTGCGCGGCAAGCAACCAGCTGACCTGGACAAATACTGGAAGCAGTTCGAAGACCGTCAAGGTGATGTGCAGCGCATTCTTGGCGAGCTGGCCGGGCAAAAGGGGATCGAGCCGCTGCTCAAGACGCGCATCGAACGCCTGCGGGACGAACATCGCCTGCTGGGCGCGGCGTATCAGAAAGGCCGCGATGCCTTCGTGGCCGCCGGCGCCGATCCAACGGTTGGCGACAGCGCGGTCAAGGGTGTGGACCGTGCGACCAGCGATCAGATGAGCGAACTGGTCAGCGCGTTGCGCAAGCAGGGCGCCGAGCAATCCACGGTGATCAGCGCCGCGGCAGAGCGGACGGTGTGGCTGGGGATCATTGTGATGCTGGCCTCAGGGTTGTTGATCGGCATGCTGAGCCTGTGGCTGGTCAACCGCAATCTGGTCGAGCCGATCCGCCAGTTGATCGAGTACGTGGCGCAACTCAGTCATGGCCGTTTCGCCGAGCACGTCGACAGCCGCCGTCAGGACGAACTGGGGAAGCTGGCGATGGCGGCCAACACCCTGCGCGATTTCCTCGCAGAAACCTTCAGTCGTTTGCAACGCAGTGCTTCGGACCTGGACAGTGCCAGCGGTGAACTGAACTCGATCGCCACCTTGATGGCCGGTGGCACCCACGAACAGTTCAACCGCACCGATCAGGTCGCCACGGCCATGAACGAAATGTCCGCCACCGCACAGGAAGTCGCTCGTCACGCGGTGGATGCCGCGCGCGCGGCTGACGACGCCGACCAGTCGGCCCAGCAGGGCGAAAAAGTCATGCAGGGCACCATTCACACCATCACCCGGATGCGCGGTGAAATCGCCAACACCGCCACGGTCATTCGGCAGCTGGAAACCGACAGCGGGCGCATCGGCAAAGTGCTGGAAGTGATTCGCGGCATCGCCGAGCAAACCAACCTGCTGGCGCTCAACGCGGCCATCGAGGCGGCCCGTGCCGGTGAAGCCGGGCGTGGTTTCGCGGTGGTGGCTGACGAAGTGCGCAGCCTGGCCCAGCGTACGGCGGCATCGATCATCGAGATCAACCAGATCATTCAAACCGTGCAAACCGGTGCGGTAAACGCGGCCCAGGCGATCGAAAACGGTCAGGCGCGCAGCGACGAAAGCGTCGAGCAAGTGACCCAGGCCGGCGCCATGCTGGAGCGCATTACCCTGGCCGTGGAAGCCATACGCGACATGAACCGCCAGATCGCGACCGCCGCCGAAGAGCAGACGTCAGTGGCCGAAGACATCTCGCGCAACCTCACCGAGATCACCAGCATCGCCAGCACCAATCTGGACAACGTGCAGCGTACCGAAACGGCAAGCAACAACCTGCACGGGTTGTCGGGGCAGTTGAACGAGGTAACGGCGCGGTTGAGTGCGTGATGAGTGGCTGCAGGCGTCTGATCTGCACCGTCTAGATGCAAAAAAGCCGCACGACGGGAACTCGTGCGGCTTTTTGCTGTGTGCATCAGTCGTCTTTCTTGTTCTTCAGGACTTCGCCGGTGGCGGCATTCAGGTCCACGTCCCATTCAACATTGGTGGCATCGCGCAACTCGACTTCGTACTCGTAGATGTCGGAGTGTTTGTCCAGGTCGCTGTCGGTAATCGTCGCGCCGGGGTGCAACTTCAGCACGACCTGGTTCAGCTCTTCCAGCGACTTGATCTTGCCCTCCTTGACCAACTGCGGGATCTGGTCGACGGGCACGTCCTTGGCCTGGGCCAGGCCGGCGGTGAGGGTCAGGGCGGCAGCGGTGAACAGAGCAGTCAGGGTTTTCATTAGGTTCATTCCTTGGGTGAACTGTTTAAGTGGGATCAGATTAACTGTGGCAACTTAATTCACCCTTAAATTCCCTTGAGTCGAATGATCAGTACCCATTGTTGCGCAGCACCTGCGCCACACTCGCCGCCGCCGGGCGTTTGTAGAACTTGAGCAGCTCGCTGGCGCGGTTAGTGAAAATGCCGTCGACGCCAGCCTCCATGACCTTCTGGTAATCCACCGCCTCATCGATGGTGTAGACGTGTACCAGCAGGCCCTGATCGTGGGTGTACTGGTTCATCCACGGTTGCACCAGGTCGGCGTAGCTTTGATCGCCACCCTGGGTCAGCGCGGCGGACGGGCCAGTGCCAATCGCGCCCTGGGCCTTGGCGTAGTCGACCCAGCGCTGGAACTCGGCTTTGTCTTTCGGTTGCTGTTTGGCGTAGTAGGCGGCCTTGTCCTTATCTCCGGATTCGGAAAAGGTCACTGTCGATTTTGGCTCGATGTTGCCTTCGCCAACCCACAGCAGCAGGATCTTCGGCACCTGCGGCATTTCCTTTTGCAGCAATTCGAGGCTGCTCTTCTCGAACGTTTGCAGGACCACCTTGCCTTTGCCCTGGCCAACGCCCAGCGCGCTTTTGGCCAGTTTCGAACCCGCGGGGCTCAGCCACCCACGATCCTGGAGTTTTTCCTTGAGGTCACGTTCGATGCCGGGAAACTGCTTGGGCTCCTTGGTTTCGATGTACAGGCCAGGCTTGTGCAGCGGATTGCCCTGAGCGATGTCGATGATTTCATCGAGGGTGAGGATTTTCAGGCCGGCAAACGCAGGCTGTGCGCGATCCGGGTAGGCCGCGTTGAACCAGCTGCCGGCATCCAGGGTTTTCAGCTCGGCCATGGTGAAGGCATTGGCCGGGCTGTCCTTGCGCTCGGGGAACTTGCTGGCGACGTCGGTGGTGCGTTGCAAATTGTTGTCGTGCAGGGCGAACAGCACGCCATCCTTGCTGCGCTGCAGGTCCAGCTCCAGATAATCGGCGCCCAGATCACGGGCCAGTCTGTAGGCGGCAGCGGTGGACTCCGGTGCATCGAAAGACGCGCCACGGTGGGCGATCACCGCCGGGTGTGGAATGCCCACGCGGGTGGCCAGTGCGGCGGGGCCGGGTTCGCTGGCGGCCTGGGCCTGGCCGAGGCCAAGCAGCAAACTCAGGAGCAGGGCGCTTTGGGGGAGGTTAGCCGGCATGGTCGAGATCCTTTCGCGATAGGTTTCAAAGAGATCTCTTTTGACAATTGAACCCGACAAGCGCTATCGCCAGACCGACATAAACCGGTTCAAAGCAGATTTTTTACCGCGCTTTTGTGCGCTGGCTTGCAGTATTCTTGGCCTCGGAAAATTCCCCGGCAGAGGGAATCCATCCCCTGGCCTTGCGTGTAAACCATCGTTCACCGGTCCTTTTTCGACCTTTTGTGAGGTTTGCATGCGCATCACTTCCCAGCTCATTTGCCAGGCCGCCGACCAGCTCCAGGGCTTCGTCGGCCTCAATCGCAAGACCGGCCACTACATCGTGCGCTTCAGCGAAGACGCGTTCGGCATGGACGTGGCCGACGACGGCATCATTCCCACCAGCGAATTCGTCTGGGTACCCGGCCCCGAACAGACCATGACACTCAAGCGCGAGTTGATACAGTTGTTGCTGGACCAGAACGTCGACGAGCGCATCAACATCACCGAACCGCTGCGGGTGTACATGAATCGGCAAGATGTGCCGGAGATTTCGGCGCTGCGCAGGCTCCTACCAGGGGAAATGCATACGGCTCCCAATCAGGCCGGCCGGTAGGCCGCCTCGCTTTGGCTGTTGCTTTGGCTTTTGATTTTCTTGCCCCCTCACGCCCTGAGCCTGTCCGTCAACCTGTGACTACCTCCATCGGCGCCTCTACCAACGTTGATCCGCGCCGCGTTAAAGCCTGCAAGTAAGCCATTTCGTCATAGACGGTGCCGTTTTTCCAGCAGCGATAGACGATTCTGATCCACTTGAAAGCAAGTGCTCTCAGGGTCGCCTGGTATGAGCAGCCTTTAGCCCGCTGCTGCCGATAATAAGCCTCGGCCCACGTTGATTGAGTGATGCTGTGAGCGGCCCATTCGACAAAGGTCTGACGCAAGAAGGTTGAGCATTGGTAGCGCCAATACACGACTTTCTTCTTTCCGCTACGCTCGGTAACGGGTGCGATTCCGGCATATCGCTGCATCGCATTGGCGTCGCTAAATCGATCACGCTGTTCACCAAAAGCCACCATCAGGCGCGGCGCAAGATGTTGGCCGGCGCCAGGGAGTGCCTTAAAGATCGGGTAATCGGCCAAGGTGCTGGCCGTTTCTTCGATCTCGCGATCAAAATCCTTGATGGTGGAAAGGAGCCCTTTGAGTTGCGACGCCAAGGCTGTTGCGTACAACTGCGAAGGACGTATTACCCCCGGGTCCTGTGTCAAAGGCATCGCTTGGGTGATGATTTCCCAGCGCGTTTGATTGAGTTGAGCGTGACGAGCGTTGTGCTCATTAAAGAACTTGAGAAAAGTACTCTGGCGAGAACGCTTGATGTGCTCAAGCGTGGGCCAGCGCATCAGAAAGTCACAGAACACCACGGTGTCATGACTGCTAAACAGCTCCAGGGCCAATGGATAATACTGTTTGAGCGTACAGATCAAGCGGTTGCTGACCTTCACTCGCTCATCAACCAGTGCACGTCGATGTTCTGTCAGGCTGGCCAAAATACGCATGGCCGGGCTTTGCGGCATCAGCTGCGCAAACCGTTGGGGATAGGTGAGCAACAACTCAAGCGCCCATTGAGCATCGGTCGGATCATCCTTGGCACCGCTGCGGACAAAGGTTTTACGGTGTTTGGCCAAGGTGCTCGGATTGATTGGAAACAGGCAAAAGAACTCGTACTTTTGCAGGGCCGCCACCAACGGGCCCTTGTTGAGCTCAAGAGCAATCGCGATCGGAGCGCCGTAGCGCTCAAACAACGATTTCGCCCAACGATCAATCGATTGGGGTGTGTGGTCGATGACAGAGAAGTGCCGCCGGGTTTCCCCCGCGACCTGCAAACACACGTCATGCTTGGTATCTGCCCAATCTATTCCGACATAAGCAGTGAATTTCTGAGACAGGAGCGTTTGCATCAACAACCTCCACAGGCGCTAAAGTACATGCAGGAACATGCATGCTTACGTCCAGCGAAAGCGATATAGAGAGCCGTGTCGGGCTTTCCCTGAGTATTCGTTAGAGGGCGCAAGCGCACCTGTGGGCTCGAAGGTGAGGAGGTAATCATCGCGTGCTTGAGAGGCATATTCGTAGCCCACAGGTGCATGCTCCTTCCCTTGATTAAAACTGACTTCCAGACACCGAAGTATGGAAGAGGAAAGGAACGGACAACCTATATCGAGAGGCTTCGTTCCGGTTCTGCGCAGTGGGCAACCCGGCATGGATGCCGGGTTAGCCGCGCTGGGCCAAGGATGGCCCATCGCGGCGGGCCCTGTAGGAGCGAGCATGCTCGCGAAAAACCAGAGAGCACCGCGGGGTGTCAGGCTCCCCGCGTAATCGTTGACCTCCATCGCGAGCAGGCTCGCTCCTACAGGGCTCTTCCAAGTGACTCGCTGTAAGAGCGGAACCATAAGTGGCCGTTACCGCAGCAATGGATATGTACTACGTCAACAAACAACAGGTCGGCTGTCAGGCCGCCATCGCTACTGCGTGAACCCATACGCCCGCTCAACCCGACACACCCGCGTATCACACTGCGCATACCAGGTCGAACGCCCGCGCTCACGGATCGCCCGGTGTTCGGGATGCTGCTTCCACGCCAGGATCGCCGCCTCACTGGCCCAGTACGATACAGTGATCCCCAACCCGTCCTCACCCCGGGCCGACTCCACACCGAGAAACCCCGGTTGTTCCCGCGCCAGCTCGACCATCCGCTCGGCGGCGTCGCTGTAACCCTGATCCCCCTCGGTACGCAGTGAGGTGAAGATCACCGCGTAAAACGGCGCCGGCGGTGTATTGGCGATCATGACTGCTGCACCGCGCAGGCCTGGACCAGGACCCGCACCAGCGGCGGCAGGGTGCCCTTGAGTGCAGCGCGCTCCGGTTGGAACAGCGTGGCGACAAAGAACGGATGACCCCTGAGCTCGACCGCGCGCAAACCGTGCTCGGCATCATGGCCTACAGCGTGAAGTGCGTGCTTGAGCAGTTCCCGTTCGAATTCAGGATTCACGCCGTAGCGGCAGCGATAGCCCTCACGAATTTCCGAGGTTTCATACGCCTTGGCGATCATCGAGCCTTCCAGCAAATGAATAGTGTCCACCGTCTCCACCAGTGAGCACGCCAGCGGCGCGAGCAATGCCCGCGGTGCATCGGGTGCAGTCTCGCCATGTTCGGCATCCGACCAACCGAGCACGTTGCGCGCGTATTCCAGCACCGCGTGTTGAAAACCGCCGCAGGTGCCGAGGAAAGGCCGCCGCTGTTCACGGGCAAAACGAATCGCTCGCAAAGCTCCGTCCATGCTGCGATAAGGGCTGGCGGGCACACACCAGAAACCGTCGAACCCGCTGAGCGGCGTGTCGGCATGCAGGCTATCAGTGGCCAGCCACTGCCCTTGCACGTTTCGGCCACTGTGTTCGGCGGCCATGCCGAGCGCCACAGGGATGGCCTGGTGGGCGGTGACTTGCGGGTCGTGATCGCCGATCAGGGCGATGCGAATGACGCGGTTTTCCATGGGTGACCTCGGCGCTTGTTGATTCCTGGCACCCACTATAAATTGGCGTTAACGCACTCAATATGGGCATTTTCCCAAGTGATCAATGCAACGACGCACTATCGACTGGACTACCCGGACCTGGCCCTGGTTCTCGCATTGGTACGTGGCGGCTCCCTGGCCCGGGCCTCGCAGCTGATGAGGGTGGATGTCTCGACGGTATTTCGATCCGTGCGTCGATTGGAAGCCGCGCTGGGCCAGCCGTTGTTCGAAAAAAGCCGCGCCGGTTACCTGCCCACCACGCTGGCGCAAGGCCTGGCGGAGCAGGCCGAGCGTGCCGAACAGGCATTGGAAGCCGCGAGGGTCGGCGTGGAGCAGGGCGGCGAAGTCGTCAGCGGTACCGTGCGCCTGACCTGCACCGATTCGGTCCTGCAAGGTTTGCTGTTGCCGGCGCTGGCGCAGTTCATGCCGAACTATCCGGCGTTGACCCTTGAGCTCAGTACGTCCAACGACTTTGCCAACCTCAGCCGCCGCGATGCCGACATCGCCCTGCGCCTGACCCGTGCACCACCGGAACATCTGGTGGGGCGACGTCTGGCGGGGATTTCCTACCGAGTGTGTGCCAGTGCCGGTTATCTGCAAGCGGTCGATGCGACCGATCTGGCGTCACTGACCTGGATCGCCCCCGACGACTTTCTGCCTGATCATCCGACAGTGGCTTGGCGCCGCCAGGCATTGCCGGGGGTGATGCCGGGTTATCGCTGCAACAGCATGCTGTCGGTCACCGAACTGGTGCGGGCGGGGTTGGGCGTGGCGGCGTTGCCGGACTTTCTGATCGGTGACGGATTACAGCCGCTGGGCGAGCCGTTGCACGGATACGACACCGCGCTGTGGCTGCTGACCCGCCCGGATTGCCGCGCCCTGCGCTCGGTGGTGACACTGTTTGACGAGTTGGGGCGGGTGCTAAAGTTGCCGTAGGCTGATCAGGCCTTTGGCTTGCCAGCTCACTACAGCCTCAGCGCGAGTTTCATTCTGAAACACATTGCCCGGTAAAAATCGCAGCGATCAATCGTTCTAGGCCGCGGTCGAGATTGTCATTTATTGCAACTCATACCAGGCCAGAAACATGTCCAGCGCCGACTCCACCACGGTGCCTTGCATCTCGGCCGACAGACCTGGCAACCCCATGGAAATCTGCGGCCAGAAGGCAAAGGATTTGAGCATTCCATAGACCTGTTGTGCGGCAAATTCCGGGTCGACCGCTTTCAAACGTCCATCGGCCTGGGCGGCACGAATCCACAGGGTCAGGTTTTCTTCGCGCTCACCCATTCGGGTCACCATGCTTTGCGCGCGCTCGGGAGAGTGGATGGTCGCAGCGATGGCCACCCGCGCCAGATCGAGCAGATTTTCATCGCTAAGCATCTGCAGTTTTGCCGTCAGCAGTTGACGCAACTGGTCACGCAAGGGCAGGTCGGTGCGGTAGGGCGCTTCCTGTTCCGCCGATACCCGGACCCATAATTGATTGAGGATTTCGGCGAACAATTCTTCCTTGCTAGGGAAGTGGTTGTACACCGTGCGCTTGGACACACCGGCGGTGGCGGCAATCTTGTCCATGCTGGTGATGTCGAAACCATTGGCACGGAATTCGACAATCGCCGCCTGAATGATGGCTTCGCGTTTACGGTCGGTGAGGCGCTGTGGAGCTGTCATAAATACGCTTCGGTAGGAAGAAATGAAAATTACACTCAGCAGTTTACTTGTCATCGCCTTTGCTGCAACCTTGAAACTACACTGTGCAGTGTAATGTTTTGTTAATCCTGCCCGGTAAAAAATAGAGTGTTCGGCTGATGCGTGCGTGCCTTGGCCATTTATCGTCCCAAAACGAAAAATCGTGAAGCGTGCGGTTTTTCTGGAGTCATTCCCTCATGGCCAAATCAACTCCCCAGGCGAACAGCGCCTCCAGGCCTGAAGCTTCCCGACAGGCTCAAGGGCAGTTTCAAAACCATAGGTCGATACAGCATTTGAGCCTTGGCAAAACCCTGCGCATCCTCTGGAACGCGATGTTTCACAAACCGCGCAACACCCGCCCGACGGCGCCTGTGCCGGTGCAGCCGCTGACGCAAGCGGCGTTGATGGCGGCGCCCAACCACAGCGTCTATCGCCTGGGCCATTCCACGGTACTGCTCAAGTTGCGGGACAGATTCTGGATTACCGACCCGGTGTTCGCAGAACGCGCCTCCCCCGTGCAATGGGCCGGCCCCAAGCGTTTTCACCAGCCGCCGATCAGCCTCGACCAATTGCCGCCGATTGAAGCGGTGATCCTGTCTCACGATCACTACGACCACCTGGACTATCAGGCGGTGCTCAAACTTGCCGACAAGGCCAAGTACTTCCTCACCCCGCTGGGCGTGGGCGACACCCTGATCAAGTGGGGTATCGACACCAGCAAAATCCGCCAACTGGACTGGTGGCAGGGCACTGAGGTCGAGGGCATCCAGTTCGTCGCCACCCCCTCGCAGCACTTTTCCGGTCGCGGCCTGTTCGACGGCAACAGCACCCTCTGGGCCTCGTGGGTGATGATCGACGGCGATACGCGGATCTTCTTCAGTGGCGACAGCGGCTACTTCGACGGCTTCAAACGCATCGGCGAACAATACGGCCCTTTCGACCTGACCCTCATGGAGACCGGCGCCTACAACGTCGACTGGCCTCATGTGCACATGCAACCTGAGCAAACCCTGCAAGCCCACCTCGACCTCAAGGGGCGCTGGCTGCTACCGATTCACAACGGCACATTCGATTTGTCGACGCATGCCTGGTACGAACCCTTCGACCGCATCCTGGCTCTGGCCTGGGAGCGTAATGTCTCTATCACCACGCCACGGATGGGCGAGGCATTCAATGTGATGGCTGCGCAGCGTGGCACTGCGTGGTGGTATGAAGTCGAAGAGCAGGTCTACCAGAATCAACAAAGCCTCGGGTGAAGCAACTACAGAACGAGGCGAGTTTTCCTATGTGATCCGGGGGCAAGTGATGACGGACATTTCCGGCCGAGTCTGTAGGCTGGGAAGCGAGTGAGCTCATTCACTCGCTACCACAAGGATGTCATTCACATGGATGTAAGGATAACAGGCTGCATGACGCGGCTGGCCCAGATTGTTCTGCTTTCGATCGCAAGCTACGCCAATGCGCAAACATTGGAATACTTGAGTGTCGATCAAATCAGTAAGGAAATGGAGCGCGGCCAACTGAGTGCCGAGGCGCTGGTGCAACACCTGCAACAACGCATCGACAGGCTCGATAAAAACGGACCAACGATCAATGCGATCATTGAGCTAAACCCCGATGCGCTGGCGATTGCCAGGTCGCTGGATCGGGAGCGCGAAGGCGGGCATGTTCGCGGCCCCCTGCACGGTATTCCAGTGTTATTGAAAGACAACATCAATACGTCTGACCAGATGCAGACCAGCGCCGGGTCATTGGCCATGATCGGGCAGCCCGCCGCCAGGGATGCCTTTATCGTGCAACGGCTAAGGGCGGCAGGCGCGGTCATTTTGGGCAAAACCAACCTCAGCGAGTGGGCAAATTTCCGTGACTCCGCGCTTCCCGACGGCTGGAGTGGCCGAGGCGGGCAAACCAGGAATCCGCATCTGTTAAGCCAGACGCCCTGCGGTTCGAGCTCAGGTTCCGGTGCGGCAGTGGCCGCAGGTTTTGCACCCTTGAGCGTGGGGACGGAAACCATCGGCTCAATTATCTGTCCGGCATCGCTCAATGGCGTGGTGGGGCTCAAGCCCACGGTAGGATTGCTGAGTCGCAGTGGCATTGTTCCGGTGACACACAAACTCGACACCCCGGGGCCGATGGCTCGCACCGTTCGCGACGCGGCAATACTGCTCAATGCCATGACGGGTCATGACGCTGCCGATCCGGTCAGCAAACCGAGCGCCCTCAATGACGTGGACTACACGGCCTTGTTGAAACCTGGTTCGTTGGTGGGACGGCGCCTCGGTTATCCCCTCAAGTTCGATTTGAGTGGTGAGGCAACGCAGAGCGATCCGCAGTTTTCCCGGGCGCTGGAAGTCATGCAGGCTGCCGGCGCAACCTTGATACCCATCGAACTCAAAGACCCGCAGTCAGCCCAAGTGGACGAGGCGCTGTCGATGGGCATCAAGCGACACCTGCCCGAATACCTCGCGAAACGAACCGGCCTGGCCATCCAGAGCCTGGAAGAACTGGTGCGTTTCAATCAACACACACCCGGCGTCGAAGGCCATGGGCAAAGTGTATTGAGCGCTGCCAACAACGTGGCGTTTGACCAGCGCACCTACGAGGAACTGTGGCAAAAAATCCAGCGTGAAAACGCCACTGTCATCGATGACGTCCTGGCGCGGCACCAACTGGATGCCGTGGTGCTGGATGTCGGCTCACCGGGGTTGAACATCGTTCCACTGGCAGGCTATCCCAGCCTCATGGTCCCTACTGGAGCGGATGAAGACGGGCTGCCCACGTCTGCATTGTTCTTCGGTGCACGCTGGCGCGAAGCCCATCTCCTGGCATTGGCTTATGGCTATGAACAAGCCTCCCATGCGCGGCCAACGCCGATATTCAAGCCGTAGTTTCTGATCTGTGAAAGTCGGGTCGTAGCTCCAGTGTTGGAGTTGCGACCTCATTCAACCATCGCAAAATCCGCCCGCCCCACCGGATTCGGCGTAGACCCTTTCACATTCATCCCTCTACCCGGCGCGAACCCCGGGAAGAACACCAGCCCCTCCGATTCAAGCCGATACGCCAATGTCAGGCGAGTGACATCCAGCACATCCTGTCGCGCTTCGAAGCGCTCAATGGCCTGCACCGAAACCCCGGCTTCGCGGGACAACGCTTCCACGCTCCAGCCCAGCATCGCTCGGGCTTGAGCGCAATGGGCCGGGGTGAATTGGAAGAGGGCGATACGTTCCAGGGTGATTTTCATCGCTTGAGAGGCCATGGGGGTTCTCCGGGCTCGAGAGTGCTGGTTTGAAAAATACTGTGTTTTTGTACAGTTGTTTTCGATCCGGATCAAACGCATTTTTCGATTTTTTCTATTTCGTACCCCTTGGCCAGACGGAAGGTCACTGTCTGTGTGGTGGGTATGACTAGTCCTCCAACCCCGGCGCCTCCCGCACAATAAAGTGATCCAGATTCTCGATGTTGGCACTGAACACCCCGAACGTCTGATCGGGGTTTTTCTTGCTAGGCACCTGCTGCAACGCAGGCTGGACGCCATAAAAGAAGCAATACAATTGCCGCCCGCTCTCGATGGCGTGCTTGATCTCCTCCAGGAACGCCTTGCGTTTGCGGTAGCCGTCGATCAGCTTCTTGCTCAGGTAAACGTTGACCGGGTACGGCTTCTTCTCGAACCAGACCTTCTTCTCGAAATCGATGCGAAAGCTCTGGGTGTAATCCTTGATCTGCTTGATCTTGCCCCAGTAAATCAGCCCCTTGTTGTCTTGCAGGTACTCGATCTTCTTGAAAAACGAGGCATAGGGTGCCGTGTGCTCGCCAATCTTCAACGGCATGCGCTTGAGCAGCGCCTTGTCTTCGAAGTTCGACACGAAGCATTCCACCGGATGGGCGAAGACACTGGTCTTGTCCGGCGTCGACTCGCGGCTGGGCGGCTCGACGCTGTCGACCGTCGAAGGTGCTGGTGGCGCAGCCCTTTGCAGATCGGCAGCCACAGTCGGTTGCGACGGCTTACGCACATACTCACGCCGACTCAGCAACAATTCCGACGGGAAATGTTCCTCGCGACCGTCGTCCGTTTCCTCGACGTCCGACGCCACAGCCGAAGCCGGGGTCTTCAGGCTCACAAAAGGACAACCCTCGACATGCCGCGTGCTCGGCAGATTCTTGAAATGCGGCGTGCGCACGTAGTTCACGTTTTTGGCGTTGAACGTGCCCAACTCGTTCGTCACATCAAACGCCAGACGACAGGCATCGTTGGGGCACTGGAAATGTTCCTTCGCGGAATCGAACGCCATCGTCTCGTCGAAATTCAGATCGCGCACGTCATAGATCGACAGTTTTTCGTCGAGGCCGAGGCAATAGGCGAGGTCGAATTTCATGCTGTTACCACTGCGCACGATGTGAACCCAGTTCAGACGCCGCCAGCGTCCACTGCACCGGCGTCCCGGTGATCTTCAGCGGCACGTGCAAGCGATGTGCCGGGCCCCATGGGGTTTGCTCAACCAGCATTCCCTGATCCTGTTCATCTTCGGCCCGCAACTGCTCGTCCCTCCCGTGACCATTGTCGATCAACAGCTTTGCCGTACGCGCCAACGACAACTGCGCCGAACCGCCCTGTCCGTTGTTAAAGCGTCCTGCCAACAATCTGATCGCACTGGCCGCCATCAAATACCCGGTGGCATGATCGAGCGCCTGCTGCGGCAAGGGCGTCGGTTTGTCCGCATGCATGCTGTGCATACCCGCTTGCGCGATGCCGCTGCTCATCTGCACCAGGCTGTCGAAGCCGCGACGGTTCTGCCACGGGCCGCTCCAGCCGTAAGCGTTGAGGCAAACGTCGATCAGGCCGGGGTTGCGTTGCTGCCGTTCAGCGGCACCATATCCCAGACGCTCCAGGGCATCGGCGCGGTAACCGTGGAGCACGATGTCGGCGTCCTTGAGCAGGCTTTCGAATACATGGCGATCGGTTTTGTCGTGCAGATCCAGGCGTGCACAACGCTTGCCCAGCGTCATCTCCGGCACCACGCCCGGCTCGTTCCAGGTGGGTGGGTCGATACGCAGTACGTCAGCGCCAAGGCCAGCGAGAAAGCGGCTGGCGACAGGGCCTGCGAGCACGCGGGTCAAGTCCAGCACCTTGATCCCGGCCAGTGGTTGCGCTACCGAACCTTGCCAGGGGGTGCTGTGCGGGTTTTGGCCGGCGGTGAACTGAATCAGCGGTTCGGCGTTGACCGCGAGCCCTTGCGGATGGACCTGCCACTGTTCCCAGCTGCGCATTTCGGCGGCACAGCCACCGGCATCGACCAAGGCCTGTTCCAGATCGCTCTTGGCCCATTGCGCCACTTTGCTTGCCATCGCCTTACGGTCGACGCAAGCGCCCAGCACGGATTCAGCGGCGGCGCGGTGATGGGGCGCATTGGTGTGCAGGCGGATCCAGCCATCCTTGGCGGCGTAGTCACCGGCGATCGGGTCCCACAGCGGCGGGACGTTCCAGCCTACCGGGCGGATCGAACTGGAAAACCAGAAGGAGGCCAGGCGCCGGTCGACTTCAAGGTCGGGCAAGCGTCCGGTTTGCTGGTGCAGCAATTCGCTGACAGCCTGGCCGGCGGCGGCGATGCTGGCGCAAGCCAGGTCGGTGACGGCAAACGCCGAGGGCAGGGCGCCGCTGGAGGTGAACGCAATACGGGTGTGCGGCATGCCGAGTACGGCTTGAATGGACGTGAGTAAATCAGTCATCGAAGGGCCCTCCGGAACGAGAGCCCGAGCATAAATCAAAAAACGGTCATACCCGGAACTGATCCATCAGTTTCATCTGCTGGGTGGTCAGGGCATTGAGCTGGCTGCTGATCTGCGCCGATTCGGTGGCTTGTCCGGTCAGGGTTTCGGTGACGGTACGGATTGCCGAAACGTTGCGGTTGACCTCTTCGGCGACGGCGCTTTGCTGTTCGGCGGCGCTGGCGATCTGCAGGTTCATGTCGCTGATCACCGTGACCGCGTCGCTGATTTTGCTCAAGGCCTGGACCGCTTGCTGGATCTGCCCGGCGTTGCTGTGGGCCTGGGTCTGGCTCGAGTGCATGGTGGCGACCACGCCACGGGTGCCGCTCTGGATGCGTTCGATCACCAGGCGAATTTCTTCCACCGAGTCCTGGGTGCGTTTGGCCAGGTTGCGCACTTCGTCGGCGACCACCGCAAAACCGCGACCGCTCTCGCCGGCACGGGCGGCTTCAATCGCCGCGTTGAGCGCCAGCAGGTTGGTCTGTTCGGCGATGCTGCGGATGACTTCCAATACCGAGCCGATCTGCTCGCTGTTGACCGCCAATGCCTCGACTTCAGTCACGGCCTTGCTGACTTCGTCGGCCAGTTGATTGATGTCGCGCGTGCTGCGCTCGATGATCTGCATGCCATCGCGGGCCGACTGATCGGCACCCTTGGCCGCGCTGGCGGCGTTCGACGCGCTGTTGGCGACGTCGTGGGCGGTGGCACTCATTTCATTGGACGCGGTGGCGACCTGGTCGATTTCGCGAAATTGCACCTGCATGCCTTCGCTGGTCTGGCGGGCGATTTCCGAAGACTGGTCGGCGGTGCCGCGCGCATCGGTAATGCTCTGCTTGATCTGCGCGATGGTCGGCTGCAGCTTGTCGAGGAAACGGTTGAACCAGCTGACCAGTTCACCCAGTTCATCGCGCTTGCTGTAGTGCAGGCGCTGTGTCAGGTCGCCGTCGCCGCTGGCGATTGCCTTGAGCATCCGGGCCACGCTGTCGATCGGCCGGGCCACGCCCGACGCGGTCAGCCACATCAGCACCAGGCCGATCAGGCCGGCAATGATCGCCACGCCCACCGCTTTAATCGTGCCGCTCTGCTGGGCGTCGTCGAGTACCGCTTGCAGCTTTACCGAATCGGCCAGCAGCACTTGCTTGGGCAGGTCGATCACCACGGCCCATGCCTTGGCGTCGGCAATCGGACTGACCGGGTACACCGCCCGAATCAGGTCACCCTGTTCGAGAATCTTCGGCGCACCGCTGGCGAGCAATTGCAGGATGTCCTTGCCGTCCGCACCCAGGGTGTCACCGATGCTCTTGCCCACTTTCGTCGGGTCGACGCTGAACGCCGCCATCACACCGGTGCCGGAAACGATCAGCATGTGGCCGGCGCTGTTGAACAACTCACGCTGGGAGTCGACCGCCGCCGCTTGCAGCGCATCGAGGGCGATGTCGATACCGACCACGCCGATGGCCTTGCCATCCGCCAGCAGCGGCACGGAAATGGTGGTCATCAACACTTCCTTGCCGCCAACAGTATCGGCATAAGGGTCGAGCAGGCAGGTGCGCTTACTGTCCCGAGGGCAGGTGTACCAGACGTTGTAGGGCGTGCCGCTGAGGTTCAGGGTGGTTTTGGTCATGTCCTCTTCGACCATGATCGTGTTCAGCGCTTCCCCCCCGGCACGGCTCCAATAGGTCGCGAAGCGGCCGATCTCGTTGGACTGGCGGGCGGCGTCACTGATGAACTCGCTGTCTTTGCCGTCCAGGCCGTTGGGTTCGAAAGCCAGCCAGATGCCCAGCACTTTGCCGTTGCGTTCGAAGGCGCTTTTCAGGCTCTGGTTCAACTCTTCACGCAGGGCGCCGGGCTCAAGCGAACGCTTGGCGGCCATGTTGCGCATGTCCTTGATCTGGTCAGCCAGGGCGGTCGCCACCGTCAGGGTTTCACCGAACGTCTTCTGCACCCGCACCGCTTGCTCTGCGGCTTTGGCCTGGAGCAGGTTCTGCACACTATCGGTGAGCATTCTGCTGCTGGAAGCGCTGACCAGTTCATCGTTCTGATTGGACTGGTAGAGGTTCATGCCCACTATCGATGCGACCACGCCAAGCAGGCACAGACCGGACAGCAGGACGATTTTCAGGCGGATGGACAGTGAGTCGAACATAGGGCGAGCTCGCGAATGGATGAAGGGTTGGCTGTGAGCCTTTGCGGCTCGACACGCCAAATCCATTCAGCGCCATTCAATGCACATCGGCGTGGTGCCGAGATTGCATGAGGGGGATGCCGACGAACGGTCGTGGTTGAACGTTTGCGCGGAAAAATGTGCCGAAAAGGGGATTAAAAACGGGGAAAATCACGGCGAGGTTTCCCGGTGTTGCGCCAGTGATTCCGGTCGCGACCAGATCCACAGATTGCCCAGGCCCATGCCGGCAATCGCCAGGTAGATCGGCCAGCCAGGGTCGAGCATCACCAACATGAGACCGGCACATGACAGCATGCTGACCGTGGCGCTGATTTTTGCCCGGCGCGCGATGATCTTGCCGTTACGCCAGTTGTAGAGAAGAGGGCCGAATAGCCGATGGTTTTCCAGCCAGGCACTCAAGCGCGGCGAGCTTCTGGTGGCAGCCCAGGCGGCCAGCAGGATGAATTCTGTGGTCGGCAGGCCGGGTATGACGATGGCGACCAGGCCGATTCCGAGGCTGACGTAGGCCAGCAGGGCGAAGAGGAGGCGGGCGAGTTTGGAGGAGGCAGGCATGGGCTCTGAGGATGCATGTGAGGCTTGATGAAGATCTTGCAGGCTGACTCGATCCCCTGTGGGAGTGAGCTTTGTGGCGAGGGGATTTAGCGAAACGTCGCACCGCCCCGCTGGACTGCGCAGCAGTCCCATTTTTTGGGGCCGCTTCGCGACCCAGCGGGGATAAATCCCCTCGCCACAAAGCCCGCTCCCACAGGGGAAAGGTGGGGTGTCAGGCGATTTCCGGGGTGCTGGCGTAAGCCTGTTCCAGCAATACCGTGAAGCGGTTGAAGGCATCGATGGCGCCTTTGTCCAGCTCGGCTTCTTCCTGCGCACTGAGCTCGAGTCCGTCCAGGGTCTTGACGAAGCGCTTCCAGCCTTCAGCGCGGCCACCGGCTGGTTCGCCAAGGTGGCGGGCACCGAAGGTTTCGCTCAGGCCAAGGCCCACGGCACGCTTGATCAGAAACGCTGCGCCCAGCTTCGAGCCTTCGGAGACGAAGATCCAGCCAAGGGCCTGGGCCTTGCTTGGGTTTTGCAGCGCACCGGCAACCGGCGTCGGCACTTCGGTGTCGAGGTCCGCCAGGTCAGCCTTGGCCGCATCGGCACGGCAACGAGCCGGCAGGTCCGGGACAATGGCTGTCAGTTCGGCATCGTTGTACAGCGCCACCAGTTCCGACTGGAACAGGTATTGCGCCACCACGAAACGGGCGAAACTGGCCTGGGTTTCAAAGGGGGCATGGGCTTTGACCAGTGCATCGAGCTTGCTGTGCGGCTCGTTGGTGACCTGGTTCAAGCGTTGTGAACGCAGGGTGGGGCGTTGAGCGGTGTCCTGGGTGGTCATGGCAAATCCTTGGGAAAGAAGAGGCGCTTGGTAACGAGACGAATGAGCAGGTGCATGACAGTAAAAAATCCTCACCGGGCGGCTGTTACAGCGCCGCGCGGTGAGGCACACGGGTTCAGATGTCCCAGACCAGGTTGATCGCGAAGTTGCGTCCAGGCTGAGTCAGGCGATCGAGGTTGGCTGGCTGTGTGACCGAGGCTTCGCCGACGCTGTCGTAGCCGCGTACGTCATCCCACTGCCAGTACTTCTTGTCGGTCAGGTTGTACAGGCCGGCGTTGACGGTCAGGTCGTCGGTCACCTTGTAGAAGCCCGCCAGATCGAGCACGCCGTAACCCGGGGTCTTGAACTGGGTGCTGGTGCCGTCCGGGGTATTGAAGCTGGTGCTGTCGACGCGGGTCTTGCGTTTGACCAGGGTCCAGCTCAGCAACGCGCCGTACTTGTCCTGGTCATAGCCCAGGCCGAATACGCCGGTCAGCGGGTTGATGCTGTTGAGCGGCTCGCCGCTGTCATCGTTGCGACCATACAGGTAGGCCACCAAGCCCTGGGTGTAGAGGCCACTTGGCGCGCCGAAGGTATCCAGGTTCAAGCGCCCCTTGATCTCCAGGCCCTTGATGGTGGCGTGCTTGATGTTGTTGCTCCTGAACGTGGTTTCGTCGTAACCGGGGGTAATGGCGTTCTCGTCGATGAAGTCGCGATATTTGTTGTAGAACACCGCGACATCGAAAGTGCCGGCCTCCAACTGCCCGCGTAGGCCGGTTTCATAACTCTTGCTCTTTTCCGGTTCGAGGTCGGGATTGGGCGCGACCTGATAGCCGCCAGTCAGGTTTTCGAAGCGGCCATAAAGGGCCTTGGCACTCGGCGTGCGGAAGCCTTCGGCGTACTGGCCATACCAGGTGTAGTGGTCATTGAAGCGGTAAGTGGTGCCGAATTTCGGCGACAGGCGATGCCAGGTCTTGGTGTCCTCGTTGACCTCGCCGTTACCGCTCTGGTCGGCCGTGGCCAGGAACTCATCGGTCAGGTGCGGCTTGAGTTGGGTGTAGTCGTAGCGCAGGCCCGGCACGAAGGTCCAGTCGTTCCAGGCGATCTGGTCCTGGGCGAACAGGCTGTAGGTGTTGATGGTCGGATCCGGGAAGTCGCTGGCCGGGGTCAAGGTGTCGGCAGGGCTGACAGCGCCGATGACACGGCAAGCACCGGCCACGGTCAGGCAGGTGCCGCTACCGGTACGCAGGCCGGTGACTTTGTCCTGCTTGATGGTGGTGCCGTAAGTAACGACATGATCCGTGTCGGCAATGGCAAACGCCTTGTCCGCCTGGGCATCGAATACCCATTGGCGGTCCTTGTAGGTGGTATCGCGGTGACGCAGCACCGTGCGCGCCGGTGCATAGATTTCTACGGTGCGCTGGTCGGTCTTGGCGATCTGATAGTTCAACGTCCACTTGATGTTGTCAGCCAGGAGGCTGTCCACAGCGAAGCGGTGATCCAGGCCGAAGCGCTCGCGGGTGATGGTGTCGTTGCCGGTGCGCGATTGGTAGAAGCCCAAGCCCTGTCCTGCGTTGAACGGGCCACCCACGGCGCTCAGCTGATTGGTGTCGCGATCGTCCTTGTAGTGCTCGTAAGTCAAGCCGAAGCGCGCATCGTCGGCGTAGTTCCAGCCCAGTTTGGCCAGCACGTTGGTGGTGCGCACGTCCTCGGGGTTGGCTTCGGTGCGGCTCAGGCCGGTTCCCCCGGTCTCGCCGTAGGACTCCGTTTCCTGGCCATTGCGCTGGCTGAGGTGCAACAGCCCGTCGAAGTCGCCGGTGCGCCCGGCCACGGTGCCGGAGGTGAGCCAGCTATCGTCGGCCGAGCTGTAGCCGGTCTTGAGGCGTGCACCGACGTCCTGGCCTGGCTTGATGATGTCGTCCGGGTCCAGCGTGTAGTAGCTGACCGCGCCACCAATGGCGCTGCTGCCGTACAGCACCGAAGCCGGACCGCGCAGGATTTCCACGCGCTTGACGATTTCCGGGTCGACATAGTTGCGGTTGGTCTGGGCGTACGGACCATTGAAAAAGCCGTCGGGCACTTGAACACCGTCGACCTGGGTCAGCACGCGGTCACCGTCGATGCCGCGGATGTTGTAGCCGGAAAGGCCCGCGCGGGTACCGGTGCCGCCTACCGAAACGCCCGGTTCGTAGCGCACCAGATCCTTGATGCTGTTGACGTTGTTGCGGTCGAGCTCTTCGCGGGTGTGGACGGTGACGGTGCTGGGCACGCTGCTCACGTCCTGTTCCTGGCGCGTGGCGCTGATGGTCACCTGTTGCAGGTTGAGCGTGCCGGCATTAATGCGCGGCTCCAGAATGATGTTGTTGGTGCTCAGGATGCGATAGCTCAGGCTGGTCCCCACCAACAGGCGCTCGAGGGCTTTTTCCGGCGGCAGCGATCCGCGCACGCCAGGTGAGTCCATGCCTTGCGCCAGTTCGGCTGAAAAACCGACCTGCCAGCCTGTCACGGCGGTAAAGGCATTGAGTGCCGACACCAGCGACTGTGGCGCGATGGCGAACGCGTAATCGCCCATTTTGCGCGCCGGCTGCTCGGAGGCCGTGGCGGCCATGGCCGGCGCAGTACCGGCCATCAGGATGGCGGCGGTCAGCAGCGACAGTACGCGGGAAGGTGAAGTGGCTGGGCGGGTAAGGCGAGAGGACATCGATAGCGCTCCGTGTCGCACGAATCTTTATAGGTGCTGATTGGCATTCAGAGATGCGAATCAATTGCATTGGCTATAACGAGACGTACAAGCTTTGGCTATCGAGTAAAAATAATTCTCATTTAGTTCAAGATGACCAGCGCAGGGTATTCCTGCAGCCGTGCCGAAGTGATGTGCGCCAGCGAACGGACCACGTCCAGCGGCTGGTCGAGGCGATAATTTCCGGTCACGGCAACATTCGCCAACTGCTCGTTGTTGTTGATGATCCAGCCTGGATAGTAGCGACGCAGCTCCGCCAACACCTGGTTCAGGGGGCAGTTTTCGAACACCAGCCGACCCTGTACCCAGGCCAGATCGGTGGCGGCATCGAGCTTGGCCGAGTGGTCGAAACCGTTGGGGCCGATGCGGATGCTTTCCCCGGCTGTCAGACGCACCTGCGCATCATCGCGGGTGGCGCGCAATTCGACATCCCCGCGCTGCACCCGAACCTGGGTCACGCCATCCAGGTAGCGCACGGCGAATGCGGTATCGCGAACGCTGGCGGTGACCAGCCCGGCATCGATTTCCAGCGGCAGACCGCGATGAGGCTGCACCTCGAAAAACGCCTCGCCCTGATACAAGCGGGCCACGCGCTTCTGATCGTTGATGATGCTGGAAAACGCCGAGTTGGTATTGAGCAGGACCTTCGAGCCGTCCTCCAATTGCAGGCGCTGGCGTTCACCGACCACGGTCAGGTGGTCGGCCTGCAGGCGCATCGGCAGATTGCTGAAATTGAACAAACCGAGGATCAGCACGGCGGCAGTGGCCAAGGGTTTCCAGTGCGGGCGCAGGCGCGACAGCACTGTGACTTTGGCTGGCCGCGCCGCCAGGCTTTGCGCGCATTGCGTGACTTGCGCACCGTTCCAGATCGCCTGGGCCTTGGCGAACGCCTCTGCATGGGCCGGGTCGACCGCGAGCCATTGGTGGAACTGGCGGGTCTGTTCTTCGCTCGGGCTGTCCAGCACGATCAGCCAGTCCAGGGCCTGGTCCATCGCGTGTGCAGTGGCCTGCGCCGGTGAGGGCGAAGGGGAGCGGTGGGTGTCCGTCACGGTGTTTCCTCGGAGGTTTAGAAGCAGTTTCAAGCTTCAAGCTACAAGCTGCAAGTTCGGTTAGGCGTTCGGCTTGCCGTTCTTAGCTTGCGGCTTGCGGCTTGCAGCTTGAAGCTTGCAGCTGCCTCTCTGCCACTCCGATGCAGATGGTCATGATCAGCTTCAGCTCCTTCTGCACGGTACTGAGCGAGACGCCGAGCTTCTCGGCGATCTCCAGATAGCTGTGGCCGTGCAGGCGGCTGAGGATGAAAATCTGTTGCTGGCGGGAGCTGAGTTGACTGAGGCGCACGTTCAAACGCTCGAGCAATTGTTCGGCATGGGCGGCGTCCTCGGCACTGCTGGCGGGGGCGGCGACGCTTTCCACAACCTCCAGTGGCACGTCATCGACCATGGTGCGCGAGTGGATGCGCCGCGCGCGCAAATGGTCCAGTGCCAGGTTGCGGGCGGTCTGGAAGACAAAGGGTTCCAGGTGATCGATGGCCCGCTCGCCGAGCGCACGGGTCACGCGCAGGTAGGTCTCCTGCAAGAGGTCTTCGGCGGTGCTGTGATTGTTGACCATCCGCTCCAGCGTGCGCAGCAGAGAGATTCGCTGGGTGATGAATACGTCGTTGAAGCGTGATTGACTCACGGGAGGACCTGATCCATTTCGAGCGAATGATAATGCTTATCATCCGCTCGAGGGGTCAAGTATTGATTTGTGAAGGTTTATGCCCGACCCTGCAAATACGTTGCGTAATCCGGAATCCGATGTCCGTGCGCCTGATCCATCAGCGGGCTGCTGAGCAGGTAGTCGGCGCTGCATTCGTTGCACGCCACCGGGATGTTCCAGACCGCTGCGACCCGTAGCAATGCCTTGATGTCGGGGTCGTGTGGCTGTGGTTCGAACGGGTCCCAGAAGAACACCAGCATGTCGACCCGTTGCTCGGCGATTCGCGCGCCGAGCTGTTGGTCACCGCCTAGTGGGCCGCTGATCATGCTCTCGACGGGCAGGTCCAGGCGTTGTTGCAACAACAATCCCGTGGTGCCGGTGGCGACCAGTTCATGTTGGGCCAATTGGTCTTTGTGCCGCTCGGCCCAGTCCAGCAGAAAGACCTTGCAGTGGTCATGGGCGACCAGGGCGATGCGCTTGCGCGCTGCCATGGTCTTTTGCGTAAAGCTGATACCGATCATTGCATGCTGCTCCAGACGCCCGTGGGGTGTCGCAAATACCTGTAGGAGCAGCCTGCGGCAGCTCCTACAGGGGCGGGTTAACGCATATCACAGCGCTTTATTCGGCGTTGCAAAGCGCCAGGCAGTTATCGAGCATGCGGTTGGAAAAGCCCCATTCGTTGTCGTACCAGGCCAGCACCTTGAGCAGCTTGCCGCTGGACTTGGTGTGGTTGGCGTCGAAGATCGATGAGAGCGGGTTGTGGTTGAAGTCGCTGGAGACCAGCGGCAAGGTGTTGTAGCCGAGGATCTTCGAGTGCTGGGCGGCTTGCTTGAGCAGTTCGTTGACTTCTTCCCTCGATGCTTCGCGCTTAAGCTGCACGGTCAGGTCGACCAGGGATACGTTGATCACCGGCACGCGCACCGCCATGCCGGTCAGTTTGCCCGCCAGTTCCGGCAGCACCAGGCCGACCGCTTCAGCAGCACCGGTCTTGCTCGGGATCATGTTCTGGGTGGCCGAACGGGCGCGGTACGGGTCGCTGTGGTAGACGTCGGTCAGGTGCTGGTCATTGGTGTAGGCATGGATGGTGGTCATCAGGCCGCTTTCGATGCCCAGTTCGCGATGCAACACCTGGGCCACCGGGGCCAGGCAGTTGGTGGTGCACGAGGCGTTTGAAATAATCTGGTGCGACTGGCGCAGAATGTCGTGGTTGACCCCGTACACCACGGTGGCGTCGGCGCCTGTGGCCGGGGCCGAGATAATCACTTTGCGTGCGCCGGCCGTAATATGCGCAGCGGCTTTGGCGCGGTCGGTGAACAGACCGGTGCATTCGAACACCACATCAATCTTTTCCGCGGCCCAGGGCAGGTCGGCCGGATTGCGAATGGCGCTGACCGAAATGCGATCGCCGTTGACGGTCAGGCTTTCCTGATCATGCTGGACATCGGCTTCGAACGTGCCGTGAACCGTGTCGTACTTGAGCAAGTGCGCATTGATTGCGCTGTCACCGAGGTCGTTGATGGCGACGATCTGCAAATCCTGGCGATAGCCTTGGGTATAGAGTGCTCGGAGGACGTTACGACCAATACGGCCAAAACCATTGATTGCGATTCGTAGAGTCATTTATCAGCGCCGCCGTCGATTTGTTGTTGGAATTACAAGATTATTCGCAAAAAAATAGAAAACAAGCCTTTTTAGTGGCAATATTTTGTTCAATCTACAACGAGTGACCTGAATCAACTGGTCCAACCGATCAAGAAAACCGTCTGTCATCCCATCGACACCGGCATTTGATCAGCATAGACAATCAGGTCGCCACATCCGTTAGCCTGGAGTTCTACACATGCATCCCCGCGTCCTTGAGGTCACCGAACGGCTTATCGCCCGCAGTCGCGCCACGCGTGAGGCTTACCTTGCACTGATTCGCGATGCCGCCAGCGACGGTCCGATGCGCGGCAAGCTGCAATGCGCCAACTTCGCCCACGGCGTGGCCGGTTGTGGCAGCGACGACAAGAACAGCCTGCGGATGATGAACTCCGCCAACATTGCAATTGTTTCGTCATATAACGACATGCTCTCGGCGCACCAGCCGTATGAAGTCTTTCCTGAGCTGATCAAAAAGGCCCTGCGCGAAATCGGCTCCGTCGGCCAGTTCGCCGGCGGCACCCCGGCCATGTGCGATGGCGTGACCCAGGGCGAGCCGGGCATGGAACTGAGCCTGCCGAGCCGTGAAGTGATCGCGCTGTCCACCGCTGTGGCGCTTTCCCACAACATGTTCGATGGCGCGCTGATGCTCGGCATCTGCGACAAGATCGTCCCGGGGCTGATGATGGGCGCGCTGCGGTTCGGCCATCTGCCGATGATCTTCGTCCCGGGCGGGCCAATGGTGTCGGGCATTTCCAACAAGCAGAAAGCCGACGTGCGCCAGCGTTACGCCGAAGGCAAGGCCAGCCGCGAAGAGCTGCTGGAGTCGGAAATGAACTCCTACCACAGCCCCGGCACCTGCACCTTCTACGGCACCGCCAACACCAACCAGTTGCTGATGGAAGTCATGGGCCTGCATTTGCCGGGCGCTTCCTTCGTCAACCCGAACACACCATTGCGCGACGCCCTGACCCGGGAAGCGGCGCATCAGGTGACCCGCCTGACCAAGCAGAACGGCGACTTCATGCCGATCGGCGAAATCGTCGACGAGCGTTCGCTGGTCAACTCCATCGTCGCCCTGCACGCCACCGGCGGCTCGACCAACCACACCTTGCACATGCCGGCGATCGCCATGGCGGCGGGCATCCAGCTGACCTGGCAGGACATGGCCGACCTCTCCGAGGTGGTGCCGACCCTGAGCCACGTCTACCCGAACGGCAAAGCTGACATCAACCACTTCCAGGCCGCGGGCGGCATGTCGTTCCTGATCCGCGAACTGCTGGATGCCGGCTTGCTCCACGAAAACGTCAACACCGTGCTGGGCCACGGGCTGCGCCGCTACACCATGGAGCCGTTCCTCGATAACGGCGAACTGGTCTGGCGCGAAGGCATCACCGAAAGTCTCGATGAAAGCATCCTGCGTCCGGTCGCCCGGGCGTTCTCGCCAGAGGGCGGTTTGCGTGTGATGGAAGGCAACCTCGGTCGCGGCGTGATGAAAGTTTCGGCCGTGGCATTGGAAAACCAGATCGTCGAAGCGCCGGCCATGGTGTTCCAGGATCAGCAGGACCTGGCCGATGCGTTCAAGGCCGGTTTGCTGGAGAAGGATTTTGTCGCGGTGATGCGCTTCCAGGGGCCGCGTTCCAACGGCATGCCGGAACTGCACAAGATGACGCCGTTCCTCGGCGTGCTGCAGGATCGCGGCTTCAAGGTTGCCCTGGTCACTGACGGGCGCATGTCCGGTGCGTCGGGGAAAATCCCGGCGGCCATCCACGTCAGCCCTGAAGCTTACGTGGGCGGACCTTTGGCGCGGGTGCAAGAGGGCGATATCATCCGCGTCGATGGCGTCAAAGGCACCCTGGAGCTTAAGGTGGACGCCGAAGAATTCGCAGCGCGCACGCCGGCCAAAGGCCTGTTGGGCAACAACATCGGCACCGGTCGCGAACTGTTTGGTTTCATGCGCATGGCCTTCAGCTCGGCAGAGCAGGGGGCCAGCGCCTTCACTTCTGCCCTGGAGACGCTTAATTGAAACTGGCTTTGGTCGGTGACATCGGTGGCACCAACGCACGGTTCGCGTTGTGGAAAAACCAGCAGCTGGAATCGGTCCAGGTGCTGGCGACGGCCGACCACGCCAGCCCGGAGGAGGCGATTGCCCTCTACCTGAGCGCGCTTGGCCTGGCGCCGGGTTCGATCGGCTCGGTGTGCCTGTCGGTGGCAGGCCCCGTGAGCGGCGACGAATTCAAGTTCACCAACAATCACTGGCGCCTGAGCCGCCGGGGTTTCTGCCAGGCCTTGCAGGTGGATCAGCTGTTGCTGGTCAACGATTTTTCGGCCATGGCCTTGGGCATGACCCGTTTGCAACCCGGCGAGTTTCGCGTGGTTTGCGAAGGCACGCCGGAGCCGTTGCGCCCGGCGGTGGTGATTGGCCCGGGCACGGGTTTGGGTGTCGGCACTTTGCTTGATCTCGGTGAGGGGCGTTTTGCCGCGCTGCCGGGGGAGGGCGGTCACGTCGATCTGCCGCTGAGCAGTCCGCGCGAGACTCAACTGTGGCAGCACATCTTCAATGAGATCGGGCATGTCAGCGCCGAAACGGCGTTGAGCGGCAGCGGCTTGCCGCGTGTCTATCGGGCGATTTGTGCGGTTGACGGGCACTCGCCGGTGCTTGAAACCCCGGAGGCGATTACGGCTGCCGGTTTGGCGGGCGACCCGATTGCCCTGGAAGTGCTTGAACAATTCTGTTGCTGGCTTGGTCGCGTGGCGGGCAACAACGTGCTGACCACCGGTGCGCGCGGTGGTGTGTACATCGTCGGCGGGGTGGTTCCGCGCTTCGCCGATTTCTTCCTCGAAAGCGGTTTCGCCCGGTGCTTTGCCGACAAGGGTTGCATGAGCGATTACTTCAAGGGGATCCCGGTGTGGCTGGTGACGGCGCCGTATTCCGGGTTGGTTGGTGCGGGGGTAGCGCTGGAGCAGACCTGACACCGAGTCGCCCCATTCGCGAGCAGGCTCGCTCCCACAGGATTATCGACAACCTTGTGGGAGCGAGCCTGCTCGCGAAGAGGCCCGCACAGACACCAAAGATTTACGCTCGATCAGGCATAATCCGCCCAATTCAAACAACAAGGACGCCGCCCGTGAGCTCAGTCAACAAGTCGATTTTGTTGGTCGATGACGATCAAGAGATACGCGAGTTGCTGGACACCTACCTGACCCGCGCCGGTTTCCAGGTGCGTACCACGCCCGATGGCGCAGGCTTTCGCCAGGCCCTCAACGAGGCCCCCAGCGACCTGGTGATCCTCGACGTGATGCTGCCGGACGAAGACGGTTTCAGCCTGTGTCGCTGGATTCGCCAGCACCCGCGTCAGTCGCAGGTGCCGATCATCATGCTCACCGCCAGCTCCGACGAGGCCGACAGGGTCATCGGCCTGGAACTGGGGGCCGACGACTACCTTGGCAAACCCTTCAGCCCCCGCGAATTGCAGGCGCGCATCAAGGCCTTGCTGCGCCGGGCGCAGTTCGGTCAGGAGCGCTCCGGTAGCGAAGTGCTGGCCTTCGATGACTGGCGCCTGGATATGGTCAGTCATCGCCTGTTTCACATTGATGGCGAAGAGGTGATTCTGTCCGGTGCCGATTTCGCCCTGTTGAAGCTGTTTCTCGATCACCCGCAGGAAATCCTCGACCGCGATACGATCGGCAACGCCACCCGTGGCCGGGATCTGATGCCGCTTGACCGCATCGTCGACATGGCGGTCAGTCGTTTGCGCCAGCGCCTGCGCGATACGGAAAAACCCCCGCGACTGATTCGCACCGTACGGGGCAGCGGCTATCAGTTGGCAGCCAATGTGGTTGCCTCCAATGGTCACTGATTTTTTGCGCACGCTTGCCGGCCGCGTGCCGGTGCCACGCTCGCTGCTCGGGCGCATGCTGTTGCTGACGTTGCTCGCGGTGTTGTTCGCCCAGGCATTGTCGAGCGTGATCTGGGTCTCTCAATTACGCGCGACCCAGCTTGAAGGCCTGGTCACCAGCGCGCGCAGCCTCGCTCACTCGATGAACGCCAGTGTCAGTTACCTGCGCTCGTTGCCGGTGGCGTATCGCCCGTTGGTGCTCGACCAGCTGCGCAGCATGGGCGGCACGCGATTCGTGGTGACGCTCAATGACAAACCCCTGGGAATGGAAGTGCTGCCGATCACACCACGCAAAGAGGCGGTGATCGAGGCGGTGGATCAGGTGCTGCGCCAGTCCCTCGGGCAGGACACCGACATCTCGGTGACCTTTGTCAGCCCCGAAGACCTGCGGATCTTCAATGGCGGTCTCAAGCTCGACGAACTGCCGCGTTCCTGGGCCCACTACGCGCTGACCCTGGAGCCGGTGAACCCGCCGGTGCTGGTCACGCAGATCCAGATGGCGCCGGGAGAATGGCTGTACATCGCCTCGCTGTTGCCCGAACCCTACACCAGTCTCGAAGAACAAGGCCTGCCGGCGCAGCAGGTGTGGTTCATCGTTCTCACCAGCGGCTTTTTGCTGTTGTTCATCGGTCTGCTGGTGCACTGGCAAAGCCGGCCGCTCAAGCGCCTGGCGCGGGCGGCGCGGGACCTGTCGCTGGGTGCCCACGTCGAGCCGGTGGCCGAAGGCGGCGGCAGTGAAGTGGTCGAAGTCGGCCGCGCCTTCAATACCATGCGCGAACGCATCAGCCGTTACCTGACCGAACGCAGCCAGTTGTTCAGCGCGATTTCCCACGACTTGCGCACCCCCATCACCCGCTTGCGTCTGCGCGTCGAGTTGTTGGAAGACGAAAAGCTGCAGGCCAAGTTCGGTCGCGATCTGGATGAGCTGGAGTTGCTGGTCAAGGGTGCACTGCAATGTGTGAAAGACACCGACATCCACGAAAACATCGAGCAGGTGGATCTCAATCATGTGCTCGAGTGTCTGGTGGAACCGTACCTGTCACCCACCGGAAATGGTCGCGTGACCCAGCAAGGACGTGCCCTGGCGGCCTATCCGGGCAAACCGCTGGCGCTCAAGCGTTGCATCGGCAACCTGATCGACAACGCCCTGAAGTACGGCCAGAACGCCCACCTGCACATCGACGATGACGACAGTGCGTTCGTCCTGCATGTCGATGATGAAGGGCCGGGGGTTCCCGAGCAGCGGCTGGAACAGGTGTTCGAGCCGCACTTTCGTTTGGCCGGGCAGCAGCAGGGGTATGGGTTGGGGTTGGGGATTGCGCGCAATATTGCCCATAGTCATGGGGGTGAAGTCAGCCTGCAAAACCTGCGTGAAGGTGGTTTAAGGGTGACTCTTCAATTGCCGCGCAATGTTGATTAGGGATACCGCGTTATCGTTCTTCGCGAGCAGGCTCGCTCCCACATTGGATTTGTGTGCGACACAGAACCACTGTGGGAGCGAGCCTGCTCGCGAAGGCGTCAGACCACTCACCATTTTCCTCAGAATTGTCACAGATTGGTGACATAACTCGCCCCCTTCGTTACAAGCCCGCCATCGCCCGTTGTTTAGACTGCCGTGCAGTCATAACAACAAAAAAGGCACCCCATGGACACCACTCAACCCGCCTTCAGCAGTTGGCTGAACGCACCGGCCCATCAGCAATGGCTCGCCGCCGAAGGCCTGCGCCTGCTGTCGTTTGCCAGGGCTTCGAAGCTTCCTGAAGGCTTCGGCAACCTTGATGAAAAGGGACGCTTGCCGGCCAATGCGCAAGCACAAACCATGAACACCGCGCGCATGACCCACAGCTTCGCCATGGCGCACATCCAGGGCCTGCCGGGTTTTGCCGAGCTGGTGGATCACGGCATCCAGGCCCTGCGCGGGCCGTTGCGCGATGCCGTGCACGGTGGCTGGTTCGCGGTTGCCGGACACCGCGACGGCAACACCGACAAAAATGCTTATCTGCATGCCTTCGTGGCCCTGGCCGCCAGTTCCGCGGTGGTCGCACGCCGGCCCGGCGCGCAGGCCTTGCTCGATGACGCGATCGACATCATCGACAGCTGTTTCTGGAGGGAAGAAGAAGGCGCCATGCGCGAATCCTTCAGCCGCGACTTCAGCTGCGAGGAAGCCTATCGCGGCGCCAACAGCAACATGCACACCACCGAAGCCTTCCTCGCCCTGGCCGATGTCACCGACGACAAGCGCTGGTTGTGCCGCGCCCAGCGCATCGTCGAGCGGGTGATCCATGGTCACGCCGCCGCCAATGACTATCTGGTGATCGAGCATTTCGACCGCGACTGGCAGCCACTGCGCGAGTACAACCACGACAACCCGGCCGACGGTTTCCGTCCCTACGGCACCACGCCGGGTCACGGTTTCGAATGGGCCCGATTGCTATTGCATCTCGAAGCAGCGCGGGTGCGGGCGGGGATGCTTACGCCGGGCTGGTTGGTCACTGACGCGCAAAAACTATTCGAGCAGAACTGCCGCCACGGCTGGGACATCGACGGTGCGCCGGGGATGGTCTACACCCTCGACTGGGACAACAAGGCGGTGGTTCGCCATCGCTTGCACTGGACCCATTGCGAAGCCAGCGCCGCTGCCAGTGCCTTGCTCAAGCGCACGGGCGATGAGCAATACGAACACTGGTACCGACTGTTCTGGGAATTCTGCGACCGTCATTTCATCGACCGCGAAGGCGGCAGCTGGCACCACGAGCTCGACCCATTGAACCGCCCAAGCGGCGATATCTGGGCCGGTAAACCCGATCTCTATCATGCCTGGCAAGCCGTCCTGATCCCGCGCCTGCCGCTGGCGCCGAGCATGGCCAGTGCGCTGGCACAGTTGTCCCAGAGCGGTTCTATGTAACCATGCGGTGACATTCGCGCGTCCCTTCGTTACCTGCGAAGGGGCGTCTCCTGTTTAAAATCCTCTGCAGCGCAAGCACCAGACTTGCATGCATAACAACAAGAAAGGTACTTCCAGATGAATGCGATTTCTCGCCTCGCTACTGTCATTTCTCTCGCCTCCCTGTCTGCGCTCCCTCTCAGTGTGCTTGCCGCCGAATCCAAAGGTTCCGTGGAAGTCGTGCATTGGTGGACGTCGGGTGGTGAAAAAGCAGCGGTTGATGTCCTCAAGGCTCAAGTCGAAAAAGACGGCTTCACCTGGAAGGACGGCGCAGTCGCCGGTGGTGGCGGTTCCACGGCCATGACCGTTCTCAAGAGCCGCGCCGTAGCGGGTAACCCGCCGGGCGTTGCGCAAATCAAAGGGCCGGACATCCAGGAGTGGGGCAGCACTGGCCTGCTCGCCACCGACACGCTGACAGAAGTCGCCAAGTCGGAAAACTGGGATGGCCTGCTGCCTGCGAAAGTCTCCGACACCGTTAAGTATGAAGGCGACTACGTGGCCGTGCCGGTGAACATTCACCGCGTCAACTGGCTGTGGATCAACCCGCAAGTGTTCAAGAAAGCCGGGATCGACAAAGCCCCGACCACCCTCGAAGAATTCTATGCCGCCGGTGACAAGCTGAAAGCCGCCGGCTTCATTGCGCTCGCCCACGGAGGCCAGCCTTGGCAGGACAGCACCGTATTCGAAGACGTGGTGCTCTCGGTCATGGGCGCCGACGGTTACAAGAAAGCCCTGGTAGACCTGGATCAGAAGACCCTCTCGGGCGCCGAGATGACCAAGGTCTTTACCGAGCTGAAAAAAATCACCACCTACATGGACCCGAACCGTGCCGGTCGTGACTGGAACATCGCCGCTGCCGACGTGATCAACGGCAAGGCCGGCATGCAGATGATGGGCGACTGGGCGAAAAGTGAGTGGACCGCGGCGAAGAAAGTTGCGGGCAAGGACTATCAGTGCGTGGCGTTCCCTGGCACCGACAAGGCCTTCACCTACAACATCGATTCGCTGGCCGTGTTCAAGCTCAAGGCTGATCGCAAGGGCGACATCGCCGCGCAGCAAGATCTGGCCAAGGTCGCGCTGGGCACCGACTTCCAGAAGGTCTTCAGCATCAACAAGGGTTCGATCCCGGTGCGTACCGATATGTTGAACGACATGGCCGGCCAGGGCTTCGATTCCTGCGCCCAAGCGGCGGCCAAGGACTTCCTGGCGGACGAGAAGACCGGCGGCCTGCAGCCGAGTATGGCGCACAACATGGCCACCTCCCTGGCCGTACAAGGCGCGATCTTCGACGTGGTCACCAACTTCATGAACGACAAGGACGCCGACCCGGCCAAGGCCAGCGCCCAACTGGCGTCGGCTGTCAAAGCTGCCCAGTAGTTGGTAATCGCCGCAGGTGATCCTGCGGCACACCCCAGAGAGAGCTCCATCCCATTGTGGGAGCGAGCTTGCTCGCGATAGCGGTGTAACAGGCGACATCGATGTTGAATGTCAGTCAGCTATCGCGAGCAAGCTCGCTCCCACAGGGTGAACTCTGTCCGGATTTCACTTCTCCACCAGGATTATCCCGATGAGCTCTGTGGCGGTTTTCAGCAAAGCCTCACCGTTCGATGCGCTGCAACGCTGGTTACCCAAGTTGGTACTCGCGCCGAGCATGCTGATCGTGTTGGTTGGCTTCTACGGTTACATCATCTGGACATTCATACTGTCCTTCACCAACTCCAGCTTCATGCCGAGTTACAAGTGGGTCGGCCTGCAGCAATACATGCGCCTGATGGACAACGACCGCTGGTGGGTCGCGAGCAAGAACCTGGCGCTGTTCGGCGGCATGTTCATCGGCATCAGCCTGGTGCTGGGCGTGTTTCTCGCCGTGCTGCTGGACCAGCGCATTCGCAAGGAAGGCTTCATCCGCACCATCTACCTGTACCCGATGGCGCTGTCGATGATCGTCACCGGTACCGCGTGGAAATGGCTGCTCAACCCAGGGCTCGGCCTGGACAAGATGCTGCGTGACTGGGGCTGGGAAGGCTTCCGTCTGGACTGGCTGGTGGATCAGGATCGCGTGGTCTACTGCCTGGTGATCGCCGCTGTGTGGCAAGCCTCCGGCTTCGTGATGGCGATGTTCCTCGCCGGCCTGCGCGGTGTCGATCAATCGATCATCCGTGCCGCGCAAGTCGACGGTGCGAGCCTGCCGACCATCTACCTGAAGATCGTGCTGCCGAGCCTGCGCCCGGTGTTCTTCAGCGCCTTCATGATCCTTGCGCACATTGCGATCAAAAGCTTCGACCTGGTGGCGGCGATGACTGCGGGTGGTCCCGGCTACTCGTCCGACCTGCCGGCGATGTTCATGTACTCCTTCACCTTCAGCCGTGGCCAGATGGGCATCGGTTCGGCCAGCGCCATGCTGATGCTCGGTGCCGTGCTGACCATCCTCGTGCCGTACCTGTACTCCGAGCTGCGAGGCAAACGCCATGACTAATCAACTCGGCAAACCAACCCTGAGCTTCAGTCGCATCGCGATCTACGCCACGCTGCTGTTGGCCGCTGCGGTGTACCTGATTCCGCTGATCGTGATGCTGCTGACCAGCTTCAAATCCCCGGAAGACATCCGCACCGGCAACCTGCTGAGTTGGCCAACCGTGATCGACGGCATCGGCTGGATCAAGGCCTGGGATGTGGTCGGCGGCTACTTCTGGAACTCGGTGAAAATCACCGTGCCGGCGGTTCTGATTTCGACCTTTATCGGCGCGATGAACGGCTACGTGCTGTCGATGTGGCGCTTCCGTGGTTCGCAGTTGTTCTTCGGTCTGCTGCTGTTCGGCTGCTTCCTGCCGTTCCAGACCGTGCTGCTGCCGGCGTCGTTCACCCTCGGCAAGTTCGGCCTGGCCAACACCACGACGGGGCTGGTGCTGGTGCACGTGGTCTACGGCCTGGCGTTCACCACGCTGTTCTTCCGCAACTACTACGTGAGCATTCCGGATGCGCTGGTCAAGGCCGCGCGGCTCGACGGCGCGGGCTTCTTCACGATCTTCTGGAAGATCCTGCTGCCGATGTCGATCCCGATCGTGATGGTCTGCCTGATCTGGCAGTTCACCCAGATCTGGAATGACTTCCTGTTCGGCGTGGTCTTCGCCAGTGGCGATGCCCAGCCAATTACCGTGGCCCTGAACAACCTGGTCAACACCAGCACCGGGGCCAAGGAATACAACGTTGATATGGCCGCCGCGATGATCGCCGGGCTGCCGACACTGCTGGTCTACATATTCGCTGGCAAGTATTTCCTGCGTGGGCTGACGTCCGGCGCGGTCAAGGGGTAGAAGATGGCAACTCTCGAATTACGCAACGTCAACAAGACCTACGGCGCCGGTTTGCCGGACACCCTGAAAAACATCGAACTGAAGATCGATGACGGGGAATTCCTGATCCTGGTCGGCCCGTCCGGCTGCGGCAAATCCACCTTGATGAACTGCATTGCCGGGCTGGAAACCATCAGCGGCGGCGCGATCCTGGTGGACGATGCCGACATCAGCGGCATGAGCCCGAAAGATCGCGACATCGCCATGGTGTTCCAGTCCTACGCGCTGTACCCGACGATGAGCGTGCGCGACAACATCGCTTTCGGCCTGAAGATCCGCAAAATGCCGACCGCGGAAATCGACGAAGAAGTCGCTCGGGTTTCCAAGCTGCTGCAGATCGAACACCTGCTCAGCCGCAAACCGGGCCAACTGTCCGGTGGCCAGCAACAGCGCGTGGCGATGGGCCGTGCGTTGGCGCGGCGGCCGAAGATTTATCTGTTCGACGAACCGCTGTCCAACCTCGACGCCAAGCTGCGGGTCGAGATGCGCACCGAAATGAAACTGATGCACCAACGCCTGAAAACCACCACGGTGTACGTGACCCACGACCAGATCGAAGCCATGACCCTGGGCGACAAGGTGGCGGTGATGAAGGACGGGATCATCCAACAGTTCGGCACGCCGAAAGACATCTACAACAACCCGGCCAACCTGTTCGTGGCGAGCTTCATCGGCTCGCCGCCGATGAACTTCATCCCCCTGCGCTTGCAGCGCAAGGACGGTCGTCTGCTGGCATTGCTCGACAGCGGCCAGGCCCGTTGCGAGTTGCCGCTGGGCATGCAGGACGCAGGTCTGGAAGACCGCGAAGTGATCCTCGGCATGCGCCCGGAGCAGATCGTTCTGGCCAACGGTGAAGCGAACGGTTTGCCGACCATTCGCGCCGAAGTCCAGGTCACCGAACCGACCGGTCCCGACACACTGGTGTTCGTCAATCTCAACGACACCAAGGTCTGCTGTCGCCTGGCGCCCGATGTCGCACCGGCTGTGGGCGAGACCCTGACGTTGCAATTCGATCCGGCGAAAGTGCTGCTGTTCGATGCCAAGACCGGCGAACGCCTGGGGGCTGCCGGCCAACCACAAACCGAAATCCGACCTGCAAACGTGACCCAATTCAAAGGCCGCTGAAGATCAAAAACTGTAGGCGCTGGCTTTTGTGGCGAGGGGATTTATCCCCGCTGGGGCGCGAAGCGGCCCTAAAAAATGGGACTGCTGCGCAGTCCAACGGGGCGGTGCGACGTTTCGCTAAATCCCCTCACCACAAAAGCCGCTCCCACAGGGGATGTAACTGCGTTACCCAACAGTTAATAACAATAAGACGAGGATGTAGGGATGAAGAAGAACAACAACGCTCAGCTTATCTGCCAGTTGTCAGCCGTTGCGGCGATGATGCTGGCCGGTAGCGTGCACGCGGCTGATGCGTTTAGCGCCGATTCCGAATGGATGACCGGCGACTGGGGTGGCGAACGAACCAAGCTGATCGAGCAAGGCATCGACATCAAGATGGACTACGTCGGTGAAGTGGGCGGCAACCTCCACGGCGGGTTCAACGATGACAAGACCGCACGCTACAGCGACCAGTTTGGCTTGGGCGCGGCGCTGGACCTGGAGAAACTGTTCGGCTGGGACAACACCCAGGCCAAGATCCAGCTCACCAACCGTAACGGTGAAAACATCTCCAATGACCGTATCGGCGACCCGCGTGCCGGCACCTTGAGTTCCTCCCAGGAAGTCTACGGTCGTGGGCATATGGTCCGGCTGACCCAACTGTGGATCAAGCATCAGTTCCTCGACAATAAACTCGACATCAAGGCCGGTTACTTCGGTGAAGGTGAAGACTTCAACAGCTTCCCGTGCGAATTCCAGAACCTGGCGTTCTGTGGCTCCCAGGTGGGCAACTGGGCCACCAACATCTGGTACAACTGGCCGGTCAGCCAGGCGGCGATCCGCGTGAAGTACAACATCTCGCCTGAGTGGTATGCGCAGATCGGCGCGTACAACCAGAACCCCTCGCAACTGGAGCACGGCAACGGCTTCAAACTCAGTGGTAGCGGTACCGAAGGCACCGTCCTGCCGGTCGAACTGGTGTGGTTGCCTAACCCTGGCAACCTGCCGGGCGAATACCGTGTCGGTTACTACAAAAGCACCGCCAGCGCCGATGACGTCATTGAAGACGACAACGGCAATGATGCGGCCACCAGCGGCAACGCCTATCGCAGCCACAGCAGCAAGCACGGCTACTGGTTCGTTGCACAACAACAACTCACCAGCCATAACGGTGACGCCACCCGCGGTCTGAACATTGCCGCCAACGCCACTTTCCACGACAAGGACACCAACATCGTCGACAACTACCAGTCGCTGATGTTTGTGTACAAAGGGCCGTTCGATGCACGTCCCAAAGATGACCTGGGGATCGGTTTCGCCCGTATCCATGTCAACGATGACGTGAAGAAAAACGCCGAGTTGGTCAACGCCTCCAATGGCGTCAGCGACTACAACGATCCGCTGTTCTCGCCGCTGCGTGACACCGAATACAACTACGAGCTCAACTACGGTTTCCACGTTACCAACTGGCTGACCGTGCGTCCCAACCTGCAATACATCACTCACCCAGGTGGTGTGGATGAAGTCGATGACGCTTTGGTCGCCGGCCTGAAAATTCAGTCGGTGTTCTAACGCGACTGCGATAAGCTCCTCTCTATGTGCGCATTTTGCGGACGGCCATGGCTGTCCGCTTTTTTTTGTGTGGCGAGGGGATTTATCCCCGTTGGACTGCGCAGCAGTCCCATTTTTTAGGGCCGCTCCGCAGCCCAGCGGGGATAAATCCCCTCGCCACAGTAAACCGTCACTACATTGATTCGCTGAGTAAACCCATGATTTTCAGGACCGTGGCACATGCTTGAGCATCCGCTACAACGCTTCTTCAAATCCTTGCGTGAACGGCCGGTGTTTGCGTGGGAGCGCTATCAGAAGCGCGACGTGTTGGTGATTGATCATCCGCTGTGTCAGGCGGTGTTCAGTCGTCAGGGCGCGCAGTTGCTGCACTTTCAGCCCAAGGGCCAGAAACCCTGGCTGTGGTGCGCGGCGAAGTGGCCGCAGGTCGGGGCCATTCGCGGTGGCGTGCCGGTGTGCTGGCCATGGTATGGCCGTCATCCGAGCGAAAACGCCTGGCCTTCCCATGGTTGGGCGCGCTTGCTCGACTGGAAACTGATCGACAGCAGCAGCGATGACGATGGCGTGCGCCTGCACTGGCAGCTTGAGCTATGCGACTGGCAGGTAGACCTGCACGCGCACCTCGGTGAACGCATGGATTTGCGTTTGAGCACCGAGCATCACGACAGCCTTCCATGCCAATTGAGTCAGGCGTTGCACGCTTACTGGCGTATTGGTGATGTCGGTGAGGTAGCGCTGTCTGGGCTCGATGGCGCGCACGGTTACGACCAGTTGAACCGGCAGATCTGCCAGCAGGAAGGCGAGTTGCGCGTCGAGGGTGGCTGTCAGTGGGTGTTTCAGCATGAGGGCGAACTGCTGCTCAATGACCACGCCTGGGATCGGGCGTTGTGCATTGATACCGGGGATACGGCAGACACGGTGGTGTGGCATCCCGGTTCACGCCCGTTGCTAGGGGTGAGCTGGAATGAGATATCCGAATTCGTTTGCGTAGAGGCAGCAAGCGGCGGCACCGATAGCCTGAGTCTGGCACCGGGGGAGCGGGCGTATTTGAGTTTGCAGGCGCGGGTTGGAGCGTGATTTTGGGGTGTTGCGGCTGACGCCATCGCGGGCAAGCCTTGCTCCTACAGGATTACGCGGATTTCGCGGGCAAACGAAAACCTGTAGGAGCAAGGCTTGCCCGCGATGAGGCCCGATCAGGCAGTGAAGATTTCGGGTCAGTTGAACTCGTCACCCACCGGATACCGACTGGCATTCAAGCTCTCTTTGATCTTGCGCAAATGCGGCTGGAAGTCCACCCCTCGGCGCAAGGTCATGCCGGTGGCGAGTACGTCGAGCACGGTCAGCTGGATGATCCGCGAAGTCATCGGCATGTAGATGTCGGTGTCTTCCGGCAGCGGAATGTTCAGGCTCAAGGTACTGGCCTTGGCCAGGGGCGATCCCTCGGCTGTTAAACCCAGCACCGAAGCACCGTTCTCCCGGGCGATGCGCGCCACTTCCACCAGTTCGCGGGTACGGCCGGTGTAGGAGATGATCACGAACAACTCGCCGGTGTGCGCCACCGAGGCAATCATGCGCTGCATCAGCACATCGGCATGGGCGGTCACGGCCAGGTTGAAGCGGAAGAACTTGTGCTGCGCATCCAGCGCCACCGGGGCCGAGGCGCCGAGGCCGAAGAAGTGGATCTGCCGGGCCTGGATCAACAGATCGACGGCGCGGCTGATCAGGTTCGGGTCCAGCGCCTGGCAAGCGCTGTCCAGGGACGCGATGGCGCTGCCGAAGATTTTCCGCGTGTAGGCTTCCGGATTGTCATCGGCTTCCACCGCACGGCTGACGTAGGCGGCGCCACTGGCCAGGCTCTGGGCCAGTTGCAACTTGAGCTCGGGATAACCGCTGACACCGAACGAACGGCAGAAACGGTTGACCGTCGGCTCACTGACCGAGGCGGCCTGGGCGAGGGCGGCGATGCTGAATCGGGTGGCCTGCTGTGGATTGAGCAGGATCACCTCGGCCACTTTGCGCTCGGCCTTGTTCAGCTCTTCAAGGCGATTCTGGATCTGCTCCAGTAAATTTCGCACGCGGTCCATATAAGTATCCTTTACACCTGCGCCAACAAGCGCGCGGCTAATGCAAAAAGGGCCTTTGGTGAGGCCCGTAACGGTGGCCTATCCTACTGATGGCTCCGACCGACCACCACTCGCAATCTGTATTTTGCGAAAATGTTGTGGTTATTACTACATTTTCCCTTGAGTGATGCCTTGAAAAAAGGTATTTGTAGCTTAACTTGATAAAAGAACAAACATCATGCCTTCGATTACGGTTGAACCGTGCACCTTTGCCTTGTTCGGCGCTTTGGGCGATCTGGCCCTGCGCAAGCTGTTTCCTGCCCTTTATCAGCTCGATGGCGCAGGCCTCTTGCACGAGGATACGCGGATCATCGCGCTGGCCCGGGAGCCTGGCAGTGAGCAGGAGCACCTGGCGTTCATTACTTCCGAGCTGCGTCGCTACGTCAGTGCCAAAGAGCTGGACGAAGCCGTGGTCGAGCGTTTCCTCGCACGCCTGAGCTACCTGCACGTCGACTTCCTCAAGTCCGAAGATTACGTCGCCCTGGCTGAAGTGGCCGGCAGCGCGCAACGGGTTATTGCCTATTTCGCGACGCCGGCAGCGGTCTACGGTGCGATCTGCGAGAACCTGGCCAAGGTCGGCCTGGCTGAAAACACCCGCGTGGTGCTGGAAAAGCCCATCGGTTCGGACCTGGAATCCTCGCGCAAGGTCAATGACGCCGTGGCGCAGTTCTTCCCGGAGAACCGCACCTATCGCATCGACCACTATCTGGGCAAGGAAACCGTCCAGAACCTGATCGCCCTGCGTTTCGCCAACAGCCTGTTCGAAACCCAGTGGAACCAGAATTACATCTCCCACGTGGAAATCACCGTGGCCGAGAAGGTCGGCATCGAAGGCCGCTGGGGCTACTTCGACAAGGCCGGCCAGCTGCGGGACATGATCCAGAATCACCTGCTGCAACTGCTCTGCCTGATCGCCATGGACCCGCCGGCCGACCTGTCCGCCGACAGCATCCGTGACGAGAAAGTCAAAGTGCTCAAGGCGCTGGCACCGATCAGCCCGGAAGGCTTGACCACTCAAGTGGTGCGTGGCCAGTACATCGCCGGGTACAGCGAAGGCAAACCGGTGCCCGGGTACCTGGAAGAACCCAATTCCAACACCCAGAGCGACACCGAAACCTTCGTCGCCCTGCGTGCCGACATTCGCAACTGGCGCTGGGCGGGCGTGCCGTTTTACCTGCGCACCGGCAAGCGCATGCCGCAGAAACTGTCGCAGATCGTCATCCACTTCAAGGAACCGTCGCACTACATTTTCGCTCCCGAGCAGCGCCTCCAGATCAGCAACAAGCTGATTATCCGCCTGCAACCGGACGAAGGCATTTCCTTGCGCGTGATGACCAAAGAACAAGGCCTGGACAAGGGCATGCAGTTGCGCAGCGGTCCGTTGCAGCTGAATTTTTCCGACACCTGGCGCAGCGCACGGATTCCCGATGCCTACGAGCGGTTGTTACTGGAAGTGATGCGGGGCAATCAGAACCTGTTTGTCCGTAAAGATGAAATCGAAGCCGCGTGGAAGTGGTGTGACCAGTTGATCGCCGGGTGGAAAAAATCCGGTGATGCGCCCAAGCCGTATGCGGCCGGGTCCTGGGGGCCGATGAGTTCCATTGCTCTGATCACGCGGGACGGGAGGTCGTGGTATGGCGATATCTAATTTGAAACTGCCGCAGGGCGTCAGCGCTCATGCGTTCAAGAGCCCGGTCCTGCTGGCTGAAAGCCTGGCCCTGAACGTGGCCAAGCAACTGAGCGATGCCATTGACGCCCAAGGCACGGCGACCCTGGTGGTCTCCGGTGGCCGTAGCCCGGTGGCGTTCTTCCAGCACCTGGCCAAGCAGACGCTGGACTGGTCGAACGTGGTGGTCAGCCTCGCCGACGAGCGTTGGGTGCCGGTCGAGCATGCCGACAGCAATGCCGGTCTGCTGAAAAAATATCTGTTGCAAGGGCCAGCGGCCAAGGCTCAGTTCCTGAGCTTGTACAGCGCCAGCGCTAACCTTGAACAAGCCGCCGAGCACGCCGACCGTTTGCTCTCCGAACTGCCGGTGATCGACGTGCTGGTGCTGGGCATGGGGGATGACGGCCACACCGCCTCACTGTTCCCCGGCAGCCCCAACCTGGACGAAGCCTTGCAGGCTGACGGGACCCGTCGCTGCTACCCGATGCTGGCGCCGACCGTGCCGCATCAACGCCTGACCATGAGCCGTGCGCTGCTGGCTTCGGCCAAACACAAGATTCTGTCGATTTCCGGTCAGTCCAAGCTGACCACCCTCGATAACGCACTGGCCGGTGACGATGTCGCCGCACTGCCGATTCGTGCCTTTCTGCAACCCACGTTAGAGATTTACTGGTGCCCATGAGCCAAGGATCAGCCGCTATGACAAACCCATCCCCGACCGTTTCCATGGCGGACAAAGTTGCCCTGATCGACAGCCTCTGCGCCAAGGCGCGGATCCTGCCGGTGATTACCATTGCCCGCGAGCAGGACATCCTGCCGCTGGCCGATGCCCTCGCGGCCGGTGGCCTGACCGCCCTGGAAGTGACCTTGCGTTCGCAGTTCGGCCTCAAGGCCATCCAGGTCCTGCGTGAGCAGCGTCCGGAACTGGTGACCGGTGCCGGCACCGTGCTTGATCGCCACATGCTGGCCGCGGCGCAAGCGGCGGGTTCGCAGTTCATCGTCACGCCGGGCATCACCCGTGACCTGCTCGAAGCCAGCGTCGACAGCCCGATTCCGCTGTTGCCGGGCATCAGCAACGCCTCGGGCATCATGGAAGGCTATGGTCTGGGCTATCGCCGCTTCAAGCTGTTCCCGGCGGAAGTCAGTGGCGGCGTCGCGGCAATCAAAGCCCTGGGCGGTCCGTTCGGCGAAGTGAAATTCTGCCCGACCGGCGGCGTCAGCCCGGCCAACATCAAGAGCTACATGGCGTTGAAAAACGTCATGTGCGTGGGCGGTAGCTGGATGCTTGATCCGGAGTGGATCAAGAACGGCGACTGGGCCCGCATTCAGGAATGCACCGCCGAGGCCTTGGCGCTGCTGGACTGATCAGCTTTACCTGACACTTCGTTGTGTGTTCTACGGCTTTACGGTGCGCTTGGTCGGTGCACCGTTTTTTTTGCCCGCAAAAAAAACGTGTGGGAGCGAGCCTGCTCGCGATGGACGTTAACGATAACGCGGGCTTTCTGATTTCCCCCGGTGCTCTCCAGTTCTTCGCGAGCCGGCTCGCTCCTACATGAAACAGGGCGTCAGCGCAGTTCGGTCAACGCCGTGGTCAACAACATCATGTCGGCCGCGGTGCTGGTCAGCCCCGGCGTGATGCGGATACACGGACCACACGCCGCGCCACTGCGCACCACGGTGAACAGGTTGTAGTCGCGCAGCAACCGCTCGACCATCGGCTGTTGGTCGGCATGAGCGGCAAAGCGCATCGAGGTGATTCCGCAATATAACCTTGGGTCATCCGGCGTCATGACTTCGATGCCCGGCAGCTCGCGTGCCGGCCTGACCCACAGATTGCGCAAGTAGTTGAGTCGCGCACCCTTGGCGGCGGAACCGCCCATCGCATGATGCTCCTCGATCACCAGCGGCAGGGTCAGCAATGCCGGAATGTTCGGCGTGCTGTACGACGTACGGGCGCGGATATCGGTGGCCGGGTAGTACATCTCCCCCATGTCCGGGTCGATGTCGGCCAGGCGCTCAGGGGCGATATGGATGAAGCCCAGGGTCAGCGGCGCACCGATCCACTTGTGCAGGTTGTAGGCGGCGAATTCGATGCCCAGCTCATTGAGGTCGAATTCGAACTGGCCCAGCGCATGGGCGCCGTCGAGGATCACGTCGATGCCGTGTTCCCTGGCGGCGGCTGCAATCGCCTGCACTGGCATCACCAGGCCGGTGCGGTGGGTGACGTGGGTCAGGACCATCAGCTTGAGTCGCGGGTAACGCGTGAAGGCCTCGCGGTAGGTGGTCAGCAGGCTGTCGAAACTGGCGGGATTCTGGTGTTCGATCTCAATCACTTCGACGCCGCGGTTGCGCGCCAGCCAGCGCATGGCGCCCTTGACTGTGTCGTACTCCAGATCGCTGAACAGTACCTGGTCGCCTGGCTGCAAGCGATTGTAGTTGCGGATCAATGATTGCAAACCGTCCTTTGCGTTGCGGGTGAGGGCGACGCTTTCTGCAGCAACGCCAATCAACCCGGCCACCTGCGCGCTGATCTTCTGGCTCTCGCCCTGTTCGAAACGCTGGCGCACATAGACCGAGTTGCTGCGGTTGATCAGCGCGATGTTGCGTTGATATTCCTCGACCACCGTGCGCGACATACGCCCGAAGTAACCGTTTTCCAGGTTGATCGGGCCATGTTCCACATCGTAGCGGTCGGCAAAGGTTCGCCAGAAAGCTTCATCACGGGCGCGGCGGTTGTTATCGGGCATGGGTTACTCGATGAGTGGGCGATTTCAATGACGGGGCGCGGGTTTGCCATGTTTGGCGCGCAAGGGTTCGAGTAACTCGGACAAGCCGTTGTGATCGATTTCCTGCATCAGGGCCAGCAAGCCGCCCAGTTCGCCATGGGGAAACCCTTCACGGGCGAACCAATTGAGATAAGGGCCAGGCAGGTCGGCAATGATGCGCCCTTTGTATTTGCCGAAGGGCATTTCACGGGTGATCAGGAGTTCGAGCTTTTCAGGGTTCATCAATCAGTCGTCTTGATTCAAACAGTCTGGAAAATACAGGCATTCTGCATGCAGGCCAAATGACAGATCATGCAAAAAAAGCGGACATGGATTTCTAATCAAACTGTAAGTTATTGAAATTTAACGGATAAATTATCAATTCGGAGCTGGCATGCAGGGTGCAATACCTATTGTATCTTTCATCAACCCGTGAGGAATTGAAAATGACCGACATGAATAAAGAAGCCATCTCTGTACTCAACGACCTGATTGAAACCAGCAAGGACGGTCAGGAAGGGTTCAAGACTTGCGCTGAAGACATCAAGCACCCTGAACTTAAATCCGTGTTTGTGCAACGTTCCGCAGACTGCGCCAGGGCGGCTGCCGAATTGCAAGCGGCGGTGCGTTCCATGGGTGGCGATCCGGAAACCTCCACCAGTGTCAGCGGTGATATGCATCGCCGCTGGGTCGACGTGAAGTCGATGTTCACCGGCAAGGACGAAGAGGCTGTACTGAACGAAGCCGAGCGTGGTGAAGACCATGCGCTGAAGGCTTATCGGGAAGCCATGGAAAAAATCAACAAACACAACCTGGTGGGCATTCGTGACATCGTTGAACGTCAGTATCACGGCGTGCAACGTAACCATGATCAGGTGAAAGCCCTGCGTAACCAGGCGCGTGCACGCTCTTAAGCGACAATGCCTGTCAAAAACGCCAGCCAGTCTGGCGTTTTTTTGTGGTGCGCCAGGCATGGCGCGTTGCGCGCAAGCGCAACCAGTTTGGCTGTGGTGGTCACGCTGGTGACTTGGAGGTGAAAGTCCTCTACACACCCGGCAAGGGGAAGTGTTAGCCGAAGGCAAGGGTGTCGCAGGCGACTGCGAATCTGAAGGAAGCCCGGGGCAAAATGCTGGCCTGACGAACAGGAAGCGGATTAGGCGGTGCAGCGGGGTAAGGTAGCCATAATTGCCAAAGCCCAATACTTGCACGGAACGCTGTGACGTAGATCCGACAGGCATAAGCAGGAAGGTCGCGCGAATTACCCTGGGAGATCTGCACGTTTGCCACTGTGCTACCGAGCGTCGAGAGGCGACGGGATGAACGTGCAGAAGTCAGCCGAGGCCGTAGTAAGTGGCAAATAACCCTGCCACCAAGGGCCGAACAGGTTATGCCGCCAGTAGGCGTCAGAGTCTCGTCGAATGTCGAAAAGCAGAAATTTCTCCGAGGGAGAACTGTGACCCCTAGTTCCGGACAGAATCCGCGGGCGACGGCTGGCAGTGCGCAGGCATCGGCGACGTCTGTGATGTGGACGAACGCGGAGCCGGACACGCTGATGGCGCGGGTGCTTGCATCGGCCAACCTCAAGCGTGCGTATCACCGCGTGGTCAGCAACGAGGGGGCGCCGGGTGCCGATGGCATGACGGTCGACGAATTGGCGGGCTACGTGGAACAGTATTGGCCAACCCTCAAGGCCAGGTTGCTGGCCGGTGAGTATCACCCGCAAGGTGTACGCGCCGTCGAAATCCCCAAACCCAAAGGCGGGACAAGACAGCTGGGTATCCCCAGCGTCGTGGATCGCCTGATCCAACAGGCACTGCTGCAACAGCTCACGCCGATCTTTGACCCGCTGTTCTCGGACTATAGCTACGGCTTCCGTCCGGGCAGAAGCGCCCACCAAGCCATCGAAACAGCCCGTGCCCATGTGGCGGCGGGCCACCGCTGGTGTGTGGAACTCGATCTGGAGAAGTTCTTCGATCGGGTCAACCACGATGTATTGATGGCCCATGTGCAGCGTCAGGTTGAAGACAAGCGGGTGCTCAGGCTGATCCGTCGTTATCTAGAGGCCGGCGTGATGTCGGGCGGGATCGCCAGCCGACGGCAGGAAGGGACGCCGCAAGGCGGCCCGCTCTCGCCGTTGCTGTCGAACATCCTGCTCAACGAACTCGACCAAGAGCTGACACGGCGGGGCCATCGCTTCGTGCGCTATGCCGACGATGCGAACATTTATGTGCGCAGTCCTCGTGCTGGCGCGCGAGTGATGGCTGGTGTTGAGCGTTTCCTGAATCAGCGTCTGAAACTGACGCTGAATCGGGAAAAGAGCCGAGTAGCCGGGTCGTGGATGTGTGATTACTTGGGCTACGGGATGAGCTGGCATCAACAACCGAGGTTAAGAGTAGCGACGATGAGTCTGGGTCGCTTACGCGACCGACTCAGAAACCTGCTGCGCGGCGCACGGGGCCACAAGATGGCGAACGTCATCGAGCGGATTAACCCCGTACTGCGCGGTTGGGCGGGCTACTTCAAGCTCAGTCAGAGCAAGCGCCCCCTTGAGGAGCTGGACGGGTGGGTGCGGCATAAACTTCGCTGCGTCATCTGGCGCCAATGGAAGCAGCCCTCTACGAGGGCGCGCAACTTGATGCGCTTGGGGCTTAGCGAAGCGCGCGCCTGCAAATCAGCCTTCAATGGTCGCGGACCATGGTGGAACTCGGGGGCGTCACATATGAATCAGGCGTTACCGAAGAAGCTGTGGGATCAGCTAGGGCTGGTCTCGATACTGGATACGATAAATCGGCTTAGCCGCATAACTTGAGCCGCCGTATACGGAACCGTACGTACGGTGGCGTGAGAGGACGGCGGTTGTGAAACCGCCTCCTACTCGATCCCGGTGTTTAAAGCTGCACCCGGCCCTTGTAGGAGCTGCCGAAGGCTGCGATCTTTTGATCTTGCTCTTCAGCGAGTTCAAAGCCGCTAAAAGATCGCAGCCTACGGCAGCTCCTACGGGGTCCGCGTTTTTTGGTGGTCCGTGGGAGAAGCTGTCTATCGTTAAATCGTCCTTTCATGAGCCCATTTCGTGCCAATCACCCTGCAGGCTTTGTTCGCGCCTGACCTTCGCGCCGTGCAATTCGCGATCAAGACCTTGATCGGCGGGGGCGTGGCGCTGTGGCTGGCGTTGCGCTGGGGCCTGGAGCAACCGGCCTGGGCGTTGATGACGGCCTTCATCGTGGCCCAGCCATTGTCCGGGATGGTCTTGCAGAAGGGCCTGGCGCGGCTGCTGGGGACATTGGTCGGGACCATCATGTCGGTGGTGTTCATGGGCGTCTTCGCCCAGACACCCTGGCTGTTCCTGTTGGCCCTGGCATTATGGCTAGGGCTGTGTACCGCCAGTTCAACGCTGTTGCGCAGCGCCTGGTCCTATTCATTTGTGCTGGCCGGTTACACGGTGGCAATCATTGCCTTGCCGGCCATCAACCATCCGCTGACGGTGTTCGATCAGGCGGTGGCGCGTTGCACGGAAATCTGCCTGGGGATCATCTGCGCCACTGCCAGTAGTGCCTTGCTCTGGCCGCTGCGGGTCGAACGACAATTGGCGGATCAGGCCCGGGCTGCCTGGCAAAGCGGCATCAATGCCGCGCGGGCGACCCTGGCCGGTGATGGTCAGGCGCGTAAAGGGCTGCTGGAAATCCTCGGAAGAATCGTCGCGGTGGACGCCCAGCGTGAACACGCCTGGTTCGAAGGCAGCCGTGGCCGGCAGCGCGCGCGGGCCATCAGCGGCTTGAGCCAGAAGCTGTTGATGCTGTTGCGTATTGCCCGTTCGGTGCGTCGGCAGTGGAAGCAGTTGGAACCGCTGGAATCAGCGCAATTACAGCCGTGGATGAACGAGGTTCAGGAGGCGCTGAACAGTGCCGATACAGCGGCCCTGCAAGCCTTGCGCCCGCGCTTGCTTGATGCTTCCCATGATCCGGGCATCAGTTCTGCGCAGAGTTACTGCCTGGTCCGTTTCACCTTGTTGATGGATACCGCCATGGCGGCGAACGCGGCGTTGGAAGCGGTGGAGCAGGGCAGTGAAACACTCGACCCGCCGAGAACCCTGACACCGCACCGCGATCTGTCTTTGGCCCTGGTCTTCGGCGCCCGTAGCGCGCTGGCTTTCCTGGTGGTGTCGTGCTTTTGGCTGGCAACCGCCTGGCCCGCCGCAGCCGGTGCACTGGTGTTGACCTGCGTGGTGTGCAGCCTGTTTGCCAGTCGTGAGAACGGTGCGCAGATCGGCATGAGTTTTATGCGGGGTATTTTTCTGGCCCTTCCGGCGGCGTTTATCGTCGGGCAGATTTTGCTGCCGCAATGGAGCAGTTTCGCGATGCTCTGCCTGGGCATGGGTGTGCCGCTGTTTTTCGGTGCTCTGGGCATGGCCAAGGCGCAGATCGGCGCTACGGCCACGTCGTTTTGCCTGCATTTCATTGTGTTGGTCGCACCGTTGAACCAGATGCAGTTCGACGTCGCGACGTTCTTCAACAGCGCGCAGGCCATGGTGATCGGTGTCGGTGCCGCGGTGCTGGCGTTCCATTTGTTGATCCTGCGCAACCCGACCTGGCATGGCCGACGTCTGCTGGCGGCAACCCTTGACGATCTGGTGCGCCTGACCCGGCGCAACCTGGCCGGCGCCGAAAGCTGGTTCGGCGGGCGCATGGCCGACCGCTTGCTGCAACTGGCGCGGCACTATCCGGAACTGCCGGAACCGGCGCGCAGTCGCTGGGACGACGGTTTGCTCGGCCTGGACATCGGCGACGAATTGCTGCACCTGCGCTTGAGTCTGGCGGTGGCACAGGTGCCGGTCACGGCGCCGCAACAGCGTTATCTCGACGACCTGGAAAGCGTCCTGCGCCAAGGTCCGGCCGGCAGTCGCGCCGAGGCATTGGCCGAGCCGAGCGAAGCGTTGCTGCAAACCTTGTACGCCGTGCCCCCCAGCGACGCGGTGAAACTGGCCCAGGGCGCGGTGCTGCAATTGCAAAACAGCTGGCGCGCCTGGTGCCGTCAGCAGGAGGAAATCGATGGGCTTGCGTGAGTGGTCGGTGGGCGGCGTGCTGCTCAGCCCGTTTCTGATTTATGTGGTGCTGGCACTGCTGGTGACCGGCGCCTTGCGCCTTTTGTTGCGCCTGATGCCAGTGAGCCGCTGGATCTGGCATGAAGCGTTATTCGATTGCGCCTTGTACGTCTGCGTATTGACCGTGATCACCGTCGTCCTCGGACCTTTGTAAGGAGTTGAATATGCGTACCTCTGTACGTGTCGTGGTCACCCTGTGCCTGGTGGCGGTGGCGATTTTTGCCGGTATGCATTTGTGGCAGTACTACATGCTGACACCCTGGACCCGCGACGCACGCATCCGCGCCGACGTGGTGGTGATTTCCCCGGATGTGTCAGGTTGGGTTCGAGAGCTCAAGACCTACGACAACCAGCAGGTCAAGGCCGGCGATCTGTTGTTGAGCATTGACCGCGACCGTTTCGAAGCCGCGTTGGAAAAGGCCCAGGCCGTGGTGCAGACCCGCCAGCAGCAACTCAATCTACGCGAGCGCGAAGCCAGCCGACGCGCCAGCCTCGGGCCGCAGGCGATCAGTGCAGAGCTGCGGGAAAACGCGCAGATCAACGCCGGTATCGCCCGGGGCGAGCTGCGCGAAGCCCAGGCCGAGGCCAAGGCGGCGCAAATCAACCTGGACCGCAGCCAGGTCCATGCCCCGCGCAACGGGCACATCACCAACCTGCGCCTGGCCCAGGGCAACTATGTGAATGCCGGGCAATCGGTGATGGCCTTGATCGATGACTCGACCTTCTATGTGCAGGCGTATTTCGAAGAAACCAAACTGCCGCGGATTCGCGTCGGCGACCCGGTGAAAGTCTGGTTGATGAGCGCCGGGGATGCCTTGCAGGGGCGGGTGGAAAGCATCAGCCGGGGGATTACCGACCGCAATACCACACCGGATGGCCAGTTGTTGGCGGAGGTGGAGCCGACGTTCAACTGGGTTCGGCTGGCGCAACGGATACCCGTGCGGATCAAACTGGACAAGGTGCCTGAAGGGCTCAACTTAAGTGCGGGGATGACCGCGAGCGTGCAGGTGCAGGAGGGTACACACTGATCGTTGTGGCGAGGGGATTCATCCCCGTTGGGCTGCGAAGCAGCCCCCTGCGTCCGGTCAGGCAGAGAGAGTTGTCTGGATTTACGACTGCTTCGCAGCCGAACGGGGATAAATCCCCTCGCCACAGAAAAGCTCTTTCTGGATGCGTTAATTGCCTGTGGGTCAACCAATGCTGATCGGCGGCAACTCGGTCAAGGTCACAGACTGTTGCTTGCGCGGCGCCAAAATCTCCGCCTCGCCATCCACCACCAGTTCATCGCGCTGGTTGAACACGCGAGTGGCAATGCGCACACGAAACTTCGGCAGTTTCTCGAGAATTTCCAGGCGCACCGTCAGGGTGTCGCCAATCTTCACCGGCTTCTGAAAGCTCATTTGCTGGCCGATGTAGATAGTGCCCGGCCCTGGCAGCTCGCAGGCGACCGCGGCACTGATCAGCGCGCCGCTGAACATGCCGTGGGCGATACGCTCCTTGAACATGGTGCTGGCGGCGTATTCGGCGTCCAGGTGCACCGGGTTGTGGTCGCCGGACATCGCGGCGAACAGCTGGATGTCGCGCTCTTCAACGGTTTTGCTGAAGCTGGCGGTCTGGCCGATTTCGAGGGCTTCGTAAGGAGTGTTGGTAACCTGGGTCATGTGTCTTGATTCCTGTGACGAATTAAAAAATTCACAAAAAACTATTCGGTTCGGTGTGGTCGCGGATTGCTCAACGTCTGGTTGATCCAGGCCAACACGTCGGTCGTCACTTCATCGCGGTTGATGTCGTTGAACAGTTCGTGCCGTGCCTGCGGGTAAACGGTCAGTTGCAGGCTCTGGCTGCCAGCCTCGCGCAGCGCGTTGGCCAGATCCTTCAGACGCTTGCCTTCACTCACCGGATCACATTCGCCGCCGATCACCAGCAGTGGCAGGCCCGGATCGATCTGGGCGAGATTGGACGCTTTGCTGATTTGCTGCAACCCGCCGAGCAAATCGATCCACAGCTGGTTGGTACAGCGAAAGCCGCACAGCGGATCGTTGGCGTACAGGTCGACTTCCACCGGGTCACGGCTGAGCCAGTCGAAGCGGGTGCGCGCCGGTTTGAATTTTTTGTTGAACGAGCCGAACGACAGCCATTCGATCAGGGCGCTACGCCCCTTGGGGCCCTGGCGCAGGCGTTCGACACGAGCGATTTGTCGAGCCGCGCGATAAAGGGCCACGGGCTGGAAGTTCGAACCGCTGAGAATGGCCCCGTGCAGGCTGGCGCTGTGATGCAACAGATAGGCCTGGGCGATGTAGCTGCCCATGCTGTGTCCCAGCAGCACGATGGGCACCCCGGGGCGCTGCTGGCCGATTTGCTGGTTGAGGCACGCCAGGTCGCCCACCACTTTAGTCCAGCCGTCGCTGTCGTTGAAATGGCCGAGCGTCCCGTTTTCGGCAGTTTTGCCATGTCCACGCAGGTCCGGCGCGTAGACGCCGTAGCCCTGCTCGCAGAGTTTTTCTGCCAGGCGCGCGTAGCGGCCGCTGTGTTCTGCCATGCCGTGAGCCAGCAGGATCACGGCCTTGAGCCTGCCGGCAGGCAGCCACTGGTTGACGAAGAGGCGGCTGCGGTCACTGGTGGTCAGCCAGAACGTGTCGTGGATCATGGCGATTCCTTTCCATGCATGGGGCGCGAGGTGGTTGCATTGTATAGCGCATTGCGTCGCTGGCATCAGCCCACGCCACGGCGGGAAGATTCACACGGTCAATGACGCCTTTGCCCATATTTGCCTGATTCGCCATAGCTGCTAGTGTCCGTGAAGCCCCGCGTTCTGTTTTTGAGAAATGACAGATCAGCGGCCCCGGATCGGCTCAGGTAAAGAGGACAAGAACAATGCAACCTGATTTCTGGAATGACAAACGCCCGGCCGGCGTACCCCTGGACATTGATGTCGCTGAATACAAGTCGGTCATCGAGGTGTTCGAACGTTCCTGCAAGAAGTTCGCTGATCGCCCGGCATTCAGCAACATGGGCGTCACCCTGACTTACGCCGAACTTGAACGCTACAGCGCAGCGTTCGCCGGTTACCTGCAAGCCCACACCGACCTGGTGCCGGGGGATCGCATCGCGGTGCAGATGCCCAACGTCCTGCAGTATCCGATCGCCGTGTTCGGCGCCTTGCGCGCCGGGCTGATCGTGGTCAACACCAACCCGCTGTACACCGCGCGGGAGATGCGTCATCAGTTCAAGGACTCCGGTGCCCGGGCACTGGTGTACCTGAACGTGTTCGGAGCCAAAGTCCAGGAAGTGCTCCCGGACACCGACATCCAGTACCTGATCGAAGCGAAGATGGGCGACCTGATGCCCGCCGCCAAGGGCTGGCTGGTCAATACGCTGGTGAGCAAGGTCAAGAAAATGGTTCCGGCCTACGCCTTGCCCCAGGCGATTTCCTTCAAGAGTGCGCTGCGCCAGGGTCGCGGCCAGGGCATCAAGGCGCTGAAAGCCGGCCTCAACGACATCGCCGTGCTGCAATACACCGGCGGTACCACCGGCCTGGCCAAGGGGGCGATGTTGACCCACGGTAACCTGGTGGCGAACATGCAACAGGCGCGCGCCTGCCTTAGCCAGTACGCGGCCGACGGCCAGTCGCTGCTGCGCGAAGGCCAGGAGGTGATGATTGCACCGCTGCCGCTGTACCACATCTATGCGTTCACGGCCAATTGCATGTGCATGATGGTGACCGGCAACCACAACGTGCTGATCACCAATCCGCGTGACATCGGCGCTTTCATCAAGGAGCTGAAAAACTGGCGGTTCTCGGCATTGCTGGGGCTCAACACGCTGTTCGTCGCGCTGATGGACCACCCGGACTTCAGGACCCTGGACTTCTCCAGCCTCAAACTCACCAACTCCGGCGGCACCGCGCTGGTCAAGGCCACGGCCGAGCGCTGGGAGCAGTTGACCGGTTGCCGCATCACCGAAGGTTACGGCCTGACCGAAACCTCGCCGGTGGCCTGCACCAACCCGTATGGCGACCAGTCGCGCATCGGCACGGTCGGCCTGCCGGTGCCGGGCACCACGTTGAAGGTCATCAACGACGACGGTGTCGAGCAGCCGTTGGGCGAGCGTGGCGAACTGTGCATCAAGGGCCCGCAGATCATGAAGGGCTACTGGCAGAAACCCGAGGCGACCAACGAAGTGCTGGATGCCGAGGGCTGGTTCAAGTCCGGGGACATTGCGGTGATCGACCCGGACGGCTTTGTGCGCATCGTCGATCGCAAGAAGGACATGATCATCGTCTCGGGTTTCAACGTGTACCCGAACGAAATCGAAGACGTGGTCATGGCTCACCCGAAAGTCGCCAACTGCGCGGTGATCGGTGTGCCGGACGAGCGTTCGGGCGAGGCGGTGAAGTTGTTCGTGGTGGCCCGTGAGGCGGGGGTCAGCCTTGAAGAGCTGAAGGCCTACTGCAAGGAAAATTTCACGGCGTACAAAGTGCCCAAGCACATCGTCTTGCGTGAGTCGTTGCCGATGACGCCGGTGGGCAAGATTCTGCGGCGGGAGTTGCGGGATATTGCATAACCGCTAGATGGCGGCCCCCCTGTAGGAGCGAGCATGCTCGCGATGGACGTCAACGATAACGCGCCTTGACTGGATGAACGCGTTGCCCGGACGTTCTTCGCGAGCCTGCTCGCTCCTACGGTTTGAAGTCCCGATTTACGGGGCTTTCAGCGACTTATAGGCTTTTTGCTCTAAAATGACTGGTTGCTATTCTTGAGTCACAGAAGTGACCGTAGGGGCCGTTTTTGGCTCTAGTCGACCCTATTCAAAGCTGCTACTCTCGGCGCGCTTTGTGACTTCTCGGCCTAGTAAAAAGCCAGACTCACCGGTAGAAAAACACCAATAATAATCGCATCAAATGCGGTGCTGAATTCGCGTTGCTGAGGAGTGGGCTTCCATGATCGAAGACTTTTGGAAGGATAAGTACCCAGCTGGAATTGCTGCCGACATCAATCCAGACGAGTACCCGAATATTCAGGCAGTGTTGAAGCAATCCTGCCAACGCTTCGCCAACAAACCGGCATTCAGCAACCTGGGTAGGACCATCACCTACGGTGAGCTGTACGAATTGTCCGGTGCCTTTGCCGCGTACCTGCAACAGCATACCGATTTGCAGCCGGGCGATCGAATCGCCGTGCAACTGCCTAACGTGTTGCAGTACCCGGTTGCCGTCTTCGGTGCCATCCGCGCCGGGTTGATCGTGGTCAACACCAACCCACTGTACACCGCGCGGGAAATGGAACACCAGTTCAACGACTCCGGTGCAAAAGCCCTGGTTTGCCTGGCCAACATGGCGCACCTGGCGGAAGCCGTGGTGCCGAAAACCGGGGTCAAGCACGTCATCGTCACGGAAGTGGCGGACCTGTTGCCACCGCTCAAACGCCTGCTGATCAACAGCGTGATCAAGTACGTGAAGAAGATGGTGCCGGCTTATCACTTGCCAAAAGCCGTCAAGTTCAACGACGTGTTGAGCAAGGGCCATGGTCAGCCCGTGACCGAAGCCAGCCCGGCCAGCAGCGATGTCGCGGTGCTGCAATACACCGGCGGCACCACCGGCGTGGCCAAGGGCGCGATGCTGACCCACCGCAACCTGGTGGCGAACATGCTGCAGTGCAAGGCGCTGATGGGCTCCAACCTCAATGAGGGTTGCGAAATCCTGATCACGCCGCTGCCGCTGTACCACATCTACGCCTTCACCTTTCATTGCATGGCGATGATGCTGATCGGCAACCACAACATCCTGATCAGCAACCCGCGCGACCTGCCGGCGATGGTCAAGGAACTGTCGAAGTGGAAGTTCAGCGGTTTCGTCGGCCTCAACACCTTGTTCGTGGCCCTGTGCAACAACGAAGGCTTCCGCAAGCTGGATTTCTCGGCATTGAAAGTCACCCTGTCCGGCGGCATGGCCCTGCAACTGGCGGCGGCGGAACGCTGGAAAGCAGTCACCGGTTGCGCCATCTGCGAAGGTTACGGCATGACCGAAACCAGCCCGGTGGCCACGGTCAACCCGATCCAGCACATCCAGATCGGCACCATCGGCATTCCGGTGCCGTCGACCCTGTGCAAAATCGTCGACGATGCCGGTGTCGAGCAGCCATTGGGCGAAATCGGCGAACTCTGTGTGAAAGGTCCGCAAGTCATGAAGGGCTACTGGCAGCGTCAGGACGCCACCGATGAAATCCTCGACAGCGAAGGCTGGTTGAAGACCGGTGACATCGCGCTGATCCAGGCGGATGGCTACATGCGCATTGTCGATCGCAAGAAAGACATGATCCTGGTCTCCGGTTTCAACGTGTACCCGAACGAGCTGGAAGACGTGCTGGCGACCCTGCCGGGTGTGCTGCAATGCGCGGCCATCGGTGTGCCGGACGAGAAATCGGGGGAGGCGATCAAGATTTTCATCGTCGCCAAACCGGGCGTGACCTTGACCAAGGAGCAGGTGATGGAGCACATGCGCGCCAACGTCACCGGCTATAAGGTCCCGCGCGCTGTGGAGTTCCGTGATGCGCTGCCGACGACCAACGTCGGCAAGATCCTGCGTCGTGAGCTGCGTGATGAAGAGCTGAAGAAGATCAAGGCGAAGAACGCCGCATAAAACAAAAAGCCCCGCAGACGCGGGGCTTTTTGTATGTGCTTGATCGTTCCCACGCTCTGCGTGGTAACGCATCCCGGGACGCTCTGCGTCCCAGCATCGGACGCGGAGCGTCCGGGGCGGCATTCCCACGCAGAGCGTGGGAACGATCAGTGCAGAGAGCGGGTGTTATTGACGGAACGGCGCGAAATTGACGTTGGTGCCCGCCGGGCGCATGTCCTGCAGGTACGAATCCTTGTCGGCGCTCAGTTCCAGGCTCAGGGCTGCCTTGCGCTTGCCTTCGTTGCGTACCACCAGGCCTTCGAGCTTCTCGCGCAGGAACACCGTCGGCACTTTCAGGTGCAGCAGTTCGTCGGTGTCCGGGGTGTGCATCAGCAAGTGAATCCACTCGTACTGACCAACGGCCAGGCGCGACACCGGGATGTCGAACCACCAGATGTTGCGGTTGCGGTTCAGTTCGGTGAAGTGGCAGTTGTTGACGCCAAGCACAGCACCGCCGAGTTCCTGATTTCTGCGGGCAATGGCCTGCTTTTTATCGAGTTTCATAACATTCCTACAAAATTGGATCTTCAGCGCCAGGGCCTGAATACGTTGCGCATTCTCGGGGGTTGGCCGGTAAACATAAAGCCCAACCTGCCCGGATCGATGAAATGTCGCGGTAAAAATAAATGAAACTCCGTGCAAACGCCTCTGGTCAACCTTCTGTAACTACTTTATTCATCAATATGTTCGGGAGAAACACCATGAGCAGCACAGGCGATAAAGTTAAAGGCATGGCCAACGAAGCCGCTGGTAACGTCAAACAAGGCGTTGGCAAGGCAACCGGCAACGACAAAATGCGCGCCGAAGGCGTGGTGCAGGAAAAGAAAGGCGAAACGCAGCAAGCAGTGGGCAAAGCCAAGGACGCTATCAAAAAAGGCGTCGACAAGGCCTGATTTGGCCTTTGATTGGCGAAAGCGACGGCCATCCTCGGATGGCCGTTTTTGTGTCAGCCTGAACTTGAGCACGGAAATCGTTTCAAAGTCGCCAAGTACACTACTTTGATGTAGAAAACAGCCCCTGAGTCGCCACGACTTCAACCCTATCTTGAATGCGGCGAATGGAGACGCTAATGATTTTCCCGGACATGAGAGGTCTGCCTATCCACCGTGTAATAATGCGCACGGTCACTGAGTTCGTCGACGACGAGATGTCGACCTATGCCTCGGCGCTGGCTTATCAGATGCTGTTTTCGCTGTTCCCCTTCATTCTGTTCCTGATCGCCTTGATCGGTTTCCTGCACCTGCCTGACTTCTTTTCCTGGTTGCGCCTGCAGTCGGAACTGGTGTTGCCGCCCCAGGCGCTGGAGCAGGTCAACCCGGTGATCGACCAGCTCCAGCAATCCAAGGGTGGCCTGTTGTCAGTGGGTATCGTGATTGCCCTGTGGACCGCCTCGGCCGGTGTGCGGCTGATGATGAGCGCGATGAACGCTGCTTATGATGTGGTCGAAGGCCGTCCGGCGTGGAAGCGTTTCCCATTGTCGATCATCTACACCGTAGGTATCGCCGGCATGCTGTTGATCGCTGCCGCGCTGATGGTGCTCGGCCCGCAAGTGATGAACTGGATCGCGGCGCAAGTCGGTCTCGAATACTTCATCGTCACCCTCTGGACCATCGCTCGCTGGCCGGTGATCGTGATCCTGTTGATGGTCGCCGTGGCGCTGATCTATTACGTCATGCCTGACGTCAAGCAAGAGTTTCGCTTCATCACACCTGGTTCGGTCCTGGCGGTGGTGGTGTGGATCATTGCGTCGCTGGGCTTCGGTCTGTACGTCAAGGAGTTCGCCAACTACAACGCCATGTATGGCAGTATCGGCGCGATCATTGTGCTATTGCTGTACTTCTACATCTCCGCCGCCGTGTTGCTGCTGGGCGCAGAGATGAATGCGGTAATCGAGCACATGTCGCGCGAGGGCAAGGACCCTGGCGAAAAGGTTCCCGGCGAGAATGGTCCCGTCCATGAGGAAAAACACCACGTGTCGGGACTGGGCCGCGATCATTCCCAACCCAAACCTACCATTGACGAAACCTGACCATGATTCGTGAAATTCTGAAAATGGGCGATGAGCGCTTGTTGCGCATTGCCCCGCAGGTGCCGGCCGAGATGTTCGACAGCCCCGAGTTGTGGCAACTGATCGACGACATGTTCCAGACCATGGAAAGCGTCGGCGGGGTCGGCCTGGCCGCGCCACAGATCGGCGTCGATCTGCAGCTGGTGATCTTCGGGTTCGAGCACAGCGAACGTTACCCGGACGCCGAAGCGGTGCCGCAGACCATTCTGATCAATCCACTGATCACGCCGCTGAGCCCGACTTTGGAAGAGGGTTTCGAAGGGTGCCTGTCGGTGCCTGGCCTGCGCGGCGCGGTGGATCGATATCAACACATTCGTTACGAAGGGTTCGACCCCAAGGGCGAGCCGATCGTGCGTATCGCCTCGGGGTTTCACGCGCGGGTGGTGCAGCATGAGTGCGATCACCTGATCGGTCGGTTGTACCCGTCGCGCATCAGCGATTTCAGCAAGTTCGGGTTTACCGAGGTGATGTTCCCGGATCTTGATCCCAACGCAGACGACTGACCTGTTTACGGTTCCAGGCCCATGGCAATCATCGGCTTGCTGCGGGCGTAGCGACTCAGGCGCTCGACCATGGCGTAAGGCATTGGCGGATCGAAGGCAAAGCCACGACGATGATAAAAATCCCGCAAGTCCGGATGACAGAACAGCCATACCGGGCTTTCAATGTGGCTGACGGCGGCGGCGATCAACGCGGCGGCGATACCCTGGCCGCGACAGGCCGGGTCGACAAACAATCCGGTCAACCAATGCCCGCCGGACACCGGCCGCAAACATAACGCTGCGACGATCTCGTCGCGCCGCGCAACCCACAATTGTGCGTCGCGGACCGCCTTCATCGACGATTGGTGGGCGCGATAAAACTTGTTCATCATTGGCCATAACGGCTCGTCGAGCCGGGTGTACTGGGTGTTGGGCATGGTCTGGGACTGTCGGTATGCAAAGCCGATGATTATAAAAGAACACGCCGGCAGCGATAGGTGTATACCTGATCTAACATCCCCAGTCAGTGGAGTACGCATCATGTCCAAAGGTATGGATTCGAAGAAAGCAGCGAAGAAAAAACCGCTGAAAACCGCCATTGAAAAGCGCACGGAAAAGAAAGCCAAGAAGGTGGGCGTGTTCGGTCATTGAGCCCGCGCTGATGATCGCTCCCATGCAACATGGGAGCGATCCTTCTGAAATCATCCGCAAGATTTGCCAACCTGGGCAACGCCATTCAACCCGGTATGAGAAAAGTCTGCATGGAGCTCAAGACGAACGCGGCGCTGATCATCATCGATCAACAGAAAGGCATCCTGCACCCGAAACTCGGTCGCCGGAACAATCCCCAGGCCGAAGAGCGCATGCTGGAACTGCTGGGCCACTGGCGCCGCAGCGCCCGGCCGGTGATCCACGTGCAGCATTTGTCCCGTTCAGAGGAATCAGTGTTCTGGCCTGAGCAATCCGGGGTGGAATTTCAGGAGCGATTTCTGCCAGCAACTGGCGAACGACACATTCAAAAACAGGTGCCGGATGCGTTTTGTTCGACGGGTCTGGAAGCCGTTTTGCGCGAGGCAGGGATCGAGCAATTGGTCATCGTTGGCGTGGCGACTCACAACTCGGTGGAGTCCACGGCGCGCACGGCAGGCAACCTGGGGTTTGAGGCCTGGGTCGTGGAGGATGGCTGCTTTACCTTCGACAAGGCCGACTTTTTCGGCATTGCCCACTCAGCCGAAGAGGTCCATGCGATGTCGCTGGGGAACTTGCATGGCGAGTACGCCACGGTCATCAGCACCGCACATATTCTGGAAGCGGGCGAAACCCTGTAGGAGCCGGCTTGCCGGGATCGCCGCACCGCAGCTCCTACAGAGCAATGGGTTCAGCCGATCAAGCGCCGTGGCACTTCTTGAATTTCTTGCCATTGCCGCATGGGCAAGGATCGTTGCGGCCAACGTCTTTCAGGGCGTTGCGCACCGGTTCCTGGTGGGCGTGGCCGCAGTTCGGGCCGTGAACATGGCCATGGTCGTGATCATGCTGGTGATGGTCATGATCGTGGTTGCAGTCTGGGCCATGGACATGGGGTTGCTGAGTCATCGGGGTTACTCCGGAATTAGATCGGCGGGGATTATCACGCCATTACGCGCCAGGTGCACGTAATGGGCGATGAATAAACCGGTTTCCATCTCACCTTCCAGACGATAGGGAACGGCCTGCTCGGGGTTTTTCAGCTGTTTGACCAGGTCCTTGACCTTAGGCCACAGGTTGGTGCGGATCGGCACCTTGTAAAAACGGCTGCTCCGGGGGTTAACGGTGATCCAGTGCTCATGCTCGCCTTCGGCCAACAGGATGTCGCCCAAGTGGATGCGATACTCCAGGCCACGCACGGTCAACTCGCTGTCGTTGCGGTTGTCGATGCGAAAATGCAGGACAAACCGTTGCTCCATCAGCTTGGCCCGCACGACTTCGACCTTGACCAGATGCACCTCGGGGTCTGGCTCATCGGTACTGAACCAGGATGCGCAGCCGCCGAGCCCCAGACAAAGAGCCAGCGTGAGCAGTATGCGTGCGAGTCGCTGGGTGATCATGGTCGGTTTTCTCCCTTGAACCTGTAGGAGCGAGCATGCTCGCGATGGAGGTCAACGATGACGCGGTTAGCCTGACACCACGCGTTGCTCTCAGGTTTTTCGCGAGCAAGCTCGCTCCTACAGATCGGGTCGCACTTCTGACCTTATCAACTACCGAAGTACCCCGAACAGCACTTTTTGAACTTATGCCCGCTGGCGCAAGGGCAGGCGTCGTTGCGCCCGATATCCAGTTGCACCGTAGGGTCGATGAAGTACCAGCGCCCGGCATTCTGCACAAACGACGAGCGTTCGCGATGGCTGTGTTCGCCGCTGCCGTCGTGCCAGCGTGCGGTGAAAGTGACGAAGGCATGCTCCGGCTGGCCGCCGAGCACTTCGGAACTCTCAACTTCAAGGCCCAGCCAAGTGCTCTGGGCGCTCCAGTCAGTGATCGATTGACGATCGAGCCCGGTCTGCTGGGCGGGCAGGGTGGTTGCTACCAGATAATCGATCAGGCCCAGCACGTAGGCGCTGTAGCGCGAGCGCATCAGGGCTTCGGCGCAGGGTGCCGGATGTCCGGCATGGTAATGGCCGCAGCAGGCATCGAGCAGGGTGCCGCTGCCGCAAGGGCAAATGGATGTACTCATTGCGTTACCACCAGTATTTCCCGAAATTTTCCGGATTGGCCCAGAACCGCGAGTTGAGCCAGTCGGGTACTTGTTTGTAGTCAAGCAGATCATAGGTGAACAGGGTCAGCACCTGGTCGTCACGCTGGAAGCGTTCGCTGGCTTGCAGCGCCAGGGAGAAAAAATCCGTTTCCTGCCATCCGCTCGCCGGCAAATCGGCCAGCACCGCGATGCGGCTGGCGTTGAGGTTGCGAATGCCACCGAGCAGGTTCAGGCCATCACGCTTGGGCAAGTGTTCGAGGCAGTCGACCACCAGCGCCAGGTCAAAACGGCGCGCCGCCAGCTCTGCGGGCAACGGCCCGGGCGCCGTATGCGCCACGCTGCTGTCCGGATGCGCAAGCTTGAAGGCCTCAAGCGCGGGGAATTCGCTGGCGCCAATCAACAACAGGCGCGCGGGGGCGTAACGGTCCAGCAAAGCGGCCAGTGCCTGCTGCGGTGTGCGCGAAGAAATACCTGCAATCATCGAAGATCCTCAATCAGATGTGCCAAGACTAGCCTGCCCGCCGGTTCGAGCCTAGAGCCGGTTTGCTTCAAAAGTGACGATCTCCCGTGAACACGAGACTAAACTGCCATGGCCTATTGCTGGCGGAGATTAAAACTCCGGTCTTTACTCCCTGAATCGGTTCTAAGCCGATCCTTCAGGAGAAAATTAGATGAGCATAGTTCGGACAGCATTACCCCTGGTTCTGCTAACCAGTGTGTTGACTGGTTGCGCAGGTTTGCAGAAAACCGACTGGCCGACCTGTGCGGCGGTCGGTGGTGTCGTAGGTGCGGGTCTCGGCGCGACCGAGAGTTCATCATGGGCCGGTTATGGCGCGTTGGTAGTCGGTGCTACGGCGGCAGCCTATTGCTGGGTTCACGGTGATGGTGACGAAGACGGCGATGGTGTGCTCGACAGCCGCGACAAGTGCCCGGGCACGCCAAAAGGCGTGCGGGTCGATGCCGATGGTTGCCCACCACCAGCACCTGCTCCAGTGGTTGAAGAGGTCGTAGTGGTCAAGGAAGAAGTCATTGTCATTCGCGATGTCAACTTCCAGTTCGACTCGGCCAAGCTGACAGCCGCCGATAAAGACAAGCTCAACACCATTGCCAGTCGCCTGAAACAGGAAGCTGCCAGCGCCCGACTGACCGTGACCGGTCACACCGACAGCGTCGGCAGTGATGCCTACAACCAGAAACTGTCGGACAAGCGCGCTCACTCGGTGGTTGAATACCTCATCCAGGAAGGTGTACCTCGCAGCAGCTTTGTCTCGGTCAGCGGGGCCGGTGAAAGCCAGCCGGTTGCCGACAACAAAACCGCTGACGGCCGCTCGATGAACCGTCGCACGGAAATCAAAATCAACCGCTAGACCCCTCGCATCCACGGCTTGTGCAGTCGTGGATGCGGGTCTTTACTCCTGTGTAACCGGCATCGGCCGGTGACACAGGAGCTTTCACAAATGAGCAATCTCACACGGACCGTCTTGCCGGTTCTGCTGCTTGGCAGCCTGTTGACCGGTTGCGCTACTCACAGCGATGGCACCGCCCCCCTCAATCAACGTACCTGGCCGATCTGCAGCGTCATTGGCGGACTGGTCGGCGGAGGCCTGGGGGCTATTGGAAGTAGCGGTTGGGCGGCCGGTGGAGCGGCGCTCGGTATCTTGTCCGGTGGTTTGATCTGTTATGCCCAGGATGGTGACGAAGATGACGATGGCGTATTCGACCGACGCGATCGCTGCCCTGACACGCCCGCCAATACGCCTGTGGAACATCATGGCTGCCCGCTGCCGCAATACCCGGCCAGCGTGAAAGCTGAACCTGTGCAAGCCGAAGTCATTACCCTGAGTGATGCCGATGATGTGCTGTTTGCCTTCAATAGCTCTGACTTGACCCCCAGCATGCAAAGCAAGCTGGATTCGGTCATGGGCAAACTGCAGGACGCCAGCGTCGTGAGCATCAAGGTGATCGGTCACACCGATAGCGTCGGATCGGATGACTACAACCACGAACTGTCGCAAAGACGTGCAAGCAGCGTCGCCGGATATTTGCTGAGCCAGGGCGTTACGCCGAATAAAGTCACCAGCGAAGGCAGGGGTGAAAGCGAGCCGGTTGCCGATAATGAAACCGAAGAAGGTCGCGCGAAAAACCGCCGCGTGGAATTGCACATCAATCGCTGAGCCGCGCACTAGAGCCGTCGGGCGATGATTTACGTCGTTCCGTCGGACATTTGCCGAACTTTATGAAGAATTTCCGGTTGCCCTCTGGCTTATCCCGCGTGGAAGCCGTTACTGTGCGTGCAAACAATAATTCTGATCGGGGCGCGTATGAAGGTGATATGGGGGCTGGGGAAACTGTTGACCCTGGTGTTCTGGCTAGTAGTGCTGGTCAATCTGCTGATGCCGTTCACCTATCCGCTGCACCTGCTGGTCAACCTGGCCGGCTGCCTGCTGGCGGGCCTTCATCTGCTGGAGGCGGTGTTCTGCTACCGCAGTCTCAGGGGCCGAGCCCACCCTTGGTTCGATCGCTTGAAAGTCCTCATTTTCGGCGTTTTCCACCTGCAAACCATCCCGGCTCCCACCGCACCTAAGGCTTCCCATGCGTAAACTCTGTCTGCTCGCCGCCCTCATCAGCCCATTGGCTTGCGCCCAGGTGGTAAATGTCGAAACCAACTCGCTGATGCGCCTGCCCAACACCGCCAGCACCTTGCAACTGGAACGCCTGGAAGTCGCCGACTACGGCACCTTGCTGATTCCCTCGAACGTGACCGAAGTCACCGTCGGTGAACTGCACCTGGGCCGCGATGCGCGAATAACCATTGTCCCCGGCGAACAGGCACTGGAGCTGAAGGTCAATCGCGCCGAGTTGTCCGAGGGCAGCCAGATCACCGCGCGCGGCGCACCGGGGACTTACCAGAAGGCTGCCCGCTCCGGGCGCAATCTGAACTTGCAGATCAAGGCACTGAAGGCGCCGCAACTACTGGTGGATGCTCGCGGTGGCGCGGGTGCACCGGGATTTGTCGGCCTCGACGGGGCCAACGGCCAGGCACCGGGTTGCACCTGGGGCCAGGCGGGTCGCGGTGCCGATGGCAGCGATGGCAGTGATGGCCAGGCAGGTGCGCCTGGCGCGGCGGTCAGGCTGGCAGTGCCGCGCGATTACCCGGCAGAACAGATCAAGGTTCAAGTGGCTGGCGGTGCCGGTGGCGTGGCCGGGCCTGGTGGCAAGCCAGGGGCAGGCGGTAAAGCCAAGGGATGCCTTGTCTACAAAGCCGATGGCGGCAAGAGCGGCAAGCCTGGCGTTGACGGGCAACCGGGGACTGCGGGGGTTGCGGGTTCGGTGACTGTTCAGCGGTTATAACCCCCCCTGACTGATCGTTCCCACGCTCCGCGTGGGAATGCAGCCCGTGACGCTCCGCGTCACTGGACGCAGAGCGTCCCTAGAGGCATTCCCACGCAGAGCGTGGGAACGAGCACAATCAGCGTAGGAACGATCACAAAACCGGCCGAACCGCCGCAATCGCCACCAACACCAGGCCAACAATCAAATTGATCCCCACCAACCGGCGAATCCTCCCCAGCACCGCAGCCCCCGCCGGCCAATCCTGAGCCGTCACCGCGGTGCGCAACTCCGGCAACATCAACGCCTGGATCCGGATAAACAACGCGGTCATCACCACGTACAACCCCATCATCACTTGCACGTAGCGCGGCGCGGTTTCAAAACCGGTGTATTGCAAATGAATCATGCCGACACCGCTGATCGGCAACAGCACCACCGCGACCCAGACCCAACGAAAAAAACCCTGAAACACTTCTAGCCAGAGCTTCAGCCGGGCAGGGCCTTCCAGTGCCTTCAAAGCCGCGGGGCGCAAGACCATCCAGGCGAAAAACATGCCGCCGACCCACACCAGTGCGGCGAGGACATGCAGGCTATAAACGAGGCTAAAAGCGGTCATGGGGATACTCCGTTCTGCGCGGGATTAATTAGCGGGGTATGATAGCGACCGAACCGAACCACTGAAAATTTATCCAGCGTTTTTTGCGCCCGACAATCCATGATCAGCACCGAACTCAAAACCACGATCCAGGGCGCCTATTCGCGTTTTCTTGAAGCCAAGAGCCTCAAGCCGCGCTACGGCCAACGCCTGATGATCGCCGAAATCGCCAAGGTCCTCGGTGACATCGACACCGACGACGAAGGCCGGCGCAGTGGCGACCCCGCGATTGTCGCGGTGGAAGCCGGCACCGGTACCGGCAAGACCGTGGCCTACAGCCTGGCGGCCATCCCCACGGCCAAGGCGGCTGGCAAACGCCTGGTGATCGCCACAGCCACCGTCGCCTTGCAAGAGCAGATCGTCTACAAGGATCTGCCCGACCTGATGCGCAACAGCGGGCTGAATTTCAGCTTCGCGCTGGCCAAAGGGCGTGGGCGCTACATGTGCTTGTCCAAGCTCGACATGTTGCTCCAGGAAGGTCACGCACAAACCGCCACCGCGCAGTTGTTCGAAGAAGAAGGCTTCAAGATCGAGGTCGACGAGGCCAGTCAGAAGCTGTTTACCAGCATGATCGAGAAACTCGCCGGCAATAAGTGGGACGGTGACCGCGACAGCTGGTCCACCGCCCTGGAGGACGCCGACTGGGCGCGCCTGACCACCGATCACAGCCAGTGCACCAACCGCCATTGCCCGAACTTCGGCCAGTGCGCCTTCTACAAGGCCCGCGAAGGCATGGGCAAGGTCGATGTGATCGTTACCAACCACGACATGGTCCTGGCCGACCTGGCACTGGGTGGCGGTGCCGTGCTGCCCGATCCGCGCGACACGATCTACGTGTTCGACGAAGGCCATCACCTGCCGGACAAGGCCATCGGTCACTTCGCCCATTACACGCGCCTGCGCTCCACCGCCGACTGGCTGGAAACCACCGCCAAGAACCTCACCAAACTGCTGGCCCAACACCCGCTGCCTGGCGATCTGGGCAAGCTGATCGAACAGGTGCCGGAGCTGGCGCGGGAGATCAAGACCCAGCAGCAGTTCATGTTCACTGCCTGCGAGCAGGCCGCCGATTTCAAACCCGGCGAAGACGTCGAGGGCCGCGAGCGGCCGCGTCACCGATTTGTCGGAGGGGTGATTCCCGAGCACATGCGCGAAATGGGCATCGAACTGAAGAAAGCCTTTGCGCGCCTGACTGACCTGTTTACCCGTCTCACTGAATTGCTCAAGGAAGGCATGGACGGCGAGGTCAATATCGGGATCGCCAGTAACCAGGCCGAAGAGTGGTATCCGCTGTTCGGCAGCCTGTTGTCGCGTTCTTCCGGCAACTGGGAATTGTGGGTCGCTTTCACCGCTGAAGACCCGGAAGACAACCCGCCCATGGCGCGCTGGCTGACCCTGGCGGAAAGTGGCTCGCTGTTCGATATCGAGGTCAACGCCAGTCCCATCCTGGCGGCGGAAATGCTCCGGCGCAACCTGTGGAACGTGGCCTATGGCGCGCTGGTGACTTCGGCAACATTGACGGCCCTGGGTACCTTCGACCGCTTCCGCATGCGCGCCGGCCTGCCGAAAAAAGCCGTGACCGCCGTGGTGCCGAGCCCTTTCCATCACGCCGACGCCGGTGTGTTGCGGGTGCCGAACCTGAACGCTGATCCGCGGGATGCGGCGGCCCATACCGCCGCGATCATCCGCGATCTGCCGGAGCTGGTCGAAGGCTCAAGGGGCACGCTGGTGCTGTTTTCCTCGCGCAAGCAGATGCAGGACGTGTTCGACGGCCTGGACCGTGACTGGCGCAAGCAAGTGTTCATTCAAGGCAACCTGTCGAAACAGGAAACCCTGAACAAACACAAGGCGCGGGTCGATGGCGGTGATTCCAGCGTGCTGTTCGGCCTGGCGAGTTTTGCCGAAGGGGTCGACTTGCCCGGCGCGTACTGCGAGCACGTGGTGATCGCCAAGATTCCGTTCTCGGTACCTGATGACCCGGTCGAAGCGGCATTGGCCGAATGGATCGAGGCCCGTGGTGGCAATCCATTCATGGAAATTTCGGTTCCGGATGCCTCGCTGAAACTGGTCCAGGCCTGCGGTCGCCTGCTGCGCACCGAAGAGGACCGCGGCACCATCACCTTGCTCGATCGGCGCCTGGTCACCCAGCGCTATGGCAAGGCGATCCTCAATGCGTTGCCTCCCTTCCGTCGTGAAATTTCCTGATAAACCGGTGGGCAGTTTTGCCCACCGCGTTGTCTATCTCTCTACCATCGCTTTTCCATTGGCCCATCCGGGTCGTTAGGGAGAATTCCGTTCTCATGATTCGCAGTTCGCTACCTGCCGTTCTTGCTCTGTTGTTCGCAACGCCCTTGCTGGCCGCACCCGCAGGCCAACAGACGCTGTTCAACTTTGTGCGCCCCGCCGACGTGGTCCAGGTGGCGACCCAGGACGCCAGCCTGCCGCAGTCCAACGCCGAACAGACGCCCGAAGGCGAAGTGCTGCGCCGGGTGACGTTCAACCCGGTTACCCGGCCAACCCTGCGCCTGTCCCCGCAGACCGGGGCGTGGGACTGGTCGCAGTCGGGGGTCATGAGCCTGCGGATCCAGAGCGCGATGAACTGGGCCGTGACCTTGTACGTGACGATCCAGAGCAACGACGGCAAGACATTGGTCAGTCGCGTCGATCTTCCCGCCGGCCCGGCGCAGACCCTGTTGGTGCCATTGCAGCCGACTTCGTCGCTGAGCCAAGGCATGAAGGCGGGTCCGCCAATGCCGATGACGATCGACGGTCAGCGCGTTTTGCTGGCCAGCAGTGCCGGTGAGCTGAACCGTAGCCAGGTGGTGTCGGTCAGCTTGTCCATGGATCAACCGAAAGTCGCCCAGAGCATTCTGCTTGAGCGCTTTGGTGTGCAGGACGGCGAAGGGGTGACCCAAACCGTCTATGGCGGGCTGGTGGACGCTTATGGTCAATCGACCCGGGCCAAATGGCCAGAAAAGGTCAGCAGCGACGAACAACTGAAAAGCGCCGCCGCCAAGGAACAACAGCAGCTGAAAACCTGGCTGAGTGAGCGCGAAAAGTCCTCCCTGGACAAGTTCGGCGGGTGGACCAACGGGCCGACGTTCAAGGCCAGCGGCTTTTTCCGCAGTGAGAAACGCGACGGCCGCTGGTACCTGGTGACGCCGCAAGGGCATCCGTTCTACTCGCTGGGGGTCAATACCGTTACGGCGGACGTCAACCAGACCTATATCGCCGGTCGTGAATGGATGTTCGAATCCCTGCCCAAGGCTGACGAACCGCTGGCCAATCACTTCGGTGAAGGCGACAACCGCGGTGGTAATGGTGTCGATCAGGGCCGGGGCTTCAATTTTGGGCAGTGGTATGACTTTTACGGTGCCAATCTGCAGCGCCTTTATGGCGACCCTTGTGCGCTGGGCAGCGACACCAAGGCTGGCGTTGCTGAAGCCGCCAAGTCCGGCGTCGTCGATGCGACAGTGGCGAGCGCGGCTGAGCCAAAACCTGCCGAGCCAACACCTGCCGAGCCGTGCAAAACGACGTTTGATGAGCAACGCTGGACCCGCCATACCCTCGATCGCCTGCAAGCCTGGGGCTTCAACACCCTCGGCAACTGGAGCGCACCGACACTGGGTGACGCTGAACGCATGCCATACACCTTGCCGCTGTCGATCGTCGGCGATTACGCCAGCATCAGCACCGGCAGCGACTGGTGGGGCGGGATGCCCGACCCGTTCGACCCGCGTTTCGCCATGGCGACCGAACGCGCGGTGGCTATCGCCGCCCGCGACCACCGCGACGATCCATGGCTGATCGGCTACTTCGCCGACAACGAACTGGCCTGGGCCGGTCCCGGCGATGACCCGAAAGCCCGTTACGCGCTCGCGTACGGCACCTTGAAAATGACCACCGACGTGCCGGCCAAGCGCGCGTTCCTCAAGCAATTGCGCGACAAATACCGCAACCAGGCGGGCTTGTCGAAAGCCTGGGGAATCGATCTGCCAGCCTGGGAGCTGATGGAAGACCCGGGCTTCGTGCCGCCTCTGCCGAGCGCCGAACACCCGGAAATCGAGGCTGACTTCAAATATTTCCAGAAGGTCTTCGCCGACACTTACTTCAAGACTATTTCCGACTCGCTCAAGTGGCACGCGCCGAACCAGCTGTTGCTCGGTGGCCGGTTTGCCATCAGCACCCCCGAAGCCGTTGAGTCCTGTGCGCAGTATTGCGACGTCCTGAGCTTCAACATGTACACCTTGCAACCGCAGGACGGTTACGACTTCGCCAAACTGCGCAGCCTCGACAAACCGGTGCTGATCACCGAATTCAACTTCGGCTCGACCGATCGCGGCCCCTTCTGGGGCGGCGTGACCCAACTGGCGAAGGAAGAAGACCGTGGCCCGGCCTACGTGAACTTCCTGAAACAGGCGCTGGGCGAACCTTCGATTGTCGGGGTGCACTGGTTCCAATACCTCGACCAACCCGTGACCGGGCGCCTGCTGGATGGCGAAAATGGTCACTTTGGTCTGGTGGGGATTACCGATCTGCCGTTCCAGGGCTTTGTCGACAGCGTGCGCAAGAGCAATCTGGGGGCGCTCGATCAGTTGGGGAAAGAGGCCGAGAAGGCCGCAGCCGAGGTCGACAAAGCGAGCCACGACGCCGAGGGCGGGCGAAAGGCCGAGGCCGGCAAAGGCATGGGGAAGGGCGCGGGTGGGCATTCCGGCGAAGGACATTGAGTCCGATCCCTGTGGGAGCGAGCCTGCTCGCGAAGGCGTCTGAACAGACATCCAAAATTTCAGATCACTTCCACGAGTGATTGACCGCCCAGCCCGCCCCTGTTCCCAAAACCCCCAAGGGCTGGAACAATGCTGGCCACTTTACAGAACGTTTCCGGGAGGAGCGGGTGCAGATTCAGGGTCATTACGAGCTTAAGTTCGAGGCAGTGCGTGAAGCGTTCGCGGCGCTGTTCGACGATCCTCAGGAGCGTGGCGCCGCGTTGTGCATCCAGATCGGCGGCGAAACCGTCCTCGACCTGTGGTCCGGCACCGCCGACAAGGACGGGGCCGAAGCCTGGCACAGCGACACCATCGCCAACCTGTTCTCTTGCACCAAGACCTTTACCGCCGTCACCGCCCTGCAACTGGTGGCCGAAGGCAAGTTGCAACTGGATGCCCCGGTGGCCCGCTACTGGCCTGAATTCGCCGCCGCTGGCAAAGAATCGGTCACCCTGCGCCAGCTGCTTTGCCATCAGGCCGGGCTGCCGGCGTTGCGCGAGTTGCTGGCTCCCGAAGCGCTTTACGACTGGCAAACCATGGTCGAGGCCCTGGCCGCCGAAACACCGTGGTGGACGCCAGGTGAAGGCCACGGTTATGCGGCAATCACTTATGGCTGGCTGGTCGGCGAGTTGCTGTGCCGTGCTGACGGCCGTGGACCCGGTGAATCCATCGTGGCGCGGGTTGCCAAGCCTTTGGGCCTGGATTTTCACGTCGGCCTGGCTGATGAAGAGTTCCATCGCGTGGCGCACATTGCCCGCGGCAAGGGCAATGTCGGCGATGCGGCGGCCCAGCGTCTGCTGCAAGTGACCATGCGTGAGCCAACGGCCATGACCACCCGCGCTTTCACCAATCCACCCTCGGTGCTGACCAGCACCAACAAGCCGGAATGGCGGCGCATGCAGCAGCCGGCGGCCAATGGCCACGGCAATGCCCGTAGCCTGGCCGGGTTTTACGCAGGGTTGCTCGATGGCAGCCTGCTGGAAGGCGAGTTGCTCGACGAACTGACCCGCGAACACAGCCTTGGCGAGGACAAGACGCTGTTGACTCGAACCCGCTTCGGCCTGGGCTGCATGCTCGATCAACCGGATGTGCCCAATGCGACCTTCGGTCTGGGCGCGCGAGCGTTCGGGCATCCCGGCGCTGGCGGTTCCGTTGGTTTCGCTGACCCCGAGCATGATGTGGCGTTCGGATTTGTGACAAATACCCTGGGGCCGTACGTCTTGATGGATCCGCGCGCACAAAAGCTTGTGCGGGTACTGGCCACTTGTCTGTAAATCACGCTCAAGGGTTCCGGAGCTGGAACCCGACAGCCTTTTCAGTTTCCAAGCGTCTGTTTATGCGGGCCGATCCGGCCAGATTTTTTATTACTTCATTTTTGTGGATATCCAATGTCAACCAAACCCACCCTCGCCTTGGCACTGTGCTTCGCTATAACCGGTTGCGCACAGACTCCTAAAAATGATACAGACGGCGGCAGTTGGTGGCCGTTCGGGTCTTCCGACAAAGTCGCCGCCAAGGAACCGGTTCCAGCCCCGGCACCGGTAAAACCGGTTGTCGCGCCGGTTGCCAAGACTGAAAGTTCCAGCCCTTGGTACTGGCCGTTCGGCTCCGAGGAAGTGCGCGATAAAAAACCAGAGGTAAAGCCTGAGGCCAAACCGGTCGAAGTGGCCAAGGCCAAGGCTGAGGCCGATGCGGGTGGCAAGTGGTGGTGGCCGTTCGGCGGCAAAGAGCAGAGCACTGCCAAAGCCGTGCCGATGCCGGATCCGAAAGTCACCCAAGCCTGGCTCGACGACTACGAACCGCGTCTGCGCGCAGCGATCAAAGATAGCAACCTGCAACTCGAACGCCGTGAAAACGTATTGGTGGTGATCGCGCCGGTAGATGGCTCGTTCAACCCGGACCGCCCGGCCATGCTGCTGCCGGTGACGCTCGGCCCGTTCACTCGCGTCGCGAAAATCCTTGAAGCCGACCCGAAGACTGCCGTGCTGGTACTCGGCCACAGTGATACTTCGGGCGCAGCGCCGGCCAACGTCAAGTTGAGCCAGGAGCGTGCGCAATCGGTGGCTGCGATCTTCCGTCTCAGCGGTCTGCAGCGTGATCGCCTGATGCTGCGCGGCATGGGCGGCGAAGCCCCGCGTGCCGCCAACGACAGCGTTGAAGGCCGTGCCTTGAACCGTCGGGTGGAGCTGTTGGTAACACCGCAAAACACCATGGTCGCCTTGCTTAGCAAGTACAACATGCCGGCCCCGGCACCTGTGCGCGCGGTCGCGGCCCAGGACATCAAACCGGTTGCCAAGCCTGTGACTCCAGCACCAAGCGACGCGAAGAAAGCGGCTGCATCGGTCGCGAAAAAAGCGCCGGCCAAGAAAGCCGCCAAAGCTCCAGCCAAGAAGGCACCGGCTAAAACCGCGACGCCAGCGAAAAAGACTGCACCGGCCAAAGCGGCTGCCGACGCGACGAAGGTCACCACCGATACCACAAAGAAGTGATTCGTTAACCAAAAGGAATGCGCCATGACCAAGGCCCTGGCTGATATGCGCCGCGATTACACCCGTGATGGCCTGACCGAGGCGCAAGCCCCGGCGGAGCCGTTTGCGCTGTTCCACCAATGGTTTGCCGACGCGGTGAAAACCGAACAGGCACCGGTGGAGGCCAATGCCATGACCTTGGCCACTGTCGACCAGGACGGTCGGCCGCATTGCCGCATTCTGCTGCTCAAGGGCCTGGATGCGCAGGGCTTCACCTTCTTCACCAACTACGACAGCGCCAAAGGCCAGCAGCTGGTGGCGAATCCATTCGCGGCCATGACGTTTTTCTGGCCGACACTGGAGCGTCAGGTACGGATTGAAGGTCGGGTGGTGAAGGTTACTGCCGAGGAGTCCGACGCGTACTATCAGGTGCGCCCACTGGGCAGCCGCCTCGGTGCCTGGGCTTCGCCGCAGAGCCGGGTAATAGCCGATCGCAGTGAACTGGAGTCGCTGCTCAAGGATACCGAGCAACGTTTCAGCGATGCCCAACCTCACTGCCCTGAACATTGGGGCGGTTATCGCCTGCTGCCAGAGCGCATCGAGTTCTGGCAGGGCCGTCCAAGCCGTCTGCACGACCGGCTCAACTATCGCCTGCAGGGCGCCAGCTGGATTCTTGAACGCCTGGCGCCTTAAGCAGTCTACCGCTCGGGATACCCTGCCGCTGCGGCCTCAAGCCACTGTGGCAGGTCTCGTCGCTTGATTTTCTGCGCCTGAGCGCTCGCCAACTGTTCGAGCATGAACGCTTTTTTCTGCTCGTCCTTGCCGGCCAGCGCCAACGCCAGGTCCCGGTCCATCCAGCGTCTGATCCGTACGTACAGCCATCCATGGAAGTACAGTCCAGCGGCGGTAGTGACGACAATGATAAAGTAATCCATGCAGATCCCTGGTCAGTTGCGCAGTTTTGCGAACAGGCCGCTTCTGGGTGGTGAGTTCGTGAACGGGCCTGTACGAAGCCTGAATCGAAGCAATTTTATCCGGGCAAGGCCGTGACAGTCGCCAAGCTGCGGAGTTTAATGGTTACATGTCCTTTGGAGTTGATGCTATGCGTAAGTCTGTTCTGCTGGTTGCTTGCTTTTCCACCATGGCGATGTTGCTCACTGGCTGCCAATCGAGCTTGACCGGTGACTCCTATTCCCGTGACGAAGCGCGTCGCGTGCAGACGATTCGCATGGGTACCATCGAAGCCCTGCGACCGGTGAAAATCGAAGGTACCAAAACGCCGATTGGCGGTGCTGCGGGTGCAGTAGTCGGCGGTGTCGGCGGTAGTGCCATCGGCGGCGGCCGCGGCAGTATCGTCGCAGCGGTCATCGGTGCAGTTGCCGGCGGACTGCTGGGCTCGGCTACCGAAGAAGGCCTGACCCGCACCCAGGGCGTGGAAATCACCGTGCGCGAAGACGACGGCAGCATGCGCGCCTACGTGCAACAGGTTCAGGAGAACGAAGTGTTCCGTGTCGGCGAGCGCGTGCGCATTGCCACGGTTGATGGCACCAGCCGCGTTTCGCACTAAGCGGGAGTACGGGTAAAAGAAAACCCCGGCCAGGTGACTGGATCGGGGTTTTTTTAGGGCCGGTTTCCAGCATCAAGCTCTCAAATCGCTATTCTTCAGGGCAGTTTCAATTATCTGTTCCGGTGTCAATTCTCGAGAGTTGTCCCCATCGCCAAAATATTCGCCTGGCCAGAAAAAAAGATCGGAAATGCGAGCATCTGGAATATTGAGCGCCAGCATTTCCAGCCAGAAGTCGGTGGCGTGTTCCGGGCTATCGGCATCCATGACTCTTCGAGCCATTTCGATCAGTTCAGATTGGGAGATATCCTTCAGACGTCGTTCATAAGGACCAGCCAGGATCTGGCGAACCCATGTGTCATGATCCAGGGCTCCGTAAATGCCTTGAAAGTCGAGAAAGGTCAGATGGGTCCTGGCCTCTCGATTGAATTCAGCCAACTGATTCCTGGTTCGATCCTGATCTGCGCCATCAATTTCGGCAGCCAGGTCTGCAAGGCGAGCAACCTTGGTTTCGCAAAGATGCGGGGGCATTAGTTCCTGACGAAGCACCATAACCCTCTCCAAAATTACTGAATATGACCCTGCTTGCACAAGGCAAAAGGCACGAGTCATGAATCGCAAAGTTATCGAGAAAGGCTTGGAGATTTATGCAGGCAGCATCCTTAAAGATCGTAGGAAGAATCCGATAGCGTTGTGCGAAAGCTGGCCATTGTAGGAGCGAGCTTGCTCGCGATGGACGTCAACGATGACGCGGGGCGTCAGATGGCCCGTGTCGTTCTTGCGTTTTTCGCGAGCATGCTCGCTCCTACAAAGTTTCCGGCAATGGAAGTTGTTGCGCCGTTCGGGGCTACGCAGCCTGCAGCACAGACTTGCGACTCGCCGCCGCCGTCACGGCATAGCCAATCAATGCCGCCAGTATTGATCCGGTCAGAATCCCCATCCGATCCATCCCCGCGTAGTCACTCACGCCCGGCTCAAAGGCCAGCGAACCGACGAACAGGCTCATGGTGAAGCCGATGCCGCAGAGAATCGCCACACCCAACACCTGGCCCCAATTGGCACCCTGGGGCAGGGCGGCGATGCCGGTTTTCACCGCCAGCCAGGTCAGGCCGTACACGCCGACGGTCTTGCCCAGCAGCAGGCCGATCGCGATGCCCATTGGCACGTCATGGGTGAAGCTCTCGGCGGTCACGCCACTCAGGGACAGGCCGGCGTTGGCGAAGGCGAACAGCGGCAGGATGCCGTAGGCCACCCAGGGGTGCAGCGCGTGTTCCAGTGACAGCAGGGGCGACGGTTCGGCGTTTTTCGTGCGCAACGGGATGCAGAAAGCCAGGGTCACACCCGCCAGCGTGGCATGCACACCGCTCTTGAGCACGCAGACCCAGAGGATCAGGCCAATGATCATGTACGGTCCGAGCTTCACCACGCCGAGCCGGTTCATCCCGATCAGCGCCGCGATGCAGGCTGCGGCCAGTGCCAGGGACAGGGTCGACAGCGCGCCGGAATAGAAAATCGCGATGATGACGATGGCGCCGAGGTCGTCGATGATCGCCAGGGTCATCAGGAACAACTTCAGTGACACCGGCACGCGCTTGCCCAACAGCGCCAGTACACCCAGCGCGAAAGCGATGTCGGTGGCAGTCGGGATCGCCCAGCCGTTCAGGGCCGGTGGGTTGTCACGGTTGAGGAACCAGTAGATCAGCGCTGGCACTACCATGCCGCCAATGGCGGCCGCGCCGGGCAGGACGATCTGCGACGGCTTGGACAGTTGCCCGTCGAGGACCTCGCGCTTGACCTCCAGCCCGATCAACAGGAAGAACATCGCCATCAGCCCGTCGTTGATCCACAGCAGCAGCGGCTTGGCGATTTTCAGCGCGCCGACCTGGGCGACGACGGGGGTTTCCAGCAGGCCGTTGTAAAGCCACGACAGCGGGGAGTTGTTGATGATCAACGCGAGGACAGCCGCGGCGATCAATAACAGACCGCTGGCAGCTTCCAGCTGAAAGAAACGCGTGAACGTGCTACGCAGAGGCAAAGTCGCTCTCCATCGATAAAGTCAAAAGGTGGCACACCCTAACCCGTACCGTTAGTTGTTAAAACAAAAGTTATATTCTTTTTTGTTATATGTCGTAACAGCGCGATTCTGCGGCAAGGACCTGAGCCTAGCAGTTGCCGGACGTATTGGAACTCAGCTGTATCTGTGCTGGATGTAGGATTTTTCCTAAGCTTGCAGGTTGAGGCTTGTGACAAGGCCGCCTAGTGCCTGATCCATCGAGATAACCACCATGAGCGACAACCGACAGTGGTCCCGCGAAGCCATCCGGATCATCGAAGCCGATTTCCAGCGCAGCGCCGACACTCACCTGATCCCCTTGTCTCTGCCAGGTTTTGCGGGCATCGAGTTGTACTTCAAGGATGAGTCGAGCCATCCCACCGGCAGCCTGAAACATCGCCTGGCACGGTCGCTGTTCCTGTATGCGCTGTGCAATGGCTGGCTCAAGCCCGGTGCGCCGGTGATCGAGGCGTCCAGCGGGTCGACGGCGATTTCAGAGGCGTACTTCGCGCGTTTGCTGGGGGTGCCGTTCATTGCCGTAGTGCCGGCTACCACGTCGAGGGAGAAGATCGCGCAAATCGCTTTCTATGGCGGGCATACGCATCTGGTCGCGGACCCTACGCAGATTTACGCCGAGTCCGAACGCCTGGCGCGCGAACACGATGGGCACTTCATCGACCAGTTCACCTACGCCGAGCGTGCGACCGACTGGCGGGCGAACAACAACATCGCCGAATCGATCTTCCAGCAGATGCGCTTCGAAACGCACCCGGAGCCGAGCTGGCTGGTGTCCAGCCCCGGTACCGGGGGCACGACGGCGACCCTGGGGCGTTACGTGCGTTATCGCCAATACGCCACCCGCGTGTTGTGTGCCGATGCCGAGCGCTCGGTGTTTTTCGATTACTACCAGACCGGCGATGCCAGTCTGCGCCTGGATCACGGTTCGCGGGTCGAAGGCATTGGTCGGCCCCGGGTGGAAGCGTCATTCCTGCCCAAGGTCATCGATGCGATGGTCAAGGTACCGGACGCGTTGTCGCTGGCAGCCATGCATTACCTGGCCGCACGGCTGGGGCGTCACGTCGGCGGATCGAGCGGGACCAACCTGATCGGCGCCTTGATGGCGGCGCAGCAGATGGCGGCAGCGGGGGAGGAGGGGTCGATCGTGGCGATTCTGTGCGACAGCGGCGAGCGCTATGCCACGACGTATTACGATCAGGCGTGGCTCAAGGCCGAGGGGTATGAGTTGAGCGGGTTGATCGATGCGGTGGCAGCGACGGTCGAGCGCGGCGAGCCGCTGCCGGCGAGCGTGTTGCGCGCCAATATCTGAATTCATCAGGCGCAGAAATCACTGTGGGAGCGAGCCTGCTCGCGAAAGCGGTAGATCAGTCAACATCTCTGTTGAGTGTTAATCCGCCTTCGCGAGCAGGCTCGCTCCCACAGGTTTTGCGTAGTTTCAGGTGTCGCGTATCAGGTTTGCAGGCCCAGGATATCCCGCGCCACCGCTTCCGCAATGCGAATGCCATCCACACCCGCCGACAAAATCCCGCCCGCATAACCCGCGCCTTCACCGGCCGGGAACAAGCCCTTGACGTTCAGGCTTTGCATCGACTCGTTGCGGGTGATGCGCAGCGGTGACGAAGTGCGGGTCTCGATCCCGGTCAACACGGCATCGTGCAGCGAGTAACCGCGAATCTGTTTCTCGAATGCCGGCAAGGCTTCGCGAATCGCTTCGATGGCGAAGGCGGGCAAGGCCAACGCCAGGTCACCCAGGGCAACGCCCGGCTTGTAGGACGGTTCAACGCTGCCCAACTCGGTGGACGGCTTGCCGGCGATAAAATCGCCGACCAGTTGCGCCGGTGCCTCGTAGTTGCTGCCACCGAGCACAAAGGCGTGGGATTCCAGGCGTTCCTGCAACTCGATACCGGCCAGCGGGCCGCCCGGGTAATCGACTTCCGGGGTAATCCCGACAACGATCCCGGAGTTGGCGTTGCGCTCGTTACGCGAGTACTGGCTCATGCCATTGGTGACCACACGGTTCGGCTCGGACGTGGCCGCCACCACCGTGCCGCCCGGGCACATGCAGAAGCTGTAGACGGAACGGCCATTCTTGGCGTGGTGCACCAGTTTGTAGTCGGCGGCGCCGAGTTTCGGGTGGCCGGCGTACTTCCCCAGGCGCGCGCGGTCGATCAGCGACTGCGGGTGCTCGATGCGGAAACCTACCGAGAACGGCTTGGCTTCCATGAACACGCCGCGGCCGTGCAGCATGCGGAAGGTGTCCCGGGCGCTGTGGCCGAGGGCCAGGATCACGTGTTTCGAGTGGATCTGCTCGCCGCCGTTGAGTTCGACGCCAACCAGTTGGCCGTCCTCGATCAACACATCGGTAACCCGCTGCTGGAAGCGCACTTCGCCGCCGAGGGCGCGAATCTGCTCACGCATGTTTTCCACAACGCCGGTGAGGCGGAACGTGCCGATGTGCGGTTTGCTGACGTAGAGAATTTCTTCCGGTGCACCGGCCTTGACGAATTCGTGCAGGACCTTGCGACCGATGAACTTCGGATCCTTGATCTGACTGTAGAGCTTGCCATCGGAGAACGTCCCGGCGCCGCCTTCACCGAATTGCACGTTGGACTCGGGGTTGAGCACGCTTTTACGCCACAGGCCCCAGGTGTCCTTGGTGCGCTGGCGCACTTCGGTGCCGCGCTCGAGGATGATCGGCTTGAAGCCCATTTGTGCCAGCAACAGCCCGGCGAAAATCCCGCAGGGACCGAACCCGACGACGATCGGGCGCGCGCTCAGGTCGGCCGGTGCCTGGCCGACTGCCTTGTAGCTGACATCCGGTGCCACATTGACGTTACGGTCATCGGCGAACCTGTGCAGCACCGCCGCCTCATCGCGAACTTCGAGGTCGATGGTGTAGATGAAGCACAGTTCGGAGGACTTTTTACGCGCATCGTAGCTGCGCTTGAACAAGGTGAAGTCGAGCAAGTCGTCGCTGGTGATGCCCAGTCGCTGCAGGATGGCAGGGCGCAGGTCCTCATCGGGATGGTCGATCGGCAGCTTGAGTTCGGTGATTCGTAACATGGCATGGTCCGGTTCGCGGGGCGCACAACTGCGCCAGGGCGTTTCAAACCGGCGATTATAAGCCCCAAAGGCGCAGGCCCGTGAGGCTTAAACGATCAGTCGTCGCGCGATCCGCCGAAATACCCGCAACCGCGCTGTACCTTGCCATCGATGCGCAGTTCGGCACTCATGTGCTGCAGGCTGCCCGTACTGTTGTCGATGCAGCGTTGTGGAGCGACCCACAGTTCGATGTGCTGGTTATTGGCTTCGGTGCTGAGGTTGAAGCGGCCTTCGCCCAATTGCTCTTCGACGTAGGGCACGGCCAATGGCGCCTGGCCTGCGCGTTCGAGGACCATGCCTTTGCTGGTGACTCTCACGCTCCACTCGGGGGCATGGCCGGCGGCGCGCAGGATCAGCTTTTTGAAGTCGGGATCGGCACAGGCATTGCTCGAACGCTCGACGCGGTACAGCTGTTCGAGGTCCAGTTGCCCGTCGCCGGAACCGGAAACGATCCGCCCGCGCACATCGGCAAACAGTTTGCCCTGGGCATCGGCCAGGCTCGCGGCCTGTTGCAGGACGCTGGTACCGCCCGTGTCGTTGACCACATAACGTTTCTGCTCGCCGCATGGCTGGAACAACAGCTTGCCGTCGGCTGCGCTCATCTGGCCCTGCATGCGGGTCTGGCCTACGTGGGAAGCGCTTTCACGCGAGCCATCGAACAACTGACAGGCGGCGAACAACGGAAGAAGGGCAACGAGGACTAAGGAACGGGCAGCACGCATCTTGGGGTCTCCTGACAAGTGCCGCCACGTTACTCAGACTGACCGTTCATCACAACCCTGACAATGCTTGTTAATTACCCCGTAGGAGCAAAGCTTGCTCGCGATGGCGATTTCAAGGACGCCATCGCGAGCAAGCTTTGCTCCTACCGGTTTTGTGTCGGTTTAGCCGACATGAAAGGTCTGACCTGTCTGCAAGCCTTCGACGCTTTTGGCGTAGGCCAATGCCACATCCTCAGCAGGAACCGGCTTGTAGCCACGGAAATAGGGGGCATAGCTACCCATGGCTTCGACGAGGACGGTCGGGCTGATCGAGTTCACTCGCAGGCCGCGTGGCAGCTCGATGGCGGCAGCGCGGACAAAACTGTCCAGCGCACCGTTGACCAGCGCTGCCGACGCGCCGCTGCGGATCGGGTCATGGCTGAGTACGCCGGTGGTGAGCGTGAACGATGCACCGTCATTGGCGAACTCGCGGCCAATCAACACCAGGTTGACCTGGCCCATCAGTTTGTCTTTGAGGCCGAGGGCAAAACTCTCTTCGGACATTTCGGCCAATGGCGCGAAGGTCACGTTGCCGGCGGCGCACACCAGTGCATCGAATTTGCCGGTCTGTTCGAACAGCTGGCGTATCGACGTGCTGTCACTGATATCCACCTGGAAATCACCGCTGCTGCGGCCAATGCGGATGATCTCGTGGCGCTGGGACAGTTCCTTGTCGACGGCCGAACCGATGGTGCCGCTTGCGCCGATCAAAAGAATTTTCATGCTGGCCGATCCTCGTATGGGTTGAATGAGGCTTCAGTTTAGAGTGGTTTTTTCTGCGGATAAGCGCACTAATAGGCAACCTTTGGTTTTCAAATGGAAACAATCCATGAGCGAGATGGATGACCTGGCAGCGTTCGCGGTGTTGATCGAAGCGGGGAGTTTTACCCTGGCGGCGCAGCAATTGGGTTGCAGCAAGGGCCAGTTGTCCAAGCGCATCAGCCAGTTGGAAGCGCAGTTTTCCGTGGTCCTGCTGCAGCGCACCACGCGGCGCTTGAGCCTGACGGCGGCGGGCGCTGCGTTGTTGCCCCAGGCCCAGGCGCTGGCGGTGCAAGTCGAACGCGCGCGTCAGGCCCTGGCACGCCTGAAGGACGACATGGCCGGCCCTGTGCGGATGACGGTTCCAGTGTCGCTAGGGGAAACCTTCTTCGATGGCTTGTTGCTGGAGTTCTCCGCCCGGTATCCCGAAGTGCAGATCGAGCTGGAGCTCAACAACAGTTACCGTGATCTGTCCCGCGACGGCTTCGATCTGGCGATCCGGTCCGATGTGGCGATGGACCAGCGACTGGTGGCGCGCCCACTGTTGGCCTGGCACGAAGTGACCTGCGCCAGCCCGGCGTATCTGGAGCAATACGGTGAGCCACAGACCCCCCAGGCATTGGCCGAGCACCGATGCTTGCTCAACAGCCATTACAGCGGTCGCGAAGAATGGCTGTATCACCAGCAGCACGAATTACTGCGTGTGCGGGTCTCCGGGCCGTTTGCCAGTAATCATTACAGCTTGCTGAAAAAAGCCGCACTGGCCGGTGCCGGCATTGCCCGGTTGCCGTCCTACCTGTTGCCGGCGGAGTTGGCTGACCGGCGTTTGCGCTGGCTTCTGCGTGATTATCAGACACGGAGCATGCCGATGTATCTGGTACATCCGTATCAGGGTGGGTTGCCCAAGCGGACGCAGGTGCTGGCAGACTATTTGATTGGGTGGTTCAAGCGCAGCGGGGAGGCGCTGGATCGGCTCTAAATCATCACGCGCCCCCTGTAGGAGCGAGCATGTTCGCGATGGACGTTCACGAAAACGCGGGCTGTTTGAAGCCCGCGGTGCCCGGGCCTCCATCGCGAGCATGCTCGCTCCTACAGGGGGGCAATGTCGTTGTTGAAGTTTGGTGGGCATAAAAAAACGGCCCGCAAAGGCCGTTTCTTGTTTACCGCTAAGACTTAACCGCCCAAGTACGCATCACGCACTTTCGGATCAGTCAGCAGCGCTTCACCGGTACCTGTCATCACCACCCGGCCGTTTTCCAGCACGTAGGCGCGGTCAGCGATTTTCAGGGCCTGGTTGGCGTTCTGTTCAACCAGGAACACCGTCACACCGTCCTTGCGCAGCTGTTCGATGATATCGAAGATCTGCTGGATGATGATCGGGGCCAGGCCTAGCGAAGGCTCGTCGAGCAGCAGCAGCTTGGGTTTGCTCATCAGCGCACGGCCGATGGCGAGCATTTGCTGTTCGCCGCCGGACATGGTGCCGCCACGCTGGCTGAAGCGCTCTTTCAGGCGTGGGAAAAGTCCGAGAACCTTGTCCATCTGTTCCTGATAGTCGCCTTTGGCGGTGAAGAAACCACCCATGGAGAGGTTTTCTTCCACGGTCAGGCGGGAAAACACCCGACGACCTTCCGGCACCACGGCAATGCTCTTGCGCATGATCTGCGAAGAATCCTGCCCGACCAGTTCCTCACCCATGTAGCGGATGCTGCCGCTGTGGGCGCGAGGCGAACCGCACAGGGTCATCAAGAGCGTGGATTTGCCGGCACCGTTGGCGCCGATCAGGGTCACGATCTCGCCCTGGCGGACTTCGACGTTGACGCTGTGCAGGGCCTGGATCTTGCCGTAGAAGGTGGAAACGTTTTCGAACTGCAGCATTTACGCTTCCCCCAGGTAGGCTTTGATCACTTCAGGATTGTCGCGGATCTGTTCCGGCGTGCCGTTGGCCAGAGGCGTGCCCTGGTTGATCACGACGATGTGGTCGGAAATGCTCATGACCAGTTTCATGTCGTGTTCGATCAGCAGCACGGTGACGTTGTGCTCTTCACGCAACATGCTGATCAGCGCCTTCAGGTCTTCGGTTTCCTTAGGGTTCAGGCCGGCGGCCGGTTCGTCGAGCATGAGGATCCGTGGACGGGTCATCATGCAGCGGGCGATTTCCAGGCGCCGTTGCTGACCGTAGGCCAGGGTGCCGGCCGGACGGTTGGCGAACTCCTTGAGGTTGACCTTTTCCAGCCAGAACTCGGCGAAATCCATGGCCTCGCGCTCGCTTTTGCGAAAGCCCGGAGTCTTGAACAGGCCGGCCAGGAAATTGGTGTTCAGGTGGCGATGCTGGGCGATCAAGAGGTTCTCGACCGCGGTCATGTCCTTGAACAACCGCACGTTCTGGAAGGTACGAACCACGCCTTTGAGGGCGATCTTGTGGCCCGGCAGGCCCTCGATCGGCTCGCCATCGAGCAGGATGCTGCCGCCGCTCGGCTTGTAGAAGCCGGTCAGGCAGTTGAACACGGTGGTCTTGCCGGCGCCGTTGGGGCCGATCAGTGCAACCACTTGTTTCTCTTTCACGCTCAAGGCAACGCCGTTGACCGCCAGCAAGCCGCCGAAGCGCATGCTCAGGTTTTCTACTTTAAGGATCTCGCGGCTCATTTGCGCAGCTCCATGTGAGGACGTTGCATGGGCAGCAGACCCTGAGGGCGCCAGATCATCATCAGTACCATCAAGGCACCGAACATCAACATGCGGTACTCACTGAACTCACGCATCATTTCCGGCAGCAGGATCATCACCACGGCAGCAAGGATCACGCCCAGTTGCGAGCCCATGCCACCCAACACCACGATGGCGAGGATGATCGCCGACTCGATGAAGGTGAAGGACTCCGGCGTCACCAGGCCCTGACGGGCAGCGAAGAAGCTACCGGCAAAACCGGCGAAGCTTGCACCCAGGGTGAAGGCCGACAGCTTGATCACCGTAGGATTGAGCCCCAGCGCACGGCAGGCGATTTCGTCTTCACGCAACGCTTCCCAGGCACGACCCAATGGCATGCGCAGCAAACGGTTGATGACGAATAGCGCACCGAGGGCCAGCAACAGAGCGACCAAGTACAGGAAAATCACCTTGTTGATCGAGTTGTAGGCGATGCCAAAATACTCGTGGAAGGTCTGCATCCCTTCAGCCGCTTTACGTTCGAAGGTCAGGCCGAAGAACGTTGGTTTCTCGATGTTGCTGATGCCGTTCGGACCGCCCGTAAGGCCGGTCAGGTTACGCAGGAACAGACGGATGATTTCACCGAAGCCCAGGGTCACGATCGCCAGGTAGTCACCGCGCAAACGCAGCACCGGGAAACCGAGCAGGAAGCCGAAGGTGGCAGCCATCAGGCCGGCGATTGGCAGGCAGATCCAGAAGCTCAAGCCGTAGTAGTGCGACAGCAGCGCATAGCTGTAGGCGCCGACGGCGTAGAAACCGACGTAACCGAGGTCGAGCAGGCCAGCCAGGCCGACCACGATGTTCAGGCCCAGGCCCAACATCACGTAGATCAGCACCAGCGTCGCGATATCCACTGCGCCGCGAGAACCGAAGAACGGCCAGACCAGGGCGCCGGCGATCAACGCAATGATGATCCAGCGCTGGGTGGTCGGCAGGGTCAGGAAGTTACTGGCCTTGGCCGGAATCAGCGGCATGCTCGGCGAGGAGCGCCAGGCCGAGCTGATCTGCTGGTCGAACAAAACGCGCAGGAACATCAGCACCGAGCACACGGCGATGGTGATCAACGTGGCATCGCTGGTGCCATGAACTTCGAGGTTGATGCCGACGATGGTCAGCTTCAGACCGAGTACCGGATAGGCAACGGCCCATACCAGCAAGGCACTGAACAGTGCCTGTTTAAGATTCCTAGTCATACCTTCTCAACCTCCGGACGGCCCAGCAGGCCGGTTGGCCGGAACAACAACACCAAAACCAAGAGACCGAAAGCCACGACGTCCTTGTACTGGTCGCCGAAGATATCGGCGCCGAAGGCTTCCGCAACGCCCAGTACCAGCCCCCCAAGCATGGCGCCAGGAATGCTGCCGATACCGCCGAGTACCGCTGCGGTGAAGGCCTTGAGGCCGACCAGGAATCCGGCGTTCGGGTTGATCACGCCGTATTGCATGCTCAGCAGTACGGCCGCGATGGCCGCCAGCGCTGCACCGATGACGAAGGTCAGGGCGATGATGTTGTTGGTGTTGATACCCAGCAGGTTGGCCATCTTGATGTCTTCGGCGCAGGCGCGGCAGGCGCGACCCAGGCGAGAGCGGGAGATGAACAGCGTCAGGCCGAGCATGGCGACCAGGGTCACCACGAACACCACGATTTGCATGTAGGAAATCAGCACTTCATGTGCGCCACCTGGTCCGAAGGCAAAGTTGCCCGGAATCAGGTTGGGGATGGATTTGTCCTTGGAGTCTTGCGCCAGCAGAACCGTGTTCTGCAGGAAGATCGACATGCCAATGGCGGAAATCAACGGGATCAGACGGTTGCTGCCGCGCAGGGGGCGGTAGGCGATCCGTTCGATGCTGTAGCCGTAGGCACTGGTGACGACGATGGTCGCCAGGAAAGCGGCGGTCATCAACAGCGGAACACTGTCGAGTCCCAGCATGGCCAGCCCGGCGATGGCGATGAACGCCACGTAGGAGCCGATCATGTACACCTCGCCGTGGGCGAAGTTGATCATTCCAATGATGCCGTAGACCATCGTATAGCCGATGGCGATCAGGGCATACGTGCTGCCAATGGTCAGGCCATTAACCAGCTGTTGGAAGAAGTGATAGATGTCAGGCATTACAGCGCTCCTAAAAACCTGATACGCATTTCACTGGTGGAGTCATTTTCCCGCCCGGGCCCCGTGGATCTGCATCCACTTCGAATCCGGGTTTGCCAGCGAACCGCTGATGACGGTTTTGAGATTTTCAGGTGGGGAGACTGGCGGATCACGCCAGCGCGGCCCAGATACGTTCGTAAAACAAAGCCCACGGCACGCCGTGGGCTTTATTGGCAGTCAGTCAGGCAACGCCTTACTGAGGCTTGGCTTCAGTTTTTGGTTTGCCGAAGTGCCACTCGTAAACCACGAACTTGAAGTCTTTCAGGTCGCCCTTGTCGTCGAAGCTCAGGTCGCCGGTCGGGGTCTTGAAGGTACCTTTGTGGATGGCTTCAGCCACTTTGGCGGAGTCTTCGGACTTGGCGGCCTTGATCCCTTCGGCGATAACGGTCACAGCCGAGTAGGCCGGGAACACGAACGGACCGCTTGGGTCTTCTTTCTTGGCTTTGAACGCGTCAGCCAGGGCAACGTTGGCCGGATCCTGGTCGAAGGATTTCGGCAAGGTCACCAGCAGGCCTTCGGAGGACTTCTGAGCGATCTGCGAGATCGAATCGTTACCCACGCCTTCCGGACCCATGAACTTGGCTTTCAGGCCTTTTTCATCCGCTTGACGCAGGATCAGGCCCAGCTCCGGGTGGTAGCCGCCGTAGTAGACGAAGTCGACGTTGGCTTGCTTGAGCTTGGCGATCATCGACGAGAAGTCCTTGTCGCCGGCGTTGATGCCTTCGAACACGGCAACCTTGACGCCTTTGCCTTCCAGAGTTGTCTTGACGGCGGTGGCGATGCCTTCACCGTATTGCTGTTTGTCGTGCAGGACGGCAACGATTTTCGGTTTTACGTAATCGGCGATGTAGTTACCGGCGGCAGGGCCCTGGGCGCTGTCCAGACCGATGGTGCGGAACACCATTTTGTAACCACGGGCGGTGATGTCCGGGCTGGTGGCGGCCGGGGTGATCATGATCACGCCTTCGTCTTCGTAGATGTCCGAAGCCGGTTGAGTGGAGCTGGAGCACAGGTGGCCGACCACGAACTTGACGCCGTCGTTAACGACCTTGTTCGCGACCGCTACCGCTTGTTTTGGATCACAGGCGTCATCGTATTCAACGGCTTCGAGCTTCTTGCCGTCGACGCCGCCTTTGGCGTTGATCTGTTCAATGGCCATTTTGGCGCCGCTGAACTGCATGTCGCCGTATTGGGCTACAGGACCGGTCTTAGGGCCGGCGATGCCGATCTTGATGGTGTCAGCTGCGAACGAATGGCTGGCAACCCCGGCCAGAACCATAGCGGCAAACAGTTTGGAAATCTGCTTAGTAGCCTTAGTCATAGTGCTCCACTCTTACTGTTGTAGTTTTTATAGTCCTGGCGCCGTTGGCGGCCGAACCGGGTCAGATATCTACGACATCCCCCGGAAATGCCCCCCGGCAACTGTACCGGTACAGTGTAGAGCGCCGATTGTCAGCCTGGGAAGCTGGCGCCGGGGGGCAAAACTTGGAGGTGTCGCTTTTTTGAAAGAAAAAGTCAGAATTGCGGCGGGGTTTTGACGGGCTTATAGCCAAATTCCGTGCATTCCTTGGCATTCCTGCGCTTTTCATTCGGTAATGCAAATTGCTTCTGGGTTTTTCTGCCTGACCACCGACGTTATCATTGCGTCGATTTCTTTTCCGGACCGGACCCATGACTGAAGAACCTAGCACCCTCTATGCCAAGCTGCTTGGAGAAACCGCATCTATTACCTGGAAGGAGTTGGAGTCGTTCTTCGCCAAGGGTGCCCTATTGTGGGTCGACCCGGGCCTGGATCTGATCGCTGCGGCCGAGGCCATGGCGACGGATGAAGGAGAGAAAGTGGCCGCCTGGCTGGCCGCCGACAAGGTCGCCAAGCTGTCTGAATCGCGGGCGCTGGATTTATTCGAACGCAATCCGCCGTTGTGGGCAGTGGTGGTTTCACCGTGGATTTTGATTCAGGAAAGGGCGCAGGCTTGAATGGTTGCGCCATGTTGGTGCGACGACTTGGCGGGGTAAGTGTGTAGCCGAGTAGCGTGATGGCAGGTTGCCGTAGAGAAAGGCCACGCTTCACGGTGACGTAAACGTAACGGGAACAGTTGGGGGAGCATCCCGCGGGCTGCTTAATTGTTTCTGGATGTTGAATTTGTGCTGTATGAGAGGCCGTCATCGCGAGCAAGCTCGGCTCCTACAGGTTCGGTGTCGCATACAAATTTTGTGTGCACTACCGAACCTGTAGGAGCCGAGCTTGCTCGCGATTGGCGGCGACTCGGTTTTGCGCCGGTCTTAGAATGTCTTGCCCGTATGGTTATTCAACGAAATAACCTTGGTCTTGCCAATCCGGTGACGATAGATCTCACGCAGGTACTTGATCGCTTTCTTTACGCAATCGCGGGACAGGCGGATGTCGTTGATCGAGACAAACTTGTCCTTGTCGTTGATCAGCTCGCGATACTTCTTCTCGTACATCGGTTTGATCGCATACCAATTGGTATCGAGAATTTTCGCCGGGTTCTCGAACTCGTTGAGCAGGTCGTCGATCAGGTCTTCATCGAATTGTTCGTTGATGATGAAGTCCAGGACGGAGTTGTCCAGGGTGTCATCGAAGCGGTAAGGGGGGCGCGCAAAGCAACGCTTGATAAACGCCACGATCAAGGTCAGGAAATCGTCCGACAGGCACGGGCTCTTGGCGATCAGGGTGGTCAGGGACAGGTTGGCCGAGGCGCCAATCACCAGTGCATAGCGCTTGAGCGTGGTGTTGGGGAACAGGCTGTTGAGGTGGGTCTTCAAGCGGTTCAGGTCCATGTAGGACAGCTTGTAGTCCTTGGGCAGGGAAACGATCGACACCACCGACGAGCAGTTCTTGAAGAAGTGCAGATCGTGCAGGGCGGCCGCGTCATACCCCGAATTCTTGTACTGCTCCAGCGACGCCCGATAGCGCTTGGACTCGATCGGCAGCAAGCTGATGCCTTCGATGGCCTGGGTGACCTTGTTAAATGTGGCAGGTCGATGGAGCGGAAGAACAGGTCGTCGATGTTCAGGCGTTGCGGTTCTTTGTCGAAGACCTTGAATTTGTCGCTGCTCGGCGGCGGGGTTTCCGGCACTACGGATTCGGCATAGGCAATGGCCACCGGGCCGGCGAGGCTCATGAACAGGTCGTTGGCGTCCAGGCGAATGGTTTCGCCGATGTCGATGCCGGCACGGCGAAAATAGTTCTGGTCGTAGTCGGTCGTGACAGCCTGCGCGGTCAGAATATTGAAGATCTGCTGCGAGATGTACTGGTTGGCATGCTTTTCCATCGCGTTGACGTCGATGTTCTGGATATTGCCGTCGTCGCTTTCTTCGGCATAGCGCATGATGTCGTTGGAGATCAGCATCATCGCGTTCCATGGGCGGATACGGCCCATGACACTGGCTTCGCTGCTGTCTTCGTTAGCGAAGTTGTAGGAGAAGTCCCACTCTTCCGACAGGTATTTGCACAGCAGGCGACCGGCGTTGATGTGCAGCGCTTCGGACATTTCACTGCGGTGATCGGAAATGTTCGGCAGCACGCAGATGCCGCTGGTGAAGATCGGCTCGAAGACGAAGGCGTGGCCACTTTTGCTGTCGTGCTCGTCCATCGGCTTGGTGTCGAACGTCTTGTTCATGTACGAGTGTTGCTGGGCCAGGCCGAACTCCGAGGCCATGCCCGAACCGGTACCGCCACCGGCACTGAAGATCGAAAAATACAGGCGCGACTGGTTGGCCTTGATGCCGCAGCTGTCGATCAGGTACGAGTGGATCATCTTCCAGTCCGGGCTGGAGAAGCGCTGGGTGTCCTTGTTCAGGATGATCTTGGCCAGGTACTGGCCGAGGATCGGTGCGTTACCGGCACCCCCGGCATGGACTTCCGACAGGTCCATGATTTTCATTTTGCTGTAGTCACGCAGGAACCCACTTTTTTCGCCATTGCGCGAGAAGCGGATACGCCCGGCAATGTCCTTGTCCAGGTCGCCCAGCATCACCAGCGGTTTTACCAGGAACACCGGTTTGGTGGCCTTGTTCGGCCCCAGGCGCAAATTGTTACGAATCCACTGTGCCGGGCTGTAGCCTTTTTCCGCATAGCGCTTGTCTGGCGAGAGGCGATCTTCGTTGTTGAATTCGTTGAGGTAGAACTTGCGGGCGTTGTAGACCAGTTCCGCGACATCCAGCGCGATGTTCGAACCGCAGCGGCCCAAGCCAATCAGGCACACCGACGGGAATTGCTGATCGTTGTGCTGTTCGTTGTCGCCTTCCAGATGCGGTGGGCGGGGGAACACCATGTCGCGCAGGCCGTCGAGGTTGTCGAGGATGCGATCGGTGTTGGTTTCGGTGAAGTACAGGTATTGCTGGGTCGCCAGCGGGCGCGACGGCGTCAATGGCTTCGACGGAGTGGGGCTGTTCGCCGCCGGGCTCAGCGTCAGATCGGAAAGCGCAGGGGTCGGGTTGTTTTTAGAAGTCATTGTTCGCCATGTACCTGGGCTGGTTGGTCAGGCGACATACTGTCGTCGACCGTCACGGAATGAGAACTCGCGTCTTTTATCAGCGCGTATTTGTCCCGGGCGGCGCAGTCTCGCTTGTGCGTCGCTCGGCGGAATCCTTTCCTGAGTCTTGATGAATCGGCCAATATTCGGTGTTCTTTAATCAGAAGGAGGCAAAATGATGTCAATGCTACCGTCCCTGGGTTTTGCCGGAATCGGCCTGATGGGCTTGCCAATGTGCCGGCGCTTGCTCGCCGCGGGTTACCCGCTGACGGTGTGGAACCGTAATCCGGCCAAGTGCGCGCCGCTGGTCGAGGCCGGCGCACGCCAGGTCGCCACGCCTGCCGAGTTGTGCCGGCACGCCGAGGTGGTCATGTTGTGCCTAGCGGATACCTCGGTGGTTCGCGAAGTGGTTTTCGGCAAGTCGGGCATTGCCGAGGGGGCGAAAAAGGATCAACTGCTGGTGGATTTTTCCAGCCTGGAACCCACGGCGACCCGGGAAATGGCGACAGAACTCGGCAAAACGGGCATGGGTTGGCTGGATTCGCCGGTGTCCGGTGGGGTGGTGGGTGCCGAAGCCGGCAGCCTGGCGATCATGGTCGGCGGCACCGTGGCGGACCTTGAACGCGTCAAACCCGTTTTGTTGAGTCTGGGCCAGCGAGTGACGCACATGGGCGCCGTGGGAGCGGGGCAGGTGACCAAGGCCTGCAACCAGATGATCGTTGCTTGCAATGCGCTGGTCATCGCCGAAGTGGTGGCCTTGGCGGAGCGCTCCGGGGTCGATGCCAGCCTGATCGCCGAGGCACTGGCCGGTGGGTTTGCCGATTCAAGGCCCTTGCAGTTCCTGGCGCCGCAAATGGCCGAGAGTCGTTTCGAACCGGTCAAATGGCACGTGCGGACCTTGCTCAAGGATCTGGACTGCGCGGTGAAGTTTTCCCGCGAACAAGGTTCGGCGACGCCGATCAGCGGCCTGGCAGCGCAATTGATGCGCCTGCATGGGAGCCAGGGTTTCCTGGAGAAAGACCCGTCTACATTAGTGCAGATGTACCGTGAGTCAGACTCAGGTGCGTGACACTGTACGAATGCTTGCGCTGGTTTATTTCGTTCAGCACTGGCCGCAGTTCGGCCAGCGGTACCGGGCGACTGAGCAGGTAACCCTGGACGAAATCGCAGCCATGGCATTCGAGAAACTGGTACTGCTCGAAGGTTTCGACGCCTTCGGTGACCACCTCCAGATGCAGGGTGTGGGCCATGACGATAATGGCCTGGACGATTTCCATGTCCTGGGTGGCTATTGGAATGTCCTGGATGAATGAGCGGTCGATCTTCAGCGTATTCAGCGGCAAGCGCTTGAGGTAAGCCAGGGATGAATAACCGGTGCCGAAGTCATCGATCGACAGCGATACGCCGAGGGCGCGTATTTGCCGTAGCGACACCAGGGTATCGGCAATGCTGCCCATTAGCGCATTTTCGGTGACCTCCAGTTCCAGGCGATGAGGCTCCACCCCGGCGCTGCGCAATGCGCGTGAGATTTCGTCGCTCAGTTCTTCGCGCGCCAAGGTCAGGGGTGAGCAATTGATGGCGATCTTCAAGTGCTCGCAACCCTGGCGCGACAGCTCGCCCAAGTCCTCACAGGCCTTGCGCAGCACCCAGTTGTCCAGCTCGATGATCAGACCATTGGCCTCGGCTATGCCAATGAAGCGGTCCGGCGCGAGGAATCCGTGGACGGGGTGTTGCCAGCGGATCAACGCTTCGAGCTTGCTGACCTGGCCGGTTTTCAGGTCATAGATCGGTTGGTAATAGAGCATCAGGCCGGTGCCTTCGCGCAGGGCATGGCGCAATTCTTCCTCCAGTTGCAGCTCCAGCATGGCGCGCGCTTTCAGGTTGGCACTGAAGAAATTCAATCCGTTACGGCCGCTGTCCTTGGATTGATACAGGGCCAGGTCGGCGTTTTTCAACAGTTCTTCACAGGTCTTGCCGTCCTCGGGAAACACGCTGATGCCGATGCTGGTGGTCATGACCATGCGCCGCCCGGACAGCTCGATCGGTTCCTTCAATTTCAGCATGATGCGCTGGGCCATCTGTCGCGCTTCCTCACGGTCATGCAGGTCGATGAGGATGCAGAATTCGTCGCCACCAAAGCGTGCCACCACATCATCATGACTGCGCACCGAGCTTTTGATGTGCCGGGCGAGCACCTTGAGCAGTTCATCGCCGGCATCGTGGCCGAGGCTGTCATTGATGCGCTTGAAATGGTCGATATCAAGGAACAGGACAGCAAGCATGCCGCTTGCTTGAGTGCGCTCCAGGAGCTTCTCGGCGAACAGCTGGTTGAACCAGCGACGGTTGACCAGGTTGGTCAGGGCGTCATAGTGCGCCACCTGCTGCAGAGACATGCGCGCCTGGTCCAGTTGGCTGAGCAGCGAGTTGACACGCAGCAGGTCACGGTCCTTGCGTTGCAGCTTCTTGTCCGCCAGCGCCGCGCTGATGCAACTGCCCATGATGAGTAGTGTCATGACGGCTACCGTCAGGCCCAGTTGCAGATGGTTGTTTTCACCGGGCTGGGTCAACAGGGTGCCGGTTGGCAGTACCAGGTTGAAGGCGGCCATGCCGGTGAAATGCAGGCTGTAGATGCCTGCTCCCAGCACCAGGCTGGCGCCGCATTTGAGCAGTTGGTGAAAAATACCCGCGCCATTGCGCAGATAGCTCGCCAGCAGTAGTGCCGCCAGACTGGCGCCGATGGCGATCATGATGGAAAGGATGAACAGTGCAGGTTGGTAGTAGGCCGTCGCTTGCGAACGCATGGCGGCCATGCCCACGTAGTGCATGGTGGCGATGCCCAGGCCAATGATGATCGACGCCTTGCAGCATTGCCGGAAATTCAGGGTAGGCAGGCTCAGGGTGTGCATCGCCAGCCACGACGCACAGAGGGCGATCAACAGGGACAACAGTGTGATGGGCAAATGGTAATGCACGTCGATCGGCGCCTGGAACGCCAGCATGCCAATGAAGTGCATGGCCCAGATTCCGCCGGCCAGGCATCCGGCGCCGATCCAGCGCCATAGACGTTGGGAAGCTGGTTTTTGCGCATGGCTGATCCGTTCGGCCATATCAAGCGTGGCAAAACAGCCGGCGCAGGCGACCAGAAAAGCCAGCAGCACCAGAAAAGGGTCATGTACGCAATGGAGTATGACCTGTCCGCTGTCTGCTAGCTCTGTAGTGAAATGCAGACCAAGCCATTCCATAGCATGCCCCGTGGTTGTCTCCTTGGCCGGCAATCAACGCTGGCGAATGTGTTGGAGTATAGAGGCCGTGCATTGAACGCAAGGAATAGTGGCACATTGTCTCCCAATGATTTTGGAATGGGGCTTAGTTCGTTTGGAAATAAAATGTTGCATGGGTCGCGTCGGTTCCCATGGGCGGATATCAGCTTTACGAATAATTACAGACAGTCCTGGCCCACCTGACTAGATTGCAGGTTCCGGGCTCGGTTGCACTGGCAGTGAAGCCCCCAAAACAATAAAAGAGACGGACCCATGCAGAACTCGACCCAAGCGGCGAATGCCTGGCGCATTCTGTTCCTGCTGTTCCTGGCCAACCTGTTCAACTTCTTCGACCGCACGATCCCGGCCATCATCGTCGAACCGATTCGCATGGAGTGGCACCTCAGCGACTTTCAACTGGGGATTATCGGTACTGCCTTTACCATCGTCTATGCGATCGCCGGCCTGCCGCTGGGACGAATGGCCGATACTGGCTCGCGCAGCAAGTTGATGGGGTGGGGCCTGGCGGCGTGGAGCGGCCTGACTGCAGTCAACGGCATGGTCGGCAGCTTTTGGAGTTTCCTGATCGTGCGCATGGGCATCGGTATCGGTGAAGCCAGTTACGCACCGGCCGCCAACTCGCTGATCGGCGACTTGTTCCCGGCGCATCGCCGGGGGCGTGCCATTGGCATATTCATGCTCGGGCTGCCGTTGGGTCTGTTGTTGGCGTTCTTCACCATCGGCGCGATGGTCGAGGCATTTGACAGCTGGCGTGCTCCGTTCTTCATTGCCGCGGTACCGGGGCTGATCCTGGCGATCTTCATGTTTTTCATCAAGGAACCGAAACGCGGCGCGGCTGAAAGCGTGCAGGTGTCACAGGAGAAGATTGACCGACCGATGCGCCGGGTATTGGCAGTACCGACCTTCCTGTGGCTGGTGATGGCCGGATTGTGTTTCAACTTCGCCACCTATGCCTGCAACTCGTTTATGGTGCCAATGCTGCAACGTTATTTCCTGATGCCGTTGCAGGAGGCCGCAGTGGCAACTGGGGTGATCGTCGGCGTGACCGGCTTGTTCGGCCTGACACTGGGCGGTTGGGTGGCGGACAAGATCCACCAGCGGGTCGCCAATGGTCGTCTGCTGTTTGCCGCGTTCAGCCTGATTATCTCGACCTTGTGTACTGCCTGGGCGCTGCATTCAGGGCGGATCGAAATTGGCGTGTTCGTGGCTGTGTTCAGTCTGGGCTGGTTGTTTGCCTATAACTTTTACACCTGCGTTTACACGGCGATTCAGGACGTGGTCGAGCCACGCCTGCGTGCGACGGCCATGGCGCTGTTCTTTGCCGGGTTGTACTTGCTGGGTGGCGGTCTTGGACCCGTCGTGGTGGGCGCGTTGTCCGATCACTTTGCCCACACGGCCATGCTCTCGGCCGGCGCCGAACAGATGACCGAGGCGTTCAAGGCGGTGGGCCTGCATGATGCGATGTACCTGATCCCGGTGGCGCTGTTTTTCACCATGGTGTTCCTGGTGTTGGCTTCGCGGTGTTTCGTGCGCGATGCCAAGCGGATGAAGGATGGGTTGGTGGCGGTGGTTGAGCCTGAGGGTGCTGCGGCGACTGCATAACCGCCCTCGCGAGCAGGCTCGCTTGTATGTTGATCGTTCCCACGCTCCGCGTGGGAATGCAGCCCGGGACGCTCCGCGTCCCTTTCGAGAGCTGGAACGCGGAGCGTCCCTTGAGGCATTCCCACGCAGAGCGTGGGAACGATCAGGCCCGCATCGCTGCGGGCCTCTTTGTTCAAACGGTGGAGCAGGGGACTAACCCGCCACCAACACCCGGATCGCTTCCAGTCGCAGCGCAGCCTTGTCGAGCATGGCCAGGCCTTGTTCGCGTTGCTTGCGCAAGGCAACCAGTTCGCTGTCACGTACGGTCGGGTTGACCGCCTGCAACGCGGTCAGGCGTGCCAGTTCTTCGTCGGTATCGGCGGCCAGGCGACGTTGCGCCTCTGCCACGCGTTCGGCGTGACGTGGGTAGATCTTGTCTTCGCCAGCGTTGATCCTTGGCGTCAGCTGATCGCGCTGGGCCTGGATGAACTTGTTGGCGCTGGCGCGTGGCACGCTTTCCAGTTGATCGTTCAAGGTCTCGAACGACACCCGGGCCGACAGGTCATTGCCATTGGCATCGAGCAGGCAGCGCAGGGCGGCCGGCGGCAGGTAGCGGCCCAGTTGCAGCGAGCGCGGGGCAACCACTTCACTGACATAGAGCAGTTCCAGCAACACGGTGCCGGGTTTCAGCGCCTTGTTCTTGATCAGCGCCACGGCGGTGTTGCCCATGGAGCCGGACAGCACCAGATCCATGCCGCCCTGGACCATCGGGTGTTCCCAGGTGATGAACTGCATGTCTTCGCGTGACAGCGCCTGGTTGCGGTCGTAGGTGATGGTCACGCCTTCGTCGTCGCCCAGCGGGAAGCTGGCATCGAGCATTTTTTCGCTCGGCTTGAGGATCAGGGCGTTTTCAGAATGGTCTTCGCTGTCGATGCCGAATGCATCGAACAGGGTTTCCATGTAGATCGGCAGGGCGAACTGATCGTCTTGCTCGAGGATGGCTTCGACCAGCGCATCGCCTTCGCCGGCACCACCGGAATTGAGTTCCAACAAGCGGTCACGGCCGGTGTGCAGTTCGGCTTCCAGGCGCTCACGCTCGGTACGGGCTTCGTCGATCAGCGCTTGCCATTCACCATCGTCGGCTTCTTCGAGCAACGGCAGCAGGCGCGGGCCGAACTGATGTTGCAGGGCGTTGCCGGTCGGGCAGGTGTTGAGGAACGCGTTCAGTGCTTCGTGGTACCACTGGAACAGGCGCTCTTGCGGGCTGGTTTCCAGGTACGGCACGTGCAGTTCGATCGTGTGCTTCTGGCCGATCCGGTCCAGACGACCGATACGTTGTTCCAGCAGGTCCGGGTGGGATGGCAGGTCGAACAACACCAGGTGATGGGAGAACTGGAAGTTGCGGCCTTCACTGCCGATTTCCGAGCAGATCAGCACTTGCGCGCCAAACTCTTCGTCGGCGAAGTAGGCGGCGGCGCGGTCACGCTCGAGGATGTTCATGCCCTCGTGGAACACCGTGGCCGGGATGCCGGAGCGCACGCGCAGGGCGTCTTCCAGGTCCATGGCGGTTTCGGCGTGGGCGCAAATCACCAGCACCTTGGTGCGCTTGAGCATTTTCAACTGGTCGATCAACCACTCGACGCGTGGGTCGAATTTCCACCAGCGCTCTTCTTCGTTGGCGTCCGGCTGGGCCTGGAAGCTGACCTCCGGGTACAGCTCGGCGTGATCGCCCAGCGGCAGTTCGAGGTATTCGTCCGGGCACGGCAGCGGGTAAGGATGCAGTTTGCGCTCCGGGAAACCCTGGACCGCGGCACGGGTATTACGGAACAGCACACGGCCGGTGCCGTGGCGATCCAACAGTTCGCGCACCAGGCGGGCGCTGGCTTCGGTGTCGCCATCGTTGACGGCGGTCAGCAGGGCTTCGCCTTCGTTGCCGAGGAAGCCGTGAATGGTTTCATGGGCTTGCGGCGACAGGCGACCTTTTTCCAGCAGCTCCTGAACGGCCTCGGCCACCGGACGATAGTTTTCGCTCTCGGCGCGGAACGCAGCCAGGTCGTGGAAGCGGTTCGGATCGAGCAGGCGCAGACGGGCAAAGTGACTGTCCTGGCCCAGCTGTTCCGGGGTCGCGGTCAACAGCAGGACGCCCGGGATCGTTTCAGCAAGCTGCTCGACCAGAGAGTATTCTGGGCTGGCCTGATCTTCGTGCCACACCAGGTGGTGTGCTTCGTCGACCACCAGCAAGTCCCAACCGGCCGCAAACAGCGCGTCCTGGGCTTTCTCGTCGTCCACCAGCCACTCCAGCGCCACCAGGGCGAGCTGGGTGTCTTCGAACGGGTTGGAGGCATCGCTTTCGATGAAGCGTTCTTCGTCGAACAGCGCGACCTGCAGGTTGAAGCGGCGGCGCATCTCCACCAGCCACTGGTGCTGGAGGTTTTCCGGCACCAGGATCAGCACGCGATTGGCGCGGCCCGAGAGCAGTTGGCGATGGATCACCAGACCGGCTTCGATGGTTTTGCCCAGGCCCACTTCGTCGGCCAGCAAAACCCGTGGCGCAATGCGGTCGGCCACTTCGCGGGCGATGTGCAGCTGGTGCGCGATCGGTTGCGCACGCACGCCACCCAGGCCCCACAGCGAGGACTGCAGTTGGCGGCTGGTGTGTTCCAGGGTGTGATAACGCAGGGCGAACCAGGCCAGGGGGTCGATCTGCCCGGCGAACAGACGGTCGCTGGCGAGACGGAACTGGATGAAGTTCGACAGTTGGGTTTCCGGCAGGGTGACCACTTCGTTCTGCGCGTCGAGGCCGTGATAGACCAGCAGGCCATCGACGTCGTCGACTTCGCGTACGGTCAGTTTCCAGCCTTCGAAGTGAGTGATGGTGTCACCTGGTGAAAACCGCACGCGTGTGAGGGGCGCATTCCGTAGCGCATACTGGCGAGTGTCGCCAGTGGCCGGGTAGAGCACGGTCAACAAGCGGCCGTCCTGTGCCAGAACGGTGCCTAAACCCAGCTCCGCTTCGCTGTCACTGATCCAGCGTTGCCCCGGTTGATACTGCTGCGCCATGCTGCCTGACTCCCACCTTGAAAAAGCGGGCTATCTTAACGGAATCAGGTCTCCAGACCAAAGGAATACCTGTGCAGGAACTGCCCTGGGCGGCGATCTTTTGATCTTGCCAGGCTGAAGAAATCGTAGCCTGCGACAGTTCTCGCCGTGCCGATAGGGACACAGTTTGCGACCGATGGCTCAAGTCGCCGTCGTCGCGGCCGACAGCCTGCTGACAGGAGACTGATAAATATGCTGCCACCGATGCTCCCCTTGAGTGCCGTGCCGATCACTTCCCAGCACGACCCGGTCCGCCCGCGCCCGGACATCGCGCCCGTCGTGCCGATGCAGGAAAGTGCCAGCGACAGCACCATCGACCTGCAAAAACGCGATCCGCAAGAGGCCGCCCTACTGTTGCGCGAGGAGCAGCGGCGCAAGCAAGAGCAGCAAAGACGCCGCCGTGAAGCTGACGAGGACCCTGAAGCGCACCTGGCGATCCCGGGCAACGAACTCAATGCCGACAACACCGTGCCGGTGGCCCCGTTGATGGATGGCCAGCCTCGTCAGGGGTTGTGGGTCGATATCGAGATTTGAGTCCGTGGCTGGTCAGCGCCGTCGCCAGACCGCATTATTGGCACAATCCTGCCGAACCCTGCGGCAATTGAATTTCATTTCAAGCGATGCACTGACGCCATGAGCCAAGATGACAAGCTGATCGACCTTAATGCCGAACGCGCCAAGCGTGTCCATGATCTTAACGACAAGCGCCTGAATGAAGTGCGCCAGGCGTTCGAGCAGGCCATGCCGTTGGGCAAAGCGAAGAAAAAGCCGAAGAGCAAACCGAAAAAGCGTTGAATCCCCCTGCATCGATTTGATGCAGGTCAGTTTTTCCCCTCCTTCTGCGCCCGGTCCCGGGCGACATTGATCCCGGTCAATATTCTCTCCTGCCCGATTGGTTACCTTGGCTCCATCGCAACAAGGCAACTGCAGGAGACGCGTCATGTTTTTCGACAACGTGGTGATCGCCGGAGTGCTGACCGTCAGCCTCATGCTTATGTTTTTCGCAGGGTTCGGATTTTTTATCTGGAAAGACTCGCACAAGCGGAAAAAACCGTAGGTCTTTCTGGATGCAATGAGCACGCAAGGCATTTTGGGCAACTTCGGTTGCCTTTTTTTTCGCCTGCGAAAAATCTTTCGGTTAGCGCAAACCCTGTAGGAGCGAGCTTGCTCGCGATGGAGGTCAACGATAACGATGGGAGCCTGACACCCCACGGCGCTCTCGGGTTCATCGCGAGCATGCTCGCTCCTACAGTAAGCAGTAAATTGTGCAGGCATAAAAAAGGCGCGGTCCTTTCGGAGCGCGCCTTTTTTCGTTCGGCTGCCTATCAGCTACCGAGTGCCTTCGATGCCAGCCAGAACAGACCGGCCGACAGGGCCACGGTTGCCGGCAGGGTCAGGACCCAGGCCAGCAGGATGGTCCTGACGGTACCGCCTTGCAGGCCGCTTTTGTTGGCGACCATGGTGCCGGCCACGCCCGAGGACAGGACGTGGGTGGTGGACACCGGCAGGCTGAAGATGTTGGCCATACCGATCAGGCTCGCGGTGGTGATCTGCGCCGACATGCCTTGGGAATAGGTCATGCCTTGCTTGCCGATCTTCTCGCCGATGGTCAGTACCACGCGTTTCCAGCCAACCATGGTACCCAGGCCGAGGGCCAGGGCGACCGCTAGAATCACCCAGAACGGCGCGTATTCGGTGGTGGTGGTCAGGTCTTTGCGCAGCTTGTCCAGGTCAGCCTTTTCACGGGCGGCCAGGATTGGCAATTTGCTGACTTTCTTCGCAGTGTCGTCCAGGCACAGCAGATAACGGCGTACTTCGATGCGGCTTTCCGACGACAGCGAGTGGTAGTCGGCTACACCCTTGAGGGTGCCCAGCAGCGCGTCGATGGTCGGTTCGGTCTGCTGCGGGTTGCAGCGGAATTTCTCCGGAAGATCGCCTTCAACGCTTTTACCCAGGGCCAGGAACTCGCCCAGGGAGTCGGCATTGCGCTTGTAGAACTGACTCAAGTGCAAGGTGGCGTCGCGGGTACGCTCGATCTGGTAGGTGGTGCTGTTCAGGTCGAGAACGAACTGCGCCGGCACAATACCGATCAGCACCAGCATGATCAGGCCGATACCTTTCTGGCCATCGTTGGAACCGTGCACGAAACTCACGGCCATGGCCGAGATCACCAGCACCAGGCGGTTCCAGAACGGCGGGTGTTTCTTGTCGTCGATCTTGCGGCGCTGCTCCGGCGTCTTGTGCATCTTCGACAGCGGACGCCACCACTTAAGGCCGATCAATATCAGCGCGGCGATCAGGAAGCCTGCCATCGGCGAGAACACCAGCGACATGGCGATATCGATCGCCTTCTGCCAGTTCACCCCGTCGGCCAACGGAATATCGTTGATCAGGGCGTTGGCCAGGCCCACGCCGAGGATCGAACCGATCAGCGTGTGGGAGCTGGAGGCCGGGATACCGAAGTACCAGGTGCCCAGGTTCCAGGTAATGGCCGCTGCGAGCAGCGAGAAAACCATCGCCAGGCCGTGGCCGGTGTTCACGTTGATCAGCAGTTCAACCGGTAGCAGGTGAACAATGGCATACGCCACGCCAACGCCACCGAGCAATACGCCGAGGAAATTGAACACACCGGAAAAGAACACCGCCAGATGTGGGGGCATGGCCTTGGTGTAGATAACAGTGGCTACCGCGTTAGCGGTGTCATGAAATCCATTGATGAACTCGAAGGCGAGGACAAAAGCCAGGGCGAGCAAGAGGCTCACAAGCACCCAAGCATCCAGTCCGCTGAATAAATCGATCATGAAGGTTTTCTGACCCGGTCATAAGGGGGCGCGATTATGCCAGAAAAGACTGGAAATCGATGCACTTGCAGCTCATCGGTAACATTCTTCAACGAATTATTTTGCAACGGTGCCCACAAACCCAGCGAATTTCCGGGTCCTGCAAGTGCTTGAATTTCTTTGAAAAGCCCGCAGGCACAGGGGTTTGCCTCACCAGTAGGGACTGTGAGCGTGCTTGTATGAAATTTCTGAAAAAAGGGTCAGATTCGAGCCTTCAACCTCGTCCGGTGGGCAAGGCGGCCGCTGCCCGCTCGTAGCGGGCGCAAAAGGCAACATCTATACATCCCGTTTTTAACGGATGCAACCTGCAAGTATTCAAGCCCAGGCCATCATGGCTCCTCGGCTTTGAGTTCCTTTTCCATTTTTTCCAGTTCTTGCTTGAAAACCTGATCCTGAACGGTGGCGCGTTTGCGCCATGGCTTGCGTTCCGGTTCTGGCTGGGCGGCGTAGGTGGTGACTTCCCCGCCGTAAACTTCCTTGTAACGTTGTTCCTGGCGCTCAAGTTCCGCGCGCAGTTCGTCTTTTGTCACGGTGCTACCTGATTGAGTTGAGATGAATTCTGGTGAAACGCGCTGCACCTAATGTATTGAGCGCACGCGTCGAAAGCAAAAAGCCCTTGCAGGCATCGTTTTTGCGACAGTGCGATCATTACTTCCATGTTGCAGGCGGCCACGGCACCAGAGATAAACAGCTGACGTAGCATCAGATCCTGTTTCAGCGAGCGCGTTGGCGCGATGCAGATGCAGTCGGCGACAGGTGCTTGCTGTGGAGAGCGGCGATGGAACATCGCGCCACCGGGTAGCGGGATCGGCTAATAAAAATCCGAATGGCTACTGAATTACATTATAGCGAGCGATTTACAGAACACTATCACGATAGAGTTAAAAGTGGATCTTGATGTGTGATTGTTTTTCTGCCCATAACCTTTACTGGCAACTAGGGCACAGGATGATGCCACTGTACGGCGATGCCTTTCTGGCGCCATTAACTCGCACAACTTAAGACAGTTACATTGCCCCTTGAAGTCTGCACTGGCGCCTGCACAAAACATGTATTGATGGCTGCATAGCCGGATGCATCATGAACGGCACGGATTGCGATTATCGAGCGATGGTTCGATAATCGCCCAATCTTGCTGAGCCGGGCTTGTGTACCCTACCGCCAGTGCCCTGTAATAGTTCGCCGATCCGTCCGGGAAAAGGACCTTACATGAATGATCAACTGCGCAACTCCTTCGCTTCGGTGGCACCGCCGATCGTTGCTTCACCCGCCAAACGAATCCAGGCCCTGACCGGTGATCCGGATTTCATGACCTCGCTGGCGCGTGGACTGGCCGTGGTGCAAGCCTTCCAGGAGCGCAAGCGGCACCTTACCATTGCCCAGATCAGCCACCGTACGGAAATTCCCCGCGCCGCCGTGCGACGTTGCCTGCACACGCTGATCAAACTCGGTTATGCCACGACCGATGGCCGTACGTATTCGTTGTTACCCAAAGTGCTGACCCTCGGCCATGCCTATGTGTCCTCGACGCCGCTGGCTGTTTCTGCGCAGCCGTACCTGGACCGCATGAGCGAGCAACTCCATGAGGCCTGCAACATGGCCACCCTGGAAGGCGATGACATTTTGTACATCGCCCGCTCGGCGACCACCCAGCGCCTGATTTCGGTCGACCTTTCGGTGGGCGGGCGCTTGCCGGCCTATTGCACGTCGATGGGCAGAATTCTGCTGGCGGCCCTGGATGACACCTCGTTGCGCGAGTACCTTGACCACGCCGACCTGCAAGCCAAGACCAGTCGCACCATCCATACCCCCGAGGCATTGCTCGAATGCCTGCAAGAAGTGCGGCAACAAGGCTGGTGCATCGTCGATCAGGAACTCGAACAGGGCCTGCGCTCCATTGCCGTCCCGGTGTACGACGCTTCCGGTCAGGTGGTCGCGGCCCTCAATGTCAGTACCCATGCGGGGCGGGTCAGCCGAAACGAGTTGGAGCAGCGTTTCCTTCCCGGTCTGCTGAGCGCCAGCCGCGACCTCAGCGCACAGTTGTTTGCCTAAGCTGTTCGATAATCGCACGGAGTCGCTTTTAGTGAATTGACGCTGTTTCCTCCGGATTATTACTGTCGCGGCTGCGCCAACCCTTCGCTGGCAGCTGTTCGACTGTGTACTTTTGCGTGGAATAAAAATAATGAATCAGCCTCAGTCTGCTGTAGGAAACTGCCTCGACGTGCAGTCCTTCATCAATGCCCAACCCATTTCGCGCTATCAGTGGCGAGTAGTGATCCTGTGTTTCCTGATTGTCTTCCTCGATGGCCTCGATACGGCGGCCATGGGGTTCATCGCCCCGGCCCTGTCACAGGACTGGGGCATCGACCGCGCCAGCCTGGGTCCGGTCATGAGTGCGGCGCTGATCGGCATGGTCTTCGGCGCATTGGGCTCCGGCCCTTTGGCTGACCGCTTCGGGCGAAAAATCGTACTGGTGGGTGCCGTGTTCTTGTTCGGTGCATTCAGCCTGGCGTCGGCTTACAGCACGAATGTCGATCAGTTGCTGGTCTTGCGCTTCCTCACTGGCCTGGGGTTGGGTGCCGGGATGCCGAACGCCACCACGCTGCTGTCGGAATACACCCCGGAGCGCAAGAAATCCTTGCTGGTGACCAGCATGTTCTGTGGTTTCAATCTCGGCATGGCGGGTGGCGGATTCATTTCGGCCAAACTGATTCCGGCGTTCGGCTGGCACAGCCTGTTGCTGATCGGCGGGATTCTGCCGTTGATCCTTGCCGTCGTTTTACTGCTTTGGCTGCCGGAATCGGCGCGCTATCTCGTAGTGCGTAATCGCGACACCGACAAAGTACGCAAGACCCTGGCGCCCATCGACCCGAAGGTGGTCGCCCTGGCATCGAGCTTCAGCGTGCCGGAACAGAAAACCGTGAAGGCGCGCAACGTGTTTGCCGTGATCTTCTCCGGCGCCTACAGCGTTGGCACCTTGCTGTTGTGGCTGACCTACTTCATGGGTCTGGTGATCGTTTACCTGTTGACCAGCTGGCTACCAACCCTGATGCGCGACAGTGGCGCGAGCATGGAGCAGGCCGCGTTCATCGGCGCGCTGTTCCAGTTCGGCGGGGTGTTGAGCGCGGTGGGCGTAGGTTGGGCGATGGACCGCTTCAATCCGCACAAGGTCATCGGCACGTTCTACCTGCTGGCCGGCATATTCGCCTACGCGGTAGGGCAGAGCCTGGGCAATATCACCCTCCTGGCGACCCTGGTGTTGGTGGCCGGCATGTGTGTCAACGGTGCGCAATCGGCGATGCCGTCACTGGCGGCGCGGTTTTATCCGACTCAAGGGCGTGCTACCGGGGTGTCGTGGATGCTCGGGATTGGTCGTTTCGGCGCGATCCTGGGTGCATGGATGGGCGCGACACTGCTGGGGCTGGGCTGGAATTTCGAGCAAGTGCTGACGGCATTGGTGATTCCGGCGGCTTTGGCGACTGCGGCGGTGGTGATCAAGGGTGTGGTCAGTCATGCGGATGCGACCTGACATTTTACCTTGATCGTTCCTACGCTCTGCGTGGGAATGCCTCGATGGACGCTCTGCGTCCGCTTTTGGGACGCGGAGCGTCCCGGGCTGCATTCCTTTGCGGCGCGTGGGAACGATCATAGAACCGGTAGCCAGGTAACAATGTGTTCGATAATCGAACACTCAGTCGATTATCGGATTGTTTGGCGTATATCAGGGGCTTAATCTTTAACCATTCCGGCGCTGCGCATCGGCGCCTTTTCCACCACGTTGGTTAATAACAAATGGGAGCCTGCCCCAATGGCTGAAATTCTTTCGCTGCACGACGCGGTGAAGCAATTCGTAAACGACGGCGATACGGTCGCACTCGAAGGCTTTACTCACCTGATCCCGACGGCGGCGGGTCACGAAATCATTCGCCAGGGCAAGAAAGACCTGACCCTGGTGCGGATGACCCCTGACCTGATCTACGACCAGTTGATCGGTGCCGGTTGTGCTCGCAAACTGATTTTCTCCTGGGGTGGCAACCCTGGCGTCGGTTCGTTGCATCGTCTGCGTGACGCCGTCGAGAAGCAGTGGCCCCACGCCCTGGAAATTGAAGAACACAGCCACGCCGATCTGGCCAACGCCTATGTCGCCGGCGCTTCCGGCCTGCCGTTCGCGGTGCTGCGTGCCTACGCCGGTTCCGACCTGCCAAAGGTCAACCCGCTGATCAAGTCCGTCACCTGCCCGTTCACCGGCGAAGTGCTGGCCGCCGTGCCTTCGGTACGCCCGGACATCACCGTGATTCACGCGCAAAAAGCCGACCGCAAGGGCAACGTGCTGTTGTGGGGCATTCTCGGCGTACAGAAAGAAGCTGCACTGGCTGCCAAGCGCTGCATCGTCACTGTTGAAGAAATCGTCGACGACCTGAATGCGCCGATGAACTCCTGTGTGCTGCCAACCTGGGCCCTGAGCGCGGTTTGCCATGTCCCTGGCGGTGCGCATCCGTCCTACGCCCACGGTTACAACGAACGCGACAACCGTTTCTACCAGGCCTGGGACCCGATTGCCCGCGACCGTGAAACCTTCACCGCGTGGATCAACGAGTACATCCATGGCAGCGCTGACTTCAGCGAGTTCCAGGCCAAACTGGCCGCCGCTTCGGAGGCGAAGTAATGACTTACACCACCAATGAAATGATGACCGTCGCCGCCGCCCGCCGCCTGAAGAACGGTTCTGTATGCTTCGTGGGCATCGGCCTGCCGTCGAAAGCTGCCAACCTGGCGCGCCTGACCTCCTCGCCTGACGTGGTCCTGATCTACGAATCGGGCCCGATCGGTGCCAAGCCGAGCGTACTGCCACTGTCGATCGGTGACGGTGAACTGGCGGAAACCGCTGATACCGTGGTCCCGACCGGTGAGATTTTCCGCTACTGGCTGCAGGGCGGACGTATCGACGTCGGTTTCCTCGGCGCCGCGCAAGTCGACCGTTTCGGCAACATCAACACCACCGTGGTCGGTGATTACCACGCACCGAAAGTGCGTCTGCCGGGTGCCGGTGGCGCGCCGGAGATTGCCGGTTCCGCCAAGAGCGTGCTGATCATCCTCAAGCAGTCGGCGCGTTCCTTCGTCGACAAACTCGACTTCATCACTTCGGTCGGCCATGGCGAGGGCGGTGATTCCCGCAAGCGTCTGGGCCTGCCGGGCGCCGGTCCAGTGGGGATCATTACCGACCTGTGCATCATGGAGCCGGAAGCCGGCACCCATGAGTTCGTGGTCACCGCACTGCACCCGGGCGTGACCCGCGAGCAAGTGGTCGCCGCGACCGGTTGGCCGATCCGTTTTGCCGACAGCGTCGACACCAGCGCCGAGCCGACCGAGGTCGAGCTGACCGCACTGCGTGATCTCGAAGCCCGCACCGCAGCGGCCCACGGCCAAGCACCGGGAGAAGCGTGATGCGTGAGGTTTATATCTGCGACGCGATTCGCACCCCCATCGGCCGTTTCGGCGGTGGCCTGTCGGCGGTTCGCGCCGACGACCTGGCCGCCGTGCCGATCAAGGCTTTGATGGAGCGCAATCCTTCGGTGGACTGGACGGCGGTGGACGAAGTGTTCCTCGGCTGCGCCAACCAGGCCGGTGAAGACAACCGCAACGTGGCGCGCATGGCGTTGCTGCTGGCGGGGCTGCCGGAGAGCATTCCCGGCGTGACGCTCAACCGCCTCTGCGCTTCGGGCATGGATGCCATCGGCACCGCGTTCCGCGCCATCGCCAGCGGTGAAATGGAGCTGGCGATTGCCGGTGGCGTCGAGTCGATGTCCCGCGCGCCGTTCGTGATGGGCAAGGCCGACGCCGCGTTCTCGCGCAACATGAAGCTGGAAGACACCACCATCGGCTGGCGCTTCATCAACCCGTTGATGAAAGCCCAGTACGGTGTGGATGCGATGCCGCAGACCGCCGACAACGTCGCCGACGATTACCAGGTGTCCCGCGAAGATCAGGACGCGTTCGCCTTGCGCAGTCAGCAACGCACCGCAGCCGCGCAAGCCGCGGGCTTTTTCGCCGAAGAAATCGTCGAAGTGCGCATTGCCCACAAGAAGGGTGAAACCGTGGTCAGCCAGGACGAACATCCTCGTGCCGACACCACCCTGGAAGCCTTGACCAGACTCAAACCGGTCAATGGTCCCGACAAAACCGTCACTGCCGGCAATGCTTCGGGTGTCAACGACGGTGCCGCCGCGTTGATCCTGGCTTCGGCCGAAGCGGTGAAGAAACACGGTCTGACCGCCCGTGCCAAAGTGCTGGGCATGGCCAGCGCCGGTGTTGCGCCACGGGTGATGGGTATCGGCCCGGTGCCGGCCGTGCGCAAACTGATTGAACGCCTCGGTGTGGCAGTCAGCGATTTCGATGTGATCGAACTCAACGAAGCCTTCGCCAGCCAGGGTCTGGCGGTGCTGCGTGAACTGGGGATCGCCGACGACGCGACCCAGGTCAACCCCAATGGTGGCGCGATTGCCTTGGGCCATCCGTTGGGCATGAGCGGTGCGCGGTTGGTGTTGACTGCGTTGCATCAGCTGGAAAAAACCGGTGGCAAGAAAGGTCTGGCGACCATGTGCGTCGGTGTCGGCCAGGGTCTGGCCCTGGCGATCGAACGCGTCTGACGCGCTCGAAAAGATTTATAAGAACTGAGGAATGTTTCATGACTGACAAGCCTGGTTACCGTCGCCCGCAGGAAGGCACCCAGCCTGCGTACCTGCACCCGACCTATCAATCCACCAACCTGCGCTCGCCGTCTAAACCGTTGGTGTTCTTGCCGCATTCGCTGTCGGAAATCACCGGTCCTACCGTCGGTGCCGAGCGCATCAACAAGAAGGACAACGACCTGACCGCCCAGCACGAGGGGCAGCCTCAGGGTGAGCGCATCATCGTCCACGGCCGTGTGCTGGATGAAAACGGTCTGCCGGTGCCGGGGATTCTGGTGGAGATCTGGCAGGCCAACGCCGCCGGTCGCTACAACCATGCCCGTGACCTGCACGACGCCCCGCTGGATCCGAACTTCACCGGCACCGGCCGCACCGTGACCGACACCGATGGCTGGTACCAGTTCCAGACCATCAAGCCCGGCGCGTATCCGTGGGGTAACCATCACAACGCCTGGCGTCCGGCGCACATCCATTTCTCGCTGTTCGGGCCGAGCATCCTGACGCGCCTGGTCACCCAGATGTATTTCCCGGGGGATCCGCTGCTGGCGTACGACCCGATCTACAACTGCGTGCCCGATACCCGCGCCAAAGAGCGTTTGATCGCCACGTTCGATCTGGAAAAAACCATCCCTTCCTATGCCCTCGGTTATCGCTGGGACATCGTTTTGCGCGGCCGCGACGCCACGCCGATGGAGAAATAAGATGACGCTGACTGCGACCACGTCCCACACCGTCGGGCCGTACTACCACATCGGCCTGACCTGGCTGAATCGCGAAAACCTGACCGTCGAACAAACCCTGGGCGAGCGCGTGGCGATCACCGGGCAAGTGGTCGATGGCAACGGTGATGTCGTCAACGACGCGATGCTGGAAGTCTGGCAGGCCAACGCCGCCGGCAAGTACGACCACCCTGAAGACGATCAGGACAAACCCCTGGACCCTAACTTCGAAGGCTTTGGCCGGGTTCCGGTGGACGGCGAGGGGCGTTTCCGTTTCACCACCATCAAGCCGGGCACGGTTGAAGGCCTCAAAGGCACGACCCAGGCACCGCATCTGGTGGTGCTGGTGTTTGCCCGTGGCCTGGTGAAGCACCTGCTGACGCGGATCTACTTCGATGGCGAATCGGCCAATGTGTCGGACCCGCTGCTCGAATGCGTGCCGGCCGAGCGCCGCAGCACCTTGCTGGCCAAGAAGGATGCGTCGGGTGTTTATCAGTGGAATGTGATCCTGCAGGGCACTGATGCGGAGACGGTGTTCTTCGATTATTAAGATCTAGATCAAAAGATCGCAGCCTTCGGCAGCTCCTACATATATACGTCGTGCACCCTGTAGGAGCTGCCGAAGGCTGCGATCTTTTGATGTTGGATGCTGCGGAACGGGACTGTTGCAAAGTATGTCTAGACTCTCACAGTCTCCATTGGGTTAAAAACAATGACAACTCCTCCAGGGACTGTTTATGAACGAGCGACCGGGCAATCAATTGTTCGATGCCTATTTCACTGCCCGCGATATGCGCGAAGTGTTCTGCGATCAGGGCCGGGTCCAGGCCATGCTCGATTTCGAAGCGGCGCTGGCCCGGGCCGAAGCGCGGGTCGGCCTGATTCCGCAAACGGCGGTCGCGGCGATTGAAGCGGCCTGCCAGGCCGGGCATTACGATTTTGCTGCCCTCGGCGAGGCGATTGCCACGGCGGGTAATTCGGCGATCCCGTTGGTCAAGGCGTTGGGCAAGCAGATCGCCGCGAGCGACGCGCAAGCCGAACGCTATGTGCATCTGGGCGCCACCAGTCAGGACGTAATGGACAGCGGCCTGGTGTTGCAATTGCGCCGGGCGCTCGAATTGATCGACAGCGATCTGGCGCAACTGGGCGAAACCCTCGCCACCCAGGCCCAACGTTATGTGGCCACGCCACTGGCCGGGCGCACCTGGTTGCAACACGCGACGCCGGTCACCCTCGGTATGAAAATCGCTGGTTGGTTGGGTGCAGTGACCCGCAGTCGCCAGCGCTTGCTGGAACTCAAGCCGCGTCTGCTGGTGCTGCAGTTCGGCGGCGCATCGGGAACCCTCGCGGCCCTCGGTGAGCAGGCGATGCCGATTGCCCAGGCGTTGGCCGAGGAGCTGCAACTGAGCTTGCCCGACCAGCCCTGGCACACCCAGCGCGATCGCCTGGTGGAGTTTGGATCGGTACTCGGATTGATCGCCGGTAGCCTCGGCAAACTCGGTCGCGATATCAGCTTGTTGATGCAGACCGAAGCCGCCGAGGTGTTCGAGCCTTCGGCGCCGGGCAAGGGCGGTTCCTCGACCATGCCGCATAAACGCAATCCAGTCGGCGCGGCGGTGCTGATCGGCGCGGCGACTCGCGTGCCGGGCCTGCTTTCGACACTGTTCAGCGCCATGCCGCAGGAGCACGAACGCAGCCTGGGGCTGTGGCATGCCGAGTGGGAAACCCTGCCGGAGATTTGCTGCCTGGTGTCCGGCAGCCTCAAGCAAGCGCTGTTGGTCACGGGCGGGCTGGAAGTGGACGCCGAACGCATGGCCCGCAACCTCGATCTGACCCAGGGCCTGGTGCTCGCCGAAGCGGTGAGCATCGTCCTCGCGCAACGGGTCGGCCGCGACACCGCGCATCACCTGTTGGAGCAATGCTGCAAACGCGCCGTGGCCGAACAGCGTCATCTGCGCGCCGTCCTCGGCGACGAACCGCAAGTGACCGCCGAGCTGTCGGCCGCTGAACTCGATCATCTGCTGGACCCCGCCCATTATCTCGGTCAGGCCCGCACCTGGGTCGAGCGAGCGGTGGCTGAACATTCTGCACTGACTGCCTGAAGGAGACTGCTGTGGCTTTCGTACAACTCGCCGATGGCGAACTGCACTACCAAATTCAAGGGCCGCAACTCGATGGGCCGGTCGATGCGCCGGTGCTGGTGCTGTCCAACTCGCTGGGCACCGACCTGCACATGTGGGACGCGCAAATACCGGCGTTCAGCGAACATTTTCGCGTGCTGCGTTTTGACACCCGCGGCCATGGCCAGTCCTTGGTGACCCCTGGGCCTTACAGCATTGAGCAACTGGGGCGGGATGTACTGGCGCTGCTGGATGCCTTGCACATCGAACGCGCGCACTTCTGCGGCCTGTCCATGGGCGGTCTGATCGGCCAGTGGCTGGGGATCAACGCTGGCGAGCGCCTGAACAAACTGGTGGTGTGCAACACCGCGGCGAAAATCGGCGATCCGTCGGTGTGGAACCCGCGCATCGAAACCGTTCTGCGTGACGGCTCGGCGGCCATGGTTGCCTTGCGTGATGCGTCGATCGCGCGCTGGTTCACCCCGGATTTCTCCGAGGCCAACCCGGCGGCGGCCAAGCAGATTACCGACATGCTCGCGGCCACTTCGCCTGAAGGCTATGCGGCCAATTGCGCGGCGGTGCGTGACGCTGACTTGCGCGATCAGTTGTCCTCGATCAAGGTTCCGCTGCTGGTAATCGCCGGCACCCAGGATGCGGTCACGCCGCCGTCCGGCGGGCACTTCATTCAGGAACACGTGCCGGGCGCCGAGTACGCCGAGTTCTATGCCGCGCACTTGTCCAACGTTCAGGCAGGCGCTGATTTCAGCGATCGCGTACTGGCCTTTCTGAAGGCTCGTTGAGGAAAACTCCGTGGACGAGAAACAACGTTACGACGAAGGCATGAAAGTCCGTCGCGCGGTACTGGGCGACGCCCATGTCGACCGCAGCCTGACCACCCTGACCGAGTTCAACTCGGAGTTCCAGGAAATGATCACGCGCCACGCCTGGGGTGATATCTGGACTCGCCCGGGCCTGCCGCGCCACACCCGCAGCCTGATCACCATCGCCATGCTGATCGGCATGAATCGTGAGGGTGAACTCAAACTGCACCTGCGCGCCGCCGCCAACAACGGTGTGAGCCGTAGCGAGATCAAGGAAGTGATCATGCAGAGCGCGATCTACTGCGGCATCCCTGCGGCCAACGCGACGTTCCACCTGGCCGAGTCGGTGTGGGATGAGTTGGGGGTTGAATCGCGGGAGTGATCCTGGCGAGGTGTTGATCGTTCCCACGCTCTGCGTGGGAATGCCTCAACGGACGCTCCGCGTTCGGCTTTGGAAGGGACGCGGAGCGTCCCGGGCTGCATTCCTTTGCGGCGCGTGGGAACGATCGGCCTCTAGAGAAGGCTGATCGGGTAGCTGATGATCACGCGGTTCTCATCGAACTCGTTGTTGCTGTAGTCGCGGCGTATCGTCGAGTTGCGCCATTTCACGTTCAGGTCTTTCAGCGCACCGCTCTGCACGGTGTAGCCCAGTTCACTTTCACGACCCCATTCCTTGCCATCGGTGATAGTGCCGGTGTGGACGTTATCGCCGCTGATGTAGCGGTTCATCAGGGTCAGCCCCGGCACGCCAACGGCAACGAAGTTGTAGTCGTGGCGCACTTGCCAGGATTTTTCCCGGGCGTTGTCGTAGCTGGAGTTGTAGCTGTCGTTGGCCAGGGTGCCGCCGCTGGTGCCGTTGACCCGCATCCACGGGCTGTCGCCGTTAAGTTTCTGCAGGCCGACGTAGAAGGTGTTGCCGCCGAACTTGGCCGAGAGCAGGCCGTACAGGGTTTTGTTGTCCAGCTCGCCGGCCCGGGCGCTGCCGTCATCCCTGCCGTGGAAGAACCCGAGATTGGCGCCCAGGGTCCAGGCGCCGATCGGTTGGCTGTGGGTCAGGTTGATGAATTGCTGGCTGTAGATGTCCTTGAGTTCAGCGTTCCACACACCGATCTGGGTGCGTTTCTCGTTGAACAGGTATTCGCCGCCCTGGAAGTTGAAACGGTCGGAGGTGAACGCGGCTTTGCCGGTCATCGACATGTCGCTCATGCTGCTGTCGTCGCGCGGGCTGTTCTGCCGGAACTGGCCGCCGTACAGCGTCAGGCCGTCGAATTCCTTCGAGGTGATCTGACCGCCACGGAACGTCTGCGGCAGCGAGCGACCGTCGTCCGAACGCAGGATCGGCAGCACCGGCATCCATTCGCCCACCTTCGCTTCGGTCTGCGACAGCTTGGCCTTGAACGCCACGTTGGTGCGGCCGAAGTTGTCGGCCGGGCGGCCGTCACTGTCCAGCGGCAGCAACTGGGTACCGCCGGTGCCTTTGCCGCCATCGAGTTTCACCGAGTACAGCCCCAGCACATCCATGCCGAAACCGACGGTGCCCTGGGTAAACCCGGACCTGGCGTCGAGAATGAAGCTTTGCGTCCACTCTTCGGCCTTGCCCTGGGCCTTGGTCGGGTTGGTGAAGTTGCGGTTGATGTAGAAGTTGCGCAGGTTCAGGTTGACCTTGGCCCCTTCGACAAAACCCGACTCCTCGGCCTGGGCGGGCAGGGCTGCGTTCGCCAGGGCTACGGCGATCAGACTGGGAACGAAATACTGCGCGGAAAAAGGCGTCATGGGCTCGGGTCTCTCTAATTCTTGGGGGTGAAACAGGGTGATGCCGCAACCCGGGGTTGCAGACGTGCATTCGAAATCAGGACAAACGAGGCGGATCAGCCGGAGAGGGCAGGGCGCGGGGGCATGGCATCGAACCTGTTGTTATTGGTTTTGTGGATCGAATGGTGAATGGAACGTACTAGATGGTTCAATCTGTGAAAGCAGGTTTTGGGCGATAATCGAACAACAAAAAGCCCACCAAAAGGTGGGCTTCGTGTTTTCACAGCGCTATCAGAACAACTTCAACTTCGGCGCTTCTTCTTTCAACGGCTCGTTCTTCGCCGTCTGTTCATTCCAGCCACCGCCCAGGGCCTTGTACAGGTTGACCTGGCTGACCAGTTGAGCCAGACGGTCGGTGATCAGTGCCTGTTGGGCGCTGAACAGCTGACGCTGGGCATCGAGGAAGGTCAGGTTGCTGTCGACACCGATGCGGTAACGACGCTCGGCCAGACGGTAGTAGTCCTGGTTAGCATTGACGAAATCCTGCTGTGCCTGCAACTGTTGAACGTAGGTCTGGCGCGCGGCCAGGCCGTCGGCGACTTCCTGGAAGGCCGTTTGAATGGACTTCTCGTAGTTCGCCACGCCAATGTCTTTCTGGATTTTCGAGTAGTCCAGGCTGGCGCGCAGGCTGCCGGCGTTGAAGATCGGCAGGTTGATTTGCGGCTGGAACAGCCAGGTACCCGAACCACCCTTGAACAGACCGGACAGGTCCGGGCTCAGGGTCCCGGCGTTGGCCGTCAGGCTGATGCTCGGGAAGAACGCAGCCCGCGCCGCGCCGATGTTGGCGTTGGCGGCCTTGAGGTTGTACTCGGCTTGCAGGATGTCCGGACGACGCTGCAGCAAGTCCGACGGCAGGCCAGGCGGCACTTCGGCCAGCAGATCGTCGTTCAGCGGTTTGGCCGCTTGCAGGTTGGCCGGGATGCCGGTGCCAAGCAGCAACACCAGGCTGTTTTCATCCTGGGCGACCTGACGGGTGTACTTGGCCAGTTGCGCACGGGCGTTTTCCACCGAGGTGCGCGACTGCGCCAGGTCCAGGGCCGAAGCGACCCCCACTTCGTTGCTGCGGGCGGTGAGCTTGTAGCTCTCCTCGAACGCGGCAAGGGTGTCCTGGGTCAGCTTGTACAGTTCCTTGTCGGCCTGCCAGGTCAGGTAGGCATTGGCCACGCTGGCCACCAGGCTGATCTGGGTACTGCGGCGGCCTTCTTCGGTGGCGAAGTACTTCTGCAGGGCTTCTTCGTTCAGGCTGCGAATGCGGCCGAACATATCGAGTTCATAGGCACTGATGCCGACCGTGGCCGAGTAGGAACTGCTGATCCCGGCTTCACCGGTCTGCGAAGCGTCAGCCGGCAAGCGCTGACGGCTGCCGGTACCGTTCGCCGAAACGGCCGGGAACAGGTCCGCGCGCGAGATGCGGTATTGAGCCGCAAAAGCGTCGATGTTCAAGGCCGCGACACGCAGGTCACGGTTGTTTTCCAGGGATACCTGAATCAGCTGCTGCAGCGCCGGGTCATGGAAAAACTGCTTCCAGCCCTGCTCGGCAGCGGCCTGCGCCGGTGCCTGGGCCGGCGAATACGCCGGGCCCTGCGGGTATTGACCTGCCACCGGTGCTTGCGGCTGCTGGTAGTCAGGTATCAGCGAGCAGCCACCGAGCACGAAGGCGGCGACTGCCAGGGAGAGTAGCGACTTGCTCATTAGCCAGCCTCTTTAGGAGTTTCAGTAGCGTCTTCCTGGTCGACGTTTTTACGCTGACCCATGGCCGACACGGTGACGAAGAACAGCGGGACCCAGAAGATCGCCAGAACGGTTGCCGTGATCATACCGCCAATCACCCCGGTGCCGATTGCATGCTGGCTACCGGAACCTGCGCCCGTGGATATCGCCAGTGGTACCACACCGAGAACGAACGCGAGCGAGGTCATGATGATCGGTCGCAGACGCATGCGGCAGGCTTCGATGGCCGCCTCGCGCAGGCTGCGCCCTTGTTCGTGCAGTTCCTTGGCGAATTCGACGATCAGGATGGCGTTTTTCGCCGCCAGACCGATGGTCGTCAACAAGCCCACCTGGAAGTACACGTCGTTGGACAGGCCGCGCAGGCTGGTGGCCATCAGCGCACCGATGATCCCCAGTGGCACCACCAGCATCACCGCGATCGGAATCGACCAGCTTTCATAGAGTGCCGCCAGGCACAGGAACACCATCAGCAACGACAGGGCGTACAGTGCTGGCGCTTGCGAACCGGACAGACGTTCCTCGTAGGACAGACCGGTCCAGGAAATACCGACACCGGCCGGCAGTTTCTTGGCGATGGCTTCGACCTCGGCCATGGCTTCACCGGTGGAGTAACCCGGTGCCGGAGCGCCGAGGATTTCCACCGCTTCCACGCCGTTGTAACGGGCCAGTTTCGGCGAACCGTAAATCCACTCACCCTTGGCGAACGCCGAGAACGGAACCATGGTGCCGACGCTGTTGCGCACGTACCACTTCTTCAAGTCTTCAGGGCTCATGCGTGCACCGGGCTGGCCTTGCACGTAAACCTTTTTCACCCGACCACGGTCGATGAAGTCGTTGACGTAGCTACTGCCCAGGGCGATCGACAGGGTGTTGTTGATGTCGGCGATGGTAATGCCCAGGGCACTGGCCTTCTCGTCGTCGATTTCCAGCTGGTATTGCGGCTCGTCGTTCAGACCGTTCGGACGCACTTGAGTCAGGATCTTGCTTTGCGCCGCCATGCCGAGGAACTGGTTACGGGCTTCCATCAGCTTGTCGTGACCGATACCGGCGCGGTCCTGCAGGAACACGTCGAAACCGGTGGCGTTACCCAACTCCAGTACCGCCGGTGGCGCGAAGGCAAACACCATGGCGTCACGGAAGGTGAAGAAGTGTTGCTGGGCACGGGCTGCGACCTTGAACACGCTGTTGTCGGCGTTACGATCTTCCCATGGGCGCAGCATGATGAACGCCATGCCCGAGCTCTGACCACGGCCGGCGAAGTTGAAGCCGGTCACGGTAAATACCGAGTTCACCGCATCGCCTTCACCGCCATCCTTGCCCGGACGCAGCAGGAATTCACGCATTTCGTCCACGACCACCTGGGTGCGCTGGGCAGTCGAACCGGCTGGGGTCTGTACCTGGGCGAACAGTACGCCCTGGTCTTCTTCCGGCAGGAACGCGGTTGGAATACGGGTGAACAGCCAGATCATGCCAACGACGATGATGATATAGGCCAGCAGGTACGGCGCCTTGTGCGTGAGCATGCTGCCCACGCCACGCTCGTAGCTTTTGACGCCGCGGTCGAAGTTGCGGTTGAACCAGCCGAAGAAGCCGCGTTTCGGGGTGTGGTGCTCGCCTTTCTGGATCGGCTTGAGCATGGTGGCGCAGAGCGCCGGGGTGAAGATCAGTGCAACCAGTACCGACAGGGCCATGGCCGAGACGATGGTGATCGAGAACTGTTTGTAGATCACACCGGTGGAACCGCTGAAGAAGGCCATCGGCAGCAGCACCGCCGACAGCACCAGGGCGATACCTACCAGTGCACCCTGGATCTGCCCCATGGACTTCTTGGTCGCTTCCTTGGGCGACAGGCCTTCTTCGCTCATGACCCGTTCGACGTTTTCCACCACGACGATGGCGTCATCCACCAGCAAGCCGATGGCCAGCACCATACCGAACATGGTCAGGGTGTTGATGCTGAACCCGGCTGCCGCGAGGATGCCGAATGTACCGAGCAAGACCACCGGCACGGTCATCGTGGTGATGATGGTGGCACGGAAGTTCTGCAGGAACAGGAACATCACCAGGAACACCAGCGCAACCGCTTCGACCAGGGTGTGAACCACGCCCTTGATCGATTCGGTCACCACCGGCGTGGTGTCGTACGGGAACACCACTTCCATCCCTTCGGGGAAGAACGGCTTGAGGTTGTCGATGGTCGTGCGCAACGCCTTGGCGGTATCCAGGGCATTGGCGCCGGTGGCCAGCTTCACGGCCAGACCGGACGCCGGGGCGCCGTTGAACTGGGCGTTGATGCTGTAGTTCTCGCCACCCAGACCGACCTCGGCGACATCTTTAAGGCGAACCTGGGAGCCATCCTTGTTGACCTTGAGCAGGATCTTGTTGAATTGCTCAGCGGTCTGCAGGCGGGTCTTGCCGATGATCGTCGCGTTCAGCTGTGTGCCGGGCAGGGCCGGCAGGCCGCCGAGCTGGCCGGAGGACACCTGGACGTTCTGTGCGGCGATTGCGGTTTTGACATCGATCGGGGTCAGGTTGAAGTTGTTCAACTTGGCCGGGTCGAGCCAGATGCGCATGGCGTACTGGGAGCCGAATACCTGGAAGTCGCCGACACCGGCGGTCCGCGAGACCGGGTCCTGCATGTTGGATACGATGTAGTTGGACAGATCGTCCTTGGTCATGCTGCCGTCACGCGAAACCACGCCGATGACCAGCAGGAAGTTTTTCACTGCCTTGGTCACGCGGATACCTTGTTGCTGCACTTCTTGCGGCAACAGCGGGGTGGCCAGGTTCAGCTTGTTCTGGACCTGAACCTGCGCGGTATCTGAGTTGGTGCCTTGCTCGAAGGTCGCGGTAATGGTCATGGTGCCATCGGAGTTACTTTCCGAGGACACATAACGCAAATTGTCGATACCGTTGAGCTGTTGCTCGATCACCTGGACCACGGTGTCCTGCACGGTTTGTGCAGAAGCGCCCGGGTAGGCCACGGAAATGGCGATGGCCGGCGGCGCAATGCTCGGGTATTGGTTGATCGGCAGTTTGAGGATCGATAGAGCCCCGACCAGCATGATCACCAGGGCGATTACCCAGGCGAAAATCGGACGGTCAATGAAGAATTTAGACATGAATTACTCCCCTTTGCCGCTGGAAGCCTGCTCAGCTGGCTTGGCGGGGGCCGGGTTTTTTGCGCCTACGTTGGTCGCGTCAGTGGCCTTGACTTCAATGCCAGGCTTGACGAATTGCAGGCCTTCGGTGATCAGGCGATCGCCGGCCTTCAGGCCGTCCTCGATCAGCCATTCGTTGCCGACGGTACGGTTAGCCTTGAGCTGACGCAGTTCGACCTTGTTGTCGGGACCCACGACCAATGCGGTTGGCGTGCCTTTGAGGTCGCGGGTGACACCTTGCTGCGGAGCCAGGATCGCGGCGCTGTTCACACCGGCCTGCAACTGGGCGTGCACGAACATGCCCGGCAGAAGGGTGTGTTCAGGGTTCGGGAACACGGCGCGTAGCGTCACAGAGCCGGTGGTCTGGTCAACCGAGACCTCGGAGAACTCCAGCTTGCCGTCGAGTTTGTACTGGCTGCCATCCTCGAGGGTCAGCTTGACTTTCGCTGCGTTGTCGCCGGCCTTTTGCAGGCGACCGCTTTCCAGTTCGCGACGCAGTTGCAGCAGTTCTACGGAGGACTGGGTGACGTCGACGTAGATCGGGTCCAGTTGCTGAATCACCGCCATCGCTTCGGTCTGGCCGTTGCTGACCAGCGCGCCTTCGGTGACCGACGAGCGACCGATCCGGCCGGTCAACGGCGCATACACCTTGGTGTAGCGCACGTTGATCTGGGCCGATTGCAGTGCGGCTTCCGATTGCAGGCGGTTGGCCACAGCAGTGTCGTATTCCTGGCGGCTTACGGCCTGTTCGTCGACCAGTTGTTTGTAGCGGTCGGAGATCGACTTGGTCGAACGCAGGTTGGCTTCGGCACTTTTCAGCGTAGCGTCATAGACCGACGGATCGATCTGATACAGCTGCTGGCCGGCCTTGACGTCGCCGCCTTCCTTGAACAGACGCTTGAGAATGATGCCGTTGACCTGCGGGCGAACTTCAGCAATGCGGAACGCGCTGGTACGACCCGGCAGTTCGGACGTCAGGGTGAAGGATTGTGGTTGCAGGGTAACGACGCCGACCTGAGGCGGTGGTGCGGCCGGAGCGGCCTCTTCCTTTTTACATCCGCTGAGCAGCGATGCCAGGGCGACGGCGGCGACCAGAGCGGTAACAGCTGGCTTGAATTGCATGAAAATCCTCGGGTCAGGCGCGAAAAAAAACGCACAAGAAAAGATTGAAGGTTAAAAAGTGGGGCTCGAGTGGATAAGTAGCATGCTAAGGAATATACTTACATTCACGGTTGTTTGTAAATACCTTGGCTGTGTACCCTTGTTGTTACAGAGGCCGTCGCAAGGTTCGAATTGTAGGCCCGGGGACGAGCCCTAGAGCGCTCGCCCCACTTTTATTCAGCTGATATCCAGACATCGCTGAAGCATCCTGATTGAGGTTGTACTGCCATGGTCCGTCGTACCAAAGAGGAAGCTCAAGAAACCCGCAGCCAGATACTCGAAGCGGCCGAGAAAGCCTTTTTCGAGCGGGGCGTGGCGCGCACGACGCTGGCGGACATCGCGACCCTGGCCGGCGTCACCCGCGGGGCGATTTATTGGCATTTCAGCAACAAGGCGGATGTGGTGCAGGCCATGCTCGATACACTGCAAGAGCCCCTTGATGAACTGGCCAAAGCCGCCGAGAGCGAAGACGAACTCGACCCGCTGGGTTGCATGCGCAGGCTGCTCATTCATTTGTTTCATGAAGTTGCGCTGGATCCCAAGACCCGGCGCATCAACGAGATTTTGTTTCATAAGTGCGAGTTCACCGATGAAATGTGCGATCTGCGCCAGCAGCGCCGGGAAGCCAGCCTCGAATGCAATACGCGCATCGGCCTGACCCTGCGTAATGCCGTCAATCGTGGGCAGTTGCCGGAAGATCTCGACACCGCCCGTGCGGCTGTCAGCATTCATGCCTATATCGATGGCCTGCTGTACCAGTGGTTGCTCGCGCCGGACAGCTTCGAGTTGCACACCGAGGCCGAGCGTTGGGTCGATATCGCGCTGGACATGCTGCGTTTCAGTCCCAGCCTGCGTAAGTGAAACAAAATGCGTAATCAGCTTCCCGTGTGTCAACCGTGGAAGCCGTAGATGAACAGTTCTTCACGGGCGCTGCGGCAGAAGGGTGCTTTTATATACGCCTGTTCGGCAGGTTGACAGGTAGCAGGCTCAGTATTTTGTAGGGATTTTGTGTTGAGTCGGTGAGAAAGGGTGAATGCCGAGCGACCAACCGTTTGTTCACTTAAGAATATGTTCAGGCGAAGAAGAAACCTGTGGCGAGGGGATTTATCCCGTTGGGCTGCGAAGCGGCTCCCAGCGACCGTTCAAACAGACCGAGTTGTCCGGATTGGGGCCGCTTCGCGACCCAACGGGGATAAATCCCCTCGCCACAAATGTGGGGCTCACAATTAAGTGAACAGCATTACGTTCGTACTCGGCTTTTTTACGTGCATGAATTTTTACAAAAAAGCCCCTCCTCTTTCGAATCGGGGCTTTTGCATTTCTACGGGAAGCGGTTACAGCGTCGGGTAGTCGATATAACCAACCGGACCTTTGGCGTAGAACAGCTCCGGACGCGCTTCGTTCAGCGGCGCATCCGCTTTCAGGCGCGCCGGCAAATCCGGGTTGGCAATGAACGGCACGCCGAAGGCGACCGCATCAGCCTTGCCGCTGGCCAGCCAGGCATTGGCGCTGTCCTTGGTAAAGCGCTCGTTGACGATGTACGGGCCGCCGAAGGCTTCCTTGATCTGCGGGCCGAGGCTGTCGGCGCCTTCTTTCTCGCGCGAGCAGATGAACGCGATGCCACGTTTACCCAGTTCACGAGCGACGTAGGTGAAGGTTTCGGCCAGGTTGTCGTCACCCATGTCATGGGAGTCGGCGCGCGGTGCCAGGTGCACACCGACGCGGCCGGCGCCCCAGACTTCGATCGCGGCGTCGGTCACTTCCAGCAACAGGCGGGCACGGTTCTCCAGGGAGCCACCGTATTGGTCGGTGCGCTGGTTGGTGCTGCTTTGCAGGAACTGGTCGAGCAGGTAACCGTTGGCGCCGTGGATTTCCACGCCGTCAAAACCAGCTGCCTTGGCGTTCTCTGCACCGGTGCGGTAAGCGTCGACGATGTCGGCGATTTCAGCGGTTTCCAAGGCGCGCGGGGTCGGGTAGTCGGACAGTGGACGAACCAGGCTGACGTGACCTTTTGGCTGGATGGCGCTTGGTGCGACCGGTGCTTCACCGCCCAGGTACGACGGATGCGATACACGACCCACGTGCCACAGTTGCAGGAAAATCTTGCCGCCCGCACCGTGGATCGCCTTGGTCACGTTGGTCCAGCCGCGCACCTGGTCGTTGGACCAGATACCCGGGGTGTCCGGGTAGCCGACGCCCATCGGCGTGACCGAAGTGGCCTCGCTGAGGATCAGTCCAGCCGAGGCACGTTGTACGTAGTACTCGGCCATCAGTGCATTCGGTACACGGCCTTCGTCGGCGCGGCAGCGGGTCAGCGGGGCCATGATGATGCGGTTGGCCAACTCGAGGTCGCCCAGTTTGATCGGATCGAAAATAGTGGTCATCAAATAGCTCTCTTTTGGAGATCAGTTGGTAGCGGGGGCCAGTTCGGGATTGCCGCTCTGACGGAAAGTAATCAGGGTCACTAGCAGGGCGAGTACCGCCAGTACGGCTGCCGCGAGGGGTACGCTGGTCAGGCCGAAACCGTGGGCGATGACGCTGCCGCCGACCCAGGCGCCCAGGGCGTTGCCGACGTTGAATGCGCCGATGTTCAGGGTCGAGACCAGGTTCGGTGCGGCCTTGCCGTAGGTCACCACGTTCACTTGCAGGGCAGGCACGGCGGCGAAACAAGCGGTGGCCCAGAGGAACAGGGTGATTTCGGTCGGGATCAGCGCGACGCTGGTCCAGGTCAGCACCGTGGACACCACGGCCATCGCGATGAAGACGCCGATCAGCGTTGCTGCCAGGCCCTTGTCCGCCAGCTTGCCGCCGATGATGTTGCCGACGGTCAGGCCCAGGCCGATAAGCATCAGGGTCCAGGTCACGCCTCGGGGCGAAACGCCGGTGACTTCGCCCAGCAATGGCGCCACATAAGTGAACAGGGTGAATACCGAGGCGGCGAACAGTGCGGTCATGCTCAGGGACAACCAGATACCGGCGCCCTTGAGGGCGCGCAGCTCGGCGCGCATGTCGAGTTTTTCTTCATCGCGCTTGGCCGGCAGGAAGCGAATCAGGCCGATCAGCGCAATCACGCCGATCACGGTCACCGCCCAGAAGGTCGAGCGCCAACCGGCTTGTTGACCGAGCGCGGTGCCAAGCGGCACGCCGAGGACGTTGGCCAGGGTCAGGCCGGTGAACATCAGGGCCACGGCCGAGGCGCGTTTGTTGGCTGGCACCAGGCCTGCCGCCACCACCGAACCGATGCCGAAGAATGCGCCGTGGCACAGCGCCGTTACCACACGGGCAAACATCAGCACGTTGTAGTCACTGGCCACCGCGCAGAGCAGGTTGCCGACAATAAAAATGCCCATCAGCGCCACCAGGGCGGCCTTGCGCGGCAGTCGGGCGGTGGCCAGTGCCATGAACGGCGCACCAATGGCCACGCCCAGGGCGTAACCGGTCACCAGCCAGCCGGCGCCGGGGATCGAGACACCCAGGTCGGCGGCCACGTCGGGCAGCAAGCCCATGATGACGAACTCGGTGGTGCCGATGGCGAAGGCGCTCAAGGCCAATATGAGTAGCGAGAGGGGCATGGTCTAAATCCTTTTCGGCTGGCTGACGTGGGGGGCGTTCTCAATTGGTTTGGCTGGCGCTGCGTGAAAACCAATTGAGAACGCCCCCACAGGGTCAGAGCTCTTTGCTGAAGATTTTGAGGAACTCCTGAATGGTTTCCTCATTACGTTTAAAGAAATGCCACTGGCCGACTTTGCGGCTGCTGATCAGGCCGGCGCGTTGCAGGGTTGCCAGGTGCGCGGACACAGTGGACTGCGACAAACCGCAACGTTGATCGATCTGCCCGGCGCAGACGCCGTGCTCGTTGCTGTGGGACTGGTCTGGAAATTCGACGTCCGGATTTTTCAGCCAGTGCAGGATTTCTCGCCGTACCGGGTGCGCCAGGGCTTTTATTATTTCGTCGAGTTCAAGGTTCATGGTTGGGGGCTCGTGATCAGTAAAACGCTATATCGCGATGAAGCGAACTTTAAATCGGTATTTCGCGATATACCAATATGATTTTGGTCTGATGACCGAGTAAATCGGTATATCGGGTTATAACGATATGTGGGCTGTAAAGAAACAATGGGGCAGTGCTAAGCTGCGCCCATGAACTATCTCGCACATCTTCACCTCGGTGGCCAGCGTCCCGGTCAATTACTCGGCAGTCTGTATGGCGATTTCGTCAAAGGGCGGCTGCAAGGGCAGTTCGATCCGGAGATCGAAGCGGCCATCCAGCTGCATCGCAGCATCGACGTATTTACCGACCGTCATCCGCTGGTGGATGCCGCGTTGTCACGGTTTTCCCTGACGCGCCGGCGCTACGCCGGGATCGTGCTCGATGTGTTTTTCGATCATTGCCTGGCGCGGGACTGGGTGCTCTACGCGGACCGGCCGCTGGAGCTATTTACCTCGGACGTGTACCGGGTGCTGTCCACCCAATCTCAACTGCCGGAACGCCTGGCGAAAATCGCGCCGCACATGGTGGCCAATGACTGGTTGGGGTCTTACCGCGAGTTCGAAGTGCTGGAGCAGGTGTTGCGGGGGATTTCACGGCGCTTGACCCGGCCGGAAGAACTGGCCGCTGCGATGCAGGAACTGCGGGTGTTATATGAGCCGCTGAGCGAGGACTTCAGGTTGTTCTATCCGCAGCTTCAGGATTTCGCACAAAACCGCTGATACCCGATCCTGTAGGAGCAAAGCTTGCTCGCGATGAACGATAACGCGGTCATCAGTTGAACCGTGGTGATCCCATCGCGAGCAAGCTTTGCGCCTACAGAAAAGGGGTTACGCGGCGATCAGTTCGCCGGCACGCCGTGGCTCGACAGGTTTCGCCACTTCACCAAACAACGCCTTCTGCACCGCCTGCTGCGCCTCGAACGCAAGGGCCGCGCGCTCACGACCTTCGCAAGCAATCGGCTTGAGCAGGTGAATCTCTACCGCGCCCCGGTCATTGGCAAACAGGCGCATCAAGTGCGACAACAAATCATCATCACCAATGAACGGCGCCAGTGTATCGGGCTCGCCGTTGCGCACATATCGAATAGCCACCGGTTGCAGCGCCACTTCGGAGTCGATGGCGGCTGACAGCAAGCGACCATGGAAAGTGCGTAGCGAGCGGCCGTCAGTGGTGGTGCCCTCCGGGAACATCAGCAGCGGGTGGGCGTGCGCCAGGTGGCGGGTCATCTGTTTGCGGATCAACTGGCTGTCACCCGAACCGCGACGGATAAACAGGCTGCCGGCCTTGGCTGCCAGCCAGCCCGCGACGGGCCAGGTGCGCACTTCGGCCTTGGACAGGAACGACAGCGGTGTGAGCATGCCCAGCAACGGTATGTCGGTCCAGGAGACATGGTTGCTGACCCACAGCATCGGCGCTTTCGGCAGCTTGCCGTGCACCGAGACGTCGAAGGGCAGGGCGTTGCTCAGGCGCGCCATGAAAAACCGCGACCAGCGCTGGCGGCGTTCCATCGAATGGGCCAGCCCCAGCCGCTCGAAGACACCAAACACGGTTGCCATGCCCAAGCCAAGCCCGACCACCAGCAACACCCGGGCAATTCGCGCGTACACGCGCAAGCGACGCATTACACAGCCGCCTTGAAGTGTTTGGCGTAACGCGGGCAGAGTTCGTCGCGCTTGAGCAGGATGAACACATCGGCCACCTGGAAATCTTCGTCCCAGCACGGCTCGCCGCAAATCTTCGCGCCCAGGCGCATGTAGGCCTTGAGCAGCGGCGGCATTTCGGCGATCACGTTCGAGGGAATATCCAGCGCCGGCAGCGGTTTTTTCGGTTCGGCCCGCAAGTGTTCGGTGCACAGGTAACGTTCACGCAGGCGCTGCATGATCGCGTGGGCCTGGATCCCGCCGTCCTGCATCGGAATGCTTGCGCACCCCATCAAGTAGCTGTATCCGCCCTGGTTCAACACTTCCGCCAGCTCACCCCAGAGCACGGCGATGGTGCCGCCGTTGCGGTAGGCCGGGTCGACGCAGGTGCGACCGATTTCCAGGATCGGGCCTTGCAGATGGATCAGGCCGTGCAGGCTGAATTCTTCTTCGCTGTAGAACTTGCCCAGGCTACTGGCGGCGGTGTGGTCGAGCAGTCGGGTGGTCGCCACCAGGCGCCCGGTGTTCAGGTCGCGCACGCCGATGTGGGTGCAGTGAACATCGTAGTCGTCCATGTCCAGACCCAACTCCGCACCTTTCAGCCTGGCGTTGAATTCGCCGCTGAACACGTTGAAGCGCAAGGCCTGGGCTTGCTGCAAAGCCTCGGCGCCTATCAGACGTTCGGCTTGCAGGCGGCGTTCGTTGCCGGTGTCGCTGATGCGGGCGATCTGAGTCATGGCGAATCTCCGTGCGGGCTGCTTACCCGTCTTGGGGTTACAGCGAATCGACTTTCTTTATCCAGCCGTGTTGTGCAAAGTCAGGCTATGTAGCCCCGGTGTCATCGCCATGAAGCTTTGGTGATGCTTGTATGACAGCCCACAAGGAGCCTTTTATGCCCTGGCAAACCCTGTTGAACCGCCACGCTCGCTTGCCCGCCAACCCGGATCTGGGCGAGGGGTTCGCAACGTTGTTGCAGCAGCTGGGCAACGTCACTCCGTTTGAACTGGCCGTGGTCGGTGCACGCATGATGGCGACGCCCGGGCTGGCGTTTCTGGTGGGCTATCAGGCGGCGTTGCGCATGCTGTGGCCAAGCGCACCGTTGAGCCTTGGCGCGTTGTGCGCGACCGAGCAACGCAGCCTGCGGGTGGCTGACATGCAGACCCGTCTGCACGATTTGCGCTTGAGCGGACGCAAGGATTTTGTCACCGCAGGCGATGCCGCCGACTGGCTGCTGATTGCCGCCCGCAGTGAACAGCCCGGCGACACTGCGCGCCTGAGCCTGGCGGTGGTCTACCCCGATGAGCCGGGCGTGCGGGTGGAAAAACTGCCGCCGATGCCGTTGATGCCGGACATCAGCCATGGCCGCTTGTTTCTGGATAACGCACTGTGCGAATTGCTCGCGGGGGATGGCTGGGATGCCTACGTCAAGCCGTTCCGAACGCTGGAAGACATCTATGTATTGAGCGCCATGACCGCCTGGCTGTATGGCGTCGGTCAGGACAGTGACTGGCCGCAGGCCTTGCAGTTGCGTTTGCTGGCGCTGCTGGCCGGGTGTGCGGAAGTCAGTCGACAACCCCCCGTCAGTCCGGCGGGGCATGTGTTGCTCGGTGGGTTGTTTGCGCAGTTCGAGGGGCTCAAGGCTGAAGTGAATCAGGCGTTGGTCGAAGGACCGCCGGAGTGGGCGGCAATGTGGCAGCGGGATCAGGCGGTGATGGATCTGGCAGCGGGGGCGCGGGGCAAGCGCTTGGCCAAGGCACTAGCAGGAATATGACGATCCCCCTACACAGGGATCTCGGGAGTGTCATTTAACTGGGCTAGGATCAGCAGGTTATTCCCCACGAGCCCCCGCCATGCCCAAAGGCCTGTCCCTGTTTTTCATGCTGCTGCTCAGCCTCACGGCCCACGCTGAAAACTGGCCCACCGAGCAATGGTCGTCCGGCCCGACCGTCACCGGGCCAGCGCTTGAAGCCCTGGAGCATTACGCCTTTCCATCCCGCGACGACACCACCCGCCAAGGCATCCGTACCGACGCCTTGCTGGTAATCCGCGATGGCCAGCTGATCTACGAGCGCTACGCCGGCCCGACCACCGCCGAGACGCCGCATCTCACTTGGTCCATCAGCAAAAGCCTGATGGCCACGGTCCTCGGCGTGGCCTATGGTGAAGGCCGGTTCAAGCTCCAGGACCCGGTGGCCAAATTCTATCCGCCATTGCAAAAACACCCGGACCTGACCATGGCCGACCTGCTGCACTGGGCTTCCGGCCTCGACTGGCAGGAAGATTACGAATACGCACCGCTTAAATCCTCGGTGGTGGCCATGCTCTACACCCGGGGTCACCGGGACATGGCCGTCTTCACTGCCGATCACGGCAGCTACGCCGCACCGGGGCAGGCGTTTCGTTATTCCAGTGGCGACACGAATCTGCTGTCCGCCGCATTGAAAACCATCGTCGGTGCGCAGCGCTACGCGGACTATCCGTGGACCGCGCTGTTCGAACCTCTGGGTATTCGCCGAGCGATCTGGGAAACCGACGCTGCGGGAACCTTCGTCGCCTCGTCCTATGCCTACCTCAACGCTCGGGATCTGGCCCGCATCGGTCTGTTGATGGCGCGGGACGGTCGCTGGGGCGATATACAACTGCTGCCCAAGGACTGGGTTGCCTTCAATCGCGAACCCTTCGCTCGCTATCGCGCCAACCAGGATGATGCGGTGCCCGGCGGCCACTGGTGGCTCAATCGTGCAGCAGACGGCGGCGCCCGACCCTGGCCCGATGCTCCCGCCGACACCTTCGCCGCGCTGGGTCATTGGGGTCAGGCAATGTACGTGATTCCCGGTGCGAACCTGGTGATCGTACGTTACGGCGATGACCGCGACGGCAGCTACCGGCACAACGAATTGCTCAGGCTTGCGCTCAAGGCGTTTGCCGGGAGGGAGCAGCCATGAGCGGTTTCATTCGTCGCCGTCCCTTCAGTTCACTGCTGCTGGTCCTGTTGCTCGCCTTGCTCGGCTGGATCTGGCACGAGCGAGTGGCGCTGTGGGCGTTCCCCGACATCATCAGCGCCTACACCGCGAAGGAATATTGCTCATGCCGCTACGTGATGGGTAACGACACCGAGTACTGCCACAGCTATGTAAAGCAGTGGCTGCCCACCAGCGGTTTTACCGATGACGCCGCCAGCAAGCGCATCACCGTCAGCGGCCTGGGTCGCAGCAACAGCGCCGCGTGGATCGGCGAGCATCAGGGCTGTCGCTTGCAGCCCTGAATAGGGTGACGCTCTTTGTGGCGAGGGGATTTAGCGAAACGTCGCACCGCCCCGTTGCGCTGCGTAGCAGCGCTAAAACCTGTAAATGCAGTCTGTCTGATACAACTCATTGCGTGGTTTCAGGAGCGCTTCGCACTCCAACGGGGATAAATCCCCTCGCCACAGGAGATGCGGTGCACTCGAAGAAAGTTTGCAACCTGTGTCAGGGCAGTTAAGGTTCAGCACAGGTTTATCTGCCCCACGAGTTTCTATGTTCAAGCGGTCTGTCACCAAAACCCTCGCCTGCCTGCTGTTGGCTGGCGCTTCGCTGTCGGCCCAGGCCAACTGGTATCTGGACGGCGAATCCTCGCGGCTGTCTTTCGTCAGCACCAAAAACACCAATGTTTCCGAAGTGCAGCGCTTTCTGGTGTTGCACGGCAAAGTCGATCCCAGCGGGAAGGCCGAGGTAGAAGTCGAGCTGGAATCGGTCAACAGCGGCATTCCGCTGCGCGATGAACGCATGCGCAAGGACCTGTTCGACATCCAGACCTTTCCCGAAGCCCTGATCACCACGCAAATCGACCTGCGGCCGATCAACGACCTCGCCCCCGGTGCGCAACTGGAGTTACGCCTGCCGCTGACCGTCGACCTGCATGGCAAGCAACACACCTACAACGCCGAACTGCTGGCCACCCGCCTCGATGACCGGCGTTTCCAGGTGGTGACTTTGGAACCGGTGGTGATCAATGCCCAAGACTTCGATCTGGCACCCGGCCTGGAAGCGCTGCGCAAGGTCGCCGGCCTGTCGGCCATCAGTCTGTCGGTGCCGGTGGGTGCGGTGCTGATCTTCACGGCACGTTGACATGGCCGGCCCGATCTTTCCCTGGCGTGAAGGCAATCGCTTCGAGTTGCTGGTCGACGGTCCGCAATTCTTCCCACGCATGCTGGTGGCGATTGCTCGCGCCGAAGAACAGGTCGAGCTTGAGCTGTACCTGGTGGAGGCGGGCGCCTGCGCCGAAGCCATGGTTCAGGCACTGGTCCAGGCCGCCGAGCGCGGTGTGCGGGTGCGCTGCCTGTTCGATGACTATGGCAGCCTCGCCTTTTCCCTGACCCTGCGCCAGCGGCTCATGGCCGCCGGCGTCGAACTGCGCTTCTACAATCGCCTGAGCTGGCGGCGCTGGGTCGGCAATTTCTACCGCGATCACCGCAAGCTGCTGCTGGTGGACCAGAGCATGGCAGTGGTCGGTGGCACCGGCGTGACCGATGAATTCTGGACACCGAACGAAGACGTCAGCGAGTGGCACGAAGTGATGGTGGAAATCACCGGCCCGCTGGTGCTCGACTGGCAATTGCTGTTCGACCGCCAATGGATCGCCAACCGCCATCGTCGCGCCTGGCGACCGTCCTCGCATTTCGGTCTGCCGCGCCTGCCCCGCGTGCCTGCCATGGGCGAGGGCATGGGCCGGGTCGCCTATGCCGACGCCCGCCAGCACCGGGACATCCTGCAATCGCTGATTCGTGCATTGAACAGCGGACAGAAGCGGATCTGGCTGGCTACCCCGTATTTTCTACCGACCTGGAAAGTCCGCCGATCACTGCGCCGCGCGGCCTCCCGGGGTGTCGATGTGCGGCTGCTGTTGACCGGACCACGCACCGATCACCCGTCGGTGCGTTACGCCGGGCATCGCTACTACCCGCGATTGCTCAAGTCCGGGGTGAAGATTTTCGAGTACCAGCCGTGTTTCCTGCATCTGAAAATGGTCCTGATCGATGACTGGGTGAGCATCGGTTCGTGCAACTTCGACCACTGGAATTTGCGTTTCAACCTGGAGGCCAATCTTGAAGCACTGGACCCTGGATTGACCCGTGACGTGGTGGCGAGCTTCGAGAAGGACTTCTCGCTGAGCCAGGAAGTCAGCCTGGAGGCATGGCAACGCCGGCCGCTGTGGAAGCGGGTCAAGCAGAGGGTGTGGGGGTGGGTGGATCGGTTGGTGGTCAATCTGCTGGATCGGAGGGGTTAGTGATCCAGATCGTTCCCACGCTCCGCGTGGGAATGCAGCCCGTGACGCTCCGCGTCACTGGACGCGGAGCGTCCCTTGAGGCATTCCTTTGCTGCGCGTGGGAACGATCAGTGCTCGGGGATTACAGCAGTTCAAAGCTCTGCTGCGTCACATCCTGCGAATCCAGGCCGATCTGCACGTTGAACTTGCCCGGTTCCGCCGCGTACTTGAGCTGGGTGTTGTAGAACTTCAGGTCGTCTTCGGTGATGGTGAAGTGCACGACTTTCTGTTCTCCGGCCTTGAGCATGATTTTTTGGAAACTCTTCAGCTCCTTCACCGGCCGAATCATCGAGCCGGTCTCGTCCTGGATGTACAACTGCACCACGGTTTCGCCGTCACGCTTGCCGGTGTTCTTCAGCACCACGCTGGCATCGAGCTTGCCGGTCTTGTTCAGGGTGGTCGACGACAAGGCCATGTCGCTCAGGCTGAAATCGGTGTAGCTCAAGCCGAAACCGAACGGAAACAGTGGGCCGGTGGTGTCATCGAAGTACTGCGAGGTGTAGTTGCCCGGCTTGCCCGGTGTGAACGGCCGGCCAATGCTCAGGTGGTTGTAGTAAGTCGGAATCTGCCCCACCGAACGCGGGATGGTGATCGGCAGTTTGCCCGACGGGTTGTAATCGCCAAACAGCACGTCGGCGATGGCGTTGCCACCTTCGGTACCGCTGAACCAGGTTTCCAGGATCGCGTCGGCCTGCTCCTTCTCCTGAAGAATCGACAGCGGACGGCCGTTCATCAGCACCAGCACCAGCGGTTTGCCGGTGGCTTTCAGGGCGCGGATCAACTCCCGCTGGTTTTCCGGGATGTTCAGGTCGGTGCGGCTCGACGACTCGTGGGACATGCCACGGGACTCGCCCACAGCGGCCACCACCACATCGGCCTCCTTGGCGGCTTTCACCGCTTCATCGATCAGTACTTGCGCCGAGCGCGGATCATCCACCACTTCCGGGGCATCGAAGTTGAGGAAGTTCAGGTAATCCAGCGCCTTCTTGTCGCTGGTGATGTTGGCGCCACGGGCATAGATCAGCGTCGATTGCGCACCGAGTGCGGTGGTCATGCCATCGAACAGGGTCACCGACTGCGCAGGGCGACCGTTGGCGGCCCAACTGCCCATCATGTCGATCGGCGCCTTGGCCAGCGGGCCGACCAGGGCAATTTTTGCGGTTTTCTCCAGCGGCAGGGTTTCGCCCTGGTTTTTCAGCAACACCATGCTGCGGCGCGCCACATCACGGGCCTCGGCACGGTGCAGGCGGCTGTCGGCGTTGGTGTCGGCCGGGTCATCCTCGGCCTTGCCGATGCGCAGGTACGGGTCCTTGAACAGGCCCATGTCGTACTTGGCGTCGAGCACCGCGCGCACGGCGTTGTCGATATCACTCTGCTCAATCTCGCCAGCCTTCAACAGCCCTGGCAGTTCCTTGCCGTAGAGCGTGTCGTTCATGCTCATGTGGATGCCGGCCTTGATCGCCAGCTTCGCGGCTTCGCGACCGTCAGCGGCGACGCCGTGCTTGATCAGCTCGAAAATCGCTCCATGGTCGCTGACCGCCAGGCCCTTGAAGCCCCATTCCTTGCGCAACAGGTCGTTCATCAGCCAGGTGTTGGCGGTGGCCGGCACGCCGTTGATCGAGTTCAGCGCGACCATTACCCCGCCAGCGCCGGCGTCAATCGCGGCGCGGTACGGCGGCAGGTAGTCCTGGTACATCTTGACCGGGCTCATGTCGACCACGTTGTAGTCGCGACCGCCCTCGACTGCGCCATACAGGGCGAAATGCTTGACGCTGGCCATGATGCTGTCGGCCGCGTTCGCGCCGGAGCCCTGGAACGCCTTGACCATCACCCCGGCAATGCGTGACACCAGGTAGGTGTCTTCGCCAAAGCCTTCGGATGTACGGCCCCAGCGCGGGTCGCGAGAGATGTCGACCATTGGCGCGAAGGTGAGGTCGAGGCTGTCAGCCGCGGCTTCCTTGGCGGCGATGCGTCCGGACAGACCGATGGCGTCCATGTCCCAACTCGAGGCCAGGGCCAGCGGGATCGGGAAAATGGTGCGGTGGCCGTGGATCACGTCGTAGGCGAAGAACATCGGGATCTTCAACCGGCTGCGCATCGCCGCATCCTGCATCGGACGGTTTTCCGGGCGGGTGATCGAGTTGAACGTACCGCCGATGTTGCCCGCTGCGATTTCCTTGCGAATCAGCTCCCGGGGCATTTCCGGGCCGATGCTGATCAGGCGCAACTGGCCGATTTTTTCATCGAGGGTCATCTGCTTCATCAGGTTGCTGACGAAGGCGTCCTTGTTCTCCAGAGGTGCGGGCGTCGTGGCGGCCAGTACGTTATGACTGGCCAGGCTGACGAACAGGCCCAGCAAACACAGCTTATTCATGAATAGTTTTCTCAAGGGCCCAAGCGGCGATGTACACGCCGGCCAGCCAAAATTTAGGGAGCGACTATTGTTGTTCGGGAGCTGACTCAAAAAGCGACAGCCGAAAACGGCAGCCGAACGCCGGATGCGGCTTTTGCGCAGGGCATCTTTTAGCCCATTTGTCCCGACGCAATCCAGTGCCGCGCCGATTATGCCCGAAGAGCCGGCCGAGAGGGTCGCCGGTTGTTTTTTCCATGAAATGTGAAGGGAGCATCACTCTGATGAATGTACGACAGTCTTACCGGTCGAGCCTGCAAGCCGCCACGTTGCTCATGCTGGCCACGTTGCTGAGCGCCTGCGGCATCAACAACATCCCGACCCTCGATGAACAGGCCAAGGCTGCCTGGGGTCAGGTGCAGAACCAGTATCAGCGCCGTGCCGACCTGATTCCCAACCTGGTGGAAACCGTCAAGGGCTATGCCGCGCATGAAAAGGAAACCCTGACTGCGGTGATCGAAGCCAGGGCCAAGGCCACCTCGATCCAGGTTGATGCCTCTACGCTCGACAACCCGGAAAAGCTCAAGCAGTACCAACAGGCCCAGGATCAACTCAGCGGCGCCTTGAGCCGCCTGATGGTGGTGTCCGAGCGCTATCCGGACCTGAAGGCCAACCAGAACTTCCTGGCCCTGCAATCGCAGCTTGAAGGCACCGAGAACCGGATCAGCGTGGCCCGACGCGACTTCATCCTGGCGGTGCAGAAATACAATACCGAGATCCGCACGTTCCCCGGTCGCCTGTGGCACAGCGTGATGTACAGCAACCTGCCGGAACGCGAGACCTTTGAGGCCACGCCGGGGTCGGAGAAGCCACCCGAGGTCAAATTCTGAATTTTTGATGGCGGATAAATACCGGGGTTGCGAGGTTGCCAATGCGAGCGTTGAAGATCGGCCTGGTGTTGTTGCTGTGGGTGCTTGCCCTGGCGGTCCAGGCCCAATTGAAGTTCCCGGAGCTGACCGGGCGGGTGGTGGATAACGCCCAGATGATCGAGCCATCGGTGCGCGAGCAGCTGGTTCAGCAGTTGCAGGCCCATGAGAAAGTCACCGGTGAGCAGCTGGTGGTGGTCACCCTTGCGGACTTGCAGGGCACCGACATCGCCGATTTCGGCTATCAACTGGGCCGCTACTGGGGTATCGGCCAGAAAGACAAGAACAACGGCGCGTTACTGATTGTTGCCCGTGATGAGCGCAAACTGCGCATCGAAGTCGGCTATGGCCTGGAAGATCGCCTGACCGACGCCCAGAGTTCGGTGATCATCCATCAGGTCATCACCCCGGCGTTCAAGGCTGGCAATTTCAGTAAAGGCATCAGCGACGGGGTGGCGGCGATGCTGGTGGTACTGGGCGGCAATCCCCTGGACGAGCCCTCGACGGTCTATGAGTCCAGCGGCGATCCGAGTGCTGATTTCATGTCGCGGCATCCGGGGTTGTTCGTGTTCCTGGTGTTGTTGTTCATCCTGACAGTATTTGTTTGCCAGATGCTCGGTATCCTTCCTGCTGGTCGTGGCGGCTCCGGTGGTTCCGGTGGCGGTTTTGGTGGCGGTGGCTTCGGCGGCGGTGGCGGCGGGGGCTTCAGCGGCGGAGGGGGCAGTTTCGGTGGCGGCGGTTCGTCGGGCGGCTGGTAATGACACAGCAGATAAAAACAATAGCGAGCAGGCATTCAATCACATGGCATTACTGACTGAACACGAACAACGTAAGGTCGCCGAAGCGATCGCCCGGGTCGAGCGCGACACCGACGCGGAACTGGTCACTGTGCTCGCGGCCCGCGCCGACGACTATGTGTACATTCCGCTGCTCTGGGCCAGCCTGCTGGCACTGGTGCTCCCGGGTATCGTGCATTACCTGACGGGCTGGCTGACCCTGCACAGTCTGCTGCTGGTGCAATGGATCACCTTCATCGTGCTGTGCCTGGTATTGCGGATACCGAAAATCACCACACACCTGATTCCGCGTTCGGTGCGTCACTGGCGCGCGTCGAACCTGGCGCGCCGGCAATTCCTGGAACAGAACCTGCACCACACGGTGGGCAGCACCGGAATCCTGATTTTCGTCTCTGAAGCCGAGCGCTATGTGGAAATCCTGGTGGATGAGGGTATTTCCAGTCGGCTGGACAACAGCAATTGGGACGCGATTGTCGCGGCGTTCACCCGGCAGGTGCGACAGGGCCAGACGTTGCAGGGCTTTGTCGCCTGCGTCGAGGCGTGCGGCGAGTTGCTCAAGGTGCACGTTCCGGTGACGCATGTGCGCAACGAGCTGCCAAACCGCTTGGTCGTGCTCGGCTAGGGCTGTTCGGACGAACACTTTTGTAACGCTTGGCGGTACAACTGCGGCAAGTTGTTTGGCTTCTGTTCAGTCTTCAACATCTCCCTCCAATAGCGAGCGCCCTGTGACGGGCGTTCTGACGTAGAGGGAGTACTTATGTCAATGCATCTACCGCTCGACTCTTTTGCCGGTGCCGCGCCCGACGGCGAGGGAAACGTACCGTCGGTACATCTGACGGCGAAAGAAATACAAGCCTTAATGTGGTGCTTCAGAGGCAAGACTTCGTGGGAAATCGCCAGGATCCAGAATTGCTCGCCAACCACGATCAACTTCCACTTTTCCAATATTCGTCGCAAGTTTGCTGTCAGGTCCCGTCATGCCGCCTTGCTCAAAGCTATTGAGGCGGGAGTCATTGTCATCGACAGCGTCGATGAGCGAGGTGTCCATGAGCCTGACTGATTCCGCCTACAACAGTATCAGCGGACTCCTGCTGGGATTGGGGATCGCGACACTGCCTGCGATTGATGGCGAAGCACTGTTCGGTGCATCGCTCGGAGCGTGGCTGGTCACCACCACTCGCGTTGACTTCAAGGCCTGGCAGCGTATCGGCTCCTGGTTGCTGTCGGCGGGCGTTGGTTATCTGTTTACCCCCGTCGCGCTGCCGCTGGCGCCTTTTCTGACCGCTGGGGTGACGGCATTTCTGTGTGCGCTGATCATTATTCCCATCAGCGTCAAGGTCATGCAGTGGGTCGACGGCGCTGGCTTGGGTGAAATCATTGAGCGCCTCAAGGGACGAGGCTGATGAGTATTAACTTGCCATCATTAGGTGCCTTGGCAACATCGCGGGTGGGATGTGCCTTCAAGTAAACAGCATATGACATTATGTTTCGTTCGACTGTTGAAGTGTCGACAGAATAGACGCCATCTCTGAAAGTTTGAGTTCCATTTCACGCAGGCGGCGTTTTTCCTCCAAGGAATTTTGTATAGCGCAGCGATCTTCTTCATTGAGCAATCGCCACATCGCGATAATCGTGTTTTCCCGAGTGGCCGTTTCCTGATTGTGTTCAATGGCATTGGCAGCAGCGCTGTGGCGCAGGACCGGTCCTTCACCCAGCAACAACCAGTCGAGTGAAATGCCGCGCGATTGAGCGATGTCTACGCATAATGAGTATGGTGTGCTGTCGCGACCCTTCCAGCTACTGAGGGTCTGCGGGCTGACTTGTAGCGCCGAAGACAAAGAGGCATCGCTTTTTGTGCCGGTAATTTGCTTGAGTCGCGCTAAAACAGCCTGAGATTTTTTGCTACGCAATTTGAGCCTCTTCCTTTTGACACATGCTGTTTGAGTGCTTAATGTATGCGCAATGAGTATTTTTTATAATGAGTAATCAATCTTCAACTATGAGTCAGATGAATTTGATGTCGAAACTTCCTAATAGTAGCAGGGGGATTTCCTACATGTTTGGTTCTTACCCAATGCGCCGTTGTTCATTGCACTTTCTTTTTTCTGGTGGGCGTTACTTGCAGTGCCGGGTTGCAGCGATCATCGCTTCCAGCAGTATTGCGTTTGATTATGTTGATTACCACCCAATGAACAGCGGGATCCAGGCATGAGTACTTACAAAATGGTGTGTCCGCACTGCTTGAGCCGGATGCGTATCCGCACCAGCGAGGGCCGACATATTTTCCTGCGGGTGGCCTACTTGCAATGCACGTCGGAAGCCTGCGGCTGGTCGGTTCGGGCCGAGTTCGAAATGACTCACGAACTCTCACCCAGTGGAATGCCTAACCCCGCCGTGCGTTTGCCTTTCGCTGGACCCGACTTGCGGCGCGCCGCCCGGCCGGTTGCGCCAAGTGCACCGACGACGTCGGCGCCGCTGGAGTCATGAATATGAGCGCAATTGTTGAAGACGAGGATTTGAACGAGCAGTTGTTGGCCATTGCCCAGGCATTTCTGGCCCGTCATGAAAGCGATGCGGTCGTTGATGACCAGGTGCTGTTCTGTCGTGCCGTGAAGCACTTGCAAGGGATTGATGTGCCGATGCACCTGGCGGAGCGCCTGGTCAGCCACGCCTATGGGGAGCTCAAGTCCTGCAACGATCGACGACGCCTGGACATCGGCGCAAGCTCCGAAACCGTCGCTGTCATCACTGACCCGGCCAGCGGCCTGACGTGGGCCGTACCGGTGGGATTGATCGTCAGATATGTGATCAATTCACCGAGCAATCGCAAACTTCGGCTGGTGGAGCCGTGAGGTATCGGCGAATACAAAGCAGGTCTGGGGGGCATTACCGGGCCTGCGAAAAATAACCCCGTGCCCAAAACCCGCATCCCCCCTAAAATACCGGGCATTCTCCGATTCGTACTGCCCGAGGCCGTATTTCCATGTCCGTCACCGCCACTCCCGCCAGCCTCGCGCCGGACCATCACGCCCAGTTCATCGACCTGCTGCAATCGAGCCTGGAGCAGAACGCCTTCATCAAGCTGGTGCTGGCCAAGTACGCTGGCGATGAAGCGGACCTGCAGCGGATCATCATCAAGCCGGTGTCGGTCAAGGCGCAGTCTTGTCTGTCCTTCGTCTATCGGTACAAGACCCGCGACATCACCAAGAACTTGTCATTGGCCGAAGGTGTGGCGGTCATCAAAGGCTTGTTGCCGGCATCGTTCAAGAACGCGCATTTGTTGTCATTGACCGATGAAGCCCAGCTCGAATACAGCAAAAAGGGCAAATCTTCGCTGTTCAAGAGCAAACCCCAGCAATTGCGCGAAGTACCGTCCGCCGGGCACAACCGCGAGAAAAACCGCTTTCTCGATCTGAACCGGCCGTTTCTCGCCGACCTGGGTGTCACCAACAAGCAGCATGAATTGATCCCGGCGATGTCGCGCAAGTGGAAGCAGATCAACAAGTTCATCGAAGTCTTCAGCCATGCGCTGACCTCGTCGCCACTGGCGCTGGACAGCCCGGTCCGCGTGGCAGACTTCGGCTCCGGCAAGGGTTACCTGACTTTTGCGATCCATGACTATCTGCGCAATACCCTGAAGGCCGAAGCGCAAGTGACCGGCGTCGAGTTGCGTGAAGACATGGTCACCCTGTGCAACACCGCCGCGGCAAAGCTTGAGCATCCAGGGCTGGTCTTCAAGTGCGGTGATGTACGCAGCGTGGCACCGAGCGAGCTGGATGTGATGATCGCGTTGCATGCCTGCGACATCGCCACGGACTATGCGATTCACACCGGCATTCGTTCCGGTGCCTCGATCATCATGTGCTCGCCGTGCTGTCACAAACAGATTCGCCTGCAAATCCAGAGCCCGGCATTGCTCAAGCCGATGCTGCAATACGGCTTGCACCTGGGACAGCAGGCGGAAATGGTCACCGACAGCTTGCGTGCGCTGTTCCTTGAAGCCTGCGGCTACGAGACCAAGGTGTTCGAGTTCATTTCGCTGGACCACACCAACAAGAACAAGATGATCCTGGCGGTCAAGCGTGCCGAGCCGGGTGATCCGGCCCAGCTGTTGGCGAAGATCCAGGAGCTCAAGGCGTTCTACCACATCACCGAGCATTGCCTGGAAACCCTGTTGCGGGCTGACGGTTACCTCTAATTACCGCCTGATTTACGCCGTGGCAATACGTGCGGGCTTGACTGCCGTCTTGCGTCCCAGCACGACGGTCAGGATCACCCCGCCGGCAAACAGCCAGGTAATCGGCTCGACGTGTTCGCCAAAGAACAGCGCCGAAAAGCCGATGGTGAAGAAAATCTGCAGCAGCTGGATCTGACTGACCCGGGCAATGCCACCGATGGCCAGCCCGGCATACCAGGCAAAGAACCCGATGAATTGCGAAAACAGCGAGACGTAGCCGAAGGCCCACCAGGTCTTGGCCGAAATCTCGCCCTGATGTTGCAACGCGAGGTACAGCACCGGCCCGACCAGCAGCGGCGTCGACAGCACCAGCGCCCAGCAGATCACTTGCCAGCCGCCCATTTCCTTGGCCAATCGGCCACCCTCTGCGTACCCCAGGCCGCCCACCGCAATCGCGCCGAGCATCAACAGGTCACCGGCCTGAATGCTGCCGGCCCCGCTGATCAGCGCATAACCGAGCACCAGTGCACTGCCCAGCGCGGCGCAGGCCCAGAAGGCTTTCGACGGGCGTTCGTGGGACAGCCACGCGGCGTACAGCGCCACACACAGTGGCTGTAAGCCATTGACCAGTGCGCCATGGGACGCCGGCAAGGTTTGCATGGCCCAGGCCGACAGGACCGGGAACCCGAGGATCACCCCGGCAATAACCAGCGTCAGGCCTTTGACCTGCTTCCAGGTTGGCCATTTCTCACGACGCCACAACAACAGCAACGCCGCGGGAATCGCCGCGAACAGTGCCCGGCCCAGGCCGTTGAGCAGTGGATGCAGTTCCTGCACGACGATGCGAGTGAAGGGCAGGGTGAGGCTGAAGATCACAACGCCGAGCAGGCCCAGGGCCATGCCGGTGTTTTCGCGGGTGGACATGATGGCAACCAGAATCTTGGGGGATGGGAGGTGCCTTCATCTAGCCATAAACCCTTGTTTTTGGCGCTTACAGCTGGACACAGAATTATCCGTACAGTTCAAGGACGCCTTCGCGGGCAAGCCATGCTCCTACAGGTATCGCATCGATTTGGAGAACGGCGCAGGACCTGTAGGAGCATGGCTTGCCCGCGATGAACGATAACGCGGTCCATCAGGTAGTAGCCGGTTGTTACCCGACCGGTCGGATAAGGACTACCTTGAATACTCCTGCATGCCCATGCATTTCCCAGAGGAGTCCTCCCCATGGCGGCGAAAAAAATTCTGATGCTGGTTGGCGATTACGTCGAAGACTATGAAGTGATGGTGCCGTTCCAGGCCCTGCTGATGGTCGGTCACACGGTGCATGCCGTTTGCCCGGACAAGAGCGCCGGCCAGACCGTGCGCACCGCTATCCATGACTTCGAAGGCGACCAGACCTACAGCGAAAAACCCGGTCACCTGTTTGCCCTGAACTTCGATTTTGCCAAGGTCAAAGCGGCGGATTACGACGCCGTGCTGATACCGGGCGGTCGTGCGCCGGAGTACTTGCGTCTGAATGAAAAAGTCCTGGAACTGGTGCGCGATTTCGACAAGGCCGGCAAGCCGATCGCCGCCGTGTGCCATGGTGCACAATTGTTGGCCGCCGCCGGGATTCTCGAGGGGCGTGAATGCAGCGCCTACCCGGCCTGTGCGCCAGAAGTGCGCCTGGCGGGCGGTACGTTTATCGATATCCCGGTGACGGACGGCCATGTTCAAGGCAATCTGGCGACGGCACCAGCCTGGCCTGCCCACCCGAGTTGGCTCGCCGGTTTTCTCGGCTTGCTGGGCACCAAAATCACGCTGTAACGGGAGACCCATCCATGTGCGAGCTGTACGTCAAAGCCGACCCGATTCTCTACGAATCGCGCTCCCGCTCGCTGCGCATTTGCGGGGTGGTCACCACCCTGCGGCTGGAGAATCAGTTCTGGGACATCCTCAGCGAAATCGCAGAGACCGACGGCATGACCACCAACCAGCTGATTGCCAAGCTGTATGAAGAGGTCATGGACTACCGCGGCGAGGTGGTCAATTTTGCCTCGTTCTTGCGGGTGAGTTGTACGCGGTATTTGAGTCAGCGGCGGGTGGCTGCTCCCGAATTGTCGGTGGTGCGCGCGGTAGTGAAGTAGATGGTTTTGCGATGAGGCCGGAACAGGCGACAAAAATACTGGCCTGGTCTTTACTCTGAAGCGCGCAACCTTTCAATCGCCAAGGAGAAAGAGCATGTCCGGATGGTACGAAGTGAGCAAGAGCAGCAGCGGTCAGTTCAGGTTTGTGCTGAAGGCGGCGAATGCCGAAACCATTCTGACCAGCGAGTTGTACAGCACCCGCGCCGCGGCAGACAAAGGCATCGCGTCGGTGCAGGCCAACAGCCCGCTCGATGAGCGCTACGAGAAGAAAACCACCAAGGATGGCCATCCTTATTTCAACCTCAAGGCGGGTAACCACGAGACTATCGGCAGCAGCGAAGCCTATTCCTCTGCATCCGCGCTGGAGAAAGGCATCGCCAGTGTGAAGGCGAACGGCCCGACCAAGGTGATCAAGGACAAAACCCTTCCCGTCCTCTGAATCCGACACATTCCCCCTGTAGGAGCAAAGCTTGCTCGCGATGGTATGTCAGCTGCATTGATGTCGACTGACACTCCATCGCGAGCAAGCTTTGCTCCTACAGAGGTTTGTGTGGACCTTGAGATCAACGCAGGGCTTTCAGCAGGCCTTGCAGCTGACTAACACCCTCGTCATCCAGCGGAAACACCGGCAGCCGCGGATCACCCACCTCCAGCCCGGTTTGGCGCAAACCGGCCTTGATTGTCGCTGGCAACCCCCCCTTGAGAATGAAGTCCAGCAAGGGCAACTGGCGATAGAACAGTTCACGTGCCTTGTTCAGGTCGTTGGCCAGCACGGCGTCGTACAGGTCGAGATTGAGCTGCGGGATCAGGTTCGGCGCTGCCGTGCACCAGCCTTTTGCCCCGGCCGCGAAGGCTTCCAGCGCCAGCGGGTTGCAACCGTTGTAGAAGGGCACCTGACCTTCGCCCAGGCGATACAGTTGATGCATGCGCTGGATGTCGCCGGTGCTCTCCTTGACCATGGTCACGTTTTCCACGCCCTTGACGATGCGCAGGATCAGGTCCACCGACATGTCGGTGCCGCTGGTGGCCGGGTTGTTGTAGAGCATGATCGGTACGCCGATGCTGTCGCCGATGGCGCGGTAGTGCGCGAGGATTTGCGCTTCGCTGAGTTTCCAGTATGACGTCGGCAGCACCATCACCACGTCGGCGCCATGGGCTTCGGCGAAACGGGCGCGACGTACCGCTTTGGCGGTGGTCAGGTCGGACACGCTGACGATGGTCGGCACACGCTTGGCCACGTGCTTGATGCTGAACTCGGCGACCTGGTCCCACTCCGCGTCGCTCAGGTAAGCGCCTTCGCCAGTGCTGCCCAGTGGCGCGATGGAATGCACGCCGCCGTCGATCAAACGGTCGATGGAGCGCCCGAGCGCGTCAAGATCAACACCCTCGCCGTTGGCGGTGAATGGGGTGATGGTGTAGCCGATGATGCCGTGAATGTTGGCGCTGGACATGGTGTCTCTCCGTTCAAAAAAGGTCTGGGGTTCAGTTCAGGCAATCGGCGTGTCGACGCAGGTTCTGCCGGGCGTAGTAGTTGAAAGCGGCGGCGTGACGCTTGGGCCGGGCAATCCAGTCATGGGCTTCACGGCCCAGCTCGGGAATGATCGGCTTGATAGTTCCGGCGCTCATCGCCAGCAGCTGCAACCTGGCGGCGCGTTCGATCAGTTGGGCAATCACACAGGCCTCCTCGATGGTGGTGCCGGTGGACAACTGGCCGTGGTGGGAAAGCAGGATCGCCCGTTTGTCGCCCAGGGCGCCGGCAATCAATTCACCTTCTTCATTGCCCACCGGTACACCGGGCCAGCCTTCGAGAAAGGCGCAGTCGTCATAGAGCGGGCAGAGATCCATGTGGGAGATCTGCAGCGGCACTTCCAGCATCGACAACGCCGCGACGTGAGTCGGGTGGGTGTGAATGATGCAGTTCACATCCGGCCGGGCGCGGTACACCCAGCTGTGGAAGCGGTTGGCCGGGTTCGGCATGCCGTGGCCTTCGAGCACGTCCAGGTCTTCGTTGACCAGCAACAGGTTGCCCGCGGTGATTTCGTCGAAACCCAGGCCCAGTTGTTGAGTGTAATAGGTGCCAGGCTGCGGGCCGCGGGCGGTGATTTGCCCGGCCAGGCCAGAGTCATGGCCATTTTCGAACAGAATGCGGCAGGTCAGGGCCAGCTTTTGCCGGTCGGTCCACGTATTATCCGCGAGGGTGTTTTGCATCTGGCTCAGCGCTTGCTTGACCAGTTGATCCTTGGGCAGTGCTAATGTCTTGGCCATATCGGTGTCCTCTTTGGCTGGGTCATGCATATGACACGAAAGATGATATATGACACCTTGTGTCATGAGCAAGGGCAATTCGTCACCTCCTTGATGGATTAATCGTTCTACATGTCTATCCGTTTGAAATTATTGAGAAAAAAACTTGGCGTAACCCTTGAGGCACTGGCGGAAAAATCCGGCATGACCAAGAGTTATCTGTCAAAAGTCGAACGCGGCCTGAACACGCCGTCGATTGCGGCCGCATTGAAACTGGCCAAGGCACTCAACGTGAAGGTCGAGGAGCTGTTTTCCGAAGACAAGGTCAGCCTCGACAGCTACAGCCTGGTGCGCAGCCATGAGCGTCAGCCACTGGGTGCCAGCGACGACAATCCGGGTTACGCGGTGCTGGCCCATCAGGTCAGCGAACGCAGCTTGTTGCCGTTCATCATTTATCCGCCGACAGAATTTACCGACAAAGCCTTCAAGGAGCACCTTGGAGAAGAGTTTCTATTCGTTCACGAGGGGCAGGTGGAAGTGGATTTCGTCAACGAGCGGGTACTGCTCAGCCGTGGCGATGCGCTGCACTTCAACTCGCAGAAACCGCACCGGATCCGCTCGGTGGGCGAGGTTCAGGCGCAGTTGTTGGTGGTGGTACATAGCGCTGAGGAATGAATTGACCGGACTGACGCCATCGTCGGAATGCCGACCGGAGCAAGCTCGCTCCCACAGTGGAGCTGCGGTGCACACAGATCCCTGTGGGAGCGAGCTTGCTCGCGATGAGGCCAGCCGATGCGCCGCTAAACTTCGACTGGAACCGATAGTTTCGGACTTCCCAGCGCATGCGTCTTCGAATCAAAAAACCGCAACTCAACACCCGTCCCCTCGAACACCTTCGCGTAATGCCGCTTCTGATGCTGGATGAACGCCTTGCTGCGCGGGTAGATCGAGATCGCCACGACCTGCGGTTTCGACAGGCGCAAGGCGTGCACGATATGACCGTCCTGCTCGCCCAATGCATGCCCGAAAATACACAACCCGTCACCATGGCCGAGCAACTGGTCGTAGCAGAACGACAGGTAATCCGAACTGCGGATGGTCTTGAGCTTGTCCGCGCTCGGCCCTTCGTTGATGAACAACGGCACATCGTCGAGGGTCTTGATCGTGTTGTTGATGGCGAAATTGCCCAGCAACGTGCCTTCGGTCGACATCAGTTTGCGCGCCGTGCCGTCCTGATTGCGCACCAGGTGCAGACCGCCGTGCAGGTAGAGCAAGCGGGTTTTGTCGGTGGCGGTAACGCTCAGGTCGAAGGCCGGTTCAGAACCCTGGAACAGATCGGTGATCGCCTCGGGTTGCTGCTGGATCGCCCAGTAATTGAGCAAGTCGTAGTTGGTGGTGAATACCGTGCGATAGCGGCCCAGTTCCTGACTGATCGTCGCCAGGCTCGACGCCTCGACCAACCGCCACGGGATGTGTACCGCGTGCACGGTGTTGATCAGCGCTTCCTTGATCGCGTAGTAACGATTACGCGGTGCGGCGGAGCTGACGGCCAGGGCCTTGTTGACCCGGCTGGTGGTTTTCAAAGCGCTGAGCACCTGCTCGAAACTGCGTGTCTGCAGCGCCTCGAACACACTCAGCTCGGACGGGCTGAGGGGTTTTTCTTCGACGGTGCGGGCGTTTTCGAACAGCGAGTCGTAGCCGAAGTCGTCCCACACCGCACGGCTGGCCCCATTACCCACCAGCAGACCGTCGAACGCAGCGCTGCTGCGCAAGACGTTCCAGTCTTCAAGTTGGGCGTCGACATCCTTGAAATCGGTCATTGCGGTGGTCGTCTCGAAGCAAAAGGTCTGATGGGCGGCGACTTTATCATGGTCGGGCGCTTCAACCACGGCACGTCACGGGCGAAGGGCGCTATGCTGCGACTTTCGCCCGAGCCGCCATTGCCGAGTGTCCGATGCTGCAAAAAAGCCTGATCCGCCGTCTCGACCTGATCACCCTGCAACTGTTTGTCGCTGTCCACGAAGAGGGCACGCTCACCCGTGCCGCCGCGCGTGAAGTTGGAAAAACTCGGCCTTGGTTGGGACGTGCTGCATGCCCTCAACCCCAACCTGACCCTGGTGCGGATTTCCGGTTACGGCCAGACCGGCCCCTATCGGACCGTCCGGGTTTCGGCGCCATCGGCGAGGCCATGGGCGGCATCCGCTACACCACCGGCACCCCCGGTTCGCCACCGGCACGGGTTGGCGTCAGCCTCGGCGATTCCCTGGCATCGCTGCACGCTGTGATCGGCGCACTGAAGTCGCTGCTGCGGGTCAACAGTTACCTCACGGCCGATGGCGCCTACGTGGTGATCGCCGGCAACAGCGATCCGATCTACAAAGCGACTGATGCAAACCATTGGCCGCCAGGATCTGCCCGAAGCCCCCGAGTTCGCCCATAACGACGGGCGTGCGGCCAAGAGCGGCCTGCTCGATGCGGCGATCACTCACTGGACCAGCAGCCTGCCGATCGACGACGTACTGGCGGCGCTGGAAGCCGCCGAAGTTCCGGCCGGACGCATCTATTCGGTAGCCGACATCGTTGCCGATCCGCATTATCAGGCGCGGGACATGCTGCTCAGTGCCGAACTGCCGGGTGGCGCCACGGTGAAGATGCCGGGCATCGTGCCGAAACTCTCGGAAACCCCCGGTGGCGTCAACTGGTCGGGTCCGGGACTGGGTCAGCACACCGACGGCATCCTCGCGCAACTGGGCCTCACCGTGGCGGACATCGAACGCCTGAAAGTCGAAGGAGTGGTGCAATGATCACTGATTATTCCGAGCGCCTGATCGTTCAGGAAGTCTCCCCGCGCGACGGCTTGCAGATCGAGCCGACCTGGGTTGAAACCGTCGACAAGATCGCGCTGATCGATCAACTGTCGGTGGCCGGGTTCAGCCGTATCGAGGCCGGGTCGTTCGTGTCGCCCAAGGCCATTCCCGCGTTGCGTGACGGCGAGCTGGTGTTCAAGGGCATCACCCGCCAACCGGGAGTGATCTACGTCGCGTTGATCCCCAACCTGAAGGGCGCGCAACGGGCACTGGCCTGCAGTGCCGATGAACTGAACCTGGTGATGTCCGCCAGCCAGACCCACAACCTGGCGAACATGCGCATGCGCTGCGAAGACTCGTTGGCCGCCTTCGGCGAGATCGTGACGTTTGTGCACGGCACACCGGTGCGTCTCAACGCCAGCATTGCCACCACCTTTGGTTGCCCGTTCGAAGGCAAGATCGATGAGGACCGGGTACTGCAAATCGTCGAGGCCTATCAGGAACTCGGCATCCAGGGCATCACCCTGGCCGATACCACCGGCATGGCCAATCCGCGGCAGGTCGACCGGTTGGTGCGACGGGTGTTGCAACGGGTATCGCCAGCGGACCTGACCCTGCATTTCCACAACACCCGTGGCCTTGGTTTGTGCAATGTGCTGGCCGCCTACGAGGCCGGTGCCCGGCGTTTCGACGCGGCACTCGGCGGGCTCGGCGGTTGCCCGTTTGCGCCGGGCGCTTCGGGCAATATCTGTACTGAAGACCTGGTGAACCTGTGCGATGAAATCGGGATTGCAACCGGCGTCGATTTGCCACTGTTGCTCAAGCTGTCCCGAGGATTACCGGCGCTGCTCGGCCACGACGTACCCGGCCAACTGGCCAAGGCGGGACGCAATTGCGACCTGCACCCCGTGCCGTCCTGACCCACCACAGAACCCCTGTGGGAGCGAGCCTGCTCGCGAAAGCGGAGTATCAGTCGACATCATCGTTGAATGTCAGACCGTATTCGCGAGCAGGCTCGCTCCCACAGAAAAGCACATCACAAAGATCATCTTAACCAGACAACAAAAACAATCGGACACCCCAAGGGAAGTCCGCCTGGAGAACCGCAATGAGCCTGAATGCACTGGAGGTCGGCGCGAGCCCGGCCGTTAGCCACGATGAAGAAAAAGCCCTGGTCAGCAAAGTCGCCTGGCGGTTGATGCCGCTGATCATGGTCTGCTACCTATTCGCGTTTTTCGACCGCATCAATATCAGCTTCGCCAAGATTCAGCTGCAGACCGACCTGAGCCTGAGCGACACTGCTTACGGCCTCGGCGCCGGGCTGTTCGTGGTCGGTTATGTGATTTTCGAAGTGCCGAGCAACATGATGCTGTACAAGGTCGGCGCCCGTCGCTGGATCGCGCGGATCATGATGTCCTGGGGCGTGGCCACGGCGTTGATGGTATTCGTCAACAGCGAATGACAGTTCTACACCCTGCGTTTCGTGATTGGCGCGATGGAGGCGGGTTTTGCGCCAGGCGTGTTGTATTACCTGACGCTGTGGTTCCCGCAGCACTGCCGCGGGCGCATCACGTCGATGCTGTTTTTGTCGTCGGCCTTTGCCGGTCTGGTCGGTGCGCCGTTTTCCGGGCTGGTGTTGCAACACCTGGACGGTTTTCTGCAAATGCGCGGCTGGCACTGGTTGTTCCTGCTCGGCGGTGTGCCTTGCATCGGCCTCGGCTTGCTGGTGCTGACCTTGCTCAAGGACCGCATCGAAGATCTTTTGATCTTCAAGACGTTGCTGTGATCGCTTTACCAGTCGAATCACCAAACTGAATCAACACCACCCCGCCTATCAATAACAATGCCCCCAATACCCGCGGCATAGTCATCTGCCGCTCCACCAGCCCAAACCACCCAAAGTGATCCAGCACCAGTGAAGCCACCACTTGCCCCGCCAGCGCCAACGCCATGAACCCTGAAGCGCCAAGCTTGGGCAGCAAAACCAACGCCAACGAAATAAAGCACACCCCAAACGCACCGCCAGCCCACATCCACACCGGTGCCTTGCCGATGAACGCCAGTGACGGCAACGGCAAGCGCATCGCCAGCATGATCGGCACCAACACCAGAATGCTCACCACCAATGAAGCGAGGGTTGCCCACAACGGGTGACCCAGGCCGCGCCCGAGATTGACGTTGATCGCGCTCTGAAACGGCACCACCGCACCGGCGAACGCGGCAAGCAGCAACAGACCCGCCCAATGCAACGTACTCATATTTATTCTCCAACGGGTTTTGCTGGACTCTAGAGTATTCGTCGCGCAGATTTAAATTCCGATTTGCTATGCCGAACATGCACCACATGAATGATCTGCGCCGCATCGACCTCAACCTGCTGGTGATCCTCGACGCCTTGCTCAGCGAGCAACACGTCACTCGCGCGGCCGAGCGCCTGCACCTGAGCCAGCCTGCCGTCAGCCATGCCCTGGCACGCTTGCGCGATCTGCTCGCAGATCCATTGCTGGTGCGTGCCGGCGCAAATCTGGTGCCGACCCCGCGAGCGCTGGAGCTGATGGCACCGCTGGCCGAGGTTCTGGCCCAGGTGCAATCACTGCTGGCACCGAACGCCTTCGATCCGGCCACCGCCAAACGCACCTTTCGCCTGGCGATGTCTGACTACGGCGCCGCCATCGTCCTGCCGGGTCTGATCCGCACGCTGCGGCGCGAAGCGCCGGGCATCGACCTGAAAATCAGTCACGCCAGTCGTGAAGGCATGCTCGAAGGGGTGCTCAACGGTGATATCGATGTCGCCGCCGGGGTGTTTCCGGAAATGCCCAACGAGTTGCGCAGCACGTCGTTGTTCGAAGAGCACTATGTTTGCCTGGTGGACCGCAACAGCCTGCCTGACGCGAGCGTGTTCGATCTTCGCACCTATTTGAGCCGCCCCCATGTCCTGCTGGAAATGCGTGGCAGCGACACCCCGGAAATCGAGCGCGCCTTGACCCGCCTGCGCGAGCGTCGTCGAGTCGCTGTCAGCCTGCCGCACTGGAGTGTCGCCCCGGATTTCATCAGCGCAACGGACCTGATCCTCACCGTCGCCTCCCGGGCCCTGCGCGACATCGATGAGCAGTCATTGATAGTCATGCCGCCGCCGTTCGAGATTCCGTCGTTTACCTTTGTCCTGGTCTGGCACAAGCGCCGGGGAGGGGACCAGGCGTTGAATTGGTTGAGTGCGCAAATCGAGCGAGCCTCAGCTGATTTAGACTGGCGCCCATTCCCCAAAACAGCTCAAAAGGACTTCCCATGACCCCCTCGCTGCTAATGGCCGTTCTCGCCTCGGGCTTCATCTATGGCATTACGCCAGGGCCGGGCGTATTGGCGGTGTTCGGCATCGGCGCCGCGCACGGACGGCGGGCGGGGGCGGGGTTTCTCTGCGGGCATTTGTTGGGGGATGTGGTCTGGTGCAGCACCGCGCTGGTGGCGATTGTCGGTGCGCGGGAAATCGGCAGCACCGCGTTCGATGTGCTCGGCGTGCTCAGCGGGCTCTACCTGTTCTGGCTCGGCTGGCGCGCGGTGCGGGCGCGTCAAAGGGGTGTCGAGGCGCCGCAGGGGCCGGCGCGGCAACCGTTCTGGCACGGCATTCTGTTCGGCCTGACCAATCCGAAAGCTTACCCGGTGGCAGTGGCCACCTTCACTGCGCTATTGTCCAGCCGGGCAGAGTTGCTGACCTGGTCGATGTTGCCGTGGCTGATCGTCTTGAGCTTCGTCGGTGGCCTGCTGGCCTACGCTATCCTCATCGGCATTGTCGGCGCGCGCCCGGTGCGCACCTTGTATCAACGTCATGAATTGGCTATCACCCGCTTGTGCGGGGTAATGTTTATCGGTTTTGCCATCAACGCCCTGGCGCATGCACTGCCGGGGCTGGTGACGAACAAGGCTTGACGCTGATCGCAGGGACGCATCAGTTGCACAGTCGGCGCTCGGGCGCCTGACCGGTCAGGGAAGGTTCTTAATGGCTGCAATGTCCGGGACATGCTCACTGCACCATGACCAGCACAAACTCCGCGCCGTTGGCGAGCTACATTGACCTCTTGCTGGACGCCGTTTGCGCGGTCGACAAACAAGGCCGCTTCGTATTTGTCAGCGCGGCTTGCGAGCGCATTTTCGGCTACAGCCCCGACGAGCTGATCGGCCAGCCAATGATCGACCTGGTGCACCCGGCCGATCGTCAGCGCACCCTCGACGCCGCGCGGGAAATCATGGGCGGCGAGCCCAAGCTCAATTTCGAAAACCGCTACCTGCGCAAGGATGGCCGGGTGGTCAATATCCTGTGGTCGGCGCGTTGGTCAGAGGTCGATCAGCTGCGCATCGCCGTGGCCCGCGACATTACCGAGCGCAAGCAGGCCGAATCCCGGCAAGCGGCGTTGTATGCGATTTCCGAAGCGGCACATGCGGCGGAAGACTTGCTGGCGTTGTTCAAACGTGTCCACCTGATCATCGGCGAATGGTTGCCGGCGCTGAATTTTTCCGTGGCGCTGTTTGACGAGCAGTGTGCGCAGCTGAAATTTCCCTATCACGTCGACGACCACGAGCCGCAACCCGAACAGCCCGGAACCATCACCGTACGCCTGTGCGCGGAGGTCATCCGCAGCGGCCTGCCGATCCTGCTGACGCCGGACCAGAGCGACGTGCCCTTGGGGTTCGAGGCGCTGGTGAGCGGGCAGCATTCACCGTGCTGGCTGGGTGTGCCGCTGAACTCGCAAAACGGCACGATTGGTGCCCTGATCGTCAAAAGCGTGCCGGGAGGCGAGCGCTACACCGAGCAGGACAAGGAGTTGCTGCAATATGTTTGCGCGCAAGTCGCGACCGCGATCGAGCGCAAGCAGTTGCATACGCGCCTGCAGCACATGGCCCAATACGACCCGTTGACCCAGCTGCCCAACCGCGAACTGCTGCGTGACCGGCTGAAGTTGGCCCTGGACTCGGCGCGCGAAGAACGCGGACGCATGGCCCTGTTGTACGTCGATCTTGACCGCTTCAAGCAAGTCAACGACACCCACGGTCATGCGGTCGGCGACATGTTGCTGCAAACAGTGGCCAATCGGCTCAAGGGCTGCGTGCGTGAAACCGACACGGTGGCGCGCATCGGCGGTGACGAATTCGTGGTGTTGCTGCACAGCATCAACGCCTCGGGCGATGCCGACTGTGTGGCCGGGAAAATTCGTCAGGTATTGTCTGCTCCGCTGCGCCTGGACGGGCACAGCCTGCACATCCAGCCGAGCATCGGCGTCGCCCAATACCCCGAGCACGGCACCGAAGAAAAGCAGCTGTTCAGGCACGCCGACGAGGCGATGTACACCGCCAAGCGTGAGAATCACCTGCGTCTTGTCTGAAAAGTATCGCCACCGTTCGTCGTGGCGATTTCATGTTTTCTAAACCTTTTGCTGCGTGGAAATTCAGATTCTATGCGGGCTACGGCTCGCCGCGTTCATCATCAAGAGGTAGAGAATCATGCCTAACTCAAGAAACTCGAACTCGGGAAACGCCAACGATCGAACGAAGGCGTCTGAAGCCGGTCGCAAAGGTGGGAAAACTACCACCACGACTGTCGATAAAGAGCCTGCGAAACCCGACATGGGCCGCAAACCTGGACAGAAATCCAAGTAGCGGATGAAGGTAGTTTTGATTGAGAAGCGGGAGCGAAAGCTCCCGTTTGAATTTTTACTGAGGAGGGCGCGACCATGAACCGCATGGCCACCCGATTACGCAACTGCGGTTTAGCCGCGTTACTGGGCCTGTGTGCCAACAGTGCCTTCGCCCAGACACCCACCGAATTCATCAACGATGCGTCGGCCAAGGGCATCGCCGACATCGAAGCCAGTCGCCTGGCGCACCAGAAGTCCGAATCCAGGGAGGTCAAGGACTACACCATCGTCGTGATCAACGATCGCACGACCGCCAACCAGCACCTGGCGAAAATCGCCAAGCAACTGGATCTGCCGGTGGCGCCGCGCGAAGAGGTGATGGAAAAGGCCAAGGCCCTGATGCCGCAAGTCATGGAAGGCGCGACCTTCGATGAGGCTTACGCGGCCAGTCAGGTCAAGACCACCCAGGAGGCCATAGAGCAGCTGGAGCAAACGGCCCAGACCACCGACGTGCCGCAAATCAAGGCGTTCGCTGAAGAGACCCTGCCGAAACTGCAGAATCACCTGCAAATGGCCAGGGCCCTGCAAGCCAGTCGCTAACCCTTCGCGTGCGCGGGTGACTTGCGGTCACCCGCGCACTTTCGATCAGCATTCATTCAGATTCTGTTTGCCTTTCTCCTGGACCACGGTGCCATCAATGGAAATGGTCTGGCCTTCGCCAAGGCTGCGGTAGTGCTTTCTCAAGGCTTCCAGTTCCTTGAGGTCCAGCGCCTCGAGCCCCAGCATCGCGTTCTGCGCCTCTTTCGTCACCCGCAGCAACTCATCGACCTTCAGATGCAGAATGTCCGTGTCACGGTTTTGCGTGTTCTGGATCAGGAACACCATCAGGAAAGTGATGATGGTGGTCGAGGTATTGATGACCAACTGCCAGGTATCGTTGAAACCGAAAATCGGCCCACTCAGCCCCCACACCAAAATCAGGATGATCGCCCCGAGGAACGTCGTTGGGCTGCCGGTCCACAGGGCAAGTTTCTGGGCGATTTTTGCGAATTTCATGGCCGTTTTCCTTATTGGGGATGAACCTGAAGTTCAGACATCGGTGGCGAGATGAAAATTCGGCTTTTTACCGGCTACCCAATGGCGAACCCTGTAGGAGCCAGCGGTGCGGCGATCCGACTTGCCGGCGAAGGCGGCCTCATAGCCGACCAGTCGCTCGCGGCTGTCCCCGATCTACTGTGGGAGCTGGCCTGCCGGCGATGGCGTCCTGACAGACGACCTATTGTTGGTTGACGGAGTACATATCCATTCCTGCGGTAACGGCCACCTATGGTTTCGCTTTTACATCTATGGTTACCCCCTTTTCTGCAATACTGTTTTTGATGAGTGGTTGGCTTGCTTTCATCTATCCGGCGTCTGAGTGGGGGTGTAGCCCCGCGCCTCGATGAGAATCGATGCCCGACGATCCTTATTAGCGAGACGGCCTTTCAGCCGTGTAAAAGCCCAGGGTTGTCGTCAGGCCGGTTGGCCGTTCACGTCATCAGTTATCCAGCATCGCAAAACCAGGTGGGTGATGCTCGGGTGACAGCAGGGTCAGGCGTTCATCGCGCTTGGCCCTGCATCGAATTCAGTGTGGTGTGCCGCAATCGCCCAGGCGATCCTCGCCAGCTTGTTGGCCAGCGCGCAAACCACATGGTTGGAGTGATGGTGGGCCAATAGCTGCCGGACCCAGTCCGCCAGCCAGCCTTTCTGGCGGTCCAGATACCTCACGTAAACGCGGGCACACTGGACAAGCAGGCGTCGCTGGTTGCGATCGCCGCGCTTGCTGATGCCCAGCAGTACGGTTTTGCCGCCCGTGGAATGCTGCTTGGGCACCAGCCCGATCGAGGCTGAATAGTCTCGGCCGCATTTGAACTGTTTGCCATCGCCCAATTCGGCAGCCAGGACGGTGGAGGTGATCGGACCGACACACGGCATGGTCATCAAACGAGTCGCCAGATCATCTTCAGCGGCCTGGCACTCCACATCCTTGTCCAGCGATTTGATCTCCTCGTCCAAATGCTTGAAGTGTTGATACAGCCTCGTCAGAGTGTTTTTGAAGGGCTGAGCCATTGAGCTCGCTTCAAGCAGCGCCGAAAGAGATCGAATCGATTTGAGGCTCGGGGCCAGGCTGACGCCGACCTCCAGAAGAGCGGCGTGAATACGATTGACGGCCGCAGTGCGGTCCTTGATGAACGCATCACGTGTCGAGTTGAGCATGGCCAGCGCTTGCTGGGCTTGGTTTTTGACCGGCACAAAGCGCATCGTTGGGCGAGTAGCGGCCTCGCAAATCGCTTCGGCATCAGCGAAGTCGTTTTTGTTGCTTTTCACGTAAGGGCGCACGAGATGAGGGGCAATGAGCTTGGGTATATGCCCAAGCTTGGCCACCTCCTGTGCCATGAAATGGGCGCCACCACAGGCTTCCATCACGACGGTGCAGGGTTGGAGATTCATCAGGTACTGCATGAGTGCCGACCGGGTGAATTTTTTGCGGCAAACTTCATGACCACGATCATCCTGCGCATGCAGGTGAAAAGTGTGTTTTCCCAAATCGATGGCGGCGATAGATATTTCGTTCATGGCAACAGTCTCCGGTGAGCCCCCTGCGAAAGCTTAGTGGGCGATCGCAGGGGGCGGCGGGGGTAGCCATTTCATTAGCGAGTCACTTGGAAGAGCCCTGTAGGAGCGAGCCTGCTCGCGATGGAGGTCAACGATTACGCGGGGAGCCTGACACGCCGCGGTGCTCTCTGGTTTTTCGCGAGCATGCTCGCTCCTACAGGGCCCGCCGCGATGGGCCATCCTTGGCCCAGCGCGGCTAAACCGGCATCCATGCCGGTTTACCCACTGCGCAGAACCTCCACTCGGCCTCTCGATGGGGCAAGAAAATCAAAAGCCGCAGCCAAAGCGAGGCGGCCTACGAGCCGACCTGATTTTGCGGGTGTACCCGATCCCCTGTGGGAGCTGGCTTGCCAGCGATGAAGCCCGCAAGACCAACTCAATGCTCAAGACTGTTTTCGTCGGCAAGTCGGATTGCGGTACCGCTGGCTACAGACCGGGCGGGAACCTGTACCGACGATTCCCGCCAAAGGTGCAATAGAGCACCGCCCCCCAGTCGATGTATCGTAGCGAACCGGCAGTCAGCCAACGCCCAGACAACGCACCGACAGGAGAACGCCATGAGTTGGTCCGCCAAAAAATACGTCGCTTTTGAAGATGAACGCACCCGTCCCGCCCGCGACCTGCTGGCCGCCATCCCCGCCGGGAACGTGCGCTCGGCCATCGACATCGGTTGCGGTCCCGGTAACTCGACCGAGTTGCTGGTGGAACGTTTTGCCGATGCCACCGTACGTGGGCTGGACAGTTCGACCGACATGATCGAGGCCGCACGCAAGCGCCTGCCGCAGGTGCGGTTCGATGTTGCTGACATCGACACCTGGAATGACGGCGGCCCGTTCGATGTGATTTTTGCGAACGCGGTGCTGCAGTGGGTACCCGATCACACAACGTTACTGCCTTCGCTGGTGAGCAAGCTCGCACAGGGTGGCAGCCTGGCGATCCAGATGCCGGACAACCTCAATCAACCTTCGCACCGCTTGATGCGCGAAGTTGCGGCACAAGGCCCATGGGCCGAAAAACTGGCAAGCGCCGCCGGACAACGGACCGAAATGGCCGATGCCAGCGCTTATTACTCGATGTTGAAAGCCTGTTGTACCCGCGTCGATGTATGGCACACCACTTACCATCATCCGCTGGCGGGAGGCGCATTGGGGGTGGTGGAGTGGTTCAAGGGCAGCGGATTGCGGCCGTTCCTCGATCCGCTGGATGAGGCGGAACGCGCGCAGTATCTGAAGCAGTATCAGGCTGCAATTGAACAGGTATATCCGGCATTGGACGATGGCTCGGTATTGCTGCCGTTCCCGCGGTTGTTTCTGGTGGCGACGCGCTGATTCATCAATCAGCGCTGAACACCGACCAAAATCATCATCGGCCGTTCCCTCTCTTCGGCCAATGCCGGTTGCGCTTCGACCTCGGCATCCGTGGGTCCCCATTCGTTGACATGGTGGATGCTGAAACCGGCGCCAATCAGACTGTTGAGTAACGTGCCAACGGTTCGATGTTGCTTGATCACGCCGTCCGCCAGCCAATTGGTCACGCGCTCGCCTTCCATTTGATAGCCATCTACCGGCCAGCTCTTGCGGCCCTCGGCATCGGTGATCCAGCCGGGGTTGCGCGGCGCCATGAAGATCGGATGCTCAATGGAAAACACAAAACGTGAGCCGGGATTGAGCGCTGCGTGGATATTCGCGAATAGCCCTGGCAAATCCTTGATGTAATGCAGCGCAAGAGAGCTGTAGGCCAGATCGAAACTGTCTGCCGGCAGATCGAGCTGTTCCAGGTCTGCGCGTTCGTAACGGATGTTGCTGGCGGACGTTGTGCTTTGAGCCCGATCGAGCATTTTCTGCGAAACGTCCAGGCCAAGCACACTGTGGGCGCCTTGCTCACTGGCCCAACGGCAAAACCAGCCATAACCGCAACCGAGATCCACCACCTTTAAACCTTGCATCGGCGGCAACATCGCCTTCAGCGCAGGCCATTCCGGTGCGGCATCGAGGCCGTTTATGGAACGGGCCATTTGACTGTAGCCCTGGAAGAAGCCAGGGTCGTCGTAGATGTTTTGAGCCATGGTTGGGGTGCTCTACTGAGATCGATCAATGCGTTTGGGTACTGCAAACAATGTGGTAGCGAGCCTGCTCGCGATGACGGTCGCACATATTCACATCCGTGTTGCCTGCCAGGCCGCCATCGTGAGCCTAGTGTTACATCAGGACGGCTTTGCATCCATGCGTCGAGCAATAACGTCCAGCACATCACAACCGTCGCGCAACGGCACGCAGCAGAGCAATGCAAAGTCGCTGAGGATGACCGAGTCGGTGGTGATATCGCCCCGCATCGCGAGGTTTTCAAGGATCTGCGTGACGGCCCGGATTCTGTAGATGGCGGTGCTAAGAAGTGAGTGCAGCGGTTGGGTGGTGTTTACATACAACGAGGGGAGGTCGTCGGCGTTGCTGGTTAAAGCCATAAATTCTTTCATGAGTAATTACCTTGAGGTTAGGTGAACTACCACTCATCGTCGCCAAACAAAGGGTGGTAGCTGTACGCGGGTTGGCGAACCGGACAAGGCACAAACCGGCAGACCCGAAGATCTCCCACGCGCAGCCACCAAAAAACAGGTAGCCAAGTGCGTTCAGAAACGCTCCGAGCTGGCTCGGAGATTTCTGTGCCTTGCCATCGAGTCGCCAAACCCGATACGCCATTTGGGGCGCGCTCGGACTATAGATCTCACGACAAAGGCACAGCAATGCGCGAGTGTACGGACATTTCCTAGTGTCGTGTAGGACGTGGCTTGTTTGAAGGTCAGGCTGTTTGTAACCATCGGAGATGGGTGCAATCCGCACGCTGACCCCCCTGAATCCCACCCATAAAAAAACCGGTCACCCCGGACCGGTCAATTTGTGCATCAAGATCGCCTGTCGAAAACCATGGAGACCTGATGGATTCAACGCATCAGGCAACGCCCGCGAGCAGACTTTCGTAAGGAATTCGCAACCCGTCGTGCAGTCTCTTGATCATCGACAAGCTCAATTTACGTTTGCGGTTAAGCACTTCGGAAACGCGGCCACTCGTGCCGATGAAGGGTTCCAGGTCACGAGGAGTCAGACCTTGCTGATCCATGCGAAATTTGATTGCCTCAATCGGGTCTGAGGGTGGCATCGGGTAATGTTCGTCTTCGTACTTCTCGATGAGCAGCGCCAGGATTTCCAGCTCATCGCCTTCAGGCGAACCCATTTCTGCGCCCCACAGTTTCTCCACGCGAGCAAATGCAGCGGTCAAGTCCTCTTGGCTGCGAATAGGTTTAATGTTCATCACACGGTCTCCGCGTTGATCTGATCATACTGGGCGTGGGTGCCAACGAATCGTATGAAACCGAGCTGGCGCTGATAATCGATTGCCAAAATTACCCGGTATTTGTTACCGCCAATGTTGAATACGACCCTGCCGCCCTTGAGGATGCTAGCCGTTCTCAGCTCCGCCTTTACCTCTTGTGGCGTGCGATAAATGGCCTTTTCCATATGTCGGTACCATTCAACAAGCGGTGTTTCGGCGTCAGAGTAAGCTGAGTTGCTTTCCCAGAATTCCCGCAAGGTCCCTTTTGCAATCACTCGCACCGTACGTCCTCCCGTTTTGGGAGATGGTAGTCTACGCTTTGAGGGGATGCAATCCGAACTCGCCGAAAATCACTTTTCACTGCCTCCCATCCAGCGATCTTCAAACGCCGAACGCACAGCCTCAACAACCTGTTCCGCCATGCGCCCATCTTCAAGCTGCGGATACCCTTTCTTCAGCTTGCCGGACACTACCCAACCATTCTCCTTGATCGAACGGATGACGCGATTCGCATCCTGGTCGGGCATCTCCAGCACCTCTTTCAGCTGCTCCTGCGCTCTCTGAAAGATCACCAGCACGCGCGCTTCATCCGCCATCTCCGTGCGAATCGTGTGCTCGACGACGCGTGCGGTGTACAGCACGTGTTCGGTCAGATCCGGATACCGCCAGGCAAAACAGGCATCCTCGTATTCATCGAAGATTAAGTTGCTGGGAGTTCCGTCCTCGTAGGTCACCAGTTCGCCGAACCGATAGGCCGTCGCGTAACGTCGCATGAACGGCCTTGAGAACACTTCGAGCGTACGGTCGTAGCCGGCCCTGAAGTCGATAGAACTGGTGATGGTGGCTGACACCGGCAGGATTACACCGTCGGGCACTGCCTTGTCCCGAATCAAGGTGTCGTTGATCAGGAAGCGATGAATCCGGCCATTGCCATCGCGCATGGGATGGATATAGACGAAGCCAAATGCCAACACAGCGGCACGTGCCAGTGACTCCGCGCCACGCGTCGCGACCTCAAATTCGTTGAGCCCCGCCAGTAGCGGGTCCAGGTCCCTGGAGTGGGGGGCAATGTAGTGCACGATGTCCTCGCGCATCGTGGCTTGCCCCACAAATACAGGAGAGCGCCGCAAGCCCAGTCCGATGGCGTCACGGCCAAGAATGCCGGCCTGCAGCGACTGCAAGCTATCGTTGCTCAACGGGTCTTTGATATGTCCACAGTACTGGGCAATGACATGGGCAAACCGCTGGATGCGATCAGCCTGGTCGGCTTCCTTTTCTATGAGGAAACTCGCACGCGATTCCTTGAACGTCAGCCAACTGGCCGTGCGCATCAGGATGTCGGCGCCAAAGGCCTGATCCAACTCGGCCAATGCTTCGCGCAGATTGAATTGCAAAGCTTCCTGCACGGGCACCGTACGACGAACCAAGGGACAGAACTGAGCCGTTCCCGGCAGATTGTTATTGATTCGCCAACGCCGCGTTCGTAACGACTCGCGACGAGTCAGATAATTTTTTGCCGAAAGTGCATCAACATAGGCGCCATTGGTCACGTCAGGCACATCCAGATGTTCACCTGTCAGCCATTCGTAGAGGAATCCTGTGCGACGGGCGTATTGGCCGAAAGGCTCCCGTCGACACCAGTCTTCGACCGGCAGCGGACCTACGGCCGCAAACAGGCGAGCAAAGAACTCGAGATGAATTTCTTCGTACTTGAGGCCGAATTCGAAATGTCCTGCGAAGTCGTCTGCGGGCCGATAGCTTGGCGGGTACCGGTTCTCCACATGTCCGTCGCTTTCGCGGGTGACCCGTGTGCTGCCGATCATGGACTCGACGCGCAGGGGCTGCGCTAATGCGATGTCGTAGCGGTTCGCGAGGGTCTTGAAACCGACTTGCATTGACGAAATCCTTTACTGAGGCGAGAAAAACGCTAACAGAACGTCGATCCTATGCGAAAACGCTAATTTACGCAGGTGTGAAAAGGCTAATGCTTGATGAAATTTGATAATAAATCGGGGGTTCTACAAAAAAACGTTAACGAACTCAGAATAGTCACGACAGCGGCGAGGGTACTTGCTTGTCGACCAGCGGAAATGCCAAGCCGGATCTCACCAAACCCCAGGCACAAAAAAACCGGCCATAAAGGCCGGTTTTTTGTTTACCTGCATCCCCCGTCAAAAAACAACGTGAGACAAAAATTCGATTGGAGCGGGTGAAGGGAATCGAACCCTCGTTATCAGCTTGGGAAGCTGGAGTAATGCCATTATACGACACCCGCTCAGAGCGGTGACTTTGTACCAGATGTGCGCGTGGAAATGAAGTTTTTCTTTGCGTTTGATGGCTTTAGCGCGGGTGAAACACAAACAGGGGTCGTGAAACGGTCATTCGCGGGCAAGCCTCGCTCCTACAACAGGGCAGGGTGGGGCTTGCTCGCGATGACGCTGTTTCAGAGGGACAATGCATGGTGGTCCTGAACGTAGTGGTAACGCGGTCGGTTATCGTGCTGTGCCGGCTTCAGGAACCCCAGCAGTGCATTGCGGCTGTCTCGGCAGGCGGCTTTGTGTTCCATGTCGAGAAAGTGGCCGGTGGCTCCCAGGGTCGTGAAGGTCGCGTCTTGCACATGGTTGGCGAACAACCGGGCGCCTTCGGCGGCGGTGTATTCGTCCCATTCGCCGTTCATGAACAGCAAGGGTACGTTGATTTTCTCGGCCGCTTTGAAGAAGCATTGGCGGTCGCTGTGCAGCAGGTCGCTGATGTGGAAGTGCATCTGCCCGTATTCATGATCGGCCAGGCTGCTGACGTGCCGGTAGTTGAAACGCTTGAACAGCGTCGGCAGGTGTTTGCCGATGGTGCTGTTGACCAGGTTGCCGACCCGGTCACCGTCGCGGCTGCCGAGGTAATCCACCCCGCGCTCGAGGTAGTCGAGCATGTGCGCATTGATCTCCGGGGAGAACGAGCTGATCACGGCTTTTTCGATGCGCCGTGGCTGTTGGGCCAATGCGACCAGAGTCGCGGCGCCACCCCAGGAAAACGACAGCACGTGTTCGGCGGCGAAGTGGTCGATCAGCTCCAGAAGGATTTGCCCTTCGACTTCCTTGGTCAGCAATTTCTCATGCAGGTTGTGGGCTTTGGACTTGCCCGCGTAGGGCTGGTCGTAGCAGACCACATTGAACTGCGGGTGGAGGTTTTTCACGGTTTGTGCAAACGACGCAGTCGTGGCCATCGAGCCGTTGACCAGAATAATGGTCTTCTCTGCGGCGTCTGCGCGATAGAACTCCGTGTAAACCCGATACTGACCCTGTATATCCAGCACAGCGATTTCTGGCCTCATGTCATAAGACTCCTGGCAAGCGGGTGTGCGCGCAAAAGAGATTGCACGAGCTTTGTGACAGGTAGGCATACGCCTTGGAAATTGTTAGCCCATGTCGATCCATTACAGCCCGGTCGACGGGTATTATTATTGGCGGGCAGTTTGCCGGGCGAGGCCGGAACCCAAGGGTTCCTACCGGCAAAAAGTTTCTAAGAAGCATCTTGTGACTCATCGGTCACATTTCGGCCGACGTCCTGATTCAAGCAGGCGTCACGTCATCGCGCAAGTGCTATTGGCAAATTGTTCTACAACTCTGCTGAGCGGTAGGCTGCTTAGATCAATTCGATCTCTTCAACGCTCAGCGGGCGGTATTCGCCTGGTTTTAACGCGTTGTCGAGCACCAGTGGGCCCATGCGTTCGCGATGCAGGCGCATTACCTTGTTGTTGAAGTGACCGAACATGCGCTTGACCTGGTGGTACCGACCTTCGACGATGCTCAGGCGCGCGCATTTTGGGCCCAGCAGCTCTAGTCCGGCAGGTTGGGTGGTGAGGTCTTCGAAGGCGAAGTACAGCCCCTCGCGGAATGTGATCGCGTATTCGGGACCGATGTCCTGCTCGGTTTCAACGTAGTAGACCTTGGCCAGTTTGGTCTGCGGCTGGGTCAGGCGTCGCGACCAACTGCCGTCGTTGGTGATGAGCATCAGCCCGGTGGTGTTGAAGTCCAAACGGCCGGCGATGTGCAAGTCATCCTTGGCCGGTTCTGCGATAAGGTCCAGTACGGTGGGGTGCTGCGGGTCGCGGGTGGCGCTGACGCATCCGGCGGGTTTGTTCAGCATGAAGTGACGCAGCGGTTTGCCGGGTTGCAGTACCTCGTCGTCGACTTCGACGCGGCTGAATTCGCGGACGTCGGCGTGGGGATCGCTGACGATTTTGCCGTCGATCCTGACGCGTTTTTCCACCAGCAACAGGCGCACCTGCTTTCGGTTGAAGCAGGGCAGGTTGCTGAGAAAGCGGTCGACGCGCATGTCTTGAGGATCAGTGAAGAACGGGGGCGCGCATCTTACTTGATCGACTGCGCCGTTGCTTGCAACTGCGCCTCGACCTCGGCGCAACGCGGGCACAGACAGGCAGCGTTGCGCAGTTCGGCTGGCAGCGCCTGGAGCACCGCCGGATCGATGCTGACGCCGTAGCACCAGCACGCCCGGTCAGCGGTTCGTGGGTCGGCCAGGGTGCAGTCGTTGGGTGCGCCGCAGGCGGGGCAGAGGTCAGGCTTTGTCATGAACAGGCTTTGTCATAAAAAGGGTGCGGCAGCTCCACGCAGGTTCGATTGCGGCCCGATTGTTTGGCCCGATACATCGCATGATCGGCCTGTGACAGCAGTGTTTGCAAGGTGTCATCGGGCTGCAGGGTGGTGAGGCCGATGCTGACGGTCAGTCGCAAGCGGTTGCCATTGTAGGCGTAGGGCTGGCGTTCCACATGCTGGCGTATTTTCTCGGCGATCACGTGCGTCGCGAATGGTCGTTCCTATACATGACGAAGATAACTCGCATTCCCTGTAGGAGCTGCCGCAGGCTGCGATCTTTTGATTTTGATCTTTCAAAGCAAAAGTCAAAAGATCGCAGCCTGCGGCAGCTCCTAAAGGGGCGGGTCAGGCGAGGGTTTTCAGGTAGGCACGCCACCCGCCCAAATGGCTGATATCCACCGCCCCCTCCAAGCCATAGGCCTCACAGATAAACCCGCTTTCCCAGCGACCATCCGCCAGTTGCACCTTGCCCAGCCCCAACGGTGCCGGAATGCCAGTGAGGAACGAACCCAGTTCGCTGCTCGGCAATTCCCAGACTTCCACGGCAATCGCTACGCCGCCGTCCTTGACCCGAACCATGCCCGGACGAAACGGCGGGCCACCGGCCAAGGCATACAGTTGATAATCGGCCGAGCTGAACGTGGTTTCCACCAAGCGCGCGCCGCGCTGTTTGAGCTGCCAGTTCAACGCCAGTCCATCCAGGTGCGCGCCACAGACCACCAGCCGCGCCCGGTCATTGCGTGCAACAGCCGTCGGCGCCGGTGCGGCCAATCCTTGCTGACGCTGCAAGCCATCGGCCAGGCTCAACAGATAATGATCGGTGAACGCGCGCCCAAACAGGGTCACGCCCCAGGGCAAGCCGTTGTCCATGAAAGCGCTGGGCACGGCGACGGCGGTGTAGTCGAGCAGGTTCATGAAGTTGGTGTAGTAGCCCAGTTCGCTATTGCGCAGTACCGGTTCGGCGTCGAGTTCTGCCAATGTGACCGGGCGGCCAATGGTGGGCGTGACCACGCAATCGAGGCCATCCAGCGCTTTGTCGCACAAGGCTTTCAGCGCTTGCAGTCGATACTGCGCGCGGAAGGTTTGCACGCCGCTGACCGCCGGCGCCTTGGCCAATACGGCGCGGATCACCGGCAACACGGCTTGTGGGTTTTCTTCCATCAGCTCGCCGGCCACGCTGTAGCGCTCGGCCACCCAAGGGCCTTCGTACAGCAAACGCGCCGCTTCGAGGAACGGTGACAGATCCAGCTCCACGGCTTCGCCGCCCAAAGCCTTGAGTTGCTCGATGGCATCGGCGAACAACAACGGGCCTTCAGCGCAGCCGAAAAATTCCAGGTCTTGCGCACGGGGCACACCGAAACGGAACGCACGCTCTGCGCCGAACGCCGAGCCGTCATTCCACAATGGATTACTGCGGCTGTACTCGTCCCGTGGGTCGAGTCTTGCGGTCAATGCGAGCAACCGACTCGCCTCCCGGGCGGTCGCGGTAAACGTCGTCACGCAATCGAGCGTGCGACAGGCCGGCACCACGCCAGCGGTGGAAATCAGGCCCTTGGTGGCTTTCATCCCGACCAGGTTGTTCAACGCCGCCGGCACGCGCCCGGAGCCCGCGGTGTCGGTGCCCAGGGAAAAGCTCGCCACACCGAGCGCTACCGCCAGCGAAGAGCCGGCGCTGGAACCACCCGACGGATACTCCGGCAACACGCTGTTGGGACACGCGCCATAGGGCGAGCGAGTGCCGTTGAGGCCGGTGGCGAACTGATCGAGGTTGGTCTTGCCCAGCGGCACTGCGCCCAGCGCCAGCAGTTGCTCGACGATGGTCGCTGAACGTTCTGGCACGTAGGCAAACGCCGGACAGGCTGCCGTGGTCGCAATGCCCGCCAGGTCGATGTTGTCCTTGATCGCGAATGGCACGCCGTACAGTGGCAGGCTGTCGATGTCGCGGTCGTCGAGGGCGGCGAGATAGGGTTCCAATTCTTCGGCGCTGAGCAAATGGATGAACAGGTGATAGTCCGGGTTCAGTGCCGCCGCTTTTTCCCGCAGGCCAAGCAGCACTTGCCGGGGCGTGGTGCTGCCTTCGCGGTAGGCGTTGCGCAGGGCGTCGAGTTGCAGATTGATGTTCATGGCGTTAATCCTTTTCAAAATGGTTTCAGTCGAGTTCCAGCACCACGACGCGCTGTCCGGCGCGCACTGCCGAACCCGGTTGCACACGAATCTCGCGCACCACGCCGGCCATGGGGGCGAGCAGCGGAATTTCCATCTTCATCGACTCCAGAATCACCAGCACATCACCGGCCTCGACCCGGCTGCCGGCCTGCACCTGAACCTGCCAGAGGTTGCCGGCGATGTGGCTGTCGACGCTTTGTTGACCGCTGGCCAGCGCTGCGTCCTCGGTCACTTGCGGGATGAGTTCTTCGCTGTCGAAATGCGCCTGGCCGCTGGCGATCCAGCGTTCGCGTTCGGCGTTGAATGCGCCTTTTTGCTGATCGCGAAACGCGTTGATGCTCTGGGCTTCCTGGGCCAGGAATGCCTGGTAGTCCGCCAGGTTCAGCTGGCTGTGCTCGATGTTCATAGGGAAGCGCCCGAGGGGGAAATCCCGGCGAATGCGCAGCAGTTCATCGGCGCTGACCGGGTAGAAACGGATCTGGTCGAAGAAGCGCAGCAGCCACGGTTTGCCATCGAACGCGGCGACTTCGCGGTAGCGATTCCACATCTGCAGCGTACGCCCGACGAACTGATAACCGCCGGGGCCTTCCATGCCGTACACGCACATGTAAGCGCCACCGATGCCCACCGAATTTTCCGCGGTCCAGGTGCGGGCCGGGTTGTATTTGGTGGTCACCAGGCGATGGCGCGGATCGAGCGGGGTGGCGACCGGTGCGCCGAGGTAGACATCGCCCAGGCCCATCACCAGGTAGCTGGCGTCGAACACTGTGCGTTGCACTTCATCGAGGTTCGGCAGGTCGTTGATGCGGCGGATGAATTCCAGGTTGCTCGGGCACCAGGGGGCGTCCTTGCGCACGGTGGTCATGTATTTCTCTATGGCCAACTGACAGGCCGGATCGTCCCAGGACAGCGGCAGGTGGACGATGCGCGAGGGCACCTGCAGGTCTTTGGCGGCGCATACCGCGTCCCATTCGCCGGCAACGATGCCGAGCAGATCCGCCAGCGGCAATTGCTCGGGTTGGTAGTGCACTTGCAGCGAGCGGATGCCTGGGGTCAGGTCGATCACGCCGTGCAGGTGCTTGCTTTCCAGGGCCTGCATCAGGGCGTGGGCGCGGAAGCGCAGGACGAGGTCGAGTTCGGGGGCGCCTATTTCCAGCAACAGATGCGTATCCCCCGACAACCGCGCAACCAGCCGAGTATCGTCCTGCCCAATGTCCAACACCACAGGCGACACAATCCCCTGTGGGAGCGAGCCTGCTCGCGAAGGGGCCAGATCAGACACCGCATCAACTTCTTCGCGAGCAGGCTCGCTCCCACAGGGGGGATTCCATTTCAGGGCGAGATTTCGGGCGGTTTTCAGATCGACAGGTTGGAACTGCACCTTGTCCCCAGCCTTGAGCTGCCCCAGTTGCCAAAGATCGGCCTCGATCACTGTTACCGGGCACACGAATCCGCCCAGGCTCGGGCCGTCCGGGCCGAGGATCACTGGCATGTCACCGGTGAAATCCACTGCGCCGATCGCATACGGATTGTCGTGGATATTCGACGGATGCAGACCTGCCTCACCGCCATCCGCCCGTACCCATTCCGGCTTCGGCCCGATCAGCCGCACGCCGGTTCTGCTGGAGTTGAAATGCACTTCCCATTGAGTCGCGAAGAAGGTGCCGATGTAGTTTTCAGTGAAGTATTCCGGTGCGCCGTGTGGACCGTAGATCACCCGGATCTGCCGCACGGCAGGCAACTCGCTGAGTTGATTGTCGGCCAATCGCGCACCGACGCTGCGGTCATTCAAGGCGGGTACATGCAACACGTCGCCTGCCCGCAAGGCACGACCGCCATGCCCGCCAAACTGGCCGAGGGTGAAGGTACTTTTGCTGCCCAGGTATTCCGGCACTTGCAGCCCGCCACGCAGGCACAGGTAGCTGCGAGCGCCAGCGCCGGCAATGGTGCCCAGGGTCAATGTCGCGCCTGCCGGAACCAGCAGTGCGCTGTTCATCGGCACGCTTTCACCGTTCAGCGCCAGCGCAATCACCGCGCCCGTGACGGCAACGACCGCGTCGCAATTGAAGCGCAGCAATGGCCCGCTCATGGTGATTTCCAGCGCCGCAAAGCCTTCGTCATTGCCCAGCAAAAGGTTACCCAGGCGCAACGCACGACTGTCCATCGGCCCCGATGGCGGCACGCCTACCGCCCAATAGCCGAGGCGACCGGGATAGTCCTGGACGCTGGTCTGGGTGCCGGCGCTGAGCACTTCGAAGGTGTTGGCCTGATACACCAGGCCTTCCAGGCAACGGGTCCACGGTTGACCGCTGGCGAAGGGCGCATCGAGCAGAATTTGCCTGAGGTAATCACGGTTGGTTTCCACCCCGTAGAGCAGGCTTTCGCCCAAGGCTTGATGCAGATCGGCAGCGGCTTGTTCGCGGGTTGGAGCCCAACTGATGACCTTGGCGATCATCGGATCGAAGTAGGGCGGGATCTCGCAACCGGCCTCGACCCAAGTGTCGATGCGCAGTTGTAGGCCGTTGGCGGGTGGAAAGTTTACGGCGGTCAGCAACCCCGGACTGGGTTGAAAATCGCGTCCTGGATCTTCCGCATACAAGCGTGCCTGAATCGCATGACCCTGCGCTTTCAAGCCTTGGCTCAACTCGCTCAACGGAGGCAGATCACCCGCTGCCAGTTGCACCATCCAGCGCACCAGGTCGACGCCCCAGACTTGCTCGGTGACGCCGTGTTCCACCTGCAAACGGGTGTTCACTTCAAGGAAGTAGAAACGCTGGGCATCGCTGTCGAACACGAACTCGACCGTGCCGGCGCTGCGGTAATTCACCGCTTTGGCCAGTTTGATCGCCGCCGCGCACAGTTCATCGGCCATACCCTCGGGCAGGTTTGGCGCCGGGGTTTCTTCGAGGACTTTCTGGTTGCGCCGCTGCACCGAGCAGTCGCGCACACCGAGGGCAATCACCTCGCCACGGCCGTCGCCAAACACCTGCACTTCCAGATGCCGGGCGCGCTGGATGTACTTCTCGATGAACACGCCGGCGTCGCTGAAATTGTTCTGCCCGAGACGCTTGACCGCTTCGAAGGATTCGCTCAATTCGGCCGCGCTGCGACACACCCGCATGCCGATGCCGCCACCGCCGGCGGTGCTTTTGAGCATCACCGGGTAGCCGACCTGTGCGCCGGCGATCAATGCCGCTTCGAGGCTGTCGAGCAGTTCGGTACCTTCGAGCATCGGCACGCCGTGTTGTCTGGCCAAGGCGCGGGCGGTGTGCTTGAGGCCGAACACGCGCAGCTGCTCTGGGGTCGGGCCGATGAAGGCAATGTCGGCGGCTGCGCAGGCTTGGGCGAAGGCGGCGTTTTCCGAGAGAAAACCGTAGCCGGGATGGATCGCGGTGGCGCCGGTGGCTTTGGCGATGGCGAGGATTTTTTCTACCGCCAGGTAGGTACCAGCGGCCGCGCCTTCACCGAGGCAGTGGGCCTCGTCGGCTTGCAGGATGTGCAGGCTCGCGGCATCGGCTTCGGAGTATACGGCAACGCCTGCGACGTGCAGTTCGCGCAAGGTGCGCAGGATGCGGCAGGCAATGGCGCCACGATTGGCAATCAGGACTTTTTCGAACATGGCATAACCCCTGGAGGGGATGCGGGCCGTCCCGCAGTTTTTCGATGAGCGCCGGGGTCGTCCCCGGCGGCAGAATCACCCGATTTGAAACGCCGGCCCCTTGTAGGAGCGAGCCTGCTCGCGATGGTCGTGAACGATTACGCGTAAAACCAGATGCCCAGCGGCGTCCCTGGGTTTTTCGCGAGCAGGCTCGCTCCTACAGGGGGCGGTGGTGTTCGGAATGTTTGAGGCACTGCCCTGAACGGGCCTGACACAGGGCAAACAGCCAGCGGCGTAAGCGACTCAGTTCCATACCAGCAGCTCCGCAGGGGTCGGGTTGTAGGCGTTGCACGGGTTGTTCAGTTGCGGGCAGTTGGAGATCAGCACGATCACGTCCATCTCGGCGCGCAGGTCGACGTATTTGCCCGGTGCGGAAATCCCGTCTTCGAAGGTCAGCCCGCCATCAGCCGTGACCGGTACGTTCATGAAGAAATTGATGTTCGGCCCGATGTCACCTTTGCCCAGGCGTCCGTCGTGAACGCAGGCGCGCAGGTAGTTGTCGCGACAACTGTGCATGTAGCGTTTTTCCAGGGCGTAGCGCACGGTGTTGCTCTCTTGCGCGCAGGCACCGCCGAGCGTGTCATGGCGTCCGCAGGTGTCGGCGACGATGGTCAGCATCGGCTTGCCGAGGTTGGAATAGAGCACGCTGCCGGTGCTCAGGTACACGCTGTTCTGGCGGCGCAACGTGCGCTGCACGTCGTAGCGTTCCTTGGGATTGGCGACGCTGTAGAACAGGGTGTCGACGGCCTGGTTGCCTTCCAGATCGAGAATGCGCAGGGTCTGGCCGGCCTTGACCTCCATCAGCCAGGGTTCGCCGGCGGGGATGGTGGCGCGGTAGACCGCGGTTTCGGGATGCCTGCTTTTAATAACGTCAGCAGTAGCAATAGCGAGTGACATGGCAGCGATCCTCAGGCGAACAGACGGTCGGTGTTGATGAAGCCGCGCTCGTTTTCCGGGCGCGAGGTGCGGCAGTGTTCGGCGACGCTGGGGTCGGCGTTCATCCAGCTGAGCTTCAGCGGTTTCGGTGCATATTCCGCTGCCGGGTCCATCGGATGCTGCAGGGCGGTGAGCACCAGCAGCGTGTCCATCGGCGCGTAGAGCTCGATGTAGTCGTCGGCCTTGGAATTGCCTTCTACGAAATGGAAACGCCCGGCGTCGTCGACGTTCACGCGGCTGAACAGGTTGAGGGTCATCAACAGGTCGGACAGGCCCAGTCCCCACTTGCCCAGTTCCACCAACAGGTTGTCGGTGCCGTTGCGGAAGAAGCCGTTGCGCAGTTCCTGATAGCGGCCCTGGCCGTACTTTTCTGCCACTTCTTCAGCGCAGAGCACGCCGCCGAGACTGTCGCTCCAACCGCAGGTATCGGCGGTGATGGCGGCCAATACGCGGCCCATGTCCGAGTACAGGCAATGGCCGGCAGTGAGCTTGGCGGTGTGTTGGCATTTGAGGCTGTCGGGCAGGTTCAGGCGTTCGGTTTTTTCATTGGCGTTGAGCAACGTCAGGCTGACATTGGCGCCACCGCGCAGGTCGGTCAGGCGCAGCAGTTGGCCGCGTTTGAGCACGAAGGAACGATGGCCGCCGCCGGGCAGCATTTCTTCGGCGAAGGGCGGGAAAAGTTGGGTCGAATCAATCATTTTGAAAGTCCTCTCAAGCGGTTCAAAGCGCGCTTGCCAGTTGCCCTGGCAAGGCATCGACGGCGGCACGGCAGGCGCGGCGATCGCTGTTCAAAGGGATGTCATAGGTAATGCGCGCGCCATAGGCGCCGGGGGCGTGCGGGTCGACACGGACCTTGTCGAACACCAGCAAACGGGTGCCGAGGCTGAAACCTTCGGACAGGTCATGGGTGACCATGAATACCGTCAGTTGGGTCTCGCGCCACAGCTCCAGGAGCAAGGCGTGCATGTCCTTGCGGATACCTGGATCGAGGGCGCCGAAGGGTTCGTCGAGCAGTAACACCCGCGGCTTCATGATCAGTGCCTGGGCGATGGCGAGGCGTTGTTGCATGCCGCCGGAAAGTTGCGCCGGGTACTTGTCCAGCGAATGACCGAGGCCGACTTTGTGCAGCAGTATCGAAGCCTGTTCCCGGGCTTCGCGTTTAGCGCTGCCAAACAGCCGCCCGAGCAACGGCGAACGGGGCAGTTCGAGGCCCAGGGCGACGTTGTCCAGCACGCTCAAGTGCGGGAACACCGAATAGCGCTGGAACACCACGCCACGGCTGGCATCCGGTTCAGCGGCTAGCGGTTGGCCGTCAAGCAGGATCTCGCCACGACTGGCGCGTTCCTGGCCGAGCAGCAGGCGCAAGAAGGTCGATTTACCGCAACCGGAAGCGCCGACCAGGGTGCAGAACTCACCCTCGTTGACGTTCAGGTTCAGGCCTTCGAGTACCACCTGGTCGGCGTATTGCTGCCAGACATTTTTCACCGTGATGAAACTCATGCCCGCGCTCCTTCATACCAGGGGAATGCACGCAGGGTCAGGCGTTTGAGGCCCCAATCCATCAGCCAGGCGAGGAGGGTGATCCACACCACGTACGGCAGGATCACGTCCATCGCCAGGTAGCGGCGCACCAGGAAAATCCGGTAGCCAAGGCCATCGGTGGAAGCGATGGCTTCGGCAGCAATCAGGAACAGCCACGCCGAACCCAGCATCAAGCGCAGCGAGATCAGCAGGCGCGGCAGCAACTGCGGCAGGACCACCCGCAGCATCAGGGTCCAGGTCGATGCACCGAGGGTCTGGGCCTTGATCAGCAGTTCCACGGGGATTTCCCGGGCGCGCTGTTCCAGGTCGCGGGCCAGGGCCGGGGTGATGCCGATCACGATCAGCATCACTTTCGACAATTCCCCCAGGCCGAAGACGATGAACAGGATCGGCAGGATCGCCAGCGGTGGCACCATCGATAGCACGGTCAGCAAAGGCGACAACGGCGCACCGAACAACGGCAAGGTGCCAGCGGCGATGCCCAGGCACAGCCCGGCCAGCGCGCTGATGCCCAGGCCGATGGCCAGGCGGCGCAGGCTGGAGGCGCTGTCCTGCCAAAGCAGGTATTCGCCGGTGCGGCTGTCGGCAACCAAGGCCAGGCGCTTCACTGCGTCGGTCATCTGAACGGCACTGGGCAGCAGTTTGTCGTTGGGGTTGTCCGCCAGTCGCTCTGCCGAGCCCATGAAGTAGGCGAACAGCAGCAGGGCGAACGGCAGGATCACCAGCAACAGGCGGCTCGGGCTATCCGGGTGGCGATTGATCAGGCGCATGGCCAAGTCCTCTTGTTACAACTTGGCGTCGGCAGCCATCTGCACGTAACTGGGGTCGAAGCGCAGCTTGAGATTACCCTTGTCGCCGCTGGTCACCCCGTTGGCGAAGGCCATGCCGACCGCGCTGGTGTCCTTGGCACCTTCACCGAGCAAGCCGTGCTGGAAGGAAAACTCGGCGACCTTGCGCATGGTTTCCGGCAGTTGCTTGCTGGTGCTGAACGCCAGGGCTTCTTGAGGGGTGGCGAACAATTTGGTGGTGTCCAGTTGCGCCTGAAAACCGGCCAGATCGGTGCCCGAGGCTTTGGCCATGTGCTCCAGTGCAGCCTTGCTCGCGGCGTTTTTCGCGTTCATCAACGCGACCACTTCGAACCAGGCGCCGGTCAGCGCCTTACCCAAGGTCGGGTTGTCTTTGAGGGTCTGGGAGTTGACCACCATCATGTCCATGATCTCGCCGGGGATCTGGCTGGAATTGAACACCTCGGTCACTCCGGGTTTGGCCTTGATGTCCGAAAGCATTGGGTTCCAGGTGGTGACGGCGTTGACCTGATCGGTGTTGAAGGCGGCGGAGATATCGGCGTCGGAGGTGTTGACCACTTTCAGGTCTTTCTCGGTGAGGTCCACTGAATCCAGGGCCCTGGCCAGCAGGTAGTGCGACACCGAGAGTTCGACCAGATTGACGTCCGTGCCCTTGAGATCGGCGATTTTCTTGCCTTCACCCTTGAGCACGATGCCGTCGTTGCCGTTGGAGAAGTCGCTGACGATCAGCGCGGTGCTGTCGACGCCGCCAGCGGCCGGAATGGTCAGCGCATCCATGTTGGTCATGGTGCAGCCATCGAACTGGCCGGCGGTGTACTGGTTGATCGATTCGACATAGTCATTGAGCTGCACCACATCGATCTTGATGCCGTACTTCTTCGCCCACTTGTCGACGATGCCTTGGCTGCCGGCGTATTCCCAGGGCATCCAGCCGGCGTAAATCGTCCAGCAGACGCTGAAGTGGTCTTTCTGGGCGGCATGGGACGAGACGCTCACGAGGGCTGCGAAGGCAGCGGCGAGCAGGGCGGGTAAACGATGCTGGGACATGGTGGTTCTCCAGTTGATCAAGGGCGGACAGGATGGCAGCGGCACCGCGAACGGTGGCTTGTCTCCCGGGCTTTTGTCCCGCCGTGTAACCTCAGCTGGAGGTCGCCAACTCTCGGACCAGTCACTCGCACTTGCGAGCCGGAACCCTAGTCAGCCATTGCAAATTGTGGTGCCGCGAACCTGTGTTGACTCCTGCACGTCTTTGCTAAAGCGAGAGGCGTGCCAAGTCGGCTGAAGCGCTCTGGGGCGGGGATTGTTCGACTGTTGCTGTAGGAAGGTAGTGCGCGGTTGCCTTGTGATGGTGCGCGGGCGCACCGCAATGGGACGTGTTGGCCACTGATCTGAAGGTCGCCGGGGCGATGCACTTGGTCGAGGATTGCGAGTCAAAACAGGTGCCAGCCGTCCTGTACCGGCTGCGGGTCTTTCAGGAGGCCGCCATGTATCGTCGATTGTTGCTCGGTTGTGTGCTCGGTTTGGGCTTGGCCGGTTGTTATTACTATTCCGATGGCTACGACGTCGCCTATCCCGCACCTTATTACTATCCCGGTTATTCGCCTTATTACTACTACGGCGGCCCGCGCTTTTATGGCGGCTATCGCTATTTCTACTGGGGCGGTCACGCGCCGCGTTATTACGGCGGTGGATATCGTCACGGCCACCACTAATCAGTGCGTGAATAGATAAAAAACCTTTCATCGGCGAGATGTTTCAGCGTGTTGCAAGAACGCACCAGATTTCGAAATTGATGTCTGATCTATCGACAGTCACCGAATAATTGACTGTCGCTCGCCAGCGTCGCTGGTGTGGCTCACTCGCGGTCCAGGAGGCCGCCATGTATCGACGAATTCTTCTGATTGTCGTGTTGGGTTTGTCATTGGGTGGATGCGTACCTTATTCCGATGGAGGCGGCGGTTATTACAGTTCCGAGGTTTACACCTCGCCAGCGCCTTACTACGCGGGCGGCAACTCCTACTACTCCAATGGGGGCGGTTATTACACGCCACCGCGTCGGTATTACGCGCCACCAGCGCGGTATTACCAGCCAACGCCCCGCTATTACCATCAGCCGCGGGTCTATCAACCGGCGCCACGCTATTACCAACCGGCTCCCCGTTACTATCAGTCCCGGCCGGACTACAGGGCGCACCAGAACCAAAGTTGGGACGGTCGCAGCCGTGGCGGCTGGGACAATGATCATCGTCGCGGCCGAAACGACAATCACGATCGTCGAGGCGACCGCAATGGGCGCGGCGATCACGACGGCCGGGGTAATCACCGTTAATCACGCATGACCAAGCGGCGCATCAAGCGCCGCTTTTTGTGGTGCGCGAGGCATGGCGCGTTGCGCGAAACGCAACCAACTTGGCTGCGCAGCGGGGTAAGGTGGCCATGATTACTAAAGCCCAGTACTTACCACGGAACGCTGCGACGTAGACCCGAACAGGCGTAAGCAGGAAGAGGTGTCCACGCCCAGCTCGATGTAACTTGAACCGCTCAGCTCAGCGCCTCCACTGCCTCAGCAACCAAGGACACTTGCAGCGCCACCTCAAGATCTCCCTCCAGCCTTAACACCTTGCCTCTGCGCTGGCCCAGCCAGGCTTCATGTGACGCACGGGACCGTCCTGGCCGGCCGCCCTGCTCGTATTGAGTTGCCCAATCAATAAAAGCAAGATCTATATCCGTATATAAACGCCGCTCACGCTCGATCAACCGCTGCAAACGTATCGATGTATCCAGCACCCTGAACACAATAAGGTCGAAAGCGTTTTCCAAAGCGTCTCCCCAATTGACAATCGAACCGGCGACAACAACATTCTGCTCACGATTCAGGGCATCGAGAATATTCCACAAACGCGTCGCTTCATCTACCTTTCGTGTAAAGGGGGGCGCCTTGTCCAACCATTGAAAGTCATCCGTTTCAAGATGACGCCACAACAGTTATTCAGCCAACGCGGCTGCCAACGTCGACGTACCGGAACCCGGCCCTCCCATGATCAATACTCGAAGGGGTCTTATTTTAATTGCCGAAGCTGTAGTGTTCATTTTTCAATTATCACACATGGGTGCGTCACAAACTTCGCTGTGTCATCTGGCGTCAATGGAAGCAGCCCTCAACGAGGGCGCGTAACCTGAGCTGGGGCTCGAGGAAGGACGCGCCTGTTCATCCGCGTTCAATGGCCGAGGTCAATGGTGGAACTCCGGAGCGCCGCATATGAATCAGGTCCTGCCGAAGAAACTGTGGGGCCGACTGGGACTGGTCTCGATACTGGATACGATAAACCGGCTTAGCCGTGTAACCTGAACCGCCGTATACGGAACCGTACGTTCGGTTGGTGTGAGAGGACGGCGGATGTAAGTCCGCCACCTACTCAATCCGGATTTCAGTAATTCGACAAATCCGCCAACGGGTGACGGCCTTCCCAGGCCTTTTGGAAATGCGCCTCCACCACGGCATCCGGCACGTTGTTGACGTCCGGCCAGTGCCAGTGGGGTTTCTGATCCTTGTCGATCAACCGTGCGCGCACACCTTCGCTGAATTCGGGATGACGACAGCAGTTGAGGCTCAGGGTGTACTCCATCTCAAAGACTTGCGCCAGTGACAGGTGGCGGGCACGTTTGATCTGTTCCCAGACCAGATGCGCGGTCAGCGGCGAGCCTTCGATCAGGTTGCGCGCGGCGCGGTTGAGCAGCAGGTCGGTGTGATCGCGCAGCGTGCTGATGGCCTTCCAGGCGCAGCGCACATCACTGACATCCAGCAGTTCATCGATTTGCTGCCGGCGCGGCAACCACTGGGCTTCGGGCATTTGCGCAACGGCTTTCTGCTGCAAGGCCTTGAGCAGGCTGTTGAGCTGCATCGGCGTCTGTTCCTGCCAGTTCAACTGCAGCAGGCCTTCGATCAGCTCTCCCTGCTGCTCATCGAGCAGGAAACGATCAGCCAGGTCCAGATCGATCGCATCGCGACCGTTCATGTGGGCGCCGGTCAGGCCGAGAAACAATCCGAGCTTGCCGGGCAGGCGTGACAGGAACCAACTGGCACCGACGTCCGGGTACAGGCCGATGGTGATCTCCGGCATCGCCAGCCGGCTGCTCGGTGTGACAATACGAATGTTCGCCCCCTGCAGCAGCCCCATGCCGCCGCCGAGCACATAACCATGCCCCCAGCAGATCAATGGTTTGGGATAGGTGTGCAGACTGAAGTCCAGGCGATATTCCGCGGCGAAGAAGTGTGCGGCCAGGGACGGCACTTCGCCCGGATGGGCACGACAGGCCTCGACCAGGCTGCGCACTTCACCGCCAGCGCAGAAGGCCTTGATGCCGTTGCCGCGCAGCATGACGCAAACGATTTGCGGTTCCTTGGCCCAGGCGTCCAACCTGTCGCGCAGGGCGTTGATCATCGGCAAGGACAGGGCGTTCAACGATTTCTCGGCATCCAGTGTGGCAACGCCGATGCGGGCGCCGTCAGTACCGGTGTGTTCTTCGAAGTGCAGATTCATCGTGACCTCGCTCGGGAATTTGAGGGTTAAGTATGATCGCTGTGAGGGAAAGTGCCGGATCGGCGTCAGATCAATTGACAAGCGTGATGGGCTTTCCTAGGGTGCGCCCCATTGTTTTTGCCGGATGTAACCATGACTGCTGACGACCGTATCAAACTCGAACCGAGCTGGAAGGAGGCACTGCGTGCCGAATTCGACCAGCCCTACATGGCAGAGTTGCGAAAATTCCTCCAGGACGAGCGGGCGGCGGGCAAGGAAATCTATCCGCCGGGCCCGATGATCTTCAACGCGCTCAATTCCACGCCGCTGGACAAGGTCAAGGTGGTCATTCTCGGCCAGGACCCCTATCACGGCCCAGGCCAGGCCCACGGCCTGTGCTTTTCGGTGCAACCGGGCGTGCCGGCGCCGCCGTCGCTGGTCAATATCTATAAAGAGTTGAAGCGCGACCTGAACATCGACATCCCCAGCCACGGCTACCTGCAAAGCTGGGCCGAGCAGGGCGTGTTGATGCTCAATACCACCATGACCGTGGAGCGTGCCAACGCCAACGCGCACAAGGACAAGGGTTGGCAGTTTTTCACCGACCGGATCATTGAAGTGGTCAGCCAGCAGCAGCCGCATCTGGTGTTCATGCTGTGGGGCGCCCATGCCCAGAGCAAACAGAAGCTGATCGATGCCACCAAGCACCTGGTGCTGACCTCGGTACACCCGTCACCGCTGTCGGCCTATCGTGGCTTCCTCGGGTGCGGGCACTTCAGCCGGACCAACAAGTTTCTGGAGCAGAATGGCGAGACGCCGATCGAGTGGCGGTTGCCGCCGGTCGTCTTGTGATCGTTCCCACGCTCTGCGTGGGAATGCCTCAACGGACGCTCCGCGTTCGGCTCTTGATTTGGGACGCGGAGCGTCCCGGGCTGCATTCCCACGCAGAGCGTGGGAACGATCAATTACTCAGGGTTTCGGTGCCAATACTTGAACAACGGCTCCGCCAGAAACAACACAAACAACAACCGCATCACCTGCATCGCCGTCACCAACGGCACCGACAGTTGCAAGGTTTCGGCCGTCAGGCTCATCTCGGCAATCCCGCCGGGCATCATGCCCAGCGTCAGCGAGCGCAAGTCCAGGTGGGTCAGCGCACTCAATCCCAGCGCAGCCACCGTGGCGATCAACATGGTCAGCACCGTGCCGATCAATGTCCGACCCATGAACGACGGCGCGCGACGGAAAAACTGCCGATTGAAGTGACACCCCAGACCGCTGCCAATCAGCCATTGGCCGATCTGGCTGCCGCCGTTGGGCAAGCCGATATGCAGGTCCCAACCGATGCTGACCGCTGCGCTCACCAGCAAGGGTCCGAACAGCCAGGGATTGGGTTGACGCAGGCGTTCCCAGATCCAGGCCGCCACCGCCCCTGCCGGAAACAACACCGCCAGCCAGCGCCAATCGATGCTGCCAGCGTGGGAAATCGGTGCGCCGTCACCCAGCAGGTATTTGAACGCTGCCGGTACGCAAAGTACCACCACCAGTACCCGCAAACTCTGTCCCGCCGCCACCCGACTGAGCACCGCGCCATTGCGTGCGCCGAGGTTGACCATCTCCCCGGAACCGCCGGGCATGCTGGAAAAAAATGCAGTGGCGCGATCTTCACCGGTGCGGCGCATCAGCCAGACCCCGACCACCGCCGAGAGGCTGGTGACCAACGCACCGAAGAAGATCAAACCGAAATGACTCAGCACCTGCTCCATCACCACCGGGGTGAAGTGCAGGCCGATGCCGATACCGACGATCCACTGGCCGCACTTGCGCCCGCCAGGGATTTCCGCCAATTGCCAGGGTGTCAGGCAGCGCACCAGGATAATCGCCAACAACGAGCCGACCATCCACGGCAGCGGCCAGCCGACCTGGCTGGCGAGATATCCGCCCAGCAGGCCGACCAGCGGGGTACCCCACCAGGCTTTGAACGGTGTTCGATCAGGCATCGGCGATAACGCGCCGTGCCACCGAACGTTTGCGCCAGATCCGCACAATGGGCACCAGTAGCATGACCCCGATCAACGCCCAGACACCGACGGAGATCCCGCTCGACCAGAGAATGTCCAGCGAACCGTTGGAGATCGACAAGGCCCGACGCAGGTTCTGCTCCATCAAGCCACCGAGGATGAAACCCAGCAGCACCGGCGACAACGGGAAGTCCAGCTTGCGCAGGATGTAGCCGAAGATGCCGATACCGATCATCAGGAACAGGTCGAAGGTGGTGGCATGCACGGCGTAGACGCCGATGGCGGTAATGATCGCGATCATCGGCACCAGCGCCCAGTTCGGCACGGCGAGGATTTTGGTGAAGATGCGGATCATCGGAATGTTGAGGATCACCAGCATGATGTTGGCGATAAACAACGACGCGATCAGACCCCAGACGATGTCCGGTTGCTGTTGGAACAGCAGTGGCCCCGGTGTGATGTTGTACAGCGACAGTGCACCAATCATCACCGCCGTGGTGCCCGAGCCGGGAACGCCGAGGGTCAGCATCGGCACCAGCGCGCCGCAGGCTTCTGCGCCGATGGCGGTTTCCGGGGCAGCCAGACCGCGTTTGTCGCCCTGGCCGAATTTACCACTGGGGCCAGCTATGCGTTTTTCGGTCATGTAGGCCACGGCGCTGGCCAGCGTCGCACCGGCACCTGGCAGTACGCCCATGATGAAGCCGAGCACACCGCAACGCATGTTCACCCAGAATACCGAGGCAGCTTCCTTGAAGTTGAACAGCATGCGTCCGGTGGCCTGGAAGGCTTCCTGCCCACGGTGGGTTTTTTCCAGCAGCAACAGGATTTCGCTGATGGAGAACAGGCCCAGCACCAACACCACGAATTGAATGCCGTCGGTGAGGTGGATGTTGTCGCCGGTAAAGCGGTACACACCGCTGTTGGCGTCAATGCCGACCGTCGACAGAAACAGCCCGATCAGCGCGGCGATAAAAGTCTTTAGCGGACGATCGCCGGCCATGCCGCCGAGACAGACAATCGCAAACACCATCAGCACGAAGTACTCCGCCGGGCCGAAGGCAATCGCCCATTTCGCCAGCATCGGCGCGAACACCACCATCCCGCAGGTGGCAATGAAAGCGCCGATGAACGAACTCCACGCCGACAGCGACAACGCTACGCCGGCCAGACCCTGACGGGCCATCGGGTAGCCGTCGAGTGTGGTCATCACGGTGGAGGCTTCGCCCGGAATGTTCAGCAGGATCGAACTGATCCGGCCGCCGTATTCACACCCCAGATAAACCGCTGCCAGCAGGATCAGCGCCGACTCCGGCGGCAGGCCCAGCGCGAAGGCGATCGGGATCAGCAACGCCACGCCATTGATCGGGCCCAGTCCCGGAAGCAGGCCGACGACCGTACCGATCAGCGTGCCGCTGAGTGCGGTCACCAGGTTGTAAGGGGTTAGTGCAACGCCGAAGCCGTGACTCAAATAACCAAGCGTATCCATATCAGTTCTCCAGAACGTCGAGCAGGCCCAGAGGCAGTGGCACGTCCATGACTTTGTCGAACAGCAGGTACAGACCGACGCTCATCAGGCTGATGATCACGGCGCCCGGCAACCAGCGTCCACCGTACAGGCGCGCCATCGGAATGCCGACCAGCATGCTGCTGAGGATAAAGCCCAAGGGTTCGAACAGCCCGGCGAAGACCAGCAGCAACAGCACGCAAACACCAATCTTGGTCAGGGTTTCGCGATCCATCGGTGGATCTTCATCGGTGTGCTTGATTACCGAGGGGCGATACACCATGTACACCAGCGCCAGGCCCATCAGCCCCAGCATCAGCAGGGGGAAGGCGCGCGGGCCGATCGGTTCGTAGGAAAAAGGTGCCTGGTAGGGCCAGGCCATCGCCACGAGGCTCAGGCAGGCCAGCAACAGCACCGAAGCAAAAATGCGTTGTAAGAGCATGGGGAACTCCTGGGTCACGGCTGCGCAATCGCCAGCCGTGACCGCTAGACAGAGACGATCACTGGATCAGGCCGAACTCTTTGGCCAGCACTTTGTAGTCCGCCACCTGCTTCTTCACGTAGGTGTCCAGCTCCGGGCCGGTCATGGCGAACGGGAACAGTTCACGCTGATCGCGCAGCTTGGCGAACTCGGGGGATGCCAGCAGTTTGTCGAAGGAGTCCTTCCACCAGGCGTAGTCTTCATCGCTGACTTTTGGCCCGAGGTAGAAACCACGCACCACCGGCCAGACGATGTCGTAGCCTTGTTCCTTGGCGGTCGGAATGTCTTTCATTTCCGGCTCGTCCAGGCGCTTTTCGGAGAACACCGCCAGCAGACGCATGTCGCCGCTCTGGATGTGCGGCATGGAGTCGGAGATGTCGGTGCTGCCGACCTGAATGTGGCCGCCGAGCAGGGCGGTGGCGATTTCGCCGCCGCCTTCGAGAGCCACGTAACGCAGGTCACGCGGGTTGATCCCGGCGGCCTTGGCGATCAGGGCGGTCTGCATCCAGTCCTGACTGCCGACGGTGCCGCCGGAACCGATCACCACTTTGCTCGGATCTTTCTTCAGCGCCTGGACCAGATCGTCCAGGGTCTTGTAGGGCGAATCGCTTTTCACCGCAATGGCGCCGTAGCTGGTGCCGACGGCGGCCAGCCAGCGCACGTTGGTTTCATCGAAACGACCGAACTTGCCCTGGGCCAGGTTCAGCAGCGAACCGCTGGACCAGGCCACCAGCGTGCCGGCATCCGCCGGGCGCTGGGCGACCACTGCGTTGTAAGCCACCGCGCCGACACCGCCGGGCATGTAGGTCACGCGCATCGGCTTGGTCAGCAGTTTTTCGTTGATCAGCGCGCTTTGCGCCAGTTTGCAGGTCAGGTCGAAACCACCGCCGGGCGAGGCCGGGGCGATGCATTCCGGGCGTTTGGGCTCGGCCATCAGTTGGCCGGCAAACAGCACGCAGCTGGCGGCGAGGGCGAAACGGCGCAGTGATCGATTCATTTTTGTCTCCACAGGAGTTTTTGTTTTTCGGGATGATTCAGGTGCGACGATTTCGCGCGGTGCCGGAGCATTCAAATCCGCAGGGACTGAACGACGAGCAGCCGGCTTCGGCGCTGGCAAGCATAAACGACGGGAATTGCAGGGAAGGGCGATACGGGCAAGCCTGGAGCTGTGTGGACAGCATGGTGCAGTACCTCGGTTATTGTTCTTATTGGCGAAAACGCTTCATGGCGTTTTTCGGGAGCTACATTTCACAGCAGGTGCAAACGAGGGTTGGAACGTCAAGTCGAAACATTCCGTAACCTGACTCTAACCACTCAACCTTTCGCTAACCTTTCATCGGGCTTTCAAGGTTTTTCGGGCTTCACAGCGGCGGAGGCCGCTGTAAACTCCGCGCCAAAGAATGGCGTCGACCATCCCTGAACGAGGTAATGATCCATGCGTGTCCTGCTCGTCGAAGACCATCTGCAGCTCGCTGAAAGCGTCGCCCAGGCGCTCAAGAGCACCGGCTTGACCGTGGATGTGCTGCACGACGGCGTGGCAGCCGACCTGGCGCTGGGCAGCGAGGAATACGCCATGGCGATTCTCGACGTCGGCCTGCCGCGCATGGATGGTTTCGAAGTGCTGGCGCGCCTGCGTGCCCGGGGCAAGAACCTTCCGGTGTTGATGCTGACCGCCCGCAGCGACGTCAAGGATCGGGTCCATGGCCTGAACCTGGGCGCCGACGACTACCTGGCCAAACCTTTCGAACTCACCGAGCTTGAAGCCCGGGTCAAGGCCTTGCTACGCCGCAGCGTGTTGGGTGGCGAACGCCTGCAGCGCTGTGGTGTGCTGGCCTACGACCTGGAGACCCGGCGCTTTACCCTCGGTGAGGAACTGCTGACCCTGACCTCCCGCGAGCAAGCGGTACTCGAAGCCCTGATCGCCCGTCCCGGTCGGGTGATGAGCAAGGAGCAACTGGCTTCACAGGTCTTCGGCCTGGACGAGGAGGCCAGTCCCGACGCCATCGAAATCTACGTACACCGCTTGCGCAAGAAACTCGACGGCAACCCGGTGGCCATCGTGACGTTCCGCGGTCTCGGTTATTTGCTGGAAAGCCGTGATGCATAAGGCCAGCAGCCTGCGCTGGCGGTTGTTGTGGAACCTGGCGCTGTTGCTGGTGGTATTGATGCTGGCCAGTGGCCTGAGCGCTTACTGGAACGGTCGCGAAGCGGCCGACACTGCTTATGACCGGACGTTGCTGGCATCAGCGCGGACCATCGCCGCCGGCCTGTCCGAGCGTGATGGCAGCCTCAGTCTGGACGTGCCTTACGTGGCCCTCGATACGTTCGCCTACGACAGTGCGGGGCGGATTTTCTACCTGGTCAACGACATCAACCAAAAGCTGATCTCCGGCTATGAAAATCTGCCGCCGCCGCCACCCGGTACGCCGCGCACCGACAACTACCCGGCGCTGGCGCGTTTTTACAACGCGACTTACCAGGGGCAGAACGTGCGCGTGGTCAGTCTGCTCAAGGCGGTCAGCGAACCGAACATGAACGGCATGGCGGAAATCCGCGTGGCGGAGACCGATGAGGCCCGCGTCAGCATGGCCCGCAGCCTGGCCGGCGATACCTTGCTGCGCCTGGGCATGCTGGCGGTCGGGGCACTGATGATCGTGTGGTTTGCGGTCAGTGCGGCGCTGCGTCCGCTGGAGCGTTTGCGTACGGCGGTGGAGGAGCGTCAGCCGGATGACCTGCGGCCGTTGCCCCTGGTCGAAGTGCAACGCGAGTTGTGGCCACTGGTGCGTGCGCTCAATCACTTCACCGAGCGTCTGCGCGGGCAGTTCGAGAAGCAGGCGCAATTCATCGCCGATGCCGCCCACGAATTGCGCACGCCGTTGGCGGCACTCAAGGCTCGGCTGGAATTGGGCTTGCGCTCGAGCGAGCCGCAAACCTGGCGCAGCACGCTGGAAACCGCCGCCCAGGGCACTGATCGCCTGACCCATCTGGCCAATCAATTGCTCTCGCTGGCAAGAGTTGAAAATGGCGCCAGGGCGATTGCCGAGGGCGGCGCGCAATTGCTCGACCTCAGTCAATTGGCGCGTGAGCTGGGCATGGCCATGGCGCCGCTGGCCCATAAGCGCGGCGTGGCCCTGGCGCTGGAAGCTGACGAACCGGTCTGGTTGCGCGGCGAACCGACGCTGCTAAACGAACTGTTGAGCAATCTGGTGGATAACGCGCTGGCCCATACGCCGGCGGGTGGCAACGTGATTTTGCGGGTTTCGGCCCCGGCGGTGCTGGAGGTTGAGGATGATGGGCCGGGGATTCCCCTTGATGAGCGTGATCGAGTGTTCGAGCGCTTTTACCGGCGCAATCAGCAGGTGGCCGGGTCGGGGTTGGGTTTGGCGATTGTCGGCGAGATCTGCCGCGCGCACCTGGCTCAGATCAGCCTGCATGATGGGGAGCGGGCGGGGTTGAAGGTGCGGGTGAGTTTTATAGCCAGGGAGTGATGGTGTTTGTTCTGGCCTCTTCGCGAGCAGGCTCGCTCCCACAGGGATTTGTGGCGCTATCCAATGTGGGAGCGAGCCTGCTCGCGAATGGGGCGACGCGGTGTTTGATCAGTAAAACATCAAACGCGTTTCTTCCAGATCTTCGCACATCGCCTTGTTATCCGGATCGATCCCGAGCTTGGTGAAGGCCGGCACGCTGAAAGGATCAATGCGCGAGATCGGATGATCTGTGTCTTTGTGGCAGTACAGGCTGGCCACCTGAACCAGATCGACATAATCGACCTGCGCGGATTGTCGCTTGAAGTCCAGGTAGAGCTGCGGCACCTGCACCAGCGGCTCCGGAAACTCCCAGACCCGCAGCAGTTTGTCGCCGAGCAACGGATGAATGTGGTCGATCACATGATTGAGGCTGACCGGATCGGACAGCAGTTCATAGTGATCTTCGGCGTAAGTCAGGATCGGCAATACCCCGATCTGGTGCACCAGCCCGCCAAGGGCCGCCTGATCAGGCTTGAGCTGGGTGTAGTTGCGGCACAGCGCATAGCTGACGCCGGCGATTTCCAGGCTTTTGCGCCAGACATCGCGCATTTTCTGTTCCACTACCTCGGAACGGGCATGGAAAATCTGTTCCATGACCAGGCCGATGGCCAGGTTGCTGCTGTAGTTGATGCCCAGGCGCGTGATCGCCGTGTGCAAATCGGTGACTTCCTGCGCCGCGCGCAGCAGTGGGCTATTGACCACCTTGATCAGGCGCGCCGACAGCGCGGCATCGCGGCCAATCACTTTGCTCAAGCTACTGATACTGATTTCCGGGTCTTCGGCGGCCTTGCGAATCTGCAAAGCCACTTCCGGTAACGTTGGCAGAACCAGGTCATCGTTATCGATGGCCTCAACCAAATCCTGTTGGACCTTTTCCGCCAGCTCACTCATTACGCTTCTCTAGGTGTTGCAAAAAAAGTACGGCGTTTAACGCTGGATTTCGCGATCGCGGTCCAGTGGGTACGGCAGGTCGAGCAAGTGCAGGGCCGGTCCGTCGAGTGCGCCCAGATGAATGTCGCCGCCTTCTGCCGCTTCGGCTTGCAACACGGCCAACAATTCAATGTGACTGGCGGCATCGGCGGCCAGCACTACTTCACCGATCGAACTGCCGTGACTCGGGGCAAACAGCTGGGTGCCGGGTTCCGGTAGTTCGCTGGCATCCAGTCGCAGGCGATACAGGCGGCGCTTGAGTTTGCCCAGGTACTGCATGCGCGCGACGATTTCCTGGCCGGTGTAGCAGCCTTTCTTGAAACTCACGCCGCCGACGGCTTGCAGATTGAGCATTTGCGGGATGAACAGCTCACGGGTGCTTGGCATCACCTGGCCGATCCCTGCACGGACCTGGCCCAGTAGCCATTGATTGAGCTCACCTACGCTCAGCAGGGCAGACAGCTGGCCCTTGATATCATCGGCTTGATCGGCGGCAACCCATAGCTCGGCGCGTTCGGGCGAGACGCGAACGGCGATCAAGCCGACATGGCGCGCGACGCTGTCGGTGTCTGCCGGCAGTTCAAGGCCGAGGCTTTTCAATGCACCATCGCCATGCTCGACGCCGAAGCGAACCCAGGCAGGGCTTTCATCGGTCAGTTTGGACTTGGAAAACACCGCGTATTTTTTCAGGTCCGCCAATTGCGGTTCGAGCAACTCGCTGGCCATGGCCAGGAGCACGCCATCACCTTCAAGCAGGATGCGGAAGCTCGACTGCATCCGGCCTTTCTGCGTGCAACGCGCGCCGAGGCTGGCCCGGGTGTCGCTCAGGTAATTGAGGTTGCAGGTCAGTTGGCCTTGCAGGAACTTGCCGGCGTCCGCGCCGCGGACCGCCAGAACACCTTCATGAGACAGCGTGCAGAAAAAAGCAGAATCGGCCATGGGTCATCGCAGGGTAAAGAGTCTGGCGGACATGATAAGGGGCTGCCCTTGAAATGGGTAGTTCACAAAGGATCGTCGGTGCCCGACCAAAGCCGACTGTTCGATGGGGCGCGGGGCTGTATACTTGCGGCCTATTTGAGGAGCGCTCCATGGTCGAAGATGTTGAACTGAATCGCCTCTACTGGCACAGCCGCCGCGGCATGCTTGAGCTTGACGTGTTGCTGGTGCCGTTTGTGAAAGAGGTTTATCCGCACCTCAACGAAGTTGATCGCGCCTGCTACGTCAGGCTGCTCGAATGCGAAGATCAGGACATGTTCGGCTGGTTCATGGAGCGCGCCGAATCGGAAGATCCGGAGCTTCAGCGCATGGTTCGCATGATCCTGGATCGTGTCCAGCCCAAGTAATGGCTTCGAATGCCGCTGGCATGCCTCACGGCAGTTGCTGGCGGCGTATCTTGTGGCCCAGCTGTTCGCGCTGGGTTCGTTGTTTTTGCTCGCCATACCGCTGTGGGCCAGTCTGCCCGGTGCCTTGTGCTGTCTGTTGCACGGCGCCTGGATGCTGCCTCGACAGATACTACTGACGCACCCACAGGCTTTTCGCGGCTTGCGTCGTGACGCCGATGGCTGGCAATTATGGAATCAGGCGCGGGGATGGCAGCCGGTGCAACTGCGTCCGGACAGCCTGGCGCTGCCATTGGCGGTGGTGTTGCGTTTTCGTCTGCGCGGCGAGCGGCGCGTCAGGACCCTTTGCGTGCCCCGGGATTCGCAGGCGGCGGATCTGCACCGACGCCTGCGAGTGCGGCTCAAGTTCAGTCGGCGTAGGTGGGCGGCACCAGAATAGTGTCCCGGGCGACCGGCAGCATGTTCGGGTAGTCGAGGGTGTAGTGCAGGCCGCGACTCTCCTTGCGCTCCATGGCTGAAATGATCATCAGCTCGGCCACCTGGGCCAGGTTGCGCAATTCGATCAAATCACGACTGACCTTGTAGTTGCTGTAGAACTCGTCGATTTCGTCGAGCAACAGACGCACCCGGTGTTGCGCCCGTTGCAGGCGCTTGTTGGTGCGCACGATGCCGACGTAGTCCCACATGAATCGCCGCAGCTCATCCCAGTTGTGCGCAATGATAACGTCTTCATCGGAATCGGTAACCTGGCTCGCGTCCCAGATGGGCAGGGCAACAGGTGCCGACACCTGTGGCAACTGTTCCAGGATGTCCGCCGCTGCCGAGCGGGCGTAGACGAAGCACTCCAGCAATGAGTTGCTGGCCATGCGGTTGGCACCGTGCAGGCCGGTGAAGCTGGTTTCGCCAATCGCGTAGAGCCCTGGCACGTCGGTGCGACCTTGCTGGTCGACCATGACGCCGCCACAGGTGTAATGCGCCGCCGGCACCACCGGGATCGGTTGTTTGGTGATGTCGATGGAAAATTCGAGGCAGCGTTCGTACACCGTCGGGAAGTGCGACTTGATGAACGCTTCGGACTTGTGGCTGATGTCCAGGTACACGCAGTCGACGCCAAGTCGCTTCATCTCATGGTCGATGGCCCGGGCGACGATGTCCCGTGGCGCCAGTTCCGCCCTGGGGTCGAAGCGCTGCATGAAGCGTTCGCCATTGGGCAGCTTCAGGTGCGCACCTTCTCCGCGCAGGGCTTCGGTGATCAGGAAACTCTTGGCTTGCGGGTGATACAGGCAGGTGGGGTGGAACTGGTTGAATTCCAGATTCGCCACCCGGCAGCCCGAGCGCCAGGCCATGGCGATGCCATCACCGCAGGCGCCGTCGGGGTTGCTGGTATAGAGGTAGACCTTGGCTGCGCCACCGGAGGCGAGGATCACGAAACGGGCGCCGTAGGTGTCGACTTCCCCGGTGCCGCGATTGAGCACGTAGGCACCCAGGCAGCGATCGCCTTCAAGACCCAGGCGCTTTTCGGTAATCAGGTCGACCGCGACCCGCTGTTCCAGCAACTCGATGTTGGGCCGTTGTTGGGCCTGGGTGAGCAGCGTTCTGAAAATCGCCGCGCCGGTGGCGTCGGCTGCATGGATGATGCGGCGATGGCTGTGACCGCCTTCACGGGTCAGGTGGAATTCGAATCCGCCATCTTCGGTGCCGGACTGTTCGTCGCGGGTGAACGGCACGCCCTGGTCGATCAGCCATTGAATGGCCTCTTTGCTGTGCTCGACGGTAAAGCGCACGGCGTCTTCGTGACACAACCCGCCGCCGGCGTCGAGGGTGTCATCGACGTGGGACTCGACGGTGTCGGTGTCATCCAGAACCGCGGCGACCCCTCCCTGGGCCCAGAACGTCGAGCCATTGGCGAGGTCGCCTTTGCTCAGTACGGCGATGCGCAAATGACCGGGCAAGGTCAGCGCAAGGCTCAAGCCGGCAGCACCGCTGCCAATTACCAGGACATCGTGTTGAAACTGTTGGCTCATTTCAGGATTCCGCTCAAAGCGCCCCGGGTCGGGGTAGGCGCCAGACATCTGGACAGGCATGCCCGGCAGCCGCACAGCCCACTAGTATATAGAGGGGGGGAGCGGCACAATAGCCGAGCCGATATGGCATTGTGAAACTACTGTGACGGAAAACTGCTGTCGCTTCGTCGGATGTTTTTTCCATTGGTTCGGCGACAAGCGAACTGTATCGTGGATTTAACACTCTTTTTCGCTTCGGGGTTGCACAATGTCGGTTCTGCGCAGCTATAAATATTTGGAACTTTTGCCAAAGGCCCAAGATCAATAGACGGTTGCCTGAATCAAGGGACAGTGTCGGTTTCATCGCAGGATCGCGGTTGGATCCTTGCCGGTCAAACCGATGACAAGATTATTCGCGCAGCCGGGGAATCTCGCGCTGCGTTTTTCGTGCGTGCCGAATCAGAGCCCGCAGGAAACTTGCCTGGAGGGGGAGAACTTTTGCGAAAAGCCCGAGTCTATGTTTGCAAGCCCGGTCATTTAGTAATGCAAGCCTCCTCCGAGCTTATCGAGGAGTGTTCATGCTAACCCAGGAAGAGGATCAGCAGCTGGTCGAACGCGTTCAGCGCGGCGACAAGCGTGCATTCGATCTGCTAGTGCTGAAATACCAGCACAAAATTCTCGGGTTGATCGTGCGTTTCGTGCACGACACCCATGAAGCCCAGGATGTAGCGCAGGAAGCCTTCATAAAGGCCTATCGCGCACTTGGTAATTTTCGCGGAGACAGCGCGTTTTATACGTGGCTTTACCGCATCGCCATCAACACGGCGAAGAACTATCTGGTTTCACGCGGCCGTCGGCCGCCGGATAGCGATGTCAGTTCCGAGGATGCAGAGTTCTACGATGGCGATCATGGCCTCAAGGACCTCGAGTCGCCAGAACGGGCTTTGCTGCGGGATGAGATCGAAGGCACCGTCCATCGAACCATTCAGCAACTGCCAGAAGATTTGCGTACGGCTTTAACTTTACGTGAATTCGATGGTCTGAGTTACGAGGACATTGCGAGCGTCATGCAGTGTCCGGTGGGTACCGTGCGCTCCCGGATCTTCCGCGCCCGGGAGGCCATCGATAAAGCCCTGCAGCCGTTGTTGCAGGAAAACTAAAGACAGCGGCGACAGCCAAGAGAGGAACGCCATGAGTCGTGAAGCCCTGCAGGAATCGCTGTCCGCAGTGATGGATAACGAAGCGGACGAATTGGAATTGCGTCGGGTATTGAATGCCTTCGACGATGTTGAAACCCGTGAAACCTGGGCTCGTTATCAGATCGCTCGGGCGGTGATGCACAAGGATCTCCTGCTGCCACGCCTGGATATTGCCGCGGCTGTTTCTGCTGCATTGGCTGACGAAGCCGTACCGGCAAAAGCCACCCGTGGTCCATGGCGCAGCCTGGGTCGTCTGGCCGTTGCCGCATCGGTGACCCTGGCGGTATTGGCAGGTGTTCGTCTGTACAACCAGGACGAGATCGCTGGTGTCGAGCTGGCGCAGCAATCCACCCAACCAGGCCTGGCCGTTCCTCAAGTCAAGGGTCCGGCTGTTCTGGCAGGCTACAATGAGAGTTCGGAAGCCACCGGCCCCATGGCCAATGGCGTATTGCAAGGTCAGCCAGGCTTGAACGATCAGCGTCTGCCAGGCTACTTGCGCCAACATGCTCAACAGGCTGCACTGAAAGGTACTGAGAGCGCTCTGCCTTACGCTCGTGCAGCAAGCCTGGAAAACCGTTAAGGAGGATCATGCGCGCCATACCTCTACTTACGCTTTTGCTCAGTGGCTGGTTCGTTGTTCCAGCCCACGCCGATGAGGCTCAAGACTGGTTGACCCGTCTGGGCCAGGCCGAGCAGCAGCAAAGCTTTCAAGGTACTTTTGTCTACGAGCGTAACGGTAGTTTTTCTACCCACAACATCTGGCACCGCGTCCAGGATGGCAAGGTCCGCGAGCGCTTGATCCAGCTCGATGGAACTGCTCAGGAAGTCGTGCGCGTTGATGGGCATACTCAATGCGTCAGCGGCAACCTGATGGCAGGGGTTGGGGATTCCTCCAGCTCCGCAGCTCGTGCACTTGATCCACAAAAGCTCAAGAATTGGTATGACCTTGCTGTCATCGGCAAGTCGCGCGTCGCTGGGCGCCCGGCAGTGATTGTCTCATTGACCCCGCGTGACCAGCACCGCTACGGTTTTGAACTGCATCTGGATAAAGAAACCGGCCTGCCTCTGAAGTCATTGCTATTGGATGACAAAGGGCGGCTGCTCGAGCGCTTCCAGTTCACTCGACTCGATCCCGCCGCAGTTCCGTCCGACAGTGACCTGCAGCCCGGTTCCGATTGCAAGAAGGTCTTGGTCGACAGCGACAAGGCTTCCACAGTCAAGGACGCGCGAGTCTGGCATTCCGATTGGTTGCCGCCGGGCTTCGAACTGACCAGTAGTTCGGCTCGCAAGGATCCAGAGACCAAGGCTCTGGTCAACAGCCTGATGTATGACGATGGCCTCGCCCGGTTTTCAGTGTTCCTCGAGCCTTTGAGTGGTTCTGGGGCCGCCGACACCCGTACTCAACTAGGGCCAACCGTTGCCGTTTCCCGGCGCTTGAGCACACCTCAAGGCGAGATGATCGTGACTGTCGTGGGCGAGATCCCGATCGGCACCGCTGAACGGATTGCCTTATCCATGCGCACCGACGCCACTGCGACCCAGCAGTGATGCGCAGTCGAAATGTTTCGTGAACATTTCAATTTGCAAATCCCCCCAGAATTTTTTATAGGTCAGAGCCCCTCGGCTCTGGCCTTGTTTGTTGTTCCCGGAACAAAAATACCGGCGTATCTTTCCCGGTGTTCCTTGCTCCATATCGCTTAACCATGCTCGTCGTAACGGGAGCCGTATGTCGATACCACGCTTGAAGTCTTACCTCTCCATTTTTGCCACCGTGCTGGTGCTCGGTCAGGCGGTCGCTGTTCAAGCGGTCGAATTGCCTGACTTCACGCAACTGGTCGAACAGGCGTCGCCTGCGGTGGTGAACATCAGCACTACGCAAAAACTGCCTGACCGCAAAGTGAACCAGCAGATGCCTGACCTCGAAGGCTTGCCGCCGATGCTGCGCGAGTTTTTCGAACGCGGCATGCCGCCGCAGCCTCGATCGCCCCGAGGCGATCGCCAACGCGAAGCGCAATCGTTGGGTTCGGGTTTCATCATTTCGCCTGACGGCTACATCCTGACCAATAATCATGTGATCGCCGATGCCGACGAAATCCTCGTACGTCTGTCCGACCGCAGTGAAATGAAGGCCAAGCTGATCGGCACCGATCCGCGATCCGATGTGGCGTTGCTGAAAATCGAAGCCAAGGATCTTCCGGTCCTGAAACTGGGCAAATCCCAGGATCTGAAAGCCGGGCAATGGGTCGTGGCCATCGGCTCGCCGTTCGGCTTCGACCATACCGTGACCCAGGGCATCGTCAGTGCCGTCGGTCGCAGCCTGCCGAATGAAAACTATGTGCCGTTCATCCAGACCGACGTGCCGATCAACCCGGGTAACTCGGGTGGGCCGCTGTTCAACCTCAATGGTGAGGTGGTCGGGATCAACTCGCAGATCTACACCCGATCTGGCGGCTTCATGGGCGTATCGTTCGCGATCCCTATCGACGTGGCGATGGACGTTTCCAATCAGCTGAAAGCCGGTGGCAAGGTCAGCCGTGGCTGGTTGGGAGTGGTGATCCAGGAAGTGAACAAGGATCTGGCCGAATCGTTCGGCCTGGAAAAGCCGGCCGGTGCACTGGTCGCTCAGATCCAGGATGACGGCCCGGCTGCCAAGGGTGGGCTGCTGGTAGGTGATGTGATCCTGACCATGAATGGTCAGCCGATCGTCATGTCCGCCGATCTGCCACACCTGGTGGGCGCATTGAAGGCGGGCTCCAAGGCCAATCTGGAAGTGATCCGCGAAGGCAAGCGCAAGAATGTCGAGCTGACTGTTGGCGCTATCCCGGAAGAAGGCAAGGAGCTGGACAACCTGCCACAGTCGAGTATCGAGCGCAGCAGCAACCGCCTTGGCGTTTCCGTGGCCGAGCTGACGGACGAACAGAAGAAAACCTACGAACTCAAGGGTGGCGTGGTGATCAAGGAGGTCCAGGACGGTCCTGCTTCGATGATCGGCCTGCAGCCAGGCGATATCATCACTCACCTGAACAATCAGGCGATCGGTTCGGCCAAGGAGTTCACGGACATCGCCAAAGCGTTGCCCAAGAACCGCTCGGTGTCGATGCGCGTACTGCGTCAGAACCGTGCGAGCTTCATCACCTTCAAGCTGGCTGAATAATCCGCTGGTCGGCTGAATGAAAAACCGCCTCGAAAGAGGCGGTTTTTTTTGGTGCGCAAACCTGTCAGCCCATCATGTCCTTGATCATGCGCTCCTGCTCCATCAGCTCTCGCTGGCGGGCATCGATTCGCGATGACAGCGGGAAATTGGTACCCGCCTTGCGCTTGGCAAAATCCAGTTGCTGGATGGCCTGGCGATAGTCGCCCACCAGCGCGAAATACTCGGCGCGCGCCTGGTGCAGGCCGATGATATTGCCTGACAGGCCGCGGGTTTCGGCAACCTGATACCACACGTCCGGATCGTCCGGGCGCGATTTGAGCAGGCCTTCGAGGGCCTTTTCGGCATCGGCGGCGCGGTTCTGTTTCAGCAGCAGGTCGACGCGTACCTGGTTCAGCGGATAATTGCCGGGGTATTGCGTCAGCAACCGGTCAACCCTGGACTGTGCATCCGGCAGGCGATTGTTGGTAATGTCCAGATCGACCTGAGCGAGGTTGTAGATGATCTCGTTCGGGGCTTTGGCCAGCAGCAACTTGAGGTTTTCCCGTGCTTCGTTCAGCTGGCCGCCCTTGATCTGGGCGATCGCAAGGCCGTAGCGAGCCGCATCGTTTTTTGGATTTTCTTCCAGCAGGGCGCGAAAGCGCTTGGCGCCCAGGCCTGGGGTTTCTTCATAGATCAGCTGAACCCGTGTACGAATCAACTGATAACGCAGGGTATCTTCGATACCGCCTTTTGAGGCCTGCTCGGCACGGTTGCGGGTGTCGGCGATCCGCGATTCGGTGACCGGGTGAGTCAGCAGGAATTCCGGTGGCTTGGCGTCGAAGCGGTACTGACGCCCCAGGCGTTCGAACATGGTTGGCATGGAGCGCGGGTCGTAGCCGGCCTTTTCTAGATTGAGGATACCGATGCGGTCGGCTTCCTGTTCGTTCTGGCGAGAGAATCGCCGCTGTTCCTGGATGGCTGCCGCCTGCGTCCCTGCAATCGCCGCAATACCGGCGTCGCCAGCACCGGCCGCCGCAATCACGATGCCGGCCAGCAACGCGGCCATCATCGGTACCTGCATGCGCTGCTGGGCCTCGACGCCACGGGCAAAGTGGCGCTGCGACAAGTGAGCCAATTCGTGAGCCAGTACCGAGGCATATTCACCTTCGGTCTGCGCATTGAGGAACAGGCCGCCATTGACCCCGACAATCCCGCCGGGCGCCGCGAATGCGTTGAGCTGTGGGCTGTTGATCAGGATGAACTCCAGGCGCCGGTCATTGACCTGGCTGGTCTCCACCAACCGGTAGACGCTGGATTCGACGTAATCCTTGAGCTGCGGGTCGTTGAGCTGCGCTACCTGGCTGCGCAACAGGGCAAGCCAGGCGCGGCCCAACTGGTACTCCTGTTGCGGCGAGACGATGGCAGAACTGGCGTCACCGAGTGACGGCAGGTCGTCGGCGAAGCCTGGTGAGGCAAGCAGGCAAGCGAGCGTCAGCAGGGTAGGGCGCAGAAAAGTCATGCACAAAGCCTTAGTCGACAAAGAGCTTACTGTAGCCGGACACCAGCCCTGCGACCAGATATTCTAGGCAACTCAACCACCTGAACCGGAGTGATGCAATGATCGACGCTGTAGCCCATGACGTTGAGCTCGACGCCAGTGGCCTCAATTGCCCGCTGCCGTTGCTCAAGGCCAAGATGGAACTCAACCGGATGGCCAGTGGCGCGGTGCTCAAGGTGATTGCCACCGATGCAGGTTCGCAGCGTGATTTCCGCACCTTTGCCCGATTGGCCGGTCATACGCTGCTTCGTGAAGAAGATGAAGCGGGCATCTACCGTTACTGGTTGAAAAAAGCCTGAAACCTGCAGCGTTCGTTCCTAAGGAATATTGATGTTCAAAGTGTTGCGCGACTGGATTCAGCGCTACTTCTCCGATGAAGAGGCCGTGGTTCTGGCGGTCCTGTTGTTCCTGGCATTCACCGCCGTGCTGACCTTGGGCGGCATGCTTGCGCCGGTGCTGGCCGGGATGGTGCTGGCCTACCTGATGCAGGGCCTGGTGGTGAGCCTGGAGCGAATGCGGGTGCCTGGCGGGGTCGCGGTGGGGCTGGTCTTCGCGCTGTTCATGGGGCTGCTGCTGGTGTTCATCGTGGTCGTGGTGCCTTTGCTCTGGCATCAACTGATCACCTTGTTCAACGAATTGCCCGGCATGCTCGCCAAATGGCAGACGCTGTTGTTGCTGCTGCCGGAGCGCTATCCGCATCTGGTGTCCGACGAGCAGGTGCTGCAAGCCATTGAAGTGGCGCGGGGCGAGATCGGCAAGTTTGGCCAATGGGCACTGACGTTTTCGCTGTCGAGCCTGCCGCTGCTGGTCAACATCATGATCTATCTGGTGCTGGTGCCGATCCTGGTGTTCTTCTTTCTCAAGGACCGGCAAATGATCGGCGAGTGGGTGCGCGGCTACCTGCCCCGTGAGCGGGCGCTGATCACCCGCGTCGCCCATGAGATGAACCGGCAGATCGCCAACTACATTCGTGGCAAGGTCATCGAGATTTTCATTTGTGGCGGGGTGACCTACGTCGCCTTTGTCGTCCTGGATCTCAACTATGCGGCGCTGCTGGCCTTGCTGGTGGGCATCTCGGTGGTCGTGCCCTACGTCGGGGCGGTGGTGGTGACCGTGCCTGTGTTCCTGATTGCGCTGTTCCAGTGGGGCTGGAGCGATCAGTTCATCTATTTGATGGCGGTCTACGGGATTATCCAGACGCTGGACGGCAACGTACTGGTGCCACTGTTGTTCTCGGAAGCCGTGAACCTGCATCCGGTGGCGATCATCTGCGCGGTGTTGTTGTTTGGCGGGCTGTGGGGCTTCTGGGGGGTGTTCTTTGCGATTCCCCTGGCGACGCTGTTCAAGGCTGTGCTGGATGCGTGGCCGCGCAAGGAACCCGTGGTGGCGCCGTTGCTTTAACTATCATCCCTGATCATTTCAGTGGGGCTGATGGCCTCTTCCCGAGCAGGCTCGGTCCCACAGTTGACCGAGTCGTCCAGTCATATCGGTTAACTGTGGGAGCGAGCCTGCTCGCGAAGGCGTCGGAACAGACGCCCAGTTAATCAGGCTTGGTTGAGGGCCTGGGCAGCCGCCAAAACCGCATCCACATGCCCCGGCACCTTCACGCCGCGCCATTCCTGACGCAACACTCCATCCTTGTCGATCAGGAAGGTGCTGCGATCCACGCCCATGTATTCCTTGCCATAGAGCTTTTTCAACTTGATCACATCAAACAGTTGGCAGAGCGCTTCTTCCTTGTCGCTGATCAGCTCGAAGGTGAATGCCTGCTTGGCCTTGAAGTTCTCATGGGACTTCAGGCTGTCGCGGGACACGCCGAACACTTCGGTGTTGGCGTTCTCGAAGGCGTCCAGCTGATCGCGAAAGCCCTGGCCCTGGGTGGTGCAGCCCGGCGTGCTGTCCTTGGGGTAGAAGTAGATCACTACCTGCTTGCCCTTGAGGTCTGCGAGACGGACGGTTTGCCCGCTGGTGGCGGATGCTTCGAAGTCGGCAACCGGTTGGTCGAGTGCAACGGCCATGAATGCTTCCTTACATTGGGTTCTGTGGGCGCCACGGTTCGATCAGGGCATCGAGGTTCAGCGCGTCGGCGAAGTCCAGGAACTGGTCGCGCAACCAGCTGATCTGCACACCGGCCGGCAAGGTCACGGTAAACGTGGCATTGAGCATGGTGCCGCCGGTCTGGGGTGCCTGATAGGTGTCACAGGTCAGGTTTTCCAGTTCGACATTGTGGTCCATGAAGAACTGGCACAGCTCGTTGATGATGTCCGAGCGGTAGGCAGAGCTGACATAAGCCACGTAGGGCAGGGCCTGGGGACGGTTCTCCAGGGCGGCGCTGCGCACCACATTGACGGTAAAAGCATGCCGTTTTGCCAGGGTGGGCAGGCTGCCTTCCAGACGAGCCAGGGCGTCCCAGCTGCCGGAGATTTCGAGGATCAGCGCACTGCATTCGCCATGACGCGTCAGGCGGGAGGTGACCACGGCGCAGCGGTTTTCATGGCTGGCGCGGCACAGGACGTTAGTCAGCTCCATGGGGTTGGCGCCGAGGGCACTGATGACAAGGAATTGTTCGCGAACTGTGGGGGTGGACATGCAGCATTCCTAAAGCGATGAGCGGTCGGTACTTCTGTCGGCTGGTTTTGCCAGGAGCGCGCCTGCGCATGCGAATTATCAAAGCCCCGGGCACAAGGTCGCAACGTGGCTCCAGAGTGACAGGAGCGGGGGTGGCAACGCTGGATCGGGGGCTTGTGATGTCGAAAACGGAGGCGCAAACCCGAAATACGAGCTTAGCAGTATCGATCAAAGTCTGAAGGGTAGCGAAAAGCGGCGCCAAGGGGAATGGCGGCAGCGCAGTACTTCGCTTGTGCAAGCATCTTGGCGCCAGTACCATTACGGCTCTCTTTTTCCGGCAGGAGCGGTTGCATGATTGCGGGCAGTATGGTGGCACTGGTCACACCCATGGATGCACAAGGTCGTCTCGACTGGGACAGCCTGAGCAAACTGGTGGACTTTCACCTGCAAAACGGCACCCACGCCATCGTGGCGGTCGGCACCACAGGTGAATCGGCCACTCTTGATGTGAGCGAACACATCGAAGTGATCCGTCGCGTTGTCAAGCAGGTCAACGGTCGCATTCCGGTCATCGCCGGCACCGGCGCCAACTCGACTCGCGAGGCGATCGAGCTGACCACCAATGCAAAGACCGCAGGCGCCGATGCTTGCCTGCTGGTCACGCCGTACTACAACAAGCCGACCCAGGAAGGCCTGTACCAGCACTTCAAGGCGATCGCCGAAGCCGTCGACATCCCGCAGATCCTTTACAACGTGCCAGGCCGCACCGCCTGCGACATGCTCGCCGAGACCGTGATCCGCCTGTCGAGCGTCAAGAACATCATCGGTATCAAGGAAGCCACCGGCGACCTGCAGCGCGCCAAGGCCATCATCGACGGTGTCGACAGCAACTTCCTGGTGATCTCCGGTGACGACGCTACCGCCGTCGAGCTGATCCTGCTGGGCGGCAAGGGCAACATTTCGGTAACGGCCAACGTCGCCCCGCGTGACATGGCCGACCTGTGCATTGCCGCGCTGAACGGCGAAGCCGAGAAGGCACGTGCCATTCACCAAAAGCTGATGCCACTCAATAAAACCCTGTTTATCGAATCCAATCCTATTCCCGTGAAATGGGCGCTGCATGAAATGGGCCTGATGCCGGACGGAATCCGTCTGCCGCTCACCTGGCTCAGCGCTGAATGTCACGAACCGCTGCGGCAGGCCATGCGCCAGTCCGGCGTCCTGGTTTAATTGAGGAAGTACAACGCATGAAGCGAATGGCCGGACTTTCCGCACTTGCCTTGATCATCTCCAGCACCAGTGGCTGTGGATGGGTCTGGGGCCCGGAAGGTTATTTCCGTGACCGTGGTAGCGATTACCTGGAAGCGCAACAGACTGCACCGATGCAACTTCCACCGGACATCACCACCGCCAAGCGTCTGGATCCGCTGTTGCCGATTCCGCGCAACGTCGCCGATGACACCGCCAAGGGCGAATACATCGTGCCTCGTCCGCAGCCGTTGACGGCCGCAGCCGACGCCAGTGCCTACTCCCTGCAAAAGAGCGGCGATACGCGTTCGATCCTGGCGCAGAACCCGCCAGCGGAAGCTTGGCCCGTGGCCGTACAGTTCTTCCAGGACAACGGTTTCCGCCTGGACGAACAACGTCCGCAAACCGGTGAATTCACCACCACCTGGCAGCGTGCCGACGAACTGTCCGCCGCCATGGCCAAGCGCCTGAGCGCGGCCGGTGTCAGCACTGACAGCGAAACCCGCGTGCGGGTACGCATCGAGCCAGGCGTACAGCGCAACACCAGTGAAATCTACGTGGTCAGCGCCGAGCGTCCTGCCGGCAGCACTGCCGACGTCGCCTTCACCAACCGTTCGGTCAACACTGGCCTGGACGCGGCACTGGTCGACGACATGCTGGCGAGCATGAGCCGTATCTCCGAGAAGGGCGGTTCGGTCTCCATGCTGGCCTCTCGCGATTCCGACGCGCCAAGTCGCGTCAGCCTCAGCGAAGACGGCAGCGGCAACCCGGTGCTGAACGTCGGTACCGACCTGGATCGTGCCTGGTCGAGCGTCGGTCGTGCGCTGGAGCAGGGCGAATGGCGCGTTGAAGACATCAACCGCAGCCTGGGCCTGTACTACATCAACATCGCTGAAAAAGCCGAGAAGAAGGACGACAAGCCAGGGTTCTTCAGCAGCCTGTTCGGCAGTGCGCCGAGCAAGGAAGAAGTCGAGTCCCGTGCCGAGCGCTATCAGGTTCGCCTGAGCAAGGTGGGCGACAGCGTCCAGGTCACCGTCGAGAAAAACATCAACACCGTGGCGCCGGCTGACGTGGCGCGAAAAGTGTTGAGCGTGATTCAGGACAACCTGGGCTGATCACATGCGTTTTGCCGTTCTCGGCAGCGGTAGCCAAGGGAATGGCACGCTGATAGCCAGCGCTGATACGTATGTGCTGGTGGATTGTGGTTTCTCCCTGCGGGAAACCGAAAAACGCTTGCTGCGCCTGGGTGTAGACCCTGCGCAGCTGAGCGCGATACTCGTGACCCACGAACATGCCGACCACGTGCATGGCGTGGGTTTGCTGTCTCGGCGTTACAATCTGCCTGTCTACCTCAGTCGCGGGACCCTGCGCGGGATGCGCAAACCGGTCGAGCCCGCGGGCTTCCTGGCCGGTGGCGAACTACTGCAGATCGGCGACTTGAGCATTGGTGTCATTGCCGTGGCCCACGATGCGCAGGAGCCGACGCAATACGTTTTCAGTGACGGTGAGCGGCGCTTCGGCCTGTTGACCGACCTGGGCTCGTATTGCGACAAGGTGCTGGACGGCTATCGCGACCTCGATGCATTGATGATCGAGGCCAACCATTGCCGGGACATGCTGGCTCGCGGTCATTACCCGTACTTTCTCAAGCAGCGGGTGGGCGGTGAACTGGGACATTTGAACAACCATCAGGCGGCATTCCTGGTGGCCGAGTTGGGCTGGAAAGACCTTCAACACCTGGTCCTGGCACATCTGAGCAGCAAGAACAACCTGCCGCGGCTGGCCCGGCAATGTTTTGTCGACACCCTCGGGTGCGACCCGGACTGGCTGCAACTGGCCGATCAAGATTCAGGGCTCGACTGGCGACACATCGCCTAGCCCACCTACTTAGCAAGCGGAGCCCATCATGGAAAAACGTGAAGAACTCTACCGCGGCAAAGCCAAATCGGTTTACAAGACCGACGACGCTAACCGCTTGATCCTGCTGTTTCGCAACGACACTTCGGCGTTCGACGGCAAGCGCATCGAACAGCTCGACCGCAAAGGCATGGTGAACAACAAGTTCAACGCCTTCATCATGCAGAAACTCGAAGCTGCCGGCGTGCCGACCCAATTCGACAAACTGCTGGGCGACAACGAATGCCTGGTGAAGAAGCTCGACATGATCCCGGTCGAGTGCGTCGTGCGTAACTACGCCGCCGGCAGCCTGGTCAAGCGCCTGGGCGTTGAAGAAGGTTTGAAGCTCAACCCTTACACCTTCGAACTGTTCCTGAAGGACGACGCCAAGGGCGACCCGTTCATCAATGAATCCCACGTCGTGGCGTTCGGTTGGGGCACTGCCGAGCAACTGGTGCGCATGAAAGAGCTGTCGCTCAAGGTCAACGAAGTCCTTAGCAAACTCTTCGACGACGCCGGCCTGCTGCTGGTCGACTTCAAACTGGAATTCGGCGTATTCCACGACGGCACCATCGTCCTGGGCGACGAATTCAGCCCGGACGGCTGCCGCCTGTGGGACAAGGCCACCAAGAAGAAAATGGACAAGGACCGCTTCCGCCAGGGCCTCGGTGACGTCATCGAAGCCTACGAAGAAGTCGCCAATCGTCTGGGTGTACCGCTTTAATCGACGCAAGCATCTGATAGCACAGAAAATATTTCGCTTAGGGGCTTCGCTTCCGGCAAAAGTGTTGTTATGATGCGCGCCGTTGGAGAGATGCCAGAGTGGCCGAATGGGACGGATTCGAAATCCGTTGTACCTTCACCGGTACCTAGGGTTCGAATCCCTATCTCTCCGCCATTATTGAATAAGACTAAGCCCCTGTAATCATTGATGATTACGGGGGCTTTTTCGTTTCTGGGGTTTCACCAGCCGTTCGCGTCAGTCTTCCAGTATTCAGGAAAGCCCATGCGCTGAAAATGCGCGGCACCATACCTTTCTTCCATTGACGCAAGCCTTGATTTGAAGGTGCCGTTGAATCCTATAGAACTCAGTAAGACATGAATCACTGTCAGCGAGGAATACACCGTTTTGTTGTCGGTGAATTTGATGTCTTTTCGCTTCAGATTGGTTGGGGAAACTCCAATTTTCACGTCTATGAATCGGTCGTGATGAGCAGCCATGTTCCGAAGCACCGTCAACGCATGCAGCCAGCTTTCAAACACCTCCACTTGCGCTATACCAAACTTTGACGAAATGACTTTCCGATCAATCGGATCTCTTAGTATCGCGAAAATTTTAGACCAGGTGCCCAGCGTTACGCATTCGCTCATAGCCCAGCTGGGTGGAAGGTAGGGATCTTCATAACTTTCATAGTAGGCTTTTATGTAACGCCGAGAGGAGGCTCGCTCAACCTCGCCTTCGATCTTCGACAGCATTTGTCCGATGCCATTTCGTCCTTTTGGCGCAAAGATTTCTGTTTTCAGATACCAGTGCGGGGAATACTTGAGGCTCAGCATGTTGCAGATCACGGTGCGGACTGCGACCTCAAGCCTTTCCGCCGACTCCATAATGATTGCCCGAATTTCTCGATCGCATGCGGATTCCACGGGCATCCGGCCATCTATTCCATGAACATCCGGCCACTGATTCCACGATGATCCGGCCACCCATTCCACGGCCATCCGGCCACTCATAAGGCAGGCAGCAACGCAGGATTAATTCACTACCATCGACCTCTTTTATCGAAGCAGAGAGGTCGTCGTGGAGCGGTTATCCATGCGTAAAATTAAGGAAGTGCTACGTCTCAAATTCGAGGTCGGCCTGTCTGCTCGCCAGATCGCTGTCAGCTTGGAAGTGGGTCGCGCGACCATCGGTGAGTACCTCAATCGCTTTGCTGCCAGCGGGCTGATTTGGCCGTGTGCTTTGAGCGACGTTGAGTTGCAACGGCGCCTTTTTCCGCCTCCGCCCGATGTTCCCAGCGACCAACGCCCGATGCCGGACTGGGCTCATGTCCATGCCGAGTTACGTCGCCCCGGCGTCACCCTGGCCCTGCTTTGGCAAGAGTATCGGCTCACCCACCCGCAAGGCTTCCAGTACAGCTGGTTCTGCGAGCACTACCGCCTCTGGGCCGCGAAGATCGATGTGGTCATGCGCCAGGAACATCGCGCCGGCGAAAAGCTGTTTGTCGACTACGCCGGCCAGACCGTGCCAGTCATTGATCGGCGAACCGGCGAGATCCGCCAAACGCAGATCTTCGTCGCCGTCCTCGGCGCGTCCAGCTACACCTTCGCCGAGGCCACCTGGTCGCAGAAACTGCCCGACTGGCTGGGCTCGCACGTGCGCTGCTTCGCCTTTCTCGGCGGTACATCGCAGATCCTGGTACCGGACAATCTGCGCAGCGGCGTCACCAAGGCGCATCGCTATGAGCCGGATATCAACCCCAGTTACCGCGATCTCGCCGAGCATTACGGCGTAGCTGTGCTGCCCGCGCGCTCGCGTAAACCCAAGGACAAAGCCAAGGTTGAAGTCGGCGTACAGGTAGTCGAGCGCTGGATCCTGGCGGTGCTGCGCAACCGCCAGTTCTTCTCCTTGGGCGAACTCAACACAGCCATCGCGCTGCTGCTCGATCGCCTCAATCAGAAGCCCTTCAAGAAGCTGCCCGGCTCACGGCGCTCAGCCTTCGAGACCATCGACCAACCCGCACTGCAACCGCTACCAGAACATCCGTATGTCTACGCCGAATGGAAAAAGGTGCGGGTGCACATCGACTACCACGTCGAGGTCGATGGTCATTACTACTCGGTGCCATACCAGCTGGTGAAGCACCAACTCGAAGTGCGGCTAACCGCTAGGACTGTCGAGTGCTTCCACGCCAACCAGCGGGTAGCCAGCCATCTGCGCTCACCGCACAAAGGCCGCCACACCACCCAAACCGAGCACATGCCCAAAAGTCACCGCGAACATGCCGAATGGACGCCGCAGCGACTGATCCACTGGGCTGAGCAGACCGGGCCGAACACCGCTGGTGTCATCGCCTACATCCTCGAACGCCGGATCCATCCGCAGCACGGCTTCCGCGCCTGCCTGGGGATCCTGCGCCTGAGCAAACAGCACGGCGAAGAGCGGCTGGAAGCCGCTTGCCAGCGAGCACTGGCACTGGGCGCGTGCAGCTACAAAAGCCTGGAATCGATCCTGCGCCAAGGGCTGGAACGGCTGCCGCTGGCCCAGCAAAACCTGCCGTTACTGCCTGAAGAACACATCAACCTGCGCGGCCCTGGCTACTACCACTGACCTGAAAAAGGAGCACCAAAATGCTGCCCAACCCGACACTCGACAAGCTGCAAACCCTGCGCCTGCACGGCATGATCAAGGCCCTTGGCGAACAACACGCAACGCCTGACATCAACGATCTCAGCTTCGACGAACGCCTCGGTCTGATGGTCGATCGCGAGCTGACCGAGCGCGAAGACGCCCGCCTGACTACTCGCCTCAAGGCGGCCCGACTGCGCCATAACGCCTGCCTGGAAGACATTGACTATCGCAGTCCGCGTGGCTTGGACAAGGCCTTGATCCTGCAACTGGGCAGCGGCCAGTGGCTGCGCGATGGTCTGAACCTGATCATCGGCGGCCCAACTGGCGTAGGCAAAACCTGGCTCGCCTGCGCGCTGGCTCATAAGGCCTGCCGCGACGGTTACAGCGTGCGTTATCTGCGCTTGCCGCGCTTGATGGAAGAACTAGGCCTGGCCCACGGCGACGGCCGCTTCGCGAAACTGATGGCGGGTTATGCCAAGACTGACTTGCTGATCCTGGACGACTGGGGCCTGGCGCCGTTTACCGCTGCGCAACGGCGCGACATGCTTGAACTGCTGGACGACCGCTACGGTAACCGCTCGACGCTAGTGACCAGCCAGATGCCAGTGGACAAATGGCACGCGCTGATCGGCGATCCGACCTTGGGCGATGCGATCCTCGACCGGCTGGTGCACAACGCTTATCGGATCGAACTGAAGGGCGAATCGATGCGCAGACGCGCAACGAAATTGACGGCGACAGAGACTTCAGACTAACAATGCAAACCTGCGTCGCTGCGCTCCGACTGCCCGGCCGGATGATCGTGGAACAGGTGGCCGGATGTTGGTGGGCTGGGTGGCCGGATGGCGTGGAATCCGCAATCGCATTCATAACGCTGGCAAATATGGTCAAACGTGGTGTTTGGGTGGAAATTTTTGGTCGCGGGATCTTGTAGCTGGTACCAATACCCTTTCAGTCGGAAATGACCAACATACGAGATGTATTTGAGAGCCATATCGTCATCGTTGACGATCAGACCTTGTGTTTTCAGCTTGGCGAGCAGTGCCTGTGGAGTGAAGGCCGACTTTGCAAAGGGGGGCTTTGTTACGGGCGCCTTCTTGGTCATGCTCAAATTCCAGGCAAAAAAAAACTCGCCTTTTGCACGCCTGCTTTGAGGCAGGACCCTACCCGTTGGGCAGGACGTGTGGCGAGTGTGTTGGTTTCAGATTATCGAGAGTCGATACTCGCGTCAACCAATTAGGGGGGGGCTGGTAACCAGCAGTGCGGTGTAGCAGGGGGGGGCGGCCTATGAAGGCCGCCCCCTCCTGCGATTGTGCAGTAACCTGTCAGGTTTTTAGCCGCACGAAATACACTCGGCGAATCAATTGCCCATGGTGACGTGGGTGATGATTTCATTCTCGACCAGCAGGTTGATTCGTGCAGGGTTGTAATCCTTGGTCATGATGTACCCAACACCCGTCGGTCGTACTGCCAGGCAGGTCTTCTTGGCGAGTTCTGCGCGAAGCTCCTCGGTGTATTGCCGACCGATGTATTGTTTGGCAGTGTCCAAGTGTTGATTCAAATCCATAGTCATGTATAGCTTCCTTGCGATAATTGAATGAGCGGATGTGCTCCCGTCATCCGGATTGGATGACGCAGGGAAATTCTGGAGCAACTGCGCTTCTTTATCACCCGTTGGACTGTGTCGCGATGTTTGCCTCCTCCGTCGACAGGGGGAAGCTGCTCAGTCAGAGCAGCTTCGTTCTAACTGGCCCGTCTTACGGTTGCGAGTGGCCCAGTTTTCTCTTGATCAGGTCATAAACGTCCTTGTGGGTTGAGTTATGCAGGGAGTTGTCCTTGCAGGCCGATGCCAGGAAGTCTTTCACTTCGTCCTTGGCGTGAGGATAGAGGCCGGCGACGTAGTCGGCTTCATGCGTCTGGGTGCAGTTGAAGTGCTCGTCGTCTTTCGCTTTGTCTCTAGCCATTGAAATTCTCCTATTGTGTTTGAAGGTTTTCGTCCGGACCGTTTTTGCCCGAAGCCTCCTGAGCTTAGGGGCGCGGGGCTGTCCCGCCAGAGGCACGACAAAATCAGGAAGGGGATGTAGGACCCGGCGCGTGAGCCTGTTGGCATTAAACGCAAATCCCTCGAGGCATTCGTTCAGTCGCGTAGACGCCAATTGTTACAGCTCCCTAAACTGTCGATAGTTTTTTGAGCGCGGGGGCAATGGATGAATCGCAACGAACTACGCAAGGCCGACATCAACCTGATGGTGGTGTTTGAAGCGCTGATGCTGGAACGTAACGTCACCAAGGTGGCGAAGAAGCTGTTTCTCGGTCAGCCGACCATCAGTTCGGCGCTCAATCGCTTGCGTACCATGTTCAACGATCCGTTGTTCATACGCGTCGGCCATCGCATGGAGCCAACGGCGCGGGCTGAAGAGATCTTTCGGCACTTGTCGCCGGCGCGGGATTCGTTGTCGGTGGCGTTGAGCCTGACCCATGATTTCGACCCGAGCAGCAGCACCATGACCTTTCGCATCGGGATGTCGGACGATGTCGAATTCGCCCTGTTGCCGCCGTTGCTGCGGGCGTTGCGCCAAGAAGCGCCGAAGGTGGTGTTCGTGGTGCAGAATATCGATTACTGGCGCATTCCCGACTTGCTGGCGTCTGGCGACATAACGGTCGGCGTCAGCCAGACCGGTGGTCTGCCAGCCAACGCCAAGCGCAAGTTGTTGCGGCACATCCATCCCTGCGTTTTACGAGCTGATGCCAGCGATACGCCGCTAACGGTCGATGAGTACTGCTCGCGCCCGCATGTGCTGGTGTCCCATATTGCCAACGTCAGTGGTTTCGCTGACGAGTGGCTGGCAGCAATCGGCCGCACGCGCCAGTTGGTGCTCTCGGTGCCGCAATACAGTTCGTTGCCGGCCTTGCTCTCCGGGACCGATCTGATTGCCAGCCTGCCGGATTACACCGCAGAGGCCATGGCGACGTCCGGTCAGTTGTTCAAGGAGCCGTTTCCGTTCAAGACGCCGACCCTTGAGTTGTCCATGGTCTGGCTCAGCCATGTCGACAGCGACCCTGCCGAACGCTGGTTGCGCTCACGAATTGAAGCGTTCATGGGCGAGCGCAATCTGTTGTCGCTGCCCCAGTGAGCAAGGCAGCGCTGTGCTATATGTAAGAACTTTCCGCCGACCTACAGGAGTTACGCCATGCCTCACCTGCACCTGGAATACACCGCCAACCTGCCTGATCTGAACGCTGATGTGGCGTTGATGCGTCTGAACAATACGCTGGTGGGGTCTGGTCAGTTCGGTGCCGAATTCGACATCAAGAGTCGCGCGGTGAAGGTCGAGACGTTCAAGGTCGGCACGGCATTGGCCGAACGGGCGTTCGTGCATGTGAAACTGGCGCTGCTGAGCGGGCGCTCGGAGCAGATCAAGAAACAGCTGTCCGAAAGCCTGCTGGCAGTGGTCAAGGATTTGTGTGAATGGCCGGCAGGGGTGGAGGTGCAGTTGTGCGTTGAGATTCTCGACATCGATCGCGAATCTTATTCGAAGACATCTGTTGGTCACTGAGCTGTATCGCGTCACTGGTCAGGTTGACCGGGTGTCTCTTAACAAAAAGCGGGTCACGACTCATGGCAGGTATTCAGAAAGTTGCTCAGCTAGGCTACTCATCGCAAGCTGGAACCTATGCCAAGGGTCGCCCTAGCTATCCAGGGGAACTGGATGCCTGGCTTAGAGAAGCGCTTGAAATTCATCCGGGATCGACGGTTGTTGATTTAGGAGCCGGCACAGGTAAATTTACTCAGTTACTGGGATCAATGGAGATCGATGTTGTAGCGGTTGAACCCATAGAAGCGATGCGATCCGAGTTTGCCAGGAATCTCCCGCACATCACGATCCTGGAGGGAACGGCCGAATCCATACCGCTCAACTCCGGAGCAGCGCAAGCACTGGTATGCGCCCAAGCTTTCCACTGGTTTGCAGATGAAGCGGCCCTTGCCGAGATTCACCGAGTGCTTGAACCGGACGCTCGGCTGGGCTTGATCTGGAACGTGCGCGATGAGTCGGTGGACTGGGTTGCAGCCATCACTGACATCATTACGCCGTACGAAGGCGATACCCCACGTTTTCATACCGGGGATTGGAAATTGCCATTCACGGGGCGCTACTTTTCTGAACCTGAACTTACCTGTTTCCCATACACGCATACAGGTAGCGCCACGGAAGTCATCATGGATCGCTTTCTGTCGGTGAGTTTTATCGCTGCTCTACCTCCTGCCGAAAAGGCGAAAGTTTCCGAGCAGCTACAGAGGTTGATCCAAACCCACCCGTCTCTTCGCGGGCGTGAAACCATTGAGTTCCCGTATCAAACCCGAGCTTATGTGTGTCGCCGTTTAGACGGAGCGCCACAGTAATTGAGCGTTGCTGGGTGCGTCGGAGCACTATCCGCTTCGGCACACGCCTCGATCACTTGCTCACGCAACCAGGTGTTGGCGCTGTCCTGATCGGCGCCTTGGCTCCACTGCATGTCGAGGGTGAATCCCGGCAAGCCATTGGGCGCTTCACAGCGATCGAAGTCGGTCTGATTGGCCAGCAATTGCTGGATGCGCCGGGGCAGGGTGAGGATGAAGTCGGTGCCGGTGATCATCTTCAGGGCTGCGCTGTAGCTATTGGCCCGTGCAACGATCTGCCGTTGTCGGGCTTGCTGCGCCAACCAGCCGTCGACCATGTTGCTGGTGGATGTCCAAGGTGTCGGGAACACATGTCGGCGCTCGATGAAGGTTTGCAGGCTCAGGCGTGGTTGCGGCGGGGTGGCGCGTTTGTCGAAGACGCAGACGAGATCGTCTTGCAGCAGCGTCCGCACATTGAAGTCACCGTGGCCTCGATGAAAGCTCGGCCCGAAACCTATCGCCAGATCGAGGCTGCCATCACGCAGAGCTTCGGCCGGGATCTCGGTTTCGAGCTTATGCACATTGACCGTCACCGCAAGCTCGGCGAGCGCGAAGCTCTTCAGCAGGCGCGGCAGAACCAGTTGCTCGAAGTATTCCGGTGCGCAGAGGTTGAAAACTGTCGGTTGCACGGTCGGATCGAACGCCGACGCAGCGGCGTGGCACAAGTTGATGCTGTCCAGGATCTTCAGCACGAGGGGGTACATGCTGCCGGCTTTGTAAGTGGGGCGCATCCCGGTGCGGGTATTGATGAATAATTCGTCTTCAAACCCGGCGCGCAGTTTTTTCAGGCAGTAACTCACGGTGGACTGGCTGACGCACAGCGTCTCGGAAACGCCGGAGACGCTGTTTTGCTCATACACGGCGACGAACACCATCAGGTCCTGCATGTCGAGCTTTCGTAGCACGTTACTGTTCAGCATCCTTTCTGGCTCATGCGCAAACTTGTGCGAATGATCCTAGCGCAATGAAGGCAACAGGAGAATGTCCCGCAGGCCTTCGAGGTGGGCTGCGAGTCAGTGAATGTGTTTGGCGTAATGCCGCGGATCGAAGCGCAAGGCCATCAGGATCATCAGTGTCATGACCCCGGTGAGCGACCACCAGGCCCATTCGAAACTGCCAAGCTGATCGCGGATCATCCCGGCAACCAGTGGCGAAAGACCGGCGATCAGATAGCCGATGCCTTGCACAAACGCCGTGAGCCCACCCGCGCGCCGGGGATCGTCCAGATGATCCAGCGACACGATCAGGCTCATCGGGAACAGCCCGCCAATTCCCAGCCCCAACAGACATGGCCACAGCAGACCGAGGTTTGCCGGGCCAAGAATCAACCCGCAAAAACCGGCCATGATCAGCGCCAACAGCACCACCAGCACCAGGCGCCGATCACGGCTACGGTTGGCGATGGCCGGTGTCAGCTGGCCGGACAACACCTCCATGGCGGTCAGGAAGCCCAACAGCAACCCGGCGTTTTGTTCACTCCAGCCCTTTTCTACGTAGTACGGCGCCAGCCAGGCCAGTACGCAGGTGTAGGACGCCGTGCCCAGGCCGAAAAAAGCCGCGAGCAACCAGGCGCGGGAATGGCTAAAGAAGTGGCGGTTGCTCGTTGTGCCCTGCGTCGTCGCTGCCGTGCGTTGGCTGCACCAGAACAGCAGTGCGACCACGGCCAGTACCGCCCAGATTGCCAGGCCCATGCGCCAACTGCCCGTATGGACCATCACCAGCGGGGCGAAGGAGGCTGCAATGGCGGCACCGCCCATGATCGACGTGACGTAGAGCCCCATGCACAGGGCCACGTTGTCGCTGAATCGGGATTTGATCAGCGTCGGCATCAGTGCCTGGATCAGCGCGATGCCGATGCCGGCCAGCACGGCGCTGAGGATGAGTTCCAGGGCAGAATCGAGGAACAATCGCGAAGCCGTGGCCAGGCCGATGACCAGCAGCGACAACACGACCGTGCGTCGCTCGCCGAGGCGTTGGCTGATCGCCAGGCCAAAGAACATCGCCAGCCCCATGGTCATCACCGGCAGCAGGGTCAGCAACGATGCCAGACTGAAACTCAGCGGGATGTCGCCGCGGATCGCCGACAGCAAAGGACCGACCGCGGCCATGGAGGGTCGCAGGTTCAGGGCGACCAGCATGATGCTGAACATCAACCACAGGGCAGGGCGAGAGGTTGCGCGAATGTTTTCCATGATCGGACCTTGATAAATCAGGAGCCGATTAGGCGCGAGTAGTTGGCAGGGGGCAAATCAGAAAGTCTTGGGCAGTATCGGGAAATTAAATAGGGCTGGCATGGCCAACATCGAGCACCCTTGAGATGTTCAGTTTCTGACCTTGCTGAACCAGACCTGAACCATTCTCAAATAAGTAGAAAGTTTCATCGAGTGTAAGGTGGTCAACTAATCGTTGGCTTCTTTTTCACGAAAAATTGATGGACGGCTGCCTAGAGTTAGTGCTGTCGCGATAAATGATATTTTCACATTTATCGAGGGCACTTCTTTTCAGGGATAGCCGATCACCATGTTGAAGATTAAAGCCGTGCGCCCGGAATGGGTGACACTGATTGCCAGCGCCTTTTTGTTGACTGCCTTCAATTTTGTATTGTGGCAGCACCTCTTCGAAATCACCGCAGCGGACGGTAAAGGCATCGTCATGCGCGTGGCGTTCGGAGCGATGATCCTCGCGGCTTTCAACATTATCCTGACCCTGCTGGCTTTCCGGCCGGTGCTGAAACTCGTGCTGACCCTGCTGTTCATGATCAGTGCGGGTGTGGCTTATTTCATGGGCCAATACGGTGTCTTGATCGACATAGGCATGTTGCGCAACTTCGCTCAAACCAATGCCACGGAAGTGCGTGACTTACTGTCAATCAAGTTGCTTGCGTATATTGTTTTCCTCGGTGTGCTGCCTTCCTGGTTGTTGTGGAAAACCCCGGTTAATTATCGCCGCTGGCATCGTGAGTTATTGAGCAAGGCACTGGTGACGTTTGCCTCAGCGGCGGTCATTGGTGGTGTCGCGCTGGTTAACTATCAGGGCCTTTCTTCGCTGTTTCGTAATCACCATGAACTGCGCCTGATGGTGGTTCCGAGCAACTACATTGGTGCATCCGCCGGTTACTTGCGCGAGCAGGTCGCATCAGCACACCAGCCCTTTGTCAAAGTCGGTGAAGATGCGCAGCGCAATCCGGCCTGGCAAACCCATGGCCGTAAATCCCTGACCGTGCTGGTGGTGGGCGAAAGTGCCCGGGCAGAGAACTTCGGCGTCCTCGGCTACAACCGCGACACCACGCCGAAACTGGATAAGGAAGCCGGGCTGATCGCGTTTACCGATGTGAAATCTTGCGGCACTGAAACAGCGGTGTCGGTGCCCTGCATGTTCTCCAATATGGGGCGCAAGGATTACAACGCAAGCAAGGCCAAGAACGAAGAAGGCCTGCTGGATGTACTCAAGCGTGCCGGCCTCGATGTGATCTGGCGTGATAACCAGTCTGGCTGCAAGGGTACCTGCGATCGCGTCACCCTCGACGACGTCAGCAATCTGAAAGACCCGGTGCTGTGCGCCAACAGTGAATGCCGCGATGAAATCCTGCTGCAAGGTTTGCAACATTTCATCGATACCCTGGATAAAGACACGGTACTGGTATTGCACCAGATGGGCAGTCACGGTCCGGAGTACTACAAACGCTATCCGAAGGAGTTCGAGCGCTTTACTCCGGTCTGCAAAAGTAATGCACTGAACAATTGCAGCCGCGAAAGCATCATCAATGGCTATGACAACACGCTGGTGTATACCGACCATGTGCTGTCGACCCTGATCGATCTGTTGCGCAGCAACCAGGACAAAGTTGATACCGCGATGCTTTATCTGTCGGACCACGGCGAATCCCTGGGCGAATACAACCTGTTCCTCCATGGCACGCCTTACATGCTGGCACCGGAACAGCAGAAGCATGTGGCGATGCTGGCCTGGTTCTCCGACAGCTATCAGAAGTCGTTCTCGGTGGACACCCATTGCCTGCAACTGAGTCGTGAAAAGCCCTTGAGCCAGGACAACCTGTTCCATTCGGTGCTGGGGCTGCTGGAGGTCAACAGCAAGGTTTATAACCAGGACCTGGATATGTTTTCCGGGTGCCGCAGGGCAGCGATTGACGGCGTACTGGCCAAAGATTGAGTGCTGCGACCTCTATTCATACGACGGCCCGCGGCCGGCACATCTACGCTCAAGAGCCCTTGCACATGACTGCTCAGTCCCCTTCCGCCATCGAGCTCGAGTTCGCCCGGCATTATCACCAGGAGCACGCCCGCGTCTGCCTGCAGCCGCGAGCGCAAAGCCTGGGCGAGCGCCTGGCGTTCTGGCGTGACGAGCAAATGGTGCGCCGGGCGCTCAAGGTCGCCGGCGAACCGGGTTTGATTCTCGATGTGGCTTGCGGTGTCGGGCGCTTCTGGTCGGTGCTGGGCGAGCGTGCGAACCGGGTGATCCTTGCCATGGATCCGTCCCAAGGCATTCTCGAACATGCCCGGACCCACCATCCGCAGAGCCTGATGAAGCGAGTCAGGACCTTTCAAAGCTCCGCCTTCAACATTGGTTTGTCGGAGAATGCGGTTGACTGCATTTTTTGCATGCAGCTGTTTCAGCATATTGCCTGTCCCGAGCTTCGTTTAGCGATGTTGGGCGAATTTTACCGGGTCAGTCGCGATACGGTGATTGTGGCGGTGCGTGTCGGTGGCCGTTTCAAGGGATGGCGCACCGACGGGCAGGGGGCCGCAGCGGGGCCGCTGGTCAGCAAGACCCAGGTCGAGGCTGAATTCAAGCAGGCGGGATTGCGCGTGCTCAGCCATCAGGATTTTCTGCCCGGTTGCGCACCGAGGCGGGTTTACGTGCTGGGTAAGGTCGGTTAGGCCGTGTTTGTCGGACTATTCTTACTGTCAGGCAGGCATTTTCGCTAAAGCTCTTGTTCAGTGAATGCGCGGAAATCGTCGGGGGCGATATATACTGCGCGCCATTCTTCAAGGGAGAGCCGTGTGGCCATCGATATTCACTGGATTCGCGACAACGATAGCCTCGGTCGGTTTTGCACCGAGTGGCAGCAGCTGCCGTTCGTTGCCCTCGACACCGAATTCATGCGGGTTGACACCTTCTACCCGATCGCAGGCCTGTTGCAGGTCGGCGATGGCGAACGTGCCTACCTGATCGATCCGCTGACCATCGACAACTGGCAGCCCCTGGCCGCCTTGCTGGAAAATCCGGCGGTGGTCAAGGTTGTCCATGCGTGCAGCGAAGACCTCGAAGTCCTGCTACGCCTGACCGGCAGCCTGCCGGCACCGCTGTTCGATACGCAACTGGCCGCCGCTTACCTGAACCTGGGTTTCTCCATGGGCTATTCGCGGCTGGTGCAGGAAGTGCTGGGTATCGACCTGCCCAAGGGCGAAACCCGTTCCGACTGGCTGCAACGTCCGCTTTCCGAGACCCAGATCAGCTACGCCGCCGAAGATGCCGTGCACCTGGCGGAAGTTTTCGTAAAATTGCGTCCGCAACTCTCGGACGACAAATACGCCTGGGTCCTGGAGGACGGTGCGGAGCTGGTGGCCAACCTGCGCCGCGAAATCGACCCGTTCGAGGTCTATCGCGACGCCAAGCTGGCCTGGAAACTGTCCCGCGCGCAGCTCGCCGTGTTGCGTGAACTCTGCGCCTGGCGCGAGCAAGAGGCGCGTGCCCGTGACCTGCCGCGCAACCGCATCATCCGCGAGCATTCGCTGTGGCCGCTGGCGCGCACGCAACCGGACAATCTCGGCGCATTGGCGAAAATCGAAGACATGCACCCGCGTACCGTGCGTCAGGACGGCGAGTTCCTGCTTGATCTGATCAAGCGCTCTGGCAGTGTGTCGCCAGAGCAATGGCCGCCCGCCGTGCCTGAGCCGTTGCCAGTGGACGCCGCCGCGCTGCTCAAGCGGCTCAAAGCCATCGGCCAGGCCGAGGCCGAGCGCCTGAACATCGCGCCTGAACTGATGCTGCGCAAGAAAACCCTGGAAGCCCTGCTCAAAAGCGGCTTCCCCAATGGTCCCTACCAATTGCCTGATTCGCTGCGTGGCTGGCGCCGCGAATTGATGGGCCAGGCGCTGCTCGACAGCCTGGCCACCGCCGGAGAACAGCCTTGAAACGTATTTGCTCCATCTACCGCAGTTCGAAGAGAAACGAGATGTACCTCTATGTGCTCAAGAGCGATGCTCTGGAGCGTGTACCGGAACCCTTGATGGCCGCCTTCGGCAAAGCTATCCACGCGTTCGACCTGGTGTTGAGCCCCGAGCGCAAACTGTCGCGCGAGGACATCACCGTCGTGCTGGAAAACCTCGAAAAGCAGGGCTATCACCTGCAAATGCCGCCAGCGGAAGAGGAATACATCGAACACTTGCCGGAAGAATTGCTGCGACGCAACGACCCCATGTGATCGACAGACAGGCTCTGTTCAAAGCCTGGATGAACATTGGAATGATTTTGGCGATGGCCGCATGGACGGAGCAGGACTCTGTCGGCGGCCGTCTGCACTGTTTTTCGAAAGGTTTGAAGCATGCGCGTTCTGATTGCTGAACACGACCACCCGGTGTACGCCCGACTGTTGCAAGAGGCGGCGCCCGACGTAGAAGTACTGACCAGCGGCGATTCCGCCGAACTGGCGCGTCTGGCTGCCGATTGCCCGGTCTGGCTCGGCCAACCCGACTTGCTGGCGACCCTGTTGCGTCAGGGTCATCAGCCACAATGGCTGCAATCGACCTGGGCCGGGATCACGCCACTGCTGGCCGATGGTTTGCCTCGGCACTATCGCCTGACCCGCGCGGTGGGGATTTTCGGACAGGTCATGGCCGAGTATGTGCTCACCTACATGCTCGGCCACGAACGTGAGGTGCTGGCACGGCTGGTCAGCCAGGTCGAGCGCAAATGGGACAGCCGTCACGGCCAGAGTCTGGCGGGGCGCAAGGTATTGATCGTCGGTACCGGTGATATCGGGCAGACGGTGGCGCAGTTTCTCGTACCTTTTGGTGTGCAGTTGTATGGCATCGCCAGTGAGTCCCGTGAGCAGGCACCCTTTATCGAAGTCGGTTCGCTGGCGGATCTTCCACGATTGGTCGGTGAAGTGGATTACGTGGTCAATCTGCTGCCAAATACCCCGAACACCCACGATATCTACGATGCGGCGCTGTTCAAGCAGTTCAAGCCGACCGGGCTGTTCATCAACGTCGGGCGGGGTGTGGCGGTGGTGGACGCGGATCTGGTAGAGGCCTTGAAGGAAGGGCATCTGGTGGGTGCGGTGATCGACGTTTGTCGCCAGGAGCCTCTGCCGCAACGTCATCCGTTCTGGACGGCCTTCGGCCTGTTGCTGACGGGCCACAGCTCGGCACCGACCTCGCCATCGCTGATGGTGAATCTGTTTGTCGAGAACCTGCGGGCGTATCAGGCGAGTGAAGCGTTGCGCGGGGAAGTGGATTTCAATCGCGGGTATTGAATGATCGTTCCCACGCTGATCGTTCCCACGCTCTGCGTGGGAATGCAGCCCGGGACGCTCCGCGTCCCAACAGCGTGACGCAGAGCGTCACAAGAGGCATTCCCACGCAGAGCATGGGAACGATCAGGTTCAGCACGGTTAGAGGGTGAAATCGCCTTCGGCGGCCAACTCACTCAGCGGACGCCGCGGGCTTGGCTCTTCACGCGCTTGCAGGTAATCCGCCAGCGTCGCTTTATCCCCCAATTTGCCCACTGCCACGGCTGCATGCAGGGCGTAGCCTTCAGGGATGTTCAGCTCCTTGCGGGTCAGTTCCTGATCGAAACCGGCCATGCCGTGGGTATGCCAGCCACTGATGCTGGCTTGCAGCGCCAGGTGCCCCCAGGCGGAACCGGTGTCGAAAGTGTGCCACAGCGCCGGGGTTTCTTCAGTGGCGCCGGGCGCGGCGAAGGTGGTTTTCGAGATCACGATCACCAGTGCCGAGGCGTGTTGCGCCCAGCTGCGGTTGAATTCGTTCAGCAGGCCCAGGTAACGCTCCCAGTTCGGCGTATCGCGACGGGCATAGAGAAACCGCCAAGGCTGCGAGTTGTACGCCGACGGTGCCCAACGCGCGGCTTCAAAGAAGCTCAGCAGGGTTTCTTCAGGAATGGTTTCGCCGGTGAAGGCACGGGGCGACCAACGATCGGTAAACTGAGGATGGATGGCATGATCGGCAATGCGTGGGTTTGCACTCATCAAGAGATTCCTTGCTAGGTTTGAAAGTGGGAGCGATGCAAAACCCTACTTGGAGGCGCGATAACTGACAAGCGTGTTCTACCGACAGTCGCCAATGCTTGGCCCGCGGGGCTGCGGGCACTAGACTGGCGGCCTTTTCACCACCTGATGTCGATGCTCGAACGATGGCCGCCAAAGTAGAACCGTTCTGGATACGCAAAACCCTCGATCAACTTGATCAGCAGGAATGGGAATCGCTGTGCGATGGCTGTGGCCTGTGCTGCCTGCAAAAGCTCGAAGACGAAGACGACAACAGCGTCTATTACACGCGCATCGCCTGCAAACTGCTGGACTTGAAAACCTGCCAGTGCAGCGATTACCCCAACCGTCGCGCCTCGGTGCCGGACTGCATCCAGCTCACACCGGGCAAGGCCGACGAGTTCAAATGGCTGCCACCGACCTGCGGCTATCGCCTGGTCAGCGAGGGCAAGGACCTGCCGTTGTGGCATCACCTGGTGTGCGGTGATCGCGACGCGGTGCACCACGAACGTATTTCCCAGTCCGGGCGCATGCTTGCCGAAGGCAGCGTGGCTGAAGATGATTGGGAAGATCATCTGATTTTCCGCGCGGGTTAGGGTTTTACAAAGGAGTGTGTATGGCTGTGGGATGGCGGCGGGCGCTGGCCGTTGGGTTATTGACCCTGAGTTCTCCCGTGTGGGCGGCGACGAAGAAGATTGATCTGGATTACCACGTGCGCCTGTTGCCGCAAAGCGATCAGGCTGAGGTGCGCCTGACCCTGTCCAAGGGCTCGGCCGTACGCAGCCTGGATTTCAACCTCGGCGACGGCAGCCATTACAGCGATTTCAAGGCTGACGGCCAATGGCAGCTGACATCGGGCAAACTCACCCGTGGCGTATGGCGCCCGGCCGAGGACAAGGCCAGCCTGACTTTCCGCGTGCGCATCAGCCATGGGCGCAAGAGTGGCAGCTTCGACACGCGCATGACCCCGGCCTGGGCGCTGATGCGCGGCGAGGATTTGGTGCCGCCCGCCAAACTCGATCAGCAGGACGGCATCGAGCTGGTGTCACGCCTTGAATTCGAGTTGCCCAATGGCTGGCAAAGCGTCGAAACCGCCTGGCCGCGCATCGGCAAGAACAAGTTTCGCATCGATAACGTTTCCCGCTTGTTCGACCGGCCCACGGGCTGGATGCTCGCCGGGCACCTCGGTAGTCGACGCACCCGACTGGGCGAAACCGAAGTCACTGTCACCTCACCACGAGGCCAGGGCATGCGGCGCATGGACGTGCTGACGCTGCTGACATTTGTCTGGCCGCAGGTGCAGGCCGTGTTTCCTCGTCACCCGACCAAGTTGCTGATTGTCGGCGCCAACGATCCGATGTGGCGCGGTAGCCTGTCGGCGCATGAATCGATTTACCTGAATACCCACCTGCCGCTGGTCAGTGAAAGCGGTACGAGTGCGTTGGTGCGCGAGTTGGCCCAAGTATTCGGTCGGATCAACGATCAGCAGCGCAGCGACTGGATCAGCGAAGGGTTTGCCGAATACTACGCCATCGAACTGGTGCGCCGGGCCGGCGGTATGAGTGATGAGCGGTATGAGGACCTGCACAAGAAGCTGCTCAAGGACAGCCAGAAAGTCACCAGTTTGCGGGGCGAGCAGATCAATTCTGCGCAGGTGGCCAAAGCGGTGGTGTTGCTACAGGAGCTGGATCGCGAGATTCGCTTGAAGACCCGTAACAAGCGTTCGCTGGATGATGTGTTGCGCGGGGCGATGCATCTGGGGAGCATTGATACCAAGGAATTCGTGCAGCTCAGTGAGAGCGTTATTGGCGAGGCTTCCAAAGTTCTTGATACCGGGTTGCTTCAGTAATACCGCTATCGCGAGCAAGCTTTGCTCCTACAGGAGTCGATTGCAACATGTGTGAACGACGCAACTCCTGTAGGAGCAAAGCTTGCTCGCGATGAGGTCATCAGCCCCCGCGAAAATTCAGGATCAAACCCCGGTTTTAGGCGATTTCAAAGAATCATTCCCAGTCACGGTTGCAGTTTTGGTCGCCGCCTCTGCGTTAGCCTTCAATTGGCTCAACTCTTCCCCCGCACGCTGAATCTTCGCCCGCACGTTATTCATGTCCTGACGGCTTTTTTCCAGCAGGCTTTTCGCCGAGCTGTGGCCGGTGATGCCACGGGCCAGGGCCACACCGCCGATGGCCACCTGAATCAGGCCGAACAGGCCGCCGCGACGCAACCCCTTGCCGACCATTACTACGCCGCCAGCCAGTGAGCCGATGCGTTCCCAGCCATGGACATTCTGATCGGAAGGGGTCTGGAACGGGGTGGATTCGACGCGCTCTACGTGTTTGAGTTCGCTCATGATCTGACTCCAGGCTTGAGTAATGGATAGATCAGATGACTGCCGGAGCAGGCCACTTGTTCCATCGGATGTGCGGCGATTCAGCGGAATTTCGGCCCCGAACGGGTGTTGAGGCCCTTGGCCATGCGGTCGTAGAGCACGACGTTGACCGTGGCAGCGAGGTTCATGCAGCCGGTGGTCGGGATGTAGACCACGTCTTCGCACCAGTCACGGATCTCTTTGTCCAGCGAGCCGTCTTCCGGGCCGAAGATGTACAGCGCACGGTCCGGGTGAGTGTACTCCGGCAACGGGCGGGCGCCTTCGACCAGTTCCACGGCAACGGGTACACAGTTGAGAGGCAGGATTTTCTTCAGGTCGTCGATGCCGATCAGCGGGATGTCGTAATGGACCCGCTTGGTATCGGTGACGAAGTCGGCGGCGCGCTCATAGCGCTTGCCGGTGTAGAACACTGACGCCACGCCATAACAGCCAGCGGCGCGCATCACCGAACCGACGTTCTCCGGTGACTTGGGGTTATACAAACCAATGCAGCTGTACCGTTTGTCTGCCACGAGCGGGGTGCCTTTGGGAAAAAAGCGCGATTATACGGGGATTGGGCGGCAGCGGTCAGTTCACAGATTGGTGGTGCCTGGGCAATTGCTTTCGCGAGCAGGCTCGCTCCCACAGGAGATCTTCGGTGCAACATAGATCCAATGTGGGAGCGAGCCTGCTCGCGAAGAGGCCGGGTCAGGAAATGAAGATTACTCGTCTTTCTTCATCAGTCCGGCCAAAGCAGCAAACGGGTTGTGCGTCGCCTTGGCGATTTTCGGCGTGCTCAGCGAGCCCTCGCCGAAATACTGCTGGTCGGTATAACGCGAGTGTTCGTTATCGTGGCAGTACAGGCACAACAATTCCCAGTTCGACCCGTCCTGGGGGTTGTTGTCGTGGTTGTGGTCGCGGTGGTGCACGGTCAGTTCGCTCAGGCGCTTGCCGGAGAATTCACGGGCGCAGCGGCCGCACACGTGCGGGTACATCTTCAGGGCCTTGTCGCGGTAGCCCATTTCCTTGTCGCGCTGGTTGTCGGCGAGGATGCGGTCCAGCTTCGAGGTGTTGGTCGGGGTGGACGAACTCATGGGTTCACCTTTGTTGAATGACTAATGACGGTATAAACGCAGTTTAGCTCAGCCCTTGAGCTTCTCGGCAATCCAGATGGTGTGGCGGGTGCCCTTGTTGCCGTGGGCGAAGACCTGCACTTCCTCGGCCTTGAAACCGGCTTTTTTCAGTTTGTCGGAAAACTGTCGGTCGGCGCTGGCCGACCAGACCGCCAGCACGCCTTTGGGGCGCAGGGCCTTGGCGCAGGCGCTCAGGCCCCCGGCGGAGTAGAGCCAGCTGTTGGCCCTCTGGGTCAGGCCTTCGGGGCCGTTGTCGACGTCGAGCATGATCGCGTCGAAACCTTGCGGCTCTGCCTGCAGGACCTTAGCCACGTCTTCCAGGCGGATCACCGTGCGCGGGTCTTGCAGCGGGTTTCCGGCTTTTTCGCCCAGCGCTCCGCGGTTCCACTCCACCACGCCCGGCACCAGTTCGGCGACCACCACTTCGGCGGACTTGCCCAGGTGCTTGAGTGCCGAGGCAAGGGTGAAGCCCATGCCCAGGCCACCGATCAACACCCGCGAGTTCGGCCGTCCTGCGACCTTGCGGCAGGGGATTTCGGCCAGGGCATCCTCGGAGCCGTGCATGCGCGTATTCATCAATTGCCCGCCGTCACCGCCCTGGATCTTGATGACGAAATCCTCGCCGTACTCGAACAGGCACAGGGCACCGCCGTTCTCGGGAATAGGGGCGGTATCGAGCAGAACAAAACGTTTCATGGGGCTCACTTGAGGAAAAATGGCAGCACAGGGGAAGGCAAACGGGCGCGGTTGGGAGTAGCCTGCAAACGACCACAAGGCCAACGGAGCCATTGATGAAGCGCACCATTCTAACGGCCATTGCCCTGGCCGCGCTCTCGATAACTGCAGTGCAGGCCCAGCAGCTACAGATAACGCCGATCAGTCCCGCGCCAATGCCCGGTTCGCCGGGCACCGCAACGCCCACGCCGTATCCGCAGATCAGCCCGGCACCGCTGCCGAAAGTGGGCCCGGGCAGTGGTGGCCCTCCGTTGGTGCCGATCGAGATGCCGAGTCCGCCGACCAAGGACCAGCCGGTTCCGGGGATCGAGCAGAACCCGCCGAAGGTCAAGTCGCCCGGCGGTTAAACCTGCTGCGACAGCAATTGCCCGTCGGCCATGCGCAAGCGCCTGGAGAGCGAGACGGCGAGGGCGCGGATGATCTTGGCAGCGATTTTCGGCGCGTCGTTGAGCATCTTTTCCAGCGAATCCTTGCCCAGGTTGAGCAACTGGCAGTTGCTCGCGGCCACGCAACTGGCCGAGCGCCGTTCGCCGTCGAGCACGGCCATTTCGCCGAACGAACGACCGCTGCGCAGCGTCGCGATGGTCACCTGCTGGCCGTCGCTGGCGGTCTTTTGCACTGCCACCTGGCCGGTGTGGATGATGCACATGAAGCTGCCGGCATCGCCCTCGTGGAAAATTTCTTCGCCCTGGGCAATGGTGCTGAGGCTGAAATAGCCCGAGGCCGCGGCGAATTCCGCCGGTAGCAATTGGTTGAACAGGCCGCAGTCCATCAGCCAGTTGCGAATTTCGTTGTTCAGTAAGGTGGGTTCTGACATGTCGTGCGGTCTTTTTTGTTATGTCTGTTTCCGGGATTTGGCATCGCCCTGTAGGAGCAAAGCTTGCTCGCGATGGCGGTGTGTCAGTCAACATTGAGTTTGAATGTTGTGGCGTTATCGCGAGCAAGCTTTGCTCCTACAAGGGGTGTCTTGCATCTAGCCTTAAGACCGACGCGCCACACCAAGTTCCTCAGGCAACACCCAATACCTTGAACAAAAATGCATATTCGAGCGCTACGTCACGCAATCCCTGGTATCGACCGCTCATCCCGCCATGCCCGGCGCCCAGTTCGGTCTTGAGCAGCAGCGGATTGCTGTCGGTCTTGGTGGCGCGCAATTTCGCCACCCATTTGGCCGCTTCCCAGTACTGCACGCGGCTGTCGTTGTAGCCGGCGATCACCAGCGTCGCCGGATAGGCTTGCGCGGTGACGTTTTCGTAAGGGGCGTAGGCCTTGATCCGATCATGGACGTCCGGTTCTTGAGGATTGCCCCACTCGTCGTATTCAGTGACGGTCAATGGCAGCTCCGGGTCGAGCATGGTGTTGAGCACATCGACGAACGGCACTTCGGCAATCGCCGCGCCAAACAGCTCCGGGCGCTGGTTGAGCACCGCCCCGATCAACAGGCCACCGGCACTGCCGCCGCTGATCGCCAATTGTGGCGCAGTGGTCAAGCCATTGGCGATCAGGTGTTCGGCGCAGGCGATGAAGTCGCTGAAGGTGTTCTGCTTGTGCTCCTGCTTGCCGGCGCGATACCAGGCTTCGCCCAGTTCACCGCCGCCGCGCACGTGAGCGATGGCGAACGCCATGCCGCGATCGAGCAGGCTCAGGCGGGCGTGGGAGAACCACGGGTCGAGGCTTTCGCCATAGGCGCCGTAACCGTACAGGTAAAGCGGAACCGGCTTGCCGAGCGCTTCGCGCTTGACCACCAGACTGATCGGCACTTGCGTGCCATCGGGCGCCGTGGCCCACAGGCGATGGCTGACGTAGGCGTCGGCGTCGAACGGGCCAAGCACCGGGGTTTGCTTGAGCACTTTCTGTTCGCCGCTGACCAGTTCCAGCTGGCGGATTTGTGCCGGACGGTTCAACGCTTCGTAGCGCAGGCGAATCCGCTCGCTGACGAATTCCAGGCTGTTCTGCACATGCAGGCTGTAGGCCGCGTCCGGCAGCTGCACACGATAGCTCGGGAGGTCCTGCGGGTGAACTTCGATCACCGGCAAACCGCCGACCCGCAAGCTCAGGGTCATGGCGCCGGCGTTCAAGCTCATGCCATCGATCATCACTGTGTCGCTGTGGGGGATCAGGTTCTGCCAGTCGGCCTCGGCTGGCGCCACGCCGCTATCAACGGCGGTGTACAGGGCAAAATTGATGCCGTCGCGATTGGTGCGGATGAACCAGGTCCATTGGTCATCGAGCGCGCCGTGGTCGACGTCGTACTCATGGTTTTCCAATCGTGGCGCTATGCAGCTAAAGGGCCGTTGCGGGTGGTTGGCGTCGAGCACCCAGACTTCGCTGGTGGTCTTGCTGCCCACGGACAGCAGCAATTGCTGTTCGGAGCTCGAACGGTAGCAGTGCATGAAGAAGCGGCCGTCCGTTTCATGGAACACTTCTTCGGCCGCCGTGCCGTCCAGGCGATAACGCAACAGCTTGTGCGGGCGATGGGTGTCGTCCAGCTCGCCGAAAAAAAGGGTCAGGCTGTCGTTGGCCCAGGTCATGCTGCCGTCGCAGTCCTGGAACTCCAGTTCGCTCACGCGACCATCGGACAGCTCTTTGACGAACAGCGTGTAAACCTCGTCTCCCGTGGAATCGATACTGTAGGCCAGGCGCTGGTGATCGGGGCTGATGCTGAACGCGCCGAGGGAAAAGAAGCCGCCTTTGGCCAGTTCGTTAGGGTCCAGCAGCAGTTGTTCCCGGCTTTGGTCGAGGACCAGGCTGTCGTCGGCCGGGCGCGGGCAGCGGTAGTGGCGGGCGTATTCGTCACCCGCTGTGGTGCGCGTGTAGTACAGGTACGGTCCCCACGGCGAGGGCAGGGACAGGTCGGTTTCGAGAATCCGGCCCTTGATTTCCTCGAACAGGGTTTCACGCAACCCGGCCTGATCGGCGGTTTGCGCCTCCTGATAACGGTTTTCAGCGTTGAGGTAGTCGAGCACCGCAGCGCTGTCGCGCTCCTGCAGCCAGGCGTACGGGTCGGATCCTTCGGCCTTGCGGGCAATCGGGGCGTCGGAAACGTTGGCGGATAGGGGCATGAAGGATTCTCGAACAATGTACGAAACGGGGTTGATAATCTGGGAGCGAGCTTTTGTGGTGAGGGGATTTATCCCCGTTGGGTCGCGCAGCGGCCCCAAAACCTGCAACAGCGGAGTATCAGATACACCGCGTGCACTGGCTTTGCGACTGCTTCGCAGCCGAACGGGGATAAATCCCCTCACCACAAAGGCTCGCTCCCACAGGGTTTGTGTTTTGCCCGACTGGCATTGAAGCAGCCTGACGGGCGAAAAGTCGTTACTATAAGCGCCTCTTTGCCTGCCTTGCCATGGACACCATGACCGAGAACGACTATCTGATCGCTTGGGGCCTCTACGCCTTTGCCGCTTTGGGCTGCCTGCTGGTGTGGATGCGCATCACCCGCTGGATGTGGCGTTGGCTGCGCGAACCCCTGCGTTTACTGGTGGCGGTGCTGCTGTTCAGCCCGACCATCATCGACCCGGTGAAGGAAAAAGTGGCCCCGGCCCTTGCCATTACCGCCCTTGACCTGTTGTTCAAGGTCGGCAACAACGCGTGGCGGGCTATTTCCGACCTGTTCATGTACGGCATGATCGCTTTCGGCCTCTACCTGGTGTTCGTGGCGATTCGTTTCGTCCTCGAGCGTGGCGCCAGGGCCCGCAAGGAACAGGCGGTCGCCGCCCACGCCGCTGCCCACGCCGATGAACCGGAAGAGGAACATCCTTTCGGCGGTGCCGGTGACGATCGTTACGGTCGTCCGCCAGTGCCGGGCAACCCCCAGCGCATGCGCGTCGAACCCCGTCTGTAACCGTGCCCCTGCCATAAAGCGAGAGTCCGAGCATGTGTGAGTTATTGGGCATGAGCGCCAATGTCCCGACCGATATCGTGTTCAGCTTCACCGGGCTGATGCAGCGCGGTGGGCGTACCGGTCCGCACCGGGACGGTTGGGGCATCGCTTTCTACGAAGGCCGGGGTTTGCGCTTGTTTCAGGACCCGGCGGCGAGCTGCGAGTCGGAGGTCGCGAACCTGGTGCAACGCTACCCGATCAAGAGCGAAGTGGTGATCGGGCATATCCGTCAGGCCAACGTCGGCAAGGTTTGCCTTTCCAACACCCATCCCTTCGTGCGCGAGTTGTGGGGGCGTAACTGGTGCTTCGCCCATAATGGCCAGTTGGCGGATCTGCAGCCAACCGCCAGTTTCTACCGCCCCGTTGGCGATACCGACAGCGAAGCGGCGTTCTGTGACTTGCTCAACCGCGTACGGGCCGCGTTTCCCGAGCCAGTGGAGGTCGAAGAACTGCTGCCGGACCTGGTCGCTGCCTGCGCCGAATACCGCAGCAAGGGCGTGTTCAACTGCCTGCTCAGCGATGGCGACTGGCTGTTCTGCTATTGCTCGACCAAACTGGCGCAGATCACCCGTCGTGCCCCGTTCGGCCCGGCGCGCCTGAAGGACGTCGATGTGATCGTCGACTTCCAGGCCGAAACCACGCCCAACGATGTGGTCACGGTGATCGCCACCGAGCCCTTGACCGAAAATGAAACCTGGACCCGCTATGAGCCAGGCCAATGGAGCCTGTGGCGACGCGGTGAATGCGTCAGTCAGGGCAAGACCGAATAAGGATCATCCCCCATGTTGCTCAGTTATCTACGGCTGGTGTTGTTTGCGGCGGGCCTGTTGATCGGTGTCCAGGTGCCGGGGTTCATCAATGATTACGCCAAGCGGGTCGAAGCGCACCTGATTGAAGCGCAGGCCGGGCTGAGTGGATTCCAGAACACCGCCAATCAATTCTTCAAGGGGGACATGCAGGCCCTGGTCGCCCACTATCGCGCCAGTGAAGACCCGATCTTTCGCAGCGACGCCGACAGCCTGGGCAACCTGCTGACTCGCCAGGTGGCGTTGGACAAGCAGTTCCAGGCGATGCAAGGGCCGTGGTACATCCGCTTCCTGCAAGTGGTGCTGGCCGCGGATCCGGACATTCGCAAGGAAACCTGGAATGGCTACAGCTACCAGATCCTGTTGACCCCGGAGGCGATGATCTGGGGCATGAGCGGCGCGTTGCTGCTGTCGTTCGGGATTGAGTGCCTGTTCCGCCTGATCGATTGGGTGGTGTTGGGCGGCAAGCGATTGCGCCAGAGCCGGCCGATCGAAGAGCGGGATTTGCGCGGGTTGTAACGATTGTGGTGAGGGGATTCATCCCCGTTCGGCTGCGCAGCAGCCGTAAAATTGGCGAACGCGATTTACCTGAGTTTCCGGGGTGGCAGGTTTTGGGGCTGCTTCGCAACCCAACGGGGATAAATCCCCTCACCACAAAAATCCCATTACCACATGAATCCCCTCGCCACAGGATGCGGTCAGCCAGCCAGGATGATGTAATGCTCACCCACCCGACGCGCATACCCCTCCAGCACCTGCTGACACAACGCCACAATCTCCTCGACCCATTCCACGCCCACCCGCCACGACACCACCACTTGCAGGTCCGGCGGTCGCTGGTCGATATCCAGCAAGGTCAATTCACCCCGTGCCAGTTCCTCGGCCACCAGCACCGGCGGCAATGCACCGATGCCAAAGCCGTCGCGCAGCAACCGGGTGATCGCCGAGACCGAGTTCACGCAGTTCAGCCGTGGCGCCATGACGCCGTTGGCCTGCATTAGCGCGAGCACTTCCTGATGGGGATGGGAGTTTTTCGAGTAGGTAATGATCCGCTCATTCGCAAGGTCGGCGATGCCTGAGTAGTCGCGGTTGTAGAGCGAATTGCTGGCGACGATCCAGCCCATGGGGTGGCTGGCCAGTTCCAGGCTGCGCACGCTTTCCTGGCGCAGCAGATCGGTTTGCAGGATCACATCGAGAAAGCCTTTTTGCAGCTGATCGCAGAGGTTGAGCGAGGTATCGGCCACCAGTTCGATTTCCACCAGCGGGTAGTGATCGGTCATCTGCGCCACCAACGGGCTCAGCCAAGTGTGGATCACCGTGTCCATCACACCGATGCGCACGCGACCGGCCTTACTCGAACGGGTCTCGATCGACTGCTTGAGCGCTTGCATGGTGTCCATCATCTGCTCGGCGTATTCGAGCACTTTCAAGCCTTCCGGGGTCAGGCTCACACCGCGCGAGTCGCGCAGGAACAGCTTCACCCCAAGCTCGCCTTCGAGTACGGCGATGCGGCTGGAAATCGACGCCTGGGTGGTGAAGAGCTTGTCGGCGGTGAGGCGGAAACTCTTGAGCCGGGCGACCCAGACGAATGTCTCGAGAAACTTCAGGTTCATGTGATCAAGTTTTTCTTATGGCTAGGGCGGGTTTTTATTAGTTGGACGCTGAGGGCTGGCGCGTCCAAAAATCGACACATCCGGTTCCCACGATAGGCGTCGTCGGGGCTCAGAACAATACCAATAAAATCAGCGCGGAGAATTGCCATGAGTGCGCCCGACACCCCCTTCATTCCGAAAACCACGGCTCGCCCGGGACCTTTCGACTGGTATCGCAACATCAATCAGCAGGAACGCCGCACCTTCTGGAGCTGCAAGATCGGCTATGGCCTGGATGGCATGGACACCCAGATGCTCAGCTTCGTGGTGCCGACCCTGATTGCCATGTGGGGCATCACCACCGGCCAGGCCGGGCTGATTCACACCAGCACGCTGATCGCTTCGGCCATTGGTGGCTGGGTGGCGGGGATTCTTTCTGATCGCATCGGTCGCGTGCGCACCTTGCAACTGACCGTGCTCTGGTTTGCCTTCTTCACCTTCCTTTGCGGTTTCGCCCAAAACTACGAACAACTGCTGATTGCGCGCACCCTGATGGGCTTCGGTTTCGGCGGCGAGTGGACCGCTGGCGCGGTGCTGATCGGCGAAGTCATCCGCGCCCAGGACCGCGGCAAGGCGGTGGGCATGGTGCAATCCGGCTGGGCGCTGGGCTGGGGCCTGACCGCAATCCTGTATGCGCTGCTGTTCTCGATAATGCCGCCGGAAGACGCCTGGCGCGCGCTGTTCATCCTTGGCATCGTGCCGGCGATTTTCGTGATCTTCGTTCGTCGACTGGTCAAGGACCCGGAAATCTACCGTGAGGCCAAAGCCAAACAGGAACCGAGCAATCCGTCGAAGTTCTACGAGATCTTCGCTCCTGGCATGCTCTTCACCACGATTCGCGCTTCGCTGCTAACCACCGGTGCATTGGGCGGCTACTACGCCATCACGTCCTGGCTGCCGACGTTCCTGAAGAACGAACGCGGTTTGAGCGTACTCGGTACTGGCGGTTATCTGGCGATGGTGATCGTCGGTTCCTACGTCGGTTATGTCATCAGCGCCTATTTGACCGACATCCTCGGTCGCAAAAAGAACTTCATCTTGTTCGCCGTCGGCTCGTTCACCATCGTTTTGCTGTACACCCAATTGCCGGTCAGCAACGGCGTGATGCTGTGGCTGGGCTTTCCATTGGGCTTCTTCGCTTCGGGGATTTTCAGCGGTATGGGTTCGTTCCTGACCGAGCTGTTCCCTACGCGGATTCGTGGTTCTGGCCAAGGCTTTTGCTACAACATCGGCCGGGCGCTGGCGGCGCTGTTCCCGCTGCTGATCGGCCTGCTCAGCCAGACGGTGCCGCTGAGCGTCGGCATCGGTGCCTTTGCGGCGGTGTCCTACGGCGTGGTGATCCTCGCGGCCCTGAGTTTGCCGGAAACCCGCGGCAAGCAACTCGACGCCCAGTAACTGATAACCTGCGGGCACGTCCTACGGATATGTCCCGCAGCTAAAAAGAATAAAGCCTACAGGAGTGTTCAGCGTGAGCCGCCTGCTATTGAACTGCGACATTGGCGAAAGCTTTGGCAACTGGACCATGGGTCTGGACGCGGAAGTCATGCCCTTCATCGATTGCGCCAACATCGCCTGCGGTTTCCATGCCGGCGACCCGAGCATCATGCGCAAGACCGTCAGCCTGGCCCTCAGCCACGGTGTGCAGATCGGGGCCCATCCGGCCTATCAGGATCTGGTCGGTTTTGGCCGCCGTTCCATGGCCTATGCCACCCAGGAACTGCAGGACATCCTGCATTACCAGATCGGCGCCCTCGACGGCATCTGCCGGGCCCAGGGCGGGCGGGTCAGTTACGTCAAACCCCACGGCGCGATGTACAACGACATGATGGCCAACCCAGCGCAACTGCGCGCGGTGCTGCAAGCGGTGGCGTCCTATGATCGCAGCCTGCCGTTGATGCTGATGGCCACCCGCGACAACAGTGCCGCGCAGCAGTTGGGCGAAGAGTACGGCGTGACCCTGTGGTTCGAAGCCTTCGCCGATCGTGCCTACGACAGCGCCGGCATGCTGGTCTCGCGGCAACTGCCGGGGGCGGTGCATCACGATCCGGAGAAAATCATCGAGCAGGCGTTGATCATTGCCCGTGGCGATCACCTCACCGCCAGTGACGGCAGCGCCTTGCACTTGCAGGCCAACACCCTGTGCGTGCACGGCGACAATGCCAGTTCGGTGGCCGCCGTGCGGCGCATTCGTGAAGCCTTGAATCAGCAGAGCGCGTCATGAAACTGCGGGTAGAAGTGGTCGCGCTCGATTGCCTGATGGTGCGCCTGTTCGATGAGATCGCCGAAGCCAACATGCCTTGGATGCTCGCCGCCAGTGAAAGTCTGCGGGCGGCGTTCGGTGAGCAGCTGATCGATCTGGTGCCGTCCTATACAACCTTGATGGTGCATTACGATCTGACCGCGCTGAGCCCGGCTCAGGCCCGGGAGTTGATTGCCCAGGCGCTGATCGATCTGTCGCCCAATGCTCGCACCCGTGGCAAATGTCATGTGCTGCCGGTGTGGTACGACTTGAGTGTCGGCCCGGAGCTGAGCTTGTTGTCGCAACGCAGTGGGCTGGCGGTGGAAGAGGTGATCCGCCGTCATAGCGAACGTGAGTATCAGGTGTTCGCCCTGGGCTTCGCACCGGGGTTCGCGTTCATGGGCCTGGTGGAAGAAGTACTCGCCGCACCGCGCCTGAGCACGCCGCGCAAGAAGGTCGCCGCGGGCAGTGTCGGCATCGCCGAACGGCAGACGGCCGCCTATCCGGTGGTATCTCCCGGCGGCTGGAACCTGATCGGCCGCACACCGGCCAATTTGTTCGACCGCAACCGTGACGGCTACAGCTTGATGCAACCGGGCGACACCGTGCGTTTCGAAGCGGTCGGCCATGCCGAGTTCATCAACCTGGGCGGTGACGACACGCCACAGGAGGCCCAGGCATGAGCCGTCTGACGATTGAAGCGAGTACACCGCTGTGCCTGTTGCAGGACGCTGGCCGATTCGGCGTGCGGCATCTGGGCGTGACCCAGGGCGGCGCGGCTGATTGGCGTTCGATGTCGTGGGCCAATTGGTTGCTGGGTAACAGGCTGGATGCGCCGGTGATCGAAATCACCCTCGGTGGGTTCACCGTAGTGGCCGAGGAAGATTGCGTGCTGGCCCTGGCCGGAGCGGATCTTGGCGCGCGGGTGGACGGCGAGCCGCTGGCGCCGTGGCGCAGCTTCAGGCTGCATAAGGGCCAGCAATTGCAATTCACCCAGCCATTGCTCGGCGCCCGGGCCTATCTGGCCGCGCCGGGTGGCTTCGATGCGCCTAAGGTGTTGGGCAGCAGCGCGACGGTGGTTCGTGAGGAACTCGGCGGACTGGATGGCATGGGGCGTGCGCTGAGCAAAGGCGAGTGTTTGTGTTATTCGGGCAATTCGGTGATGTTGCTGCGCGAATTGACCGCAGAGCAGCGTTCGGACCTGAATCTCGATGCTCCGTTGGACCTGGTACTCGGTGCGCAGGTCGGTGAGTTCAGCGGGCAGAGTCTGTTCGATGCGTTCAACAGCGTGTGGAGCCTCGACAGCCGGGCCGACCGCATGGGCATTCGCTTGTTGGGCACACCCTTGCAGTACCAGGGAAATCCGATGATTTCCGAAGGCATTCCGCTTGGGGCCGTTCAGGTGCCGCCGGACGGGCAGCCGATTGTGCTGCTCAATGATCGGCAGACCATTGGCGGTTATCCACGCTTGGGGGCGTTGACGCCGTTGGCGCTGGCGCGATTGGCGCAATGCCTGCCGGGGGCGCAGGTGCGGTTGCGGCCGGTGGTGCAGGAGGTCGCGCATCGTGAACAAGTCGAGTATTTGCGCCGATTTGCCTCACAATGATCGTTCCCACGCTCTGCGTGGGAATGCCCCCCGGGACGCTCCGCGTCCCTGTGACGCGGAGCGTCACTTGATGCATTCCCACGCAGAGCGTGGGAACGATCGGCGTCTTACTTGGAGAGAAACCGCATCCCTTCCTCCAACCCGCGAAGGGTCAGCGGATACATCTGGTCTTCAATTAAATCGCGAACGATATTGGTCGACGAGGTGTAACCCCAGGTATCTTTCGGGTACGGGTTGATCCAAATGAGCTTCTTGTACTTCTCCTTGAACCGCTGCATCCACACATAGCCGGGCTCTTCGTTCCAGTGCTCGACGCTGCCACCGGCCTGGGTGATTTCGTAGGGCGCCATGGCGGCGTCACCGATGAAGATCACTTTGTAGTCGGCGCCGTACTTGTGCAGCAAATCCTGGGTCGAGGTACGCTCGGAGCTGCGACGCATGTTGTTCTTCCACACCGATTCATAAATGAAGTTGTGGAAGTAGAAATACTCCAGATGCTTGAACTCGGTCTTGCACGCCGAGAACAGCTCTTCGCAGATCTTCACGTGAGCGTCCATCGAGCCGCCGATGTCGAATAGCAGCAATAACTTGACCGTGTTGCGCCGTTCCGGACGCATCTGGATGTTCAGCAACCCGGCATCCTTGGCGGTGTGGTCGATGGTGCCATCGATATCGAGTTCTTCCGCTGCACCCTGACGGGCAAATTTGCGCAAGCGGCGCAGGGCGACCTTGATGTTGCGCGTGCCCAGCTCGACCGAGTCGTCGAGGTTCTTGTACTCGCGCTGGTCCCAGACTTTCACGGCCTTGCCCTGGCGCTTGCCGGCATCGCCGACCCGAATGCCTTCCGGGTTGAAACCACCGGAACCGAACGGGCTGGTACCACCGGTGCCGATCCACTTGTTGCCGCCGGCATGGCGTTCCTTCTGTTCTTCCAGGCGTTTCTTGAACTCTTCGATCAGCTTGTCCAGGCCGCCGAGGGACTGGATAGCGGCCCGCTCTTCATCGGTCAGCGAGCGCTCGAATTCCTTGCGCAGCCAGTCTTCCGGAATCAAGGCCTGAAGGTGATCGTCGAGCTTTTCCAGGCCATTGAAATAGGCACCGAACGCTCGGTCGAACTTGTCGAAATGCTTTTCGTCCTTCACCAGGATCGCCCGGGACAAGTAATAGAACTCGTCCATGTCGGCGAAGGTCACGCGCTGTTTCAGCGCGTTGATCAGGTCCAGCAGCTCGCGCACCGAGACCGGCACCTTGGCTGCACGCATTTCATTGAACAGATTGAGCAGCATGGCTTTTGCCCCAGATGATCAACGACTGCCGCGACGGCTCATGAACGCCAGACGCTCCAGCAGTTGCACGTCCTGTTCGTTTTTCACCAGCGCACCGGCCAGCGGCGGAATGGCCTTGGTCGGATCGCGCTCGCGCAGCACCGCTTCGCCGATGTTGTCGGCCATCAGCAGCTTCAGCCAGTCCACCAGCTCGGAGGTCGATGGCTTCTTCTTCAGGCCCGGCACCTTGCGCACGTCGAAGAACACATCCAGCGCTTCGCTGACCAGGTCTTTCTTGATGTCCGGGTAGTGCACGTCGACGATCCGCTGCATCGTGGTGCGATCCGGGAACGCGATGTAGTGGAAGAAGCAGCGGCGCAGGAAGGCGTCCGGCAGCTCTTTCTCGTTGTTGGAGGTGATGATGATGATCGGGCGCTTCTTGGCCTTGATGGTCTCGTCGATCTCGTAGACGTAGAACTCCATCTTGTCGAGTTCTTGCAACAGGTCGTTGGGGAACTCGATGTCGGCCTTGTCGATTTCGTCGATCAGCAGGATCACTCGCTCTTCGGACTCGAAAGCTTCCCAGAGCTTGCCCTTCTTCAGGTAGTTGCGAACGTCGTGGACCTTTTCCGTGCCGAGTTGCGAATCGCGCAGGCGGCTGACCGCGTCGTACTCGTACAGGCCCTGGTGAGCCTTGGTGGTGGATTTGATGTGCCAGGTGATCAGCTTGGCGCCAAAGGATTCGGCCAGTTGCTCGGCGAGCATGGTCTTGCCGGTGCCTGGTTCGCCCTTGACCAGCAGCGGCCGCTCCAGGGTGATGGCGGCGTTGACCGCCAGCTTAAGGTCATCGGTGGCGACGTAGGCCTGGGTGCCTTCGAACTTCATCTGCTAATCCTCGAACGGTAACGCCGGCCTGAGCGAGGCAGGGCGCGGGGTGCAATAAAGGTGCAATAAAATGGTCAGCCCCGACTATAACGCGCAGTCCGGTCGACTGTGAACGCAGATGGCTTATTCAGTCTCTGAATGGAGCGTCACATCTTGACTCAGACTCGGCGGCTGGCCAGTATTGAGCTATCGCCATTTTGGCGATAGCTTGTCGGGCATGTCTACTAAATATCGATTTCGAGATACGTACCGCATCCAGTTGCGCGAGAAGGATCATCCGCCGCCCCACGTTCATCTGACGGGTGGCGGGTTGGACGTCATGCTGAGCCTGGAAACCGTCGAAGTGATGGTAGGCAAGGCACCGCCGCTGATTATCAAGGAAGCGCTGCAGTGGGTCAGGGCCCATCAGGCGCAATTGCTGGAGGATTGGAAACGATGTTACCCATGAAACGACCACGGCTATCGGCGGTGCGGGCATTGCCGGACTATCGGCTGGCGCTTGCGTTTATCGATGGTCAACAACTGACCCTGGACCTGAGTCGCGACCTGCAGGCCTTCGCGGGCTTGCAACCCTTGCAGGGAAGCGCTTTCGAGGGTGCTGCGCTAGGTGATGATGGCTGGTGTGTAGAGTGGCCTGAGTTGGACATCCAAATCGGTGCCGATACCTTGTATCTGGATGCCCTCGCGCAAAACGCTTCGGACGAAAATACCCGAATCTTCATCGACTGGCGCGCTCGCACCGGATTGCCGCTGAATCAGGCCGCTGAGGCGTTGGGGGTCAGCGCCCGCAGCATCAGCCGCTACAGCAGTGGTCGAGAGGCGGTACCGCGATCACTGGCCCTGGCCTGCCTGGGATGGGATTTCTTGCAACAGCAAGCCAATCCGCTACGGGCAGCCGAAGAAACCGGTCGTTACACCGTCACGCGCAAACGTTAATCGGCATCCGGCTTGGGTCGTTCATAGCGGGCATTGAAAGCCTGAATGAAACCATTGCGTAAAATCTGCAAAAACGCCTCGAACGCGTTGATATCTTTTTGATGGACATTGCCGCGCAGCTCGACTCGGGTCGCAAACTGGTTCTTGCCCTGGTTTTTCAACACGGTTTCGGAGCCGCCGACGATAGCCTCCCAGATGGAACGAAAAATCCCTTTGTCCTTGTTTTCCACGTCCTGTTGCCAGTTGAACACGTCAACATCCCTGAGCAGCGGTTTGATGTAACCCGTCAATTTGGCTTTTTTGGCTTGGGCTTCGATCACTACATCGCCGTGGCCGGCATTGAAATCGAATTTGCCATAGGCCGAAGCGAAGTCGTTCATGCGTTTGAGCTCAATGTTCCGGGCCCGCATGCGGAACTCGAAATCCTCGAAGTTACTCAGTGGATCGAAAGTGGCCGTGGTTTCCAGGGGGGCGTGCCCCAGCAGCAGCGCCTTGCCTTCGAAGCGGGCGTCGCGCTTGCCTTTGGTATCGACCACGTTGGTCAGGTTGTAAATGCTCGCGTCGACGTTGGTGGCATTCATGTTCACCGGTGGTTTGGAGTTGAAGTTGCGAAAGCTGATCTTGCCATCGTCGATCCGCACTTCGTTCAGGGTGATCGGCAGCAATTTACCCAGTTGGGCGCGCCAGTCGGTGCCTTCGCCGGTTTGCGAGTTTTTCTTGTTGGCCCCGCCATCGACGAAGTTGACCTCAGGCTTGACGAACTTCACTTCGGCGACCACCGCGTGGTCGTACCACAGGGAATGCCAGCTGACCGAGAGGTCGATCAGTGGCGCATTGACGAAGGGAACCGGCACCTTGCCCTCGACCTTGACGATTTTCAGGCCGTTGATCTTGTAGGCACCGCGCCACAGGGCCAGGTCCACGTCGGTGATCTGGCCGCGGTAATCGCCCATGTTCGCCAACCTGTCATTCAGGTAGTCGCGCACCAGGTAGGGCAGGGCGAAGTGCAGGGCAATCAGCAGCACAACGAGGCCGGCGAAGCTCCACAACGGCCAGCGGTAACGACGCTTCATGGTGGTAATTCTCTGGCGATCTAAAACCATTGACTGCGTTTGTAACCGGACGTTCGACCTGACTGGACGCCTACGGGCAAGAGGCTTACCTTGATGCCCTATTCAATGCTGTCGTTAAGGACCCAGCCATGAGCCGTATCTTCGCTGACAATGCCCATTCCATCGGCAATACGCCGTTGGTGCAGATCAACCGAATCGCCCCGCGCGGCGTCACCATCCTGGCCAAGATCGAGGGGCGCAACCCCGGCTACTCGGTCAAGTGCCGGATCGGCGCCAACATGATCTGGGACGCCGAAAGCACAGGCAGACTCAAGCCGGGCATGACCATCGTCGAGCCGACTTCCGGCAACACCGGCATCGGCCTGGCCTTCGTTGCCGCCGCACGTGGCTACAAATTGATGCTGACCATGCCGGCATCCATGAGCATCGAGCGCCGCAAGGTACTCAAGGCGCTGGGGGCAGAACTGGTGCTGACCGAGCCGGCCAAGGGCATGAAAGGCGCGATCGAGAAGGCCGGGGAAATAGTCGCCAGTGATCCGGCGCGCTATTTCATGCCGGCGCAGTTCGACAACCCGGCCAACCCCGCCATCCACGAAAAAACCACAGGGCCCGAGATCTGGAACGATACCGGCGGTGCCGTGGATGTATTAGTGGCAGGTGTTGGAACAGGCGGAACCATTACCGGCGTTTCACGGTATATCAAGAATACCCAAGGCAAACCTATCGTCTCGGTAGCGGTGGAGCCCGCCGTATCACCGGTGATTTCCCAGGCGTTGGCTGGTGAAGAAATCAAGCCGAGCCCGCACAAGATCCAAGGCATAGGCGCCGGTTTTGTGCCGAAAAATCTCGACCTGTCGATTGTCGACCGGGTGGAGCTGGTCACCGACGAGGAGTCCAAGGCCATGGCCCTGCGCTTGATGCAGGAAGAAGGCATCCTGTGCGGTATCTCCTGCGGCGCCGCGATGGCGGTGGCGGTACGCCTGGCGGAGACCCCGGAAATGCAGGGCAAGACCATTGTGGTGATCCTTCCGGATTCCGGTGAACGTTATCTGTCGAGCATGCTGTTCAGCGATTTGTTTACCGAGCAGGAGAACCAGCAGTAACGGCTGGGTGAAGTCTGAATGGTTCAGGCACCTTGTGTTAAAAAAGCTTTGTTACGCATTCCTTAAGACTGAATGTTGGGTTACACGGGTGAAAAACAGATCGCCATCAGGCGATCTTTTTTTTTATTTTTGGGAGCTTTGCTATATTACGAATGTCGCCCGCAAATGCCGTCAGGGCGTCGGGGAGTCTATATAGAGCCGGTCGCAGAGCTGGCGTGCGCTGAATGTTCAAAACCTTATCCAACCCTTGCCACAACAGAATTTCCTTGGCAGCAACGCCATTGGGTTTTAACCGGGCTGCGCGGGTTTCAAGCATGCCGGTTTGAATGGGCAATCCGTCTTTGAGAACCTGGGTCCGATCCTCGCAACCTTACTGAAAAAAGGTCTGAATCCATGACCATCCTGGTAACTGGCGGTGCAGGCTTCATTGGGGCAAATTTCGTATTGGATTGGCTGGCTCACTCCGATGAAACCGTAGTGAATCTGGACAAGCTGACCTATGCCGGCAACCTGGATAACCTCTGCAGCCTGAAGGGCAATGCGCAGCATGTATTCGTGCATGGCGATATCGGTGACAGTGCCTTGGTCGAGCGCTTGCTCGAAGAGCACCGGCCCCGTGCCATTCTCAATTTTGCCGCCGAGTCGCATGTCGATCGCTCCATCCACGGGCCGCAAGCATTCATCGACACCAACATCGTTGGCACTTTCCGCTTGCTGGAAGCCGTGCGCGCCTACACCAAGGGCCTGGCGCCCGATGCGGGGCAAGCCTTTCGCTTCTTGCATGTTTCCACTGACGAAGTCTATGGCTCGCTGGCTAAAGAAGAAGCGGCGTTCAACGAAAGCCACCCGTATGAACCCAACAGCCCTTACTCGGCCAGCAAAGCTGCCAGCGACCACCTGGTGCGCGCCTATCATCACACCTACGGCCTGCCCGTACTCACCACCAACTGCTCGAACAACTACGGGCCTTATCATTTTCCGGAAAAGCTGATTCCGCTGATGATCGTCAACGCGCTGTCCGGCGAGGCATTGCCGGTCTATGGCGATGGCCAGCAAATTCGCGACTGGTTGTATGTCAAGGACCACTGCAGCGCCATCCGTCGCGTGCTGGAGGCCGGCAGCGTGGGTGAGGTCTACAACGTCGGTGGCTGGAACGAAAAGACCAATCTGGAGATCGTGCACACCGTCTGCGCCTTGCTCGATGAGCTGCGTCCGCGTGCCGACGGCCAGCCCTACCATGCACAAATCAGCTACGTCACCGATCGGCCCGGGCACGACCGCCGTTATGCCATCGATGCCCGAAAACTCGAACGTGAACTGGGCTGGAAGCCGGCAGAAACCTTCGAGACCGGCATTCGCAAAACCGTCCAGTGGTACCTGGACAACCAGGATTGGGTGCGCAATATCCAGTCCGGCGCCTACCGCGAATGGGTTGAGAAAAATTATGCCGGGCGCAGCGCATGAAACTGCTTTTGCTCGGCAAAAATGGCCAGGTGGGGTGGGAGCTGCAACGCAGCCTTGCGCCCCTTGGCGAATTGTTGGCACTGGATTCCGCAAGCCAGGAGTACTGCGGCGATCTGAATGATCTGCCGGGGCTGGCCGCGACCGTGCAGCGCTTCGCGCCTGACGTTATCGTTAACGCAGCGGCCTACACCGCTGTCGACAAGGCCGAAAGCGAACCGCAACTGGCCCATCGGGTCAATGCCGATGCGCCGGCAGTGCTGGCTCGAGAGGCGTTACGGCTAAAGGCACTGTTGGTGCATTACTCCACCGATTATGTGTTCGCAGGGCTTGGCGACAGGCCCTGGCAGGAAAACGATCCGGTAGCGCCATTGAGTGTCTATGGCGCCAGTAAGCTGGCCGGCGAACAGGCGATTGCCGCCAGTGGCTGTGCGCATCTGATCCTGCGTACCAGCTGGGTGTATTCCGCACGGGGCAACAACTTTGCCACGACCATGCTGCGCCTGGCCCGGGAACGTGAAAGCCTGGCCGTGATCGATGACCAGTTCGGCGCACCAACCGGTGCCGAATTGCTGGCGGATGTGACCGCCCATGCCATCCGTAGCGTAATGGCCGACCCACAATTGGGCGGGATCTACCATCTTGCCGCCACTGGCGAAACCACCTGGTGTCGCTATGCTCGTTTTGTACTCGAACAAGCCGAGCGGGCAGGCATGAACCTCAAGGTTACCCAGGCCTTGGTCGACGCGATCGGCACCGAGGCGTACCCGACGCCGGCACGACGGCCATGCAATTCCCGACTCGATACTCAAAAACTGCAAAAGGCCTTTGCGCTGAGCTTGCCTGACTGGAAAGTTGGCGTGACACGGATGCTCGCAGAAATACTGGAGAAATGAACATGCTCAATCGTAAAGGCATCATCCTTGCCGGCGGCTCTGGTACTCGACTGCATCCGGCGACATTGTCCATCTCCAAGCAGCTGCTGCCGGTTTACGACAAGCCGATGATCTACTACCCACTGAGCACCCTGATGCTGGCGGGTATTCGCGATATCCTGATCATCTCCACGCCACAGGACACTCCGCGTTTCGAACAGCTCCTGGGGGATGGCGCCCGTTGGGGCCTGAACATTTCCTATGCCGTGCAGCCTTCGCCCGATGGCCTGGCGCAGGCCTTCATCATTGGCGAAGACTTTATCGGCAACGACCCCAGCGCCCTGGTCCTGGGTGACAACATCTATCACGGCCACGACTTCATCAATATTCTGCAAAGTGCCATGGCGCGTCAGGCTGGGGCGAGTGTCTTCGCCTATCACGTCAATGATCCGGAGCGTTACGGCGTGGTCGAGTTCGACGGCCAGGGCAAGGCGATCAGCCTCGAAGAAAAGCCACTCAAGCCCAAGTCGAACTTTGCGGTCACCGGGCTGTATTTCTATGACCAGGACGTTGTCGAGATGGCCAAGAGCATCAAGCCATCTGCGCGTGGTGAGCTGGAAATCACCGATATCAATAGTCTTTACCTGGAACAGGGCAGTCTGTCGGTAGAAATCATGGGGCGCGGTTACGCCTGGCTGGATACCGGGACTCACGACTCACTGCTCGATGCCAGTCTGTTCATTGCCACGCTCGAGCGTCGCCAGGGCCTTAAAGTCGCTTGTCCTGAAGAGATTGCCTTCCGGCAGAAATGGATTGATGCCGATCAGCTGCAAAAACTGGCGGCACCCTTGGCAAAAAATGGTTACGGCCAATACCTCAACCGTCTTTTGCAAGCGGGTTGATGCTGCCACGCCTTCCAACGCATTGCCAAGAGTGTCGAGCTCTGGTGATAGTCAGCACAAGCAGGTCTCCATGACCTGCTTTCTCGACCTCTCAAAAAAGATCAGCCCAATGCCTGCATCCCTTGAGGCGCCACAAATCTACTTGCCAGCCATCTTCACCACCCCCGGCTTCAACACCAACCACAACGCCGCCGCAATCAACACCCCACCATATATATGCGCCATCGACAGCGGTTCATCGAGAAACATCGCCCCCCACAACACACCGAACGGCGGGATCATGAAGGTCACGGTCGACGACTTTACCGGGCCGATCGCGCTGAGCAAGCGGAAGTAGATGATGTAGGCAAACGCGGTACACGCCAGCCCCAATCCCAACAGTGACAACCAGACATTCCAGCCGCCCCAGCTCGCCGGTGGCTGGCTGATCACGCTGTAGCCGAACAACGGCAGCAGGAACAGCGTGGCGCCGAGCATGCTGCCCAGCGCCGACAGGCGACTGTCGAGCCCACCGGCCTGATCGAGCCAGCGGCGTGCAAGAAATCCGGCAAAGCCATAACAGGTGGTGGCGAGCAGGCAGGCGAGGGCGCCCATCAACAGTTCCGGATCGAACGCTACCGGACCTGCGCGGGTCAGCACGCCGACGCCGAACAGCCCGAGGAACACACCACCGAGCTTGGCGCCAGAGAGTCTTTCATGGAAGAGCAGGCCGCCGATCAACACGCCCATCATCGGTGTGGTGGCATTGAAAATCGCCGAATAACCGGCCGGCAGCACTTGCGCGGCCACCGAGTAGAGTGTTGCCGGAATCCCTGAGTTGATCACCCCGAGCAGCATCACGGTTTTGAGTTTGCCCTTGAAGTCCCAGCTGATGCGCATCAGTCCGAGAATCACCAGCAGCCCGACCGCCGCGATCGAAACGCGGAAAAAGGCCGTGGGAATCGTGCCAATCACCGGGGCGATGATGCGCATGAACAGAAAGCTCGCACCCCAAATGGCCGCCAGTGACAGTAAACGCAATAGATCGACGGGGTTCACGACGTGTTCCTTGCTTGATGGGGGCGAGAGTGTTGCCGAGCCTCCGGATGATGGCAACCGCAAAACGAGCATTTCATTGGTCTGGAAAATTACACTTCTCCTGCACCCGCTTCACTGGCTAAGCTCAGGGCTCACGAATTCCCGCAGAGGTCTCACCATGCCGCAGCAATGGCCAGCCGCCGACATCGCCCGCCTGATCCTCGATGGCTTTGACGATTACCGCGAGCATTTCCGCCAGATCACCGACGGCGCCCGGGCCCGCTTCGAGCAGGCCAAGTGGCAGGAGACGCAGTCGGCGTCGGCGGCGCGGATCAATCTCTACGAAGAAAAAGTCAGTGAAACGGTGGAGCGACTGCGCACCGCCTTTGACACCGACACGCTGGACGTCAGTTGCTGGCCGCTGGTCAAGAGCGCGTACATCACCTTGATCGACCTGCGCTTCGACGATGAATTGTCCGAGACCTGGTACAACTCGATTTTCTGCGGGCTGTTCAGCCATGACCTGATCAGCGACGGCTGCATGTTCATCCACACCACGCGGCCGAGCCTGCGCCGGGCCCGCGCCGCGCAAACCCGCACCTACAAGCCCCAGGGCCAGCTGTCGGGCATGCTGGCGAGCATCTTTTCCGATTATCGCTTCAGCGAGGAATACGCCGACCTGCCCGGCGACCTGCGCCGCCTTGAAGCGCAACTGCGCGAGAACCTGCCGGATTGGGTGTGCAAGGATCCGCAACTCAGCGTCGAACTGTTTTCCTCGGTGCTCTACCGTAACAAGGGCGCCTACCTGGTGGGGCGCATCTACACCGCCGATGAGCAATGGCCGCTGGCGATCCCGCTGCTGCACCTCGAGGGGCGGGGCATCCAGATCGATGCACTGATCACCGACGAGGCGGATGTGTCGATCATCTTCTCCTTCACCCGTTCGTATTTCATGGTGGATGTACCGGTGCCGGCGGAGTTCATCGGCTTCCTCAAGCGCATCCTGCCGGGCAAGCACATCGCCGAGCTGTACACCTCGATCGGTTTCTACAAGCATGGCAAGTCCGAGTTCTACCGGGCGCTGATCAACCACCTGGCCAACACCGATGACCAGTTCATCATGGCCCCCGGCGTGCGCGGCATGGTCATGAGCGTGTTCACCCTGCCGGGTTTCAACACCGTGTTCAAAATCATCAAGGACCGCTTCTCGCCGTCGAAAAACGTCGACCGCGCCACGGTGATCGAGAAGTACCGGCTGGTGAAGAGCGTCGACCGTGTCGGGCGCCTGGCCGACACCCAGGAGTTTGCCGACTTCCGCTTCCCGCTGAGCAAGTTCGCCCCGGCGTGCCTGGAGGAACTGCTGGAAGTCGCGCCGTCCACAGTGTCGGTGGAAGACGACACGGTGCTGATCCGTCACTGCTGGACCGAGCGGCGGATGACGCCGCTGAACCTGTACCTGGAAAACGCCAACGAGGCGCAAGTGCGCGAGGCCCTGGAGGATTACGGCCTGGCGATCAAGCAACTGGCGGCGGCGAACATCTTTCCCGGTGACATGCTGCTCAAGAACTTCGGCGTCACGCGTCATGGGCGGGTGGTGTTTTATGACTATGACGAGATCTGCTTCCTGACTGAAGCCAACTTCCGCCACATTCCGCAGCCGCGTACGCCGGAAGATGAGATGGCCTCTGAGCCTTGGTATTCGATCGGGCCGCTGGATGTGTTCCCTGAGGAGTTCCCGCCGTTTCTATTTGCTGATTCGGGGCAGCGCAAGTTGTTTGATCAACTGCATGGCGAGTTGTACAACGCCGATTACTGGAAGAGCCTGCAAGAGGCCATTCGCGCCGGCAAGGTAATCGATGTATTCCCCTATCGCCGCAAGGGTCTGGATAGCGAATAGCGAACCTGAGTGAACACTCTGTGGCGAGGGGATTCATCCCCGTTCGGCTGCGAAGCAGTCGTAAAGCCAGCACGCTCGGTGTTACTGACACACCGATTGTGCTGGTTTTAGGGCGGCTTCGCCACCCAACGGGGATAAATCCCCTCGCCACAAAAGCAGGTTGCATTCGTCGGGACGCAACCAAATCTGCGACAATCCGCCCCCTTGCGCCACTAGACGACTGAATTGCGTACCCGATGACCGACGAATCGCCCTCCATCGACAAACTGCTGAAAAACCTCGATCACGCCATGCTCGCCGACCGCCACCGGCTGCGGCGGCAGTTGCTTGAGCTGCGCAAGAAACCCGACGAGGCCAAACTGGCCCAGTGGGTGGCGCGGATGCAGGCGTCCTGTGACCAGGTGCTGGCACGCAAGGCCAGCCTGCCGGTGATTCGTTACGACGACAGCCTGCCAATCGCCGCCAAGCGCGACGAAATCAAGAAGGCCCTGCAACAGCATCAGGTGCTGATCATTGCCGGCGAAACCGGGTCGGGTAAAACCACCCAGTTACCGAAGATCTGCCTGGAAATCGGGCGCGGCCAACATGGCCTGATCGGCCACACCCAACCGCGGCGGATTGCTGCACGCAGCGTGGCCGCCCGGGTGGCCGAAGAACTCGGCACGCCGTTGGGCGCCCTGGTCGGTTATCAGGTGCGGTTCGAGGATCAGAGCGATTCCAATACCCTGATCAAACTGATGACCGACGGCATCCTGCTGGCGGAAACCCAGAACGACCGTTATCTGGAACGCTACGACACCATCATCGTCGACGAAGCCCACGAACGCAGCCTTAACATCGATTTTCTGCTCGGTTACCTGAAAACCCTGCTGCCGCGTCGTCCAGACCTGAAAGTCATCATCACCTCGGCGACCATCGACCTGGAGCGCTTCTCCAAACATTTCGACGATGCGCCGATTGTCGAAGTGTCCGGCCGTACTTTTCCGGTGGACACCTGGTATCGCCCGCTGACCCTGGAACAGGACGAGGAGGGCAACCGTGTCGAGGACGACTTGACCGTGGATCAGGCGATCCTCGCCACCCTCGACGAAATTGCCGCCTATGAGCGCAGCGAACGTCGCAGCCCCGGTGACGTGCTGGTGTTCTTGCCCGGCGAGCGCGAGATTCGCGACGCCGCCGACATGCTGCGCAAGGCCCAGCTCAAGCACACCGAGATTCTGCCGTTGTACGCGCGCCTGTCGCCGGCCGAGCAGCAGCGGATTTTCCAGTCGCACCCGGGCCGTCGCGTGGTGCTGGCGACCAACGTTGCGGAAACCTCGCTGACCGTGCCGGGCATCCGTTACGTGATCGACAGCGGCACCGCGCGCATCAGTCGCTACAGCTACCGCGCCAAGGTCCAGCGCCTGCCCATCGAAGCTGTTTCCCAGGCCAGCGCCAACCAGCGTAAAGGCCGATGCGGACGGGTCGAGCCGGGCATTTGTGTGCGCCTTTACAGCGAAGAGGATTTCCTCGGGCGCCCGGAATTCACCGATCCGGAAATCCTGCGGACCAACCTCGCCGCCGTTATTTTGCAGATGCTGCATCTGCGCCTTGGCGAAATCACCGCGTTCCCGTTTATCGAGCCGCCGGACGGCAAGGCGATCAGCGACGGTTTCAACCTGCTGCAAGAACTCTCGGCAGTGGACCGCAATAGCCAATTGACCCCGCTCGGTCGCCAATTGGCGCGACTGCCGGTGGACCCGCGCATGGGCCGCATGCTGCTGGAAGCGGCGAAACTCGGCAGCCTGCAGGAAGTGCTGATCGTCGCCAGCGCCATGTCGATCCAGGATCCGCGCGAACGTCCGCCAGAGCGCCAGCAAGCGGCGGATCAGGCCCACGCGCAATGGAAGGACACCGACTCGGACTTCGCCGGGCTGGTCAACCTGTGGCGCGGTTTCGAAGAGCAGCGCCAGGCGCTGACTGCGAGCCCGCTGCGCAATTGGTGCCGCAAGAATTTCCTGAATTATTTGCGTCTGCGCGAATGGCGTGATTCCCACCGTCAGTTGAGCCTGATCTGCCGCGACATGCAGTTAAGCCTCAATAAAGAGCCGGCGGACTATCCGAAGCTGCATAAAGCGGTGCTGGTGGGGTTGCTGAGCCAGATCGGCCAGAAAACCGAAGACGGCGATTACCTCGGCGCGCGTCAGCGACGTTTCTGGATTCACCCGTCGTCGGGTATCGGCAAGAAGCGCCCGCAATGGCTGATGACCGCCGAACTGGTGGAAACCACCAAGCTGTATGCACGGATGGTGGCCAAGATAGATGCCGACTGGATCGAGCCGCTGGCCGGGCACCTGATCAAGAAAAACCACTTCGAACCCCATTGGGAGAAGAAGCGTGGCCAGGTCGTGGCATTCGAGCAGATCACCCTGTTCGGGCTGATCGTGGTCGGCCGCCGGCCGGTGCATTACGGTCCGGTCGATCCGGTGGTGTCCCGTGAGCTGTTCATCCGTGAAGCATTGGTGCGAGGCGAGATTCAGTCGAAAGCCAAGTGCCTGACGGCCAACAAGCAGTTGCTGGAACAACTCGACGAACTGGAAGCCAAGGCCCGTCGACGGGACATTCTGGCGGACGAAGAAACCCTCTACGCTTTCTACGATGCGCGGTTGCCAGCAGAGATCCACCAGACCGCGACCTTCGACAGCTGGTATCGGATCAACAGTCAGAAAGACCCGCAACTGCTGATCATGCGCGAAGAAGACGTGCTGGCCCGCGAAGCCAGTGAAGTCACCGCCCAGCATTATCCGGACACGCTGCACATCGGCGACCTGGAACTGGCCCTGAGCTACCACTTCGAACCGAACCATCCGCGCGACGGCGTGACCCTGCGTGTACCGGCACCGCTGTTGCCGATGCTGCCGCCGGAACGCCTGGAGTGGCTGGTGCCGGGGGTGATCGAAGCCAAGTGCATTGCGCTGGTGCGCAACCTGCCCAAGGCCTTGCGCAAGAATTTCGTGCCGGTGCCGGATTTTGTCAAAGCCGCGTTACAGCGCATAACCTTCGCTGAAGGCTCGTTGCCCCAGGCCTTGGGTCGCGAGTTGCTGCGCATGACCGGCGCCCGTGTCAGCGATGAAGCCTGGAGCGAGGCGGCGCAGCAGGTCGAAAGCCATCTGCGGATGAACCTGGAAATCGTCGACGCCCAGGGCAAGTTCCTCGGCGAAGGGCGCGACCTGGCCGAGCTGACTGCCCGTTTCGCCGAGGCCAGTCAGGCCGCCCTGGCCGTGCCGCAAACCGCGAAAAGCCAGCAGCCGGTCGAACCGAAAGTGTTTGCCGCCGTCGCCGAGAAAACCCAGCAGAAGATCGCCGGTTTGTCGATGACGGTCTATCCGGCGCTGGTGGAAGAGGCGGGGACGGTCAAGGAAGGACGTTTCTCGACACCGGCCGAAGCCGAGTTCCAACATCGCCGCGCCCTGCAGCGCTTGCTGATGCAACAACTGGCGGAACCGGCGAAGTTCCTGCGCGGCAAGTTGCCGGGCCTGACCGAACTGGGCCTGCTGTATCGCGACTTGGGGCGTGTCGATGCACTGGTCGAAGACATACTGTTGGCCAGCCTCGACAGCTGCATCCTCGACGGTGAAGACCCCTTGCCACGCGACGGCGCCGGGTTGGCATCGTTGGCTGAACGCAAGCGCGGCGCCTGGACCGAACATGCCGAACGCGTGGCCAGGCTGACCCTGGAAATCCTCAAGCACTGGCACGGCCTGCAAAAACGCTTCAAGGGCAAGATCGACCTGGCGCAAGCCGTGGCCCTGAACGACATCAAGCAGCAGCTCAGCCATCTGGTGTATCCGGGGTTTGTCCGGGAAACGCCGATGCAGTGGCTCAAGGAACTGCCGCGCTACCTCAAGGCCATCGAACAGCGTTTCGAAAAAATCGGCGCCCAGGTGCAAAGGGATCGGGTCTGGAGCGGCGAGTTGTCCGGCCTCTGGACGCAATACCAGACCCGCGCCAACAAACACGCCCAGGAAGGCAAGCGCGATCCGCAGCTGGAGCTGTATCGCTGGTGGCTGGAGGAATACCGGGTTTCGCTGTTTGCCCAGCAGCTGGGGACCAAGGTGCCGATCTCCGACAAGCGCCTGAACAAACAGTGGTCGCAAGTCGAGCCCTGACCCTGTGGGAATTGGCTTTTTGTGGCGAGGGGATTTATCCCCGCTGGGTGGCGGAGCCGCCCCAAAACCTCCGTACTCGATGTATCAGTTACAACGAGTGCGCTGGTTTTACGACTGCTTCGCAGCCGAACGGGGCGGTGCGACGTTTCGCTAAATCCCCTCGCCACACAAGCTCCGACAGGGGATGTAATTGTTCTCGCAAAAGGGGCGGAAACCCAAGGTTTATGGCAAACTTCGCGACCATAAACGCCGGTTTCGTGACCCACAGCCTTCGGCCAGGTCTCGTGTCGGAATAAAGCGATGCCAGGTTTGCGTCCCCCCGGATGGAAATAGACCCTTTGTGTGTTGGTACGCCTGTACCAATGCTTTCTGTTTGAACAGATTAGAGACACGACCATGCATAACGTCGTCATCAGCGGCACCGGCCTCTACACCCCGGCCAACAGCATCTCCAACGAAGAGCTGGTGCAGTCTTTCAATGCTTATGTAGCTCAATTCAACACCGACAACGCCCAGGCTATTGCCCGCGGTGAAGTCGAGGCGTTGACCGAGTCCAGCGCAGCGTTCATCGAGAAAGCCTCCGGTATCAAAAGCCGCTTTGTCATGGACAAGGAGGGCATCCTCGACCCGCAACGCATGGCGCCACGCCTGCCGGAGCGTTCCAACGACGATTGGTCGGTGCTTTGCCAGATGGCCATCGGCGCAGCCGAACAAGCCTTGCAACGTGCCGGCAAAACCGCCGCGGACATCGACGGCGTGATCGTCGCCTGCTCCAACCTGCAACGCGCCTACCCGGCCATTGCCATCGAAGTCCAGGAAGCGCTGGGCATCCAGGGTTTCGGTTTTGACATGAACGTGGCGTGTTCCTCGGCCACCTTCGGCATCCAGGCCGCCGCCAACAGCGTCCAGCTGGGCCAGGCCCGGGCGATCCTGATGGTCAACCCGGAAGTCTGCACCGGTCACCTGAACTTCCGCGACCGCGACAGCCACTTCATCTTCGGCGATGCCGCGACCGCGGTGATCATCGAGCGCGCCGACCTGGCCACCTCCAGTCACCAGTTCGACATTGTCAGCACCAAGCTGCTGACCAAGTTCTCCAACAACATCCGCAACAACTTCGGCTTCCTCAACCGCGCAGGGGAAGAGGGCATCGGTGCCAAGGACAAACTGTTTGTGCAGGAAGGCCGCAAGGTGTTCAAGGAAGTCTGCCCGATGGTCGCCGAGCTGATCGCTGCGCATCTGGAAGAGAATCAACTCAACGTCAACGACGTGAAGCGCTTCTGGCTGCACCAGGCCAACCTCAGCATGAACCACCTGATCGTCAAGAAGCTGCTGGGCCGTGAAGCCACCGAGCAGGAAGCGCCGGTAATTCTCGATACCTATGCCAACACCAGCTCGGCAGGTTCGGTGATTGCGTTCCACAAGCACCAGGACGATCTGACCGCCGGCTCGCTGGCGGTGCTCAGCTCGTTCGGCGCGGGTTATTCGATTGGTAGCGTGCTGTTGCGCAAACGCTGATTTCGCGGCTTGAAAAGATCGCAGCCTGCGGCAGCTCCTACAGGATTACGTAATCCCCTGTAGGAGCTGCCGCAGGCTGCGATCTTTTTTTGCGCAGAAAAAACTCGCGTTGCTGTATCGGACGGATGATGGGGACCGATACAGCAACGCGAGTTTGTAAAAGCAACTCAGGCATCCTTGCCGGAGTCGTGTAGCGGGGTAAATCAGAACTTCGCTTCGGCATCCAGTTGCAGGGTGTTGATGTCGGAGTCTTTCAGGTTGACGCTGGCGTTGGTGTAGTCGGAGTTCGCCATGAAGTACGTCGCACCCAGGGTGAAGTTCTTGTCGAGCTCGTAGCTGACTTTCAGCTTGCTGCCGCGCGAACCGGTGAAGCCGTTGGCGAAGTCAGAGTCGGTGAAGGCACCCACCACCGCGTTCTGCTGCACGTCGCGGTAGTTGTAGTCCAGGCCGAAGCCGTAGATCTTGGTCTTGACGCCGGCCAGCCAGCCAGTGTCCCGATCGTTGCTGGCTTCGGCGTTGTGTACGTACTGGCCGTACAGCGACAGCGGCATTGGCAGGCCGCCGATGTCGATCTGGCTGAAACCTTCCCACAGACGGAACTCTTCGCCCGGGCTGTTACCGTTGACGGCCAGTGCGCATGGCGAGGTGGTCGCGGTGCAGGTGCTGTCTTCGTCGTTGTCGTAGTTGTAGAGGCTGCCGCCCACGGTCATTTTCAGGTTGTCGGTAATGGCGAAACGCGCACCCAACTGACCAGCGTACAGACGCAGGTCGTGCTTGAATTGCACGCCTTCGCCGTCGACGTTGTCCTTGAGGGTGTAGTGACCGGCACTACCGAACAGTTCGGTGTTGCCCAGCGGGTATTTGTAAGTCAGGGCCAGGCCTTCGGGGTTGATATCGCTATCCCAGATGATGTCGCCCATGCTCACCCACGGTTGCAGCATCTTGCCGCCGATCACGTGCAGGTTCTTGATGGCGTTGGGGTGGTAATCGACATAACCCAGGTCCAGCCAGATCTGCTTCTTGTCGAAGTAGTTGTTCAGGTCCTGGTTGGTGGAGCGAGCGTCGTCGCTGCTGCCGGTGGCAATACGGATGCCGGTGTCCACTTGCGGGTTGATTTCGCTGAACGCACCCAGGCGGGCACGAATGCGCTGGCGATCGCTGTCTTTGTTGTTGGAAACACCATCGTTGTGAACGTTTTCCTGACGGAAACGCACGTCGCCCTTGAATTGGGTCTTGGCAGCCCACGCCAGTTTCTGGTCGAAGGTGCTCAGCTCATTGGTTTTCTTCGCGGTGGCCGCGATCTGCTCGTTGGTCTCTTGCTGAGCCTGACGGGCGATTTGCTGGTCTTTCTGATCCCTTGCCAGTTCGGCTTGCAATTCGCTGTACTGGGCGTTGGTAATCGAGCCGTTAGCCTTGAGCATGTCGAGCAGTTTGGCGTCGACTGCGGCGCTGGCCGGAACACTCATGGCCAGCAGCAGGCCGCCACACAAGGCCGCCGCAGTTTTCGTGGAAGCAAGACGCATATCAATCTCCGAAGATGAGAGTGGATGGCTGGACCATCCTGGGCACAACCGACCATGGAGTGGACGGAAAACAGTGGCCGGATATAACCCGGCGCTCTAAAAACAGGCGCCAGTATCGCGATGGTTTATGACAGTGCGGTGGCAAGATGATGGCATGTCTGTGACGATACAAAGTCGTTGCGAACTATTGATCTAGAGCGCTGTCGTCCAAACGCCCGTGTGCAAAGCGCACCAATAGGCGATACTCGCGGGGCTTTCACGCCATGAAGAGTGAGAATGGTGATGCCGTTGCAACGCCTGCAAAGTCTGTCCGAAATCGAGCCGCAAACGTGGGACGCGCTGGTACCCGAGAATCAGCCATTTCTGCGTCATGGGTTTCTCGGCGCGTTGGAAGACAGTGGCAGTGTCGGCCCCCATTCCGGCTGGCAACCCGAACATTTGCTACACGTCGAAGGCGATCGACTGATCGCTGCGTTGCCCAGCTACCGCAAATGGCATTCCTACGGCGAGTATGTGTTCGATCACGCCTGGGCTGATGCCTGTGAGCGTGCGGGGATCGATTACTACCCCAAACTGCTGACTGCCGTGCCGTTCAGCCCGGTCAGCGGCCCGCGTTTGCTGGCGGCCAGGGTCGAAGACGGTTTCGAATTACTCAAGAGTCTGCCGGGCTACCTGGAGATCGAACAACTCTCCAGTGCCCATATCAACTTCAGCGATCCGTTCACCGACGCCGCACTGGCCGAACAACCTGGCTGGCTGCAACGCATCGGCTGTCAGTATCACTGGCAGAACCGTGGCTATCGGGATTTCCAGGATTTTCTCGACGTACTCAGTTCACGCAAGCGCAAGCAGATGCGCAAGGAACGCGAGCAAGTGGCGGGGCAGGGTATCGATTTTGAATGGCTCGAAGGCCGGGAATTGACTGAGTCGCTGTGGGATTTCGTCTACGCCTGCTACGCCAACACTTACGCAGTTCGCCGGCAACGACCTTATCTGACGCGGGAGTTTTTCAGCCTGTTGGCCGAACGCATGCCACAGGCGATTCGAGTAGTGTTGGCCAAACAAGGCTCACGTCCCGTGGCGATGGCTTTCAGCCTGGTCGGCGGCGACAGTTTCTACGGTCGTTATTGGGGCTGCCTGGCGGAGTTCGATCGCCTGCATTTCGAGACGTGTTTCTACCAGGGCATGGACTACGCGATTGCCAACGGTTATCAGCGCTTTGATGCCGGAGCCCAGGGCGAACACAAGTTGATTCGCGGGTTTGAACCGGTGATCACCCATTCCTGGCACTACCTGCGCCATCCTGGGTTGAAAGCCGCGGTCAAGGACTTCCTCCACCAGGAGCGCCTGGGTGTGCTGGCCTATGCCGAGGATGCGAGGACAGCCTTGCCTTATCGCCAAGCTTGAACGCCAGTCCCCTGTAGGAGCGAGCATGCTCGCGATGAACTCGAGATCACCACAGGGTGTCAGGCACCCCGCGTCATCGTTGACGACCATCGTCGGAGCGCCGCCCGGAGCATGCTCGCTCCTACAGGGACGTGGACCTGAAACTTAGTCGATCCCGACAAACCCGCCCGTCTGGTGCTGCCACAACCGCGCATACAAACCGCCATGGGCCAGCAGCTCGGCGTGAGTGCCGGTCTCGGCGATCTTGCCATTCTCCAGCACCACCAGCCGGTCCATCCGGGCGATGGTCGAGAGCCGGTGGGCGATGGCGATCACGGTCTTGCCCTGCATCAGGGTTTCCAGGCTTTCCTGAATGGCCGCTTCAACCTCCGAATCCAGTGCCGACGTAGCCTCGTCCATGATCAGGATCGGCGCGTCCTTGAGTAGCACGCGGGCGATGGCGATGCGCTGGCGCTGGCCGCCGGAAAGCTTCACCCCGCGTTCCCCGACGTGGGCATCGAAACCGCTGCGGCCTTCAGCGTCCGACAATAGCGGGATGAACCCGTCGGCCCGGGCCTTGTGCACCGCTTCCCAGAGTTCGGCATCGGTGGCGTCGGGTTTGCCGTACAACAAGTTATCGCGGATCGAGCGATGCAGCAGCGAGGTGTCCTGGGTGATCATGCCGATGCGTTCGCGCAGGCTTTCCTGGCTGACGTCGGCAATGTTCTGGCCATCGATGAGGATGCGCCCGCCCTCAACGTCGTAGAGGCGCAGCAGCAGATTGACCAAGGTCGACTTGCCCGCGCCGGACGGACCGATCAGGCCGATCTTCTCGCCAGGTTTAATCGTCAAGTTGAGTCCGCCGATGATCCCGCTCTGTTTGCCGTAGTGGAAATCCACATTGTCGAAACGCACTTCACCACGGGCCACCGCCAGCGGCTTGGCCTGGTCACGGTCGGTGACACTGACCGGCTGCGAAATGCTTTGCAACCCGTCCTGGACCATACCGATGTTTTCGAAGATGCCGGTGACCACCCACATGATCCAGCCGGACATGTTGACGATGCGGATCACCAGCCCGGTGGCCAGGGCAATGGCGCCCACGGTGATCAGCGACTGTGTCCACAGCCACAGGGCCAGGCCGGTGGTGCAGACGATCAGCAAGCCGTTCATGCTGGTGATGACCACGTCCATGCTGGTGACGACACGGCCGGCCAGTTGGGCTTTTTCGGTTTGCTCCTTGATCGCTTCGCGGGCGTACTGCTGCTCGAAATGGGTGTGGGCAAACAGCTTCAGGGTGGTGATGTTGGTGTAGCCGTCGACGATCCGCCCCATGAGTTTGGAGCGCGCGTCGGAGGACACCACCGAACGTTCCTTGACCCGTGGCACGAAGTAGTAGAGCGCGCTGATGAAGGCGATGATCCAGGTCAGCAGCGGGATCATCAGGCGCCAGTCGGCTTCGGCGAACAGCACCAGCGAGCTGATGGCGTAGATCAGCACATGCCACAGCGCGTCCACCGCCTGCACCGCCGAATCGCGCAGGGAGTTGCCGGTCTGCATGATGCGTTGGGCGATACGACCGGCGAAGTCGTTCTGGAAAAAATTCAGGCTCTGCTTGAGCACGTAGCTGTGGTTCTGCCAGCGGATCAGGCTGGTCATACTGGGGCTCAGGGTCTGGTGCACCAGCAGGTCATGAAGACCGACGAACAGCGGACGCAGGAACAGCGCCACTACCACCATCCAGGTCAGTTCGAGACCGTGTTCCTTGAAGAAGTCGACGTTTGGCGTGCCTTGGGCCAGGTCGATGATGCGGCTCAGGTAGCTGAACAGCGCCACTTCGATCAATGCGCCGAACAGGCCGACGAACAGCAGGGCGGCGAAACTCGGCCAGACCTGCTTGAGGTAGTAGGTATAGAAAGGCAGGACCCGATCCGGCGGTGCGGCTGTCGGGGCGTCGCGGAATACGTCGATCAGTTTTTCAAAACGGCGATAAAGCATCGGTTATTCACCCGCGAACGGGCTCTCCTTCAAACGGTTTGAGCGTTGCCGGCAACACCGGCAACGGCTCGGACATCCTTGTCCAGCTTAGTCTCAGTCGATGCGCTTGGCCGACTTGATGAACACAGGGTCGGCGGGCACATCCTTCATGCCGCTACGCACGGTGGTGGGCGAGTTGACGATGATGTCCACCACGTCCATGCCCTTGACCACTTTGCCGAATACCGCGTAACCATCACCCTGGTCGAGGAAATCGTTGTCCTTGACGTTGATGAAGAACTGGCTGGTGGCCGAGTCAGGTACCGAAGTACGGGCCATGGACAAGGTGCCACGAACGTTGACCAGGCCGTTCTTGTGCTCGTTCTTGATCGGCGCCTTGGTTTCTTTTTGCTGCATCTGTTGAGTGAAACCGCCACCCTGGACCATGAAGCCCGGAATCACGCGGTGGAAAATCGTGTTGTTGTAGAAGCCGCTGTCCACGTACTCAAGGAAGTTCTTGGTACTGATCGGGGCCTTGACCGGGTCCAGTTCGATTTCGATCTGGCCGTTGGTGGTGTCCAGTAGTACGTGCGGCGCCTTGGCAGGCGTTGCCGCCATCAGGTTGGCGGCAAACAGAACGGAGCCAGCGACTAGGGCGATTTTTTTCAGCATGGGTCAGTGATCCTGATGGGTGGTGTCGACTGCGGTGAGAAACTCCAGCAGCGTCTGGTTAAAGCGTTCGGGCTGGTCCAGCGGGGTGGCGTGACGCGAATCGGCGATCACTGCCAGCCGCGCATTCGGCAGCAGTCTTACGTAGTTTTCCTTCAACGCGACCGGCGTGTAGTCGCGGTCGGCGCTGACGATGAGGGTTGGACAGGTGACCTTCGACAGTCGTTCCTGAACCCCCCAGCCAACAATGGCATCGAAGCTGGCGAGATAAGCATGTTTGTCGTTTTTTGCCCAGCGCTCGGCCATCTTTTGTCGCAAATCGTCCTGCCCGGGTTTGGGGAACAGTTTGCCACCCAGGGCCTTGCCGATGGTGTGAAGACTGAGTACACGCATCAGGCTCCAGCGCTTGAACCACTGCCAGTAATCGTCGCGGCTGCGCAACTTGACCTCGGGTGCGCTATTGACGATGCACAGGCTCTTGAGCAATTGCGGCTGATCCACACCCAGTTGAAAGCCGATCATGCCACCCATCGACAACCCTACGTAATGGGCGGGCTCCAGGTTCAAGTGCTCCATCAGCGCCACCAGGTCGGCGCTGAACCCGGCGATGCTGTAGCGCTCGCGGGGTTTGTCCGAGCGCCCGTGGCCGCGCACATCCGGGACGATCACCCGGTAGCGGGCGGCCAGCGTCGGGATCTGTTCTTCCCAGTCCAGGGTACTGGAACCCAGGCCGTGGACCAGCAGCAACGGCGTGCCGTGGCCATATTCCTCATAGTGCAGGTTGCAACCTTCGTGTTCGAAGTAGGCCATGCGTTACCTCCGTGTCAGGCTTGTTCTGGGGCGGCGAACGGTGCGTCCAGTGGTGCGGTGTCGAACGTGCGCAGCAGCTCGATAAGAATCTGCGTCGCCGGGCCGAGCGGTTTGTCTTTGTTCGAGTACAGGTAAAAACTCGGGTTGCGGCTGCCGCCCTGGTCCAACGGTAGCAGCTTGAGAGTACCTTCCTTGAGTTCCCGTTCAATCATGTGCCTTGGCAACCAGGCGAACCCCAGGCCGCTGCCGACGAAAGTGGCGGCGGTGGCCAGGCTGCCGACGGTCCAGCGTTGTTCGGCACCGAGCCAGCCGACGTCCCGCGGTTGCTGGCGCCCGGAGTCGCGGATGACCACTTGCAGCTGGCTTTCCAGGTCCTGGAAATTCAGTTCGCGGTTGAGGCGGTGCAGGGGGTGTTCCGGATGGGCGACCGCGACGAACTCGACGTCGCTCAATTCCGCGCCCAGGTAACCGGGAATGCTGAAACCGCTGATGGCCAGGTCGGCCACACCTTCGAGCAGGACCTCCTCCACACCCGACAGCACCTCTTCACGCAGACGCACGCGGCAGCCACGGCTTTGCGGCATGAACGCGGTCAGCGCGCGGACGAGACGGGCGCTCGGGTAGGCGGCATCGACCACCAGGCGCACTTCGGCTTCCCAGCCTTGCTCCATGTGATGGGCCAGGTCTTCGAGCTGACTGGCCTGTTTCACCAGCTGCCGGGAGCGGCGCAACAACACGCCGCCAGCCTCGGTGAGTACCGCTTTGCGCCCGTCGATGCGCAACAACGGCACGCCGAGCTGGTCTTGCATGCGCGCCACGGTGTAGCTGACCGACGATTGCGAGCGGTGCAGCGCTTCGGCGGCCTGGGCGAAGCCGCCGTGGTCGACCACGGCTTGAAGCGTTCGCCATTGATCAAGGGTCACGCGGGGCGCTTTCATGATGGGCTCCTGTTGTCCTAAGCTGCGCAGTTCTTATTGGAGACTGCTGAATGAAAAAAATCTGTAGTGTGTTACTGGCGATGATGCCCCTGACTGCGTTTGCTTATCCGATCGACGTACAGAAAGAGCTCAATGGACTGAAGATCGACTACACCACCTACGCCTCCGATTACGACATGGGCTCGATCACCGTGAACAACTACGGCGACACCGCTGCCGAATGCGCGGTGGTGTTTCGCAACGGTCCTGAATCGCCAAAAACCCGCAGAGTCAATCTCGACGCGGGTAGAAGCGCGGATCTTTCAGCCAAGTTCAACCGCAAGATCATCAAGCTGTACATCACCATGACCTGCAAGCCGAAATGACATCCAGCGGAGCACGCCAATCGCTGATGCTCCGCTTATAAACGAATTTCTTGATCGGTTATAGCAGTTATTTGCGCTTTTTAATCGATATAACTCTGTTTAACCTTCACTCCATCGACTTACAGCATTCTCAGATGGAGGCTACAGCCCATGTCCCGCGTTCTGATCATCGAAAGCAGTGCCCGTCAGCAAGATTCGGTTTCCCGTCAACTGACCCAGACCTTCATCAGCCAGTGGCAAGCCGCTCACCCCGGCGACCAGATCACCGTTCGTGACCTGGCCGTCAACCCGGTGCCGCATCTGGACATCAGCTTGTTGGGCGGCTGGATGAAACCCGCCGATCAGCGCAGCGACATCGAACAGATTTCCCTGGAACGCTCCAACCAGCTGACGGACGAGTTGCTCGCCGCCGACGTGCTGGTGATGGCCGCGCCGATGTACAACTTCGCCATCCCGAGCACCCTCAAAGCCTGGCTCGACCATGTGCTGCGTGCCGGTGTGACCTTCAAGTACACCGAAACCGGCCCGCAGGGTTTGCTCAGTGGCAAGCGCGCTTATGTCCTGACGGCTCGCGGCGGGATCTACGCCGGCAGTACCGCGGATCACCAGGAACCCTACCTGCGTCAGGTCATGGGCTTCATCGGCATCCACGACGTGACGTTCATCCACGCCGAAGGCATGAACCTGGGCGGCGACTTCCAGGAGAAAGGCCTGAACCAGGCGAACGCCAAGCTTTCCCAGGTGGCCTGAGCCGTTAATCGCCAGATAATCACCGGATGGTCTAGTGACCTGGCGCGCAACCCTTCAAGCCTGCACGCGCATCGAACCTCCCTTTGCACTTGTTGCACCTGAGTGCTCTAGCCCGATTGAACGCTTTAGCGAGATCGGGCTTTTTTTTGCCTGGGATTTTGTATCGGTTGACTGTTCGCGATAACTGGCAAAACCCGTTATCTTCGCCGCCATTCGAAACGAGGCGAGCATGGGCTATCTACTTTTTGTCACGCTGATCCAGGCGTTTTCCTTCAGTCTGATCGGCGAATACCTGGCCGGTCATGTCGACAGTTACTTCGCAGTGCTGATACGCGTGCTGCTGGCGGGACTGGTGTTTATCCCGCTGACCCGCTGGCGTTCGGTGGAGCCTGCGTTCATGCGCGGCATGTTGCTGATCGGTGCGTTGCAGTTCGGTGTGACCTACGTCTGTCTGTACCTGAGCTTTCGCGTGCTGACGGTACCGGAAGTGCTGCTGTTCACCATCCTCACGCCGCTGCACGTGACCCTGATCGAAGACGCGCTGAACCGGCGCTTCAATCCATGGGCGTTGGTGGCGGCATTGGTGGCGGTAATGGGCGCGGCGGTGATTCGCTTCGACCGGATCAACCCGGATTTCTTCATGGGGTTCCTGTTGCTGCAGCTGGCCAACTTCACCTACGCCGCCGGGCAGGTGCTTTATAAACACCTGGTGGCGCGTCATCCAAGCGATCTGCCGCATTACCGGCGCTTCGGTTATTTCTACCTGGGCGCATTGGCGGTGGCGTTGCCGGCGTTCCTGCTGTTCGGCAAACAGAACTTCCTGCCTGAAGCACCGCTGCAATGGGGCGTGCTGCTGTTCCTCGGCCTGGTCTCGACCGCGTTGGGGTTGTACTGGTGGAACAAGGGCGCGTGTCTGGTCAACGGCGGGACGCTGGCGGTGATGAACAACCTGCATGTGCCGGTGGGGCTGCTGATTAACCTGCTGATCTGGAATCAGCATGAAGAGCTGGGTCGGTTGTTGCTGGGTGGTTCGGTGATTCTGATGGCGGTGTGGATTAGCCGGTTGGGTGTACGCCAACCAGCAATCGCACACTAAGCCCATGTGGGAGCAAGCTCGCTCCTACAGGGATTGCGGTGTTACATGACGTGTTTTTCCGGCTCGGGGATGTGGCTCGCGCCCAACACCGCCGGCAAAAGTCCGGCGCGAAGATCTGTCCCACTCGGCTGCTGATAAAGGCTCAACCCAAACTCCGGCAACACCGCCAGCAGGTAATCGAAAATATCCCCCTGAATCCGCTCGTAATCGGCCCACGCCGTGGTGCGGGTGAAGCAGTAGATTTCCAGCGGTATGCCCTGCGCCGTGGTCTGCATTTGCCGAACCATGCAGGTCATGTTCGGCTGGACCTCCGGGTGGCTCTTCAGATACGCCAGTGCATAGGCGCGAAAAGTGCCGATATTGGTCATGCGCCGGCGGTTGGCCGACATCGCCGCGACATTGCCCTGGGCTTCGTTCCAGGCCTTGAGTTCGGCCTGTTTACGGCTGATGTAGTCAGTCAGCAGATGCACCTGGGACAGCTTCAGCTCCTCATCATTGCGGATGAACCGCACGCCACTGGCGTCAATGAACAGGCTGCGCTTGATCCGCCGGCCACCGGACTGTTGCATGCCGCGCCAGTTCTTGAATGATTCGGACATCAGACGCCAGGTCGGGATCGAAACAATGGTCTTGTCAAAGTTCTGCACCTTGACCGTATGCAGCGTGATGTCCACTACATCGCCATCGGCACCGACCTGTGGCATCTCGATCCAGTCGCCGACCCGCAGCATGTCGTTGCTGGTCAGCTGCACGCTGGCGACGAACGACAGCAGGGTGTCCTTGTAGACCAACAGGATCACCGCCGACATGGCGCCCAGGCCCGATAGCAGCAACAGCGGCGAACGGTCGATCAATGTGGCGACGATGATGATCGCGCCAAACACGTACAACACCATTTTCGCCAGTTGCACATAGCCTTTGATCGAGCGCGTGCGGGCGTGTTCGGTGCGGGCATAGATGTCCAGCAGGGCATTGAGCAGGGCCGCGATCGACAGCAGCAGGAACAGAATGGTGAACGCCAGCGCCACATTGCCGAGAAATACCATCGCGGTTTTACTCAGCTCCGGTACCAGGTGCAGGCCGAACTGGATCACCAGCGACGGCGTGATCTGCGCGAGTCGATGAAAGGCCTTGTTGTGACGCAAATCGTTGATCCAGTGCAGCGCCGGCTGACGGCCCAGTATTTTGCTGGCGTGCAGGATCAGGTAGCGCGCCACTCGTCCGAGGGCCAGCGCAATGACCAACAACACCATCAGTGCCAGGCTGGCATGCACGAGCGGATGCTGGTCAAGGGCACCCCAAAGGTCTTGGGCGTTGAGCCAGAGCTGTTTGATATCCATGGGCAAAAACGATTCTTCTGTAAGACGCGACGGGTTGGATTAGAGCATGAAAACATCGGAGAGCTCATATTGCTGAGTGGATGTGAGTGAGCATGAGTTCCAGAGAGAACGCCTAAATAGGAGATTTCTACCATTTGTCGAACCTGTCATATATGACAGTAGACGAAGAAATGATAGTGGCAGTTCAATGTGGCCTGCACACCTACCTTTGTCGGTGTTGCTATCACAAAGGACTTTTTATATGAAGCAGAATGCTGAAGTAAAAGAACAGATAATTACGTCGAGACCAATTTACCCTTGGATGCCACGAATTCATGAAGCTTTCGGTGATCTACTAATTCTCGATACATTCAGCGGAGATCCTACCTGTACATTTGGTCCATGGCCTCCATGTGGTAAAAAAGGGCAGCGTGTAACGGTGCGCATTGAAAGCGAAGGTGCTAAGCCGCTACTAGTTAGAAGTGGTGAGGTGATTACGGATGAGGAAGCTAAGGAAGGTGTGAGTAGCGCCCTTCGTCGAAGCTGGTTCGAGGCACTTGCACCAAATAGCGAATTTAGTGTGAGAAGCGAAATCGCCCTATGTAGTGATGAAGGCAGCGTTGTAGAGATTCCTCCGGTCTTCTATTCAGTTAAGAAGGTTGAGGGCACTGGTAGAGCTGAATTCAATGAAGAATTTGATCTTCTAGAAAAACCTTACCAATATGATTTGGGTGATGGGGTGATTATTGAAAGCATGTCCTATCAGTCTGATGCCATTGCGCGCGCCTCACTGAATTCTTTGCCGAACCCTGATCCAAGTTGGGGGGAGCGTTGCTTCAATCTTCGTAAATGTTCTGTACGCTTCAAATTTGCAACTCCAGTTTCATTATTTACGTTTTCCATGGTTGGGCAACCCGTTTCAAGTAATTCGGTATATTTCTATAAGGAGGTTGGTATTCCTGATTCTATCGGCATTAGATGGCCTGGGAATGGTGGTATTACTCAGCCGCCGGCGCAGGTTTTGATTGAGAGTGCGCGGGGCATTGAGTACGTATCGTTTAGGCATTATGAGTCTTCCGAGCTAGTGTATATCGATAATGTTGTTTGGGGGTATTAGTGGGCTTGTATTTTGTGTTGGCTGATAAGGCTTTTTGAGGTGTGTCAATTGAAATTGGGGGTGAGTTCAATTTGAGCTTTTGAACCACTCCCATGCGGTTTTGTATTTGCTAGTTGTTGTTTTTTTTCTGATGCTGACAAAAACCTTGATAGTCAGAGCTGGAAGTTTCTACTTGCTATATTCTATTGTTTCAATGCCATAGTCTCGTTATGCTCCACAAAACATGTCAATAATCACAGGGAAGGTATAGTAGGTGTTGCTTTGAAGGGCGGTTGGAGCCAGTCGATTCCGACCCTGAGGCAACATTTTCACAAAGAAACTCGGCCTACGCGCTCGAAACCGGTACCCTATGCAGCTGTTTTTTTGCATTTCTTCGAGGTAGCACCCGTGTTTTCCGAATTCGCCTTGCACGAACGCCTGCTCAAAGCCGTGGCCGAGCTGAAATTTGTCGAGCCAACGCCTGTGCAAGCAGCGGCTATTCCGCTGGCGCTCCAAGGGCGTGACCTGCGGGTGACAGCGCAAACCGGTAGCGGCAAGACCGCTGCATTTGTTTTGCCGATCCTCAATCGCTTGATCGGCCCGGCCAAAGTCCGCGTCAGCATCAAGACCCTGATCCTGTTGCCAACCCGCGAGCTGGCCCAGCAAACCTTGAAAGAAGTTGAACGCTTCGCGCAGTTCACCTTCATCAAGTCTGGCCTGATCACCGGCGGTGAAGACTTCAAGGTCCAGGCGGCCATGCTGCGCAAGGTGCCGGACATCCTGATCGGTACACCGGGGCGGATGATCGAGCAACTGAATGCCGGCAACCTTGACCTCAAGGAAGTCGAAGTGCTGGTGCTCGACGAAGCCGACCGCATGCTCGACATGGGTTTCGCCGAAGACGTGCAGCGTCTGGTGGACGAGTGCACCAACCGTCAGCAAACCATGCTGTTCTCCGCCACCACCGGTGGTTCCGGTCTGCGCGAGATGATCGCCAAGGTCCTGAACAACCCTGAGCACCTGCAGCTCAATGCGGTCAGCCAGCTCAACGAAACGACCCGTCAGCAAATCATCACCGCTGACCACAACCAGCACAAAGAACAGATCGTCAACTGGCTGCTGGCCAACGAGACATATCAGAAGGCCATCGTCTTCACCAACACCCGGGCCATGGCCGACCGCATCTACGGCCGCCTGGTGGCGCAGGAATACAAAGCGTTCGTCCTGCACGGCGAGAAAGACCAGAAGGATCGCAAACTGGCGATCGACCGTCTGAAGCAGGGCGGGGTGAAAATCCTGGTGGCCACTGATGTCGCCGCTCGCGGCCTGGATGTGGACGGCCTGGACCTGGTGATCAACTTCGACATGCCGCGCAGTGGTGACGAGTACGTGCACCGCATTGGCCGTACCGGTCGTGCCGGCAACGATGGCCTGGCCATCTCGCTGATTTGCCACGGCGACTGGAACCTGATGTCGAGCATCGAGCGCTACCTCAAGCAGAGCTTCGAGCGACGCACCATCAAGGAAGTGAAGGGCACTTACGGCGGACCGAAAAAGGTCAAGGCCTCCGGCAAGGCCGTCGGGGTGAAGAAGAAAAAAACCGACGCCAAGGGCGACAAGAAAAAAGTCACCGCCAAGACCCCGACCAAACGCAAGAGCGTCAACCGCCCCAAGAGCGACTCACTGGTCAGCAAAGACGGCATGGCCCCGCTCAAGCGCCGCAAGCCGGAAGCGCCGGCGGCTGAATAAGCGCCTCGGCTAGCCCAATAGAAACCCGGACAGGTCCTAATGCTGTTCACTTTAGGTTGGGGGCTGCAGGTGCATATTTGGATTGGGTGTATATCCGTTGCTGCGGTAACGGCCACTTAGGGTTTCGCTTTTACTGCGAGTCACTTGGAAGAGCCCTGTAGGAGGGAGCCTGCTCGCGATGAACCTGAGAGCACCGTGGGGTGTCAGGTGCCCAGCGTCATCGTTGACGACCATCGCGAGCAGGCTCGCTCCTACAGGGCCCGCCGCGTTGGGCTATCCATGGCCCAGCGCGGATCAACGTTGGTAGAGGCGCCGATGGAGGTAGTCTCAGGTTGACGGACAGGCTCAGGGCGTGATGTGGCAAGAAAATCAAAAACCAAAGCAACAGCAACAGCGAGGCGGCCTTATAGCCGACCTGATTGCAGGTCTGTCCGCGATCCCATTGTGGGAGCGAGCCTGCTCGCGAAAAACGTCCGGACAACGCGATCATCCAGACAGGGCGCGTAATCGTTGACGTCCATCGCGAGCAGGCTCGCTCCCACAGGGGATTGGGGTATCTGCAAAAGTCAGGTCGGCTGTCAGGCCGCCTCGCTTTTGCTTTAGATTTGGGCGCCCCGTTAAACCACGATGGCCGAACGCAGGCATTGCGCAGTGGGTAAACCGGCAGGACGCCGGTTTAGCCGCGCTGGGCCATGGATGGCCCATCGCGGCGACCCACGGAGTAATGCCGGAGAGAGGGCATGCCGAGCCACAGCGAGGCACCGAGTGGTGGGGCAAAGCCTTTTGCTTACTTTTCGGCGTTTGGAAAAGTGAGTCGCCGTAAGGGCGAAACCATAAGAGGCCGTTACCGCAGCAATGGATATCCCCCCAATCCAGTTCTTATACAATCCCACGCTTAAGTGAACAGTATTACGGACACTGTCAGGGTTTTTTTACAGGTCTTTAACTCTCGGTTTTCTTCTCGGCCGTATCCAATTCCTTGAGCCGCTGATCGATCAACTGGCACTTATCCGGCAAATCCTTGGAGGCAGTGCCCAGGTCCATCTTCTGCAACTCGTCGTTGATCTCCTTGGCCTTGGCCGGGTTCTGTTCAGTGAGCTTGGTGACTTCCTTGGCCAGCTGCTCGCGTTTGAGGGTGGCCTCCTCTGGCGTGCAGGCCCAAACGGGCAGGGCGCAGGCGAGGGTGGTTGCGAGGGTGAGTTTCAGCAGGATTTTCATCTGTCGGGCCTCAGTTCCGGTTAAGGCGGGTTAACCGGTTGAGGGCTGCTGGAGGGAAAAAGTTCACCGCCATCCCCTGAGGGTCACGACTCGGTTTTGAGGTCTATCCACCATGGCAGCAGCTCGTCGGCGCCTTCTCCTCATACCGATCATGATGCCGCACCCAATCCATGATTTCTTCTTCGTTGCGCCCCTTGGGCATCAGGTCGAGATAGTTGTAAGTACCAACCAATAGATCCAGGCCGCGTGCATAAGTCGAGTAGGTGTGGAAAATCTCGCCGGCTTCGTTGCGATAAAACACACTGAGGCCGGGCAATTCTTCTTCTGATCCGTCGGTTTTTTCGTAGTTGTAAGTGGCCTTTCCGGCGGCGACGTCTTCGGGGCGGGCCGTCACACCGAAGTCGTAGTTGAAATCGCAGCCTTCGGACGACACCCAGTCGAATTTCCACCCCATGCGCTGCTTGAACGCCTGGAATTCGGCGAACGGCGCGTGGGACACCGCCACCACCGCGACGTCGTGGTGCGCCAGGTGCTGGTTGGCTCCGTCGATGTGGTCGGAGAGGAAGGAGCAACCGGGACAGCCTTCGTCCCAGCCGTCAGCGAACATGAAATGGTAAATGACCAACTGACTGCGGCCACCGAACAGGTCGGCAAGCTTCAGTTCGCCGTCAGGTCCCTGGAAGTGGTAGTCCTTGTCGATTTTCACCCAGGGCAGGCCGCGGCGCTCGGCACTGAGCCTGTCTCGTTCCTTGGTGAAAGCCTTTTCGTGGACGAGGTGTTGCTTGCGGGCGGCGAGCCATTCTTCCCGGGACACGACCGGGTGATTCTGAATATTCATTGGGCTTTCTCCTGCGTGATGCGGGGAAGTGACTTACACAGCCTAGTCGTTTGACCTGCCGGTAATTCGACATACCGCCGGTCGGTAGCGGTAAAAACGCGGGCTGAACGGCTGCCGTACACTTCTGTCACAACCTATGAAGGCCCTCTCACTCACGGCCACCGGAGGTTGAATCAGGATGACAACTTACAACTGGGATTTGATTGAGCGCTTGCTGCATGAAGTGCAGAACGGTGCGAGCAGCTTTACGCCACGGCCCTACGCTGAGCAGTACGCCGCGCAGAAAGCATCGGAAGGTGAGCAGACTGAGAACCTGGACCACTTGAAAGCGGTGGCCGGCGAGTATGAAAAGTTACTGCTCCAGCGCGGTTATATCGAGCCTCGGCCCGAGGAGCAGGGAGGCACCGGTTCGAATTACATTTTGACGATGCGTGGTTCGAGGTTGTTGAGCCTGATCGACAGCGGCATTCCGGGCAATGACCATCCGCGGCAGGTGCTGGATGACCAGGAAGATGCACTGGACGAAGTGACGTTCGATGAAGTGGCTTCGAAGGCGCAAATTGCCTGATCTTATATGATGCCCTTGTGGGAACGAGCCTGCTCGCGAAAGCGATTTAACATTCAATGATGATGTTGGCTGTTAGTCCGTCTTCGCGAGCAGGCTCGCTCCCACAGGGTATTCGTTGCATTCAACCCTGTTTGGCTGATTTGAGACACTTCAAATCACTGAAGTCCTTCTTCACACCCTCGATCTTCGTCAACAAGCGCTGACGTTGTTGCGGCGTACTTTCCGCCATCAAATCCACAAACAGCGCCCGCGCCTGGGCTTCGGTCTCGGCGAAGGCCTGGCGGTAGGCCGGTGTCCATAAGCTCTCGCGGTTGACCAGAAGCGTCTCGATTCGCTGTGGGAATTGAGGCGTCTGGCGCTGCGCCACGGCGGCACTGAACTGTTTTTGCCAGTGGATGCGGTTGGCGATCCATTGCGTATTCTGGTCGCCCAAGGCATTCGACCAGGCCATGACTCGCTGTTGTTGAGAGACGCTGAGTGGCCCGAGCCATTCATTCAGGCGTTTCTCCATACGCGCGCCACGCTGTTTGATCTGCTGGTCCAGCGACGGTTTCAGGTATCGCTCCTGACGCTTGCGCTGGTCCTTGGCGAAGGCCTCGTTCATTTCTGCGACCTGGTTGTCATCCAGGCCTTGCAGCAATTCGATGGCTGATGGCGTAATTTCCCGTGCCGTCTCGGCAATCGCTGCTTCGGCTTCCGCCTTGCGAGCCTGCAGCGCGGCATCGGTTACCTGATTGGTCGCGATCATGGTCTGCAAGCGGTCCAGCCAGTCGAGATACCCCGGCATTTGTGTTGTGCAATGCCAGCTCAGGTGTTCCTTCAGGCGTTCGTTGAGCCAGCTTTTCTGCTCACCGTTCATGTCCAGGTAATCGCTGAGCGTCCAGGGAATGATCACGTCGAGGTTGCGATAGGCCAGGCCCATGCGGCTGCACGCGCCGAGGGCAAGGGAGAACATGAGCACAAAGGCGATGTGTTTGATCCAGCGAGACATGGGCGAATCCTTGCGAAAAAAGCCTGGCTTCTGGAGCTGATTCTCATCTGAACGCAAAGTGAACCCGGCAGTTCAGCCCATCAATAGAACGCGCGTTCGGCCTTGAGGGTCAGTAGTGCGTCGCACTGGCTATTTTGCCCGGTATAGGCTGAACAATAGCTGCCACTGAGGCTGGAATCGCTGTAGATCAGATCGAGGTCGATGCCCATGAACGGTCGGGACAGTTTCACCGACCAATCGGTGAAGCTGCCGACATGACCGCCGTCCACCGCCACCGGCGTGTTCAACTGGTGGGTGGTATATTTCATACTGACCCCGATGCCGAACGGCTGGTTGCCGCGCAGGTCGGCAAACAGCGTGCTGTTCTGTTTGTCTGGGTCGTTGCTCAAGGCTGCGCCGAAACGGCTGCCCAGCAGGGTCAGGCCACCGAACACTTCCTGACTGTCGAGGGTGTCAACTTCGGGGTAGCTGTAATGGATGATGCCCACTTCGTAGCCGAGAATCTGGTCAAAGGGTTGCTTGAAGCCCGCGTAAGAGTCGATTTCGAGGTTTTTCCCCGGGCTGATGCCCATGCTCGGCGACCATTGGCCGACGTAGAAACCGCTGTCATGGGTCAGGTCCAGGCCACCATGAAACGAACCGACGGCTGATGGCTTGACGAGGCCCTGGGCCATGCTGCGGCTGGGGCTGGTCCCGAGCTTGAGGTCGAAATTCCCCAGCTCGCGTTTAAAGATTTGCCCGTGCACCCCCGGACACGCCAGCAGGCCGCCGAGCAGCAAGGATAAACAAGAGGGTGTGCGCATGCGTCGCTCCATGAACAGCGAGGGCAGGCTTGGGCCTGCTGAAACGCTTGATCTAGACGCGTGCAAGGATACCGACGAATGACAGGCCGGGTGGGCCGTTCGTCGATTTCTACAAGATTGGAGGGTTTGAAGCGAGGGTGTTGCAAGGTTCCAGTCCAAGCGCTTCGATGCTCAAAGCGCTTAGGGACCAGGTGCAGCGCAGGGTGTTACTTCTTGCCCAGGGTGATCTGCTTGGATGGGCCGAATGTCTGGCCGCTGACACCTTTGGCAATTTGCTGGATTTCACCCCCGGATTTGAGGAACGCAGCGATCTGGCTGTTGATCGACTCGCTGGTTTCGACGGCTGGAGCTGGCTTTGCTTTGCTGTTGGATGCTTTTACGCGCATGGCGGCCATTAACCTGTAGAAAATTAACTTGGCCAGGCATCGTACAGGATTGACTTCATATTTGCTTGGCAAATATCCGCTGGGGGACATTGAGTGGGGACGCCACAAATTGCAAGTTGTTATTTGCAATATTGCCCTAAGCCGCTGTTTTAACTAAGAACGTGGCTGGGAAAGCCGCGTTTCGCCTAGGGTAGGCGGCGGGATGATCGCCGGCCCGGTCTGACGAGCGGCGGCCCGAGTATGGCAAAACCGAGAAAAATTAAGGCTTTGCGGGGAATTTCTGACGCCACCGGGCTGACTGGCGAACCTGACCGCTAAAACCGGGTAGAATGCCGCCACGTAATGAGGGTATTGGACATGGCTTTAGTCGGGCGTTACAACAGTTTGCAAGTGGTTAAACACACTAACTTCGGTTTATATCTGGACGGTGGCGCGGATGGCGAAATCCTCTTGCCTAATCGTTATATTCCCAAGGATATTCCCAGCGAAGATGAAGACTGGCTCAACGTTTTTGTTTATCTGGATAGCGATGACAAACTCATCGCAACTACTGAAAAGCCGAAAGTTCAAGTCGGTGAATTCGCCAGTTTGAAAGTTGTTGAAGTCAACAGCATTGGCGTGTTCCTGGATTGGGGGCTGCCCAAAGACCTGTTGCTGCCGTATTCGGAAGAAAAGCGCCAGATGACGGCCGGTGAATACGCCGTGGTGCATGTCTACCTCGACAAGCATACCCGCCGCATTACCGCGACCGCGCGCCTGGATCGGTACCTGGACAAGACGCCCGCCAACTACACCCCGGGGCAGGAAGTTGACTTGCTGGTGGCCGAAGCCACCGACATGGGTTTCAAGGCAATCATCAACAACAAGCACTGGGGCCTGATCCACAAGAACGAAATCTTCAAGTTCATGCGCGCCGGCAAGGAAGAGAAGGGTTTCATCAAGGAAGTTCGTAGCGACGGCAAGATCAGCCTGAGCCTGCAACCGGTGGGCGTCGAAGCGGCCAGCAGCCTGAACTCGAAGATCCTCGCCAAGTTGCGCGAGAACAACGGCAGCCTGGCAGTCAGCGACAAAAGCGATCCGACCCTGATCAGCAGCATGTTTGGCGTCAGCAAGGGCAACTTCAAAAAGGCCATCGGCGCGTTGTACAAGAACGGCCAGATCGTGATTCATGCCGATCGCATCGAACTAAGCTGAGTCGCCGATGTTCTGTGATGTCGAGGTATCAGGATGATCGCCACCCGGCGCAGCGCCGATGGATTTGCCCTGCAAGTGATGGTGGCGTTGTGCCTGGTCTGGGGCATTCAGCAGGTGATGATCAAGTGGGCGGCACCCGATATTGCGCCGGTCATGCAGGCAGCCGGGCGTTCGGGCATGTCCGCGCTGCTGGTGGGCTTGTTGATCTGCTGGAAGGGGGGCTGGGATCAGGTGGGCGCCACCTGGCGCGGCGGGCTGTTGGCCGGGGCCTTGTTTGGCCTGGAGTTCCTGTTCATTTCCGAAGGCCTGCAATTGACCACGGCGGCGCACATGTCGGTGTTCCTCTACACCGCGCCGATTTTCACCGCGTTGGGCGTGCACTGGTTGTTGCCGAGCGAGCGCTTGCGGCCTGTGCAATGGCTGGGCATTTTCCTGGCCTTCATCGGGATCGGTATTGCATTTGCCGCAGGGTTGTCCTGGGATAACCTCGATCGCCGCATGTTGCTGGGCGATGCGTTGGGCGTTCTGGCGGGGGCTTGCTGGGGGGCGACCACCGTGGTGGTGCGCGCTTCGCGTCTGTCGGAGGCGCCGGTGACCCTGACATTGTTTTACCAGTTGATCGTCGGTTTCGTCGGCCTGCTGCTGATTGCGTTGCTCAGCGGCCAGATCAGCCATGTCAGCCTGACCAGCGTGGCGGTGGGCAGCGTGCTGTTCCAGGGCATCGTGGTGTCGTTCTTCAGCTACCTGGTCTGGTTCTGGTTGCTGCGCCGTTATCTGGCGGCCAACCTCGCGGTGTTTTCATTCATGACGCCCTTGTTCGGCGTCACGTTTGGGGTTGTCCTGCTGGGGGAGGCGCTGAGCCTCAATTTCGTCATCGGTGCCGTGCTGGTGTTGCTGGGGATTACCTTTGTCAGCGCTGAACAGTGGGTGCGTCGCCGTTTGCGCAGAGCGCTTGGGCAGCCTTGAGTGGGCTGCAAGGCAAGCTGCCCTCCATCGGTAAAGCGCTTTGCTGAGTTCATGTCGTCGGATTGTGATCCATTCAGTAACAGATCGCTGCTATGTTCGACGAGCATTGCTCGGCACTTCGGACTATTATCAGTGCGAAGCGACTACAGAATTCCGGTCGCCCGGCACTACCCTGAAGGGGGCATCATGAAAGAGAAAATCCAAAACTGGCTGCACGACCTGGGTGTTGCACTCGGTTTGATCGAACCGCCTCTGCAACCTGTGCCAATTCGCACCGACGACGAACAGCGCCGACGCCAGCAGCGTCGCCGGTAAGCGCAACGCCGTTTTTGCAGCAGCAGCCAAGGGCTGCTGCTTGATGAGTAATGAGTGCTTCCAGGGAGATCGGCCAGGTCAATGCCGCCCGATCTCCATCAAGAACCGGCTCAAGTCGTTCGCCGTCCTGGCGGTCTTGAGCATCCGGTCTTCCTCGGCGGTGAACGCCGTCAAGCCGAGTTCGTCTTCCAGATGGAAGATCAGGTCTTCGATATCCGCTTTATCCAATCCCAATTGCGCCAGGCTGGCGTTGTCGTCGAAGTCATCCCGACCTTCAAGCAGGCGGCTGATGAAGTGATGTACGGCGGCGCGCACGGCAGCTCTTTTCATGGAAGGTCTTCGACGGCGTTGTTGTGATCGTCCCTGCTGTTGTTCCTGAGGTTGAGTACAGCAGGCTTCAGGCATGCGAGCGTTGCCACTGGTCAATCATGTGGCGCAGGTGCACCCCGGAAAAACTGCCGAAATGCCCGCCATGTACCGTATGGATCGGCAGGGCGCGCAAGCGCTGCAGGCTGCGTGCGTAATCATCGAGGTTGGAGTGGTAGGCGTCTTCGATCAACGGCCCGTCGTAGATGATGTCGCCGCTGAACAGGGTCTCGGTTGCCGCTTCGTACAGGCTGATGCCGCCCGGCGAGTGCCCCGGCGTGTGCAGCACTTGCAGCACCCGGTTACCCAGGTCCAGTACATCGCCTTCGTCGATCGTGCCGGTGGCCGGTGCGGCCTTGACCCGATACTCGGCGTAGCACAATGGGCAATCGGGGTGCGCTTCAAACATGTCGTCGCCGACAAAGGCTTTGCTCAAGTCGTTATTGCCGTCCGGTGCGGCAAGGATATCCGCTTCGGCCGGGTGCACCAGGCGCTGCGCGAATTCGTGGTGCCCGGCAATGTGGTCGAAATGGCAGTGACTGGCCACCGCCACCAAGGGCCGCTCGGTGATCCACGGCAGTTGTTCGCGCAGGCTGACCAGCCCCGAGCCGCTGTCCAGCAACAGGTCTTTGTCGCGGCCTTGAATGTGCCAAAGGTTGCAGCGATAGAAGGGGCGAATATAGGGCTCGTGAATCAGGCGGATGCCATCACTGAGCTGTTTGACTTCGAACCACTGATCGCGACCGACGATCTTCATGGGCAGTTTCCTCCAGACGAAAAAAAACGAGTGTGGCAACCGACGCCACACTCGTCGAAGAAAGCATCAAGTCGTTATATTCAGCTTAGGCGGCGCTTGCCTGCATCGCCGGGCGACGGGACAGCAGGCTGACCACCACGAAGCTCACCAGGCCTACGGCGAGGCTGTAGTAGATCGGCGTGTTGGCGTCCAGGCCGTCCTTGAACATGAACAGCAGCGCAGTGGCGAAGCCCATGCCCATGCTGGCGATGGCGCCGGCGGTAGTGGCGCGCTTCCAGAAAATGGCGCCCATCAGCGGGATCAGCATGCCGCCCACCAACAGGTTGTAGGCCAGGGTCAGGGCGCTGATCACGTCGTTCACCACCAGGGCGATACCCAGCACCACGATACCGGTCAGCATGGTGACCAGACGGTTCATCCCCAGGCTCGACTGTTTACCGCCGCGCAGTTTTGGCAGCAGGTCTTCGGTCAGGGTGGTGGCGGCGGCGAGCAGGCCGGCGCTGGCGGTGGACATCATGGCGGCCAGTGCGGCAGCGATCACCAGGCCACGGATACCGTCCGGCAGGGACAGTTTGACGATGGCGGCGAAAGCGTTGTTGACGTTGTCCAGATCCGGGATCAGTACGTGAGCAGCCATGCCGATCAGGGCGCAGGCCAGACCGTAGAGGATGCAGTAGACACCGGCGACCGTACCGGCGACCTGGGCCACTTTGGCGGTCTTGACGGTGAACACCCGTTGCCAGATGTCCTGACCGATCAGGATGCCGAAGAAGTAGATCATGAAGTAGGTGATGATGGTGTCCCAACCGATGGTGGTGAAGCTGAAGCTTGCCGCCGGCAGTTTCAACACCAGTTCATCCCAACCGCCGACGCGGTACAGGCAGATTGGCAACAGGATGAACATCAGGCCTACGGTCTTGATGACGAACTGGACGATGTCGGTCAGGGTCAGCGACCACATGCCGCCAATGGCCGAATAGATCACCACCACGCCACCACCGAGCAGTACCGAGACCCAGAATGGCAAGCCGAACAGCACTTGCAGTACAGTGCCGATGGCCAGGATCGAGGTCACGCCGATCATCAGCGCGTACGCCAGCATGATCGCCGCGCTCGCGGAGCGGGCCATCGGGTTGTAGCGTTTTTCCAGGACCTGGGTAACGGTGTAGATCTTCAGTTTCAACAGCGGTTTGGCGAGGAACAGGTTCAGCGCCACGATCCCGCAACCCAGTGCGGCGCACAGCCAGAAACCGGAGATGCCATGTACGTAGCCCAGACGCACGGTGGACGCGCCGCCGAGGACGGTGGCAGCCATGGTGCCCATGTACAGGCTCGGGCCGAGGTTACGACCGGCGACCAAAAAGTCTTCGTTGGTCTTGGCCTTGCGCATGCCGTAGTAGCCGAGTATCAGCATCGCGGCGGCGTAGATGAGTACGACGAATAAATCCAAAGCCATTGTGGCGTGTCTCCGATTGTCTTTTTTATGTGAAACAAAGTCGTTTCTGTGGGGCTGCTTTCTGTGGGAGCGAGCCTGCTCGCGAAAGCGTTCTGTCAGCTACATCTATGTTGGATGTGCCGCCATCTTCGCGAGCAGGCTCGCTCCCACAGGTGGATCTGCATCAGGTCGGCTGACGCAGTTCAGGTTTTGTCGTAATGCTTGTGCTCTTGCTACGTGAATCATTTGGGCCGAACACCGCGCTCGATTCCGGGAACAGACTCAGCAGCGCCAGGTACACCAGCGAGGCCAGGCCCAGGGTTACCGGCAGGCTGATGTCGATACCGCCGGCCATTTCGCCCAGTGGTCCGACGAACTGCCCCGGCAGGTTCACGAAGCACAGGCCGACGGCCGCGCTCGGGATCCAGGCACCCAGGCCACGCCAGTTCCAGCCGTGGGTGAACCAGTAGCGGCCACCTTTTTCGCCGCGGGTGAACACCTGCAGGTCATCCGGGCAGTAGAAACCGCGACGCACCAGCAGACCGATGATCATGATCACCATCCACGGGGTGGTGCAGGTGATGATCAGCACGGCGAAGGTCGACACGCTCTGCACCAGGTTCGCCGCAAAGCGACCGATGAAGATGAAGGCAATCGACATCACACCGATCAGCAGGGTGGCCTTGACCCGCGACAGCACCCGAGGGAACACGCTGGACATGTCCAGGCCGGTGCCGTACAGCGACGTGGTGCCGGTGGACATGCCGCCGATCACCGCAATCAGGCACACCGGCAGGAAGAACCAGCTCGGCGATACCGCCAGCAGGCCGCCGACATAGTTGTTGGCCGCGATGTAGTCCGGTGCCTTGATCGCTACGATGGTGGCGGTGGCGAGGCCGAACAGGAACGGAATCAGCGTGGCCAGTTGCGCAGCGATCACCGAAACCATGATCCGGCCTTTCGGCGTTTCACGCGGGATGTAGCGCGACCAGTCGCCGAGGAACGCGCCGAAGGAAATCGGGTTGCTCATGGCTACCAACGCAGCGCCGATGAACGCAGCCCAGAAACCGGCCTGACCCATGGCCACAGTGCCGGCGTACTGGCTGTCGAACGCCGGGGCAAAAGCGAAGATGCCCAGCAGGAACAACAGGCTGGCCGCCCACACCGCGATGCGGTTGACCCACAGCATGAAGCGGAACCCGTAGATGCACACCGTCAACACCAGCAGCGCGAACAAACCGTAGGCCAGGCCCAGGGTCAGGTCGGTTTCCGGCAGGTCGATCAGGCGTTTGGCGCCGCCTACCAGTGCGTCGCCCGAACTCCAGACGGAGAGCGAGAAGAACGCGATGGCGGTCAACAGCGACAAGAAGGAACCGACGATGCGCCCGTGCACACCGAAGTGAGCGCCGGAAGACACGGCGTTGTTGGTGCCGTTGATCGGACCGAACAGGCCCATAGGCGCGAGGATCAATGCACCGAGCACCACACCCAGCACAATCGCCCAGACGCCCGCCTGGAAAGACAGGCCGAACAGTACCGGGAAACTGCCGAGCACGGCGGTTGCAAAGGTGTTGGCGCCACCGAAGATCAAGCGAAACAGGTCGCTGGGCCGGGCGGTGCGCTCATTGTCCGGGATCTGTTCGACCCCGTTTGTTTCGATGCTAAGGCTGTTTTCGTTGTTTTTGTTATTCATGATCTGCTCCGATCATAAAGGCGCGCCCATCGTGTGTGAGCGTCACCTGTTTGGCTAAGGGGGTGGCAGCCCTTCCGGCATCGCGGACAAATGTTCGTGGCAGGCCAGCCATAGGCCGTGTTGTTCTTGGCCAGACGCTTGTTTCTTGAAAACAATCGTCTCGCGCTCCTGGCTAAAGTGCTGCTCCCCTTGCATGCGCAGCTCGGTGGCCACGTCATGGATGAAAATCGCCACGTCACCTTGCAGGCTGACGAAGGCGTTGCTCGAGGTGCACGAAAGCACTTCGAAGCCATCCTCGGCACGCCAGCTGTCCCACAATGCCTGGTAGGCATCGCGCGACAGCAGCGGCTGTTCGAGGGTGTAGAAGACGAAGCTGGCGTCGGCGCTGAATGCGCCGAAGTAGGCTTCGCGATCGTTGCGGGCGAAGGCGGATACCAGATCGGCAGCTGCTTTCAAAACCTGATCGCGTTCATTCATGACCGATCCTCAGCGATGGACCACGCCAGGCAGTACGCAGAGCATTTCGTACAGCAGGTTGGCGGCCAGCAGCGAGGTGTTGCCGGTTGTGTCGTAAGCGGGCGAGACTTCTACCAGATCGCAACCCACCAAGTCGAGGCCTTGGCAGCCGCGAACGATTTCAATCGCCTGAATGGTCGTCAGGCCACCGATTTCCGGGGTGCCGGTGCCAGGTGCCCAGGCCGGATCGATACCGTCGATGTCGAAGCTCAGGTACACCGGACCGCCGCCGACTTTCTCGCGCACTTCGGCCATCAGTGGCGCCAGGGATTTGTGCCAGCACTCTTCGGCCTGAACCACACGGAAGCCCTGGTTGCGGCTCCAGTTGAAGTCGTCAGCGGTGTAGCCCTGGGCGCGCAGACCGATCTGGACCACACGGTCCGGGTCGATAAGGCCTTCTTCGACGGCGCGACGGAAGGTGGTGCCGTGGGCGATTTTCTCGCCGAACATGTGATCGTTCACATCGGCGTGGGCGTCGATGTGCACCAGGCCGACCTTGCCGTGCTTTTTATGGATGGCACGCAGGATTGGCAGGGTGATGGTGTGGTCGCCACCCAGGGTCAGGGGGATCACATCGTGTTCGAGGATGTTGTCGTAGGATTCTTCGATGATCCGTACGGCATCCAGCAGGTTGAAGGTGTTGATCGCCACGTCGCCGATGTCGGCAACCGACAGCGAGTCGAACGGCGCGGCACCGGTGGCCATGTTGTACGGGCGGATCATTACCGATTCAGCGCGGATTTCACGAGGCCCGAAACGGGTGCCAGGGCGCAGGGAGGTACCGATGTCCAGCGGCACGCCGACAAAAGCAGCGTCCAGACCTGCAGCGGTCGGTACATGGGGGAGTCGCATCATGGTGGCGATGCCGCCGAAGCGCGGCATTTCGTTACCGCCCAGTGGTTGGTGAAGAATCTTGTCCACGGGTAGGGCCTCATCGTCGTTGTTTTATTTATTGGGTTACGCCGTTCACGGAAGTACGGGTACCACGAGTAGGTGCCGATTCTGCGAAATGTAGTGGCCGGGAAGAATCGCTACGGGCAAATACTTAGTTCAGATTTTTCTAAACTAATGACGAAGGTGGAGATAGACTTGCGGCCATGTGCCGCACCTCCTGTGGTGAGGATTTATCTGTGGCGAGGGGATTCAGCGAAACGTCGCACCGCCCCGTTCGGCTGCGCAGCAGTCGTAAACCCAGTGCATGCGGTACATCTGAGGATCTGGGGCGGCTTCGCCACCCAACGGGGATAAATCCCCTCGCCACAACTGACCATGCAATCGGAGCCCCCATGGCCAACGCTTTACCCGACCTGAAACTATTGCGCATTTTCGTGAGCGTGGTGCGTCATCAGGGCTTCGCCAACGCCCAGCAAGAGCTCAACCTCTCGACGTCGGCCATCAGCACTTACATGAGCCAGCTCGAATCCGCCCTGGGGCTGGTGCTGTGCCATCGCGGCCGTGGCGGGTTCAGCCTGACCAGCAAGGGTGAACTGTTTCATCAGGAGACCCTGCGTCTGTTGGGCGAGCTAGAAGGTTTCGAACAATATGCCGCTGCCCTCAAGGGCGAATTACGCGGCACGCTGAACCTGGGGGTGATCGACTCCACGGTCAGCGACAAGGCCTTGCCGTTCGCCGAAGCCATCGGCGCCTATAGCCAGGAGCACCCGGCGGTGCACTTGCACCTGTCGGTGATGAGCCCCTACGAACTGCAACTGGGCGTGCAGGACAACCGCCTCGACCTGGCCATCGGTGCTTTTTCCACTCGTATGAGCGGTCTGGTGTACATGCCGCTGTACCGCGAACAACACTGGTTGTATTGCAGCACACGGCATCCGCTGTTCAATGAGCGGCGCATCCCCGAGCAAGTCATCACCCAGCAACGCATGGTCGGTCGCGGCTACTGGAGCCAGGCCGAACTGGCCCGTCACGGCTTCAAGCACAGCGCCGCGACCGTGGAAAGTATGGAGGCGCAGCTGATTCTGGTGCTGTCCGGCGCCTACATCGGTTACTTGCCGGAACACTACGCCCAGGCGTGGGCCGACAAGGGCGACCTGCGGGTGTTGCTGCCGGCCACCTTCGGTTATCAGGCGCCGTTCTCGATGATCGTGCGCCGTGGCCGCAGCCGTGAGCCGCTGATCCAGACCTTTCGCGACCTGCTCAAAGCACAACTCAACCAGGCTTGAAGAAGATGCCGAGAATTCAATGTCCCCGCTGTCTGCGCCCGCAAAGCCATTGCCTGTGCCCGCTGATCCCCAGCCTCGACAGCCGCACCCGAGTATTGCTGTTGCAACACCCGAGCGAAGTGAACCATGCACTGAATACCGCGCGGTTGGCGGCGCTTGGGTTGAGGAATGCCGAGTTGATCGTCGGCGAGGTGTTCGAGGATCTGCCGAGGTTGTTGAATCAGCCGGGCTATCAGGCGCGGTTGCTGTTTCCCGGGGAGGACGCGCAGCCGATGCAGACGTATGCCGCATCCGATGAGCCGCTGTGGCTGGTCGTCCCCGACGGCACCTGGCGCAAGGCGCGCAAGATGCTGCATCTCAATCCGTTGCTGGCAGCGTTGCCGAGGGTGACGCTGACCGAGGGCGGGGTGTCCCGTTATCGATTGCGCAAGGCACCGGGGCCGGGGGCGTTGTCGACGGTGGAGGCGATTGTGCAGGCATTGGAAACCCTTGAAGCGCCTACAACGTTCGAACCGCTGTTGCGCCCGTTCGAGGCGTTGATCGAGGGGCAGATTGCGGCGATGGGGGAGGAGGTTTTTTTACGCAATCACACCCACTGATAGTTCCCACGCTCTGCGTGGGAATTCATCCTGTGACGCTCTGCGTCACGCTTGTAAAAGGGACGCGGAGCGTCCCGGGCTGCATTCCCACGCGGAGCGTGGGAATGATCGGTGGTTAACGCTCGCGCATCGCCTCCGTCCGGGCTTTCAACACCGGCTTAAGCAGATAATCCAGCACCGTCTTTTCCCCGGTAATGATATCCACCGTCGCCACCATCCCCGGAATGATCAGCAATGGTTTCGCGTCCCCGCCGAGGTGGTTTTTATCGGTGCGCACCTGGATCAGGTAGAAGCTGTTGCCCTTGTCATCGGTGATGGTGTCCGCGCCGATCAGCTCCAGCTTGGCACTCAAGCCGCCGTAGATCGTGTAGTCGTAGGCACTGAACTTGACCATGGCTTTCTGGCCAGGATGCAGGAACGCCACGTCCTGTGGCCGGACCTTGGCCTCGATCAGCAGGTTGTCTTCCAGCGGCACGATTTCCACCATGTCACTGCCCGGCTGGACCACGCCGCCGATGGTATTGACCTTCAGCATCTTGATGATGCCCTTGACCGGCGAGAGCACCGTGGTGCGGGTCACGCGGTCGTCGATGGCAATGCTTGAGGCTGTGATTTTCGACAGGTCGGTGCGTTTCTCATTCAGCTCTTTCGCCGCGTCCGAGCGGAACGACTGTTCGGACTCGTCGATCTTGCTCCTGATCTCGGCAATCGCCGATTCCGCCCGGGGAATGGCCAGGGTGGTGGCGTTCAGCGAACCACGGATTTCCACCGCGCTGCGCTTGAGCCGCAGGATCTCCACCGGCGACACGGCGCCGGTCTTGACCAGTGGCTCGGACATGTTCATCTCCTGGTTGACCAGCGCCAGACTGGAGCCGTATTGCCCCGCTTTCGAGCGAAACTCCGCCAATTCCTGGGTTTTTTGCCGCAGTTGTTCGGTCAGCGTGCGTTGTTCGCTGGCCAGTCGACGTTGCCGCTGTTCGTACAGCGAGCGTTCGTCTTCGGCGACTTGTGGCGCCTTGGCGATCACCTCTTCTGACAGCTTGAATGGCCGGCCTTCGGCTTCGGCCGACAGGCGTTCGACCTGTGCAGTCAGCGCGTAGCGATCGACCTCGCTTTCGCCCTTGTTCGACAGGTAGCGCGTGTCATCCAGGCGCAGCAAGGTGTCGCCCTTGTTCACCATTTGCCCTTCACGCACGAAGATCTCGGTGACGATGCCGCCCTCAAGGTTCTGGATCACCTGAACCTTGCTCGACGGAATCGCCTTGCCTTCGCCCATGGTGACTTCCTGCAGCACCGCGAACTTGGCCCAGGCCAACGCGCTGATCAGCAACGCGGCGGTCAGCCACACGGTGATCCGCGACCAGCGTGGGGAGTCCTGCAACGCGGCGCCAGCCGTTTCCGGCATGAACTCGGCTTCGGCACTTTTGCCGAAGCTGTCGAAGTAGCCACGTGCTTTCGAAGAATCCGATGAAGCAGACATAGGCAACTCCTAGACGGCCGCAGAGCCGACACGGCCCTTGCGCAATGCATCGATGACCGCTTCTTTCGGGCCGTCGGCGACGATCCGTCCGTTGTCCAGCACCACCAGGCGATCGACCAGGCTGAGCATCGAGGTGCGATGGGTCACCAGCAACACGGTCTTGCCCTGGACCCAGGTGTGGAGTTTTTGCCGCAAGGCGTCTTCGCTGCTGTTGTCCATGGCACTGGTGGGCTCGTCGAGCAGCATGATCGGCGGGTCGAGTAACAACGCCCGGGCCAGCAATACCGCTTGGCGTTGACCACCGGACAGCAACTGCCCGCGCTCACCGACAGGGCGGTCGAAGCCTTGCGGGTGTTGCCTGGCCAATTCGGTGACGCCGGTCAGTTCGGCCACTTCGAGCATGCGCGAGTCACTGATGTAGCGCGCGCCCAGGGTCAGGTTGTCACGCAGGCTGCCGGCCAGCAGCGGCAGGTCATGGGCTACGTAGCCGATCTGATGTCGCAGGTCCGCGACGTCCAGTTGGCGCAGGTCCAGGCCATCGAGCAGCAATTGGCCTTGGGCCGGTTCGTAGAACCCCATCACCAGGCGCGCCAGGGTGCTTTTGCCCGAGCCGCTGCGACCGATGATGCCGATCCGTTCGCCGGGTTTCACGCTGAAACTGACATTGGCCAGCGCCGGGGCGTTCTGGCCGTTGTAGTGGAAGGTCACGCCGACCACATCCAGGGCGCCTTGCAGTTGTGTGCGTTCCAGCGGCCGTTGTTTGGCATCGCGCTCCTGGGGCAGGGACATCAGCGCGTCGGTGCTTTTCATGGTCATTTGCGCTTGCTGGTAGCGCGTGATCAGGCCGGCGATTTGTCCCAGCGGCGCCAGTACCCGGCTGCCGAGCATGTAGGTCGCCACCAGCGCGCCGACGCTGAGGTTGCCCGCGATGATGCTGTAGACCCCGGCAACGATGGTCGCCATGCCGGAAAACTGCTGGATGAACAACGTGCCATTAGTGGCCAGCGCCGAGAGGTTACGCGCATGGCTGTCGAGGCGGGTGAGGGCGCCGTGGGTGCTTTCCCATTTGTGCTGGCGCTCGCTTTCGGCGCTGCAGGCCTTGAGGGTTTCCAGGCCGCCGATGGTTTCGATCAGCAGGGCCTGGCGTTCGGCGCCCAGGCTCAGGCTTTTCTGCACGGTGTCGCGCAAGCGCGCCTGAATGATCATGGCGAAAATGATCGTGATCGGAAACGCCAGGACCGGAATTACCACCAGCCAGCCGCCCAACAGACCGATCACTACCAGCATCAGCAGGGCAAAGGGCAGGTCGATCAGGCTGGTGAGGGTCACGGCGGTAAGGAATTCGCGCAGGCCCTGAAAATCGTGAATGCTCTGGGCAAAGCCACCGATGGTCGCAGGCTTGGCTTTCATCGCCATGCCGGTGATGCGCTCGAACAGGGTCGCCGAGAGAATCACGTCGGTCTTCTTGCCGGCGGTGTCCAGTAAATGCGCGCGCACCACCCGCAGCACCAGTTCGAACCCGGTGCCGATCAGCAAGCCGATGGACAGCACCCACAAGGTCGAGGTGGCCTGGTTCGGCACTACGCGGTCGTAGGTCTGCATCACGAACAGCGGCACCATCAGCCCCAGCAGATTGATCAGGAAACTCGCCAGGATCGCATCGCTGTACAACCATTTCGACAGCTTCAGGGTGTCGCGAAACCACGCCTCTACGCGCGGTACCAGCGGTGAACGAAGGTCTTCGAGTTCATGCCGTGGCCGGGCGAACAGCGCCTGGCCACTGTAATGCCCGGCAAGCTCTTGTGTAGTGGTCCATTGTTCGCCGCCATCGGCTTCGCTGGGCAGCACCAGGACCCGGCCATCCTCGCCATAGCGGCGCAGCACAGTGGTACGGCCGTTGTTGAGCAACAGCAGCACCGGCAGGTTCAGGGCAGAGATGTCTTTGAGGTCGCGGCGCAGCAGGCGCGCCTGCAATCCCGCCCGGGCCGCTGCGCGGGGCAGCAGGTCCAGGCTCAGGCGTTGGTGTGCCATAGGCAGCCCGGCACTCAGGCTGGCGCGACTGACCGTCGCGCCGTGGAGTTTGCAGAGGATCAACAGACCGTCCAGAAGCGGGTCATCGAAGCTCAAGCGTGGATCGACACCGGTGTTGGCGGTTTCCATGCTGGTCACAGTGATCGCTCCCGTTGCGCTACGGCAAATGGCATGGGTATCTCTCCCCCTGTAGGAGCTGCCGCAGGCTGCGATCTTTTGATCTTGTTTTTAAAAGCAAAATCAAAAGATCGCAGCCTGCGGCAGCTCCTACAGGGGTGTTCATTTGAGTTCAGGCAGGCGAGCTTCACTCTTCACTTCGGCCTGGGCGATTGCGTCGGCGGGCAGCACCACGCGTTGCTTGTTCAGCAATTGGCCCATGTTCGCCAGCACACGGTACATCGAATACTCCTCGGTGTAGCGTACTTCGGTGTAGCGGCGGTTGGCGTTGTAAAGCTCGTTTTCGCTGTCCAGCAGGTCGAGCAGGGTACGTTGGCCGAGGCCGAACTGATCCTGATACGCCACGCGCACGCGTCCGCTGGTATCGGCGTACTCACGGGCGGTCGGGGTTTGTTTCCTGGCGTTGACCATCGCGTTCCAGGCCAGGTTAATGTTTTCGTTGAGCTGGCGCAGGGCGTTGTTGCGGATGTCCATCGCCTGATTGATCTTGTGGGCATCGGACTGCAGGCGCGCCTTGTCACTTCCGCCACGGAACAGGTTGTAGTTCATCACCACACCGACCCGCCATTCGTTGTCATGGCCTTCTTCGCCCGCGATGTTGTTGTTCGCGCCCACCGCGGCTTCGGCGTCGAAGCGCGGGTAGAACGGCGACTTGGCGACTTCGTACTGGCTCTCGGCCGATTGCACGTCGGCCTGGGCGGATTTCAGGTACGGGTTGTTGTCCACCATGCTTTGCTGGGCATCCGTCAGGGAGGCTGGCAGTTCGCCACGGATCGACGGCGGGGCTTCGAGTTCATCGGGCAGCCGCCCGACGACGGCGGCGAAGTTCGACTCGGCGTCGGCCAGATCGACTTCGGCGGTGTCGAGGTTGTTTTCCGCCAGTGCCCGGCGAGCCGTGGACTGATCGGCGTCAGCGTTGCTGCCGATCCCACGTTCGGTGCGCAGGCCGATCTGGTCGTTGACCCGCAAGTGCGCTTGCAGGTTGTTCTTGGCCAGCGTCACCAGCTCGCGACGCTTGAGCACTTCGAGGTAGACCTCGGTGGTGCGCAAGGCCAGGTCCTGGGCGGTGCCCTGGGCGTAATACGCCCGGGAGTTGACGACGCCCTTGGTACGCTCGACTTCGTTGGCGGTGTTGAACCCATCGAAGAGCATCTGCCGCAGACGCAGTTCTGACTGGGTGTAATTGAGAATTTCGGTGTGGTGATTGCCCAGCGCCCGGGTGTTGGTGTTGTCGCTGTACCCGCGCCCGTACGCGGCATTCAGGTCCACCGATGGATAAAAGCCCCCCTTGGCGACTTTCACGTCTTCGTCAGCCGACAGACGGCTGTCCACCCGCGATGCCAGCTCCGGGTGGGTCGCGATAGTGCTCTGAATCGCTTCAGTCAGTGACATGGCTTGCGCTTGTGAACTGCAGGCAATTGCCAGCAAAACCGCGCTGGAAAGGGGGGTTAATAGGCGCATCGTGCATCTCCCTGAATCCTGATGGTGCTTTATGCGTCGCCAATTATTTGACGACATTTATAGGTAAAACTGTTTCATGCTTGTAACAAGAGAGCTAAGAACATTTTCAGGCGCACCTAAGAAGTTTTTCTCATAAGATTTATGCCAAAAAAAACTTATGTACTCTGCAAAATCCAGCACATTGTTCACTGCGAAAGCCCTTGATTTATGCGCCTTATGGCGCACATCTGGGCTTTCGGAAAGTTCAAATTCACTTATCAACAAAGAGCGGAGAAGTGCTGGAGGGGAGGGACGCGGCGCAGACTGGGGTGACGGTTTTTTGTCGCTGAGGTGATTCAGGACTGTTACGCATCGCTGGCGGATTACGTTGTTTTCGACAGGTAGCCCAATGCCATTGATTGCAAAGGGGTTACCCAGGTCGCGGACACGGGCCGCGAGCAATACGCTGGACGAGATCCACGTCAGGGCAACGGCTTACTTCGTGTAACCCGTATTGACCGGCAGGCGATCCGCCAGATAACCCACTGAGCCATGTGCATGTTCTCCGCATAAACCAGGGTGCCGACAAAGCGTTGGCAGCGGAGGGAATGCACATGGCTACGCTCATCGGTATCGTCAGCAAGGTTATCGGTCAGGTCTTCGCGGTGGCGGGTGATGGCACCCGTCGAGTGCTGATCGAAGGGGACCGGTTGTTTGCCGGCGATCAACTGGTGACCGGGGCCGAAGGCGCGGTGGCGGTGCATCTGCAAAACGGCCAGGAACTGACGCTGGGCCGCGACAGTAGCCTGCAAATGACTGCCCAGTTGCTGGAGCACTCATCGCCCCATGTGGATACGGCGCAAGCGTCGACCCCGAGCCAGGCGCAGCTGACTGATGTCGAGCAACTGCAAAAAGCCATTGCCGCCGGTGACGACCCGACCCAGACCGCTGAAGCCACGGCGGCCGGCCCGGGTTCGACAGGACCTGCCGGGGGAGCACTCGGCGGGGGCCACAGTTTCGTCATGCTCGAAGAAGTGGGAGGGCATGTCGATCCGACCATTGGCTTCCCCACCGCCGGGTTTAACGGCATTCCGGAGTTCCCGCTGGCGCGGCACGACGGCAATCACAACCCCGACGACGGAGTCACTGCACCGCTGATTACGCCGCCAGTCGTCACACTGCCTCCCGCCGACACACAACCTGAAGTCATACCTCCCGCCGACACCCCACCTGGAGTCACACCTCCCGACGTCACACCGCCTGAAGTCATACCACCTGTTGTCACGCCGCCTGAAGTCATACCACCTGTTGTCACGCCGCCCGAGAATAATCCGGTCACCCTCACCGGACTGTCGGTGGAGGGCGGTGAACTGACCATCAACGAAGCCGACCTTGCCGAAGGTTCGGCGAGCAATCCCGGCGAGCTGACCCAGAACGGCACCTTCACCGTCACGGCGCCTGATGGGCTGAGCAGCCTGAGCATCGGCGGGATCAACGTGATCAGCGCTGGCGTGGCCAACGGTTTTCCGCAGTCGATCACCACGCCGCTGGGCAGCACCCTGACCATCACCGGGTACAACCCGACCACGGGCGTGGTGAGTTACAGCTACACCCTCAACGGCAGCGAAACCCATTCGACCGGTGACGGCACCCAACTCAGCGAACACTTCACCGTGGTTGCCGGTGACAGCAACGGCGACACCGCCACCGGTTCCCTGGACGTCAACATCGTCGACGACGTGCCCAAGGCAATCGATGACAACAACCTCAACACCGCCTCGGAAACCCTGCACACCCTCGAAGGCAACGTCCTCGGCAACGACCTGCAAGGCGCCGACCGCGTAGCAACCGGCCCCAACAGCGGCCCGATCACTCCCGGCACCTTCATCGGCACCTACGGCACCCTGGTGCTCAATGCCAACGGCACCTACACCTACACCCTCAACCCTGGCGACGCCGACTTCAAGGCCTTGCACGCCGGCGGCAACGGCACCGAGACCTTCACCTACACCCTGACCGATGCCGACGGCGACAGCAGCACCGCCAACCTGGTGCTGAACGTGCACAATAACGATGACGGGGTGACCCTCGGCGGCCTGGACGTCGAAGGCGGCGAACTGACCGTCTACGAGAAAAACCTCACCTACGGCAGCGACCCCGACGCCCCGGCGCTGACTCAGCACGGGACCTTCACCGTCAACGCCCCGGACGGCCTGCAGAGCCTGAGCATTTCCGGCGTCGAGATCATCAGTGGTGGCGTGGTGCAGGGCTTGCCGATCTCCGGCAGCACCTGGCTGGGCAGCACCCTGACCGTCACCGGTTTTGACCCGGCCACCGGCGTGGTGAGTTACAGCTACACCCTGAACTACACCGACACCCACCCCAACGCCGACGGCGCCAACAGCATCACCGAGAACTTCGAAGTCATCGCCATCGATGCCGACGGCAGCGAGGCGCGTGGGGAAATCAACGTCAAGGTCGTCGACGACCTGCCGACCGCCAACTCCGATGCGACCTCGGTGGGAGAGGGCGGCACCGTCACCGGCAACGTGCTGTGGAACGACGTCGGCGGCGCCGATGGCTCCGGCGGTGGCGTGGTCGGCGTGCGCGCCGGCGCCGACACCTCGACCCCGGTACATGGCGGCCTGAACAGCCAGATCAACGGCACCTACGGCTACCTGACGCTGGATGCGGCGGGCACCGCGCTGTACCACAGCTACCCGAACTCGGTGAGCGGCCCGGGTGCGAGCGACGTGTTTACCTACACCCTGCGCGATGCCGACGGTGATGAGAGCACCACCACCGTCACCATCGACGTACATAACAGTTGCCTGGTCGCGGCCAGCGACCACGACGTGACCGTCTACGAAAATGCCCTGGACCTGTACCGGGACGGCCAGGACCTGGCCCCCGGCAGCGTGAATGGCAGCCAGCCGTGCAACACCGGCGAAACCGCCAGCGGCACCCTGGTCGGCGCAGTCCATGGCGGCAGCGGCGCCATCACCTACAGCCTGGTCAGCAACGCCATCGGCACCTACGGCCAACTGCTGCTACATGCCGACGGCAGCTACACCTACACCCTGACCTCGCCAGCCAGCACCGCGCCGCAGGCCAACGACGGCGCCAACACCCTGCATGAAAGCTTCACCTACAAGGCCACTGACGCCCAGGGCAATGTCGCTACCAGCACCATCGTGATCAACATCGTCGATGACGTGCCGACCGCAATTCCTGATATTGCCACGGTGGGAGAAGGCGGCTACATCGGCGGCAATGTGTTGTGGAACGACAACGCGGGGGCCGATGGCCAGTTCGCTGGCGGTGGCGTGGTCGGCGTACGCGCCGGTTCCGATACCTTGACCCCGGTGCATGGCGGCTTGAACAGCCAGATCAATGGCACCTACGGCTACCTGACTTTGGATGCGGCGGGCAACGCGCTGTACCACAGCTACCCGAACTCGGTGAGCGGGCCGGGTGCGAGCGACGTGTTTACCTACACCCTGCGCGATGCCGACGGTGATGAGAGCACCACAACCGTCACCATCGACGTGCATAACAGTTGCCTGGTCGCGGCCAGCGACCACGACGTGACCGTCTACGAAAATGCCCTGGACCTGTACCGGGACGGCCAAGACCTGGCCCCCGGCAGCGTGAATGGCAGCCAGCCGTGCAACACCGGCGAAACCGCCAGCGGCACCCTGGTCGGCGCAGTCCATGGCGGCAGCGGCGCCATCACCTACAGCCTGGTCAGCAACGCCATCGGCACCTACGGCCAACTGCTGCTACATGCCGACGGCAGCTACACCTACACCCTGACCTCGCCAGCCAGCACCACGCCGCCTGCCAACGATGGCGCCAACACCCTGCATGAAAGCTTTACCTACCAGGCCACTGACGCCCAGGGCAATGTCGCTACCAGCACCATCGTGATCAACATCGTCGATGACGTGCCCACCGCAATTCCTGATATTGCCACGGTGGGAGAGGGCGGCTACATCGGCGGCAATGTGTTGTGGAACGACAACGCGGGGGCCGATGGCCAGTTCGCCGGCGGCGGCGTGGTCGGCGTGCGCGCCGGCGCCGACACCTCGACCCCGGTACATGGCGGCCTGAACAGCCAGATCAACGGCACCTACGGCTACCTGACGCTGGATGCGGCGGGCACCGCGCTGTACCACAGCTACCCGAACTCGGTGAGCGGCCCGGGTGCGAGCGACGTGTTTACCTACACCCTGCGCGATGCCGACGGTGATGAGAGCACCACCACCGTCACCATCGACGTACATAACAGTTGCCTGGTCGCGGCCAGCGACCACGACGTGACCGTCTACGAAAATGCCCTGGACCAGCCGTGCAACACCGGCGAAACCGCCAGCGGCACCCTGGTCGGCGCGGTCCACGGCGGCAGCGGGGCCATCATCTACAGCCTGGTCAGCAACGCCATCGGCACCTACGGCCAACTGCTGCTACATGCCGACGGCAGCTACACCTACACCCTGACCTCGCCAGCCAGCACCACGCCGCCTGCCAACGATGGCGCCAACACCCTGCATGAAAGCTTTACCTACCAGGCCACCGATGCCCTGGGCAACGTCGCCACCAGCACCATCGTGGTCAACATTGTCGATGACGTGCCGACCGCTACCCCGGACATAGCCTCGGTGGGAGAAGGCGGCTACATCGGCGGCAATGTGTTGTGGAACGATAACGCGGGTGCCGATGGCCAGTTCGCTGGCGGTGGCGTGGTCGGCGTACGCGCCGGTTCCGATACCTTGACCCCGGTGCATGGCGGCTTGAACAGCCAGATCAATGGCACCTACGGCTACCTGACTTTGGATGCGGCGGGCACCGCGCTGTACCACAGCTACCCGAATTCGGTAAGCGGCCCGGGCGCGAGCGACTTGTTCACCTACACCCTGCGCGATGGTGACGGTGACGAAAGCACCACCACGGTGACCATCGACGTGCACAACAGCTCCCTGGTCCCGGCCTGCGACAGCGACATGACCGTCTACGAAAAAGCCCTGAACCAGGACGGCCAGGAGCTGATAGCAAAAGGGGCGGACTTCACCGGAACCAAACAGACCTACAGTTTCTCCGGCAGCAATGTCGCCATTGCCCGTAGCACCTTCGTCGCCAACACGGCGGCCATGACCGCGGTCCTGGTGGTCAGCGGAGCGCTGGGTTCGGTCAACGGCCATCACAACGATAACCTGATCACCGTCAATCTCAAGCAGGGGGAAACCCTCAACCTGGATCACAACCTGACAGCCGGCCAAGTCAGCATGGAATATTCGATCAACGATGGCGCTTACATCGCCATCGCGGATGACCAGACCATTACGGCGAAGTCGGATGCGACCTATCACATCCACATCACCACCATCCCCGACGACGGCGCAAACGGCGCTGAAAACTACCAGTTGAAGATGACCGTCGATTACTCCGGGGCCCACGACATCGCGCCGGACCACACCTACACCGCCAGCGACAACCATGGCGGCAGCGACAGCGCCAATATGACCATCAGCTACCAGGATGGCCACACCCTCACCGGGACGACTGGGGATGACACACTGGTAGCCGGCAATGGCGACAACATCATCAATGCCGGTGACGGTAACGACGTTCTTACCGCAGGCACCGGCAACAACGAGCTGCACGGTGATGCCGGCAATGACTCGCTCTACAGCGGACCGGGCAACGACTTGCTCGATGGTGGTACGGGCATCGACACCGCAAGCTATGCCCACGCCACTGCCGGTGTCACGGTCAATCTCGGCGAGGCCGGCGCACAGAACACCTTCGGTGCGGGCAGCGACACCCTGACCGCCATCGAAAACCTGACGGGCTCCAACTTCAATGACGCACTCACGGGAGACAACAATAGCAACATCATCACCGGCGGCCTGGGCAACGACGTGCTCAACGGCGAAGGCGGCGACGACTTCCTGATCGGCGGATTGGGCAACAACACCCTCACAGGCGGCGGTGGTTCCGACACCTTCCAATGGCTCAACGGCAACAGCGGCCACGACGTCATCACCGACTTTACACCGGGTGCCGACAAGCTCGACCTGTCGCAACTGCTGCAAGGGGAGAACAGCACCGCGGCCTCACTGGATGGCTACCTGCACTTCACCGTCAGCGGCAGCGGCGCTTCACTGGTGACCAGCATCGACGTCAGTGCCATGGCCGCCGCGGCGCCGAACCAGACCATCGACCTGGCGGGTGTCAACCTGGCCAGTCACTATGGGGTTACGCCGGGGGCGGGCGGGGTCATTGGCGGAGCGGACACGGCAACCATCATCAACGGCATGCTCAATGACCATTCGCTGAAGGTGGATACCGTGTGACCTGAAACCGCAACGAAAAAACCGCCATCCCTGTGAAAGGGAGGGCGGTTTTTTTTGCCTGCGACAAAAGCGTTTGTGTTCGATCGTTCGCAAATCACATCGGCTGCGGCTGTCCGATCAAACGCCCCATCACGCCAAACACCCCCAGTGCCCTGATCGTTTCCAACTCTCCTTGGGTTTCTACTCTCTCCGCTATCAAGGGTAAGTCGATGCTGTGGGTCGTGCGGCAAACCGCCTCGATGAACAGCCGTTTGTCACGCTCCTCATCGATACCACGGATGTAGGCACCGTCGATTTTAAGGTAAGCCAGCCCCAGTTGAGTGAGGTTGCCAATCTGGCTGAAGTGACCGCCAAAATGCTGCAGCCCGATACGGTAACCGGTATCGAGCAGGCTGTGGCTCAAGCGTTGCAATCGGTCCGGTGGTCGCAGTTGGCGCTCGTCGATTTCCAGGGTCAGCAGGGGCGCCAGTTCCGGCAGGGATTCCAGCATGTCGAGGATCAGTTGCAGCTGCGCCAGATCGCGCAAGGTGCTGCCGGACAGGCTCAATGCCAGGGGCAAACGGTTGATGACGAGGTATTCGAGGGTGGCTTCGAGCATCGCCAGGTCGAATCGCGCCGACCAGCCAAAACGCTCGATCCACGGCAAGAACTGGCCGGCGGCAATCGCTTCGCCCTGTGGATCGAGCAGGCGTGCGAGGACTTTGTGATGCAACACCTGGCGGGTGTCGGCGCATTGCACCACCGGTTGAAAATACAACTGCAGTTTGCCCTCGGTCAGGGCATCGTCGATCCAGGTGTGCCAGTGCTGTTGTGCCTGCTTTGGCGCGCTGTCGCTGCGGCCCAACACGGCCCAGGGGCGCTCGGGATGTTGCCGGGCTTCGTTCAGTGCCTGGTCAAGTTGATGCAGAACGTGGCTTGCCGGGTCGCCGGGGTGGAAGGCGACGATGCCCAGATGGGCGACGGGCATGCAATCACTGTCACCGGTCAGGCGCAGGTTCTCCAGGCTGGCGCTGAGCTCGGCGGCCAGGTGCGTCACATCCTCGGTATCGAGATCTGGTGCCAGCAGGCTGAATTCGCCACCGCGATTGCGCGCTGCCAGCCAGGTGCGACGTTCCGGAACCTGAGTCAGGCGCTTGAGCAATTCGCCGACCGCGCCAATCAACGCATCGGTGCGTTGCCCGCCAAGGCGTTGATTGAGCCCGGCCAGGTCGTTGAGCCGAAGCATCAGCAGGTGACCGTCGCCATTTTGCTCGGCAACCAGCAATTGATCGGCCAGTTGTTCATCGAGCAATCGCCGGTTGGCCAGCCCTGTCAGGCTGTCCTGATAGGACTCGTTGAGCAGTTTTTCGCTGCGCGCAGCCTCTTCGGCGAACAGCGTCTTGAGCTTCTCGACCATCTGGTTCATCGCCAACACCACACGTTTCAATTCCGGTGTGCGCGGCAGCGTCGGCAAGCTGAGAAACTCGCGTTTGCTGATGGCTTCGGCCTGCCGGACCATGGTGTCGAGCGGACGAAATTGTCGACGCAGCAGCCAGCCGCCGAACACCGCACTGAGCAGCCCACAGAGCAGCAACCAGACGAGGCTGCCCAGTGTGCTGTCCCAGAGTTTGGCCAGGGCGAATTGTGGATTGCTCAGCACTTCGACCCGCGCCACCTGTTGCCAGCCACGGGTGATCAGTGCATCGCCACCCTCGGGGCGCAAATTCACCAGATCGACGAACCAGCCAGGTACGCCGTCGATTTGCTCGGGGATGCTGCGCTGCACCAACACCTGCCGATTCTCGAGGTGGGTGACGCGGATGTCGCTGAAATAGCCGCTGTCGAAAATCGAGCTGACCAGCAACTCCATCATGGCCGGGTCGTCGACCTGAGTGGTCAAGGTCAGGCCCAGCGCGGTCGCGGCGTCCTGGGCATGGGCGCGCAACTGCCCAAGCGTCTGCTCGCGAGAGCTTTCCAGGCTGGCATAAAAACTGCCGCTGAACGCCACCAGCAAGAACAGGCAGATGGCGAGAAACAACTGGTTGCGCAGTTTCATCGAACGCTCCTTGGCGTGGCGGCTAACCGTCGCCCACGGCGAACCCTTCGGTTTGCATTTTTTTCAAAACGTCTTGCCAGCGCGACAGTTTTTTCGAGTCACCGCTGCGCTGGTTGCCAGGCTTGCCGGGCAGGTACAGGCCTTCGGCGTTGAATGCATACACCGGCAGCAGGTCCTTGCGCTGCGAGGCGGGGCGGATGTCGCCGATCAGATTGTCGAGCACCAGCGGTTCGGCACCAGGGCTGCTGTAATAGGTCAGTACCATGTGCGCCTGGTTCTGGGTCAGGGCCTTCACGTAGGTAATGCGCAGCTTGTCGCTGGGAATTCCCAGCTGGCGAAGGCTGAAATATTTCGCCAGGGCATAGTCTTCGCAATCACCGGCGGCCTTGATCAGCGATTCGACGGGCGTGGCCCAGTAATCGCTCTGGCGCCAGATGCGGGCGTCGTCCTGGAAATCCAGCTGCTGGTTGAAGTAGCGATTGACCGCATTCAATTGCTCCTGCTCGGGCAGGTTGCGTTCGCCTTGCAGCATTTCACTCCAGGACTGGATACGTCCCTGCGTCGGCCCCAGGCTGGCATAGCGTTTTTCGGCGGTTTGCGAAATCTGCGCGAAATCCCAGGCGGGCCAGGCACTGCCAGGCACGGCCAGCGGAAAACTGGCCAGCAACAGCCATCCGCCAAATCGAAGTCGGAGTGTTGGCCATCCTGGACTACCCGGACTTTGCGGCATGTCTGGCTGCTCGAGTGCAGAGATGTGGAGTCTAGGTGGTCGTCGCGTCAGCGTCGACCCGCAGGCGGGGGAACAGCTGTCACTATTTACGCAGGGTTTTCTGCCGAAGGATGTAAAGGGTCACCAGCACCGCACTGGTCAGCATGATCCCCCGTGCCCAAGGCATCGGCACCAGGTAGCAGGAGAACAGGATACTGGTCCACATCAGGCCGATGGCGTAGACCTTGCCCTTGAGCGGAATGCCGTTACCCTCGAGGTAGTCACGAATCCATGGCCCGAGCCGCGGGTGCTCGACCAGCCATTGATAGAAACGCGGCGAACTGCGGGCGAAACAGGCAGCCGCCAGCAACAGGAAGGGTGTGGTGGGCAACACCGGCAGGAAAATCCCGAGCACCCCCAGCGCTACGCTCAGCCAGCCGATGGCGAGCAGCACGTAGCGCAACATCAGGGAGCGGTTGCCTATGGGGTTGTCCATAGGCAGGACCTTAGTGGTGGCGTGGCTTGAGGATCGCCGGTTTTTCGTCTGGTGCATTGCACAGCAGGTACAGCGCAGTCAGGGCTTCCGGGATCTGCACGATCATGTCGTCCATCAGGTTGGCGTCGGCAGCAATGTCGGAGAACTCCGGTTGCTCGTCGAACAGGCCCGAACCGACCATGATCGGCAGCAGCATTTCGCTGACTTCGTCTTCGGCGGTTTCGAACCAGGCTTCTTCGCGCAGGAATACGCCTTCCATGAAGCCGATGCACCAGCCGCGCAGGTCGGAATCGTCCGGGTCTTCGCCCAGGTCCAGGTCGCACGGCAGCTCGAACTCTTCATCGGAGGCCAGTTGACGGGCGATGTGGGCCTTGAGGGCCAACAGGGTGGATTCGATCGCTTCACGCTCGGTGTCATCGGCGTAATGCGGCTCTTCGGCGAACAGGGCATCGATCCATTCACGATCGGGAACGACTTCCGAACAGATCGACAGCGCGGTGAGGTAGCCGTGGGCGGCCACGTAGTCCAGCGCCTCGTCATGCAGTTCATCGGCGTCGAGGAAGACTTGCAGGCGGGTTAGTTGCTCAGCGAAGGACATTAAAGGGCTACCTTGGGGAATATTCGATGCGGGAATTCTAGGCCTTCTTGAGCGCTTGGGCCAGCCGCACGGCATATTTGCCCCCTTCGCAGGGATAAAGAACACCACATTTCCTGTGGGAGCGAGCTTGCTCGCGATAGCGGTGCCGCCAGACAACATTGATTTTGAATGTAACGCTGCCATCGTCGGAACGCCGCCCGGAGCAAGCTCGCTCCCACAGGATTTGTATCGCATCGTCTTAATGCGTCTTATCAGCGGTGCCCTGCGCGAGGGAGGGGTCGGGTATACTCGCGCGTTTTGTGATGCCCTGCCGGTTTCGCGGCTCAAATGCACAGCGTCATGCAATCTGCACTTACGATTTGTCAGTGCAAAGTTGCGGATTCTGCACCAGCCTTGCAGGGATGTTTTGGTGATTTTTGGAGTTTTTATGCTCGAACAGGCTCAGCGCGTCCTCAAGGACATCTTCGGCTACGACAGTTTCCGTGGCCGCCAGGGTGCAATCATTGAGCGCGTGGCCAGTGGCGGCGATGCCCTGGTCCTGATGCCTACCGGTGGTGGTAAATCCCTGTGCTTCCAGGTGCCGGCGCTGCTGCGCGATGGCCTGGCGGTCGTGGTATCGCCGCTGATCGCGCTGATGGACGATCAGGTCGCGACCCTGGAAGAACTGGGTGTGGCCGCCGCGGCATTGAACTCCACGCTCAATGCCGAACAACAGCGTGACCTGGCGGCAAGGATCCGGCGTGGTGAGGTGAAAATGCTCTACCTCGCGCCCGAGCGTCTGGTCCAGCCACGCATGCTGAGCTTCCTGCAAGGGTTGAATATCTCGCTGTTCGCCATCGACGAAGCCCATTGCGTGTCCCAATGGGGCCATGACTTTCGCCCGGAATACCTGCAACTGGGCCAGTTGGCGGAACTGTTCCCCGACGTACCGCGTATCGCCCTGACCGCCACCGCCGACAAACGTACCCGCGAAGAGATCGTCACGCGCCTGCACCTGCAGGATGCCGAGCGCTTCCTGTCGAGCTTCGACCGGCCGAACATCTTTTATCGCATCGTGTCCAAGGAGCAGCCACGCAAGCAGCTGCTGGCGTTCCTCGCCGAGCGTCGTAGCGATGCCGGCATCGTCTATTGCCTGTCGCGAAAGAAGGTCGAGGAAGTGGCCACGTTCCTCACCGAACAAGGTTTCCCGGCGCTGCCGTATCACGCCGGCCTGCCCAACGATCTGCGTGCTCACCACCAGAAACGCTTCCTCAACGAGGAAGGCCTGATCATGGTCGCCACCGTGGCCTTTGGCATGGGCATCGACAAGCCCAACGTGCGCTTTGTCGCTCACCTCGACTTGCCGAAGTCACTTGAGGCCTATTACCAGGAAACCGGTCGCGGCGGCCGTGATGGTCTGCCGGCCGATGCCTGGATGGCCTATGGCCTGCAGGACGTGGTGATGCTCAAGCAGATGCTGCAGAACTCCGAAGGCGACGAACGCCACAAGCGTCTGGAGCAACACAAGCTCGATGCCATGCTCTCCCTGTGCGAGGAAACCCGCTGCCGTCGCCAGACATTGTTGGCTTACTTTGACGAAGACATGCCCGAGCCCTGCGGTCATTGCGACAACTGTGTCGACGGCGTGCAAACCTGGGACGCCACCGAGCCCGCCCGTCAGGCGCTGTCGGCGATCTACCGGACAGGCCAGCGCTACGGTGTCGGGCACCTGGTGGATGTCTTGCTGGGCAAGGACAATGAAAAGGTGCGCAACTTCGGGCATCAGCGCCTCTCGGTGTACGGGGTCGGCAAGGCGATGGCCGAAGGCGAGTGGCGTTCGTTGTTTCGCCAGTTGGTGGCCCGTGGTCTGGCCGACATCGATCTGGAAGGCTACGGGGGCCTGCGCCTGAGCGACACGTGCCGGCCGTTGCTCAAAGGCGAAGTGACCCTGGAACTGCGTCGCGATCTGAAGGCACAAACGACTGCCAAGAGCAGCAAGAGCCAGGCGAGCCAGCTGGTCCGGGGCGAAGAGCGCGAACAGTGGGAAGCCCTGCGTGCCCTGCGCCGCAAGCTGGCCGAAGAGCATGGCGTACCGCCGTACGTCATTTTTCCCGACTCGACCTTGCTGGAGATGCTGCGCAGCCAACCGACCTCGCTGGCGCAAATGGCCCGGGTCAGCGGCGTCGGCGCCCGCAAGCTGGAGCGTTATGGCGAGGCTTTCCTCGAAGTCCTCGGTGGTCAGGTCGAAGCACCGAAAGTCGTGGCGGACCTACGCCACGAGCTGATCACCCTGGCGCGTGCCGGCATGACGCCGTTGCAGATCGCCGGGCAGTTGCAATGCTCGGAAAAGAACGTCTACACCCTGCTCGCCGAGGCGATCGGCAAGCAGCAGCTGTCACTGGAGCAGGCGCTGGATCTGCCGGAGGACTTGATGGGCGAAGTCCAGGATGCGTTCCTCGACGGTGAGGGCGAACTGCCGCCCGTGTCGGAAATTTCCTCGCTGTTTGCCGGTCGGGTGCCGGAAGGGGTTTTGTACTGTATTCGGGCCGCTTTGCAGTCCGAATTCGAACTTTGAGTGACCGGCCGCACTGATGTAACGATTCAGTACAGAACAAGCCTTGCCTCCAGCCAAGGCTCATGCTTAGCTGACTAATTATTAGTATTTCCCTTATTTCAGTCTAATCATGAGTGTTTTATGTCGTTGACCGATCAACACCGTTTTGGCATGCAACTGGCCCAGATGTCGCGTGGCTGGCGTGCCGAGCTCGACCGCCGCCTTGCCGGACTCGGATTGTCCCAGGCCCGCTGGCTGGTGCTGCTGCACCTGGCGCGCTTCGAGCAAGCCCCGACCCAGCGTGAGCTGGCGCAAAGCGTCGGTGTCGAGGGGCCGACCCTGGCTCGGCTGCTCGACAGCCTGGAAAGCCAGGGCCTGGTGCAACGTCAGGCGGTGGTAGAAGACCGTCGGGCAAAAAAAATCGTGCTGTGTGCCCCGGCGCGTCCCCTGATCGAACAAATCGAAACCATTGCCACGCAACTACGTCATGAACTCTTCGAGGGTGTCGATGAGGCGGATGTAAAGGTCTGCATGCGGGTTCACGGGCACATTCTGGCCAACCTCGAAAAATCCTGAGACAAAACCTCACGCCTGGCTTTTGAGTTAGCGCATTGGGCAGACTATAAGAACTAGTCGGCAATATCGTGTTCGTAACGGATGTGCGAACACGTGCAGATTGGTTTTTGGTTACCTAAGGGATGCTCATGCTCGAGAGTTGGCTATTGGTTGTACGGTATGGCGCCAGGCTGTTGCTGGCCAGTGCCGCTGTCACTTACTCGGCATGGGTGCCGGCGTTGGGCCTGGGTGAAATCACCCTGCACTCGGCATTGAATCAACCGCTGCGCGCCGACATCGCGCTGGTGGATGCTGCCGGACTGGCGGAAGGCGAGCTGTCGGTCAGCCTGGCGACAGCGGACGAGTTCAGCCGCGCCGGGGTTGAGCGGGTGTTATTCCTCAACGACCTGACGTTCACGCCCATCCTTTCGGGCGATCGTAGCCTGATCCGGGTCAACTCCAACAAACCGGTCAAGGAACCCTACCTGGATTTTCTTGTTCAGCTCGACCAGCCCAATGGCCGCGTGTTGCGCGAGTACACCGTACTCATCGATCCTCCGGGTGCCGAGGACATTGCACCCATCAGTGATGAACCACCGGTGAACCGTCCTTCTTCTGCATTCCCGAGTGTTCCGCCGGCAGTCGCACCCTTACCTGCAAACAGGGAATCGCCAGCAACGCCTATCGCAGCCCCGGTAATGGATCCTCTGGCTGAACAACTGGCCGCCAGCGTCCTGAACAACCAGCAGTTGCAGGCGACCATCGATGAACTCAACGGGAAGCTTCAGGCACAGGACGAGCAGATCGCCGTTGAGAAAAAGCAGGTGACCGAACTGCAAAACCGATTGGCCGAGGTCAAGCAGGCACCGACGGAGCCGGTTGCGCCGATTGCCGTGACGCCAGCGCCGGTCGTGGTTGAGGAGCCTGGGGCGAACTGGCTATGGATAGGTGGGTTGCTGGCGCTGGTGGCGTTGGCGTTGCTGGTTGCGTGGGTTCGTCGTCAACGACAGCAGGATCAGGCATCGTTCGAGCCATCGCGAGCTGACCCGCAGCCCGGTCGAGCAGCAGCGCACGATGGGCAGACACTTCAGGAAGTCCGCGCCCACCCTCCGCAATTGGACTCCCTTGCGCCGGTTGCGCTGGCAACATCGGTGCTTTCGTCCTTGGCTATTGCCTCGCAGGCGTCACCCGAGGATGAGTTCCAGTTGAATCTGGACGACTTGTCGATGGATACAAGTTGGGATCTGGGGCCGATGGACAATGCTCCTTCCTCCGACCAGCCGCCGAGAGAGCCAGCGCTGCCCGAGCCTGAGATTGAATGGGTAATCGAACCCGCTTCCCATGCCCTGGACGACAGCTTTCTTGATGAGTACAGCGAGCCAGGTCCGTCGCTTGAGCTGGAGCCTCTGAAACCTGCCGAACCGCGCTCCTACAGGCAATAAAGACCGTTATCATGGTCGCGCCCTTGTCTCAGGAATTTCGCCAATCATGACCGCCAGCAAACCGGAAATCGTCATCACCTATTGCACCCAATGCCAGTGGTTGTTGCGTGCAGCATGGCTCGCCCAGGAACTACTCAGCACCTTTGGCGATGACCTGGGCAAGGTGTCCCTGGTGCCCGGCACGGGCGGGGTCTTTCACATTTTCTGTGACCAGGTGCAGCTCTGGGAGCGCAAGGCTGACGGCGGTTTCCCCGAGGCCAAGGTGCTCAAGCAGCGAGTCCGCGACCAAATTGATCCAGACCGCGACCTGGGGCACAACGATCGCACTCAGTGAGACACCGCCTCCGCGGCAACGGTTTTCTTGCTCGAACCGCTTGAAAGCCTGCTGGACACCACGATTGCGACGATGATCAATGCACCGCCGAGGAGCATGCGCAGGGTCGGGTTTTCATCGAATAGCAGCCAGGCCATGGTGATCCCGTAAACCGGCTCCAGGGCGAAGACCACGGCGGCGGTCCGCGCCTTGATCACCGCCAGGCTGGCGACAAACAGGCTGTGGGCAACGCCGGTGCAGAACACCCCGAGCAGGCCGATCCACAGCCAGTCGATGGCACGCACTTCGCTCAGGTGCGGGGCCGCCGCCGGCAGCAGACACAATCCGACCACCACGTTCTGGCACAACGCCGCCTGCACCGGCGGGATGCGCGTGGAGCTGGCGCGGTTGGTCAGCGACAGTAGGGAAAACAGCAGGCCCGAGGCGATCGACCAGAGCAGACCGGTTGTGGCGCCGCTACCCAGATCGAACTCAGGCGTGACCAGCACCAGCCCGACACTGACCAGCGCCACCAGGAGGATTTCATTGGCGCGGATCCGCTCACGGAAAATCAGCCCTTCAAGGATCACGGTAAAGGCCGGGAAACTGGCAAAGCCCAGGGTGGCGATGGCCACGCCGGCGACCTTCACCGAAATGAAGAAACTCACCCAGTGCCCGGCCAGCAGCAAACCGCTGAGCAACAGTCTGCGCACATCCTCGGCTTGAAGTTTCTGCCAGCGGGTCTGGCTGGCAAAGCGTGCAAAGAACGCCAGCGCCAGCACCGCGAACGCCGCCCGGCCGAAGACGATGATCGCAGGAGAAGCGGCGGCGAGTTTGCCGAACACGCCAGTCAGGCCGAACATCAATGCGCCGATATGCAGGGCGCCCAGGGCGGTACGGGGAGTCATGGCAATCCTTGATAAAGGTAGTGAGCCCGGTCATTTAACCGCGCCCGCTGCCGCCGTGTCTGTCGCCAGACTCGCGTTATTTGTCGCCAGCCTCGCGCCGCAGTTTACCTGGCGATGCGCCGAACTCGCGCAGCACCGCGGCGGCAAAGGCGCTCTGGGAGCTGTAACCGACCCGACAGGCAATCTCGCCTATGGGCAGCGCCGAATTGCGCAGCAACCCCACGGCCTTGTGCAAGCGTCGGCTGCGGATGTAATCCATCGGCGTCTGCCGGCATTCGGCCACGAACCGTGCATGCAAACGTGCGCTGGAAAGACCGGCCACCCGGGCCAGATCGGCGACTTGCAGCGGGTAGGCGGCGTATTGGTCAATGTGCGCATTGAGGGCGGCGTAGGGCAGGCGCCGGCCGCCGACAGGGTCGGGCCTGGCATTGTTGAGGCTGGCCAGCAACAGCACCGCACCCTGTTGCGCAATCACCGGGTCATCGACCTGGCTGTTGGCCAGCCACTCGACCAATTGGCTCTGTCCAGCATCCAGCGACACGCGACCCGCGTTGTCGAGCAAGCGTCGACTGGCATCGGCATGATCGCCCAGGGACTGGCCAAGCCATTGATCGCCGGGCACGTCCAGAACCAGGCAACGGCTGCCGTTGGGGCTGCCGCAGGCATGATGAAAACCGGAGGGAATCACCACGAAGCTTTGCTGAACCACCTGACTGCCACGCCCGTCGACTTCGAAATCCAGCGCGCCCGACAGCCCGAACACCAGTTGTGCGTGCTCATGGCTGTGGACGATCAGGTCTTGGGTGTACTGGCGCAGGGTAAGGATCGGTCTCATCGCGGTTCTCGTTACAGGCTCTCATTGCAGGGTTGATGAGTCAGGTCGCAGTCTACACCGACACGGCTTGTGCGCGCTGTCACAGGACTGACTTGCTGCTGTCATGGGCCATTAACCCGATCGGGTCAAGCTTGCCAAAACTTGTCCTGAGGGTTGCCCATGACCAGCGCCGAGCTCGCCAAACCCAGTCGTAAGCAACGTGTGCGGACCTTGTGGATTTCCGATGTGCACCTGGGCACCCGCGATTGCCAGGCCGAGCACCTGTCGCAGTTTCTCAAGGGCTATCACGCGGACAAGATCTACCTGGTCGGCGATATCATCGACGGCTGGAAACTGCGCGGCGGCATGTACTGGCCCCAGGCACACACCAATGTGATCCGGCGCCTGTTGACCATGAGCAAGCGCGGCACCGAGGTGATCTACGTCACCGGCAACCACGACGAATTCCTGCGCCGCTATTCGAAGCTGATCCTGGGTAACATCCAGTTGGTGGACGAAGCGGTGCACGTGACCGCCGATGGCCGGCACTTGCTGGTGATTCACGGCGACCAGTTCGATGTGATTACCCGCTATCACCGCTGGCTGGCGTTTCTCGGCGACTCGGCGTACGAATTCACCCTGACCCTCAACCGCTGGCTCAACCATTGGCGCGCGCGTTATGGCTACGGCTACTGGTCGCTGTCGGCCTACCTCAAGCACAAGGTAAAGACCGCGGTCAGTTTCATCAGCGATTTTGAAGAAGCCATTGCCCATGAGTGCGTCAAGCGCGAGTTGCATGGGGTGGTGTGCGGGCACATTCACCATGCCGAGATTCGCAAGGTTGGCGAGGTGGATTACCTCAATTGTGGCGACTGGGTGGAGTCGTGCACGGCGCTGATCGAGCATTGGGATGGCACGATCGAGTTGTATCGGTTGGCCGATGCCCAGGCGCGGGAGGCGCAGTTGAAGGCTGTGAAAGTTGCCGCGCCAGCTTGACCTGGCTTGTATGCTCTTTGTGGCGAGGGGGTTTACCCCCGTTGGGCTGCGAAGCGGCCCCAAAACAATTCACCGCGTTTTTACAGGTGAATAGTATTTTTCTAGATTGCGACGGCTTCGCCGCCGAACGGGGGTAAACCCCCTCGCCACATCGGTCCCGCTCGATTGATCAGGCAGGTGAATACTCTTGCATTGCCGCCTTGTAGATCGAGTTCTTCGGGTGCGCAAACAGCCGCTCCATCATCGGCTCGAAGAAACTCAGCGGCAGTGTGTCATACGCCGGATCAAACGCCGCAGCATCGTATTTGGCGCAGAATTCGATGGTCGCCTGATACTGCGGATGACCGCTGAATTGTTCGCGCAAGTGCCGATCCATGCCCAGGTGATGGAAGAAGTAGTAGCCCTGGAAAATTCCGTGTTTCTCCACCATCCACAGATTCTCGGCGCTGACGAAAGGCTTGAGGATCGCGGCGGCGATGTCCGGATGGTTATAGGAGCCCAGGGTGTCGCCAATGTCGTGGAGCAGGGCGCAGACCACGTACTCTTCGTCGCGGCCATCGCGCCAGGCGCGGGTGGCGGTTTGCAGCGAGTGGGTCAGACGGTCCACGGGGAAACCGCCGAAGTCACCTTCCAGTAACTTCAGGTGTGCCACGATCCGTATCGGTAATTGACGAGCGTAGGCGCTGAAGTCTGCGGCAATGATCGCCCAGTCTTCCTGCGTACCATCCTTCATGTGGGTGAAACGGGCATTGGCATTCATCGGCAATCCTCTGGTGATCTAGAACGGCACGCGTCCCAGAATCATGTCGCGATACATGACGAAATCGCCGAGAAGGCTGTAGAAAGGGTGTTGAAAGGTTGCAGGACGATTCTTCTCGAAGAAAAAATGCCCGACCCAGGCGAAGCTGTAACCCGCCACCGGCAATACCCACAGCAGCATCCAGGCGCCCCGACCGATGGTCAGCGCCAAAATGAAAATAACCAGCGTCGTGCCGATGAAGTGCAATCGTCGGCAAGTACTGTTGCTGTGTTCGCTGAGGTAATACGGGTAAAACTCAGCGAAACTGTTGAAACGCTTGATGTTTTCCACGACTGCGATCTCTGTGGTTATTGTTCGGACTGCAAGTTGTTCGGCGGGTAGCTTATTTGAGTCTAGAGTGATCAATGGCATCAGCCAGTGACAATGGGCGCCACTTTAGTATCCTTCGGAAAATTTGCCGCGACAGACGGCTCACCAAGACAGTAAACGCCATGAGCGAACGAACGACTTCTGCAAGCTGGGCGATGGGGATTGTCAAAGCACTGGAAATGGACGGCCTGGATTGCCGGGTTCTGTTCAAGCAGCTGGGGCTCGACTACGCGGCACTGGATGATCCGGATGCGCGCTTCCCGCAAGATTCCATGACACGACTGTGGCAACGGGCGGTTGAACTGTCCGGCAACCCGGCGATTGGCCTGAACATGGGCAAGGTGGTGCGACCTGCGCAGTTTCATGTGACCGGCTACGCCTTGATGTCCAGCCAGACCCTGGCCGAAGGTTTCAAGCGACTGGTGCGTTACCAGCGGATCATTGCCGAAAGCGCCGACCTGAGTTTCCGCCTGCTGGATGAGGGGTATGCGCTGATTCTGACGGTGCATGGCGACCATTTGCCGCCGACCCGTCAAAGCGCCGAAGCTTCGCTTGCTTGCGCCCTGGCGCTGTGCGGCTGGCTGACCGGACGCACGCTGCAGCCGCGCAAGGTGCTGGTGCAGGGCGATCAACCGGCCGATCTCGAACCCTACAAACAAGCCTTCCATGCGCCGCTGGTGTTCAACGCGCCTTACGATGCGCTGATTTTCGAACGTGCGGACATGGAAGCGCCGCTGCCGACGGCCAACGAGGCCATGGCGTTGTTGCATGACCGCTTTGCCGGCGAATACCTGGCGCGGTTTTCCGAGAGTCGGGTAACGCACAAGGCGCGGCAGGTGTTGTGCCGATTGCTGCCACAGGGCGAACCCAAACGCGATGCGGTGGCGCAGACGCTGCACCTGTCGCAACGCACCTTGCAACGGCGGTTACAGGAGGAGGGCACGAGTTTTCAGACGTTGCTCGACGACACTCGTCGTGAGCTGGCCGAGCAGTATCTGGCGCAACCGACCATGACCCTGCTGGAAATTGCCTACCTGCTGGGGTTCGCTGATCCGAGCAATTTCTTCCGTGCCTTCCGCCGCTGGTTCGACACCACGCCCGGCGAGTACCGGGCGCGGCTGACGGAAGCGCCTGCGCTGGTCAGTGACGCCAGAACGCCGGAATACACAGTACAAACACCGTAATGATCTCCAGTCGGCCCAGGAGCATGCCGAACGAGAGAATCCACTTGGCGGCGTCCGGCAGCGAGGCGAAGTTGCCGGCCGGGCCGATGGTCTCGCCCAGCCCCGGGCCGACGCCGGACACGGTGCTGGCGGCGCCGGTCAGGGCGGTCATCCAGTCCACCCCGAGCAGAGACAGCAACAGCGCGATCACGCAGATGGTGATGGCGAAGAAGAACGAAAAAGTCAGGATCGACCGCACAATCTCTTCATCGAGGCGGTGGCCGTTGTACTTCTGCTTGATCACCGCGCGCGGGTGAATCAGCTGGTTAAGGTTGGCCTTGAGCAGGATGTAGGCGACCTGGAAGCGGAAAATCTTGATCCCGCCGGCGGTAGAACCGGAGCAGCCGCCAACAAAGCCCAGATAGAAGAACAGCATCAGCGAGAAGTTGCCCCACAGGCTGTAGTCCCCCAGCGCGAAACCGGTGGTGGTGACCACCGACGTCACGTTCAGCGCCACATGCCGCAACGCTTCCAGCCAATGCAGCTGGGTGGTCCACCAGTACCAGGTGCCGAGTATCAGCCAGGTCACCAGCAGCATGCCGAGCAAACCCTGGACCTGTTGGTCCTTGATCAGCGCCCGGCGGTTACCGCGCAGGGTCGCCACGTACAGGGTGAACGGCAGGCTGCCGAGAATCATGATGACGATGGCCACCCAATGCACTGCCGGCTGCGTCCACTTGGCCAGGGACTGGTCCGAGGTGGAGAAGCCACCGGTGGAGATCGCCGACATCGCATGGTTGATCGCGTCGAACGGACTCATTCCGGCCCACCAGAACGCCAGGCTGCCGAAAATGGTGATGCCGACATAAGCCGCCACGATCAGGCGCGCCACCATGTGTGAACGGGGCATGACTTTTTCGGAGCGGTCTGACGACTCGGTCTGAAACAGCCGCATGCCACCGATGCGTAGCAGCGGCAGGATCGCTACCGCCATGCCGATAAACCCGATGCCGCCGATCCAGTGCAGCAGCGAGCGCCAAATCAGGATGCCGGGGGACATGTCGTCCAGGTGGTTGAGCACCGTCGCACCGGTGGCGGTGATCCCGGACATGCTTTCGAAGAACGAATCGGTGTAGCTGATGCGCTGGGTCAGCAGGAAGGGCAGCGCGGCGAAGATACACACCACCAGCCAACTGCTGACGGTCAGCAAGTACATGTCCCGTGGTCGCAGATGGATATGCTCGGGGCGCCCGGGAATGACCAGGGCGAGGCCGGCGACAAAGGTGATCATGCTGGCCCAGAGGAACGACGGCAGGTCGCCGGTGCGATCAAAGATCACCAGCGTGCCCATGGGCACGACCATGGCGATGGCCAGGGTTATCAGGAAGATGCCGATGATGAAACCAATGAGACGTAAGGTCGGCAACGCCATGAAATCCGCTCAGCTGAAGTAAGGAGGGCGCCATTCTACCTGTGGGGCGGGGCATGTAAACCGCACTGCCTCGGTAGTTACAGCTAGAATAGCCGCATAATTTTTTCTGGAGGTGGCCGATGCAGGCTCTCGACGTTTTGCTCAACCGTGTTTCCGTCCCGCGCCTGATCGAACCGGCACCTACCCAGGCGCAACGCGAAACGCTGTTTGCCGCGGCCATGCGCGCCCCGGATCACGGCCATTTGCAGCCTTGGCGTTTCCTGACGGTCGAAGGCGCGGCGCGCGAGCAAATGGGCGAGTTGCTGGTCGAAGCGGCGAAGTTGCAGGACACTGAAGTCACCGAAGCGGCCATCGACAAGGCGCGAAACGGACCGCTGCGGGCACCCTTGGTGGTGGTCGTGATCGCGCGGGTGCAGGATCACGCCAAGTATCCGAAGTCGGAACAACTGTTGGCGGCAGGCTGTGCGGCCCACGGGATTTTGCTGGCTGCCTATGCGCAAGGCATTGGTGCGGTCTGGCGTACCGGTGACCTGGCGTATTCGCCGCATGTGGCCAAAGGGTTAGGACTGGCGGAAGGGGAGGAGGTCATTGCCTTCCTGTACCTCGGTACGCCGCAGAAGGAACCACGCGTTGCGGAGAAGGTTGATCTGGCTGAGTTCGTCAGCGCCTGGCCCGGTAAAGCCTGACGACCCCGATCAAATGTGGGAGCGAGCCTGCTCGCGATAGCGATCTGACAGGCACATCAATGTTGAATGTGCTGCCGTCATCGCGAGCAGGCTCGCTCCCACAGGATTTTAGGGTTGGACGACGGCCCCTGGCACCAACGGTAATTCCAAGCTGGCAATGAATCCGCCTTCCGGATGATTGGCCAGCACCAGGCTCCCGCCATGCCGTTCCGCCGCGCGGCGCGCAATGGCTAATCCCAAACCGTGGCCTGCCGCGGTCTGTCCCGGCGCCCGATAAAACGGCTCACCCAGCTGACTCAAATGTTCAGCTTCTACCCCCGGCCCATGATCGCGCACAGTCACCACAATCCGTTCCCCTTGACGCAACGCCTGCATTTCAATCGGCAGGCCGCCTACCGGGTTGAAGCGCTGGGCGTTGCGCAGCAGATTGTCCACGGCGCGTTCGATCATGGTAGGCCAACCCTTGAGGGTCAGCTGCGTCTCGGCTTCAAGGTGCACGAGCTGATCGGGTGAAGCCAGTTGTGCATCCTTTTGCAGGGTATTGAGCAGCGCGTTGAGGTCCACTTCTTCGGCACTGGCGTTATCGGCGTCGACCCGTGCCAGCACGAGGATTTCGCTGATCAACGCTTCGAGGCGATCGCATTCGCGGGTGAGGCGCGGCCAGAGTTTTTCCCGTTCTGGCGGCGTGGCCCTCTCGGCTAATGCCAGCGCAATGCGCAGGCGAGCGAGGGGCGACCGCAGCTCGTGAGACACATCGCGCAGTAACTGTCGTTGGCTGCCGATCAGGCTTTGCAGGCGCGCGCCCATGCGATTGAAGTCGTTGGCCAGCACGCCGAATTCGTCGCGGCGGTTGGCCAGTTTGACCAGGCTGTTCTGTTGGTAGGTGGTTTGTCCCAGATCATGCACCGCACCGCGTAAACGGCTGAGCGGGCGGGTGATGGAAAAGGTCACCAGCAGGCTGAACAGGGTCAGTACCACCAAGGCGATCCCCAACGCACTCAACGGCCAGAGCAGACTTCCACGGTGCCAGGCGTCCAGTTCCGGGTGGGGGATGCGGTAGATGAACAGGTAGGTGTCACCGCTTTTGTCGCTGGTGAACTCATCGGTCAGGCGTCGCCATGGCAGGCGACGGTCATCGTTGTTCTGCCGTGCCTCAAATGCAGCCGCACGCCGCGGGAAGGTACCGCGCACCACCGGGTCGCCGCTCTCGTTGAGCACCTGGACGTCGATGTGATATTGGCGCTTGCGCTGCTGCAGAATGTCTTGGGCCGCGTCTTCGCCTTGGGATTCGTAGGTCTGCGTCCATTGCTCGGCCAGGGTATTGAGGCCCGGATGGCGACTGAGAATCCACGCATCCTGATTGAGCATGTGCCCGAGCAGAATGGAGAGCCCTGCAACCAGAGCGATGGCCAGCCAGAAGCTGGCCAGGATCCGCCAGAACAATGAGCGCACAGAAAATCCTCAAAAACGATGCAAATCCATGTGAGAGCGAGCTTTGTGGTGAGGGGATTTATCCCCGTTCGGCTGCGAAGCAGTCGTAAATCCCGACAACTCAGTGTGGCTAATAAAAGGCAGGGGCCGCTTCGCAGCCCAGCGGGGATAAATCCCCTCGCCACAAGGCTCGCTCCTACAGTAAAAGCATCAGACCCAACGATGTTCAGTCGTTGGGTCCGGGTTAGCGCATTATTGCGCTTTTTGCGCCTGTTGCGCTTTCCAGGCCTTGAATTCGGCCCACTCGGCGCGACGTTCAGCCTGTTTTTTCTGGATCTCGTCGAATTGCTTCTGTTGATCCGGTTTCAGCAAGGCACGCACGTCGGCTTCGGCTTTCTTGTGGTTGGCGGCCATTTCATCTTTCATGGCTTTCTGGTCGGCTGGCGAGAGTTTTTCCAGGTACTTGTCGACCACTTGCTTACGCTCATGCATCTGCTCGCCCATGATCTTGCGGATCTGCTCGCGCTGTTCGCGGCTCAGGTCCAGTTGGCTGTACGGGCCTTTACCGTGCATGCCGTGCATCTGACCGCCGTGGCGCGAACCGTCCATCGGGCCACCCATCGGGCCTGCGCCTTCAGGCATGGCCATGGCAACGGTCGGCAGGGCGGCGGCGAACATCAGAGCGATAAGAGTCTTGCGCATGGTGAATCTCCTTGTCTCATTCCCGGTACGTTCCGGATGTGTGCAGATTACGGAGTTCAAGGTCAGCGGCGGTCAGCGGTAGGTAAAGGTTGGGTAAAGACGATTTCTTGCCGACCTGACAGAATTTACAGGCTGTGTAGGAGCACGGCTTGCCGGCGAAGGCGTCCTTGAGATCGTCATCGCCGGCAAGCCGTGCTCGATTCAGAGACTGTAATAGTAACCACGGCTACGCAGGGCCACGATGCGCGGGCGGCCATCGGGATGCGGGCCTATCTTCTTGCGCAGGTTACTGACATGCATGTCGAGGCTGCGGTCGTACAGGGTCAGCTTGCGGCCGAGGGCGATTTGCGCCAGTTCCTGTTTATCCAGCGGCTCGCCGGGCTGCTTGAGCAGGGCTTCGAGCAGGCGGCTTTCGGATACCGTAAGGGTGAACTCCTGTTCATCGATGCTGACCACGCCGCGCACCGGGCTGAAACACAGGTCGCCCAACTCCATCTGGCTGGATACCGACGCGGGATGGCTGCGGCGCAACACGGCGCGCAGGCGGGCTGTCAGTTCCCGTGGGTCGCAGGGTTTGGCCAGGTAGTCGTCGGCGCCGAGCTCCAGGCCAAGGATACGGTCCAGGGGTTCGCCGCGGGCTGAAAGCATCAGCACCGGCAAGTCCGGGTGATCGCTGCGCAATTGCTTGAGCAGTTCCAGGCCACTGCCGTCCGGCAACATCACGTCCAGCACCACGGCCGCCGGTGAGGTTTCGGCCAGCGCGCGGCGGGCGCTCTGGCCATCGTGACAGGCGCGCACCTGAAACCCTTCCTGGCTCAGCCAGCTGCTCAGGAGCTCGCACAGCTCCTGGTCATCATCAATAAGTAACAGCTCGCTCATGGATCACTCAATTTAGCCATTGTCGACGTTTTCGACTCGCACCACTGGCGAAGATACCGCAGAGCAGGGCCAATAGCGCAACTCCGGCCCCGACGACGAACCACTGTTGCTGATCGGTCAACAAGCGCGGGATCGAACTGCCGGCCTGTACTTCCCGAAGTTGCAGCTTGAGTCGCTGATTCTCCTGGCGCAACCGGACCAGCTGGACGCTTTCGCGTTCGCCATCGGCATTGTTCAATTGTTTGCTCAGTTCTTCTCGTTGCCGCTCGCTTTCCTTCAAGCGTTGCTGCAGTTCGCTGATCTGGCTGCCGGCGCTCAAGGACAGCGGCGTGGAGTTCGCGTCCTCGGCGGTTTCTTCACCGTGGGCGGGCGCCACCATCGACAACGTGACCAACATCAGACACAACGGACCTTTGCGCATCGCGACTCCTGATTCCAATACGGATATTGGGGAGTTTGTCGGCAGGCAAACGGGAATAATGAGCGGTTGAGAACGCGATGAACCGATAAGGTTCACCGCGCAAAAGGGGCGTTACGGCAGGACTTGCTTGAACGGCTTGACCAAAACGTTGGCGTAGACGCCTGCGGCGATGTACGGATCGGCGTCGGCCCAGGCCTGTGCGGCGCTCAGGGAGTCGAATTCGGCGACGATCAGGCTGCCGGTGAAACCCGCTGCCCCCGGATCATTGCTGTCGACCGCCGGATGTGGGCCGGCCAATACGATGCGACCTTCGCCCTTGAGCACTTGCAGGCGCTCAATGTGCGCAGGCCGTGCGGCCAGGCGGGCTTCCAGGGAGTTGGCGACGTCTGTGGCAATGATTGCGTAAAGCATGTCAGTCCTCGGTTTTCGGCGTTGTGGTATCGGCGTCGTGCAGGTGGCGGGACAGGTAGATGCCCTGGCCGACCAGGAACAGCAAAGTCATGCCCAGGCTGCCGAAGACCTTGAAGTCGACCCAGTAGCTCTGGAAAGTGAACGCGACGAACAGGTTGGCGGCACCGCAAATCAGGAAAAACGCGATCCAGGCGATGTTCAGGCGCGTCCAGACCGGCTCCGGCAGGCTCAGAGCGTGGCCCATGATGCGTTTGATCAGCAGTTGATCACCGATGAAGTGGCTGCCGATAAAAGCGAGAGCGAACAGCCAGTTGACCACCGGGGCTTTCCATTTCAGGAAGGTCTCGCTGTGGAAGGCCAGGGTCAGGCTGCCGAAGACCAGGCAGGCGATGAGGGTCAGCCACTGGCTCTTCTCCAGCTTGCGCTGTTTGATGAACAGCGTGCCGTAGACCACCAGGGAGCTGATGATCAGCATCGCGGTGGCGCTGTAGATACCGCCTACAGTGACCTCGTGGCCGGCAATGTCGACGACCCGTGGATCGATTTTGAAGACGATGAAAAACAGCAGGAGCGGGATGAAATCGATGAATTGTTTCACAGTGGCAGCCAGAAGCAGGATGTGGCGGCATAATAACAAACATATGGGCGCGCGATAGCGCCAGCTGATTTGAGGTTACAAAGCCCTGTGAATGTTGATTTGCACTGCCATAGCACGGCCTCCGATGGCGCCCTGGCGCCTGCGGTTCTGGTTGCGCGTGCGTTCGAGAAAGGCGTGCGGGTCCTGGCCCTGACCGATCACGACACCCTTGAAGGCCTCGACGAGGCCCGCTGTGCAGCGAATGCGCTGGGGATGCAACTGGTCAACGGCGTCGAATTGTCCTGCACCTGGGGCGGCGCGACCATTCATGTGCTGGGCTATGGCTTCGACGTCAATGCCGCGCCGTTGGTCGAGGCGATTGCAAAATTGCACGATGGCCGCTGGCTACGGTCCGAGGAAATCAGCCGCAAACTGGCGTTGAAAGGCATGCCGGGCGCGCTGGAAGGCGCCCGGGAAGTCCAGCAGACCCTGGGCGACAGCGGCAACGCACCGGCCCGCCCGCACTTCGCCGACTGGATGGTGCGCGAAGGTTTCGTCAAGGATCGCGCCGAAGCGTTCCGCAAATGGCTGGGCGCCGGCAAGCTGGGAGACGTCAAGCAACACTGGCCGACCCTGGAAGAAACCGTCGAAACCCTGCGCGCGGCCAAGGCCTGGGTCAGTCTGGCTCACCCTTGGCATTACGAATTCACTCGCAGCAAACGTCGTCGCCTGATTGCCGACTATATTCAAGCAGGGGGCCACGCGATCGAAGTGGTCAATGGCCATCAGCCTGCCGAGCAAGTGGGCAGCCTGGCCATCCTGGCCCGCGAGTTCGGTCTGCTGGTCAGCGCCGGCAGTGATTTTCATGGCCCTGGAGGCTGGTCCGAGATCGGTGAATACCGCCCGCTTCCGGAGGATCTGCCACCACTGTGGTGTCGATTCAAACATGACCCAAATATTGCCGCCGTCTGAACAGGTAGAGAATGTGAGTCAATTTTTCCAGATTCATCCGGAAAACCCGCAGGCGCGCCTGATCAAGCAGGCTGTCGAGATCATTCGCAAGGGCGGGGTGGTGATTTATCCCACGGACTCCTCCTACGCAATCGGTTGCCAGATCGGCGACAAGGTCGCCGTGGAGCGCGTTCGCCGTCTGCGCCAGCTCGACGAAAAGCACAACTTTGCGCTGATATGCAGCGATCTGTCACAACTGGGGCTGTTCGCCAAGATCGACACGGGCACCTTCCGTCTTCTCAAGGCCCATCTTCCGGGACCATACACCTTCATCCTCAACGCCACCCGCGAAGTCCCGCGCCTGCTGTTGCATCCGAAGAAGCGCACCATCGGCCTGCGGGTGCCGAGCCATCCGATTGCCCTGGCGCTGCTGGAAGAGCTGGGTGAACCACTGATGAGCGTGACGCTGATCATGCCGGGCGATGAGGATCCGATGACCGATCCTTACGAAATGCGCCAATTGCTTGAGCATCAGGTCGACCTGATCATCGATGGCGGTTTCGGCGGGATCAAGGCTTCCACCGTGATCAACCTCGCCGATGGCGAGCCGGAAGTGATCCGGGTCGGTTGCGGCGACCCTGCGCCGTTCATGGTCGAGGCCTAGATGTCCGCAGTAGAACCCGTCGACAGTCAGGCCGGAGCCCAGCAGGAGCTGCCTTTCGCCATGGTCTATGGCCAGGCGGTCATGGAAATGCCGCTGGACCTGTACATCCCGCCAAATGCGCTGGAAGTCTTTCTCGAAGCCTTCGAAGGCCCGCTCGACCTGCTCCTGTACCTGATCCGCAAACAGAACATCAACATCCTCGACATCCCGGTGGCGGAAATTACCCGGCAGTACATGGGCTATGTCGAGTTGATGCAGTCGGTGCGCCTGGAGCTGGCCGCCGAATACCTGGTGATGGCCGCGATGCTGGCCGAGATCAAGTCGCGGATGTTGCTGCCGCGGGCCGAAACCGTCGAGGACGAGGAAGAAGACCCGCGCGCCGAACTGATCCGCCGCTTGCAGGAGTATGAGCGTTTCAAGGCCGCCGCCGAAGGTATCGACGGCCTGAGCCGGGTCGGTCGCGACGTGGTGGTGCCCAAGCTCGATGCACCGGAGGCGCGGGCGCGCAAACTGTTGCCGGATGTGCGTTTATCAGAGTTGTTGCTGTCCATGGCCGAGGTACTGCGCCGGGGCGACATGTTTGAAAGCCATCAGGTCAGCCGCGAGGCGCTGTCCACCCGCGAACGTATGAGCGATGTGCTGGAACGGCTCAAGGGCGGCGGTTTCGTGCCGTTTGTCGAGCTGTTCACCGCCGAGGAAGGGCGCCTGGGGGTTGTCGTGACCTTCATGGCGATCCTCGAACTGGTCAAGGAATCCTTGGTCGAGCTGGTGCAGAATGAGCCGTTCGCCGCGATCCACGTCCGAGCACGAGCCGAATAACGAGTCCAATCATGAACCTGAGTGAACCCCGCGAGCTGGCTCCACTGCTCGAAGCCTTTCTGTTGGCCTCCGGAAAACCGCAATCGCTGGAGCGCCTGTTCGAGCTCTTCGAAGAGGCCGAGCGCCCTGAACCGGCGGTATTCAAGAAAGCCCTGACCATTCTGGGCAAGTCCTGCGATGGCCGCGCGTACGAGTTGAAGGAGGTTGCTTCCGGCTATCGCCTGCAAATCCGTGAAAAGTTTTCGCCGTGGGTCGGGCGTTTATGGGAAGAGCGGCCGCAGCGTTACTCGCGCGCCATGCTCGAAACCATTGCCTTGATCGCCTATCGCCAACCGATTACCCGGGGCGAGATCGAAGATGTGCGGGGCGTGGCGGTCAACAGCCAAATTGTCAAAACGCTGATGGAACGCGAGTGGATCCGCATCGTCGGTTACCGCGACGTACCGGGTAAGCCGGCGATGTTCGCCACCACCAAGGCGTTTCTCGATCACTTCAACCTGAAGAACCTTGATGACCTGCCGCCGCTGGCTGAGGTGCGCGAACTGGAGCCTGATCCGGTGCTCGATTTCGACGACGCGCCAGTGCCCGCCGGGCTGCAGGAACTGGCCGACGCCAGCGCCGAGCCGGAAGAACCCAAGGAAGAGACCAGTTTCCATACGCTGTTGCTGGAGCTGGATAGCATGGAGGAGGGGATCAAGACTGATTTCGATGATCTGTTGCGTGATGGAGAGGTGCCGGAGATTGATCCAGAGGCACCCGACATCGAAACGGAACAGGTGGAACTGCGGGTTGAACCTGAACCTGAGCCCGAGCAAGAAGACGACATCCTCGGCGTTGCCCAGGCCCGTGAAAAACTCCTGGCCGCCGTTGCTGCCCTGGAACAGCCGAAGCCTGAGCCGGAGTTGTCCGACGAAGAAGCCGAAGCCCTGGCCCTTGCCGAAGCCATCGAAGCCGAACGCCGCGATTTCGAAGACTGACACAAGCCCCTGTAGGAGCGAGCAAGCTCGCGATGGTCGTTAACGATAACGCGGGAAACCAGATGCCCCGCGGTGACCTTGAGTTCATCGCGAGCCTGCTCGCTCCTACAGGGATTTGCGTTGCGCCACCGGTCGGCGGAAAAACCAATAACCTCGCCTTGATCAGCTAGTCTCTGATGCGCAAACGCCCACATGCGCGTATGATTCGCGACCCTTCGGCGATCCCTTCGCCAAAGTACCCAGTTTTCAGAACACACCGGGAGGTGCCCAGATGAGTATCAAAGACCAGAAAGACGACCAGGAAATCGGCCCAGCAGGCGAAAAACTGCAGAAAGTCCTCGCCCGTATCGGCGTCGGCTCGCGCCGTGACGTGGAAGCCTGGATCAGCCACGGCCGGATCAAGGTCAACGGCAAAGACGCCACCCTTGGCCAGCGTGTCGACATGCACGACGCCATCACCATCGATGGCAAGGTGATCAAGCGTGAAGAGGCCGCCGAGTCGGTCCGCCGCGTGATCATGTACAACAAGCCCGATGGCGAAATCTGCACCCGCGTCGACCCGGAAGGCCGTCCGACCGTGTTCGACAAGATGCCGCGTCCGAAAGAAGGTCGCTGGATCAACATCGGTCGCCTGGACATCAACACCACTGGCCTGCTGATGTTCACCACCGACGGTGAGCTGGCAAACCGCCTGATGCACCCATCCTACGAAATGGACCGTGAATACGCGGTACGTGTGCGTGGCGAAGTCGACGACGAGATGATCGAGCGTCTGAAAGCCGGCGTGGTCCTCGAAGACGGCCCGGCCAAGTTCACCGATATCAAGCAGGCGCCGGGCGGCGAAGGTTTCAACCACTGGTATCACTGCGTGGTGATGGAAGGTCGCAACCGCGAAGTACGTCGTCTGTGGGAATCCCAGGGCCTGGTGGTCAGCCGTCTGAAGCGCGTGCGTTTCGGTCCGGTGTTCCTCAACTCGGACCTGCCGATGGGTCGCTGGCGCGAAATGAGTCAGTACGAAGTCGATATTCTCAGTGCTGAAGTTGGCCTGACGCCGGTGGCGATGCCGCAAATGAATGCCAAGAGCAAAGACAAGCTCGATCGGATGCAGCGTAAATCATCGCGCCCGATGGCCAAGACCGAGCGCGTGCGGACCCTGCGTCCAGCCACTGGCGCAGCCGCCGCACCTGCCGCGCCTCGTGCCAGCCGCGAGCCGCAGATCGAAGGCGAGCGTCCAGCACGCAAGCCTGCTGCCCGTCAGGACGGCGAACGCGGTCCACGCACGCCACGTCCGGCCAACGGCCGTACCGAGCGTGGTGAAGGCCGTGGTACGCCGGTGGCGGATCGTCCAGCCGACACCAAGCGCCCGGCCAAGCCTGCGCCGAAGCGTCCGGGGATCAAGCTGGTAGACGGTGATACGCCGTCGGGCAAGCGCCGTGGCGCGCCGGCGGGTTCCGGCCAGCGTCCGGGGTTTGGTCGTCGTAAGCCGGAGTGAAGCAGCGGTAAGCTTCAAGCGGCAAGCTGCAAGTGAAAACGCCAACCTTCGGGTTGGTGTTTTTTTTCGCCTGACTTTATCTCTTTGTCGTTTTTGAGGCCGTCTTCGCGAGCAGGCTCGCTCCCACAAGGGATCGCATTCTGCGAAACAACTCGGTCTCCTGTGGGAGCGAGCCTGCTCGCGAAGGCGCCAGTCGCCGTACCTGGATCTCCGAAGTGGAAAGCCAAAATTACATGCTGTAAAGAATTCATGACGAAATCCACAGATCAACCCCATGAAATCGCCGCTCCCGGGATACCGTAAGAAAATGCTTACGCTCCATTCTCTTATTTCCTTCTTTCGCCGCTCTATCCCGCTTGTTTCCCCGTCCCATGCAAGGTGTTATGCGCGCCATGCCTGTCGTGCAGGTGCATAACAAAAAGGAGGCGCAATGAACGCCGCAATCCAGTTCCAGCTCTCATCGCGGGCCGGTTTTTCCGCCGTCCCCGTCCTAGACCTGCAAAGGTCTGACCTCCTTTTGGCCGCCGCCCGAATTACTCGAGGCGGACACACGCAATCCCGGCAACCGACACGCTGATCCAGCGGGGTCTGGCAGCAGGGGGTTACAGGTGTACAATGCGCCGCGTTTTACCTGTGACCTCCTGCGCATCTGCGCAAACCTCAAGGCTATCCGCCTTGTTCACTCCGCCGCGTCACAAGCGTGTCGGGTTCGATTTCGTCACAGATAAAAACAAACAGGTGACGCATGACCGTTGTAAATACGCTGAACTCCTGGTGCCTGCGCTGGGGTTTGATCGACGCTGCTTAACGTCTTTCCTGAGTAGCAACGTCAACTGAACATCATCAAACCTTGCGTGAGACCCTTTTCATGAGTGGACAAAACTCGCATTCAGGCGAGCTGAAACGCGGCCTGAAAAATCGCCACATTCAACTGATTGCCCTCGGTGGCGCGATCGGTACCGGTCTGTTCCTCGGCTCGGCCGGGGTGCTGAAATCCGCCGGGCCGTCGATGATCCTCGGCTATGCCATCTGCGGCTTCATTGCCTTCATGATCATGCGCCAGCTGGGCGAAATGATCGTCGAAGATCCGGTGGCCGGCTCCTTTAGCCACTTCGCGCACAAGTACTGGGGCGGCTTTGCCGGCTTCCTGTCGGGCTGGAACTGCTGGATTCTGTACATTCTGGTAGGCATGTCGGAGCTGACGGCGGTCGGCAAATACATCCACTACTGGGCACCGGACATCCCGACCTGGGTCTCCGCGGCTGCTTTCTTTGTGCTGATCAACGCCATCAACCTGGCCAACGTCAAAGTGTTTGGCGAGGCCGAGTTCTGGTTCGCGATCATCAAGGTCGTGGCGATCGTCGGCATGATTGCCTTGGGCAGCTACCTGCTGGTCAGCGGCAATGGCGGCCCGCAAGCGGCGGTCAGTAACCTGTGGTCCCACGGCGGCTTCTTCCCGAACGGTGTCAGCGGTCTGGTGATGGCCATGGCGTTCATCATGTTTTCCTTCGGCGGCCTGGAAATGCTCGGTTTCACCGCAGCCGAAGCTGACAAGCCGAAAACCGTGATCCCGAAAGCGATCAACCAGGTGATCTACCGGATCCTGATTTTCTACATCGGTGCGCTGGTCATCCTGCTGTCGTTGACCCCGTGGGACAGCTTGCTGACCACCCTGAACGCCTCCGGTGATTCCTACAGCGGCAGCCCGTTCGTGCAAGTGTTCTCGATGCTGGGCAGCAACACCGCTGCGCACATCCTCAACTTCGTGGTCCTGACCGCGGCGTTGTCGGTGTACAACAGCGGCACCTACTGCAACAGCCGCATGCTGCTGGGCATGGCCGAGCAGGGCGATGCGCCGAAAGCATTGGCGAAGATCGACAAGCGCGGCGTGCCGGTGCGTTCGATCCTGGCTTCGGCCGCCGTGACCCTGATCGCGGTACTGCTGAACTACCTGATCCCGCAAAACGCGCTGGAACTGCTGATGTCGCTAGTGGTAGCCACCCTGGTGATCAACTGGGCGATGATCAGCTACTCGCACTTCAAATTCCGCCAGCACATGAACAAGACCAAACAAACGCCGCTGTTCAAGGCCTTTTGGTATCCGTACGGCAACTACATCTGCCTGGCGTTCGTGTTGTTCGTTCTCGGTGTGATGTTGTTGATTCCGGGGATCCAGACATCGGTGTACGCGATTCCGGTGTGGCTGGTGTTCATGTGGGTCTGCTACGGCATCAAGAACAAGCGCAGTGCACAGCGCGCCTTGCAGCCAGCAGTGGAGTAACTCCGCGTAGAAACAAAAAACCCGGCCATGTGCCGGGTTTGTTGTTTTCAGGGTTCACACAAAGCCCTGTGGGAGCGAGCCTGCTCGCGAAGGGGCCTGTCAGTTGACATCACTGTTGCCTGGCACGCCGCCTTCGCGAGCAGGCTCGCTCCCACAAGGTCCGTAATCCTCCCACCTATTCGCGGTATCCTGCACGCTCTGAATACGGACGCTTTTCCATGCTGGTGATTTCCAACAACGTGCATCTGCCGGATGCCGAGATCGAGCTGACCGCCATTCGCGCCCAGGGCGCCGGTGGGCAGAACGTCAACAAGGTTTCCAGCGCCGTGCACCTGCGCTTCGACATTCCGGCCTCGTCCTTGCCCGAGTTCTACAAGGAGCGGCTGCTGGCGCTGCGCGACAGTCGCATCACCAGCGAAGGCGTGTTGATCATCAAGGCCCAGCAATACCGGACCCAGGAGCAGAACCGCGCCGATGCGTTGGAGCGTTTGATCGAGTTGATCCAGAGCGCCACCAAGGTCGAGAAGAAACGCCGGCCGACCAAGCCGACCCTCGGTTCCAAAACGCGGCGACTGGAATCCAAAAGCAAACGTGGCAATATCAAGGCCGGGCGGGGCAAGGTGGATTTCTAGCGGTTTACCCGAGCCTCACGGTTCTTCGGCGCCTGCCGGTACAGGTAAATGCAGAGCATCAAACTGCTGATTGCTGCCAGTGCGGCGAACAGGAAGATCGACGCAAAACCGAACCCTGCCGCTACCGCACCGGCCACTGGCCCGGTGATCCCCAGCGACAAGTCGATGAACAGCGAGTAGGCCCCGACCGCCGCACCACGACTGGAGGCCGGTACCAGGTTGACCGCTTCGACACCTAGCGCCGGAAACACCAGCGAGAAACCGAAACCGCTCAATGCAGCGCCGGCCAATGCCCAATGCGCGTCGGGTGCCAGCCACAGCAGCAACAGGCCCAGGGTTTCCACGGACAGGCAGGCAATCGCCACACGAAAACCGCCGAGACGATTGATCAGGTTGCCGAAGAGCAGTCGCGCACCGATGAAGCTCGCACCGAACAGGCTCAGGCACAGCACGGCGTTGTCCCAGTGTTGAGTGGCGTAATACAGGGTGATGAAGGTGGCGATGGTGCCAAAGCCGATAGAGCCCAGGGCGAGGCCGCAACCGTGGGGCAAGACCCGACCGAGCACGTGCATGAACGGCAAGCGTTCACCGGCAACAATGGGCGCGGCGGTTTTCGGCCAGGCCAGCAGCAGGCCAAGCACCGCCAGAAGCACAATGCTTACGCCCATGCTCCACAAACCAATCTGACTGACCAGCAGCACACCCAAGGGGGCACCCACGGCCAATGCGCCGTAACTGGCGATGCCGTTCCATGAGATGACCTTGGCGGTGTTCGCGGCGCCAACCCGGCCGATTCCCCAGCCAATCGAGCCGGAACCCACCAGGCTTTCGGCGCTGCCGAGCACCAGGCGACCGATCAACAGGCTGATCAGGCTGAGCATGGGCAGGCTTTGGGTCCAGGCCGATAGCAACATGAACACGCCGCTCAAGCCACAGCCGGCCAGGCCATACATGACCGCCAGTTTGCTGCCCTTGTTGTCGATGATTTTCCCGGCGTAGGGGCGGCTGAGCAGGGTGGCCAGGTACTGCACGCTGATCACCAGCCCGGCGATCACGGCGCCAAAGCCCAGGTCACTATGGACATAGCCCGGCAGTACCGCCAATGGAATGCCGATATTGAGGTAGCCGATGAAGGTGAACAGAACGATGGAAACGACTTGCAGCGTGACCGCCAGGGGGCGCTGGTTTTCAGGCATGGGTAAAGGTCCACGGGAAAGCAGGATAGATAGGCTGCTTATGATAGCGGCGCGAGCGGCCGCGGGTCGTGGAAAAAGTAAAACTATTTGCCGGACGGGATCAGTCAGGGCTTGGCAGGCGCTACCAGTTGCGTGGTGACCAGGGCGGCCAGGGCATTTTCTTCGCTGCCGAAGCGGGCGAGCAGAGCGGCTTGTTTTTCGGGAGAGAGACGATTCCAGATCTCGATCATTTTCTCGGCGGTGCCGATCAGGACGCTGGCTTGGGCTTCGGAAAATTCGTCGGTCATGGCGAGGGCTCACTGTTCAGGCGGTGTGGAAAGCGCATGTTAGCGCTTTCCACACAGTCTGTACGGCGGGTGTTTCAGTCTTCGCTGTCTGCCTGGCGGCGGTCAGTGGCTTCTTGCTGCTCGGGCTGTTGGGCGCCGGCTTGTTGCGTGGTCGTCTGCTCAGGTACGTGCAGGCTTGGGAAGGGGAGATTAGGAATCTCGTGCATGGTCGCGCTCCTCGCTAAGTCTGTTGATAGATCTGGTAGATCCGCGCTTTCAAAAAAGCCTGGGCAGGATACAGCACAAGAAATGACAAATAGACTTTTATATCTATTTGTTTCGACGAATGGGGTTGTCTAGACAGGTTTGCATGTGTCGATCGTTCCCACGCTCTGCGTGGGAATGCCTCTACGGACGCTCCGCGTTCGGCTTTTGATGGGACGCAGAGCGTCCCGGGCTGCATTCCCACGCAGAGCGTGGGAACGATCAGTTGAAAGGGGAGATTATTTGCAGACCTTGGCGATAGCTTCCGCCAGCAGATCCAGGCGCGTTGCATCAATTCCCGCCACGTTCGCTCGGCCGGTGCCCACCATGTAAACACTGTGATGATCACGCAGCTGTTTGACTTGCTCAGGCGACAAACCGGTATAGGAAAACATCCCACGCTGCACGCCAATGTGCGCAAAGCGCTCACGCAAACCGTAAGCCTCCAGCGCTTCGAGCAAACCGCTGCGCAGTTGCGCGATACGTAAGCGCATGGTTTCCACTTCGTCGGCCCAGAGGTTTTTCAGTTCCGGGTCGCCGAGGATGGTCGCCACCACGGCAGCGCCGTGATCCGGCGGCGTCGACCACAGGTTGCGGGCGATGTTGGCCAGTTGGCTGCGGATGTCGGTCAGCTTGTCCGCGGATTTCGCGCAGACAATCAGCGCGCCGGTGCGGTCGCGGTACAGGCCGAAGTTCTTCGAGCAGGAGCTGGTGATCAAGACTTCCGGCAACTCGGCGGCAAACAGTCGAGTCGACCAGGCGTCCTGTTCCAGACCATCGCCGAAGCCCTGGTAGGCGAAATCGATCAGCGGCAGCAACTCGCGCCGACGCACCACGTCCAGCACCCGGCGCCAGTCATCATGGGACAGATCGAAGCCGGTCGGGTTGTGGCAGCAGGCGTGCAGCAGCACCACGTCGCCCTTGGGGGCTTCATTGAGCACGGCGAGCATGGCATCGACGTCGAGACGGTTGTCGCTGCCCACGTACGGGTAATGGCTGACCTTGACCTTGGCCGCGGCGAAAATGGTTTCGTGGATCGGCCAGGTCGGATTGCTCAGCCAGACGCCACGGCCCGGCAGGCACTGGGCGATGAAGTCCGCGCTCAAGCGCAACGCACCGGTGCCCCCCGGCGTCTGGGTGGCGCCAGCGCGTTGTTCGGCGATCAGTTTCGAGTCGGCGCCGAGCACCAACTCGTTGATGACCTTGCCGAAGGCCGGGTCGCCATGGCCGCCGATGTAGGTCTTGGTGGTCTGACGATCCACCAGTCGCGCCTCGGCGAGTTTCACGGCCTGGGGAATCGAGGTCAGGCCCTGGGCGTCTTTATAGACACCCACGCCGAGGTCGAATTTGCGCGGGTTGGGGTCCTGCGCATAGGCCTCCATCAGGCCGAGGATCGGGTCGCCGGGCACCCGGCCGATGGCGTCGAAATGCATTATTTGCGGCCCTCGGCGTCCTTGGCCACAACGTCCGTGCGCGCGGCCATGATGAAGTCGTTGCGGTGCAAACCCTTGATCGAGTGGCTCCACCAGGTCACGGTGACTTTGCCCCACTCGGTCAGCAGGCCTGGGTGGTGACCTTCGGCCTCGGAGATTTCGCCGACAGCGTTTGTGAACGCCAGGGCGTGTTTGAAGTTCTTGAACAGGAATACTTTTTCCAGCTGCATGATGCTGTCGCGCACTTCGATGTTCCAGTCCGGGATCTGCTTGATCAGGATCGGCAACTCTTCGTCGCTGACTTGTGGGGCGCCGGCTTGGCAGGCTTCGCAGTGAGCTTGGTTCAATGTGGACATGTTGAATTCCTGAAATCGAAAAAATGGAAATCGGTCGCCAGTGTTCTTACGCTAAAGCAAAGCGCAGATTCCTGACAGACTCACTTGATCGTAAAAGCAGCGGTTCAGGCAGCTTTTGGTTTTGGCGGAAATTTCGGTGCGTGCAGACCCATCTGCATCGCTTGCTTGACCATGCCCATGATGTCTTCGTGGGCCAGGTCGAACAGGCGCTTGAGGTTCGGCAGAACGAAATACAGCGGTTGCAGGATGTCGATGCGGTATGGCGTGCGCATGCATTCCAGCGGATTGAAAGCCTGATGCTCAGGTTCGTCCGACAGGCAGTACACCGTTTCTTTAGGTGAAGACAGGATACCGCCACCGTAGATGCGCTGGCCTTGCGGGGTGTCGAGCAGGCCGAATTCGATGGTCATCCAGTACAGGCGCGCCAGGTACACGCGTTCTTCCTTGGAAGCCTGCAGGCCAAGTTTGCCGTAGGTGTGGGTGAATTCAGCGAACCAGGGGTTGGTCAGCAATGGGCAGTGGCCGAAAATCTCGTGGAAAATGTCCGGCTCTTGCAGGTAATCCAGTTCTTCGCGGGTACGAATGAATGTAGCCACTGGAAACTGCTTGCTGGCGAGCAATTCAAAAAAGGTCTGGAAGGGGATCAGCGCCGGAACGCGGGCGACTTGCCAGCCGGTGGTTTCACCGAGGACCTTGTTGATCTCGCCCAGTTGCGGAATGCGGTCGTGGGGCAGGCCGAGTTTTTCGATACCGTCCAGGTATTCCTGGCACGCACGCCCTTCGATCACTTTCAGTTGGCGAGTGATCAGCGTGTTCCACACCGCGTGTTCTTCGGCGGTGTAGTCGATAAAACCTTGCGCATCGGGCTCGCGAGCCACGTATTGCGTCTGCTTCATGCTGCTCTCCTGCTAGGGGATTCGTTCTTGTTATGTACTGCTATGGACCTAGAAATACCCCATCAATTGCATCGTTGCAGCCGGTGAACCGCGTCTTGCGCGGGAAAATCGCTGCATAATCGTAAAGTTTTCGTTACGTAATAAGCGTCATCGCGCAGATGTTGAGATTGGCGGGTGGGAAAAGCCCTTCGTCTGTCACATAATCTTGACGACTAACTGAGCGCTCCTGCAGAAAAAATCCTGCCAAGGGCCTCTTCATTACTGTTCGGACGTCTATATGCGTATCAAAGTCCACTGCCAGAACCGCATCGGCATCCTGCGCGACATTCTCAACCTGTTGGTCGAGTACGGCATCAACGTCGCTCGAGGCGAGGTGGGGGGTGAGCATGGCAATGCCATTTACCTGCACTGTCCGAACCTGATCAACATTCAGTTCCAGGCGTTGCGTCCGAAATTCGAGGCGATTGCCGGGGTGTTCGGCGTCAAGCGCGTAGGGCTGATGCCCAGTGAGCGGCGGCACATGGAACTCAATGCGTTGCTCGGCGCGCTAGAGTTTCCGGTGCTGTCGATCGATATGGGTGGCTCGATCGTCGCGGCCAATCGCGCGGCGGCGCAGTTGCTGGGCGTGCGGGTGGATGAAGTGCCGGGGATTCCCTTGTCGCGCTATGCCGAAGATTTCGACTTGCCGGAGCTGGTGCGCGCCAACAAATCGCGGATCAACGGGCTGCGGGTCAAGGTCAAGGGCGATGTGTTCCTGGCCGACATCGCACCACTGCAATCGGAGCATGACGACAGCGAAGCCATGGCCGGGGCGGTGTTGACCCTGCATCGCGCCGACCGGGTGGGCGAGCGCATCTATAACGTACGCAAGCAGGAGTTGCGCGGCTTCGACAGCATCTTCCAAAGCTCCAAGGTGATGGCGGCGGTGGTGCGCGAAGCACGGCGCATGGCCCCGCTCGATGCACCGCTATTGATAGAAGGCGAAACCGGTACCGGTAAAGAGTTGTTGGCACGCGCCTGCCATTTGGCCAGCCCACGCGGGCAATCGCCGCTGATGGCGCTCAACTGCGCGGGTCTGCCGGAATCCATGGCCGAGACCGAGTTGTTCGGCTATGGCCCTGGTGCCTTCGAGGGAGCCCGGGCCGAGGGTAAGCTGGGGCTGTTGGAATTGACGGCGGGCGGTACGCTGTTTCTCGATGGTGTCGGGGAAATGAGCCCGCGCCTGCAGGTGAAACTGCTGCGCTTCCTGCAGGATGGCTGCTTCCGTCGCGTAGGCAGCGATGAAGAGGTTTACCTCGATGTGCGGGTGATCTGCGCGACCCAGGTCGACCTGTCCGAACTCTGTGCCCGTGGGGAGTTTCGCCAGGACTTGTATCACCGTTTGAACGTGCTGTCGTTGCACATCCCGCCACTGCGCGAATGCCTCGACGGCTTGACGCCGCTGGTGGAGCACTTCCTCGATCAGGCCAGTCGGCAGATCGGTTGCCCGCTGCCCAAACTTGCGCCAGCGGCCATGGACCGGCTCAGTCATTACCATTGGCCGGGCAACGTACGGCAGCTGGAAAACGTGCTGTTCCAGGCGGTTTCCCTGTGCGACGGCGGCACGGTCAAGGCCGAGCATATTCGCCTGCCGGACTATGGTGTGCGTCAGCCACTTGGCGATTTTTCGCTGGAGGGTGGGCTGGACGAGATTGTCGGGCGCTTTGAGAAAGCGGTGCTGGAGCGGTTGTATTCCGAGCATCCGAGCAGTCGGCAACTGGGCAAGCGGCTGGGGGTTTCGCATACCACCATTGCCAATAAGTTGCGGGACTATGAGGTGGGCAAGACTGAGTCTTAGCTGACATTAGCGGTGATCGTGCAGGCCTCTTCGCGAGCAGGCTCGCTCCCACAGGGATCTTCAGTGCGGCACAGATCCAATGTGGGAGCGAGCCTGCTCGCGAAGGCGGTGGTGGCCATTGCCCAAGGTCAACCCTTGCCACCAAACGGCATGACACCGCCGGTTTTTCGTCTCTGACACAATCCCCCATTCCCCTGTAATTCCCTCCAAGTCCTTTGTTTACCGGCCCTCGCGCCGCCAAAAACAACTTGGTCTGCAAATTGCTTATGCCACATCAGTACAGCATCGGGCGGCAAACGTCCGGCAGGCAGAGGAAAGCGCGTGGACAAGTACCTTTATGTGGCAATGACCGGTGCCAGCCAGAATGCACTGGCGCAAAAGGCTCATGCCAACAACCTGGCGAACATCTCTACCAGCGGCTTCCAGAAAGACCTGGAGCAGGCCCGCTCGATGCCGGTGTTCGGCGACAGCTTTCCGGCGCGTGCGTTTGCCCTGTCCGAACGCCCGGCCACCGATTTTTCCCCAGGCTCGTTGGTACAGACCGGTCGCGATCTCGATGTCGCCGTGCAAGGTAACGGCTGGCTGGCGGTGCAGAACCCTGATGGCGGCGAAAGCTACGTGCGTACCGGCAGCCTGGTGGTGGACGCCCTGGGCGTGCTGCGGGCTGGCAACGGCATGCCGGTGATCGGCAATGGCGGACCGATTGCCGTGCCGCCCGAGCAGCAGATCGAAGTGGGCGAGGATGGCACCATCAGCATTCGCGCGATGGGCGAAGGCCCGCGCGTCATGGCCGAAGTCGACCGCATCAAGCTGGTCAACCCGGACATCAAGAACATGACCAAGGGCCTGGACGGTTCGATCCACACCAAGGACGGGCAACCGGCGCAAGCCGATGCCAACGTCAAGCTGGTGTCCGGTTTCCTCGAGTCGAGCAACGTCAATGCGGTGGACGAGATGACTCAGGTGCTGGCCCTGTCGAAGCAGTTCGAGCTGCACATCAAGATGATGAATACCGCCAAAGAAGACGACCAGGCCATGGCTCGGGTCTTGCAGATCAGCTAATTATCAGAACGTCGCGCCGTAAAACAGGCGCACGAGGAGAATCGAATGCTTCCGGCTCTATGGGTTGCCAAAACCGGTCTGTCCGCCCAGGACACCAACCTGACCACTATTTCCAACAACCTGGCCAACGTCTCGACCACGGGTTTCAAGCGTGACCGCGCCGAGTTCCAGGACTTGCTGTACCAGATCAAGCGTCAGCCAGGCGCCCAGTCGACCCAGGACAGCGAACTGCCGTCGGGCCTGCAACTGGGTACCGGTGTGCGCATTGTCGGCACCCAGAAAAACTTCAACGCCGGCAGCCTGCAAACCACCGAGCAACCCCTGGACATGGCCATCGACGGTCGCGGCTTCTTCCAGATCCTGCAGCCGGACGGCACCACCTCCTACACCCGTGACGGTACCTTCCACCTGGACTCCAACGGCCAGATCGTCAACGCCAGCGGCTTTGCCCTGGAACCGGCGATCGTCATTCCGAACGACGCCCAGACCTTCACCGTGGGCAAGGATGGCACCGTGTCCATCACCGTCGCCGGCAACCCGGCTTCCCAGGTGATCGGCAACCTGCAGACCGCCGACTTCATCAACCCGGCCGGCCTGCAGGCCGTGGGCAACAACCTGTTCCTGGAAACCGCTGCCAGTGGCGCGCCGCAAGTCGGTACGCCGGGCCTGGCCGGTTTCGGTACCACGCTGCAGAACACCCTGGAAACCTCCAACGTCAGCACCGTTGAAGAGATGGTCAACATGATCACCACTCAGCGCGCCTACGAGATGAACTCCAAGGTGATCTCCACCGCGGACCAGATGCTCTCGTTCGTAACGCAGAATCTGTAATCAAGTCTTTGGGGCGGCCATGAGGTCGCCTGCAACACCGTGAGGTAGGGTCATGAAGCGCTTCGTCTCTGTTCTGGCATTGAGTGGGATTACCGCGCTCGCAGGCTGCGTGCCTGTGCCGCCCAAGCCCAATGACCCTTACTACGCCCCGGTGTTGCCGCGCACACCGCTGCCGGCTGCCGCCAACAACGGCTCGATCTACCAGGCCGGTTTCGAGCAGAACCTGTACAGCGACCGCAAGGCGTTCCGGGTCGGTGACATCATCACCATCACCCTGAACGAGAAGACCCAGGCCAGCAAGAACGCCAACTCGCAAATCGACAAGACCAGCAAGACCGGCATCGGCCTGACCTCGCTGTTCGGTAGCAGCGCGACCACCAACAACCCGTTTGGCAGCAATGACCTGAGCCTGAGCGCCAGCTATGAAGGCGACCGCGCGACCAAGGGCGACAGCAAGGCCGGGCAGGGCAACAGCCTCACCGGTTCGATTACCGTGACGGTGGCCGATGTCTTGCCCAATGGCATCATCGCCGTGCGCGGCGAGAAGTGGCTGACCCTCAATACCGGCGACGAACTGGTACGGATTGCCGGCATGGTGCGGGCTGACGATATCTCCACCGATAACACCGTGTCGTCGACCCGGGTCGCCGATGCGCGCATCACCTACTCGGGCACAGGTTCCTTTGCCGATGCGAGTCAGCCAGGCTGGTTCGACCGTTTCTTCCTCAGCCCGCTGTTCCCTTTCTAGGTGGCTTTCCAGTTGAGCATGTTGAATTTCAAACACCTCATGGTGGCCGCGTTTTTGATGTCGGCAGCCTTCAACGCTCAAGCCGAGCGCCTGAAGGACATCGCCAGTATTTCCGGCGTGCGCTCCAACCAATTGATCGGCTACGGCTTGGTGGTCGGGCTCAATGGCACCGGCGACCAGACGACGCAAACCCCGTTCACCCTGCAGACCTTCAACAACATGCTCTCGCAGTTCGGCATCAAGGTGCCGCCGGGCTCGGGCAACGTGCAGTTGAAGAACGTCGCGGCGGTCTCGATCAGTGCCGACTTGCCGGCGTTCGCCAAGCCGGGGCAGCAGGTCGACATCACCGTTTCGTCCATCGGTAACTCCAAGAGCCTGCGCGGCGGCACCTTGCTGCTGACGCCACTCAAGGGTATCGACGGCAACGTCTATGCGGTGGCCCAGGGCAACCTGGTGGTCGGCGGTTTCGATGCCGAGGGTCGCGACGGCTCGAAGATCACGGTCAACGTTCCTTCGGCCGGCCGCATCCCGGGCGGTGCCTCGGTCGAGCGAGCAGTGCCGAGCGGTTTCAACCAGGGCAACAGCCTGACCCTGAACCTCAACCGTTCCGACTTCACCACGGCCAAGCGCATCGTCGACAAGATCAACGACATGCTCGGTCCTGGCGTGGCCCAGGCCATCGACGGCGGATCGGTGCGCGTCACGGCGCCGCTGGATCCGAGCCAGCGTGTCGATTATCTGTCGATCCTGGAAAACCTCGAAATCGATCCGGGGCAGGCGGTGGCCAAAGTCATTATCAACTCGCGCACCGGCACCATCGTGATCGGCCAGAACGTCAAGGTTTCCCCGGCCGCCGTCACCCACGGCAGCCTGACCGTGACCATCACCGAAGACCCGATCGTCAGCCAGCCTGGCGCTCTCTCCAATGGTCAGACGGCGGTCGTACCGCGCTCGCGGGTTAACGCCGAGCAGGAAGCCAAGCCGATGTTCAAGTTCGGCCCGGGTACCACCCTCGACGAAATCGTGCGTGCGGTGAACCAGGTCGGCGCGGCACCGGGCGACCTGATGGCCATCCTTGAAGCACTGAAACAGGCCGGCGCCTTGCAAGCCGACCTGATTGTGATCTGAGGACGGCGACCATGGACATGAACAAGAGCGGTCGGGTCAGCAGCAGCGATTCAGGTGCGTTTTCCGACCTGAACCGGCTGAACCAGCTCAAGGTCGGCGACAAGAACAGCGACGCCAACATGCGCAAGGTGGCGCAGGAATTCGAGTCGCTGTTCCTCGGCGAGATGCTCAAGTCGATGCGTTCGGCCACCGAGTCGCTGGGCAAGGACAATCCGATGAACACCGCGGAGGCCAAGCAATACCAGGAAATGTACGACCAGCAGCTGGCGGTTTCGATGTCCCGCGAGGGCGGCGGTATCGGCCTGGCGGATGTGCTGATGCGGCAGATGTCGAAGAACAAGCCGCTGGCGCCGGGTGAAGCGGCAACGCTGTCGGCGGCCAAGCAGGAGGCGGCGAAAGCGGCCGCGCAGACACCGGTGGCCGCTGGCACGGTGGCGATCAACGGGCCACTGTCGCGGGTCAATGGCGAGCGTCCATTGTGGGCTTCGCGTGCGGTCAGTGCGCCGACAGGCGAGGGCGCGCATCGCAATGACATGGCGCTGATCAATCAGCGGCGCCTGGCCTTGCCGCCGAAACTGGCCGACCGCTTGCTTGCGGGCCTGGTGCCTTCCGCCACGCTGAGCAGCGCTGGCGCGGTCAACAAGGCGCCATTGCCCGAGCGCGTCGCGAGCACCGGTTCCGGGCCCTTGTACAACGGCGACTGGCTGGCGAATGCCCAGGCAGCAGAGAGCGGGTCCTTGCAGATTCATGGTCGCGCCATTGCGCAAATCCCCTTGGCGCCAGCGAAGAAAGCCTTCAGCTCCGCCGACGAATTCGTCAACACCATGCTGCCGATGGCCAAGGAAGCGGCCGATCGCATTGGTGTCGATCCGCGTTACCTGGTGGCCCAGGCCGCCCTGGAAACCGGTTGGGGCAAGTCGGTCATGCGTGCCCAGGACGGCAGCAGCAGCCACAACCTGTTCGGCATCAAGGCCGGCAGCAGCTGGAAGGGCGATTCGGCGCGGGCGATCACCAGCGAATTCAGGAATGGCGAGATGGTCAAGGAGACGGCCGAGTTCCGTTCCTACGACTCCTACAAGGACAGCTTTCATGACCTTGTAACGCTGCTGCAATCGAACAATCGCTATCAAGATGTCGTGAAGTCGGCCGATAACCCCGAACAGTTTGTACGCGAGTTGCAAAAGGCCGGTTACGCAACCGACCCGAACTACGCCAGCAAGATTTCGCAGATAGCCAAGCAGATGACGAGTTATCAGAACTACGCTGCGGCGGGCGTTTCCACCACGCCTATATAGACATAAGGGTCTGAACCATGAGTTTGCTCAACATCGGGATGTCGGGGCTCAATGCCAGCCAGGTTTCACTGGCGACCGTCGGCAACAACATTGCCAATGCCAACACGGCCGGCTATTCACGTCAGCAGACCAATCAGGTGAGCAATGCGTCGAACCCGTATGGCGGCGTTTTCATCGGCAGCGGTACAACCCTGGCCGATGTGCGTCGGGTCTATAACGCCTATCTCGATAACCAGTTGCAAACCTCCACATCGCTGAGCAGTGACGCCAACGCCTACCTCGATCAGGTAAACCCGCTCGACAAGCTTTTCTCCGACAAGACCACGGGGATCAGTGCGGTGTTGAGCAGCTTCTTCTCTTCGGTCCAGACGGCCGCCGGTACACCGAGCGACACCGCCGCCCGGCAACTGCTGCTGACTAACGCGCAAACCCTGAGTAACCGCTTCAACGCCCTGGCGACGCAAATGGCGCAACAGAACGAGGGGATCAACAGTCAGTTGACGACATTGACCGGGCAGGTCAACCAGCTGACGTCGTCAATTGCTTCGTTGAACCAGCAGATTGCCCAGGCCAGCAGTTCTTCCGGCAGTGGCCCGAACAACTTGCTCGATGCCCGCAATGAAGCGGTCCGCTCGCTCAACGAATTGGTGGGTGTCACGGTCCAGGAGCAGAACGGCAGTTACAACGTCTCTTTGGGGAACGGCCAGCCCCTGGTGTTGGGCAACACATCGAACACCCTCTCGACCGCCCGCACCGGCATCGACAAAAGCCAGCTGAATATTCAGCTCAACTCGCCGTCTAAAAGCAGTGACGTCACCTCTGTCATCAGCGGCGGCAAGATCGGTGGCCTGTTGCGTTATCGCGACGATGTGCTGGTACCGGCGCAGAATGACCTGGGCCGCACCGCCCTGGTGATGGCTGACAAGATCAATAGCCAATTGGGCCAAGGGCTCGACGCCAACGGCGAGTTTGGCGCTTCGCTGTTCTCCAACATCAACAGTGCCGCCGCGATCAGCCAGCGCAGCCTGGGGTCGTCGAACAACAGTGCAGGTTCAGGCAATCTGGATGTCACGATTACCAATTCCAGTGCGCTGACCACGTTCGATTACGCGGTGACCTTCACTGCGGCCGACAAGTACACGGTCAAGCGTTCCGACGGCAAGGACATGGGCTCTTTCGACCTGTCGCCGGCAGCAGAAATCGATGGTTTCAAGCTTGATCTGAACGGCGGCGGTCTTAGCGCGGGTGATTCGTTCAAGGTGATCCCGACTCGCAACGCCGCGAGTTCCATCAAGACCCAGATGACCGACTCGAACAAGCTCGCTTTTGCCGGCCCGCTGGTTGCGACCAGCAGCACGAGCAATGGCGGAACCGGCGCATTGACCCCTCCGGTGCTGTCCACCCCGTTGGATATCTATGGTGGTGCCGATCTGGCCGCGCTGCAGGCAGGCATCAAGGACTCGATGCCGGTGACCCTGGCCTTCAAGGATGCGGCCGGTGGTAGTCAAGCCTATGAAGTGTTCAACGCGAAAGGGCAGAGCATCGGCACGGGCACCATCGTCCCCGGCCAAAGCAATGACCTGACCATCAATGTGCCGATGCTTGACGCGTCAGGCGCTCCGATCCCCGGCAAGTCGTTTTCGTTCAATACGACGGTCAGTGGCTCGCCGTCGAAGAATGACAAGTACGAAGTCGCGTTCAACGCGGACGGCAAGAAGGACAACAGCAACGCCAATCAGCTGTTGGCTTTGCAAACCAAGGCAACGGTGGGTGTGACGGGCGGCAACGCCGGGATGAGCATGACCACCGCCTACAGCCGTCTGGTCGAACAGGTGGGCGCCAAGGCCAGCCAGGCCCTGGGTGACAGTACGGCCAGTGGCGCGATTCTGTCCCGGGCCAAATCCGAAGTCGCGTCGGTCTCCCAAGTCAACCTGGACGACGAAGCCGCCGACCTGGTCAAGTTCCAGCAGTACTACACCGCGTCGTCGCAGATTATCAAGGCCGCGCAAGAAACCTTCAGCACGCTGATCAACAGTCTTTAAGGGAGTCTTCGACGATGCGAATTTCTACAGCCCAGTACTTTGAGACGAGTGCGGCCAAGTATCAGAATAATTTTTCCTCGATCGTCAAGACTCAGGAGCAGATCACTTCGGGCGTGCGTATTCAGAGTGCCGGTGATGATCCTGTTGGCGCTGCAAAGTTGCTGATGTTGCAACAGCAGAAAGACTTGCTGGGGCAGTACAGCACCAACATGGGCAGTATCAAGAGTTCGCTGACCAACCAGGAAAGCGTGCTGGACAGCGTCAACACTGCGTTGCAGCGTGCTCGTGAGTTGGCGCTTCAGGCGGGTAATGGTGGTATCAATGATGCTGATCGAAAATCCATCGCCAGCGAGATAGGCGAGATTGAACAGCAAGTCCTGGGTTTGCTCAACAGCAAGGACTCGTCGGGCAACTACATGTTTGCTGGCTCGAAAACCTCTATACCGCCCTATGTGCGTAACAACGACGGCACCTACACCTATCAGGGTGACGACACGCAGTTGAGCCTGCAGGTGTCGGACACCTTGTCCATGGCCACCAACGATACCGGTAAAAGCATTCTTGAATCGGCGACGAACTCGGGGCGCACCCAGGCGGTCCTCGATCCGTCGAAGCCCAATGACGGTACCGTTTCCGTGTCTGCTGGCCTGGTGCAGTCGAATGCGGCCTACATCAAGAAATTTGCCGCTGGAGAGCCCTACGAACTGAAGTTTGTAGACAGCACTCATTACACCATCGCCGACAAGGACGGTAACGATGTCACGAGCGAGGTGTCTGGAAATGGCACATTCGATTCGAGTAAAGAGGGTGGCTCGACTATCAGTCTGCGGGGGGTGGAGTTCGACATTTCTTTGCGACTCAAGGCGCCGGTGGATCCGGTGACCACGCTGCCAATGACCCCTGATCAAGAGGTCAAGGATCACATCTTTTCCCTGGGCACCAAGCCTGACAGCTTCAACGCATCACGCACACCGAGCAACGGTTCGACGGCTCAGATCACCGGGTCCGGCGTCGATAACCAGGCAGACTACGTCAACGGGTTTCCCAACAGCGGCGTGGTTATCAAATTCACCGATGCCAGCAATTATCAGATCTATGCCCAGCCAATGGGCGCAGACAGCAAGGCAATCGGTGGGGGCGCAATGGCCGGTGGCTCGATCACGTTCGCGGGCGTGAAGCTTGATTTTACCGGTGCCCCGCAAGCGGACGATCAGTTCGTGGTGGGGGCCAGTAGCCACCAGACGCAAAGTGCCCTGGACACTTTGAGTCAGTTACGCCAAGCGTTGGAAACACCCGCCGATGGCAATGTTCTGGCACAGGTCAAGCTGAAGGACTCGGTGAATGCGGCGATCAGTAACCTTTCCAATGCCAGTGAGCAGGTCGATATCGTTCGCGGCACAATAGGTGCGCGATTGAACGCCATTGATATCCAGAGCGCCGAAAACGTCAGCATGGGCCTGGCTAACACCAGTACCCAGGCGGCTATTGGTGATACTGATGTCTCAAAGGCATCTATCGACCTGGCGTTCCAGCAATCGCTGTTGCAGGCCTCGCAACTGGCCTTTGTGAAAATTGCCCAGCTGAGCTTGTTCAACAAACTCTGATCCCCTCTCGACTGCCGGTATCTGCGATGCCGGCAGTGTCTCGTTTGCCTGCAATCGTGTTTCTTGACTCACTCAAATATTTTTTTCGTCATCCTGTGGGCGGCTGATCGCTTGTTTGTGGGTGGATGTTTGCTGCCAGCCACGCATAATGCGTGACCTGCGAGTCATAAAGCGCATCTTCACTGTATTGTGTCAAAAAGGATGGGCAGGGGCTGCACCCTTGCCGGGCGTGTTTTCAGGGTTTCTGGAGCGTCAGTGCCGTATTTTTTTCGCTCGGTGAAATCCAGTATTGTCGTACCTCTCGGTCATGCGAGCGGTGATCTCCAGCTATTTAGTATTGGGAAGCCACAATGATTGGCATAAAAAGCATTGCCAGCTACGTGCCAGCGAGTGGGCTGGATAACTATGCTCAGGGCGCAAAATTCGAGAAGGATGAAGAATTCATCCTCGGGAAAATCGGTTCGGCGTTCCTGCCGCGCAAGGACGCAGAACAGGAAACCTCAGACCTGTGTGTCGAAGCGGCCAATGCGTTGTTCGCCAACAACCCTCAGCTCGACCGTCAATCCATCGACGTGCTGATCGTCGTCACCCAGAACGGTGACGAAGAGGGCCTGCCGCACACTTCGGCTATCGTCCAGGACAAACTTGGCCTGTCGACCAACGTCGCCGCTTTCGACATCTCCCTGGGTTGCTCCGGTTACGTCTACGGTATCTATGCAATCAAGGGCTTCATGGAAGCTGCCGGGCTGAAAAATGGCCTGCTGATCACCGCAGACCCGTATTCGAAAATCGTCGACCCGGAAGATCGCAACACCACCATGCTGTTCGGCGATGCCGCCACCGCCACCTGGATGGGCGAAGACGCCATCTGGCAGCTGGGCAAGGCCAAGTTCGGCACCGACGGCTCCGGTGCTCCGCATCTGAAGGTGACTGACGGCGTGTTCTTCATGAACGGGCGTCAGGTGTTCAACTTCGCCCTGCTCAAAGTGCCGGCGCATTTGCACGAATTGCTCAATCAGTCAGGCCTCACGTCCCAGGACATCGATGCCTTCTGCATTCACCAAGGCAGTGCGGCCATCGTCGATGCAGTGGCGCGCCGCTTTGAAAGCGAGCCGGAGAAGTTCATCAAGGACATGGTCGAGACCGGCAATACCGTGTCGTCGAGCATCCCGCTGTTGCTGGAAAAGCACATGTTCGACTCCAGCTGGAAGCGTGTAGCGATCAGTGGATTTGGTGTGGGCCTGTCTTGGGCCTCGGCGCTGATCCATCGCACCTGACGCGTCAGTTTAGTAACGCCAAAAAAACGCCCATGGCCGCAAGGTCATGGGCGTTTTTGCATTTTGGGCGTGGACTCAACGCCTTGAAATGCAAGGGATGGCACGGTGCTAGTAAAAATATTCAAAAAAGCGCTCAAGCAACCTGCTTTCACGACGATAACTATTACGAAGGTTCTCTAGGCCACACCCGGCGGTTGCCAGGGCCGGAAGCCGCAGCACCCAACCAACGAGGAATTCGTCATGTCGTTATCCGTAAACACTAACATCACCTCCCTGGGCGTTCAGAAAAACCTGAACAAGGCTTCCGACGCTCTGAGCACCTCGATGAGCCGTCTGTCTTCCGGCCTGAAAATCAACAGCGCCAAAGACGACGCTGCCGGCCTGCAAATCGCCAACCGTCTGACCAGCCAGATCAAAGGTCTGTCGGTTGCTGTCAAAAACGCCAACGACGGTATTTCCATCGCTCAGACCGCTGAAGGCGCAATGCAAGAATCGACCAGTATTCTGCAGCGTATGCGCGAACTGGCCCTGCAGTCGGCGAACGGTTCGAACAGCGACGATGACCGTACTTCTCTGCAGCAAGAATTCACTGCTCTGTCGGGAGAACTGACCCGTATTTCCACCAGCACCACTTTCGGTGGTCGTAACCTGCTGGACGGTTCCTTCTCGAATACGTCGTTCCAGATCGGTTCGAGCGCTAACGAAACCATTTCTTTCGGTATGGGGAATGTGAGCGCCACTGGATTGAAGGGTACTTACAGTGAAGCGAATATCAAGAGCGACTTGACTGACCTGTCAGCATCGGTAACCAGTAACGTTGTTCAGTTTCCTCCTGTTGCCGCCGCCACTCCTGCTGTTTCTCGCGTTGAAACAGGTACTGCGTTCACTGGCGGTACCGCCGGTAGTTTTGACGTTAACGGTACAACGGTGACATTGTTGGGTACTGAAGCAGATGCTGATGCTGCGGCCACCTTAATCAATTCGACTCTCTTGGCTGATGGCAACACCACGCTTACTGCAGATGGTAGCTCCGGCTCTCTTGTTTTTACCGATACAGCGGGTACTGACGTTGTTATTGGCGGTACCCCTGACGCATCCTACGGTCTTACTCTGTCTACTACCACTGTAGGCAGCCCAGCGGTGCCTGCAAGTACGGGCACAGAGTTGGGCGCAGTTACTCAAATTAACATTAATGGTCAGAACGTTAATTTCACCGCTACTGATGATTTGGCAGATATCAAAGCTGCGATCGATCTAGCCAACACTGCCCAAAATACTGGTGTGACTGCTACCATCGCCAATGGTCGTATTGAGTTGAATTCGACTGATGGTAAAGCGATCCAACTTGCTAATGGTACTGGCACCGGTGGTGCAGGTGGTTTGGCTAAACTTGGCCTTTCCAGCGGAACAACTCAAGCGAAGTTGATCGACGCGACCTCTATCAGCATCAATGGCTCGGAAGTTAAATTCAGCGCTGGCTCGACCATGGAAGACATCGTTTCGACCATCAATAGCGCAAGCACTGGCGTGTCTGCCAGCAAAAATGCTGACAACACTCTGCAGCTGTTCTCTGATTCCGACATTACTATTGCTGAGGGTAGTGGTGGTGTTGGTTTGGCGACTCTGGGCCTCACTGCCGCCGCTACTGCAGTCACCGAAGCAACTACCATGGAAACCACCGTTGCTGACCTCAGCATCCTGGATCCTTCGACCGCTCAACAGGCGATCCAGGCTTTGGACGGTGCAATCCAGCAAGTTGATAGCCAGCGTGCTCAGCTTGGTGCTGTACAAAACCGTTTCGACAGTACCGTTTCCAACCTGCAAAGCATCTCGGAAAACTCTTCCGCTGCTCGTAGCCGTGTCCAAGATGCTGACTTCGCTTCCGAAACCGCAGAGCTGACCAAGCAACAAACCCTGCAGCAGGCATCCACCGCGATCCTGTCCCAGGCCAACCAACTGCCATCGGCTGTACTGAAACTGCTTCAGTAATCCCAGCGTCCGGTCAGTGAAAAAGAAGGGCGCGTTTAACGCGCCCTTTTATTCATTCCGTTGATTTTTCATTTGAGGTGATGGCAATGGAAATGAGTGTCAATTTGAATCAGTCCCCGCCTGTAAATACGCAGCAGGGCGCAGCCAGCGCAAAACCGTCGCCGCAATCGGCCGATGCGAGTGCAGTGGCACCGATGGACCAGCCCAAGCGGGCAGAATTAGAGCAAGCGGTGACCGATATTCGAGAGTTTGTGCAGACCAGTAAGCGCAATCTGGATTTCTCGATTGATGACTCGACCGGCAGGGTTGTAGTCAAGGTGATCGCGACAGAAAGCGGTGAAGTCATCCGCCAGCTGCCTTCAGAAGCGGCTTTGAAATTGGCAGCAAGTTTGAGTGATGCCAGCAGTCTTCTATTTGACGCAAGAGTTTGATCTGGCACGTGTTTTGATGATGGCTGTTATGGGTGAATTGTTCGTCAAGAACATGGCGACCGGCCGGTAAGGAGAGAAGGTATGGCAAGTTCGACGGTAAGTGGCATTGGCTCGGGAATCGATACCCAGAGCATCGTCAAGGCTTTGGTAGATGCCGAAAAAGCGCCAAAGCAGGCTCAGATCGACAAGCAGACCACTTCGACCAGCACCACGCTGTCTGGTCTCTCGATGATTAAAAGTGCGCTCGACACTTACCGCGCAGCGATTGCCAAGCTCAACACGGCCTCCGCTTTCGGTAGCATTTCCGGTGCGTCTTCCGATGATAAAATCGCCAAGACAACGGTCACTGATACGGCTACCAATGGTACTTATGCCCTCGAAGTCACCAAGCTGGCCACGGCATCAAAGGTTTCTACCGCCGTATTTGCGGGAGGGGCGTCGAGCGTGGTCAATAGCGGTACGGAATCGACGACGCTGACCATTTCCCAGTCAAATTCTGAATATAGTGTCAGCATCGAACCTGGTGCGACTCTGCAAGAGACCCGTGACGCCATTAATTCCCAGCTCAAGTCGAAAAACATCAGCGCCAACATACTGACCGATGCCAATGGTTCCCGGCTGGTATTGAGTTCCGGGACGACCGGCAAGGGCACGGATTTGACCCTCAGTGGTGCTGAGGAGCTGACCAAGGACTACATAGTCACCACGGTTCCGCAGAACGCCGAATACACACTGGATAATGTGAAGATGGAGTCGGCCTCCAACTCAATCTCTTCAGTGCTCAGCGGGGTCAATCTGGAGCTGATTACAGAGGGCAAATCCACCATCACTGTGTCGACCAGTACCGCGCAGTTGAAGACGTCTGCACAAGCATTCGTCACGGCTTATAACGCACTGATGACCGCTATCAATGCCCAGACCAAGGTCACTTCCACCGCGACCGCGACCGGCGGCGCTGCGACCACGGGCGGTGCGCTCACCGGTGATGCCACGATGCGCAGCCTGGTGACTTCCGTGCGCAATGAATTGGTGGGAGGAGAGGCAGGCTCAGGAGCCAGTGGGCTGAGCATGCTGTCCCAGCTAGGTATCAACACCGACAAAAGTACGGGCCTGCTGGCGATTGACGATGCGAAGTGGGATAAGGGGGTGAAGGCTTTTGGTTCCGAAGTAGCCGAGTTGTTCACCGGCAAGGACGGCATCATCAAGCGCATGACCAGCGCGACCGATATTTACGCGAAATCCGGTGGTGTGCTGGCTCAGCGCCAGACGAGCCTGACCGATAGCCTGAATTCACTTAAGGTAGATCAGGAAGACTTGAATCGTCGAATTGCCAACCTGCAAACCACGTTGACCGCCAAGTACACGGCCATGGATACCCTGGTGGCGCAGTTGAACGCCTCGTCCAAGAGCATCATGACCACGCTCAATGCATTGAACAAGACAAGCGACGATTGACGCTAGCAAGGTGGAAAAACCCGGGCGTCTTTATCCTGCGCTCCGGGTTTTTTTCATTTTGTAAGGCTGGTGCTGATTAAAGTTTTTTCCAGCCAGGTCGATAGCCCGTCATAGCAGATGAATGCCAGATAATCGTTTTTTCAAGGAGTCAGACATGAACCCCATGAGAGCCCTTCGCCAGTACCAAAGTGTCAACTCGCACGCGCAGATTTCCGAAGCAAGTCCCCATCGTCTGGTGCAAATGCTGATGGAGGGCGGTCTCGATCGTATGGCCCAGGCCAAGGGTGCTCTGGAGCGTGGCGACATTGCGCAAAAGGGCCTGATGATCGGCAAGGCTGTCGATATCATCGGTGGTTTGCGCGAAGGCATCGATGCCGAAAGGGCCAAGGAAGATGAGTCCCTGCAGCAGCTTGATAGCCTCTATGGCTATATGATTCAACGTTTGACCAACGCCAATCTGAAGAATGACCCGCAGATAATCGACGAAGTGATGGGGCTGTTGGTTACCGTCAAAAGCGGTTGGGATGCGATTGCCGATCAACAAGCTGTCTAGTTTGAGGATGACGCCATGAGTCAAGCACTGCAACGGATTGAACAAACCCGCGAAGCGCTCATCGATGCACTGGCGGAGCGTAACTGGGACGCGATCGGTGAACTGGATTCAGCCTGCCGCGAATGCGTCGACGAGGTGCTCACCGAAGCACCCATCGACGAAGAAGCGCTGCGCACCAATCTGGAAAGTCTGCTGGCGGTGTACAAAGATTTATTGACGGTAACGATGGGCGAGCGTCAGGCAATAGTCGATGAGATGTCGCAGATCAACCAAGCGAAGAGCGCGGCAAAGGTTTACCATCTGTTTGGTTAATTAATATCTGGTTAATCCGAGCTTATTGCGCCATAAATTTGACTGTGAACGGTTTTTTGACTTTACTAGTGGCTGTTTCCAGATTTCAGGCGTCTACAGGCATTAACAGTCTGCAAGCGTCTAGCTTGCCCACTCATTTCGGGCACCGGGTTGACTAGGGAAGTTACGATTGCATGTGGCGTGAAACCAAAATTCTGCTGATCGATGACGATAGCGTTCGCCGCCGCGACCTGGCGGTGATTTTAAATTTTCTCGGTGAAGAAAATTTACCCTGCGGTAGCCACGACTGGCAGCAGGCTGTCGTCTCTCTGTCGTCTAGTCGTGAAGTGATCTGCGTCCTCATCGGGACGGTCAATGCTCCGGGTTCGCTTCAGGGCTTGTTAAAGACACTCTCGACATGGGATGAGTTCCTTCCGATTTTGCTGATGGGCGATAATTCTTCCATCGACCTGCCGGAAGACCAGCGTCGCCGAGTACTTTCGACCCTCGAAATGCCACCCAGCTACAGCAAGTTGCTCGATTCGCTGCACCGTGCCCAGGTCTATCGCGAGATGTACGACCAGGCCCGTGAGCGCGGTCGGCATCGCGAACCTAATCTGTTCCGCAGCCTCGTCGGCACCAGCCGGGCGATCCAGCATGTGCGCCAGATGATGCAGCAGGTGGCCGACACCGATGCCAGCGTGCTGATCCTCGGTGAGTCCGGGACAGGCAAGGAAGTGGTCGCGCGTAACCTGCATTACCACTCCAAGCGCCGCGAGGCACCGTTCGTGCCGGTCAATTGCGGAGCGATTCCGGCCGAGCTGCTGGAAAGCGAATTGTTCGGCCATGAGAAGGGCGCGTTCACCGGGGCGATCACCAGTCGCGCCGGGCGTTTCGAGCTGGCCAATGGCGGCACGCTGTTCCTCGACGAAATCGGCGACATGCCGCTGCCGATGCAGGTCAAACTGCTGCGCGTATTGCAAGAGCGTACGTTCGAGCGCGTGGGCAGCAACAAGACCCAGAGCGTCGATGTGCGCATCATCGCGGCGACCCACAAGAATCTCGAGAGCATGATCGAGATCGGCACCTTCCGCGAAGACCTGTACTACCGCCTGAACGTGTTCCCGATCGAGATGGCGCCCCTGCGTGAGCGTGTCGAAGACATTCCGTTGCTGATGAACGAGTTGATCTCGCGCATGGAGCACGAGAAGCGCGGCTCGATCCGCTTCAACTCCGCGGCCATCATGTCGCTGTGCCGTCACGGCTGGCCGGGCAACGTCCGTGAGCTGGCCAACCTGGTGGAGCGCATGGCGATCATGCATCCGTACGGGGTGATCGGCGTGGTCGAGCTGCCGAAGAAATTTCGCTACGTCGACGATGAAGACGAGCAACTGGTCGACACCCTGCGCAGCGATCTCGAAGAGCGTGTGGCAATCAATGGCCATACCCCGGACTTCACCACCCATGCCATGCTGCCACCTGAAGGCCTGGACCTGAAGGATTACCTTGGTGGCCTGGAGCAAGGCCTGATCCAGCAAGCGCTGGATGATGCCAATGGCATTGTCGCGCGCGCCGCCGAACGCCTGCGGATCCGCCGCACCACGCTGGTGGAAAAAATGCGCAAGTACGGTATGAGTCGTCGTGATGGAGATGAACAGGCGGATGATTGACGCCTGTTTTTCAACCTCTTCATTTTCAAGTAGTTTTTTTTAGGCACGGGTATTGCTATAGCCCTCGCAACGTTCCGTTTAACTGACGGTCAGCCAAGCGAGAGAGCACCATGCCCCCATCCGCCCAGATGTCTCACAGCATGCTTGAAGCCCGGGTAACCGAGCTCAAGGGTGAGTTGGCGGTGGTCAGCGCTCAGCGCATGCAGGAGCTGGCGGAGAAAGAACGCCTGGCCAATCGCCTGCAACATCTGCTCGACCTTTTGCCCGGTGGCGTCATCGTCATCGACGCCCAGGGTATCGTGCGCGAAGCCAACCCGGCGGCGTGCGAAATGCTTGGCCTACCTCTCGAAGGTGAACTGTGGCGGCAGGTCATTGCCCGTTGCTTTGCCCCCCGTGAAGACGACGGTCATGAAGTCTCCCTCAAGGATGGTCGGCGCCTGTCGATTGCCACGCGTTCGCTGGATGCGGAACCTGGGCAACTGGTGCTGCTCAACGACCTGACCGAAACCCGACACCTGCAAGATCAACTGGCACGCCACGAACGCCTGTCTTCCCTGGGGCGCATGGTGGCGTCGTTGGCGCATCAGATTCGCACGCCATTATCCGCGGCCTTGCTCTACGCCAGTCACTTGACCGAGCAGGCGCTGCCGGTTGCCACCCAGCAACGTTTCGCCGGCCGGCTCAAGGAACGCTTGCATGAGCTGGAACATCAAGTGCGCGACATGCTGGTGTTTGCGCGCGGCGAGCTGCCATTGACCGACCGCGTGACGCCGGCGCAGCTGATGCAATCACTGCAAGCGGCGGCGCTAACGCATGTGCAGGACCTGCCGATTCGCTGGCAATGCGACAGTCATGTCGGTGAACTCCTGTGCAATCGCGACACCCTGGTCGGTGCGATCCTCAATCTGATCGAGAACGCCATTCAGGCCAGTGCCGCTGATGTGCGCTTGAAGGTGCATCTGTATACCCGTGGCAATCACCTGCGGTTGTGCGTCAGCGATAGCGGCAGCGGTATCGACGGCGCTGTGCTGGCGCGTCTGGGGGAGCCGTTCTTTACCACCAAGACCACCGGCACCGGTCTCGGCCTGACCGTGGTCAAGGCTGTCGCGAGGGCACACCAAGGCGAGTTGCGCTTGCGCTCGCGGATCGGTCGCGGCACCTGTGCGCAGGTGCTGTTGCCGCTTTTTGTCAGTGACAAAAGCAGCGCCCAGGGAGTGGAGTGAAGGTCATGGCTATCAAGGTTCTACTGGTCGAGGATGATCGCGCTTTGCGCGAAGCGCTGGCAGACACGCTGTTGCTTGCCGGCCACGATTACAAGGCCGTGGCTTCGGCGCAGGAAGCCCTGGAGGTTGCGGGAACCGAGGCGTTCAATCTGGTGGTGAGCGACGTCAACATGCCGGGCATGGATGGTCATCAATTGCTCGGTTTGCTGCGGGTGCGACAGCCGCAACTGCCAGTGTTGCTGATGACGGCGCACGGTGCCGTCGAGCGCGCGGTGGATGCGATGCGCCAAGGGGCCGTGGATTATCTGGTCAAACCGTTCGAGCCCAAGGCGCTGCTCGACCTGGTCGCGCGGCATGCGCTGGGCAGTGTCGGCAGCACCGATCGCGAAGGGCCCGTGGCGTTCGAGCCGGCCAGTGCGCAGTTGCTGGAATTGGCCGCGCGGGTGGCGCGCAGTGATTCCACGGTGCTGATCTCCGGGGAATCCGGCACGGGCAAGGAAGTGCTGGCGCGCTACATTCACCAGCACTCCCACCGCGCCAGTCAGCCTTTCATTGCGATCAACTGCGCGGCGATTCCGGACAACATGCTGGAGGCCACGCTCTTTGGTCACGAAAAGGGCTCGTTCACCGGTGCCATCGCGGCGCAGCCCGGCAAGTTCGAACAGGCCGATGGCGGGACGATCCTGCTCGATGAAATTTCCGAAATGCCCCTGGGTCTGCAGGCCAAATTGCTGCGGGTGCTGCAAGAGCGCGAGGTTGAGCGAGTCGGTGCGCGCAGGCCGATAGCCCTGGATATCCGCGTGGTCGCGACCACCAACCGGGATCTGGCGGGTGAGGTGGCAGCGGGGCGTTTTCGTGAAGACCTGTACTATCGCCTGTCGGTTTTCCCGCTGGCCTGGCGGCCCTTGCGCGAGCGCACCGCCGATATCCTGCCGCTGGCCGAGCGACTCTTGGCCAGGCACGTCAATAAAATGAAGCATGCCGCGGCGAGACTGTCCCCCGCGGCCCAGGCGTGCCTGATCGCCTATCCGTGGCCGGGCAATGTGCGTGAGCTGGACAATGCGCTGCAGCGCGCGCTGATCCTGCAGCAGGGCGGCATGATCGAGCCGCAGGATTTCTGCCTGAGCGGGCCGATCGCTTGCGCGCCGTTGCCGCCATTGGCGCCCGCACCGGCACCAGTGCGGGTGGTCGAGGCCGAGTCTGGCGGGGCGCTGGGCGACGATCTGCGGCGCCGTGAGTTCCAGATGATCATCGACACCTTGCGCACCGAGCGCGGTCGCCGCAAAGAGGCCGCCGAGCGCCTGGGCATCAGCCCGCGCACCTTGCGCTACAAGCTGGCGCAGATGCGCGATGCCGGAATGGACGTGGAAGCCTTTTTGTTTGCCACCTGACCGCTGGCCTGCACCTGGCCCTTGTAGGAGCGAGCATGCTCGCGATGGAGGCACAAGCGCCGCGGGAAGTCAGACAGCCAGCGTTTTCGTTGACGACCATCGTCGGAACGCCGCCCGGAGCATGCTCGCTCCTACGGGATTGCGTCGGGATCAGAGAGCTTTTGTCTGAGGTGGTCATGGAGCTGGCACCCTTGTTGCTAACACCTCGTTACCCGCTGAGTGAGCGTCAAAAAATTGCGGGCCGCCAGAGAGAGTAGAGCATGAGCCAAGGTATTGAATTCAATCGATTGATGCTGGATATGCGCGCCATGCAAATGGACGCCATGTCTGCGCCGAAATCGACTGCCGCCGTCCCTGAACTGAATGGCAGCAGCTTTGCCGACATGCTCGGTCAGGCCGTCAACAAGGTCAACGATACCCAGCAGGCTTCATCGGCGTTGGCCAATGCCTTCGAGATCGGCAAGAGCGGCGTCGACCTGACGGACGTGATGATTTCCTCGCAAAAGGCCAGCGTGTCTTTCCAGGCACTGACCCAGGTGCGCAACAAGCTGGTTCAGGCTTACCAAGACATCATGCAGATGCCGGTTTAAGGACGAGATTGAGTCATGGCAGATGCTGACAATGTTCCGGCCAAGGCCAATTCCATAGACGGCAAGCCACCGCTGTTCGGATTGTCCTTCCTGGAAAACCTCTCCGAGATGACCATGTTGCGTCAGGTGGGCCTGTTGGTCGGCCTGGCCGCGAGTGTGGCGATTGGCTTTGCCGTGGTGTTGTGGTCCCAGCAGCCGGACTACCGTCCGCTGTACGGCAGCCTTGCCGGCATGGACGCCAAGCAGGTCATGGATACCCTGGCCGCCGCCGATATTGCCTATACCGTCGAACCCAATTCCGGAGCCTTGCTGGTCAAGGCCGAAGACCTGTCCCGTGCGCGTCTCAAGCTCGCGGGCGCTGGTGTCACTCCCAGCGATGGCAATATCGGTTTTGAAATCCTCGACAAGGAACAGGGCCTGGGCACCAGTCAGTTTATGGAAGCGACTCGTTATCGTCGCGGCCTGGAAGGCGAGCTGGCGCGCACCATTTCCAGCCTGAACAATGTCAAGGGTGCCCGGGTGCACCTGGCGATCCCGAAAAGTTCGGTGTTCGTGCGCGACGAGCGCAAGCCGAGTGCTTCGGTGTTGGTAGAGCTGTATTCCGGACGTTCGCTGGAGCCGGGCCAGGTCGTGGCCATCATCAATCTGGTGGCCACCAGTGTTCCCGAACTCAGCAAATCGCAGATCACCGTCGTCGACCAGAAAGGCAACCTGCTCTCCGATCAGGCGGAAAATTCCGAACTGACCATGGCCGGCAAGCAATTCGATTACAGCCGCCGCATGGAGAGCATGCTCACCCAGCGCGTGCACAACATTCTGCAACCGGTGCTGGGCAACGACCGCTACAAAGCCGAAGTCTCGGCCGATGTCGACTTCAGCGCCGTCGAGTCCACCTCGGAGCAATTCAACCCGGATCAGCCGGCGTTGCGCAGCGAGCAGTCGGTCAACGAACAACGTACCACCAGCAACGGCCCGCAAGGTGTGCCGGGTGCCCTGAGCAACCAGCCACCGTCGCCAGCCTCGGCGCCGCAAACCACCGGTGGCGCCACCGCATCGGCCGGTATGGTGCAGCCCGGTCAGCCATTGCTCGACGCCAACGGCCAGCAAGTCATGGACCCGGCCACCGGCCAGCCAATGCTCGCACCGTATCCTGCGGACAAGCGTCAGCAATCGACCAAGAACTTCGAGCTGGACCGCTCCATCAGCCACACCAAGCAACAGCAGGGCCGATTGAATCGCCTGTCGGTATCGGTGGTGGTCGATGATCAGGTCAAGATCAACCCGGCCAACGGTGAAACCACGCGTGCGCCGTGGAGCGCCGATGAGTTGGCACGTTTTACCCGCCTGGTTCAGGATGCGGTCGGTTTCGACGCCAGCCGTGGCGACAGCGTCAGCGTGATCAACATGCCGTTCTCCGCCGAGCGCGGTGAAGTGATTGCCGATATTGCGTTCTACTCCCAGCCGTGGTTCTGGGACATCGTCAAGCAGCTGTTGGGCGTCCTGTTCATTCTGGTGCTGGTGTTCGGTGTGCTGCGTCCCGTGCTCAACAACATCACTGGGGGCGGCAAAGGCAAGCAACTGGCAGGCATCGGCAGCGACGCCGAGCTGGGTGGCATGGGCGGCCTGGACGGCGAGCTGGCCAACGACCGGATCAGCCTCGGTGGCCCGACCAGCATCTTGCTGCCGAGCCCGAGCGAAGGCTATGACGCGCAGTTGAACGCCATCAAGAGTCTGGTGGCAGAAGACCCGGGTCGTGTCGCCCAGGTCGTGAAAGAGTGGATTAACGCAGATGAGTGATAACCGAGCCATTGCCGCCAAACTGAGCAAGGTCGACAAAGCCGCGATCCTGCTGCTGTCGCTGGGCTCAACCGATGCTGCCCAGGTGCTGCGCCACATGGGGCCCAAAGAGGTCCAGCGTGTCGGCGTGGCCATGGCGCAGATGGGTAACGTGCACCGCGAGCAGGTCGAGCAGGTGATGAGCGAGTTCGTCGAAACCGTCGGCGACCAGACCAGCCTGGGCGTTGGTTCCGATGACTATGTGCGCAAAATGCTCACCCAGGCCCTGGGCGAAGACAAGGCCAACGGCCTGATCGATCGCATCCTGCTGGGCGGCAATACCAGCGGCCTGGACAGCCTGAAGTGGATGGAGCCGCGCGCGGTCGCCGACGTGATTCGATACGAGCACCCACAGATCCAGGCGATCGTGGTGGCGTATCTCGATCCGGATCAAGCCGGTGAAGTGCTGGGCAACTTCGACCACAAGGTGCGCCTGGATATCATCCTGCGGGTTTCCTCGCTGAACACCGTGCAGCCCGCGGCCCTCAAGGAACTCAACCAGATTCTCGAGAAGCAGTTCTCCGGCAATTCCAATGCTTCGCGCACCAACCTGGGCGGTATCAAGCGCGCGGCAGACATCATGAACTTCCTCGACAGCTCGATCGAAGGCCAGCTCATGGACTCGATCCGCGAAGTCGATGAAGACCTGTCCGGTCAGATCGAAGACCTCATGTTCGTGTTCAACAACCTGGCCGATGTCGACGACCGCGGTATCCAGGCGTTGCTGCGTGAAGTGTCCTCCGACGTGCTGGTGCTGGCCCTCAAGGGCTCGGATGAAAACGTCAAGGAGAAGATCTTCAAGAACATGTCCAAGCGGGCGGCCGAACTGTTGCGCGACGATCTCGAGGCCAAGGGCCCGGTGCGCGTCAGCGATGTGGAAACCGCGCAGAAAGAAATCCTCACCATTGCCCGTCGCATGGCCGAAGCGGGCGAAATCGTGCTCGGCGGCAAGGGCGGCGAGGAAATGATCTGACACCATGGCCAAGAATGATGAGCTGTCCTCTGACCTGATCCGGGCCAGGGATGTCGGTGGTTTCGATACCTGGGCGCTGCCCAGCTTCGATCCGCCGGCCCCCGAGCCTGAGCCAGAGCCCGAACCCGAGCCGCCGGAAATGGAGGAAGTGCCGCTGGAGGAAGTCCAGCCATTGACCCTCGAAGAGCTCGAGAGCATTCGCCAGGAAGCCTACAACGAAGGCTTCGCGGTGGGCGAGAAAGAAGGATTCCACAGCACCACGCTCAGGGTTCGTCAGGAAGCTGAAGTGGCGTTGGCAGCCAAGATTGCCGCGCTTGAAAAATTGATGGCGCATCTGTTCGAACCCATCGCCGAACAAGACACCCAGATTGAAAAGTCCCTGGTCGACCTCGTGCGGCACATGACCAAACAGGTGATCCAGCGCGAACTGGCCATTGACTCGACGCAGCTCGAACATGTCATGCGCGAGGCTCTCAAGCTGTTGCCGTTAGGCGTTGACAACGTGCGGCTGTACATCAATCCGCAGGATTTCGCGCAGGTCAAAGCCCTGCGCGAGCGTCATGAAGAAACCTGGCGCATTGTCGAGGATGAATCGTTGTTGCCGGGCGGTTGCCGGGTCGAAACGGAACACAGCCGTATCGATGCCACGGTCGAAACCCGTGTTACGCAGGTGATGGACAAGCTGTTCGACCAGCTTCACGAACAGGCCTTGCACCCGGCCGCGCCGGATCTGAGCGTTGAGTTGTCAAGCGCAAGCAAACCAGTGGCTGCCCCCGATGCGCCTTGAACGCACCAGTTTCGCCAAGCGCCTGGGCAGTTACGCCGAGGCCACGGTACTGGCTGGCGCACCGATCCTCGAAGGCCGCCTGCTGCGCATGGTCGGCCTGACCCTCGAGGCCGAGGGCTTGCGCGCGGCCATGGGCAGTCGCTGCATGGTCATCAACGATGACAGCTACCATCCGGTGCAGGTCGAAGCCGAAGTCATGGGCTTTTCCGGCAGCAAGGTCTTTCTGATGCCGGTTGGCAGCGTGGCCGGCATCGCACCCGGTGCCCGGGTGGTTCCCCTGTCCGACAGCGGTCGCTTGCCGATGGGCATGAGCATGCTCGGGCGCGTGCTCGATGGTGCCGGCCGCGCCCTGGACGGCAAGGGCGGGATGAAGGCCGAAGACTGGGTGCCCATGGACGGACCGACCATCAACCCGCTCAAGCGCGAGCCGATCAGCGAGCCGTTGGACGTGGGCATTCGTTGCATCAACGGCATGTTGACGGTCGGGCGCGGTCAGCGGCTCGGGTTGTTCGCCGGTACCGGCGTCGGTAAATCCGTACTGCTGGGCATGATGACGCGCTTTACCGAGGCCGACATTATTGTCGTCGGCCTGATCGGCGAGCGCGGCCGTGAGGTCAAGGAGTTTATCGAGCACATCCTCGGTGAAGAAGGGCTCAAGCGTTCGGTGGTAGTGGCGTCGCCCGCGGACGATGCGCCGCTGATGCGTCTGCGCGCCGCCATGTACTGCACGCGAATCGCCGAGTATTTCCGCGACAAGGGCAAGAACGTCTTGCTGCTGATGGATTCGCTGACACGTTTCGCCCAGGCCCAGCGAGAAATTGCCCTGGCCATCGGCGAGCCACCGGCGACCAAGGGTTATCCGCCCTCGGTGTTCGCCAAGTTGCCGAAACTGGTGGAGCGCGCGGGCAATGCCGAGAAGGGTGGTGGCTCGATCACGGCGTTCTATACCGTGCTGTCCGAAGGTGACGACCAGCAGGACCCGATTGCCGACTCGGCGCGGGGCGTGCTTGACGGGCACATCGTGCTGTCGCGGCGACTGGCCGAGGAAGGCCATTACCCGGCGATCGATATCGAGGCCTCCATCAGTCGGGTCATGCCGGCGGTGGTGTCGCCGGAACACATGGCCCGGGCGCAGTACTTCAAACAGTTGTGGTCGCGCTATCAACAGAGCCGCGACCTGATTAGCGTCGGCGCCTACGTCGCCGGCGGTGACCGCGAGACCGATCTGGCGATTTCCCTGCAGCCGCAACTGGTCAAATACCTGCGCCAGGGCCTCAACGACAGCATCAGCCTGGGCGAAAGCGAAGCGTATCTCGCCTCGATCTTCGCGCCCGCGGCGGGCGGTTAACCGGCCATGGCCCAGAGTCGGGCGGGCCGTCTGGCCCCCGTGGTGGAAATGGCCGAGAAGGCCGAGAAAACCGCAGTCCAGCGTCTGGGGCACTTCCAGGGGCAAGTGCGTCTGGCCGAAAGCAAACTGGCCGACCTCGAAGCCTTTCGGCTCGACTATCAGGAACAGTGGATCGTACGCGGCAGCGCAGGCGTTTCCGGCCAATGGCTGCTGGGGTACCAGGGCTTTCTCGCCCAATTGGGCACGGCCATCGATCAACAGCGACAAAGCCTGGCCTGGCATCAGAACAACCTGAACAAGGCGCGGGACACCTGGCAACAGGCGTTCGCCCGGGTAGAAGGCTTGCGTAAACTGGTCCAGCGCTACAGGGACGAAGCGCAGACGCTGGAAGACAAGCGCGAGCAGAAACTCCTGGATGAATTGTCCCAGCGCTTGCCGCGCCATGATCGGTATTGAATCAGGTGGTCCGCTTTATCGTTCTTCGCGAGCAGGCTCGCTCCCACAGGAGGTCGCGTTCTTACATTGGAATGCGGTCAATCTGTGGGAGCGAGCCTGCTCGCGAAGGGGGCTCAAGACCTCCACAAACATCCCGCCTTGCCCCAACCTCTACCAACTGCTAAACCTTGTACAAGCAGGTTTACCAATGACAAGGAAGCCATGACATGTCAGTCGTTACAGAAATCTCCCCGGACGGGCAAAAGCTGACGATATCAATCAAGGGGCGGTTCGATTTCGCCAAGCATCAGGAATTTCGTGAATCCTATGAGCGCTCTGGCGCCAAAGTGCCGAGTTCAGTCGTGGTCGACTTGAAAGAAGCCACCTACCTCGACAGTTCCGCCCTGGGTATGCTGCTGCTGTTGCGTGATCACGCCGGCGGCGACGATTCCGATATCCGCGTGGTCAACAGCAGTTCGGACGTGAAGAAAATCCTCGCCATTTCCAACTTCGACAAGCTGTTCGACATCAGTTGACCATCGTGCAATCGGCACTCGAATCGCTGACGATCCTGATCGCCGAAGACAGCGCGGCCGACCGCATGCTGTTGTCGAGCATCGTCCGCCGCCAGGGGCATCAAGTGCTGACGGCCGCCAATGGCGCCGAGGCGGTTGAAGTGTTTCGCCAGCAACGCCCGCAACTGGTGTTGATGGACGCGATGATGCCGGTGATGGACGGCTTCGAGGCGGCCGCGCAAATAAAGGAATTGTCCGGGGACACCCTGGTGCCGATCATCTTCCTCACCTCGCTGTCGGAAAGCCAGGCGCTGGCCCGCTGCCTGGAGGTCGGAGGTGACGATTTTCTGGCAAAGCCCTACAACCAGGTGATCCTCGCCGCCAAAATCAAGGCGATGGACCGCTTGCGGCGCTTGCAGGCCACCGTTGTGCAGCAGCGCGACCAGATCGCCAGGCACCATGAATATTTGCTCAACGAGCAGCGGGTGGCCAAGGCGGTGTTCGACAAGGTGGCTCATTCCGGCTGCCTGAATGCGCCCAATATCCGCTACCTGCAATCGCCTTATGCATTGTTCAACGGCGACTTGCTGTTGGCCGCATTCACCCCGGCAGGGGACATGCATGTCTTGCTCGGAGATTTCACCGGCCATGGCCTGCCCGCCGCCGTTGGCGCCATGCCCTTGGCCGAAGTCTTCTACGGTATGACCGCCAAGGGTTATGGCCTCGCCGAAACCCTGCGCGAGATGAATGCCAAGCTCAAGCGCATCCTGCCGGTGGACATGTTCTGCTGCGCCACGATGTTGTGCCTGAGTTTCCAGAACCGCTCGGTGGAGGTCTGGAACGGCGGCATGCCGGACGGCTACCTGCACAGCGTCGCCAGCGGGGCGCGAACGCCACTGACGTCGCGGCATTTGCCGCTGGGTGTGCTGAGCCCGCAAACCTTCGATGATCGCACCGAAGTGTTGCCGATGGACGTGGGTGATCGGGTATTCCTGTTGTCCGACGGGGTGATCGATACCTGCGATGCCGATGACCAGCTGTTTGGTGTGCAGCGGTTGCAGCAGGTATTTGCCGCCAATCGTCAGCCCGACACCTTGTTCCAGGACATTGAGCAGGCGCTTCGAGACTTTCGCGGTGAGGCGCGCGACGACGTCAGCATGGTCGAGGTCATCCTGTCTGCGCCCGCGCATGCGAGTCCGCCGGTGCCGGTCTATTCCGACAGCGGCCAGTCCTGCCCGCTGGACTGGTCGGCCAGTTTCGAATTTCGCGCCGCAACGCTCAAACGCTTCAATCCGTTGCCCTACCTTTTGCAATTGCTCCAGGAAGTGCACGGTCTGCGGGCTCAAAGCGGGGCGCTCTACAGTGTTCTGGCGGAGCTGTATTCCAACGCCCTGGAGCATGGAGTGCTAGGCCTGGACTCCAACCTCAAGTGCGATGTGTCGGGTTTTACCCGTTATTATCAGCAACGCAATGCGCGCTTGGACGAGCTGGAGGACGGTCATGTCCGGGTTCATTTGCAGGTCACGCCGGACGGCGAGGGTGGTTGCCTGGTGATTCGCGTCGAGGACAGCGGCAAGGGATTTGATGTCGGGCGGGTGCTGGAGCGGCCCGTCGATCCTGTCCGTCTGTCGGGACGCGGCGTCAGTCTGATCCGTCAGCTGGGTCATAATGCAAGCTGGTCCGACGATGGTCGAAGTGCCCGCGTGGAGTTTTTCTGGAAGGCTCTGGCATAATCCGTAAATTCTTGATCAGGGAGCGAACAAGTGACTGATGAACATCTGGACCTGGACGCGCTGAGCGCGTTGCGCGAGGTCATGGAGGACGCGTATCCGCAGTTGCTGGATACCTTTCTCGCCGATTCCGAAGAGCGCCTGCAATCGTTGCGACAGGCAGGGAAGGCTGCGCAGCTGGTAGACGTGGCTCACAGTTTCAAAGGCAGCAGCAGCAATATGGGGGCCGTCAAGCTCGTAGAGCTGTGTGGCGAGCTTGAGAAGAATGCTGAAAAGCTTTCGCCCTCCGAAATCCAAGAGCGGATCGCTGCAATCGACGTTGAGTTCGCGATCGTTCGACCTCTTTACGAAGCCGAGCGGCAGCGCTCCCTGGCGGAAAGTTGAGGCGTACGGCGCTTTTCTTCGTCATCGGGCGAAACTGGCCCGCCCCTTGCAATCAACTCTTTCAACTGTACCTACGACCCCAGTGCAGCGGAGACCGTTAAATGCCTGTTACCCCCAATTCTCTCCTCCAGGCCACCGCTCAGGCCAAGAGTCAGGCCGCCGCCGCCCCTGCCATGAAGGTTGCCGCCGAGCCCGGGGACAAGGCGTCCAGCTTCTCTCAGGTCTACGCCACACAAGGCCGGAACACATCTGCAGCGGCCGTTGACGGATCTTCGAAACCGCCACGTGACAAGGCTGCGGACAGCGCCGGTAAAAAGGATGTCGGCGAGGATAACGCTGCCGCCGAGGAGCCCGCCGTTGCCGATAGCGGCAAAAGCTTGCCCGCCGATAAACCGGCGCAAGCCGACGACAAGCAGGCCAGCGATACGACGGACGCCGGGCAGGCGGAGGTTGCCGATGCTGCGCCTGTTGACCCTGCCTCGTTGCCTGTAGTCGCGGCGCCTGCCCCGGCGACGCCGCCTGCGGTGGCTGATCCCATCGAAGCGATCGTTGCGTCGGTCGTCCCGCCGGCCGTCCCCGCCACGGACACCGGTTTCGATCCCGAAGCCGACCCGCTCGACGCCCTGCCGGCCCTGCGTATGGCCATGGAGCAGAGCGGGCATGTCTCGGCCTCAAGCCAGGCGCAACCCAAGGCAGCACCGACAGAGGCCGACGGCGAGCGGACCGCGGCGCAGACCTTTGCCGCCGGCATGGCGAACATGCTCGATGTGCAAGCCGACAAGGACAGTACCGGCCAGGATGGCGACAGTGCCTTCAGCGGCCTGATCGATGAGGGGCTCAAGGACCTCAAGTCTGCCAGCAGCGATACCCGGGTCGACGATTTCGCCAACCGCCTGGCGGCCCTGACCCAGGCGGCCACGCCAAAAACCGCCAACGCACTGCCGGTCAACCAGCCTATCGCGATGCATCAGAGCGGCTGGACCGAAGAAGTGGTGAACCGGGTCATGTACCTGTCCAGCGCCAATCTCAAGGCGGCCGATATCCAGTTGCAGCCGGCCGAGCTCGGCCGCCTCGACATTCGGGTGAACATGGTGCCCGATCAGCAGACCCAGGTGACGTTCATGAGCGCGCATCCGGGGGTGCGTGAAGCGCTGGACGGCCAGATGCAGCGTTTGCGCGACATGTTCACCCAGCAGGGCATGGGCCAGGTTGACGTCAACGTCTCCGACCAGTCCCGGGGGTCGCAGGATCAGGGGCAGCATCAGCAGGCGCAGAGTGGGCGTGCCAGTGCCAGCGGTAGTCGCCAGGCCATGGATGACGAAATCGCCCCGAGCATTGCCGAAGTGGCTGCAACGGCCACTCATGTGATTGGCTCCAGCGCCGTCGACTACTACGCCTGATCAAGGGCCGCACTAACTCTGTGGGAGCGAGCCTGCTCGCGAAAGGGCCGTAACAGTCAACATCTTCATCGACTGTTACGCCGCTTTCGCGAGCAGGCTCGCTCCCACATTGGTTTGTGGGGCTTTCAGATCCGATCGTTGGCATAACACTTGCTCTTGCCTTGCCGCGCGACTGTAAAAAACCGAATAGTGACGGATTATTGGCATGGCGAAGAGCGACGCAGCAGTAAAAGACCCCGCAACCAAAGGCAAACTCAAGCTGATCATCTTGATCGTGGTGGCGCTGCTGCTGGCGATTGGCTTGTCCGTGGGGGCGACCTGGTACTTCATGCACAGCGCCCAGAGCAAGCCTGCCGTCGTGGTTGAAACCGCCCCTGTGGGCAAGCAGCCCGCCGTTTTCGAGCCGATGACCCCGGCGTTCGTGGCCAACTACAACCAGAACGGTCGCCAGCGCTACATGCAAGTGAGCATCACCATGATCGCGCGCAACCAGGCGGATCTGGACGCGCTCAAGGTGCACATGCCGGTGATCCGCAACAACCTGGTGATGCTGTTCTCCGGTCAGGATTTTGCGACCCTCGCCTCGCCGGTCGGCCAGGAAATGTTGCGTCAGAGGGCCACCGCCAGCGTCCAGGAAGTGGCGCAGAAAGAGCTCGGCAAAGTGGTGATCGAACAGTTGCTTTTCACTAATTTCGTACTGCAGTAGGAACACGACATGGCCGTGCAGGACCTGCTGTCCCAGGATGAGATCGACGCGCTGCTGCATGGCGTCGACGATGGTCTGGTACAGACCGACATCGCTGCCGAACCCGGCACCGTCAAAAGCTACGACCTGACCAGCCAGGATCGCATCGTCCGTGGGCGCATGCCGACCCTGGAAATGATCAACGAGCGTTTTGCCCGCTACACACGCATCAGCATGTTCAACATGCTGCGCCGCTCGGCAGACGTGGCAGTCGGTGGCGTGCAGGTGATGAAGTTCGGCGAATACGTGCACTCGCTGTACGTGCCGACCAGTCTCAACCTGGTCAAGATCAAGCCGCTGCGCGGCACCGCACTGTTCATCCTCGACGCCAAACTGGTTTTCAAGCTGGTGGACAACTTCTTCGGCGGCGACGGCCGGCACGCCAAGATCGAAGGGCGTGAGTTCACCCCGACCGAGTTGCGTGTGGTGCGCATGGTCCTGGAGCAAGCCTTCGTCGACTTGAAAGAGGCCTGGCAGGCGATCATGGAAGTGAACTTCGAGTACATCAACTCGGAAGTGAACCCGGCCATGGCCAACATCGTCGGCCCGAGCGAAGCCATTGTGGTGTCGACCTTCCACATCGAGCTCGATGGCGGTGGCGGTGACCTGCACGTGACCATGCCTTATTCGATGATCGAACCGGTCCGCGAAATGCTCGATGCCGGCTTCCAGTCCGATCTTGACGACCAGGACGAGCGTTGGGTCAACGCCTTGCGCCAGGATGTGTTGGATGTCGACGTACCGATCAACGCCACGGTTGCCCGTCGCCAGTTGAAGCTGCGCGACATCCTGCACATGCAGCCGGGGGATGTGATCCCGGTGGACATGCAGGAAGAACTGGTCATGCGCGCCAACGGCGTGCCGGCCTTCAAGGTAAAGATGGGCTCGCACAAGGGCAACCTTGCGCTGCAAGTGATCGAGCCGATCGAGCGTCGTTGATCTTCGCAATACACATTGTTTTTTACTGACTGCTTCTAATTTGAAGGGTTGCCCGCCGAGGACAAATGATGGCTGACGATATGAATACCCTGGACGACCAGGCGCTGGCTGATGAGTGGGCTGCGGCCCTGGAAGAAACCGGCGACGCCGGGCAGGCCGATATCGACGCCTTGCTGGCCGCCGATGCTGGCCGTTCTTCGTCCAACCGCCTGCCCATGGAAGAATTCGGCAGCGTGCCGAGGAACAACGATCCGGTGAGCCTGGAAGGCCCGAACCTGGACGTTATCCTCGATATCCCGGTGTCGATCTCCATGGAAGTCGGCAGCACCGACATCAACATCCGCAACCTGTTGCAGCTCAACCAGGGCTCGGTCATCGAGCTCGATCGCCTGGCCGGTGAGCCGCTGGACGTGCTGGTCAACGGCACCCTCATCGCCCATGGCGAAGTGGTGGTGGTCAACGAGAAGTTCGGCATCCGCCTGACTGACGTGATCAGCCCAAGCGAACGCATCAAGAAGCTGCGCTGAGTGAAAAGGCTTCTGGGTTTTTTCTTGGGGTTGGCGCTGGCGTTACCGTGCCGTGTGCTGGCCGCCGAGCCCGTCGCCAATGCCGCCGCCGCGCCTGTGGTCAGCAGCGGCGTGGCCGGGCAGTTGACGCAGCTTGTGCTGGGTTTGTTGCTGGTGCTGGGGCTGATTTTCTTCCTCGCCTGGCTATTGCGCCGGGTGCAGCAGGCCGGGCCGGCCGGCAAGGGGCAGGTGATCGAGCTGATCGGCTCCCGCGCGCTGGGGCCCCGTGATCGCTTGATGCTCGTGCAGGTCGGCAACGAGCAGATCTTGCTCGGCCTGAGCCCGGGCACCATCACGGCGCTGCATGTGCTCAAGGAACCGGTGCAGGTGCCGAGCGCGACTGAAAAAGCCACCCCCGAGTTTGCCCAGCGCCTGATGGAGCTGATGGGCAAGGATCAGAAGGATAAAAAGTAATGGGTGCGCTGCGCATCATCTTGACGCTGGCCCTGATGCTGGCTGCGCCGCTGGCGTTCGCCGCCGATCCATTGTCGATCCCGGCCATCACCTTGGGCACCAACGCCGAAGGCGCCCAGGAATACTCGGTCAGCCTGCAGATCCTGCTGATCATGACCGCGCTGAGTTTCATCCCGGCGTTCGTCATGCTGATGACCAGTTTCACCCGCATCATCATCGTCTTCTCGATCCTGCGCCAGGCCCTTGGCTTGCAACAGACACCGTCGAACCAGATCCTCACCGGCATGGCGCTGTTCCTGACCCTGTTCATCATGGCGCCGGTGTTCGACCGGGTGAACCAGGATGCCTTGCAGCCCTACCTGGCGGAAAAAATGACCGCCCAGGATGCCGTGGCCAAGGCCCAGGTACCGATCAAGGACTTCATGCTGGCCCAGACGCGCACCAGTGACCTGGAGCTGTTCATGCGCCTGTCCAAGCGCACCGACATCGCCACGCCGGATCAGGCGCCGCTGACCATCCTGGTGCCGGCGTTCGTCACTTCGGAGCTCAAGACCGCGTTCCAGATCGGCTTCATGATCTTCATCCCGTTCCTGATCATCGACCTGGTCGTGGCCAGTGTGCTGATGGCCATGGGTATGATGATGCTCTCGCCGCTGATCATTTCCCTGCCGTTCAAGATCATGCTGTTCGTGCTGGTCGATGGCTGGGCCCTGATTATCGGCACCTTGGCCAGCAGCTTCGGCGGTGTGTCGCCATGACGCCGGAAGTCGCCGTAGACATCTTTCGCGAAGCGTTGTGGCTGACCACCCTGATGGTCGCGGTACTGGTGATTCCGAGCTTGCTGGTCGGCCTGATTGTGGCGATGTTCCAGGCCGCGACCCAGATCAACGAACAGACCTTGAGTTTCCTGCCGCGCCTGCTGGTGATGCTGGTGACGCTGATCGTGGCCGGCCCATGGCTGGTGCAGACCTTCATGGAGTACATCCTGCAGTTGTACGGCAGTATTCCGCAGGTCATCGGCTAAACCATGTCGTCGCTGCTCCAGCTGACCGATACCCAGATCAGCACCTGGGTGGCGACGTTCATGTTGCCGCTGTTTCGCGTCGGCGCCTTGCTGATGGTCATGCCGGTGTTCGGCACCGCCCTGGTGTCAACGCGCATCCGCCTGTACTTCGCCCTGGCCATCACCGTGGTCATCGCCCCGGGCCTGCCGCCGATGCCGCCGGTGAATGCGCTGGACCTGAGTGGGCTGCTGCTGATTGCCGAGCAGATCCTCGTCGGCGCGATCCTGGGTTTCTCCCTGCAACTGTTCTTCCAGGCCTTCGTCGTGGCGGGACAGATTGTCGCGATCCAGATGGGCATGGGTTTCGCCTCGATGGTCGACCCCACCAACGGCGTGTCGGTGGCGGTGATCGGGCAGTTCTTCACCATGCTGGTGACACTGATGTTCCTCTCCATGAACGGCCATCTGGTGGTGTTCGAGGTGCTGACCGAGAGCTTCACCACGTTGCCGGTCGGCAGCGGTCTGATGGTCAACCATTACTGGGAGCTGGCCGGCAAGCTCGGCTGGGTGCTCGGCGCGGCGCTGCTGCTGGTGCTGCCGGCGATCACCGCCTTACTGGTGGTCAACATCGCGTTTGGCGTGATGACCCGGGCGGCGCCGCAATTGAATATCTTCTCCATCGGCTTCCCGCTGACCCTGGTACTCGGGATGTTTATCCTCTGGGTCGGGCTGGCGGACATTCTCAACCAGTATCAACCGCTGGCCACCGAGGCCCTGCAGTTTTTACGCGAACTGGCACAGGCGCGCTGAGATATGTCTGAGAGCGAAAGCGGTCAGGACAAGACAGAAGACCCCACGGAGAAAAAGAAAAAGGACGCCCGTGAGAAGGGTGAGATTGCCCGTTCCAAGGAGCTCAATACCCTGGCTGTCATGCTCGCCGGAGCCGGTGCGCTGCTGGTCTTCGGTGGCGCCCTGGCCCAGGACATGATGGACCTGATGCGCCTGAATTTTTCCCTGTCGCGGGACGTAGTGCTGGACCCGCGCGCGATGGGCACTTACCTGCTGCACTCGGGGCAGATCGCCTTGCTGGCGATTCAGCCGGTGATGATCACCTTGCTGCTGGCGGCGGTGATCGGCCCGATTTCCCTCGGCGGCTGGTTGTTCTCCGCCGGCACCATGGCGCCCAAGTTCAGCCGCATGAACCCCGGTGCGGGTCTCAAGCGCATGTTCTCGGCCAAGGCCCTGACCGAACTGCTCAAGGCCCTGGCAAAGTTCTTCATCGTCCTGTTCGTGGCTTTGGCGGTGTTGTCGGCGGACATCGACGACCTGCTGCGCATCGCCCACGAACCGCTGGATCGCGCCATCACCCACAGCCTGCAAGTGGTCGGCTGGAGCACCTTGTGGATGGCCTGCGGGCTGATCATCATCGCCGCCGTCGACGTGCCGATCCAGCTTTGGGAAAGCATCAAGAAGCTGAAGATGACCAAGCAGGAAATCCGCGACGAGCACAAGGACCAGGAGGGGCGGCCGGAGGTCAAGCAACGGATTCGCCAGCTGCAACGCGAGATGTCCCAGCGCCGGATGATGGCAGCGGTGCCTGATGCCGACGTGGTCATCACCAACCCGACCCACTATGCCGTGGCCCTCAAGTACGACCCGGACAAGAGCGGGGCGCCGATGCTGATCGCCAAGGGTAGCGACTTCCTGGCGCTGAAGATTCGTGAGATCGCGGCGGCCAATGAAATTTTGTTGCTGGAGTCCCCGGCGTTGGCGCGGTCGATTTATTACTCCACGGAGCTTGAGCAGGAAATTCCTGGAGGCCTGTACCTCGCGGTCGCCCAGGTACTGGCCTACGTCTATCAGATTCGCCAGTACCGCGCTGGCAAGGGCAAACGGCCGGATCCGCTCAAGGACGATCTACCTATCCCGCCGGATTTGCGCCGGGATTCTTAATTAAGCGTCACCGCAAAAAATATCTATGTAGGGCATTCTCCAAGTCAATCCAGTTAGCATGAAAGGGCGTTCATTAGCAGCCAAGGAGGGCGTGACAATGAAGCTTGGAATGACTGCAAGATTTTTCCTGGGGCTACTCTACTGCCTGGCATGGCCAGCTTACGGCCATCTCGACGGCGCGTACTCGCATGATCCGGATGATCCGTTCACCGATAGATCGCAGTGGATGAAAACGATCCGGGACGATGTCCAGCTCAGTGAAATGGCGCTGCCGGGTACTCATGATTCGGCTACTTTCCAAGTCACCTGGTATCCGATTTTCAAGGATATCGTGGAAACTCAAACCCTCGGTTTCGACAAGCAGTTGGAGTACGGAGTACGGGTATTCGACCTGCGGATTCGTCGCACTGGCGATGCTTTGGCACTGCACCACGGTGCAGTGTTTCTGGACAGGATGTTGGGCTCGGCGCTGGAGGCGATCAAGCGGTTCCTTCGAGATAATCCCAGTGAAACGGTACTGATTCGGGTGAGTGATGAGTACGAAACAGACTCGAACGTTAGCCAGAGTCTGGAGCAAGTGTTCGACCAATACATGCAGCTCTTTTCGCGTATATATCTGAAAAACCAAAACCCAAAGCTTACGCTGGGCGAGGCTCGAGGCAAGTTTGTGGTGTTATCTGCGGATGCCAGGCTCAATAAATTTGGGCTCAGTTACAGGGATGAGAGTATTTTCAATATTCAGGATGATTACTTCATGGGCTCGAACTGGGCTCTGCATGACAAGTACATCAAAATCAAACAACAATTGCACACTGCCGCAGCGGGCAGCCGGGATACGTTTTATGTGAACTACCTGTCGGCCAGTCATCGTTCGTTTCCCTACTTTGTTGCCAGTGGCCATGTGTCTCCGGGAACGGAGGCAGCTAGATTGTGGACAGGTCTGATTGATTTTGGACATGGCGATCTCTATCCAAAGTTTCCAAGAACAGCGTGTACAGGGCCGATGTGTTTTATTTCCTTTGAAGGCACCAACATACTGACACGGGACGATTTGAAGACGTTGAATGATCAGTCTACGCAGGTAAGAACAGTAGGTATCGTTATGGCGGATTTCCCGGGTGATTCGCTGATCGACAGTGTTATTCGCAACAACTATCGATGGGGGCATAATTTAGGTAAAGAGTGAGTTGTACTGGGTTCTGCAGGGGGGGGGGCGCAACATCTGCGTTTGCACCCGACCCCATTGAGACCAAAAATGACCAAAAATGACTGAAAAGAGGCGCTCATTAGTCGATCTAAAATTAATGCTAATGGGTGTCCCTTTTACCATTGTTACCGCCTGCTCATAGGTTAGGGTGTAGTTTGTTAAAAAGACTCATACTTCTGTTCAGATGTTCTTGGAGTTCAGGGTTTCGTATGCTGCGCACTCTGGATTTATACGCTTTAACAGTGTTGGGATCTATATTGCGGCCAGATGGAAGTGAAATTGGACTAACATCTGTTGTGTTGGCTAGATTGTAGAGGGGGATTTTCCGGGGGTATTGATCAACTCAAGCAAGTCGCTGGAGTTAGGTGGTACAGGGGGGGGGCTGGCAAAGTCTTGTAATGGTCGTGGGAGTTTGTCTGTCGCGAGTTTGTGATTGGTTATTGCAGTGGATGCACTATTTTGCAAATTTGGCGAATTGCGAGCGTTGTAATCGGATCTAATTAAGATGTCTCTTTGGTTGGTTATCTCGTCTATCATTGAGTTTGTTTTATTTATTTGATCGTTTAGGTTTATTGCCTCGTTTGGTGTTAATTCAGGATTGGCCGCGCGACCATTGAATGATCGGGTTTTTTCAAAGGTTTTGATTCTCGCTCGACGCCCCAGTACTTTAAATTTGATTGGCCTTGACCGTCTGCAATACCGAACGCTGCTGATCGGTGGCCATCAGCGTGATATCAGGTACGTCACCCTCACTTCGTTGTTGCGCCAACAACTGGTCACCATGCTGGACGATCGAAAAGCGCATCGCACCCTGTATCTCGGTGGCCAGCCTGCTTTTGCAGTAATAACGCTGGCGCTCGGGGATGTCTGGCAGTGCGTGATTGATCAGGCGATCAAGGGGATCGTAGCGGTAGTGGCAGAGCACGGTTTTGCCTGGCGATGTCATGGGTGGTTGCTCCGAAGGTCCGAAGAGCGGGAGCTCAGTATTGGCGGCTTCGAGGGTTGGGTACTAGCAGAACTGATAGGTGCCCTGGGTTTTCGCGTTCGATTTTCTGGTCAGCAGGGTGTTTTCCGAGAAAATCGCTGGCAGTACCGGCCTCTTCGCGAGCAGGCTCGCTCCCACATTTGATCTGTGTTGTACACAGGATATGTGGCCGGAGCAGATCCCCTGTGGGAGCGAGCCTGCTCGCGAAGAGGCCCGCCCAGGCAACTTGAAATTTCCCGGTCAATCTCTCTATTTCAACCCCCCGCAAAAGTTGGAAGGCTTCTTGCAATAGCCGCTTTGCGCCAGCTTCTGGCGTCAAAAGTTTTGCTTCAAAGGAACGGGGAATACCGGTGGATCGCTCTCAGTTAATCAACAGTGCCCGCACGAACATGGCAGACCTCAGTCGAGGCAATCTGGGCGTGCCGCTGTTGCTGCTGGTCATGCTGGCGATGATGATGTTGCCGATGCCGCCGTTCCTGCTCGACGTGTTCTTCACCTTCAACATTGCCCTGTCGATCGTTGTGCTGCTGGTCTGCGTCTACGCCTTGCGGCCGCTGGATTTTGCGGTGTTCCCGACCATTCTGCTGGTGGCGACGCTGTTGCGCCTGGCCTTGAACGTGGCGTCCACCCGGGTAGTGATGCTCCACGGCCAGGATGGTCATGCCGCCGCGGGCAAGGTGATCCAGGCCTTCGGCGAGGTGGTGATCGGCGGTAACTACGTGGTTGGTATCGTGGTTTTCGCGATCTTGATGATCATCAACTTCGTCGTGGTGACCAAGGGCGCCGGGCGTATTTCCGAGGTGAGCGCGCGTTTCACCCTCGATGCGATGCCTGGCAAGCAGATGGCCATCGACGCCGACCTCAACGCCGGCCTGATCGATCAGGCCCAGGCCAAGGCCCGGCGTTCGGAAGTGGCGCAGGAGGCAGAGTTCTATGGCTCCATGGACGGTGCCAGCAAGTTCGTGCGCGGTGACGCCATTGCCGGTCTGCTGATTCTGTTCATCAACCTGATCGGCGGCATGGCGGTCGGTATCTTCCAGCACAACATGGCATTCGCTGATGCCGGCAAGGTATACGCCCTGCTGACCATCGGTGACGGTTTGGTGGCGCAATTGCCATCACTGTTGTTATCCACAGCTGCGGCGATCATGGTGACCCGTGCTTCGGGCTCCGAAGACATGGGCAAGCAGATCAATCGACAGATGTTTGCGTCGCCCAAGGCGTTGGCGGTGTCGGCGGGCTTGATGGCGGTGATGGGGCTGGTGCCTGGCATGCCGCACTTCTCCTTCCTGTCCATGGCCGCCCTGGCCGCGGGTGGTGCGTACCTGTTCTGGAAAAAGCAGAACGGCGCCAAGGTGCAGGCCCAGCAAGAGGTCAAGCGTCAGCAGGAACTGCTGCCATCGCCGGCCCGCGCCCAGGAAACCAAGGAGCTGGGCTGGGATGACGTGACGCCGATCGACATGATCGGCCTGGAAGTGGGCTATCGCCTGATTCCGCTGGTGGATCGCAACCAGGGTGGTCAATTGCTGGCGCGGATCAAGGGCGTGCGCAAGAAGCTGTCCCAGGACCTGGGTTTTCTCATGCCCACAGTGCACATCCGCGACAACCTCGACCTGGCACCGAGCGCCTATCGCCTGACCCTGATGGGGGTGATCCTGGCCGAGGCGGAGATTTACCCGGATCGCGAACTGGCGATCAACCCGGGGCAGGTATACGGCACGCTCAACGGCATTACCGCCAAAGATCCGGCTTTTGGCCTGGAGGCGGTGTGGATCGAAATCAGCCAGCGCGCCCAGGCGCAATCGCTTGGCTACACCGTGGTCGATGCCAGTACCGTGGTGGCTACCCACCTGAACCAGATCCTGTACAAGCACTCCAGTGAGCTGATCGGCCACGAAGAAGTCCAGCAACTCATGCAATTGCTGGCGAAAAACTCGCCGAAGTTGGCCGAAGAGCTGGTGCCGGGTGTGCTGTCGCTGTCGCAATTGCTCAAAGTCTTGCAAGCGCTGTTGGCTGAACAGGTGCCGGTACGCGACATTCGCAGCATTGCCGAAGCCATCGCGAACAATGCCAACAAGAGTCAAGATACCGCCGCACTGGTGGCCGCGGTGCGCGTCGGCGTATCCCGTGCAATCGTGCAAAGCATTGTAGGCACTGACTCCGAGCTGCCAGTGATCACGCTGGAGCCAAGGTTGGAACAAATATTGCTCAATAGTCTGCAGAAGGCAGGACAGGGCTCGGAAGAGGGCGTTCTGCTGGAGCCAAGCATGGCTGAGAAGCTGCAGCGCTCGTTGATCGATGCGGCGCAGCGGCAGGAGATGCAAGGTCAACCGGTGATTCTGCTGGTAGCCGGTCCGATTCGCGCGATGCTCTCGCGATTTGGCCGGCTCGCAGTCCCGGGTTTGCATGTGTTGGCTTATCAGGAAATTCCTGACAACAAGCAAGTGACCATCGTTGCGACAGTAGGGCCCAACGGCTGAGGTAGTGGTTTATGCAAGTTAAGCGTTTTTTCGCCGCCGATATGCGTCAGGCCATGAAGCTGGTTCGTGAGGAGCTGGGCGCCGATGCCGCGATCATTGGCAACCGCCGCATCGCCGGTGGTGTCGAGCTGACGGCTGCCCTTGATTACCAACTGTCGGCGCTGGCCCCGCGCGTCCCGAACATGGAACTCGAGGACGAACTGCGCAAGACTCAGTCACGGATCGTCACCGCCCAGGCCGAATTGAGCCTGCGAGGCGAGGGCGACAGCGACAGCGACAAGAGCACCAATCAACAGTTGTTTGCCGGCCTGCCGCTGACGGCTGCCGAACCGCTGATCGAACCGACCCTGGCCGAGCCGCGCCGTCCTGCGCCGGCACCTGCCCCGGCGGCCGCTCTCGATACGCGGGCCTTCGACTCGATGCGTTCGGAACTCAGCAGCCTGCGCGAACTCATGGAAGTACAACTCGGTTCCCTCGCCTGGAACCAGCTGCAGGGCGCCCGCCCGGACCAGGCGAACCTGTGGCGCCGCCTGCAACGCATTGGCCTGTCCGGCCCGTTGTCGCGGGATTTGCTGACACTGGTCAGCGAAATTGAAGAACCCCGCCAGGCCTGGCGCATGTTGCTGGCGCATCTGGCGCGGATGATCGCCACGCCGGAAATGGAACCGCTGGAAGAGGGCGGCGTGATTGCCATGGTCGGCCCGGCCGGCATGGGCAAGACCACCACCCTGGCCAAGCTGGCGGCCCGTTATGTGCTCAAGTACGGCGCGCAGAACATTGCCCTGGTGAGCATGGACAGCTTTCGCATCGGTGCCCAGGAGCAACTCAAGACCCTCGGGCGGATCCTCAATGTGCCGGTGACCCACGTCGATCCGGGCCAGTCGCTGGTCCAGGCGCTGGATCCCTTGTTGCGCAAGCGCGTGGTGCTGATCGATACCGCCGGCCTGCAAGCCAGCGATCCGGCCCTGCGCATGCAGCTCGAAAGCCTGGCCGCTCGAGGCATCAGGTCAAAGAATTATCTGGTCCTGGCAACCACCAGCCAGAAACAAGTTCTAACCGCCGCTTATCACAGTTACAAGCGTTGTGGGCTCGCTGGCTGCATCCTGACTAAACTGGATGAAACGGCGAGCCTGGGCGAGGTGTTGAGTCTGGCCATCAGCCATGAGTTGCCGGTGGCCTACCTGACCGATGGCCCGCGGATTCCAGATGATCTGCATCTGCCGCGTCGTCATCAACTGGTCAGTCGGGCCGTCAGCGTGCAAATGCAGGAAGAACCCAGCGAAGAGGCCATGGCTGACATGTTCGCTGATATCTACCACAGTCCGACCAAGCAGGTTGGCTGAGGTAACAATGAATAGTTTTTGTACCTACATCGATGGCCTGCCATGCATTGTTCCGATTGTGAACGCGCAGCCAGTTATGTGGCCCCGTCTATGCAGAACAAGGTAAAGAAATAACATGGGCAGCATGCATCCTGTACAGGTGATCGCGGTGACCGGCGGCAAAGGTGGCGTCGGCAAAACTAACGTGTCAGTGAACTTGTCCCTGGCTTTGGCTGAGCTTGGCCGGCGCGTCATGCTGCTGGACGCTGACCTGGGCCTGGCGAACGTCGACGTTCTGTTGGGCCTGACACCCAAACGTACCCTGGCCGACGTGATCGAAGGCCGCTGTGAATTGCGCGACGTACTGTTGCAGGGCCCCGGCGGCATCCGCATCGTTCCGGCGGCGTCCGGCACTCAGAGCATGGTCCATTTGAGCCCGGCCCAGCACGCCGGCCTGATCCAGGCTTTCAGTGACATCGGCGACAATCTCGACGTGCTGGTGATCGACACCGCTGCAGGCATTGGTGAGTCGGTGGTCAGTTTCGTGCGCGCGGCCCAGGAAGTGTTGCTGGTGGTCTGTGACGAGCCGACTTCGATCACTGACGCCTATGCGTTGATCAAATTGCTCAACCGCGATTACGGCATGAACCGTTTCCGTGTCCTGGCCAACATGGCGCAGAGCCCTCAGGAAGGGCGCAACCTGTTCGCCAAGTTGACCAAGGTCACCGACCGCTTCCTCGACGTCGCCTTACAATATGTCGGCGCGGTGCCTTACGACGAAAGCGTGCGCAAGGCCGTGCAGAAGCAGCGCGCCGTCTACGAGGCCTTCCCGCGCTCCAAGTGCTCGCTGGCGTTCAAGGCGATCGCGCAGAAGGTCGACACCTGGCCGCTGCCCGCCAACCCGCGCGGGCACCTGGAATTTTTCGTCGAGCGCCTCGTGCAACAAACGGCAGGACCGGTGCTATGACAGCCAGCGGTTACAACCTCTACAAGGCATCGGCGCGTGACGCGCAGTACGAGCTGATCGAGCGTTACGCGCCGCTGGTTAAACGCATTGCCTATCACTTGCTGGCGCGTTTGCCGGCCAGTGTCCAGGTCGAAGACCTGATCCAGGCCGGGATGATCGGCCTGCTGGAAGTATCGACCAAATACGACGCCAGCAAAGGCGCGAGTTTCGAGACTTACGCGGGCATCCGCATCCGCGGCGCCATGCTCGATGAAGTGCGCAAGGGGGACTGGGCGCCACGTTCGGTCCACCGCAATACGCGGATGGTCAGCGACGCCATTCGCTCGATTGAAGCGAAAACCGGCCGTGACGCTAAAGATCACGAAGTTGCGGCCGAACTCCAATTGAGTCTTGACGATTACTACGGGATTTTGAACGACACCCTGGGCAGCCGGCTGTTCAGTTTCGACGACCTGTTGCAGGACGGCGAACACGAAGGGCTGCACGAGGATGGCGCCAGTGCTCATCTTGAACCGTCTCGCGATCTGGAAGATGAACGCTTCCAGGCGGCGCTGGCGGACGCGATCGCCAATTTGCCGGAGCGTGAGCGATTGGTGTTGGCGCTGTACTACGACGAAGAGTTGAATCTCAAGGAAATCGGCGAGGTCCTGGGAGTCAGCGAATCCCGGGTCAGCCAGTTACACAGCCAGTGCGCGGCCCGTTTGCGGGGGCGTCTGGGAGAGTGGCGAGCGCGCTGAAGGCAGTGTGGGGGCACTGCGACGCGGCGGGTGGGGTGATGAACCGCGCCGGTCTCGATCCGTTGTACTCCAGACAGTCATCGAGTGTTTTGCCAGATTGATTGAAATGGCGCGTCCAGGTGCTGGGCGCGTTTTAGTCTGCTTGGAGGTCGAATTGGACAAGAACATGAAAATCCTCATCGTTGATGACTTCTCAACGATGCGGCGGATCATAAAAAACCTGTTGCGTGACCTTGGGTTCACCAACACGGTCGAGGCCGACGATGGCACTACCGCCATTCCAGTACTCAACAGCGGGAGCATCGACTTTCTGGTGACGGACTGGAACATGCCTGGCATGACCGGTATCGATCTGCTGCGCCACGTGCGCGCCGATGAAAAGCTCAAGCACCTGCCAGTGCTGATGGTGACTGCCGAAGCCAAGCGCGAGCAGATCATCGAAGCGGCCCAGGCCGGCGTAAACGGCTATGTGGTCAAACCCTTCACGGCCCAGGCGTTGAAAGAAAAAATCGAGAAGATTTTCGAACGCATCGGTTGAACTGCGCCACGGGGGAGCTATGGGGCATAACGAATCATCCCAGGGCGATTTTGAATCGACCCTGAAAAAACACGCCGTCGAATTGGTCGCGAGCCTTGAAAAGGGCAGGTTCGGCGATGCTGTGCAATTGATCCATGAGCTCAACCAGACTCGTGACCGTGGCCTGTATCAGGAAGTGGGCAAGCTCACCCGCGAGTTGCATAGCGCGATCGTCAATTTCCAGATTGACCCGCACATGCCGCAAGCCGAGGAAGTGTCACAGATCACCGACGCCACCGAGCGGCTGGGGTATGTGGTCAAGCTGACCGAAGCCGCCGCCAACCGCACCATGGACCTGGTGGAAAACGCCACGCCGCTGGTCAACAGTCTGGCTGACGAAGCCCAGGGCTTGAGCACCGACTGGGGGCGGTTCATGCGGCGCGAAGTCGGGGCGGAAGAGTTTCGTGAGCTGGCCCGGCGCGTCGACGGCTTCCTGACGCGCAGCAGCGCAGACAACCGCGCCGTGTCGAGCAACCTCAACGACATTCTGCTCGCCCAGGATTACCAGGACCTCACCGGCCAGGTGATCAAGCGCGTGACCCAACTGGTCACCGAAGTAGAAAGCAACCTGCTCAAGCTCGTGCTGATGGCCAGTCAGGTGGACCGCTTTGCGGGCATCGAACATGACCGTGCTTTGATGCTTGCAGAAAAAGATCCACAAAAACATCTCTCTCAGGGTGAAGGTCCGCAGATTCATGCCGATAAAAGAGAAGACGTTATGTCCGGTCAGGACGATGTGGACGATTTGTTATCCAGCCTAGGCTTCTAGAATTTTAGCATTTTAGGTTTTTGGGTTTTTAGACCTTTAGGAGCACCCCCTGATGAGCTTCGGCGCCGATGAAGAGATCCTTCAGGATTTCCTGGTTGAGGCCGGCGAGATTCTAGAGCAACTGTCCGAGCAACTGGTCGAGCTGGAAAGCCGTCCGGATGACGCGGACTTGCTCAATGCAATTTTTCGCGGTTTTCACACTGTAAAAGGGGGCGCCGGCTTCCTCCAGCTCAACGAGTTGGTGGAGTGCTGCCACATCGCCGAAAACGTGTTCGACATCCTGCGCAAGGGTGAACGTCGCGTCGACTCGGAATTGATGGACGTGGTCCTCGAAGCGCTGGATGCGGTGAACGGCATGTTCAGCGAAGTGCGCGAGCGTAGTCCGATTACGGCTGCAACACCTGAGCTGCTGGCGGCACTGGCTCGTCTGGCCGAGCCGCAAGCCGCTGCGGAGGCTGCGCCTGCGCCGGTGACCGAAGTGGTTGAAACGCCGGTTGCGCAAAGCGACTCGGGCGACATCACCGACAATGAGTTCGAACAACTGCTGGACTCGCTGAACGCCGTCAAGGCCCAGGCCGAGGCGCCGGCGGCGGCTCCCGCACCTGCCAGCGATGCGGCTGGCAGCGACGAAATCACCGATGCCGAGTTCGAGTCGTTGCTCGATCAACTGCACGGCAAGGGCAAGTTCGCCGTCGATGCAGTGGCCCCGGCGCCAGTCGCGCCGCCAGCGCCGAAAGCCGCCGGCGATAGCTCCGACATCACCGACGAAGAATTTGAAGCCTTGCTCGACCAACTGCACGGCAAAGGCAACTTTGCGGTCGAGGCGCTGGAGTCGGCCATCGCATCGGTGTCTGCACCGGCAGCTCCCACCGCAGCGGCGGCCGGCAGTGATCTGATCACCGATCATGAATTCGAGGCACTGCTCGACGAATTGCACGGCAAAGGCAAGTTCAGCGAAGTGGGCACCGCGACAGCGGCGAGCGGCTCGAACGCCTCGGTGGCGGCGCCGACCGCCAAGGTTGTCGCACACAAGCCCGTGGCCAAGGCGCCCGAACCGAAAGCCGAAGCGCCGGCACCCGCTGCCGCCGCGGTACCGGCTGCGGCCCGTGCCCCGGCCGCGCCGCCAGCGGAAAAGCCGGCCAGCGAAGCCGAGACCACCGTGCGGGTCGATACCGCGCGGCTCGACGAGATCATGAACATGGTCGGCGAATTGGTGCTGGTGCGTAACCGCCTGGTGCGCCTGGGCGCCAACAGCGCCGACGAAGCCATGTCCAAGGCCGTGTCGAACCTCGACGTGGTCACGGCCGACCTGCAAACCGCGGTCATGAAGACCCGGATGCAACCGATCAAGAAAGTCTTCGGGCGTTTCCCGCGCCTGGTTCGAGACCTGGCTCGCCAGCTCAAGAAAGAGATCATCCTGGAACTGGTCGGCGAAGAAACCGACCTCGACAAGAACCTCGTCGAGGCCCTGGCCGACCCGCTGGTCCACTTGGTGCGCAACGCCGTCGACCACGGCATCGAATCGCCGGAAGAACGCGAAGCCTCGGGCAAGTCCCGTGGCGGCAAGGTCATTCTCGCAGCGGAGCAGGAAGGTGACCATATCCTGCTGTCGATCTCCGACGACGGCAAGGGCATGGACCCGCATGTCCTGCGTGCCATCGCGGTTAAACGCGGTGTGATGGACAAGGACGCTGCCGATCGCCTGAGCGATACCGAGTGCTACAACCTGATCTTCGCCCCGGGCTTCTCGACCAAGACCGAGATCTCCGACGTGTCGGGTCGTGGCGTGGGCATGGACGTGGTGAAAACCAAGATTTCCCAGCTCAACGGTTCGATCAACATCTACTCGGCCAAAGGCCAGGGATCGAAGATCGTCATCAAGGTGCCGCTGACCCTGGCGATCATGCCGACCCTGATGGTCATGCTCGGCAACCAGGCGTTTGCCTTCCCGCTGGTGAACGTCAACGAGATCTTCCACCTCGACCTGTCGCGCACCAACGTGGTGGACGGCCAGGAAGTGGTGATCGTGCGGGACAAGGCACTGCCGTTGTTCTACCTCAAGCGCTGGCTGGTCAGCTCCGCCGCTCACGAAGAGCAGCGCGAAGGCCACGTGGTGATCCTTTCGGTGGGCACCCAGCGGATCGGCTTTGTCGTCGACCAGCTGGTGGGCCAGGAGGAAGTGGTCATCAAGCCATTGGGCAAAATGCTCCAGGGAACCCCGGGCATGTCGGGCGCCACCATTACCGGTGACGGCCGCATCGCGCTGATTCTCGATGTTCCGAGCATGCTCAAGCGTTACGCCGCACGGCGTATTTGATTCTGGCGGGGCGGGGCGACTGATGCCCCGCTGCGTCTAATGGAGTGTTTATGGCAGTCAAGGTCCTGGTGGTGGACGATTCGGGGTTTTTCCGCCGCCGCGTCTCGGAAATTCTTTCAGCGGATCCGAATATCCAGGTCGTCGGCACGGCGACAAACGGCAAAGAGGCGATTGATCAGGCGTTGGCCCTCAAGCCGGACGTGATCACCATGGACTATGAGATGCCGATGATGGACGGCATCACCGCGGTACGGCACATCATGCAGCGCTGCCCGACCCCGGTCTTGATGTTTTCCTCGCTGACCCATGAAGGCGCCCGGGTTACCCTGGACGCGCTGGACGCCGGCGCGGTGGACTTCCTGCCGAAGAACTTCGAAGACATCTCGCGCAACCCCGAGAAGGTCAAGCAACTGCTGTGCGAGAAGATTCTCAGCATCTCGCGCAGTAATCGTCGTGTCAGCAGCTACAGCGCGCCGGCGCCTGTGGCCGCACCGGCTCCGACGCCAATGCCAACGCCTTCGAGCACCCTCGGTTATGGCAGTAGCGCGCCTGTGCGCCCGGCCCCCGCTCCGATCCCGACCCGTGCGCCAGTGCACGCCCCGTCGTCACCTGCTCCCAAGCGTAAAGCCTACAAACTGGTGGCCATCGGTACGTCCACCGGCGGTCCGGTGGCCTTGCAGCGGGTATTGACCCAGCTGCCAGCCAACTTCCCGGCCCCCATCGTGTTGGTCCAGCACATGCCGGCAGCCTTCACCAAGGCGTTCGCCGAACGCCTGGACAAGCTCTGCCGGATCAGCGTCAAGGAAGCCGAGGACGGCGACATCCTGCGCCCGGGCCTGGCGTTGTTGGCGCCAGGTGGCAAGCAGATGATGATCGATGGCCGGGGCGCGGTGAAAATCCTCCCGGGCGACGAGCGCTTGAACTACAAGCCATGCGTGGACATCACCTTCGGTTCGGCGGCCAAGTCCTACGGCGACAAAGTTCTGGCGGTGGTACTGACCGGCATGGGCGCCGACGGTCGCGAAGGCGCGCGCCTGCTCAAGCAAAGCGGCAGTTCGATCTGGGCCCAGGATGAAGCCAGCTGCGTGATCTATGGCATGCCCATGGCCATCGTCAAGGCCGAACTGGCCGACGCGGTGTATGCACTGGACGACATCGGCCGACACATCGTCGAGGCCTGTGTCTGATGGACGTTTTAAGTCTCATCGGCATCATCATGGCGTTCGTCGCCATCATTGGCGGCAACTACCTCGAAGGCGGACATATCGGTGCGCTGGCCAACGGTCCGGCCGCGTTGATCGTGCTGGGCGGGACCATTGGCGCGGCATTGCTGCAATCACCCATGAGCGCCTTCAAGCGTGCCATGCAGACCCTGGCGTGGATCCTGTTTCCTCCGCGGGTCGACCTGGCCGGTGGCATCGATCGCGTCGTCAACTGGAGCCTGACCGCCCGCAAGGAAGGCCTGCTCGGGCTGGAAGGGGTGGCCGATGCCGAACCCGACAGCTACTCGCGCAAAGGCCTGCAGTTGCTGGTCGATGGCGTCGAGCCGGAAGCGATCCGGAGCATTCTCGAGGTAGATTTCTACACCCAGGAAAGCCGCGACATCGAAGCCGCCAAGGTCTTCGAAAGCATGGGCGGTTATGCGCCGACCATCGGCATCATCGGTGCGGTGATGGGCCTGATTCATGTCATGGGTAACCTGGGCGATCCGTCCCAGCTGGGCAATGGCATCGCCGTGGCCTTCGTCGCCACCATCTATGGCGTGGCCAGTGCCAACCTGGTGTTGTTGCCGATTGCCGCCAAGCTCAAGTCCATCGCGTTGCGCCAATCGCGTTATCGCGAAATGTTGCTGGAAGGGATCCTGTCGATCGCCGAAGGTGAAAACCCGCGCTCTATCGAGTTGAAGCTCCAGGGCTTCATGGATTGATGGGGGCAATGGACTATGGCTCGTCGTCGTCAACATGATGAACATGTAAACCATGAGCGTTGGCTCGTTTCCTACGCCGACTTCATCACTTTGCTGTTCGCGTTTTTCGTGGTGATGTACTCGATTTCGTCGATCAACGAAGGCAAGTACAAAGTCATTTCCGAGGCATTGATCGGCGTCTTCACTGATACCGATCGCGCGCTCAAGCCGATCCCCATCGGTGACGAGCGGCCGAAGACCGTGACCCCGGCCAAGCCGTTGGTCAAGGACAGTGACCAGGTCGATGCCGGTGTCTCTGGTGCCAGCGATCCGCTCAAAAGCATCGCCGATGACATCAGCGCGGCTTTCGGCGACCTGATCAGCTCCAAACAGATGACCGTGCGCGGCAACGAGTTGTGGGTCGAGATCGAACTCAATTCCAGCCTGTTGTTCGGCAGCGGCGATGCCATGCCCAGCGACATTGCCTTCAACATCATCGACAAGGTCGCGGCGATCCTGAAACCGTTCGACAACCCGATCCACGTCGAAGGCTTCACCGACGATCAACCTATCCGTACCGCGCAGTATCCCACCAACTGGGAGCTGTCTTCGGCCCGCTCGGCCAGCATCGTGCGCATGCTCGCTATGCAAGGGGTAAACCCTGGTCGTCTGGCGTCGGTGGGTTATGGCGAATTCCAGCCGGTGGCCAATAACGCCACGGCCGAGGGCCGGGCGCGCAATCGTCGAGTGGTGCTGGTGGTGTCACGCAACCTGGACGTGCGTCGCAGCATCACCGCTACCGGAGCGGCGAATGCACAACCCGATGCCGCCTTGAAGCGTGCTGGCACACAAACTGCACCGACCAAGGTTATGTCGCCGGTACGAGAGAGCGCCGTCAATTCTCCGTCGCCCGCATTAACACGTTGAGCTAATTCCCGGTCGACCCGGCCGGGAGGAACAATCGAATGAGAGTCTGGGCAGTCGCCAATCAAAAGGGTGGTGTCGGTAAAACCACTTCCTCCATCGCTTTAGCCGGGTTGCTGGCCGAGGCGGGCAAGCGCGTGGTCGTGGTCGATCTCGACCCCCACGGCTCCATGACCAGCTATTTCGGTTACGACCCAGACAGCCTGGAACACAGCAGCTACGACCTGTTCCTGCATAAAGGCAGCGTGCCCCAGGGCCTGCCCGGTCAGCTGTTGCTGCCCACCAGTCACGAATCCATTTCCCTGTTGCCATCGAGCACCGCGCTGGCCACCCTTGAACGCCAGTCGCCGGGCCAGAGTGGCCTGGGCCTGGTGATTGCCAAGAGCCTGGCGCAGTTGTGGCAGGACTTCGATTACGCCGTGATCGACAGCCCGCCGTTGCTCGGGGTACTGATGGTCAATGCCTTGGCGGCGAGCCAGCAACTGGTGATCCCGGTGCAGACCGAACACTTGGCGGTCAAAGGCCTGGAGCGCATGGTCAACACCCTGGCGATGATCAATCGTTCGCGCAAGCAGGCCTTGCCGTTCACCATCGTGCCGACTCTGTTCGATCGCCGCACGCAGGCGTCCCTCGGTACGCTGCGCGTGGTGCGTGACAAGTTTCCGCAAGAAATCTGGCAGGGCTACATCCCGGTGGACACGCGCTTGCGCGATGCCAGCCGGGCGGGGCTGACGCCTTCGCAGTTCGACGGCAAGAGCCGTGGCGTCGTCGCCTACCGCGCGCTGCTCAAGCATCTGCTGGCGGCGCAACTCGTTGCGCAGGTGGCATGAGAATGAGCCCGATCCCTGTAGGAGCAAGCTTGCTCGCGATGGTCGTCAACGATAACGCTGGAAACCTGGCACCCCGCGGCGCTCTCGGGTTCTTCGCGAGCATGCTCGCTCCTACAGAAGGGGTGGCATGAAAATGAGCCCGATCCCTGTAGGAGCAAGCTTGCTCGCGATGGTCGTCAACGATAACGCTGGAAACCTGGCACCCCGCGGCGCTCTCAGGTTCTTCGCGAGCATGCTCGCTCCTGTAGGAGCAAGCTTGCTCGCGATGGTCGTTAACGATAACGCTGGAAACCTGGCACCCCTCGGCGCTCTCGGGTTCTTCGCGAGCATGCTCGCTCCTGTAGGAGCAAGCTTGCTCGCGATGGTCGTCAACGATAACGCTGGAAACTTGGCACCCCGCGGCGCTCTCAGGTTCTTCGCGAGCATGCTCGCTCCTACAGTAGGGGTGAGCCAGTGAACCGGCCATTAAAGATCACATCGCGCCCGCAACTGGCTCTGCAGTCCTATCTGGACAGCCTGCTGCAGGACGTCACCGAAGAACTCGAAGCGCAAATCGAAACGCTTCCCGAGGTGGTAGAGACGGAGACCGCGCTAGACGAGTTCCAGGCCGCGGTGTTTGAAGAGCAGGCCCGCGATGCCATAGTGACTACCGCACCTGTAGTAGCTCCGGTTGCGACGGCGCCCGTTGCAGTGGTCGAAACTTCTGCACCCATTCTGGCGCCGGTATCAACCATCGCTCCGTTGCTGCAAGCCCTGGTACCGCCGCCCGTCGAAGTGCATCAAGTCTTGGTGCCTCCGGTCGTCGAAGTACATCTACCACCCGCCAGCACGCCGCCACCGGTAGAAACCGACGGTCGTCCTGCCTGGGCGGCCGAACCCTTCGAATGCCTGTTGTTCGACGTCGCCGGGTTGACCCTGGCGGTACCGCTGGTGTGCCTGGGTTCGATCTATCCACTGGCCGGACATGAGCTGACGTCGTTGTTCGGTCAACCGGAGTGGTTCCTCGGCATCCTGCCGAGCCAGGCAGGCAATCTGAAGGTACTGGACACGGCACGATGGGTCATGCCCGATCGTTACCGCGAGGACTTCAAGCAGGGCTTGCAATACGTGATTTCCGTCCAGGGGTATGAGTGGGGGCTGGCGGTGCATCAGGTCAGTCGCTCGTTGCGCCTGGACCCGAACGAAATCAAATGGCGCAGCCACCGTGGCCAGCGGCCGTGGCTGGCGGGCACGGTGATTGAACACATGTGTGCATTGCTCGATGTATCCGAACTGGCCGAGTTGATCGCCAGCGGTGGGGCCAGGCACATGGGCGGCACCAAGCCAGCCCATAAACCTACATAACAGAACAACACCGCCAGGGCGGTTTCTTGAGGGGATCAGGGTATGAATGACAAGGCGACGGCGGCAAAGGGTTCCGAAGATCCGATCCTGCAATGGGTCACCTTCAAGCTGGACAACGAGACCTACGGCATCAACGTGATGCGCGTCCAGGAAGTCCTGCGCTACACCGAAATCGCCCCGGTACCGGGCGCTCCGAGTTATGTGCTGGGCATCATCAATCTGCGCGGCAACGTGGTCACGGTGATCGACACCCGTCAGCGCTTCGGCCTGATGAATGCCGAAATCAGCGACAACACCCGCATCGTCATCATAGAAGCCGACAAGCAAGTGGTCGGGATCATGGTCGACAGCGTGGCCGAAGTGGTTTACCTGCGTCAGTCGGAAATCGAGACAGCGCCGAACGTCGGTAACGAAGAGTCCGCCAAGTTCATTCAGGGCGTGTGCAACAAGAACAACGAACTGCTGATCCTGGTCGAACTGGACAAGATGATGAGCGAAGAAGAATGGTCGGACCTGGAGAACATCTGATTGATTCTCGAGGTGGCGGTCATTGTCCTGTTCCTGTTCTGGGCAGGCACGCTGGCAATGTTTTTGGCCTACATCCGCGGTCAAAAGCTCATCGCTGCGCAACAGGCCCAGGGCGATGCGCAGCGCGACCAGCGCATCAAGGACCTGGGCAGGCGCGTCGACAATTACCAGGACGGCAATGTGCGCATGGGCGAAGACCTGCATGAATTGCGCACGCTCGTCGCGCCATTGCCGGACCAACTGACCCGGCTGGAACAGCGCGATCCCAAGAGCCTGTCGTTTGCCCAGGCGGCGAAACTGGTCGGGATGGGCGCCAGTGTCGACGAACTGACCCAGTCTTGCGGCCTGACCCAGGCCGAGGCGGAGTTGATGAGCAAGGTGCATAAGAGCAGCTAGAAGCTTCAAGCGGCAAGCTTCAAGCAGAAGCAGAAGCAGAAGCAGAAGATCGCAGCCTTCGGCAGCTACATGGGTTTACATTCACCTGGAGCTGCTGAAGGATGCGATCTGTTGCTTTCAAGGCCTTAGTAATCATCCCCGCGTTCGGTAATGTCTTTCTCAGCCATCGGCTCCTCCGGATCCTGTCGCACCGGAAACTTACCCTTCAAATTCCACGCAAACGCAATGATCTCGGCAATCGTTAGATAGAGCTCCTGCGGAATACTGTCCCCCAACTCCATTCGCGCCAGCAGACTCACCAGTTCGGCGTTCTCATAGATCGGCACTTCGTAGTCGCGAGCAATGCGCAGGATTTCTTCCGCCAGTTCTTCGTCGCCCTTGGCAGTGAGGGTAGGGGCGTGGGTGCCGTCGTACTTGAGGGCGATAGCCTGGCGTGGGGCGTTGGGGTTATTCATGCGTTTTCGTCGACCCAGCGTTGTTCGAGGCGGGTTTGCGGGCCTTGGGGTGGTTTGCCGAGGTGGCAGTCGAGATCGCCGACGTTCAACCCTGCTGCCAGCATTTGTTGGCGCAATGCCGCCAGGTTGCTCTCGATCAGGCTGGCGGTGTAGGCGCGTTCGGCCCAAAGCTGGCTGCTGAGGCTGCCCTGGATCAGCTGTGCCTGAACCTGCAACGGCCCGAGCGGTTCCATGTCGAACGCCAGTTCGATGCGCCAGAGTTGTTGCCTGGGCGCGCGTTCTTCAGGGCGTTCTTTGGATTGTTCTCTTTCCGGTGCTTCCTCGCGCTGGAACTTGATCTGCAACGGCACGATGTCCTGCAGGTTGCGCATCGGAATTTCCAGTTGCCAGGTACTCATCAGTCGCCCGTCCGGCGTGACGCCGGTCTGCTCCAGGCTGGACAGCTGGTGGCTCTGCAGGCGTGAAACTGCCGCTGCGGCCAGGCGTAGCAGGTGTTCCAGATCGTCTTCGCCTTCGGCGCTTTGCAACACCCGCTCAGGCAGCGGAAAACCGGTTGGCGACGGCTTGGCGCTGACCTGTCCAAGCATGCCCAGGGCATTGCGCACGAAACTCGGCATGGCCTGGGCCAAGGTGTTGGCGGCGATGATCGCGCTGAGATGGGTGCTGGCCGGCAGGCCGGATGACAATTGGCCGATCAGTTTGAGCAGGTCGCCTTTCATGTCGGGCGCCAGGTTCTGACCGCCCAGCAGTTTCGATTCGAGGAATGCACCGCTGCTGGCCAGGGCCTGGGCCAGGCCTTTCGCGCTGCTCAATTGCTGGATGTCCGGCAGGCCCGCGAGCAATCTGTCCACGGCCGTGCGCAGGTCGCTGGAGGTCTGATCCGAGGCCGGCAGGTTTTGCAGCAGTTTGAGCAACCCGTCCAGTGAGCCCTGGCGGCTTTGTTGGCTGGCCAGTTGCTGAGACACGGCCAATTGTTCCTGACGGCTGCTCAAGGGCACGAACTTCAAGGTCTGGCCGTCCTGCACCTGTACGCTGAGCAAGGTGCCGATGCGCAACGGCTGCGAGCTGTCGATGCTAAGCGTGCTGCCGCTCAGCGCTGTGTTGAGCAGGCTGACCATCGAGCGAAACACCGTGGCTTGCCCCGGCACAGGCGGCAACACCTGGGAGGTCAGCACTTTTCCCTGCAGCAGGGTGCCCACCGGCATTTGCGCAGTATCGATGCGGGTGAGGGTGGCGACGCTGGCGGCGATGGCTTGCTGCACGGTGACTGCCAGGTTGCCCGCCGAAGGCTGGGTGACCGCGATGCTGGTGCCTTGGGCCAAGGGTTGATTGCTGGTGGCCTGGAGCGTGGTCTGCCGGCCGTTTTCGAGGGTGAGCTTGAGCAGCAGTTGAAAAGCCTGATCTGCCTGCTTGAGTGACAGCACTTCAGCCTTGGCGGTCTGGCCGGCGGTGATCAGACCCTCCATGGGCGTCAGCAGCTTGAGCAGCTCGCCACTGACCGCCAGTGGACGCGTGGTCGCCGGGGTGGCCTGCGGTAGCGGGAGGATGTTCATTTCGCCTGTCATACGCGGTCACAACCTAGGGAAATTGCACGCTTTAGAGTAGGAAATGGCATGTATAATGCCGCCCCGTTGTATACAGAGTGCGGTAAATTTCGCAGTTAATTGACGCAGCTCTCTCGTTCGGGCCGCCAATACCTTTATTCTGCATCTCTTTAACGGCCGCGCCAGCGCCGACTTGAACCGTATAAGGCCCGTGAACCCTTGACCAGTCCAGTCCTGCAAACCGTTGCCCTTGCCTGTGAGCGAGACCTTCGGCTGCTCTTCGAAAATCTCGATTTGAGAATGGCCAGTGGCGAAATGGTACAGATCAGTGGCCCCAACGGCAGTGGCAAGACCAGCCTGTTGCGCCTGTTATCCGGCCTGATGCTCCCGACCGCCGGTCAAGTGCTGCTCAACGGACAGCCGCTGAGCGAGCAACGCACGGAGCTTGCACGCAATCTTTTGTGGATCGGCCATGCCGCTGGCATCAAGGACTTGCTGACCCCGCAAGAGAACCTGAGCTGGCTTTGCGCCTTGCATCAACCGGCTTCCTTTGAGGCGATCTGGCATGCCCTGGCGGCCGTTGGGTTGCGTGGTTTCGAGGATGTTCCCTGTCACACGCTGTCCGCGGGCCAACAGCGCCGCGTGGCACTGGCGCGGCTCTATCTGGACAGCCCGCCGCTGTGGATACTCGATGAGCCGTTCACGGCCCTCGACAAGCAAGGCGTGGCGCAGCTCGAAGAACACTTGGCCGGCCACTGCGAGCGCGGTGGCATGGTGGTCTTGACCACTCACCATACCCTGAGCCGGATGCCGGCCGCTTATCGCGACATTGATCTGGGGAACTGGGCCGTATGAGTGTTTTCGGCCTGTTGGTCGCCCGCGAGGCCCGTTTGCTGTTCCGTCGTCCGGCTGAACTGGCCAATCCGCTGGTGTTCTTCGCCATCGTCGTTTCGCTGTTCCCGCTGGCGGTCGGTCCCGAGTCTCAATTGTTGCAAACCTTGTCTCCGGGACTGGTGTGGGTGGCGGCCCTTTTGTCGGTCCTGCTCTCGCTGGACGGGCTTTTCCGCAGTGATTTCGAAGACGGTTCGCTGGAACAGTGGGTCCTTTCGCCGCACCCCCTGGCTCTTCTGGTTTTGGCCAAGGTGCTGGCACACTGGGCGTTTTCCGGCCTGGCACTGGTTTTGCTCGCGCCTTTACTGGCGTTGATGCTCGGTTTGCCTGCCGCCTGTCTGCCGGTGTTGCTGCTTTCTTTATTGCTGGGTACACCGGTACTGAGCCTGCTCGGTGCGGTGGGCGCGGCGTTGACGGTCGGTTTGAAGCGCGGCGGCCTGTTGCTGGCGTTGCTGATTCTGCCGTTGTATATCCCGGTGTTGATTCTTGGCAGTGGCGCCTTGCAGGCAGCCTTGCAGGGCATGCCGGCGACCGGTTATCTGTTGTGGCTTGGTAGCCTGACCGCCCTGGCGATAACCCTGACACCCTTTGCAATAGCTGCTGGCCTGAAGATCAGCGTCGGCGAATAATAATGAGGCCTGGTTAAAATTTAACCACTTCTTTTTGAAGAAAAGGCAGACCCTGGCTGAGCGTGATAACGCACAGCAACCGTGATGGAAACAGTATGAACTGGACGTGGTTTCATAAGCTCGGCTCGCCCAAATGGTTTTACGGCATCAGCGGCAAAATGCTGCCATGGCTGAGCGTCGCGGCGTTGCTGCTGATCGGCGTTGGCGTGGTCTGGGGCCTGGCCTTCGCGCCACCGGACTACCAGCAGGGCAACAGCTTTCGCATCATCTACATCCACGTCCCGGCCGCCATGCTGGCACAGTCCATCTACGTGATGCTGGCGGTGTGCGGCATCGTCGGGCTGGTGTGGAAGATGAAGCTGGCCGACGTCGCCCTGCAGTGCGCGGCGCCCATCGGTGCCTGGATGACCGCCGTGGCGCTGGTCACCGGGGCGATCTGGGGCAAGCCGACCTGGGGCTCGTGGTGGGTCTGGGATGCACGACTGACGTCCATGCTGATTCTGCTTTTCCTGTACTTCGGTCTTATTGCGCTGGGTAACGCCATCAGCAATCGTGACAGCGCGGCCAAGGCTTGCGCGGTGCTGGCGATTGTCGGCGTGATCAACATCCCGATCATCAAGTACTCGGTGGAGTGGTGGAACACCCTGCACCAGGGCGCGACGTTCACCCTCACGGAAAAACCGGCGATGCCTGCCGAGATGTGGCTGCCGTTGCTGCTGACGGCGCTGGGTTTCTATTGTTTCTTCGGCGCGGTGTTGCTGCTGCGCATGCGCCTCGAAGTGCTCAAGCGCGAGGCGCGGGCCAGTTGGGTGAAAGCCGAAGTGGAAAGCAGCCTGGAGGTCGCTCGATGAGTTTTGCGTCATTCGGCGACTTCCTCGCCATGGGCCATCATGGCCTGTATGTCTGGTCGGCCTATGGCATCTGCCTGGCGGTGCTGGCCCTCAACGTGGCGGCGCCGATCCTGGCCCGCAAGCGGTATCTGCAACAAGAGGCGCGTCGTCTGCGCCGGGAGAACGGCAAGTGAATCCGCTGCGTAAAAAGCGTCTTATCATCATTCTGGCGATCCTGGTCGGGGTCGGCGCCGCCGTGGGCCTGGCCCTGAGCGCCCTGCAGCAGAACATAAACCTGTTTTACACGCCGACCCAGATCGCCAATGGCGAAGCCCCGCAGGACACGCGCATCCGCGCCGGGGGCATGGTCGAGGCCGGTTCCCTGCAGCGCTCCGGCGACTCGCTGGACGTGAAGTTCGTCGTTACCGACTTCAACAAATCCGTGACCATCAGCTATCGCGGTATCCTCCCGGACCTGTTCCGCGAAGGGCAAGGCATCGTCGCTTTGGGCAAACTGAATGCCGACGGTGTGGTGGTGGCCGATGAAGTGCTGGCCAAGCACGATGAGAAGTACATGCCGCCGGAAGTGACCAAGGCCCTGAAAGACAGTGGCCAGTCGGCACCCACTCCCGCGAAAGAGGGCTAACTGATGACATCTGGAATTTTTATCCCGGAGCTGGGCCACCTGGCGATGATCCTGTCGCTGTGCTTCGCGCTGTTTCAGGCGGTGGTGCCGTTGCTCGGTGCATGGCGCGGTGACCGCTTCTGGATGAGTCTGGCCCAGCCGGCTGCGTGGGGGCAGTTCGCCTTTCTGCTGTTCGCCTTCGGCTGCCTGACCTACGCGTTCATGGCTGACGACTTCTCCGTCGCCTATGTTGCCAGCAACTCCAACACTGCATTGCCCTGGTACTACAAATTCAGCGCCGTGTGGGGCGCGCACGAAGGTTCGTTGCTGTTGTGGGCGTTGATCCTCGGCGGCTGGACCTTTGCGGTGTCGGTGTTCTCCCGGCAGTTGCCGCAAGTGATGCTGGCACGGGTGCTGGCAGTGATGGGCATGATCAGCACCGGTTTCCTGCTGTTCCTGATCCTCACCTCGAACCCGTTCAAACGCATCCTGCCGCAAATACCCAGCAATGGCGCCGACCTCAATCCATTGCTGCAGGATATCGGCCTGATCGTTCACCCACCGATGCTGTACATGGGTTACGTCGGTTTCTCGGTGGCGTTCGCATTCGCCATCGCCGCGTTGATGGGCGGTCGTCTTGATGCCGCGTGGGCGCGTTGGTCACGTCCGTGGACCATCGTCGCCTGGGCCTTCCTCGGTATCGGCATCACCCTCGGCTCGTGGTGGGCCTACTATGAACTCGGGTGGGGCGGCTGGTGGTTCTGGGACCCGGTGGAAAACGCCTCGTTCATGCCCTGGCTGGTGGGCACCGCGCTGATTCACTCGTTGGCGGTCACGGAAAAACGTGGGGTGTTCAAGAGCTGGACCGTGTTGCTGGCCATCGCTGCCTTTTCGTTGAGCCTGCTGGGCACATTCCTCGTGCGTTCCGGCGTGCTGACCTCGGTGCACGCCTTTGCCTCGGACCCCGAGCGCGGCGTGTTCATCCTGATCTTCCTACTGTTCGTGGTCGGTGGTTCGCTGACGCTGTTCGCCTTGCGCGCTCCGGTGGTCAAGAGCCAGGTCGGCTTCAACCTCTGGTCCCGGGAAACCCTGTTGCTGGGCAACAACCTGGTGCTGGTGGTGGCGGCTTCGATGATCCTGCTGGGCACCTTGTATCCGTTGATTCTCGATGCCATGACCGGTGCCAAGCTGTCGGTCGGCCCGCCGTACTTCAACGCGCTGTTCATTCCGTTGATGGCCTTGTTGATGCTGGTGATGGCGGTCGGCGTGATCGTGCGCTGGAAAGACACCCCGGTGAAATGGCTGCTGGGCATGCTCACCCCGGTGCTGCTCGGCAGCGCCGCGTTGGCGGTGGTGGCTGGCCTCGCCTACGGCGATTTCAACTGGGCGGTGCTGGCGACCTTCATGCTCGCGGCCTGGGTGTTGTTGGCCGGTGCGCGTGACATTGTCGACAAGACTCGCCATAAAGGCCTGATCAAAGGCCTGCCGACCCTGACCCGTAGCTACTGGGGCATGCAGGTTGCACACCTGGGCATCGCCGTCTGCGCCCTCGGCGTGGTGTTGTCGAGCCAGAACAGTGCCGAGCGCGACTTGCGCCTGGCACCTGGAGAATCCATGGCCCTGGGCGGCTACCAGTTCGTGTTCGAAGGCGCAAAGCACTTTGAAGGCCCGAACTTCACCTCCGACAAGGGCACCATACGGGTGATCCGCGATGGCAAGGAAGTCAGCGTGCTGCACCCGGAAAAACGCCTCTACACCGTGCAGAACTCGGTGATGACCGAAGCCGGGATCGACGCCGGTTTCACCCGTGACCTCTACGTCGCACTGGGCGAGCCCCTGGGGGATGGCGCCTGGGCGGTGCGTGTGCACGTCAAGCCGTTCGTGCGCTGGATCTGGTTCGGTGGCCTGCTCACAGGTCTCGGCGGGTTGCTGGCAGCGCTGGACCAGCGTTATCGGGTCAAGGTGAAAAGCCGCGTGCGTGAAGCGCTGGGCATGACGGGAGCGACTGCATGAGACGTTGGTTGATGCTGTTGCCACTGGCGATTTTTCTGGTGGTGGCTGTTTTCCTGTATCGCGGTCTGTACCTGGACCCGGCCGAGTTGCCCTCGGCGATGATCGGCAAACCCTTCCCGGAGTTTTCCCTGCCTGCGGTGCAGGGCGACAAGACCCTGACTCGCGCTGACATCCTCGGCAAACCGGCATTGGTCAACGTTTGGGGTACCTGGTGCATTTCCTGCCGGGTCGAGCACCCGGTGTTGAACAAACTGGCCGAGAAGGGCGTGGTGATCTACGGCATCAACTACAAGGATATCAACGCCGACGCCTTGAAGTGGCTGGCGGACTTCCACAACCCCTATCAACTGGACATCCGTGACGATGCAGGCACCCTGGGTCTGAACCTCGGTGTGTATGGCGCGCCGGAAACCTTCTTCATCGACGCCAAGGGCATCATCCGCGACAAGTTCGTCGGCGTGATCGACGAACAGGTCTGGCGCGAAAAACTGGCGGCCAAGTACCAGGCGCTGGTCGACGAGGCCAAGCCATGAAGCGCTGGATCGCCGCTGTTGTCCTGGGCTTGAGCCTGGCCGGTGTGGCTCACGCCGCCATCGACACCTACGAGTTTGCCAAGGAAGGCGATCGCGAGCGTTTTCGCGAATTGACCAAGGAATTGCGTTGCCCCAAGTGCCAGAACCAGGACATCGCCGACTCCAACGCCCCGATCGCGGCCGACCTGCGCAAAGAAATTTTCCGCATGCTCGGCGAGGGCAAGGACAACCAGCAGATCATCGACTTCATGGTTGATCGCTACGGTGATTTCGTCCGCTATAAACCGGCCCTGAACGCCAAGACCGCGCTGCTCTGGTTTGGCCCCGTCGGCCTGCTGCTCGGTGGTTTCGTGATCATCGCGGTGATCGTCCGCCGTCGTCGGGTGCAACGCGCCGAGACCCCGGGCTCGCTTTCTGCCGAGGAGCGCGAGCGCCTCGACCAACTGTTGGATAAAACCAAGAATGATTGATTTCTGGCTCGCTGCAGGTCTGCTGCTTCTGGTGGCCCTGAGTTTTCTGCTGATCCCCGTTCTGCGTAGCCGTCGCGCCCAGCTCGAAGAGGATCGTACTGCCCTGAACGTGGCGCTGTATCAGGAGCGCGTGGCTGAGCTGCAGGTTCAGCAGGAAGAGGGCGTTCTCGATGCCGCGCAAATGGACGCCGGTCGCGCCGAAGCCGCACGTGAATTGCTCGCCGACACCGAAGGCGTGGCCGCGCCGCGGGTGTCGCGCCTGGGCAAAGCGGCACCGTTGCTGGCAGCCATCCTGGTCCCGGTGCTGGGCCTGGGTCTGTACCTGCATTTCGGTGCCAGCGACAAAGTCGAGCTGACCCGGGAATTCTCCCAGGCGCCACAGTCGATGGAAGAGATGACCCGGCGTCTGGAGCGCGCGGTCGCGGCGCAGCCGGATTCCGCCGAAGCGCTGTACTTCCTCGGTCGCACCTACATGACCCAGGATCGTCCGGGTGACGCGGCGAAGGTCTTCGAGCGAACCGTCAACCTGGCCGGACGCCAACCTGAACTGTTGGGACAATGGGCCCAGGCCCAGTATTTCGCCGATGGCAAGAAGTGGTCGGACAAGGTCCAGGCCCTGACTGACGAAGCGCTCAAAGCCGATCCGAAAGAAGTCACCAGCCTTGGCCTGCTGGGCATCGCCGCCTTCGAAGGCCAGCGTTATCAGGAAGCGATCGATTACTGGAATCGCCTGCTGGAGCAACTGCCGCCCGAGGACCAATCCCGTATCGCGCTGCAGGGCGGTATTGCCCGCGCCAGCGAGAAACTGGTGGCCAGCGGTGGCAAAGTGGCCGAGGCGCCAGCGGCCAAACCGGCAGCGCTGCTCAAGGTCCGGGTGGATCTGGCGGCGGATCTGAAGGCCAAGGTCCAGCCAGGGGACAGCGTGTTCATTTTCGCTCGTGCCACCTCGGGCCCTCCCGCACCGCTGGCGGCCAAACGCCTGACCGTGGCTGATCTGCCGGCAACTGTGGAGCTGGGAGATGCCGATGCAATGATGCCGCAGTTGAAACTGTCGAACTTCCCTGAAGTCCAACTGGTTGCGCGCATCTCCCGCGCCGGTCAACCGACGGCAGGCGAGTGGATCGGTCGCAGCCAGCCCCTGGCCAGCAGCACCACCGCGCCGCAAAAACTGACCATCGACAGCCCGGATAAATAACAGGAAACGCCACCATGACCGCCATTGCTCGTATCACCCTGCTCAGCGTTGTTTTGGGGCTGAGCGCTTGTGCGGTCCAACGGCCACCTGAACAGACGACCCCGCCACCGATCCCGCCGTCGCAGCCGAGTACCAAACCGGCGCCGTCGACGGTGCCGAGCAAGCCGACTACTCCCGCCAAACCGGCCAAGCCGCTGCCGCGCACCTCGGCGAGCTTTGCGCCGCCACCGGGGGGCAATAGTCATTGGGACCCGAAACTGGGTGTGTATGTGCTCGACGATCAGCCGAACACGTTCTATCGCCAGCGCACTTACTACCGTTGGGATAACGGCTGGAGCCGTTCGATCAGCCCGAAAGGGCCGTGGGAAGAGACGGATATCCACGGAGTGCCCGGTGGGTTGGGGCGGCAATTCGGGCAGTGATGCAAAAGGCGACCTTCGGGGGGACTGCCAGTCAGTAACGGTGCTAAACCTCTAGGTAATTAATGTTCCTCATTCTTAGCTGACGAGCAGGGCGACAAGCGTAAAGGAGGGGGAATGATGGCAGGCAGGTTGATCTATCTCATCGGGCCTTCGGGTTCGGGCAAGGACAGCCTGCTCGATTCCGCGCGAGCGCGGTTGGCCGAGCGTGGCTGCCGTATCGTGCGCCGGGTCATCACGCGTTCGGCCGAAGCCTTGGGCGAGGCGGCGCTGGGCGTCAGCACGCAGCAGTTCGTCGAGATGGAGGCCCAGGGCGTGTTTGCCCTTAGCTGGCGCGCCAACGGTCTGTACTACGGCATCCCACGGGAAATCGACGACTGGCTGGCCGCCGGACAGGACGTGTTGGTGAACGGCTCTCGGGCGCATTTGCATAATACTCGCGAGCGTTATCCGCAGGTGTTGGTATTTTTGCTGACCGTGGACCAGGCGGTGTTGCGCCAGCGCTTGCTGGCACGTGGGCGTGAGTCCGTGGCCGAGATCGATCAGCGCCTGGCGCGCAATACCCGTTTCAGTGAGCGCCTGCTGGCCGATGATCCGACAGCGCATGTGCTCGACAACTCCGGGCCGCTGGAGCGCACCGTCGAGCGACTCTTGGCCTGCCTCGACGAGCCGACCTCTTTTCTCAACTAGCCCTTCATCCAACTGAATAACACGCTGGTATGAGACCTTCTCCCATCACACCCCGCAATACAACCGAACGTCATGCTTTCAGTTTTTGTGCTTGAGTAAAGATAACTCTAGGGTTATTTTTATTGAGGCCGAAGCAAGGAGGCTGGTGGTGCAGAGCAGGCTATTGATCAAGGAATTGATGGAAGCGGGTTGGGCCCTGGACCGGGTCACTGGCAGTCATCACATCTTCACCCACCGTTACAACCCGTACACCATTCCCGTTCCCCATCCGAAAAAGGATTTACCGGTCGGGACGCTCAAGAGCATCAGGAGGCGAGCCGGGCTGTACTGCCCGCCAGCCAGTTACGCAGGAGATCCATAATGCAATATCCAATCTGTATCGAATGGGGCGACGAGACCACCGCCATCGGTATCCAGATCCCCGATATCCCAGGTGCAGTAACCGCTGGGGATAGCTTTGAAGAGGCCTACAACGCAGCCATCGAAATTGCCCACATCATGCTGCAAGAGTTGGCGGCGGATGGCGAGACGATTCCGATGCCGACTTCGGCGACGCTGCATCGCAGTAATCCGGAGTTCGCCGACATGGGCTGGGGCATGCTGGAGCTGGACATCTCGCCCTACCTGGGCAAGACCGAGAAGGTCAATGTGACGTTGCCTGGCTACGTGATCCAGCGCATTGACCGCTATGTGCGCGAGCACAATGTCAAAAGCCGTTCGTCGTTCCTGGCGGACGCGGCGATGGAGAAACTGGTGCGCAATTGAGTGGTACTCGTAACATTGTCTTGGCGGGCGATCCGACTTGCCCGCCAGGCGCTTGAATGTTTACGCCGTCGCCAATGAAGCCTTCTGCGAAACACACAGGAACCGCAACAACGCCAACAGTGGAAACGCACTGCCGACCATCACGATCCACAACCAGCCGCCGTGCTCATACACCGCACTGGCCACCGATGAGCCAAACGCGCCGCCAATGAAAATGCTGGTCATGTACAGCGCATTCAGGCGGCTACGGCTTTTGGCGTCCAGGGCGTAGACCGCGCGTTGGCCGAGGACCATGTTCATTTGCACACAGAAGTCCAGGACCACGCCGGTCACTGCCAAACCGATCACACTGTAGACGGGATGGATGAAGGCGGGCAGGAAGCTCAGGCTGGCGCACAGCAAAGCCAGCAGTGAAGCGATGCGGGTGTGACCGGAGTCGGCCAGGCGTCCGGCGATAGGCGCGGCAATGGCGCCGATTGCGCCGACAAGGGCGAAAATCGCGATCTGGCTTTGCGACAGACCATGATTGCGCGCCAGTTCCAGCGGCACGGCGGTCCAGAACAGGCTGAACGTGGCGAACATGCACCCTTGGTAAAACGCCCGCTGGCGCAATACCGGTTGTTGGCGCAGCAGCGTCCATAGCGAACCCAGCAATTGACCATAGGACGCGCTGTGGTCAGGCTGGCGCTTGGGGATGGTCACCGCCAGCACGATGCTGATCGCTGCCATCAATACCGCGGCAATCACAAACATTGCCCGCCAGCCGAAATGATCCGCCACCACGCTGGACACTGGTCGCGCCAGCAAAATGCCCAGCAACAAACCGCCCATGATCCCGCCGACCACGCGGCCGCGAGATTCTTCCGGCGCGAGGTGCGCGGCCAGCGGAATCAGGATCTGCACCGACACCGAGCTGAAGCCTACCAGCAGTGAAATCAGCAAAAACACGTTCGGTTGGTCGGTGAACGCCGCACCCAGCAGACTGACAATCGCCAACACGGTGGTGATGATCATCAGCCGGCGGTTTTCCAGCAGATCACCCAAGGGCACGAGGAAGAACAGGCCCAGGGCATAGCCGATCTGGGTCAGCGAAACGATCAGGCTGGCCATGGTGTTGGTCAGGCCGATGTCCGGTGCGATCAGGCCGATGATCGGTTGCGCGTAGTAGATGTTGGCGACGATCGCACCGCAGCAGAAGGCGAAAAGCAGCACCATGCCTCGGGTCATTGTCGCGGTGCCATGGGGCACCTGAGTCGCTGGATTCATGACGTGTCTCGTTGCAAAGTAGGGAATGCGCGCAGGCTAAAGGGCTGATTGAGGCAACGGAAGGGTAATTGGAGTGATAGTAATTATTTCATTGCGCAATGGGTAAGTGACACCGCCGATGCAAGACCACCGGCCATCCGAAGAACAGCCCATTCTCCCGTGACAGCTAGAATCTACAGGGGGATCACTTCAACGCGTCCTTACATAGCGGGAGTACCACGATGAAAATCGTATCTTCGCTGGCGTTGGTGGTAGCGGTTGGGTCGATCTCTGGGTGCTCAACAGTGCCTGATCGACAGGTCACCAACGTTCCCCTGAACGCTACTTCCATCAATGCCGGGAACATCGCCCGGCCCATCATGATGTCCGACGGTCATTCAACGGTGTTCTGGTTCGCGGTCAGTGGCGAACCCATGGGCAGTGCTTTGCCCGGCCGTTTGCAGGCCTATATCTATCCGGGAAGCTGTGCGAGCCTGGGTGCGAAACCGGCCTATGACATGAACGACGGTCCGAATGCGCGGTTCTATTCGGCGGCGTCACACCAGTATTTCTGGAAAAGCGCCCCGGTCGCCGTGGAAACGCTCCGAGCGGGCGGCTATGCCCTGGTAGTGCGTGAAAGCCCGGCCGATGGTCATCAGGCGATCTTTTGCGGGAATTTGAGCTGAAACACTCGGAACACTGTAGGAGCGAGCCTGCTCGCGATGGACGTCAACGAAGACGCGGGCTGTCTGAATGCCCGCGTCGTCCCGGCGTTTTTCGCGAGCAGGCTCGCTCCCACAGGGTGGCGTTCAGGTTTTACTGGGCGTAAATCTGGTCGAAAATCCCGCCATCATTGAAGTGGGTTTTCTGCACGGTGCGCCAGTCACCGAAGGTTTTCTCGACCGACAGGAAGTCCACTTTCGGGAAGCGGTCGGTGTACTTGGCCAGAACGGCCGGGTCACGCGGACGCAGGTAGTTGGCGGCGGCGATTTCCTGGCCTTGCGGTGACCACAGGTACTTCAGGTATTCCTCGGCGGCGGTGCGGGTGCCTTTCTTGTCGACGGTCTTGTCAACCACCGACACCGGTGGCTCGGCTTCGGCGGAGACGCTTGGGTAGATGACTTCGAACTGATCGCGGCCAAACTCGCGGGCGATCATTTCCGCTTCATTTTCGAAGGTCACCAGCACGTCGCCGATCTGGTTGGTCATGAAGGTCGTCGTAGCGGCGCGGCCACCGGTATCCAGCACCGGGGCTTGCTTGAACAGTTTGCCGACGAAGTCTTTGGCCTTGTTCTCGTCGCCGCCGTTTTTCAGCACGTAGCCCCAAGCCGAGAGGTAGGTGTAGCGGCCGTTACCTGAAGTTTTCGGGTTTGGCACGATGACTTGCACACCGTCCTTGAGCAGGTCCGGCCAGTCTTTCAGGGCTTTCGGGTTGCCTTTGCGGACGATGAACACGGTGGCCGAAGTGAACGGCGCGCTGTTGTTCGGCAGGCGGGTGACCCAGTTGTCCGGGACCAGTTTACCGTTGTCGGCCAGGGCGTTGATGTCGGTAGCCATGTTCATGGTGATCACGTCAGCGGGCAGGCCATCGATGACCGAACGCGCCTGTTTGCTGGAACCACCGAAGGACATCTGCAGGGTGATGTTTTCGTTGTGTTCGGCTTGCCAGTGTTTCTGGAACGCAGTGTTGTAGTCCTTGTAGAAATCGCGCATCACGTCGTAGGAAACGTTGAGCAGGGTCGGTGCGGCCTGAGCCATGCTGGACAGTGCCAGGCCAGCGGCCAAAAGTGAGGCGCCAAAGATTTTTTTCACTGCGCATTCCTTGTTCGTAAGAGTTTTTATTGAAAAGTGGGGCAATTTGCCAGCGACTATAGCCGGGCTTGCATAGGCCTTTAAAGATTAAAAAGCACTTTGCTTATTCCAGTTTCTTGAAAAGTGCATTGCCGCAACGGGAACAGAACGCGGCGCCGTGTTCGTGGTTGCTTTTGCGGCAAACCGGGCAATCGTGTTGCAGCTGTTCGCCACGCATGGCGTTGGCCAGTTCGGCGGTGAAAATACCGGTCGGCACGGCGATGATCGAGTAACCGGTGATCATGACCAGCGAGGAAACCACCTGGCCCAATGGCGTTTTCGGCACGATGTCGCCGAAGCCCACGGTGGTCAGCGTCACGATGGCCCAGTAGATGCCTTTGGGGATGCTGGTAAAGCCGTGCTCCGGGCCTTCGATCACGTACATCAGCGTGCCGAACACTGTCACCAGGGTGCAGACACTCACCAGAAACACCACGATTTTCTGCTTGCTGCCGCGCAGTGCGGACATCAGGTAGTTGGCTTGTTTCAGGTAAGGGCTGAGCTTGAACACGCGGAAAATCCGCAGCATCCGGATGACCCGGATAATCAACAGGTACTGCGCATCGGCGTAATACAGCGCAAGGATGCCGGGCACGATCGCCAGCAAATCCACCAGCCCATAGAAGCTGAAGGCGTAGCGCAGGGGCTTGGGCGAACAGTACAGACGCAGGCCATATTCGATGGCGAAGATGACGGTGAAGCCCCACTCGATATACGCCAGCACGTCGGCGTAGTTTCGGTGAACGGTATCGATGCTGTCGAGCATCACGATCACCAGGCTGGCGAAGATGATCAACAGCAATATGCCGTCGAAACGCCGACCAGCCTTGGTGTCGCTCTGGAAAATCATGACGTAAAGGTCTTCACGCCAGTTCTTGTTGCTGTCCATGGATAACGCCTGACTCAATGATCAGCGCAGCCTAGGTTGATTCTCCCCAGGAGCGCAAGGCGCACTAGCGCCCATGGCTTTGCCGAGCACTTGAGCAGCCGAGCGGATCAGCCAGCAGGCGAGGATGAATGGCGCGGTCAGCGTGGGCAGGCCGATAGCGGCAAACATCGGCGTCAGTAGCAGCGCGAATCCAATACCGACCAGTGGCAGCCACGGCTGCTGGCGCTGCGCGCTGAAGGCGAGGGCGGCGAGCACGGCGTTATAGCCACCCAGGCCCAGCAGTGCGGTGTAGAAATCGTGGTGCAGCAGGCTCCAGCCCATGCCCGCAACAGACGCCAACAACGCCCAGCAGAAGGCGCGACGATCAGCGATCAGCAAACCGGCGGCAATCATTGCACCGGCCAGCGGATGACCGAGGAACATCACTTGGCCGAGGCCTTTGAGGGGGGCGGCGAGCATGTTCAGCGTGCTGACCTCGATCAGATTCGCCTCGGTCGAGGGCGTGGCGAAGCACAGCAGCAACCAGCTCAACACTACGAATGGCGTGGTGTAGGCGGGGAGGTATTGGCTGACCCGCACGCGTTTTAGCCACTGTTGCGTGAGCATGGCACTCAGGCCGCCAGCGGCGATGATCAGCGGCGGCAACATCGCCGACCATGGGAAATACAGGCTAAGCAGCAAGCCTAGCAAGACACCGTTGTAACTGAAGAGTCCGGCCTGGCGATCGGCCTTGGCGTAGCCGCGACGTTGCGCGGTGAGCAACCCGGCGACGCCGCCGAGCAACGCACCGCCGAGCAAGGCTGGCGCGGTAAACAGAATGGCGAGCAGGCACAGCAGACCAAACAGCGGATGGCGCTGGAGGAAGATCTGGCTGAAGCCGTTGAGCAAAGCTTCGGCCCAGTCGGGGCAGTGGGTGTTGAAGTGGTTGGCAGGCATGGCAGGTCTGAAAGTCAGTGGGACCGAGTTGCCTGCATCGCGAGCAAGCTCGCTCCCACATTGAATCTCTGTTCAGTCATTGAATTTGTGGTGAACACAAATCAACTGTGGGAGCGAGCCTGCTCGCGATGAGGCCGGTATGGGCGCTCTAGATCAACGTCTCGATACGCAAAGAGTTAGTCGACCCCGGCTGCCCAAACGGCACACCCGCGGTGATCAATAACGTATCGCCACGCTGCGCCATGCCCTGGGCCTGGGCAATTTCCAGCGCCGTAGAGCACACTTCATCCACCTGGCGCAGGCGATCGTTGACCACCGAGTGCACACCCCACGCCACGGTCAGGCGACGAGCGGTTTGCCGGTTCGGCGTCAGGTTGAGGATCGGCACCGTCGGCCGTTCCCGTGCAGCGCGCAAACTCGAGGTGCCTGATTCGCTGTAGTTAACCAATACCGCCACCGGCAACACATTACTGATACGACGAATCGCGCAGCTGATCGCATCGGAAACAGTGGCTTCGGCTTTCGGTCGGCTGACGTCCAGCTGGGTCTGATAGTCCGGGCCGTTTTCCACCTGGCGGATGATCTTGCTCATCATCTGCACGGCTTCGAGCGGGTATTCGCCGGAGGCGGTTTCCGCCGACAGCATCACCGCGTCGGCACCTTCGGCCACCGCATTGGCGACATCGGTGACTTCGGCGCGGGTTGGCGCCGGGGAGAAACGCATCGATTCGAGCATCTGCGTCGCCACCACCACCGGCTTGCCCAGCTGGCGACAGGTGCTGATGATGTTTTTCTGGATCTGCGGCACGCTTTCGGCCGGCACTTCCACACCCAGGTCACCGCGGGCGACCATGATCGCGTCGCTCAATTCGGCGATTTCGCGCAATTGCGTGACCGCTGACGGCTTCTCGATCTTGGCCATCAGGAACGCCTTGTCGCCGATCAGGGCACGGGCTTCGCGAATGTCCTCCGGACGCTGAACGAACGACAGCGCCACCCAGTCCACCCCCAGTTCGAGGCCAAAGCTCAAGTCGCGGCGATCCTTGGCGGTCAGCGGGCTCAGGTCGAGCACCGCTTGCGGCACGTTTACGCCCTTGCGGTCCGACAGTTCGCCGCCATTGAGCACGGTGGTGTCGATGGCGTCGGCGTACTGGGTGACCACCCGCAGGCGCAGCTTGCCGTCGTCCAGCAGCAGGTCCATGCCCGGCTCCAGCGCAGCGATGATTTCCGGGTGCGGCAGGTTGACCCGGCGTTCATCGCCCGGCGTGGCATCGAGGTCCAGGCGCAGGGCCTGACCGCGATGCAGCTGCACTTTGCCCTCGGCGAACTTGCCCACCCGCAATTTCGGCCCTTGCAGGTCCATCAGAATGCCCAGCGGATAATTCAGCTGGCGCTCGACTTCACGAATCCACTGATAGCGCTTGGCGTGGTCCGCGTGATCGCCGTGGCTGAAGTTCAGGCGAAAGATATTGACCCCGGCCTGCACCAGTTCACGAATGTCATCGATCCCGTTGGTGGCGGGGCCGAGGGTGGCGAGGATCTTGACCTTTTTGTCAGGCGTCATGTTTAGGGCTCTCAAGGATCAGAATGGCGCGGAAGTCGTTGACGTTGGTGCGGGTCGGCTCGGTGACGATCAGTGCGTCCAGCGCCTCGAAATAGCCGTAACCATTGTTGTTGTCCAACTCGTCGCTGGCGCTCAAACCGAGGGCGGCGGCGCGGGCGTAACTGTCCGGGGTCATGATTGCCCCGGCGTTGTCTTCGGAACCGTCGATGCCATCGGTGTCACCGGCCAGGGCATAGACGCCGGGCAAGCCCTTGAGGCTGTCGGTCAGGCTGAGCAGGAACTCGGCGTTGCGCCCGCCACGGCCGTTGCCGCGAACGGTGACCGTGGTTTCGCCACCAGAGAGAATCACGCAGGGCGCGGCCAGCGGCTGACCGTGCTGGACGATCTGCCGGGCGATGCCAGCGTGGACTTTCGCCACTTCCCGGGACTCACCTTCCAGGTCACCCAGGATCAACGGACTGTAACCGGCCTGACGGCACTTCACCGCGGCGGCTTCCAGGGATTGCTGCGGGCGGGCGACCAGCTGGAAGTGACTGCGGGCCACGCTCGGATCGCCGGGTTTTACCGTCTCTGATTCCGGGCTTTGCAGCCAGCTACGCACGGAGGCTGGCACGTCGATGGCGTAGCGCTTGAGGATCGCCAGCGCTTCGGCCGAAGTGCTCGGGTCGGCCACAGTGGGGCCGGAGGCGATGACCGTGGCGAGGTCGCCCGGCACATCGGAAATCGCATAGGTATAAACAGTGGCGGGCCAGCAAGCCTTGCCGAGGCGGCCGCCCTTGATCGCCGAGAGATGTTTGCGTACGCAATTCATCTCGCCAATGGTCGCGCCGGATTTGAGCAGGGCTTTGTTGATCGATTGCTTGTCGGCCAGGGTGATGCCTTCGGCTGGAAGTGCGAGCAGCGCAGAGCCACCGCCGGAAAGCAGGAAGATCACGCGGTCTTCTTCGTTGAGGTCGCTGACCAGTTCCAGCACGCGTTTGGCCACGGCCAGACCGGCTGCGTCCGGAACCGGATGCGCGGCTTCGACCACTTCGATTTTTTCGCAGGGGGCGCCATGACCGTAACGCGTCACCACCAGACCGGATACTTCACCCTGCCAGCAACGCTCGACCACCTGGGCCATGGCGGCTGCGGCTTTACCGGCGCCGATGACGATCACCCGACCGCTGCGGTCGGCAGGCAGATGGGCTTCGAGGACTTGCTGCGGATGGGCCGCGTCGATGGCTGTGGCGAACAGCTGGCGCAGGAATTGTTGCGGATCGACCGACATGGCGGGCTCCCGGAATTCTTGTTATTTGGGTTATCGTTCCCACGCTCTGCGTGGGAATGCCTCAATGGACGCTCCGCGTCCGCTTCGGCAGGGACGCGGAGCGTCCCGGGATGCGTTCCCACGCAGAGCGTGGGAACGATCAATACCGGGCAGGGCTTAGTTCTTATCGCGAATCGAGAAATTCGCCATGTGTTCCAGGCCCTTGATCAGTGCCGAGTGGTCCCAGTTGCTGCCACCGATGGCCGCGCAAGTGCTGAACACTTGCTGGGCGTTGGCAGTGTTCGGCAGGTTGATGTTCAGCTCCTTGGCGCCTTGCAGTGCCAGGTTCAGGTCCTTCTGGTGCAGGCTGATGCGGAAGCCTGGATCGAAGGTGCCCTTGATCATGCGCTCGCCGTGTACTTCGAGGATCTTCGACGAAGCGAAACCGCCCATCAGTGCTTCACGCACCTTGGCTGGATCGGCACCGTTCTTGGCAGCGAACAGCAGGGCTTCGGCCACCGCCTGGATGTTCAGCGCGACAATGATCTGGTTCGCCACTTTGGCGGTTTGACCGTCACCGTTGCCGCCGACCAGGGTGATGTTCTTGCCCATGGCCTGGAACAGCGGCAGCGCGCGTTCGAAGGCATCGGCATCGCCGCCGACCATGATGCTCAGGGACGCCGCCTTGGCACCGACTTCACCGCCGGACACTGGTGCGTCGAGGTACTGGGCGCCTTTTTCGTTGATCTTGGCGGCGAAGGCCTTGGTGGCGGTCGGCGAGATCGAGCTCATGTCGATCACCACTTTGCCTTTGCCGATACCGGCAGCCACGCCGTCGGCACGGAACAGCACGTCATCGACCTGCGGGGTGTCCGGGACCATGACGATGATGAATTCGGCTTCCTGGGCGACTTCTTTCGGGTTCGCCAGGGCGACGGCGCCGGCGGCGACCAGGTCGGCGGGGGCGGCGTCGTGGTGCGCCGACAGGAACAGGCTGTGACCGGCTTTTTGCAGGTTCGCCGCCATTGGGTGGCCCATGATGCCGGTGCCGATAAATCCGATTTTAGCCATGAGAAAATCCTCTTGTTTTTGTCTTGCTCCCGGCTCTGGCCGATGAGCATTTTGTGGCGAGGGGATTTATCCCCGTGGGGCAGCGAAGCTGCCTTTTGTTGTGAATCAGTCAGTCCGCATGTGCAGGTTTTACGACTGCTGCGCAGCCGAACGGGGATAAATCCCCTCGCCACAAGGGCCCAACTCAATCTCAGATTGCGTTATGGGTTTTCAACCAGCCCAAACCCGCTTCCGTAGTGGTCAGCGGCTTGTATTCGCAACCGACCCAGCCCTGATACCCGATGCGGTCCAGGTGTTCGAACAGGAAGCGGTAGTTGATTTCACCGGTACCCGGTTCGTTGCGCCCTGGGTTGTCTGCCAACTGCACATGGTTGATTTCGCCCAAGTGCGATTGCAGGGTGCGGGCCAGGTCGCCCTCCATGATTTGCATGTGATAGATGTCGTATTGCAGGAACAGGTTGGCGCTGCCGACCTGCTCGCGGATCGACAGGGCTTGCGCCGTGTTGTTGAGGTAGAAACCCGGGATATCGCGGGTGTTGATCGCCTCCATCACCAGTTTGATACCTGCCGCTTGCAGCTTGTCGGCCGCGTACTTGAGGTTGGCGACGAAGGTTTTTTCCACGGTGGCATCGTCAACGCCTTGTGGGCGGATGCCGGCCAGGCAGTTGACCTGGGTGTTGCCCAGCACTTGTGCGTAGGCGATCGCCAGGTCGACACCGGCGCGGAACTCTTCAACCCGATCCGGCAGGCAGGCGATACCGCGCTCGCCCTTGGCCCAGTCGCCGGCCGGCAGGTTGAACAGCACTTGGGTCAGACCGTTGACGTCGAGCTTGGCCTTGATTTCGGCAGAGCTGAAGTCGTACGGGAACAGGTACTCGACACCACTGAAACCGGCCTTGGCGGCCGCTTCGAAACGGGCGAGAAAGTCCTGTTCGGTGAACAGCATGGACAAGTTGGCTGCGAAACGCGGCATGGTGGTCTCCCGTAAATTTGTGAGGGCCCCGTGTGGGAGCGAGCCTGCTCGCGAAAGCGGTGTGTCAGACAACATCGATGCTGACTGTGCCGCCCCCTTCGCGAGCAGGCTCGCTCCCACAGGGGTAACGATCATTAATCGAGCAACGAAATCGCAGTCGGTGCATCGTTACCGACCAGCGCCAGGTCTTCGAATTCGTTGACGGCGTTGATCTCGGTGCCCATGGAAATGTTGGTTACGCGCTCCAGGATAATCTCGACGATCACCGGCACCTTGAACTCTTCGATCAGCTCCTGGGCTTTGCGCAGGGCAGGCTGGATCTGAGCCGGTTCGAAGACTCGCAGCGCCTTGCAGCCGAGACCTTCGGCAACCGCGACGTGGTCGACACCATAACCGTTGAGCTCCGGAGCGTTCAGGTTGTCGAACGACAGCTGTACGCAGTAATCCATGTCGAAGCCGCGCTGCGCCTGACGGATCAGACCCAGGTACGAGTTGTTTACCACCACATGAATGTACGGCAGCTTGAACTGCGCGCCCACTGCCAATTCTTCGATCATGAACTGGAAGTCATAGTCCCCCGAAAGGGCCACGACTTTGCGGTTCGGGTCAGCCTTGACCACGCCCAGCGCGGCAGGAATGGTCCAGCCCAGAGGGCCTGCCTGACCGCAGTTGATCCAGTGGCGCGGCTTGTAGACGTGCAGGAACTGCGCGCCGGCAATCTGCGACAGACCGATGGTGCTGACGTAGCAAGTGTCCTTGCCGAACACCTGGTTCATCTCTTCGTAGACGCGCTGCGGCTTGACCGGCACATTGTCGAAGTGAGTCTTGCGCTGCAGGCTGGCTTTGCGCTGCTGGCAGTCTTGCAGCCAGGCGCTGCGGTTTTTCAGCTTGCCGGCAGCTTGCCACTCGCGAGCGACTTCGATGAAAACGGTCAGCGCGGCGGCGGCATCGGACACGATGCCCAGGTCCGGGGTGAATACGCGGCCGATCTGCGTGCCTTCGATGTCGACGTGAATGAACTTGCGGCCTTCGGTGTATACGTCAACCGAACCGGTGTGGCGGTTGGCCCAACGGTTACCGATGCCCAGCACCACGTCGGATTTGAGCATCGTGGCGTTGCCATAACGGTGCGAGGTTTGCAGGCCAACCATGCCGACCATCAACGGGTGATCGTCGGGGATGGTGCCCCAGCCCATCAGGGTCGGGATGACCGGGATGCCGGTCAGCTCGGCGAATTCCACCAGCAGGTCGCTGGCATCGGCATTGATGATGCCGCCACCGGCCACCAGCAATGGGCGCTCGGCCTGATCCAACAGAGCCAGGGCTTTTTCCACCTGAATGCGGGTCGCGGTTGGCTTGGCCAGCGGCAGCGGCTGGTAGGCATCGATGTCGAATTCGATCTCGGCCATCTGTACGTCGAACGGCAGGTCGATCAGCACTGGGCCTGGGCGGCCGGAGCGCATCTCAAAGAACGCTTTCTGGAACGCGTAAGGCACTTGGCCCGGTTCGAGCACGGTGGTCGCCCACTTGGTCACTGGCTTGACGATGCTGGTGATGTCGACAGCCTGGAAGTCTTCCTTGTGCAGACGGGCGCGGGGTGCCTGGCCAGTGATGCAGAGGATGGGAATCGAGTCGGCCGAGGCGCTGTACAGCCCGGTGACCATGTCGGTACCGGCAGGTCCCGAAGTGCCGATGCACACGCCGATGTTGCCGGCCTTGGTGCGGGTGTAGCCCTCGGCCATGTGCGAGGCGCCTTCAACGTGGCGAGCGAGTACGTGATCGATGCCGCCGACCTTTTGCAGGGCGGAGTACAGCGGGTTGATGGCGGCACCGGGGATGCCAAAAGCGGTATCAACCCCTTCACGGCGCATCACCAGAACGGCGGCTTCGATTGCTCTCATTTTGCTCATGGTTTTGTGCCTCTTTACGTTTTGTAATTGTATACAAGTGGCTTTGCGCAGAGTGTATTCACGGCGGACGGCGCAGGTCAATCCATTTTCTCAAGCGGTTGTTTCATTCGTCGGAAGCCCGGTCTACTGTGGCTTTTCGTCGCATGTGACGCTTTTCGATAATTATTGTATACAAAAAAATAATTCATTGTGTTCTATTTGTTGCATCGGCCTGCGGCACAACGAAGCAGTCCACCGACTTTCCGAAAAACAAAATGAGGACGGCACCATGAGCGCTTTAACCTTGAAAGTCGCAGTCACCCTGGTCAACGAGGCCATCACAGCTGCACGGGCAATCTCAGCCGCGCCCCTGGCCATCGCGGTACTGGATGCTGGCGGGCATCTGATTACCTTGCAACGCGAGGACGGCGCCAGCCTGCTGCGCCCGCAAGTCGCCATTGGCAAAGCCTGGGGCGCCATCGCGCTGGGCAAAGGCTCACGCCTGCTGGCCCTGGACGCCCAACAGCGCCCGGCGTTTATCGCCGCATTGAATAGCCTGGGGCAGGGCAGCGTCGTGCCGGCACCGGGTGGTGTGTTGATTAGGGATCAGGAGGGGAACGTGCTGGGGGCGGTGGGGATCAGCGGGGATCTGTCGGATGTTGATGAGCAGTGCGCGATCAATGCGATCGAGGCGTTGGGGTTGAGGGCGGATGCGGGGGCTACTGCTTAATCTTTGGTGATTGATCCATCGCTTTCGCGAGCAAGAGATTTACTTGCACAGTAGATCCACTGTGGGAGCGAGCCTGCTCGCGAAGGCATTCTTCCAGACACATCAAGCTAAAAGTCTGCATGACGATCCGGCATTTCCAGGACTAGCCTTTTCATGACCCCATCATGAGAGAGGCAAAGGAATGCCTGATTTAGCCGCTTCACATCGCTTGAGAGCGGGCCGCTTTACCGAGCCCAATCGAATCTATCTACTCACCACCAACACACTTGATCGAGAACCAATTTTTGCCGATTTCACTTTGGGCAGGTTTTGTTCATCAATTTCGCCAAGCACAAAACTCAGGACTAGTGGACTCTCTGGCATGGGTAGTCATGCCGGATCATTTTCACTGGCTAATCGATCTGCAGCGGGGATCATTGAGTGAGCTGATGCAAAGGACCAAATCCTTAAGCACCAAGGCGATCAATCTGTCCACTGGCCGTCAGATCAGTCTGTGGCAGCAAGGCTTTCATGACCGAGCACTGCGCCGTGATGAAGATTTGGTAAAAATGGCTCGGTACATTGTGGCCAACCCGCTAAGGGCAGGGTTAGTCGAGCGGCTTGGCGACTATCCGCTGTGGGATGCGATTTGGGTTTGAGCTGGAACCGAGTTGCCTTCTTCGCGAGCAGGCTCGCTCCCACAATGGTGGTGTGCAAGCAAACTCGCTGTGGGAGTGAGCCTGCTCGCGATGGCTACGCCGCGGAGTATCAGTCCGGCTCGCACCCCTTGAGCACCAACCGAATAATCGTCTGCGCCGCCGCTTCATAATCCTCTTCATCCAGCTTGGCCTTGCCGGTGATGGCGGTGATTTGCCAGTCGAAGTCGGCGTAGGTCTGGGTCGCGGCCCAGATGCTGAACATCAGGTGATTGGGGTCGATTGGCGCTATCTGGCCACGGTCGATCCAGGTCTGGATGCAGTCGATATTGTGCTTGGCTTGGCCATTGAGCTGTTCGACCAGATCGGGGCTCAGGTGCGGGGCGCCGTGCATGATTTCACTGGCGAACACCTTGGAGGCGAAGGGCAGGTCGCGAGAGATGCGGATTTTCGAGCGGATGTAGCCGCTCAGCACTTCACTGGGCACCCCGTCGGGGTTGAACGGCGTCGAGGCCTGCAGAATCGGCTCGATGATGCTTTCCAGGACCTCGCGATAGAGGTTTTCCTTGGATTTGAAGTAGTAGTAGACGTTGGGCTTGGGTAATCCCGCCTTGGCTGCGATGTCACTGGTTTTGGTCGCAGCGAAGCCCTTGTCGGCAAATTCTTCACTGGCGGCACGCAGGATCAGTTGTTTGTTGCGCTCGCGTATGGTGCTCATAAACCAGGGGGTTCCTTGCCTGTACTGGCGGTTGCGCATGGTAGCACCGGCCTTCGGCGACGCTCAAGAATGCTCCGTGCGGCGTCAGGCCGCGCTATGCTGCACGGCATTCATTCAAGAAGGAAAGCCGATTCATGGCAGGAAGCAGTTTGCTCGTGTTGATCGACGACATCGCCGCCGTGCTGGACGATGTGGCGTTGATGACCAAAATGGCCGCCAAGAAGACCGCCGGGGTACTGGGCGATGATCTGGCACTCAATGCCCAGCAGGTCAGCGGCGTGCGTGCCGAGCGGGAAATACCGGTGGTTTGGGCGGTCGCCAAAGGCTCGTTCGTCAACAAACTGATTCTGGTGCCGTCGGCATTGGCCATCAGCGCGTTCATCCCGTGGCTGGTCACGCCGTTGTTGATGGTCGGTGGCGCTTACCTATGCTTCGAAGGGTTCGAGAAGCTCGCTCACAAGTTCCTGCACAGCAAGGCTGAAGACCAGGCCGAACATGCCGACCTGGTAGAGGCAGTGGCGGATCCGGCGGTCGATCTGGTGGCGTTCGAAAAGGACAAGATCAAGGGCGCGATCCGTACCGACTTCATTCTTTCGGCGGAAATCATCGCCATCACCCTTGGCGTCGTGGCCGATTCGGCGCTGACCCAGCAAGTCATCGTGCTCTCGGGTATCGCCATCGTCATGACTGTCGGCGTTTACGGGTTGGTAGCGGGCATCGTCAAGCTCGATGACCTGGGACTGTGGCTGACCCAGAAGCCGGGGCAGATGGCCAAAAGCATAGGCGGCGGCATTCTGCGCGCGGCGCCGTACATGATGAAAAGCCTATCGGTGATCGGTACGGCGGCAATGTTCCTGGTCGGTGGCGGCATCCTTACCCACGGTGTTCCGGTGGTGCATCACTGGATCGAAAGTGTCAGCGCAGGCGCGGGCGGTGCCGGGTTTATTGTGCCGACGCTGCTCAATGCGGTGGCGGGGATTGTGGCGGGGGCGGTGGTGTTGGTTGGGGTGATGGTTGTTAGCAAAATCTGGAAGACCCTGAAAGGCTAAGGCCAGGGACTTACAGCGACACATAACAACTGTGGGAGCGAGCCTGCTCGCGAAGACGGAGTGTCAGTCGACATCAACATTGACTGATAGACCGCTTTCGCGAGCAGGCTCGCTCCCACAGTGATTTGTGCTCGCCGCAATTACTCGGCAATCTGCAATTTGCGCGACTCGGTGTACACGTAACGCACCTTTTCATACTCGAACGGTGAGTTCAGCTGGCCATAGCGGAAGCCGGTCTGATAGCGCTTGTCGATGCTGCGCAGGATCAAGACTTCCGGATGGTTGGAGCTGACTTCGGCAACGTTGAGAAAGTTGATGGCGTTCTCGGCGCTGAAATCGACCACCAGCCCGCCCGTGTCACGCAGGTTGGACGGTCCGAGGATCGGCAGTACGAAGTAAGCGCCGCCCGGAACACCATAGAAGCCCATGGTCTGGCCGAAGTCTTCGTTCTGGCGCGGCAAGCCCATGGCCGTAGCCGGGTCCCACAGGCCAGCGATGCCGATGGTGGTGTTGAGCAGCAGCCGACCGGTGGTTTCCATCGAACGCTGGCCCTTGAACTGCAACAGGCTGTTGAGCAGGTTCGGTACGTCGCCGAGGTTGTTGAAGAAATTGCTGACGCCGGTGCGCAAGAAGCTCGGCGTGATGTAGCGATAGCCGTCGATCACCGGCAGGAACACCCATTGGTCGAACCGGTAGTTGAAGTGGTAGACGCGGCGGTTCCACTCTTCCAGCGGGTCGTAGACGTTCAAAGCGCTGAGCGTCGAACGTTCGAATTCGCGCTGGTCCAGGCCCGGGTTGAACTTGAGTTTGCTCAGGGGGTTCTTGAAACCGTCACTGTCGACGACGACAGGGGCGTTGGCTTTGCTGTTGTCCGCATTGGCAATGCCTGCACTGAGTAACGCGGCGATAAGCAGGAGGTATTTAGCCACGGAAAAACTCCAGCATGGCGTCGCTGTTGACGCGGTAGTTAAGGTTGCCGCAATGGCCGCCCAGCGGGTAAACGGTCAGGCGATCACCAAACGTCTTGCGCAGGAAACCGAGGTCTCCAGGGCTGAGAATCACGTCGTCGGCGTTGTGCATCACGGCGATTTTCGGGCTGTCGTGCAGGTAATCCTTCAGTGCATACAAGCTCACCTGGTCGATCAATTGCAGCAGGCTGCCGCCGTCGGTGCGGGCGCGCCACATCGGGATCAATTGTTCGGCGAGGTAGCAGTCGAAGTCGCACTGCAGCGCACGCTTGAGGTACGGCGTGAGGCTGGTGCCTTCTGTAATGGGCGTTTTCGGTGGAGTGATCAGGCCGCGACGGTTGATCAGGTCCGAGGTGAAGGCGATGTCGGCGGCCGAAAAACGGAACGAGGTGCCGATGAGCATGGCCATCTGTTCGTTGCTCAGGTGCTGCTTGGACTGCTGGAAGTCGTAGAGCAGTGCGTCGTTGAGATCGATGTAGCCCTTCTGCTGGAAGTAACGGGTCAGTTTGTCCAGCACCAGCTCATAGAAGGTGGTGGTGTTGTTGATGCCCTTGACCTCGGTCTGGACCAGTCTGTCCAGGTTGGTGATCGAGGTGTACAGATTGACCGGAGGATTGAGCAGCAGCACTTTCTTGAAGTTGAAGCTGCGGCGGGTTTCGTCCAGGTGCGCGACGAATGCCGCTTCCAGTGCGCCCAGGCTGTAGCCCGTCAGGTAGTAATCGGTGACCGGCAGTTTCGGGTTTTGCGCCCGCACGGCCTGCATCACCCGGTACATGTCTTCGGCGTCATCCTTGGTGATGCCGGGCGTGGCAAAGCGTGAGGCGGCGCTCATGAAGTCGAAGCTGGTGGGCGACGACAATTGCACCACGTGATAGCCGGCCTTGTAATAGAGTTTTTTCAGGTATTCGTTGAGGCTGCTGTCGTAGCGCGCACCGGTGCCGGCGATCAGGAAAATCAACGGCGCGGCTTTATCCTGGGTGGCAATGCGATAGGTGAGTTTCTTCACTGGCCAGAAGTTGTCCGGCAGTTCGAACGCGCGTTCCGGGCGCAAGGTGACGCTGCGATCCGCCTGATCGATGTCCTCGTCCAGCGGCAGCTCGGGACGCAAGTCCGGCGGCGTTGTGGCAATCGTCGCCTCAAACGGGTTGGTCAAGGGGTAGCCATAACTGGCGGCGTCAATATCGACCGCCAGTGCGGACGCACTCAAGATAAGGCCGCCAAACAGGGCGGCGAAGTGCAAGGAACGGAGCATGACTAGATCCCTAGAGAAGGTGCCGAATGAAGTTCGCAGGCTATGACCACTGGATCTGCGCCAAGTGCCACGCATCGGCACCAAACAGGCCTTAATTCCGAGTAATAGTAGCTCGACGATACACTTTTCAGTGATTGAATGACCAGTTAACAGTTGTTATTGCTTGCGTCAGGCTGTCGGGCGATTAAGCTGGCCGCCGTTTTCGCGTATTGGAGTGCTTCATGTCCCGCCGTCTGCCCGTGATTCTGCTGCTTGTCCTGCTGCCCCTCTGGTTGGCCGCCAGTTATGGCGCGCGTTATGGCTTCATGGAAGATGCGCAATGGGTCGGCATCTGCGTGGATGAGGCAAGCCGTTGGGAATGCCAGGTGCGTTCGAGCCTGGGCCTGATGATTCACTTTCAGGTATTGGGCTGGGGGGCGTTGGCTGCCGCCGTGATCGGCTTTGTGTTGCCCGGGCGGGCAGGGTGGTGGTTGGCGGTACTGGCGCTGGCGCTCGGGTTTCCGGCGCTGGCGTTGTACAACACGACGATGGCGGTGTTTGCGGTGGTGATTGCGGGGTTGCGGTTGGTCAGGGTCTCCCGTAGCGCCTGATAGATAGCCTTCGCGAGCAGGCTCGCTCCCACAATGGATCTTCGGTGAGCACTGATTTTATGTGCGACGAAGATCAACCTGTGGGAGCGAGCCTGCTCGCGAAGAGGCCGGATGCAGCGCCGAAGATCAGATCTCGCGAACCCGCAAGCTGCGCCACAACGCCGCCACCATCAACACACTCACCAGCGCCCAACCCCAGGCCTGCTGGTTCTGCAACCCCTCACGGTACAGTTGCGGCGCAATGCCGGCGCCAATAATGAAGGTCAGCAAGGCAATCTCCCGACGCGGCACACTCACCGGGCGGCACAGGTAGACCAGTGCCGGCACGATGAACGCGACGCTCGGGAAGCTGCGATAGCGCGGGTCAAATACCAGCTCCAGCATCGTCACCGCTGCGGCGAAGCCGGCCACCGCAACCAACCAGCCGGCCCGACGTTCCAGCGCATTGAACGCCCGGCCACGCCAACCGGTGCGAGGACTCAGTGTCAGCGCGGCATGGGCCAGCACCAGCACATTCAACGCGGTCAGCAAGGCAACCCACAACCACTCACTGGCAAAGCGCGTGGTGACCCGTGCCAGATCGCCCCACGCACCAATCGAGCACGCGGCCAGTGCACCCAACAATGGCAGAATAAGCGCGGCGCGCGTGCTGCGAACGCGTCCACCGAGAATCAGTGTGCCAAGAAAGATGAAGCCGCCGACCGCCAGCCAGTGCGACCAGTACGGCACGTTGGTCACCGGCCCTGCGAGCACGCCCTTGTCCTGGCGATCCGCATCGAACAGCCCCCAATAACCGCCGACCGCGCCTTCGCTGGCACGTTTCCACGGCTGGTCGAAGGCCTCGATGAGGTTGTAGTGCCAACCACGCTGCTCAGCCATGGCGACAAAACCGCGAATGAACCTGGCTTCGTCGACCCGGCTTGGTACGGCAATTCTGCGTTGACGGCCCTCACTGGGCCAGCCGGTTTCTCCAATGAACACTTCTTTCGGGGCGAACATGCTGGCGAACGACTCGCGAATCATGGCAAGTTGCGACAGCGAGACCTCGACATCCCAAGGGTAATCGGCCCAGTACGGCAGCAAATGAATGGTCACGAAGTCCACCGCTGGGGCGATTTCCGGGTGCTTTTGCCAGAACTCCCAGACGTCGGCATAGGTGACGGGCTGCTTGACCTGGCTTTTGACCCGATCAATCAGTTTTACCAGCTGTGTACTGGTGACTTCCTTGCGCAACAGAGCCTCGTTGCCGACGATTACCGCGGTCACCACGTCCGGGTTGGCATTGGCTTCGGCGATCAGTAGCTCTACTTCATTGGCGGTATCCACCGGGTTGCTGTTGACCCAGGCGCCGATCATCATTTTCAGCCCGTGTTTTCGTGCCAGATCCGGCAGGGCTTCGAGCCCTGTCATCGAGTAGGTTCGAATGCATTCGAAGCGAGTTGCCAGCAATGCGAGGTCGGCATCCATGCGGTCGGGACGAAGATTGAACGGCACGTCGAACGGCGACTGGTCCTTGTCGAACGGGGTGTAGGAGGCGCATTGCAACTTGTGCGTCGCGCTGGCGACGTCCGGCAGGATCACCGGTTTGCCGAGACCGTACCAGAAGCCACCCAGGGCAAACAGCCCCAGCAGGCAAGCGAATAGATAAGCAAAAAAAGGAAAGCGCGATGTCGCGGGCATGGTCAGGCCGTCTGGGAGCAAAGCGGCGCATGTTACCTGCATTTATCGCGTGCTTGGTGCCCTGCATGATTTTGACATGCAAAGTTCGGGCGGAATGGCCGGTACGTTTGACGCGCTCAGCATTAATGGCGTTCTGATGTCGTTTCTCGGTGCCTTGAGGTCGCTGGCAGAGCAGGTCGCTGATAGCGTCAGGTTGATTATCGCAGGCGTCAGTACCCTCGTTGATAAATCGCGCTGATGATCGAACGAGTTTGCGGTGGGGCGTGATGGGGGCGCTGTGCACTATAACTATACGTTGACGCGACTCGGCATCCGTCGAGCGCAGCACTTTCGGGGAAGTAACGATGAAGATGCGACGACTTTTAGGCGCAGGTGCCGCTCTGGTGCTTGCGATGGGCTCCACATTCGCCAATGCCGAGAGCAAGACCCTGAGCATCGGTTACGTTGACGGCTGGTCCGACAGCGTCGCGACCACTCACGTGGCCGCTGAAGTGATCAAGCAGAAGCTGGGTTATGACGTGAAGCTGCAAGCCGTCGCTACCGGGATCATGTGGCAGGGCGTGGCCACCGGCAAACTCGACGCCATGCTGTCGGCCTGGCTACCAGTGACCCACGGCGATTACTGGGCCAAGAACAAGGACCAGGTCGTCGACTACGGCCCGAACTTCAAGGACGCCAAAATCGGCTTGATCGTGCCGGAGTACGTCAAGGCCAAGTCACTTGAAGACCTGAAAACCGATGACAGCTTCAAAAAACGCATCGTCGGCATCGACGCCGGTTCAGGCGTGATGCTCAAGACCGAGCAGGCGATCAAGGATTACGACCTGACCGGCTATCAACTCAAGGCCAGTTCCGGCGCCGGCATGATTGCCGAGCTGACCCGTGCCGAGAAGAAAAACGAATCCATTGCCGTCACCGGTTGGGTGCCGCACTGGATGTTCGCCAAGTGGAAACTGCGTTTCCTGGAAGACCCGAAAGGCGTGTATGGCGCGGCTGAAACCGTGAACAGCATCGGCAGCAAAGAGCTGGCGACCAAGGCACCGGAAGTGGTCAAGTTCCTGAAGAACTTCCAGTGGGCTTCGAAAGATGAGATCGGCGAAGTCATGCTGGCGATTCAGGAAGGTGCCAAGCCTGAAGCAGCGGCGAAGGATTGGGTAGCCAAGCATCCGGAGCGTGTGGCTGACTGGATCAAGTAACAGCAAGTAAAGCATCTGTTCTGTTGTTCAAAGACCCCCAGGCAGGAATGCCCTGGGGGTCTTTGCATTTCTGCATTGGACAAAAAACTGTAGAAGCGAGCCTGCTCGCGAAAAACGCAAGGGCTCCGCGGCGTATCTGGGTGTGCTCGTTATCGTTCAAGACCATCGCGAGCAGGCTCGCTCCTACAATTGGCAGATTTGTCACGTGGTTCTAAGACTAAGGTCGTCTGGAACCTGCCCCGCAGCCGCATAGAGTGGATACCGTTCCAACTAAATCTGTGCTGCGAGGATAAAAACAATGAACGACAGCATTTACCTCTCGATTCAAAACAGCCCGCGATTCAAGGAGCTGGTTAGCAAGAGGGAACGATTCGCCTGGATTCTTTCGGCGATCATGCTAGGGCTTTACTCCGGATTCATCCTGTTGATTGCTTACGGTCCGCATGTACTGGGGGCGAAAATCAGCCCTGAGTCATCGATCACCTGGGGTATACCGATCGGTGTCGGGCTGATCGTTTCAGCCTTCGTCCTGACGGGTATTTACGTACGACGCGCCAATGGCGAATTCGACGACCTGAACAATCTGATTCTCAAGGAGGCTCAGCAATGATCCGGCGTCTAATGGCTCTTTTGAGCATCGCAGCCTTCGCACCGGGCGCCTGGGCGGCTGACGCCCTGACCTGGGCCGTACAGAAACAACCGCTTAACGTGTCCGCGATTCTGATGTTCGTCGCTTTCGTCGGCGCGACCCTGTGCATCACCTACTGGGCTTCCAAGAAAAACAAGTCGGCCTCCGACTACTATGCCGCAGGTGGCAAGATCACCGGTTTCCAGAACGGTCTGGCGATTGCCGGTGACTACATGTCGGCGGCGTCCTTCCTGGGTATTTCCGCGCTGGTATTCACCTCTGGTTACGACGGGCTGATCTACTCGATCGGCTTCCTGGTGGGCTGGCCGATCATTCTGTTCCTGATCGCCGAGCGCCTGCGTAACCTGGGTAAATACACCTTTGCCGACGTGGCGTCCTATCGCCTGGGGCAAACCCAGATCCGCTCGCTGTCCGCTTGCGGTTCGCTGGTGGTGGTGGCGTTCTACCTGATCGCGCAAATGGTCGGTGCCGGCAAGCTGATCCAGCTGCTGTTCGGTCTCGATTACCACGTTGCGGTGATCCTGGTCGGCATTCTGATGTGCATGTATGTGCTGTTCGGCGGCATGCTGGCGACCACCTGGGTGCAGATCATCAAGGCTGTCCTGCTGCTGTCCGGCGCTTCCTTCATGGCGCTGATGGTCATGAAGCACGTCAACTTCGACTTCAACGCACTGTTCTCCGAGGCGATCAAGGTTCACCCGAAAGGTGAAGCGATCATGAGCCCGGGCGGTCTGGTGAAAGATCCGATCTCGGCGTTCTCCCTGGGCCTGGCTCTGATGTTTGGTACCGCTGGCCTGCCGCACATCCTGATGCGCTTCTTCACCGTGAGTGACGCGAAGGAAGCTCGCAAGAGCGTGCTGTACGCCACTGGCTTCATTGGCTACTTCTACATCCTGACCTTCATCATCGGCTTCGGCGCGATCCTGCTGGTCAGCACCAACCCAGCCTTCAAGGATGCGGCTGGCGCGCTGTTGGGCGGTAACAACATGGCGGCGGTGCACCTGGCCAACGCGGTCGGTGGCAGCATCTTCCTGGGCTTCATCTCGGCGGTAGCGTTCGCGACCATTCTGGCAGTAGTGGCCGGTCTGACCCTGGCCGGTGCTTCGGCGGTGTCCCACGACCTGTACGCCAGCGTGATCAAGAAGGGCAAGGCCAACGAGAAGGATGAAATCCGCGTCTCGAAAATCACCACCATCGCTCTGGCGGTATTGGCGATCGGGCTGGGCATCCTGTTCGAAAGCCAGAACATCGCGTTCATGGTGGGCCTGGCGTTCTCCATCGCGGCGAGCTGCAACTTCCCGGTCCTGCTGCTTTCCATGTACTGGAAAAAGCTGACCACCCGTGGCGCGATGATCGGCGGCTGGTTGGGTCTGATCAGTGCTGTAGGTTTGATGATCCTTGGGCCAACCATCTGGGTGCAAATCCTGCATCACGAGAAGGCGATCTTCCCGTATGAGTACCCGGCACTGTTCTCGATGATCATTGCTTTTGTCGGGATCTGGTTCTTCTCGATTACCGATAAATCGGCGGCGGCTGACAATGAGCGGGCGCTGTTCTTCCCGCAGTTTGTGCGTTCGCAGACCGGATTGGGCGCGAGTGGCGCGGTTTCGCACTAAGGCTTTGGGTTTGTTTGTGTAAGTTGGGTTAAACATAAATGCCCCGGTCGAGAGATTGGGGCATTTTTTTTGTTCGCTGATCGCCCTGTATCGTTGATCGTTCCCACGCTCTGCGTGGGAATGCATCCCGTGACGCTCCGCGTCACCATTGCGCAGGACTCAAGCCTTACGTCGACAGCGGAACGCGGAGCGTCCCTGGCGGCATTCCCACGCGGAGCAGGGGAACGATGCGCACAAACAAAAACGGCCTCCATATAAATAGAGGCCGTTCCCGGTATAACTCAACACGCTATCGCAAGACAGATCTTACTTGCGGTCTTCCAGCTTGGTGATGTCACGCGACTCGTAGCCGGTGTACAACTGGCGCGGACGGCCGATCTTGTACGGGCTGGAGAGCATTTCTTTCCAGTGGGAGATCCAGCCGACAGTCCGCGCCAGGGCGAAGATCACGGTGAACATGCTGGTTGGAATGCCGATCGCCTTGAGGATGATCCCCGAGTAGAAGTCGACGTTCGGGTACAGCGAGCGTTCGATGAAGTACGGGTCGGTCAGGGCGATCTCTTCCAGGCGCATGGCCAGTTCGAGTTGCGGATCGTTCTGGATGCCCAGTTCCTTCAACACTTCGTCGCAGGTCTGCTTCATCACGGTGGCGCGTGGGTCGCGGTTTTTGTAAACGCGGTGACCGAAGCCCATCAGTTTGAACGGATCGTTCTTGTCCTTGGCCTTGGCGATGAACTTGTCGATGTTCGACACATCGCCAATTTCATCGAGCATGGACAGAACGGCTTCGTTGGCGCCGCCGTGGGCAGGGCCCCACAGTGCAGCGATACCGGCAGCGATACAGGCGAACGGGTTGGCACCCGAGGAGCCTGCCAGGCGTACGGTGGAAGTCGATGCGTTCTGCTCGTGGTCGGCATGGAGGATGAAGATCCGGTCCATGGCCTTGGCGAGTACCGGGCTGATCGGTTTGATCTCGCACGGGGTGTTGAACATCATGTGCAGGAAGTTTTCCGCGTACGACAGGTCGTTGCGCGGGTACATCATGGGTTGGCCCATGGAGTACTTGTAAACCATCGCTGCCAGGGTCGGCATCTTGGCAACCAGACGGATCGCGGAGATTTCGCGATGCTGCGGGTTATTGATGTCGAGCGAGTCGTGGTAGAAGGCCGAAAGGGCGCCGACTACGCCGCACATGACGGCCATCGGGTGGGCGTCGCGACGGAAGCCGTTGAAGAAGGTCTTGAGCTGCTCGTGAACCATGGTGTGGTTTTTCACGGTGCTGACGAACTGGGCCTTCTGCTCTGCGGTCGGCAGTTCGCCGTTGAGCAGCAGATAGCAGGTTTCCAAGTAGTCCGACTTTTCAGCCAGCTGTTCGATCGGGTAGCCGCGGTGCAGCAGAATGCCGTTGTCGCCGTCGATATAGGTGATCTTCGACTCGCAAGAAGCGGTCGACATGAAACCAGGGTCAAAGGTGAAACGGCCCGTGGCCGTCAGGCCCCGAACATCGATAACATCGGGACCAACGGTGCCGGTTAAAATGGGCAGCTCGACGGGGGCAGCGCCCTCGATGATCAACTGCGCTTTTTTGTCAGCCATGTGGCCTCCTATTTATGCTTGAAATCATCAGACAGACCCCCCACGCAGGGCCCGCACCACTATAGTGAGATAAATTCGAATGTCAATTTGCCTAAAGTCTTGCTCCAGAAGGCTTTAACCATACTTTTTTCTCGAAATTGCCTGCCATTTACGCCTTTTATGTCAGTTGTGCAATCAGCTGTTTGGGTGAGGTCTTTGCGTTGTCATTAGTAGCCTAACTGTCTATACTCGGCAGCCGACCGCCAAGGGCTTTTGGGCTTGCGTTATTGGGGGTCGCCTCCCTGGGTGGTGGTTACCTGACCAGTGCACTCCCCAACAACTTTGCCCTGATTGTTAGGGGCTCTTCAGTGTGAAAAAAAAGCCGTGAAAAGCCAACGACCTGTAAACCTAGACCTAAGGACCATCAAACTCCCAGTCACTGCTTACACGTCCATTCTTCACCGTATCTCCGGTGTCATCCTCTTCGTGTGCCTTGCCATCATGCTTTATGCATTGGACAAGTCGCTGAGCTCCGAGGAAGGCTTCGGTGAGGTGAAAGCGTGTCTGACCAGTCCGCTAGCCAAGCTAGTGATTTGGGGCATCCTGTCCGCCTTGCTGTATCACCTGGTTGCCGGTGTGCGCCACTTGATCATGGACATGGGCATCGGTGAGACGCTGGAAGGCGGCAAGCTGGGCTCGAAAATCATTATCGCCGTTTCCGTGGTGGTAATCGTTCTGGCAGGAGTTTGGATATGGTAACTAACGTCACGAACCTCTCGCGTTCGGGCCTCTATGACTGGATGGCGCAACGCGTTTCTGCGGTCGTTCTCGCGGCTTACTTCATTTTCCTGATCGGATACCTCGTGGCGAACCCGGGCCTTGGCTATGACCAATGGCACGCGCTCTTCGCCAACAACTGGATGCGTATTTTCAGCCTGCTGGCCCTTGTTGCTCTGGGCGCTCACGCCTGGGTCGGCATGTGGACCATCGCGACCGACTACCTGACGCCAATGGCGTTCGGCAAGTCCGCGACGGCTATACGTTTCCTCTTCCAGGCAGTATGCGGCGTTGCGATGTTCGCTTACTTCGTCTGGGGTGTGCAGATTCTCTGGGGTATCTGATTCATGGCTAACATTCCAACGATTTCTTTCGACGCCATCATTATTGGTGGTGGCGGTGCCGGCATGCGCGCAGCGCTGCAACTGGCGCAAGGCGGTCACAAGACTGCGGTAATCACCAAGGTTTTCCCGACCCGTTCGCACACTGTATCCGCCCAGGGCGGCATCACCTGCGCCATCGCGTCCGCCGATCCAAACGATGACTGGCGCTGGCACATGTACGATACCGTCAAGGGTTCCGACTATATCGGTGACCAGGACGCTATCGAATACATGTGTCAGGAAGGCCCAGCCGCCGTTTACGAGCTGGACCACATGGGTATGCCGTTCTCGCGTACCGAGCAAGGCCGTATCTACCAGCGTCCGTTTGGCGGCCAGTCGAAGGATTACGGTAAAGGCGGGCAGGCTGCCCGTACTTGCGCCGCTTCCGACCGTACCGGTCACGCGCTGCTGCACACCCTTTATCAGGGCAACCTGAAAGCCGGTACCGTGTTCCTCAACGAGTACTACGCCGTTGACCTGGTGAAAAACCAGAGCGGCGAATTCGTCGGCGTTATCGCCATCTGCATCGAAACCGGCGAAACCACCTACATCCGTGCCAAGGCGACTGTTCTGGCAACTGGCGGTGCAGGTCGCATCTACGCGTCCACCACCAACGCCCTGATCAACACCGGTGACGGCGTTGGCATGGCTCTGCGTGCTGGCGTACCGGTACAAGACATCGAAATGTGGCAGTTCCACCCGACCGGCATCGCCGGCGCCGGTGTACTGGTGACCGAAGGTTGCCGTGGTGAAGGTGGTTACCTGATCAACAAGCACGGCGAGCGTTTCATGGAGCGTTATGCTCCGAACGCCAAAGACCTTGCTGGTCGTGACGTTGTGGCCCGTTCGATGGTTAAAGAAATCATCGCTGGCAACGGCTGTGGCCCGAACGGCGACCACGTAATGCTTAAGCTCGACCACCTGGGCGAGGAAGTGTTGCACAGCCGTCTGCCAGGCATCTGTGAACTGTCGAAGACGTTTGCTCACGTTGACCCGGTTGTTGCTCCGGTTCCGGTTGTTCCTACCTGCCACTATATGATGGGCGGCGTTGCCACCAACATTCACGGTCAGGCGATCACACAGGACGCCGATGGCGTAGACACCATCATCCCTGGCCTGTTCGCTGTAGGCGAAGTGGCTTGCGTATCGGTTCACGGCGCCAACCGTCTGGGCGGCAACTCGTTGCTCGACCTGGTGGTATTCGGTCGTGCGGCCGGTCTGCACCTGGAAAAAGCGCTGACCGACGGTATCGAATACGACGAGGCCACCGAGGCCGACATCACTGCGGCCCTGTCGCGCCTGTCCGCTCTGAACGAGCGTACCGATGGCGAAGACGTGGCAACCCTGCGTCGCGAGCTGCAAAGTTGCATGCAGAACTACTTCGGTGTATTCCGTACCGGCGAATACATGCAGAAGGGTATTGCCCAGCTGGCTGATCTGCGCAAGCGCATCGCCAACGTCAAGATCAACGACAAGTCGCAGGCGTTCAACACTGCGCGTATCGAAGCTCTGGAACTGCAGAACCTGCTGGAAGTGGCTGAAGCTACCGCCATCGCTGCCGAAGTACGTAAAGAGTCCCGCGGTGCTCACGCCCGTGAAGACTTCGAAGATCGTGACGACGAAAACTGGCTGTGCCACACCCTGTACTTCCCGGGTGAGAAGCGCGTTGCCAAGCGTGCCGTGAACTTCTCGCCGAAGACTGTTCCGACTTTTGAACCTAAGATTCGGACTTATTAAGGGTGGCCGCCATGTTGCAAGTCAGTGTTTATCGTTACAACCCTGATCAGGACGCTGCGCCGTTCATGCAGGAATTCCAGGTTGATACCGGTGGTAAAGACCTGATGGTGCTGGACGTGCTGGCCCTGATCAAAGAGCAGGACGAAGGTTTCTCCTATCGTCGCTCTTGCCGTGAAGGTGTTTGCGGTTCCGACGGCATGAACATCAACGGCAAAAACGGCCTGGCGTGCGTCACGCCGCTGTCTGCCGTCGTAAAAGGTAACAAGTTGATCGTTCGTCCTCTGCCAGGTTTGCCGGTTATCCGTGACCTGGTCGTCGATATGAGCATCTTCTACAAGCAATACGAAAAGGTTAAGCCTTACCTGCAGAACGACACGCCGGCTCCGGCCATCGAGCGTCTGCAGTCCCCTGAAGAGCGTGAAAAGCTCGACGGTCTGTACGAGTGCATCCTGTGCGCCTGCTGCTCGACCTCGTGCCCGTCCTTCTGGTGGAACCCGGACAAGTTCCTGGGTCCCGCTGCACTGCTGCAAGCGTACCGCTTCCTGGCAGACAGCCGTGATACCAAGACGTCCGAGCGTCTGGCTTCGCTGGATGACCCGTTCAGCGTATTCCGCTGCCGCGGGATCATGAACTGCGTCAACGTATGTCCCAAAGGCCTGAACCCGACTAAAGCCATTGGTCACATCCGTAACATGCTGCTCTCCAGCGGCGTGTGATTCAGCTGCTGTACCCGCTGTACCCGTAGATGCTACGGCGCAGGCTTCAACCGGCGCCGTAGTTTTAACCTGAGCAGTAGCTTAAAAGGCTGCGGCTCTTATTTTGAAGAAATGAGACAAGCAGGGGCATCCGGGCTGGTACCCGGACTATCAGTGTGATCCTAGTGGCTTGTTTTGGTCGCTGCATTCGGACTTCTGCAAGTTTGCTCGGTGTCGACACCGGTGGTGTTCCCCTAACCGAGGGTGACCAAGCATGCAAGAAAGCGTGATGCAGCGCATGTGGAACAGCGCCTACCTATCCGGTAGTAACGCTGCCTATGTGGAAGAGCTCTACGAGCTCTACCTGCACGACCCTAACGCTGTGCCAGAAGAGTGGCGCACCTACTTCCAGAAGTTGCCTGCTGACGGCAACTCTGCCACCGATGTTTCGCACTCCACAATTCGCGATCATTTCGTCTTGCTGGCAAAGAACCAGCGCCGCGCCCAACCGGTTTCCGCCGGCAGCGTGAGCAGTGAGCACGAGAAGAAGCAAGTTGAAGTGCTGCGATTGATCCAGGCCTACCGTATGCGTGGCCACCAGGCAGCCCAGCTTGACCCGCTGGGGCTGTGGCAGCGTCCTGCACCTGCAGACCTGTCGATCAATCATTACGGCTTGACCAATGCCGATCTTGATACGACCTTCCGTGCCGGCGACCTGTTCATCGGCAAAGAGGAAGCGAGCCTACGCGAAATTCACGAAGCGTTGCAGCAGACATATTGCCGCACCATCGGCGCTGAGTTTACGCATATCACCGATTCCGAGCAGCGCCAGTGGTTCCAGCAGCGTCTGGAAAGCGTGCGTGGCCGTCCGACGTACTCCGCCGACATCAAGAGCCACCTGCTCGAGCGCGTGACCGCCGGTGAAGGCCTGGAAAAATACCTGGGCACCAAATACCCGGGTACCAAGCGTTTCGGCCTGGAAGGCGGCGAGAGCCTGATTCCGATGCTCGACGAGCTGATCCAGCGTTCCGGTTCCTACGGCACCAAGGAAATCGTCATCGGCATGGCCCACCGTGGTCGTCTCAACGTGCTGGTCAACACCTTCGGCAAGAACCCGCGCGAGCTGTTCGACGAGTTCGAAGGCAAGAAGAAGGTCGAGCTGGGTTCCGGTGACGTTAAATACCACCAGGGCTTCTCGTCCAACGTAATGACCACCGGCGGTGAAGTTCACCTGGCCATGGCGTTCAACCCGTCCCACCTGGAAATCGTTTCCCCGGTGGTCGAGGGTTCGGTTCGCGCCCGTCAGGATCGTCGTAACGACCTGACTGGTGAGAAGGTCCTGCCGATCTCCATCCACGGTGACGCGGCATTCGCCGGTCAAGGCGTGGTGATGGAAACCTTCCAGATGTCGCAGACCCGCGGTTTCAAGACCGGCGGTACCGTGCACATCGTGATCAACAACCAGGTCGGTTTCACCATCAGCAACCCGTTGGACTCGCGTTCCACCGAGTACGCCACCGACGTCGCGAAGATGATCCAGGCGCCGATCCTCCATGTGAATGGTGATGATCCGGAAGCCGTGTTGTTCGTGACCCAGCTGGCCATCGACTACCGCATGCAGTTCAAGCGCGACGTAGTGATCGATCTGGTCTGCTACCGTCGTCGCGGCCACAACGAGGCCGACGAGCCAAGCGGCACCCAGCCCCTGATGTACCAGCAGATCACCAAGCAGCGCACCACCCGTGAGCTGTATGCCGATCGTCTGACCCAGGGCGGTGTACTCGACGCAGAGCGTGTTCAGGCCAAGGTCGACGAATATCGCAGCGCGCTGGACAACGGTCTGCACGTCGTGAAAAGCCTGGTCAAAGAGCCGAACAAAGAGTTGTTCGTGGACTGGCGCCCGTATCTGGGCCACGCCTGGACCGCGCGTCACGACACTCGCTTCGATCTGAAAACCTTGCAGGAACTGTCCGCCAAGCTGCTGGAAATCCCGGATGGCTTCGTGGTTCAGCGCCAGGTTGCGAAGATCTACGAAGACCGTCAGAAGATGCAAGCCGGCGGCCTGCCGATAAACTGGGGTTACGCCGAAACCATGGCGTACGCGACCCTGGCGTTCGAAGGTCACCCGATCCGCATGACCGGCCAGGACATCGGCCGCGGTACGTTCTCGCACCGTCATGCCGTGTTGCACAACCAGAAAGACGCGGGCACCTACATCCCGTTGCAAAACCTGTACGACGGTCAGCCACGTTTCGACATGTACGATTCGTTCCTGTCCGAAGAAGCCGTACTGGCGTTCGAATACGGTTACTCGACCACCACGCCTGATGCGCTGGTGATCTGGGAAGCCCAGTTCGGCGACTTCGCCAACGGTGCCCAGGTGGTTATCGACCAGTTCATCACCAGTGGCGAGCACAAGTGGGGCCGTCTTTGCGGTCTGACCATGCTGCTGCCGCACGGTTATGAAGGTCAGGGGCCGGAGCACTCCTCGGCTCGTCTGGAGCGTTACCTGCAGCTGTGCGCCGAGCACAACATTCAGGTAGCGGTACCGACTACGCCGGCCCAGATCTACCACTTGCTGCGTCGTCAGGTGATTCGCCCGCTGCGCAAGCCATTGATCGTTCTGACTCCGAAGTCGCTGCTGCGTCACAAACTGGCCATCTCGACCCTGGAAGATCTGGCCGAAGGTTCGTTCCAGACCGTAATCCCGGAAATCGACGTCCAAGACCCGACAAAGGTCGATCGCGTTGTCCTGTGTAGCGGCAAGGTCTACTACGACCTGCTGGAAAAACGCCGTGCCGAAGGTCGTGAAGACATCGCCATCGTGCGTATCGAGCAGCTGTACCCATTCCCTGAGGACGACTTGAAAGAAGTCCTGGCGCCTTACACCAACGCCAAGCATGCCGTCTGGTGCCAGGAAGAGCCGATGAACCAGGGCGCGTGGTACTGCAGCCAACACCACATGCGTCGCAGCATCAGCAACCTCAACAAGTCTCTCGTACTCGAGTACGCGGGCCGTGAGGCTTCTGCTGCACCGGCATGCGGTTACGCATCGATGCACGCTGAGCAGCAGGAAAAACTGCTGCAAGACGCCTTTACTGTTTAACGCCTTCGCGCACCTGAAACCGAATTTAAGGACCCACAGATAATGGCTATCGAAATCAAAGCCCCCACTTTCCCGGAATCGGTTGCCGATGGCACCGTTGCCACCTGGCACAAGCAACCGGGCGACGCGGTCAAGCGCGACGAACTGATCGTCGACATCGAAACCGATAAAGTCGTACTCGAAGTGTTGGCTACCGCTGACGGCGTGCTGGGCGCTATCGTCAAGAACGAAGGCGACACCGTTCTGTCCGACGAAGTGCTGGGCTCGATCGTTGAGGGCGGCGCTGCTGCCGCTCCAGCCGCTGCTGCTCCCGCCGCCGCTGCTCAGGCTGGTGCCCCTGCTGCCGAAGGCGAAGACGATCCTGTTGCTGCACCGGCTGCGCGCAAGCTGGCTGAAGAAAACGGCATCAACATCGCTTCCGTTGCCGGCACCGGCAAAGGCGGTCGCGTGACCAAGGAAGACGTGGTTGCAGCCGTTGCTGCCAAGAAAGCCGCCCCGGCTGCTGCGCCTGCCAAGGCCGCCGCACCTGCCGCTGCTGCTCCGGTGTTCGCTGCTGGCGATCGCATCGAGAAGCGCGTACCGATGACCCGCGTGCGGGCCACCGTTGCCAAGCGTCTGGTCGAAGCTCAGTCGAACATGGCGATGCTGACCACTTTCAACGAAGTCGACATGACCGAAGTCATGGCCCTGCGTTCGAAGTACAAAGACCTGTTCGAGAAGTCCCACAACGGCGTGCGCCTGGGCTTCATGTCGTTCTTCGTGAAAGCGGCCACCGAAGCGCTGAAACGCTTCCCGGCTGTCAACGCCTCGATCGACGGCGGCGACATCGTTTACCACGGCTACGCTGACGTCGGCGTTGCAGTTTCCAGCGATCGCGGCCTGGTTGTACCGGTTCTGCGTAACGCCGAACTGATGAGCCTGGCTGAAATCGAAGGCGGCATCGCCACCTTCGGCAAGAAAGCCCGCGACGGCAAACTGTCGATGGACGAAATGACCGGTGGTACCTTCACCATCACCAACGGCGGTACCTTCGGTTCGATGATGTCGACCCCGATCGTCAACCCGCCACAAGCAGCCATCCTGGGCATGCACAACATCATCCAGCGTCCGATGGCCATCAACGGTCAGGTCGTTATCCGTCCGATGATGTACCTGGCACTGTCCTACGATCACCGTCTGATCGATGGCAAAGAAGCTGTGACTTTCCTGGTGACCATCAAGAACCTGCTGGAAGATCCGGCTCGTCTGTTGCTGGATATCTGATCGAAGCAGCCACGAGCTGCAAACCGGGCTGTCGGAAAACCCGCGGCCTGGCTTGCAGCTTGCGGCTTCAAGCTTTTCGCTAAAGAGGATTTTTTGAATGTCGCAGAAATTTGACGTAGTAGTGATCGGCGCTGGCCCTGGCGGCTATGTGGCTGCCATCAAGGCCGCACAGCTGGGTCTTTCGACCGCCTGCATCGAGAAGTACACCGACAAGGATGACAAACTGGCTCTGGGCGGTACTTGCCTGAACGTCGGCTGCATTCCGTCCAAGGCGCTGCTGGACAGCTCCTGGAAGTACAAGGAAGCCAAAGAAGGCTTCGCGATCCACGGTATCAACCACGCTGGCGTGACCATGGACGTGCCAGCAATGGTCGGCCGTAAAGCCACCATCGTCAAAGGCCTGACCTCCGGTGTTGCAACCCTGTTCAAAGCCAACGGTGTGACTTCCATTCAGGGTCACGGCAAGCTGCTGGCCGGCAAGAAAGTCGAAGTCACCAAGCCTGACGGTTCGGTAGAAATCATCGAAGCCGAAAACGTGATCCTGGCTCCAGGTTCGCGTCCGATCGACATTCCACCGGCTCCGGTCGACCAGAATGTGATCGTCGATTCGACTGGCGCCCTGGAATTCCAATCGGTACCAAAACGTCTGGGCGTGATCGGCGCTGGCGTGATCGGTCTGGAACTGGGTTCGGTCTGGTCGCGTCTGGGTGCAGAAGTGACTGTCCTGGAAGCCCTGGACACTTTCCTGATGGCAGCTGACGCCGCTGTTTCCAAGGAAGCGCTGAAAACCCTGACCAAACAGGGCCTGGACATCAAGCTGGGCGCTCGCGTGACCGGTTCCAAAGTGAACGGCGACGAAGTCGTGGTGAACTACACCGATGCCAAGGGCGAACAGAACATCACTTTCGACAAGCTGATCGTAGCCGTTGGTCGCCGACCTGTGACCACTGATCTGTTGGCTGCCGACTGCGGCGTGACCCTGGACGAGCGCGGTTTCGTGCACGTCGATGATCACTGCGCCACCACTGTGCCGGGCGTCTACGCCATTGGTGACGTGGTTCGCGGCATGATGCTGGCGCACAAAGCGTCGGAAGAGGGCATCATGGTTGTCGAGCGCATCAAGGGCCACAAGGCCCAGATGAACTATGATTTGATCCCTTCGGTTATTTATACTCACCCGGAAATCGCGTGGGTTGGTAAAACCGAGCAGGCCTTGAAAGCTGAAGGCGTTGAAGTTAACGTCGGCACCTTCCCGTTTGCAGCCTCCGGCCGTGCCATGGCTGCCAATGACACCGGTGGTTTCGTCAAGGTCATCGCAGATGCCAAGACAGACCGCGTACTGGGCGTCCACGTGATTGGCCCAAGCGCTGCGGAACTGGTTCAACAGGGCGCAATCGGTATGGAATTCGGCACCAGCGCTGAAGACCTGGGCATGATGGTTTTCTCCCATCCGACCCTGTCTGAAGCCTTGCACGAAGCTGCTTTGGCAGTGAATGGCGGCGCCATCCACATCGCCAACCGCAAGAAGCGTTAAGACAATAAGAAACCACGGCGGAATGGCCCGTCGTGAGCCTTGCATGCAAGACTCACCGCGGAATATCCGCTGGACGCAGTCTTGCATAGCTGCACCGGTTGTCCGGAAAGGCTATGCAAGCAGCAGTCACAGGTGGTGCGGCACTTGAATGAGTGCAGCACCGAATGCGCAGTACCTAACGAAGACGGTAATAAGCATGAATCTTCACGAGTATCAGGGTAAGCAGCTGTTCGCTGAGTACGGCCTGCCAGTTTCCACTGGTTACGCGGTAGACACCCCGGAAGCAGCAGCAGAAGCTTGCGACAAAATCGGCGGCAGCGAGTGGGTTGTCAAAGCCCAGGTCCACGCCGGTGGTCGCGGTAAAGCGGGCGGCGTCAAGCTGGTTCGCAGCAAAGAAGACGCCAAGGCATTCGCACAGCAGTGGCTGGGCAAGCGTCTGGTGACTTACCAGACTGATGCCAATGGTCAGCCAGTCACCAAGATCCTGGTTGAATCGTGCACTGATATCGCTAAAGAGCTGTACCTGGGCGCTGTCGTTGACCGTTCGAGCCGTCGTATCGTGTTCATGGCTTCCACCGAAGGTGGCGTGGACATCGAGAAAATCGCTCACGACACTCCAGAAAAAATTCTGAAAGCCACTATCGATCCACTGGTTGGCGCTCAGCCATTCCAGGGTCGCGAGCTGGCATTCCAGCTGGGTCTGGAAGGTAAGCAAGTTGCTCAGTTCGCCAAGATCTTCGTAGGTCTGGCCAAGCTGTTCAAGGATCACGACCTGGCCCTGCTGGAAGTGAACCCGCTGGTGATCAAGGCTGACGGCGATCTGCATTGCCTCGATGCCAAGATCAACATCGACGCCAACGCCATGTACCGTCAGCCTAAGCTGAAGACTTTCCACGATCCGTCGCAAGACGATCCGCGCGAAGCGCACGCTGCCAAGTTCGAACTGAACTACGTAGCGCTGGAAGGCAACATCGGTTGCATGGTCAACGGTGCTGGCCTGGCCATGGGTACCATGGACATCGTCAACCTGCATGGCGGCAAACCAGCCAACTTCCTCGACGTGGGCGGCGGTGCTACCAAAGAACGCGTTACCGAAGCGTTCAAGATCATTCTGTCCGACACCAACGTCGCTGCAGTACTGGTTAACATCTTCGGCGGCATCGTTCGTTGCGACATGATTGCCGAAGGCATCATCGGTGCAGTGAAAGAAGTCGGCGTGAAAATCCCGGTTGTTGTTCGCCTTGAAGGCAACAACGCTGAGCTGGGCGCTAAAGTACTGGCAGAAAGCGGTTTGAACATCATCGCTGCTACCAGCCTGACCGACGCTGCTCAACAAGTTGTCAAAGCTGCGGAGGGCAAATAATGAGCGTCCTGATCAATAAAGACACCAAAGTTATCTGCCAGGGTATTACCGGTTCGCAAGGTAGTTTCCACACCCAGCAAGCCATCGAGTACGGCACCAAGATGGTTGGTGGTGTAACTCCTGGTAAAGGCGGCACCGAGCACCTGGGCCTGCCAGTGTTCAACACCGTTAAAGACGCAGTAGCTGCCACTGGCGCCACCGCCAGCGTGATCTACGTTCCGGCTCCTTTCTGCAAAGATTCGATCCTGGAAGCGGCTTTCGGCGGCATCAAGCTGATCGTGTGCATCACCGAAGGCATTCCTACCCTGGACATGCTGGACGCTAAAGTTAAGTGCGACGAGCTGGGTGTAATCCTGATCGGCCCTAACTGCCCAGGCGTTATCACCCCAGGCGAATGCAAGATCGGCATCATGCCAGGTCACATTCACTTGCCAGGCAAGGTCGGTATCGTTTCCCGTTCCGGCACCCTGACCTACGAAGCTGTGAAGCAGACTACTGACGCCGGTTTCGGTCAGTCGACTTGCGTCGGCATCGGTGGTGACCCGATCCCGGGTTCGAACTTCATCGACATCCTGAAGCTGTTCCAGGAAGACCCGAAGACCGAAGCGATCGTGATGATCGGTGAGATCGGCGGTTCGGCTGAAGAAGAAGCGGCTGCCTACATCAAGGCACACGTGACCAAGCCGGTTGTTTCCTACATCGCTGGTGTGACTGCTCCTCCGGGCAAGCGCATGGGCCATGCTGGCGCAATCATCTCTGGCGGTAAAGGCACTGCAGACGAGAAGTTTGCTGCCCTGGAAGACGCAGGCGTTAAAACCGTGCGTTCGCTGGCAGACATCGGCAAGGCTTTGTCCGAGCTGACTGGTTGGGCTGTCAAGTAAGCCTCGCGCTTAGCTGACGCTTCACCAAACAAAGGCCACCTTCGGGTGGCCTTTGTCATTTCCGGCGTATGAGAAATGCAGGGCTTTTGTGGCGAGGGGATTTATCCCCGTTGGGTCGCGAAGCGGCCTCAGAACCATCACATGTGGTACATCAGGTATACCAGCATTACTGGTTTGACGACTGCTGCGCAGCCGAGCGGGGATAAATCCCCTCGCCACAGGGGTTAGTGCTAGTAAATTAGATATGTAAACGCGACATGGATATGGCGTGTATCGGATAGTTCGCCCTCAAACAGTGCGTTTGTCGCCCAAATTCGTTAGGCTACGCGCCATTTTTGCGTCCGCGGCCCACAAGGCTGCAACGCGCTAAAAGGGTTGGTCCCATACGGACCGACAGCATTTCCCTCACCCATAGGGAAATCCCTCTCTAAATTCCGATTCAGTAGTGTGGTATTTCCTTAATGAAAGTGTTGAAAGGCCAGGACATCCTGGCACTTGGTTTTATGACGTTTGCCCTGTTCGTCGGGGCTGGCAACATCATCTTCCCGCCTATCGTCGGTTTGCAGTCCGGGCCTCACGTCTGGATGGCGGCGCTGGGCTTTCTGATCACTGCAGTCGGTCTGCCCGTGGTCACCGTCGTGGCCCTGGCCAAGGTCGGCGGTGCCATGGATGCGTTGAGCAGTCCGATCGGCAAAATTGCCGGTGGCTTGCTGGCAGCGGCGTGCTACCTCGCCGTTGGCCCGCTGTTCGCGACGCCGCGTACCGCTACCGTGTCGTTCGAAGTCGGCCTGGCGCCATTGACCGGCGAAAGCCCGCTGGCGTTGTTCCTCTACAGTTCGGTGTACTTCCTGGTGGTGTTCTTCATCTCGCTGTACCCGGGCCGTTTGCTGGATACCGTAGGACGTTTCCTCGCACCGTTGAAGATCATCGCCCTGGCCGCTCTCGGCATCGCCGCTTTCGCTTTGCCAGCGGGTGACATTGGCCATGCCACGCCCGAATACGTGGCGGCGCCGTTCTCCCAAGGCTTCATCAATGGTTACCTGACCATGGATACCCTCGGTGCACTGGTGTTCGGCATCGTCATCGTCAATGCCATTCGCTCCCGCGGCGTCGAGTCGCCAGCGCTGATCACTCGTTACGCGATCATCGCCGGTTTGATCGCCGGTGTCGGCCTGGCACTGGTCTACGTCAGCCTGTTCCGCCTGGGTTCGGGCAGCCATGAAGTGGCGGCTGGCGCTACCAACGGCGCGGCGGTCTTGCACGCCTACGTACAGCACACCTTCGGTTCCCTGGGCAGCGGATTCCTTGCGGTGCTGATTTCCCTGGCGTGCCTGGTGACTGCGGTCGGCCTGACCTGCGCCTGCGCCGAGTACTTCAGCCGTGTGCTGCCACTGTCCTACAAGACGCTGGTGATCATCCTCGCGGCATTCTCCCTGCTGGTGTCCAACCTGGGCCTGACCAATCTGATCGCGTTCTCGATCCCGGTACTGACCGCGATCTACCCGCCGTGCATCGCCCTGGTGGCCCTGAGCTTCTGCAAGGACTTCTGGCATGAACAGGGGCGCATTGTCGGCCCGGTAATGCTGGTGTCGTTCATCTTCGGCCTGATCGATGCTCTCAAGGGCGCTGGTCTGGCGGAGTGGATGCCGTCGCAACTGGCCCACTTGCCGTTGAGTGAGCAGGGTCTGGCATGGCTGGTGCCCTCGGTGATGACCCTGGTGGTCGCCGTGGTTTGCGACCGTATGCTGGGCAAGCGCGAAGAAGCGCTGGCTTAAGCTTTACCGGCCCGTCACAAGCGGGCCAGTGAGCAATACCGAAATGCCCCGTATCAATCGATACGGGGCATTTTTTTGTGAGAGATGCGGTGTCTTTTCCGTTGAGCTAACGTCGAACCACTACCTGTAGGAGCAAGGCTTGCCCGCGATGGCGGTATAGCATTCGGTATGTTTGTTGACTGACACACCCCCATCGCGGGCAAGCCTTGCTCCTACAGGGATCATCTATGCCAACGTCTCACAGGGAATTGCATGTCGTTCATCCAAGCCAACCTGATCCACATCCTCGCTGCCATCTGGTTCGTCATCTGCTGGGGCGGTTACACCCGCTATGCGACCTGGAAGGGCCGTGACACAGCCTGCCTGGCCAGCGTGCTGCATCTGTACCGCGAAGACTGGATGCGCCGCATGCTGCTGCGTGACAACCGCATAGCCGATGCCAGCGTGATCGGCAACCTGGAGCGCAATGCGTCGTTCTTTGCCTCCAGCACCCTGATTATCCTGGCCGGCATTCTCACGGTGCTCGGGGCGTCGGAAAGGGCGGTGTCGTTGCTGGCGGATATCCCGATGGTGCAACAGGCGTCCCAGGGTATGTCGGAAATCAAGTTGTTGTGCCTGGCACTGGTATTCGTCTATGCGTTCTTCACGTTCAGCTGGTGCATGCGTCAGTACAACTTCGCGGCCATTCTGGTGGGCTCGGCTCCCATGGTCGGTGAGCGTCATGTGTCGGAGCAGGAGCGCAAAGCCTTTGCCAACCGTGCAGCCCGGGTTATTTCCATGGCCGCCAACCAGTTCAACTTCGGTCTGCGTTCTTACTATTTCGGCATGACCATGCTGGCCTGGTTCGTCAGCCCCTGGTTGTTCATGTTGATGAGTGCCGGTGTCGTGTTCGTGTTGTACCGCCGCGAGTTTCACTCCGACGTTCTTGACGTGATGGTCTATACCCCTACAGAGGCGCCATTGCCCGAGGTGAATAAAGAGGCCGCTTGATGAGTATTCCATTCTGGTGTGTGTTTATCAGTGCCGTGCTGATTTACGTGGCGCGCATGCCCGTGACCACGGCCATGAAAGAGCAGGGCGGTTACAACAATCACCTGCCGCGCCAACAGCAGGCGCAACTTACAGGTCTGGGCGCGCGCGCGGTCGGGGCCCATCAGAACAGCTTCGAAGCCTTCATATTGTTTGCAGTGGGTGTTTTGATGGCCCACACCACGCAAACGGCGGGATGGCTCATCGACTTGCTGGCGATCATCTTTTTGATCGCGCGCGTTATCTACCTGGTGTGTTATTGGAAGGATCTGGCCTGGCAGCGCAGCCTGGTTTGGCTGGTGGGTTTAATCTGCTCGTTGTTGCTGATGATTAGTCCGACTTTTCGAACGATTTTGCTCTAGGGAGTAAATCGCAGATAAAAGAAAACCCGCACTTGGCGGGTTTTCTTTTTCACGCTAAAAACCGAATCAGTTTTTAGGTGCGGCTTCTTTTGCTGCTGCTTCGTTCGATTCAGCCTGAGCTTTGGCAGCTTCGGCGTTTTCTTTCGCCGCTTCGTTCACTTTATCCTGAGCTTCGCTCATTTTTTCCTGTGCTTGCTCAGCATGTTGGGTAGCATCTTGAGCTTTGTCCTCGGATTTTTTATCGCAGGCAGCGAGACCGAGGGAAGCGGTCAACATCAAGGCAATAGCTAAAGTCTTACGCATGGGGTGTTTCTCCTTATGGAAAATTATCTACTGGCCTTAAGAGCACAGCCATCAGGGTTAAGTTCCACAAATCCGTCAGATATATAAGTTTGTTCTAACGCGGAACTTTTACCCGCACCTCGACTACATTGAATAACTATAAACAAGAGTCTTTATCAAATGGCCGAAAACCCCGTTTTTGAGCGTGCGACCCGATTTCTGTCGGCACTGCGACATTGTCAGGTGCTCGGTTTGCGAGTTCACAGCGCCAGTGCCGAAGGGCTCACGGTGGTGCTGCCCTACAGCCCGCAGATCGTCGGCAACCCCCAGACTGGCGTGATTCACGGCGGCGTGCTGACCACATTGATGGACACCGCTTGTGGCATGTCTACCCTCTGCGTGCTGCCGGAGTTCGAAGTCTGCCCGACCCTCGACTTGCGCATCGACTACATGCACGCTGCCGAACCGCATAAGGATGTCTACGGTTTTGCCCAGTGCTACCGGGTGACCACCGACGTGATCTTTGCCCGCGGCTTTGCCTATCAGGATGATCCCGAGCAGCCCATAGCCCATGTCGTGGGCACGTTTATGCGCATGGGCAAAGGCATCAAAGGCACCAAAGGTTTTGGCGGCGCCATCGCCGGAGGTGCGAAATGAGCGAGTCGTTCAAGGAACAACTGCAACAGGCCCATGAGCAGGGCGAGTACGCCCCGCTGTTGAACTTGATCCCCTACGCCAGATTGATTGGCGTGGAATGCTCGCGGGTGGGGGATGAGTTGCTGTTTCGCCTGCCGGCCAACAAGGACAACATTGGCAACCCTTTATTGCCGGCCATCCATGGCGGCGTGATTGCCGGTTTCATGGAGTTGTCCGCCGCGCTGCACCTGCTGGTGGCTACCGGTTCGCCGGGCATACCGAAGATCATCGACTTCTCCCTCGATTACCTGCGCGCCGGGCAGTTTCGTGATACCTGGGCTCGCTGCCAGGTATGTCGCCAGGGTCGCCGGGTCGCCAACGTGGCGATTACCGCGTGGCAAAGCACTGAAGCCGAACCCATTGCCACGGCCCGGGCGCATTTCAAACTCGATGAGCCCTTGAAATCCTGAATGGAGCCCCCAACTCTGATGACAACCCGCCGCCGACCCTCAAGGTCGTGGCTTATGCCATCTGATTGGAGTTTGATGACCATGAGTGTGGAAACTCAAAAGGAAACCCTGGGCTTCCAGACCGAGGTGAAGCAACTGCTGCACCTCATGATCCATTCGCTGTATTCCAACAAGGAAATTTTCCTTCGCGAACTGATCTCGAACGCCTCTGACGCTGTAGACAAATTACGCTTCGAAGCGCTGTCCAGGCCTGAATTGCTGGAAGGTGGCGCCGAACTGAAAATCCGTGTGAGCTTCGACAAGGACGCTAAAACCGTCACCCTCGAAGACAACGGCATCGGCATGAGCCGTGAAGACGCGATCACCCACCTGGGCACCATCGCCAAATCCGGTACCGCCGATTTCATGAAGCACCTGACGGGCGACCAGAAGAAGGACTCGCACCTGATCGGTCAGTTCGGTGTTGGTTTCTACTCTGCCTTCATCGTCGCCGACAAAGTCGACGTGTTCAGCCGTCGTGCCGGCAGCGATACCAGCGAAGGCGTGCATTGGTCGTCCAAAGGTGAGGGCGATTTCGAAGTCGCAACCATCGAGAAGGCCGATCGAGGCACGCGTATCGTCCTGCACCTGAAATCCGGTGAAGACGAGTTCGCCGATGGCTGGCGCCTGCGCAACATCATCAAGAAGTACTCCGACCACATCGCTTTGCCGATCGAGTTGCCGAAAGAAATGGCAGCCGTTGAAGGCGAGGAGAAGCCAGCCGTTGAGTGGGAAACCGTCAACCGCGCCAGCGCTCTGTGGACGCGTCCGCGTACCGAAATCAAGGACGAGGAATACCAGGAGTTCTACAAGCACATCGCCCACGATTTCGAAAACCCGCTGAGCTGGAGCCACAACAAGGTCGAAGGCAAGCTGGAATACAGCTCGCTGCTGTACGTGCCGGCCCGTGCTCCATTCGACCTGTACCAGCGTGAAGCGCCGAAAGGCCTGAAGCTGTACGTACAGCGCGTATTCGTCATGGATCAGGCCGAATCGTTCCTGCCGCTGTACCTGCGCTTCATCAAAGGCGTGGTCGATTCCAACGACCTGTCGCTGAACGTGTCGCGGGAAATCCTGCAGAAAGACCCGATTATCGACTCCATGAAGTCGGCGCTTACCAAGCGCGTTCTGGACATGCTGGAAAAACTGGCGAAGAACGAGCCAGAGCAATACCAAGGCTTCTGGAAAAACTTCGGCCAGGTCATGAAAGAAGGCCCGGCAGAAGACTTCGCCAACAAAGAGAAAATCGCCGGCCTGTTGCGTTTCGCATCGACCAATGGTGATGACGGCGAACAGGTTGTCGGCCTGGCCGAGTACCTGGCACGCGCCAAGGAAGGTCAGGACAAGATTTACTACCTGACCGGCGAAACCTACGCGCAGGTCAAGAACAGCCCGCACCTGGAAGTCTTCCGCAAGAAAGGCATCGAAGTGCTGCTGTTGACTGACCGTATCGACGAATGGCTGATGAGCTACCTCAGCGATTTCGACGGCAAGAGCTTTGTCGACGTGGCGCGCGGTGATCTGGACCTGGGCAACCTGGACTCGGAAGAGGACAAGAAAGCCGCGGAAGAAGTCGCCAAGTCCAAAGAAGGTCTGGTCGAGCGTCTGAAGACTGCGCTGGGCGAATCCGTTGCTGAAGTGCGGGTTTCCCATCGCTTGACCGATTCCCCGGCGATCCTGGCCATCGGCGAGCAGGACCTGGGCTTGCAGATGCGTCAGATCCTCGAAGCCAGCGGGCAGAAGGTTCCGGATTCGAAACCGATCTTCGAATTCAACCCGGCTCACCCACTGATCGAGAAGCTCGACAACGAGCAGAGCGACGAGCGCTTCGGCGATCTGTCGCACATCCTCTTCGATCAGGCGGCCCTGGCGGCCGGCGACAGCTTGAAAGACCCGGCGGCCTATGTGCGCCGTCTGAACAAGCTGCTGGTTGAGCTGTCGGCTTAACGGCGTTGTAGAAAAACCCGCTTCGGCGGGTTTTTTCATTCTGGTGTTTAAAAATCAGGAGTCAGAAATGAGCCAAATCACTGTACGTTCTGTTGCCTATCAGATTGACGGCCAGCCCTACGAAAGCCGCGTGGCCTTCGACGCTGACCACAAGGGCCCGCGTCCGGGTTTGTTGATGGCACCGAACTGGATGGGCGTGGGTGCCGGTGCCGAGGAGATCGCCAAGTCGGTCGCGGCCAAGGGCTATGTGGTGCTGATCGCGGACCTCTACGGCCAATCGGTGCGTCCGCAGAACAACGATGAGGCAGGTGCGGCAATGATGCCGCTGAAGAATGACCGGCCGTTGCTGCGCAAGCGCATGCAAGTGGCGTTCGAGCAGTTGCAAAGCCAGGGTGAGGCAGCCGTCGATACGTCGAAGCTGGCCACCTTCGGTTTCTGTTTCGGTGGTTGCTGCGCACTGGAGTTCGCCCGAACGGGTGCGCCAGTGAAGGCGGCGGTGTCGTTCCACGGCACCCTTGATACGCCAGACGTCAACGATGCGAAAAACATCAAGGGTTCGGTGCTGGTGCTGCATGGCGGTTCGGATCCATTGGTGCCCAAAGAGCAACTGCCGGCGTTTGAAGATGAAATGAATGCCGCCGGTGTGGATTGGCAGCTGCTGAGCTACGGCGGCGCGTTCCATTCGTTCACAGATCCGCACGCCAATGTGCCGGGGATGATGATGTATGACGCCAAGGTTGCCGCCAGGGCGTTCACGTCGATGCACAACCTGCTGGATGAAGTGTTCAAGGGCTGATTGCCCCGAAGTCCGATCGTTCCCACGCTCTGCGTGGGAATGCCTCATTGGACGCTCTGCGTCCGCTTCGGCAGGGACGCGGAGCGTCCCGGGCTGCATTCCCACGCAGAGCGTGGGAACGATCATCATCACAGCGGGGTTGGCTCGTTTCGTCCACTTGGCAATTCAATCCTCTCAACTTCCCCGGGCACCGTCGGCCAATCCCCGGCCGCCCAGCGCCTGCGCGCTTCGTCAATCAATGCCGGGTCGCTGGCCACGAAATTCCAGTTGATCCGTCGCGGTCCATCCAGCGGCGCGCCACCGAACAACACCGCATGACAGTCGCTCTCGGCGAACAATGTCATCTCTTCCCCGGGCGGCAACACCACCAGCGAATGCGGTTCTACCGCCTCGCCATCCAGCTGCACTTCACCGCTCAACACATACAGCGCGCGCTCTTCATGCTCGGTGGGGATCAGCAAGGTCGTCGCCGTTTGCAGGTTCAATTCGGCATACAGCGTCGCAGACAGTACCGGCACTGGCGATTCCAGGCAAAAGCCTGAGCCTGCGATCATGCGGATCTTCACCCCGAGGTTTTCGCTGACCGGCAAGGTGGTCGCCGGGTGGTGACTGTAGTGACCTGGGCCCTGTTCCTGGTCTTTTGGCGACGCCAGCCAGATCTGCAAGCCGTGCATCGTGAAGCCGCTTTCTTTTAGCGCTGCGGGTGTGCGCTCGACATGGGCGATCGCGCTACCAGCGGTCATCCAGCTGACATCACCGGCATTGACCACCTGATCCGAGCCGAGGCTGTCCTTGTGCTGCAACTGGCCTTCAAAGAGGTAGGTGAGGGTGGAGAGACCGATGTGCGGATGCTGGCGAATGTTCATGCCTTCTCCCGCGGCGTAGCGGGTTTGCAGCATGTGGTCGAAAAACACGAAGGGCCCGACATTGCGGCATTTGGCTGATGGCAACGGGCGAAGAATCGGCTGGCCTTCGACATCTTCGGCGCGGGGGCGGATCACGAGCGGAGTGTTCATGGTGCGTTCCAGGCTGGGCGGGTGATGCGGTCGAGCATAACCCGCTTGCGCAGCCCTTGCCGCTATTGGCTGAACGCGCCTTCGGAGAGATGGGTTTCGATGCTGACTTCACTGCTGGTCATCAGCTTGTGAACCGGGCAGCGGTCGGCTACACGGTGCAACTCATCGCGCTGGGCGTCGGTGAGCACGCCCTTGAGGGTCAGTTTCACATGCAGGACATATTTACCTTTCTGTTCTTCACTGTTGTCGCGTTTGACCTCCACGCCAACACCTGTCAGCGGAATGTCCTTTTTCTTCGCGTACATCTTCAAGGTCAGGGCCTTGCAGGCGCCCAGTGCGGCATCGAAGTAATCGTGTGGTTCCGGGGCCGAACCTTCGCCGCCAGCGGATAGCGGGGCATCGGCAAAGAGTTCGTGGTCATCGATCTGCACGGTATGGCGAAAACCTTCGGCGGAAACGGTGTTGACGGTAACGGTCATGGGTAACCTCGCAAGCGACGGGAAAAGTCATTCGATCAAAAAAGACCTTGAAGGTATAGAGCACTGCGCCTGTTGTGCGTTCCTGTTTTTTTCGGTGGGAATCTGAAGATCAAAAAAAGCCCCGCATTTACGTAATGCTGTTCACTTTAGGTTGGCGGCTGCAGGTGCATATTTGGCTTGGGTGAATATCCGTTGCTGCGGTAAGGGCCACTGGCGGTTTCGCTCTTACAGCGAGTCACTTGGAAAAGCCTGTAGATACTCTGTTCACGGTCAAGCTTTCGCGAGATGTTTTTTGCTAAAAAGCTTGGCCGTATTAAATTCTTCTCCAGAGCGCATGCATGCCCATAACCCGGTTAGGTATTTGCGCATGACCGCGCCGATGGCCTGCATTTTCTTCTTGCCGCGCGCTACCAGTGCCTCGTAGAAGGCCTTCACATTCTCATCACAACGGATTGCCGTCATCGCCGGCATGAACATCGCTGCACGCAAGTAAGCATTACCGCACTTGGACATTCGTCCTGGCCGGTTCACGCTGGTGCCTGACTGGGTCAGTCTGACATCCAGGCCTGCATAGCGGCTTACCTGTGCCGATTTAAGCGTCACTGGAAGGGTCGTCAGCTCAGCCAGTGCGGCGATGGCCGAGGCCTCTCCAACGCCGGGCGCCGCCATCATGCAGCGAAATTGCAGGCTCAGATCAGGGCATTTGGCGATGGCGTCGCGCGCAGCCTGTTTTAATCGATCGATTCGAGCGTCCAACGCGCTTATCGCGTCTTTCTCATCCTCGATCAGCAGTGCGATGCTCGTTTCTGTCGCTTGTAGCGCATGCAGCTCGTTCTTGGCTCGCGTCCGATGGCCAATCAGTCGGTTGATGTGGCGACCAATCGCACGCAGCATCATCTGTTCCGCAGTGGGCGGGACCCACAGCCTAGGCTCCATACGCTCGCCGTATTCGGCCAGCAGTTGGGCATCGATCTGGTCAGTCTTGCTGTTTTGCAACATCAGCTTGGCAAAGTTGTGGAAGCTTTTGGGGTTGATCACCGAGACCGGCAAGCCGGCGGCGTGCAATTCCCGGGGGTTCCATCGCAAGATCCAGGTAGTAAATACCGGTAGCCTCCATGACAACGCTCAGCGGCTTGAGACGTAGCAGCTTTTCCACAGCGGCCTTGCGACCTTTGGGCGTGTGCAGAATGTCTCCATTGCCTGCTGCTTTGCCGTTCTGCCGCCATCCCATGGCTGAACTGCGAGCACTGATATCTATGCCGACATGCGCATTCATTGCTTTTCACTTCCTTGGCTTTAGGTAAGATTGCACCTGGTTCCCCCGACCTCGAACTTCATGCCACTGCAACCTTGTAATGCGAAGTCCGACTTGTCGGCTTCTCGATACTCTTCGTGGTGGGCAATGAGGCGGGGGGGCCTCTCTACAGACAAGGTCAGGAGCAAATCCTGCCTTCAGGAGCGATCGGCCTCCCCCAGAAACGTACTTGCTGTTGAATGAATCCTTGAGCGTAACCTCTCTCATGGAATCAAGGTCAACATACAAGGAGCGAGCAGGCTCGCGATGGAGGTCAACGATGACGCGGGGAGCCTGACACCCCGCGGTGCTCTCAGGTTTTTCGCGAGCATGCTCGCTCCTACAGAGCCCGCCGCGATGGGCCATCCTTGGCCCAGCGCGGCTAAACCGGCATCCATGGCGGTTTACCCACTGCGCAGAACCGGAACGAAGCCTCTCGAGGGGGCAAGAAAATCAAAAGCCAAAGCAAACGCGAGGCGGCCTGACAGCCGACCTAATTGGGGGCACGTATTCCCCCTGTAGGAGCGAGCCTGCTCGCGAAAAACGTATGGGCAACGCAGGTATTCAGACACCCCGCGTCATCGTTGACGTCCATCGCGAGCAAGCATCGCTCCTACAGGGAAACGTGTTCACTTGAAGTCAGGTCGGCTCTCAGGCCGCCTCGCTTTGCTTTTGATCGCGAGCGCCCCGTTAAACCACGATGGCCGAACGCAGGCATTGCGTAGTGGGTAAACCGGCAGGACGCCGGTTTAGCCGCGCTGGGCCAGGGATGGCCCATCGCGGCGACCCACGGAGCAATGCCGGAGAGAGGGCATGCCGAGCCACAGCGAGGCACCGAGTGGTGGGGCAAAGCCTTTTGGTTCCCTTTTTGGCGTTTGAAAAAGGGACTCGCCGTAAGGGCGAAACCCTAAGTGGCCGTTACCGCAGGAATGGATATCCCCCCAATCCAGTTCTTAACTACAACCCCATGCTTAAGTGAACAGCATTGCCGCATGGGCGGTGGCTGATCAGCTGCCTTTGACAGGCTTGCCGTTGACCTTGCCGTCGAGGAGCATGATGTTGTACTCCTTACCGTCGGTTTCGACCTGTTGCAGGCGAACCAGCAGATAATCCCAATCCTTGGCGAACCACAGCACGGTGATGCGCTTGCTTTGTGTCGGGTCGCGCACGCGTTCGACCTTGATCGCGTCGATCTGGCCAGCCTTGGTGTCGACTTTTTCCGAACCCAGCACGCGGAAGTCATAGGTATCGACTTCGCCATCATCGACAACCTGATAGCTCATGCTTTTCTTGCCGGCGGCCACGTCATGCTGCAGCGCCAGCTGATAGGTGGATTTGTCGAGCATGCCGCGGTTGAGCGGGATATTGACCGCGTCACCACGATCGGTACCGGTAACCTTCTTGGCGGTCCAGTCGAAGTCCAGGTCGGCTTTCTTGGCTTTGCCCAGGCCGCCACGCTCGAAGTGGTAGGACTGTGGCAGCAAAGTGTCCTTGTCGACGGTCAGGGTGCTTTCTTCGGACAGGCTGGCGATCATCATCGAAGCCTTGAAGTTGAGCTTCCAGACGCCGTTGGCTTCCTTGGTCAGGCTGCGTTCAGCCGTGCCGCTCATGGGCAACTGCTTCCAGTCGGCGGTGTAGCTGGCGGAGAAAGGTTGAAGGTCTGCAGCCTGTGCGAAGGGCACGGCGAGCAGAGCACAAGCGAAGAGCAGGGCGCGACGCATAAAATCTCCTAGGTTCGAATCAAGTGGCCGCTGGGCGCAAGCAACTGTCCATCCAGTAAAGCACCTTGTTCGCCGAGGGATAGCCGGCCTTCGGCAAACCAGCGTACGGCCATGGGGTAGATCAGGTGTTCCTGCACATGGACCCGCTGCGCCAGGCTCTGCGGCGAGTCGTGCAACTCTACCGGTATTACTGCTTGTACGACCAGTGGTCCGCCATCGAGTTCCTCGGTGACGAAGTGCACGGAGCAGCCGTGTTCGGCGTCACCGGCCTCCAGCGCGCGCTGATGAGTGTGTAACCCTTTGTATTTGGGTAGCAGCGAGGGATGGATATTGAGCAGGCGACCCGCGTAGTGGCGTACGAAGTCGGCGCTGAGAATGCGCATGAATCCGGCCAGTACCACGAGTTTGGGATTGAAGGCGTCGATGAGTTCGATCAGCGCGGCGTCGAAGGCCTCGCGGCCTTCGAAAGCCTTGTGATCCAGGGTGCGGGTGTCGATACCCGCGTCCCTGGCGCGTTGCAGGCCATAAGCGTCGGCGCGGTTGGAAATCACCGCAGCGACGCGGGCCGGGCTGTCGCCGGTCCGCGTGCTGTCGATCAAGGCCTGCAAGTTACTTCCGGTGCCGGACAACAGCACCACGACATCACAGGTCTGGGACATCTGCTCTTGCATCAGTGTGCCTTGAGGTTCTTCAGTTCAACCGCCGCTGCGCCTTCGGCAGCGGTGGCGATCTGACCGATGACCCAAGGCTGCTCGCCGGCTTCGCGCAGCACGTTCAGCGCGGTTTCGACGTGCTCTTGAGCGACGCAGATGACCATGCCGACGCCGCAGTTCAGTACGCGGTGCATTTCGTTTTCGTCGACGTTGCCTTTCTCTTGCAGCCAGTCGAACACGGCCGGACGGGTCCAGCTCGCCACGTCAACCACCGCTTGTGCGCCTTTTGGCAGAACGCGCGGGATGTTGTCCAGCAGGCCACCACCGGTGATGTGGGCCATGGCTTTGACGGCGCCGGTGTCCTTGATCAGCTTGAGCAGCGGCTTCACGTAGATACGGGTCGGGGCCATCAGCAGGTCGGTCAGCGGCTTGCCGTCGAGCTGGATGTTCTCGATGTCGGCGCCGGACACTTCGATGATCTTGCGGATCAGCGAGTAGCCGTTGGAGTGCGGGCCGGAAGACGGCAGGGCGAGCAGGGCATCGCCGGCAGCGACCTTGGAACCGTCGATGATCTCGGCTTTTTCCACGACGCCGACGCAGAAGCCGGCCAGGTCGTAGTCTTCGCCTTCGTACATGCCAGGCATTTCAGCAGTTTCGCCGCCCACCAGGGAGCAGCCGGACAGTTCGCAGCCAGCGCCGATGCCGGTCACGACCTGGGTCGCGGTTTCGACGTTGAGTTTGCCGGTGGCGTAGTAGTCGAGGAAGAACAGCGGCTCGGCGCCGCACACCACCAGGTCGTTGACGCACATGGCAACCAGGTCGATGCCGATGCTGTCGTGCTTGTTCAGGTTCAATGCCAGGCGCAGCTTGGTGCCGACGCCGTCAGTACCGGAAACCAGCACGGGCTGCTTGTAGCCAGCCGGGATTTCGCAGAGGGCGCCGAAACCGCCCAGGCCGCCCATGACTTCCGGGCGCGCAGTGCGCTTGGCGACGCTCTTGATGCGTTCGACCAATGCTTCACCGGCGTCGATGTCTACACCGGCGTCCTTGTAGCTCAGGGAGGGTTGCTTGCTCATGATCCAGGCCTTTAGGGGGGATTTCTGGGTAACGACCGAGTCCAGCGGGACCGCCGAAATCGACGAAGGTGATTGCCTCACGCGATATTCGAGGGTGCCCGGCTGTTGCCGGTCTGCGAAGGCGCGCGATTTTATCAGGCTTGAAGGGCAGCGGCCATCCTCAGGCCGACGGCAGGGGGCATATCGGCCGAAAAAAACCGCCATTGCCCTATGTGAATGACATCCTGCTCGCCTGCACAGGTTGTCGTCATTAACCGTCTATCGTTATCACAGTGCGAAAACTTACCCAGGGCGTGTGAATGTTTTGCGTCGGGCGATGGTCACAGCCTTGCCCGATCGTCTTCATGCGGTCTGTTCCAGCCGCTTTTGTCCTCAGGAATCTTCCATGGGTTTTTGTAAATTCTTGTTTGTGGGTTGCTTGTCACTGGTCAGCCTGGCCAGCCTGGTAAGCCACGCCGAAACCGTCAAAGGCCTTTATAAAGTGCGCGAGCCGGTCAACGGCCAGTCACCGCAAGAGCGTGAGGAAGCGACACAGCGGGCACTCGATACGCTGGTATTGCGCCTGACCGGCGATCCCAAGGCGCCACAGAATCCCGGGCTGGCGGCGATTCGCAAAGACCCGCAGCAAATCATCAGCCAGTATGGCTTCGAGGCAGGCCCCCCGGAAGTGTTGAAAGTCGATTTCGACCCGGGCACCACCGAGCAGGCCTTGCGCCGGGCCGGGTTGTCGATGTGGGGGGCCAATCGGCCGTCGATACTGGGCTGGTGGTTGAACGACTACACCGAGGGCGCGAGCCTGGTGGGCGATGGTCAGGCCGGTGCGACACCACTGCGCCGCGCCGCGCAACACCGTGGTTTGCCCCTGCGTTTGCCGCTGGCGGACCTGAACGAACAAATCGTCGGCACCGCGCCGAATCTGGAAAGTTCCGATCCGTCGGCACTGCGCAGCGCATCGCAGCGTTACAATGCCGATGCCTTGCTGGCGGTCCATGCCCGTGAAGAGGGCGGACAGTGGCAAGCCAAGTGGCAGTTGTGGCTGGGCGATCAGAAAGAGGCCGGCACCGCCCAAGGCGCTGATCAAGCCGCTTTGGCGGACGCGGTGATGCTGGCGGTCAACCAGCGACTGGCACCGCGATTTGTCGCCAAGCCTGGGGGTTCGGCCGCGCAGTTGCTGGAAGTCCAGGGCATGAATCTGGAGCGCTATGCAACCCTTGGGCGTCTGCTGGAGCCTTTCGGCGGTCGTCCTAAAAGTGTCGACGGCGACCGGATTCTTTATCGGGTCAACGGCAGTACCGATCAATTGCGCGCGCAATTGTCGCTGGCCAGGTTGCAGGAGGTCGCGGTGGAGCCGGCGCCCGCACCGGTGCCAGCGGTACCGGTCCAGCCTGTAGTCGGTGGTACGGTCCCCGCGATAGCGCCTGTGCCTGTGCCTGCGCCGGCACCGACGCCGCAATTGCGTTTCCGCTGGTAGGATTTCTCTCTTTATATAGAAGCAATGGAGTGGTTCATGGCCGATACGCGGCGTTGGTTCTGGTTGGGTGGAGTGCTCCTGCTCTGCGCGTTTGTCTGGCTGTTGCATCCAATTCTCACGCCGTTCCTGGTGGCGTTGCTGTTGGCCTATCTGTTTGACCCCTTGGTGGATCGGCTGGAAAAGGCCGGGCTATCACGGACCTGGGGCGTGATTGCGGTATTTGCCCTGTTCACCTTGATCTTCACCACACTGTTGCTAGTGTTGGTGCCGATGCTTGCCAAGCAGTTGTTCCGTTTGTATGAGCTGGCGCCGCAGATGCTCGATTGGCTGCAGCACACCGCATTGCCATGGGCGCAATCGAAGTTTGGCTTGTCGGAGGGTTTCTGGAAGTTCGACAAGCTCAAGGCCGCGATCAGCGAGCACATGGGGCAGACCACCGACATCGTTGGCGTGGTGCTGAGTCAGGCGACGGCGTCGGGCCTGGCGTTGATTGGCTGGCTGGCGAACCTGGTGCTGATTCCGGTGGTGAGTTTCTATTTGCTGCGGGACTGGGACCTGATGATGGCCAAGATCCGCAGCCTGCTGCCGCGCGATCGTGAAGAGCGCGCAGTGTCACTGGCTGAAGAGTGCCATGAGGTGCTTGGCGCCTTCGTCCGCGGGCAATTGCTGGTGATGGTCGCGTTGGGCGTGATTTATGCCGCGGGTCTGATGCTGGTGGGCCTGGAGTTGGGGCTGTTGATCGGGATGATTGCCGGTCTGGCGGCGATTGTGCCGTACATGGGCTTTATCGTTGGTATCGGCGCGGCACTGATTGCCGGCCTGTTCCAGTTTGGCGGCGATTTGTATCCCATGATGGGTATTGTTGCGGTATTCATGGTCGGTCAGGCGCTGGAGGGTATGGTGCTCACGCCATTGCTGGTGGGGGACCGCATCGGCCTGCACCCGGTGGCGGTGATCTTTGCGATTCTGGCCGGGGGCGAACTGTTTGGTTTTACCGGCGTTTTGCTGGCACTGCCAGTGGCGGCGGTGATCATGGTGCTGCTGCGCCATGTGCATGATTTGTATAAGGATTCCGGTATGTACAGTGGCGTGGACGAACCAGAGCCCTAGGAAGGGGGCACGGGCAGCCCGGATCGACACCCGGTGGCTGCCCATGGCGCCAAAGAATCTGCCATAAAACCGGTGCGCTAACGCAAACCTTTGATTTTGCTTGTGGTCTGTCGCATTGTGCGGTCGGCTTCACGGGTATAAACTTCGCAAACTTTACACAGAGGCCACTAACGGTTCCTTTGGAACTGTTCAGTCAGCATGAAACCGATTCAGCTGCCCCTAGGTGTGCGTCTGCGTGACGACGCCACCTTCATCAACTACTACCCAGGCGCCAATGCCGCTGCACTCGGCTATGTCGAGCGGCTGTGCGAAGCCGACGCCGGTTGGACCGAAAGCCTGATTTATCTTTGGGGCAAGCACGGGGTAGGGCGCACGCATTTGTTGCAGGCCGCATGCCTGCGTTTCGAACAGATGGGCGAAACGGCGGTGTACCTGCCGCTGGCCGAGTTGATGGATCGCGGTATCGAAATTCTCGACAACCTCGAGCAATACGAACTGGTCTGCCTGGACGACTTGCAGGCGGTGGCAGGCAAGGCTGACTGGGAAGAAGCGTTGTTCCACCTGTTCAACCGACTGCGTGACAGTGGCCGGCGTCTGCTGATTGCCGCCTCGACTTCGCCACGCGAGCTGCCGGTAAAGCTGGCGGACCTCAAGTCGCGCCTGACCCTGGCGCTGATATTCCAGATGCGCCCACTCTCCGACGAAGACAAGTTGCGCGCCCTGCAACTGCGTGCTTCCCGTCGCGGCCTGCACCTGACCGACGAAGTCGGGCATTTTATCCTGACCCGCGGTACCCGCAGCATGAGCGCGTTGTTCGAACTGCTCGAACAACTCGACCAGGCCTCTCTTCAAGCGCAGCGCAAGCTGACCATTCCGTTCCTCAAAGAGACGCTGGGCTGGTAGCCAGGCCCTGTAAATTCAAGGCCTGCAGCGATGTTCGACATATTTCAAGCGTCAGAAAATCCGCTTTCCTGCAGGGCGCAAACTGCGCAAGTGTCTAGAATGGGCTTTAGCGCTTAGATGTTATCGAGGAACAAAGAAGTCACAAAAAGTTCGATTGAATTTGCAAATGAGGATGATAGCGGGCATAGTCTCGGCTCTTGACAACTATCCAGCCACGGTCGTGCCCATGCTAAATCGCTTTGCACCCCTCGTGCCCCTCGCACTCGTTACCCTGTTGTTCGGTTGCGCTGCCCACACGCCAGTGTCCGAGCAAGCGCAACAACAGCAGGTTCAACATTCCGTTACCGTCCAGTCTTCCGCTCTCTATAAGCAAGCGCTTGAGCTTGAAGAAGCGGCCACTGAGAAAGAACTGGCCAGCTTCGCCGACGGCAAGTCGTACCAGCTTCCGGTTCTGGCCGACAGCATCCTCGAACGCGGCATGTCCCTGATCGGTACCCGTTACCGTTTCGGCGGTACCTCCGAAGCCGGTTTCGATTGCAGCGGTTTCATCGGTTATCTGTTTCGTGAAGAAGCGGGCATGAACTTGCCACGCTCCACTCGCGAAATGATCAACGTCGACGCGCCGCTGGTTTCACGCAGCAAGCTTGAGCCAGGTGATCTGCTGTTCTTCGCCACCAACGGTCGTCGCGGTCGCGTCAGTCATGCCGGCATCTACCTGGGTGACAACCAGTTCATCCATTCCAGCAGCCGCAAAAGCGGTGGTGTGCGCATCGATAACCTCGGTGACAGCTACTGGAGCAAGACCTTCATCGAAGCCAAGCGTGCTCTCGCCATGGCTCCCGCAGCGACGCCAATCGTCACTGCTCGCAAGTAAGCGCACATTTCGTAAGGCGAACTTAAAGTCTTACTTGAAGTTTGCCTGATAAGCGCTAAAATTCTGATCAATGAATGATGGCAAACCGCCTGCGTAAACCGCAGGCGGTTTTCTTTTCTGCGCTCCCGCAGGAAAAGCCGCAGCCTGATCAGGATGCTCTGCTTATGACGATGTCGGCCCGCCTCGCAATCATGCTGTTCGCAGCGCTGCTCAGTGCTTGTGCCAGCCGTACACCGCCACCTGCGCCGGTGGTTCGCGCGCCCATCGTATTCAGTTCCTCCCAGGAATTTTCTCCTGAAGCGCAAGACGTGCTGTTTCGCGCGTTGGGGCTGGTCGGCACGCCTTATCGCTGGGGCGGCAACACGCCGGACTCCGGTTTTGATTGCAGTGGGCTGATTGGCTACGTCTACCGTGATGTTGCCGGTATTGCTCTGCCCCGCACCACACGCGAAATGATTTCCATGCAAGCGGCCAGTGTCGGCAAGGAAGGCCTGCAAACCGGTGACCTGCTCTTCTTCGCCACCAATGGCGGTTCCCAGGTCAGCCATGCCGGCATTTATGTCGGTGAAGGGCGCTTCGTGCATGCGCCGGCTACCGGTGGCACGGTCAAGCTCGACAGCTTGTCCAAGGCTTATTGGCAGAGAGCCTACCTGAGTGCCAAGCGCGTCCTGCAACCCGAGCATTTGGCGCGTAATCCATAGCAGCCAGAGGGTGTTGTCATGACCGCCCGCACGCTCAACCTCGACGATTCGCTCTATCAGTACCTGCTCGACGTCTCCCTGCGCGAAATGCCGGTGCTCAAGCGCTTGCGCGACGAAACCCAGGCGCTGCCCATGGCGCGCTGGCAGGTGGCACCGGAGCAGGGGCAGTTTCTCGCCTTGCTGGTAAAACTCACCGGTGCCCGACGTGTGCTGGAAGTCGGCACCTTCACCGGTTACAGCGCCCTGTGCATGGCAGCGGCATTGCCGGATGACGGCTCGCTGATCTGCTGTGACATTCCCGGGGACTACAACGCCATCGCGCGCCGCTATTGGCAGGAGGCCGGCCTGTCGGGGCGAATCGATCTGCGTTTGGCACCGGCGCTGGAAACCCTCGGCAGGCTGGACGACTCAGGCCAGTTCGATCTGGTGTTCATTGATGCTGACAAGGCCAATTACCCGGCCTACCTGGAACACGCACTACGCCTGTTGCGTACCGGTGGCCTGGCGGTATTCGATAACACGCTGTGGAGTGGTCGGGTGCTTGAGGACAATCCCGAGAGCGCCGATACCCGTGCGATCCAGGCGCTCAATCTTGCCCTGAAGGATGACGCGCGGGTGGATTTGTCGCTGTTGCCGTTGGGGGATGGGCTTACGCTCTGCCGTAAACGCTAATCCCTTGTGGGAGCGAGCCTGCTCGCGAATGCGGTGGGTCAGTCACATTAATGTCGGCTGACACGCCCTTTTCGCGAGCAGGCTCGCTCCCACAGGTGTGTTGTCAATATTTAACCGCCGACACCCGCCACACCTTGTTCCCCACATCATCGGCCACCAGCAAATCCCCTTGCTGATCGATCACCACACCCACCGGCCGGCCCATGGCTTTTTCCTCGTCATTGAGGAATCCGGTGAGCACATCCACCGGTTGCCCGCTCGGTTTGCCGCTGCTAAAGGGCACGAAAATCACTTTGTAACCGCTGTGCGGCTTGCGGTTCCATGAGCCATGTTGGCCGATGAATGCGCCTTCCTTGAACTGCGCCGGCAACCTGTTGCCTTCGGCGAATGTCAGGCCCAGTGAGGCGGTGTGGGGGCCCACCGCGTAGTCCGGGGCAATCGCCTTGGCCACCAGGTCGGGGTTTTGCGGTTCGACCCGAATGTCGATGTGCTGGCCGTAATAGCTGAATGGCCAGCCATAGAAGCCGCCATCTTTGACCGAGGTGATGTAGTCCGGCACGAGGTCGCTGCCGATTTCGTCTCGCTCGTTGACGGCCGTCCACAGCGCCCCGCTTTGTGGCTCCCAGGCCATGCCGTTGGGGTTGCGCAGGCCTGAAGCGAAGATCCGGTGGTTACCGGTAGCGCGATCCACTTCCCAGATCGCCGCGCGCCCTTGCTCCTGGTCCATGCCGTTTTCGCCGACGTTACTGTTGGAGCCCACCGTGACGTACAGCTTGCTGCCGTCCTTGCTGGCGATGACGTTTTTGGTCCAGTGGTGATTCAGGGTGCCCCCCGGCAGGTCGACGACTTTGATCGGTTGTGACTTGATTGCCGTGTCACCGTTTTCATAGTGGAAGCGCAACAGCCGGTCGGTGTCGGCAACGTACAGGTCACTGCCGACCAGGGTCATGCCAAAGGGCGAGTTGAGGTTTTCCAGGAATACCGTGCGGGTTTCGGCGATGCCATCGTGGTTGGTGTCGCGCAGCAGTGTGATGCGGTTCGGGCTCGGCACGGCGGCACCGGCGCGCCCCATGACTTTCTTGGTGATCCAGCCCTTGATGCCTTTGTTGTCATCGGGTTTGGGCGGGGCATTGGTTTCGGCGACCAGCACGTCGCCATTGGGCAGCACGTATAGCCAGCGCGGATGATCGAGGTTCTCGGCAAATGCGCCGACCTGAGTGCCGCTGGCCGCGACGGGTTTTGCGCCGTCCGCCCAGCCGATGGCCGGGGCGATGTTCATCGTCGGGAACAGTGTCTTGTTCGGTTCCGGGAGCTTGGGGGACGGCCCGGTGCCGTCGTTGACTTGCAAGCGGGCGGTTTCGCCACAGGCGGCGAGCCCTCCCGCTAACGCGATGACGAAAACCAGCTGAGACGTGCGCATTGCTGACATTCCCTATGAATGAAGTGACTTAAATCATAGAGAAGCGTGACAGCCCGATGGTTCAACCCTAGCCGCGAGCTTCCTTGAGCAGCACGGCGATACCGGGGTGATAGTGGCCGGCTTCATTGCGCAGTTTGCGGTAGGCATAAGGGAAATACCAGGCCACGGCGCAGCAGTGCTCCTTTTGCAGGTCATCGACCATGTCCTGGAGTTCTTCGGGGGTGGTCCCTTGTTGGCTCTTGTGCGGTGCGACGAACAGGCAGCCGATTTTCAGGTCGCTGGCGTAGCTGATTTTTTTCGCGTCGCTGGTGATGTCTTGCAGGGCCTGGGTCAGGTTCAGGCTGTTGACCCGTGGCCAGCGTTGGGTGGTCTGCAGCCAGGCGCGTGCTTCGGTCGTGGCGATAAACAGATCGGCGCGGCCGTTGCGTTCGCCTTCTTCGGTCTGTTTGCGCGTGGGCGATTGTTGCAGCGTGATCATCTCGGCCATCCATGCGGCGGCGGAAAGCAGGCCGAGGTTGGCTTTTTCGTCGAGCCAGTAGGGTGTCTCGCTGTCGCCGCGCACGGCGTTATAGCGGTCGATACAGACGAACCAGCGTTCCAGTACCCGACGCAGGAATTCCAGCTTCGGATTGCTGATGATCATGCCTTGCATGGGACTCACCCTTGTTCTTGTATTGTGGGGTTGTGGCTATTTGATATCGCCGCTGTGAGTGTGACACAAGATTGACGTCATTTTATGGATGGGTGGTAGTTATTCGTTCCGGTACCGCGTCTTCAATTGACGCTCCACCCCCAACCCTCTAACCTTCGCCGCTTGTTTCAGGTGCTCTGTGACTTGGGTCGACAGAGTGAAACAGGGAAGCCGGTGAGTGAGCGCTTCAGTCGATGAAGCCCTGCGATCCCGGCGCTGCCCCCGCAACGGTAAATGAGTGAAAACTGCGTCTGAAGCCACTGCGTCGATCTGTGACGCGGGAAGGCGCGCAGTCCGGCATCACGCCGCTCATGAGCCCGGAGACCGGCCTGATCCATCCAAGCGGCATCACGGTGGGCGATGCCAGGCTTCTTGCCATCTATTCTTGTGCCTGCCCGCCGTTAATCCTGCCTCAACGGAGAGCTCCCCATGTCTGATACCCCTGATCGTGACGAACGTCATCTGGCGCGCATGCTGCGCAAAAAGGCCGTGATCGACGAACGCATCGCCAATTCCCCGAACGAATGCGGACTGCTGCTGGTGCTCACCGGCAACGGCAAAGGCAAGAGCAGCTCGGCGTTCGGCATGCTCGCGCGCGCCATGGGGCATGGCATGCAGTGCGGAGTGGTGCAGTTCATCAAGGGGCGCAACAGCACCGGCGAAGAGTTGTTCTTCCGACGCGTCCCCGAGCAGGTGCGTTTTCATGTGATGGGCGAGGGCTTCACCTGGGAGACCCAGGATCGCCAGCGCGACATCGCGGCTGCCGAAGCGGCCTGGGCGGTGTCGCAGCAACTGCTGCGCGATCCATCGATCGGCCTGGTGGTGCTGGACGAACTGAACATCGCCCTCAAGCACGGCTACCTCGATCTCGATCAGGTGCTCAGCGATTTGCAGGCGCGCCCGCCCATGCAGCACGTGGTGGTCACCGGTCGCGGCGCCAAGCCGGAGATGGTCGAGCTGGCTGACACCGTCACCGAAATGGGCATGATCAAGCACGCCTTCCAGGCCGGTATCAAAGCGCAAAAAGGCGTCGAGCTGTGAATCAACCTCTTCATTGCCCGGCAGTACTGATTGCCGCGCCGGCGTCCGGTCAGGGCAAGACCACCGTGACCGCCGCGCTGGCCCGGTTGCATCGTAACCAGGGACGCAAGGTTCGCGTGTTCAAGTGCGGCCCGGATTTTCTCGACCCGATGATCCTCGAACGCGCCAGCGGTGCGCCGGTGTATCAGCTGGACATGTGGATGGTCGGCGAGCAGGACAGTCGCCGCCTGTTGTGGGAGGCTGCCAGCGACGCCGACCTGATCCTGATCGAAGGCGTCATGGGGCTGTTCGATGGTACGCCGTCCAGTGCTGATCTGGCGCGGCATTTCGGCGTGCCGGTGCTCGGTGTGATCGACGGCACCGCCATGGCCCAGACCTTTGGTGCACTGGCCCTGGGCCTGGCGCGCTATCAGCCGGACTTGCCGTTTGCCGGCGTGCTGGCCAACCGCGTGGGCACCCTGCGCCACGCACAACTGCTCGAAGGCAGCCTGACCGAAGGCCTGCGCTGGTACGGCGCGTTGTCCCGGGAGATCGGGATCGAATTGCCGAGCCGCCACCTTGGCCTGGTGCAGGCCAGTGAGTTGAATGACCTGGATGTGCGCCTCGATGCAGCGGCCGACGCCCTGGCCAGCAGTTGTGAGGTCGCGCTCCCGCCGGCGGTGGAATTCGCCGCGCCAGATGTGGTGACTGTTGAACCCTTGCTGGCTGGCGTGCGCATTGCCGTGGCCCGTGATGAAGCGTTTGCCTTTACCTATGGCGCGAGCCTGGATTTGTTGCGGGCGATGGGGGCCGAACTGCGGTTTTTCTCGCCGATCCGTGACGCCGCGCTGCCACACGCTGATAGCCTCTATCTGCCGGGCGGTTACCCGGAATTGCACCACGTGGCGCTGTCGCAGAACACCTCGATGCTGACTGCAATCCGCGCTCACCACGCCGCCGGCAAACCCTTGCTGGCCGAATGCGGCGGCATGCTTTATTTGCTCGATTCGCTGACCGATGTCGAGGGCACGCGTGCAGAGCTGGTGGGCTTGTTGAAGGGCGATGCGGTAATGCAGAAGCGCCTTGCTGCATTGGCTCTGCAAGCGGTGGAGCTGCCGGAAGGCTCATTGCGCGGGCACACTTATCATCATTCGCTGACCAGTACCGAGCTTGAGCCGATTGCCCGTGGTCTGAGTCCTAACGGCGGGCGAGGGGCAGAGGCGGTATATCGTGAGGGGCGGATGACAGCCTCTTATGTGCACTTCTATTTTCCGTCCAATCCGTCGGCGATTGCCGCGCTGTTTGCGCCTGACCGTTCGGACGCCTTCGCGAGCAGGCTCGCTCCCACATTGGTAAGTGAATTGCCTGAAGAAATGCGGTCCACTGTGGGAGCGAGCCTGCTCGCGAAGAGGCCATGACCGACAACGCCTTCTCCGACGCCGAACGCGCAGCGGTCTACCGCGCCATAGGCGAACGCCGCGATATGCGTCACTTCGCTGGCGGCGCGGTCGAGCCCGAGTTGCTGCGGCGCCTGCTCGAAGCCGCGCATCAGGCACCGAGTGTGGGCCTGATGCAGCCCTGGCGCTTCATCCGCATCAGCGATCGAGCCTTGCGCAGCCAGATCCAGCTGCTGGTGGAGCAAGAACGCATCCGCACCGCCGAGGCCCTCGGTGAGCGCACCGACGAGTTCATGCAGCTCAAGGTCGAGGGCATCAACGATTGCGCCGAGGTGCTGGTCGCCGCGCTGATGGACGATCGCGAACGGCATATCTTCGGTCGTCGTACCCTGCCGGAAATGGACCTGGCCTCGTTGTCCTGCGCGATCCAGAACCTCTGGCTGGCGTCCCGCGCCGAAGGGCTGGGCATGGGTTGGGTCTCGCTGTTCGAACCGCAAGCCCTGGCGGACCTGCTGGGCCTGCCACCTGGCGCCAAGCCCTTGGCCATTCTCTGCCTGGGACCGGTCAAGGCCTTCTATCCGGCGCCGATGCTGGTACTCGAAGGCTGGGCGCAGGCGCGTCCGCTGAGTGAGCTGTTGTATGAAAATTATTGGGGAGTGAGTCAATGAGTGTGGCGTTATTGAGTGTCGCCGCGGTGGCGCTGGATGCGCTGCTGGGTGAACCCAAACGCTGGCATCCGCTGGTGGCGTTCGGCCGTTTTGCCGAGCGCATCGAGCAACGTTTCAATGGCGGCGGCCGCGGCTGGCGCAGCCATGGGGTCACCGCGTGGGTGATCGCCGTATTGCCGCTGACCCTGTTGGCCACGGCTTTCTCATGGGCACCTTACGTCGGCTGGATCGTCGAGATTCTCGCGCTCTATTGCGCCCTGGGCATGCGCAGCCTCGGCGAGCATGTCACGCCTGTGGCCAAGGCCTTGCGCAGCGATAATCTTGAAGAAGCACGCCAACGCGTGAGTTATCTGGTCAGCCGTAAAACCAGTGATCTGGATGAGACCGCCGTGGCCCGTGCCGCCACCGAATCGGTGCTGGAAAACGGCAGCGACGCGGTGTTTGCCGCGCTGTTCTGGTTTGCCGTGGCCGGTGCGCCGGGCGTGGTGCTCTACCGTTTGAGCAACACCCTGGACGCGATGTGGGGCTATCGCAACGAACGCTTCGAGCGTTTCGGCTGGGCGGCGGCGAAGATCGACGACGTGCTCAATTACATTCCTGCGCGCCTGGTGGCGCTGACCTATGCGCTACTGGGCAAAACCCGGCTGGCGTTGAAGTGTTGGCGCACCCAGGGGCCGACCTGGGATAGCCCGAATGCCGGCCCGGTGATGGCGGCGGGTGCCGGTGCGTTGGGCGTCGAGCTGGGCGGGGCGGCGATTTATCACGGTGAACTGCATCAGCGCCCGACGCTGGGCGAGGGCGTGCCGGCGGATGCCGACGCCATCGACCGCGGCTGGCAACTGGTGCAGCGTGGGGTATGGTTGTGGCTGCTGATTCTGTGCGTGGGGTCTGAATTTTATGCTTGAGCACGGCGGACGATTGCGCAAGGCGGCGCACGAATACGGCATCGACGAAGCCGATTGGCTTGACCTGTCCAGCGGCCTGGCGCCCTGGCCGTTTCCGGTGCCGGACATCCCGCTGCGGGCCTGGGCACGGTTGCCTGAAACCGATGACGGTCTGGAGCAGGCGGCCTGCGACTACTACGGTACCCTGCAGGCACTGCCGGTAGCCGGTTCGCAGATGGCCATCCAGTTGCTGCCACGCTTGCGGCGGGCGGGCAAGGTCGGCGTACTGTCGCCCTGTTATGCCGAACATGCCGAGGCGTGGCGCCGCAATGGCTACATCGTACGCGAGGTGCTGGAGCAGGAGGTCGACTTCTTCGTCGATAGCCTCGACGTGCTGGTGGTGGTTAACCCGAACAATCCGACCGGGTTGAACTTGACGCCCGCCCGTCTGCTCGACTGGCATTCGCGCCTGGCCCAGCGCGGTGGCTGGCTGGTGGTGGACGAGGCCTTCATGGACAACACGCCGCACCTGAGTGTGGCGCCGTTTGCCCATCAGGTCGGTTTGATCGTGCTGCGCTCCTTTGGCAAGTTTTTCGGCCTGGCCGGGGTGCGCCTGGGTTTTGTCCTGGCTGAGCGCAGGTTGCTCAAGTTGCTCGCCGAGCAGGTGGGGCCGTGGGCGGTCAGCGGACCGACCCGGGTGCTGGGTCAGGCGTGCCTGCGCGACACCGAAGGGCATGTGCGACAGCGCGAGCGCGCCGATGAGGCCAGCGAGCGGCTGGCAACCTTGTTGGCGCGGTACGGCTTTGAACCCCAGGGCGGTTGCGCCTTGTTCCAATGGTTGATCACCGAGCGCGCCGAAGTGCTACACGAGTTCATGGCCCGGCGCGGTATTCTGTTGCGCCTGTTCACCCACAACAGCAGTCTGCGTTTCGGCCTGCCTGGCGATGAAGCCGACTGGACACGCCTCGATTCAGCGTTCGACGCCTTCGCCAGGGAAAGCCAATGACCACGTTGATGGTGCAGGGCACCACATCCGACGCGGGTAAAAGCACGCTGGTGACGGCACTGTGCCGCTGGGTGACACGCCAGGGTGTCAGCGTGGTGCCGTTCAAGCCGCAGAACATGGCGCTCAACAGCGCGGTGACTGCCGACGGTGGCGAAATTGGTCGCGCGCAAGCGGTGCAAGCCCAGGCTGCCTTTCTTGAACCCCACACCGACATGAACCCGGTGCTGCTCAAGCCCAACAGCGATACCGGCGCCCAGGTGATTATCCATGGTCGTGCGGTCACCACGATGAACGCCGTGGCCTATCACGACTACAAAACCATCGCGATGCAAGCGGTGCTGGCCTCCCATGAACGCTTGAGCGCTGCGTATCCGCTGGTGATGGTCGAGGGCGCGGGCTCACCGGCCGAGATCAATCTGCGCGCTGGCGACATCGCCAACATGGGCTTCGCCGAAGCGGTGGATTGCCCGGTGGTGCTGATCGCCGACATCAATCGGGGCGGGGTTTTCGCACACCTGGTGGGCACCCTGGAACTGCTGTCGCCCACAGAGCAGGCGCGGGTCAAAGGCTTCATCATCAACCGTTTTCGTGGTGACATCGCCCTGCTGCAACCCGGTCTCGACTGGCTTGAAGCGCGCACTGGCAAACCGGTGATCGGCGTGCTGCCGTACGTGATGGACTTGCACCTGGAGGCCGAGGACGGCATCGATCAGCGCCAGGCCGACAAGGCCGAGCAGGTGCTCAAAGTGGTGGTGCCGGTGTTGCCGCGCATAAGCAACCACACCGATTTCGATCCACTGCGCCTGCACCCGCAAGTGGACCTGCAATTCATAGGCCCCGGCCAGGCGATTCCAGCGGCCGACCTGATCATTCTGCCAGGCTCGAAAAGCGTGCGCAGCGATCTGGCCTATCTGCGCGCCAATGGCTGGGAAACCGCGATCTCGCGACACCTGCGCTATGGCGGGAAAGTGCTGGGCATTTGTGGCGGCCTGCAGATGCTCGGTGAGCAGGTGCATGATCCGTTGGGCCTTGAAGGCGCGCCGGGTTCCAGCACTGGCCTGGGCTTGTTGGCGTTCGAGACGCAACTCGAAGAAGAGAAGCAATTGCGCAATGTGCGCGGGCGCCTGGCGCTGGAAGACGCGCCGGTCAGCGGCTATGAAATTCACGCCGGCGTCACCACCGGGCCGGCGTTGGAAAACGCCGCGGTACAGTTGGACGATGGCCGCTGCGATGGCGCGAAAAGTGTTGATGGGCAGATTTTCGGCACCTATCTGCATGGCCTGTTTGAATCCCCGGCAGCGTGTAGTGCGCTGTTGCGTTGGGCGGGTTTGCAGGAGGTGCAGGATGTGGATTATCACGGGTTGCGCGAGCGGGATATCGAGCGGCTGGCGGATCTGGTGGAGAAGCATCTGGATACCCGGCTGTTGCGCGAACTCTGCGGTTTCTGAGGTGGCTGTTCCGGCGTCATCGCGGGCAAGTCGGATCGCCGCACCGCTTGCTCCTACAAGGACGCCACCGCATCTGTAGGAGCAAGGCTTGCCCGCGATGAGGCCAGCTGTCTCACTGAAGATTTTAAGGAATGAACCATGCTCCAACTGATCCTCGGCGGCGCCCGCTCCGGCAAGAGTCGCCTGGCTGAAAAACTGGCAACAGACAGCCAGCTTCAAGTGACCTACATCGCCACCAGCCAACCCCTGGACGGCGAAATGAACGAGCGGGTCGCCCATCACCGCGCCCGCCGCCCGGCCGACTGGGCATTGATCGAAGAGCCGCTGGAACTGGCCCGCGTCCTGCGCGAAAGCGCCAGCGCGGAACGCTGCCTTCTGGTGGATTGCCTGACGCTGTGGCTGACCAACCTGCTGATGCTCGAAGATGCCGAACGCCTGAACGCCGAGCGCGAAGCCTTGCTCGAATGCCTGGCGTCGCTGCCGGGTGAAATCATTTTTGTCAGCAACGAGACCGGAATGGGTGTCGTGCCGCTGGGCGAATTGACTCGCCGCTATGTCGATGAAGCCGGTTGGCTGCATCAAGCCCTGGCCGAGCGTTGTCAGCGCGTCATCCTGACCGTCGCCGGCCTGCCCCTGACTTTGAAAGGAACTGCGTTATGAGCCCATCCTGGTGGCTGACCCCGTGCCAACCGATCGACGCCCAGGCTGTCGAGCAGGCGCAAGCCCGTCAACAGCAACTGACCAAACCGGCCGGCTCCCTCGGTCAGCTTGAGTCGGTGGCGGTGCAGCTGGCCGGACTCCAGGGGCAGGTCAAACCAAGTCTTGATCGGTTGTGGATCGCGATTTTTGCCGGTGATCATGGTGTGGTGGCCGAGGGGGTATCGGCCTATCCCCAGGAAGTCACCGGGCAGATGCTGCACAACTTCGTCAGCGGCGGTGCGGCAATCAGCGTGTTGGCGCGGCAATTGGGCGCCTCCCTGGAAGTGGTCGATCTCGGCACCATCACACCGTCGTTGAACCTGGCGGGTGTGCGACACCTGAACATCGGTCCCGGCACGGCGAATTTTGCCCAGGGTCCGGCGATGACCGTGGCGCAAGGCGAACGTGCGTTGCAGGCCGGTCGCGACAGCGTGCAGCGTGCCATCGCGATGGGAGCGCAACTGTTCATCGGTGGCGAAATGGGCATCGGCAACACCACGGCGGCCAGCGCCCTGGCCTGTGCCTTGCTCGATTGCCCGGTGGCGCATCTGACCGGGCCGGGCACGGGGCTGGATGCGGCGGGTATCAGTCATAAAGCGCAAGTGATCGAGCGGGCGCTGGCACTGCACGGCGCTCAACGTGACGATGCGCTGCACACCCTGTTCAATCTCGGTGGTTTTGAAATCGCGGCATTGGTCGGCGCCTACCTGGCGTGCGCCCAGCAAGGCATTGCGGTGCTGGTGGACGGGTTCATCTGCAGTGTCGCGGCGTTGGTGGCGGTGCGATTGAATCCGCCGTGCCGGCAATGGCTGTTGTTCGCTCATCGCGGTGCCGAGCCGGGTCATTGCCATGTTCTGGAAACCCTGAATGCCGAACCGTTGCTGGACCTCGGGTTGCGTCTGGGCGAGGGCAGTGGCGCCGCGTTGGCCGTGCCCTTACTGCGTCTGGCCTGCGACCTGCACGGGCAGATGGCGACGTTCGCCGAAGCGGCGGTGGCGGATCGTCCGGCATGATCTTGCATCTGGATCTGTTGCGCCACGGTGAAACCGAACTCGGCGGGGGCTTGCGCGGCAGCCTCGACGACGCGTTGACCGACAAGGGCTGGGCGCAGATGCGCGAAGCGGTGGTGGAGCAGGGGCCTTGGGATCGCCTGGTCAGTTCGCCGTTGCAGCGCTGTGCGCGCTTCGCCGAAGAACTGGCGGTGCAATCAGGGCTGCCAATCGAGCTGGACAAAAACCTGCAGGAACTGCACTTCGGTGCCTGGGAAGGGCAGAGTGCCGCGGCGCTGATGGAAACCGACGCCCAGGCCCTGGGTTTGTTCTGGGCTGATCCTTACTCGTTTACCCCACCTGAGGGCGAACCGGTCGCGGACTTTTCCGCGCGGGTGCTGACGGCGGTGGCGCGCTTGCATGGGGCGTACGCCGGAGAACGTGTGCTGCTGATCAGTCATGGCGGGGTCATGCGTTTATTGCTGGCTCACGCCCGGGGCTTGCCACGCGAGCAGCTGCTCAATGTCGAAGTGGCTCATGGCGCGCTGTTCTCGCTGTCGGTCGAGCCCGGTGGCGTCTTAAGGGAAGTGCGCTGAGCATGTTGCCATTCTGGATCGCCCTGCAATTCCTCAGCAGTCTGCCGATTCATCTGCCGGGCATGCCAACGCCTGAGGAACTGGGACGCTCGCTGCTGTTTTATCCGCTGGTGGGTGTGCTGTTCGGCGGCATTTTGTGGGGGCTGAACGGGCTGTTGCTGGGCACGCCATTATTGCTTCACGCCGCACTGCTGCTGAGCGTTTGGGTCGTGCTCAGCGGCGCGCTGCATCTGGACGGCCTGGCCGACAGCGCCGACGCCTGGCTGGGCGGATTCGGTGACCGCGAGCGTACGCTGTCGATCATGAAGGATCCGCGCAGCGGGCCGATCGCGGTGGTCACGCTGGTATTGGTATTGCTGCTGAAATTTGCCGCACTGGTTGCGCTGATCGAACAGCAGCATGCGCTGGCCCTGATCATCGTTCCCCTGATCGGCCGCAGTGCGTTGCTGGGGTTGTTCCTGACCACGCCTTATGTGCGTTCCGGCGGTTTGGGTCAGGCCCTGGCCGATCATCTTCCGCGATTGGCGGGCAAGCAGGTGTTGGCGGCCAGTGCCTTGGTGTGCATCCTGGTTGCGGGCCTTGGCGGTGTTATTGCCGTGGTGCTGGCGGTCCTGCTATTCGTCTGGTTAAGGCAGGTGATGATGCGGCGATTGGGCGGGACCACAGGTGACACCGCGGGGGCGTTGCTGGAATTGCTGGAGGTGGCAGTGCTGGTGGGCGTGGCGCTCGTCCTGTAGGAGCGAGCATGCTCGCGATGGTCGTCAACGAAAACGCTGGCTGCCTGATACCCCTCGGTGCTTGTGCCTCCATCGCGAGCATGCTCGCTCCTACAGGGGTTTGCTGTAACATAAATTTGCATTCTTCTAACCGCGGGTATATACACGCATCATGCTCGATTCCCAATGTTTATGCATCAACCTGCGTCGCGCCGCCCGTGGTGTCAGCAGGCATTACGACGGCGCTCTCGATGGCTTCGGGATCAACGTTGCCCAGTATTCTTTGCTGTGCAATCTGCAGCGCCTGGATCAACCGAGTATTTCCACCCTCGCCGAGGCCATGGGCCTGGATCGCAGCACCCTTGGGCGCAATTTGCGGGTGCTGGAAGGTGAAGGCCTGGTGACGCTGGTCGAGGGCGAGGACATGCGCAATCGCATCGTCGTGCTGACTGAAGCGGGCGCCGAGCGCCTGAATGCCGCCTTGCCGGCCTGGGAGGCGGCGCAACAGCGATTGATCGATCGCCTGGGCGCGGAAAAGCGTGAAACGTTATTGAAATTGCTGGACGAACTGGCTTGAAGCCGGTTCGTTCGATTTTAAGCGGGTATATACCCGCGTCTGGAGAGCAAGAATGACCTCGATGTGGCGTACGTGCGGTTGGGTTTTGCTGGGAAGTGCGCTGATCCTGGCGTTGTCTCTGGGGGTGCGACACGGCTTCGGGCTGTTCCTGGCGCCGATGAGCGCCGAATTCGGCTGGGGGCGTGAGGTCTTCGCCTTCGCCATCGCCCTGCAGAACCTGATCTGGGGCCTGGCGCAACCGTTCACCGGTGCCCTGGCCGACCGCTTTGGCGCGGCGAAAGTGGTGCTGGTCGGCGGTGTCCTGTACGCGGCGGGGTTGGTATGCATGGGGCTTTCCGACTCGGCGGTGACCTTGTCCCTGAGCGCCGGCCTGCTGATCGGGCTCGGCCTGTCCGGCACGTCCTTCTCGGTGATCCTCGGCGTGGTCGGGCGCGCGGTGCCGCCGGAAAAACGCAGCATGGGCATGGGTATCGCCAGCGCCGCCGGTTCATTCGGCCAGTTCGCCATGCTGCCCGGCACGCTCGGGTTGATCGGCTGGCTCGGCTGGTCGGCGGCCTTGCTGGCGCTGGGTGTGCTGGTGGCGCTGATCGTGCCATTGGTGAGCATACTCAAGGACAAGCCGCTGCCGGTACTCGGCCACGAACAGACCCTTTCTGAAGCGCTGCACGAGGCCTGTTCCCATTCGGGATTCTGGCTGCTGGCGTTCGGCTTTTTTGTCTGTGGGTTCCAGGTGGTGTTTATTGGCGTGCACCTGCCGGCGTACCTGGTGGATCAACATCTGCCAGCGACGGTGGGCACCACGGTGCTGGCGCTGATCGGCCTGTTCAACATCTTCGGCACCTATACCGCAGGCTGGCTCGGCGGGCGCATGTCCAAACCGCGTTTGCTGACTGTTTTGTACCTGCTGCGCGCCGTGGTGATCGGGCTGTTCCTGTGGGCGCCGGTGACGACGACCAGCGCCTACTTGTTCGGGATGGCCATGGGCTTGCTGTGGTTGTCGACCGTTCCCTTGACCAACGGCACCGTTGCCACCTTGTTCGGCGTACGAAATCTGTCCATGCTCGGTGGGATCGTTTTCCTGTTTCACCAGCTCGGGTCATTTCTCGGGGGCTGGCTGGGCGGGGTGGTGTATGACCGGACCGGGAGCTACGACTTGATCTGGCAGGTGGCAATTCTCTTGAGCCTGATGGCTGCCGCCCTGAACTGGCCTGTGCGTGAGCGGCCGGTGGCGCGCCTGCAAAGCCAGTTGAGCGCGACATGAACAGCCTCTGGCCGCGGGTCATGATCGTCGCTGTCTGCACCTTGCTGCTGGCCGTTGCTTGGTGGGGCTGGCATCAGGGAGGCCTGGCGTTGATGCAGTTGGGCATGGGGGCGTGCTAGAGGGCGGCATGCTGGAAGGGGGCGTGCTAGAACGAAGCTTGCTAGCAGCAACTGAGGGCGAGTAACTTCAATCTCACACGAACTTTCAAGGAAGCACCGATATGCTGATGCGCTGGCTGGCGGTTCCCGCGTTACTGGTAGCGTTTACCGGATTGGCTCAGGCGGCAGAGTGCCCGACGCTGCTGCAAGGCTCGTTGCCCAAGTTGCGTGCCAATGAATCCATCGATCTGTGCCAGCGTTTCGCTGGCAAGCCGCTGGTGGTGGTCAATACCGCAAGCTTCTGTGGTTTTGCCCCGCAGTTCAAAAGCCTTGAGGCGCTCAATCAGCGTTATAAGGAGCAGGGGTTGGAGGTGATCGGTGTGCCATCCAATGACTTCAAGCAGGAGTCCAAGGACGGCGCCGAGACGGCCAAGGTCTGCTACGTGAACTACGGCGTGACCTTCACCATGACCGAGCCGCAGAAAGTCCGTGGTGACGATGCAACGCACCTGTTCCAGGTCCTTGCCAAACAGAGCAGTGCGCCGAAATGGAATTTCTACAAGTACGTGGTCGATCGCCAAGGGAAGGTGATCGCCAGTTTCTCCAGCCTGACAACGCCCGATGATCCTCAATTCATCGAGGCGGTGGAGAAAGCGCTGGCTTCGCCACCATTGGCCTCCACGCCCTGACCTGTGGGATGGGGCTCGTTCGCGAAAAACCGACCGCGCCGCGCTCTCTGTACTGTAGGAGCGAGCATGCTCGCGATGGACTTGAGAGCGCCGCGGGGTGTCACGCTTCACGCGTTATCGTTGACGTCCATCGCGAGCAGGCTCGCTCCCAAAAAAAAGCGCTTACAAAAAAACCCCGCCTCTGTGCCAGAGAGCGGGGCTTTTTTGCGTCAGGCGAGGGGTTCAGGCCCGCCCGAAGTCATCAGAAGCGATAGGTCGCACCCACACCGAAACCGTTTGCCCAGTTTTCATACTTGGCGCTGTAGGCCTGGCGGCCGTTGTCATCGTTGACCTTGACCGACTCTTCACGCAGGTACGAATACGCAACGTCGATGGTCAGGTCGTCGGTCGGGCTCCAGCCGGCGCCCAGGCTGAAGATCGTGCGATCGCCCGTCGGGATGCGCGGGGAGCGGTTTTCGTTGTTGGTTGGCGCCTGGTCAACCGACAGGCCGGTACGCAGCACCCACTGCTTGTTCAACTGGTAAGAGGCGCCGATGGCGTGAGCCCAGGTGTCGTGCCAGTTCTGCTCTTCGGTGATGGTGCCGAATGCTGGGTTCAAAGTAGCAGGTACGCCACTGTTCTCGACGGTGATCTCTTTCAGGCGGCTCCAGCGAGTCCAGGTGCTGCCTGCGTAGAGGGTCCACTGGTCGTCCAGTTGATGAGTGACCGAGAAGTCGACCGACTCAGGCGTGGTGATGTCCAGCGAAGCGTCGTACTTCTGGTTCGGGCTCTGACGCAGGGCAGCGAGACCGACGTAGTTGACCTTGGTGTCACCGTCGAGCTTGTACTTCACTTTCGAGTGATAAGTCAGGCCGACGCGAGTGGAGTCGGTGGCTTGAACCAGAATACCGATGTTGTAGCCCAGCGCAGTGTCGTCACCCTTGATTTTGACTTCACCGTCCGGTGCGGCTGGGTTCGGGCTCAGTGACAGGTTCGACTCCAGCTTGCCGTCGATACGGTTGATGGTCGGGCCGAAACCGATCGACACCTTGTCGTTGAAGGCGTAGCTGACGGTTGGCTGGAGGGTGATGATTCGTACTTCGCTCTTGCTGCCAAAGTATCGGCCGGCGAAGCCGTTCTCGTAGTCTGTCACCAGGCCGAACGGTGCATAGACGCCGAAACCGACCGCCCACTGGTCATCGATTGGCTTGACGTAATAGCCCATCGGTACGCCCATGAAAGGGACCATATCACCCTTGTTGGTGCCGCCATTCGTAGAGCTGGCATCACTGATGTCAGTGTGCGCGTCGATGAATGCAACACCACCGGTCACTTGTTCACGCTTGAGGCGCGACATGCCGGCAGGGTTGCCAACAACGGTGGATGCATCGTCGGCAGAAGAAGATCGCCCGGCAAAACCTGTCCCCATCCCGCTGATGCTTTGTTCGTTGAGGGCAAAACCACTTGCGAAGATCTGGGTGGATGCCAAGGCAACGGCGAGGCTAATGGTGGTTTTGAGCATTACTTTTTTCATTGTTAGAATTCCTGGTGATCACCGGGGCGAAAATTACCAACATTTTCGTCCCGGCGCCATAGGCTGTAATGCTTGATTTAGAGCGGTTTTGTAGGACAATCCGACCAGATTCGCCACGGTTGCGCGATCTTTGGATCAAGAGGTTTCAGCAGGCGACCAGATTCATCGGTGCAACACAGGTTTGCCAGGCATAGGTGAAGTCTCTCAGGCGTCCTTGGGGCTGGAAGGTCTGGCGCCAGATTCGAGCCATGCCCAGCAGGTCGTCTGCTTCGGGGAGCGGGGTGTTCTGTTCTTCGACCAGCAGCCAGGCGATGGCAGTGGCGTAACGCAGGTTGACGGTCAATTCGACGTGCGGGCCGCTGAGGAATGCGTGCTGGCTGGCCAGGCCGCGCACCAGGCTTGCGCGTTCCGGATCAAGTGCCAGGTAGTGGTCCCAGAGTGCCTGGTGGCGGGGCTCGGCGATTCGGTACAGGCCGTGTCCACGGCGGTCGTGCAGGGCGGAACCAAGGGCTGACTGGCTGGCGGCGATGCCTAGCAGCAGGGATTCGGCGGTTGCGCTATGGCGTCCAAGGTAGATCAGAGTCGGACGGATCACATAACGGCACAGTTCGCTGGCAGCGATACCCATAAAGCCCTCGATACATCAAATTGGCGGCGAACCTGAAAGGCTTTGGCAGCGGTGAATCGACTCAGGCTCGCCGGAAGCGGATCAAAGCCGCTTGAGTTGAAGTCTAGTGTCATATTCACCGCGTAAAGGTCTGTTTTTAAAATATTTCCGCCGGCCAGTTATAAACCTTATATCTATCCGTACTTAGGCATCGTGAAACGTCGGGCAACAAAAAGCCCCGCTTTTCGGGCGGGGCTTCTGGTGTTTCAGTCGTGCTGGCGTCTCAGGCAACCAGTGCCTGACGCGTACGCTCGATCACCGCCTGCAGCGGTTCGGCGCTGGAGTACTGATCGGGGTACAGGCGTTCGCTGTGACGGGCGATGCCGTGTTCGTTGACCAGGGTGAAGCTGAAACAGCCTTTGCGAGCGGCCATGATCAGGCAGTTCATCGGTGCAAAAGCGTTGGTGAGGGTGCGGATAGCATCCTGGGTGTGGATTTGAGTAGACATAGTCATTGGGTGTTCCTACAAGCGACACGGATAAGAGCCGTGCAAAATTAAAACGTTCCAGTGACGACGACCACCGTTGGTCGAACGAAGAACCCGACTGGAACAAAGCAGCCAGTTTGAAGCGCTGATAATTGGCGCGCTTGGGCTGGCAGGTAGGTACTTAGGAGGGCAGGCAACACATCAAGGGCAAAGGTTCTGGGCCCGGGGTGAAGATCCTGATCAATTTGCAGGCTGGTTCGGTCAGAGTAAACGTACCTGGCAACACCCTTTGCGATTCAAAGGCTGTGTCGACGCAAGATTTACCTGGAAACCATCGAGGTGGTCGATCCCGCTTTTTCGGTGGCGGCTTCCTGTGGGAAGGCTACTCCGGGGGGATTTGTTCGACCAGAATTGACTTTCAGCTTGGTACTAACGCCGCGGATACTAACGGATTGAACAGGCAAAGGGAAGTGTGCTGTCAAAAAAGATTGAATATTCGCTTGGCCATGGTTCGCCAGCTGCTCGACGCGGCCTGGGGGCTGTCCGGTCATCGCGCGGAATCCGACCGGCGGTCATCACTAAAAGCTGCCTGGGGCGCGGGTTTGACGAGGGGTTATCCCCAGCAAACAAGAAAAATGCATCGAAAAAGCGCAGTGATATAACCGTCACGAAGGTACTTGTGCACATTAGTTGCGCAGACTGTCACGGCGCTGTCATCCAGCCTTCAAACGCAGTGGGTGCCTGTAACCAAAATTTAAGTCAATGAAAAACATCGCTTTTTTTAACTGGTGAAAAAATCGTCAGTTTGACTGCAGGCCCCATTCCACAAGCCTTTGCGCGAGTTCAATGGCGGTTGTCCACTGAGTTATCCACAGCTTCTGTGGATTGTCCCGAGCGTTTGCTCTAGGACGGGCGTGCCGCGTTTTTTTCGGCTTTACCTGTAAGAAAAAGAGAGTAGAGTGGCGCGCCTTCCGATCTGCCACAGTGCTTTATGAAGTTTCGTACACCACCTCCTTCCTCCTCCGCCAAATCGTCCACGGTTGCCGCACCCAAGCGCTTTTCGATGCGGGTGGCCGAGTGGTTGCTGGACAGCCCGCGCCTGGGCGAAAACCCGAACGTCAAACACATCGCCGGACGTTTGCTCAAGCAACCGGCCCGTGAAGGCGTCGTCGCTGCGCAGAGCCGGCTGGGGCAACTGATGTGCCGTGAATGCGGCAATGCCCGGGATCGCCGGATTGGCCAGGATCTCTTGCGTCAGGCCGCGCGGGCAGGGGACTTGCGCGCGCAACAGGAACTGGGCTTGATCGAAGACTGAGCTGTCCAAGACCTGACGCCTTGGTTAACCTTCAGGCTTTATTTCAACGGCAGGAGTGGCTATGGCTATGGACTTGACCAGCGCATTGCTGGGGCTGGCGGGCGCGGCGCTGCCGTTGCTGGTGTTGGCCTGGCAACTGCAGCGCCGGGCGAGCACCGCTCAGGCTCAGGCGTCGCTGCTGGAAGAGCGCCTGGCCACGGCGCATCTGGCGCAGGATGGCTTGAATGCGCAGCTCGAGGCCTGTCGCGATGAAATCGCTGATCTGGGTCAGGCTAACGCCGCCAAACAGGCGGACCTCGCCGCCGTGCGCCGTGAGGTCGAGCTGCTGCAAATCGAGCGTGACGATGCCCGCGATGCTGCCCACGCCTGGAATATCGAACGCGCCGGCAAAGAAGCCGAATTGCGTCGCCTCGACGCCCAGGCCGCGTCCCTCAACGCCGAGCTGCGTGAGCAACAGGAAAGCCATCAGCAGCGCCTCAACGACCTGCAGAGCTCGCGAGACGAGCTGCGTGCGCAGTTCGCCGAGCTGGCGGGGAAAATCTTCGATGAGCGCGAGCAGCGTTTTGCCGAAACCAGTCAGCAGCGCCTGGGGCAATTGCTCGATCCATTGAAGGAGCGCATCCAGTCTTTTGAAAAGCGCGTCGAAGAAAGCTATCAGGCTGAAGCCCGGGAGCGCTTCTCCCTGGCCAAGGAACTGGAGCGCCTGCAACAGCTCAACCTGCGCCTGAGCGACGAAGCCACCAACCTGACCCGCGCCTTGAAAGGACAGAAAACCCAGGGCAACTGGGGCGAATTGATTCTGGAGCGCGTGCTTGAGCATGCGGGGCTTGAGAAGGGGCGCGAGTATCAGACCCAGGTCAATCTCAAGGGCCCGGACGGCGAGCGTTTCCAGCCGGACGTGGTCATCTACCTGCCGGGCGACAAGCAGGTGGTGGTCGATTCCAAGGTGAGCCTGACGGCCTATCAGCAGTACGTGGCAGCCGAAGACGAAGCCATCGGCCAGATCGCCATCAAGCAGCACGTGCTGTCGTTGCGCAATCACGTCAAGGGCCTGGCCGGCAAGGACTACAAACGTCTCGACGGCTTGCACAGCCTGGACTTCGTCCTGTTGTTCGTGCCGATCGAAGCGGCTTTTTCCGCCGCGTTGCAGGCTGAGCCCACGCTGTTCCAGGAAGCCTTCGACCGCAACATCGTGATCGTCAGCCCGACCACGCTGCTGGCGACCCTGCGTGTCATCGACAGCCTGTGGAAACAGGAGCGGCAAAGCCAGAACGCCCGGGAAATTGCCGAGCGGGCCGGGTGGCTGTACGACAAGTTCGTGCTGTTCATCCAGGATCTGGACGAAGTCGGCAATCGCTTGCAGCAACTGGACAAGGCCTACAGCTCGGCGCGCAACAAGCTGACAGAAGGGCGCGGCAACCTGGTCAGCCGCAGCGAGCAGCTCAAGTTGCTGGGGGCGAGGGCCAGCAAAAGCTTGCCGGCGGATCTGCTGGAGCGGGCGATGACGGATGTGGATGGTCTGGTCGAGTTGCCGGAATAACCGGAAAAGCATCGCGAGCAAGCTTTGCTCCTACAGGCTGCGCGCCGATCTCGCGGCACACATCAATCCCGTAGGAGCAAAGCTTGCTCGCGATGGCGTCATAGCTGCCACCGCGAAAATCAAACCATTACAACGGCAAATGCCGACTCAACAACGCCCGTAACGCCGCCGGTTTCACCGGCTTAGCCAAATAATCCAACCCCGCCGCATGCACCTGGGCCATCGTCTCGGGTCGACCGTCAGCGCTGATCACCACGCCGGGCACCGGCTCGCCCAGACGGGTGCGCAGCCAGGCCATCAGCTCGGTCCCGGTTTCGCCATCGTCCAGGTGGTAATCCACCAGCGCCAATTGCGGGCGCAACCCATCGCTGAGCAGGGCCATGCATTCCTGGCGGTTGCGCGCGGTCCAGACCTGGCAGCCCCAGCGGGTGAGCAAACTGTTCATGCCGATCAGGATGCTGTCTTCATTGTCGATGCACAGTACCTGGGCGCCGCTGGGCAACTTGCCATTGAGTTCGGCCGCCTTGGTCGGCAGCGCGGCTTGCGCGCGGGCCAGGGGTACGCTGACGCTGAACACGCTGCCGCGCCCCGGCCACGAGCGCACGCGCAATTTGTGCCCCAGCACGCGACATAATCCGTCGGCGATCGCCAGCCCCAGCCCAAGGCCTTTCTCGGCGCGGGTCTGATGGCTGTCGAGGCGTTTGAATTCTTCGAAGATCACCTGTTGCTTGTCTTCCGGAATGCCTGGCCCACGGTCCCACACTTCCAGGCACACCTCACCCTGGCGACGGCGCACGCCCAGCAGCACCGGCCCTTTGGCATAGCGGAAAGCGTTGGTCAGGAAATTCTGCAGGATGCGGCGCAACAGCTTTATGTCGCTGTCGATGCGCAACGTACTGCTCCTGACGCGAAATTCCAGCCCCTGGTCCCGCGCCAGCGCCTTGAATTCGGCACCCAGGGTGGCGAACAACTCATTGAGCGCAAACGGCTTGGCATCCGGGTTGATCTTGCCGTTTTCCAGGCGGGAAATATCCAGCAAATCGCTGATCAGGTCTTCGGCCGAACGTAGCGAACTGTCCAGGTGGTGGACCAGTTTTTGCGCCTCGGCGGACAAGCCGTCGTCCTGGTGATTAAGGGCGGCGGAGAACAGGCGCGCGGCGTTCAACGGTTGCATGAGGTCATGGCTGACGGCCGCCAGGAACCTGGTTTTCGACTGGTTCGCGGCCTCGGCGGTGCCCTTGGCTTCGGTCAGGGCCACGTTGAGTTGCGACAGCTCGTGGGTGCGTTCGGTGACGCGCTGTTCCAGGCCCTCGTTGGCCTCGGTCAACGCCTGCTCGGCTTCGCGGAACGCGGTGATGTCGGTGAAACTCATGACGAAGCCGCCACCGGGCATCGGGTTGCCGATCAGTTCGATCACCCGGCCGTTGGGGAACAGCCGTTCGGACGTATGCGCCCGGCCCTGGCGCATCCAGTGCAGGCGACGCGCGACGTGCACTTCGGCTTCACCGGGGCCGCACAGGCCGCGTTCGGCGTTGTAGCGGATGATGTCGGCAATGGGCCGGCCGACGCTGATCAGGCCGTCCGGGTAGTCGAACAACTCCAGGTAGCGACGGTTCCAGGCCACCAGTTTCAGCGATTGGTCGACCACGCTGATGCCCTGGGTGATGTTCTCGATCGCGCCTTGCAGCAGCGCGCGGTTGAATTGCAGGACTTCCGAGGCCTCGTCGGCGATGCGAACGACGTCCTCCAGCTGCATTTCCCGGCCTTCAATGGCGGCTTTTACCACGGCGCGAGTCGATGAGGCGCCCAGCACACCAGCGAGCAATCGTTCGGTGTGGGCAATCCACTCATCGTCGGCGTTCTGGGTCGGATTGAAGCCTTTGCCCTGGCGGTAGGCAAAACGGATGAAGCTCTGCCGTGCGCGTTCTTCACCGACAAAGCGTGCGGCCAGTTGCAGCAGATCGTCGATCTGTACCGAGAGCATCGAGCGGGCGCTGGGCCGGGCACTGATTTCCTGGCCGATGAAGCGACCGGCCTGCCAGTGCTCCGACACTCGCGTGCGAGACAGTACCGAGACCCAGGCGAACAGCGTGAAGTTGCCCGCCAGCGACAGCACCACGCCCTGGGTCAGCGGGGTGATCGGCAGGTTCAAAGGGTTGCTGTGCAGCCAGGCCAGGCCCGGGAAACTGCTCAGGGACAAGCCGAGGCTGTGGGCGGCAATCGGCAGGATCAGCGTGTAGAACCACAGGAATGTACCGGCGGCGAGGCCGGCGAACACGCCGCGGCGGTTGGCCTGTTTCCAGTACAGCGCGCCGAGCATCGCCGGTGCCAGTTGCGTCACGGCGGCGAAGGCGATCTGGCCGATGGTCGCCAGGCTGGCGGTCGACCCCAGCAGGCGATAACTGACGTAGGCCAGCAGCAGGATGACCACGATGCTGACCCGGCGCACCGACAGCATCCACTGGCGGAACACCTCGAACGGACGCTCGGCATTGTTGCGGCGCAGCAGCCAGGGCAGCAGCATGTCGTTGGAGACCATGGTCGACAGCGCCACGCTGGCCACGATTACCATGCCGGTGGCCGCCGATGCGCCGCCGATAAAGGCCAGCAACGCCAGCGCAGGATGAGCCTGGGCCAACGGCAGGCTGATGACGAAGGAGTCCGGCAGCACCGAACTGGGCAGCAACATCTGGCCCGCCAGCGCGATCGGCACGACGAACAAGGCCGCCAGGGCGAGGTAGGCCGGAAACACCCATTTGGCCAGGCGCAGATCCTGCGGGTCGATGTTCTCGACCACGGTCACGTGGAACTGCCGCGGCAGGCAGATGATCGCCATCATCGCCACGCCGGTTTGCACCACCATGGATGGCCAGTTGATGGTTTCCTTCCAGTATTCTTCGAGGCGCGGGGCGAGCATGGCCTGGTCGAACAGGTCGTCGAAGCCGTCGTACAGGCCGAAGGTCACGTAGGCGCCAACCGCCAGGAAAGCGAACAGCTTGACCAGCGATTCGAACGCAATCGCCAATACCATGCCGCGGTGGTGTTCCGTGGCGTCGAGGTTGCGCGTGCCGAAGACGATGGTGAACAGCGCCAGTACCAGGGACACCACCAGTGCGGTGTCTTGCGCGCGAACCCCCGTGGCATCGGCGCCGGCACCGATCAGCAGGTTCACCCCGAGCACGATGCCCTTGAGCTGCAACGCGATGTAGGGCAGCACGCCGACCAGGCAGATCAGTGCCACCACCACCGCCAGGGATTGCGATTTGCCATAGCGGGCGGCAATGAAGTCGGCAATGGAGGTGATGTTCTCCTGCTTGCTGATCATCACCATTTTTTGCAGGACCCACGGCGCGCCGATCAACAACAGGATCGGCCCGAGGTAGATCGGCAGGAAGGACCAGAGCTGCTCGGCCGCCTGGCCCACCGCGCCGAAGAATGTCCAGCTGGTGCAGTAGACCGCCAGCGACAGGCTGTACACCCAGGCTCGCACCCGCGGCGGCAAGGGCGCGCTGCGATGGTCACCGTAAAAGGCGATGGCGAACATGATGGCCATATAGGCCAGGGCGACGACGGCAATCAGCCCGCTGGACAGCGACATGGGAACTCCAGGCAACCAAAGACACCCGGGCCTCCCGCCCGGACAGACAGTCTCGCACGATGGCAGGGGTTAGTCAGTGTCGACCAAGGTCGTGGCGTGGCGGGGTGTCTTGCAAGGCTTTGCCACCGGCATGGCGACTGCACGTGCCGCTTCAAGCGCGCTCGACCTTGTGGCGAGCACTGTCCCTCAACACCCCGATCTGTGCGCTCGGTGGTTTTTACGCGTCCCTGGCGCCTTCGTTGGTGCGCACGGCCACCGGCTCGACCTCGAACCTGATAGGCGGCGCGACCGTCGCCGCATTGACACTTTCCGGTGTCGTGGTTGTCATCTGTAAAATAGATAACAGTTAGAGATATTACCCGTTATATCGATATTCGATCCGGATCTAACATGGGCTCTACCTCACTTGAGGACAGGAGTTCGCCATGACATGCCCCAACACCATCAAACCCGGTCTCAAACCGTTCAGCCATTTGCAGCACCCGCGCGAGGTCATCCGCCAGTTCACCCCTAACTGGTTCGCCGCCACCATGGGCACCGGGGTGCTGGCCCTGGCGCTGGTGCAATTGCCCGTTGCCAATCCTGTTCTGCACGCCATTGCCGAAGCCCTTTGGCTGTTCAATATCTTTCTATTCCTGTTGTTCACGGTGCTGTACACGGCGCGCTGGGCGATGTTTTTCGATGAGGCGCGGCGGATTTTCGGCCACTCCACGGTTTCGATGTTTTTCGGCACGATCCCCATGGGTCTGGCGACCATCATCAACGGCTTTGTGCTGTTCGGCTTGCCGCGCTGGGGCGACGGCGTGATTCACCTGGCCGAGGCCTTGTGGTGGCTGGATGTGGCGATGTCTGTGGCGTGCGGGGTGCTGATTCCCTTCCTGATGTTCACTCGCCAGGAGCACAGCATCGATCAGATGACCGCGGTATGGCTGCTGCCGGTGGTGGCGGCGGAAGTGGCGGCCGCCAGCGGTGGCTTGCTGGCGCCGCATCTCACCGATGCCCATGGGCAATTGGTGGTGCTGGTGACCAGCTACGTGCTCTGGGCCTTTTCCCTGCCGGTGGCGTTCAGCATCCTGACGATTCTGCTGCTGCGCATGGCACTGCATAAACTGCCCCACGAAAACATGGCCGCTTCGAGCTGGCTGGCACTCGGGCCGATTGGTACCGGTGCACTCGGCATGTTGCTGTTGGGCGCCGATGCGCCGGTCATTTTTGCCGCCAACGGTTTGTCGGGCGTCGGTGAAATTGCTGCGGGGCTGGGTCTGGTCGCCGGGATCACGCTATGGGGCTTTGGCCTGTGGTGGATGTTGATGGCCGTGCTGATCACCCTGCGTTATCTGCGCGCCGGCATTCCTTTCAATCTCGGCTGGTGGGGTTTTACCTTTCCGTTGGGCGTCTATTCTCTGGCAACGTTGAAACTGGCCAGCACACTGCACCTGACGTTTTTCAGTGTCCTTGGTTGTGTGCTGGTGAGCCTGCTGATCGTGATGTGGCTGATCGTCGCCAAGCGTACGGTGCAAGGTGCCTGGCGCGGCGAGCTGTTTGTCTCGCCGTGCATTGCAGGATTAAAGAAATAACCGGCAAAGATTAGGTAATGTGTGGCCTGGATCGACGTGCGACATTCCAAGCACTGTATCCACGCCACTCGCTACCCACTCATAAGCTTCAGGGACACATGGAAGATGAGTCACCCTTCACAGTTCACCTTGCTGCGCACCCGGCGTTTCCTGCCGTTCTTCGTGACCCAGTCCCTCGGGGCGTTCAACGACAACATCTTCAAGCAGTCGTTGATCCTCGCCATCTTGTACAAGCTGTCGATCGAAGGCGACCGTTCGATCTGGGTCAACCTGTGTGCGCTGCTGTTCATCCTGCCGTTTTTCCTGTTCTCGGCGCTGGCCGGGCAGTTCGGCGAGAAGTTCGCCAAGGACGCGCTGATTCGCCTGATCAAGCTCGGGGAGATCGCCATCATGGCGGTGGGCGCGGTGGGCTTCCTGTTCGATCACCTGTGGTTGATGTTGCTGGCGCTGTTCGCCATGGGGACGCACTCGGCGCTGTTCGGGCCGGTGAAGTACTCGATCCTGCCCCAGGCCCTGCATGAAGACGAACTGGTGGGTGGCAACGGACTGGTGGAAATGGGCACCTTCCTGGCGATTCTGGCCGGGACCATCGGCGCCGGCATCATGATGTCTTCCAGTCATTACGCGCCGGTCGTTTCCACCGCGATCATCGCTATCGCCGTACTCGGTTACCTGGCCAGCCGCAGCATTCCGCGGGCGGCGGCGGCCTCGCCGGAGATGCGTCTGAACTGGAACATTTTCAGCCAGTCCTTGGCCACGCTGAAACTGGGCCTTGGACAGACCCCGGCGGTGTCGCGTTCGATTGTCGGCAACTCATGGTTCTGGTTTGTCGGGGCGATTTACCTCACGCAGATCCCCGCCTATGCCAAGGAATGGATGCACGGCGACGAAACCGTCGTGACCTTGATCCTGACGGTGTTCTCGGTTGGTATCGCCGTGGGTTCGATGCTCTGCGAAAAGCTCTCCGGGCGTAAAGTCGAAATCGGTCTGGTGCCGTTCGGCTCGTTCGGCCTCACGGTTTTCGGCCTGTTGCTGTGGTGGCATTCCGGCGGGATTCCAGACAATGCCCTGGGCCATGGCTGGCTCGAGATCCTCGGTTTTGGCCACGCCTGGCTGGTGTTGCTCGACATCCTCGGCCTGGGGGTGTTCGGCGGTTTCTACATTGTGCCGCTGTATGCCCTGATCCAGTCACGCACCGCCGAGAACGAACGGGCCCGGGTGATCGCCGCCAACAACATTCTCAACGCGCTGTTCATGGTGGTGTCGGCGGTCGTCTCGATCATCCTGCTGAGCATGGCCAAACTTTCGATCCCGCAGTTGTTCCTGGTGGTGTCGTTGCTAAACATCGGCGTCAACACCTACATCTTCAGGATCGTTCCCGAGTTCACCATGCGTTTCATGATCTGGCTGCTCAGCCATTCCATGTACCGCGTGGAGCATCGCAACCTGGACATGATTCCCGATGAGGGGGCGGCGTTGCTGGTGTGCAATCACGTGTCGTTCGTCGATGCGTTGCTGATTGGCGGTGCGGTGCGTCGGCCGATCCGCTTCGTGATGTACTACAAGATCTATGACTTGCCGGTGCTCAATTTCATCTTTCGCACCGCGGGGACGATTCCGATCGCGGGTCGTCAGGAAGACATCCAGATCTACGAAAAGGCCTTCACGCGCATCGCGCAATATCTGAAGAACGGAGAGTTGGTGTGCATCTTCCCCGAGGGCAAATTGACCGCCGATGGTGAGATCAACGAGTTCAAGGGCGGGCTCAAGCGCATTCTCGAAGAAACCCCGGTGCCGGTCATTCCCCTGGCATTGCAGGGGTTGTGGGGGAGCTTCTTCAGCCGCGATCCGGGCAAGGGGCTGTTTCGCCGGTTGTGGTCGCGGGTGACGCTGGTGGCGGGGCCGGTGGTGGCCGTTGAAGCGGCGCAGCCGGCCAGGTTGCAGGCCATGGTGAGTGAGTTGCGCGGCGTGGTGCGGTAGGTCGAAGAGAAAATCCTGAAGCTGGCTTGTCGGGTCGCCGCGTCGCAGCGATGGCGGCCTTAAAGCCGACCAGTCGCCACCGGATGTACCCGATCCCCTGTGGGAGCGAGCCTGCTCGCGATGGCGGCCTGACAGCCGACCTGTTGTTTGTTGACCGCGTACATATCCATTCCTGCGGTAACGTCCACTTATGGTTTCACCCTTACGGCGAGTCACTTGGAAAAGCCTGTAGGAGCGAGCCTGCTCGCGATGGAGGTCAACGATGACGCGGGGAGCCTGACACCCCGTGGTGCTCTCAGGTTTTTCGCGAGCATGCTCGCTCCTACAGGGCACGCCGCGATGGGCCATCCTTGGCCCAGCGCGGCTAACCCGGGATCCATGCCGGGTTACCCACTGCGCAGAACCGGAACGAAGCCTCTCGATATGGCAAGAAAATCAAAAGCCAAAGCAAAAGCGAGGCGGCCTAACGGCCGGCCTGATCGGGAGCCGTACGCATTTCCCCCTGTAGGAGCCGGCTTGTTGCGGGCGGCGTTCCGACGATGGGGCCCGAAAGACCAACGCAATGTTCAAGACCGCCTTCGCTGGCAAATCGGATCGCCGCACCTCTGGCTCCTACAAGGCGTATCGGGATATCACCCCGCCATCGTCAAGCGGTTACGCCCCTCGCGCTTGGCGACGTACAGGGCGCTGTCGGCCCTGCGCAACAGGCTCTCGGCGGATTCTCCGGGTAGCAGGGTCGAGCAGCCGAGGCTGACTGTCAGCTCAACCGTGCAGCCATCGGCTGGGTAATCCTCGGTCTGCGCTGCGCTGCGCAGGCGTTCGCCGACCAGGGCCGCCGCTTCCCGGCTGGTGTTCGACAGCAGGATCAGGAACTCTTCGCCACCGTAGCGAAACACCATGTCGACGTTGCGCAACTGGTTCTTGATCGAGGCGGCTACCGCCTTGAGCACGTCATCGCCGGCGCTGTGGCCATGGGTGTCGTTGATCCGCTTGAAGTGATCGATGTCCAGCATCAACAAGGACAAGGGTTGCATGTGACGTCGTGCCAACTCGATTTCCCGCCGCAGCGTCTGGTCCATGGCGATGCGATTGCCGGTGTCCGTCAGCGGATCACGCAACGCACTTTGGGTGGCAGCTCGGTACAGCAGGGTATTGCGCATCGGGTAGAGCAGCGCGGCCAGTAGAGACTCGAGGTTGGCCTGTTCCTGTTCGCTGAAACGCTGGTTGCGGCGAAAGATCAGTTCGCCCAGGTGTTCGCCTTCGTGGCTCAGGCTGTAGCTGATCGAGTGGTGGCCTCGCAGGCCGAATTCCAGGCGCAAGTCACTGCTCTTGTGCTGGTAACTCAAGGCATCAAGCGGTACGAGTCGCTGGATTTCGCGGTAGAACAGCCCAAGTATCCGTTGCGGTTCAAGGCTGGTTTGCAGCTGCAGGTTCAATTGCTGGCGCAGCTGCGCAAGGCTGACAGGCCTCTCCAGAATCGGTGGCTGCTGACCAAAGCCCAGGCGTTGCAATTTGGCGCTATCAAAGTCAATTGCGTTGGTCTGGGAAGGTGATTTCATATGGCGTGCGCCCTTGAGCAGTAAGGCTGTCTTACAAGCTGGGTGCGAGCGGCTCTAGGCTGCGCGTCATACTGGTCCGTCAGTCCCATAGGACATTTCGTACAAGCTTAATCTGCTTTATCGCAGATTAGTAATCTGCAATTTGGCCTCGCACCCTTCGCTTTTGCACAGCTAGTCCGGGAAAATGCTGAGCGAAAGTCGTGCCACTTACCTGATTTTTAGTAAAAATCGTTCTGAATCAATATGTTGATAAGCGACAAGATTGGCGAGAGAAAAAGTGCGACGGTTGTTTGACTAAAAGTGCGCTCTCGTTGCAGTGCCGCGTCGGGAAGTCGACGCGGCACAAAAGCGACGTACGGTACTACTGGGCGTTGAATGCCTGGCCGTTGATACCGGTACTGTCCGGGCCCATCAGGTAGAGGTAGGCCGGCATGATCTCCTCTGGCGTTGGATTGTTCAGCGGGTTTTCTCCTGGGTATGCCTGCGCGCGCATGCTGGTGCGAGTGGCCCCCGGGTTGATGCTGTTGGAGCGGACCGGCGCAACGCTGTCGACTTCGTCGGCCAGGGTTTGCATCAGGCCTTCGGTGGCGAATTTCGAGACACCGTAGGCGCCCCAATACGCGCGACCCTTGCGCCCGACGCTGCTGGAGGTGAACACCACCGAGGCATCCTGGGACAGCTTGAGCAGTGGTAACAGGGTGCTGGTCAACATGAACATGGCGTTGACGTTGACCTGCATGACGCGCATGAAGTTTTCGCCGGACAGCTGTTCGATCGGGGTGCGCGGACCGATGATCGACGCGTTGTGCAGCAAGCCATCCAGGTGGCCGAATTCGCTTTCGATCATTGCAGCCAGCTCATCGTATTGATGGGGCAGGGCGGTTTCCAGGTTGAATGGGATCACGGCCGGTTGCGGATGGCCGGCGGCTTCGATGTCGTCGTAGACCTGGGTCAGGTTGGCTTCGGTCTTGCCCAGCAACAGGACGGTGGCGCCATGGGCGGCATAGGTTTTGGCGGCGGCAGCACCAATGCCACGACCAGCGCCGGTGATCAGGATGACCCGGTCCTTGAGCAGATCGGGGCGGGCGGAATAATCAAACATAAAAAACCTCAACGAAAATTCTTCAGGTCAAGCGCGATCCCTGTAGGAGCGAGCATGCTCGCGATGGACGTCAACGATAACGCGTGCTGCCTGAGTGATCGCGTTGTCCGGGCGTTTTTCGCGAGCAGGCTCGCTCCTACAAAAGCGGTCAGCAGCCACACAGGGCGCTATCAAGCACCTTGCGCAACTCCAGCGGATGATCGACTACCACATCCGCCCCCCAATGCCGCGGATTATCGTCCGGGTGGATGTAGCCGAACGTCACGGCGGCCGTCCTGGTGCCGGCATCGCGCCCCGATTCGATATCGCGCAGGTCATCGCCCACGAACAGCACGCTGGCCGGGTCGAGGTCGAGCATCTTGCAGGCGAGGATCAATGGCTCCGGGTCGGGCTTGCTGTTCTTCACGTGATCCGGGCAGATCAGCAGTGCCGAGCGCTTGGCCAGCCCCAGCTGCTGCATGATCGGCTCGGCGAAACGCAGCGGCTTGTTGGTGACCACGCCCCAGATCAGGTTGGCCTTCTCGATGTCGGCCAGCAGTTCGCCCATGCCGTCGAACAGTTTGCTGTGAACCGCGCAGCCCACCAGGTAGCGCTCGAGGAACTCCAGGCGCAACGCCTCGAAACCTGGTGATTCCGGGTCCATGGAGAAGGTCGCCGCGACCATCGCCTTGGCGCCGCCGGAGATTTCGTCGCGGATGTGCTTGTCGTTGATCGGCGGCAGACCACGGTCGGCACGCATCGCCTGGCAAATCGCAATGAAGTCCGGCGCGGTGTCGAGCAGGGTGCCGTCCATGTCGAAAAGAACCGCTCTGATACGCATCGGCTTACTCCTCGCGCAGGGTCTGGATCATGTAGTTGACGTCCACGTCGGACGCCAGTTTGTAATGCTTGGTCAACGGATTGTAGGTCAGGCCGATGATGTCCTTGACGGTCAGGCCGGCCATGCGGCTCCAGGCGCCGAGCTCGGAAGGGCGGATGAACTTCTTGAAGTCATGGGTGCCGCGTGGCAACAGCTTCATGATGTATTCGGCACCGACGATGGCGAACAGGTAAGCCTTCGGGTTGCGGTTGATAGTGGAGAAGAACACCTGGCCGCCCGGCTTGACCATGCGAAAGCAGGCGCGGATCACCGAGGACGGGTCCGGTACGTGCTCGAGCATTTCCAGGCAGGTGACCACGTCGAACTGTTCCGGCATTTCCTCGGCCAGGGCCTCGGCGGTGATCTGCCGGTACTCGACGTTCACGCCCGATTCCAGCTGATGCAGTTGTGCCACCGCCAGTGGCGCTTCACCCATGTCGATGCCGGTCACGGTTGCGCCGCGCTGGGCCATGGCTTCACTGAGGATGCCGCCGCCGCAACCGACGTCGAGGACTTTCTTGCCGGCCAGGTTGACGCGCTCGTCAATCCAGTTGACGCGCAGCGGATTGATGTCGTGCAGCGGTTTGAATTCGCTTTCGCGGTCCCACCAGCGATGGGCCAGGGCTTCGAATTTGGCGATTTCGGCGTAGTCGACGTTGCTCATGGTTTAAGTCCTCTAAAACTTGAAAAATCCTGTAGCCCCGGTGTCGGGTCCGGGGGGCTTACGATTCTTTGCGGCCGCTGATGCGCTGGCCCCAGGCCTTGGCGGTGGCGACGAGTTGCTGTTCATCCAGGCGCGTCAGGCGACGGTCGTCGAGCAGTTGCTTGCCCGCGACCCAAAGGTGTTTCACGCAATCGCGGCTGGACGCATATATAAGCTGCGAAACCGGATCGTAGATCGGTTGCTGGGCCAGGCCCGAGAGGTCGAACGCCACGATGTCGGCGGCCTTGCCCAATTCCAGCGAGCCCACCTCGGCTTCGATCCCCAGTGCGCGGGCACCGTTGAGGGTGGCCATGCGCAGGGCACTGTGGGCGTCCAGCGCGGTGGCCGAGCCCGCGACGGCCTTGGCCAGCAGGGCGGCGGTGCGGGTTTCGCCGAGCAGGTCCAGGTCATTGTTGCTGGCGGCGCCGTCGGTGCCGATGGCCACGTTGACCCCTGCCTGCCACAAGCGCTCCACCGGGCAGAAACCGCTGGCCAGCTTCAGGTTTGACTCCGGGCAGTGAATGACATGGGTGTTGCTTTCTACCAGCAGCGCCAGGTCTTCCTCGCTGATCTGGGTCATATGCACCGCCTGGAAGCGCGGCCCCAGCAGGCCCAGGCGCGCCAGGCGGGCCAGCGGCCGTTCACCCTGCTGTTCGAGCGCTTGCTGCACTTCGAAGGCGGTTTCATGTACGTGCATGTGGATCGACGCGTCCAGCTCTTCGGCGATCACCCGGATTTTTTCCAGGTTTTCATCGCCCACGGTGTAGGGTGCATGGGGGCCGAAGGTGATTTTGATGCGTTCGTGATGCTTGAGGTCGCCAAACAGCTCGACACCCTGGCGAATCGCCTCGTCCGCCGTGCTGGCGCCCGGGATCGGGAAGTCGAGGATCGGAATCGCGATTTGTGCGCGAATGCCGCTGTTGTGCACGCGCTCGCTGACAACCTTCGGGAAGAAATACATGTCAGAGAAGCAGGTGATGCCGCCCTTGAGCTGCTCGGCGATGGCCAGGTCGGTGCCGTCGCGGACGAAATCCTCGTCGACCCACTTGGCTTCGGCCGGCCAGATGTGGTTTTCCAGCCAGGTCATCAGCGGCAGATCGTCGGCCAGGCCACGGAACAGAGTCATTGCCGCATGCCCATGGGCATTGATCAGGCCGGGGCTGAGCAGGGTGTCCGGCAATTCGCGCACTTCGGTTGCGTTAAACTGCAGGGCGGCGCTGCGAGGACCGATGAACGCGATGCGCCCGTCACGGATGCCCAGGCCATGATCCTTGAGCACGACGCCAGCGGGTTCGACGGGTACCAGCCAGGTCGGCAGCAACAACAGATCGAGCGCAACGGCAGTGTTCGGCATCGAGGATCGGTTCCAGGGCTTTTGTAAAGGATGGCGAAGTATACCCGAGCGTCTTCGCCGGGGGATCGCTATAATCGGCGGCTTTTGTTTCTGACTGCGGGGTGTGGGATGCGCGATCGACTGTTGGCTGCTGAGAAGGTAAAGGCCATCGATTGGCGTGATGGCGCCCTGTACCTGCTGGATCAGCGTGTTTTGCCGTTCGAGGAAACCTGGATCGCCTGCACCAGCGCGGCGAGCGTGGCCGAGGCCATTCGCTCAATGGTGGTGCGCGGCGCGCCGGCCATTGGTATCAGTGCCGCCTATGGCGTTGTGCTGGCAGCGCGCGCGCGGTTTGCCGAGGGCGGCCACTGGCAGGCAGCGCTGGAAGAGGATTTCGCGCTGCTCGCCGACTCCCGTCCGACCGCGGTCAACCTGTTCTGGGCGCTGGGTCGCATGCGCGAGCGCCTGGCGCGCCTGAAAAAGCACGCGGACCCCTTGTCCGTGCTGGAAGCCGAGGCCCTTGCCATTCACGAAAGCGACCGCGAAGCCAACCTGACCATGGCGCAACTGGGCGTCGACCTGATCCGCAAGCACCAGGGCAACGCCCAGGCGATCCTGACCCACTGCAACACCGGCGCGCTGGCCACCGGTGGCTTCGGCACGGCGCTGGGCGTGATTCGCGGCGCCTTCATCGAGGGCATGGTCGAGCGCGTGTATGCCGGCGAAACCCGTCCATGGCTGCAAGGCTCGCGACTGACGGCATGGGAACTGGCCAACGAAGGCATTCCGGTGACCCTTCATGCCGACTCCGCCGCTGCGCACATCATGAAGATCAAGGGTGTCACCTGGGTCATCGTCGGCGCGGACCGCATCACCGCCAATGGCGACGTGGCCAACAAGATCGGCACCTATCAGCTGGCCGTCAATGCCATGCACCATGGCGTGCGCTTCATGGTGGTGGCGCCGAGTTCGACCATCGACATGAACCTGGCCAGTGGCGACGACATTGTGCTCGAGGAGCGAGATGGGCGCGAGTTACTGGAGGTGGGTGGCCAGCGGCTCGGGGCCGATGTCGATGCGTTCAACCCGGTGTTCGATGTGACCCCGGCGGACCTGATCGATGCGATCGTCACCGAAAAAGGCATCGTTGAACGTCCGGATACGGCGAAGATGACCCAGTTGATGTGCCGCAAGCGCCTGCATTGATGACCTCTGGTGTCTGTTAAATCGCCTTCGCGAGCAGGCTCGCTCCCACAGTAATCGAGGTGTGACCGCAATTGGCTGCGCAATGAAGAACCACTGTGGGAGCGAGCCTGCTCGCGAAGGGGTCCTGAAAGCAGTAAAACAGCTCGAATCTGACCCTGGTTCTCCATTCAACACGGCTCTAAGCCCCTCTCGCCCCCTTCAAGCCTGTCATCGGTCAACTAACTATGCTCCATGCGCATCAGGGGGATAGGTGCGTGGCGGCTCTTGTGATAACATTCGGCGGTTTCCAAGGTTGCCTCGCGGGGCGACCTTCACTGCGCAGATCCATGGCATAACTCGTTGATTTGTCGTAAGTCGGTGCACGGCACTCAGCCTGCAGCGGCGAGCTTCGTTCGTCCCATATGGATGTGACGAAGTTTCACCAGAAAAAGGAATCAGGCTTCTCATGGGCGAACTGGCCAAAGAAATCCTCCCGGTCAATATCGAAGACGAGCTGAAGCAGTCCTATCTCGACTACGCGATGAGCGTAATTGTCGGGCGGGCACTGCCGGATGCGCGCGATGGCTTGAAGCCCGTGCACCGGCGCGTGCTGTTCGCGATGAGCGAGCTGGGCAACGACTTCAACAAGCCGTACAAGAAATCTGCCCGTGTTGTCGGTGACGTAATCGGTAAGTATCACCCGCACGGTGATACCGCGGTGTACGACACCATCGTTCGGATGGCGCAGCCATTCTCCCTGCGCTACCTGCTGGTAGACGGCCAGGGCAACTTCGGTTCGGTGGACGGCGACAACGCCGCGGCCATGCGATACACCGAAGTGCGCATGACCAAGCTGGCGCACGAGCTGCTGGCTGACCTGCATAAAGAAACCGTGGACTGGGTGCCGAACTACGACGGCACCGAAATGATCCCGGCGGTCATGCCGACCCGTATTCCCAACCTGCTGGTCAACGGCTCCAGCGGTATCGCCGTGGGCATGGCCACCAACATTCCGCCGCACAACCTCGGTGAAGTCATCGACGGTTGCCTGGCGCTCATCGACAACCCCGAGCTGACCGTCGACGAGCTGATGCAGTACATCCCCGGTCCGGACTTCCCGACCGCCGCGATCATCAATGGTCGTGCCGGCATCATCGAAGCCTACCGCACCGGTCGCGGACGCATTTACATGCGCGCCCGCTCGATGATCGAAGACATCGACAAGGTAGGTGGTCGCCAGCAGATCGTCATCACCGAACTCCCTTACCAGCTGAACAAGGCTCGTCTGATCGAGAAGATCGCCGAGCTGGTCAAAGAGAAGAAGCTCGAAGGCATCACCGAGCTGCGCGACGAGTCCGACAAGGACGGTATGCGCGTCGTGATCGAACTCCGTCGCGGCGAAGTGCCTGAGGTGATCCTCAACAACCTCTACGCCCAGACCCAGCTGCAAGCGGTGTTCGGCATCAACATCGTCGCGCTGATCGACGGCCGTCCACGGATCCTGAACCTCAAGGACCTGCTGGAAGCCTTCGTCCGTCACCGTCGCGAAGTCGTCACCCGCCGTACCGTGTTCGAACTGCGCAAGGCGCGCGAGCGTGGACACATCCTCGAAGGTCAAGCGGTTGCCCTGTCGAACATCGACCCGGTCATCGCCCTGATCAAGGCCTCGCCGACCCCGTCGGAAGCCAAGGAAGCGCTGGTCAGCACCCCTTGGGAGTCCTCGGCGGTGGTGGCGATGGTGGAGCGTGCCGGTGCCGACTCGTGCCGTCCGGAAAACCTCGATCCGCAATACGGTCTGCGCGACGGCAAGTACTTCCTGTCGCCAGAACAGGCGCAAGCCATCCTGGAACTGCGTCTGCACCGCCTGACCGGTCTGGAACACGAAAAACTGCTGGCCGAGTATCAAGAGATCCTCAACCAGATCGGCGAGCTGATCCGCATCCTCAACAGCGCCACGCGCCTGATGGAAGTGATCCGCGAAGAGCTGGAAGTGATCCGTGCCGAATACGGCGACGTGCGTCGTACCGAAATCCTCGATGCCCGTCTCGACCTGACCCTGGGTGACATGATCCCGGAGGAAGAGCGCGTCGTGACCATTTCCCACGGTGGCTACGCCAAGACCCAGCCGCTGGCTGCGTACCAGGCTCAGCGTCGTGGCGGTAAAGGCAAATCGGCGACCGGCGTCAAGGATGAGGACTACATCGCTCACCTGCTGGTTGCCAACAGTCACACCACGCTGCTGCTGTTCTCCAGCAAGGGCAAGGTCTACTGGCTGAAAACCTACGAAATCCCGGAAGCGTCCCGTGCCGCCCGTGGTCGTCCGCTGGTCAACCTGTTGCCGCTGGATGACGGTGAATACATCACTACCATGCTGCCGGTCGAGGAATACACCGAAGGTCACTTTATCTTCATGGCCACCGCCAACGGCACCGTGAAGAAGACCCCGCTGGAATCCTTCAGCCGTCAACGCAGCGTCGGCCTGATCGCGCTGGAGCTGGACGAAGGCGACGTGCTGATTTCCGCGGCCATTACCGATGGCGAGCGCGAAGTCATGCTGTTCTCCGACGGTGGCAAGGTCACGCGCTTCAAGGAATCCGACGTTCGCGCCATGGGCCGTACCGCCCGCGGTGTGCGCGGCATGCGTCTGCCGGAAGGGCAGAAGCTGATTTCCATGCTGATCCCGGAAGAAGGCAGCGAGATCCTCACCGCTTCGGCGCGTGGCTACGGCAAACGCACCGCGATCACCGAGTTCCCGGAGTACAAGCGTGGCGGCCAGGGCGTTATTGCCATGGTCAGCAACGAGCGCAACGGCCGTCTGGTCGGTGCGGTCCAGGTGCTCGATGGCGAGGAAATCATGCTGATTTCCGACCAGGGCACCCTGGTGCGTACCCGTGTCGACGAAGTGTCGAGCCTGGGTCGTAACACCCAGGGTGTGACCCTGATCAAGCTGGCCAACGATGAAACGCTGGTCGGTCTGGAGCGGGTCCAGGAGCCGTCGGAAGTCGAGGGTGAAGAGCTTGAAGGTGAAGAAGGTGCTGTGTTCGAAGGCAATGTCGTGATCGACGACATCGTTGAGGACCAGCAACTCGACGCCGCCGCTGACGAAGAACCACAGGAATAAGCGGGTAAGCAGGGGGCGGATGAAAATTCGCCCCCTTGTTGTTTGTCCGAACGGAAAATGTCGATATCCAGGGAGATCCCTTGTGGGAGCGAGCCTGCTCGCGAATGCAGGCGCCGCGGTACCTCTGAAACACCGCGGTGATGCATTCGCGAGCAGGCTCGCTCCCACAGGTTTTCTGCTTCGGCAGGGACCCGGTGTCGATTGATGTTGTGATTTATTGCGTGACTACCACCAAATCAGAGCGAGATTGGATGTGAGCAAGAGAGCCTATAACTTCTGTGCCGGTCCTGCGGCGCTTCCCGAAGCCGTCCTGCAGCGCGCCCAGGGTGAACTCCTCGACTGGCACGGCAAGGGCCTGTCGGTCATGGAAATGAGCCATCGAAGTGATGAGTTCGTGTCCATCGCCACCAAGGCCGAGCAGGATCTGCGTGATCTGCTGAATATCCCCTCGAACTATAAAGTGCTGTTCCTGCAAGGTGGCGCCAGCCAGCAATTTGCTCAGATTCCTCTGAACCTGTTGCCTGAAAGCGGCACCGCCGACTATATCGACACCGGTATCTGGTCGCAGAAAGCCATCGAAGAAGCGTCGCGCTTCGGCCACGTCAATGTTGCCGCCACCGCCAAGCCCTACGACTATTTCGCCATTCCTGGCCAGAACGAATGGCAGCTGTCCAAGGACGCGGCCTACGTTCACTACGCGCCGAACGAAACCATCGGCGGCCTGGAATTCCAGTGGATTCCTGAAACCGGTGATGTGCCATTGGTGGCCGACATGTCTTCGGACATCCTCTCGCGTCCGGTGGATGTCTCGCGCTTCGGCATGATCTACGCCGGCGCCCAGAAGAACATCGGCCCGAGCGGCATTGTGGTCAACATCGTGCGTGAAGACCTGCTGGGTCACGCCCGTTCCCTGTGCCCGACCATGCTCAACTACAAGGTCGCGGCCGACAACGGTTCGATGTACAACACCCCGCCGACCCTGGCCTGGTACCTGTCCGGCCTGGTGTTCGAGTGGCTCAAGGAGCAGGGCGGTGTCGAGGCCATCGGCAAACTCAATGACGTCAAGCAGCGCACGCTGTACGACTTCATCGACGCCAGCGGCCTCTACAGCAACCCGATCAACAAGTCGGACCGCTCGTGGATGAACGTACCGTTCCGCCTGGCGGACGACCGTCTGGACAAGCCGTTCCTGGCTGGCGCCGACGAGCGTGGCTTGCTGAACCTCAAGGGCCACCGTTCTGTGGGTGGCATGCGCGCCTCCATCTATAACGCCGTCGACATCGTTGCGGTCAACGCACTGGTTTCGTACATGGCAGAGTTCGAGAAGGAACACGGCTAATGTCTGAGCAAGAACTCAAGGCACTGCGCGTTCGCATTGACGCCCTGGACACCAAGGTCATGGAGCTGATCAGCGAGCGTGCACGCTGCGCCCAGGAAGTTGCGCGAGTAAAGATGGCCTCGCTGGCCGAAGGCGAAGTGCCGGTGTTCTATCGTCCTGAGCGCGAAGCTCAGGTGCTCAAGCGTGTCATGGAGCGCAACCAGGGGCCGCTGGGCAACGAAGAGATGGCGCGGCTGTTCCGCGAAATCATGTCCTCGTGCCTGGCCCTCGAGCAGCCGCTGAAAGTGGCGTACCTCGGCCCTGAAGGCACCTTTACTCAAGCCGCTGCGATGAAGCACTTCGGTCACGCCGTGATCAGCAAGCCGATGGCGGCCATCGACGAAGTGTTCCGCGAAGTGGCGGCCGGTGCGGTGAACTTTGGCGTGGTCCCGGTGGAAAACTCCACCGAAGGCGCGGTCAACCACACCCTCGACAGCTTCCTTGAGCACGACATGGTGATCTGTGGTGAAGTCGAGCTGCGAATTCACCATCACCTGTTGGTCGGTGAAAACACCAAGACCGACAGCATCAGCCGCATCTACTCCCACGCCCAGTCCCTGGCCCAGTGCCGCAAGTGGCTGGACGCCCATTACCCGAATGTCGAGCGCGTGGCGGTGTCCAGCAACGCCGAAGCGGCCAAGCGGGTCAAGGGTGAGTGGAACTCGGCGGCGATTGCCGGCGACATGGCGGCCGGCCTCTACGGGCTGACCCGCCTGGCCGAGAAAATCGAGGACCGTCCGGATAACTCCACGCGCTTCCTCATGATCGGTAACCAGGAGGTGCCGCCGACCGGCGACGACAAGACCTCGATCATCGTCTCGATGAGCAACAAGCCGGGCGCGCTGCACGAATTGCTGGTGCCGTTCCACGACAACGGCATCGACCTGACGCGAATCGAGACCCGTCCGTCGCGCAGCGGTAAATGGACCTACGTGTTCTTCATCGACTTCGTCGGCCACCACCGTGATCCGCTGATCAAGGGTGTGCTGGAAAAGATCAGTCAGGAAGCAGTAGCACTCAAAGTGCTGGGTTCCTACCCGAAAGCAGTTCTCTAAGGGGCGGTAGCAAATGAGTGGCAATTTTCTCGCTCTGGCACAGCCGGGCGTGCAACAACTTTCGCCTTACGTTCCGGGCAAGCCCGTGGACGAACTGGCGCGTGAGTTGAATCTCGATCCAGCCAGCATCGTCAAGCTGGCAAGCAACGAAAACCCGCTGGGCGCGAGCCCCAAGGCCCTGGCCGCCATCCGTGATGCGCTGGCCGAACTGACCCGTTATCCCGACGGCAACGGCTTTGCACTCAAGACCCTGCTGGCCGAACAGTGTCGCGTCGAGCTGAACCAGGTGACGTTGGGCAATGGTTCCAACGACATTCTGGAACTGGTCGCCCGCGCCTACCTGGCACCGGGCCTGAATGCGGTGTTCAGCGAGCATGCGTTTGCGGTCTACCCGATCGTGACCCAGGCCGTCGGCGCCCAGGCCAAAGTCATTCCGGCCAAGAATTGGGGGCATGACCTGCCTGCGATGCTGGCGGCCATCGACGCCAATACCCGCGTCGTGTTCATCGCCAACCCGAACAACCCGACCGGAACCTGGTTCGATACCGAGGCGCTGGACGAATTCCTCCAGGATGTGCCGGAGCACGTGCTGGTGGTGCTGGACGAGGCCTACATCGAATACGCCGAAGGCAGCGACTTGCCGGACGGTCTGGACTTCCTGGCGGCTTACCCGAACCTGCTGGTGTCGCGCACGTTCTCCAAGGCTTACGGCTTGGCGGCATTGCGCGTTGGCTATGGCTTGTCTACCGCGGTGGTCGCCGATGTGCTGAACCGCGTGCGCCAACCGTTCAACGTCAACAGCCTGGCCTTGGCCGCTGCTTGTGCTGCGCTGCAAGACGCCGAATACCTGGCTGAAAGTCGTCGTCTGAACGAGTCGGGCATGCAGCAACTGGAAGCGGGTTTCCGCGAGCTGGGGCTGAGCTGGATTCCGTCCAAAGGCAATTTCATCTGCGTTGATCTGGGGCGCGAAGCGGCTTCGGTGTTCCAGGGTTTGCTGCGCGAAGGCGTGATCGTGCGTCCGGTGGCCAACTACGGCATGCCGAACCACTTGCGCATCACCATCGGTCTGCCGGCGGAAAACAGCCGCTTCCTCGAGGCGCTGACCAAGGTTCTGGCCCGTGGTTGATGTCACTGCACTGCAATCTGCTGAACCTATGATCGGACGCCTGGTGGTGGTCGGTCTGGGGTTGATCGGCGGTTCGTTTGCCAAGGGTTTGCGCGAAAGTGGCCTGTGCCGCGAAGTGGTTGGGGTCGACCTCGACCCGCAATCGCGCAAGCTGGCGGTTGACCTGGGTGTGGTGGATCGCTGCGAAGAGGACCTGGCAGTTGCTTGCCAGGGTGCCGACGTGATCCAGCTGGCCGTACCGATCCTCGCCATGGAAAAAATGCTTGGCCGTTTGGCCGGCATGGATCTGGGGCAAGCGATTCTGACTGACGTCGGCAGCGCCAAGGGCAATGTCGTACGCGCGGCGAGCGAAGCCTTTGGTGGCATGCCGGCGCGTTTCGTGCCGGGGCATCCGATCGCCGGTTCCGAGCAGAGCGGGGTGGAAGCCTCCAATGCCGACCTGTTCCGTCGTCACAAAGTGATCCTGACACCGCTGGAGCAGACCGATCCGCAAGCCTTGGCCGTGGTCGATCGCCTGTGGCGCGAACTGGGCGCCGATGTCGAGCACATGCAGGTCGAACGGCACGACGAAGTGTTGGCGGCCACCAGCCATCTGCCGCACTTGCTGGCATTCGGCCTGGTCGATTCGCTGGCCAAGCGCAATGAAAATCTTGAGATCTTCCGTTACGCTGCGGGCGGTTTCCGCGATTTCACAAGAATCGCCGGGAGCGACCCGGTCATGTGGCATGACATCTTCCTCGCTAACCGCGAAGCTGTCCTGCGCACACTCGATACATTTCGCAGCGACCTCGACGCCTTGCGCGACGCGGTCGATGCAGGGGATGGGCACCAATTGTTGGGCGTTTTCACGCGCGCCCGGGTTGCCCGCGAGCATTTCAGTAAAATCCTGGCCCGTCGGGCCTATGTGGACGCTATGAATTCCAACGATCTGATTTTCCTGGCTCAACCTGGTGGCCGCCTGTCCGGTCGGATTCGCGTACCAGGTGACAAGTCGATTTCCCACCGTTCGATCATGCTGGGCTCCCTGGCCGAAGGCGTCACCGAAGTCGAAGGCTTCCTCGAGGGTGAAGACGCCCTGGCGACCCTGCAGGCGTTCCGTGACATGGGCGTGGTCATCGAAGGCCCGCACCATGGTCGTGTGACCATTCACGGTGTCGGCCTGCATGGCCTCAAGCCAGCACCGGGCCCGATCTACCTGGGCAACTCCGGCACCTCGATGCGCCTGTTGTCCGGCCTGCTGGCGGCGCAGAACTTCGACAGCACGCTGACCGGCGACGCTTCGCTGTCCAAGCGCCCGATGAATCGCGTGGCCAATCCGCTGCGTGAAATGGGCGCCGTGATCGAGACCGCCGCTGAAGGCCGTCCGCCGATGATCATTCGTGGTGGCAACAAGCTCAAGGGCCTGACCTACACCATGCCGATGGCCAGTGCCCAGGTTAAATCCTGCCTGCTGCTGGCGGGTCTGTACGCCGAAGGCAAGACCACCGTCACCGAGCCTGCACCGACTCGCGACCATACCGAGCGCATGCTGCGCGGCTTCGGCTACCCGGTCAGCGTCAACGGTGCAACCGCATCGGTCGAGTCCGGCAGCAAGCTGACGGCGACCCACATCGAAGTGCCGGGCGACATCTCGTCGTCGGCGTTCTTCCTGGTGGCCGCATCCATCGCTGAAGGATCGGAGCTGGTACTGGAGCATGTCGGCATCAACCCGACCCGCACCGGTGTGATCGACATCCTGCGCCTGATGGGCGCTGACATCACCCTGGAAAACCAGCGTGAAGTCGGCGGTGAGCCGGTGGCTGACCTGCGTGTACGTGCAGCTAAACTCAAGGGTATCGAGATTCCCGAGGCGCTGGTTCCATTGGCGATCGACGAGTTCCCGGTATTGTTCGTCGCGGCTGCCTGCGCCGAGGGTCGTACCATTTTGCGTGGCGCCGAAGAGCTGCGGGTCAAGGAGTCGGACCGTATCCAGGTCATGGCCGATGGCTTGCTGGCGCTTGGCGTCAAGTGTGAGCCGACCCCGGATGGCATCATCATCGATGGCGGCTCGATCGGTGGCGGTGAAGTGCACGGTCACGGCGACCACCGGATTGCCATGGCCTTCAGCGTTGCCTCACTGCGCGCCACTGCACCGATTCGCATCCATGACTGCGCCAACGTCGCCACCTCGTTCCCCAACTTCCTCGCGCTGTGCGCGCAGGTGGGTATCAGCGTTGCCCAAGAGGCTCAGTCGTGAAGAGCATTGCACCGGTCATCACCATCGATGGGCCAAGCGGCTCGGGCAAAGGCACCATAGCCGGGATCCTGGCCAGGCGCCTGGGCTGGAACCTGCTGGATTCCGGTGCGTTGTACCGCCTGCTGGCATTCGCCGCCCACAACCACGGCGTCGACCTGACCAATGAAGAGCTGCTGAAGAAACTGGCCGCTCATCTGGATGTGCAGTTCATCGCGGCGACCGAAGGTCAGCTGCAGCGCATCATCCTGGAAGGTGACGAAGTCAGCGATGTGATCCGTACCGAAAGCGTCGGCTCGGGTGCCTCCCAGGTGGCTGCATTGCCCGCGGTGCGCGAGGCGCTGCTGCAGCGCCAGCGCGCTTTCCAGGAAGCGCCAGGCCTGGTGGCCGATGGTCGCGACATGGGCACCGTGGTTTTTCCGGATGCGCCGCTAAAGATTTTCCTGACCGCCAGTGCCGAGGAACGGGCACGTCGTCGATATTTGCAGTTGAAGGGCAAAGTCGAGGGTGTTAGTCTGTCGAGTCTGCTAGATGAGATACGTGAACGCGATGAGCGTGACACCCAGCGAGCGGTAGCCCCGCTCAAGCCGGCGGCTGACGCCATACAGCTGGATTCCACGGAATTATCCATCGACCAGGTGCTGGAACGCATCATGAGCGAGATCGCCATCCGCGATATCGCCGGGTGATAAAGAAGGCCGTAGGGGACCAGTCATAGTCCTGTGGCGCTTCTTTTAAATGAAACTAACCCACACCGTCTGGGGTGTGGAGATGGGCGTATTCTTCGCCCTCATCAACAGGAATTAAAATGAGCGAAAGCTTTGCGGAACTCTTTGAAGAAAGCCTAAAAACCCTGAACCTTCAGGCAGGCTCCATCATCACCGGTGTTATCGTTGATATCGATTACCAAGCTCGCTGGGTAACCGTTCACGCTGGCCTGAAGTCTGAAGCACTCATCCCGCTTGAGCAGTTCTACAACGACGCTGGCGACCTGACTATCAACGTCGGTGACGAAGTTCACGTTGCGCTGGACTCGGTAGAAGACGGCTTTGGCGAAACCAAGCTGTCCCGTGAAAAAGCCAAGCGCGCTGAATGCTGGATTGTTCTGGAAGCTGCCTTCGCAGCCGAAGAAGTGGTCAAGGGCGTTATCAACGGTAAGGTTAAAGGCGGCTTCACTGTCGACGTTAACGGCATCCGTGCGTTCCTGCCAGGTTCTCTGGTTGACGTCCGTCCAGTGCGCGACACCACGCACCTGGAAGGCAAAGAGCTGGAATTCAAGGTCATCAAGCTGGACCAGAAGCGCAACAACGTTGTCGTTTCCCGTCGTAGCGTCCTGGAAGCCGAGAACTCCGCCGAGCGCGAAGCTCTGCTGGAATCCCTGCAGGAAGGCCAACAAGTCAAAGGTATCGTCAAGAACCTCACCGATTACGGCGCATTCGTCGATCTGGGTGGCGTCGATGGCCTGCTGCACATTACCGACATGGCTTGGAAGCGTATCAAGCATCCTTCCGAAATCGTCAACGTTGGCGACGAGATCGATGTCAAGGTTCTGAAGTACGATCGCGAGCGCAATCGTGTTTCCCTGGGCCTCAAGCAACTGGGCGAAGATCCATGGGTTGCTATCAAAGCCCGTTACCCAGAAAGCACTCGCGTTACCGCTCGTGTAACCAACCTGACCGACTACGGCTGCTTCGCTGAGCTGGAAGAAGGCGTTGAAGGCCTGGTACACGTTTCCGAAATGGACTGGACCAACAAGAACATCCACCCTTCGAAAGTCGTACAAGTCGGCGACGAAGTGGAAGTTATGGTTCTGGACATCGACGAAGAGCGTCGTCGTATCTCCCTGGGCATCAAGCAGTGCAAATCTAACCCATGGGAAGATTTCTCTGGCCAGTTCAACAAGGGCGATAAAATCTCCGGCACCATCAAGTCGATCACCGATTTCGGTATCTTCATTGGTCTGGACGGCGGCATCGACGGCCTGGTTCACCTGTCCGACATCTCCTGGAACGAAGTGGGCGAAGAAGCCGTTCGTCGTTTCAAGAAGGGCGACGAGCTGGACACCGTTATCCTGTCGGTTGACCCAGAGCGCGAGCGCATCTCCCTGGGTATCAAGCAACTGGAAAGCGATCCGTTCTCCGAGTACGTTCAAGAGAACGACAAAGGCGCAATCGTTAAGGGCATCGTGAAAGAAGTTGACGCCAAAGGCGCCATCATCACCCTGGCCGACGATATCGAAGCGACTCTGAAAGCCTCCGAAATCAGCCGTGACCGCGTTGAAGACGCGCGCAACGTTCTGAAAGAAGGCGAAGAAGTAGAAGCCAAGATCATCAGCGTTGATCGCAAGAGCCGCGTAATCCAGCTCTCGATCAAGTCGAAAGACGTTGAAGACGAGAAAGAAGCTATCCAGAGCCTGCGCGACAAGCCAGTAGCTGGTGACGCTCCAGTAGCCACCACCCTGGGTGACCTGCTGCGTGCTGCACAAGCGGAAAAACAGAACTAAGTTCTGACTTTCTGTAAAAAAAAGGGCGACTTCGGTCGCCCTTTTTTGTGTATGAAATTTGGTCCATGTCCCTTAGGCGTGATCTTCTGCGCTCGAGCCACGAAACATTACCTCGTTAAACTGTCTCTTTCCTTAGCAGGATCAATCGCTTATTTGCAGCTAGTCTTAGCTTGGGGTAAACGACGGTCGGGCATCGCGCCCGGCATAAGGATGTGAATGAAAAGGCTCGTTGTCGTGATGGCGGTACTGGCATTGGCGGGTTGTACCACTCATGCAAGAACGCATGCCGTGCGTGGGGTCAGTGGTATCGAGATCGATTGCTCAGGGCTGGGGTCGGGATGGGAGAGGTGTCAAAAGCGCGCAGTTAAAGAATGCAAAGGTGCAGGCTACAAAGTCGTGGCAAGGTCCGATGACGCCAGGGAAGAGGAAGAATTTCTCTTCGGCTTCAATCCTGCGGGCTTTCTCACGCGGACGATGCTGGTGATCTGCAGATAAAGGAGAAAAAACAGGGTACAGGATGGGGCTGTTCAAATTCGCCCGGGCGTGCTAAAACCTTTGAAGCGCTGACCTAGCTGCTTGAAAAAGAAGGGAAAAATATGACGAAGTCGGAGTTGATCGAACGAATTGTCACCCATCAAGGGCTGCTCTCATCAAAGGATGTGGAGCTGGCCATCAAGACCATGCTTGAGCAAATGTCCCAATGCCTGGCCACCGGCGATCGTATCGAGATCCGTGGGTTCGGCAGCTTCTCACTGCACTACCGAGCGCCGCGGGTAGGGCGTAATCCGAAGACCGGTCAGTCTGTTAGCCTGGATGGCAAGTTCGTACCGCATTTCAAGCCGGGGAAGGAGCTGCGGGATCGGGTGAATGAGGATGAGGAGGAGGGGGTTTGACAACCTTTGCTTTTCTAGGAGTTGGCAATGCGTAACTTGAAGCGTGTAGTGCTCGCTGTCTTCGTCCTGTTGCTGGTCTTGGCGATTCTCGCGTTCGTGCTCGAGAACCAGCAGTCTATTTCCTTGCTATTCCTTGGCTGGTCAGGACCGCAGGTACCCGTTTCACTGGCGGTGCTTTCTGCGCTTCTGCTTGGAATGTTGATTGGCCCCTTCCTGGGATGGTTTATCAAGCGCACATCCATGCGTTCCACGTATCCTGGTTGACTGCAGCGCATGTCGAAAAATGTGTTTTCCTTTAACCACTGCTTGTCTACATCCATTAGTAAAAGCGTCATTAAGCTGTAAAATGCTTCGATTGTCCGAAAGCGGCTGGTTCCGAGGTCGGGCGGACTGACTCCGCAAGTAGCCTCAGGTCATTGCTGGCTTTTGCATTCATGGATTAGACAGTGCTCGGTTGGCGGCCCTGTCGGTAACTCAAGGGTATGTTTTCGCGTGAAAATTCTAGTAACCGGCGGCGCCGGATTCATTGGTTCGGCGGTAATCCGTCATATCATTTCCAACACTTCCGATTCTGTCGTGAACGTCGATAAGCTCACTTATGCGGGCAACCTTGAGTCTTTGGCAGGAGTCAGCCAAGACTCCCGGTATGTGTTCGAGCGCGTTGATATATGTGACCGTGACCAAGTCGATAGGGTTTTGCGCGAGCATCAGCCGGACGCCATCATGCACCTGGCCGCAGAGTCTCATGTCGATCGTTCCATCTCCGGTCCGTCCGAGTTCATCCAGACCAATATCATCGGCACATACACCTTGCTGGAAGCCGCGCGGCACTACTGGATGGCGCTCGAAGATACGCGTAAAGCCAGTTTCCGTTTCCATCACATTTCGACTGATGAAGTGTATGGAGATCTGGAAGGTCCCGAAGATCTCTTTACCGAAGCGACGCCCTACCAGCCAAGTTCACCGTACTCCGCCAGCAAGGCCAGTTCCGATCACCTGGTTCGTGCATGGGCGCGCACCTACGGTTTGCCGACGCTGGTAACCAACTGCTCAAACAACTACGGCCCTTGCCATTTCCCAGAGAAATTGATTCCGCTGATCATCCTGAATGCGTTGGAAGGCAAACCGCTCCCTGTGTACGGTAAAGGCAATCAGGTGCGTGACTGGCTTTACGTCGAGGATCATGCCCGCGCACTGTACAAAGTCGTTACCGAAGGCGTGATTGGTGAGACGTACAACATCGGCGGCCATAACGAAAAGCAAAATATTGAAGTGGTGCACATCTTGTGCGCATTGCTTGATGAACTGCGTCCAGCTTCCGCGCATCGTCCGCACGCCAGCCTGATCACCTACGTCCAGGATCGTCCCGGGCATGACCAGCGCTACGCGATCGATGCCGGAAAAATCCAGCGCGAGCTGGGCTGGACTCCGGAAGAGACCTTCGAAACCGGCATCCGCAAGACGGTTGAATGGTACCTGGGCAATACCGAATGGGTAGAACACGTCAAGAGCGGCAGCTACCAGCAGTGGATCGACCAGAACTACACGGATCGCTCGAGCAAAGCATGAAAATCCTTCTATTGGGTAAAAATGGCCAGGTAGGATGGGAGCTTCAACGTTCCCTGGCGCCATTAGGCGAACTGATCGCACTGGATCGGCAAACGCATGACGGGTTGTCCGGCGACTTGTCTGATCTCGACGCATTGCGCGCGACGATTCGTCAGGTCAACCCTGACATCATCGTCAATGCGGCTGCCTACACCGCCGTGGACAAGGCCGAGTCGGAAACCGAATTGGCGGATACAGTGAACGGTCGGGCGACCCAGGTCATGGCTGAAGAAGCCGCGGCCATGAGTGCCTGGCTGATTCACTATTCCACCGATTACGTCTTTAACGGGCAGGGCACAACCCCATGGCAGGAAACAGATGCTGTCGCTCCCGTGAATCATTACGGCTCCAGTAAATTGGCGGGCGAGCAGGCGATAATTGCCTCCGGATGCAAGCACCTGATTTTCCGTACCAGCTGGGTATACGGCGCTCGTGGTAACAACTTCGCCAAGACCATGCTGCGACTCGCCAAGGATCGCGAGACATTGAACGTCATTGCGGACCAGATCGGCGCACCGACAGGCGCCGACCTGATTGCGGATGTTACGGCCTTGGCTATTCAGCAAGCGGTGCAGCGCCCAGAGTTGTCCGGCCTTTACCACCTGGCGGCCAGCGGTGAAGTTTCCTGGCATGGCTACGCGAGTTACGTGATCGAATTCGCCAAGGCCAATGCCGAACAGCTGGCCGTCACAGCTGTCGATCCCATAGAAACCACGGCGTACCCAACGCCCGCACGCCGTCCTCTGAATTCGAGACTGAATACTCGTAAACTGCGTGACAATTTTTCTCTGCAGTTGCCGGACTGGCAAAGTGGCGTAACCCGAATGCTTATGGAATTTCTGAATAAATGACTACGACAAATCGTAAAGGCATCATTCTCGCTGGCGGTTCGGGCACTCGTTTACATCCGTTGACGCTTGGTGTATCGAAGCAGATGCTGCCGATCTACGACAAACCGATGATCTTCTACCCGTTGTCCGTATTGATGCTTGCCGGGATGCGTGAAATTCTAATCATCTCCACTCCGGAAGATCTGCCATGCTTCCGCAAGCTGTTGGGTGATGGCAGCCTTTACGGCATCAAGCTCACATACGCAGAGCAACCGAGCCCTGATGGTCTTGCGCAAGCATTTATCATCGGTGAGGAATTTATTGGCAACGATCCATGCTGCCTGATCCTGGGCGACAATATTTTTTACGGTCAGCACTTCTCCGACAATTTGCGCTCCGCCGCCTCCCAACAACAGGGCGCTACGGTGTTTGGTTACCATGTTTCCGATCCGGAACGTTTTGGTGTTGTCGAGTTTGATAAATCTGGCCGCGCTTTGAGCATCGAAGAGAAGCCGCTTAAGCCAAAATCCAGCTACGCGGTCACGGGTTTGTACTTCTACGACAACCAAGTCGTGGAAATTGCAAAGAGCATTAAACCCTCTGAGCGTGGTGAACTGGAAATTACCGATGTGAACCGCGCCTACCTAGCAAAAAACGCCCTGAATGTTGAAATGCTTGGCCGGGGTTTTGCCTGGTTGGATACTGGCACTCATGATTCGCTGCTGGAAGCAAGCCACTTCGTTCATACCATTGAGCAACGGCAGGGTCTGAAAGTCGCTTGCCTGGAAGAAATAGCTTACAACAGCGGTTGGATCACCGCCGAGCAATTAGGCGCCCAGGCAGAATCATTAAAGAAAACAGGTTATGGACAATACCTGCAGAAATTGCTGGATCATTCTTGCCATTGAGCTAAGATTATTGCTTTCTGAGCGGTGATCGGATGCGTGGTCACCTGTTTTGCAGAATATGTTGCCAGAGGGCGCCAGTAAAACAGAACTGACTTATGTGGAACTGCTTAGAGTATTTGGTCTGTCTGGTAGCGCAATGCTGGTCTTTTTGCTTGCATTCCTGTCGCTCAGCGGAAAAGTAGCTAAGTCGAGTATCCATGGATTGCTCCTTCAATATTCCTATATTCGGCAATGTCTGCAATCAATCCCTACATTTTTTCTTCAAATGGGATGCTTTTTATTGGTTTGCGACTGCGGCCATTGCATTTGAGTCGTCGGCGACCCTCCAGGAGTCATTACCCGATAGGAGTGACAATGGAACGGTTGTCCCTAATGGGCTATGATTGTGCAAGAACATATTTTTTGACTTTATAAGGGCTTGGCGATGTTCGAAAATAAAACACTGCTTATCACTGGAGGGACGGGTTCCTTTGGGAATGCCGTATTAAAAAGATTCCTGTCTACAGAGATCAAAGAGATCCGGATTTTTAGCCGGGATGAGAAAAAACAAGATGATATGCGCAAGCGCTATGCCAGTTCGAAACTGAAATTCTATATAGGCGATGTTCGTGACTATCAGAGTGTTCTGAACGCAACTCGTGGTGTGGACTATATTTTCCATGCGGCAGCGTTAAAGCAGGTGCCTTCCTGCGAGTTTCATCCTATGGAGGCAGTTAAAACCAATGTTATAGGCACTGATAACGTGCTTGAAGCTTCGATTCAAAATGAAGTGAAGCGTGTTGTGTGCTTGAGCACGGATAAAGCTGTATACCCTATCAATGCGATGGGTATTTCAAAAGCCATGATGGAAAAGGTCATGGTCGCAAAATCTCGAAATGTCGATGAAACCAAAACTGTTATTTGCGGTACTCGATATGGCAATGTGATGGCCTCGCGTGGGTCGGTTATTCCTTTGTTTATTGATCAGATTAGAGCAAGCCAAGCGCTGTCAATTACCGATCCAAACATGACGCGCTTTATGATGACGCTGGCCGATGCAGTGGATCTTGTTTTGTATGCTTTTGAGCATGGTAACAATGGAGATCTCTTCGTTCAGAAGGCGCCAGCTGCGACAGTGGAGACACTTGCTCTTGCGTTGACTTCGATGTTGGGGCAACCCGAGCATCCTATTCAGATAATAGGTACACGGCACGGCGAAAAACTATATGAAGCTCTATTAAGTCGGGAAGAAATGGCCTGTGCGGAAGACATGGGTGAATACTTTAGAGTGCCGCCAGATTTGCGTGACTTGAATTACAGCAAGTTTGTAGAGCAAGGTGAAGAAAAAATTTCCACTATGGAAGATTATAACTCCCACAACACCGAGCGCCTGGACGTTGAGGGTATGAAGAAATTACTCTTGAAGCTTGATTTTATGCGTGCCATCCAGCGCGGCGAACACGCAGTGCCCGAGGAATAAAGAATGAGAGTATTGATTACCGGTGCGAATGGATTTGTAGGCAAGAATCTTATCGCTCATTTGCAGGAGCGAAAAGACATCGAGGTGCTGCGATTCTGCCGAGAAGACGATATCGTCAGTTTGGACTCGCTCGTATCTGAGGTGGATTTCATTTTTCACTTGGCCGGTGTCAATCGTCCTGAGCATGTCGAAGAATTCAAGGTCGGTAACGCCGACTTGACTCAAGCGCTATGCGCAGCAATCAAGTCGTGTGGGCGTAAGGTCCCTGTACTGTATACCTCATCAATCCAAGCCGAGTCGGGTAACGCTTATGGTGACAGTAAGCGTGAGGCTGAAGAGGCGTTGCTGAAACTCTCTGTCACATCTGGTAACGAAGTGCATTTGTTCAGATTGCCAAACGTATTTGGCAAGTGGGCTCGACCTAATTATAACTCAGCTGTAGCAACATTCTGTCATAACATCGCCTATAATTTGCCTATCAGTATCAATAATGCTGACGCGAAAATTTCTCTTGTTTATATTGATGATGTCATAAAAACATTCATTTCCCTGATGGATGGAGCGCAATTCGGTAACCCGTTCGTGCAAGTTGAACCCAATTACAGCATTACGGTGGGTGATCTTTCTGAACAGCTCTACGCTTTTAAAAATAGCAGGGAGTCCATGATAACCGAGCGCGTTGGCGCCGGCCTGGTACGTGCGCTGTACTCGACTTACCTCAGCTACTTGCCGCCTGAAGAGTTTACCTACGAAGTTCCCAAGTACGGAGATGCTCGCGGCGTATTCGTGGAGATGCTCAAGACCAAGGATTCGGGGCAGTTCTCATACTTCACTGCGCATCCGGGTATCACCCGTGGCGGTCATTATCACCATACCAAGACAGAAAAATTTCTGGTTATCTCCGGCAAGGCCTGCTTCAGGTTTCGTCACATAACATCCGGTGAGTTTTATGAGTTGTTCACCGATGGCGAAACGCCGAAAATTGTAGAGACCGTACCGGGTTGGAGTCACGACATTACCAACGTTGGCGAAACTGAAATGATCGTCATGCTGTGGGCGAACGAGATCTTTGATCGTGAGCTTCCGGACACCTACACTATGCCTGTGGGCACCCAGGCCTGATCGAATTAGGAATAAGTATCACGATGAAAAAGTTGAAAATTGTTACTGTTGTTGGCACCCGTCCAGAAATCATTCGCTTGTCGCGCGTTATCACCGCGCTGGATAAGTATTGCGATCATGTACTGGTGCACACGGGTCAGAATTACGATTATGAGTTGAACGAGATATTCTTCCAGGATCTCGGGATCCGCAAACCAGATCATTTTCTGAATGCCGCAGGCAGCAGCGGTGCTGAAACCATAGGAAATGTGATCATTTCTGTGGATCGGGTGCTGGCCACTGTGCAGCCGGAGGCGTTGCTGGTTTTAGGCGATACCAATAGCTGCATGGCTGTCATCCCTGCAAAGCGCCGTAAGATTCCAACTTTCCACATGGAAGCCGGCAATCGCTGCTTCGATATGCGGGTGCCTGAAGAGATCAATCGGAGAATCGTTGATCATACGGCTGATATTAATCTTACTTATAGCACCATTGCCCGCGATTATTTGCTAAAAGAAGGTCTTTCACCTGATATGGTGATCAAGACTGGTAGTCCGATGTTTGAAGTACTGAATCATTATCGTGATGGAATCGAGTCTTCTGACGTGTTGACACGTTTGGGGCTTGAAGTCGGTAAGTTTTTTGTAGTCAGTGCACATCGCGAAGAAAATATCGATTCTGATAAAAGCTTTCTGAAGTTGGTCGATGTCCTGAATACCGTCGCAAGTACATTCGGCTATCCGGTCATTGTCTCGACTCATCCACGCACTCAGAAGCGTGTTGACGCGATGGGAATTGTATTTCACGAAAACGTGAAGTTGCTCAAGCCTTTGGGCTTCAAGGATTACAATAAACTGCAGTTGGAATCGAAAGCGGTGCTTTCCGACAGCGGTACTATCAACGAAGAGTCTTCGATACTTAATTTCCCTGCATTGAATATCCGTGAGGCCCACGAGCGTCCTGAGGGCATGGAGGAGGCTGCGGTGATGATGGTGGGGCTTGAGGTTGAACGGGTACTGCAAGGATTGATGGTTTTGGATACGCAAGCTTCCGGGTCAGAGCGCACCCTGCGCTTGGTCGAAGATTACAGCATGCCCAATGTGTCTGAAAAAGTAGCCCGGATCGTGCATAGTTATACTGACTATGTGAATCGCATCGTCTGGAAACGCTACTAATTCGAGTTGTGATCATGCCTGACAAGAAACTGAGGATCCTGGTTGTAACGCAATATTTTTGGCCTGAAAATATGCGGATAAACGACCTGGTTCGTGACTTTATCGAGAAGGGACACTCGGTCACCGTGCTGACGGGTCTGCCCAATTATCCTGAAGGGGCCGTATTCGCCGAGTATCGGACAGCGCCTGAACGTTTCGGTGACTACTTTGGCGCCAGGATTGTCAGGGTGCCGATGCTGTCGCGGGGTAAACGCAGCATTAACTTGGCGCTGAACTATCTCAGTTTCTTCACTAGCGCTTCCGTTGTTGGTGCGTACAAGCTGCGTGGCGAAAAGTTCGATGCGATTTTTGTATATGCCGTATCACCGATCATGGCCGCCATACCCGCATTGGTAATTGGCAGGTTGAAGAAAGCGCCGGTGTTTGTTTGGGTTCTTGATCTCTGGCCTGAGACGCTCAGAGCAGTAGGCGTGCTGAAGAAGCCTGCGCTGCTGTCAATGGTCGGTAAAATGGTTTCGTGGATTTACAATCGTACTGACTATTTGCTGCTGCAATCCCATGGGTTCTTTGAAAACGTGCAGAGATATTGCACGAAAGATATTACTTCTGAGCGACTGGTTTACTTTCCGAGTTGGGCCGAAGACGACTTCAGCGCGGTCGAGAATCGAGGCTCCTCCTTACTGTCCCGTGACGAAACGGTGTTCACTGTATTGTTCGCGGGCAATCTTGGTGAAGCACAGGATCTTCCTGCGGTGCTGGACGCTGCTGAAGCTTTAGTTGACAAGGTTCCTGTGCGCTGGGTAATCGTCGGCGATGGGCGTATGAGCGATTGGTTAAGCCAACAAGTCCAGTCCAGAGGTCTAGGAAATGTTTTGCTATTAGGCCGGCATCCACTCGAGGAAATGCCTGCTCTGTTCGCGTGTGCGGATGCTTTGCTTGTCTCACTGAAAACCAACGATGTTTTCGAGAAGACCATACCTGGAAAAGTACAGGCTTATCTCGCCTCAGGCAGACCGTTGCTAGGAATGATCAACGGAGAGGCAGCAAGAGTGATCGGAGAATCCGGAGCCGGTCTGACATGCACTTCCGGCGATTCGAAAGGCTTGGCAGATATAACATTGGCACTTGCGCAATCAGACGCAGACCGATTGACAGCAATGGGTGAATCCGGTCGGCAGTATTATTTGGATAATTATTCAAAGAGTCGGCTTTTAACTCGACTGGAAGATCTTTTTAGAAGTGCCACCCTAAGAAAGGCCAGCCAATGATGCAGCATTCAATTTTATTGACCGGAGCGACTGGTTTTGTTGGCGGCGCCATTCTCGAACGCTTGCACAACGAAAAAGCGCATGCGGTTGCTGCTGTCGTCCGAAAAGAATCGCAACTCAAGGTGCAGGACGTTTCTACGCTGCGCATTGGCTCTTTCGATGGCGAAACTCAGTGGGCAGGCGATCTGACAAAATTTGATGTGATTATTCACTCCGCGGCTCGAGTTCACGTCATGAATGATGCCGAGTCAGATCCATTGGCCGCGTTTCGGAAAGTGAATGTTGCTGGCACCCTGAATTTCGCTCGTCAGGCGGCGGCTGCCGGTGTTCGGCGGTTTATTTTTATCAGTTCAATTAAGGTCAATGGTGAAGGAACGACGCCAGGTAGTTTCTACACCGGCGATGATGAACCCGCACCTGCAGATCCGTACGGCATCTCAAAAATGGAGGCTGAGCTGGGCCTGCGCCAGCTTTCGACGGAAACCGGGATAGAGGTAGTTATTATTCGTCCCGTTCTGGTCTATGGACCAGGAGTCAAAGCGAACTTCCTGAGCATGATTCGCTGGCTGGATAAGGGAATTCCCTTACCTTTTGGTGCCATCCATAATAATCGAAGTCTCGTCGCGCTGGATAACCTGGTAGATCTCGTGGTGACTTGTATTGATCATCCCGCCGCTGCCAATCAAACCTTTCTTGTAAGTGACGGAGAGGATTTATCTACTACCGAACTGTTGACCAAGATGGCGAATGCACTTCACAAACCGGCGCGACTTGTTCCTGTTCCCAGCTGGGTGCTTCAGGGTGGTGCAGCTTTGTTGGGTAAGAAAGCGCTCTCCCAGCGTCTGTGTGGATCTCTGCAGGTCGATATTACCAAGACTCGCAATCTATTGGGCTGGACGCCGCCAGTGAGTGTCGATGAAGCGTTGGCGGCAACCGCATTACATTTTCGGGAACATCAATAATAATGATTAACTTGTGGCTAATACCTACTATCGCCATTCTTTCCTTGGTGCTGACTGCAGCTTTACGTCGATACGCGCTCAGTCGAAGTATTATCGATATCCCCAACGCGCGAAGTTCACATTCCGTCCCGACGCCCCGCGGTGGGGGCGTGGCGATCGTAATAGCTTTTCTCGTAGCGCTTCCTGTTCTTGGTTTTGCAGAGTTGGTTCAATGGTCTCAACTAATTGCCGTAGGTGGTGCGGGTATTTTGATTGCCGTGATAGGCTTCATGGATGATCATGGCCATATAGCCGCCAGATGGCGTTTGCTGGGTCATTTAGGTGCTGGGATATGGGCACTCTTATGGATTGGAGGGTTTCCTCCCATAGTCATTTTTGGAATGAGTATGGAGCTTCATTGGTTCGGATATATTTTTGCCGCTATCTATCTGGTCTGGGTCTTGAATCTTTATAACTTCATGGACGGCATTGACGGCATTGCCAGCATCGAAGCTTTGTGCGTCTGCCTTGGCGCATGTTTGCTCTACTGGATCAATGGCACTCCGGCGCTCATATGGGGACCGCTGGTATTGGCCATGGCAGTTCTGGGGTTCCTCTACTGGAACTTTCCCCCGGCGCGCATTTTCATGGGGGATGCTGGTAGTGGGTTCCTTGGCATTACATTGGGAGTGCTGTCGATTCAGGCAGCTTGGGAGTCGTCTGGTCTGTTCTGGTCATGGTTGATTCTTCTAGGTGTCTTCATAGTCGACGCTACGTTCACGCTTTTACGGCGATTGATCCGAGGAGACAAGGTCTATGAAGCCCATCGCAGTCACGCTTACCAGTTCGCATCACGGCGATTCGGTAGGCATCTGCCAGTTACTTTGGCTGTTGGTGCAATAAATTTGTTCTGGCTGTTACCAATCGCTTTCTGCGTCACTTACTGGGGCATGGATGGTGCCTTCGGCCTTGTGCTGGCGTACATCCCACTGATCATTATCGCCGTCAAATTCCATGCAGGAGCGCTCGAAAGCTCAGCCTCTCCATCCTCCAGTTGAGCCTCGTACATTGATTTAGCAGGTGTCGTAGGTTTGCGAATAGGTACAATGATCGAGTCATATCCAGTTTAGGAGCGGGACAAGGTGTTTGAAGGGTTTATGGAGAGGGTACGAGCTCTTTTGCTGGGGCTGTCACGCCACCAAAAGCGACTGATACAGGTTTCGGCTGACGTCGTCTTGGTTTGGGCGGCACTCTGGTTGGCGTTTGTGGTCCGCCTTGGCATCGATGAGATGGTAAACCCGTTTATCGACCATCCCTGGCTTTTTCTGAGCGCTCCGGTAGTTGCAATACCCTTGTTCATCCGCTTCGGGATGTATCGGGCGGTGATGCGCTATTTCGGCAATGATGCGCTGATCGCTATCATCAAGGCTGTGAGCCTGTCATCGCTGATTCTTGGCGTCATCGTTTACTGGTACAGCAATCATCAGAATATCGTCCCTCGTTCAATCATCTTCAATTATTGGTGGTTGAGTCTGATCATGATTGGTGGTGTGCGCCTGGCAATGCGCCAGTATTTTTTGGGGGATTGGTTTACAGCGGTGCAGCATGTGCCCTTTGCCAGCAGGGACGATGGTCTCCCGAGAGTGGCAGTATACGGCGCCGGCGCTGCGGGAAATCAGCTTGTTGCGGCTTTGCGCATGGGGCGAGCGATGCGTCCGGTAGCATTCATTGATGACGATAGCGGCATCGCCGATCGGATCATCTCAGGCCTGCATGTGTACAAGCCCGAGCATATCCAGCGAATGATTGACGCGACAGGTGCGCAGGAGGTCCTTCTTGCGATTCCGTCGTCGAACAGAGGTCGTCGCCGTGAAATCCTGGCATTCCTTGAAGGCTTTCCGCTGCACGTTAGAAGTGTGCCAGGATTTATGGATCTGGCCAGTGGCAGAGTCAAGGTTGATGACATTCAGGAAGTAGATATTGCTGATTTGCTCGGTCGTGATTCCGTACCAGCGCAGGAAGAGTTGCTTGAGCATTGCATCAAGGGTCAGTCGGTTCTGGTTACGGGAGCCGGCGGTTCAATTGGATCAGAGCTTTGCAGGCAAATTCTGGTTTTGCGGCCAACGACGCTTTTACTGCTGGATCATAGTGAATTTAATCTCTATTGCATTCTGTCTGAACTAGAGCAGCGCATCGCACGGGAATCGTTACCGGTTCGTCTGTTGCCAATCCTCGGTTCTGTACGCAATTCAGAAAAGTTGCTGGACGTGATGAAAACCTGGCACGTTGATACGGTCTATCATGCCGCTGCCTATAAACACGTGCCAATGGTCGAGCACAACATCGCCGAAGGCGTATTGAACAATGTGATCGGCACGCTCAATACCGCTCAAGCGGCTCTACAGGCCGGTGTAGCTAACTTCGTATTAATCTCCACGGACAAAGCCGTGCGGCCCACCAATGTGATGGGGAGCACCAAGCGTCTTGCGGAATTGACACTGCAAGCCCTCAGTCGCGAAGTGGCCCCAGTACTCTTTGGTGACACGAATAATGTGTCACGGGTCAATAAAACGCGATTTACCATGGTCCGATTTGGTAATGTTCTGGGGTCTTCGGGATCGGTAATTCCGTTGTTTCACAAACAGATCAAGTCCGGCGGGCCGCTGACTGTTACTCACCCAAAAATCACCCGTTATTTCATGACCATTCCCGAAGCGGCGCAACTGGTGATTCAGGCAGGGTCCATGGGGCAGGGCGGAGATGTGTTCGTGCTGGATATGGGTGAACCCGTCAAGATAGTCGAGTTGGCGGAGAAGATGATTCATTTGTCCGGGTTGAGTGTGCGTTCGGACAAAAATCCCCATGGCGATATCGCAATCGCGTTCAGTGGTCTACGACCTGGCGAGAAGCTTTATGAGGAATTGCTGATCGGGGACAACGTGGAGGCGACTCAGCATCCAATGATCATGACCGCGAGGGAGGACCACCTGGATTGGGATGTGCTCAAGGTAAAGCTGGCTGAGCTGCTGGTGGCCGTCGAGCAGGATGATTACTCCCGGGTGCGCCAGCTGTTGCGGGAAACTGTCAGCGGCTACACCCCTGATGGCGATATCGTAGATTGGATCTACCAACAACGTCTCCTCGAACCCTGATTGTTTCACATCCCGTAACGGACACATTTTTGACAGGCTCCTTACATCGCCTAAGTCTGGAGGGGGCAGCTTCGGGAAAGCTGCGCCCTCAATCGATGTCATGGAGCGTCATTTATGCGAACTGGCTAATTGTATTCTCTCGTTTTTGCCCTTCTCACCAGCGTCTCTGTCGCTGCCATTGCTGCGCCAGCAGCCAAGCCTGAGTCTGGTAATGCATCGTTGATGCAAGAGGGGGGTGCGAAGGCCCAGGGCAAGCCCTGCTGCCGTAGAACTGCTCGCCAGATACGCCACGGTAAACGGGAAGCGCACCTTGCGGTAGGTGTACTTCATGGATCGGATACGTCCTTTCAGTGAATGAGGAAAGAAGGTCTCGTCGGCTTCGACGATGCCTTCCAGGCGCTCGGCCTTGGTTTGGGCGGCTTGGCGCAGAAAACGGTGGCGCCAATGAAAGGCCGTATTCTTGTCGATACCGCAGTGGGCTGCCGTCCGACGCACCGTCAGCCCATCGCTCAGTACCTCGATGTAACTCAGCCACAATGACTTGTGGCGTAGATGGGCCAGCTCAATACCCGACAACGGGGGGAAAAGGTGTGTCCGCAGTTTCGACAGCAATAGCGCTGCAAACCCGAGCGCTGACCCCAGCGGTAAAACGACGAACTAGCACAGTGAACACATGGCGCCAACTTGTTGCTCGAGCGGATCGTTACGCACCAAGGGCTGCTATCGCCGAAGGATCTCGAGCTGGCCATCAAGACCATGTTCGAGCAAATGTCGCAGGCACTATCGACCGGTGATCGTATCGAAATCCGTGGCTTTGGCAGCTTCCCTCTGCATTTTCGTGCGCTTGGATGGTAAATTTGTGCCGCATTTCAAGCCGGGAAGGAGTTGCGCGATCGGGTGAATGAGGAGGAATAGTAGGGCGTAGAGCCTGACGGTAAGGACGGTTTTACGCATCCTGCAGCCTGTCAGGCCTTGTAATAGTGCACCTATCTGTGAGAATGTCGCGCTGAGTTTGTAGCTCGTTTCGGCAGTGAGGATTCTCTACTTTGGAGCGTCTCAAGGAGAGGCTGCTACCTAGGCCAAAGAATCAAAGGGTTGCGAGCGGATTTTTTAGTCCACATCCCCATTCCATTGCTGAGCTGCCGATATTAATTTTTTTATCAGTTCGGAGTTTCAGTGAGTCAGATTCCCCCTGCTAGCAGCAACGTACCCTCGGACGAGATTGACTTAGTTGAGTGGCTTGAGTATCTCTGGAAGCAAAGGCTCCTGATCGCTCTTGTTACACTGATAATCACAGTCGTAGCCGCTAGTTATGCCTTTTTGTCCGCGCCAGTCTACGAGGCAAAAACCAGTTTGTTGCCGCCGCGCTTGGCAGATATCGCTGGTTATAATCTGGGTCGAGCTGAGGCCGGGTTACCAGAATTTACTGTGGAAAAAATATACTCTATTTTCATCCAAAACCTTCGCTCAGAAAATCAGCGCAATAGTTTTTTCCAGCAGATCTATCTTCCTGCGGAGGCAGCTGAGGATGGCTCACAAACGAAAGATCAGCTTCGGGAGACTTTCAACAAGAAGCTAGTCGTCAGCAATCCAGATGTTAAAAATAGCCCCAATCGATTCGAAGTGACAGCGCAGTCCGCAGTGCCGAGCAGGGCGGCAGAGTGGGCGAATTTGTATGTTGAGCTGGCGGCGAAAAAAACCCGGCAAGATATGGCTGATACGGCCGCGACTGAAATCAATATGCGAGTTAAGTCGATCAAGAGTCGAATTGAGGTATTACGTGAGAGTGCCAAACAGCTTCGCGAGGACCGCATCGCTCGCTTGAATGAGGCTTTGATCGTTGCGGATAAAGTGGGTGTGCAAGCGCCACAGGTCAAAGCCAGCAGAACATCGTCGAGTGGTGAGTTGGAGAAGTTCGTTGATGGCAACTTGACGTATATGCTTGGTGCCAAGGCCGTTCGCGCCGAACTGGCAGTATTGCAAAGCCGTACGAATGACGACCCATTTATAGCCGATCTACGTGATTATGAAAATAAATTGGACTTTCTCTCCAAGGTTAGCGTGAGTCCAAATAACGTTGCGGTTTTCACCTTGGATAATATTGCCGAAGTCCCCGACGCCCCAGTCAAATCTAAAAAAGCGCTGATAGTAGCTCTGGGTGTTGTTCTTGGTGGTATGTTTGGCGTGTTTATTGCTCTGATCCGTGGTATGCGGGTGAAGCGTCGTCAGCCAAGCCTAAGCTAATCGACTCCCTTGTCTCTGGTTAAGATGACCTTGAATACTGAAGATAGCCGCTGGGAACAACGCTTGCACAACTTCTGCAAAGCCTTTGCGCAGTTGGACGAGGCTGTTGCCCTGGTGCAGGTTCGAGAACTCTCTAGGCTGGAGAAGCAGGGGGTTGTCCAGGCCTTCGAGTGCACTTACGAGTTGGCCTGGAATACCTTGAAAAATTTCCTGATATGGCAGGGCATGCGAAGGCATTACCGGCTCACGGGATGCTACCCGAGAAGCATTCAGCAAGGGGCTCACTGAAGAGGGGCAAGGCTGGAGGAGCATTCTGGCCGATCGCAATAGAACGTCGCATGCCAACAACGAAGAAACGGCAGAAGCTATTCTCGGGAACATCCGCCTGCAGCACCATGCGTTGCTGAAGGCACTGGAAAGGCACTGCTTGCCAGAGTCGCACAAAAAGCATGAATAGCCTACCGGACAGCGACTTACCGGTAGCTGGCGTCCATGCCGTCTGCCAGGTGTTTGAGCGTTACCCAGGCTTGGCGCAGGCGGTCCTTTATGGTTAGCGAGCCAAGGGCACCTTTCGGCCCGGATCGGATATCGATCTGACCTTAAAGGGTGAGCTGAGTGATCAAGAATTGTTGAACCTGTATGGTGACCTTGACAACCTGCTGCTCCCGTACAAGTTCGATCTGTTGCTCTACCGGCAGTTGGGTAATCCGGGCCTGCTCGTACACATCGAACTTGTTGGGCGGGTGTTCTATGGCAGAGGTCAAGAGTGTTAGTCAATTTTCGCGTTATAGGTTAAGCGTCGGGTTGGAAGGGCAGGTTAGCCGCAGGCGTAGCTCGGTAAACGAATTAAATTTTAAGCATCCAGAACTCGTAGACTAAATGAAAATTCTTGTCACCGGCGGTACCGGCTCTATTGGCTCTGCGGTTATTCGCCAGATCATTCACAACACCAATACTGTAAAAGTGTGGGTTATTTTTGGATTTTTGAGTGTTTCGATAATTCGGGGCGAGGCTCGGTTCTCCAGGGTTGCTGCAAAGTTTGGTAGTAGTTTTTTTATTGGTTTTTTATGCATCGCGCGCAAAGGTAAGATAGTGAATGGTTCTGAAAGGATATGTGCACTTGCAAAAAAATATTGATAATTTGATTAACTTAGCTTCACTGGCAGCTATTCAAGGGGGGAACGCACTTCTGCCATTGTTCTTGTTCCCTTATTTTTTGAGTGTAATAGGGGCGGAAAAGTTTGCCGGCGTAGTGACTATGGAGGCTGTCGCGTTTATTGTCTTGACCTTCGCTTTGTATAGTTTTGATATCAGTGGTTTGAAGCAGGTAATTGAATCGATAGATAAAGGACAGGTCGAAGAATCTGAGGTGTATTATTCAATTTTGTACGCGCGCTTAATTATGTTGAGTGGGGTATCGATCATATTGATTGGGTTTGTGGTTTTTTTGTTTCCGTCGTTTCTTGAGCTTGCGTTAATTTGGCTTTTATTTCCTTTGGGGGGCGTGTTGCAATCGTCTTACTATTATCAGGCACTTGGGAAGAATAAACCATTGGCGGTGTTTGTGGTTGTTCCTCGGTTGCTCTCATGTTTATTGGGAGTAATTTTTGTTGATGGTGCGTCTGACAAAAATTTTGTTTCGGGGTTTATTTCTGTAAGTTATTTAATATCGGGTTTATTTTCGTTTTTCTATATTGCGTCGAATATCGGGTTTTGTTCGCCGCTAAAATTATTCAAGCGATCCGTTGAGTTGCTATTCAAGGGGCGGGCGCTATTTGCCGCAAGTGTTTCTGTGCTGTTGTATCGTGCTAGCAACACGTTGCTCTTGTCTATGATGTCGGTCGGTCCGTTGGCGATTTCTGCATATGCAATTGCTGAGAAATACGTTCGTATGATTCAGGCTCTTACTTTTCCATTAAGTCAGTTATATGCGGTCCGCACCGTAGTTGATTTGTCTAGCCCGAGTGCTGAGTTGAGTATTTTTGCTGTGCTTTGGAAGAGTGTAAGGGTTCAGCTTTTTGTATCATCTATCGTGATATTTCTCTTTTTTCTGTTTGCAGGCATGTTGCGATTCTGGGGTGTTCTTCCGCTCTCCACTGAGGTTATGGCTCTCATTGGAGTCATGATTGGGTCGGTTTTGTTTGGGGTGGCTAATTATATTTATGGTACAATGGCCTTGAGTACGCTTGGGAAGGAGCGAGTTTACGCGAAAATTGTCGCGGCTACAGGGTTCGTGACGGTCGCGCTCTCTGCCATTTTAATATCGTTTTTTTCCGAGCTAGGGGCTGCTGTAGCGTATATTTTTGGTGAGGCATTTCTGTTTATGTTGATTTTGCTGACGCTGAGGAGGGTCGCTTAGAATGGAATTGATTATACCCTGGCTTGTTGGGCTTTTTTCGTTACTGTGCCTAGGAGCTATTTTTTTTGCTGCGTGGCGTAAGACAGGAATTTGGTTTAATCCAGCATCGTTGTTTGCAATGGCGTGGGTCGTATATGTTGCTGTGCCGTTATTGGTTGGCTTTGGTATTGATTTTAATCCTGCTGCAACATTATATATTGTGTTTTTTGTTTTTTGTTTTTCCTTGAGTGCCTTTGGCATGCAGTGGAGTGTGGTGGTTGACCAGAATAAGTTTAAGGGTTTTTTGGGGGGTATATTCTCGCACAAATCGCTTATTTATTTTTTTCTGTTGTTGTTAGTTCTTGCTGTGATGTTTCACCTTCTTGATCTTAGCGCGCAGGGGTTTGCGGTGAGCTTCGATGCTCTTTCAAGTGCGGGAGAATATGCTAGTCGGCGTTATGCGGGTGAGCTTAAAGAAAATATTTTTCAAAAGCTGGCGTTGCTTGCAAGTTTCCAGGTTGTGGTTTTCGGTGGTCTTGTGTTTGGTGGGACCTCTCGGAGAAGTGGTAAAATTATTGTTTTGCTTCTTGCTTTTATTCCCTCGGTACTTGTTATGTTGTTGCAGAGCGCTAAAGGGCTTCTGTTCTTGTCCGCTGCCTTATTTATTGGTGCTTGGCTAATTACTAGAATTTTTGCAAATGATTTTCGGCTACCTCAAGTACCGCTTGTACCTGTATTGCTGGGAGTGTTGGTCTTGTTTGGGTTGGTTGTCGCATCGTTCGTTGCTCGATTTGGATCTGATGTGGATATATTGCGGTATTATCTGGTTTCGTATTCGTCGGGGCATTTCTTTGCTTTTTCGGACTGGTTTTCTGATAGGTACTTTGGGGGGGCGCTGTTTCGAGGTTATGATCAGTCGGAGTTGCAAGTAGGCTTCTATACGTTTATGGGTTTTTTTCGTGCGCTTGGGGATGCGCGTCCTGTACCAATGGGTGTTTATGATGAGTTTTTTGTAATTGACGGTGTGCTGGCTACTAATATATATACGGCTTTTCGTGGGTTGATTGTTGATTTTGGACTTTTTGGTTCCCTCTTGTTTGCAGTCTTGGCTGGGTTTGTGGCTAACCTGTCGTTCTATCTTTTGTTGCGTAAGAGATTCGCTGTTACTGCTGTTGTGATTTTCATATATATGGTTGGTGTGATCTATCAGAGTTATGGTGTAAGTTCTCTCACTTGGATTTCGGTTCCGGTTTCAGCGGCTATTAGTGTCGCGTTGATTTCGCTCTTTAGGATGTCTATGCGGTATTCTATTGTATTGGGAAAATCTCGAGATTCAGAAGTAATTAACTTATGAGGTGGTGCTTGTGACTCCTAGGTTCGCGTTTGTTGGTGTGGTATATAATAACTATCAAGATACGTTTGATTTTTGTCAGTCATTGGCAGATATCGTGTCTGGTGGTTCTCGCCTTGTCTGTGTTCTTGTTGATAACTCGGATCGGTTGGAGGTCCGAGAAAGAATTGACTCGCTGGTGGTTGATTTTCCATTTATAAAAATATTGCGGCCTGACCGCAATCTTGGGTATTTTGGTGCGTTCAACTGTTTTTTCGAGAGTGAATTCTTTGAGCGTGAAGATATAGTTGTATTGTGCAATAACGATCTGGTGTTTGCGCGCGATTTTTGCGAAAAATTCTTGTGTGCTCGTTACCCTGATGATGTTTTTGTGGTGTGTCCGGATGTGATAACGGTTGATGGTGTTCATCAGAATCCCCATGTGTTAACGCCGTGGGGAAGAATTGCGAGATTAAAATTAGATTTGTATTTTACGCATTATTATCTGGCGTGCGTTTTAAGGTGGGTCCAGCGATGCCTGTATCGCTTGGGTGGGGGCAAGAAAAGAGTTGAGCCGTCCCCTCCTGGTTATCTTCATATGGGCATAGGCGCTTGTTATATTTTGCTTCCTGCATTTCTGCGTAGGTTTTCGCGCTTGGATTTCCCCCACTTCCTCTATGGTGAGGAAGCCTACTTGACTCGGCAGGTTCATTCCGCAGACGGAAAGCTTTATTATGATCCGAACTTGAAGGTTCTACATAAGGAGAGCGCAACTCTATCAAAACTACCGTCGCGTGTAACTTACGAATTTGGACGGGAAGGGTATAGGCATTATAGGAATTTTTACTGAGATGAGCTTTGCAAATAAGCGTCTATTGAATATAGGTGGCACTGGCTCCTTTGGTAATGCCGTGCTTAAACGGTTTCTCGATACGGATATTGCTGAATATTCGTATCTTCCGTGACGAAAAGAAGCAGGATGACATTGGCAAGCGCTATGCCAATTCCAAGCTGAAATTCTATATCGGTGATGTGCGCGATTATCAGGGCATCCAGAATGGCGTCAAGCGCGTGGTATGTCTGAGCACCGATAAGGCCGTGTATCCGATCAATGCCATGAGGATTTCCAAGGCGATGATGGAGACGGTCATGGTGGCTAAGTCACGCAACGTTGATGATGACAAGACTGTGATCTGCGACACGCGCTACGGCAACGTTATGGCTTCACTCGGTTCGGTCATTCCGTTGTTTATTGAGCAGATTCGTGCTGGAGCTCCGTTGACTTTGACTGATCGTAAGCGCTCCATGAACCCCTCCTATTCGAAAAAATAGGCGGCGCGCTTAGCGAGGCGATGTGGTCGAGCAGTTCCAAGGCAGCAGCGCCTCGAAGGCTTCTACGCTCGAGGCTTGTGGCAGGCGCTCAAGTACGTTGCGCAGCCACGCATAGGGCTCTTGGCCGTTGGCTTTAGCCGTTTCGACCAAACTGTAAAGTTGAGCACTGGCCGTCGCGCCTTTGGGTGTGTCGCTGAACAGCCAATTGCGCCCGATCACAAACGGTTTAATTGCACGCTCCGCCGGGTTGTTGGATCGATCCAACGCTATAGCTCGATCAATTTAGCAGCGCGAGTAACACTGCTCGACGTTGGAAGCAGCTTCCGAGAAGCTGCTTTCCATTACACTTGAGCGACCGTCTCAAATCGTAAGGGTCGAACTGCTCACGGAAACAGATCTGCTTCTTGCAGGGTTTTACCCGCCTGGTCCTTGGCCGAGAGTTTTGGTTCTTCAGTGAGCTGCCAGTCGATGTCCAAAGTCGGATCATTCCAGCGAATGCAGCGTTCGGCAGAAGGGGTGTAGTAGTTTGTAGTTTTGTAGAGAAACTCGGCGAAGTCGCTCAGGACCACGAAGCCGTGTGCGAAGCCTTCTGGAACCCAGAGCTGACGGTGATTTTCAGCCGATAGTCGAACGGCCACCCACTTTCCGAAATGCGGCGAGCTACGCCGAATGTCCACTGCGACGTCGAGAACCTCTCCAGTAGTAACACGCACCAGTTTCCCCTGAGGGTTTTCAAGTTGATAGTGCAAGCCGCGCAGCACACCTTTTTTCGAGCGGGAATGATTGTTCTGAACAAATTTGGTGTTCAAACCAGTCGCTTCTTTGAAAGCCTTGGCGTTGAAGCTTTCATAGAAGAAGCCGCGCTCGTCACCAAATACCTTGGGTTCGATGATCAGAACACCGGGTAAGTCGGTGGTGACTACTTTCATTGGTTTTCTCCAGCGGTAGTGAAAGGTAAAGGCTTCGGTCCGTTATGACCAAAGCGCACATATTAAAGCAATGCCTTGGTCAGGCAATCGGATATTTGAACTCAGTGACATACGCGATAGCCGGTTTTAACTGGATCTACCAGCAACGTCGCCTCGAACCCTGATTGTCTCACATCTCGCAATACACACATTTTTGACACCCTCCCTACATCGCCTAACTTGAGGAAGCAGCTGCGGAAAAGCTGCTTCCTCAACCGATGTCATGGAGCGTCATTTATGCGTACAGGCTATTTCTATTCCCTGGTTTTTGCCCTGCTCACCAGTGCCTCTATCACCGCTAATGCAGCGCCCGCAGCCAAGCCGGAGGCTTCCACGGCTCCGGTGGCGATGGAGGCTTCGGCCAGTGCGCAATTAGTCAAAGTGGACCTCAACAAGGCTGATGCGCCGACCTTGCAGCGTGAGTTATCCGGTGTGGGGGAGGCCAAGGCTCGGGCGATTGTTGCGTATCGTGAAAGTAATGGTCCTTTTGCATCCGTCGAGGAGTTGCTCGAGGTGAAGGGGTTCGGCAAGGCCCTTCTGGATAAGAATCGCGAGAAGCTTCAGGTGAACTAAGCTTGTAAGTCAGCCTTGGAAGGCCGGTCATTGACCGGCCTTTTTGCATTCTGGCGGATGCTGCATGGTTTTGCCTTTCGTCGCCAATGAAAAAATTACGGCTATCATAAACCAATTAAATTATGCCTATAATAAATCAGCTATCCGTCTCAGCGCGCTGTGAACTAGGCGCTTATGCATTCCTCTGGCATCTCCCAGGAGCAACGTCATGACTTCCATCCAGTCCCAAGGTACCGCCCTAGTCACCGGTGCCTCCTCCGGTATCGGTGCGATCTACGCGCAGCGGTTGGCGGCGCGTGGTTTTGATTTGTTGTTGGTCGCCCGTGATCAAGGGCGTCTTGAGGCGGCGGCGAGCGCGTTGCGCGATGCCCATGGTGTAAAGGTCGAGGTGTTCAAGGCGGATTTGACGCAGAAGGATGATGTGCTGAAGCTTGAGCAGCGTCTGCGCAGTGATTCGAGTATCAGTCTGTTGCTGAACAATGCGGGGGTGGCGGCGGATGGGTTGTTGGCCAACGCCGATCTGGACCAGATGGAGCGCATGATTCAGTTGAATATCACGGCGGTCACGCGTTTGGCGTCGGCTGCGGCGGCGAGTTTTGCCAAGGCGGGTCGGGGCACGATCATCAACATTGCGTCGGTGGTGGCGTTGTTTCCCGAGCGTTTCAATGCGACGTACAGCGCGAGCAAGGCTTATGTGTTGAGTCTGACCCAGTCGTTGGACGCCGAGCTCGACGGCACTGGCGTCAAGGTCCAGGCTGTGTTGCCAGGGGTGACACGCACTGAGATCTGGGAGCGCTCGGGTATCGATGCTTCGCAGATTCCGGCGGAGATGGTCATGGAGGCGGGGGATATGGTCGATGCAGCCCTTGCTGGTCTGGATCAGGGTGAGTTGGTCACCATTCCTTCATTGCCGGATGCAGGCGACTGGGATGCATTTGTGGCGGCGCGTCTCGTCATGGCGCCTAATCTTTCCAGAAGCAAAGCGGCAGCGCGTTACAAATGACGCGCGCGAACCGGAATGAGGTGGTTGCGGTATGAGTGATCGTCGAGTGGTAGTGACAGGCATGGGGCTGGTGTCTCCGCTGGGTAGCGGCGTTGAAGCGGTCTGGGCGCGGTTGTTGGCCGGGCGTTCAGGGTTGCGCAACTTGCCGGACGAGGTGGTGGCCGATCTGCCGGCCAAGGTCGGCGGGGCTGTGCCAACCCTGGCAGAGGATCCGGAGGCGGGTTTTGACCCGGATCGGGCAACAGCGCCCAAAGAACAGAAGAAGATGGATCGGTTCATCCTGTTTGCCATGGAGGCGGCGCGTCAGGCCATCGAGCAGGCGGGTTGGCAGGCGCAAACAGCCGATGCCCAGGAGCGTACGGCAACCATCATCGGTTCCGGTGTCGGGGGGTTCGGGGCGATTGCCGATGCGGTGCGCACCACGGACAGCCGTGGGCCGCGACGTTTGTCGCCGTTCACCATTCCTTCGTTCCTGGTCAACCTGGCGGCAGGTCATGTGTCGATCCAGCATGGGTTCAAGGGCCCGCTGGGGGCGCCAGTCACGGCCTGTGCGGCCGGAGTCCAGGCCATTGGCGATGCTGTGCGGTTGATTCGTTCCGGCGAGGCGGATATTGCGGTGTGTGGGGGTGCGGAGGCGGCGATCGATCGGGTCAGCCTCGCCGGCTTTGCGGCGGCACGTGCCTTGTCCAGCGCTTTCAACGACACCCCGGAGCGCGCCTCGCGACCGTTCGACAGCGATCGCGATGGCTTTGTCATGGGCGAGGGGGCAGGCCTGCTGGTGGTCGAATCCCTGGAGCATGCCTTGGCCCGGGGCGCTCAACCCTTGGCAGAAGTGGTCGGTTATGGCACCAGCGCCGACGCCTATCACCTTACCTCGGGGCCTGAGGATGGCAGTGGCGCTCGACGGGCGATGTCATTGGCATTGGCGCAGGCGGGGATTTTGCCGGCGCAGGTCCAGCATCTGAATGCGCACGCCACCTCGACGCCAGTGGGCGACCTGGGGGAGTTGGCAGCCATCAAGGCGTTGTTCGGTTCGAACAACGGCATTGCAGTGACCTCGACCAAATCGGCCACCGGTCATTTACTCGGTGCCGCCGGCGGGATCGAAGCCATTTTCACGCTGCTGGCGATCCGGGACCAGATCGTGCCGGCGACCCTCAATCTCGATAACCCGGACCCGGCCAGCGAGGGCGTGGACATTGTCCATGGCCAGGCTCGGCCCATGGTGATCGAGTATGCGCTGTCCAACGGTTTCGGGTTTGGCGGGGTCAATGCCAGTGTGCTGTTCAAGCGCTGGGTTGGCTAGTCCCGGATTGATTGAGGTAGGTGCGTGTCACCTCGAGGATCTCGGCCGCCAGCTCGGGGTTCTCGACGCTGCGCGAAAGCAGCAGCGCGCCGATCAGTGCGGACATGATGACGATGCTGCGGTGCTCAATGTTTTCAGCCTCGAGTGTGCCTTGGATCTGGCGAAGTCGTGCATGGAGTACCGCGTCTGAAGTAGGACTTGGCTGGCCGCGCATGCCGAGTTCCGAGGACATGGTCGGCAGCGGGCAGCCTTCGTGGGGCGAAGTCTGGTGCCATTCAGACAAGTAGGCGTTGATGAACGCCTCCAGCGGACGGTCGTGGGCGAACAGCTCTGCGCAGGTGACGTCCACTTGATCCCCGGCAGCCTGTAACGCTTTTTCCACCAACTCATCCTTGGACTTGAAGTGTGAATAAAAGCCCCCGTGGGTCAAGCCCAGCGCTTTCATCAGGGGTTGCAGGCCAGTCGCGCCGATGCCGTCACGGCGAAAGCGCACGGAAGCCTCCTTGATGATGCGTTGGTGGGTCTGGGCTTTATGGTCCTGCGAGTAACGCATCTGATATCTCCACATCAATGCGCCATATTAACCAATGAAAATTGGATGGTGACTGTACTTCTATTTCTAAAAAGCATGCAGATGCGTCGAACTTGATCGAAACGCCAATGGAATATGTCACGAATAGTGATTATTCATTCATCAGCGATTGTTGAACAATCCGAGGAAATGGGTATGAACAGCGGACTGTCATTGGCCGATCACACATCACACTGGAGTTACGCGGCGACGTCATTGGTGGGCGGTTGCTGCCCGGCATGGCCTTGGTGGAAAGCGATCTGGTGGCAGCTTACAGCGCTTCGCGCAATACCATTCGGGAGGCCTTGCACCGCTTGGGGCAGGAGGGTCTGACCCGCTATGTGCGCAACAAGGGTGTAATGGTGCGCCGGTTGGGATCGAGGATGTGCGGGACCTGTTCCAGGTTCGCCGCACGCTCGCGATCGGCAGATCCATCAGCTGCTCGCCGAGGGCGACAAGCGCGGGGCTGAAGATGCCATGAGCCTGTATCTCGACGATTCCGAACACCTGCTGTTGCAATTGCTTGCCCCTGCTTCCCATCACTGATCGAGGATCTGTGCCATGTACAAAGACTATCCGGCGGCCTATCAAGTCAGCAAAGGCTCGGCCTTGCAAGTGGACAAGGTCTTCTACGAGCGGGTTCGCGACGCCAGGGACGGGCGCACCCTGATCGAGTCATTCGAAGTGCCGATTCGTACCGGCCGTGCCTGGACGGTCCCGGCCGGGCACGTGTTTCGCGTCACCACGCCGGTGGGGCCGCAAGTGGGGGACTTCAATGTCTGGAACGCCAACGATCCGCGCGAACGCTTGTGGGCGGCGCGGACCCGGCAGTTGCAGGGCGCGCACGTCAGCACCCACGACAGGCTCTGGTCGAACCTGCCGTTCTTGCGGCCGCTGGTGACCATCACCGATGACAGCCTCGCGGCGTACGGTATCGATGAACATGGCGGGCGCCTGCACGACTTGCTGGGTACCCGCTGCGACCCGTACGTGAACAAAATGCTCACCGGCGAGGACTTCCATCATCATTGCCACTCCAACCTGACTCGCGCGGTACTGCCCCACGGCCTGACCGAATTCGACGTGCATGACGTGCTGAACATTTTCCAGTGCGCGGGGCTGAACCACGACGACATGTACTTCATGAAGGCCTGTCCGGCGCAGAAGGGCGATTACCTGGAGTTCTTCGCCGAGATCGATTTGCTGTGTGCATTATCGACCTGCCCGGGAGGCGATCTGTCGCTGGCCATGTGGGGGCCGGATGCACAGGATCCGCTGAGCGTGTGCCACCCGTTGGGGGTGGAGGTCTATCGACTGGATGATTCGTTGCTCGAGGGCTGGAGCCAGCCGGAGCGTGCGGCGTACAAGGGGTTGCATGGGTTGCACATTGCGAAGGCTGATTGGGAAGAGTAGGCGCTGGCTTGCCGGTGAATCAGCTACCACGCGTTATCGTTGACGACCATCGCGAGCAGGCTCGCTCGTACAGGGAATTGCATACGGCTCTCGATCAGGCCGGCCGGTAGGCCGCCTCGCGCGAGCTTTTGATTTGGCTTTTGATTTTCTTGCCATATCGAGAGGCCGAGTGGAGGTTCTCTGTAGGAGCGAGCTTGCTCGCGATGGAGGTCAACGATAACGCGCCCTGCCTGAATGAACGCGTTGTCCCGGCGTTTTTCGCGAGCATGCTCGCTCCTACAGGCTTTTCCAAGTGACTCGCTGTAAAAGCGAAACCCTAGGTGGCCGTTACCGCAGGAATGGATATGTACTCAGTCAACAATATCCAGGTCGGCTGTCAGACCGCTATCGCTGGCAGGCCAGCTCCCACAGTAGATCGGGTACAGCCGCGAGAGATTGGTCGGCTGTCAGGCCGTCTTCGCTACAGTCAATGCACCACGAGATTTTCTAGGCCATTGCATGTCCTTGAACCAGCTCATATTTTTTAATCCGCTCGAACGGTTGTAACTTCGTCTCAGATAGGTACAATGGCGCGGCTCGCCGTCAGGTGAGCGTCGTTATGGTGACCCCATCGGTCCCCCCGCAACGATCAACCGTGAACCCGGTCAGGCCTGGAAGGGAGCAGCCGCAGCGGTGACATTGTGTGCCGGGGTGTGGCTGGTGGGGTTACCACCTATCTCTAAGTCCTTGAATTCTCAAGGATTTCTCAGTCAAAAAAAATCGAAGTGTGACAGCGTTTAGGTACACCTAAGTGGTGCACTGTGCTGGGCATTCTAGCGTTCCATAAGCTTCCTCCCAAGCTCGATTGTGCCGAGTGATCGACTTTTTTACCTGGCTATTGCGGGGCGAGTGATTTTCATCAAGTGTGCCCTTGCTGCGTCGTAAGGTTCTAGAGTGGCGATGGTGGGTGGTTTGCTTTGAGAGGTTTCTTTTCCATGGCGCGGACATTGGCTAAAGTGTCTGCATTGATCATCAGGGATGAGCTGATGGTGGGACTTCGAAAAAAAATAAAAAAAGGGCTTCGGCATGATCGACTTGCCAAGTCGACAGTTGCTGTGGCTGGCATCACTACGGCTGCGTCGGCTGCGACGAGTGTTATAGCCTCGATTGCCGCCCCTACCGGTATAACTGCCGTGACCGTCGCGCTTGGGCTTACAAGTGCTCCCTTGATTGTGGCAGCGGCGCCCATTGTTGCCGGTTTTGCAGCAACTGCTGGTGCTGTGGCTGGAGTTGTACGCTTCTACTCGTGGTGCAGGGAGTCCTCAAGTGATGAGGATATCTCTCATGATGGAGATGAAGATAGGTCGTCTTGAGTGGAGAGTGTCAGATTTTTTGTGTGCGGGCCGGTAACAGCCTGCCGTAAGGCAGGCCTTCATTTCACCAAGTTGGCCTGATGAATCGATCTCCGTACAAAACCGCGAACTGATTCATTGCGTTCTTCCAGTCATGGGCCGGACTGCCCCAATTGGCGGTGATATTTTGCAGTGCCAGCCAGATCAGCTTTGTCGCCGCATCATCGGTTGGAAAATGTCCTCTTGTCTTGATGATCTTGCGCAACTGAGCATTGATGCTCTCGATGGCGTTGGTGGTGTAGATCACTTTTCGTATGGCTGGCGGGAAGATGAAAAACGGGATGACTCGGTCCCAGGCACGCCTCCAGGCAGCAGCCACCGTTGGATATTGTTTACCCCAAGGTCCAGATTCGAAGGCATCTAAAGCCTGCTCGGCAACTTCAGCGTTGAGTGCTTGATAAATCGGCTTCAGGGCTTTGGCCAGTTCGCGACGTTTATCCCAGGCCGCGTAATCAAGGCTGTTACGGATCAAGTGGACGATGCAGGTCTGCAGCGTCGTCTGAGGGAACACCGCACTCAAGGCTTCTGGCATGCCTTTGAGTCCGTCAGTGACAGCGATCAAAACGTCTTCGACGCCTCGAGTCTTGAGGTCATTGAAAACCTTCATCCAGAACTTGGCACCCTCGGTCGTTTCAATCCAGATGCCCAGAATATCTCGTGTACCGTCCGGCAATACGCCCAGGGCTAAGTAAATGGCCTTGTTGCGAACCACCCCCTCGTCACGGATTTTGACCCGCAGAGCATCGAAGAAAATGACTGGGTACATGGGTTCAAGTGGTCGCTGCTGCCAAGCACTGACCTCTTCCAGAACTGCATCGGTGACTGAGCTGATGAAGTCATGGGAGACATCTGTGCCGTATTGCTCCGATAGAAATGCACGAATCTCGCGCACGCTCATGCCGCGTGCATACATGGCAATAATCTTGTCATCGAAGCCGGTAAAGCGGCGCTCGTGCTTGGGGATCAGAATCGGAGCAAAGCTGCCATCGCGGTCTCTGGGGATGTCCAGGCGAAGCGGGCCGTCATCGGTCAGCACGGTCTTGCCGCTCTTACCATTACGCTGGTTGCTCGACTCCTCAGGGCGCTGCGCGCCCTGAGGGTAGCCAAGGTGGTGGCCGAGTTCGGCTCCCAAGGCTCGTTCAATCAGCGCCTTTTTGAACGCCATCGAAGCGTCCTGAATGGCTTCGGCACTCATCGGACCGTTCACGAACTGGTCGATCAGCTCTTTTGGAATGGATGGTAGGTCACGCTGGGCCTCGCGGGCCGGTTTCTTTTTGGTCGGCATACATGCACCTCTTCAACATGTTATGCCCGAACACAAAATTTATGACAGTCCCCTTGAGTGAGGTGGCATTAGGCTTACCACCTGTTTCAGCGTTTAAGCCCACCTGAGCGGTGCCCCATGAACGGCATGCTCTCGGCGATCCTTTCTGGCCTCCTACGCAACTTCAGACATCTTGCGAAAGGGCACCTATGCCTTCGTCAATCGTCCGCTGGGTTCAGTCGAGGTGGTCAAGGAAATCCCTGACGTGTCTTCGGACAGTAACCGAACTGCGCACCTCGACCCATTTTGCCAGTTCTTCGATGGCAGCAGCGATAGCTATCTGGCTCTCGTTCAGGGCTAGCAGGACACTGGGTAGTACATTGTCTTTCTGAAGGTCCATCTCCAATTTTCAGTGGATGACCTCAATGTCGAGTGACCCGTTAACGAGCTGGAATACACGCTGGAATTTTGCACAGCGATATAGTCGTCTGCAAATCGAGTAACGCTTCACAGCATCGAGCTGACAAAGCAGTTGCATTCCAGCACATAGAAAGGGGCGGGTTTGCTGAGCAGGGGCAAGACTCATGGAGCGAGCTTGAAGACGTGTTGACGGCTATCCGCTTGGCTGGATTGTGGGAACCTCATGAAATCAAATACATTGGGTTGGTCGTCGCAGGTCTTAAGACTCGGGAGCCAAGCCGGCTTTTTGTTTCTATAGTAATTCGATAAGAATAGAATCGAACCAAAGCAGTCAATTTCTGTGGGGTGCAATGTGAAACGAGACAACACGCTGATTTTTGCAGTTTTGTCGTGCATTGAATCCAGCCTGATATCCGTTGGGTCGTCATATTCGGAAATTACGCATCAGCTTGAACACGACTATGGCGTCTCTGATGATAGTGAGCATCTTGGAGATTTCCAAAGAAGCTTGGAGTATCAGATGGAGATCCTCGAAGATGCTGGATTCGTGAAGAAATACTCAGAACACTACGATACTCCGGAAAATATTTTTTATCGTTTGACGTGGGCTGGACACGATTATCTCGATGACAGAAGAACGGCTGGTTGCTTAGTCACGCGGTTTGTCACTTAAAGACCCCCCCATCATGCAGATGAAAAGCTTAAGCGTATCTCGTCAGGACCACATGTGACTTTGCTTCCCAGTGTGGGATATCAAGATAGGCCAACGAGTACGAAACGTGGTTGACTTACTGAAGTCGTATCCGGGCACACGCGCCATCGACAGTAGCTTTATAACGATGCTCGCCTTCCATACTGCCTACCCCTGCAAAAAATGATCTAGGTTGCTCCCTGGGTCATTGCACAGACCTGCCCAATTGTTTGCGTTCGACCTGACCAGTTCTTTGGACAGATTCGACCAGCACGTTTCCTTTCGATCACCGGCAGAAGACGACCCTAAGCTGCCGGTGGGAGAGGCGGAATACTGCGGCACAGGGACTTCCTGTCACGAAAAAAGCCGGCAATTTTGCAGGTTTTGGATCGTGAGTTAAAGCCTGACAGGCGAGCGCAACACAGGAGTGTTTTTAACAACTACTTCAGTGTGATCGCCCACGTAATAAAGCCTGCAATGCCCGTCGTGCAGGTCAGGGCAGTCAGAAAAAGACCGTCGATTAACTTTTCCAACAAGTGATTTCGGTTCAACTGTCTGGTACGCAGCGCCCAGTACGATAGAAGTGTTGTGACCAAGTACAAAATGGCATTGATCGCAAGAAAGTCATCCCCCAGCGAATCCTCACTTCTCAACGTGGTCACTACTTGAAAAATCCCGATCACCGTAATGCATACGCCGACCATGGCGGCAGAGGCGGTAAAGATATGAACACAAACGTCTTCGTTCAAGCTGACAGGAGACTTTGTTTCGTTCATGGCATTTTTCCGCGCATGGGTTAACAACCTGATAACAGAAACGCCGCTCCCATCCGTCTGACCGATACAGGCACGTCAGGCCGAGGCATCAGTCAGTGCAGCGACTACCTGTTTCTCGATTTCCTTTTCATCCAGCCCACGCCCGAAATGCTTGAGGTAGCGGCCTTGGGCATCGAGTAAAAACAGGAGGGTGGAATGATCCATCATGTATTGCCCCGGTTGATCGCCGGTCGGCACTTTTTTGTAATACACGTGATAGGCGTCGGTGATGCGGGTGATCTCTTGCGCCGAGCCGGTTAAACCTACGAAGTTGTCGGCGAAGTACTTCACGTACTCCTTGAGCTTTTTTGGTGTGTCCCGTTCCGGGTCGATGGTGACGAATACCGGTCGTACCGAAATACCCTGCTGTTGTTGTAATTGCCGACTGATGCGGGCCATTTTCGCAAGGTCAGTGGGGCAAATGGCCGGGCAGGTCATGAAGCCGAAATACAGCAGCGTGGGCTCGCCAAAACTGCGCTCCGTGACGCGCTGGCCATTCTGATTGGTCAGCTGGAATGGCCCGCCGATATCGGTGCGGGGCGCCGCTGTCGTGCAGGTTGCCAATCCGATCAAAAACAGCGTCGTTAGCCACTTCATTGCTCAGTACCCTCCCGAATAGGTCAGCGCCAAGCCCACCAGTTCGGACATCTGGCCGTCCTCTTTCTGGGTGCCGGCGGACAAGCCAAGTTTGATCTGACCAGTGATGTTGTAGGTCAGGCTCAACTCGTTGAGGTAGTCCTGCCGATCCGCGCCCCCGGTCGATTCGCGATGCTTGTCGGTGCGCGTCGCGCCCAGCGCCCAGTCGCCGAAATCGAAGGTCAGGGAAGTAGTCAGGTAGCGGGTGTCATTGCCCTTGATGCCATCTTCGCTGTCGACATCGGCGAATTCGATGAAGGGCACGATATCGAAGTAACGCCCGTCCAGTGTAGGCTCAAGATCGGTACTCGGCGCATAGGCCCAGATATAGCGGGCCGAGGCGATCTTGATGGTTTCATCGTCTTCGCCAGGTGGATCGGGCTGCGTCGTATCCTCGGCCTGTTTGTTGAACATATAGCCAGCCTGCATTTCCAGATAAGGCACCGCCGGAATCGCTATCCAGTTCACCGTCATCGCATAGGAGTCGAGCTTGCCGGTATTCGATGGCCCGCCATCGCTGCGCTGCAACTTCTCGCCATGGCGCAGGTAGGGCCGGCCGAGAAACGAATTGTCCGCGGTATACACGCTGAGGTTGGGTTCAATCATCCCCAGTTTCTGGTCGAAAAAGCGGTACGCCACTGTGCCGCCGAGCATGCCGTCGAGGTCGTAGGTGGCGACGTAATCATTGGTGTAGAGGCCGGGCGCCTGGTCCTGCGCCCGACCGAACGGCACATGGTATTTGCCGACCGAAAAGGCCGAGTTGGCGTTGTTCTGGTAGTAGTTCAAGTCATTGATCACCAGCCCCACGTCTTCGAAGAAACGCTTTTGCCCAGGTTCAGGCCCGGCTACGGGATTGATCTCGGTGGACAGCTGTATCTGCTGATCATGGGTTAAGCGAAAGTAGAACGTGGTGTTGATGTCCGGGTACGCGTCCCCGGTGTTGCGGTTGCCGCCCTGGGGCGAATCGCCATGAACGTGGTCATATTGAAACGTCGCGTCGTAATCCATGCCGACATTGGGGTACTGCCCGTCATCGGCCAGCGTCGACTCAACGGCCCACACCGATCCCATCAACAACACAGCCAAGCGATAGTTGTACATGGCGTACCCCTTTTACTTGATCAGTGGGCTGGACGCTTTCGGGTCCTGTCCGGTGTTGCGCAGGTAGGAGCACAACTGGTTGTTTTCACCGTACAGCCCGCCGAGGGGTTCAAGCTTGACTGCCTGTTCGTAGTCCTCGGGCTTGACCACCTGGATCGCCTGCATCATGCCGCCGTCCTCATGTTCGAGGATGTGACAGTGGTAGACGAACTTGCCGAGAATTACCGGATCGCGAAAGGGGATTCGCACGGTGATCGAGCCTGTGGCGGGTATGAACACGTTGTCCCGATAGCCGCTGAACTGTACCGGTTTATCGTTGATTTCGGTAACCTGGAAGTCCACTTGGTGAATATGAAACTGGTGCAATTCCTGGGACGGATTGAACAGGCGCCACTCTTCGACGTCACCAAGTTTGACCGTGGTGTTGACCCGGTCCAGCTCGAAACGTGTGCCGTTGATCAGGAACGCATTGGGGTCGGTGTCAGAATCCTGGAAGGCGAACTGGCGCGTCTTGTTCACTGCGATCTTGCTGAAGTCCTCGGCCGTTGGGTAGGCGCTGGTGATCTGCCGCGTCGCGACCCGCTCACCGCTGGAGCGCAGCACGGCAAGTTTGGCTTCGGGATAGTCATCGCCCGCCGGGCCAGTGTTGCCGGAGCCGGTTTCGATTTCATAGGATCCCGCCGGTGGCCCGACCACCAACACACTGAAACGCGCCGACGGCCCGATCAGCACTTGGTCAGTGTCGACCCTGCGCGTAACGGTGTTGCCGTCGCGCGACAGCACCTGCACCGACTGGCCGTTGATGCGAATTCGGAAGTACTGGTTGGCGGCAATATTGATGAAGTGCCAGAGTTGGGTTTCCCCCGGCTTTATGTCGATGATCGGCACTTCCTGGCCATTGATCGTGCGAATCGACGGCGCGCTGGTGATGATCTCGCTGGCGACTTTGCCGGTCAGTGTTTTTTGAAAGTTACGCAGGACCAGGACTTGTTCCTTGATGCCCTTGAGTTCGGGGAACGGGTCAAGCATGCCATCGACCAGGATCGGTCCGGCGATCCCTGCCGACACCTGGCGCTGGGATCCGCCATGGAAATGGCTGTGATACCAGTAGGCACCCGGGCTGTGAGCCAGCGGTAGTTTGACGTTGTATATGCCAATCTGATGGGGCTGGGTCACGCGAAAAATATTATCGCCTTCGTCCAGGGGCGACACCTGCATGCCGTGAAAATGCAGGTTGGTGATTTCGTCCATACGATTATCCAGACGGATCGCCATGGTTCCGCCCGGTCGCGTGCGAATCAGCGGCGAATCGTAATCGCCGTTGAATACCAACGAAACATATCGCTCATTGCCCACATTGACCTGTTGCTCGGCCGCCGTCAGCGTGGCATGAGTCACACCATTGCCATCGTATGAAAACTCGGGGTTTTGCCGCAGAGGCTGGGACGCAGGCTCGGTGGAGCTTTGGGTCGAGCATGCGCTGAGCGCAAGAGCGACCACGCTCGCGCAGAGTGCAAAGGCACGGACGCCGAAAGCGCTTGGCATGTTTGCGACCTCCAGTAGCATGGCAGGGAATGACAGTTGTGATTCAATCCGCCCGCATGTTGCCGAAGGTGAGCAGCCCACCGCGCAATGTGAAAAACCACGTCCTGCGTGGCCTTGAGTAGATTTGCGCGCAACGTTTTGCAGTGTAGAGCAGACACGAGCAGGCGCAAGGGCCTGGATCCATGCCTACACTGATATCCCGTACTCAGTGAGAAAACGGGACTGAATCAAGATTTCTCCTGCTGGCAGGAAGAAAATCGGTCGCTTACCTTAGGCTCATCGTCAAGCCCTCAAAGGTGTTTTTTCTCTTCCTTGTCTAGATGACGATCTTCTTTATGTTGTTCTTTTTCCAGTTTTTTTGCTTCTTCATCGACGTCTTTTGCATCGCGATCAACATCTTTGTCGACGTCTCTAACACCATCCCTGACATCATTGGCAACATCCCCTTCGGCAACGACGATGGCCGAATGAGAAATCAGACCTGTGATCAAAAGAAACGCTACAAAAATCAATCTGTTGGCTCGCATTGGAAAACTCCCGTTGTCGTTAACACTCTCGGCGGTGATCCGGCAAAACCATTACTCATTTTATTTCGGTACCAGGCACGAAAAGTTTGGACCTCGACGAGCGTTGCATATCGTTTCACTGGCACCCCTCCGAGACGGTTACGAAGGGCTGACTAAGCGAAAGGCCGGCATTAGAGGAAAGCTTAGCTGCCATTTTCCATCACTCCATCCGATGGCTGCTTATGGCCGATTGCTGCCTCTGGCAGTTCAGTTTTTCTTCTTGATTAGTTTGCTCATGTAATATTTTAGGCTTAAACGATCTTTGGGCCTTGGTTTGTAGTGGGTTTTGTTTCTTTGTGTGGGATCGAGCGCTATGGTTCCTGCGGTGTAGTAATAAAGTGCTATAGACCTACGGGTGATGTGCTCTGGAGTCGTTAAAGGCTCTGGGTGTCCATGATTGCTGTCTTTGTCTGTGTTGAAAATGACACAGCGATTGTAAATGGGCAGAACTTTTTTAAGGCAGGTCTTCATGTTGACATCCCAAAGTTCCAGGTTGCCGCCGTATTCCTCTCGCCAGTCTTCATTCAGATAAATTATGATATTCAGTCTACGCTCAACATTAAGCTTTTTGTTGAGCCTGAAGTCCGAGTGTACCCCCAGGAAACCACCACTTTTCGTTTCATGCAGACCGCCACCGGTAAAGTAGGGGTCGGGTATCAAGCCTTCGATGCCTGTGAGCTTTTCAAGAAACTGCAACATGGGAGCCGAGTTGAAGACGTTGAAAATAGTTTTCAAATAGGGGGCGCATTCGTTGGGGCTGATTTGACGTTTTCGTTGACCTTTATAGCCGCGCTCGTAGAGCATTTCGTTGTTGGTTGGCTCAATTGGGAAGTGCGAGCAGATACTCGCAATTAGGTCTTCGTGTAAGAAGTTATCGATGACAATGTGCGGAAATGGCGTAGCCTGAATGTAGCGACTGGCCAATGAGTCACCAAATGCGCTGGCGGCGTTTTGGTCGAAATCAAGCTCCGGGGAGAGGGTGATAGGTAGTGCTTGACTAATGGGTGCCATTACCGTTCCATTAACTTAATATAAAGACTTATGGGTGACTTCAGGCAGAGTTGAACGCACTGCTCGTTGCGTGTATTTGTAGCTTAACTTTTGCTGTCCTTGTTCAGGCGCTTAAGGATGTTGTTGTACATTTTGGTTCGTCTATGAGTCTTTTCATAGCCGCCAGCCGCTGCGACCGTACCGGCCTGAATGTGATCCAAATAGCTGAAAATTTTACGCGGCGATAACATTTCAATGACATAGCCAAGCTCGGTCATGCGGTCTTGGAGAGTATAGCCTGGCACGCGATCATCCATCGAAAAATGCATGTTGTGCTGTTTGATAAGTTTGCAGTTCCACAATGTGCAGAAACTCTTCAAGTAGACTTCTCTGTACGGTTTTGGTTCTCTGGAACGTAATCCCATGGAGATTTTCAGATGTCTGAAATGATGTTTGAATAGTCGTGAGCTAAAGCGCCAAAGAGTTCTCGTGGCACCACGGTTTATTTGTTCAACACAACCGACGGCTACGACTTTTTGATTTTTCAAGCATTTATTTAGCATCATAGGAAAAACATTTTTATCGAAAACAAATGTGTCAGTGTGCATTAGGAATAAATAATCAGTTTCAATTCGTTCCAAAACCAGGTCAAGTGCTTTGCCATGCGCGATATGGCCCGGTTCTGGTTCAGAAACAGAACGCTCGATTAAATTGATCCAGTCAAGAGTTCGTAAATATTCAGTGCTTTCATCGGCGGAGTAGTTGTCAACCACCCATATGGGGACGCTGTTGCTGCCCACATGCTGGTGCAATAAGTCTAAGCATATCTTGGTAATTTCTGGTGTTTTGTAATTGACTATAACTATGCTGAAGGCTTTAGGGCTTTCGGCCAGAAAACTAGTGTTGTTCATCGTTCCAGCGCTCAATGTTATTGTATTTAATTGTAGAAATAATTGAGTATACCGCTTTTCTTGTTTTTCCGTTCAAAATCTTGCGTGGCGATAGAACACAATTTGTTACGCCGCTTTGTCATTGATAATAACTATAGCTTACTCAGACCTGATGGAGAGCAGTAGATGCAGATTTCATCGTATAAGGGTCTGCTCTATAGGTAAATATCCGTGATTTAATTCGTTATATCAGAAGGCTGGTTAGGCGAGCGTCCTGGGAAGGTGTGAACTGAGCTTGCGTAAGGCATTCAGGTAATTTGTCACGTTATGTGGTGTGCCAATACCTATAGAGCCTTCCCAAACAGGGCGTCACGAGCCGCGTACATGTGCCGGTTGAGCGTGCGGGGATGCACGCGATTCATTTTTAGGGGGGGGCGACCACATCGGTGAATGGAGTCTCGGTTATAGACACAAGCAGGGTCTGCTCTTGGCCGTTCTCTGTCGGTCATAAGCCACTCCTTGAGTTCCGCTGATAGCCAAATTTTTATAATTGGCACTGGCCCCTGGCCGTGTATTGCCCGTGAATCTGTGGCGGAAATATCAACGAGGTAATGGCAGTACGGCAGATTCTCGCACGGGTGGGTCGAGGTTAAGAGCCATTCCCGTGCCATCTCGCTGTGAGCGGCTACAAATTCAAAATATCACGGGTACAAAAAACCGCCCGTAGGCGGCTGATGTCACGCTGGAGGAGCTTACAGAGTCAGCTCCCGCTTGATGCGGTACACGGTTGCAATTCCCACGTCGGCAATCTTGGCAATTTCTTCCACGGTATTGCCGTTTCGCTTAAGCAAGCCCGCTACTTTGTCCCACTTCGCTTGATTACGACCCTTACCCGCTGGCTTCCACTCAGGCTCTGCCGCACGCTTGTTCTCCAAACCTTGCCTAATCCGCTGTACTCGCTTCTCCTGATCAAGGCGGGCCATGGTCGCCATTAGGTCGAGCAACATACTGTTGATTACTTCCATGATTTGGCCGGTGATACCCTTGTCCTCAACCATCATATGACTGGTGGGCAGATCGGCTACAACCAGGCGAAGGCCCTTGGCCTTTATGGTTGCCTTGAGAGTGTCCCAGTCGGTTTGAGAGAGGCGACTCAGCCGGTCTACTGACTCTACCAGTAGCACTTCACCCTTCTCGGCAGTACTTAGCAGCCGCATCAGTTCAGGGCGGTTGAGTTTGGTGCCGCTGATGTTCTCGGCGTACACACCGGTTATGTGTAAACCCTTGTCAGCAGCGAACGATTCCAGTGCGACTTTCGCACGGTGGGCATCCTGATCCTTGGTTGATGCACGCAGGTAAAGATGAGTATTCATGGCCTACTATCCTTTGCTCTCGGTATCGATAGATCAATGATAATTGAATCATATGGCTATCCGCAATAGTCATTTGATAGCGGTTTTTAGGGTGTTGCTGGGCTACCAGACTTGTCTACTACTTTGATAGGGCTGGAGGTGCGACGGCTGGATTCATGAAGAGCTAGGAGATCGGCTGCGACGATGACGCAGAACTGAGGCTGCTTATCTCGACGAACGACTTACAAGAAGAATCTCGCGGGTCGCAGTCAGTACATTGAGCTGAATAACTGCTCTGAGTTTTTCGCTTCGCACTCAGCCTCAGCTTCCATTCGTGTTGGGAATGACGCGGGTAGTCGACACTTTTCCTTGTTGTCGTAGATGTTGTAGCCGCAAGGCGCCATGCTGGAGTAGAAACGGGAACCAATACGTACTGACCCCGTTTCCTTTGGTATCCCTGGAACGACAACAAATCTCGATGCCATTTCATCACCTTTATGCTGATCGTCGCCATATGGTTTAGCGGCAAATGGCCAGCACATCAAACCTTCTGCTAGCGGAATCGACGGATGGTTGGTTGGCTGCTGGGGACATGATTCTCAAGTGAATCATCTTTTCCTGAGCGGTTTTTCTCACATTTACTGTGTGAGAGCCCGACGCAAAACTGCGTTCAGTGGATTCGTTGCACGAAAAGAGAGACTGGCTTAGCACCTGTAGTGGCAACGCACTACAAACAGGGGAGTTGACGTGCCACAAGCGGATCGCCCCCTGTAGCCGACGCCTCGGCGAGTTAGATATCGGGGTGGTCGCTTATTAGTTACCTGCACATTTGCAGCTGTATAGGGCGGGAACACGTTGTTGCACTCGTCGATGTAAGTGAGAGCTTCAAGCACCCGCATCTTATTCTTCGTCATTCTCATTCTTAGACCTTATTGACAAGTAGCGGGGGCTCACCCTCGGTTCTATGCAGTCTGCGACAGTGGCTCTGCCGCAATTGGTAGGAGCACCAGGTACGCCGCCGGATGGTGCTGCACTACTCACCTACGCTTAAGAGAGTTGTTGTAGCGCCTTAGGGCAAGTTAGGGGACGGACAAAAAAACACAAGCTTTTGATCTCAACTGTGCAGGTGTGTGGTGACTGACAATCATGGATTATCTGGCCTCTAAGTCTATGGTCTCCAATACCTTTACCTGTGCCCTCATGGCACGAATAACAACTGTACATAGCACAAGGGGGAAGATGGGGATTAACCCATCCCCTGATCTTGCTTTGATTTGTACAAGGGGAACAGGTGTCTATAGGCATAAAATAATTCTCTGTGACCATAGTCACCGCTAATCCTCCTGCATTGATTAACCGTGGCTCACGCCACAAGGCATATCAGCAAGGTTAGAACAAGATCAAGAGCTGGGGGGCTTCTTGCCCCCTCTCTTCTGTTCTGTATAGAGTTGTTATCCAATGCCTATCGGCATGTTGCATGCCTATAAGTAGTAATACTGCCTGCCGGCGAGTTGGTAAATGAAGTGGGCAGAGCAAAGCCCCATAAACCTTCGACTTCGACACTAAATCTGTATTCCGTGACGGTAACGTCACGAGGTCATCTCTCTTATGTCTCTCGGCATGGTTAACATCAAGATCAAGATCAAGATCAAGATCAAGATCAAGAGCAGGGTGGTGGCTGAGCCCCCTATCCGTACTGAATAGAATTGTTATCTTGCCTCACGGCGTACATGTAATTGGTGGGGCAGGGGCAGACAAGCCCCACATGCTTTTGATCTGAACCGTGCAGGTAGTTGGTGACTGACAGTCACGGATATCAGCCCTTTAAGTCTAGACTCTCCAGGATTATCCTCTGTGCCTTGGGCACCAATAACAACTGTACATGCTCTAAGGGGAGGATGGGGGTAAACCCATCCCCTGATCTTGCTTTGAATTGTGCAAGGGGAAATGGTGCCATAGGCACAGACTAATTCCCTGTGACCATAGTCACTGGTAATCCTTCAATGATTTATTAATTGTGGCGTATGCGCCACAGAATAAGAGCCTCTACAGTATTCTGCACAGTTAAAGGCAAGATCAAGATCAAAAGCGGGGAGGGGCTTTTTGCCCCCTCTCTCCCCTTTGCTATATAGATTTATAACTCGTGCCTCAGGCACAGTTTATAATGCTGTAGCGTAGATACTAAAACTTAACTATATATAGATGATAATCTCAAAGCTTACGCTTTGGAGCGAGAGCTCACTCACCTGTGCTAGGCACGTCGAGTTTCACTCTCTTATTATATCCTGCCGTAATTAAAATGGCGCAGCTTGATGGGCGTCGAGATAGTCGTCTTCCTCTAAATCGAACTCTTCTCCCCACTCACTGGGGGCTAGCACCTTGGCCTCCAGTCGCCGCTGCTCATCTGGATTATGGTCTAGATGGCGCTCAATGCAACCTAGTGCTACCCGTCCAGCGGCGGCAAGGTATCGGACGTAGCGTTCACCGACCGGCTCTAAATCGTGGTTGCGAAAGGCTGGGTCGCGAGCAATCGTATCGGTGGAAATCACTTTCATCGTAAGGACTTTACGTAGATACCCAGGTTTAATGTTCAGCTTGCCATTGCTACTTTCAACGGCAATATACATACCTGCCATAATAGCTTGCTCGATCCAATGGGCACTCTCTGCAATAGCAACTTTGATTATCGCCGAATGCGGGTTCAAGCGAACCTTGGGCTTAGGCCCGCGTCTCGGCTTGGCGTGGGAAATCGTGACGGTAGTGATTGGCTGTGCCGGTACTGGATCGCCAGAATCCGCGTATACCACGCTACTGTCGTTAACGGTCGTAAGGTGCAGATGCTGGCGAGGTTTATACGCCGCTCGTGGAATGCCGCATTGCTGCTGTATAGGTATGGGGTCGGGAGCGAATGGTGAGCCAATGTATTCACCGTATATCTCACCACTTACCTTATTAACCCGATAATTCCCAATGTTAGCGGTTCGGCAACTGAGGGGGGTGGCTGGGTAAGATTCGATGCCACTATCGGTGTCGTGATTCATTTTCAAAGCAAGTTGTTGCGACATGGTGTTTCTCTTCGTTATTTAAGTTCGTTTCATGGATAAGCCCTCAATTGGTTTCCGGTAGATCATTGCCGGAAACGCATAAACCCATATCGCAGACGACAAAAATTCGCTCTGCTCAGTTTCAACGCAATGAATCGAACAGGCTATTTGCAGACACCGGAGGCCGATCGATTTGTCCCAAATCCATAATACGAACGTACAAGTATGATTCATCGATTTCGAGCATCCCATAAAAAACATAATAGTGGCCAAGCTCTGATGTTCTCCAGCCCCGCTGCTCAAATATACGAGGGTCACAGATTCCGGCTAAATGATGCCTGCCCTCTGAGAAATTCAAAAAAACATCATGCGGTCCTGAGTTAACTGATTTCGGCTGACCGAAAAAAAGAAAGCTCTTTCCTATATAGCGGTGAAGATCCTTTAGAATCTTTTCGATTGATATTATCAAGTCACCTAGGCGTGTCGTCTCCTGATCTGAAAATTGTACGTTTTTATCCAGAGATGTTTGAGCATGCATCACTAAACTTCGAACAGTGCGAAACTTACCCACATGGAACAGACTTCCATCTGCGTCAAACACGAGTTCATCCTCTTGCCCATCTCTTGCAGTCCGACCTTGAACGACGCGTTTAGACTTTGAGACTTGCTCGTCTTCTTCATTCTCGGCTATGTCGTCGTCCAAAGTTTTCCATCCCGCAAAAGCGACGAGGTTTATGGCTTTTTTCTCTACGCTGTTACCGTCTACGCCTGCACTGTAACCAGGTTTTCGGTGCGGACAACCAACATCGTCAAAACCACGAATGTGAGCATAGAATGCATGTACGTTATCTTTCCGCTTGGCTTTCTTGCGTGGTGTGCGGCTGCACATGACCCCACAACCGAGGCAGTAAATTGATCGATGATGCTTATCGTCCAAATAAAGGTCTGGAGGTATTCGTACTGCACTAGTCAGCAGGAAAGGGTCAACCTTAGCTGGCCGCCCTTCCAAAGGAAAATGTGCAACGCACGGGATCGAAACCTGCGACATACAGCTCCTTGTGGCGCCGCTATGAACGCCGTTTTGGTAGTTAGAATAAACGCCGACATAAACTCAATATGCTTGTTAGATATATGTGTTCTAGCGGCCTGGTTAATTGTTAACTAACTTATCTTATTATGGGCGCCGCAATACGCTGCCAGAGCTTTGGATCTCCGGTTGGAAGTGTGTGAGGTCTTAAAAAACGCTCTGGCAGCTTTTGATGAAGCTTTTCGTTTAGGGTGTTCGTGAAATTGGTTGTCTGAGCTTGACAATCATTATGAGCTAGTTGGGTGGTTAACGAGGTTTCTAAGATTGTTGGTGTTGGATGATTTTAATCATCATCTGAGATGTTTTCTTTTTCTTGGTCTACCAGTTCCTTCCATTTGGTCATCCGGTATTTACGATAGTCTAGTAGGGCTGGCAGCGTGGGTTTAACCTGAGGGTAGTGAGTGGAAAATGCTTTTAGAAACTCAATGTCGGAATGACCCGCAGTTACCGAAAAATACTCAGCATGTTCATCGTAGTCATGTGTTACGCCTCGTACTTCTCCGCTGGCCGTGACCTGAAGATAATATTCTGGAGGGGTAATAAAGTCGTCACAATCCTTATTGGTAGGAGGCATTAGGTTGATGTCAATTACGAAAGCCCACTCAATTGGGTTGAGCTCTCCATGTTCAGGGTTGATGAATGGTAGGTTGTCATAGAAGAAGTGGTCTTTGAGGTTTGCTGTGGGGAATGGTGTTTTATCTTTCATACGGTAATACCTGTCAGGCTCTCACAAAGCTTGTGCTTGGAATGAGAGGGTTAATGGGTTTTAAAGACGTATATTAGACGGCTTGCTAAATGTGTGGGCGTATAGGCACTGCTTGGCCTTGGGTGATTTTACCATTGTTGGCATAGATCTTTGGGTTGTTAGAATTGGCGTTATTTTTAGTTCGTGATAAGAAGGTGCCTGTGCTCCTGATAGTCGAATAAAAATTCTCGATCATAGTTTGATTTTTGCCGTGTGGATGTCTTCGAAGTCGGTGTAGTGAAACCGGGATTTATCGGTCTGTCAAATTTTTTTTTCGTTGGTTTTGTTGGTGTGTTGGTTTTTCGTGAGTCATTTTTTGGGCAAGTGTTTTAGTTTTTTGATAGTGCGATTGGGGCAAGTGTTTCAGTTTTTTGATAGTGCGATTTTGGTAAGTGCTTTAGTTTTTTGATAGTGCGATTTGGGTAAGGGCTTTAGTTTTTCGTTAGTGTGATTGGGGTAAGTGTATTGGTTTTCGTTGATGAGTGTCTTTTTAAAGTATTAGTTTTATGTGTCTAATCCGTATATCAGTATTCTTTGTACATGGTTAATGGGTGTGATAGCACTAAGTGCCTGACACCAGAATCCCGCAGATCGTCGATGCTAATTTGTGGAGCTGCGGAGCTGTGGAGCTGTGGAGCTGTGGAGCTGTGGGGCTGTGGAACTGTGGAGCATTTGTTTTAAGTCTGAAATGCCTTGTTTCGTCTTGTGGTGATCGATCCTCTTCAATAGTGAGTAACCCAGCTTCCCCAGCACGGATTCCAGTCCGGCGAACAGTCGATCTTCTCCGGTACTCCTGACTGTCTTGGCATGTTGCAACAGCCCCAAGTCGATCAGGGCAAAGTGCAGGAAAAAAATGTATCGACTGCTGGAGATTTTTAGGTCCCGCCGTGGCGACCCTCCAAATCTGAGGGCATCTTCGTTGCTCGCGTCTTCCTCCATTTTCACTACCGCAACCAACCCATATTTGGGCTGGTTGGCAGGCAGACTTACAGCGTGATCTGCGACATGGCTTCCGCCATTGCCTTCAATGGACTGCGGCTGCCGTAAATGCTGAACGTCACCGCACCGTCTTCATGCCCGGCGATTCGTTTGATCAGCGAATCCTGCACCCCGGCGTCCCGTAAATCGTCGATGAGCGTGTGGCGGAAGCTATGAAACGTTTTCCTAGGGTCGGTGATGCCCTGCTTCGTCTTATACCGACCGAACCACTTCGAGGGTGCATGGCCTAGCTTCCCACGTACGGCTTCAAGGTCTGGGAACACGCGGTCTACACCGGTGCCCCTGACTGACTCAACGTGTCGCAACATGCCCAGGTCGATGAGGGCTGGGTGCAACGGAAGCACACGGCGACTGCTGGTGTTCTTGAGGTTTTGACCTTCGCGACTGTCGTCGATGCGGATGCACTGGATACCCTGTTGCTCGATGAAGTCATCCACACGCAGCTGGCACAGTTCTTCCAGCCGTGCTCCAGTGGCTCGACCCAGAATTGGCAACCAATATCGCCACGGGTGTCTGCGTGCTTCTTTATGCAGCGACTCGTGATCGAGCAGAATCGTCAGCTCGTGCCTGTCGAACGACAGCCGTGCTTCCTTGGCTGATCCCGTCATGACTTTCATGCCCACGAGCGGATTGTCCGCCACGTATCCGTTCGACTTGCACCAGTTCATGAAGGCGGAAAGTTTGCGAAGGCGGTTGTTCACGGTCACAGCAGTGATGGTTTTGTAGGTGGCGCCTGATTCAACGACCTGCTTCAGGGTCTTGCCTTCATATTCGGGGCGTAGGCCGAAGTACTGCGGGCAGCGACTCAGACGATCCTTCAGCAGTCGGGCGTGCTGGACGTCGAATGCTTCGACGGGCATATCACCCATCAGCTCGAACAAATCTCGTAATGAGCGTTCGACTTCGTGCGTGCTGACCTCACGCCATGTACCACCGCGTTTTCCTTCTTCTATATAGAGCTTCGACAAGGTGGCAAGGGTAGGGCCGTCACTGCTCCGCGTCACGGTGGCCGCTGGTGTCTTCTTAGGGGTAGTCCGGATGGTCTGGGTTGGGGTAGCGTCTCGCCACTGCGAGCACAACGCACGGAGCGTCTGGAGGTCTGTCAGGGGGTGTTCGTTCAGGTGTTTGTGCACCTGCTGAGCCAGTAAGGTCGCCAGGAACAGAGCGCTCTGCCGCTGCCGGATGTTCAGGCTCAAACGCAAAGTGTGACACTTCGGGAATAGATGCTGAGGCAGCCTGAGATTCAAGTAATAGACGGGTCCACGGCGGGTTATATAGGCCATGTTGTACACCTGTGTTGTACAGCAAAGTTGTACAGTGCTGACTACACCCCGTTTTCTGACTGCCCGTGCATCGAGTTCGCACGGTAGAAATATTGCAACCCTAAGAGCCTGAAACCCTTGCCCCATAAGGCCCGCAACGATTGCCGAGCATGCTGGCATGCCACCCGGTCAGGCCTGGAAGGGAGCAGCCGCAGCGGTGACATTGTGTGCCGGGGTGTGGCTGGTGGGGTTACCACCTTAACGAACCGCGAGACTCTCTCTCGCGTTATCTGTATCAAACCATTTTTCCTATGCTGCCTTGGCGTCTGTCCATCGCGGTTTTTTGTCGTCCGCGCGACCTGAAAAAGGAAAGGCTTGGACAAGGCCTGGTCAACCGCTGCAATCAGCTTTCCCAGATTCTTTGGGGGGCTTTATGTATGACATCGAACAGATACGCCCGCTGTTCATCCTCATCGCCAGGGTCGGCGAAGAAGGCTTTCAGCTTCACCCCCAGCACATTGGCAAACATGAACAGTGCGTCCACGCTGGGGGGATAGGTGCCGGCTCGAAGCGCTGATGGTTTTGGGGTCAAAACCGGTTCTTTCGCCAAGTTCAGCCTGAGTAAGCCCCGCGACCTTGCGGTACCGCCGGATGGCTGGACCCAAACTTGAAATGTGCGTCGCTTCAATTCACATTTAGAATCAAGAGCTTAACGATGGATTTTGCATTGGGCGACTGCATGATCCATCATCTTGCTTTGCAAAATGTGTTGCATTTCGTAGAATCGCCGCCCAAATGCGACATTGAGTGAGCTTGTTTCAGATTATGGAACGATGTGAAAAAGCCACTAACGCTCGTTCACGCAAGGCGGCGAGAGCCACTTGAAGTCTTGCAGAATATTACCAGCATCGGTGTTGCTGCCTTGAACGGGTTCCACCGCCAGCGACAGCGATAGCGAGCCTGACTCATGGATGAGAAGTACCGCAGGGCGGTGGATGCCGCCGCGATTTTTTCCGAGACCGACCTGAGCGGCCGGATTACCCACGTCAATGACCAGTTTTGCGCAGTGTCCGGCTACAGCCGTGAAGAATTGCTTGGGCAAAACCATCGCATGCTCAATTCCGGCATGCACGCCACTGACTTCTTCGTCGACATGTGGCGCACCATCGCCCTGGGTCATATCTGGAAGGGCGAGATCTGCAATCGTGCCAAAGATGGCAGCCTGTATTGGGTCGAAAGCACCATGGTGCCGGTGATCGATACCGCTACCGGGCGGGTTGAGCGGTATCTGTCGATTCGCTTCGACATCAGCGAAAAACGTCAACTCCTGCATTCACTGCAATGGCGGGTTGGCCATGACGTGCTCACCGGGCTGCCCAATCGTGCATTTCTTTCGGATCTGCTCGATCAGGCGCTGGAGTTCTCCCGGCAGGAGAGCATTCCGTTGGCGGTGTGCATGCTCGATCTCGACGGCTTCAAGGCGGTCAATGATGGCTACGGGCATGCCACTGGCGATCTGTTGCTGGTGGAGGTGGCCAGGCGCCTGCGCAACACTGTGCGTGGCGAGGATGTGGTCGCGCGGCTGGCCGGCGACGAGTTCGTCCTGGTATTGCGCTACGTACATGACCTGCCGCAACTGCGGGCCGCGCTGAACCGGGTGCTGGGGGCAATATCGGCACCGTACTCGCTGCATGGCAAGGACATCAATGTGTTTGCCAGCATTGGCGTCACGCTCTTCCCTTACGATAACGAAGATGCCGGGACCCTGCTGCGACATGCCGATCAGGCCATGTACGTGGCCAAGCAGAGTGGTCGCAAGCGCTACCATTTGTTCGACGTGACCCGCGACCGCGAGGTCAAGGCCACTCACGAGACGGTCGAGCGCGTCCGCCAGGCGCTGGTTGCCGGCGAATTGCGCCTGCAGTTCCAGCCCAAGGTCAACATGCGTCGTGGCCGGGTCGTCGGCTTCGAGGCAGTGCTGCGCTGGGAGCACCCGCAAAACGGCCTGGTGCCCGCCCGGGATTTCTTGCCCCAGGTGGAAGAGACGGACCTGATCATCGATATCGGTGAATGGGTACTGGACCGGGTGTTGGCACAGCTGGATCAATGGCGGCAAGCCGGGCATGACTGGCCGGTGAGCATTAATATTGCGGCGCGGCATTTTCAGCGGGCGGACTTCGTCGAGCGCCTCAAAAGCCTGTTGGCGCGGCACGTGCTAGTCGCCCCGCAGCGGCTTGACCTGGAAATCGTCGAGTCGGTCGCGATCGAGAACATCCAGCATGTCAGTGCCTGTCTGCAGGCTTGCCAGGCGCTGGGGGTGCAGTTTTCGCTGGGGGATTTCGGCACCGGCTACTCATCCCTGAGTTACCTCAAGCGCCTGCGCACCCAGACCATCAAGATCGACAAGTCCTTTGTGCGCGACATTCTTCACGACGGCGATGACCTGGCATTGACCACGGCCGTGATCGGCCTGGCCCGGGCATTTGGCCGCCAGGTGATCGCCGAGGGGCTGGAAAGTATCGAGCACGGCGAGTTGCTGTTGCACCTGGGTTGCGAGGTGGCCCAGGGGGATTTCATTGCGCAGCCGATGCCCGCCGCCGACGTGCCGGGCTGGGTTACGGGTTTTGTCGCGCCAGCGCAATGGCGGGTGGCGGATAGCACCGTCCTCGGTCATGGCCTGGCTTCAGCCTTGCCGCCAACGTAAAGGTGAATGATGTCATCGATCTCCCCTGACATCTTCATGCAAACGGCGCGTCAGCCGCCGCGCCGTCTGATCAACAGCAGTGCCCCCAAGGCGAGCCGCATAAACGCTCCGCTATCTTTGACGCAAAAAGCCCGCAAAATGCAGCTTAGCCAGATTAGACGAGCGCACCGGATGCAATTTGTGCCTTGCTCCGCTAGCATTAGCCGCTTCTGCTTCCTTCGCTGCGACGGTTTTCGATGAGTTATCAGGTTCTTGCACGTAAATGGCGTCCGCGCTCGTTCCGCGAAATGGTCGGCCAGACCCATGTGCTCAAGGCTCTGATCAATGCCTTGGACAGCCAGCGGCTGCACCATGCGTACCTGTTTACCGGTACGCGCGGGGTCGGCAAGACCACCATCGCGCGGATCATCGCCAAATGCCTGAACTGTGAAACAGGTATCACGTCAACGCCCTGTGGCGAGTGTTCGGTGTGCCGCGAGATCGATGAAGGCCGCTTCGTCGACCTGATCGAGATCGACGCCGCCAGCCGCACCAAGGTCGAAGACACCCGCGAGCTGCTCGACAACGTGCAGTACGCCCCCAGCCGCGGGCGCTTCAAGGTCTACCTGATCGACGAAGTGCACATGCTCTCCACCCATTCTTTCAATGCGCTGTTGAAAACCCTCGAAGAGCCGCCACCCTACGTCAAGTTCATCCTGGCCACCACTGATCCGCAGAAACTTCCTGCAACGATTCTTTCGCGTTGCCTGCAGTTCTCCCTGAAGAACATGACCCCGGAACGGGTCGTCGAGCATTTGACCCATGTGCTGGGCGTCGAGAACGTGCCGTTCGAAGACGACGCGCTGTGGTTGCTCGGTCGCGCCGCCGACGGTTCGATGCGCGATGCCATGAGTCTCACCGACCAGGCGATCGCCTTCGGTGAGGGCAAGGTCATGGCCGCTGACGTGCGGGCGATGCTCGGCACCCTTGATCACGGCCAGGTCTATGACGTCCTGCATGCGCTGATCGAAGGCGACGCCAAGGCCTTGCTCGAAGCGGTCCGCCACCTGGCCGAACAGGGCCCGGACTGGAGCGGCGTGCTCTCGGAAATCCTCAATGTGCTGCACCGGGTCGCCATTGCCCAGGCCTTGCCTGAGGGCGTCGACAACGGTCATGGCGACCGTGACCGGGTGCTGGCCCTGGCCCAGGCCTTGCCGGCCGAAGACGTGCAGTTCTATTACCAGATGGGCCTGATCGGCCGCCGCGACCTACCGCTGGCGCCGGATCCCCGTGGCGGCTTTGAAATGGTGCTGTTGCGCATGCTTGCGTTCCGGCCCGCCGACACCGCGGACGCGCCAAGGCAACCGCTAAAGCCAGTGGGGATCAGCCAGGCCACGGTTGATTCCGCCAAATCAGTGGCTGCCACGCCGGTCGTTGCGCCGGTCGTCGCTGCGGCCGTTGCACCTGTTGCGGCAGTGGCTCCGGCACCTGCGCCGGTTGCCCCTATCGTTGTACCTGTACCTGTACCTGTACCTGTACCTGAGCCTGTGCCAGAGCCGGTGGCTCGGGCGGTCGTGGTCGAAGAAGTGGTCGACCTGCCGTGGAATGATCCGGTCGAGGCAGAAGCCGTTCAACAGCCAGCCGTCGAGCCGATGCTGGAAACCGCCAGCGAGCAGCCCGAGTTGCCGCCCATGCCGTTGCCGACCCCGGACAGCGTGGTGCCGGACGCACCGGAGTGGGCCGCCGCGCCCATTCCGGAACCGACGGTGGCCGAAGTCGATGCCGCCACCCCGGGCGTGGACCTGGATGACGAGCCGCCGCTGGACGAGGATTACATCGAGCCAGACATGGACTCGGCCTACAGCTACCTCGACGAGTTGGCCAGCGAGCACGCCGCCGAGCCTGCCGCAGAACCCGAGCCTGAGCCCGCCGCAGCGCCCGCCACGGGCCTGGCCCTGCAATGGCTGGAGCTGTTCCCGAATTTGCCGATCTCCGGCATGACCGGTAGCATCGCCGCCAACTGCACGCTGATCGCGGTCGATGGCGACAACTGGTTGTTGCACCTGGACCCGGCCCACAGCGCCTTGTTCAACGCAACTCAACAGCGTCGCCTCAACGAAGCGTTGAACCAGTATCACGGGCGTACCCTGACCCTGACCATGGAGCTGATCAAGCCCGAGCAGGAAACCCCGGCCCAGGCGGCGTCACGTCGGCGTGCCGACCGTCAGCGCGAGGCCGAGGAGTCGATCCACGGTGATCCGTTCATCCAGCAAATGATGCAGCAGTTCGGTGCGGTGGTCCGTAACGATACTATTGAACCTGTCGAGGCCCTGGTCAGTCAGGGCTAATAACTGAAGGCGCTCGCCCGCACGGGCCGGGCGCCGTTTAATCCAAGTACTTTTGAGGTGATTCCCATGATGAAAGGTGGCATGGCCGGCCTGATGAAGCAGGCGCAGCAGATGCAGGAAAAAATGGCCAAGATGCAGGAAGAGCTGGCCAACGCCGAAGTCACCGGTAAAGCCGGTGGCGACATGGTCACCGTGGTCATGACCGGTCGTCACGACGTCAAGCGCGTGACCATCGACCCAAGCCTGGTCGAAGGCCTGAGCGAAGATGACAAGGAAATGCTCGAAGCGGTGTTCGCCGCGGCCGTCAACGACGCCGTGCGCAAGATCGAAGCCAACAGCCAGGATAAAATGGGCAGCATGACCGCTGGCATGCAACTGCCACCGGGCATGAAACTGCCATTCTGATTCGCCTTCAGGCGTTGGATGAGCAACAAAAAATGCCAGGCATCGCGCCTGGCATTTTTGTTTCTGCCTGTTGGCAATGGGGTGTTTGTGATTCCGTCTTCGCGAGCAGGCTCGCTCCCACAGTGACCGGATTCCAATGTGGGAGCGAGCCTGCTCGCGAAGAAGGCCACTCGGTCGTATGGTAGAAACATCGAACGCGCAATCGCCTCAACGGTCTGCTCCCTATACCGCCGAATTCATCGATCAAAGGAGACGCTGACATGTCTGACCCCATGACCCTCAACCAACGTATCGTCCTTGCCTCGCGCCCCGTCGGCGCACCGACGCCGGAGAATTTCCGTCTGGAAAGGGTCGCGCTACCCGATCTGGCCGAGGGTCAGGTGCTGCTCAAGACCCTTTATCTGTCGCTGGACCCCTACATGCGCGGGCGCATGAGTGACGCGCCGTCCTACGCCGCGCCGGTTGAAATCGGCGATGTGATGACCGGTGGTGCTGTCAGCCGAGTCGAGCGCTCGCTCCATCCCAAGTTCCATGAAGGTGATCTGGTGGTCGGCGCCACGGGGTGGCAGAGCCACAGCATCAACGACGGTCGCAGCATCATTCCGGTACCGTCGGGGCTGCCCAGCCCCTCCATGGCTCTGGGTGTGCTGGGCATGCCGGGCATGACCGCCTACATGGGGTTGATGGACATCGGCCAGCCAAAAGAAGGCGAGACCCTGGTGGTCGCGGCGGCATCCGGTGCTGTGGGTTCGGTGGTGGGCCAGGTGGCGAAGATCAAGGGCTTGCGAGTAGTGGGCGTGGCTGGCGGCGCGGACAAGTGCCGTTACGTGGTTGAAGAGCTCGGCTTTGATGCCTGCATCGACCACAAGAGCCCGGACTTCGTCGACGAGCTGGCGAAGGCGTGCCCCAAGGGCATCGATATCTACTACGAAAACGTCGGCGGCAAGGTGTTCGACGCCGTGGTGCCGCTGCTCAACCCCAAGGCACGGATTCCGCTCTGTGGCCTGATTGCTTCCTACAACGCCAGCGAAGCGCCGAGTGGCCCGGATCGCCTGCCGCTGTTGCAGCGCACGCTGCTGACCAAGCGGGTTCGGATTCAGGGCTTTATCGTGTTCGACGATTACGGTGACCGTCAGCCGGAATTCATCAGCGCGATGGCGCCGTGGGTGCGTGATGGCAAGGTGAAGTTTCGCGAAGACGTGGTCGAAGGCCTGGAGCAAGCGCCCGAGGCGTTCATCGGTCTGCTGGAAGGCCGCAACTTTGGCAAACTGGTGGTACGGGTCGCGCGCAACGACTAATTGACGCTGTCATTTGACGCTTGATAGAGGCGCGGGTATAAACCGCGTCTCGTTGTTTTCGTCGGACTTTTCCCCATGAGCTTCAGCCCTTTGATTCGCCAACTGATCGACGCCCTGCGAGTTTTGCCAGGCGTGGGTCAGAAAACCGCCCAGCGCATGGCGTTGCAGTTGCTCGAGCGTGATCGCAGTGGCGGCTCGCGCCTGGCACTGGCCCTGAGCCAGGCCATGGATGGGGTCGGTCACTGTCGTCAGTGCCGCACGCTGACCGAAGACGACCTCTGCCCGCAATGCGCCGATACCCGCCGCGACGACACCTTGTTGTGCGTGGTAGAGGGGCCGATGGATGTCTACGCCGTGGAGCAGACCGGTTTTCGTGGCCGCTACTTCGTGCTCAAGGGGCATCTTTCGCCGCTCGACGGGCTGGGGCCGGAGGCTATCGGCATTCCGCAATTGATGACGCGGATCGAGGAGGCGGGCACGTTCACTGAAGTCATCCTCGCCACCAACCCGACGGTGGAAGGTGAAGCTACCGCGCACTACATTGCCCAGTTGCTCAGCAACAAGGGCCTGATCGCCTCGCGCATAGCCCATGGCGTTCCGTTGGGTGGCGAGCTGGAGTTGGTGGATGGCGGGACGCTGGCGCATTCGTTTGCGGGGCGTAAGCCGATTTCTCTCTAGTCCTGTAGCGTCTTTACGGACGCCATCGCGAGCAAGCTTTGCTCCTACAGGTTTTGGGTTTGACGCCTATATCCGGCACAACCCGGTACTGTAGGAGCAAAGCTTGCTCGCGATGCAGGCGCCTCGGTGTTTCTGATTAACACAATGGGATTGAAAACCAACCAAGCGCTCGGTTAACTTCGCTGAACCCTTCAGTGGAGTTCGCCGATGCCTGCCTTTGAGGAATACTTCGACCCCAGCCACCAAATGGTCCGCGACAGCGTCAGACGTTTCGTCGAGCGCGAGATTCTGCCGGGTATCGACCAGTGGGAAGAAGCCGAAAGCTTTCCCCGCGAGCTCTACCTCAAGGCCGGTGCGGCGGGGATTCTTGGCATTGGGTATCCGCAAAGCCTGGGCGGTAGCCACGAAGGGGATCTATTCGCCAAGATCGCCGCCAGCGAAGAGTTGATGCGCTGTGGCTCGGGTGGCTTGGTGGCGGGGCTGGGGTCGCTGGACATCGGCCTGCCGCCGATTCTCAAGTGGGCCAGCCCTTGCGTCCGGGATCGGGTCGTGCCGTCCGTGTTGGCCGGGGAAAAGATCAGCGCCCTGGCCGTCACCGAGCCCGGCGGCGGTTCCGACGTCGCCAACCTGCAAACCCGCGCCGTGCGTGACGGTGATTTCTACCGGGTTAGCGGCAGCAAAACCTTCATCACCAGCGGCGTGCGCGCGGACTACTACACCGTCGCGGTGCGCACGGGCGAGCCGGGTTTCGCCGGCATCAGCCTGTTGTTGATCGAGAAGGGCACACCCGGTTTCACCGTGGGGCGGCAGTTGAAGAAAATGGGCTGGTGGGCGTCGGATACTGCCGAATTGTTCTTCGATGATTGCCGAGTGCCTGTAGGAAATCTGATCGGCAGCGAAAACATGGGCTTCGCCTGCATCATGGGCAACTTCCAGAACGAACGCCTGGCCCTGGCATTGATGGCCAACATGACCTCGCAGCTGGCGCTGGAGGAAAGCCTCAAATGGGCGCGCGAGCGTGAAGCCTTTGGTAAACCGATCGACAAGTTCCAGGTGATCAAGCATCGCCTGGCGGACATGGCCACGGCACTCGAAGTCTCACGGGAATTCACCTACCGGCAGGCGGCGAAAATGGCGGCGGGCAAGAGCGTGATCAAGGAGATTTCCATGGCCAAGAATTTTGCCACGGACACGGCGGACCGGATCACCCACGATGCCGTGCAGATACTCGGTGGCCTGGGTTACATGCGCGAGAGTCTGGTCGAGCGGCTGTACCGGGATAACCGGATTCTGTCGATTGGCGGGGGGACGCGGGAAGTGATGAACGAGATTATCAGCAAGCAGATGGGGCTTTGAGTTTTGCTGTGTGGCGACTGACGCCATCGCTGGCAGGCCAGCTCCCACAGGGATCTGAAGTGTACACAAATCCTGTGCACGACAAAGAACACTGTGGGAGCGAGCCTGCTCGCGATGGCATCAGTACAGGCGCCGCCTACTTATCGCTCAACGCAAACTGCGTCAGGCAAAAAGTCGGAATCCCCATGTCTTCCAGACGCTGCGACCCACCCAGCTCCGGCAAATCGATGATCGCCGCCGCTTCATGCACCCGCGCGCCCATGCGTCGAATCAGGTTCGCTGCCGCAATCAGGGTGCCGCCGGTGGCGATCAGGTCATCGAACATCACCACCGAATCGCCTTCGCACAGGCTGTCGGCGTGCACTTCAAGAAACGCTTCGCCGTACTCGGTCGCATAGCCTTCAGCCAGAACGTCCGCCGGCAACTTGCCTTGCTTGCGAAACAGCACCAGCGGCTTGTTCAATTGATAAGCCAGCACTGAGCCGATCAGGAAGCCCCGGGCATCCATGGCGCCGATGTGGGTGAAATCCGCCTCGACATAGCGGTGGGCGAAACTGTCCATCACCAGGCGCAGGGCCGTGGGCGACTGGAAGAGCGGGGTGATGTCGCGAAAGATCACGCCGGGCTTCGGAAAGTCGATCACGGGGCGGATGAGGGATTTGATGTCGAAGGAGTCGAAGACCATCGAAGGTGTCCTGGCAGGCTGCAAACGACACAGTATAACGGCGGCTGAACCGTTTCGCTCAGCCGCGATCGACCGAATCAGCCTTCGAGGGAGCCACCGGCCAGGGCGCAAAGCTGGATCGGGTCGAGGATGCGGATTTCCTTGCCCTCGGCGGCGATCAGTTCGTTCTGCTGGAAGCGGGTGAACACCCGCGACACGGTTTCCACCGCCAGGCCCAGGTAATTGCCGATTTCGTTGCGCGACATGCTCAGGCGGAACTGATTGGCCGAGAAGCCCCGGGCACGGAAGCGCGCCGACAGGTTGACCAGGAAGGTGGCGATGCGCTCGTCGGCGGTCTTTTTCGACAGCAGCAACATCATCTGCTGATCGTCACGGATCTCGCGGCTCATCACGCGCATCAGCTGACGGCGCAACTGTGGCAGTTGCAGGGCCAGTTCGTCGAGACGTTCGAAGGGGATTTCACACACCGAGGTGGTTTCCAGCGCTTGCGCCGACACCGGGTGTTTTTCGGTGTCCATGCCCGACAGCCCGACCAGCTCGCTCGGCAAATGGAAACCGGTGAGCTGTTCTTCGCCGGCATCGCTCAGGTTGAAGGTTTTCAGGGCGCCGGAGCGCACGGCGTAGACCGAGTCGAACCTGTCGCCCTGGCGGAACAGAAATTCACCCTTTTTCAGCGGGCGGCCACGTTTGACGATCTCATCCAGCGCATCCATATCCTCCAGATTCAGAGAAAGTGGCAGACACAGCGGGGCCAGGCTGCAATCCTTGCAATGGGCCTGATTGTGAGCGCGCGATTTTACTGGCTCGGACATTTTTTCAATCCTTGTGGGAAAACACACATAATACGTAAGGGTAACCCACAGCAGGACGTTGAGGCCAGCGCACGGCGGATTTGCCGCCGGGTCTAGATCACTCGGGAAAACCGTTGGCGACTGTGTTGCGCAAGGTATGCATCGAAAATCATGCACACCGAGCGTACCAGCAAGCGACCTGCCGGCAACACATTGATTCGTTTACTATCCAGCTCAATCAGACCATCCTGGGCGATATCCTGCAATTGTGGCCAAAGTTCGCCGAAATAGCCTTGAAAATCGACGTTGAAGGCCTGTTCGATCTGGGCGAATTCCAGGCTGAAATTGCAGATCAGCTGCTGGATCACGGCGCGGCGCAAACGGTCATCGGCATTGCACAGCAGGCCACGGCTAGTGTCCAATTGCGCAGAGGCCAAGGCGTTTTGGTATTGGTTCAGGTCGCTGCTGTTCTGGCAGTACAGATCACCGATCTGGCTGATCGCCGACACGCCCAGGCCGATCAAATCGCAATGTCCGTGGGTGGTGTAGCCCTGGAAGTTGCGTTGCAGGGTCGATTCCTCCTGGGCAATCGCCAGTTCATCGTCGGGCAGCGCGAAGTGGTCCATGCCGATGTAGCGGTAACCTGCTGCGGTCAGTTGCTCGATGGTGCGCTGCAGCATCTCCAGTTTTTGCGCCGGGGTCGGTAGCTCGTTGCTGTTGATCCGCCGTTGCGGCATGAAGCGTTCCGGCAGGTGCGCGTAGTTGAACACCGAGAGGCGGTCCGGTTGCAGGTTGATGACTTCGTCGACGGTGCGGGCAAAGTTCTCCGGGGTCTGTTTGGGCAGTCCGTAGATCAGGTCGATGTTGATCGAGCGAAATTGCAGGGTCCGGGCGGCGTCGATCACCGCGCGGGTTTCCTCCAGGCTCTGCAGGCGATTGACCGCGCGCTGCACGGCCGGGTCAAGGTCTTGCAGGCCGATGCTGACCCGATTGAAACCCAGTTCACGCAGCAGCCCCATGGTCGACCAGTCGGCTTCGCGAGGGTCGATTTCGATGCCGTAGTCACCGCTATCGTCATCGAGCAAATTGAAGTGCTTGCGCAGGTGCGCCATCAACTGGCGCAGTTCGTCGTGGCTGAGAAAGGTCGGCGTGCCGCCGCCGAAGTGCAGTTGTTCGACTTTCTGCGCGGGGTCGAGGTGACAGGCGATCAGCTGGATTTCCTGCTCCAGGCGCTGCAAGTAGGGCAGCGCCCGGCCGCGATCCTTGGTGATCACCTTGTTGCAGGCGCAGTAGTAGCAAATGTTCGCGCAGAACGGCACGTGCACGTACAGCGACAACGGGCGCACGGCCTTGCGGCTGTCGCGCAGGGCATGCAGCAGGTCGAACGGGCTGATCTGGCTGTGGAATTGCACGGCGGTCGGGTAGGAGGTGTAGCGCGGTCCCGCCAGGTCATAACGGCGGATCAGATCGGTGTCCCAACGAATGGCGTCGAGCATCATGCGGGCATTCCCCCGGATAGGCTGGCAGTGTTGGCGAGTCTAGGGGGTGTGACATTTGGGGATCTTGATTTGCATCAAGGGTCAGGAGTTGTGTTGTTGGTGCGGGCCTCATCGCGAGCAAGCTCGCTCCCACAGGGGGAATGCATTTCAATGAACTGCCCCCCAAAAGTTGGACACCGATCCTGACTTTTGGGGGTGTTTCCATGGGCAAGTATTCCGTGCAGTTCAAAATCACAGCCATTAAGGCCTACATCAACGGCGACGATGGGTTTCGCAGAATCGCCAATCGCTACTCGATTGATTGCAGTCTCCTGCGACGCTGGGTTGCCGCTTTTCAAGTCCATGGCAGTGCGGGTCTGCGAGCGAATGGTCACCACTACAGTGCGGCGTTCAAGCGTTCGGTCGTTGAATGTATGCGCAAAGAACGACTTTCCTGTCGCGAGGTCGCAACCCGGTTTGGGCTCGGGCAGTCTTCGCAGGTGGGCATTTGGGAGCGCCAGTATTACAGTGGCGGTCTTGATGACCTGTCTGTACCCAAGAGAAAAAAGACTGTCTCCATGCCAAAAAAATCGCCTGTCCAGAACCAGTCCCAGCCCGTAGATGATGATTCGAAAAGCCGGGAGCAACTCAAGGCCGAGCTTGAATATCTGCGCATGGAGAATGCCTACCTAAAAAAGCTCGAGGAAATAAGGGAGGCTCCGAACAGGAGCCATCCCCCCAAGAAAAAACGCTCACCGTGATAGCGCTGCGCTCGAGGTTTCCCTTGGATGCTCTGCTCAGACTGGCCAATCTCGCGCGCAGTACCTTTTACTACCAGGTCGGCGCACTCCAGAAACCTGACAAGCATGCGGACCTTAAAGCCACTATCCAGAGCCTCTATCACGAGCATGAGGGGCGCTTCGGTTATCGACGTATTACCCTGGCGATTCGCAAAAATGAGCCAGTCAACGAAAAAAGGGTTCAGCGTTTGATGGAAGACATGAACCTCAAGTCGCTGGTGCGTCCAAAAAGATATCGGTCTTATAAAGGCCTGGTCGGCAAAATAGCGCCGAATCTGTTGGAGCGTAACTTCCTCGCGCAGCGGCCTAACCAGAAGTGGGTGACCGATGTTACGGAGTTCAAGGTCGGGCTGAAGAAACTCTACTTGTCGCCCGTCATGGACCTGTACAACGGCGAGATCCTGGCCTACCAGATCGATACCCGACCGAGTTTTGCATTGGTAACCGAAATGCTGGATAAGGCTATTGAACAGCTCCAAGGCCCGGTTAATTTGGTGCTCCACTCCGACCAGGGTTGGCAATACCAACAGCCCCGATACCAGCATGCCCTGAAGGATCGAGGCATAAAGCAAAGCATGTCGAGAAAGGGGAACTGCTTGGACAATGCGGTGATAGAGAGCTTTTTCGGAACACTGAAGTCGGAGTTTTTCTACCTCAACCGTTTTGAAAGCATAGAAGAACTGCAAACGGGCCTGGACAAGTACATCCGTTACTACAACCATGACCGAATCAAATCGAAGCTCGGCGGACTGAGCCCTGTGGAATACAGAACACGATCCGCTGGCTAGCGACAAAGACCGTCCAACATTTAGGGGTCAGTTCACAATGTGGGAGCGAGCTTGCTCGCGAAGGCCGCGCCGCCGATCTAATGCCCCATGAGCCAATGCTGATGCGGCCCCGGCAGCGTCCAGATCCCAAACAACATCACCAACAACCCTCCAGCCATGCGAACGCTGCGTTTACGCAACAACGCCGTGACTCTTTCAGCGGCCAGCCCGGTGGCGAGCAAGACCGGCCAGGTGCCTAACCCGAACGCCAGCATCAGCAGCGCGCTGTCCAGCGCATTGCCCTGGCTGGCCGACCACAGCAAGGTGCTGTAGACCAGGCCACACGGCAGCCAACCCCAAAGCCCGCCCAACAACAGCGCGCGGGGCAGGCTCGACACTGGTAGCAGCCTGTTGGCGACCGGCTGGATATGCCGCCACAGACCGCGACCAAGGCTTTCGATGCGCGTCAGCCCGCTCCACCAGCCGGCCAGGTACAGGCCCATGGCGATCAGCAGCAAGCCGGCGAGCACGCGCATGAACATCGCCGCCGGACTATTGGCCACCGCCCAGCCGGCCAGGCCTATCAGCAGGCCGGCGGCGGCGTAGCTGAGGATGCGCCCAAGGTTGTAGGCCAGCAGCAGGCGAAAGCGCCGGCTGCGTTGTTCCTTGGGGATGGCCAGCGTCAATGCGCCCATCAAGCCGCCGCACATGCCCAGGCAATGACCGCCGCCGAGCAGACCGAGGATGACCGCCGACACCAGCAGCGGCGCCAATTCAAGCATGGGGCGGCGCCTTGTCGTCGGGTTTGGGCGGATGGCCGCTGGCCTCGTCGACCGCCGCGGTGTGGTTCGGGTCCTGGTCGTCGAACAGGATGCTGTGGGCCGGGCCGTCGAGGTCGTCGTACTGACCGCTGTCGACTGCCCAGAAGAAGATGTAGACAGCGATGGCCACGATCAACAGCGCGGCCGGAATCATCACGTAGAGAGCTGGCATCTGGACTCCATGCCCGCGGCTCAGGCCTGCAGCGGGCGGGTTTCTGGCGTGGGGCTGGCAGTCGGCGCGCTCGGCAGGCGAGTCAGGCGCAGGGCGTTGAGCACCACGGTCAACGAACTGATCGACATGCCGACCGCGGCCCACACCGGGGTGATCCAGCCGAGGGCGGCGAACGGCAGCATGAGGCCATTGTACAGCGCGGCCCACAGCAAGTTCTCGATGATTACCCGACGGGTGCGCCGCGCCAGGTTGAAGGCTTGCACCAGGGCATCAAGGCGGTTGGACAGGAGGACGGCGTCGGCGCTGGTTTTCGCCAGGTCAGTGGCCGAGCCCATGGCCACGCTGATGTCGGCGGCGGCCAGTACCGGCACATCGTTGACCCCGTCACCGAGCATCAACACCTTGCGACCTTCCTTGTGCAGTTGTTGCAGGACTTGCAGTTTATCGTCCGGACGCAAGCCGCCACGGGCTTCATCGATGCCCAGTTCGGCCGCGACACTGGCGACCATCGGCGAGCTGTCGCCGGACAGCAACAAGGTGCGCCAGCCGCGTGCCTTGCAGGCCGCCAGCAGGGCAGGGGCATCGGCGCGCAAGCGGTCGTCGAGAACCAACCACGCCAGCGGCCCCTGGCTATCACCGAGCAGCAGCCATTGGCCGGCTTCGTCCGGCATTGATGGCACGGTAGCGCCGCTGAGTGCGCAGACAAAACCGGGCTGGCCGATGCGCAGGCGTTGAGCGCCGACCAACCCTTCGAGGCCAAGCCCCGGCGTGCTGTGAACCTCTTCGGCGGCCAGCGGCGCGCGGCCAAAAGCGCGGGCAATCGGGTGTTCGGAACGGTTCTCCAGCGCGGCGGCGAGACTCAGGCATTGATCGCTGTCGAGGTCGCCGAGGGGGCGGATCGAACGCAGCGCCAGGCGACCTTCGGTGAGGGTGCCGGTCTTGTCGAAAATCACCGTGTCGATCTGGTTCAGGCCTTCCAGCACATGACCGCGGGTCAACAATAACCCCAGCTTGTGCAGAGTGCCGGTGGCGGCGGTAAGGGCGGTCGGCGTGGCCAGGGACAAGGCGCACGGGCAAGTCGCGACCAGCATCGCCAACACGATCCAGAACGCCCGCGAGGAGTCCAGCTGCCACCACAGCAGGCCGATGGCGGCGGCGGCGATCAACGACAACAACAGGAACCATTGCGCCGCGCGATCGGCGATTTCCGCCAGTCGGGGTTTCTCGGCCTGGGCGCGGTCGAGCAAGCGCACGATGGCCGAGAGGCGGGTGTCCTTTCCGAGGGCCAGGACTTCGACGGTCAACGGGCCTTCCACATTCAGGGTGCCGGCGGTGACGGCGTCGCCCGGGGTGCGTGGGTGCGGCAGGTATTCGCCGGTCAGTAGCGATTCGTCGATGCTCGACTGACCGTCGAGGATTTTGCCGTCGGCCGGGAGGATCGCCCCCGGATGCACCAGCACTTGATCACCGACCCGCAGCTCGCTCAGCAGGATGCGCTCGCTCTGGCCGTCGCCACTCAGGCGCAGGCAGGAAGCGGGGAGCAGGTTGACGAGCTGCGCGGTCGCGGCGGCGGTGCGTTCCCGGGCTCGCCGTTCCAGGTAGCGCCCGGCCAGCAGAAACAGGGCGAACATGCCGACGGCATCGAAATACAACTCGCCGACCCCGGTGATCGAGGTCCAGATCCCGGCGATGTAGGCACTGCCAATGGCCAGCGACACCGAAACGTCCATGGTCAGGTGCCGTGTGCGCAGATCGCGCATGGCGCCCTTGAAGAACGGCGCACAGCTGTAGAACACGATCGGAGTGGTCAGGAACAGCGCGACCCAGCGCAGGATGGCGTGCAGCTCGGGGCTGAGGTCGATGTTGAATTCCGGCCAGGTGGCCATGGTCGCCATCATCGCCTGGAACCACAGTAACCCGGCCACGCCGAGCTGGCGCAGGGCCAGGCGGTTTTCGCTGGCCAGTTGTTCGCTGGCGCGGTCAGCCTGGTAGGGGTGGGCGGCATAGCCGATGTGGCGCAGCTCAGCGAGCACCCGGCTCAGCGGCAACTGCGCGTCGGCCCAGCGCACGTGCAGGCGATGGTTGGACAGGTTCAGGCGCGCCTCGGCAACGGCGGGCAAGGTGCGCAGGTGTTTCTCGATCAGCCAGCCGCAGGCGGCGCAACTGATGCCTTCCATCAGCAGCGTGGTTTCGGCCAGTTCGCCTTCGTGGCGAACGAAGGGTTGCTGCACGTCGGCCCGGTCGTACAGCGCCAGTTCATCGACCAATTGCACCGGCAGCGCTTCGGGGTTGGCCGAGGCTTCGCTGCGATGCTGGTAATAGCTTTGCAGTCCGCCGGCGACGATGGCCTCGGCCACGGCCTGGCATCCCGGGCAGCAGAATTCCCGTGACTCCCCGAGCACGACGGCGGTGAAGCGGCTGCCGGTGGGGACGGGCAGGGCGCAGTGGTAGCAGGAGGTTGGGGTGGTCATGAAAGTGGCCATGAGAACAATTTTGGCAGATTTGGCACGGCTGCTGTGGCGAGGGGATTCATCCCCGTTGGGCCGCGAAGCGGCCCCCTGCATTTTCCAGATCATTGCGCGTTAACAGGCTTTACGACTGCTTCGCAGCCGAGCGGGGATGAATCCCCTCACCACATAACAGCGTTTATTTTTTCAGGTCTTCCGCGCCTTGCAACGGCTCATCACCGAGCAGCAGAGCCTTGTCGTGGTTGACCAGTTCTTCCTCGAACATGCGCCAGATGTGGTCGTCCTGGCTGCCGAGCAATTCGATAAAGCGCCGGCCTTCGATCTTGTCGCTCAACTGGCCGATGTAGCGGCCCTGTTCGGTGTCGCTGCGGGTGAGGGTGATCTTGCGATCCTTTTCCGGTTGCGTCGGCGAGATCAGGTTCAGCTCAAGCGTCGCAGGCTGGCTATTGCCGCTCAGGCGCAGGTCGACTTCACCGGTCACGTCATCCAGATGAATGCTGGCGCGCATCAGCAGGGTCTGCGCCAGCAGTTCACGGTCCAGGGAGCGATTGATGCCTTTGCCAGCCTCGTAGTAGTTGTCGTTGACCAGGTTGTCCGGGTTCTTCACCGCGATGGTCACCATGGACAAGGTCAGGGTCACCGAGCAGGCCAGGATCCCGATGATGATCCACGGCCAAAGGTGCTTGTACCAGGGACTTGCGGCAGTTGCTGCGGGCATGATCACTTCTCTCAACGATTTTGTGGGCCGATGAATCGGCTCTTGGCTTCAACGTGGATGCTGGCGTCATCGGCGTCCTTGAGGATGAATTTCACCTCGTTGGTGCTCGATGGCAATTGTTCCGGGGCCACGGACAGTTCGACCGGCTGGCTGACGATGTCGCCGGCCGCGACCTTGATCTCGCGCCGGCCTTGCAGCTTGAGGTCCGGCAGGCCGGTAGCCTCGAGCACATAGGTGTGGTCGCGCTGGTCCTTGTTCATGACCTTCAGGCTGTAGACGTTCTCGATCCGGCCTTCGGCGTTTTCACGGTACAGCACGCGGTCCTTGCTGACGTCGAAACCGACCAGCGAACGCATGAAGAACGCGGTTACCAGCACCCCGATCATCGCCATCAGCACCACGGCATAGCCGATCAGGCGCGGGCGCAGTTTATGGGTTTTCTGCCCGGACAGGTTGTGCTCGGTGGTGTAGCTGATCAGGCCGCGCGGGTATTCCATCTTGTCCATGATGGCGTCGCAGGCATCGATGCATGCCGCGCAACCGATGCACTCGATCTGCAGGCCGTCGCGGATGTCGATGCCGGTCGGACAGACCTGGACACACATGGTGCAGTCAATGCAGTCACCCAGGCCCTGGGCCTTGTAGTCGATGCCTTTCTTGCGCGGGCCACGGCTTTCGCCGCGGCGCGGGTCGTAGGAGACGATCAGCGTGTCCTTGTCGAACATCACGCTCTGGAAGCGTGCGTACGGGCACATGTAGATGCACACCTGCTCACGCAGCCAGCCGGCGTTGCCGTAGGTGGCGAGCGTGAAGAAACCGACCCAGAAATACGACCAGCCATCGGCTTCGCCTGTGAAGAACTCGATCACCAGTTCGCGAATCGGCGAGAAGTAGCCGACGAAGGTCATGCCGGTGACGAAACCGATCAACAGCCACAGGCTGTGCTTGCTGAGTTTGCGCAGGAACTTGTTGGCGCTCATCGGCGCCTTGTCGAGTTTGATGCGCTGGTTACGGTCGCCTTCGGTGACCTTTTCGCACCACATGAAGATCCAGGTCCAGACACTCTGCGGGCAGGTGTAGCCGCACCAGACCCGGCCGGCGTACACGGTGATGAAGAACAGGCCGAAGGCGGCGATGATCAGCATGCCGGACAGCAGGATGAAATCCTGTGGCCAGAAGGTGGCACCGAAGATGAAGAACTTGCGCTCCGGCAAATTCCACCAGACGGCCTGGTGCCCGCCCCAGTTGAGCCACACCGTACCGAAGTACAACAGGAACAGGAAAGCCCCGCCTGCCATGCGCAAATTGCGAAACAGGCCGGAGAAGGCGCGGGTGTAGATTTTTTCCCTGGAGGCGTAAAGGTCGACGCTGTTGTTCGCGTTCTTGGCGGGCGGGGTGACGTCGTGTACCGGAATCTGGTTACTCATCATTGCATCCCACGGCAGTGGAAAAATGCCTCGGTCAGTACGTGCCGACCGCGGTCAAAAAGAGGTGTTGCAGTAGCGCAATGATACGCCTGTCGCTCTAGCTCAAGGGTGCGACCTTTGGTCGCGTTGGGGAAAAAACCCGAATGGTGTAGCGAATGTAACAAAACATGATGCAGGTCAATTGACTATAGCTCAATGGTATTGCCCGCCGAGCTGTCGGGGCCTGGCTTCGGAGCGCGGCGGATGTCCGCCGCGCTCACGGGTCACGGCTTAAGGCAGGTTATCTCCACGAGCTGTCGAGCTCGCTGCCCTCGCCTTCGGTGGGTGCGGCAAAGTTGGCACGACGATGCGTAGCTTCCTTGGCTTCAGTTTCCCCGGGTGTTTCGCCCTCGGTGGTGACGAGCACAACATCCGGAACGCTTTTCACAGGCTCAGACGGTACCGGGCCCATACAGTCGTCAACGATGTGTTCTTGATCAGACATGGTATGCATTCCTTGTGTAATGACGATTAACTTCCTTGTCCTGGCAGACCCGCCTCATGCCGGTTGCCAGGTCAGTCGACGTTACCCCTGACCGGCGCGCAATCCCATCGAATATAGGTTTCAGATTATGAAACAGGCGCCCATAACAAAACGGCCCCGCCAATTCACATTGGCGGGGCCGTTCTTCGATGCAGCTATATCTTACTGGGCATCCGCCACCGGAGCCTTCTCGCCATGAGACAGGCTGTAGACGTAAGCGGCCAGCAGGTGAACCTTGTCGTTGCCCTGCATCTGCTCTTGCGCAGGCATCTGGCCCTGGCGGCCGTAACGGATAGTCTGCTGCAGTTGCGCGAAGCTCGAACCGTAGATGAACCCCGCCGGGTGTGTCAGGTCAGGTGCACCCATTGCCGGGGTACCTTTGCCTGCCGGACCGTGGCAAGCCACGCAGTTGGCCGCGAACAGTTTGCCCCCGGCAGCCGGGTCAGCCTTGGTGCCTTCCGGCAGCTTGCGGCCGTCGAGGTTGGTCAGGACGAAAGCGGCAACATCCGCAACGCCCTGCTCGCCGATCACTTCAGCCCACGCCGGCATCACCGCGTGACGGCCGCCCATGATGGTGGTCTTGATGGTTTCCGCTTCGCCGCCCCAGCGCCAGTCGGCGTCGGTGAGGTTAGGGAAGCCGTAGGCACCCTTGGCGTCGGAACCGTGGCAGACCGAGCAGTTGGAGGCGAACAAACGGCCGCCCATTTTCAGGGCCTGTGGATCCTTGGCCACCTCTTCGATCGGCATGGAGGCGAACTTGGCGAAGATCGGACCGAACTTGGCGTCCGACCGGGCCATTTCCTTTTCCCATTCGTGAACACCGGTCCAGCCGGTCTGGCCGTTGGCGAACGCGGTCTGCTTCTCGTTGTCGAGGTAGTTGTAGCCCGGCAGCAGGCCTTTCCAGTTGCCCAGGCCCGGGTATAGCACCAGGTAGCCCAGGGCGAAGATGATGGTGCCCACGAACAGCATGAACCACCATTTCGGCAGGGGGTTGTCGTACTCCTCGATCCCGTCGAAGGAGTGGCCAACCGTCTCTTCGGTCGCCTCGGTGCGCTGGCCCCTACGGGTAGACAGCAGCAGCCAGGTCAGGGAAAAGATCGTACCGAGACTGAGGACTGTGACATACAGACTCCAGAATGTAGTCATTCTTTGTTACTCCTAGAAGCTTGCTCGACGTGCTTGATGGCTTCGGGATCATCCGCAAAAGGCAGCAAGGTCGCGTCTTCGAACTCCGACTTGCGCTTGGGGCTGAATACCCACAACGCCAGACCGATGAAGGCCACCATCACGACAACGGTGCCCAGGCCACGAATCATCCCGATATCCATTTAGATCACCGTTTGCTTTTGATGATGGTGCCCAGGCCTTGCAGATAGGCCACCAGCGCGTCCATTTCGGTTTTGCCCTTCACGGCATCCTGTGCACCGGCGATGTCTTCGTCGGTGTAAGGGACGCCGAGCGTGCGCAAGACTTCCATTTTCTTGGCGGTCTCTTTGCCGTCGAGCTTGTTTTCCACGAGGAACGGGTAGGCCGGCATTTTCGACTCAGGCACCACGTTGCGCGGGTTGTACAAGTGCGCACGCTGCCAGTCATCGGAGTAACGGCCGCCGACACGGGCCAGGTCCGGACCGGTGCGCTTGGAACCCCACAGGAACGGGTGGTCCCACACGCTTTCACCGGCAACCGAATAGTGGCCGTAACGTTCGGTTTCAGCACGGAACGGACGGATCATCTGCGAGTGGCAGCTGACGCAACCGTTGGCGATGTAGACGTCGCGGCCTTCTAGTTCAAGGGCGGGGCGGGGCTTCATGCCTTCGACTGGCTTGTTGGTGACGTCCTGGAAAAACAGCGGAACGATCTGGGTCAGGCCGCCGATGCTGACGGCGATAACCATGAAGAAGGCCAGCAGGCCAATATTCTTCTCGACTGCTTCATGCTTCATCAGTGAGCTCCAACTACAGCAATCTGTTCGGCGGCTTTAGCTTCAACCGGGTTCGAGGCGCGTACGGTACGCCATACGTTGTAGGCCATGAACAGCATGCCAGCAGCAAAGAACGCACCGCCCAGGGCGCGAACGATGAAACCAGGGTGACTGGCTTGCAGCGCTTCGACGAACGAGTAGGTGAGGGTGCCGTCGTCGTTGATTGCACGCCACATCAGACCCTGGGTGATGCCGTTGACCCACATCGAAGCGATGTACAGAACGGTACCGATGGTCGCGAGCCAGAAGTGCGCGTTGATCAAACCGATGCTGTGCATCTGCGCACGACCGAACAGTTTCGGGATCATGTGGTAGATCGCGCCGATCGAGATCATCGCTACCCAGCCGAGCGCGCCGGCGTGTACGTGGCCGATGGTCCAGTCGGTGTAGTGCGACAGCGAGTTGACGGTCTTGATCGCCATCATCGGACCTTCGAAGGTCGACATGCCGTAGAACGCCAGGGACACCACCAAAAAGCGCAGGATCGGGTCGGTACGCAGCTTATGCCAGGCGCCCGACAGGGTCATCATGCCGTTGATCATGCCACCCCAGCTGGGTGCCAGCAGGATGATCGACATGGCCATGCCCAGCGATTGGGCCCAGTCCGGCAGAGCGGTGTAGTGCAGGTGGTGAGGGCCGGCCCAGATGTACAGGGTGATCAGCGCCCAGAAGTGCACGATGGACAGGCGATAGGAGTAGATCGGACGCTCGGCCTGTTTCGGCACGAAGTAGTACATCATCCCCAGGAAGCCGGTGGTCAGGAAGAAACCTACGGCGTTGTGGCCGTACCACCACTGGATCATCGCGTCGGTCGCGCCGGAGTAGGCCGAGTAGGACTTGAACAGGCTGACCGGCAGCGACATGTGGTTGACGATGTGCAGCATCGCGGTCACGACGATGAAGGCACCGTAGAACCAGTTACCCACATAGATGTGCTTGGTCTTGCGCTTGGTGATGGTGCCGAAGAACACCAGGCCGTAGGTGACCCAGACAATGGCCAGCAGAATAGCGATCGGCCATTCCAGCTCAGCGTATTCCTTGGTGGTGGTGTAACCCAGCGGCAAGGTAACGATGGCGCCGACGATCACCGCTTGCCAACCCCAAAAGGTGAAGGCCGCGAGGCTGTCGGAAATCAGTCGCGTTTGGCAGGTACGCTGCACGACGTAATAGGAAGTGGCAAACAGTGCACAACCACCGAAGGCAAAAATCACCAGGTTGGTGTGCAAGGGGCGCAGGCGTCCAAAGCTCGTCCATGCCAGACCGAAGTTCAATTCCGGCCAGACCAGTTGCGAGGCGATGAAGACACCGAGCCCCATGCCAAGGATCCCCCAGACCACCGTCATGATGGCGAACTGGCGGACTACCTTATAGTTATAAGCAGTCGGACTGATTGCTGTGCTCATTTCTAAGGTTCCACGGTTTGGGTGTTTTATTAGGATTAAAATCGGCCGCAAGTATGGAGAAAGCAGGGGGTCATTGCAACGCGCCATGACCTGGGTCAACGCTTTCAAATGCTGATTCTGCGGCCTTTCCATGCGCCGCGTAAGGACAAATTTGCTCGTGGGCAAAATGTCTAGGCGGACTCGAGAGGCGAGGGGTCAGGTCGGATGTAACGAGGTGTGTTCAAGCACAACGATTGGGTGACCAAAGGCAATTGGCGCGACAGCCGGTATCTACCAGCCTTTGCGGCTTGTCATTGGGCAGATTCGTCAAACACTTCGTTCTGGGTCAACCTGGAACCGGCTCTGGCCAGTCCGCATCGGAGAAGCTTAGACCCAAATCTGGGGAATCGAAAGGAAGACTCGAGGAGGGTGTGACAAAAAGAAGCAGCTATGAGCTTCAAGCTGCAAGCTTCAAGAGAGATCTCGTCGCTTGCAGCTTTTGCTTTTTGCTTTTTGCTTTTTGCTTTTACTTGCCGCTTGTTGCTTGAAGCTTGCCGCTCAACTGCTCATCACCTTTCGAAAGACTGAACACATAAGCCGCGAGCAGTTGCACCTTATCGTTGCCGAGCAGTTCGTTCTGCGCCGGCATGTGGCCCTGGCGGCCATGCCGAATCGTTTGTTCAAGCTGGGTCAGGCCCGTGCCGTAAATGAAACCGGCCGGGTGTGTCAGGTTCGGCGCACCCATGGCCGGAGTACCTTGGCCGTTTGCCCCGTGACAGGCGGTGCAGGTGGTGCTGAACGCTTGCTGTCCGGCTTGCAGGTCGGCGCTGTTGTCGGCGGGCAATGGCAGGCCGGCCAGTTCATGGCGTACATAAGCAGCGACGTTCTTCACGCCCGCTTCGCCGAGGATTTCACCCCAGGCCGGCATCGCCGCCATGCGTCCACCCAGGATGGTGGCCTTGATGGTGTCGGCGTCGCCGCCCCAGCGCCAGTCACTGTCCGCCAGGTTGGGGAAGCCGAACGCGCCCTTGGCATCCGAGCCGTGGCACACCGAGCAGTTGGAGGCGAACAGGCGCCCACCCATTTTCAGCGCTTGCGGGTCCTTGGCCACTTCTTCCACCGGCATGGCGGCGAATTTGGCGAAGATCGGTCCGAACCGGGCGTCGGCCTTGTCCATCTCCTTTTCCCACTCGTGCACGCCGGTCCAGCCATTTTCATAGCCAGGCAGGATGCCTTTCCAGTTGCCCAGGCCGGGATAGAGGATCAAGTAACCGACGGCAAACACCAGGGTGCCGGCGAACAGCATGAACCACCATTGCGGCAACGGGTTGTCGTACTCCTCGATGCCGTCGAAGCTGTGGCCCATGGTCTGGTCGACGCTGCCCTTGGTTTCACCCTTGCGGGTGCCGATCAGCAGCCAGGTCAGGCCGATCAGGCTGCCGATGGTCAGTACGCAGATCCATGTACTCCAGAAAGTGGTCATGGCCGGGTGCTCCTTGTGGCGGATTCTTCGGGGATCTCGGGTTGTGGCTCGTCGGCGAACGGCAGCAGGCGCGCTTCGGCGAATTCCGGGCTGCGCTTGGCGTTGAACACCCAAAGCGTCAGGCCGACGAAGGCCACGAACACCACGACAGTGCCCAGGCCGCGGATCATTCCAGTACTCATTTCAACGACCATGGCTCACCTCTTGCTCTTGATCGCAGTGCCGAGCACTTGCAGGTAGGCGACCAGCGCGTCCATTTCGGACTTGCCTTTGAGCGAAGCGACGGCGCCGGTGATGTCCTCATCGGTGTACGGCACGCCCAGGGTGCGCATCGTCTTGAGTTTGGTTTCGGAGTGACCGCTGTCGACCGGGTTGGCCACCAGCCACGGGTAGGCCGGCATCTTCGATTCCGGCACCACGTTGCGCGGGTTGTACAAGTGCGCGCGGTGCCAGTCATCCGAGTAGCGCGCGCCAACCCGGGCCAGGTCCGGGCCGGTGCGTTTCGAACCCCAGAGGAACGGGTGATCCCAGACGCTTTCGCCAGCCACCGAGTAGTGCCCGTAGCGTTCGGTCTCGGCGCGGAACGGGCGGATCATCTGCGAGTGGCAACCAACGCAGCCTTCGCGGATATAGATGTCACGGCCTTCGAGCTGCAGCGCGGTGTAGGGCTTCATGCCTTCCACCGGTTTGTTGGTCACGTCCTGGAAGAACAGCGGGACGATCTGGGTCAGGCCGCCGATGCTCACGGCCAGGATCATCAGCAGCAGCAACAGGCCGACGTTTTTCTCGATAGTTTCGTGTTTCATGGCGGACTCCTCAGGCCATCTGCGCGGCAGCGGCGACTTCTGCAGGCTGCGAGGCCCGCACGGTGCGCCAGGTGTTGTAGGCCATCAGCAACATGCCGCTGAGGAAGATCGCCCCACCCACCAGCCGCACGACGAAGCCCGGATGGCTGGCCACCAGGGTTTCGACGAAGGAGTAGGTCAGCGTGCCGTCTTCGTTCACCGCGCGCCACATCAGGCCCTGGGCGATGCCGTTGACCCACATCGAGGCGATGTACAGCACGGTGCCGATGGTGGCGAGCCAGAAGTGCGCGTTGATCAGGCCGATGCTGTGCATCTGCGCGCGACCGAAGACTTTCGGGATCATGTGGTACAGCGCGCCGATGGAAATCATCGCCACCCAGCCGAGCGCGCCGGCGTGCACGTGGCCGATAGTCCAGTCGGTGTAGTGGGAGAGGGCGTTGACGGTCTTGATCGCCATCATCGGCCCTTCGAAGGTCGACATGCCGTAGAACGCCAGCGACACCACGAGGAAGCGCAGGATCGGATCGCTGCGCAACTTATGCCAGGCGCCGGACAGCGTCATCATGCCGTTGATCATCCCGCCCCAGCTTGGCGCCAGGAGGATCAGCGACATCACCATGCCCAGCGACTGCGCCCAGTCCGGCAAGGCGGTGTAGTGCAGGTGGTGGGGGCCGGCCCAGATGTACAGGGTGATAAGCGCCCAGAAGTGCACGATCGACAGGCGATAGGAGTAAACCGGACGCTCGGCCTGTTTCGGCACGAAGTAATACATCATCCCGAGGAAACCGGCGGTGAGGAAAAAGCCCACGGCGTTGTGCCCGTACCACCACTGCACCATCGCATCGGTAGCACCGGCGTACACCGAGTAGGACTTGGTGAAACTCACCGGCAGCTCAAGGTTGTTTACGATGTGCAGGATCGCCACGGTGATGATGAACGCACCGAAGAACCAGTTGCCGACGTAGATGTGTTTGGTCTTGCGCTGCATGATCGTGCCGAAGAACACCACGGCGTAGGCGACCCAGACGATGGTGATCAGAATATCGATCGGCCATTCCAGCTCGGCGTATTCCTTGGAGCTGGTGTAGCCCAATGGCAGGCTGATGGCCGCCAGGACAATCACCAGCTGCCAGCCCCAGAAACAGAACGCGGCAATTTTCGGTGCAAACAGCTGGGTCTGGCAGGTGCGTTGCACCGCGTATAACGAACTGGCGAACAGGGCGCAACCGCCGAAAGCGAAGATCACCGCATTGGTGTGCAACGGACGCAGGCGCCCGAAACTGGTCCACGGTAAATCGAAATTGAGTTCGGGCCAGACCAATTGGGCCGCGAGAAAAACCCCGAGCCCCATGCCGACGATACCCCACACCACCGTCATAATGGCGAATTGGCGGACCACCTTATAGTTGTAGGCGGTACTGATAGAAGTGTTCATGGTTCCCCATCCACGGTTCAGCCGAAGTGAGGCGTTCGCGCAAGGCAGACGCTCCCTTCGCCTGGAGTTATAGGCAGACTAAAAGCGAGGCAAGCATGGACAAACAGCACAAGGCCGGTATTGACGGGGATCAATGGGCGCAGTGCGTGCAGGATCATGGATGGTTGTGGAATGCCGCCGTGGCGCCGGCGTCGGCCACGCTGATCCTCGCCCATGGCGCCGGTGCGCCGATGGACAGCGGCTGGATGAACGACATGGCTGCACGCCTCGCGGCACAAGGCGTCAACGTGTTGCGCTTTGAATTTGCGTACATGGCGCAGCGGCGTGTAGATGGCGGCAAACGCCCGCCCAATCCGATGCCAAGGCTGATGGAAGGCTGGCGCGAGGTATATGCCGAGGTGCGACGCCATGTCACTGGGCTCCTGGCCATTGGCGGCAAGTCCATGGGTGGTCGGGTGGCCAGTATGCTCGCCGATGAATTGGGTGCCGATGCGTTGGTGTGCCTGGGCTATCCGTTTTATGCGGTGGGCAAACCGGAGAAGCCGCGGGTGGAGCATCTGGCGGCGCTGAAGACACGTACGTTGATCGTGCAGGGGGAGCGGGATGCGCTGGGTGATCGCGAGGCGGTCGAGGGATACGACCTGTCACCGAGCATTGAAGTGTTCTGGTTGGCGTCAGCTGATCATGATTTGAAGCCTTTGAAGGCTTCGGGCTTCACCCATGAGCAGCATCTGGCGTTAGCTTCAAAGCGCGTTGCTGATTTTGTTTGCGCAGTAAGCTCAAGATGGTGAGTTTGAAATAAGATGTTTAAAAAGGCGGGTACAGGGGGTACCACGCCTTAAAAACTATATGGCTGGGTGGTTAAGGGATTTTTCTTTCGAAATAGAACCTGCCTTGGGGCGATTGATGGATGCCCAGGAAGACTGCCTCGAAAGAACCCTCGCTTTGTCGGGTTTTCGGGTCGAGCTTGATATGAGCCGTTGCTGACTGCGCCCTAGCGGCGCGCAGCTGTCCATCCCCAATTGAATAAGCATGATCAAAGGTCAGTTGATCTTCGCCGAGGGTGAAACTGCGGTCTATTACTTCATCGTTTTCATAGGGGATGGTGAAGTCATAAAAAAAGATGTCGTTGGTGTCATGAGAGCCGGTCCAACCCTCCCATACCCAGTAAAACTTGCCTTGGGGGCCTGCCTGCCATAGGTAGGCACCTGGATCACTTGCCTCGATGAATTCACCTTCAGAGTTGAAGCGCCACTTGAGGATGTCATTGGTTTTGAGAGTGCGCACTTTTTGTATGGTTTGTAGTCTGCGTTCGTTGCTCATTGTGAATATCCCATTCCTTGAGGTTGATTGATGAAGGCATTGCCTTCCGAGGCCAATCTAAGCTCAATGGGAGTGATGGGTAACTGTCATATGTGACAGTTGCGAAGCCTGTTAACGTCTTGCAAATTCATTGATCGTTCCCGCGCTGCGGGGACTGTCATAAATTTTGTGTTCGGGCATAACATGTTGAAGAGGTGCATGTATGCCGACCAAAAAGAAACCGGCCCGCGAGGCCCAGCGTGACCTTCCATCCATTCCAAAAGAGCTGATCGACCAGTTCGTGAACGGTCCGATGAGTGCCGAAGCCATTCAGGACGCTTCGATGGCGTTCAAAAAGGCGCTGATTGAACGAGCCTTGGGAGCCGAACTCGGCCACCACCTTGGCTACCCTCAGGGCGCGCAGCGCCCTGAGGAGTCGAGCAACCAGCGTAATGGTAAGAGCGGCAAGACCGTGCTGACCGATGACGGCCCGCTTCGCCTGGACATCCCCAGAGACCGCGATGGCAGCTTTGCTCCGATTCTGATCCCCAAGCACGAGCGCCGCTTTACCGGCTTCGATGACAAGATTATTGCCATGTATGCACGCGGCATGAGCGTGCGCGAGATTCGTGCATTTCTATCGGAGCAATACGGCACAGATGTCTCCCATGACTTCATCAGCTCAGTCACCGATGCAGTTCTGGAAGAGGTCAGTGCTTGGCAGCAGCGACCACTTGAACCCATGTACCCAGTCATTTTCTTCGATGCTCTGCGGGTCAAAATCCGTGACGAGGGGGTGGTTCGCAACAAGGCCATTTACTTAGCCCTGGGCGTATTGCCGGACGGTACACGAGATATTCTGGGCATCTGGATTGAAACGACCGAGGGTGCCAAGTTCTGGATGAAGGTTTTCAATGACCTCAAGACTCGAGGCGTCGAAGACGTTTTGATCGCTGTCACTGACGGACTCAAAGGCATGCCAGAAGCCTTGAGTGCGGTGTTCCCTCAGACGACGCTGCAGACCTGCATCGTCCACTTGATCCGTAACAGCCTTGATTACGCGGCCTGGGATAAACGTCGCGAACTGGCCAAAGCCCTGAAGCCGATTTATCAAGCACTCAACGCTGAAGTTGCCGAGCAGGCTTTAGATGCCTTCGAATCTGGACCTTGGGGTAAACAATATCCAACGGTGGCTGCTGCCTGGAGGCGTGCCTGGGACCGAGTCATCCCGTTTTTCATCTTCCTGCCAGCCATACGAAAAGTGATCTACACCACCAACGCCATCGAGAGCATCAATGCTCAGTTGCGCAAGATCATCAAGACAAGAGGACATTTTCCAACCGATGATGCGGCGACAAAGCTGATCTGGCTGGCACTGCAAAATATCACCGCCAATTGGGGCAGTCCGGCCCATGACTGGAAGAACGCAATGAATCAGTTCGCGGTTTTGTACGGAGATCGATTCATCAGGCCAACTTGGTGAAATGAAGGCCTGCCTTACGGCAGGCTGTTACCGGCCCGCACACAAAAAATCTGACACTCTCGCGCTGCGTGGGAACGCCTCAAGGGACGTTCCGCGTTCCGGCATCACCGCCCGCGCAATGCCAGACCCCGCTGTGACGCAGAGCGTCACGGGCTGCATTCCCACGCAGAGCGTGGGAACGATCAGTGACTACCAGACCCATCTGCAGACATTTCCTACCTGCTCTATCGCTCTCAGCCACTTGCTCCACCGCCTCGCCACCCCGCAGCCTGATCGTTCCCACGCTCTGCGTGGGAATGCCGCCAGGGACGCTCCGCGTTCCATTTCCATCGCGCTGCAAGATTCAAGGACGAATCCCATGGGCCGAAGCCGTTACTCCATCACCGAGCCTGACAAACCCCACTTCCTCACCTGTACTCTCATGGAATGGCTCCCGCTGTTCATCCGCCCCTACATCGTCGACCACCTGCTGGACTGTTGGCGCTATCAGCAAACCCACCACAGTCTGCAGCTGTTCGGTTACGTGATCCTCGAAAACCATTTGCACTTCGTTGCCCAAGCACCTGACCTGAGCAAGTGCCTGAACCAGTTCAAATCCTTCACCGCAAGACAGATCATCAATGACCTGCAAAGCAAAGGTGCGGATAGAGCCTTACAGCGGCTGCGCTTCAGCAAACGGGCGCACAAGCAGGATCGGGTTTATCAGCTGTGGCAGGAAGGTTCGCATGCGGAAATGGTTTACAGCGAATCGGTGATGCGCCAGAAACTCGATTACATCCACAACAACCCGGTGAAACGTGGATATGTGGATTTGCCGGAGCACTGGCGCTATTCGAGCGCCAGGAACTACGCGGGGATGGAAGGGTTGATCGAGATTCAGCGCTGGTATTGACGTGCACCGCTACAAACTGAGGCGCGACTGGGACGCAGAGCATCCCGGGCTGCATTCCTTTGCTGCGCATGGGAACGATCAGGAGAAGGCGAGACACAGGTCAGCGATTAAACCGCTCCACCAACGTGCGGTAGTGACGACCTCTTCAAATCAAAAGGTCGTCCAGATCAGGAAAATTGATTTTCCCCATCACCCAAGGCTCAACAATCTCATAATGCACCGAACGCAGAAATGAACCCCATTCATTTCGGTTGTGGGCGTCCGGGCCGGTGACTGTAAGCAAAAGGTACTCGTCCCGGAAGGCGTCATAGGCATAGATCAGCCAGAAATCATTGTCAGGGTCGTTGACCAATGCTGTGCGGTAATACTGGCGGTCGATTTTCGCCCATCGCGTTTGAATCGCTTGAGTGCTCGCCAGGTGGATGTGATGCATGTCGCTCAGATCGAGCCGTTCGTCCCGCCCGAAAATTGCAGGCAGTTCGCCGCACACTTTGTAGTTGTAAAAGTGTGCGGCGAAGTTCTGCCAGTTTCGTATTTGTTCGAAAAGCGCAGAGATTTTGACGGCTGGCATCCAGGCCTACTTTGTAATAGGTAGCCTGCCAGTGATCACAAATTTATCGAACGCTTTCTGCCCATCACGCGCGGCTTGCCGAACATCAAGGAATGTCAGTTCATCACGGACAGCCTTTTTGTTGGGTTTGTCCTTTTTGGTGGTGGCCATCGGAGCCTCCGAAGGGTGTGTATTCATACTGACCAGCTTATGTGATTAAGTTTTTACCGGCAAACAATAGAACCTGGCTTCGAGGCGGACAAGTCGGCGGCTTCTGGCGCAATTGTAGGCAGGGGCTTATAGACGTGTAGTCTGGATATCGTCGCCAGCAATCATGGCCTCATCGCGAGCAGGCTCGCTCCCACATTTGGAATGCATTCCTACCGAGTGCCGTCATTCTCCCGGTGGAAATAAAAAACCCGGAAGCTTTCGCTATCCGGGTCTTGTTATTCCAGCAACAATCAGCGGTTAAACCGCTCCACCAACGAATACTGGGTATTCGCGGTCTTGGTCAACTCTTCACTCAGCAACGCCGAGTTCTGCGCCTGTTCCGAGGTCTGGTCCGCCAGTGCCGAGATGTTGCTGATATTGCGGCTGATTTCTTCGGCCACGGCGCTTTGCTCTTCGGTTGCGGCAGCGATCTGGGTGGTCATGTCGGTGATGTTGGCCACCGCCTCACTGATCCCCACCAGGGCCTGATCCGCTTCCAGCACCCGTGCCACACCTTCTTCGGCCTGGCGATGCCCGGCTTCCATGGTCTGCACCGCGGTGCCGGCGGTTTGCTGGAGCTTGGCGATCAGGGCGTGGATCTGCCCGGTGGATTCGCTGGTGCGTTGGGCCAGTTGGCGAACTTCGTCGGCCACTACCGCAAAACCACGACCCATCTCGCCGGCACGCGCCGCTTCGATGGCGGCGTTCAGCGCCAGCAGGTTGGTCTGGTCGGCGATGCCTTTGATCACGTCGACTACGCCGCCGATTTCGTTGCTGTCCTTGGCCAGTTGAGTCACGGTCAGGCCGGTCTCGCCCACTACCACCGACAGGCGCTGAATGGCTTCGCGGGTTTCCCCGGCGATGTCGCGGCCGCGGCCGGTCAGGCGGTTGGCTTGCTGGGTGGCGTCGGCGGTGCGCTGCACGTGGCTGGCGACTTCCTGGGTGGTGGCGGCCATCTGGTTGACGGCGGTGGCCACCTGTTCGGTTTCGACGCGTTGGCGTTCCAGGCCGCTGGAGCTGTTGTGCGCCAGGGCGTCGGATTGCTTCGCCTGGTCGGTCAGGTGCTCGGCGGTGTCCTGCAGGCGGGTCAGGCAGGTTCTCAGGCGTGCTTCCTGGCTGAGGATCGACATTTCCAGGCGTGCCTGGGCGCCGCGGCTGTCGGTGTACATCTGCGCGATCAGCGGGTCGGACGTGGTCTGCTCGGCCAGGCGCAGCAAGCGCTTGATGCCGCGTTGCTGCCAGCTCAGGCCCAGCAGGCCCAGCGGCACCGAAAGAGCGGCCGCCAGGGCAAAGCCCCACTGGGAGTTGAGCGTAGCGCCGATCATGAAGCTTAGTTGGCTGACCAGAATGAACGGCAGCCAGTCCTGCAGGACCGGCAACCATTTATCGGTCGAAGGAATGGCCGACTTGCCCTGGTTGATGCGTTGATAGAGCGCTTCGGCACGGCGAATCTGTTCGGCGGTGGGTTTGACTCGCACCGACTCGTAACCGATGACCTGATTGCCTTCGAAGATCGGCGTGACATAGGCGTTAACCCAGTAGTGGTCACCGCTCTTGCAGCGATTCTTGACAATACCCATCCATGGCAAGCCTTGTTTGAGTGTGCCCCACAGGTGCGCGAAGACCGCTGCAGGTACGTCGGGGTGGCGCACCAGGTTATGTGGCGCCCGGATCAGTTCCTCACGCGAAAACCCGCTGATTTCGACGAAAGCGTCGTTGCAGTAGGTGATCATGCCCTTGGCATCCGTGGTGGAAATCAACCGTTGCTGAGCCGGGAAGGTCCGTTCGCGTTGTGTATTGGGCTGGTTATTACGCATGGCTTATTTAATCCGCAAGGCTTTGACAGGGTGTCGGCCGTGCAGCGGCTTTATTGAATTTATTTTTTTGCCGGGCGCCAGCCGTGGATCAAGGCGGTAAATGCGACGATGGGTTGTACTGTAACGGTTTGTAAGGGTTTCCCTCGGGGGGCGCTCAGCGTATGATTTTGCGCCCCCGGCGCCGGGCGCTATCAGTGGTCAACCCTTGAAGGGCACTGGAGTCGATGCCGGGCAGAAAAGTACTCCTAATAATAAATACAGAGTCACTACCCAACGGAATTCAGCAAGTTTCTCAACGTTATGTTGAACCCATGATGGCGTTCAGCGCACCCATCGCACGAAGTGATGGCGTTACCGTTGAGAATATAAAAAGGTGGAGAAAGTCATGCGTAAAAAAGTTGCAATTATTGGGGCTTCGTTCCGTTTTCCCGGCTCCACTTCCGCAACTTTTTGGCAGAACCTGCTGGAAGGGCACGACTTCATCACGCAGGTCGACCCGTCCCGCTGGTCCCGCGATGCGTTTTTCCACCCCGACAAGGCTAACCCTGGCACGGCCTACACCATGGCGGCTGGCACGCTGGGTGACATTTCCACCTTCGATGCGGGCTTCTTCAGCATTTCTCCCCGCGAAGCGGCGATCATGGACCCCCAGCAGCGCCTGTTGCTGGAATTGGGATGGGAAGTGTTCGAGAACGCCGGGGTAAAACCGTCGAGCGTGCGCGGCAGCAATTGCGGGGTGTACCTGGGCATTGCCACCACCGACTATGCGTATCGCCTGTCCCATGACCTGTCGCTGGTGGATGCCTCGACGGCCACGGGCAACACCTTCAGCATCGCGGCCAATCGCCTGTCGTACTTTTATGACCTGCACGGCCCGAGCATGGCGGTCGATACCGCTTGTTCCTCGTCGCTGGTGGCGTTCCACCAGGCCTGCCAGGCCATTCAAAGCGGCGATATCGACCAGGCACTGGCCGGCGGTATCAGCCTGCACCTGCACCCGTTCGGCTTCCTGATCTTCTCCAAGGCCTCGATGCTGTCGCGCAAAGGGCGCTGCAACGTCTTCGACGAAGCCGGCGACGGTTATGTGCGCTCCGAAGGGGCAGGGCTGTTTTACCTCAAGGATTACGACAAGGCGGTGGCCGATGGCAACCAGATCCTCGCCGTCGTCGCCGGCAGTGCGGTCAATACCGACGGGCGCAAGTCCGGGCTGACAGTGCCCAGCGCCGATGCGCAGGCGGCGTTGATGACCCAGGCCTACGCCAGCGCCGGGATCTCGCCGGCCGACATCGATTACCTGGAAGCCCACGGCACGGGTACACCGGTGGGCGATCCCATCGAAAGCCGGGCCATCGGCCTGGCACTGGGCCAGGTACGCGGGGCGGACAAGCCGTTGTTGATCGGCTCGGTCAAGAGCAACATCGGTCACCTGGAGGCCGCGTCCGGCGTGGCCGGGTTGATGAAGGCGCTGTACTGCGTCACCGAGCGCCAGGTGCCGGCCACCATCGGCATCAAGAACCTCAACCCGCGTATTCCGTTCGCCGACCTCAACCTCAACGTCGCCACCCGCAACCACGCCCTCAAGCCGAGCGGCACGCTGGTGGTGGGGGTCAACTCGTTCGGTTTCGGCGGCGCCAACGCCCACGTCATCCTGCAAAGCCACACGCCGCAGGCTGTACCGCCGGTTGTCCAGGCAGGCCCGGTGCCGTTGATGGTCACCGCCAAGGACAGCGCCGGGTTGGCGGCAATGGCCGAAAGCATCGCGCAGCACCTGGGCGACCACCCGGCAACCGGCCTGTATGACGTGGCGTACCAGGCAATGATGCGTCGCGACCTGCATCCGCAGCGCGTGGTGGTGTTCGAGGCCGATCAACAGCAAAGCGCCCAGGCGCTGCTGGATTTCGCGCTGGACCCGGCCGTCTCGGCCCTGAGCTCGGTGGTCGAAAGCGGTCGCGCGCTGGATCACGCCAAGGGCCCGGTGTTCGTGTACTCCGGCAATGGCTCGCAGTGGCAGGGCATGGGCAAGGCGCTGCTCGCCGATGCCGTGTTCCATGCCGCGGTGACTGAAGTCGATAGCCTGTTCCAGCCACTGGCCGGCTATTCGCTGATCAAAGAACTGGCGGGCGAGTACGGCCAGGAGCGTTATCACCTGACCGAGCTGGCCCAGCCGGCGCTATTCGCGCTGCAAGTGGGCGTGACCCGCATGCTGGCCAGCCAGGGCGTGGTGCCGCAGGTGGTGATGGGCCACAGCGTTGGTGAAGTGGCGGCCGCCTGGGCGTGTGGCGCCCTGCGCCTGGTCGATGCGACGCGCGTGATCTACCACCGCAGTCGGCTGCAGGGCCTGACCGCCGGTTCCGGGCAGATGTCCGCCGTGGGCCTGTCGGGCAGTGACACCGAAAACCTGTTGCTGGAGCTGGGCCTGAATGATGTGGTCGTGGCCGGCGAAAACAGCTTCAAGGGTGCCACCGTGGCCGGTTCCGTGGCCGGTCTTGAGCGTCTGGAACAGGCGCTGACCGAGCGCCAGGTGTTCGTCCGCCGCCTAGGCCTGGACTACGCCTTCCATTCGCCGGCCATGAACGTCATCGCCGAACAGGTGGTCGAGGCATTGCGCGACATCGCGCCGCGCGCCAGCCGCATCCCGATGTATTCCACGGTCACCGGTCGCTTGCTCGATGGCGAACGCCTGGACGCCGAGTACTGGTGGCAGAACATCCGTTTCCCGGTGCTGTTCCAATCCGCCAGCGAGACCCTGTGCGAGCAGGGCTACAACGTCTTTGTCGAAGTCGGTCCGCACCCGATCCTGCGCAGCTACGTCACCGATGCCCTGGCGGCACGCGAGCAACAGGGCGTGGTGATCGCCACGCTCAAGCGCCATGACGACGCAGCGCAAATGGTCACCCGAGCGGTGGCCAAGGTGCTGATCAGTGGCGTCGATACCGACCTGGCGTGCCTGTTTCCGAGCACCGGCCGCTTCGTGCGCTTGCCCAACTATGCGTGGCAGCGCGAGCGGCACTGGCACGGCGACACGCCGGAGTCGGCGCGCACGCTGTACCACGATCGGGTGCATCCGCTGCTGGGCCATGCGGTACCCGGCCACGAGCTGACTTGGGACAATCGCCTGGACACGCAACTGTTCCCGTCCCTGGAAGACCACAAGGTCGGCGACGCCGTGCTGTTCCCCGGCGCCGGTTTCACTGAGCTGGTGCTGGCGGCAGCGCAGTGCTACCAGCCGGGTGAGTTCGTCGACATCGAAGAGCTTGAGATTCACAGCCCGCTGGTGCTGCACGCCGAATCGAGCAAGCGCGTGCGCGTGCAGATCGACAGCAGCGATGGCACGGTGTCGATCGTTTCGCGCAGCACCTCCCAGGAAGAACCCTGGGCCCGCCACGTGGTCGCCCGCCTGCCGGGCGAGGCCCGTGGCGTGCTGCTCAACGAACCGGCGCCAGCGCTGCCAACCCGCGCCGCGGATTTCACCCGTGCAGAACATTTGCAATTGACATCTGCGGTTGGCCTGAATTACGGCCCGGCCTATCAGGCCATCGAAGCCGGCTGGATCGACGGTGACCAGGTGCTGGCGCAGCTCACCGCCCCGAGCGTGATTGCTTCGGAACTTACGGCCTTGCACCTGCATCCGGCGCTCCTGGACAGTGCGTTCCAGCTGATCACCCAGTTGCTCAGCAGCGATCCGAAGGCGCGCAACGGGCTGGCGTTCATCCCGGTGAAACTGGGGCGCATCAACTTCGCCGCGGGCAGCCTGCCACCGTGCCTGGCCAAGGTGCGCCTGGTGCGTCGTTCGGAACACTCGCTGCTGGCCGACTTCACCCTGTACGACGCCCAGGGGCGCGCCGTGGTGTGCATCAAGGACGCGCGTTTCCGTGCCGTCAAGTTGCACAAGGATCGCAGCGGCGATCTGAAACTGGTGGATTTCGCCGGTATCGCCAAACCCTATCCCCTGGCCGCCCGTGCGTTGCCACTACCGGGCGCGCTATTGCACAGCGCGCTGGCGCAAAGCCTGGCGTCGGTGAGCGATGAACCGACCCTGGTGCGTTACAGCCAGGAAGTCGATCCACTGCTGGACAGCCTGTGCGCCAGCTTCGTGCTGGAGGCCATCGAGTCCCTCGGCGGCCGCCTCAGCGCCGCGCAACGGGCGACGTGGCAGGCCGAGGCGCAAGGCTTCTCGGGCTACCTGGAGCATCTGCTGCAGCAGGCGCTGGACGACGGCAGCCTGATTGCCAGCGGCGACGCCTGGCAGCTGGCCGATCAGGGCGAGCGGCCAAGTGCCCAGGACATCTGGCAGGAACTGTTCCGCAGTTATCCCGAACACTTCCAGATCATTCACTCGGTGGGCCGTATCGGCATCCACCTGCTGGACCTGCTCAGCGGTGCGGTACAGATCGAAACGCTGCTGCCCCGTGAAACTTCGCCGGCGCAGTTGGCCCGCCAAGTGCTGGGGGCCAGCGGCTATCACGCCTTGCTGGACGCGATCAAAGGCCACATCGAACAACGCCTGGCCGTGCTGCCGGCAGGCCAGCGCCTGCGCATCCTCGAGCTCGGCTTCGGTGGCGCGCCTTTCGCCGCGCAACTCTGTGCGCAGCTGGACTTCGACCGTGTCGACTACCAGTACAGCGCCGACGACCTGGACCCGGCCAGCTTGCTGCAAGCCGACTTCCCGGACCTGCGCCTGCTCAGCCTGGGCGACGCCGCCCAACTGCCGGCCGTGCCCGCCCAGGGTTTTGACCTGGTGCTGGTCGCCAGCGACCTGGCGCCGTTGCAAGCCATCAGCGCAGGCCTGCGCCATGGCGCGGCGCGGTTGTTGGCCGGTGGCCAGCTGATGCTGTTGGCGCAGCACCCGGCCCGTTGGGCGGATTTCGTGTTCGGCGCGCAACCTTCGTGGTGGCTGGCCGGGCAGGGCCAGGACAGCCTGTCGGTGCAGCAGCGCCCGGGCTTCTGGCAACAAGAACTGCGCCGTCACGGCCTGAGCGTTGGCGATGCACTGGAATTGAGCCCGGCCATGTCCAGCGGCAGCTACGTGCTGGTGGGCGCGGCCGAAGCGGCGGCGGCCTTCGAGCGGCAGCCACTGCCGGCCCAGCGCTGGTTGCTGGTGGCCGATGAGCAGGGCGCGGAACAAGCCTTCGCCCAACAATTGGCCGCCGCCCTGCGCGAGCAGGGGCAAAGCGTTGACTGGCTGGCGCCGGCATCGGCCGAGGACATGGCCGAGCAACTGCGCGCCACGTCGGCGCCGCAGCACCTGCTGTTGCTCAGCGGCCTGTTCGGGAGCCACGGCCTGGACGACCAGGCGCGGCGCTGCATGCTGGCCGCGGCACTGACCCAGGCGTGCGAGCAGGCGGGCATCAGCCCCGATTGCTGGGTGCTGACCCGTGGTGCGGCGGTGCATTTGCTGCCGGCCGCTGCACAGGTCGCAGGTGACCTGGCATCCCTCGCCGATGCGGCGTTGTGGGGCTTTGGTCGCACCCTGGCCAACGAAGCCGTGGGTTGCCGCGTGCGCCTGCTGGACCTGGCCGAGGGGGCCGGGGTCGAAGCGTTGCTGCCAGCCTTGCTCCATGCCGATGACGAAACCGAATTGGCCATCAGTGCCGAGGGTGATCGTTACGTGGCCCGCTTGCGCGTGCGCCCCGATCAGCTGGATGTCAGCACCGATCAACAAACCGCGACCCAGGTCAGCCTTGGCTTCGAACTGCCGGGCCAGTTGCGCAACTTGCGCTGGGAAGCCCACGAGCCGTTGGTGCCGGCGAGCGACGAGCTGGACATCGAGGTCCAGGCCACCGGCCTCAACTTCCGCGACGTCATGTATGCCCTCGGCCTGTTGTCGGACGAAGCCATCGAGAACGGCTTCTCCGGCCCGACCCTGGGTTTTGAATTCGCCGGTGTGGTGCGCGGCAAGGGTGCGCAGGTGCAAGGTGACTTCCAGCCGGGTGACCGGGTCGTCGGCTTTGGCCCGTCGAGCTTCGCTAATCGCCTGATCACCAATGCCAATGCGGTGGCGCGGATCCCCGAGGGCATGTCCTTCGAGGCGGCGGCGACCATCCCGAGCACATTCTTTACCGTGTACTACGCGCTGCACCACCTGGCGCGCCTGGAACCGGGCGAAAAAATCCTCATCCACGGCGCCGCAGGCGGTGTCGGCATCGCCGCGATCCAGATCGCCAAATGGTGCGGCGCCGAGATCTACGCCACCGCGGGCAGCGACGAAAAACGCGACTTCCTGCGCTTGCTCGGGGTCGAGCATGTGTTCGATTCACGCTCGCTGGCGTTTGCCGATGAGATCCTGGCGATCACCGCTGGCCGTGGCGTCGACGTGGTGCTCAATTCCCTGGCGGGCGAGGCGATCAACCGCAACCTGCAAGTGCTCAAGCCATTCGGGCGTTTCCTCGAACTGGGCAAGCGTGACTTCTACCAGAACACCAAGATCGGCCTGCGACCGTTCCGCAATAACATCAGCTACTTCGGCATCGACGCCGACCAGCTGATGAGCGAGCGTCCGGACCTGACCCGCCGTCTGTTCGGCGACATGATGCAGCTGTTCCGCGACGGCATCCTCAGCCCGTTGCCGTACCGTGAGTTCGACGCCAACGATGTGGTCGAGTCGTTCCGCTACATGCAGCAAGCGCGGCAGATCGGCAAGATCGTCGTCACCTACCGCACGCCGATCCAGCAGGTGTTCCGCGCGCCTCTGGCACAGGCGCATGCTGTGCAGCTGGCGGCCGACGGCACCTACCTGGTGACCGGTGGGCTCAGCGGTTTCGGCCTGCGTACCGCGCAATGGCTGGTGGACAAGGGCGCTCGTCACCTGGCATTGCTGGGCCGTCGCGGCGCGGCTACCGAAGAAGCGCAACCGGCGCTGGCGGCCTGGCGCGAACAGGGCATCGAGGTCCAGGCGCTGGCCTGCGACATCACCGACATCGCCCAGTTGCGTAGCGTGCTGGCCAGCATCGAAGCCTCCAAGGCGCCGCTGCGTGGCGTGGTGCATGCGGCCACCGTGTTCGAAGACGGGCTGATCCGCAACCTGACCCAGGCGCAATTGCAACGGGTGCTCGAACCCAAGGCCAAGGGCGCGCAGTACCTGCACGAACTGACCGCGCATCTGGCGCTGGACTTCTTCGTGCTGTTCTCCTCGGCGACCACCCTGTTCGGCAACCCGGGGCAGGCCAACTACGTGGCGGCCAACCATTGGCTCGAAGCCCTGGCCCGTCATCGCCTGCTGCAAGGGTTGCCGGCCACGGCCGTGCTGTGGGGGGCGATTGACGATGCCGGTTTCCTCGCGCGCAACCAAGACGTCAAGGACGCCCTGCAAAGTCGCATGGGCGGCGCCGCCTTGCAGTCGCAAGCGGCACTCGACACCCTGGAACGCCTGCTGCTGCAACAGCGCTCCGGGCTGGGTGTGCTGGAACTCGACTGGAAAGCCCTGTCGCGCTTCCTGCCGGCCGCCGGTTCGCCCAAGTTCAGTGAACTGGCGCGGCTGCACAGTGGCGATCAGGAGGAAGAGAGCAACGTCGATGACATCCAGCGCCTGTTGCTGGAGATGAACGACCAGGAACTCACCGAACTGTTTGCCGAGATGCTCAAGCAGGAAATCAGCGAGATCCTGCGCATGCCGACCAGCAAGCTCGACAGCAGTCGACCGCTGCAGGAACTGGGGCTGGACTCGTTGATGAGTGTGGAACTGGTGGTGGCGGTCGAGGAGCGCTTCGGCATTCGCCTGCCGGTGATGGAGTTGAGCGAAACCTCCAGCATTGCCAAATTGACCGTGCGCATTCTTGAACTGCTGCGCGGCAGCCAGGATGCCGAGGCCGCGCCCGTTGCCGAAGACAACCTGCAGGCGCTGACACTGGCACGTCATGGCCTCGAACTGTCCGAGGCTGAACCGGCCCAGGTCCGCCAGGGCGCGCGCGACGCTGATTCCCAACTCTCCCGTTCGATCAATTGACTATGACCACTAAAAGTTCACCAGGGCTTGGCGCTTCGATGAAAGACAAGCTGATCCAGCAAGCCCTGGAACGGCGCCTGCGGCAGACCGGCGACGGCGCACCGCCGGCCTCGCTGGCGGACGTGAGCCGCAATGCGCGGTCGGTGCCGGAGCAGTTCTACCGCTTCGATCAGCATCCCGGTTACCAGCAACTGCGGATCATGCATGACGGCGCGGCGCGCTTTGGCCTGGCCAATCCGTTCTTCAAGCTGCATGAAAGCCTGGCCGGCGCCGAAACGACGATCCAGGGCCAGCGCTTCGTCAACTTCGCCAGCTACAACTACCTGGGTTACTCCGGTCATCCGCTGGTTGCCGAGGCGGCCAAGGCCGCCATTGATCACTACGGCACGTCGGTATCGGCCAGTCGCCTGGTGTCCGGTGACCGGCCGATCCATCGCGAGCTGGAGGCCGAACTGGCCCGGCTGTACGAAGTGGATGATGCGGTGACTTTTGTCAGTGGACATGCCACCAACGTCACCACCATCGGCTACCTGTTCGGCCCGCGGGACCTGGTGATCCACGACGAACTTATCCACAACAGCGTGCTGCAAGGCATCCAGTTGTCCGGCGCGCGCCGCTTGAGTTTTGCCCACAACGACTACGAAGCCCTCGACCGTCTGCTGGGCGATCAGCGTCAGCATTTCGAGCGGGTGCTGGTGGTGCTCGAAGGCATCTACAGCATGGACGGCGACTACCCGGACCTGCCGCGCTTCGTCGAGCTGAAGAACAAGCACAAGGTGTTCCTGATGGTCGACGAGGCCCACTCGCTGGGGGTCATGGGGGCCAACGGCAAAGGCATTCGCGAACACTTCGGCCTGGCGGGTTCTGACGTCGACATCTGGATGGGCACCCTGAGCAAGACCCTGGCCAGTTGCGGTGGCTACATTGCCGGCGAGTCGGCCCTGGTCGAGCACCTGAAGTTCATGGCGCCGGGGTTTCTCTACAGCGTCGGCATGCCGGCCTCGGTGGCGGCGGCGGCACTCGCTGCGGTGCGCTGCATGGCCCATGACGCCGAGCGCGTGGCGACCTTGCAGGCGCGGGGCCAACAGTTCCTCGCCCTGGCCCGCGAGGCGGGGCTGGACACTGGCACCAGTACCGGGCTTGCGGTCATTCCGGTGATCACCGGCAGTTCGCTCAAGGCCACCCAATTGTCCGGCGCCCTGGCCAAACGCGGGATCAACGCCCAGCCAATCCTGCACCCGGCTGTACCGGAAAAAGCTGCGCGCGTGCGCTTCTTTGTCTCGTGCCTGCACACCCCCGAACAAATCGCCGAGACCGTTGCCATCGTTGCGCAGGAACTGCAAAAGCTGTGACGGTGATGCCTCTGTAGGCGCTGGCTTGACGGCGATGGCGGCTGGATGTACTCGATCTACTGTGGGAGCGAGCCTGCTCGCGAAGGCGGCCTGACAGCCGACCTGTCTCCCGCAGATGTACTCCGATTAAACTGTGGGAGCGGGCTTGCTCGCGAAGGCGGCCTGATAGCCGACCTATCTCCTGCAGGTGTACTCCAAGCAAACTGTAGGAGCGAGCCTGCTCGCGATGGAGGTCAACGATGACGCGGGGAGCCTGACACCCCGCGGTGCTCTCAGGTTTTTCGTCGGAACGCCGCCCGGAGCATGCTCGCTCCTACAGGGCCCGCCGCGATGGGCCATCCTTGGCCCCAGCGCGGCTAAACCGGCATCCATGCCGGTTTGCCCGCTGCGCAGAACCGGAACGAAGCCTCTCGAGGGCAAGAAGATCAAAAGCCAAAACACGGCCGTGACGGGCGAGGCTGGCGCTATCGAGGCAGCGGACTGATTCAGGTCACCGGTTGGGTCAACTATCAGGCATACGGCTCGGCGCTGAGCCTGGACCTGCTGACGAAACCTGAATTGCTGGAGCAGCCGGCATACGCCGCGCTGTCTGCCTCCTGGTTCTGGTCGTGTAATGGCCTGAATGAGTTGGCGGACGCTGGCCAGTTCGAGGCAATCACTCGGTGCATCAATAGCGGGCTCAATGGGCGGACAGATCGGTTGCAGCTGTGGGCGAAGGCTTCGGCGGTGCTGGCGTGATCTCGTTGTCGAAGCCTTGCTGCTGGCTGTATGCAAGGCGTACGTGCGTGATTTGAATCGATAGGATTTTCGGGCGAATAACATATGTCGTCTGCGTTATCACGCAGGTGGCAGTACCACCCATACAGCGATGCCACAAGGGTGAGTACGATCATAGCTATGAGGATGAAAATTAGATAACGCATCGTACTCGGCTGCCTTTAGTGGTGCGAGTGTATGGTTGAGATGCGTCCTTGCTGGTAAGCGAATTTAAGCCACTTGGAGAAACGGCTGTCTATAAGGTAATGCCCTACATGACGGTGTTTTTTCCTTAGATATCGGAGCTGGCTTGCCAGCGAAGGGGCCCGCAAGCCCGACACAAGATCCAAAACCGCCTTCGCCGGCAAGCCGGCTCCTACAACCAAATGGCGTCCCACAATGGATAATCGTGTACTCGCCTGACCAGCCCTGCCCGCAATGGATTGGCAATGAAGTAACGCGCCACGGCGCGCAAATCCTCTTCGCGACGAATCGCCCGGTCATGGAAACCTTTCTGCCACATCTGCCACATCTGCCCCGTGCGACCCAAACGGGCATTCACGGCTCTTGCGCAGCGGGATTTGGTGGCCCTCATCAAGCCTGGCAACGTGTTGTTCTGCAGCTCGACCAGCCAGTGAAAGTGGTCGGGCATCACCACCCAGGCCAGGGAATTTGCTTGCTCCTCTGTCTGGGCCTGACGAAACTGCTCCACCATCAAACGTCCGATGCGCCAGTCACTGAAGAGCGGTTCGCGCAGACGGGTAACGGCGGTGAGCAGGTATATCTGTCCTGACTGCGAGTAACGCCCGGAGCGTAGACGGTTGGCGTGTGAACGAATGGGCAATCCTTTGCCCTCCCTTGTCGGTCGAAAAGGGTAATGCTAGCGCGCAGAAGATTTGACGTTGAAAAGGTTTGGGTCCGGATGTGACCAAGCCAGAGGCCATATGTTTGGTGTGCGTCAAGGCGCCGCAGATCAATCACGTGCGCATGTTTATCGCGTGCGCATAGTTTTTTGTAGGAGCTGGCTTGCCAGCGAAGGCGTCCGCAAGCCTGATATAAGATTCAAGGCCGCCTTCGCCGGCAAGCTGGCTCCTACAGTTTCTGTGAATGTCATGATTTTGTAGGAGCTGGCTTGCCAGCGAAGGCGTCCGCAAGCCTGATACAAGATTCAAGGCCGCCTTCGCCGGCAAGCCGGCTCCTACAGGGGGCGGTCACACGTGAGATTGATGCAATATTCGAGGCCGTCTCAACGGCAAGGCTCAGAACATACCCTTGAGGTATCTGCGAATCTGTCGATAACGCGCGCAGCCCTCGAGCAGGCCGGCCTTGGGAAGGGCGCTGTGTGCCTGAGCTTGCTGCGGGCTGCAAGGCAGGCCGCGGATCTGTGCCAGGGGTTGTTCATTACCGCACGGCCACTGCAGCGCATCCGGGCGGATACGCCACAGTGACACGCCATGCGCTTCGGCACGGGCTTGCAGGTCGCCCGATTCGCTGGCATGCCACACCAACAGCTTGCCCGTTTCGCGGGCCACGGTCGGGATCAGCTCGGGGTTGTCGCGGGCGAACGTCAACTGACCCCAGCGGCTGTTGAGTAACCTGCGCATCGCCGACCGCTCGCGCCGCGGTACGCCAATCACGGTCACACTGCCAGCAAACTGGCTGTCCTGCTGTTTTTGCCGGGCCAGTTGCCGGGCCACGGTCATCACATCGCAACGCTGGTCGGTCAACGGGTCGACGTAACGGCAATAGCGGATATACGCCGCTGCCACCAATTGCTCCAGGGTCGGGCGCGCCTGGCGACGGGGGATGGCCAGGCGATCATCGGTCAAACCCCAGCCGGCATAGAACGGCAGGCCGAAACAGGTCACCGGGATGCCCTGGATCAAGGCTTCAAGACCGGCCTGGCTGGTGCCGACATACACCCGTCGGGCCCGGCGCGCCAAGGAGGCCCAGGACACATGACGACTCTCCAGCGTCAGGCCGCGCTCGAGCGCGGCATCGAGCAGGCAGCTTTTCTTGTGGCCGTTGACGCAGTCCGGGTGAATCCGCACCCGCACATCCGCCTCGGGATTTTCCGCCAGTGCCGCATCGAGCATGCGGATAAAGTCCGCTTCACACAGCCCGCCACCGGGAATCGAAAAGTCGCCGTAGGTCTGATCCACCACCAGCACCAACGGCCGTTCACGCCCCAGCGGATCGTCATCGCTCAAGTCCGGCGCATTGTTGTACTTGCCGATGCCGCTGCTGCGCATCAGGGCAATCAATGCCTGCGCGGTGGCCAGATCTGCATCGCTCAGGCTGTGCGGCACCTGCAGGATGTTCTCCAGCAACGACGGCCGATCGGCCAGGTAGTGAATGCCGATCGGATCGACCACCATCGACATCGGCGTATCGCCTTCCACCCCCAGCGACGAAGAACGCAAGAAGCCGTCCTCCAGCGCCACATAGGGAATACCCCAGCGCTTGCACAGCACTCGGGCATGGTCGGACGAGCTCTTGTAGCCGATCCCGGAAATCGCCTTCAACCCCGCCGGCCGCTGTTGACCGCGTCGCCACAGCCACTGCGGCGTCCCTTCAGGGTCGAGAAACTCGCCCAGGTGAAAGACTTTCCACATCACCCATTGCGACATGATGCCCACCCAGCCGGGGCCTTCCACCAGGGACTCAAGGGCGACGGGTCGATTCATTTCGTGGGCACTCGTGAAAGGGGCGACAACGTGCGGCGCAGGTTGATGACGGTGGGAATTGGCATCAGGCGGCTGAGCCAGCTCATGGTGCGTATCGACACAAAGCCGTGGTGGGCATAGAACGCCCGGGCGGCGAGGTTTTTCGCCTGCACTTCCAGCTCGATTTTTTCATGGCCGCAGGCCAAAGCCTGCTCGAACACCGCCTGCAGCAAGGCGCTGGCGACGCCCTGGCGGCGGGCGGTTTTGCGCACACGCAAGCCGTACAGGTAGAACCCGTAGTACCACTCGCGGCACTCGCTGATCATGAACAGCCCGTAACGCAACGTGCCACCCAACCGGCCGAACTCACGCACGAAGGGCCGCAGGCCCGGTGAAAACGGTCCGCGTCGATGGTGTTTGAACGCCGCGTAACCAATGGCGCCATCACTGCGATAGGCAATCAACACCCGGTCCCAATTGATCCCGTCCGCCAACAGACGATGACGGCACTCTTCGTCGCCGAGGATGAACGCCAGCGAACCGCGCCCCGAGGTGATCCAGCGGGCAATCGCCGGCTCGCGCTCCGAAGTGCTGGAGGCCAGGACGATCCGCACGGGTTCACGCTGCATCGCGTACCGACGCCAGATGATCGATAAACGCCTTGGCCAAGTGCTCGACACCCATGTCCGCAGGGGCGCTGGCGCTACGCGCGGTATTGGACCAGATGAAATACTCGGTATCGCCATCCGGCTCACCCAGCGCGCCATAGACGTCGGGCAGGATCGGCACATGGTCACCGAAGAAACACAACCCGGTCGGCGTACCGCGCGCCAGCAAGTGCTCGCGCAGTAGGCCGAGCATGCGGTCGGCATTGCCCAGGTGGCGCACATACGGGGCGAGGTCGCGCAGGTCTTCAGGCAGGGGGCGATCGAACCATTGCGCGAGATCGGCCGCTTCGACGCTTTCCAGGTGCAACGGCCCGTGGTTTTCCATGGTGATGGCATGGATGTACAACGGCTGCGTGCGACCCGGGGCATCGAGCAATTCGCTGATCTTGTAGGCCACGGCGCAGTCACCGATAAATGGACCGGCCTTCTGCTGCTCGGTGAAGCTGCGCACGTCGATGAACTCGTCGAAACCCAGCGCCGGCAACACCTTGTCGCGACCGTAGAAACTGCCCACATATGGATGCACGCACACCGTGCGGTAGCCACGGCGCTTGAGTTCCAGGGCGATACTGGCAACACCCTGGCGCGCCAGGTGGCGATAGGGGTTGAAGCGGTGCACGCCGAGCTGGTCGACCTTGATGCCGGTCAGGAAGGCGAACTCGGTACGCACCGTGTTGGCACCCCAGGCCGCCACCTGCAAACGACCTTGGGCCAGCGCTTCACCACGCAAAGTATCGAACTGATTTAGGACCTGCGCACGAACACCGGGCCACAGTCGGCGCGCATCGAAAAACGATTCGCTCTGTACCGACACCAGGTCCGCCAGGGTGGCATCGGCCATGGGGCGTGCTTCCTCGCCAAGGAACGGCGAATTCAATGACGCCAGTGCCACGGGACGCCGGGCAGCAAAAAAGTACGTCCACAAACTGGCCGCCAGGCCCCAGCGACCCAGATCAAGGCCTGCGTCGAAGGTCGGTTGCAGGGGTTTCCGCCCGCCAAGCCAGAGCAGCACCAAGCCACCGATCAAGGTGCCCGTCGCCACGGCGTGGGCGTTGGCACCGACCGGTTCGAAGTACAGGCCGCAAGCCAGGTAGACGACAAACAGCAACGCCAGGCCAATGGCCTTGCCAATGCCGAAGAACGGCAAGTACAAGCGCGGGTAGCGCACGGCATCGCTGAAGTATTCGAAGTCGGCGCAGACGAAGGGCTCGCGCAGCGAATGGTATTTGGCATTGCTCACCAGCACGATCAACAGCCACAAGGCCAGCACGTTCACCGCGCTGAACCAGGCACGACCGGTGATCAGGTACAGCAAGCCGACGGCGAACGCCCAGGCACCGGCGTGCAGCAGCCAGGCGCGCAGCGGGCGACGCCAGCCGGGGCAGGGCACCAACAGTTTTTCGAAGGCGCACGACAGGAGAAAACCGAACACAACCACCAAGCCAAACGCACTACTCAAGAAATCAGGCACCGTAATCCAGCCACCGCAAAATGATCGACGACAGCCGTGGCGGAATAACCCCCAGGGCCCAGCATCCAAGGTTCAGCGGGAACGGAAAACTGATCCGCGCCTGGTTCGCCGCCAGGCCACTTCGGATCCTTCGAGCGGCTTTGTCCGGGACCAGGAGCAAAGGTTTGGGGCCAGGCATTTCAAAGCACATTTTCGATTCGACGTAGCCGGGCATGATCACGTTGATCTTCACCCCGTCCGCCGCCACCAGATCGCGCATGGCCTCGCCGTAGGCCTTGATCGCCGCCTTGCTGGCGCTGTAGCTCGGGGTGGCGGGCAGCCCGCGCCAGCCGGCCAGCGAACTGAACAGGGCGATCTGCCCGGACTTGCGCGCACGCATGAACGGCAACGCGGCTTGCACCGTGGCCAGGGCCGCCAGCACATTGATTTCGATCAGCGCCTGGGACAGTTCCCAGACTTCGCCCTCGCCATTCTCACCGGTGGACGTGTTGACCCCGGCGCCGACGATGATCAGGTCCGGTGCCTCGCTCTCGCTGATCTCGCCGATCCAGCGCCGCAAGGCCGTAAGATCCTGGACGTCGAGCGGCTGCAGCAACACCCGGGCACCGAGGGCGCGGCATTGCGCGGCCATTTCTTCCAGGCGATCCAGGCGCCGGCCTTGCAGGATCAGGGTTACCCCCGGTGCCGCATAGGCAGGCGCCAGGGCACCACCGATGCCGCCTGTGGCACCGGTGATGAGAATGCAGCGTGGAGACTTGTGTAGCGTCATAGGTACTGTTCGATCTTCGAGGTTTTCGCCATCAACACTTCCAGGGAATTGTTCACCGCCATGTCGATGCCACAGCGGGTATAGAAGCCGCCGTTGACCTGCGTGGTGTGAATGACCGTGCTGCGAAAGCGTTGAAAGAGTGTGGCGTCGGGTGGTTCCGGGTGGTCCCAGAACTCGTCGAGGCCGCCTTGGTGGGTCAGCCCCTTGAGGTTGTAGATCGGGTCGCTGAGGGCGATGGTCGGCACGTTGTGCATCAGCGACGAGCCGCCCACGGTGCTGTTGACCGTGACCACGCCGGCGACGTGGGACAGCAAGGTCGGCATGTGCCCGCTTTCGAGGAAGTCCACGCGGCCTTCGATGCCCAGCTTGTGGGCAATGCGCCGGGTGATGCGCTGATAGTTGACGATGCCGGGCGTCAGCGGATGGTTCTTCACCACCAGCCGCGCATCGCTGCCTGCATGGCGGGCAAACGAGCCCATCACGTGCTTGAGCACATCCTTCATGTGCCGGAACGGCGAGTGGTCGCGGATCTGCGCATCGCTGTCCAGCTGCAAGGGCAACAGGAAGGTGCGGTGACGGTTGCGCGCCACCTCACTGATCACCTCGGAATCGCGGCCCTTGGCATTCAGCAGGCGAATGCCCTGGCGAATGTAGCCCGCATACTCCACCGCCGCGTTGAACGGCGCGTGGGTCTTGTAATGGGGGAACACCACTTTGTTCAGCGCACCGCCGACGTGATACATCACGTCGTGCAGGGCCCGGGAGGCAAAGGACAGGCGAAACGCATTGCCGTTGTGATACCGCGGGATGTACTTGCCCACTTCCCGATACCACTCCGGATCACGGGGCAGCAGCGAGTGATTGTTCACGCCGTTGCGCTCAAGGGTGATCCAGTAGGGGCGGAAGTAACCTTCCTCGAACACATGCACACGAATGCCCAGCGACTTGGCCAGCTCCACCGCCGGTTGATGCACGGGACGGCAATCGCCGAACAGCACCACGTCGGTGATGTGCTCCGCCTTGAAGCTGTGGCTGTAGAAATCCGACAACTGCTCGGGGCGCGCCGAATAAAACACCCGCGCACCGCTGCCGTACAGGGTATCGCCCATGTTGAAGCTGACGGACTTGACCCGCTGTCCCTCGGCCCGCAGGGCTTGCGCCAGGCGCGCAAAAAACGGCGAACTGACGCCTTGCAAGAGCAGGAACGAGTTGCGCGGCTTCACCGGCACCGGACGCAGGGAGCGCTGCAGCGGAACTAGGATTTCCTGAGGCGTGGTTTCAAAACCGTAAGGAGCAAACGCTGAATCATCTCTCGCCATGTTGAAGTTCTTCCTTGCATTGGTACTTCATCCCAGTTCTGGATCTCGACAAGCGTGCGTTCAGGCGTGGTGAATTTTCGGGTGATGCGGCTGACATAAGTCGGGTAGCGGATCAGGGTCGCGGCCACCAGCTCGTCCAGGCTCAGGCGCCGGGTGCGGCGCGCCTGGACGTCCGGGCTCAGGTCGCGATCCTGGGTCAACCCCCAACCGGCATAGAACGGCTGGCCGTAAGTGGTCACCGGCACGCCGCGCAACAAAGCTTCGAAGCCCGATTGCGAGGTCAGCACATGCACCTCGTCGACCTCGGACAACAGTGCGTGGAAAGGCACATCGCCCACCACCTGGTTGCACCAGTCGCTGGTGCGTTCTTCGTCTTGGCCGGCCTCGCGTGTGCCGGCCAGTACTTCGGGGTGCGGCTTGTACAACAGCCACGCCATCGGATGACGCTCGCGCACCGCCTTGAGCAAATCCAGATTGCGGCGGATCCGGTGCGCGCCATAACGAATCGACGCATCGGACTCCACCTGGCCCGGTACCAGAATCACCCGCTCGACCCCGGCGGGGCGTTTCCACGGGGTGCCCGGCAGGTTGTACTTGGTCACGCCGGCCACACAGATCGCTTCGCGCAATGCCGCTGCCCGCTGCAACAAGCCCGGTGCACAAGGCTCGTTTTGCAAGATGTGTTCCAGACGGGAAGGGCGGGTGGCGTCGTAGTAAATGCCCAGGTCGTCGAACACCCAGGACAGTGGGCGGGTTTTCTTCGCGCCCAGGCCGACTGAGCGTAGGAAGCCGTCTTCGACGCGGCCTAGGTGGCGACCCGATTTTCCGGACAGAGGCGTGTCGTGCTGGCAACCCCATGTGATGACCGGAGCGGCCACGCGACGACGAGAGAAACGCCCGAGAAACCGAACGGATGAGCCGTTGAAAAAGTCGAGCACCAAGGGTTGTTTCCACTTGCTGAAGCCGACCATTTGCAAGTCATGGGGCAACCGACTGCGCATTCTTCGCTGCAAACCCAACCACACCAGCACGGTCTCGACCTGGCACGGCGCACCCGTCTCCGGGTCGACGTAGCGCGGGTATTCCACCAACGCGGCATGCAGCAACTGCTCAAGACTGACCGGGTGGCGACGCTCAGGCGCAGGCAAGGCATCCGTGGTCAAACCCCAGCCGGCATAGAACGGCATGCCAAAAGTGTGCACCGGCACGGCCCACAACAGTGCATCGAAGCCCAGTTGCGAAGTCATCACGTACACCGCCTGAACAGCCGATAGCAGTTCGGCGGGGTGCACGTTATCGCTGATCACCTGCACCCGCGGATGCTTGCGCAACGCCGCGAGGTCGAAGTGCCCCTGCTTGCGCCCGGCCACCACGTCCGGGTGAACCTTGACCACCACCGTACTCTGCGGGTGACGGTCCAGCGCGGCGTCGAGCATGCGCTGGAAATCGGCGGCGGTGGCGCCTTGCAACGAGGCATCGCCGCGCGTCTGATCGGCGACCAGCACGCAAGGCTGCGGCAACGCACAGCGTTCGATCCGCGCGCCGTTGTACTTGGACACACGCTCTTCGCACCAGCTCGCCTGCAAGCCACGGGCACGCAACACCTCTGCTTGGGTCAGCGGCAAGGGAATCAGTTGTTCGAGGCGAGAAGGGCCGCTGGCGTCGTAGTAGATGCCCAGCGGGTCGACGATCAGCGACAGCGGCGGGTCTTCAGCACCCAGGCCCACCGAGCGCAAAAATCCGTCTTCGACAGTGATCAGCGGCAACCCGGCACTGTCGGCAGCCGCCTTGGCACGTAGCGCACTGGGTTTGCGGCCCCACGCCAATACGTCATCGGCCTGGGCAATGTCGCCCACCGTTCCACACAGCAGCCGATACTCAGGCAGCAGGGCGGGGAGGGTAGGGATCTGTTGCGCACCTTTAGACAGAATCAGCAAAGAGCGACGCGGCGGAGCAGCATTGTCCATAAAAAACAGCGGATATCCATAACGGGCGCAATCATCAGTCAGGCACGCATCAGTGCGTGTGCCTGGAGGAAATGCTCAATGAAATTTGCCGCGAATGATAATACAAACGTATGGGTGCCATTCACAAAAGTAGGAAAAATCTGACAAATTTTTCACATAAATCGTGATTTCCCAAAACACCTGCAGGCCCGTTCACCCAGCGGCCCGATGAGCGGCATCCGCAGAGCTCGCAGCGCGATTGACAACCCTTGTAATTGGATGGACTCGCCCCAGCCGAGGCGTCAATGCGCCACGCTGGCAGTCTAAACAGCCAACGACAGCGAGGGCGAGTCCATGAAAAATCATAGTTCGATTGATCAATCCCTGTCTTCTTCCGATTTGTCGGCCTGCACAACCTTAGCGGTGGATCTGGCCAAGCAGGTCTTTCAGGTCGCCGGTGAAGATGTCCTTGGCCAAGTGCGCTACGAGCAGCGGATCAAGTCGCGTGAGGCGTTTTATGAGTTTCTCCGGCAGCTGCCGCCTCATGTCGTGATTTTGATGGAGACCGGTCCGGGTGCTCAAGCCTGGGCCCGGCAGCTGCAAGACCAAGGCAACCTGGCGCGGATTCTTCCAGCCGGTTTGGTGGCCACCCATCGCAGCGGGCCTAAAAATGATCGCAACGATGCACTGGCGATTTTGCGGGCGGGTCGCGATGAAAAAATCTGCGCAGTACCGGTCAAAAGCGTTGCGGCACTGGCAATGCAGGCGTTGCATCGCGCTCGTCAGGGCTATGTGCGTCGACGCACGGCCGTCAGTAATCAGATGCGCGGCCTGCTGCTCGAGCACGGCGTGGCTTTGGCGCAGGGCGATGTTGCGATCAGCCAGAAAATACCGCGGGTACTGGAGGATGCTACCCAGCCGGTGCCGGGCCTGCTGCGTGAACTGATCGACGAACTGTTGGCCGAGTGGCGCCATTTGGGCGAGCGCATCAGCGTGCTGACGGGACGCCTGGAAGTGGCCGCCAACGCCGACATGACGGCGAAGCGACTGATGACTGTGCGCGGCATCGGCCCAGTCACTGCCACGGCACTGGTGGCCAAGGAAAGCAAGCCTGAGCGATTTCCCAATGCCCGCAAGTTTGCCGCGTACTTTGGCATGGTGCCTGACCAGCACAGTAGCGGGCAGACGGTCCGGCTGGGGGGCATGACCAAGCGAGGTGATGTCTATTTACGCAGCCTGATGATCCAGGGAGCCCATGCGGTGCTGCAACAACTACGACCTGATTCCCAGCAACCCGATGACCGCCGCTTGTTGCGCTGGATGAGCCGGCTGGGCCGTAAGGAGGCTGCGATCAGGCTAGCCAACCGCAACCTGCGAATCGTCTGGGTGCTTTTACAGAATGATCAGACTTATCGTCGCCACGCTGGTGATGGCCAGCAAGCGACGATGAGCCACTGAGCGACAGAGTTCTGCCACCGAGGTACTGACTGTCCGACCCTTTGTTGAAAAAAATTGACCCCAGGTAAGACCGGCGTGGATTGATGCCTAAGCTCCTACTGGCCTTCGAGGCCTGACTGTAATCGGCATACCACGAGCTCTTCCAATTTTGGCCAGATGCCGAAGACGGCTTCCATGAATAGGCCTGATACATAGATGCAACGGGGCGACAGTTTTTCAAAAGCGGGTAGACAGTGGGGGCGAGTCCATACATAGGAGCTGGCTTGCCAGCGAAGGCGTCCTCACCTTAAACAATAAGCGTCCGTATCAACTCGCCTAACGGCCAGAAATCAAAGGCAGCGCCAACAAGTACTCATACTTCTCATGCAACAGATCCAGCTTGCCCCGTCGCTGATAGTCAGCAATCGTCTTGGGTCGCAGGAAATGCCAAAGGGAATTCTGCAGAAAAAAATAATCCAGGTTACGCAACGCCTGCTGCCGATCGAACCGAGGGTCCAGCATCTCCAGATAGGTCACGAGGAACTCGTCGCGCACTGTTACAAAGCGCTCCATGTCACTGCGCCTGAACACCGCGCTCAGGTAGGAACCACCGTCAAATCCGACACGACCAACCTTGAACTCGCTCCAGTCGATCATTTGCAGACCCTGGGGCGACAGGAAAAAATTCTTGCGCAAATAATCCATATGGCAAAAACAGCGCTGACTCTTTTTTGCCCCATTGGCCTCACGACGCAACATCGGCCGCAACGCGCGAAGTCGACGCGGCAGGTCGGCAAAACGGTCATCGTCTCGGACCAGCTCTTCAAGAGAGTGCAAATAGCGCTCGTAATTGAAGCGCGAGCGCAGCAGATACCAAGGCCGGAAAAAATCCATGGTCCAGAACTTGGGAGCCTGCCAACAGGGAGCGAGGCCCAGATGACGGTTGGACAATGCCTCGATCTCGGCAATGCCCGGCGCCACGGTCTTTGCGATAGACGACATACGTGGTGGGCGGCCTTGTACGTAGCCGGTAAAAATCAGGCTTTCCCAAGGCGTCTCGATCACGCCCAGGCAAGGAGGGTGCTTGAAGTGAGCACTTTCGCTGAGCACGTCGCGTTCCCGATAGAAACGTGACTCAAGGCTGGTGATAAAAAGAGTTTTTCGAATCGACTTTTCGATCACATCCTGCGTGGCACCGGTGGCGAGATCGGTCAGTCGGTGATGACGCACGTAATTGACAAAAGAAGCATTGGACGCCAGGTCGTTCGTGACGATGCTGAACCCATCAGCTCGATACCCTGGCAGGAGAAAGCTCAAGCGTTTTTCCAGTGTGGCACTGGTTAACCAGAAGGTATTTCTATAGCTGACGAGTGTTTCGGTGTTCGATTCGCTACTCATGCATTCCAACTGTAAACAACAATCCGTTTTCTGGCCTGGCACGCAAACGTGAAGGTCAAGCGTTCCTTGCCCATTTGTTGGAGCAGTCGATCGGAGGAGGCGCGATAGTACGGATTCCAGCCGCTCATTGCCACGTTTGCGGTCGCGCTCGAAAGGTAAGTGCCGTTTTTTCCTACAAAGGTGCTCTGTTCGTCGTACGTGAAGTTCCCTGTCGGCGGCTCAACCGTTAACATACGCGCCACTTAAATCAAGGAACGATCGCTGCCTTTATGAATCGGTCCGCTGGCAAGCCAATTGCCTCGTCGATCCAGCGTAGTGGTACAGGGAGGTCAACGTTGAAAATCAAGCTCATCGCTTTCACCTTCCTCTCTATTCATGCGTCAAGCGTACTGGCCTGGGGCATTGAAGGGCATAAAACAGTAGCCCTGATCGCCGAATCCAGACTGGACGCGGTTGCGCAAATCGAGGTGCGACAGTTACTGGCTCTGGAAGGGGCGAGCAGTCTGGCAGACGTCGCCTCCTGGGCAGATCAAATAAAGGGCACTGAGCCGGGGTTGATCAGCCACGCTGTGCGTATTCCATTTGACGCAACTGACTATGACCCGAAACGTGACTGCGGTCGTAATGGTAAGTGCGTTGTTTTTGGAATAGAGCGATATGTAGCCATCCTTGGTCAGAAAGACGCGCCAGCGGCAGACCGATTGAGGGCGCTGAAATTCGTGGTGCACTATGTGGGTGATATCCATCAACCCTTGCACGCCATTAAAGAGACCGGTGGTGTGAAGGTCCAGCTTGGAAAGCGTGAGTACACGCTTCATAAAGTCTGGGACACCATTTCTGTCCGATCACTGAAAATGCCGCCGGCTGAACTGGCGTCTTACCTTTTGGCTGGCAATCCGACTGTTCTCCAGCGTACGCCCGAGGAATGGGCAATGGAGAGTCATGATATTGCCAGAACCTATATCTATGGCGACGACATGCAGCGGGCCGACTCGACGATGAAGATAGTTTTGCCTAAGCGCTATTTGAAGGACATCTCCCCGGTGGTCAAAACAAGACTGACCGATGCCGGACTTCGGCTGGGCACTTTACTTAATCGGGTGTTGCACGCTTCGTACACATCTATCTAGGCGTACCACCTAACCAAGGACCATTGGCTTTCCCATGAATCACCTTCCAATTGCTAAAGATGCACTCAACGCTCAGTCGCAAGCCATCAGCCAACTTGCAGCACGCCTCGATGATGAATTTCAGCGTGCAGTGGAGCTCATACTGGGTTGCAAGGGCCGCGCGGCAGTCTGCGGCATGGGTAAGTCCGGACTGATCGGCCAGAAAATGGTCGCCACTTTTGCCTCTACGGGTACGCCGAGTCTTTTCCTGCATCCGGCTGAAGCCTTTCATGGTGATCTCGGAATGCTTAAGCCGAGTGATGTGCTGATCCTTATCTCCTACAGTGGCGAAACCGAAGAAGTCGTCAAGCTGATCCCGAGCCTGAAGTCGTTCGGCAATAAAATCATCGCCATGACCGGTAACGGCCAATCCACCCTGGCCAGGCATGCCGACATCTGGCTCGATATCTCCGTCGAACGTGAGGTTTGCCCCAACAACCTCGCTCCGACCACCTCGACACTTGCCACCATGGCCATGGGAGATGCGCTTGCTGTTGCATTGATCGCTGCGCTCGACTTCAAGCCGATGGACTTCGCTCGCTACCACCCCGGTGGCAGCCTTGGCCGCAAACTTCTGACGCGCGTCAGTGACGTGATGCACACCAGTATCCCTAAGGTGACCCGCAACACCTCATTCCACAACTGCCTGCTGGTTATGACATCGAGCCGCCTGGGGCTCGCCCTGGTGATGGAAGATGAAAAACTCGTCGGCATCGTCACTGATGGCGATCTACGTCGTGCTTTGCTGGGCAATCCAGGGGTTGTCAACGAAAACGTCGAGACGTTCCTGACTTCAAACCCGCACACCGTGAAAGCGTCTGCACAATTGTCCGAAGCCGAGGCCTACATGCTGGATCACAAGATCCGAGCTTTGCCGGTTACGGATGATGACAGCGGTGAAGTGGTTGGGGTTGTCGAGATTTTTGACTGAAGCGGACATTGGCCCTGCTCACTGGGATTAGAGGGCATGGGTGTTGGATTTTAATCGGTCAAGCAAGACCAAAGAGTGTCGAACATTGTTAGAGACAACCAAGTCTAATATCACAGCCATCGTGCCGCTTGATTTGGTGCATCGCCCCTTGGATATCATCTCCAAGGCATGGCAGATGGCCACAGTTGCTAAGCGCTCCAACGTCAAAATCATCTTTGCTCACAATGATCGTGGAATGTGGGTAGACAGGCTGTTCAGGCTCGTCATCGGTAAATGCGACGCTGCAGTCACCATCTCAAAGCGTTTCTACACGGGAAATGTGAATGCGGCACTGCTTCGTAACGAAGCATTCAAGCATGTTGAAGATGATTATTTGACCTTGTTGGACGTAGATATCTGGCCCGACTTCGCGCTCATAGAAAAATACAGGCTTAAAGTTGAGGCGCACGAACGGCCGTTTTACATGCTGCCGTGCCTTTATCTTACAAAGAAAGGGTCCAGTGACCTGATTCGCTCAAAAATTGATATCAATCAGCTTACTCAACGCTTCTTCAATTTTTCCAGAAAAGAGTTTTTACATCTGGCAAGCCCCTCTTCGGTAATCGTAATGCGTAGCAAAGATTACTCGATACTTGAGGGGTTCAATGAGGCTTTCTCCGGGCATGGATATGAAGACTTCGACTTCATGATGCGTCTGGCAGAGCTTCACGGCGACTTGGATAAAGCCCCTGACATGTTGCTCGACAAAACTGCAAGATCTCCACTCTTTGCTCGCGGGTTTCGACGCTATCTTGGCGAAAGTTGCTTTGGCGCACTTTTGGAAAAGGATATGGCATTTCATATTTTTCATGAGAGGCCGGATGTCGAGGGCTATCAGGCAGCGCGAAAAAAGAATTATGAGCTATTTGTCTCACTCCATGAAAAGAAAGTGTCCGGGAAGGCAATTGGTGATCCGACCTTGATAGCAATTTTCACCCGGTTGTGTGCAGAAAAAAATATTGACGTAAGTGATTACGGTATTTTGTTTGATAACAAGCCAGGTCATGTCGATAGATTCGACACGTTTCGGCGGCGTTTAAAATTCCTCCTAAATGAGTAAGAATAGAAGGTAAGAAGTTCGTAATTTTATTGGGCGCACCAATGCGCTCTTTATAATCTCTATACTAGTCGCGTTGTCCGATATCTAATCGAAATAAAGAGCACCTGTAATGGTTTGTTGCGGTAAAAGCAGCGTAAGTAGTAAAAAAGCGCCTGCTTACGCTTGTTTTAGTTGATAAGTATGCTAAACAGCGACTACAGTGAAGTTGGATTCTTTAGCGTTAGCACGGAACAGCATTCGCTTGGTATTTCCTTCGCCTGTAGACAAAATTTCTTTATCAGAAGTAAGCGGTGCCTGTCGCACAAAACCTTGTGAGAAAATTTCTATATGGGCTGACCATTCCCCAATTGGAAGTTCATCTATTGGAAGTCCTGCGTGCTTAATGGTGCAAAACCAACCTTTGTCATAATTAACTAAGTCGCCATCAAATAGTTCTCTCGATAAGTCTGGCTTGTTGTCCTTTGCGATTCCTATAGACAATGTATTTTCATCGTTTTTAAGAATTAGCTTCATATTTATGTCGGAATAGTTTTCGCATGATACTCCGCGAATTATTGAAATTCCTTCCGGATAGTATCTCCCCTCGCTAGTTTTGAATTTTTTTAGTTTTACGTGTGGTCTATAGCTGGGTTTTTCCGGTGGCGAAAGCTCACGGTATTTGATTTCTTCATCGGAGAATCGCGGGCTCATACCCATTGCTGAAAGGTTAACAATGGACATTGTGATTGCGATAGTGTGTCTACTGACTTGATTGTGCTGCTTGATCATTTGCGAATTTGCCATGATCAAATTAAAATTTTCGAACTTCCTAAGCTGCTTGACGTTGTTGGCGATTTCTGTTTCATACTGCACGTCAGCCAAAGATGAAATTAGAAATACGTTTTTTTTGGGGTGGGAGTCTTTAATTGCCTCCGCTATCATGTAGTCGAGTTTGCCCTGTATGTCGCGAACTCCGCTTTCTGACAAACCGCTTGTCATGTGTTTGAGTGCGTAAGGCCAATCTTGTTCCACGTACGAGCCTATGTGGAATTGAGGTACAGAGGCGATGATGGTTCCAAAGTTATACTTGAATCCATAGTACATTGCGGCGCTGCCGCCTTTCGAGCTTCCAAGCACGGTACAGTCAGCTGCCTCTAATTTAAGCTCTTGTAGGATGCTTGAAATAAATCCATAAACGATTGGCTCAATATTGAATTGTCCTTTGGCGCAAAGATAATAGCTCTCGCCGCCAAAAAAATAATCCTGTATCCATACTACCTCGGCAGGGCAATCTGAGAGGGTGTTGTGGTAGTTGTATGCCGGTTTTCCATTTCCACTGAAGCCCGAAAAAACAACAACCAGATGTTTGGTATCGTACCTTGCGGGTTTTCTCATGTATGAGATTTCTACACCACCAATAACTGCCTTTTTCTCAATCATGTCGACTCAGTGCTTCCAGCTTGTAGGAGTTTTAAGTGTTTTTGTACGTAATCGATTGTACTCGGACAGTCCGTGCGGGCTGAACGAAACTGGTTAAATTTATATATTTCTTCAATGATTTACCTGTGGTTAAGTCTCTGAAAGAATATGTGCATTACCAGTTTTTGTATTCATGTGTCCGGTTTCCCAAATTGATCTTTGATGGTAGCGAAGTTCGAAGTATTTTGTGCTTAGCTCTTTGTATTGTGCATCTAAGGCGCTGCCTTTTCCGTCGTTGAAACACAGTACTTTGTATTTGTATGTGTCTTGATTGAGGATTTTAATAATGTTTGTTGGTCTTACAATGTGACTGCTGGAATCTGCACAAACAGCTGTTCCCTGAGCGACCGCATAATGATGATAAAAAAAGGAAGTTAGGTTTATGTCAGTAGAGCTCCGTATTTGAGCTTGACGCGTAGCTGTAAAAACGTCGAGGAGTTTATTTTCTATTTCCGCCAAAACAGATTTTTTTAGTGCATACGGAACATGTCTATGGAGCTGTCTTGCTTCATATCCTGGAAATAGATCACTCAAAAGAAGCTGAGAGTTCTTTGCGGCAATTAAATAATCGGGATCTTGATCATTTATAAAATGTGAAATCATGCCATAGGGTTCGAAGTAAGCTATGGAGCGGCCGCTGTCGTCAAAAAAATCTGATTGCAAACACGGGTGAGATAGAAAAAAGTCATCATTCAAGTAAATAAAGTTTTCCTGCAAGTCAGGAATTCTATGAAGGCAACACTCAATTGCGTGAGAGTTAAACGTCGGTAGTACATCATTGTCTGGAAATACTTCCTGGTGATCAATCCAGCGAATACGATCACTAAAGTTTAACCAGTCAGGTTTGGTGCAGTTGGAAACTATAAATATGCGGTTGATCCATGGTGCATACTTCGAAAGTGATCGCAGTGAATACTTCAATTCATTGTTGTCAGTGTAACGGTCTTTGTCGTAGGGAGTTTGAGGAAAGGTCTGCAGCCAAAGTTTTTGCCAGTCAGGGTCTGCTTGATTAACCCAAGTATATACTGCGTCAATTTTTAAATTCGACGGGCGCGATCCGTTATACAAACTACCAATCTTAGACGCAGGAAATCTTTTAATCCAAGCTTTATTAGATCTGACGATGGCTACGTTGGCGTCATCTACGTCATATAGATGAATGTTAAACACCTCAGTAACATTGTTAGGTGTGGACAACTCCAGTACGAAACTCGCGCACTTGTAGAAAAGTGCTAACAAGTGCGCTGCTTCAATTTTTTTACCTGAAGCTGCATTAAAGCTTTCTCCGTTAATGCTGAAAATGTCAACCCGTACGGAACTCTTGTTGCAATAGTGAGAAAGTGCATCAAAAAAATTATAGAGTTTTTCGCTCCACAATACCAAGCCATTGGGGTCCTGGCCATCCCGAGCGCCGATACCAGAACCGAGGTTGTTGATTGCGTATTTCCGAAGACCTAGACGATCTAGTGCCTCCACATCGATTTGACATTCATCGTAACTAACGTTGCGGGTGGTCGCTGCCTCGCCCTCATATTTAACTCGAGCGGACAGTTTGTTATTTACGCGTTTGCGGAACATGTCATAAAAAAACAAGTCAGGATCGCGGAAGAATTTTTTTATTTTCTTAAATTTTTCAGGCTTTTTCATTAAATTACCTCAGGCGGCGTATAGGTGTATTGTATCGGTCTATGTGGCCTGATTTTTTAATAATACAAAGCATTCGAGAGGCTGAAAGGCACTTGATTCTAGGGAGGTGTGATGAATTTCTATAGTAATTCGCTAGCATATTTTATCAACTTGCAAATAATTCGTTAGCATGGCAGGCGTTAAGCGCTAATTCTTTGCGGTCGATATATATGAATGTACTATCAATAGAGGTCAGCGTTCGAATGGTATGATTATGGTTTTTTGATGATTTAGATGTCGGAGAGGTCATTGGAGCGATGCAGTCATGTCCACTCATTACTATTCGGAGTGAGCACTGGTATTCACCATCGGGGATGGTGTTGCTATCAATGCCCGCATGTTTCAGTGTGCAGAACCAAGCTTTGTCATAACTGGTGAAGGATTCAGAATAAAACTCTCTCGTCAAAAAAGGTCTATTGTCTTTCGCCAGATCTATAAAAACGGTATCGGATGATTTTACGTCTGTTAACTTAAGTTGAAATTTTACGTCGCCCCAATTGTTGCAGGAAATGTGTTTTAAGATACCGATGCCATCTATAAAAATTCTATCGTTGATAACTTCTATTTTATTAACTTGGACTATTGGCTTGCCGATTTCAGTTTTTTTATTTTCATCAGTGTCGTCGCCACGCAGTACGGAATAACCGTATCGAGGTGCTAGATTATTGCTTAGCGCATAAAAAATTGATAATAAGAGTGACGTGTGGTGGCTTGTTACTTGGTTGTGGGCGCGAACTAGTACGGACTGGCTTAAAAAAAAATTGAAATTACTGTACTTTAAGAAATCACCTTTGAATGGTTTGATTTCTGTTTCGTATTGTACGTCTGCCTCTGACGTTAGTAAGTAGATGTTTCTGTCCAGGTTATTATCTGATCTTAAAAGCGATGGTAGTAGATCGTCTATTCTATTATTTTGTTCTGTATTGCTGTGCCCCAGCATGTTTTTGGCCGACTGCTTCCAGTTGTTTAAAACATAAGTTGCTATGTTCATTTGGGGGACAGTGGATACTATGTTTTTAAAGTTGTACTTAAGGCCGTGATATAGAGCGGCGCTGCCACCTTTGGAGAAACCTGCAAGCGTGCATTCGTCCTTTTGAAGTCCTAGGGAATCAAGTGTGCTATTAATAAGTTCTTGAACGGCTTCTTCGGGACCGAAATCATTGTCTTGAAGAATGTAGTACGAACAGTGCCCGCCGAAATCGTCTTTTATCCATAATATATTTGCAGGGCAAGACTGAAGCGAGTTTTCGAAATCATAAGTGAATTCAGAATTGGCGCCGAATCCGGAAAATATTACAATCAAATGTCGCGCATCATATTTTCTGGCTTTAAATTTGTAATTTAATATTGTGTCGTTGTATTTGAACTCTAGTTCGTTCATTCCGAAAATCCAAAAAGCTCAGGGGAGGCCCCTGAGCTTACTAATAGTTATACTGGTTGTTTTATTCTCGCCCAGGCTTTTTCAGTACGTGGACTATTCCCAAATTGCTGACAATATTGCGTTAAAGTTTTTTTCGCGGCTTTTGTATTACCTGACTGATGCAGTGCTAATGCTAGGTCAACCGTGGCATCTCGATTAGGGTTCAGATCTTTGCGAGAGATAAATTCATTCAGATGTTGAATAGCGGCCTGCCACTCAGAAGAAGCTAGACTAAGTAGGGCTTTTTCCTGAATGCGAGTACGCTCATCCACTGCGTTATGAGCATTTTTGAATGCTTCAATGGCTGAGTCAATTTTATTGTTTCTTCGCCGAGCCCTGGCGAGTTTTAGCCAATAGTCAGAAGTGAAGTCATCTGCGTTAGCTGCTGCTGTCCAACACTTATCAGCTTCTTTCCATTTGGAATTTACAAAAAATACTTCACCAGCAATAATATTTGAATTTTCATCCAGTACAGGGGTTTTTATTGTATTCAGCTCTTTGAGGGCTTTTTCATAGAGATTTTGTTTGTATTGTGTGCGAACTATTCGGAAAGACAGATCTTCTGAATAGGATATTTCTCTTAGTTCCTTCCATAGTTTCTCTGCTTCACTCCATATGTCCAATTTCTCAGCGATTTCTGCTCGCTCGGAAAGAATAGACGGGTGATGCATATCGGTCGCAAGATCAAACTGCGCTAGTGCTTGCGCAATGTTTCCAGCTTTTCGGTAGTGTTTGGCAGCAGCAGCTACCACCTGTGGAGAGAATTTCTTACCTTTGAATTTGTTTGTATACAACTCATACGTATCTATGGCGATTCCAGTGGGGTTTAATTCGAAGCCCACTGCAATCTCTTCTTCCTTCATTCGATCCGACCACATTCCCAAAGCTTTTAACTTCTCATGCCATTTGTTGCATTTTTCATATTCACGCAGCTCGCGAAGAGTGCGTGAATATTCTGCAGCGTCGGAGTCGCTTAACATACGTGGTGAGTTATCGATAAGTCGCTCCCATGCATGAGCCGCCAGCTCCCAATTGGAGTGCTGCATGGCTTTGGTGGCCGTACGACGTACCGCTCTAGACAAGTCAATGGCAGAGACTGTATTTCTCTCGAGTCTCACGATCGATTTGTAAACCCTCTCACAATTGAGGGTGTCGTGGAATGCGAATGTATCATTGCGACGTTGTTGGTATAAATCATGGTCAAGTGTATTGCTCGCAGCTTGTGCCAGTGCATCGAGCGAGCTATCTAAAGTTTTGCATACAGGTCCGAAGCCGTCAGATTCGTACGAATAGTAACCCTTAGTATAAGTGTGACTACCATTAAAGAAAACGTCATGGTCAAATTGGAAATAGATAACCTTTCTATCCAGTGCCGCTACGTCAAATGCTACTGAAGAATAGTCTGTTACTAGTACTTCGCAATCAGCGAAGTACTGCTGCATGGAAGTACCGGGGTTGTGTGTGCCTAATTTTACGTACGACGGTACCTCGAAGTCCTCTAGGTATGGTTGCACGTTAGCATGCGGGAAAAATACGATTTCGAGATTTTTTTCTTCAGCGATTGCTTTTAATTTAGGTGAATGCAAAAACGCTTTCCACGCGACTGTGTATTCGCTTTCAGCGAACCCAGGTTGTTTCTCGCGCTCGAAACCATTGTCAGATGCTTGGCCGACTAAATCATGGCGCCATGTTGGCATAATTAGTATGCTTGGTCTTGCATTTCTTGGCATAGAACGTAGTCGGTCATGACGCGGTAAGCCTGTCAATACCATTTCCCGCTCGCTAAATTTGTAACTGTCCCCATGGCAAATAGACTCATATTCACGCTTGGATGATGTCACAAAGCAATGAATATTTTTGTTGTTTAGCCAGCCAGACAAATCATCCTTAATAATGCCGTGCTGAAGGAACGTAAACTTGTATTTTCTTAGGTCAGCAGTATGGGAGTTTGTTAGGCCGCCGAATACATAGTGGTCTGCATGAGATGAGATGAGATGCGCGGCATTAAGCAGCGCAAATTTATGCTCGTCTGAACCGTAGGGGATAAGGTTGAAACCCTCCTCTTCGAGTCTGATCCAGTCCGGTGAAGTTTGATCCAGAACAAAATAGATATTTTGGTGTGATTGATTTTCTTTAACATATCTATATAAGTGTTCCGCATTATCATCGGCGAATGAGTTTCGATCCATGAATACCCAACAGTTGGCATATTTCAAGCGATTGGCGCTGTCTAATGCCTGAAGGCGCAAGACTCTTATGTCTTCTGGAATAGAGTTCGCGTCTACTGGTGTTGGTCGGAATGATTTGAAAATTTCAGCTATGCCGACACCCGCTTTATGCTGCTTGCCTTTGAGAGTAATCCGAGTGTCTTGTTTACCTTCTACTTGGATGAATAAACTCTTGGTATCGCCTGCTTTGACCCAAATTATCCTTTCGTAAAGGAAAGCTTCGCCAAAAAGAATATGCTTACGGGTTTTGTCGAACACCGGAATGGTCGGTTTCGAATCTAGGGTCAGAATTTCTTTCGTGTGCGCATGTCTAGTAAAGTAACGGATCTTTATAAGATCGCGAAGTTCGTCGGCTTCATCGATATAAGTGATATTAAATTTGGGTTCGGTATTTTTATAATACGAGATTAATCCGAATTTCTGGAAGAACCATAATCCAGCAAGTTCAAAGTTTAGGATCGTTTCATAAGAAATGTGCTGCATTATCTCGCGAACTAGATTTTTATATTTTTCCAGTTCGACAGGAGTGAGGTGGCTGAGCTTTCCATCGTTATTGATGAATCGTTTGAAGTGCCAAGCCAAATCGTAAAGGATAGTTCGCTGAATAAACGTTTTTACTGCACCATGTTTCTTGAGGCTTTCATTAATTAGACTCAAGTAGCCGAGACGCAGTTGCGCATCAAAGCGACCGGGCTTTTCCCAAGCGGTATCGATGGTGGAGGTGCCATTTTCGCGCTTTCGGTAGTAATACTTTGGTTCCGAAATGAACGCGATATGACCGTCAGTTAATCCCAGCAAATATCTGTTGACGAAATGACCGTCTTCAAATGCAGGTCTGATAAGCGGATTGAAGAATAGGTTTTCGCTAAGAACTCGAGTTCGCTTAAACACAGCTGTGCTAGCGCTTAGTTGAATGAATTTTCCGAGGTCGTTAGCTGGCAATAGCACATCACCGCTAGCAAATCGAAAGCGAAGGGCATGGCCATCACTGAATTCATTCCGATTCTCCATGAAGAAAATCATATTCGCGCTGATCATTTTCAGCTCTTTGCCTGCTGAGTGCGCCTTTCGGAAGCAGGCATCTAGCTCCTCAAAGTAATTCAGCGACAAAAAGTCATCGGGGTCAACAAATGTCAACCAATCATGTTTAGCATACCGCAGTCCATTATTTCTTGCTTGAGCCTGGCCCGCATTGCTTTGCTTAAAATACTTGATGTTAAATGGGTATTTGGCGACCCATTCTTTGATAATCTCAGCGGAGCCATCTGTAGAGCCGTCATCCACTAAAATGATTTCAATGTATTTTTCGAAGTCAATCGTTTGATTTACAATTGATTCAAAAAATGCGTGCAGATATAGCTCTACATTATAAACTGCTGCGATTATGGAGTATGTTGACGTTGATTCTTTTCGCAATAACTCACTTGGAATTGAGAACGGGAGTGGTTGCTGTGCTTTTTCAACAATAAGGTTAGGACATGTTTGCATGTTATCTTTGATAACGTTGCGTGCTCGGGTCCTAGAGCTGTTTTTCCGTTTTTTTCTGGTCATGTCTATATAACTTAAGTTGTGGATGCAGGCGAGCGGTTATACCACCCGCTATTATGAATTGATTTGAGATTTATTTAGATATGCCGGTGGCTGCACCAAAGATCATTGTCTGCACAATAGGAGATATAACTTTCTGCCATTCATAGACCGCAGCGTTGGTCACATAGATAGTGTCGTCTGGCTTCATGGCAATCTGCTGTGCATAGAAAATCGCAGCGGGATCACGCATGTTCAAACGCAACACTGTGGGCTTCGGCTTATTTGGTTCCATCCTAAATACGAAGACGCCTTCGGCGTTCGCGTTGCCTTCACGCAGCCCACCTACAGAGCCCAAGGCGTCTAACAGGCTGGTATTTTGCGCAGGTAGGTCTCTGAGGCCAGGTTCGTTCACAGCACCCATCGCAACAAACCGCTGACGCGCTCGGTCTAGCACCACTTCCGAATTGGGGCGCAGCACCATGTTGTTGCCAGCCAGTACATCCTCGTAGTTGAACTGCTGAACCTGACTGCCGGTGCGCACGGTGACGTTGACCAAGTGCGGCTCCATCACCGGGCCGCCGGCCTGGTTGACGGCGTCCAGCAGTGTCAGCGGGCCTTGTAGAGTGCTAAAGCGGCCAGGAGATTTGACCGCACCGGCTACCAGTACCGAGCCCGACAGATCGCCGACCAGTTCAACATGGGTTTGCACGTCGGTGGTCACACCTTTCAGCTGTCTGCGGATCATGTTCTCAACTTCGTTGAGCGTCATGCCGGCGACGAACTGACGACCGACGTAAGGCAGGGAGATCATGCCCTGGTCGTCGATGCGGGTCTTGAGCTGCGTGCCACCAGCGGACAACGGGGCGAACAGCGCCGAGCCTTCCGGTGCGTTGTCGGTGATCAGCACGTTGAGGATGTCACCGGCCATCAGTCGCGCCGAGGGAGCGACTGGCTTGGCGATGCTCGATTGCACCGGGCGTACTGCGCCACGCATGTACGGGGCGATGGTGTTGGCGTTGATCTCGACCAGGTTGTACGACTCGTTCTTGCTTTCGATATCGCCCTTGTAGGGACCGGCGCCGGACAAAGTGCCGCCGCAGCCTGCCAAGGTCAGGGCCGCCAGGATCAAACCCGCTACAGCGCTGTTTCGCATGCTCATGTTCAGGGGGCGAAGGGGCAGGCCAGTAATGGATTTAATCACGATGATCCTCGATCGATGCAATTAGGAAGCGGGTGACGCCGTAAAGCAACAACAGTGCCAGGAAGATGGTTGCCAGGTTGTAGAGGCGCTCTGGGTAGATGGCCATCTGTGGTGTGTTCGGGCTGACCACGGTGACCAGGGTGCGAATCTTCTTGCTGGCTTCGATACGGGCGTTGTCGAGTGCGGCGACGGCAGTCTTGTAGGTTTCTTCAGCGATGCCGGCGTCCAGCGTCAATTGCTGGAAGCTCGAGGCAACGACGTTGAGTTGGTCGCCATCGGGTGCGGACACCAGCAGGCGTTTTTCAGCATTCAGTTGTTCGCGAATGGCGCTCACGCGTTGTTGCTGCTGCTTGACCTGCGGTGAGTCGGCGCGAAGTTTGTAGAGCATCTGGGTGAGCACGGCGCGCTCTTTGGAGTGTTCGCCTTCCAGGGTGTCGATGATGCTGGCGCGGCCTTGGGCCGAGCTTTTTCCGTCCAGTACCTTGTTGCGGTTCTGGAAGCTCAGCAGCTCTTCCTTGCGCAGGGTGTAGTTCGCTTTCGCGCCTTCCAGTTCGCCTTGGGAGAAGCGCATCTGCTCGCGGGCGATGCTATGGGAGACTTCGTTTACGAAGTGCTCGCTGGCTTCGAGAATGACCTGGACCATTTGCTCGGCCAGTTCCGGGCTGAAGGCTTGAACTTCAACCTTGAGCAGGCCGGTGGTTTCGTCATAGTGCGCGGTGACCATGCGCTGGTAGTACTTGAGCAGGTCTTCACGCTCAGTGTCGGCGCTCAGCCAGAAGAACGGGTCGTTGCGTTGCTTGCTGTATTGCTCGACCCAGTGCAGGCGGTCTTCCAGCAGCTGCATCATGTCCATCGACACGATGTATTCGCGCAGGTAAAGGGTCTCTTCGCGGGAGGCCGGATTGGCGCCGCTGATCAGCATGCTCAGGCCCGGCATTTGGGCGGCAGGGTTGTTGCTGTCCTGGCGTACCACCACTTGCGCGGAGCTGACATAGCGGTCCACGGCAAAAAAACTGTAGTAGACGATGGCCAGTACCATTGGTACCACGATCAGCCCCAGTGTCAGGCGCCAGCCCTTGAATTTACCCGTACTGCTCATATGCACACGCATCCTTGAAATAAAACAATCACGCCACGGTCAGGGCGATCAGGTGTTGTAGGCCTTGATGCCTTCGGCGACATCGTCATAGATCTGCACCCCGCCATCGCGCACCAGCAGTACGACGTCGCAGAGCTTCTGAATTTCATTCATGTTGTGTGAAACCAGCACGACCTTGGATTTCTGCAGGCGCTCTTCGAAGACATTGGCGCACTTGCGTTTGAAGTGCGCGTCACCCACCGACATCACTTCGTCGATTAGGTAGTAGTCGAAGTCGAAGGCCATGCTCAGGCCGAACGCCAGGCGCGAGCGCATGCCGGAGGAGTAGGTCTTGACGGGTTCGTCGATCCAGCTGCCGATCTCGGCGAAGTCTTCGACGTAGGCGATCTTTGCACGCATGGCGTCGCCGACCGCACCGTAGACGCGGCTGACGAACTTGATGTTTTCGCGGCCGGTCATGCTGCCCTGGAAGCCACCGGACAAACCGACGGGCCAGGAAATGCTCTTGTTGGTGGCAATGGTGCCGGAGTCCGGCACATCGGCGCCGCCCAACAGGCGAACCAGGGTCGATTTGCCCGCGCCATTACGGCCGATCAGGCCGATGTTTTTTTCGGCGGGGATCTTCAGCGACAGGTCACGAAACACATGGCGACGCCCTTTGGGGGTCAGGTACGACTTGGTTATATTTCTGAGCTCGAACACGGTAAGCCTGCGGTTAGCCGTTCTTGGTGGAGATCAAATGCAGTCGACGAACCCGGTATGTACCGAGCGATACGAACAACAAAACCAGGGTGACAGCGATCACGTACTCAAGAGAGACGCCATCGACGGGCACGTAGTAAGGGAAGATCTCGGCGCGGATCAGTTCCAGCAAGTGCAGGAACGGATTGAGCAATAGCAGCGGAAGCATGGCGTGTGGCAGGTAGGAAGCCGGGATCAACACGCCTGAAATGAAATACAGCGGGAAGAACATCATGCGGATAAATACTTTGCTGCCGGGAATCGCATGAGCGATCAACGCCAGCAGCATGCCCAGGCCGAAGGCAAACAGCAGACCCAGCAGAATGGTCAGTACCCACTGGATAGGTGCCTTGACCGACATGTCGAAGCCAGACCAGGCGAAACCGAACACCAGGATGGCGTACACCATGGCGGAGATGCTGAACTCCACAAGGACCCGAGCGATGAAGGTGTCCAGGGGTTTGATTTGCTTGTAGGCGAACAGCGAGCGGTTTTCCTTGGGGCTGTCCATCAAGCGCAATGCGGTATTGCGAAACAGCAGGAAAGGAGCGAGCCCGACCAGGACGAAGACCGGGAAATCAAGGCCGGCTACTGTTCTGCCCCGAATCAGCGCAAAAAGGACACTCAAGATCAAAAGGTGAGCAATCGGTTCTAGCAAAGTCCACACAGCACCCATGCGACTTTCACCTATACGTGCGCGCGCTTCGCGCAACACCAAGGCAAAGATGACCGATTTTTTGATTTGCAGAGAGGAACGAGGCTTCAAGATGGTTTACCGCACAGCACAACGACGCGGTAAACGCGTTGCTTGAATTCATTTTCAGAGGACTTTCTGTCGATGTAGGACAGATCGCTTCCATTCGTGGGGCGGGAGGTTAAACGCTGTGCCTGACAGGAGTCAAGCTGAGTAGTTCCCTACCGATAATCGGCTGTTTATGCCAACGTTCACGGCGTTTTGACTGAGCGACGACTAATGGCTCAGCTGGCCAGCATCGGGTAAGTAAAAAATCCGAAATGGAGCAGATTCAAACCGAAGTGGGTAGCGATGGCGGCAGCCAATCCGCCGAATCGATAGGCCAACCCATAGCTTGCGCCGGCCAAGGTTGCCAGCAATACCCACTCCCAACCGGCACCCCAATGGACCAAGCCGAATAATAAAGATGCGATCAGCAGGGCAAGGTGATCGCCGTAGGGCAGGTGTTGGAAGCGCCGGCTCAGGCCGCCTTGCAGGTAGCCGCGAAACAGCGCTTCTTCTACCAGTGTTACGAGCAGCAGGTTGTTGTTTATCCACAGCCATGCCTGTGGCGGCCATTTCGGCGACCACTCGACGATCCCCAGCAGCCATGCTCCCCCCAATGTGACGATTGCCGTCAGGCTCAGGGTCAGGGCACCTGCCTTTAACGCTTGAGTCAACGAGTGGCGGCCGATGATCCATGGGCATACGAGTAACAGCCAGAAGCCTATCAGCGGTTTATCCAGATTGAGGTACATCGAGAAGGGCACGGCGTTCTCGGTGAAGCGTTCCTGGTCGATCATCCTGGCGTTGTGAAATCCCGGCCACCAATGGAGGGCCAAGGCGAGGGCGAGAAGGATGAACAGGGCATGGCCGAGGTAGGGGCCATAGCGAAAGCGGTTTTGCCGGACGGCGAATCCGGCGAGTAGCAGCAGGATGATCGCAATGATCGCCGGGGCAGTCAGATAACCGTAGGTGAGAGCAAGAACATAACCGGCAGAGAGTAATGTCAGGTACGGCCAGGGCAGTACGAGCATGGGGTCATCCTGATTGACTGGTGGAACTACCTTAAGTGGTGCATTTAGGCAGATTTACCCGCGAGCCAGCAAGAAAGGTCCTGACTTTTTTCCTTAACATGGCATGTGTAGAACTGTGGCTGTGACTATGTTTATAGGTGCCTGATATTCATTTGGAAGGCGAGCTGGCGGATTATCCTGAATCAGGGAACGCACATGACTACTTGGCCCATGATTACCGTGACATTGTTGATGCTGGTACCGCTGATGGTTCTTGCTACATCGATACAAGGTTGGGTTCAACATTTCAAAATCGAAGGCGACACCGAGTACTAGTCGTGGATTGACGAAGTACCGGTCCTTTCCATAGCGCGAACACTGAGCACAGGGATGTGGTCCCCCCGCAAATACTGGACTTGCCCCTACAAAACCGGACACCAACTCCCTGTTAAATTGATGCTGCCGCCAATCGCCTGAACTCCCTCGGTGAGCGATAGTTCAAGGCGCTGTGCGGATGCTGCTCGTTGTAGTGTTCGAAGGCAATGGCCAGGTTACGCAGCGCCGTTTCTCGATCCGGCTTGGGCATGTGCGCCACGTAGTCACGCTTGATCGTCTTCACGAAGCTCTCGGCCATACCGTTGCTCTGCGGGCTGCGCACTGGCGTGGTCACCGGTTGCAAGCCGATCTGCCGTGCAAACAGGCGCGTCTGTTCGGCGGTGTAGGCCGAGCCGTTGTCGCTTAGCCATTGCACCGGCGTGGCGGGCAGTTGATCACCGAAGCGCTTCTCCACGCTTTCCAGCATCAAATCGCGGATGTCATCGCCGCTGTACCCGGTCGGGCTCGCGACCCAGCCGATGGCCTCGCGATCACAGCAGTCCAAGGCGAAGGTCACGCTTAGCTTGGCGCCGTCCTCGCAGCGGAACTCAAAACCATCCGAGCACCACCGCGTATCACTGGTTTTCACCGCAATACGGCCTTCGTGCCGACGTGGCACGCCGGGCTGTTTGAGTCGGCGCTCAAGCAACAGATTGTGATCACGCATGACTCGGTACACCCGCTTCACGTTGATCGCCGGCAGCGACTGGGTTTCACGCTCCCGGCGCAGTAATCCCCAGACACGACGGTAGCCATAGCTGGGCAACTCGCTGACCTGCTGTTGGATTTCAACCACCAACTCAGCGTCGTCCACAGGTCTGCTTCGCCGTGCCTTGGGCGATACCGATTGTTTGATTCGAACCGTTAATTGCGAGCGCGCCACACCGAGACATTCGCTGACCAGCTTCACTGGTCGTCCCCCGGCAACAAGGGTGAGTGCGCAATCCATTTTCGCGACCGGGCGATCTCCACGGCCTCTTTGAGGATTTCTGCTTCCATCGTTTTCTTGCCCAGCATCCGTTGCAGTTCACGGATCTGCTTGAGCGCATCGCTCAGCTCGGAGGCAGGCACCACGGCTTCGCCAGCACTGACCGCCGACAGGCTGCCGTCCTGGTAAAGCTTGCGCCACTGGAACAGCTGGTTGGCATTGATGCCGTTGCGCCGAGCCACCACCGAAACGCTTTGCCCTGGCTCAAGGCTCTCGCGAACCATGGCCAGTTTTTGCTCTGGGCTCCAGCGGCGCCGCCGTTCCTGGCCCAAAAGCTCCCCACTCTTATCGTTGCTGTTAGTCATAAACATAACCGTTTGCCTATCCCTTATCGTAAGGGGGAAACGGTGTCCTGTCTTTCATGGGGCTCGTTCAAATACTGCATTTTGTGCGTAAGTCTGTTGCCCTCAGAAAGTATGCAAGCCAGCTCATTAAGCGTGGGCGACATACACCTTGTAGACGCCAGCGGTGCATCGTTCCGACTTGCCAGCGAAGGCGTCCTTGAACATTGCGTTGGTCTTCCGGGCCCCATCGTCGGAACGCCGCCCGCAGCAAGCCGGCTCCTACAGGGGAACGCGTTCACCTGAGATCAGGCCGGCCGGTCGGCCGCCTCGCTTTTGCTTTGGCTTTTGATCTTCCTTGCCCCGTCGAGAGGCCGAGTGGAGGTTCTGCGCAGTGGGCAACCCGGCATGGATGCCGGGTTAGCCGCGCTGGGCCAAGGATGGCCCATCGCGGCGGGCCCACGGAGCAGGACCGGAGCGAGGGCATGCCGAGCATTAGCGAGGCACCGAACGCCAGGGGCAAGAGCCCTTGGTTACTTGGGGCTCTTCCAAGTGACTCGCTGTAAAAGCGAAACCATAGGTGGCCGTTACCGCAGGAATGGATATGTACTCGGTCAACAAGATCCAGGTCGGCTGTGAGGCCGCCATCGCTGGCAGGCCAGCTCCCACAGTGGATCGGGTGCATCCGCGAGCGATTGGTTGGCTGTCAGGCCGTCATCGCTGGCAGGCCAGCTCCCACAGTGGATCGGGTACATACGCGAGCGATTGGTTGGCTGTCAGGCCGCCATCGCGGGCAAGCCTTGCTCCTACAGTGGATCGGGTACATCCGGGAGGGATTGGTTGGTTGTCAGGCCGCCATCGCTGGCAAGCCTTGCTCCTACAGTGGGTCGGGTACATACGGGAGTGTTTGGTTGGCTGTCAGGCCGTCATCGCTGGCAGGCCAGCTCCCACAGTGGGTCGGGTACATCCGGGAGGGATTGGTTGGCTTTCAGGCCGCCATCGCGGGCAAGCCTTGCTCCTACAGTGGGTCGGGTACATCCGGGAGGGATTGGTTGGATGTCAGGCCGCCTTCGCTGGCAGGCCAGCTCCCACAGTGGGTCGGGTACATCCAGGAGGGATTGGTTGGCTTTCAGGCCGCCATCGCGGGCAAGCCTTGCTCCTACAGTGGGTCGGGTACATCCGGGAGGGATTGGTTGGCTGTCAGGCCGCCTTCGCTGGCAGGCCAGCTCCCACAGTGGGTCGGGTACATCCGGGAGGGATTGGTTGGCTTTCATGCCGCCATCGCGGGCAAGCCTTGCTCCTACAGTGGGTCGGGTACATCCGGGAGGGATTGGTTGGCTGTCAGGCCGCCTTCGCTGGCAGGCCAGCTCCCACAGTGTGATCGGGTACATTCGCGAGTGACTGGTTGGCTGCCGCCTTCGCGGGCAAGCCTCGCTCCTACAGTAGATCGAGTGCATCTGCGAGAAGCTCCCACAGTGGATCGGGTACATTCGGGAGTGACTGGTTGGCTGTCAGGCCGCCATCGCTGCGATGCGGAGACCCGACAAGCCAGCCCCCACAGTGTGGACCGGGTGCATCCGGGAGTTAGTGGTTGGGTGTAAGGGCGCCTTCGCCGGCAAGCCTGGCCTCCTACAAGGGTGGGGGGCAGGGTGTGAGGGGGCGTCAGGCGCCGTTACCGAAGCAACGGCGCCTGATGCACCAACACTTACAGTCCCGCGCTTACGACGCAATCAATTGCCGCAGCACGTAATGCAAGATCCCCCCCGACTTGAAGTATTCCACCTCATTGAGCGTATCAATCCGGCACAACACTTCGATTTTTTCCCGGCTGCCGTTTTCCCGAGTGATGACCAGCGTCAGGTTCATCCGCGGTGTCAGTTCGGCGCCGGTCAGGCCGAGGATGTCCAGGGTTTCCCGGCCGGTCAGGTTCAGGCTCTTGCGGTTCTGGTCGAGCTTGAACTGCAGCGGCAGCACGCCCATGCCCACCAGGTTGGAGCGGTGGATGCGCTCGAAGCTTTCGGCAATGACGGCCTTGATCCCCAGCAGGTTGGTGCCCTTGGCTGCCCAGTCGCGGCTTGAGCCGGTGCCGTATTCCTGGCCGGCGATCACCACCAGCGGGGTGCCGGAGGCTTGATAGCGCATGGCGGCATCGTAGATCGCCAGTTTCTCGCCGGTGGGGATGTAGTAGGTGTTGCCGCCTTCTTCGCCGCTGAGCATTTCGTTGCGAATGCGGATGTTGGCGAAGGTGCCGCGCATCATCACTTGGTGGTTGCCGCGGCGTGAGCCGTAGGAGTTGAAGTCTCGCGGCTCCACGCCTTTCTCGCGCAGGTAGTGCCCTGCCGGGCTGTCGGCCTTGATATTGCCGGCGGGGGAGATGTGGTCGGTGGTCACCGAGTCGCCGAGCAGGGCGAGGATGCGCGCGCCGCTGATGTCCTTGACCACCGGTGGCGGGCCGCCGATGTCGTCGAAGAACGGTGGATGCTGGATGTAGGTCGAATCGTCCTGCCAGATGTAGGTGGCGGCTTGCGGTACTTTGATGGCTTGCCATTGTTCGTCGCCGGCAAACACTTCGGCGTATTCCTTGTGGAACATGGCGGTGTTGACCCGTTCGACCGCCTCGGCGATTTCCTGGCTGCTGGGCCAGATGTCCCGCAGGTAGACCAGCTTGCCGTTCTGGTCTTCGCCCAGGGGTTCGCGGCTGAGGTCGATGCGTACGGTGCCGGCCAGGGCATAGGCGACTACCAGCGGCGGCGAGGCCAGCCAGTTGGTTTTCACCAGCGGATGGACCCGGCCCTCGAAGTTGCGGTTGCCCGACAGCACCGAGGCCACGGTCAGGTCGGCCTTCTGGATGGCTTTTTCGATGGGCTCCGGCAGTGGCCCGGAGTTGCCGATGCAGGTGGTGCAGCCATAACCGACCAGGGCAAAACCCAAGGCGTCGAGGTACTGCGTCAAGTCGGCCGCCTTGTAGTAGTCGGTGACCACTTTCGAGCCTGGGGCCAGCGAGCTTTTTACCCAGGGTTTGCGGCGCAGGCCTTTTTCCACGGCTTTTTTCGCCACCAGCCCGGCCGCCATCATCACGCTCGGGTTGGAGGTGTTGGTGCAGGAGGTGATGGCGGCGATCACCACCGCGCCGTTTTTCAGGCGAATCGTCTGGCCTTCGAATTCGTAGTCCACTTCACCGGCCATGTCCGCATTGCCCACCGCCACACCACCGCCGCCTTCGCTTTCCAGGCGGCCTTCTTCCTTGCTGGTGGGTTTGAGTTGCAGGCCGACGAAGTCGCTGAAGGCTTGCGCGACATCTGGCAGCGAGACGCGGTCTTGCGGGCGCTTAGGGCCGGCGAGGCTGGCTTCGACGCTGGCCAGGTCCAGGGCCAGGCTGTCGGTGAATTGCGGTTCCTTGCCCGGCAGGCGCCACAGGCCTTGCGCCTTGCTGTAGGCCTCGACCAGTTTGACCGTGGCGTCGGGGCGACCGGACAGGCGCAGATAGTCCAGGGTCACGTCGTCCACCGGGAAGAAGCCGCAGGTGGCGCCGTACTCCGGCGCCATGTTGGCGATGGTCGCGCGGTCGGCCAAGGACAGGTCGGCGAGGCCGTCGCCATAGAACTCGACGAATTTGCCGACCACGCCTTTCTTGCGCAGCATCTGGGTGACGGTCAGCACCAGATCGGTGGCGGTGATGCCTTCCTTGAGTTTGCCGGTGAGTTTAAAACCGATCACTTCGGGAATCAGCATCGACACCGGTTGGCCGAGCATCGCCGCTTCGGCTTCGATCCCGCCGACGCCCCAGCCGAGTACGCCGAGGCCGTTGATCATGGTGGTGTGGGAGTCGGTGCCGACCAGGGTGTCGGGGAAGGCGTAGGTGCGGCCGTCTTCGTCCTTGGTCCAGACGGTGCGGCCGAGGTATTCCAGGTTGACCTGGTGGCAGATGCCGGTGCCCGGCGGCACCACGCTGAAGTTGTCGAAGGCGCTCTGGCCCCAGCGCAGGAAGGCGTATCGCTCGCCGTTGCGCTGCATTTCGATGTCGACGTTCTGTTCGAAGGCGCTGCTGGTGGCGAACTTGTCGACCATCACCGAGTGGTCGATCACCAGGTCCACCGGGGACAGCGGGTTGATTCGCTGCGGGTCGCCGCCGGCCTTGGCCATCGCGGCACGCATGGCGGCCAGGTCAACCACGGCGGGCACGCCGGTGAAGTCCTGCATCAGGACCCGCGCCGGGCGGTACTGGATTTCGCGGTCGGAGCGGCGCTCCTTGAGCCAGGCGGCAATGGCCTTGAGGTCGGCGCCGGTGACGGTTTTGGCGTCTTCCCAGCGCAGCAGGTTTTCCAGCAGCACTTTGAGCGACATGGGCAGCGCGTCCAGGTCGCCGAGGCTTCTGGCGGCCTCCGGCAGGCTGTAGTAGTGGTAAAGCTTGTCGTCGACTTGCAGGGTTTTGAGGGTCTTCAGGCTATCGAGGGACGGCATTACGATCACTCCTTTGAGTCCGCACGGATACGGACTGAGGGAACGGGCAGAGCACTAAACCTAGCCCTGTTTCAAGTAGCTGGCTAATAACCGGACTCTATGGGCAAGTCCGAGGTTGCGAAGTCGGCTATCATGCGCCGGTTTTCGTGACAGGCTTTGCGCCAGCGCAAGTCTGGGCATCGCGCAGTGGTTGAATGTCTCGCCATCTGCCCAGGAGTAAGAATGAACACCCTTTTTATGCATTGCCGGCCGGGCTTCGAAGGTGAAGTCTGCTCCGAGATTTCCGACCTCGCCGCACAACTGAACGTGGCCGGTTATGCCAAGGCCAAGGCGGCCAGCGCCTGCGCCGAGTTTGTCTGCACCGAAGAAGACGGCGCCGAGCGCCTGATGCGGGGGCAGCGTTTTGCCAATCTGATCTTCCCGCGGCAGTGGGCCCGGGGGATCTTCATCGACCTGCCGGAAAGCGATCGCATCAGCGTGATCCTCGCGCACCTGGCGGGTTTTCCGACCTGCGGCAGCCTGTGGCTGGAAGTGGTCGACACCAATGATGGCAAGGAGCTATCGAACTTCTGCAAGAAATTCGAAGGCCCGCTGCGCAAGGCGCTGACCGGCGCCGGCAAGCTGGTGGACGATGCGAGCAAGCCGCGTTTGTTGCTGACGTTCAAGAGTGGCCGTGAAGTGTTCGTCGGCCTGGCGGAGTCGAACAACTCGGCGATGTGGCCGATGGGCATTCCGCGTCTGAAATTCCCGCGCGAGGCGCCGAGCCGTTCGACCTTGAAGCTCGAAGAGGCCTGGCACCATTTCATCCCGCGGGACCTGTGGGACGAGCGCCTGCACAGTGACATGACCGGTGTCGACCTGGGTGCTGCGCCCGGCGGCTGGACCTGGCAGTTGGTCAACCGCGGCATGCTGGTGACCGCCATCGATAATGGCCCGATGGCTGAAAGTCTGATGGACACCGGCCTGGTGCAGCATTTGATGGCCGACGGTTTCACCTTCAAGCCCAAGCAGCCGGTGGACTGGATGGTTTGCGACATCGTCGAGAAACCGGCACGCAACGCGGCGATGCTGGAGGAGTGGATCGGCGAGGGGCATTGCCGCGAGGCGGTGGTCAACCTCAAGCTGCCGATGAAACAGCGCTACGCCGAAGTGAAGCGCTTGCTCGAGCGCATCGCCGATGGTTTCAAGGCGCGGGGGATTCGGGTGGAGATAGGCTGCAAGCAGCTGTATCACGACCGTGAAGAAGTGACCTGCCATTTGCGCCGGCTGGACGTGAAGAAACCCAAGTCCCGCTAGCAACCCGGCTCCCTGTAGGAGCGAGCATGCTCGCGATGGTCGTCAACGATTACGCGGGGTGCCTGATGCCCCGCGGCGCCCTCGGGTTTTTCGCGAGCATGCTCGCTCCTACAGGGGGGGCGGCGTAATGCCACAGATGACCGAACACCCGGCAATGCGCGACAATGCCGGCAAGTTTCAGGAGTGAATCATGAGTGAAATGCTTGATACGCCGGTAGACGGCACCCTCGACGCCACCGGCCTCAATTGCCCGGAGCCGGTGATGATGCTGCACCAGCACATCCGTGACCTGGTGCCTGGCGGCCTGCTCAAGGTGATCGCCACCGATCCGTCGACCCGCCGTGACATCCCCAAGTTCTGCGTATTTCTCGACCATGAGCTGGTGGGGCAGCATGAAGATGCTGGCACTTATCTGTACTGGATTCGCAAGAAGTCCGTTTGATCGATGTCGAAACAAAGGCCTGCATTGCAGTAATGCTGTTCACTTAAGCGTGGTGCCCCACATTGTGGCGAGGGGATTTATCCCCGTTCGGCTGCGAAGCAGTCGTAGTTCAGAACAACTCGGTCAGTTTGAATGGACGCTGAGGGCCGCTTCGCGACCCAACGGGGATAAATCCCCTCGCCACAAATTTCTTGCTTGCCTGAAAATTGTCTTAAGTGAACAGCATTATGCATTTGCAGGCATTTTTTTTACGCGGTTGAGTGACTGATGCGAATCCGCTTGCGTGCGCTGCGCGTCAGGCGGATCGACAGCATCAGCGCCGCGCAGCTCAGGCCGACGATCAGGCCCTGCCACAGGCCGCTCGGGCCGCTTGGCGTGCCAAACCAGTCGGTCAGGCCGAGGGCGTAGCCCACCGGCAGGCCGATGCCCCAGTACGCGAACAGCGTCAGGATCATCGTCACCCGGGTGTCCTGATAGCCGCGCAACGCACCGGCCGCGGTGACTTGGATCGCATCGGAAAACTGGAACAGCGCCGAATACACAATCAACATCGCCGCCACTTTGATCACCGTCGGGTCCGCCGTGTAGATCGTTGCGATGTGCTCGCGCAGCAACAGCATCATGCTCGCCGAGAGACAGGCGTACGCCAGCGCCGTGCCCATGCCGACGCCCGCGGCGAAGCGCGCTTCACGGGGTTGCTCGCGCCCCAGCGCCTGGCCGACCCGCACGGTCACGGCCATGCCCAGGGAGTAGGGGATCATGAACACCAGCGAGCTGAAGTTCAGGGCGATCTGGTGCCCGGCGACCACGGTGGCGCCGAGGCTGCCGATCAACAGGGCGATCACCGCGAAGATGCTCGACTCGGCGAACACGGCAATGCCGATGGGCAGGCCGATGCCCAGCAGGCGCTTGATCACCGACCATTGCGGCCAGTCGAAACGGCTGAACAGCTGGCTCGATTGATATGCCGGCGCCCAGCGCTCCCAACCGGCCATGCCCAGGGCCATCACCCACATCACGATCGCCGTGGCCCAGCCGCAACCGACGCCACCCATGGCCGGCACGCCGAAGTGCCCATAGATGAACACGTAGTTCAGGGGAATGTTCAGCGCCAGGCCGCACAGGCCCAGGACCATCGCCGGTCGGGTGCGACCCAGGCCATCACTGAAGCAGCGCAGCACATGGTAGAGCGCGACCGCGGGCAGGCCGCTGGCGATGCCGTGCAGGTACTGCATGCAGGGGCCGATCAGTTCGGGATCGACCTTCATCACGCGCAAGATCGGTTCGGCGCACAGCAGCATGCCGGTCGCCATCAGGCCCACCACCAAGGCCAGCCACAGCGCCTGACGCACGATCGGACCGATCTCGCTGTGGGTGCCGGCACCGAAGCGCTGGGCGACTTTCGGCGTGGTGGCCAGCAGGGTGCCGGTCATCAGCAGGAACACTGGCACCCAGATCGAGTTGCCCAGCGCCACCGCCGCCAGGTCGCGCGGCCCGACCCGACCGGCCATCACCGCATCGACGAAGCCCATTGCTGTGGTGGCCAGCTGCGCGATCATGATCGGCAAGGCCAGGCCGAGCAGGTTTTTCAGCTCGAGGCGAACCCGGGCGGGGCGGGAGAGGGAAGGGCTGGCAGTGTGGTCAATCACGGAGTTCAAGGGCAAAACGTCCAAAGTTTTTTGATGCGCGGGTGCGCATTCTACGCGTTGACGCAGCGGTCAGGAAAAGACTGTGTTGGGGATTTGTAATCCCGCCCCCCTTTTCCCTTTGTGGGAGCGAGCCTGCTCGCGATGGACGTCAACGATGACGCTGGAAGCCTGACACCCCCGCGGCGTTCTCGGGTTCATCGCGAGCATGCTCGCTCCTACAGCCTACAACCCACAAGATGCGTGCTAGGCGTCGGGCCACGTCTACGCCTACACTGCCGATCCGCCAAAGGAGCCTGACATGCTGATTGTTGCCGACGAAAATATCCCCCTGCTCGACGCCTTCTTCCAAACGTTCGGTGAAATCCGCCGGGTGCCAGGGCGTTCCATCGACCGCGCCACCGTCGAACAGGCCGATGTGCTGCTGGTGCGTTCGGTCACCCGCGTCGACCGTGCGTTGCTCGAAGGCAGCAAGGTGCGCTTTGTCGGCACCTGCACCATCGGCACCGATCACCTGGACCTGGAATACTTTCAGCAGGCCGGCATCACCTGGTCCAGCGCGCCGGGCTGCAACGCCCGGGGCGTGGTCGACTACGTGCTTGGCAGCCTGCTGACCCTGGCTGAAATCGAAGGCGCCGACCTGACCCAGCGCACCTACGGCGTGGTCGGTGCCGGTGAGGTGGGTGGTCGACTGGTCAAGGTCCTGCAGGGCCTGGGCTGGAAGGTCCTGGTCTGCGATCCGCCACGCCAGGCCGCTGAAGGGGGCGATTACGTCAGCCTTGAGCAGATCATCGAGCAGTGCGACGTCATCAGCCTGCACACCCCGCTGACCCGGCAGGGTGCCCAGCCGACCTGGCACCTGTTCGATCAGCGCCGCCTGAACCGGCTCAAGCCCGGCACCTGGCTGATCAACGCCAGCCGTGGCCCGGTGGTGGACAACAGCGCCCTGCGTGAGGTGCTGCTGCAGCGCGAAGACCTGCAGGCGGTACTCGATGTCTGGGAGGGCGAGCCCGAAGTCGATGTGGCCCTGGCCGAACTCTGCGTGCTGGCCACGCCGCACATTGCCGGGTACAGCCTCGATGGCAGGCAGCGCGGAACTGCGCAGATCTATCAGGCGTACTGCGAGTTCCTCGGGCAAGCGCCCCAGATCAGCCTGAACGACTTGCTGCCGGCGCCCTGGCTGTCGCAGGTGACCTTGAGTGCTGACACCGATCCGGCCTGGGCCCTGGCGATGTTGTGCCGTGGCGTGTACGACCCGCGCCGTGACGATGCTGATTTTCGCCGTAGCCTTGTGGGCAGTGTGAAGGAGCAGCGTGCGGCGTTCGATGTGTTGCGCAAGCAGTATGCGTCGCGACGGGAGATCGACGGGTTGCAGGTGAGGATCGATAGGGATGCGCCGGTGTTGCAGCAGATCGTTGCGGCGCTTGGCGCGACGGCTATCTGAAGATCAGGCATTAAAAAACCCGGCCCTCAAGGGCCGGGTCAATGAAGACGGTGGTTACATCACTTTTGTTCGGCAGGCTTGACCAATCGCTTCTCCAGTTCGCTGCACGCTTTCTGGATCATGTTTTCAGTGATCGGTACTTCGCGGCCCTGTTCATCGATTATCGAGCACCCCAGAGACTGGTCTGGCTGCGTGCGAATCACTTCAATCTTGTCATCGCTGCGGTTTTGCAAGGACATTGCCTGTCTCCTCATCAGGTTGTGTGCCTAGTTTAGAACCGTCAGGTGACCAGGCTGTGACAACTCCCTGCGATCGCTCCTGAACGGCACCGCCAGTCGACCAGAAATAGCCCGACCTGGCTACCGCAACTTTAGACCAATAATGTCTAGGTACTAGACTGCACGGTCATAATTAACCTGACTCATTCTGATTCAGCCGTTGCACCTTATTGGTCGGTGTACGCTGGTCCTATCAATGGCTCCGTTGTGGATGATGCAAATGCTCACTGTTCGTCACCGTCGTGCGATTCGCCTGGCCAGTCGTTTCATCGCCCCTTATCGCTGGCAAGCGCTGGGTGCCCTGTTCGCCCTGGTCGTCACGGCGGGCATTACCTTGTCCATGGGGCAGGGCATTCGCCTGCTGGTGGACCAGGGGTTCATGACCCAGTCGCCGCATTTGCTTAACCAGTCCATCGGTTTGTTCATGCTGCTGGTGATCGGCCTGGCGCTCGGCACCTTTGCAAGGTTTTACCTGGTGTCGTGGATCGGCGAGCGTTGCGTCGCCGACATCCGCCGCCGGGTGTTCAATCATCTGATCTACCTGCACCCGGGGTTCTACGAGGACAACCGCAGCTCCGAGATCCAGTCGCGACTAACCGCCGATACCACGCTGCTGCAATCGGTGATCGGCTCCTCCTTGTCACTCTTCTTGCGCAACTTGCTGATGGTGATCGGCGGGATCGTCCTGCTGTTTGTCACCAATCCCAAGCTCACCAGCATCGTGGTGATTGCCTTGCCGCTGGTGATCGCGCCGATCCTGATTTTCGGCCGACGGGTACGCAGCCTGTCGCGCCTGAGCCAGGACCGGATTGCCGATATCGGCAGCTATGTGTCCGAGACCCTGGGCCAGATCAAGACCGTGCAGGCCTACAACCACCAGGCCCAGGATGAACAACGGTTCGCGGTCACCGTGGAAGAGGCGTTCGACACCGCGCGCAAGCGTATTTTCCAGCGGGCCTGGCTGATTACCCTGGTGATCTTGCTGGTGTTGGGCGCCGTCGGCGTGATGCTCTGGGTCGGCGGCATGGACGTGATTGCCGGGCGGATTTCCGCGGGTGAGCTGGCGGCGTTTGTCTTCTACAGCCTGATCGTCGGCAGTGCGTTCGGCACCCTGAGTGAGGTGATCGGCGAGTTGCAACGCGCGGCGGGCGCGGCAGAGCGGATCGCCGAGTTGCTGCGTGCGCAGAACATCATCCAGCCACCGACCACTGGCCTGGTGACCTTGCCCGAGCGGGTGAGGGGGGACCTGGTGTTGCAGGACGTGCGCTTTTGCTACCCCTCGCGCCCCGAAACTTACGCCGTCGACGGCCTGAGCCTGACCATCCAGGCCGGGGAAACTTTGGCGCTGGTCGGGCCGTCCGGGGCCGGCAAATCGACGGTGTATGACCTGTTGCTGCGCTTTTACGACCCAGCCGTTGGGCGCATCCTGCTCGATGGCGTGCCCCTGACCCAACTCGATCCACTGGACCTGCGGCGCTGCTTCGCCCTGGTCTCGCAAACTCCGGCGTTGTTTTTCGGCAGCATCGAAGACAACCTGCGCTACGGCAACCCGACGGCGACCCTGGCCGAAGTCCGGGAGGCGGCAAAAATCGCCTACGCCCACGACTTCATCGAAGCCATGCCCCACGGTTACCAGACGCACCTGGGGGACGGCGGCCTCGGCTTGTCCGGCGGCCAGCGCCAGCGCCTGGCCATCGCCCGCGCGCTGCTGGTGGATGCGCCCATCCTGCTACTGGACGAAGCCACCAGCGCCCTCGACGCCCAAAGCGAACACCTGATCCAGCAGGCATTGCCGAGCCTGATGAAAAACCGCACCACCCTGGTCATCGCCCACCGCCTGGCCACGGTGAAAAATGCCGATCGCATTGCGGTGATGGATCAGGGGAAACTGGTGGCGGTGGGGACGCACCAGTCGCTGATTGCGAACAATGCGTTGTATGCGCGGTTGGCGGCGTTGCAGTTCAGTGATGGGCATGAAGCGGCATGAATCGGGGCTGCTGAATGCTGACGGATTGGGGCATTATGTCGGCCTGAGAATGAGACTGGATGAGGATATGGGCCGCTATCAACCACCGTTGACTCTGACGCCGAAAATCCTGTCGCTGATCGCCGGAATCAGCGAACAGATCGGACAGCTAACGGCGATGGACGAGCGCCTGCAAACGCCTCAGTTACGTCGTAGCAACCGGATTCGAACAATTCAGGCTTCCCTGGCCATCGAGAACAACACCCTTAGCATTGAGCAGGTCACTGCTGTTCTGGCCGGGCAACGGGTATTGGGATTGCCTCGGGAAATCCAGGAGGTGCGCAATGCCTTTGCGGCCTATGAAGCCATGCCTGGTTGGCAACCGGCCAGCCGCGCCGATTTGCTTCGTGCCCATGAGCTGCTGATGGGCGGTTTGATCGACGACTGCGGACAGTTTCGTCGAGCCGGCGTGGGGATCTACCGCGGCGACAGACTGGTCCACATGGCGCCCCCGCCGAGCCCCATTGCGCATTTGATGGATGACTTGCTGGCGTGGCTCGGGGCTTCTGATTGGCACCCACTGATCACTAGCTGTGTGTTTCATTACGAGTTCGAGTTCATTCATCCCTTCGCCGATGGTAATGGGCGCATGGGGCGTCTTTGGCAAACACTGATACTCAGCCAATGGCGGCCGGTGTTGTCTTACCTGCCAGTCGAAGCGGTGGTTCGAGAGCAGCAGGACGCTTATTACGCAGCGTTGTCGACAGCTGATCAGTTAGCCGAATCCACGCCTTTCGTTGAGTTCATGTTGCAGGCATTGAGCGTTGCACTTGCGGAAGCGGCACTCGGTGAGCCAGTAACCGACCTAGTAAACGACCCAGTAACCGACCCAGTAACCGACCCAGTAACCGACCCAGTAGGAAGACTGCTTTCCGTGTTGCATGTAAAAGGCCAGCTTAAAATAAGCGACTTGATGGCTGAGGTGGGTTTGGCGCACAAGGCCACTTTTCGGGCCAACTATCTCAGGCCTGCGTTGGCCGGCTCTCTGATTGAAATGACCGACCCTGAGACGCCAAACAGTCCGGTTCAAAAATACCGATTGACCCAGCTTGGCAAGCAGGCTGTGGCACGATTCCTGTAGGAGCGAGCATGCTCGCGATGGTCGTCAACGATAACGCTGGAAGCCTGACACCCCGCGGCGTACTCGGGTTCATCGCGAGCATGCTCGCTCCTACAAGAGCTTCAAGCCGTTCCTGCGATCAACCACCGGACCACCGTAGGAGCGAGCATGCTCGCGTTGGTCGTCAACGATAACGCTGGGAGCCTCACACCCCGCGGCGTTCTCGGGTTCATCGCGAGCATGCTCGCTCCTACAAGAGCTTCAAGCCGTTCCTGCGATCAACCACCGGACCACCGTAGGAGCGAGCATGCTCGCGATGGTCGTCAACGATAACGCTGGAAGCCTGGCACCCCGCGGCGTACTCGGGTTCATCGCGAGCATGCTCGCTCCTACAAGAGCTTCAAGCCGTTCCTGCGATCAACCACCGGACCACCGTAGGAGCGAGCATGCTCGCGTTGGTCGTCAACGATAACGCTGGAAGCCTCACACCCCGCGGCGTTCTCGGGTTCATCGCGAGCATGCTCGCTCCTACAAGAGCTTCAAGCCGTTCCTGCGATCAACCACCGGACCACCGGTAGGAGCGAGCATGCTCGCGATGGTCGTCAACGATAACGCTGGAAGCCTGGCACCCCGCGGCGTTCTTGGGTTCATTGCAAGCATGCTCGCTCCAGGGTGCAAGACATATTCTGATCCACAGCCGAAGCGACAACCTCCCGCCCCACGCCTACCGTTTCTCTTCCAGCCACCGAAGAGGACAACGGAATGTCAAACACCCCGAAAGCCCACCGCTTACGCACCGGCCGCCACTCGGAATCCGGACGCATCTATCTGCTGACAGCAGTCACCCATGACCGACAACCGCTCTTCCAGGATTTGTATGTTGGTCGCTTGGTAGTGAACGAGTTCAGAAGAGCTCAGGAAACGGGCAACGCAACGTCTATAGCCTGGGTAGTCATGCCGGATCACTTTCATTGGCTGGTTGAATTGCATAACGGTGATCTGCCAAAACTGATGCAAGCCACCAAAGCTCGCTGTGCACGCCTCATCAATTTGAGGCGAGGCCAGTGTGCCCCCGTATGGCAAAAAGGTTACTTCGACCGGGCCCTGCGGCACGAGGAGGATCTAAAAGCCGCGGCCCGGTACATTATCGCCAACCCTCTGCGGGCCGGACTGGTATCTCACGTGGGTGACTACCCGCTATGGGATGCCATCTGGCTGTAATGCACAGCCACTGTAGGAGCGAGCATGCTCGCGATGGTCGTCAACGATAACGCTGGAAGCCTGACACCCCGCGGTGCTCTCGGCTCCATCGCGAGCATGCTCGCTCCTACAGGTGAGAGCGGCTGAAAGAAGCTGGCCAGGCCGCCTGTTATTGGTCGTCGAAATACCGCTCATGCCAATCCACCAGTGGTTGTGGCGAGTTGAGTTTCTGGCCGTAAATTACCGAATACGACAGCACGTTCTGCACGTACTGGCGGGTTTCGTCGAACGGGATGCTTTCCACCCAGACGTCGAAGCTCAGGTGATCGGCACCGCGCAGCCACTGGCGCACGCGGCCCGGGCCTGCGTTGTAGGCGGCGGAAGCGAGGACGCGGTTGCCGTTGAACTGGCTGTGGACCTGGCTCAGGTAGGCCGCGCCGAGCTGGATGTTCTTGTCCGGGTTGAACACTTGCTGCGGCGAGGCCAGCGGAATGCTGAACTTGCGTGCGGTTTCCTTGGCGGTTCCCGGCATCAATTGCATCAAGCCGCTGGCGCCGACGCTGGAGCGGGCATCTTCCATGAAGGCGCTTTCCTGGCGGGTGATAGCAAATACCCAGCTGGAATGCAGGCCGCGGACCTTGGCTTCACGGACCAGGGTTTCGCGGTGGGCCATCGGGAAGCGAATGTCCAGGTCGTCCCAGTACTGTGCCTGGCTGATGGTACGAATCGCCGGGAAATACCATTTCAGGTCGTAGGCCAGTTTTGCCTGGGCGACCATTTCGTCGCGACTGAAGTGGCGGCTGACGTGATACCACTCGCGGCGACCGTCGACGATCTGCCCGCGGGCATGAAACTCCAGGGCGCGACGTATGCCGGGGGTATTGCGCACCTTGTTGATCAGCGCCTGGCTGAGCACCAGCGGTTTGTTGTTCAGCGAATACGGCGACTGCGAACGGTCGGCGGCGAGGAAACCATAGAAATCCCGCTCGCGAGCCAGGCCTTTATAGAGGGTTTGCGCTTCGGGGTTCTGCGGTTGCGCCAGTTCCAGGCTGCGGGCCTGCCAGTAGCGCCAGCGGTTGGTAGTGGCCAGGTCCTGGGGCAGGCGACGAGTCAATTGGTAGGCATCGTCCCAGCGCGCCAGGCGCAGCAACAAACGCATGCGCCATTCAGACACCGTGTTGTCGCGCAGTTCCGGGTCGTATTTGGTCATCATGTCCAGCGCGCGGCTGTCAAAACGTCGCGCCAGGGTCAGCCCGATTTCCCGGGCGATGGCCACTTTTTCATCGCGGGAGAAGTGCATGCTGCTGGCATAACCGTCGAGCAGGCTCATGGCCCTGTCCGGGTCCTGGCGGGCGAGACGGCGCAGGCCGAGGCTGACAATGTCCGACATTGGTTCGTCGGCCGGGGTGAAGCGCGACGGCGAATTGAGCAGCTCCGGCTTCTGGGCCACATCGATCAGCAGGCGGCCACGCGGGGCGAGGGTGGTCAAGCCATTGACCAGGCTGTTGGCCAGTGGGTAGTTGCGCGCCTGGGCGGCAAGCTTGGTGCGTTCCCAGCGCTTCTGCTCGGTCAACTGGCCTTCGGCGGCCCACATGCCGAACAGGGCGTCACACGCCGCCGGTTGCGTTTTGCCGGTCAGCCAAAGCTTGTTGGCGTTGGCATAACCTTCGGTCTTGAGGTTGTGGCTGATCTGGTACTGCGCGTTCAGGCAGTCCAGTTCGGTGAAGTTCATCTTGGGGTCGTAATACTTGACGAACGTTGCCCAGTCGCCGCGTTCGGCCAGCCAGCGCAACCAGCGCAGCTTCATCCAGTTGGCCTGGGGCAGGTCGCCGTGTTCGGCGAGGAACTTCTCGATCTCGGCATTGCTCGCGGTTTTCAGCCGCGCGGTCAGTTCGTCGTAGGCCAGGTACGGCTCCAGCGGATAGTCGGCCAGGGCCTGGCTGTAACGGAAATATGGGCCAGTGTCGCCCTTGGCCAGGGCGCGCTTGGCTTCATCGTAGTACTGGCGTTGGGTGGACAGGTCCACCGCCTGGACGGACTGAACGGCAGCGGCAGAAAGTAAAAAACACGACAAAAGATTGAGAAGGCGACTGCGCATGAGACGTCCGGACAGAAAAAACACGATAAGTGCTGGCGATGCCCACACTGAATTATCCGTAGCTTAGCCTTTTGCCAGCAACGGGCGAAAGCTTTGCCGACCTGTCTGCATCAGTTCGCAACATTTGTCGTGCAGAGTGTTGCCAGGGTGAAATTGCCGGCCTGCTGAGGCCCCGTTTCAGGTAGAATGCGCGCCCGGTTTTTGGAGAAGCTCATGACCCTGCTCAAATTCAGCGATGTGTCCCTTGCTTTCGGCGCTATGCCGTTGTTGGACAAGGTGTCCTGGCAGATCGCCCGTGGAGAGCGGGTGTGCATCATCGGCCGCAACGGCACTGGCAAGTCCAGCATGATGAAGCTCGTCAAGGGCGACCAGAAGCCCGATGACGGCTCGGTTTGGCGCGCACCCGGGCTCAAGATTGGCGAATTGCCGCAAGAATTGCCGGTAGCCGACGAGCGGACAGTGTTCGACGTGGTTGCCGAAGGCCTGGACGGTGTTGGCGCGTTGCTCGCCGAATATCACCACCTGAGCCAGAACATCGTCACCGATGCCGACCTGGACAAGCTGATGCACGTCCAGCACGACCTCGAAGCCCGCGACGGCTGGCGTTTGCAGACCCTGGTCGACAGCACCCTGAGTCGCCTGCAGTTGCCGGCCGACAAGACTCTCGCCGAGTTGTCCGGTGGCTGGCGTCGTCGTGTCCTGCTGGCCCAGGCCCTGGTGTCCGAGCCGGACCTGCTGCTGCTCGACGAACCGACCAACCACCTGGACATCGGTGCAATCGCCTGGCTGGAAGAAGCGCTGAAGGATTTCCAGGGCGCCGTGCTGTTCATCACGCACGACCGTTCCTTCCTGCAGAACCTGGCGACCCGCATCCTGGAACTGGATCGCGGTGGCCTGATCGACTGGAACGGCGACTACGCCAGTTTCCTGGTGCATAAAGAAGCCGAGCTGGCCGCCGAAGCCACCGCCAACGCGCTGTTCGACAAGAAGCTGGCCCAGGAAGAAGTGTGGATTCGCCAGGGCATCAAGGCCCGTCGTACCCGTAACGAAGGTCGCGTGCGTGCCCTGAAAGCCCTGCGCGTTGAGCGTAGCGAGCGTCGTGAGCGCACCGGCAAGGCCAACATTCAGCTGGACACCGCTGACAAGTCGGGCAAGCAGGTGATGGTCCTCGAGAACGTGAGCTTCGCGCACCCGGGCGGCCCGTTCCTGATCAAGGATTTCTCGATGGTGTTGACGCGCGGCGACCGCATCGGCCTGCTCGGCGCCAACGGCACCGGCAAGACCACGCTGCTGAAGTTGATGCTCAGCGGCTTGCAGCCGACCAGTGGCAAGGTGGAAGAGGGGACGAAGATCGACGTCGCCTACTTCGACCAGTTGCGCCACCAGCTGGATCTGGAAAAGACCGTGATCGACAACGTCGCCGAAGGTCGCGACTTCATCGATATCGACGGCCAGAGCCGCCACGTGCTGAGCTACCTCGGCGACTTCCTGTTCAGCCCGCAGCGTGCCCGCACGCCGGTCAAGGCGCTGTCCGGTGGTGAGCGTGCCCGCCTGTTGCTGGCCAAGCTGTTCAGCAAGCCGGCGAACCTGCTGGTGCTCGACGAACCGACCAATGACCTCGACGTGGAAACCCTCGAACTGCTCGAAGAGGTCTTGCTGACCTTCAACGGCACCGTGCTGATGGTCAGCCACGACCGGGCATTCCTCGACAACGTGGTCACCAGCACCCTGGTCTTCGAGGGTGAAGGCAAGGTTCGCGAGTACGTCGGTGGTTATCAGGACTGGCTGCGTCAGGGCGGTTCACCGCGCCTGTTGGGCGTGACCGAGAGCAAATCCGGCAAAGCCGACCTGAACTCCGCTGTGGTCAAGGCCGAGTCTGCGCCTGTTGCGGCGGCGGTCGAAGCGCCGGTGGCGAAGAAGAAGCTCAGCTACAAGGTGCAGCGAGAGCTGGAAGCGTTGCCGGGGCAGATCGAAGCCATGGAACAGCAGATCGTTGCGCTTGAGGGGCAGATGGCTGATGCCGGCTTCTACCTGCGTCCGGCTGCGGAAACCGCTGCGGTGATCGCGCAGCTGGCGCAGTTGCAGGCTGAACTCGACATCATGGTCGAGCGCTGGGCCGAGCTGGATGCCTGATTGATCCTGCAATAAAAAAGCCCGGCTTCACATATGTGAACGCCGGGCTTTTCATATGCAATGCAATACCCCTGTAGGAGCGAGCCTGCTCGCGATGGTCGTCAACGATGACACGGGGAGCCTGACACCCCGTGGCGCTCTCAGGTTCTTCGCGAGCAGGCTCGCTCCTACAGGGGGGCTGTGTTATCAGCTTTTGCTTTGCAGGCGTACTGCAAGCACATCGCAAGGCGCGCCGTGCAGGACGTCGTTGGCGGTGGAGCCCAGCAGCAGTGCCAGGCCATGGCGGCCGTGACTGCCGACCACGATCATGTCGCACCCTTGCTCCTTGGCCAGGTGATGAATTTCCTGGCGTGGCTGGCCGTAGGTCAAGTGGCTGTATTCCCTGGAGAGCTCAGGGTATTTCAGGATCAAACGATCGAGACGCTCCTTGGCCTGGTCGAACTGCTGTTGTTGCAGTTGTGACAGGTCCATTGGCACATCGCCACCAAAGGCCATGGCCATTGGCTCGACGATATGCACCAGGGACAATTTCGCCCCATTGCTCACCGACAGCTCGCGGGCACGGTGGATTACAGGGTCGCACTCTTCGGTTAGATCTACAGCGACCAGAATGTGGTTGTAGGGCATGAGGTGCTCCTCCTGAGGAATGCAATCTTGGTAAGTATGGCTGGTTTCAAGCGCATTGGTTCCAAAGTGGCTCAATGTGCTCATCAAGAATCGGGAGTACAGATATGACGGTCTGGATAGTGGTGTCAATCCTGCTGGTGGTGCTGAGCCCCTTGGCATGGCTGCGACCCTCGCGCCATCAGAGCGGGCGCATGGCCCTGCGCATGGAGGCGCGACGCATTGGCCTGGCCATGCAGCTGGCGCCTCAGGAGTGGCCGCACTGGCTCAGTCAGGAGCCACCAAACCCTTGCGCGCAGTACCATCGACCACGCCGGGGCAATCAACCGGCGTGCTGGAGTTACTGGCAAAAATCACCGGGTCTGTGGGTCAATCAGTGGCAGGAACCCTGCGAAGATCCCGCGCTGCTCAATCATTTCGAAAAGTTGCCAGACAACGTCTACAAGGTCGAGGCCGACAAGCAGATGATCACCCTGTATTGGGGTGAGAAGGGTGAGGTGACCGTTTTGCAAAATATCGATGCCACCCTCAAAGCGCTGGCCTGAAACCGATTCCCTGTAGGAGCGAGCCCGCTCGCGATGGTCGTCAACGATGACGTTGGACACCTGACACCCCGCGGCGCTCTCAGGTTCTTCGCGAGCATGCTCGCTCCTACAAGGGTTCATCGCGAGCGATCAAGCGTCGACCGCACTTTTTCGCAGGTAATAAAAAGCCCGACAACGTCATCGGGCGGGGTTGGCCAGGCAGGCCGGTAATTCGGTTTGGGCTGATATTACGCTGGGCATTCGCCAAAAGCGTTCAATTTATTCCCCAGGTTCCGCCAGCGTAGCCGGTCAGGCACAGATTGCCGCGAATTAGGGCGAATTTTCTAATGATTGATCCTATGAATGGCTGCTCATGCAACAGCTGTTGCAGGCCTTCGTCTTACAGAAATGACCGAAAAGTCATATTTCAACCCGCATTTTGGGCGATTGACAATTGTCGGAAATTCCGTGAAGGTGGCGTACCCCAAATCAAACGGGCGTATGAATTGAGCGTTTGTCTTACAAACCGCTCCTACAGAATCCCGACTATCGCGTTGGCGGGTGTGCCGGGTGGATAGGCGTAGCATTGACGATAGACGTCCCTGCCAGCCATCCGCCTGCGTCCGACGTGTACTGTTCAGCTTCCATATCGTGGAGATCCAGTTGATGATTTACGAAGGTAAAGCCATCACGGTTAAGGCTCTTGAAAGTGGCATCGTCGAACTGAAGTTCGACCTCAAGGGTGAGTCCGTCAACAAGTTCAACCGTCTAACCCTGAACGAACTGCGTCAGGCCGTGGACGCCATCAAGGCAGATGCTTCGATCAAGGGTGTGATCGTCAGCAGTGGCAAGGACGTATTCATCGTCGGCGCCGACATCACCGAATTCGTCGACAACTTCAAGCTGCCGGATGCAGAGCTTGTGGCTGGCAACCTCGAAGCCAACAAGATTTTCAGCGATTTCGAAGACCTCAACGTCCCGACTGTCGCCGCGATCAATGGCATCGCGTTGGGTGGCGGTCTGGAAATGTGCCTGGCAGCGGACTACCGCGTCATGTCGACCAAGGCCAAGATCGGTCTGCCGGAAGTCAAGCTGGGCATCTACCCGGGCTTCGGCGGTACCGTTCGTCTGCCGCGCCTGATCGGTACCGACAACGCCATCGAGTGGATTGCCGCCGGCAAGGAAAACCGTCCGGAAGACGCACTGAAAGTCGGTGCCGTCGATGCCGTGGTTGCCCCTGAAAAACTGCAGGATGCCGCCCTGGAACTGATCAAACGCGCCATTTCCGGCGAGTTCGATTACAAGGCCAAGCGCCAGCCGAAGCTTGAAAAACTCAAGCTGAACGCTATCGAACAAATGATGGCTTTCGAAACCGCCAAGGGTTTCGTGGCAGGCCAGGCTGGCCCGAACTACCCGGCCCCGGTCGAAGCGATCAAGACCATCCAGAAAGCCGCGAACTTCGGTCGTGACAAGGCCCTGGAAATCGAAGCTGCCGGTTTCGTCAAACTGGCCAAGACTTCGGCTGCACAGAGCCTGATCGGCCTGTTCCTGAACGATCAGGAACTGAAGAAAAAGGCCAAGGCCTATGACGAAATCGCCAAGGATGTGAAGCAGGCCGCCGTTCTGGGCGCCGGCATCATGGGTGGCGGTATCGCTTATCAGTCGGCTTCCAAAGGCACGCCGATCCTGATGAAGGACATCAACGAGCACGGTATCGAGCAAGGTCTGGCCGAAGCCGCCAAGCTGCTGGTGGGCCGCGTTGACAAGGGCCGCATGACTGCGGCGAAAATGGCTGAAGTGCTCAACGGTATTCGTCCGACCCTGTCCTACGGTGATTTCGGTCACGTGGACCTGGTGGTTGAAGCGGTCGTCGAGAACCCTAAGGTCAAGCAAGCCGTTCTGGCCGAAGTCGAAGACAAGGTCAAAGAGGACACCATCCTCGCCTCGAACACCTCGACCATTTCTATCAGCCTGCTGGCCAAGGCCCTCAAGCGTCCGGAAAACTTCGTCGGCATGCACTTCTTCAACCCGGTGCACATGATGCCGCTGGTGGAAGTGATCCGTGGCGAGAAGTCCAGCGAACTGGCCGTGGCCACCACCGTTGCCTACGCCAAGAAAATGGGCAAGAACCCGATCGTCGTCAACGATTGCCCGGGCTTCCTGGTCAACCGCGTCCTGTTCCCGTACTTCGGCGGTTTCGCCAAGCTGGTCAGCGCCGGTGTGGACTTCGTGCGTATCGACAAGGTCATGGAAAAGTTCGGCTGGCCAATGGGCCCGGCGTACCTGATGGACGTGGTCGGCATCGACACCGGCCACCACGGTCGTGACGTGATGGCAGAAGGCTTCCCGGACCGCATGAAAGACGACCGTCGTTCGGCGATCGACGTGCTCTACGAAGCCAAGCGCCTGGGCCAGAAGAACGGCAAGGGCTTCTACGCCTACGAGACCGACAAGCGCGGCAAGCAGAAGAAGGTCGCCGATCCGTCGGTACTGGAAGTGCTCAAGCCAATCGTCTTTGAACAGCGCGAAGTCACCGACGAAGACATCATCAACTGGATGATGATCCCGCTGTGCCTGGAAACCGTGCGTTGCCTGGAAGACGGCATTGTCGAAACCGCCGCCGAAGCCGACATGGGTCTGGTCTACGGTATCGGTTTCCCTCCATTCCGTGGCGGTGCGCTGCGCTACATCGATTCGATCGGTGTGGCAGAGTTCGTTGCCCTGGCTGACCAGTACGCTGATTTGGGCGCGCTGTACCACCCGACCGCAAAACTGCGTGAAATGGCCAAAACCGGCCAACGGTTCTTCGGTTAAGCGTCCCAACTTTTGAGCGAGAGTGAAATTTTATGAGCTTGAATCCAAGAGACGTCGTGATTGTCGACTTCGGTCGTACTCCGATGGGCCGCTCCAAGGGCGGCATGCACCGCAACACCCGCGCCGAAGACATGTCGGCGTTCCTGATCAGCAAATTGCTGGAACGCAACGTCAAGGTCGACCCGAGCGAAGTCGAAGACGTGATCTGGGGCTGTGTGAACCAGACCCTGGAGCAGGGCTGGAACATCGCGCGCATGGCGTCGCTGATGACCCAGATCCCGCATACCTCGGCCGGCCAGACCGTCAGCCGCCTGTGTGGCTCGTCGATGAGTGCCCTGCACACTGCTGCGCAAGCGATCATGACCGGCAACGGTGACGTTTTCGTGGTTGGTGGCGTCGAGCATATGGGCCACGTGAGCATGATGCACGGTGTCGATCCGAACCCGCACATGTCGCTGTACGCGGCAAAAGCTTCGGGCATGATGGGCCTGACCGCGGAAATGCTGGGCAAGATGCACGGCATCACTCGCGAACAGCAGGACGCTTTCGGCGTGCGCTCCCACCAACTCGCCCACAAGGCGACTTTGGAAGGCAAGTTCAAGGACGAAATCATCCCGATGCAGGGGTATGACGAGAACGGTTTCCTGAAAACCTTCGACTACGACGAAACCATTCGTCCGGAAACCACCCTGGAAAGCCTGGCGGCGTTGAAGCCAGCGTTTAACCCGAAGGGCGGCACCGTGACCGCCGGTACTTCGTCGCAGATCACCGATGGTGCCTCGTGCATGATCGTGATGTCGGCGCAGCGCGCACAGGACCTGGGCATCCAGCCTATGGCGGTGATCCGCTCGATGGCAGTGGCAGGTGTGGACCCGGCAATCATGGGCTATGGTCCAGTACCGGCCACACATAAAGCACTGAAGCGTGCGGGTCTGAGCATCTCCGACATCGACTACTTCGAGCTTAACGAAGCTTTTGCCGCACAGGCCCTGCCAGTGCTGAAAGATCTGAAAGTGCTCGACAAGATGAATGAGAAGGTTAACCTGCACGGCGGCGCGATCGCCCTGGGCCACCCGTTCGGTTGCTCCGGTGCGCGTATCTCCGGCACTTTGCTTAATGTGATGAAGCAAAATGGCGGCAACCTTGGGGTAGCCACCATGTGCATTGGTCTCGGCCAAGGCATCTCCACCGTCTTCGAACGCGTTTAAGCGTTGCGCTGACGGAAGCCGGGGCCAAGTGCCCCGGTTTTTGTTTTTGCGGGTTTTTTTATTTTTTATTTCGAACTGATTTGAGTGAGGGCCGAAGCATGCCGATACAACCTGGGCTCTATCAACATTACAAAGGTCCGCAGTACCGTGTGTTCAGTGTTGCGCGGCATTCGGAAACCGAGGAAGAAGTGGTCTTCTACCAAGCCCTGTATGGCGATTACGGCTTTTGGGTGCGCCCCTTGAGCATGTTCCTGGAGTCGGTCGAAGTTGACGGCGAACAGGTGCCACGCTTTGCTTTGGTGCAAGCCGAACCGAGCCTTTTCAACCAGCCATAAGCTGAGTGCGCGCAAGACTCTGCGCTTGACCTCACCTTGTAGCCACTATATATAGCGGTGCCGCGTCAGGCGCCAACCGCCTTTCACTTTTAGAATTCAGGAATTTTCTGATCCATGGGCAAATCGCTGGTCATTGTGGAATCCCCGGCTAAGGCCAAGACCATCAACAAGTATTTGGGCAACGAATACGTGGTGAAGTCGAGTATCGGCCATATCCGAGACCTGCCCACCAGCGGTTCGGCTAGCGCCAGCAAAGAGCCAGCCGCCAAGCGCGGCAAGGCTGCTGCGGGTGAAGCGCCGGCCTTGTCGCCGAAAGAAAAGGCGCGCAAGCAGCTGGTCGCTCGCATGGGCGTCGATCCCGACCATGGCTGGAAAGCCAAGTACGAGATCCTCCCGGGCAAGGAAAAGGTCATCGAGGAGCTGCGCCGGCTCGCCAAGGATGCTGACACCATCTATCTCGCAACCGACTTGGATCGCGAGGGGGAAGCCATTGCCTGGCACCTGCGCGAAGCCATTGGTGGTGACGACAGCCGCTACAAGCGCGTGGTGTTCAACGAAATCACCAAGAAGGCGATTCAGGAAGCCTTCTCCCGGCCAGGCGAGCTGGACATCGATCGTGTCAACGCCCAGCAGGCGCGTCGTTTCCTCGACCGCGTAGTGGGTTACATGGTTTCGCCGCTGCTGTGGGCCAAGATCGCCCGTGGCCTGTCCGCCGGTCGGGTACAGTCGGTTGCCGTGAAGCTGGTGGTGGAGCGTGAACGCGAAATTCGCGCGTTCATCCCGGAAGAATATTGGGAAGTCCACGCCGACCTCGGCACCGCCAAGGGCGCGACCGTGCGTTTCGACGTCGCTCGCGAGAAAGGCGAAGCCTTCAAGCCGCTCAACGAAGCCCAGGCCATGGCTGCGCTGGAGAAGCTCAAGGCATCCAGCTACAGCATCGTCAAGCGTGAAGACAAGCCGACCAGCAGCAAGCCATCGGCACCGTTCATCACTTCCACCCTGCAGCAGGCCGCGAGCAACCGCCTGGGCTTCGGCGTGAAGAAAACCATGATGATGGCCCAGCGTCTGTACGAAGCCGGCTACATCACTTACATGCGTACCGACTCCACCAACCTCTCGGCCGATGCCGTGGCGATGGCGCGTACCTATATTGAAGGCGAGTTCGGCAAGAAATACCTGCCGGAAACCCCGAACGTCTACAGCAGCAAGGAAGGCGCACAAGAGGCTCACGAAGCGATTCGTCCCTCCGACGCCAACACCGAGCCGAGCAAGCTGTCGGGCATGGAGCGTGATGCAGAGCGGCTGTACGAGCTGATCTGGCGCCAGTTCCTCGCCTGCCAGATGCTGCCGGCGCAATACCTGTCGACCACGGTCACCGTAGGTGCCAGCGACTTCGAGCTGCGCGCCAAGGGCCGTATCCTCAAGTTCGACGGTTACACCCGGGTCATGCCGCAAATCGCCAAGCCGGGCGATGACGACGTGCTGCCGGACATGGCCCAGGGCGATGCGATGAAGCTGATCAAGCTTGATCCGACCCAGCACTTCACCAAGCCGCCGGCACGTTACTCGGAAGCCAGCCTGGTCAAGGAAATGGAAAAACGCGGCATCGGTCGTCCTTCGACCTACGCGGCGATCATTTCGACCATTCAGGACCGCGGCTACGTGGCGCTGCACAACCGTCGCTTCTATTCGGAAAAGATGGGCGACATCGTTACCGAGCGCTTGGCGGAAAGCTTCTCCAACCTGATGGACTACGGCTTCACCGCCGGCATGGAAGAGCACCTCGATGACGTGGCCCAGGGCGAACGCGACTGGAAAAACGTGCTCGACGAGTTCTACGGCGACTTCAAGAAGAAGCTCGAAGTGGCTGAAAGCCCGGACAGCGGCATGCGTGCCAATCAGCCGGTGATGACGAACATCCCATGCACCACGTGCGGGCGTCCGATGCAGATCCGTACCGCGTCGACCGGTGTATTCCTCGGTTGTTCCGGTTACAGCCTGCCGCCGAAAGAGCGCTGCAAGGCGACCGTCAACCTGGTGCCGGGCGATGAAATTGCCGCGGACGACGAGGGTGAATCGGAATCGCTGGTGCTGCGCGGCAAGCACCGCTGCCCGATCTGCAGCACCGCGATGGACGCCTACCTGCTGGACGAGAAGCGCAAGCTGCACATCTGCGGTAACAACCCGGATTGCGACGGCTATGAAATCGAAGAGGGCACCTATCGCATCAAGGGCTATGAAGGTCCGAGCCTGGAATGCGACAAGTGCGGCAGCGAGATGCAGCTCAAGACCGGCCGGTTCGGTAAGTTCTTCGGTTGCACCAACGCGACCTGCAAGAACACCCGCAAACTGCTGAAAAGCGGTGATGCGGCGCCGCCGAAGATGGACCCGGTGAAGATGCCTGAGCTGAAATGCGAAAAGGTCAACGACACCTACATCCTGCGTGACGGTGCGTCGGGCCTGTTCCTGGCCGCGAGCCAGTTCCCGAAAAACCGCGAGACCCGTGCGCCGCTGGTGATCGAGATCGTGCCGCACAAGGATGAGATCGATCCGAAGTACCACTTCCTTTGCGAAGCGCCAAAGAAAGATCCGGATGGCCTGCCTGCAGTGATCCGTTACAGCCGCAAGACCAAGGAGCAGTACGTGCAGACCGAAGTCGACGGTAAGCCGACTGGCTGGAAAGCGTTCTACGATGGTGGCAAGTGGAAGGTCGAGGACAAGCGACCGGCTGCGAAGGCGTAAAAGCTGCCAAACATAAAAAGCCGCATGACGCCCCTCGGGGTTTCATGCGGCTTTTTTGTTTGCGCTGTCTGTAGGATTCCGGCTTGCCGGCGCAGGCGGCCTGACAGCCGACCAATCTCTTGCGGCTGTTCCCGATCAACTGTGGGAGCGAGCCTGCTCGCGATGGCGGCTTGGCAGCCGACCTATTATTTGTTGGCGGAGTACATATCCATTGCTGCGGTAAAGGCCACTTAGGGTTTCGCTTTTACATCTATGGTTACCCCCTTTTCTGCAATACTGTTTTTGATGAGTGGTTGGCTTGCTTTCATCTATCCGGCGTCTGAGTGGGGGTGTAGCCCCGCGCCTCGATGAGAATCGATGCCCGACGATCCTTATTAGCGAGACGGCCTTTCAGCCGTGTAAAAGCCCAGGGTTGTCGTCAGGCCGGTTGGCCGTTCACGTCATCAGTTATCCAGCATCGCAAAACCAGGTGGGTGATGCTCGGGTGACAGCAGGGTCAGGCGTTCATCGCGCTTGGCCCTGCATCGAATTCAGTGTGGTGTGCCGCAATCGCCCAGGCGATCCTCGCCAGCTTGTTGGCCAGCGCGCAAACCACATGGTTGGAGTGATGGTGGGCCAATAGCTGCCGGACCCAGTCCGCCAGCCAGCCTTTCTGGCGGTCCAGATACCTCACGTAAACGCGGGCACACTGGACAAGCAGGCGTCGCTGGTTGCGATCGCCGCGCTTGCTGATGCCCAGCAGTACGGTTTTGCCGCCCGTGGAATGCTGCTTGGGCACCAGCCCGATCGAGGCTGAATAGTCTCGGCCGCATTTGAACTGTTTGCCATCGCCCAATTCGGCAGCCAGGACGGTGGAGGTGATCGGACCGACACACGGCATGGTCATCAAACGAGTCGCCAGATCATCTTCAGCGGCCTGGCACTCCACATCCTTGTCCAGCGATTTGATCTCCTCGTCCAAATGCTTGAAGTGTTGATACAGCCTCGTCAGAGTGTTTTTGAAGGGCTGAGCCATTGAGCTCGCTTCAAGCAGCGCCGAAAGAGATCGAATCGATTTGAGGCTCGGGGCCAGGCTGACGCCGACCTCCAGAAGAGCGGCGTGAATACGATTGACGGCCGCAGTGCGGTCCTTGATGAACGCATCACGTGTCGAGTTGAGCATGGCCAGCGCTTGCTGGGCTTGGTTTTTGACCGGCACAAAGCGCATCGTTGGGCGAGTAGCGGCCTCGCAAATCGCTTCGGCATCAGCGAAGTCGTTTTTGTTGCTTTTCACGTAAGGGCGCACGAGATGAGGGGCAATGAGCTTGGGTATATGCCCAAGCTTGGCCACCTCCTGTGCCATGAAATGGGCGCCACCACAGGCTTCCATCACGACGGTGCAGGGTTGGAGATTCATCAGGTACTGCATGAGTGCCGACCGGGTGAATTTTTTGCGGCAAACTTCATGACCACGATCATCCTGCGCATGCAGGTGAAAAGTGTGTTTTCCCAAATCGATGGCGGCGATAGATATTTCGTTCATGGCAACAGTCTCCGGTGAGCCCCCTGCGAAAGCTTAGTGGGCGATCGCAGGGGGCGGCGGGGGTAGCCATTTCATTAGCGAGTCACTTGGAAAAGCCTGTAGGAGCGAGCTTGCTCGCGATGAACCTGAGAGCACCGTTGCCCAGCGTCATCGTTGACGACCATCGCGAGCATGCTCGCTCCTACAGGGCCCGCCGCGATGGGCCATCCTTGGCCCAGCGCGGGTAAACCGGCATCCATGCCGGTTTACCCACTGCGCAGAACCGGAACGAAGCCTCTCGAGGTGGCAAGAAAATCAAAGCCAGAGCAAAAGCAAAAGCAACAGCCAAAGCGAGGCGGCCTTAAAGCCGACCTGATTGCAGGTCTGTCCGCATTTCCCTGTGGGAGCGAGCCTGCTCGCGATGAACTTCCAGACAACGCGATCATCCAGGCAGGGCGCGTTATCGTTGACGTCCATCGCGAGCAAGCATCGCTCCTTGTATGTTGACCTTGATTCCATGAGAGAGGTTACGCTCAAGGATTCATTCAACAGCAAGTACGTTTCTGGGGGAGGCCGATCGCTCCTGAAGGCAGGATTTGCTCCTGACCTTGTCTGTAGAGAGGCCCCCCCGCCTCATTGCCCACCACGAAGAGTATCGAGAAGCCGACAAGTCGGACTTCGCATTACAAGGTTGCAGTGGCATGAAGTTCGAGGTCGGGGGAACCAGGTGCAATCTTACCTAAAGCCAAGGAAGTGAAAAGCAATGAATGCGCATGTCGGCATAGATATCAGTGCTCGCAGTTCAGCCATGGGATGGCGGCAGAACGGCAAAGCAGCAGGCAATGGAGACATTCTGCACACGCCCAAAGGTCGCAAGGCCGCTGTGGAAAAGCTGCTACGTCTCAAGCCGCTGAGCGTTGTCATGGAGGCTACCGGTATTTACTACCTGGATCTTGCGATGGAATTGCACGCCGCCGGCTTGCCGGTCTCGGTGATCAACCCCAAAAGCTTCCACAACTTTGCCAAGCTGATGTTGCAAAACAGCAAGACTGACCAGATCGATGCCCAACTGCTGGCCGAATACGGCGAGCGTATGGGGCCTAGGCTGTGGGTCCCGCCCACTGCGGAACAGATGATGCTGCGTGCGATTGGTCGCCACATCAACCGACTGATTGGCCATCGGACGCGAGCCAAGAACGAGCTGCATGCGCTACAAGCGACAGAAACGAGCATCGCACTGCTGATCGAGGATGAGAAAGACGCGATAAGCGCGTTGGACGCTCGAATCGATCGATTAAAACAGGCTGCGCGCGACGCCATCGCCAAATGCCCTGATCTGAGCCTGCAATTTCGCTGCATGATGGCGGCGCCCGGCGTTGGAGAGGCCTCGGCCATCGCCGCACTGGCTGAGCTGACGACCCTTCCAGTGACGCTTAAATCGGCACAGGTAAGCCGCTATGCAGGCCTGGATGTCAGACTGACCCAGTCAGGCACCAGCGTGAACCGGCCAGGACGAATGTCCAAGTGCGGTAATGCTTACTTGCGTGCAGCGATGTTCATGCCGGCGATGACGGCAATCCGTTGTGATGAGAATGTGAAGGCCTTCTACGAGGCACTGGTAGCGCGCGGCAAGAAGAAAATGCAGGCCATCGGCGCGGTCATGCGCAAATACCTAACCGGGTTATGGGCATGCATGCGCTCTGGAGAAGAATTTAATACGGCCAAGCTTTTTAGCAAAAAACATCTCGCGAAAGCTTGACCGTGAACAGAGTATCTACAGGGAAACGTGTTCACTTGAAGTCAGGTCGGCTGTCAGGCCGCCTCGCTTGTGTTTTTGATCTGGGCGCCCCGTTAAACCACGATGGCCGAACGCAGGCATTGCGCAGTGGGTAAACCGGCAGGACGCCGGTTTAGCCGCGCTGGGCCAAGGATGGCCCATCGCGGCGACCCACGGAGCAATGCCGGAGTGAGGGCATGCCGAGCCACAGCGAGGCACCGAGTGGTGGGGCAAAAGCCTTTTGGTTCCTTTTTGGCGTTTGTGTTTGAAAAAGGGACTCGCCGTAAGGGCGAAACCATAAGTGGCCGTTACCGCAGCAATGGATATGTACGCCAAAAAAATCCAGCAAAAAAAAGGTTCTTCAGGCCGCATGCGCAGAACCTGCGCTCGGCCTCTCGAGGGGCAAGAAGATCAAAGCCAAAGCAAAAGCGAGGCGGCCGACCGGCCGGCCTGATTTCGGGTGTAGTGATCTCCCGTATGAGGCGGTATCTACTTCAGGATCAGACAATGCTTGCGGGAGAAGGAGTTGATCCACGACACTGTCTGACCTGCGTGAAGCAATTATTTCGTTGTGGAGGCTGCCGTCATGGCCCACGAACTCTATACCCGTACCAACCAGAAGATTTATTTCGCCGGCCTGTCGCTGGAAGCTCTCGCCAAAGCCGAAGAGGGGCGGGCGATGAATTCCCTGGCGCTGATTCAGGCGGAGCGAGAGTCGGCGTTGTTTCACCTGTACGGAGCCTTGCTGGGCCTGTGTCACGAGATTGCCGGCTTCTATCGTTTGCCTCAAGCCAATGCCTCCCGGGCCGAATCGTTGCTGACTCGCGAAGTGCTGGAAAGCATCGCTATTCCGGAAATGGCCGAGATGGTCGAACTGGCCAACAACCCGGAAACCTGGCTGGCGAAGTTGCTGGCTGCCCACGCTGCGTTGTTTCAGCCGCCACGAGCGCCGCACAAGCCTAAAGGTGATGTGACGCAGCCGTTGATCCTGGCGGTAAACCTCGATGAAGAGGCGCCCCGGGAGCTGGGTCGCGAGGAGTTGGAGAGCTGGCGGCAAAACCTGAAAAGCCTGGCCATCCGTTTTCGCGAAGGCTTGAACGAGTGCTGAGGGATTGAACAGTACAGCGAACGACCCTTGGGGTTGTTTGCTCGACTGCTGACCGTTTTTCGCGATGGCATCTGGTCAAGATCCCGAGCGAAGCCTGGCCGATGCCTATATAATGCCCGCCTTTCGTGGAGAACAGACCTTTATGCCAACGTCCTTTCTAGAAATTGTCGAGTTACCAGACGGTCGAATCGAGCTGCGCAGGGCTGAGGACGAGGGTTCCCTGGTTACTTTGGATTTCTCCGAGGACGCCAAAGCGTTCCTGCAAGGCCAGCACGTAGAAGTCGCCAAGGCGATGTTGAGCGTCGGCGTGCAGATGGCAGGGCGCATGGTTGAAGGCGAATTCGAAAAGGAAGAGGGGCCGCGGGTCCTGCATTGACCCCGCTCGTCGGTTTTGTCGGCACTGCCTTCAAATTTTACCGGCGCTGCCTCCAATAGGCTTCTCTGTCCTTGTAGAAGCCCCGCGCGCTCAGCGTGCGCCGTTAACCCAGTCGAATATTCAGGCTTTGAGCGTCCCCGATGCGGGCGGCGCTGATCAGCTGTTGCCGTGAGTTTGTGCTCAGCGGGTTGAGCCAGCTGACCACCGTGTGGCTGCGGCCGAGGCGAAGGGCCTCGCAAGTCAGTTGCTGGGCGCTTTGGGCGCCGCGTGGTTGCAGCAGCAGGATGCGTTCGCGATTGAGGCCGGCGTCCCGCAGCCAGGCCTGGGTCAGGCTGGCGGGCGGGGCGATCAGGGTCAGCCAGCGGGCATCCTGGTCCTGGCTGAGTTCCCGCAGGATCGGCGCCAGAAGGTTCAGACAGTTCCCGGCTGCACCACGCAGAGACAGTTCACTGAAGACCTCGGGCTCGGCGCTCCAGGGCGACTCGACCACTTCCTTCAGGATTGGCGTCAATGGCTGTGCCAGGAACGCCTCGAACAGTAGCGGCAGTTGGGCTTGCCGTGGTGAATGTGGGAACTGCATAAAGCCTCCTTTTAGCGGCGAATGACGCCGACGCTCAAGCCTTCGATCACCAGTTCCTGATCTTTAAGGTTCACTTCGATAGGGGCAAACTCGGGGTTTTCGGCCAGCAGCCAGACTTTGCTGCCGTCGCGCTTGAAGCGCTTGACGGTGACTTCGTCGCCGATCCGCGCAACCACAATCTGGCCGTTGCGGGCTTCGCGGGTGGTGTGGACGGCCAGCAGGTCGCCATCGAAAATACCCACATCCTTCATGCTCATGCCGTGCACGCGCAGCAGATAATCGGCGCGAGGGTGGAAGAACGCAGGATTGATGTTGCAGGATTCTTCAACGTGTTGCTGGGCGAGAATCGGCGCGCCGGCTGCGACCCGGCCAATAATCGGCAGGCTGGAGTCGTCGGCCTTGGCCTCAAAGCCGGGAATGCGAATGCCGCGTGAAGCTCCCGGCGTCATCTCGATCGCGCCCTTGCGGGCCAGCGCCTTTAGGTGTTCTTCCGCCGCGTTGGGCGATTTGAAACCCAGTTCCTGAGCGATTTCCGCGCGGGTCGGCGGGTAGCCGTTGTCTTCCAGGCAGCGTTTGATGAAGGCCAGAATCTCGGCTTGGCGTGGCGTCAGCTTTAGCATATTGATCGCTCTGTCTTTTTATACAGTGACTGGGATTATATACAGTGGAACGGTCTTGGCAATGCCCCTTTTTTTGCAGGCCGCCAGACGGTCGCTCAGCCTGCTGATGGAAGCTTTGCGGATGTGTGGTTAAATGGCTGACCGACCATTTCCGAAACCTACCGCCAGACTTGACAACCCACGGGCTGAAACGTATGTTTCAAACAAGTGTATGTCAGGCGGAGTAGCCATGGCCCAGTCGGAAACCGTTGAACGCATTCTCGATGCTGCCGAGCAGTTGTTCGCGGAAAAAGGTTTCGCCGAAACCTCGTTGCGCCTGATTACCAGCAAGGCCGGTGTCAATCTGGCAGCGGTGAACTATCACTTCGGTTCGAAGAAAGCGCTGATCCAGGCCGTCTTCTCGCGCTTTTTGGGGCCGTTCTGCATCAGCCTCGACAAAGAGCTGGAGCGACGCCAGGCCAAGCCTGAAAACAAGCCTTCCCTTGAGGAACTGCTGGAAATCCTCGTCGAGCAAGCCCTGGTGGTGCAACCGCGCAGCGGCAACGACCTGTCGATCTTCATGCGTTTGCTGGGGCTGGCCTTCAGCCAGAGCCAGGGGCATTTGCGTCGTTATCTGGAAGACATGTACGGCAAGGTGTTTCGCCGCTACATGATGCTGGTCAACGAGGCTGCCCCGCGCATCCCGCCGATTGAACTGTTCTGGCGCGTGCACTTCATGCTGGGTGCGGCGGCGTTCAGCATGTCCGGTATCAAGGCCTTGCGCGCCATCGCCGAGACCGACTTCGGGGTCAACACCTCCATCGAGACGGTCATGCGCCTGATGGTGCCGTTCCTGGCGGCCGGCATGCGTGCCGAATCGGGTGTCACCGACTCGGCCATGGCCACCGCGCAGTTGCGTCCTCGTAGCAAATCGACACCGGTTGCCGCCAAGGTTTAGCCGCTCATGGGTGGGCGCGGCAGCTGACATCCGATAAGCTAGCCGCCCATGCCGACTCTCGTTTTGAACCCGCTCCCGCTCATGATCGTCGACCTCCCGGGTACAGCCCAGGGCGGCGCATCGCTGCGAACCGGGTTTATCGTTATCAAGGAATTCCTATGACTGCTGGCCTGCAAGGCTCGTTGATGGTGGACGTCGCCGGTACCTGGCTGACGGCTGAAGATCGCCAATTGTTGCGCCAGCCCGAAGTGGGTGGCCTGATCATTTTCGCCCGCAACATCGAACATCCGCGCCAGGTCCGCGAGTTGAGCGCGGCGATCCGCGCCATTCGTCCCGACCTGCTGCTGGCGGTGGACCAGGAGGGCGGGCGGGTCCAGCGCCTGCGCCAAGGGTTCGTGCGACTGCCGGCGATGCGTGCCATCGCCGACAACCCGAACGCCGAATACCTGGCCGAGCAGTGCGGCTGGATCATGGCCACCGAGGTGCTGGCCGTTGGCCTGGACCTGAGCTTCGCCCCGGTGCTGGATCTCGATCACCAGCGTAGCGCCGTGGTCGGAACCCGTTCGTTCGAAGCTGATCCGCAGCGTGCCGCGTTGCTGGCCGGTGCTTTCATTCGCGGCATGAACAGCGCGGGCATGGCCGCCACCGGCAAGCATTTTCCCGGCCACGGCTGGGCCGAGGCGGATTCCCACGTCGCGATCCCCAATGACGAACGCAGCCTTGACCAGATCCGCGCCCATGACCTGGTGCCATTCGCCACGTTGAGCAAGCAACTGGCCGCCGTCATGCCCGCCCACGTTATTTATCCACAGGTCGATGCGCAGCCAGCGGGCTTCTCCCGGCGCTGGCTGCAGGACATCCTGCGTGGCGAGCTGCAATTCGACGGCGTGATTTTCAGCGACGACCTGTCCATGGCCGGTGCCCACGTGGTGGGCGATGCCGCCAGCCGTATTGAAGCGGCGTTGACCGCCGGTTGCGACATGGGCCTGGTGTGCAACGACCGTGCGGCCGCCGAATTGGCCCTGAGCGCCGCCCAGCGCCTGAAGGTCAAGCCGTCGGCGCGCATTGCGCGGATGCGCGGCCAGGCATATGCGAGCACCGAATACCGCCAGGATCCGCGCTGGCTGGCAGCCGTGGGCGCGCTCAGGGATGCACAATTGATCGATTGACGGCTTCGATTGAGGGCAGCGCCATGACGGTTTACGCGATTATCGGTGGTACCGGCCTGACTCGGCTGGAAGGCCTTGAGATTCGTCAGTCATTGGCGCTGGACACCCCCTACGGCGGGCCGTCTGCCGAGGTGCAGATCGGCGAGTACGCCGGCAGGGAAGTGTTGTTTCTCGCGCGGCATGGTCACCCGCACCGTTTTGCCCCGCACCGGGTGAATTATCGCGCCAATCTGTGGGCACTCAAGCAGGCCGGTGCCGAGGCGATTCTTGCGGTCAACGCGGTGGGCGCGATCAGCGGGGCGATGGGCACCGGGCATTTCTGTGTGCCGCATCAGTTGATCGACTACACCAGCGGTCGCGAGCACAGCTACTTTGCCGATGACCTGGAGCAGGTCATCCATATTGATTTCAGCTACCCCTACAGCGAATCGCTGCGACAGCGCTTGATTGCAGCGCTGGTGGCCGAAGGCGTGGGTTTCAGTGGTCAGGGTGTGTATGCCTGCACCCAGGGCCCGCGGCTGGAAACCGCTGCCGAGATCCTGCGTCTGGAGCGCGACGGGTGCGACATCGTCGGCATGACCGGGATGCCGGAAGCGGCCCTGGCCCGCGAGCTGGAACTGGATTACGCCTGTCTGGCGTTGGTGGTGAATCCGGCGGCGGGCAAGTCGGCATCGGTGATCAGCATGACTGAGATCGAACGGGCGTTGCGCGAGGGGATGGGTAAGGTGAGGTCGACGTTGGCGCGGGTGCTCACAGGGTCTGAGCCTTGACACCAGTAAACATCAATTATTTCGAGAAGCGTTGATTTCATGCTGACAATCATTGAGCAACTTCAGGAGCTGCCTTGGTCGGAGGCTTTCAGTCATCGCGCTCTGGAAAAGGCGCGTAAATACGCCAATCAGAATCGAGTGCAGATTCACGAGCTGAGCGACAACACTATTACTGCGAGTTGCAAAGGCTCCGAAGGAAATGTCTATGAGCAGTGCATCGTACTCATCGAAGACCCAGACGGCGATTTCGAGCTGGATTGCATTTGTTCATGCCCCGTTTCAAGCGATTGCAAGCACTGCGCAACCGTCCTTTATAGCTTGGAAGAGCTTCCAGCGGACTCGTTTAAAAGTGAGGCCCTGACACAGCTCAATCGTGATCTGGAGCGCTGGCTCAATGATGTTCCTCAGGGGCTCCCGCGTGTCGATGGAGCTGTTCAAGGCACCGGTACATGCTGGGTCTATAAACTTGAAGCAACCTCGACTGCTGGCAAGTGGATGCTGGACATTTGCAAGGCTCGTCAGCTCAAGGATGGCCGTTTGCAGGACATCAAGCCAGTGTACTCACTGTCCGAAGCATTGATGCGAGAGCCAGGGTATTTGTCCGAGCTCGACTTGCGCATCGCCAGATTGCTGGTCGCCATTCACTCCCGTCACTCGTTTTACAGCAGTTACCCGCTGCAAGGCAGCAGTGGCGCCGAAGTCCTGCAATTAGCATTGAAAACCTCGAGGCTGTTTCTCGACTTCGAGCAATTGCAAGCCCTTGTGCCCGGAGCGAACAGGTCAGGGCGGTTTGCCTGGGCCGAGCAAGCCAACGGCAGTTTTCGGCCTCAATGGCGTACCGACCAAGCGCCAGAAGAAACGATTCTGGCACTGGAGCCCTTGTACTACCTGGACCGCGAACGGCTGGAGGTTGGGCTGCTGCAAAGTGAGCTCGATGATAAACTGGCCTGCCACCTGTCATTGGCGCCTGCCGTTCCGGCACGCCAGGCGACGCAGTTCAGCCATCGCATGAGTGCAGTGACTCGTGTCGTGCCTGCACCGCATGCCTTGACCGAACGAATAGTCGATGACGTCGAACCCCAAGCGCTCCTGACGCTTGCCAGTACCAACAGTTTCAGGCGCTGGAAGTACGAGCCGGAGCACCGCGCAGCACTGGCGTTTACCTACAACGGTCACATGGCGGCGGACAGGAAATCTTCGGAAATACTGTTTCTGTCAGGTACTGAAACCCAGCGCATTCAACGCAAACCCACCGCCGAAAAGCGCCTGCGTCAGGTCTTGCAAAAACAAGGCTTCAAAAAAGCCACACGCAAGAGTGAAGCGCTACCCGATAGCGCAGGTGAAATGTTCGATTTAGCCGATGACTCGACATGGCTGGCTTTTATGCAATCCGGTGTACCCGCCCTCAGAGAGGCCAATTGGCGAATCCATATCGATGACAGCTTTCATTTCAATCTGCAGCCTGTTGAGCAATGGTTCGCCGACGTCGAAGAGTCTCCCGGGCGTGAGTGGTTTGACCTGCAATTAGGCATCGTGGTCAATGGCGAACGCCATAGTTTGCTGCCGATTCTGCTGCAGTTGTTGCGCAAACAGCCGCAATTGTTAAGTCCGGCAGAGCTGGCCTTGCGCGACGATGATGAGCAGGTGATGGTCAATCTCAATGAAGGCCAGTGGAATGCCAAATCAGGCCTGAAAGTTGCGCTGTCCCTTGGGCGGATCAAACCGTTGATGGCGACCCTTGGTGAGTTGTATTTGGGCCAGGGCACCGGCGCCTCCCTGCGTTTGAACGGCCCGGACGCGGCACGATTGAGTGAGTTGGACGGACTGCCGTTGGTCTGGCAGGGCGGCGAGCGTTTGCGTGGTTTCGCCAGGCGATTGCGTGAATCGACACATCAGAATGTTGCTGCTCCCCAGGGCCTCAACGCTACTTTGCGTCCTTATCAGCTTGAAGGTCTGAACTGGATGCAAACCCTTCGTGAGCTGGAGGTCGGCGGTATCCTCGGCGACGACATGGGCTTGGGCAAGACCCTGCAAACCCTGGCCCATCTGTTACTGGAAAAGCAGGCGGGACGACTGGATCTGCCTGCTCTCGCGGTGATGCCAACCAGCCTGATTCCCAATTGGCTCGATGAGGCGGCGAGCTTCACGCCGCAGTTGAAAGTCCTCGCGCTGCATGGCGCCACTCGGCAAAAAGACTTCATCAGCCTTGCCGAATACGATCTGGTGCTGACGACGTACGCATTGCTGCCTCGTGATCTTGAGGTTTTGCAACCACAGGTCTGGAGCGTGCTGATTCTCGATGAGGCGCAGAACATCAAGAATCCGCTCAGCAAGGCCGCTCAAGCTGCCCGGGATCTGCAGGCCAGGCAGCGTTTGTGCCTGTCCGGCACGCCCCTGGAAAATCATCTCGGCGAGTTGTGGTCACTGTTTCACTTCCTGTTGCCCGGATGGCTGGGTGACAGCAAAACCTTCAATCGCGACTACCGTACCCCGATCGAGAAACATGGCGATAGCCAACGGATGCAGCACCTGACAGCCCGGATAAAGCCCTTTCTGCTACGTCGCAAGAAAGAGCAGGTCGCGACCGAATTGCCGCCAAAATCGGAGATTGTGCATTGGGTTGAACTCAGTGATGGGCAGCGGGATGTGTATGAGACCGTGCGTGTGGCGATGGACAAGAAGGTGCGTGACGAGATTGCCCGCAGCGGTGTGGCGCGTAGCCAGATCATCATCCTCGACGCGTTGCTGAAGTTGCGTCAGGTGTGCTGCGATTTGCGCTTGATCAAAATGCCTCTCACTGCAAAAGCACTTCGTGCCGGTAGTGGCAAGCTGATCAGCTTGATGGAAATGCTCGAAGAGCTGCTCAGTGAAGGTCGCAAGATCTTGATGTTCTCGCAGTTCACTTCGATGCTGGCGTTGATCGAGGAAGAATTGCAGCAGCGGGGTATCGGCTATTCGCTGTTGACCGGCGAAACCACGGATCGGCGTACGCCAGTCCAGGACTTCCAGGGCGGCAAGGTCCCGTTGTTCCTGATAAGCCTGAAGGCCGGTGGCACGGGGCTCAATCTGACCGCAGCAGATACCGTGATTCATTTCGATCCATGGTGGAATCCGGCGGTTGAAAACCAGGCCACGGACCGTGCCTACAGGATTGGTCAGGATAAGCCGGTGTTCGTCTACAAGCTGATCGCCCGCGGTACGGTGGAAGAAAAAATACAGGCGCTGCAGCAAGAGAAGGCGGCGCTGGCCGGGGCGGTACTTGAGGGTGGGACAACCGGCGGGTGGAAGCTTGAACAGAGTGATATCGAAGCGCTATTTGCGCCTTTGCCTGCTGCCAGGTCCTGACCAGGCTGTAAACCTGGTTGACCCCATCGCGGTGTAGGAGCGAGCATGTCGAATCGTCGCACCGTCGCGATGGTCGTCAACGATTACGCGGGAAGCCTGGCACCCCACGGCGCTCTCGGGTTCATCGCGAGCATGCTCGCTCCTACAAAAGCGATAGCGATCTACCAGGCGCCGCAGATATCAACGCTTCTCCAGCTTATCCGGCAACGGCGCAAACAACGCCTCGATATCATCGCTCTGCAACTTCCAGTCTCCAGCCTGCCGCCCATCCAGTACCCCGGCTGCCAGGTCGGATTTTTCCTTCTGCAGGTGCTGGATCTTCTCTTCCACCGTGCCGCGCGCAATCAGCTTGTAGACGAACACCGGCTTCTCCTGGCCGATGCGATAGGCGCGGTCGGTCGCCTGGTTTTCCGTTGCCGGGTTCCACCATGGGTCGTAGTGAATCACGGTGTCCGCTTCCGTCAGGTTCAGGCCAACGCCGCCAGCTTTCAGGCTGATGAGAAAGATCTGGCGCTGGCCGCTCTGGAATTCCTTCACCGGTGTACGACGGTCGCGGGTCTGTCCGGTCAACAGCGCGTAGGCCACGCCGCGCTTTTTCAGCTCGTCTTCGATCAATGCCAGCATTGACGTGAACTGCGAGAACAGCAGAATCTTGCGGCCTTCGTCAAACAGCTCTTCGAGCATTTCCATCAGGCTGTCGAGCTTGCCCGAGGTGCTGCCCCGCGCCGGAAGGGTTGCGTCATTGACCAGGCGCAGATCGCAACACACCTGACGCAGCTTGAGCAGCGCCTCGAGGATGATGATCTGGCTGCGGGCCACGCCCTTGCGGGTGATTTCGTCGCGGACTTTCTTGTCCATGGCCAGGCGCATGGTTTCGTACAGGTCGCGCTGGGTTTCGTTGAGCTCGACCCAATGGATGATTTCGGTTTTCGGCGGCAACTCGGTAGCCACCTGTTCCTTGGTGCGACGCAGCAGGAAGGGTTTGATCCGACTGTTGAGGTGTTGAAGCCTGACTTCGCTCGCGCGCTTTTCGATGGGCACCCGGTAATCACTGTTGAAGCTTTTGACGTCGCCGAGCCAACCCGGCAGCAGGAAGTGAAACAGCGACCACAGTTCGCCCAGGTGGTTTTCCAGCGGCGTGCCACTCAGGCACAGGCGCTGACGAGCATTCAGTTCGCGGGCTGCCTGGGCGGCCTTGCTGTTGGGGTTCTTGATGTATTGCGCTTCGTCCAGCACCAGCACATGTAACGGCTGCGCCGCCAGGCGTTCGACATCCTTGGGCAGCAACGCATAGGTGGTCAGGATCAGGTCGTAATCGGCCAGGTTGTCGAAATGCTTTTTGCGACTGGCGCCGTACAGCGCCAGCACTTTGAGTTGTGGGGTGAAATGCGCTGCTTCGTCGAGCCAGTTGGGAATCAGGCTGGTGGGCATCACCACCATGCAGGGGCGATCGAGGCGACCGGCGTTTTTTTCGGTAAGAACGTGCGCCAGTGTCTGCAGGGTTTTGCCCAGGCCCATGTCGTCCGCGAGGATGCCGCCGACTTCCAGTTGGCGCAACGACTGCATCCAACTCAGGCCTTCGAGCTGATACGGGCGCAGTGTCGCGTTCAAGCCGTCCGGTGCCGTGGCGGCGTAGTCCTTGATGTCGCGCAGGCGTTGGGCAAAGCTGCGGATCTGCTCGCCACCTTCCCAGAGCAGCGGCAGGTCTTCCAGCGAGTTGAGGCGCGTGGCGTCGGCCTTGCTCAGGCGTAATGTGGTTTCGCCAGGTTCTTGAAGATAGAACTCGCCAAGCGTCGCCAGTACCGGTTTCAGGCGGCCGAAGGGCAGGGCGACTTGCAAGGGGCCGTGCTCGGCGTTCGGCCGGTTGGGAATGTTGACCAGAATCAGCTCGTCGTCGCGCCGGCGGGCGAGGCGTTCCGGGTTGAGCAGTTCGGTGTGGGAGCGCATCAGGTTCAACAGGATCGGCAACAGGCTCAGCCGCTCGCCATTGACGATGATCCCCAGCTCCAGATCGAACCAGTCGCGCTCCGGCACCTGTTCGACCGTGGCGTACCAGTCGTCCACGGCGGTCAGGTCGAATCCGAAGTCCTCGTTGATCTGCAGCTCCCAGCCCTGGGTGCGCAACTTCGGCAGTTCATTGAGGGTGAAGGTCAGCCAGGCGCTGTCATTGACCATCTCAAACAGTTCCCCGGCGCTTTCCGGCAGGGCCTTGCTTTGACGGGTGGCGATCTTGAAGCCGAGGATTCGCAGCTGTTCCCGGTAGGACTGTTCGACGTCCGGGTGGCGTTTTATCCGTAGTGTCTGGGTCTCCTGGCGAATCAGGATGTCGGAATTCTTCTGGCCTGAAACGTACTCATCCAGATAACTGAAAGACAGCGCCGCGCGATGCTGGATGTAACGCTGCATCCGCCCGTTGCGCGGTTCGAAGGCGCTGAACTCGATGCTCGCCAGCCACAGGCGCGGTACCGGTTGTACGTTGTCCACCAGTACCTGCGGTGGCGCCTTGGGGCTACGGTTTTCCAGCACCGCCTGGAGTTTTTCCAGAAGCTCGGCGTCTTTGGCGGCGGCGGGATAGTCGAGGGTTTCCTGGATTTGCAGGAGCACCGCCGCGCAATGTTTGCAGTTGCTGTGGACCGGGCAGGAGCAGATGGCATCGACCATCAGCAAGGTGCCTTTGGCCGACTCGCGCAGGCGAATGGTCTGACGGTAAACGTTACCGCCAGAGCCTTCGCACGCCGCGCTGATCGTCGCGTCGCCGACCTCGACTATCCTGACGCGATTCTCCAGTGCATACCGGCGACCACGCTCCAGGCTCTGTTCCTTGAATCGGCTGACCCAGGAAGGTGCCAGGGGTTTGCTCAGGGTCGCGGACATGGGGGCTTCAATCAGTCCGGGACGGCTTCAGGGGCTTCCCGGGGAGCGGGCGCCGTCAATGAGGTGATCTTGATCAGCAGGCCCAGATGGCCGTTGTCGAGGAAGTTCAGCTGGCCGTTCTTGGTGTGGCTTTCCTGTTTCAGGCGTTCGCTGGCGGTGACCAGGCCTTCGTCGTTGAACTGGTTGACCCAGAAATCGGCGTCGACATCGGTGAAGCGTCCAAGCGTCAGGTTCAGGGTGCCTTCAATCGGAAACTGGCCGAACTGTTCCTTGCCGTCGCTGACCGCCACCTTGACCGGTGTTTCGCCGAGCGTCTGCTGCCATGCCTTGTGCAGCAGCACGCTGTATTCATTGCTGGCGGTCAGTTTTGCCACTTCGCCATTGAGGCTCGGCGTGCGCAGGCTGTCAGGGCTGATGGCTTGCGCGCCAGCGGCCCAGTCTTCCGGCGCGGCACGGCTGACAATCGCCGGCACGGCATTTTGCCGCACCAGAATCATTTCAATCTGATACAGATCATCGGCAAAGACCGAAGGGGCGACCAGGGTTATCAACAAGGTCAGTGAGCGAAACAGGCGCATGCGGCGTCCTTCAAGCAGTTTTCGGGATGAGGCGCTCAAACAGCGCCTCTACAGTATTAAAGCGCTCTTGCGGGCTTTCCATCGGGACCTGGAATTTAAACATCGTGGCCCCTTCGAATTTGTAGCGTTTTGGCTGGCTCTGGATCAACTTGATCAGGGTCAGCGGATCGACCGGGGTTTGTGTCGCAAACTCGATTCGACCACCCTGCGGGCCGCCGTCGACTTTCTTGATGCCCAGCAACTCGGCCTGCAACTTCAGTGCAGTGATGCGTATCAGGTTCTTGGTCGGCTCGGGCAACAGGCCGAAACGGTCGATCATCTCTACCTGCAGATCCTTGAGGCCGTCCTCGTCGGTGGCCGAGGCGATGCGCTTGTAGAGAATCAGGCGGGCATGGACATCCGGCAGGTAGTCCTCGGGAATCAACGCCGGTACGCGCAAGTTGACTTCCGGACCACCGCCCAAAGGCTGGTCGAGGTTGGGTTGTTCGCCCTTGCGGATCGACTTCACCGCGCGCTCGAGCATTTCCATGTACAGCGTGAAGCCGACCGCCTGGATCTGCCCGCTCTGACCGTCGCCGAGCAATTCTCCGGCGCCGCGGATTTCCAGGTCGTTCGTGGCGAGCACGAAGCCCGCGCCAAGGTCCTGGGTGTTGGCGATCGCTTCCAGGCGCTTTTCCGCGTCCGCGGTGATTTGCTGGCGCGGCGGCGTCAGCAGGTATGCGTAGGCCTGGTGGTGACTGCGACCGACCCGGCCGCGCAGCTGATGCAATTGTGCCAGGCCGAACTTGTCGGCGCGTTCGATGATGATGGTGTTGGCGCTCGGCACGTCGATGCCGGTCTCGATGATGGTCGAGGCGATCAGCACGTTGAAGCGCTTGTGGTAGAAGTCGCTCATCACCTGTTCGAGCTCGCGCTCGCGCATCTGCCCGTGGCCGATGGCGATCCGCGCTTCCGGCACCAGTTCGGCGAGGTCGGCGGCGCATTTCTCGATGGTCTTGACGTCGTTGTGCAGGTAATAGACCTGGCCGCCACGCAGCAGCTCACGCAGCAGGGCCTCTTTGACCGTGCTCTTGTTCTGCTCCATGACGAAGGTGCGTACCGACAGGCGACGGGCCGGCGGCGTGGCAATGATCGACAGGTCGCGCATGCCCGACACGGCCATGTTCAGCGTGCGCGGAATCGGCGTGGCGGTCAGGGTGAGGATGTCGACTTCGCTGCGCAGGGCCTTGAGCTGTTCTTTCTGGCGGACACCGAAGCGGTGTTCTTCATCGATGATCACCAGTCCCAGGTTTTTGATTTTTACATCGTCGGACAGCAACTTGTGCGTGCCGATGACGATGTCGATCTTGCCTTCGGCCAGGTCCGCGACCGCTGCGTTGACTTCCTTGGTCGACTTGAAGCGGCTCATCACTTCCACGCTCACCGGCCAGTCGGCGAAGCGGTCGCGGAAGCTGTTGTAGTGCTGCTGGGCGAGCAGGGTGGTCGGTACCAGGATCGCCACCTGGCGACCGCCGTGCACCGCGATGAACGCCGCACGCATGGCCACTTCAGTCTTGCCGAAGCCGACGTCGCCGCACACCAGGCGATCCATTGGTTTTGGCGCGAGCATGTCTTCGCGCACCGCTTCGATGGTGGTTTGCTGGTCTGGCGTTTCTTCGAACGGGAAACCGGCGCTGAAGGTGGCGTAATCGGCTTTCGGGTCGGCGAAGGCATAACCTTCACGGGCGGCGCGGCGCGCATAGATGTCGAGCAATTCAGCCGCGACGTCGCGCACCTGTTCGGCGGCCTTGCGCTTGGCTTTTTGCCAGGTCTCGGAGCCCAGGCGATGCAGCGGGGCGAGGGCGTCGTCGCTGCCGGTGTAGCGGGCGATCAGGTGCAGGTTAGCCACCGGCACGTACAGCTTGGCGCCCTCGGCGTATTCCAGGGCAAGGAATTCGGCGGTCTGGCTGTCGATTTCCAGGGTGGCGAGGCCCAGGTAACGGCCGACACCGTGGTCGATGTGCACCACCGGCGCGCCTTCGCGCAACTCGGTGAGGTTCTTGATGACCGCGTCGTTATTGGCGTCGGCGCGTTTCTCGCGGCGACGGCGCTGCATCACGCGTTGGCCGAACAACGGGCTTTCGGCGACCAGCGCCAGGGCTGGATCGTCCAGCAGCAGGCCTTCGTCCAGCGGCGCGATGGTGATCGCCAGGCGTTCCTTGCCGGCGACAAAGTCCGGCCAGCTGTCGACGGTCTTCGGTCGCAGCTTCAGGCGTTCGAGCAGTTCGAGCAGCACTTCGCGCCGGCCCGCGGACTCGGCGGTAAACAGCACGCGGCCGGGGAACTGGTCGAGGAAGCCCGCCAGTGCCGCCAATGGCTGGGTAGCCTTGGCTTCGATGGCCAGGTCCGGCAGTTCCCGGGCAGGGAAGCGTTCGCGGCCGGCACCGGTTTCCACGTCCTGTTGACTCGCCACCACCCGCGGCCAGTTTTTCAGGCGCGCGAAGCAGTCTTCCACCGGCAGGAACAGTTCGGCGGGCGGCAATAAAGGACGCGAAGGATCGACACGCCGCTCTTCATAGCGATTGCGTACATCGTTCCAGAAGTTTTCCGCGGCCTGTTCGATGCCTGGCAGGGAGAACACTTGCGTGTCCTGGGGCAGGTAATCGAACAGTGTCGAGGTTTCTTCGAAGAACAGCGGCAGGTAGTACTCGATACCGGCGGGGGTAATTCCGCTGTTCAAGTCCTGGAAGATCGGGCAGCGACGGAAGTCGACATCGAAGCGTTCGCGAAAGCGCGCCTTGAAACGGGTGACCGCTTCCTTCTCCAGCGGGAATTCCTTGGCCGGCAGCAACTTGACTGAATCGACCTTGTCGATGGAGCGCTGGTTTTCCGGGTCGAAGGTGCGCAGGGTTTCGATTTCGTCGTCGAACAGGTCGATCCGGTAAGGCAACTTGCTGCCCATCGGGAACAGATCGATCAAGGATCCGCGCACGGTGAATTCGCCGTGCTCGTACACGGTATCGACGTAGCGATAGCCGGTGGCTTCCAGGCGGGTGCGCATTTGCTCGACGTCGAGCTTCTGGCCGACATCCAGCACCAGGCTGCTGCCGAGCAGGAATTTGGTCGGCGCCAGGCGGTGCAGGGCGGTGGTGATCGGCACCACCAGAACGCCGTGCGACAGCTCCGGCAGCCGGTACAGGCTGGCGATGCGCTGGGAAATGATGTCCTGGTGCGGCGAGAACAGGTCGTAGGGCAGGGTTTCCCAGTCGGGGAAATGCAGCACGGGCAAATCCGGGGCGAAGAAACTCAGCTCCTGTTCCAGTCGTTCGGCACTTTGGCTGTCGGCTGTGAGCAGCAGGGTAAAGCGCTTGGCAGCGCTGGCGGCCTCGGCGATGGCCAGGCTCAGGGCGGCACCGGGCAGGTTGCCCCAGTGCTGTTTACCTGCCGCGGCAGGGAGAAGCGGTAGACGCAGAACGGGCACGGAAGGTTGAGCTCCAAGCGTTGCGACAAAGTCGGTAATTGTAGCGGCCTCGGGTGCCGGCTGTCAGTCGCAGATGTGTCTATTACGCGGGTAAGGCGAAATGTAGTGGTAAAGACAAAATCGCGCTGTTTTTTACTGAAAATTAGCGATTATGTAGTGGCAAAACCAATTAGTGTTACGGATGGTTACGGACAAGGTTGCGCTGTCCCCAAAACATTGACGATGCTGAAGGCCCCGGTTTTATTGGGCTTCAGCGAGGCGTGATTTTTTTGAAGGAGAATTTGTTACGGGCAGTGCGACAAGCGCGCATTGCTACACGAGCCGCACGGCGGCATAATGTAGCCCCTTTTTTCTGCCCCTACATGTGGAAGGTTCCCGTGACTCAGAAGCCCGACCAGTGTCTTGGTGAATGGATCGACCGTGAAGCACTCGCAGAAGCGATGATTCCGCTTATCGGTCAGCTCTACCGCAATAACAATGTGGTGAGCTCGATCTATGGCCGCAGCCTGATCAATCGTTCAGTCATTGCGATTCTCAAAGCTCACCGCTTTGCTCGTCACCGTCAGACCGACGATACCGAGCTGTCCGTCCACGAAACATTCCCGCTGCTCAAGGCGATGAGCGAGCTCAAGCTCGGCGCCGCTTCGGTAGACCTGGGCAAGCTGGCAGCCAAATTCAAGGCTGAAGGCAATGGCCGTACTGCCGAGCAGTTCGTCCGTGAAGAACTGGCCGACGTGGTTGGCCAGCAGAACGCTAGCGCCCGTAAAGGCACCGACGTTGTCCTGTACGGCTTCGGTCGTATCGGCCGTTTGCTGGCGCGCATCCTCATCGAGAAAACCGGTGGCGGCGACGGCCTGCGCCTGCGCGCCATCGTGGTCCGCAAGGGCGCCGAGAACGACCTGGTCAAGCGTGCCAGCCTGCTGCGTCGCGACTCGGTTCATGGTCCGTTCGATGGCACCATCACCATTGATGAAGCCAACAACACCATCACCGCCAACGGCAACCTGATCCAGGTTATCTACGCCAAGAGCCCGGCCGAAGTCGACTACACCCAGTACGGCATCGAAAACGCGCTGATCGTCGACAACACCGGTGTATGGCGTGACGCTGACGGCTTGGGCCAGCACCTGGCCTGCCCGGGCGCTGCCCGCGTGATCCTCACCGCACCTGGCAAGGGCGCGCTGAAGAACATCGTGCACGGCATTAACCATGGCGACATCAGCCCGGACGACAAGATCATCTCGGCGGCTTCCTGCACCACCAACGCCATCGTGCCGGTGCTCAAGGCTGTGAATGACAAGTACGGCATCATCAACGGCCACGTCGAAACCGTTCACTCGTTCACCAACGACCAGAACCTGATCGACAACTTCCACAAGGGCAGCCGTCGTGGCCGCGCCGCGCCGCTGAACATGGTAATCACCGAGACCGGTGCCGCCACCGCAGCCGCCAAGGCACTGCCAGTGCTCAAGGGCAAGCTGACCGGCAACGCGATTCGCGTTCCTACGCCAAACGTGTCGATGGCCATCCTGAACCTGAACCTGGAAAAGGCCACCACCCGCGAAGAGATCAACGAGTACCTGCGCCAGATGGCCATGCACTCGGACCTGCATAAGCAGATCGACTACGTCAATTCGCAGGAAGTGGTTTCCACCGACTTCGTTGGCTCGCGCCACGCAGGCGTCGTGGACGCTGAAGCGACCATCACCCAGGATAACCGCGTTGTACTGTACGTTTGGTACGACAACGAATTCGGTTACAGCTGCCAGGTGGTTCGCGTGATGGAAGACATGGCCGGTGTAAACCCGCCAGCATTCCCGCGCTAAGCTCCTTTAGCTGCACATGAAAACGCCCCGACTTAGGTCGGGGCGTTTTTTTTTGTGCGTCCCGCTGACTTTTTCTTACGGAATAAATGCTCTTTAGAAACACTCTTGTAGGAAAAGGATTGTTTCTTTCGGCGAAACTTCCGAATCGTCTTTTTGACCCTGCCCGGGGGATCGCGACGCTGTAAGCGTTCGCTGCATTATTTCTGAACACCTTCCAAGGATAAGGAGTTTGAAATGAATGCAGCTTTTCAGTTCTTGTATGGCAATCATGTTTCTCCAGAGTGTTCGGCCGCAAGTCATGGAGAAGACACTCTATGAAAGAAGGACATTTCATCGGTCTGAATGACCGGACCACCTGTGGTGGCACAGTTCTCGATGGTGACACCCGGATCATGATGTATGGCGTGGCCCACACCTGCGATGGTGATCGGGTCACGTGCGGAAAGGACGGGAAGACGTATCGGATTGTCGGTGGCATCTCGTACATGACCAGCCATGGAAGGCCCATGGCTGGCACGCTGGATAGTTACAACCAAGCCCCAGGTGATTGATTTGAACCTGGCAGATAAGGTCGCTGCCCCACTCGGCGACCTGGGTGGAAGCGAAGCCTGTAACCATCCAGACCAAATGGAAGAGCTTGCCAGCTACATCGCTGGTGAGATGAATCGGAACATCAAACATCCAGCCGTGTTGAAAATGAAAGAGCTGATGAGCTACGACAGTAGCGCGGATGCCAGGAGATTCCAGGCGTTACCTTGGTACGCCAGGCTGGCCGGACCACCGAATTTCAACGGCATTGCATTGACGAAGAAGCTTGAGGCGATGGCGATTTGGACTAAACAAGTGGGTCAAAATATGGAGTGGGACCACAAGCCGAAGCTTCGGGAGCTATTCCCCGGAGTACGGCCCTTGGACTGAATTGAGATCATGGGATGATGTAGCTGATAGAGTTTCAATATGCATCGGTGTAAAGCTCGCCAACCAGCACCCTAATGGCGGGATAACAGCGCGGATGATCATGAATAAAGTGTTGGCAGTTGCTCCAGAGAACTGGGGGGATGGAGTACGTGTCCACATCTGTTAAAAAGCGTTGGTCTCGTTACTTACGATGGCTATGGATTCCATTGTTACCACTGCTGCTGCCGGTGCTGGTACTGCTGTTGATGGCCCTCTGGAATATTTATGTTCTGCCCAGTGCAACCGTCAATTATTCCAAAGATGCCGAGCTGGGATTGCGGTACACATGGAACGTCCAAGACCGGATATACAGGGGACGGATGCCCTCTGGAGGTTCCACTAGCGACCACGGATATCTGTTTCCGGATGCCGAATTTTTCATGGAGTTTTCTTGGGCCAAGGAGAACGAGCGTTGGCACTGCATCAGCATCAAGCCGAAGTGGCCCAATATGCATATTTTCCTCGACGCCGACGGCAACATTGATATGGGGAAGGGGGGTGGTATAGATATGGATCGGTTGAAAGAGTGTCGGTGGGATTTGGCGAAGCCATAACATGCGCGAAGGTTAGCAGTTAATTTTAGATTTATATCATCGTTTTGGGGGTGGCCTACAAAGGCCATTCCCAACGCTCATCATTGTCGACTTATATCATTTTAATCTTTCCGCTGGAAATTTAAGAATTATCTAAAATTCGATACAAAGTTCATTTCGGCATAAAAAATAAAAACCACCAGTAAAAATAACAGGTTGGCGATCGATTCGACTGAAACGCCTTATGTGGATCCAATTGGCGCGCCGGTACATATTTGACGTCATTTAATTGCTCCATTCATTTACTTGACACCCCAAAGCACTGAATCTAGTGTCGCCCATGACACCGCCCGCTCTGCCTCGGGCAACACGAAAGTCATGCTGCACAGCAACTCTCCAAAAAGACGGGAATCCCATTCCCGCTCACATCACAATAAAAGTCATATGAATCAGCGTCGGCTTAATTGCCGTCCAGAGATCAATTGCGTTTTGCTCACCCTGCCAAAAGTATTTTCGCGGTCATGGCTCGCTATTGCCTGGCTGATATGCGGTTGGTCTATCGGGAGAGTCGAACATGGCGGAAGAACGCTCGAAGTTATTGTCGCTGTTGCCGCGCCTGGTGGGTTTGGGTGTGCTGGGGTTTATCGTCTGGCTGTTGCTGTCGACCTTGCTCATGCCACTGGTGTCGGCCTCTGCCACCCGGGCGATTCTGAATGCGCCAGTGATTCTGCTGACTACACCGATCGATGGTGTGGTGAGTTCCCTGGCGGTCAAGCCCGGTGTGACGCTTACCCAGGGCCAGAAAATTGCCGTGGTGGAAAACCCGCGGGCGAACCAGGAAACCTTGCTGACCCTGCAAACCCGGCGCCTGACGTTGGAGCAACAGCTGTCGTCTTCGGCCAGCCAGGCCGAGCACGATCAGCGTTATTACGAGGAGCTGGAGAAAACCAGTCAGCAATACCAGGCTGCATTTCATACCCGCCAGCTTTACACGCAAAAAGCCCTGAAAGCCGAGAACAATGCCGCCAGTGCGCGATTGATCGATGCCCAGGAAACTGTCGAACGCAATCTCGAGTTGTTCGTCCAGGGGGCGGTCAGTGGTGCGGTGGTGGCTTCGTCGAAAGCCCAGCTGGCTTCGTTGCAAGGCGCGGCCGAGTCAGTGCGTTCGCAGTTGCGGATCACTGATGGCGACGTCAGTGCTGCCAACAAGCGGGTCTACCTCGATCCCGATCAACTGCGCATGTTCGATCTCAGCACGCAAATGACCACGCTGAAACTCAGCCTGGAGAATCAGGTGCGCAACCGGGCGACCTATCAACAGGAACTCGACAACCTCGACCGACTGATCGATACCGAACAGAACCGGATCAAGTTGATGGCCGGCTACGACGTCGTGGCTTACTCGCCCGGTACCGTCCAGGAACTGCTGGCGCCCCAGGGCACGCTGGTGCAGGCCGGTTCGACTCTGTTGCGGGCCACCGATTGCGCGCAGAGCTATGTGATCGCGGTGTTCCCCGAGCGCATGGCCAGCAAGATCGACCGCGACAGCGTGCTGACCGTGAAAATCCGCGGCCTCGACGAGCCACTCAAGGCCAGTGTGGTGCAGTTGTTGTCCAGTGCTTCGGACATGCGCGCCAATACCTACAGCGTGCCGTTTCCCTATGCCGAGCAAAATTCAGTGTACGTGGTCGGCACCTTTGCAGCCGACTTGACGGACACCCAGCGCGCCATGACCTGCAACCCGGGATTGTGGGCCAGTGCCGAGGTATCACGGCCATGAACATCTTTTTTCGCGGAGTAATGGGCGTGATGCTGATCGCCAGTGGAGTGCCCGCTATAGCGGCGCAAGCGCGACCGCAACTGGCGGCAATGACCTGTGCGGCGCTGGATCAGGCCGTGACATCGCAGCCGGCGGGGCCGGTACTGGTGGCCAGTTATCCACCGCTGGATGGCCATCCTGCACCGATCCTGGCGTTGCGCGGCGTGGCGTTCACCTACGACAACGCGCTGGCCAGTATTGCCTTGTTTGCCTGCGGCAAGGCTGAGTCGGCGCGCAGGATCGCCGATGCATTGGCGTTCGCCACACTACACGATCCGGAGTATCAGGACGGGCGCCTGCGCAACGCCTATGCCGCAGGCCCGGTGGCAGCGCCGTCGATGAAGTTGCCGGGCTATTGGAGTGTCGAGCGTAACGCCTGGAATCAGGACGCCTATCAAGTCAGCAGCGCCACCGGCAATCAGGCCTGGGCGGCATTGGCGCTGCTGGAAGCGTTTCGACAGAGCGGTGAGGCGTCATACCTGGAAGCCGCGCGAAAGGTCCTGCACTGGTCGCAGCAAAACACCTACGACGGGCAAGCGCCCGCCGGTTTCAGTGGTGGCTACTACGGGTACTTTTCCAAACAGGTCCAGCAGAACTGGAAATCCACCGAGCATAACGTCGACCTCGCCGCTGCGTGGTCGGCCCTCGACGCGGTGGCGCCGAACCAGGATTCGGCAAAGCAGGCGCAGATTGCCCGGCAGTTTGTCTCGAGCCAATGGGATGCCGGGGAAGGGCGCTTCCTGATCGGCACTGGCGCGGATGGCCAGACCTCGGATCGCGTGCGCTCGGGGCTGGATGCGCAGATCTGGCCCTTGATCGCCCTGCATGAGCCACCCAAGGACTGGCGGCGGGTCTTCGCCTTCATCGACCGCGCTCACCGTTCTGGCGAGGGTTACGGTTTCAACCGCGACCCCGATGGTCTGTGGACCGAAGGCACCGCCCAGGCTGCGGCCGTGGCGCGATTGAGTGGCCTGAGTGACAAGGCGCAACCGCTGTGGAGCGTGCTGCTGGCTCAGCAGGCCGGCAACGGTTGGCTGTTCGCAACACCGGCAGAGCGTATCAGTACCGGGCTGGCCATTGGCCCGGACTCGGTCACCAACGATTTTTTCTATTACCACCTGCCTCACTTGGGCGCCACAGCGTGGGCGGCGATTGCCGCCACCGGCGTCAATCCCTTTACCGGTTCGCAAGAGGCTGATTGACATGCAGGCACTGGACTCGCTGCAACTGCTGCAAATCAATTTCTGGACGCTGGCAGCGGTGATTCTGTTCACCTGCCTGACCCACCGTGATCAATGGGCCGCGCGGGTCGGATTCGGTGCGGTCACCGCGTTGCTGCTGGTCAACTATGCGGCCTGGCGGATTCGCGACACCTTGCCCGACGGCCATTCCGGATTTGCCACGGTCTGGGCCTACACCTTCCTGTTTTTCGAGATGCTGGCGATCGGTTACACGCTGTTTTCCATCATCGTGATGCTCTGTCGCACGGATCACCGCAAAGAGGCCGATGCCGGCGAACGACGACTGCGAGCGCAAGGTAACGCGGTGCCTGCGGTGGATATATTCATCGCCACCTACAACGAAGGCCTCGAAATCCTCGAAAAAACCATTATTGCCGCCCAGGCGATCGATTATCCGAATTTCACCATCTGGGTGCTCGACGACACACGCCGCGACTGGTTGCGCGACTACTGCGCCGAAATGGGCGTGCAGTATGCGCGGCGCCCCGACAACTCCCACGCCAAGGCCGGCAACCTCAACAACGGTCTGCACCAGTCGGCGGCCCTCAGCAACGCGCCGTACATTCTGGTGCTCGATGCCGACTTTGCGCCGCAGCAGCCGATCCTCTTGCGCACCCTGGGACTGTTCGACGACCCCAGGGTCGGCCTGGTGCAGACGCCGCAGTTTTACTACAACCCCGATCCGATCCAGCACAACCTCGGCACGTCGGCCTGCTGGGTGGATGAGCAGCGGGTGTTCTTCGATGTGTTCCAGCCGGCGAAGGATGGCTGGGATGCGGCGTTTTGTGTCGGCACGTCCTTCGTGGTGCGGCGCGATTTGATTACCGAAGTCGGCGGTTTTCCTACAGGCTCGGTTTGCGAAGACATCTACACGACCTACCGTTTGTTGCAAAAAGGTTATGTCACCCGCTGGTTGAATGAGCGCCTGTCGATTGGTTTATCTGCCGAAGGTTTGACCGAGTACATCAATCAGCGTGGGCGCTGGTGCCTGGGCACGATCCAGGTGGCGTTGCTCAAGGAGGGGCCGTTGCGCGGCAGCGGCTACACGCTCAATGACCGGCTGCACTACATCCATGGGCTGATGCACTGGTTTTCCAAGCCATTCATTTTGATGATGCTGGTGTCGCCGGTGTTGTACTGGTACTTCGGCATCGCCGGGTTCTACGCCAATCCGGTGGATTTCCTGGCGTTCGGCATGCCGGCACTGATTGCGTTCTGGGGCTACGGGACGTGGGTGACGGACCGGCGCACCTTGCCGATTTTTACCGAAGTCACGCAGATTGTTGCCTCCCTGGCGGTCACGGCCACCATCGCCAGCGCCATGGTCCGCCCATTCGGGCGGCCGTTCAAAGTCACCGCCAAGGGCCTCGACCGGACGAAAACCATGGTGCACTGGAAGCTGTTCGGGTTCTTCCTGGCCTTGACCCTGCTTTCGCAGTTTGGCGCCTACATCGCCATCAGCACTGCCGCCTCGTTCGACGGCAACATGCTGTTCAATCTCTGTTGGACGGTGGTCGCGCTGGTCTACAACCTGGCGACCCTGGTGGCCTGTGTCGACCGCCCACGCTTGCATGGCGAAGAGCGGTTTCCGTTCGACAAACCCACCGGATTTCGCTTCGGCGGCAAGGTCCTGGCGGGGCGCCTGGTGGATATTTCCCTCAGCGGCGCGTCACTCAATTGCGCTTTCGCCTCCTCGATCAAGCCCGGTCTGTGCGGCCAGATATGGATCGACAAACTGGGTTGGCTCGATGTTGAAGTCATGCGCAATCACGGCGAGGATCAATTGGGCTTGAGGTTTGCCGACCTTGACGAAGGACTGCGGCGGCTACTGATTGCTCGACTGTTCAGTGACGCCACGATCAACGTTGTCAGCAAGGCCGAGCCGGCTCAGGCCTTCGGCACCTTGCTGCAGCGCTCGTTACTGGGCGAAAAACGTCTGGCGCCGCGTTCCCCCAAGCCGGTCAAGACGCCGACCTACGTCTCGCCACCCCGGTGGCGGCCGATCAGTGTTCGTTCGCGCAAGCAGGCTGTGCCGCACATCAGTGTCGGCCGGTCGGGCCTGTGGTCTTTGCTTCTTTCTCCCTTGCGAGCTTTGCTCGGCCAACGTTTTTAGGTGCGCGCCATGAACAGTTGCTTGCCCACTTCATGTTTCATGACATTGTTTTTGCTCGGCGGTTGTTCGCTGGAACCGACCTACGAGAAACCTGAGGCACCGATCGACCAGCAATGGCCGGCGAACACGGCCGGTGAATGTTGCAACGGCAAACAGGCATTCGATAAGGATTGGCGCGGTTTTGTGGTCGACGAGCGACTGCGCCAATTGATCGACATGGCCCTGGCCAACAATCGCAGCCTGCGACAGTTCGCGGCGAGTGTCGAAGAGGCGCGGGCGGGGTATGACAGTGCGCGTTCGGGGCTTTTTCCTACGATCGGCATCGATACTTACGCCGGTCGCAGCAAGTTGCCGCCGTTGGTGCGCACACCTGGAGGCGGCGATACGGCTGGCAGCATCGCCAACACGTATCAGGCAACGGCTGGCTTTACCTCCTACGAGCTGGACCTGTTTGGGCGTATCCGCAGTCAGCGCAATGCCGCCGGGGCGCGATTCGAGGCGTCCGAAGCGGATTACCAAACGGCGCGGCTGGCGCTGATCGGCGAAGTCGCCAGCACCTGGTTGAGCCTCAAGGCCAACCAGCATTTGCTCGACCTCGCGCAGAACACCTGGCAATCCCAGGACCGCTACGGGCAGCTGTTGCGCAAGAGTTATAACCTCGGTTCCAGTGCACGGATCGATGTCCACCAGGCGGATGCGCAAACCAACACGGCGGCGGTGCAGGTCAATACGTATCGCATGCAAGTGGCGCAGAACATGAATGCGTTGCGGGTGCTGGTGGGGCAGCCGGTACCGGTGGGATTGCTCCCTACCGGCGCGCTGGGTGAGCAGTTGGCGACGCTGGACGTGCCGGCGGGTTTGCCTTCGGCACTGGTTGAGCGGCGGCCCGACATCATGTCGGCCGAGGCGCAGTTGCGTGCAGCCAACGCGGATATCGGCGCGGCACGCACTGCCTATTTCCCGACCTTTTCCCTGACGTCGGCACTGGGCAGCCTGACCGGGGAATTTTCCCAGTTGCTCAGTGGCCCGGCGGAATTCTGGTCGGTGGCGCTGGCCGGCTCGTTGCCCTTGATCGACGGTGGCGCGCGGCGGGCGCAGGTCGATGCCAGTCATGCCCGCTTCGCCGGCCAGGCCGCGGCCTATGAAGCCACGGTGCAGAATGCTTTTCGAGAAGCGGCCGATGCCCTGAATGCCCGGCAGGAAATGCTCACGCAGGTCGAGTACCAGAAAAAGCTGGTAGGGGATTATCAGGAAGCCTACCGCCAGTCCCGCCTGCGTTTCGAGTCGGGGCTGGACAGCTATTTTTCCACCATGGATGCGCAGCGGTCATTGTTTGATGCGCAGCAAGAATGGGCGCAGCTGGAGTTGGCGCGGGAGATCAATCAGGTGACGTTGTACAAGGCGTTGGGGGGAGGGTGGAGTCAGTCGTTGAAGATGGCGGATCGTTGAATCACGCAATACCACTCACATCACAAATCCCCTGTGGGCGAGCCTTTGTGGCGAGGGGATTTATCCCCGTTCGGCAGCGCAGCTGTCGTAAAAACGTTGCATGCGGTTTAACTGATCCAATGTGAGTGCTGGTTTGGGGGCCGCTTCGCAGCCCAACGGGGCGGTGCGACGTTTCGATAAATCCCCTCGCCACAAAGGCTCGCTCCTACATTTCTATCGCATAATGGCTCACCTTGGCGTTGTGTCAGGACATGCTTTGGGGAGTGTGGGACTTGTTGAAGGCCGTTTTTTTTGTGCTGATCGGCACCGTGTCCGCCTGCGGCAACGGCGATTCCATGGAAAGCTTCGGTGGTCCAACCATGGGCAGCACCTATTCGATCAAGTACGTGCGGCACGCCGGTCTTCCCGCCCCGGCAGACGTCCAGGTCGAGGTCGAAAAAATCCTGGCTGAAGTCGACCGGCAAATGTCGACCTACCGTAGCGACTCGGACATCGAACGCTTCAACGCTTTACCCGCCAATCACTGTCAGGCAATGCCCGCGCCGATCCTCGAATTGGTCCGCGTGGGTGAGCAGCTGTCAGTGCAAAGCGCAGGTGCCTTCGATTTGACGGTCGAACCGCTGCTCAATCTCTGGGGTTTCGGCCCACAGGCCCGTGAAGAAAAAATCCCCACTGCCCAAGCGCTGGCCGAGGTGCGGCAACGTGTCGGTCACGACCATCTGCGCATCGACGGCGATCTGCTGTGCAAGGACGCCGCCGTCGAAGTCGACTTCAACAGTATCGCCGCCGGTTATGCGGTGGACACGATTGCCGCGAAGCTTACGGCCATGGGCATCCACGACTACCTCGCCGAAGTCACCGGCGAACTCAAGGCGGCCGGCAAGAAGCTGGACGGCACAGCATGGCGCATCGCCGTGGAAGCACCCCGCGACGATCAACAGGTGGCCGAGCGCATCATCGCTATCGACGGCTATGGCCTGTCGACCTCGGGTGACTACCGTAACTATTTCGTGCAGGGCGGCCAGCGTTTTTCCCACACCCTCGATGCCCACACAGGTTTACCGGTCTCACACAGCCTGGCGTCAGTCACGGTGATTCATCCTTCAGCGTTGATGGCCGATGGCTTGTCGACGCTGTTGCTGATTCTCGGCCCGGAGCGGGGTTGGGACTACGCGGAAAAACACGACATCGGCGCATTTTTTGTGATGCGTGCCGATACAGGTTTCGTCACACGCAGCAGTCACGCTTTTGCACGCCTGAGTGGCGAAAAAACCGAGTAATTGCGGCGATTCAGGTATTGAAATCTGGCGTTGTAGTGCAGGCAAAACTAGCCTACGACGCGACCAAGGGTTAATGTGCGCGGCGTTGACGCTTCTATAGACTGTGTCCGGGTTCTGCATGGGCCCCAAATTGTTCCTTCATGCCACAGATTGGCGTGATTTAGCCGCAGGTGCCGATGGCGCCACGGCCTGTTCTGAGGAGTACGCATGGCTGTCTACAACTACGACGTGGTGGTGTTGGGTTCCGGCCCGGCCGGGGAAGGCGCGGCAATGAACGCCGCCAAGGCAGGGCGCAAGGTGGCGATGGTCGATAGCCGTCGCCAGGTCGGCGGCAACTGCACTCACTTGGGCACCATCCCGTCCAAGGCACTGCGTCACTCGGTCCGGCAGATCATGCAGTTCAACACCAACCCGATGTTCCGGGCCATTGGTGAGCCGCGCTGGTTCTCCTTCCCGGATGTGTTGAAAAGCGCTGAAAAAGTGATCTCCAAGCAAGTCGCCTCGCGCACCGGCTACTACGCCCGTAACCGCGTCGATGTGTTCGTCGGCACTGGCAGTTTCGCCGACGAGCAAACCATCGAAGTGGTCTGCGCCAACGGCGTGGTGGAAAAACTGGTGGCCAAGCACATCATCATCGCCACCGGTTCGCGCCCTTATCGTCCGGCCGACATCGACTTCCATCACCCGCGTATCTACGATAGCGACACCATCCTCAGCCTGGGCCACACCCCGCGCAAACTCATCGTTTACGGCGCCGGCGTGATCGGTTGCGAATACGCATCGATCTTCAGTGGCCTGGGTGTATTGGTCGAGCTGGTGGATAACCGTGGTCAGTTGCTGAGCTTCCTCGACTCGGAAATTTCCCAGGCCCTGAGCTACCACTTCAGCAACAACCACATCACCGTTCGCCACAACGAAGAGTACGACCGCGTCGAAGGCGTGGACAACGGCGTGATCCTGCACCTCAAGTCCGGCAAGAAGATCAAGGCCGACGCCTTGCTCTGGTGCAACGGCCGGACCGGCAACACCGATCAGCTGGGCCTGGAAAACATCGGCGTGAAGGTCAACAGCCGTGGCCAGATCGAAGTCGACGATGCGTACCGCACCAGCATCCAGAATATCTACGGCGCCGGCGACGTGATCGGCTGGCCGAGCCTGGCCAGTGCCGCCCACGACCAGGGCCGTTCGGCCGCTGGCAGCATTGTCGATAACGGCAGCTGGCGCTTCGTCAATGACGTGCCGACCGGGATCTACACCATTCCGGAGATCAGCTCGATCGGCAAGAACGAGCAGGAGCTGACCCAGGCCAAGGTGCCGTACGAAGTGGGCAAGGCGTTCTTCAAGAGCATGGCCCGTGCGCAGATCGCCGGCGAGCCGCAAGGCATGCTGAAGATCCTGTTCCACCGTGAAACCCTGGAAGTGCTGGGCGTTCACTGCTTCGGTTACCAGGCGTCGGAGATCGTGCACATCGGCCAGGCGATCATGAACCAGCCGGGCGAGCTGAACACTTTGAAGTACTTCGTCAACACCACGTTCAACTACCCGACCATGGCCGAAGCCTATCGGGTCGCGGCGTACGACGGCCTCAACCGGCTTTTTTGAGCGGCTCCGGCCGGTGGCCTGAGCCGGCCGGGGAGACCGATTTCAGCAATTCTCGAGCGTGGCAGTGGCCAAACCGGGAAAGTCTGTAATCAGGCTGTCAACGCCGAAATCAGCGAGCCTGCGCATCAGCGCGGGTTCGTTGACCGTCCACACCGACACATGCAGCCCCTGGCGCTGCGCCTTCTGCAGGCGTTCCGGCGTGCACAGGGTCCAGTTCAGCGCCAGGATCTCGCAGCCGTAGCCTTGCGCGACCTTCAACGGGTCGAGCCAGGCGTATTCGGCCACCAGGCCGCGGGACACGTCCGGCACCAGGTCCAGCGCCGCTCTCAATACTTCCCGCGAACTCGAGGTGATGGTGATCTTGTCCAGCAGGCCATGACGTTGCGCCAGTTCGCGAATCGCCAGCACCGTGGTTGCGGCGCGGGTGCGTGAAGCGCTCTTGACTTCCAGCTGCCAGTGCTCGAAATCGCATTGCTCGAACACTTCTTCCAGCGTCGGAATCGGGCACGGCTTGATCCAGCCCGGTCCACCTTTGCGCGCGTCGTAGGTCACCAGGTCCGCCGCCCGATGTTCCACGACCTTGCCGCGCCGGTCCGTGGTGCGCTTGAGCGTTGGATCGTGGATGACCATCAGTTCGCCGTCCATGGACAGGTGCAGGTCCAGTTCACAACGGCGCACGCCGTGCTTGAGACATTGCTGAAAGCTGGTCAGGGTGTTTTCCGGTGCTTCGCCCTTGGCGCCGCGGTGGCCGTAGATGAGGGTCACGATCGTTCCTTAATTTAAATGCCTGATTCGTTCAGTTCGCGGGCCAGGCGTCGTTCCTGGGCCTGCCTTTGCAAGATGTAGCGCGCCAACAGTTGCCGCTGGGCATCGGTCAGATGTTCGAACTCGGTGCCAACGTCGTAGCCCTCGCCCTTGCGGTCGCAATGGGTGACGCGCGCGCGCACCAACAGGCCCAGGGCCTGGGGCATCAGCACCAGCTTGACCGACAGGCGCGCCCCGGCGGCGATGGGGGACGGGTGCTGGAATTCGATGCCGCCTTCGGAGATGATCACCGGCTGTGGTTCGCCGATCTGCCCGAGCACGGTGATGGCGATCACCTGGCTGAGCAGATCGATGCGCTTGTTCTGGGATTTGAGGAAGGCCGCGAGGGTGCGGTCGCGCTCGCTGATCTGGCGCAGCAGGTGCTGCGACTCGAATTCGCTCAGGTGCAGTTCGCTGAGCAGATTGAAGAGCGGGGAAGCATCCTGCAACACTTCCTGCCCTGCGGCTTCGAGGGCGGACAGGGGCTGAATTTCCAGTGCGATCGTGTCCTCGATACGGTAGTATTCGCGGCGATCTTCTTCATCTAATGTCGACATGGCGAACCCATGGTAGCGGCGGTGGTCTGAGTGTAAAGCTGGTTATCGACCCCCGCCACAAGGACGTTCCTTTTCCCTCCGAACAAGCCCCGACATGTTCAGACCTCTCTTCGTATTTATCGGCACGCGTTATACCCGTGCAAAGCGTCGCAATCATTTTGTGTCATTCATTTCCCTGACCTCGATGATCGGGCTCGCCCTTGGCGTGGTCGTGATGATCGTGGTGCTGTCGGTCATGAACGGCTTCGATCATGAGATGCGCACCCGCGTGCTGGGCATGGTGCCCCACGCGACCATCGAATCCGGCGAGCCGATCAGTGATTGGCAAGGCCTGGCCACCAAGGTCAAGCAGAACCCGCAGGTGACGGCCGTTGCGCCGTTCACGCAAATGCAGGGTTTGCTGACCAACAACGGCAAGGTCAACAAGATCCTGCTCAATGCCATCGACCCGGCACAAGAGCGTCAGGTGTCGATCATCGACAACTTCATGCAGCAGGGCAAACTCGACGACCTGGCACCGGGCGAGTTCGGCATCGTCATCGGCGACAAGGCCGCGGCCAAGCTCGGTGCGGCCATCGGCGACAAGCTGACGTTCGTGGCGCCGGAAGTCACCGTGACCCCCGCCGGGATGTTCCCGCGCATGAAGCGCTTCACCGTGGTCGGCATCTTCCATGTCGGCGCCGGTGAGCTCGATGGTTACCTGGGCATCACCAATCTGCAGGACCTGGCGCGCTTGCATCGCTGGAAACCGGAACAGGTCCAGGGCCTGCGGCTGAAGTTCGACGACTTGTTCCAGGCGCCGCGCACGGCGTGGAGCATCGCCCGCGAGCTGGGCGAAGACCGTTACTACGCCCGCGACTGGACCCGCACCCACGGCAACCTGTACCAGGCGATCCGCATGGAAAAAGCCATGATCGGCCTGTTGTTGCTGCTGATCGTCGCGGTCGCCGCGTTCAACATCATTTCCACGCTGGTGATGGTGGTGAACGACAAGAAGGGCGATATCGCGATCCTGCGCACCCTCGGCGCCACGCCGGGCACGATCATGCGCACCTTCATGGTCCAGGGCACGGTCATCGGCGTGGTCGGCACGGCCATCGGCGCGGTGGTCGGGATTTTCGCCGCGCTCAACGTCAGCGCCGCGATCTCGGCACTCGAAGGCCTGATCGGGCACAAATTCCTCAACGCCGACGTGTACTTCATCGATTACCTGCCGTCGCAGGTGCAGAGCCAGGACGTCGTGATGGTCTGCTGTGCGGCGTTGATCCTGAGTTTCCTCGCCACCCTGTATCCCGCCTGGCGTGCCGCGCGCACCCAGCCGGCCCAGGCGCTACGTTATGAGTGAGTCGCGCATGAGTGATAAAGCAATCTTGAGCTGCCGCAGCCTGGGCAAATCCTACGAGGAAGGCCCGGAGTCGGTGGAAGTGTTGGCTGGCCTGCAACTGGAGTTGCACCCGGGAGAGCGTGTGGCGATCGTCGGCAAGTCGGGCTCGGGCAAGAGTACCTTGCTCAACCTGCTGGGCGGCCTCGATACGCCGACCAAGGGCAGTGTCTGGCTCGACGGCGAAGAACTCTCGGCGCTGAGCGAAAAGAAGCGCGGCCTGCTGCGTAACCGCGCCCTCGGCTTCGTCTACCAGTTTCACCACCTGCTCCCGGAATTCACCGCCCTGGAGAACGTCTGCATGCCGCTGCTGATCGGCAAGACCGCGATCCCCGAGGCGCGCCAGCGTGCCACGGCGTTGCTGACGCGGGTCGGGCTGGGTCATCGCCTGGAGCACAAGCCGGCCGAGCTGTCCGGTGGCGAACGCCAGCGTGTGGCCATCGCCCGCGCCCTGGTGAACAATCCCGGCCTGGTGATGCTCGACGAGCCGACCGGCAACCTCGACGCCCACACCGCCCAGGGTATTCAGGACTTGATGCTGGAACTCAGCACTTCGATGCGCACGGCGTTCCTGGTGGTGACCCACGACATGAACCTGGCCCGCCAGATGGACCGCGTCCTGCATTTGCAGGAAGGTTGCCTGACGCCTATCTGACAGGTTGAAACCCGACGGCGCTGAAAAGTCCGTCGGGTCTTTTATTTTTATACGGTGCCCCAGCGAATGTTCAGACCGTTATCGATCTTTATCGGCACGCGCTATACCCGCGCCAAGCGCCGCAATCGCTTCGTTTCCTTCATCTCGATGACCTCGATGATCGGCCTCGCCCTGGGCGTGCTGGCAATGATCGTGGTGCTGTCGGTGATGAACGGCTTCCAGCGCGAAATGAGCTCACGCATCCTCGGCATGGTGCCGCACGCGACCATCGTCGGGGTCAATCCGATCGACGATTGGCAGCCCGTTGCAGCGGCCGCGATGAAAAACCCGCAAGTCACTGCCGCCGTGCCATTCACCGAGATGGAAGGCATGCTGTCCTACAAGGGCACCATGCAGCCGATCCAGGTCAGCGGCGTCGATCCGGCGCTGGAAGGCCAGGTGTCGATTGTCGCCAAGCATATCGTCCAGGGGCGACTGGATGCCTTGAAACCGGGCGAATTTGGCGTGGTGATCGGCGAGATCACGGCGCGGCGCTTTCGCTTGAATGTCGGTGACAAGATCACCCTGATCGTACCGGAAGTCAGCAATGCCCCGGGCGGCATCACCCCGCGCATGCAGCGGCTGAACGTGGTCGGGGTGTTCAAGGTCGGTGCCGAACTGGATGGTTCGATGGCGCTGATCCACGTTGCCGATGCCGCGCAGATGCAGCATTGGGCACCGAACCAGGTGCAAAGCGTGCGCCTGGCGGTGAAGGACCTGTACGGCGCGCCGCAAGTGTCGAGCGACATCGCCAGCGGCTTGGGCAGCGCCTATAAAGCTGACGACTGGACCCACACCCAGGGCAGCCTGTTCAGCGCCATGAAGATGGAAAAAACCATGATTGGCCTGTTGTTGCTGATGATCGTCGCGGTGGCGGCGTTCAACATCATCGCCACGCTGATCATGGTGGTGAACGACAAGGGCGCGGACATCGCGATCCTGCGCACCATCGGTGCCACGCCACGGCAGATCATGGCGATCTTCATGGTGCAGGGCACCGTGATCGGGATCGTCGGCACCTTGATCGGTGGTGTGTTGGGCGTGATTGCGGCGTTGAACGTCAGCGCAATGGTGGGTTGGGTAGAGCGGGTCAGCGGGCAGCACATCTTCAGTTCCGATGTGTATTTCGTCAGCAACTTGCCGTCTGAGTTGCAGGGCGCGGATGTGGCGCTGATCTGCACGGCGGGGTTTGTCTTGAGCTTCCTGGCCACGGTTTACCCGGCGTGGCGTGCGGCGAAGATCGAGCCGGCTCACGCTTTGCGGTATTCGTAAGCCGTTACACCGCTTGATCCCTGCAGGAGCTCGACTTGCCGGCGCACCGCGGTAGCGCTGGCATTCGACAAAAACCCCACCCCATACATATGTACCGCACCTGACCCTCACCCCATCGACATGCTGTGCCCTACAGACAAGTAGAGACTGTATGGCACAGAACACATTGAACGATGGATCGTCAGGAGACGTCGTCATCAGATCCGGTCCGCCGGCTGCAGGGGGCGGTGGCGGATCAGGGGGCGGAGGCGGTTTTGGCGGTAACCGCGTCGGCGCATCCGGGGCATTCAGTGGCCCGAGCCAAAAAACCAGAGACGCCCGCAGACGGGTCAAGCAAGAGTACTTGCAAGCCCAGGAACAACTGCGAATGCAGGCAGCAGCCGCCGCGCTGCAGGCCCAGGAACAGGCCCGCTTACAGACACGACAGCAAGCACTTGCAGCGATGCAGGCGCGCCATGATTCTGTCCGTGCCCAGCTTGACCAAAGCTACGCGGCAAGGACTGGACAACTTGCCGCATCGCTTGAACGCGAAATTTCAGCGATGCGTGAACCAGGTGTTGGCGTGCCCATCAGCGAGCGTTGGCAGCTACACGCCATCGAGAAGCAAAAAAGCCTGATCGATGGGCTGATCGCCGGCAAAACCGCCGAATTCAATGAAAAAAACCGGATCGCGCGATCCTTCGACGGGTTTGATCCGCTCACGCGCACGTCCATAGATTACCTGGCTCGCCTCGGGCAGTTTGGCGATGCGCTCAATGACGGCCACCACAGCTGGGAAAGCGCTTACAACGCCGCTCACGAAGCCCGAATGCTATCGGCACAGATCAACACGCTCAACGAGAAATCCAATGCGTTGGTCAGGGACCATGCCGCTTGGGTAGAGAGACTGGCCATCTGGGAAAGGCACCGTCAGTTCGAAGAGCAACGTGATGCGCGCATTCGCTTCAAGCAACAAGCCGATGAAAGTGCACGACTAGAAATGGTCAAGCAGGCCAATACCTTGAGCTTGCCTGTTCCATCTTCGTTATCCGCTGCTTCAATGCTCTTCAATTCCCGCGGGTTATGGGTTGCTGGAGCCGCTGATGAACTCGCGCTGGCAATGGCACGGGCAGCCGCCGGCTTGGGAGCTGTCGCAAACGCTTCAGGAACGCTCACTGCTCCGCAGCTTGCGATATTCATCGGGGGCATGACCTACCCATCCGAATTGGGTAACGGCGAATTGACTCCCGAACAGCGCGCTCGCTTGTACCATGCTGTCGCCATCCCCGCACAGGCACTGGATCTTTATGACAGCCAGGAACTGCGAACAATCGCTGACGCAGGCGGGTCGGTAGAGTCTGGGCGTCGACTCAAAGTATTGGCCGGACCGGAGGGCAATACGGCCGTCATCGTCACTGATACAGGGGGCGAGGTTGATCCCGGCGTCCCGGTGGTGAAGGCAGCACTGGATCCCTTGACCGGTCAATACACGGCCGAGATACCCGGATCACCGAAAAGGTATGTGCAGTTCACGCCAGACGCCGCATCTACCGCGACGGCCTCAGACCAGAAACGCCTGAGCGTATCTGAACCTCAGTTTCAAGACATGCCGGTCGGTGGCGATTGGCGTATTCAGGATTGCATCGTTTGCGTGCCTGGCCTGGAGCCGGTCTACCTTTCCTTCCAGGTCGCCCCGATGGGCGCGGGAATGGTCACCGGGACGGGTCAACCTGCAACGGCGGATTGGTGGAAGCCGGCTACTCAACCGGCGGGGGCCGCGATCCCTGCTCAGATCGGCGATCATTTTCGAGGCCGGGAGTTCACGTCGTTCGAGTCCTTCAATGAAGCCCTGTGGCAAACGCTCGGAGAGCATCGAGCGTTGGCGTCTTCGTTCAATGAATTGAACAAAAATCGTATCGAGCAAGGCTTCGCGCCTATCGCGCCCAAAAGCACTTGGGTCGGTGAAAACCGTGAGTTCGAACTGCGATATCTGGAGCGGTCGGAGTTCTGGGCCGATGCATTCAATCTCGACAAAATCAGCATCAAGACACCGAACAGTACCGGAGGTTGGCTGGGGGTCGTGCCGGCGGTTACGCCCTGGCCGATCCCGCCGGCCAGTAGCTGGAAACCACTGGTGCCACCCGGCACTGAGCACCTCGGCTCGACCATTTCGCCAACCACGCCAACCACGCCAACCGATCCATTGGTCTATCCCGGCAACCCAACCATCCCCGTCCTACCGCCAAACGAGACGTTTCCGGCTGTTGATGAAGGGGAGATTGGTGCGACTATTCCTGGGTTTCCGGGGGATATGGAGCTGCCTTCGTCGGATGCCTTGTTTCGTGATCGACGGGACGATCCGGGAGTTGCAAACGGGGTAGGGCGGGCGGTTTCAGGGGTATGGTTGGGTGAGGCTGCGCGAGGGGAGGGGGTTCCAATTCCTGCGCAAATTGCTGATCAATTAAGAGCTCGGGAGTTTAAGAATTTTCATGCGTTCAGGCGTGCGTTCTGGAAAGCCGTTGAGGCAGATCCGGAACTTAGGTCATCATTTACCCCTATTGATTTGCATTTGATGGAAATGGGCAAGGCTCCTTACGCATCTGCAGATGAGAGGAATGGAGGTCGGAAAAAATATGAAATTCATCATCTCGAGGAAGTTGCTCAAGGGGGCGCAGTGTACGACATGGATAATTTGGTAGTGATGACTGCAAGGCGACATATTGATTTTCATAGAAAAGGAAATTAATTATGATGATTAAAGAGAAGCTTGAAGATTATACAGAGGCTGAATTTTTACAATTTTTACGTGGTCTCTACGAAAAGAGGGATGACTTATCTCCTGATGAATTTGAAGACTTCATAGATAAAGGGGTTATTCATTTCGAGTTGGTAACCGAGCATCCTGATCGTTCTGACGTGATTTTTTTTCCCAAGGAAGGGTGCGAGAGTACGCCGGAAGATGTACTAAGGGTTATCAAAGAATGGCGCGCAGCCAATAACAAGCCCGGTTTCAAACCAGAATAACTAGACCCTATTACGACTCAACGACACCTGCTCATAAGAGACGGGTGTCGTGGTCTTCAATTATTTGCCACAAAAAGCTCAAGGAAGAGTCAAGTATGGAACTTAAGCCAACACTCAAGGATTACACCGCTTCGGAATTCCAGACGCTGGTTGAACGGATATGGGCTGTCGATCTACCCAGGCAGGACCATAACCGATTGATCAATCATTTCGACCGGATCGTCGCTCACCCTGATGGGGCGGATCTGTTGTTTACCTCTGACGAGACAGGCCTGGCTGACGGCCCGGACACCGTTGTGCATCTCGTCAGGCAATGGCATCGCGCGCAAGGCCTTGCCGCATTCAAGGACGAGGGTATTTTCGTTCCTCCCCCCTATGTGCAAATAACGCCTGTGCAGCGCAGTTTGGCTGAGGTACAGAAGATTGCAGCAGACGTGGCCGTTTCAGAACAATCCGTCGATCAGGCGTTCGGTGTTTTCGGACAGCGTATCCAGCAGTTTCGGTCACTGCAGAGCGTTTCGTCTGATGTTTACGAACAGGAAAGGAACATTCGTGCGCTTGAACTCGCCCAGCATGACTCGTACCTGAGCACCAGAAAGTTCGAATTCTTTAAAATGCGCATCGAATTCGCCAAAAACAGTGCGCAGAGCAATCTGAAATTTGCACGCTCGGAGCAGGTGCAGTGGCAGGGCATCGAACAACAAATCAATGCAACCTACGATCGCTACATCGCCCGGTTGGCGGCGATTAATCAGCACCATCGCGCCCTGCACGATGAGGCCGAGGTGTTGTTGACAACCGCGCAGCAGAAGTTGATCGGCTCGCGTACTTTTGCGGGCATTAGTCCGGCGCGGACTGCTCGTCAGATCCAGGCGTCGCTGGTCATCGCTGGAAAACGTCCCGATCTGCTGTTGGAGGACGAGTCACCTGCCTTGCAATTTTCCCAACAGGTTGATCTGCAAAAATCCATTCGTTCGGCGGTTGCAGAATTTACCTGGCGCAACACGTCAGTCGAGCCTGTCGATGAAGGACATTGGTCAGCCATATTGCAGTTCGAATTCAACAGTCGTGCCGATGTCAAGGTCTTCGGTCTCAGTGTCCCTTTGTCCGAGCTACTGCCCATCGAGGGGCATAATTGGTGGGCATTGGCGGCGAACCGATCCGAGGTCGACATGCCTTTCAGGATGGGCTCGGCTGTAGTGCCCGCTAAACCCGGGTCGATGTTCAGGGGGCTACGCGAAGTCAGGTTTCTGGAGCAGGTCCACATTGCAGCGTCGCGGCGCAATATTTCTGCATCGCGGGTGCGGGTCCGCGAGGCACAACGGGGTGAGCAACCCAACTCATTCAGTTTTACTGCGGATGGCGCTGCACCGATTACCGTTCTCTGGTCTGCAACGGCCGCTATCGAAACGCATGTTCCGGCAGCACCGCCACCAACACAACGTGTTGGATTTGTATCCTCTTCGCCGGTTCCGACGCTTGACCCCGTAACCGGTAACATCGAGCAAGCACCGATTGACGACTACATCGTGGTTTTCCCCCGCGAAACCGGGATTGATCCATTGTATGTTGTGTTCGGAAGTCGAGCCACGTAACCGAATTACCGCTCAATACCACGCGCCCGATCACGTCCATTCTTTGCTGGCAAGCCGGCTCCTACAAGGACCCGGCCCTTCGGGCCTCAATCTCCCTTCTTGGTAACTCAATCACAAACCGCGTCCACCCATCAGCCGATTCACAACGAATCTGCCCACCATGGGCACGGACAATCGACTGGGTGATCGCCAATCCCAACCCCGCATGTTCACTGCTGCCTTCATGGCGCGCCGGGTCTGCGCGGTAGAAGCGATCGAACAGGCGAGGCAGCAAGTCTTCTGAAATCCCTTCACCGCTGTTTTCGACCGTCAGCCTCAAGCCCTTGGGCTGATCGACGATCCACACCCGAACCTCGCCCCTGGCCGGGGTGAAACGCAACGCATTGTCCAGCAAGTTGGACAGCGCCCGACGCAACATACTGCGGTCGCCTTCCATACGGGCATATCCGTCGCGGTTCAACGTCACCTGCGCGTCCTCGGCCAGGGGCGCAAAAAACTCCAGCAACAGGTCCACTTCCTCTGCCAGCTCAAGCGGTTCGCGCTTGGGCATCAACAGGCCATGGTCGGCTTTGGCCAGGTAAAGCATGTCGTTGACCAGTTGCGCCATCCATTGCAGCTCCTCGAGATTGCTGTGCAGCGCTTCGCGGTAATCCTCGAGGGGGCGCGCACGGGTGAGGGTGACTTGGGTGTGGGTCAGCAGGTTCGACAGCGGCGTGCGCAGCTCATGGGCAATGTCGGCGGAGAAGGCCGAGAGCCGTTGGAAGGAATCGTCGAGACGCCCGAGCATGGCGTTGAAGTGCTGGGCCATTTCCGCCAGCTCCGGCGGCATGTCGTCTTCCGGCAGGCGTGCGTTGAGCGATTGCGCCGAGACTCCACTGGCGACCGCGCTCATGCGGTGTAACGGCCGCAGCCCGCTGCGCGCGGCCCAGGCACCGAGCAGGGCAGTGGCCAGGGCGGACAGGCCGACTGTCAGCCAGATCAGGTGTTGCATGCGCTGCAGAAAATGCTGGTGATGGGTGATGTCCAGCAACAGGGTCAGTTGCGGCGATTCGGGGTTGTTGAGGTACAGCGGCGCGTTCAGCACGCGATAGTCGGTGCCGTCGTGGCTCACCGTGGACAAGCCGGGCTGGCGCGGCAATGTCTGCGGCAGACGCGTGGAGCTGTCATACCAGCGGCGGCCATCGCTGCCACTGATGCGCAGTGACAGATCGGCCTGGCGGTTCAATTCGTCGGCCAGCCGGGCTTCACCTTCGCTTGACTGAACATCCAGCAATGCCCGTCGCAATCCAGTCAGCTTGCCGTCCAGCAACTGCTGATCGAGCTCGATGAAATGCGCCTCGCTGGCGCGGCTGAACAGCACACCGGCGAACAGCGAGACCACGGCGGTGCACGCGGCGAACAGCAGTGCCAGGCGAGCGCTCAAGGACAGCCGATGCATCAGCACTGACGCTCTTCCAGCACGTAGCCCATGCCGCGCACGGTGTGGATCAGTTTGTTTGGGAACTCGTCGTCGATCTTCAGGCGCAGGCGGCGGATCGCGACTTCGATGACGTTGGTGTCGCTGTCGAAATTCATGTCCCAGACCTGGGACGCGATCAGCGATTTGGGCAGGACTTCGCCCTGGCGGCGCAGGAGCATTTCCAGCAGGGCGAATTCCTTGGCGGTCAGGTCGATGCGCTGGCCACTGCGCTCGACCCGGCGGCGGATCAGGTCCAGGCGCAGGTCGGCCAGTTGCAGGCTGGTTTCCTGGGGTGCGGTGTTGCCACGGCGCAACAGGCTGCGAACCCGGGCGAGCAATTCGGAGAAGGCGAACGGTTTGACCAGGTAATCGTCGGCGCCCAGTTCGAGACCGTAGACCCGGTCTTCCACGGCGTCTCGGGCGGTCAGAAACAGCACCGGCGTGTCGAGGCCGGCACTGCGCACCGCTTGCAGGATCTGCCAGCCATCGCGCCCGGGCAGCATCACATCGAGAATCAGCAGGGCATAGTCGCCACTCAACGCCAGTTGCTGGCCAGTGCTGCCGTCGGCCACCAGTTCCGTGGTGAACCCGGCCTCGGTCAGGCCCTGGCGCAGGTAATGGCCGGTTTTCGGTTGGTCTTCGACGATCAGCAGTTTCATGGGCGACTCGGGCTAAATGGAACGACAGCGTTATACCGTGGGCTACGACGCTGCAGGCCAAGCTGACAAAGTTGTAATCTGGCTGTCAGGTAGCGGGCAGCGGTGGCAGTTTAGAGTTTTCCACAGGCTGAACCTTAATCTTGTTGGAGTACTTCGATGTTTTTGCGCAAATCCGTGCTGCTGGCCACCTGTCTGTTGGCGCTGAGTTCGCCGGTGTGGGCGTCACCGGCACCTACCTATGATTTTGGTCAACCGGCCCCGTCAGCCAAGGCGACTCGCAGTGTCGAGGTGGTCATGGCTGACATGACGTTCACCCCCAAGTCTATCGAGATCAAGGCGGGGGAGACGGTGCGTTTCGTGCTGGTGAATAAAGGCCAGTTGCTGCACGAATTCAACCTCGGTGACGCGGCGATGCATGCCAGGCACCAGCAGGAAATGTTGCAGATGCAGCAGAGCGGCATGCTCACGCCAACAGACATGAAGGAAATCGACCACGGTGCCATGGCCGGAATGGGGCACGCCATGCAGCACGACGACCCCAATAGCGTGCTGGTGGAACCTGGCAAAACCGCCGAGCTGACCTGGACCTTCAGCAAGCCCACCAGCCTCGAATTTGCCTGCAACATCCCCGGTCATTACCAGGCCGGCATGGTGGGCAAGTTGACTGTCAGTCAGTAAGCACTCAAAGGCGGACGCAAAGGCTGGTAGAATCCGCTGATTCTTCAGTCAGGTTTCCGCCATGCATCCCGCAGCCGAACACTCGCCGCTGGGCAAATCCAGCGAATACATCGCCACTTACACGCCGTCCCTGCTGTTCCCGATCCCGCGTACCGCGAAGTGGGCCGAGCTGGGCCTGACGGCCCAGACACTGCCGTACAAGGGCGTGGACTTCTGGAATTGCTTCGAACTGTCGTGGTTGCTGCCGTCGGGCAAGCCGGTGGTGGCGATCGGCGAATTCAGCATCCCGGCGGATTCGCCGAACATCATCGAATCCAAATCGTTCAAGCTCTACCTCAACTCCTTGAACCAGACGCCGTTTGCCGACACCGCGAGCCTTGAAGCGACCCTGGCCAAGGACCTGTCGAACGCGGCCGGCAAACCCGTGGGCGTGCGCATCCGCAGCCTGAAAGAAGTTGAGGCGGAAGGCGTGGTGGCATTGCCCGGCGTGTGCATTGACGATCTGGACATCAGCGTCAGCAACTACGAGCACCCGCGCCCGGAACTGCTGCGTTGTGATGAGTCACGCATTGTCGAAGAGAGCGTGCACAGCCATTTGCTCAAGTCCAATTGCCCGGTGACCAGTCAGCCGGACTGGGGCAGCGTGGCGGTGGAGTACCGTGGCGCGGCGCTGGATCACGCGAGCTTGCTTGCGTACATCGTCAGTTTCCGCCAGCACTCGGACTTCCATGAGCAGTGCGTGGAGCGGATTTTCCTTGATCTGCAGCGGTTGCTGAAGCCGGAGAAATTGACGGTGTATGCGCGTTATGTGCGGCGGGGCGGGTTGGATATCAATCCGTATCGCAGTACCGAAGAGGTGCAATTGCCGAACCACCGCCTGGTCCGCCAGTAGGAGCGAGTATGCTCCGGGCGGCGTTCCGACGATGGTCGTAAACGATAACGCGGGGCGCCTGACGCCCCGCGGTGCTCTCTGGTTTTTCGCGAGCATGCTCGCTCCTACAGGGGATTTCTGCGTTTGGTGGGTCAGATCCCCATACTGTGCAGGGCTTGGCCTATTTGGCGCAGGGTGCCGGCGAGGGTCGGGTGTTCGAGTTCGAAGCGTTCGACGGCCAGATTGACGTTGTCGGCGAGGTTGACGTCCTTGGTCTTGGTTTCGAGCTCAAGCTCAAGCTCGATCTGTTGCATCAGCGCGTGCAGGTCATTGCGCTCGGCTTCGGACAGCGGAGGATTCTGTTCCAATTGCTCGCGCAGGGCATTGAGCTGGGCTTGCAGTTCGCGGGCAGGCATGGCGTTCTTCCTTTTATCGATAGGCACTGGCATAGACCGTGGCGGCGCGCCAAAGATCTATGGCTTACCTTTAGATTAATCCACTCGCGCGTAACCTGCATGCCTTCATAGGTGTATGGCTGCGATCAGGGCTTTTCGCCCTTGAGCCGACGCAAGTTGATGTCTGCCAGGCAGGTCTCGAGTTCACCGAGGTGATCGATCACCGAATGCACGCCAAGGCCGAACAGCTGCACCGTTGCCTTGCTGCGCTTGATGTCGCGCTCCTGCGCCGACAATGCCTGCCATTGCGCCGGCGAGAGTCCGCAGAGCGAGCCGCAGGACGCCAGGCCGATGGTCCACAACCCGGCATTCAGTCCCGATTGCAGCAGTCGCGGTTCGCCGCTGACCAGCACGCAGCCATCCAACCGTTCGATGTCCAGCGCCATCAAGGCTTGCCAACACGCGTCGGGCGCTGGCCAGGGTTTGATTGTTGCAATTTGTTGCGACGGCTGCAAAGGCTGCGAAGGTTTGATCCATTGCGGCAGGCCGATGGCCAGGGTGTGGCTGATGGCGGGAGAGAGCTCATCAAGCCAGGCGCAGGGGATCTGCTGGCGCTGCAAGCTGTGCAGACTGTCCAGGGCGCCCGGCGTGGCCGCGGCGTGTTCGGCGCCTTGGCTACCCTGAAGGCGCGTACAGGCGCCGAAATCCACCAGGCAACCACTCAGGCCGAACAGCACGGCAGTCAGGTTCGGCGCGGTTTGCGGGGTGATTTCGGCGTGCGGCATGTCAACGTCCCTGAAATAGGCTCGAGGCTAAAGGGCGACTGTGACAGTTGAGTGACACTGCTGTGAATCGCTGGCATTCACCGGCGATCATGCACAGGCATGCGGGGCTAATGCTGCCTAAAGTGGCCGATCCGTCTTATACTAGCGGTCTTTGCGTGGGGCCAGGCGCCCTGCGACGGTACAGTCCAAGGAGTTATCTATGCGCTGGAGCAATCATCTCGCTCAGCTTTGTGTGTGCGCCAGTGCGCTGCTGGTTCCGTTTGCTGCCCAGGCAGCCTCGGAAGATGATCCTTGGGAAGGCATCAACCGTCCGATCTTCAAGTTCAACGATGTCGTCGACACCTATGCCCTCAAGCCTCTGGCCCAAGGCTACCAGTTCGTCACGCCGCAGTTTCTTGAAGATGGCATCCATAACATGTTCCGCAACGTCGGCGATGTAACCAACCTCGCCAACAATATTCTGCAGGCCAAACCCGCCGCGGCGGGTGTCGACACTGCGCGCATGATCTTCAACACCACCTTCGGCGTGCTGGGTTTCTTTGACGTGGGTACCCACATGGGCCTGCAGCGCAACGACGAAGACTTCGGCCAGACCCTCGGTTATTGGGGCGTTGGCAGTGGGCCTTACGTGATGCTGCCGCTTCTGGGGCCAAGCACCCTGCGTGATGCGCCGGCCAAGTACGTCGATGGCTACACCGGCCCTTATCCGTACATCCACGATGTACCGGTGCGTAACTCGATCTTCGGCCTGAACATCGTCGATACCCGGGCAAGCCTGCTGTCCACCGAGAAGTTGATCACGGGCGACAAGTACACTTTCATCCGCAACGCCTATCTGCAGAACCGTGAATTCAAGGTCAAAGATGGCCAGGTCGAAGACGATTTCTGATCTCGACCGGTAAAAAGAAGGCGGCCATCGAGCCGCCTTCTTCATTTCCGGCGCCGTCCACGACCTTTCATTGGGTTTCGGTTTTGGCGGTTCTTATAACTCCCGGTGATTTCAAAAGTGTCGGCGCCAAGCGACCATCGGTGTGAGCTTGAAACGCCTCGCGGATGGGAGTACCGTCTGCGCCTTAGAAGGGCACCTCTGGTGTACGTGTGGATCGGGCAAATGCTCGAAAACAGTGCAGCAGAGTGGCTAGAAAGCGAATCCAGTAGTCAGAGCCGGGCCAAAATCCGAGCCGCTACGCCAACCTAATTCTGGCGCCGTTTGCCCACATGCCAAAAACCAGTGCCACGCTGCTGATAATCGATGATGACGAGGTAGTGCGCGCGAGCCTCGCGGCCTATTTGGAAGACAGTGGTTTCAGCGTCTTGCAGGCCAGCAATGGTCAGCAGGGCCTTCAGGTATTCGAGCAAGACAACCCCGACTTGGTCATCTGCGATCTGCGCATGCCACAGATGGGGGGACTTGAACTCATCCGCCAGGTCACCGAGCTGTCGCCGCAAACGCCGGTGATCGTGGTGTCGGGTGCCGGCGTAATGAACGACGCGGTTGAGGCCTTGCGCCTGGGCGCGGCGGATTACCTGATCAAGCCTCTCGAAGATCTGGCCGTGCTCGAGCACTCGGTGCGTCGGGCCCTGGATCGCGCGCGCCTGCTGCTGGAAAACCAGCGCTACCGCGAGAAGCTGGAAAAGGCCAACCGCGAGCTCGCCGCCAGCCTGAACCTGCTCCAGGAAGACCAGACCGCCGGTCGCCAGGTGCAGATGAACATGCTGCCGGTCAGCCCCTGGGCCATCGACGACTTCAAGTTTGCCCACCAGATCATCCCGTCGCTGTACCTGTCGGGAGATTTTGTCGACTATTTCCGGGTTGACGAGCGCCGGGTGGCGTTCTATCTGGCGGATGTTTCCGGGCATGGCGCCTCTTCAGCCTTTGTTACCGTGCTGTTGAAATTCATGACCACGCGCCTGCTGTTCGAGTCCAAACGCAGCGGCACCTTGCCGGAATTCAAGCCGTCTGAGGTCCTTGGGCATATCAACCGGGGCCTGATCAGTTGTAAGCTGGGCAAACACGTCACAATGGTCGGTGGAGTCATCGACGAGGAGACAGGTTTGTTGACCTATAGCATCGGTGGTCATTTGCCGTTGCCTGTGTTGTACACACCCGACAGTGTCAGTTATCTGCAAGGGCGTGGTCTGCCGGTAGGCCTCTTCAATGAAGCCACCTACGAAGATCACGTACTGGAGTTGCCGCCGACATTCAGCCTGACGCTGATGTCTGATGGCATTCTGGACCTTTTGCCAGAACCCACACTCAAAGAGAAAGAAGCTGCGTTGCCCGAACGGGTCAAGGCGGCGGGCGGCAGCCTGGATGGTCTGCGGCAGGTTTTTGGATTGGCCACGCTAGGGGAGATGCCGGATGATATCGCCCTGTTGGTGTTGAGCAGGAATCTTTGATGAGTACCGGTAGAATCCAGTTCGCCGAGCAGGACGGCACCTTTGTCCTGAAATTCGTCGGTGAAGTTCGCCTGACCCTGTGTTCGGCGTTGGATGCGACTATTGAGCGGATCTTCACCGCGTTGAACTTCAACGCGATCGTGATCGACCTGACCGAAACCCGCAGCATCGACAGCACGACCCTGGGCCTGCTGGCCAAACTGTCGATCCTGTCGCGGCAGAAGGTCGGGCTGCTGCCAACTGTTGTCACCACCCACGAAGACATCACCCGTCTGTTGCAGTCGATGGGGTTCGAGCAGGTGTTCAACATCGTCGACCAGCCGGTGCCATGCCCGGAATGCCTGGACGACCTGCCCGATCAGGATCAGTCGGAAGAGGTGGTGCGGATCAAGGTGCTTGAAGCGCACAAGATCCTCATGGGGTTGAACGACTCCAATCGTGAAGCGTTTCATGATCTGGTGAATGCGCTGGAGCGGCATTGATGGTTGGCCGGGCTGGCCCCTTCGCGAGCAGGCTCGCTCCCACAATGTCCTTCGTATAACTTTATCCCGAGCGCAACTCGGTCCCCTGTGGGAGCGAGCCTGCTCGCGAAGGCGTCCGCAAGATCGCCACATTCAATCAGGACGCACAAAAAAGGGCGAACCCATCAAGGTTCGCCCTTTTTGCATTAGCAGGTTCAGATCACAGCTTGGCCTGCAACAACGCCTCCAGCTTCTCCTGGTCCCGGGCGAACTGGCGAATGCCCTCGGCCAGTTTCTCGGTCGCCATGGCGTCTTCGTTGGACAGCCAGCGGAATTGCGCTTCATTGAGGTTAAGGCGCGCTTCACCGGCACTGCCCGGTGCCAGTTTGCGCTCCAGCTTGCCGGTATCCGCCGCCAGCTTGTCGATCAGGTCCGGGCTGATGGTCAGGCGGTCGCAACCGGCCAGTTGCTCGATCTGGCCGAGGTTGCGGAAGCTTGCGCCCATGACCACGGTCTTGTAGTCATTGGCCTTGTAATAGTTGTAGATGCGCGTCACCGACTGCACGCCCGGATCGTCCGCGCCGACGTAGTCGTTACCGGTGGCTTTCTTGTGCCAGTCGTAGATGCGGCCCACGAACGGCGAAATCAGGAACACCCCGGCGTCGGCGCAGGCAGCCGCCTGGGCAAACGAGAACAGCAGGGTCAGGTTGGTCTGGATGCCTTCCTTTTCCAGGATCTCGGCAGCGCGGATGCCTTCCCAGGTGGAGGCGATCTTGATCAGCACCCGGTCGCGGCCGATGCCGGCCTTTTCGTACAGCTCGATCAGACGGTGCGCGCGCTTCAATACGGCGTCAGTGTCGAACGACAGGCGCGCATCCACTTCGGTGGAAATACGGCCAGGAATCACCTTGAGGATTTCCTGCCCGACCGCGACGCCAAAACGGTCGCTGGCCAGGCCCACATCGCCCTTGCAGTCGCTGACGCATGCGTTCAGCAGCTCGGCATAAGCGGGAATGGCCGCCGCCTTGAGCAGCAGCGAAGGGTTGGTGGTGGCGTCCACGGGTTTGACGCGAGCGATAGCTTCGAAGTCGCCGGTGTCGGCAACCACGGTGGTCATCTGTTTGAGTTGTTCCAGCTTGGAAGTCATGGGCGTGCTCTGTCCTATGGGTCTGATGACATTACCCGAGCGCTGACAGCCACTCAAGGGCATGTACGTGTATCGATGGCCCCAGTGGCAACAACCGCAAAACGGCTGTTTGAATGGCGGGGCGCGGTATCGGTAAATAGGATGCCGAAACGCCGCGCAGGTTCAAAGCAACTGACCGTTGTGCTGCCATCCTATATACGACAGATAAAACTGTGGGAGCGAGCCTGCTCGCGAAGGCGTCGTGTCAGTCAATATTGATGTCGACTGACACGACGCCTTCGCGAGCAGGCTCGCTCCCACATGGGATAGGTGTACTGTTTAAACGCGAAACTGATCCATCAAGCTCTGCTGTTGATTCGCCAGGCGATTGAGCGACTGGCTCACCCGCGCCGATTCGTTGGCTTGCCCCGACAGCGATTCGGTGACATCGCGGATGGTCGCCACGTTGTGGTTGATTTCCTCGGCCACGGCGCTTTGCTCTTCGGCGGCGCTGGCGATTTGCAGGTTCATGTCGCTGATCACGGTGACCGCGTCGCCGATCTGCTGCAGCGCCGTCACGGCCTGGCCAACCTGCTCGACGCTGTCCTGGGCCTGGCGGTGGCTGTTGCCCATTGAGCCGACCACGTCCTGGGTGCCGCTTTGCAGTTGTTCGATCACCAGGCGGGTTTCTTCGACCGACTCCTGGGTGCGGCGCGCCAGGTTGCGCACTTCATCGGCCACCACGGCAAAGCCGCGCCCGGCTTCACCGGCACGGGCGGCTTCGATGGCGGCATTGAGGGCCAGCAGGTTGGTCTGTTCGGCAATGGCACGGATCACTTCCAGCACCGAACCGATTTTCTCGCTGTTGGCCGCCAGGCCTTCGACCTGAACCATCGCCGCGCTCATGTCGGCGGCGAGGTTGTCGATGCTCGTGGTGGTGCGGTCGATCACGGTCAGGCCCTGGCGGGTGGCCTGGTCGGCATCCCGGGCCGCTTGTGCCGCTTGGGCGGCGCTGCGGGCGACGTCCTGGGCAGTGGCACTCATTTCGTGGGAGGCGGTTGCGACCTGGTCCACCTGACGGTATTGCTGCTCCATGCCGGCGCTGGTCTGGGTGGCGATGGCGGACGACTGGTCCGCCGTCCCGCGGGCGTCCTGTACCGAGCGCTTGACCTCGGCAATGACCGGTTGCAGCTTGTCGAGGAAACGGTTGAACCAGCCCGCCAATTGGCCCAGCTCATCCTGCTTGTCATAGGCCAGGCGGCGGGTCAGGTCACCTTCGCCACTGGCGATGTCCTCAAGCATGTGCGCCACGCCGAGGATCGGTCGGGTCACGCTGCGCGCCATCAGCCACACCAGCAGCAAGCCAATCAGCGCCGCAAGGATGCCCAAGCCGAGTTCGGTCAGCGTGCCGGCGGTGTTGCTGTCATCCAGTTGTTTTTTCAGGGCCTCGGCCGGGCCGACGAGGACTTTTTCCGGCACGTCGAGTAACACGCCCCAGGCTTTGCTGCCGGGAATCGGCTGGAACGGCGACAGCACTTTCAATTGCTGATGGCTGTGCAGGCTGGACGTCTTGCTGCTGCCGCCGAGCATGCGCATCAGCTCGGCGCCGGTGGTGGTGTCCACGGCTTCCAGGCGCTGGCTGAGTTTGCTGGCGTCCAAGCTATAACCGGCAAGGAGACCGGCCGGACTGACGATGCTGACGCTGGTCTGGCCGTCATAGAGTTTCTTGCTCGCGCTCTGGCTGATCGCTTGCAGGCTGTTGAGGTTGATGTCCACCGATAGCGACGCGATGACCTTGCCGTTGACCATCAACGGGAAAACGATGCTGGTCATCAGCACGTTCTGGCCGTCGATCACATAGAAGTACGGTTCGATCACGCAGGGCGTGAGGCGGGTGCGCGGGCAGGTGAACCAGGCATTGGCCGGTTCCCCGCTGGGGCCGGTGCGGGTGTCGGCCAAGTCGCTTTCGGGCAGCGCCATGGCGGTCAACTTGCCCGGTGTCGGCTGCGACCAATAAAGGGCGAAACGTCCCTTGTCGTTGCTCCCCAGTTCGGCCTGGCCGCTGAACAGTTCGTCCTTGCCGTCCAGTGCGTTGGGTTCGAATACCAGGGACAGGCCGAGCAGCTCGGGGTTGGCTTGCAGGGCCGACTTGACCTGGCGGGTCAGGTCTTCGCGCAGGTCGAAGGCATCGAGGAAGCGTTTTTCGGCCTGGTCGCGCAGAAACAGCACCTGGCGCGAAAAACCGTGGCCATATTGATAAGCGTCCATGAACTGCTGGCGGATCATCAGCGCCTGGTTTTCACCCTGCGACTCGATCCGGGCCTGGGCGGCTTCGGTCAGCATCTCCATGCTCGAGGCTTTCACCAGCGCGGAGCTGTGCTCCATGCGATACAGCGAAAGACCCACCAGCAGGGTCACGATGCCCGCCAGGCACAGGCCGGCCAACAGGGTGATTTTCCATTGAATGGAAAGTTGTCTGAGCGACATGGACGCGTCCTTATTCGATAAATATCTGCGACTTTGCTCTGTAGCGGCCATCAAGCGGCTTTCTTGAGGCAAATCTTGTCGCTTGAGGCTTGCAGCTTGAAGCGGCTTGCTTCACAGTGCGCGCCCTCTAATAAAACCCATTCCTTTATCCGTTGGCGGCTCTCGCAGACTGCCGGCCGGACTCTTTTCGCTTGCCCAGAGGTAACGACAATGAATGCAGTAATTGCCGCGGTCGGCATCATGCTGATACTCAGCCTGTCCCGCGTGCATGTGGTGATCGCGCTGATCGTGGGGGCGCTGGTGGGTGGCCTGACCGGTGGCCTTGGCATCGACGCGACCCTCAAGGCGTTCAACAGCGGCCTGGGCGGTGGGGCGACGGTGGCGTTGTCCTATGCGTTGCTCGGCGCGTTTGCGGTGGCGATTGCCAAGTCCGGCCTGGCCCATGCCTTGGCCGACAAGGCCCTGGCGATGGTCGACAGGCAGCATGCCAGTGGCGGTGGCCAGGTCAAATGGCTGCTGATCGGCCTGTTGTGGATCGTGGCCATCGCGTCCCAGAACATCCTGCCGATTCATATCGCGTTCATTCCGTTGCTGGTGCCGCCGCTGTTGTATGTGTTGACCCGGCTGCAACTGGATCGCCGATTGATCGCCTGCGTCATGACCTTCGGCCTGATCACCCCGTACATGTTCTTGCCGGTGGGCTTCGGCAACATCTTCCTGAATGAAATCCTGCTGGCCAACGTCGCCCGCAGCGGCGTCGATATCAGCGGCATCAACGTGACTCACGCCATGGGTATCCCGGCACTGGGCATGGTGGTGGGCCTGCTGATCGCGTTTGTCAGTTACCGCAAGAAGCGCGTCTACGACCTGGAAAAGATCGAACAGGTCGAGCAGGTCGCGGTGCAGTACAACCCCCTGAGCCTGATGGTCGCCGGCGTGGCCATTGCCGCGGCGTTCATCATTCAGCTGCTGCTGGATTCAATGATCATCGGCGCGTTGATAGGCTTCCTGATTTTTTCGGTGTCGGGCATCGTCAAGTGGCGTGACACCGATGACCTGTTCACCGAAGGCATGAAGATGATGGCGATGATCGGCTTCATCATGATCGCCGCGTCCGGCTTTGGCGAAGTGATCAAGGCCACTGGGCAGGTGCAGACGCTGGTCGAAACCTCGGCCTCGTGGATTGGCCACAGCAAAGCCGTCGGCGCTTTGCTGATGTTGCTGGTCGGCCTGTTGGTGACCATGGGCATCGGTTCGTCGTTTTCCACCGTGCCGATCCTGGCGGTGATTTTCGTACCTTTGTGCGTCCAGTTGGGCTTCAGCCCGATCGCCATAGTTTGTATCGTCGGGACCGCGGGTGCATTGGGCGACGCCGGGTCGCCGGCTTCGGATTCGACCCTGGGGCCGACCTCCGGCCTGAACATCGACGGCCAGCATCACCACATCTGGGACACCGTGGTCCCGACCTTCCTGCACTACAACCTGCCGTTGCTGGTGTTTGGCTGGATGGCGGCGATGGTGCTCTGATTTCGCATTGGCTGGCGATTCAATCTCAGAAACTCGACGCAAATGGCACACGGACAATCGAGGCTTACTGGTTCTCGAAAATAGCTCTTGAAACGCTGTTCTCGATCTCCTAGCCTTTCAATGAGTTTCCATAAGGAAAAGCCCTATGCGCCCTTCACTCGCTCTGGATCTCAAGCGAAGTGCCGTTCGTGAAACGGTAAGCCGCTTTCGCGTGACTAATCCACGTATCTTCGGTTCGGTGCTCCGCGGTACCGACCTGGATGGCAGTGACCTCGATCTACTGGTCGATGCGCTACCCGGCACAACACTGTTTGATCTGGGCGGTTTGCAAGTCGAATTGGAGTCACTTCTTGGCATCCATGTTGACCTGTTGACCCCGACCGATTTGCCGTCGAAGTTCCGAGGCCAAGTCCTCGCAGAGGCCAAGCCGGTATGAATGAGAATGCCTGGCTGATTACCTCGGACACATGCAACAGGCCGCAGTGGATGCCTGTGGTTTCATAGAGGGTTTGGATAAAGTCGAGTTTCATGAAGACAAGCGTACGCAGCAAGCCGTCATTATGAGCCTCATCATCATAGGAGAGGCCGCGACAAAGGTAATGGACGGTTACGCCGAGTTCATCCAGGTACACACCCAAGTGCCATGGCGCAGCATGCGTGGGATGCGCAACCGAATTGCTCACGGTTACTTCGATATCAACTTGGATCTCGTGTGGGAGACGGTTAAAACGGCGTTGCCGGAGTTGTTGACGCAGCTCCCCAGCGTTCTCCAGGACGCCGAGGACAAAAATCCAACAAAAGACTAGCCATGCTAATCGGCTATGCACATGTCTCGACGGACGGGGCGAACGGTTAATTGCCCGCTTGTGCCCCCTCATCAACTCCTACACTGGTACAACGGGTTGCTCATCCAGCCCGCCGACGACCACTGCAAAAGGAGTCAGCTTCCATGACCGATAAAAAAAGTATCTGTGACTGTCCGAAATGCAACTGCAAGCTCGGTGAACATCCGATCGTGCGTCACGGCAAGCATTTCTGCTGTGAAGCCTGCGCCAAGCACCACGAGCACGGCGAAGAGTGCGCCCATCAAGGCTGCAAGTGTGCCCACTGACACTTGCCACGCACCGGAACGTGGGGCCTAGTCGGGCTCCACTTCCAGTTTCAGGCTGTCGTCGTCGAGTCGCTCGCTGTGGCGCACGGTGCCCGCCAGGCGTCGTCCATCGACCCGTAACACCACGGTCTTGGCCTGTTCCAGGTCTTCGGGCAATGGCGCTGGAACGCGCACCGCGAAGCGCGTCGGATCATCTTCGACCTGCTCCAGGCCGACCCGGCATTCGGTGCTCTTGGTGATACGGCCTAACAACGTATCCAGACCGTAGTCCAGATGTGCAGGGCTGCTGACGAGTGTCGAAGTCATTTCCTTCCCCCCAATCCTGATCGCTGCCAGGCTAACCGGCCGGGCGCCACTTGACGTTTTCCACGCCGAATTTTTCCGCCATCGGTTTGCTGGTCTTCTGCACTTTTTCGCGGCCAAAGCGAGGAATGCGTCCGACCCCCGCGTCGCAGCTTGCCCAATGCCAAGCCTCCGCGTTGTCCATTTTGTCCAAACGGATGATGAACGACTTGGGGGCGCCATGAAGAGTGTATTCAATGACGAACAGTTTTGCGTTGTTCATAGAGCCTTTGTTCCTCCCTGTGTACATAGAGGGATCGCTGGGCGTGCGGAAAATTCATTCGGATTGGCGGACGGTGAATGTCATGGCCCCTTCGCGAGCAGGCGCGCTCCCACAGAGTCAGTGGACGCTCTGCTAGAATCGGCCCATGACCCAATGAGGAGCCCCCGATGAGCGAGCCGATCCGCCTGACCCAATACAGCCATGGCGCTGGTTGTGGCTGCAAGATTTCCCCCCAGGTGCTGGAGGTGATTCTGGCCGGCAGCGGGGCGCAGAATCTTGATCCGAAACTGTGGGTCGGCAATGCCTCGCGCGATGACGCGGCGGTGTACTCCATCGATGACGAGCGTGGCGTGGTGTCGACCACGGACTTTTTCATGCCGATCGTCGACGATCCTTTCGATTTCGGCCGTATTGCCGCCACCAATGCCATCAGCGACATCTACGCCATGGGAGGCGACCCGTTGATGGCGATCGCGATTCTCGGCTGGCCGGTCAATGTGCTGGCGCCGGAGATTGCCCGGGAAGTGATTCGCGGCGGGCGCTCGGTGTGCGATGAGGCCGGGATTCCCCTGGCCGGTGGGCATTCCATCGACGCACCGGAGCCGATCTTCGGCCTGGCCGTTACCGGGCTGGTGGAAAAGCGCCACATGAAGCGCAACGACACGGCCACGGCCGGCTGCTTATTGTACCTGACCAAACCCTTGGGCATCGGCATCCTCACCACGGCCGAAAAGCAGGGCAAGTTGCGCAGCGCCGATGTGGGCCTGGCCCGCGACTGGATGTGCACCCTGAACAAACCCGGCAGCCGTTTCGGCAAGCTCGAGGGCGTGGCGGCGATGACCGATGTCACCGGTTTCGGCCTGCTCGGGCACCTGGTGGAAATGGCCGATGGCAGCGGCCTCACCGCACGCATCAACTATGACCGGGTGCCGCGCTTGCCGGGCGTCGAGTATTACCTCGATCAGGGCTGTGTGCCGGGCGGCACATTGCGCAATTACGACAGCTACGCGAGCAAGCTCGGGCGTCTTCAGGAGCTGCACAAGCGGGTGCTGTGCGACCCGCAAACCAGCGGTGGCCTGCTGGTCGCCGTGACGCCCGAGGGTAACGCCGGGTTTCTCGCGGTCGCTGCCGAACTGGGGCTGAACCTGGCGCCAATCGGCGAACTGGTCGAGCGACAGAGCCACGCGGTCGAGGTGTCCTGATGCCTGTCGACTGCAGCGATTACCGCGACATTTTTTTCAACGACCGGCCAATGATGGACGCCCGTGCGCCGGTCGAATTTCTCAAGGGCTCGTTTCCCGGCGTGGTCAACCTGCCGCTGATGAATGATCACGAACGGCAACGGGTTGGCACCTGTTACAAGCAACACGGGCAGCGGGCGGCGCTTGAACTGGGCCATCAATTGGTGTCCGGCGCCATCAAGACCGAGCGCATCCAGGCCTGGGCGGATTTTGCCCGGGCCCATCCTGATGGCCTTTTGTATTGCTTTCGTGGCGGCCTGCGCTCGCAGATCGTCCAGCAATGGCTCAAGGACGAGGCGGGCATCGACTATGCGCGGGTTGGCGGTGGCTACAAGGCCATGCGGACCTTCTTGCTGGACACCATGGACCAGGCCGTGGCCCAGTGCGATTTCGTTTTGTTGGGCGGCATGACCGGCACCGGTAAAACCGAGGTGCTCACGCAACTGGACAACGGGCTGGACCTTGAGGGACATGCCAACCATCGCGGTTCCAGTTTCGGCAAACGCGTTACGGGCCAGCCGTCCAACATCGACTTTGAAAACCGCCTGGCGGTGGACGTGCTGAAAAAGCGCGCCTGCGGTATCGAACAGTTCGTGCTGGAAGACGAGAGCCGCGCGGTTGGCAGTTGCGCCTTGCCGTTGCCGCTGTATCAGGGCATGCAGCAGTTTCCGATGGTCTGGCTTGAAGACAGCTTGGAAGGGCGGGTCGAGAGGATCCTGCGCGATTATGTGGTGGACTTGTGTGCCGAGTTCATCGCCGTGCATGGCGAGGATGGTTTTGTGCTGTTTTCAGAGCGCATGCTGGAAAGTCTGAACAATGTGCACAAACGCCTGGGCGGCGAGCGGCATCGGCGGATGCTGATCCTGATGGAAGAGGCGTTGGCCGAGCAGGGGCGCAGTGGTGCGGTGGATTTGCACCGCAGCTGGATCGAAGGGTTGCTGACGGAATATTACGATCCGATGTATGCCTTTCAGCGGGAGAAGAAAGGGCCGCGGATCGAGTTCTCCGGGGAGCGGGGGGCGGTGTTGGCGTATTTGCGGGAGCGGGGCGGTCTGTAGGAGCGAGCATGCTCGCGATTGAGGTCAACGATGACGCGGGGAGCCTGGCACCCCGCGGTGCTCTCAGGTTTTTCGCGAGCATGCTCGCTCCTACAGTCGAAGGCGCCATATCAGGCACTGCACAATCAGGTCGGGCAAGTCTCCTGCCCATTATCCAGCCCCTGTTTGTAGGTGTGGCTCTGCAGGCTGGCCTTGCCGTTGTGCCAGGTCAGGGTCAGCACGTACAGCGAGTCATAGTCGCTGGATTCCCAGTCCTCAGTGATCTTCTGTTTCTTGCCGACGGCTTCACCGGCGACCTTGTTGATCAGTTCCGGCAAATAGCCGTGGGACCAGGCGGTGTAGATGACCGAGTTGTGGTACTTGTCGTGGAGCAGTTCATCGGCCAGGTCGCTGGTGTCGTTGGCCGAGAAGTTGATGTTCACCGGCAAACCGAGCTTGATCGCGCTGGGGCTGATGGTCATCAAGGGGCGGATGTAGCTGTAGGAGTTGTCCAGTTCGCCTTCCTCGACGTTGCGCGTCGGGTTGGCGGCAAACACGTAGTCGGCCTTGCCGAATTTTTCCGGCAGCAGGGTGGCCAGGTCGATGGCGCGGTTCAAGCCCTGGCAATTGAGCTGGCCCAGGCCGCCCTCGGGCTTTTCCGCATGGCGCAGGAACACCAGGGTCTGGGTACCATCCACCGGCTGGGCGCGGCTTTCGCTGGACTCCAGCGCCAAAAACAACGCACTGGCCGCCAGCAAGGCGGGCAGGAGCAAATACGCACGATGTTTAAAGTGTCGGGTGAATTTCAAGGGATTGATCATTGAATAAAAGGTTCTTCAGCGCATTGGGTTAAGGCTGACAAACCTTTGCACCGCGACTTTCCTGCGTCGGGTGTTTTCCATGTCGTGGAGCCGTTCCGTATCAAAGGGACGCAACTCAGAGTCCTCTGAAGCCCATTTGGTTCGATTTCGGCCGAGCGCGCAGCACTTTACCGATAACCTTGAACGGGTTGGAGCAAAGGTTATCGACAGGATGTTGCGAAATTATGGACACCCTACACGAGCCGGCAGGCAGGCGCAGTGATCTTGCTTGATCTCGACCATCAGCATTATTCATGGCGCCACGCACCGCAGCCCGGGTCATCTCCATTATGATCGGCATTCTCAATTTCTCGTGGAGGCTCCATGACCGATTTGTCTGCGTTCCCCATCACCCGCAAATGGCCGGCCCGGTACCCGGAGTGGATTCAGCTGTACTCCTTGCCGACCCCCAACGGCGTCAAGGTTTCGATCATGCTTGAAGAGATCGGCCTACCCTATGAGCCCCATCGCGTCGGCTTCGACACCTTTGATCAGATGTCGCCCGAGTTCCTGTCGCTGAACCCCAACAACAAGATCCCGGCCATTCTCGACCCCCACGGTCCGGACGACCAGCCGTTGCCGCTGTTCGAGTCCGGGGCGATCCTGATCTACCTCGCCGACAAGAGCGGGCAATTGCTGGCCCAGGAAACGGCAGCGCGTTACGAGACCATTCAGTGGCTGATGTTTCAGATGGGTGGCGTCGGCCCGATGTTCGGTCAGTTGGGTTTCTTCAATAAATTCGCCGGCAAGGACTACGAAGACAAGCGTCCGCGTGACCGCTACGTCGAGGAGAGCCGACGCCTGCTCAGCGTCCTCGATGCACGCCTGCAAGGGCGCGACTGGATCATGGGCGAGCGCTATACCATCGCCGATATCGCGACCTTCCCGTGGGTGCGCAACCTGATCGGTTTCTATGAAGCCGGCGATCTGGTCGGCATCGACAATTTCCCGAACGTCACACGCGTGCTGGAGCGTTTTCTGGCGCGGCCGGCGGTCAAGCGCGGGCTGGAAATTCCCAAGCCAAACGATTCGATCTGATCAGGACCAGGGACGGCCATGCATTCATTCAATTTCAAGCAAGTCGATGTCTTCAGTCACGTGCCGCTCAAAGGCAATCCGCTGGCGGTGGTGTTTAGCGCTGACAAGCTGAGCGATGAGCGCATGGCGGCGTTCGCGACCTGGACCAATCTCAGCGAAACCACGTTCATTCTGGAGCCACAGGATCCCCGTGCTGATTATCGGGTGCGAATCTTCACGACCCTCAAGGAGTTGCCGTTCGCCGGGCATCCGACGTTGGGCACTTGCCATGCCTGGCTTGAAGCCGGTGGTGTGCCCAAGGGGGAAGAGATCATTCAGGAGTGCGGTGTCGGCCTGGTGCGGGTCCGTCGGCAGGGCGCGGAACTGGCGTTTCTCGCTCCGCCACTGCTCAAGACCGGGCCGGTGGATGACAGTCTGATGACGCGTGTGCGCTTGGGCCTGGGGCTGGAACCGCAGGCGATTGTCCGCGCACAGTGGGTCGATAACGGTGCGGGCTGGTTGGCGGTGATGATCGGGGATCGCCAGCAAGTGCTGGACTTGCAACCGGATCATTCGCACATGCTCGGCCTCGCCGTGGGTGTCATCGCGCCGTGGCATCCGGAACGCGATGGCGATGACGCGCAGTTCGAAGTCCGGGCATTCATTTCCGGTGACGGTATGCCTGAAGATCCGGCCACGGGCAGCCTCAACGCCGGGATTGCCCAATGGCTGCTCGGCGAAGGGCTGGCGCCGGCCCGCTACGTGGTCAGCCAGGGCCTGACCATGGGCCGCGCCGGGCGCATCCAGGTGGAACAGCTGGGGGATGAAATCTGGATCGGCGGGGCGGTGGTGACCTGTATCGACGGTACGCTGGCCCTTTGATTCGCTCCTACAGGGGGGTATCGAGTCATGGAGCGCCAAAATACGGCCGGATCCCGTGGTCGCGAAAATACCGTTCGATGACCTTCGGGTCCGAACAGGTTTCGGCAATCGCCACATACGTATCCGGCCGTAGCAGGTAAAAACCGTTACGCCCAAGGCCGGCCGCTTCGAATGCCGGGCGCCAGCCGAACACATGCAGCGGCAGATGGTGCTCGTGGCACCAGGCGATCATCTCGTCGCTGGTGTCGCCATACACATGCACCTGCCAGGTCGGGCATCTGAGCGATTCAAAATTGTCCCCTTCACCGTCGTGCGCCCAAGGCAGGCGGTCGCCGCCATGCACGTGCCCGGCAACGCCCGTGCTCAAGGACATGGCGCGATAGTTCAGGGTGATTTGCGACACCGTGCGGAACAGGAACTCGCGGGTGGTTTCAAACGAGGCCATTTTCGGAATCAGGAAGGGCGCCAGCCGCGTGCGCAACAAATCCGCCATGGGCCCTTCGGCGGTGACGAACGTGAACACCCGGTCGGTGGTGGCCACCAGTTTGCGGGCGAAGGCGATGCGTTCGGTTTCATAGGTGTCGAGCAGTTTCGCCTCGGCGCCGCCGCTCAGTACCGCCGCGAGTTTCCAGGCCAGGTTGATGGCGTCGCCAATCCCGGTATTCATGCCCTGGCCTCCTGCGGGGCTGTGCACATGGGCGGCGTCGCCCAACAGGAATGCCCGTGCGTTGCGAAAGTGATCCGCCACCCGATGATGCACGCGGTAGGTCGAGAACCAGTTCAGTTGTTCGACCTTGACCTGCATATGCTCGATGGCACGACTGCTCACGTCTTCGAATCGCAGGGTTTGCGCCTGTTCGGCGCGCTCGTCGCGCACGGTGCCGATCAAACGCGCTCGACCGCTGCCGGCCAGCGGGAATACCGCGAGGAAATCCGCCTCATCAAGATCCACATGCAGTTCGCCATTGAACGCCGGGCCGCTGGCTTGCACGTCGGCGACGTAGAAAATCTGCTGGTACGTACCGCCTGGAAAACCGGTGTCCAGGGTCTTGCGCACGATCGAACGGGCGCCGTCGCAACCGGCCAGGTAGCAGGCCTGGCAGGTTTCCTGTTGGCCGTCGGGCAGGCGCAGCGTGGCGGTGATGCCGTCATCGGTTTGCTCGAAACCTTCCAGTTCGGTGTTGCGCTCCACCGTGATGCCGAAGGTGTGCAGGCGGTCGATCAGCAGCCGTTCGTGTTCGTCCTGCGGGAAGATTTCGAGGAAGGCGTAGGGCGTCAGGCCCTCGCCGACGCGGCTCAACGGCAGGCGGGCCACGGGCTGGCCTTTTACCCAGAAATTGGCGGCCGCGACCCGATGACCGTCGCGCACGATGGCGTCGGCCAGGTCCAGCTGGCGATACAGCTCCAGCGTGCGCGCCTGCACCGCCAGTGCCCGTGAAGTGGTACCCGGTGCAGAGGCCTTGTCGATGATCCGCACGCGGACCCCCAGTTTGCTCAGCCATAGCGCCAGGACCAGCCCGGTCGGGCCGGCGCCGATGATCAACACATCGCTGCGGTGCATAAGCCAGTCCTTGTTGCAGTGTGCAGCAAGTATGGTCCAGCCTTGCGTAGCGGCCCGGCTGACCGCTGAATGGAACAGCCGGGTTCGCGTCACGGTCATAGCCTGCGCCATACCATTGGTCGTATGGTTAACCCGGCTCAACGGACGCCCTGGAAAAACATGCAAGCCCATCGATTGATCATGAGCATCACCGCGTTACTGGTACTGGCCGGTTGCAGCAGTCAGCGAACCCAGGAACCCGTGGCGCGCAAGCCCGCCGAGGTCAAGGCGCAAATCGTGCGCCTGCTGCCGGCCAAGACCGTCGACCGCCAGGGTTGGGCCACGGACATCTATGCCGCGTTTGCCGCGCAAAACATTGCACCGACCACGCAAAACCTCTGTTCGGTGCTGGCGGTCACCGAGCAGGAATCGACCTTCCAGGTGGATCCCGGCGTGCCGGGGCTGGGCAAGATCGCCCGGGACGAGATCGATCGCCGTGCGGACAAGGTGCACATCCCCGAACTGTTGGTCAGCGGTGCTCTGCGGGTGAGTTCGCCCAACGGCAAAACCTACAGCGATCGGCTGAATGCGGCGCGCAGCGAAAAGGAACTGAGCGCGATTTTCGATGACTTCATCGGCATGGTGCCCATGGGCAAGACCCTGTTCGCAGGCTTCAACCCGGTGCACACCGGCGGGCCGATGCAGGTCAGCATCGACTTTGCCGAACAGCAGGCCAAAGACTATCCGTATCCGGTGGACGGTTCGATACGGCGTGAAGTCTTTACCCGTCGCGGCGGTATGTACTTCGGCATCGCGCATCTGCTCGGTTATCCGGTGAGCTACAAGCAGCCGTTGTATCGCTTCGCCGATTTCAATGCCGGTTGGTATGCCAGTCGCAATGCCGCGTTCCAGAATGCCGTGAGCCGGGCCTCGGGCATCCCGCTGGCGCTGGATGGCGACCTGGTCCGCTACGGTTCGATCATGCCTGGCAGCACCGAACTGGCGGTGCGCACCCTGGGCAAACAGTTGGGCCTGCGCAATCCGACGATCAGGGATCAACTGGAGGAGGGCAACACCCTGGCGTTCGAGGACAGCGAGCTCTATCAGCGGGTCTTCGCCTTGGCCGAACAGGCCGAAGGTCGTGCCCTGCCGCGTGCGGTACTGCCGGGGATCGTGCTGCAAAGCCCGAAAATCACCCGCAAACTCACCACCGCCTGGTTTGCCAAACGGGTCGACGAGCGTTACCAGCGCTGCATGGCGCGTTGAGCTGCCCTGGAAAAAGGCCCCCTGTGGTGAGGGGATTTATCCCCGTTGGGGTGCGCAGCGCCCCTAAAACTTGCTACCTCATTCCTCAGGTACACCGCATGCAAAAGGATTGCGACTGCTGCGCAGCCGAACGGGGATAAATCCCCTCGCCACAAACGGGTGGCTCGCGTTCGTGGGCGTGATGTTACAGTCGTCGGACGGTCGAGCCGTGGTCGATGGCGCCTTCTACACTGGATAGCTGGTGCTGATCGCGGCCAACCAGGGGGTGTGTATGTATCAACTCTACGGACATCAGAACTCGGGCGCGGCAGCGATCGAGGCCGCACTGGAGCTGTGTGAGATTGCCTATCGCTTCATCGATGTCGAGACCTCCCCGGAGGCCGCCCAGGCACTGGAGAAGCTCAATCCGCTCAAGCAGATTCCGACGCTGCAACTGCCCGACGGCGGCATCCTCACCGAGAGCGCGGCGATCCTGATTCATCTCGGGTTGACGTTTCCCAAGTCGAACCTGTTGCCGGCTGACCCTGCCGACCGTGATCAGGCCATTCGGGGCCTGGTGTTCGTTGTCAGCAATTGTTATGCGGCCATTGGCATCATCGATTACCCGGAGCGCTGGCTGGCCGGTGCGGATGAAGCGTCGCGGCAAAACCTCATGGCCGGTGCCCGGCAGCGTCTTCACTGGAGTTGGGAGGTGTTTGCCGACCAGTTTTCCGCTGAGTTGTATCTAGGTGACGAAACACCCGGAGCGCTGGATGTGCTGGCGGCGGTGATCACGCGGTGGGCGGGCAGCCGCGAACATTTGCGCCGAACCCGGCCGGGTTTTTTCGCCTGGCTGGAACGGATTGACCGGCATCCGATATTGGCGCCGGTGTTTGCCAGGCATTGGCCTTCGTAGGAGCAAGCTCGCTCCTACAAAAGGGTTCGCATCATTCGCCGCGGATGTACTGTTCCAGCTGGCGAATCAGTTCGGCTTGCTCGGCGATGGCTTCCTTGACCAGGTCGCCGATCGACAGCAAGCCGATCAACTTGCCGTTTTCCACCACCGGCAGGTGGCGCAAGCGTCTGTCGGACATGATGCCCAGGCAGGTGTCGACGGTTTGATGGGTGTCCACGGTGATGACGGGCGATACCATGATGTCGCGTACCGGCGTGCCAACGGAGGAGCGGCCATGCAGCACCAGTTTGCGCGCGTAGTCGCGTTCACTGATGATGCCCAGCACCTCGTCATTGTCCACCACCAGCAAGGCACCGACGTTTTTTTCGGCCATCTTCATCAGCGCTTCGAGCACCATGTGATCAGGTTTGATCTGGTGCACTTCCTGGTTCTTCTGATCTTTCATCTTGAGCAGTTGCGCGACGGTTTTCATGACGGTTTTCCGGGTGTTGTCGTTGTCCTTGAAGAATCCTAGACCCAAGCGTTCAGGGCAAGGACAAAAGCGGCAGATAGCACACAAAAAACGTCATTGGGCGGTTTTTCTTCGGTAAACCCCATATTCCAGGTCGGCAAAAAAACCTGTGGGAGCGAGCCTGCTCGCGAAGGCGCGTGTCAGTCGACATAAAGGGTGAATGTCAGTCCGCTATCGCGAGCAGGCTCGCTCCCACAGGGTTGATGTTCGCCAGAAACCTACGCGCTATCACCGTAGATGACGGGTAGAATCACCCTCTGAATCAGCGTCGAGGTTTGCAGTGGTGGATTTACCGCAGGGCTTCGTCCTGACCCGGCATTGGCGCGACACACCGGCGGGCACCGAAGTCGAGTTCTGGCTGGCGACCGATAGCGGTCCCCGGCGCATCCGCCTGCCTCATCAGCCGTCGGTGGCGTTCATCCCGGCTGATCAGCGCGAGCAGGCCGAGGCGCTGTTGCGTGACGAAAAAAACGTCGAGCTCAAGCCCCTGGCCCTGCAGGACTTCGAACATCGTCCGGTGCTCGGCCTGTATTGCCGGCAGCATGGACAACTGATGCGCCTGGAAACTGTGCTGCGCAGGGCGGGCATCGAGGTGTACGAGGCCGATGTGCGCCCGCCGGAGCGCTACATGATGGAACGGTTCATCACCGCGCCAGTACGCTTTGGCGGCACACCGGGGGCCGACGGCCTGCTGCTGGATGCGCAGATGAAACCCGACCCCGACTACCGACCCAGCCTGAAACTGGTGTCCCTGGACATCGAAACCACCGCTCAGGCCGAGTTGTATTCCATTGCCCTGGAAGGCTGCGGCGAGCGTCAGGTCTATATGCTCGGCCCGCCCAATGGCGACCACAGCGTGGTGGATTTCCAGCTCGAATACTGCGAGTCGCGCACCCTGCTGCTGAAAAAACTCAATGAATGGTTCGCCCGCCACGACCCCGACGCGATTATCGGCTGGAACGTCGTGCAGTTCGACCTGCGGGTCCTGCATGAACACGCCCGGCGTCTGGCCGTGCCGCTGAAGCTGGGGCGTGGCGGCGAGGAAATGCAATGGCGCGAACACGGCAGCGGCAACCATTACTTTGCATCCGCCGCCGGCCGGCTGATCATCGACGGCATCGAATCCTTGCGCTCGGCGACCTGGAGCTTCCCCTCGTTCAGCCTGGAAAGCGTCGCGCAAACCCTGCTGGGCGAAGGCAAGTCGATTGATAACCCGTACCAGCGCATGGATGAAATCAACCGCATGTTCGCCGAGGACAAACCGGCGCTGGCCAAGTACAACCTGAAGGACTGCGAGCTGGTCACGCGGATCTTCGCCAAGACCGAGCTGCTCAAGTTCCTGCTGGAGCGGGCCAGTGTCACCGGCTTGCCGGCCGATCGCATGGGCGGCTCGGTGGCGGCGTTCACCCACCTCTACATGCCGCTGATGCACCGCCAGGGCTTCGTCGCGCCCAACCTTGGCAGCAAACCGGCGCAAGCCAGCCCCGGCGGTTTTGTCATGGACTCGCAACCGGGGCTGTACGAGTCGGTGCTGGTGTTCGACTACAAAAGCCTCTACCCGTCGATCATCCGCACCTTCCTCATTGACCCGGTGGGCCTGATCGAAGGGCTCAAGCACCCCGATGATCAGGATTCGGTGCCGGGTTTTCGCGGAGCGCGGTTTTCCCGCACCCGGCACTGCCTGCCCGCCATCGTCGCCCGAGTCGCCGAAGGCCGGGAAACCGCCAAGCGCGAGCACAACGCGCCGCTGTCCCAGGCGCTGAAGATCATCATGAACGCGTTCTACGGCGTGCTCGGTTCCAGTGGTTGTCGCTTCTTCGATACGCGCCTGGCGTCATCGATTACCTTGCGTGGCCACGAGATCATGCTGCGCACCCGTCAGCTGATCGAAGCCCAGGGCCACACGGTGATCTACGGCGACACCGACTCGACCTTCGTCTGGCTGCGGCGTGCCCACGGCCAGCAGGAAGCCGCGCAGATCGGCCGCGCGCTGGTCGATCACGTCAACCAGTGGTGGCGCGAGCATGTACGCCAGGAGTACGGCCTGGAGAGCGTGCTGGAGCTGCAATTCGAAACCCACTACAAACGCTTCCTGATGCCGACCATTCGCGGCGCTGAGGAGGGCAGCAAGAAGCGTTACGCGGGATTGGTCACGCGCGCCGACGGCAGCGACGAAATGGTCTACAAGGGCCTGGAAACCGTGCGCACCGACTGGTCGCTGCTGGCCCGGCAGTTCCAGCAGGAGCTGTATTCGCTGATCTTCCACCGCAAACCCTATCAGGACTATGTGCGTGAGTACGTGCGCAAGACCCTGGCCGGTGAGTTCGACGACCGCCTGATTTACCGCAAGCGCCTGCGCCGCACACTTGACGACTACCAGCGCAACGTCCCGCCCCATGTACGGGCGGCGCGCATTGCCGACGATTACAACGATCGCCAGGGCCGCCCGCGGCAGTACCAGAATGGCGGCTGGATCAGCTACGTGATTACCAATGCCGGCCCCGAGCCGCTGGAAATCCGCAGTGCGCCCATCGACTACGACCACTACATCACCCGGCAACTGCAACCGGTGGCGGACGCCATCCTGCCGTTTGTCGATGACGATTTCTCAACCCTGGTGGGGGGGCAACTGGGCTTGTTTTGAGTCCATCAGCGACAAGGTCCAGTCATCCACAATGCCGTGAAAGTACTGGTTCAAGGCTTGATGAAAGAGGCTGTCGGCGGCCGCGACCTGGGCGAACAAGGTCATCGAGGAGCGAAATTTCAGGTCATCGGGGTGGCCAAAAATCGCTGCCACCGAGCTCTTCTGGATGTTCAGCACTTGCTGTGTACAGCTCCTTAGCCGGGCACCCAGCAGCGGGTGTTCGAGGTAGGCCTGTGCTTCTTGCCGGGAGCGTATCGCGAAGCGGCGCGACATGTCGCTGTCACCCAGCCCGGCAAATTGCGGAAAAATGAACCACATCCAATGACTGCGCTTGTGGCCGGCGTCCAGTTCGGCCTGAACCCGGTCGAACACCGGGCTTTGCGCCTGGACAAATCGTTGCAGGTTAAAGACGTCCGGTTGATCGGTGCTTCTCATGTCGAAGCCCTCTGTCACCGCGATGGCTTAGACCATGGCCAACCGCTGCTTGCGTGTGGGCGCCTGAAACGCTTGGTCCAGCGCCTCCAGATCCCCAGCCTCCAGCTTCAATTGCGCCGCTTGCGCATTGAGTTGCACGTGTTCGGGACGGACGGCCTTGGGGATGGCAATCACGCCGTCCTGGCGCAGCAGCCATGCCAGCGAGACCTGGGCAGGCGTGGCGTCGTGGCGGGCAGCTACTTGTTTGAGCGTAGCATTGGCCAACATGTTCCCTGCCTGGCCGATCGGGCAGTAGGCCATGACCGGCATCCTCTGCTCCTTGCACCAGGGCAAGAGGTCAAATTCTATGCCGCGTTCCTCCAGGTTGTAGAGCACTTGATTGGTGGCGCAGGCCGTTGCGTTCAGTTCCTGCAGGTCGTCGAGATCAAGATTGGACACGCCCCAACGGCCTATCTTGCCGGCTTCACGCAGGCGTTCGAAGGCCTCCACCGTTTCTTCCAGGGGATACTGGCCACGCCAATGCAACAGGTACAGATCGATCGCATCGGTCTTCAACCGTCGCAGGCTGCGCTCGCACGCCTGGGGGATGCCCTGGCGGCTGGCGTTGTGCGGGTAGACCTTGCTGACGAGGAAGACCCGGTCGCGCTGGCCGGCGATGGCGTCACCCACCACGAGCTCGGCGCCGCCTTCGCCGTACATTTCAGCGGTGTCGATCAGGGTCATGCCCAGTTCGATGCCCAGGCGCAGCGCGGCAACTTCCTCTTGATGGCGGGTGGGGTCCTCGCCCATTTGCCAGGTGCCTTGGCCGATGACGGGTACCTGGGTGCCGGCCAGTTGCTGGGTGCGCATGCTTGGTTCCTTGTGGTCATTATTGCGGTTGGCATCAGGATAGTCCCTCGGGTTCCATCCGGATGTCGCCGATCCACTGTAGGAGCGAGCCTGCTCGCGATGGACGTCAACGATGACGTGGGAAACCTGACACCCCGCGGCGCTCTCAGGTTCATCGCGAGCAGGCTCGCTCCTACAGGTGCCGGTGATCGATTGGCGACGCTCGCCACCGCACTTTTGCGCAACTTGCGGCTCTATCCATTGCCAGCCGACGGCGATCCCCACCGTCGGCCCATGCCCAAGTTCAACATCCATGGCTCGAGTTTCACCCCACATCAATCGCTCAATCCGTCGCCATCGCCTGCTGCTGGCCGGCCTGTCGCTGTTGCTGGTCAGCGGTTGCAGCCATCAGCAAGGCAACGACCTGTTCACCCAGATACGCGAAGGCAAACCCCAGGAGTTCCTGCAAACCAGCGTCGACCGCATGGCGACGCTGGCCATGCGTGACAACCTCGACAGCCTTTACCTGCTGATGAGCAAGCTGTACCTGCGCAACCCCGACGAGTTGAAAAAATCCGGCTTCCTGGATGCCCGTGCCGCGGGTAAACAGGTGCGCATGGCCATTGAACAGCAGCAGCCGTTGCCCACACTGGGGGGCAAGAAAGATCTGGCGGCGCTGCGGTTTGCCATGAGCCCGGAGTTTCTCGGTGATCGGGTCGGTGCGTTCATCTATGCCATCGGCAGCATGCTGGTCACCGCCCACGGCAATCGCCTGGAGTTCTACATGACGGACGCGATCAACCCGACGTTCGTCAGCAATGCCGCGCGCAACATCGAAATCGCCACCTGGATCCTGAGCCAGCGGCAGAACAAGGACGGCCAGCCCATGTTGTTCTCCAATGAAATCTCGGAGGAGGGCAGCAACCTGAGTTTTGCCGTGGAGTTCGGCAAGATCGTCGCGCGGCTGGACCTGCTGACCCAGATGCTCGACGAACGCTACCGGCGGATCGGCTTGAATTATGCCCAGAGCCTGCTGTTCCTGAATTTCCTGCCAGTGCAGTGACATTGTTCCGATAGGGGCGGGATGCGATCAGGATATAAAGATAGATCGTATCGATATAACTGGTTATAAGAAATGTCGCTATGCTGCGGGCCAGTTTTTCCCTGCGGTTTAGTGGACGTATCAATGGATTTAGTGAATATCGGGTTGGTCGTGGCCGGGCTGGTGGTCGGCTTTATCGTCGGCATGACTGGCGTCGGTGGCGGGTCGTTGATGACGCCCATCCTGCTGTGGTTCGGTATCAACCCGGCAACCGCGGTCGGCACCGATTTGCTGTACGCGGCCATTACCAAATCCAGTGGGGTCCTGGTCCACAGGAAGAACAACAATATCGACTGGTCGATTACCGGTTGGTTGACCCTCGGCAGCGTGCCGGCGGTGGCGTTGACGTTGTGGTTCCTGAGCAGTCTGACCGAAGCACCCGACGCGATGAACGCGATCATTAAACAGGCATTGGGCTTTGTCCTGTTCGCCACGGCGCTGGCGATCCTGTTCAAGAAACGCCTGCTCGATTTCGCCCACAAGCGCGCGGGCGGCAACTACAATCCCAGCGGTGCGCGTCTGAATGTCCTGACCGTGATCACCGGCCTGGTCCTGGGCACCATGGTCGCGTTGACCTCCATCGGCGCGGGTGCCTTGGGCACCGTGGCGTTGTTTATCCTCTATCCGTTGCTGCCGACCCGCCGTCTGGTAGGCACGGAAATCGCCCACGCAGTGCCCCTGACCCTGGTCGCCGGCCTTGGCCATGCGAGCATGGGCAATATGGACTGGCAGGTGCTCGGCTATTTGCTGGTTGGTTCGTTGCCGGGGATTTACCTTGGCAGCCACCTGACCGGGCGCATCTCCGATGAATGGTTGCGCCCTTGCCTGGCGACGATGCTGGTATTGATCGGCTACAAACTGGCGTTCTGAACCCTGGACCTGGCTGATCGACGGGCACAGGTCGACCGCTGTCTGAAGTGACCTATGGAACGGGAACTTCAGGGTCCTGGCCGGGTCAGTAGGAGCCCTGCATCGGAGATTCCGAGCAGCGCTGGTGGCCTGCTTTCATGGCAGTTGCCGTCCGAGATCAGCCGAGTCTGCCCCTGATGCCAACCAAGCGTTTTCTGCCGAACCTCATCCTGGCGTGCTGCGCCGTCGCGTCGCTGTACTCGGTGGCTGCCGAGCGAAGCGCGCCCGCGCAAAGCAACAGCGCATCCACCACCCTGATCGAGACCGCCTCGCGCCAGTATGAAAATGGCCAGTTGGACCAGGCCGCTGCCACGCTGGAGCGTGCCCTGCATATCCAGCCGAACAATCCCGCGACCCTGCATTACCTCGGTGTGCTGCGTCTTCAGCAGGGGCAGTATCAGCAGGCTGAAATGTTAGCGGCGCGCTCGAACATGCGGGTTGGGCGCAACGTCGAGTTGCGCAACCGCAACTTCCAATTGATCCAGGCGGCGCAGCAGGCCCAGGCTTCGGGTACCCCACCCAATGCCCAAGAGAATCTGATTGCAGTACAGAAGGCTCGCGAAGAGGAAGCCCGAAGTCGCCGCGAAGCAGAAATGGCGGCTGCTGAACAAGCCACTCCGGACGCTGGCAACTTCGCTCGCGTAGCGGATTCTGCGGCGACTGCCAGGCCTCAGCCCGAAGGACAATTTAAGGTGGCTTCGGTCGAGCCAGAGCCCGTGAACGATGAGGTAACGATTCCCCGCGGCCACTGGCCGCCGCCGGGTCAATGCCGCATCTGGTTTCCTGATCGCCCGGCCGGGCATCAGCCCCCCTCCGGCAGCTGCAAGAAGATGCGAAAACGGGTTCCGGCAGGCGCCCTCCTGATGCAGGGGTGAGTTGCTGATGGAGAAATGGCGTCATTCGCGGGTGAATATCTCCAGCAGATGCCCGTCCGGGTCGTCGAAATACACTCGCCGTCCTCCGCCATGCTTATTGATTTCCCTGGGTCGCAGCTTGCCCGGATCGGCCCACCACGGCTGCCCGTTTGCCTGCAGGCGGGTGAAGGCCCGGTCGAAATCGTCGTCGCCGAGCAGGAACGCGTAATGCTGCGAGGCAATCGGCGGGTCGTTGTCGTAGAAGTCCAGCGACACCTGGTTGTCGAGCCTGACGATCAGCATCGGCCCGAAGGGTTCCGCAGGCGGCAGGCCGAGGAGTTCGACCAGAAAATGTGCCGACCTGTGTTTGTCGCGGCACCAGACAATGGTGTGGTTCAACTGAGCACTCATGCAGGGCCCCTCACGACGAGTCGGATTATGTTTTCAGATTAGCCCAGCCTGTTGCGCAATGACCGCCCTGACCTAAGCTTGGAGCAAGGCGAAACACATTTGCCAAGCGTCACCGGAACGAACGCCGCGATGCGCAATCATTAGAGCGTGGATATCAAAAGGAGATGCGCATGCTCATCAGGTCACTGACCCTGGCTACCTTGCTGGCGATCGCCGGACCCTTGTTCGCCGCCGATGGCGATTCACCTCTGGATATCGACAAGGGCAGGGCCCGGCCACTGATCGTGATTGCACCGAGCACCGTTGACCCCGTCTGGGTCAACCTGAAAAAGTCCCTGGAAGATCCCGCCAACAAGCAGGGTGTCGCCGAGCGCAACATCAGGGTGTACAGCGTGCTGAACATGTCTGGCCAACTGGACGGCAAGGATCTGGGCCAACAGGACACCATGGCCTTGATCCGCGCGCTGAAACTGGGTGCCGGCGCGTTACCCAAAGTGATCCTGGTGGGCAAGGACGGCGAGAAGAAACTCGAAAGCTCGGGAGAGGAATCCAAGTCGGTCGACCTGAAGAAAATCTTCGCCACCGTCGATGCCTTGCCGGCGACTGAGAAGGAAGCCGCAGCGCCAACGCTACCTCCGGTTGCCGAAACACCACCGCCCAAAGGGGCCGCCAAAGCAGCAAAAAACGGCAAACCGGCAAAACCGGCCAAGCCACCGGAAATGCCGGATGATTGAGTCAGCCTGCTACTGAAACAGCTTACCACTGGTAGCGATAACCCACCGTCACCGCCCAGGGCTGCGTAGGCAAGGACCTTCATCTGCTTCGGAAATTTCCTGCGAAACGTAGCGGCATTGGTGAACTGGTGCGCAGGGGAGTGCGCCGATAACCTTCTCCGGCCGCTGCAAAGTCAGCGGGCGGATGTGGAAGTCCGGGTTCTTAAAAGAAGGAAGCAGTGTCCATAGGGCGCATGTCGGTTTGTTTTATGCCAACACTGCCCCGTTATGGCGGCTGTGCGCGGGGCACTTCCGAGTGCATCGGGTTTTCTTCTTTTTCCCCGGTCTTCCACACCTGCGTACAGCTGCCACCCTCATGTGGAAGTGAGATGGGTAGTTCCCTGAACTTAAAAAAGGAACTTCACATATGAAAAAAAAAGTTAGTCCGAATCCCTCTGAATCCTCTAACGATTCAGATCCCCTCGATCCCGCTCCACTCTCCGACATCACCGAACCCGCCATCAGCGCTCGTCTGCGTAACCCCAGTCAAACCGATCCGGTCAGCCATATCTTCACCATCGTCCCCGGCGTCGACACCGCAACCTTGCTTTGCCACGCCTGCGAAACCCTCGCCTCCCTGAACGTCCTTATCACCGATCTGGCCTGTGAGCTGGAAAGCTCCAAGCGCAATGTGGCGCTGTCGATGCAGCAATTGGCAGTGGTGGGGGAGTTATTGGTGAATCGGGCGCTGGACAACATCGATCCACCGCAATAGTGCTAACCCTCTGTAGGAGCGAGCATGCTCGCGAAAAACTCGAGGGCGCCGCGGGGCATCTGATTTTACGCGTTATCGTTCACGACCATCGCGAGCATGCTCGCTCCTACAGGGTTATCTGACACGGTTAACCCGGTATTCCAATACGGAAAAACCCTACGCCATTCTCAGAAACGTCCTATTTTCAGCCTCCTTCAAATTCACCAAAGCTTTCACCCATCAGGACCCGGGTGAACGCCAAACCCTTCCTGCACGTTCCCCCCGCAGACCAGGATGGACTGACCATGAGTACCCAATCACATATTTTTTTCGATCACCACCGCCATAAATTCACGATCCACCGATTCAACGCCAAGTTCGACGTCCTGGCCTTCGAAGGCGAAGAACACCTCAGCCAACCCTTCAGCTACCGCATCGAATTCACCTGCAGCGAGCAGGACCTCAGCGCCGAGCAGATGCTCAACAAGGACGCCCGTTTCAGCCTGTACCCCCGCCGCCCAAGCTCTCTTACCCGATCAAGACCCCACTGCAATTGCCGGAGCCCCAGTCATGTCCGAAGTGAAACACGCTTCTATGTGGTACCCGCCAGCGTTTCCGGTCGAGGGCCGTTTGCCTCGTAGCGCTGCGCAGGTCTATCAAAATAATCAGCGCCAGTGTCAGCTGGAGTCGGAGTACCACGATGCCTTGTGCGTGGCGGCCGGGCGCCGGCTTATGCCGCCTTGCTGCAAGACGTTGCACATCAGTCTGTTTTTCGACGGCACCGGCAATAACCTCAACAACGACCTCTACCTGTCGAATCCCCGGCACCCGACCAATATCGCCCGGATGTTCCGCGCCAGCATTGGCGACGGTCATGCCGGCGGCACCGCCCACAGCCCCAAGGCCAAGGGTTTGACTGATGCGGCGGGCACCGGCAACGGCCAGTACTTCAAGTACTACATGCCCGGTGTGGGCACGCCGTTCACCGAAGTTGGCGATCTGGACTACAGCCTTCTGGGGCTGGGGGGTGCCTGGTATGGCGAGGAGCGGATCAACTGGGGGCTGTTGATGATCCTCGATGCCCTGCGCCGCACACTGGGACTGCCAAGGCTGGACAACACGGCCCAGCTCGCGGCAGTCAAGGCCATGGGAACCTGGCCGGGTCTGGAGTCGATGGACGGTTATGCCGCCCGCAGCCGCGAACTCAACAGACAGCTTTGGGCCCTAGAGAAGCCGCTGCGCATCGCCTTGACCCAACCGCAACCCGGCCAGGTCAAACTGCTGGGAATCAAGTTGTACGTGTATGGGTTTTCCCGTGGCGCGGCGGCGGCGCGGGCCTTTGTCAGCTGGTTGAACCAGCTGTTGACCCGGTCTGAGCCGGTGCTGGCGTTGCGACTGTCCGATTTGCGGCTGCCCATCAGCGTCGAGTACCTGGGGCTGCTGGACACCGTGGCCTCGGTCGGTCTCGCTGATATTGTGCCAGTAGCCAACGGCCATATGAGTTGGGCTGATGGCAATCAAGAACTGCCCGCCAGCGGTCTGGTCAAGCGTTGCCTGCACATCGTTGCCAGTCACGAGCAACGGTTGAGTTTTCCGTTGGAGTCCATTCGCCGTGAGAAGGGTGGTTACCCGGCGAATAGTGTGGAGGTGATTTATCCCGGTGTGCACTCGGATCAGGGTGGGGGGTATCCGCCTGGAGATCAGGGTAAGGCTATCGGCGATGATGACCGTTTACTGTTATCGCAGATCGCCCTGAACGATCTGTACTCAGATGCGTATGCTCATGGCGCCCCCTTGAAAGTGCCAAGGGATACCTTGCCAGTCGAGTTACGTGTTGAGCTCTGGCGAGCGTTGGAACCAGAGACGCTGGAAGAGTTTGGTGTCGCATCGACCCTGGTAACCCGCTTCAATGCCTGGCGTCAGCTAACCCTGGACTTGCCTCCAACCCAACAACCGCTGCCCGCTGAACAGGTTGACCATTACCAGCCAATTCCCGCCACCACTTACCTGGAACAGGTCCTACGCGAGCAGATGAGCTGGATCACCGCCTGGCGCATCGACCGCTACGCCTTCGCCAGCCTCAAGCACACCCCGTTCTACCTTCATGCGAGCGACATCGAAGCAGACAAAGGTGACCGAGCGCGCGCCGAAGCCAAGCGCGACCAGAAACAGGCAGAGGTCGTAAAACGTCGCAAGCAGCAGCGGGCTCGCGAGTCACTGAGCCGCCAGCCGAGCATGCCGTTGGAGCCCGGGGTCAAGGATTTCGACGCCGACATGGCGCAAACCCAGTTGCGCGAAGCGGCCGAGGAGTTCGGCGAGGCCTATCGCGGCCCCGATCGCTTTCCACAGGCCTTGAAGCTCGCGGGACCGATGGGCAGCGCATCGTCGATTCTTTATCAGAAATTGACCGCCGAGGTGCAGCGCGAGCGACAGCGAATGAAAGTGGATGGACAGGCTAGGGTCGGTCGACTATTCCCACCGCCGTTGCGCGAAATCAATCATCAAAATGAAACCCGGCGCGGCAATGTCGACGAAAGCCGCAACGCCTCGCAGCCCGAAGGGCTATTGCGCGCACTGTTCGACGATCAGGTCCACGACTCCCGCGCCTGGTTTATGTACACACTGAGACGTGAGTGGTTCGGCAGTTACTTCGGCGAACGCATGGTGTTTTTCGGCGAGGCCGGCCGGCGCGACCTGGCGCTGTATGGCGAGAACGGCGCAGTGCTGGCGCGCACCACCCCGAATGCTGAGCCTGCCGGGGCCGTGCAACCTGTGGTGTTGGATGCCGAGCGCCTAGCCCAGGCCATGCGAGACATCGATGCGTTGTGGGAAGCGTTTTATGCCCAGGCTGACGAGGTGAAAAATGCATCGGTCTGAACCTGTTTTTCGCGGCGAGGTACAGGGCTGCGAACCCGGGATCAAGCCCAGCCCATGGCGCGAATGGGTCGTCATTGGCGCTTTGGTCAGTAGCCTGCTCGCACAACCTGCTCAAGCCAGCACCCTCGACGCAATCAATCATACCCACTGGGCGATCAATCATTTCAGTGTCGACGGCCGTTCGGGGATCGACATTATCGGGCCTTTTCAGGGGGGCGGAGGCGGCTGTTGCTATATCGCGCCGGCACGTTGGCAGCCGGGGATGACAGTACTTGTCGAATGGGAAACTGGGATCGGTAGTTCAGAGGGATTTCCTGGGTTTGCAGATGAGACGAAGTATTTGGCTTGGAGAAATAATATTCGAGCTCAAAAACGCCAACACAGCAAAGTCGTACCAGTCCCTGACTACACCGGTCAAAAAGTCTGCGGCCTCACCGTGCACTTCATGCCCTGCGAAGAACTGCAAGTCACCACCTCCTGCTACGCCTACGGCAGCCCTGAATACCCGATCAAGATGCCGTTGCAATTGCCGGAGCCCCAATCATGTCCGAAGTAAAACACGCTTCGTTTTGGTACCCGCTAGCGTTTCCGGTAGAGGGCCATTTGCAGACAGAGACCGTGGAACGTCGCAAGCAACAGCGGGCTCGCGAGTCTCTGAGCCGAGAACCGAATATGCCGCCGGAGCCTGGGATCGAACGCGTACGCATGAAGGCGGCGGGGCGGAGCAGTATTGCGCGCACTGTTCGACGATCAGGTCCACGACTCCCGCGCCTGGTTTATGTACAGCCGGGGACGTGAGTGGTTTGGCAGCTACTTCGGCGAACGCATGGTGTTTTTCGGCGAGGCCGGCCGTCGCGACCTGGCGCTGTATGGCGAGAGCGGTGAAGTGCTGGCGCGCACCACTCCAAATGCTGAGCCTGCCGGTGCCGCGCAACCTGTGGTGTCGGATGCCGAGCGCCTGGCCCAGGCCATGCAAGACATCGACGCGTTGTGGGAAGCGTTTTATGCCCAGGCTGACGAGGTGAAGAATGCGTCGGTCTGAACCTGTTTGTCGGGGCACGACACAGGGCTGCGAACCCGGGAGCAAGCCCAGCTTATGGCGCGAACGGGTCGTCTTCAGCGCTTTGCTCGGTAGCCTGCTCGCACAACCTGCTCAAGCCAGCACCCTCGACGCAATCAATCATACCCACTGGGCGATCAATCATTTCAGTGTCGACGGCCGTTCGGGGATCGACATTATCGGGCCTTTTCAGGGGGGCGGAGGCGGCTGTTGCTATATCGCGCCGGCACGTTGGCAGCCGGGGATGACAGTACTTGTCGAATGGGAAACTGGGATCGGTAGTTCAGAGGGATTTCCTGGGTTTGCAGATGAGACGAAGTATTTGGCTTGGAGAAATAATATTCGAGCTCAAAAACGCCAACACAGCAAAGTCGTACCAGTCCCTGACTACACCGGTCAAAAAGTCTGCGGCCTCACCGTGCACTTCATGCCCTGCGAAGAACTGCAAGTCACCACCTCCTGCTACGCCTACGGCAGCCCCGAATACCCGATCAAGACCCCGTTGCAATTGCCGGAGCCCCAGTCATGTCCGAAGAGAAACACGCTCCACTTTGGTACCCGCCAGCGTTTCCGGTCGACGGCCGTTTGCAGACAGAGGCCGTGAAACGCCGCAAGCAACAGGGGCTCGCGAGTCTCTGAGCCGAGATCCGAGTATGGCGCCGGAGCCTGGGATCGAACGCGTACGCATGAAGGCGGCGGGGCGGAGCAAGGTCAGCCAGCTCTTTCCGCCGCCGTTGCGCGAAATCAATCATCAAAGTGAAAACCGACGCGGCAATGTCGACGAAAGCCGTAACGCCACGCAACCCGAAGGACTGTTGCGCGCACTGTTCGACGATCAGGTCCACGACTCCCGCGCCTGGTTTATGTACACACTGAGACGTGAGTGGTTCGGCAGTTACTTCGGCGAACGCATGGTGTTTTTCGGCGAGGCCGGCCGTCGCGACCTGGCGCTGTATGGCGAGAACGGCGCAGTGCTGGCGCGCACCACCCCGAATGCCGAGCCTGCCGGTGCCGCACAACCTGCGATGCCGAATGCCGAGCGTCTGGCCCAGGCCATGCAAGACATCGAAGCGTTGTGGAAAGCGTTTTATGCCCAAGCTGACGAGGTGAAAAATGCGTCGGCCTGAATCGGCTTTTCCGGGTGCGGTACAGGGCTGCGAGCCCGGGATCAAGCCTAGCCAATGGCGCGAACGGGTTGTTATCTGGGGCGTTCTGATCGGCAGTCTGCTCACACAACAGGCTCAGGCCAGCACTCTCGACGCAATCAACCATACCCACTGGGCGATCAATCATTTCAGTGTCGACGGCCGTTCGGGCATCGACATCATCGGGCCTTACCAGGGCGGTGGGGGCGGTTGTTGCTATTTCGCGCCGGCACGTTGGCAAGCGGGGATGACTGTACGTGTTGATTGGGAGACTGGAGAAGGAAGTTCCGCAGGCTTTCCCGGCTTTGCTGAAAGGGACAAGTACTACGCCTGGCTCGACAAAATCGATGCGCAAAAACGGCAACACAGCAAAGTCGTATCAGTCCCTGACTACACCGGTCAAAAAGTCTGCGGCCTCACAGTGCACTTTCTGCCCTGCGAAGAACTGCAAGTCACCACTTCCTGCTACGCCTACGGCAGCTCCGAATACCCGATCAAGACCCCACTGCAATTGCCGGAGCCCCAGTCATGTCCGAAGTGAAACACGCTCCTCTTTGGTACCCGCCAGCGTTTCCGGTCGAGGGCCGTTTGCAGGCAGAGGCCGTGAAACGCCGAAAGCAACAGCGGGCTCGCGAGTCTTTGAGCCTGAACCGAACATGCCGCTGGAGCCTGGGGCCGAACGCGTACGTATGAAGGCGGCGGGGCGGAGCAGGGTCAGCCAGCTTTTTCCGCCGCCGTTGCGCGAAATCAATCATCAAAGTGAAACCCGGCGCGGCAATGTCGACGAAAGCCGCAACACCACGCATCCCGAAGGGTTGTTGCGCGCACTGTTCGACGATCAGGTCGACAACTCCCGCGCCTGATGCGCTGTATGGCGAGAACGGCGCAGTGCTGGTGCGCACCACCCCGAATTCCCAGCCTTCCGGTGCCGCGCAACCTGATTTCGCCTGGTGCTCAAGACGCCCGACGGCATCGGCCTGACCTGGTACCTGCGCACCGAACTGGGGGCGGGGCCGTTGGCGCTGCTCAAGCTGCGCGACTTCAAGTTGCCGACGCAGATTTACCTGGGGGAAGGTGTTGCGGCGGTGGCGCGAAACGGGGGATAGTAGGTTCGCCTACTCCATGCTGTATGGATGAGTTCAAAAGATCGCAGGCTGCGATCTTTTGATTTTGACGTCTGCTTCTCAGTCGCTTAACGCGCTCAGAATCTGGTGGGCGATTTTTATCCGCTCCGCATTCGGATAGTTTTTATTGGCCAGAATCACGACCCCCATATCCTTCGACGGCACATACGCAACGTAAGCCCCGAACCCCCCGGTTGAACCAGTCTTGTTGAGCAGCACATTCTCAGTCTGTGGTTGTGGCGGATTCAGCCACTGGACTTTGTGCGCCTCCATAGCCATCTCCGTCGAGTTCCCCGCCAGCAGACGATCAAGAGTGACCGGATAGCGATACATCTCCCAACCCAGCCCCTGAGTCATATCACCGACGCTGTAGTAACCGGTATGGGTCAAGGCGATCGCCTGTTGCAGCGGAGTGTCCAGGCTTACCGGTTTGATGTTGGCTTGAACAAAACCAATCAAATCCGCAGCGCTGGTTTTCACACCATAGGCTTCGGCGTCCAGCGCCCCCGGCCCGACCCGCACGGGTTTGTCCGCCTTGTCGTAGCCCTGGGCATACAGCGCCATCTGCTCCTGCGGTACCTTGAGCCAGGTGTGTTTCAAGCCGAGTTTTGGCAGCAGGGTGTTTTCCATTACGTCATCAAACGGCTGGCCCATGCTTTGGGCAGCGAGGTAGCCGGACAACCCAATACTGGGATTCGAATACAGTCGGTGGCTGCCAGCGGGATATATCGGTTTCCACTGCTGGAAGTAGCCGAGCATTTTATCCGCCGAATCCGCCTCGGCCGGAAATTGCAGGGGCAAGCCGCCGGCGCTGTAGGTAGCCAGCTGCAACACACTGATATTGTCGAACGCGCTGCCACGCAAGGCCGGCAGCACCTTGCTGGCCTTGTCGGTCAATGCCAGTTTGCCGGTGGCCTGGGTGTAGGCGACGAGGGTGGCGGTGTAGGTTTTGCTGACCGAGCCAATCTCGAACAGGGTGTCTTGCGTAACCGGGTTGCCGGTCTCTTTTGACGCCACGCCATAGTTGAAATATTGCTGTTTGCCGTTGAAGGTGACGGCCACGGCCATGCCGGCAATGCCTTGCGCGTGCATGACGGGGCGCACGGCGTCGCTGACGATCGATTCGAGGTGATCCTGCGCGATAGCCTGGCCTGCCGCCAGCATCGCTGCACCAACGGCTAAAATCTTCAATCTGCCGAGATTGATTGGGTCCGTCACAGGTATCACTCCATTCGATTGTCGCGCCGCGTTGGAAAGTAGGGCAGCAAGCGTTCGGTTTCTCTTTTGACCACGGCGTAGCATTCGCAACTCAGCTCCTCGAGACGAGCCCTGTCCAGGACCTTGATGTGTCCCCGAGTATATTCGATGACCCCCAGGCGCTGTAGCTTGCCGGCGGCGTCGGTCACGCCTTCGCGGCGTACACCCAGCATGTTGGCGATCAATTCCTGGGTCATGGTCAGTTCATTGCCTGACAGGCGATCGAGCGACAACAGCAACCAGCGGCACAGCTGCTGATCGATGGAGTGGTGGCGGTTGCACACTGCCGTCTGGGCCATTTGCGTGATCAGTGCCTGGGTGTAGCGAAGCATCAGCAGCAGCATCTCTTCATGGCGGTTGAACTCGTCCTTGAGTTGCTGGCCGGGTAACCGGTAAGCATGCCCGGCACTTTGCACAACGGCACGACTGGGTGTGCTTTCGCCGCCCATGAAGACTGCAACACCGATCAGGCCTTCGTTGCCGACCACCGAAATCTCGGCCGAGGCGCCGTTCTCCATCACGTACAACAGCGACACGATGGCGTCGGTGGGGAAGTACACATGCCGCAGGGCGCCACCGGATTCATAGAGGACTTTGCCCAGTGGCAGTTCGACCGGTTCGAGGTGGGGGAGCAGGCGCTCCAGCGCTGGCGCCGGTAGCGCGGCCAGGAGGTAGTTCTGTTGTGGCTTGGGTATAACAAACATATCAGCCACCCTTCGAGGGAATTCCTTGAGGGGGACAGATTACTCCAAAGCGCACTATGCGGGACAACGCACCGAACCCGCCGCCGCGATCTGCGATGCTCAAGGGACCGTCGCTGTATCTGCAGCGCCGAACGTTGGAGATTGTCATGAGCAAGCACATTGACCCGAATCTTCGCCAGGGCCCTGGCAAGCCCACTGCGAAACAGCCACAAAGCACGCCGCTACCCCTGCATGCCAAGCCAGGGCAGGCGGCCAACCAACCTGTACACACCAAGCTGGGTGAGCCCGTGAAGCCACACCCTCAGGGCCCGGGTCTGCATGCCTGAACCCTGACCCATCAAGAGCGCTGTATCTCAGCGCTCAAGATCGGCTTCGACGGTTCTATCGTGCCCTGGGGTTTCTGGCTGATGCGCTTTTACCGGGCATGTCACCAGCACCTGATGTTCCCTGCCGTCATCCGACAATTGCAGCGCGTCCTGGCTTAGCAGCTCGCCGTCCAGCATGATCGAAAGCGTCGTGGTCGTGCCTGGGCGCACATCGATATGGTAAGTCGTCGCCCCATAGCGGTAGTGCAGCGTGTAACCAGGCCAGCCCTGCGCCAGCAGCGGTTCGATGTGCAGTGAAGTGCCGACACGTTGCAAGCCGAGCAATGACTCGACGATGAACCGATACGTCCAGCCGGCCGACCCGGTGTACCAGGTCCAACCTCCACGGCCCGCATGGGGCGGCGTGCCATAGACGTCGGCAGCCATGACATAGGGCTCGACCTTATAGGTTTCGATCCGCTTGGCGACTTCATGGCCCGCGGGGTTGATCATGTTGAGCAACCGCCAGGCCCTGACGTTGTCGCCAAGCTCGGCGAACGCCATGCCGGCCCAGACTGCGGCATGGGTGTACTGACCACCATTTTCCCGTACGCCCGGCACATAGCCCTTGATATAGCCGGGCTCGAGCACGCCTGCGTCGAAGGGCGGATCGAGCAGCAATACTGCGCCTGTGTCGGGTCGTACCAAGTGTTTCTCGACTGAGGCCATGGCCGTGCGGCGCCGGGTTTGCGAGGCGGCACCCGACAGTACCGACCAGCTTTGCGAGATCGAGTCGATGCGGCATTCGTCATTGTTGGCCGAGCCCAGGACCTGGCCGTCGTCAAACCAGGCGCGCCGGTACCATGAGCCGTCCCAGGCATGCTCCTCCAGACTGGCCTGCAGCAAGGCGGCCTGCTGGGAACAACGTTGTGCGAAAACAGGGTCGCCATGCAATTGGGCCGTGATGGCAAACTGCTGCAGAACTTCAAAGCCGAAGAAGCCCAGCCACACGCTTTCCCCACGGCCCAGGCGGCCGACCCGGTTCATCCCGTCGTTCCAGTCGCCCGTGCCTATCAACGGCAGGCCGTGGCTGCCGCGCTGCAGGCTGTGTTCGATGGCGCGTACACAATGCTGATAGAGGCTTTCTTCGAGGTGCGATTTGCCCGGCAGGTCGTAATAGGACTCTTCCCCGACATTGAGTGGGCGGCCTTCAAGGTAACCCGCGGGTTCGGCCAATACGCTGAGGTCGGCGGTGACGTTGACATAATGGCTGGTCGCCAGCGCCAGCCACAGATAGTCGTCCGAACAGCCACTGCGCACACCCCGATCCAGCGGCGGGTGCCACCAGTGTTGCACGTCGCCTTCGGCATATTGATGGGCTGCACACAGCAACAAATGGCCACGCACGCTGGCGGGATCGGCATGGATCATCGCCATGCTGTCTTGCAGTTGATCGCGAAAGCCGATGGCCCCGCCGGACTGGTAGTAGCCACTGCGGGCCTGGAAGCGACAGGCGATCACCTGGTACATCAGCCAGCCATTGACCATGACATCGATGCTCGGGTCGGGGGTCTGGACCTGAATCACGTCCAGCTGCGAACGCCAATGCTCGCGTACCGCCTCCAGTTGCGCGGTGGCCGCTCCCAGGCCGCGGTACTGTTGGACCAGGCGCAGGGCTGACGCCGTATCCCTGGCTGCACCGAGCCGGAAGACCACGTCCTGGTCTTCACCGTTATCGAGATCGAGGGCAACCTGAATGGCCGCACAAGGATCGAAGCCGCCACCGGTACGGCCCGACAGGCGTGCCTGCTGTAATCCTGCAGGTGTCTTGAGACTGCCGTTGCGGCCGACGAACTCAGAGCGATCGCCGCTGATGCTGGTGTCGGTCGAGTCGGTATCGAGGAACGCCACCCGTTCGCAAAACTCGATCGAATAGGCGTTCCTGGCGAACAATGCGCCGCTGCTGGGGTCGGCTTCCGTCACCACATGCATCGCTGATTTGCTGCGCAAGTCGCCCAACACCCACTCGACATAGCAGGTCGTCGACAGGCGTCGGGCACGGCCCGAGCGATTGCGAATCTGCAAGTGCGAGAATTTGATCGAAGCATCCAGCGCCACATACACCCACAACTCGGTGTGGATACCGTCTTCGTCGTGCTCGAAGACGCTGTAGCCGAAGCCGTGCCGGGTGCGGTACGCGCCAGTACCGGGACAAGGCTGTGGCGTCACCGACCAGAAATGCCCGGTTTCTTCATCACGCACATAGATCGCCTCGCCGCTGGCGTCGGTGATCGGGTCGTTATGCCAGGGGCTCAGGCGAAATTCGTGAGCGTTTTCCATCCAGGTGTAAGCGCCGCCACTTTCGGAAATCACCGTGCCGAAGTGCGGGTTGGCCAATATGTTGGCCCATGGCGCCGGCGTCGGCCTGCCAGGCTGCAAGGTCATGACATACTCGCTGCCATCGGCACTGAAGCCGCCATAGGCGTTGCCCAGCAGCATACCTTCGACGGCGGGCAGGGTAGCGGCCGCCGTTGCCTTTGCCTGCCGCTTGAGGGTGGGGACCAACGCCGGGTATACCGGGCTGGCGTGACGCCGATGAACCTGCTCGGCAATGCCGCCGTTGCCTTCGCTCAGTACCAGGCGTGCCACCGACAGGATCAGCGTCCGATCCTCGTTCGACAACTGCTGTGCCGGACGCACGAAAATGCCCCCGGGATGGTCGATCAGCAAGGCTTCGCTGCCGGATGTCACCACACCCATGATCAAGTCCTGGAGTTGCTGGCGATAGCCGGCCTGGTCTTCGTTCCAGATGACCAGGTCCACCATCAGCCCCTTTTGCCGCCAATAGGCATGGGCCTTGACCATCTGGTGCACGAGCTCGATGTTGTCGACGGTGGCGATCTGCAGCAGGACGATGGGCAGGTCGCCGGAGATCGCCTGGCCCCAGAGGCTCGATTGATTACGTCGATTGGCCATCAATACGCTGTTTTCCGCGCGCAACGAGGCATTGGCGTAGAGGATCGAAGCGGCCATCTGTTCAAACAGGCGGGCATCTTCCTGCGATGCATTGAGTTGGCGCAGCAACACCTGGCTGTGGGTCCATGCCAGGTCGAAGACGCGATCGGCGAGGTGCCGGTCGCGGTATTTATTGATCAGGTACAGACAGCCCTCACGGCTGTCCGCGATGCCGGTCACCAGGTCGATGGTCGCCGTTTGCCCGGGTTCCAGGGCAATACGGCAGCGGATGGCCACGATCGGGTCAAGCACCGAACCTGCGGTGCCGGACAACTGCTCGACATGGCCATCGAGCGCCGCCGGTGCTGCAACGTTGCGTCCTCGGCCGATGAATCGCGCTCGATCGGTCTCGTAGGAAATGGCGTCGATGTCCGCGCCATGGGCGGCCAACAGATGGCACATCCAGGGGACGGCTTCCTCACTGGAGCGCCGCCTGCGGGTGCAGACGATGGCCTGCAGCGCCGGCAGCAGTTCGGTCTGCACGAACAGGTTGCTGAAGGCCGGGTGAAGGGCATCACTGATTGCCGGCGCCAGCACCACCTCGGCGTAGGTGGTGATCTCCACGCTACGGCGTACGCGGCCGCGGTTGGTGATGTGCAGCCTGCGCAGTTCCATATCGTCTTCGGGAGACACGACGATCTCGGTGTGCGTATCGAAGTCGAGCTCGCGAACACGAAACTCGGCCCGGGCATCGCTGAAAATCGCCTCATGGCTTTCTGGCCGGTGCAGGGTCGGCTGGTGGGCCGAGGACCAGAATACGCCGCTGCTGACATCGCGCAGGTAGCAGAACATGCCCCAGTTGTCGCGGGTTGCGTCTTCATGCCAGCGGGTCACGGCGATGTCGTTGCAGCGGCTGTAGCCGCCGCCGGCACTGCTGACCATGACGTGGTAATGGCCGTTGGAGAGCAGTTGGACGGCAGGGCGTTTGCGCCCGGGATCGGCGAACACGCGAAGCCTGGTTTCCTGCGTTTGTCCGTCTTGCGCAGTGGCAAGCGCCTGGGCTGCATGCAGATAAGGCGCGGCGGTTTTCGGTACGCGTTCCTGCAGTAGCAAGACGGTCGCCTGGAATGCCGGGATCGACTCGAAACGTCGCTGCATGGGCCGGTCCAGCAGCAGGCTGGTCAAGGCCAGCAGGCTCATGCCCTGATGGTGCGCCATGAACGAGCGCACGACTGCATAGCGCTGGCCGCGTGGCAGGCGTGCCTCGGTGTAGTCGACCGCTTCGTACAGGCCATAGCGACCCGCCGACCCCTGGGCCGCCAGGCGTTGCAGGTTGCGACAGGCCGCTTGCGGCTCGACCATCAGCGCCAGGGCGCTGGCGTACGGCGCAATCACGGTATCCTCGGCCAGCCCGCGCTTGAGGCCAAGGCCTGGAACACCGAATGCCCGATACTGATAATTGAAGTGAGCATCGAGGGTGTTGTATCCCGACTCGGACACGCCCCAGGGGATGCCCAACTGGTTGCCATGCTCGATCTGCAAGGCGACGGCCGCGCGGCATGTCTGCTCCAGCAGGGTACCTTCATAGTTGGGCATGACCAGGTTGGGCATCAGGTACTCGAACATGGATCCGGACCAGGAAAGCAGTACCGGCACCCCTCGATTGTTGCTGAGCAGGCGTCCAAGGGTGAACCAGGCCTGTTGCGGCAGCTGGCCCTGGGCGATGACCACGAAATTGGTCAGGCGCACCTCTGAAGCGAGCAGGTCGTAGTAGCCGTTGTCCAGCCTGCGTTCGTCGGCGTTGTAGCCTATCGAGAACAGGTCACGCTGAGCATCGTAGAGGAAGGTGAAGTCCATGCTGGCCAGTGACGCGGACAATTCGGCCAGGCGCTCAAGGTGGCTGATTCGTGCGCGAGCCAGGCGTTGTACTGCCTGTACTTGCGCCTGATCGGCGGGCAGCCATAGCGTGCAATCGAGCTCGGCCATTTGTCGCAGGCTGAATTTTGGTGTCGGTGCCTGCGCCTTGGCCTGGGCAGGTGCCAGCGGCAGCGCGAAGCGCAGTCGTTCTGCCCGCAGATCCGCACACTGCGCCTGTAATGCCTGCAGCCAGTAATGTGCTTCTTCAGCGGAGTTGGCCGGACTGTCGATCGCCAAGGCCTGCGCCAGATCGAGTAATTGCAGGAAGCTGTCCGGGGTGTCCTGGACAAGCGCCGATTCCACCTGCGCGCGCAGTTCAAGCACGCCACGGTCATCGAGGTTTGCGCCCTGTAGCGCCTGCTGCAGCACATCAAGGGTGTCGCCCAGGCCGCCAAGGGTGCGTCGGTCGAACAGGGGCGTGTCGATCAATCCCAGCAGCCCCGGCCGCAGGGTGAGCAGCATGCCCGCCAGGTTGCCGCTGTCCACGGTGGACACATACCGAGGCGCCAGCGGCTGCAGTGTCCCGGTGTCGTACCAGTTGTAGAAGTGCCCATTGTAACGCTTGAGGCCGGCCATGCATTCAAGCGTGGCAGTGATGCGTTCGAGCAAGCGCCCGCTGCTCAGATAACCGAAATCGTGGGCCGCCAGGTGAGAAAGCAAGGCCATGCCCATGTTGGTCGGTGAGGTCCGATGGGCAATGGCTGGCGTGGGTATTTCCTGGACGTTGTCCGGCGGCAACCAGTTGTCCTCAGGGCCGATATAGCGATCGAAGAACGCCCAGGTCTGGCGTGCCAACATGCGCAGGAAGCGCAGGTCTTGCACTGACGGGTTAAACGCCGCCGGTGTTGTCGGCAGGCTGATCCACCAGGCAATCGCCGGGCTCGCCAGCCACACCAGCAGCAAGGGAGCCGCCAGTGCGAGTACGGCGAGGGAGGGGAGCAGGGCCGCGAATAGAAGCAGCGCCAGCGCAGGGGCAATCCACATGCTTTTATACATGCCGGCCAGATCGTTGCCACTGGACCGCTCCACCTCACGGGAAGGTTGCCATTGCAGCAGGCGGCGTTTGCTGATCAGCATGCGCCACAGTGAGCGGCCAATCGCATCGAAGCTCAACAACGCATCGGACGGCAACCAGACAATCGACAACAGCGCTCGCATGAAATGCTGGCCCGAGGTCCGTAATGCCGCGCTCAGGTGTTGCCCCAGGGGAATATCGGCAGCTTTCTGTACCAGCGCCAGTACCGACTGCAGTAAGGGTTGGAGAAATACCAGGATGACCACCGCCAATGTCCAGGAGGCGGCCTCGTTCGTACCCAACCAGCCCCAGGCCAGCATGACCAGGAAGGCACCTGGCTCCAGGCTGCGACGCAGATTGTCAAAAATCTTCCAGCGGGCCAGGTTGCTCAGAAGGTTGGGGGCGAATCCTCCCTGGGGTTTCGGTGCCCACGGTAAGGCCCAGTACAGCACTTGCCAGTCTCCGCGAATCCAGCGGTGACGGCGTTTGGCGTCGGCGCTGTAGCGCGACGGGTATTCCTCATACAGTTGTACATCGCTGAGCAGCCCGCAGCGGGCGTAGCAGCCTTCGATCAAGTCATGGCTGAGGATGCGGTTGTCGGGCAGGCAGCCTTCGAGTGCCTGTTCGAAGGCGTCGACGGCATAGATGCCCTTGCCGATGAAGGAACCATTTCGGAACAGGTCTTGGTAAACATCGGAGACGGCGCGGGTATAGGGGTCGATACCCGCATCGCTGCCAAACAGGCGGGCGTAGGTCGAGCGTGCCGTGCTGGGCAGGCTGATCCCCACGCGTGGCTGGAGGATGGCGTAGCCGCTGACGATCTTGCCCGTCTGTTCATCGAATACCGGATGGTTCAGCGGGTGCATCATGGTACCGATGCACTGACGCGCGACATCCCGTGGCAGCAAGGTATCGGTGTCCAGGGTGATGACGAAGCGCACCGCACTCAGCGGCGCGATATCCCCGACGATCAATGCAAAGCGCTCCTGCCCTTTGCCACGCAGCAACGCGTTGAGCTCGGCAAGTTTGCCACGCTTGCGCTCATGCCCCATCCATACCCGCTCGGTCGAGCTCCAGTGCCTGGGCCGGTGCAGCAGGAAGAACCGGTCGACCTGGCCATCGGCATATTTGTGGTTGAGCGCCTCGATCAGTTGGCGCGCCAGGGCGAGCAGTTCGGCGTCCTCGGGCATCACTTCGGCAGGGGCGTCCATGAAGTCGCTGAGCAGCGCAAAATGCAGGTTGGCATCGCGATTGGCCAGGAATCGCACTTCCAGGCCTTCCGCCAGTGCCTCGATGTCGCCGGTGTTGGCAAACAGCGTAGGCACCGCCACCAGCGTACGCGCCTCGGCCGGTATGCCCTTGCTGTAGTCCAGGCGCGGCAGTAGCGACGGGGCTACCGTGAGGGTCACCAGCCAGTTGACCAGCCCGATCGCCAGGCGGCTGGTCATCAAGAGCGCGGGCACGGCGAGCAGCACCAGGCACCAGATTGGCGTGCCGCTGTGATAAGCGCTGCTGAGAAATGGCCAGGCCAACAGCAGTGTCAGCAGCAGTGCAGGGCACAGGTAGAACTTCAACGGGGCGCTCTGCAGCAGCCGCTTCCAGCGTTGCAGCAGCGGTACGCTGGCTTGCAGTGCCTGCTCCAGGTTGAGCAACCCGTCAGCCACCAGGTAATAGCCCACATGCCCGGTCACACGGGCCGTGGGCTGTGCGGTCCCGGCCAGTTCGATGGCAGCCTGTGCCACCTTGGTTTCAGACTGCACGCAATGCCGGGCGAGGCGTTCGACCACATGGCGGTAACGATCGCGGGTGGCAAAGTCCATGTTCGTGTAGACGCCTGCAGGGTCCGTGCACAAGACCTGTTCGACATGACTGAGCAGCTCGACGAACTCGCGCCAGTCGGTCGCCGCCAGCAAGCGCAGGCTGGCGATGCTGTTGCTGATGGACACCTGGTCACCGGATTGCTGCTGGGCATCCATCTGCACCAGGCGTTCGACGGTCAGCCCGGACTCACCGAGCGTTTGTTCTATCCACGCCATGGGCAATATCAGCGCGGCGCTTTGCCCGTGCAGGCGGCGCGCCAGTTCTGCAACGAATGATGGCGTCATCGGCGGTGCCGATCGCGCCATGTCGGCTACGGTCAATACCACGCTCTTGGCGTCGCGCTCGGCCATTTCGATCAATCGATCGGCCCAGTCATCGGCAAGGTTACGGTCATCCCGGTTGGCCATTACCCGGGATGCCACGCGCCGCAAGTTCTCGATCAGCGCCAGGCGCAGCATGATCGGGATTGCCCAAAGCTCGCCCAAGGTCAGCGGGGTGATGGTCTGATAAGAGGCGATGAAACAATCCAGGCTTGGCGCGTCGACCCGGCCATCGCCGTGAGCGATGGTTTCCAGGGCGATGTCGTAGACCCGCGGCAGGCCTGCCGAAGGACCTTCGGCCAGGCGTGGCAGCTCGCGACTATAGCCGTCGGGCAGGTGGGTCCTGGCGGTACGGATGTTTTCTTCGATGAGGTAGAAGTTATCCAGCAGCCATTCCGCCGCAGGGGTGGCGCGTCGGCTGGACAGTTGCACGGTCTTGAGCGCTGCGCAGCTACGCTCCAGCAACAGTTGATTGTCAGTCAGGCGGCCCAGCAAGGCGTCCTTTCTTGAAAGGCGCCCGAGCACATGTTGGCGGGCCAGTACGATACCGTGGTCTGCCATCTGCTGCGCATTGAACAGGTCGGAACGCAGGATGGGCTCGTACTCGAACTTGTGCCGCGCTGCACTCCACCTGAGCCAGATGGCCGGTGAGCGCCAAATGCTGGACAGTGTGCGAGTCAGGATATTTTGCATGAAATCCTTCGTACGACCCGCGCAGTGCAGGTCGCATGTGGAATGAAGGCGGTTCTACGCCAGGCTAGGTGTGCGGGCATTGCGCCGCCGGGCGCAGCATTCCACCGACGAGTGTGGGTTATTTAGGCAGGGAAAGTCTGTTCGGTAGCGAACATAGGCAATGGGGGGCTGTATCGCTAACCCCCTGATTCGAGGATACCCAGCATGTAGGCACGGTCCACCACGTGCTTGCGCGTGCCGGCCTGGAATTTGCCGAACAGATTTTTCAGGTGCCATTTTACGGCTTGCTCACCGACATTCATTGTCAGGGCAATCTGCTTGTTTGACAGGTTGCGTGCCAGCAACTGCAGCACCTCACGTTCTTTGGGGGTCAACAGCCGGCTGGGTGAAGCACTTGCCGGCGATTGCGGCCGTGGCTTCGAGTCGGGAAGGGGGGTGGCCGGCGTCAATGACCGCGCAGGTTCATGCCGGGCAGTCTGCGCCCACTTGACGAGATCGGGATGAGTATCCTGAAGGATGCGCTGCAGACCGAATTCCTCAGCCAGGCTGATCGCCTCGAGCAGGCAAGGCAAGCCATCGCCCCCCGACACCTTGAGCGCCAGGGCCTTGAGCAACATGACCTGGACAATCTCGCGACCGCGTCGCAGGCGCTCGGCCGTTTCGTTGACGACAACCAATACGTCCAGCACAGTCTGCCAGTCGCGCTGTACGAGGGCGACGTAGGCGTTCGCCAGCCCGGCTACCAGGCTCAACTCGGGTCCCAGTAAGCCGTGTTGCTGGCGGGCGACATCCGGCAATAGCTGATCCAGTCGACGCCAGAGTGCCTGGCAGGTCTCCCCCCGGCCATGCAGCGCGTTGAGGCGGATCTGTTCTCCCAGGGCCACCAGACAGAAACGCGCGATGCCTCGCTCCTCGCCAAGGGCGAACAGCGCCTCCAGCAGATCGTGGCTACGATGGGCCTGACCCTGCACAGCAGCCAGACGCGAAGCGGTGAGAAAACCCAGCACAATCGCATCCGGCGAGGACAGATGCTCGACCACATCCAGACGATTGGCGAGCACCGTCGCGGCTTCCTGGATCTCATCACGTTCATACAGCGTCGCGGCCAGTCCGCAGGCCAGCCTCACCGCCACTGAACTGCGTCGGCCGATATCCTGTTCGGCACGTAACAGACTGTCGCGCAAAGTGGCCTCGGCCGGCAACATGCGCCCCTCGCACAGGTAGGTCAGGCCCATTCCCCACCCACTGCTCCCGCGGATCGCATCCAGCCCCGAGCTCCATTCATAGTGGGGCGCGCGCTGCAAAATACGCCGGGCCTTTTCCGGCTGACCCTGAAACAGCGTCAAACGAGCAACTTGAATGGCAAGGATGGCTTGTAGCTTGATCGACAGGGCAGTCCCTGCCTCCACCCAAGGGGCGATAATGGCGAGCGACTCGTCCGGCCGATCGGCAAAAAAAGCGGCATTAGCGGTGATCAATGCCGCTTCGCCACGCATCTCTTCATTGGCAGTCGGGTCTTGCTGAATACGGGCAATCAGCCTGGCCGCTTCAACGTGCCGTTCGCTCATCGCCAGCGACCAGGCCGCCGCCAGGCACATGCGCGGACGGGACTCGACCTCCGCGTGGGGCAGTTCGGCGATCCATTCGAGCACCCGACTGAATTGCCCGCGCAGCATGACCTCGTACAGGCATTGTTCGATCATTTCGTAGGCTTTCGTGGCGCGCGCGGCCAACAGATATTTCCGCGCAGCCTCCTCGAAAAAGGTGTGCTCTTCGAGCCAGATCGCAGCCCGTTCATGGAAGGCTTGTCGTTGGGCCAATGGCAGGCTGATAAAAAGCCCTTGGAGAAACTCCCGGGCCAAGGGGTGAAGGCGTACCCAGTCGCTGTCGATCCCTTCGACGAAGATAGGTGTCGAAATACACAGCCCCCGCAGCAATTCACCTGCCTGCTCATTGCCCGTGATTGCAACGCAGAGCGAGGGATGAACCGTGTCCAGCAAGGCAATGCAAATGAGGAAATCGAGCTGTTCGGCAGGCAGGCGGGACACCAGGCTATCGACGAAGTAACGCTGGATATCGCCGGAACAGGTCGACAACCCATCGATGGCCGCGCTCAGGTTGGCGCTTTTCTCGATGGCAGTCATCGCCAGTTGCAGCCCCAGGGGCCACCCCTCGGTGATTTCATTGAGGCGCACACAAAGGTCCGTGTCGATGCGTGCCCCGAAACGGCTGCTGAGTATCGCCACGGTTTCTTCGACGCAAAAACGCAACTCATCGCTCGCCACTCTGGCGTATAGCCCGCGCGCCGACAGGTCGGCTACCTGCAGGTTCAAACGCTTGCGCGAGGCCATGACGATGCGCAGGTTGGTCGGTGCGTTGTGCAGCAGGTACGTCAGTGAATGACGAACAGTCGCCTCGGGCAATGCATCGGCTTCATCGAGAATCAACACGGTCTCGCTGCCCAGGTCGGCGACCTCCGCCAGCCAGAAGGTCAACCCTTCCAGTTCGTCGCGGCCATAATCCGGCATTCGGCCAAGCATGTCGGCAAACGTCTGCCGGCCACTGCCAATGGCCATGGCCGCCGCCAGCCCCTGGGTAAAACGGATTGCATCGTCATGACCATCCAGCATCAGCCAGGCAACCACCGCTCCACGCGAGAGGAACTCACGACGCCATTGCGCCAGCAATGTTGTTTTGCCAAAGCCAGCCGGGCCATGGACAGCAATCGCCACCTTGTTCGCCAGCGCCGCTGAGTCGATGCTGAGTCGTTGCCGAAAATGGGCTGTTTTCTGGCTTCGGGGCGGCGTGGTCTTGAGGACCAGTTCCGGTTCTACGCGACACATGTGACGATGCCCCTCTACAGTGCGAGTAGCTTCCCCGTTTCAGTGCGTGCTTCAAACGGGGAAATCAACATTAACGAATAGACGGGGCCAGTGGGTAAAGTCCTTCATCGAACTGACTCAACCTCGGGAACTCGAGGGGCCGGTCCTGGCCGAGATTTTCCAGCCTCTGTCGATAGGCTATCAGAAAGTCCTCCCGGGCCTGGGTACTGATGTACGGCACATGCCAGGCAACGAACGGCGGCAGGACCTCCAGCCCGACATAGGCCAGCGTTCCGCGCAGGAGCGGGCGCAACATATCCTCCAGCGGACCATGAATGGCGCCCTCGCCGAACATGTGTTCACGCCCGCCCAGCGTCAGCGTCACCAACGCTTTCTTGCCGCTCAGGCCGCCTTGATCGTAGAAGCGCTTGCCACCGTAGCAAAGTCCCGAGACCAGCACGCGGTCGATCCAGCCTTTAAGCATAGCCGGCACCGAAAACCAGTAGACAGGGAAGTTGAGTATCAACAGATCGGCCCACAACAGCTTATCGAGTTCCTGCTGAATATCAGCCGCGAGGCTCTGGTTCTTGACGCCCAGGCGCTGCTCGAGCGCGTAGACCAGGTACTGCGAATTCTCGCGGGCGCAGAAATCCCCGGTACTGGCCACAGGGTTCCAGTTCATTGCGTATAGGTCCGAAACCTGGACCTGATGTCCCTGCGCTTGGAGTGTCTCAACCGCCTGGTCGCGCAGCGCAGCGGTGAAGGACTTGGGTTCGGGATGGGCATGTACAATCAACACGTTCATGGTTTCCTCGGTATCGACAACTGTGATTCGGCCCCGGTCGCTTGCATCTCAAGCCCCCGGTAATCTGTAGTCGCTCAGCTGCTCGCGCAATTGAGCTTTGAGGATTTTCCCGGTCGCTCCGATAGGAATCGCCTCCGCGAACACCACGTCATCCGGAATCTGCCACTTGGCTGTCTTGCCCTCGTAGAACGCCAGCAGCTCCTCGCGAGAAACATCCCCGCCGGGCTTCCTGACCACCACGACGATCGGGCGTTCGTCCCACTTCGGATGCGCTACGCCGATGCAGGCGGCCATCGCGACCGCCGGGTGCGCGACCGCGATATTCTCGACATCGATGGAGCTGATCCACTCACCGCCGGACTTGATCACGTCCTTGCTGCGATCGGTGATCTGCAGATAGCCATCGACATCGATGGTGGCGACATCCCCGGTGGGAAACCAGCCGCGTCCTTGCTCATCGTTCACCAGCGGATCACCGCCTTCGTTTGCGAAATACGCCTTGACCACCCACGGTCCCTTCACCAGGAGGTCGCCTGAGGTCTTGCCGTCCCACGGCAGTGTCTCGCCCTGGGCATCGATGATTTTCATGTCGACGCCGAAGACACCGCGACCCTGTTTCAAACGAATGGCCATTTGCTGATCCGGCGTTTGCGCGAGGTGCTTGTTCTTCAGGGTGCACACGGTGCCCAGCGGCGAAATCTCGGTCATGCCCCAGACATGCAGCACCTCGACACCGTATTGTTGCTGGAACGCCTTGATCATGGTTGCCGGGCACGCAGACCCGCCGATAACGGTGCGCTTGAGTGTCGAAAATTCAAGACCGTTGGCCTCGATATGCCCCTGCATCATTTGCCAGACTGTCGGCACGCCGGCGGCCAGTGTCACGTTCTCCGATTCGATCATCTCGTAGACCGATTTACCGTCCAGTGCGGGGCCGGGAAAGACCAGCTTGGCGCCGACCAGTGCGGCAGAGTAGGGGATACCCCAGGCATTGACGTGGAACATCGGCACCACCGGCAGCACCGAGTCGCGCGCCGAAATTGCCATCACATCCGGCAGGGCGGCGGCATAGGCATGCAGCAGGGTGGAGCGGTGGCTGTAAAGCGCACCTTTCGGGTTACCGGTCGTGCCGCTGGTGTAGCACAGGCTCGACGCCGAGTTTTCATCGAAGCTGGGCCACTCGTAGGTTGATTTGCGCTGACCTATCCACGTCTCATAGCTCACCAGTCCGGGCACGCCAGTGTCGATGGGAAGAATGTCTTCATCGCACAGTGCGATCCATTTCTTGATCGTGGGGCATTGCTTGTGGATCGCCTGCACGATCGGCAGGAAGCTGAGATCGAAGCAGAGGATCCGATCTTCGGCGTGATTGGCGATCCAGGCAATCTGATCGGGGTGCAACCGCGGATTGATGGTGTGCAGAACGCGGCCAGTACCGCTCACACCGTAGTAGAGTTCCAGGTGTCGATAGCCGTTCCAGGCCAACGTGGCGACGCGGTCACTGAAGAGCAACTGTTCGCGGTCCAGCGCATTGGCCACCTGGCGCGAACGCGAGGCCACTTCGCGCCAGGTGCTGCGATGAACGTCGCCCTCGACCCGTCGCGAGACGATTTCGGCATCACCGTGGTGACACGCCGCGAACTCAATCAACGACGAGATCAACAATGGTTGGTCTTGCATCAAACCCAGCATCCGGAAATTCCTTTGCAGTTGAACACGATGGAAAACTTCAGGGCCGCACAGCGACTGCCGGCCCTCCAAGCGGGGGGCTTAGCGCATCGGGAAGCCACGTTCGCCAGGGCGGCGGTTCGGCGCCCAGCCGAGTTTGGCCAGCGTTTCATTAGCGTCGCGGTAGCTCTCGCCGAGCTTGTAAATGCGGCGAGCTTCCTCGCCATTGGCGACGTCGCGATTGAGTTCGCGGGCGATACGCACCATCGACTCGATCTGCTGCACTGACGTCATGCGCTCGCCTGTCGGGCCGCGAAGGGTGTCTTCGTTGCCGACACGCACATGCAGGCCGAGTGCGATCGCCATCGCGTTCATCGGGAATACGCTGCGGCCCAGGCATTCGATGGTGAGCACCGCGCCATCGGGCGTGCGACGCACGAATTCCAGCAGGTCGGCCGGATGGGCAGCGGACGAACCACCGCCTACCGCCGCATAGTTGAGAACCAGCGGGCCGTTGTAGAGACCGCGCCGCACCAGGCGCTCCACCGAGTCCAGCGTGGCCACGCTGCCGAGCATGAAATGCGGCTGGATACCCGCGGCCGTCAGGCGGCGCAGGTGCTCGACATGCCACGACGGGTTGGAAGGCACGACCATGTTGCGATAGGCCTCCTGCAATTCGGCGCCCGCCAGCGAGGTGCCTGCGACGTCCTCTTCGGTGAACAGATCCAGTGCATTGAACTGCGTGGTGTTGATCACGACCGTGACCTGATCCGGGCGCGGGGTGAGTTCGGCCAGCATGTGGCGTGTGTCGTCGCTCAACCACTTCGCCGCTTCACCTTCGGTCTCTGGCGCGAAGGAAATCGAGCCGCCGACCTGCAGGATCATTTCCGGCACGGCCTCACGCAGGCGGGCCAGCAACTCGTTGAATTTCGACAGCCGCTTGCTGCCCTTGCCGTCTTCCTCACGCACGTGCACGTGTAGCACGGTGGCGCCGGCGTTCCAGCAATCGACAGCTTTCTGGACTTGGTCGTCCATGGTCACCGGGATGTCGTCGGAATCACCGGGAACCCATTCCGGCCCGTACGGAGCGACCTGGATAACGAGCTTCTGCTGGTTTTCGGGCAAGAGTGAATCGTCGAAAAATTGCATGATGTGTCCTTTTTGTTGTCAAGCGGAGCCTCTAGGGCTCCGAGTGTGAATACCGGATCAGTGCGTGGCGCAAAGTCTTGCTATGAACGCATCGGCCTGGGGCCAATCACCGTGGCCCGACGCCGGATTGAGGTGGCCGACCTGGCCCAGGTCGGCGAGCTCGGCGCCCCAGTCGAGCGCCAGTGCGGCGATGTGCTCGAAGTGTCCCAAGGGGTCGTTGCGACTGGCGCCCACGATGCTGCGAAAGGGCAGCCTGACGCGCGGCACGGGTAGCCAGCCGCCAGCGTGCAGCGCTTCGATCGTGGGATTGCCCTCAGGCAAGGATGATTCAAGATCAGCAGGCGTTGCCAGGAGCGCCCCCAGTACTGGGCGCTTGGTCTGCAGCGCCCAGTGCGCCACCATGATGCAGCCGGCGCTGTGGGCGACGATCACCAGTGGCCCGTCGATGGCTTGCGCCTCATGCTCGATGGTCGCGATACGGGCGGCGCAATCCAGGTCATCGCGCCCCATCCGCGCAACGCTGCGAACACGTGGCAAGCGTGCCGCCAACAGCGTCTGCCAGTGCTGCGGCACGTCGTCACGCAAGCCCGGCACGATGAGAATGGTTGGCTCGATCATGGTGTGTCCTCGGGTAGGGCGTATCAGAACGGGACGTCGCCGATGATCTCGGCACGTTCCATCTTTCGGTTGCAGGGTGGGTAATCCATCACGGCCAGGTGCTGGGTGCTGCGGTTGTCCCACAGGGCGACGCTGTTCGGCTGCCAACGGAAGCGCACCTGGTACTCGGGAATGCACGCTCGACTGATCAGGTACTGCAGCAGCTGCGCGCTGCCCGGTGCGTAGTCCAACCCGAAGCGCACGTTGTCGGGGGTGTGATAGTTGGTGAAGTGCGTGGCGTATCCGCTGACGAACAGGACCTTTTCTCCGGTCTCCGGGTGGATGCGTACCACGGGGTGTTCGGAATCGGGGAACAGGGCGTGCAACGCCTGGCGTTTTTCCAGTGGATGCGCCGCGCCGAATGAAGACTGCAGGCTGTGACTGGCACGCAAGCCGGCAATCTGGGTCTTGATGTGTTCGGGCAAGCCTTCATAAGCCATCACCATGTTGGCCCACATGGTGTCGCCGCCCGTGGTCGGGCATTCGATGCAGCGCAATACAGCACCGAAGGGGGGCTTTGCGCGCCAGGTGGCATCGGAGTGCCAGCCGTTTTCATAGCGTCCGACACCGTCGGGCTTCTCGGGCGTTTTATAGATGGTCTGCAGCCCTGGGTGCTCGGGATCGCTCGGCGCGTAGGGGTGCACGTCAAGCTCGCCGAAGTAGCGTGCGAAGGCCACATGCTCGGCGCGGGTGATGTCCTGGTCGCGGAAAAACAACACACGGTATTGCAGCATCAACTTGCGGATTTCGGCCATCATCGCCGGGTCAGCTGAGGCGATGCCGATATTGATGTTGCTGATTTGCGCGCCGATGGAGCAGGTGAGCGGCTCGACCTTGATTGAATCAGGCAGGGAGCCTGCGCGGACGATGGCGGGTGCACGAGGGGGCGTCATGGACGTGTCTCCGTGTTCGGGCCACCCCGGTGGCAGCCCTTGTTTTTGTTTTTGTGGTTCAGTCGCCAGATGCGCGGTGCGCGGCCAGCTCCTCGAGCAGAATCGGTGCGCCCAGGCTCATCGTGTGAATTCCCAGCACGCTCACGCACTGCAGCACGGCGCTGATTTCTTCCCCGGTGGCGCCCAGTTCGAGCGCTTTGCGGATGTGGCGGCGCACGCCCGGTGCATACATATGAGTGCACGACGCATCGACCGCGATGCAGATGAATTCGATCGTCTTCGCGTCGAGCGCGCCCGACACCATGGGCGTCATGGCCATCGCCATGAATTTCGGTCCATGCTGGATCGAGTGCGGCAAAAGGCTCCCAGGCAGGGTTCCAGTTGTCGGTCTCGCGCAGTGAATCGCAGACGGGCGTGGGCGTGGCAGGTATCAGTGGCAGGTTCATCATGGCCTCCTTCGATCGTTCGGATGCAAAGCAGTATCCGCATGCCGGGCACGGTCGGGTTGACGGGTTGGGACATTCACTTGACAGGTTGGGACACGACGGTTCGTCGCAAGACGAGCTGCGCTGATGTCCCTGTGATAATGCTGTCGTCAGACGGGGCGGTCGCCCTTGATGCCGGCGCGCAACATCAGCCGAGGTTGCGGGTGGTAATCGAATGTCGCGTAGTGCTGGGTCGAGCGGTTATCCCAGACGGCGACGGTGTTGGCCCGCCAGCGCAGGCGAACCTGGAACTCGGGGATCGTTGCCCGCGCGGCCAGGTAACTCAGCAGATGGTTTCCCTCGTGCATGTCCTGACCGTACTGCACCCGTTTGCCGTTGTTCCAGTTGGTAAAGTGGGTGACATAGTTCATGCACACATAGAGTATTTTTTCGCCCGTCTCGGGGTGGGTGCGCACCACCGGATGCTCGGGGGACGGGTTCATCCCTGCCATTTCATGGCGTTTTTCAATCGGCATGCCACCGCAGAAGGCAGTCTCGATGCTGCTGCGGGCATACAGACCTTCGATTTGCAGTTTCACGTGTACCGGCAGCGTCTCGTAGGCGAGCGCCATGTTGGCCCACAGCGTGTCGCCACCGAGCTCGGGACAATGGACGCAGCGCAAGACTGCACCCTTGAGCGGTTCGGGCTGGTTCATGGTGTCCGAATGCCAGTTGTTCTCGAAACTTCGGGGTTTGTCGTAGCCGGGGATCTTGCTTCTGCCGGCCTCATCGATCGCGAGAATTTTCGGCGCATCTGGCATGCCGGCGTAGACCCTGTGGACATCGAGTTCGCCGAAGCGCTCGGCAAAGACCTGCTGCTCAAAGGGTGAAATATCCTGGTCCCGGAAAACCAGGAGTTTGTGTTTGAGCCAGAGCGCTTTGATTTCGGCGAATAACTCGGGGTCCTGCCCGGCATCGACCAGACTGACGTTGCCGATCTCGGCCCCCAGGGCTGTCGACAGGCACTCGACCTTGAGGGAATTATTGAGTGCCGAGGGCCTGACGATGGCCGGAGCACCTGGCACGGGGCGGGTTACTTGAGAGTCTGTCATCACGATCTCCTGTTTCTGTCTGGGGTCGACGGGGATACGCATCGACGCGAAAGCAGTATCGGCAGCCAGGTAGAGATGCGAGTGACGAGGGGGGACATTCCGTTGACATTTTGGGACACAGGGATGGATCACCCCTGTCGAGATGGCTCGGCATCGGCGTCAACCGATTGGGGCGACAAGGCGCCAGTCTTCTGCTGGCTCCGGGTGCGCGTGCGCCATGTCGAGGGAGACTGGTTGAATTCGCGGGCGAACCAACGTGAGAAGGCGCTCGCCGCCGAGAACCCAAGCAGATCGGCAATTTGCGCGAGCGAACGCTGGCTGGTGGCCAGATACTCGCAGGCCAGTTCGACGCGCACCGAATTGATCACCGTGCCGACGGTTTCGCCCGCGGGTGACAAGTGCCGATGCAGGGTCCGTCGGTCCACGCCCAGATGCTGGGCCACGCGCCCAACGGTACACAAACCTGTCGGTAGCAGCATGCGAACAATCTTGCGTACCCGTTTATCAGGCGTATCCGCATCGCCGTTCAACTCGTAATCGAGCCGTCGTTTGATATGACGACCGATCTCCGGATCGGCCCTCGGGATGGGCATCTCGAGATCGCGGGTGCGCAAGACGATCGCGTTGCATTCCTGTGCAAACCGAACGGCGGGGCCGAACACGCGGTGATGGGTCGCCAGGCTTGCTGGCGGCCCATGAGTGAAACATACACTGTCGGCACGAAGCGCCCCGTCAGTGAGCGCTCGAAGCATGCGCAGCAGCAGACCGGCAAACATTTCAATCGGCTGCCGCGGGTCATGACGGCCAGCTGTTGCGCCGATGTGCAGCAACACCAGATCACCATGCTCTTCCATTCGGAACTGGGTTTCTTCGTTGTGCAGTCGCATGTAGCGGTTGATCGAGCAGAGCGCCTGACGAAGCGTGGGCTCTTCGCGCAAAACCAGAGCCAAGGGGCCAAGGGAGGACAGTTGCCGGCTTTCCGCCAGCCTCAGGCCGAAGTCTTCACAGCCCGACAAGCGGGCTGATTCCTGAAGCAGCCAATACAGCGCGTCGGCATTGACCATGATGTCAGCATCGGCAAGCGCGGCGGGATTGACGTGCGCGGCCCGAAGCATCTTCAGCGGATCAAGTCCGACTGAGCTGGCGATGAGTTCATAGCCGCTGAAGCTCGCACTACGTACCAGGCCGTGCATATTGGAGACTCCAGGTGGTGAGCCAGTTTGATACAAGGGGCAGATTGCTGACCACATTACACCCAGGTATTCCTCCCGGAACAGCACCCGGCGAGGCCGACGGTCGTTGCGATGTGTCGGCTCGCCTGAGTGTGCTTTGGGGGACGGTCGTCTACGAGTGCTTGAGCAAGGACGTGGCCCGCACGTAGTGGAACGCAGCCAATGGATAGAGCAGGCTGGCGAGCAGCAAGGCGTTCCTCAGGCCCGTCGTGCTATTGCCGTCAGCCAGCAGATCGCTGGCCAGGCCGACCAGTTGTGGGCCGATCACCAGGCCCCCGATATTGGCGACGAGTACGCCAATGCCGACGAGGGTCGCACGCATGCGTGGCGGGGCGAGGTTTTGCAGGACGACCCAGCTCAATGCCACCGGGGCATAGCAAAAAAAGCCCGGTATCACCATCGACCATAGCGCCAGGACATAGTCGCCAGCGAGCAATATCCCGACCATGCAAGGCCAGGCCAACAGCTGGATCAGCGCGCCAAGCAACACACGGCGAGAGGGTTTGTCCCGCGATACACGATCGGATAACCAACCCACGCTAATGGTCCCAAACATTCCCGCGACGCCAATGACCAGTCCCAGGGCCGGGCCCAGTTGTGTTTCGCTGACCTGAAAATTGCGGATCAGATAGGCCGGCATCCACAGGGCCAGAACGGTCGTACTGGTCACCACCAGGGTGACGGCCGCGATGAGATGCAGCAGGCCGCGGTTGCCCAGGACAAAGCGCACCACGTCGAAAAACGGTGGTGCGGCTTCCTTGCTTTGCAAGAGGCTGGCCGGATCGGTCTGGCCACGCGCCGGCTCGCGGGTGGTGAAGTACATGATCGCTGCCAGAATGATTCCCGGAGCGCCCAGCAATATGAAGGCCCAGCGCCAACCCCATTGGCCGGCAATCAACCCACTCAAGGTAAAAGCCAGGACCATGCCGAGACTGCCGCCGCTGGCGAACAACCCGACCGCTTTGCCGCGTTCGCTCGGCGGAAACAGATCGGCGATCAACGATTGCGCCGGCGGCGTCGAGCCTGCTTCGCCGACCCCGACGAAAATCCGCGCCAACGCCAGTTGCACGGCGTTGGTGGCCATGCCACAGAGCACGGTGCACACAGACCAGATAAACAGCGAAGCTGCGACCACATTGCGCCGATTGGAACGGTCGGCCAGCATCGCCACCGGAATCGCCAGCGTGGCATAGAACAGCCCGAACACCGTACCGGACAGAAAGCCCATCATGGTGTCCGAGACGCCCAGGTCACGCTTGATCGGCTCAACCAGAATGCCCATTACATAACGGTCCAGGACGCTGAAAGTATAAGTCAGCCACAACAAACCCAGCATGTAGTAGCGACCGGGTATCGCCACTGTCGTACCACCGGTGAGGGTACTCGTTTCCATCTTCATTTTTATTGTTCTCCAGCGTTAATGGAACTTCTGCACCAGCAACACGAACCCGACCAGGAACAGTGCTTCAGTGCCAAGCAGAAGGGCGGCGCGCGGGCCGACTTTGCGTATGTCCAGCAGTGAGGTTTTCAGGCCCACCGCCGCAATGGCGATCACCAGGCAGGCGCGCGAGACTTCATTGATCGCGGTGCCCAGGGACGCTGGAATCCAGCCCAGGCTACCGATTGCGACCAGGGCGACGAAAGCGATCAGGAAGGGTGGCAACAGCGGATCCTTGCTGCGGTTCTCGACGCTCTTGTTGCGGCGTCGCACGGCAATGGTGATGACCATCACCACCGGCAACAGCAACGCCACGCGCAGCATCTTGGTCAGCACGGCATAGTCGCCGACCTCATGGGAAATGCTGTAGCCGGCTCCAACCACCTGCGCCACGTCATGGATGGTGCCGCCGAGAAAGATGCCCGCCGCGTCCGCCGGCAGGCCGAGTGCCTTGACGATCAGCGGGTAGATAATCATCGCCAGTGTCGACAGCACCGTGACGCCGGCAATCGTGAAGATGAGTTCGCGTTCCGATTTTTCGTCCCGTGGCAGCACCGCTGCAATGGCGATGGCCGCCGAGGCACCGCAGATTGCCGTGGCGCCGCCGGTCAGGATGCCCAAGCGCCGGTCCAGACCGAATACACGACTCATCACCACGCCAAAGCCGATGGTCAGCAATACCCCGGCGACGATCAGGCCACCGTTGAACCAACCCAGACCGCCAAGCTGCTCCAGGGTGATCCGGGCACCCAGCAGGGCCACGCCGAGACGCAAAATGCGCCGCGCCGCGAAGTCGATGCCGGGTTTGGCGCTGCCCTGGATAGCAACCGAGTTCAACGCCATGCCCAACAGCAAAGCGTACAACAGCGCCGGACCGCCACGGGCATCCGCGATGAAGGTCGCGGCGATGGCGACGACGATGCTCAGCAGAATGCCGGGCCAGTTGCGACGCACGTCGGCTACCCATGCTTCGCCGGCCGCGTACGGGGATGTAAATAGATTCATGCTAAGTACTCTTTGCAGGACATTGCGTGACGCGGTCCTGCCGTGACAAAACGCCCATGCGTGTCAGCGCACCGGCTTGAGCCCGGCCAGTCGGATCGTCAGGCGATCAAGCAAGCGGTCGGGAATAAAGTTGCGCACGTACCACAGACCCACCAGCGGATAACGCGGTTTAGGTTTCGACGCTTCCAGTGCGTGGCAGATTGCATCGGTCACTACGTGCATTGGCTTGGCGCTCTTGAGTTCGTTGGCGGCGAATGCGGGTAGGGCAGCCATGGCGATGGCGTAATCGGTGTCGGTGTAGCGGCCGTCGGCCTGTTGCGGCGCGATCTTGTCCCAGATCGGTGTCTTGATCGGTCCGGGCTCGAGTGCACTGACCGAGATGCCATAGATCGACAACTCGCGACGCATGCCATCGCAAAGGGCTTCGACGGCATGCTTGGTCATCGCATAGAGCGCAACCAGTGGCAATGCCACGCCTCCGCTGATCGAGCTCAGATTGACCACACGACCCGGTGCGTGCCGGGCTCCGGCACGCGCACCTAGCAGTGGCAGAAAGGCCTGGGTGACGGCGAGCATGCCAAAAACATTGGTCTCGAAGGCCTGCCGGACTTCTGCTAACGAGGTATGCATCAACGGGCCCATCGGGGCGACACCGGCATTGTTGATCAGCCCGGCCAAACCCTTCTCACCCACAGCCGCCTGCACTTGGGCCACCGCTGCCGGCAAGGCCGCGGTGTCGGTGACGTCAAACAGCAACGGCGTGAAGGCCTCGCCCAATTGATTGCGAACACGCACACCATCGGCTTCCTTGCGCACGCTGCCGAACACGCGATAACCGCGCGCGATCAGCGCTTGTGCAGTGGCAAAGCCGATACCGGTGGAAACGCCAGTGATGACCACGGTCTTGCTCATTTTGTTACCTCTGGGAGGTTGGCGGCTCTGGCGGTGCCGAGCTTGTTATTTTTTGGGTAAAGCGTGGTGCGTAGTGTCTTCATACTGATAGATGAGTCCTGCCTACGGATGACCGTTTGGGACATTTGCTGTCCCCATCGGGACATGGTTTCCCGTGGTAACGCTCGCCCAATCCCATCCCTGCCTGACGTTTGAAGTCTTCGACCAAGCCTGCAAACGCTCCTTGCAGGTTCTTTGCGAATGCAGGGCTGGTCCTGCCGCTCCATTAAACAATCCCCTGCGAATAGCACCCTACCCATCGAGAGTAGGGTGGGTTTTCGCAAACCCGATAGGGTGAATTCCACGTTGCGATTGCAGTGCAGATCGAATGCTCGGCGGCACATGGCACTGGGTCATGGCACCTGATCGATAAGCGACGTGCTGTCGCGTGTCGGCTATCGAGGGAAATTCCATGAGTCAAAGAGTGCTGATTGCGGGAGTGGGAATGACTCCATTTGTCCCGCTGGGCGCTGGCGAAAGCACCGCGGCGCTGGCGGGAAGGGCGATTCGCCAGGCGCTTGACGATGCGCGCATTGACTACGACCTGGTTGATCAAGTGTTCGCCGCTTGCGTCACCGGTGCGGTCGGTTGCAGCGAGCGAGCGCTGGCTGAGACCGGTCTTACCGGCATCCCCGTGTTCACGGTCCGCGATGGCTGCGCCGCGGCCTCCAGCGCTTTTCAGTTGGCGCGTCACAGCGTGTTGTGCGGCGAGGCCGAATGCGCGTTGGTGCTGGGCTTCGAAAGCATGCCGGCGAACGTGTCCAATCGGGCGTTCTTTGGCCTGGACGATTTGACCCCGCAAGCGTGGAACGGCCTCGAGCAGGTCGACGCCTCCCTGGCCTTTCTGGCCCGCCGCCAGCATCCGGCCGCGTTGTTTGCTGCCCAGACCAGTTGGTTGTTGACCCGCATGAGCGTGGCTCAGGCCAGCTTCGAAGACGTACTCAGCCGAGCCAGGGCACACGCCAGTAGCAACCCTTTGGCCGTGCTGAATCATGGCGCCGCGCTCGATGGCTGGCTGGCGCCCTATCTATGCCCACCCGCTTGCGGGGCCGCGGCGGTGCTGCTTTGCAGTCCGGCATTCCTCACCCGATATGGCGCCCGGGGTGGTGTGGCGGTGCTGTCCAGTGTTCGTGGCAGTGACACCGCCTGCGAACAGGAGTCCGGCAATGTGCTTGATGTACTGGGGCGCGCGGCGACTCGCCGTGTTGCCCAACAAGCTTACGAGCACGCCGGGCTCGGTCCCGACGAGATCGAAGTGGTCGAGCTGCACGACCAGAGTGTCGGCGACTTCATGGTCTGCAGCGCCGCCCTGGGTTTTTGCGAGGAAGACCAGATCGACAGATTCGTGCGCGAACGCCGCAACGCCCGGGGCGCGCGCATCGCCGTCTGTGCCTCCGGTGGCCTGCTCGGTCGCGGCCATGCCCCCGGCGCAACGGGGCTGGCGCAAATCGCTGAACTGGTCTGGCAACTGCGCGGCACTGCCGCCAGTGGACAGCACACGGGTGCACGGACTGCACTTCAACACAGCGCGGCCCTGGGGCGCGCGGTATCGGTAACCATCCTGCAGCGAACGTAAGGACAGCAGCGCAGGCCGTTTCAACGCATTTCCATGAACCACAGAGAAGGTGAGATGAACAATAACAATAAGATCTGCCAGGTAAATCTGCGTCGAGGGCTTCTGGCTTCAGCAATACTGACCGGGCTGGGCATCTTGCCCGTTCAAGCCCTGGAAATCGCTACCGGGAACGAAGACCTGGCGGTGCGTTTCGACAACACCTTCAAATTCAACTATGCCCAGCGGGTCGAAAGCCCCAACAGCAAGCTGGCGAACTCGTGGAATAACAACGACGGCAACCGCAACTTTTCCTCGGGCAGTGCGGTGTCCCAGCGCCTGGACGTGCTCTCGGAACTGGATGTGGTCTACAAGCAAAAGGCGGGTTTTCGCGTCAGCGCCAACACCTGGTATGACCATGCCTACGACAATGTCGGTAGCGACAATGCGGCGACCAACCAGCTCAACCACGGGGTGCCGGATTCACGCCATATCAGCGGTTACGCCGATCGCTACTACAACGGCCCGTCGGCCGAGATCCTCGATGCATTCGTTTTCGGCAGCCTGGAAATCGGCGAAGAATCGATGCTCAGCGCCAAGCTCGGCAAGCACACCCAGTACTGGGGCGAAAGCATCCTGGCCTTTGCCCACGGCAACAGCTACGGCCAGTCCGGCCTGGATATTTCCAAGGCACTGGCGGTACCGGGCACTGAAGCCAAGGAACTGTTCATCCCGCGTAACCAGTTGTCCGCCAGCTTCACGGTCAACCCGGAACTGACCCTCGGCGCGCAGTACTTCCTCGACTGGGACGCCGCGCGTTTACCGGAGTCCGGAACTTACCTGGGCTTCAACGACGGCATTCAGAATGGCGGGCATAACCTGTCGCTGATCGGTGGGCAGAATCCGTTTTTTGGTGCTCCTGGTCCGATCGGTGCCAATCAGTTCCTGCGCCTGAGTAATGGCCATACCTTCACCCCGGACAAGCGCGGCGACTTCGGCCTGATGGCCAAGTGGAGCCCGGAATGGCTCGACGGTACCCTCGGTGTGTACTACCGCAACACGTCCGACATCCTGCCCAACCTGGTGCTGCAGCCGACCGCCGTCGGCCCTGCACAACTGATCTCCGGCAACATCGGCAGCTACAACCAGTTCTACGTCGATGACATCGATATCTACGGCATCAGCCTGTCGAAAAGCATCGCCGGGGTCAGCGTCGGTTTCGATCTGAACTATCGCGAAAACATGCCGCTGGCCAGCGTGGCTGGCACCGTGAATCCGGCTGCGGCCGCCCGCGGGTTGCCAGGTTTCATCGGCGGTTTCGATGGCGAAGACGGCGTGGCCCGTGGCAACACCGTGCACGCAGTGCTCAACGGCCTGACCACCTTTGGCGACACGCCACTCTGGGACGCTTCCTCGTTGCTGGTCGAACTCGGCTACAGCCGCTGGCTGGACGTGACCGACAACAAGCAACTGTTCAAGGGTGAGGACTGGTACCACGGCACCGACAAGGTCACCAAGGACAACTACATCATTGGGGTCAACTTCAACCCGACCTGGTACCAGGTCTTCCCGGGCATCGATATGTACATGCCGATGACCTACAACGTCGGCCTCAATGGCAACTCCGCCGTGCAATTGGGCGGTAACGAGGATGCCGGCAGCTATTCGGTTGGCGTCGGCATGGACGTGCACAACCAGTATCGATACGACCTGAAATACGTGGACAACTTCGGTCCATTCGATACCTGCAACTCCGCTGGCAGCGCTGGCAATCAAGGAGATGGCGCGGCACCGGGCGCCAACGGCCAATACAACTGCGTGCCCGGCCAAACCACCGCTTTCGGCGGTACCCCATCCCAGCTCAAGGATCGCGGCATGGTCACTTTAACCTTCAAAACGACTATCTGATCGAACCGTTGCTCAGCAACAGGAGATATCCATGAAATTCGTCAAATCAGTACTGGCCACCACCTTGGCGCTGGCCGTCGCAGGCGGCGCACATGCCGCTGTTTCCCCAGACCAGGCAGCCAAGCTAGGCACCACTTTGACAGGTGTCGGTGCCGAAAAGGCCGGCAACGCCGACGGTAGCATCCCGGCCTACAGCGGTGGTCTGACTACAGCGCCAGCCAGCTATGAAAAAGGTAGCTCCTTGCGCCCCGACCCGTTTGAGGGCGAAAAGCCAAAGACAGTTATCAACGGCCAGAATGCCGCTCAATTCTCTGGCAAGCTGACGGCAACGACCCAGGAGCTGCTCAAGCGTTACCCGTCCTTTCGCGTCGATGTGTTCCCAACCCATCGTACCGTGGGGCTGCCCCAACGATTGCTGGACAACACTGCCAAGAATGCTGTGCAGACCAAGTCAGTCGAGGGGGGTGTAGCCCTGGAGAACGCCCTGCCAGGCATACCCTTTCCAATCCCCGCCGATGGCTATGAAGCCATGTGGAACCACCTGCTGCGCTATCAGGGGCATGCCCTGAATATCAAGTACGACAACTGGAACGTCGATGCTTCCGGTCGCGCAACCCTGGCTACCACCAGCAACGGCTTTACTGAGTACCCATTGTATGACCCGGCGCGAACCACGCCGGCCAAAGAAAGCGATGTGTTCTTCAAGACCAAGTTCTATTACCAGGGGCCGGCGCGTCGTGCCGGTGAGGCGGTTTTGCTCAACGATGCGGTAAACCCGCTCAAGCAACCGCGCCGTGGCTGGCAATACTTGCCAGGGCAACGCCGCGTCAAGTTGGCACCCGATCTGGCCTACGACACGCCGAACCCGGGTACGGCCGGCAGCTCCACGTATGACGACAGCTGGGTGTTCAATGGTGCGCTGGACCGTTACGACTTCAAGCTGGTCGGCAAGAAGGAAATGATCGTTCCGTACAACACCTACAAGCTCAACTACCACGAGAAAGCGGCGGATATCACCACGCCGAACCATATCAACCCCGACCTGGTGCGCTGGGAGCTGCACCGTGTCTGGGTCGTCGAGGCGACGCTGAAACCGGGCAAACGCCACATCTACAGCAAACGCACCTTCTACCTCGACGAGGACAGCTGGATCGCCCTGGCGTCCGATGAATATGACGCCAACGGCAAGCTGTACCGCGGCTCCTTCGCTCACATGGCTTACAGCTACGACGTGCAGGCACCGAATGCGGACAACTTCATGACCTACGACTTCGTTGCGGGCAGTTACGCCATCTCCGGTGTTTACGGTCCTTACGGCGGCATCAAGTACATCGAGCCGCTCTCCAAAGCCCAGTGGGCACCGGAGTCGCTGGCCGGCGCGGGTATCCGTTAACCGAACTCCATAGCGTCACTTTCCACCGGGAAGCGGTAGAGCTTGCCGGTGGCTTTTTTATCCGGGAAACAGCTATGAATAACTTCAAGTGGATGGCGTTTGCCGCACTGGCCGCGGCGCTGGCGCTGCCGTTCACCCGACCCGTGGTGGCGGCGCAGTTCGCCGATTCCCTGGACAGTCCGGCCGTTCAGAGTGAAAAGGCGATCCAGGGCGCGTTTACGGGGCTGGCCAGTGCTGGAAAACGACTGGTCGCGGTGGGCCAGCGCGGGCACATTTTTTATTCGGACGATGATGGTCAGCGGTGGCACCAGGCTCAGGTACCGGTCAGTTCCGACCTGGTTGCCGTGCATTTTCCGAGTCCGCAACAAGGCTGGGCTGTGGGGCACGATGGCGTAGTCCTGCACAGCGGCGACGCCGGCCAAACCTGGAGTCGCCAGTTTGATGGGCGTCAGGTCGGTCCGGTCATGCTTGCGTTCTACCAGCGGCTGGGCGCCGCGCAGCCCGAGGACAGCGAATTGCAAATGCGCGTGTCCGAGGCCCAACGCATGGTCGAGGAGGGCGCCGACAAGCCGTTCCTCGATGTCTGGTTCGAGAACGAGCGCGTCGGCTACATCGTCGGCGCGTTCAACCTGATTTTCCGCACCGACGACGGTGGTCAAAGCTGGACCCCCTGGCTCGATCGCACAGAGAACCCTTCCGCGCTGAACCTGTACGCGCTGCGTCCGGTGGGCAATCAGCTGTTCATTGTCGGTGAACAAGGGCTGGTGCTCAAACTCGACCCGGCGGCTGAACGCTTCCACGCCATCCCCACACCGTACAACGGCACCTTCTTCGGCATCACCGGCAAACCCGGTGCGGTGCTGGTCTTCGGCCTGCGCGGCAATGCGTATCGCAGTGTCGATAACGGTGTCAGCTGGAGCAAGGTCGAGCTCGGCCTGCCCTTGAGCATCACCGCCAGTACGGTGACAGCCGATGGGCGAATCATCCTGCTGAGCCAGGCCGGCCATGTGCTGGTCAGCGTCGACGACGGCGCCAGTTTCAAACTGCAGCCACAAAGCGGCCTGGCGCCGGTGGCTGGAGCCCAGGTATCGAGTTCCGGTGCGCTGGTGCTCGCCGGTGTTCGTGGCCTGCGTCAGCTACCCCTCGAATAAGCCCACTGTCGTATAACAAAAGAGACAAGAAACGTTATGGGTAATCACGAACTCGATACGATGCCGGTGATCCGCGAACTCAAGGGCTTCGATGCCCGCTCCGGTAACCTGCTCGAACGCCTGATCTTCAATAACCGCCTGCTGGTAGTGCTGACCTGCCTGGTCGTGACCGTCGTGCTCGGTTACTTCGCGGCCACCCGACTGACGCTCAATGCCAGCTTCGAGAAGATGCTGCCGCAGAGCCAGCCGTTCATCAAAAACTATCTGGACAACCGCCAGTCCTTGCGTGGCTTGGGCAACGCGGTGCGGGTGGTCGTCGAGAGCAGCGAAGGCGACATCTACGACCCGAAGTACCTTGAGGTGCTCAAGCAGATCAACGACACCTTGTTCATTACCCCAGGCGTCGACCGGGCCTGGATGAAGTCGTTGTGGACACCTGCCGTGCGCTGGACCGAAGTGACCGAGGAGGGCTTCCGCGGTGGGCCGGTGATGCCCGACGCCTATGACGGCTCGGCCCAGGGCGCCGAGCAGCTGCGTCAAAATATCGCCCGCTCGGGCATCGTCGGCAGCCTGATCGGCAATAATTTCAAGTCGAGCATGATCTTCGTGCCGTTGCTGGAAAAGGACCCTGTCACCGGTAAAGCCATCGACTACCACGCCTTTTCGCGCATGCTCGAAGAACAGCTGCGCAATCAATACGAGTTCGCCGGCCATGATAAAGCGCACAGTGCCGGCGAGGAGGGCAAAGGGCCGATCAAGATCCGCGTGATCGGTTTTGCCAAACTGGTCGGCGACCTGCTCGATGGCTTGATGCAGGTGATGATGTTCTTCGGTGCGGCGGCGTTGATCGCCACGGCCATCATCTTTTTCTTCACCCGTTGCGTGCGCAGCACCGCGCTGGTGATCATGTGTTCGGTGATCGCCGTGGCCTGGCAACTTGGCCTGGTTGCCCTGTTTGGCTATGCGCTCGATCCGTTCTCGATCCTCGTGCCGTTCCTGGTCTTTGCCATCGGCGTCTCCCATGGTGCGCAGAAGATGAACGGCATCATGCAGGACGTCGGGCGCGGCACGCATCTGCTGGTCGCGGCGCGCTACACCTTCCGCCGCCTGTTCCTCGCCGGTCTTACCGCGCTGCTGGCCGATGCCGTGGGCTTCGCGGTGCTGATGCTGATCGACATTCCGGTGATCCAGGACCTGGCCGTCACCGCCAGCATCGGCGTCGCGGTGTTGATCTTCACCAATCTGGTGCTGCTGCCGGTGCTGCTGTCTTATTGGGGTGTCAGTCGCAAGGCGGCCGCGCGAACCCTGCGCCAGGACGACAAGGCATCGCGGGGCAGGGGGCTGGGAAATCTGTGGAGCTTTCTTGACCGCTTTACCGAACGGCGCTGGGCAACCGGTGCAGTGGTGGTGGCGGGCCTGTTGGCGGTGGGCGGCTTCATGGTCAGCACGCACTTGAAGATCGGCGATCTCGACCCCGGTGCGCCCGAGCTGCGTTCAGACTCGCGCTATAACCGCGACAACGCCTACATCACCGCTAATTATTCGTTGTCAAGCGATCAGTTCGCCGTGATGATCAAGACCGCCAGCGAGGGCTGTCTGAAATACGAAACCCTGGTTGAGGCCGACCGCCTCGGTTGGTTGCTGCAACAACAGCCGGGCGTGCAGACCACGGTATCGTTGGTTAACGCGGTGCGGCAAATCACGGCGGGCTCCTACGAGGGCAACCCGAAAATGCTGAGCATCGCGCGTAATCAGGACGTGCTCAACTACGGCGCGCAACAAGCCTCTGTGAACAACCCCGAGCTGTTCAACAACGATTGTTCGATGATGCCGGTGGTGGCCTATCTGGCCGATCACAAGGCCGAAACCCTCGACAACGTGGTCAAGGTCGCTGATGCCTTCGCCCGCGAACACAGCAATGATGATCGTCAATTCATGCTCGCCGCCGGCAGCGCGGGGATCGAGGCGGCGACCAACATCGTGGTGCGCGAAGCCAACCGCACCATGTTGTTCTATGTGTATGGCGCAGTGATTGTGCTGTGTTTCATCACTTTCCGCAGTTGGCGCGCGGTGGTGGTGGCCGTGGTGCCGTTGATGCTGACCTCGATCCTGTGCGAGGCACTGATGGTCTGGCTGGGCATGGGCGTGAAAGTCGCGACGCTGCCCGTGATCGCGCTCGGCGTGGGCATCGGCGTCGACTACGCGCTGTACCTGCTCAGTGTCCAGCTGACCCAGCAACGTGCGGGGCTGTCCTTGACCGAGGCCTACAAAAACTCCGTCGCGTTTACCGGCAAGGTCGTGGCGCTGGTGGGCATCACCCTGGCAGCGGGCGTCATCACCTGGGCCTGGTCGCCGATCAAGTTCCAGGCCGACATGGGCATCCTGCTGACCTTCATGTTCATCTGGAACATGATCGGTGCACTGGTATTAATACCGGCGCTGTCGCATTTCCTGCTTCGCAATCCCGGACATGCGGTGTCCAGGTTCAAGACCACAGCGGTGGCATCGAGTCACGCTAATTCGAGAGTTCCATCATGAGTGATTACAAAGCCCCCCTGCGCGATATGCGCTTCGTCCTCAATGAAGTTTTCGAGGTCGCCAAACTCTGGGCCGAGCTGCCAGCTCTGGCTGAGACTGTTGATGCGGAAACTGTAGAAGCCATTCTCGAAGAAGCCGGCAAGGTCACCAGCAAAAGCATCGCGCCCCTGAGCCGTGCAGCTGACGAAGAGGGTTGCCACTGGGCGGACGGCGCCGTCACCACGCCGGCTGGTTTCCCACAGGCTTATCAGACCTACGCTGAAGGCGGTTGGGTCGGTGTCGGTGGTGACCCGGCTTACGGTGGCATGGGCATGCCCAAGGCCGTTTCGGCCCAGGTCGAAGAAATGGTCAACTCGGCCAGCCTGGCGTTCGGTCTGTACCCGATGTTGACCGCCGGTGCTTGCCTGTCGATCAACGCCCACGCCAGTGAAGAACTGAAGGCTGCCTACCTGCCGAACATGTACGCCGGGGTCTGGGCCGGTTCCATGTGCCTGACCGAGCCGCATGCCGGTACCGACCTGGGGATCATCCGCACCAAGGCCGAACCTCAGGCCGACGGTTCCTACAAGGTCAGCGGCACCAAGATCTTCATCACCGGTGGCGAACACGACCTGACCGAAAACATCATTCACCTGGTGCTGGCCAAACTGCCGGATGCACCGGCCGGTCCTAAAGGGATTTCGCTGTTCCTGGTGCCCAAGTTCATGGTCAATGCCGACGGCAGCCTGGGCGCGCGCAACCCGGCAAACTGCGGCTCGATCGAGCACAAGATGGGCATCCAGGCCTCTGCGACCTGCGTGATGAACTTCGACGAAGCCGTGGGTTACCTGGTCGGCGAGCCGAACAAAGGCCTGGCGGCGATGTTCACCATGATGAACTACGAGCGTCTGGGTGTCGGTATCCAGGGCCTGGCCACCGGTGAGCGCTCTTACCAGAATGCCGTCGAGTACGCCCGCGATCGTCTGCAGAGCCGTTCGCCGACCGGCGCGCAGAACAAGGACAAAGTCGCTGACCCGATCATCGTGCATCCAGACGTGCGTCGCATGTTGCTGACCATGAAAGCCTCGAACGAAGGCGGCCGCGCCTTCTCGACCTACGTGGCCATGCAACTGGACACCGCCAAGTTCAGCGAAGACGCCACCACCCGCAAGCGTGCGGAAGACCTGGTGGCGCTGCTGACTCCGGTGGCCAAGGCATTCCTCACTGACCTCGGCCTGGAAACCACGGTTCACGGCCAACAGGTGTTCGGCGGCCACGGTTACATCCGTGAGTGGGGCCAGGAGCAACTGGTGCGCGACGTGCGTATCACCCAGATCTACGAAGGCACCAACGGCATCCAGGCGCTGGACCTGGCAGGACGCAAGATCGTTGGCACTGGCGGGGCCTTCTACAGCCTGTTCGCCGACGAGATTCGTCACTTCACCGCCACGGCCAGCGCTGACCTGGCGGAGTTCACCAAGCCGCTCAACGATGCGGTGACCACGCTTGACGAACTGACCGCATGGCTGCTGGACCGGTCGAAAAACAACCCGAATGAAATCGGTGCGGCGTCGGTCGAGTACCTGCAAGCCTTTGGCTACGTAGCCTATGCCTACATGTGGGCGTTGATGGCCAAGGCGGCTTTCGGCAAGGAAGCGCAGGACGATTTCTACGCCAGCAAACTGGGCACCGCACGCTTCTATTTCGCCCGCTTGCTGCCGCGTATTCACTCGTTGAGCGCGTCGGTGAAGGCCGGTAGCGAATCGCTGTTCCTGTTGGATGCAGGGCAGTTCTGAGACTTGATGGGGTGCCCCGTCCGGGGCACACCCTTTTTCAAAGGGATAACGATGTCGACAACTCGCTCTGTCATCAGCAGGTGCCTGTTGGTGACTGATGAGTTCTGGCTGCGAACGAACACTTCGTCTGTGTCGAGATCAGGTACGGAGGTGGCGTGATCAGGCAACTGATTTTTCGGAAAAGCCGGGTAAGGTGGCGCATCTTTTGTCGCGGTGCCCACAATGATAAGCCCCAGTTCCAAGGATTCGAACGGCCAATTGGCGCAGGGCTTCAAGCCTCGTCACGTCACCATGCTTTCCATCGCCGGCATCATCGGCGCCGGATTGTTCGTCGGGTCGGGGCATGCCATCGCGGCGGCTGGCCCGGCCGTCATGCTGGCCTATCTGTTCTCCGGCCTGCTGGTTGTGCTGGTCATGCGCATGCTCGGGGAAATGGCGGTGGCCAACCCCGATACCGGGTCTTTTTCTACCTAGGCCGACCAGGCCATCGGGCGCTGGGCCGGCTTTACCATCGGTTGGCTCTACTGGTGGTTCTGGGTCCTGGTGATTCCCATCGAGGCGCTGGCTGCCGGCCATGTGCTGCACCAATGGTTTCCCCAGATCGATGCCTGGCTGTTCGCCCTGGCCTCGATCATTGCGTTGGTGGTGACCAATCTGTTCAGTGTGTCCAAGTACGGGGAGTTCGAATTTTGGTTTGCCATGGCCAAGGTTGTGGCGATCATCGGTTTTATCGCCTTGGGTTTCGCGGTGTTGATGGGCTGGATTCCCGAGCGCGAAGCCAGCGGTCTCAGCCTCCTGATGGCGGAACACGGCGGCTTCGCCCCCAACGGCCTGTCGGCGGTAGTGGGCGCCTTCATCACCATCATGTTCAGCTTCATCGGCACCGAAGCGGTCACCATCGCCGCTGCCGAATCAAGTAACCCCGCGCAAAACATTGCCAAGGCCACGCGTTCGGTGATCTGGCGCATCGGGGTGTTCTACCTGTTGTCCATTTTTGTGGTGATTTCCGTGGTGCCCTGGAACGATCCGCTGCTGGCTTCAGTGGGTTCCTACCAGCGCGCACTTGAACTGATGAACATTCCCCACGCCAAGTTCCTGGTCGATGTGGTGGTGTTGATTGCCGTGGCCAGCTGCATGAATTCCTCGATCTACATTTCCTCGCGCATGCTCTACTCGCTGGGGCGCCGTGGCGATGCGCCGAAGTCGTTGAAGGTGACGTCGTCGGCAGGCGTGCCAAGGGCGGCGGTGATCGCCAGTACTGTGTTGGGCGCGGGAATCACCGTGTTCAGCTACTTCATGCCCGCCGGCCTGTTCGAATTCCTGCTCGCCAGTTCAGGCGCCATTGCCTTGCTGGTTTACCTGGCCATTGCCGTGTCGCAGTTGCGCATGCGGCGCATGCTGCGCCGGCAGAAGGTCGAGCTGACCTTTCGCATGTGGTTGTTTCCGTGGCTCACCTGGCTGGTCATCCTGTTCATCTGTGCGGCGCTGGCGGTAATGATGATCACGCCCGAACACCGTACCGAAGTGAGCACGACCATCGGCCTGGCGTTGGCGATTTCCTTTATCGGCCTGGTGACATCCCGTGAGCCTGTGCAGGCTGCAAGGGCGACCTCGGCGGGATAGGGGATCGGGTGGGCCAATTAGCGGGCTTCTGCAGGAGCGTTTTAGTAATTTTGAAAAGTAGACAGGGGCAGGGTGAACCCGCCCCCGGTTTTCTAACCTCGTACGAAAGCGAGCAAATCGGCGTTGATTGTATCGGCATTCGTTGTAGGCATTCCGTGTGGGTAGCCCGAATAGGTTTTCAGCGTGCTGTTTTGCAACAGTTTGGCTGACAAGGGCCCGGAGTTTTCATAAGGCACGATCTGGTCATCATCTCCATGCATCACCAGCACGGGAATCGTGATGCCCTTTAGATCTTCGGTAAAGTCGGTCTGAGAAAAGGCTACGATCCCGTCATAATGTGCCTTTGCACAACCCATCATGCCTTGCCGCCACCAGTTGCGGATGATGCCCTCGGAGGGTTTCGCACCAGGGCGGTTATAACCGTAGAAAGGCCCAGCCGGAACGTCATGGTAGAACTGCGCGCGGTTGGCTTTGAGCTGTGCCTGCAAGTCATCGAAAACCGCCTTTGGCAAGCCGCCTGGATTGCTCGGGGTCTGCACCATCAACGGTGGCACGGCGCTGATGATGACGGCCTTCGACACTCGGTCTTCGCCGTGGCGAGCAATGTAATGGATGACTTCACCACCGCCGGTGGAGTGCCCCACATGCACAGCACCCTGCACACCTAGATGGTCGACTACGGCCGCGACGTCATCGGCATAGTGATCCATGTCGTGCCCGTCCCACACCTGACTGGATCGCCCGTGGCCGCGCCGATCGTGTGCAATGACCCGGTAGCCGTTCGCCAGGAAAAACAGCATCTGCGCATCCCAGTCGTCCGCACTGAGCGGCCATCCGTGATGAAAAAAGATCACTTGGGCATCGCGTGGACCCCAGTCTTTGTAAAAAATCTCGACACCGTCCTGCGTAGTGACATGACTCATGCTCGCATCTCCTGTGTGGTAGGGAGGCCATGACCAAAAGCATTAAACCTGCGCCGCTTGGTTGCCAAATCACTTCAGGTTTAACGTCAACTTCAAGGTCAATGGTTTTTGGGGTGGACCATGAGAATAGGCGAACTGGCGAAAACCAGCGGATTGGCGCCTTCACGCATCCGCTTCTACGAAGCGAGCGGCCTGATCAAGTCTTTGGCATTGGCTAGTAGTCCCCCTCAATCCCCAGCCTGCGACAAAGGCCTGGCCACCTGCTCCAACGCTTGACGCTCTGCAGCCACTCCCCAAACCGCTTGCACCACTGCCGCCACACACATGAGCGCAGCGCCAATCAGATAACCGATCAACAGACTGCTGCGCTGTTGGGTCTGGATGAGTTGGCCAAACAGCATCGGCCCGATGATGCCGCCCAGGCCAGTGCCAAATGCGTAAAACACGGCGATGGCCAAGGCACGGATTTCCAGTGGGAAGGTTTCTGCCACGGTCAGGTAGGCCGAGCTGGCCGCTGCCGAAGCGAAAAAGAAGATCACCATCCACGCCGCGGTTTGCTGTGTGACATCCATCCAGCTTTGCTGGAAGGCATAGCCACTGAGCGCTAGCAATATGCCGGACGTTGCGTAGGTGAAGCTGATCATCACGCGTCGGCCGATCACGTCAAACAGGCGCCCCAACAGCAGCGGCCCGCAGAAATTGCCCAGTGCCAAGGGCAATACGTACCAACCGACATGCTCGGCGGGCACCTGGTAAAAATCGGTGAGCACCAGGGCATAGGTGAAGAAGATCGCGTTGTAAAAGAAGGCCTGCGCGGTCAGCAGGGTCATCCCCACCAGCGCCCTGCGGCGGAATCTGATGAAAAGGGTATGGAATATCTCCGCCAGCGGCGTATGGTCCCGCGCGTGCAGGCAAAGGGGCTTGCTGGTCACGGCCGGCAGTTCATGGCCTTGTTCGCGCAGACGCGCTTCAATGCCTTCGACGATGCGTCGCGCCTCATCGTGCCGACCATGGATCAGCAGCCAGCGCGGGCTTTCCGGCAGCCACAGGCGCATCACCAGGATCAACAGGCCCAGCGCTGCACCGATACCGAAGCACAGGCGCCAGCCCAGGTCGCCGCCGACCAGGTGCGGGTCCAACAGGACGATGGCCCCGCCGGCGCCAAGCGCTGCGCCCAGCCAGAATGTGCCGTTGATGGTCAGGTCGACCCAGCCGCGATAGCGTACCGGGGTGAATTCCTGGATGGTCGAATTGATCGCCGTGTATTCGCCACCGATGCCCATACCCGTGAGGAAGCGCAACAGCAGGAAGCTTTCCAGGTTGAAGGAGAACGCCGTGGCCGCCGTGGCGCCTACATAGAGCCATAACGTAATGAAGAACAGCTTGCGCCGCCCCAGGCGATCGGTCAGCCAGCCGAACAGCAAGGCACCGACTACAGCGCCGGCAATGTAGATGCCGCCGGCCAAGCCAATATCGAAGTTGCTCATGCGCAGGTCGGGGCTGTTTTTCAGCGCGCCGGACACAGAGCCGGCAAGGGTCACTTCCAGGCCGTCGAGCAACCAGGTGATGCCTAGCGCGAATACTAGAAGGGTGTGAAAACGGCCCCACGGCAAGCGGTCCAGGCGTGCTGGAAGATTGGTTTCGAATATCGCGCCGGGCTCGCGGCTATGCAACTGTTGGTGGGTCATCGCCACATCATTGTCATGTGCAGTGTGTTGAGAGTTAGGAGCTAGGCCCGGGATCGGGAGTTCAATGCTCTTGCAAGCCAGTTTCGATCAACGTGGCGAGTTGCCTGATGGCTGGTGTGGCGTCAGATGCCAGCAACGCTGGGGTTGGTCAGGGCGATTCGCCAGGGAATTCCCGCAGCATCCTCACTTCCAGACTCACCATCGGGTAGGTCTGGACGACGCGTCGAGGGATCTTGCTGAGGAAATGCTCCCCAAAATCTTCTTGAAGCCCGAGTCGAATTGTCCCGGCGGTCTGGCTTTCATGCAGGGTCTGGAAAATCCCATCGGTCAGTTCCAGCAAACGGCGCTGGACGGGGCAATTAGCCTTCGGGATTGTGCAAAACCTGTATCTCAAAATTGCGGGTCATCTGTGTCTATCGGCCCTGTCGCAGGGTTGATACGGTCCGCGTTCACTGAATTTCGATGGTGCAACTATGGATCTCAACGCTATCCCGTTGACCTGCTAGCCGTGGTTTTTCAGCTGTGTTGTTGGCCACCGCGACTGCGTAGTTGGGGTTGATTATGAACGTTGGAATGACTTCTTCTGGTCGATTGTGTTGAAAAAGTCGATGTTGATATCCTCAACCGTTCTCGTGAATAGGGTTTACACCTTCTGATCTATTTTCAGGAGGACGTAATGGAAGCAGGTAAAAGGCGTAGTCAGGATAAAAAGCCCGATCCGAGTATGTCACCGTTACGCGCGCTGATCTTGCAACAGCTCACCCATGCATTTCGCACTCGCCCATACCGGCGGTGGATAGGAAAGCGGTCGATGCGATTTGGCCTGTGTTTCAAAGCCCTCCGCCGAAGCGATACTGCCAGACGATGCCAATGACATCGTATTCGCTTCCCGTGCGGGTATGCCCACCCTTACTCGCATGCAGCTTCAGCGAATGGTTCCGGTTCAACGGTAACGTGAGGGTGCCGCCGTAGCGTGTGTTTTCCTGGAAATCGTCGTTTCTGACCCCATCGACCGAGGTGCGCCCGCCAGCGAACCAGGTCGTGTCCAGCGACGTCCAGACACCGTTGCTAAAGGCATAGATAAGATGCGCCTGTACCTGGTAAATCGGGTCTTGGGAAAGTACGTGGTCGCCAAGCAACTCGTCATTGTCGGTGTAAAAGGTTCCCGCGCCGGACAATTCCAGGGTCACTTGCCCCAGACGCTTGGAAACCCCAAGTTCAGGCTTGAATGACCAGCGGTTGTTGCCCAGATTGACCAGCCTGCCAGCGTCGTATTGGCCGAACGGCGCCGTGATCGCCAGGCTGGTGCCGATAATCACATCCTGTTGATAGTTGGGGAACTCAGCCAGGGACATCGCCGGGGCGCCATATAAGTTGACCGAGAAGCGCAATCTTGGATCGATCAACCCGGAAACATTTCGCTCCCTGGGTTCACCGGCGAGCAGAGCAGAGCCGGTCAATCTTGCCTCAGGCACGACGATATCGAACTTCCCGGAGCGGCCCCAGACGTCCAGGGACCTGGCAAAGGCAAACACGACAGTCTTTATGTTGAGCTTGGCATCTTCGAGCGGGATTGACGGGTTGACCGTCACGCTGCCGTCGAGATCGCTGTAGCCCACGAGCAGGAAATTGATACCGACCGGCGTATTGGCGTAGGACCTGGGTTCGAGATCCTCTGCGACTGCACCGGGGGCTACCATGACGAGCGAAGCGGATGCGAACCGAATAAACCTGACGACGCAGAGTTTGTGTTTCATTCACATTCGCTCGCTTCCTGTGAGGACCCCGGAGTTCTGCGTATTGTAGTAGCGCATCTGTATTCGTTTGGCACTTGCAGCTGATACCAGATCGCGGCGGGGCGCGTCGGCTTCGCCTGTCGGGAAATGCGGTCCCCAACATAAAGGGACCGCTGCACAGCCTGCATGGCTGACTCGTTAGCCTCAAGCGGGCGGATCGATCTGATCCAGCATCCGGTTCGCCGTGATTTCCGCCAGCATGATGCTGTTGGAAATACCCAGCAGGGCGTTGCGCGACCCGCCGTCCAGATGATCCACCAGGTGATGAACCATCACGTCGACGGAGGCCAGCGTCTCGACCAGATAAACCGCCAGGGTTTCGGTCGTGGCCTGCGGGTCGACGGTAAACAGGGTGCTGGGTGTGCGCGGTGTAGCCTTGATATCGGCAGTTGAGGGGAAGTGAAAGTCGAGGGCGCGTTCGGCGGCCGCGTTGAGTTTGTTTGAATCGGGTTCGTATGGGGATGCTGGATCGGTGTGCGGGGGATCGGGTGTGACCTTGGACATGTCTCAGGTTCCTAATGATGTGCCAACCCTCCTGCTGCTAAACGAAGAGGGAGGCAGCTGCACGCAGGTTAGCAGACCGGTGAACCTAAGAAACCGGCGCGCCCAAGGGCGCCCTGCGCACAGCCACCATCAAATGCAGGCACAAAACCTGACTGATAGGAGCGTCGCACGTCTTAGGTTATCTACGGGCTGCTAAACCCGATCACTGATGGGCAGTGACGCGAATCAAGTTACCTAGTGGCCCCAAGGCGCACAAGCCGGCGGATTCTGGCGTAACCGTAGGCAACGGCGCAAGGTCTTGTGGCTTTCAGGACGTAAGCAGTAGGACGCTTAAACACTCGTCTTGCGCGGGTGTTTAATTTGAACCAAACGCCCGGGGGATGCCCGGGCGTTTTATTTTCCAGACTCCACTTGAGCGTGTCAGTTGACGACGAAGCCTGCCCCTACCGGATCATTGCGCTCGATCACCCAGCGCGAGGTTCCCAAAATACTGGCCGTGCCCTTGACGGTCGGGCGCACCGCGCGCGTGCCGTTGAGGTCGACTTCGCCCAGCAGGCAACCTTCGAAAGTGCCACTGCCCAACAGCCCTTCGGACAATATGGGTTGGTTCAGGCCCAGTTTTCCCCTGGCCTCGAACATCGCCATCATCGCGCTGGTGCCCGTGCCGCCGGGGGAACGGTCGAGCTGCCCGGCGCTGAAAACGTGGACATTTTTGTAGAAGGCGCCTTCGATGGTCGCTGGGTGCCAGAACGTGATGAAGTTGAGATCGTTGATATGGGCCTCGGTGGGGTGCTGGATCTTCAGCTGCCTGTTTATCTGTTCACGAGCCAGCAACCCGAGCCTCGAGAGTTCGCTGCCATTGTCGGGGCTGATGCGCAAGTCGCAGTCGGTCAGGTCGACGATGCCGAAGTAGTTGCCACCCCACACCAGATCGGCCTTGAGGTCGCCATAACCGGGAAGCTGGATCGGAATGTCTTGGGCGGCAACGTAGGCCGGTACGTTTTCGAAGCGGGTCCACAGCACGGTGTCACCTTCCGATGCCACTTCGGCGACAACCAGGCCGGCCGTGGTTTCAAAGCGGATTTTGGTGATACCGTTTTCTCCGCGTGGCACCAGGCCCAGGGCGACCATCGCCATGCTCACGGCAATGGTGCCGTGGCCGCACATGTGTGAATACACGCTGCCGTCCATGTAGATCAGCCCGGCGTCGAACTCGCTGCTCGAAGGCGGGGTGAGAAAAACCCCGAACATGTCCTTGTGGCCACGGGGTTCCTGCATCAATGCCTTGCGCAACCAGTCATAGTTCTGCTCGAGAAACGTACGCTTGGCCAGAATGCTGGAACCGGCAGGATAGGGTATGCCGCTGTGAACGATGCACAGTGGTTCGCCTTCGGTATGGGTATAGATGACATCGAACGTGTCTTGCATGCGCATGACGAAACTCCTGGCTTACGGGATGTATGAGAAAGGGTTATTTGCGTTCTGACAAAAGGTCGAGACCGATGCACAGGTCCAGAATGATCACGGCGACAACCACGACGATGATGGTGGCCCCGGAGGCGGCGGCAATGGTCGGGTCGACGGTGTACTGCACGTAGTTGAAGAGCTTGACCGGGATGGTGTTGAGGTCCGGTGTGGTGTTGAAGATCGACAGCTCCACGTTGATCCATGACGAGATGAAGGCAAAGATCGACCCGGTCACGAGCCCCGGCCGGATCTGTGGCAGCACCACCAGAAAGAATGTGGCCCAAGGTGTACCGCCCAGGTCGCTCGAGGCTTCTTCCAGGGCGCGCTGCTCGGGCGTCAGCATCGACAGCACTGAGCGCAGGATGAAGGGCGAGATGATGATGGTGTGGCCAATCAGCAACGCCAGGAAGCTGCGGGTCAACCCGAAGTAGCCCCCGAACTGCAAGAGCGCCGCGCCGAGCACGATGTGCGGAAACACCAGCGGTGAAGTCAGGGCGGCGAGGATCGCGCCTTTGCCAGGGAAGTCGTAGCGGGCCATCGCCAGGGCCGCCGGAACGCTGAGCAGCACCGCGACAAAAGTGGCGACCAGGGCCAGCACGGTGCTGGTGGCAAAGGACGCCACATAGCTTGGATCGCTGAGCATCTTGGCGTACCAGTCCAGCGTCCAGCCCTGGGGCGGGAAGGCCAGGAATGATGTGGCGGTCACGGAGACGCCGAGAATGACGACCAATGGCAGCAGCAGGTAGCCCAGCACGGCCCAGGCCACCAGCCTGACCAGTATTTGAGTGATCATTGATTGCTCCCCCGGATATTCCCGACACGCCCGGCAAGCCCGACCATTACCAGGGTAAAGATCAGCAGCACGACGCTCAGCGCTCCGCCGTAGTTGAAGTCGAAGACCGAACTGTATTGCTGGAAGATCAGCATCGAGAGCACGGAGATCCGTCCCCCGGAGAGCAGCGCCGGCGTGACGTAGGCGCTTGCCGCCAAGGTGAACACCATGATCGAGCCGGAAATGATGCCGGGCATGGTCAGCGGCAGCACCACATGGAAAAACGTAGCGCGGGGGCTGGCACCCAGGTCCCCGGACGCCTGCTCAAAGGCCGGGTCGACTTGGGCCAGGGCATTGCCGGCAGCGAGCACAATGAACGGCAGCAGGATGTACACCATGCCGATCAGGATGCCGAGTTCGGTGCCTAGAAAACGTACCGGTGTATCGATCAGGCCGGTCTCCAGCAGGCTCTGGTTGACCAGGCCCTTGCGCCCCAGCAGGACCATCCAGCCGAACGAGCGGACGATGTTGCTGGTGAACATCGGCACCACCAACAGGATGACGCAGGCTCTGCGCCAGGCGCGCCATTTCACGACGCGCACCAGATACCAGGCCAGCGGATAACCGAGCAGCAACGAGATCAGGGTGGTCAGCGCGGCAATGCAAGCGTCACCAGAATCACACCCCAGTGGTACTGGTCGCCCAGCACGCGGATGTAGTGCTCCAGGGTGAACGCCAGATCCGCATTGCGCGTAAAACTGGCGAAGATCACCACGGCGAAAGGCGCAAGGAAAAACGCGGTGAAAAACGCCAAGGCACCGAACAGCAGCAGCGACGGAGCGAGCGCCGTGCGTTTCATACCGACTCTCCGATCAGGTGCAGATGCTCGGGATGGAAGCCCAGGCGCACGGCGCTGCCGGCAATCAGGTCGGCCCGAGGCAAGCCCATGGTGCGCGCCACGATGAGCTGCCCGTCGATCACGGAGTGGACCAGGGTGTGGCTGCCGACACTGACGACATCGGTCACTGTGCCGTGGATTTCATGACGACCGGCAGTTTCCGGGGTCGACGCATCAAGCACCTGCACATGCTCGGGGCGCAACACGGCCACCCCATGCGGCAGCAGGTTTTTTTCAGTGCGTGAGATCGGCTCATGCCGGATCGCCAGGCGAATCTCGCCGTTATCGCTGGCCTGATAGCCGATCAGGTTGGCCTCGCCGATGAAGTCCGCGACAAAACGCGACGCGGGTTTACTGTAAATTTCGCTGCTGGTCCCGACCTGTTCGATGCGTCCGGCATTCATCACCACGATGCGATCGGCGATGGTCATCGCTTCTTCCTGGTCGTGGGTGACGAAGATGAACGCGATACCCAGCTTGGCTTGCAGATGCTTGAGCTCAAGCTGCATGCGCTTGCGCAGTTTCATGTCCAGCGCCGAGAGCGGCTCGTCGAGCAGCAGCAGTTTCGGTTGGTTGACGATGGCGCGAGCCAGGGCCACGCGCTGCTGCTGTCCACCGGACATGCCGCGGGGGAAACGGTCTTCCAGGGCTTCAAGGCCAACCATCGCCAATGCTTCCCGGGCCTTGAGCCGTGCCTCGGTGCGATTGACACCCTGGCGCCGCGGTCCGTAGGCAACGTTTTCCAGTACGGTCATGTGCGGAAACAGCGCGTAGTTCTGGAACACGGTGTTGAGGGGACGACGGTAAGGCGGCAGACGACTGACATCCTGACCGTCGATGGCGATGGTGCCGGAATCGGGCTGCATGAAGCCGGCGATCGAACGCAGCAAGGTGGTTTTGCCACAACCGCTGGGGCCGAGCAGGACGATGAATTCGCCCTGTTCGATATCCAGGTGGATGTTGTCCAGCGCCTGGAATGGCCCGAAGTTTTTACAGACGCTGTCGATGCTCAACAAAACTGACATTGCAGACCTCTTGAGCTAGTTGGCGGTGACTTTGCGGTTCCAGTCGTTGGTGACACTGGCGCGTTGCGCGTTGATCTGGCTCCAGTCAAACAGGCGCAGGCTATCGATCGAACCGCCCACGCCCCATGGCAGTTTGCGAGCCACATCTTCAGCGACTTCGACACCTTTCACCGCCGGGCCCAGGTACAACTTGCCGGCCAGGCAGGACGCGGCTTCCTTGGTTAGCGCGGTGTTGATGAACTGCTCGCCGGCCTTGCTGTTTTTCGCCCCCTTGATCAGGTGCAGGCGCGCATCGGTGGCCCAGGCACCTTCCTTGGGAATGGTGAAGCCGATGGGCGCGCCCTTGTCGATCAGGTCCCAGGCACCCACGTTGAAGTGCGCGCCGATGATTGCTTCGCCACTCTGAAAGGCATTGGTGGCGGCACCCGAGCTGTCGAAGAACAGCGCGGTGTCCAGCGCGCCCAGCTTGGTGTAGACCTGCTCCAGGTTTGCCCGGTCGATGCCCCAGACATCGGCCATGAAAAACACGAACGGCACTCCGGAAGAGTTGGCGGGCGAGGGCAGGGCGATGGCGCCGGCATACTCCGGTTTCCACAAATCTTTCCAGCTGGCAGGCGCCTCTTTGATTTCCTTGGTGTTGTAGGTCAGGCCAAGGGAGTAGAAGCCGCTGCTGACGGCGAAGGTATGGCCATCCTTCGCGTATACCGCTTTTTCCTGCACGTTCTTGAGGTTCGCGATGGCCGCGGGATCAAGATCGGCGACGACGCCGGCGGCATAGGCCATTTCACTGATGCCGCCGTCCATCCAGGCAACATCAATGGTCGGGCTGGACTTCTGTTGCTGGAGTTTGGCCAAGGTGGTGGTCGAGGTGCCGACCTCCGCTGCAACGGCGATCCCGGTCGCTTGCGTGAAAGGTTCTGCAACACATTTGAGGAAGGCTTCACCCCAGTTGCCGCCATACAACGCAACGGTCAGCTTTTGCTGTTCAGCCAGGGCGGCCTGTGAGGATATGCAGCCGGTAACTAAAAGAGCGACGGTGATTTTCTTACCTGTCTTCAGTTTCATCGTGTGTCCTCTGGGGCGTTGTTGGACTTGTTCCCCTTGCCTGCATCTTGCTCGTATCGTTGATGCGAGCGCTTGCACTTCGGGGTCTTAAAGTTGAATAGTTAGGTCATGCCAAAAATGACTCAGATAAACCAGGATTGCCATCTGCCTGACTCCCTCGGAGCCGGGGCGGGAAACCGCCCGCAGCTGTCAGTGGGGCTGGTCCTTCTGGATCAATTCACGTTGGCTGCGTTTTCCGGCTTTATTGATGTGTTGCGCTTGTCCGCCGACCTGGGTGGCGGCAGCCGGCAGATCCATACGGCGTGGCGCGTGATGAGCGTCGACGGCTTGCCGCGAACCTCCAGCGCCGGGATCACCCTGGAAGTGTCCGCAGGCCTGGCCCAAGACCTGGACGCGTTCGACTATGTGGCCATCTGCGGTGGCAACGACTATCTCAACACCCATCTGCCGGCCCATTTTCGCGACTGGCTGCAGCGCATAGCGAAGAGCCGCACGCGGTTGCTGGGCATCTGCACCGGCACTTTCGCCCTGGCGCAGGCAGGTGTGGTTGGCAATCGGTCGGTGTGCGTGCACTGGAATGTGCTGGATGCGTTTCGTGCACGTTTTCCCAAGACCCCGGCAGCGGTGGATCATCTGTTCATCGATGAGGGCGACCTGATCACCTGTGCCGGCTCGACTGCAGCCATCGACCTGGGTTTGTACCTGGTAGCCCGGCATTGCGGACGGGAAAAAGCCCAGCAGGCTGTGCGGCATATGATGCTGCAGGGGATTCGTCAGGGACGGCAGCCACAGGCGCACTTCTACGCAAATCTGGCAGACATCAAGGATGAGCGCGTGCGCCAGGCTGCGCACTATATCGAGCAACGCATGGACAGCCTGCCCACCCTGGATGCCATTGCGCGTTATGTGGGGCTCGGGCGGCGCCAGTTGACGCGTGCGTTCCAGCAGTCGCTGGGGCTTTCACCGATGGAGTTCCAACGCTCGCTGCGGGTCGAGTACGGCGGCTGGCTGCTGGTGAACAGCCAGAGCAGCATCACGCAGATTGCCATGGATTGTGGCTTCTCCGACGGTGCTCATTTCTCCCGCGAGTTTCGCGCCCGGTTTGGCGTGTGTCCGCGGCAATATCAGCGTCAGGAAGGGTCGAGCTGATTGAGTGGCGCTTGCCATCAGGTACCTTCCAATGCCTTTGCCTTGATAGGATGGGTCGACTAAGTTTGAGCCAGCGCCGTGGGGCAAAAAAAAGACCCGGTCCATTGCTGGCGGGTCTTTGGGTTTCCGGTCTTTTCAGCTCACGAAAACGTTCACGACCCGCCCGTGGCGGTCGTGGTGTTCGTGGTCGATTTGATGCGCAGTGGAGTCATGACCCAGACCGTATCTTGCGTGCGTTGGTCATGCAAGTGAACGGCAGGCCCATACCGCGTCGTCAGAAGTCGAAGAACACGGTTTCCGCTTCACCTTGAACATGAATATCGAAGCGGTACGCCAGCTTGCCATCCACCGTGCAGCGCCTGGCGATCAGCGATTCGCGACGATGGGGCTGTTCGATCAGATTCAACACGGGATCCACGGCATTCGCCTCGGGTTCGTCGTCGAAGTACAGCCGGGTCTGCAAGTGAATGTTGATGCCCCGGGCAAACAGCGCCACGTTGATATGCGCAGCCATGGGAACGCCCGAGGCGTTTTTCACCACGCCAGGCTTCACGGTTTTGATCGTCCATTCACCGACATCGGTCGTCGCGGTACGGCCAAAACAATTGAAGGGTTTTTCCAGATCGAAAGCGCTGTCGTAGACGCCTTCGTGATTGGCCTGCCAGCACTCCAGGAACGCGTCGCGAATCAAGTGACCATTACCGTCATACACGTGGCCCAACAATAAAATGTGCTCACCTGGCGCGCCAGGTTTGGCCATCTCATTCCAGATTTCCTGCTCGCGCGGCGCGTTGCCGGCAGCTTCCAGCGCCAGGCCGATATGGACATAAGGGCCGGCGGTTTGCGACGGGGTTTCAGGCAGAAGTTGAACGGGCATGCGCAGGCCTCCTCAGCAGTTTTCGAAGTGGGTCTTGCGCTGACCGCGCAGGACGATATCAAAACGATAAGCCAGGCAATCCATGGGATTGGCCATGCTCATATCCAGCCTGGCGATCAAACTCTGCACCGCGTCCTGATTCGCGATCGACTTGACGATCGGGCACATGGGGATCAGCGGATCACCTTCGAAATACAGCTGGGTAATCAAGCGCGTGGCAATCGACGGGCCACTGATGGAGACATGGATATGCGCAGGGCGCCAATCGTTGGGGCCGTTGCGCCATGGGTAGGGGCCGGGTTTGACGGTGCGGAAGCTGTAGTTGCCATCGCGGTCGGTCAACGCACGACCAACGCCGCCGAAATTCGGGTCGAGGGGGGCCAGGTAACTGTCTTTCTTATGCCGGTAACGGCCACCGGCATTGGCTTGCCACATCTCCACCAAGGTGTGGGGAATCGGCTTGCCGTACTGATCACAAACCCGGCCCGCCACGATGATGCGTTCGCCGATGGGCAGGCCGCCGTGATTGAAATTCAACAGCAGATCGTTATCGTGCCGACCCATCTGCAGATGGGAAAAATCCGGGCCGCTGGTTTCGGATAAAGACTGGGGGATGCTCACCAGAGCCTGGCGGGGGGAGCGCAGGATCGAAGTCTTGTAGTCAGGCGTCAGGCCCTTGGGATGCCAATTACGGTCACGAATGACGAAGCGGCTGTCGTGCGCATCAGACATGTCGATTTTCCTATTGTTTTGGTGGGACGGAGGAAGGCACTGCGTTGGCAGCGTCTGGTAACCCAGTGTCCTCTTGTACGACCTAACCCAAAATTGAAAAAAACGACCGTATACATATCCAGATGGTTATGGATATTTGCCCTCGCGATACTCCTGGCCGACCTCACGCAGTGCCTCCACGCACCACTGCGCCGCCGGTGTCACCGGCAACGCAGGATTCGTGCAGAGCCCCACGGAGCCACCCGGCTCACGCATGCCCAGATCCAGCTCGACCAACTCACCCTGCCTCAAGTCCTGCCTGACAGCGTCGAAAGGGGCGACCCAGATTGCCTGGCTGCATTGGACGTAGCGTCGACTCAGGGCGACCGACAGGGTTTCCAGGCGTTGGCGTGATGGCGTTATCCCGTGCTGCACAAACAGGCTGTCGGCGAATTTGCGGATCGTCGTCCCCGCCGACGGCAATATCAGCGGATAGTCTTCGAGGTTTTTATGCCCTTGCGGATCGGCGAGCACCGGATGGCCGCTACGTACCACCAGGGTCATGGATTCGCTGTACAGGTGTTCGAACGCCAGCCCGAGAATCAGTGGGCTATCGGTCATCCGGCCCACCACCAGGTCCAGCTCACCGACACGCAGTCGGGATAGCAAGTAGGCACTTGGGCCGGTCACGACACTGACCACCAACGCCGGGTGGCGGTCGTGTAAACGGCAGACAACTTCAGGTACCAACAGGCTTTCGACGGTAGACAGCACGCCGAGCTGCACGGTTATGGGCTCATGGACACCCGAGCGCAAACTGTTGACCCCGTCGCGAAGCGATTGCACGCTCGGCCCTGCGTATCGCAGGAAGGCCACGCCGGCCTCGGTCAGCGTCGAGCCCTTTTTACCCCGTTCAAACAGCCTGGCCTCCAGCAGGGTTTCCAGTTCCTTCAGGGTCTTGGAAAGCGCCGGCTGGCTGATTGCCAACTTGTCGCAGGCACGTGCCAGGCTGCCCTGGCGCGCTACCTCGAGAAAACATAGCAGATGACGGAATTTGATTCGGTTATCGATGCTCAATCGGGGGGCTCTGCCTTGGTGGTTTGGCGTCTATTATTGTTGGATTTGCAGCGTTTGTGCGGCTGCTCCGGCCATTTTTTGGGGTACATATCCATTTCTGCGGTAACGGCCGCTTATGGTTTCGCCCTTACGGCGAGTCCCTTGTGCGCCCAGCATGGGCGCCATCCTAGAGGTGAAAGTCCTCTCTTAAGCTGGCCACAGCGAATGAAGCGAAGCGCAACTGCATGAGGGTGACCGAGTGTGGGAAGGAAGCGTGGAGCGTAAACCGCGAGCCGAGGTACACGAACCGCATCTGAGGCGTCACCGGTCAGGGCGAGCAGCCAAGGTTCTGCGAAGCTCTTGTGGCCAAAGTGCCGGGGACGTAAATGCGGCGGTTGTGCGGTGAAGGATGGCGTTCTTACCTGGGGAGATCTCGCCTCATGCCTGAAAGGGCGACGGCGCAAGCCGGAGCGAGAAGTCAGCAGAGGCCGTAGTAGCTGCGTTGCAGCGAAGGGCTGAACGAGAAGGAGTGAGGTTCACCATGGCGATACAACAGGCCTTGCATCAGATGCCCGGGAAACCGGGGCGGGACGGAGCTGCGACGGGTGAAACCCGACGCGAAGCGTCCAGCGATGAAGCTGGTTGTCCGCGTCATGACCTGAACCGCATGGGGTCAGGGCTTCTGCAAGAAGCCCTGACCAGAGAAAACCTGCAACTGGCGCTTAAGCGAGTCCGGTTCAACAAAGGTGCTGCGGGCGTCGACGGTCTTGGGATCGATGAGACGGTCGAGCATCTGAAAACGGCCTGGCCCGTGATACGGGCGCAGTTGCTGGCGGGAACGTATCGGCCAAGCCCGGTGCGTAGGGTTCTGATCCCCAAACCGGAGGGTGGCGAGCGCAAGCTGGGCATTCCGACGGTGACGGACAGACTGATCCAACAGGCGCTGTTGCAGGTTTTGCAGCCTCTGCTGGACCCGGGATTCAGTGATCATAGCTATGGGTTTCGTCCCGGTCGCAGCGCTCACCAAGCGGTACTGGCGGCGCAGCAATATATTCATTCGGGGCGGGACATTGTGGTGGACGTCGATCTGGAGCAGTTCTTCGACCGCGTTGATCATGACCTGTTGATCGCTCGACTGAGCAGAAAGGTAACCGACCGAGGCGTTCTGCGTCTGGTCCGGGCCTATCTGAACAGCGGGACGTTGATCGATGGCGTAGTGCTAGCCAGTGAACGAGGGACGCCGCAAGGCGGCCCACTTTCACCCTTGCTGGCCAATGTATTGCTGGACGAGGTGGACAAGGAGTTGGAGCGACGAGGCCACTGCTTCGTCAGGTACGCGGACGATGCGAACGTTTACGTCCACAGCCTCAAGGCCGGTCAGCGGGTAATGGCAGTGCTCCGTCGCCTTTATGATCGACTTAGGCTGCAAGTGAACGAGAGCAAGAGCGCGGTTGCCAGTGCGTTTGGCCGCAAGTTTCTGGGCTACGGCTTTTGGCTGTCAGCTCAAGGCGAGATCAAACGCTGGGTGGCAAGCAAGGCGCTACAGACGCTCAAAAGCCGCATCCGACAGCTGACGTCTCGTAATGGAGGCCGAAGCCTGTCGCAAGTGGTGGAAGGTCTGAGACTGTACCTACTGGGTTGGAAAGCGTATTTCGGTTTATCGCAAACCCCACGCCTCTGGCACCGGTTCGATGAATGGATCCGCCGACGACTCAGGGCCATCCAGCTCAAACAATGGAAAACCGGAAGGAGAACGTACCGTGAACTGCGCAAACTTGGAGCAGGGCCTGACTTGGCCGCGGCGATAGCCAGCAACAGCCACAGGTTCTGGCACAACAGTGTCGGTCTGATCCATGGAGTGCTTACGGTGGCGTGGTTCGACCGATTGGGTCTACCTCGACTCTGCTGACCTCAACTTCTCGAACCGCCCGGTGCGGACCCGCATGCCGGGTGGTGTGGCAGGGGCGCGGCCAGATGGCCGCCTCCTATGCCGATTTTCAAACGCCGGAGTGCCGGCCCAGCAAAAAGGAACCAAAAGGCTTTGCCCCACCACTCGGTGCCTCGCTAGGGCTCGGCATGCCCTCTCTCCGGCATTGCTCCGTGGGTCGCCGCGATGGGCCGTCCCTGGCCCAGCGCGGCTAAACCGGCGTCCTGCCGGTTTACCCACTGCGCAATGCCTGCGTTCGGCCATCGTGGTTAACGGGGCGCTCGCGATCAAAAACAAAAGCGAGGCGGCCTGACAGCCGACCTGACTTCAAGCGAACATGTTTCCCTGTAGGAGCGATGCTTGCTCGCGATGGACGTCAACGATAACGCGCCCTGTCTGGATGAGCGCGTTGTCTGGACATTTTTCGTCGGAATGCCGACCGGAGCGGACTCGCTCCTACAGGGGGTTACATCCAGTCAAGTAGTGCTTCAGGCCACAGCCCGCACGCCTGCACCTTTCCCCTGCGCCTGCGCCTGCACGTCATGCAGGGAAATCCTTGACGTCTCCGGCAATGCCAGTCCACCCGCCAGCGCCAGCAATGCAATCGCGATCAGATAGAACGCCGGCGACAGGTTGCTGCCGGTGGTGCTGATCAGCCACGTCGCCACCAGCGGTGCAGTGCCGCCGAAAATCGTATACGCCATGTTGTAGGTGATAGCCGAGGCGGTGTATCGAGTGCGGGTAGGGAAGGTTTCCGAGAGCAAGGCCGCCGTGACCACTCCACACAACACCGCGCCAACAGCCAGGAGCATAACGCCAGCGACGGACGCTGCGAACGAGCCGGAGCTGGCCATCAGGAACGATGGATACACGGCCACAATCAACAGTGCGCACGCGGTCATCACCGTCATTCGACGCCCAACCCGGTCCGAATACAGCCCGGCCAGCGGGCAGATCGCCGCTGCGAACAGCAAGGCAATCAGTGACACCAGCAACGCTGTTGCGCGACTCAGGCCACCGGCGACTTGCAGGTAGGTCGCGAAGTAGGTGGTGAACATATAAAACGACAGCGCCGTGAGCGACACAAAGGCGCCCAGGCAACAGATGGCCGCACCATGGTTGCGCAAGGTTTCCTTGAGTGGGGAATGGGCCACTGCATGTTCCTGGGTCACCGCCTGGAATGCCGGTGTCTCATCGAGCTTCCAGCGCAGGTAAAGACCCACCAGGCCCAGCGGCGCGGCAATCAGGAACGGCAGGCGCCAGCCCCAGCTACCCATGGCTTCGGCCGATAAGGACGCCTCGAGTGCGTAGGCCACCACGGCTGCCGCGGCGAAGGCGGAAAAGGTCGACACCGGAATGAAGCTGCCGTACCAGGCGCGTTTATCACTCGGTGCATGCTCCATCAGATAGGCACAGGCACCTGCGTATTCTCCCCCGGCGGAAAAACCCTGGGCACAACGGATCAGGGAAAGAAGAATGGGCGCCGTGACCCCGATCGCTGCATAAGTGGGTAGCAGACCGATCAAGGTCGTCGCACCGGCCATCAGCAGAATCGTCATCGCCAGGGTGCGCTTGCGGCCGATCCTGTCGCCCAGCATGCCGAAGAAAATCCCTCCAAGGGGCCGAAACGCAAAAGCCACGGCGAATACCGCAAAGGTCTTGAGCAGCGCGGCACTGGCATCGCCGCTGGGGAAAAATTGCTGGGCGATGGTCGTGGCCAGAAAGCCATAGACGGCGAAGTCGAACCACTCGACGAAGTTGCCGATGCCAGCAGCCACAATCACTCTTCTGAGTGTTTTTGGGCTGACTTGTTCTGTAGTTGTGCTCGTCATGCTTGACCTCGACAGTTCGTCAGTAAGCTATCGATTATCGAGGCAGGCGCTGCAGCGGTTCACTTCAAAAGTGTCATCCACGTAGTCAGTACCGACGTCATGCAGTGTGTCAGACCACGACACTTATTTTGTTTGCGGTTTTATTTCCGTTCTTATTTGAGTCCCGGGCACGAAAAACTGATTGGGATCATCGGCCTTCTTCAGGTCGACCAAGGCTCGGCAAATGCAATGTGAGAATTGTTCCTGCAACGTTTCGGGGTCTTGCCAGGCCATGGGTGATGTCTGCGTTTTTTGTCCCTCGACCGTTTTATAGCAGACACAATTGTCGAGTCGGGTGACGCCGTTATCGCTCTGGCAAGCAGTGGTAAGCAAAGAGATCGCGATGAGCATGACGAAGCGTTTCATTGGCTCCTCTCCGAGGCTGTTGTGAAGGGCTGACTCTAAATAGATCGCCCAACAGTAGAGGGAAGCTTAGCTGTCATTTTCCATCGCTCCATCCACTGGCAGCCTTTGATTGTGGATTCAATCGGTCGATGCAGCAGATTGGCGTTCAACCCTTTGAACTCACGGATCTGGAGGAAGACCTGGCTGGGCCGCGCTGGCTCTCAGCGCTTTGGCGACCTGGGTTTGAATCTCGTAGGCGGGCGCCTCGACGGCTGTGTAGTCACGGGTGTAGCGAGTGGCAAACTCGCTGACGCCCCATTGCTGGTACTGCTGCACGTGCTTCAACTCATGCGCCCATAGCGCGACGTTGTTCAGTGCATCGTCCTGACTGCGAAAGACGATGATGTCTACAAGTGTGACTGCGTTTATATCGGGGTTCTGCAGCATGGTGTGCGCGGCGTTCAACTCTGCATCATCGCCGACCTTGTAGCGGGCCGAATCGAGCACCTGGATGTCATAGTAGGGTTCGAGCTGGGCACGGATATTCAGCGGGATTGTTCGAACATCGCCGGTTGCCGCGGTGTTGCGCGATTGAACGATCCAGTTCTGTAATCCAGCGGCCGCTATCTGGTTCATGTTTTCGAAGATCTCCCCGGTGTCCTCCTTGGAGCCAGGAGCACAAAAACAGGCGACCACACAAACCTGGTACTGACCTTCCGGGCAGGCGAAAGCAGAAGACGAAGTGCCAACGCAGAAGAGCGGTATCGCCAAGCGCAAAACTTGACGTAGAAAGACGGCTGACAATGGGCTCTCCCAGAGGCAAAGGTGGTCGGCAGGCGATCATTCGAGCGCCTCGCGCCGTTGTCCTGCCTCGCGTTCGACCGCTGTTACTGCTGCTCGATTCCCTGGGACCCACGTTTTTTTCAGCCCATTGCCTAAGAAAATACAAATGAGAATACCTATCAAAAGCTGATGATGCGGTATACCATGCGCCGCGAATTTATTGGCATGTATGCCGTCCCATTTGGCTTTTCTCTCAAGGCTTCCTAGATGCGTCGTACTCTGCTGTCTATCTGTGTGCTTCAGGCGTTTTCCGTTTCCTCCTGGGCGGAGCAAGCGACAACCGATAAAACCGGTCTGGAGTTGCAAGCGACCGACATTGTTGGCACCGCTGACCTTGAAACCGCCACGGGGCCAGTGGACGGCTATCGCGCAACCCGTTCGGCCAGTGCAACGCGTACCGACACGTCGATCCACGAAACCCCGCAGTCCATCAGCGTGGTGACCAAAGATGTCGTCGAGGACATTAGTGCAACCCGGTTGCAGGACGCGCTCGATTACGCCGGCGGGGTGGGACGGGCCAACAATTTCGGCGGCCAGGGGCTGACCACCTTCACCGTGCGTGGCTTTACCACCGGTGAGTTCTATCGCAACGGGTTCCCGATCAACCGTGGTTATCCGAACATGCCGGATGCGAACACCATTGAGCGGCTTGAAGTATTGCGCGGCCCTGCGACCACTCTTTACGGCCGAGGCGATCCTGGCGGCACGTTCAACGTGGTCTCCAAGCAGCCGCTGGCCGAGCGCACCGTCACGCTGGGCAGCCAACTCAATGATCAGGGAATGAAGCGTGGCACGCTGGATGCCTCTGGTCCGCTTGACGAAGAGGGCCGCCTGGCCTATCGCCTGAATGTGGTGGGAGAGGGCGGTGATACTTTCCGCGATCATGTTGAAACCGAACGCTATGGCGTGACGCCAGTTATTTCGTGGCAGGCCAACGACGACACCAAGGTGATCTTCGAAGGCGATTTCATGCGCAACAATCACCCGCTGGATCGCGGTGTGACACGCTATCCGAATCAGATTGGCACCGCGTCGCGTGACACGTTTTTCGGTGAAAAAGACGTTGGCAAGTTGCACAACGACAACAACATGGCCCAGCTGCGTTTCGAGCACTTCCTGAATGACAACTGGACATTGGGCGGTGGTTTTCAGTGGCTCGATGGCACCTTGCAGGGCAACGCAATCGAAGCGAATGGCGTCGCCGCTGATGGGCGCACGCTGGGGCGCAACTTCAACTACCGCAAGCTGGAGTGGACAGACAAGGACACCCAACTGAACCTCACCGGGCATTTCTCCACCGGTGGTTTCGATCACACCTTGCTGACCGGAGTCGAGTACGAGGATTACGACTACAAGTCCATCATTCAGCGCTCCAGCGGTGCGGTGAGTGCCTACCCGATCGATATCTTCAACCCGGTGTATGGCCAGCCGCGTCCTGCACTGACCCGCACGCCGACCAACGACAAGGAAAATCTCAAGACCTACGCCGCCTTCGTTCAGGATCAGGTGGCGTTGACTGAGCGCTTGAAAGTCTTGGCGGGCGCCCGTTTCGAGCGCTTCGAGCATGACTACGAAACCTTTGTGCCGGGTGGCAGGAGCTGGGAAGCGAGCGACAATGCGGTGACGCCACGTCTCGGCGTGCTGTATGACCTGACCGATACTGTGGCTGTTTTTGCCAATACCGCACGCTCTTTCAAACCCAATAGCGGGGCCAGCCGAGAGGGTGGCGGCTTTGACCCGGAAAAGGGCAAGTCTTATGAGATGGGTATCAAATGGGAAGCGCTGGATCGCCAGCTGAGTGTGGACGCGGCGATCTACCAGATTGAAAAACGCAATGTCCTGACCACCGACCCCGTGGACTCGACCTTCAGCGTGGCGGCTGGCGAAGTACGCAGCCGTGGTTTTGATCTGAACGTGGCTGGCAATGTAACCCCAGAATGGAGAGTGATTGGCGGTTATGCCTATGTCGATGCCGAGGTCACCAAGGACAACGTGATCGAGTCGGGCACCCGGTTGATGAATATTCCGAAGAACAGCTTCAGCCTGCTCAACGTTTACGAATTCCAGGATGGCAATCTAAAGGGGTTGGGTTTGGGTGTGGGTGGCAAGTACGTCGATGAACGTGCAGGCCAGACGGCGAACACAGCGTTTTCGATGGGCAGTTACACCGTCGTCGATCTGCTCAGTTTCTACAAAATCAACGACAAGGTCAGGCTGAATCTCGATGTGAAGAACGTGTTCGACCGAGATTATGAAGAAGGCGCCTTTGGCAATGTCTATGCCTACCCTGGTGCGCCGAGGACGGTTCAGGTCGGTATTTCCTACACGTTGTAGCTCAATGGGAGGTAGCACATTCACTCGCCCGCCGCGTCGCAGGGCGGGTGAGTGAGCGGGTCAATGGCCCCTGGTCACGCCTGATGGCGCCAGGCGTTTCTGCCAATCGCCACCATGGGTGCGTTGGCACTCCTCCTCAGAGTCGAATCGGACAGTATGATCCGAAGGCTCCAGATCGATGTTTGCCTCGTTCAGCGCGATGGCCGTCAGCTCAAGAATCCGCACTTTCGCGTTAGCCTGGGCGAGCTTTTTGTCGGCCAGCGTTTCGAATACCCAGGTCACCTTCAGCGTTTGGGCAAGCGCGTTCAAATCAGCCGTATGGGTGAGCCAGGTAAAGCCTTTGATTTCAGATTTTGCTGTTTCGCATGCGTCGGTAAGTGTCGCTATCAAACGGCGCTCGATCCGTGCAAGTTCACGTTTGCCCAAGGGCATGGCGGGCTCCTTTGGAGATCAAAAAATGGGAGGTGCTGTGCATCGGATATGTACCCCTTGTCCTGGAAACCAGGCAGGTCGAATCTCGACAGTCGGATGGCTGACTTCGTGAACAGGCATTAGACGTTCACGCAAGCGCCACGACTCCAAGACACGATTATCCTCTGTTGTTTACTCAGCGGCACGAATATCAGGTCGGCCAGGCCCATGACTGAACCGAACAGATTGATGGGCAGGTTTTTGATCGACGTCATGCCTGCCATTCTCCTGCTCACTCGCAATAGCTATGATGAACAAGCCTTGGCAACACTAGTTGGAGGCTATCTCCAGATCGGGACTTAACGTTCCCAACCAAGCCACTAGCCCCACAATCAAAACCGCTGTCGATAACTCGACCAACACGCTGCGCCTTAACGCATTAACCGCCACTCGATATTCCCCCTCCCGCAACGACCGTTCCAAAAGCGGGCCAAGGTGAAATCGGTTCAATGCGGCCAGCACCAGCATCCCGGCAAACAACACCACTTTGATGATCAGCAAAGTCCCGTAGGTGCTTAGAAGCACGGCATCGAGTTTTGTGCCCACGATGAACAGATAGTTCACGACGCCTGTGACCGTGATGACGACTACGATCAAAGCGCCCACCGATTCGAATCGGGTGACGGCCCGGGCCAGCAATCTGATGCTCTCTTCGGTTTGCAGCGTGTCGAGCATTGCCATCCTGGCAAAAGCGACTAATGCACCAAACCAGGCGCCTGCCGCCAGTAGGTGCAGTATGTCCATCGCAAAATGCCAATAACGACGACTGCCTTCATCCATCGCCCCATGACCGCTCCAGGCAATACTAGCCAGGGCGATACCGCCGGCAATAGCTGCGACCAACAAGCTAACGCCAGGCGCACGCTGGTTGAGCATCACCGCTAAACCGCCAACAACTAACGCGATGATTCGCACGACCCAGGCCAGCCCTACGTCCGTCTCAAATACCATCATTTCAATATGCGGAAGCAGCTCAGCGAAGTCCGACTCCCCACTCATGGCGCTCGCCATCATTACCATGCTGGCGACAGACACCAGTACACCCAGCGCCGTCGTCCCCGCCAACATAGACCGAAACGGCAACACGGCTCCCGACACTCGCTCTCGTCCTTTAAGGCTGTACAACCCGAAAAGCGCCACGCCAAAGAGCAGCATCAAATCCATGTACAAGCCGAAGCGCAGGGCAATGCTGCCCCAATCGCTCATCAGTTACTTCACTTTGAACGAAACGTTGCCTGTGATCGGATGAGTGTCCGATGACACCGCGCGCCATTCGACTTTATAGCTACCAGCGGGCAATGGAGAGAGCGGCGTGATAACCATGGTTTTCGGATCGCTGCCGCCTGAGACTTTGGCCTTCATGGGCATCGGGGGGTGGGCCATACCGGGCATTTCGGTCATGACCAGTTTCGCGCCAGAGAATTGGGTCATGAGGTTTTCGGAAAAGTGCAGTTCGATCTTGCCGGGGGCCGCGCCGACCGCGCCTTCCTCCGGGGTAGAGGAGAGCAATTTCGGGTGCGCCTGAGCGAATGTGCTCATAAGCAGTGCGCTAGAAAGTGCGATGGCAACAGCGGTGGTTTTGATCAATCGCATACAAGGCCTCTCACCGCTTCAAGCGGTAATTTTTATGATTGTTAAGTAGACGCGTTCTAGAACCACAGCCGAACACCAAGGACCAGACGTGCTTCACTGCGATCCTCGCCGTCGTCCTTGGCATAATCGGCTGTTTTGCCGTAGGTGCGGTTCCAGGTCACGCCGATGTAAGGGGCAAACTCCCGGCGGATTTCATAACGCAGGCGCAGGCCCGCTTCAGTGTTAGACAGGCCAGAACCGATGCCTCGTTGCGGGTCGTTTTTGCTGTAAAAATCAAGTTCGGCGGTAGGCTGCAAAATGAGTCTGTTGGTCAGCAGGATGTCGTAGTCGCCTTCCAGTCGCGCGGCGGTTTGGCCACCTTCACCGATAAACGCCGTGGCCTCGGCTTCGAAGTTGTACAGCGCCATGCCTTGCACGCCGAACGCCGCCCAGGTTTGCGGGTCGCCGGGTTTGAAATCCTGCCGAACGCCGCTCACCACGTCCCACCACGGGGAGATGGCGTGGCCCCACAGTGCCTGGACTTGCGCATCTTCGGTCTTGCCGTTGGTACGTTCGCCTTCGGAGCGCAGCCACAAGCGGTCGATATCGCCGCCGATCCAGCCTGAGATATCCCAGGCCAGGGTGCTGCCATCATCAGCGTCCTGCCATTCGAGCTTGTCGGCAAGGAAGTAATGGTTGAGCGCGGAGTCATGGACGTTATGGCCGTTTGGGCTGACGAACACGGCGGCGCGGTCGGCATCGGTCAACGTCGGGATCGGCGTGCGGCTTTCGGTAGGCGCGGCAGGCTGCATTTGCCCGTCGTCCATGCTTTGCATCTGGCTGTGGTCCATGCCCTGCATCTGGCTATGATCCATGTTCTGCATGTCGTCCGTGGCGGCCATTGCCGAAGACAGTGTCAGGCTCGCGGTCACGAGCGCCAAAGAAATCGGGGTGATCCTGATCATGGGTAGCGCCTTATTCTTCCACGCGAACTTCACGGAACATGCCCATTTCCATGTGGTACAGGAGGTGGCAGTGATAGGCCCAGCGGCCGAGCGCGTCGGCGGTCACCCGATAACTGCGCCGTGAGCCTGGCGGCATGTCGATGGTGTGTTTACGCACCATGAACTGGCCGTTCTCGTCTTCAAGGTCGCTCCACATACCGTGCAGGTGGATGGGGTGGGTCATCATCGTGTCGTTGACCAGCACGATGCGGATTCGCTCGCCGTACTTGAGGCGCAGCGGTTCGGCGTCGGAGAACTTCACGCCGTTGAACGACCAGGCGAACTTCTCCATGTGGCCAGTGAGGTGCAGTTCTATGGTGCGGCTGGGGTCGCGGCCGTCCGGGTCTGCGAAGGTGCTGCGCAAGTCGGAATAGGACAGGACGCGACGACCATTGTCACGCAGGCCGAGGCCAGGGTCATCAAGCTTGGGTGAGGTGGTCATAGCTTGCATGTCCACCAGCGGATTGTTGTTTTCCGTCGCGGGGTGGGACTGCATTTCGCCCATTCCAGCCATACCGCTGTGATCCATGCCGGACATGCTGTCCATGCCTTGCATTGAGCTGTGGTCCATACCCGTCATCTGGCTGTGATCCATACCCGCCATGTCGCCGCCCATACTGCCGTGATCCATACCGCCCATACCCATGTCATCCATGGTCACCTGCGGTCTCGGGTCCAGGGGTGGTATCGGCGCGGACAAGCCCACCTTCGCCGCCAGCGTGCCGCGGGCATAGCCAGTACGATCCATAGACTGGGCAAACAGGGTGTAGGCATCCTGGGTCGGCTCGACGATCACATCGAATGTCTCCGCCACCGCGATGCGAAACTCGTCAACGCTCACCGGTTTGACGTGCAGACCGTCCGCCGCGACCACCGTCATTTTCAGACCGGGAATGCGTACGTCGAAGTAGGTCATGGCGGAGCCGTTGATAAAGCGCAGGCGCAATTTCTCTCCGGGACGGAATACACCGGTCCAGTTCATGTCAGGCGCCTGGCCGTTCAACAAGTAGGTGTAAGTCGCGCCGCTGACGTCGGCAAGGTCCGTGGGATTCATCTTCATTTCGGCCCACATCTTTCGATCTGCGACGGTGGAACCCCAACCTTTCTCGCTGACGTCGTGGATGAAGTCGCCCACGGTGCGCTTGTTGTAGTTGTAGTAATCCGACTGTTTTTTCAACGTCTTCATCAGGCCGCCCGCGTCTTCGTCGGTCCAGTCGGTCAGCATGACCACGTAATCGCGGTCGTACTGGAACGGCTCCGGCTCCTTGGCATCGATCACCAATGGACCGTAAACACCGGACTGTTCCTGAAGCCCCGAATGACTGTGATACCAGTAAGTGCCGTTCTGCCGGACCTTGAATTGATAGACATACATCCCACCCGGTTCGATGCCGTGAAAACTCAGGCCCGGTACGCCGTCCATGTTGGCCGGCAACAAAATGCCGTGCCAGTGAATGGAGGTATCGGCATTGAGCTTGTTCCTCACACGCAGCGTAACCGTGTCGCCTTCGCGCCAGCGCAGCAGGGGGCCGGGTATGCCGCCATTGATGGTCATAGCGGTGCGCGGGTTGCCGGTGATGTTGACCGGGGTTTCGCCGATGAAGAGGTCAAAATCGGTACCGGCCAGGACATTCGCCTCGCCGGGGCTGGTAATCGCCCAGACTGGTGTGCGCCATAGCCCGAGGCCGCCGAGAATCCCGGTGGCGGCGAGCCCCTTCACAAAGGTTCGTCTTGATGTTGAAGGTCGCATGACGCTTTGTTCCCAGTCAGTCGGATGACAGAGCAAGCAGGAGGTGCTGCCAAGTTCGATGAAGATGGTAATGGGTGCAGCCTTTCAGAAGGCTGAGCTAAAGATTACGGTTTTGTCAGCTTCACCCGCGGCCGTGACCCACTCGAATGCTGGCTTGCGCATGCCTGGTTTCTGAGTGAATATGCGCATCATTATAGGGTAGGGGGGTATGGTATGTCGCATGTTCATGGGCAAAAAGACGACCTGTTGAAGCGTGTTCGGCGTATCGCCGGTCAGGTTCAGGCTATAGAGCGAGCGCTGGAGTCGGACGCGGACTGTGCCAAAACGCTGCATCTTGTGGCGGCCACACGCGGGGCAATGAACGGCCTGATGGATGAAATTATCGAAGCTCACGCGCACGCTCATGTCGCGAACCCTGAATTGAGCGATGAAGAGCGCGCCAAAGGTGTCGAAGAGTTGCTTGAAGCCATCCGTCGTTACTCGAAGTAGACAATGTCATGCCAACTTTTGCAGAACTGCTTCAACAGGGTGGCACCCACGCGTGGCTCTACTTCCCGAGCGCGATACTGCTAGGTGCGTTGCACGGGCTTGAGCCTGGCCATTCAAAGACCATGATGGCGGCGTTCATCGTCGCCATCCGTGGATCAGTGAAACAGGCCGTTTTGCTGGGCTTGGCCGCAACGCTCTCGCACACCGCCGTGGTGTGGCTAGTTGCCATCGGTGGCATGTATCTGGGCAAAGGTCTGGACGCCCGAACGACTGAGCCGTACTTCCAGCTCGCGTCCTGCGCGCTGATCATTCTGATTGCGATCTGCATGCTGTGGCGTACCTGGCGGGGCGAACAGATGTTCAAGTTCGAGCAAGGTGATGATCACCACCATGCTCATCACGATGAGACTCAGCACATTGATACGGGTCACGGGCGGATCGAACTGGCGATTTTCGAACAGGGAATGCGCCCACACTGGCGCATGAAGGCGTTGAGTGGACATGCCTGGTCAGCGGCAGAGGTTCAACTGACGACTACCCGCTCAGATGGCAGTATTCAAGCGTTCTCGTTCGTTGAGCGCGAAGGTTTCCTGGAATCGACCGTCGACATTCCTGAGCCTCATGAGTTTAGTGCTCGCTTGACTCTTGGGCATGCGGACCATTCCCATGATTACGATCTGGATTATCAGGAGCACGGACACAGTCACGAGCACTCCGAGCTGGAAGGCCTGGAACTGTCGATAGATGGGTATCAGGATGCACATGAACGCGCCCATGCCAATGATATCCGCAAGCGCTTTACCAATCGTGAGGTCACCACTGGCCAGATCATTATGTTCGGGTTGACCGGGGGGCTGATTCCTTGCCCAGCGGCTATTACCGTTCTGCTGCTTTGCCTTCAGGTCAAAGAAGTCGCCTTGGGAGGCATTCTGGTTTTGTGCTTCAGCCTTGGTTTGGCGCTTACATTGGTATCCGTCGGTGCGGCAGCGGCCATTGGCGCTAAACAAGCTTCCAATCGCTGGCCTTGGCTTGGTGCAGTTGCGCGTCGAGCGCCCTATCTGTCCAGCGTGTTGATCATCGGGGTCGGACTCTACGTGGGGGTTCACGGCTGGATGGGTTTGATTGTTGCATAAGCCAGTTTTGAACCCTTCGCAGATCTGAAGTCAGTATGTAAAAAAACGTCTGTCTTGTGCCGGTAATGCTGGCTTCAGATTCGGTTTTATCGCCTGAGTCAGGTCTCTCGGCAGGCCGATTGCAGCCCTTCTATAATAGGCAGCAATCGACCCAATATAGCGGTCTGTCAGGCTGAATCCTCTCACATGCATTCGCGACTAGAATTTCACTGCCGACTCTTCTGAAGCCAGATCAGATTTCAACCGTACAACGTCAGGTCTCGAGCGTTATTTCAATTTCTGGGAAACCGGTATGGCAAATCCGCAAGATAAAGCCGAATCTGACCAGGATTTAGCTCAGATGGTAATAGGGCGAGGGCCTTGCACCTATCTATTGCTGCTCTTACTAGGATTGATCCTCCTGTTTCCCTTTCTTGAGGAAGGTATATTTGCTCGCACGTTGCTCGGCATTCTGTTTTCAATCGTGCTGCTCGTGGGCGCTTTCGCTACCAGGCAGACTCGGCGGGGGTTCATCCTAAAACTGGGTCTGGCGTTGCTTGGGGTTGGCCTTCAATGGACGGCGTTGTGGGCTGGGAGTATCGCAATACTTAACCTTGCCGGGATATCTTATGCGGCGTCTCTTGCAGTCTCGTTTAGCGGAGTGCTTCGCTATATTCTCAAGCGCGGGCCAATTACAGCCGACAAGCTGCATGGTGCGCTTGCGGGTTACATTATGCTGGCCTTCGTTTGGTCCTTCGTCTATGCCCTGGTCGAGATATCCAGCGCTGGCTCATTCGGCCCTGATCACCTCGACTTCGGCCAGCCCGGCACTTTCTTCAAACTGATCTATTTTAGCCTCACGACGCTCACGACCACTGGTTACGGTGATGTTATCCCGTTGACCAACCACGCCCGCTCACTTGTGATGGTCGAAGAGTTCTCAGGCGTCTTTTACGTTGGTGTTGTGATAGCGCGGCTTGCCGGTCTTTATCCATCGAATCAGACTAAGTGACTCGCGATTTTCCTGAGCCGCCGCCGGGCATTAGTGATTGAGTCGTCCCTGATTTAGTTGACACCTCCCTACGGTACTAGCGATTGTTGCGATAGCGTTCGGTCAAGGACTGCACGCGGGTGACGTAGGATTGCGTCTCGGCGTAGGGAGGCACCCCGTTATACTCGACCACGGCCGCTTCGCCGGCGTTGTAACCTGCCAACGCCAGCACCTGGTTGCCGTTGAAGCGCTTGAGCAGCCAGGCCAGGTAGCGCACGCCGCCACGAATGTTCTGTCGTGCGTCGAACGGATCGTCCACGGCGAAGCGCTCGGCGGTGGCGGGCATCAACTGCATCAGCCCCTGGGCGCCGGCTTCGGAAATGGCGTTGGGGCGAAACGCCGATTCGGCATGTATCACTGCGCGGACCAGCGCCCTGTCGACACCATAATGACCCGAAGCGGCTTCGATCTCCCGCCGATAGGAATGGGTGTCCAGGCGCAGTGAGGCGACCTTGAAATCCTTCGGCGCCATGCACAGATAGCAGCCCTTGATGTAATAGAGCTCAAGGACATCGACCCGTGCGGAGATCCCGACAGGGCGCCGGCTCACATACTGACGAACACCCCTGTGGACGAAGGTGAACACCCGAACCCGCACCGCGCCTGAGTCGTCGTCCCGCACAAGCCGTGGCAGGGCCATTGCCTTGGCGCCGACACCGGCGCCCGCCATGCCATTGAGGCGAGTGCAGCGGGCGCTGGCGATGGCTTGGCTGGTGTAGCTGATGGCTCCGTCCCTGGCTTGGCACTTGAACATGGCGCTGGCGCACAGTGGAGCGACCAGCAAGGCCAGCTCGATGCAGCCAAGAAGGCTCTTGCGAGACCATCGCCATGCTCTGGAACTCATCACATTGCTCCGCGCCGCAGGCGCCGATCAGGCCTGGGGCGCCTGGTCCAGGCGCTGGCTCAGGCGCTGGCCTATTCCGGGTGACCGCCATTTGTTCTGATAGTTATACCCCTTGTAACCGGCCTTGGAACTTGCGTTGACGTACGGGCTGCCGGCGTTCCCGGACGAGGCGCAGGCCTGATTGCTTGCACGACGCGTCCCGGCTTGCCAGGGCGTGTGTGCTGTGTCATTTAGGACCCCATCGCGAGCAAGCTCGCTCCCACAGGGGTTCGTGGTGAGTGAGCCGACGCAAAACCCTGTGGGAGCGAGCTTGCTCGCGATGACTGGCGAAAGGGCGACACAGACCTGTCTGCATCGCCCCGGTTTTTAGAAGAAGCCCAGCGGATTGATGTCGTAGCTCACCAGCAGGTTTTTGGTCTGCTGATAGTGGTCGAGCATCATCTTGTGGGTTTCACGGCCGACGCCGGACTTCTTGTAGCCACCGAACGCGGCGTGCGCCGGGTACAGGTGGTAGCAGTTGGTCCAGACACGACCGGCCTTGATCGCGCGGCCCATGCGGTAGGCGCGGTTGATGTCGCGGGTCCAGAGGCCGGCGCCCAGGCCGAACTCGGTGTCGTTGGCGATGGCCAGGGCTTCGGCTTCATCCTTGAAGGTGGTGATGCTCACCACCGGGCCGAAGATTTCTTCCTGGAACACGCGCATTTTGTTGGTGCCCTTGAGCAGGGTCGGCTGGATGTAATAACCCGTCGCCAGGCTGCCCTCGAGTTTTTCTATCTTGCCGCCGGTCAGCAGCTCGGCGCCTTCGCCCTTGGCGATTTCCAGGTACGAAAGGATTTTGTCGAATTGCTGCTCGGACGCCTGGGCGCCGACCATGGTGTCGGTGTCCAGCGGGTCGCCACGTTTGATTTGCAGGACCTTCTTCATCACCACTTGCATGAATTCGTCGTAGATCGACTCTTGCACCAGGGCACGGGAAGGGCAGGTGCAGACTTCGCCCTGGTTGAAGAACGCCAGCACCAGGCCTTCAGCGGCTTTTTCGATGAAGGACGGTTCGGCCTGCATGATGTCTTCGAAGAAGATGTTCGGCGACTTGCCACCCAGCTCCACGGTGGACGGAATGATGTTCTCGGCCGCGCATTTCATGATGTGCGAGCCGACCGGGGTCGAGCCGGTGAAGGCGATCTTGGCGATGCGCTTGCTGGTGGCCAGGGCTTCGCCGGCTTCTTTGCCGTAGCCTTGTACGATGTTCAGCACACCGGGTGGCAGCAGGTCGCCGATCAGTTCGAGCAGTACGGTGATGCCCAGCGGGGTTTGCTCGGCCGGCTTGAGCACCACGCAGTTGCCGGCGGCCAGGGCCGGGGCGAGTTTCCACGCGGCCATCAGGATCGGGAAGTTCCACGGGATGATCTGCCCGACCACACCCAGGGGCTCATGGATGTGATAGGCCACGGTGTTGCCGTCGATTTCGGCAGCGCTGCCTTCCTGGGCGCGGATGCAGCCGGCGAAGTAGCGGAAATGGTCGGCGGCCAGCGGGATGTCGGCGTTGAGGGTTTCGCGCACGGCTTTGCCGTTGTCCCAGGACTCGGTGATTGCCAGCAGTTCCAGGTTCTGTTCGATGCGGTCGGCGATTTTCAGCAGCACCAGCGAGCGCGCCTGGGCGGACGTGGCGCCCCAGGCGTCGGCGGCGGCATGGGCAGCGTCCAGGGCCTTTTCGATGTCTTCGGCGCTGGAGCGCGGGAATTCGGCAATCGGTTGGCCATTCACGGGCGAGGTCGTGGTGAAGTACTGACCTTTGACCGGCGCGACGAACTCGCCGCCGATGTAATTACCGTAGCGGGACTTGAAGGAAACGATGGCACCGGGAGTGCCAGGGTGGGCGTAGTTCATGGTGGCGTTCTCTTGTTGTTTTTGGTTGTGACCGTCCTTGCGACGGCCACTTTCAGTTGCACAAGCCCAACAGGGTCAAGAGCCCTGAGGGGTTTCGCCACGTGCCAGACGGGCATTGATGTCTTCGATGACCGCCGGCAAATCAACGATCGTGTCGATCAGGTAGTGCGGGCGGGAGCCTTCGAACATCTTGATGATGCGCGCGCGTTCCTCGGCCAATACCGATGAGGTCCTGCAGCGGTTGTTCGGTCACCAGGCAGACATTGCCCTGCTGGGGCGCAATATCGAAGATGACCGACTGCTCAAGCTGCATCTTCGCAGCGACCCGATGCTCGCCTTCGTTGCCCATGACCATCCCTGGGCACAACGAAAATCCATCAGCCTCGCCGATCTGGACAACACACCCCTGGTGTTGCGCGAGCAGGGCTCGGTTACGCGGCTATCCCTGGAAGAGGAGATGGCTGCGGCAGGCTTGCGCATTCGCAAGGCCATTGAGGTGGAGGGGCGTGAAGCGGCGCGTGAGGCCGTAGCCATCGGCATGGGGGTCGGTGTTGTCTCGGCGGCCGAGCTCGGCGCGGATTCGCGGCTTCGCGGATTGCCGATCGTCGATTGCCAGCAACGCTTCACCGAGACCCTGGTTTGTCTCCGGGCGCAGAGTTCCCGACGTATCCTGACGACCTTCTTTGACATGGTCAGAGAGGTGCTACGTTAGCTCCAGTCGCTCTAACGCATAATCCTTACCTGCCAAGGTCAGTTCAAACGTGGTGGCGCCGAACGTACCCCTTGTCACTTTTTGCTTCACAAGACGTTTGGCTTGGAGCTGCTTCAGACCGGTTTCAACTTCTAACGTGCTGAGTGAGACAAGCTTGCAAACTGAGTTCAAATTTGCAATTTTTCTGAAGTTCGCATGATAGGCCAAAGCTTCCATCAGTAACGTTTGGTTATCTGTCAGTTGTGGAAACTGAGGGTTGTTCTTTTTGTAAATTTTTCGCTCTATCTCGTGTAACTCGCCGTAAGCTCCATCAGTGATGCGGGCGTAGTAAATCGCTACGGACAGAGTGCTGATTAAAATCGCGATAATCATCAGCAGCGACCAATTCGGCATTGACGTTTCCAGCAAAAGCCAATCCCAAAAACGTAGCAGCCAGCCCGTGGTATCTGCCAACAACGTCAGGTCGAAGTAAGTGTCGAGCAGCTTCATGGCAGCCCCCGCGACAAGGAAAATTCCAGCCGAGTAGGCCAGAGCCTTGAACATGAACGGGGAATGCTTGCCTTGTGCTGCCATGCTACTCGTCTCTGGTATAGAAACAGTTGTTATCAGCATAGCAGTGGAAAACTGTCTTTCTGGCAACCGACCTGCAAGGATGCGACGAAGACCCAAAGCGTTCACTGGAGTGTCCACGGGCCTGGGGCTGGATCGAGCCGGACGGATTGATCCCGTGGCGTGGCGCTAGCGACGATAGTAGCGGCGATCGTCCTCGTAGCGATGGCGCATGGCCCGATCATGCTGGCGCTCCCAATCACGATGGCGTTCAGCTTCTCGGCGGGCTTGCTCTCTACGCCACTGATCTTTACGCCACTGGTCTCTACGCCAGTCGTCTCGGCGCCAATCGTCCCTGCGATCGTGCCAACGGTCTTCGTGCCAGTATCGGTCGTCATGGGCAAGCAACGGCCCTGGCTGCTTGCCGGCCATGCTGGCCAAGGTCGGCCAAGGGCTGCCTGCGGCTTGGACAGGCGCCTGGACGGCGGTGACTTGCGTTGCGAAAACAGGGGATGAGGTCTTCATCTGAGTGGCTGATGCCGAGCCCATTGCCGCGAACGCGAACAGGCCGAGGAGCACCATCCGTGGGTCATGGAATTTCATGAGCGAAGACCACCTCTGATTGACAATTGGACGTGTGGCCATCTGGCTGCGCGAACTCTGTGGGTTCGCGCGTACCGAGCGGATGTGCCTATCCAAATAGACCGACAAACAGGGAAAAGTTCTAGGAGCCGCTGCAATTTGCGCAACGCCTGCCAGAGCGCCAGGGTGCCTTCTTATTTCCTCTGCATGTCCAGGTAGCCCTTGAGTCGAGGAGCGACCTATTTCTGTGTGAATGACAGACTCATGACGAAAACCATATATGCGTAACCGCAGATGTTCAAAGAGATTCGGTAAGCGATTTACTTAGCTTACGTCCTGATACATTGGCTTTAGTTGAAGGTTGGCTGCGGGTCCAATCGCTTTGAAGGACTGACCTGCCGTTGACGCTTTACATCGCATACGGAAAATCATATATTCGTTGAGCCGTATGTGAGCTGAGATTTCACAATGACCAGCAAAGCCCGTGTCCTGTTCGTCTGTACCGCCAACGCTGCGCGCTCCCAGTGCCTTCCGTCACACCCTTTACGAAATTCATGAGCGCATCAGGATGTTCGTCTTGGTCAAAAACAAACACTGAGAAAACGATATGGCTGACCATCTGACACCGACCACTGTTTTCAAATGCCTGGCTGACGACACTCGGGTCCGCACGATGATGCTCATCACCCGTGAAGGAGAGCTTTGTGTTTGCGAACTGACCTGCGCGTTGAGTGAGAGTCAGCCAAAAGTCTCCAGACACCTCGCGCAGCTGCGTAGTTGCGGCCTGTTGTCGGACCGTCGACAAGGCCAATGGGTGTATTACCGACTGCATCCAAATCTCCCGGATTGGGTCCATCAAGTACTGACCACTGTGCTCGAAAGCAACAAGCATTGGTTGAGTCCTCACGCCAAACGCCTTGATGAAATGGGCGACCGTCCTGAACGGGCACTCGCCTGCTGTGAAAGCCAGATCGCCTGATGCCGAAGTGCATCCGCTGAGTCTCAAGACGTTGGAAAACGCTGGTATTTCGACGCTTGGACTGTTCAGTAAGTCCAGCGATACAGCTCAAGGCAGAGCTGGCCCTGATTGGCACGCTGTAACCAAAGGAGCAATGATCATGAGTAAAAGCCGCCTTTCCTTCCTGGACCGATACCTGACCCTGTGGATTTTTCTCGCCATGGCGTTGGGCATCGGTTTGGGGAGCCTGTTCGAAGGCTGGCCGCAGTGGCTCAACAGTCTTTCCGTGGGCACAACCAACATACCCATCGCTATCGGGTTGATCGTGATGATGTATCCGCCTCTGGCCAAGGTTCGTTATGAGGAACTGCCGGAAGTATTCAAGGACAAGCGCATACTCATTTTGTCTTTGGTCCAGAACTGGGTCATCGGCCCGGTGTTGATGTTCGCACTGGCGATCATCTTCTTGCGGGACCAGCCGGAATACATGACGGGCCTGATCCTGATCGGCTTGGCTCGTTGCATCGCGATGGTGTTGGTCTGGAATCAGATCGCAGGTGGCAACAATCAGTACGTCTGCGGATTGGTGGCGTTCAACAGCATCTTCCAGATCCTGTTTTTCAGTCTGTATGCCTGGGTCTCCCTGGGGCTGTTGCCGCCACTATTCGGGCTGGAAGGCAGTGTGATTGAGACCAGCTTTGTCAGCATTGCCGAGTCCGTCCTGATCTACCTGGGTGTACCGTTCCTGGCGGGCTTCCTGACCCGCAGGATCCTCATCGCCCGTAAAGGTGAAGCTTGGTTCCAAGAGCGTTTCATTCCGAAGATCAGCCCGCTGACGCTGGTAGCACTGCTGTTGACCATCGTGGCCATGTTCAGCCTCAAGGGCGACGTGGTGCTGCAATTGCCGATGGATGTGTTGCGTATCGCGATCCCTCTGACGATCTACTTCGTGGTGATGTTTTTCATCAGCTTCTGGATGGGCAAGCTGCTCAAGGCTGACTATCCGCGCACCACCGCACTGGCCTTCACAGCCGCAAGCAACAACTTTGAACTGGCGATTGCCGTGGCCATTGCCACTTTTGGCCTGGCTTCCCCGGTCGCCTTTGCCACGGTGATTGGTCCGCTGGTGGAAGTACCGGTACTGATTTCTCTGGTCGGTGTGGCCCTTTGGTTGAAACGCCGCTGGTTCGATGAATCCAAGAGCTCCGTTGCGCAGGACAAAGACTATGTTTGATGACCATATCCCCCAACTCGATACCGAACTGGTTGATCTCCCATCGACAGACAAACTCGGTATCGAAAAGACCTCCATCCATAAGCCGCGCATTTTGCTGCTGTACGGATCGACCCGTGAGCGCTCCTTCAGTCGCCTGATGGTCGAGGAAGCCGCTCGGCTGCTGGAGCACTTCGGTGCCGAGGCGCGGATTTTCAATCCGTCAGGTCTGCCGTTGCCAGATGACGCACCCGACGATCATCCACGAGTGAAGGAGCTGCGCGACCTGATGCTGTGGTCCGAGGGGCAGGTCTGGTGCTCTCCAGAACGTCACGGTTCCATGAGCGCAGTGTTCAAAGCGCAGATCGACTGGGTGCCACTCGCGATGGGTGCGGTACGCCCGACCCAGGGCAAAACCCTCGCCGTCATGCAGGTGTGTGGTGGCTCGCAGTCGTTCAACGTGGTTAATCAGCTGCGAGTGCTGGGACGTTGGATGCGCATGTTCACCATCCCAAACCAATCCTCCGTGCCGAAGGCCTATATGGAATTCGACGACAACGGACGGATGAAGCCTTCTCCGTTCTACGACCGTATCGTTGATGTGATGGAAGAGTTGGTGAAATTCACGCTGTTGCTTCGCGACCGTCAGGACTATCTGGTTGATCGTTATTCCGAGCGCAAAGAGTCAGCGCAAGAACTCATGAAACGTGTCAATCAGCGCTCCATCTGAGGATTTACAACATGACTATCAAAGTTGGCATCAATGGTTTTGGTCGGATCGGTCGCCTCGCGCTGCGAGCAGCCTGGAGCTGGCCAGAGTTTGAATTCGTGCAGATCAACGATCCGGCAGGCGATGCAGTAACCCATGCGCACCTGATCAACTTCGACTCTGTGCATGGTCGTTGGCACAACGAAGCCAGCGCAGAAGGCGATCAGGTGGTGATTGGCGGCAAACGCATCAAGGTGACCGCGAACAAAGCGATTGCCGACACCGACTGGTCGGGTTGCGATCTGGTGATCGAGGCCAGCGGCAAGATGAAAACCGTGGCGGTGTTGCAGGCTTACCTCGACCAAGGCGTGAAGCGTGTGGTGGTCTGCGCTCCGGTGAAGGAAAAAGGCGCGCTGAACGTCGTCATGGGCGTCAATCATCAGCTGTTCAAGGCGGCGGAACATCGCATCGTCACCGCTGCTTCGTGCACCACCAATTGTCTGGCGCCGGTGGTGAAAGTCATCCACGAAAAGCTGGGCATTCGCCACGGCTCTATCACCACCATCCATGACCTGACCAACACCCAAAGCATCCTCGATCAGCCGCACAAGGATCTGCGCCGTGCGCGTGCCTCCGGCATGAGCCTGATCCCAACCAGTACGGGCTCGGCCACCGCCATTGCCGAAATCTTTCCGGAGCTGCGTGGGCGTCTGAATGGTCACGCGGTACGCGTGCCGCTGGCCAACGCTTCTCTGACCGACTGTGTCTTCGAGGTCGAGCGGGCCACCACTGTCGAGGAGGTGAATCAGCTACTCAAGGACGCCTCCGAGAACGAGCTGAAAGACATCCTCGGCTTCGAGGAACGTCCACTGGTATCCATCGACTACCGCACAGATCCACGCTCATCGATCATCGATGCACTGTCGACCATGGTCATCAACGGTACCCAGGTCAAACTCTATGCCTGGTATGACAACGAATGGGGCTATGCCAACCGCACCGTGGAACTGGCCAAAATGGTCGGTATGGCAGTCTAAGGAGCGGTCATGAAAGCGTTGTCAGCCCTCGCTCCGCAAGTGCGGCAGTATCTGCTCGTCACGGGTAACTACTGGGCCTTCACCCTCACCGACGGCGCCTTGCGCATGTTGGTGGTGTTGCACTTTCACGCGTTGGGCTACAGCCCACTGCAAATCGCGGCATTGTTTCTGTTCTACGAACTCTTTGGGGTGATCACCAACTTGGTGGGTGGCTACCTCGGCGCTCGGCTGGGTCTGAACCGAACCATGAACATCGGGCTGGGCCTCCAGGTCGCGGCGCTGCTGATGCTGACGGTTCCTGTCGCCTGGCTAACCATCCCATGGGTGATGGGCGCTCAGGCGCTGTCGGGGATTGCCAAAGACCTGAACAAGATGAGCGCCAAAAGCTCCATCAAGCTTCTGGTTCCGGATGGGCAACAGGGCAAGCTCTACAAGTGGGTGGCGATCCTCACCGGCTCGAAGAACGCACTCAAGGGCGTCGGCTTCTTTCTTGGCGGAGCCTTGCTGGCCTTGATCGGCTTCAAAGGCGCCTTGCTGGCCATGGCGGGTGTCCTGGCGCTGATCTGGATCAGCAGCTTGATTCTGTTGAAGAAGGACCTGGGCAAGGCCAAAGCCAAGCCCCAATTTCGCGACATCCTGTCCAAGAGCCGGGCGATCAATATCCTCTCAGCCGCCCGAATGTTCCTGTTCGGCGCCCGCGATGTCTGGTTTGTGGTGGCCTTGCCGGTGTACCTGAGCAGCGTCTTCGGCTGGGACTTCTGGGAGGTTGGCGGCTTCCTTGCGGCCTGGGTGATTGGCTACGGCATTGTGCAATCCTTCGCGCCCAACATCACCGGCAAGAAACGTGGGCACGTACCGGATGGTCGTGCGGCATTTCTGTGGGCACTTGCGCTGGCGGGTCTGCCTGCGGCCATTGCTCTTGGGCTGAGCACCGGATGGTCACAACAGGTGGTGTTGCTCGGCGGACTGATGGTCTTTGGCGCGCTATTCGCGGTGAACTCTTCGTTGCACAGTTACCTGATCGTGTCCTACGCCAAGGAAGACGGTGTATCGCTGGATGTGGGGTTTTATTATATGTCCAACGCCATGGGCCGCCTTATTGGCACGGTGCTCTCCGGCTGGGTATATCAGGTGTATGGGCTGGGCGCGTGCTTATGGATATCGAGTGCATTCGTACTGCTTGCAGCTTTGATTTCAATTGCATTACCTCGTCATGCGTCTAGTGAATGACCCTTTTCACATGCCTGGTTGGGACGGAGATTGCTCCCGTCGGCGTCCAGTGAAAAGTGAAATAACCACGAGAGGTCTAGCCCCCTCCCACAAGGTGGGAAGGGGGCTGCGTCTGTTCAACGATTTTGTTGTTAACCAACCGCGATCACGTTAAACCGGCGCGACTTGAAGCTGATCGTCTCTTTGAATTCCTCCACCTGACCAATGCGCCGGATACTTGCCCATGTCCCTTTGTAATAGGGCACCACGTTGCGGTCGGTCCATGGCGTAGTCAAATCTCCCATCACACCGTTGAAGTGCCCGAACTGCATAAAGGTTTGATTCCGTTTGATGTCAGACTCCAGGTAGGCTAGTGCGTAGGACGAACCGTAATCGTTGAACACCTCGACCACGTCTCCGGACTGAATAGCCAACGCTTGGGCATCGTCGGGGTTGATTTCCAGATAAGCCATCGGCACACGCCGCTGTACAAAATCGTTGTATTGGTCGTGGTAGAGCGTTTGCCACACTTCATTGATGCGTCCATTGTTGATCCAGAACTGGTGCTTCGCCTTCAGTTCTGCCACCGGTTTCGGCAATCCGGACCATGTTGCTGGCTTGAACTCTGCTTTGCCGTCAGGGGTGTCGAATTTGTAATCGGTGTAAAGCATTTCGGTACCGATCAGTTTGCCGTCACGGTATTCCTTAGCGGGTAACTGTACGCCATTGTTCCCCATGGCTTTCAGCCGCTCGTAGGTGACAAGATTGCCTGTGGTCCCACCTTGACTGTCAATTGGGCCAGCACCGGGTTGGCCAGCCATGCGGAAGCCGTCATTGAAGGCGTCTTCCTCGCTATTCCAGTCGAACCCTGCAAAGCGCGCCGCCATGTCCTGTTTACCTTCATCCGTATACATCTGCCGAAGGGTGTTAGCGATAGCCGCTGCGATCAGGCAATCTGCTTTCGCCGAACCGGGAGGATCCATGAATTTTTGTGAAAGACGCATCCGCCGTTCCCCGTTCATCGAGGTGAGATTCATCTCACCCGGATGGGTTGCGGGCAGCATCACATGGGCGGCTTCTGCCAGCTTGGTGGGGTAAAGGTTGATATTGGCGAGGAAAAGCCCGCCTTTGTTTTTCACCGCGTCGTAGACCGCATCCACCATCTGTGCGGTTGTACCGCCGCGAACGTTGGCCATGGCCTCCCTGACAATACTGGCGCGTTTCAGGATGACCGCACGATGCTGCTCAGCATTGAGCGTGGTCTGGAACGGGTTGGCCCCCCACGCCGTGTACATCATTCCCTTGCCGTTGATGATCTCCTGATCCACATAGATCTTGGAATTCCCAGGATAAGGGGGGCGTGTATAACCCTCTTGATGCCCACCCATGCGCACCACCCCCGTACCTCGTCGCCCGACGTTGTGGGTGGCAAGCACTAAGTCGACCAAGGCAGACTGGATGAGGTAGTTGTCATTGCCCCAGATGATCCCTTTTTCGTAGGCGTGCATGGCATGGGGGCGATGGCCAGAGGCCTTGGGTTTGTAAGCCCATTCGGCTGCTTGCTTGAGCTTGTCCACCGAGACCCCGGTAACGCGACTGGTTTCTTCAAGCGACATTCGATTGGCTTGAAGTGCCTGGTCAAACGCTTTGGTATGGGCCGCGATAAATTCCTCGTCATGCCATTTTTGGTCAACCACGTAGGTCAGTAGACCATTGAACAGAGCGATATCCGTGCCCGGTTCGATATCCAGGTGAAGCACGTTGTCTTTGCCCGCTGCTTGCTCCGCTATAGCGATGGTCGGTGTCCTGCGGGGGTCGACAAAAATCAACTTGGCTGGAGCAACGGTTTCCCCAGGAAAGCGCTGTTTCCGCTTGTCGAGTGTCTGTCCCTGTAAATTGGGCAGCCAGTGCGCCAGGAAGTAGTTGGTTTGGGTTTCGTATGAGTTGCAACCGATGGCAACAATAACGTCAGCCAATTCGGCGTCTTCGTAGCTGTTGTTGAGTTCGCCAATGCCCATCTCGCGGGTAGCGTGGCACTCGGAGTTATAGGCGGGGCGATTGTGGATACGTACCAATGGCGTTTGCAGTGCGGTGAACATCAGCTTGCCGGTGCCCCAGGTATTCTCGAATCCGCCTCCGGCACCTCCGTGATCGAAGCAGTCAAAGGCGAGCGAGGCAGGCCCATCATTATCAAGAATTTTCTTGGTCACCCCGGTGTAAAGCGCCAACGCATCATCCCAACTGGTGTCCACCCACTGATCAGCCACATAGACGCGTGGGCTGCGTAACCGCTCCTTGCCTACGCCATCGGGGTTGTACATGACCTTGGCCAGTTGTCCCCCTCGCGTGGACGAGAGTCCTTTATTAACTTCGCACTGTTTGTCCGGCACGATCATGATGTTGTAGCGCTTACCGTCCTTGTCGGTAATCGTGTTCTGCATTGCCGGCGTCATGATGATGGCCATGGGAGGTAACTGTTTGCGGAAGTCGAGCCCGAGCGCGTTCTCATCGGGTGCCCGTCCACCTTCCTGACTTTCTGGCCATTTGTACACGTGATAGCCACAACCCACGATGCAGAAGTGGCATGTGAGGTTGGTCTTTTGGGCATCTGTCGGAGGCAGTGCCATACGATCTTTGTTGGTTGCCATTTTAATCTCCTTATCAAAGGAGGTTGGACTGACGTCCGTAGATCAACCCTTCGACGGCAACTGCATGTACCGAATCGTCATTGGGGTTGTACTCAAGCACTATGCTCGGCAGGTTCTCTGTGGCTTGGCCGGACACCATTTGGCCAATATTCTCAGGGTCGAAAATGCTGAAATGACAGGGGCATTTGAACAACTTCTGTCCCGAGTCATAGGCGACTGGACAACCCATGTGCGTGCATAGCGTGCTGTAGGCGACGATGTCGCGCTCTGGGCCGACACCACCTGGAACGGGGGTGCCCATCTTGATTAATGCGCAAGGTGAGGCCGCGTCGGGATAAGAAAATAGGACCGGCGTGTTGACCTGCAATTTTTGAGCTTTGGTGAGCGCTTTCGTTTGGTAGGGGAGATTGACTCGCCCCTCTACCGATGACTTTGGTGTTGCTGCTTGTGTGAGTTCGGGCAGCCCAATTGCCACGCTTGCGGCAACCCCACCTCCCACTTTCAGGAAGAGTCTTCTGGATATCGATGCCATCTCCGCCTCCGCATTACGCTTGCGATGCAGTCGGCCCCCACCTCTGTCGTTAGCGACGTTTACTTCAACCCATTGAGCATAGTAGACAGGCCGTTTTTGTGGCCCAAATGGCTCGCATCACGCGTTATCCGCTTAGTTTCGTCGACATTTCCGACTGGCGGTTTGCAGAGGTATCTGCTTGTTGGCGCGGTGGAGTTTCTGCAAGTCAGTTTGGCTTTTTCAAGAGCAGCGATTGGTACGACGCAGGAAATAAGCGACCGGCAATGCAGGTTTGCCACCCCGATGATCACGAAGTTAAGTTCGGTAGTTTCCTGGTCATTTGCTCTCCTGAGAGGCGGGCTAGAAAGACAGGGTATGCCTACTGCAAGTGGCTGCTATTGGCCGTTCTCTGCCGGTCACGACCGGCCGATCCTCACCTGCGCAAAGCGCTGAAACCCACGGATGGCGTGGGCTCAGCTCGAGGAGGAGAGGGCAGCCTCAACGCTCCATAACATAGGTGCCAGGTGCGGGGCAGAGGGGCGGGTATTTGCGCGAGCCAAGCTTCTTCGGCGCCGGCAGGCTGTCGCCCGAGCGCTGCCCGATCCATTCGCGCCAATGCGGCCACCAGCTGCCTTGCTGGCGCTCGCCAGCGTTTTGCAGCCAGATTTGCGGGGTCTCATCGGCGGCAGGCGCCGCGTAGTAGAACGACTTGGGGTTGCCCGGCGGGTTCACCAGGCTCTGCAGGTGGCCGGCGTTGGACAGCACGTAGGTTGAGTCCTCGCCAAACAGCCGGGCGGTGCCGTAGCAGCCCTGCCAGGGTGTGATGTGGTCGGTGGTGCCGCCAACCACATAGGCTCCCACTTTCACCTGGGTCATGTCGATCGACTCGCCGGCAATCTCCAGGGCGCCCGGGTTGCTGTAGGGGTTCTGCTGGACCAGGTCGAGGTAGTCGGCGTGCAGTTGGGCGGGTAGTCGCGTGGTGTCGTTGTTCCAGGCCAGGATGTCGAAGGCCGGCGGCTTGTTGCCAAGCAAGTAGTTGTTGACCCAGTAGTTCCAGATCAGGTCGTTGGGCCGCATCCAGGCGAACATGCGGGCCATGCCCTGGCCGCTCAGGACACCCTTGCGCCGGGAGCTGGCCTTGGCAGCGCGCAGGGCGGACGGGGTGGTGAACAGCCCCAGGGTGGTGTCGTCCAGCGCCGAAGGCATGTCGAGCACGCACACGGCCCAGCTGGTGTTGGCCACCTTATGGCCATCGCCACGGGCCGCCAGCCAGCCCAGGTAGGCCGCCAGGGTGATGCCGCCCGAGCAGGAGCCCCACATGTTCACATCCGGGCTACCGGTGATCCTGCGCGCCACGTCCACAGCCTGGTCGAGGCACAGCGCGTAATCCGACAAGCCCCAGTCACGGTGCTCGCGGGTGGGATTGCGCCAGCTGATGACGAAGAGGTTGACGCCGCTGTCCTGGATCCACTTGATCAGGCTTTTCTCCGGCGACAGGTCGATGGCGTAGTACTTGTTGATTTGTGGCGGCGACATCACCAAGGGCCGGGCATAGACGTTTTCGGTGGTGGGTGCGAACTGCAGCAGCTCGAACATCTCGTTGCGAAACACCACTTCGCCCTTGGCCGTGGCGATATTTTCCCCCACCTTGAACGGCGTGCTGTCGACCTGTCTCGGTAGCCCACGGTTGTTCAGCATATCCTCGCCGAATTGGCGGATGCCCCTGGCCAGGCTCATGCCACCGGTGTCCACCAGCTTGCGCAGCGCTGCCGGATTGGTCAGCGGCGAATTGCTCGGTGCCATTGCATCGGCCAGGAGTGTTGCTACGAACCGGGCTCGGCTCTTTTCCAGCGGGGCAAGGTCAGTGGATTCGATGAAGCGGGTCAGCTCACTTTGGCCGGCCAGGTAGCTTTGCAGCAGCGCGCGCAGGAAGGCGTTGGATTGCCAGGCCGGATCGGCGAAGCGCTTGTCCTTCGGGTCCGGCGCGATGCCGGAGTTGCCACCGACGATGCCGCGCAGCGCCTTCAGGTAGCCACCCAGATGAGCGCCAGCCTTGAGCGGCGACTTACCCACGGCCTTGAGCAGGCAACCGGCCGAGTTGGCCAGGTCCGCCGCGCGCACGCTGACTAGCGGGTTGGCTGCCAGGGTCTGGTTGGCAGCCGTGCCAATCAGCGCTTTTTGCTGGGTGTTGTCCGGGAGATCGCCATCCTTGCGAGCGCGGCGCTTTCGGCCGGTTGCTGGGGGGCGCTGGGTGGGGGTGGCGGTCTCGCTCGTTCGGGTGGATCTGCTCATGTCGGCTCTCGTGTTTCCGGGTGCTGGGCCCGGTTGTTGTTTTGCTCCGACTCTAGGTGTAGTAGAGGGCGGCCACCTCGCATTGCACGACAGCGAATTTTCATTTCATGACAAGGGGAATCGTGGATCGACGAGCTGAGCGGGTGGCCTGCGGGACAGTTGACTGAGGAAAACCATTAGCCGCACTGGAGATTTCCCCCCTTCGGATGCTGAGGCGGACATCGCGCTATCGCGGTTGACGCTGCAATCCAGATCCGGGGCCGTCGAGGCATTGCGCCTGTGCGAGCTGGTGTTCGAAGCCGTGCCGGAAGTCATCGAGGTCAAGCAGCAGACCTTCGCCTGGGTCAGCGAGCATGTCCCGGCGTCGACCATCATCGCGTCGACCACCTCGACCTTTCTGGTCACCGAGTTGAGCGAAATGGTCAGCACGCCTGCGCGCTTCGTCAACGCGCACTGGCTCAATCCCGCGCACCTGATGCCACTGGTGGAAGTCAGCCGCAGCGCAGCGACCTGCCCACAGGTGGTCGAGCGGCTGCTGCAACTGCTCAAGCGGATCGGCAAGGTGCCCGTGGTGTGCAATCCGGTGGCTGGCTATATCGTGCCGCGCATTCAGGCACTGGCGATGAACGAAGCCGCACGGATGGTGGAAGAGGGCGTGGCCAGCGCAGAAGATATCGACACCGCGGTACGCGTCGGCTTCGGTTTGCGCTTCTCGGTGCTGGGCCTGCTCGAGTTCATCGACTGGGGTGGAGGCGACACTCTCTACTACGCCTCGCGTTACCTGAGTGGCGCGCTGGCACCGCGTTTCGAGTCGCCACAGGTGATTGCCGACAACATGCAAAACGGCCGCAACGGCTTGCGCGATGGCCAGGGTTTCTACGATTACCGTGACCTGGATGTGGACGCCTACAAGCAGCAGCGTATCGGCGCCTTTGTGCGCAAGCTTGCGTCGTCGGGGTTGACGCCAGCGTTCAATGGCGCCTTGCGGCAGGGCTGAAAATGACAGTCGAATGCCAACCGCCACTGTAGGAGCGAGCATGCTCGCGATGGTCGTCAACGATAACGCGTGTTTACTGGCTAAACGCAGCGCTCTTGAGTCCATCGCGAGCATGCTCGCTCCTACAAAATCCTCAACTACGACACTCCGCCAGGCCTTTGACCTGCCCCGACTCCGTCTACTTCTCAACCAGAATTTTCGGGTTAGCACTGCCCCAGACGGTGTAAAGGTCGGCCAGAAGCGCGCCGTTGATCTCTTCGATTTCAGCCTGGCTGACTTCGCTTGCGCCTTGCTTGCCAAACAGCATCACTTCGTCTCCCGACTTGACGTCGGGTGCATCCGAGACATCGACCATCAGGGTGTTCATCGAAACCTTGCCCACTACCGGCACGCGATGACCATTGATCAATACCACGCCTTTGTTGGTGAACACGCGGCGATAGCCGTCGGAGTAACCGACCGTGATGTTGGCAAGTTTCGAATCACGTGTCAGGGTGAAGGTGCGGTCGTAACCCACTGTGTTTCCAGCGGGATAGCTATTGACCGAGGCCACACGCGACTTGAACTGCATCACGCGCCGATATTCAGTGCGCGAGATGACGGTATCGCCAAACAAAGCGCCGCCCGTGCGCACCATGTCCAAGTGCGATTCGGGTACTTCCAGAGTGGCGAAGGAATTGGCCGCGTGCAGGGTAATTTTCTTGCGATCGAGCTGAGCCACATCCATCAGCCAGGCCGCTTGTTCGTTGAAGGTTGCCAGGCCCTTGCGCACGTCGTCCTTATCCTCCACTGCGAAGTGGGTCATGATCGCGACCACTTCCAGATTCGGTACCTTTGTGATTGCCACGGCGTCCTTCTTGCCCTGTTCGGTAGCCATTTCCACGCCGTTACGGCTCATGCCGCTTGAGTTGAGGCTGAGGTGCACCTGCAGTTTGCGATCGTGTTTATGTGCAAGGTCGGCCGCCTGGCGGGCGAAATCGAGGTTGCCAACCAGTTCTTCGACGTTGTACTGCAGAGCATTTTCCAGCTCACCCAGGGTGGCGTTGCGAACACGGATCAACTGGCCCTTGAAGCCGCTTTGGCGAACCACTCGTGCCTCTTCGTTACTGGCGATTGCCACACAGGGTACCCCCAGCGCGATCACCGAAGGCACCACCAGCCCGATACCATGACCATAAGCGTCGGCCTTCAGTACCGCACAGAGTTTCGACTTGCCGGCCAGCTCCGCTTGCAAGGTACGGATATTGTGCACTAACGCGGTCTTGTTGATTTCAATCCAGGCATTGCTAATTTGCGCAGTCAGCTCGGAGTTGCCGTTGGTGAGCGACAGCGGCGGCGCCGCCTGGGCCTGACTTTGCGAAAAAATCAGGCCGAGGGACAACGCTAGAACAGTCCGTGTAAAGGGCATTTGAAACTCTCCGTGTAATCGGTCTTTTTGTTGTTCAAGTGCCGATTATAGGGAGGCAATGTAAGTTTTCTTTGTACGCGGGGTTCGAAGATGTAAGAGGAGGTAAGGAGTTTGTTCGCGCGCTTTATCCAAGGTGAACACCGAGGCCAAGGCACCTTGCGTGCCGAGAGCCTCGACGGCCACGTCAGTTTACCCCCGACACTCCGCCAAGCCTTTGACCTGCCCCGAATCCGTCTGGTTTTCATCACTCAACCAGCGTTCGAACCCCGTGCCAATCGCCGGCCATTCCGAATCGATGATCGAATACCAGGCGGTATCGCGGTTCTGCCCTTTGACCACCATATGCTGGCGGAAGACGCCTTCGAAACTGAACCCCAGGCGCTCGGCCGCGTACTTGGAGCGGGCATTGCCGTTGTTGCATTTCCACTCAAGACGCCGGTAGCCGAGGGCGAACGATTCTTTGGCCAGCAGATAGACGGCCTCGGTGCTTTTGGGTGAGCGTTGCATCGGCGCGCCGAAGGTCACGTGGCCAATTTCGATGCGGCCCTGGGCCGGGACGATCGACATCAGGCTGAGGATGCCTTGCACCTCGCCGCTGGCGCGGTCGATCACGCTGAAGAAGTAGGGATCGCTACTGGCGGCGTGGTTGTTCAGCCAGTCGTTGAATGCGCTGCGTTGCGGGAAAGGACCGTAAGGCAGGTAATCCCACAGTTTCGGATCTCTGCCTGGGCCTTGCAGGGCGTTGAACAAGTCGTCGCCGTGGCGCGCCGGGTCGAGTTTTTCCAGGCGGATGAAACGCCCTTCGATCAGTTGGACCGTAGGGGCCGGGACGCCTTTCCAATCGGCGAGTGAAGTCGACATGCTGTTCTCCTTGAAACTTAAATGGCTTTGCGAAACTGGATGAGACCCGGACGCTCGGCGATGCGCTCGTAGAGCTGGATCGCGGTGGCGTTGGTTTCGTGGGTCAGCCAATGCACCTTGCTGCAACCGTCGGCCTTGGCCGTGGCGTAGACGAATTCGATCAACTGGCGGCCAACGCCGGTACCACGGGTTTCAGGTGCTACCAGCAAATCCTGCAGGTAGCAGGCGTTTTCAATGCTCCAGTTGGAACGATGGTAGATGAAATGCACCATGCCCACCGCTTTGCCGTCGGCCCAGGCGAGGGCGGCATGGGTCGGTTCGTTCGGGTCGAGCATGCGCTGCCAGGTGGTTTGGCTGACGGTCTCTGGCAGTTCGGTGTTGTAGAAGCGCAGGTAGGCCTGCCACAGCGGCAGCCACGCGGCGTGGTCGTTGGCGCTGACTTGGCGGATGTCGATCTGACTCATGTTCATTCCTTAAGGCATCAATTGGGCGAGGCCTTGGTCGTGTGCGTCCGGGCTGGCAGCCAGCCCTTCGCGCACGCCGGCGATGTCGGCGGCGTTGCGGTTCTGGCTGAGCTTGCGTTTGCCTTCCAGTCGCTGGATCGGCAGAGCGAAACCGACAATGGCCTTGAGCATGCCGTCGATGTAATCGGCGGGGGCATCGGCGACTTTCCACGGTTGCGCGCGACCGGCTTCATGACGATCGGTCAAGGCGCTGACCAGTGAGCGCAGGCGATCGGCATCGGTGAACACTTCGGCGCTGCCATAGGCATGTACGGCCACGTAGTTCCAGGTCGGCACGACTTTGCCGTCCTCGGCTTTGCTCGGGTAAAACCCGGGGCTCACATAGGCGTCGGCGCCGGCAAAAATGACCAGTGCTTCGGCGCCGTCCTGCAGTTCCTTCCACTGGGGATTGGCCTTGGCAAAATGGCCATACAGGGTACCGTTCGGACCCTCGTCGGCGTTCAGCAGCAAGGGCAGATGACTGGCTTGCAGGCCTTGTTCGCCATGGGTAACCAGCAGGGCGAGGCGGGTGCCGAGGATCTGTTGCTGCAACTCATTCAAATCATTGAAGGCAAAAGCGCGGGGCGTATACATGGAAATATTCCTTGGCAGATGCCTGCATCCTAGGCAGGCTATTGGTCTGTTGTAAGAGCCATTAACGAAAAATTTCATAGGTCCATTGTCATGACGGATGCGCCGCTGTCCTTGTCCTTCAACCCGGCGGGTATCGAACTCGACCGCCGCCAGGGCTTGAGTCGCCAGCTCTATCAGGCCTTGCGGGTACGAGTGCTCGACGGGCGACTGGCCAGCGGTACGCGATTACCGGCGAGTCGGGATCTTGCGGCGGCCTTGGCGATTTCCCGTAACAGCGTGGTGCGGGCCTACGATCAGCTCTACGCCGAAGGGTTTATCGAAGGTCGGGTGGGTGACGGGACCTATGTCGCGCAATTGCCCAAGGCACCGTTGCCGGGCAGGAAAACCGCGCCGAAAGTGCCGCCGGGCTCCTCTGCCAAGGGCCTGGAAGTGCCTGTGGTGGCGGCCGATAAAGTCGTCCGCAGCGGTGCATTGGTACGGTTGGAAAACAACCATTTGCCGACACCTCCGAGCGGTCCGCCGCGGGCCTTTCGGGTCGGCGTGCCGGCATTCGATCTGTTTCCGTTCGAGGTGTGGGCCAAGCTGAATGCGGCGTTCTGGCGCAAACCGGATCTGCAGCAGCTGTGTTATGGCGCGCCGCAAGGTGATGCGCGATTGCGCGGGATGATCGCGGCGTATTTGCGCAGTTCTCGCGGCATGCAGTGCACGGCGGAGCAAATCGTCGTGACCAGCGGCGCGCAGCAAGGGATCAGCCTGTGTGCGCAGTTGCTGGTGGAACCGGGGGATGGGGTGGCGGTTGAAAACCCCGGGTATCGGGCGGCCGGTCATGCGTTTGCGGTGGCCGGTGGGCGATTGCACGGTGTCTCGGTGGACAGCGAGGGCATTGACTGCGGCGAACTGGCGCGCCTGGGCAATTGTCGTCTGGCTTACGTGACGCCCTCGCATCAATACCCCATGGGTGTGGTGATGAGTCTGGCGCGACGCCTGGAATTGCTGGCCTGGGCCGAGCGCAGCCAAGGCTGGATCGTCGAGGACGATTATGACGGCGAGTACCGTTACAGCGGCGCACCACTGGCACCGTTGGCCGCGCTCGATCGTCACGGGCGGGTGCTCTATGTCGGTACGTTCGGCAAAGTGGCCTTTCCCGCCCTGCGCCTGGGCTATCTGGTGCTGCCGCCGGCATTGGTCGAGGCGTTTGCCCAGCGGCGGGCGGTGGATGTCCGGCATTCCGAGGTGAGCACCCAGGCAATAATGGCCGAGTTCATGGCCGCCGGACATTTTCAGCGCCACGTGCGGCGCATGCGTCGTGCCGCGTTGAGCCGCCGCAACACCCTATTGGCCAATTGGCCCGCGGATATTGCGGGTGTCGGTCACCTGCCAAGCGTGGCCGCCGGGTTGCACATGACGGTGGCGGTCGACACTCAAGCCCGCGAACAGGAACTGATAGATGCCGCGGCCAGCGTCGATGTCGAGATCAATGGCCTGAGCAGCTACTGGCTACCGGATTCGAAAAACACGCCGGATCAACGCGCCGGGCTGGTGTTGGGGTTTGCCGCGGTGCCGGAGGAGGCGATCAGCGCGGCACTCGAACGATTGAAAAAGGTTTGGCGTGAATGAGGCCGGGGCTGCTGTACAACCAGAACTCGCTGAAAACGCGAGTCCTGGCGGGCACAGGTCGTATCTGCGGAACCCAAAGCAGGTTGGTTGTTCGGGCAAGTCTTCACCCCACCATTCAGCGTCGTTTCAAGTCCCCGACTTGATCTTGGTCCAGGCCCGGGTACGTGCGCGTTCGGCATCGCGGGGCAGCGGTTGCAGGGTGTAGAGCGTGCCCATTGCCGTTTCGGTCGGGTACAGGTTCGGGTTGTTGCGAATCGCCGGGTCGACGAGTTCCGTTGCGTCCTTGTTCGGGTTCGGATAACCCACGAAGTCACTGACCGGTGCGATCACCTGGGGTTGCAGCAGGTAGTTGATGAAGGTGTAGGCGTCTTGCGGGTTCTTCGCGCCTTTGGGAATGGCGAGCATGTCGAACCAGATCGGTGCGCCTTCCTTGGGCAGGCGCATGTCCACGACCACACCGTTCTTGGCTTCCTTGGCGCGGTTGGCGGCCTGGGAGAAACTGCCGGAGTAACCGACGGCGACGCAGATGTCACCGTTGGCGATGTCGGCCATGTACTTGGACGAGTGAAAGTAGGTGATGTGCGGACGGATCTTCATCAGCAGCGCTTCAGCCTTGTCGTAGTCCGCAGGCTTTTTGCTGTTGGGGTCCAGGCCAAGGTGTTGCAGGGCCAAGGGCAGGATCTCCGAAGGCGAGTCGAGCAGGGCGACGCCGCACTGCTTGAGCTTGCTGATGTTCTCTTCCTTGAAGATCAGGTCCCAGCTGTCCACCGGCGCATTGTCACCGAGCACGGCCTTGACCTTGTCCGGGTTGAAGCCGATCAGGATGGTGCCGTACATGTACGGGACGGCGAACTGGTTGCCCGGGTCGTTGGCCTCGATCAGCTTCATCAGCTTGGGATCGAGGTGGTTCCAGTTCGGCAGTTTGCTGCGATCCAGTGGCTGGAACACGCCGGCTTCGATCTGCTTGGCCAGGAACACGTTGGACGGCACCACCACGTCGTAGCCGGAGTTGCCGGTCAACAGCTTGGCTTCCAGCGCTTCGTTGGTGTCGAAGATGTCATAGACCAGTTTGGTCTGGATGTTCTGGGTCTTGAAATCTTCCAGGGCCTTGGGGGTGATGTAGTCGAACCAGTTGTAGACGCGCAACGTTCGTTCTTCTGCGTGAGCGCCGCTACCGAGCACCGTGGCGCACAGGGCAGGAACGATAAACCGCTTGAGATTTTTCATTGTTTGGCGATTCCTCGTTAAGCGTTTTCAAAGCCTTCAAGAACGTTGACGGCGTTGATGCCGATCTCTTCTACCGCGTAACCGCCTTCCATCACGAACAGCGTCGGCACGCCGAGCTTGGCGATGCGTGTGCCCATGGCCAGGTAATCGGGGCTGTCGAGCTTGAATTGGGAGATCGGATCGTCCTTGAAGGTGTCGACACCCAGGGACACGACAACAATATCGGCGCCGTAGCGTTCGATCTCTTTGCAGGCTTGCTCCAGCGCAGCGCTCCAGGTATCCCAGCCGCTGCCCGCGGGCAGCGGGTAGTTGAAGTTGAAGCCTTCGCCGGGACCTTCGCCGGGTTCGTCTTCATAGCCGAGGAAGAACGGGAACTCGGCTTCCGGGTGGCCATGGATCGAGGTGAACAGCACGTCGCTGCGCTGATAGAAAATCGACTGAGTGCCGTTGCCGTGGTGGTAGTCGACATCGAGAATCGCGACTTTCTTGTGGCCCTGATCGAGAAAAGCCTGGGCGGCGATGGCAGCGTTGTTGAGGTAGCAATAGCCACCCATCAAGTCGCTGGCGGCGTGGTGCCCCGGAGGACGGCACAGGGCGAAGGCACTGCGGGCGCCGCGCTGGATTTCTGCCTGTGCGGTGAGTGCGACTTGCGCCGCGCTGTACGCTGCTTGCCAGGTGCCGGCGGTGATCGGCGCGCCGCCGTCGAAGCTGTAGTAGCCCAGTTCGCCGTGCAGGCTGGTGGGCTTGACGCGGCGCAAGGTACGGGCCGGCCAAGTGTAAGGCAGCAAGTCACCGTCGGTGTTGAATTCGGTCCAGCGTGCCCAGGCGCCTTTGAAAAAGTCGAGATAGTCGCGGCTGTGGATGCGCTCAATTGGCCCCAGGCCAAAATCCTTCGGCGCTTCTACGGGGCCCAAATTCTGCTTTTGCACACGTGACAGCACATGATCCGCACGCGAAGGCATTTCAAAGCAGGGCTTGAGTTGCCCGTCGATGAGTTCGCAACGGCCGTGGTGCAGGTGGTGATCGTCCGAGTAGATCGTCAGCATTTTGTTGTTCTCCGCAGGCGGGTTCGGTTGCACACAGTCTTGCGGCGTGGACGATTTCGGAGAACGGCAGGAAAGGCCAAAAGGGGATTGATGTGGCCAAAATATTTGACCGAAATTCGCCCCTGGATGATGCGAATACTGTTCACTTTAGGTTGGGGGGCATATTTGGATTGGGTGTATATCCATTGCTGCGGTAACGGCAACTTATGGTTCCGCTCTTACAGCGGGTCACTTGGAAGAGCCTGTAGGAGCGAGCTTGCTCGCGATGGAGGTCAACGATGACGCGGGGAGCCTGACTCCCCGTGGTGCTCTCAGGTTTTTCGTCGGAACGCCGCCCGGAGCATACTCGCTCCTACAGGGCCCGCCGCCATCGGCCATCCATGCCGGTTTGCCCACTGCGCAGAACCGGAACGAAGCCTCTCGATATGGCAAGAAAATCAAAAGCAAAAACAACGCGAGGCGGCCTGACAGCCGACCTGATTCCAGGTCTGTCCGCGATCCCCTTGTAGGAGCGAGCATGCTCGCGAAAAACGTCCAGACAACGTGTTCATCCAGACAGGGCGCGTTATCGTTGACGTCCATCGCGAGCATGCTCGCTCCTACAGGGAAAGTGTTCACTTGAAATCAGGTCGGCTGTCAGGCCGCCTCGCTTTGGCTTTAGATTTGGGCGCCCCGTTAAACCACGATGGCCGGAGAGAGGGCATGCCGAGCTCTAGCGAGGCACCGAGTGGTGGGGCAAAGCCTTTTGGTTCCTTTTTGGCTCGTTTGAAAAAGGGACTCGCCGTAAGGGCGAAACCATAAGTGGCCGTTACCGCAGCAATGGATATCCCCCAATCCAGTTGTTATATACTGGCCTTTTGCTCTTCAGGGCCTGAACTGGCTCGGCGCCACACCACTCCAGCGCACAAACGCATGGCGGAAACTCGCGGTCTCGCTGAAACCCAATGCTTCGGCGATACGGTAGATCGGCATCTGGTCTTCACAGAGCAACAGCTTGGCCTGCTCGAATCTGAGCTCATCGAGCAATTCCTGATAGCTGCAGCCCAGATCCTTGAGATGCCGGCGCAACGTGCGTGCCGAACAATTCATCTGCTCGGCCAATCCTTCGAGCCCCGGTGCCGCATGCAATTGTGCACCGAGCAACTGACGGATCCGCCCCAGCCAGGCCTGGCGCCCGGTAAACTCGGTATTCTGCTTGCGGCAACGCTCGGCCATGGCCTGGTGGGTGATGACATCGGCCAGTGGCAAGGGTTGGTCCAGCCAGCGCGGGTCGAAGGCGAAGGCATTGTTGCGTGCCCCGAAGTGCAGCGGGCAGTTGAAGTGTTCGGCGTAGGTTGCCTCGTAGTCGGGCGCGGCATGTTCGAAGCGCGCGGCCAGCAGCGGCAGGGCATGCCCGAGCAGGTCATCGCCGATGACTTTCAACGACACCAGGCAGAACTCGGCGTTGAACACTGCCAGCGCCGGATTCTCCCGGTAATCGGCGGCGACAAACCAGACGCGCTCGTCGTCCTCTTCCAGGCTCAGTTCGAAAAGTGTTCCCAACAGCGCCGGATAACGCATCGCCAGGCGCAATGCGTCACCGAAGGTGGCACTGGTGAGCAGGGCGTAGCCGAGCATGCCGTAGGACGAAACGTGCATGCGTCGACCCAGTTCCAGGCCGATATCGCGCTTGAGCGCGACGGCGTTGGCGCAGACCTGCATCTCTTGATTGGTGGTGATGCGCGTGTCCGCACGGCACAAATCCGCGGTGCTGATGCCGCTGCCGGCGAGCAAGGTGTCGCTGGGCAGGCCTTCGGCCTTGAAGGTGTCGAGCACCAGGGAAACGGCGTTGAGGGTGGTGAGGTGGGAGTGGAGCATGCTCGATTCCGGCGTGGGGGTGCCAGAACCGAGCAACTTGTGTGCCGATTTGCCTCAGGGGGCCTTAATGACCACTGAGCAATGAAGCTGCTCCGGCACCGCCGAACAGTCCGGCACTGACCCGGTTGAACCAGTTCTGGCCCTTGCCACTGCGCAGATACCGCGCCGCGCCATGGGCGCCGAGGCCGTAGGCAAGTTTGCACAGCAGGTCCAGTACGGTCCAGGTGGCGATCATCACCAGTAGTTGCGGCAGGAACGGTTGTTCGGCGCTCAAAAATTGCGGCAGAAACGCGGCGAAGAACAGGATGTCCTTCGGATTGCTCGCGCCCAGCATGAAGGCGCGCCCGAACAGAGCGCGAAAGCGCGGCGCCGCTGCGGCCTGAGGCACTTCGGCCCCGTGGGACGGTTGGCGCGACTGCTGCCAGCTTTGCCAGGCGAGGTAGAACAGGTACAGCGCACCGACGATTTTCAGTGCGCTGAACAACTGTTCGGACGCCAGCAACAAAGCCCCCAGACCCAGCGCCGAGGCACTGAGCAGGCAGATCGAGGCGCTCACGCCGCCGAGAAACGCCGGATAGGAACGGCGCAGGCCGAAGTTCAGGCTGTTGCTGATCATCAACAGCGACAGTGGTCCCGGGATCAGGATTACCACCAGCGCAGCGCCGCTGAACAGCAGCCAGGTTTCCAGACTCATCACTTTCCTCCATTTGCACAAAAGCCTCACCCGACGGGGTGAGGCTGGTTTGAAGCGCGTACCGCCGAGAGTTACAGGAAGATGAACTTGGCAATGAAAATTGCGCAGAGCACCCACAGGCTGACGGAAATTTCCTTGTACTTGCCGGTGCCGGCCTTCAGCGCCACATAGGTGATGAAGCCCAGCGCGATGCCGTCGGCGACCGAGAAGGTCAGGGGCATCATGATTGCCGTGACGATCGCCGGAATACTGTCGGTCGCCTCGTCCCATTCGATGTGGGCCATGCCGCCCATCATCAACATGGCCACATAGATCAGCGCACCGGCCGTTGCATAGGCGGGGATCATCCCGGCCAGCGGAGCGAAGAACATGGCCGCAATAAATAACACACCTACGGTCACTGCGGTAAGACCAGTCCGACCACCTGCTGCCACGCCCGCGGCACTTTCCACGTAGCTGGTGACGGGTGGAACGCCGACTACCGCACCAAAAACACTGGAAGCACTGTCGGCTTTCATGGCGCGCGAGAGGTTTTCGATCCGACCGTCAGCGCCCACCAGGTTGGCGCGCTGGGCCACACCCATCAAGGTACCGGCGGTGTCGAACATGTGCACGAAGAGGAAGGCCAGCACCACGCTGATCATGCTGATGTTGAACACGCCGGCAACGTTCATGGCCATCCAGGTCGGGGCCAGGCTCGGCGGGGCCGACATGATGCCCTCGTAGTGCACCAGACCCAGGCCCCAACCGGCCAGGGTCACGGTGATGATGCTGATGAGGATCGCGCCGAACACCTTGTGGTAGCTGAGGATGGCGATCATCAGGAAGCACACGGCGGCGAGCAGCGGGCCAGGCTCGCGCAGTGAACCGAGCTTGATCAACGTGGCCGGGCTATCGACGACGATGCCCGCGGTTTTCAAGCCGATCAACCCGAGGAACAGGCCTACGCCAGCGCCCATGGCGTAGCGCAAGCTGACGGGGATGCTGTTGAGCAGCCATTCGCGGATTCGCGAGAAGGTCAGGATCATGAACAGCACGCCGGACACGAAGACCGCACCCAGCGCGGTTTCCCAGTTGTAACCCATGGTGCCGACCACGGTGTAGGTGAAGAAAGCGTTCAGGCCCATGCCCGGTGCCAGGCCGACCGGCCAGTTGGCGTACAGGCCCATCAACAGGCAGCCCAGGGCGGCGGCAATGCAGGTGGCGACGAACGCCGCGCCATGGTCGATCCCGGCGTCCGCCATGATGTTGGGGTTGACGAAGATGATGTAGGCCATGGTGATGAAGGTTGTCAGACCGGCAATCAACTCGGTCTTCACCGTGGTGCCATGCAAGCTGAGTTTAAAGATGCGCTCCAGCCAGCCATTGCGTAAAGGCGGCGAGAGATCCAGCGTCGATGCTTCGGATTTGCGGCTTTCCACAGCGAGGTACTCCTCAAGAGTTTTATTGTTATTTCCAGGGCCGGACCCATGAGGGTGGCAGCGGCCCTTTGAGGCACTTGCGAATTTGTTGACCATTAGGTCAAGAACTCGCACGAAGTGGATTATGCTTTTGTATACAAATAAAGCAAATAATGTTTTTGATTTTGTAGACGGAAAGTTTGGCAATAGGGATATATCGCCAGGACGCTTACATCTTCTGCTGGTTTTCCCCCAGCGCCAGATTCACCGCCAACCAGCCATTCACCGCCGTCTCCCCAGCCTCGGCAAACACTCGCTCGAGCAATTTCACCAGCTCAAGGCGCAGTGACTGTTCAAACCGCGTGCCTTCGGCGGTCAATTCCAACAGTCGCTTTCGCTTGTCGGTCTCGGACTGCTCGAAGCACCGACCTACCTGGCGGCCCTGCAGATCTTCCAGCTGTTCGGTGCCAATTGCCTGACCGTGCCGCTGCAAGCCGATGGCCGGACCTTTCGCAACTGCGCGCGCGCCTGGAAGCACATGGCCCGGCGTTCATCTACCTGATCCCGACGTTCCAGAATCCGTCGGCCGTGCGTTACAGCGAAGCCAAGCGCGAGGCGGTCGCGGCATTGCTGGATGAGTTTGGCGTGACCCTAATTGAAGACGAGCCCTACCGTGAATTGACCTTCGATGGTGGCAGCGCCAAACCGATTGCCGGACGCCTGAAAAAAGCCAGCTGGATCTATACCGGCACGGTATCGAAAACCTTGCTGCCGGGTCTGCGCGTGGGTTATCTGATCGCCAGTGCGGACCTGTTCCCGCACTTGTTGAAATTCAAGCAATCGGCGGACTTGCATACCAATCGGGTCGGCCAGTGGCAAGCGCTGCAATGGATCGGCAGCGAACCCTACCAGCAGCACCTGAGTGAATTGCGTGGCTTTTACCGGGTGCGCCGTGACGCATTCCAGGCGGCGCTGTTAACGCATTTTACCGATCTGGCGGATTGGAATATGCCACAGGGCGGGCTGTTTTTCTGGCTGACGCTCAAGCATCCGATGGACACCCGTACGTTGCTGAATGCGGCGTTGGCCAATGACGTGGCGTTCATGCCGGGTGAGCCGTTCTTCCCTGAACCGGATAATCATCACGGGCATTTGCGGCTGAATTTCAGCCACATTGATCCAGCACGGCTGGAGGAAGGGCTCAAGCGCTTGGCGGCGGTGGTGCGGCAGGCCCAGGCGGCGGAAGCGGCCTGAGGGAAGGGCAGAAATGAATAAACCGGCCAATCGGCCGGTTTAGTTTTGTCTGGAATTTGCAGTGTTTGTGCCGGCCTCTTCGCGAGCAGGCTCGCTCCCACATTGGATCTGTGCAACCAGTTCCCTGTGGGAGCGAGCCTGCTCGCGAAAGCGTCAGTCAGAACACCGCAAAAAATCAGGCTGCCGCGAAACGCTTATCCAGATAATCAATGATCACCTTGGACTCATACATCCACGTGGTCTGGCCATTCTCTACGATGCGCAGGCAAGGCACTTTGATCTTGCCACCTTGCTCGAGCAGGGCCTGGCGATCCTGTTCGTTGTTTTTCGCGTCGCGCAGGGCCACCGGTACGTTAAGGCGGCGCAGGGTGCGGCGGGTCTTCACGCAGAACGGGCAGGCATGGAACTGATACAGGGTCAGGTCCCTGGCGGCAGCTTCGACCTGGGCCTGAGCGGCGGCAGGGCGCTGCTTCTTGCCTGGACGGGTGATGAAGTCGATGAAGATGATCAGTTGGCCAAGGCCGACACGAAGCGCTTTTACGAACACGTTGAAAGCCTCACGGTGCTAATGAGAAAGGCGCGCAGCTTACCTGATTTTTCCCGGACGAAAAAAAACCGGCGATGAATGCCGGTTCTCTTCGTGCGGCGAATTACTTGATCAAGCTGAGAAACTCGCTGCGAGTCGCGGCGTTCTCACGGAATTCGCCCAGCATCACCGAGGTGATCATCGACGAATTCTGCTTTTCCACACCGCGCATCATCATGCACATGTGCTTGGCCTCGATCACCACGGCAACGCCAAGGGCGCCGGTGACCTGCAGGACTGCATCGGCAATCTGGCGGCTGAGGTTTTCCTGGATCTGCAGGCGGCGGGCGTACATATCGACGATCCGCGCGACTTTCGACAAGCCCAGCACCTTGCCGCTCGGGATGTAGGCCACGTGGGCCTTGCCGATGAACGGCAGCAGGTGGTGTTCGCACAACGAGTACAACTCGATGTCCTTGACCAGCACCATTTCGCTGTTGTCGGAGCTGAACAAGGCACCGTTGGTGACTTCTTCCAGCGTCTGTTCATAACCGCGGCAGAGGTACTGCATGGCTTTGGCGGCACGTTTTGGCGTGTCGAGCAGGCCCTCGCGGGAGGGATCCTCGCCCAGTTGGCCAAGGATCGCGGTGTAATTCTGTTCCAGTGTCACAGAGCTTTATTCCGTATGGGTTCTAGAGGGGTACGGTTTCTGTCTGTACCAATTTTGTACCAATCAGGCTTTGCTCCAGCTTCCCGACTTCGCTCCAGTCTTCACTGGAGTTGATCCACCGGGCGTAGGTCGACAGTAGCATTTGCACGCTGTGGCCGAGCTGATTCGCAATGAACCCGAGGTTCATGCCTGCCATGAGGCACATGGTAGCGTATGTGTGCCGGCAGTTGTATTGCCGTCTGGCCCTGATCTTCAGCGCGACCAGCGCCGCCTTGAAGTGTTTGTCAGTCACGCTGGCCTGCTGGATGAACTCGAAGTTCTTCGTCGGCGGGAACACGTACGGTGACTGCTTGTGCTGGCGCCGGCTCTGCTTTGCCCTCAAATCGGCCACTTCCTTGGCCACCTCAATGGCATTTAATGCCCGGCTGTTCAGCATGACTCGCCGCGCCTCGCGTGTCTTCGTGCGCTCCTCGATCTTGTAGTCAGCCACGATTCTGCACACGTTGGCGACACGCCCCTCTGTATCCACCTCATCCCAGCGCAGCGCCGCTATCTCTCCGGGCCGCATGCCGGTGTAAAACGCGAATTCGAAATAGGCGGCGTACACCCGCATCGAACCGGCCAGCACCTGATAAAGGTGCGCCACAATCAAGTCAGCTTCCGCCACAGTAAACGGATCCACCGGTTTCTTCGCTTTCACTGGCAACTCAATCGAGCCGACCGGGTTTCGCGTGATCACCTCATCGTTCACTGCGCACTCGAACATCGTGTGCAGGCGCTGGATCGCCGAGCGCTTTACCGTCGACGATTTCCACTGCGTTTCGCTGACGACTTTCCGAATCATGGCCGATGTGATCTGGTCGATCGGAAGCAGGGCCAAGTGCGGCATCCAATAAATGTTGAGGGATATCCGGTAGTTTTTCCGGGTTCCCCCGACGACTTCCCGGCTGTCCAGCCAGGTTTGCGCGTAGCCGCCAAACAGCGGCGTCGCGGAATAGGTTGAGTAGGTAGAGTTCGGGAACAACTCGGCGTAACGCTGATCGTCCATCACGCCGTGCTTGATGAGGCTGATTACTGTAGCGCGTAGATCTGCGGCCGCTTTAATGCCTTTTGGCGTTTGGGAATAGGCGAGGGTCTCGCAGCGCCGGAACTGCCATGTGAAGCGAATGCGGACTGATTGACCTGCGAATTCAACTCCGGCGGGCAATCCCAAAGGCTTTCTAGCCATGCCTCATATCTCCTGATGCTGTAATAAATCTGCCCGTCGATTTCGTTCCACACCCCTTTCGGGATGATGTTGCGCTGGCGCTTGCCCTGGAGCGCGCGCCGGGTGGTGCCGACCATCTCCGCGAAGTTCTTCTCCGCGACTTTGTCGGACAGGTAGTCAACCGGTATCTGTTCTGCTGCCGCCATGATGATGCTCCATGCCGCGCGTGGCGGCAGAAGGTGGGGATGGGTTATTCGTCTTCGTCAGCTTCTGTCCAGCCCTTGAGGTCGCGCGCGAAGGCCTCCCACTTTTGCTGATCCGGCTCACTCATTTCGTTCCAGCGCCCGGCAACATCGGAAGAAACGACTTCGCCATCCTTGAGCTTGACCGTGCCGCAATTGCTGCCGGTGTCTTCGTCGGCATACCGGACCGTTATCTCTTCCCCTGGGTGGAGCTTCGACAGTTCTGTCAGAACTGGAATGGGGCACGACCAGGCGGTGTCGAAAGAGAGCTCGCCGGCATCAAGGTCGATTACCTGGTCGTAGGCGTTCCACTTCGTCCCCCAAACGTCACGGGCGAAGTCCAAGGTGTTGAAGTGGCCGCACGATCGCTTGTTGCGCAGCATCTGCACGAATTGTTCGAAGCCTTCGTCGCTCAATTTGAGCGCGTCCACCCGGCTGCGATTAGATTGCTGCAGGGATGCTATCAGCGGGTGATCATCCAGTGGCTGCGCTGTTATGACTGCCGCTGCCTCCTCGGCGGCGCAGTCGATGCCGTCCCAAGCAAACTGCCCGCGAAATGGGAGGATGGTGTTGAAATCGATCTTGCCGCTCTCGTTGATCAGCGATTTCAGGACGTGTGTTGGTGCACTTACTTTGTTGGTCACATGGTTTGGCATGGCAATAGAATTCCTCGCCCGCCGTTCACCGGCAGGCTGGTAGGTGAAAGTAAAGGGCGCTTAGATCGAAGCGGTACAGGCAATGGAGTTAAAAGTTCAAAGTGTTTCTGCCGTTTCTTACCGCAGGCACTGAATAGCGAGTAAAAGTGGGTGATAGATCGTCGACGGACGTTGAGAAAATGCACCTAAAACAGCGGCAACACGTGTTCTGGGAATGGGCAGACTGTACCTTGCATAATCGGTGTCACGACGGCCTCCTTGGTGACGGAGGTCAACTCGACGTACAGGTCCGAACGTCGTGTACAGGGGCTGTGCAGCTATTCGTTGGGGCGTACTCAAGCTCCGGCGAGATGATGTTCGAGGAGTACTACAAAGATCGTCCTGGCGAAACCATGACTCAAGCGCTGGAATGGGGCACAGCTCGGGCAGTGACTTTAACTTCCAGCAAATTAGTACCGCTGTCATCAGCGTCGAGATTGAGCATTTATCGCCATGCTTGAGATGCGCTATATCATCGCCGCGGCCTCGAATAGATGAGCCAGGCCATGTAGGCGAGGGCAGAGACTGGGATGATCATGGCGTCACCTGCTGAGCCGCCTCGCGGAACCGGGAAGGTGCCCAGTCGCAAGCCTCATCTTCCGGGATGTGACCGAACATCATCGTGCAACGCCGGGCATGCACGCAGTCACCGCAGGTCTTGCCTTCCGGCAGGTTCATACGGTCTTCGTCTGTCTCTGACCGCCGCAGCGGTTCACGTTGCTGGCTCATGGCGTCACCTCTCGGCGAGCCCACCAGCAGACAGGCCCGTCATCGGTGTCGTGAATTGCCAGGCAGAACCAGCCTTCGCCATCTGGGCGATCCGGCTCCCAGTAGCTGCAATCAGGGTCGCCGGCTTCGTAGTAGCGCTCGGCAATCGCCTCATCAGCGTACTCAAGGCTGACCATTCCCACGGACAGGCCCTGCTCGGCGATCCACTGCTTGCACTTTTCTTCGTCGCCCTCGTCGAAGTCGGGCATATCTGGGTGTTGGAACATGCCGTTTTCGTCGCGCACGACGGGGGTTGGCTGAATCAGCTTTATCGTTTCCATGGGCAATACCTGTCCTTTGCCGCTATAGCGGCTGACTTTGAAGGGGGAGGGGGTAAATCGTACCGGTCAGAAGATAGGGTGAATCATTTAGAAGTGACCACAGTCATCAACCTGAGAGGCACTCTTTTTTGATGGCGGTAAGTACCGCCTAAGGCAGTAACCATGGCATCTATCGACGACTTCAGATTTGAGTCACACCAGCTCTTATTGGAACTGGACGCAGCCACCATGGGGATGATGATGCTCGTCTCCGCCAGATGCGTTTCAGGCCCCGAGTGGGAAACCGCGACGAAGAGGCAACATGATGCCTATGAACGCTGGGACAACTTTATAAATTTTCCCGATGATGTTCACCCCCACTAAATCCGTGGGGTACATAGGCGTTACCGCTGGGTCCGTGTTGCGGTGTGGTCAACTCATCAATCCGCTGATCCGCTGCGTTCAGGCGCAGCTGCAGGGCGTCACGCTCGGCGCGGAACTGGTTGATCTCCTCTTGGGCTTGGTCAATTACCTTCTGCGCGTCGTGCACATCAATCCAGTTACCGAGAGCTTTGTCCTCGAACCTCTGTACCGAGTTGCCCGATGGCGAAAGGAAGAAGGCGAAACGCGGTAAAGCGTTCAGCTTGTCCCAAAACTCCATGCCCGGGCGCGGTGCTTTCGTTTCGTTGTTCATCCTGCAATCTCCATCGATACCAGATCATGGGCATTCACAACCGTCATGCCCAGTGCCCGGGCTATGTGTACTTCAAGTAGGGCGCCTTTCGAGCTTTCCCAGCCAGGTAGCAGAGCAACGCTGCCGCATTCCATCAGGTGAATGATGTCGAGCCGCAAGCAGTCAACCCATTCATCACTGACGTGGTCGATCTCGGCGGGGTTGATGACTTGATGACCGACGGCGCGAAGCTTGGCGGCCATGTTGTTGAAGGCGGGGAAGTTTAGGTCTGGGAAGCCGGTCATTGGTCCACTGAGATATATCCGTTTCATGCAGCCTCCATCATTGCTTCGATAATTCGTTGTCCAGCCAGCGGCGGTACCGCATTGCCAGCCATGTGCATGGTTTGTCGATGATTGTCTGGGCGTTTCGTGTCAGACGGGAACGACATGGCCGCGAGCGCTTCGTTGGCAGAGAGCATGCGCATCTCATCGCCGCGCACCAGAGCCCACCGGTCAAGCGTGGTGATGGTCCCGATCGGACGCGCCAAGCTGCGGCCAGTAAGGCCAGAGCCTGATCCGTAATAGGGCATGATGAATCGATCACCGAAGCGCTCGCGGCCATTCTTCACGCGAAGCAGCGTCGACTCCGCGCGACCGGGCTTTACAACCTGACTCCACTTGCCAGCGTCGAAGTCGATGAACGATGAGGCTGGAACATGCTTGCGCTGGTGTAGCTGCAGGTTGAGCGGCGCCTTGCTTCGAGTGCATACCAGAAACAGACGGACGCGGTGCTGTGGCACGCCGAGGTCGGCGCAATCAACTACATGGGGCGCGATCTTGTAGCCGAGCGCTGCCATTGCCTGAGACCAGGCGGGGTACAAAGCCCAGTCCGTGAACTCTTCGACATTCTCGACCAACACCACTTCCGGCCGGTGAAACTCGGCAGCCGACACAACTGCCCACGCTGTAGAGCGCGATGCATCGTGCTGAGCGTTGCCGGACTTCTTGCCTCGCGCCTTCGAATGCCCCTGGCAACAAGGCGAGGCAAGCATGATGTCGTGGGCCGGAACCTTCGACCAATCCGCCTGGTGCAGGTCCTGGCAGATGTGAATTGCGTCAGGGTGGTTTGCACTGTGCCACTCGACGGCGACAGGCCAATGATTGGCGGCCCAGATTACGTCGATACCGGCATTGCGGGCACCGGTTGACCATCCGCCGAGACCGGCGAACAAATCGATTGCTGTAGGCATTGTGGATCCTCGCCGGCTGGCGTGATTCGTTGAACTGGGCTATTGGTTAATGGCCCGGCATGGCGCCGGATCAAGGAGTAAGAAGATGAAAAATCCCAGACGTGTCGCCGCGGGAAAGATGGCTTACGCACGCAAGAAAGCAGCTCAGGATGAAGCTGATAAGCCAGCCATGCAGATCATCACGACAGTTGTGGTGGTCATATTCTTGATCGGACTATTTGCCTCTCTGGCGAAGTAAAACATCTATTCGTCGTTGCAGATTCGCAACTTTTCACGCCGATAGGCTAGGTCCAACTCCCGCGACACCTTTTCGCTTATCGCGATTTTTTGTCGCGACATGGTGGCGAAGCGGGCGGACTCTTCGGTGGGCGCTGCAGCGAGGTTCAGGAGGAAGGTCGACACTGTCTCCTGCCATTCCTCGAAGCCGTGGCGATCGCCTAGAATATGAAGGGCATCATCCAATGCCTTCGATACAATCAGCGATCGCTTCTCGGCGCCGATCCGGTCCAGCAAGGCTTTCTCCTTGGCGCGCTTGTCCCTCTGAATATCCGCGTTGCTCTTGGCCATGGCCTGTCTCTCCAATTCCGTGGGCCGGTAGATCCAGCCATGTCTGTCGTCGGCGCTGGCGCACCTGATTGTTGATGCGCTTCATTTGGGCGAGGCGAACTTGAAGTTGTTCTCTTTGGCGATCAGTTCGATGCGTTTTTGCCGGATCCGGGTTTGCGTTGCTGCTGCGCTTGAGGTGATGCCTGTTGCGGCCAAGGCCTTTAGCATGGGCGCAAGCTTGTCTCGCTCGGTGCGCAGGCGTTCGCTGTGGCCGCTCGCACCGGAGAGGCTGGTCTCGCCGCTGACGCCTGGAGCAACCTCCTGCACGGTCTTGCCCGAGCCGAAGAACTGATCCAGTTGCTGGTTCAGGTTGGCGATCAGGCTGTCGCGCGGGTCAGGCATTGGCACGCCGATCATGGCCGGCCACCAGATAGAGTGACCTTGATGCCGTCGGCGCGCGCTTCCAGTGCCTGGGCGAAGTTCACTGCCTCCTTCCAAGTCCAGCGAAAACCCTTCACCTTTCCAGTGGAACGCTCGACGATGTGGTAGGCATTGCCCTTGGTTTTGACCTGGTAGCGAATCTCTGGCACGGACTGCTCCTTGCCGATCAGGGCGTAGAACGCGGCGGTGGCGATGCTGGAGCGAATGTGCAGGGCCGCAACCCCGTCGACTCGCTGTTGAATTGATGGATGCATGGCGATTCCTCGATGGGGTTGCGTGTATTCGTCAGCACTCGGGCCGCCTGGTGTGTGCCGTTGGGCGCAGGGGAGAGTGCTGACGGATAAAGGCCGGCGTAAAAAAGCCCGAGATCACCCGGGCTTTTGTTGGCGTCACGAAGACCTCCCTACGTGATCGCAGGTGCCGCCATTGGGCGGGCTTCAATTGATCGGTTACATAGCTGCAAATCCTCCGTCTGTTCGCTCACTGGGTTGGCAGTGGCCACCGGGCTTTAGGTTTGATGCAGGTGGGCGGTTATAGGCCGCGGTTTCGTCCGCATCCCGCTGCCCACTCAGTGAATGGGCAGAAGTGATGCCTACGGTTTGTCTTTCGCCTTGCCGATCATTAGCACCACCAAGAGCAGCGCGACCAATACCAGGTCGCCGGCCATTGAAATGATGCGACTTGCCGAGTCGACGAAGACGATCCCGCCGGCGAGCCCATAGGCGGCCAGCGAGCGCGCGTTGTTGCTGAGCCTGCCGAACATGACTACAGGTAGTCTTTAAGGTTGAGGTTCATGATCTTGGCGGCTTTCTCCAGCACTGCCATTTCGGCTGGCTCGATATCGCCGTCAGCTTCGGCCACGGTAAGCATGAAGTTCAGCACGGTTGCTGCGTCGTCGACGCTATGGGCCAGGTCCTTCAATTCCTTCTCGGCGTTCTGGCGGATGATGCGGGGACCACCGTCGTTGTAGTCAGCCTTGGCGCGGTCGATGGTGTTGCTCAGCTCGGCGCCGAAGCCTTTCAGGGCTGCTGAGTTGTTGATCAGCTTTTCGATCTTTTCGAGCTCTTCCTTTTCGATGTCGCCATCAGCGGAAGCAACGTAGAACACACCGTAGACCGAAGCCTGCATCAGATCGCGGTTGGTCATCACGGCCAGGGCCTGACGAGCTTCGCCGGATTTCTTGCCAAACATTTTGCCGAACATGGTGTTTCCTCTGGGTTGGGTGACATCCCGCTGCACCCTGTCGCCAAGGTGCAGAAGTGATGCGTTGCCAATAGGGTGGCCGGCGGCCAGCTCACCACTGCCCAGGTGACGGGCTTTGCGCTAGGCTGAGCGCTCTCACACAACACAGCCTGCAAAGGAGGGCGCTGCACAATGCACAGCTATAAATTGAAGTTCGTCGCGGTTGAGGGTGATATGAAGCCGAAGAGCTATGAATCGCCGCGCCAAGTAGAGATCGGGGAAGTAATCGAACTGGATAACGGCATGTGGCACTTCGTCATGGACATTCGAAGTTTGAAGACAGGTACTCAGCTAGTTCTTGCTGAATCTGGGCAGAACGCTCAGGAGGCAAATATTCTAGGAAGGCAGCGGTCAGACGACTGAGCACGATCGTTGCGTATTTGGCGCAGCTGTCCCTGTCCAGTTCAGTGCTCGGGTGCATCAGCGCGAGTCTTGTGCTCAGACCGATCTGGCCTTGAAACGCTACCGAGACAAACGCCGCTTCGATGCGAGTGTTGAAATCGGGCGGGCTTATCGCCGGGTATGAGTGAGCGCTTCTTTCACTGTTCAGTTTGAATATGTCCTGGTGCTGCTCGTGCAGCGCTTTTACGGCTTCGGCTGCCGTCACAGGCACCAGGATGAGCCCCATTTCAAACAGCTCTTTCAAGTAGTCGGTCTCGCCTGCGCCGATGAGGACGCATCGCCTAGTTGCCGGGTCGATTGCTGCCACTGAATCTTTGTTCATGTGCCTTTTCCTCTTGGTCATCCCAAAGCACCCTCGCAAGAAGGTGCTTCAGTGATGATTGTCTTCTCGCTGCACGTCCGCCGGAGTCCTCTCTCTGCCCGCTGCCGCAACTGGCGTCGCATCGGGTGGCTATGCAGCTTCGCGTGCTCTCATTGGGGAACACGGCCAGTTCCAGAGCTGGCATGGGCGACGGTTTAGCTTTTTCACCACCGGGTTGGCCGGTACGTCACTGGGTCACGTCGAGCTGTTAAAGAGCAGCGGACCTCTCGACCCTTCGCGGCTGGCCCCTGATTGGGTGCCGGTTGCGATGTGATGGAATATAAGCCAGCTTATTTTTGTCGTCAATAAGCTGGCTTATATTATTTTTAGATGTCGATAAAAAGCCCGCTCGACGGCGGGCTCATTTCAGGCTTCGCAATACTCTCGCCACCCAATCCTGACGGCATCTCCGTCTAGGTGCTCAATGCACACTCCATTCGTTTCTTCGATTTCTTGAATTACCTGCTGCCAAGCTTCTGGGCTTTCATTGTCGTTACGGGCAACGGTGATGAACTGGACCTTTTGAACGCCCGGCGCGGCAATAAGGCGCTGTATGCGCCGGCCGACCAACTCGTAGGAGTCTTGGGGGTATGAAGAGGGTAACGCGATGTTGTGCATTGGGAAGCTCCATGCCTTTACTGTATATCAATACAGTATTGATCCTGTAATATTTTGACAAGAGGGGAGGCGCCTAACCTTTGGAGAATGAAATCAAATCGAAGATTTCCGTGGGCAAAAAAAGGCCCGCTCTGTGCGGGCTCTCAGGTCAGGGCATGCTTAGCTCAGAGTGATTTTTCTTTTCTCGCGAGCTGCTCGGAATCGCATGCGGGTTCGTTGGAAAATGAATACTGGAGCAGATAGTAGCCGCTGTCGCCATTTGTGGAGCGAGCTTCCAATCCGATGCTCAGGAGGTCGCTTTTCAATGGTGTCGTAGGCGAGCCTGTCCATTCTGAATAGAGAGAGCGATCCTTTTTGTAGAGCCCCATCAGCCAGTCATCACTATCTTTCCAGATGCTGCCTGGCATCAAAAAGTCCATATCTTTGGATTTTCCATAGATATTGGATAGCGAGCTCTTCATTTCGTCGAAGCTTGCCTTTAGTTGATGCCCAAATCGGTTGGTATTAATTTGTTTACCGATCGCTCTTATCTGGCAAAGCCCCACGGTTGGAGAAATCACTAAGGCATATCGTTCGAATGAGTCATTCGCGCGCGGCGGACGAGTTAGCGTGTAAAGGCTCTGGGACTCATTCGAGATCACTAAAGTCTCACCAGTCATACCTTCAATTTGCTCTTTGCTAAGTCCTGCTGCCAATCCGAGAGGTCCATCAGCGGGCGGTAAGAGATCTGCTTTTGGTTGTCTCGCTGAGGGTAGGGCAACAGGCGGTTGCACCGGACTTGCGAGACCTAGGGATACCGGGCTGAGGCCGTACTTTGCTATCAGATATCGCTGCTGAAGCATTGCAAGTGTCTGTTCGCTGGTTGCTGCTGCAGATAACTTCAGTACTTTCAACAGGCCGCCATTGTATTGGCTTGCTTCAGCATTTGCTGCGGAAATTGCTGCCTTGGCAGACTCCATTTCTGCAAGAAGAGAGTTTGCCAGAGCTTCGTCTGGGGTTGTCACGATGGTTTCAGTTTTTACTGGTGCGCCAGATTCAATCGATAAGATGCGTTGCTCGATGAGAGCTTCGTTGGTTTTCAAAATTTCAACGCGGGCTGTTGCAATCGCTTTGATGAGGCCGCCGTTATACTCAGCTGCAGCTTGGTTGGCTGAGTTGATTTCTAGCTTTGTTGCTGCCAATTCAGAATTGAGCCTGGTTAGATTTGCCTTTTGCTCTGGAGAAAGATCCCTTTCTCCACATCCTTGAAGCGCCACTATCAACAGTATAAAAAATCCATGTTTCCGCACAGCTTTACCCTCCGTAATTGAAGGATAACTCTACCATTCACGGCGCAGTAAAAGGTTGATGCTCGTGAGAATTGCGGAGGGGCCAGCTTGCTGTTGGACTCAAAATTTCTGAAGCGCCCTTACTACGACGCCAACGATACGACAGTCTTCAGTGAACGGCTCAATGCGCCAGGCCGGATTCAAGGGTTTTAAAAAAAGCTTACCGCCATCATTGACCAGTTTCTTGAACGTCGCCTCGTTGCCATCCGGCAGTTTGGCAACGACGAGCTTGCCCGGGGCAGCTTCCGCTTCCGTATCCACCAGGATCAACGTGCCTTCGGTAATGCTTTGCCCAGCGGGTGAGGTCATCGAGTCGCCTTTTACCTCGAGCCAGAACGCTGGGCCTTTTGAATCGTATTCGGAAAATTCATAGCGATCTGAAAAGCCGGCTGGATACGGCTCTACAGCCTCGGCCCAAGCGCCAGCGGCTACCCAGCTTATTACCGGGTAACGGTAGGACTCAACTTGCTGTCGAGCCTCACCAACATTCGAGCCGCTGACGGCCGCACTGATCATCGGCCCAATATTTTCTGAAAGCCAAATAGCGCTCACGCCACAGGCATGCGCAATTTTCGGCAGGTGCGCGCTTTGTAGATTTTTACCTGTCTCCAGCTGCGATATCACTGGCTGCTCGACTCCTGCCTTCAGGGCGAGAGCCTTCTGCGTCAGCTTGGCGTGAATTCGGGCGGTTTTGATTCGTTCTGCGAGTGTGCTCATCCGCTCGAATTTATAAGTTCCCTTATGGACTTGCAAATAAGTGTCCTTCTACTTAGGATATAAGCAGGCTTATTATGAGGGATCTCGAATGACCCCTATCGAAAGGCTCGTCGACTACTTCGGCGGGCAAACCAAAACAGCTCTGGCCCTCGGCGTATCTCAGGCTGCGGTTTCGTACTGGGTGTCTGGAATTCACTCCATGAGCGCAGAGAAGGCATTCAAGGCCGAGGAGATTACCGACGGAATGATCACTGCTCGCGAACTCTGCTCTCGCCAACAGCCGACTCGCAAATCCGCCGCCTAACCCAATCCCTCACACCGAACCCGGAAGTGAACCAATGGCCTACGACAACAAGAAGCATCGCAACACCCACCAGTTGAAGTCGCGCCTGAATGACGACGCCTACGCCGCTATCAAGGTGGAAGCGGAGGCGCGTGAGATTCAGCCGGGCGCCTTGGTTCGCGATCTCACGTTGGCGGCTTTGCGATTCAAAGAGGACTACGGCTACTTCCCATTGATCGATGACAACGAGCTGGACGGTTTTCCGGCGCTGGGCGAACTGGCCCGCGAAATGAAAATTCAGCCAAACGCATTAGTTCGCGACCTCATTCGTGCGGCCTTAAAAGCCAAACGAGAGCAGGACGCTATTCCCCAGGTCAACGACAAGAAACTCAGCGCCTGATTAGGCCATGGAGGAGGCACCAATGCCTGCAATACCGGAAGTAGGGCAGTACACGCAGGACGAGAAAGACGAGCTTGAGCGGTGGGCTGAAGAGGTCGGTATCGGCATGGATCAGTTGGCCGACCGAATCTTGCAGATGACAGAGCGTGCGGTCGAGCGCCGCAGTGCTGCTCGCCTGGCAGCAGATAAAGCAGCCTTGCGAAGCCACCTCGCTGCTCACTGCGCACAAGGGGCGCAGGCAGAAAACGTAGTTTCGATTTTCCCTGGCAGGTAACGGTCCGGCCCCTAATAAGGGGCCACAACAGGGATTGAGCCAAGCGGGGCTGGCACCTAATAAGGGGCCAAGAAGAAAAGAAGGTCACGGGTTCATCCCTGATCAGTTGATGAACGAATGATCGCCTTGTTGGCATTACGCCACCACGGAAACAGAAACGAGGTTTTACGAATGGACAAGTTCTTGCGGGCCTGCCACGACGCGGTCAAGGACAACGAAGCTAAGTCGCTGAGCGCCAAGATGGGTGTTCCGCATGTGAGCCTGCTCCAGCGCTCGAATCCGGATAACGACGCTCACCACCTGACTATCGAACATCTGTTCGGAATCTTGTTGCACACCGGCGACATGCGGCCGCTCGCTGCCCTGGCTGATCAGTTTGGTTTCGACCTGGTAAGAAAAGAAGCCCCGGCACCGCAGGCGCTCACGGCTTCGATGATGCACGTAGGTAAGGAAGTTGCTGACCTGACCTTGGCTGTGCACGTCGCGCTGGATGACGGTCGCGTAACTCAGATCGAGAAGCAGGCTATTCGGAAAGAAATCGATCACGTGCGGCACGAGCTGAACGTGATGGAACAGTCGGTGAAGGTCGCCTGAATCGCAGGCACAAAAAAGCCGGGCTGCAACCCGGCTCTTTCAACAACATGTAAAACACAGTGGGGCCATTATGAACACGATCGTCGCTCCAAGCAATACGGTCACCATGTCGAGCCGGGAGGTTGCTGAGCTCACTGGAAAGCAGCATAAGGACGTCATTCGTGACATCCGTGTGATGCGAAAAGCATTAGCAGACGATGGAGCAGATCTGCGCCATCTCCAGGAGGTCAAAGACGGACGGGGTTACACCGCCGAATTCCATCTTGACCGCGTCCTGACTGAAACCTTGTTGACCGGCTACAGCATCGCGCTTCGTCATCGTGTCGTGACACGTTTGGCCGAACTCGAAAACGTGTCACGACAGATTGTCACGATCCCGCAATCTCTCCCAGAAGCCCTCCGACTTGCCGCAGATCTCGCAGACAAGAATGGCGAGCTTCAACTTGTCATATCAAAGCAAGCCCCGAAGGTCGCCGCCATCAATAGGCTCGCTGCAGCTGGTGGCGCGATCTGCATCACTGACGCAGCCAAGCAGCTCGGTATGGCCCCGGCGCGCCTATTCGCCTGGCTGGAACAGCACCGATGGATCTTCCGGCGTCACGGGTGCAAGCGATGGGTTGCCTATCAGCCACGCATCACCTCGGGTCACATGACCCACAAAGTCACAGCCCTAAAGCCGGATCCTGAAACCGGAATCGAGCGGGCTGCCTTCGACCCTATGGTCACCCCGAAAGGCCTAACCCGCCTCGCTGAACTTCTGCAGGAGGCCGCGTAATGGCCGGCGACTGGATAAAATTCGAACTCACCACCCTGGACAAGCCTGAGGTTTGCCAGATTGCGGACTTGGCCGATATCGACCCTGACGCGGTCGTCGGCAAGCTGATGCGTGTATGGGGATGGTTCGACCAACAAACCGAAAACGGTAACGCTCCCAGCGTTAGTAAAAAGTTACTTGATCGTCTCGTCGGCGTTATCGGTTTCTGCGAGCACATGAAATCGGTCGCCTGGATGATCGAAGCCGAGGGGGTGATCAGCCTTCCTCATTTCGAGCGGCACAACGGGAAAACCGCTAAAAACAGGCTTCTCACAGCAAAGCGCGTGGCAAACCATAAGGCCGGTAACGGTAAAAGTAACGCTGCGAACGTTAGCGGTGCGTTACCTAAAGAAGAGAAAGAGAAGAATAAAGAACCTCTCTCTGCGCAGGGGGCCGTCGATCCTCGCATGCCTAGCGAAATGACCCTCGACTGGGTACCGGACCACACACTGCTAAAAACCTACGCCTTGCACCGCGGGTTGTCGCTTGACCTGTTCACCGAGCAAGTTCGCGTCGCGTTCACCGGACACTACGAGCCGCAGCATCAGTGCAACACCCAGGCGGAATGGGTGGGCATGCTGGTCAAGTGGGTCGCCAATGACAAAGCTCGGGCCGCCGCTTCGAATGTGACCCCGCTCAAGCCGAGGCAGGCCCCGGCTTCTGACTTTGACGATGACGACACTGAATGGCAGAACGGGGTGAAGTCATGAAAGCCGTCTCTGTGATTGCCCAAGGCCTGTGGACCAAAGCCCAGTCCGGTGAGTTCATTGCCGCCGAAGACGCTTCGCCAGTAGCCACTGAAACCAACAGTACACTGGTCACGGCCATCAACGAGCTGTTCAAAGAGTTGCGTTCGATACGCTCGGCGTGGCGTCAGGCATGGCCCGACAAGGAGACCTACCAGGCTTCGAAGCGCCAATGGTTTCAGGCATTTCTCGAGGAAGGTATCTGCACTCAGGGTCAGATCGACTTCGGCATGACGCAGGTTCGCAAACAGCCCGGTGACTTCATTCCAAGCCCTGGCCAGTTCATCGAATGGTGCAAGCCAACCCCCGAAATGCTTGGTCTGCCACCGCTCGCTGCGGCGCACCGCGAGGCCTGTCGCAATGCTCACCCGGGCATGGCCGGGCAGGGCAAGTGGTCGCATGACGCGGTTTGGCACACCGCCAAGGAATGCGGATTCGAAAGCCTGAACAAACTCGACACCGTGCTCAGTCTTAAGCTGTTTGAGCGCAATTACACCATCACCATTCGCCGGTTGTTGGCCGGCCTGCCGCTTCAGCCGATGCCGAAGGCGCTGCCCGCGCGCACCGTGGTCAAGGCGACACCTGAAGTTGGCCTGGGCGCCCTTGCACAGCTGCGCGCCACGCTGGGAGGTGCCCGTGGTTAATCCGCATCTCGTTGCGACAGACCCAGCGGATTACCGCTACGCCGTGCATTGCTGCGCCTACAAGTGGGACCTCACCGATAAACCAGATCGCGCTGTAGCGCTATTCGAACATCGCTCGGCCGCCGAGAAGTTCGGCAGCCTGATGTGGCCGAGCACCTTCGAAGTAATCGACATCACCACAGGAGAGAGGGCATGAACGACACCCTGCTTCATCTGTACACCGCTTTCATGACGGTCGCCGCCGTTGGCCTTTGGTTGGGCATCCGCCGTCTCGAACGCCGTGCCCGAATCGCGCGGGGTAATCGCGAATGAAGCCGGTCGCCATGAAGCAGTTCAAGCAGAAGCCGACGCGCGCCAAGCCAGTCGACCGTGAGGGTCTGGAGCAGGCGGCGTTGATGGCTGAGCTTCGTGCCCGCATGCCAGAGGTCGCTGACCTTATCTATCACGTCCCGAACGGCGGCCATCGCGTCAAGGCCGTAGCCGCGAAGTTGAAGGCCCAGGGCGTAAAGGCCGGCATCCCCGATCTGGTCCTACCAATGGCTCGCGGCGGATTCTTCGGCCTGTACATCGAGTTCAAGGCCACGCCCCCGAACGACGCCGCGATTTCGTCCAGCCAGCATGAACGGATTCGCAAGCTCAATGCTCAGGGGTATCTGGCGGTGGTGTGCCGCGGGCACTTCGACACGATGGAGCAGATCCGCGCCTACCTTCGGCTCGCTCCTACAGTGGTGGCCGCATGACCAGCGCCGCCGTGAAGATGTCCGACGCCGAAATCAAACGGCAGGCTGTCGGCGATGTCCGGGATCTGCGCGACATCGAGAACCGCGGCCTGTACCTGCGCTTCACCCGTGCTCGCGAACGGGCCTCCTGGTACCTGGTGGTGAAGGGTGAGTGGAAGCGAATAGGCGCCTTCCCGGACCTCAACACCAAGCAGGTGGTCGCGGCGCTGCCGGCCATCCGCCTGCGGCTGGAAGCCGGGACCGGCGCGAACCTGTCGAAGTGGGCCACTGTCGGCGAGCTGCTGACCTGGTACGCAGAGCGCATGTCCCGCGACCGCAACCTCTCCAGCAAGCGCAAGAAGACCGGCGCCTCTGCCATCAAATGTCACCTGATGCCGCGCCTGGGTGACCTGCCACTGACCGGCATCGACAAGGCGACACTCGACAGCCAGCTCATGTGGCCGCTGCAGGAAAGCATTTCCATCGACTACGTGCGCTCAGTGTTCCAGCTGCTGGCCCTGGCCTTCCGCCAGGCGTTCAAGCTGGGGCTGATCTCGGCCAACCCGATGGCGACCATCAAGTTCAACGACTTCTCCAAGGCCAAGGTCGGGATCAAGCCGTCGCGTCTACGTGGGGTCCAGCTGTCGGGTCTTCTGGAGCAACTGGCCGCCGTCATGGAGCCCGCGCCGCTGGATTCCATGCTCGCCCTGATGATGCTCTGCCACGGCACGCGCATCGGCGAAACCCGGCAAGCACGCTGGTCGCATATCAGCTTGGCCGAACGTGAGTGGTTCATTCCGGCCGAGCACACCAAAACCGGCGTCGAGCATCACCTGCCATTGACCGAGCAGGTGTGCGCGCTGCTGATGCGGTACCGCGAGGGCCAATACGCCCGAAGCTATGACGGCCAGTTCCTGTTCCCGGCACGCAACGGCAAGGCCCTGAGTGAAGGTCAGGCCAGCGCCGTGTTCTCCCGGTTGGGGCAGGGCGAATGGACCAGCCATGACCTGCGCAAGGTGGCCCGTACCGGTTGGGCAGACCTCGGCATCGACCACCTGATCGGTGAACTGCTGATCAACCACGCCATGGGTCACAACGTGAAGGTGTACATCCAGTCGGACGTGATGGGGCGCAAGCGTGATGCCCTCGAGCAGTGGCATGCCCATCTAGACCAGAAGGGTTTAAACCTGATTCACGGATTGACCGGCTTTAGATTCGGAGATTCCGGTAATGCGCTGGAAGCCGCAGAAAATAAGGCCTGCGAGGCCAATCAAGAATCAACCATAGGCGAGGTTTAAAAATGATGAAAAGAGACAAAACCCGCGCCCAGTTCGAGGAGCGCTTCCCGGTTCCGAGCGGAATGTGCTGGGAGCCTAAGGTTGGCCATGCGGGCGATTACATCCTGCAGTGTGTCGCTTGCTGCTCTGGAGATCGGGCGGCCCGGTACATCGCCCGATGGGAAGCCTGGCAGGCCTCTCGTGAAACTCTGTGCATAACCAACCCATTTCCTGTGGCCCTTGGCGATCCAGATGCGTTGTGGGCTCGCGAAGTGGTGGAGAAGTCACTTCGTGATCAAGGCCTGAAGGTGGGTGGATGATGAAAATGCACGGCCCTGATTTCCGCGCTGCTCAACTCGACCTGGCCAAGTGTCCGGCATGCCGTGGGCATGCGGTCATCAAGGGCGTATTCCACGAACTGGCCTGCGTGCAGTGCAATGCATCGGGCTGGGTCACTGCCGAAACCGGCGAGGCGCTTCCGCTGGAGGTGCTGGTGACGCAGCTGAGCATCCGTCTCCAGGCTGCCGACCACCAGATCGAACAGTTGAAGCGCCCGGTGCTGATGAATGGCCCTGCCGCGCAGTACGAACAGAACAACCGCCGCGGTGCCGGCGGATCAAACTTCACAGGGGATTGAGCGATGGGCATCTATAAAGACGTGATGGGCACCCTGGTGCGCGTACTGGCCGCCGACAACATCGACAACAGCACGAAGCAATCCTGGCAAAAGCTGATCGACGCGGACTTGCGCCAGGGCGGCACTGGCTGTTCCTTGTCCGTGCGCGATAAGTTCGATTACGACTGCTGCCTCTATGCGCTCCTGCATCGTCAGCTTGAGCCGGCACAGTGGGACGTGCTCGTAGCTAAGTACTCGACGCACAAGGCCAACAAGGTTGCCGCTATTGGCCGCCTAGTAGCGCGCACCACGTCCCCGGCGCCGCAACTCTTCATCTATAAGGCACTCACGGCCTGGGCTATTCCGAAGCTGAAAGGAGTTCAGGTAGGCAAGCGCTCCACAGACATGATCGTGCTGCCCACCGAGTTCTACGACATGAATAGCTGGGATACGGAGGGTAAACCGGAGTCAACCCGGCGCCGCTGGAAGACCGGCATATCCAAGCGGCTGGAGTCGCTGGAAGAGGCCGCAGTCATCCACGCAACCGAAATATTCGACCGGGAACAGATCTTCATTGACGCCGCTTGACGTAGTGGCGGAATGATCATAAATTAGCCCCATCATGTCGATCTTGCGCGTTATGAGAGACGACACACAAAGCCCAGCCGCCCGCTGGGCTTTTTGCTATCTACCCCAAAGCCTCGCCATCGTGCGGGGCTTTCTCGTTTTCGGCACTTTGCATCCCTTAATCGCTACGGCGGGGCCATGCACGGAGGCCGGATTAATTACCCGCCGAGATATTGAGGCGCCATGAGATATCAATCTATGTCCGAGCCCGGCCCACTCACCGCTGCTGGCGGTATCGCGCTGTACAAGCTGGGAGCCTTTGGATGCGTGGCCGTGCTGGCCGCTGTCGTCGTAATGGCGATGACGCTGCCGAAGACCGTTCGCGAGTTCACTGTCGCCATGATCAGCACTTCGGTGTCGAGTATCTGCGGCGGGGCGTTCGTGGTGCGCTGGCTAGGCATTGCCCATTGGGTGAACGACGACGCGGGAATGATCGCCATTGGCGGAATCATCTTTGTGTGCGGGCTGCCTGCCTGGGTATTGGTCCGCGCCTGGTTCAAGTGGGCCGAGAAGCGCCGTGACAAGGATCTGGCCGAACTGGCAACTGATATTGCCGAGCTACGCAAGACCGTATCCGCCGCAGTCCACCAACAACAGAACCCGTAGGAGCGACCCATGCAACTGATCGACAACTGGAAACGAGCGCTGAGCATGACCAGCGTTCAAGCTGGCGGTGCAATCGCTGCGCTTGGCGTGGCTGAGCAGCTGATGCCATCGCTTCAGGCAGTGTTACCTCCGATCGCCTATGGCGTGCTGGGCCTCCTAGTGATGATTGCCCGCGTTGTGCTCCAACCGAAGCTGGCCAAGTAGGTGACCGGTGATGGCGTGCACTGGATGCGCGGCCCGGCGCGAGTGGATAAAGAAGTGGAGTGCAGTTGGGTATGAGCGAGCCCGTGAACTCTTTGTGGGAGCGGATGCTGATCGAGCAGGAGAAGCAGACCGAACTGCTCAGGCAGATAGCTCACAACCAGGTGGTGCTGATCCAGTCGCTGGCAGAGGATCAGGACGAAGACCCTGACGCAATGCCCGCAACCTACATGGATGGTTCGCCATGCCGCTGAGGCCACAGAAGCCGTGCAACGCTCAGGGCTGCAACACGCTCACTCGCAACCCTCGCTACTGTGACGATCATGCTCACCTACTCAAGAGCGCGGCCAGGGCCAAGCCTCGGGAGAGCAGCACCAAGCGTCACTACAACTACAAGTGGCAACAGGCCCGGGCTGGGTTCCTTGCCAAGTATCCGCTGTGTCGGCATTGCTCGGCCCGCGGGTTGGTGGTCGTGGCCACCGATGTAGACCACATCATCCCGCACAAGAACGACATGGTCCTGTTCTGGGACAAGACAAACTGGCAGAGCCTGTGCGGACCGTGCCACTCGGCCAAGACGGCCGCCGAAGACGGCGGATTCGGCAATGCGAGGCGCTGAAAGCAGAAAAACCCCGAAAAAACGGTGAAAATCGACCAAATGAGAGCGATTCGCGCTAAGAGGGAGGGGGAGGGTCGAAAGTCTGGGCCTTTTGGCTTCTAGACCGCGCCCTCAACCCTTCTTGCTCGACCGCGAAATTAAAAAATCAGGAGTTGCGCGATGGGAGGCACCGCCACGGTCGCCGGCCGTGGTCGCAAACCCAAGCCGACGGCCAAGAAAGAGTTGGCCGGGAACCCGGGCAAGCGTGCCCTCAACAAGGCCGAGCCCCAGTTTTCCAAGATCACCGAGATCGATCCACCCGAGTGGCTGAGCGAGCGCGCGGCCACCATGTGGAATATGGTCGTGCCGGAGTTGCTGCGCGAGAACGTGGTTGCGATCACCGACCTGCACAACGTCGAAGCCTTCTGCGTCGCCTATGACAACTGGCGCATGGCTCAAGAGTCGGTGCGGGATAACGGCATCGTGGTCGCCGGTGCCACCGGCGGCCCGATGAAGAATCCTGCGCTGACCGCTGCCAACGAAACGATGCGCCAGATGGTGACCTTCGGGTCGATGCTCGGCCTTGATCCGGCCAGCCGCACGCGTTTGATCGGCGGCAACAAGGAGAAAGAAACCAACGAATTCGCCAAACTACTGAGTAGCTGATGACCAAATCTGCCCATCCAAACGTCGATAAGGCGATGGCGTGGGGTCGGTCATTGCTCCGTGGAAAGGTCCCGGCCTGCCGTTACATTCACCAGGCAGTCCAGCGTCACTTCGATGACTTGGCAGCCAGCCGCAAACGCGGGTATCGCTACAAGTTTGATCCGGCAAAGGCCGAGAAGAAGCTGAAGCTGATCCAGCTCTTGCCGCACACCAAGGGTGAATGGGCATTCAAGCGACAGCTGATCAGCCTGGAGCCGTGGCAGCTCTTCGGCCTGGCCGTCACGTTTGGCTGGGTCAAGAAGAAAGGCGGGCACCGCCGTTTCCGCGAAAGCTATTGGGAAGTGCCGCGCAAGAACGGTAAGTCGGTGGTGGCCGGCGGCGTAGGCATCAGCATGTTCGTAGCCGACGGCGAGTTCGGCGCCGAGGTCTACTCTGGCGCGACCACTGAGAAGCAGGCGTGGGAAGTCTTCCGCCCAGCGAAGCTAATGGTCAGCAAGTCGCCGATGCTGATGAAGGCTGCGGGCATCGAGGTCAACGCCTCGAACATGAATATCCCGTCCGACTTCAGCCGGTTCGAGCCGCTGATTGGCAACCCGGGCGACGGCGCTTCACCAAGCTGCGCCATCGTCGACGAATACCACGAGCACCCAACCTCAGCCCAGTACGACACCATGCTCACTGGCATGGGCGCCCGGCGGCAACCGCTGATGTTCATCATCACCACCGCCGGCGCCGATATCGAGGGACCGTGCTACGACAAGCGCCGCCAGGTCATCGAGATGCTCGAAGGCACGGTGCCGGACGATGAATTGTTCGGCTGGATCTGGACGCTCGACGAGGGTGACGACTGGACCGATCCGAAAATGCTGGCCAAGGCCAATCCGAACCACGGTGTTTCGGTGTTCCAGGAGTACCTGGAGAGCCAGCAGGCCCGGGCGATTCGATCGGCGCGGTTCACCAACACATTCAAAACGAAGCACCTGAACCTATGGGTAAGCGCGAAGGCCGGCTTCTTCAATATGGAAGACTGGAAATCCTGCGAAGACACCACCCTGACCTTGGAGCAGTTCGAGGGTCAGGAGTGGAACGCTGGCTTCGACTTGGCGCGAAAGCTGGACATGAACTCTCGGGCGCGTCTGTTCTGGCGCGTCATCGACGGCAGGACCCACTACTACAGCGTCGGCCCCAAGTTCTGGGTTCCGTACGACACCGTCTACAACAGCGACAACAAACGCATGTCGGAGCGGTTCCAGGCGTGGATAAACTCCGGTCATTTGGAGGTCACGGACGGCGCCGAGATCGATTATCGGGAAATCCTCGAGGACACGAAGGAAGCCAATCACCATGCGCCGCTGCGGGAGTCCCCAATTGACCCCCATGGCGCAACGGGCCTGAGTCATGACCTCGACGATGAGGGTTTCAACCCGATCACCATCACACAGAACTACACCAACATGTCGGACCCCATGAAGGAATTGGAGGCGGCCATCGCCGCCGGCCGGTTTCATCATGATGGAAACCCGATCATGACCTGGTGTATTGGCAATGTGATCGGAAAGAACTTGCCCGGCAACGATGATGTTGTCCGCCCGATTAAGCAGGGCGACGACAACAAGATAGATGGCGCGGTGGCGCTGATCATGACGATAGGCCGGATACTCGCGAATGCGGATGTCCAAGGCTCTGTCGACGACTTCCTCTCCAGACCGATGAGCATGTAATGGCAGACACCGACTACAGCATTGACCTGCGCACCCGCAGCCCTTTCTGGGCGCGCATGGCGAGCTTCTTTGTCGGCGGACGCTTGGCGACGCCTAACAAGGGGTCGCAGACGGGGCCGGTATCCGCCACCGGCCAGGTTGGCGACTCCGTTGTAACAGACGAGCGCTCATTGCAAATCTCCACGGTGTTTGCTTGCGTGCGGCTTATATCGAGCGTAACGGCCTGCATGCCCCTGGACGTGTTCGAAACAAAGGGTGAGGACCGTTCAAAGGTTGGACTGGACAATCCGCTGGCCCGGCTCTTGAAGTATCGGCCAAACGACTTCATGACAGCTTTTGACTTCCGCGTCGCGATGACGATGCAGCTTTGTTACTACGGAAACGCATACGCCCTCATCGAGCGCAACGGCGCCGGCGATGTCATCAGTCTTGTTCCACTGATGTCGGTGAACATGGACGTTCGCCTCGAAGGGAAGCGAATAATCTACCGATATCGCCGAGACACCGAGTACGCAGATTTTAAGCAAAGCGAAATATTCCATCTCAAAGGCTTCGGCTTCAACGGGCTTGTCGGGCTTTCCCCGATCGCCTTCGCTGCTAAAACAGCGAGCGTTGCTGTAGCCATGGAAGACCAGCAGCGCGACTTCTATGCCAACGGTGCCAAGTCTCCCCAGTTACTTATGACTGGTGAGGGCAAGGTCCTTAACAAGGATCAGCGCGCCCAGGTGGAGGAGAACTTCAAGGAAATCTCCGGCGGCCCGGTGAAGAAGCGCTTATGGATACTTGAGGGTGGCTTCACCACCCAAGCCATCGGCGTGAGTCCGCAGGACGCAGAAACGATGGCGGCCCGAAAGTTTCAGGTCAGTGAGTTGGCCCGTTTTTTTGGTGTACCGCCGCACCTTGTAGGAGACGTTGAGAAGTCCACGAGTTGGGGTTCCGGCATCGAGCAGCAAAACCTGGGGTTTCTTCAGTACGCTCTTGATCCGTACTTAGAGATTTGGGAGGGGTGCATCCTGCGCTGGCTTGTGAAGCCCGCAGACCTGGGCCGAATCCATGCAGAGCACAATCGCGACGGCCTATTGAGTGGCGATTCAACTGCCCGGGCGAACTACCTGAAAACTCTGATCGATACAGGCCTGCTGACACCGAACGAAGGCCGCCGAGTCAACAACCGGCCAAAACTTCCTGGTGGCGATGTCGCGACGCGACAGTCACAGAACGTGCCGCTTGATCAACTTGGCAAACCAAACCCCGCTCCGAGCGGGGTTTAGTTTTTCTGGAGCTATCCAATGTCAAATATTCAAAAGACGCTGGCCTTCACCGAGTCCGAAATCAAATTTTCTTCGGACGGAAAGGCAGGGGTTTTCGAGGGGTACGCCAGTGTCTTTGACGTCATCGACTCGGACGGCGACATCATCCTTCCGGGTGCCTACAAGAAAACTCTGGCAACGCAAAGTCGACAGGTCGGCATGTTCTTCAACCACCAGACCTGGGAAATCCCGGTCGGAAAGTGGCAGTCACTTGAGGAGGACAGCAAGGGTCTGATAGTCCGCGGCGAGTTGACACCCGGGCTCTCAGTCTCAAATGACCTGCGTGCAGCCATGGAGCACAAAACGGTTGAGGGCATGTCGGTCGGCTTCACAGTGATGAAGGACGACTTTGACTTAATCGCCACCGGTCGTGCCTTCAAAAATATCGCCGCACTGCGCGAGATCAGCATTTGTACCTTCCCTGCCAACGAGCAGGCGACCATCGAATCCATGAAAAGCATGGAGGCGATTACCACCATTCGCGATGTAGAGCACTGGCTGAGGGATTCGGCTGGTCTATCGAAGTCGCAAGCACTGGGCTTTATTGCCCGGTTCAAGTCCGCAGTTCGGAGTGATTCCGAAGGTGGCGAAATCACCGCGCTCCTGGAGCGCATCAAGTCCTTCCCATCTGTAGGAAAATAACCATGTCCGAATTGGCCCAGATCCAAAAGGCGATCGAAGACGCGCAAAAGAACATGACCGATCTGTTCGATGCGCAGAAGAAAGAAATCACCAGCACCGGTGAGATCAGCAAAAAGCTGCAGTCTGATCTGCAGACCGTCCAGGAAGAACTGAAGACAGCCGGCACCCGACTGTTTGACCTGGAATCGAAACTTGCCACCGGAGGTCTCGACAACCCAGAAACCAAAAAATCCTTTGCCGAGCGCGCCGCCGAAGACCTGAAGAAAGGTTGGAACGGCTCCAGTACCGGCAAGGTTGATGTGAAAAGTTTCAGCAAGGCCCTGGGATCTGGTGCCGCTTCTGCTGGAGCCCTGGTTCAGCCTCAACAGAACCCTGGCATCCTGATGCCCGGCCTGCGTCGTTTGACCATCCGCGACCTGCTTGCCCAAGGTCGGACTACATCGAACGCCATTGAATACGTACGCGAGAACGTGTTTACCAACAGCGCTGCGCCAGTGGCTGAAGGAGCGCTCAAACCTGAGTCGCAACTGACCTTCACCAAGGAAACAGCCAACGTCAGAACCATCGCTCACTGGATTCAGGCGTCTCGCCAGATCATGGACGACGCTCCGATGCTGGAGTCGTACGTTAATGGTCGCCTGCTGTTTGGCCTGGACCTGGTGGAAGAAGGTCAGTTGCTTAATGGCGACGGTACCGGCGACAACCTGATCGGCCTCAACAAGGTTGCCACCGCCTATGACACTGGGCTCAACGCTACCGGCGACACCCGTGCCGATCAGGTTGCTCACGCGATCTTTCAAACCAGCGAGTCCGAGTTTGAGGCCTCTGGCCTGATCCTCAACCCGCGCGATTGGCACGCCATCGCTCTTTTGAAGGATGCGGAAGGGCGCTACATCTTCGGCGGTCCTGCAGCATTCGCCGCCAAGGTAATGTGGGGCTTGCCAGTGGTGGCCACCAAGGCCCAGGCCCAAGGTACCTTCACCGTCGGTGGTTTCGACCTGGCCTCGCAGATCTGGGATCGCATGGATGCGACCATTGAAATCAGCAATCAGGACCGCGACAACTTCGTGAAGAACATGCTGACCATCCTCTGTGAAGAGCGCCTGGCGGTAACGCACTACCGTCCGACCGCGATCATCAAAGGCACCTTCACCGTACCAACGCCATAACCATAGGACCGGGGCAGGAAACTGCCCCGGGTTGAGCATGAAGAAGATTCGCGCGCTGCAACAATTTTCGCATTTCAACGCCGGCACCTTCGATCAGCATGAAACTCGTTCCGTGACTGATGACATCGCAGAAGCACTGGTAGGCATGGGGCTGGCCATCTACGTCGACGATGAAGCCGAAGCCAAGGCTCTGGCTGAGGCTGAAGAGGCCAAGGCCGAAGCTCTCGAAAAGGAAAAGGCTGAAGCAGAAGCCAAGGTGAAAGCCGAAGCAGACGCCAAGGCGCAGGAAAAGGCTGCCAAAAAATGACCGTCGCCGCTGCTGATCTGCTCCCCATCGAGCTGATTCGCAAGCACTTGCGTCTGGACTATGAGGATGAAGATGACCTCATCGCTCTGTACGCAGAGTCAGCGCTAGCCTGGGCACTCTGGTTTTGTGACAACCCCAAGCTTCTTGAGATCGATGACTTTCCGGCCAGCTTCAAGGCCGCGCTACTGCTGCTGATTGGGCATTCCTATGCGAATCGGGAAGCGGTGGTGGTCGGCACGATCACAGCCGAAGTGCCGATGGCGGTTGAATCTTTGCTCTGGTCTTCTCGAAACTGGTCTGGTCCGCCTGATCCAGTGGTGGCACCGTGAGAGCCGGTGCGTTGCGACACCGGATCACCTTCCAAGCACAAGGGATGGTTCAAGACCCGGTAAACGGTGAGATGCTGCCAGGTTGGGTTCCGGTGTGGGAGAGCGTCCCGGCCTCGGTAGAGCCGCTCAGCGCTCGCGACCTGATCGCGGCGCAGGCGGGCCAGTCCGAAGCATCGGGGCGCATGGTGATCCGCTACCGCCCCGGCGTGTTGCCAACGATGCGCATCCTGCACCGGGGCGACGTCTATGACATTCAGGGCGAGCCAATGCCCGACCCTGTGTCTGGTCTTGAGTACTTGACGATCTTGGTGGCGAAGGGAGTGAACGATGGCTGACACCGTGGAGTTCCAGCTGCAAGGTATTGACTCTCTGGTGTCGAAGCTTGGGGCAGTCAGCTACGACTTAAAGCGTAAAGGTGGGCGGGCGGCTCTGAGGAAGGCAGCCGCTTTCATTTCCGAGAAGGTCAAGGAAAGCGCTCGGCGGATCAACGATCCGGATACTTCCGAAGATATTTCCAAGAACATCACCGTCCGGTGGAACGGGAAGTTATTTAAAAGCAGCGGCGATTTGGGCTTTCGGGTAGGCGTCCTGGGTGGCGCTAAGCAGTACAACAACATGCATACACGAAAGGGTGGAAGGCGCGGCACTTACGAGGTTGGTGGCAGCCATGACAACCCCGGCGGGGATACCTTTTATTGGCGCTTTGTTGAGTTTGGGACCGCCCATGTTGCGGCTCGACCCTTCATGCGACCGGCTTTGGCGCAGAGCATTACCGAGGCTACCGATATCTTCATAACCGAATACGAAAAAGCCATCGACCGCGCGATAAAGCGCGCGGCAAAATCGTCCGGGAGTAGCTGATGCCAGCAGCACCAATTTTCGCAGTATGCGCGGCTGACGCCGGTGTTCGCGCACTTCTCGGCGAAACACCTCATCGGCTGTATCCCTTCGGCGAGGCGCCGGAGGGCGTGGTTAAACCATATGCCGTGTGGCAGTTGATCACCGGCAGCCCGGAGAACTACCTGGCCGGCCGCCCAGACTTGGATGGGTTCACGCTGCAGGTTGACGTGTACGCGGGCACCGGCACTTCAGCCAGGGCGGTCACCGACGCGATTACCCGAGCCATCGAGCTGAAGGCCAATGTGGTCCGGTGGGGTGGGGAGACCAAGGATACAGAGACAAATCTTTACCGGTCGAGCTTCGACATCGACTGGCTTGTACCCAGATAGCAGAACCTCAATACCGGCCCGCCATGTGCGGGTTTTTTTATGGCCGACATTTGGAGAACGCCATGTCGATCCTTACTCAAGGAACTCAAATTTTTGCTCTGGTGCCGCCTTTAACCGGTACTGGCCCGTTGACCGTGATGGAGGTTGAGTGCGCGACTGCGTTCAACCCGGGCGGAAACCCTGCGGATCCGATTGAGGATACTTGCCTGAGCGCTGCCGAAAGAACCTATAAAAAGGGGCTGCGCACTCCTGGCCAAGCATCGCTAACGGTCAATGCTGACCCCGCGAACCCGAGCCATATCCGGCTTCACCAGCTATCCGAAGCCGATGGCGAGACCACCATCAAGTGGGCTGTGGGTTGGTCGGATGGTCCCAAAGACTCTTCCGGTAAACCGACTGCTCTGCCGACTCTCAACACCGAGGGCGACGACTTCGAACTGCCAGCAACTCGTACTTGGTACGTCTTCGAGGGTTACGTCTCTGACTTTCCGTTCGACTTCGCAGCAAATGCCGTGGTGAGTACCGCCGCGTCGATTCAGCGTTCGGGCGGTTCCGCCTGGATTCGTAAAACCACCTCCGCTTAAGGGCAGCTATGAAACTGAATTTAGAAGCACTTACTCAGGCGGGTGCCTTCACCGGCCGGCCAGTTGAGCGGGAAATTAAGTGGAAGCAGGGCGAGACGGAGTTGGTCGCCACTGTCTTCGTCCGGCCGCTCGGTTACCAAACAGCGGTAAACGACGTGTTATCGGCCACCGGCCGGCACGATAACTACGCCGGTCGAATCGCCGCGAGTATCTGTGACGAGCAGGGCAAGCCGGTCTTCACTGTGCTCGATATCACTGACGGCCCGCTAGACCCCGCCGAACTTGCCAAGGATCCGGGCTCGACCAAGCGACTGGGCGCGCTTGATGGGAGCCTGACAGTTGCCCTCATGATGGTGATCGCTGAGGTCAACAACATGGGAAAGACGATGAGCTCACCTTCACCGACGAGCTCTGGCACGAACTCGCCATCACGCTCGGCTCCACGATCGCGGAAGCCAAGGAAAGGCTGAGCCTTGTCGAATTCCGGCAGTGGGTCAAATACCGAAATCTCCGCGGATCCCTCAATGTCGGCATGAGGGTGGAAAGGGCCGGGGCGTTGCTCGCCACTCTGCATGCCAACACGCATACCAAGGACGGTGGTTACAAAATCTATGACTTCATGCCTCACGAGGTTGAGGCGCCTATCAGCTTGGAGCAGGCCATGGAGTCGTGGGTTTAACGTTTACATGCCCGGAGAAAATGAATGGCCTCGAAATCACTGGGCACACTTACGCTCGACCTGGTCGCTAAAATTGGTGCTTTCACAGGTCCTTTGGACAAGGCAAGCCAGGCGGCGAAGAAGCGCAACGCTGAGATTGGAAAGTCGTTCAACAACCTGGCAAAAGGGGTTGGTGTTGCAATCGGCAGCATCCCGGCAGTGTTGACCGCAATGGTCGTGTCTTCTGCCAGTGCTGCCAAAGAAATATCCAATCAAGCAGCCTTGGCAGGTTTAGGAACAACGGAGTTTCAGAAATACGCCGCTGGCGCACGCAGTGTAGGAGTCGAACAGGACAAGCTTTCCGACATCTTCAAGGACGTCAACGACAAGGTTGGTGACTTCCTCTCCACAGGTGGCGGTGAACTGCAGGACTTCTTCACCAATATTGCGCCCAAGGTCGGCGTAACAGCTGAGCAGTTCAAGAAGCTGAACAGCAAAGATGCTTTGGCTCTGTACGTCACCAGCTTGGAAAAGGCGAACGTCAACCAGCAGGAGATGACCTTCTATATGGAGGCCATTGCCAACGATTCTACGGCGCTGGTGCCACTGCTTCGGAATAACGGAAAAGCTTTTGATGAGCTCGGCCAGGCAGCGTTGGATGCTGGTGTGGTGATGGATGAAACAACCATCGCCGCGGCAAAGCAGTTCGGCGTAGAGCTTTCCGGGCTGGGGCAATACCTGACATCGGCTAAGACAATGCTCGCCGCCGAGTTTCTGCCGGTATTGGCTCAGTTTTCAAAAGACGTGAACCAGAGCGCCAAAGATGCAGGTGGGCTCAAGGGGCAAGTTGGAGAGCTCGGTGACAAGTTGGTGGAGGCAACGGCGTTTATCGTCAGCGCTGGTGACGGTATCGTCAGGGTCTTCGATATCACAGCCAACACCCTGGTTGGCATGTATGCCACTGCCGTCGCGCACATGTCATCGCTGATGAGCGACGTAGCAAAAGGCATAAGCACAATCACATTTGGGGAGACCTCAGACCAATTCATTGCAGACTCGGTTCGGCTTAGGGATGAGGCCTCCTTAAATTTCTCGATAGCAGCTCAAGCTGCGGGCGGTATCAATGAGGCGTTATCAGCTCCTCTTGCGGGTGACAAGTTTAGGGAATATGTAGCCAATGCCAAGAAGGCGGCAGCTGAGGTCGCTAAAACTACACAGGCCATCACCCCCGGAACTGGAAGCAATGTCGATCCTGCTGCTATCGCAGCCGCCGCTGCAGCCTCCAAAAAAGCAGCTTCGGACGCTGCCGCTGCTGCCAAAAAGATTCAAGACTCGTTCGACGCAACCGAGACGGATCTGAAGAGACAGATTGAGTTGATCAACACCTCCACGGATGCAAGGAACAACGCAACTGAGGCTGCACAGCTTCAGTTTGAGTTCGAGTCCGGAAAACTTTCCGACCTGAATGACCTGCAGAAGGAGCGACTTAAGGGGCTGGCCGAGGAACTCGACAAACGTATCCAGTTACAGCAGGCCAACAAGGATGACCAGGACGTCAAGGCGTTCAAATACAACGTAGATCAGCAGCTAACAATTGATCAGCGCGGGCTCGATTCCACGTTTCTTAATGCGTATGACACCGACGAGGTCAAGCGTCGAGCGCAGGAGATGCTTGGCATCGAGCAGGATTATCAGGATCAGCTGGAAGAACTGCGTCAGCGGCACGAAAGCAATGATATTTCCGACTCGGTTTACGATCGTGAGACCGAAATGCTTGAAGCGGCGCTAAAGACTCGTTTGGAAAAGCAGGAGAAGTATTACCAAAAGCTAGACGAACTCCAGCAAAACGGAACAGCCGGTTTCATCAGTGGCTTTGCGACTCAAGCGGAGGCCAGCATGGACCTTTACGGGAATATGCAGCAGGTAGGCGGGGACACATTCAACAGCCTTACTGATGCTATGACCGAATTCGCCGAAACCGGAAAGCTTGATGCGAAGGACTTGGCCACAAGCTTTATCCAGTCTATGGGTCATGCGCTGCTTTCCTACGCCGCGGCGCAGGTGGCAATGGCAGGCTTGAGCGCATTTACCGCGATGGTAGGTATCCCATTCGTTGGCCCGGCAGTGGCGCCGGGTGCTGCAATCGCGGCGACTGCTGCGGCCGGCGTACTGATGACTGCGGTTGGCGCCTCTATCGATGGGCAGGCGCACGACGGTATCGATTACGTTCCGGCGGACGGCACCTGGAATCTGAAGAAGGGCGAGCGGGTAACCACCGCAGAAACAAGCGCGAAACTTGACCGAACCCTTGAGCGTGTATCCAAGGACGGAGGCGGCGGGGGGAAAACCGAAGTCAACATCCATGAAGACGCCAGCCGCGCCGGCCAAGTGCAGAACAGTATTGGTCCGGACGGTAAGCAGATCACCGATATGTGGGTTTCCAACATCCGCGCCCAGGGCCAAATGGCCAAAACACTTGAACAAACCTATGGACTGAAGAGAGTGGGGCGATGACAGCTCTTGAGACGCTGTATGCCTCTGGCGGTAATGATCCGATCATCCCGACGCTCGAACTGTTCTGCATTCCGTGGGCGGCGCCGATCTACATCTGCCAGGGGTTCGAAGACATCACAGCCAAGACCGAGGCCGGTGTGACTGCAAAGTTCACCGCCTCGGGGTTCGCCGCGGCACTGCCCAAGCGGGACAACAGCGGCAACCAGACGCTGACCTTCGCCATCGACAACGTGACGGGCGTGGCTCAGCAGATGATCGATCAGGCGCTTGAGGCTCGGGCGAGTATAGGGCTGGTTTTTCGGATCTTCATATCGAGCGACCTGACTACACCGGCCGAGCGCCCGTACCGCATGAAAGTGCTGAGCGGATTCATGCAAGGTCCGAGCGTCCAGCTCAATGCTGGCTACTTCGACCTGATAAACCTCGGCTGGCCGCGCCGCAAGTACACCTTGGCCTTCGCACCCTGCCTTAGGTACATCTAAATGTTCGAGAAATACCTGAACGCTTCCTATGAGGACGGCGGGCGCGGCCCTGCGCGACTGGATTGCTGGGGTCTGGCGCGCCTGGTCCGCCATGAGGTCTACGGCCTGCCCCTGCTTCCCAGCTGGGGCTATGTCCGCAACACCATGCCGAAGGAGTTCACCGAGGCGGTGAACGAGGGTGCGGCAGCCATGGAGCGGTGTGAGCCAGAAGTCGGCGCGATCGCCTGCGTGTGGCGTGGCTGGCGGTGCATTCATGTCGCTGTGATCGTCGAGGTTGACGGCCGGCTTCACGGAATGGAGATGAAGCCGTCCGGCGCCACTATCAAACCGCTGCGCAAATTCCATGACCAATACCTGACAGTGAGTTATCACCGTGATCGAACTGTATCCGAGCAAACTTGAGGGCCAGCCGCTGGAGCGCCACAAGACCGATCGCGTGATGACCCTCGAAAGCTGGTTGGTGGCCAAGGTGCCGAGCTACCAGGTGCGCGAGTCGCCACCGATCAGCATCGAGGTCAACGGTCTATTTATTGATCCGGCGCACTGGACGAAGGTTGAATTCGGGCCGGTCGACACTGTGCGGATCTATCCTGAGCCGAAAGGAACGGGCTTGGAGATCGCCGCATGGGCCGTCGTCGCTGCGATCGTGGCGGTCGGCGCGATCATGCTGACGCAGAAGCCGCTCGCCACTCCGGGCGCGTCGGGTGTAGGTGCAGGCAAAGGCCTGGGCCTGGCGAAAACCACCGCCAACCAGGTCAAGCTGGGCGACGTGATCCGCGAGTGTTCGGGCACGAACGAGATTTTTCCTGACTACCTGACCCCTACGCGGCGTTACTTCGGCGATGACCCCAAGGTTCAGTGGGTGGAAATGCTGCTCTGCATCGGCGTGGGCGAGTTCTACATTCCGCCTGGGCAGGTTCGTATCGGCGGGACTCCGATCGCGTCACTCGGCAGCACGGCCAGCTATGCCATCTACGGCCCAGGCCAATCGGTGTCGGCCGAGGCCGCGCATTTGTGGTGGCACAACTCGGACGAGGTCGGTTCGACCTCCACCGGCAGCGCAGGCCTGACCCTGACGACCACCACCAACATCGAACAGCAGCTGAATGCGGCAACCGTGCAGTTCAGTGAATACGTGGTGTCCGTACCCGTTGGTGCGGGGTGGTTTCCGGTTGGCTGGGATTCCGGCCTGATCGCGCGGATCGAGGTTCTGTATCCATACCTGTTCACGGCGCCTGCGGACGGATCGGCCACCATCATCAGCGGCGACCATGTCCCGATGCTAAATCCATTCGTGGGCATGAAGATCGAGATCACCGGTGCCAATGCCGGAGATTACGTGGTCGCGAGCTATGACCCCTATGTTCCGGCCGTGCCCGCGGTTACCGGCAGCGCCTCCAGGGTCACCGGTAGTGCCGCCCCGACGCGGTACGACTTCGATGTCACGCCGCTGACATTCACGGTAAGTCGCGGCGCGAGCACCTATTCGGTGACGCTAAACACGGCGACAACCAACCTCGCAGGCCTGGTCACGGCGGTAAACACTGCCCTGGTCAGTACCAGCCTTGTTGCCAGCGCCTCCGGCAGCTTCTTGCGGATCGCCGAGGCGGCATCGCCGTACAGCGGTGTCGCCCTTGGCCTGGGCGGCTCGTCGTCAACCGTGTTTGGTTCGTCACCGGTGTTTGTCACTGGAGTTAAGACGGTCACAGCTACTGACGCCGTGCCTGCCAAAGTCACCCTGGCTTACGACGGCGGCGTGCCGGTCGTAGGTCTGCAGACGGGCACGCTGTGGTCGTGCATCGGCTACCGGGATCTGCGGTATCGAATCGCCTCGGTATCCGGTGACGCGGTAGAGGACGACGAGGGCACGCCTGAGAACGAGGCACATGGCCCGTCGACGATCACTGTGATTCGCCTGGATGATACCGGCGCCGAGGACGCCGACTGGCTCGGCTTCGACGACATTGAAACCAACACGGCCACCATCGTTCTCGATGGCTCGACCACCGAGGGTGACTGGGCCGGCCCGTTCGCAGCTTGCCCGCCCGGTGAAGTAGTTCGGCGCATCGAATTTGACTTCTTCTTTCCGCAGGGCCTGGTCCGATACACCGAGAAAAACGGCAACATCCGCTCGCACTGGGCGAAGGTTGAGGTCCAGTACCGCGACATTGCCACTGCCGGCGTCTGGACGAGCCGCACCTTTACTTACGAGGCGATGAGCCCTGACCAGCAGGGATACACGGACTGGATCACCATTCCGACCTATATGCGGCCCGAGGTTCGGGTGCGGCGAATCGGCGAGGAATCCACCGAGAGCTTCAAATTCAACCGTGTGCAGTGGTACGGGCTGCGCGGGCGGATCGACAAGGCGCCGACCAAGTACGACGACTGCACCGTGATGGCGCTGTATGTGCGCGGCGGCGACAAGCTGTCGGCCCAGTCGCAGAGCCAGGTGTCGGTTATCGCCACCAGAAAGCTGCCGGTTCTGGTGGATGGCGAATGGAGCGAGCCCGTAGCGACACGCGACATCGTGCCCTGGGTGAACTACGTCATGAAGTCGGCAGGCGGCACCGATGACGACATGGATATCGACGAGCTGGCGCGTTATGGCGCCATCTGGAGCGCTCGCGGCGACCACTTCGACTACGCAGTCGAAGATGACAGCACCGTCAAGGAATGCATCAATGACGCGCTGCTGGCTGGCTTTGCCGAGTTCACACTTGAGCGCGGCATGGTGACACCGGTTCGTGATGAGCTGCGCACGCAGATCGGCCATATGTACACGCCGCAAAACATGACCGAACAACTCAAACGAGGCTTCACCTTGCCTGCGCCCGATGATTACGACGGCGTTGACATCAAGTACATCGACGAGGTGACCCATGCGACGGAAACGGTTCGGTGCAGGCTGCCTGGCGACCTTGGGTTGCGTGTTCAGACGGTCGAACTGAAGGGGGTCACCAACCGCGATAAGGCTTGGCGAATCGGGAGGCGTATGCGGCGGGCTCAGGTCTACCGCAATAAAAGCTACAGCTTCAGCACGGAGTTTGATGCCTTGAACAGCGGATACCTCAGTTATGACGCGGTGGCTGACGACATTCCAGGTTACGGGCAAAGCTCGATTCTGCTGGATGTAACCACCGGCAGCGGCTCGGTGATCCTCGAAAGCCCAGAAGTCCTGACATGGAAGTCGGGCGTCTCCCATGTGGTCGGCCTGCGCCGGCCGGATGGCACCGTTAGCGGGCCATGGCCAGCAACGCGCGTGGACGACTATCGGCTATCTGTCCCCTCGCTGGACTTTGAACCCGACACCTCATGGGGCATAGATCCTCCGCACTTGCTGTTCGGCGAATCGACTCGCTGGTGTTACCCGGTCTTGATCACGTCGATCGACCCTGGCGATCACTCGGCGGATGTCGAGGCGGTCAACTACGACCCGCGTGTTTATGCGGATGACGATAACTTCGCCGACAACTAAGGATCGCGAAACATGCTGATAATGCCTGACGGTATTCCGCTACCGTTGCGCGACGGTTACGGCTTCAAACCCACCAGCCCGATCGTGCGCACGCCCTTTGTAAGCGGTCTGGCTAGAAACCGGCGCCGCTACCGAAGCGTGCCAACTGAAGTTTCGGTGACATGGCTGTGCAATGCCGAGCAAGCCCGGATGTTTGAGGGCTGGTGCAAGTGGGGTATCGGATGGGCCGACTGGTTCATGTGCCCTATAAAGAGCCCGCTCGGCCTGATGCCAACGCAGGCTCAGTTCACGGACATTTACGACGGCCCAACGCTGGTTGGCGTCAACCTCTGGCGATATACCGCCGTCCTGTCGCTCTTTGAAATGCCGGTTATTTCCGAGGCCGAGCTGACCGACATGATGGCGGGGATGGATCTCAGCGTCATGAACTCCAGGCTGCGTGGCGAGCTTAAAAGCTGGTACACGAAGTCATGGCCTGGGGCGACGTAGAAACGGAACACGCTGATCGCCTTTTAATTTTATAGCCCGCCGCTGTGCGGGCTTTTTTGTGGTGCGCCAGGCATGGCGCGTTGCGCGCAAGCGCAACCAGTTTGGCTGTGGTGGTCACGCTGGTGACTTGGAGGTGAAAGTCCTCTACACACCCGGCAAGGGGAAGTGTTAGCCGAAGGCAAGGGTGTCGCAGGCGACTGCGAATCTGAAGGAAGCCCGGGGCAAAATGCCGGCCTGACGAACAGGAAGCGGATTAGGCGGTGCAGCGGGGTAAGGTAGCCATAATTGCCAAAGCCCAATACTTGCACGGAACGCTGTGACGTAGATCCGACAGGCATAAGCAGGAAGGTCGCGCGAATTACCCTGGGAGATCTGCACGTTTGCCACTGTGCTACCGAGCGTCGAGAGGCGACGGGATGAACGTGCAGAAGTCAGCCGAGGCCGTAGTAAGTGGCAAATAACCCTGCCACCAAGGGCCGAACAGGTTATGCCGCCAGTAGGCGTCAGAGTCTCGTCGAATGTCGAAAAGCAGAAATTTCTCCGAGGGAGAACTGTGACCCCTAGTTCCGGACAGAATCCGCGGGCGACGGCTGGCAGTGCGCAGGCATCGGCGACGTCTGTGATGTGGACGAACGCGGAGCCGGACACGCTGATGGCGCGGGTGCTTGCATCGGCCAACCTCAAGCGTGCGTATCACCGCGTGGTCAGCAACGAGGGGGCGCCGGGTGCCGATGGCATGACGGTCGACGAATTGGCGGGCTACGTGGAACAGTATTGGCCAACCCTCAAGGCCAGGTTGCTGGCCGGTGAGTATCACCCGCAAGGTGTACGCGCCGTCGAAATCCCCAAACCCAAAGGCGGGACAAGACAGCTGGGTATCCCCAGCGTCGTGGATCGCCTGATCCAACAGGCACTGCTGCAACAGCTCACGCCGATCTTTGACCCGCTGTTCTCGGACTATAGCTACGGCTTCCGTCCGGGCAGAAGCGCCCACCAAGCCATCGAAACAGCCCGTGCCCATGTGGCGGCGGGCCACCGCTGGTGTGTGGAACTCGATCTGGAGAAGTTCTTCGATCGGGTCAACCACGATGTATTGATGGCCCATGTGCAGCGTCAGGTTGAAGACAAGCGGGTGCTCAGGCTGATCCGTCGTTATCTAGAGGCCGGCGTGATGTCGGGCGGGATCGCCAGCCGACGGCAGGAAGGGACGCCGCAAGGCGGCCCGCTCTCGCCGTTGCTGTCGAACATCCTGCTCAACGAACTCGACCAAGAGCTGACACGGCGGGGCCATCGCTTCGTGCGCTATGCCGACGATGCGAACATTTATGTGCGCAGTCCTCGTGCTGGCGCGCGAGTGATGGCTGGTGTTGAGCGTTTCCTGAATCAGCGTCTGAAACTGACGCTGAATCGGGAAAAGAGCCGAGTAGCCGGGTCGTGGATGTGTGATTACTTGGGCTACGGGATGAGCTGGCATCAACAACCGAGGTTAAGAGTAGCGACGATGAGTCTGGGTCGCTTACGCGACCGACTCAGAAACCTGCTGCGCGGCGCACGGGGCCACAAGATGGCGAACGTCATCGAGCGGATTAACCCCGTACTGCGCGGTTGGGCGGGCTACTTCAAGCTCAGTCAGAGCAAGCGCCCCCTTGAGGAGCTGGACGGGTGGGTGCGGCATAAACTTCGCTGCGTCATCTGGCGCCAATGGAAGCAGCCCTCTACGAGGGCGCGCAACTTGATGCGCTTGGGGCTTAGCGAAGCGCGCGCCTGCAAATCAGCCTTCAATGGTCGCGGACCATGGTGGAACTCGGGGGCGTCACATATGAATCAGGCGTTACCGAAGAAGCTGTGGGATCAGCTAGGGCTGGTCTCGATACTGGATACGATAAACCGGCTTAGCCGCATAACTTGAGCCGCCGTATACGGAACCGTACGTACGGTGGCGTGAGAGGACGGCGGTTGTGAAACCGCCTCCTACTCGATCCTGGAGAAAATATGAGCGGACCTTCGGATCTCGCCCGGCTGAGCGACACCATTGATAAAGCCAACGAACTGCTGCTGTCCGATCAAATCAAGATCATGGATGTGGGCGACGGGGTTATGCGCCCAACCAATGCCATGGTTATGGCGAACCTGGCGACCCAGCTAGGCGGCTCTATGCCTTACACCAGTGTGGCCCTTGGACTTGTTGGGACGGTAACTGGCACCAACTTCTCGGTATTAAGCGCGGCTAGCAACTTGTATGTCGACCTGTATCGAAATGAGGCCGGGGTTGCGGTCTTTGTTGACTCCTACCCGAACAAAGATGCGGTAGAAGCGGTCAATTCGATCGCTCAAGCCAACGCAGCTGCGGTGGCGAGCCTGAACAGACTGGTCCAGGACTTCCCGAGCACCGCAGCAGAGGTCGACATTCTGCTGATCACCGATCCGGAGGGCGGCAAGCTTGGCGGCATCACCACCAAACGCATCGTGACTCCCTCCATCGAAATCGTCTCGGAGGCTGGTCAGGCGGGGATTGGTGACAGCGAGGGCGCGGTCTCGTTTTTTGCTGCAGATGATGTAGCCGTCGTTGGCGAGCTCGAGCTTCAGCGGATCTCAACCTCCGGCATTTTCATTACCGACCAAGAAGGCGGGATTCTGGATTCCAGTGTCGTCGAGCCGGATCTGTCCTCGCCATTCCAGGGCGGCTTGCTCTTCTCGCCGCTGATCGTGACCAGCGACCTGCACAAAAGCCGCATTTACTCCCAGGGCCTGTACCGGCGCCGCGCCCGCGCCACTGAGGCGGTGCTCTCGGTCAGCAGTGACACAACAGCAGCCAATGAAACCGGCGATTACGTGGGTATTTCTGCCGCCGGATATGGGCCGGCAGCGACCCTAAACGTTCGACTGGCTGCCAACCCGAATATCCGAAAGTTCATGCCATTGATACTGAAGAATATTCCGGTGCAGACGCTGCCGAGCAGCCCGAAGATCCTTTTCATCGGCGACAGCATCGGCGATCGACAGGGCGCGATGTACCTGAAACAGTTCCTGGAAGAGCTGGGCTTTACTCCGCAGTTCATCGGCACCATCGAAACGTCGGCATCCACTACCGACGTGTGGGATATCACTGGCCCGCTGGGCGAGTGCCACGCCGGATGGAAGACCGGGGATTTCACCTACAGCAAAAACGATCGGGCGTTTGTCGTGTCGCCAGGTGGCGAGGCGGCCTATATGGCCTTGACCAAGGCAGCCCGCAGAGAGCGAAACCCGTTTCTGCGGGCGGCCACGGGCGGCGATGACGCGAGCGTGATTCGCAACGGCTACGTGTTCGATCCGGCGTTCTACCAGTCGCGGTTCGGCCTGCAGACCCCCGACATAGTCATCAATGCCCTGGGCACCAACGACGCCCTGGGCATTACCGACGGCAGCCTTTATGCCGAGGTCTACGAAAACGACCTGCTGATGCACAAGCAGATCAAAGCGGCATGGCCGAACGCGAAGATCATTCGGACCCTTCCAGCCTCGGCGTTCAGCACTGACGCCAACCTGATTTGGGAGACGGGCCGATCCGTGGTCATCAACGCCATGATCAAAGCAGCGCCTGTCGCAGCCAACCCCAAGCTGTCTGTCGCGCCGCTTTGGGCCATGACAAACCCGGAAGTCGGGTATGCCTACAGCCAGGCAACGCTGGATGCAGACGGCTTTTACACCGCCAACTGGGCGGACGCAGTACATCCGATCGGCTCTAGCCGCGTCGAACTATTCCAGTCGATGGCGCCTTATGTCGCCGCCGCCAGCCTTAACATCATTTGATCAGAGGATTATTCAATGGGCACTCGCATTACTTCTAACGACACTCTCGCGCCTTGGTACTCCAAGGTTGTCCCGCCTGTAACGCGCGGCCTGGAAGGGTGGTTTACCTTTGACACCGACATCAGCCGGTTCGGCCTGAACCGGGCGATCGGCAAACAAAATGGGTCCGTAATTGGTACCCCGGTCGCCTACGCCACGCACGGCCGCTTCAAGGGGAGCACGAACTTCATCCAGACTGCGATCAAGGATTCGGACGAGATTACGATGTTCGCGGTGGTCAAAGCCCTGGTCACGCCGACCTCGAACGCCGACGGTGTCGCGGCAATCTCGACTTACAACGGCACCTCGGTTACGCCGGCAGTTCCGGGCTCGTCTGGTGGCTCCAGCATCCTGCTGCGTGGTAGCTCGGTGGTGTCTGCCGGCATCGCTCGATCGCCTGGCGGCGTTTACCAGCTGGAGCTGGTGAACATTGTCGGCGGCGCTCCTACGGCCTGGCGCCTGCTCTGCGTGCGCGGCAAGTCAGGTTCCGCCTCCGAGGCGCGCGACATGACGTACAACGTCAGCAAGCTTGGCACCGACCTGACGACTCGCGTAGTCAACGACAAGCTGTTCAGGATCGGCAGCGCCACGACTGACTATTCGGGCGAGGCGGACATATCGGCCGCCGCGATTTATTCGGCATACCTGACTGACGATGAGATCAACCTGGTGGCTGGCGCCATGCGCAAACGCATGCTGCGCCTGGGTATCTCGGTCTGACCTGAAGCCCGCTCTGAACCGTCCGCGCCCTAGAGAAACTATGGCCGGAATTACACAGCAGCAGTAGCTTCTGTCCTGCGGTCGTATGCTGGAAGTGTTGGTTTCAGTGTTTAGCTGGCACAGCGCCGAGATGCGGCGCCCGCAGGCGCCAGTGAGGCTGGGAATGCTTATTATTATCGAGGGCCTGTATTTTCTTCTCGATCTTCGGCGGCTCTCAGGCGGCCGGACATCAACCCAGACAGAGTAAGTAGGCGTTTGCCATCAGCTTCCATGGCAGCTATTGGGGCGCGCAAGTCTTCTGCCGAAACCTCATATCCATTGTCTGCCAGCATCTGTTGCACCTCAGTGCGGGCTTCTGCCAGGTCGGCGATAGCATCTTCATGCGTGTATATAGTCGGAGTTCCTGTCGACGAATTTCGGTGATTTTCTATGCGCAATATTGTGCTGATCTTCTCGGAAAGCCGCAAAAGTGCTAAGGGTCTTATTAATTGCTTAGGAGGGGGTGTTTTCTCTGCAGCTATCTTGGCGTCATAAGCTATGGCATGACTCGGCGGGTCACCCTTTCTGACGCTTCCAATGCACTGGCAGTAGGATTTCGTTCTGATTATACTGCTAGCTCGAGCGTATTAAATTCCAGTAATTTGAGTTTTGGGGTGGGCCTTGAAAGTAGTTTTAACAAAGGTTGAGAATTATAAAGATGATAATGGGAATGAGATCTCCTCGGCCACTACTTTTAGCTCTGGAATAAAAGTTGTATTTTCCGGTAAAAACAATAAATTGGTTCTTCATCCAGAGTGCAAGCTTAAAAATGTTGTAATAGCTTTTGATTGCGATAATGGGTCGTGTGATATTGGCCGAAATAGTTACAGTGGAACTATTAGAGTAGGGCAAGATTGCACGGTGAAAATAGGCTCTGATGTTACATCTACCTCGCCTGGGTACATATCAACCGCTGAAGGGTCCTCTGTAATAATTGGCAATGATGTGATGATAGCGAGCACGGTTGAAATTCGATCGGATGACGGACATCCTATGTTTGATGTTGTCAGTCGCAAAAGAATAAATATGCCAAAAGATATAGTTATCCATGATCATGTTTGGCTCGGTGCGACCGCAATAGTTCTAGGTGGGACAGTACTTAAGGAAGGAAGTGTTGTCGGAATAGGCAGCATCGTAAAAGGGAAGTTTCCTAATAATTGTGTGGTTGCTGGCTCTCCGGCAAAAGTTGTACGTAAAAATATTGCTTGGGAAAGGCCGCACCTAACGCTGACACGCCCGTTTTATAAAGATGATCCTGATGCCATACCTCTGACAAACTATTGGAATCTTACGGCCGATGATTCGGAGTAGGGTTTATTTGAACTGATTACACTGCATTAGTAGTTGCCTCCAGCACCCGCTAATCATAATCGTTAACTTTTTGATAGCCCGCCAAGTGCGGGCTTTTTTAGGTCTGGAGAAAAGTATGCTCCTTACACATCAGCAATTGCTGCAGATCCTCCCGAACGCCGGCCAAGTTGCCGGCGTTTTTGGGTCTGCGCTGAATGAAGCGATGGCGCGCTTCAAGATCGATGGTCTGTTGCGCGTAGCGGCGTTTCTGGCGCAAGTCGGGCATGAGTCCAGCCAACTGCGCACGCTGGTCGAAAACCTAAACTACAGCGCCGATGGCTTAATCCGGACCTGGCCGAAGCGGTTCACCGTGCTGACGGCCACCGATGCAGCCCGCAAGCCGGAACAAATCGCGAACATCGTCTACGCCTCGCGCATGGGCAATGGGCCAGCCGTCACCGGTGACGGCTGGAAGTACCGCGGGCGCGGCCTGGTGCAAATCACGGGCTGGGTCAACTATCAGGCGTGCGGCTCAGCCCTGGGCTTGGACCTGCTGAATAAGCCTGAACTGCTTGAGCAGCCCGTGTATGCCGCGTTGTCCGCTGCCTGGTACTGGTCGAGCAATGGGTTGAATGAATTGGCGGACGCCGGGAAGTTCGAGGCGATCACTCAGCGAATCAACGGCGGCCAAAATGGCGCAGCTGACCGGCTGTCGATCTATCAGCGAGCGCTGACGGTTCTTGCATAGTTTGGGTTTGCAGTCGGCAGAAAGAGCATAGCAATAAACAGTTATGCTCTTGTTGCTTGACTCCCCAGGCAGGCAAGGGCGATATATGAGTTACTCTTCGACAAGGATGGCTTTCAGCATCCTAGAAAGAAGTCCTTTATGGTTGTAAACCTCTTCTGCTTTCGTCATCTGTTTGTAGTCTGGAGGTGTCCAAGAATTGTGCAGGGAAATAATCCCATACCTGGCTGCTTCAATTGCTTTGTTGGTATCGATGTTCATGTGTTCACTGAAGTATAAATTGTAGTAATCCGCTTTAGCTTGCCCTTCCTTCATTAGCGATGCTTCGAGAATATTTCCGTAATCTGAACGATCAACGATCAAGTAGTCGTCAAAGTAGCGCTTGTCGTTCATCAATGGCTCAAGTATGCCGTTGCCAAGGTACGCCCAGTTGTAGCCCTCAACGATATTCGCAATGCGCTCCTTGCAGGCGTTCATCCAGGCCGTAGCGATTGCATTGCCTGGGGATTGGCATTTGATCACTGCAACGTGCAAGCCTTTCAAATTCGGTTTGCCAAACGCAACAAACTTTCGAGGAGCGAGCGTGCCGAAGTCTTCGAAGAAGTCTTTGGTTACGATGGAGTCCATGTCGATGAACATTCCACCCCTAGTTGCCAGAACTGCAGCTGAAACCGCGTCGGACTGCATCGGAAGCGAGAAAGTTTTTAGTTTGTTCAGGTCGTAAATATCGCCAACAAACTCATCCCAGTTGGAGTGATTGATGACCACGATCTCGATGCCAGGAACGTTCTTTTTCCAGGTTTCCATGCACAGTTGCAGGTATGCAGGGGCTTGTCCCTTAGATTCCCAGAAGGTGTAGACAGTTTTGTTCATTTTGATCTCAACGAAATACAAACAGCATGGTGGGGCTGGACGGGGTCGCCGCAACCTACAATATGAGGCTTTGAGTGCGCCGTCCGATGGAATGATGAGCTATCAGGGGCGAGGGCCGGCGTTAGCTTCTTTATCTACAGCCGAGCGTAAGGAGTAGCGCAGCCGGCTAGCTTCCAGTGCAAGCCGCTTACCGTCTTCTTCCATGGTTTCCAGGGCGCTTAGCAGTTCGGATGGAGAGGGCGCATGGCCAAGTTCATGCCCTTTTTCAACGAGGCTCTGGCGAATCTTTGCGCAGGTCTCAGCCAGTGCGTCAATTGCTTCTTCGTGGGTAAGGATCATCATCAGTTCCGTGATTTATTTTAATCTCAGCGTTAAAGTGTATCGCATGCCTTAGAGCCAACTCCACCACCAGATAAGAGGCGCCGTTGGTCGCCAGCAGCCCACAGGCAGGTCGAGCTGTACAATGCTGTGTTTTTACACAGTATTGTTGCTCCATGTACTTCCTCCTCGTTCACCACCGCGAGAATGGAGTGGCCATCCCCTCCAGCCGCCTCCGGATGATCAAGCAACTGCGCGCCATCACGACTTCTTCAAGGAAGTTCTACGATGGACATATGCCGCTATCCTGTAGTCGATCGTTCAACTAAAGGTGGTGGAATGGAAGGCGTAGAGCTGAGCCCAAAGATTGAGCGCGAAGCCGACAAGCTTCTTGCTCAGATCGCCCAGGCGGATTCAATGATTGTTGCGGCGAAAGCAGGTGCACGAGCTGAGGGGTTCGTTCTTGGCTTGGAGTCGGCTCGAGCGTTGAGTGAAGCGACCATTGATCGGCTCTATGTCATCTTCGATGCCGCGACTGAAGAGCGGTTGAGATCGCTGTCCGCAACTTAGAACAAACCGGTTTCCTCGGCTGGCTTGATTAAATCAGGCCCCTGATTGCGCACATTGCCTATTGCCCGGTCCACCTTGAACCACTCGAACGCCTCGGTGTGCTCGCCTTGGTGCATCGCCATCTGTTCGGCGCGCTCCTTTGGCGTGGCCGGGTCGAGCCATTCTCGGGCCAGTTGTGGTGATAGCGTCACTGGCCGGCGGTCGTGAATATCGACCATTCCGCCAGCGCTGTCGGCGGTGATGATCACAAACCCGTCGTGCTCGCTGGGCTCATGCTTGGCGTTCGGATATTGGCCGATCGCTGCGCACAGGATTTGCGACCGGTCTCGACGGCGGATTAGGTACGGCTGCTTCTTCGGTCCGCCTTCGTCTACCCATTCAAACCAGTTGTTGATAGCGATGATGGCCCGGTGCGGCCAGATCGCGCGGAAGAAGGGGCCGTGGGCGACTTTCTCCACCCTGGCATTGATCGGTGCTGCGCGGTCCTTGGCCCAATGCGGGCGCCATCCCCAGCGCACCATGTCGGCGTGCAGGTATTCACCTTCCTGGTGAAAGATGGCGAGCTGGGTTGTCGGGGCGGCGTTGTACCGCTCGAACGGTTGGTCACCGGTGCTATTAACCAGTGGGTTGGGGATGCTGAGTGCCGCGACGAAGTCGTGGATGCCATCGTATTGGGAAAGTCGTCCGCACATGTTCACCTCCTCTGATTGCCCGCTTGCAACTCGCGAATGATCCTTTCTTTTTGATCCAGGACCAACGTCAGGCTTCGGATCTGGGAAAGCTGGTCGGTAGTTTCCGCTTCCAGGTTCGCCATCCATGCCCGCTTCTTTTGGAGTTCGGTCGACAGCTGGTCGTTCATTTCCACCAAGGTGGAAATATTTTCCTTTGCTGCCTGCAGCTGACGCTTTAGATCCTGGACGTCTTCCTCGAGCATGCTTGCGTAATGCTTGACGGTTTCCAGCCTGGTCGGGCTGCCGAGCCATTCGCTGGTGTCTTCGATTTCGTAGGGGTCCACGGCCGCGCCTTACTTATACTGTGTTTATATACAGTAAGCGAGGCGTGATATTTCTGCGAGAGGCAGGCGACGAGCGATTGCTAAGGTGATGGTATTCGATCGGCAGAACGCCGGGAGAGGGGTAAAAAGCTGTCTAAAACTACCTCGGACTTGCTCGGTTTCATTGGTCCGAAAGGCGCCTAAGTCAGACTAGAGTTTTAGACAATCAACAATGCATATCCTTGAAACACAAGCCCTCTAGGCTATTTCCGTAAGTACTGCTGCATCAGTGGGGTGCGGTGTTGGATTGTCGCTTGGCTGGACGCCGTCGATGACTGGGCCAATTTTTTCGGGGTAGGGCGGAGCAGTGTGAGAATTCTGAAAGAGGGCGAGTTAGTGCGACGAGGAGATTGGGTCTGGGCGGCCACGTCCGTGCACATGGCCTCCCTAGTCTTACAACACCGCCAAGACGACGGTAGCCAAAAGAGCCAGTGCAACAGCGGACACTGGATCCATGCCCATCAAGCCGAAGCCGATGGCCATGCTACCGAACGCACGAATGCGCTTGTGCAAAACTGCTGAACCAGCTTGATTAGATATACCCAAAGGTAATCCTCCCTTGCTGTTCTCCGAGTCTCTTAATGTGGCCGGCTAGGAGAGGTTCAGACTGTTGCTGTTTCTTTTGTGTTCACTGGACACAAAGGGTCAGCAGCCCAACCAGTACTAAGGCAGCAACAGTAAATGCTGATGCTGTCAAAATGACGTGCGGAGGATGCCTAGATTTCCCCCGCAATGCAAGCAGGTTGGCAGGAAAAAACGGACGTGTTCCTGTACCAATTTTTGTACCACTGACCGTGTAAAGCAGGTTAAAACCGGGTACTCCAAAGTAAGGAAGAGCCCGGTTTCATTGGCCCTGAGTACTTTGCCTTACCCCTTTAGAATCGCGGTGTAATTCTGTTCCAGGGACATGAAACTACCTGTGGGATTTTACGCAAAGGGCAAGGGTACGGTGGCGGACACGACGCTGCAAGCGCGGCGCATCAGGTTTACTCGTCGCGGCCTTCCATCATGATTCGTTTGAGCATCACATAAACGGCTCCGGCACCGCCATGTTTCGCCTGGCACGAGGTGAAGCCAAGTACCTGCGGATGCTGGCGCAGCCAGGTGTTGACGTGGCTTTTGATCATCGGCCGCTTGCCGTCCAGGCGCACGGCCTTGCCGTGTGTGACGCGTACGCAGCGGATTTCGAATTTGGTCGCTTCAGCCAGGAATGCCCAGAGGGTTTCCCGGGCTTTTTCCACGTTCATGCCGTGCAGGTCAAGGCTGCCTTCGAACGGAATCTGTCCGATCTTGAGCTTGCGCATCTGGCTTTCCTGCACGCCGTCGCGCGCCCACATCAGTTCGTCTTCCGGGCCGACGTCGATGACGAACTGATCGGACAGCCCGTCAACAGTGGTGGCATCGGTGCGCACGGTGGCGGCCTGGCGCAACTTGGCGATGTGCGCGCGGTCAGCCTTGGGTTTGCCGGTTTCGGCGCGATCGTGCTTTATCGGCTTGACGCCTTGGATCGCACTTTTGAACAGGGAAAAATCGTCGTCTTGCATGTCAGCCTCCGCGAAGGGCGGCCAGTTTACCCAACTCGAAGCGAATCGGGCGCGAGAAAACGCGCGGCATTGGGCTGCGACTTGCGCTTAGTCGTGTTTTTTCATCAAGTGTGGGGATATGTTCAGCGCGTTCGACTGGCGCGAGCGGCGGCGACAGCGGCGCCACAGCCATATGCCGAGGTATAGCACGAACAGGCCTATGACCAGGATCACTGCCGCACCCGCCCGGTTGGTGTTCAACTCGCCCAGGGCGGGAGCGTGGCCGAACAGGCTGGCGGCACCGGCCATCGCCAGCAGCACGCCGCAGGTCGCCAGCAAGGCAGCGAACGCTGCGCCGATTCGAAAACGCCAGTTGCTTTGGCCTTTTGGCCGCAAACGGCGAGCGTCAAAACCATCGGATAACTTCATTCCGACCTTCCTCAATGGGTATCGGCCCTTCGACCGGAAGTTGACCGGGATGTTCCTGAGGCTAAGACATTTACGGCATATGAGAGGCTTTTGCGGATGAGCGGCGACATGCACCGCTCATGAACCGCCGATCAGACCAGGTCGTTGGTCAGGGCGAGGGCGGCAAAGTTGTCTGCCATGATCGCCATTTCGGTCTGCTGGACATGCTCGGCGCTCAGGACGCCGCCTTTGTACGGCAGATCACGGGTAGCGCAGGCGTCTTCCACGAGGGTGCAGCGGAAACCCAGGTTCTTTGCCGCGCGCACGGTGGTACTGACACTGGAATGGCTCATGAAACCGCACACCACCAGATCCACCGAGCCCAGCTCTTCCAGACGCTTTTTCAGGTCCGTGCCATGGAATGCACTTGGCAGGATTTTCTCGATCTTGATTTCGCCGGCCAGCGGCTCCAGCCCTGGAATGAACTGGCCGCGCTCGCCGCGTGGGTCGAACAGCCCACCGACGGTGCCGAGATGGCTGACATGCACGATCGGCCGGCCGGCCGCACGGGCAGCAGTCACCAATTGCTTGATGTTCGCGACCGCCGCATCCATGCCGCTCAGGGCCAGGGGACCGCTGAGGTACTCTTTCTGGGCATCGATGATGATCAGGGTCGCATGACTCAGTTTGGCCGCCGCATAACCGCGGCCGCTGAGTTGAAACATCGTTTGTGGAACGGACATTCTGGGGCTCCTTCGAGTGGGGCTTTTGCGACATTGTCCTCTGGCTGAGCGCTTCTGTGAATCGCTACCATCGTAGGCACCGTCGTTATTGGCGTGTAGCGTTGTCAAGTATGGTGTTTTGTTCAATGGCCAGTGAAAAAACCAGAAGATTCCTACATTTGCCCCGGTATTTTTCCTGCGTCGTCGTGACACCGTTTGACTGGTAGAATCACCAGTCGATTTTTCTGGAGTTTACCGTCGTGATCACTTCCCGCCTTCGTACCCTGCGTGACCATATCCGTTGGGCCGTCAGCCGCTTCCATGGGGAGGATCTGTTTTTCGGCCATGGGACCGACAACGCCTGGGACGAAGCCCGTCAACTGGTGTTGGGTGCGCTGCACTTGCCGTGGGAAATCGCCGACAGTTATCTGGACTGCAATCTGGAAGAAGACGAACTGGCCCACCTGCAACACCTGCTCAAGCGCCGGATCGAAGAACGCGTGCCGACCGCTTACCTGCTGGGTGAAGCCTGGTTCTGTGGCATGTCGTTCATCGTCGATGAGCGCGTGCTGATCCCGCGCTCACCAATTGGCGAACTGATCGAAAACCGTTTCACGCCATGGCTGGGCACCGAGCCTGCGCGGATTCTCGACCTGTGCACCGGCTCCGGCTGCATCGGTATCGCCTGCGCCTACGAGTTCCAGAACGCTGAAGTGGTGCTGGCCGACCTGTCGTTCGAAGCGCTGGAGGTGGCGAACCAGAACATCGAGCGCCACGGCGTCGACGAGCGTGTCTACACGGTGCAGGGCGATGGTTTTGATGGGTTGCCTGGGCAGCGTTTCGATTTGATCGTGTCGAACCCGCCGTACGTTGATGCCGAGGATTTCGCCGACATGCCGGACGAATACCAGCACGAGCCGGAACTGGGCCTGGCCTGCGGCGATGACGGCTTGAACCTGGTGCGACGCATGCTTGCCGAGGCAGCGGATCACCTGACCGAGAAGGGCCTGCTGATTGTCGAGGTGGGTAACAGTCAAGTTCACGTCGAGGCGTTGTATCCGCAAGTCGATTTCGCCTGGCTGGACTTCGAGCGCGGCGGACATGGCGTGTTCATGTTGACGGCCGAGCAGTGCCGCGATCATCAGGCACTCTTCGCGTCCCGCGTCTGACTGAGGTGACTACTGTGGCGAGGGGATTTAGCGAAACGTCGCACCGCCCCGTTGGACTGCGCAGCAGTCCTTCTTTTTGGGGCCGCTTCGCAGCCCAGCGGGGATAAATCCCCTCGCCACAAAAAGCCCTCAGCGGTGCGTCGCAATCCAGATCAACAACCCCGCCTGAAACACCGCAAACGCCACCAGACACGTAATGGTGAACCGCAAACCGGCGTCTTCACGCTTGTATTTGCTGACCTTCTCTTCGTGTTTCTTGAGTTTGACTTCCTGCTCGGCCAGATTCTGCTCGGCTTGCTGGAGCATCTGCGCCGCCTCAATAATCTCCACGACCTGTACTTTCTCGGTGTTCCAGTCACCCGCCAAGTCGCTGACCCTGACCTCTTTGACGCTGCCTTTCAAATGCTGGGCATCTGCATAGACCACGTCGAAGCCGTGCACCCGCAAAAAGTGATCGCGGCGCAGGCGCGTGTCTTCCTTCAGCGCATCCTTGTTGTTGAGGTCGGTGCCGTCGACGGTGTAGCCAGGCCATCTCTTCTTCGCCCAGTTGATACCCTGGGCAGCCATGAAGCGGCCGATGCCGCGGTTCATCGGTTCGATTTGCAGGCCGCTGTCGGGTCCGAAATGTACGCGTTTTTCGGCGTGATCGACCCACACGTCCAGATGATTCTGTTCCTTGCGCACCCGCTGGCCGGGCAGGGTGATGCGCATGCGCATCAGGCTGCGAACCTTGTCGTTGCGCTCGGCATAACCAAACTCGACAAAGCGCAGGGGCCGACCACCGGTACTGCGATCGGTCTGCTGCGGCGCCAGACGGAGCATTCTGGGGTGCTCGACGTCGACGTCCGCCCATGGCAGCTCGACCGCTGGCGGTGCGTCTACTTCAGCGGTGGTGTCGGGTGAAGTCGGGGTATCGGTCATAACGGCGAGATCCTGTCCAAGCTCTACTTGCCGCCAGCCAGTGCGCTGGCGACAAAGGCTTATCGGCCGTTTTCCATAAGACTGGAGAGCAAATTAACTGGAGCGAAGTCCGTCAATAAATCCGAGGATGCGCGCACCCAGTTCCGCCGCCAGTGGCAAATTCGGATCTTTATAGGAGGCCAGCTGGCGTTTAACGTCGTTAGGCACGATACGCATGACGTGGTTCATGCCTTCGATCAGCGCCAGTTCGGCGTCCGGTTTGGCTGCCTTGAGCAACCGGGCGTCATTGACCCCTACCTGGATATCGTTGCTGCCCTGGATGATCAGCGCCGGCATTTTCAACTTTGCGAACGCCGCGGCAGGGTCCTGGCGAAACAGCGAAATCAGGTACGGCTGCACACTCGGACGGAAAATCACCTGCAATTGGGGCGGCACGTTGTCGTCGGTTTTTCCGGCCTTGAGGCTGTCGAGCAGCTCATTGCTGCGCAGCATCAGCGGGGGAGGCAGGCGATTGCCCAGTTGCTGGCGCAGGACCTGATCGATCGGCCGGGCGCTGCCGGACATGGAAATCACCGCCGCCGCATCGACGTTCGGCGCCGCGAGGCTGGCGATCAAGGCACCTTCGCTGTGGCCCAGCAGGATCAGCTGGCTGAAGCGCGGATCGGTCTTGAGTTTTCGGCCCCAGGCTTCGGTGTCGGCCACATAGGCCTCCACCGACAGATTGCGTTCGTCAGGGGTGGCCGCCAGGCTCGCCGCCACGCCGCGCTTGTCGTAGCGCACGCTGGCAATGTTGTGTTTGGCCAGCACCCAGGCCAGGCGTTTGAGGCTGTCATTGCGCCCTCCCTCGGGGTTGTTCCCGTCACGATCCGTAGGGCCGGAGCCGGAAATGATCAGGACAACCGGCACCGGCGTGTCGGATTTAGGCAGCAGCAACGAGCCGAAAAGCTCGCCGGTGTCGGTGTCCAGGGTGATCGGCCGCTGCAGGACAGTGGCCTGGGCGAAGCCGGAAATCAGGGTAAGGCTCAAGGCTAGAACTCGCAGCATTGTCACGCCATCATCATCAAGGTGCCGGTTGGACTCACAGTCACCCATAAGGTTCGAGGATGAACTACTTGGATAGCCTGCGTATACTGGCGCGCATTACGTATTCAGGTTCATTTCACGGAGCGTCCTGCATGTCCGGCAATACCTACGGCAAGCTGTTCACTGTCACCACCGCTGGCGAAAGCCATGGTCCGGCGTTGGTCGCCATTGTCGATGGCTGCCCGCCGGGCCTGGAGATTTCCCTGGAGGATCTGCAGCGCGACCTGGATCGCCGCAAGCCCGGCACCAGCCGCCACACCACCCAGCGCCAGGAAGCCGACGAAGTCGAAATCCTCTCGGGGGTGTTCGAAGGTCGCACCACCGGCTGCTCCATCGGCCTGCTGATCCGCAACACCGACCAGAAGTCCAAGGACTACTCGGCGATCAAGGACTTGTTCCGTCCGGCCCATGCCGACTACACCTACCACCACAAATACGGCGAGCGCGATTATCGCGGCGGCGGCCGCAGCTCGGCCCGGGAAACCGCGATGCGCGTGGCCGCCGGCGCGATTGCCAAGAAGTACCTGGCGACCCAGGGCATCGTCATTCGCGGCTACATGAGCCAGCTCGGTCCGATTGAAATTCCGTTCAAGACCTGGGACTCGGTGGAGCAGAATGCGTTTTTCAGTCCCGATCCGGACAAAGTTCCCGAGTTGGAAGCCTATATGGACCAGTTGCGCCGCGACCAGGATTCGGTTGGCGCGAAGATCACCGTGGTCGCCGAAGGCGTGATGCCGGGCTTGGGCGAGCCGATTTTCGACCGTCTCGATGCGGAGCTGGCCCACGCGCTGATGAGCATCAACGCGGTCAAGGGCGTGGAAATCGGCGCCGGTTTCGCCAGCGTCGCCCAGCGTGGCACCGAGCACCGCGATGAAATGACCCCGCAAGGTTTCATCAGCAATAACGCGGGCGGCATTCTCGGCGGCATCTCGTCCGGCCAGCCGATCGTGGCACACCTGGCGTTGAAGCCAACGTCCAGTATCACCACACCGGGCCGTTCGATCGATATCCATGGCAACCCGGTGGAAGTCATCACCAAGGGCCGACACGACCCATGCGTCGGCATCCGCGCCACGCCGATTGCCGAAGCGATGATGGCCATCGTGCTGATGGACCACCTGCTGCGTCACCGTGGCCAGAACGCCGATGTGCGTGTGAGCACGCCGGTGTTGGGCCAGATTTAAGATAACGGTGACGGCGCTCCCGTACTGGCGGCTGTCCAGCTTTTATTTGTTCTATTTCGCCTTGCTTGGTTCGACAGCGCCTTTTCTGGCGCTGTACTTCGATCACTTGGGATTCTCCGCGGCGCGCATCGGCGAGCTGGTGGCTATCCCGATGCTGATGCGTTGCGTGGCGCCGAACCTCTGGGGTTGGCTCGGCGACTACACCGGGCAGCGGCTGGCCATCGTGCGCTTCGGCGCGGTGTGCACGTTGCTGACGTTTTCGCTGATTTTCGTCAGCCAGACCTATGCCTGGCTGGCGATGGTCATGGCCTTGCATGCGTTTTTCTGGCACGCGGTGCTGCCGCAGTTCGAAGTCATTACCCTGGCGCATCTGCAAGGCCAGGCATCGCGCTACAGCCAGATTCGCCTGTGGGGCTCGATCGGTTTCATCATCACGGTGGTCGCGCTCGGGCGCTTGTTCGAATGGCTCAGCCTGGACATTTACCCCGCGGCGCTGGTTCTGATCTTGGCCGGGATCGTGCTCAGCAGCCTGTGGGTACCGAATGCCCAACCCGTCCAGGGCGAGCGATTGACCGGCGAAGGTTTTCTCGCGCAACTGCGCAGCCCCGGGGTGTTGGCGTTTTACGCCTGCGTGGCGCTGATGCAGATGAGCCACGGGCCCTATTACACCTTTCTCACGCTGCACCTTGAGCGACTGGGCTACAGCCGGGGCGTGATCGGCATGCTCTGGGCCGTCGGCGTGGTGGCCGAGGTCCTGATGTTCATGGCCATGAGCCGGATCCTCGCGCGTTTCTCGGTACGGCGCGTGCTGCTGGCGAGTTTTCTGCTGGCGGCGTTGCGTTGGCTGCTGCTCGGTTCGTTGGCCGAATTTCTCTGGGTGTTGTTGTTTGCCCAAGTGCTGCACGCGGCGACGTTCGGCAGCTTTCACGCGGCGGCTATTCAGTTCGTGCAGCGCAGCTTCGGCCCACGCCAGCAAGGGCAGGGCCAGGCGTTGTACGCTGCACTGGCCGGCACCGGTGGCGCATTGGGCGCGTTGTATTCCGGTTACAGCTGGAATGCCCTTGGCGCACCCTTAACCTTTAGTATTGCCAGCCTCGCAGCGCTGGCGGCAGCCGTTATCATTGCCACACGAATGCAAGAGGACACGCGCTCCCTCTTGAACCCTTAAGGAGTTGTCCTGATGAGCAGCCTGTCCGTTTATCACGTTTCCAGTCCCGACGTACCCAACAAGGTGCTGACTCATTTCGAAGACATTGCCTCGACCCTTGCCGAGCAGGGCGTACGCTTCGACCGCTGGCAAGCCACGGCGAAGATCCGCCCCGGTGCCAGCCACGAAGACGTCATCAGCGCCTGCCAGGCGTCCATCGACACACTGATGACCGAGCGTGGGTTGCGCGCGGTCGATGTGATCAGCCTCGACCGTGATCACCCGCAAAAAGAGCCGATACGCGCGAGCTTCGTTGCCGAGCACCGCCAAGCCGAAGACGAAGTCATGATGGTCGCCGCGGGCAGTGCATTGTTGTCTGTACACATCGACGATTACGTCTACGCCGTGCTGTGCGAGAAAAACGACCTGATGGCGCTGCCGGCGGGCACCCGGCAGTGGCTGGACATCGGCGAGCAGCCCTATGTGGTTGCGATCCGTCTGTCCAGGAACCAGCCTTGGGTGGCCAATTTCACCGGCGACGACAGCGCTGGCCGATTCCCGCGAATGGATGACTGAAAGCTGTTGGCACCCCACACAATTCAGGCCGTGAAGCGAAAGCTTGCACGGCCTGATGGTTTACCGCAGCGCGACCCTTACAGCGAATGATAGGTCGGCAAGGCAAAGCGCTGCTGGCTTTGCAGCATGGAGATTTGCGGCAACTCACTGGCCTGTTCCGCCAGATCGCGGCGAATGGCGCTGATGACCCACGACAGTTGATCGCCATTGTGCAGCTGTTGGTAGGAAATCGAGCGTTTGAATTCCTTGCCCTCGCTGCGCAGGGTGAGCAGGATCCCGCCGTCAGGTCGATCCTGGGTGGTCACGTCGAAGTGGGAGAACAAGGAGGAAAATTTTTCTTGGATCAGGCTCATGTCTATCAGCTCCGTTAGCTCGTGAATGGCAAGCATGAGAAGACTGTTGCAGTGATTGTGCCAGTATTTCGCTCTCTAAAATAATCATATAAAACAATGACATATAAATTTTGACGATTTTTGCCTTCGTGCAATCTGCATGATTGGCAATCGTGCATCCTGCATTTTGCGTGGTCGTCGGCACTTCGATGGAACCATTCGGCGTGCACGCGCTCACGATTTCAAACGTCGTTGTCGCGGATACAAAACATTTCAAAAACCGCGTGTACAGCTGAAGAACCGTTGACGTATTTTCGGGGTCGATCAACGCCGCCCGACAATAAAAAAATCCACCGGGAACAGCCATGAGCCGCACGCAGCACGACACGATTACCTGGGGCATGATGCTCCGCAAGCTGCCTTCCATTGCCAAAGCCATTCCTCGTGTGGTCAAGGGCATGAAGGTCGCCAACGTCAAGGATCCGACTCAAGCGTGTGGCCTGGGCTGGAGTTTCGAGCAGGCCACTCTGCGTAACCCCGAAGGCCCGGCCTTGCTGTACGGTGAGGTGCAGCTGACTTACGCCCAGGTCAACCGTTGGGCCAATCGCATCGCCCATCACTTGATTGCCCAAGGCATCGGCAAGGGCGACGTAGTGGCGGTCTTCATCGAGAATCGCCCGGAACTGCTGGTGACCATCCTGGCGGTGGCCAAGGTCGGCGCCATCAGTGCGTTGCTCAATACCTCGCAAACCCGCGATACCCTGGCTCATAGCCTGAACCTGGTGACGCCCGCGGCCATTGTCGTCGGTGCGGAACTGGTCCCGGCCTACCTGGCGGTGCACGAGCGGGTGTCGATCGACAGGGCGCGCACCTGGTTTGTCGCCGATCAGGACACCTACAGCCACCCGGGCATCGCGCCCGACGGGTTCGTCAACCTGATGACGGCCAGCATCGATCCTGTAGCGACAACCCCGCCAGCAGTCAGCAGGTCTTTTTCGACGATCCTTGTTTCTACATCTATACCTCGGGCACCACCGGGCTGCCCAAGGCCGGGGTTTTCAAGCACGGGCGCTGGATGCGCAGTTGCGCAAGCTTTGGCATGATCGCACTGGATATGCGGCCCGAGGACATCGTCTACTGCACGTTGCCGCTGTATCACGCCACCGGCTTGTGCGTGTGCTGGGGCTCGGCCATCAGCGGGGCCTCGGGGTTCGCCATCCGCCGCAAGTTCAGCGCCAGCCAATTCTGGAGCGATGTGCGCAAATACCGGGCCACCACCCTGGGCTACGTCGGTGAGCTGTGCCGCTACCTGGTCGACCAGCCTCCCAGTGCCGACGACAGCAAGCACGGCGTGACCAAGATGATCGGCAACGGTTTGCGTCCCGGCGCATGGGGTGAATTCAAGACACGCTTCGCGGTCGAGCATATTTGCGAGCTGTATGCTGCCAGTGACGGCAATATCGGCTTCAGCAACATCCTCAATTTCGACAATACCGTGGGCTTTTCCCTGATGTCCTGGGAGTTGGCGGCGTATGACCACGACAGCGGTGCGCCGACCCGTGGCGCCAATGGTTTCATGCGCAAAGTTGGCAAGGGCGAGCAGGGGCTTCTGCTGGCCAGGATCGACGACAAGGCTCCGCTAGATGGTTACACCGATCCGCACACGACCGAAAAAGTCGTGCTGCACGATGTGTTCGTCAAGGGCGACCGCTACTTCAACACCGGCGACCTGTTGCGCAACATCGGTTTCGGTCATGCACGATTTGTCGATCGCCTGGGCGATACCTTCCGCTGGAAGGGGGAAAACGTGTCGACCACCGAGGTCGAGAACATCCTTCTGCGGCATCCAAACATTTCCGAGGCCGTGGCCTATGGCGTGGAAGTGCACAACACCAACGGCCGAGCCGGGATGGCCGCGATCACCCCCGCGGAATCACTGGCGACCCTGGACTTCCGCGAGTTGTTGGCATTCGCCCGGCAACACATGCCGGCCTACGCGGTACCGCTGTTCCTGCGGGTGAAAGTGAAAATGGAAACCACCGGGACCTTCAAATACCAGAAGACCCGGCTCAAGGACGAAGCGTTCGACCCTGGCAGGACCGGTGATGACCCGATCTATGCCTGGTTGCCGGGAACCGAAACCTACGTGCAGGTCACCGGGCAGGTGCTGGCGGACATCCAGGATGGCAAGCATCGTTATTAGTAGTGATGCTATTGAATGTGGCTATTTTGACCAGGGCTATGGCCGCGCATCAGAAAAAACAAGTGACAGTGACGCGCACCCTCGGGAAACTGTCGGCTTTGCGAAAAACTGAAAGTGGAGCGTTCAATGTCAGACAACAGCCGCCAGATGACCCCCGAAGAAGCTGCCGAGTTTGCCGAACAGGTCTTCAACAAGGCGCGCGAGGGCGATGCGGCCATGATGGCTGCGCTGCTGAGCAAGGGCCTGCCGCCGAACCTGCGCAATCACAAGGGCGACACCTTGCTGATGCTGGCCGCTTACCACGGCCACGTGGACACGGTAAAAGTCTTGCTCGAACACAAGGCTGATCCGGAGATCCGCAACGACAATGGCCAGAGCCCGATTGCCGGCGCGGCCTTCAAGGGCGACCTGGCCGTGATCAAGGCCCTGGTCGAAGGGGGCGCGCAGGTTGAGGGGTCGTCATTCGACGGCCGAACCGCGTTGATGATGGCCGCGATGTTCAACCGCGTCGAAGTCGTCGACTACCTGATCAGCAAAGGTGCCGACCCGCGAGCCAAGGACGCCAACGGCATTACCGCGCTGGATGCCGCCAAAACCATGGGTGCCGTCGATACCCTTGCGCAACTGGAAAAATTGCTCGGCTGATGTCGTTTCGGGCCAGGTTCGATCAGCCGCTTTGCGCAAGGACCTGGCCTGACAGGCTCAGTAAACCCAGACCTCGACCCGCCGATTCCTGATCCGCCCCTCATCCTCGCTGTTGGCCGCCACCGGCATCTCGGCGCCGAAACCGCGAATGTCACGCAGCACCACGCCACTTTTCACCAGTTCGCGGCGCACCGCCATGGCCCGCAGTTTCGAGAGCAGGTCGGCGCGTGCCGGATCGAGCTTGGCATCGCCGAACCCTACCAGCGTTACCTGCCGAACGGTCTTGTCGTGCTGCTGCACATAGTCGAGGACCCGTGACAGGTCCTGTCGCGCCTTGTTGTCCAGACTGGCGCTGCCTTCTTCGAAGCGAAAGTTCACCGTCAGGCGCATGGCGTGGCGGCTCAGTGCCTGGTAGCCCTCGGGCATCAACGCATTCGGCGTGACGCTCATGGCCTGGATCGTCTGGGCGATGAAGCCGTTGGCCGCGACGATCGCCTGGCCCTGCTGACTTTGCGCGAAGGCCACCAGCGCTTCGGCCCAAGGGTTGTTGCGCTTGGGTGGCAGGTAAAAAAACAAGCGCCGGGACAGTGGGTAATCTTCCGTGGCAATCAGATTGTTGAGCGGCAGCATGGCCATGGACTGGCCGTCGGCAATCGCCACGGCCTTGGCTGAGCGCACGTAGGGCAGGCCGATAAAGCCGATGCCGTGCGGATCCTGGCTCACGGCGTCGGACAATTGTTCGCTGGATTCGAAACGTTTTGCGCTGCCGCTCAGGGTTTTGCCATGACCACTGAGGACCAATTCCCTGAACGTATCGTAGGTGCCGGACTGATCATCGCGCGCATAAAGATGAATGGTCCCGCCGTTGCCACCGAGTTCTTCCCAGGTTTTCACCTCGCCGCTGAAAATGCGCGCCAGTTGCACGGTGTCGAGTGTGTTCAACGGGTTTTGCGGATGCAGGATGATTGCCACACCGTCGATGGCGATGACCTGTTCGGCGGCAGCGCTTTTCAGGTCGCCCAATGCTTGGAGGCTGACCAGTTCGCTGTCCTTGATCGGCCTGGAAGAGGCGGCGAGATCGGCACTGGCGGTTTTCAGTGCGGTGAAGCCGGTACTGGAGCCGTGGGCCGCCAGTTCCACTTCGACCCGACGGCCTTGTTCGGTTTCACCGACGATACGTGATTCGTTGGGCTTGTCCGTCGCTTCGCTGTGCACCTTGAGCAGGCCCTGCTTTTTCATCAGGCCCTCAACCAGCGCCGGCCCCAGTGCTGCGCCAATGGTGTTGGAGCCCTGGATACGCAGCACCGGACCTTGCCCGGGGATCGGCAAGGCGCTGGCCGCTACCGACAGCGGCAGCCAGATGCACAGGATCAACAGGAACAACGCGCGCAGCAACATGCCGGCACCTTTCAAGACCAAGGGATGCCGGGAGAATAAGTCAGAAAGATTTCCGAAAGATGACAGCCCTGTATGCCGCCCATGCTTTTGTAGGAGCGAGCGGTGCGGCGATCCGACTTGCCCGCGATGGCGGTCTATCAGTCGACCAGTTGCTCGCGGCTGTACCCAATCTACTGTGGGAGCGAGCTTGCTCGCGATGGCGGCCTGACAGCCGACCTATTATTTGTCGGCGGAGTACATATCCATTCCTGCGGTAACGGCCACCTATGGTTTCGCTTTTACAGCCATCCCTTTCAAGGTCTTTGTTAAAATCCTCCAAAAACTCCGGTCAGGAAGACGAGACGATGTGGGCAGAGGTTTTAGCGCGGTTCGAGAAAAAAGCACCGGCCAGTGTCATGGCCAAATTGGTGTTGGAGCAGGCCATTGCAGCTGAGTGGGTCGATCAGGTGTTCGAAGAACACCGTCAACGCCAGTACCCGCGTGAGCTTTTGTTTTCGACCATCGTTGAGCTGATGTCCCTTGTTTCACTGGGGTTGCGGCCTTCGCTGCATGCCGCTGCACGGCAGATGGATGATCTGCCCGTCAGCTTGGCGGCGCTTTACGACAAGGTCAGCCGCACAGAGCCCGCGCTGCTGCGCGCCTTGGTGAGCGGCAGTGCGCAGCGCCTGACTCCGACGATTGAGGAGTTGGGCTGTTCTGCCATTTTGCCCGGCTGGCAACTGCGGGTCGTTGACGGCAACCACCTGCCTTCCAGTGAAAAACGTCTGGGTGCTTTGCGCCGTGAACGAGGTGCCGCCCGGCCTGGTTTTTCGGTCGTGGTTTACGACCCTGATCTGGACCAGGTCGTCGATCTCCAACCCTGTGAAGATGCTTATGCCAGTGAGCGCGTCGGTGTGCTGCCGTTGCTGGAAAACGCCAGTGCGGGCCAGTTGTGGATGGCGGATCGACTCTACTGCACGCTCCCGGTCATGGAGGCCTGTGAAGACGCCGGGGCTGCATTCATTGTTCGTGAGCCGAGTAAGCATCCGCGCCTGCTTCAGGAAGGCGACTGGCAGGAACCTGTCGCGGTCGCGACGGGAAGCGTGCGTGAGCAAATCATCGAAGTGAAAGGTGGACGTCAGTGGCGGCGTGTCGAGCTGAACCTGCAAAAAGCTACCGAATCAGGCGACACCACGTTGTTGTTCTGGAGCAACTTGCCTGAGACCATCAGCGCTGAGCAAATAGCCGACTTGTACCGTCGTCGCTGGAGTATCGAAGGGATGTTCCAACGCCTGGAATCGGTGCTGGACAGTGAAATCGCAACCTTGAGCAACCCCAAGGCGGCCCTGCTCGGGTTTGCTTCGGCGGTGTTGGCCTACAACGTGTTGTCAGTGCTTAAGCGCAGCGTTGAGCAGGCTCATCGCCAAACGCAGCCAGAGGGATGGGAGGCTTCGATCTTCCACCTGACCGTGCAAGTGCGTAGCGGTTATGAGGGCATGCAGATCGCGTTGCCTTCAGATTACTTATCACTTCAATCGACCTCAGAAACTCCGGCACAGCGCCTGTTGGCGCTGGCCAGGAATATCAAACCCAAACAGGTCGCCAAAAGCATACGTGGCCCAAAGGTGCCCAAGCCCAAGGAGTGGCTTGAAGGTAAGGCAGTGCATGCCCATGTGTCGACGGATCGGGTGCTCAAGGCCGCAAAAGTCAAAAGACCTTGAAAGGGATGGCTTTTACAGCGAGTCACTTGGAAGAGCCTGTAGGAGCGAGCCTGCTCGCGATGGAGGTCAACGATGACGCGGGGAGCCTGACACCCCGCGGTGCTCTCAGGTTTTTCGCGAGCAGGCTCGCTCCTACAGGGCCCGCCGCGATGGGCCATCCTTGGCCCAGCGCGGCTAAACCGGTATCCATGCCGGTTTGCCCACTGCGCAGAACCTCCACTCGGCCTCTCGATATAGGTTGTCCGTTCCTTTCCTCTTCCATACTTCGGTGTCTGGAAGTCAGTTTTAATCAAGGGAAGGAGCATGCACCCGTGGGCTACGAATATGCCTCTCAAGCACGCGATGATTACCTCCTCACCTTCGAGCCCACAGGTGCGCTTGCGCCCTCTAACGAATACTCAGGGAAAGCCCGACACGGCTCTCTATATCGCTTTCGCTGGACGTAAGCATGCATGTTCCTGCATGTACTTTAGCGCCTGTGGAGGTTGTTGATGCAAACGCTCCTGTCTCAGAAATTCACTGCTTATGTCGGAATAGATTGGGCAGATACCAAGCATGACGTGTGTTTGCAGGTCGCGGGGGAAACCCGGCGGCACTTCTCTGTCATCGACCACACACCCCAATCGATTGATCGTTGGGCGAAATCGTTGTTTGAGCGCTACGGCGCTCCGATCGCGATTGCTCTTGAGCTCAACAAGGGCCCGTTGGTGGCGGCCCTGCAAAAGTACGAGTTCTTTTGCCTGTTTCCAATCAATCCGAGCACCTTGGCCAAACACCGTAAAACCTTTGTCCGCAGCGGTGCCAAGGATGATCCGACCGATGCTCAATGGGCGCTTGAGTTGTTGCTCACCTATCCCCAACGGTTTGCGCAGCTGATGCCGCAAAGCCCGGCCATGCGTATTTTGGCCAGCCTGACAGAACATCGACGTGCACTGGTTGATGAGCGAGTGAAGGTCAGCAACCGCTTGATCTGTACGCTCAAACAGTATTATCCATTGGCCCTGGAGCTGTTTAGCAGTCATGACACCGTGGTGTTCTGTGACTTTCTGATGCGCTGGCCCACGCTTGAGCACATCAAGCGTTCTCGCCAGAGTACTTTTCTCAAGTTCTTTAATGAGCACAACGCTCGTCACGCTCAACTCAATCAAACGCGCTGGGAAATCATCACCCAAGCGATGCCTTTGACACAGGACCCGGGGGTAATACGTCCTTCGCAGTTGTACGCAACAGCCTTGGCGTCGCAACTTAAAGGGCTCCTTTCCACCATCAAGGATTTTGATCGCGAGATCGAAGAAACGGCCAGCACCTTGGCCGATTACCCGATCTTTAAGGCACTCCCTGGCGCCGGCCAACATCTTGCGCCGCGCCTGATGGTGGCTTTTGGTGAACAGCGTGATCGATTTAGCGACGCCAATGCGATGCAGCGATATGCCGGAATCGCACCCGTTACCGAGCGTAGCGGAAAGAAGAAAGTCGTGTATTGGCGCTACCAATGCTCAACCTTCTTGCGTCAGACCTTTGTCGAATGGGCCGCTCACAGCATCACTCAATCAACGTGGGCCGAGGCTTATTATCGGCAGCAGCGGGCTAAAGGCTGCTCATACCAGGCGACCCTGAGAGCACTTGCTTTCAAGTGGATCAGAATCGTCTATCGCTGCTGGAAAAACGGCACCGTCTATGACGAAATGGCTTACTTGCAGGCTTTAACGCGGCGCGGATCAACGTTGGTAGAGGCGCCGATGGAGGTAGTCACAGGTTGACGGACAGGCTCAGGGCGTGAGGGGGCAAGAAAATCAAAAAGCCAAAGCGAGGCGGCCTGACAGCCGACCTGATTTCAAGTAAACACGTTCCCTGTAGGAGCGATGCTTGCTCGCGATGGACGTCAACGATAACGCGCCCTGTCTGGATGATCGCGTTGTCTGGACATTTTTCGCGAGCAAGCTCCTACGCGCTGCGAACCTTTTTAACTCAACTCTAGCCAGATCGGCGCATGATCCGACGGCTTCTCCATGCCGCGCAGTTCGTAGTCCACGCCCGCGTCCTTGATCCGTGGCAGCAGCCCGTGGGACGCGAGGATCAGATCGATCCGCAGCCCGCGCTTGGGCTCGTCTTCAAATCCGCGGCTGCGGTAGTCGAACCAGCTGAAGCGATCGGCGACATCCGGATTGAGGTGGCGGAAACTGTCCACCAGGCCCCAGTTCTTCAGCCGGACCATCCACTCGCGCTCTTCCGGCAGGAAGCTGCACTTACCGGTCTTTAGCCAGCGTTTCATGTTGTCCGGGCCGATGCCGATGTCGCAGTCTTCCGGGGAAATGTTCACGTCGCCCATCACCACCAGCGGCTGCTCGTTCTTGAACTGGCTTTCCAGCAGCGCCTGCAGGTCGCTGTAGAAGCGCTGCTTGGCCGGGAACTTGGTCGGGTGGTCGCGGCTTTCGCCTTGTGGGAAGTAACCGTTCATGATGGTCACGGGCACGCCGTTGGCGTCGGCAAAAGTGCCCCAGATAAAGCGTCGCTGAGCATCGTCTTCATCGGTGGCAAAGCCTTTGTGCAGGGCCAGCGGCTCCTGGCGAGAAAGCAGGGCGACACCGTAATGTCCTTTTTGCCCATGGAAATACACGTGGTAGCCCAGGGCTTTGACTTCATCGAGTGGAAACTGATCGTCGTGGACCTTGGTTTCCTGCAACCCGATCACATCGGGCTGATGCTTTTCGATCAGCGCCGCCAGCTGATGCGGGCGAGCGCGCAGCCCGTTGATGTTGAAGGAGACGATCTTCATGCTCGGCAGTCCTGGCAAAAGGGCGATGCTAGCTGACATGCCGGTGTGGGGCTAGCCCGTTGCTCCTGCCAGAGGTAATCATAGCAAGTGCAGGCAAGCGAATTGTCAAATCGGCGAAGCGTGAGCTTGAAGATCAAGTGCCTCAAAAAGTAACTGAGCTCTATTTTCAATAGTGTTTTTTCTTCTTTATATCTTTTCACGAAGTATCCGGAGGCGCTCGTATAGTAAATCGATTGTATGAGTTTTTATATCGTTATTAAGGGAGTTTATCGATTTTGTATTTTCGATTGCATATCCAATTGCATTTTCCCTGGTTTTCGTTGTAAGTCTTGCATTATCAAAAAAATTAAATTTTTGTACAGTGGTCGTATGGGGGTGAAAAATTAAACGCTCTGTGATGCCGCCTAAGTTATCACTTGCAGCTACTGACTTTAAGTAAGTTTCCGTAAGCGAGAGTTTTGATTTTTTCACAGTCTCAACAAGTGTTTCTTCTCTTTTTTGCAGTTCTCTCCATATTTTTTTTTGGCTATGTTTGTTGTATTTTCCAATGTCGATTGTTTTTGTAGAGTCTGAGGCCGTATAGAGCATACGAGTTTTCGCACTTGCGCTGATGTTTTCGTTTATGAAGGTTGACGCCATATTGTATGCGTCATCAGTTGAAATATTTTTCCCTCGCCCGAAGATCAACCGAAAGATTTTCGAGGTGCCATTCGGGTCTGTCCAGTTCAGCGGATCATTCCCACAATACGCATAAGCATTAACCCCACCTTTCCCAAACGGACTCAACTTATCCGCACTGTTAAATCGCATCAACACCGGGTTGAACTGCCGATACCCATTACCCAAATGATAATGCCCGGTCACCAAATCCGGCTGTTCACCGTTAAACCCGAGCAGGCTCAACAAACCGCTCTCGAGCGGTCGATGTCCAAACGGCGTGTAGGCAATACGATGAGCCTGGATCGAGTCCACCGCGTTCAGCACTGAACGTTGGTGATCGGTTGCCAGCAGCGTGGTGTCCACCTTATCGCCCCAACGATTCTGTTGCGCCAACACCTGGTCGTCATGCTGGAAGATGCTGTGCTGCGCGGCGTTCTGGATTTCCGTGGCCAGGCGGTCTTTGCAGAAAAAGCGCTGGTGTCCGGCCTGCCGGTCTGGGGTCCAGGTGATGGAGCGATCCAGCGCATCGTAGCGGTAGTGACACAATACTGATTGAAGAGGTGGTGTTGTCATTGCCTGATCTCCGAGCAAGACTTAAAAAGCTGTAATTTGAGCATCGGCTAAATTTCAGGTTCTGCCTACTATCAGAACTGCTAGTGCGGTGGGTGCCAAGTCAGCGCTTTCGCATCCCGGCGCACAGACCTGTTGCAGTTGGTCTATACCTTGGTAGACCCAGCAAAACCGCTGTTTTGAAACCAACAAGGAACTGTGCCCGCACCCAGAGGCTCGTACCAACAAGAGCGCCACCCTTTTGAGCGGCGCGCCGGGGAGATTTTCCGTTATGCCCGAAACCTCGACCGCCATTGCCGATATCCACATGCTCGACAGCGGCTATTCCCGCGAAGCGCGTTCCCTGTTGTATCAGGCCTACCGGCACGAGCCGACGTTCAGCTACCTGTTCGAAGCCGAGCGTCCCGGCTATGAACAACGAGTGCGCGCCACCGTGCGCGAGTTGGTCAAGCAGCACTTTTTCCAGGAGTTGCCGGCCATCGGCTTGCTGGTCAACGACCGGCTGATCGGCATTGCTCTGATCGCACCGCCGCAACGGCGCCTGGGTGTGACTGAAAGTTGGGCCTGGCGCCTGCGCATGGTGCTCAGTACCGGTTTTCGCTGCACCCGCCGCTACCTTGAATATCACGACGCCGTCGCTGCCTGCGTGCCGAACGACTCGGTACACGTGCTGCCGTTGCTGGGGGTTCACCCACAATTCCAGGGCAAGCATTTTGGCGAGCAACTGCTGCAGGCAGTGCATAACTGGTGTGCGGTGGACGAAAACTCCCAGGGTGTGATTCTCGACACCGGCAATCCTCGTTATCTCGACTTCTATAAGCGCCAGGGCTATGAAGAAATCGGCGAGGTGGCGGTGGGACCGATTCGCGAACACGTGTTTTTCCACGCCAATCCGCAGGTATTACATTCGGCAACAGCTTGAGGTAGAACTTTCTGTGCAGGCCAGGCTCTATCACGCTCCACGCTCGTGATAGCATCCGCGCCTATGAAGTTTCCAGGAAGAATTACCGGTGGCGTGCTGATGCTGATTACCAGCTGCGCGGCGCTGGCGCAAAGTGAATTGGATGTGCGGATCAAACCGTCCAACGATGCACTGAAGGCCAATATAGAAGGCTATATCGGCAGTCTCGGCGATCGTGACGAAGAGGCCTTGCTGCGCTTCAGTCGTGGCGCCGAGGAACAGGCGCGCAAGGCCGCCCAGGCCTTGGGTTACTACCAACCGCAAATCGACAGCGAGGTCAAGGGCGGCAAGACGCCGCGCCTGGTGCTGACCATCGAGCCCGGCGAGCCGGTGCATTTGCGCAAAGTCACGATCCGCGTCGACGGCCCGGCTGCCTCCCTCAAATCTTTTCGTGTGCCCAAAAGCAAGGCACTGCAAACCGGTGCGGTACTCAACCACGGTCAATACGAGGACGCCAAGCGCCTGATCCAGAACCAGGCCTCGCGCTATGGCTTCTTCAGTGGCCACTTTACCCGTCAGAAGTTGTCGGTCGATCCGCGTGCCGGCGTGGCCGATATCGAGCTGATCTACGACAGTGGTCCGCGCTACTCGCTGGGCAAGGTCAGTTTCGAAGGCGACACGCCGTTCGACGAAGACCTGCTGCAACGCATGGTGCCATTCAAGGCCGGTACGCCGTATGACTCCGAACTGATCGCCGAACTCAACCAGGCGCTGCAATCAAGCGGCTATTTCGAAGGCGTGCGGGTCGACGCGGCACCGACGGCGTCCAAGGACGATGTGATTCCGGTGGACGTCAAGCTCGAAACCCGCAAGCCACGAACCATGGGCCTTGGCCTTGGCTATTCCACCGACGTCGGCCCGCGGGTCAAGGCCAACTGGACCCGGCACTGGGTCAACCCCCAGGGTCACAGTTATGGCTGGGAGACCGAAGTCTCCGCGCCACGGCAAAACGTCGGGTTGTTCTACGACATTCCCCTGGACCCGCCGCTGACCGACAAACTGCGCTTCGCCGGTGGTTATCAGAAAGAAGAAATCGCTGACAAGGACAGCCTCAGCAAGCTGCTGACCGTCGGCCCGGAGTGGCACAGCAAGCTGCCCAGCGGCTGGCAACGGGTGGTTTCGCTCAAGTGGCAGCGCGAGGAATACCGACTCGGCGACGATTCCGGCCTCAGTACTTTGCTGATGCCCGGTGTGAGCTATTCGTACCTCAAAAGCGACAACCGCATTGACCCGCACAACGGTTATCGCCTGCAATTCGAAAGCAAGGTCGCCAAGGAAGGCCTGGGTTCCGATAACAACTTGCTGTACGGCACCGCGCTGGTCAAAGGTCTGACCACGGTGTTCGACAAGCACCGCTTGCTCGGTCGGGTGCAGGTCGGCGGCAGCGCGACCAACGGCTACAAGTCAATACCGCCGTCGTTGCGCTTCTTCGCCGGTGGCGACCAGAGTGTGCGCGGTTACGAGTATCAGAGCCTGTCCCCGGAAAACAGCCAGGGTGACCGCATTGGTGGTCGCTACATGGTCGCCGCCAGCGCCGAATACCAGTATTCCGTTGCGGAAAAATGGCGCGTGGCGACCTTCGTCGACCAGGGTAATTCCTTTAATACACTTGAGCTGCCGAACCTCAAGACCGGGGTCGGTATCGGCGTGCGCTGGATCTCTCCGGTGGGGCCGATCCGCCTCGACCTGGCCCATGCGCTGGACGACGATGGCGGCATTCGATTGCACTTTTCCATGGGGCCCGAGCTGTGAAGCCTGTTTTTGTGAAGCGTGGCTTAAAAGTAACGCTGCTGGCGTTCCTGGCGCTGTTGATGCTGGTGGCCCTGACACTGACCACGGTGCTGGGCACGGCGACGGGCAGTCGCTGGGCGCTCGGGCTTGTGCCGGGTTTGAGCCTGGACAATTTCCAGGGTCGCCTGGGCGGACAGTGGAGCGCGGACCATGTGGTGTGGCAGCAAGACGCCAGCCGGGTCGAGCTCGATCAAGTCATCTTCGCCTGGTCGCCGCTGTGCCTGACGCGCATGACTTTGTGCATCGAGCAATTAAAGGCTGATCAGGTCAGCCTGCAATTGCCGCCCGGCGAACAAGAACAGAGCAGTGGGCCGATCAGTCTTCCTGATTTGAAGCTACCCTTGGCGCTCGAACTGGGGGATATCCAGGTCGGCAAACTGCTGTTCAACGGCAGCGAACAACTCAAGGGTTTGCAACTGGCGGCGCACTGGACGGTCAACGGCTTGCAGGTCGACTCGGTGCAATTGCAGCGCGATGAGCTGAGCCTGCACCTGTCTGGCTTGCTGCAACCGACCGGCAACTGGCCGCTCAAGGCTGAAGGCAAACTGACCCTGCCCGCACCCGGCACCGAGTCTTGGGCGCTGGCCCTGAAGGTCGACGGCGACCTGCTGAAAACCCTGAACGTGAAAGCCGACAGCAGCGGCTATCTCAATGGGCAACTGAGCGGCAAACTGCAACCGTTGGTGGAAAACCTGCCGGCCACGGTGCGCATCACCGCTGACGGCTTCAAACCCAGCGCCGATTTGCCGGACACCCTGCAACTCAATCAGCTTGAACTGACTGGCGCCGGTGACCTGAAAAACGGTTACCAGTTGATCGGCAAGGCCACGCTGCCTGCCGAACAAGGCCCGGTCGAGCTGGCGCTGCAAGGCAAGGTCGACGCCAACGGCGCGCAGATCGCCGCGCTGGACCTGACCGCCAATGACAAGCAAAGCCTCAAGCTCACGGGACAACTGGACTGGAGCAAGGGCCTGAGCGCTGATGCCAAAGTCGCCTGGCTGGACTTCCCGTGGCATCGTCTCTATCCGCTGATTGACGAACCCCAAGTGGCCCTGCGCAGCTTCAACGGTGACGTCTCCTACACCGACGGCAAATACCTGGGTCACTTCGACGCCGCGCTGGATGGTCCGGCCGGGGCGTTCAGCCTGACCAGCCCGTTCGCCGGCGACCTGACGAAAATCTACCTGCAACAGATCCAACTCGTCGCAGGGCAAGGCAAGGCCGAAGGGCACCTGAACCTGCAATTCGCCGACGGCATCGCCTGGGACACCGCGCTGGATCTTTCCGCGATCGACCCGGCGTACTGGGTCGCGGAACTGCCGGGCACCCTGGCCGGACCGTTGCGCAGCAAAGGCGAGATGAAGAATGAAACACTCAGCCTGAGCGCCGACCTCGATCTGAAGGGCAAGCTGCGTGGCCAGCCGGCCGTCCTGCAAGCCAAGGCCGATGGCAGTGGCGAGCAATGGAATCTGAACGCCCTGCAAATTCGCCTCGGCGACAACAGCATCAACGGCAAGGGCAGCCTGCAACAGAAACTTACCGGGCAGATCGACATCAAGCTGCTGCGCCTGGCCCAGCTCTGGCCGCAATTGCGCGGCCAGATCAATGGCCGGATCGATGTCGCCGGCACGCTCAAGGCACCGCAAGGCAAGCTCGGGCTGCAAGGCACGCAATTGGCTTTCCAGGACAATCGCCTGCAAAGCCTGAATTTGGACGCGACACTCGACAGCGCACAGCGGGCGAAAATCGATCTCAAGGGCAGCGGTATCCAGGCGGGCGATACCTCGCTGGGCACGTTGACCGCCAGCGGGCAGGGCGACATCAAGAACCAGAAACTGAGCCTCGACCTGCAAGGGCCCAAGCTCAAACTCGCGCTCGGCCTCGACGGTGCGCTGGACAAAGGCAACTGGCGCGGACGCCTGGCCAACGGCGATATCCAGGCCGGTGGCCAGGACTGGAAACTGCAGGGTCCGGCTCCACTTGCACGGCTGGCGGATGGCAAAATCAATTTCGGCGCCCATTGCTGGGCGTCTGGCCCGGCCAGTTTGTGCGGTGAAGACCAGCGTCTGATGCCCGAGCCGAAGCTGCGTTATCACCTCAAGCAATTCCCCATCGACAGCCTTGCACAGTGGCTGCCGAAGGATTTCGCCTGGCAAGGCCGGCTCAACGCCGACGTGCAACTTGACGTGCCGGCCAGCGGCCCGAACGGCGTGATCAGCATCGATGCCAGCGGCGGCACATTGCGCGTGCGCGAGAAAGATCAGTGGCTGGACTTCCCGTATCAGACCCTGAAACTCACCAGCCAGCTGACGCCCAAGCGCATCGATACCGAGCTGAATTTCGTCGGCGGCAAGCTCGGGGAATTGATGGTGCAGGCACAAATCAACCCGTTGCCGAAGAACAAACCGCTGACCGGTACGTTCCGCTTGAATGGCCTGGACTTGTCGGTGGCTCGGCCGTTTGTGCCCATGGTCGAGAAACTGTCCGGCCGCTTGAATGGCAGCGGCACGATTTCCGGTGGCCTGCTGGCTCCGCAGGTCAATGGCAATCTGTTGCTCAGCGACGGCGAGGTTTCTGGCGCCGAGTTGCCGATGGAGATTCAAGCGTTGCAAATGCAGGCGGTGATCGCCGGCGAAACCGTGCAGCTCAACGGCGGCTGGAAAAGCGGCAAGACCGGGCAGGGTAGCCTGAACGGCAACATCGCCTGGGGTCAGGCGCTGGTGGTCGACCTGGCGCTCAAGGGCTCGCAGTTGCCGGTCAGCGTCGAACCGTACGCAAAGGTCGAAGTGGCCCCGGACCTGAAAATCTCGATGAAGGGTGATGAACTGGCCATCGCCGGCAAAGTGCGGGTGCCCAAGGGTGACATCACCATTCGAGAGTTGCCGCCATCGACGGTCAAGCTGTCCGATGACACGGTGATCATCGGGCAGCAGACTGAAGAGGGCAAACCACCCTTGGCGATGAAAATGGACATCGATGTGGTGGTCGGCGAAGAAAAACTGAGCTTTGCCGGGTTTGGCCTGACCGCCAATGTACAGGGGCATGTGCACATCGGCGACAACATGGACACCCGTGGCGAGCTATGGCTCAACGACGGCCGGTATCGCGCCTACGGCCAGCGGCTTTCGGTGCGCCGGGCGCGGTTGCTGTTTGCAGGTCCTATCGACCAGCCGTACCTGGACATCGAGGCGATCCGCCAGACCGACGATGTGATCGCCGGAATCCGCCTGAGCGGCAGCGCTGAGCAACCGACCACGCAAATTTTCTCGGAACCGGCCCTGAGCCAGGAACAGGCGTTGTCCTATCTGGTGCTGGGGCGTCCGCTGAGTACCAACGGTGAAGACAACAACATGCTCGCCCAGGCCGCGCTCGGTCTGGGCCTGATGGGCAGCTCCGGGGTGGCCGGCGGCCTGGCGAAGAACCTGGGCATCGAGGATTTCCAGCTCGACACCCAGGGCAGTGGCAACGCCACCAGCGTGGTCGCCAGCGGCAATCTTTCCGAGAAGCTCAGCCTGCGTTATGGCGTCGGTGTGTTCGAACCGGCCAATACCATTGCCTTGCGCTACAAGTTGAGTAAAAAGGTTTACCTTGAAGCGGCCGGTGGCGTGGCCAGTTCGTTGGATATCTTTTACAAGCGGGATTTTTGAACCCGGCGGCGTACCTCTGTAGGAGCGAGCATGCTCGCGAAAAACGCCGGGACACCGCGGGCATTCAGAAAGCCCACGTCATCGTTTACATCCATCGCGAGCATGCTCGCTCCTACAGGGGATGATGTTGTCAGAATTGGGTGGTTTGCCTGAGCATCTGCGCCGCCGGTGTGTCGGCGGGGCTGACCATCGCATAGTTGTAGCCGCCCCCCGACCAGTACTCGGCCTGCAAGCCTCCATCACTGCGGCTGCCCCTCGGTAGCAGGAAGTTTTTCGGCCCCGGCGGTCGCACATAGAAGCTGATCTTGTGCCCGCCCTGATCTTCGTAGACCACCATCGCCGCCGGTCCTTGCTCAGTGCTGAGCAAGCGCCCGCTGGCCGGTTTGAATCCTGCGCCCGACAAGTCAGGCAGGCGATTGGCCTGGGTGAAATAACGGTCGAGCCAGCCCTGCATGTCACCGTCGTCGCCGTCCCTGTAGTCGGCCGGCAGGATGCCTTGCTGGGCAATCAGGCGATAGGCCTGCAAGGCGTCGGTCATCGGCAGCGGGGCGCTGGCGAGGGTCATTTCCCGAGCCTGCCAGCCGCTGAACCCGCCGACGCTGACCGCGATCAGCAACACCGCGGCGCTAGCCAGGTGGCGACGGGACTGGCGCTTGAGGCGTTGGCGAATGACTACCGGATCAAGGTCGGGGTTGGCCGGCTGCTGCAAGGCGGCGCCGAGGGCCGCGCGCAGGTGCTGGGCGTCCTGCTGCCAACCGCGAACCTGCGAGGCCACCTGTGTGTTGCTCGCCAGAAAGGTCTCCACCAGACGTCGGTCGTCCTCGCCGAGCTGATGGTCGACGTAAGCGTGCAGGTCGCGCTCGCTGGGGGGCATGCTGATCATTTGAGTCTCCGCAGGGAAGGGCGGTTGATTTCGCCATCGCTGAGTTGGCGCAGGGCCTGGCGGGCCCGGGACAGGCGAGACATCACGGTGCCGGTGGGCACGTCGAGAATCTCGGCGACCTCTTTGTAACTCAGGCCTTCCACCGACACCCACAGCAGCAGCGCGCGCTGTTCGGTGGGCAGTTGATCGAAGGCGTTGAGGGTCGATTGAGCGATCACGGTACGCTCCACGGAAGGCTGCGCATCATCGCGCCCGGTAAAGAATTCGAGCATTCGCGCATAGCGTCGGGTACGGCGGTGAGCATCGAGAAACTGTCGATACAGAATCGAGAACAACCAGGCGCGCAAGTCGCCATCGACGCGCTTGTCGCCCCAACTCGACAGCGCACGCTCAAGGCAGGACTGCACCAGGTCGTCGGCGCTGCTGGGATTGCGCGTCAACGACACGGCAAATCGCCGCAACCTGGGAATGATTTCTCTGAGCTGTTCGTCGATATCGTTCATGAAGTTCTGACTAGTCACTACGCTGTGGACTAGGAAGACGCCCGGCATTGCAGGTTATTCCACGCTTGAAAAAATAAACACCGCACCCGGGAATAAACCGGTGTGCGGTTCGTCTGCTTGATTCTTCTCACTTGTGGCCGATGGCCCTGGAGTCTTTCATGGTAGATCGATCATCACCGCCAACCCGGCCACCGTTGAGTGGCGCAAGCCTGATGCTGCGCCTGACTGGCATTGCCGTGGTCGTCGCCGCAGTGGCTGGGGCGTTTGCCTACGTCAACGGCACCTTTGACCCACAGCGCCTGACCCCGAAAAAGCTGATCAATGTGCTGGAAACCAACAACGGCGTGCATCCGGGATTTCGCCGCAATCACTCCAAAGGCGTGTGTGTGATCGGCCATTTCGAGAGCAGCTTTGATGCGCGCAGCTATTCCACCGCGCAGGTGTTCAATGAGGCACGCACGCCAGTGGTCGGTCGTTTTGCCTTGCCCGCGGGCAATCCTTATGCACCGGACAGCGCGGTGCCGATCCGCAGCATGGCACTGCGTTTCACCCAGGCCAACGGCCAGCAATGGCGCACCGGGATGAACAGCATGCCAGTGTTCCCGGTGGGTACGCCCGAGGCGTTCTATCAATTGCAGCAAGCCCAGTCGCCGGTTCCGGCGACCGGTAAACCCGACCCCGCAGCCGTGCCCGCGTTCTTCGGTTCGCATCCGGAAGCTGCACCGTTCCTGGCCTGGATCAAGACGGCCAAACCCTCTGCCAGCTACGTCACTGAAACCTACAACAGCGTCAACGCGTTTTACCTGGTGAACGCCGCAGGACAACGGCAAGCGGTGCGCTGGAGCATGGTGCCGGTGGCTCAGGACGCGCCGGGCGCCACGGCACCGGAGGGCGGCGACTTTTTGGAAAAAGACCTGGTGCAGCGCATTGCTGCTGGGCCATTACGTTGGCAGTTGAACATCATCCTGGCCAACCCCGACGACCCGGTCAACGACGCCAGCAAGGCCTGGCCAGAGGGGCGCAAAGTGTTGAACGCTGGCACCTTGGTCCTTGAAAGCACTCAGCCGCAACTCAATGGCGAGTGCCGGGATATCAACTACGACCCGCTGGTATTGCCCGCCGGCATCGAAGGTTCCGACGACCCGTTGCTCGCCGCTCGCTCAGCCGGTTACGCTAATTCCTACCTGCGTCGCACCAGCGAAGTCAGCCAGTTGCCCGCCACCACGAAGGAGGCCCAACAATGAGCACTCAACCCAACCACTTCGCTCCCCTGGCACGCCTGCTGCACTGGCTGATGGCGCTGATGATCATCGCCATGCTGTTTATCGGCGCGGGCATGGTCGCCTCGGTGTCCGAGCGTCATGAATGGCTGATTCACCTGCACAAGCCCTTGGGTGTTGCGATTCTGCTATTAGTGATAGTGCGCATTGTTGTGCGCTTTTCGACTCGGCAGCCACCACTGCCGGCCGACTTGCCCGGTTGGCAAGCGCTGGCCGCCAAGGCTTCGCATGTGTTGTTGTACGCCTTGATGCTGATTCTGCCGTTGCTGGGCTGGACGATGATTTCGGCGTCGGGCGAACCGGTGATGCTTAGCAGCTCGTTGCAATTGCCCTCGATCGTGCCGGCGAACGCGCAAGTGTTTGCGTTTCTGCGTAAGGCGCATGGGTATCTGGCGTATTTGCTGTTCCTGACCGTGCTGTTGCATCTGGCCGCGGCGTTGTTTCATGGATGGGTGCGGCGCGATGACGTGCTGGACAGTATGTTGCGGGGTAAAGACCGCGGGTGACCGGGGGTGTGTGGCACATCGATCGTGGTGCGCCATTAGAACGCAAAACCTGTGGGAGCGAGCTTGCTCGCGATAGCGGTGTATCAGTCAGTGGTGATGGTGAATGTCACGCCGTCATCGCGAGCAAGCTCGCTCCCACATGTTGTGTGGTGTCCGCTGAAACTATGGCGGATGGCTGCACACCAGGCATGCAGCCATCCGGGATAAATCAGCGCAACGAGCCGACCATATCAGCCACCGTGGTCAACACATCCTTGCCCAACTGCTTCGACCGCTTGCCCGACCAGCCGGTCAAAGGGTTCGGATGATCATCATGATCCTTGAACGGCATTTCCAGGGTCAGCGACAGGCAGTCGTACTTCTGACCAACACTGTTGCACGCCAGGGTCATGTTCGCCTGGCCCGGTTCATCACGGGTGTAACCGTGCTTGGTCTGGAAGTCCTTGGTGGTGTGTTTCAGATGGCTGCGGAAGTGTTCTTCGAGTTTTTCGATTCGCGGCGTGTAGCCTGGATTGCCTTCGCAGCCGGCGGTGAACACGTGAGGGATTTCCTCGTCACCATGGACGTCGAGGAACAGGTCGACGCCGTACTTTTCCATCTGCTCCTGGACGAAAAAGACTTCCGGGCTGATCTCCGGGCTGGCGCTCTGCCAGGCGCGGTTCAGGTCCTGGCCCATTGCATTGGTGCGCAGGTGGCCGTGGAAGGCACCGTCCGGGTTCATGTTCGGCACCAGGTACAGATCGGCGCTGGCCAGCAATTTGTTCAACACCGGGTCGTCGTGTTTTTCCAGGCGCTCGATCACACCCTCCATGAACCACTCTGCCATGTGTTCGCCGGGATGTTGCTGGGCAATGATCCACACCTTGCGCTGGCCTTCGGCGCCGGTACCTTTGCGCAGCAGCTGGATGTCGCGACCTTCGACACTCTTGCCGGTGGCCAGCAGTTCGGTGCCGGCCTTGCTCAGCGCTTGCTCTATCAGCCAGTCGTGGCGGCCTCGGCTGTAGGGTTCGAAGTAGGCGAACCAGGCGTGGGTCTGTTCAGCTTCGAGGCTGAAACGCAGGCAGTCGCCCTCGAAAATGGTCGGCACACGGAACCAGTTGACGTGGTCGTAAGACGCCACCGCTTGATAACCGGTCCAGGCCTTGTTGTAGGAGGACTGGCTGGCATTGTTCAGGCGAAACCAATGGTCCTGGCCGACATGCAGGCCGCTGGCCTTGAAGTGGAACCATTGGAAATGGTTGCTTTTGGTATCAGGGCGGATGGCCAGCAGGGGTTTGAGCGGGTCGCTGACATCGATGACCTGGATGTTGCCGCTGTCGAAGTTGGCACTGATGTCGAGAGTTTTAGCCACGGTCAGGGTTCCTGATTAAGATTTTTATGGCGGCTACTTTACACGCAAGCGTAGAGGGCTGGCAGTCAGATAAAACGTTTCACCGGTTGCCATGAAACTCAAGGCGATGCTGTTCGACGAAGCATCTCGGTTTCGGTTTCCGGCGTGGTGATAACTGTGGGGGCGGGGGGGGCGTCCTCCTTGACGCCGTCGCAGCTTAGAGATTGTGCGATTGACTCTCAAGTGCTATTTACCATTAGATTGCCCCAATGACATAAGGCTTCTCTTGCCAACTAACATTGTTTTGATATGATCCGCGCCATCGAATTTGCGACACATCAAGACTTCATTAGCCTGAAGCCATAAGCCAGAAAACTGGCAAAAAAAAGACCCGGCAAAAAGCCGGGTCAAAAACCGTGATTAGCCTGATGAGGAGATAGTCCAGGAGACCGACCTAAGGTCACCTGGCCCATCGACTGATCTCGCGACCAGCTGATGCAATAATAATCATTCTCGTTTGCAAGTCAAACGATTTTGTCCGCGCGTCAGGAAAATTCTTTCTTGTCCTTCTGTCCAGCACCTTCCACTTAGCCTTTCTTGCCGCCCTCCAGGGAGCGGTTCACCATTGCCTTTGCCATGTCGATCATATGCACGGTGGAGAGCGCCAGGTCCCGATGCGAACCGTGCAGGTGGCTGGCTGACTCGTAGGCGGTGGCGGCGGCGCAACGCAGCAGCCCCGAAGCATGCACCAGGGCGTCTTCGATGCTGACGTTACGGTTTACGTCAAAGAGATGCTCCGGCACCACTTCTTCTGCAACAGCTGGTTTCAAGTAGTAATCCAGCGCTCGCTGTGCGGCGGCAGAACCTTCGGGTGTTTTGAGGGACGTATCGATTTGCATGTCGGGCAAGTCGTTGCTGGGTGGATTCATGGTCAAGGCGAGCTCCGTGATAAATTCAGATCCGTGAATCCATCCTAATACGTTACGTATTTGTGACAATAGTGTTAATACTACATTTTGTGTTTTGTTGGGCGGGGTCCGCCACGTATCGTGCCGCACATGGATAAATGGATAGAATTGGTCAAGGCCAAGATGAGTGAGCTCAAGATCACTCAGGAAATACTCGCCGACCGCCTCGGGATGTCCCAGGGTGGCATCGGGCATTGGTTGACGAAACGCCGTCAGCCCGGCATCGACGACATGAATCGTGTCCTGCAGGCGCTGGGCCTGGATTTTCTCGAAGTGGCGCTGGTGATTCGCGAGCCTGCGCACGAACAGGACGACGAGGTTTGCCTGACGCAAAAGTACAACCCGTACTTTCGCTACCCGGTCAGTGACTGGCGGGACACCGCGCAGGTGCGCGATGGAGAGCGGGCGCCGTACCGTTTCGAATTGTCCGACTACCATGCCCGAGGCGCGGCGTTCTGGCTGACGGTGGTTGGCGATGCCATGACCGCACCCAGCGGCCCCAGTGTGGCCGAGGGCATGTTGATCCTGGTGGACCCGGACGTGGACGCGGTGCCAGGCAAGCTGGTGATCGCGCAATGGCCCAACAGCAGCGAGGCGATTTTCCGCAAGTTGAGCGAAGAGGGCGGGCAGCGTTACCTGGTCCCGCTCAATCCGACCTATCCGAAAAGCCTTTTCACCGAAGAATGCCGAATCATCGGCGTAGTGGTCCAGGCGACCGTGAAGTTCTAGTCAGGCTTCTTCCAGTTCGACCAGCGCACTGCCTTCGCTGACCATCTCGCCTTCCTGGCAATACAGCGCCTTGATCACACCGGCGTGGGGTGCGCGGATGCTGTGCTCCATCTTCATGGCCTCCAGCACCACCAGTTGCGCCCCGGCCTCGACCGTTTGCCCGGCCTCCACCAGCACGCGCACGATGCTGCCGTTCATGGGGGCGGTGAGTCCGCCGTGATGGGCGTGACTGGCTTCGACGGCGGTGATCGGGTCGTAGGTCTCGATGCGGCGCAGTTCGCCTTCCCATTGCAGGTAGACAAAGTCGCCACGGCGGATCGCCCGGTGCTGGCGGCGCACGCCTTCGTGCTCGGTCAACAAGTGCTCGCCTGTGAGTCGTGCGCTGTGGGGCTGGGGGTTGCCCAGCGTCAACGCGCGGTCCTGGCCCTCGCAACTCAGGTGCAGGGTGATTTGCGCGGGCAAGCCGGCGCGCAGGCCGTTGCCGATAGCCCATGGCGAGCTCGGGTCATCGCTACGCGACGGGCTGTGCAGGCTCTGCGCAAATGCCTGGGCGGCGGCTTGCCAGAACTCGTCGCTGAGTGCCGCAGGCTGTGGCAGCAGCTGTTCCTGGTAACGCGCAATGAACCCGGTATCGAGTTCGGCCTGGGCAAACGCCGGGTGGCCGATGATTCGCCGCAGGAAATTGATGTTGGTCTTGAGCCCGCCAATGGCGAATTCATCGAGCATGCTCAGCAGGCGCAAGCGCGCCTGTTCACGGTCCTCGCCCCAGGCAATCAGCTTGCCGAGCATCGGGTCGTAGAACGGTGAAATTTCATCGCCTTCTTCAACGCCGCTGTCCACCCGGCGACCCGCGCCCGGCGCGGATTCGCGATACAGTTCCAGGCGGCCGGTAGCGGGCAAGAAGTCGTTGCCCGGATCTTCGGCATACAAGCGGACTTCAATCGCGTGCCCGATCAGCGGCACCTGATCCTGGGTCATTGGCAAGGCTTCGCCGCGGGCCACACGGATCTGCCAAGCCACCAGGTCGAGGCCGGTGATGGCTTCGGTCACCGGGTGTTCGACCTGCAGACGCGTGTTCATCTCCATGAAGAAGAACTCGCCGCGCGCATCCAGCAGGAATTCCACGGTGCCCGCACCGACGTAACCGATGGCCTGCGCTGAGCGCACGGCCGCTTCGCCCATGGCGCGGCGCAGTTCAGGGCTCAGGCCAGGCGCCGGCGCTTCTTCGACGACTTTCTGGTGCCGACGCTGAATCGAGCAGTCGCGTTCGTTGAGGTACAGGCAGTTGCCGTGTTGATCGGCGAACACCTGGATCTCCACGTGACGGGGTTTGAGCAGGTACTTCTCCACCAGCATCCGCGAATCGCCGAACGACGATTGTGCCTCACGCTGCGCCGAGGCCAGGGCTTCGGCCAGCTGGCTGACGTCCTCGACGACTTTCATGCCCTTGCCGCCGCCACCCGCGGTGGCCTTGAGCAGTACGGGGTAGCCGATGCGTTCGCAGGCATCGCGGAAGGTCTCGAGGTCCTGGGCTTCACCGTGATAGCCCGGTACCAACGGCACGCCGGCGGTTTCCATCAAGGCCTTGGCTGCGGATTTGCTGCCCATGGCGTCGATGGCCGAGGCGGGCGGACCGAGGAAGATCAGGCCTGCGGCTTCGATGGCGCGGGCGAAACCGGCATTCTCGGACAGGAAACCGTAACCGGGATGGATCGCCTGGGCACCGCTGGCCTTGGCGGCAGCGATCAGCTTGTCGATTTGCAGGTAACTGTCGGCGGCCTTGCTACCGCCGAGGTCGACACGGATATCGGCTTCACGGCTGTGCCGGGCATCGCGGTCGGTGGCGCTGTGTATGGCCACGGTGGTCAGGCCCAGGGCCTTGGCGGTGCGCATCACCCGGCAGGCGATTTCGCCGCGGTTGGCCACCAGCAGGGTAGTGAGGACAGGTGCGCTCATCAACGCGGCTCCTTGGTGGTGGTTGCGGCTTGCCAGCTCGGCGGACGTTTTTGCAGAAAGGCGCGCAGGCCTTCCTGGCCTTCGGGACTGACGCGGATGCGGGCGATGGCGTTCTCGGTGTAGCGACGCAGGGACGGGGTCAGCGTGCCGTCGCCGACTTCACGCAGCAAGTCCTTGCTGGCGCGCATGGCGGCCGGGCTGTTGAGCAGCAGGTTGTCGATCCACTGTTCGATTTTCTGTTCCAACTCGGCTGCCGGGTAACTCTCCGACAACAGGCCGATCTCCCGTGCCCGTTGCCCGCCGAAACGCTCGGCCGTCAAGGCATAGCGTCGCGCGGCGCGCTCGCCGATGGCTTGCACCACGAACGGACTGATCACTGCCGGTGCCAGGCCGATACGCACTTCCGACAGGCAGAACTGCGCGTCATCGGTGCCGATGGCCATGTCACAGCAACTGATCAAGCCCAGGGCGCCACCAAACGCCGCGCCTTGCACCACGGCCAGGGTCGGGATTTTCAGCTTGGCGAGGTTGTACATCAGCTCCGCCAGCTCTCGGGCGTCGTCGAGGTTGGTTGCGTAATCGAGCTCGGCCGATTGCTGCATCCAGGCCAGATCGGCACCCGCGCTGAAGTGTTTGCCGCGGCCACGCACCAGCAGGAAACGCAGGTTGGTATCGCTGGATACCTTGTCCAGGGCGAGGATCAGTTCGCGGATCATCTGGGCGTTGAAAGCGTTGTTCTTTTCTTCACGGCTGAGCCACAGCGTGGCAAAGCCTCGAGGGTCGGTCAGCAGTTCGAGGGTGTTGAAGTCGCTCATATTCATCCGTCTCCACGGTCCTTGCGGGAATTGGCTTGCTGACGATTGCTGCGCAATCGACGGGGATAAATCCCCTCGCCACAAAATCCCGTTCCCACAGAAAATCACATCCGGAACACGCCGAAGCGGCTCGGTTCGATTGGCGCGTTCAACGACGCGGACAAGGCCAGTGCCAGTACGTCGCGGGTCTGGGCCGGGTCGATGACGCCGTCATCCCACAAGCGCGCGCTGGAGTAGTAGGGGTGGCCCTGTTCTTCATACTGGTCGAGGATCGGCTGCTTGATCTCGGCTTCCTGTTCGGCGCTGAAGCCCTGGCCGGCGCGCTCGGCCTGCTCGCGCTTGACCTGCACCAGTACGCCGGCCGCCTGTTCGGCACCCATCACGCCGATGCGCGCATTCGGCCACATCCATAAAAAGCGCGGATCGTAGGCCCGGCCGCACATGCCGTAGTTACCGGCACCGAAACTGCCGCCGATGATCACGGTGAACTTCGGCACCTTGGCGCAGGCCACTGCGGTCACCAGTTTCGCGCCGTGCTTGGCGATGCCGCCGGCTTCGTATTTCTGGCCGACCATGAAACCCGTGATGTTTTGCAGGAACAGCAACGGGATGCCGCGCTGACACGCCAGCTCGATGAAGTGCGCACCTTTCTGTGCCGCTTCGGCGAACAGGATGCCGTTGTTGGCGAGGATGGCGATCGGATAGCCGTGCAGGTAGGCAAATCCGCACACCAATGTGGTCCCGAACAAGGCTTTGAACTCGTCGAACACCGAACCGTCCACCAGCCGCGCGATGACTTCGCGCACGTCGAACGGTTGCTTGGCATCGGCCGGCACGACACCGTACAACTCGTCGCTGCCATAGAGCGGGGCGATCGGTGTGCGTTGCTGCACTTCACCCAGCTTGCGCCAGTTGAGATTGGCGACGCTGCGACGCGCCAGGGCGAGGGCGTGTTCATCGCTTTCGGCGTAATGGTCGGCCACACCGGAAATCTTGCAGTGCACATCGGCCCCACCCAGATCTTCGGCGCTGACCACTTCGCCCGTCGCGGCTTTCACCAGCGGTGGGCCGGCGAGGAAGATCGTCGCTTGCTCGCGCACCATGATTGCCTCATCCGCCATGGCCGGCACGTAGGCGCCGCCCGCGGTGCAGGAGCCCATGACCACGGCAATCTGCGGGATGCCCTGTGCGCTCATGTTGGCCTGGTTGAAGAAGATCCGGCCGAAGTGTTCACGGTCCGGAAACACTTCATCCTGGCGCGGCAGGTTGGCGCCGCCGGAATCCACCAGATAGATGCACGGCAGGCGGTTCTGCTGGGCAATGGTCTGGGCGCGCAGGTGCTTTTTCACCGTCAGCGGGTAGTACGAACCACCTTTCACCGTGGCATCGTTGGCAACGATCATGCATTCGACGCCTTCCACCCGGCCGATCCCGGCAATCACGCCAGCGGCGGGAACGTCTTCGCCGTACACCTCGTAGGCCGCCAGTTGGCTGATTTCCAGAAACGGCGAACCCGGGTCGAGCAGGCGGTTGATGCGCTCGCGGGGCAGCAGTTTGCCCCGGGAGGTGTGGCGTTCTTGCGCTTTCGGGCCGCCACCTTGCGCCACTTGGGCAAGCAGGGTGTGCAGGGCGTCGACCTGTTTGAGCATCGCCGCGCTGTTGGTCGCGAACTCCGCCGAACGGGGGTTGAGCTGGGTATGCAGGATAGCCATGGACAGCTCCGTTTAGCGGGTTTCGTTGAACAGTTCACGCCCGATCAGCATGCGACGGATCTCACTGGTGCCCGCGCCGATTTCGTACAGCTTGGCGTCACGCAGCAGACGACCGGCCGGAAATTCGTTGATGTAGCCGTTGCCGCCGAGAATCTGGATCGCGTCGAGGGCCATTTGCGTGGCGCGCTCGGCGCTGTAGAGGATCACGCCGGCGGCATCCTTGCGGGTGGTTTCGCCGCGCTCGCAGGCCTGGGCCACCGCGTACAGGTAAGCGCGGCTGGCGTTGAGCTGGGTGTACATGTCGGCGACTTTGCCCTGGATCAGCTGGAACTCGCCGATGCTCTGGCCGAACTGCTTGCGGTCGTGGATGTACGGCACGATCAGGTCCATGCAGGCCTGCATGATCCCGGTCGGGCCGCCTGAAAGCACAACACGTTCGTAGTCGAGGCCGCTCATCAGCACCTTCACGCCGCCGTTGAGCACGCCGAGAATGTTTTCTTCCGGGACTTCGACGTCATCGAAGAACAGCTCGCAGGTGTTCGAACCGCGCATGCCGAGCTTGTCGAATTTGTTGCTGCGGCTGAAGCCTTTCCAGTCGCGCTCGACGATGAAGGCGGTGATGCCGTGGGGGCCTTTTTCCAGGTCGGTCTTGGCGTAGATCACGTAGGTGTTGGCGTCCGGACCGTTGGTGATCCAGGTTTTGCTGCCGTTGAGCACGTAGTGATCGCCGCGCTTGTCGGCACGTAGCTTCATCGAGACCACGTCGGAGCCGGCGTTCGGCTCACTCATGGCCAGGGCGCCAATGTGCTCGCCGCTGATCAGCTTCGGCAGGTATTTGGATTTCTGTTCGTGGTTGCCATTGCGGTTGATCTGGTTGACGCAGAGATTGGAGTGCGCGCCATAGGACAGGGCCACAGAGGCCGAGCCACGACTGATTTCTTCCATCGCGACCACGTGCGCCAGGTAACCCAGGCCGGCACCGCCGTACTCTTCCGGCACGGTAATGCCCAGCAGGCCCATGTCGCCGAATTTGCGCCACAGGTCGGCGGGGAACAGGTTGTCGATGTCGATCTGAGCGGCGCGCGGGGCGATCTCTTTGGCGACGAAAGACTGAACCTGATCGCGCAGCATGTCGATGGTTTCACCGAGGGCAAAATTCAGGGATGGGTAGCTCATGGGTCACCTTTTGGCTTTTTTGTCGGTTGGTGAGACTGTCAATCGGCTCTCACCTTTACGTTAACGTAAACCTGTGACGAATGGCTGTCAATCGCCCTTTACGTTAACGTCAACTTGGGCGAGAGTAGAGACAGTTCAAGATAGAACGCGGAACCACTTTGTGGGAGCGGACTGTGGTGAGGGGATTTAGCGAAACGTCGCACCGCCCCGTTGGGTCGCGAAGCGGCCCTAAGCCTGTGATTACGGTGCATCAGATAAACCGCATTCGCCGGATTTGCGACTGCTCCGCAGTCGAACGGGGATAAATCCCCTCGCCACAGTCGCTCCAACAGGTGACCGCGCCCATTAATAAAGACAATAGGGGTCGTCATGGATCAGCCCAGTGCAAGCCCGCAACGCAGTTACATCCGTGGATCCCAGGACAAAGCCTTGCTGGCGATGACCATCGGCCAGGCGTTCGACACTACGGTCGCGCAGTACCCGGCCGGGGAGGCGCTGGTGGTGCGCCATCAACAGCTGCGCTACACCTGGCGGCAACTGGCGGATGCGGCAGACCTGCATGCCAGGGCGCTGCTGGCGCTGGGCCTGCAGGCCGGCGACCGTCTCGGCATCTGGGCTCCGAACTGCGCCCAGTGGTGCATTACGCAGATTGCCACGGCGAAAATCGGCGTGATCCTGGTCAACATCAACCCGGCCTATCGCAGTTCCGAACTCGAATTCGTGTTGAAGCAATCCGGCTGCCAATGGCTGGTCAGCGCCGGAGCTTTCAAGACCTCCAACTATCACGCCATGCTGCAGGGCCTGGTGCCGGAACTGGCGGAGCAATCCATTGGCAAATTGCACAGCGAGCGCCTGCCGGATTTGCGTGGAGTCATCAGCCTCGACACGCAGCCGCCGACGGGTTTCCTGCCATGGTCGCAACTGACCGAGCTGGCGGGCAGTGTATCGGTCGAGCAATTGCATGAGCGCCAAAACAGCCTGCACTTCGATCAGGCGGTGAACATCCAGTACACCTCCGGCACGACCGGCTTCCCCAAGGGCGCGACCCTCAGCCATTACAACATTCTCAATAATGGCTACATGGTCGGCGAAAGCCTGGGCCTGACCGCCGTCGACCGGCTGGTGATCCCGGTGCCGTTGTACCACTGCTTCGGCATGGTCATGGGCAACCTCGGTTGCATCACCCACGGCAGCACCATGATTTACCCAAGCGACGCGTTCGATCCGCTGCTGACCCTGAGCACCGTCGCCGAAGAAAAAGCCACCGCGCTCTACGGTGTGCCGACCATGTTCATCGCCATGCTCGATCAGCCGCAACGCGCCGAGTTCGACCTGTCGAGTCTGCGCACCGGAATCATGGCCGGAGCGACTTGCCCTATCGAGGTGATGCGCCGGGTGATCAGCGAAATGCACATGAGCGAAGTGCAGATTGCCTACGGCATGACGGAAACCAGTCCGGTGTCGTTGCAGACGGGTCCGTCGGACGACCTGGAGTTGCGCGTGACCACCGTCGGCCGTACCCAGCCACAGCTGGAAAGCAAGATCATCGACGAAGCGGGCAATCCGGTGCCCCGTGGCACCATCGGTGAGCTGTGTACTCGCGGTTACAGCGTGATGCTCGGTTACTGGAATAACCCGCAAGGCACGGCGGAAGCCATCGACCAGGCCGGCTGGATGCACACCGGTGACCTGGCGAGCATGAATGACGAAGGGTATGTGTGTATTGCCGGGCGTAACAAGGACATGATCATCCGCGGCGGCGAGAACATTTATCCGCGCGAACTGGAAGAATTCTTCTTCACCCACCCGGCGGTGGCCGATGTGCAGGTGATCGGTATTCCTTGCTCGCGTTATGGCGAAGAGATTGTTGCCTGGATCAAGTTCCACCCCGGCCATAGTGCCACCGAGCAGGAGCTGCAAGCCTGGTGCAAGGAGCGCATCGCGCACTTCAAGACACCGCGTTACTTCAAGTTCGTCGAGGAGTTTCCGATGACCGTGACCGGCAAGATCCAGAAATTCAGGATGCGCGAGACCAGCATCGAGGAGTTGCGTGGCAAGCAGGGCTGACCAATAACTGTAGGAGCGAGCATGCTCGCGAAGGACGTCAACGATAACGCGTGCATTCTGGATTCATGCGGTGCCCTTGAGTTCTTCGCGAGCATGCTCGCTCCTACGAGGGGCGGTGAAAACGTGAATGCCAGACAGCACAAAGGGGAGCCGAAGCTCCCCTTTAATTTTCGTTGCGCGTGCTCTTTTTTTATTATTAAGGGGCGGTCTGTTGTTGTTTTTGGCGACCGTGGCCCTTTACCGCTGTTTTTTTGTCGATCCCCATCCGGGATCAAGAGCAAACGTATTTTTTTGAGCGCTGATCTACTTTTTCGCTTAGCGATCCAACCAGTTCGGGAGCTACCTGAAGGTAGTTTTATTGTTCTCAGCCCGGTTGCGGGTAACTCCGAAAAGCACCCTGAAAAGCACATCCTCTCCAAAAAAATCTGTTAGCTGCGTCTCTGCCGTGTTGTTTTTGTTATGTCAGAGTCGTTACGTCTTATTCTTATTGGGGTTTGCCGCAATTTTTTCATTCTTGTTGTGCGATAGATATAGCAGAAGCCGTGCCAACTTCTAAAAACCTTTTAAAAACAGTCACTTATGTTTTTGTAGGGTTTTCGGCTTCACGGAAAACCCTGGATTCTGTTTCCGTGTTACTCGCTTACGCCCACGTTTCCGCGGCTGCGGTAACACCCCGACACACCCGCGCACTCACTGTGCGCTACGCGCCTTCGCCACACGGGAGCCGGTGGGGCGCCCCAGCACGGTACAAATTTGCTGGCCGGCCAGGATCAGCGCATCCAGGTCGATTCCGGTTTCGATCCCGAGGCCGTTGAGCAGGTAAACCACGTCCTCGGTGGCGACGTTACCGCTGGCGCCCTTGGCATAAGGGCAGCCACCGAGACCGGCGATGGAGCTGTCGAACACCGAGATGCCTTCCAGCAGGCTGGCGTAGATGTTGGCCATGGCCTGGCCGTAGGTGTCGTGGAAGTGCCCGGCCAGTTTGTCCCGCGGCACATCGGCAGACACCACGTCGAACATCTTGCGCGTGGCGCCAGCGGTGCCGGTGCCGATGGTGTCGCCCAGCGACACCTCGTAGCAGCCCATGGCATAAAGCTCCCGTGCGACCCGGGCAACTTGCTCGGGTGCGACGTTACCTTCATAGGGACAGCCCAGCACACAGGACACGTAACCGCGCACGCTGACGCCATGCTGTTTGGCGGCATCCATGATGGGAACGAACCGCTCCAGGCTTTCGCTGATCGAGCAATTGATGTTGCGCTGGGAAAACGCTTCCGACGCCGCGGCGAACACTGCGACTTCCTTGACCCCGCAGGCAATGGCATCTTCAAAGCCGCGCAGGTTGGGGGCGAGAGCGCCGTAGGTCACGCCCGGCTTGCGCTGGATCTGCGCGAACACCTCGGCGGAACCCGCCATCTGCGGCACCCACTTGGGCGAGACGAAACTGCCGACTTCTATATAACCGAGGCCCGCAGCCGTCAGCGCATCGACCAGTTGCACCTTGTCGGCAACGCTGATGGGTTGGACTTCGTTTTGCAGACCGTCGCGGGGGCCGACTTCGACAATGCGTACGTGAGTTGGAAGAGACATGGGAGATTTACCTGTCTTGAGGAGATCGTTCCCATGCTCTGCGTGGGAATGCCTCACTGGACGCTCTGCGTCCGCTCTTGATTGGTGACGCAGAGCGTCACGGGCTGCATTCCCACGCGGAGCGTGGGAACGATCATGGTGTAACCGATTCCTGACTCTTGAGCGTTTGTTCCAGCGCCTGAACACAGCGCTCTTCAGCGGTATCGAGCTCCAGTTTCATCTGTTCGATGTCCAGCAGCTGCTGTTCCAGCTGTTCCCGGCGCTCGCTGATTTTCGCCAGCATGCTGTGCAGCTGCTTGGTGTTACCGCTGGAGGGATCGTAGAGCTCGATCAGCTCGCGACATTCGGCCAGGGAAAAGCCGATGCGCTTGCCCCGCAGGATCAGCTTCAGGCTGACCTTGTCGCGGGGTGAGTAGACGCGTTCCTGGCCACGCCGCTCGGGGCTGAGCAGGCCTTGTTCTTCATAGAAGCGAATGGCCCGGGTGGTGATGTCGAGCTCGCGGGCGAGATCGGAAATGCTGTAGGTCTGGCTGCTCATGGGCGCGCTCGCAAAAGGTCATGGCGCTAAGCTAATGGCAGGTTGACGTTTACGTCAAGGGGCGGGTTTTTTCAGCATTATCACTGGCCCCATCGCGAGCAAGCATTGCTCCTACAGGTTCAGCACCAAATCTGTAGGAGCAAAGCTTGCTCGCGATGAACGATGACGCGGTGTAGAGCCTGCTTACACCTTCTCCAGCTTCTTCTCCTGCGCCGTCACCTGCTGGCACAACTCGATCATCTGCTCGCGCATCCAGCGGTTCGCCGGGTCTTGGTCAGTGCTTTCGTGCCAGTAAAGGTGGGTCTCCACCGGCGGCACATCGTTGACCGGCAGATAAAAGGCGTGCAAATCGTTTCGACGCGCGAAGCGTTCCGGCACGGTCATGACCATGTCGGTCTGCTGCAACACTTGCGAGGCCATCAGGTAATGCTGGGAGCGCAGGGCGATCTTGCGCTGGATGCCCATTTTGCCCAAGGCCAGGTCGACATGGCCCAGGCCGCTGCGACGGCTCGAAATGTGGATGTGGGTCAGGCCCAGGTAATCATCGAGGGTGAATTTTTCCTTGCCCGCCAGCGGGTGCCCCTTGCGCATGGCGCACACGTAACGGTCTTCCATCAACTTGACGTGGCGCACCTGCGGATCGGTGTTGAGCGGTGCGTCCACGGCGAAGTCGAGTCGGCCGGCGGCCAGTTCCTTGGTGGTCTCGCGGCGCTTGGACAAAAAGCTTTCGATGATCACTGTCGGCGCAAGGCGGCGCAGGCGCTGGAACAGCGGCGGCAGGATCACAGCTTCAGTGAGGTCGGTCATGCTGATGCGGTAGGTCTTGACCGCCTGCAGTGGATTGAAGATGCGGCTTTCCTGCACCGAAACGCGCAGCAACGAAAGCGCGTTGCGCACCGGGCCGATAATGTTCTGCGCCATGGGCGTTGGCACCATGCCCTGGGCGGTGCGCACGAACAGCGGGTCGTTGAAGGTCTCGCGCAGTCGGGCCAGTGCGTTGGACACCGCAGGTTGGGTAATACCGACAATCTGCCCGGCGCGGGTCAGGTTGGCCTCGGTGTAGATCGCGTCGAAGACGATGAAAAGGTTGAGGTCGACCTTGCTCAGATTCATTACGCGTCTCTCTTGTTTTAGGTGGGCTCGATCAGTCGATCATATATCGGTGATGAATGTTTATACACGCCGAGAATAGGCTAGGTAAATTATCAACGCTGTTCTAGCATCGATACATGACCTAAACAACCTCCCCCAAGAAGGTAGCTGCCCATGGATTTCGCTTATTCGCCCAAGGTGCAAGAACTGCGTGAGCGCGTGACCGCGTTCATGGACACCTACGTCTATCCCGCCGAAGCGGTATTCGAGCGCCAGGTCGCCGAGGGCGACCGCTGGCAGCCGACCGCGATCATGGAAGAACTCAAGCTCAAGGCCAAGGCTGAAGGCCTGTGGAATTTGTTTCTCCCTGAGTCCGAGCTCGGCGCCGGCCTGACCAATCTTGAATACGCGCCGCTGGCGGAAATCATGGGGCGTTCATTGCTGGGGCCTGAACCGTTCAACTGCTCGGCGCCGGACACTGGCAACATGGAAGTACTGGTGCGCTACGCCAACGAAGAACAGAAACAACGCTGGCTCGAACCCTTGCTGCGCGGCGAGATTCGCTCGGCGTTCGCCATGACTGAACCGGACGTTGCGTCCTCCGACGCCACCAACATGGCCGCCCGTGCCGTGCGCGACGGTGACGAGTGGGTGATCAACGGCAAGAAATGGTGGACCTCCGGTGCGTGCGATCCGCGCTGCAAGATCCTGATCTTCATGGGCCTGAGCAATCCCGACGCACCGCGCCATGCGCAGCACTCGATGATTCTGGTTCCGGTGGACACCCCTGGCGTGAAAATCCTGCGTCCGTTGCCAGTGTTCGGCTATGACGACGCGCCCCACGGTCACGCCGAAGTGCTGTTTGAAAATGTTCGGGTGCCGTACGAAAACGTCCTGTTGGGTGAAGGACGCGGCTTCGAAATTGCTCAAGGTCGTCTTGGCCCGGGGCGGATTCACCACTGCATGCGTTCGATCGGCATGGCTGAGCGTGCGCTGGAACTGATGTGCAAACGCTCGGTGAACCGCACCGCGTTCGGCAAGCCCTTGGCACGCTTGGGCGGCAACATCGACAAGATCGCCGATTCGCGGATGGAAATCGACATGGCCCGCCTGCTGACACTCAAGGCGGCGTACATGATGGACACCGTCGGCAACAAAGTCGCGAAGAGTGAAATTGCGCAGATCAAGGTAGTGGCGCCAAACGTGGCCTTGCGCGTGATCGACCGGGCGATCCAGATCCATGGCGGGGCAGGGGTGTCCAACGATTTCCCGCTGGCCTACATGTATGCCATGCAACGCACCCTGCGCCTGGCTGACGGCCCGGATGAAGTGCACCGCGCGGCAATCGGCAAGTTCGAGATCGGCAAGTACGTGCCTAAAGAAATGTTGCGCAGCAGTCACTAGGGTGACAGCTGTATCGCGGGCCCGATCCGGGCCCGCGTTCAATCCACCGTGGGCAGCCCGTAGAACGCCCGCGCGCAAGCCGTACTGTGGGCGGCCAGGTCTTCCTGGCTTTCCCCGCGGTGCAAGGCCACCTCACGTAACACTTCCGTCAGATACGCCGGCTCGTTGCGACCGTTTTTCGGTTTGGGGCGAAGGCTGCGCGGAAGCAGATACGGCGCATCACTCTCCAGCATCAACCGCCCGCGCTTGATCTCCTTGACCAAGGGGTGCAAATGCGTGCCCCGGCGCTCATCGCAAATCCAGCCGGTAATGCCGATGTGCAAATCCAGGTCCAGGTAGCTGAACAGGGCTTTCCTTTCGCCGGTGAAGCAGTGCACCACGGCGGCCGGCAATTGATCGCGGTAGTCGCGGAGGATTTCCAGCAGGCGCTGGCTGGCATCGCGTTCGTGCAGAAACACCGGCATTTGCAGTTCGACCGCCAGCGCCAGGTGTTCCTCGAGGACTTTCTCTTGTTGCGCACGCGGTGAAAAATCGCGGTTGAAATCCAGGCCGCATTCACCGACCGCCACGATATTCGGTTCCTTCAGCAGACTGCGCAAGCGACGCGCGCTGTCGGCATTCCAGTCGCTGGCCGCGTGGGGATGAACACCGGCGGTGGCGAACAGCCGTTGCGCTGTTGCGTCCAGTTGCTGGCACAACTCCAGCGCCTGTTCGCTGCCCTCGACATTGGTGCCGGTGAGCACCAATTGGCAGACCCCGGCGGCATAGGCGCGGTCCAGTACAGCCTGGTGCTTGTCGGCAAAACTGGGGTTGGTCAGGTTGACGCCAATATCGATGAGTTGCATGGTGCTACCTCGGGCCCAGGGCCGCAAAGCATATCAGAGCTCTGGATTTATAAGAAAAGCCAAGAACTACAACGGGTTATCGCTGTCTCTTAATGTCGCGAACAAGTCTGGGTGGTGACAATGCCATCATTGTGCCAGTCTTTCGCGCGTTGCCAGCGCTTCCGGCGCTCTGTTTCTGTCGCTTGATTGCATGAAGTCATTCATGTGGTTGACCTGAATTCTTTGCGGAGAGTGGATGATTCGTCCCTCGGTTTTGCTACTGCTGTGTTGTTCGCTGCTGCTGCCGATGTCGGCGGTTGCGCGTCTGCCCGGGCCGCTGCAAGCCGTACCGGCGACCAAGGTTCGTGACCTGACGGATATCCGCAGCACGCGCGTGCTGCGCGTGCTGGTCAACCAGAGCCGCAACAGCTCCGGCGAAGTCCAGGGCCAGGCTATCGGCGTTGAATACCATCGCTTGCGCGCTTTCGAGCAATACCTCAACGGCCACGCCCGCGACGGCCAGGAAATCACCCTCAAGATCATTCCCAAAGCCAAGGATCAACTGCTCAGTGCGTTGCAGCGCGGGGAGGGCGACCTGGTGGCCCCCGGCGAGCTGCTGGACCTGCAGCCGGGCTTCGCCGTCAGCAGCAGTGAACCGGTTGCCACTAACATCCCGTTGGTGCTGGTGGGGATCAAGGGCGAACGTCGGTACACCCGTCTCGAACAACTGTCGGGTAAAACCCTGGCGTTGCCCAACGGCAGCGCCGCCGGTGACGCCATCAGCCAGATCAATCAAAAGCTGGCGCTGCATAAACTGCCCCCAGTCAAGATCGAGTGGGTCGACCCGAGCCTGGCGGTCGAGGACGTGCTGGAGATGGTCCAGGGCGGGATCTTTCATCTGACCATCGTCGAACAATCGATTGCCGAACGCTGGGGCAAGATCCTGCCGAAATTGCGAGTCGATCGCCAGGTGATCATCAGCGAGCCAGGCGAAGAGTTCTGGTTCGTGCGCCGCGACGCGGCGATGCTGCGGGCCAGCATCGATCGTTTCCTGGCGGGCTATAAAAAACCTTCGGACCAGGATGCCGCGTTTCTGCGGATCTATCGACGCCAGTACCAGGTGCACTATCCCCTGGCCAAGGCTGACCGGCAGCGCTTGGAAAAGCTGCGGCCGGTGCTGCAAAAACATGCGACCGCCCAAGACATGGACTGGCTGAACCTGGCGGCGCTGGCGTTCAAGGAGTCCGGCCTGCGACCCGCGGCGCGCAGTGGCGGTGCGCCGACCGGCCTGATGCAGATCACGCCTTCAGCGGCTCAGCGTGTGGGCGTGAGTAACATTCATGAGCTGGATGCCAATGTGCAGGCCGGGGCCAAGTACCTGGCGATGATTCGCCGCAAATTCTTTGCCAGCCCCAAGCTCAATGAGCGCGAGCGCATGGCCTTTGTGCTGGCGGCCTACAACATCGGCCCGGAGCGTGTCCAGGGGATGCGCGCGGAAGCCAGGCGACGCGGGTTGAACCCCAACCAGTGGTTTTTCCAGGTTGAGCGCATCGCCATGGAGCAGGTGGGAATGGGACCTGTCAGCTATGTTAATAGCGTGAACAAGTATTACTTGGCGTTCGATCGGGAGCGGGAGTCGTTGGAGCCCCAGGGACAAAAAGTTGCCCTTCGTAAATGATCGAATAAACTGATTGTTATGGCGGGGTTTTTGCGCTTCTAACATGAGATTTACTGATTAATATAGCGGCCAACCAACACACACTCTCAAGGGATGACACAGCATGAGCTCAATGATCAACAAGGTATTGTTTACTCGCGCTGGCTACGGCCTGACTGTTTTGCGGATTTTCGTCGGCATCATCTTCGCTGCCCACGGTGCGCAAAAACTCTTCGGGGCATTCGGCGGCTATGGCCTGGCGGGCACCGCGCAGTACATGGAAAGCATTGGTCTGGCACCCGGCTACCTGATGGCGACGTTGGCAGGCGGCACCGAGTTCTTTGGCGGCCTGGCATTGATCATCGGCTTGCTGGTACGTCCAGCGGCGCTGGGCCTGACCTTCCTGTCACTGGTGGCGATTTTTACCGTTCATATCAGCAATGGCCTGTTCATGGCCAACAACGGCTATGAATTCGCCCTGGCGTTGCTCGGTGGCAGCATCGCGGTGCTGATCGAAGGGGCCGGCAAGCTGTCGGCGGACCGCGCCATCGCCGGGTGACGGCTTTGTGAGCAGATAAAAAAATGCCCGTATCGCCAGATACGGGCATTTTTTTTGGCGCATCAGAACCCGAGTTTGTCGCGCAATCCGTAGTACCACGCACCCAGCGCAGCAAAGGGGGTGCGCAGCAGTTGTCCACCCGGGAACGGGTAGTGGGGCAGGTCGGCAAAGGCGTCGAAACGTTCGGCCTGACCGCGCAATGCCTCGGCCAGGACCTTGCCTGCCAAGTGCGTGTAGGTGACGCCGTGGCCACTGCAGCCCTGAGAGTAATAAATGTTGTCGCCCAGTCGCCCGACCTGAGGAAGACGCGACAGGGTCAGCAGGAAATTGCCGGTCCAGGCGTAGTCGATTTTCACATCCTTGAGCTGCGGGAAAGCCTTGAGCAGCTTCGGACGTATGATCGCTTCGATGTTCGCCGGGTCCCGTGCGCCATACACCACGCCGCCGCCAAAAATCAGGCGCTTGTCGCCGCTCAGACGGTAGTAGTCGAGCAGGTAGTTGCAGTCTTCGACGCAGTAGTCCTGGGGCAGCAGGCTTTTCGCCAACTCATCGCCCAAGGGCTCGGTGGTGATCACCTGCGTGCCGCAAGGCATCGATTTGGCCGCCAGCTCCGGCACCAGATTGCCCAGGTAGGCGTTGCCCGCCACGATAATGAACTTGGCCCTGACCTTGCCCTGTGGCGTGTGGACGACCGGGCTGGCGCCCCGCTCGATGCGCACCGCCGGCGACTGCTCATGAATGGTGCCACCCAACGACTCCACGGCCGCCGCTTCGCCCAGCGCCAGGTTGAGCGGATGAATATGCCCGCCACTCATATCGAGCATGCCACCGACATATTGATCGCAAGCCACGACCTCGCGGATGCGGCGCTGATCCATCAACTCCAGCTGCGTATGCCCGAAACGCTCCCACAAACGCTTCTGGGATTCCAGATGGCCCATCTGTTTGGTGGTGACGGCAGCAAACACACCGCCGTCCTTCAAGTCGCATTGAATGTTGTACCTGGCCACCCGATCACGAATGATCTGCCCGCCCTCGAACGCCATCTGCCCCAGTAACTGAGCCTGCCGTGGACCGACACTGCGCTCGATCACATCGATATCGCGGCTGTAGCTGTTGACGATCTGCCCACCATTGCGTCCCGACGCACCGAAACCTACCCTGGCCGCTTCCAGCACCGTCACCCGAAAACCGTGCTCCAGCAAGAACAGGGCCGAGGACAGCCCGGTATAACCGGCACCGATCACGCAGACATCAGTCTCGACCTCACCTTGCAAAGACGGACGCGGCGGCACCGCATTGGCCGATGCGGCGTAATAGGACTCTGGGTAAGGGGTGTTCGCCATCCTGCAGCCTCTGTTTAATAAATTTAACGAGTGCGTCGATCCTACCTGAGTTGAAAAACCGCCGCCAGCCACCGGAAAATCTTCTTCCCAGCAGCAAAATTAAATATTTTGCATATTCATAGGGTTAGCTCGAAAAAAGGTGTTGACACCCTCCCGGAATTCCGTAGAATGCCGCCTCACAGCAGGCACGTAGCTCAGTTGGTTAGAGCACCACCTTGACATGGTGGGGGTCGTTGGTTCGAGTCCAATCGCGCCTACCAAACAAAATCCGCTCTGCTGGGCGGTCTGGAAGGGCTCACCGAAAGGTGGGCCCTTTTTTGTGCTTCAAATTTCATGCAGAACGTTCACAAAATAACGGGTTCGTTCACACTGGGCAATGTGAACGCCGTAAGCGTCCGTTCCTGGGATGGAATCCTTCCTCTACATCTCAGTCCTTTTCACCATCCGTCTTCTCGCTCTTGAGCGCCCGTCCTTCAAACTATACTGTTTGTATATACAGTATTTGGTGTGCGGTGCAATGGAAGACGATTTGATCGATGACGGCGGGTTTGAACTAGGGATGCCCACCCGAGAAGAGATGCTGAAGCATCAGTGTGATTTGCTGTGTGCTGAGCTGGAGACGACACGCCTCGACTTGCGGAAGGCCCACCGGGACATCGCCAAGCTGATCGTCATGCACAGAGATAGCTCGACCGAGCTGGCAACGCTGAAGGTTGAACATGAACGCCTGACGTGGACGCTTAGTGAGATGTACAGCAGGGAGCGTGAGCGTGAATCGTCACGGATGGGGTACTCCTATGGCGATCACACGGGAAAGCCTAAGGTTTAGCTCTTGGGCGAAGGTGTGACGACTGCAAGCAGCGGGATTCGCTGCTCCAGAAGCTCCGCAATTTGAACATGTAAAGCGGGCTGCCTCTCCACGAGGCTCTCCAAGCTATAACGCTTCATATCCAACCAAAACAAAAAGATAGCAGCCACGTATCGAGTCAGCAGATCCAGCGTGATTTGCAGTTCTTGAACAGCGGGCGGTGGTGCAATCTTCTCGCCCCCGTACCAAGGGAACTGTAGCGGGGCGGGCCACAACTCGGGGTGACACCTGTGCAGGTTCCTTGCCGAGTCACCCTCACCGTGACGGCAAGCATTCCCCAGCATCTGCAACTGTGTGAGCGTGGCGTAAGAATCAAATCCGTCCAGCTCGATGCCTCGGACCTTGTAGAACACTCGGTTTAACCAATCACCCCACGCAGCTTTCTCCAGATCCTTGAGGGTAACTCCCTCGATGGTGCAGCCTCTGGCACACGTAGTCATGTAGGAGCGGAGCTGTTGCTCCCACATCGACTGAATGGCGAGGGCGAATGTCATGTGCGTACGCTTGATCAGCCGTTCGTGATCAGCCAGGACAAAGCGAAATACCACCTCATCTTCAGCGGCACGTTCCAACTCTTGCCGCCGTATCTCCAACGCTGAAAGGGAGGGTTTGACCACCCACGTCAAGTATTCCTCTATGTCTGAACCATTGCTGGTCGCGTAGGCGTCAGCCCAGCCTTGCTTCCATGTGTAGGGTGCGGTCATGTCCATATCCTGATAGGGGTGGAGGTCACTCTCCATAGAGTCCCATGCTCCATTCCCTCAAGATAATGCACCCGGTAACATGCCCGCTCACTCAGAAGGAATTCGACATGAAGGCATGGATTGGGGTGATTGCAATGGTTGCGGCGAACGCATGGGCGTCTGAAGACTACAAATGCACAATTGAGCGGGCAGTGTCCGCAGTGGAATCCGATTCCCACTCGAAGTACAACCGAATGTACATCGGGAAGCAATTCACTGTTGAAAGGCAGGGCGGGTTGATGGCGGGCGCCCTGAAGAACTCATTCTTCACTGATCCGGTTGTCATCGATCAAGGATCAGCTGAAAACAGTTTCAAGGTGGTGACGACTATGCGGAAAGACCAAGGTGCAGGCGCTGGTTCAGCCATCTATGCCCTGACAATCATGGAGTATCATGACACCCCCAGAAAGCCCTTCATCTTCCTTCGAGACGCCGAAGCGTTCCTAGGTTGGTGTGAGCACTTCTAGGCGAAAAGGACCGCTTTCCGCAGAATCCATGCCCCGTGACGCAAGAGCAGTGCAACTTTGAATGCCGGGTTGAGGCCGACTGCCGGCGATGACTAGTACTTAAGTGTCTCTTTCTCCAGTGAGCATTTCCCGGTCTTTGTGAACAACATGTCAGTCATCTCGGTCATTTCACTGTAGGAACCGTCAACGCGAGATATGGTCAGCATTGTCGTGGTGACGTCGCTGTCCTCGTCTTTGGAGCGGTCTGTATAGTCGTACGACCCTCCTGATGCCTTGAGGTCGGACATATCTACCCTGAAGGGCTTGCAGTCCTCGTGTTTCTCATTCTTTCTGCAATCAATCTTCTCGTCCTTGACCAGAGCGATGTAGTTATCGACGCGTAGAGGGACGCATGCGAAGAAAATGTTCTCGTCGGCCATAGGTTGCGTCACAGTCCACGCCCCGAAGAACCCCAGTAAACCGGCGATTGCTCGTTTCTTCATTGTTCCTCGCCCCATCAGACTTACTCGAAATCTTCGGCGCTTTACGAATCCGTGAAGGTCGAGACGCGCCCCGGCACGCTTGCTCAGACTGTAGTCCGTCATTGGGCTCTTGAAAAGGACGGTACAAGGAAGGCTGGACGCCTGTTGCCAGCTTCTGCTTTTGGCCGTTCTCTGTCGGTCTCACTACGGCGCCGGGGCGGTTAGTTAGATCGAATGCAGCGGGTGTCAGTACGGATGCAATTGGCTGGTCAGTGGCAATGCCATCCGGTATCCGAGTGGGATGCAATTTCCAACTCTCTATCGAATCCCATTTTTCCCGCATTAAATTGGGACTCACTCATGAAGTAGAGCGAGGAGTGTTTGTTCATTCCTATGACTGCCGTAGTCGCATGATTGCATCTGTGATCGCTTGAGCATTCGTGTCCAAGGTTTCCATAGCTCCTGTTGCGTTAGCGGCAACACTCCCGAATCCATTCTCAGAGAGCCACTTGGTCACCTCTTCTATGGCAGCACCTAGGGCGTGCTGGTTATGCAGAAGCAATGTGAGAGCGTCCGCTGTGGCGATGTTAGCTTCTGAGCTACCTGGCATGGTTACCGTCCTTGAGTGGTGATGCGGGAATCCTAGTTCATCTTGCCGCTGGCTGGGTAATTGCTTAGGTTTGCCCAATTGTTTGCGTGCGACCTTACCAGTCATTTGGACTGGATTTGACCAGCACAGTTCGCGCTCATGACCGGCAGGGCGCAATCCATTGCTGCCCGTCGCGACAGGCGACAATTGGCCATTAGGGGGCGACATGATGGTGATACAAACGCCATTTTCTCCAGATTTTCATACAGAACCTAAAGACTAAAAGATTGATCTCTTCCCCGTTCTTTAGCTAAATAGAGAGCTTTATCCGCTTGCACCAGCAGTAAGTTAGACGGGTGCAGGGGACCAAATGTGTGAACTGAAAAACCGATGCTAATGGTCAAGTAGCCTGTGCTGGAAGCGGAGTGCGGTATTCTCAAATCTCGCACGCGTTGGCATAGCGACTTGACATACAAAGCTGCCTGGTCTTTCGCCATGCCGTTGGACAGAATTACAAATTCTTCGCCGCCATACCTGGCTGCAAAATCAGAGCCTCGCTGGAAGGACTTATTCAAACTATCTGCGACACGTATTAACGCTTCATCGCCAGCTTGATGTCCATAAATATCATTATATGATTTGAAGTGATCGACATCAATCATGGCAAGGGTCAATGAATCGCCATTGCGGCATGCAATTTTACATTGAATTTCTAATTGCGTATCAAAAAAGCGACGATTGTAAATGCCTGTGAGTCCATCTTTTATGGATAGTTGCTCGAAGTGTGTTTTCATTTCCTCGAGAGACTGATGCTCGTCGCGAAGTTGTTGCTGTATTATCATTCTAGGTGTTACATCCTTTTGGATTCCAATAAAGTTGGTTACAGTTCCATTCTCATCATAAATTGGCGATATGCTTAACTCGTTCCAAAACATAGTTCCATCCTTGCGGTAGTTCCGCAAGATTACGAGGCAGTACTCACCTTTTTTAACCGCATTGTGAACAACTTCCAGCTCAGGCTGTTTTCGATCGCTTCCTTGTAGGTATCGACAGTTGATGTTAGTAATTTCTTCGAATGAGTAGCCAGTCATGCGCTCAAAAGCAGGATTTACAAAAATCAACGGATTGTCGTCGATGCAATTGTCGGAGATGGTAATGCCGTCTCGTGAGTCCATAACCGCTTGCTTAAGAATTTCAATCTTCATGTAGAGTCCGCTAGCAGGATCAAAGGGAGGACGCTGTTTTCAAGGGAAATAACATCTAGATATCAAAATTCATTTAATTACTTGATTTACAAGTGTAGCCGCTGGAAAAAACACAACGTCTGTTTTTCTATACTATTCGATAATGGTCGGGATTGATTTCAGTCAAAAGCTCCGCTGAAATGGCCTTAGCTGCGCTGAATCGCATCAGAAATGACACTGCATTGGGCCACAATGACGCCAGCCGTATTAAGGGCTTAACCGGTCACTTCTTGCGCGACCGCCTGATGACATGCACCTTCTGGCCGTTTTCTGCCTTTTGCCGCCGGCAGCTATGGGTCGTTTTGAGCCCATCGCGACAGGCAGAAATCGGCCAAATGCAACCAGTGAATGTAGCTCTTCCAACCTACCCATCCGGTAAAGGTTGATCAACTAATTGCACTCTCGCTGTTCATACCATTGTATGAACGCTTCCGCGCTTACCGGTCGGCAGACGTGAAAGCCCTGAGCCATATCGCAGTTGTAGTCACCCAGCGCATTGAACACGTCGGCTGTTTCTACACCTTCGGCGATGACCTCCATGCAAAGGTTATGACCCAGATCGACGATGCTTCGTACTATGAGTTCGTTCGCCTGGTCGCTCTGCATGGCCAGTACAAAGGATTTGTCGATCTTGAGCTCGCTGATGGGCAAATCCTTCAACTGAGCCAGACTCGTATAGCCGACGCCGAAATCATCGATGGCGATATGGATACCCATGGAATGTAACTGCCTCAAGATGGTTCGAGCTGCATAGGAATCGAGCATGATCGCGGACTCAGTGACTTCGAGCATGAGCATGTTCGGGGTCAAATTATAGTGTTCAAGTAGGTCGACGATCTGAAACACCAACTTGTCGTCCAGCAGGTTGCGTGCAGAAATGTTCACGGCAACCGGTATGCATATCCCGATGTCAGCCCAGTCTCGCACTTGAGACAGCGCGAGGTTCAGCACGTATCGCGTCAAGGAGCCGATGATTCCCGTCAGTTCGGCAAACGGAATGAACTCATCTGGACTCACCAAGCCTCGTACGGGATGCTGCCAGCGCACCAACGCTTCGACTCCGGTGACGTTTCCTGTGCTCAGGCTGACCTTAGGCTGATACTCCAGGAACAATTCGCCGCGCTCCAGACCTCGCCGCAGTTCGCCGAGCATTGCCAGTCGTGCCGGAGAGCGCCGATCCGCTCCCGGATCGTAGGCGAGTATGCCCTTGCCCTGCTTCTTGGCTGCATACATGGCGATGTCGGCGCGCAGCATGAGCGTTGAAGGATCGTCACCGTGCAGCCCGGAAACCACTACCCCAAAGCTGGCCTCGACATCCAATTCGACCCCATCGATTTCGAATGATGCGGTAATCGCCGCACGCAACCGCCGCGCTGCTTTCAAGGCCCCATCCAGGCCTTCAACGGAGGGGAGCAGAATCGCAAATTCATCACCTCCCAGCCGGGCGACTGTGTCAATTTCCCGTGCTTCACTGAGCAGGCGCTTGCCCATCTGGACAAGCATGCGGTCCCCGTAGTGATGCCCCAGGGTATCGTTGACTTCCTTGAACCGATCAAGGTCAATCAGCAACAGGCCTGTTGTAGTTCCCAGGCGACGGCCTAGGCGTAGCGCCTGTTCGAAACGGTCGGCCAGCAGTGTTCGATTGGCCAGCCCGGTAAGTTTGTCATGCAACGACGCGTGCAGGGCATCCTTGCGCTGACTGTCGAGTTCGATACGCGTGCCCCGTAGCACCTGGGCGAACAAGCCGGCGAGAAGCAGCCCGGCCAAAAAAACGATGGGAGTGGTATTGGAGTTAAACGACTCCCGTGTGCGCAGCTTTTCCAGCGCCGCGATCGACTCCTGATGGTGAGCGGCCGCTGTTTGCAGGACGGCATTTTCAATCTTTTCGAATAGCGGATCGGCCTCCTCTTCATCAATTCGGCGCGCCAGCGTGGAATCTCTACGCTCTACGGCGTCGAAGATCTTGTAGATGCTCTCCAGATAAGAAACCAGTGAAGTACGAACATCCTCGACAAGCAAACGATCGGCACGCGATCCGGAGTGGTGAATACGCTCGAGCGCCGTGCTCAGTTGCGCTACGGCGCTTTTGAAATCACGAAGTATTTTAGGGCTGGGGTCCAGCCGATACTTATGCTCCAAAGACTCGGCGGCTATCACGGCAAATGCCGCTGCTGAATAGTGGTCAGACAGAATGCTTGAGGCGATCGCCTCCTGCCCCAGGCGGCCAGTGACTATGGACGACCATACCGCAAAGCCGCTGATCGTCAGCAATACGACGACCAGACCATAGCGCGCCCACCTACTGGGAATTGATTTACTCCAACGCAGGAAATTAGGCGTGGCACTCACTAGCACATGGGCTTCTGGATCCTGCGAACCTGCTGGCGGTAAATTGCTCATGCGCTACCTCAGGTAGACGTGAATGCGTCCATTCTTTTGGCAATATCTACCAAAGCTTAAGCTTAAATGAAAAATTAAATCAATGTTGAAATTTTAGACAATTTTGTATGGCATTCATTACATCTAATAATAACTGACTGATAAGACTCATTATTTTGAATAATTTATATGTAAATTAATTATTCTCTCACCACACCCCTCTTATGTACGCCATGAATTCAATTGGACTTAAGGCGCAGCTACTGGCGACCAACGGTGAAACACACTTGATGCGACGTTTAATATTACCCTGCCAAGCCAAATTTATTTAAATTGCTTACTTTGATATTTGAGCTGCGGTTTTTATAGAGTTATTTTTTTGGGTAGTAATCCTGCATTTTTTTCGTAACTGACGTGTAGTCATTTACTGATGGAAAAATTTTCCGAGGAAGAAAAAACCGCTGAAAAGTACATATTCCCTGCCGCCGACGGTCCTCAAGCTCAGATCCAGCTAGAAACATTGTGAGCGTCTTTCCAAAGCCTCAAGCTGATTCATTATTGAGTTTTTACCTATTTTAATGACCTCTTTGCCTGTCCCGATGTCCGCATTTGGCCGATTCTGTTGAAAAAGTCGGTTTCGGTTTCTATCGCAGAAAAGTACGCGTCTGAGATTGAAATCCTTACCTTCAGCAGAGGCTGCCCTGAGTCGATTTCACGTAGCAGCGTGCAAAAAAGGGGATTTCACCCATCAATATTCGAGCAGTTTGGGCAAACCGACTTTTTCAACAGAATCGGCCGTTCTCTGCCGGTCGTAAGCTACTTTTTGGAATCCTCTGATACCGAAAATTTTCAATTTTTACACTTGCCCTTGGGCAATATCGGCGTGTTCGGCTGGCAAATAATATCGTGGGGGCACCCCCCGGCTAATCGGTCAGTTGCGGCCAAATGGGGGGCAGCATCAAGCCCGTGTAAGCCCGCCGGTACAGCCATAAAAAGCTCCGTACCGAATATCGTCGGGGTGACACGGGCCACCCGTAGAACGCGGCTGTAATCGCTTCCTACGAGCTTGCAGGGCTAGAAAACGTACTTGTGGTAGGTGGATGCCGTTTCAGCCCGAGTGATGCCGATGTACGCCATGGTCACAGCGGGACTTGAGTGATTGAGCACCTTGCAAATCTGTTCGATGGACTCCCCACCGTTGTACAGCATCCAGCCGCGAGTCTTCCGCATCGAGTGGGTGCCCAGTTGCAAGCCCATCTCATCACCTACGGCCTTGAAGGCGTTCGCTACGGCGATGCGGCTTACCGCCTTGCCCTTGGCCCGGTTGCTGTCCACCTCGAACAGGTACGTGTGCGTGGGGTGAGCAGCCCTACGGCGCCCGATGATGGCCTTGGCTGAGCTGTTCAGGTCAATGTCGCGGGTCTTGCCGGTCTTACCTTCCTTGATCACCAGCTTGTCGCCTTGAACATCCTCGAAGGTCAGGGTGAGCAAGTCGCTGATGCGAAGGGCAGTGTTGACCCCGAACCTCCAGATATCCGCGTACAGGGTGTTGCCCTTGGCATTGAGGACCAGTTTGCGGCTGATGATTTCCGCTTCGCCTTCGGTCTTGACTGCTTCGACGGTGTTCATTCTAGTTTACGTTCCATGTTGAATTAAGATGATATGTTAATTAGAGCACACTGCTTCGGAAGGAGTCCAGCGTTTTCACTGGTCGGCTTATTTACACAATTGCATTCTGTTAATTAGAGGCCGTTCCTTATGCCCTTGCTGCTGCATCCGAACAAGCGAGCAGGTTCGTTTACTGCCGCTCTGGTGCCTGGCGACTCCCCCGGTTCATAGCTGGTGCCTTGTTCCAGCCGCTACCGCCCACTGTGGCCGTAAGAGCCGATGCAGGCGTGTGCAAAGACCGCTGAGATGCCTGGGCTGACCTTGTGTGGCGTGTAGGCCGGTGGGTGTGGTTCAGGCCGATCCGGCGATGCAGCCCCCGGTGTAGTGGAGGTCTGGTAATTCGTGATGCTGTACTCAGGCTGGTGTGGGGAAATCTGCCAAGACTGCGGGAAAACTGTGTGTCGAAGGGGCGTTGCTTGATCCTGTCATGGCTGAGCGCCCGAAAACAGGGGCTTTGACGTGCCACAAAGTGCCATTAGATGTTGCTGGGCCAACTAGGAGGAATAGATACTCGATTACTTCGCCTTGATCGGTTGTTGCTTTTGCATTGAGTTGATGTAGAAGCGGATCATGTATTCTACGAAGGCACGAAGCGGCATCTTGTGCTTGCGAGCGTGGCAGTTAAGTAGGTGAAACTCATCGTCCGTGAAGTTCACTCCCAGCAATCTTGTTGGTGTCTCTTGGCTCACGCTACTGCCTCATCGGTCTTCTTTGTCAGACGCTCGGTTGGTTTCGCGTACGCCTGTAGCAGGTCAGCCAATGCGGCATCCTGGATAGAAGCCAACCGATCTGCTGCGGCTTTGGCTGCTGCTGCCTCTGCTTCCCGCATCTCACGGGCCACAGTAAAAGCAATCTGACGCTTTGTTTCTTCCACGTTCCGGGCGTACCGCTCTTCGGTGTAGTCAGCTCTGGCCCGCTCTGCAATGTTGATCAGGTCAGAATCAACTACAGAATCTGGTTTTCGAAGTTGCACGTTGAAGTCAAGAGGCTTGGAGAAGGCTGTTACTACTTTATAGCCTTTCAACAATAACTCTGTTAGGTCCTTAAGAGCCACCCCCATTGGCTGATCACTAGACCAACTTACGTGGACCCCAGTCTGTGGGTGGAGCAAGGATTCGCTGCGGCGAAAGTAATCCACTTCTCGCTGTGCGATTAGGTTTTGTAAAGCTTTGTCATCGTGCTTGAAGAACTCGACAACGTCGGTGCCATAGTTATATTGCTGTGTAATAGTCATATCGGGTTTCCTTGGATTACTTGCGTGAGCGGTGCTTGCGTAGGGCACTTATTAGGCTTGCCTTGGCATTTTCGGTTTCTGTTTTTGGGTTGGTGCTGCTAGGCTTGCTATCGATCTTAGATTGCTGCTGCGGGGCCTTGGAAGCGGGTTTGGTAGGTTGTGTTGCCTTGGCCTTCTTGGCCGCAACTACACGGGCTCTATGCTCTTGTAGATCACTCAGAGTTGCCACCATGCCAGGAGCGAACACGGCATCTTCCAAGGCTGACAAGTACGTCAATTCGTCCTTGGTCACTTGGACATAATATGCCTTGTCGGTCGGCGTAGTTGGTTGTTCCAGGTAGTACGAGAGAATTGCTTGGTTGGTCTTGTCGACCTCAAGCCACAAAGTCTTGTTATCCATCAGGCGGCTCCTTGCTCTGGGGGGCTGGTTTTCTCAAGTTCCTGGGCGATGAACTGCTGCTCAAGCTCCTGTTGAGTGATTTTGTTGTTAGCTCTCCAGGTACGGACCTGACACTGCACTGAGCAGAAACGACTAAGGGTGGAACGGCTGTAGAAGTTACGACTGCAAGACTCGCAAGTCCGCAGACGAAGTGGTCGGCGTTGTGCCATGTTAGTTACCTCTGGTAATTTTGATAAAGTTTAATGCGGGAAAATAAACCCTGTGCTCGGGATGAGATTGCGGGGTAGTGGTACTGCCTAGTTGCACTGTTATGGGGCCAGTGCGGCATTGCTCCATTGCGAAGCAAATCTGTGGATTAGTGGCCAGTTTACGCTGCACCCCTGGCCAGGGATTACCTTGAAGTTGGCTAAACCAATCGAAGCCGACTATCCGGTACAGCTGTTCCAATGCAACTTCCGATCATCTGCGTCTGGATCGGAAACAGAGCAAAACAACTAAGTCGGGAAAGGAAGGGTCCTAACAAAGTCGTAGCAGTCGGGGATGCTTGTAGTATTGCGAGGGGGGCTTGATGGATATCTCGATTTACTTGTAAATAGTATCATTGATAGTGCTTTCTGTCAATACATTCATGGATAAATAGTTGCATTTCTCTTAACTTTGTGAGTGGGGCTTACTTGCTTGACTGCGTCAATTCCGCACCCTAGAAGATCAGCGCCAAAGAAATCATTTCTATCCAGTTTGTTAGAGTTGTTATCCAATGCCTATCGGCATGATGCATGCCTATAAATAGTAATACTGCCTACCGGCGAGTTGGTAATGAAGTGGGGCAGGGCAAAGCCCCGCAAGCCTTTGACTTCAACTCTATATCTGCATTCCGTGACGGTAACGTCAAGAGGTTGTTTCTCTTATGCCTCACGGCATGGTCCAGATCAAGATCAGCAGCTAGAAGCAGGGTGGTGGCTGAGCCCCTATCCACCCACTGGATAGAGTTAATAACTTGCCTTACGGCAAAGGCTAATGTGCTGTGACGGAGCGTCACCAGTTGGCTCTATAAAGGATTGTTATCTTGCCTTGCGGCTATACCATATAGAAGTGGGGCAGGGCAAAGCCCCACAAAGCTTTTGATCTTAATTGTGCATGAATGTGTTGTGGCGTATACGCCACGGTACGATAACTTTTACACTGATTTGCACAGTTAACATCAAGATCAAGAGCCAAAAGCAGGGAGGGCTTTCTGCCCTCTTCCCCTTGGCTGAATAGAGTTTTAACTGGTGTGCCTCAGGGCACAGGTTATAATCGGTGATGTTACCGTAACAAGGTAAATATACTAGAGAGGTAGTTAATCTCAAAGCTACGCTTTGGCGATTCGTTCACTCACCATGCAGTGCATGGCGAGTTTCACTCTATATATCTGTCTATATATCTGTCGCTAATCAACGATCATTGACCCCCCCCCCTTGCCACTACCCCCGCTGCTTGTGCCTCGCGATCCCACTTCTTGACCGTATTCTTGGATATACCCAGTTCCCTTTCGATGGTCTTGGTTGGAACCCCCGCCTTTATCATCTCCTGCGCCTGCTGCTTCTTAGGGTGCTGAGCGGTGGCGGCTGGCTTAGTCTGGTCGACGTTGGATGTCCAGAACTTGTCGAAGTCGATATCCACATCAACGGTTCGAAGAATTTGTGGGTTGCGTTCCAGGTGCAGTGCAATGCCACGCAGAGCGGTTCTTGCCGCTTCAACCACTCTTTGTAGCTGTCGCGGACCCATCGGCTGGCTGTCATGGTTGAGAAGGTGCTCTGCTGCTGTTGCCACTGAAAGTTCGGGCAGGCGCAGCAACCGTTTCACATCTGCGAGAGCAACGCTGTGTTTACCATTTATTACACCAGGTCCGGTGCAGATTGCCCCGAAAGCAAAGTCGTCCAGCCAAGCCATAGAATGTCCTTCGAACTTGAGTGCGTTTAATGCGGTGGCCAGCAGATTGTTAATGACCGGAGCTTTTCTTCCTGCCTTAGACTTTGCCTCGGTCTGCTCAATAGCTTGCTTCGGGATCAGTTCAACAACTGGAGCGAGATGCTTGGATGGCGTTTTTTTGCATTCCACGAGCAGGGGGCTGCCATCTTCATCGACGTACCAGTAGTCCTTAACGGGGTTAGCCTCTACAGGCTTTTTCGTGGCGGGCTCTGGTAAGTATGGCGTCCTTATATAGTCGCCATAATACTCTTTAGTGACTTTATCGTAGATAGCGTCCCCGATGGTTGCGGTGCGTGCTGTTGCCATCGTTTCGCGCAGTTTCTGAATGGGGCAATCGATGGTTGCCGCTGTGGTAGTGCTCGTCTTCATATAGTTATTCCTAATAGTTCATTTCATAGGCAAACCCTCGGTGTGTTCCGGCTATTGTAAGTTGGGAACGCATAAACCCATATTGCAGACAGCACGAAGCCCGCTCTGCTCAGCGGCCTATTGGCTTGAACATGGCGAGTAGTGATCAGATAGGGAGAGGTATTGCGGGTGCCAACCTCTGTGGCTGGGTATGCGGATGATACATGGTGGTAATGGTGCGTCAAGAAAATAGTTATGGGCTAACTATCGGCGAAATTTAAACTTAACTCATCGCGCTCTCAGAATAGCGTGTGGGGCTTGCTATGGCGTTCTTGTTGTTACTCCGTGCATATGGGGTTGGTTTAGTCATTCTCAGCCTCTAGTGGGCTTATAGGGGGCTTGTAGGGGCTTGAGTAGCAGGTGTCTTTCATCGGCTATTAAACTTTATCGTCGGTTACTTCTTTACTTCCTTGGCCAAGTGGCACTGGGTGCCTTGGAGCGTGGGTGGTACTTGGAACTGAGGCTTCGCCACTTTAACTTCCAACTCACGCCACCGATCAACGACTGCGGTACGCATTGCGTGCTGTAGCCCGTAAGCAGGATGTCTACTTCCCGGCGTGGAAAGTTGAAGCACGGGCTCTGCTAGCCATTCGCAGCTTTGTATAAGGCAGCAAAACTGCTGTCTACTTTACCACCCAGATCCCCGAGCATATCTCCAGGCTGCTCATGTCCAGGTCTTCGCCCTGAGTGATCGGCTTGGCCACCTCAGTAACAAGGGCCAGGGTAAGCACTGGCTGAGAAAGTCGAGGCGTCTGCGTGGAAACAGCTACCGGTGTCGACTTCGGGGCTGGGGCCTCAACCGCCAATTCATGCCAGCGATCTACCACATTCGCCCGTACTGGAAGAAACTGAAGAAACATATTCACGATGCAACGTCGAGTAGCTGAGTTGCTAATGAACTGCCCAACCAAACCTGATGCATTCTGGCTAGGCAGTCTAGGCAACTCAATCAGTCAATGAGGTGAAGAACGTCCCTGACATTCAGATGTGAGTACCGCGCGACGGAGCGTGTATCCCGGTGTCCTGACACGATCATGATCTGGGCGTTGTTGAATCCCTTCTTGGCGACATTCGTTATTCTTGTGTGCCTGAGCTGGTGCAATCGAACACTGCTGTCTAAGCCCGCCTTCACTCGCGCCAATCGCACAGCCTGTGATACTGCATGTGGCGTGACGGTGAATACTTGGCCGTTTGCATGTCCCGCCACAGTGGCCCAGAGTTGAGCAAGCTGAAGTATTTCCACTGCGCGGTGGGTGAGGGGGACGGACCTTGTCCCGTTTTTCCCGTCGATCACGTCGGCAATGCGATCCTTGAGGTGTAGGCAGTCTTTTGTCAGCTTCAGGATTTCAGATCGCCGCATCGCAGTCTCGTAGGCCAGTTCGACTATCAGTCTCATTGTCGGAGACAGCTTCGCCAGCAGTCGCTCAAGCTCGTTCGCGCGAATTACTTTGTCTGAAGACTTATCGGGCTTGGGCAGGGCGATGTCACTGACCGGGTTATGAATGTCGATCAGCAGGCCGCGTTTGGCGAATCTGTAGAACCGCGACATAAACGCGAGCTGCGTTCTGCATGTGGACGGCTTCACAGTCTTCAGTCGCATAATCTTGAAGTCGTTGATCATCTTCGGCGTGATTTCGTGAATCGGCTGAGTGAAATGCCTGCCCAGATGCTCCACGATTTTCAGTGCGTGGTCGTAGCTGCCTTTTCCCTTGAGCATGGTTTCGCAGTAGATCATGCCCAGCGTATATACAGTGTGGTGCTTGCGATCCTTCGTCACGGCTTCGATCTGATTCGCCCATGACTCTGCTTCGGCTTTCGTAGGGAAGGTTTTCGACTGGGGAGATTTACCTTTAAACCGTACCTGGACGTTCCAGTTGCCGGACGGAAGTAAGCGGAAATTGGCCATTGTTGACGCCTCATGTTGTGAATGGGCGTTCTGTGGAAACTATCAGCACCAAGGGCTTGCAGCTTGCTCAAGCAGACCTTGACATGGTGGGGGTCGTTGGTTCGAGTCCAATCGCGCCTACCAAACAAAATCCGCTCTGCTGGGCGGTCTGGAAGGGCCCACCGAAAGGTGGGCCCTTTTTTGTTGTCTTGGATTTTTGTAGAGCGTTCACCAAACAACACTTCCGGCTCACCTGGGCTAATTTTGGCCGAATGAAAATCACTTCGCCTCTCGTTGAACTGCAAGCAGCCAATTGCATCAAAGCAGGACAGGCAACCGGGCGTTACGTGGGTGCATTGAGGCGGGAGTGTGATGATGGGGAGGCGGGCGATGATCAAGTTCCTTGCGGCTTACCTGTCCATTTGCCTTTTGCTTGAGTGGACGATGGTCGAGGCGTCTCCCTGGATTGCCAGCCATGTGCTGCTGCGCTGGATTCTGTAGCTGCGCGGGCCCGGTGCTTCGATACGGCAATTCAGGCGTAAAATAGGCAGTGTTATCTCATCTGAAGGAGTCGCATATGATCTCCGACCAAATGAACAGTCAGGCATCCGATCACAAGGCTGTGTGGGATCAATATTTCTGCGCCGCGTTGATTGCCGAAAGCAATCTGACGGCACCCGTCGTAGGCGGGGCCACGCATGAAGACCGGCAGAATCTGTTGATTGAAAGGGCCAAGGCGCTCGCGGACAAAATGATGGAAAGCAGGAAATAACCAGAGCCCAGCCTTCGCGCTGGGCTCTTCACATCGGTGGCGTGGCAATCGTAGCTGAACGATTCAGGCAATCAGCTCGACTTTACCTGTCGCCAGGCGATAAATGCCCCCGACTATTTTCAACTGACCCTTGCTGAGCGCGTCAGTCAGCAAGGGAGTGGCTTTCTTGAGGTTGTCGATCGAGTTCTTGATGTTTTGCACGGTCGCGTTTTCCACCAGGTCGCCTGGATGACTGCTTACCTGCTCGATAGCGGATTTGAGTGCATCCGTCAGTGTAGGGATCTTCCCGGGGAATACCGTGTGATCCTTGACGGCTTTCACGCCAGCCTCGATGGCACCGCAGCGCTCATGGCCCAATACCAGAATGAGCGGAGCACCGAGCACGGCCACGCCGTATTCAAGGCTTGCAAGACCTTCGTCCGTGACGAAGTTACCGGCGAGGCGCACGGCGAAAAGATCGCCCCGTGCGGTATCGAAAGCGTATTCCGGTGCGATGCGCGAGTCAGAGCAACTGAGCACTGCCACGAAAGGATTTTGCCCGGAAACCAATGCTTCTCGTTCATCCTTGAAGTCGTGCGTTTCTGAGTTACCGCTGACATACCGTTCGTTGCCCGCCATCAACCTTTTCAGGGCTTCATCCGGGCTGATGACGTTTTTTGGTTTTGGAGGGGCGGAGGTTTTCTCGGCTGCCTGAACTATTCGACTCGGCAGGGCGCCGGCCAATAGCAGGGCACCTGCTCCCAATCCGACAAGGCGAAGGAAACGACGACGCTCATTGGTAGTTGCTGTGGAGTTTGAATCACGTGATTCACACATGATGTTGTGTACTCAGGTCAATTAGGAGGAATGACTGCTGATGGGGATAGTGCCTGAAGAGCTTCGGCACTGGAGTGGTGGAGTCTAGTAGGCCTGTAACGTTATGTTTTACGCGGCCTCTAGAGGTGGACGACCGAGCAGTTTGCGGGCAAAAGCAAATCATCTGGCAGGTGCAAACCATTGGTTCATGGACTACTACTGACAGGCTGATCCGACTTCATCCTTACAGGAGTTTTCCGATGCTGACTCACTGGTTGCTTGCAGCGATTCATCTTTTGGCGTTTGCGCTTGGATTCTGGGCTGTCCTGGTGCGTGGCACGGCTTTTCGGCGCCTGGCTGTCGGCGCAGGGGAGGCTCGCGATGTATTGCTGGCAGACAACATATGGGGCATTTCTGCAGTTGTCCTGCTGGTTACCGGCGGCATGCGGGCCTTTGGCGGTTTCGAAAAAGGCACGGATTATTACCTGCACCAGCCGTTGTTCCATCTCAAGATGACGTTGTTCGTCCTCATCCTGCTACTGGAAATTGCGCCGATGGTGACGTTGATCAAATGGCGGGTTGCACGGTCGCGTGGCGCGGCTATCGATACCTGGCGCGCGACGCTGTTTGCACGAATCAGTCATATCGAGGCCGTGCTGGTGTTGCTGATGATGGTGGCGGCCAGCGGGATGGCGCGGGGTATCACGTTCGGCTGATTGGGGGTGTTCGGGGAAAGCGCAGGCAATATAGTGCTGGAATCTTTAGCCAGCCGTCGTTGCGGGGCGAACGGGCTGGCTACTGACTGCGACAGGATTCAGGTTTGTGGCTTTTCCGGGGCGGTCAGGCCGGCCTGAATGCGCTGATAGATTTCTTCGCGATGCACTGCGACGTCTTTGGGGGCGTTGATGCCAATCCGGACTTGCTGGCCGCTTACGCCCAGGATGGTGATCGTAATGTCATCACCAATATTTATGCTTTCACCGACTTTGCGGGTGAGTATCAGCATGGTCTTCTCCTTGATTGCTTTGTGGGGCACCTGATTCGGACAGTGCAGAGGTCGGTGGTATGTATAGATTAGTGCGAAGTCTCACGGTTTGGGTGCCTCTTTCTGACGCGCAGCTACAGCATTAATTCCCAAGGCGTAACTATACAGAGGCCGCCACTATCATTCTCGTTGTTTTGCGCCCATTTTGCGGCACTCGCGATGTATTCATGAATGCTAAAATCCCCCGCTTTAAGCATTCAGAGGGAAACGCTGTGCGCAAATTGGTCTTGGCAATCGCGGTATTGGCGCTGGCGGGATGTGGTGAGGGCAAGCGCGAGGAGGCACCAAAGCCGCAGCCTGCAGCGGTGGCAACGTCGGCGCAGGTAGCGGGGCCACAGTGGGATCTCGAAGTGCGGGGTGAAACACCTCAGGCCGTCAGCGATCTCACCGGCTGGCTGATCGAGCACAGCTTCATGTCCAACGTGGTCAGGGAAAATGGCAAGACCCGCATCCTGATGGGGCCATACAGTTCCAAGGCAGAAGCCGAGGCCAAGCAGGCGCAGGTGAATGCCGCGCTCATCAAGGCGAAGAAGCAGAACATTGAAGTGCTGGTGCTGGAGCGCCCGACGGTTCAGTAAAGGCTGAAGCGGGTGGCTGAAAAAAAGAAGGCCTGGGGTGTACAGCCCCAGGCCTTTATTCGTTCAGCGGGCATTAGCCGCAGGCATTCATGTCGACCGGGCCGACGAACTCGTTGCCGCGCCCCATGACACACGCCACGCTCTGGTTGCGTTGGCGTTCCCAGGCTTGCACCGGGTAGGTCTTGTCCCAGGCCTGGTATAGCTGCTGGTCCTGTTTCGACAGTCGCAAGCCATATTGCTTGCTCATGTAGAAATAGGTCCGGGCGATCATGCCGCGAATGGAAGGGCGGGGCATGACTTTTTTCGCCTTGAAGTCGACCTGGGTCAGGCACGAACCGTATTGGCCCGATTGCTCCGGCAGCCAGCCGAAACTGAAATTGCTGCGGTCACCATTGACCTCGCCGATGCTGGGCACCAGGTTGTGCAGATCGGCTTCGGCCTTCTGGTAGGTCGGGTCGTATCGCGTACAGTTTTTACGCCCGCCCTCCTGCCAACACTGACGCAGATGCCCGATTTGCCAGGCCGGAACAATGTGTTCCCACTCGATGCGCTCGGCGCGCTTGGCGTTTTTGCGCGGCACATAACCGCACGCCGCGAGGTTCACCTTGTTACCGGTGTATTTGCAGCCGCAATAAAACTCGGTGGATTGCGGTGCATACAGCTTCCAGGCAACTTTCTTGGCTTCGTTGAAAGTGCGTGGCGCATCCGCCTGGGCACCCATGGCAAACAACAGGAACAGCAAAGCAAAACAACGGACACTCATCGACTCAGTCTTCCTTCGGCACTACCCAGAAAATCTGCACACCGCCATCGTCGCGGTAGGCGAGGGTGACGTTGTCGTTCTCGTCGATTTCTTCGAGCAGGCGTTCCCACTCGTCCACGGGCTCGTCTGGAAGGCGGAAGATCAAGGCGGCCCTGGCTTTTTGAGCGGTAGGGCCGTTGATGATTTTCTGAACGCGCAGGCCCATGCGTACATAGGTGTCTGGTGAGGCAGAGGTGGTGTCCACGGGATTATCCTTATTAAGCTGTACGTGCATACAGTATTTAACTGTAGGCAATTTCGCAACTGCTTAAAATTCAAGAGAATCCTCTGACAGTGTTTTTTGCCGATTGGTGTAGGGGGTGAGAGTTTTTTTGTCAGGCAAGTCTGCGAGCCGCTCACCCGGGAGGGTGAGTGGCCGAAGCGGTGCCCGACCGGAGTCGGTCGGGCGAGGGGCGAATCAATATTCCCAGAACATCCGTTGCAGCTCTTTGCTGTCATTGGTCCTGGTCAGCGCGACCATCGCCAGGATCCGGGCTTTCTGCGGGTTCAGGTCGTTCGCCACCACCCAGTCGTATTTGTCGTCAGGCTGTTCGGCGTTACGCAGGACAAAACCACCGGCATTGACGTGGGAAGAGCGGATGATCTGCACCCCATCCTTGCGCAGGGCTTGCAAGGCAGGCACGACCCGGGAAGAGACCGAGCCATTGCCGGTACCGGCATGGATGATGGCCTTGGCGCCGGACTGAGCCAGTGCCTTGTAGGCGGTGTCGCTGACGTTGCCGTAGGAGTAGGCGATTTCGACGTCAGGCAGGCTCTCGATGGTCTTGATGTCGAACTCCGAGTCCATGGTGTGGCGCTTGGCCGGCAGGCGGAACCAGTAGGATTTTCCTTCAACCACCATCCCGAGGGGGCCCCAGGCGCTTTTAAACGCCTCGGTCTTGATGTTGATCATTTTGCTGACATCGCGACCCGACTGGATTTCATCGTTCATGGTCACCAGCACGCCTTTGCCACGCGCGTCTTGGCTGCTGGCGACGGCGACGGCGTTGTACAGGTTCAACATGCCGTCGGCCGACATTGCGGTGCCCGGGCGCATAGAGCCCACGACTATGATGGGTTTGTCGGTTTTTTCCACCAGGTTGAGGAAATAGGCAGTTTCTTCCAGGGTGTCGGTGCCGTGGGTGATCACGATGCCATCGACGTCCTTGCTGTCCGCCAGTTCGGCGACGCGACGGCCCAGCTGCAACAGGTTGTCGTTGGTGATGCTTTCGGAGGCGATCTGCATGACCTGTTCGCCGCGAACATTGGCCAATTGGCTGAGCTGCGGAACCGCGGCGATCAATTGTTCGATGCCGACTTTCGCCGCTTGATAAGTGGCGCTGTTGGCTGCGCTGGCGCCAGCACCGGCGATGGTGCCGCCGGTAGCCAAGACCACGACATTCGCCAGCTTCTGTTGGGTTTCGACTTCTTTTGCCTGAAGGGCAGCGGGCAGGAGCAGCAGGAGGGCCAAGGTGCCCGGGAGAAGGTTTTTCAAAGCAGATGTCATTATTTTTCTCTCTAGTAGTGACGGTGCCGATGCAGGTTCATCTAGATGCGCCCCAAACGGATCTGAACCTTTGGGGTACTGGAGAAAGAGCACGACCCGTACCAGTTACACCTTGAATCAGAAAAAACGCTTAACCAACTGATTTGTTTAGCTATTTAAACGTAGTGTTGAGCAGCGGTCTCCGGGTCTTGTCCGGCTTTCCGACTATCCATGGATGTTTCATTCGGCTTTCCGAAAAGGATTACGACCCCAAGTTAAATACCGGCGTTAAAGAAACCCGCCGGCAGGTCGATGTTTCCAGGCAGAATCATGTTCAGGGAGTTCATATGTCGATAACGGTCGGTTTGCCAAATTCAGCGGTTATCAATATCGGCGGGAAGCCAGCGGCTGCAGTCGGTGCCTTGAGCGACGCGACATCCGCAACCTCGGCGCAAGGGCCGGATGCGCCAGTGCAGGGTGAAAAGCCCGTGAGCCTGGGGCAGGGCGCGCAGGCGGGTGAAAAAGCCGAAGGCGCGGGTAGCCAGCAAAGCGTTGCGGTGCAAATGTTGCTCAAGCGCATGCAGGAACTGCAGGAACAGCTGCGTGAGCAACAGCAACAATTGGCCGCTACCCAGGCCGCGTCTTTTCAGTCTGACGAGGCCAAGGCCACGGCCGTGATGTCGATCCAGGCACAGATTGCCGATACGTCAGCGGCATTGATGCAGGTGGCCGCCAGCCTGGCGAAAGAGTTGTCCGGTTCCGGCAGTATTGTCAGCACCACGGCGTGACCGGGTTGTTGATGGGTTTGCGCGCAACCTGCGAACGGGGTATTACGGTCGTTGACAAATTCCGGCAAGATTCGCATAGTCAAGGTTCGCAAACGTTTGCGAGGCCTCTTGTTGCCGCTGCGACGTTGCTCACAATAATCATAAGATCGGAGTGAACCCATGAAGCTGCCATTCGCTGGACGTCTTCTTGCTGTCGCAATACTGGCTGGCGCAACTGCCGCGCTGCCTGTTTCTTCGGCGTTCGCCCAGACGCCTGAAAAGCCTAGAGTCGCGCTGGTGATGAAATCCCTGGCCAACGAATTCTTCCTGACCATGGAAGACGGCGCCAAGGCCTACCAAAAAGACCACTCCGGCGAGTTCGAGCTTATCTCCAACGGCATCAAGGACGAGACCGACACCGCCAACCAGATCCGCATCGTCGAGCAAATGATCGTTTCCAAGGTCAATGCGCTGGTGATCGCGCCGGCTGATTCCAAGGCCATGGTGCCGGTGATCAAAAAAGCCGTCGACGCCGGCATCACCGTGATCAACATCGACAATCAGCTCGACCCGGCCGTGGTCAAGAGCAAGAACATCAGCGTGCCGTTCGTAGGCCCGGATAACCGCAAGGGCGCGCGCCTGGTGGGTGAGTACCTGGCCAAGCAGCTCAAGGCCGGTGATGAAGTCGGCATCATCGAAGGGGTCTCCACCACCACCAACGCCCAGGCCCGCACCGCAGGCTTCAAGGATGCGATGGAGGCTGCGCAGATCAAGGTCGTGTCCGTGCAATCGGGCGACTGGGAAATCAACAAGGGCAACCAGGTGGCCTCCTCGATGCTCAGCGAATACCCGAACATCAAGGCCCTTCTGGCCGGCAACGACAGCATGGCGGTTGGCGCGGTGTCTGCCGTGCGTGCCGCGGGCAAGGCCGGTCAGGTCCAGGTGGTCGGTTACGACAACATCAATGCCATCAAGCCGATGCTCAAGGATGGCCGAGTCCTGGCCACCGCCGATCAGTTTGCCGCCAAGCAGGCGGTATTCGGCATCGAGACCGCGTTGAAGATCATCAAGGGCGAGAAAGTCGACAGCGGCACCAACGGCGTGATCGAAACTCCGGTAGAGCTGGTTACACAGTAATTTTCCGGCGACACAATGACGCTCGCCCGTCCCGGCGAGCGCATGGAGAGTTTTATGTCTGTTAGCGCCCCGCACGCTGTCCTCTCGGTCAGCGGCATTGGCAAGACTTACGCCCAGCCGGTCCTGGCCGGCATCAACCTCACGCTCATGCGCGGTGAGGTGCTGGCACTGACCGGCGAGAATGGCGCCGGCAAAAGCACGCTGTCGAAGATCATCGGCGGGCTGGTCACGCCGACCACCGGCCAGATGCAGTTTCAGGGGCAGGATTACCGCCCCGGCAGCCGCACCCATGCCGAAGACCTGGGAATCCGCATGGTCATGCAGGAGCTCAATCTGTTGCCGACCCTGTCGGTGGCGGAAAACCTGTTTCTGCACAAGCTGCCCAGCACCGCTGGCTGGATCAACCGCAAGCAACTGCGCCTGGCTGCGATCGAGGCCATGGCTCAGGTCGGGCTCGACGCGATCGACCCGGACACGCTGGTGGGCGAACTGGGCATCGGCCATCAGCAAATGGTCGAGATCGCGCGCAACCTGATCGGTGATTGCCACGTGCTGATCCTCGATGAGCCGACCGCGATGCTGACCGCCCGTGAAGTCGAAATGCTCTTTGAGCAGATCACGCGCCTGCAGGCCCGTGGCGTGTCGATCATCTATATTTCCCACCGCCTCGAAGAACTGGCACGGGTAGCCCAGCGCATTGCGGTACTGCGTGACGGCAACCTGGTGTGCGTCGAGCCGATGGCCAACTACAACAGTGAGCAACTGGTTACGCTGATGGTCGGCCGCGAACTGGGCGAACACATTGACATGGGGTCGCGCGACATCGGCGCGGCGGCATTGACGGTCAAGGGGCTGAGCCGCGCCGACAAGGTGCGTGACGTGTCCTTCGAAGTGCGGGCTGGCGAGATCTTCGGCATTTCCGGATTGATCGGGGCAGGGCGCACCGAATTGCTGCGGTTGATCTTCGGCGCCGACACCGCGGACAGCGGCACGGTGGCGCTGGGATCACCGGCGCAGGTCGTGAGTATCCGTTCGCCGGTGGACGCGGTCGGGCATGGTATCGCCCTGATCACCGAAGACCGCAAGGGCGAGGGCCTGCTGTTGACGCAATCGATCAGTGCGAACATTGCGCTGGGTAACATGCCCGGTATTTCCAGCGGCGGCCTGGTCAACCCTGGCGACGAGGCGGGATTGGCCCAGCGGCAGATCGATGCCATGCGCATCCGCAGTTCCGGACCGGCGCAGCTGGTGTCCGAGTTGTCCGGTGGCAACCAGCAGAAGGTGGTCATCGGTCGCTGGCTGGAGCGTGATTGCTCGGTGCTGCTGTTCGACGAGCCGACCCGGGGCATCGATGTCGGCGCCAAGTTCGACATTTACGCGCTGCTCGGTGATCTGACTCGCCAGGGCAAGGCGTTGGTGGTGGTGTCCAGCGACCTGCGCGAATTGATGTTGATCTGCGACCGCATCGGCGTGCTCTCGGCGGGGCGTCTGATCGACACCTTCGAGCGCGACAGCTGGACCCAGGATGATTTGCTTGCCGCCGCGTTCGCCGGCTACCAAAAACGTGATGCGCTGCTCAATGAAGCGGCGCCTAGGAATCTTCAATGAAAACCGCATCTTCGGCCGGCCAACGCAGCGGCAATTTCTACGGGCTGGGCACTTACCTGGGGCTGGCCGGTGCCTTGCTGGCCATGGTCGTGCTGTTCTCGGTGTTGAGCAGTCATTTCCTCTCCTACAACACCTTCAGCACCCTGGCCAACCAGATTCCGGACTTGATGGTGCTGGCGGTCGGGATGACCTTCGTGCTGATCATCGGCGGCATCGATCTGTCGGTGGGTTCGGTGCTGGCGCTGGCCGCGTCGACGGTCAGCGTGGCGATTCTCGGCTGGGGCTGGAGCGTACTGCCCGCGGCATTGCTCGGCATGGCGGCTGCCGCGCTCGCGGGAACCGTCACTGGCTCGATCACCGTGGCCTGGCGGATTCCATCGTTCATCGTGTCCCTGGGCGTGCTGGAAATGGCCCGCGGCGTGGCGTACCAGATGACCGGTTCGCGCACGGCCTACATCGGTGATGCCTTTGCCTGGTTGTCCAACCCGATCGCCTTCGGGATTTCGCCATCGTTCATCATTGCCTTGCTGATCATTTTCATCGCCCAGGCCGTGTTGACCCGTACCGTGTTCGGTCGCTACCTGATCGGCATCGGCACCAACGAGGAAGCGGTGCGCCTGGCGGGGATCAACCCCAAGCCCTACAAGATCCTGGTGTTCAGCCTTATGGGGTTGCTGGCCGGTATTGCCGCACTGTTCCAGATTTCCCGCCTGGAAGCGGCGGACCCCAATGCCGGCTCCGGGCTGGAGCTGCAAGTGATCGCTGCCGTGGTGATTGGCGGCACCAGTCTGATGGGAGGGCGCGGCTCGGTCATCAGCACCTTCTTCGGCGTGCTGATCATTTCCGTATTGGCGGCCGGTCTGGCGCAGATTGGCGCCACCGAGCCGACCAAACGCATCATCACTGGCGCCGTGATCGTGGTGGCGGTGGTGCTTGATACTTATCGCAGTCAGCGCGCAAGCCGGCGGACCTGAGTCATGGCAACGATCAAGGATGTAGCAGCACTGGCGGGAATTTCCTACACCACGGTTTCCCACGTGGTCAACAAGACCCGGCCGGTCAGTGAAGAAGTGCGGGTCAAGGTCGAGGCGGCGATCAAGACCCTCGACTACGTGCCCAGTGCCGTGGCCCGGTCCCTCAAGGCCAAGACCACGGCAACCATCGGCCTGCTGGTGCCCAACAGCCTCAACCCGTACTTCGCCGAGCTGGCGCGGGGCATCGAGGATTACTGTGAGCGCAATGGCTACTGCGTGATCCTGTGCAATTCCGATGACAACCCGGACAAGCAGCGCAGCTACCTGCGGGTACTGCTGGAGAAACGCATCGACGGGCTGATCGTCGCCTCGGCCGGTGGAGACAGCGGGCTGGCCCAGGGCCTGGCGGGCGTGCGCACGCCGATGGTGATCGTCGACCGCGGGCTCGAAGGCGTCGATGTGGACCTGGTGCGCATCGATCACGAATATGGCGCCTACCTGGCGACCCGGCATCTGCTGGAGTTGGGGCATCGGGATATCGCCACCATCAGCGGCCCGGCGACCACCAGCGTGGCGCAGATGCGTCTGGCCGGGTTTTGCCGGGCCCTTGAAGAGGCGGGCACCAGTGTTGCGCGCGGGCGCATGCTGGAAAGCGATTTCACCAGCACCGGCGGCTACAGCGCCGCCGCCAAGCTGCTGGAAAAGAATCCGCCCAGCGCGATTTTTGCCGCCAACGACATGATCGGCATCGGCGTGCTGCGTGCCGCCGCCGAGCGCAATATCCGCGTGCCGACGGACCTGTCGGTGATCGGCTTCGACGACATCCAGATGAGCCGCTATGTCTATCCGGCATTGACCACCGTGGGCCAGTCAATCCTGCAGCTGGGCGAAATGGCGGCCGAGGTGCTGCTGCGCCGGATTGCCACGCCGGACCTGGCGACCGAACAACGGATCGTCACCCCCAGCATCGTCATGCGCGAATCGACCGCGCCGTTGACCGGGGTGTTTGCCCAGTATCGTTAAACCAAAAGTATCGCTAAACCAAAAGCATCGCTAAACCAAAAGCACCGCAGAAACCGTCTTGATGAGTAGCCATGTAATGTCAGCAAAAGTAGTGGTAGTCGGCAGCTTGAACATGGACCTGGTGACCCGGGCGCCGCGTTTGCCACGTGGTGGAGAAACCCTGATCGGCCAGTCGTTTGCGACAGTCTGTGGCGGCAAGGGCGCGAACCAGGCCGTGGCGGCCGCGCGCCTCGGCGCGCAGGTGTCGATGGTGGGCTGCGTGGGCAGCGATGCCTACGGCCAGGTGTTGCGCCAGGCGTTGCTGGACGAGGGCATCGATTGTCGGGCGGTCAGCGCCGTGGAGGGTACCAGTGGCGTGGCGTTGATCGTGGTCGACGATAACAGCCAGAACGCCATCGTGATTGTCGCCGGGGCCAACGGCGCATTGACGCCGGCGGTGCTCGGCTGTTTCGATGCGGTGCTGCAGGAGGCGGATGTGATCATCTGTCAGCTGGAAATGCCGGATGCCACGGTCGGCCATGCGCTCAAGCGCGCTCGTGAACTGGGCAAGATCGTGATCCTCAACCCCGCGCCGGCCAGTCGACCGTTGCCGGCGGACTGGTATGCGTCCATCGACTACCTGATCCCCAACGAAAGTGAAGCGGCGACGCTCAGCGGTTTGCCGGTGGACTCTCTGCAAACGGCGCAGATCGCGGCCACTCGACTGATCGGGATGGGGGCTGGCAAGGTGATCATCACCCTCGGCGCCCAGGGATCGTTGTTTGCCGATGGCAAAGGTTTTGAACATTTCCCGGCGCCGAGCGTGAAGGCGCTCGACACCACGGCGGCCGGCGATACCTTCGTTGGCGGCTTCGCCGCAGCGCTAGGGGGCGGTGAGAGCGAAGCGCAAGCGATACGTTTCGGCCAGGTCGCCGCGGCGTTGTCGGTCACCCGGGCTGGCGCGCAACCCTCGATTCCCACCTTGGCCGATGTGCAGGCGTTTAAATCACCATGAAAAAGACCCCTTTGCTCAATGTCGCGCTGTCGCGGCTGATTGCCTCCCTGGGCCATGGCGACAAAGTAGTGATCGGCGATGCGGGGCTTCCGGTGCCGCCAGGTGTCGAATTGATCGACCTGGCCCTGACCCAGGGCATTCCGGATTTCGTCAGTACCCTGAAAGTCGTGCTCAGCGAAATGCAGGTCGAAAGCCATGTGTTGGCGCAGGAGATCCTGGATAAGCGGCCACCGGCATTGGCGGCGCTGGACGCGTTGGATGCCGAGAGTGCCCTGGGGCGGCGCGAACTGCTCAGCCATGAGCAGTTCAAGCTCCTCAGTCGACAGGCCCGGGCGATCGTGCGAACCGGCGAATGTCAGCCTTATTGCAATATCGTGCTGGTGGCCGGGGTAACGTTCTGATGGGCGCCCAATCGCCACAACCGATCGACTTGATCATCGATACCGATCCTGGTGCCGACGACGTGATTGCCTTGCTGTTTGCCCTGGCGTCGCCGCAAGAGTTGAACGTGCGCGCATTGACCACCGTCGCCGGCAACGTGCGCCTGGACAAAACCTCGCGCAATGCACGTCTTGCCCTTGAGTGGGCCGGGTGCGAGGAGGTGCCGGTGTACGCCGGGGCGCCGAAGCCGCTGATGCGCACGCCCATCTATGCCGAGCACGTCCACGGCGAGGAAGGTTTGCCGGGTGTCGCGGTGCATGAGCCGAAGAAAGGCCTGGTCGAGGGCAGTGCGATCGACTTCCTGATCGACACGTTGCTGGCCGCCAGGCCCCATAGCGTGACCATCGCCATGCTGGGGCCGCAGACCAACCTTGCCCTGGCGCTGATGCGCGAGCCGGAAATCGTTCGGGGCATCAAGGAGGTGGTGATCATGGGCGGTGCGCACTTCAATGGCGGCAACATTACGCCGGTGGCGGAATTCAACCTGTTCGCCGATCCGCACGCTGCCGAAGTGGTGCTCAAGAGTGGCGCGGACCTGGTCTACCTGCCGCTGGACGTGACCCACAAGATCCTCACCAGTGACGCGCGCCTCGAGCGGATTGCGGCGTTGAATAACAATGCCGGCAAGCTGGTGGTCGATATCCTGCAAGAGTGCATCGGCGGTGATATGCAGCGGTACGGCATTCCCGGTGGCCCGGTGCATGACGCCACGGTCATCGCCTACCTGCTCAAGCCGACGCTGTTCAGTGGCCGCTCGGTCAATGTGATGGTCGACAGCCGCGAAGGTCCGACGTTTGGCCAGACCATCGTCGACTGGTATGACTGTCTCAAGGCACCGAAGAATGTCTTTTGGATTGATAGCGGTGACGCCCAGGGATTCTTCGATCTGTTGACCGAGCGCCTGGCGCGTCTGTAGGAGCGAGCATGCTCGCGATGGACGTCAACGATAACGCGCCCTGTCTGGATGAACACGTTGTCTGGACATTCATCGCGAGCATGCTCGCTCCTACAGGGAAGCGAGTACATCCGCGAAACCAGGCTGCCTTCACGCCCTGAGGCTTTTCCACCCAGCCATAGAATCTCTCACTGCGAATGCCCGGCTCGCGAGTGCTTTTCGAAAATCTGGTCGATGAAAGAGCGTGCCGCTTCTGTACCCAGATCCTTGACCAGCAGGTCAATGCCGATGATGGCCAGCTCTTCCGGGCTGCCGGGGCTGTAAGAAATATGGCCATCTGGCCACTTGATCTTGATGTCGGCGTCGATGCTCACGGTGGTCATGTCAGGGCTCGGGAGTCAGGGAAAATTGTGAGTGTCGAGTTAATCACTTTACAGCGCTTTTGGCACTGCGACTTAGGCATGAGCGCAGGGCTATGCGACACTTGGTCTTTGATGGCTATTTCAAGGACCGCGCTGTGCAGATCGATTTGAATACTCCCGACGGCTTGACCCTTGAAGCGGTGCGTCAGTTGTTGGCTGCAGCCAGCGACGATGAACACACGCAATTGCGGGTGACCAAGGGCGGCATCGCCTATATTTCATCGGGGGTCGTGGGTGGCACCGATATCGACGGCTTGCTGTTTCGCCTGGAAACCTGGGCCAAGGGCTCCGGTTATGTCGGGCGGGTGGCGGCCAGTGACGAAGTCTGGGTCATGCAGATCTACAATGCGTTGAAGCAGAACTGGCCAAGACCGGCTTTTGACTACATCGACGTCTACTGAGTGCCGTTCATATTCAGTCACGATTGAAAGATGAAGGGCAGGGCGCTGCTCAGGCAAACTTGCCGTTTGTCCGTCGTGAAGGGCGAGGGTGCCTGGGTCCCCTGTGAAACCAAGCGCCGGATTGGCGGTCGCAAGAATTCAGCTAAATCATCGAAATAAGGAGGCGTCATGCCTTGGAAGCTCGCGTCATTGGGTACTGTGCTGGCTGCTGCCATGCTGGCCGGTTGCAGCACGGCCACCACCGAGCCGACTGACCCAGCCACTACCACTGAGTCAGGTCATAGCCGTTGCGAGGCCAAAGCGGCCGAATTTACCATCGGCAAGCAGGCGTCGCCGCAACTGCTGGAGCAGGCTCGCACGCGTGCAGGCGCACAAAACGCACGGTTCCTGCAGCCTAACGACATGGTGACGCTGGAGTACCGCTCGGACCGCCTGAATCTCAATACCGATGCCAATCGGGTCGTCACCCGCGTCAACTGCGGCTGATCAATCAGGCTTTTGTATCGGCCATAAAAAACCCCGTCACATGGACGGGGTTTTTTTAGTGCGCCTGGAAATTACTCTGGGCGAACTTGAGCAGCTTGCATACCCTTTTGGCCTTTCTCAGCCACGAAGGAAACAGTCTGGCCTTCTTTCAGGCTTTTGAAACCGTCGCTTTCGATAGCTTTGAAGTGTACGAACAGGTCGTCACCGCCACCTTGAGGAGTGATGAAGCCGAAGCCTTTTTCATCGTTGAACCATTTAACGGTGCCGGTTTGGCGATTAGACATGGTGTATCTCCAAGAAACATATATTTTCAGTAGTACTGTGTTGCTCAGGCCAACTGGGCACACCCGAGTATCATAGTCGAAATGTTCGCTTTGGGAGCCCCCCACAGCGGTTGTTTGCCCTACAGTCGCACATTCTTTGTTGGCTGGTGGGGCTGAAAGCCCCGGTTTCAAAGGCTTTCAGTCCAAAGTAAAGGTGAGAAAAAAACCTGTAAAACCTGCGTAATTTGTAGGAAAAAGCGTTTTTCAGAGGTTTTTCACCGGCCGAAAACGCTTTTGCAGCGCGTTTACCGGCTTATTTTTTTGCCGGAGGGGCCTTGCACTTGGCTATCTGGCCCAGTGCCTGTTGTTTCAGGGCATCGCTGGCCTGGTTGTCCATCAGCGCCTGCAGATCCTTGGCCGGGTACGATTTGATCGCGTCGGCCCCGCACGCGCAGTGGGATTTTGCCGCGTTGGCGCCGATCTGTGGCGTGGCGGCCTGGGTGCACTGCGCCATGTACTTCTCGCGTTCACCCTTCGGCCAATCGGCGTGGGCGGCCAGCGGAATCAGCAGGACGATGGGTGCGACTACAGCGAATAAACGATTCAGACGCATGCCGGGATGCTCCTTATGGGGAATGTCTTGTTATCTGAGGGGTAAAACGCGGTTCAAGTTCAGCACTCTGGCACAAAAACGCCAGATTCGCCCCGGCAGAAAGTCTCCACGCCGCCACGACCGTTCATCTGTGCTAGCATGCCTGGCTCGGGCGTTCGCGGGCGCCGGTCGACCTTCAGTCCCGGCCGCGGCAGATGCCCGAATAACCCTGATTTGAATCCCAGTCACTCTGGTTCGATTTTCCGGTTGGCCGCAAGGCTCCTGCCGCTGTAAGGCAGGCGTTCGTCATTGAATGGCTTGGATCGGATCTTGTACTGGCTCATCCCAACCCACGTGACCTTTGGTAGGGGTCACCACTAGGAGAGGAGGCGCCATGCCAACTATTACTCTTCCCGACGGCAGTCAACGTTCATTCGATCACCCGGTTTCCGTAGCCGAGGTCGCCGCATCCATTGGTGCCGGCCTGGCCAAGGCCACTGTAGCGGGCAAGGTCGATGGCAAGCTGGTCGACGCCAGCGACACCATCAGCAGCGACGCCACGCTGCAAATCATCACGCCAAAGGATGAAGAGGGGCTGGAGATCATTCGCCACTCTTGCGCCCACCTGGTCGGTCACGCGGTCAAGCAACTGTACCCGACGGCCAAGATGGTCATCGGTCCGGTCATTGACGAAGGCTTCTATTACGACATCGCCTTCGAGCGTCCTTTCACCCCGGACGACCTGGCCGCCATCGAACAGCGCATGCAGCAGCTGATCGAAAAAGATTACGACGTGATCAAGAAAGTCACTCCGCGCGCCGAAGTGATCGAAGTGTTCAAGGCTCGCGGCGAAGACTACAAGTTGCGCCTGGTCGAGGACATGCCGAACGAGCAGGCCATGGGCCTGTACTATCACGAAGAATACGTCGACATGTGCCGCGGTCCGCACGTGCCGAACACGCGTTTCCTAAAATCCTTCAAGCTGACCAAGTTGTCCGGCGCCTACTGGCGTGGCGATGCCAAGAACGAGCAATTGCAGCGCGTCTACGGCACCGCATGGGCCGACAAGAAACAGCTGGCGGCCTACATCCAGCGCATCGAAGAAGCCGAAAAGCGCGATCACCGCAAGATCGGCAAGCGCCTGGGCCTGTTCCACACCCAGGAAGAGTCGCCGGGCATGGTGTTCTGGCACCCGAACGGCTGGACCCTGTACCAGGTGCTCGAACAGTACATGCGCAAGGTTCAGCGCGACAATGGTTACCTGGAGATCAAGACGCCTCAGGTCGTTGACCGCAGCCTGTGGGAGAAATCCGGGCACTGGGCCAACTACGCCGACAATATGTTCACCACCCAGTCGGAAAACCGCGACTACGCCATCAAGCCGATGAACTGCCCTTGCCACGTGCAGGTGTTCAACCAGGGCCTGAAAAGCTACCGCGAACTGCCGATGCGCCTGGCCGAATTCGGTGCCTGCCACCGTAACGAGCCGTCGGGTGCACTGCACGGCATCATGCGCGTGCGCGCGTTCACTCAGGACGACGCCCACATCTTCTGCACCGAAGAGCAGATGCAGGCCGAGTCCGCGGCATTCATCAAGCTGACCATGGACGTCTACGCCGATTTCGGCTTTAAAGACGTCGAAATGAAGCTGTCCACTCGTCCGGAAAAACGCGTGGGTTCCGACGAGCTGTGGGATCGCGCCGAAGCCGCCTTGGCTGCAGCCCTTGATAGTGCTGGCCTGCCGTACGATCTGCAACCGGGTGAGGGAGCGTTCTACGGTCCGAAGATCGAATTCTCGCTGAAAGATTGCCTTGGCCGTGTCTGGCAGTGTGGTACCCTGCAGCTCGATTTTAACCTGCCTGTCCGTCTGGGTGCCGAATTCGTCTCCGAAGACAACAGCCGCAAGCATCCGGTGATGTTGCACCGGGCGATCCTGGGCTCCTTCGAACGTTTCGTCGGAATCCTGATCGAGCACTACGAGGGTGCATTCCCTGCGTGGCTGGCCCCGACCCAGGCAGTGATCATGAATATCACTGACAAGCAGGCAGATTTTGCCGCCGAAGTGGAAAAAACTCTCAACGAAAGCGGGTTTCGTGCCAAGTCTGACTTGAGAAATGAAAAGATCGGCTTTAAAATCCGCGAGCATACGTTGCTCAAGGTTCCTTATCTCTTGGTTATCGGAGATCGGGAAGTCGAGATGCAGACTGTCGCTGTGCGTACTCGTGAAGGTGCTGACCTGGGCTCGATGCCCGTCGCCCAGTTCGCTGAGTTTCTCGCGCAAGCGGTTTCCCGGCGTGGTCGCCCAGATTCGGAGTAATTACTATTAAGCGTGAAATGAGACAAGATAAACGAGCTGCACCGAAAGCCCCGATCAACGAGAATATCTCGGCACGCGAGGTTCGGTTAATTGGGGCTGAAGGTGAACAGCTTGGGATTGTGTCAATTGAAGACGCGCTTCTTAAGGCTGAAGAGGCCAAGCTGGATCTGGTGGAGATTTCCGCCGATGCAGTACCCCCTGTTTGCAAACTGATGGACTACGGCAAATCGATCTTCGAGAAGAAGAAGCAGGTTGCCGCGGCCAAGAAAAACCAGAAGCAGATTCAGGTTAAAGAAATCAAGTTTCGTCCAGGGACGGAGGAAGGGGATTACCAGGTAAAACTGCGCAACCTGGTACGTTTCCTGAGTGATGGGGACAGGGCCAAGGTATCCTTGCGATTCCGCGGCCGTGAGATGGCCCACCAGGAGCTGGGGATGGAACTCCTCAAGCGAGTTGAAGGTGACTTGCTCGAGTACGGTTCGGTCGAACAGCATCCTAAGATGGAAGGACGCCAGCTGATCATGGTCATCGCCCCGAAAAAGAAGAAGTAATCAACAGGGCACGGCAGGCCTTCTGATTATGTTTATCAACTGAATGCGGAGTATCCGAACATGCCAAAAATGAAGACCAAAAGTGGTGCTGCTAAGCGGTTTCTGAAAACTGCTAACGGTATCAAGCACAAGCACGCTTTCAAGAGCCACATCCTGACTAAAATGTCGACCAAGCGTAAGCGTCAACTGCGCGGTAGCAGCTTGCTGCATCCGTCTGACGTGGCAAAAGTCGAGCGCATGCTGCGCCTTCGTTAATTTTAGTCAAGAATAGAGGAAGTAACTCATGGCTCGTGTAAAGCGTGGCGTCATTGCCCGTAAACGTCACAAAAAAATTCTGAAACTTGCTAAAGGCTACTACGGCGCTCGCTCGCGCGTATTCCGTGTTGCCAAGCAAGCGGTAATCAAGGCAGGCCAATACGCCTACCGTGACCGTCGTCAGAAAAAACGTCAGTTCCGCGCTCTGTGGATCGCTCGTATCAACGCTGGTGCTCGTATCAACGGTCTGTCCTACAGCCGTTTCATCGCCGGCCTGAAAAAAGCGTCCATCGAGATCGACCGTAAGGTTCTGGCTGATCTGGCAGTGAACGAAAAAGCGGCGTTTGCTGCGATTGTCGAGAAAGCTAAAGCCACCTTGGCTTAAGTACCCCCGACAGTCACCCGGCCTCACCTCTGTGGGGCCAGGTGTTAAACGTCATAAATAGGGGAAGAGCCTTCAAGCTCTTCCCCTATTTTGTATCTGGAGTCTGTACATGGAAAACCTGGATGCGCTCGTCTCTCAAGCACTAGAGGCTGTGCAAAGCGCTGAAGATATCAATGCCCTGGAGCAAATCCGGGTTCACTACCTTGGCAAGAAGGGCGAATTGACTCAGGTGATGAAGACCCTGGGGAATTTGCCGGCAGAAGAGCGTCCGCAAGTCGGCGCCCTGATCAACGTTGCCAAGGAGCGTGTCACAGAGGTTCTCAATGCCCGCAAGGCACTGTTTGAAGAGGCCGACCTGGCCGCCAAACTGTCTGCCGAGTCCATTGACGTGACCCTGCCTGGCCGCGGCCAGACCTCGGGTGGTCTGCATCCGGTTACTCGCACTCTGGAACGTATCGAACAGTTCTTCACCCATATCGGCTACGGCATTGCCGAGGGCCCTGAGGTCGAAGACGACTACCACAACTTCGAAGCGCTCAACATCCCAGGCCATCACCCGGCCCGGTCGATGCATGACACCTTCTATTTCAATGCCAACATGTTGCTGCGCACCCATACCTCGCCGGTACAGGTTCGCACCATGGAGTCAAAACAGCCGCCGATCCGCATCGTCTGCCCAGGCCGTGTGTACCGTAGCGACTCGGATATCACTCACTCGCCGATGTTCCACCAGGTCGAAGGCCTGCTGGTCGATCGCGACATCAATTTCGCCGACCTCAAGGGCACCATCGAAGAGTTCCTGCGGGTGTTCTTCGAAAAAGAACTGGCCGTGCGTTTCCGTCCTTCCTACTTCCCGTTCACCGAGCCATCGGCCGAAGTCGACATGGAATGCGTGATGTGCAGCGGTAAAGGCTGCCGCGTCTGCAAGCAGACCGGCTGGCTGGAAGTGATGGGCTGCGGCATGGTTCACCCGAACGTGCTGCGCATGTCCGGGATCGACCCGGAAGAGTTTTCGGGCTTCGCCTTCGGCATGGGCGTCGAGCGCCTGGCCATGCTGCGTTACGGCGTGAACGACTTGCGTCTGTTCTTCGACAACGACTTGCGGTTCCTCGCGCAATTTCGCTAGTCGTAACGAATTCTTAGGAGAGCAGGATGAAATTCAGTGAACAATGGCTGCGTGGCTGGGTAAGCCCGCAGGTAAGTCGCGACGAGCTGGTTGCCCGTCTGTCGATGGCCGGTCTTGAGGTCGATAGCGTTACGCCGGCCGCCGGCGAATTCACCGGCGTGATCGTCGGCGAGGTGTTGAGCACCGAGCAGCACCCGGACGCCGACAAGCTACGCGTTTGCCAGGTCAGCAATGGCTCGGAGACTTTCCAGGTTGTCTGCGGCGCGCCAAACGTGCGCCCGGGCCTGAAGATCCCGTTCGCCACCCTCGGTGCCGAGCTGCCGGGCGACTTCAAGATCAAGAAAGCCAAGCTGCGTGGCGTCGAGTCCAACGGCATGCTGTGCTCGCAAGCCGAGCTGCAAGTGGGCGAAGGCAACGATGGCCTGATGGAATTGCCGGCTGATGCGCCGGTAGGTCTGGACATTCGTGAATACCTGAGCCTGGACGATGCCAGCATCGAAGTCGACCTGACGCCGAACCGCGGTGACTGCCTGTCCCTGGCCGGCCTGGCCCGTGAAGTCGGTGCGCTGTATGCCACCGAAGTCACCCGCCCGGTCGTTGCTACCGTTCCAGCCGTGCACGATGAAGTGCGTTCGGTTGAAGTGCTGGCCCCTGCCGCCTGCCCGCGTTACCTGGGTCGCGTGATCCGTAACGTCGACCTGTCCAAGGCAACGCCGCTGTGGATGGTCGAGCGCCTGCGTCGTGCCGACGTGCGCAGCATCGACGCCGCCGTCGACATCACCAACTACGTGATGCTGGAGCTGGGTCAGCCGCTGCACGCCTTCGATCTCGCCGAAATCAATGGCGGCATCCGCGTGCGCATGGCCGAAGAAGGCGAGAAGCTGGTACTGCTCGACGGTCAGGAAGTCAGCCTGCGTAGCGATACGCTGGTGATCGCCGACCACACCCGTGCCCTGGCAATCGCTGGCGTCATGGGCGGCGAGCACAGCGGCGTCAACACCGCGACCACTCGCGATATCTTCCTGGAAAGCGCGTTCTTCGATCAGATCGCTGTCGCTGGCAAGGCCCGTTCCTATGGCCTGCACACCGACGCATCGCACCGCTACGAGCGCGGTGTGGACTGGCAACTGGCCCGTGAAGCCATGGAGCGCGCCACTGGCCTGCTGCTGGAAATCACCGGTGGCGAAGCCGGCCCGATCATCGAGACCGTCAGCGAACAGCACCTGCCGAAGATTGCACCGGTCACCCTGCGTGCCCAACGCATCACCCAGATGCTGGGCATGGAAATGGATTCGGCCGAAGTCGAGCGTCTGCTCAACGCTTTGGGCCTGACCGTTTCTGCCGATGGGGCAGGGCAGTGGCGCGTAGAAGTGCCAAGCCATCGCTTCGATATCAGCCTGGAAGTCGACCTGATCGAAGAGCTGGCTCGCCTGTATGGCTACAACCGCCTGCCGGTTCGTTACCCGCAAGCGCGTCTGGCGCCGCAAGCCAAGGCTGAAGCCCGTAGCGACCTGCCTGAGCTGCGTCGACTGCTGGTCGCCCGTGGTTACCAGGAAGCGATCACCTACAGTTTCATCGATCCGAAACAGTTCGAGCTGTTCAATCCAGGTGTCGAGCCGTTGTTGCTGGCCAACCCGATCTCGAACGACATGGCTGCCATGCGCTCGTCCTTGTGGCCAGGCCTGGTCAAGGCGCTTTCGCACAACCTGAACCGTCAGCAGGATCGCGTTCGTCTGTTCGAAAGCGGCCTGCGTTTCGTCGGCCAGCTCGAAGGCCTGAAGCAAGAGCCGATGCTGGCCGGTGTCGTGTGCGGCAGCCGCCTGCCGGAAGGCTGGGCGCAGGGTCGCGATACGGTCGACTTCTTCGACGTCAAGGCTGACGTGGAAGCGGTGTTGGGCTTTGCCGGTGCGCTGGACGCGTTCACTTTTGTGCCGGGCAAACACCCCGCGTTGCACCCGGGTCAAACCGCGCGCATCGAGCGAGAAGGTCGTCTGGTCGGTTTCGTTGGCGCCATCCACCCTGAGTTGTCGAAAACTCTGGGTCTTGATCGTCCAGTCTTCGTTTTCGAGCTGGTCCTGGCGGAAGTGGCATCGGGCAAAATGCCTAAATTCCACGAGTTGTCGCGTTTTCCTGAAGTGCGTCGTGACCTTGCACTGATTGCGCACAAAGACGTTGCCGCCGCGGCCGTACTGGACGTAATCCGTGAAAATGCAGGCGAATGGCTGACAGACCTCAGGCTATTTGACGTGTATCAGGGTAAAGGCATTGATCCTGATAGAAAAAGCCTTGCAGTTGGCTTGACCTGGCAGCATCCATCGCGCACTCTTAATGACGATGAGGTGAATTCCACGACGCAAAACATCCTCACCTCGCTCGAACAAAGGTTGGACGCCACGTTAAGGAAGTGACGTATGGGGGCTTTGACGAAAGCTGAGATGGCGGAACGTCTGTATGAAGAGCTGGGCCTGAACAAGCGGGAAGCCAAGGAATTGGTCGAACTGTTTTTCGAAGAAATCAGGCACGCTCTTGAAGATAACGAGCAGGTCAAATTGTCTGGTTTCGGCAATTTCGACCTTCGGGACAAACGCCAGCGGCCTGGCCGCAACCCGAAAACGGGGGAAGAAATCCCGATCACGGCTCGCCGTGTGGTCACCTTTCGTCCAGGGCAGAAGTTGAAGGCCCGAGTTGAGGCTTATGCTGGAACCAAGTCATAACGACGAGCTCCCCGTCATCCCGGGCAAACGCTACTTCACCATTGGTGAAGTCAGCGAGCTGTGTGCGGTAAAACCACACGTGCTGCGCTACTGGGAGCAGGAGTTTCCTCAACTCAACCCCGTCAAACGCCGCGGAAACCGCCGGTATTATCAGCGCCAGGACGTGCTGATGATCCGGCAGATCCGCGCGCTGCTGTACGATCAGGGGTTCACCATCGGCGGCGCACGCCTGCGTCTGTCCGGGGATGAAGCCAAAGATGACACCACCCAGTACAAACAGATGATTCGACAGATGATTGCCGAGCTCGAAGATGTACTGGTTGTCCTCAAGAAATAAATTCTCGCTTTTAAATACTTCCAGTTTTCAAAAGCTTGCGCTATATTCTTGAGCGTTCCTCGAGATGAGGAACAAGTAACACGCCTAGTCGGGGCGTAGCGCAGTCCGGTAGCGCACTAGCATGGGGTGCTAGGGGTCGAGTGTTCGAATCACTCCGTCCCGACCATATTTTTCAATGACTTAGCCCGGTTCCGAAAGGTCCGGGCTTTGTTGTTTCTGAGATTCGATCGTTTTGGTCACCGTTGGGTCACCGTTAACGAAAAGCTGGGAACCCTCTGTATGCCAGCTCATCGTGCTGAGATTTGCCAAAACTGATTAATCTTGGCGGTATTTCGGCACCAAAATGAAAAAGGGTACTGATGCCTCGTTAGCCCTAAACACCTTAATCTTCAGCCTCAGCCTAAACGCCGGTCCCATGTATCATGTGGTCCCTGCTTCGCCTTGCTCGTAAATTACAAAGGACACACGATGCCCTTGCTCAACTGGATCGGGGAGGAGACCTTCCCGAAGCCGTTCTCATTAGGTGACCGCTGCGTTGGTTGGGTTGAAAGCGAGGTGCATGAACGGATCCTGGCAAGGATCGAGGAGCGAGATCTGGCTGAGAGCGCTTCAGCCCGACCTGGCCGCCTGAGTATGGCCCGCTAGAAACCACCATTTGCGCCATGACCGGTTGGTAGCTGGTCATGGCGTTTATGCCGCTTGGGGGGCTGCATTCTCAGCTAACTCCCCCAGGATCCAAATGGGTCAATCTCTCGGTAGGCTTGGCAATGTTGCTCCCCATTGCCCTGCCTGACCGGGATCGTCCACCGTGGGCTGAGGTGCTTCTAGTTATATAGCTATTGACTATCAATCAATAATTCTTCAATAGGTTATCTAACTCAGCTACACATCATCTACAGCTCAGGCTAGCGATACGTCATCGGTTAAAAAGTACACAGCCCGTACCTGATATGCGAACAACCAATCAGGTACACCACCATGACCAAGCGCAATACCTACACCTACCTTTCCCAGTCAGACATCGCCATCCAAATCGAACGGCTAGTCCAGGCCATCGAGCAGCATGACAGCCCAGCCTTTCGGTTCAGGCAAACCCGTGCAGGTTATGAACGAGTTGAGGAGACCAGGCTCTCCAGGTATTTCACTCACATCCGGCAGATGATGGACTTGTTCGATGACCGGGTTGAATACCGCTACAGCGAGCACCTGCAAGCGTTTAGGGAGGCCTGTCAGGACATCGGATTGGAACGTCGTCCTACCGGTCCTGTCTGCTTGAATGAAGAGGGTACGGCCTGGCTAGACCATCAGCACAGCATGAACGTGCTGGTAGCACGGATCCGTCAGTTGACGCGTGAACTATGGTATCGCCGTAAGAAGGGTGACCGTCGTCGTCAGGCTAGGCAGCAGGAGGACCGTGTTTGTGATTATTCCGATGCTGTGGTTGAACGCTACTCGCGCACCAACATTATCAGGATCGATCTCTACTATCGTTCTGAAGCTCAGGTCAGGTTACGTGTCGAGCACGTGTTCGATGACTTGGATCAGCTGATTGCCGAACATAAGCGCAACCCGATCTTCGACCGCCTCACTGGTTACATCTGCGTGGTTGAGCAGGGTGAGGATCGGGGCTACCACATCCATGCGGCCTACTTCTTCAATGGCAACGAGGTGCGTGGAGACGTCTACAAGGCCCAACAGATTGGTGAGCTGTGGGAACGCATCACTCGGGGACAGGGCCACTTCAATAGCTGTAATCACGAAAAGGAGAAGTACGAAGACGAGTGTGGTATCGGCATCATTCAGCGGAACGATCGAGCGATCCGGTCCAGTGTTCATAAGGCGATGCGTTACCTGGTCAAGGACGCTCAACAGCTCCGGTTGAGACCCGAGGGGGCTCGAAGCGTACGGATGGGAATGCGTCGATAGTCGAGCATGACATGGACATGGATAGCATGCCTAAGTGCCGCATCCATCGTTTGGAGGGGGATCTGTCCGCTTTGTTTACATGCGAAAAGTGGACAGGTCGCAATGGCAAGGATGCCTCGCTATGGTCGAGCCATCACCTACCCGGAGGTTCGCCATGTTCACTTTGCTGATCTCGCCTCATGATGTCCTGATCCTTGTCTGTCAGGGCGCGGCCTTGCTCGGACTGGCCAGGCTGGCCTATGGCGGTGCAGTCCAGTGAGCGTTCGAAGCTCAGCGCCGGTCACAGTATCGACCCTACTAGTCACAGGGCTTCATCTTGGTCAGTCTGGCGGGCTGCGTTTGCTGGATTCGTTGGGGCGCCGCCAAAGGCATGGGCTGCTGCTGGTATCCCGCTGACTCAGCCCCACAGGTTGTTGCAGATTCGCTGCACGGCCGCATTGGCGGCTCGACGATCGAAGCGCTCTGGATCGAAGCAACCGCCGGCCCAGGCCAGCGCACTCTGGCCGTCCTCACTGGCAGGGTGCTTCAGGCTCTCCAGAAAATGCAGGTACCCCGGCACGCCGCCGACATCCTCCGGTGGGCAGGCTTGGGCGCCGTCTAGCACTTCACACCAGCTTCCAGTGACGTCGCAGGGTTCAACGACCTCTACGGCGATCACGTGCTGCCAGCTATCGCCGAAGTCGTACAGGTAGCGCAATCGGTCGCCCTCTTTCAGCAAGCGGCGTAGCTTGAACTTGCGATCATCCAGTGCTTCGTCTTCATCCATAAACTCCGCATCCAGTGGCATGTACCGGTTGAGCCCATCGCTGAACTCATGCAGATGACTGCTGTGCCAGCCCATGGCCGCCTGGATGAAGTGGTGCAGTTTACGCAGGGTGCAGTCGCCGCTGACGCGGATGCGCCGCCAGATCGGCGGATCGAGTTGCAGCGGCTCCAACTGGATATGCAGGGTGTAGAGCTGGGGGTGTGTGGCCATGTGTTTACCTTTGCTCAGTGATACAGCCACGGCTGCAGCTCATCCAGGTTGGTGACGACGATCTGCTGCGCTGTGGCCTTGGCATGTACCTTGGTCGGGTCGATCTGGTACCCAAACCATGCCAAGGGGTAGCGCCAACGTATGCCATTTGTTCGACGAGATGAGCCATGGATGTGATTCCTTTGGGTGCGTGCCGGCATAAATGCTGCGCTCGCGCAGCACTGGCCGAAGAATTTTGTAAGAGAATTAGGCTGGTAGGTTGAAGCGATGATTGCAGGCGAGGCAGAGGTTGTTGGCGAACACATGACGATCGAGTTTTTCTCCGAGCTGAGCACCGAGGGCGCAGCCTCCCACGCCTCCAGCAAGTCCGCCGAGGATGGCACCAGAGACTGTGCCTAGGGTGATGCTAAGCGGGCCGGCAATAGCGCCGACAGCAGCCCCCATCTGGCCTGCTGCCAGAGCGGCGCTCGCACCACGAGCGGCTCCGCCGACGGTTCCAACAGCTGCGCCAATCTTCATGGCTGTTTGTAACGATGCGATCTTGGGGGAGTTACACAGAGGACATTGCAATGACATGGTTCTGAGTTCCATGGGGTGGATGTCATGGCAGTGATGTAGGACTGAATTTTTTTTGAGTCGAATCGTAATCGGGCTCTATGACGACAAAGTGCAGCAATCGGCTATTTTCGGGATCGGCTGCGTTGGGCCCGCCGGCGGCCGGTCCACGCGAATTTGATGGCGCCGCCCTGGATGTCGTCGCGCGCCAATCGCAAGTCATTGGCGTCCTGATTGAGCCGGTGAATCAGGTTGAGCAACCGCTAGCGCAACTACTCGTCCTCGAGCTGCTCAGCTGCGCGCATTACATCCAGCGCCGCGGCCTCGTTGTTGGTGGCGACTGAGTCGAGCAACTTGCGCATGCTTCGTGATGGCCGATTCATCTCTAACACCTTCGGTTTCAGTGATGCGGATCATACGGCCCGAATGTTTCGCCAGTGTTTCAGTTGCAAAGAGCCGGTTTTGCGCCTCCGGCAGCCGGCTGAATTACCGCTTGAAAGTCCGAAACCACTGGTTCCAGATACTGTTTTCTCAACGATCTGTGTTGATGGAATGATGCTTTCCACGATTTTGTAGATCCCTACCTTGAAAGTGTTCGCGGCAGTTGGTGCGCAGGAAGGCTTGCGAAAGTGGACTCCATTAAAAATGAAGTCCTGTCGATTAGTACCGATAAGTTGCCTGTACTGAAACTCCATTCGCACTATTTTCGTAGTTGGCACTGTATTCCGGTTGCAGACCGGAGTCGTTCGACTGTTTTACCGAGACTTTGGAGTCCCAGAGATAGCCATAAGCAAAGTCTATTGTCAGATCGGCATTCGGCGAATAAGCACCGCCCAAGGTCACGGCTTGGCGATTGCCAACCGGAACGCGCACGCTGCGATCGGCATTCCTGATGGGCGAGGGATCATAGGCGTAGCCTGCGCGCAGCAGCCATTGTTGGTTCACTTGATAGGAGGCGCCAACCGCGGTGCTCCAAGTGTCGTGCCAGTTCATTTGTTCGGTCACACTTCCCAGGCCAGCGGCCTGGCCCACGGGGGAAAGACCGCTGTTGACTGCCTCGACCTTTTGGATCCGGCTCCAACGTTTCCAGGTGGTCCCCAGGTATCCCGTCCAGCGACTATTGAAATGATGGGTGATGGACGTGTCCACGGATTCGGGCATGGTGACGTCTATCTTGTTGTCATAATTTCCGTCCAGCGGGACAACGCTCGGGGAGCCGGACATTTCAGTATGCCCTTTGAGGTGATAGCTCACCTTCGAGTGATAGTTAATCCCCCAACTGGTTGCGTCAGTAAAGTCAACCAGGATGCCGACGTTGTAGCCAAGTGCCGTGTCATCGCCTTTGATGGTGACCAGTGTGTCCTGGCCGTTGTTCAGGGCGCCGGTGGCCAGGTAATTCTGAAGCTTGGCATCGAAACGGTTTATGGTCGGTCCGCCACCAATGGACACGTAATCATTGATCCGATAGGCAATGGTGGGCTGAAGGGTTACTTCCTTGGTCGTGCTATAGGAGCCATGGTAGCGCCCCTGAAAAGTGCTCTCGTAATCATTGATCAGACCACTCGGCGCATAGAGGCCCAGACCAATCGAAAAACGATCGTCAAGGGGCGTCGACATATAGGCGAAGGGCACAACCCCCAAAGGGACCGAGTCCCCTTCATTCGTTCCTGGGGCACTGCTCTGCGCATCACTGATATCGTCGCTCACGGAGATGATCCCGGCGCCGCCAGAAATCTCACTACGTTTCAACTTGGTCAAGCCTGCAGGATTTCCAAAGATGGTGCTGGCGTCCAGCGCGGATGACGACCTTCCCGCATACGCAGTCCCCGCACTGCTGGCACTTTGTTCGTTAAGGGCAATACCATTGGCGCCTGCCATTGTAGAGGCGCTGAGGAGTGCCGTGGCACTGGTGAATTTAATCCAGACAGCGCACTTACGCTGAGCGGAGAGACACGGGATCGCACGGTTATTCAGCTGCATTTTCCACCTCTTGTTTATTGTTTTTGTTGATTGCACGCAGGTAGCCGTCTTGCCGCTACCGGCGCAAGCCGTCACAGCGATAGCCCCCAAAGGCGCATTGATTACGTCCTTCTGCTCATCGGAGAGCCTCATGGTTTGGCCGCTCCTTGGCAAACATGCCGGATCGTTTGCTGGAGATACTCAGGCACTTTGCAATCTGGCGTTTTAGCAATCTGCTCGGCGAGTGCCTGACTGAAACGGCCCTTTTGCACATTACTACTACTATCCTTGCGCTCGAACATCCCGCAAAACAGCGCTTTGGCTTTCGCGGTGTTGTCTGGTGCCTCGTCAACGATCTTACGCAGCGCTTTTGAGATTCGTGGGTGAGGGGCGGCCAAGGCGGTCAGCATCGGCCCACGGTTAGCCTCAAGCAGGACCAAGTCGTATTCCAAAGTCTTCACCCCGTGAAAAACCCTCACGTAGTCGTCTTCCAAACCCTTCATATTGACCGTGTTGCTCGACAACCTCACGTCTTCGCCAAGCGATGGATAGACCTCTTTTCGTTTATCCTTTTTCTTCTTTTTGGCACCATCGGCGGCCTCCTCGTCGTCGGGCGCACCCGCTTCTTCTAGATAGGCAGCCTCAGCGAGCAGATCCTCCTCGATCTCAGCATCTGTCCGCTCGCCCTCTGCTGCGTCCAGTATCTCTTCCTCTTCAAAAGGATCAGCGTCAGTAACGACAGAGACCGGCCGATACAAACGCTGAGGGCGCGTGCTGCGACTGTTTGAACAGTTCGCCAGCCTCAAGGCCCGGCTCGGCACCGTGGCCAAGGATGACAAAACTTGGCGCCGTTGTAGTTGATACCGAGGGATCCGTCGGTCTCTCTGCGTATGAGGACGACCAAAAAGTCGTCGGAACGCGATCTGGATGCCGGAAATCGATGACGTATCAAGTTGCGTGCCCTCGTTGAGGGCCATTTCCATTGACGCGATACGACAAGCGAAGTGACGCACCCCGCCATCTCGCTCTCCAGCGGCCGCTTGCTCTGGCTCAGTTTGAAGTAGCCAGTCCACCCGCGCAGCACAGGTTTATCCACTCGATGAAGTGCGCCAATTTGCAGCCCCGAGCATGACGTAACAGCGCTCTGAGTCGATCACGCAAGTCTCGCAGCTCTAGCTGCCCTGAGCCCGATCAGGTTGAATGCCAATGAGCAACGCGTGTTGGCTCGTTGCGCAGGTCAATACGACTTCGGCAGGCCGAGCGCCTGCTCGGCGACGTAGCACAGCGCGAGCTCCTGCGTCACCGGCGCGAGCAGTGACAGCACGCTTTCGCGCAAGCCGCGCTCGACGTGGTACTCCGTGGCATAGCCGAATCCGCCGTGGGTGCGCACCGCACGCAATGACGTCTCGAAGCTGGCCTCGGCCGCCAGGTACTTCGCCGCCGTGGCTTCGACGCCGCAGGGCTTGCCGGCGTCGTAGAGCGCCGCTGCCTTCCACATCAGCAGCTCGGCCGCTTGCAGGCGCATCCAGCATTCGGCCAGCGGATGCTGGATCGCCTGGTTCATGCCGATCGGCCGCCCGAACACGACGCGTTCCCTGGCATAGTCCGTCGCACTCGTCAGCGCCGTCTGCGCGGCACCGAGCGCAGAAGCCGCGACGAGGATGCGCTCCGGGTTCAGGCCGTGCAGCAGGTACCTGAACCCCTGGCCTTCCTCGCCGATGCGATCCTCGACCGGGATTTCCAGCCCGTCGATGAACAGTTCGTTCGAGTCCACGGCCTTGCGCGCCATCTTCTCGATCTCGCAGATGTGCACATGCTCGCGGTCCAGGTTCGTATAAAACAGCGTGACGCCGTCCATCGGCCTCGCGCATTTCTCGATCGGCGTCGTCCGGGCCACCAGCAGGATCTTGTTGGCGTGCTGCGCGGTCGAGGTCCAGACCTTCTGGCCGTTGACGATGTAGCGGTCGCCCGCGCGGCGCGCGAAGGTTCTGATGCGGGTGGTATCAGAGCCGATGTTCGGCTCGGTCACGCCGAAGCAGGCGCGATCCGTGCCTTCGATCAATGGCGGCAGAAAACGCCGCTTCTGCGCCTCGCTGCCGAATACGACCACGGGCTGCGGGCCGAACAGGTTCAAGTGCACCGACGACACCGCCGCCGAGCCGAGCTTGCCGATGGTGTGCATCACCATTGCGGCTTCCGAGATGCCCAGGCCGGCGCCGCCATACTCTTTGGGCATGGTCACGCCAAACCAGCCGCCGCGGGCGACGGTGTCGCAGAACTCACTCGGCCAGCGCCCGTCTCGCTCGCGCTCAAGCCAGTAATCGGCACCGAAGTCGGCGCAGATCGCCTCGATGGCGTCGCGGATCGCGAGCTGGTCGTCCGATAAATCGAAATTCATGCGGACAGTTCCTGCAGCAGGCTTTCGGGCACCTCGACCGGCATGTCGAGCAGCAGCTGCCCCATACCTTTGCCGAGTGGGTCATTGCGCAGCGACGCCATGCCGCCGCCGCCCAGTGCTTGCTCGCACAGGAGGTTGATGGCGTGAATGCCGGGCAGTTCGTAGCGGTGCACCGGCCCCTGCACCAGGTGGCCGAGGTAATTCTTCACGCGTTCGGGTGTCACCTGCTCGATCAGCACCGGCAACAGCGCGGGATGGCGGGCGATTAGGCCGATATTGGACGTGTCGCCCTTGTCGCCGCTTCGCCCGAGCGCGATTCTCACCAGCGGCACGGTCTGGCGTGGACCGGCGGGCACCGCACCCTCGATGGGCACCAGCCGTTCCGGCAACACCTCCGGTGTTGATGGCGGCAGCGTCACGGTGAACGTCGTCTCGCCGAACGTGACCGTCGGCGTCACCTGCGCCTTCGCAATGAGCCAGGCGAACTGCCGCAAGACCGGCGACACGGAGGGACGCCCACCTGAACCGGTTGTGCCCGGTGACCATGACGTGCCGGGGGCGGCGAACTCGCGGCTGTACGTCTCCAGCGCACGCCTGTCGGCATGCGTCACAGTCAGGCGCAGCACGACTTCGCGCGTCGGCAACGGCCGGGCGTGCGGGCCGTAGGCCGACTCGGTGCCGAGCAGCTCGATACGCGTCGCCAGGAAGTCCGCGAAACCGTTCTCGCCCAGCAACCGGTGGCCACGCTCGAGCAGCGCTTCGCCGGTGCGCTTGGCTTTAGCGGCGGCATCGATCCCGACGATGGTGAGCTGCCCGGACACCTTGAAGCCCGCCGGCGCAGTGGCGCTGACCTTGTAGGTAGTGGTCGGCGGCAGGCCGCGCGCACCGGTCACCCGCACGCAATGCGGCCCGACTTGCTCCAGGCGCACCTGGCGGAAGTCGCAGATCACATCCGGTAGCAGATAGCGGGCCGGGTCGCCGATCTCGTACAAGAGTTGCTCGCCGACCGTCCCGGTCGAGACGAGCCCGCCGGTGTCCACGGGTTTGGTGACGACGAAGCTGCCGTCGTCGCGGCACTCCACGATTGGGTAACCGATGTTGGCCCAGTCGGGCACCGCGGCCCAGTCGGTGTGCAAGCCGCCGGTGGCCTGACATCCGCATTCGATGATGTGGCCGGCGAGGCTGCCCGCGGCAAGCCGGTCGAAGTCGTCAGGCGCCCAGCCGAATTCGTGCATCAGCACGCCGAGCGTGACCGCACTGTCGACGCAGCGGCCGGTGATGACGATGTCGGCGCCCGCGTCCAGCGCCTGTGCGACCGGCAGCGCGCCAAGGTAAGCATTGGCCGTCACCAACCGTTCCGGCATCGGTTCGCCGTTGGACATTCCGACCGTGCCGGCCGCCCGCATGGCGGCCGCGAGTGGCAGCACGTCATCGCCTTCGACGATCGCGATGCGCACCACCACGCCCAGTTCGTCGGCCAGAGCCTGCACCGCCGCGGCGCAGCCTTTCGGGTTCACGCCGCCCGCGTTGCTGACGATGCGAATGCCCTTCTCGACGGCCTGCTTCAGCACCGAGCGCAGTGCCACGGTGACGAAGTCGATGGCGTAGCCTTCCTCGGCACGCTTCATGCGTGCGCCGGCAAGGATCGACATCGTCAGCTCAGCGAGATAGTCGAACACCAGGTAGTCGATCTCGCCCTGGCGTACCAGTTGAATCGGTCCGAGGCTACTGTCGCCCCAAAAGCCCGAGGCGCCGCCGATGCGCACGAGCTTGTGCGCGGCTTGCGAATTCATTTGTTGGTCCATTGCGGTTTCCTTTTGTCCTTGAATGCAGCGATGCCCTCGCGCGCATCCGGCGTCATGGCCAGCAGGCCAATCTGGCCTTCGCCGAACGCGATCGCCTCTTCGAACGACATCGAGCGCATCGCCTTCATCGCATACAGGCCACGGCGTAGCGCAGTGGGCGAGTTGCCGAGCAGACGCGACAGCAGGCGCTCGAGCGCACCGTCGAGGTCATCGGCCACATCATTAATGAGGCCAATCTCGCGCGCTCTCGCGGCATCGATCGGGTCGCCTGTCAGGCACAGTTGCACCAGGTTGCGCTGCGGCACCTGGGCCTGCAGCACGGCGAGCACCTGCATCGGGAACACGCCGACCTTCGCCTCTGGCAGGCCGAAGATCGCGTGGGGGGCAGCGATGGCGAGGTCACACATCGCGAGCAGGCCCATGCCGCCGGCCATGCAGGCACCGTTGACCCGCGCGATGAGCGGCACGTCGAGCATGCGGGCGGTGCGCAGCAGATCGGCATAGGCGATGGTCGGTGTGGCGTAATCGAACGCGAAGGCGTCCGCGCCCAGGTCGGCACCGGCGCAGAACGCCTCGTCGCCCGCGCCGGTGAGCACGACAGCGCGGATCGAGTCGTCCACCCGGGCGCGCTGCAGGGCTTGCTGCAGCGCCGCGATGACGTCCGCGTTGAGCGCATTGCGGCGCTCCGGGCGGTCGATGGTGAGAATCAGCCGACCGTCCTGCCGGTTTTCTTGAAGGACCGTCGTCATGTCTTGATCTCCGTTTCCTTGGGTACCGTCGTCACTTGGGTCACGCTGGCCAGTACCATTTCGCGGATCTGCTCGGGCGAGTAGCCAGCCTCCGCGAGCACTTCCTCGCTGTGCTCACCCAACAGCGGCGGCGGGCGCAACGGCGGCAGCGGCGATTGCGGCCATTCGCTCGGCACCGCCATGGTCCGCAACACACCCTCGGTGGGGTGCTCGAATTGTTGGAAGAAGCCGATGTCCTTCAGGTGCGGATCCTCCAGCAGGGTCTCGAAGGTATGCGCCGGGAGCACCGGAATGCCGAGCGGCCCCAGCAGCTCTTCCCATTCTTTCGTGGTCTTGGTTTTCAGCTTGTCGGAGAGAATTTCGTACAGCACCTCGACATGCTGCGTGCGTGATTCGCCATCGGCAAAACGCGGGTCGTTCTCGAACCGCTCGGCCTCGCCGACCACGCGCATGAAGGCCTTCCATTGCTCGTCGGTGTAGACGACCAGGCAGACAAGACCGTCCTGCGTGGCGTATGGCCGCCGATGCGGGTTGAGCAGCCGCGGATAGCCGAAGTCACCGCGCGGCGGGATGAACGTGTGGCCGTAGAGGTGATCGCCCAGCATCATCTGCGCGGTCGTCTCGAACATCGGCACATCGACCGACTGGCCGCGTCCCGTGCGTTCGCGCGCCAACAGCGCCGCGCAGATCACACCGAACGCGTACAGGCCCGTCGCCCGGTCCGAGAGGTTGAGCGGCGCATAGCGCGGTATTTCGGACCCCGCCCGCACGCTGGCCTCGGGGATCGCGACGGCGGCCTGGATCAGATCGTCGAAGGCGCGCGAGGCCGCATAGCGGCCACGCTGGCTGAAACCGAAGGTGCCGACATAGATAATGCGCGGGTTCACCTGCCGTACCGCTTCGTAATCCAGCCCGAGCCGCTGCATGGCCTGCGGCCGCACGTTGTAGATCAGCGCGTCGGCCGTCTGCGCCAGTTTCAACAGCGCCTCCTTGCCGACAGGATTCTTGAGGTCCAGCACGATACTGCGCTTGTTGCGGTTCAGGTTGAGGAACAGCGGACCGGCGCCAGCTCGGCCACCGGGCCCGGTGGCGCGCAGCATGTCGCCACCGGGCGGCTCCACCTTGATCACGTCGGCGCCAAGGTCAGCCAGCATCTGCGTGGCTGAAGGTCCCATGACGACTTCGGTGATGTCGATAATGCGCAGGCCGGCGAGCGGCCCACCCTGGCTTGAGTTGTTATTCATTCGGTCCGTGCTCCTCTTTGCGGTCAGGAACCGGCTATGTCGGCGCTGTTGCCACGGATGTAAGGCACTGGTCCGAGGCCGTGCGCTGCAGCGATAGTCTCGATCGCGTACTGGATCGAAGCCGCGTCATTCATCGAGTGGAAGGTGCCGTCGTAGTTGAAGCTGACCTGCGCGCCTTCGATCCAGGCGATGGTGATGGTGTCCTCGGTGTTTTCCTTGGGGGTGTAGAAGGTGTGTACCGAGCCGCCCGGCTCGAACAGGTAGGAGCCCGCCGTCTGCGGCTGGTCGGGGTACTCGAGATACTTCCAGCAGCCCTGGATCGTCCACACCTGCGCCGTACCGGTGTGGTAGTGAATCGGCAGGGAGCAACCGGGCTCCACGATGGCCTTGATGACCCACTCGCCGCGCTCCGGGTCGATGCGTAGCGGCTGAATGTGGATGCCCGGGAAGACATTTTTGATCAGTGGGATCTGCTCGATGTTGACGGTCAGCAGAGTGTCCTGCGGGAGGCCGACCACCGGCAGCAACGCGCCGGTGGAAGTTTTTTGCTGGGTGGGAAATTTAGCGTTCATGCGTTGTTTCCTTTTGTTGTTGTGAGTAAAGCGGTTGACGGAAGTCGTCCTTTGATGAGAAAGCCGGAAGCGGGCTGCTCCGGCGGGCAGCGCAGGGCTGTGGAAACCCCGCAAGGTAAAAACAGGAAGTCGCCCGTCGCGAGACTGAAGTCCTGCCCGTCGACGTGCGCCTCGATCTGTCCGTCTTCGACGTAGAGAACCTGCTCAGCGTCGAGTTCTGTCGGGCAGGCCAATGCGCTGCCGGCAAGCATCCGCAGCGCCGAGATGTCGACCCACTGCGCGCCGACGGTGTCGCGGTCGATAAGTGGAACTCTGCCGGTGGCGGCGGCGTCGACGGTCAGCACGCGGACGTCGCCACACTCAGCAACCGCAGGGTCGGGCTCCGTGATCGTCTGCGCCGGGTTCTCGCCATAAGGCGGCGTATAGACCACCAGCACTCGTCCGGGCTGGTCGCTGGTCACGCGAAACGAATGGAACACGCCCGCCGGCCCGTAGACCCAGGTTCCGGGGTGCATCACGTCGACGCGACCCTGCGCTTGCGACTCGCCAGTGCCTTCAATCATGTAGGCGCATTGCTCCAGGTACGGATGCGCGTGCGGCTTCGCGCCATGGGATTTCACGATCGTGCCGACCAGCACTTCGAGTGCCGTCGCGCCCACGGTCTCGGGGCCAATCACGCGCACGTTGGAGGTGCCGGTGTGGTTCGCCGGCGAGTAGGAGGCTAGGTCCGCCGCCCTGATCACAGTGGGGATCGCTTTCATTGCGGCTGGATCCTGAACATTTCGCGTGAGCATTGAACCTCCGACTTGATATCAGTCTAAAGACCTAATGTTAGGCGTTTTGCCATGAAAAAAAACCTTCGTCAAGCACCTCAGGGAGGGTGACCGCAGAGATTCTGGCCGGACGGTACGAGATCTGGCGTACCGGGCAGGACGAGTTAGCGGCGACTGTTCAAAGAAGAAGGCAGAAGCGACCGGGAACTGACCCAGAGTAGGTACAAGGTTTATGCAGTGCCGCATATGACCACAGCCATTGGGTTGGCCAAAAAACCATCTGACGCTTAGTTTTAGGGGCAATGACTAGGCAGAGGCGGATCTGTTTTCCATGGTTTGAACGTCTCCTGTGGGTCGACTGCCGCCTGTGATGACCGGCGACAGTCGACCCAGAGCCGTCGTTCGCTTCCACCGCAATCAAACCCAATCTGATGGTTTGCGGACGATCACATCTGCGCGAAGCAAACATACAAAGCCTGCGTCAGCGATAGTGTCGTGAGATCAATCGGAAGGGCGCGTTAATTGATCTGCACAATGACCGGACCTTCCGTTACGATCGGCGGGTCCGCGTGGATATTTGATGCATTTTTCTGAATCCACTCACGTGCGACTTTCAAGCTCGCATCGCTGCCGGCCTTGTCCGTGCAAACAGTCACCGACGTACCACCATCACCAGTATTCAGCAGTGTGTAGCTTACGAGGCCAGGCACTGTCCGCAGGGTAGCTTCGACGTCGGTTTTGCGCTCTTCCAAAAGCTCGAAAAGCTGCTTTGCTCCAGTACCCAAGTAGGTTCTTATAACCGCATACATAGTCGTCTCCTTTGGGAGCACCGTCTTGATGCCTATCCAGATCCGCTGATGGCCGCTATCACCCAGGTTCCAATTCACCCCGATTTATTAAGCTTAGCCACACGCCGGCGACAAGCGAAATGCAACGACCACCGGCCGCTTTTGGCCCAGGCTGTGTGAAAACGCTTTCGAGCAATCGTAGTCTTCAAAAATGGAGCAAATACCTCGCTTCTACGTAAATTCTAGGTCTGCTGACTAACCGAACGCTGGCAGATTTAACGTAGAAACGTGGACCTCATAACCCTGTCTGCGTTTTCACACAGTCTGGACCGTTTTCTGCCGATCACGAATGCCCGCTATATTGGGTCGGATAGAGACGGTTTAGTCGCGACCGTCGCTGGGGAATTACGCTCTCCGGTGGTGGTCGTATCGCTGAAAATCTGACTTATTCAACAGAATCGGCAAACATACAGACGCATGGTGCTGTACAAAAGCGGGCAGCGATTCAGCCCCTCTTACATTAACGCCGTCAAGAAGAAGGGAGAACCATCAGGATGCCTGTTGCTCTTCGCCACGCAGTTGACCGCTCAGTTTGTCGCAGCTCGCTGACCAGCTTGTCAGCCATGCTGGTAGTATCGGCGACTGCTCCGCCAGACCCAACTCTAAGGCGAACTCCGCGGGTGACACGTTGCCCTTAGGGCCACGGAACAGTCCACGCATAATGACCATGCCGAGCACTCGCCCCTCCTTGACGAAGGAGTGCTCGACGAAGCTCCACTTGTCGTCCCATCCAAGCATGCGGGTATGAATTTCGAAGGCTTCAAACAGCTTTAGCTCACAGCGGAACTTACCCCATACATCGCCAACGATGGGGAACGCCCGGTGGCGTAGAGCAACCCTATAGGCTCCGCTACGCAACACGTACTCCATGCGCCCAACATCCGCCAGAGTGAAGTAGCGTCCATTGGTGACATGCCGATTGAAGTCGAGATCCAGCGGCCACACGCGTAACCGAATGATCGTGGTAGCAAGGCCAGGCATAGGATTGCGCCAGGGGCGTCGCAGCAGCATCCATAAAAGGCGAAACCAGAGATTCATGTATAGGACACCTGTTTGAGTGAGTGATGACGCACTCTAGTAAGCATCCTTGCGGTATAGTAGATGCAGAAATGACTTATTTCATGCGATAAGTGCATTGGAGCCGATATGCATGTGACGCTTCTACTTGCCGACCAATGCTCGCTCGCCAGTGCCAGCCTTGCGCTTGAGATACTTGATGCCGCCAATCGCTTTGCCGAAGGTGGCCAGCAACCATTCAGGGTAGTAGTTGCCTCTGCCGATGGTCTGCCCGTTGCGAGTCCGGTTGGGCAAATATTGCAGGTTGATACATCACTTGCCGATATCGAGCGAAGCGATCTGGTGGTAATTCCAGGTTTTCTCTTCAGCCTTCGTGATGCCTTGCCCACGCTGAGTCAGTTCGCCCCTTGGCTGAGGCAGCAGCATGCCCAAGGCGCTTTTATCGCTGCGATGTGTACCGCCAGCTTCATGGTTGCAGAGGCCGGCTTGCTCGATGGTGTGCCGGCAACCACCCATTGGGCTTTCGCAGACTTTTTCCGACGCCGATACCCGCGGGTTCTGCTTGATGAGCGCCGTATCCTCTGCGAGAGCGAGCGCTTGATCAGCTGCGGTGGAGCCAGTGCAGCGATAGATCTTTTGATGCACCTGGTCCGACGCTTCGCCTCCCTCGAATTGGCCCAGCAATGCCGTCGCTATCTGCTCATCGATAACGTGCGCAGTGAACAGTCAGTCTATGTGCTCTGGTCGATGCCCAAACACCATGGCGACGAGGCAATCCTGCGGGTACAGAGCTGGATGGAAGAATGTTTCGATCATCCCATTGTGATCGACGAGCTTGCTAAGCGATTTGGTTTTGGTGTGCGCAACTTTAAGCGGCGTTTCCGCGAGGCAACGGGATACACCCCGCTGGCCTATCTGCAAGCATTGCGCCTGGAAAGAGCCAAGCACCTGCTTGAAACGACTCAACTGAGCCTAGAAAGTATCACCGCCAAGGTTGGCTATGAAGACAGCAACTCGTTTCGCCGTTTATTCCAGCAGCGTATCGGCTCCTCGCCAGCGGCATTTCGCAAGATGTTCGCGCAGCATGCGGATTCCACGACACTTGGACACTCAGCCCACGATTATTTGGACACTCGTTCCATGCTCACTTGGACACCTGATTCACGTCCACTTGGACAGGCAGTCGGAGCGCAGCGACGCAGGTTTGCATTGTTAGTCTGAAGTCTCTGTCGCCGTCAATTTCGTTGCGCGTCTGCGCATCGATTCGCCCTTCAGTTCGATCCGATAAGCGTTGTGCACCAGCCGGTCGAGGATCGCATCGCCCAAGGTCGGATCGCCGATCAGCGCGTGCCATTTGTCCACTGGCATCTGGCTGGTCACTAGCGTCGAGCGGTTACCGTAGCGGTCGTCCAGCAGTTCAAGCATGTCGCGCCGTTGCGCAGCGGTAAACGGCGCCAAGCCCCAGTCGTCCAGGATCAGCAAGTCGGTCTTGGCATAACCCGCCATCAGTTTCGCGAAGCGGCCGTCGCCGTGGGCCAGGCCTAGTTCTTCCATCAAGCGCGGCAAGCGCAGATAACGCACGCTGTAACCGTCGCGGCAGGCCTTATGAGCCAGCGCGCAGGCGAGCCAGGTTTTGCCTACGCCAGTTGGGCCGCCGATGATCAGGTTCAGGCCGTCGCGCAGCCACTGGCCGCTGCCCAGTTGCAGGATCAAGGCCTTGTCCAGACCGCGCGGACTGCGATAATCGATGTCTTCCAGGCAGGCGTTATGGCGCAGTCGTGCGGCCTTGAGGCGAGTCGTCAGGCGTGCGTCTTCGCGCTCGGTCAGCTCGCGGTCGACCATCAGACCGAGGCGTTCGTCGAAGCTGAGATCGTTGATGTCAGGCGTTGCATGTTGTTCGCCAAGCGCCTTGATCATGCCGTGCAGGCGCAGGGTTTGCAGCTTGTCGAGTGTCGGGTTGGGCAGCATTTTGGTGGTCCTTTTTCAGGTCAGTGGTAGTAGCCAGGGCCGCGCAGGTTGATGTGTTCTTCAGGCAGTAACGGTAGGTTTTGCTGGGCCAGCGGCAGTCGTTCCAGCCCTTGGCGCAGGATCGATTCAAGGCTTTTGTAGCTGCACGCGCCCAGTGCCAGCGCTCGCTGGCAAGCGGCTTCCAGCCGCTCTTCGCCGTGCTGTTTGCTCAGGCGCAGGATCCCCAGGCAGGCGCGGAAGCCGTGCTGCGGATGGATTCGGCGTTCGAGGATGTAGGCGATGACACCAGCGGTGTTCGGCCCGGTCTGCTCAGCCCAGTGGATCAGTCGCTGCGGCGTCCATTCGGCATGTTCGCGGTGACTTTTGGGCATGTGCTCGGTTTGGGTGGTGTGGCGGCCTTTATGTGCTGAGCGCAGATGGCTGGCCACCCGCTGGTTGGCGTGGAAGCACTCGACGGTCTTAGCGGTTAGCCGCACTTCGAGTTGGTGCTTCACCAGCTGGTACGGCACCGAGTAGTAATGGCCGTCGACCTCGACGTGGTAGTCGATGTGCACCCGCACCTTTTTCCATTCGGCGTAGACATACGGATGTTCTGGTAGCGGTTGCAGTGCGGGTTGGTCGATGGTCTCGAAGGCCGAACGGCGTGAGCCGGGCAGCTTCTTGAAGGGCTTCTGATTGAGGCGATCCACGAGCAGCGCGATGGCTGTGTTGAGTTCGCCCAAGGAGAAGAACTGGCGGTTGCGCAGCACCGCCAGGATCCAGCGCTCGACCACCTGCACACCGACTTCAACCTTGGCTTTGTCCTTGGGTTTACGCGAGCGCGCGGGCAGCACGGCTACGCCGTAATGCTCGGCGAGATCGCGGTAACTGGGGTTGATATCCGGCTCGTAGCGATGCGCCTTGGTGACGCCGCTGCGCAGATTGTCCGGTACCAGGATCTGCGATGTACCGCCGAGAAAGGCGAAGCAGCGCACGTGCGAGCCCAGCCAGTCAGGCAGTTTCTGCGACCAGGTGGCCTCGGCGAAGGTGTAGCTGGACGCGCCGAGGACGGCGACGAAGATCTGCGTTTGGCGGATCTCGCCGGTTCGCCGATCAATGACTGGCACGGTCTGGCCGGCGTAGTCGACAAACAGCTTCTCGCCGGCGCGATGTTCCTGGCGCATGACCACATCGACCTTGGCGGCCCAGAGGCGGTAGTGCTCGCAGAACCAGCTGTATTGGAAGCCTTGCGGGTGGGTGAGCCGATACTCTTGCCAAAGCAGGGCCAGGGTGACGCCGGGGCGACGTAACTCGGCATGGACATGAGCCCAGTCCGGCATCGGGCGTTGATCACTGGGCACCGTCGGCGCTGGCGGGAATAGACGTCGCTCCAGTTCGGCGTCCGACAACTGCGTGGGCCAAGTCAGCCCGCAAGCGTTGAAGCGGTGCAGGTAATTGCCGGCACTGCCGCTGCTAATGCGCAGGCTGGTAGCAATTTTGCGCACGGACAGGCCGGCGTCGAACTTTAGGCGTAGTACCTCTCGGATTTTACGCATGGATATACGCTCCACGACGACCTCTTCGCTTCGAGAAAAGAGGTCGATGGTAGTGAATAATCCTGCGTTGCTGCCTGCCTGAGCTTGGGGCGGATCAGTGAGAGATCACTGTCCAAGTGCTCGTGGAATCAGTGTCCAAGTGGCCGTGGAATGAGTGTCCAAGTCAGCGTGGAATCGCTGTCCAAGTGTTCGTGGACTGGGTGTCCAAGTGCGCATGGAATCCCCACGCAGCAGGTGAATTGACCTAAATCTCCGGGCATTTCAAGCGTTTAATCCATGTCAACTCGGTTATGGTTGATTGACTGCTCCTGGCCAATTCTGTTGAAAAAGTCGGCTCTTCCAGACTGCCCGCATACTGACCGCTGAAAACGCTTTTTTTGCGCGCCGCTACACGAAATTTGAGCCCGGAATACTCTGCTCAACGTAAAGATTTAAATCTCAAGCGCGTACTTTTCTGCCGTGGAAACCATGACCGACCTTTTCAACAGAATCGGCCGTTTTCAGCCTGTCGCGACCGACTGAAAACGACCCAAAGCGCCTTTGGGGAAAAGAAAAAACAAGCTGGGAAATTGCACCCACTTGACCACCCATTTTCATTGCCGCTGACCGGTCAATTGTTCCCGTGCTGACCAACCGTTTGCATGCGACTTGACCAAGTGACGACCGGTAGGTCGAATAATCAGCTTTCCTCGCCGTAGTCGTCGTACATTGGAATGGTGCCGATCCTTCCATCCATTTCTCGAACGTGTGCACCATCGTTCCCTCCGAAATAGTCTGCATTGGAAAAGCTAGAGTTTTCAGGAACGTGTTGATCAGGTCCGTAGACCAGATCTCGCTCCATTTCCTTTGGCACCCATCCCTTCCCGTCACATTTTCGACAGCCGCCTTTTACACCTCCATCCCCCCACACCGAGGGCATAATGATTCAGGCGCCCCATGATCCCCGAGGGCCGGGGAAGAGCAGCGAATGAAACAGCGGCTTCGGTGAAAGGGACTAGACCGAGCAACAACCTGATCTCCAGCGGAAGATGCCGCTAGCGGCGTTAGGTACCCGTAGAAACAGAGGTTTCTGCAGACTCCCTTAAAATGCGCTCATCGAAAGCTACTCGCGCCGCCTGGATCTCATCGAGATGGGCGAAAGCCCAGCGCCCTAGCGCCTCTACCGGTTTGCTAAGCGAATGCCCTAAAGGCGTCAGTTCGTACTCAACGCGAGGTGGCGTCGATGGGTACACGGTTCGCTTGACCAGGCCGTCTCGCTCCAAGCCTCGCAGTGTCATTGTCAGCATGCGCTGGGAAACCCCATTGATCATGCGCTTGAGTTCGTTGAACCGGCGCGGACCGTCCTGTAACAGAATCACCACCAGTACGCTCCACTTGTCACCGACACGCGACAGCACCTCGCTAACCCGCTGGCAGCTGTCCGAGAGCAGAGCCACTTCACCACCAATAGTTTCCAAAATGTGCCCAGGTATCATTCATGTGCCTTCTTGCATGAACCCAACGGTTTAATTTAGTTTCTAAGTATCAAATTTATACCAAAGGAAGCCCCATGTCCAAAAACCTGCTCCATCTCGACTCCAGCATTCTTGGCTCCCACTCTGTGAGCCGCTCCCTGTCTGCAAAAGTTGCGGCCCGCTTGGCTCAGGCTGACCCGCAGCTTCAGGTAACTTATCGGGACGTGGCTGCCAATCCCATACCTCACCTCTCGGGCGCCTACGTCGCGGTCTCACACAAGGGAATGGAGGCACCACAAAATCCGGAACTGCTGGCGGACTTGGCGCTGGGAGAGCAGGTCCTGCAGGAGTTCCTTGCAGCTGACATCGTGGTCATTGGCGTCGGTTTCTACAACTTCACCATCCCCAGCCAGCTCAAAACGTGGATTGACCGCATTGCCATTGCCGGCAAGACATTCCAATACATCGAAGGCAGGCCCGTAGGCTTGGCGGGAAACAAGCGGGTTATCTTGACCATCTCGCGAGGCGGTTTCTACGGCGCAGGTTCGCCCGCGCAGGCGCTGGAGCATGCTGAAACCTACCTGCGGGGCGCCTTCGCCTTCATGGGCATCAAAGATCTCGAAGTAGTAGCCGCAGAAGGTGTCAACGCTGGACCGGAGCAACGCCAGGTAGCACTCGCCCAGGCAGAGCAGCACATCGCCGCGATCGACGCGTAAGTCAGTCATTGGAGAATGATGCAGTGACCCTCTCAATCCAAAAGGTACAGCGCGCGGGTGAGCCTCAGGTTCGAGCCACCAACCACCGAGCTCGCCTGGTGATCTCGCCGGACGACGCGGTCGATAACAGTCCATTCCTTTTGCTGGTCGAGGACTGGTTCGCATCGCCCGCCGGGTTCCCGACCCACCCGCACCGCGGCATGGAGACGGTGACTTTCGTGATTGAGGGGCAGTTGCTGCATGAGGACCATACCGGCACCAGCGGAATGCTCGGTCCCGGTGCCGCGCAGTTTATGACTGCTGGCGGTGGGGTCATGCATAGCGAGATGCCTGGACCGCAGGGAGTGCACCTCTTGCAATTGTGGCTGAACCTCCCTGCACGGCTCAAATCAACCCCCGCGCGCTATGCCGACCTTCAGATGAAAGACGTACCGGTTCATCGGGAGCCAGGTGTTGAGGCGCGTGTTTACGCAGGCCAGTTGGGTGAGGTAAGCGTGCCAAACGGATCGACCTGGCCGCTCACATTGATAGAGCTGAAACTGGATACAGGAACGAGCTTCGAGCTCCCAATTCCTGCGGGACAGCGTGCATTTGCCTATCTGCTAGGTGGCGATGCCTTGCTTGGCATCGGCGATCGATCCGTGACCGCTGGTGACTTGGCCTGGCCGGAGATTGCGCCAGCGGATCAAACGTCCACACTAAAAATAACCTCGCAGACCTCCTTGCGGTTACTCGTTTACGCCAGTCCCATTTTCGATGAGCCAATCGCGATGGGCGGGCCATTTGTTATGAATACCCAGGAGGAAATCATCCAGGCGTTCATGGATTTACAAACCGGTAAATTCATCCCAACTTGAGTTCCGATTCAGAAGTGATCACCTACCAAGCCCTCTTAGAAACGCTCCATGGGCCTAGGTCAAAACACCTGGGGTCACAACCTCCGAGATCTTCCAGTGGATCGACGACACCGACGAAGTGCGGGTGGTGGTGCTCAGTGGCGCCGGCAAGAATTTCTCGTCCAGCATCGACCTGATGATGCTGGCCGGTGTGGCCAATGAGCTGGGCAAGGACGTTGGCCGCAACGCGCGTCTGCTGCGCCGCAAGATCCTCGCCCTGCAGGCTTCGTTCAACGTCGTCGACAACTGCCGCAAACCGGTGCTCGCGGCCATTCAGGGTTATTGCCTGGGTGGCGCCATCGACCTGATTGCCGGCTGCGACATGCATTACGCGGCGCAAGATGCGCAATTCTCGATCAAGGAAATCGACATCGGCATGGCCGCCGACGTGGGCACGGGGATTCGGTTGAGATGTCGTTGGCTAGGCAGTTGATTGCGGTTTGAGATTAGGGCCACCTTCGGGTGGCTTTTCTCCGCCAGGACGGCGCCTCCGACCATGTCCAGGTTTATATTCTGCGAGGATGTAGGCCGACTGCTACCGGCCCAGAGTGTGTAAAAACGTCAGATTGGGTTTTCTATATCGACGCTAGGAGACCGTGCTCACGTTTCGCACACCGATCAAGGTCACGACGCTTTCAGGAACAGTTAAAACGGCTCAGCAGCCTCTTAAAGTCCTTTGAACGGGGTAAAAAAGACCGGTTTTTACGCCGTTAACGCTTTCATCAAGCCAGTGGTGCCGATGATTTTCATGACCCTTTTCAGGTTGTAGGCGAGCACATTCAGGCTCATCTCTGTACTCACCCCGTTAAGCTTTCGGGTCAGGAAGTGTGTCGCGCCCATCCATTGCTTGAGCGTCCCGAAGGGATGCTCAACCGTCCGTTTTCGGACTCGCATCATCTCCGGCGCGTTGCTCAGCCTGTCCTGCATTTCCTCCAGTACGGCTTCATGCTCCCAGCGTCGAACCCGCCGTTCCGTGCTCGGTGTGCACTGCGGTTTCATTGCGCAGCCCCGGCATTTCGAACTCCAGTAACGGTGCAACGTCAGGCCTTTTTCAACGTTGGTATAGCGCCAGATCAGCGCTTCTCCAGCCGGACAAAGGTATTCATTTTTTGAAGCGTCGTAGATGAAGGCATCATTGTTGAAACGCCCATCGGCTTTGGCTCCAGAGGTCATCGGCTTGGGCACATAGGCGGTGATGCCTGCATCGTGACAAGCGAGGATTTCTTCGCTTTTGAAGTAACCTCGGTCAGCCACTACCGAAAGCGTTTCTGACGCCATCGCCTCGCGTGCCTGCTTGGCCATCGAGCTGAGTTGATCGCGGTCGGAACCGACGTTAGTCACCTCATGCGCAACGATCAAATGGTGCTAGGTATCGACCGCTGTCTGCACGTTGTAACCGACGATTCCCGTGCCGCGAGTCATCATGGAACGGGCGTCTGGATCGGTCAGTGAGACCTGTTTATCCGGCGATTTGTTGAGCTGAATTTCAATGACCTGTAACTCTTTCATCTGAGCTTTGAGTTTGTCGATTTTCTCTTGCAGACTAGTAGCCTTGGGCTGAGCGACTGAGGGTTCTTGCTGATCGGCTTCGTCGAGCGCAGTCAGATACCGATTGATACTCGATTCAATTTCTTCCATTCGCCGCTTCAGTTTGGCGCTGGTGAAATTGCGGTCGCGGTTGTTGAAGGCCTTGAATTTACTGCCGTCGATGGCAACCAGATTTTCTCCGAATAATCCCAACTGCTGGCACAGCACCACGAACTGGCGGCAGACGCCTCGGATGGCCTTGCTGTTGTCTTTTCGGAAGTTGGCGATGGTCTTGAAATCGGGCATCAAACGCCCGGTCAGCCACATCAGTTCGACGTTGCGTTGGGCTTCTCGTTCCAGGCGCCGGCTCGACTGAATGCGGTTCAGATAGCCGTAGATGTAGATCTTCAGCAGGACAGCGGGATGGTAAGCCGGCCGGCCAGTATCTGCCGGTATGGCGCCTTCAAAACCCAGTTCGACCAGGTCGAGTTCGTCGACAAAGACGTCGACTACGCGCACCGGATTGGTATCCGTGACGTAATCGTCGAGACTCTCGGGAAGTAAGGTGCTTTGGCCTCGATGCTCACCTTGGATAAAGCGCTTCATGGGCGATCCTTGCGATGAAATCCTCAGAAATCATAGCAAGGGTTCGCGAAAGCGTTTTTACACACTCTGGGCCGGTTTCTGCCGGTGGCGACCGAGCGGAATCGACGTCAGCCTGGACTTAAATCAGGCATCAAAGTTTACGCATGTGACGTGGATGATACCGGTGTATAGCTTATTCCAGCGTTTATTCCACATCCTCAGCAAAGCTGGGTGCCCTGCGTCTACAAATCGATAATGCGCATATCGCCTTTTTTCGCATGCATGCTCACGTTGCAGCCGTCGCGTACTGGTGAAGGGTGAACTCCCGGGAAAGATTTTTACACTTAAGAGGCCAACTATCTCAGACAACACCGTTTTTTGCCCATACCAGCCACCTGTCTGCACCGGGTTACATTTGCATCCATTGAGTTCATACGTCTTATCAGGGCGTACACAGTAATGCCGCCAAACACGCCCTGCGTGCAGTGGCCCAGTCAGCCCCTAAAAGCCAGGTGGAGGCGGTAAAGCCCTCATACCGGGAGGAGGCAAGAGCTTTATGCTGGGAGGATCGGGTAGGGACGGCAAAGGTTTTATGTCGGGAAAACCGGGCGGGGACGGCATAGGTTTTATGTCAGGAGGACCGGGTGGGGAAGTTGGCTGGGGCAAAGGCGGCGGCGGTAGCTTTGGTAACCCACCTGCGGGCGGCTTGAGCAGATGGACAACGGATTTGACCTTCTGGGCAATGGCCTCGGTGATCGCCTTTTTGGCTGCCTCCGCGAGTGCCTCGCACACGGCGCGGATGATCGCGGGCGGAGTGGCACCGTTTGTGGTCACGCCGATATTGGCGAGATGCAGCGGAGGCAGCGGTACCGTAAGCGCGCCTCCGGACAGGGGAATGTCAAGTGAGATCGAGCCGCCCATGACGGTGAGATCGCGGATGATGACCTTGCGTACGGTGCTGCCCGCCCGTATAGCAGCCGGGGTGGCGGAATAGGCTTGGGCGTTGTTCTTGATAGTTTCCAGATTGCTAATGGCGGTGGGACTTTGCGCCTTGTAAGTGATCTGCGGCGCGACGATTGTGACGGAGTCGACAATGACAGGGCCGTTGCCAAGAAGGGAGCCACTCTCCACTTGCAAGGCGATACGGTTCACCACCACCGCATAGGGCGAAGAGAAACCATTAGGGTTGCCCACGGTAAGCCCATCAAGCACCCCCATGCCGGTGAAGGGCGAGAATTCAACGGTACCTACGAGCACCTGAGCTTGGGTAGCAAGGCCGCCTTCGGTCTCAATGGCGGATTTGACGGTTGGGGCGAACTGGGCGAGCAGGGTCCACAGCGAAATAGCGGCGACGGCGAGCAGGGCGGCAAGGGCAAACCCTTGGGTTTTAGACATGGTGTTGGGGGCTCCATAAAAAGGCGCGTGCCTGGGCTGTGACCTCGAACTGGAGACGCAGCACCCTGGCTTGCTGCACCAGCTTGTTGAGTTCGGTGATGGCGCCCATCTTCTCGCTGCGCACAATCAACCGCTCCAGGTGCTGCATACCGGCCGATGTAACGAAAAAAGTCATGAGCAGGATCAGGGCCAACCCCCAGACAAGCTTCTTGTTGACACTAAGATTGGCAAAGAGGCAGTTGTCGACTATCTGCTCCTCCTTGCAAAGGACATTGACTATCGAAGAAACGCGGGGTCTCCGAGGCGCCGCGATCGCGTCAGGATAAATCATCATGAAGTACGACCTTAGGAGTCCAGTGGATCAAAGGCTGCTGACCTGCCTTGCCAGTGGCTGTAAGCCTAGCCATGGGCGCCAACTATCGAGATCGACCCTGGCCATTTCAAATAGGGCCCGCAGGTTGATGGACTCGAATGAACTGACACATTGATCGAGGGAGGCCTGCTTGAGTCGGCACGGGTGATCTGCCGGCAATTTGGTTCCGGTGAGATAGGTCGTCAGAAAATAGGAGGCGACGTAATCGGAACGAAACTCGTGTGCACCCCCGGTGTGCAGCCAGGTATTCATCTTGTCGGTAAGGTGCGCTGCGAACTCGCGGGCATCGGCACTGAGGTCAACCGACGCGCAATCCGTCAGGTAGACCAGGCTGGCGATGTCGGCGAGCGTCTTTCCATGCACAGTGCAATAAAGCCGCACATTTTCGCCTGTCAGGATAGGGCCGGTATAACGCTTGACGTCCTTGTGGAGAACCGCCTGAACATTGTAGGAAGGGTCATAACCGGGAAGCTCGACGATCACGTCATCGTTGAAGTCAATCCTGACGGCGACGATTTCTCCGCTGACAATTATCTTCCTGCTCTTGTAGGGCTCAGTGGCCATCGCCTCGCCCTCTGCATACAGGGCTGCCAGACTGGAACTCGGCATCTGTTCAACTGGGCTGACCAAGGAAAGCTCCACCAATGCCGACTTGCCGCCGGAAAGTCCTACCAGATAGTCCTGCTCCATTACATGCCGGAAAAAGCTCATCGCCCCGCTATCTACCGTGAGTGCCGGCGCTTTCTCGGCATGGCGAGAGTCCATTTCAGTCAAGTAGGCCCAGCCACCGGCTCCGGCAATCATCAGGAAAATGGCAAGCAGTCCGAACAGAACCGTCAATCGCCCGCGTTTGTTGCGTCCCGAGATAGTAGTGCTCGGGATAAAGTTTTCGGAAGGTTGGGCCATTGATAGCTCCTCGAATTCCTTGAGTTGTTCATTCGTAGTTTTGGGCGCCCCCGGACGCGACGAGGATTGCAGCGAGCAATCAAACCCGAAGAGGTGCCGGGGTGACAGTGGCAAGGGACGTTTATCGATAGAGGATTTATCAATTCGTACCGTACGGTACAGTTTATAGCGTTGACTTTGGGCTCCCGTCAAGAAAAACTGTACCGAACAGTTCAGTTCATGCAACGAAGGAGGACACATGAATAGAAGGAGCGCGAAGCGGGACGCCATTCTGGACACCGCTTACCGGTTATTCCGTACGCAGGGGTTCGACAAGACATCCGTCTCACAAATAACCACCGAGGTTGGCGGCTCCAAGGCGACGATCTACAGCCACTTCTCCTCGAAGGAAGATCTGTTCCTCGAATGTATGGTGGGTGCCGCCGAAGAGTACATCTCGGGAGCCATTGCGCAGTTGGATGCATCTCGAACCGACCCGGAATCAGTACTTCGAAATTTTGGTGTCAGTTTCCTACGTTTGATCTGCTCCGCCGACATGGTGGCTGTGCGCCGCCTGATGATCGCCGAAGCGGAACGCTCTGATATCGGCAAACTGTTCTTCACCAAAATCATCTCTCTGCGGGCACATGTAGCAGTGTTTCTATCCAACTGCATGGCATTGGGAGTCTTGCGCACCGCCGATCCACAACTTGCCGCAGAGCATCTGCGCGCCCTATTGGAGGCTGACCTTGCCGAGCCATTACTGTTACACGTGCTGGAAAGCGCCCCAGATGAAAAGGAACTTGCGCTCGCGGTGGATCGAGCTGTTTTTACCTTTCTGAAGGCTTACGCGCCGGACTAAACACTTCACCGATTCAGGGGAGTATCTAAAATGTGCTCAGGATCCTCAGATGGTTTTGGAACAAACCACCGAGATTTGCCAGGTTATGCGGCAATATTCAGGGCGGCTGATAGTTCCGTCAACTTGGGCCTTCTGCTGGGTATCCAAAACCTTGTACCACGTTTCCTAGCGGCACCTCGCTTCGCCATAACAGAATGGCTGCTTCTGATCTAATGAGCACCATGTTGCAGCACCGGGGCTACTACGGCTCCATCGAGGCCAGCCTGAGGACAATTGCCTGTTCGGCAAGCTTGAATTAATTCGTGCCCTGGTCAGCTATGAAGGCGAGACGGTTGCCGAGCTGACGCAGGCGTTCCGTGATTCGATGGACGACTACCTCCAAACATGCGCATCACTTGGGCATGAGCCGGAAACTCCGTGCAAGGGGTCGTTCAACGTGAGGGTAGGGCATGACCTGCACCTTGGTGCGAGCGTGGCGGCCACCAGGCAAAGCATTTCCTTGAATGACCTGGCCCGAAAAGCACTCAGTGGATACTTGGGGGAGTACGCGTAAGGTTGGCCCTCAGAAACACGAAGCCCGCACTGGGCGGCTCTGCGATTCGAATGGGGCGCCTCAGCTGGAGTGGTATTTTTTGCGGACTCGCGCCGAGATATCCTGGTACGTATCGCTATCGGTTGCAGCAAGGAGCGTTTGACCACCTTTTAGCGTGGCCAAAAATGTCACTTCGGTGTTTTGGCCTGCTAGTAGATAGCCCGCTATGGCTCCCACCGGACCAAGCAGCATAGCCCCAGCTATTCCAAAGCCTATGGCGCTCTTTATGTTTTTATTGGAGTCAGTGTTTTCGACTGTCAGATCTTTAAACTCGGAGACGAGGAAGCTTTTCCCTCGGCGCGGCTTAAGGGTCGTCTTAAGGGTCATGGTGCCAAGATTGTACTCCCCATCGCACTGGGGGAAATCACCTGCGAGTACTATGATCTTTGCCATGTGGAATTGTCCCTTGGCGATCATTTTTTGGGGACTTATTGCGCGCGCTCAGGGCTGATGCGTCAACGGTTTGACGATAAGTGGCGGTGCCATCGATCAGCGATGCAGGCGCTTATTGTGTGCGAGCACCATCGGAAAGATCCCGCGCAGGCAACAAAAAGCCCGCACGTGGCGGGCCCTCTATCGATGGAGCCAAATCCTTTTGGCCGGCCGCATTGTGCTTAGCAGGTATGACAAAGGCATGACAGGGCAGATAGGAAAAGCCCGGCGCTGGGCCGGGCTGAACTTGAATAGAGCTATTCCTTCTGGAAACTCATTCTCAGTTGAGCTGCTGCCTACGAAAACAGCTGAGTCATTTATTTTTTGTTCGACGCACCGCTGGCGAGGCAGCGCAAACCTCGCCCTTGCAATGAGATCGATGACTGCCGCTGGTTCCGAAAGCAGCCGCTAGACTTGGACTGGACTGACATCGCCTATCTTCCCCATGGCACGACGACAGTGAAGTCAATCACACAACCCGCGCCGGGTTTGTACCAAAGCGAAAAACCTGTTGAACAAAAACTCTAAAAGCTTTAAATGGGAAGCTCACTGGCACATTGCTAGCAACCAGTAAGTGAGTATCGCCAGTTTCTGGCTCAGGGAGCGCTGATGAGTTTTCGTCCATTGACCGACTTCTTGGGCCAATCTAACGATTGCGACGGTGTCGCACTTCAGTTTGAAGGGAATTCGGATACGGTCAGCATGGACTACGCTTGCAACGAGGACACGATCGAACAATTGCTGGACTCAGCGCGCAACTGGGTGCACACCACCGCGTGGGTAATTTACCGGGCCGGTGAACAAATGCATTTGGTCGGGCAGGGCGACCCACGGGTGCAATGGCCCTCAAGCGTAGCGAATGAAGAGTTCGAAGCCTTTTGCCTGACCTGGAAATTGCACCGCTGGCCGACCGGCAGAGGCGAAAGTGTGCTGGGTTGGCTACTCGCGCCCCTCCAGGATGCCGGGGAACCGGCGCTCGCCGAGTTTGCCCGGCGCCTCGGCAATCAGGTACAGACCAATACCCTTGCCCGTGCGCAGATTACCCAGCGTGTGCTGTATGAAATTACCTACCTGGCCAGTTCGACCCGCGACCGCTCAGTGTTTCTGGAGGGGGTTCACCAGCTGCTGGCCAGCCTGATCGATGCCGAGAACTTCTATCTCGCGCTGTATGACCCGCACAGTGGCAAGATTGACTACCCGTACTACGTCGACATCATCGACGTTGATGCCGTGGAGTCCGAGCACTACGAATACCTGGACCTTTCGCACCTGTCGTTGACCGGCCAGGTGTTGACCACTGGCCAGCCGTTGCTGATCGACGCCGCCGGCATTCTCGCGGCTCAGGCCGAGGAGCGTTTCTACTGCGTGGGTGATCGTCCCGAGTTCTGGATGGGCGCACCGTTGAAAAATGCCTCGGATGACGTGTTCGGCATGCTTGCGATGCAGGTCTACGACGTTTCCCGTACCTACAGCGCTGAGGACCGCGCACTGTTTCTGGTGGTGGCCCGCCACGTGGCCATGGCGCTGGACCGGATTCTGCACCGCGAGGACCTGGAAGCGACCGTGATGCGTCGCACCCTGGAGCTTTCGGCGCTCAACGACGCATTGAGGCAGGAAGTGGCAGACCGCGAGCGTGCCGAACATCTGCAGAGCGCGCTGTTCCAGATTGCTGAACTGTCGAGCCAGCCTGGCGACATGGCTGAGTTGTTTCAAACCTTGCATGGCATTGTCGGTGATCTGCTGTTCGCACGGAACTTCTACATTGCGTTGTTCGACGACACGACCAGTGAAGTGACATTTCCGTATTTCGTCGATGAGCGGCAGACGACCTGCCCGGTGGCACGGCGAGGACGCCGGGGCTTGACTGAGTACGTTATCCGTCAGCGTCGACCTTGCCTGATTGACGCCGACGAGGCTGAGCGATTGTCCGTGCACGGCGAAATCGAACTGGACGAGGAGTATGTCCGATCCTACTCCTGGCTGGGCATTCCATTGTTCGATGGCGATGTGGTGCGTGGCGTGCTTGCGGTGCAAACCTATACCCCGCAGGTGCGTTATACCCTGCGTGACCAGGAACTGCTGACGTTCGTGTCGCGGCACATAGACACAGCATTGTCGCGACGCACGGCCGCCGAAGCGATCCATGCCGCCAACCTCAAGCTGGAAGCCCGGGTGCACGACCGAACCCGCGAGCTCGATCACGCCAATGCCAAGTTGCAACACGAGAACTCCCACGATGCGCTGACCGGGCTACCCAATCGTACCTACCTGCAACAGCGCCTCAATCTGGCCTGGTCGCAGTTCGGCATTGAAGGCGGGCGCCTGGCGGTGATGTTCATCGACCTCGACCGTTTCAAACTGGTCAACGACAGCCTCGGCCACCATTTTGGTGATCTGCTGTTGATGCAGGCCGCCCACCGTTTGCGCGGTTGCCTGCGCGACACCGACATGCTGGCGCGCCTGGGGGGCGATGAGTTTTCCGTGCTCGCTCCCGAGGCGCCGCTGGACGTGGTGATCGACATCGCCGAACGGATTCTGGTGGCGTTTGACCTGCCGTTTTTAATCAATGGCCATGAAGTTTTTTCGTCCTGCAGTATCGGCATTGTCAGCGCCGACAGTCAGTTCCATCACGAACCAGCCGACTTGCTGCGCGATGCCGATGCGGCGATGTACCGGGTCAAGTGTGCCGGGCGCGACAGCTACGCGGTGTTCAATCAGGAAGTGCGTCGTGAAGTCTCGGACCAGGTTGAACGTGAAGGGGCGTTGCGCAACGCGCTCAAACGAACCGACGAATTGCTGCCGTATTTCCAGCCGATTGTCAGCGTCGAAAGCGGCGAACTGTTGGCCCTTGAAGCGCTGATTCGCTGGCATCAGCCGGGCGGCCGGGTGATCGCGCCGGGTGAGTTTTTGCCGGATGTCGAGGGTTTGCGCCTGATCGGTCGCCTGGACCTGTACATGCTGACCAGCATCGCAGTGATCCTCGCAGAGCCCGAGCACGCCAACTGGCCTCCGGTGCACGTCAATTGTTCCAGCTACAGCATGACGCGTCCGGACTTCGCCAGTGATGTGCTTGCACTGTTGGCGCGGCACCGGGTCGAGCCGTCGCGGATCTGCCTGGAATTGACCGAAGGTGCGCTGGTGGCTGAGCCGGCGATTGCCCGACTGACCATGCAACAATTGGCCGACAACGGCATGTCGGTGGTGCTCGATGACTTCGGTGCAGGGTTTTCATCCCTGAGCTATGTGCATCAATACCGTTTCAGCGGCTTGAAGATCGACAAGTCGTTCATCCTCGAACTGACCACCAGTCCTCGCAGTCGCGCGATCGTCCGGGCGATCGTGCGTATGGCCGAATCGCTGGGCCTGAGTGTGGTGGCCGAAGGTGTCGAGGATCAAGCGACGCTGGACTTGCTGCGCGAAATGGGCGCAGGGCAGGCCCAGGGTTATTACTTTGCCAAGCCGATGGGGTTGCAGGCGTTGTTGGCGAGTTCGCTGATGGGTCGTTAGGGTTTGTTGGGAGTTTCGAGGCATTGCCGGTTCTGCCAGTGATCCCACATCAGTTTTTTCTGGCTTTCGGTGTAATAGATCCGAGGTCTCTGCTTCATCTGCAACACTCCTTCTGCTTACACAGAATTTAGTTGTGTTGCGTCGACCAGTTGAATCCACAGCCGATTGCTGCCTGTCACGATCGGGCTGAAGCGGTCATTTCCGTTGGCGGTGTCGTTGAATTGTGTCGGATACTTTTCCATATAAAACCGGTGCAGGAATAGCATAGTGGGTTCGAGGGTAAGGTATCGTAGGTGCATCACCCCGCAGGGAGATGTCGGCAACCTCGGTGGATTGTCATCCATGAACGAACTCGGACACCTCTTCCTCAGCCGCTCAGAGCACGCCTGAGGAATTGGCCGAGAGCACTTCCTTTGGCCGCTTCCCGCTGACGAAGGTATTGGCGACGCAAACCAGAACGCCAATCTACGGATTCGACCCAGCACAAGGCTTTCGGCCGTTTTCTGCGCTGGAGAGTGTAATTTCGACGTTTGCCACGATGAGGATTATTGGCAATTTATGATCGCGCCGATAACCCCTAGGAGGTCGTGAGAGTGTCATCGACAGCGTACTTGATGAAGTGGGAGGGGGAGTTGCACTACTAGCGCAGTACATGAAGGTTCAATGGGGGCCACTCACACTGGGTGAGCCACGCGTCAGACGCTTGAGCGCGATCACCATCAGGCCCCCGGCAACCAGCATTCCCGTGAGAAAAAGCGGATAGGCAATCCACCACGGAACGGCTGAGGTCATCATGCTGAATTCGGACATGCCACCAATGCTGGCGATCAGGTTGAGAGGCAGGAAGACCACATTGATCAGCGTCAGTTTGCGTAACAGGTTGTTCATGGTGTTGTTCATCAAATTGCCGCGTGCATCGATCAAGCCGGCAAACACCCTGGAGTAGATTTCCGCCTGTTTGTTGCACTGGGTGTTCTCGATGATCAGATCGTCAATCAGCGCGATCGCCTCGACGCTGAAGTGCTCTTTTTCTGCATGGTTGCGCAGCCGGGTCAGCACAGCGCCATTGCTGTGAATTGCGTTGATGTAATAGATCAGGCTTTCGCTGAGATTAAACATCTGGATCAGATGTCGATTTTCCATCGAGGAGTTGAACTTCTGCTGCAACTCACGAGCAACCATCTTGATCACCTTGAGGTGGCCCAAGTAGTGGTGGAGGTTGTTGAACAGCATGTCCAGCAGCACATCCAGCGGTGTGTGCAAGGGGTGCCGCTCCCCCAGTCCGCTCAACTGGGAATCGTCGGTGGCGATGACCAGCAAGCGTGTTTTAGAGAACAGTAAGCCGAACGACGAGACCTCGAAGGCCAGGCTTTCTCCGCCCGAGTAACTTTCCGGACGCTTCCAGATCAAGAACAGATTATCCGGGTGGAATTCGATGCGTGAGACTTCGTCAGGATCCAGTGCCGAAGCCAAGGCGTGATCGTCCAGTTTGAAATCGCTGCGCAGTAGATCCCGTTCTGCGATATCGGGATTGCTGAACAACATCACGTCGGCATTGAGGTGTTCAACCGATACCAGCGCCCCATTGGCGAGTTGAAAACTCTTGATCACATCTGACCTCTGGCGTTATCGAATGAGAAAATCAGTGTCGGGCAGGATACGTATCGGATCAAGCATTCACCAGGCCTGGCCGCGGCGTTTCAGTTCAAGGCGGCGAATGAATTCTTCCAGAACCAAGGAATACAGGTCGTCCTGCAAGTAGGCGTCTTCGATACCCGCATCTAGGTTGGGATTGTCGTTCACTTCGATCACTACCACCTTATCGCCGGACTGCTTCAGGTCGACTCCATACAAACCATCGCCAATCAGGTTGGCGGTCTTCACCGCCAGTTCGACTACCGCGCGCGGTGCCTCGTGGACGGCCAAGGTGCGGCATTCCCCATTGATGTCCGGGCCCTTGGCTTTGTGGTTGTAGATCTGCCAGTGACCTTTGGACATGAAGTACTGGCAGGCGAAAATCGGTTTGCGATTGAGCACGCCGATACGCCAGTCGTACTCGGTGTAAAAGAACTCCTGCGCCAGCAACAACACCGAGTGTTCGAATAGTTCTGCGGTGGCTTCCAGCAGTGCTTGCTGGCTTTCGACCTTGATCACCCCACGGGAAAAACATCCATCGGGAATCTTCAGCACTAACGGAAAGCCCAGGCGTTCACCGACTCGCTCGAAGTCTTCCGGTCGTTCCTTATAGAGAATTTCGGTCGCCGGCATACCCAGTTGATGGCTTTTGAGTAAATCAGTCAGATACACCTTGTTGGTACAGCGCAGAATCGAGGCGGGATCATCCATCACCACCAGACCTTCGCTTTCTGCTTTCTTGGCGAAGCGGTAGGTATGGTTATCCACGCTGGTGGTTTCACGAATCAGCAGGGCGTCATACTCGGCGATTCGCGAATAGTCTTTCTTTTCGATCAGGTCGACATCAATACCCAAGCCTTTGCCGACCCGGATAAAACTCTCCAGTGCCTTGGCGTTGGAAGGCGGCAGCGCTTCTTGCGGGTCATGCAATATGGCCAGGTCGTAGCGGGCCACGCGTGGTGAACGCGGCATTCGCCAGATCTTGCGGCTGAAACTGTCCAGCGAGTTGGCAAACTGATCCTCCTGGTCTTCGCGCAACTTTTGCAAGACACCGGACTTTATTCCCTCGATGCGCCAACTATTGCTTTTGCGGAACTCTACCAGAAGGATCGGGCAAGGGAATATTTCGAAAATTTGCCGGGCCAGTTCCTGTAACGGTTCAAGGTTGGTTTTACCAAAGTACAGGGTGAGTGTGAATCCTTCAGTATTGCTATACAGGTGGTTGTTCAGTGCTTTTTCAAGAGCCTTGCCCAGATCATCTAGCGCTAGGCCATACAGTGACTTTCGGGTCAGTTCGCTAATGGTGCGCACAGACGGAATAACTTTATGACCGCGAGCTTCTGCCAGCAATGAACAGTAATATCCGTGCCCTAAATACTTGTAGCTCCGGCACAAATTAATAACCTGAACACGCTTACCGGCTTCGCGTTCAAGTGGTTGCTCGAGATATTCCTGTGCACTCACTACGTCCTCCGAGGGGAAATAAGAGGCCCAGTCTTCTTTTCGCTCAACAATAATAACCACCTGGCTGGACCTTCCCGGTGCGTCCGGTAAATAGGTAAGGTTTGATATTGCCGTTAACCGATTTTGCTCTGATACTTTACGCCAATCACCCTGTACCGCTGACATATGAAAAGGTCCGTTGGAAAACAAGTCCTTATCTATTAAGCACGATCTTTTAAAAAAGTCTCGTTTCATTACGCAACTTTTACGGCGGCTATATGAACCTCGTATTTCGCAAGGCTACACAAAATGATCTGAAGTCTCTGCTGGAACTGGAAAACCAATGCTTTACCTATGATCGGCTGACTCCGCGCAGCTTTCAGTGGATGATCAGCCGAGCCCATGCCAGCCTGATCGTCGCAGAAGCCGAGAGCCAACTGATGGGCTACTGCCTGATCCTGTTCCACCGCGGCACCTCTTTGGCACGTCTGTACTCCATCGCGATCGCCACCCACAGTCGTGGTCTCGGCCTAGGAAAACAGCTATTGGATCAAGCGGAAGATTGTGCTCGCGCACACGACTGCGCCTACCTGCGTTTGGAAGTTCGACCGGATAATCCCGTCGCCATCAGTCTTTATGAGCGCAATGGTTACCGGCGCTTCGCCGTGGTCAAGGATTACTACGAAGACCATGTGCATGCGCTGCGTTTGGAGAAGCGTATTCTGCAACATCGGGAAAACCGTGAATTCCAAGTGCCCTATTACCAACAGACCACTGAATTTACCTGCGGCCCGGCTTGCCTCCTGATGGCCATGAGTGCATTGCAACCAGATCGCTTAATCGAGCGCAGGGACGAACTGCAAATATGGCGTGAAGCCACGACAGTGTTCATGACCTCGGGGCACGGCGGCTGCAGTCCCCAAGGCCTGGCACTGGCGGCCTGGCGCCGAGGATTTCGAGTACGCCTGCAAGTGAGCATCGCAGGCCCGTTGTTTCTCGACGGCGTTCGCGACGAACATAAAAAGGAAGTTATGCGCCTGGTTCACGAAGAGTTCTGCACGGAGCTTCAGCAGAGTGATGTGGAGCAGGTCAGCAGCAACCAGCTGGATCTGCCACTCACGTTGAAGGCCGGCGGTCAACCCTTGGTGCTGATCAGCAGCTACCGCCTGACTCGCTCGAAAGCCCCGCACTGGGTAATGGTTACTGACTACGATGAAGACTTCGTCTACCTACATGACCCGGACATTGATCACAGTCAGCACCGTGACGCACTCGACTGCCAGCATCTTCCCGTCAGTCACAAGGCGTTCGATAAGATGTGCGCTTTCGGCGGCAACAAGTTGCGTGCCTCCGTGACTCTTTACGCACGCGAGCAGTTCGTCAGCGGACTGCCGACTGTCTCCAACACCGAAGCCTTGTGTTAAGGGGACCTCGTATGCCACGACTTTAGGGACTTTTATCCTCGTAAATGTATGCTCAAGGAATGAAGCGATACCCAACACCCGTTTCGGTGATGAGGTGTCGCGGTTGGGAAGGGTCTGTTTCGACTTTTTTACGCAGTCCTCCCATGAATACTCGAAGGTAAGGCGTATCTGTGGTGTGCGTAGGCCCCCAGACAGCCTTGAGTAATTGCTGATGAGTCAGCACCCGGTTCGGATGTGAGCACAGATGGACCAGCAGCCGATACTCTAGCGGTGTCAAATGCAGAGGGGCACCGGAGCGTTCCACGACACGCCGTTCCATATCGATTTGGACCTCGCCAAAGGCCAGGACCGCATGGTTCTCGGTATCCTTCATGTGTCTGCGTAGCAGTGCGCGAACGCGAGCAAGCAGTTCCCCGGTGCCAAAAGGTTTCACTAGGTAGTCGTCAGCTCCCGTATCCAGTGCGAGGATTTTGTCCGACTCAGCGCCACGGGCAGACAAGACAATGATGGGCACCTCTGACCAACTCCGTGCGTCCCGGATAAGGTCAATACCGTCTCCGTCGGGAAGTCCGAGGTCGAGCACGATCAGGTCCGGATGGCGTGTTCCTGCATCAATGAGGCCGCGGTGAAAGGTATCGGCTTCATGAACTTCCAGGCCTTCGGCTTGCAGGGCCATTCGCACGAAGCGTCGTATTTCCTTCTCGTCTTCAATGATCAGGACGTGCAGCATCGATTCGGTCATGGCTATTCCTCATCGGTCTGCTGAGCAAAGGGTTCGAGGGGAGGCTCCTCACGGGGCAGGCGTAACGTGAAGCGCGCACCGCCCTCTGGGCGTGTCACCCCATAAATGGTTCCTCCGTGAGCTTGGGCGATGGCTCGACAAATGGCCAAGCCCAGCCCAACGCCGGGTATCGAGTTTTCCTTATTGCCGCGTACGAATTTGCTGAATATCGCTTCCTCGTGACCACGAGGTAACCCTGGTCCTTCATCGGCAACCCATAACTCGATACTGTCAGGCGCCGCACTGGCCCCCAGGTGGATAGGTGTGTTGGTAGCTGTGTACTTGGTGGCGTTTTCGATCAGGTTGATAAGGATGCGTTCAATCAACACGGCGTCGATACGAACCGGTGGCAAGTCTTCATTCAGTGCAACCCGAACGGGGTGAGTCCCCAGAACCGGCTGGATGGCTCTCAGGGCGCTGCCCACTACGTCTTCGATGGGTTGCCACTGCCGATTCAACACCACTTTGCCGGATTCGAGGCGTGCCATGTCCAGCAGGTTGTTGACCAGCGTATTCATGCGCAGCGCCGACTCACCCACCGCAGTGGCGATCTCTGCGGATTCGCCAGTCAGGGCTGGCCTGGTCAGTTTGAGCGCCTCGGCAAGTCCCACCAACACCGAAAGCGGCGTTCGCAGATCATGGGAAATAGCCGAGAGCAGAGAGTTTCGCAAGCGCTCGGATTCCATTTGGACCGTCGTGTCTTGGGCCACGTGGATGTAGTGAATCCGTTCGAGGGAGATAGCCAGCAATGACGCGCAAGTATCGAGCAGGCGTCGCTGTTCCGGCACCACCAACCGGCTCGTGTCTCTTGGCTGCACGGCCAGCACACCGCGCACCCGCATGGGGGCTGACAAGGGCAGGTAGAGGGTGGAACTGGAGGGCAGGGTGTCAGTGCCATAGCCGGCCGGTTCGGTTTTATCGAAAGACCACTGCGCAATGGCCAAGTCGACTAGCGGAGCATCGTCGGTGATCAGCGCGGGTTGTAGTTTGTTGTTGTCGTCAGCGACCAGCAGTGCTGACTTTGCACTAAACTCGGTGAACAGAAAACGTGCGCCGATTTCGGCGACTTGCTCGGTCAGCAGCGCGGCAGACAACAGGCGCGACATATCGTACAGCGCCCGCATGCGGTCTTCGCGTCGTTGCGCCACCCGCGCCTGGTAGGTCAGGCCTGCGGTCATTTGTCCGATCACCAGCGCGACAACGAACATGACGCTGAAGGTCACCAGGTACTGGACATCGGCAATGGCGAACGAAAAACGCGGCGTTACAAAAAAGAAATCGAATGCACCCACCGACACAAAGGCCGCCAGAATTGCCGGACCGCGCCCCCATCGAACCGCGACGGCGACGATGGCCAGCAAGAACAGCATGACAATATTGGCCTCCTCCAGTACCTCAGCCAGGGGCAAAATCGCAAGGGTCGTCACCGCGCAAAGTGCCACGCTCCATATATAGGACTTCCACGCCACCGGGTTCTCGTTCGTCGCGGGGCCGGTTTCGGCCTGTACACCCTGGCTGGCCGGAAGCGAGACTTGAATCACGTCCAGATCCGCACCCAGTGCGCCAACCCGATTCGCGAGCACCCGCCCCCAGAATCGACGACGGGGTCGATCGTCGCGCCCCAGCACGACTTTGGAGAGATTGTGCTGCCGTGCGTACTTGACCAGGGTTTCGGCAATGTCCTGGCCGGCCAGGGTCGAGATCTGCGCGCCCAAGTCCTGAGCCAGTTTTAAGGTCGCCAGGACACGACGACGTTTGGCATCGGAAAGGCGCTGCAAGGCGGGTGTCTCGACATACACGGCATGCCATGGCACGTTGAGCCGTGCGGCCAGACGAGCTGTCAAGCGTACGGTTTTTTCTCCCTGCTCATGGGGGCCAATGCAAGCGAGCAGCGAGTCGCGGGTGCCCCAGACGGGTTTTACTGCACTGCTCTTACGGTATTGCAGCATCTCGCTGTCGACACGGTCGGCAGTACGCCGCAACGCCAGTTCGCGCAACGCGATCAGATTGCCTTTGCGGAAGAAGTTCTGCACCGCACGTTCGGCCTGATGGGCCAGATAGACTTTGCCTTCTTTGAGGCGTTGAAGCAGGTCGTCAGGCGGCAAGTCAACAATGATCACTTCATCGGCCGTGTCGAACACATGGTCGGGCACGGTCTCCCATACGCGAATACCGGTAATACCGCCGACGATGTCATTCAGGCTCTCAAGATGCTGAACGTTCATGGTAGACCAGACATCGATACCGGCGCTGAGCACCTCTTCTACGTCCTGCCAGCGCTTCGGATGGCGGGAACCGATGATGTTGGAGTGAGCCAGTTCGTCGATCAAAATCAGGGCCGGTTTTCGCAATAGAGCGGCATCCAGATCGAACTCGGTCAGCGTACGGTTCTTGTCGATGACCTGTTTGAGAGGCAATTGTTCGAGCCCCGATGTCAGCGCCAGGGTCTCGGCGCGGCCGTGGGTTTCGATTACGCCGATCAGTACATCAATGTTCTGTTGTTTCGCCGTTTGGGCGGCGACCAGCATCGCGTAAGTCTTGCCGACCCCGGCACTGGCCCCGAAAAAAATCTTTAACCGACCGCGTTTGGCCTGCGCTTCTTCTTCGCGAATCTGTGCCAGTAGCTGGTCTGGATCAGGACGTTGTTCGGCCATCAAGCCCACCGTGTGTGAGTTGGCGCTCAATGCGTGGCGTCGAGTGCCAGGTTCAATGCCAATACGTTGACCCGAGGCTCGCCAAGGAACCCTAACAGCATGCCTTCAGAGTGCTCGGCAATGAGTTGACGAACACGTTCAATGGACAGGCTGCGCACGCGCGAAATTCGGCCCGCCTGATACAGGGCTGCTGCGATGCTGATATGCGGATCAAGGCCGCTAGCCGAACTGTAGACCAGGTCGGCGGGCACCGTAGCGGTGTTCCCGGGGTCGGCTGCACGCAGGGCATCGATGCGGGCTTTGATCGCGTCCGCCAGTGCGGGGTTCAGAGGCCCCTGGTTCGACCCCGATGATGCCGCCGCGTTGTAAGCCATAGGGCTGGTTGCAGACGGGCGACTCCAGAAATGCCCTGGATCGCTGAAGCCCTGACCGATCAACAACGAACCCACGGTTTTGCCATCTCTTTCGATCAGGCTGCCTGCCGCCTGAGACGGGAAGACCAGCCTGGCGATCCCGGTCGTGACCAGTGGATAAGCCAGGCCCGTGATCAATGAAAGTACAATCAGCAGGGTCAACGCCGGACGCAGCAGAGAAACCATGACAGTACTCCTTCAAGTCAGACCGGCGGCAAACAGCGCCATGTCGATCACTTTTATGCCAATGAATGGAACGATCACTCCACCCAGCCCATAGATCAACAGGTTGCGACGCAACAGCAAGGCCGCGCCGACCGGGCGATATTTCACGCCTTTGAGTGCCAGGGGAATCAGAAAGATGATGATCAGTGCGTTGAAGATCACCGCTGACAGCACCGCCGAGTTCGGGCTGGTGAGGCCCATGATGTTGAGTGTTGAGAGCTGTGGGTAAGTGGAGACAAAGGCCGCCGGCACAATGGCGAAATACTTGGCGATGTCGTTGGCTATCGAGAAGGTGGTCAGCGAACCACGGGTCATCAGCATCTGCTTGCCGGTTTCCACTACCTCGATCAACTTCGTCGGGTTACTGTCCAGGTCCACCATGTTGCCCGCTTCTTTGGCGGCCTGAGTCCCCGAGTTCATCGCCACGGCGACATCCGCCTGCGCGAGCGCCGGGGCGTCGTTGGTGCCGTCGCCGGTCATGGCCACCAGCCGGCCTTCGGCCTGGTAGCTGCGGATCAGCTGCAATTTTTCTTCCGGCGTCGCTTCTGCCAGAAAGTCATCGACACCGGCTTCGGCGGCGATGGCGGCGGCGGTCACCCGGTTGTCGCCCGTCACCATGACCGTCTTGATTCCCATGCGGCGCAATTCGACGAAGCGCTCCTTGATGCCGCCCTTTACGATGTCCTTGAGTTCGATGACCCCCAGTACCTTGGCCCCATCGGCGACAACCAGCGGAGTACTGCCCCGGTGCGCCACCTCCTCTATGCTGGCTTGCACGGTCTCGGGAAAGCTGCCGCCCAGGCTCTGGACATGCTTGAGGATGGCCTCGCCAGCCCCTTTGCGTATTTGCCGGTCGCCCAGGTTGACTCCGCTCATGCGCGTTTGCGCCGAAAAGTGCACGAAGTGGGCGTTGAGCGCGCCGATGTCTCGTTCCCGCAAATTGAAACGCTGCTTGGCCAATACGACGATACTGCGTCCCTCGGGTGTTTCGTCGGCCAGGGAGGCCAGTTGCGCCACATCCGCCAGTTCGTCTTCCTTGATGCCCGGAGCCGGTAAAAACACTGAGGCGTGACGGTTGCCCAGAGTGATAGTCCCGGTTTTGTCGAGCAACAGAACATCTACATCTCCTGCGGCTTCCACGGCTCGGCCGGAGGTGGCAATCACATTGGCCTCCATCATGCGGCTCATGCCCGCCACACCGACTGCCGACAATAGGCCGGCAATGGTGGTGGGAATCAGACACACCAGCAGTGAGATCAGGACGGTAATCGAGACCGGTATGCCGGATTTCGCCACTGCAACACCAAACAGCGAGAAGGGTAGAAGCGACACCGTTACGCCGAGGAACACAATCGTCAGTGCGACCAGCAAAATCGACAGGGCGATTTCATTCGGGGTCTTTTGCCGCTTGGCGTTCTCGACCATCGCGATCATTCGGTCGACGAAGGTTTCGCCAGGGTTGGTGGTCACGCGGATGACGATCCAGTCCGACAGGACCCGAGTCCCGCCGGTCACCGCCGAGAAGTCACCGCCAGATTCGCGTATCACTGGCGCCGACTCACCGGTGATGGCTGACTCATCCACTGAGGCGGCACCTTCGATTACCTCGCCGTCGGCAGGGATCACCGAGTCCGGAAGGTCACCGGCCTCAACCAGCACTACGTCGCCCTTGCACAGGTCGCTCGATTGAGCCAATTGCCACTCTGCGCCATAGTGCGGCTCGCGCAGTTTCTTGGCCCAGGTTTCCTTTTTCAGGTCGCGCAGGGACGCGGCTTGAGCCTTGCTGCGGCCTTCGGCCAGAGCCTCGGCAAAATTGGCGAACAGCACCGTGAACCAGAGCCATAGGGCAATCGCGAGAATGAAGCCGGTGCTGGCTTCACCCTTGCCGCTGAGGGCCTGAATCCACAGGCTGGTGGTGATGATTGCACCGATATAGACGACGAACATCACCGGGTTACGCCACTGGGTCCTGGGACTGAGTTTGCGCATGGAGTCGACCATGGCAGGTCGTATGAGCTTGGGGTCGAACAAGGAGAACGCTTCGCGTGTCATGTTCGTGATCTCACTTGATCATGATGAAGTGTTCAACGACGGGACCCAGCGCGAGCGCCGGTACGTAGTTCAACAAGCCGACCAGCAACACCGTGCCGATCAGCAGAACCACGAACAGCATCCCGTGGGTGGGCATCGTGCCGCCGGTGACCGCCAGTCGTTTCTTGGCTGCCAGGCTACCGGCGACCGCGAGTACAGGCACGATGACGCCGAACCGTCCGAACCAGCAGGCGATAGCCAGCCACGTGTTGTAGAACGGCGTGTTGGCCGACAGACCGGCGAATGCACTGCCGTTGTTGTTGGCCGCCGAGGTGAATGCATAGAGGATTTCCGAAAAGCCATGAACACCGGGGTTAGCGATCCCCAGCCTGCCGGCCTCGGACATGACGGCGATGGCCGTACCGAACAGCACCAGCAATGGCGTCACCAGAATCGCGATGGCCACCATCTTCATCTCGTACGCTTCGATCTTCTTGCCCAGATACTCGGGTGTGCGGCCGATCATCAGGCCGGCGATAAACACAGCGAGGATGGCGAACACCAGCATGCCGTACAGGCCCGAACCGGTGCCGCCGAAGACCACTTCGCCCAACTGCATCAGCACCAAGGGCACCGCGCCGCCCAATGGGCTGAACGAGTCATGCATCGCAATAACCGCGCCGCATGAAGCCGCGGTCGTCACGGCCGCGAACAGGCTGGAAGCACTGATGCCGAAGCGCAGCTCCTTGCCTTCCATGTTGCCCGCCGCCGTATCGATGCCCAGCGCTGTAAACTGCGGGTTGCCGAGTTGTTCGTAATGGGTGACGGCCACCACCGCGATCACGAAGATGATTGTCATCGTCGCCAGCAGCGCCCAGCCTTGGCGTATGTCACCGACGATGTGGCCGAAGACGAAACACAGCGCGGTTGGAATCAGGAAAATCGCGATCAACTGTAAGAAGTTGGTAATGGCGGTGGGGTTCTCGTAGGGATGTGCCGAGTTGGCGTTGAAGAAACCGCCGCCATTGGTGCCGATCATCTTGATCGCCTCTTGTGAGGCAACCGGCCCCATGGCAATCGTCTGCTTGTCGATGCTGACAGCCTTGGTCACCGCAATGCCCTGGGTATCGAGGGTCGGCTGGCCCGCTTCATTGAGTACCGGGGTCTGGTACTGCATGACCTCCAGCGTCGTGACTTCCTTGTAGGGGTCAAGATTCTGGATCACGCCTTGGCTCACGAAGAACAACGCGAAAATCAGCGACAGCGGCAATAGCACCCACAAGGTGATGCGGGTAAGGTCGGTCCAGGCATTGCCGATGCTGCCCGCGCTGTGGCGCGCAAACCCTCGGATCAGGGCAACCGCCACCACGATACCGGTGCCGGCAGACAGGAAGTTCTGTACTGTCAGCGCGAGCATCTGGGTCAGGTAGCTCATCGTTGCTTCGCCACTGTAGGCTTGCCAGTTGGTATTGGTGACAAAACTGACGGCCGTATTGAATGACGAGTCTGGCGTTATGGCGCCAAATCCTTGCGGGTTAAATGGCAGAATACCTTGTAACCGTTGTAATGCATAAACGGCCAACAAACCCAGCGAATTGAAAACGATCAAGGCGAGTGCGTATTGCAGCCAACTCATCTGAGTTTCAGGCTTGACGCCGGCAAGGCGATAAAGCGGCGACTCGATGCGAGCACCGAACGCAAACTTGCCTTCCATCACTGTGGTCAGCCAAAGACCAAGGGGCCAGGCCAGAATGCCGAGCGTCAGTAGAAAGGCCCCAAGCAGGACCCAGGCTTGAATAGTCACAGGAAGTCCTCCGGAAACAGCAGCGCGGAGACTAAATAAACCAGCAAGCCGGCCGCTATCAGGCCGCCGAACAAATAGAAGCCGGTCATGACCGTCTCCTGTTAAGCGCCGCACAGCCGCGCGCTAGGCCGACCAGGCTGATGAAAAACAACGCACCAAGTACAAAAAAGATTAAGTCCATGGCATTCCCTCCAGCGATGAGGGAAGCCTAGTTGGACGTCCAATAAATTGTTAACAGGATTGGGGGCGAAAGAATAAAGATCTTATAAAGATCTAAAATAGTGCGATTAGATCGGAATCAGTTGTATTGCTGCTGTGCATTTTTTATTTTCTCTTCGATCCCTCTTCTGCGGGAAGCCTCTGCGGTTTGTTTTTAGTTGAGTTGGTGCTCAGATATTCAAAAATAAATGAAGCGAATCCGAACATTCCAATTATTGAAATTATCATAATGCCCAGGTGCGAACTGCTCATGATATTCTTCCGTCGAAATTTGTTCCGGAGGATAGAATATTTTTTGCGGAACTCAAGGCGATCTACGAATTCTTTACTTTTTTTTTGATTGATTATACGAAACTATACGACTGTGGAAGCGCGACACTCGACTTGGGAGCAGCGGTTACATAACCGCCGCAATAGGCAGGGGTGATGGCCCTCTCAGCCGCCCAGAGTTTGAATGCGTTGGCGACCCCGACAATTTCAATACTGATGTACGTTATGTTCCTGCAAATACCGTTTTTAGATCCGCGTGAAAGCCTAAGCAACAAACGTTTCATGTCAGCTTTGCTGATCGCTATTTCGTCCTGATCCCGCTGATGGTGTGGGGGCTCACCAGGGGCCTAACGAATCATTTGCGACCCTTGCCGGTGCGCTCCTCGTTCTGCTGACGCCCCTGCATCGACTACGTGGTGGTTTTTACGCACATCGGCAAGGGCGACTCTCGCGGATCCTTGCGGCAACCCCGGTTCTGTTGCTGCTCCAGTTCGTTTGACTGCCTGTTTATTTAGCTTTTATGCTGGGCGGGCAATCCGATGTCGTGATCTCGATAGGTCCGTTCGTTGAAGCATTCCATGCTGATTGCTGCGCCTTTATTACTGGCGATCCTAACCGCGGCCCTAACCAAACGGTCGAGAATCGTTGGTAGCTGGTGTTTTCGGAGAGATTATGAATGACAGCTTTTGGCCGATCACTGCCCTTCGTGAAGGGCAGTGATCAGCCAAAAGCTTTCATTCGGGTGTGTCTATAAAGCCAGAGGTGATTCAATATTTAATCACCAGTCAATAACTACGATCTCAACCACTCGGTAGCCGTGATGCCTTTGGGCCTGACGTTGAAGAGCCAGGACTTTTTATGATGCGCAGTGGCGTGATCGATCAATGACCATGATTCCCCTCCTGCAGCTCTAACAATAAGCGAAGGTCGATACTCACCCCTGATTGTCTCAAATTATTTACAGGAATAGCCAATCGGAATATACAGTGGTTTTTTGCCTCAAATTGGTATTTCGAAATTACATGTTTTTGATGATTTCAACTTGGAATATTTGATCCGATAACTATATTGATCAAGCGGAATCCCGCAATAACCAACAGATGAGGCTATGAGTGGATGCGCTTAATAGTTCATTGAGGCTCGCCATGAAAATAATAATGTCCAATAGCGCGATCAAGTCAATAAAAATTTTCAGCTTGCTTATCGGCAGTTTACTTTGGCAGGAAGCTTATGCCAGCCCTCTTGTGGCTTGCTATGGTTATATGATGCACTCTTGTCCGGAACCGCTCGATAGAATTATTCCTGACCCTAAAAAAAGCTTACCTGGAGTCAGAGTGAAAGGGTTGTTGGTTCTAAAAATATGTACCACCTTTATGGTGGTGATGTTTTTTTAAGTTCCGAAAATAACATACAAAAGCTACCGGTCGGTCAATCTATTTCAAATGTGGAATATAAGTTAGACAACAAAAAACTTGGCATTAGCGACTACCTGAAAAATCAAAGCGTTGCGGGATTGCTGGTAATAAAGAACGGCAAAATTGTCCTGGAGCATTACGGTGACAGCGTTAATGAGACGACGCTTTGGACATCCAGATCAGTTGCTAAATCCATTGTATCTGTACTCATTGGTGCGGCGATAAAAGACCATGCCATCGAATCGGTTGATACGTTGATCACGAAATATATTCCCGAGCTAGAAGGTACGGCATGGGAAGGAGTAACGCTGCACCAACTCATGCGACATACTTCCGGCATACAATGGAGTGAGGGTTACGCTGATCCCAACTCCGATGTTTCCAAGATGATTTTATGCGAGACGGCTAAAGATCCTTACAGTTGTATCCTCTCGCTCGTTAGCGGCCTCGCCCGAAACCCCGGTGTAAAACCAGGAGAGCGCTGGAGTTACAACACTGGTGGAGCTTGGCTGGTAGGTTTGGTTTTGGAACGTGCAACCGGAATGACCATCGCCAGATACTTGGAGAAAAAAGTGTGGCAGCCAGCTGGAATGGAGCGAGACGGTGTTTGGTATGCGCTTAAACCCGGAAAAGTTGATATGGGTGGCTATGGCTTCAACGCAACATTGCGAGATTGGGGTCGCTTCGGTCTGTTTGTGGCCAATAATGGCGTACTTTCTAACGGCGAACATGTCCTGCCTGGCGACTGGATAAAGCGTTCTACGGATTGGACTAACGCAGACGGATCCGTAAAGCCATGGGCTCCGAAGGGTCAGTATGGTTATCAGTGGTGGTATATGGGCTTTGCGCCCGGTGATGAGGCTTCCTATGCACCTACAAGTACCTTTAATTCAGACGAAACCTTTTGGGCATATGGCATTTTCGGCCAAGCGATCGCAATCAATCAGAAGGAAAATTTGATTATGGTCCAGTGGTCCACTTGGGAGCACGCTGAAGGACCTGATGTGTTGTATGGCGAGCAGGGTGTTTTCTTCAACTCCCTGATTCAAGCGTTGCATTAATGCAGTAGAACGAGGGGACCCTAGTCCCCTCTTTCAGTGGGAGCCTGACACCTACCCCTATCCCCACGTATGCTTCGCAAAGGTAATCCAACGGCTGCATTCGACCGAGGCTGTGTAAAAACGTTTTTCAGCGCGACAGGCACTCAAAACCGGACTGGAATCGCGCTTCTACGCAAAATCCACATCTGCTGACGTGCCGATAAATTTCAGATTTAACGTAGACGCGCACACCTCAATTTTGGCGAAGCGTTTTTACACACTCTGGACCCTTTGCTGACACTCAGAACTGTCTCTGAGAAAGGATACCACGGGCGCTCCAGGATACGGGATGTGCGCCATGTGGAGCGGAAAGCGGCTGCGAGTCCTCAGGTCACAAAGCGCTCAGGTCGCCTTGCGCAATCATGGTGTGCCAGCGCTGGAGGGACACGATGGCCTGCCGCTATAGAGCTGCCTTTGAAGGGGAAAGTAGTTGCGTGTTACTTGTGGGGGTTTGGGAGATCTTGGAGTAAGTGTCGATATCTGTTGTAGCAAGAAGGTAGCGGCCATCCTTGAACATTACGAAGAAGGTTATTGGACTTGCCCCTACAAAACAGTTATTTCCCTTTCTTTATCACATAGCAACCAGCCTGCAACTAGCCCGATCGGCCCTAAAAGTAATACTCCAGCCAGGCTCCATCGAATAATGCTTGCTTGATTTTTTAAGACTTCTTCGGTTGCTGCTTCCAATTCCTTAATGTTTGATATGGGTATCGTTAATTTAAGAGACGGTTTTAATACTGATTTTAAGGTGAACAGCCCTGATTGAAACTCGGCGTCGCCTGCCAGAAAGTCACCGGATATCACGTTTATTCTCGACATGGTTATCCTCTGTTGACCGTAAGAGCAACCTTAAAATCAATAGTGGCCAGAAAAAACGGGATGCTGAGTGTGACTTCAATCATCCCGCAAACTGGGGTAATCGTATTGAGTTTGAGGGCTGACTCTATTGAATTACCCGAGAGTTCAGCATGAGAGCCTAGATACGTGCTCCGAGAGACTCATCACGTTGATCTGCAATCAGCAGCTCCTCGAACCCATCGAGGAAATAGGGACGCTTTCTTCCCCTCAACGGAACTGGGACCACCTTGGGTCAGCTCTTGCGGGCTGCAAGATAAGCGCCCAGGCGCCGCCCCATCTCCTCACCCAGAGCCTGCGCGCCGCTCAGCGGTCGGATCATCACCTCGAAATCGACGATCTTGCCTTGCTCGTTGAAGCGGATCATATCGATGCCCTTAAGCTCCCGGCCGCCGACACGCGCGCTGAACTCCAGCACCACGCTGAGAGCGTCGGCAGTCGCTAGTTCGCGGTGATAGGTGAAGTCCTCGAACACCTTAATCACGGTATTGAGGATCGTCGATACCACGGGTGCTCCAGAATATGGGGTGTGCGCCAGGGAGCGGAAAACGACCTGCGAGTCCAGCAGGTCAGGCAAAGCGCTCAGGTCGCCTTGCGCCATCATGGTGTGCCAGCGCTGAAGGGATACGTTGGCCTGGGGGTGTAGTTTGAGCTCAGACATTTTCAATTCCTCTCGATCACTTGTGTTGGAGTTGGTGTTCTGGGGAGGCAGATCAGAGCTCCGCGGCCACTCGCGAGCCGTGGTTGATCCGACGCTTGGCGTCCAGTTCAGTTGCAGCATCGGCACCACCGATCAGATGCACGCTCTGCCCGGCGGCGGGGGTCACTAAAGGAGGATTCGAGTTCTTCGATCGGAAAATCGAGAGGAACATGAATTCTCCTTAGGCTGTTGTGAGCTGAGGCTAGGCTCGTATCTTATCGGTGTCAAGATACTTAGCCATGTTAGGATTTCGCCATGAAGACGCCCGCCCGTAGGGCCTACCACCACTTTCTGGAATCGAGTAGATGATGGCGAAAACGAACGTACGAACACGCGGTACCTACCACGTGGGAAATCTTGCGCCGCTGCTGCTTAGTGCCGCCTGGGAAATGCTCGAGGAGGTGGGACCCACCAAGCTCTCGTTACGCGCCGTTTCCGAAAGGGTCGGGGTCAGCGCCACCGCCGCCTACCACCATTATGCAAACCGGACCGAACTCCTCGGGCATCTTGCCGCCCAAGGTTTTCGAGAACTTGCCAAGGTGCTAGCTGCCAGGGATTTAGCCGCCACGGAGGAGCAGAAACTTCGAGAGGCATGGATGGCCTACTTCAGCTTCGCACGGAGCAACCCGGCGCTTTACCAACTCATGTTCGGCCCTGAATTCGCCTCTGGAGAAATGATCCCGGAGCTTCGCGTGGCCCGCGAAGACGCATTTGGTGAAAACAAGCGCATCATCGCGGAGATTCTCAGGCTTGACGTTGAAAGCCGGGAGGTACGGGGAGCTGCCCTTGCTGGCTGGTCACACATGCACGGACTGGCGTCGCTGGTAATACATGGCGTTATGCAGTTCCCCGCTGGCACTAGCGATGAGCGTTTCGTGGACACGGCACTGCAGGGTTTTGCGCATCTCTTTTATGCAGGGCGCAGGGAAGAGGGAGAGTAACCATCGTCGAACAGCGACGTATCTTGCGGAACTGAATACAGATTGAATGGCGGCTTTTGGCCGATTTCTGCCTGTCACGACTGACAGCTATGGGTCGGATAGCGACGGTCTAGCATCGACCGTCACTATGGATGATCAGACCTCCGTCTGTTCTGCCATTTCCAGAGCATCATCGACCTCGATTCCCAGGTATCTGACAGTGCTTTCAAGCTTCGTATGACCAAGCAGGAGTTGGACAGCTCTCAGGTTCTTCGTCCTGCGATAGATCAACGATGCCTTGGTTCTCCGTAGCGTGTGGGTACCGTACATGGTTGGATCAAGGCCAATGGTGAGTAACGCTTCCAGTCGCGCCCGGTAAGCACCGTAAGCATTAGCGCGCGTAACTTCAGCAAACATGGGTCGCCTTTTTAGGTTCGGCATTTGTCCTACAGCATCCGGCAAATCACGTAACGTGTGAAGGTGGTTCGTCGGGGTCACGTCAGCCACATACAAGTGGCCCATTCTGATCGCTCACTGCCTTCCTGACAGGCAACTATCGACCAGTCGCGCTCGCCTGAGTATTTGGAGAGATCAGTGAATATCATCCATCCACGTATAACAAATCACGAGCATAATGAAGCGTCTCCAGCGATGCAGCGTGAGTCGGATCATGAGCGAAACCCAAAGCTGGACAGTCACGTGCCAAGACACCGCAGATGGAAGTGGCGACGTCATCGTCGACTTGCCACCAGAACTACTTACCAGTTTGGGCTTAGGCCTTGGTGACGAGCTGATCATCGAGGTGATTGATGGCGCGATAGTCCTGAAGTCAAAGGGCAGTGCATCCCCTACATCCTGAACCCTCACCAGCACGCGTCATCTATCTTCAAGCTGCCTCATGACACCAGAGTGACCCGACCTAATGCAATTTTTCACACGGAGAATTCCAGAATGGTAGTGCGTCATAAAGAGAAACACACGATAGACAACATTGGTTGGCTGCGCGCTGCGGTACTGGGGGCCAATGACGGAATCGTTTCAACTTCAAGTCTGATTCTGGGCGTAGCCGCCTCACACGCAACTCACAGCAGCATTCTTGTGGCGGGTGTCTCGGCTCTCGTCGCCGGTGCTATGTCGATGGCAACCGGGGAGTACGTTTCCGTGCAGTCCCAAGCCGACACGGAAGCGGCGGCCCTGGAGACGGAGCGAATTGAGATTCAGGAAAATCCGAAGGGCGAGAATCGTGAACTGACAGGAATTTATGTTGGACGGGGACTTGATGCGCCGCTTGCAAAAGAGGTCGCTACTAAACTGATGGATCACGATGCCTTGGGTGCGCATGCCCGCGATGAGTTGGGAATCACAGATACAATGAGTGCAAAGCCGTTGCAGGCTGCGCTTGCATCTGCGCTAAGCTTTGGCGTAGGTGCGGCACTACCATTACTCGTTGTCGTGGTGGTTCCACAAGGACGTCTTATCCCGGTCATCGTCGGCGCGTCGTTGGTCTTTCTTGCCATTCTTGGTGGCTTGGCGGCCAAGGTCGGCGGGGCGAATATTAAAAAAGGTGTTTTACGTGTGACTTTTTGGAGTGCGCTCTCGATGGCGGTGGCAGCAGGCGTCGGTACCCTGTTTGGAACCACAGCATAAAGCCCGGAGCGGGCTCCAGAATTCAATTCTTGACGGAGAGCGTGGGCTTTCTACACAACGAAATCAAAGTCCGTAGCTGAAAAAAAAGGGATGTGTTGAGAGGATGCCCCCGACTAATTTGAGAGCCGCCCATTTCTTAATTGCATGCCCATTATCCCTTAAAGGCTTGCCCGCAAATGCTGAGTTTTCAACCCTACTGAAGGCCTCAATCGCGGAGTCAGTGAAAAAGGTTTTGTGTACCTTGGAGTGTAGTGGTCTGCGATTACATCAGTCTCCAGGCCCGTAGGGTATGGTCCTCGGCCGTTCGAATTCAGCCTGAGCTGGCGAGAGGGCTCTGAGCTCCAAGATCATCGCCGCGGGCTGTAAACTTGTCATCGCTTTCTTGCAGTACTTTTTGAATGAGTCGACGGCGCGTAAGCGACTCGGATGAACTGGGCGGGTAGCCGCGTTCTGCGTACGCTGAGCCAGTGCTCTTAACTCGTCTGCAACCTCGAGTCCAGAACCTGCTTGCCCGGCACGAGCGGCCTCAATTGCAGCCTTGAGTGCGAGCAGGTTAGTCTGCTCGGCAAGCGATTTGATCACGGTCAGCACGCCGCCAGTCGGTGGCATTCACCTTGAAGTGCTTGGATGGACTTCGCACACAAGGACACTTCGGCAGCCAGGCAGTCCATTTCATGAATGGCCAGCTTCAGCTTCTGATCACCGAGCTTGGCTTCCTCGGCGTCGCGGGCAACCCTCCGGACTGTGTGTCATCTCGCGCATACTGGACTAAGGTCAGGATTTGTTGAGAGGACGGCGAGATGACGATGCCCCATGAGCGGAGCCGCAGTATTATCCAAACAGGTGATTTTTTGCGTGAGTTGTTGGCGGATCAGTCTCTTCCGGAGTCTGTTCGTCAGGGTGCGAAGTCCCTTCTACGCCACTACCCGGAACCTTGGGTGATTTTGAGCCTTGGTCGTTTCGAGGAACAACTGAAGACACTCGATCCTGCCGACCCGCAGCGTGAAAGCGCGATACAGCTTCATCAAACGATGCTGAGTTCGAGTACGGAGCGCTAGGGAACGGCGAAGTTACGTTGCGGAAGCCGCCTACTTACATGGAAAGAAGTTTTTCTCGAGCTCATCTCGCTGTGCCGCTCAAGTACCAGATTCGCGATCGCCTGGTTGGAGGTCAGATTTTCGGCGGATACGGCTGTGGCAAGGAATTCAATACGTTCTGTGGATGGGTCGAAGACCTTGATCATCAGTGAACCATCCGGGTTTACGGTGCAGTTGCAGGAAAACGGCTTGAATCCACTTTCAATGACATGGCGCAACTCAAGTACGGAAATCATCGTGGAGTGCCCTTGGACCGAAGTTGCTATCCAGTGTCGCCCATATGCCCCCCCGTCAACTGCCTGGCTTATCTCGGTGATGGCTGTTGCGGCCTGTTCCAATTCACTGTTCTGGGCTTGAAGGTCATCGTTGCTGTTGCTGACCAGCATGCTCAGCTTTTTGGCGGCGCTAGAAAGCTGGCCCGCTGTCTGAGAAATCCCGGCCAAGGTAAGACTCAGGCTTTCCCGCAAGATGGCCACTGCCCTTAGCAGTTGTGCCGCCTCATCGTCTCCGCCGGCGTCCAGCGACATTTCCCGAAGATCGCCATTAGCGATGGTATTGGCGCATTCCAGTGCCTGGGCCACGGGGCGGGCGATGCTTTCGGTTACTGGCGAGAAACACAACTGACCTTGCCAGGCGAAAGGCGCAACACCGCGGAGCGTCTGGCTTCTACGTGAAATCACTCGTGGTGAAGCTTTACCCGGCAGTTGCATCTATTTCCGATCAGTTGCATGCGGATTCCACGGGCATCCGGCCATCTATTCCATGAACATCCGGCCACTGATTCCACGATGATCCGGCCACCCATTCCACGGCCATCCGGCCACTCATAAGGCAGGCAGCAACGCAGGATTAATTCATTACCATCGACCTCTTTTATCGAAGCAGAGAGGTCGTCGTGGAGCGGTTATCCATGCGTAAAATTAAGGAAGTGCTACGTCTCAAATTCGAGGTCGGCCTGTCTGCTCGCCAGATCGCTGTCAGCTTGGAAGTGGGTCGCGCGACCATCGGTGAGTACCTCAATCGCTTTGCTGCCAGCGGGCTGATTTGGCCGTGTGCTTTGAGCGACGTTGAGTTGCAACGGCGCCTTTTTCCGCCTCCGCCCGATGTTCCCAGCGACCAACGCCCGATGCCGGACTGGGCTCATGTCCATGCCGAGTTACGTCGCCCCGGCGTCACCCTGGCCCTGCTTTGGCAAGAGTATCGGCTCACCCACCCGCAAGGCTTCCAGTACAGCTGGTTCTGCGAGCACTACCGCCTCTGGGCCGCGAAGATCGATGTGGTCATGCGCCAGGAACATCGCGCCGGCGAAAAGCTGTTTGTCGACTACGCCGGCCAGACCGTGCCAGTCATTGATCGGCGAACCGGCGAGATCCGCCAAACGCAGATCTTCGTCGCCGTCCTCGGCGCGTCCAGCTACACCTTCGCCGAGGCCACCTGGTCGCAGAAACTGCCCGACTGGCTGGGCTCGCACGTGCGCTGCTTCGCCTTTCTCGGCGGTACATCGCAGATCCTGGTACCGGACAATCTGCGCAGCGGCGTCACCAAGGCGCATCGCTATGAGCCGGATATCAACCCCAGTTACCGCGATCTCGCCGAGCATTACGGCGTAGCTGTGCTGCCCGCGCGCTCGCGTAAACCCAAGGACAAAGCCAAGGTTGAAGTCGGCGTACAGGTAGTCGAGCGCTGGATCCTGGCGGTGCTGCGCAACCGCCAGTTCTTCTCCTTGGGCGAACTCAACACAGCCATCGCGCTGCTGCTCGATCGCCTCAATCAGAAGCCCTTCAAGAAGCTGCCCGGCTCACGGCGCTCAGCCTTCGAGACCATCGACCAACCCGCACTGCAACCGCTACCAGAACATCCGTATGTCTACGCCGAATGGAAAAAGGTGCGGGTGCACATCGACTACCACGTCGAGGTCGATGGTCATTACTACTCGGTGCCATACCAGCTGGTGAAGCACCAACTCGAAGTGCGGCTAACCGCTAGGACTGTCGAGTGCTTCCACGCCAACCAGCGGGTAGCCAGCCATCTGCGCTCACCGCACAAAGGCCGCCACACCACCCAAACCGAGCACATGCCCAAAAGTCACCGCGAACATGCCGAATGGACGCCGCAGCGACTGATCCACTGGGCTGAGCAGACCGGGCCGAACACCGCTGGTGTCATCGCCTACATCCTCGAACGCCGGATCCATCCGCAGCACGGCTTCCGCGCCTGCCTGGGGATCCTGCGCCTGAGCAAACAGCACGGCGAAGAGCGGCTGGAAGCCGCTTGCCAGCGAGCACTGGCACTGGGCGCGTGCAGCTACAAAAGCCTGGAATCGATCCTGCGCCAAGGGCTGGAACGGCTGCCGCTGGCCCAGCAAAACCTGCCGTTACTGCCTGAAGAACACATCAACCTGCGCGGCCCTGGCTACTACCACTGACCTGAAAAAGGAGCACCAAAATGCTGCCCAACCCGACACTCGACAAGCTGCAAACCCTGCGCCTGCACGGCATGATCAAGGCCCTTGGCGAACAACACGCAACGCCTGACATCAACGATCTCAGCTTCGACGAACGCCTCGGTCTGATGGTCGATCGCGAGCTGACCGAGCGCGAAGACGCCCGCCTGACTACTCGCCTCAAGGCGGCCCGACTGCGCCATAACGCCTGCCTGGAAGACATTGACTATCGCAGTCCGCGTGGCTTGGACAAGGCCTTGATCCTGCAACTGGGCAGCGGCCAGTGGCTGCGCGATGGTCTGAACCTGATCATCGGCGGCCCAACTGGCGTAGGCAAAACCTGGCTCGCCTGCGCGCTGGCTCATAAGGCCTGCCGCGACGGTTACAGCGTGCGTTATCTGCGCTTGCCGCGCTTGATGGAAGAACTAGGCCTGGCCCACGGCGACGGCCGCTTCGCGAAACTGATGGCGGGTTATGCCAAGACTGACTTGCTGATCCTGGACGACTGGGGCCTGGCGCCGTTTACCGCTGCGCAACGGCGCGACATGCTTGAACTGCTGGACGACCGCTACGGTAACCGCTCGACGCTAGTGACCAGCCAGATGCCAGTGGACAAATGGCACGCGCTGATCGGCGATCCGACCTTGGGCGATGCGATCCTCGACCGGCTGGTGCACAACGCTTATCGGATCGAACTGAAGGGCGAATCGATGCGCAGACGCGCAACGAAATTGACGGCGACAGAGACTTCAGACTAACAATGCAAACCTGCGTCGCTGCGCTCCGACTGCCCGGCCGGATGATCGTGGAACAGGTGGCCGGATGTTGGTGGGCTGGGTGGCCGGATGGCGTGGAATCCGCAAGTTGCATCTATTGCGAAATGTCACACATAGCTCACGGCTCGTCGGAATAGTTCGTTTGCACGCTTGCATGTGGAGTAGTCGCCTGCTTAACTCTGGACATTTGGTCGTTTGGTGACTCCATAGTCGCAGCGGCCATATGAGCGGCCATATAAGAGCCCTCGCGCTGTTGTTGTTTGTCTGGGCTGCCTGGTAAAACGGGGGGGATCCAGTGCTTGGCGCACGAGAATTACCCGATTGATATCCGTAACTAGTTGAAAATTAATAAGTTATTAATATAACTGCCTGGCAGTCAACTGTCGGGGCTAAGCGTTCTGCTGCCTACATATGGTTCTGCAAACAGCCGCTCACGCTGTCCGCTGAGCCCAACTTGTGCCAGAAGGATAACGACATGAAGCCGAAAACTGCCATCGTCGAGATTTGCAAGAAGTACAAGGTTTATACCGAATGCTATCTCAACACCGCCGCTGACAAGACCATCATTCTGGTCAATGGCTCGCTGGCAACCACCACATCCTTCGCCCAAACGGTGCGTTACCTGCAGCCGCGATTCAATGTGGTTCTCTACGACCAGCCCTACGCCGGCCAGTCGCGACCGCATAACCGCCACGGCCAACCGATCCGCAAGGAAGACGAGGCAGAGATACTGCTGGAACTGATCGAGCACTTCTGCGCACACCATGTGCTGTCGTTTTCCTGGGGCGGAGCGGCTACCTTGCTGGCGCTGGCCCAACAGCCGCGACGAATCGAGAAGGCGGTGATCAATTCATTCGCAGCGCGGATCAATACGCCGATGCGCGATTATCTGGAGAGCGGCCTGAACTTTCTCCATGCCTGCGATCGTCTCAATGTCGGTCGCTTGATCAACAGCACTATTGGCAAGCACCTGCCATCGCTGTTCAAACGCTTTAATTACCGCCATGTCAGCAGCCTGGCCGAACACGAATACAGGCAGATGCATTTCCACATCAATGAGGTGCTGACCCAAGACACCCAGTGCTACGTCGCCTGTGCCGATGCCATCGAAGTCCCGCTGCTGTTTGTCAACGGCGAATGGGATGAGTACACCTCGGTGGATGACGCCCGCTTTTTTGTCGGTCATGCCCGTCAGTCCCGGTTCCATACAATCAAGAACGCTGGGCACTTCCTCGATATGGAACACCCGGCGGCCTGGCACGACACCCAGCAGGCCTTACTCGGCTTTCTGCAGCCGGCTTCCAGCCTGGTCAAGCCGAAGAGCACGCCGCCGCTGGGCAGCCGGCACCGCTACGCAGCCAGTGACCGTATCTATAGTCACAGTGCGGTGCATAACCACTTGTTCCGCTAGAGTGGCGTGGCTCTGGGTTGACAATTCGCGCGGCAGTTTGGCGCGCCTTGGTACAAGTGCTTTCTGTTTGGCTCTATGGCGATACGACGATACGACGATGGAGTGTGGTCCATGCGAAAGAAACCAGCGGCAGGCGCCTTGCCCGTATCCGCGTCCTTTGTGAAGGCAGAACAAAGCACAATATTCGGCCTGCGTGGCCGCAGTCTGTTCCCCACGCTGCGTACCCTGGCGCTGCAGGGCATCAAGCAGCCGATCCACAGCGCCCGCCATGCTCTGGCCCTCGGTGGCCAACTGGGCCGCGTGCTGCTCGGCGATACGTCGCACCAACCCCCCGTCCAGGATACGCGCTTCCAGGACCCATCCTGGCACCTCAACCCCTTCTACCGCCGCCGCCTGCAGGCCTATCTAGCCTGGCAGAAGCAACTGAACGCCTGGGTCGACGAGAGCAACCTGGCGGCCGACGACCAAGCCCGCGCGCGCTTCATCTTGGCCCAGCTCGGCGATGCACTGTCGCCGTCCAACAACCCGCTCAATCCGCTGGCGGTCAAAGAGCTGTTCAATACCGGCGGCGCCAGCCTGTTCAAGGGGATTGGTCATCTGCTCGACGACCTGCGGCACAACGGCGGCATGCCCAGCCAGGTCAGCAAGCAGGCCTTCGAAGTCGGTCGGAATATCGCCACCACCCCCGGTGCCGTGGTGTTCCGCAACGAGCTGCTGGAGCTGATCCAGTACCAGCCGATGAGCGAAACACAGTATGCCCGCCCGCTGCTGATCGTGCCGCCGCAGATCAACAAGTACTACATCTTCGACCTCGGCGCGGAGAAGAGCTTCGTCCAGTACGCGCTGAAGAACGGCTTGCAGGTGTTCATCGTCAGCTGGCGCAACCCGAACGCTCGCCATCGCGAGTGGGGCCTATCGCGTTATGTACAGGCCATCGGAGAAGCCCTCGATGTGACCCGCGCCATCAGCGGCAGCAAAGCGGCCCACCTGATGGGCGCCTGCGCTGGCGGCCTGAGCATCGCCGCCCTGCAAGGTTACCTGCAAGCCAAACGACAGCTACGCAAAGTCGCCAGCGCCACCTATCTGGTCAGCCTGCTGGACAGTCAGATCGACAGCTCAGCGATGTTGTTTGTCAATGAGCAAACCCTGGAAGCCGCCAGGCGTCGCTCCTATCAGCAAGGTGTGCTGGATGGCCACGACATGGCGAAAGTGTTCGCCTGGATGCGCCCGAATGACCTGATCTGGAACTACTGGGTCAACAACTACCTGCTCGGCAAGCAACCCCCAGCCTTCGACATCCTCTACTGGAACAACGACAACACGCGCCTACCGGCCGCCCTGCATGGCGATCTGCTGGACTTCTTCAAACACAACCCCTTCACGCACCCTGGCGGCTTGGAGGTCTGCGGCATGCCGACCGACCTGCGGAAGGTCACAGTCGACAGCTTCAGCATCGCCGGCATCAACGACCACATCACGCCCTGGGACGCGGTCTATCGCTCGACCCTGCTGCTCGGTGGCGACCGGCGCTTCGTGCTATGCAACAGCGGGCATATCCAGAGCATCCTCAACCCGCCAGGTAATCCCAAGGCTAGCTACCTGGAGAACGACAAGCTGCCGTCCGACCCGCGTGCCTGGTATTTCGACACGCAGAAGCACGATGGCAGCTGGTGGCCAGAGTGGCTGAGCTGGATTCAGGCGCGCTCGGGTGAGCAAACCGAAACCCAGCTGGCGCTGGGCAACCAGAACCACCCGCCGATGGAGACCGCACCCGGCACCTACGTACATGTGCATTAAACCCGGACTTGAACATTGAGAAGACTGGCCGGGGATTTCCCGGCTAGTTAGCGTCGCCTTCCGATGGCCAGCAGAAGAAGACGGGATGAAAACCCGCCCGGATTACTGGGCATTTTTTTGTGCTGGCCGCAGCGCCGGATCGAAAATCAGATCAAGCCTTCGGCTTTCAATGCCTGTTGAACGGCGGGGCGGGCGCCAACACGTTTCTGGAAGGCGGAGACGGCCGGCCAGGGCGTGAGGTCGATGGCCATGAGGCCGGACCAATTGACGATGGTGAACAGGTAGGCGTCGGCCACGCTGAACTGGGCGCCGGTGAGGTAGTCTTGGCCAGTCAGGACCTTGTCGAAGATACCCAGGCGGCGGGCGATGGTAGCATGGACGTTGGCTTTGAGCATCGCAGCATCGCAGCATCGGCGCATCGGCGCAGCGGCGTTCGGCATAGATCCGGCCATCGACCGGAGAGATGAGTTGAATCATCGAAGTCATGATGGTCTCAATAGCGCTCGAAGCCGCGCTGCAGTTCCCAGTCGGTTATCCGCCGGTCGTACTCTTTCTGCTCCCATTCGGCGGTGTGTACATAGTGGTCGATCACTTCGTCACCGGACGCCTCGCGCAACATGGTTGAGGTCTGGAGCGCGGCGCAGGCTTCGCGCAGGGTCTTCGACACTTCAGGCAAGTGCTCGTCGAGGTAGGCATCGCCCTCGAAGGGCGGTGCGAGGTTGAGCTTCTCGTCGATGCCGGCCAGGCCCGCAGCGATCAGGGCAGCGAACGCCAGATAAGGGTTGAGGTCGGCGCCGCCGATGCGACATTCGATGCGGATAGCTTTGCTGCCTTCGGCACACAAACGAAAACCTGCGGTGCGATTGTCCCGACTCCATACCGCCCGCGTCGGCGCAAAAGTGCCGGCCTGAAAACGCTTGTATGAATTGATGTAGGGCGCGAGAAAACAGGTGATGTCGTTGGCATATTTGAGCTGCCCGGCAACCCAGGCGCGCATCAGCTTCGACATGCCAAACTCAGCCTTGGGGTCGAAGAACAGCGGCTTCTTGGCATTTTTGTCCCACAGCGAATTATGTATATGGCTGCTGGAGCCGGCGGCGTCATAGCGCCACTTGGCCATGAAGGTGATCGCCTTGCCCTGCAATTGCGCGATCTCTTTGCAGGCGTGTTTGATGATGACGTGGTGGTCGGCCATGGTCAGGGCATCGGCATAACGAATGTTGATCTCTTCCTGGCCCGGCCCCCATTCACCCTTGGAGTTTTCAACGGGGATGCCAGATGCCTGCAGATGCTTGCGAATCGCCCGGAGCACCGGCTCTTCGCGGGTTGTCTGCAGGATGTTGTAATCCTCGATGTAGTGGCCGGCCGTCTTCGGGTTGTGGTAGTTGCGCTCGTGGATGGCCTCGTAGCTTTCGTCGAACAGGTAGAACTCCAGTTCCGAGGCGAACATGCCGGTGTAGCCGCGCTCGCGCAGTCGCTCGATCTGCTTTTTCAGGATCGCCCGCGGGCTGTGTGGCAGGTCGCGCCGATGGTGATGATCGAGCACATCGCAGAGCACCAGCGCCGTGCATTCAAGCCAGGGCACCCGTCGCAACGTGGCCATGTCGGGTTTGAGCACAAAGTCGCCATAGCCTTTGCTCCAGCTGGCCACGGTGTAACCCGGCACCGGCTCCATGTCGATGTCGTCGGCCAGTAGGTAATTGCAGCAGTGAGTTTCTTCATGGCCGCTGTCGATGAAAAACTCGACCTGAAACCGTTTGCCGACCAGTCGTCCCTGCATGTCGACCATGCAGACCAGCACAGTGTCGATCTCACCGGAGGCAGCGGCGCGCTTGAGTTCTTCGAAGCTGAGGAGGGACTCGGTCATCACGTCAGTCCTGCGTGAATGGTTTGGGTCTGTCTGAAATAGCTGTTGCAGACACTCTTCAGAAAAACGCAAAACCTGCCGGAGCGAGCAGCGTGAGCAATGAGCTGCTGAAAGCGTAGCCTACTGTGGCTGTGCGCAAGTCTCGGTGATCGAAACCTGACGAGTCAGGAGCAGATCTAGAAGCTAAAATGACAATCAAGAGGGGACCGTCTAGCTGTTGACTCAGGCGGCTCAGCGTTCAGCTACTAGCACCGGTCGCACCCTGGAGCGGCGCCATGAGTGAATTCGTCAAGGTCGCATGTGTGGGCGATATCGAACCGGGTACCGGCAAGACCGTGAACCTGGGGGGAACCCCCGTCGCGCTGTTCAACGTGAACGGCCAGTATTTCGCCATCCACAACACCTGCCCGCACGAGGACGGCCCGCTGGGAGAAGGAACGCTCTGCGCCAGCGTGGTGACGTGCCCCATTCACGCCTACGAGTTCGACGTAACCAGCGGCGAGTGCCTCACAGAACCGGTTTATCGAGTCGAGCAGTTCGAGGTCCGGGTGGACGGCAACGACATCCTGTTGCGGACATCGTCGGATGTTTGAACGCTGCGGACGAGCTCGAGTCGCAAGATATAGGGAAGGAGTATAGTTAAACGATCACATCGTCCTGCCAAAAGCAGGAGGTATCAGCGATGAGCACCGACAATGCCAGGATCCGCGAGCTCAGCAACCGGGCGTACAAGTATGGCTTTGTCTCTGATTTTCAGAGCGACGCCGCCCCGCGCGGCCTCAACGAAGACCTCATTCGCCTGATCTCGGCGAAGAAGCACGAGCCACAGTGGCTGCTCGACTGGCGCCTGAAGGCCTACCGCCACTGGCTGACGATGCGCGAGCCAACCTGGCAGAACGTCCACTATGAGCCCATCGACTACCAGGCCATCATCTATTACTCGGCGCCCAAGCCGAAAACGCCGGGGCCCAATAGTCTTGACGAGGTCGATCCCGATCTGCGCGAGATGTTTGGCAAACTCGGTATCTCGCTCGCCGAACAGGAGCGCCTGACGGGCGTCGCGGTGGATGCCGTGGTCGATTCGATCTCGGTGGCGACCACCTTCAAGCACAAACTCGCGAAGGTCGGCGTGATCTTCTGCTCCTTCTCCGAAGCCGTGCAGAACCATCCAGACCTGGTGCGCAAATACCTGGGCTCGGTCGTTCCCTATAGCGACAACTTCTTCGCCACACTGAACTCAGCGGTGTTTTCCGACGGCTCATTCTGCTACGTGCCAAAGGGCGTGCGATGCCCAATGGAACTGTCGACCTATTTCCGCATCAACGCCGCGGATACCGGCCAGTTCGAGCGCACGCTGATCGTCGCGGAAGAGGGCGCTTACGTGAGCTACCTCGAGGGCTGCACCGCGCCAATGCGCGACAATAACCAGTTGCACGCAGCGGTGGTCGAGCTGGTCGCGCTGGATAACGCCCAGATCAAGTACGCCACGGTGCAGAACTGGTACCCGGGCGATGCCCAGGGGCGGGGCGGCATCTTCAACTTCGTCACCAAGCGCGGCAAGTGCGCAGGAGCTCACTCGAAGATTTCCTGGACTCAGGTCGAGACCGGCTCCGCCATCACCTGGAAATATCCGGGGGTGATTCTCCAGGGCGACTATTCGGTCGGCGAGTTTTACTCGGTCGCCCTGACGGCCAACCACCAGCAGGCGGATACGGGCACCAAGATGATCCACATCGGCCGACACACGCGCAGCACCATCCTTTCTAAGGGGATCTCAGCTGGCCATGGGCAGAACACCTACCGTGGCCTGGTGAAGATCCAGAAGGCCGCGACGGGCGCCCGCAACCATACGCAGTGCGACTCCCTGCTGCTGGGTAGCCAATGTGGCGCGCACACCTTCCCCTACGTCGAGGTGAAGAACCCGAGCGCTCAGGTAGAGCATGAGGCCTCCACCTCGAAGATCAGCGATGAGCAGCTCTTCTACTGCCGGCAGCGTGGCATCAGCGCGGAGGACGCGGTGCCGATGATCGTCAACGGCTTCTGCCGCGAGGTGCTCAAGGAACTGCCGATGGAGTTCGCCGTGGAAGCCCAGAAACTGCTGGGCGTGAGCCTGGAGGGTTGCGTGGGCTGAGGCCCGGGGTGGAGCATGCTCGAGATCAAGAATCTGCACGCCAGTGTCGAAGGCCGTGAAATCCTGCGGGGAATCACGTTGCGGGTCAACGCCGGCGAGGTGCACGCGATCATGGGGCCTAATGGCTCTGGTAAAAGCACGCTGGCCCAGGTGCTAGCAGGCTTTGATACCTACGTGGTCAGCGGCGAGGTGCTTTACGAAGGCCAGGATTTGCTTGCCATGCCACCGGAAGAGCGCGCGGTCGCTGGCATCTTCCTCGCGTTCCAGTACCCGGTTGAGATCCCCGGCGTCGGCAATCTCTACTTCCTGCGCACGGCCCTCAACGCCGTGCGCAAGCAGCGCGGGCTCGATGAGCTCGATGCGCTGGATTTCCTCGTGCTCGCCAAGGAGCGCATGGCGCTGCTCGAGATGGACCAGAGCTTCATGAACCGCTGCGTCAACGTGGACTTTTCTGGTGGCGAGAAGAAACGCAACGAGATCTTCCAGATGGCGATTCTGGAACCCAAGCTGGCGATTCTCGACGAGACCGATTCGGGCCTCGACATCGACGCGCTGCGGATCGTCGCGGCCAGCGTCAACGCGCTGCAGCGCGAGGATCGCGCGCTGCTCGTCATCACGCACTACCAGCGACTGCTCAACTACATTGTCCCGGATCGCGTCCATGTGATGGCCAACGGCCGGATCGTGCAGTCCGGCGACAAGGACCTTGCCGTCGAGCTCGAGAAACACGGCTATGCGAGCTTCGAACAGGCCGCGCCAGAGCCCGGAGCCGGGCCATGAACACCGCGGCGAGTGTAGCGTTCCTCGGCCGGCTCGAGCCCCGGGCCGACGCGCGGCATCCTGCCTGGCTGCAGGAATTGCGCCGCGCAGCGTTTCAGTGGGTGGCCGAACAGGGCTTTCCCACGGCCAAGGACGAGGCCTGGAAGTACACGCGAGTCGCGCCCATCCTCGAAACCCCTTTTCAGCCGGCCGTGCCGGACGCGAGCCAGCGCCTGTCCACTGCCAGCGTCGAACGGCTGGCCGGCGACTACGGCGGCCCGCGACTGGTCTTCGTCAATGGCTATTTCGCCGCTGAGCTCTCGATGCTCGAGGGGCTACCCCCAGGCATCCAGGTGAGCCCTCTCGCGACGCTGCTGCGTGCCGATAGCGGGGCGGCGCTTGAAGCTCTTTTCTCGCATGCGTTCGGTGTGCGGACGCAGGCCTTCACGGCGCTCAATGCGGCCCTCGCCGAGGACGGCGCGTGGGTGCAGATACCCGCCCACACGACGGTCGAAAAACCGATCCACCTGGTGTTCCTATCGGACCCGGGGGCCGTGCCGCGCGTGACCCATCCGCGCTCCATGGTGTGGGTGGGGGCAGGGAGCCAGGCGATCCTGGTGGAAAGCCACGTTGGTCGCGAGGGTGAGGTCTACCTCAGCAATGCGGTCAGCGAGGTGGTGCTCGACGCAGGCGCGGCGCTCTATCATTACACGGTGCAGAACGAGAGCAGGGCGGCGTTCCATGTTGCTTTGCTCAGCGTGCGCCAGGCCCAGGGCAGTCACTTTTCCGCGCACTCCTGGGCACTAGGCGCGGCGCTGGCACGGCAGGAGGTTCGGGTCGTGCTCGAGGGGCCCGGCGCGGAGGTCGCCCTGAACGGTCTGTACTTGCCCCGGGGCGAGCAGCACCTGGACAACCAGACGACCATTGAGCACCTGGCTCCGCGCTGCACCAGTCGCGAACTCTATAAGGGCGTGATCGATGATCGTGGGCACGGGGTCTTCGACGGGCGGATCATCGTGCGCCCGGGTGCGATGAAAACGGATGCCAGCCAGATCAACAAGAATCTATTGTTGTCGACGTCGGCCCAGGTCAACACCCAGCCACGGCTGGAGATCTTCGCCGATGACGTCAAGTGCGGCCACGGCGTCGCCGTCGGCCAACTGGATGAGCAGGCTATTTTCTACCTGCGCTCGCGGGGGATTCCCCTGGCGGCGGCGCGGTCTCTGCTGACCTTTGCGTTCGTCAGCGAGATGCTGGAGCTCATTCACCTGGAGCCGCTGCGGGCCCATGTGGAGCGAGTGGTCGCCGCGCAGCTGCGGGGCTTGGCGGTGTTGGTATGAGTGACCTCAAAAGCAGCCTTCAGACACTACCGAAACAGCTCAACCTGGCGGCAGGCTACGACGTTGAGCGCGTGCGCCAGGCGTTTCCGATCCTCGCGGAGATGATCTACGGCAAGCCGCTGATTTACCTCGACAGCGCCGCGACCAGCCAGAAGCCGCAGGCGGTCATCGATGCCATGTCGCACTTCTTCTTAAAGGAGAACGCCAACGTGCATCGTGGTGTGCACTACCTCTCGGTGCGCGCTACCGAGGAGTACGAGAAGGCTCGGGCCAAGGTCCAGGGCTTCCTCAACGCCGAGCACGTCGAAGAGATCGTCTTCGTCCGCGGCACGACCGAAGCGGTCAATCTCGTGGCGCAAACCTATGGCAAGGCTCAGGTCCGCGCGGGCGATGAGGTGTTGATCAGCACCATGGAGCACCACTCGAACATCGTGCCCTGGCAGATGCTCTGCGAGCAGACCGGTGCCCGGCTGCGGGTGGCCCCCATCGACGACGCCGGCGAACTCTTGCTCGATGAGCTGGAACGGCTGATCGGGCCCAGGACCCGACTAGTGGCCGTCACCCATGTTTCAAATGTGCTTGGCACCATCAACCCGATCCGGCGCATTGTCGAACTCGCCCACGCCCGAGGCGTACGTGTGCTGGTCGACGGCGCCCAGGCGGCTCCCCACCTCAAGGTCGACGTGCGAGCGCTAGGATGCGATTTCTACGCCCTGTCGGGCCACAAGATGTACGGTCCCACCGGCATAGGCGTGCTCTACGGCCGTCGCGAGCTGCTCGAAGCCATGCCTCCCTACCAGGGCGGCGGCGACATGATCCTCTCGGTCAGCTTCGAGAAGACTGTCTACAACAAACCACCGTACAAGTTTGAAGCGGGGACACCGAACATGGCCGGCGCAATAGGTCTCGGTGCGGCGATCGACTTTCTCGGTGAGCTGGGGCCAGAGGCCATTGCTGCCCACGAGCAGGTCGTGCTGGCCTACGCACTAAAGGCGCTGGTGGCGGTGCCCGGCCTCAGGCTGATCGGCACCGCTGCGGAGAAGGTCGGCGTTCTTTCGTTCGTCCTCGACGGCATCCATCCGCACGATATCGGTACCATCCTCGACCGCGAGGGGGTAGCGATTCGCACCGGGCACCACTGCGCACAGCCCTTGATGAACCGTTTCGGTGTGGCCGCCACCGCCCGCGCTTCGCTTGGCTGCTACAGCACCGAGCTTGATATCAATGCGCTGGTGGCAGGTTTAGCCAAGGTCCAGGAGGTGTTTCGATGAGCGGCGATGAACTGCGCGACCTCTACCAGGAGGTGGTCATCGATCACGGCAAGCGGCCGCGCAATTTCCGCAAGATCGAGGATGCTTCCTGTACGGCGGAGGGCTTCAATCCGCTGTGCGGCGATCAGCTCAGGGTTTATATCAGGCTCGCAGACGGCGTGATCGAGGACATCGCCTTCCAGGGTGCCGGCTGCGCTATCTCCCAGGCCTCGGCGTCCTTGATGACCCTGGCGGTCAAGGGGAAGAAGCCGGAAGAGGCGCTGGCACTCTTTGTCCGTGTGCATACGCTGCTCACCGAAGGGCCAAACGCCCAAGTGACACCCGCGGAGCTAGGCAAACTCGCGGTGCTTTCGGGGGTATGGGAGTTCCCTGTGCGGGTCAAGTGCGCCACTCTGGCCTGGCACACGCTGCGCAGTGCCCTGGAAGACGGCGGTTCACAGGTCTCCACGGAGTAAGCCATGTCAGCCGATCTATTCATCCCCAACATTCGCCTCAGCGACTCGGCGCGGCGAATCTTGCGCTCCGCTCAGGAAGATGGGAGCGGGGACTCGGTGCGACTCAAGATCGACGAGCGCTTCGCCCATGAGTTGCTTTTCGAGCTCGGCACAGAGGGCGATATTGCCGTCGAAACGTACGGCATCACCCTGTTGCTCGATCCCGCGAGCGCAGAGCGAGCCGATGGCCTGTCTATCGATTTCGTGTATGACCTGCATGGCGCCGGCTTCCAGTTCGATAACCCGAATCAGCCGGGTCGTCTGCAACCGATCGAGCTCACGCGGGACTGCGCGGTGACCCTGATTCCGCGCGGTGAGCGGCTGCAGCTGAGGCGCGGCGAGCGCGTGGTGGTGACCCAGGCGCTCGGTGGCAGCTTCACGGTTCAGATCTCCGGGGGCCGGCTGGCGCGGATCGCCGCCAGCGATGCCGATGCACTGGGCCAGGATGTTCATCAGGAAGGGCAGCCCCAAGCGGGCGGCCAACCGACGATCAGCAGCGCCTTCGACATCCAGCAGGTACTCGACATGCTGCGCACTGTCTACGATCCGGAGATTCCGGTCAACGTGGTCGATCTCGGGTTGATCTACCAATGCAAAACCCGGCCGCTCGGCGACGGCCGCCAGCGAGTCGAGATCAAGATGTCCATGACCGCCCCCGGTTGCGGGATGGGCGATGTACTGAAGGAGGAGGCGCGCACCAAGGTCCAGTCCATCTCCGGGGTCAGCCAGGTCGAGGTCGAGATCGTCTGGGAGCCGCCCTGGGATCAAAGCCGTATGTCCGATGCGGCCCGCCTGCAGCTTGGTCTGTTGTGAGGAGCCAGCGATGAGCAATCGACTCGCCGAAGAAACTTCGCCCTATCTACGGCAGCACACAGAGAACCCCGTCGATTGGTATCCCTGGGGCGAGGAGGCGTTCCGCCGTGCGCGCGATGAGGACAAGCCTATCCACCTGTCGCTGGGTTACGCCGCCTGCCACTGGTGTCACGTGATGGCCCACGAGTCGTTCGAGAACCCGGAGATTGCGCGCTTGATGAACGAGCACTTCATCAACATCAAAGTCGACCGCCAGGAGCGGCCTGACCTCGATGACATTTATCAAACAGTTGTGCAGATGCTGGGGCAGGGCGGCGGCTGGCCGCTGACGGTGTTCCTCACCCCGCAGCGCGAGCCGTTCTTCGGCGGCACCTACTTCCCGCCGCAGGAGGGCTATGGCAGGCCTGGATTCACGCAGCTCCTGCGCGGTCTGAGCGAGGCGTGGCAAAACAACCGCGCGGCACTTCAGCAGAACGTCGAGCAGTTTCTCAAGGGTTACGGCGTCATGGAGACTCTGATGCTGGAGGGCAATACGCTACTGGAGCAAGACCCGCCGGCCGCCGCCGCCCGGCTGTTTGCCAAGAACACCGACCCTGTGCACGGTGGCCTGAACAGCGCACCGAAGTTTCCCAACCCGGCCTGCCACGATCTCGTCCTACGCCTCTATCAGCGTCTACACGAGCCGGACTTGCTGCGCTCTCTGGCGCTGACCCTCGATCGCATGGCCGCCGGTGGGCTCTATGATCACCTGGGCGGTGGTTTCGCTCGTTACTGCGTGGATGAGCGTTGGGCCGTACCCCATTTCGAAAAGATGCTCTACGACAACGGCCAGCTCGTGAAGCTCTATGCCGACGCCTATCGCGCGACCGGCAAGCCTGCCTGGCGGCGCGTGTTCGAGGAAACGATTGACTACATCCTGCGTGACATGACGCACCCTGAGGGCGGTTTCTACGCCAGTGAGGACGCTGACAGCGAGGGAGAAGAAGGCAAGTTTTATGTGTGGACACCCGCGCAGGTGCAGACCGTCCTCGGCGACCCGGACGCCGAGCTGGCCTGCCTGGCCTACGGCGTGACCGTCACAGGCAACTTCGAGCATGGCACCACCGTGCTGCACCGCGCAGCAGCACTGGACGCGGCGCAGGAGGTGCAACTGGCGGGGCTGCGCGACACGCTATTAGTGGCGCGTGCCCAACGCATTCGTCCAGGGCGCGACGAGAACATCCTCACCAGCTGGAACGCACTAATGATCCAGGGCCTCTGTGCCGCTTACCAGGCGACCGGAACCACAGCCCACCTGGACGCCGCGAGGCGCGCCGCCGATTTTATTCTGGACCGACTCTCGATTCCCGAGGGTGGCCTGTACCGGGCTTGGTGGGAGAGCACCGCCAAGGTTCCAGGTTTCCTCGATGACTACGCCTTCCTCGCCAACGCCTTGATCGATCTCTACGAGTGCGACTTCGATCAGCGTTATCTCGAACGCGCCACGCAGTTGGTCGAACTGATCCTCGAGAAGTTCTGGGAGGACGGACTCTACTTCACGCCCGGCGATGGCGAGCCGCTGGTGCACAGGCCTCGCGCGCCGCACGACAATGCCTGGCCATCGGGCACCTCGACCAGTACGTTCGCTTTCTTGCGACTCTATGAGCTAACCGGCCGCGAGCTTTACCGGGAGCGCGCCGAGCAGGTGTTCGCGATGTACCGCGCCGCAGCCGCCCAGAATCCCTTCGGCTTCGCCCATCTCCTGGCGGCACAGGACTTCATACAGAGTGGCCCTATCAGCATCTTCATTGCTGGCGAACGTTCCGCCGCCAGCGCCCTGGTGGCGAACCTGCAGCGCTGTTACTTGCCGGGACGCGTCCTGGGCTTTGCCGAGGATGTGCCCATCGGCGTAGGCCGGCATTCGCTCGCGGGGAAAACCAGCGCCTATGTGTGCCGAAACCGAACCTGCGAAGTCCCAGTGACCAGCGCCGCGGAGCTCGTAGAGCGTTGCCTGAAGTGAAAGGCGAGCACTGAATCGCACCTCCAACGCAAGGAGACAAAGATGGGAAGGAAGAGAGAGCACAACACGTACCAACGTCTCAAACAGCAGTACCCGGATTACTTGGGTGCAGTGGATGCCTTGGGTGCGGCTGTGCGTCATGCCGGCCCACTGGACGAGAAAGTTGTCCAGCTGATCCAGCTAGGCGCCGCGGCGGCCATCCGCTCTGAGGGCGCAGTGCACAGTCATACCAGACGGGCACTGGATGCGGGCGCTACGACAGAGCAGATCCGTCACACACTGATCTCGCTGACGAGCACGCTCGGTTTCCCGACCGTCGTTGCGGCCATAAGCTGGGCGGACGATGTGATTGGGAGACAGGACACCGGCCCCCTAACCATAAGCAATCATAAGCCATCATAAGCAATGGGATGGACTCCTCCTCACCTCGGCATCTTGAGTGCCAGACTGAAGGTGCGAACCACAGTCAACCGTGAGAAGGAGTCCACACATGAAGCTGACGCACCTGACCATCACCCACCGAGTTCTGCAGGAAGCCCAGGCGCTCGCTCAGTTCTGCGTTCTGCCCGACCACCGCGATGCCGCCGATCACGTCGGAGTGGCCGTTCAGATACTTGGTCGTCGAGTGCACCACGATATCGAAGCCCAGCTCCAGCGGGCGTTGTATCCACGGGCTGGCAAAGGTGTTGTCGGCCACACAGATGATGCCTCGCTCGCGACAGATGCGCGCGATGTCGGCGAGGTCAGTGAGGCGCAGCAAAGGATTGTTCGACGTCTCGACCAAGACCATCCGCATGTCGTCTTGCAGCGCTGCCTCGAATGCCCCCGGGTCAGCCAGATTGACGAAGCTGAAGCGATGCCCCGCGCTGCGTTGGCGCACCTTATCGAACAGTCGGAAAGTACCGCCGTACAGGTCATTGCCGGAGACGATGTGCGCGCCAGCGTCGAGCAAGTTCGAGCACGGTGGAGATCGCCGCCAGCCCGGAGGCGAAGGCGAAGGCTTGAGAAGCACAAACGCTTCCACATGCATTTCACCCCGACCTCCAGCTCGTGGATGAACATGGTTGAACGGTTCTTTCGCGACATCACGGTATATCTGCGTGAGGGCAGTTTCAGCTCGGTTCGCGAATTGGAGAGTTCGATTACCACGTTCCTGGCACTGCGAAATGCACAGCCGACTCGCTATGTCTGGAATGCAAAGGGAGAAGATATTTTGAACAAGATACAGCGAGCCCGTGAGGCGATGGTCTCACAGGCTGGCGGGTAAATTATTTCGAAAACAGCACACTAGCTCATCTTGGCTTCCGCCTTTCCTTGGCGGACCTGTTCCTTGTACAACCGACAGCGACTGCGAAGCAAAAAATGGAAAGATTGAGTAGCCTTTGACCGCTGAGTTATCGGACACTTCTGTAGTGATCTGTATGCGTCCGGGCATCACGCCTTGCGTGATTAGACCGGCTGCCACCTATGCGGCAGCAACTGGTCGATATCACTCGCGCGCTGCGTCGGCAGGCGCGTGAGCACGTCCTTCAGATACGCATACGGATCATGCCCGTTGAGCCGCGCAGACTGGATCAAACTCATAATCGCGGCCGCCCGTTTGCCGCTGCGCAGCGAACCTGCGAAGAGCCAGTTTTTGCGCCCCAACGCCCAAGGCCGGATCTGGTTCTCCGCCCAATTATTGTCAATGGGTACAGCCCCGTCATCGAGGTAGCGCGACAACGCTGCCCAGCGTTTCAGGCTGTAATCCAGTGCTCTGCTGATGGCTGAGCCTTCAGGCACGAGATCGCGCTGGGCCATCATCCAGGCATGCAGCATATCCATCACCGGTACGGCTTTTTCTTGCCGTATTCGGCGCCGTAAATCCGGTTCCAGGTCACGCACTTCACTCTCGATTTCGTAAAGCAACTGGATGTAACGCAGGGCCTGTTCAGCGAGCATGCTCTTGTTGGTCGCGTGCAGTTCGAAGAACTTGCGTCGCGCATGGGCCATGCATCCGATCTCGGTCACGCCGAGTGCGAAGCTGGCCTTGTAGCCGCCAAAATCATCACACACCAGCTTGCCCTTCCAGTCTTGCAGGAAGTTGCGAGCATGTTCACCAGCACGGCTGGGGCTGAAGTCATAAACAACAGCTGCTATTTCGCAAAACTGGCTTGTGGCGTAGGCCCACACATAAGAGCGGTGGGTTTTCTTTGAGCCCGGCACGAGCATCTGCACGGGTGTTTCATCGGCATGAATAACCTGCTGTCCAAGCACTACGTCGCGCAGTGCATCGACCAGAGGTTGCAACTGCACCCCAGTCACACCCACCCATTGAGCCAAAGTTGAACGTGGAATCGCCAAGCCGGCACGGCCGAAGATCGATTCCTGACGGTAAAGAGGCAGGTGGTCAGCAAACTTCGCGATCATGACGTGGGCAAGTAACCCGGCAGTGGGGATTCCCTTGTCGATGACCTGCGCCGGAACCGGCGCCTGGATCAGCGTTTCGCAGTCATCACAGACCCACTTGCCACGGACATGGCGCTCAACGGTAAACACGCCGGGCGTGTAGTCCAGCTTTTCGCTGACGTCCTCACCGATACGCTTGAGTGCGCAGCCACATGGGCAGTGAGTGTTGTCCGGTTCGTGATGGATTAGCGTGCGTGGAAACTCTGCCGGCAAAGCAGTGCGTTTGGGCTTTTGCTTTTTCTCGGTCGGAGCCAGCACTGTTTGCAAGGCTTGAAGCTCTGCTTCAATCGCCGCGATATCGGTATCGATCAGGTCATCGAGCAAGCAGGCCTGCTCAGGATTCATCTGCTCACTGCGCTTGGCAAACTTCAAACGCTTGAGTTGTGCGATCTCGTGGGTGAGCTTCTCGATAACCGTTTGATCGCGGTTGATCTTCCTGCCCATCGTCTCGACCGTCTTACCCAGTGTGTCGACTTGATGGTCGAGCGTCTCAACACGCTGTAACAACTGCGCCGCCAAAGCACGCAGTTGTTCAGGGGTAAGGTGGTCGAGATTGGGGAGCGAAGTCATGGCGCCGATTTTGCCAGAGCAAACAGTTCGCGGCGATAGACGGATAGGCTAATGGCAGCCGTTAAAGCAGTGTGATCGCACCGCCGGAGCCCGCGCGTTGCCCATGGCAGACCCAACACCAGAGCCTGGAGTTGTTCGGTATCCAACTCCATTTCAGAGCCTTGGCGAATGCCTGGCCAATGGAACTTGCCTTGGTTCAAACGCCGAGCCGCCAGCCAGATCCCGAAGCCGTCATGCACCAGAACTTTCATGCGCGTGGCGCGGCGGTTGGCAAATAGATAAGCACAGTGCGGCTTCGCCGCACCAAACACCGCGATCACCCTGGCCAATGCCGTCTCGGTACCGGCGCGCATGTCCATCGGCTCGGTGGCGAGCCAGATGGAATCGATGCGGATCATAGGACAAGCCCTCGGACAAAGCGGGCGCATCCGTCAGGGTCGGAAGTTGGCCATTTCACGATGAGCGATTGCTCGCCAAGCGCCAGCTCAATGATCGCCGATGCTTCGGTCTTTTGTTTTGGTTCAACCGGCGCGACTTTCAAAGGAATGAAAGCTGGCAGCGCGACTGCCTGCTGATCACGGTAAAGCGGTATCCACCGGCGAACGACATTGGCATTAATCCCGTGACTCATCGCAATAGCTGCCACGGAAACACCGGGCTGCTCGCACTCTTGGACGACTTGGGTCTTGAAGGATTTCGGGTATGACTTACGTTGGCGCATGACGATCCTGGCATTAAGGGTAATTGCGTCCGCTTAAAAATACGCGGACACAATCGCCCTTATTGCTCGGGCTCGGAAGGTGTGTTCCCCGGCCCCTTACAGTGATCTACTAATCCCGGACACCTAATTAGGCTCATAAACTACTCTGCTCATGTGAGGCGGGAGATATATTTACAACGCACTGACTGACCGCTTTTGGCCCAGAGTGTGTAAAAACTTCAGATTGGGTTTTCTATATCGACGCTAGGAGACCGTGCTCACGTTTCGCAAACTGATCAAGGCCATGACTGTTGGCGCTGATGCGATCTTGACCCAGGGTGCCGATTTTGACTGACCTATATGCAGCCTCTGAAATCCAGCTTGAGGCTTTCGTTTTCTGAGAATTCGGGTGGGTCAATGAATTCCGAAAGTCACCAGCAAACACTGACTGGATGCACCCGATTAATCGAGGTAGGACGCGGTCAGTACAGGAACTGGCGTAGCCTGTGAGCTTTTGGCGATGACGCTTACGTTCAGAAGACCAAGATCAAAAGATCGTAACCTGCGGCAGTTCCAGGGATTGTGTATGCCGGATGTATCAAGGGGTGTAGGCGTATCCCCGGTAATCAGCTGATTTATCTACTTGTATATGATCACGATGCCTTTGAGCTTTCTTCCCTGGATATGACCAGAGCATTAAACTCCAGACAAAATGCCGTGTTTGGGATGAGCGACCGATTTCGGCCGATAGCGACGGTTAAGCTGCGCCCGTCGCTATCGGGATTCAAACCTCTGTCTGCTCAGCCATTTCTAGAGCATCGTCCACCTCAATTCCTAAGTATCTGACGGTGCTTTCCAGCTTCGTATGGCCAAGCAGGAGTTGGACAGCTCTCAGGTTCTTCGTCCTGCGATTGATCAACGATGCCTTGGTTCGACGTAGCGTGTGGGTACCGTACATGGTTGGGTCAAGGCCAATGGCTGTCACCCACACTTTGACTATTCGAGCGTATTGCCTGGTGGAGAGATGATCTGAGCCGTGCAACCGGGTTGGAAACAAGAAGTCCTCACTGCGGAGGTGGGCCTGATGCATCCAAGCCTCCAGAACCGTTCGGGTTTGCTCTGTGATTTCAAATTGCACTGGGTGCTGAGTTTTCTGCTGCATCACGATGGCCCGTGACGAAACATGTTCCCCATGGGCTATGTCTCGTACTCGCAGCTTGGTTAAGTCAGAGGCACGCAGCTTGCTGTCGATAGCCAAGTTGAAGAGAGCCAGATCCCATGTCTTCTCCGCGAGCTGGAGTCTGACCCGAATGGCCCAGATATCTCTGACTCGGAGCGGGGCTTTCTGCCCGACAAGCTTTCCCTTGTTCCAAGGCTGATGGCTGTATGTAGCAATAGTGTTCATAGCTTGTCCTCCACGTTGAGGGAGGACAAGGGTGGATCAGTCACAGTGCGTGGGGGGTCGCTATCCGACCCACTCCGGCCATGCAGTCACCGCTAAAAGGAGATATTCGAGTGTCTCAGTTCCGCGAATAATGAGGTCTTCGGTTAGGCGAATTTTATGTGCTGACCGACCCCATCCTCGACTAATTGATCAACGGATGATCTCGGCCAGCGCTTGGCGCATCGGCTCACCGGAGACATGGACGAGGCCGGAGAAGGGCGAGTCCAGCTCCAGAATCATTGTGATGCCTCCCGAAACCGCAACCGAACAGAGGCAGAAAACGGCGATAGTCGTGGCATTGCGAGGTGCGAACAAACCGAAGCTGGCGAAAACCAGGCTAAGCCAAAAGATCAGCAGGATCAGGAACGGCATCGGAATGTTGCTGGCACGCTGTTCCGCCAGCAGCCAGCGCGCCTGTAAGAGATCGTCTGAAAGCGTGAGAGCCTGCGAGCGCAGCCAGCGCTGTCTTGGATCAGTCGGAACAAGCAATAGAATCGATTCTTGTGTCGCCTCCATCATCCCGACAGTCGCATCGGTTGACTGTGATGGTTCCCCTGCCGCCGGGAACAACTCCTGCATTTTCGCCCTCGCGTAGTTGCGCAGCTTAACGCGGGCATCCTCCGCCTCTGGTCCGTAACGCAGCATCACTCGGTTAATGCGGACGATGTCGACGGCGATCCTGGATACTTCACTCGACCGTGTCGAGAACGAACTGTTCGCCGTCGAGATCATCAAGCCGATCACCAAGGCCGAAAGCGTGCCGACAATCGCCGCTGAAACGGAGATCGCATTGCGCGACTCATTGCTGAGGTGATGCTCGGGCAGAGCCCGCGCAGCAAAGATGCCAATAAGAGCGCCGCCGAAGATAGCGACGAAGGCGATGAGTCCGATAGCGAAATGGTTCATGAGAGAAAATTGCGCATCGCATCACCTTGGAATTCCTGCCGTCGTGAGGAAGACTCGCGTCGCATGCGAGTAGCGCGCCGGCCATGGCATGCAGCCCGTTCGAACCGCGTTGCGAGCGGCGCGTATAAATCGTTTGTTGCTCTGGTGGAGTGTAGTGCGATTTCAGCGCCAAACCTTCCATGGTAATTCGCACTTCCGCCCGCTTATTCCACATGCAATCCTCGCGACTCTCAGTTTTCGACGTATTTAGCTCGTTTTCACACAGCCTGGACCCATACCGGACTCTCAGGAAAATATCTGATTACATTAGACTGAATCAATCCGACGGGTTGCATTAAGGAGGCTGTCGCGGGTAAATCGCGGATCATCTCGTGAGAGATGATCCGCGTGGTTTTTCCTAGTCTTTGTTACCGACCTTGTTCTGAGCTGCTTCCTTGCCCGCGACATTCAACTGCGTGGGTTCGAGCTTGACGGTAAGTTTGTGCAGCGAACCGGTAAAAGCGAACGGCACCTGGTAATCCTTGTCATCGACGGGGGTGCCGGTGTCGGAGCCGACATCGAAACTTTCGTCCACGCCGAAGACGAATGGAACGCTGTGGGGGATCGTATGGCTAGCCAGTTGCTTGCCATCCACCGACAGCACACCGGTGCCGCCTTTACCGAATCCCGGCCCCGCGTATTTAAAATCGAAGCTGATGCCGTGCTTTCCGGGTGTAAGCGCCTCGGTCCCTTCCCAACGGAATCGCGCCACGCCTTCAAGGTTGTAGTTGAAAACCGGCTTGCCTTTGAGGAGGTAGAGGGCATAACCACCAAAGCGGCCGCCGTCCGTCACCAGCACGCCGTCGCCCCCGCCTTCCGGAACGGTGACGTTAGCCGAAATGACGTAGGATTTGTTCAATAGGTTGGGCTCGTTGCCTGGAAGAATGCCGGTCACTGGCGACAAGTAATTGAACTCGGTGCGTCCGGCCACGATGCTCGGGCGCTGCGCAACGACGCGCGTGAAACCGGAGGCGTCGAGCGGTAACACCTGATACTTGTTCGCTTCCACCCAGAACAAATCCTGGAGTTCCTTGAGTTTTGCAGGGTTGGCGGCGGCGACATCGTCGTTCTGCGTCCAGTCCTTGGTGATGTCGTACAGCTCCCATTTGACGCCATTGACGATGTCCTTGGGTGGCTGCGCGGTGACGTCCCAAGGTGCGCGGTAGGGCGTCGTCGATGCCATCCAACCCTCATGGTAGAGCGCGCGCAGGCCGAGCATTTCGAAATACTGCGTGATGCGCGTGGATGGCTTGTCGGCATTCGGCTTGTCGAAGAGGTAAGCCATGCTCGTGCCTTCAATAGGCTTTTGCGCAATACCGTCTACCTGGAGCGGCGCATCAATGCCGGTGGCTTCGAGGATTGTGGGCTCGATGTCAATGACGTGGTGAAACTGGTTTCGGATGCCGCCGGCATCCTTGATCCGGTCTGGCCAGGAAATGGCCATGCCCTGGCGCGTGCCGCCAAAATGTGACGCCACTTGCTTGGTCCACTTGAAGGGGGTGTCCATGGCCCAGGTCCAGCCCACGGCCATGTGCGGATAGGTCTGGTCCGAACCCCAGGCGTCGAGATATTTCATCTGGTCGGCCACCGGTACGTTGATTCCATTGAAGGTGGTCATCTCGTTCGGCGTGCCATTGGGTGTGCCTTCTGCGCTACCGCCGTTGTCGCCGCTGATGTAGATAACCAGCGTGTTATCGAGCTTGCCCATGTCATCAATCGCCTGGATCACCCGGCCGATTTCATGGTCGGTGTACGCGAGATAGGCCGCATAGACCTCCATCTGGTGGGCATACAGTTTCTTCTCGTCCGCCGGCAGTTCGTCCCATTTTTTCAGTTCATCCGGCCACGCAGTGAGCTTGGCTTCCGGCGGGATGACACCGAGGCGCTTCTGATTGGCGAAGATCTGGTCGCGCGCGGCGTTCCACCCCATGTCGAATTTGCCCTTGAACTTGGCGATCCATTCGGGCGTCGGGTGATGCGGGGCGTGGGTGCCTCCGGGCGCGTAATAAAGAAAGAACGGCTTCTTCGAATCGAGCGCGTTCAATTCATTGACGTAGCTGACGGCGTCATCCGCCATCGCAGTGATCAGGTTCCAACCCGCTTTGCCGACGTAAGGATGGATCGGCGTGGTGTTGCGCATCAGATTGCCCGGTTGCCACTGGTTGGTTTCGCCACCCATGAACCCGAAGAAGTAATCAAAGCCCATGCCGATGGGCCATTGGTCGAACGGACCGGCCTGGCTGATCTGGAACGACGGCGTGTTGTGGTTCTTGCCAAACCACGAAGTTGCGTAACCGTTGTCCTTGAGAATTTTGCCAATGGTCACCTTGTCCTTGGTAATGACGCTGTTGTAGCCGGGATAGCCCGTTGAAACTTCGGTGATGACGCCGAAACCGACGGAATGGTGATTGCGCCCGGTAATCAAGGCGGCGCGCGTCGGTGAGCACAGTGCCGTCGAATTGAATTGCGTGAAGCGCAACCCGGCTGCCGCAACGCGATCCATGGCCGGCGTCGGGATAATCCCACCGAAGGTACTGGGCGCACCGAAGCCGACGTCATCGGTGATGATCAACAAGATATTCGGCGCGTCTTTGGGTGGTACGACGGTCGGGGACCAGTAGGGCGTCGAGGTCGTGGCGTCGAGGTTGATAACTCCGCCGAATGCTGCGGGAGGGTTCGGGAGATATCTGCCGTCGATGGTCGTGGTCGCGCTGGGTGAACCGGGCGTGCCGTTGACTTCCTGTGTCGCTGCATTGGCGCAAGAGAGCGTAAGCATGGCAAAAGCCAGCCCCGCACCGAGCCGCTTGTGCAGCCGTAATGATTGAGTCCAGTACGCATTGGCCATGGCCAGCTCCTGTAACCCCCCGAATCCCCAAAGTCGGAGTGTAGAACCGTTTTTTTCTCTCGCCAGTCCATCTCATCGTTAATCCGAGTGGGCGTTGACTTTAGAGGCGTGGTGTCTATACCTGATCTTGATACTAGGCAGGTTCAGCAAAGGGCGCAGCCTGAAATCGAGAGGAGCGAAAATGCTTATCAGAAAACGGAATTTTGGTATCGCCATCGTCTGCGCCGGGATCGTGTCGGCTTGCCTGGCGTTTGCGGTGTATCAGCACCTTCGAGGTCCCGTGCCGTTGACGCAGGGTGATGGAAAAAATGGCCCCTTGGAAATGGTCTGGCTGCCGGCCGGCGAATTCTTGATGGGCAGCGATCACAAGCAGGCTCGTCCCAACGAGGGGCCGGCGCACAAGGTTCGACTCGACGGGTATTGGATCGACCGCTATGACGTCACCAATGCCGATTTCGCCCGTTTTATTGCTGAAACGCATTACGTCACCACCGCTGAACGCAAACCCAAGTGGGAAGATCTGAAAGTACAACTGCCGCCGGGTACTCCTGAGCCAGATGACAGCGTCATGGTGCCTGGCGCATTGGTTTTTGTGGGCACAGACAGACCGATCCCACTCAATGATTTCAGCCAGTGGTGGGCATTTGTCCCGGGGGCTGACTGGCGTCACCCGCTGGGGCCTGACAGTACTATCGAAGGCAAGGAAAACCATCCGGTGGTTCAGGTCTCACGCGAAGATGTGCAGGCGTATGCAGCATGGGCCCATAAGCGCCTGCTGACCGAGGCTGAATGGGAATACGCCGCACGAGGCGGTCTGGAACAAGCGAATTATGCGTGGGGCAATGACTTCTCGCCCGGCGGGGAAAAGATGGCCAACACCTGGGATGAAGTGCAGCCGTTTCCCGTGACCGGGGCCAGCAATAAATTCAAGATTGGCACCAAACCGGTAGGCAGTTTCCGACCTAACGCCTACGGGCTCTACGACATGTCCGGGAACGTTTGGCAGTGGGTCGCCGATTGGTATCGTGCCGACGCGTTTAGCATTGGGCTCAAGCGTCAACCGGCGGGTGAAGCAGCGGTCAATCCGGTGGGACCTTCCGACAGCTATGACCCCGAACTCGGGGTCACGGCCAATGCGCCACAGAGGGTCGTCCGAGGCGGATCATTTCTGTGTAGCGACAGCTACTGCACGAGTTTTCGAACCAGTGCGAGGCAGGGTGCAGACCCTATGAATTCCATGTCGCATCTGGGCTTTCGCCTGGCGATGAGCAATGAACAATGGGAACAGAATCGCTGAATGAACTCGCTGCTATAAAGCGAATGCCCTCCCCGGAATGAACCGGGAGGGCAGCGAGGAGGAGGGGCTCCATTCCTTTACGTGGACCAGATCAGGTGTTTTGCATTGACTGCTCAATGCTTCGTCTTTTGGTCAGTACAACCGCACGTACATGGAAAAAGCTCCCTTCGGCGCAGCTAGCCAGTTGGCCTCTTTGTCCTTCCCTGGAGACTCGTTCTGGATGCACAGCGTCACGCCACCATCGGGAATTCGATAATGAATGGATTCAAGCGCTGAGCGGCAGCATGACTTGGCGTTAGTGAACTGAACCACTGCACACAACCAAAAAAGTCAAGGAGTACTGTCCCATGAGTCTTTCCTGCAAATGGATGGTGGGTGCTGCGCTGAGCAGCACGTTGCTGCTGGCTGGCTGTGTTTCAAAAGTCACGGAAAAGGAGCAGTACTCAGGCTTCCTGCCCAACTACGACAACCTGCAAGAAACGACGGCGGCCAGTGGTCAGAAAGTCATGCGTTGGGTCGCGCCGAGCTTCAATCCGAATGCGTATACCACTGCGGTTTTCGACAAGCTGGAGCTGTACCCGGCGCCGAAGCCGGATGAGCGGGTCAACCTGAAAACCTTGCAAGAGTTGCAGGCCTACACCAGTGCCAACGCCACCAGTGTGCTCGCGCAAAAGTATCAGGTGGTTCGAACTCTCAATGATGCACCGGCAGGTTCGCGCACGCTGATCATGCATGCGGCGATTACCGGCGTATCGGCCTCCAATGAAGGCATGAAATGGTACGAGGTGGTGCCGGTCGCCGCCGTAGTCGGGGCCACTCAAGCGGTCACCGGACACCGTGATCAAAACACCGAACTGTATATCGAGGCCGATCTGGTGGATGCCAGCACCGGTCAGCCGGTAGTGAAAGCGGTACGCAAGGTCTTTGGTGAGACGCTGAAAAACTCCAGCCAGCCGATCACCGCCAATGACTTCAAGGCGGCAATCAAGGCGATGACCAGCGATATGCAGGCGTTGCTCCGATAAACCCTTGGAAGAGGGGGATTCGAGGCGGCGTCTTGTCGACGGACCGCGTCAGATTTGCTTCTCCCTTCCTCTGCCTAACAAGCAGGAAATGGAATCGACATGAACACCAAACCGAAACAACGTCAGGCCTTAACACTCACGCTCGCGCTGGTCGCAGCGCTGGTCGCAGCGCTGGCCCAGGCCGAAACAGCTCCAAAGATGAAAATGACCACCGAAATCCCGGCGGCCATCATTACACCTGACTCGGTGGAGACCCGAATCGGCACGCTGAAATTTACCGACGGCTTTCCGGACGAGGAGACCGTCAAGAAGGTCTATGACAACCTCGATCACACTCGGGGCGTCGAGGCGTATCTGAGTGCCATGGGCGGGGCGTCCGCCGAAGCGATACGTGTCGGTTTTGCCAGTCAGGGTGCCGATAACAATCAAACAGTGCTCATCATGGAAAACCTGATGGACTCCAAGTCACTGTTTCTGACGCCGAATACCGAGAGCATCTACAACCTGATGTGGGTCGACACCAAGGACGGTCCGGTAGTGATTGAAACCCCGCCGAACGTGCTCGGCGTGATCGACGATCACTGGTTTCAGTACGTGACGGATTTTGGCCGGGTCGGCCCGGATAAAAACAAGGGCGGTAAATTCCTGCTGCTGCCGCCAGGCTACAAGGGTGATGTCCCAGAAGGCTATTTCGTGTTGCGTTCCGGTACCTACGGCAATCTAGTGTTCTGGCGCGGCTTCCTGGATGCCAGCGGTACGAAAAACGCGGTCGAAAGCACCAAAAAACACGCCAAGGTGTATCGCCTGGCCGACGCGGCCAATCCGCCGCCGATGAAGTTCATCAACGTCTCCGGTAAGGCCTTCAACACGATTCACGCCAATGATTTCGAGTTTTACGAAGAGGTGAACCGCATCGTTCAGTACGAGCCAAACGAAGCTTACAGCCCGGAAATTCTCGGGCAGCTGGCGGCGATAGGCACAAGATAGTGGACACCATTTTTAGTGGACACTATCTTGGATACAGTTGCCCCCGCTCGTCGAACCGGCCGCCGCCCCAACTTCCCGCTGGACTTCAAACGCCAAGTCGTCGAGGCCACCCTCCAGCCTGGCGCCTCCGTGTCGTTGATCGCTCGTGAGCATGACGTCAATGCCAACCTGGTCTTTCGCTGGCGGCAGCAATATCAGGAAGGGGCATTTGGCCCGGTTAACCAGAGTGCAACGTTTTTGCCTGTCCAGGTGATCGAGGCGTCGACGGATGCATTGCAAACCATCCAGTCACAGCCCGTATCTCATTCCGAGATCGTGATTGAGCTTGGCAAAGCCAAGCTGCGCATCACTGGCGCGCCAGATCCGCAGACGGTGCAACTCATCTTGCAGCAGTTACTGCGATGATTGCCCCGCCCGCAGGAACCCGTATCTGGATCGCCGCCGGCGTCACCGACATGCGCCGTGGCTTCGACGGTTTAGCGGCATTGGTGCAGACTCAACTTGAAGCCGATCCTTTCTCGGGTCAGATCTTTGCTTTTCGCGGACGGCGCGGTGATCGGATCAAGCTGTTGTGGTGGGATGGCGACGGGTTGTGCCTGTTTTGCAAACGGCTGGAACAAGGACGCTTTGTCTGGCCTCAAGCAACCAGCGGCAGCGTGCCGCTGACGACTGCGCAGTTGTCGATGCTGTTGGAAGGCATTGATTGGCGCAGACCAATTCGTACAGCACCCGTCCTCGCGGTCTAACTTGCCACGCTGAAAAAATCCCAAGTAACATTCGGTCATGACTCTCGCGACCGACTCCTTGCCTAACGATCTTCAAGCCTTGAAAGCTCTGGTCTCTGCCCAGCGGGCAGAGATTGAGCGGTTGAAAATGATGATCGCCAAGCTGCGTCGCATGCAGTTCGGTCGCAGCTCCGAACAACTGGACGCGATGATCGATCAGCTCCAGTTAAGTCTTGAAGAATTGCAAGTCAGCCAAGCCGAACTGACACCGCCAGTCGAGCCGGCACCTCGCGCAGTTTCGCGCCGTAAACCATTGCCCGAACACCTGCCTCGCGAAATTCACGTCCATCAGCCCGAATCACAGTGTTCTGGTTGTGGTGGAAAACTTCGCCACTTGGGGGAGGATGTATCTGAGGTACTGGAGTACATCCCAGCGCGTTTCAAAGTGATCCGCCATGTTCGCCCGAAGCTGGTTTGCCGCTGCTGCGAGCACATCGCCCAGGTACCGGTGCCGAGTCGCCCGATAGCCCGAGGCCCTGCAGGCCCTGGGCTACTGGCCCACGTGCTGGTCTCCAAGTTTGTTGACCATTTGCCACTGTATCGACAATCCGAGATCTACGCCCGTGAGGGCGTGGATCTGGAGCGCTCAACTCTGGCTGACTGGGTCGGCCAGAGCAGTCAATTGCTCAGGCCGCTGATCAACGCCCTTGAGCGCCATGTCATGAGCGGCCATAAAGTCCATGCCGACGACACGCCGATTGGCGTGCTCGCGCCGGGCAACGGCAAAATCAAAACGGCTCGCCTATGGACATACGTGCGGGACGACCGACCTGCCGGTTACACGACGCCGGCGGCTGTATGGTTTGCCTACTCGCCGGATCGCAAGGGGCAACATCCCCGTGCTCATCTCAAGGGCTTCAGCGGGATCTTGCAGGCTGACGGCTACGCCGGTTTTGCTCAGCTGTATGCTACAGGCACCATTCAGGAAGCCGCCTGCTGGGCTCACGCCCGCCGCAAGTTTTACGATGTCTACAAAGACCAGGCTTCACCACTTGCTGGCGAGGCGCTGCAACGGATTGCCGCCCTGTATGCCATCGAAAGCGAGATCCGAGGACAACCGCCAGATCATAGAAAAACGGTTCGGCAAAGTCGGGCCAGTCCGTTGCTGGAGCACCTGCACGCGTGGCTTAACCAGACGCTGGCTCAACTGTCGAAAAAATCGACATTGGGCGGTGCAATCCTTTATGCCCTCAATCGGTGGCAGGCGCTGACGCGCTACTGCAATGACGGTCGAATCGAAATCGACAACAATGCCGCCGAACGCGCGTTGTGCGCCGTCGCATTGGGTCGCAAAAATTACCTGTTTGCCGGTTCCGATGCCGGCGGAGAACGAGCGGCTGCGATTTACAGCCTGGTGGGTACTGCCAAGCTAAACGGGTTAAATCCCCAGGCATATCTGACCTACGTGCTTGAGCACATTGCCGAGCACCCGATCAATCGGGTGAGCGAGTTGCTGCCCTGGAACATTTCTTTGAACCACACTGAACACTGCGAGGCCGCCTGATCCATGGCTAAAACTGTCCGTTTACCCAAACCCGCCTCCGACCTGTTGCTGCTGCACATTGAGCTGAAGTGGATCACTCCGACGATCTGGCGTCGGTTCGCGGTGCCTGAAAATATTACCTTGGGCAAACTGCACCATGTCATCCAGGTCGTGATGGGCTGGAGTGATAGCCATCTGCATGAGTTTGAAATTGCCGGTGAGAATTATGGTATTCCCGATCCTGATGGCTGGGGGCCGACGGTGAACCCGGAAGCCCGTAAAACGCTGATCAAGGCGCTGAACGGAAAGCGGACATTCAATTATCTCTACGACTTTGGTGACAGTTGGCATCACAGTATCAAGGTCGAAAAAACGCTACCCGCTATCGCCTGTCCTCAGGTGCCGTACTGCATCGAGGGCGCCAATGCTTGCCCACCGGAAGACGTGGGTGGCGGGTCTGGTTACGAGGACTTTCTAGAGGCGATGGCCAACCCCGATCATCCAGAGCATGACGCGATGGTTGAATGGCATGGAGATGTTTTTGATCCAGCGGCATTTGAGTGCGAGCGCGTGAACCAGTGGTTTAAACGGATTAAGGTTTGAGTTGCAAGGCGGTGTAGCTCGGACGCTTACTTTCAAGCAGAGCGAGCTATTGCATAGCGAGCCTGTAATGGGGTTGGCGTATGACGAATCGCCTTTATTTTGTGAGAGAGAGTCCACGCAAAAGGGGTATCGCAAGGCATTGCTGTTTTCGGTGCGCACACCTTGGATCTTTGCGACGTTCTGGATATTGCTTGGCATTTGGTCGGTTTGTATCCAAATCACCAAACTAGGTGCTTGAGAGAGATATTCGGGACATCATCAGCTCTGCGTCCAAATGAAAACTCGATCACAGGTTATAGGGTGTACCATCGATAGGTGCCCATCAAAAATTAGTGAGCCATGTCCAGGGAAAGCGAAGAGGGCCGCCAGATCGTAGCTTCTCTGACGCGCCGGGTTGGTGACATTGCTGATCTTGCAAAGACCGTCCACGCAATTATTTCAACCTTGCAGGATATGGACGCAGCCCTCAGACCCATCATCGGCCAGCAAGGGGTTGTCGCGCTCTATCGCCGCAGCCTCCACCTGTGCGCTTCCACTCATCCGCGTCTGGCCGGCACCTATGACAGTGTGCAGGCCGCGCTGGATCTGATAGCCCTCAAATCTGTACTCGTCGAGCAAAGCGAAGTCGATGCACTGTTTTTCGGTGAAGTGCTGCTGACCACGTTTTATGAATTACTGACCAAGCTGATCGGGCCTTCGCTCACCGCACGTTTGCTTCGTGGCGTGTGGGAACCTTCTTTGAGCGACAACCCTTCGCAGGAAAATTCGCCATGAGCACCAAAGTGACTATCAACCGCCTAGCCACCGGAGTGCCGGGACTGGACGAGGTGCTGGGCGAAGGATTGCCGGAGTTTTCGTTCAACCTAATCGCCGGCCCGCCTGGCTGCGGAAAAACCACCCTGGCGCATCAGATGATGTTTGCCCTGGCGACGCCCGAACGTCCGGCGCTGTTCTTTACCGTGCTGGGCGAGCCGCCGCTGAAAATGCTGCGATATCAGCAGCAATTCGACTTTTTCGACAGCGAAGCGATCAACCAGTCGATCCGCTACATCAACCTGGCCGACGACACCCTGGCCGGGGATCTGGACGAAGTGTTGCGGCGCATCGTCAGCGAGGTGGAGGCTCATTCACCGGCGCTGGTGTTTGTCGACTCGTTCCGCTCGGTGGTGCTGGCCAGCCAGACCCAGGACAACCCCAACAACAACCTGCCGCAGTTCGTTCAGCAACTGGGCATGTTGATGACCACCTGGCAGGCGACGACCTTCCTGATTGGCGAGTATTTCACCGAAACCGACACCAACCCGATTTTCACCGTGGCCGATGGCCTGATCTGGCTGCGCCAGAGCGTCGAGCGCAACTCGATGGTGCGCAAGCTGGAATCATGAAGATGCGCGGCCAGCCAACGCTGCCAGGCCTGCACACCTTCCGCATTGCGACGTCGGGGATCAAGGTGTTTGCACCCGCGTCACTCAACCCGGTTGAAGCGCCGCTGGAGATTCCCATCAAGCGCCTGAAAATGGGCGTGCCACAGCTCGACGACATGCTCGGTGGAGGCCTACCTCGGGGTTATTCCTTGCTGGTGGCTGGGCCGTCGGGGTCGGGCAAAAGCATCCTGGCGGCGACGTTCCTGGCCGAAGGCGCACGCAACGGCGAAACCGGCGTGATCGCGGTGTTCGAACAACGGCCCAATCATTTTCAAAATGCCGCCCTCATTCAGTTGATCCAAAGCGGTCAGGTAGGCTTGGTGGACAGTCGTGCACCGGACTTGTCCATCGACGAAATCGTCCAGTTGCTGTTGGCCGAGATCTCTCGCCTGAAATCCACTCGTGTGGTGATCGACTCGTTGTCGGGCTTCGAACTGGCGCTGGCGCCGACCTTCCGCGAAGACTTCCGTGAATCGCTGTCGCGCATGGTCACCGCGCTGACCAGTGCCGGGGTCAGTGTGCTGATGACCTCCGAGCTGGAAGACCGCTACACCGACTTGCGTTTCAGCCCTTACGGCACGGCATTTCTCACCGACGCGATCATTGTCCAACGCTATATTGAAGTAGAGAGCCGCTTACTGCGCATCATGGACGGCTTGCAGATTGGCGAAATGCTTCATGACCAAGAAGGTCTGCTCGGAGGCCGACCGACAAAGCGGATTTCAGGTGAATCACATCCAGGAGATAAAAATGCTTGCGCCCGACTCATGAGTAATGTCGATGGCACGAATGAGCGTGAGATCGCTAATGCCGCTCACGAACTCTTCCTGCTTGGCCAGAAAACCGTTGAAGCACGCGCTGTGTTAGCAGCACTGCAAAAAGAGTTGAGCGACACCAGCAGCCGGCTGGTGGATAGTCAGCAGGTCGAGCAGGTGATTGAGGGTAATCCGCAGCTAGTACCGGCGAAACTGCTGGTGCAGTCAGACGCTATAGTTGCCCCTCGCTTGGAAGAGCAACGTTTGTACCAGGGACTGCGTGAGGCTAATGCACAGCTGGTCATCGCCGCGCTCAGCGCTCAAGACCTTCAGGCTGTTGCCAAGCGCGCACTGAGTCAACAAAAAAGCATACTGGCGACAGTGGCCCATGAGCTACGTAACCCATTAACACCCATCAGCATGATTGCAGAACGTATGGTGCGGATTCCTAGCGACGAGCTGCCTCGGATGCGGGAGTTGATCGAAGGCCAAGTGCAACATATGTCACAGCTGGTGGATGATCTGCTGGATGTCTCCCGTGCCAGCACTGGCAAGTTGCGACTCAATCGCCGCGATGTCGACATAATTCAAGTTCTGCGTGAAGCCATTGATGCGTGCCGCCCTTTGATGAGCGCACAAGAGCAGCATTTCAACGCCCCTCTTCCCAATGGCCTCTTGATGGTCAATGGTGACCCGGGGCGCCTCGCGCAGATTCTCCACAATCTTTTGGCGAATGCGGCTAAATACACCCCGACCCACGGTAGAATCGAACTCTCTGTAACAGTAGCTTCCGACGTTTTGAAGATAAATATTTCCGACAATGGAATCGGCATTTCCGCTAAAGCACTGCCGTTTATTTTCGACCCCTATGTTCAGGACGTGCACGCTGTCGGCTTCAATGGGTCAGGCTTGGGCATCGGACTGACGCTAAACACACCGGGCGTATAGTCCAGCTTCTCGCTGACGTCCTCACCGATGCGTTTGAGTGCTCAGCCACATGGGCAGTGAGTATTGTCCGGTTCGTGATGGATCAACGTGCGTGGAAACTCTGCCGGCAACGCCGTGCGTTTAGGCTTTTGCTTTTTCTCGGTCGGCGTTGGAGCGCTTTGCAAGGCTTGAAGCTCAGTTTCAATCGCTGCGATATCGGTATCGATCAGGTCATCGAGCAAGCTGGCCTGCTCAGGATTCAGCTGCTCGCTGCGTTTGGCAAACTTCAGGCGCTTGAGCTGGGCGATCTCGTGCGTCAGCTTCTCGATCACTGTTTGGTCGCGGTGGATCTTCTTGCCCATGGTGTCGACCTGCGACAGCAACTGCGCAGCCAAGGCACGCAGTTGGTCGGGGGACATTTGGTCGAGATTGGGCGAAGAAGTCATGCCGCGGATTTTGCCAGAGCAGGCAGTTCGCGGCGATAGACCGATAGGCTAATGGCAGCCCTTAAAGCAGTGTGATCGCGCCGCCAGAACCCACGCGTTGCCATGGCAGGCCCAGTACCAAGGCTTGAAGTTGCTCGGCATCCAATTCCATTTCAGAGCCATGCCGAATGCCTGGCCAGTGAAACTTACCTTGATTCAACCGGCGAGCAGCCAACCAGATGCCAAACCCGTCATGCACCAGAACTTTCATGCGAGTGGCGCGGCGGTTGGCGAACAGATAAGCGCAGTGCGGCTTCGCCGCACCGAACACTGCGATCACCCTGGCCAACGCAGTCTCGGTGCCGGCACGCATGTCCATGGGGTCGGTAGCGAGCCAGATGGAATCGATGCGGATCATTGAGCGAGCCCACGGATGAATCGGGCGCACCCTTCGGGATCGGAAGTTGGCCACGTTACCGTGAGCGTTTGCTGGCCAAGTGGTAGTTCAATAGTCGCCGACGCTTCAGCCACTCGTTTTGATTCGACTTTCAAAGGAATGAAAGCTGGCAGGGTGGCGGCCTGCTGATCACGGTAAAGCGGTAGCCACCGGCGAACGACATTCGCGTTGATGCCATGCCTCATCGCAATAGCTGCCACGGAAACACCGGGCTGCTCGCACTCTTGGACGACTTGGGTCTTGAAGGATTTCGGCTAGGACTTACGTTGGCGCATGGCGATCCTGGCGTTAAGGGCAATTGCTTCCGCTTAAAAATACGCGGACACAATCGCCCTTATTGCTCGGGCTCGGAAGGTGTGTTCCCCGGCCCCTTACAGATGAGGCTCAGTCTAGACACTTAAGTTTAGCCGCCTTGCGGTACCACACGTGCTTCATTACCCGAGCCTTGGATATAGACTTTCATACCTTTGCCCAACGAGGGATTGATTGGCTGGGTAACTGATACCAGCACCCCACTTTGTACCCTTACGATGATCTGTTGCGCTTCTATTGGCTGGTCGTATTTTTTCTTCTCTGCATAATTACCGCCAGCAGCACCGGCGAGGGCGCCGGCAACCATGGCGACATCGCGTCCGGTACCACGGCCGATCAGGCTGCCGATACCGAGACCGCCAAGACCACCGAGTACGGCGCCGACTCCGCTGTCGTGATTGGTCTGCATCTGCGTGAGTGATATCTGCTCTATGACGCCCGAGCGAATTTCAACTTCGCCGGCGCCACCGTCGACAGAATCCACGGCGGAGCAGGCGCTTATCAGCACGGTAGCCATCGTCAGCGTCAGCCAGGACAAGATTGATTTCATGTCTATAAACCTCTTTATTGATAGCGGATGGCGATGCCTTTCAGTTTGCGCCCTTGAATGGTCTCGATGTCTCGGCTCCAGAGTGGCCCTGATACGTACGCGGCCACTGGCTGGATGTGGTCATACACGACAACCACCGCGTCTGCGCCCAGCGTGGCGGCTTGTTCACGTAGTTTCTGTTCGACTTCTGTAATGGGCGGAGCAGGATCGATACTGGCATCTATCAAAATTTCGCCCAGTCGCACATTAGGGCGAGTGGGCTCTACCCGTAATACCTGGACCTGGCTGGCCAGCGTTGGTGCAGGGTGTTCAACCCCGACATAAGCGGTCGTTCGAGCATCGACCGTTGCGCAAGCAGTGAGCGTGAGCAGGCTCGCGATGAGCGCTGCGTTTAGAAATGGCCGATGTAATCTTGAGTGCCTGAGTATTGAATAAGCCGACATGTCAGTTGTCCTCCTGTTGAGGGTTCTTGATCGCCCAGCAGTGTTGGCGATTGACGCAAGGTTCAGCTACGGATGAAGGCCCACAGGTCGGCGTTCAACTTATCAATAGCGGCCTTGAAGTCTTGGGTGGTGATTTGCTGGCTGTCGTTTGAAAGTTGGCTACCGAATACCTTGCGTACTACTTTGGCCACAGTCTGTTGGGTTTTTGCGTCGATGAACTCGGCTTCTATGAACAGGTTCGTGTCCTGATCCCGGTGACCGGTGGCTGCCTGCGTCGCGCCGACCACGGCCGCGACTGGAACCACTTCATACCATTTCATGCCTTCGTTCGAGGCGGTTACGCCGGTGATGGCTGCCCGCACGATGAAGGGATTTGACCCGGAAGGCGCCGCAGCCGGGGCGGATACCAAGCGGTATTTCTGCCCCAGCACGCCTTTGGCCTTGCTCGTCATGTAGTTGTTTAACTCAGTGAGCGTCTGCTGGTTTACCCGTTCGCCGGGCTTGGGTGCCGGATAAAACTCCAAGCCGTTGAACATGGCGGTGTCATAGGCATTCGGGTCCCATGATGGGCTCACCCAGCGCATCGCCTTCTCACCGGTGGTAGTGGTCACTTCTTCAAGGTTGTTGTAGTTGGACAGGAAGCCGGAGTACTGCTCGCGCTCGGTAACTTGGGAGGTGCAGCCGCCGAGCAACAAGCTGGCTAACGCCACGCCGACACATAATTTTCGGGTCAGATTCATAGTGCTGTGTGCTCCTGGGATTAGTTCGTTGTTTCGTCAACAGAAAATCAGAAACGCCAGGTCATGTTTCCGGTCACGGCTTGAATCCAGGCACTGTCGAATTGACCGGAAATTCGATCGCCTGAGAGTGATTTGGTCTGGTCCACCGACATGTCGCCGAGCCAGACCATGGCCCAACTGACGTTGATGTCGGTGTCCTTGTTCAGCGCATAGCTGGCACCTGTCGCAATGCGCCAGGATTCAGCCATGGGCACTGTGACTGTGCGGTTGTGATCCGAGACCGCGCTGCTGTCGTAAGCCACACCGAAATTCCACAACAATTTCTGTGTAGCCTGGTATTGCGCGCCGAGCGCCAGTTGCCAGGTGTCCTTGTAGTTGGCGTCGATGGTGGTCGATTGCGCGCCGGCTGCCGCGGTATCGACCTGCACACCGACATCGCCGAACTCCGACCAGTCCTGCCAATTGACCGAAGCGAGCAAGGCCCACTGCTGGTCCAGTTGCTGGAACAGGCTCAGGGTCACGGTTTGTGGCACCGTCATGTCGAGCTGAGTGTTCAGGCCATTCAGGCGATCCAGGACCAGGCCGTTGCCTTTGACGTCCAGCCCGTCCTCGAAGTCCAGGTCGACCTTGCTGGTGTAGGTCACACCAATGCGCGTACCGGGTTGCGGGGCGTAGATCACCCCGACGTTGGCCCCGAAGCCCCAGTCCTCATCCTTGTATTTGAACTGGCCGTCGCCACGGTCGGTGAAGCCCAAGGGTGAGCGGTCGATGGCGGTCTGGGCCTGAATCTTGCCGTACATGGCTTTAACGCCGACACCCACCGACCATTGATCGTCGAAACGATAGGCCACGCTGGGCACCATCGACAAGCCGAGCAGGCTGGAGTTTTGCGCAAAGTAACGGCCGGACCAGTCGTTGTTGTAGTTGACGGCCAGGCCGAAGTCGCCGTACTGGCCGAAGCCGACGCTCCAGTGGTCGTCGAGTTGATGGGTGATGAAAAAACTGCCGCCGGGCATCGGTTCGAGGGCGGCGCCACTGCCGCTGCCCGCAACGTTGGTGTCGCCGTCGCGATTGAACTCGAGGTTGCCGTAGAGCACCTGCAAGCCGCCGGTGATCTGCGTGCCGGGCAGGTAACTCATGCCGGCGGGATTGCTGGCGATGGTCGAAGGGCCCTGGGCCCGGGCGGCGGCACCGGCGTTGGCCAGGCCGGCGTTATCGGTGCCGATTTCGTAGAGCATGATGCCGCCGGCCTGGGCCTGCTGGCAGCACAACGCAAGCACGGTGAATGCGGGCAGGGCGGAAGTTTTTATCTGCATATGAATTCCCTACTGCGTCAATAAACGTCCGTCACGGAGACGGGTGGCCAGCATCGGCCACCCGTGAACTCGACGCCTTACTTGGCCATCGCTGCCCGTGCCGCTTCGATCTTGGCCTTGACCGAATCGAGGTTGAAGCTCGCGCCTTTTTGCATCGGCGGGAACTCGATCGCGGTTTCAGCCAGCTTGGCTACTTGTTGCTGGACGAACACGAAGCGCCAGAATTGGAACTTGAACCAGTCGAAGTACTGCTGTGAACCTTGAGCGGCTTGATTCTCCGGCCAACCCATACGTTCGAAGGGGTCGAGGCGCAGGTTGGTCAGTATCGGTACGTCGACTGCCACCTTGGCGCCCATCCAGCCGCCTGGTTGATCAATAAAGCGATATTTATAGTCGCCGATTCGCACCGCGCCGAGCGCACTCTCGCCAAAGTAGAAGATTTCGTTACGGGTCGACGGACCTTTGCCGGTGATCATCGGCGTCTGGTCATAGCCGTCCAGGTGCACCTTGTAGGTGCGGTCGCCCAGTTGCTTGCCTTTGAGCAGTTCCTGGGTAATGTTGGGGTTACCGGCCGCCGCGACCAGGGTCGGGAACCAGTCCATCCCGGACATGATGCCGTTGGCAATCTGATTGGCCGGCACCTTGCCAGGCCAACGAATGATGGCCGGAACCCGGAATCCACCCTCCATGATGGTGCCCTTACCCATCGCAAACGGCGTGGTGCCGCCATCCGGCCAAGTGAAGTTTTCCGCGCCATTGTCAGTGGTGAAAATGACAATGGTGTTGTCATCCATGCCGTCTTTTTTCAGCTTGGCCATGACATCGCCGACGATGTCATCGAGTTGCGCCATGCCGGCTTCCTGTTCCGACCAGCCATTTTGCGCGTTGCGCATGGCTTCGTACTTGTCGGAGAGGTGGGTGACGATGTGCATGCGGGTCGGGTTGAGCCACAGGAAGAACGGTTTGTTGTCCGTCTTGGCCTTGTCGATGAAGGTGAAAGCCTTTTCGCGGATCTCGTCGTCGACGGTTTTCATCCGTTCCGGATAGAGCGTGCCGGCGTCTTCGATCTTCTGTTTGCCGACCTTGCCCCAGCGCGGCATGACCGTGGCGTCATCGGTGGTAGTGGCCCAGCTGTGAACCATGTTGCGCGGACCAACGGTGGCGAGCAGTTCTTGCGGATAGTTGGGGTGCGCCGGGTCTTCCATGGCGTCGAGGTGGTAGAGGTAGCCGAAGAATTCATCGAATCCGTGCACGGTGGGCAAGAATTCGTTCAAGTCGCCCAAGTGGTTCTTGCCGAACTGCCCGGTGGAATAACCCATGGCCTTGAGGGCGGTGGCGATGGTGACCGCTTCGGCGGGAATACCGATGGGCGAGCCGGCCTGGCCGACAGTGGTCATGCCGGTCCGGATCGGCAGTTCGCCGGTAATGAAGTTGGCACGCCCGGCGGTGCAACTGGCCTCGGCGTAATAGTCGGTAAAGCGCATGCCTTCATTGGCAAGTTGGTCGAGGTTGGGAGTGCGGCCGGCCATCATCCCCTGGTTGTAGACACCAATATTGGACCAGCCAATGTCGTCGCCCATGATGACGACAATGTTCGGTTGCTTGTCGGCGGCGTGCGACAGAGTCGGTATAGCCATTGCTGACAACAGTAACGGTACCGCGAATAGCGTGGATAACTTTGTCCGGTTCATGTCGAGATCCTGTGCACTGTTGCTGGCGTTGTGAGAGAAGCCCCCCGGCTGCTCTTAAAAAATTGGATCCCCCCGCGGAGAGCGTAGGTAGCAATGTCGAAATATCCAGAAAATTGTTACGGCAGCGGAGTGTATTGCGAGGATTTGTACAGTTTTTTTCAGATTGAATGGCGACTGACATAAAACTGGGCTTTGCTGGTATCACTTCAGAAGTACCAGTGGCAAAACAGGCTGCTTCGTGCGCGGTACACAATAGCCGTCTAGAGTTCGGGTGCTGTGGCGCAAGGCACTGTTGGCCACAGGTGATACCACGCGAGGGCATCAATCCATGCGAAGCCTGCGACCGAAACTGTGTTGGTTGCCCTGTGCATTTCTTTTTGGGGTGGGCGCTGCTGATGCCGACGACTCGGCTGAACTGGCCAAAAAAGCACTGAACCCGGTCGCCGCCATGTACAGCCTTCCGGTCCAGTACAACTGGGACCAGAAGATGGGCACCACGGGGGAGGGCATGCACAGTGTCACCAACATCCAACCGGTGTTGCCATTTGAATTGAATGACGACTGGAACCTGATCTCGCGCACCATTTTGCCGGTCATCGACCAGCATGGACTGGCTCCGGACGGCCTGGCGGACAAGTCCGGCACAGGTGACGTGACCCAGAGCTTTTTCTTCTCGCCCAAAGACCCTACGCAAAGCGGCTGGATCCTAGGGGCCGGGCCGGCACTGCTGATCCCCACCGGCAGCGACAGATTGCTCAGCAGTCGCCAGTGGGGATTCGGCCCGACAGGCGTGGCGCTGATACAGTCGAACGGCTGGACCCGCGGCATTCTGGCCAACCACATCTGGAGCCTGAGTGGCGAGCAGCCCAATGCGAAAAAGGTCAATCAAACGTTCTTGCAGCCATTCTTGTCGTATACCACCTACACCTACACCACCTTTGGCGTGAACACTGAGTCGACTTACAACTGGCAGACCCAGGAATGGTCTGTACCGGTCAACCTGACAGTCACTCAGCTACTCAGACTGGGCGGCCATCCGCTGACCATCCAGGCCGGGCCGCGTTACTGGGCCGACAGTCTGGAGGACGGCGCGCACGGCTGGGGATTTCGTGCAGCGATCACCTTGTTGTTTCCCCGATGACTGCACCACCACGCAATCCGAACCGCCCCATTTGCACGTCTCTGCGGAGAACAAAGGATGCCAACCTTTCAACAGCAAGTCCGGTTGTACTCACTCGGTTTAGTTCTGGGTCTGTTCATGGTCCCGCTGCACGCTGCACAACCTCCAGCTGCCGATTCCCCGGCGGCGCAACTGGAACCCAAGGCGCTGGAAATTCTCAAGGCCATGAGCACAAGGTTGGCGTCCACCCAGGGCATGAGTTTCAAAGCCGTTACAACTTATGAAAAACCCAGTCGGCTGGGACCTCCCCTGGCTTATGGCACTGTGGACCTGGTCAACGTGCAACGACCGGATCGCCTTCGTGTGTTGACGTCGGGCGACGGACCGGCCACCGAGTTTTACTACGACGGCAAAAAAGCCTATGCCTTTGAGCGCAAGGACAACCTGCTGGCACAGGCGGATGCGCCTCCTACCATTGATGCGACCCTGGAGGCCGCCTACCAGCGTGCCGCCATCTATTTTCCGTTTACCGACGTGATCGTTGCCGATCCCTATAAGGATTTGTCCCGGGATATGCGCGTGGCGTTTTACATCGGCCAAAGTACGGTCGTCGGCGATACCACCACCAATGTAATCGCGTACACCAGCGACAGCGTATTTGTCCAGGCGTGGATCGGTGTGCAGGACAAGCTGCCACGCCGGTTGCGCGCCGTGTTTCTCGATGATCCGACCCGATCCCGGCATCAGGTCGATTTTACTGACTGGAAGCTCGAATCAGCGATGTCTGCGGATTTCTTCAAACCCGACCACATCGAAACGGCGCACCGCATTCAGTTTGCCCCGCCGCCCGAGCTTAGTGCCCCGCAAGGGGTAAAAGATCCAGCGGAAAAACCAAAACCCTGAACAAGGAGACTGACCCATGAACAGATCTACCTTGAAATTCGCCGGCCTGTTTATCGCGGTGCTCACCTGCAATGAGGCGGCAGCCTGGTCCCACGCCTCCGGTTTCGGGCGCACTTCCGGTGGGGGCGGCTCATGGAGTCATTCCGGTGAGTACGGCTCGGCCTCGGGCGGTGGCGGAAGTTGGAGTGGCGAAAGCAATCGCGGCGGGTCGGCTTCCGGTGGAGGCGGGAGCTGGAGCGGCTCAGGCTATCGCGGCGGCTCGGCATCCGGTGGTGAAGGCAGTTGGAGCGGTCGGACCGAGAGTGGTGGGACTGCCTCGGGTGGCGAGGGATCCTGGCACGGCACTGGCGCGGAAGGTGGAACGGCTTCGGGTGGCGAAGGGGCCTGGCATGCGCAAGGGGCATATGGCGCTGAGGCTGGCGGTTATCATGCGGATGGCTATGGCACGACGGCTTACCGTCCGCCCGTCTACGGTGCGAGTGTCTATCACCCCGTTCCTTACGGGACGGCCTACTATCATCCGCCTACCACGGTCATTGCCAGCAGTGGTTGCTACAACTGTAGCTATAACGACGGGGTTAACCCGGCAGCCGCAGCGGCGGCAGGTGTGGTGATGGGAGCGGCTGTCGCGACGGCGGCAAACCGGAATGCCAACAATAACGCCTATGGAGCAGGCTATAACGCGGGTATGGTAGCTTCCGCGCCACCGACAATGCCCATGGGCGCGACGTTTGCCACCCTTCCTTCCGGATGTGGTTTGAGAGCCGTCTCGCATGGCACGTATTACCAGTGCGGCAATTCCTGGGTGCGTCCCGCCTATGGTGCCAACGGTGTTTATTACACCGTGGTACCCATGCCGTAACCGGGAGCTTGCTCTATTGCAATGCCTGACGAGATTGACCGTGTTTGAGGGACGGTGCAGGCAAACGGGACAATGTCCGCTTTTGGCCGATTCTGTTGAAAAAGTAGCTCCCCTGGCTGACCTCCGGCAAAATCTCTTCATTGGCCGGAGGGGGATCACACAGCATGATGGGACAGTTATCGAGTGGGCAGGAGCGACTGTTTTACTCGTTCAACCTTGAAGATCACATCCCGGCCAATCACCTTCTGCGCAGCATTGATCAATGTCTCGATCTGAGCGACCTGCGCCATTACCTCGCCGATTTCTATGGCCCGATTGGGCGTCCGTCGATTGATCCTGAACTGATGATCCGCATGCTGATCGTGGGCTATTGCTACGGCATTCGCTCCGAGCGGCGACTGTGCGAAGAGGCTCATTTGAACCTGGCGTATCGCTGGTTCTGCCGGTTGAGCCTTGAAGATGAAGTACCCAATCACTCGACGTTTTCCAAAAATCGACACGGCCGTTTTCGGGACAGTGATCTGTTTAGCTGGTTGTTCAATGAAGTATTGCGTCGCTGCATGGACGCCGGTCTGGTCAAAGGCGAAGGGTTTGCCGTGGACGCCAGCATCATTAAAGCGGATGCCAGTCGCCAGCGCGGCGTACCGGGTGATGAACCGGTCAACTGGAGCGATCCGTCCCTGAGCACCCGCGCCGTGCGTGAGTACCTTGAAGCGCTCGATGAGGAGGCTCTGGCCGAAACGCTACCGAAGCGTTTATCGCTGACTGATCCTCAAGCCCGCTGGACCGCTGCTCCGGGAGGCCCAGCGTTCTTCGCCTATTCCACGAACTATCTGATCGATACCGAACACGGCGTCATCATGGATGTGGAACCCACACCGGCTCATCGAACGGCCGAGGTTGAGAGCACCAAGACCATGATCGAGCGGGTCGAAGCGCTGTTCGACATCAAGCCGGAGCGCCTCATCGGCGACACCGCTTACGGTACAGCGCCGATGCTGGCCTGGATGGTGGAGGAAAAAGACATCGAGCCGCATGTGCCGGTATGGGACAAAACCGAGCGCAAGAACGACAGTTTCTCGAGCAACGATTTCCACTGGAATGAGGAGACCGAGGAATACCGCTGCCCGGCCGGCAATGCATTGCGCAGCGAATGGCGAGCCTTCAAGAATGAGCGTTCGCACGTCACCAAAGCCAACACCATCATCTTCCGATCCAGGCAGACCGACTGCGTAGCGTGTCCGATGAAAGCCAAGTGCTGCCCGAACACTGCGTTTCGCAAGATCGCTCGCAGTGTCCATGAAGCCGCTCGTGATGTGGCTCGGCGCATTGCAGCGACACCGGAGTACGTGCGCTCTCGCCACGAACGTAAGAAGGTCGAAATGTTGTTTGCCCACCTCAAGCGCATCCTGAAATTGGATCGCTTGCGACTACGCGGCATGAGTGGCGCGACCGATGAGTTCACGCTGGCCGCCGCGGTGCAGAACCTGCGCCGGCTGGCCAAATTTACCTCTCAAGGGCCACCAGTCACGGGATAGGTGCGCCTGCACTAAGCAAAAACCTTCAAACTAACCCAATAACAGAGCAGCAAAGGTCAACGAAGGGCCGAGAAACCACTCAATGTGGTGAGTAGGTTCTCCGGTGGTAGCCGTGCCTGAGTTCAGGCGAACTGAAAATCCGACTTTTTCAACAGAATCGACCCAAAGCCGACGTTGGCAACAGGCAGAGGGTGACCGATTTCTGCCTGTTGCGAAGGGCCGCAGTCGACCCAGGCTGTGTGAAAACTCCCGCAATTGTCTAATCTTCTGATCGTCGAGATCGTAGCGGGGGCGATCATGAAGCGATTTATTGAAGGTGAGGCTCGGACGCAAGTCACCTTGCTGCCGGAGTGTCTGGACGATTACGTAACCGAAGAAAATCCAGTCCGAGTGGTCGACGTTTTCGTCGATGAACTCGACCTGGGCGCACTTGGTTTTGAGGGGGTCGATCCTGCCGCAACTGGTCGTCCGGCCTACCACCCAGCGGTGTTGCTGAGGATCTATATCTACGGCTACCTCAATCGGATTCAGTCCAGCCGTCGGCTTGAGCGTGAGGCCGAGCGCAACGTCGAGTTGATGTGGCTCACGGGGCGTTTGGCTCCTGACTTCAAAACCATTGCCGACTTTCGCAAAGACAACGGCAAAGCCATTCGCAACGTTTGCCGCCAGTTCGTAGTTCTTTGCCGCAACCTCAATCTCTTCTCTCAGTCGATCATCGCCATCGACGGCAGCAAATTCAAAGCCGTCAATAATCGCGACCGCAACTTCACTCAGGGCAAGGTGAAGGCACGCATGCAGCAGATCGAGCAGAGCATTGATCGATATCTGGCGGCGATGGATTCGGCGGATCGGGCAACGCCCGAAGTGGCCGAGGCCAAGGCCGAGCGGCTTAAAGAAAAGATAGAAACACTGAAAAAGCAGATGCAGAAACTCAAGGACATCGAGGCGCAGCTCCACGACAGTCCAGACCAGCAGATCTCCCTCACAGACCCAGATGCACGCTCAATGGCCACGAGCGGCCGAGGCACCGGAACGGTTGGCTACAACGTACAAACAGCTGTCGACGACAAGCACCATCTGATCATTGCCCATGAGGTGACCAACGTTGGTAATGACCGTGGGCAACTGAGCAATATGGCGAACCAGGCGCGTGAAGAGATCGGCGCTGAGTCGCTGACGGTGGTGGCCGACCGAGGCTATTACAAAGGTCTGGAAATCCTTGCTTGCGAGCAAGCCGGCATCACTGCCTTCGTACCGAAACCCCTGACATCTGGCAGCAAAGCCGAAGGCCGATTTGGTAAGCAGGACTTCATCTACGTTGCTGCATCGGACGAGTATCGATGCCCTGCGGGACAGTTACTGACCCGGCGGCACTCGTCGATGGAAGACGGCATGTTATTGCATTGTTATTACTTCTCGGGCTGCCAGTCCTGCTCAATGCACAAGCAATGTACGACGGGTAAGGAGCGTCGGGTAAAGCGCTGGGAACATGAAGCCGTAGTCGATGCGATGCAGGCTCGGCTGGATCATGATCCAACGATGATGAGGCGTCGCCGACAGACCGTTGAGCATCCTTTTGGAACGCTCAAATACTGGATGGGAAGTACCCACTTCCTGACCAAAACACTTGCGCGGGTAAGTACCGAAATGAGCCTTCATGTGCTCGCCTACAACCTCAAACGAATGATGAGCACCTTCGGCATCGCAGGACTGCTTGAGGCGATCAGGGCTTGAATCCAGTCGCTTGGCTCGCCAGTTAGTAGCCGTTTGGGCCGCTGACGCGGCTCAAACGGCATTACGAACTTCTATGTCACTGACTGAGCTAATTCGCGCTTCCGCCCGCGTGATTCCATAGGCAACCCTCGCGACTCTCGGTTTCGAGGTATTTAGCGCGTTTTCACACAGCCTGGACCCATTGCAGCCAGTCCTTACAGGCGGCCACCCGGCGGGACTCAGTGCCGGCGGTTATAGACGGAAGCGCAGTACCAGGGCTTGCTGGTTGTTGGCCACTTGCTGCAGATGCTCGCCGCTGCTGCGGGTATGAGCGGCATTCTGCCGGTTGTCACGAGTCATATCGTGCAAACGGTGCATGTGCTGATTCACTTCCTGCGTGGTTCCTGCCTGTTCGTCAGCGGCGACGGCGATCTGCACGGCGAGGGCGTGCACGCCTTGCAGGGAGTTGTCCAACTGGCTGAGCGAGGTCAGCACGACTTGGGTTTCACGCTCCAGCGTATGTGCTTGTTCGGCCGAGGCCTGCATCGCCTGAAGGGCTTCAGTGGAAGAGCCCCGCAAAGTGTTGGTGATGGCTACGATTTCTTCGGTGGCGCTGCTTGTGCGTTGGGCAAGGTTGCGCACCTCGTCGGCGACTACAGCAAAGCCACGGCCTTGTTCCCCGGCGCGCGCGGCTTCGATCGCGGCGTTGAGTGCCAACAGATTGGTTTGTTCGGCAATGCCGCGGATCACTGCGAGCACGGTGCCGATTTGCAGGGCGTCGCTGGTCAGGGTGTCTACCACTCTGCCAGCCCGGCCAATGTCGTTCAGCAAGCGTCCCTGCTGGCCGATCATCTGTTGCAGAGTGCCTTGCATCTCACCAAAGGTACCCCGTGCGGCGGTGCTGCCCTGCGCGCTGTCGGTGGCGTTACGGGCGATCTCCTGGACTGTGCTGGACATTTGCTCGACGGCGCTGACTACCATTTCCAGCGACTCTTGCTGCAGGTCCAGGCGTTCGCTGGTTTGCCCGGCGGCGCTTAGAATATCGCTGCTGGCCTGACCGACATCCTGGCTCGATTGGCGAAGACGCTCAATCACATCGCGCCAGGCCTGAGCCATTTCGTGCAAAGCCAACATCAAGCCGGCCTGTTGTCGTTGTTCGGTCGGCAGGTTCAGCTCGCCTGCGGCCAAGCGACGCGCCAGTACGGTCATATTGCTCGGTTCGCCGCCCAGCGGGCGCATCACGCTGCGGCTGACCAGCCAGGTGGCGACGGCAACGGCGACGACGGTCAGTAGTCCCAGCAGCAAGACTTGCCACATCAGCTGCTGTACCGGGGCAAACGCCTGGGCCTGATCCATTTCGGCAATCAGGGCCCAGTGATTGTCATCGAAGGAGACGGGGACAAACACTTTCAGTGCAGTACTGCCGTCCAGACCCGGTTCGGCAATGCGTCCCTGTTGACCCGCCAAGGCATTGCTGACGGCACTGCCAGTGAGGCCAACTTGCGCATTGAGGCTGCGGTTGACTTGGCGTTCAGGGAAGCGTGCCGAGTCCGAGCGCAGGCTGGCATCGCTGCCGACCAGGTAGGTTTCACCTTTTTCACCCAGACCCTGGCGGGTTTGCATCACGTTATTGAGCGGGGCGATGGGTAACTCCAGAACCAGAGTCAGTTGCAGTGCGTCGCTCGACATGACTGGGGCGGCCAGATACTGGGTCGGCTCTTTGCTCTGAGGGTTGTACTGCAGGTCGCTGATCAACAATTTGCCACTGTCGCGGCTTTGCTTGACCAAGCGCGCTAGCGGGGTGTCGCGCAGGCTGTCTTCGCTGAGATTGTGCTGGTCGTCACTACCACGCTGCAGACTGAGCATGACGGTGCCATCGGGCGTGATCAGTTTCAGCTCGCGGTAACCAAAGGTGCTGATGTAGTTTTCAAACATCGGGCGGTCGTAGTTGGCGATGCTGATCAGCGCATTGCTGTCCAGTCCCTGGTAGCTGTTACTCAGGGTACTGGCCAGGGTGCTGATCTGGTTGCGCCGCTCCTGCCAGTTGTCCAGCAAATGCTGCTGCTTGATATGGGCAACAGCCTCGAGGGCGTTCAGCGTCTGCTCGCGAAGGGCGGTACTGGCTTGTTGATAGACTGTAAAGGCCATGCCCAGAACCGGGATCAAGCCGATCAACAGGTAGCTCAGCGCTAATTTCAAGCGTAACGGCATGTTCAACGGCTCCGCGGGTAGAAGGGTTACAGGTTAGGGTGCTTGTTAAGTATTCTGCAAGAACTGTGCAAATTATCGAACGCACTGAATGGGTTTGGGCTTTTGAGTTGCTGTTTAAGCAAATTCGCAGGGCGCATGTTTGGTTGGCGAACGTTAAAGGTCGCAGCTTCTGGATGTGCATACCGGGCGCCTTATGGAACTCCAGAGGCAACTTCTCAATTGCTGAGCGACCTTTCACTTGTTGGTAACTTCGCTCGCCCGAGGTGCCATGCGGTTACATCTGGAGCAGGGCACGATGCCCATGCACCTTTTCGAGGCGCAGCGTTACTACGCGTTGAGCCTGGGCGAAGCTGTAGGAGTAGTAGATGTGAAAAAAAGGGAACAAGTAGTTCGATTTCTACAGCCCCAACACATACCGTTGCTTACAGTACAAGACGGCTTGTTTGTTCGTGCAACCGGAAACGGGGATACCAATGTTCCTTTGCCAAACAACTATGCCCCCATGGGACATCGGAGTACCTCTTCCCCATGGTGAGTTGGAGGCATTCAACCCGTGCAAGTAATAATCAGGACTCAGGATCGCCCCTGATTATCCAGATACATCCGACTGGCTGCTCTTGGCCGATTCTGTTGAAAAAGTCGGCCATGGTTTGCGCAGCAGAAAAGTATGCGTCCGAGATTGAAATCTTTACTTTCGGCAGAGGCTTCCGGACTCAGATTTCACGTAGCAGCGTGCAAAAAAGGCGTTTTCACCAGTCAATGATCAGGCCGTTTGGGCGGACCGACTTTTTCAACAGAATCGGCCAATAGCGGTCATTCACCGCCAGAAACAACTGCGTCGCTAATTTCTGCTGGCGGTCAATTCACTGCGCATGACGAAGCGGAGGCTGGGTCCACTTGCCATCCACGACTTCTTCTTTCGGCCAGTAAAGACGCATGGCCATCATGAACGGACCTTTCGGCGCAGGCAGCCAGTTGCTTACCTTGTCCTTGCCGGGGGATTCGTTCTGGATCAGCAAAGTCAGCCCGCCGTCAGCATCGCGCTTGAACTGCGGCAACATGGGTGAGTTGAGCAAGTAGCGATTGATTGGATTGGCCACGAAAAGGCTCGACGGCAATCCATTCATCGTCAGCGACCAGAGGGCGTTGATGGGCGGCAGATGGTCCGGCGCAAAGCGCAGGGTTGCGCCCTTCTAGTTGGGTCAGGTACTTGCCGGCCTCACCGCCGGTGGCGCGACTGCTGATGTAACCGTAGTTGAAGGTGTTGCCGTCACAAAGCATCACCGAGTAGTAGCGCGATTTTTCCGCCGCCGAAACCGACCGCACCATCGGTTCGGCGCGCAGGTCCGCCCACACGACGGAATACAGCGTGTCGCTGTTTGGCGTGACAATGGCCGTGTCTTCGCAGGTAAAAACACGGGCCTCATTGTTGGTCTAATTGAACGGCGCCTTGAACTGGCCGGAGTTGCGATCCACCGAGTACTCATCCATCACCGCGTAGTTCATCACGATCGGCAGGCCGTAGATGAAACCTACTTCGGCAATGGTTTTGATCTCGGCGGGAGCGATGTCCGCGGCGTGGACGGCTGTGAGCGCCAGCACGGCGGCGAGTGGGTGGCGAAGATCGTTTTTGTTTTCATGGTTGTGCCCTTTCGGTCGTTGATTGGTTTGCTCACTCCACGAGTTCGATCTCAGTCGGCCGCCACTGCTTCGTAAAGAAAGGCTCGAGCGGGCTGTACAGTCGCAGCAGCGTGTTCCAGCCCTTCTTCGGGTCGGTCTGAATCCAGTTGCCATCCTTTACGCCGGCGGGCTTGGTGGGGGCGAAGTACACGGTGGTGGAGCCGTCAGCGTTGGTGACGGCGGCGGGCGTCGGATAACTCTGGCTGCCCGCACGCGGGTAGCGTTGCGGCGTGTCGAGCATCGAACGGCTCTGGTTGTCGTAGAGGGTCAGGGACCAGAACTTCTCCGCCGGGATGTTCGGCGGGAGCGTCATCTTGTAGGTCTTGCTCCCATCGAAGTATTCGCCCTTGGAATCCACAAACGCGCCGATGTATTGCGAGCCAATACCCGTCAGCCGCATGACCATCGCAGGGGTGATGCCGGTGGCGTAGAAGAACATCGCCGTGCGCGCGTTGAGCGTGCGATACCCGGTGGGCGGGTAGGGTGTGATGGTTCCGTCCGCGCTGACCTGTGGCGGCGGCGTTTCGAAGTTGTAGCCGCCGGCGAAGAGCATGTTCATCCAGGCGGAGCCGGGATAGTAAAACCACCCCTCGGATGGGCGCGTCTTCCAGTTCAGGGTTCGGCCCGTAGCCGATCCGATGGCCGCCGCATCGGTCAGGATTTTCTTCATCCGCGCATCCGGATTGAACGGCTTGCCCTTGACGATGCCAACGGCAGCAAGTGAACCCATGATCTCCGGATCGAGGGCACCCGCCGGCTCCTTCTGGACCACCTCATTGATCATTTCGAAGTAGCTGAAGTCGCTCGGCGGAATCGTGGATAGGACCTTGCCGCTGCCTTCGGTGAACTTCACCGGCGGTTGCGGACGCAGGAAGGCCCAGTCCAGTTTGTGATCCGGGCTGCGCAGCAGCGTGGCTTCGCCTGCCAGTGCCGCGCCAATGCTCGTGCCGTAGCCGCCCGGTACATAAGGGTAGACCTTGAGCGTCTTCTTGATGAGTTCAACCGCAGGCTTGGGATCATTGTTCTCGAGGAATGACCGGCCGAGCAACATTGCCCGGTTCGTGCGCAGCTTGTTCACGAAGTAACCGTTCTCCGGAAGTACGCCCTTATAGTCAGGCGGCACCAGCAGGAACCTCCCGCCCTCACCCCGTTCGGGTCCCGGCAGGCCGATGTCGGTCACCCAGCGAAACCAGCTGTCGTCGATGACGCCGAGCGACATCGGGGGCGTTTCGACCACCAGCGGCCCCTTGGTGAGATCGAAGTTGACCCAAAAATAAACCGTGTCCGCATTGGCGGTCAGGAACAGGGACTTTGCATCCATCAGTTCCGACCAGATCAGGGCCGTGTTGTCCGGAACGCCGGCATCGTTGAAGCCCTTGAAGGAGGCCGCCACCGATGCGCCTTGGTAGGCGTTCACGAACGCCTCGACGCCGTGCATTAGGTCGAGGTAATCGTAGACCTTCGCAGCGGTCTCTTTGCTGGGTGCGCCGTCCTTGAACTCGAGCGTGCCGAGGCTCGTCTGGAGCCGGTCGGGCGTGGTGATCGCCGGGGGGATTGCAGAGGATGTCTGGGCTGTGGCTTCACCCGCGACGGTGATGACGGTGATGACTGTTGCGACGAGCGCGGCAGCCAACACCCCGTTAATGAAAGTGCGATTGGTAGTTTTCATGGTTGTTCCTTTTCAGTGCTTCTTTGTTGAGCCTCTATTTCACCACTTCGACTTCGCTCGGCCGCCAGGTCTTGGCGAAGAATGGTTCGAGCGGGCTGTAGAGACGCAGCATCGGGAAAAAGCCCTTACCCGGCATGGTCTGAATCCAGTTACCCCGTTTGACGCCCGCAGGCTGGGTGGGGCTGAAATAGATCGTTGTGGAACCGTCGGCGTCCGCTTCGGCGGCGGGTGACGGATAGCTCTGGCTTCCCGCGCGCGGGTAGCGCTGCGAGGTGTCGAGCATCGAACGCGACATGTTGTCGTACAGCGTGAACGACCAAAAGTTCGCCTGTGGGATGTTTTTGGGCAGCGTCACCTTGTAGGTCTTGGCGCCATCGAAAGGCTCCTTGTTGGCATCGACCATCGACCATAGGTAGGTTGAGCCAATGCCGGGCAGACGCATGGCCATCGCGGGCGTGATCGCGGTGACGCCGTAGAAGAAGGCCGTCCGCGCATCCAACTGGCGGTAGCCGGTGGGCGGGAAGGGTTTGACGCCCTCGGGCGTAATCATCGGGATCGGCGTCTCGAACTCGTAGCCGTTCGCGAACAGCATGTTCTGCCAGCCAGAGCCGGGGTAGTAATACCAGTCCGCCGCGCGCGAACTGATGAACAGGGTCCGCGACGTGGCATTGGCCAGCGCCAACGCTTCGCTGAGGATCTTCTTCATCCGCACATCCGGCGCGAAGGGTTTGCCCTTGATAATGCCGATGGCGGCGACCGGCCCCATCAACTCGGGGTCGAGCGACCCTGCAGGCTCCTGCTGCACGATCTCATTGAGCATTTCGTAATAGCTGAAGTCGTTCGGCGGGATGGTGTTCATCACCTTGCCGGTACCTTCGTGGAACACGGTCGGTGGCGGTGGCGTGACTTTGCCAAGTTGAGCCTTGCCGCTGAGGAACTCGGCGATGGGGGTGCCGACGCCGCCGGCCTCGTATGGATAGACCTTGGTGAACTTTCTGATCGATTCGGCCACGGGCTTCGGATCGTTGTTCTCCAGGAACGAGCGAGCGAACCATATGACGCGGCTGGTGCGGGCGCGGGCGATATTGAAGCCACTGGGCAGCGGACCCTCGTAGCCGGGCGGCAGGATCAGGTACTTGCCGCCCAGGCCGCGATCAGGCCCAGGCAACCCGATGTCGATCACCCAGCGGAACCAGTAGTCATTAATGGCGCCAAGCGTCTTGGGTGGCACCTCGAGCACCATCGGACCCTTGGTCAGATCGAGCATGCCCATGTAATAGATGGTGTCGGCATTGGCCGTCAGGTACAGCGACTTGGCATCCATCAGCTCGGAGAAGACCAGAACCTCGTTGTCCTTGACCCCGATGCTCAGTAGGCCCTTGTGGAAGGCGTGGATGCTGACCCCTTGAAGAGTGTTCACGAACGCCTCGAACGCGTGCGTGAAGTCCAGATTGTCATAGACCTTGTCGATGGTCTGCTTGCTCGGCATGCCGTCCTTGAAGTCGAGCGCGCCGATGCGCGTCTCGACTTTGTCCGGCGTGGTGATGGACTGGGGCGTTTGCGCGAAGGCCGGCAGCGCGAGACTGCCAGCGAACAGCGCGACGACGAGGATAGTTTCTGTTTTCATGGTTGACTTCCTTGCGTGGTTTTTCACTGTCAGGGTTCTCATAGCTGAGTCTTTTCTTTGTTTGATTGATTTGGCCACTTCACTTCGCCTGCTGTAGCGGCGGCGCGGTCCACTGCTTTCCACCGCTTCGGCTTTCGGCCAGTAAAGACGCATGGCCATCATGAACGGACCTTTCGGCGCAGGCCGCCAGTTGCTTACCTTGTCCTTGCCGGGGGATTCGTTCTGGATCAGCAAAGTCAGCCCGCTGTCAGCCTCGCGCTTGAACTGCGGCAACATGGGTGAGTTGAGCAAGTAGCGATTGATTGGATTGGCCACGAAAAGGCTCGACGGCAATCCATTCATCGTCAGCGACCAGAGGGCGTTGATGGGCGGCAGATGGTCCGGCGCAAAGCGCAGGGCGTAACGGTTCGCGCCGTCCAGCTTCTACTTTGCCTCAGTGCAAAAGTCGCATAGACCAGCTTCCTCTGCACCTGGACCTGATGTCGCTCGCTGGTGAGCAACGAGGTGATGCAATGGCTATTGGCGCGATCACCCTCGTAGTTGTACATCGGAAAGTATCGCACCCGGCCAGATGGCAAGAATCGCTGCTGCATGACCTGGTCGAAGTAGCTGACGATCTCGACGCCCGAGGCCAATTCATACAAGCCTTCGCGCCACTCGGATTCGTCCTTGCGGCCGGAGCCCAGTTCGCGGGAGTTGACGCCATAGAAAGCGGAAGGCTGGTGCAAGCGGACGAACAAGTAGGCGTCGTTCCAGTGGCCGCCAGGCTGAGCATGCCGATCCACCATCACCACACTCGCATCCGACTCATCGAGCAGCGTATTGCCGTTGCCCCTGCGCCGATAACTAGGTAATCCGTCGCTATGGTGGTTGCGTCCATTGGGCATACCCTCCTGACAGTGGAGTGAACTCATCAATCAAAAAAGGCTAGTTCTTTTCGCTTGTCGCTAGAGAACAATTGTTCCTTACATACATAGCCAACAGATTTAATGAAGAGCTGACCTCACCCTGTCCACCGTCCGCTCCTGGCCCAGAGTGTGTAAAAACGCTTTCGCAAACCCTTGCTATGATTTCTGAGGATTTCATCGCAGGGATCGCCCATGAAGCGCTTTATCCAAGGTGAACATCGAGGCCAAGTAACCTTCCTTCCGGAGAGCCTCGACGATTACGTCACGGATACCAATCCGGTGCGCGTAGTCGACGTCTTTGTCGACGAACTCGACCTGGTCAAACTGGGTTTCGAAGGCGCCATACCGGCTGATACTGGCCGGCCGGCTTACCATCCCGCGATCCTGCTGAAGATCTACATCTACGGCTATCTGAACCGCATCCCATCGAGCCGGCGTCTTGAACGAGAGGCCCAACGCAACGTCGAGCTGATGTGGCTGACCGGACGTTTGATGCCCGATTTCAAGACCATCGCCAACTTCCGAAAAGACAACAGCAAGGCCATCCGAGGCGTCTGCCGCCAATTCGTTGTGCTGTGCCAGCAGTTGGGACTGTTCGGAGAAAATCTGGTCGCCATCGACGGCAGTAAATTCAAGGCCGTCAACAACCGCGACCGCAATTTCACCAGCGCCAAGCTGAAGCGGCGGATGGAAGAAATTGAATCGAGTATCAATCGGTACCTGACTGCGCTCGACGAAGCCGATCGGCAAGAACCTTCGATCGCTCAGCCCAAGGCTGCTCGTCTGCAAGAGAAAATCGACAAGCTCAAAGCTCAGATGAAAGAGTTACAGGTCATTGAAACTCAGCTCAACGAATCGCCGGATAAACAGGTCTCACTGACCGATCCAGACGCCCGTTCCATGATGACTCGCGGCACTGGAATCGTCGGTTACAACGTGCAGACAGCAGTCGATACGCAGCACCATTTGATCGTTGCACATGAGGTTACCAACGTCGGTTCCGACCGCGATCAACTCAGCTCGATGGCCAAGCAGGCCCGCGAGGCTATGGCGTCAGAAACGTTGTCGGTAGTGGCTGATCGAGGTTACTTCAAAAGCGAAGAGATCCTGGCTTGTCACGATGCAGGCATCACTGCCTATGTGCCCAAGCCGATGACCTCTGGAGCCAAAGCGGACGGGCGTTTCAATAACGATGCCTTCATCTATGACGCGGCAAAAAACGAATACATTTGCCCGGCTGGAGAAGCACTGATCTGGCGCTATACCAACGTTGAAAAAGGCCTGACGCTGCACCGTTACTGGAGTTCGAAATGCAGGGGCTGCGCAATGAAACCGCAGTGCACACCGAGCACGGAACGGCGGGTTCGACGCTGGGAGCATGAAGCCATACTGGAGGAAATGCAGAACAGACTGAGCAACGCGCCGGACATGATGCGAGTCCGTAAGCGTACGGTCGAGCATCCCTTCGGGACACTCAAACAATGGATGGGCGCCACGCATTTCCTAACACGAAAGCTGAACGGAGTAAGTGCGGAGATGAGCTTGAACGTCCTCGCCTACAACTTGAAGCGGGTCATGAAAATTCTCGGTACCAGCGGTTTAATGAAGGCGCTGTCGGCCTGAAGAGGTCTGTATTTTGGCCACCCAGCAAGGTAGAAGCGGCGCTGGGGGCTCCCAGGCCCTAGTGACGATCCGCAGGACTTGTTGCGAGCAATTACTCAACTAACAACCGTCGGCGCTGCGCGCCGACAGTGCATCCGCGCGTTTTTACACACTCTGGGCCGAAAGTTGCCGGTCATGAACGTCTGTTTCCGACAACGGCCAATTGCTTTAAAGCCACAATCCTCTTGAGGCTCTAGCATTACCCATCCTAACGGTGCTGTTCGAATCATCATGTTCTCCAGTATTAAAAGCTGCCGCCTTCAATATGGTAGACCCTCGGTTCTTCCGAAAAATATTCCTCCAGGCCCAGCATGAACACCCGATGGTCTTCACTCTCTTCGAAGCCCGGCGTGTGATCCTCAAGTGAAGCCCAGCGCACGATCAGGTTGAATTGCTCGGGGGTTTCAATCCCTTGCGAGAGCAAGTGGCCGCCGTAACCCTTTGCGCGGGTGAGCAAAGGAGCGACCTCGGCAAATGCACGTCTGAATGCTTCAATGCGTTCTTTGTGAACGGGGAGCAGAGCGATCTCATAAATCATGGTGTTTCCTCGAAAATGACTTAAACAGTTAAAAGTACGCACTTATGGGATGAGCGATGGCTCGACTGCAATCACGATTTTTCCTTGAAGGCTGTTGTTGGGACTCTCCAACCGGGCATGGGCGAGCGCAAGGTCGGCCAGCGAATAGATCGCGCCAACGTGCGGGCGCAGCTGACCGCGCGCTACCAATGCGCTCAGTTCATCAAGCTTGCCGCGGTTTTGTCGGGTGAAAACGAAGTGATAACTCGCGTTCTTGCCCCAGGCCTGAACGAGGTTTTGCGGCTGGGCAATGTCCACAATCGAGACCACGCGGCCCAGTTGGGCGAGCACGTCGGGGCTGCGCGTCAGTGTGTTGCCGCCGATGGTGTCGAACACCACATCCACGCCGTGGCCGCCGGTTTCCCGCAGGATGGCTTCGACGTAATCTTCCTTTTCGTAGTCGATGAGCACATCGGCACCCATGCTGCGTGCGAACTCAAAGTTTGCTTCGCGCACAGTCGTGAAGACCCGCGCTCCAATGGCTTTGGCCACCTGGATCGCTACATGACCTACGCCTCCTGCGCCGCCGTGGATCAGAATGCTTTCCCCCACTCTGAGCGCTGCACGCACGGTCAGTGCTTCCCACACCGTCCCGCCAACCAGGGTCAGACTTGCCGCCTCAAGATGGCTCAGCGATGGCGGCTTCTTCCCGATGATGCTTTCGTCCGCAACGTGGTACTCGGCATAACTGCCTGGCCCGTCGAAAATTTGCGGGGTGTACCAGACTTCGTCTCCTGGAGCGAAGGTCGTCACACCCGGCCCAACTTCTTCGACAACGCCCGACACGTCGTGTCCGGTAATGGCCGGCAGTGGCACCAGGTCGGCATAGTCGCCACGTCGAACCTGGTAATCCAACGGGTTGATGGAAGTTGCGTGTACCCGCACCAGGACTTGTCCCGCACCCGGCACTGGCTTGGGCACGTCGCAGAGTTCGAATGATTCCGGGCCGCCAAATGATTTAAGTATCATCGCTTTCATTGTATATCCTCGTATCGACAAAAAGGGATATCGAGATATATCGATATCCTGCGGTAAAAAATTACAGATCTTTCCCTATGATCTCGGCAAGCGCACTGATGGTTGCTTCATTGCGCTTGTAGTAGGTCCACTGACCGATGCGCCTGACTTCGACCAAGCCCACTCGTTGCAGAGTGGCAAGATAGCCAGACACAGTTGACTGCGACAGCCCGATCCCCTCTTGAATACTACTGACGCAGACCCCCACCGTGAGAACGTCACCTTCATCCTGCGGAGGGAAGTTCTTTACGGGGTCCTTCAAGCCTTTCAAGATTTCAAGGCGTGTAGGGTTTGAGAGGGCTTTGAATATTTCGAGTAATTCCATGGGGCGGATGATATCGAGATTTATCGATATGTCAATACGAGAATCAACAGAGGACGAAATACGCAGGGTGGTGATTTTCCCCAGGGGCTTTATGGCGATAGGTTGAAGGCGCCGGCCGACGACCCGACTGACCGCTTCTGGCCGATTTCTGTCTGTCGCGATGGGCTGCAAACGACCCATTTTGTCGACCACAAAGAAGGAAACTCTAATGGTGCACTACTGTTTTTTAAGGTTGATCTTCTGAAGATTTGACAGCCAGGTAAGTTGTCAATTCGCTTGTAGCAGAAGGGCCTCAAAACCTATGAGGCCCTCATCGCTAAAGCTTAGTTGTAACTCATTGCGCCACTATTGGCACCGTCACGGTGTTGCCGAAGGCCGACTTGATGGTCACCGTCGGGCTAGGCGACGGGACACTGCCGGTGGTCGTCACCGCTATCTGCCAGCGCGCGCCTGTTGGCGTAAGCGTCAGGGTGGCGGTGCCAAGGTTCAGCGGACCGGATGTGGTCGTGGCAGTCGCCGTGATGGTATTGCCCGTGCCACGCGAGGTGGTGCCGGACAGGACCCAGTGGTAGCGGCCGTTGCTGCGGGCGGTGACTGTAGCGCTGGTAACGATCAGGTTCTCGACGACCGCTGCCGAGACCGCCACGGACACCGTCGCCGGAGCCGAGTCCGCGCCCTTGGCATCGCTGGCCTTATAGGTAAAGGTCGCGGTGAAGGGCGCGGGGACCGTGGCCGGTGGTGTGTAGATCACGCGCAGACCATCGGTGCTGACCGTGCCCTTACCGGAGTCCGGTTGCGCCAGATCCACCACTTTGAGTGGCAGGTTACCGTCAGGGTCGGTGTCGTTGGCCAGCACATTGATGGGCAGCGGTTGGCCGTTGTTGCTGATGGCGCTGTCGGGGTTGGCGATCGGTTTTTTGTTTTCGCCTTCGTTATTGTCACGTTTATCGCCAGTGCGGAAGGTCGGCAGCGCAGCGGAGTTGACGTAGGTGACGCCGTCCCAGCCGGGCAGGGGCGTTGGCATCAATTGGAACTGGCCCGGATGCTCGACATCAAAGCGCAGCAGCATGGATGTGTCCTCGTGCTGGGTGTTGTGGCAGTGCTCCATGTAGGTCCCGGCGAATTCGCGGAAGCGGATCGCTATGTCCACGTCCACTGAACTGTCGATGCCCTCGCCGATGAGATAGACGTCCTTGCGCGCCCATTTTTCCCATTCCGGCGGCGCCTTGCCGTCACGGTTGAGGACGATGCCTTCTTCGAAATGCACGTGCACCGGGTGGCTCCAGCCGTTGCCACCGTTCCTGATTTTCCACACTTCCAGGGTGCCGTCGCCGGAGAACCCGGCGGGGGTGGGGCCGGTGGCCAGTTGCGCAGCGGCGCTGATCCGGCGTGGGTCCATGGGGAAGCCTGGACCACCGTCGGTCTTGATGGTCCAGGGTTGTTCGTCGGTGCCGTTGGAACGGCCGAAGATGAACTCGCGATGCCGCGCCAGTTTGAGTTTGGCCTGCACCTGTGGATCGTCACGGTTGAGGGTCAGCGGAATCATGGTTTTACCCGCCGCCTTGCCCGGTTTGGCGGGTTCGTAGTCGGCAGGGTTCATGCTCACATCCGTGCCGCTGTAAGGCTGAACCACCAACTGCAGGAACTTGCCCACCACCGGATCGCCCTTGTCCCATTCCAGCCCTTTACTACCCAGCTTGAGCACCGCCTTGTACTTCCCGGACAGCACATCGGCCAGGCTCAGGTCATTCTTTTCCGGCCCCTTGCCGGTCTTGTGTTCCATCAGGTTGACGAAATACAGCTTGTCGCCGGTCTTGATCTCGTTTTTCGCGAAGTTGACGATGATGTCGAAGCGCTCTGAGTTGCCTATGGTCGGCAGGATGGCGTTGTGGTCTTGCGTGTCGCCGTCGGCGTCCAGGTCCATGCTGCCATCGAAAGGCACGGCGTGTTCCATGAGGTTGCCGTCGTTGGCGATCAAGTGGAACGGCACGCGGGCATAGGACAGGCCGGAACCTGCCGGGCCGGGGAATTCGCCGCCGGTGCCGGCGATTTCACGCACCAGCGCGATCCTGAAGAAGCGTGACACCGAGCTATTGAGGATGCGGAAGCGATAGCTGCGCGCGCGCACTTTCAGGCGCGGCTGGTACTGCCAGTTGACCAGGATCTGATCGCCAAGGAAGCCGTCGGTGTTGAACGGGTTGAACCACAGCTGACCGTTCTTGTCCCAGGCCGTGTCGGCCACCATCAGGTTGACGTCGTAGTCGCGGTTGCCCCAGGGCAGCGCCGAACCGCTCGGCAGGCGCAGGTTGACGCCGTCCTGCAGCGCTTCGTTGCCACGATCCAGGGCGCTGTAGTAGTTCATCATCGCCGCGTTGCCCTTGTAGACGTTCTGCGCGGTGAAATCGAGCATGTGGTCGTGGAACCAGTGGGTGCTCATGGTTTCGCGCCAGTCGCCGCGAATCCTGATGGTGCCGTTGTTGCAGGTCTTCAGGCCCGGGTTGGCGTCGTTGACGAACAGGGTTTCGCCCGGGGCGCAGGGGAACGCCGCGCGCGGATCTTCAGCCTTGGTGTTGATGGTGTCGTAGCCGGCCAACTGGATCGGCCAGCGATAGTCGTAGTACTGCCCCGGAAAGAAAAACGCATTGGTATAGCCGTCGCTTTCGGCCGGGTTGTGGCCGTTGTGTTCGTGGCTGCTGAGGGTGTGCAGGCCGAAACCCATGTTGGCCGACGGATCGATCGGCAGGGCGTCGTAGTGACGCACCAGCACCGGTTGACCGTACCGCACCATCAACAGTTTTGGCGGAAAGGTGCCGTCGAAGGTCCATAGCGCCTTGTGGTTCTGCACCGGCATGTTGGGGTGAAAACGGGTATAGATGCCTTTGGTGGTGCCCGTTATGATCGGGGTGTCCGAGGTCTGGTTGTAGAGCCCGCCAGGCCCGAACTCACCGACGGCGTAGTTGTGCAACTGTCGGCGGTCGCGCATGCCGCCGTTGAGCCTGGCGCCCGCTTGCGCGGTTTTGAAGGCGACCTGCGGGTAGAACTCGTTCCAGCGCTGGTGCGACCAACCCTTTCCTGGCGGACGACCCTCGGCCGGCGAGCCGACCGGATGGCGGTTGAGGAAGGCTTCGATCTGCGCTTTCCACGGGTTGCGGTCCAGCACGTTGGAAAACTGTGACGGAAACGGGTACAGCCCCGGCTGGCGCATGAAGGCTTCCAGAGCTGCGGCCGAAGGGCCGCTGCGGGCGATGTTGTTCGGGTCCTGCTGGGGCGCCGGGCCGACGGTGGGAACCGGGAAGGTCAGGGGCGGCGCCGGCAGTGTCGGGTCGAGTTTTTCCGTGCCGAATTCTTCGAGCAACAGCAGTTGCTGAGTGTACGGCAGGGCCCCGAACAATGGGCTGGGCTTGCCGTTGGTGGGGATTTTGAATGATGTTTGCAGGTTTGGCGGCAGCACATTATCGGCCAGTGGCGTGTTCCGGTCACCGAACACACCGTTGGGCAGGGCAATCGCGCCCTGGTTGGCGGGTGGCAAGGTCAGCAAGGCATCCAGCGCGGCCTTGGGGTCGGCCGGGGGATTGATAAACGCCGAGGGGTCCGTCGGTGGTGGCGGGCCGAAATCATCCAGCGGTGCGGCGTTGGCGGTGGCCAGGGTAAGGAGCATCGCACAGGGCAGGCTTGACCTGAGCAGCAAGGCGATGGAGCTGCATGGTGGTTTCCCGCGTTTCATTTCTCACCCCTCGCGTCATGCCGAATCTGGCGAGTCCCGCCGTCTCCATGAAGTTCGGGACGACAGCTGGTGCGGGCACCAGGGGGGTAGTGCAACTAATGAGCCATTACCATAGGGCGAAGAAAAAATTCAAATTAATTAACAAGCTGTTTTTGAGTGTTTTAAGCGAGAGAAAGGGGGAGGGGGGAATATTCCCCAAATTAGGTGGTAAACGCCCGGTTGGGTGGGTGAAGTACCCCATTTATGGAGATAGTAGCGGCCCTATTTCACCGACCGCTTTTGGTAGGGCTGCTTGCCCTAAGGCGACATGGATTTAACTGGTCGAGAAGGGCCGCTTTTGGCCCAGAGTGTGTAAAAACGCTTCGTCAAAATTGAAGTCTGCGCGTCTATGCGAAATCTGAAAATTATCGGCTGCTCAGCCGATCTGGATTTTGCGTAGAAACGCGATTTTCAGTCCAGCACTGGGCTCCAATCGCGCTGAAAAACGTTTTTACACAACCTCGGCCGTTCTCTGCCGGTCGCTTCTTCGGCGGGCATTGGTCAATGCCTGATGCAAACCGTGGTCGGCACCAATGCAATTGGCTGGTCGGTGGGAACGAATACGGGTGGTCACGTGGGATGCAGTTTCGCAAACAGGATTTTGGGTGGGTCAGAATCATCAGCGCCATGGGTCGCAATCACTGGAACTGGGTGTCAGCCTCACTGGAATACACACCCGCCGTCAGGCGCGGGTTAGCGGGTAGCCAGGCAAGATGCACCGGCCGCTGTCGCCCGGCGCAACTGCGACATGACGTTCCCCGCCGTAACCACCGCTGTAGGCGACATTGGGCAGCTGCTCGCGGCCAGCGCCTCTGCGACCCAGGTATTGCAGGTATAGAACAGCGAATAGCTGCCCTCGGCCTGGTAGAACCAGCTCTCGCCATACAGGCCAGGCCCGAGCGCCGCCAAGGTGCCCGCCGCTGAGTGGGTGAAGGTCCCGGCCACGAACGCGAGCAGTCGCCGGTAGCCGTCCTCCGTCACCTGCACCTCGATGACCTCGCTTCCGGCAAAACGCCGCCTGGGGTCTCCGGCAATCTTGACCACATGCAGCACGGTTGCCGTCGACCCGAACAAGGCCCGCAGGGCGAGACTCAAGGTGGCCTGTGGGGCCCGGTAAAAGTCCTCGTCACCCCAGCCGAACTCAACGAAGTCGCCGTCGCCGAACTCGTCGGCCAGTGCGGGAAGCACCTGAAGCAGATCGGGGCGCGCAATTGCCAACCCGGTATGCAGGCCATGATTCACTACATAGAAGGACCACCAACCGCCGCCCTCGCCCCTCGGCGGGCCCGACGGGGTAGCGCAGCCGAACAGCGTCAGGACCAGGGCCAGCACTACAATACGCATACACAAGGGCTTGGAGGCTCGCTAACGAAACGTGGGAAAACCCCGGCAGGGGGGCCGCTGTATACAAATATAGAAGCTGGCCCGCGCCCCCAAGCAGGCATGTGGGCCGCACGGCCGGTTAGTCGTCGAGGCTTTCAGGATGTAAGGTGCTTTGGTCTCGTTCATCATTCTTCTCCCGCGACTCGCGTTTTGCCCTTCGTCAAGATCAGGCTCAGCAGCACCGAAGTCAGGATGATTCCGCCGACGAGGGCCAGCGACCATTGGATCGGCATGTGGAACCACGGCATGACCAACATCTTGCCGCCGATAAACACCAGTACGATGGCCAGGCCATATTTGAGCAGGTGGAAGCGGTCGGCCATGTCGGCGAGCAGGAAGTACAGCGCGCGCAAACCCATGATGGCGAAGATGTTGGAGGTGAACACGATGAAGGGGTCGGTGGTGACGGCGAAGATGGCCGGAATGCTATCGACCGCGAACATCAGGTCGCTGGCCTCGATCAGCACCAACACCAGGAACATCGGCGTCGCCCAGCGCAGGCCGTTCTGGCGCACGAAGAACTTCTCGCCGTGAAAATCGTCGGTGACGCGCAGGTGACCGCGCAGCCAGCGCAGCAACGGGTTCTTGTCGAGATCAGGTTGGTGTTCGGCGAAGATCAGCATCTTGATGCCAGTGATGACTAGAAAGGCGCCGAAGACATAGAGCAGCCAGGCAAACTGCGACACCAGCCAGACGCCGGCGAATATCATGACGGCGCGCATGACGATGGCGCCGAGCACGCCATAGAGCAGGACGCGACGCTGCAATTCCGGCGGCACGGCGAAGTAGCCGAAGATCATCACGAAGACGAACATGTTGTCGATCGACAGCGACTGCTCGATCAGGTAGCCCATCAGGAACTCGAGCGTCTTACGCTGGGCGATCTCGGCACCGAGCGTGCCGTTCAGATACCACCAGAGCAGGGCGGCGAAGACCAGCGCCAGGCTGGCCCAAGCGATGACCCAGGCCAGCGCCTCCCGGACCGAAACGCGATGGGCCTTGCGCCCGCCGAAGACGAACAGATCCAGCGCCAGCATGGCGATGAGGAAGATGATGAAGGCGGCCCACATCCAAGGTTCGCCGACGCTCAAGGCGGTCATGCCGTTACCCCTGACGGATCGGCGCTGTTTTCAGTATTGGGCTCGAAGCCATTACGCGCCGGGTTGTAGTGCAACAACGAACCCTGGGCCATGTCGAAATACCAGCCATGCAGATGCATAGCGCCGGTCGCGACGCGCAGCGCCACTGTATCCTGACCGCCAGTGACCGCGTCCGGCACGTCCGCCGCGCGCGGCAGAACCAGGGTCAACTGCCCCGGCCAGAAGTGCTCGACCAGTTTCCAAGCCGTCTCCGGCACCCAGCGCTAGCCGCAGCAGGGTATCGCCAGCGGCGCCGTGAACGATCAGCGGATGGTCGGCGGGCGCCCCTTGGCCGCGTAGATGCTGGCCACCGCTTGGGTGTTCAGCGCATTGGCGCCCAACCCATAGACGGTTTCGGTGGGGAAGGCCACCAGCTTGCCGGCGTGCAGGTGTTCGGCCGCGCGTTCGATCTCATTCATGATCATCAGCTGGCATCACCGACCAGTCCGAATTCGAGCCAATGACTATGCCGGCCGCAGGACGGTTCTCGCGCGTTTGACTCATTATTGTCTCCCTCATTTTCTCTGGCGTGCCGTTGTTCGGCCGCTCTGCGTATTCCTCCCAGCGGACACCGAGAGCATCCTGCTGGCTGTGCGCCAGACGCTGGGCGAGTCTCCGTCCGGCGCGCTCGGCCGCACGGTCGATGGCTAGGTAAATATCGACCTCGGTGTCTTCGACCACCGCCGCCGGCAGCCCTTTCAGGCGCAGTTCAAGGTGGCAGCGCTTAACTTGGTCGCACGGGTCGTTGCTGACGCAGAGCCGCACTATCACCCGCCCAATACGGGCGGCGTTATGACTCAGGCTGTAGGCCAGGCGCTTGCTGACGTAGTGGTGGAAACCCTCGGTTAGCTCGAAACCGCGGCATTGGATAGCCATCTGCATGACTGTCTCCGCATGAAGCACCGAGGGGCTGGAAGAGCTCATGCTAGCGGGAATGTTGCATCAATAAAAATCGTTTATTCTTTGCGAATTGTTCGTTACTAACGAAGTATTGGTTCGTATGTTCAACTACCAGCAATGCTTTATTTCTGGTCCGTGGCCAAGGAGGGCGGCATGGCGCGCGCCGCCGAACAGTTGCACCTGACGCCGTAGGAGGCTTGGCAATTCGCATGCAGGTGTTGAAAATGATCTGACACCATCGCCCTTAGCGTTGGGATCCGGAAGGCCTATTGGCCGGACGCATGCATTTCGAACAGTCGAGACCGGCACCTATCGACCCAGGCTGTGTGAAAACGCATGCGCCGTTTTGAAGTCTGCGTTGCTACGTAAAATCTGCCAGCGTTTGGTTAATCAGCGGACCGGAAATTTGCGTAGGAACGCGATTTTCGTTCCAGTCCTGACTGTCAAACCTGCTCTAAAACGTTTTCACACAGCCGGCCCAAACCGGCCAGTCACAATTGGCAGACGGCCAGAGGCAGACAGTTGATTGCCCCTGATGGATTCACGAATAGAGCGATTTGGCGTAAAGGACAGCAGAGCTGTCGTGAGAAAAAGGGATTCGTGTGAGTTTGAACTTCCGCGTTGCTGTAGGTGAATAGTGCTGGAAACAAACGAGGCCGAATTGTCCGCCTCGTTTGCATTCATTCCTTACGTAACTGTACCTTCGTCACCCGGCGCTCTTCGACTGAGGCCACGGTCAGGCTCCAGCCCTGCCATTCGACTTTGTCACCGATCATTGGCAGACGATCCAATAAGCTACTACTAGTCCCGCCAAGGTCTGATAGTCCTCGGTCGCAGTAGCTCGAAAGCCGATTCGCTCACGGAGGTGGCTAAGGTTCAGTGCGCCACTGACTATGTACCCACCACTGTCATTAATAATGTCGGGGCCTTCGATTTCGCTGGCATCAGGCAGCTCGCCCGCAATGGATTCGAGAATGTCCGTCATGGTGAGAATGCCCATGAAGTCGCCGAATTCGTTCACCACAAAGGCGATGTGTGTCGATGCTTTGCGCATTTGCTCGAGGGCGTTGAGAATCGTGAAGCTCTCCAGCAAGTTGATTGCCTTGCGCGCCATGTTTTCGAGGTTCGGCTGGTTGCCTGACAGCAGCTCCTTCAACAGTTCTTTTTTGTGTACAAAACCGAGCGGCTCGTCGACTCGCCCCTCTCGGATAAGTGGCAGCCGGGAGTACGAGGAATGCATTAGCTTCATGCGAATCTCTTCCGGGGTGTCAGCCAGATCAATGTGATCCACCTCTGCCCGTGCTGTCATCACCGTACGGATCGGCCGTTCGGCAAGCTGAAGAACACCGCTGATCATCACGCGTTCCCGGCGGTCGAACACCGCGTCGGTAGGGCTGCCGCCCAGCATGTCAGCGATTTCTTCACCTACTTCATCTGCCCCCAACTGCCGACCACCCACCAACCGCATAACGGCGTGTGCAGTGCGCTCACGCATTGGGCGATGGCCCTGCAAGGTCTTTTTACGACGCGATCGAGCAACCTGGTTGAACAACTCAATCAGGATTGAGAAACCAATCGCTGCATACAGGTAACCTTTTGGAATGTGGAAGCCCAAGCCTTCAGCAGTGAGGCTGAAACCGATCATCATCAGGAAGCCCAGGCACAGCATGATCACGGTTGGGTGAGCGTTGACGAAATTAGTCAGCGGCTTACTGGCGATGATCATTAGGCCAATAGAGATCACCACAGCAATCATCATGACTGACAGGTGTTCAACCATACCCACGGCAGTAATAACCGCATCCAGCGAGAACACCGCGTCCAGCACCACAATCTGCGCCACGATGGGCCAGAACAGCGCGTAGGTTCCACTGCTAGAGCGTTCAGCAACGTGCCCTTCGAGCCGCTCATGCAACTCCATGGTCGCTTTGAACAGCAGGAACACACCACCGAACAACATGATCAAATCACGTCCGGAGAAGCTCTTGTCGAAAACCTCGAACAAAGGCTGAGTCAGCGTCACCATCCAGGAGATACTCGCCAGTAGCCCCAGACGCATCAGCAAGGCAAGGGAAAGGCCAATAACGCGTGCACGGTCTCGCTGCTCGGGTGGCAATTTGTCAGCCAGAATGGCAATAAACACCAGGTTGTCGATGCCAAGCACAAGCTCCAGCACAATCAGTGTGAGCAGGCCAAGCCATGCCGTGGGATCAGCTATCCATTCCATAGGGAATTATTCAGTCTCTCGAGGATATCGGGTGTAAGAGTTAACTTTTAAGTCGGCCAGACGTTTGCCTAGCAAAGCTACGGGCTTTCCGTTAAGAACCAAAGACTGACAATGTGGAGACGCTCTGGGCAGCAGGTATCGACGCGACCGTGACTGGGCGGCAATGCTCGTTGTTGCGAACGTATGCGCTAGGAGACTTGCTGAAGCAGCAAATGACAGTATTTTTGGATTGAGCGGGATTACAAGCCGGGACGTGCGCTGGCAAACGTAATCTGAACGGAGGTGAAGGCTTCGCTGAAAAGAGCTACTGGGAGGCTCCAGAAGGGTGTTCATGTCGACCTGATGTCAATTGGGGGAGACAATCCTACAGTGCCTGCAATTTTTCTAACCACAAAATTTATTACAAAGTTTGACTCAGGAGGTGCATGCAGATATCTACTTCTGTGGCTAAAAGAATCGATCGAAGCAGACGATAGTGGGAAAAGACAGCCGCCCCCTCAACACCACCCTTTCAAGAAAAATCGTTGTCTCGCATGGCTGGAGGCTTCCATTGCAAGCCTAGATCCACTGGCCGCGTTTTGCCGTTCTCTGCCGGTCATCACCACGGCGCTTGCCGGTCAAGTCGCATGCAAACGGTTGGTCAGCACGGATGCAATTGACTGGTCAGTGGCAATGCAAACAGGTGGTCAAGTCCATGCAATTACGCAAAGAGCGAACGGGCAATTCCGACTGAGTCCAAGGTAGCGGAAAGCGCAGCATCATGAACACGGCTATGTACTTGACCAAAAAATAAATACTGAAGTGAAGTCAATAGGGGGCGCATGCCCCCTATGTAGAATTAGCAAGGCGACTGTTCTAGCCTGTGCCGCAGTGCTCAGGCTAGTTATTGCAACAGATAGCCCATCGGCTGGTCGTCTTTGTCGAAGCAGAGGATGGTTTCACAGTGACCGCCTTGCTGATCGGCATTCGATTCGCTGATGTCCGGCAACCATTTGCCCAGTTCGGCAATAGGGACTTTTTTGCTGTTGATGTAACAGTCATCATCCATGCGCGGATTGCACCAGGCGGTTTTGACTTCTGGCCATTCGGATTGGGGAGCAGAAGGTGTCTTCGCGGCTGCTGATGCAGTTCCGCCCTTCTCCTGATTCCACCCTGCCCAACCACCGATGTAACGCTTGTCGAAGGTCGAGACCAGTTCATTGTCCGGGACACCAGCATCGAGGTAAAACTTCATCAGCAGACTACCTGCTTCCGCGTATGACACTTGGCGAGAGGCGTCGGTACGATAGGCGACCGGCTTGCCATCCGTGCTGGTCCCGATCCGGTACCACATCGAGATCAGGAACGGGATGTCCTGGTTCCACTCACCCACCATTGCGTTGCTCACGCGGCACTTGCCACGTTGACACATCCCACTGATCTGGTTGTTGTAGCGGACGTTCTGCTGACGCTGGGAATCCCACAGGAGCACGTAGCGCGCATTGGCCAGCCAAGTACAGTTCAAGATGGTCTGTCCGGTGTAGATCTTCTTCATGTTACATGGGATGGCTTCGGGGAGGCCCTTGAGTGAGGTCTCATCCGGGAAGAACAGGCCGTTGCCTTCGTAATAGTCCACGGAGGCGGTGGCGTGAGCACAGAACGCGAGAAGGAGCATGCTGAGTATCCGTTTCATGGGTTCTCCAGTTTGTTGCTTTTGTTGAGGGCGAAATAAGAGCAGGCCGTTTAACGGCCGATGATGAAGGCAAACCCCGGCGTGTCGTGGGGCAATCAATGTCGCTTTCGGTAACTATCTGAGAGCTATTTCTTGTACGTGACCCTGAGCTTTTTATTGACGTAGTCTTTGAGGATTTCGTAGTCGGGGTTGTAAGTGACTAGCACATGGCCCACACCTGCTACGGCCGTCAATGTTGCTATGGTCAATGTTGCAGGTGTTGTCAGGACGCTGAATACAGCACCAAGTGCGCCGCCCTGTACCACAGTACTTTTCACATCACTTGTGACTCGACACTTCAGTCCCTGGCTTTCAATCTTAGTTTCGACAAGTTTGATACCTGCCATGAAGTTGCCCCTGAGGCCATGGATCTCGAAGGACGCTTTGCTTTTCACGAGACCTTCAATTTGCGCTTCATTCAGACCGGTTACGACGATCATGGCTTTTCTGAGCTCCCTGCAAGAGATAGTGTTTTAGAGAAAAAGTTGCATATCAACCTTTTGGGTTGAGTCTCGGTTTGGTAAGTCCTTCATGTCAATAGGTTGATGACCAACCATCCAAGTTGAATTGGAGGGTGGCATGTCAAAAACCGAATCGAAGCAGCTGGCGGAGCTTGTTGGTCAAGCAATTGCTCGCCAGCGTTCTCGTTGCAAGCTGAGTCAGGAGCAGGTTGCGGAAAAGCTTGGGATTGGGAGCGAGGCCGTATCCCGTATCGAGCGTGGGATCGTCATGCCTAACATCGAGCGTTTGGTCGAACTGGCGGAAATTTTTGGCTGTGAAACCGCCGACTTGCTGACGGCGGGCAGTTTACGCCCAGAAGACCAGGCGCGTAGGCTCTACGATTTGCTGTCCACGCTGGATACGGATGACCGCGCACTCGTCATGGGTGTGGTGGAGCGTCTTGTTGACCGGCTCGGTCGTGACTGAGTTGCTATTTTACGGCGGCTGAGGCGCTTGCTCAGAAGCTTCCTTCACCGCCTCATCGAATAAAGCGCCGCAGCGCAGGCACAGACAGTCGAAGCCTGCGAAGTGATATTTGGCGACATCCTCAGCCAATCGCAGCGCCGATGGGTAAGTCGGTGCGATGGCGGCCAGCCCACTCAGTAGCGAGTTGTATCCGAGGCGATCCTGCGTGCCCTGATTCGTGTCCTGAACTCCTCGTAGCGCGCCATCGGCCAGGCCGGCCAGCAGGGCAATGCCTCTTGCGGCCTCCTGGGTCAGGACGGCTCTTGAGTCGCAGATCAAACATTGTCCGATCATCGTTCATTCTCCTGATGGGTTAAGTGCGGCCATTCCCTGTCTGGCCGCTCATAAAGGTTGCTGAGGTCACCCCTGCGATGTGGGATTTCTCGTGGGATTGTCCTGGCCGGATGCGCGCAGCAGCTTGCACAGGCGGTTCAGAATCCAGCACGCAAGGACTACGGCGACCAGCAACGGCGGGAAACGCAGCATTAGCAGAATGCTCAGCACCAGTACGCCTGCTGCAGCCAGCGCCCCGATGAAAATGAATAGGCAGAATAGAAATCGAAGCAGGGTCATGACGGCTCTCCGAAAGAGCCTGCCTGGCCGATGCATTCAGCCCAGGCAGGAGTGGTATCAGTTGCCGTGCGAGGCGAGCGCTTCCAGCTTGCCCGCGAGTGAGTTGGGTGCCGGTTGCGGTTCGTCACTCTGGGCAGCGCCGGTGGCGGCATCCGTGCTCGAATAAAACTCCTCGATCACGGCGCCACCGTCTTCCTCGCTGTCCTCGAACGCCCCGTTGCCGAGCCCATGCTTCGCTGCGCTGTCCAATGAGGCCTGATCGAAGCCCGCAGATTGCCGGGCTTCATCGAGCTGCCGAGCGGCGAGCAATGCTTCCTCCATGCTCATGCCGCTGCGCACGGTGATATCGACGTAGAAGATCGGCGTGCCGTGGCTTTGCCGGGTGGACTTGCCGCGCAAACGCAGTTCCAGCGGCAGGCAGGCCAGGCGGTTGCCCGAGATGGCTTGGAAGTAATGCAGCCGAGCGGCCAGAGTGCGGATGCTATTGAAGCCGGTGGTACGGAACACGAAGCTGCCCAGCGGATCGTCATCACCGATGAGTACGTTCAGCCGACCATAAGGCTTGCAGGCCCCCCCTTTGGCCAATGGACACGCATCCGGCGAGGGGCAGGGCAGTGACTGCATGCCGTCTTGAGTGGCACGCTTGCAGGTCTCGCCATTGCCCACGCACAACGGCCTGCCAGACTGCCGGTCGAACAGGGTGTAGTCGGCCCGGAAATTCAGTTCCGGTTCGTTGAACAATAGGCGTACAGGAATGCTGCGCAGCTTGTCTTCCTTGCTCTGGCGCAGTTCGTCGTTGAGTGGGTGTAGCAGCCAGCCATCCCTGCTTTGCACCTGGGACGTGATGGTGAACTGATCATCTTTCTCCGGCAGGCGTTTGCCGTTTTTCTCGATGACTTTGCCGATGGAGATGCGTCCGAGCAAAGGGGGCGTCAGGGCTAAGCCTTTCAACATGATGGTTCTCCTGGAAATGAAAAAAGGCCAGCCACACAGGGCGAACTGCGTGGACTGGCCAAGGGGGAGGGAAGTGAGAGGTAGCGGAATCAGTTGATCAGGAAGCGGCGACTGCCTTCCTTGGTTTTGGCGTAGCGAACCTGCAGGTAAGGTTTCTCTTGCAGTAGGCGTTCGACATCGAGCACGGTGCTGCCCTTGGATTTCTTCCAGCTGATATACCCGCTGGAAAACTCCGCTCGGGTGGCCTCGCCCATGGCCTGCTGCAGCATCTGCTTGAGCTGGGCCTCGCGCGTTTCTTTCTCGCCGATGGATTGGCGCACGGCCTTGAGCTCCAGGTAGGCCGCCGCCAACCCTGCATGGCCGCTGAAGTCGACGGTCTGGCCTTTGTCCTCCGGGTACAAGCAGCGCAAAGCCGCCTCGGCCGATGCGCTACCGTCGGCTGGCGGCGGGGTATCGGTTTCCACGTAGGTCCAGAACTTACGCTCCAGTTCGATCAGGCGGGCGATCATCTGCTCATCTCGCTCGATGCGATGGATCTCCAGGTGCTGACCGCCGAGCAGCACCGCCACATCTGCCGCCTGCTTGCCGGTGACTACGAGTTGGTGCATCACTTGCAGTTCTACATACTCGGGTACGCCTTCCTTCCAGAGGCGTGCCCCGTTTATGCCGGCGGTCTTACATTCGAGGATCTGTACGTCGTCTGCGCCGATTACCTCGCGGTCGATGTTGGCGAGCATCCAGGACAGCTCGGGATTCGGATGCTGCAGTACGGCATTGATACGTCGTACCCGGTTGCCGCTGCGTTTGCTGTAATGCCAGGCCACGATGGGCTCCAGCACATTGCCCCAGTAGGCTGGACTCTCTTCATCCTGCGGGTCGAGCTTGGGAAGTGATGTATCACGACCGGTTTTCTCCAGCCACAGTTCCAACTGCGACTTGTACGGATTGAGGCCGACGGCGGCGGCTGCATCCGAGCTGCCGATGCCCTGTTTGCGCACGGCCAGCCAGTCCTCGCGCGGCAGTTCCTTGGTGCTGACCAGGCGCAGGGCTGGGCGGGTTTTGCGGGTATGGCTGTTCAATGACGTTGTTTTCATCGTATTCACCTGCAGATATAAAAACGCCCGACCAGCATTAAGCTGACCGGGCGATGCGGCTGATGAGTAGTGTTGTTAGGCGGCGAGACGCAGAGCAGCATCCAGGGCGCGTTGCTTGATCTGCGCCCCTTGGCCGAACCAGGCCGAGTCCATGCGGTACTCGTTGCTGCGTGCCCGCCGTTCGTGGTCGACAAACTCGGTCACGGAGTTGAGCAGGCCCCAGGCGGTTCCGCGTGCCGAGTCCAGCTGACTGCCGCGGCCACGACCCTCGTACAGCTCTTGAACTTTGCGCAGGGCGCGCTCGTTGGGCAGGACTTCCGGCAGAGCACCGGTCGGGTTGGTTTCGCACAGCACATTCATGAAGAAACCCAGCGCCTCATGCCACTGGACCTTGCGCTCGGCCAGGGCGCGCATGCGGTACATAAACTCGTCCCAACCGGCGACGGCTATGCCGAGTTGCTTTTTCACTGCCTTCGGATCGAAGCGGGTGTTGTGCGGCACCTTGATCGCGCGGCTGGTGCCATCAAGGGCGATAGTCAGGGTGTTGTTGCACACCACGCGCACTGTGGTCGGCGTTGCCGTGGTGGCCAGGGTGCCGTCGCAGGATGTTGCCAGCAGCAGGTAGCCGTTGACCTGGTCGTTACCCTTGAGCGCAGCACCTTGGCCGGTACGCGCTAGCGCCCAGAACTTGCGCCCGCCCTTGAGCACGCCGGCCGTTTCCAGCTCGTAGCCGGAGACCTCGGTCAGGTCTCGGTAGAACTCCAAAACTTCCCGAGGCTGCACGGTGTGATAGCGCTGGGAGACCACCGACAGCGGTGCCTTGGTGTCGGAGCGGTAGAGCACCTTCTGTTCGGGGAAGGAATGGATGGCGCCCAGGTGGCCGGCGGCACTCGATTTGAAGTGCACCGGGCTTTCTTGGATCTGCCAGTCCATGCCGGCTTCGCGTTGCCAAACTTCGATGGGTTGGTTTTGAGTGAGCTGATTGCCAAGGCCATGCCAGGGAGTGGCGCCAGCGTAGGCCATTGTTTCGACGAGATGAGCCATGGTGGTATTTCCTTTGGGTGCACGCCGGCATAAATGCTGCGCAAGGCGCAGCACCAAAACGGACGTAATAGATAGAAGTGAAAGTGATCAGATCAGGTTGGAAGGTTGAAGCGGTGACCGCAGAGCAAGCAGAGGTTGTGGGCCAGGACGTGGCGATCGAGCGACTCACCCAATTGGGCGCCGAGTGCGCAGCCGCCAACACCGCCGGCTAAGCCGCCGAGAATGGCACCTGACACTGAGCCGAGGGTTATGCCGACAGGCCCGGCGATAGCGCCGATGAGCGCACCAGCCTGACCACCGGCTAGAGCTGCGCTGACGCCACGGGCGGCACCGCCTACGGTGCCGATGGCAGCCCCGATTTTCATGGCGTGATGGAAAGAGGCAACTTTGGGGGAATGACAGCGAGGACACTGCAATGACATGGGGCGAACCTCCTTGGTGGTGATGGCATGGCAGTTATGTAGGGCTGAAATTTATTTGAGTTGAATCGATGTTCTGAGCTTGGTGGCGGGGAGGGGAGTATGCGTGGGAAAGGTGGATCTACGTCGTTGGACCGGTTGAGAACCAACTTTTTTGCGCGGGAACTAACTATCTGAGTGGTTTGTGGCAGCCACGAAATGGCGGTAGGGGGGGCAAAATTTACAGGTGCCATGGGACGTAAGTAGACCCGAGAAAGGTTGCGCAATAAGGTTGTGCCGAAAGACATTTCGGAGGGGCTTAATTGTGGAAGACGGTGAAAGAATTTTACGGATATGGCAAGTAAAAGAGAGGGTTGGGTATTCAAGGGCAGCGATATACGATCGGATTAACCCCAGTTCTCCTCGTTACGATAAAGATTTTCCTAAGCCTTTCAAGATTGGTCTGTCAGCGGTTGGCTGGCTTGAGAGCAGTATTGATAAGTGGATCAGGATGAGGGCAGAGTCTTTAGGTGAGAGCGGGGTATAATAGGTGATTGTTCAGGGCTTAACGAAAACATCGACAATGAATTTGTTGGTTGCTGATCGGATTTGTCTGATTGGTGACGAAAAAAGATTTATTTCAGTAATTATGCCTGATGTAAGCTTGATGGATGATGCTTGTGAGATTGTTCAGGTTGTTGCGCGGATTATAGCTCGCGAGGCATTGGTTGTAGCCGGAAACCAAGGTGATTTGTGCATTACCCCGCTTGGCTCTAGGGTGTTACAAATTGTTGATTATGATTTTGAAGGGATTTTGGATGCTCTGCAGGGGGCAAGAATACATCCGTACATTCGTATATTTAAGGTGGTGGTGGATTCGTCTGTTTCTGATGAAGCGCATGAATCAAGGGCCCTTGGTGGCAAGATTGGTTACCTTAGGTTTCTTGAGAAGGCTGTGCTCGATGGTATTGAGGAAAAGTATGGTATTCCTGAGTTGAAGAAAGCTTCAAGGTGTCTGGAACGTGGTGCTCGTAAAAATTTATCGAGTGTATCTAAATATTTAGATGATATGTTCTGGAAGTATTCGGGTATTTGTTCGGTAGCTGTGGAATTACGCTACATTTATAGCCGCTGGGGCGATAGGCAGGATTTGCCATCTGCTGACGTTGTAAGGAAAGATTTAGACGGTTTTTTGAGGCTGGTAGAGGAAGAGTGTCCGGCTGGGTTGCGAGGATATATTTGGAGGGTTGAATTTGGATTGAGTGATAGGTTTTATGCGAGAGCTATTTTTTTTGTTGATGAGGGGTGTGTTCGTGAATTCTGTGAGTGTGTGGAGCGTAAGGGGAGACAAAAGCTGAGTGTGCCCAATGGAAAGCTTCCGTGTACTGTTGAGGTCTATGATTTTTGCAGTGGATCTTCAGAGGTCGAGGAGTTTTTAGAAGTGGATGATCTAGGGTTGGGGATCATAAGGGAGAAACTCGCTGTACTGTTCAGTGCGGATACCCTGCTTAAAGCTGATGTGCCAGGGCGAGGAAGGTGTTTTGGCAAGGCAGGGCCGTTTGTGCATTGATGTCAGTCAGCGAGTGAGATCCTCTTTATTTTTTCTTGAGGGTCTCATTGATTGCAGCTTTGACCGATTCATTCTCTCGCATCCAGCGGAGAAGTTTAGAAGTCGGATCTTTCGATGTGACTGAATCGTTTTCTATTTCGAAAATTTGAATTTCTGCCGCTAATTTATTTGCGGCATTTTCTCTTGTTCTCCAGCCGTTGAGAGGTGCGTTCTCTCTGATTATGTGAGCGAAATACTCTGCTGTTTTTTTATATTTTTTGCTTTTCTCTTGTGCAGCAGCTTTATTTTTGGAATGGGTGTTTAGTTTTGTGCCTGTTTCTATGAAGAAGCTAGAGATGCTAGCTCCTAGGTGTAGACAGGCACTGGTAATCGCAATAACCACCTCGTCGTCCATGCCTTGCTCTTCTAGATCTTCTGCCAGGATTCGATAAGTAAGTGCTAGTCGGCTGTGGTGGGATAGGCTGAGGAGTGAGTCGTGTGGATTGTTTTGAATGTCGCTATCTCCCGATAGGATGGTCTCGTAGGTGTATCTGCCCTCTGATATTGATGTTTGTTGTTTTTCGATTAAAGTCTGATAGTGTGAGGGTCCATTGGACTGCTCAAAAAAATCAGCGCACATGCAGTCAAAAGCGAGAATTTTCTTATTCGTGGACTTCGGGGTATCCTTCATAAGGAAATTTTTTAGATCTTCAGGTATTCTGGTTTTGCTTTTCATGGCTTGCATTTATTTTTGTCAATTAAGTATTTTAAGGTTTAGCTTTTCAAGGTGGCATCCTAGGATGCTCCAGGCTTCTTGCATTTCCTTGCTGTAGCTATGTCTCTGATAGGTTCTTTTGACTTTGTTTTCTTCAGTGTGATTTAGGCATCTCTCAGCCACCTCGGGCAGTACGCCTAGCGCGGTCATAATTGTGGCCCCTGTCCGCCGCAAGTCGTGTGGTGTCCACTTTCCTCCAGTTAGAAGTAATGCTTGGGCTTTAGCGCTCCGGTTGCTCATCACTCCTTGGATTGGTTGGCGTTGTCGATCTCCCAGTTGTTTGGTAACCGTTTTGGAACAGACTGGGCCAGTATTGTCCGTATTGGGATAGCACCAAGTGGAGGCACCATTAAGCTCTCGGACACGCTTAAATTTCTTGACGGCGAACGGTGACAGAGTGACGTTGTGAGGTTTTCCATTCTTGCTGTTCTCGACAGGAATCAGCCAAGAGCCCTTGATCAAGTCTAGATGCTCCCAACGTGCGCCAAGCAGCTCGCCAATACGGCAGCAGGTGGAAAGAGCGATCCAGATAGCGGCCTCGGTGGAAGGCAGCAATCCGGCCTTGGGGGCTAACTTAGCTAAGGTGCGGATTTCTTCATCGCTCAATACGCGGTCGCGCTCGACATCCTTGCCACCGATCTTGGCTTTGCGGATGCTGGCGCTCGGATCGTATTCAATCAAGTCGCGATCCACTGCAAAGCGGAACATTTGGCGCATCAGGGAAAAGGCAATTTTCGCAGCGCGATTAACTCCGCGGGCTAGCATGGCGTCGGTCACTACTGTGATGTGGCTTTTTTTAATGTCGGCTACAGCCAGACTTCCTAAGTAAGGTAGAACGTCCTTTTCAAACATACGACGCACCTCTGCGCCTTTATCTTTGCGGTTGATGAGGTCAACCTTAGCCCAGTGTTCGAATAGATCGGCAACAGTCTTACGTGCAGCCTGACGAGCCTGCTCGGCTTCCGCAGCTGCTTTCTCGGCAGTGAGGCGTGCCAACTCCGCATCTCGGGCTGCGATTCGGGCAGATTCCGAGGCCGCTAAGTATTCGCGTAGGTTGCGAGTTCCGCTCTGGTAGAGGCGTGACCACTCTCCAGCTTTAGTGCGTGCTTCCTTGAGGGTAAGTCCATCGGTGCCAGTGGCGTCATATGCTCCTATGGGCAGAAATACTCGCACACCGCTGGTGTCAGTGTATCTGAAATAAAATAGGCGCTCGCCATTTGGGCGAATGCGAGCCATGAATCGGCCGCAGCCGCGAGGAGCATCCTCGATCAGCCAGGTCGCTTTGGCTGGTTTTGCGCTCATCTGTTTGTCGGTGATCGTCGCCACTTTCGTTTCCCCAGAAAGGCCAGGCTCCAGTTGGTCACCGTTGGGTCACCGTTTCTCGCTGGCTTTGGTAGAATGCTATCGGAAGCGGTTGGACTGTGTAAACTGTGATGAACCAATGAATACAGTGCTTTAGGACATTGTCTTGGATTTATTTAGACGGGATTGGATTATGGGTTACCTTTATGGGGTGCTAGGGGTAGAGTGTTCGAATCACTCCGTCCCGACCATATTTTTCAATGACTTAGCCCAATCTGAAAAGGTTGGGCTTTTTCATGGTTGCGATTTGACTGTTCTGGTAGTGAATTGGTAGTGAATTGAGATTGCCTTGTGTAGTGGGCCTGCCAGACGGATGGCTGGCTGGCTGTACGTTTATAAGTCGATTGCCGCGATTGATTGCAAGTCTATTGCCATGTGTGAGTGACTGAACTTGAAGGCGCGCGCGTCCAGGGATGCGGGCTTAGCATAAATTCTGAACGAGTCCGCGATCTGGCCAATATCGAGCGATGAAATGACGGAACCTTCATTTCAGTTCCTTGGCCGGTTCAGCAACCCATCCTCGTAGGTGATGGGGTTGCAGCCCGCTGGCAACATTGCATCAGATCTGCGGCCTGGCAATTAATCGCCAGCGTACACACTCACTGCGCGACGAAGATTATCGCGCACGTGCGCCCGGATTAACGGGGGTTCGAGGACTTCAATATCTCCCGCATTGCTGAGCAGGAACAGGCGCAGGCCTTGAGTGTCGTAGAGGTTGCAACTCAAGTCCCATTTGTCGTCGGCATATCGCACGACGACTTGGTCTTCAGTCAGCGGGTTCTCGGTAAGCCGATTTTGTAGGTTGGGGCCAAGACGTAGTTTGAGTTGGATGGGACCATCGCCGTGTATCGTCATGAGATGCTTTTGAGCCTCAAGCGAATTCACGTCGTAGTTATCCGGGTCAGGTATTTCCAGCCAACTCGCTTTGACCTCCACCATTCGATGGAGCATGAGTGCGCACAGCGTGTTGGAACCATTGCTGCTGTACTTGCCGCGGCGGGTGCCTGGTGCAGGTAGATGCTCTTGCGGCCAACGCTCCTCGAGTACGTATGCTGACAGGTAGACGTTTGAATCCTGATATGAAAGTGCCAAGGGTTTGAGTAAGTAAATACACTCGACGTCGCCGACGTCTCTTGGCAAATATGTCACTTCAAGTGAGGCATCAGCCAGAATGGCCTCTTGGATACTGGTGAGGTGTGCAGGGTCATATTTACCCGGCCTAAGCAGCGTAAACCGGGTCCCGGTAGTGATCCGCTTCGTCCACGCCAGGGTACGCGCGGAGCGCTTGGTCATTTCCGTGGTTGCGTGTTCGCGTAGCTCGACAAGTTGTTCAGTGTGGGGTTTGAAGCCGAAGCGCTCTGCATGATCGAAAATAGCCGCCAATGTCATGGCTTCGGTAGGGGAAAGCGTAAGGTCGAAGCTGCCTCGACCTGATTTCCAGTAGTTTGATTTATTGTCCGGACCATCCTCGCCTTTGGCTACCAACTCGGCAACGGTCAGCGCCTCGAGATCGCGCAGGGTGGTTTTTACAGTGAGACTTTGATCGTCGAACCACTGGCACAGCTCTTTGTGCAGCTCCGCCGTCGACATGGACTGTCCGTTTCGCTGGAGGATTTTGCGCAAGGCAGTTCGGCGCCGCTGATAATTTATCATCGTTGAAGCTCATGGACAAAAAGTGGGTTTATCTTCTGGGAAGATCTCTTGGCTGGCAAGCAATTCTGCGATCAAAAGCGCCAGCCCACAGGAGTATTTCATGTGCCGTCAAACCTATCTGACCCTCTCTCACGTTCCTGAATTCATCCACTGGCTGGCGACCGAACTCGATACAGAATCGCGCTTTAAGCATCAATACGTCAATCGTAAAACCAATCAGAAATGGTCGTGCAGCAGCCTGTATGACGCTTTCGAAAAGTACTGTTGGAATCACCCGGGCAATGCCCGCTTGGGTTTTAATCCCGGTAAGTGTTCCAGCAGCAACGGGATCGCTTTATCCACCCTGCGTCAGGACCTGATTAGCGCCGTAGGGAGCGATTCGCGCACTCTTGATGCAACCATCGACGTGATGCGTTGGGGTGGCGTAACGGCCCGCAACGCGGACTGGCTGAAGGCGAACGAGGCAGGTCTAGGCCGCATGTTGAAAGGCGTACAAGCGGCGATAGACGCCGGCGACGATCAAGCACCTGTCTTGCGTGCGAAAAAGCTTCGTTTCAACTCCGGGATGACCAAGGTGTATTCGCTGCTGTGCAAGGACTTCATCATCTACGACAGCCGCGTTGCTGCAGGTCTGGGCTGGATGGTCGTGAAGTACTGTCAGGCCCACGGGCTTTGCAAGGTACCTGAAGCGCTGCGCTTTCCTTGGGCGGCCGCCAAGGAAGGGAAAAATGCCCTCGCTCCCAAACGTCGCGACCCTGGTATTGGCGGCCTGAAATTCAAGGGCCTGCGCTCAGGACAACAACACGCAATGTGGAATATGCGCGCCAGCTGGGTGTTGAGTTCCGTTCTGGCTCATCCAGGTGCGGCTGGCAGCCGGTTCCAAAACGTGGCCACTCCAAACGACCCATTGCGCGCACTGGAAGCTGCACTTTTCATGATCGGCTATGACCTGGGCGAGCAGCGCTCAGTCTTGGCAGCCTGAACCCTGAGCGGTCATTCCCTCCCCGCCGCCCGGCGGGGAGGTATCTCTGAATGTTTGAGGTGCACGATGGACAAGATGAATCCGTTACAGGCTTGCATTACCCAACTAGCCGTGGACGGCATCTGCGCCGGTGATTTGAGCAGCGCCGTGATGCAGGCGTTCCCGGACCTTTGTAACGCCCAGTATCAGTCCACGCTTTTAGGCCTGCAGGAGGTCGATAGTCTTATGGGCCAGGAAGTTGGCGGCAAGTGGTGCTACACAGCAATCGATAAGACTGACCCGGACTACCCTCACCCAGAGTACAGCGCTGAATTTGCCGAGAAGATCATCGCCGCATCATGCGGGGAGTTTGTAGAGATCAGCGCAGATGATTTGATTGCTCAGCTGGACGACATGCTGGCGAAGATACGCGCCAAGAACCCGAATGCAGGATCGTAAGACGCCCGGCAGCCAAGTGCTCATTACGAATTCGATTTGTAGCGAATATCACCCATGTGTAGCAGTCAGTAAGGGAAGTCTGATGGATATCAAGTCTGATTTTGTATCCGTCGAACAGGATGAGTTCGATGGCCTCACCACGATTCAGCATCTGCGCCACTGCCGGCATCGTGCTGGCAAGAATGAAATCACCTTCTCGTGGCGCCGCAATATCCGTCCTGCTTCAGACCGCATGATTCTTGATGTCGAGATCAAGACCTCTCGCTCAGGCTGTTGGGTGCCCTCTCAATTGACCCTATTGATCGACGGTCAACGGCTGGAATTGAAGTACCAGGTAAGCAAAAGCAGCGATTATCGTGGAAGCAATTTTTACGAAATCGGTATGTTCTTCATCGAGCCCTCTCAAGAGACTCTTCGCCGCCTGTGTGATGCCAAAGCACTGAAACTGAAGCTTCGATACGCCGAGAATAATGAGTACACGGTTCTTTCAGACGAGTTTTGCGCGCAGCTGCAGTTGCAGGCTCAGCAGTTCTATAACAATACATTCGATGACTGCGAATATTTGTCTGCCGTCATGGGTGTAGCCGTGCGGACTGTAGATACAACGTTCGCTGAGCAGATTGCCCGCCGCGAGTCGCGTTACCAGCAGTTGTGCAATTTTCGACTGCTCTGTGCTGTCCTCTGGGGCAGCTTTTTTGGTGGGCTGTGCGTGCTTGGCGCGTTCGAGGTGGTGACGTTCTCGGTGAAGTTGACGGACCAATTGATCATCGCTGGAATGCTCAGTGCCGCGAGCTGGCTCATTCCCCATCTGCAGATCCGATGGATCGAACACCAGAAAAACAAAGAATGCCCCAACTGTCACCACAGAGCGATAAAGCTGATCCGCTACCATGAAGCGGTCTACCAGGTCCGATCTGTAGAACGCATTGTCAACGACAGGCTGACCGGGCAGCGCAAGTCGCGGCAAGTGACCGTGACGGATCATGAAGTGACCCAGGAATTTGAGTGCAAGGACTGTCGATATCTGTGGACGCGAAGCCATATAGCGCGAGGTTTCTAGGTCATCCTGCGACGCTGGTTATGCAAAGGCGGGTGCATGACATTGCTGGGCGTTGGATGTGATTCGAGCGAACGACTCATCTTGTCGCACCATGCCGTACGCTGCAGGAAGTGCCCGCAGATTGAGGAGTTTCCATGGTCAGGCCTATGTGTCCTTTCACCATGCGATGCAAAGATTGTGGCTGGAACCAAACGGTTATCCCGCTCAGTGACGTGTTGCGGTACGAAGACTGTCCTGAAGTTTGCCCGCGTTGCAAAGGTCAGACTGTACAGATGGAGCAAGCCACGGCCTTGGAAGTAGCCGTGGCTAAAGTGAAACGATTGCTCGGCGCGTTCTGTACTTGAAGTTCAGCCTGGCGGCTACTCCGTACGCTCCAGTACTTTGACTTTGTACACGCCAGGCTTGACTCGCAGGTACTTTGCCTCGGCTCCTTGATCGACATTGAAGCCCCCGGCTCCCGTCTGCTCGTCTTGGGCATAGTTGGCGATGGCCGTTCTGATCGTTGTTCCCATAAAAAATTCGAATCCAATCCGGTATTTTTCAACCAGCTTCTGCTCAACAGGGCACATGACCCGACGACGCTCGCTGGTCAGTTCCTGTACTTCAAAGGGTTCGCTCAGCACACCGTTGCGCAATTCGAGCAGTATTGATTCATATAACGTCATGCTTTTTCCTTGTGATGTCAGCGGTCAGGACTAACCCGACCGCCGTGATGGGGCGTTTTCGCGAATGTGGAGTTACACCGTCGGCTAAAAAACCTGAATCGCTCCGGCCGCCACCGGCAGAAAGAGCCATGCCGCTAATACAGGCCGACCCGAAGCTTCTTCAATCGCTTGGGCATATGCATCAAGCTGACCTGCATGTTCCTCGGCCAATCGTTCCCACTGCGTGTGGGGTGCTGGGTTGCATTTATGGTCAATCAGCACCCAGCCATCGCTTGTGTCGAGCAGAAGATCGATCCGTCCATTCAGCACCTGGCCCGAGCCCAACAACTGTTGCACCGGGTACTCAGCCATGGCTTTGGCCTCGGGCCAGCGGGATTCGATCCAGGCATGCAAGGCCGATTGCTGTGCGATGACCTGATTGGCATTCACGTGCTCGTGCACGGCGTAGCTCTGCAACAGATGCTGCACTTCGTCCAAGGTCAGGGGGCAGTTGGGGTCAGTGAATGAAAGGCACAAACTGGCATGAATGGCCGTTCCTAATGCACTCATTTCCGGGCTGCCCTGGAAGGCGATGCGAGTGCCTATCTGGCATGTATTGCGGGCTGAGTTGCTGGCGCGAGCGCCACCGCTGGACGGTTGGAAGCCCAGTGGCAAACGAGGCTGGATCGCTTGTATCGGGGCAAACCAGTGCAGATTCTGTTCAATCAATGCCACGGGCTCAGGTGAATCACTGGCAGTGAGCGTTTGGCAATCTGCGCGCAGTTCTTTTCCACTTGGCAACTCCAAAGTCGACAGCCCGGGAGGCGTCATCAACCAGGGTGCCTGGACAGTGTCGAGCCATTCGCCTGTGATCTTTCTATTCGAACGGGCAATGACCAACAGGTCGCGGGCGCGGGTCATGCTTACATAGAGCAGGCGTTTTGCCTCTTCAACAGCTTCATCCCGGCACGCTAGCCCCATGGCGGTTTGTTCGAACGTTTCGCTCAGCGGTACCGCTTTCTGTTTGCCTAGCGGCCATGGCCAGTAGCGGATCAAGCGGGCATGCAATGGTTGATGTGGATCGAATGCACTATTGGATTGAGCTGAGACCGACCATAACCGGTCGCCAATATCGCGCGCCAAATCCATCAGGATGACGACCGGCCATTCCAGACCTTTGCTGGCGTGGTGGGTCATCACCTGAACGGTGTCCAACGCCGGTGTGGCCAATGCATCATTGTTGGCGCTGGCCGTTTCGCTCAACCAGAGCACTAGCCCGGAGATAGATGCAGCCCCTAGCCCATTTCGGCAGAGGTCCTCATATTGCTGCGCCAAGTCGATTATTGCGTCGAGGTTGGCCATGCGCTTCTGAGTCTGTGTTGGCGAGGTCGACCAACTCGTGACGCGCGAGGGTAAGTCACACTCAGCAATTAAGCGTTGCAACGCTTCCACAGGCGTCAGCAATGGGAGGTCAGCGCGGAGCCGCGCCACTGCCGCAACCAAAGGGTGTGCCCGATAGTCGTCGACGTCTTGCTCGCGCCACAGCGCTTTTGGATGACCCGCATTTAAATAACGCAGGCGCTCTGCAACCCAGATCTCTGGCTCTTCGGCTTCAGCCAGCGAGACAATTTGCGCGGTGGCCAGGGTATCGGAGGGATCATTCAAGCGACGCAAGCATGCTAGCGCCAGGGTTGCTTCTGCGGTAGCCAGCAATCCCGGCTGTGCGGTGGAGCAGGGCATGCCAGCCGCGTCGAGGGCGGCAGCCACTTTCGCGACGTTGCTGTGGGAGTAGCAGAGTACAGTGATATCGCCTAGCCGGACGTCACGGATTTCGTTGGTGGTTTTATCGAATACCTGATGCCGGTTTTTCACCAGTTGGCCAATGCCTTCGGCCAACGCACTCACCTGCTGCTCGGCATTGCTGCCATCGAGTAACCAATTGGCGAAGGCGGGCCCGGGCAATTGATCCTCGCGGGTGGGTAACAGCCGGACTTCCTCCGGCGGCAAGCTGTTGGCGAACGCCTGACTGAATACTTCGTTGGCCAGTTCGACCAACTCAGGTCGTGAGCGCCATGAGTTGGGCAACACCTGTTTCACACCACCCAGTTCGGGCAAGGCGTTCAGGATGGCCTGCATCAATGCACAGTCGCTGCCACGGAAGCCATAAATGGCCTGCTTGATATCGCCTACCCAGTAAACCCGTTTGGCAAAGCGCGAAAGCTTCAAGAAGACCGCCAACTGCATTGGGCTGGTGTCCTGAAACTCGTCAACCATGACCAGATCAAGTTCTTGCTCCAGCACCTGAATCACGGCGGGGTTGTCTAGCAGCTTAAGCAATGCATGTTCCTGATCAGCAAAGTCCAGCACGCCGAGCTCAAGTTTGCTCTGGCTGTACACCTGTAAAGCGTCGATGGCCAGGGTGAACACCTGGTTCAGATATGTCCGGATATCGCGATGCAGATCCGGGTGTTCGGCGTAGCGCTCGACCGTCTCGGTCAGGCTCGCAATCAGCGGTTTGAGCTTGGCCTCTGGAGCCGCTTTCGCCAGCTTTGCCCAGTCACTCCAGCGGGCGTTGCCTTGGCGCAGCTCGCGCTGAAAATCAGTGAGCAACGATACATACGTCCTGGTGTTGCTCTTGTCGCTGTTGGTAGCGACCAGTTGAGCAAGTACATCAGGAATGATGCGTAGGAGCTCGCCACTCAAGTCGGTTTTGGTCGCTGAGGGGAAATGTTCTAGCATGTCCTCGGCATTGCGGGCCGCAAAGCCACGAGCCAGGTCGAGGTCGATGTCGTTGGTGCGTAGCTGATCTAACAGTCGACGCAGTTCATCGAGCCAGTTATTGCTCGCATAGTCGCCCTGTTGATGGGTGACTTCCAGGCCAAGGCGGCGTGCGATGGCAAGGAAGGTGTTCATGCTTTCGCCATGCAGGACCCTGTCTACTGCCTGATTGAGCAGCACTTTCGCCTGATTCTCCTCCAGGACTCGCTGCTGTGGTGGCATGCCTGCTTCAAATGCGAAGCGCTCAAGCAATTGGCCGCATACGCTGTTGACGGTGCCTATCCGGGCTTGCCCCATAGAGGTCGCCAAACCAATCTCACCTTTTTTGAGCAGATGGCTGCGTACTCGCTCACGAAGTTCGGCCGCCGCTTTTCGTGTAAAGGTGGTGGCAATAACGCCCGCAGGTTGGACCTGCTGACTGAGCAATTCCTGGTGCAGAATCTCTGTGAGCCGGTGAGTTTTTCCGCTGCCGGCGCCTGCGCTGATAAAAGTGATGTGCGCGTTCTTAGGCATTGTCATTGCTCCCATCCGGCCAGGGCCAGGTAGTCGTTATAGGCTTCCTTGAGGTATTCCATTGGCATCGCTTTCTCGGGGGGGGCCGAAGCCTCGTCCTCTTCAATGCTTTCCAGTGCCACTTCAAAGAGACCCGCTGTGATCTGCGCCTGACGCCATTTCCAGGCCTCGGTAAAGCTCAGCCAGAGTTCGGGCGTGGTGCTTGGTGGAGAGGCGGGCACCCGTTCGGAATCGGCAAATACACGGTCATCCGGTGTCAGCAGGCGGGCGGACTCCAGAATGAAATACGCCACGGACGGCAATGAGCCGGTCTCCTGACGCAGCAATTCGGCATAAATCGCCAGTTGCAAATGACGGTTCGCCTTGAGTTGTTCGGGATATTTTTTGCCGCCGGCCCACTTCATGTCGACGATGGCTCGATGCCCGTCTTCTGTGGTCAGCACCAGGTCGGCAGAACCCGCCAGAGCGCCTCCAGCGAATTGCCCATCCAACGCCTGCTCTGCGGTTACGACGCGGACATTGGCATTGGCAAAGTGCGCTCGCAGCTGGGTCATTGCACGCAACATTCGGTGGCGCAGGGTCGACAGATCGGCACCGCGCCCCTCCATCAACAGCACTGCCCCTTCTTCACGCACCACGCGCGGGAAATGAATCGAGAACCATGTGGCGAAGTCTGCCGCGTCCATGGTCAACGCGTCGGATCTGCTGAAAAAGTGTTCAGCTAATCGGTGGGTAAGCGAACCGTTCAGAAGAAAACTGTCGCTCAGGCTAAGACTCTTGGATGTCTGAATCTTGGCTCCGTATTGCAGCAGCCATTGGTAAGGGTTGAACAGCAGCAGGTTAAGGCTCGAGAAAGAGGCTTTTTCTGGCAGAGCCAGCGGCACGTCTGTCGGTAGCTTCCACCATCGTTTGCGCACTGGTAGGGGGGTCGATGGTTGTGTTTGAAATAAGAGGCCGGGCGCAAATAAAAGGTCTTCCAGCGCATGTACTTTTGGGTGCTGAGTAACCGCTTCGATCATCTGCCAAAGTGGGTGACTTTCTTCGTGTGGCGGCGCCAGCACCAGTGTTAGATAGCGGTTCGCGACCAGTAAAGGCCGTAGCCAGTCTTGGGCCGCTTGAGCCAGCAGCGTCCCACCGTCGGGCAGCGCCACTCCTGCATTTGCGAGTTGCAGCAGTTCCGCCTTGGACCACGGCGAAATTGCAGGCAGTGCCGGCATGGCCAGATTCCACCACACTACTTTGTCCGAGCTCTCAATGGCGGCACCCGGGCGGGAAACGGTCAAATGAGCGCCGACCTGGGCGGCCAGTAACGGATTATCCGTGCCGCTTGCAGTGGTCTGTTCGATCACCTGCTGCAATTGTCGCGGACGCAACCGCTCGACGCCTTGAAGTTGAAGTGTCTCTAGTGATTCCAAAGCAGCCTCGCACTGCGCATAACCCGTCCGAGCAGCCAGGCTGTGTGCGGGTTCTTCGTGGCCCAGCCGCGGTTGAAAAAACGCCAGCAAGCGCTGAACACGCACTAGAACTTCGCTCAGCGGCGCGCCTTCATCAACACTGAACGTGGGAGCTTCGAGCCAGTCGCCAATGGATGTCCGTACACGAGGCGCTTCGGCACCGTAGTGTTCGGCGATGCGCTCCAAAACTGCTTCCCATTCGACTCCGACAATGCCCGGCATACTCGATACCTTGGTCGCCAACTGCCGACGGGCAAACAGCCGAATCGGGCAGATCGGATGGGTCAGAAACTGTAATAGCGCCGGATAATTCAATGGCGCCCAAAGCAACTCCATTGCCAAAGGCAATACCTGCAGGGCCGGCCGCAAATCACTGCTGCCATTCAGGCCATGGCGAGCCTGGTTTGCACCGACCAAATGACCATCAAGGCAGCCACCTTCGGCACCGGCTACCAGCAAGGTCTTTACGCTTTCATCCAGCGAGCGACTCAACCAGCTCGCCGCCAACACTCGAGTCTGTGCCTGAACGACCTTTACCGTGCCGTCCTCTTGCCACGGCATCGGCGTCACGCGCTCACCGGCAATGCTTTTGCGCAGTTGCGTCTGCAACTGGCCCAGGAAGCCTTGCGCTGTGCCCACGGGCACCTCAAGACGCTCGTGTGGGAGATGATGCAGCACCGCTTGCCAACCAAGTGGGTACACCTCCCAATCGTCAGCCAGCAACACACTCTTGATCGGTGGTTGCCGAACAGCCAGAGCCGCGGCAACATTGTGCAGGCGTTGCCCAATCGAAAGCGCGACTACCTCGCGGGCTTTCATCTCTACCTCGGTAAGGTCCTTCAGGCGCTGGCTGGCATCTGCCTCCACGCGCCCATCCCAACCGTACAGATACAAGTCATCCCGCCAGGCCAGCAACGCAGCGGCCACACCCAGCTCATCGGCGGAAAAACTGGCGTTGTAGAATCGCTGTGCGTTGTTGCAGTGTGCCAGGCAATCCCGATACGCCGCTGTACGCTGCGCCGCACAAGGTTGGTGTGCCGTGAGGCCCAGTTGGGTTTCCAGAATATCCAGAAACCCCTGTGGCCCGACCGTCAAAGCGCCCAGCTGATTACTCGCCCGGGTTGCCCGTTGACCATCGAGTTGCATACCGAACGTGATGAGCATTTCAGACACGTTGACGCTCCTTGTGAAGGGTTCAACACACCGCTATCGGTGCGTTGTTGCAATGACGAAAATACAGGCTAAATTTGAGTCCGAAGCTCGGCCGGCTGCTCCACCACCCGGCTGATTTTGAACCCGGAAGAATCAAGACGCGCCAGCAACTCGGTCACTGTGATACCGGATTCACATTTGGGCAGATGTTTGAGCAGCTCCCACTGGCGGCTAACCGTTGAATGCGATTTGGCTGAAGGCACGGAAATATCCTTGTGCAGAGGCTTGGAGTGCGAATAGGCGTGCTACGCCTGGACCACCGGGTAGCAGGCGTCGCCCCAAAGTGTTCTCGGGTTGTCGAGCATGAGCAGAATCACCAGCGGCACAAGTTTGCCGAGCAGGTTGGTACAGTCACGCAATTGGATGCGATTGACGCTGCCTTCCCAGGTGGCGCCACCGTGAAGCAGCTGGTTGCGCAAGGTATAGATGCGGTTGAACATCACCCCCAGCACCTTCGCTGTATCGCGGTCAGCCAGTGCTGCATGCGCGGTGCGTTTGCCGCTGCGAAAGCGCTCTTGCCACACGACTTCGGTGATCTTGCCGTTCTGGAAATCCCAGAAGCTCTGAAACACGTAAGGGTTGTCCAGCAGCGCACGGATGCTGCCAGGGAACTGCGACCACACCAGTTTTTCGATCAGATGTTCGGTGTCCAGCAGGCAGAGCTTTTGCAGGAATGCCTTGAATGCTTCCTGCTCGGACAACCGATGATACTCATCGAGATCGGTGGCATAGGCGGCGTTGAAGGCGATCCAGAGGAAGATGAAACGACCGTCCACATCCTCTGCCTGTTCCGCACGATTGAGCCAGCTCAAGGCACGGTGAACCCGAAGCGCAAGATTGGGGTGGTGCGCGTCACGTTCGATGCGGTGGCGGGTCTTGAGCGACTGGTAGTCCATTCCAGATCTTTCCTTGGGGCTGAGGAGGTCTGCTTAGCCTTGAGCATCGTTACCGTATCGGCTGGTTGGGGCCGTGCTTGAGCGTTCGGGAAAAGCCATGCGACACATTTTGCCGCGGCATGGCGATAGGCTATCACTTATTAAAGTTTTGGATCTACACGCGGATCCTTGTTAAGTGGAGTGGGAGTGGAGCGAGGCGCACAGGGACGATGTCGGCGAGATCGAAAAATTGCTGTCCAACCATGAAGCTGCCGCTTTCTCAACGTTTATCTCCTACAGTGCCGAGAAGAACCTTGCCGCCACGATCGACAAAGCTGCAAGCCTGTGGCGGCAGGCAAGTCGACCGCTGATTTCCTTTGTTGTGACTTTCGAAAGGTCGAGTGGCAACCGCGAGTTTCTTGAGCTGCAAACTTATGTTTTTCAGCACGGTAGCTATCGGCTGTATCGCTCGCAACCAGCACTGCACTGCGACTTGTTCCAGAGTGAATACCTCGAATATGAGGATGGTGAGTAAGCAGAGTATGCCTGTGGCTCCCCGTCCATTGCGGGTATGAGTCCAACAGCCTTGGCAGGCCAAAAAATCATCCGTGATGCTTTTGGGGGCGACGCGATCTGTCGCACTCCATGAGCATGCTCAAAGCATCCAATCAGGGGAGTAAGGACGGTGCTGAAAAATATTCTGGCCACCGTTGGCGCTTTTGTCATCGCCAAAAAAGGGTATGAGGTGTATCGGCATTACAAGGCGATGGAGGCGGAGAATGAGTTCTTGCGCAAGGGGCAGGGGCCGACTTAGTGTTCGTCGGTATCAATTCGACCCTGGATTTGGCAAGGAAGTCAGCATGACGCAATTGGCAGCTCAAACAGTCTCATCGTTGTGGTCAACGTTGGGCGAACTGGGACCGCTTCGAACACCCTCGCAACGTTCTTCATTCGCTGTTGAAAGCGTGACGCCTGAGCGAGTCAAAGTGCAGGCCGGGAAGACAGGGGTGGTTATTCGCAAGGTCGCGTTCGAAGCGGCATTGGAGTATCTGCACGCCAACGATCATCATGCAGGTAATCCGTGTGTGATCGGGGCTGATAACGACCATGAAAAAGCCGGGCCCCTTTGCAAAGCTGCCCGACAGCTCCCATCGGGGAAATACGGCCAGCGAAACATTACCTATGTACTTGCGATTCTGCAGCGACTGGGGGTTGTAGGTATCAATCCGAACAGCCCCACTTGCGTCTGGCTGACGAAAGGGCCAATGGCTGTCGTGACCGACCATCAACTGATAAAACCAGTCATAGACGACAAACACCCAAGACTCCTGACCCCTGACCAGTTGGCTTTCGCCAATCATTTGGGGGCATTATGGGGTGGGGCGCCAGGATCTTTCAAACATCGCTATCAAACCAGCAAGCATCATTCCTGGAAATCCTGGAAAGAGCGTGGCAATGGTGACGACTGGTGGTGTCTGACCCTGGCTCAGGCGGCTGACCATTATTCCTGGCCTGAAAAGCTGGCACCTGATGACTTTGCCAGTATTGCGACCCGACTTCATCAAGCACTCGCGGCGAACGATCCTATTGCTGCACAAACAGCCTGCGAGAATATATTCAGTTGGGGTGGTGTCGCTCGCAAGAAAGACGACGCCTCCCTGATGTGGGTCAAGGCGCAAGCTGCTGCCAAAACCTTGTGCCGCTCAATCCTCTCTGCCGTCGAACTGCTTCGCCCGCAATGCACTGAATCGCTGAAAGCCTTTGACGGCAAGAACCTGCTCATGAATTCCGCGATGACCAAGATTTACGCGGCTGCAGATCCGCACAACATCATCATCTACGATGGGCGGGTGGGCGCGGCATTGGGATTGTTGACGCGTTGTTGGCTGGTGAAAAATCGACGTTCCACCGTACCGCCCGACCTCGGATTTCGCTGGGGGCCGAACACCAAAACGGCCAGTAACAAGATGGAAACGCGTGACCCCTCGCGTGATGGATTCGATTTTTTATCGCTTTATAAGCCCAGCACCGTGGCGACGAGCCGAACCGAGTGTTGGGCCGATCTTGTCCGTATTAGCAACCGTATCCTGCAACAAGTGGTCCTGTCGCTCGCCGCTCAAGGGCGATCAGTGACCCTGCTGGAACTGGAGCGGGCATTGTTCATGATTGGCTATCACGTCCGTTAGCTGATAATGACGGTCATCCCATAGTTCACTGAGATCTGCTGCGGCTCGGGCAGCGGTAGAGCGTAGGAGGTCATTATGGAGTTCCAGGCTCACCAGCTGCGCGATGCAACTCGTGTCGTTGTCTTTTCGGGTGCCGGTATTTCCGCAGAGAGTGGCATCCCTACATTCCGCGATGCCTTGACCGGGCTATGGGAGCGTTTTGCCCCCGCCTCCCTGGCGACTGCCAAGGCCTTTCGCAATGACCCCGCCCTGGTGTGGGGATGGTACGAATGGCGGCGCGCCAAGGTGCTGGCGGCAAAGCCGAACGCCGCGCACATGGCGATAGCCAAACTGGCTACACGGGTACACAGGTACACAGGTACACAGGTACACAGGTACACAGGTACACAGGCTTACCGTTGTCACTCAAAACGTCGATGACTTGCTCGAACGCGCGGCTGCCCTGACGTGTTGCATTTGCACGGCAGCCTTGGCTCGCCGCGCTGCTTTGCCGAGGCAGGGTAGGTGTGCCACAGGCGAGTGCGGCACGGATGGATCATGTATTTCATCAGCCTGATGGATTTTGGCAGTCGCTCACTTGCGTTCATCTCTTTTAATTTTGCGAGCGTCACAGATGGATCGTTGGAAGTTGCAGCTGAACTAGCGCAACCCATGCCAGGTAGGCACACCTTGTGTACTACAAGATTTGCTGCTTGTGTTGAGCTCGGTTGTAGGCTTCCAGTCGAATCGGAGTTAATTGAACCTGATGCAATGGTGCCACTGACACCGTTGCCGATGACTCCAGTATTTGCGCAAGAGTGGAGCGCCACGCAGGCGGCTATGGATGTGACAAGTGAAAGGCCGGAAGCAGCATAGCTACCAGAGGATGAGCTCTCCGGTTTGAAATCGGATGCTTTTCCTGCATAAATTTCGGTGATTGAGTAGATGGTGCGAGCGCGGTCCGTTGGAACGGTATAACCAGCTTTTTGACCCGAATGAAACAGCAAATGCTTGATTGGTTCGGCGCCCAGGTCTTCATCGAAATCTGACATGCCCGGTGGTTCCACCAGCCGTCCTCGTCCCGGGCGACGGCAACATGACCAAAAGGAGATGGAAGAGCAGCGAAGGGCCCTAAGGTTTCAGGGTATTTTCAGCGTGACACGGATCTTGCCGATGTCTAAAATGGGTGGCAACTTAGACAGTACTGTTAATAGAGTTTTTATAATATTGATAAGCAGGATGCGTAATTTTTTGACCGGATTAAACGTAGAGAGCTCTTTTCAATTTTAATTCGCGAAGATTGGCCACGTGTCACCAGGGAAGAGTTCCGTTAATTACGCTTTGGAAAGGCAGACAAAAGAGGCGAAGTCGGTTCGCATTCTGCAGGGAATAGAAGTAAACGTTTCTGGATATCTTGAAGTGTGATAATGCGAGCGTTTTTAATTTTCTTTTACAGGGTTTTTGCAGAGGGAAATTCCAAATAATCGAAAACCTCCAAAGTGTTGGAATAACTAGGAACTGATGGTGAGCAAAATTAGGTTTGATGTTGACGCTGTATTCTGTATATCTCTCGAAGCGAGAGTGGATAGACGAGAGATTTTTCAAAATACAGTAGGTTCGCTGATTGCAAATCCCATCAGTTTTCATATAGCCCGCAAGAATGAAGATCCTGTCCAGGGATGCTTTGAATCGCACCAGGCTATTGCGCGGGATGCCTTGAAAAACGGTCTTCATAGCGTGTTGATTTTTGAAGATGATGTGAAGCCATATGAGTTTAACCGCACACCTGTTCGTTGGATCAATCGGTTCATTCGAAAAAATCAGTTTCAGGCTCTGCATCTAGGCTACAGCATGGGTAAAACTTGGTTGACGTGGTTTCCCTTTATAGCTCGCGGAAGAGTCGTAGCGCTTCATGCCTATATTCTCTCTCGGGAAGGTTGTCAGGTATTAGCCGACATTTCTTACGATGGCACACCGGTAGATGTCGTGTTCAAGAAGAAAATAAAGCAGCACTGCGTATTTCCAATGCTCTTTCGTCAGCATGCGGCTTCTGAAACCGGCAGCGATATTGAAGCGGTGGTAAAGAATGAGGATGACTGGTGGCAGCGGAATTGGGAAAAGCATCGTATTTCCCCAATCAAAAATTTTTGGCGAACTCTGTTTCGACTGAATTTCTAGCGACCATATTGTCGCTAGGTCAAGAGTATGCTCATGAAAGCGCACTGCTGGCGCTTCGACGTGGAACTGGCTAGGAAGTGGATCGCGGAACACCAGGGATCTGGAATGATTCCAACCATCGATTCGCACCAGGCAGCTCGCTTGATCGACGTTTAGATTCTCCCGAAACACTTTGACCAGATCCTTCAGTGTTCCACCGTGGCTAAACCCTTGCCATTTCCCGAAGAACCGGCGGCCGTGATCGACGATGATCCGAATTGCCTGGTTAACCTGCTCGCACCAGCAAACAAGCCGGCGGTTTAGAGTCCATGGACGCCAGATGCCCACAACGAGGGCGTCACTCGAAGCGCGCCTTTGGAATATCTCCGCGGTTGTTCTGCAGATAGATCGTGTATGGCAGCACGACCGTGTCGGCCACACCAGAAAGGGCCAAATCGAAAAGTATTAATGGCGCCGCAGGGTGGCCATCAAAGCCGACAGAACGACGGGGCTCTGCATCCAACGTGCAGTAATTCAGCGCGGCGCCGCTATAAATTCGTGGAATTGAGTCGCAATGTGAGTGCCATCGGGCGAGCGTGTTGCTCGCGACCATGTCATCTCTGATCCCTGACAGATTGACCACATCCTCACCGAGCAGGGGAAGGCATGATACATGCCTCCTCACTGGCTCGATCTCTAAAAAAACTACGCACCGGCCACTTGCCTGCTTTTTTCCGCGAGGAGAAAAGTGCTGACTGCAATCGATAACGACCGCGACATTCTCGCCCGAACTCTATGGGGATGGGCGCGCTGGCCACCAACCCCTCAGGCACTATTTCTCGATGCTACGCTGAAATCTCCACAGAGGATTCGCGATGTCAGCTTTTGCATGCCTTCACGATTTTTTACGCCTGCTTCCTCTTCAAGATTTTCAGGAGCGGTCCACGATGGCGCGGAGTCTCTGCCGAGCTTGCGGCAGTTCTGCAGGCCGAAGCGCATTTGCTCAATCTGGTTCCAGGCCCAGTGTCCAATTAGCGGTCATCGTCTGAGTATTGACTGAGGAGCAGGGCACGCATATACAGATGCCCTATGCGCAGTTCAGTCAATGCAGGAAATGTAGATGAGCGATGAGATTGATATTCCAGAGCCCGAGCACGACCATCTGCTCGACCATGAATTCCACGATGAAGAACCATGGGTTGAAGAAGACGCTCAAGGCATTTTTGACGATGAAGACGAAGAACATGATGACCTTGACTATCTTGATTCGATTGATCAAGAAGACTAGGACGACAATATCTAACGGCTTAACGAAATGTAAGTAGCCTAAAGGGCGCCGTACTCCGTAACCGGGTTCGACATGGGCGTGAGTTAGATTCAGGCACCTGATTCAGGGTCGCTCGCCGGTACGCCGCGAGCCTCCTTTTCATTTTCGTCCTGATCGTTCATTTGTGGGTCGGCGTCAGGATCATCGACACGACCGTTTTGTCCTGCTACCGGATGCTCACTCGACACTGAGTTATTGGCATCCACATCTGTCATCTCTTCATCGACAGGCGCTTCATCGTCCGGCGGCAATGGCACCTCGGGCTCATCCTTCCTTGGGTCATGGCCGGTTTCGTTGTCCGTTGTTCGCGTTACGTCCTGCTGCGACCTGTTACCCAGTGCATTCTCGTTAATGTCCATGCGGGTTCTCCGTTCTGATGCGCGGAATGTCCGTGCTTGTACATGAGAGATAGCGGCGCATTGCGAGTGCCAGGCTTTGGACGAACGGCGTGTCTGGTCTAAAGCGGAAGGCTTTCAACGCTCCCAATCGAAACCCAGTTCAGGATCAATCAGCGGGTAGCACTGCAGGCTTGCGAGATCCAGCAATGTGAAATGACCGTCCATCCAGCCGCCTGTGTCGATGTGGTACACGTTGCCCAGCACTACAGCTTGCTCGAGTGGTGTATGGCCGACCACCAGGGCGCGAAGTCCTTCGACGGCGCCGGTATCGCCGACCTGAATCCTGGTTCGTGACCACATGCAGCGCAGCTGCACGAGTCGCAGCTGTTTGTCGCTCTCAGGCGATTGCAGTTCGGTGCGCAGTTGATCCCATGACGGTACCGGGCAATCGGCGTGAATAATCCCGACCAATCCGCCAGGCGTCTCGATTTCGATGGCAATCGGCAGTTCGGCGAACTGCAACGCGAACGCTTGCTGCTCGAATGGCGACAGCCCGGTGAACCATGACCCGCCGTTGCAGATCCAGCTGACGACGTCGCACGTGTCGAAGTGGACCACGAAGTCATCATGGTTGCCGCGCACCGGGTGAAACCATGGCTTGAAAAGCCAGTCCAGAGCGTCTCGGCACTCAGGTCCACGATCAATCAGGTCTCCGACGCTGAACAGGCGGTCGACGACAGGATCGAAGCCGACTGAATCCAGAGCAGCCTGCAATCGGGTGAAGTGACCGTGAATATCACCCACCGCGAAATCCCGGCCAGCGGTGTTTGCAGCGAAGCGCTTGATGAGCGACACCTCGATAGATTCGATCATTGGTCACTCCGGTACGGCAGAAGGCGTTGCTTATGTTGCTTTGTCGATGACCGCTACAGCATGCGCCAAGGCTGTGTGGTGCTTGCCGAGCTGCGCGGCGCCGATATCCTGAGACCACTACATCCTGTCGACGCGACTATTTCCAGATGTCTGATTTTTAGGAGAGAACCATCAAGGCTTTATCTATTGTACGGCCAAATGGCGGTCGAATCGCTTCTGGGGAGAGAACCCTCGAAATTCGTCGTTGGCATCCAGATCTGGATCCTTCCGAAGATCTCCTGATTGTCGAAAACGGGCGATTTCTCCACACCGATGGTGATAAAGACGATGACGGTATTGCCGTCGCAATCGTGCGCGTTAAAGCTGTTCGCCCGTTTGTCCTTGCTGACATGCAAGCGGCCTGTGCAAGTTATTTTGAGGCCGGCTGGCTCACATGGGAATTGAGTGATTTGAGGCTGGTCACACGTCCCGTGACCGTCCGCGCGGCGCGGGGTATCTACGAGGTAGACTTCCTGTTTCCAGATGAAGGCTGATTATCAAGCGAGATCCAGCTGATTTTTTCGCAAGACAGGAGATCAAGCGTTGAGCAAACGGATTTACATCAGCGGAGCTTCGGGCGCAGGAGTGAGCACGTTTGGAGCAGCATTGGCTGACAGGCTTCACGTGCCTCATTTTGATGTCGATGACTATTATTGGTACCCGACGGATCCTCCCTTTGAGAAATCACGCCCGCCTGAAGAAAGACTTGTTCTGTTGAAACGAGCGCTAGCAGATTTCCCCTGGTCATTGTCCGGATCATTAGATGACTGGGGGGCTGAGGTGATTCAAAACGCTGACTTGGTGGTGTTTATTGACACTCCAACGGCACTGCGAATGGAGCGCCTGAGGTCGCGGGAATCACAACGGTTTGGCCGGCGAATTTTGCTTAGCGGCGATATGTATGAGAGTCAACAAAAATTTCTCGCATGGGCTGAAAGCTATGAAGCAGGTAGCCGAGCAGGTCGTAGAAGGCCTAGGCATGAGCTGCTCAAGCAACTGACTAAACCAACCCTTAGATTAAACGGAGAAATAGCGGTCGCAGACATGGTGACGGATGTATTCGCAGCGATTGAGATTTGACTTACCACAAATCAACAAGCGATTGAGTCAGCCGTCCAGCTATGGGCGTCCATCGCAAGGTGTGTTTCTTCTACGGGCAATTCCTGCGGGAGTTGGCCGCAAGGGTAAAATCGTGATCGTAGTCTCGCAAGACTCATATTATTTTTGCCGCTGATATCGTCATTTCACATCGAAAGCGTAATGCCTGCTCTGATCCTGTTTGTCAGAAGTCTACAGACTTACTTGTGTATAATCGTAAGCCATGTGCGCTGGCTATGCACACCAGTTATTTGAAAGGGCTAAACAATTGAATAAAGGTCATCAAGCCAACGGTGTACGGTTATCGGAATATTGAATTCTTTTTCATAAAGATCAAGAGCGTCTTTCTCGGTAATCAGTGTAGAACCTTTTTTACCCCGCCACGAATCGATCATGCAGTGCATAATTACTCGCAAGTTATATCAGGTTGCCGAGAAAAAGTGCTGGGTTCGGTCGTTTTGAAAAACAGGCTGACCTCCGCTTTTATCCAGTTCCTGAAAATGGTTATTTTCCAATCGTCCGCTTGTTCCTGAGTGCTCACCAAGTAATAGGCCGCCTCGGTTTGCGATGAGGCCTCAAGGACCGGTACGACCAATCCGGCCTCGATGGCGGGGAGCGCATATACATCACTGACCAGCGCCAAGCCCTGGCCCGCGATGGCTGCGTCGATCAACAGATGGTCATCGGTAAAACTGGAGCCGCGACGCGAGCGCCTATCCTCCACCCCGTACGTCTTGAGCCACAGTTTCCAGTTTGAGCGGCTGGCGTCCTGAAGGAGTGGGTAACTCAGGCAGTCGGCAGGCGTCTGGATCCTTCGATCCTTTTTCACCAAACCGGGGTGCGCAATCGGCAGGACTTTGAGTGTCCACAGCCTTTCGCTGTGATGGCCAGGGTAAGCACCCAGGTTATGGCGGATCTCAATGTCAATGCCGTCTCGGCGTAGGTCTGCCGGATGGTGGGAAGTCGACAGGTTAATTTCGAAGTCTGGCCAATGCTGTTGAAACCGAGCGAGTCGTGGAATCAGCCAGGAACTGGCGAAGGATACGCTGGTATTGATCGATAGCCGGGCAGACTTGCTTCGAAACAACTTGAAGTCTTCCCATACCTCCTCGATATTTTTGAAAGAGGCTGCCAACTGGTCCATCAGGTTTTTGCCGGCGCTAGTCAGGCTAATCTCTCGATGGGATCGCTCAAACAGTTTCACGGACATCCGGTGTTCGAGGCTTTTTATCTGCTGGCTGATAGCACCTGGGGTGACGCATAGTATATCGGCGGTCTTTTTCATGCTGTTATGTTTGCAAACCTCTACAAATATATGGAGCGATAATAATGGCATTGCTCTGCTCATTGTTTAGTCCCTTGTTGTAGTTTCACCGCTGCGCGACCCATAACTATGAATCAATGAATGCATTTATATCAAGGTAGCCGCTTCCGCCGCAATTGAGCGGGGATGAAACGGCTTTATTAAAGTGCTCGCCAGAAGTGGCCGGAAGGACGATTAAGTATTATTGGTTTAGTGTTGTATTGGTATTCCCTTGTAGATGTTAATTTTTTTCGTTCTGTTGTGATTTATTCGCAGCAAGGCGATAGCAAAATTTGATAATCTAATGCTTATCTGAAGTGATGGGGTGAGTGTTTTTATATAGTGTACCATGATCTCAAAATTGTACTTGTGCAAGTTTGTAAATAAGTATTATTTTGCGCTTGTCAGGTTGTGGGGTGAGGATTTGTGTTTCTAAAATGTTTCACTGAACCAGTGGTTGTAGTAGATGAATGCGTTGTTCAGGCATTTTTCCAGCGACGATGAGATGCGTGAATGGTTGGTGGAGGGCACATAGTGATTGTAGTAACTGGAGCCTTCCAGTGCTGGGCCGAATACGTAGATTCGCTCTCGCAAATGCGAATGTACGAAGCCCGGATTATTGTGTGAAGTAAAGTCGCTGTATGCCTGGGACGAAAATGAAGCCGGCTGTTCGGTAATGGAACTTAGTAGGGAGTGCAGCTCATGCTGAGTGCGCTGCACGCTGACATTAGCTTTTATCAGGTGTTCGAATATAAAACGTTTTTGTGCGGGTTTATTAAGTGTTAGGGTGTGTTTTTGTGTTGTTGGATTATAACTGTCAGTGGCGTCATAGCCAGGTAGGATATTGACACTTCCACTTTGAATTAATGCAATCAACTCTGCGTGGCGTTCTTTTTGTGGTCCAGCAACCATTCTATTGATCAGCGGGCAGTAGAGGGTATAAAAAACTTGATGTGCATCGCTGTCCAACCCTTGGTAATCGATGGCACAACACAGCTCGTTTCGCAGGTCGCGCCAGATTTCCAGCGATTTCTTCAATGGGCTGTGCCGGCAGCCTTTGGTGCTGTCATGGATATCGGTTTGTAGTTGGGCGATAAACCACAGTGGATAGGTACTTTCGGTCAAGTCATCGGGCGGGTTGCATTGCAGAACCTCCTGCGGATGGTATGGACCATATTCTTCGGCCAGGCGATTGAAGAGGTCGGACAGTTTTCCGGCGGCCTGGGCCTGTTGCTGTTGAGCCCAGATCTTGTGGTATCGCACTTGATAGGTATAGTCGCTGTTTTCATGTAGGCTTGCACAGGCGCAGTAGTAGGCCGCTTTCATTTCCTGATGTAGTAGGTGCAGCAGGTGTTTTTCAAAATCGATTTTTTGGTCCCGCGCTTCGCGCCGAATCTGGTCAATGGTCGCTTGAGTCAGTAGAAGAGGCTGGTGGCGAATCACCGCATTGTCGATTTCCGGCCTTGTCCGATAAGGCATGCCGGAGTTGCTGTACAGGTGAATTACCGGTTCCTGGCCAGAAGGCACGTACTTCAGCCCGTTGACGGTTTGCTCAAAGGTGCCACCACGGCCAGTCGTCAAGGCGGCCACCACGTCCATGGCCGTCAGCCCTACGCCCTGAATGGCCACCGTTGAACCGCTGGCGATGGTTTCAAGTGTTGCGGGCAATGGGTAGGGCTTGATGCTGGGAGTGACGGGCTCGTTGCCGGGCAGTACTCCGTGGCCGATACACAGCAGCAAGGTGTCGTAGGCTCCGATCACGGGCGGCGATGCGAGCAGTCGAAAGCGCCCATCCGGCTCCTCCTCAATGGTGTGGATCAAGCAGCGTGAGGATTCGAACCTAACGTTGGTGGGCATATGCTCCAACAATTGGGTGAAGTACCACTGCAGGTACAAGCCCAGGTATTTGCGTGGCAAAAAGGCAAAGCGATCCTCCTCGCCCCTGATGGCCTCGGGATGCTCGCTGACCAACCATTCATAGAGCGTGGGGCGAAACGCGTGCCTGGAGAACAGTGAGAAGTCATTGTCCTCAAACATCGAAAGTTGTCCCGCCACCGTATTGAGGCGAAGGTAATTCTCTTGGTCGACGCGATGAACGCCCTGGCCCGCAGCTTGGGCATCGAAGGCATGTACGGTTACCGACATCTGCGGCTGACGCTTGGCCATGGAAAAGGTTTTGGCCAGTGCCAGCAAGCCTGTGGCGCCCATTCCAATAAGTGCTATACGCATGGCTCAACTCCAACGGGCGGTGGATTCGAAGAAGTCATCGACGGGCACGGTCTGGTTCCGAGCAAGCGCGATGTTCAGGACTTTTTTACCCAGCGCCACGTCAAGCACACCCAGGCCAAACGGCGAAAAAATCAGCGGGCGGCGCAGATCGGGCGTGCATTCTCCGAGCATCAGCTGTGCCAGGGTGCAATGGATGAAGTCTCGATGGCCCACCTGTTGTTCAGTCACATGCAACGAGGTGTTGGCCTTGAGACAGTGTTCTGTGTCGTCGGTCATATTGAAGGATTCGAGGATATGGCTGGGCGCCAGGTCGCGCAGGGACACATTGAGCAGCACGGTGCCGGCCTTTATTGAGTACTGCTCATCGATATAGGGTTGGGAGGCATTAGTGGCCAGCACCACCACGTTGGCTTCCAAGGCATGCTCGAGGTGTTTCACCCAGATACAGTCGAGCCCTAGCGTTTGGGCATGGTGCTTGAAGGCTGCGGCGGAGCCCGGGTCGGTGTCGTGGATCAAGACCTCGCCGATAGACCACTTGTAGCTGCTGAATTGTTCAAGGATGGTTCGTGAAATGACCCCGGCGCCGACAAATGACAACCGTGGAATTTCAGTACGCTGCCCCAGCAGGTAAAAGGTCGCCAGTACTGCAGAGGCTGCCGTGCGAACGGTACTGATGATCGATGCTTCCAGGAGGGCAAAGGGATAGCCCGTCTCCAGATCATTGAGTAGCAAGGTGGCCGAAGCTCGCTGCAGATTGTGTCGGGTATTGCCCGGGAAGCTTGCGATCCACTTGAGTCCGGCGACCTTGTCCGGTCCATCGAGGGTGGCGGCGGGTAAGGCGATAATGCGGTCTTCAGGGCGGTCCTGGAACCGCAGGAAGTAGCTGTTCGGGTTTTCGGTGCGGCCGTGGTGATGCTGCAGGTAAGTGTGCCGGACGAGGTCCAGGGCCAAGGTCGGAAACTGATTGAAGATGTCTCGGATGGTGCCGCCCCGGACGATGTGAAAACCACGGCTTTTCAAGTTGCTGGCGCTAGGCATGGGAGCGTTCCTTGTCTCGGGTCACGGTATTGGGACAGGTGAGCGTGAAGTCATAGTCCGGGAATCGCGCGCGCACCCAGTCGTCGTTGTAGATGGTGTCCAGGTAGCGCTCGCCGGCATCGGGGGATATGGCGACGACGGTGGCGTCGGGATGAATGCGATCTTTCCAGGCCATCACCCCGGCTAGGACGGTGCCAGTGGAACCGCCGAACAACAAGCCGTTCTGCCTGGCCATGTAGCGGCACATCTGGATGGTGTCAGCCTCTTTGACCACTTCCAGGGCGTAAAGGTGGTCGGAGCGAAACAGTGGCGGCATCTGGCTGGAGCCCAGGCCCGGGATATGCCTCCTCCCTGCGGGTCCGCCAAACGTCACCGAGCCCAGGCTATCTACCGCGATGATCTTGGTATAGGGGCTGTGTTTTTTGAAGAAGTCGATACACCCCATCAAGGTTCCGGTGGTACCGGCGCCCACGAAGAGGTAGTTGACCCGGGTAAAGCTATTGAAGATCGACGTGGCAGTGGTGCGGGCATGGGCTTGCGGATTGGCCGGATTGGAATACTGGTTCAGCCACAGACAGTTCGGGTCGGCGGCGATTGATTGCTGGACGTAGGCGATCCGGGTTCCCAGGAAACCACCGTTGGAATCCTTGGTGTCTACCTGAACGATTTGCGTACCCAGGGCCACCATCAGCTTCAAGTTCGACTGGGAGATACTCGGGTCGCAGACGCACGTAAACCGGTACTTGCGTTCGGCGCAAATCATGCTCAAGGCAACCCCCAGGTTGCCGGACGAGGATTCGATCAATGTGGTGTTCTCATTGATCAGGCCCTGCTGTTCCAGGCTCAGGACCAGGCCCAGGGCCGTTTTCATTTTGATCGAGCCGGCGGCGTTGAAGTAGTCCAGTTTGAGCGCGCAACGGATGCCCAGACCCTTGATGGTAAGGAATACGTCGTCAAACACGATATCGGAAGAGGCGTTATACATGTCGATATCTATGGGCGTTCAAAACAATGAGTGGGTCAGGACACTGGAGCGCATGGCCAGCAAGGAAAACGACTGCCCCTCTCCGATGCCATGGGAGCGTTCGGAAAGGCCGTTGACGAAGATCGCGGGTTTGAACAGCGGGTCGGTGGTCAGCTTATAATTGCGTTCCACCTGCACGCCGTTGTCGGTGCCCAGGGTCAGCCAGGGTTGCAGTTGCGAGAGCACAGAAGGGATGTAGTCCTGCATGTAGCCTGTGCCCAGGATCACATAGTCGGCGCTGACACTACTGCGTTCCTGACTGTAGGGGTCGCATGTTTGCAGGATTACGTGGGTGGAGGTTTGCGAGGCCGATTTGATGTGAGTGAAGATCTTGAGTGCCAGTTTTGACTTGTTGCTGACCAGGCCCTCATAAAACAGCGAATACAGGGCCTGGCTTTCGTCGACATCGATGCCGGAATAATTGGTGGACTTGACCTCCTCCAGAATCTTCGCTTTCTCGGCCTGGCCCAGTTTATGGAAATAGGCCACGCGGTCTGGATGGAACGCCTGGTTGGGAAACTGCCCCAGTTGCGCAATCTTGAAACCGCTGCTGCGGTGGATTGAAGTGACTTGGGCGTTGGGAAAACGATTCAACAGGTCGATGATGGATTCCCCGGCGCTCTGCCCTGAACCGATCACTGCGAAGGACCAGTTGGCCTGGCGATCGAGGGTGTCGATACTGCTCAGATAGCGCGAGGTATGAATCACTCGGGTGCTGTCCAGGCTGGCAAACTGCCGTGGCATATTGGGTGTGCTGCCGGTAGATAGCACCAGATTGCGTGTCAGGTAATGCCCCTTGGAGGTCACCACCAACAGTTGCCTAATTTCGCCGTTTTCCATGACCGGTCGGATCTCTTCGACCTCCTCCCCATAGTGCACGTAAGGCGCAAACGCCTTGCCAACCCAGGCCACATAATCGGACCACTCATTACGACTGGCAGGGCGATTTAACAGGCCGAATTGATAGAGCCTGTTATGTTCCTTGAGGTACATGGCGAACGAGTGCCGGCTCTGGGGATTGCGCGGCGTCACCAAGTCACGCAGTACGTGGTGATTGATGTCGGTGCCGTCCAGTAGAAACTCAGGGTGCCAGGCGCAGCTGGCGTTCTTTTCCAGAAACAGGCATTGCCTGGTTTTCAGAGGTCCCTGGGCGTTTTCTTCGAGTGCACACGCTAAGGCAATGCCGGCGGGGCCAAAACCGATATTGATCATTTCGTAATAGTCGGGCGTTACTTGCATGGGGGCACCTGTGTTTAAGCAGAAGTGGAGGAGATGAAACGTTGGTTGTGGATTTTCCAAAGCGCTGCTCGGGCGAATCGGTTCTCGCCGTCGCTGAACTGCACGTCACCCATGACGGTGTTGAAGGTGGAAGTGTGCAGGGCAGCGAGCATTTCACCGCCACGGCTCAGAGCCTTGGCGATTTGAAGGGCAGCAAGGCTTTCCAGGTAGTAGGTTTCGTAAGCTGACTGCGTGCGATTGCCCGTCGACAGGCCGACGATGCGCAGGCTGTCTGACGACGGCGTGTTCTGGATAAACCAGCTGGAGAGCGCATCGTCGGTGAGGTAAATCGGCACATCACAGCGCTGCTTGAAGAGGGCGTTGACGTAACGGATGCTGTTGTTCAAGCGCCCGCAGTAGACCACTGCTGCGGCTTGTTTAAGGGATGGGCAAATACCCAGGCTGGAGTGGGCCAGAATCGATGTCAGGGCGCGGGCCAAGGATTCACCATGTTCGGTTGAATCATGGGTAATCTGCACGCTGGCTCCTGAGTAAACCTCGAGTAAATGCCTGGCCAGCAGCATCATCAAGCCGTTGTCGCAAGGGCATAGGCGAAAGGCGTGGACCGTGCTTCCGACCAATTGCTGTTTGGTCGCCGCTGGCAACAGCACCGGAATGCCCATGCGCTGATACTCCGGCAAGGCGCCCGCCGCGGCGTCGGACGAAAAATGTCCGACCACTATGTCTGCTCCCTTGGTGATCAAACGCTGTGCCGCATGGCGGCCTCCCTCGTAGCTGGCATCGTCGTCTTCAAAAATGAACGTCAGCCCCTGGGTGTCATGGGTGTTGAGGAAATGGTTGACGGCCGCCAGGAACGTGCGGGCATGCACAGTTCTGGTGCTTTCGAAAATTGCCGAAATACCGATGCAAAAGGGCATGGTCGTCCCTCCGAGGACGTGGGTTCAAAGGTGCTGCAAGAGGTGATCAGCGTTGCCGGGCTATCTGGTCGTAGATACGCCTGGCGATCGGATAGGCGTACTTGTAGCCAACACCATTGAGGCCAGTCGCCAGCCACAGTCTTGAACTGGCCCGTTGTGGGCCCAGCCTGGGCAGACCGTCAGGGGTGTACAGGTCGGTGGCCAGGTCAATCGAGAGCAGTGAGTAGTCATCGACATCGCCCAGCAGGCCTCGTAGTCGCTGCTTGCAGTCCTCGACCATGAGGCGCAAGTGCCTGGAGTCTTCCTCTATTTGCGCTATGCTGGGCCTGATCGCTGTGCTGCTCTGCACGAGGTTGTCGGACAGCGGCAGGACGTAGGTGCTGCCGACATAATCGATGCAAGGCAAAGCGGGTACCGACGAACCCCGGAATTTGAAGTAGGGGATAGTGCGAACCTGGGCCCCGTCGACGGGACTGAGCGCCTGGCTGTCGGCGCCTGCGGCATTGACGACACACCGCGCACGGTAGACGGTTTCAAGGCTGTGGATCTCGACATGGGTGGCGTGTTCTTCCAGGCGCTGGACCGTACAGCGTTCAATTAGGCGGCCGTTTTTGCGCAGTGCAGTACGCAGTGCGCTCATGGTCGCGTGCACGTCGCTGACCGCGGCACCGGGCTCATGGTAGTAAACACCATCGTCAGCCACCGGCTGGGCGGCCAACGCTGCAGCCGCCTGGACCGAGATGGCTTGGACCCTGGCGTTGCTGTCCGGCGAATACCCAAGGGGCAGTCGGTAAAGTGCGCCGGTTACCCGCTCATGTGCGCGCAAGATCGACTCAACTTCGGTTTCGCCGGATTTTAAGCCCACTACGGCGGCTAATTTCGCCAGCTGCGAGTTCGGCTCAAAGGTGCGGCATATTCCACCAGTGTGGGCGGTCGCACCGCCATAGCCGCAGCGGTTCTGCTCCACCAGCAGAGTATCAACACCGCGCTCTGCCAACAGCGCAGCGAGGGTCAGCCCGATGATCCCGCCGCCAATGACGGCCACTTCGAAATCGTTGCTCATGGCTCGCTCCCTAGATGGAGTAATCGAGGAAGTTGGCGTTGATCAGGTTGTCCAGGATCAGCGCCTCGTGGAACCCGCAGCGCTTCTGCATTTGCCTGGATAAGGTCGGCGTGATCGGCGCGCTAATGCATGACGCCAAAGCCACCAGGTAATACAGCGGCTTCTTCGCTTGCAGCCGCAAATAGGCCAGCTCGTAGAGCTCAACCGCCAACAAGGCCAGCTTGCAACTGGAGAAACTGTGAGCACTGGTCACCGCAGACCAGCGGTTGTACACCTCGCATAGCAGCTTGTGTTCACTGCGTTGCATGCCGTCCAGCCAGAACGCAGGGGATTCGTGTGCGGCTGCGACTGTCAGGGCTTCGAGTTTTTCTTGGTAGAAATTCTGGTGCCATGTCACGAACTGGGTTTCAACAAAGTCACTCTCTTGCTCTTCTGGGGCCATCAGGGCCATGTAGAGCCTGACTGAGTCGGTGTCGTAATCGCTGATCAGGTCGTGAATCCAGATGGCGTGGTTTCGGCTGGTAGAAAGGTTCAGTCCGTTGAGTTTCAAGAACATGTTGGTGTACAGGTATTGGGTTTCTTTACCGTAGGGGCCACCGTCGAGGAGGATGGGGTAGGCAATTCCATGGCTGTAGAGGCAGTCATATCCGAGGAAGTTGACCAAGGTCGTGTCATCTGCACGCCAAAAGGCATCGAACAGTTGGGGCGTCTGCTCGTTGACGGTGAAATGTTCTCGAGTCGCCGCGATGTACCCGGCAATGCCCATGAACCAGGTGTGGGCCTTACCCAGGTTGGGCTGGTCGATATCCAGGCCGGCATCGCCATGACGGGTGATTTGCCAGTCCTGGGGCGTGGGCGCCAATTCCCGTTCGACGAAGGCCTGGGAGTTAAGGCGCACGGCGCTGTCGCTGAGCCAGCTGCGTAGTTTTCGCACATTCTTGCTGATGTTCAGGTAGGCGTGTTCTTTCTCTACCCACTCATGCTCGCCACCGCAGAGCTTGCACTTGAAGTTTTTCATGAAGAGGTAGTTCGGCGCGCAGGCACATTCTTCGCACTGGCTGGCGTCTGAATCCTGGCCGCAACTGCTGCACTGGCCACGACCAAATGCCTCGTAACCCCACACATTGCACGCGCGACAATAGGGCGCCAGGACATTTTTCTGGTAGATGTTGCGACTGTTGACACCGTGGTGATAGAGCTCCAGCACCGCATCGCGAAAATACGTGTTGTCCAGCGAGGTCATCCAGTGGTCAATCTCGATACCGGCCATTTGCAGGCTGATCTTGATCTTGCGGGTGTTTTCTTCACCGATCAGGGTAGGCTCGCGGCCCTGCTCCATGCCCCGGCGCAGCATGTAGGACTGATAGTCATCGGAGTAGGAAACAAGCACACAGTCATGGCCTTTTTGCCGCTGGGTCCTGGTGAAAATATCAGCGCTCAAGAATGGCCCGGCCAGGTGGCCGATGTGCAAGTCGCCATTGGGCGTCGGCGGTGTGATGGTGATAATGAATTTAGACATTCTCGATCTCCAGGTGAGCGATATCGGCTTTCAGGTAGTCACCCGCGATGATTTTGTCCCACCAGACCACGTAGAAATGGAAGTCTTCGTCGCTGTCGTTGATCACGTAGTGATTGGTGTACTTCGGGATGGCGGCGATATCGCCGGCTTCAAACAGGTACTGCACATCGCCGATTACCAGCCGACCCTGACCCTTCAGGGCAATAAAGATTTCCTGGTCGACTTGCACATGGGGCTCGCTGCGGGTGTTGGGTCTGACCACACACCAGCCAGCGGCAAACGGCATGGGGTAGCCATCCCAAGGCAGCAGGCGTTTTCCGTCCAGGTCGTATTCATGCACCAGTGCGGACCAATCCATTTTCCTGAAAATTTCAAAACCCATGGGCTCACCCTGCGAGTGGAGAAGTTCACTCGATGGTGTTTTCGGGCGGGTTGATTGACAACGCACAATTATTCAATTCTGGATTAAGGAGGACTAAATCCAGGGCAGGGCGCAGGCGACCAAGCAGCGCAACTGCCTGGTCGGTGGAGGGGTCAATAAACGGTTTTGCCGAATGGGCGCGCGGTCGAACCCAGGTAGAACGACAGTATCGCCAGCATTTGTACAATCACGGCGGCCACCACGATGGCAGTAATTGCCTCGCCCGCGTTGGAAAAGACTGAGCGGATCAGGCCGAAGGACGCCGGGGCAAAGGCATAGATGGTTTGACTGATCGCCACCATTAACGCGATCACCTTGGCGGTTTGTTCGCGGCTGAACTCGGTTTGTGCGATCAGCGGTGGCAGCGAGGTGGCGTTGCCGATACCCGAGCCGATCAGCACCACCGCCACCCAGGCCACGGCCGGGTGACTGTCCAGGCCAAGGAACATCAGGGTCCCCAGCATCTGGACGGCATAGCCGAGGCAAGCCAATTGACGGCGGTCAGCGCCCTGGGTCATCAAGCGCGCGGCGACATAACGACCGCCCATGGCGCTGGCGGTGGCCAGGCCCATGGCGAATGAAGCGTCATGAGTGCCCATGCGTCCCACCAGTATCGAATACAGATGCGCGATCAATCCAATCTGCGCGAATAGCCCCAGCGACATACCGGCGGCCAGGGTGCGGAATTTCGCTGACTTGAGGATCTGTGTGGCAGTCCAGGGAGCGACGCTGGCGTGGGGCGCGATGGGTTCCGGCAGCTCCGCGTTGTCGGGGTGCTGTCCCAGGCTTTGCGGGCTTTTGTTGAATACCAGAAAGGCGAAGCTGCCCATCAGCACCACCGCCGCGACGGTGATCACCAGTGCTGCCGTGGCAAAGCCAAAGCGCTCAATCAAAAACACCCATAATGGCGAGAAGATTACTCCACCCATGCTCGCACCGTTGTATGCCTTGCCCAAGGCCTTGGGCCGTTCCTTGACGTACCAGGGAGCGATCAAGGTATTGACGGCGGCGGCACCCAGTGTGACCCAGCCGATGCCCGAGCAGATGGCGCCGGCATACAGCACCCATAATTGGTTGGTCTGAGCCCAGATATTCACCCCGATCCCCAACACGATGCTGCCCAGCAAGGTGATGGCAGGCACTCCAAAACGCTCATAAATTCGGGGCAGGTTGGCAATGACCAGCGTGCCGCTAAGAAAGTGCAGGGTCACGGCCGCCGACACCTGGGCGATGGGCCAGCCGGTGCGCTCCATGACCGCCTGTAGGTAGATGGGAGGCCCGTAGAAGCCTACTCCCCAGCCGACAATTGCCAGTATGAACGTACACGCCAGTACGGTCTGTCCAAAAAAACGAGTGTTCTTCATCGCCAACTCCTCCATGTTGGCTCATAGGTTATCCTCCTGGTGTACCTTTCACTTCGAGGAGCGTCGAACAATGGATGTTGAACAGTCCGAACTGCGCCTGGCCAATGTCGCCTCGGCCATTGCCGACCCCGCCAGAGCGCGCATGCTGTGCTGTTTGCTGGATGGACGGGCGCGGACGGCCACCGAGCTGGCGGTGGTAGCGCAGAAAAGTCCTTCCACCGCGTCCAGTCATTTTCAAAAACTGCTGAAACAAGGGCTGGTGACTTTGGTTTCCCAAGGGAAGCATCGCTACTTCCAACTGGCAAACGGGGATGTTGCCAAGGCATTGGAGGGACTGTTGTCCATCGCCTCATTTGAGATGCCGGCGTTCGAGCCTTCCACGCCTTGCCATCTGCGCCATGCCCGCACCTGTTACGACCATTTGGCCGGGGAGCTGGGGGTCATGTTGCACGATGCCTTGCTGGCGGGCGAGTGGATGTGCCAACAGCAGGGTGACTATGAGTTGACGCCCAAGGGTATAGAGCATTTGACCCGAATTGGCATTGACCTCAACTCGAACACTCAGGCGCGGCGCCGCTTTGCTTTTCCCTGCCTGGACTGGAGCCAGCGTTGCGCCCACGTAGGTGGGACCCTCGGCGTGGTGCTGCTGGGGCATATGGTGCGGGACAAGTGGGTCGAGCGGGCCTTGGACTCTCGCGCATTGACCGTAACCGCCAAAGGTCGCAAGCGCCTGGCGAGCGTGTTTGATATCCAGCTCGGGGCTGACTGAGTTAAGTTTTTTTCACGCCTGCGTTTAACGCAAATCGATTTTCATTAGGGCAGCTGCAGTCATGATAACCGTCGGAGGACGACATCATGATGACTCAGAAGCAACAGCAACGCTTTGTGACTCGGCTGGCAAAGCTTCGAAAGAACTTGCACAGCATTCCTGAGCTGGCTTTTCAGGAAACGCGAACCAGTGACACGGTCTGTGGAGAGTTGGACGCATTGGGTATTCCGTATATTCGCGGGATGGCAAAGACTGGCGTCGTTGGCGTTATCACCAAAGGCACGGCTGGCCCCTACATTGCCATTCGTGCCGACATGGATGCCTTGCCTATTGCTGAACAAAACACTTTTGACCACGTTTCACGGCACCCAGGTTGCATGCATGCCTGCGGTCATGATGGCCATATAGCGATGCTGTTGGGCGCCGCCGAGTTGATCATTCGCTACATCGATTTCAACGGTACCGTGTGCCTGATCTTTCAGCCGGCCGAGGAGGGGCAGGCCGGCGCTAAAGCCATGCTCGACGATGGCCTGCTTGAACGCTTTCCTATCCAGGCAATCGCCGGCCTGCATAATTGGCCCTTGTTGCCCGTCGGTAGTTTTGCCACCCGCCCCGGGGCCTTGATGGCCTCAAGCAACAAGTTCGAGATTCGCCTTGAGGGCCGTGGCGGTCACGCCGCGCAACCCCATGCCGCGACCAACCCGATCATCGCGGCCGCCCACTTGTGCCTGGGGTTGCAATCGGTGGTGGCAAGCGAAGTGAATGCGCTCGAAGGCGCCGTGTTGACGGTGACCGAGGTCCAGGCGGGCAATGGCTTTAACGTCATTCCCCAAGTAGTGATTATCCGCGGCACGGTGCGCTCCTTTGATAGCCTTACGGTCGCACGAATGGTCGGAGCTATCGAGCGGATGAGCAGCGGTATCGGCCAGGCCTTTGGCTGTCAGGCGATGGTGGATTTTCGCCGCAGCTACCCACCGCTGATCAACAGTGCGTTCATGGTCGACCTGGCGTTGGAGGCGGCCCGGCAGGTGTTCGGCGAACAGCAGGTGCAAGGCCAGGCGCAGGCCACCATGGCCGCTGAGGATTTCGCTTTTTTCAGCGAGCGTATACCCAGTGTCTTCGCGCTTTTGGGGGCTGCCCGCCATGCAGATGAACCGTCGCTGCATTCACCCCGCTACGACTTCAACGACGCAATCCTGTATTCGGGGGCGGCCTGGTTCGCCTCATTCGTGCGCACGTGTTTCGGGGCCATGAGTGCGGCCGTCGACCTGGGAGATCATGCCAATGTTTCTGAGCAATGATGATGCACCACTGCAACACACGGCCGAAGTTATCGGTAGCGTGGTGCTGCTGTGGCATGCACTGAACGTACAAGCAGTCGCTGCCCTTGAGCGGCACCCAAACCTTGCCTACATGGTCAGTGTCCCTGTGCTCGAGTGCGCGGATCTCGGCTCGGGCATGGCCACTCGTATTGCGGACCTGTTGACGCCCCATGACACCGCTGAGCGCCGGTTGATGCATGAGGCGCTCCACGAGCTCAGTGGCCGACAGGACATCCTTTGCAGTATCGCTGCTGACCTGGAAGCCGTAGTTCAGCGCGACCCGGCGTTTCAGAGCGAGCTTGAAGTATTTTTGTTTGCCAAGGGTTTTGCCGCGTTGCAGGTCTATCGCTTTGGCCATGTATTACTGCAACAGGGACGTCGACTGGAAGCCTTATACCTGCAGGCTCGATGCAATGTGGTGTTAGGCATAGATATCAACCCAGCGTGCCGAATTGGGCGTGGGGTGCTGCTGGACCATGGCACCGGCATCGTCATCGGCGAAACAGCGGTGATCGAGGATCATGTGTCCATTTTGCAGGGGGTCACTCTGGGGGGCACCGGCAAGGACAGTGGTGATCGCCATCCCAAGGTCAGGACCGGCGTGATGATCGGGGCCGGGGCGAAAATCCTCGGTAATATCGAGATTGGCGCGGGTTCCAAGGTGGGGGCCAACAGTGTGGTGCTCAAGGCCGTGCCTCCCAGGACCACAGTGGTCGGCATCCCGGCCTGCGGGGTAGACCAGCCAAGGCACGAGCGGCCCGCCCAGGAAATGGATCAATCCATCAATTAGTGTTTACGGTAAAAAGGCGAGAAGAAGGTCTTCTCGCTGGCGGGATTATTCCAGGATTTCAGGCGACGATATGGTGGGGGCTCGGGTCGAACTCTTCCTTGATCAGGCCAAAGGTTTCATAGCCTGGCTTTTGTGACAGACACGCATAGGGGCTCTGCCAACCATCCAGGCGGGCGATGCGCCCCAGCCACGTAACGACCGTTTCGGGCAGTTGCACCCAGGCCTGATTGCTCCAGAAAAGGTAACCGACCAGGGAGAAGTCGGCGATCGACAGCTCGTCCCCGAGGATGTAGCGACGTCCATCACACAGTTCCTTGTCGAGCCTGCCAACGTCTTCCTGAAAGCGACTGGCCAGCCACTGAACAGCACCCTCTGGGTAGTCATCGGGGAAGTAGTTGCGAGCCAGGCGCAGATGGGGCAGCGACAAGCCGATCTTGTTGGCCTCCCACATCAACCACTCCTTGCACGAGACCGTGCCTCGACGTCCGCTGCCTCCAAACAACCCAAGGATGTCGGCGAGCTCGGTCAGGATGGCGTTGGATTGGACGTAGTGTGCCTGGCCAATGGTCACCAACGGCACTTCGCCAAAACGCGCCAGGCTCAGCGACCTGAAAGGCTCGGGCCGAGCAGCGCGGTCAACGAGAATATCCACCTGATGATAGGCGTACTCCACTTTGGCCACGTCCAGCATCAACTTGACCTTGTAGCTGTGCCCAGACTCCGGATGGCCGTAAAGGGTGATCTGGCTCATAGCTGTTGCTCCTCGCGGGTATGGGTCATCCAGTGCACATCGATCCAGCCAATCGGCGTTTCAATTGCTTCGGGCCACAGTCCGATGTCCTTGAATCCGGCTTTGCGGTAGCAGCTGATCGCCAACAGGTTTTCCTTTTTGACACCCAGGTCGACCCGGGCCACGTTGAATTGGGCATAGGCCAGTTTCAAGGCCTGGGTCAGGGTAGCCTGGCCGTAGCCCTTGCCACGAGACTCAGGGTCACCAATCAGGATCCGCGCGAAACGCAGGGACAGATGGGGCCATATATCTGAAAACTCGATGTGGCCGATCAACTTCTCGTCATCCTGGTCGACCACCGCGTACAGGCGACGCCACGGATAACGCTCGCAGGCCTTGTCTAGATAGCGCTGAAGCTGCTCTTTGTCCAATGGATAGGAAAAGGTCGCTCCCGCCCAGAGGGACAAAGTCTGCGGCCCATCGATCCAGGAAATGACCGTATCGAAATCGGCGGTTTGAAAGGTTCTAAGGGTGATGTTCATGATTGTTCCTCGGTTGCAACGGGGCTGTCTTTTCAGGACTGGGTCAGTTCGCTGATAAAGACGGTCGACATGTAGTTGTCGTAGGTCTCGGCGCCGCCCTCGCTGCCGTAGCCGCTTTCCTTGATGCCGCCAAAGGGCGTTTCCGGCATACCCAGGCCATAGTGATTGAGCGAAATCATGCCTGCTTCCAAGCCTTCGACCAGCTTGGCGCATTCATTACGATCTTCACTGAACCCATAGGCGGCAAGGCCATAGGGGAGCGCATTGGCCAAGGCGATCACCGTGTCCAGGTCGCTGAAGGCATTGACCGGGATTACGGGGCCGAAAGGTTCTTCCTGCATCATCCGGGAGTTCAGGGGCACATTGGTCAGAATCGTGGGTTGGAAAAAATTTCCCTGACGCTCGACTCGACTGCCGCCAACTAGCAGGCTGGCACCTGCCGCCAGGCTGTCGTCGATAAGGGCTTGGAGGCGTACAATCTGGCGCTCGTTGCACAGCGGGCCCATCTTGGTCTGCGGCTCCATGCCATCGCCTACTCGAACCTTGCGAGTCTTCTCAAGCAGGCAGGTGACGAAGTCATCAATGACCGATTCATGGACAAAAAAGCGCGAAGGGGAAATGCAAATCTGTCCGGCGTTGCGGAACTTGGCATCTACTAGCAAAGTACAGACTTTGTCGATATTGCTGCTGGAGCAGACGATTACGGCGGCGTGCCCGCCCAGTTCCATACTGATCCGTTTCATCTTTGCCCCGGCCAGGGCTGCGAGTTTCTTGCCGACCGCAATGGAGCCGGTGAACGACACCTTGGCAATCACAGGAGAGTCGATCAGGTAACTGGAAATCTGCTCGGGATCGCCCCACACTAGATTCAGGCAACCGTCAGGCAATCCTGCCCTGTGAAAGATATCTGCCAGCGCCGCGACAGCCGAAGGAGCCTCCTCGGGGCCCTTGAGGATCAGCGTGCAACCAGCCCCCACGGCAGCGCAGATTTTGCGAATGGCCTGATTGAACGGAAAGTTCCAGGGGGTGAATGCGCAGCATACGCCTACCGGTCGCTTAACTACTGATTGGCGAACCTTGGGGTTTCGAGCGGGCACCAGCCTGCCGTACAGCCGCTTGCACTCTTCGGCGTGCCATTTGGCATGCTCGGCGCAAAAACGCACTTCGGCCAGGGCCTCAGCCATTGGCTTGCCTTGATCCAGCGTCATCAGCACGGCGATGGACTCGGCCTCGCTAAAAATGATTCGGTAGGCTTCATAAAGCACCTTGCTGCGCTCTTCGGCGCTGGAAAAGCGCCATTGCATAAATGCTTGGCGCGCCGCCTCCAGGGCATAATCCAGGTGATTGACGTCGGCGCAGGCCAAGCGCCCGAGCTGCTGGTGAGAACTGGGATTGATTATGTCAATGCAAGCTGTATCGCTGTCGGGGTAAATCCATTTGCCGTTGATAAAAAGACCAATGTCCTTATACACATGACCTCCTAGGCGGGCTCAACGTCCGAACCACGCGTTTTCGATGATGGTTTTATACTGCTGCGTCGAGAGGGGTTGCGGATTGGTCCGGGCGGTAGGGTCCGCCGTGGCCAGTTGTGCGATGTAATCGGCGTCGAAGGATTGGTGGATGATTTCGCTCAAGCGGTCAGGAATACCCAGGTCGGCAAGAAAGTCTTTGAGCCAGGCGGTAAAGGCCTCATAGCCAGGCTGCGTCAGGTTCAGGCACTCGCTAAGCCGCACTAGCTTGGCGTCAATGACCGGGCGATTAAAGGCAACCACATAGGGCAGCAATACGCCGTTGGTCAAGCCATGGTGGGTGCCGTATACACCCCCGATGGAGTGGCTGATGGCATGCACTGCGCCCAACCCCTTGTGAAAGGCTACTGCGCCCATCAAGGCGGCCGCGCTCAGGTAGCAGCGGGCCTGGAGGTTGGCTACGTCTTGAACCACGATGGGCAGCCACTCCTTGATTAGGCCCATGGCCTGGAGTGCGATGCCGTCACCCATGGGGTGGAAACTGTTGGCGCAATAAGCTTCGAAGGCATGGGAGAAGGCATCTATTCCAACGGCGGCAGAAACGGCTGCCGACACCGTCAAGGTCAGGGCCGGGTCGACGATCACCAGGCTGGATAGCATTTTTGGATGAAATATCAGCCGTTTGCGATTTTCCAGGGTGTCCAGCAGCACAGCTGCCCGGCCGACCTCGGCCCCGGTGCCTGCGGTGGTTGGCACACTGATAATGGGCGGAAGGTTGTCGTTGGCTGCTTTCCACAGGTTGGGCAGGCTCTCGAAGGTCCAGATCGGCTTGGTTTGAACCGCCATGAAGGCGATGGCCTTGGCCAAGTCCAGAGCGCTTCCACCACCGATTCCAATCACTATGTCCCGGGCATATTCGTTGAAGGCACCGATACCTCGTTCGAGCATCTCGGTATTCGGGTCGGAGTGAAAGCTTGAAAAAATCTTCAGGTCTATGCCCGCCTGGGTGCAACGCTCCAGGGCAAGGATAATCAGCGGATGCTCAACCAGCATCCCATCGATGACCACCAGGGGCCGTTGTTTGCCCAGTAGTACGCAACCATTGACAAGCTCGGTGATCCGCTCGACACCAAACCAGATGGGGGTGGGATAGTTCCAGTCGGCATTGAGTTGATGTGCGTTGAACGTTGAGTTAACTGTCTGCATGGCGTTCCTCCTTATGTCCTTTTTAGGGCGAGTAGGCGGCGCCTTCAACGCACAAAATCTGAAATCAAGGTTTAGAAAAATTGACCTGAAGCAGACCGTGCAGGCTTTAGCATCGACCAGGGCTCTGAGTGGAAAAAGGTGTGCAGATGCTGAATTTGACTGAACTGGGTGCTGGTGCGGGACCTTGCCTGGTACTGATCCATGGCACTGCAGGGAGCCCGGGTTCCACTTGGGAGGGATTTGCCAGTTGCCTGCAAGGGCACTACCACATCCTGGCAGTTGATCTATCACGACTGGCGCAGGTCGGTGCGGGGGCGCAAACCCTGGAAGGTCTGGCCAGGTTGATCGCTGCGCAAATCAGCCGTTGCGCGGCTGAACACGTCCATTTGATTGGTTATTCAATGGGCGCCGCGCTGGCGGTTGAGGTGGCCAACGTTATGCCTTGCAAAATCCTCTCGCTGACCTTGATCGCACCGTTCGAGCACGCACGCGACCCGCAGGTGCGCAGTACCTTCGAGCACTGGCGCCAACTGCTCAAGGATAATCCCAAGGATCTGGCCGCGCAGATTGTGATGCGTGGTTTCTGTGCAACCTCCTTGAATGCCATGGGGTCGGCTCAGGTTTCGGCGCTCGTCGAGGCGTTTTACCTGCGGGTGGACTGGCCCAGTGTTGCCACCCAGGTCGCGCTGAACCTGTCACTGGATGTCTCGTCCCAGGTGCTGCGAATCCGCTGCCCGACGGCCGTTATTATTGGCCTGGCCGATCAGTTGATACCGGCCCACGTTAGTGTGTCGCTGTATGAGCGATTGGCCGAAGGCTACCTGTTTACCATGCCATGCGGGCACCTGATACCGGCAGAAGATCCGTGGGGGCTGGCGCAGATCGTTCGACTGTTTCTCGCGCAGCACGCTGTCACGTCAACGCTGCCAGGCTGCTCTTGATCCAGTCATACAAACTATTGCCTTCGCGCGACAACTCGCTGTTGGTACGCCGGCAATCGGCGTGAATAATCCCGACCAATCCGCCAGGCGTCTCGATCTCGATGGCAATCGGCAGTTCGGCGAACTGCAACGCGAACGCTTGCTGCTCGAATGGCGACAGCCCGGTGAACCATGACCCGCCGTTGCAGATCCAGCTGACGACGTCGCACGTGTCGAAGTGGACCACGAAGTCATCATGGTTGCCGCGCACCGGGTGAAACCATGGCTTGGAAAGCCAGTCCAGAGCGTCTCGGCACTCAGGTCCACGATCAATCAGGTCTCCGACGCTGAACAGGCGGTCGACGACAGGATCGAAGCCGACTGAATCCAGAGCAGCCTGCAATCGGGTGAAGTGACCGTGAATATCACCCACCGCGAAATCCCGGCCAGCGGTGTTTGCAGCGAAGCGCTTGATGAGCGACACCTCGATAGATTCGATCATTGGTCACTCCGGTACGGCAGAAGGCGTTGCTTTTTTGCTTTGTAGATGACCGCTTAAGCATGCGCCAGGGTTGTGGCCCTGTCACAGGTGTTTCTTGAGATTTTGGCATGGCTTCGCTTCGAAGCGTCTACATTCGTGGGAGTATTCCCTTTTTCAGAGAACGGATATGTTCAGACATCGCTCGTTGATTGCCGCTATTGCTTGTGTTGCATTGGTTTCTGGCTCCGCTCCGGCATTGGCCGATCCAGGTAATGGCAAGGGGCAGGGAAACGCAAAGGGGAATTCGCAAAACAGCCAGGAGCATGGCAACCAAGACAACAAGGGGAAGAATTCAGGCGGCGGTGATTGGGATAATGGCCCAAGCATCAATCGAGGAAGCATCCTTGGTATTGTGGATGGATATCGCGACTACTGGAGCCCTGGACCTGCTTTGCCCCCCGGCATTCAAAAGAACCTCGCCCGTGGTAAACCGCTTCCACCCGGGATTGCCAAAAAGCTGGATGGTCGGCTGATCGGCAGGCTGCCTCATTATGACGGGTACGAATGGCAGCAAGCGGGTACTGACCTGATACTGGTTGCGATCGCTACCGGTCTTATTTATGAAGTTCTCAGCGGCGCTTTCGATTGACGAGTGCTGGCGCATTCCGTCCGTCGTGGGACTTGAACTGTCAGGGGTTTAACGCGTCTTAAGGTACGCGATATCAACCCTCACGGAAGCAATCATGCTTTTTAAAAACAAGAGTCTCGTTGCTGTAATGTCATTCGCCATGATGCTTGCAGCCGCCCCGTTACTCCCTGCTGATCTGTCCATCATGAACGCCGCCTATGCGAAAGAAGGTGGTGGTGGTGGTGGTGGTGGCCACGGCGGCGGAAATGGCGGAGGTCATGGCGGCGGTAATGGTGGCGGTCACAGCGGTTCGGGTCACTCTGGCAGTAATGGCCGTGGCGAGGGTTTGAGCAGTGATCATGCTGGCAAGGCGGTTCGCGACCATGGCATAAGTGGCAATCATTACGGCAGTGATCGTAATAGTGACAACGGTCACGGCACCACGACTTCAGGCATTGCACATTCCAAAGACACGCGCGGCGTAGCTAAAGCGAAGGCAATTTCGGCATCGACGCCGGGAGACCACAACTCGAAGGGACTGAGTAACACCGGGGCGCAAAAAAAATCCCATTGAGCAGGAACTGCCAGGCAAGCGATTTTTTAGCGGCCAGGCTTTTACAAAAAAATCCCGGACACATTCTGTTTCCGGGATTTTTTTTGTAATGCAGGGCGGAAAGCGTTTTACCCAGCGCTCTCGAGGATATGCAATAAGCAGCTAGTCTTCACCTTGGTGTTGCAGGCTCTTCCCGTGTGGATAGAGGACTGCTTTCCAACGCAGGAGCACAGCGTATGTCCAGAATCCTCTATTTGATGTTCGCTGGCATGGTCATGTTTACCAGCCAGGCTATGGCGGACACCCTCAAGATCAGTGTCATCGGCGCCGGTAACGTTGGCGGTACGCTGGGTACGCTATGGGTAAAGGCCGGGCATTCGGTGATGTTTTCGTCACGCCACCCCGAGGAGCTGACGGACCTGGTCAAGAGCGCCGGCCCCAACGCTCGGGCGGGCTCGGTGAACGATGCCGCGGCATGGGGCGATGTGATCGTGTTGAGTGTTCCCTACGGCGCGATGCCGGTGCTGTCCGAACAGCTCAAGGGCAAGCTGGATGGCAAGGTGGTGTTCAGCACCAGCAACCCGTTCAGCGGCCGTGACGCAGAGGTCGGGCGCAAGGCGCTAGAGGTGGGAGCAGCCTTGGCGGACCAGCAATATCTGCCGGGAGTACACCTGGTGCGGGCGTTCAACGCCGTAGGCTATGCATCAATGAAAGACCAGTCTGGCAAAAACAAGGCGATTCCCGTTTTCGCCGACGACGCCCAGGCCCGAGACATGGGAGCCCGGTTGGTGCGCGACGCCGGTTTTTTGCCGGTCGTTTTCCCGCTGGCGCGAGCCAATGAAGGTTTGCCGGGTGGCCCGCTCAGCGGCCTTTGGAGCGAAGCCGAACTCAAGCGCAGGCTGGGCCTTTAGGAGAAAAACACCATGGCTCCCGAAAATCTGTTGGCCCTTGCCTGGGGTGTGTTCTTTTGCACAGCAGCGTGCGGTCAAGTGGCAGCAGTCACCGATCACCCACCGGCAATACTGCCCTTGGAATCCGAGACGGCGCCAAAACTCATTGCCTATCCGCCGCTTGCCGAACCGCTCGCCCGCGGAGTCGTCATTATCCAATATCGAACAGAGCACGCCAGGATCATGCCGGTGTTCGGTAAAGCGGCTGCTGATGTTTCACCACGTCTCGGTCACCTTCACGTGACCGTCGACGACTGGAAAGGTACATGGGCGCACACCAGTGAAGACCCGATCATCCTGGTCGGACTGACGCCCGGCACTCACAAGGTTCTGCTTGAAGTGGCCGACCCGACTCACAAGATCCTCACCAGTACGGCAGTGAACTTTACAGTTCCGCAGAAGAAACCAGCTGACGCCCCTCACATGGACGATGGTCACGCAGTAAAACCATAACTTTGAGTGGTTACTTGCGCACGTTCTGGTACAGCATCAACCGCGAGGTTTCATGCATGGCGCGGGTCAATAGTGACAGTCGCTTGAACTCTTCAGGGTTTTGCTCGGCGACGTTGTCCAGCGGTGTTGGTGAGGCCAGGTCATGGAGGCTTGGCGAGCTGCCGTCGTGCTCCATCTGTACCATGTAGTGTTGCGTCACGCCGGCGATCAGCGGGAAGGTGCCTTCACGCAACACCAATGGCACCACGCGTTCGCCTTCGGGCGCGGGCTGCTGGATATCGCGGCCCATGCCGCCGTTGCGAAACTCGAGGCCGGCCATGCCCGCCACGGTGGGCAGCAGGTCCACCAGGCCGACTGCTTCCTCGACCTTGCGCGTCCCGATCATGCCTGGCGCGTGGATGATCATCGGCACCGCGTTGCTTTCCAGGCCCAGTTGCTCGTAGGCCGGTGGCAGGAAAGGGATCTGGGCGATACGGGTGTTGTGGTCGCCAAACATCACGAAAATGGTGTTTTCGTACCAACCGCCGGCCTTGGCGATTTCCATCAGGCGTCCGAGGTTGAAGTCCAGCAAGCGCACGGCGTTGTATTGCTCGACACTGCGCGAGCCTGCGGCCTGGACTTGCTCCAGGGTAGGGTGCTTGACCTCGAATCCGTCATTGCTCTCTGGAATCGTGAAGGGGCGATGGTTGCCGGCTGTTTGCACATAAGCGAAGAACGGTTTGTCCTTGGGCAGCGCTTGCAGGATCTGGTCGGTTTCCTTGAACAGGTCCAGGTCCGAGATGCCCCAGACATCCACCACCGGGGATTTCCAGTCGCGCTCGTCGAACAGGCGAACGCCGTCGATGCTTTGCCTGATCAAGGCGTTCATGTTGGCCCAGCCGGAGTTGCCGCCAATGGTGTAGATCTTTTCGTAGCCGGTGAAGGCATTGATCAGCGTGTTTTGCCGGGTGATCAGTGGATTGCGCGTCGCGGTTTCCTGACGAGTGACGTCAGGCACCCCGGTAATGCTGGCCCAGACGGTTTTTGCGGTCCCCGTGACCGGCACATAGAAGTGCGTGAAGAACCAGCTCTGAGTGGCCAGGCGATCGATATTGGGCGTTGGATCGATCGGGTTGCCATAGGCCCCGACGGCGCTGGTGCCCAGCGACTCAAGCATGATGAACATCACGTTGGGTGGCCGCGAGCCTGAAATTTTGTAGGGTTGTGGCGCCTGATGGCGGACGAAGTTGAGGGTCTGCGGATCGGGTTGGTCGACGCCCAGATAGTGGGCCATGACCGCGTAATGTTCGCGCACCTGCGCTTCGTCATAGCGCGACTGGCCGACCTTGACGGTGTCGTAGAGGAAAATCACCGGGTTCAGGCCCAACGCGGCGATCTGGTTATTGCCCGAGAAGAACGCATCGCTCCAGCGCAACGGCACAGGGTTTTCAAAGTTCAAGTGTTCGACACGACCCAGGATACCCAGCAGCACCAGCAACACCATCACCGCACCACCCCATGTCGCGGAGAACGGGTGAACCACTTTGCGCGGGCGGTCCAGGGTGACGCGCTCCAGGCGCACCAGGGCCAGTGTCACGAACGCGACTGTCGCCAGCCAACCCAGTGAAATCCAGATGACCGGGTAGGTTTGCCAGACCATGTCACGGGATATTTGCGCATCCTCGATGAAGCGCAACACCGTGGCGTTGATTCTCACGCCGAGGTAGGCGTAGTGGCCAAAATCGATGATGTAGATCAGCAGCACAGCGCTGAGGATGGCGACCAGGTACACGCGGGCGATGCCGCGAAGGAGGCGGCTGCCGACAAGGTTCCAGCGAGGGATCCAGGCCAGCAACGCCAATGGCAGCATGACCAGAATGGCCAGGCGCACATCGAACCGAAAGCCGATGCCCAGGGTTGTCAGCACATTTTCGTCGCCCAGGGCTTTGGCGTCGAAACCGGAAAAGCCGAACAAGAACACCACCCGAAGCAGTGCAAACAGCACAAATGCGATCGCTGTTACGCCCAGCCAGTAATGTAGACGTCTCGATTTCAGCCAGCCCATGCCTGTTTCCTTATTAAGATTTCGTTGAATTTCAAACGCCGCGCAGGGTGATGAGCCGGCGATACGCCCAACGCGCCGCCAGCACCAGCAGTGCCAGGCAGCAATACAGGCCCAGCAGCGGATCAATCAGGTAATCCCAATAGTTGTGGGAAGGTTTGATCCCGACAATGAAGGCCAGGGTCGCGCTGGCCAACATCACCACGGCCAGGTAATGACGCAGATAAAACAGGCCTAGCGTAATCAGTGCGACGAACAACAACAGGGGACGCGGGTTGTAACCCCGCCGGTAAGGATCCAGCTCACTCAGGCCCAAGGTTGCCGGGTACAACACCAGGGCCAGCGCGGCGAAGAGGATCAATACACTGGTTTGCCCCTGCTGCGCGGGCGGCAACACGCCCAGCCGACGCAAACACCCCCATGCCATGAACACCAGCGAGGTGATCGCAAGGTCATCGATATGGCTGCGCAAGTAAGCGGCCAGCGACAACCCGCCCAGCGGTATGAAGCTGGCGACCAGCAAGGCAAGCAGCAGCGCAATGCGCCAGACCCTGTCCAGGCCAAAAGAGGGCAGTAGCAGGAAGATGATCATCGCGAAGCTGGCATGGGCTTGCCACAGATTAATCATTGGAGACGCTCGGACAGCCAGGCATCGTTGAAGGTGACGTGTTTGATGAAAGTGTTGTTCCAGGAATAAACCAGGTGATACATCCCGTCGGGACTGCGGATAAAGTAGGGGTATTCATATTCATATTCAAACTCACACTCCTGGCCTTTACACACACGTTTGTCCAGGTTATCGAGGAATTGCGCTTCTAGCGCCTGGCGCAGCTTGCCACTGGAACCACGGAACTGTGTGCCGATGATTTCCTTGTAGACCAGGGGGGTATACGGATCGCCCTCTGGATCCGGTGATTTGTCCAGATTGTGCAACAGGCGCCAAATGTCCATTTTCGCATCGGTGACATACAGGCTCAGCTTGAAGCGCCCCTCTTGCAGGTCATTGAGCGCTACCAGCAACCCGTGTTCGGGCGTGGCAACGGCCGCCAACGAGGAATTGGGGTTCGAAGGAACCAGCGGATACGGTTCGCTCCAGCTTTGCCCGGCATCTTCCGTGCGGCTCGCCAGGACTCGGTGGTAGGTGTTGCCGGCATAACGCAACAAGGCGATGCCGCGCTGACCATCCAGCGGAACGATCGCCGGTTGCAATGAATTATTGCCGTGGCTGATGCGGAATTTATCGATCACCACACCGTCTGCGCTCAAGTACAGGTACTCGGCAAACTTGCCGAGGAATTCGTGGTAGACCGGCAAGCCGATGGAGCCGTCGGCATGAAACACCGGTGCCGACCGGACCAGGGTGCTGATGTTCAGGAAAGGTGAAGTGATCAATTGGCGCGGCGCCGACCAATGTCCACCAAAGTCGTCTGAAACCATCACATTGACCGCGCTACCGGCCCAGCCGCCCATGGATACGGAGACGTAGAACAGCCACAGGCGATTGTCCGGCGCGAGGGCAATGACCGGGTTGCCCAGTTTGCGGATGTATTTTCGCGTGCTTTGTTGGGTCGAATCCCGGGTCGCCATGACCTGTTCCTCCCCCCACTCGCCGGTGCCAGGGTTGAAACGGGCGGAGCGCACCTGCACATCGGCTGCGCCTTCGCGAGTGCCAGCGAACCAGACCGCCATCAGGCTACCGTCAGGCAAGGCAGTGACCGCCGCGGAATGCACGAAGTCCACCAATCCGGAGGAGGCGAACCGGCTGGTATAGATGGGTTTGGCTTCTTTGTCCGCCACAGCCATGACTGGATTCATCAAGGCAAAGGCAGAATGCTCGGGGGCAGGGTGGGTGATCCATGCGCCCGCGAAGAGGCAAACCAGGGCAAGGTAGGCAACGAGAGCAGGAATGCCGGGAAATTTGATGCGCATGATTAAGCCTTTGGCATTTCAAGGCCCATTAGAACACTCAACACAAGACTTTGGTACATGATTGAATTGTAAGAATTTCTATTCTGCAGGCTGTTGTTTGTAGGCGCGTGCTTCGGGCAGATACTGCAGACCTGGCGCAACTCGATGGCTTGTCCCTGCCTGCTGTATTTCCCAACGGAATCATTGAGTTACTGAATGGTCATAGACAGGGTTTGAACGCCGTGTGGGATTTTCCATCGGCCAAAACCCTCTCACCCCCATGACCTTCAGGATGCTCAAATGAATCGCGCAGTAATGATGACCCTGGCCCTTTCCAGCCTGCTCTTGCTGGGCGGTTGCGGACCTCACTGGGAAGACGGAGAAAGGTACGGCCGATATCACGATCATGATCATCGCCGTGGATATGACCAAAGGGATGACGATGATCGAAAGTATGACCATCGATACGATCGTCGTGACGATGACCGCGACAACCGTCGTTATCGCGATCGTGACGACCGGGACGACTGATACATCCAGGGTCTTTTGAAAGAGGGGTAGGGGTTGATCAGCTTCCCGACTCGCTACCTCTCTGATTGTCCCCGTCATCTTCCGACTCCGCGTCTTTTTTAATGGAATGCGCGTCGGCACCGGCGTTTGAACCCGCCGCTTCCTCGCCCTTTTTATTGGCCTTTTCCTCGTTTGATTCAGCGTTGAGCCCGGGAAGGGCGGAAGGTGGAATGGTTGCATCCTCGGTTGTTTTCTCGGCTGCCAGCACGTAAAGCGGCGAGGCCGACAGCAGGCCCGTCAGCATGAGAGCGGCAATGGTGGTGTTCATCGTTTGAGTCTTCCGTGCGAAGGGATGTACAGCATTGGAAGAGTGGCTCAAAGGAAGGTGCGCAGCGGCGGACGAGCGGCAGGTTTGAAAAAAACTGTACCGGGCGACATACACCTTGTAGGAGCCGGCTTTCTGGCGAAGCGAGGGTGGCCGTTATGCCGCCATCGCTGACAAGTCGGATCGCTGCACCGCAGCTCAGGGGACACGTAAATCCGAATTTTCACGGCCGCCAGATTTCAACATCCTTCGCATCGCCCGTGCCGTCAGCCAGGGTGCGGGTCGGCAGTTGCCGTTGGGCGCTGCGTTACAGCAGTCGCCCAGGAACCATCACTTTTCGGCGATTTGTTGCTGGACGGGATATGCAGATAGGACATCACGCTTTCGGTCAGTTCGGTCGCCAGCTTGACGGCTTCCTTGTTGCGAGCCGTCACGCCCGCCACCAATCCTTCGATCAGGGCGAGCACGGCAATGTTGGAAACCATCTGTTGCAAGGTCGCGACCAGCTCGGCCTTCATGCCGGTGTACCCGCCCAGGTTCAGCGCCTTTGGCCAAACGATTGACCGCGGCTGGCGAGGTGGACGGGGGGCGGCGATCTACTTTCGTTGCCGGTCAATCCTGTGTTCTTCTTCATCCCTGCCTTCCAGCTGGGGTTCTCTTCGTTGTTCATGGAAGACCAGACGCCTGAAACGAACAGCTAGCGTCGGGTCAGAAAAGGCGTAATCGCGGGGGAAACTGCGCCCCGCGTTGTAATTTTCAACGAAAAATCGCGCGACTTAAATTTTGTACTTGATCACGATCCCTTTGAGTTTGCGGCCATTGACGGTCTCTACGTCGCGAGCCCATAGCGGCCCGTTGAGATAGGCACCTACCGGCTGGATATGGTCATACACCACCACCACGGCATCGCCACCGAGCTTGGCGGATTCTTCCCGCAGTTTCTGTTCGACCTCGGTAATGGGCGGAGCCGGGTCGACACTGGCGTCGATCAGTATTTCGCCCAGTCGAACGTGCGGGCGCAGGGGCTCGGTGCGCAGCACCACAACTTCACTGGGCAGCGTCGGTGCGGGATGTTCCACGCCAACGTAGGCGGTGGTCTGGGCATCGACTGTCGCGCAACCGCTGAGTGCCAGCAGGGCGGCGGCGAGCCCTCCCGCCAGCAGCGACAGTTTGAAACGGGTGGACCATGACGCGTCATGGGTTTGCATGGTGGTTTCCTCCGAAGGGCCGCTGCCACGTGGGTGGCTTGTTGACGGTAGCAGACGCCCCGGGAGTTTCCAGAATGCACGACCGTTCCAGGCCAGACCTGCGTGATGGCTTGCACAACGTCGCTGCAAACGATCCTGTTACTGGTCCTTCTCGCAGTTGATCATCCACGACACGCCAAAACGATCGACCAACATGCCAAAACGCGCCGCCCAGAAGGTGGCCTCAAGCGGCATTTGTACCTTGCCGCCTTCGGACAGGGCCGAAAACACCTGTTCAGCCTCCTTGATGCTGTCGACATTCAACGAAATCGAACAGCCGCTCATCTCGTCGGTGGGGCGATCAGGGGTGGTGTCCGAGCCCATGATCGCCTGATCGCCCACGGCCAGCCGGGTGTGGATGATCAGATTGTGCAGATCCTTGGGTACGTGCTCGGCGGCAGGCGTTTCGCCGAAGGTCAGCATGGCTTCGATTTGGCCTTTGAGGCTTTCGGCATAGAAGGTGAACGCGGCTTTGCAGTCGCCATTGAAGATCAGGTAGGGATTGATTTTCATGATTGCGCTCCCGGTCATTGACGGTACACATCGAATTGGACGCCGCTTGCAAGCGTGAATTCCGATGGCATTGACTGGTCAAGCAAAGCGCTAAAACGCGGCGCGAGCCTGGGTATTTTTAGATGTTTTCTCGATAGGGCGCGCCAAGCTTATAGCCTCGCTCGGGCGCCGTGGCGCCAGCAAACGCTCGATGCCGCCGCTGACCAGGTTCTCCAGCAGTTCATCGTGCTCGCCCTCGTCCAGCGAATGGGACGTCAGCCAGCTGGGAGCGTTGTTGAGCAAGGCGGCGATGGCATGACCGGCCGCCAGCAGGCCCGATTCACTGAACCTCGAACGGGCGCCGAGGATCACCAGCAATTGGCGTTCGTACTGCTCGCGCAGTTGTCGAACCCGTGCCTGTTGCTCTTCGTTCAGGCAACCGCTGTCGCGTTCCACCAGGCGAAAATGCCAGGGCATGTCGCGATGCAGGTTCAGGTGCGCGCGGATCAGGCTGTTGAGTCGGTCGCGTTTGGCCGGCGCCTGTTGCTTGATGCGCCCCAGCGTGGCCAGCAGCTCTTCGTAGAACTCTTCGATCAAGTCCAGCAGCAGGTGCTGTTTGCTCGGGAAATGGTGATACAGCGAGCCCGGGGAAAGCCCCAGGCACGTCGCGAGCTCACGCATGCCGACCTGACCGAAACCCTTGCTGGCGAACAACTCCAGCACCTTGTCCCGGTATTCGGCGAAACGCGAGCAACGCTCAGGCATAGGCATGGAAGCCGCGCCCCGTCTTGCGTCCCAGGTAACCGGCGGCGACCATTTCCTTGAGCAATGGCGCCGGGCGGTATTTGCTGTCGTTGAAGCCTTCGTAGAAGGCCTCCATGATCGCCAGCAACGTGTCCAGGCCGATCAGGTCCGCCAGGGCCAGCGGGCCGATAGGCTGGTTGCAGCCCAGGCGCATGCCGGCGTCGATGTCCTCGGCACTGGCAAGGCCTTCCTGGAATACCAGGATCGCTTCGTTGATCATCGGCACCAGGATCCGGTTGACCACAAACCCCGGGCGATTGCCGGCGGTGATTGCGGTTTTGCCCAGGCGGGTCGCCATGTCCAGCGCCAGGGCATGCGTGGCATCGCTGGTTTGCAGGCCGCGAATGACTTCGATCAGGCCCATCACCGGCACCGGGTTAAAGAAGTGCAGGCCGATGAAGCGTTCAGGCTGGCTGACACTGGCAGCGAGCTGGGTGATCGACAGCGACGAGGTGTTGGAGGCGATCACGCACTCGGCGCTGACCTGCGCGGCAATCTGTTGCAGCACCCGCAGTTTCAGGTCGAGGTTCTCGGTGGCGGCTTCGATCACCAGTTGCGCGTCGTGCAGGCTGCTGTAATCGGTGCTGATGCGGATCTTGTCGAGGGCGGCGTTCTTTTGCTCGGCGGTCAGGGTTTCCTTGGCGACCTGCCGGTCAAGGTTCTTGCCGACGGTGGCGAGGGCTTTTTGCAAGGCACCCTCGCTGATGTCCAGCAGGGTCACGTTGAAACCCGCCAGGGCGCAGACTTGCGCGATACCGTTGCCCATGGTGCCGGCGCCGATCACGCCAATGTGTTGCAGATTCATGTTGCCGTCCTTTCGATAAACCCTGCGATACCTTGGCCGCCGTGATGGCCGAAAGCGTACTATTGCCGCGAGTCTAGAGCCGGCAGGGTGGTTGGCCTATGCCGCAACTGTTCAACGGCACTGATGTTTTTTGCCATTTCGGGTGATGGGGAGCGAAGCGTTCGCATGCGGGAAAAGGACTCGGTAGCCGCCTACTTCGTGCAGGCAATGATCCACGGGCTGGTGGACGATCCGCAGCGTGTACGGGTTGTGCTCGAACAGGCGGGCATCGACCCGGCGGTGATGCAGCAACCCACGTTGCGGGTTCCGGCCAGCGCGTTTGCAGCGCTGTGGCTGATCCAGATCCGCGAGCTCAACGACGAATTCTTCGGCCTCGACTCCCACGGCATGCCGCCGGGAAGCTTCGCCCTGATTTGCCGGGCATTGATCCAGGAGCCCGATCTGCACAAGGCCATGCGCCAGTGCCTGGTCAACTTCGCCCTGTTCCTGCGCGATTTCCGCGGCACGCTCACCGTGCGCGGCAAACGGGCGGTCATCAGCCTGCAGAGCCAGGGTGCCAACGAAGACGTCAGCCGTTTCGGCGAAGAGACCTTCCTGGTGTTGATGATCAGCCTGCTGTGCTGGCTGGGTGGTAGGCGCATCCCGATCGACCGCGCGGACTTTCGCCATGAGCGCCTGCCACTCAGCGACGACCCCTTGCTCTGGGGGCCGAACCTGACCTTTGGCGCCGAGCGCACGGAAATCGAGTTCGCCAGTCATTACCTGCGGCTGCCGGTGGTCCAGGACCTGGCATCGCTCAAAGTCTTCCTGCGCACCGCGCCACAATGGCTGGTAATCCGCTTTCGCAACCAGCACGGCCTGGCGTCACAGGTCCACCAGCGCTTGCGCAACAGCCATTACAGCCAGTGGCCGACCCTGCAGGCCTTTGCCCTCGAACAGCACCTGAGCCCCAGCACGTTCCGCCGAAAACTGGAGCGCGAAGGCTGTTCCTATCAGGAGATCAAGGACGAAGTACGACGCGGGGTGGCGTTCGAACAGTTGCGCGGGAGCCAGGCCAGTATCGGCGATATCGCCGAGCAACTGGGTTTCCAGGAGCCGAGTGCGTTTCACCGGGCTTTCAAGAAGTGGACGGGCGAGAGTCCGGGGCGGTATCGGGCGCGGTTTCAGGGGGAGCGGCCCGATACTTTGGCGGAGCCTTTGGAGTGAGCCCGTTTTTTGCCCGCGCCACCTCGCTTCTTGACCAGGCACGTCGTGCTTTGCTCCTTGTCTGGGGCACATCCCGTGCTCTGTTTCTGGGGCTGGTGCTGGCAACGCTGGTCGCCGGTGTGCTTCCGGCGCTGGCGGCGTGGCTGGGTCAGCGCATTGTCGACGCCGTGGTCTTCGCCATGCAATTGCATGCGCAACAGGGCAGTGCGCCATTGTGGCCGGTGGTGCGTTATGTGCTGTTCGAGGCGGGCGTGCTGGCCTTGCTGTCCGCCGCCCAGCGTGCGCTGTCGGTGCAGCAGTCGCTGTTGCGGGTGCAGTTGGGGCAGAAGGTCAACACGATGATTCTGGAAAAAGCCCAGACGTTATCGCTGGTGCAGTTCGAGAATTCCGAGTTCTACGACAAGCTGGTGCGGGTTCGGCGCGAAGCCTCGACCCGGCCGTTGGCGTTGGTGATGAAGTCGCTGGGCCTGATCCAGAACCTGATCGTGCTGATCAGCTTCGGTGTGTTGCTGGTGCATTTTTCGCCTTGGGCGCTGGTGTTGCTGGTGATTGGCGCGTTGCCGGTATTTTTTGCCGAGGCGCACTTTTCCGGGGATGCCTTTCGCTTGTTTACCCGCCGAGCGCCGGAGAGTCGGCAGCAGAACTACATCGAGACGTTGCTTTCCCATGAGGGCTACATCAAGGAGGTCAAGCTGTTCGGTTTCGCGCCGCTGCTGTTGCAGCGTTACCGTGACACCTTTGCCAGGCTCTATGCCGAGGACCGGCGGCTGACCCTGCGTCGCGATGGCTGGGGATTTGCCCTCGGCCTGCTCGGCACCGCGGCGTTCTACCTGGCCTATGCCTGGGTGGTGGTCGACGCCGTCCACGGCAACATCAGCCTCGGACAGATGACCATGTACCTGGTGTTGTTCAAGCAGGGACAGGCGGCGGTGAGCAGCAGCCTGAGCGCCATCAGCGGTCTGTACGAGGATGGCCTCTACCTGTCGAGCCTCTATGAATACCTGGCCGAACCCGTGGTTGCCGACACGGGTCATCTGACGGTGGGCGCGGTGCCTGGCGATGGCTTGCGGTTCGAGAACGTCGGTTTCCGTTACCCGGGTGCCAGTCGCGCCGCGCTGACAGGCATCGACCTGCACCTGGTGCCGGGGCACAGTGTGGCGCTGGTGGGGGAGAACGGTTCGGGCAAGACCACGCTGATCAAACTGTTGACCCGGCTATACCGTCCCGATCACGGGCGCATTCTGCTGGACGGCAGCGATCTGCAGGCCTGGGAGGAAGATGCGCTGCGCCGGCGCATGGGAGTGATCTTCCAGGATTATATTCGCTACCAGTTTTCCGTCGGCGAGAACATCGGCGTGGGCGACACGCTGGCGTTCAAGGATGAGCAGCGCTGGCAGCAAGCCGCCGCCGAAGGCATGGCCGCGCCGTTCATCGAGCGACTCGATCGCGGCTACGCCACGCAGCTGGGGCGCTGGTTTGCCGGTGGGCTGGAGCTGTCCGGCGGGCAGTGGCAGAAAATCGCGCTGTCGCGCGCCTATATGCGCCGCGATGCCGATATCCTGATTCTCGACGAACCGACCTCGGCACTCGACCCGGCGGCGGAAGCGGCGGTGTTCGAGCATTTCAGCCAGCACACCCAAGGCCGCATGACCCTGCTGATATCCCACCGTTTTTCCAGCGTGCGCAATGCCGATCACATCATCGTGCTGGATCAGGGCACCATCCTTGAGCGTGGCGATCATGCCACGCTGGTCACGGCCGGCGGGCGTTATGCGCAGCTGTTTGATCTGCAGGCACGGGGCTATCGATAACCCTCAGGAATCCTGGGCGCCCCGCGAAACCATGCCCCTTGAAACCCTGCCCCCTGAAACCATAGGCCCGGCGATCAGCGGTTTAGACCGCATCAGGCCTTCCAGCGCCTGGCGATATTGGCTGCCGCCCAGGCTCATGCTGTTGTTGTGCGTGCCGCCAGGTATCAGCAACAGACGCTTGGGTTCGTTGGCCGCATTGAACAACTGCTGACTGAACCTCGACGGCATGAACTGATCGGCCAGGCCATGGACCACCAGCAACGGCATGTCGATGTCGACGATCTTGTCGATGGAGTCGAACTTCTGCGACAGCAACCAGCGCACCGGCAGCCAGTTCACCGGCAGGTTGTTGCCCGCCACTTCGGTGACGGCATCGCCCAGCGAGGTGAAGGTAGACTCGATCACCAGGCCGCGCACCGGGACCGGGTGTTTTTCCTTTTTCGCCTGTGCGGCCAGGTCCGCTGCCAGGTCGATGGCCACCGCGCCACCCAGGGAGTGGCCGTAGATCAGGCGCTTGCTGGCGTCCGGTTGCATCGCCGTGAAGCGTTCCCAGGCGGCCCGGGCATCTTCGTAAACGCTGGCCTCCGACGGTAAATCACCTTTGCTCTGGCCAAAGCCCCGATAGTCGATCGCCAGCACTGAATAGCCCATGGCGCGCAATTGCTCGATGCGAAAGGCGTGGCCGGTCAGGTTCCAGCGTACGCCATGCAGGTACAGGATCGATGGCGCGTCACGGCGCGCGGCCGGCCACCACCAGGCATGCAGGTTTTGTCCGGTGTTGAAATCGGCAGGCTTGATGTCGAATTCCTGCACATCCTGCGGCAAACCGCGATACCAGCCGGCCGTGCCCGGTTCGATGCGAAACAGCAACTCGCGCTCTTTGTACTTGAGCGCGCCGCAACCCACGGGCAGGCCGACGACAAGCGCGGCCATGCACAGCAGCGGTAGCCAGCGTAGGCGCAGGCGGGTGAGAAGGGCAGCGGTCATCGGGTGGTTCACTGATACGGACATGAAGTCCGCGTTTTAACAGATGCGCGCGCGGGGTGGGGAAAAATGCGACTTGTGGGAGTGGGCTCGCACTTTTGAATGCCTTGTAGGAGCAATGCTTGCTCGCGATGGTCGTGAACGATAACGCGCCCTGTCTGAATGATCTCCTCGTTCGGACCTCCATCGCGAGCAAGCATTGCTCCTACAGGGGGACGAATACATCCGCGAAACCAGGCTGCCTTCACGCCCAGAGGCTTCCCCCCAACCATAGAATCCACAGGGATCAGCGCCGCAATCAGTCCACGCGCAGCACAATCTTGCCGATGTAATCACCAGCCTCCATCCGCTCAATGATTTTTCCAGCGCGGTGATGCGGCGACCCACCGTGGCCTGATCGACACCCAACACCCGCGCAGCGTTGATTCGCGGCAGGGAGAAGGACGGACTGGTCAGGCTGGATTACGGCATTTCAGGCAGCTCTTGCGGACGCAGATCGAACACCAGTACTTCGGCATCCACCCCATTGCTCAAGGTCAGCAACTGTTCTTCGCGAACCCGCACACCGTCGCCTTCCTGCAGCGGCACGCCGTTCAGTTCGACGCGACCGCGAGCCACATGCACATAGGCATAGCGATCGCTGGCCAGTTCCAGAGTGGCACTCTCTTTGCCATCGATCAGGCCGGCATACACCCGCGCGTCCTGGCGCACCTTCAGCGAACCCTGGGCGCCATCAGGGGAGATGATCAATTGCAGGCGACCACGTTTTTTCTGCGCGCTGAAATGCTCTTGCTGATAGCGGGGTTTGGCACCGCTGACGTCCGGGACGATCCAGATTTGCAGAAAGTGCACGGGCCGGGAGTCCGAGTGGTTGTACTCGCTGTGCGCCACGCCGCTGCCGGCGCTCATCAACTGCACATCGCCGGGACGGATCACCGAGCCGGTTCCCAAGGTGTCCTTGTGTTCCAGCGCGCCTTCGAGCACATAGGAGAAAATCTCCATGTCGCGGTGCGGGTGCTGGCCGAAGCCTTTACCGGCCGCCACGCGGTCATCGTTGATCACCAGCAGATCGGAAAAACCCTGTTCTTTCGGGTTGCGATAGCTGGCGAAGGAAAAGGTATGGAACGACTTCAGCCAACCGTGACTGGCCAGGCCACGATCCGATGCTTTGCGAAGGGTCAGCATGATGAAATCTCCTGTGGGGACGTCAAATCGTCCGAGTGAGGAGAAGGTTAATGTTTACCGGTGGATGCAATAAGTAGATGGACATTGAAATACTGTCTCTCTCAGGTTGACAGTAAAGTGCAGACGACGCTGAGCTCCCACTCCGCCATAATGCATGGCAATGCCGGTGAGCAGTCCGCATCCTTTTTTGATTCCAGTGATTTTGAACCCATGAAAACCGTGGCAATGCTGCTGTTCCCCGACTTTCTCCTACTCGACATGGCAGGGCCCATGGAGGTGTTTTCCATTGCCAATAGATATCTCAAGCCTGACGACCATTATGTTCTGACGACCATTGGCACCGAGCCCGGGGCACTGCGGGCGTCCAATGGCGTGAGGGTGCAGGCTGACCTGCCTGTCGATCAGGCCTGTGACGGCTTTGATTTGTTGCTGGTACCCGGTGGCCCCGGTGCCTACAACGAAAAACATCCACCCTTGCTCGAGTGGCTCAAGCGCAACGTCAGTCGATCGAAGACCTATGGCTCGATCTGCACCGGGGCGTTTGTGCTGGGGCACGCCGATTTGCTCGACGGCTATCGCGTGACCACCCACTGGCATTACACCGAGCGATTGATCAAGGCATTCCCCAAGGCGACGGTCGAGACCGACCAGATTTACGTCCAGGACCGCAACCTAATCACCTCCGGCGGCGTCACCGCCGGCATTGACCTGGCGCTGGCAGTGGTCGCCGAAGACCATGGCAAGAAAGTCGCCCAGGACGTGGCCAAGGTGTTGTTGGTGGTCATGAAGCGCCAGGGTGGCCAGGCGCAGTTCAGTCCGTTGATGGCAGCGGTAGCCCCTAATGAAACGGCGATCACCCGGGTGCAGAACCATGTGCTAGAACACCTGGACGAAACCTTCAGCATCGAACGCATGGCCGGCCTGGCCACCATGAGCCCGCGCCATTTCGCCAGGGTCTTTGCCCGAGAGGTGAACATGACACCCATGGAGTTCCTGCAAAGCGCACGCATCGACTGCGCCAGGAATCTGCTGGAGACCACTGAATTGCCGCTCAAGACCGTTGCGTTCAAAAGTGGCTTCGGCAGCGTGCGCCACATGCGCTTCCTGTTCAGTGAAAAGCTCGGCCTGACCCCGACCCAGTACCGCGAGCAGTTCAGCTAGCGCCCTTGTCCGTTGTGCGCACCCTAATGGCCGTGACGCTCCCCTCATGGCTGTTGTTCCGTCACCGGGGCCTGCCAAGATACCGGTGAACTCATTGCAAGGAAGGTACGGAGCCTGGATGGCCTCACGTGCCAAGCAGGTTTCCAGCGGGTGAAAGTGGATGAACAGTCTTGGAAATGTAAACAGCGACACGGTGCTGTACTTCGGCCCCTATGCGTTCCACCTCAATCAACGACTGGTCCTGGAAGGTGATCAGCCGTTGCGCCTGGGCGGGCGCGCTCTGGACATCTTGCAGGTGCTGGTCGAGCATGCAGGCTCTGTGGTCAGTAAAGACGAGCTGATTGCTCAGGTCTGGCCGAGAACGGTGGTCGAGGAAATCAACCTGCGGGTGCACATTGCTGCCTTGCGTCGGGCCTTTCGTGACGGACAGAACGGGCACTGCTACATCGTCAATATCCCCGAGCGTGGCTACAGTTTTGTCGCGCCGGTGCAGCAGGCAAGGGAGGTCACGCCTTTCGCCGTCGACTCTTTTCAGAACCCCCCACACAACCTGCCGGCACGACTCACCCCCGTCACTGGTCGCGATGCAGTGGTTGGCAGTCTGGTGCGGCAGTTGCCGGTGCGCCGTTTCATGACCTTGGTCGGGCCCTGTGGCATCGGCAAGACCACCGTTGCGCTGTGTGTCGCCGAATTGCTGTTGCAGCACTATCGCGATGGGGTGTGGCGGGTGGATCTGGCGATGATCGATGACCCGGCGCATGTGGTCGATCATTTGACGCGCACGTTGCAGCTGGACGTCGGCATGACCCTGGACGCGCTGGGGCAATGGCATGCATTGCTGGTCCTCGACAACTGTGAACACCTGCTTGAAGGCTGCCGGACACTGGTCGAGGCGCTGCTGATTTCGGCACCCCGCCTGTCGATTCTCGTCACCAGCCGTGAACCGCTGCTGGCCACTGGCGAAACAGTTCTGCCTTTGCCGCCGCTGCTGGTGCCACCCACGTCGGCATTGTGCAGTCTCGATGAGGTCATGGGCTATTCGGCGGTGCAGTTGTTCGTCAGCCGTGCTCGAGCCCGCCAACAAGGATTTGCCCTGCGCGAGCAGGACCTCAAGGCCGTGCGCGAAATCTGTCGGCGACTCGATGGTTTGCCTCTGGCCATTGAGCTGGCGGCGGCGCAGATCGATGCGCTGGCGCTGGTGGGGTTGCAAGCGCAACTGGATAACTGTTTTCAGATGCTGACCCAGGGGCGACGCACGGCAGTGCCGCGGCACCAGACCATGAAAGCGGCCCTGGACTGGAGCTATGAGCGGCTGACACCTTTGGAGCAAACTGTTTTGCAGCGTCTGGCGGTGTTCAAGTCGGCGTTTACTTTCGACGCGGCGATGGGCGTGATCAGTTGCGCGACGTTGCGGCCCTCCAGTCTGATCAGCGTAATGGAAAGCCTGGCACTGAAATCGCTGCTGTCCTTGGAGCAAGTGCGCGGCGTAACCCGCTATCGCTTCCTCAATACCACCCGTTGCTATGCCCTGGAAAAACTCGAACAGAGCGGGGAATGCTGTTCACATAAGACATCTTCGGGAACGCAAGAGACCTGTGGCGAGGGGATTTAGCGAAACGTCGCACCGCCCCGTCCGGCTGCTAAGCAGTCGTAAACCCGAACAACTCAGTCAGTCTGAATGGACGCAGGGGGCCGCTTCGCGACCCAACGGGGATAAATCCCCTCGCCACAAATGTGTGGCCCGTGCCTAAGTGAACAGCATTACGAACAAAGCGGGGCTTTGCGCACTTCGAAATGCGCTACGCCGGCTACGTCAGTCACACGCGCCGGCCATTAGATCGGCAAGTGACCTTGCAGCTCGCCGAGTAAGCGCTGCACGGCGACCAGGTCCGGTGTGGCATGGCCTTCGGTAAACTGCTGGTAGATCGGCGTCAGCAGCTCCTGGGCTTGCCGATGGCGGCCCTGACGTTGCCAAAGCCGCGCCAACGAGGTGGCGCTGCGCAGCTCCCAGGCCAGGGCACCCTGGGTTTTTGCCACGTTGAGCGCCTTGAGCAACAGGGTCTCGGCGGCACAGTTTTTCACCGGGCAATCAGCAGCCAGCAGCGCATTGGCCCTGGCCCGCAGAATCTCCGCGGTGCTCCAGCCCGCCGCGCCGGTCTCGGCGCGTTGCAGCAAATCGTCATCGACGAAGTCGCCGTCGAGGGTGACCATGATTTCCTTGATCAAACCCACACCCGGACGAGGTAACGCATGGGCGTCGGCACAGTCGATGACCTGTGCATAGTGTCGAGCCCAGGTGTAGAACAGCAGCACCGAGTGTTTCTGCGCTTGTTCCAGCAACAGGCGCAAGCGTTCGCGAGCGGTTTGGCTGTCGCCGTTGTAATGGGCGATCAGGCAGCCCGACAGGGCCAGGGTGTAGCAGATGGATGTGCCGTGGTTGATCTGCAGCGCAACGTCCAGCGCCTGCCGGGCCGTACGCCAGGCTTGTTCGGGTTGGCCCTGTATCCAGAGGATGCGGGCAAGGATGGTCAGGGCCGCTACGCTCTGGTCGTATTGCACGCCAAAGCCATGGGTGAAGCGGTTGAGATGGCCGCTGTGGGCCATGCGCTGGATCACCTCTTCGGCGTTCATCCGCGCCCGTTGCTGATCGCCGGCAAAGTGCAGGGTCAGCACGCGCAGGCGATGGGTGCTCAAGGACAGCGCCGCGTCACTGTGCAGCCCCAGTCGGTCGAATTGCTCGCTCTGTTCCAGGGCCAATTGATAGTGGCCGCAACTGAGGTTGACCGCCAGGTGCCCGGAAATGGCGCGCAACTGTCCGGCCACGTCGTTGCATTGATTGGCCAGGGTCCGGGCGCTGACGAAGGCTTCGACGGTTTCGGCAGTGCCGCCCTGGGCGTGGTAACAGGTGCTGCCCAGGGCCAGTTTCAACAGCATTTTCTGTCGAAGGCAGGGCTCGGGCGCTGCATCGAGTAGCGTCAGGGCCTTGCGCACATAAGCGCCGTACTCGTTGAGCAGCGACAGTTCCTGCCACAGCGGCGTGGACGTCGCGGTCAGGCGGATTGCCAGCGCATGCGGCCCTGGCGCAGACAGCCCCCAGTCGAGCGCCGCACGGATGTCTTCCAGGCTGCGGGCATAACGCTCGATCCACTGCCCGGTGGGGATATGTTCCCAGTCGTCCTGCGCCTGCTGCATCAGGGCCAGGCATCTCTGGGCGTGGCGGTCGCGGGTGGCGGGCAGTTCAGCGCTCTGTTCGAGTTTTTCCAGGGCATAACCGCGGGTGGTGTCGAGCAGGCGGTAGAACACCTCTTCGTCACCGACGTCCACGTTCAGCAGCGACTTGGCCACCAGTTGCGTGATCGAGCCGAACACCTCGCGCGGTTCGATGTGTTCGCCAACGATCACCGCCGCTGCCGATTCCAGGGTAAAGCCACCGCGGAAGATGCCCAGTCGACGCAGGCAGGTTTGTTCGCAGACAGTGAGCAGTTTGAAGCTCCAGTCCAGCGTCGTGCGCAGGGTCTGATGCCGGCCCAAGGTCGTCTGGCTGCTGTGAGTGAGCCGGCGAAAACTTTCCTGCAACTGCGTCAGCAAACCGTGCAGCCCAAGGTTCGCGACTTGCGCGGCTGCCAGTTCCAGGGCCAACGGAATGCCGTCCAGGCGTCGGCAGATATCGATGACCAGCGGCAATTGGCCGTCGGTCAGTTCAAAGCTGTCGTGGTTGGCCATGGCCCGTTCGACGAACAGCTGCAGTGCGGAAAAACCCAGGGCTTGGGCGCGGTCCAGTACGGCAATGGGCGGGGGGCAGTCCAGTGATTCCAGGCGCTGGACGAATTCGCCCTCGGCTCGCAGGCTCTCGCGGCTGGTGGTCAGGATATGCAACCGAGGGGCGCTACGCAGCAGGCTTTCACAGAGCACTGCGACGCTGTCGATCAGGTGTTCGCAGTTGTCGATGACCAGCAACATATGCCGTTCGCGCAGGAACGTGGCGAGGCTGTTCATCGGTTCGTCTTCGTGCAGGGACAGGTCCAGCAATGTCGCCAGATGACTGGTGATCATCGACGGCTCGTTGATCGACGTCAGGTCCAGCAGGCGGATACCATCGCGGTAGCGGCCGATCAGTTGCTCGGCAACGCGCAGGGCGACGCTGGTCTTGCCGATGCCGCCGGGGCCGACGAGGGTGATGAAACGCTGGCGTGGCAGTTGCGCCACCAGGCTGTCGACCAGCACCTGGCGACCGATCAGGCGGGCGCGGCGCAAGGGCAGGTTATGGCTGCTCGATTCAACGACGTCATTTTTCGGGCCCTGTTCGATGCGCTCCAGCGAGCGCGGCGCGACGAAGCTGTAGCCGCGCTGGGCCACGGTGACGATGTAGCGCTGGCCGGCCTGACCGTCGCCCAGGGCTTTGCGCAGGGCTGCCATATGCACCCGCAGGTTGATCTCTTCCACCACGCTGTTGGGCCAGACTTCAGCCATCAGGTGTTGCTTGCTGACCACCTTCCCGGCGTGTTCCAGCAGGATCAACAGGATGTCCATGGCTCGTCGGCCCAGGCGCAGGGGCCGCTCGGATTCCATCACCAGACGTTGTCCGGGGTAGATCCTGTAGGGGCCGAAATGCACAGCCTGTTCGGGGGCAAGGGTCAACGGGTTACTCCTGTTTGCATGCGTCTGGAACACGCTTTTCGAGCATATTCCTCAGGTTTTTGCCGCCGTGCAATGCGCTGTGCGGGTGACTGTTGGTCAAGCGCATTGAATGTCGCGTCTCAGGTAATGGCTGGCGGTCCCGTGAACATTGGCCGGGAACGCGGTAAACCTGGGCCGTCGGGATTTTTGACATGCCAGGAAAAATTAACAACGTTTAACTCGTCGTGCGTCCGGTCTACGCCCAAAACTCTGCTTCTTCAACTTCCACCGGTCATGTGGGAGCGAGCTCACTCCCACAAAGGACGCCGGAAATGAGCAACGTGGTGGTGGTTTATCACAGCGGTTACGGACACACCCGGGTCATGGCCGAAGCCGTGGCCCAGGGTGTGCAACGGCACGTAGACAGCACCTGCCGGCTCATTGCGGTCGAAGACGTGGACGAGCACTGGGCGTGTTTGCACCAAGCCGACGCGATCATTTTCGGCGCCCCGACCTACATGGGCAGCGCTTCGGCGGCCTTCAAGGCCTTTATGGAGGCCACGGCGACGTTCTACCTGGCGCAACCGTGGCGCGACAAACTGGCTGCCGGCTTTACCAATTCCGGCTGCCTGTGCGGCGACAAACGCAACACCTTGCTGCAGATGGCGGTGTTCGCCGCCCAGCATTCGATGATCTGGGTTGGCCTCGACCTGCTGCCCGCACGCTCCGCCATAGGCGCGTTCGACGGGCAAATGAACCGGCTGGGCAGTTCATTGGGCGCCATGGCCCAGTCGAATGTCGAACAGTCCCCTGATCTGGCACCACCCGTCGAGGACCGCTGCACCGCGGCGCACCTGGGCGAGCGCGTGGCGCGGCTGGCCGAGCGAATGGGCCGCGCATCCGATTGACTCACCTCAACCCCACGTAAGGAGCACGCCCCATGAGTACGTTCACCACCCGCGACGGCACCGAGATTTACTTCAAGGACTGGGGTACCGGTCAGCCGATTGTTTTCAGTCATGGCTGGCCGTTGAATGCCGACAGTTGGGAGTCGCAGATGTTGTTCCTGGCCACCCAGGGTTACCGCGTCATTGCCCACGACCGCCGTGGGCATGGCCGTTCCAGCCAGCCGTGGTTCGGCAACGACATGGACACCTACGCCGATGACCTCGCGCAACTGATCGAACACCTGGACTTGCAGAACGTCGTGCTGTTCGGCTTCTCCACCGGTGGCGGCGAAGTGGCGCGTTACATCGGGCGTCATGGCACCGAGCGTGTGGCCAAGGCCGGGCTGATTTCCTCGGTGCCGCCGCTGATGCTCAAGACCGAAGCCAATCCCGGCGGCCTGCCGATCGAAGTGTTCGACGGCATTCGCCAGGCTTCGCTGGTGGATCGCTCGCAGCTGTACAAGGACCTCGCCAGCGGCCCGTTCTTCGGCTTCAACAAACCCGGCGCCACAGCGTCCCAGGGCATGATCGACTGGTTCTGGATGCAGGGCATGACCGCCGGCCACAAGAACGCCTACGACTGTATCAAGGCCTTCTCTGAAACCGACTTCACCGAAGACCTGAAGAAATTCGACGTGCCGACGCTGGTGGTGCACGGCGACGCCGACCAGGTGGTGCCGATCGAGGCCGCGGGTATCGCTGCGGCAGCGCTGGTGAAAGGTTCGCAGCTGAAGGTCTACCCTGGCGCGCCCCATGGCTTGACTGACACCCACAAGGACCAGCTCAACGCCGATCTGCTGGCGTTTCTCAAGGGTTGATGTACGCCGGCGATGGCGCCCGTGGAATCGCCATCGCCGGCAAGCCGGGCTCCTACAGGGTTGTTTGTACGGGTGAGGTGGGGAGGGCGCGTACTGTCCGGCAACGCCAGGCAAACGGATTGATGCCTTCACTGCGGGTAAACATGTGGCAGAAGTGCGCCTGGTCGCAAAAGCCGCACTCGAGGCTGATCCGCGTCAGGCTCAGGTCAGTGTGCTGGATCAGCAGCTTGGCCCGGGCGATGCGTTGTTGGCGAATCCATTCCTGGGGCGAACAGCCGGTGCTGCACTTGAACGCACGGGAGAAATGACTGCGCGACAACGAACAGGCCTGGGCCAGTTCGGTCACTTGCAGGGTTTCGCCTAGGCGATCAAGGATCAGTCGTTTCACCAACCGTTCACGCTGCGGACTGAGACCGCTGGCGCTTTTTCCCTGTGTTTCTGTGACTGTCGCGCGGGCGGCGCTTTGCTGCAAGTGAGCCATGGCGAATGTCCGTGTCGGTAGAATTCATTCTTGAACCCCAGGGCACTGGCTTGCGAGTTAAACGTTGTTAATTCCTCGTCCATGGCGGGCAGTCTTGCGTAAAGTCAGACACAATCGCCACCTCGCGCCTGGCTCAACACACAAGGGAACCGTGCCTATGAACCGTAACGATCTGCGCCGCGTCGACATGAACCTGTTGGTGATTTTCGAAGCGTTGATGTTCGAAAAGAATCTGACCCGCGTTGCGGAAAAACTGTTCATGGGCCAACCGGCCGTGAGTGCGGCCCTCGGGCGTTTACGCGATCTGTTCGACGACCCCTTGCTGTTGCGCAATGGTAGAAGCATGGAGCCGACGGGGCGGGCGCTGGCGATTCTCAAGGAGTTGCAACCGGCGATGGACACCATTTCCGGCGCGGTCAGTCGCGCCAAGGAATTTGATCCGGCGACCAGTTGCGATGTGTTTCGCATTGGCCTGTCGGACGATGCCGAGTTCGGTTTGTTTCCGCCACTGCTGAGCAAGCTGCAGGAGGAAGCACCGGGCATTGTCGTGGTTGTACGCCGGGCCAATTACCTGCTGATGCCGGCATTGCTGGCGTCGGGGGAAATCTCCGTGGGCGTCAGCTACACCACCGACCTGCCGGCCAATGCCAAGCGCAAGAAACTGCGCGATATTCCCTGCAAAGTGCTGCGTGGTGACAAGCGACCGGGGACGCTGACCCTGGATGAGTATTGTGCGCGGCCCCATGCGATGGTCTCGTTTTCCGGGGACCTGAGCGGCAATATCGACCTGGATCTGGCGAAGGTTGGCCGCACCCGCCGGGTAGTGTTGGGGGTGCCGCAGTTCAGTGGTTTGCGCGCGTTGCTCGCCGGGACCGAGATGATTGCCACGGTGCCGGATTATGCAGCTTGCGCGTTGGTGGAGGGGTGTGGCTTGCGTGCTGAGGATCCGCCGTTCGAGATTGCGGCGGCGCAGTTGTCGATGGCGTGGAGCGGGGTGCATGACAATGATCCGGCGGAGCGCTGGTTGCGGTCGCGGATCAGTCAGTTTATGTCGGAGCCGGTGTCGGTTCTGGCTTGATCGTGGCGGCCTGGGGGCCGACCAGGTTCTTGGTTGTTTGAGTACATATCCGTTGCTGCGGTAACGGCCACCTATGGTTCCGCTCTTACAGCGGGTCACTTTTGGCAAACGCCCCAAAAGTAACCAAAAGGTCTTGCCCCAGCGTCCGGCCCCTCGCTGAGGCTCGGGGTTCCTTCGCTCCGGTATTCATCCGGGGACACTGCCCTCCGGTTGGCTTCGCTGCACCTACATGCAGCGTGTTCGACTTCGTCGAACGGCGCTGCGCGCCACTCCCCGGATGAACACCTCCACTCAGCCTCCCGAAGGGGCGGGTGGATCAAGATCAAAAGCTTGAGGCGAGCTAACGCTCGGCCTGATGAGTGGTGAAGAGCGGGTAGGTGTACGTCGCTTTGCTTTTGCTTTTCTGTGGGAGCTGGCCTGCCAGCGATGGCGGCCTGCCAGCCGACCAACATTCGCGAATGCGGTGTGTCATTCAACAATGATTTCGGCTGACACTCCAACATCGCGAGCAAGTTCGCTCCCACAGGGATCCATGCTGTTCCTTGGATACGCGGCCCCTTGCAAAAAGAGCACGTACATCCAATTTTTCCCTGCCCCGCCCCGGCACTATTCATCTCAATACCGGCGATCAATGTCAGTAATTTTGTGTTCGCCTTCAATATTGTCTCGCCGGAGCCCTGCGTCATGCCCGATTCCAATGTGCTCGACTCGCCTTTCGAGGAAGTCGTGACCCTGGTCATCAAACACCGGGTCAAGGCCGGTTTTGAAGTGCCCTACGAAGCCTGGCTGCGCAACATTGTCAGTGTCGCCGGACAGCAGGAGGGGCACTTGGGCGTGGACGTGATGCGCGGCAAGAACGCTGGCCTCGATATGTACACCTGCGTCTTGCGTTTTTGCTCCACCGAGGCGATGCAGCGCTGGCTCGATTCGCCGCAACGGCAAACGCTGGTCAATGAAGCCACGCCAATGCTGGCCGACGGCGACCAGACCGAGGTCAATCCGGTCAACGAATTCTGGTTCGCTCCACAGGCCGAGTCGGGTTCGCCAGCGCCGCGCTGGAAACAGGCCGTGGTCACGCTGTTGGTGATTCTGCCGCACACCTTGCTGGTGCCGCTGCTCTGGGGGCCGTTGTTGCAACTCAACGCCGTGCTCTCCAATTACGTGGTTGCGACATTCCTTATTACCCTGACGATCGTGCTGTCGGTGGTGTACCTGTTCATGCCGATGGCGACGCGCTTGTTCGCGTCCTGGCTGTCCTCTTCCACTCAGCCCAAGGAAACGCGATGAGCGCCGATCTGATTCTGTTTAATGGCCAATTCCATACCGTCGACCGTGAGAACCCACGCGCCAATGCGGTAGCCATCACTGATGGCCGCTTCGTCGCGGTCGGCAGCGATGCCGAGGCCATGGCGTTGCGCGGTTCCGGCACGCAAGTGATCGACCTCAAGGGCCGTTGCGTGATTCCCGGGCTCAACGACTCGCACTTGCACCTGATCCGTGGCGGCCTGAACTACAACCTCGAACTGCGCTGGGAAGGCGTGCCATCGCTGGCCGATGCGCTGCGCATGCTCAAGGATCAGGCCGACCGCACACCCACGCCGCAATGGGTGCGGGTGGTGGGTGGCTGGAATGAATTCCAGTTCGCCGAAAAGCGCATGCCGACGCTCGAAGAGCTGAACCAGGCCGCGCCCGATACCCCGGTGTTCGTCCTGCATTTGTATGACCGTGCCTTGCTCAACCGCGCGGCGCTGCGTGTTGCCGGTTACACCCGCAACACGCCGAACCCGCCGGGTGGCGAGATTGTGCGCGACGCCAATGGCGAGCCCAGCGGCATGCTGGTGGCGCGGCCCAACGCGATGATTCTGTACTCGACGCTGGCCAAGGGGCCTAAGTTGCCGCTGGAGTATCAGGTCAACTCGACGCGCCAGTTCATGCGCGAACTCAATCGCCTCGGCCTGACCAGCGCCATCGACGCCGGTGGTGGTTTCCAGAATTACCCGGACGACTATCAGGTGATCGAGCAGTTGGCCAGGGACCAGCAACTGACCGTGCGCATCGCCTACAACCTGTTCACCCAGAAGCCCAAGGAAGAGCTGACCGATTTCAAGAACTGGACCAGCAGCGTGACCCTGCATCAGGGCGACGATTACCTGCGGCACAACGGCGCCGGGGAAATGCTGGTGTTCTCCGCCGCGGATTTCGAGGACTTCCTCGAACCGCGTCCGGACCTGCCACAAACCATGGAAGACGAACTGGAACCGGTGGTGCGCCATCTGGTCGAGCAGCGCTGGCCGTTCCGTTTGCATGCCACCTACAACGAATCCATCAGCCGCATGCTCGACGTGTTCGAGAAGGTCAATCGCGACATTCCGTTCAATGGCTTGCCGTGGTTTTTCGACCACGCTGAAACCATCACCCCGCAGAACATCGAGCGGGTGAGGGCGTTGGGTGGCGGCATCGCCATTCAGGATCGCATGGCGTTCCAGGGCGAATATTTCGTCGAGCGCTACGGCGCCAAGGCGGCCGAAGCGACGCCACCGATCAAGCGCATGTTGGCAGAAGGTGTACCGGTCGGCGCGGGCACCGATGCGACGCGGGTATCGAGCTACAACCCCTGGACCTCGCTGTACTGGATGGTCAGCGGTCGCACCGTCGGTGGCCTGGAGTTGCACGCCGAGGGCCTGTCGCGGCAGACCGCCCTGGAACTGTTCACCCATGGCAGCGCCTGGTTCTCCTCCGAGCAGGGCAAGAAAGGCCAGATCAAGGTCGGGCAACTGGCGGACGTGGCGGCATTGAGCGCGGACTTTTTCAGCGTCGAGGAAGAAGCGATCAAATGGATCGAGTCGGTGCTGACCGTGGTCGGTGGCAAGGTGGTGTATGCCGCCGGTGATTTCGAAAAACTCGGGCCCCTCAGCGTGCCGGTGCTGCCGGACTGGTCGCCGGTGGTGAAAGTACCGGGGCATTGGCGGCCGAATTCGCCGTTGCAGGCGCAGGTTCACCAGTGCAGCGGGCCATGCGCGGTGCACTCCCACAGCCATGAGCGGGCGCGTCTGTCGAATGCGCCGGTCAGTGATTTTACCGGTTTCTGGGGGGCCTTCGGCTGCTCGTGCTTTGCCTTTTGACGAATACCAATAAGCGCCGGCCTCCTGGTCAGGCGCAGCAAGTGACAACCATCCACCAAGGAGTTTTTACATGAGCAACGTTCCGTACTCTCGCTTGAACAAAGACGACGCTGTTGTGCTGCTGGTCGATCACCAGACCGGCCTGATCTCGCTGGTGCAGGATTTCTCGCCCAATGAATTCAAGAACAACGTGCTGGCCCTTGGCGACATCGCAAAGTTCTTCAATCTGCCGACCATCCTCACCACCAGTTTCGACAAGGGGCCAAACGGTCCGATCGTGCCAGAACTCAAGGCGCAGTTCCCGGATGCACCGTTCATTGCCCGTCCAGGCCAGATCAATGCCTGGGACAACGAAGATTTCGTCAAGGCCGTGAAAGCCACCGGTCGCAAGCAGTTGATCATCGCCGGTGTGGTCACTGACGTGTGCGTGGCGTTCCCGACCCTGTCGGCCCTGGCCGAAGGTTTTGAAGTGTTCGTGGTGACTGACGCTTCCGGCACCTTCAACACCACCGTCCAACAAGCAGCCTGGGCCCGTATGTCGGCCGCCGGTGCACAGCTGTTGAACTGGTTCTCCGTGGCTTGCGAGCTGCAAGGCGACTGGCGCAACGACATGGAAGGCCTGGCCAACCTGCTGTCGGAACGCATTCCGAACTACCGTAACCTGATCAACAGCTACACGACCTTTACTTCGAAGTAAGTTGTTGCAATGAGATAAGAATGCCCGCCGTGTCTGTTCACGTCAGCAAACCTTCAGGCGGGCATCTCATTTGTGGCGAGGGGATTTATCCCCGTTGGGTCGCGAAGCGGCCCCCGCGTTCAGGCAACGGGAGCTCTGCGACTGCTTCGCAGCCGAACGGGGCGGTGCGACGTTTCGATAAATCCCCTCGCCACAAAGGAGCATCCTGGATAAGAATCAAGTTATAAAGGGTTTGACTGTCAACCAAGGCATGACAATGAACCCGTTCGAAGATATGCGTATTTTTTGCCAGGTGATGGACTCCGGCAGCTTCACGGCCGCCGCCGATCAACTGGGGCTGTCCAAGCAGTTTGTCAGCCGACGGTTGATGCAACTGGAAGAGCGACTGGGCGTGCGACTGCTCAATCGCTCGACCCGGCGGCTGGATGTCACGCCGCTGGGGCAGAGTTATTACGAATCGGCCCTGCGTTTGCTGAGTGAAGTCCAGCAGGTGGAGCAGGGCATCGCCGGGCAGACCACCGAGCCGCGGGGCACCCTGCGCGTGAGCGCGCCGCTGTCGTTTGCGCTGGCACATCTGGGGAGCCTGCTGCCGCAGTTTTTGCAGCGCTACCGGGACGTCACGGTGGAGGTGGACTTGAGTGATCGCCCGGTGGATTTGCTCGGCGAAGGCTATGACCTGGCACTGCGTATCGGCACGCTGGAAGACTCGACGTTGATCGCCCGTCGCATCACGACTATCGAACGCGTGTATTGCGCCAGCCCGGCTTACCTGGCCGAGCGTGGCACGCCGGTCAAACCCGAAGATTTGCACAACCATGACTGCCTGCCTTACGGCCACGGGCGTCAGGTGCAATGGCGCTTTGAAGGGCAGGGCAGGCCGCTGGTGGTCAACGTCACCGGGCGGATGCGGGTCAACAATGGCGAGTTGCTCAAGGACGCGGCGATTGCCGGAATGGGGATTACCTGCTTGCCGACGTTTATTGTCGGTTCGGCGTTGAAGGATGGGCGGCTGGAGGCGGTGCTGGATGAGTTTCGACCGCAGCCGCTGACGTTATCGGCGGTGTATCCGCAGCATCGTCAGTCATCGCGACCAGTGCAGGCGTTGATCGAGTTTTTGCGCGAGCGGCTGGACGGTTCGCACAACCCCTTGTAGGAGCGAGCATGCTCGCGATGGACGTCAACGATGACGCGGGCTGTCTGAATGCCCGCGGTGTCTGGACGTTTTTCGCGAGCAGGCTCGCTCCTACATTTACAAGGGCATGTACATGTCAGTTGACGCGTTTGTCGTCACCCGGTTCGCCACCGACGTGGACGCCACGATCGTCGCCCGGTTCGCCAGCGGCATGCAGGCCGCGATCGTCACCCACTTCGCCGGAGCGGTGAACGCCGTGGTCGTCACCTACCTCGCCGGAGCGGTGAACCCCATTGTCGTCATGCCCGGCCTGATGAACGCCATGATCGTCACCCGGTTCGGCATGGGTGCCACTGCGTCCGGAGGACGAGGCTGTGCTGCCGGAATGCCCCGAAGCATGGTCGCTGCCACTGTGGCCGCTGTTGCCACTTCCACCATGACCACTGCCGCCACCACCATTGCCGCCGTGACCACCTCCGCCGCCACCTCCGCTGCCGCCATGACCGCCACCTCCGCCACCTCCGCTGCTGCCATGACCGCCACCTCCGCCGCCTCCGCTGCCGCCGCCATGACCGCCACCGCCACTACCTCCACCATGGCCGCCACCGCCACCGCCTCCACTACCGCCTTCTTTAGCCTGAACGCTCGAAACCCCCGACAGGCTGTCCGGAATCAGTACGGTAGACGCTGACAGAACTGCGCCAATAGCAACAGCCAACAAAAGCTTGTTCATGTGCATATCGATCTCCGTCTTCTTATTTCAGTTGCAGCGCTGATAAACAACGCTGCGTGCTGCTGTATCGAGTTGGAAATTCAGTTGAGACGTCGGTAAACACCTCAACCTGCGGTTTTATTCAGTTGGAATGTCGATAAACCCTGCAACCCACAGCCAGGTCCCGTCCCAGAGGGGTCAGTGAATGCTTGAAGCCAGCTCGAAAATCGGGATGTACATCAGGATCACGATCACCCCGATCAGCAGGCCGATGAAGGTCATGAGCAAGGGTTCGAACAGGCGCACGAACCATTCGATCCAGCGGCTGATTTCTTCGTCGTAGAAGTCGGCGCTGCGCTCCATCATCTGCCCGAGGTTGCCGGACTGCTCGCCGGCGCGCAGCAGCCGCAGGGACACCGGGGTCACCAGGTGATTGAGTTCCAGCGCCGTCGACAACGACTGCCCCTCGCGCACCCGTTCGCAGGCCTGGTCCAGGCGCAATCGGGAGGCCGGGGTGAGCAGGTTGCGGACCATGCCCATGGCGGTGACGAGGGGAATGCCGCCTTGCAGCAGAATGCCCAGGGAGCGGTAAAAGCGTGCCAACTCGTACATGAAGATGCGCTGGTGCACCGCCGGGAGTTTTTCGATCAGGCGGTCCAGGCCCCGACGAAAGGCCGGTTGGCGCTGGAGGAAGGCGAGGGCAATGATGATCGTCGCCAGGGCGCCAAAGAATTCGCCCTGGTGGGCGTGCAGGAACATCCCGCTGCTCATCAGGATCTGCGACAGCCACGGCAGGTTCGACCCCAGCCCTTCGAACACCAGGCTGAAGCGCGGCACTACATAACCCATCAAGAACAGCACCACGCCACCGCCCACCACCAGCAATAGCATGGGGTAGATCGACGCGCTGATGATCTTCTGGCGAACCTCGTCCATGCGCTGGCGATAGCTGACGTATCGACCCAGGGCTTCGCCCACGGCACCGGTTTTCTCGCTGGACTGGACCAATGCCACGTACAGCGGCGGGAACACTGCCGACAGCTGGGCCAATGCCTGGGAAAACGATTTGCCTTCGTAAAGCAGGCGCACCAGTTCACTCAAGGTCTTGCGGGCTTGCGGCGCATTCTCTTTTTCCGCCAGGCTTTCCAGCGCATCGATCAACGGCAGGCCGGCATTGAGCAGTGTGGTCAGTTCCTGGCTGAACAACACCAGGTTGAAGGTCTCACGCTGCTTGAGGCGCAGTGCCCGCCAGTGTCGTTCGGCGTGCAGGCTGACCACCCGCAACCCCTGGTCTTCGGCGATGCGCCGGGCTTCGCTGTCACCCGTCGCCTCGACAGTCATTGAAACCACACCGGCCTTGCCTACCGCTTTGAGGTGAAAACGCATGGTCGCCATTCCCGTCATTGCCAACTGGTGACTTCTGCGTTTTCGCCTTCGCCGCCGGGTTGGCCGTCCTTGCCCATGGACAGCAGGTCGTACTCGCCGTTTTCCCCAGGGTAGCGGTAGGTGTAGTTACGGCCCCACGGGTCCTGCGGCAGTTTTTTCTGCAAGTACGGGCCGGTCCAGCGGGTTTCGTCGCTGGGGGCGGTGACCAGTGCCTGCAAACCCTGCTCGGTCGACGGGTAATGGCCGACCTCCAGGCGGTACAGGTCCAGGGCCTTGCCCAGGCCTTCTATTTGCGCCTTGGCCACTTTCACTTCGGAGCGGCCCAGTTGCGCAAAATACTTCGGCGCGACGATGCCGGCCAACAGCCCCAGCACCACCAGCACCACCAACAGTTCAAGCAATGTGAACCCGCGCTCGGCTCGAAGGGAAAAATCACGCGGGGCGAAACGCAGACGCTGTTTCATGATGACCTCACACAGTCGGCAGAAGGGTCCTGACAAGCGCTTATGCAATTGCCATGCAAAGGCCCGATCAAGCTCCTGACATCTCTGTGCAACCCCCGTATTACGGCCGCTCGCGCTTTCGGCACAGTGCTTGCGTGTGGCTGATACACGACCGTCCATTGGGGCATTACCCCCATTTTTCGGGGGCGGTCAGGGGAGACAGAACAATGAAAACTCTCACCACAGGACTGCTCGGCGTGATGCTGTTGGCAGGCACAGCTCAGGCCGATGTGTTCGTTTCCAGGGACGCCAAGGGCGACTTCGTCTTGTCCAATGTCCATCGCCCCGGCCGCCACTATGAACGGGTGGTTCAGGAGGTCGAAGCGGCTGTGGTCAGCGTCGATCAGCAGCCGCAAATGATCGCCGCGCGCCCTTATGCCGAGCTGGTTTCAAAGGCCGCCACGGACAACCAGTTGCCGGCGGCGTTGCTGCACGCGGTGATCCAGACCGAATCGAGCTACAACGCCAGCGCCGTATCGCCCAAGGGCGCGGGGGGGCTGATGCAGTTGATGCCCGACACCGCCCGCGAGCTGGGGGTCAACAACGTCTACGACCCCAAGGCCAACATCCAGGGTGGTGCCCGCTACCTCAAGCGCTTGATGACGATGTTCGACAACGACATCGCCCTCGCCGTAGCCGCCTACAACGCAGGTCCCCAAGCGGTGCTCAGCCGTGGCGGAGTGATCCCGCCGTTCGCCGAAACCCAGCGTTATGTGCCCAGCGTGCTGCGCCAATACCGGCGTTTGCAGGGGCTGGCGGCGGATGCCCCGCTGTGACCAACACCCTGGGACAGGTTTCCCCAACATTGGGGCATGGTGGCCCCGGCGCAAAAGTGGGGAATGAGTGGGGAATATCCCCCGATGAATTAAGTGGCGACTGTAACTGTTTGAAAAAACGATAAATTTTTTATGGCATACAGATTGCTCAAAGGGTTTTGTCGAGAATTATTCCCTGTGAGCACCCACAGTGAGGCCCGTGATCATGACCGGCATTTTTCACGTTCCATCCCTGCTCAGTTTCCTGTTGTTCGCCGCTTCGATGTTTGGCGTCGAGCAGGCTGAAGCCGCCGCGCGTTGTGAACGCAACCTGGTGGCCAACGTCGTGGCGCTGGACCAACCGCTGATGTTCAATCGCCTCGGTGCGCAGAACGTCAATGGCATGATGTTCGCCCTGCGCCGCGATGTGGTAGATGACCATGACATCTCACTCGCCCAGGGTGGTGCGGCGGTGCCGGGCAAGGTTTCGCTGCGTCCCGACAAGCGTCCGCGTCCGCTGGTGCTGCGAGTGGCCGCCGGTGACTGCCTGACCATCAACCTGCAGAACCTGCTGGCCTATCAGGCCAACCCCGGTTCCCACGACGGTGGTGAGGAAGAGGAGGGCGAGGAAGAAGAAGGCATCGAAATCGGCAACAACGAAAACTTCAAGGTCGACGAGCAAGTCGCCGATCGCCATGTCGGTTTCCAGGTCAACGGCATGCAAGCGGTCAACAGCATCGATGACATCGCTTCGTTCACCGGACGCAATGCCAATTCCTTGATCGCACCGGGTGCCAGTCGTTCCTACACCCTGTACGCCGAGCGCGAAGGGGTGTTCGCCGCCAGCAGCCGTGGCGCAACCTTCGGTGGCGAAGGTGCGGCCGGCAACGTGGCCAACGGTTTGTTCGGCCAGGTCGTGGTAGTGCCCAAGGGCGGTCGCACTTACCGCAACACCGTGACCGAAGAAGAAATGCGCCTGGCCACCACCGGCCGCACCCCGGCCGGTCAGCCGATCGTCGATTACCAGGCGCGTTACCCGCAACGCGAACCGTGGATCCGTGAAGGCAAGGCCGGCGCGCCGATCATCAACATGGTCGACGGCAGTGAAATCATTTCCAGCGAAAGCGACGCGATTGTCATGGGCAGCAACGCCGATGGCAGCTTCCCGCCCTCGACCTATCCGCTGGAAGCCGTGGGCAAACGCAACCCGGCGATTCCCAATCGACTGGAGCCGTTCCGCGATTTCGCCTCGCAGTTCCAGGATGAAACCGCCGCGACCCAGGCCTTCCCTGCCTACTGGGCCGACCCGGTGATGGCCCATGTGCTGGAGCCGACCCGCGATTCGTTCATGATCAACTATGGCTCTGGCGGCATGGGCGCCGAAGTGGTCGCCAACCGTCTCGGCGTAGGCCCGATGCACGATTGCCTGTCCTGCGCCTACGAAGAATTCTTCCTCAGCTCCCACACCGTCGGCGACGTGGCGATGCTGGTGGACGTACCGGCCAACGCCGGCCTGGAAGGCATCACCCCGGGTCAGACACCGAACGCCGATCAGGTGGGCGTCAAGGCGACCATGGCGCTGTATCCGTCCGAGCCGTCCAACGTCAACCACAGCTACATCGGTGACTTCGTCAAATTCCGCAACACCCACAACGGCCATGAGCAGCACATCTTCCACCTGCACGGGCATCAGTGGCTGTTCAACCCCAACGATGACAACTCCGACTATGTGGACGCCCAGGGCATCGGTCCGGGCGCCGGCTACACCTATGAAATCGCCAACGGCGGTTCGGGCAACCGCAACCGGGTAGCAGGCGATGCGATCTATCACTGCCACTTCTACCCGCACTTTGCCCAAGGCATGTGGGCCATGTGGCGGGTGCACGACGTATTTGAAGAAGGCACCAGACTGGAAGTGTCGCAACAAGGCGCCGACGGTTTCCACAACGAGCCTTATGCCCTGCGCAGCGGTAAACCCGCCGCTGGCGCGCGGGCCTTGCCCGATGGCGAAATCGTTGCCGGTACGCCGATCCCGGCGGTGGTGCCACTGCCCGGTAAAGCCATGGCACCGATGCCAGGCAAAGTCGCTGTCGTACCGAAAATCGGCGAAACCCTGGTGGCCGCCCACGACGACGATGACGATGAAGAAGACGACGATGACGGCGAGCACCATGGCGGCAGCGGTGGTGCCCAGGCCATCGGTTCCCTGGCGCTGGTGGATCGCAGCGAAGCCAACCGCAACGCCGATGGCACGCTGAAAAACCCTGGCTATCCGTTCTGGATCGGCGGCATGGAAAGCTCGGTCGGCCAACGCCCACCGACCCCACCACTGGACATGCTCGACGCTGCCACGGCGCAGGCCTTGAAAGCCACGGGCAAAGCCTTGTGGGCCAACCTTGACCCGGCGCAGTCCGGTGGCTGGGACGGTGGCTTGGGACGCCATGCGCTGGACGGTGTCTCTGCCGGTGGCGAAGCCGAAACCATTACCACGTCGCTGGATTTCTCCAAGACGGTGACGCGAGCCAAGCCGATTTACCTGCCGGAAGAGGGCACCGAAGTCGAGCATGCGGCGATGGCGTTCCACGCCAAAAAGGACCACCCAAGCTTCGCCCTGCTGCCGGGCAATCAAATCGTTGCACGGGCCTTCCGCACCAACGGCGCCTTGCCGATTGCTGGCGCGCCGTACTTCGAGCCGTGCATGGACGACCGGCAGAAACGCCTGAGCAGCAGCGCCGGCATCGGTGAATTCAACAGTGGCGAGAAGATCGACGGCATGTCTTTCATCGGCTCCTCGAGCTTCACCGCCGACCGTCCGCGAATCTACAAAGCGGCGAACATCCAGTTCGACGCGGTGTACAACAAGGTTGGCTACCACTTCCCGCAAGCGCGCATCCTGGCGCTCTGGGAAGACGCCTGGCCGGTGATCACCAAACAGCGTCCACCAGAACCTTTGGTGATGCGCATGAACACCTTCGACTGCGTGCAGTATCAGCAAACCAACCTGGTGCCGGCCACCTATGAGATGGACGACTATCAGGTGCGCACGCCGACCGACGTGATCGGCCAGCACATTCACCTGCCGAAGTGGGACCTGGTGGCTGCCGATGGTTCGTCCAACGGCTGGAACTACGAAGACGGCGTACTCTCCCCAGGCGCGGTGCAAGAACGCATCCAGGCCATCCGCGAGTTCAACCAGTGCCAAGGCAGCGACCCGCGTGATGGCACGCCGGCCTGCCCGAAAGCCAGGAACCACCCGTACTTCGGTCAATTTGGCCGGGCCGATTGGGTCGGTGCGCGTACGGCGATGCAGCGCTGGTTCGCCGACCCTGTGGTCAACGCCAAAGGCGTCGACCGTGGCCTGGGCACCATCTTTACCCACGACCACCTCGGCCCGTCGACTCACCAACAGATCGGCCTGTACGCCACCGTGCTGGCAGAACCTGCAGGTTCGACCTGGTTCCACGCCGAAACCGGCGAGCCGTTGTACAGCGGCGCGCGGCAGGACGGCGGGCCGACTTCGTGGCAAGCGGTGATCTCTACCGGGGACATCGACGGCGACGGCAAGAACGACAGCTTCCGTGAGTTCTTCCTCGAATACAGCGACTTCCAGCACGCCTATGAAGCCGGTGTGTACGTGGGCGCCGGGCCTGACGGTAAACCGAATGCGCAAAGCTTCCCGGCCACCGCCGACAGCTTCCGCTACGCGATCAACCCGCCAGTGCGCAACAACGCCAGTACCCTGCTGGACGGCATTATTGAAGTGCAGGGCGGCATGCTTCCCGGTTGCCCAAGCCGGCCATGCCCACAAGCCATCTCGGTCGATGACCCGGGCATGTTCGTGGTCAATTACCGCAACGAACCGCTGGCCTTGCGGGTGTACGACCCGAACAAGGTCGGCCCGGACGGCAAGCGCGGCATGCAGGCCGACGGCCTGGGCGGCGACCTGGCGTACGCCATGCAAAGCCGTACCGACCGGGCGATCCCGGCAATGAACCTGGCGCCGAACCTGATCACCGCGGCCACCGGCCCAACCGGCGGCACCACGCTGTTCCCGCCGCACATCAACAAGGGCGGCGCCGAACCTGGCGATCCGTTCACCCCGATGCTGCGTACCTACACCGGCGACAACGTGCGGCTGCGGGTGCATGCCGGCGGGCACGAAGAGGAGCACAACGTCACTCTGCACGGCGTGAAGTGGCTGCAAAGCGGTTCCGGTTTCGGCAACAGCTCCAACTCCGGCTGGCGCGCGTCGCAGATGATCGGCATCTCCGAGCAGATGGGCTTCATTGCGCCGGTCTCGATGCTGTCCAGCTCGGCGGCCACCACCGGGGACTACCTGTACTCGATGGATGCCTCGATCGAAGGTTACTGGAGCGGAATCTGGGGCGTGATGCGCAACTACACGGCGCAACGCAACGATCTGTTCGCGCTGCCGAACAACGCCAAGCCGACCGGCATGCGCAACACCGTGGCCTTCGACGGCATTTGCCCAAGGATCGGCGCCAACCCGAATGGCATCGGCACCCGGCCGACGCCGCAACGCAACTATGAAGTGGTCGCGGCATTGGCCAACGACATCCTCCGCAATCCGTTGGGCCTGAGCATCGGTGATCCCGCGGGCCTCGGCCAGCATGTCGGCGGACCGTTGAATCCGGCCGGCGGTACCCTGGTGTTCAACTCGCGCACCGTGAGCATTCCACAGGTCACCGTGATTGATCCTGAAGACGGTGAAACCATCACCATCGGTGGACAAAGCGGGCCGCTGCATGACCCGACCGCGATCCTGTATGTACGCAAGGCCGACCTCGATCCGGCCACCGGCAAGCTCAAACCCGGTGTGCCTGTCGAACCCTTGGTGCTGCGCGCCGCGGCCGGTGATTGCATCAACATCACCCTGGAAAACCGTCTGCCGAGCGTCATGCCGGACCTGACCCAGACGGCGGTGATGCAAGGCATGGTCAAACGGGATCGCAACAACGGCACCGGTTCGACCACCTTCAGCAACAACCTGATGCGGCCGTCGAGCCACGTGGGTCTGCACGCGCAATTGCTGGCGTATGACATCACCAAATCCGACGGCACCAACGTCGGCGCCAACCCGACCCAGACCGTGCCACCGCGTGTCGGCAGCAGCGGAGCCTACCCGACCCGTACCTATCAGTACTACGCCGGGCACCTGGAGCGTGAAGGCAAACCGATCACTCAGTTGGGCCGCAATGTCGACAACATCAACGCCACGGCGATCGAGTTCGGCGGTTTGAATTTCACACCGGCGGATGTGATCAAGCAGTCGCAAAAAGGCCTGGCCGCTGCGATGAGCATCCTGCCGGCGGGCGCCACTTGGGTTGAAGACGCGCGCAAGGTCAATGCAACCGTCACCGCACCAGGGCAAACCAGCTACCGCGACTTCGCTATGGTCTGGCAGAAAGCCTTGAACATTCGCTGGGCCAATGGTCGGCCGGTGGAAGGGATTGCGGCGGAAGGGTTCGGCGTGCCGAACGATCCGCAGGACAACTCCAGCATGGCCATCAACTACAAGACCGAACCGATGTGGTACCGCTTCGGCCTGGCCCCGGATGCACCGTTCGGCCATGCCGATGGTGCAGGCTACGGCGACATGGTGAATGCGCACATGGCCTACAGCAACGCGCTGGTGGGCGGTGACCCACAAACGCCAGTGCTGTACGCCAGACCGGGACAACCGTTCCGTACGCACATCCTGATGCCTACCGGGGGCAGTCGCGGTACGACCTTCCAGCTTGACGGTCACGTCTGGTCGACCAACCCGTTCCTGTCGGAGAAGAGCGATACCGGAGGCTATCCAATGGGCACTCCTGGCGTGGGTTCGGTGAAGTTCGGCTACAACCCGATGTCGATGTACATCGGTGCCCGCGAGAGCGTGCTGCCTGCAGCGCACTTCAGTTTCATGCTACCGAGCGCTGGTGGCGTCAACGCGATACCGGGTGACTACTTGTTCCGCGACTACGGCGCCTACGGCAACACCTCCGGGTTGTGGGGATTGCTGCGGGTGACCAACGAACCGGAACCGGCGCCGGCACCGTAGGTGTAGGGATGGGGTGGTGGACACACCACCCCCAATTGGAATGAACAAATGTGGTGAGGGGATTTAGCGAAACGTCGCACCGCCCCGTTCGGCTGCGCAGCAGTCGCAAAACCTGACTGTGCGGTGTGTTTGACAGAATGCCGGGGCTGCTTCGCAGCCCAACGGGGATAAATCCCCTCGCCACAAAGGGCAGCAGGCACAGATCTGTAAAGGGGAGTAGGAACATGAACAGGACCATCAAAATCGCCAGCGTTGCGCTGATCGTCGGGGTAGCGCTGATCTGGATCGGGGTATGGCGCACGTCGCCTCCGACCATGCTCAGCGACATCGCGTTACCCAATACCTGGAGCGAGCAGACGCTTGAACGCGACGGCGTGTCGGTGGCACTCCAAGTGCGGCCGCTGGCCGAAAGCGGTGTGTTGCGCGAGGGTGAGTTTGCCGACGTGCGTTTCACCGTCACCGACAAGGCGTCGGGCCAACCGCTGGCGGGTGTCGCCCCCGGCGCCTGGATCGACCTGGAAACCCTCGCCGCCGACCAGGCCCAGGGCCGCGAACAGAGCTGCAAAGCGCGGGTCGGGGTGTTCCTCAAATCGAGTATCGGCGCACGCCCGCTGCTCGATCTCAACAGCTACTTCCTGATGGTGATGAACCGCGATGCCAGCGTCTCGGTGGTCGACCCATCGGTCTCGGTGGGCGGCATCACCAGCACCATGAGGCGCATCGATATCAAGCAACCGCCGATGGATTGGGTCACCCCCAGGGATAACAAGCGGGTATTTGTGTCGATGCCGGCGGCGGGGGAAGTTGCGGTGATCGACAGTGAACAATTCAAGCTGGTTGATTCGGTAGCCGCTGGCAGCAACCCGGTGCGCGTGGCCTTGCAACCGGACGAGCGCCTGCTGTGGGTCGGCAACAATGCCCCGTCGGCCGAGCTTTCCGGGGTCACGGTGATCGACACCGGTAGCCTGAAAACCCTCAAGCACCTGGCGACCGGCAGCGGCCACCACGAAATCGCCTTCAGCAAGGACAGCCGGTTTGCCTTTGTCACCAACCGCGACGACGGCACCGTCAGCATCATCGATGTCGCCACCTTGACCATCGTCAAGCAGCTCAAGACCGGTTCGCACCCGCTGTCGGTGGTGTACTCGCCACTGTCCGGCGCGGCCTATGTGGCCGATGGCAAGGACGGCACGGTCACCGTGGTCGACGCCGCGAACCAGTCGGTGCGGCGGGTGATCAAGATCAAGCAGGGACTCGGCCCGATGGGCTTCAGCGCCGACGGCCGTTTCGGTATCGTGCTCAATACCCTGGAGAACCAGGCCGCGGTGATCGACGCGGCCACCGATTCGCTGATCCATGAACTGGACGTGTCAGCCGAACCCTATCAAGTGGTGTTCACCAAGGCCTATGCCTATGTGCGCGGGCTGGCTTCGCCCAAGGTGACGATGATCAACCTGGCGTCCCTCGGTGAAGGCCGCAAGCCGATCAGCCAGGGTTTTGAAGCCGGGCCGCAGCCGCCGCGGCTGGCCGGTGACTTGCCGCTGGCGTCGAGCCTGGCGGTGTCGCGGGACGACAACGCGGTGTTTGTGGTCAACCCGGTGGACAACACCACCTATTTCTACGCCGAAGGCATGAACGCGCCGATGTCCGGCTACCCCAATCGCGGGCAAGTGGCGCGGGCGGCACTGGTGATCGATCGCAGCCTGCGCGAAGTCGAGCCGGGGCTGTACAGCGCGCGGATCAAGCTGCCGGCGGCGGGGCGCTTCGACGTGGCGTTCCTGCTCAACCAGCCCAACATCATCCATTGCTTCAGCGCGGTGGTTGAGGCGAACGACAAACTCGAACCCGTCGCCGGCGTGCCGAAGGTGGAGTTCATGCTCGACAAATCCACGGCCGCCCTGGGTAGCCCTTATGTCGTGCGCTTTCGCATCGTCCAGGGCAAACAGAAGGTCCAGCGCAGCGGGGTCAGGGACGTACAGGTGCGCTACTTCCTGGCGCCGAGTTCAAGGTCTCAGCACGTCGCTGCACGGGACGTCGGCAATGGAATTTATGAAGCCCCGGTCACCCTCGACCAGAAAGGTGCCTGGTACCTGCACGTGCGTGCGGCGTCCCTGGGTGCGAATTTCGACGACCAGACTTTTGCCAGCGTTCGGGTTACCCCAGGCATTGCTCATTGAAGAGGACATCGACATGAACCGATTCGCACATCATGGACTGCTGACGCTCTGCCTGTTGGCCGCCAGTATTGGCCAGGCCGTGGCCCATTCGGCGGATGAACATGCCGGCCACAAAATGGCGGCCAAAAGCACCAGCTCCGAGACCGCCCAGGTCAAGTTTGCCGACGTCGCGCTGGTGGACCAGAACGGCAAGACCGTGCGCCTGGAAAAAGACCTGGTGGCCGACAAGATCGTGGTCATGAGTTTTATCTACACCAGTTGCACCACGGTCTGCCCGGTGGTGTCCTCGATCATGGGCAAGGTGCAGAAACAGCTGGGTGCACGGGTCGGTACCGAGGTGCAGCTGGTGTCGATCAGCATCGATCCGCAGCGCGATGACGCCAAGCGCCTGAACGACTACGCCCGCGCCTTCCAGAACGGCCCGGGCTGGAGCTGGTTGACCGGCTCCACGCAGTCGGTCAACGAAACCCTCAAGGGCCTGGGCAGCTTCAGTGGCGACTTCAAGAATCATGCACCGCTGATCCTGGTGGGGGACGGCAACAGCCGCCATTGGACCCGCTACTACGGCTTCACCGACCCGAGCATATTGACCCGGCAAGTGGAGAAGCTCAGTGGTGAACGCAACGCCCATGCAAAACACACCGCTATCGCCATGGAGCATCAACCATGAGACTTCTCGACTGGATCGCCCTGAGCGTCTGCTCCTGCCTCGCAAGCTCCCTGGCCATTGCCCACGAAGGGCATGAGCAGGCGGCGCCTGCCTCCGCCACGGTGGCGGCCGCTGCGCAGCCGGCCGGTGGCACCCGCGATGCCAAGACCTGGTTCACCGACACGCCGTTGCAGGACCAGAACGGCAATACCCTGCGTTTCTACAGCGACGCGCTGCACAACCGCGTGGTGCTGCTCAATGTGATTTTCACCAGTTGCACCGATGCCTGCCCGTTGATCACCCAGAAGCTCAAGCAAGTGCGCGAAGTGCTGGGCGACAAGGCGGACGGCATCACCTTTATCTCCCTTACCAGTGATCCGCTGCGGGACACCCCGGCGGTACTCAAGGCTTACACCTTGAAGCAGGGCGTCGATGAGCCCCACTGGCTTTTTCTTACCGGCGACAAAGCGCAAATGGACCTGGTCCTGGGGCGTATCGGCCAGGTCATACCGTCCCCCGAGCAGCACTCCACCCAGTTGATCGTGGGTGACGTGGCGAACAAGCGCTGGAGCAAGATCCGTCCCGATGCCCCGGCCGCCGCCATTGCCCAGCGCTTGCAGTTGCTGGCAATGCCCGTGGCCGGCCGCTGAGTCCGGGCCATGAAAAACGCCCTGATCCTCGGCCTGCTTATACTCGGTGGCATCAGCCTGAGCGCCCAGGCCTTATCGCTGACGCCCAGCGAAAGCGCCGGCAAACGCCTGTACCGCGAGGGTGTATCAGCCAGCGGTGAGCCGATCATGGCCCGGATCGGGGCGGCGGGCATGCTGCTGCCGGCCACCAGCCTGCCGTGCGCCAACTGCCATGGCAGCGATGGGCTGGGCCGCCCGGAAGGCGGGGTGCGGCCGCCGGAACTGAGCTGGTCGCGGCTGTCCAGCACCTACGGTCAACAGCACATCAACGGGCGGGCCTACCCGGCCTATACCGAGGGCACCCTGGCCAGGGCGATCCAGGAGGGACGTGACCCGGGCAACAACCGGCTCGACTCGGCGATGCCACGCTTCGTGTTGTCGATGAGCGATCAACGCAACCTTACGGCGTACCTCAAGCGCCTGGCCGATGACCGCGATCCGGGCCTGAGCCCCGACAGCGTGCACCTGGGCACCTTGCTGCCGAGCACCGGCGTGCTGGGCGAGGAGGGCGCTACCGTGGCCGCGGTGCTCAGGGGCAGCGTGGCGCGGATCAACGAAGCGGGCGGGATTCATGGCCGGCAATTGCGCCTGACCATCCTTGACCCCGGTCCCGACCGTGTCAGCGCCGAGCAGGCGCTCGACCAGTTGATCGAACAGGAGCGGATTTTCGCGCTGGTCGCACCGCTGGTACCGGCGCTGGATGCTGAGCTGGCCCCGCGTCTGGAACGAGCCGGCGTGCCCCTGATCGGGCCGCTGTCATGGCAAGGCACGGCCCAGGTAAGCCGGCAGATTTTCGAACCGCTGCCGGGGCTGCGCGAACAGATGATTGCGCTGGCCAACTACGCCGCCACCAGCCTGCGCGTGCTGCAAGGCCCCACGCTGATCGCCTACCCGAACGAGCCGGGCCAGCGCCTGGCAGCCGAGAAACTTGCCCAGTACCTGCAGGACAACGCTTGGGAGAAAGTGCGCCTGCAACCCTACGAGTCGCCGCAGGACGAGTTGCCACTGGGCTCGCGCTCGGTGTTCTACATGGGCAGCAGTGGCGGTTTCAGTCGCCTGGCCGAGCGCTTGCAGACCGCGGGCCAGGTGCCCTACCTGTTCGCCGCCTCGAATCAGGTGGCGGGCGATCTGTTGCAGGTGCCCAGTGGTTTTTCCCGGCGGGTGTTCCTGGCGTATCCGTTCGTGCCCAGCGACTGGACGAAGAGCGGGCGCACAGCCCTGACCCAACTGCGCGAGCGCCAGAAGCTCGGTGGCGAACACGCGGTCCTGCAGGTCGGGGTGTACAGTTCGATGCTGCTGCTCAGCGAGGGCATGAAACAGGCGGGGCGCGATGCCAGCCGGGAAAAACTGATCAGTGCCCTGGAAGGCCTGCATGACTTCGATACCGGCCTGACCCCGCTGATCAGTTTCGGGCCGGGCCGACGCCTGGGCCTGAACGGCGCCCATGTGGTCACCGTGGACCTGCCAGACCAGCGCTTCTATCTGGTCGCCCCCTACAAACCCATTGCCGCCATGCCCTGATCCGGAGGTCGAAGATGAAACTCACGACTGTATTGGTGCTGTTGACCCTGTGGGTTCCCGCCGCGTTTTGCAGCAATGGCCCGGCCGTGGCAAGGGTCAATGGCGAGGAAATTTCCCAGCTGCGCCTGGAGCGCTATTTCGCCGAATACCTGGAGGATCAGGGCCGGGCGGTCGCCAGCATCCGCAGTCCCAGCGCCTACAAACAGCTGCGCAAGGCGGCGCTGGACGCCCTGATCGACAAGGAGCTGCTCTGGCAGGAAGCGGTCAAGCGCGGGGTGGTGATCAGCGATGCCACGGTGCAAGACCAGGTAGACCAGACCCGCCAGGCCATGGGGGGCGCACAGGTGTTCGCCAGGCGCCTGGAAGACGCCGGTTTCGATGAGGCTGCCTACATCGAGTACACCCGCCGTGATCTCGGCGCGCAACAGATGTTTGCCGAACTCATCCTTGCAGAGATCAAGCGTGTGGGCGAGCCGGACGAAAAACAGGTGCGGGCGTTTTATCAGGAACACCGCGCCGAGATGAACCGGCCCGAGGAAATCCAGGTCAGGCATATCCTGATCAAAGTGCCTCAGGGTGCGGATGCTTCCACAGTCGAAGCCGCGAGACTACGCTTGGAAACAATGCGCACGACGATCCGTGAAGGCGCTGACTTTGCCAGCGTCGCCCGCAGCGGTTCCGAAGACGCTTCGGCCAGCGCAGGTGGCGACCTGGGTTACTTTGCCCGCGGGCGCATGATGCCGGAGTTCGAAGCCGCGGCCTTTGCCCTGAAACCCGGGGCCGTCAGCGAGCCGGTGCGCACGGCGGTTGGCTGGCATTTGATCTTGTTACAGAACCGATTGGAGGCTGCCGATGTCACAGAAGAGCAAGGACTTGACATGGTTCGGGCTTACCTTGCCCGACAGAAACAGGTCCAGGCTCGTCTGCAGACGCTGGCGCAGCTGCGTTCCAGCAATCGGATCGAACGGATTGACGATGAATGAGCTTTCCCCAACAGTGGGGGAAAGCGTCGATGCACATCCGTTCGCTTTCCCCCGTTTTTGGGGGTGGGGTATGTGGACGCAAAGGCATTGCTTTTAAATTCAAGGACATGAATACATAAAATTACCGGCGCTCAGCCTGGCATGAAGTGTGCGTTAGCCCTATCAAGGCGCGCACTCCGCCAGGTTCGGTACTCGGACCTGCGGTTTCAAGGAGTCCACCTTGTTAAACAAAGTACTGGTTGTTGAAGACGAACAGCTGCTGGCGGAAAACCTCCAGGGTTACCTGCAGGCGCAAGCGCTGGAAGTCCGGATTGCTCACGACGGTGCGCAAGGAATCGCCGAAGCTGACGATTTCGCACCCGATGTGATGGTGTTCGATTACCGCTTGCCCGATATGGAAGGCTTTGAGGTGCTCGATGCCGTCCGCCAGAACAGGAAGTGTCATTTTGTGCTGATCACGGGGCACCCCACCGCAGAGGTTTGCGAGCGGGCCCGGCAACTGGGAGTCAGCCACATCCTGTTCAAACCCTTTCCAATGGCGGAACTGGCGCGTGCAGTACTTGATCTTCTGGGGCGGCAGCGCGAACCCAAAACGGGTGTGAGCAGTGCCGAAGGCTTTGTCGAACGACGCCAGAGCAGGACCGAAAGTTTCCCGCTGCAGTTGTACGACGGTAGTTGGGTGCTTGCAGATCGCCGACGAAGTACTTCGGCCTCCACAGCGCCAGACGACGAACAATTGCTCGCCGGGGAGTAATGGCGCGACAAGAGGTTCCGGCATCTGCCGCAATTGCTCGCCGCGCCGACAGGGCTCTAAGCCCCGGGCGTTGGAGAGCAAGTCATGGACCGTCTATCCCTTGTCGTCGATGCGCCACCGCTGGACTGTGGACCCACTCGATTTTCCAGTGAGCAATTGGCTCAAGCCCGTTCCCGGGCCGGCAGTACCGGCGAGCGCATGCTCGAAGCCCTTGAGGTGCTGGGCGACCTGGCCCCCATGCCCTTTATCCAATGCCTCGGCGCGACCCTGCATTATCCGGTGCTCGACACCGACAGCCTGTTTCAAGCCACCCCGGTGTTCGACCGGGTCACCCTGGCCCAGTGTCTCAAGCGCGAATTCACCCTGCTGCGTCACAACGACGAGGTCATCGGCGTATTTGCCGACCCCTTCGACAGCGCTCGCCTGGCCTGGATCGACGACTGCCTGCACGGCGCGCCGCTGTACCTGGTGCATGCCGACGACCTGAAAGCCTACCTGGCGCGCCACGAAGAGAGCTTCCACGCGGTGGAATCGCTCAACGCCCAGGCCGACGGCAACACCGAGATCGACACCCTGCAAAGCCTGTCCCTGACCAGCATCAGCGAAGATTCGAGCGTGGTGGTCAAGCTGGTCAACTCGACCCTCTACGACGCGCTGAAAATGCACGCCAGCGATATCCACCTGGGCACCACCGGCAGCGGGCTGGTGATCAAGTACCGCATCGATGGCGTGCTCAACAACATCAGCAAGATCCAGGGCAACGAGTTCGCCGAGCAGGTGATTTCCCGGGTCAAGGTCATGGCCGAACTGGACATCGGCGAAAAACGCGTGCCCCAGGACGGTCGTTTCAAGATCGGCATCAGCGGCCGGCAGATCGACTTCCGGGTGTCGATCATGCCGAGCATTTTCGGCGAGGATGCCGTGCTGCGGGTGCTCGACAAACAGGACCTGGCCGACAAGGTCAGTGGCGTGCAGTTGCAGGCCCTGGGCTTTGAAGACGAAACCCTGCGCCAACTGCGCCGCCTCGCCGCCGAACCCTACGGCATGGTGCTGGTCACCGGCCCCACTGGTAGCGGCAAGACCACCACGCTGTACGCGATGATCACCGAGATCAACCACGGCGTGGACAAGATCATCACCATCGAAGACCCGGTGGAGTACCAGCTGCCGGGCGTGCTGCAAATCCCGGTCAACGAAAAGAAAGGCCTGACCTTTGCCCGCGGCCTGCGTTCGATCCTGCGTCACGACCCGGACAAGATCATGGTCGGTGAGATCCGCGACCCTGACACTGCCCAGATCGCCGTGCAATCGGCACTCACCGGGCACCTGGTGTTCACCACCATCCACGCCAACAACGTGTTCGACGTGATCGGCCGCTTCACCCAGATGGAAATCGACCCCTACAGCCTCGTCTCCGCGCTCAACGCCGTGCTGGCCCAACGCTTGATTCGTCTGGTCTGCAGTAGTTGCAGCAGCACGTACACCCCGACTGACGAAGAACTGCAAGCCTCGGGGCTCGATCCGCAGCAAGTCGCTCATTACCTCTTCGTCCACGGCAAGGGTTGCGGTCATTGCCGCGGCACCGGCTACCGCGGCCGCACTGCGATTGCCGAGCTGCTGCACCTGGACGACGAGCTGCGGCAAATGATCGTCGAGCGCCAACCCATTTCGAAAATCAAGGCCCACGCCTGCAAACGTGGTTTGCGCCTGTTGCGCGAATCGGCGCTGGAACTGGTGCAACAAGGCCGGACCACTCTCGAGGAGATCAATCGTGTCACTTTTATCTCGTGAGCGTTATGTCGCCGTGCTCGGCGCCAGTGGTGTCGGCCTCGGTCAGCGTCAGGGTGGCGACACCCTGTGGCTGGGCAGCGTCGGCTTCATCGATGAAGGTTTCATGGCCTGGACGGTCGCCCTGGAAACCCTTGACCGCCTGCTGGGCGAACATGCCCGCGCCGGTGCCGAGTTGACCGTGGTGGTCTCCGGCCACTTCAGCCGGTTTTGCCTGGTGCCCTGGAGCGAGCAGATCAGCAGCCCCGATGAACTGCGAGGGTTTGCCCAGCTGTGCTTCGAAGACCTCTACGGGGTACCGACTCAACCCTGGAGCCTGGTGCTCTCGGCCGAACCCGCCGGCTACGACCGCATTGCGACGGCGTTGCCGCAAGACCTGCTGGACCGTCTGCGCACCCTTGCCAGCGGTCGTGGCCTGCGCCTGCGTTCGGTGCAACCGTACCTGATGGCGGCGTTCAATCACTTCGACAAAAGCTTCGGCGACGGCGACTTCCTCTTTGTGGTCGCCGAACCTGTGCGCAGCGTGTTGCTGCTGGCCCGCGAAGGACGCTGGACGGCGGTTCGTTCGGTGGGCAGCAGCGACAGCGATGCGGCACTGACCGCGCTGATCGGTCGCGAAAGCCAGCTGCAGGCCTTCACCTGCGAACGGCCGCTGAACGTTTACCTGCACGCGCCAGCGCGCATCGACTCGCACCCTGAAGTGCCAGGCGTACACCTGCGCACTCTCGAAGAGGACCGGACATCCGTACACGATTGCCTGTACGTCATGTCCCGGGCGGTGGCCTGACATGCGCCCCCTGATGCTCGACTTTCAGCCGCGCCGCCGCTCAAGCCCCCTGGGCTGGAGCCTGCTGGCCGGTGGTGTGGTGCTGGTGCTGACCTGCATCCTGTTTCAGCAACACCTCAGCCGGGAGGCCGATCAACAGCAAGGTCATCTGCAAACCACGCAACGCGTGCTCACCGGCGACACCGGCAGCAAGGTCAGCCTGACCCCGGCCGAAACCCGCGAGCAGGCGCAGAACCTGGCCGAGATGCGCAAAGTGTCGCAGCAATTGCGCCGTCCTTGGGAGCGTCTGTTCGCCACGCTCGAAGCCATGCCCCGGGACAACATTGCCTTGCTGACCCTGACCCCGGATGCCCGCAAGGGCCAGGTGCGGATCAGCGCCGAAGCGCGCGACCTGGACGCCATGCTCGACTTCCACCGCCGCCTCGAAGCCTGCGACGAGCTCTCCGACGTGTCGTTGCTCAGCCACGAAATCGTCGCCAACGTGCCGGAACACCCGGTGCAATTCAACTTGTCGGCTACCTGGGAGATTGGCGATGCAAATCCCTAGATTGATCGTCCACGAATACCTGCAAAGCCTGGGCGTGCCCGGCCTGGCGGGGCTGGCCATGCTGGTGCTGGCGCTGACCTATGGCCTGTTCGGTTTGTTGCCGGACTGGCAGGCGCTGCAGCACCTGAGCCAGCAGACCCGCGAAGCCCGTGAATACCTGGCCAAGGTCGAAGACGGCTCGGTCGCCGCGCCGGTGGTGCCGCAACGTCAGCTCGATGATTTCCGCAGCAAATTGCCGACCCAGCCCCAGGCCACCGTCGCCATCGACAAGATCTACGCGCTGGCCGCCCAGGAACGCATCACCCTGTCCCGGGGCGAATACTCGCTGGGCATCGATCCCAAGACCCATCTGGCGCGCTATCAGATCCTGTTGCCGGTGCGGGGCAGCTACCCGCAACTGCGGCGCTTCATGCACGCCTTGCTCGGCCAGTTGCCGGCGGTGGTGGTGGAGGACTTGGAGTTGCAGCGCAAAAAGATCGCCGACACCGACCTGAACGGGCGGATCCGCATGACCCTTTACCTGTCGAGGTCATGATGAACAGCAAACGCGCAGTGGGTTGGGTGGCGTTCCTCGGCGTAGCCGCGGCGCTGACCTGGTTGCCCGAATACTTCAAGCAGGCCGACGACAGTGACCTTGCAGTGGGCGCTGTGGCCACGCCGGCCAAAGGCAAGATCCGTGGCGCGTTGCCTGCCGCGCAAGCCTCCGCTGCGCCAGTGGCGATCAAGGACCTGAGCCCGGCGGGCGACCTGTTCGCCGCGCGCAGCTGGAAGGCTGCACCGGCCCTGGCCAGCGTCACCGAACAACCTGTCAACGTCGCGCCGGTGGTGCAGGTCCCCACTGCACCGCCCATGCCGTTCCAGTACATCGGCCGGATGGATGACCGCACCGACCTGCAAGTGTTTTTGCAAAACGGCGAAAAGATCTACGTCGTGCGTAAAGGGGATGTGATCGACGAAACATGGAAGATCGAGGGGATTTCCGATCTGGAACTGAGCCTGGTCTATTTGCCTCTGCATTTGTCCCAGACTTTGTCTGTGGGGAGCGCGCAATGAACAAATCCCGTTTGCTGATGAGCCTCTGTCTCTGCGCAGGGCTGGCCGCCTGCAGCTCGGCGCAGGTTGCCAAGGAAGAAGCCTCTGAGCTGATCGAACAGGGGCAATACGAAGCCGGTCTGGCCCGGATCGAGGAGGGCCTGCGGGAAAACCCTCGCGACACCGAGCTGCACATTGCCCTCAACAGCACCCGTGCCCGCTCGGTCACGGCGCTGCTGACCCAGGGCGACATGGATCGCACCCAGCGTGATTTCGCTTCGGCACGCATGGCGTACGGCCGGGTGTTGACCATCGAACCGAACAACCGCCGTGCCCAGGACGCCTTGCGCCAGCTCGAACACATGCGCAGCCTCGATGAGAAACTCGAACTGGCCCGTGGCGACCTGCGCCGCGGCGACATCTACGGCGCCGAGCGTCAGGTCAAGCAGATTCTCGAACTGGACCCCAACAACGAAGGGGCCCTGGAACTGCAGGGCAATATCCGCCTGGTGCAGAGCCGCAACGTGGTGGCCTATCCGCAACTGCGCACCCGCCTGGACCGGCCGGTGACCCTGGAATTTCGCGACGCCAACCTCAAGACCATCTTCGAAGTGCTGTCCCAGGTCGCAGGCCTGAACTTCATCTTCGACAAAGACCTGCGCCCGGACATGAAAGCCACCATCTTCGTGCGCGACGTGCGCATCGAAGACGCCGTGGAGCTGCTGCTGCAACAGAACCAGCTGCACCAGAAAGTGGTGAACGAAAACACCCTGCTGATCTACCCGGATTCGCCGCAGAAGCTCAAGGATTACCAGGAGCTGGTGATGCGCACCTTCTACCTGACCAGCATCGATGCCAACACCGCGTTGAACATGGTCAAGACCATGCTCAAGACCCGCGACGTGTTCGTCGACGAACGCCTCAACACCCTGACCATGCGCGACACCGGCGACGCCGTGCGCATGGCGGAAAAGCTCCTGCAATCGCAGGATCAGTCCAACCCCGAAGTGGTGCTGGAAGTGGAAGTGATGGAAGTCGCCACCCAGCGGATTCTCGACCTTGGCCTGCAATGGCCGAATACCTTTGGCGTGATCAACAGCGACGGTACCGCGGTTAGCGTTCTTGATCAGCTCAAAGGCATCAACTCCAGCCGGATCACTATCCAGCCGTCGCCACAGGCCAAGATCAACGCGGCGGACAAGGACATCAATACCCTGGCCAGCCCGGTGATTCGCGTCAGTAACCGCGAACAGGCACGCATCCACATCGGCCAGCGCGTGCCGATCATCAGCGCCACGTCGGTGCCGTCGACCCAGGGACCGGTGATCACCGAAAGCGTGACTTACCTGGACGTCGGTCTGAAACTGGAAGTGCAGCCCACCGTGCACCTGAACAACGAAGTGGCGATCAAGGTGGCCCTGGAAGTGAGTAACGCCACGCCGCTGGAACCGACCCGCCAGGGCACGATTCCGGTCCAGGTCGATACTCGCAACGCGCAGACCACCCTGCGCCTGCATGACGGCGAAACGCAGATCCTCGCCGGCCTGATGCGCAACGACCATGGCAGCACCGGCAACAAGATCCCCGGTCTTGGCGATATTCCTGGGCTGGGTCGCCTGTTCGGCAGCAACAAGGACGACGTCAGCAAATCCGAGCTGGTGTTGTCGATCACGCCGCGGATCGTGCGCAACCTGCCGTACCAGAGCCCGTCGGACATGGAATTCCCCACCGGCACCGAAACCAGCATGCACATCCAGGCGCCGGACCGCTCGAAGGTCGAAGTCGAAGAGGTTCGGGCCCATGGCATGAGCGCACCGATCGCTACCACCGTCACCGTCGGGAAGCCTTGATCATGAACGCCTCGCAACGCGGTTTCACCTTGATCGAAGTCGTGGTGACGCTGTCCCTGATCGGCCTGCTGGCCGGCATGGCCGCGCCGCTGACCGAGACCGTGGTGCGCCGGGGCAAAGAGCAGCAACTGCGCACCGCGCTGTACCAGATCCGCGATGCCATCGACGCCTACAAGCGCGCGTTCGACGCCGGTTACATCGAGAAGTCGCTCAACAGCAGCGGCTACCCGCCGAACCTGCAGGTGCTGGTGGAAGGGGTGCGCGACGTGCGCAGCGCCAAGGGTGCCAAATTCTACTTCCTGCGGCGCGTGCCCCGTGACCCGCTGGCACCGGTCAAACGCGACGACGAAGGTGGCTGGGGCGTGCGCTCCTACGACAGTACGGCTCAAAACCCGCGGGAGGGCGAGGACGTCTTTGACGTTTACTCCAAGGCCCGGGGCAAGGGGCTCAACGGCATCGCCTACCGGGAGTGGTGAGCATATGCGTCGGGAAAAGGGTTTTACCCTGCTGGAACTGATGGTGGTCATGGCAATTATCGCAACCCTGATGACCATTGCCTTGCCCCGCTATTTCAACAGCCTTGAGGCCTCCAAGGAGACCACCCTGCGCCAGAGCCTGTCGGCGATGCGCGAAGCCCTGGATCACTACTACGGTGACACCGGACGCTATCCCGACTCCATCGAGCAGCTTGTTGAACAGCGCTACCTGCGCAATCCGCCGATGGACCCGATTGCCGAACGCAAGGACGCCTGGGTCATGGTTGCACCGCCTGACGGCGTGGCCGGCGGTGTCGCCGATATCAAGAGTGGTGCCACAGGGAGGGCGCGTGATGGCAGCCTGTATTCCGAGTGGTAAGCCCGCGGCACAAGACGGCTTCACCTACCTGGGTGTGCTGTTTCTGATCATGGTGATGGGCATGGGCCTGGCCAGTGCCGGCGAGTTGTGGTCCACCGCCTCGCGCCGCGACCGCGAACGCCAATTACTGTGGGTCGGCACCCAGTACGCTCAGGCACTGCGCAGCTATTACCGCAGTTCGCCAGGCCTGGCCCAGTACCCCAAGGAACTCGCCGACCTGTTGCAGGACGAGCGTTTTCCAAATGCCAAACATCATATCCGCCAGCTGTACCCGGACCCGATCGGTGGTGGTGAGTGGTTCCTGATGCGCGGCTTCGACGGACGCATCACCGGCATCAGCAGCCCGTCCACGGACCTGCCGCTCAAACAGGCGGACTTCCCCAGTCAATGGTCGGACTTCAATGGCATGGCCAGCTACAAGGACTGGCAGTTCGTGGCCGAGAAAGCCTTCCTCGATGGCGCTTCCGGCCCGGCCAAAGGCCAGTCCGCAGGACCGGAGGGATTGCAGCCATGAAGCGCTTCTGCCTGGCCATGATCCTGCTGTTGAGCACCGCCGTGACCTGGGCCGGTGAAGAGGACGAAATGCTCGGCTTCATCGTCGACGACACGATCTCGCACATCGGCCACGAATTTTACTACTCGTTCAGTGAACGCCTGCGCGCCACCAGCCCGATGGATTTCAACCTGGTGGTACGCGAACGACCTTCGGCTCGCTGGGGCAGCCTGGTGACCGTGGAATTTCAACAACGACTGGTTTACCGGCGCTTCCTGCCGCCGAACACCGTGGAGCTCAAGGACGAGGCCTATGCCGCCGCCGACTGGGTACGCGGGCAGATTGTCCAGCGCAAGCTGGAAGCCTTGTTGCAGGACACCACGGACCTTGAGAGGGACGAACTATGAAAGCGAAAACGTTTTTGCAGCGCGCCGGTGGATGCTTGCTCGGTCTGGGCGCTTGCGCCCTGGTCCAGGGCACGGAGCTGGTCTACACACCGATCAACCCATCGTTTGGCGGTAACCCGTTGAACGGCACCTGGCTGCTCAACAACGCTCAGGCGCAGAACGACTACGACGATCCCGACTTGAAGGATCGTACCTCGGCGGCCGGGACTTCGGCCCTGGAGCGCTTCAGCGCCCAGTTGCAATCACGCTTGCTGGGGCAACTGCTGGACAACATCTCCACCGGCAACACGGGGAGCCTGTCCACGGACGCTTTTATCGTCGACGTGGTCGACGACTCCGGTGCGCTGACGATCAACGTGACCGACCGGGCCACGGGCGAAGTTTCGGAAATCCAGGTGAATGGCCTGGCCCCTTGAGGGGAATAGGATCAATGGGGAGTTAAGGACATGAAAAAAATAATTGCGCTAGGGCTGATGTTGGCAGCATTACAAGGGTGCAGTCTGCGAGATCCGATGTCGGCGGAGCAGGACTCCAAAACCCCGACCCTGACCCCAAGGGCCTCGACTTACTACGACTTGATCAACATGCCACGACCCAAAGGCCGGTTGATGGCGGTGGTCTACGGCTTCCGCGACCAGACCGGGCAATACAAGCCGACCCCGGCCAGCTCGTTTTCCACCAGCGTCACCCAGGGCGCGGCGAGCATGCTGATGGACGCCTTGCAGGCCAGCGGCTGGTTCGTGGTGCTGGAGCGCGAAGGGCTGCAGAACCTGTTGACCGAGCGCAAGATCATCCGCGCCTCGCAGAAGAAACCCAATACCCCGGTGAACATCCAGGCTGAACTGCCACCGCTGCAAGCGGCGAACATGATGCTCGAGGGCGGGATCATCGCCTACGACACCAACGTGCGCAGCGGCGGCGAAGGCGCGCGCTACCTGGGCATCGACATCGCTCGGGAGTATCGCGTCGATCAGGTCACGGTGAACCTGCGGGCGGTGGACGTGCGCAGCGGGCAGGTGCTGTCCAACGTCATGACCAGCAAGACCATCTACTCCGTGGCCCGCAGTGCCGGGGTGTTCAAGTTCATCGAGTTCAAGAAGTTGCTTGAAGCCGAGGTGGGCTACACCACCAACGAACCGGCGCAGTTGTGTGTGCTGTCGGCGATCGAGGCGGCGGTGGGGCATATGCTGGCGCAGGGGATCGAGCGGCATTTGTGGCAGGTGGCGGGGGATAATTCCGTGCCTGCGCAGAATGAGACGCTGGATCGATACCTGACGCAGAACAGGGTGGTGCCGGAGGGTGAGGGGGAGGATGAGTGAACCGGGGCGGTCTTACAGCCGACCAGTCGCTTACGGCTGTACCCGATCTACTGTGGGAGCTGGCCTGCCAGCGATGGCGGCCTTATAGCGGACCAGTCGCTCGCGGCTGTACCAGATCTATTGTAGGAGCGAGCATGCTCGCGATGGAGGTCAACGATGACGCGGGGAGCCTGACACCCCGCGGTGCTCTCAGGTTTTTCGCGAGCATGCTCGCTCCTACAGGGCCCGCCGCGATGGGCCATCCTTGGCCCAGCGCGTCTAAACCGGCATCCATGCCGGTTTGCCCACTGCACAGAACCGGAACGAAGCCTCTCGACGGGGCAAGCAAATCAAAAGCCAGAGCAAGATCAAAATCAAAAGCGAGGCGGCCTACGAGCCGACCTGATTTTGCGGGTGTACCAGATCCCCCGTAGGAGCCAGCCTTGCCGGCGAAGAACGATAACGCGGTGCAACAGCAACACCGCAGCTCCTGTTTCGCCGGCAAGTCGGATCGCCGCCGCAGGCTCCTACAGGGGTATGTCGCCCACAACATCACGGTATGGGCGCGCTTTTTTGTAGGAGCGAGGCTTGCCCGCGAAGGCGGCTTGTCAGTCGACCAATCTCTCGCGGCTGTAAACGATCCAAGCAATATCTGTAGGAAGAATACGAGGCTACATCACCTTGCGCCATTGCCTACAACTACGCCAGAATCCGCCGGCTTGTGCGCCTTGTCCCTGGTCTTTATCGTTTTCGTGTCGCTGCCAATTCAGCGACCGGGTTTAGCGATCCGCACCATGCAAAGGCGCTACAGCGCCCCAGACCAGACTTAAGTGCAGCCTTCGTTGTCTGCAATTTTGTGTCATGGCGGCTGTGCGTGGGAGACCTTCGTGTCTACCGGGTTTCCTTTGCCCCGGATCGCTAACCTGCGTACAGCTGACACCTTTACTTGTTTAGCGATAGGTCATGGTGGTCCATCTATCAAAGGAGATTGTCCATGCCCAAGCCCAGCCCCAATCCCCCCGAATCAAAATCCGAAAATCCTGCCTCCAACCCTCATCTAAAATCCGCCGTCCTGAAATCCTCCGCCCCCCACAACCCCAGCTCAATGTTCCTCATCGCCTCAGACATTAGCACCGAAGACCTGCTGGCCCACGCCTGCGAATCGCTTGCTTCGGCAAGCATCATGGCCACCGATTTCGCAACGTTCGTAGACGGACCGCAACGCAGTATGTTGCTGGGCATCCAACAGGTAATCATGCTCGCCGACTTGGCGGTAAACAGAGCGCTGGATAATCTAGATCCGCAGCGCTGACCACAAAAAAACCGCGACCCTCCCTCAAGGGCCGCGGTTTTTCACGCCGTGCGATTATGTCTGCAACACGATAGCACCGTTGGCCATACCGAACCGCTGCACGTTGACCGTCTGAGTCATGCCGCTCTGGTGGACGCTGGTGATGTTGATGGTGTCGACATTACCAACATGTACCTATCAGTTCTGCTAGTACCCAACTTCAACATTACATCAGATACTCAAGCTCTCAACCCCGGAAAGTACGGAGCACCCCATGTCTTCCACTCCACATCGTCTGCTCTGTCAATATCGCTACGATCCACTGGACCGCTTGATCAATCAAACGCAGGCGAATACTCCCGAACTTCAACGCTTTTACTGCAAAAGCCGCTTGGCTACCGAAATTCAGGGGGCAATGCAATATTCCATAATTCAGCGTGGAGACCAATTATTGGCGCAACGACGATGCGAGGGAGATGTTTTCTGTAGCGCTCTGCTGGCAACTGATCAACAGCGTTCAGTGTTGCATACGATCGAAAAAGATCCTCCACCACAGTCTATCGCCTACGCACCTTTCGGTTACCACCCCGCAGAAAGCGGTTTGAGCAGCTTGTGTGGCTTTACTGGCGAGCGGCCGGATGAAGTGACAGGACATTATCTGCTGGGCAAGGGTTACCGGGCCTTTAATCCGGTACTGATGCGGTTTAACAGCCCAGACAGTTTCAGTCCGTTCGGGAAAGGCGGGCTAAATTCGTATGGGTATTGTCTGGGGGATCCAGTAAATTTCAATGATCCAAGTGGACAAAGTCGTTTTGGTGTCGCGGTAAAGGTAGCAAGATGGAGAGGTCGAGCGAAAATGGCGGTGGCTGCTCAAGCAGAGTTTGAATCTAAACTGGGAACAACAAGAAATCTTGTACTTTGGGATCTCGGACCAAAGGAGTATAGGGTAAGGCCGGGGATAAGTAATAGCGAAGCCGTCAAAGCATTTGTGGAGATTAAGGATATACATAAACGTCAAGGTGCGCACACTTTTCTCGATGCTAAATATATGGGAGACCTGGCTGATTCCACGAAGATGAATAATAATGAAAGTTTTTTATATAAGATGTCGTCCGTCGACAGGGATCGCTTTAATTTGCTGGGTTACATAAAGAGAAGGCCGGGAGAGCAGAAGTTGTATTCTAATCAAAGGCTGTCTGAGGCTGGGCGAGGCATATATGACTCTCAGTGGCCAAAGATGAGCCGTCCAAGTCCTGTTGCTGCTAATCAGTATGCCGAGGAGTTACGGCGATTTATCCCGGGTGCGGATCAGGCGCTGGACGAAAAAAGGAAAATTCTCGTGGCAGTTCACTTTATTCGACAAGAAAATTCTGCATCCAGACAACTACTGGAACAAACGTATTTTTCTCAACTTTGACTTGTAGTGACTACCGCACTGTGCTTGAAGCCGCGACGCTGCACCCCTGCGTCGCGGTTTTTTCATGTGCCTAAAATCACAGCGGCAAAAACAGTCGCCTGGTTCCACGCAAATGGCTAGCCTGTTGCTTCTACCGGTTGTGACTGGGAATATGACTGTAAAGGGGCGACTGGAAAAGGGGACAGACGCTGAGGAATCCCCACAAATCTACTCCAACGCCTGTAGCTTGATGCACCTCGTTTCGCAACGCGTGCTCGTGTCCCTCCAAGGTTTTTCGAGACTTTGCGCCGCGTCCGCTGCGCCAGTACTCCAAGCCGAGGCGCCATAGTAACAACACCCGCCGGCGTTTGAGGCTGGTGCGTTGGAAGCGCTGTGCATGACCTGCTTCGCGGGCCTGTAATCGTTGCATTCTTGGCCGATATGATCCAGATGGGCACACAAGTGTTCGTTCGGTAACTTTTGCTTTAATTATGGCAAGACGATGGCTAGCGAACTTAATGAAAAAAATCAGGTGTGATCGAGCTTAAGAATGTAAGAAAGGGGGCTGTAAGAAAGGGGGCAGATTTATTTGCAATAAGAAAGGGGACAACAAGAAAGGGGACTGAGAAAGGACTGAGAAAGGGGACGACTGAGAAAGGGGACAGATTTATTTGAAGACTGAGAAAGGGGATAGATTTATTTGAATGCAATTGTAAGAAAGGTGTAAGAAAGGGGACAGATTCATTTGAATGTAAGAAAGGGGACAGATTCATTTGAATGCAATGAAAATAAATCTGTCCCCTTTTTTCCGTTTTTCACTGAAAATAAATCTGTCCCCTTTTTTCCTGTAAGTTTGCATAAGAAAAACAAGCATTTGATTAGTTCTTATCTTAGTAGTCCAGACTCTCCATCTGGAGCTTTCAATGAGGATGGAAAGCCAGTGTTATTTAATTATCCGCGGAGGCAGGGCATTGGTACTGCTGCATTTAAGAAGTTGGATTCGTCTGTAGTGGGAGACAAAAGCTTGAGGAAGTATATTGACAAAGTTGATCGTGATGAAAGTATTTTTTTGGATTATGATGGTGATTATCGTGCTACTATGCAAGCGAAGTATGTCCGCATCGCAGATGAACTTTTGCGTTCGTTAAACGAATAGCGTGGTAGGCGAGAGTATGTGGCAGAGAAGCCATATTGCGTTGTGTCGGCGGTGAAGAGGCTCCAAGCCTGGATGGAGGGCTACAGATCAGTACGATCAACTGGCTTTGTGACGGTTTCATCGCCGAGCGAGATTAACCATCCTCACTACAGTGCGAAATCACAAAAACCCGCGACCCTCCCTCAAGAGTCGCGGTTTTTTTACGCCATGCGCTTACTTCTGCAACACAGTCGCACTGTAACCGTACCAAACTGCTGCACGTTGGCCGTCTGGGTTAAGCCGCTCTGGTTGACGCAGGTGATGTTCATGGTGTCGGCCTGCTTGATGTTGATCCTGTTGTCTTCGCCATACTGCTGAGTGGTGTACGCCTGGACGTTGATGCTGCTTTGGTTGAAAGGGCAGCTATCAGTTCTGCTAGGTCACAACCCTGGCGTCATCACCGATACTCAAGCGCTCGGACCTTAAAAGCTCGGAGCACCCAATGACTATCCCTCAGCAAAACCTGCTCTGCCTCTATCGCTACGATCCTCTGGATCGTCTGATCAGCCACACCCAATCCCAAGTGTCCCCGCTTCAACGCTTTTACTGCAAAAGTCGCCTGGCCACCGAAATTCAAGGGGCACTGCACCACTCCATTTTCCAGCACGACGATCTGCTGTTGGCACAACAGCAGCGCCAGGATGATGTGCTCGACACCACGTTGCTCGCCACCGATCTACAACGCTCGATCCTCCAGACGCTCATGGCCAATCAGCAACGACATTCCATCGCCTATTCACCCTATGGTCACCGCCACCCTGAAAATGGACTGCTCAGCTTGCTGGGCTTCAACGGCGAACTACCGGACCCTGTGACCGGGCATTATTTGTTGGGTAATGGATATCGAGCGTTTAATTCCAGGTTGATGCGATTTAGCAGCCCTGACAGTATGAGTCCGTTCGAAAAGGGTGGGATTAATTCATATGCGTATTGTTTGGGGGATCCCATCAATAGATATGATCCGACTGGGCGGATTAGCAAGGTTGTCGCTGCTAAACTTGTTGTGTGGTCAAGGCGGGCGCAAGTCAATGTAGTGAAGAGGTCAGGTGTAATCCAGATAATGGATGGCAAATATAAGTTGCCAGTAGGAATAAGTCCCGAAAAAGCTGTAAGTGATCGGGCAAAGTTTTATAAGCTTGGAGAAATGACCGCTGATGAATCAAGTAGGCTCGTAAATAGGCAGTATGAATTTGACCTGAGTAATGCAAGGCGAGATGGCCGGGTGATGGAAGCTATGACCGGGAAGCCTGCCTCTGAAAATACATATTTACAAATGTTGGAGTTTCTCAGAGAGGACAAAAATGGTGTTGTTGGGCTCTCTTGGGAAAAATTGAATCAGAAAAGATTTCGACCTTTTGATCCGCCGATTAGGATAGGGGGGCGCCTTAAGTCATCAGGCAGAGATAAGCTAATGATCGAAACGTTTAACGCGTATAAAGAAAAACTCGAGAAGCTCAATAATCCTTTTATAGGTGAGATCTATCAAGAATTTTTTCGGCTCTCGAAACTATATATGAATAAAATGCATGAAATTCGCTCTTTTTCTTGAGGAGAGGACGCTTTGATCCAAAGGAAAAGGTAGGGTCACGTTCATGCCCCTGTCCTGTTTTAAGGCGCTCATGTTGTTGCAATACAGAAGCGTGATAAGCGCCTGTTTGCGAATGCGCGCCTATCAGTTCTATTAGGTCACAAACTTGGCATCATCACAGATACTCAAGCGCTCGGACCTTAAAAGCTCGGAGCACCCAATGACTTTCCCTCAGCAAACCCTGCTCTGCCTCTATCGCTACGATCCTCTGGATCGTCTGATCAGCCACACCCAATCCCAAGCGTCCCCGCTTCAACGCTTTTACTGCAAAAGTCGCCTGGCCACCGAAATTCAAGGGGCACTGCACCACTCCATTGTCCAGCACGACGATCTGCTGTTGGCACAACTGCAGCGCCAGGATGATGTGCTCGACACCACGTTGCTCGCCACCAATCTACAACGCTCGATACTCCAGACACTCAAGGCCAATCAGCCACGACATCCCATCGCCTATTCACCCTATGGTCATCGCCGCCCTGAAAATGGGCTTATCAGCTTGCTGGGCTTCAACGGCGAACGACCAGACCCGGTGACCGGGCACTATTTGTTGGGTAATGGTTACCGGGCGTTTAACGCGGTATTGATGCGGTTTAACAGTCCAGATAGCTGGAGCCCATTTGGGAAGGGTGGGTTGAACTCGTATACATATTGCTTGGGGGATCCGGTGAACGCTTCGGATCCCACAGGGCACAGTTTGAGTGCAATTCTAATGGCAGCCAAGAGTTCGTCGAAGCCCGTTGGAGCAGCCGTAGTGACGCCCATCAAATTCATACCTATACCCGCGCCAAACTCACTTGAAGGCACGAGTGACTTGGTATTTAAAATGATCACGAGTCATCTTGATCAAATTGATATGGATAATTTGGCTGCTCTCTCAAAGCAACTTAATAAGAAATCAACGGCGGCTTCGATAAGTAATTTGAAGTCACATGTAAGTTTGCATAAGAAAAACAAGCATTTGATTAGTTCTTATCTTAGTAGTCCAGACTCTCCATCTGGAGCTTTCAATGAGGATGGAAAGCCAGTGTTATTTAATTATCCGCGGAGGCAGGGCATTGGTACTGCTGCATTTAAGAAGTTGGATTCGTCTGTAGTGGGAGACAAAAGCTTGAGGAAGTATATTGACAAAGTTGATCGTGATGAAAGTATTTTTTTGGATTATGATGGTGATTCGGCTCCAAGTCGGGACTGTCATAAATTTTGTGTTCGGGCATAACATGTTGAAGAGGTGCATGTATGCCGACCAAAAAGAAACCGGCCCGCGAGGCCCAGCGTGACCTTCCATCCATTCCAAAAGAGCTGATCGACCAGTTCGTGAACGGTCCGATGAGTGCCGAAGCCATTCAGGACGCTTCGATGGCGTTCAAAAAGGCGCTGATTGAACGAGCCTTGGGAGCCGAACTCGGCCACCACCTTGGCTACCCTCAGGGCGCGCAGCGCCCTGAGGAGTCGAGCAACCAGCGTAATGGTAAGAGCGGCAAGACCGTGCTGACCGATGACGGCCCGCTTCGCCTGGACATCCCCAGAGACCGCGATGGCAGCTTTGCTCCGATTCTGATCCCCAAGCACGAGCGCCGCTTTACCGGCTTCGATGACAAGATTATTGCCATGTATGCACGCGGCATGAGCGTGCGCGAGATTCGTGCATTTCTATCGGAGCAATACGGCACAGATGTCTCCCATGACTTCATCAGCTCAGTCACCGATGCAGTTCTGGAAGAGGTCAGTGCTTGGCAGCAGCGACCACTTGAACCCATGTACCCAGTCATTTTCTTCGATGCTCTGCGGGTCAAAATCCGTGACGAGGGGGTGGTTCGCAACAAGGCCATTTACTTAGCCCTGGGCGTATTGCCGGACGGTACACGAGATATTCTGGGCATCTGGATTGAAACGACCGAGGGTGCCAAGTTCTGGATGAAGGTTTTCAATGACCTCAAGACTCGAGGCGTCGAAGACGTTTTGATCGCTGTCACTGACGGACTCAAAGGCATGCCAGAAGCCTTGAGTGCGGTGTTCCCTCAGACGACGCTGCAGACCTGCATCGTCCACTTGATCCGTAACAGCCTTGATTACGCGGCCTGGGATAAACGTCGCGAACTGGCCAAAGCCCTGAAGCCGATTTATCAAGCACTCAACGCTGAAGTTGCCGAGCAGGCTTTAGATGCCTTCGAATCTGGACCTTGGGGTAAACAATATCCAACGGTGGCTGCTGCCTGGAGGCGTGCCTGGGACCGAGTCATCCCGTTTTTCATCTTCCTGCCAGCCATACGAAAAGTGATCTACACCACCAACGCCATCGAGAGCATCAATGCTCAGTTGCGCAAGATCATCAAGACAAGAGGACATTTTCCAACCGATGATGCGGCGACAAAGCTGATCTGGCTGGCACTGCAAAATATCACCGCCAATTGGGGCAGTCCGGCCCATGACTGGAAGAACGCAATGAATCAGTTCGCGGTTTTGTACGGAGATCGATTCATCAGGCCAACTTGGTGAAATGAAGGCCTGCCTTACGGCAGGCTGTTACCGGCCCGCACACAAAAAATCTGACACTCTCCCAAGCCTGGATGGAGGGCTACAGATCAGTACGATCAACTGGCTTTGTGACGGTTTCATCGCCGAGCGAGATTAACCATCCTCACTACAGTGCGAAATCACAAAAACCCGCGACCCTCCCTCAAGAGTCGCGGTTTTTTTACGCCATGCGCTTACTTCTGCAACACAGTCGCACTGTAACCGTACCAAACTGCTGCACGTTGGCCGTCTGGGTTAAGCCGCTCTGGTTGACGCAGGTGATGTTCATGGTGTCGGCCTGCTTGATGTTGATCCTGTTGTCTTCGCCATACTGCTGAGTGGTGTACGCCTGGACGTTGATGCTGCTTTGGTTGAAAGGGCAGCTATCAGTTCTGCTAGGTCACAACCCTGGCGTCATCACCGATACTCAAGCGCTCGGACCTTAAAAGCTCGGAGCACCCAATGACTATCCCTCAGCAAAACCTGCTCTGCCACTATCGCTACGATCCTCTGGATCGTCTGATCAGCCACACCCAATCCAAAGCGTCCCCGCTTCAACGCTTTTACTGCAAAAGTCGCCTGGCCACCGAAATTCAAGGGGCACTGCACCACGCCATTGTCCAGCACGACGACCTGCTGTTGGCACAACAACATCCCCAGGACGATGTGCACGACACCACGTTACTCGCCACCGATCTACAACGCTCGATACTCCAGACGCTCAAGGCCAATCAGCCACGACATTCCATCGCCTATTCACCCTATGGTCATCGCCGCCCTGAAAATGGACTGCTCAGCTTGCTGGGTTTCAACGGCGAACGACCAGACCCTGTGACCGGGCATTATTTGTTGGGTAATGGCTATCGAGCGTTTAACCCGGTGTTGATGCGGTTTAACAGTCCGGACAGTTGGAGTCCCTTTGGGAAGGGGGGAGTGAATTCGTATGCGTATTGTGCGGATTCCACGCCATCCGGCCACCCAGCCCACCAACATCCGGCCACCTGTTCCACGATCATCCGGCCGGGCAGTCGGAGCGCAGCGACGCAGGTTTGCATTGTTAGTCTGAAGTCTCTGTCGCCGTCAATTTCGTTGCGCGTCTGCGCATCGATTCGCCCTTCAGTTCGATCCGATAAGCGTTGTGCACCAGCCGGTCGAGGATCGCATCGCCCAAGGTCGGATCGCCGATCAGCGCGTGCCATTTGTCCACTGGCATCTGGCTGGTCACTAGCGTCGAGCGGTTACCGTAGCGGTCGTCCAGCAGTTCAAGCATGTCGCGCCGTTGCGCAGCGGTAAACGGCGCCAGGCCCCAGTCGTCCAGGATCAGCAAGTCAGTCTTGGCATAACCCGCCATCAGTTTCGCGAAGCGGCCGTCGCCGTGGGCCAGGCCTAGTTCTTCCATCAAGCGCGGCAAGCGCAGATAACGCACGCTGTAACCGTCGCGGCAGGCCTTATGAGCCAGCGCGCAGGCGAGCCAGGTTTTGCCTACGCCAGTTGGGCCGCCGATGATCAGGTTCAGACCATCGCGCAGCCACTGGCCGCTGCCCAGTTGCAGGATCAAGGCCTTGTCCAAGCCACGCGGACTGCGATAGTCAATGTCTTCCAGGCAGGCGTTATGGCGCAGTCGGGCCGCCTTGAGGCGAGTAGTCAGGCGGGCGTCTTCGCGCTCGGTCAGCTCGCGATCGACCATCAGACCGAGGCGTTCGTCGAAGCTGAGATCGTTGATGTCAGGCGTTGCGTGTTGTTCGCCAAGGGCCTTGATCATGCCGTGCAGGCGCAGGGTTTGCAGCTTGTCGAGTGTCGGGTTGGGCAGCATTTTGGTGCTCCTTTTTCAGGTCAGTGGTAGTAGCCAGGGCCGCGCAGGTTGATGTGTTCTTCAGGCAGTAACGGCAGGTTTTGCTGGGCCAGCGGCAGCCGTTCCAGCCCTTGGCGCAGGATCGATTCCAGGCTTTTGTAGCTGCACGCGCCCAGTGCCAGTGCTCGCTGGCAAGCGGCTTCCAGCCGCTCTTCGCCGTGCTGTTTGCTCAGGCGCAGGATCCCCAGGCAGGCGCGGAAGCCGTGCTGCGGATGGATCCGGCGTTCGAGGATGTAGGCGATGACACCAGCGGTGTTCGGCCCGGTCTGCTCAGCCCAGTGGATCAGTCGCTGCGGCGTCCATTCGGCATGTTCGCGGTGACTTTTGCCCGTGGAATCCGCACGTATTGCTCAGGAGATCCAATTAACAGGAGTGATCCAGATGGGCGGAATTTCAAGGTTGTTTTATTGGCAGCGAAACTTGTAATTAAAGGGCGGCGGGCAGCTGCTAGAAATGTCGCTAGATTCGGTTATATAGATGTCGAAAATCTCCGCCATTCATTGAAGCCGGGAGTAACTCCCGCACAGGCTGTAAATGCGCGTGCGAAGATATATAAAGCGCAGAGCAATATAAACGCGGAGGCGGGCAAAAAATACGCTGTCGATTTGACTCTGGCAAGAGAACAAAGCGCAATAGTTGGAGGGGAAGCCAAAGCTAATAATGGGCGGCTTAAGGTTCTTGATTACATAGAGTCGGATGATTATTTAGGGTATTCAGATAGAAGGCTGAGAGATGCATCGAACGGAAAGTTTGATGATGTGACACCGGAAGTTGATAGGCCAACGCAAGAGGCTGCTCAAGCGTATCAGAAAGAGCTAATTGTTTTTTCATCAAAAAATTATCTATTGACTTTGGGGTTGCGCGATGAGATTAGGTCGGCCAATTTTTCTAAAAATTCAAAAAAAAATCCAAATTTCCTCAAGTAAATGACTAATTATTTACGTTCATTTCATGAAACTACACAATGTTCTTGATAGACAAAAAACCGCGACCCTCCCCCAAGAGCCGCGGTTTTTCCCCCCGCGCGATTACTTCTGCAACACAGTCGCACTGTTAGCCGTACCAAACTGCTGCACATTCGCCGTCTGGGTCATACCACTCTGGTTCACGCTGGTAATGTTGCCAGTCCCCCCCTGGGTCACATAGGCAACGTTCATGGTGTCGGCCTGCTTGATGGTGATCATGTTGTCTTCGCCATACAGCTGTGTGGTGAACGCCTGGTTGCCGGTGCCTTCCTGGTTGAAGTCGGTGGTGTTGTTGGTGCCGTTGCTGCTGCCTTGGGCCAGGTTGTTGGTGCCGCGCTGGTCGGCGATGAGGATGTTGTCGGTGCCGTTCTGGTCGAAGTACAGCTCGTTGTAGGAATCGGCCTGGCTGACCGTGGTTTTGTTGCCGTAGCCTGCCTGGTTGGTGGTCATGATGTGGCCGGCGTTTTTCTGGGTGAAGTTGGCGACGTTGCCGTTGCCGTTCTGGTTGACGGTGGCGCGCTGGTTGGTGCCGAACTGGCCGCCCATCTGCGTTGCCGGGCCTTTCCAGTTGCTGGCGTAGACCTTGTTGTCGTTGCCCGTGGAAGTGGCGTTGAGCACATGGTCGGTACCGGTCTGGTAGGTGAAGTGTATGTTGCCGATGCCCTGTTGATTGAGCGTCACGGTCGAGCCCAGGGACTCGAACTGGTCGGCATAGATCGCGTTGAGGTCGCCGACCTGAATCACCTGGGCGACGTTGTGGTCGCCGAAGCTCTGGTCGACGATGGTTTCGTTGGTCTGGCCGTTCTGGTCGATGGTAGTTTTGCTGGCGACCTCGGTGTCCTGCCAGACTTCGCTGCCGTTGCCATCGCCGTACTGGTTGATGATCAGGTTGCCGCCTTCGCCGTAGCGCTGGTCGCCGTAGGCATAGTTGGTGCCGCCGGACTGGTTGATGTCGATCTGGCCGTTCATGTGGTTGATCTGTTCGGCGGTGGCGTAGTTGGCGGTGCCGTACTGGATGATTATCGCGTTGTTGGCAGTGCCCACCTGGATCTGTTCGATGTTGGCTTCGTTGCCGTCGCCGTACTGGTAGCTTTTGCCGGAGGTGTTTTCCTGGCTGTCCTGGTAGATGAACGAGAAGTTGCCGGTCCCTTCCTGTTGTTGCAGGACCTCGCCACCGCCGACCCCGATCGACTGGCTGGCATGGCTGACGTTGGTGTCGCCGATCTGGTTCTGGATGATGGTGCTGTTGTTTTCGAACAGTTGCTCGGCGTAGCCGGCGTTGTAGTTGCCGCCCTGGTTCTGCTCGATGGTGCTGGTGGCGTTGTCTTGCACGGCCGCCGCATCGTTGCCCGCGCCGTACTGGTTCTGGGTGGCGGTGCTCAGGGGTGCCGAAATCTGCTTCACATCGGCGATGTTGGTGTCACCGAACTGGTTTTGGGTCGACACGCTGTCGTCGGCCAATGCTTGAGCACTGACTATGACCAGGATGGCGGCGGTGAGGGGCGTCAGTTTGAACATGATGAAACCTCCAAGTGGTGCAGTGCTTTAGCGATATTGAGTGACCGATACGCTCATTCCATTTCCTGCTTGGGTCACAGCGCTTTGCTGCCCCGTGCCGGCCTGGACAATGCTGGCGTCGTTGTTGTTGCCGTTCTGGGAAATCTGCGCGCGGTTGTGGCTGCCGGTTTGGGTGATGGACGCGGCGTTGCCGGAACCTTGCTGGTTGATCAATGCCATCAGGTCGCTGCCTTGCTGCAGGATGTACGCTTCCTGATTGCTGCCCGACTGCACGATCTGGCCGAGCAGCGACTGGCCGTTCTGTTGCAGCAGCGCGACGTTGGCCTGGCCGTTCTGGTCGATCAGGGCTTGCTGGCCCACTGGAGGTGGCAGCTCGCCGAGATCGATGCCAGAGGCAATGTCATCGTTTTCCATCAGATCGTCGGCGCGCACGCCTGCGCTGCTGCAGAGCAGAAGCAGGCAGAGTAGGGCGGCGGTCGGCGTTTTCATGGCGTTGTCCTTTGGTGAGAGGCTTGCCCCATCAGCCAGCCTGGCCGATGGGGCGAGGACTCAGTTCGCGATGACCTGCACCGTGCGCACGGTGCCTTGGGACGAGGTGATGGTGGCTGTCGGGTTCGCCGACGGAATCACCGTGGTCGAGTTACTGACCGTCAGGCGCCAGCGTCCGGTCAGCGGCACCGTGGTGCTACCCAGGGTTACCAGCCCGGTCGGCGTGGTCACCTGGACGGTGATGGTGTTGCCGGTGGTCACCGATGAAGTCCCTGTGAAGTCCCAGTTGAAGCGGTTGTTGGAACGGGCCGTCACCGTGGCCGCTGTCACTGCGAAGGTTTCCGCAGCAGGCCGTGGCGAGACTTGCACCGTGACCGTGGCCGGTGACGTCGACATGGCGCCGAAGCTGTCCCGGGCGATGTAGGTGAAGGTCGTGGTGAATGCCGTGGTGACCGTGGCCGGTGGGTTGTAGGTCAGGACGGTGCCGTTGCTGGTCACCGTGCCGCGACCGGCCGGTGGTGGAGTGAAGCTGGCGATGGCGAGTGGCACGTTGCCTTCCGGATCGGTGTCGTTGGCCAGCACGTTGATCGGTATCGACACACCCAGGGTCGCAATGCTGTCGGCGACGGCCACCGGAGGCTGGTTAGGCGCCACGGTGATGGTCACGGTCGCCGCAGCGGTCGAGGCCAGGCCTTTGACGTCTTGCGCCTTGTAGGTAAAGGTCGTGGTCAGCGGTGCATTGACCACGGCGGGCGGGGTATAGACCACAGCTGTCGTGCCGCTCAATGCCACGGTGCCCTGTTCTGCAGCCGGTTGGGTCAGCGCGGTGATGCTCAGCGGTGTGTTGCCGTCCGGGTCGCTGTCGTTGGTCAGCAGGCTGAGGGTGATCGGGATCCCGAAGCTGGTGCTGCCGCTGTCGGCGACGGCAATCGGCGCCTTGTTCTCGCCGGTGTCTGGCGCTGTGCCGACGACGACCACTGGCTCGGTGTCAGTGCCGCCGGAGGCGGATTTGATTGTGACGCTGGCCGGTGGCTGCGGCAGGTCGGCAACCGTCAGGGTTTGCAGGGTGCCGGATTTGGTCAACCGTCCGTAGCCCTGGGCGACCATGTCCGGTACCACCACTTCGTCAGACGAGGTGGCTTCGATCAGCAAGCTGCGATTGTCCCAGCTGTAGCGCGCGGTCTGGATTTTCACCACGTCGGAAACTTTGCTCGATACCGCAGACGGACGGGTAGTGCCCGTCGGGTCGGTCGCCGTGACTACCACCACCGCAGGCACGGTGGCGCCGGTCAGACGCTGGCCGAAGAACAGGCCGGTGTTGTCGCCAAGCATGCTGGTCAGGCACGGTGTCTGCGGTGGCCCGGGAACCAGGGCCACGGTTTCGCGGAAGCACAGGCTCGAACCGTTGCTCGATTTACCAAAGATCTCTACCCGAGTATTGCTCGTGCCCGGACCTGAAGAGGTGCGGCGGTAGGTGGCACGGTCGATATCCACATGGGTCTGCGCCCGGTTGTCGAGGACTTTGCCGGACAGGGTGAACAGGCTGGTCTCAATGGTCCCGGCCGGGCCCTGGATACGCAGGAAGTTGGTGTTGTTGGGGCTGCCGGTGACCGCTTCGGTGAGGTTCGGGTCGCCGACGTAGGTTTCGATGGCGCCGGTGTCCGGGTTCACTTCGGTGTAGGGACCGTTGACGCTGCGCAGGAACGGCCCGATGTCACCGTTGACTGCACCGGTGAAGTTGCCGGGCGCGCCGATGCCGATATCTCGAGTGATGTTGATCGCACGACGGCCCGGAGCGGTCACGTTGACGACTTCCACGCCGTACGGGTGGGTGATGGTGTAGGTCCCGGCGGTGGGGATGTTCACCCGGATACGAATCCGCGCGAAGCTTGCCTGATCGCCGTCAACAGGGTTTTCCGAAGCGAATGCCGCTTCGATCCCGGCCACGTAGGCATCCACGCCGTAGCCTGCGGCGTTGTTGGGGATGGCCGTCTCGGCGAGGAACCAGAACGCTTCCGGTGGCCAGTTATCCGGAAATATCATCGGCAGGGTGTCGTCATAGACGCCCGGTTCCGCCAGCAGGGTGCACATGTAGGAGGGCGCACCAGGAGCGCTCGGTACCCGTGAACTGACGGCGCGGGACTGGCACAGTTCCATCGACAGCAGGTTGTTGTCCTGATACCACATGGGGAATTTCCCCGTGGCAAAGGTGTAGGGGCCGGGGTCGACGGCAGCGAGTTGCGCGAACGCACTGCCGGACAGCGAGAGAGTCAGCCCGAGCGCGTTGAGCGCGAAGCGTGGCCACTTGTTCATGATGCCTCCTGATGCGGATCTGGGCATGAGAGCGTTCATTGCACGATGACCACTTCTTCGGTGTCGGTGCCGCCATTGGATGACGTCACCGTGACCTTGGCCGGTGGAATCGGCGTGATGCCGGTCGAGAGGATTTTCTCCGCGCCATCACCGCTCAGGGCGCCGATGGTGGCACCGGTACCGGAAGTGGCGGTGAGGACCGGTGGTGAGGTTTCATCGCTGGTCGAGGCCACGATGGTGAGCTGACCGCCATTGAGGCTGTACTCGGCACGGGAAATCACCACCAGGTCGGTCAGTTCCGTGGGCACCGTGGTCGGCGTGCTGGTGGGGATGGCCAGGTGGTTGTCGGCGGTGACCTGCAAGGTGCTCGGCAACGTCGGGTTGGTGGCGGATTGGGCATACCAGTGGCCGGCGGTGTTAGCCTCGGTCAGGTTCAGCACCGGGCTGTTGCTGTCCAATGTCACGGTGGCCGGAGGTGGCGGGGCCATCACGAACACGTCCTGTTGGGCCACCGGGGCGCTTGGCCCGGCTTTGCGCGAGTAAGTGCTGCGCTCTGCAATGATCGGAGTGGGCCGTACCACCGTCGACAACTTGCCGGAAATGGCCATTACCGTCGTGCGCAAGTCCAGTCCGTTAGGCCCTTCAATGCGGATGTAGTTGGTGTTGAACGGGCTGCCGGTGAAGGCTTCCGACAGGTTCGGATCGCCAACGAACTGCTCGGCTTGACCAGTGACCGGGTTGGTCTCGGTGTAGGGGCCGTTGACGCTGCGCAGGAACGGTCCGATGTCGCCCTTGAGCGCGCCGTCGTAGGTTTTCGGCGTGCCGATGCCGATGTCGCGGGTCATGTTGATCGCGCGGCGTCCACCGGCGGGAACGTCAAATATGTCGACGCCGTAGGGGTGGGTGATGGTGTAGACGCCGGCAGTGGGCACGTCGACCCGAATACGGATACGGGCGAAACTTACCTGATCGCCTTCGATCGGTTCTTCAGCGGCGAAGGCGGCCTCCACGGCACTGACATAGGTCAGGTCGATGCCCCGGGCTGCATCGACGATTGAGCCGTCGCCGGCGAACCAGAACGTTTCGTCGGGAAAGTTGCCCGGGAATACGATGGGCTGCGTGTCGTCGAAAACCCCAGGAGCCGGATTCAAAACGCACATGTAGGCGGGTGCGCCGGGTGCGCTGGCAACCCTGGAACTGACAGCTTTTGACAGACACAGGTCGAGTGTTCGGCCATGGCTGTCCTGATACCAGGAAGCGAAGCCACCCGTGGCTGGCAGGTAGGGGCCGGGATCTACAGCAAACAGCGCGGCCTGGGCAGCGCCTTGGGCCATTGCACTCACGACCAGGGCGATCGCGGTTTTGGACAGTAAAGGGTGCATGAGTATTCCCTCTATCAGAGTACCTGCCCCTTGGATATGGGTCAGTTGGGAGGTCTTCGGCAACTCCCATGCCAACCGTCGAAAATGTCCCTGCGAGCTCCGGTACACAGGCGTTTGCGACGCGCTCTAAGGTCGGACGACAAATGACGAGGCGGGCCTCTTTCCCCAGCATTGGGGGTAGATGGGGGCAGCGGGGTGATGGGAGGAGTGGGGGAGGGAAAGGCCCCAAGGTCGGGCAAACTGCTAGTAGTGCGCTATAAACCTATAGGGGTTTCGCGGGAACAATGTCCATGACCACGCTTGCAAAGACACTGGCGACCGACCAGGTCGATATTCGCTTGAGCTCGCGCAAACAGCCGTTCAATCTGCTGCGCTGGTTTTCGCTCATCAGCATGGCGGTGATCGGCACGGTGGCGGTGGCGTTGGGCTCGGTATCGACCAAATTCGTGATTACCGAAAGCGTGGAGCGCGATGCGCTGTTGACGTCGCAATTCATCCAGGCGATTGCCTCGGCCGAGGTCCGCCATGTGTCGATTCCCAATGTGCGGACCATGGGCGAGTTGCTCGACCCGCGCAAGGACCGGGACTTTCCCGACGTCGACCCGCTGGCCCGTGCCAACGCCCGGGGCGAGTTCCTCGACCACGTCGAACATTTGCCGGATGTGATCCTGGCCAACATCTATGCCCCCGACCGCATGATCATCTGGTCGACCAACCCGGACCTGATGGGGACCACGATTCACGCCGACGAAGATCTGGACCAGGCCTTCGCCTCGAAGACGCCCGTGTCGGCCAGTTATCACGAGGTCGACCACGCCCGCATGGAACAGAAGTTCATCACGCCGCCGGAATACATTTTCATCGAAAACTACATTCCGCTGTTCGATGCCGAAGGCAAGAACGTCACGGCGATGGTCGAGATCTACAAGGAGCCCAAGGACCTGATCAGCCGGATGGAACGCGGCCTGGTGCTGATATGGATGGCCACGACCCTGGGCGGCGGCCTGATTTACCTGGGGCTGTACTGGATCGTGCGGCGGGCGGCGACCCTGCTGGCGACGCAACAGAAGCAACTGATCACCAACGAAACCTTCGTGGCCCTGGGCGAGATGTCGTCAGCCGTTGCCCATAGCCTGCGCAATCCCCTGGCGACCATTCGCTCAAGCGCCGAACTGGCACTGGAGTTCGACAGTGGCCCGGCGCACAAGAACATCAACGACATCATCGGCCAGGTCGATCGCATGTCGAAGTGGGTACGGGAGCTGCTGCAATCCTTGCGCCCGCTCAAGGACGACGGCGAACCGGTCAACCTGGTGGCGGCGCTGCACGACAGCCTCATCGCTTTCGAGCAGCAGATCGTCAAGGGTCGGGTCAATGTGCTGTTCGAACCCATAGGGACACCGATGGTGCTGAGCCAGCAGGTGCAGCTGACGCAAATCCTCAACAGTTTGCTGGCCAATGCGCTGGAGGCCATGGACGAAGGCGGTACCTTGGCCATTACGATGGCGCCCATCGATGCTCAGCGTGTTCGCGTGGTGGTGAGCGATACCGGCAAAGGCATGACCGAGGAACAGCGCCTCATGGCTTTCCGGCCGTTTTTCACCACCAAGCAGGGCGGGCTCGGTGTTGGGCTGGTGCTGGTCAAGCGCATCATTGAACGCTTTGGCGGGGCGGTGGCCCTTGAAAGCCGCGAGGGCGAGGGGACACGGGTCAGCCTGTCGTTCAAGCGAGTTCCCTGAAAATGGGTGTGAACTTTCCCCAGTAGCGGGTGCCATTCCCCAGTCGCTTTTGCCGGTCATGGCAAATTGATGTTGATAAGCCATTGTTTTGTTGAGAGTTAATACCTTTGTATAAATAGTTACAAATTTGGCCGACTCCTTGCAAAACCCCCATCACCCCCTTCCCACATTCGAGGCGGCTGGTGATGGATACCGCACGTTCGCAAGCCTTGGGCATGCACTTGGTGCTGATATTGGTGGCTGGTTTGCTGGCCAGCCAACTGCTGGTCGCCAATCCGTCAACGTCGACACCCGCTCCTGTCGCCGATACCCCCTGGGGTGGCGACTATTTCCCCAACACCCTGCTGACCGACCAGGACGGTCGGCAGGTGCATTTTTTCGATGACCTGATCAAGGGCAAGGTGGTGGTGATCAATTTCATCTTCACTTCGTGCAGCGACTCCTGCCCGCTGGAAACCGCGCGCCTGCGTCAGGTGCAGAAACTGCTCGGCGACCGGGTCGGCAAGGACATCTTCTTCTATTCCATCAGCATCGATCCCTTGAGCGACACCCCAGAGGTGCTCAAGTCCTATGCGCAACGCTTCCAGGTCGGGCCGGGCTGGAAGTTCCTCACCGGGGAGTTCGCCGACGTCACCGAGTTACGGCAAAAGCTCGGGCTGTTCATCGAAGGCGTCGACAACGGCCGCAGCAAGGACCACAACCTGAGCCTGATCGTCGGCAACCAGCAAACCGGTCGCTGGATGAAAGCCTCACCCTTCGAGAACCCGTGGATCCTGGCCGATCAATTGGCCAATACCTTGCATAACTGGAAACAACCGAGCATCGGAGAAAGCTACGCCAATGCTCCAGAAATCCGCCCGCCGAGCAACGGCGAAGAATTGTTCCGCACCCGTTGCGCGTCGTGCCACAGCCTCGGTCCGATGGACGGGCAGGGCATCGGCATGCGCAGTATCGGTCCGGACCTGGTCGGCGTGACCCGCCAGCGCGATCCGGCCTGGCTGAGCCGCTGGATCCGCGAGCCCGACCGCATGCTGGCCGAGAAAGACCCGATTGCCATGGCGTTGTTCGAGCGCTTCGACAAGATCCCGATGCCCAACCTGCGCCTGGATGAGCGCTCGGCGCAGTCGATCATCGAGTTCCTGCAGGAAGAAACCGACCGCCAGCAGCCGTTGCCCGCACCCCTGACCCTCGGCGCTGAAGAACCGCAACACCACAACGCCATCGCGGCACCCGACCAGGCGCGGGTGCAATAGTGGCGAAATAGTTTTGTTGGGCCGCCTGTGACGGTCAATGCCACCTACACTGATCGGGAATGCGGCTGAAAAAGGCTTGTTTCAAGCAACCAGGACGTCCCATGCAGATACTGGAATCACCACAGGTACCTGCGCCGGTTACGCCGGCAGCAGAGGCCAAGGATTGGCGGGCACCGTTCAATCTGGTGCGCTGGTTTTCCCTGGCGAGCTTTTTCATCATTGCCAGCGTGGCATTGGGGCTGGGCTACATTTCCACGCGTTTCGTGGTCGAGGAGAGCATCGAGCGCGATTCCATGCTGACCGCGCAATTCGTGCAAGCCATTGGCGAGGCCGAAATTCGCCATGCCGGGATTTCGCCGAAGCGAACCATGGGCGAAATGCTTGACCCACGCGCCGACACGGCCTATCCCGACGTCGACCCGGGCACCCGTGCCTCGTCCCGTATCGAGTTTCTTGATCATGTCGAACACCTGCCGGACATTCTGCTGGCCACGGTGTACGCCCTGGACCGCACCGTGGTCTGGTCGACCAACCCCGAGTTGATCGGTGTGCGCATCGACAACGACGAGGAACTGGACGAGTCCTTCGAAATGAAGGAAGCGGTGTCCACCAGCTACCACGAGATCGACGAGGAGCGCCCCGAGCAACGGCTGCTGCATGAACCTCAATACCTGTTCATCGAGAACTACATTCCGATGTTCAACGCCGACAAAAGCAAAGTAATTGCCATGGTCGAGATCTACAAGGAACCGACGGACCTGATAGAGCGCATCCAGCGCGGGTTCAAGGCGATCTGGCTGGCCACCCTGCTCGGCGGTGCGGTCATCTACCTGGGATTGTTCTGGATCGTGCGGCGTGCGGCCCTGCTCTTGCAAAGCCAGCAGAAACAACTGGTCGCCAACGAAACCTTCGTCGCCCTGGGGGAAATGTCCTCGGCAGTCGCTCACAGCCTGCGCAATCCGCTGGCGAACATTCGTTCCAGTGCCGAACTGGCCCAGGAAGTCGCCAGCCAGACCGCGCAGAAGAACATCGGCGACATTATCAGTCAGGTCGATCGCATGTCGCGCTGGGTCCGTGAGTTGCTGGTGTCCTTGCGCCCGGTCAACGACGAGCACGAAATCGTCGACCTGGTGCTGGCCATCGACGACACCTTGAGCGCCTTCGCCCCGCAGATCCAGCGCTCGAACGTCGAGGTGCGCTTCACGCCCAGGACGCTTCCACCGGTTGTGAGCCAGCAGGTGTTGCTCACGCAGATTCTCAATAGTCTGTTCGCCAATGCCCTGGAAGCCATGCCCAAGGGCGGCGTACTGAATATCGACATTGAAACACCGGCACCCGGTCAGGTGTGCATGATCCTCAACGACACCGGCAAGGGCATGACCAAGCAGCAACAGCAAATGGTCTTCAAGCCATTCTTCACCACCAAACAGGGGGGGTTGGGCGTGGGCCTGGCCCTGGTCAAAAGAATAATGGAGCGATTCGAAGGCTCGGTCGAACTGACCAGCCAAGAGCAGGAAGGAACCCGCGTCTGTCTCAATTTCAAAGTGGCAACGGGAGGGGAATATGGAGCACAGCATATTGCTGGTCGAGGATGATGAGCTGCTCGCCGAAAATATCCAGACCTACCTGGAGCGCAAGGACTTCGAAGTGACCGTCTGCCACTCGGCGGAAGACGCACTGTCGCAGTTGAGTACCTTCGTTCCGGATGTCGTGCTGACCGACAACTCGTTGCCGGGCATGAGTGGTCACGACCTGATCCAGAAGCTGCGCATCAGCGCGCCGGATCTGAAAGTGATCATGATGACCGGCTACGGCAACGTCGAAGACGCCGTGGTGGCGATGAAAGAGGGCGCGTTTCACTACGTGACCAAACCGGTGGCCTTGCCGGAGCTCAAGCTGCTGCTGGACAAGGCCCTGGCCACCGACCGGTTGGAGCGCACACTGTCGTTCTATCAGGAGCGCGAAGCGCAGAAATCCGGGGTGCAGGCATTGATCGGCGAATCGGCACCGATGGTCTACCTCAAGGGCACCATCGCGCAGTTGCTCGACGCTGAGCGGCGCATGGCCAACACCGACTTGCCGCCGGTGCTGGTGGAAGGCGAGACCGGCACCGGCAAGGAGCTGGTGGCACGGGCGCTGCATTTCGACGGTCCGCGCAGCAAAGGGCCGTTCATCGAGTTCAACTGCGCCTCGATTCCTTCCAACCTGGTGGAATCGGAGCTGTTCGGGCACGAGAAGGGCGCCTTCACCGATGCCAAGGACCGTCGCCTGGGGCTGGTGGAAGCGGCCGATGGCGGCACGCTGTTTCTCGATGAAATCGGCGAAATGGACCTGCTGCTGCAGGCCAAGCTACTGAAACTGCTGGAGGACCGGACCATCCGCCGAGTCGGTTCGGTGAAGGAGCGCAAGGTCGACCTGCGGGTGATCAGCGCCACCAATTGCAATCTTGAGCAAATGGTCCAGCAGGGCAAGTTCCGCCGCGACCTGTTCTTCCGCCTGCGCATCATTTCGATCAAGGTGCCGCGCCTGTATGCCCGGGGCGAGGACATCCTGCTGCTGGCCCGGCACTTCCTGGCAACCCATGGCAAACGCTACGGCAAGCCGCACCTGCGTTTCAGCGAGCAGGCCGAAGAGCTGCTGCTCAACTACACCTGGCCGGGCAATGTGCGCGAACTGCGCAACATGCTCGAGCAGACGGTGTTGCTGGCGCAGCACGACACCATTGCCGCCCACCAGTTGAACGTCTGCCTGAGCCTGGTGGACGAGCCGGCGATGTTTACCCATGAGCCGCCACCGAGCGAACCGCGTGCGTCCTATAACGGCAGCGAGTCGATGAACTTACCGGAAGTGGAGCGTGACATGGTGCGCAAGATGCTCGACAAGACCGACTGGAACGTCACTAAGTCCGCACGGCTTTTGGGCCTGAGCCGCGACATGCTGCGTTACCGGATCGAGAAACTCGGCCTGGCGCGCCCGGACAAACGGCAGTGGTAGAGGGGCTGTTGCAGGGCAGGTACGAGCGTAATGCTGTTCACTTAAGACAATTTTCAGGCAAGCAAGAAATTTGTGGCGAGGGGATTTATCCCCGTTCGGCTGCGAAGCAGTCGTAATTCAGAACAACTCAGTCAGTTTGAATGGACGCTGAGGGCCGCTTCGCGGCCCAACGGGGATAAATCCCCTCGCCACAAGCGGCCTTGTTACAAGGCCGGGTTCTGATTGCTGAGGCAGGCGAGCATGCACGTCGGGTCGAGGACCTCCTGGTTCACATAGACGCCGTGTTCGGCGTCGTAGGTGCGAATGAACACGCGAACGGTGGTATCGGCCACCGTTGGCAATCGGGAATCGTAGAACACGTGCTGGCTCGAAACCGGGGTGAATGTCTGGGGCGATGTTGGGATGTACGATCCCGGTGGCACCGTGCTCAGGGTCGGAGGAACCGGATGGGCAAAGGGCTGATCCGCTCCGTAGTAGTTGAATTCACTGCTTGATTCTTCGGTTTGCATCGCACTGTCGTCCGCCTGTGCGCTGCTGGCAGCCAGGCAGAGGGCAAGCAATAGCGTGGGTACGGTCGTGTTCATGGCAGCACCTGCGGCATCGGTTTTCGCGCATTTCCCCAAGGTCATTAACTATAGCGTTCCCGTGGGTGAGCGTTGGCGAGGCGCGGATTACAGAATCGCAACAATGCTCCGATGGGGTGGTTACCAGCCATGGACTAGACTCGGGCCGGTCAAACCAATACTCGATTCTGGAGCGTGCAATGGAAATGCCGACAAAACACCAAGCCATCGCCAGCAACCGCGATGCCTGGAATGATTCCGCCCGTCACCACAAGGACAGCTCTGAATGGCAGGCGCTCTGGCGCGCTGTGGAACGCGCGGATTTTTCCTGCCTGGATGAAACCCTGACCGGGGTACTGAACCAGGTCGGCATCGACGGCAAGGACGTGCTGCAACTGGGCTGTAACAACGGCCGCGAAAGCCTGTCGCTGTTCGCCCTGGGGGCCCGTCATGTGGTGGGGGTGGACCAATCCGCGGCGTTTCTCGAACAGGCGCGGGAGCTGGCGTCACGCTCGCCCCATTTGCCTGAGTTCATCGAGGCCGACATTCACCACCTGCCACCGTCACTGCAAGGGCGCTTCGACGTGGCCCTGGTCACCATCGGCGTGTTGAACTGGATGCCGGACATCGGCGAGTTCTTTCGCCATGCGGCGCAAACCCTCAAGCCCGGTGGCGCGCTGGTGATATACGAAACCCACCCGTTCCTGGAAATGTTCGACCCCGAGGCAGCCGATCCCTACAGCATGGCCAGCTCGTACTTTCGCCGCGAACCTTTTGTCCAGAACCAGCCGATCGTCTACGAAGGCAAAGTCGAGCAACAGGCCGCCCCGTCCTACTGGTTCGTCCACACCCTGGGTGCGATCTTCAGCGGCGCCATCGAAGCGGGGCTGCAGATCAGCCATTTCAGGGAGTACCCGCATTCCAACCGCGAGGAACTCTATGATCGCTACCAGGCGCAGGAGGCGCAGTTGCCGATGTGTTTTACCTGGGTGGCGGTGAAGCGTTGATCCACGCGTTGGTGTAGGGCATTTGTTGCAGGCTTGCGGGCGAACTAGACGCCGCGGAGTGCCTGCTGCACCAAACCCACTGCGGGCCGCTATCCTTGGCCCACGCTCATCGAACGGGTTCTCCCATGCTTGAAGTCCAGGGTGTCTTCAAAAGCTACGCCACCCCGCAAGGCCCATTGCCGGTTCTGCAAGGTGTCGACCTGACCCTCAAACCCGGCAGCAGCCTGGCGTTGATGGGCGAGTCGGGCAGTGGCAAGAGCACCTTGCTGCACCTGATCGCCGGGCTGGACAAGGTCGATCGCGGCAGCATCCGCAGCGGTGAACATCGGCTGGAGCAGATGAACGAAGGGCAACTGGCGAGCTGGCGCCGCAGCGAGATTGGCCTGGTGTTCCAGCAGTTCAACCTGATCGGCAGCTTGCGGGTGGAGGATAATCTGGCGTTTCAGGCGCGCCTGGCCGGCCGCTATGATCCGCGCTGGCAGGCGCATCTGGTGCAGCGCTTGGGCTTGGGGGAGCTGCTGCGGCGTTATCCCGAACAGCTCTCCGGCGGCCAGCAGCAACGGGTCGCGCTGGGACGAGCGCTGGCATCACAACCGAAACTGCTGCTGGCCGACGAACCCACCGGGAGCCTCGATGAAGCCACCAGCGACGAAGTGCTGAAGTTGCTGCTGGAGCTGCTCGACGACAGTCCGACGACCCTGCTGATGGTCACTCACAGCCCCAGTGTTGCGGCACGAATGGCCGAAAAGGTGGTGCTGCACGGCGGTCGACTGGCGGCTGTGGACGAACGCTGAGATGCGCATTTTTCGCGAAACCTTGCGCGCGCTGCTCAGTCATTGGCGACAGCACCCGGTGCAGTTTTTCAGCGTGCTGACCGGGCTGTGGCTGGCCACCAGCCTGCTCACCGGGGTGCAAGCGCTGAACAGTCAGGCGCGGGACAGCTATGCCAGGGCCAGTCAGCTGATCGGCGGCGAACCTCAGGCCAGCCTGAGTGCGCCCGGCGGCGGGACGTTCTCCCAGCAGTTGTTTGTCGACCTGCGTCGCGCCGGTTGGCCGGTGTCGCCGGTGTTGCAGGGACGGCTGACGCTCAAGGGTCATGAGGATCAGCGTCTGCAGCTGATGGGCATCGAGCCGGTGTCGCTGCCGGCCGGGTCCGAGGTGGCGGGGCAGGCATTGGCCATTGAGCAGGTGGTCGAGTTCTTCACCCCGCCGGGCAGCACCTGGATTGCGCCGCAGACCCTGCAGGCCTTGGGGTTGGCGAAGGGCGAGCGGCCACTGGCGTTGAACGGTCAGGCATTGCCACCCTTGCGCGCCCAGGCTGACATGGCGCCGGGTGTGTTGCTGGTGGACATCGGTTTTGCCCAGCAGATTCTCGGTTTGCCCGATCAGTTATCACGTCTGCTGCTGCCCAGGGATTTCACCGCGACATTGCCCGATCCGTTCAAGGGACAACTTCAGCTCAAGTCCAGCGGCGAAGAAAACAATCTGGCGCGCCTGACCGAGAGCTTTCACCTGAACCTGGACGCCTTGGGGTTTCTGTCGTTCGTGGTCGGCCTGTTTATCGTGCATGCCGCGATCGGGCTGGCGCTGGAACAGCGTCGGGGTTTGCTGCGAACCCTGCGCGCCTGCGGGGTCAGCGCGCGGATGCTGATTGCTTGTCTCGCCGTCGAACTGGGCGGTATGGCCTTGATCGGCGGCGTGGCCGGAGTCGTCAGCGGTTACCTGCTGGCCAGCGTGTTGCTGCCGGATGTCGCCGCCAGCCTGCGCGGGTTGTACGGTGCCGAAGTGGCGGGGCAGTTGAGCCTGAGCCCGCTGTGGTGGCTCAGCGGCGTCGGCTTGAGCATGCTCGGCGCCGCGCTCGCGGGTGCCAACAGTTTGTGGCGTGCAGCGCGTTTGCCGTTGCTGGCCCTGGCCGATCCGCAGGCCTGGCATCAGGCCCATGCGCGCTGGTTGCGCCGCCAGGGCTGGGTGGCAGCGATTGCCTTGGGCATTGCGTTGCTGGCATTGCTGCGCGGTGACAGCCTGGCCAGCGGATTCCTGCTGATGGCTGCGCTGTTGCTGGGCGCCGCGTTGGCGTTGCCGGTGATACTCAATGCCGTGCTCAACGGTCTGACAAGCCGCACTTCTTCGGTGCTCGGTCAGTGGTTCGTCGCCGATTGCCGCCAGCAACTGCCGGCCTTGAGCCTGGCGCTGATGGCACTGTTACTGGCCCTGGCGGCCAACATCGGTGCCGGCAGCATGACCGCCGGTTTCCGCCAGACCTTCAGCAACTGGCTGGAACAGCGGCTGACCGCCGAGCTCTACCTCAATCCACAAAACCCGGCCCAGGCTCGGGAGATGTACGACTGGCTCAAGCAACAACCGCAGCTTTCGGCGGTGTTGCCCAACTGGCAGGTCTCGATTCAATTGCAAGGCTGGCCGGCGGATGTCTTTGGTGTGATCGATCATCCGACCTATCGTCAGCACTGGCCGTTGCTGGAAGCCCTGGACGACAACCCCTGGGACAGCCTGGCTGCAGACGACGCAATGATGCTCAGCGAGCAACTGGCGCGGCGCTTGAAGGTCAAGCTCGGCGAGCACTTGACGATTGCCACGCCCAACGGTCCCTGGTCGCCACGCATCGTCGGGATCTACGCCGACTACGGCAATCCCAAGGGCCACCTGCTGGTCAACGTCAATCACTTGCTGCGCGGCTGGCCGCAACTGACGCCGAATCGCTTCAACCTGCGCATCGAGCCGGCATTGATCGCACCGTTCGTGACCGCGCTGCAAGCCCGTTTTGCGCTGGAGGACAGTCGCATCGTCGATCAGGCCCGGCTCAAGGGTTGGTCGACGCAAGTGTTCGAGCGCACCTTCGCCGCCACTGCCGCGCTTAACAGCCTGACCCTCTGTGTGGCGGGTGTGGCGTTGTTCATCAGCCTGCTGACCCAAAGCCAGAGCCGCCTCGGGCAACTGGCACCGCTGTGGGCGCTGGGCGTGACGCGCCGGCAACTGATGCTGCTCAACCTCGGGCAAACCTGGCTGCTGGCGCTGCTGACGCTGGTGCTGGCATTGCCGCTGGGCATTGCGTTGGCCTGGTGCCTGGACACCGTGATCAACGTCCAGGCTTTTGGCTGGCGACTGCCGCTGCGGGTGTTTCCCCTGCAATTGCTGCAGTTGATGGGGCTGGCATTACTGGCGACTTTGCTGGCGTCGGCGTGGCCGCTGTATTCGCTGTATCGCACACAACCGGCGGACCTGCTGAGGACGTTTGCCCATGAGGATTAAGTTAGGGGTATGGCTGGTCATAGCGTTCCTCGCCGGTTGTGATCAGTCGGCGCCGGATGAAAAGGGCTTCGCGGGCCTCGGTAATCAAGCGACCGCTTTTACGCCGGTGGTGCCAGGGCGCGTGTTCAGCTTCCCGGCGGATCACGGCCCTCATGATGGCTTTCGCATCGAATGGTGGTACGTCACCGCCAACCTCAAGGATGAGCAGGGCCGCGAGTTCGGCGCGCAGTGGACGCTGTTTCGCAGTGCCTTGAAAGCGACGCCCGAGGCGGCTGGCTGGGGCAACCAGACAATATGGCTGGGCCACGCGGCGGTAACCTCGGCCTCGGTGCATCATGCCGCCGAGCGTTATGCCCGTGGCGGCGTGGGACAAGCCGGCGTGAGCCTGACACCGTTCAATGCGTGGATCGACGACTGGCGTTTCAGCAGTCAGGCAACGGGCTCTGATCCTCTGGCCGATCTGCAACTGCGCGCCCGCGACAAGGCGTTCAGCTATCAACTGCGGCTGACCTCCAATCGTCCCCTGGTGCTGCAAGGGGACAAGGGTTTCAGTCAGAAATCCGAACAGGGCCAGGCGTCGTATTACTACAGCCAGCCGTTTTTCCAGGCCAGCGGCACGCTGGAGATCGACGGCAAGGGTTTCCAGGTCAGCGGCCCCGCGTGGCTCGACCGGGAATGGAGCAGCCAGCCCCTGACCGCCAACCAGAGCGGTTGGGACTGGTTTTCCCTGCACCTGGACAGCGGCGAGCAGGTGATGCTCTATCGCATGCGGCAAAAGGACGGCGAACCTTACCTGACCGGAACCTGGATCGACGCCCAAGGGCAGACGCAAATGCTCAACGCCGCCGATATCCACCTCACCCCGCAGGATACCGCCAAGGTGGCCGGGCGTTCGATGCCGGTGCGCTGGTCGATCCAGATCCCCGGCAAACACCTCGATATCGTCATCAGCGCGTTGAATCCCGATAGCTGGATGGATCTGCGCATTCCTTACTGGGAGGGGCCGGTTCAATTGAGCGGCAGCCATGGTGGCCAAGGCTATCTTGAAATGACCGGTTATTAGAATCTTTGATTTTCGTCTTCATGCAATCAACCGGAACTCCGCCCGGCGTCCACCTCTCTACCGTACGAACGCCCCTGCAGGAGCCCGCCATGCGCGAAGACCTCACACCGCCCGACCTTGACACGTGGCAGCGCCTGTTTGAAGACGAGGCCTACTGGCAGCAGTCCCCCGACTCCTATTACATGGATTTACAGCGGCTGGCAGATGATCTGTTGGGGCAGGGCGCCATTGATCTCGAACAATGGCAGGAGCTCAAAGCCCGGGCGGAGCAATCTCACAAAGACTCGCCGGCGATCAACGTAGCCCGGGAACTCGATGATCCTGAAGCATGACCGTCAGCGGCGAATCGACCGCGCAATAAACCGCGAACACTCCCTGATCAGCGTCTATGCTCATCCCTCACACGGCGTTGAACCTTCGCTTGCGCGCCGTTTGTCATCTTCAATCACAGGGAATGTTCTGCCTATGAAACTCAATGCATTGACCAAAGCCGTCACCCTCGCCACCTTGCTGTCTGCCGCCAGTTTTAGCGCCGTTGCAAAAGACATTCCGTTGTCCGCCGTCGTGGAAGCTGACGAAATCAGCACCAAAGTTGTTTCGGTCGATGCCGCCAAACATCAAGTGGTGCTTGAGGGGCCGGAAGGTCGTCAGGTCCATGTGCAACTGACCGAGAAGGCGAAAAACCTCGGCCAGCTTAAAGCCGGTGATCAGGTCGACATCAAGGTCACCCGCTCCGTCGCGGCCTACCTCGACACCGATGTCGACAAGGGTTTGCCGGGCAGCTCGGAGCGTGCCGGTGAAGCCCGCAACGCACCCGGTAACGCCCCTGGCGGCGAAGCTTATCGCCAGGTACAAGTCCAGCTGCAAATCACCGACATCGACCAGAAGAAAAACCAGGTGTCCTTCAAGAACCCGGCGGGGCAGACCAAAACCATCACTGTCGAAGATCCGAAAGTTCAAGCCAAGCTGAAGGACCTTAAAGTCGGGCAAAGCGTCTACGTGACATACACCGACATACTGCAGGTGACCAGCAAATCCGGAAGTTGAGTGAGCTACCAATTGATTGTTCTTGTACAACTTTTGTATAGGAACAATCAATTATTCTGGTCGAACTAGTGGGTATAAGTTGTTGGTTTGAATTGCGTTTTAGTCGACATCTTATAAAACATGTATCGGCAAATTTCATGTTTAAGACGCGGACATATCCATAAACATCTATTAAAATACACCCCGTTCGCCCAGTGTCAGGGTTCTTTACCAGTGCATGGATTGCCGAGGCCATAGCACTGGGCGAACACTTTTTCTCGAAGTACGACTGCACTTTAAAAACAAATGAAGGGCGCAGTTGTTGTCTGATGTGCAATATCCCCCGGGCTTAAACTTGTAACTGACTGTTATGTGTTTTGCCTGCCGTCCCGAGATGGAGTGACGACGACATGAAAATCCTGATGGTTCTAACGTCCCACGATCAATTGGGTAACACCGGCAAGAAAACCGGCTTTTGGCTGGAAGAATTCGCTGCACCCTATTACGCCTTCAAGGACGCTGGCGCTCAACTGACCCTGGCCTCGCCCAAGGGCGGCCAGCCACCCCTCGACCCCAAAAGCGACGAACCGGATGCGCAAACCGACGCCACCAAACGCTTTCGCCAGGACCCTGCGGCTCAATCCGCTTTGGCCTCAACCGTCGTGCTGGGCACGGTGAAGGCCGGGGACTACGACGCAATCTTCTACCCAGGCGGCCATGGTCCGCTCTGGGACCTGGCCGAAGACCGTGATTCGATCGCTCTCATCGAAGCATTCTACAACGCCGGCAAACCGGTCGCGGCCGTCTGCCATGCGCCCGGTGTATTGCGCCATGCCAAAGGCACTGATGGCCAGCCACTGGTCAAGGGCAAGCGGGTGACGGGGTTCACCAACAGCGAAGAAGAAGCGGTACAACTGACCAAGATCGTGCCATTCCTGGTGGAGGACGAACTCAAGGCCAAGGGCGGGATTTTTTCGAAGGGTCCTGATTGGGCGAGCTATGTGCTGACCGACGGCTTGCTGCTGACGGGACAGAATCCGGCGTCTTCACAGGCCACGGCGGAGGCTTTGCTGGCGAAGTTGAAATGAACACCACACCGTTGTAGGAGCCAGCGGTGCGGCGATCCGACTTGCCAGCGAAGAACGATGACATGAGATTTCAGATACACCGCAGCGCCGAGATCGCGGGCAAGCCTCGCTCCTACAAGGTAATGCCCTTCACTTAAGCGATGGGACCCACAATTGTGGCGAGGGGATTTATCCCCGTACGGCTGCGAAGCAGTCGTAAATTCGAACAACTCGGTCTGTTTGAACGGACGCTGAGGGCCGCTTCGCGGCCCAACGGGGCGGTGCGACGTTTCGATAAATCCCCTCGCCACAGATTTCGTGCTCGCCTTAAAATTGTCTTAAGTGAACAGCATTACGTTCCTACAGGGGCTGTTTAGTGACCCAATGCGGCAAGACACTGCTCGATCGAGCGCTGTTGCGTTTGTGCATATAACTGCAGTTCATCGATCGTCGAACGCCCCAGGGCTTTTTCGAACGCCTGCTGGTTGGAGTGCACGCCGTAGTGGGTTTGCGCGGCATCCCCCAGGTTTGACTGGAAAATCCCCGCCGCGCTGACCGGCAGGAAGTCCTCGTAGACCAGCGGTTCAACTTGCAGATACCCGGCGCCGACCAGCTCTTCGAGCGTCAGGGTTTTCACTTCAGCCGCAGCCAGGCCTTTTTCCGTCACAAAGTAACGAAAGAACGCCAGTTCCTGTTGGCGCATGCCCTCATAGGTGTCAGGAAACTCGCTGAAGTGTTGCGCCATCAATTCGTTGTAGCGTGTGGCGTTGGCTTCGTTGGGGAAGTCCTTGAGTTCGTCCCGCGCGGCATTGAGCAAGCGGTCGTACAGCGCACGGCCTTTAGACGTCAGTGCGGCGCCGCGTTGTTCGATTTCACCGAACCGGGCGCTGTGGCTGCCGCGCGTGTCGGATTGATCGGTGAAAGCGACCGGTTCGTCGAGTGCCTTGAAACTGGTCTGGCGCAGCAGGATAGGGCACTGCCGGCGGGGCGGACCTTCGATCACCGCTTTGGGGGTGATACCGTGCGCCGGCATTTGCGCCTGCACGATGTCGATGTCCAGGGTGCGCGGCGTCAGGTGATTGATGTGCGGTCCCTTGAACGCCACCACATCGGCAATCAGGCGATGCTGGGCGCTGAGTTTCTGATATTGCTCGGCGGTGACCGTAGCGCTGTGGTGCCAGCGGAAGGTTTCCAGTGCCTGCTCGACGAATGTCCTGGCTTCCTCTTCGGTCAGGCCGCCCTGGCTTTCTGCGCGATCGATGAGCGCCAGAGCAGCGGGGGTGAAGATCGAACGCTCGTCCAGCACCGACTGGGCAAAGGCCCGCAGCTCGAGGTCTTCGATCAGTTCAAGGCGCAGCAGCGAGGTGAACACACGGAACGGGCTGACCTGCAAAGACGCTTCATGCACCGCGCGAAACGCCGTGGAATGCACCGGCACCCCGGCCGGGGTCAGGTCGTAATAACCCACCGGCTGCATACCCATGACCGCGAACAGGCGGGCGAGGGTGGCCAGTTCAGCGGCGGTGCCGACTCGGATTGCACCATGGCGCTCAAAGTCGAGGCGCTCGATTTCTCCGGTGCTGTTCAACCGCTGGGCCACTTGCGGGTCGTTGTCCAGCACGTGGCGGTTGGTCTGTTCCACCAGTTCCATCAGCGCGCCGTACAGCGGCACTTCTTCGCGGTACATGTCGGACATCGCTTTGGAGAAGCGTTGGCGGATCAGGTCGGGGCTGACGAAGCTCGGGTGGCTCATGAATAGGATTCCTGGCGCGTTGACGTGAAGGATGGGAGAAAAGATCGCAGCCTTCATCGACGCCGGCAAACGAAGTTTCTGACGAACTTCATTCTGCAAAGGACTGCCAGTTCAGTGCAGTCGTTGATCCTGGGGGCTTTCCGAGCGCAGCGATGCCAAAAACTCCCGATACAGGTGCGCCGAACCGGCAGGCGCTTCGACCATCGGCATGTGCCCGATGCCTTCCCATATTTCCACCCGCAAATCCGCCAGGCCCTTGCTCCAGATGGCCACGCTGCTGACATCGATCAAGCGATCCTTGCGCCCCCACAGCAACAGCGCTGGCGCCTTGATCGACGGCAGTTTTGGCTCCATTGGCGGGCTCGCGCGAAAGTCGCGGAAGATTTCTTCCAGTTCGTCGCGCGCCTGTTGATAGCGATGGGCGAACGCGTCCAGCACCACGCGCGGCACCCACGGTGGTTCGGCCATGGTCATGCCATAGAAATATTTGAATTCTTCCCGTGAGTGGATCAGGAACGGGTTGTGGCCCTTGGCCAAATGCCGTTCCAGGTCACTGGGTTCTGGCTCGGCCACCCCGGCAGGGTCGAACAGGGCGAGCGAGGCAATGCGCTCCGGATAGTTGGCCGCCAGCCAGGCCGCGATGTAGCCGCCCATCGAGTTGCCGATGACATGCACCTTGTCGACCCCGCAGACATCGAGCAACTGGATCATCCGCTTGGCCTGCAGCGCAATGTCGTAGCCGCCACCCGCCTTGAAGCCGGTTTCGCCATGCCCGGCGATGTCGGGAATGATCACCCGGTAGTTGCCGACAAAGTGCCGGGCAAAACGCAGCCACAGGTTTTTGTCGGCACTGAAGCCGTGGAGCATCAATACATTGCTGGACGCCTCATACGGCCCGCCTTGCCAGGTCGAGACGGTCATTTCGGGGATGGGCACGACGATCTTGTGCAGTTTGTACAACCTGGCCTCGACGGCCACGCTCAAATCATACAGCCAGTACCCGATGGCCGGGTAGCTCAACCAGCTCCAGGCGGCGAAAACCGCGATAGCGACAACCAGTAAAAGCATCAGCGTCTTCCTTCTATCTGATCAGGACACTATGTGATCGGCCGGTTTCAGGGTTCGGGTCAAGCGGTGAAAGCTGAAACTGAACCCGGGAAACATGGCAATCACATGACCGCTCTTGCTTTGATACCAACTGTGGCAGCCTCCTGACTTCCACACCGTGCGTTCCATTTCTCTATGGATCATTTCAGTGTAGGTACGTTCTGCCTCGGAGCGTACTTCGATGCTGCGCAAACCGCGTGCTTTTAACGTGCGAATGCAGTCGAGGATGTAGTTCATCTGCGATTCGATGATGAACAGCGCCGATGTGTGGCCGATCCCGGTGTTCGGTCCGGTGACGATAAACAGGTTGGGGAAGGCCGGCAGGCTGGTGCCGAGGTAGGCCCTCGGGTACTGCGCCCAGACGTCTGAGAGGCGGGTGGCGTTTTTGCCGGTGACGGGGTAGGAAATCACCCCGTCGGTGGCGTCGTAACCGGTGGACCAAACGATCAGGTCCAGGTCGATGTGCTGGCCGTCCTGCATGACGATACCGGTTTCATCGATGGCTTTGACGCCCTGTTCGCGGCTGTGCAATGTCACGTTGGGGCGGCCCAGGGCGGGGTAAAGCGTGCTCGACAGAATCACCCGTTTGCAGCCGAGCGTGTAGTCGGGGGTCAATTTTCGCCGCAGTTCGGCATCCGGTACCTGGCGTTTGAGCAAACGCAGGGCTTGCTGCTGGACCATGCGCACTGCGGGCCTGGAGTATTTGAAGGCAATCACCCGGGTTTCAAACTGCCAGTAGATCATCCAGCGCAGCAGCTTGTAGGCCGGTTTGAGCCCGAGCAACCAGCGCTGGAAACGGCCGAAGGTGCGGTCAGCCCGTGGCAGCACCCAATGCGGCGTGCGCTGGAATACATGCAGGTGCTCGACGTCCGGGGCTATCGCCGGAATCACTTGGGCCGCACTGGCGCCACTGCCGACGATGGCCACTCGCTTTTGCCGGTAATCGTAGGAATGATCCCAATTGTTGGTGTGAAAGGTTTTGCCCCCAAAGCGTTCCTGACCTTCGAAGTGCGGGACCACCGGTTGGCTCAGGGGGCCGGTGGCATTGATCAGGAACTGCGCATGAAACTCGCCCTTGGTGGTGTGTACCGCCCAGCGTTTAAGTTCTTCGTCCCATTCGACGAGCTCGACATTGGCCTGCAGTTCTACCTTGCCTCGCAAGCCGAAGTGCTCCACCACGTAACGGGTGTAGCGGTGCAGTTCAGCCTGTTTGGCGAACATCTGCGTCCAGCGGTAGGGGGCGAAAGACAGCGAATAGAGCGGCGAGGGCACGTCGACCGCGGCGCCCGGGTAGGTATTCTGGCACCAGGTGCCGCCGAAGAAATCCCGTCGTTCCAGCAAGCGAAAGTCGGTGATGCCGGCCTTGAGCAAATTGACCGCCGCGCACTGGCCGCCAAAACCGCTGCCAATGATCAGCACTTGAAAGGTCTGCATGGGCCTCCTTTTCAACGTTGTGAATCAATCCTTACCTTCATGTATAGCCGTTTCTGCGGGCGCTCGTCCCGCCAGCCGGTGATGGCTATTTGACGTTACCCTGTTAGACTTCGAGCACACCCTGCAATCGCGGTGTGAACAGGTTTCGTTCTGTGGTGCAGAGGTCCCAATGGGAAAGATGGGAGGAAAAGGACTTTCACTGGCCAGGAGGCTCTACACATCGCGAATCCTCGGCCTGGTGTTGGGTTTGATATGCGTAAGTGTGGCGATGTACCCGTTGGACCCGGCGCCATGGGTCTGGAGCTTGATGCTGTTCAACGGCTTGCTCTGGCCGCACCTGGCCTATCAATGGGCGCGTCGGGGCAAGACGCCCTATCACGCCGAACACCGCAACCTGTTGGTCGACGCCTTTATGGGCGGCTTCTGGGTCGCCGCAATGCAGTTCAATCCGCTGCCCAGTGCAACGACTATTTCCATGATGGCGATGAACAACGTGGCCATCGGCGGACTGCGTTTTCTGCTGGCGGGCACTGTCGCGCAGGTGCTCGGGATTGGCGTCGGCTGGTTGATCTTCACGCCGCTGTTGATCCCTGAAACAACCCAGCTTCAGCTCTACGCCTGCTTGCCCCTGATGTGTTTTTATCCGCTGGCGTTGGGCTTGATCTGCTTCCGCCAGGCGCATACCCTCGGCCAGCAAAAGCGTGAGCTGCTCGCCCTGAGCCGCACCGACAGCCTGACCGGCCTGCTCAATCACGGCGCCTGGAAGGATCAGCTGGAGATCGAATTCCAGCGCTGCCAACGCCAGCATCAGGGCGGGGCTATCGCCCTGATCGACATTGACCACTTCAAAAGCATCAATGACACCTACGGCCACGTTGCCGGTGACATCGTGCTGCGCCAACTGAGCAAGATGCTCAAGCAGAACTTGCGGGCCACCGATGTGGCCGGGCGGTGTGGCGGCGACGAGTTCTGCGTGATCCTTCCCGACCTGCCCCTGAGCAGCGCCGCTGCGGCCATGGACGCCTTGCGTGACCGCTTCGCGACCTTGGGTTACGAGCAAAACCCGGCACTGAAAGTCAGCCTGAGCATCGGCCTGGCGGCCTTCAATGCACGCCATAGCGATGCGACCCTGTGGCTCAACGATGCTGACCAGGCGCTGTACGAGGCCAAGACCACGGGGCGCAATCGCGTTATCTGTTGCAGTGATGACCGACCGCATCACGAGCTGCTCGACTCGGTCTGACCTTCACCGCTGAATCCCTGTGGTGGCTTGCCAGCGATGGCGGCCTTATAGCCGACCAGTCGCTCACGGATGTACCCAATCTACTGTAGGAACTGGCCAGCGATGGCGGCCTCATAGCCGACCAGTCGCTCGCGGTTATACCCGATCTATTGTGGGAGCGAGCCTGCTCGCGAAGGCGGCCTGACAGCCGACCTATGTTTTGTTGACTGAGTACATATCCATTCCTGCGGTAACGGCCACTTATGGTTTCGCCCTTACGGCGAGTCCCTTGTGCGCCCAGCATGGGCGCCATCCTAGAGGTGAAAGTCCTCTCTTAAGCTGGCCACAGCGAATGAAGCGAAGCGCAACTGCATGAGGGTGACCGAGTGTGGGAAGGAAGCGTGGAGCGTAAACCGCGAGCCGAGGTACACGAACCGCATCTGAGGCGTCACCGGTCAGGGCGAGCAGCCAAGGTTCTGCGAAGCTCTTGTGGCCAAAGTGCCGGGGACGTAAATGCGGCGGTTGTGCGGTGAAGGATGGCGTTCTTACCTGGGGAGATCTCGCCTCATGCCTGAAAGGGCGACGGCGCAAGCCGGAGCGAGAAGTCAGCAGAGGCCGTAGTAGCTGCGTTGCAGCGAAGGGCTGAACGAGAAGGAGTGAGGTTCACCATGGCGATACAACAGGCCTTGCATCAGATGCCCGGGAAACCGGGGCGGGACGGAGCTGCGACGGGTGAAACCCGACGCGAAGCGTCCAGCGATGAAGCTGGTTGTCCGCGTCATGACCTGAACCGCATGGGGTCAGGGCTTCTGCAAGAAGCCCTGACCAGAGAAAACCTGCAACTGGCGCTTAAGCGAGTCCGGTTCAACAAAGGTGCTGCGGGCGTCGACGGTCTTGGGATCGATGAGACGGTCGAGCATCTGAAAACGGCCTGGCCCGTGATACGGGCGCAGTTGCTGGCGGGAACGTATCGGCCAAGCCCGGTGCGTAGGGTTCTGATCCCCAAACCGGAGGGTGGCGAGCGCAAGCTGGGCATTCCGACGGTGACGGACAGACTGATCCAACAGGCGCTGTTGCAGGTTTTGCAGCCTCTGCTGGACCCGGGATTCAGTGATCATAGCTATGGGTTTCGTCCCGGTCGCAGCGCTCACCAAGCGGTACTGGCGGCGCAGCAATATATTCATTCGGGGCGGGACATTGTGGTGGACGTCGATCTGGAGCAGTTCTTCGACCGCGTTGATCATGACCTGTTGATCGCTCGACTGAGCAGAAAGGTAACCGACCGAGGCGTTCTGCGTCTGGTCCGGGCCTATCTGAACAGCGGGACGTTGATCGATGGCGTAGTGCTAGCCAGTGAACGAGGGACGCCGCAAGGCGGCCCACTTTCACCCTTGCTGGCCAATGTATTGCTGGACGAGGTGGACAAGGAGTTGGAGCGACGAGGCCACTGCTTCGTCAGGTACGCGGACGATGCGAACGTTTACGTCCACAGCCTCAAGGCCGGTCAGCGGGTAATGGCAGTGCTCCGTCGCCTTTATGATCGACTTAGGCTGCAAGTGAACGAGAGCAAGAGCGCGGTTGCCAGTGCGTTTGGCCGCAAGTTTCTGGGCTACGGCTTTTGGCTGTCAGCTCAAGGCGAGATCAAACGCTGGGTGGCAAGCAAGGCGCTACAGACGCTCAAAAGCCGCATCCGACAGCTGACGTCTCGTAATGGAGGCCGAAGCCTGTCGCAAGTGGTGGAAGGTCTGAGACTGTACCTACTGGGTTGGAAAGCGTATTTCGGTTTATCGCAAACCCCACGCCTCTGGCACCGGTTCGATGAATGGATCCGCCGACGACTCAGGGCCATCCAGCTCAAACAATGGAAAACCGGAAGGAGAACGTACCGTGAACTGCGCAAACTTGGAGCAGGGCCTGACTTGGCCGCGGCGATAGCCAGCAACAGCCACAGGTTCTGGCACAACAGTGTCGGTCTGATCCATGGAGTGCTTACGGTGGCGTGGTTCGACCGATTGGGTCTACCTCGACTCTGCTGACCTCAACTTCTCGAACCGCCCGGTGCGGACCCGCATGCCGGGTGGTGTGGCAGGGGCGCGGCCAGATGGCCGCCTCCTATGCCGATTTGGCAAACGCCCCAAAAGGAACCAAAAGGTCTCGCCCCAGCGTCCGGCCCCTCGCTAAGGCTCGGCGTTCCTTCGCTCCGGCATTCATCCGGGGGCATCGCCTCCGGTCGGCTTCGCTTCGACCTCCTCTCGATGTGTGCGGCTTCGCCGCACGGCGCTACGCGCCCACCCCCCGGATGAACGCCTCCGCTCAGCCTCCCGAAGGGGCGGGTGGATCAAAAGCAAAAGCCAAAGCAACATCCAGAGCCAGGGCAACAGCAACAGCAACAGCACGTGGCGCACAACTATCCAAGACGTTTCCTACATCGCTCCTTATTGCCACGTTTCAGCATCGCCTTCTATAGTTCCGGCTCGCTGCAAGTTCTGCGACGATCTTGGCCGGTCGAATACCAGGGAAAACTCATCAATCAGGAGCTACCTACATGTTCGACCAAGTCATGCCCCGTTACCTCCCCATCGACACCTACGACGCCGTCAACCCGGTGCTCTTCATAAACACCCACAAAGAACTCAGCGACATGGCGGCCTGCGCCATGCACCGTTTCACTGTAGTGCGCGACCTGGCGGATACTTTATCCAGCCTCAATCTCAAAGACATTTCCGATTGCGATCTGACGCGGGTGACCCGTGCCGTGCATCTGCTCATGCGCGAAGGTTGCGCCGTGCTGGATGTGATCCAGGCTCGGGCGTTGCAGCGGGAGGAGGGGTTCAAGGCTACGGTCTGACGGGAAAAAAACAGCATCAAGCTCAAAGATCGCAGCCTGCGGCAGCTCCTACAGGATAGATGCCATTCCAATGTAGGAGCTGCCGCAGGCTGCGATCTTTTCGGCGTCGGCCGTTACTCTTTAACGTGCATAAACTCTTGCGCCCAACGGATGTATTCCTCCGGCTGCGTGTAGGTATGCGTCAGTTCAGTCGCGTTCAGGTCCGACGCCTGGGTAAATATCTGACGCTGTTCGCGCAGGCTGTCGTAAGTCGCCTTGATCGCGGCGAAGTAGGCACCGTGGCCGTCGATGACGACGCGCACGCCCAGTTCGGCAAGGCGTTGGTCATCACGCAACAACGGATTACCGTAGGTCACCAGCATCAGCGGCACGCTCAGGTGCTCGGCGATCTGTTCCAGGTGGTCGAAATCCTTTACCCCCACCATGCAGATTCCGTCCGCGCCCGCGGCCTGGTATTGCTTGGTGCGGCTGATGATTTCCTGGACCGGCAGAATGCCTGCATGGGTGCGGGCGATGATTGCCATTTCCGAGTCGCACCGGGCTTCCAGTGCCGCGCGAATCTTGCCGACACCTTCGGCGACCGTGATCAGGTCGGTGGATTTACGGCCGAATTGTGCCGGCAGCAAGGTGTCTTCGATGGTCAGGGCGGCAACACCGGCACGTTCAAGCTCGACGATGGTGCGCATGACATTGAGCGCATTGCCGTAGCCGTGGTCGGCGTCAGCGATCACCGGCAATTGGGCGACGCGGCCGATACGGGTGGCCTGCTCGGCAAACTCGCTGAGGGTGATCAAGGCAAAGTCAGGGGCGCCCAGTACCTGCAACGACGCGACCGACCCACCGAGGATCCCCACCTCGAACCCCAGGTCAGCGGCGATGCGTGCCGACATCGGGTCGAAGACCGACGCGGTGTGATAGCAGGTGTTGGAGGCGAACAGTTGGCGAAAATTGCGGCGCAAATCTTGATGAGAAAGCCTGGACATATGAGTTCCACCAATGGAAATGGAAGGGCTTGAGCAAAAGTGTCAACGCCGAAGATGTGAAAGGCTATCACGCGGGCAGGTCTGGAATGATGACGAATTTACGGGTTTTCCCGCCAAAGACGTCAATCTCGAAAACAGGCAGGGTCAGTTACGCCGCCACGGCCTGCTGCTGTCGATTGGGCAGCGGCACCGCACGCACCGAGTCGCCGGGTTGCAGCTGCAGGCGTTTGGCGGTGAGGCGGTCGACCATCAGGCTGTTGCCCGTCAGTCGCGCCGGGCCGGCGGTGATGCGGCAATTTTCCAGGCGGCGATTGTGGATCAGCCAGATCGGTGCCTGGTCGTCCGGGTTGCCGATGGCCAGTTGCAGGTGTTGACTGTCGCGCACGGTTCGAATGCTCGAAACCGGTGATTCAATGACCGGGCCCGCGTCGAAGATGTCGATGTAGCCCTGATGGGAGAATCCCTCGGCAGTGAGGATTTTCAATGCCGGCTCTGAATTGGGATGCGGCTTGCCGATCACAGCCTGGGCCCGTTCGGTGAGCAGGCAGGTATAGAGCGGTTGACGTGGCATCAACTCGGCGATGAACGACTTGTTGCCAAGCCCCGACAAATGATCGGCATGACTGAAATCCATCTTGAAAAAGTGTCGGCCCACACTGTCCCAGAAAGGTGAGCAACCCTTTTCGTCGGCACTGCCGCGCAGCTCGGCGATCAGTTTCTCGCCGAACAGGTGCGGGAACTCCGCCGCCAGCAAAAGGCGTCCCAGCGAGAGCAGTCGGCCGTTACTGCCCCAGCGTTGATCGGGGCGCAAGAACAGCGAGCAGAGTTCCGATTGTCCGGTCATCTCGTTGTTGAGGAACAAGGTCGGGATCTGTCGCGATATACCCAGGTCCGGTGAAGAATTGACTGTCAGCCCGACACGATAGTTGTACCACGGCTCGCGCAGGCCAACCGCCCCGGTCATGGCGCTGACGCCGACCACTTGCTGGTCGTCGTCTTCGAGCACGAACAGGTAATCGGCGTCGGCGCGTTCGACCTGTTCGGCGAAGGTCCTTTGGGCCCAACGCAAGCGGTGGGTCAGGCGCTCTTCGTTGACCGGCAGGGTCGTCAAGCCGCGGCCTGCCAGGCGGCCCAGCGCGAGCAAGGCGGGCAGGTCGGTCACCTGAACCGGACGGACAATCATGTTGCGCTGCCTTTTGCACGCCCATTCGGGCGTTGTCGACGGGGACCCTGGCGTTTAATGCTCACAGGGCGATCAGCCGGATCGTGCTGCCTTCAGTCACCTGCAGTGCCTGGCACATTCCGGTGTCCAGAACCACGGGTTGCCCGGCGCGGTAGTCGAGATCGGCGACGATGGCGCGATAGTGCCCAAGCGAGTCGTTGCTGACCAGATAGCGGCCACGGGCGTCAATGAACGAACCGGCTTTGACCAGGGCAGTCTGGCTCTGCGCGATCGAGCGAATGTCGACGGTGCGTGCATACAGCGTCGGGCCGCCATCGAACAGGTCGACATAGCTATTGGTTTCGAACCCTTCGCTTGCAAGGATATCGAAGGCTTCCTGGCCATCGGGGTGGATGCGCCCGATGCAGTCTTGCGCGGCCTGGGGCAGCATCGGCACGTAGATCGGGTATTGCGGCATCAGATGGGCGAGGAAGGTTCGGCTTTCCAGGCCGCAAAGACGCTCGACCTCGACGTAGGGCAGGTCGAAGAAGTGCTTGCCCACGGCATCCCAGAAGGGTGAGTGGCCGTCATCGGTGCTGAAGCCGACGATTTCGGTGATCACGGCGTCGGCAAAGCGTTTTGCATGCGCGGCAATGAACAGCAGGCGCGCCCGTGACAATAATTCGGAGTGCGCCGTACGCACCAGCGCCGTATCGATATGAAAGCCGCGCAGCAAGGTGTGGCCGTTGAGGTCTTGGCACAGCGACAGAGCAGGCACGCCGTGCTCGATGTTCAACTCGCGCGAGGCGCTGGTGAAATGGCGGTTGCGCAGGCTGTAGAACGGTTCGCTGAAACCGGCCGTGGCGACGATTTCCGAGCAGCCCACCAGGCGCCGGTTCGTCTGGTCTTCCAGCACGAAAAAGTAATTCTGCGGGCCGGGACTCTCGATGTTTTGTTGCAGTGACGTGCAGGAGTCGAAAATCCTGCCGCGCAAGCGTGCGCTGTCATCGGGCAAGGACCTGACGCCCACCAGGCTTTCGCGGGCCAATCGCTGCAACTGGGGCAGGTCGGTTAGTTGCACGGTGCGCAAGACCAGCATGGGTGCACTCCTGTATCAAAGGGCTCGGTAACCGGCCTTCGCATGAGGGCATCCCGGCTCCTGCTGGATGAGGTGTGTCGTTAATCCGTTGAAAACAGTATTTATATAAGGCGCACTACATGTCTAGTTAATTTTTGCGGGACTTTTCCACGGTCGAACGGGCGAGAAATGACTGTCAGCGGCAGACGAAGGGGATGTTGATGGACCGTGTAGGGCGTTGCCGTTAAAGAGCGTTCGAATCGGTGATTTAAGGCCCCCTGACGATCTTTCTTACGGCACAATTGGTCAATGACTGACGGCCAGGCGCCGATTTTCCTTTCTATCCCATAGAGTGATTTTTTTTCGTGCAGGCGACCCGTTTGACCTTGATCTGCCACGCTCGAACCCTTGCACAGAAACTGGCGCGCTTTCCTGTGGACGAACCCCTGGAGATGGATTGGCAATCGGCGCGTGGTTCTCGAGGCGCTCGATTCAAGGAGGCATCGCGCCTGTTATGCGCCCCGGAGTTGCGCACGCGACAGACCGCCGAGCTGTTCGGTAAGCCCGTGGACATTGTCGCGGCCCTGCGCGATTGCGACTTCGGCCGTTGGCGCGGTGTGCGCATCAACGACCTGCAAAAAAACCAGGCCGAATTACTTCAGGCCTGGCTCGCCGACCTGCGCTCGGCACCCCACGGCGGCGAGTCGGTGGCGCAAGTCGGCGAACGCGTCGCCGCCTGGTTGAAAACCCTGGAAGCGGTGCCCGGCCATGTGATTGCCGTGACCCATCCATTCATCATGCGTGCCGCGTTGATGCACGTGCTGCAGGGTTCGGCATTCAACCTGATCGATGTCGAGCCGCTGTCAACAATAGACCTGCAGTTCCATGGTTGCTGGCGGCTGCGGCTGTCGTGCAGCGATAACGAGGGGATGCTGTGATGAAAAAACTATTGGTCATCGGCATCGGCGCCGGGAATCCCGATTACATCACCCTGCAGGCCGTGAAGGCGCTGAATCGGGTCGATGTTTTTTTTATCATGGACAAGGGCCAGAGCAAGGACAAGCTGATCGACCTGCGCCGCGAGCTCTGTGAACGCCATATCACCGATCCGCACTACCGCTTTGTCGAAGCCCAGAGCCCGGAGCGCGAGCGTGGCGACGTGGACTACAGGACCAGCGTCGATGAGTTGAACCTGGCCAAGCAGCAAACCTTCGAGCGGCTGATCAATGAGGAACTGGCCGATGACCAGTGCGGCGGTTTTTTGGTGTGGGGCGACCCGGCGTTGTACGACAGCACCATTCGCATCCTGCAGGCGATCCTGGTTTTGGGCACCTGTGCTTTCGAGTTCGAGGTAATCCCCGGCATTACCAGCGTCCAGGCGCTGGCCGCGCAGCACAAGGTGGCGCTCAATCAAATTGGCCGCTCGGTTGAAATCACCACCGGCCGGCGATTGGCAGCGGGGCAGGTGAGCGATGCCGACAGTCTGGTGGTGATGCTCGATGCCCAGGATGCCTACCATCATGTAGCGGATCAGCAGACAGAGATTTACTGGGGAGCTTACCTCGGGACGCCGGATGAAATCCTCATCAGCGGCAAGCTCGAGGAGGTGGCGCAGCAGATCGAGCGAGTGCGCAAGGCGGCCCGGCTGGCCAATGGCTGGATCATGGACACCTATCTATTGCGCAAGCCCTGAAGCATGCCTCAGGAAATGCGCTTTTCCGTTTGCCCAAACCGTTCCCTGTACACCGATGGCGGCACGCCGACCACGTTGCGAAACGCCACGCGGAAGCTTTCCACCGAACGATAACCACAGTGCTGGGCGATCTGCTCGGTGTGCTGGTCGGTGCTTTCCAGCAATTCCCGGGCACGGCCCAGGCGTTCATGTTGCAACCAGGTCTTGGGCGACTGGCCGCTGGCTTCGGTGAATCGGCGCAGGAAGGTGCGCTCGCTCATGGCGGCTTCGCTGGCCAGGTCGCGAACCTCCAGCGGTTCGTGCAAACGCTCCCGTGCCCACTGCATGACGCGCGAAAGATCGCTGCGCGGCGTAGGACTGACCGGTGTCGGAATGAACTGCGCCTGGCCCCCGGTGCGTTGCGGTGACATCACCAGGCGCCGTGCCACCGAGTTGGCGACCTGAGTGCCGAAGTCCCGCGCCACCAGATGCAGGCAGGCGTCGATGCCGGCTGCGCTGCCGGCCGAGGTGATCAATTGACCCGAATCGACGTAGAGCACGTCGGGGTCCACCAGGATGTTCGGGAAGCGTTCGGCCAGTTCCGCGGTGTAGCGCCAGTGAGTGGTGGCGCCGCGACCGTCGAGCAAACCGGTGGCAGCCAGCACGAACACCCCCGAGCAAATCGATAGCAACCGCGCGCCCCGCGCATGGGCCTGGCGCAGGGCCGTCAGCAGCGCCTCAGGTACGGTGGCATGGCGATCGCGCCAGCCGGGAATGATCACGGTCCGGGCCTGTTCCAGCAATTGCAGGCCGCCATCGGCCAATACCTGAATGCCGCCCATGGCGCGCATCGGGCCTTGATCGACGGCTGCGATTTGATGGCTGTACCAAGGGAAGTCGAACTCTGGCCGCGCCAGGCCGAAGATCTCCACGGCGATGCCGAATTCGAAGGTACACAGGCCGTCGTAGGCCAGGATCGCGACCAGCCCTGGAGAAGAATGCATTTGGCGGAAAATTCCCGGTGAGTGTCTTGTGCGCCACTTTAGCCGCTGGCGACGGGCAGATAAAGTCTGTTCAAACCCACCGACATCCCGGAGCTCTGCCCATGACCAGCCTCGTCCGCGAAATACCCGCCGCCCCTTCGGCCATTGCCTTGATGCATTTCAGCGACCGCCTGACATTCGAGACCGACTGTTCCGACGTCTACGCCAGCCAACAGGCCGGCGAAGTCGATTTTATTCTGGTGGATGTGCGTGGTCCGTTGGCGTTCGACCGGGGGCATGTACCTGGTGCGATCAACATTCCCGGGCGACTGCTCACCGCCGAAGGCCTGCTCGCCTACCCGAAAACCAGCCTGTTCGTGGTCTATTGCGCCGGCCCCCACTGCAACGGCGCGAACAAGGCGGCGGTGAAACTGGCGGCGTTGGGTTACCCGGTCAAGGAAATGATCGGCGGCGTGACCGGGTGGCTGGATGAAGGGTTCGAGTTGAGTGCAGCGAGTGCTGTTATCGGCTGCGCGTGCTGAGGTCCCCTGTGCAGGAGCGAGCGGTGCGGCGATCCGACTTGCCCGCGAAGGCGGCAAGTCCTACGGGGGCACCCACCGCCAACAACCGTTCGGCGATGGTCAGGGTGCCTTACGGCCGCCGGGAGTTCCGCCTGCCGGATGCCGGCTGCAATCCCTATCTGGTCAGCGCAGCGATCATCGCCGCCGGCCTGGATGGCATCGACCGCCAGCTGGAAATCGACCACGTGTGCAACGAAAACCTCTACAGCCTGAGCCTGGAGCAGATCGCCGCGCGCGGCATCAAGACCTTGCCGCAATCGCTCAAGGAAGCCTGCGATGCGCTGGAGGCCGACCCTTTGTTCGCCGAAGTGCTGGGCCGGCAGATCGTTGGCGAATTCATCAAGCTCAAGCGCATGGAGTGGGTGGAGTACAGCCGCCATGTGAGTGACTGGGAAGTGCAGCGCTACACCGAATTTTTCTAAGCGCTACCAGAGGCGCAAAGCCCGATTCGGTGGGTGTTTGCAGGTTCAGTTCAACTCGACGCCAGCGATAACCGACTTTGAGCTCAATGATTTGTTCACGCACCGTTGCGCCTTCGACAGGTACCGAGTCTTGCCAGTCGCTTTCCTGGATCAGACGTGGATGGTGTCTCTGCTGACGAGTAATGAACGAAGCCCCCGATTCCTCGCAGGCCTGCATGACGGGCAGCGTGCAGTAGAGCCGATCGGCCGCCCACAGCTGTCCCGCACTGGCGCGAGCCAACAAGCGAGCCCAATGAAACAAGGAACATCGGCGGGGCCTGTAGGACCTAGCAGTTCTGCTAGTAGGCAAAAACTGAAAAACCGCCGATGCTCAAGGTCCGGCTTTATGGACCTTGCTCGGAGCTCAACCCATGCCTACGTCACCTCGCGAAACCGTATTATGTCGCTACCGCTACGATCCACTGGATCGCTCGATCGAATGGGTGCCAGACAAGCAGGCCGGGATCCAGCGCTTTTACTGCAAAACCCGCCTGGCGACCGAAATCCAGGCCTCCACGAAGCTCAGCATCTTCCAGCATGACGACCAGCTATTGGCGCAACTGCGGCGCGAGGATTTAAAAGTCGACGCCCTCCTGCTGGCGACCGATCAACAACGTTCGATATTGAATGCGCTCGACGCAAACCAACCTTATCCCTTCGCCTACACACCCTACGGCCATCGCTCACCGGGAAACGGTAGGCCTAGCCTGCTCGGCTACAACGGCGAACGACCGGACCCGGTGACCGGGCATTATCATTTGGGTAACGGGTACCGGCAGTTCAACCCGATGTTGATGCGATTCAACAGTCCAGACAGCTTGAGCCCGTTTGGCGAAGGTGGGGTGAATGCCTATGCGTACTGCCAGGGCAATCCGGTGAATCGAGATGATCCAACAGGACATAGGGTACGTCGGGTTGCTCTCTTGGGAGGGGCATCCGTAGGCTTTATCATGATAGGAGTAGGAACTATGGCCTTGGCTATTGAGGCTGATAGTGGACCACAAATGGCATTGGCAGTCCTACCCGTACTTGTTGGAGGCGCGTTGGGATTTGGAGCTTACAAGATCGCCAAACGGGGCTGGCGAAAGTCGCGAAGACCGCAATTTGAGGCGCCGGGTGAACAAATACAGGGGCGGGGGACGAGACCTAATCGTAATCTTGATAATGATATCGGTATTGAGATGCAACGAAGATTTAACAGTAGGCTTGATGGATCTGAATTAGAACCGGCAATGCGTGAATTCGGCGGATTACAAACGCCTCGCCGTTCAAGTTTTTCCGGATCAACTCCATCATCAAGACCGACAGCGCCAGCATCATCAAGACCGATGACCCCTTCACTATCAGAATCGGAATCGCTTCCACCATCATATGATGAGGCGACTAGAAATATTCGCCAACAACCGTAGGCAAATTAGAGTCATTGATCACATGGCTTGAGATTCTCCCAAATGACTCGCCGTAAGGGCCATCCCTTTCAAGGGGGTTGCCCTTTATGGGCCTCCAGCACCCGCTCCCCGTCGACACATGAATACGCGCGGCCTTTCCCACCAGCCATTCCTTGGGCCCTTCCAAATCATTCCTTGTCGCTACCGTAATTCATGATCGACAACAACCGGATCGGCACCTGCACCAACTCTTCAGGCCCATGGGGTATTTCCCCTTCGAAGGTCAGGCTGTCCCCAGCCTCCATGCGATACAACTGATTGCCATGCCGATAAATCAGCTCACCTTCAAGCAAATGCAAAAACTCGGTACCGGGGTGGGAAAAGGTCGGAAACTCTTCGCTGGCGTCATCCATGCTCACCATGTAGGCCTCGAAACTCTTCTTTGGCCCGCGGGTGTGATTGAGCAAATGATAGGTATGGCCTTTCTCTGTTCCCCGGCGAACCACCTCCATGCCCTGGTCGGCCTTGACCAATAGCGCGCTGCCGTCCTGCTGGTCGTACTCACTGAACAATTTCGACAGCGGCAGGCCCAGCACGTCACACAGGCGGCTGAGGGTGTCGAGGCTGGTGGAGACCTGGGCGTTTTCGATCTTGCTCAACATGCCCTGGCTGATATCGGCAATCTTGGCCACATCGGACAGTTTCAGGTCCTGGGCCTGGCGCTGGCGTTTGATCTGCAAACCCAGGTATTGCTCAAGCTTGAGGCGCGGGGCGGTTTCGGTCGGCATAGTCATCGGATCCTGCACACTTTCCTTTCAGTAATATTAGTTTTGCACTGAGAAAGTGCAAATCGCGGCGTCTGGCGCGCATCCACCGGGCAATATTCCCATGGGGAAAAGATTTTTCCCATATAAACAGTACAAAAGCGCTTTTCACGGGCCACTCGCGAAGCTGGCAAGGGCCTTGCATTCCTATTGGGAAACAAACTTTCGTTTCAGGAATAAAGAGAAAGTCAGGGCCAACCCACTAGAGATTTGCCTTTCGCGAGGAGTGACGAGCAATGTTGCCAGCAGAAACCCAGCGCATCATCGACAAGCACGGGATCAAGTACGTGCTTGCGCAGTTTGTCGACATCCATGGTGCGGCCAAGACCAAATCGGTGCCGATCTGTGGGCTCAAGACGGTGGCCGAAGAGGGCGCCGGTTTTGCCGGGTTCGCGATCAGTGGCATGGGCATGGAGCCGCACGGTCCGGACTTCATGGCCCGCGGTGACCTGGCCACGCTGACGCCCGTGCCCTGGCAGCCGGGTTATGGCCGGGTGGTGTGCGTCGGTCATGTCGATGGCAAACCGCATCCCTATGACAGCCGTTATGTATTGCAGCAGCAGATCCGGCGCCTGGAGGACAAGGGCTGGACCCTCAATACCGGTCTGGAGCCGGAGTTCAACCTGATGCGTCGCGACGAGCAGGGCAAGTTACAGCTGGTCGACCTCAGCGACAACCTGGACAAGCCTTGCTACGACTACAAGGGCCTGTCGCGCTCCCGGGTGTTCCTTGAACGTTTGACCGAAGCCTTGCAGGCAGTGGATTTCGAGGTCTATCAAATCGATCACGAAGACGCCAACGGCCAGTTCGAGATCAACTACACCTACAGCGACGCCATGACCTCGGCGGATCGCTTCACCTTCTTTCGCATGGCCGCCGGCGAAATCGCCAACGACCTGGGCATGATCTGTTCGTTCATGCCCAAGCCCGACCCGAAACGCGCCGGCAACGGCATGCACTTTCACCTGTCGATCAGCAGTGCCGAGAACAAGAACCTGTTCTTTGATGCCGGCGACCCGAGCGGCATGGGCCTGTCGAAAATGGCCTATCACTTCGCCGCCGGCCTGCTTGCCCATGGCCCGGCGCTGTGTGCCTTCGCGGCACCCACGGTCAACTCCTACAAGCGTCTGGTGGTGGGCAATTCGTTGTCCGGCGCGACCTGGGCACCGGCGTTTATTGCCTTCGGGGCCAACAACCGCTCGGCGATGGTCCGGGTGCCTTATGGCCGCCTGGAGTTCCGCCTTCCGGACGCCGGTTGCAATCCCTATCTGGTCAGCGCAGCGATCATCGCCGCCGGCCTGGATGGCATCGACCGTCAGCTGGAAATCGACCACGTGTGCAACGAAAACCTCTACAGCCTGAGCCTGGAGCAGATCGCCGCGCGCGGCATCAAGACCTTGCCGCAATCGCTCAAGGAAGCCTGCGATGCGCTGGAGGCCGACCCTTTGTTCGCCGAAGTGCTGGGCCCGCAGATCGTGGGCGAGTTCATCAAGCTCAAGCGCATGGAGTGGGTGGAGTACAGCCGCCATGTGAGTGACTGGGAAGTCGCGCGCTATACAGAGTTTTTCTGAGACTGCTGGGCGGCAGCTACAAGCTGCAAGCGTCAAGCCGCAAGTAAAAGCGGATTGGCGGTGTGTCACGAATATTTCTATCTATGCGGATTGCTTGCAGCTTGAAGCTTGCAGCTCCCGAACGAAGTGAGGACTGCTCTTATGTGCGGAATTGTAGGTCTTTACCTGAAAAACCCGCAGCTGGAATCCCGGCTGGGCCAACTTTTCGAGCCAATGTTGGAGGCCATGACCGACCGCGGTCCGGACAGTGCCGGTTTCGCCATTTATGGCGACGAAGTGGCCGATGGCTGGGTCAAGCTGACCCTGCAGGCGACCACCGAAAGCTTCGATTGGCCGGCCGTGATGGGTGAACTGGAAGGTCGTCTCGGCTGTTCTCTGGACTGGTTCCAGAACGCCAGCGCCGCCGTATTGAAGATCCACGCTGAGGAGGCGCCGGTACGTCTGGCCCTCGCCGAACTGGCGCCGAGCGTACGCATCATGAGCGCCGGGCAGAGCATCGAAATCCTCAAGGGCATGGGCCTGCCCCAGGAGATCTCCCAACGCTTCGGCCTGGCCGGCATGCAGGGCAGTCACATCATCGGCCACACCCGCATGGCCACCGAAAGCGCGGTGACCATGGAAGGCAGCCACCCGTTTTCCACCGGTGCCGACCTGTGCCTGGTGCACAACGGCTCGCTGTCCAACCACTTCCGCCTGCGCCAGGAACTAAAGCGCGAAGGCATGCAGTTCGAAACCGACAACGACACCGAAGTGGCGGCCGGTTACCTGACCTGGCGCCTGCAACAGGGCGACTCGCTCAAGGACGCGCTGGACCATGCGCTGGAGGAACTCGACGGTTTCTTCACCTTCGCCATCGGTACTCGCAATGGCTTTGCAGTGATCCGCGACCCGATTGCCTGCAAGCCGGCGATCCTCGCCGAGACCGACGACTACGTTGCCATGGCCTCGGAGTATCAGGCGCTGTCGAGCCTGCCGGGCATCGAAAACGCCAGGATCTGGGAGCCGGCACCGGCCACCTTGTACATCTGGGAACGCGAGTCAGCTTAAGGAGCGCACACATGAAAACCATCGATCTTTCCATTGCCAGCGTGCGCGACCTCAATCAGGCGCTGCACGACCAGGTCAACGCAGTAGAAGACCGTGAATGGGTGGTGACCCACGCCAACGGCAAGCACAACCTCGCCGTCGGGGTGAACCAGGCCGTGTCCATCGATATCCAGGGGCATGCCGGTTACTACTGCGCGGGCATGAATCAGAAAGCGAGCATCACCGTGCACGGCAACGCGGGTGTGGGTGTCGCGGAAAACATGATGTCCGGTTACGTACGAATCAAGGGCAGTGCGTCCCAGGCCGCCGGCGCCACCGCCCATGGCGGGTTGCTGGTGATCGAAGGCGATGCCGGGGCCCGATGCGGCATTTCCATGAAAGGCATCGACATCGTGGTCGGCGGCAGCATTGGCCACATGAGCTGCTTCATGGGCCAGGCCGGGCGCCTGGTGGTGTGCGGCGATGCCGGTGATGCGCTGGGCGATTCGCTGTACGAAACGCACATTTACGTGAAGGGCAGCGTCGCGTCGCTGGGGTCGGACTGCATCGAGAAAGAGATGCGTGCCGAGCACCTGGAAGAACTGCAAGTGCTGCTCAACCGTGCCGGTTTCGAACACAAGGCAGCTGACTTCAAGCGCTATGGCTCGGCTCGTCAGTTGTACAACTTCAAAGTCGATAACGCGTCCGCGTACTGATCCACGCGAGGAGAACAGATATGTGCGACTCTACTACCCCAAAAACAGCCCCTCCAGTACTGCGCGAGTCCGCGACCTTCGACCGCCTGACCATCCAGGAAATCCAGCGCGCCGCCGAGACCGGCATCTATGACATTCGCGGCGGTGGCACCAAGCGCAAGGTCCCGCACTTCGATGATTTGCTGCTGCTGGGCGCCAGCGTGTCGCGCTACCCGCTCGAAGGCTATCGGGAAAAGTGCGGCACCGATGTGATCCTCGGCAATCGCTTCGCCAAGAAGCCGATTCACCTGAAGATTCCGGTAACCATCGCCGGCATGAGTTTCGGTGCGCTGTCGGCCAATGCCAAGGAAGCCTTGGGTCGTGGCGCGACCATCGCCGGTACCAGCACCACCACCGGTGACGGCGGCATGACCCCGGAAGAGCGCGGGCAATCGCAGCATCTGGTCTATCAGTACCTGCCATCGCGCTACGGCATGAACCCGGATGACCTGCGCAAGGCGGACGCCATCGAAATCGTCCTGGGGCAGGGCGCCAAACCCGGTGGCGGCGGCATGTTGCTGGGCATGAAAGTCACCGAGCGGGTGGCCGGTATGCGTACTTTGCCGATCGGTGTCGACCAGCGCAGTGCCTGCCGTCACCCGGACTGGACCGGCCCGGATGACTTGGCGATCAAGATCGCCGAGATCCGCGAAATCACCGATTGGGAGAAGCCGATCTACGTGAAGATCGGCGCGAGCCGGCCTTACTACGACGTCAAGCTGGCGGTGAAGGCCGGGGCCGACGTGATCGTGCTCGATGGCATGCAAGGTGGCACGGCGGCGACCCAGGAAGTGTTTATCGAACACGTGGGGATTCCGATTTTGCCGGCGATCCCGCAAGCGGTACAGGCTTTGCAAGAGATGGGCATGCATCGCAAGGTTCAACTGATAGTTTCGGGGGGGATTCGCAACGGTGCCGACGTGGCCAAGGCCATGGCGCTGGGCGCGGACGCGGTGGCCATTGGCACGGCGGCCCTGATTGCGCTGGGCGACAACCACCCGCGTCTGGATGAAGAACTGCACAAGATTGGTTCGGCCGCAGGCTTTTATGACGATTGGCAGAACGGCCGTGACCCGGCCGGGATCACCACCCAGGACCCGGAGCTGTCCAGGCGCCTGGACCCGGTGGAAGGCGGTCGCCGTCTGGCCAACTACCTGCGGGTGTTGGTGCTGGAGGCACAGACCATGGCGCGGGCTTGCGGTAAGTCGCATCTGCACAACCTGGATCCGGAGGATCTGGTGGCGTTGACGGTGGAATCGGCGGCCATGGCGCGGGTACCGCTGGCGGGGACCAGCTGGATTCCAGGTTCCGGCTACTGACACCTTGGATCGTTCCCACGCTCCGCGTGGGAACGCCTCCTGGGACGCTCCGCGTCCCGTGACGCAGAGCGTCACTGGCTGCATTCCCACGCAGGAGCGTGGGAACGATCATAAGAGACCAGAACGGTCCGTTGTTTTACCACTTGCTCGCTGCCGACACTTCCGATTTCCATTGCAGGAGCTTTGAACATGGTCAATCGTCTTCTCGGCAAATCCCTTTTTGGCTTACTGGCGACCGGTGCGCTTGTGCCCTTGGCGCAGGCAGCCGATGCACCAACATTGAACACCGGCAGTACCGCCTGGATGGTGATGGCGGCGGTGCTGGTGTTATTCATGTGCCTGCCGGGCCTTGCATTGTTTTATGGCGGCCTGGTGCGAGCGAAAAACATGTTGTCGTTGTTCACCCAGTGTTTCGGCATCGCAGGGCTAGTGGGCGTCTTGTGGGTGATCTATGGCTACAGCATGGTGGTCGACACCACGGGCATGGTCGAGGGCGAGGTGACCTTCAACAGTTTTGTCGGCGGCATGAGCCGGGCCTTTCTGGCCGGAATGACCCCGCAAAGCCTGGTCGGCGAGATTCCGGAAGGGGTGTTCGTGACCTTCCAGATGACCTTCGCCATCATCACCCCGGCGCTGATCGCAGGTGCCTTCGCCGAACGCATGAAATTCTCCGCCGCGCTGCTGTTCATGGCGCTGTGGTTCACCCTGGTGTACGCCCCGGTGGCGCACATGGTCTGGGGTGGTGCGGGGGCCTTGATGCATAACTGGGGTGTCCTCGATTTTGCCGGTGGCACCGCCGTGCACATCAATGCCGGCGTCGCCGCGCTGGCCGCCTGCCTGATCCTCGGCAAGCGCAAAGGCTATGTAAATACGCCGATGCCGGCGCACAACCTGAGCCTGACCATGGCCGGTGCAGCGATGCTCTGGGTCGGTTGGTTCGGTTTCAACATCGGTTCCGGTGGCGGCCTCAGCGGCACGTCCGGCATCGTCATGCTCAACACCCAACTGGGCGCGTGCGCCGGGATTCTTGGCTGGATGTTCACCGAGTGGTTCAAGGTCGGCAAACCGAGTGCGCTGGGCCTGGCCAGCGGTGCCCTGGCCGGTCTGGTGGGGATTACGCCAGCGTGCGCCTATGTGGGCGTCGGTGGTGCGCTGGCCATCGGTTTGTTGTGCGGGGTGTTCTGCTACTTGAGCGTCACCGTGCTCAAACGCCGCTTCGGTTATGACGACAGCCTTGATGTGTTCGGGCTTCACGGCATCGGCGGGATGATCGGCGCGGTATTGACCGGGGTGTTTTGCGTACCGTCCCTGGGCGGGCTGGTGGAAGGGGTGACCATGGGCGGTCAGGTGTTGGCGCAAGTCAAAGGTGTGGTGCTGACGACGGTGTACTGCTTCGTCATCAGCTGGATCATTCTCAAAGTGGTGAATGTCGTGGTCGGCCTGCGTGCCGATGAGTCGGTGGAGGAGATGGGCCTGGACATGGGCGAGCACAACGAGCGTGCCTACAACCATTAAGATGCCTGAAACAGTGCAACGCCGGCCCTGGGCCGGCGTTGTTGTTTCTCGGTTATCGGGACGCTTGATTCAGCGTCGGCGCTCGCTTGCCGAGTTTCATCAGCCAGTAGTAACTCAAGGCCGTCATGAGCCGAAGCACAATGCACAGCGCATACCGCGCAATGAAGCGGTATGAAGTGCGTGACTTTCTATTCGGGCGGGCTCAGTAACCGGGTGCCAGAAGCCGTTCTGCTTGGCGGAAACGCTGGCGCGCAGGCGCTTGAAATGGATATGCGAAGCGGTCCATTCGCCGCGCAGGTAAACCTGCTCGGCGCCGGAGGGAAGGGCGAGTGATTGGAGACGACCATTGAACATGGGAATCGACCCTTGTAGGAGGTGGGTTCAGCGAAACGCCGGCACCACGTGCTTGATAAACAGCTCCAGGGACTTTTTCTTCTCGGCGTGCGGCAGGCTGTTGTCGCACCAGAAGCTGAACTCATCGACACCCAGTTCCTGATAGTACTTGATGCGCGGGATGATTTCTTCCGGGGTGCCGATCATGGCGGTCTTGTGCAGGCTCTCCAGTTCGAACTCTGGACGGCCGGCGAATTTCTCTTCCGGACTCGGTGCCAGGAAGCCGTTGACCGGGGTTTCCTTGTTGCCGAACCAGGCATCGAAAGTGCGGTAGAACCTGGCGATCGCCTTGGCCCCGACTTTCCAGCCTTCGGGATTGTCCGACGAGTGCACATGGGTATGACGCAGCACCATCAATTGCGGGCGCGGCACGTCCGGGTTGTTGTCCAGGGCGGTCTGGAATTTGTTCTTCAGGTCGAGGACTTCCTCGTCGCCCTTCATCAGCGGCGTGACCATCACGTTGCACCCGTTAGCTACGGCGAAGTTGTGCGAGTCCGGGTCACGGGCGGCGATCCACATCGGCGGGTTCGGTTTCTGGATCGGCTTGGGCACGCTGGTGGACGTCGGGAATTTCCAGATGTCGCCGTCATGGGCGTAGTCGCCTTGCCACAGGGCACGCACCACCGGAACCATTTCGCGCAATGCCTGACCGCCAGAGGAGGCTGGCATGCCGCCGGCCATGCGGTCGAATTCAACCTGGTAAGCGCCACGGGCCAGACCCACTTCCATGCGACCGTTGCTGATGACATCGAGCAGGGCGCATTCGCCGGCGACCCGGATGGGGTGCCAGAACGGCGCGATGATGGTGCCGGCGCCGAGATGAATGGTGGTGGTCTTGCCGGCCAGGTAGGCCAGCAGCGGCATCGGGCTTGGCGAAATGGTGTATTCCATGGCGTGGTGTTCACCGATCCATACGGTGCTGAAACCACCGGCTTCGGCCATCAGCGTCAGTTCGGTCAAGTCTTCGAACAACTGGCGGTGGCTGACGCTTTCGTCCCAACGTTCCATGTGTACGAACAGGGAAAATTTCATGACGCTACCTCGAATCTCTTGTGGTCGACCCGTCGACTGCGGGTCTGTTGATTATTGGTATACCATAATACGACATTGATGCAAGATTTATCAGATCAAAAGATCGCAGTCTGCGGCAGCTCCTACACAGGAATGCGAACACCTGTAGATACTCTGTTCACGGTCAAGCTTTCGCGAGATGTTTTTTGCTAAAAAGCTTGGCCGTATTAAATTCTTCTCCAGAGCGCATGCATGCCCATAACCCGGTTAGGTATTTGCGCATGACCGCGCCGATGGCCTGCATTTTCTTCTTGCCGCGCGCTACCAGTGCCTCGTAGAAGGCCTTCACATTCTCATCACAACGGATTGCCGTCATCGCCGGCATGAACATCGCTGCACGCAAGTAAGCATTACCGCACTTGGACATTCGTCCTGGCCGGTTCACGCTGGTGCCTGACTGGGTCAGTCTGACATCCAGGCCTGCATAGCGGCTTACCTGTGCCGATTTAAGCGTCACTGGAAGGGTCGTCAGCTCAGCCAGTGCGGCGATGGCCGAGGCCTCTCCAACGCCGGGCGCCGCCATCATGCAGCGAAATTGCAGGCTCAGATCAGGGCATTTGGCGATGGCGTCGCGCGCAGCCTGTTTTAATCGATCGATTCGAGCGTCCAACGCGCTTATCGCGTCTTTCTCATCCTCGATCAGCAGTGCGATGCTCGTTTCTGTCGCTTGTAGCGCATGCAGCTCGTTCTTGGCTCGCGTCCGATGGCCAATCAGTCGGTTGATGTGGCGACCAATCGCACGCAGCATCATCTGTTCCGCAGTGGGCGGGACCCACAGCCTAGGCCCCATACGCTCGCCGTATTCGGCCAGCAGTTGGGCATCGATCTGGTCAGTCTTGCTGTTTTGCAACATCAGCTTGGCAAAGTTGTGGAAGCTTTTGGGGTTGATCACCGAGACCGGCAAGCCGGCGGCGTGCAATTCCATCGCAAGATCCAGGTAGTAAATACCGGTAGCCTCCATGACAACGCTCAGCGGCTTGAGACGTAGCAGCTTTTCCACAGCGGCCTTGCGACCTTTGGGCGTGTGCAGAATGTCTCCATTGCCTGCTGCTTTGCCGTTCTGCCGCCATCCCATGGCTGAACTGCGAGCACTGATATCTATGCCGACATGCGCATTCATTGCTTTTCACTTCCTTGGCTTTAGGTAAGATTGCACCTGGTTCCCCCGACCTCGAACTTCATGCCACTGCAACCTTGTAATGCGAAGTCCGACTTGTCGGCTTCTCGATACTCTTCGTGGTGGGCAATGAGGCGGGGGGGCCTCTCTACAGACAAGGTCAGGAGCAAATCCTGCCTTCAGGAGCGATCGGCCTCCCCCAGAAACGTACTTGCTGTTGAATGAATCCTTGAGCGTAACCTCTCTCATGGAATCAAGGTCAACATACAAGGAGCTGCCGCAGGCTGCGATCTTTTGCTGTGTCAGGCCAGAACGGGCAGGGCGCCCATCTTGCCGTGGCAATACACCAGTGGCCCGGCATTCTGCTGGGGCACGATCAGGTTCTTCACCGCGCCGACCATGATCGCGTGGTCGCCCCCTTCATACTCGCGCCACAGTTCGCATTCGATGACCGCCGTGGCGTTGGCCAGGATCGGGTTGCCCAACTCGCTCAACGTCCACTCGATGCCTTGCGCCTTGTCCTTGCCCTTGCGCGCGAAGGCATAGGCTTCGCTCTGCTGGCCGCCGGACAGCACATGAATGGCAAAGCGCTTGTTCCTGATCAGGACCGGGTAGGAATCTGAGCTGTAGTTAGGGCAGAACAGCACCAGGGCCGGGTCCATCGACAGCGAGCTGAAGGCGCTGGCGGTCAGGCCGACGATCTGCCCGTCGTCATCGAGCGTGGTGATCACGCAGACGCCGGACGGGAACGAGCCCATGACTTGTTTGTAGATGGCGGCATCGATCATTGGACTGTCCTCGGGAGTGGAACGTGGTTTTTATGAGTTTGTAGGTCTGATGGTATACCGTAATACATCGTTTGCAAGAGCTTTTTTGGTCGTCCGATAAACGTATGCCTTTGGTCTTGAAGTCAGTGTTTGCGGGGCTTTCAGCCAGGCATTCGGTGCAGATTTGCGGCAGGATGCCGGATCAGATGGGCTCTCAAAGACCGAATCAGTCTTGTGGAAATGTTGGAATACCATAATATGGTGCGCATCTGAGGGGCGGCCAGAGAGTCCCCCCGGTTTGGCTTCATACAATGATAAGAACAGACAAACTCGAGTTCATGCATATGTCCCAGACGTCCCGGCAAGACCCGTTGATCGAGAATCACACGGTCGATTACGTTCCACTCGCAGAGCGCCACGGGAAGGCCCGCGATCTTTTCACCCTATGGTTCAGTACCAACATTGCGCCGCTGCCCATCGTGACCGGTGCCATGGTGGTCCAGGTGTTCCATCTCGACCTGTTCTGGGGGCTGCTGGCAATTGCCCTCGGGCACATGGTCGGCGGGCTGGTGATTGCCCTGGCGTCGGCCCAGGGACCCCGCATGGGCATTCCACAAATGGTCCAGAGCCGCGGCCAGTTCGGCCGCTATGGCGCGTTGCTGATCGTGTTCTTTGCCGCACTGATCTACGTCGGCTTCTTCATCTCCAACATCGTGCTGGCGGGCAAGTCGATTGTCGGAATCGCACCCTCGGTGCCGGTGCCGGCGAGCATCCTGATCGGTGCCCTGAGCGCCACGGCGATTGGCGTCATCGGTTACCGCTTCATTCATTCCCTCAACCGCATCGGCACCTGGGTCATGGGCAGCGCCTTGCTCGCCGGGTTCCTCTACATCTTCGCCCATGACCTGCCGGCGGACTTTTTCACCCGCGGTGGTTTCAACCTGTCCGGCTGGTTGGCCACCGTGTCCCTGGGGATCATCTGGCAGATAAGCTTTTCGCCTTACGTGTCGGACTATTCGCGCTACCTGCCGGCCGAAATCGGTATTGCCAAACCGTTCTGGGCCACCTACCTGGGGGCAACCCTGGGCACAATTTTGTCCTTCACCTTCGGCGCGGTGGCTGTACTGGCGACCCCGGAAGGCACTGAAGCGATGTCCGCGGTGAAGCAATCCACCGGATGGCTGGGGCCGATCCTGATGGTGCTGTTCCTGCTCAACATCATCAGCCACAACGCCTTGAATCTGTATGGCGCGGTGCTGTCGATCATCACCTCGATCCAGACCTTCGCCAGTCAATGGACGCCGAGCATCAAGGTGCGCGTGGTGCTGTCGAGTTTAGTGCTGGCGGGCTGCTGTGTGGTGGCGCTGGGCGCTTCGGCGGACTTCATCTCGCAGTTCATCGGGCTGATCCTGGCATTGCTGTTGGTGCTGGTGCCATGGGCCTCGATCAACCTGATCGACTTCTATGTGATCAAGCGTGGGTGTTATGACATTGCCTCGATCTTCCGTGCGGATGGCGGGATTTATGGGCGCTTCAATTTGCATGCGATCGTGGCGTATTTCATCGGGATCATCGTGCAGCTGCCGTTTGCCAATACGTCGTTGTATGTGGGGCCTTATGCCAATCTGGTCGAGGGTGCGGATTTGTCGTGGTTGGTGGGGTTGGTGGTGACTTGTCCGCTTTACTATTGCCTGGCTACGCGTGGACGGAGTCAGCAGAGCAGGGCTGCGGGGTTGAGTTATACCGACTGACTTTTGATCGCTGGTGTTTGTCTGGAATGCCCGGCTTTTGCCGGGCATTTTTGTTCTGGTTATTGTCTTTCAAGTGTACATATCCATTCCTGCGGTAACGGCCACTTATGGTTCCGCTTTTACATCTATGGTTACCCCCTTTTCTGCAATACTGTTTTTGATGAGTGGTTGGCTTGCTTTCATCTATCCGGCGTCTGAGTGGGGGTGTAGCCCCGCGCCTCGATGAGAATCGATGCCCGACGATCCTTATTAGCGAGACGGCCTTTCAGCCGTGTAAAAGCCCAGGGTTGTCGTCAGGCCGGTTGGCCGTTCACGTCATCAGTTATCCAGCATCGCAAAACCAGGTGGGTGATGCTCGGGTGACAGCAGGGTCAGGCGTTCATCGCGCTTGGCCCTGCATCGAATTCAGTGTGGTGTGCCGCAATCGCCCAGGCGATCCTCGCCAGCTTGTTGGCCAGCGCGCAAACCACATGGTTGGAGTGATGGTGGGCCAATAGCTGCCGGACCCAGTCCGCCAGCCAGCCTTTCTGGCGGTCCAGATACCTCACGTAAACGCGGGCACACTGGACAAGCAGGCGTCGCTGGTTGCGATCGCCGCGCTTGCTGATGCCCAGCAGTACGGTTTTGCCGCCCGTGGAATGCTGCTTGGGCACCAGCCCGATCGAGGCTGAATAGTCTCGGCCGCATTTGAACTGTTTGCCATCGCCCAATTCGGCAGCCAGGACGGTGGAGGTGATCGGACCGACACACGGCATGGTCATCAAACGAGTCGCCAGATCATCTTCAGCGGCCTGGCACTCCACATCCTTGTCCAGCGATTTGATCTCCTCGTCCAAATGCTTGAAGTGTTGATACAGCCTCGTCAGAGTGTTTTTGAAGGGCTGAGCCATTGAGCTCGCTTCAAGCAGCGCCGAAAGAGATCGAATCGATTTGAGGCTCGGGGCCAGGCTGACGCCGACCTCCAGAAGAGCGGCGTGAATACGATTGACGGCCGCAGTGCGGTCCTTGATGAACGCATCACGTGTCGAGTTGAGCATGGCCAGCGCTTGCTGGGCTTGGTTTTTGACCGGCACAAAGCGCATCGTTGGGCGAGTAGCGGCCTCGCAAATCGCTTCGGCATCAGCGAAGTCGTTTTTGTTGCTTTTCACGTAAGGGCGCACGAGATGAGGGGCAATGAGCTTGGGTATATGCCCAAGCTTGGCCACCTCCTGTGCCATGAAATGGGCGCCACCACAGGCTTCCATCACGACGGTGCAGGGTTGGAGATTCATCAGGTACTGCATGAGTGCCGACCGGGTGAATTTTTTGCGGCAAACTTCATGACCACGATCATCCTGCGCATGCAGGTGAAAAGTGTGTTTTCCCAAATCGATGGCGGCGATAGATATTTCGTTCATGGCAACAGTCTCCGGTGAGCCCCCTGCGAAAGCTTAGTGGGCGATCGCAGGGGGCGGCGGGGGTAGCCATTTCATTAGCGGGTCACTTTGAAAAGCGCAAAGTAACCAAACGCTCTTGCCCCACCACTCGGTGCCTCGCTGTGGCTCGGCATGCCGTAACGAAGGCATTGCTCCGTGGGTCGCCGCGATGGGCCATCCCTGGCCCAGCGCGGCTAAACCGGCGTCCTGCCGGTTTACCCACTGCGCAATGCCTGCGTTCGGCCATCGTGGTTTAACGGGGCGCCTCGATCAAAAGCAAAGCAAGGCGGCCTGACAGCCGACCTGACTTTTGTAGATTCCCGTGATCCCCTGTGGGAGCGAGCCTGCTCGCGATGGACGTCAACGATAACGCGCCCTGTCTGGATGATCGCGTTGTCTGGGCGTTTTTCGCGAGCAGGCTCGCTCCCACAATAGGATCGCGGATCGGCCAGTAATCAGGTCGGCTGTCAGGCCGCCTCGCCTTGCTTTGGCTTTTGATTTTCTTGCCATATCGAGAGGCTTCGTTCCGGTTCTGCGCAGTGGGTAAACCGCCATGGATGCCGGTTTAGCCGCGCTGGGCCAAGGATGGCCCATCGCGGCGGACTCTGTAGGAGCGAGCATGCTCGCGAAAAACCTGAGAGCACCGCGGGGTGTCAGGCTCCCCGCGTCATCGTTGACCTCCATCGCGAGCATGCTCGCTCCTACAGGCTCTTCCAAGTGACTCGCTGTAAAAGCGAAACCATAAGTGGCCGTTACCGCAGGAATGGATATGTACGCCGAAAAAAGAATCGGCTGTCAGGACGCCTTCGCCGGCAAGTCGGATCGCCGCACCGCTGGCTCCTACGGGATTTCACACGCCGTCATGGGTGGCCGTTACCGAAGAAACGGATATGCCCCCAATCAAAAAGCAAAAAAAAGGCCCCCGCAACCCGACGTTGCGGCGACCCGAGGGTGATACAAAACTAGCGGTCCACTGGCACGGATCTCAAAAAATCAATGCGCCCCAGCAGCCTTGTTCAAATCGCTCTCAGCCCATTCGGTATAAACGCAGGCATCCGCCGTAGCCCAGCGCACCCGCACCGGATCCCCCGCCTTCATAGGCATGCCAGCCGCAGAAAGCGCCTTGACGGTCATTGATGTCCCGCCCGAAGTCACCACGCTGCAAGTCTGGCTTTCACCCAGGAACAACACTTCCACAACCTTGGCCGTCACTTCATTCCAGCCCGCGGCCAACGGTTCCTGAGCAGCTTGCTCGATACTCAAGGACAACGCCTTTTCCGGACGCACCATCAACAGTACATCCTGATTGGTTTGCAGGCCGGCCGTCAGGCGGATCGACAGCGACTGCCCTTCAAACAAAGCCACCGCGTTGCCCTGGGCCTTGAGTTTGAGGAAGTTCGAGTTGCCGAGGAACGAGGCGACGAAGGCATTCGGCGGATTCTGGTACAGGTCATAGCCGCTGCCCAGGCCGACGATCTTGCCGTGGCTGAAGATCGCAATGCGCTGGGACAGGCGCATGGCTTCTTCCTGGTCGTGGGTCACGTAGACGATGGTGATGCCCAGGCGCCGATGCAGTTGGCGCAGTTCGTCCTGCAGATCTTCACGCAGTTTTTTATCCAGTGCGCCCAGCGGTTCATCCATCAACAGGATGCGTGGCTCGTAGACCAGCGCCCGGGCGATGGCGACACGTTGCTGCTGGCCGCCGGAGAGTTGCGAAGGGCGGCGATGGGCGAATTGTTCAAGCTGCACCAGCTTGAGCATCGCATCGACCCGGCGTTCACGCTCGGCCGTGGCCAGTTTGCGGATCGCCAGCGGGAAGGCGATGTTATCGCGCACTGACAGGTGCGGGAACAGCGAGTAGCGCTGGAACACCATGCCGATGTCGCGTTTGTGCGGCGGCACGTTCACCAGCGACTGGCCGTTGACCAGGATTTCGCCGCTGCTGGGTGTTTCGAAACCGGCGAGCATCGACAGCGTGGTGCTTTTGCCCGAGCCGCTGGAGCCGAGGAAGGTCAGGAATTCACCGTCCTTGATGTCCAGCGAGATGTCGTCCACGGCGGCAAAGTCGCCGTAGTATTTGTTCAGGTTGCGCAGGCTCACCAGGGGCTTGTCATTTTGCTGCGCGGAATCTTTGATCACTGCACTCATGTCGTACTCCTGCGCTTAGGCGCTGACTTCATTGCGCCGGCGCAGTGCGGCGGCGATCACCATGACCAATACCGAGAGGCCGATCAGCAGCGTCGAAGCGACGGCGATCACGGGCGTCAGGTCTTGGCGCAGGGTGGTCCACATTTTCACGGGAAGGGTTTGCAGGGTCGGGCTGGCCATCATCACGCTCAGCACCACTTCATCCCACGACACAAGGAAGGCGAAGAGGGCGCCGGCCACCATGCCCGGACGGATCGCAGGGAAGGTCACCTTGAACACCGCTTGCAGACGCGAGGCGCCGCAGATTACCGCGGCATCTTCGATCGACTGGTCGAACAGTTTCAGCGAGTTGATGATCGAGATGATGGTGAACGGCAAGGCAACGATGACGTGGCTGACCACGAACGCGAACATGGTCCCGGTGTAGCCCAGTTTCAGGAACAGCGCGTACACCGCCACGGCGATGATCACCAACGGCACGATCATCGGCAGGGTGAACAGACCGTAGAGCATTTCCCGGCCAGGGAAACGCCCTCGCACCAGGGCGAACGCCGTCGGCAGGCCCAGGGCCACGGCAAAGAACGTGGTCAGTACCGCAACCTTGAGGCTGGCCATGGCCGCGTTCATCCAGTCGGCATTGGAGAAGAACTGGCCGTACCATTTCAGCGTCCAGCCCGGTGGCGGGAACACCAGCCACTGGGACGAGCCGAACGACAGCAAGACGATGAACACGATCGGCAACAACAGGAACAAACCGATCAGGCCGGTGGTGGCATACAGGCCGAAGCGCATCCGGCGGCTCATGGCATTGGGGGTCAGGAGCATGACGGCTTACCTCGCGTTGCTGGCGCCAACCGGGGATTCCGGCTGAAGCTTCAGGTAGAAGTAGAACAGCACCAGCGTGATGACGATCAGCAACGCGGCACCGGCGCTTGCCAGGCCCCAGTTGAGGAACGACTGCACCTGCTGAATGATGAACTCGGGCAGCATCATGTTCTGCGCACCGCCCAACAGCGCCGGGGTGACGTAGTAACCGAGGGACATCACGAACACCATCAGTCCTCCGGAGAACAGCCCCGGCCGGCACAGCGGCAGGAACACCCGGAAGAAGTTGGTCCACGGAGTGGCCCCGCAGATCGAACCGGCCTGCAGGATCATCGGGTCGATGGCCTGCATGGTCGCCTGCAGCGGCAGCACGATGAACGGGATCATGATGTAGCTCATGCCGATCACCACGCCGGTGAGGTTATGCACCATCTCCAGCGGCTGATCGATGATGCCCATCGCCATCAGCGCCTTGTTGATCACCCCGGAGGCTTGCAGCAGCACCAGCCAGGAGTAGGTGCGAGCGAGCAGGCTGGTCCACATCGACAACAGTACGATGTTGAGAATCCAGCGACCCCAACCACGCGGCACCAGAGTGATCGCCCAGGCCAGCGGGAAACCCAGCAGCAGGCTGAACAGCGTCACCAGGCCGGCCACCGAGAAGGTGTTGAGCAAGACCCGGGCATACGCCGAGTTGGCGAACAGCTGCTCGTAGTTGCCCAGCCCCGGAGTCGGCTCCAGCACACCGCGCAGCAGCAGGCCGATCAATGGCGCCAGGAAGAACAGGCCGAGGAACAGCAGGGCGGGGATCAGGTTGCTCGATCCGCGCCAGCGTTGCGCCAAGGTAGGGGTTTGCGTCATCGCAGCCGCCTTGCCGGCAGCGCCGGAGGCGCTCCCGACGGGCGTGGATGGACGGGACGCGGTTGCCGTCATTTTCATTTGACCAGCCATTCGTTCCACCGTGTCGCGATAGCAGGACCGTTCTTGGCCCAGTACGCGAAATCAAGAGTGATTTGATCCTTGGCGTAGGCAGTCGGCAGGTTAGGCGCCAGCGCCGAATCCAGGCGCGCCACGCTGTCGACGTTGACCGGGGCGTAGGCGGTCAGGTTGGAGAAGTCGGCCTGGCCTTTGGCACTGCTGGCATTGGCCAGGAACTTCATCGCCGCGTCCTTGTTCTTCGAACCCTTTGGAATGACCAGGATGTCGGCCATGACCAGGTTCTGTTTCCAGCTCACACCAACCGGAGCACCGTCTTCTTGCAGGGCATGGATCCGGCCGTTCCAGAACTGGCCCATGCTCGCTTCACCGGAGGCCAGCAGCTGTTGCGACTGAGCGCCGCCGCCCCACCAGACGATGTCTTTCTTGATGGTGTCGAGTTTCTTGAAGGCGCGGTCCAGATCCAGCGGGTAGAGCTTGTCGGCGGCGACGCCATCGGCCAGCAGCGCCAGTTCCAGCACGCCAGGACTTGGCCATTTATACAGGGCGCGTTTGCCGGGGTAGGTCTTGGTGTCGAACAGCGCGGACCAGTCCTGGGGTTTGTTGGCACCCAGCTTGCTTTCGTTGTAGCCGAGGACGAAGGAGAAGAAGAACGAGCCGACGCCGTGATCGGAGACGAACCGCGGGTCGATCTTGTCGCGATCGATGACTTTGAAATCGAGGGGTTCGAGCAGGCCTTCGGCGGCGGCGCGCAAGGCAAAGTCGGCTTCGACGTCGACCACGTCCCACTGCACGTTGCCGCTTTCGACCATGGCCTTGAGTTTGCCGTAGTCGGTGGGGCCATCCTGGACCACGGTGATGCCGCTGGCCTTGCTGAACGGATCGGCCCAGGCCTGCTTCTGTGCATCCTGGGTGCTACCGCCCCAGCTGACGAAGTTGACGCTTTCAGCCGCCAGAGCCACATGACTGACCGTGGCCAACAAGCCGGCGAACAGTACTGCGGATGCACGTTTGTTCAACACCATTTTCACGCCCTCATTTGTTGTGTTTTTGAGCGGGCTTGGTAATGCCCGCCTATCGGGAGCAGTAGGTCCATCTGGCCTTGAAAGGCGACCGTGCCAAGGGCTGTTGTGGATGCTTTCCCTGTCGGGTGCGCTTGGCCAAATCGTTCGGTCTATGGAATATCATATTATGGTATTCCAAACTTTGTGCAAGCACTTTGCCTTACCGGCTATCAGCCAAAATCGAGATTTTTAAGAAACCGGGCGCATACCCGCGAACCGCTTTTTGTAGGAGCAAGGCTTGCCCGCGATAGCGACCTCGGGATCGCCATCGCGGGCAAGCCTTGCTCCTACGGATCGGAGGTGCCTTCAAACCCTCGGATCACTGGGTGAACGGAATGCTCTCCACCACTTCCAGGTCATACCCGGTCAAACCTGCGTATTTCAACGGCGGTCCAAGATGCCGCAGCTTGCCGACGCCAAGGTTTTGCAGGATCTGCGCACCGGTGCCGACTTCCGAATAGATCCGTGACTGCGAACGGCTGAATTGCCGCGGCGCCTGGGTCAATTGCGGCACCCGCTCCAGCAACGCTTGCGACGATTCGTGATTGGCCAGCACCACCACCACGCCGCGACCTTCTTCAGCCACTCGCTGCAACGCAGCCCATAACGTCCAGTTGGAAGGGCCGCTGTACTCGGCACCGACCAGATCACGCAACGGGTCGATGACATGCACGCGCACCAGCGTCGCTTCATCGCGGCGCAGATCACCCATGACCATTGCCATGTGGACACCGCCTTCGATGCGATCCTCAAAGGTGATCAGACGAAAGGTGCCATGCACCGTCGGCAGCTCGCGCTCGCCGATGCGCACCACCGTGTGCTCGGTACTCAAACGATAGTGGATCAGGTCGGCGATGGTGCCGATCTTGATCCCGTGTTTGCGCGCGAACACTTCCAGATCCGGGCGGCGAGCCATGGTGCCGTCATCGTTCATCACTTCGACGATCACCGAGGCGGGGGTGAAGCCGGCCAGGCGAGCCAGGTCGCAGCCGGCTTCGGTGTGACCGGCGCGGGTCAATACGCCGCCCTCGCGGGCGCGCAACGGGAAGATGTGACCGGGCTGCACGATATCGGCGGCACTCGCGCCGTGGGCGACGGCGGCGGCCACGGTGCGCGAGCGGTCGGCGGCGGAGATGCCGGTGGTCACGCCAACAGCCGCTTCGATCGACACCGTAAACGCGGTGCTGAACACGCTGCCATTGCTCGGCACCATTTGCTCCAGGCCGAGGCGCTGGCAATGCTCGTCGGTCAAGGTCAGGCAGATCAGGCCGCGCGCTTCCCGGGCCATGAAGCTGATGGCCTCGGCGCTGCAGCGGTCGGCGGCCAACAACAGGTCGCCTTCGTTTTCCCGGTCCTCGTCGTCAACCAGGAGCACCATCTTGCCTTGGCGGTAGTCTTCGATGATTTCTTCGATGCTATTGAAGGCCATGTAGGGGTTCTCGGTGTTTGATGGATATATGCTGTGGTATACCATAATACAAAACAGGCAGAGAGGTCACTATGAAGGCGTACTGGATTGCTCACGTGGATATCACCGACCCCGATCAATACAGCCAATACACCCAACGGGCACCGAAGGCGTTTGCCGAATATGGTGGTCGGATATTGGCTCGTGGTGGGCGCAGCGAAGCGATGGAAGGTCGGCCGACGCCGCAACGCAGCGTGGTGATCGAGTTCGACTCTTACGAACAGGCGTTGGCCTGCTATCGATCAGATCTGTATCAGGAGGCGAAAGGGTACCGCGAGGGTGTGGCGAAGGCCGAGGTGATCATTGTCGAGGGCGTGGCGCCACTCTAAAAAACACCACTTGACCATGTGGGAGCGAGCCTGCTCGCGAAAAACGCCCAGACAACACGGGCATTCAGACAGCCCGCGTCATCGTTGACGTCCATCGCGAGCAGGCTCGCTCCCACAGGGGGGGGCAGTGCTGCAACCCGGAAATTATTTAGCGGATGAAGTGAATCTTGCCGCTGTCGTCGTTGCCGATATAAATACCGTAGACCCCGGCCTGCCGTTCCTCGATGTAGCGTTCGAGAATCTGCCGGATCGCCGGGTAGTAGATGCTGTCCCAGGGAATGTCCTCAGGCGCGAAGAATTTGTAGTCGAGGGTTTCCGGCCCGTACTGCCCGGTGATCTCCAGGGCGATGGCGCGGAAGATGATGTACACCTCGCTGATCTTCGGCACGCTGAAGATCGAGTAGGGCGAGAGGATTTCCGCGCGCACGCCGCTCTCTTCCCAGACTTCGCGCAACGCCGCCTGCTCGGTGGTTTCGCCACCTTCCATGAAGCCTGCCGGCAAGGTCCAGGTGCCGGGGCGCGGCGGGATGGCGCGTTGGCACAGCAGGTACTTGCCGTCCTGCTCGATGATGCAGCCGGCGATGATTTTCGGATTGACGTAGTGGATGTAGCCGCAGCCGCGGCACATCAGGCGCTCGTGCGTATCGCCCGGTGGCAGCTGTGACTTGAGGTCATTGCTGCCGCACTTTGGACAATAGCTCGGGCTGAACATGATCAACGACCTATGCGGGGTTCTTTGAGCGCGATGGGCTGAGTGATCGCGGGGATCGCCCCGGTCTCTTCCTGCTTGCGCTTGAGATAATCGAGGGCGACGGTGGCGGCGGCGCGGACGTGGTCGACGCAAGCCTGGTGAGCGGCCAGGGGATCACCGCTCTTGATCGCTTCGACCATGCGTTCCATTTCCTGGTTGCTTGCGCCACGACGGTTTTCCTGGGACACCGACGTCGCGCGCAGGTAGCTGATGCGCGCCTGCAACTGACGCAACTGGGTAGCGGCGACGTGATTGCCGGAGCCTTCGAGCAGTACGTCGTAGAAACCCTGCACGGAGTCGATGACCTGTTGCAGTTCACCTTCCTTGAGCGCCTGACGGTTTTCTTCCAGGGCCTTTTCCAGGGCCTTGATGTCCTTGGCCTTGGCACGCAGGGTGAACAGTTGAACGATCAAGCCCTCAAGCACGCAACGCAGCTCATAGATATCGACGGCATCGGCCAGCGTAATGATCGCTACCCGGGGGCCCTTGGCGTCGGCGAATTCCACCAGGCCTTCGGACTCCAGGTGACGCAAGGCTTCGCGCACCGAGGTGCGGCTCACGCCCAGGCGATCGCACAGATCGCGTTCGACCAGTCGATCTCCCGGCAGAAGCTGGAAGTTCATGATGGCGCTTCGCAGTTTATCCAGCACGATTTCGCGCAGGGTAACGGGGTTGCGATTGACCTTGAAGCTGTCGTCGAGTGGCAGGCGTTTCATGGGGTCCGCTCTGAATGTGGCTGTCCATGCAAAAAGAGCACTTCGATCGCAATAATCTTAGTGCTCATTCAATCAGACAGCCAAGGGTTAACTGGAGGCCTCGGCATCGGCTTCGGCGAACGCTTCACGGGCGAGCCGGAAGCTGTCTACGGCCGCGGGGACACCGCAATAAATACCGACCTGAAGCAGAATTTCGCGTATTTGTTCACGACTCAGCCCGTTACGCAAGGCACCACGCACGTGCAGCTTGAGTTCGTGAGGCCGATTGAGGGCCGAAATCATCGCCAAGTTTATCATGCTGCGCTCTTTAAGCGACAAACCCTCACGGCCCCAGACGTGGCCCCAGCAGTACTCGGTGACCATCTCCTGCAGGGGGCGGGTGAAGTCGTCGGCGTTCTCGATGGAGCGGTTCACATAGGCTTCGCCCAGCACCTGGGTGCGGATCTTCAAGCCTTTTTCGTACTTCTCGTTGCTCATTTCGATTGTCTCCCGGGATGCAGGTATTGATTCAGAGCCCGCCCATCAGCGTATATTTAAGTTCGAGGTAGTCCTCGATGCCGTACTTGGAGCCTTCACGGCCCAGGCCTGAGGATTTGATCCCGCCAAAAGGTGCGACTTCGGTGGAAATCAACCCTTCGTTGATCCCGACCATGCCGTATTCCAGCGCCTCGCTCATGCGCCAGGCGCGGCCCAGGTCGCGGGTGTAGCAGTAGGCAGCCAGGCCGAATTCGGTGTCGTTGGCCATCTGCACGGCCTCGGCTTCACTGTCGAAACGAAACACAGCAGCGAGAGGGCCGAAGGTTTCTTCCTGGGCGACTTTCATTTGCGTGGTGATGCCGGCCAATACGGTTGGCTGGAAGAAACCGTGACCCAGCGCGTGACGTTCACCGCCACAAAGCAACTGGGCACCTTGCGCCAGTGCGTCCTGCACATGGTCTTCAACCTTGGCCACAGCGCGCTCGTTGATCAGCGGACCCTGGGTGACGCCGTCAGTAAAACCGCTGCCGACCTTGAGTTGCGACACCCGTTCGGCCAGGCGCGCGACAAAGGCGTCGTGAATGCCGTCCTGCACCAGGAAGCGATTGACGCAGACACAGGTCTGCCCGGCATTGCGAAACTTGGCAATCAGCGCGCCTTCCACCGCACGCTCAAGGTCGGCATCGTCGAAGACAATGAACGGCGCGTTGCCGCCCAGTTCCAGCGAAACTTTCTTCAGCGTCGGCGCGCACTGCGCCATCAGCAACTTGCCAATGGCCGTGGAGCCGGTGAACGACAGTTTGCGCACCCATGGGCTTGCCGTCAGTTCGGCGCCAATGGCGATGGCATCGCCGGTGATCACGTTGAAAATACCGGCAGGAATGCCAGCCTGTTCGGCCAGCGCAGCCATGGCCAATGCCGAGAATGGCGTCTCCGGTGCCGGCTTGACGATGCACGGGCACCCGGCGGCCAGTGCCGGGCCGGCCTTGCGGGTGATCATCGCCGCCGGGAAGTTCCAGGGTGTGATCGCCGCGACGACACCGATCGGCTCTTTGCTGACGACAATGCGCGCATCGCCCTTGTGGCTGGGAATGGTGTCGCCGTAGATGCGTTTGGCTTCTTCCGCGAACCACTCGATGAAGCTGGCGGCGTAGAGGATTTCGCCCTTGGCTTCGGCCAACGGTTTGCCTTGTTCGAGGGTCAGGATTTCGGCGAGGGCATCGGCGTTTTCCAGCATCAGCGCGTGCCAGCGCTTGAGTGTGTTGCTGCGTTCCTTGGCGGTCAGGGCACGCCAGGCCGGCCAGGCGTTGTTGGCGGCTTCGATGACTTGCCTGGCTTCGACGGCACCCAGGTTCGGCACCTGGCCGATCAGTTCGCCGGTGGCCGGGTTGAAGATGTCCTGTTGCGCACCGTTGGGCGCATCCAGCCATTGGCCGTTGATGTAGGCCTGCTGGCGGAACAGTTTCGAGGCTGATGGGCTCATGCCGGCTCCTGGAGAAAAAGGTGATTACCTGTAGGAGCGAGCATGCTCGCGATGGACGTTAACGATAACGCGGGCATTCAGACAACCCGCGTAATCGTTGACCACCATCGCGAGCATGCTCGCTCCTACAGGAGTTTGTGTAGAGCCATCAGGCCAGGGCGGGCAGGGGGCCCAGCTTGCCTTTGTGGTAGATCATCGGCGTCACCGGTTGCTCGGGCAGAATCAGGTTCTTCACCGCGCCAACGATGATGGCGTGGTCGCCGCCATCGTATTCACGCCACAGTTCGCACTCGATGATCGCCGTGGCTTTTCGCAGCAACGGGTTGCCCAGTTCGCTCAAGTGCCACTCGATGCCGTTGGCCTTGTCCTTGCCTTTGCCGGCAAACGCATAGGCTTCGGCGGTCTGGTCGGCGGACAGCAGGTGAATCGCGAACTGCTTGCTGTCGCGCAGGATCGGGTAAGTGTCAGAGGCGTAGTTGGGGCAGAACAGCACCAGTGCCGGATCAATCGACAGCGCACTGAAGGCGCTGGCGGTGATGCCGACGATGCCGCCATCCGGGTCCAGGGTGGTGACCACCGTGACCCCGGAAGGAAACGAGCTCATGACGTCTTTGTAAATGCCGGGTTCGATCATTTCTCAGGACTCCTAGCGCATCACGAACGGATCAGGCATCGGTGCCTGGGAAAGATTGATCCACACCGTTTTCAGCTCGGTGTAGGCCAGCACGGAATCGATGCCGCTTTCGCGTCCATAGCCACTGTTCTTGAAGCCGCCGATCGGCGCCATGGCCGACACGGCACGGTAGGTGTTGACCCAGATGATCCCCGAACGCACGTCCCGGGCCAGGCGATGGGCGCGGCCCAGGTCGCGGGTCCAGATCCCGGCGGCGAGGCCAAACTGCGAGTCGTTGGCGATCGCCAGGGCTTCGGCTTCGTCCTTGAAACGGATGACCGAGGCCACCGGACCGAACACTTCTTCTTGCATGATCTTCATCGAGTTGCGGTCGCATTCGAACAGGGTCGGTTCGTAGAACCAGCCTTCGCCCAGATTCTCTGGACGCTTGCCACCCAGGCGCAAACGCGCACCTTCGGCGATTGCGTCGGCGACCAGACCTTCAACCACCGCCAGCTGCTGCGCGGTGGCCATCGGGCCCATTTCGCTGCTGTCTTCCTGTGGGTTGCCGATGCGGATGCGCTGGGCGCGTTCCACCAGACGAGCGACGAATTCGTCGTAGATTTCGTCCTGCACCAGCAGGCGCGAACCCGACACGCAGCTTTGCCCGGACGCCGCATAGATCCCGGCGATGGCACCGTTGATCGCGCTGTCGAGGTCGGCGTCGGCAAAAATGATGTTCGGCGATTTGCCGCCCAGTTCCAGCGACAGCTTGGCGAAGTTTTCGGCACTGCTGCGCACCACATGCCGCGCCGTGGCCGCGCCGCCGGTGAAGGCGATCTTGCGCACCAGCGGATGGCGGGTCAGGGCGGCGCCGGTGCTCGGGCCGTAACCGGTGACGACGTTGACCACCCCCGGAGGAATCCCGGCTTCCAACGCCAGGCGCGCCAGCTCGAGAATGGTCGCCGAGGCGTGTTCGGACGGCTTGATCACGATGGTATTGCCTGCCGCCAGGGCCGGCGCCAGTTTTATCGCGGTCAGGTACAGCGGACTGTTCCACGGAATGATCGCGGCGACCACACCCATGGCTTCGTGCACGGTGTAGGCAAACAGATCCGGTTTGTCGAGGGGCAGGGTACCGCCTTCGAGCTTGTCCGCCAGGCCTGCGGTGTAATGGAAGAACTCCGGCAGATAGCCGACCTGGCCGCGGGTCTCGCGGATCAGCTTGCCGTTGTCGCGGCTTTCCAGCTGCGCCAGTTGTTCCTTGTTTTCGGCGATCAGGTCGCCCAGGCGCCGCAGCAGTTTGCCGCGAGCAGTGGCGGTCAGGCCGCGCCAGGCCGGGCTGTCGAAGGCGCTCTGCGCAGCCTGTACGGCGCGCTCGACGTCGGCTTCGTCGGCATCGGGCAGTTCGGCCCAAGGTTCGGCCAGGGCCGGATTGAGGCTTTCAAAAGTCTTGCCGGACAGGGCATCGACCCATTCACCGCCGATGCACATCTGGAAGCGTGCGAGAGTCATGCAACGATCCCCTTAATCTGATTTTGTCGGGAGTGCGCAGTGTCGAGAAACTCCAGCAACAGCTGGTTGACCAGGCGCGGCGATTCTACGGGCATCATATGCCGCTGCTCGGCGAGTACGGCAACGGTTGCGCCGGGAATGCGCTGGGCCAGTTGCTCGGCCATTTCCGGGGTCGACCCCGGGTCGAGTTCGCCGGTAGCGACCAGCGTCGGCACCTGGATGCTGGCCAGATCCTCGGCGCGGTACATGTCCTGGGTGGCGAACAGTTCATAAGTGGTCAGGTAACCCTGCGGATCATTCTGCGCGAGCGTCTGGCGCAAAGCGGCGATCTGCGCCGGATTGGCCGCCTGGTACTCGCGGCTGAACCAGCGCGACAGTGCGGCTTCGGCGTTGGCGTCTGGCCCGTGTTCGGCTGCCTGGGCTGTGCGGGCGATGACACCGGCGCGTTGCTCGGCGGTGCGATTGAACACACTGTTGAGCACCACAAGGCTCTGCAGGCGCTGCGGGTAATGCAGGGCAAAAGCCCGCGCCACCAGCCCACCCATGGAAAAACCGATCACTGCGGCCTTGGGCAATTGCAGATGATCGAGCAGCTCCAGCAGTTGATCGGCATAGCCGAGCAAGGGAGTGCCGCTTTCCGGGCGCGGGCTGGCGCCATGACCGAGCATGTCGTAGGCAATGACGCGGTATTTCGTGGCCAGGCCAACGATCTGGCCGCCCCACATTTCTTTGTTCAGGCCCACCCCGTGGATCAAGACCACGGGCTGGCCTTGGCCGGTCGCCAGGTAACTGGTGCCAGCCGGGGTGCGTTCAGCGGTGAGCCGAATCATGGAGCGCTCCTGCATACCTTTTTGTTGTAGTAACCGACCGGTTTACTGGGCTTTTTCGGCTGCCAGTTCTTCCAGGTCGATGTAGCGATTGCCGATGCGTGGGTGCAGGCGGCCGCCATCGGCGCAACCCAGGACCACGACTATTTCGTCGGCACGCGGCGCGTCTTCGATCTGCATTTCCAGGGTGATGTAATGCGAACGCAGGCCTTCATCGTCCTTGTGCATCATCGGGATCTGGATCGAAGTGCCCGGGCCGCCGCGCTTGTTGGTGAAGCTCAGGTAGCTCTTGGCTTTCACCGCTTCGCGGTAGTGGTTGCCGAAGCGCAGGGTGTGGATCACCGCGGACGCGTGTTCGATTTCACCGTCGGCGCCGACTACTGCGGCCTTGCCGTACGCTTCGATCTTCTCGGCACCGCCGATGATGCCCACCAGGCGCTCGACCATCAGTGCGCCGAGGTCGGAGCAGTTGGCGCGGATTTGCGGCTTGAGGTCTTCAACGAAGCCATTGCCCAGCCAAGGGTTCTTCATCACCACGGCCAGCCCGACCATGGTCACGGGCTTGTCGGTGGCCTTGCCGCCTTCAATGAAGGTTTCTTCGATATAGCTGACGATCTTGCGGATTTCGAAACTCATGAGCTGCTCCGTATCAGGGTGAAAGGTGTCTGTGCGTATGATGGTATACCATAATACCTGATGCGCAATAGCCTGAGAGGAGTTTCTGGTCGGAAGGCGATGAAAACTGTGGGAGCGAGCCTGCTCGCGATGGACGTCAACGATAACGCGCCCTATCTGGATGAACGTGTTGACTGGACATTTTTCGTCGGAACGACGCCCGGAGCCGGCTCGCTCCTACAGGGAAAGGTGTTCACTTGAAATCAGGTCGGCTGTCAGGCCGCCTCGCTTTTGCTGTTGCTTTGGCTTTTGATTTTCTTGCCACCTCACGCCCTGAGCCTGTCCGTCAACCTGTGACTACCTCCAGCGGCGCCTCTACCAACGTTGATCCGCGCCGCGTTAAAGCCTGCAAGTAAGCCATTTCGTCATAGACAGTGCCGTTTTTCCAGCACCGATAGACGATTCTGATCCACTTGAAAGCGAGTGCTCTCAGGGCCGCCATCGCTGCTATGCGGCGACCCGACAAGTCAGCTCCTACAGTAGATCGAGTACAGCTGCGAGAAATGGGTCACAGCCCCCTATCGCTGGGGTTCAAAGATGATCCGCATCGATCACGGCCTTGGCGAACGCCTGCGGATCTTCCTGTGGCAAATTGTGGCCGATGCCGCCGCTGATCAGGCGGAATTCGTATTTGCCGGTAAAGCGCTTGGCGTAATCCTCGGGGGCCGGGTGCGGCGCGCCGTTGGCATCGCCCTCCAGGGTGATGGTCGGCACGCTGATGGACGGCGCGGTGGCCAGTTTCTGCTCCAGCGCTTCGTATCGGCTCTCGCCCTGCACCAGGCCCAGGCGCCAGCGGTAGTTGAACACAGTGATGTCGACATGGTCGGGGTTGTCCAGCGCCTTGGCGCTGCGGTCGAAGGTGGCGTCATCGAAGGCCCATTTTGGCGAGGCCAATTGCCAAATCAGCTTGGCGAAGTCATGGGTGTTTTTCTCATACCCGGCGCGACCTCGGTCGGTGGCGAAGTAGAACTGATACCACCACTGCAACTCAGCCTTGGGCGGCAGCGGGTTCTTGCCGGCGGCCTGGTTGCCGATCAGGTAGCCACTGACCGAGACCAGTGCCTTGACCCGTTCTGGCCACAGCGCCGACACGATGCCGGCGGAACGCGCGCCCCAATCATAGCCACCGAGCACGGCTTGCTTGATGTTCAGGGCGTCCATGAAATCGATGACGTCGCTGGCCAGCGCGGCCGGTTGGCCGTTGCGCAGGGTTTTCTCGGAGAGGAAATGCGTGTCGCCGTAGCCTCGCGCATAGGGCATCAACACGCGATAACCCTTGGCCGCCAACAAGGGCGCGACCTCGTCATAGCTGTGGATGTCGTACGGCCAACCGTGCAGCAGAATCACCACCGGACCCTCGGCCGGGCCCATTTCGGCGTACGCCACGTTCAGCAGGCCGGCGTTGACATGCTTGAGCGGACCGAACGCCGAAGTTGCCGCTTGCGTGACGCCAGCCGGGGTCGCGGCAGGCTGCGCAGTAGCGGACGTCTGCCCGTGAGCTGCACCCAGAACGCCAAGCAGACTCAGCGCGAGGATCGAAGAGCCGACCAGACCGCGGCGGGGTTTACCGGTTCTGTCGTTCTGCTGTGCCATCTTCATGGTGATGTCTCCTTTGCGAGCCGCTGGCCAGGGGATCCGGCCGATCCCCTTCAAACCTGGCTGGCATTTGAACGCGGTGACGTATCTGGCCTGTGTCGAAGCGCCGGGCCGGTGCAAGCCCCTGTATCGAGCGGTTGTTCAGATACACAGTGATACACGGCACCGTGAACGCCGCGACGAGCACTGTCATGAAATGAAAAGCCATTGTCGTCTGATGAGAAGCGGCTCGACAGGCAGCATCCTACAGTCCAATCAGCGCAAATCGACGCAACAGCCAATATTGCAGACTGGAGAATAAGAAAAATGGCCAAGGCCGTACGCTTCTACGAAACCGGTGGTCCCGAAGTCCTTCGCTATGAGGATGTCGAAGTCGGCGATCCAGGTCCGGGCCAGGTTCGCCTGCGTCATGTGGCGGTCGGCCTGAACTATGCCGACACCTACTTTCGCAACGGCACCTACCCGATCCCGATGCCCAACGGCATGGGGGTCGAGGCGTCCGGTGTGGTCCAGGCCATCGGCGAAGGCGTGACCAACGTCCAGGTGGGGGACCGCGTCACCTATACCGGTTTCCTCAACACCCTTGGCGCCTACAGCACCGAACGGCTGATCGCGGCCGCGCCGCTGATCAAGCTGCCGGAAACCATCAGCTTCGAAACCGCGGCGGCAATGACCATGCGCGGTCTGACGTCGTCGTACCTGATGCGTCGCATCTACGACTTCAAGGAAGGCGACAGCATCCTGTTGCACGCCGCCGCCGGTGGTGTCGGCCTGATCGTCTCGCAGTGGGCCAAATTGCTCGGCCTGAACGTGATCGGCACGGTTTCGACCGAGCAAAAGGCTGAAATCGCCCGGGCTCACGGTTGCGACCATACTATCAATTACAGCCATGAAGACGTCGCCGCACGGGTTCGCGAATTGACCGACGGCGTCGGCGTCAACGTGGTGTTCGACAGCGTCGGCAAGAACACTTTCATGGGTTCGCTGGATTCGTTGAAACCCCGTGGCCTGATGGTCTGCGTGGGTACCGCATCCGGGCCGATCCCGGCGTTCGACCCGGTGATGCTGGCGATGAAAGGTTCGCTGTACCTGACCCGTCCGGCCCTGGCCAACTACATCAGCGACCCTGCGGAAAAAGCCGCCCTGGCCGGTGAGTTGTTCGACCACGTCGGCAGCGGCCGGATCAAGATCGAGATCAACCAGCACTACGCGTTGCAGGATGCGGTGCAGGCTCATCGCGACCTTGAGTCGCGCAAGACTACCGGTTCGTCGATTTTCGTCGTTTAAGGAGCGGCCATCCATGAAAGTCGAACAATTGACCTGCAGCATCGGCGCCGAACTGATCGGCGTGAACCTCGCCGACGCGGTGCATGACGACGGTCTGTTTGCCGAGATTCGTGCCCAGTTGCTCAAGCATCGGGTGGTGTTCCTGCGCGACCAGGACATCACTCGCGCCGAGCACGTGGCCTTCGCCCGGCGCTTCGGCGAGCTGGAGGACCATCCGGTGGCCGGCAGCGATCCGGAGCATCCGGGGCTGGTGCGCATCTACAAGAACCCGGACCAGCCGATGGACCGCTACGAAAACGCCTGGCACACCGATGCGACCTGGCGCGAGGCACCGCCGATGGGTTGCGTGCTGCGCTGCGTGGAATGTCCCCCGGTGGGCGGCGACACCATGTGGGCCAACATGGTCGAGGCCTATGCGCGTCTGCCGGACGACGTGAAGCTGAAGATTGCCGACCTGCGCGCCCGTCACAGCATCGAAGCGAGCTTCGGCGCGGCCATGCCGATCGAGAAGCGCCTGGGCCTCAAGGCCATGTACCCGGACGCCGAGCACCCGGTGGTGCGCACCCACCCGGAAACCGGTGAGAAAGTGTTGTTCGTCAATGCCTTCACCACCCACTTGAGCAACTACCACACCCCTGAGCGGGTGCGCTTCGGCCAGGACGCCAACCCTGGCGCTGGCGAGTTGCTGCGCTACCTGATCAGCCAGGCGTACATCCCTGAATATCAGGTGCGCTGGCGCTGGAAGCCCAACAGCATCGCCATCTGGGACAACCGCAGTACCCAGCATTACGCCGTCATGGACTACCCGCCGTGCCATCGCAAGATGGAGCGCGCCGGGATCATCGGCGACAAGACCTACTGATCGACCCTTTCTGCATACGCACTCGTAAACACGTCTGCCCGGCACCAGCCCGGGTGGGCGGGACAATCATAAGAACTGGCATAAGAACTGGAGCAACCATGCAATTCTTCGACGATTCCCTACATCCCGAAAACATGGAAAAAGTGGTCATCACCGTGGCCCCGTACGGCCCGGAATGGATGCCGGAAGACTTCCCTGAAGACATCCCTTTGACCATGGATGAGCAAGTCCAGAAAGCGGTCGATTGCTATGAAGCCGGCGCCACGGTCCTGCACCTGCATGTGCGTGAACTGGACGGCAAGGGCTCCAAGCGCCTGTCGAAGTTCAACGAGCTGATCGCCGGTGTGCGCGAAGCCGTGCCGGACATGATCATCCAGGTCGGTGGCTCGATTTCCTTCGCCCCGGAAAGCGATGGTGAAGCCGCCAAGTGGCTATCCGACGATACCCGTCACATGCTGGCCGAGCTGACGCCAAAACCGGATCAGGTCACGGTGGCCATCAACACCACCCAGATGAACATCATGGAGCTGCTGTATCCGGAGTACCTGGAAGGCACTTCCCTGGCCAATCCCATGGTCCAGGCTGCCTATAGCGAAATGACCGTACCGGCAGGTCCAGCCTGGGTCGCCGAGCACCTCAAGCGCCTGATGGACAACGACATCCAGCCGCACTTCCAGCTGACCGGCATGCACGCGATGGAGACCCTCGAGCGTCTGGTTCGCAGGGGCATCTACAAGGGCCCGTTGAACCTGACCTGGATCGGCATCGGCGGCGGTTTCGACGGCCCGAATCCGTTCAACTTCTTCAACTTCATCCATCGCGCGCCGGACGGCTGCACCGTGACCTCCGAGTCGCTGCTCAAGAACGTCATGCCGTTCAACACCATGGCGATGGCCATGGGCATGCACCCGCGCGTGGGCAATGAAGACACTATCATTGATCACAAGGGCGAGCGTTTCGGCTCGGTGGCACAGATCAAGCAAACCGTACGCATTGCCCACGAACTGGGTCGCGAAATCGCCACCGGCAAAGAAGCCCGTGAGATTTATCGCATCGGTGTGAAGTACGACAGCATCGAGCAAACCCTGCTGGCCAACGGTATGGCCCCCAACCGCAAGGCTGGGCAGAAAGGTGTGCCGCAACGCGGCTGACCGGCGCTCCGGACGAGGGGCCGTGACCTCTCGTCCGCTGCACTGCAACACGCTTGATAACAACAATAAATAAAAGCTTTGAGGAGGCTGCATGGCCTTTCACACAATCGCCGACGATGACGACGCAGGTTGCGTCAACGTTGCGCGTAAATATGCCTGGATTGTCTTCGCACTGACGTTCGGCCTGTTGATTTCCGATTACATGTCACGCCAGGTGCTGAACGCGGTGTTCCCGCTGCTCAAGAGCGAATGGGCCCTGAGCGACGGCCAGCTTGGCCTGCTCAGTGGCATTGTCGCTCTGATGGTCGGCCTGCTGACATTTCCGCTGTCGCTGATGGCCGACCGCTTCGGCCGGGTCAAGAGCCTGGCGCTGATGGCGATGCTGTGGAGCGTGGCCACGCTGGGTTGCGCGTTGGCGCAGGATTACCAGCAAATGTTCATCGCGCGATTCATGGTCGGCGTCGGCGAAGCGGCCTATGGCAGCGTCGGCATCGCGGTGGTGATTTCGGTGTTTCCGAAACACATGCGGGCTACCCTGGCCAGCGCCTTCATGGCGGGCGGGATGTTCGGCTCGGTGTTGGGCATGGCGTTGGGCGGTGCCATCGCCGCCAAGCTCGGCTGGCGCTGGTCGTTCGCCGGCATGGCGCTGTTTGGCCTGCTGCTGGCAATCCTTTACCCGATCATCGTCAAGGAAGCGCGCATCGCTCCGCAACGGGTCGCGAAGGCTGTCGCGGGGGCCAAGCGTCCGCTGCGTACGCTGTGGTCCAGCCGTTCGGTGGTGGCGACTTACGTTGCCAGCGGCTTGCAGCTGTTCGTCGGTGGCACGGTGATGGTGTGGATTCCCAGCTACCTCAATCGCTACTACGACATGCCCACGGACAAGGCCGGCGGCATGGCCGCGATCATCGTGCTGTGCAGCGGTGCGGGGATGATTGTGTGCGGCATGCTCAGCGATCGGCTGTGTCGCAACTCGCCGGAGCGCAAGGTCAGCCTGGCCATCGCTTTTTGCCTGGGCAGTTGCTTGCTGCTGTCGGCGGCGTTCGCGCTAACGGCAGGGCCTTTGCAACTGGCACTGATCTGCCTGGGCATGCTGATTGCCACCGGCACCACCGGCCCCGCTGGCGCGATGGTTGCCAACCTGACCCATTACTCGGTCCACGGCACGGCCTTCGCCACGCTGACATTGGCCAACAACATGCTGGGACTGGCGCCGGGGCCGTTCATCACAGGAAGGGTGTCGGACCTGATCGGCCTGCATGCCGCTTTCCAACTGGTGCCACTGGTCAGCCTCGCGGCAGCGGCCGTGTTCTTTTACGCCAAGTGTCATTACCACAAAGATATTGCCCGCCTTCAGGGTCAGCGCGTGCCTGACCCCGTCAGTCAAGCCGGGTTAGAGGTGAAGTTGTGAGTCGTCGTTTACAGATTGATGTGTTTTTCGATTTTATCTGCCCCTGGTGCCTGATCGGCAAACGCCAACTGGAGCATGCGCAGGTACAGTTTCGCAACCGCCATCCGGATGTGCAGATCAGCACGCTGTGGCATGGCGTGCAGTTGCTGCCTCAGTTGCCGGTAGAAGGTGAGCCCTTCGCCGATTTCTACCGCAAGCGCCTGGGCAATGCCGACGCCATGACCATGCGCCAGGCCCAGGTTCAGCAGGCTGCCGCGGCGGTTGGACTGAACATCGACCTCAGCCAGATCGAGACGATGCCCAACACCGCAGACGCCCATCGTCTGTTTGAGCGGGTCAGCGCACTGGGCAATGCTGCCCAGCGTGAAATGTTGCTCGAACGGCTGTTCGCCGCTTATTTCCGCAAACGCGAAAACCTCGGGTGCCGCGAGACCTTGCTCGACATTGCTCGCGCCTGCGGAGTCGATACCGACGCAGTGCTCGATTGCCTGAAGGGTGACGCCACGCCATTTGCAGGATCCCCCGGTGCGACCAGTGGCGTGCCGAGTTTCCAGTTCGATCGCCGCATGACGGTGATCGGTGCACAACCTGCCCAGGCGCTGCTCGGGGCCATGCACGAAGCACTCAAGGAACGTGAGCGCGAGCGGCATCCGGCATGACCCGACGCATTCCCGTACCTGCCGGCAAACACCCGCAGGCCGGCGGCCGGGCGCTGTTCGAGTTCGAAGACAAAAGCCTGGCGTTGTTCAACGTCGACGGGCAGCTGTTCGCCATCGACGACAGTTGCCCGCACCAGGGCGCCTCGCTGTGTGGCGGGCGTCTTGATGGGCGGGTGATTCAATGTTGCGCCCATGGTTTGCGCTTCGATTTGCACAGCGGCTACCTGCTCAATTCCAGGCTGGTCAAAGTCAACAACTACCCGGTCGAGATCATCGACGGCCAGGCGTTCATCGTCATTGTTCCCGAGGAGTCCTCGCCATGAGCGCCATCGCTCTTACCCGCATCCATAGTCGCACGCGCGAATTGGCCCCGGGGTTTATCGTCAGTCTGATCGTCGCGGCCGCCGCGTCGTTTTTGTCCGAGCACTACGGTGCCCCGGTCATGCTGTTTGCCCTGCTGCTGGGCATGGCCCTGAATTTCCTCGCCGGTGACGGCGTCTGCAAGGCCGGCATCGAGTTCACTGCGCGCACCGTGTTGCGAATCGGCGTGGCGCTGCTGGGCATGCGCATCACCCTCGAACAGATGGCGGCGCTGGGCTGGAAGCCGGTGGCCCTGGTGGTGATCCTGGTGGTGGTGACCATCGGTGTGTCGGTGATCGCGGCCAAGGCGCTGGGCTTTCAACGGTTGTTCGGCATGCTCACCGGTGGGGCCACGGCGATCTGTGGTGCATCGGCCGCGTTGGCGTTGGCGGCTGCGCTGCCTAACCACCCGCAGAAAGAACGCGCGACCTTGTTCACGGTGATCGGGGTCTCGGCGCTGTCGACGATGGCGATGATTGTCTACCCGATGATCGCCAACTGGCTGCAATTGTCGCCGCAGGTGGCCGGGGTGTTTCTCGGGGCGACCATCCACGACGTGGCCCAGGTGGTCGGTGCCGGCTACAGCATGTCCACCGAGACCGGTGACACGGCTACTGTGGTCAAGTTGATGCGGGTCGCCATGCTGCTGCCGGTGATCGTCACCGCCGCGATGATCACGCGTATGCAGGGCGCCGATCCCACCGGCAAACGACCACCGTTGCTGCCGTGGTTCGCCGTCGGTTTTCTGATTCTGGCGTGCATCAACAGCACCGGGTGGATAGCCCCGGTGGTGCAGGGTTCAGTCAATGAACTGTCGCGCTGGTGCCTGGTGGTGTCCATCAGTGCCCTGGGTATGAAGACCCAGCTCAAGGAGCTGGCGGCGGTGGGCATCAAGCCCATCCTGCTGATGGTGGGGGAGACGGTGTTCCTCGTCGTGCTGGTGTTGTTGTTGCTGCACTGGGGCCTTTGACACCCGACGCAAAACGCTTTCTGGCAGGGCTGCACCGCGGTTGGCTCCTAGCTGCGGTGGTGTTCTCGACCGGTGTCGACAACACCGGTTTTTCAAGGCGACTGTACTGTAGGAGCGAGCTCGCTCGCGAAAAACCTGAGGGCGCCGCGGGGCGTCAGGCTTCCCGCGTCATCGTTGACCTCCATCGCGAGCAAGCTTGCTCCTACAGACGATCTATGGTGACTGCAGGTTTTGCGTGCGGTGAAGATCAAATTGTGGGAGCGAGCCTGCTCGCGAAGAACCAGAGGGCGCCGCGGGGCGTCAGGCTTCCCGCGTCATCGTTGACCTCCATCGCGAGCAAGCTTGCTCCTACAGACGATCTATGGTGACTGCAGGTTCTGCGTGCGCTGAAGATCAAATTGTGGGAGCGAGCCTGCTCGCGAAGAACCAGAGGGCACCGCGGGGCGTCAGGTTTGCCGCGTCATCGTTGACCTCCATCGCGAGCAAGCTTGCTCCTACAGACGATCTATGGTGACTGCAGGTTTTGCGTGCGGTGAAGATCAAATTGTGGGAGCGTGCCTGCTCGCGAAGAACCAGAGGGCGCCGCGGGGCGTCAGGCTTCCCGCGTCATCGTTGACCTCCATCGCGAGCAAGCTTGCTCCTACAGACGATCTATGGTGACTGCAGGTTTTGCGTGCGGTGAAGATCAAATTGTGGGAGCGAGCCTGCTCGCGAAGAACCTGAGGGCGCCGCGGCGCGTCAGGCTTCCCGCGTCATCGTTGACCTCCATCGCGAGCAAGCTTGCTCCTACAGGTGCAGGGCGCTATATCAGGAGGACTTGGGTGGGGCTGCGTCCGTCGGGACTTTTGCCGACCCCTGCTTTTGCGCTCGCCACACCGCCGGTGGCATGCCGAACTGGCTGATGAACCACCGCGTAAACGAGCTCGCCATCGAGTAGCCAAGCATGTCGGCTATGCGACTGAGCGAGTAATTCGGGTTGTCCAGGTAACGCAGCACCAGGTCGCGGCGCACATCGTTGATCACATCGTTGAACGCACAGCCATCATCCTAGAGGCGACGTTGCAGGGTGCGTACATTCATGCCCTGGCTTTGCGCGACTTGCTCGATGGTGGCGCGGCCCATGGGCAGCAGCAGGTAGATGGCCTTGCGCACTTCGAACAGCATCGACGTGCCTTCGTGGCTTTGCAGCGAGTCGAGGTAGCTCTGGGCGTAGCGGGCCATGGCCGGGTCGGCATTGGGGTTGGTCATGTCCAGGCTGGCGCCTGCGCAGACGATGCCGTTGAATTCGCTGCCGAACTCCAGGGTGCAGCCGAACAGGCGACGGTGCAGCTGCAGGTTGTCGGGGGCCTGGTGGGTGAAATTGACGCTGTAGGGATGCCAGTGTGAGCCGAGGAGGGCGGCGCACAGGCGGAACATCACGCCGATGGCAAGCTCTGTGGCCTGTCGGCTGGGCATCGGCGATTCGGTGACCACCTCTTCGCGAATGATCACCATCTTGCCGGCTTCTTCGATGAAGATCGCCAGCGAATCATTCATCAAGTGCCGGTAATGCACCACCACCTGCAAGGCATCACGCAGCGTGCGCTGATGGCTGAGCAGCAGGCTGACCACGCCGAAGTCCGAGAGCTGGCGTGACTCGGCCATGCTCAGGCCGAAGGTCTGGCAACCGCTGGCGGCGGCTGAATCCTCCAGCAGGCGCACGGCGGAATCGATCGGGATGCGGTGTTCAGGAGCCTGCATCAGGGCCTTGGTCAAGCCGACGCCGGCCAGCACATCGCGTGGGTTGAACCCCAGGTATTGGGTGACCTCCAGATAGTTGGTCAAGACGGCGGCGCGAACAAGCTTGGTCATGCGAAGGTCTTTCCTGGGCCGATTGCGATTCAAAAAAGCGTGGCGACTATATCCAGCACATCAGCAATTGAACAGCTGTGAAGTGATCGAGGTCACTCGCCCATTGCTGTCCGATTTACCACTCTTGCACAAGCCTCGTCGAGGCTCACCCATTGATTACAGTGACCCGCACAGAACCTGCATGGATTTTCGACCGGTGGTCGCATCGCGCCACCACCGGAACATTTGTCATGAAAAGAAAAGTGCCTGACGTCCAATGAAAAGCACCTCGGGTGGGCGCTCTTTAATGTCAGTCCTACAAAAAGCCCCTGGCGACAGAGCCAGTCGAGTCATCGAGAAAGCGTAGGTGTTGAAGTGAACAAACTGCAAACTGCCGCAACCGTTCTGATCGTACCGGGCCTGCGCGAGCACGTTGCCGAACATTGGCAAACGTTGCTTGAAGCCAGGTTGAGCAAAGTGCGCAGCGTACCGCCACTGGAAGCCGACAAGCTCGACTGCAACAAGCGCGTGCAAGCGATCCAGCACGCGCTGGAGCAGATCGACGGGCCGGTGATTCTGGTCGCCCATAGCGCCGGCGTACTGATGGTCGCGCACTGGGCTGCGCAGCACAGCCGGCCGATCAAGGGCGCGCTGCTGGCCGCTCCACCTGACCTCGATGCCCCTTGGCCGTCAAGCTACCCATCGCCAGAAACCCTTCGCACCCAGGGTTGGGACCCGCTACCCAAAGGCCCGCTACCGTTTCGCAGCCTGGTGGCCGCCAGCACCAACGACCACCTCGCCAGCCTCGACGCCGTTACGCACATGGCCGAAGGCTGGGGCAGTGAACTGCTCAATCTGGGCGACGTCGGTCACCTCAATCCTGCTGCCGGGTACGGGCACTGGCCGCAAGCCGAAGCCCTCATCCTCGAGCTGGATCGCTAGTTCAGGCGCCGGTTGGCCCGCGCCATCCGGCATTCGACCTCACTCCTGAAAAACGTAAACCCCTGGAACAAGGGGTTACGCGGGACTGCTGCGCTTAAAACAAATACAAAAAGGCGGAGACAACGCAATGCACAACAACAAGAGTCACGGGTTCACCGCTTCACGCTACACCTTGCTGGCCTCGGCCATTCTCGCGGCAACGGTGCCGATGGCCCATGCGGCAGAGATCGAGACAGGTAACCCGGACTGGAACGTTCGCCTGGATAACACCGTCAAGTACAACTACGGCGTGCGCACCGAAAGCGCGGACAAACGCATGTTGGCCACGCCCAACAACAACGACGGCGACTACAACTTCCGCAAGTCCGGCACTAACATCACCAACCGCGTCGACCTGCTGACCGAGATGGACGTGGTCTATCAGAACCACATGGGCTTTCGCGTCAGCGCCGCCAGCTGGTACGACAAGGCTTACGCGAACACCGGTTCCAATTCCAACCCGTTCGTCAACGGCAACGGTTCGACTTCGGGCCTGATCGCCAATGACCCGCGCCTGGCCGGGGTCACCAATGACAACGTCGGCAACGGCAGCCCGCACCTGAGCAATTATGCCCAGCGTTACTACAGCGGCCCGTCCGGGGAAATCCTCGATGCCTTCGTGTTCTACAGCACCGAAGTGGGCGAGGAGTCGCTGCTGAGCTTCAAGGCTGGCCAGCACAACGTGTTCTGGGGCGAGACCATTCTCAACCCGGTGCATTCGATCAGCTACGGCCAGTCCGGCCTCGACCTGGCCAAACTCGCCGCGTCGCCAGGCACTGAAGCCAAGGAACTGTTCGTCCCGCGCAACCAGCTGTCGATGACGTTCACCGTCAACCCGGAATTGACCGTGGGCGCCCAGTACTTCCTCGATTGGGATGCCGCGCGCCTGCCGGAAGCGGGCACCTACTACGGTGGTTCCGACCTGGTCGGCTTCGGTGCGCAGTCGTTCCTGCTCGGCAACACCAACGGCGTAGTCCCGGGCAGCCCGCTCGGCTGTGGCCTGGCGCCGTGCAACGGCTTGACCAACGTGCGTCGCGGGCATGACCTGACCCCGGACAAGCGCGGCGACTGGGGCATCATGGCCAAGTGGTCGCCAGCCTGGCTGGATGGGACCCTCGGCGTCTACTACCGCGAAACCTCGGAAATCCTCCCGCAAGCCTGGCTGGATGCCCGAGGCCTGAGCTCGGCCAACCCCAACGGCACCCGTCCGGCCGGACAGGTGCCCGCGGTGATCAATACGCTCAACTCCCTGAGCACCGCCACCTATCAAATGGCCTATGCCGACAACGTCAAAATTGTCGGCCTGAGCCTGTCCAAGGACGTGGGCGGGGTGAGCGTGGGTTCGGACCTGAACGTGCGGCACAACATGCCGCTGGCCAGTATTCCGGCGATTGTCAGTACCAACAGTCCGCTGGGCCTGGGCCAGGGTCTTGGCCTGTTGCCGGCGCGCACGCCCGGCACCGGCGTGATCTATGACACCCCGGAAAAGGGCGACAGCATGGCCGCCACCGGCGACACCCTGCACTGGACGGTCAACGGTCTGATGACCATGCCGAAAACCCCCGTGTTCGATTCGGCGACCCTGCTCGCCGAGTTGTACTACAGCAACTTGCTCAAGCTCGATAGCAAGAACGAGGCGCTCTACAAAGGCAAGGACACCTACCGCGGCATCGATCAGCCGACCCGTGACAACTGGGGCATCGCGGTCAACTTCACACCGACCTGGTACCAGGTGTTTCCCGGTGTCGATCTCAACGCGCCGATGTCCATCAACCTCGGTCTCGATGGCGTGTCACCGGTCTCCGGCGGCGGTGCCAAGGACACCGGTAACTACGCAGTCGGCCTCGGGGCCGTTGTGTACAACAAATACTTCGTCGACCTCAAGTACGTGGACTCTTTCGGCAAGGCCGACAAGTGCAACGTCAGTGGTGTGAGCACCGGCCCGACTGGCGGTGACGGCGCTACGCCGAACGCCTTCAGCGGCAACGAAAACTACGCCTGTTACGCCGGTGGCTACTCGTCCTTTTCCGGAGGTGGTGCCACGACTGAGGACCGTGGCGCCGTGTACCTGACGATGAAAACAACCTTTTGATCCACCACTGATTTGCTCAACGCAAGCAGGAGAATAACAAGATGAAATTCGTGAAAACCGTGTTGGCCGCTTCGCTGGCCATGGTCCTTGCCGCCCAGGTACAGGCCGCTGTTTCAACCCAGGACGCTGCCAAATTGGGCAGCAGCCTGACCCTGGTGGGCGCCGAAAAGGCCGGGAACGCTGATGGTTCCATTCCGGCCTACAACGGTGGCCTGACCACGCCGCCGGCCAGTTTCAAATCCGGTGACAGCATGCGCCCGGATCCGTTTGCCAGTGAAAAACCCTTGCTGGTGATCGACGGCAAGAACGTCGATCAGTACAAGGGCTTGCTCAGCGCCACCACGGTGGAACTGGCCAAGCGCTTCCCGACTTTCCGTGTCGACGTGTTCCCGACCCACCGCACCGTTTCGCTGCCCCAAGCCATCCTCGATAACGGCGTGAAGAACGCCAGTGGTGCCAAGTCCCTCGAAGGCGGGTTGGCCATCGACAACGTGCTGCCGGGCGTGCCGTTCCCGATTCCGCAGTCGGGCAACGAAGCGATGTGGAACTTCCTGTTGCGTTATCAAGGTGTGAGCATCAACTCCAAGTACGACTCCTGGAACGTTGATTCCGCCGGCGTGCCAAGCCTCGCCACCACCGGGCAGGCGTTCATTTCCTACCCGATCTACGAAAACCTGGCGCAGCCGATCAGCAGTGCCGACGTGTACTACCAGATGAAGCTGTCGTACACCGGCCCGGCGCGTCGCGCCGGCGAAGCGGTGATGCTCAAGGACGCCGCCAACCCGCTGCAGCAACCGCGCCGCGCCTGGCAATACTTGCCGGGTCAGCGTCGGGTCAAACTGGCGCCGAACCTGGCGTACGACACGCCTAACCCAGGCACGGCCGGCGCAGGCACCTACGACGACGTGTTCGTGTTCAACGGTGCCCTGGATCGCTACGACTGGAAACTGGTGGGCAAGCAGGAAATGATCGTGCCCTACAACACCTACAAGCTGACCTACGCCCAGGATCCGAAGTCGCTGACTACCGCCAATCACCTGGCACCGGACTTCGTGCGCTGGGAAAAACACCGCGTCTGGGTCGTGGAAGGCAACCTCAAGGCGGGTGCCCGGCACATCTACGCCAAGCGCCGCTTCTATCTCGACGAAGACAGCTGGAGCGCTCTGGCCTCGGATCAATATGACGCCCGTGGTCAGCTCTATCGCGGTTCCTTCGCCTTCCTCAGCCAGAGCTATGACAAGCAGGTTCCGGACTCCACGCCGTTCATGATCTACGACCTGGTGGGCGGCTCCTACAACATCAACGGTGTAGTGGGCCCTTACGGCGGCATCAAGTACATAGAACCGCTCTCCAAGGCCCAGTGGTCCTCGGAATCCCTGGCCGGCAGCGGCATTCGCTAAGCCAACCGCAAGCAGACGCTCGCACGATCCACTGTGGGAGCGAGCCTGCTCGCGATGGACCAGAGGGCGACGCGGGCATCCAGACAGCACGCGTCATCGTTGACGTCCATCGCGAGCAGGCTCGCTCCCACATGACCTGCATGGCGCAAGGTTTGAACGTCAGGCACACCGATGTGTGTCCCGGCGCGGTTTTTCGAAGAGGACGCGGTATGTGTTCATACAAGAATTTCAAGCACGTGGCGTTTGCCCTGGCGCTCAGCCTGTCGCAGGGCGTCACCCACGCGGCCGATTACGTCGATGTGCTGGACTTGCCGGCCAAGGTCAGTGCCTTGGCCATCAACAGCCCGTTGACCGGCATGGCCCGCGCCGGTGAGCGCGTGATCGCCGTTGGCCAGCGAGGCCATATCCTGATTTCTGATGATTCCGGCAAGCACTGGCAACAGGCCGCCGTGCCGGTCAGTGCCGACCTCACCGCCGTGAGTTTTCCTGGCGCCGCCCAAGGCTGGGCGGTAGGCAATGACGGCGTGGTGCTGCACAGCAACGATGCGGGCGCGACCTGGCATAAGCAACTCGACGGCCGCCAGATCGGCGCGTTGCTGATCAAGCATTACACGGCGCTGGCCAGCGCCGAACCGGGCAACGAACAATGGCCGCTGCTGGTCGCTGAAGGTCAGCGTCTGGTCGAGCAGGGTGCCGACAAACCGCTGCTCGGCGTCTGGTTCGCCAATGACAAAGTCGGCTATGTGGTCGGTGTGTTCAACCTGATCCTGCGCACCGAGGATGGCGGCCAGAGCTGGACGCCATTCCAGGATCGCACTGACAACCCGCAAGGCTTGCACCTCAACGCCATCGCCTCCACCGGCGACAGTCTGTACATCGCCGGCGAGCAAGGCCTGTTGCTCAAATGGGATGACCTCGCCCAACGCTTCGCCGCCGTGCCGACGCCTTATCAGGGCAGCTTTTTCGGTGTGGTCGGCAAGCCAGGCGAGGTGCTCGTCTACGGCTTGCGCGGCAACGTGCTGCGCAGTACCGACGGCGGCCAGAACTGGACCGCGCTGGACACCGGCCTGCACGTCAGCATCACCGCCGGCCTCATCGATGCCCGTGGCAACTATCGCCTGTTCACCCAGGGCGGGCAGGTGCTGGTCAGCCAGGGCACTGGCGCGCAATTGCATCTGGTCCGGCAACCGGCACGCACCCCGGTCGCCGGTGCCACTCAGTCCGCCGATGGCGCGTTGGTGGTAGCGGGCAGCCGTGGCGCCCAGACGCTGGCCGCCGATCCAGCCCTCGAATTCTAAGAGCGAGAACCCAGACATGGGCAATATCAAACAAGACGCCATGCCGGTGATCCGCGAGCTGCGCGACTTCGACCGCCGCTCCGGCAACCTGCTGGAACGGCTGGTGTTCAACTATCGGCCGCTGTTCATGCTACTGATGGCCCTGGCCACCGTGGTCCTGGGCTACATGGCCGCGACGCGCCTGGAGCTGCGGCCCAGCTTCGAAAAAATGATTCCGCAGAGCCAGCCGTACATCCAGAATTTTCTGGAGAACCGCCAGTCGCTGCGCGGTTTAGGCAACTCGGTGCGGGTGGTGGTCGAGAACACCAAGGGCGATATTTTCGACCCTGAATACCTGGACGTGCTCAAGCAGGTCAACGACCAGCTGTTCCTCACCGAAGGTGTCGACCGTGCGTGGATGAAGTCCTTGTGGAGCCCGGCGGTGCGCTGGACTGAAGTCACCGAGCAAGGCTTCCAGGGTGGCCCGGTGATGCCTGATACCTATGAGGGCAAACCCGAGCAAATCGAACAGCTGCGCCAGAACATTTCCCGCGCCGGTATCGTCGGCAGCCTGGTGGCCAGCGACTACAAGTCGAGCATGCTGATCGTACCGCTGCTGGACAAGTCCGCCGCTGGCGGCCAACGCATCAACTACCACGCCTTTTCGCAGATGCTCGAAGAGCAGTTGCGCGACAAGATCGAATTCGCCGGTGACAGCGCTGCGCGTAAATCCGGGGAAGAGGGTAAGGGCCAATACAAGGTTCGGGTGATCGGTTTTGCCAAGCTGATGGGCGACCTGATCGATGGCCTGATCCAGGTGATGATGTTCTTTGGCCTGGCCGTCATCACCTCGCTGATCATCATCTACGCCTATACCCGTTGTGTGCGCAGCACGCTGTTGGTGGTCGGCTGTTCGCTGATCGCAGTCGTTTGGCAACTGGGCATTGTCGCCTGGCTGGGTTACGCCATCGATCCGTACTCGGTGCTGGTGCCGTTCCTGATCTTCGCCATCGGCGTGTCCCACGCGGCGCAGAAGATGAACGGAATCATGCAGGACATCGCCCGTGGCACCCACAAACTGATCGCGGCGCGCTATACCTTCCGCAGACTGTTCATCGCTGGCGTCACCGCGCTGTTGGCCGATGCCGTGGGTTTTGCCGTGCTGATGCTGATCGATATCCCGGTGATCCAGGACCTGGCGATCACCGCCAGCATTGGCGTTGCGGTGCTGATCTTCACCTCGCTGTTGCTGATGCCGGTGGCGCTGTCCTACATCGGTGTCGGGCGCAAGGCGGCCGAGCGCGCGCTGAAAATCGACACCCGCGCCGAACACCACAAAGGCTTCGGCAAACTCTGGGACTTGCTCGATCGCTTCACCACACGCAAGTGGGCCACGGGCGCCGCGCTGGTCGCGGTGCTGATGGGCATCGGCGGCTTCATGGTCAGCCTGCAGTTGAAGATCGGTGACCTTGAAAGTGGGGCGCCGGAGTTGCGCGCCGACTCGCGCTACAACCGCGACAACGCCTACATCACCAGCCACTACGCGCTGTCCAGCGACCTGTTCGCGGTGATGATCAAGACCGCGCCGGAAGGCTGCCTGAACTACAAGACCCTGATCCTCGCCGACCGACTGGCCTGGGAACTGCAACAGTATCCAGGGGTGCAGGCGACCGCTTCGCTGGTCAACGCGGTACGCCAGATCACCGCCGGCACCTATGAGGGTAACCCCAAGCTCAACAGCATCCAGCGCAACCAGGACGTTTTGAACTACGCCGCGCAGCAAGCCTCCGTCAACTCGCCGGAGTTGTTCAACACCGACTGCTCGCTGATGCCGGTGATTGCCTTCCTCAAGGATCACAAGGCTGAAACGCTGGACGCCGTGGTGGCGATTGCCGACCGGTTCGCCAAGGAAAACAGCAGCGAGGATCGCCAGCTCCTGCTGGCGGCCGGCACCGCCGGAATCGAAGCAGCAACCAACATCGTGGTGCGCGAGGCCAACCGCACCATGCTGCTGTACGTTTATGCGGCGGTGACGCTGTTCTGCCTGATCACCTTCCGCAGTTGGCGGGCGACCCTGGTGGCGTTGCTGCCGCTGGTACTGACCTCGATCCTCTGCGAAGCGCTGATGGTGGCCATGGGCATTGGCGTAAAGGTCGCGACCTTGCCGGTGATCGCCCTGGGAGTCGGGATCGGCGTCGACTACGCCTTGTACCTGCTCAGCGTGCAATTGCACTTCCAGCGCCAGGGCCTGCCGCTGTCCCAGGCCTACCGCAACGCCGTGTCGTTCACCGGCCGGGTGGTCGGGCTGGTCGGTATCACCCTCGCCGCCGGCGTGGTGTGCTGGGTCTGGTCGCCGATCAAGTTCCAGGCCGACATGGGCATCCTGCTGACCTTCATGTTCCTGTGGAACATGCTCGGTGCGCTGATCCTGATTCCAGCCCTGTCGTACTTCCTGCTGCGTGAACGGGCACCGCAGCCCGGTTCTGTTGCGGCAGCCGAAATCATTGAATCCACTGAACGTCCCGGCATGACCCATGCCGTGACCACTTCCGAGTAAGCCAAGATGTCTGATTACAAAGCTCCCCTGCGCGACATGCGCTTCGTACTCAACGAGGTCTTTCAAGTGTCCCGGCTTTGGGCCAAATTGCCCGGCCTGTGCGACGTGATCGATGAAGAAACCGCCGCCGCGATCCTCGAAGAGGCCGGCAAGATCAGCGGCGAAGTCATCGCACCCTTGAACCGCGCCACCGACGAGCAGGGCTGTACCTGGAGCAATGGTTCGGTCACCGCGCCAGACGGTTTTGCCGAGGCCTATCAAGCCTTCGCCGAAGGCGGTTGGGTCGGTGTCGGCGGTGATCCGCAGTACGGCGGCATGGGCATGCCCAAGGCGATTTCGGCGCAGGTCGAAGAGATGGTCAACTCGGCCAGCCTGTCGTTCGGCCTGTACCCGATGCTGACCGCCGGCGCGTGCCTGTCGATCAAGGCCCACGCCAGTGAAGAGCTGAAGGCCGCTTACCTGCCGAACATGTACGCCGGCACATGGACCGGTTCGATGTGCCTGACAGAGGCCCATGCCGGCACCGACCTGGGCCTGATCCGCACCCGCGCCGAGCCCCAGGCCGACGGTAGCTACAAGGTCAGTGGCAGCAAGATTTTCATCACCGGCGGCGAGCACGACCTGACCGAGAACATCATCCATCTGGTACTGGCGCGACTGCCGGATGCACCGGCCGGCCCGAAAGGCATTTCGCTGTTCCTGGTGCCCAAGGTACTGGTCAATGCCGACGGTTCGCTGGGCGAGCGTAATTCGCTGTCCTGCGGTTCCATTGAACACAAGATGGGTATCAAGGCCTCCGCCACCTGTGTGATGAACTTCGACGGCGCCACCGGCTGGATCGTCGATGCTCCGAACAAGGGCCTGGCGGCGATGTTCACCATGATGAACTACGAACGTTTGGGTGTGGGTATCCAGGGCCTGGCGCAGGGCGAACGTTCCTACCAGAACGCACTGGCGTACGCCCGTGACCGTCTGCAAAGCCGTGCGCCAACCGGCGCGCAGCACCAGGAAAAGGCCGCTGACCCGATCATCGTCCATCCGGACGTGCGGCGCATGCTGTTGACCATGAAAGCCCTGAACGAAGGCGGCCGTGCGTTCTCCAGCTACGTCGCCCTGCAACTGGACATCGCCAAATACAGCGAAGACCCGACGGAGCGCACCCGCGCCCAGGAACTGGTGGCGTTGCTGACCCCGGTGGCCAAGGCGTTCCTCACCGACATGGGCCTGGAAACCACCCTGCACGGGCAGATGATTTTCGGCGGCCATGGCTACATCCGCGAGTGGGGCCAGGAGCAACTGGTGCGCGATGTGCGCATCACGCAGATCTACGAAGGCACCAACGGTATCCAGTCCCTGGACCTGGCCGGGCGCAAGATCGTCGGCAGCGGCGGGGCGCTCTACCGTCTGTTCGCTTCCGAGATCCGCAACTTCACCGCCAACGCCAGCACTGAACTTGGCGAGTTCACCCAACCGCTGAACGCCGCGGTGGACACCCTCGACGAGCTGACGGCGTGGTTGTTGGACCGGGCCCAGGGCAACCCGAATGAAATTGGCGCGGCCTCGGTCGAGTACCTGCAGGTGTTCGGCTACACCGCGTACGCCTACATGTGGGCGCGCATGGCCAAGGCCGTCATGAGCGGCGATGCCGAGGACGATTTCTACACCAGCAAACTGGCCACCGCGCGTTTCTACTTCGCCCGGTTGCTGCCGCGTATCCACTCGTTGAGCGCATCGGCCAAAGCCGGCAGCGAATGCCTCTACGAGCTGCAAGCCGACCAGTTCTGATCGAAAGGACAAGGAACCTTAATCATGATGGCGACAAAAATAATTCCACCCGCCGACGGCGCCTATGCCTATCCCTTGCTGATCAAGCAATTGCTGCTGTCCGGGGTGCGCTACGAACCGGGCCGGGAAATCGTCTACGCCGACAAACTGCGCTACAGCTACCAGACCCTCAACCAGCGCATCCGCCGCCTGGCCAATGCGCTGACCGCGGCCGGGGTCAAGGCCGGGGACACCGTGGCCCTGCTCGACTGGGACAGCCATCGCTACCTGGAATGCTTCTTTGCCGTGCCGATGATCGGCGCGGTGCTGCACACGGTGAACATTCGCCTGTCGCCGGAGCAGGTGTTGTTCACCATGAACCACGCCGAGGACGACCTAGTGCTGGTGCATGACGATTTCCTGCCACTGGTCGAGCAGATCCAGGGACGGCTGACCACGGTCAAAGGCTTTGTGCAGCTCACCGATGACCAGGCGACCAGCACTTCATTGCCAGTGCTGGGGGAGTACGAGCAGCTGCTGTCCCGGTCCGCGGACCAGTACGACTTTCCCGATTTCGACGAGAACTCGGTGGCGACGCTGTTCTACACCACCGGCACCACCGGCGACCCCAAAGGCGTGTATTTCACCCATCGTCAATTGGTCCTGCACACCTTGAATGCCGTGGGGACATTGGGCGTTTATCAGGGGACACCACTGCTGCGTTCCGACGACGTGTACATGCCGATCACGCCGATGTTCCATGTACATGCCTGGGGTGTGCCCTACGTCGCTACCCTGATGGGCATCAAGCAGGTGTACCCCGGCCGCTACGAACCCAACAGCCTGGTCCGGCTTTATCAGGAGGAGAAGGTGACCTTTTCCCACTGTGTGCCGACTATCCTGCAAATGATCCTCACCTGTGAGCAAGGCAAGTCCGCCCGATTCGACGGCTGGAAAATGCTCCTGGGCGGCAGCGCGCTGCCCTTGGGCCTTGCCAGCGAAGCCAGTGCCAAAGGCATGGTGGTGCATGCCGGCTACGGCATGTCGGAAACCTGCCCGCTGCTGTGCCTGACTTACCTGCGCGATGAAGACCTCAAGCAATCCACCCAGGCCCAACTGCCGACGCGCATCAAGACCGGCACCCCGGTGCCGATGGTCGACCTGAAAATCATCGATGCCAGTGGCAACGACGTTGCCCATGACGGCGAATCCCTGGGCGAGATCGTGGTGCGCGCGCCCTGGCTGACCCAAGGCTATTTGAAGGAGCCGCAAAAAGGCGCCGAGCTTTGGCAAGACGGCTGGCTGCACACCGGCGACATGGCTTCGATCGACCCGTTGGGCGGTGTGGAAATCAAGGATCGCATCAAGGACGTGATAAAGACGGGTGGGGAGTGGATCAGCTCCCTGGAACTGGAAAGCCTGATCAGCGAACACGAGGCGGTGCTGTCGGTCGCGGTGGTGGGCATTGCCGATGAACAATGGGGCGAACGGCCCATGGCCCTGGTGGTGTGCGAGCCGGGGCAATATCTGGACCGCAAGATCCTGGAGGCGCACCTGCAAGGGTTTGTCGAGCTCGGCCGCATCAATAAATGGGCGATCCCCAAGCAGTTCAAGTTCGTCGCCGAGATTCCCAAGACCAGCGTCGGCAAGATCAACAAGAAGCTGATTCGGGAACAGGAGCTTGCCTAGGTTTTTGCGATTGTCTTGAGGCCCGCACTGTAGGAGCCAGCGGTGCGGCGATCCGACTTGCCGGCGAAGGCGTCCTGGAAGCCAACCAATCTCTCGCGGATTCACTCGATCTACTGTAGGAGCGAGCCTGCTCGCGATGGAGGTCAACGATGACGCGGGGAGCCTGACACCCCGCGGTGCACTCTGGTTTTTCGTCGGAACACCGCCCGGAGCAAGCTCGCTCCTACAATCAGCGTGACGGTCACTCAGTACACATCCCGCAAGTAACGCTTGTGCTCACTCATCTGGCGCCAGTAGTCAGCGGCGCCTTGCGGGTCCAGTCCACCGTGGCGCTGGGCGACCTGGCGCAAGGCCTGGTCGACGTCCTTGGCCATGCAGCTGGCATCGCCACAGATGTACAACCGGGCGCCGTCCTGCAGCCAGCGCCAGAGTTCGGCGCCTTGTTCGCGAATGCGGTCCTGCACGTAGATTTTTTCGGCCTGGTCACGGGAAAACGCCAGGCTCAGTTGCGTCAGCAGGCCATCGTGCTGCATGCCTTGCAGTTCATCGCGGTAATAGAAATCGCTGGCGGCGTGCTGTTCACCGAAGAACAGCCAGTTCTTGCCTTGGTCGCCCCGCGCCCGGCGCTCCTGCAGGAAGGCGCGGAAGGGCGCTACCCCGGTGCCGGGGCCGATCATGATCATCGGCACATCACCATCGGTTGGCACACGAAAATGTTTTGACGGCTGGACGAAAACCGGTACCTCGGCGTCCTGCGCGCGGTCGGCGAGGAAGGTCGAGGACACGCCCTTGCGTTTGCCGTAGCGCACCGCGGCCACGGTGAGATGGACTTCCCGTGGATGCGCCTTGGCGCTCGAAGCGATTGAATACAGGCGCGGTTGCAGGCGTTTGAAGGTGCCCAGGAGCTCGCTCGCCGAGCAGTCCAGCGGATACTCCTGCAGCACGTCCGCCAGTTGCCGTCCCCACAACCAATCTTTCAACTGAGCCTTGTGCTCATTGGCCAGCAGCTGTTTCAAGCCGGGGTTGGCGCTGCGCTCGGCGATGAAAGCCAGGGTGTCGCTGTTGGGCCGGGCGATTTCAAAGTGTTCGGTCAGTGCCTGACGCAACGACACCTCGCCGCATTTATCGACGCTCACCGGCGCCTCGGCATTCAACCGGGTCAGGTCGAGCAACTCGTCGACCAGTTCGGGACAGTTGCGCGGATAGACGCCCAGCGCGTCGCCCGCTTCATAGCCCAGTCCCGAATCCGCCAGGTCCAGGGAAAACATGCGGGTTTCCTTGTGCGGGCTCTGGCGGTTCAGGTGAAGATTGGCCAGCAGCCGCGAAGCATGAGGCTTGGCCTTGCCGGGTGTCTCGACGGGGTTGGCGGCACTGCTGCCGTGCGCCGGGGCGGCGACCGCAGGCTCGGGCTTGAGGGTCTTCTGCAATTGCGCCAGCCAGGTATCGGCGCGCTCTTCGAATTCGGTGTCGCAATCGACCCGTTCCAGCAGGCGGGTGGCGCCCAGTTCGTGAAGGCGCTGATCGAGTTGCCTGCCGTGCTGGCAGAACTTGTCGTAGGCCGGGTCACCCAGGGCCAGCACGGCAAAGCGTAGCGATTCCAGACGTGTCTGGGTGGTGCTGAGGGTGTGCCAGAAACCTTCGCCATTGTCCGGCGGATCTCCATCGCCGAAGGTGCTGCTGATCAGGGCCAGATTCTGCGTGCTGGCCAACTTGCTGGCTGGAAAGTCGGCCATCGCGCTCAGCTCCACGGCGAAACCGCCGTCGCGCAGGCGCGCGGCAAGACGCTCGGCCAGGGTTTCGGCATTGCCGGTTTGCGACGCCCAGAGCAAGGTCACGGCGGGTGCGTTGTCTGCGGTGACGGGCGCCAAGGTTCCAGCCTGATTGCCGAGTTGAGCTACGCCCGCTTCGACCCGGCTGAACAAACCGCCCAGGAGCCCGTCCAGCCATAGGCGAGTTTCGGTGGTCAGGGGCGCGCTGGGTGGCAGCACCGGTACGCCAGCGGCCTGGCGACCGGCCGGGGATTGCAGGCCACTGAGAAAACCGGCGAGGTAGGTGCGTTCACTGTCGTTCAATTGCGGGGAGGGCAGGCCACGGATGCCCGCGAGATCAGCGAAGGTCTCGATGCTCGACATGGCGAGTTCCTCTGGTAAGGGGGATGAGTCGACGGTGGCAGGCGCCGGCGTTTGCAGGAACTGATGGTCGATCAGTTCGACACGTTGCAGGGCGACCGCACAGAATTTGAATTCAGGCTGCTGCGATATCGGGTCGACGGCATCGTTGGTCACGGCATTGATCGCCAGGTTCTCGCCAAACACATCGTTCCAGTGAAAAGGCGCAAAACAGTTGCCCTGGCGCACGCGGTCGCTCACCACCGCCGGCAGCACGGCCCGACCTCGCACTGAACGCACCTCGACCGGGTCCTTGTCCTTGATGCCCAAGTGGCTTGCATCCTCGGGATGGATCTCGACGAAGGGGCCCGGATTGAGCTTGTTCAGGGTTGCCACCTTGCCGGTCTTGGTCAGGGTGTGCCACTGGTGCTGCAAGCGCCCGGTGTTGAGCACGAAGGGAAAGGCTTCATCCGGCATTTCGGCCGGTGCCATGTGCGGCCGGGCGAGGAAGATGCCTTTGCCACGCTCGGTGGCAAAGACGATCGCCGGCTGGCTGCCATCGGCTTCGATCCTGAGCGTCTGGCTCAGGCCATTGTTGAGGTAGCGAATCGGATTGCGATCCGGCGCGGCATCGGAGGCGCAGGGCCATTGCAAGGGTTTGTCGCGCAGACGCGGGTAGCTGGCGCCGCGAATGTCATAGCCGGTCTTGGGGTTCCAGGCGCGCTTGATCTCTTCGAATACCTCCTCGGCAGCGCTGTAGGTAAACGCCGCGGCGAATCCCATCTCGCAGGCCACCCGCGCGATGATCTGCCAGTCGGGCAGCGTCTCGCCCGGGGGCTCCACGGCTTTTTGCATCAACGTCAGGTTGCGCTCGGAGTTGATCATCACGCCCTCGGCCTCGGCCCAGAGCGCGCCGGGCAGCAGGATGTCGGCGTAACGGTTGGTCTCGGTGTCGAGGTAGGCGTCCTGGGTGATGACCAGTTCGGCCGCCTGCAGGCCGTGAATCACTTTCTGGCGGTTGGGGCCCGACGCCACCGGGTTGGTGCAGATGATCCAGCAGGCCTTGATCCTTCCTGCGCTCATGTCTTCGAACATGGCCACGGTGCCGCCACCGACGTTGCGCGGCAGGCTGTCGCGCGGGATGCTCCACAAGTCCTCGATGAACGTGCGGTCCGCCTCCACCAGCACCGAACGCTGGCCGGGCAGGCCTGGCCCCATGTATCCCATCTCGCGCCCGCCCATGGCGTTCGGTTGCCCGGTCAGGGAAAACGGCCCGCTGCCCGGCCGGCAGATCGCCCCGGTGGCCAGGTGCAGGTTGCACAGGGCGTTGGTGTTCCAGGTGCCGTGGGTGCTTTGGTTCAGCCCCATGGTCCAGCAGCTCATCCACTGCGCGGCCTCGCCGATCCATTGCGCTGCCTGGCGAATGTCCGCCTCGGCCAGGCCGGTGATGTGCGCGACAGTGGCTGGCGGATAGTCCTCGAGGAATTCGGGCATGGCGTCCCAGCCTTCGGTGAAGGCCGCGATGAAGGCACGGTCGGTGTGGCCGTTTTTCACCAGCAGGTGCAGCAAGCCATTGAGCAATGCCAGGTCGGTCCCAGGCAGGATCGGCAGGAACAGGTCGGCTTTGTCCGCGGTGGCGCTGCGCCGTGGGTCGACCACGATCAGCTTCGCCCCGGCCTTGACCCGGTCCATCATGCGCAGGAACAGGATCGGGTGACAGTCGGCCATGTTGGCGCCGATGACGAAAAACAGTTCCGAATGGTCGAAGTCCTGATACGAACCCGGGGGGCCGTCAGAACCGAGGGAGAGCTTGTAGCCGCTGCCGGCGCTGGCCATGCACAGGCGGGAATTGGACTCTATGTTGTGGGTCCCGACAAAACCCTTGGCCAGTTTGTTGATCAGGTATTGGGCTTCCAGCGACATTTGCCCGGACACGTAGAACGACAACGCATCGGGGCCGTGGCGATCGAGGGTGTCGCGCAGCCGGTTGGCCGTCTCGCTGATGGCCTTGTCCATGGCGATGCGCACCGGATCGCGGCGGCGTTCCTGGCGCAGGTAGGCATGTTCCATCCTGCCCGATTCGGCGATGGCGTGGCCGCAGGTCGTGCCTTTGGTGCAGAGTCTGCCGGCGTTGGTCGGGTGGGCCTTGTCGCCGCTGACCTTGACGACCCGGTTGTTTTCGACCTGCATGACGATGCCGCAGCCCACACCACAATAGGGACATACGCTGCGTACGGTTTTGCTTGCCATCCTCGCCCCTCGAATCTCTTGCCGGCCGTTGCCGATACCGGAAACAAAAAAAGCGCCATGCGACCCACCGTCAGAAAAAACGGGGGGACACACGGCGCCTTTGTCGTATGCATGCAATCAGCGTTGACTGCAGGGTTGAGGTGTTCCTAGCAAGTCACGCGCCAGAAATGCCCTTCAGGTCGTGATCAAAGCCAATGCTTAGGCGGGCGGGGCTGCGCGGGCACGGCTTTGCCGGGTGAAAGCCGCGGTCTTGTGCAGCTCTCCGGCGAGGGGAATGCAGGTGGAAGATCGTCGACCGACGGTGCAAGTGAACGGTGCCTGCACTTTTATAAAGCGCCATGTGCACCCGGGTGCACCAGTCGGTGGCGGTGCCGGGACTGGCGCCTGTAGCGCGCCAGTCCCGCCCGCACTATCACTTGCCCAGTGCTGGGGTACGCGGTGGGATCAAGCGCTTCGAACCTGTGGCCTCGAACGCCGACGCCAGGCGCAGCAGGGTCGAGTCGTCATAGGCGCGACCGGCAAAGGTCAGTCCCACGGGCATGCCGATGTCCGGCATGACACCCATCGGCACGGTGACCGTCGGCACACCCAGATGGCGTATCGCGAGGTTGCCGTTGGCCACCCAGACACCGTTGCTCCAGGCGATGTCCGCCGCTGCCGGATCGACGTCGGCATTGGCCGGGCCGACGTCGGCGACCGTCGGGAAGATCACCGCATCGAGGCCCAGTCGATCCATCCACTGCTCAAGATCGATCCGGCGGGTCTGTTCAAGGCCGCGCAGGCCGTCAGGCACCGTCGGGATCTGGTCCCACGGGGTGATGCCGCGCTCGGCCATGCGCACGTACTCGTCCATGCCGGCGGCAAGGTCGCCCTCGCGGTTGGGCAGGGTGCCCGGGTCGTGGGGGAAAATCAGTGGCCCGTCGACATCGACCAGGCGGTTCAATTGCGGATCGCCGTTGGCCTGCAGGAAATCATCGAACGCCCAGGCCGTCAGGTCCCACAACTCGTGATGCAGGAACTCCTTGGACACGATCCCGCGATTGAACACGGTCGGCGCTCCGGGGCGATCGCCCTCGCAGTTGGAGACAAGCGGGAAATCCACCTCGATGACCTCGGCGCCGGCGGCTTGCAACGCCTGGCGTGCCTGGTCCCAGAGCCCGATCACCGAAGGCCGGGTGTGGATGCGCTGCCCCGTCGGGCCGCCGATGCCAGGGGCCTCGCTGGTGCCGGCTTCGGGATCGGCGTTGATGTACATGCGCGGTACGCCCAAGCGCTTGCCGGCCAATGCCGCGGCGTTGACCGCCAGGTCCTGGTAAGAAGCAGGGCGCACCGAAGCGACAGCTGGAATCGGCACCCAGGGTTGCATGCGCCACAGGTCGCCGCGGGTGTCGGGGTCATCGGCGACCACCACGTCGAGCACCTCGAGCAGGTCCGCCATGGTTCGGGCAAACGGCACGACGACGTCCATGGTCGGCGTCAACGGCCAGTTGCCGCGCACCGAGATCACCCCGCGCGAAGGCGTGTAGGCACACAAGCCATTGTTGGAGGCCGGGCCGCGACCGCTCGACCAGGTTTCTTCAGCCAGGCCGAAGGCGGCAAAACTGGCGGCGGTGGCCGTCCCGGCGCCGTTCGAAGAGCCCGAGGCGAAGGGGGCGGTGAGGTAGTCGGCGTTGTACGGGCTTTCTGCGCGGCCGTATACGCCACGCTGCATGCCGCCGTTGGCCATTGGCGGCATATTGGTCTTGCCCAGGCAGATGGCGCCGGCGGCGCGCAGCCGTTCGATGGTGAATGCATCGCGATAGGCAACCAGGTCCTTGAAGGCCGGACTGCCGGAGGCGGCGGTGAGCCCCTTGACCAGATAACTGTCCTTGGCCGTATAGGGGATGCCATCGAGCGGGCCCAGTGCCTGGCCCTTGGCTCGACGGGCATCGCTGGCTTGTGCCTCTTTCAACGCATCGGGGTTGCGCACCACCACCGCGTTGAGCGCGGTAGGCGTCTGGGGCGTGTCGTAGGCATCGATCCTGGCCAGATAGGCCTGGACCAGCGCAACGGCGGTGGTCTGGCCGGATTCGAGCGCAGCGCGCAGTTGGGCAATGGAAACTTCGGTGACTTCGATCATGCGGTGACTGCCGGCTATTGATGGGGGATGCGTTGAGTGATGCATCCTGGTACGCCCGTCATGTTAGCACCGCGATCGCCGAAGTCAGCTTTCGACTTGAACAAGCAGGCGCTGGTTCACCGGACTGAAGGCTGTGCGCAAACGGTCGATGACCTGGTCGATCGATGGTCCTTCAATGGCCGGTGGTTGCGGGCTCTCGCCGAATTCACGCCAGATGAACAGGGTCAGTTCCGCGCCATCGGTCAGCGTGTGCGCGGTGTCGCTTGCGCCGAAGTTTTCCAGCAGCCTGTAGCGCTCATCCTGCCAGAAAAGGTCCTCGACCCACGGATACACCGGTATGTAATGGAAATGGATGGGGAAGCGCGGATCATGGCCGAATCGGCTGATGTACAGCCACTTGGGCTTCAACTCCGACTGCAGGGTTTTCTGGATCCTGGCGAGCAGCACGCCCATCTCGGCCAGGGCCTGCTCGGGGAGGTCGGACAGTGAATTGGCATTGTGCCGGGTTCCCAGGACCAGGTAGCCGGGGAGCGCCGAAGACATATGGTGGTTGAGGATCCAGTGGGCGGTTTCATGAATGATGAAACGGGGTGCGATGTCCATGGGTCAATGTCCGTTGGCGGAGCTGCCGAAAGGGGCGAGTGGGTTGGCCACGACAGATTCTAAAACCAGCATTGCACGGTGCGATACGCTTTTTGCGCTGGCAAGCCCTGCCACCGATCATGGCAAAGGCTTTCAAAGGTTCAGGTCAATCACATGGGCGGCGTTGAATTGAGCATTTTCATTGACCCCATCCTTGGCATAGCCCCGGGCGTTGCAAATGACCCGGGTCTTGCCGATACGGTAATCGAAGCTGCCATGGGTATGGCCATGCAGCCAAAGCGCGGGCTGCCACTCCTTGATCCGCTCTTGGAGGTCTGAAACGAAACTCGAGTTGATCGGCGAATCGGCGAACGTCGGGCTGATGCTCAGTCGTGTCGGTGCGAAATGGGAAATAACCACCGTGGGGATGCTGCAGTCGGCGGCAAAACAGTCGTCCAGCCAGGCGACCGTCTGCATGAAAATCAGCTGGGAAATGGCCGGCGTGAACAGGTCTGGAAAATCAGGCGAAACCTTGATGCGGCTGAAGTCGCGGATCAGCCTGGTGGCCAGGTCGATACCCTGCGCCCGATCTTCTGCTCGATCAAAGAGGCGATAATCGGACCACAGGGTACAGCCCAGGAACCTCACGCCGTCGTGAACGTGCGCCGTGCGTTCCAGTACGTGAATCGATGTGCCTTGCGTCAACCTGCGCAACTGCTCATAGGTAGAGATCAGGTCACCGCCATAAAACTCGTGATTGCCGGCCACGTACAGCACCGGTGTCGGGCATGCCCTGGCCCACTCGATGGCGGCGGCCGGTCGGGAAATGTCGCCGGCCAGGACCAGGATATCGGCCTCCACAGCCGGGAAAGGCAGGGCATTGACGGACAAGTGGACATCGGAAAGCAAGGCGATGCGCATGGAACGGTTCCTGGCAGTCATGAATGTTGGTGGCTACTTACTTGAGGGGATGACGCACCAGAATGGATTCGTCGATCTGGTCGATCGAGGTGACCCCCGTAAGGGTCATGGCCACGCGCATTTCTTTGGCGAAAATATCCAGCATGTTTTCCACCCCGCGTTGACCATCGGCCGCCAGTGCATAGGCCATGGAGCGTCCCAGGAGTACCCCTTTTGCTCCCAGTGCCAACATGCGCACCACGTCCAGCCCCGAGCGGATCCCCGAGTCGACCAGCACCTTTAGGTCATTGCCGACCGCTTGCATGATGGGCGGCAAGGCATGGGCCGTGGAGAGCACACCGTCCAGCTGCCGGCCGCCGTGGTTGGAGACGACAATACCGTCAGCGCCAAAACTGACCGCATCCCTGGCGTCCTCGGGATCGAGAATACCTTTGATGATCATCGGGCCCTTCCAGAAATCGCGAATCCACTCCAGGTCGCTCCAGCTGATCGACGGGTCGAAGTTGTTGGCCAGCCAGCCGATGTAATCTTCGAGCGTAACGGCCTTGCCGAGATACTTCGATACATTGCCCAGATCATGTGGGCGGCCCAGGAGGCCGACGTTGAAGGCCCAGTCGGGTCTGGTGATGGCCTGCAACATTCGCCGCGACGATGCATAGGGACCGGACATGCCCGAATGGGCATCGCGATAGCGGGCGCCGGGCGTGGGCATATCGACAGTGAACACCAGGTTCTGCACACCGGCAGCCTTGGCTCGTTCCAGGGCGTTTCTCATGAAGCCCCGGTCTTTGAGCACGTACAGCTGAAACCAGATGGGTTGTCGAGTTTTGGCGCGGACTTCTTCGATCGAGCACACCGACACGGTGGACAGACACAGTGGAATGCCTTTGTTTTCGGCGGCTTTCACCGCCTGCACCTCACCCCGGCGGGCGAACATGCCTGTCAGTCCTACCGGCGCCAATACGATGGGCATCGACAGTTTTTGATCGAATAGTGTGGTTTCAAGACTCAACGCTTCGACGTTCTTGAGGATGCGCTGTCGCAGGCTGACGTCCGCCAGATCGGCGCTGTTGGCCCTCAGCGTATGCTCGGCATAGGCTCCGCCATCGATGTAGTCGAACAAAAAACGCGGAAGCTTGCGACGCGCTGCCTCGCGATAGTCGGATGCGGATGAAATGATCATATTGCCGATGCCTTGAGCTATGAGGGACGGTGACGTCTGTCGAGCGTGAAGGCAGATTAGCCCATGCAAACGCAACCCTGTTGAAAAGCCGTTCAAACGTTTTGTGGTTGCAACATGGACGAAACATTGCGCGCCTATGATCCGCCTCAACCAAAACTCAGGGAACGACCCATGAATCGGCCATCAAGAAGCATGCGCAAACTGCTCGACTCCGTCGCCGCCAACAATGAGGGCGCGGCGCTGGATGTGATGCGCGCCGCTGAACAGCTTAAGGACGAAGTGCTGCGCCAACGCTTGCTCAACCTGATTCATCGGCTCAACCAGGACGCCATTGACTTGCGGATCGCCCGTGACGAGATCCAGGGTGGCAGCATCAAGCTCGCGTGACTGACGCCCGTCGACGTGCTGATAAGGGCGCCAGGGAGCAGCCGATCCAGGCCCTGTCACTGGTTTTTCGCGCTGGCCAGGTAGTAGGCAACCAGAGCGTTGGCGTGGCCATGACCCAAGCCGTGCTCGGACTTGAGCCAGGCGACCATTTCCATGTGCTTCCTGCTGCTGACGGTCTTGAGCAGATCAAGCCAGTGGGTGACCGGGTGCCCGTACTTTTTTTCGATTGAAGGGAAGTACGAGGCGGGTCCTTTTGTTTGTGTATTTTCAGTCACGTTGCAAACTCCTTTTTTGCCGGGTTTTCAGGGGATGTCTTGAGTGCTCTGGAGAGTCGGGTAATGCCCCAAACGCAGCACCGGTAACGTTACTTTTTAGCCTGCACTGAAGCTGCCGTCCACTTCTGGCGCCCTCGCTGGCAAGTCGGATCGCCGCACCGCTGGCTCCTACAGGGTATGTGCCGCCTCCAATCCCTCACGCCTTCCCCTGCATCTCGATCAAACTCTGTGTTGATTCACCTGTCCCTGGAAACAGCGAGCCGAAGCATTGGCTTCGGCTCGCGTTTAACTATTAACGTTAACTTGATTACGCAACCACTTGATAACACGGTACATAAGCCGCACCACCCGGCAGTTTCATCCGGTGCTGGGCGACGAAGGCCTTGAGCAGTTGATCCAGCGGCTGCATGACGGCCGCATCGCCACGGATCTGGTACGGGCCGTGTTTTTCGATCAGGCGGATGCCCTTGTCCTTGACGTTGCCGGCGACGATGCCGGAGAACGCACGGCGCAGGTTGGCGGCCAGTTCGTGGGCCGGGAGGTCGCGGCTCAGCTTGAGGTTGGCCATGTTTTCGTGGGTTGGGTCGAACGGGCGTTGGAAGCCTTCGTCGATCTTCAGTAGCCAATTGAAATGGAACGCGTCGTTGCGTTCGCGACGGAACTGTTTGACCGCCTTGAGGCCCTGGGTCATCTGTCGGGCGACTTCAGCCGGATCGTCGATGATGATCTCGTAGTGCTTCTTGGCGGCCTCGCCCAGGGTGGCGCCGACGAATGCGTCAAGCTGTTCGAGGTAGGGGGCGGCATGTTTCGGCCCGGTGAGGATGACCGGGAAGGGCAGGCCTTGGTTGTCCGGATGCATCAGGATGCCGAGCAGGTACAGGAACTCTTCGGCGGTACCGGCACCGCCGGGGAAGATGATGATGCCGTGGCCGACGCGGACGAAGGCTTCCAGGCGCTTCTCGATGTCCGGCAGGATCACCAGTTCGTTGACGATCGGGTTCGGCGCTTCGGCGGCGATGATCCCGGGTTCGGTCAAGCCAAGGTAACGCCCGCCGTGGATACGCTGTTTGGCATGGGCGATGGTGGCGCCTTTCATCGGGCCTTTCATCACGCCGGGGCCGCAACCGGTGCACACGTCCAGGCTGCGCAGGCCCAGTTCGTGGCCGACTTTCTTGGTGTATTTGTATTCTTCGGTATTGATCGAGTGACCGCCCCAGCACACTACGATCTTCGGTTCGACGCCGGGGCGCAGCGTGCGGGCGTTGCGCAGCAGGTGGAAAACATAGTCGCTGATACCCTGGGAGGTGCTCAGGTCGATGCGTTGGCTGTCGAGTTCGTTTTCGGTGTAGACGATGTCGCGCAGGGCGCTGAACAGCATTTCACGGGTGCTGGCAATCATTTCGCCGTCGACGAACGCGTCGGCCGGGGCGTTCAGCAGTTCCAGGCGTACGCCGCGGTCTTGCTGGTGAATGCGGATTTCGAAGTCCTTGTAGGCTTCGAGGATGGTCTTGGCGTTATCGACGTGGGCGCCGGTGTTGAGGATGGCCAGGGCGCATTGGCGGAAGATGTCGTAGGTGCTGCCGGATCCGGCTTCGCTCAGTTGCTGGACTTCCCGTTGAGAGAGTGTTTCCAGGCTGCCTTTGGGGCTGACCGAAGCATTGATTACTTGTCGTTGGGTCATTCAATGATCCTTAAAACGATGTCATCCGCGCGCAGAAACAACGAATGGCATCCGAATAGAGAGTATCCATGAAAGAAGATGGCACGAACTGCGCGGTCTCGCCATGTCCTCCTTTTGATGATGTATAGATGAAAAGGAGCCCCAGCATAGCTAAATCCGTCGCAGAGGCGATAATGGCCCGCGGTCTTTTTGCACTGCGACCCTTTTTACCATTGAAGCCAAGGAATCCCGACGTCATGTTCGAAATCCAGCCGATGAACGCCGACGACTATCGGCAACGGACGCGGCGCAGCACGGTGATGATCGCGCTGATCTTCCTCGCGCTGGCGATGGCCCTGTCCACCGCGGCGGTGACGGTGTTCGGCGAGCCCGGAGGGGACAATCTACGCTTCAACATCGGCGGGGTGTTTGCCGCGGTATTGGTCATGGCCGCGTTGATGCGCAAGCTGTTCTGGCGCCAGGAGTGGATGGCGCCGGCGGTCTACAGCTGGCAGCTCAAGCGCAGCCTGATGAGCATCACCAACGTCATGCACCACCTCAAGGCTGCTGTGGCGGCGGGGGATCCGAACGCCATGAAGCTTTTGCGCTTCTATCACCTGGGATTGAGTCAGATGCATCAACTGGACGGTAACTCCAGCGATGATGCGCAGTTGCACCGGGAGATGCAGCAGCACCAGGCACGGATGGAAGCGTTGGGCATTGATACCCGGCAGACGCGACTGGCCCCGGCCTGGCTGGACGCGCTGAAGCGGGCTGCGCGATAGACCTATGGAGCAGCAAGCAAAGGCCTTTTCATTCGATTCAAGGAGCGAACGTCATGGGGCATCCGTCTATTAACGAGCGTATCGAAAAAAACCGGCCGGGCCTCGCAAGGCTCAAGACTCGCTCGGCCGTGACGCTGATGATTGCCGTATGCCTGTCGATGGCGGTGATCGTGATCTGGGAAACCTGGAGCTCACGCCAGTACCATCTGCATGACAAGGAAGTGGCGATGTCCAACCTTGCGCAGACCCTGGCCTCGCAAGCACAGGCGGCGATCAAGCAAGCCGACACGCTGCTGTTCACCCTGGTCGATCGTCTGGAGAACGACGGTATCGACCAGGGTCGGCTCAATCGCCTGCAACGCTTGCTCAGCGCCCAGCGCAGTGAGTTAAGCCAGGTCCATGGGCTGTTCGTCTATGACCAAACCGGTAAATGGATCGCCAACTCCAACGGCGCCGAGGTGGGGGTAGCGAACAATTCCGACCGCGAGTATTTCATCTATCATCGCGATCATACCGACCGCGGACCGCACATCGGCTCTTCGATCAGGAGCCGCTCCAGCGGCGAATGGATCATGACGGTGTCGCGCCGCATCAATCATCCGGACGGCAGTTTCGCCGGCGTGGCGCTGGCCACGATCTATCTCAGCCATTTCCTGCAGCTTTACGATGGCATCGACATGGGCAACAACGGTGTGATCAACCTGATCGCCGACGATGCCAGGATCATCGTGCGCCGGCCGTTTCACGAGGCGGACATCGGCACCAGCCTGGCCAAGAGTCCGTTGTTCACCCGGCTCCTGCCACAGGGCAGTTCGGGGACGGCTACCGTCAGGTCCATCATGGATGGCGTGGAGCGGGTCGTGGGCTTTCGCCGGGTCGAGGGTTATCCGCTGATCGTCTTTGCCGCGCTCAACAAGGACGAGGTGCTGGCTGGCTGGCGCCAGGAGTCCTTGCTCAGTGCGGGCATCGTCGCGCTGCTGCTCGGGGTACTGGGGCTGCTCGGCTATCGCCTGATCAGGTTGATGAAGAAGCAGGATCGCATCCAGGGCGAGTTGCTCGGCACTCAGGAGAGGCTACTCGAACTCAATCGCAACCTTGAGTTGCTGGCGTTGGAAGACGCGCTCACGGGCCTGGCCAACCGACGCCAGTTCGATCTGTTCATCCAGGCGGAAATGGGCCGCGCCCGGCACAATGTGACGGGTCTGGCGCTGCTGATGATCGATGTCGATCACTTCAAGCCGTTCAACGATCGCTACGGCCACCTGGCCGGTGATGAGTGCCTGCGCAAGATCGCTGCGCTCATTACCGAGCACATCAGGCGCCCTGGCGATCTGGCTGCCCGCTTTGGTGGCGAGGAGTTTGCCGTGGTACTGCCGGGGACTGACTACGTCGGGGCATTTCTGCTGGCGGAGAAAATTCGTCATGCGGTCCAGGCAGCCGGCTTGCTGCACAGTGAAAGTCCTGATGGCAAGGTGACGGTCAGCGTGGGTGTTTGCGGTTACGATCCGGCGTCACAAGCCCAGACCAGCGAGCTGATCGGGGCAGCCGACAAGGCGCTGTACGTGGCCAAGGCCAGCGGGCGCAACATGAGCGTGATTGCCAACTGAGGCTCAGGCAAACCGGTCGCTGCCTTGTACCAGTCGGGTGCAAAGGTACGACTGCTTGAGCTTTTCCAGCCACCAGCCCAATGCCCGTCCGTCGTGATCGCCGCGCCAGCCGGCATACAGAATGTTCGGCTCGCGCGGGTCGGCCATCTGCTTTTCAACCAGCGAGCCATTGTTCAACAACGAGCCGACCCGATGCCTGGGCAGCCAGCCCACGCCGAGGCCGTCGCACTGGGCGAGAATTTTCGCGCGCATGGTCGGCACTGCCAGCACCGATTGGCCACCCGAGACACCGTAAGTACTGCCTTCGCTGGCCCGGGACGAGTCCGCCACGACGATCGCCCGGTGCTGCGCCACCATGACGCGGGTAATCGGTTCGCTGGCCTTGGCCAACGCGTGCCTGGGCGAGACGGCGAATACCCACTCCATTTCCCCCAGTTGCATCCAGCGCAGGGACGCGATGGCCGGAGGCTCGTTGGTGGCGCCGATGATCAGGTCCGCGCGGCCTTCACGCAGAGCCTCCCAGACGCCCCGGAGCACCTCCTGGGTGATACGCAGCGGTACGCCGGAGCCCAGCGCATCGAACTCGTGGATCACCGGGAGCAGGGTTTCGAACTCCAGCAGTTCATCGGTGACGATCCACAGTCGACTCTCCCAGCCGTTGGCCACTTGTTGCACCCGTTGGGTCAGGCGCGAGACATCCTGCATCAGTCGCGCCGCTTCGTTGACCAGCAATTCACCGGCCGGGGTGAGTTGCAGGCGATAGCGCCGGCGATCGAACAGCAAGGCATCGAAGCGTTCTTCCAGTTGCCGCGCGGCGTAGGACACCGTAGACGGCGCCTTGCCGAGGTAGGCCGCGGCCCGCGACAGGCTGCCGGTCTCGCGGATCGCTTGCAGCAGTGTCAGGTCTTCAGTCGACAGCATGGGCCGAACCCTCGTGTTTGACGGTTACAATAGCCGCCGCCGTTTCTTGTGCCGGATCAATCGAAGATAGACCAGCACGTTCACCACCAGTACCGCGCTGCCCAGTCCAATCTGAATGGCCGGTGTCAGCCCGGCCGGGTAAATGATCGGCCACACGTAATGTTCGATAAAACCACCGCCGTAACCGGTTTGCCCCGCCGCCTGGCGCATCAGGTTTTCCCAGTGCGTCAGTGGGCAAGGCAGGTGGAACACCTCCACCGCCACGCCCCAGACGGCGGCGGGCAGGTGCCACAGGATCAGGCGCTGCCATTTGAGGACCAGCAGCCCGCCGAACACAACGAACACAATGAACGCCAGGTGAAACAGCACCAGCCCATCGGCGGCGATTCGGTAGAGCATGTCGACCCCCAGGCGCGTCAGTCGTATCGCTCCATGGTACTCGGGCGGGTGCCTGGCGCTATCGATTGTCGCTGCCCAGCGCACCGAGCACCTCCTTTAAACGCCTCACCATGGCATCGCTGCTGCGTTGCATCGGGGCGCGCTGTTTGTCAATCACGAACATCAGGAAAATGCAGCGCCGTCATGTTGGGCGACGCAGCAGCCATCCGATGAATGGCCCAAGTGCGCAAGATTGTTCAAGCCATTGGCCGTGACTGCTGGCACAGTCTCAGGTCTTTCCCTGGTTGCAGAGCGTTATGTCCAAATCACTTATGCCGCGCAGCGCATTCTTGCGTGGCGCCGTGGCGATCATGCCGTTATCCCTGGCGACGGCGCCCTGGGGCCTGCTGGCCGGTTCTATGGCCATCGAAGCCAACCTCACGCCCCTGCAAGGCCAGGGCTTGTCGAGCATCGTGTTTGCCGGCGCCGCCCAGTTAGTGGCCATCGGCATGCTCAAGGGCGGGGCCGGGATCTTTTCGATCCTGCTGACCACCGTGTTGCTGACCTCCCAGCATTTGCTCTACGGGATGAGCCTGCGTTCGGTAATCTCGCCGTTGCCGGGTCGCTGGCGAGCGGGGTTGGGCTTTTTGCTCACCGATGAACTGTTCGCCCTGACCAGCCAGCACGACAAGCAACAGTTCAATCGCTGGTACGCCCTGGGTGTCGGCCTGACGTTCTACATTGCCTGGAACCTCTTCACCCTGGCGGGCATCGTGCTGGGCAGCAGCATTCCGGGCCTGGAACACCTGGGGCTGGACTTCTCCATCGCGGCCACCTTCATCGCCCTGATCACCCCGGTGGTGCGCAACGTGCCGACCGTGGTCTGTGTCGCGGTTTCGCTGTTCTGCTCGGTGCTGTTCAGCTATTGGCAATGGGGCTCGGCCCTGGTGCTGGCGGGACTGGCAGGCACGACCGCCGGTTTTATCTGCAACAAATTCCAGGGAGTGCGCACATGATGGTCTGGGCAGTGATTATCGGCATGGGCGTTCTGGTATTTCTCAACCGCTATGTCTTCCTGGAACCGCGTCTGCCGGTACGCCTGAGCAGCAATGCCCGGCAGTTCCTGGGTTTCGCCGTGCCGGGCATGTTGACCGCGATCTGCGGGCCGATCGTGTTCATGCCGGACAAGCAACTGAATCTGCAATGGGACAACCCCTACCTGATCAGTTCGCTGGTGGCCATCGGCCTGGTGCTGTACACCCGCAACACCTTGCTCAGCATGCTGTTGAGCATGGGCTTTTTCTTTTTGCTGCGTGGGTGGCCGTGAGCCGGGAAGGGGAAACTGTCCTACGCTTAAAAATGATGACCGATCCCTTCAGGAAGAGAGGTGAACACATGGCAATAGAGCAAAAGAAACCGGATCCCGAAGAAGACATGGATGAACCGACGGAGGAAGAAATCGAGCAGCAGAAGCGTTCGACGCCGGACTGGAAACATCCCGATGATGGCAAGGAGTTGTCGGAGCCTGACCGTAAGTTCTGAGCGACCTGCGAACCCTGTAACTGTAGGAGCGAGCATGCTCCGGGCGGCGTTCCGACGATGGACGTGAGGGCGCCGCGTTCATCCATGCAGCCCTCGTCATCGTTAACGACCATCGCGAGCATGCTCGCTCCTACACAGTAAATGCGGGAAGTCGGGGTGGGCGGCCCGATAACCCAGATTCCTGTCGATCCAGGCGTTCAACTCGTTGATCATGACCTATATGTGTCATGCCTTGAAAGCCTCAATCAACACGGCCCCCTGATTCCTGACATTCCCAACTGCCTTGTCAACCCTGTACCAGTCAAAAGCATCACTACCTTCCCCCTGTAGAATCACCATCTGCTCGGCACGTTCCCTGGGTGTCGCCGGGTCCAGCCATTCGCGCGCCAGTTCTGCGCTGAACACCACCGGTCGGCGATCATGAACGTCCAGCATGCCGCCCGCGCTATCGGCGGTGATGATGACAAAGCCGTCATCGTCCCTGGGGGCCGCACTGCCCACCGGGAATTGCCCGATCGCCGCGCAGAAGACCGGCCCTTGGTCACGTCGGCGAATCAGCCAGGGTTGCCGCGTGCCGTCCCCGGCATCGACCCATTCGAACCAGTTGTCGACCGGGCAGATGGCGTGATGGGGCCAGATCGCTCGAAAGAACGGGCCGTGGGCGACTTTCTCGACGCGCGCATTGATCGGCGCCGCACGATCCTTAGCCCAGTGCGGTCGCCAGCCCCAGCGCTGCGGGTCGGCGTGCAGACCATCGCTCTCCAGGTGCAACAGCGCGAGCTGGGTGGTCGGCGCGGCGTTGTAGCGGGCCAGTGGCTGATCGCCGACGTGGTTGATCAAGGCGTCGGGAATGCTCAGCACCGCCACGAAATCGTGAATGCCCCGGTATTGCGACAATCGTCCGCACATTGATCGAACCCTCCGGCTGGAGTGTTCAGCATAGATGTTTGGGCGAGCGCCGGAACCAAACACTGTGTACCTTATCCAACCTCGGCCCGCCGCTGTGGGGTCTGGCCCAAGGCAAAATATGAAACAGTTGCTCAAGGTTCTATCGGGGTTCGCCATGGCAGTCGGTCTGCTGGGCTGTATCGCCGCACCCATTGAAATGACGCCGCAAACAGAACAAGGGTTGCGCGCGCAACCACCGATCCGCTTTCTGCTGACGTTCGACGATGGCCCCAGCGCCTCGAGTTTCTGGAACCCGACCGAGACCGTGCTCGACAGCCTGGCGATCAATCCTCTGCAACCTGGCATCAAGGCGGTGTTTTTCGTGCAGACCCGCGCCTCACGGGCCGGCGCCAGTGAAATCGGGCGTGCGGTCATGCACCGCGAGCGCGATGCCGGGCACATTCTGGCCTTCCACACGGCGACGCCTTCGCACACCAATCATCGCTCTCTGGACGCGCAAGAACTGGAACAGGCGCTCACCGAGGGTTGTGCCGACATCGCCGCGATTACCGGTGCGCCGCCGACCCTGGTGCGCCCGCCATTCTGGAGCTACGACAAACGCACCTTCGCCGCTTATCAGCAGCATGGCCTGCATGTGCTGCTGACCGACCTGAGCGCCAACGACGGCAAGATCTGGGGCTTCAACGCCAGCCCCTTGCGCCGCGCCCATATGCTGCGTTCGATGTCCGAAGTGCGCGAACGCATTGCCCGAGGCGAGCTGCCGGTGGTGGACGGGGTGATTCCGGTGGTGGTGACTTTCCACGACCTCAATCGCTACACCGCACGGCATACCCGCGAATACCTGCAAATCCTTCTCGACAGTGCCCGGGCGACGGGGGTGAGGACCGCCCCAATGGCGTTTTACGACGACACCACCGCGCTGCAACGGGCCGCCATGGCGCGTACGCTGCGCGACAGTTCACAGCCGGCGCAATTGCCGGGGATCTGGAACTGGATCTGGAAAGACAATAGCCATTGAAATTGCACACCGAGATGAGCGCCGGTCGCCGGGCGTTTGCTGGTTGAAGACTCACGCGCCTACAAGGGCATGATGGCCTGTGGCAATAGTTCATCGATCATTCGCAGGCAATGGTTCAACCCCGGTGACACGTCGCCCACCCGCCGACTGAGAATGATCGGTGAGGTGGCGTTGTCTTCCAGCAGCGGGGTGAAACCGATGTCGTCGCGGTGCAGCAACTGCACCGAGGCCGGCACCAGCGTGATCCCTATCCCGGCGCCCACCAGCCCGATCGCCGTCTGCAACTCGTTGGTCCATTGCGCCACATGAATGCTCACCCCATAGGATTCGAACAGTGCGATCACGTGGTCGGCATAGCTGGGGCGCGGGTTGCCGGGGTACAGCACGAAGGGCTCCTTGGCCAGGTCGCGCAGGCTGACGGGCCCAGCCAGCAGCGGGTGACCGGCGGGCAGGGCGGCCACCAGGCGGTCTTCGGTGAGCACGGTCTGGACGATGGCCGGGTCGTCGATGCGGATGCGGCCGAAGCCGACGTCGATGCGCCCGGCCTTGAGCGCCTGTACCTGCTGCAGCGTGGTCATCTCCGACAGCCCGAGTTCCAGTTCCAGCGGTTCGCCGCTACGCAAGCGGCGAATCAGTTCCGGCAGCACGCCGTAGAGCGTCGATGGCGCAAAGCCAATACCCAGCCAGGTCTTTTCCCCCAGGCCGATGCGCCGCGTGTTGTCGCAGACCTTGTGCAGCTGGTCGAGCAGGGCGGTGGAGTGCTCATGGAAAAAACGCCCGGCGTCGGTCAGCTTCAGCGGTCGGCCACGCTCGAGCAGCATCACCCCCAGTTCATCTTCCAGTTGCTGGATCTGCCGGCTCAAGGGCGGCTGGGCGATGTGCAGCCGTTCGGCGGCGCGGGTGAAATTGAGGGTTTGAGCCAACACCTGAAAGTAACGCAGGTGACGCAGTTCCATGGAGCCTCCGGATGTCGAGCGGTTGCATACCTTGAAGGTATCAAGCCAGACCAATTCTATATTGGCCGCCCGGAAAAAGCCGTATGAGAATCAGGCCAGAACTTCAAGAACCTGACGGGTATCGAAATGCTTGCTACAGCCATTGAATCGATCGAGACGATCATCGTCGATCTGCCGACCATCCGCCCGCACAAGCTGGCGATGCACACCATGCAGAACCAGACACTGGTGGTCATTCGCGTGCGCTGCGCCGATGGCATTGAAGGCATCGGCGAAGCCACCACCATCGGTGGCCTGGCTTATGGCAACGAAAGCCCTGACAGCATCAAGACCAACATCGACAAGCACTTCGCGCCGCTGTTGATCGGCCAGGACAGCGGCAATGTCAATGCCGTGATGTTGCGCCTGGAACGCAGTATCCGTGGCAATACCTTCGCCAAGTCAGGTATCGAAACCGCTTTGCTCGACGCCCAGGGCAAGCGCCTCGGTCTGCCGGTCAGCGAATTGCTCGGCGGCCGCGTGCGTGACTCGCTGCCCGTGGCCTGGACCCTGGCCAGCGGCGATACCGAAAAGGACATCGCCGAAGCGGAAAAAATGCTCGACCTGCGCCGCCACCGCATCTTCAAACTGAAAATCGGTGCTGGCGAGGTCAATCGCGACCTGGCCCACGTGATTGCGATCAAGAAAGCCCTTGGCGATCGCGCCAGCGTGCGGGTCGACGTCAATCAGGCCTGGGATGAAGCGGTGGCGTTGCGCGCCTGCCGGATCCTGGGAACCAATGGCATCGACCTGATCGAACAGCCGATCTCGCGCAACAACCGCGCCGGCATGGCACGCCTGAATGCCATGAGCCCGGCGCCGATCATGGCCGACGAATCCATCGAATGCGTGGAAGATGCATTCAACCTGGCTCGCGAAGGCGCGGCATCGGTATTTGCCCTGAAGATCGCCAAGAATGGCGGCCCGCGCGCCGTGTTGCGCACCGCCTCCATCGCCGAAGCGGCCGGTATCGCCCTGTACGGCGGTACCATGCTCGAAGGTGGAATCGGCACCATGGCTTCGGCCCATGCCTTTGTCACCCTGAACAAACTGGCGTGGGACACCGAGCTGTTCGGTCCGCTGCTGCTGACCGAAGACATTCTCAGTGAGCCTTTGGTCTATCGCGATTTCGAACTGCATGTGCCCAAAACGCCGGGTCTGGGCCTGAGCCTGGACGAGGAGCGCCTGGCGTTTTTCCGTCGCGACAAGACCATTCATCAAGCCTGAGGAGAGCATTATGCTGTTCCACGTAAAAATGACCGTGAACCTGCCGGTCGACATGAATCCCGAAGCGGCCGCCAAACTCAAGGCCGACGAGAAGGCCCTGGCCCAGCGCCTGCAAGAGCAGGGCAAGTGGCGTCACCTGTGGCGCATCGCCGGTCACTATGCCAACTACAGCGTGTTCGATGTCGACAGCGTTCAGGAACTGCACGATTCGCTCATGCAATTGCCGCTGTATCCGTACATGGCGATCGAAGTCACCGCGATGTGCCGGCATCCTTCGTCTATTCGCGAGGATGACCGCTGAACCCAGCCTGTTCAGTTCGCCATGCCAATAATTACAAGATGAGGAACACATAAAATGAACGTCAAGATTTCCCACACTGCCGAAGTACAGAAATTTCTCGAAGAAGCCAGCGGCCTGCATAACGATGCCGGTGATGCGCGCACCAAAGCGCTGATCTACCGCATCCTGCGTGATTCGGTGAACATCATCGAAGACCTCGCCGTGACCCCGGAAGAGTTCTGGAAAGCGGTCAACTACCTGAACGTGCTGGGTGCGCGCCAGGAGGCTGGACTGGTGGTGGCCGGCCTGGGCCTGGAGCATTACCTCGACCTGCTGATGGACGCCGAAGACGAGCAGGCCGGTAAATCCGGTGGCACCCCGCGCACCATCGAAGGCCCGCTGTACGTGGCCGGTGCACCGCTGTCGCAAGGCGAAGCGCGTCTGGATGACGGTGTCGATCCAGGTGTGACCCTGTTCATGCAAGGCCGGGTGTTCAACACCGCTGGCGAACCCCTGGCGGGCGCCGTGGTGGACGTGTGGCACGCCAACACTGGCGGCACCTACTCGTACTTCGATACCACGCAATCGGAATTCAACCTGCGTCGCCGCATCGTCACAGACGCCGAAGGCCGCTACCGTTTCCGCAGCATCGTGCCGTCGGGCTACGGCTGCCCACCGGACGGCCCGACCCAGCAACTGCTCGATCAACTGGGCCGTCACGGCCAGCGTCCGGCGCACGTGCACTTCTTCATCTCCGCACCGGACCATCGTCACCTGACCACCCAGATCAACCTGGATGGCGAAAAGTACCTGCACGACGATTTTGCCTACGCCACCCGTGACGAGCTGATCGCCAAAATCACGTTCAGCGATGATCAGCAGCGTGCGGAGGCCTACGGTGTCAGCGGTCGTTTTGCCGAAATCGAGTTCGATTTCACCCTGCAGTCGACCGCCCAGCCCGAAGAGCAACAGCGCCACGAGCGGGTTCGCGCACTGGAGGACTGATTGTCCTGATTCACTGTAGGAGCGAGCATGCTCGCGATGGTCGCTAACGATGACGTTGGGTACCTGAACCCCCGCGGCGTCCTCAAGCCCATCGCGAGCATGCTCGCTCCTACAGGTTTCATTGAGAAAGGCCCACAGGTCAGTCCACTGACACAGCGCTGCAAGTACTGCCTTAGAATGACCTGATGCACCCTATAACAACAATGAGAGTGACCCGATGATGCAAACTCAACTGTTGAGTCAGCGCAGCAGAGTATTCGACCATGCCGACCCCTACGCGGTGTCGGGCTACGTCAATCAGCATGTCGGCAACCATTGCATCCTCATGCCCCGCGCCGGCCGGCCGCTGGCCAGCCTCGATCATCGGAAATTCGCCAGTCTCGACCTGTGCCGCATCAGCTACGGCGCCAGTGTGCGGGTGACCTCCGGCGCGCTGGAGAACATTTACCACCTGCAAGTGCTGCTGCGCGGCAACTGCCTGTGGCGCGGTCACGGCCAGGAACACTACTTCGCCCCTGGCGAATTGCTGCTGATCAACCCCGACGATCCGGTGGACCTGACGTATTCCGCCGATTGCGAAAAATTCATCCTCAAAGTCCCGACCCGCTTGTTCGAGTCCGTCTGCGATGAGCAGCGCTGGCGCTATCCGGGGCAAGGCGTGCGGTTTCTCGAGAACCGCTATCAGCTCAATGAGCTGGAAGGCTTCGTCAACCTGCTGGCGATGATTTGCCAGGAGGCCGAGGCCACCGAGCAGATTCCCCGGGTGCAGGAACATTACGCGCAGATCATCGTCAGCAAGATGCTCAGCCTGATGAAGACCAACGTCAGCCGCCTCGAACTCGGATCCCAGACCGCCACCTTCGAGGCCATTGCCGACTATATCGCGAGCAATCTCAAGCGGGACATCGACAGCGAGGAACTGGCGCGCCAGGCGCACATGAGTTTGCGTTCGTTGTATGGCCTGTTCGAACGCAATGCCGGCCTGACGCCGAAAAACTACCTGCGCCAGAAACGTCTGGAACGTATCAATGCTTGCCTGAGCGACCCGACCTGCAACGTGCGCAACGTTACGGAGGTGGCGATGGACTACGGCTTCCTGCACCTGGGGCGATTCTCCGACAGCTACCGCAAGCAGTTCGGTGAGTTGCCGTCCGATACCCTCAAGCGCCGGCACTGAAACCTGCCGGGCGACATTGTCCTGTGGCGAGGGGATTTATCCCCGTTGGGTTGCGAAGCGACCCCCAGCATTTTGCCTGGCACACCGCATAGGCAGGTTTTACGACTGCTGCGCAGCCGAGCGGGGATAAATCCCCTCGCCACAGGAAGTGGCTAGCCACAGGTTTAGCTTCGCATCACCCTCTGCACAAAACGGATAAAGGTCTGCACCCCGCGGATAGTCCGTCACATACCTGCGTCTTAGCATTGGTCCTGCCTGAACAATAACAATGGAGGCGGCGGCCATGACCCTGCGACCTGAATATTTGCATTCCCTGCTTGAAGACGATCCAGAGCAGGGCATCTACCGCTGCAAGCGTGAGATGTTCACCGACCCCCGGTTGTTCGATCTGGAGATGGAACACATCTTCGAAGGCAACTGGCTGTACCTGGCGCACGAAAGCCAGATCCCCAACGTCAACGATTTCTACACCACCACCATGGGGCGCCAGTCGATCTTCATCGCGCGCAACAAGGAGGGTGTGCTGAACGCGTTCATCAATGCCTGCAGTCATCGCGGCGCGACCCTGTGCCGGCACAAGTCCGGCAACAAAAGCTCGTACACCTGCCCGTTCCATGGCTGGACGTTCAGCAACTCCGGCAAGTTGCTCAAGGTCAAAGACCCGGCCAACGCCGGCTACCCGTCGAGCTTCAACTGCGAAGGCTCCCATGACCTGACCAAAGTCGCGCGCTTCGAGTCCTATCGCGGTTTCCTCTTCGGCAGCCTCAAGGCGGATGTGGTGCCGCTGGTCGAGCACCTGGGCGAGTCGGCGAAGATCATCGACATGATCGTCGATCAGTCCACCGATGGCCTGGAGGTGCTGCGCGGTTCTTCCAGCTACATCTACGAAGGCAACTGGAAACTTACCGCCGAAAACGGTGCCGACGGTTACCACGTCAGCTCCGTGCACTGGAACTACGCCGCCACCCAGAACCAGCGCAAACAGCGCGAAGCCGGTGACGAAAACCCGACCATGAGCGCCGGCAGCTGGGCCAAGCAGGGCGGTGGTTTCTATTCCTTCGACAAGGGTCACATGCTGCTCTGGACCCGGTGGGCCAACCCCGAGGACCGTCCACTGTACGAACGTCGCGATGAACTCGCCCAGGACTTCGGCAAGGCTCGCGCCGACTGGATGATCGAGAACTCGCGCAACCTGTGCCTGTACCCCAACGTGTACCTGATGGATCAGTTCAGCTCGCAGATCCGTATCGCCCGGCCGATCTCGGTCAACCGCACGGAGATCACCATCTATTGCATCGCCCCCAAAGGCGAAAGCGATCACGCGCGTTCGAGCCGAATTCGTCAGTACGAAGACTTCTTCAACGTCAGTGGCATGGCCACGCCGGACGATCTGGAAGAGTTCCGCTCCTGCCAGACCAGTTACCAGGGCAGCGTCACCACCTGGAACGACATGTCCCGTGGCGCCGAACACTGGATCGAAGGCGCCGATGAGGCAGCCAGGGAAATTGACCTGCATCCGCTGCTCAGCGGCGTGCGCACCGAAGACGAAGGCCTGTTCGTGCTGCAACACAAGTACTGGCAGCAGACCATGCTCAAGGCCCTGGCTGTCGAGCAGTCGAAACTGATCGCCGTGGAGGACGTGCAATGACCATTTCTTATGATTCCGTGCGCGATTTCCTCTACCGCGAAGCGCGCTACCTCGACGACCGCCAGTGGGATGAGTGGCTGGAACTGTACGCCCCCGACGCGACGTTCTGGATGCCGTCCTGGGACGACAACGACGAACTGACGGAAGACCCGCAGCGGGAAATCTCGCTGATCTGGTACGGCAACCGCACCGGCCTGGAAGACCGCATCTTCCGCATCAAGACCGAGCGTTCCAGTGCCAGCGTGCCGGACACCCGCACGTCCCACAACATCAGCAACATCGAGCTGCTCGAACAAGCCGACGGGTTGTGCAAGGTGCGCTTCAACTGGCACACCCTGAGCTTTCGCTACAAGACCGTCGACAGCTATTTCGGCAGCAGTTTCTACACCCTCGATGTGCGCGGTGAAAACACGCAGATCTTGGCCAAGAAAGTGATCCTGAAGAACGACTACGTTCGCCAGGTCATCGATGTTTACCACTTGTGAGGCTGCCGTCATGACCCATTCCATTGCGTTCAATTTTGAAGACGGCGTCACCCGGTTCATCGACGCCAATGTCGGCGAGACCGTGGCCGATGCCGCGTACCGCCAGGGCATCAATATTCCGCTGGACTGCCGTGACGGCGCCTGCGGCACCTGCAAGTGTTTTGCCGAAGCGGGCAGCTACGATCTGGGCGAGGAATACATCGAAGACGCCCTCAGCCCTGAAGAAGCCGGGCAAGGCTATGTCCTGACCTGCCAGATGCGCGCCAAGAGCGATTGCGTGGTGCGGGTGCCGGTGTCCTCGGATGTCTGCCGCACCCGCCAGGCCAGCTACGACGCCACCATCAGCGCCGTGCGCCAGTTGTCCGACAGCACCATTGCCCTGTCGATCAAGAGTGAGTCCTTGAGCAAGCTGGCGTTCCTGCCAGGCCAGTATGTGAACCTGGGCATTCCCGGCAGCGAGCAGACCCGCGCCTATTCGTTCAGCTCGCTGCAGCGCGACGGTGAAGTCAGTTTCCTGATTCGCAACGTGCCTGGCGGCCTGATGAGCAGCTTCCTCACCGGCATGGCCAAGGCTGGCGACAGCATGAGCCTGGCAGGTCCCCTGGGCAGTTTCTATCTGCGCGATATCCGTCGGCCGTTGCTGCTGCTGGCGGGCGGGACCGGGCTGGCGCCGTTCACCGCGATGCTGGAGAAGATCGCCGAGCAGGGCAGTGAACACCCGCTGCACCTGATCTACGGTGTGACCCACGATTTCGACCTGGTGGAACTCGATCGCCTGGAAGCCTTCGCCGCACGCATTCCCAACTTCAGCTACAGCGCTTGCGTGGCGAGTCCCGACAGCCAGCACCCGCTCAAGGGCTACGTGACCCAGCACATTCAACCCAAGCATCTGAACGACGGCGACGTCGACGTGTACCTGTGCGGCCCGCCGCCGATGGTGGAGGCAGTCAGCAAATACATCGGCGAGCAAGGCATCAAGCCTGCGAATTTCTACTACGAAAAATTTGCTGCCAGCGCGGCGTGAGGTTTTCTCTCCATGAACAGATTCCACGACAAAGTCGCGCTGATCACCGGGGCTGCCCAAGGCATCGGTCGGCGCGTGGCCGAACGCATGGCGGCGGAAGGGGCGAAGCTGATCCTGGTCGATCGCTCAGAATTGGTCTTCGAGCTTCAACAGCAATTGGCCCAGCACAGCGAGGTCCTGGCCCTGACCGCCGACCTTGAGCAATACGACGAATGCAACCGGGTCATGCAAAGCGCCGTGGAGCGTTTTGGTCGTCTCGATGTGCTGGTCAATAACGTCGGCGGGACCATCTGGACCAAGCCGTTCGAGCATTACGATCCGTCGCAGATCGAGGCCGAGGTACGCCGTTCGCTGTTTCCGACCTTGTGGTGCTGCCATGCGGCATTGCCGTACATGTTGCAGCAGGGCAGTGGCGCGATCGTCAACGTTTCGTCGATCGCCACCCGTAGCGTCAACCGTGTGCCGTACGGCGCAGCAAAGGGCGGGGTGAATGCGCTGACCGCTTGCCTGGCGTTCGAAACCGCCGGTCGCGGTGTTCGGGTCAACGCCACTGCACCTGGCGGCACCGAAGCGCCGCCACGGGTTATTCCGCGCAACAGTGCCGAGCAGAGTGAGCAAGAGAAGGCCTGGTATCAGCAGATCGTCGATCAGACCCTCGACAGCAGTTTGATGAAGCGCTATGGCACGCTGGATGAGCAGGCGGGCGCCATTCTGTTCCTGGCCAGCGACGAGGCGTCCTATATCACCGGCATGGTCATGCCGGTGGGCGGTGGCGACCAGGGCTGAGGCGCGTGAACTACAGGCGACGCTGAAACGCTCTGAGGATCTGCAGCGTGGCGTCGCTGGGGTTCAAGTTGTGCACCGCGTCCAGCGGGTACCAGATGCAATCGAAAATCTCGTTTTGCGGCCGCGCCTGATCCGAACTCAGCAACGATGCTTCGTAGACATGGTGTCGCGTACCCCCCGTTTCCAGTTCCATCAGGTACAGCATATCGTCGGCGCCCAGCCCGGTTTCCTCCTGCAGTTCGCGCAGGGCGGCATCCTGCGCGGTCTCGCCGCGTTCAACCTTGCCGCCGGGCAACGTCCAGCGACTCCTGGATTTGCGCACCAGGAGAATGTGCCGGTCCTGCTCGCAAATCACGGTTGCGCGTACTTTCATGGGTTCTTTCAATCCTGGTCATCACAAATCGGGCCGTAACCCTTTGCATGTTGCCTGGACATTTTGAGCAGCAAAGGTGTCTAAAAGTGCAATCCCGCTGTCAGTATCCTGACTCGACGGCTGGTCGGCATCTTCACGGCAGGGGGTGTAAGGTAGGCAGGTCAACCCTGTGATCACTGCCAAGACGGAGGTGGCTATGAGCGTTCCGATGTTGAACAAGATGCACATGAACGGCTATGACGTACTCAGTGTGAACAACGGCCCGTGGCGGGTTTGCACCCAAGGTGACCGGCTTGGCTCATTTGCCAGTCGGGAAGAGGCGTTGGCCTTTGCGGCTGCGCTGCCCGGCTACAAGGCTCGTCCAGGTAAGCCTCGCAATCAGCAAGCCACATGAGGCACGTTCAAAGCCCCGGTTCGCTGGTTATGCTGTTCACTTAAGTGTGGGGTTGTATATAAGAACTGGATTGGGTGTATATCCATTGCTGCGGTAACGGCCACCTATGGTTTCGCTTTTACAGCGAGTCACTTGGAAGAGCCTGTAGATACTCTGTTCACGGTCAAGCTTTCGCGAGATGTTTTTTGCTAAAAAGCTTGGCCGTATTAAATTCTTCTCCAGAGCGCATGCATGCCCATAACCCGGTTAGGTATTTGCGCATGACCGCGCCGATGGCCTGCATTTTCTTCTTGCCGCGCGCTACCAGTGCCTCGTAGAAGGCCTTCACATTCTCATCACAACGGATTGCCGTCATCGCCGGCATGAACATCGCTGCACGCAAGTAAGCATTACCGCACTTGGACATTCGTCCTGGCCGGTTCACGCTGGTGCCTGACTGGGTCAGTCTGACATCCAGGCCTGCATAGCGGCTTACCTGTGCCGATTTAAGCGTCACTGGAAGGGTCGTCAGCTCAGCCAGTGCGGCGATGGCCGAGGCCTCTCCAACGCCGGGCGCCGCCATCATGCAGCGAAATTGCAGGCTCAGATCAGGGCATTTGGCGATGGCGTCGCGCGCAGCCTGTTTTAATCGATCGATTCGAGCGTCCAACGCGCTTATCGCGTCTTTCTCATCCTCGATCAGCAGTGCGATGCTCGTTTCTGTCGCTTGTAGCGCATGCAGCTCGTTCTTGGCTTGCGTCCGATGGCCAATCAGTCGGTTGATGTGGCGACCAATCGCACGCAGCATCATCTGTTCCGCAGTGGGCGGGACCCACAGCCTAGGCCCCATACGCTCGCCGTATTCGGCCAGCAGTTGGGCATCGATCTGGTCAGTCTTGCTGTTTTGCAACATCAGCTTGGCAAAGTTGTGGAAGCTTTTGGGGTTGATCACCGAGACCGGCAAGCCGGCGGCGTGCAATTCCATCGCAAGATCCAGGTAGTAAATACCGGTAGCCTCCATGACAACGCTCAGCGGCTTGAGACGTAGCAGCTTTTCCACAGCGGCCTTGCGACCTTTGGGCGTGTGCAGAATGTCTCCATTGCCTGCTGCTTTGCCGTTCTGCCGCCATCCCATGGCTGAACTGCGAGCACTGATATCTATGCCGACATGCGCATTCATTGCTTTTCACTTCCTTGGCTTTAGGTAAGATTGCACCTGGTTCCCCCGACCTCGAACTTCATGCCACTGCAACCTTGTAATGCGAAGTCCGACTTGTCGGCTTCTCGATACTCTTCGTGGTGGGCAATGAGGCGGGGGGGCCTCTCTACAGACAAGGTCAGGAGCAAATCCTGCCTTCAGGAGCGATCGGCCTCCCCCAGAAACGTACTTGCTGTTGAATGAATCCTTGAGCGTAACCTCTCTCATGGAATCAAGGTCAACATACAAGGAGCGAGCATGCTCGCGATGGAGGTCAACGATGACGCGGGGAGCCTGACACCCCGCGGTGCTCTCAGGTTTTTCGCGAGCATGCTCGCTCCTACAGGGCCCGCCGCGCTGGGCCATCCTTGGCCCAGCGCGGCTAACCCGGCATCCATGCCGGGTTGCCCACTGCGCAGAACCTCCACTCGGCCTCTCGATATAGGTTGTCCGTTCCTTTCCTCTTCCATACTTCGGTGTCTGGAAGTCAGTTTTAATCAAGGGAAGGAGCATGCACCTGTGGGCTACGAATATGCCTCTCAAGCACGCGATGATTACCTCCTCACCTTCGAGCCCACAGGTGCGCTTGCGCCCTCTAACGAATACTCAGGGAAAGCCCGACACGGCTCTCTATATCGCTTTCGCTGGACGTAAGCATGCATGTTCCTGCATGTACTTTAGCGCCTGTGGAGGTTGTTGATGCAAACGCTCCTGTCTCAGAAATTCACTGCTTATGTCGGAATAGATTGGGCAGATACCAAGCATGACGTGTGTTTGCAGGTCGCGGGGGAAACCCGGCGGCACTTCTCTGTCATCGACCACACACCCCAATCGATTGATCGTTGGGCGAAATCGTTGTTTGAGCGCTACGGCGCTCCGATCGCGATTGCTCTTGAGCTCAACAAGGGCCCGTTGGTGGCGGCCCTGCAAAAGTACGAGTTCTTTTGCCTGTTTCCAATCAATCCGAGCACCTTGGCCAAACACCGTAAAACCTTTGTCCGCAGCGGTGCCAAGGATGATCCGACCGATGCTCAATGGGCGCTTGAGTTGTTGCTCACCTATCCCCAACGGTTTGCGCAGCTGATGCCGCAAAGCCCGGCCATGCGTATTTTGGCCAGCCTGACAGAACATCGACGTGCACTGGTTGATGAGCGAGTGAAGGTCAGCAACCGCTTGATCTGTACGCTCAAACAGTATTATCCATTGGCCCTGGAGCTGTTTAGCAGTCATGACACCGTGGTGTTCTGTGACTTTCTGATGCGCTGGCCCACGCTTGAGCACATCAAGCGTTCTCGCCAGAGTACTTTTCTCAAGTTCTTTAATGAGCACAACGCTCGTCACGCTCAACTCAATCAAACGCGCTGGGAAATCATCACCCAAGCGATGCCTTTGACACAGGACCCGGGGGTAATACGTCCTTCGCAGTTGTACGCAACAGCCTTGGCGTCGCAACTCAAAGGGCTCCTTTCCACCATCAAGGATTTTGATCGCGAGATCGAAGAAACGGCCAGCACCTTGGCCGATTACCCGATCTTTAAGGCACTCCCTGGCGCCGGCCAACATCTTGCGCCGCGCCTGATGGTGGCTTTTGGTGAACAGCGTGATCGATTTAGCGACGCCAATGCGATGCAGCGATATGCCGGAATCGCACCCGTTACCGAGCGTAGCGGAAAGAAGAAAGTCGTGTATTGGCGCTACCAATGCTCAACCTTCTTGCGTCAGACCTTTGTCGAATGGGCCGCTCACAGCATCACTCAATCAACGTGGGCCGAGGCTTATTATCGGCAGCAGCGGGCTAAAGGCTGCTCATACCAGGCGACCCTGAGAGCACTTGCTTTCAAGTGGATCAGAATCGTCTATCGCTGCTGGAAAAACGGCACCGTCTATGACGAAATGGCTTACTTGCAGGCTTTAACGCGGCGCGGATCAACGTTGGTAGAGGCGCCGATGGAGGTAGTCACAGGTTGACGGACAGGCTCAGGGCGTGAGGGGGCAAGAAAATCAAAAGCCAGATCAAAAGCCAAAGCAAGGCGGCCTTATAGCCGACCTGATTGCAGGTCTGTCCGCGATCCAATTGTGGGAGCGAGCCTGCTCGCGATGAACGTCCGGACAACGCGTTCATCCAGACAGCCAACGTTATCGTTGACGTCCATCGCGAGCAAGCATCGCTCCTACAGGGGAACGTGTTCACTTGAAATCAGGTCGGCTGTCAGGCCGCCTCGCTTTGGCTTTAGATTTGGGCGCCCCGTTAAACCACGATGGCCGAACGCAGGTATTGCGCAGTGGCTAAACCGGCAGGACGCCGGTTTAGCCGCGCTGGGCCAGGGACGGCCCATCGCGGCGACCCACGGAGCAATGCCGGAGAGAGGGCATGCCGAGCCCAGGCGAGGCACCGAGTGGTGGGGCAAAGCCTTTTGGTTCCTTTTTGGCGTTGTTTGAAAAAGGGACTCGCCGTAAGGGCGAAACCATAAGTGGCCGTTACCGCAGCAATGGATATCCCCCCCAATCCAGTTCTTAAATACCTCAATTGACAACAATCGTTAAAATAATCTGCAAGAAAACCCTGCGCCATTGCACAGAAGAGGACTGGTCCCCATCTGAGCAACGCCATGCCCTATTACTTCGATACCGCCCACCGTGTAGAAATCGAAACCTTGCGCCAACGCCTGACTGCTCGCACCGAGTGGCCGACCTGGTTGCTTCTGGTCGGCGTGTACGCTGGCTGGTTCAGCATCGTGCTGGGCAGTGGTGAGTTGGGCCTGTGGTGGAGCACATTGTTGTTGATCCCGTTGGTGGTGCTCTGGTTGTCGGTGCAGCACGAATTGCTTCACGGTCATCCCACCCGCTGGGCATCGCTGAACAAGATCCTCGGCTACGCGCCGTTCGCCGTCTGGTATCCCTACACCCTGTATCGCGACAGCCATTTGTTGCATCACCGCGATGAAGACCTGACCGTTCCTGGTCGCGATCCGGAAAGCCGGTACCTGAGCGCCGAGCAATGGCAGGGCAGTTCACTGTTCGAACAAGGCCTGCACTGGCTGAACAAAACCGTGCTGGGTCGTTTCATCCTTGGCGCTCCGCTGGCCTTGTTGGCGCTGGCCCGGGAACAGCTGCAGCGTCTGAAATCGGGTGAGCGCCAGGCCTGGTCGATGTGGCTGAGCCACGGCACGTTGACTCTGCTGATGTTGCTGTTTGTCGCCCGCTACAGTGTGCTGCCGATCTGGCATTACCTGTTGCTGATCAGCGTGCCGGCGCTATCGATTGCCATGATTCGCTCCTACTATGAACACCGTCCGCATGCCGAGCCCGAGCAAAGGACGGTCATCAATGAAGCCGCCTGGCCTTGGCGCTGGCTGTTCCTGAACCTCAACCTGCACCTGGTGCATCACGACTTGCCGGGGCTGCCCTGGTACGACTTGCCCCGCGCTTACCGCACGCGTCGCGAGCAATGGCTGGCGCGCAGCGGCGGGTTTCTGGTGCAGGGTTATGGCCAGCTATGGCGCCGGCACGGGGTGAAGGCCATCGACAGCCCCAGACACCCATTCCACTGATGGCGAATGAGGTCCCACAATTGGAATTACGTTGCATGGGAAGGTTTTCGATGACACGACACCTCGCTGAATTACTTATGTACGTCGCCCCCGAACCGGTCCGCCAGGCCAACGAGCGCTGGCTGACCCGAATCCTCGAGCGTCTGGGTGCCACGCGCCGCAACGCCGAGGGCCTTTCGCTGATGGATCTCTGGCTGTCCCCGCACTTGCTGCTGACGCAGACCTGCGGCTATCCGCTGATGACGGCATTGCGTGGTCGGGTGCGGATCATCGGTCGCCCTCGTTACGAGCTGCCGGACAGTAGCGGTGGCAATCATTGCAGCCTGCTGCTGGGTCGCGCCGATGATCCACGGCGCAGCTTGCCGGCCTTCGAAGGCAGCCGCGGTGTGATCAATGGTGAAGATTCCAACAGCGGCATGAACCTGCTGCGTCATCGACTGGCGCCGCTGCATCGAGACGGGCAGTTCTTTGCCGGTGTCGGCATCAGCGGCAGCCACCGCGAAAGCCTGCGCTGGTTGCGTGAAGATAAAGCGGACCTGGCGGCCATCGACAGCGTGACCTTTGCCTATCTGGCGCAACACGCCGAATACGAAGTGGCCAACCTGCGGATCATCGGTCGCAGTGCATTCAGTCCGACCTTGCCTTACATCACCGCCGCTACCGTCACCGAAGAACAGGCCGGGCAAATTCGGCAGGTGATGAACCAGACGTTGCAGGCGTTGCCTGATGTCGCCGAAATCCTCGGTCTGCAAGAGGTCCTGCCGGCTACCGAAAGCGACTATCAAATCGTTCTCGACTACCAGCGAGAAGCCGAGGAGTTGAGGTTCGGACGATTGCGTTGAAATTCCTCTATGGAATATAAAAATTCTTTTTAAGTATTATTAATGAATAAGGCTCCTTGCTAGGATCGCGTCACCGGATCACCGGACATTCAGCGACCCCTAACCCTTGGAGCCTCTATGTCCGGCACCGACCTTTCCCATCGCAACGACGTGGGCGGATTGTTCCGCGCGCATTACCCCTGGCTGTGCGCACGGTTGCGTCGGCATCTGGGGGCCAGTTCCAGCGTCGAAGACATCGCTGCCGAGACCTTTTTACAATTGCTCGAATCGCCGGGGCTGACCCCGATCCGCGAGCCTCGCGCCTTGCTCACCACCATTGCCCATCGGTTGATCTATCAGCTCTGGCGCCGTCGCGACCTGGAACGCCAGCACCTCGAACAGTTGCAACACGTTGATCAGCATCAAGCGATCTCGCCCGAAGAACAGGTGCAACTGACCCAGGCGTTGAATGGCCTCGAGCGCACGCTTGAACGCTTGCCGGGCAAGGTTCGTGCAACCTTCCTGTTGTCGCGAATCGACGGCCTGACCTACCCGCAAATTGCCGCCCAATTGGGCATTTCCCAACGCTCGGTGAGCGATTACATGACTCGCTCCCAAGCCCTGTGTGCCCGGCACAGCGCCAACCAACCCTTGAATTCCCTGACCCGGAGGTCCGCATGAGATCGTTCAAAACCCTGCTCGGCAGTTCGCTGCTGGCCCTGAGCCTTGTGGCGACTCAGGTTCCCGCGACGGAAAAAAACGCCCCGATCCACTTTGGTGATATCACCTGGGAAAGCGGCAGCCTCATCACCGAAATCCTTCGAGTGATTGTCGAGAAAGGTTACGGCTACCCGACAGATACCTTACCGGGCAGCACCGTCAGCCTCGAAGCGGCATTGGCCAAAAACGATATTCAAGTGATCGGCGAAGAGTGGGCCGGGCGCAGTCCGGCATGGGTCAAGGCCGCTGCGCAAGGCAAAGTGTTCGGTCTGGGCGACACGGTCAAAGGCGCCACCGAAGGCTGGTGGGTGCCGGAATACGTGATCAAGGGCGACCCTGAACGAGGCATCAAACCCCTGGCCCCGGAACTGAAATCCGTCGCTGACCTGGCCCGCTACAAGGATGTGTTCCGCGACCCGGAAGACCCAAGCCGAGGACGCTTCCTCAACAGCCCGACCGGCTGGACCTCGGAGATCGTCAACAGTCAGAAACTCAAGGCCTATGACCTGACCGACAGCTTCGTCAACTTCCGCACGGGATCGGGTGCTGCGCTGGATGCCGAGGTGGCTTCGTCGATCCGCCGTGGCAAACCGGTGCTGTTCTACTACTGGTCGCCGACGCCGCTGTTGGGGCGTTTCAAACTGGTGAAACTCGACGAGCCGGCGTTCGACGCCGAAGCCTGGAAGACCCTGGCCGACGCCAACAACCCGCATCCAAAGGGCACTCGGTCAATGCCGGCGAGCCTGGCGATCGGTGTGTCCGCGCCTTTCAAGGCGCAGTACCCGGACCTGGTGGCGTTCTTCGAAAAGGTCGACCTGCCGATCGATCTGCTGAACCATACCCTCGGCCAGATGAGCGAAAAGCGCCTGCAACCGCGTCAGGTGGCAGAAGCCTTCCTGCGTGACCAGCCGCAGATCTGGAAGGGCTGGGTCCCGGGGGAGGTGGCTGATCGTGTCACCGCGCGATTGTTAGCGGCTCAATAGCCTCCGCCACCGCTGCTGCGGGACGGTTCCCTGGCCTTTTGTTGCGCGTGGCTCCATTCGGCACAGGTCATGAAGCTTGTGTGATCGACCTTGCCCCGGTTATCGAAACTGACGTTGTACTGTTGCTGATGACCAGGCTGGGTCAGTTTGTAGTCGAAACAGGTGCCGGGCTCGACCGTGCGGTCGGAGATCGACAGGGGTGGGCCGCCGATGTGCTCGACTTGCTCCTTGCTCATCCCGGTCTCGACCTTGGCCACCAGCGGCTGATCCCGATAGAGCTGTGAATCGGTGCTGCAGCCCGTCAGCACCGTGATCAGGGTGGCAAGCGTGTAGAGGGACTTGTTCACGGCATGACTCCCGCTAATCACCCTTGTTCCGACTGATGATCTTGGCCTTCACTTCCTCGGCATAACCCGACAGCCGTTGTTCATCGCCCTGGAACAAATCGCACAGCCGCCTGACGGCTTCTGCATCGACATCGTTCCCCGACAGGCGTAATTGTTCGGCTATGCGCAATAGCTCTACCGCCGACCATCGCAGGTCCGATGCAAGCCCTTGCAGGTCACGTCGAAGCGTTTGTTCATGTTCGTTAAGCCACATGATGATCTCCCGAAACTTCGTGCTACGAAATTTTAGACCCATTCGCGTGGCGCGGCGTTGTGTTCGTCTGATGCCAAAGGGCTTCCATTGGTCGGGAAATTTGCGCGTTTCTGAAAATTCGCTGTCGTAGTGAAGTGCCGATATTTCACCAGGGCAGGGAACGTTCAAAATGACGACAACCGATGACTTCAGAGCGCGTGCCCAGGAACTGATCGCCGATCTGGATGCGGCCACCAGCGAAATGATGAAACTTATTTCCGAGCATCAGCTCAGCGGCCCGGAATGGGAGCGGGTAAGTCAATGGCAACACGAAGCCTACGAACGATGGACGAGCTATCTGAACGAGCGCTCCTACCCGGAACCCGGCGATCACAACGTCAGCCCTTGAGGCTCGATGCAACAAAATGGCTGTCAGCGCGGCAACAGGCTACATTTTATTTTTTCAGGTCTAAGGATGCTTCATGAGTCGAATGTTGATGGGGGGAGTGGTAATGGCGTTGTTGGCGGGGTGTTCGTTGCCGGCGTCCCTGGTGCCGGGAGAGCCGAATTACAACAAACCGAGCGATAAAATACCCAAGGATGTAGCGGCATGTGTATTGCCAGCGTGGCAACAGGAGATAGCCAAGACAACCCAGACATCGATTTCCAACGGCTACCGGATTACCGCGCCGAGCATCATAACGGCCGATGAAGTGCTGGATATCGTCAAGTACAAGGAAGGCAGTCGGGTCTCGCTTTACCAGGGGCCGCCCTGGGCAAAGTCAGGGGCAATGCGCCAGGCAGTGCGGGACTGCCTGTAGCGTTTAACCGCCGATCTCGGTGACCTGGATAAGTTGATCGACATTGGCCTGGGCACCCGCGGTGCCTTTCTTTTCCCGGCGATCACTCATCCAGCTGTCGACCTGCGCATTGAATTGCGCAGGAGCTTTTCGTCCGACCTTTCTGGCGATGTCCAGAATGGTCTGCTGGGCGAGGGCTTCTTCCATGCGCTTCTGCGCTGTCAACATGGCGCCGTGCACCGAGCAAGGGCCGTCCAGCGCCCACTCGGGAACCGCGCCTTCGAACAACGCACAGCGACCGCGGATTTCCCGACATTCGAAAATGGCCTTGCGCCCGTCGATGGCATTGACGATGTCCAGCAGGCTGATCTCATCGGCCGGACGCGCCAGCTTGAAACCGCCACGCACGCCTTCGGTGGCAACCACCAGTTTTGCCTTGGCCAGTTTGGTGAAGATTTTTGCCAGATAGTCCAACGGCACGCCTTGCAGCTCTGCAAGGTCACGCACGCTCGCTTCGCGGGGATCAAAGCCATTGCCCACCAGGAAAAGCAGGCAGTGAATGCCGTACTCGACGCCTGCGCTGTAAAGAGACATATAGATCTCCGACTAATGTTGTCGTAAATATTAGCAGCTGATCCTTAGCCAGGCAACGATCTCGATTTTTCTCCAGGCACTGGAAAGGCCTTCTAGACCGCATATTCATTGCGGTTTAGCCAGTCTATCGATGCCATCGATTCAAACCATTGAGAAAAACACCTTGCTCAAACTAACTACGATCAATAAAGTCGTAGTTGACAGGTCGGAAGCGGAAGACGCTTTCAAGAGAAAGCGGGTGCCGACCTCCTGACCCCTTAACCCAATTCAATGCCTGGTTTTTCCCCCTGGAGTTAAAAATGAAACAACGCATTTTGGTAATTGGCGCAGGTTTCGGTGGCATGTGGACCGCTTTGAGTGCCACCCGCCTGTTCGATATCCACGGTCACAATGACGTTGACGTGACGGTGCTGGCGCCCCAAGCCGAACTGCGCGTGCGTCCACGCTTCTACGAGCCGAATGCCCACCAGCTGGCGGCTCCGATCGGCGAGCTGTTCGATGCGATTGGTGTCAGGTTCATCAAGGGGGCCGCCGAGACCATCGACGTCGAGCAAAAGCGTGTGGGCTACGTTGATGCCTGGGGCGAAAAACAAGTCTGCATCTACGACAAACTCGTTCTGGCCACCGGCAGCCGTCTCGCACTGCCTGACACCCCTGGTGTGGCCGAACATGCGTTCGACGTCGATCAGATCGAACAGGCCATGCGCCTGGAAGCCCACCTCAAGTCCCTGGTCAACCAACCGCAGAGTCAGGCACGCAATACGGTGGTGGTGGCCGGCGGTGGCTTCACCGGCATCGAAACGGCAACTGAAATGCCGAGCCGTTTGCGCGCGATCCTCGGCGAGGGTGCGGACATCAAGGTGATTATCGTGGATCGTGGCGACAAGGTAGGCGGCTCCATGGGCCCGCAAATCGCCGAGAAAATTGCCGAAGCCAGTGAGGAAACCGGCGTGAAATGGCACCTCAAAGCCTCGGTTGTCGCCGTCGATGAAAACGGAGCGACCTTGTCCGACGGCCAGCGCATCGACGCCAAAACCGTGATGTGGACCACCGGTGTGCGTGCCAGCTCGCTGACCCAGCAGATCCCTGCCGAACGCGACCACCTGGGCCGCCTGCACGTCGACGCTCACCTGCAAGTCATTGGACAGCCAGACATCTTCGCCACCGGCGACGTTGCCTACGCGGCCAGCGATGACATTGGCAACCATGCGCTGATGACCTGCCAGCACGCCATTGTGCTGGGCCGTCATGCCGGCAATAACGTTGCCGCGCAGATCCTCGGTGTGGACCCGACGCCATACAGCCAGCCGAAATACGTGACTTGCCTGGACCTGGGGGCCTGGGGGGCGGTCTACACCGAAGGTTGGGATCGCCAGGTCAAGCTGACCGGGCAGGAAGGCAAGTCGCTGAAGACCCAGATCAACACGGTTTGGATCTACCCGCCGGCGGCCGATCGTGAAAGCGCGTGGGCGGCTGCGGATCCGTTGATTCCGATTGCCTGATTGGGGCGGCGGCCTACCGGCCTGATCAGGAGCCGTGCGCATTTCCCCCCGTAGGAGCCAAGGATGAGGTCATTGTCTGACAGACTTTGCACCGCTCTGGCGCACACCTCATCCGCTCGCGGCTTTCTGGCGCCTCTCTGTAAATATTTGTCGCCTCGAAATAATTTACCCTGCCAAAGCCACTCTAGACTGCCGGCCACTTCGGTCCCCCGCCACAAGCCACGACCGAAAGTTGTCTATCCAAGCTGCCAATAAAAGTCTCCGCACACAGGAGTTATAAATGAACAAGCTAGTGATGTTCGGTGCCCTGGCACTGTCGATGTTGTCCCTGACCGCCGTGGCCGCGGATACCAAGCCGATCCGCATCGGTATCGAAGCCGGTTACCCGCCATTCTCGATGAAAACCCCTGACGGCAAACTCACCGGCTTCGACGTGGACATCGGCGACGCACTGTGCGAGCAGATGAACGTCAAGTGCACCTGGGTAGAGCAAGAGTTCGATGGCCTGATTCCGGCACTGAAGGTCAAGAAAATCGACGCCATCCTGTCGTCCATGACCATCACCGACGATCGCAAGAAAAACGTCGATTTCTCCATCAAGTACTACCACACCCCGGCACGTTTCGTGATGAAGGAAGGTTCCGACGTCAAAGACCCGTTGACCGAACTCAAGGGCAAGAAAGTCGGTGTACTGCGCGCCAGTACCCATGACCGTTTTGCCACCGAAGTTCTGCAACCGGCAGGGATTATCCTGGTGCGCTACGGTTCCCAGCAGGAAGCCAACCTGGACATGGTATCCGGCCGCGTAGACGCGCTGCTGGCCGACTCGGTCAACCTGGACGACGGTTTCCTCAAGACCGATGCCGGTAAAGGTTTCGCTTTCGTGGGGCCTGAGTACAACGATCCGAAATACTTCGGCGGTGGTGCCGGGATTGCCGTGCGCAAGGGCGATACCGCCCTGGCCGAGCAGTTCAACAAAGCCATTACCGAGATCCGCGCCAACGGCAAGTACAAGCAAGTGCAGGACAAGTACTTCAAGTTTGACGTTTACGGCGAGTAATCGAGCCGTTCAAAAAAATGGCAGCCGTTGACGCGGCTGCCATTTTTTTTTCGCTCATAATTTATCCTGCCCAATACATTTCCCAACCGTTGGAGTATCGGAGTTCTGCCATGCAACGCGTCGACCATCCACTGCCCTGGAACCACCTGGGTACAGAGCGCACCCTCAGCGTATTCCGTTATGGCGCGGGCACGCGCAAGGTCTACATCCAGGCCAGCCTGCACGCCGATGAACTGCCAGGCATGCGCACGGCATGGGAGCTCAAGCAGCGCCTGGCTGAACTGGAAAGCCAGGGACAACTGCAAGGCCTGATCGAACTGGTGCCGGTGGCCAACCCCATCGGTCTCGATCAGCACCTGCAGGGCAGTCACATGGGCCGCTTCGAACTGGGCAGCGGCAAGAACTTCAACCGTTCGTTCGTCGAACTTAGCGAACCGGTGGCGCAGCGGGTGGGCGATCGTCTGGGCAGTGATGCCGCGGCCAACATCGCCCTGATTCGCCAGGCCATGGGCCAGGTGTTCGACGACCTGCCGGCCCCGGCGTCGCAACTCGAAGCAATGCACCGCTTGTTGCTGCGTCACGCCTGCGACGCCGACATCACCCTCGATCTGCATTGCGACTTCGACGCGGCGATTCACCTCTACGCATTGCCGCAACACTGGCCGCAGTGGCAATCGCTGGCGGCGCGCCTGAAAGCCGGGGTGGCGTTACTGTGCGAAGATTCTGGCGGCAGTTCCTTCGATGAGTCCTGCTCTTCGCCCTGGTTGCGCCTGGCCAGGGCTTTCCCCGAAGCGGCCATTCCACCGGCCAACCTGGCGACCACGCTTGAGCTTGGCAGCATGGGCGACACCCGAGTCGATCAGGCCCGGGCCAATTGCGAGGCGATCCTGGGCTTTCTCGCCGAACAGGGTTTCATCAAGGGTACCTGGCCGGCGGCACCGAGCGAGTGCTGCGAGGGCATGCCGTTCGAAGGCACCCAATACCTGTTCGCGCCGCATCACGGGGTGGTGAGTTTCCTGCGCGATGCCGGGGAATGGGTAGAGAAGGGCGATGCACTGTTTGAAGTGGTCGACCCGTTGAACGACAAGGTCACCACCGTGTGCGCGGGCACAAGTGGTGTGTTGTTTGCGATCGATCGTGGTCGTTATACGCAACCGGGCACCTGGCAGGCGAAAGTGGCCGGGCGGGAGCCTATTCGGGTTGGGAAGTTGATTAACGATTGAGGGGCAGTGGAGGTTCATTGCACGCCCCGTGATCGGTGGATGCCCAAGGTAATGAGGTAGCGTTCTTCTGTGGGGCGCTTGTCGTACGTAAAGCGATTGACCACCAGCATCAGTTGGTACTTGTCACTTGCTCGCCAGTAGGCTGTCCCGCCTGGACTTGCCCCTACAAAACCGGACACCAACTCCCTGTTAAATTGATGCTGCCGCCAATCGCCTGAACTCCCTCGGTGAGCGATAGTTCAAGGCGCTGTGCGGATGCTGCTCGTTGTAGTGTTCGAAGGCAATGGCCAGGTTACGCAGCGCCGTTTCTCGATCCGGCTTGGGCATGTGCGCCACGTAGTCACGCTTGATCGTCTTCACGAAGCTCTTGGCCATACCGTTGCTCTGCGGGCTGCGCACTGGCGTGGTCACCGGTTGCAAGCCGATCTGCCGTGCAAACAGGCGCGTCTGTTCGGCGGTGTAGGCCGAGCCGTTGTCGCTTAGCCATTGCACCGGCGTGGCGGGCAGTTGATCACCGAAGCGCTTCTCCACGCTTTCCAGCATTAAGTCGCGGATATCATCGCCGCTGTACCCGGTCGGGCTCGCGACCCAGCCGATGGCCTCGCGGTCACAGCAGTCCAAGGCAAAGGTCACGCTCAGTTTGGCGCCGTCCTCGCAGCGGAACTCAAAGCCGTCCGAGCACCAACGTGTATCGCTGGTTTGCACCGCAATACGGCCTTCGTGCCGCCGCGGCACGCCGGGCTGTTTGAGTCGACGCTCCAGCAGCAAGTTGTAATCACGCATGACCCGGTAAACCCGCTTCACGTTGATCGCCGGCAGCGACTGGGTTTCACGTTCCCGACGCAGTAATCCCCAGACACGACGGTAGCCATAGCTGGGCAACTCCCTGACCTGCTGTTGGATTTCAACCACCAACTCAGCGTCGTCCACAGGTCTGCTTCGCCGTGCCTTGGGCGATACCGATTGTTTGATTCGAACCGTTAATTGCGAGCGCGCCACACCGAGACATTCGCTGACCAGCTTCACTGGTCGTCCCCCGGCAACAAGGGTGAGTGCGCAATCCATTTTCGCGACCGGGCGATCTCCACGGCCTCTTTGAGGATTTCTGCTTCCATCGTTTTCTTGCCCAGCATCCGTTGCAGTTCACGGATCTGCTTGAGCGCATCGCTCAGCTCGGAGGCAGGCACCACGGCTTCGCCAGCACTGACCGCCGACAGGCTGCCGTCCTGGTAAAGCTTGCGCCACTGGAACAGCTGGTTGGCATTGATGCCGTTGCGCCGAGCCACCACCGAAACGCTTTGCCCTGGCTCAAGACTCTCGCGAACCATGGCCAGTTTTTGCTCTGGGCTCCAGCGGCGCCGCCGCTCCTGGCCCAAAAGCTCCCCACTCTTATCATTGCTGTTAGTCATAAACATAACCGTTTGCCTATCCCTTATCGTAAGGGGGAAACGGTGTCCTGTCTTTCATGGGGCTCGTTCACCGCCTTTGTTCTCATCGCGCAATTGGGCACGCCATTGCGGGGTGTCGGCGAACGATGGGAAGTCCTTGACCCGGATGGGTACCCAGCCCGCGTTGCGCCATTGCTCCTGCAGATCCAGCACGACCTTGAGGGTGTCGTCGAGCAGCAGGGGTTCGACTTGTGGGGACATGCGGACACCTCTCACCTTCTCGTCGGTAAAGCTCACCGTAAAGAAGCGGGCCAATGGAGTCACAAAGCCGTAGTGGGGGTCTACGAAACGCAGACGTGCATCAGACTTGGGGGTATTGAACCAGGATTGCCCCGGTATGGCTGGATCGATCCTTGCGCTGGAGCGTTGACGCATAGCCTCGTACGGCTCGCCAATCACCAGCGCAATTTCCGGCTCATCCGTTAGTGCTTCAATCGTTGCCAACGACAGCAGGGCCACGACCGCCAGAGCGAATACACTGCGTCGCCAATCCGCACGTTGCAGCAGGCTCATCGCAGGCCACCGCCCAAGGCGATCTCCCGAATTGATTGCTCAAGCAGCTCGCGCTGGTCGCTGTGCAGCAGATCATCAAACTGCTTCGCGGCCCTGAGCACGAAGGGCATACGCTGATTGATATCGGCCAGGTTGGCATTGCGGTTGGTGCTGAAACCAATGGTGCGTCCGTCGTCGACGCGGCGGCACTGACTGGCCAGGGTCAGCTCGACGGCTTCGGCGGCGCCGGCCGGGATACCGATGACGTAGGAAAAATGGTTACTGCGCAACAGCGCGTTGAGCCGCCAGTCGCTGTACATCGCTGGTTGCAGGATGTTGACCTGTTCGTGCTCGGCTAGAAGCGCGACACTTTCGGCGATCTTGCCCGCCTCAATCGCCTCAAATGCTTGCAAGATTTCCTCATGGTCAGTCCCGAATTTCAGTGTTTTCTGCCCCACTGGCCACAGCACCGGATACTCACCACTCCCATAGATGTTTTTCCGTGCGGCCAGACAATCCTTCAGCGCCTCCAACCCCCGCTCCTTGTAGAACACATGCAACGGATACACATCCAGGAATAGCGTGGTATTGCCCATTGCCAGCATCTCGTACACAAACCGGTACATCCGTTGCGAGTACGACAAGGGAAGGTCGGCACCCCATTGGGTGAAGCCCCACACCGGGTTGTCACGGTTGGCCACTTCGTACTCGCGTTGGCGCTGCTCAAACGCCCGAATGGTCGCGCGCTTTTCCCACTCACTGGGGCTGAGCAACCCCACCAGCCCTTGCCTGCTGCTGTCCTTCAGTTGCTGCATGGCCTCCTCTTCCGCTTGAATCTTCTCGATCGTCGATGCCGCGTGCAGCAAGCCACAGCCAACTTGCTTGGAGGCGAACGCCGCCAGCCCGGCCCACTGGAAACGTGGGTCGTGGCGCCACAGTTGGGCGTAGGCGGCATTGATTGCCTTGTTGCGTGCCTTCGGATCGGCGATCAGCTGGCCGCCCGGTGCCACGACGTTTTCGACCCTTTGCTGGTACCCGCGCCAGAGGTTCTCGCAGACCGTTCCTGGCCGTTCGCTGAACGTCGGTGTGGGTGCCCGCGCTGAAGTGGAAGCGGGCTGTCGCGGTGCGACCGGGTTGCTGGGGGCAACCGGCGCGGCTTCCTGTTGAGGGACGCTCCTCACGGCTTGCGGCGCAGCACCCTGTCTGGACCCGTAGGTGGCGTTGGTGAACGAGTGGAGGAGACTGGCCTTGCAGGGACAGCTGCTGCGGCTATCCAGCGAGCCAGCCACCAGCCTGCCGTGACTGTCCATGTACGAGATGCCACCGACGATTTGGTAGGTTTCATCGTTCTTGCCACAGGAAACCCGATCCCCTGCGCGAGCGTGAGCGAAGCCAAACATCATCACGCGGGTATCGGCCTCCAGCACCTCGCCACCGCAACTGGTCTTGTCACCCTTGCGAATGAAATATCCCTTAGCCATCGCTTGAACTCCTTGTCTGTTAACGAGCAAATTGCTCCCACTCCCATGGGAATGGAGGCATGGCAAAATGCCGCGCACAGGGTTCTATACGAGGGTGTCAGGCGTAAATCAGACGTTTCCTTGTCTGGTGTAGGCCGATTCCGCAATCGGACCCAGTGGTGGGAGTCGTTACAACGAAGGTGCTAGGCTCTGTCCCGAACCCTGCGCACGGTGAAGGAAGGTTTATGCTGAAGTTTCTCGCTCTGTTCACGCTGCTGGCATCCGCCACTGTCCACGCTCAACCCCCCCCTGCAAACCGATCTGCCGCTCAAGTACCTGGAGCAGGCCAACCCCGATTCCCGCGAGCAGCCGCTGGTGATTTTTCTCCACGGCTACGGCAGTAACGAGCAGGATCTGTTCGGCATCAAGGATGAGTTACCCAGTGAGTACAACTATTTGTCGGTGCGGGCACCGATGGTGATGCAAGAGGGGAGTTACCAATGGTTTCGCAAGAAAGGCGAAGGTGCCTACAACGGCGAAACCGATGATCTGAAGTCCAGCGGCCAGTTGCTGCTGGATTTCGTCGCACAGGCGGCGAAGAAATATCACACACAACCGGAGAAGGTATTTCTGGTGGGTTTCAGCCAGGGCGCGATCATGTCCTACGAAGTCGCCCTGCGGCATCCCGAGGCGGTGGGCGGGATTGCCGCGTTGAGCGGACGGATTCTGCCGGTGCTCCGGTCGGAGCTCAAGCCGGATGAAAAACGCCAGTCACTGGCGATTTTCATCGGCCATGGCACGGCGGACCAGCGTCTTCCCTTGAGCGATGGCACCGAGGCCAACAGCCTGTTGCAAAGCGTGTCACTGGAGCCCGAGTTCCACGCCTACCAGGGTGTCGGCCACAGCATCAGTGCCGAAGAACTGCAGGACTTGAGCGCCTGGCTGCAGCGCCTCCACCCCTGAGGCTTATTTGCCGCTGACGATCTGCTTGATCAGGGTTTCGTGAGCGGCCATGTCACCGGGGCGGGAAATGACCTGAATCACGGTCATGTGGCTGCCCGATGCCGCCATCAACGTCGTGTTGAGGGTCATGCCGCCGCCCTGGGTGGCGGTACTGTCGATCTGGCGCACACCCAGTCCTGTTTTTTTCAGGGTCAGGCTTTTTTCGCTGAGTTTGTTGTAATCCGGCAGGGCCTTGTGTTGCGCCACGTCGAAGTCGGCCGCCGTGCCGTCGAGAAATTCACCGTCGTTGTCCTTGACCTTGACACCCTCGGGCAGGCTGTTTTGTGCGGCGATCACCACGGTCTTGGTGGTTTCGTTGGTGTACATGGTGCCGCTTGCCCCGGTGGGGCTGGCTGGCAACGGGTTGGCAATGAAACCCTTGGGCAGGGTGAAGGTGAACTTGCCGTCGAGCATCGAGACTTTCTGACCCTGCACCGTCTCTTTGGCGGGGGCCTTGGCCGCCTGCGCATTCAAAGCCCCCAGACTGGCAACCGCTGCCAGCAGCAGGACAACGGCTTTTTTACTCAACAGTGACATTCGAAAAACTCCAGGGATGGTCGCGCGGTGGGTGGCGATCATCCCATGGGGGCTGTGAGATGTTCCAGCATGGGGTAACGGACGGTCGTCGATGCTTCGGTATCAGGGGTATTCCTGCCTGGCATGTAACACACTCAGGATCTGGATTTGATCCGTCACTCGATAGACCACCAGGTAATTGGGATGCACAACAATTTCTCGTGTATCGGGAAGTCGGCCACATCGATAGAGATAGGGATGTTCGGGGAGGGCTGATGTAGCCGTTTCAATGGCCTGATTGAGCTCAAGAGCCGCTACGAGGTTACGGTCAACAATGTAATTCAGGATTTGTAAGAGTTCGGACCGTGCCTCGGGACGCCACTCAACCCGCATCGCGCTTGTTGCGCTTTGACTCCAGGAGGGCGCGCATTTCAGCCATCACTTGATCATGCGGGATGCTTGGGCGCGGATCATCCAGGGATGCCTGTACCTTGGCACGGAACCAGCGGTCGTAGCTGGTAGCCTGCTCTTCGGTTTCAAACTCTGAAACTATGGAGGAAAGTCGGGTGTTCATGCTGATCTCCGCGATCAATGCCTGCAGTTTAATAGTTATGTAGCTCGTTGTCGTCGTTGTCTGGATGAAGTACATCCCCTGGAAGAGCGCCGGGGCGTTCACTCCATCGACAAATCCTAAACACCTGGTGTCCGACGGCCAACCCGAAAAACATGTAGGACATATGCTCGATTTTTTGATTTTCGTCGCCGCATGTGGGATCTCAAAAAACGAGTAGCCGATACCCTGTGGTGACCGGCAGGTCACCACAAAGGACGGGCTCAGTCACACCTCCATTTCCTCACCTTCGATTGTCGGGAACTGCTTACTGGGCCTGGTTCTGCGGGAACAGGTTACGGCGGGTTTCTTCGTCGAATTCAACCTTGAGCACAAGCTTCTCTTTCAGGCCGAGAGCACGCTGGGCCGCCGGGCGAGCGCTGATTTCATCGAACAGGCGCTTGACGTTCGGGTAGGCCTCCAAGCCGTTTTCACCGAGGATGTAAGGCGCGAAGTTGGCCCAGCCCCAGAGTGCCATGTCGGCGATGCTGTAGCTGTCGCCAGCCAGGTACTGATGGTCGGCCAGACGCTGGTCGAGCACGCGATAGTGGCGTTCGACTTCCTTGAGATAGCGGTTTTTCGCGTAGGGCAGGTCTTGCGGTGCGTGATGCAGGAAATGCACGGCCTGGCCGGAGAACGGCGACAGGCCGGTGGCGATGAACATTAGCCACGACAGCAGTTCGGCATTGCCGGCAGCGCTGTTCGGCAGGAAACGCTGATGTTTTTGCGCCAGGTGCAGCAGGATGGCCTGGGAGTCGAAAACCGTCGCGTCGCCATCGACCAGGGCCGGAACCTTGGCGTTCGGGTTGATCGCGAGGAAGGCTGGCAAGTGTTGCTCGCCCTTGAAGGTGTCGACGCCGATCAACTCATAGGGTGTTTGCAATTCTTCGAGCAACAGGGCGACTTTCATCGGGTTCGGTGAAGGATGGAAAAAGAATTTCATGGTGTAGGCCTCAGTTCGGGAGTGGTTGGGAACTGAGGCTGATAGTGGGGGAAACCTGTTCGATTGACGTACCAGGATGTTGCGCTATTCGTTCGAAATTGTTGAACGTGTTGCCAAGGGCGCGGGTTTGGCCAGCAACCGTCTGGTGACGCCAAGCATGGCCACCGAGACCGCGACGCCAATACCGAAGCCCATCAGGCCCATGCTGGGCAAGGTCAGCGTCACAACCAGGCAGAAGGCAGAAAATGAATACATCCCGGTGGCCGTCGCCCGCAGCAACGCGGCGGTAAACGCCGGGCCTCGGGTTTGCTGGGAAAACACCGCCATCACACTGCCAAGCACCGGGAACACGGCGAGCAGGCCGCTCCAGCGATCGCCGACGGTGCTGGCGAGCCAGGTGACGGCCAGGGTCAGCAAGGCGCCGGCAATCATGCGCAGCAGCAATTTGTCGGACTTTGGCGCCGGTCCTGAAATGATCGGCTGGACTGCCGGGAACAAGTGCGGCGCGGCCAGCAGTGCAGTGGCGGCGGCAATCACCGAGAGTGGCAGCGACGGTGGGAGCAACGACAGGACTACGGCGACCAAGGCCCATACCAGTAGCGAGATCGTCAGTGCCAGTGGCCATTTTGTGCGTTGCGCGACCTGCGCATAGGTCACGCAGAAGGCAATCATTGCAAACATCGCCGACAGCGCTGCCATGGCTGACTGGGCGGCGAACGCCTGGCCTTGTTCGATGGCGAGGAAGAACAGAATAGGCCCGACCACCACCGGCAACCCCGACAACCAGCCCGCCACGCTTGGCCCCCAGCGTTTGCCGGCCAGGGAGATCAGCAGCAGAAAGCCTGGAATGACCAGCAGTTTGAGCATTAACACGCGCACTTCTCCGACCTGTGTTTGGCGGCAACGTTAGCATTTTGCGGGGTGATTTGCTCTATTGTTGAGCGTGTTTTGTATACAAAGTTGAAGGTCCGATGCGGGGTGCGGGACATACACCTTGTAGGAGCGAGTTTGCTCCGGGCGGCGTTCCGACGAAGGTCGTCAACGATTACGCGGAAATTCTGACACCCCGTAGCGTTTTCAGATTTTTCGCGAGCAAGCTCGCTCCTACAGGGGTTATGCGTCTACATGGCGATAGCGGTGATGCCGATCTGTGGATGTGGGGGGCAGTAGGGCAGGATTTCCTCAACCTGCGGTTGCCGTGCTGGCAACGGCGCTTGATCACCTGTGGGCTGGCATCGATCCCGGCATTCGTTGGCGTCTGGCTGATGGGGGACGACGCGGTGGGTAAGCTGCTGGTGCTGAGCCAGGTGGTGCTGAGCCTGCAATTGCTGTTTGCGTTCTATCCGCTGATTCGCATGACCATTGATGAAAAACTCATGGTGCCGTTTGTGAATCGCTTGCCGACGCGGGTTTTGGCGTGGGGGTTGTTCGTCGTGATCAGTGGGGCCAATAGCTGGTTGATTCTGCAGCTTTTCAGCCAATGAAGAACCCGGAGCGACGTGAGTCGCACCGGGTGTTTTGTCAGGCGGCGGTTCTTCGTGGGTCCCCGCGCCGTCTGTTAAACGCTGTCGGCTTAAGCCCGTTCGAGCGCCAGTGCGACACCCTGACCACCACCGATGCACAGGGTGGCAAGGCCTTTTTTGGCGTCACGCTTGATCATTTCATGCAGCAGGGTCACCAATACGCGGCAACCCGAGGCACCGATCGGGTGGCCGAGGGCGATGGCGCCGCCGTTGACGTTGACCTTGTTCAAGTCCCATTCCAGGTCCTTGGCCACGGCCAGCGATTGTGCGGCGAAGGCTTCGTTGGCTTCAACCAGCTCAAGCTGGTCGATAGACCAGCCGGCCTTGTCCAGGCAGCGGCGAGTGGCCGATACCGGGCCGATGCCCATGATCGCCGGGTCCACGCCTGCGTTGGCGTAAGCAGCGATTTTCGCCAGTACCGGCAGGCCCAGGGCCTTGGCTTTCTCGGCGCTCATCAGGATCACGGCGGCGGCGCCGTCGTTGAGCGACGAAGCGTTACCAGCGGTCACCGAACCGTCCTTCTTGAAGGCAGGTTTGAGCTTGCCCAGCGACTCGGCGGTAGTGCCGGCCCGTGGCTGCTCGTCGGTGGCGAAGGACAGCGGATCGCCCTTGCGCTGTGGGATCAGGATCGGCGTGATTTCATCGACAAAACGCCCGCCTTCAATCGCGGCGATGGCCTTCTGCTGCGAGGCGGCGGCGAATGCATCCTGCTGCTCGCGGCTCAGGCTGTATTTGTCGGCCAGGTTTTCGGCAGTGATGCCCATGTGGTAATCGTTGAACGCATCCCACAGACCGTCGCTGATCATGGTGTCGACGATTTGCGCATTCCCCATGCGCAGGCCGGTACGGGCACCTGGCATGACGTAGTTGGACAGGCTCATGTTTTCCTGGCCACCGGCGATGATCACCTCGGCGTCGCCGCAACGGATCGCCTGGGCGCCCAAGTGCAGGGCCTTGAGGCCCGAACCGCAGACCTTGTTCAGGGTCATGGCCGGCACGGCGAACGGCAGGCCGGCCTTGATCGAAGCCTGGCGCGCAGGGTTTTGCCCGGCGCCGGCAGTCAGCACCTGGCCCATGATCACTTCATCGACTTGCGCCGGGTCCAGGCCGGTTTGCGCCAGCAGCTGACGGATTACCGCAGCGCCCAGGTCAACCGCGGACACATTGGCCAGGGATCCCTGGAAACTGCCGATCGCGGTACGCGTGGCGGCAACAATGACGACTTCTTGCATGGAATGATTCCTCACTGGGCAGCGAACTGCATTTCCGGCACGTGGTCCGGCACGATCAGTTTACCGGCAGTCTTGGCAACGATCTCTTCGACGCTGACACCCGGTGCACGTTCTTTGAGAATGAACGCACCGTTTTCGATTTCCAGGTAGGCCAGGTCGGTCAGCACGCGCTTGATGCAACCGGCGCCGGTCAGCGGCAGGCTGCATTGGGACAACAGCTTGGACTCACCGTCCTTGGACGCGTGGGTCATGATGACGATGATGTTGTCTGCGCCGGCCACCAGGTCCATCGCACCACCCATGCCCTTGACCAGTTTGCCGGGAATCATCCACGAGGCGATGTTGCCTTGCACGTCTACTTCAAAGGCGCCCAGCACGGTCAGGTCGACATGGCCACCGCGGATCATCGCGAAGGATTCGGCCGAGGAAAAGATCGACGCGCCGATACGTGCGGTCACCGTCTGTTTGCCGGCGTTGATCATGTCGGCATCGATGGTTTCTTCAGTAGGAAAGGGGCCCATGCCGAGCAAGCCGTTTTCCGACTGCAGCATGACTTCCATGCCTTCTGGGATGTAGTTGGCGACCAGGGTCGGAATGCCGATGCCCAGGTTCACGTAGAAGCCGTCCTGCATTTCGCGGGCGACGCGTTGAGCCATTTGTTCGCGGGAAAGTGCCATTGTCGTTATTCCTTCATTCGGTCCGGGGGCAGGGGATCACTTACGCACGGTGCGCTGTTCGATGCGCTTCTCGAACGTGCCGCAGATGATCCGGTCGACGTAGATGCCAGGGGTGTGGATCTGCGCCGGGTCCAGCTCGCCGGGTTCGACGATTTCTTCGACTTCGACCACGGTGATCTTGCCGGCGGTGGCGGCCAGCGGGTTGAAGTTCTGGGCGGTGTGGCGATAGACCACGTTACCGAAATGGTCGGCTTTCCAGCCTTTGACGATGGCGAAGTCACCGGTGATGGATTCTTCCATCAGGTACTTGCGGCCATGGAATTCGCGGACTTCCTTGCCGTCGGCAACAGGCGTGCCCACGCCGGTGGCGGTGAAGAACGCCGGGATGCCAGCGCCGCCTGCGCGCATTTTTTCAGCGAGGGTGCCTTGCGGGGTCAGGGTGACTTCGATTTCGCCTTTGAGCAGTTGCTCTTCGAACAGCTTGTTTTCGCCGACGTAGGAGGCCACCACTTTGCTGATCTGGCGGTCGGTCAGCAGTACGCCGAGGCCGAAACCGTCGACGCCGCAGTTGTTGGATACTACGGTGAGGTCGCGAGTGCCTTTGCGCTTGATCTCGTTGATCAGGTTCTCCGGGATGCCGCACAGGCCGAAGCCGCCGGCGATCACGGTCATGCCGTCTTCAAGACCGGCCAGGGCTTCCTCGTAGGAACTCACGCGCTTGTCGAAACCTGCCATATGCACCTCTTTTATTCTTTGTGGGCGGCTGGCTAGCCGAATGGGATTGAGTGTCTCGCTACACGATTCATTTGTTAAGTTGATTTTTAAGGATGATTAATAGATAAAACTCAACAATGCAATGCCTTGGAGACAACGACTATGACAGTCAAGCAGATCCGCGCCTTTCTGGCCGTGGCCCAAAGCCTGAGCTTTGCCGTGGCCTGCGAGCGCCTGCACCTGTCGCAATCAGCCCTGAGCCTCACCATCAAGGCACTGGAGGAGGGCCTGGGCGGGCGGCTATTTACTCGCAACACGCGCAATGTGGCGCTGACCGCCGAGGGCGAATCCCTGGTGCCGCTGGCGCGTCGCCTGATCGCCGATTGGGACAATGCCGAGGATGAGCTGCGTCAGCGGTTCACCCTGCAGCGCGGTCGCGTGACCCTGGCGGCCATGCCGTCGTTTGCCGGCAACCTGCTGCCGCCGATCCTCAAGACATTCCGCGTCCGCTATCCGAAAGTCAACGTCACGGTCAACGACGTGATCAACGAGCAGGTGCTGGAAATGGTCCGTGACCGCCAGGTGGAACTGGGCGTGGCATTCGAGCCGACCATGAGTTCGTCGCTGCAATTCACGCCGTTGTACGTGGATCGCTTCGTGGCGGTGGTGCCCCATGATTCGGTGCTGGTCGAGCTGGATGAAATCGACTGGCAGACCTTGCTCAAGGAACCATTCATTACCTTGCAGCGCCCGTCGACCGTGCGGGTGATGCTGGAGGAGCATTTACAGGCCCGGGGCATGAAGCTGCCGGTGGAGTTTGAAAGCCATCAACTGGCGACGGTCGGGCGGATGGTTGCCAGTGGGTTGGGCGTGAGCGCGGTGCCGGCCTTGTGCGCGGGGCAGATGCGTGAACTGGGGGCGCATTGCATTACCTTGCGCGACCCGGTGGTGGAGCGGGCGATCGGGGTGCTGACCTTGCCGGGAGGGGAGCTGTCGGCGGCGGCGCAGGCATTGTTTGATGTGCTTAAAGTAGAGAACTTCGGCCAACAACTCTCCATGCACTGATTACCATACCTGTAGGAGCAAAGCTTGCTCGCGATGGCGTCGTGTCAGTCGACGTCGATGTGGACTGTGCAGGCCCTATCGCGGGCAAGCCATGCTCCTACAGGGATTGGGTTTCGTCAGTTGTTAAGACGCTCAGCCAATAACGGCAAAAGCTTTTCGCATGACCCCTCGATCTTCAAATCCAGCATCTCATCCGCCCGGGTCTTGCCCAAATTGATCGCCAGCAACGGCTTGCCCTGATCCATCACCGCCCGGCACAGGCGAAACGCCGAGTACGCCATCAGCGACGAGCCAACCACCAGCAACCCGGCGGCCTTTTCCACCGTGGCCATCGCTTTCGCCGCGGTTTCCTGCGCAACGTTCTCACCAAAAAAAACCACATCCGGTTTCAACCGTTCGCCGCTGCAATGCGGGCAGAGCGGTACCTTAAAGCGTGCCTCGAAGGCCGGGTCGAGCAAGGTGTCGCCGTCCGGCGCCTGAACCGCGTCCACGCCGGCGAGGTAGGGGTTCTGGGTTTCCATCAGGTGCTGGATCGAATCCCGCTCGCAGCGTCTTCCGCAGTCCAGGCACAGCACCCGGTGCAGGCTGCCATGGAGTTCGATCACGTCATGGCTGCCGGCCTGATCATGCAAGGTATCGACGTTCTGCGTGATCAAGCCGATGATCCGTCGTGTGCTCTGCAAGCGGGCGAGTGTGTCGTGGGCCACGTTCGGTTGCGCCTGACGCACCCGTGGCCAGCCGAGCATCGCCCGCGCCCAGTAACGCCGCCGGGATTCGGGGGCGCAGAGAAACTCCTGGTACATCATCGGTTGCCGGCCACGGCGTACGCCCTGATTGTCGCGATAATCGGGAATGCCCGACGGTGTGCTGATGCCAGCGCCGGTCAGGACCGCGAACGGCTCGTCGGCCATGAAGTGCTGGAGGTGGTCCAGTTGTTCGTGGATCTGGCTATCGAGCATGTCCAACACTCCGGGTCACCTGAATACACACTGTAGGAGCGAGCATGCTCGCGATGGACGTCAACGATAACACTGGCGGCCTGACGCCCCGCGGTGTTTTATCTTCCATCGCGAGCATGCTCGCTCCTACAGGGGGGCGTGTTATTTACGTGCTTCCAGAATCAGGTTGAACGGCGTTTCCGTCGCCCGACGGAAACTCGAGAACCCGGCCTCGCTGAACACCTTGCGCAACCGTGCTTCACCCGCCTGTGCGCCAAGGCCGAGGCCGACTTCCTGGGACAACGAGTTGGGCGTGCAGATGAAGGTCGAGGCGGCGTAGAACAGCCGGCCGACCGGGGTGATGTTGTCATCCAGCAAATCGTTGGCGAACGGCTCCACCAGCAACACCGTGCCATCCGGCTTCAACGACTCGTAGGTGTGTCTGGCCGCGCCCACCGGGTCGCCCATGTCGTGCAGGCAGTCGAAGTAGCAGACCAGGTCATAGTCGTTGCCGGGGTAGCTCTTGGCCGTGCCCTGGAAGAACCGTGCGCGGCCGGAAACGCCACCTTCTTCGGCGCGCTGGGTGGCAACGGTGACGGACGGCGCGTGGTAGTCGAAGCCGACGAATCGCGAGTCCGGAAACGCCTGGGCCATGATTACCGTCGAAGCGCCATGCCCGCAGCCGATATCCGCCACCTTGGCGCCGGCCTCCAGTTTCGCCACCACGCCGTCGAGGGCCGGCAACCATTCGGCGATCAGGTGCGCCTTGTAGCCGGGCCGGAAGAAGCGCTCGGTGCCGCTGAACATGCACGGATGGTGATCGCCCCAGGCCAGGGCGCCGTCGCCGCGCATGGCCTTGACCAGTTTGTCCTTGTCATGGAAAAACGACGCGACCACTCCGACACCCCCCGCGATATAGACCGGAGAGTCTTCGATGGCCAAGGCCAAGGCTTGTTCTTCGGGCAGGCGGAACTGGCCGTCGGTGTGTTCCATGTAGCCAGAGGCGGCGTGGGCGCTCAGCCATTCGCGCACCAGGCGGGGGTTGCAACCGGTCTTGTCGGCGAGCGCTTCGGGGCTGGTCGGTTGGCTGTCGGCCATGGCCCGGTACAGGCCGAGCTCTTCACCGAGGATGACGTTGGCAAGCATCGCCGCGCCGCCCATGTCACCCACCAATTTGCCCATGAAATCGTTGAGTCTGGCCTCGTCCATCACGTGTGCTCCTTTTGCAGGACCAGGGTCCAGTGGCAGTGTTTATCGAGGCGTTCGCCCCTGGGCGGTGGTCGTGGGAATGAACAAGACGATGAGCTCGTCCTGCGTGCATTAAGTTTAGTTCGGCAGGAATGCGCCGCTGTCTGGAGCGACGAAAGCCCCTCTGTGAGTAAGCTCGCTCCCACAAGGTTGCGCGGGGTCGCGGGCAACGCATGTATCCCAATGTATCCAGACAGCCTCTCGATACAGTCCCCCTCAATTCAACGCCACCCCCGAACACAGAGCAGATACAAACCTGCGATGAACTGTGATGACGTTCTGACAATCCTTGGGATCGACATCATGCAAACCCCTATTCCATCAGCCAAGGCCAACGCCGGGCTCGGCCTGCGTCGCGGTTTAATCAAGGACCTGCTGGCCGCCCCGGCCGGCCGTTTCGATTTTCTCGAAGTCGCACCGGAGAACTGGATCGGCATCGGCGGCGCCCATGGCGCAGCGTTTCGAACCCTGGCCGAGCGCTATCCGTTGTCCTGTCACGGCCTGTCCCTGTCCTTGGGCGGGCCGTCGCCGCTGGATGTCGAATTCCTGCAAGAGGTGCGGGTTTTCCTCGATCACCACAACGTGCCGCTGTACAGCGAGCACCTGAGCTACTGCAGCGATGACGGTCACCTGTATGACCTGTTGCCGTTGCCGTTTACCGAAGAAGCGGTGCATCACGTCGCCGCGCGCATCCGTCAGGCCCAGGACATTCTCGGTCGCCGCCTGGCGGTGGAAAACGTCTCCTTCTACGCCGCACCACAGCAGGACATGGACGAGGTGACGTTCACCAACGCCGTGCTGCGCGAAGCCGATTGCGACCTGTTGCTGGACGTCAACAACGTGTACGTCAACTCGATCAACCACGGTTTTGACCCGCGTACTTTCCTCGCCGGAATCGATGCGAACCGTGTGGTTGCCATGCACATTGCCGGGCATTTCGATGAGTCCGATACCTTGAAAATCGACACCCATGGCGCCTCGGTCAAATCGGCGGTGTGGTCGCTGCTGGCCCAGGCCTATGCCCGATTCGGCGCGCAACCGACCTTGCTGGAGCGCGATTTCAACTTTCCGGCGTTTTCCGAACTGGACGCCGAGTTGCAGACCATTCGCCGGTTGCAAACCGAGGAGGTGGACCGTGGCTAAGCGCACGCTGCATGAACAGCAAAACAGTATGGGTCTCTACTTGCGCGACCCCGAGCACTACGCACCACCGCCGGAGATGGACCCGCTGCGGGCCCAGGTTTATCGAGACCTGGTGTTCGCCAACCTGTCGTCGTTGATCAGCGGCACCTTTCCGGTACTGGTGAAGATTCTCGGCGACGAGCACTGGCGGGCTTTGGTGCGGATCTACCTGCGCGACTACCGCGCCCACACCCCGAAATTCGGCGAAATCGCCGAGGAGTTTGTCGAGTTTCTAGCCTCTGAACCGCAAGCGTTGGTCGATGGGCCTTGGCCGCCGTACATGGTAGAACTGGCGCACTACGAATGGGTGGAAATGGCCCTGCAACAATCCGAAGCCGAGCCGTTGCCCTGTGGCGATGCCGATGGGTTGCTGGATCGTCCGTTGCAGGTTTCGCCATTGGCCTGGCCCTTGGCGTATGCCTGGCCAGTGCAGCGGGTGGGGCCGGATTATTCGCCGGAAGTCATGCCGGATCAGCCGACGCTGTTGTTGGTGCGTCGGGACCTGGATTTCAGTGTGAAGTTTTCTGAATTGAGTCCGTTGGCGTTTCGGTTGTTGCAGCGCATCGAGGCGTTTCCGGGGCAAACCGGACTTGCGCAGCTGCAGGGATTGGCAGAGGAGGCGGGAATGACGGGATCTGTAGAATTTCTGGATAGCGGGCTGGGGTTGTTGCGGCAGATGCAGGGGGAAGGGGTCGTAGGCGTCTAAGCCTGGGATGCTGATCGTTCCCACGCTCTGCGTGGGAACGCCGCCGGGGACGCTCCGCGTTCCGCTGGCAACGCGAGGCATGCGTCCTGCGCAATGGTGACGCGGAGCGTCACGGGATGCATTCCTTTGCTGCGCGTGGGAACGATCAATTTACCCGCGCAACTTGAGCTCCGCGCACAATCCACCACCCTCCCGATTGCTCAACGTCAACGATCCCCCGATCGCCAACGCCAGCTGTTGCGCGATTGCCAACCCCAACCCGGTACCGCCGGTGCTGCGGTTGCGCGAGTTTTCCACGCGGTAGAACGGTTGCATGACCTGGGCCAGTTCCGCTTCGGCAATCCCCGGCCCGCGGTCCATGACCTTCACCGACACGCTGCCGTCGGTTTTCTTTTCGACCAGCAGTTCCGCCGTTCCGGCGAATTTGAGCGCGTTGTCCGTCAGGTTCACCAGCACTCGCCGCAAGGCGTGGGGGCGGGTGTCGATGACGGTGGTGCTTTTGCCGCTCAGCTGCACTTGCTTGCCCATGTCCTGATAATCGAATACCAGGCTGTCGAGGAACGAGTCCAGGTCGGTGCGCCGACTTTCTTCGGTGGCGCCATGGACGCTGCGGGCATACGCCACGCCTTCGCGCACCAAGTGTTCCATCTCGCCCAAGTCGTTGCACAGTTTGTCTTTTTCCACCGAGTCGTCCATGAATTCGGCGCGCAGTTTCATCCGGGTGATCGGCGTTTGCAGGTCGTGGGAGATCGCCGCCAGCAGTTGCATGCGTTCTTTGAGATAGGCGGCGATGCGTGCCTGCATGGCATTGAAGGCCTTGGCGGCGTGGGCCACTTCGGTCGGGCCTTTTTCGTCCAGCAGGACCGGATGGGTGTTGGGATCGAGGGTGTCCACGGCTTCGGCGAGGCGGGTGAGGGGGCGGATGGCGATCCGCACGGCCAGCCAGGTGCAGGCAATCATCAGCGCCAATTGCCCGAGCAGCACCATGGGCAGCCAGGGCGACAGCGGCACCATCGAAGGCCGCACGTCGATGGTCAACGGGCTGCCGTCCGCCAGTTTCAGGTGGACCTGAAAGTGTTTCCTCGGCCCGGGGATATCGGTGAAGGTCATCGGGTAGTCCTTGCCGATGGAATTCTTGATCGAGGCCATGGCAATCGGTGCTTCGGGCATGTCCGTGTCCATGGAAGTGCCGGGTGAACCTTCATTGAGCAAATAGCGGTAATTGCGCCGATCCAGTTGTTGCAGCCAACTCGCACGCTCTTCGGCCGGCAGGCGATCGAGGATGGCGATAGAGGTCGAGACGTCGGTTTCCAGGTTGCCGAGCATGGTGTTTTTCGCGCTTTCGTAACGCTCGTAATACTGCGCACCGAAGGACAGCGCCTGGGCGAGGATCAGGCCGATCAGGAATATCAGCGACAGTCGCGAAGCCAGGGTGCGGGGCCAGCGCATCGACAGGTTCATGCTGGCGCACCGACGATTTCCACGGGGAGGGAAAACACATAGCCCTCGCTGCGCACGGTCTTGATGTAGGCCGGTTCGCGGGCATCGTCCAGCAGGCGCTGGCGCAGGCGGCTGACCAACAGGTCGATGGAGCGATCGAACAGGTCGGCGTCGCGACCCTGGGTCAGGTTGAGCAATTGGTCGCGATTGAGCACCCGCTGCGGATGATCGAGGAACACCCGCAGCAAGCGATACTCGGCGCCGCTGAGGGCGACCATGGTGCCGTCGCCATCGAGCAGGTGCCGCGCGGAGGTGTCCAGGCGCCAACGACCGAAGGCCAGCAAGCGGCTGGATTCGGTCACCACCAGGTTCGGTGGCAGCATGCGTGTGCGGCGCAGTACGGCGTTGATCCGTGCCAGCAGTTCACGGGCGGCGAAGGGCTTGACCAGGTAGTCGTCGGCGCCCATTTCCAGGCCGATGATGCGGTCGGTTTCATCGTTGCGCGCGGTGAGCATCAGGACCGGGGTGGCCTTGTGTTTGCCTGCGCGCAGCTCGCGGCAGAGCATCAGGCCATCGTCGCCCGGCATCATGATGTCCAGCACGATCAGGTCCACCGGCGTGGATTCGAGGAAGCTGCGCATCTGCCGGCCATCGGCTACGACCGTGGTGCGCAGGCCGTTTTTCTTCAGGTAGTTGCCCACCAGCTCTCGTATCTCGCGGTCATCGTCAACGATGAGAATGTGATCGACGTGCTCCATGGTGACTTGCCTCTGTCAGTGGGGGATGTCGCACAGTCTATCGAGCCTTGGCCCGCTCGCCCGCCGCCCTTTGTATTGCAGTGTATCTGGCCTGTCGGCGGATACACACCGACGCAAAAACAGCCATTTCCCGGGGTTTTGTATCCCTTTGTATCCCGGCCCGGTCCTGATACTTACCGATTTACACGCGCCGGTTCCCGACACATACGGGATACCTCGCAGGCTTCTAATAGGTTCCATCGAGGCAAACCCAAGCGCCTCTACCCAACAAACGATGAACCTTGAGGAAACCGCCATGAACACTAAAGCCATCTACGCCGCTTGCCTGTTTGCCGCCTTGAACATCTGCACCCTGTCGGCCCGCGCCGAAGCTGATATTACCCAGGTGAGCTACAGCTTTGGCACGCACCTGGACATCAAGAAAGTGGTGTCGCTGAAACAGGATGCCTCGCCTTCCTGCGGCGTGGTGAATGCCCAGCTGACCTACCTGGATTCTCAGAGCAAGACCCAGGTCCTGGACTACCGCAAATTTGCTGACAACTGCAATTCGGACAACTGAGTCCAGCAATCGCTCTTAGCGCATTCCAATCAAGCCAGGAAGAACATCATGAACAACGTCACCCGCTTTTTGACCGCCATTGCTTTCTCCGTCGCCGGCGCCGCGGCCCATGCCAACGCCGCTGTAGAACAAAACGCTTGCGGCAGCAGCACTTGCTTCCAGCTGACGCCGGTGGCCGAGAAGGGCAGTGACGCCTTCCTCGCCGAGGACGGCTACAACCGCACGCCGCAGGGGCAAGTGGTGGCAGAGAACGGTTCCAGCCACACGCCTCAAGGCAAGTGGCTGGAAGAGCAAAACGCGTGAATCCAGAACACCACCGATCCAATGTAGGAGGGAGCGGGCTTTTGTGGCGAGGGGATTTAGCGAAACGTCGCACCGCCCCGTTGGGCTGCGAAGCGGCCCCAAAAAAGGGACTGCTGCGCAGTCCAACGGGGATAAATCCCCTCGCCACAAAGCCGGCTCCATCACGGGACGGTGTGAATCGCCACCCTCTATTTCAAGGTGATCTCAATGTTACTCATCGCTTTCCTGGGCGGCATATTGACCGTCCTCAGCCCCTGCATCCTCCCGGTCGTACCCTTCCTGTTCGCCGGTGCCGACCGTACACGCTCGTCGATCATGCTGACCCTCGGCGGTATGGTCCTGACGTTTGCCCTGATCTCCAGCCTGGCCGTGGTCAGCAGTGAATGGGTAATCCAAGCCAGCAATACCGGGCGTCATGTGGCATTGATCGTGATGGTGCTGTTCGCCCTGTCGCTGATTTCCGCACGAGTCGGCGACTGGTTGGCGCGTCCGTTCGTTGCGCTGGGTAATCGCATCGACCCCAACAGCCGCAAAATGTCCGGCCCGTTCAGCTCGATCATGATCGGTGTCGCTACCGGCCTGCTCTGGGCACCCTGCGCCGGGCCGATCCTCGGGGTGATTCTCACCAGCGCCATGCTGCAGGGCGCGAACGCCGGGACCAGTCTGCTGCTGGTGGCCTACGGCTTGGGTAGCGCATTGTCCCTGGGCACCTTGATCTTTGCCGGTCGTGGCCTGGTCAATCGCTTGAAGCCGTCGATCCCGGTCACTGGCTGGTTGCGTCGTGGTGCCGGTGTGGCGGTGTTGGCCGGTGCGGCGGTGATTTCCACGGGAGCAAACGATGTGCTGCTGGCCAACACCTCGTCGGAGGGCGTCAGCAGCGTCGAGAAAGGCTTGCTGGAAACCGTGCCGAAAGTCGTCGATTACTTCGTCAGTAAGGTCAAGGCTGAATCCATGGACAACGCCCAAGGCGCCATGCCGTCGCTGGCCGGTGCGGTGGAGTGGATCAACTCGCCAGCGCTGACCAACCAATCGCTCAAAGGCAAAGTGGTGCTGGTGGACTTCTGGACCTTCGACTGCATCAACTGCAAGCGCACCCTGCCGTACGTCAAGGACTGGGCGAAGAAGTACGAGAAGGATGGCCTGGTGGTGATCGGCGTGCACACCCCTGAGTACGGGTTCGAACGCATCATCGACAACGTCAGGGACAAGGTGAAGGAATACGGCATCACCTATCCGGTAGCGATCGACAACAACTATGCGATTTGGCGCAACTTCGACAATCAGTACTGGCCTGCCCACTACCTGATCGATGCCAAGGGTCAGGTGCGGTACACGCACTTTGGTGAAGGTAGTTATGAAACTCAGGAGAAGATGATTCAGCAGTTGTTGGAAGAGGCCAAGGCCACTGTTCCAGCGGTGTAGGAGCTGCCGAAGGCTCGGGCCGCGTTCGGACGATCTTTTGAGTTATCAATGGCTCACTTCACCGTGGGCCATTGGTCGTTTTTCCTGACTGCGCCGCCACGCCGCGGGCGGCGCTCCATACTCACGGCGAAAGGCCCGACTGAACGCTGTGTCGGTCTGATAACCTACCTCCTCGGCGATGCGCATCAACGAACTGTTACTGCTGCGTAACAGATTGGCCGCCAGCAACATGCGCCATTGCGTCAGGTACTGCATCGGCGTAACCCCCACCAGTTGCGCAAAGCGTTCTGCCAGGACCGATCTTGAGGTGCCGGCGGTGCGCGCCAGTTCATCCAGCGTCCAGGCGTGGCAGGGTTTCTTGTGCAAGGCGTTGAGGGCCGCACCGACGATCCGGTCGCTCACGCCGGCCAGCCAACCGGTTCGACCCTTGCCGTGTTCGTGCATGTACAGGCGTAGCACTTCGATGAACAGCACCTCGGCCAGTTTCGCCAGCACGCCTTCGCCGCCAGGCCTTGGCGATCGTGCTTCGGCCAAGGCATAGCGCACCGAAGATTCCAGCCAGATGCCGGCGTTCGAACCGCGCACATTGACCCTGACCACGGGCGGCAGTCCTGCCAGCAACATACCGGCCAAACGCGTGTCGCAGGCCAGGTAGCCGCACACCAGACGCGTCACCGCGCCGCCACCGCCATAACTCAACTGCCGCGGGCGCCGCGCCAATACTTCGTCGAGGCGCGCACCGCTGGCGGGCGTCAACCCAGGTTTAGAACTCATGCGATGGGCGTGGCCCTGGGGGAATATCACCACGTCGCCGGGATTGAGCAGCAGCGGCGGATCATCGCCCAGTTCGACGTAGCACTCGCCCTCGGTGATCAAGTGAAAGATCACCACCCGTTCGGCGCCGGGTTCCAGGAACGGTGCCGCCGTGTCGGCGCTTGGCGACTGATAGCACCAGGGCGCGGTGAACCTGGCGTTGATGAAAATCGCGCCGACCAGGCGGACGACGCGCAGGGTCTGTGACAGGGCGTCCATGGGCGTTTTCCCGTGCGGGGGTTTCTGATTGTGAACGCGTCACGGCATAAGGTGAATTCTCCGGACGATCGGGCAGTGTTGGCCGACGATCGGACAGGACGCCGATGGACGTCAGAGCGATAGTTCGCACACAGGGCCACTGCCGGTCCTGTCATCAAGAACAATAAAGTGAGGTTGCTATGCCCAAGTTCGTCATTGAACGCGAGATTCCAGGCGCCGGAGCACTGTCAGAAAGGGATTTGAAAGCCGTCTCGCAAAAGTCCTGCAGGGTGTTGCGCGAGTTGCCAGAGGTGCAATGGCTGCAGAGTTATGTCACAGGCGACAAATTGTACTGCGTGTACATCGCGCCGAACGAGGCGCTCATCAGGGAGCATGCCAGGCAGGGCGGTTTCCCGGCCAATCGCATTTCCCAGGTCATGAACATCATCGATCCCACCACGGCTGAGTAAGCGTGCGCGCGATCCTGTTCCAACCCAGAGATCGTATCCATGAGTACACCCATTGATCTTACTGCCCTGAAAACCCGTCAAATGGCTGCTTGGGCCAGTGGCGACTACGCCGTGATCGGCACCACCTTGCAGATCGTCGGCGAGCAACTGGCTGAGGCCTGCGACCTGTTGTGCGATGAGCAGGTGCTGGACGTTGCCGCCGGCAACGGTAATGCGACCCTGGCCGCCGCGCGTCGCGGTTGCAAGGTAATGTCCACCGACTACGTGGCCGCACTGCTCGAACGCGGTGAAGACCGCGCCCGTGCGGAACGTCTGAACGTGACCTTTCAGTTGGCTGACGCCGAAGCGCTGCCTTTCGCCGATGCCAGTTTCGACGCTGTGCTTTCAACCTTCGGTGTGATGTTTGCACCCGACCAGGCCAAGGCCGCCTCGGAGCTGGCGCGAGTGTGTCGCCCGGGTGGCCGGATCGGCCTGGCCAACTGGACGCCGGAAGGTTTCGTCGGCCAGATATTCAAGACCCTGGGCCGGCACATGCCGCCACCGCCAGGCGCGCAACCGCCGTCGCAGTGGGGCACTGAAGCCTGGCTGCACAAACACTTCGACGAGCGCGACTTCGTGGTGCAGGTGACTCGCCGGACCTTCAACTTCCGCTATCGCTCGGCCGAGCATTTCATCGACACCTTCCGCAGCTGGTACGGTCCGATCCACAAGGCCTTCGCGGCACTGCCACCCGATGGCGCCAAGGCCCTGGAAGACGACCTGACCGAACTGCTCAACCGCCTGAACCGGGCGGGCGACAAGTCGATGGTGGTGCCCAGTGAATACCTGGAGGTGGTGATCACAAGGCGTTGAGACCCAATACATCGGGCGGTCATTCATCCAGCCGCTCGGTGTACACCACCCACACACTGCACGGCATCTTGTACAGCAGGTGCTCCACCGTGCTGCCGATCAAGCGTCCCATGCCGCGATGGCCGAGACGGCCCATGACAATCACATCGACGTCGAAGGCATCGGCGTAGCGGGTAAGGACCTTGGCCGGGTTGCCCATGATCATGTGCCGTTGCGGTTGTGCGATGCCATTGCGTTCGGCCAGTTCGTTGAGGGCCTCCAGCTGCGCGTCATACAGGGTCTTGTACTTGGTCGAGGAAAAGGACACCGAGCCGTTGTCGAAACCGAATTCGTCCATGCTGATGGACGAAAGGTCATAGGCATACACCACATCGAGTTCGGCATTGCAGGCACTCGCCAGTTTCGAAGCTTCGTGCAGGATTCGGTCGTTGAAACTCTTGTAGTGATCATCACGATGGAAGGGGTCGACGGCGGCGACGACTTTGCGTGGCAGCGCGTTGACCGCGTGGCTGACGAAGTGTAACGGCACCGGACACTCACGCAGCAGATGCACGTCCAGCGGGGTGAAAATCAGCCGCGACAGCAACGACTGGTGTTCCAGCGCCTTGATCAGCACGTCCATCGGCTGTTCCTTGAGGTGAATCAGGATTTCCTCCAGCGGGTTTTCCACCCACGCCACTTCCGTTGTGACGGTTACGCCGATTTTGCGCAGAGGCCGGGCCTGGTCTTCCAGCCACTGACGGTGGCGATCGACGTAACCCAGGCGCATCTGTTCCAGCGCCTTTTCATTGACCATGCCAGCCGTGGCCAGGCCTTCCAGATAGTCGAAGGCCACGATGTGCAACGCCGCGCCCTCCGCCTTGGCCAGCGCGGCCGCCCGGTCGAAGGCGGGACTGTGTTCCATCAGCGACGAAGTCACCAGCATGAAGCGAGATTGACCAGACATGACAAACCTCCCGTGGGGTAGAGACGGCGGTTGTTTGGTTCGGCTTCAATCTGTAGGAGCGAGCTTGCTCCGGGCGGCGTTCCGACGAAAAACCTGAGAGCACCGCGGGGTGTCAGGCTCCCCGCGTCATCGTTGACCTCCATCGCGAGCAGGCTCGCTCCTACAGTGGATCGTGTACAGCCGCGAGAGTGGCGTGCGGGTTGTCTAAACAACCTTCGCACCTCGCGCCTCAAGCAACTCGCGCAACACCGAGCGATGACAATGCGCTTCATTTTCACAATAACACCCCACGGCCAGTGAGGTGTGATGCGAAAGCTCCGCCAGCAGATCGAGCAACTGGCTGGGGGCAGGGTGGTTCATTTCGGCCTTGAACTTGCGCCTGAACGCATTCCAGGCCTTGTCGTCTTCAGCGGCCTGGGCCTGGTGAACCAGCTCCGGGCTGGGCGAAAGCAGCGGCTGCCATACATCGTAAAAATCCCGGGTGGCAAACTCGGCTTTTGGTACGCCACGGGGTGGACGGCGCACAGTGCCCAGGCGCAGGCCTTCGTCGGGTTTTCGGGGGGAGCCGAGCCGCACGATATGGATAGGCATGGCGTCATTTGAGCCGCGATTCGTCGAACCACTCAAGCGCGGTACGCCAGAAGCAGATCCCCAGGAAGTACGCCGACATCAGCAGCCAAAGCCCCATGACCATGGGATTGATCACGGGATGGTTGATCACCAGCGACAGGCTGCACAGCAGCCAGATTGCCGTCACCGCGATATTGATCGGCATGAAGCGGCGCACGCGGAACGGATGCAGGAATTTCATGCGGGTGAGGGTCAACAGCGCCAGGCCGATTACGGTAAGGAAGGTGATCCAGGGTGACGGCGCGATGATGTACAGGCACAGCGCAACCACGTTCCACGCGGCGGGGAAGCCCTGGAAGTAGTTGTCCTTGCTTTTCATGTTGACGTTGCAGAAACAGAACAGCGACGACACCAGGATCAGGGACACGGTCAGCAGCAGCGTGTAGTCCGGCAACGGGATGTAGCGATAGATGAACAGTGCCGGGATGAACACATAGGTCAGGTAGTCGATCACCAGGTCGAGAATCGAACCGTCGAAACTCGGCAGTACCGACTGCACATTGACCTTGCGCGCCAGCGCGCCGTCCAGACCATCGACGATCAGGGCCACGCCCAGCCACAGCAGGCAACTGGTTGGCTGGTTATCGAGCAGGGCGAGGGTCGCGAGGAAGGCAGTGACCACGCCGGTGGCGGTAAAACCATGGGCACCCCATGCTTTGAGCCTGGCGATGTGTAGGGTCGATATCACGGGGGGCGTTCTCCAAAAAGTGAAGCAAGCCAGTCAACGCCCTCATCTAGCGGGCGGCGGCAAACCGGGTGGGGTTGCAGGTATCGACCGGGTATCCGGGAATAAGGTTCACCCCCTATGAATCTTAGCTGCGCCGTAAAAAAATACCCCGGATTAATCGATTGTGTGTCAGCCAGACGGTGGTAGCACATTTGTGCGCGAGGGCTATCGTTGTCTGACTGGATCACTCCCTTCGATGAGGACGTCGTCATGAACACCAGCGATCTGCTCGAACAATTACTGCGGGCCGGCCAGGGCTCGATGGCGCAACGGGGCGGCGGGGGGGCGTCGGCGCAAGGTGGCCTGGGTGACCTGGGCGGATTGCTTGGCGGCCTGTTGGGCGGTGGCGGGGCCAGCAGTGCCGGCGCGGGCGCGGGCGGCATGGGCGGCCTGGGCGGCTTGGGCGGCTTGCTCGGAGGCTTGCTGGGCGGAGGTTCGCCGATGGGCGGCGCACCGCAGTCGCGTTCCGGGGGTGGTACCAATTATGCCGCGCTGGCTTCGCTGGGGATGATGGCATTCCAGGCCTATCAGGCCTGGCAACGCAGCCAGACCGCGCAGCAACAACAGGCGCCGCAACAGGCGATGCGTACGGTGGACATGTTGGCGGGACCGGAAGTCGAGGAACACAGCCATGCAATCCTGCGGGCATTGATAGCGGCGGCCAAGGCCGATGGCCGGTTCGACGACACTGAGAAGCAGATGATCAATGCCGAAATCGCCCGGCACACTGATGATCCGCAATTGCAGCAGTGGCTTGATGAGGAAGTCGCCAAACCGCTTGACCCTGCCGAGGTGGCACAGTCGGCAACCGACTCCGGCATGGCCGCCGAGATGTACCTGGCCAGCGTGATGCTGGTGGATGATCAACAGGATGCCGAGCGCAGTTATCTGGATGGACTGGCAGCGGCGCTGGGCATCGAGCCGGATTTGCAGGTGCATCTGGAACAGCAGGCCCACGGCACAGCCTGACGAAACACGTACAGGGGGGCGGGGACTATCAGGAAGTCTGTGGTTCGGGCACCAGGAACGTCACGCCAAAGCGCTCGGCCACCTCGAATATCCGCGGCAGATCCTCGGGTACCTTGAAATGGTCCATCGCCGTAAAAAACTGCCCGCCCCGCGGATCGGAGACCACGCCGATCATCTTTGCGGTGGGACTGACGTTCTTGTAGGCATGAATCGACCCCGCAGGAATATGCACATAGCCCCCAGCCGAGACGGTGGTGGATGTGCCTTCGACGGTCACTTCGACCTGACCATCCACCACGTAGAACGCTTCGTCCCAAGGGTGAAAGTGCGGGGGTGGGCCGCCGCCTTGCACGCCTTCCTGGATATGCATTTCAAAGGGTTTGCTCAGATCGCCGCCGGCAAGGACAGTGATCGTTTCGCCAACGACGTTGACCGATGCCGGTGGGGCCTGGAGGACGTGAACCGTGCGCATGATTGCTCTCCGCAGATGAGGCAGCACCCGCCGATTGTATGCTCTTGAACGCTTGCCGACAGCCATGGCACGGGGCCGTCTGTCCGGGCAATTTCGACGGCGATGGAATTTTTCTCGCGCTGACTCGCTCTGCTGTGAGAGGGAAGTGCTGATTCAGCGCCCTGCAGCGACCCGCGGGTGAGCCATGAACAAGAACCTCGATGACTACAACCGCATGCGCGACTTTTCGGCGACGTCGGAACCGGTCGCCGTCAAGCCCACGGGCAGAAAAAACGCCAAGGCTCATGCCTTGCAGTTCTGCATCCAGAAGCACGATGCCTCGCGCCTGCATTTCGACTTCCGCCTGGAACTCGATGGTGCGCTCAAGAGCTGGGCGGTGCCCAAGGGGCCATCGCTGGATCCCAAGGTCAAGCGCCTGGCGGTGCATGTCGAAGACCATCCGCTGGATTACGCCACCTTTGAAGGCAGCATCCCCGAAGGCCACTACGGTGCCGGCGATGTCATCGTCTGGGACCGTGGCGTGTGGATTCCCCAGGACGACCCGGCCAAGGCCTACGCCAAGGGCCGGCTCAAGTTCGAACTGCAGGGCGAGAAGCTCGGCGGCCTGTGGAACCTGGTGCGCACGCACATGCCGGGCAAGCAGGAGCAGTGGTTCCTGATCAAGCATCAGGACGGTGCCGCTCGGCCAGAAAGTGATTACGACGTGGTCGCCGCCGAGCCCGACAGCGTGCTCAGCGAACGGACCATCGTAGCCAAAGCACCCAAGACGGCCATACCCAAGGCCATCAAACAGCCGGCGGCCCCAACTCGTAAAGAGCCGCGCAAAGAAACGCGCAAAGAAAAGTCCGCGCCACTCACCGGCGCCCGCAAGGCCAACCTGCCGGACCAGATCAAGCCGGAACTGGCGACGCTGGTGGAAAAGGCCCCGGGCGGTGAGTGGAGTTATGAGGTCAAGTTCGATGGCTACCGGATCATGGCGCGCATCGACCACGACGAGGTCAAACTCTTCACCCGCAACGGCCACGACTGGACTCACAAATTACCTGGCCAGGCCAAGGCGCTGGCCGGCCTGGGCCTGGAATCGGCCTGGCTCGACGGCGAAATGGTGGTGGCCGACGAGCAGGGCGTGCCGGACTTCCAGGCCTTGCAAAACGCCTTTGAGGCCGGCCGCAGCGGCAACATTCTCTACTACCTGTTTGATTTACCCTATCTCAATGGTGTGGACCTGCGCGAGGTGCCCGTCGAGGAACGCAGGGCTGCGCTCTCGACCGTGCTCAAAACCAGCAAAGACCCTCTGCTGCGCTTCTCCGACGCCTTCGGCGAAGACCCGGAAGCCTTGCTCAATAGCGCCTGCCAAATGCAAATGGAAGGCCTGATCGGTAAACGCCTGGGGTCGCCCTATGTATCCCGACGTAGCGGCGATTGGGTCAAACTCAAGTGCAAGCATCGACAGGAATTCGTCATCGTCGGCTTCACCGATCCCAAAGGCTCACGCAATGCCTTCGGTGCGTTGCTCTTGGGGCTGCATGACCGGGACAGCGGTGAGTTGCGCTACGCGGGCAAGGTCGGCACCGGGTTTACCGAGGCGACCCTCAACAGCATTCATGCACAACTCAAACCCTTGCAGACGAAGAAACCCGCGGTGGTCAACCCGCCCAGCGGTGCCGAGTTCAAGGCTGTGCATTGGCTCAAGCCCAGCTTGCTGGCGGAAGTGGCCTTCGCCGAAATGACCAAGGACGGCTCGGTGCGCCACGCGGTGTTCCATGGCCTGCGTGACGACAAACCTGCCAAAGACGTTACCGAGGAGCGTCCGACCGCCGTGAAAACTGCCCCCGCGAAAACAATCGCCGCCGCCAAACCTTCCGCCGCGAAGAGGAAAGCCGAACCTGCGCCCTCTCAGATCGGCCTGGACCAGGGCAAGGTGCGCATCACTCATCCGGACCGGGTCATCGACGCCAGCAGCGGCGCGACCAAAGTGCAACTGGCGCAGTACTACGCCAGCGTCGCCGAGTGGATTTTGCCGCAGCTCAAGGACCGTCCGGTGGCGCTGGTACGTGCACCGGATGGCATCGCCGGCGAACTGTTTTTCCAGAAAAACGCCGAGCGCCTGGCGATCCCCGGCATCACTGCCCTCGACCAGAAACTCACTGGCCAGCCGATGATGGTCATCAACAACGCCGAGGCCCTGATCGGCGCGGTGCAGATGAGCACCGTCGAACTACACACCTGGAACGCCACCTCGGACAACCTCGACAAACCCGACCGTTTCATCCTCGACCTCGACCCGGACCCGGCGCTGCCGTGGAAACGCATGGTCGAGGCCACCCAGCTGACCCTGACGGTGCTCGACGAACTGGGGCTCAAGGCGTTCCTCAAGACCAGCGGCGGCAAGGGCATTCACCTGGTGGTGCCGCTGACCCGCAAGCTCGGCTGGGATGAGGTCAAGGACTTCAGCCACGCCATTGTCAGCCACATGGCCAAGATGCTGCCGGAGCGTTTTTCCGCAGTCTCGGGGCCGAAGAACCGGGTGGGGCGGATCTTCATCGATTACCTGCGCAATGGCTTGGGCGCAACCACCATCTGCGCCTATGCCGTGCGCACCCGCGAAGGGTTACCGGTGTCGGTGCCGATCTACCGTGAAGAGATTGCCGAGCTCAAGGGCGGCAACCAGTGGGATATTCACAATGTTCACGAACGCCTGACCGAAGTGGGCGACGGACCTTGGGCGGACATGAAGAAAACCCGGCAGACGATTACTGCCGAGATGCGACGGCGGGTCGGGATGAAAAAATAATGTAGCGTGCTTCTGCTTCTGTAGGAGCGAGCATGCTCGCGAAGAACCCGAGAACGCCGCTGGGTATCAGGCTGCCAGCGTTATCGTTCACGACCATCGCGAGCATGCTCGCTCCTACAGAAAGCAGAAAAGCAGTCCGGTTACTTGAGGAACGCCTGGAAGTCAGTGCCCAGTTTGTCGATCGCCGCCTTGAAATCCTGCGCGGTGATTTTCTGGCTTTCGTTTGAAAGCTGCGTGCCGAACACCTTGCGCACGACCTTGGCCACGGTCTGGTTGCTTTTCGCGTCTATGAACTCGGCTTCGATAAACAGTTCGGTGTCCTGATCCCTGTGCCCGGTGGCTGCCTGGGTTGCCCCGACGACGGCAGCAATGGGCACGACTTCATACCATTTCATGCCTTCATTGGAGGCGCTCACGCCCGTGATGGCGGCACGCATGACCAGGACTTTCGAACCGGCCGGCGCTGCATTCGGACTGGACACTACCCGGTATTTCTGGCCGAGCGTGGCTTTGGCCTTGCTGCTCATGTAGTTCTGAATGTCCATGAGGGTCTGCTGGTTGACCCGTTCATTGGGCTTGGGCGCCGGATACATTTCCAGCCGGTTGAACGCGACCGTGTCATAGGCGTCCGCGTTCCACGACGGGCTCACCCAACGCATCGCCGTGCCACCGCTGGGCGTTTCGACTTGCTGCAGGTTGTTGTAGTTGGAAAGGTAGCCTGAGTACTGCTCCTTCTCGGTGACTTTCGACGTACAACCGCCGAGCAGGAGCCCGGCCAGGGCAGTGCCGACGAGCAATTTTCGGGTCAGGTTCATAGTGCTGTGTGCTCCTTGGATAAAGTCGTTTTTTGTTGGCAGACAATCAGAAACGCCAGGTCATGTTTCCGGTCACGGCTTGAATCCAGGCACTGTCGAACTGACCGGAAGTTCGATTGCCTGACGTGGATTTGGTCTGGTCCACCGGCATATCGCCAAGCCACACCATGGCCCAACTGACGTTGACATCGGTGTCCTTGTTCACAGCATAGGTGGCTCCTGTCGCAATGCGCCAGGATTCGGCCATCGGCACGGTCAGGGTGCGGTCGCGGTCCGAGACGGGACTGCTGTCGTAAGCCACTCCGACGTTCCACAATAATTGCGCGGTGGCCTGGTATTGCGCGCCGAGCGCCAGTTGCCAGGTGTCTTTGTAGTTGGCGTCGATGGTTGTCGATCGAGCATCGATCGCCGTGGTGTCGACCTGCACCCCGACCTCGCCGAACTCAGACCAGTCTTGCCAGTTGACCGAGGCCAGCAAGGCCCATTGCCGGTCGAGCTGCTGGAACAGGCTCAGGGTCACGGTCTGCGGCACCGTCATGTCGAGCTGGGTGTTCAGGCCATTCAACCGATCCAGTGCCGGACCGTTACCCTTGATATCCAGCCCGTCTTCGAAATCCAGATCGACCTTGCTGGTGTAGGTCAGGCCAATGCGCGTACCGGCCTGTGGGGCGTAGATCACCCCGACGTTCGCGCCAACACCCCAATCCTCGTCTTTGTACTTGAACTGGCCGTCGCCGCGGTCGGTGAAGCCGAATGGCTCGCGGTCGATAGCGGTCTGGGCTTGCAGCATGCCGTACATGGCTTTGACGCCGACGCCCACCGACCATTGCTCGTTGAAGCGGTAAGCCACACTCGGCACAAAAGACAAACCGCCGAGGCTGGCGTTCTGTGAGAAGTAGCGTCCAGACCAATCGTTGTCGTAATTGACCGCCAGGCCAAAGTCAGCGTACTGGCCGAAGCCGACGCTCCAGTGGTCGTCCAGTTCATGGGTGATGAAGAAACTGCCGCCGGGAATCGGGTCGAGGGCGTTGCCGCTGCCACTGCCCGGGACATTGGTGTCGTCGTCGCGATTGAACTCGAGATTGCCGTAGAGCACCTGCACGCCACCGGTGATTTGCGTGCCCGGCAGATAGCTCATGCCCGCAGGGTTGCTGGCGATGGTGGAGGGGCCCTGGGCCCGCGCGGCGGCACCGGCGTTGGCGAGGCCGGCATTATCGGTGCCAATTTCATAGAGCATGATGCCGCCGGCCTGGGCTTGCTGGCAGCACAGCGCAAGCAGGGTGAAGGCGGGCAGGGCGGAAATTTTTAGCTGCATATGAATTCCCTACTGCGTCAATAAACGTCCGTCACGGACGCGGGTGGCCAGTGTTGGCCACCCGAATACTCGACTGCTTACTTGGCCATTTCCGCCCGGGCCGCAGCGATCTTGGCTTTGACCGAATCCAGGTTGAAGCTCGCGCCTTTTTGCATTGGCGGGAACTCAATCGCGGTTTCAGCCAGTTTAGCTACCTGCTGCTGGACGAAGACGAATCGCCAGAATTGGAACTTGAACCAGTCGAAGTACTGCTGCGAGCCTTGAGCCGCCTGATTTTCCGGCCAGCCCATGCGCTCGAACGGATCAAGGCGAAGGTTGGTCAGGATCGGTACATCGACTGCCACTTTGGCACCCATCCAGCCACCCGGTTGATCTATGAAACGGTACTTGTAGTCATCAATGCGCACCGCGCCGAGTGCACTCTCACCAAAGTAGAAAATCTCATGGCGGTTGGACGGACCTTTGCCGGTGATCATCGGTGTCTGGTCATAGCCGTCGAGGTGCACCTTGTAGGTGGTATCGCCCAGTTGTTTGCCCTTGAGCAATTCTGCCGTGATGTTCGGATTGCCTGCCGCCGCGACCAGGGTCGGGAACCAGTCCATGCCGGACATGATGCCGTTGGCAATCTGATTGGCCGGCACCTTGCCTGGCCAGCGAATGATTGCCGGAACCCGGAAGCCGCCTTCCATGACGGTGCCCTTGCCCATGGCAAACGGGGTCGTGCCGCCATCCGGCCAGGTGAAGTTTTCCGCACCGTTGTCCGTGGTGAAGATCACGATGGTGTTGCCGTCCATGCCGTCTTTTTTCAGCTTGGCCATGACGTCACCGACGATATCGTCGAGTTGCGCCATGCCGGCTTCCTGTTCCGACCAGCCGTTCTGCGCGTTGCGCATGGCTTCGTATTTGTCCGAGAGGTGAGTGACGATGTGCATGCGGGTCGGGTTGAGCCAGACGAAAAAGGGTTTGTTGTCCTGCTTGGCCTTGTCGATAAAGCTGAACGCCTTGTCGCGAATCTCGTCGTCGACGGTTTTCATCCGGTCCGGATAGAGCGTTCCGGCGTCTTCGATTTTCTGCTTGCCGACCTTGCCCCAGCGCGGCATGACAGTGGTGTCGTCGGTGCTGGTAGCCCAGCTGTGGACCATGTTGCGCGGGCCGACGGTCGCGAGCAGCTCCTGCGGATAGTTGGGGTGCGCCGGATCTTCCATGGCATCAAGGTGGTAGAGGTAGCCGAAGAATTCGTCGAAACCGTGAACGGTGGGCAGGAATTCATTCAAGTCGCCCAAGTGATTCTTGCCGAACTGGCCGGTGGAATAACCCATGGCCTTGAGGGCGGTGGCGATGGTCACGGCTTCGGCGGGAATGCCGACGGGAGAACCGGCCTGGCCCACGGTCGTCATACCGGTGCGGATCGGCAATTCACCGGTAATGAAATTGGCGCGTCCTGCGGTACAGCTGGCCTCGGCGTAGTAGTCGGTAAAGCGCATGCCTTCAGCGGCAAGTTGATCGAGGTTGGGCGTTCTACCGGCCATCATGCCCTGGTTGTAGACGCCAATATTGGACCAACCGATATCGTCGCCCATGATCACCACGATGTTGGGGGCCTTGTCGGCGGCATGGGTCATGCCGGGGAGCAAGATTGCGGACATCAGTATGGGGACGGCGAACATCGAAGTCAGCGTTGTTCGGTTCATGTCGAACTCCTGCGTACTTGCGTTAGTACCCTGAGACGAACCCCCGAGCGCCATTGAGTTTTGCAACCCCCGCGAAGAGCGTAGGTTCGAATGGCGAAATTTCCAGTTATTGGTAATCGGTGTTTCAAGTCCTTTACACCGGGGGCCGGCTCCGGATAAAGGAGCCGGCCACGCTACGTGGCGGATCAGAAACGGTAGTTCAAGCCCAACGTCAGCGAACGCTCCGGTGCCGGTTGGCGACCCCATGGGCTGGTGTCGATGCCACGGAAGTAATACTCGCGGTTGAACAGGTTGCTGACCCCGGCCGAGGCGGTCAGGACGCTGTGGTCCTGCAACTTGAATTCCCGTTCGATGGCAGTGTTCCATACCCAATACGCCGGGAGCTTGCCCACGGATGCCGTGGCATCTTCGTCGCCGGAGTTGGCAGCGTCGGTGTAGGCGCTGCTGACGAACAGGCCGTCGAGGCTGTAGGTCCAGTGTTCGGCGAAGTGATAACGACCGTCGATGTTGAACTGGTTGCGCGAGGCGTACGGCACTTCGTTGTCCTTGAAGTTGCCGTTGCGCTGTTTGGCATCGAGGTAGGCGTAGCTGGCGTGCAGGTCGAGATCAGGCAGGGCCGACGGGGTCCAGAATACTTCGGTCTCGATCCCCTGGTGGCGCGTGCTGCCGAGGTTGACGAAGCGATCGATAGTGGCGTTGTAGACGATCTGATCGCTGAAATCGATGCGGTATACACCGAAGTCCACGCGCAGTCCTTGCCATGGCGTGTAGCGCACCCCGGTTTCATAGTTCCACGCCAGTTCGGCGCCGACGTCGCCTTCCTTGACGATCTGCGTGACCTGCGGTGGGCGCAGGGATTTCTGTGCGTTGGCGTAGACGAACCAGTCATCGCTGGCCTGATAGCCCAGGGTCAAACCTGGCAGCCATTCCTCGGATTTGTTTTCGTGTTCGAAGCCGGTGATGCCGTCGTCGTAGTTCATCGTCGCGTTTTCGTAACGCACGCCCGGCGTGATGGTCAGGCGGTTATCCAGCAGGCCGATGGCGTTGCTGAGGTAGAACGCCTTGGCCTCGTCGTCGAAGGTCCAGTCGCGGAACGGCGTGGTCCGGCCCGTGGCCAGGCTTTCGCGGTTGACCTTGTAGTCGATGTCTTCGCGCACGTAGCGCGCACCCAGCAGCCAGGTCTGGCTGAGCCGGTCGCCATCGATGCTCATGCTCAGGCGCGGTTCGCTGCCCCAGACCTTGAAGTCGCGCGGGCCGTCCTGTTTGGTCACTGCCGCGCCGTCCGGGGTGAAAGGCAGGCCGACCACGAAGTTGCGGTAGCTGTTGTGGGCGAAGTTAGTCCAGCTGAACTCTACCGAGTCGAAAGGTCCCATCGCGCCGAGCTGTTGGGTGTAGGTGCCCCAGAACCGGTCGGTGTCGCCTTCGAAGCGGTCGAGCGGGCGGGTCGACTGGCGCGGGTCGTCCTTGTAGTCCTTGACGCTGAGGGCACCGGCCAGGTCCATGTCGGCCTGGTAACGCTGCACGCCGAAGCTCAGGTCGCGGTCAGCGTCGATGTTCCATTGGCCGCGTAGGCGATAATTCTGGATATCGCTGTCGGAGTGCTCGCGGGCGGTGTCGCCGTTGATCGTGTTGAGGTCCAGTTGCAGGCCGAAATTGTCGGTCAGGTAACCGCCGGTGCCCAGGTAGGTATCCCACAGTTGATGACCACCGGCATTGAAGGTGGTGCGTTCCTGCAAGGTGGTTTCCCACTGTTTGGGAATCGGTTTGCTGATGAAATTGATAACGCCACCGACGTTGTTCGGGCCGTATTGAACGGCTGCGCCACCGCGCACCACATCGATGCGGTCGACCGTCGCCAGGGTCACCGGGAACAGCGACAATCCGGTCTGGCCATAGGGCGCCAGCGCCAAAGGGATGCCGTCAGACAAGGCTTGGACCCGGCCGCTGCGGCTTTCATACAGGCCACGCACAGAAATCTGCGGCAGGGCGCCAGTGCCGGTTTCGTCGAAGATTTTCACACTCGGCACGCGCTGCAAGGCTTCGTCGACGCCGCGCACGCTGGCTTTGTGCAAGTCGGCTTCCTTGACCATCGATCGGCTGCCGGGGTAAGTGAGGATTTCCGGGTCGGTCGCGCCACCCAGCACGTCGCCACGGATCACCATGGGGGCGATGTACTCGACCTGGGCCGGCGTGGCGGCGGCGGGTGCCGGGTTTGGCGCCGGAACAATGATGAAGGTGTGCTCGTCGCGCACCTGTGATTGCAGGCCACTGTGGTCGAGCAGTTGCGCCAGGGCCTGTTGCGCTGTGTAGCTGCCCTTGAGTGCCTGGGTGGTTTTGCCTGCCGTGATGTCGCTGGCGAAAATGATCTGCACCGACGATTGTCGCGCCAGGGCATTGAGCGCCTTGTCCAGGCTGGTGCCCGGCAGGTCGAGCTCGACCTTTTCCTGCGCGTGGGCCTGTGCCGCGAGGACGAGCAGCAGGCTGGCGGCAAGGGCGGACAATGGCAAATGCCGGCGGTGTTTCATGGACGGTGTTCCTTGGAAAGTGGGGGCTGTACTGACTAGCCGCCACGAGCGCGGGAAAACCCTACCTCCCTCGAAATTTTTTTCGGCGTACAGGCGTATTTGTGGCGAGGGGATTTATCCCCGTTCGGCTGCGAAGCAGTCGTAAATCTGAACACCTCATTCTGCCTGAACGGACGCACGGGACCGCTTCGCAGTCCAACGGGGCGGTGCGACGTTTCGCTAAATCCCCTCGCCACAGCTTTCTTCTTCGGCTCTTGGCAATTATTTTTTTGTCGCCTTGCGCCGCACGTGAAGGGTGCCATCTGCCTCGGCATTGAGGCTCAGCGGCAGGATGCTCGGCAACAGGTTCAGCAGATCCTCGACGTTGCGGTTATCGAACACGCCGCTGATCGGCAGGCTGGCCAGGCTCGGGTCATCGAGGACAATCGCCGCCTTGCGATAGCGCTGGATCTGCGCCAGCGCCTCGGCCAGTGGCGTGCGCTCGAAGATCAGTCGACCGTCCTTCCAGGCGATGGTGGCGTCGGCGTCGATGGCCATCGGCGTGCGCAGGACTCTTTGTCGCACCTCGACCTGCTGGCCCGGCGCAAGCTCCACGGTATGCCTGGCTTCGGTGATGTCGTTGACCCGGACGGCGCCGCGTACCAGGTTCACCCGCACGGTGTCATTGAGATGGCTGACGCTGAACAGCGTGCCCAGCACGTTGACTTGCGCGACACCGGCATCGACCTGGAAGGGGCGTACCAGCGTTTTGGAAACGTCGAACAGCGCCTGCCCGGATTGCAATTGCACCCGTCGCGAGCGCAGATGCCAGGCGACCGTGGCCCGGCTGTCACTGTCGAGGGTCATGCGGCTGCCATCGGCGAGTTTGACCAGCCGGCGCTCGCCGACCAGGGTGTGGTACTGCTCGCTTTGATAGGCCGGGTCGAACCACGCCAGGCCCGCGCCGAGCAGCACCAGCAGCGCCGCCGCGCCGAGTGCCTTGCGCGGTTTGCGCGGGGTAGGGGTGGGCATCGGAAACCGGTTGCGCAGCTCTTCGCGGTGGCGCGCCAGGGCTTCTTCTTCGCGCGATGACGGATTTGGGGCAGGCGACTGGCTCATTGGGCATGCTCCGGGTCATCAACGCGATCAAGGTGTGCACGGCAGGCGGCCAGCCCCAGGCGCAGGTGTTTTTCCACGGTCTTCAAGGAAATGCCCATCCGCGCAGCCACTTCGGCCTGGGGCAATTCATGGATCTTATGCATGACGAACACCATCTGGCAGCGCGACGGCAGTTGGGTGATGGCGTGCGCCAGGCGTTCGAACTCCCGGGCCGCTTCATACTGCTGCGCGGGCAATGGCGCCTGGCACGTCGCTTCGGGCAGCTGCGGCAGGGCGTCCACCCAGGCCTGGCGCCGGCGCTCGCTGCGATAACGACTCACTGCCTGATCGTGGGAAATCTTGTGCAGCAACGCCAGGGGCGTATGGACGCCATCCTTTTCGCGTTTCTCCAGCAGTTGCACGCAGACGTCGTGCACCACCTCGCGGGCAAATCCGCGATCACCGAAACGTCGACGAACACGGTCGACCAGTTCGTCGTAATGACGCACCAGGGTACTGATCAGCGAGGGTTGGGCGGAATCGAAAGGCATGGCGGACCCGAAGCAAGGCAGAGCGGCAGCAAATATAAATGAGAAGTCTTTTCATTCATAGTGCTCAACGCGCTCTGCCTCATTTCCTCGAGACGAGGCGGCGAACATGCCTCGCCGCCTCGATGCCATTACTTGCCGGTAGCGGCTGCCAGTAGTGGCGCCACCTGTTCGTCAGTCAGTGCCGCCTGGACCTCCATGGACATGAGGTCGCTCCATTGCAGTACCCACTTCTGGATCGATACCGGATCATTGGCCTCGGCCACGCCAAAACCGGCCGCGCCACCGACGGCGTGCCAGCGGCCGAGCATCTTGACGCCTTCCGGTGGCGCGCCACCGGTTTTGAGAAAGCGTTCGATCGCACTGTTGCGATTGACCGAACTGATTTTCCAGCTGACGATGAACAACATCTGCTACCTCCTTCCAGGGATTGGCACCTGTCTGTCTTCGCGCACCGGGTTGGCGCCGGGACCACGGTCACGTTTGCCTTGCCAGCGTCATCCTGTCTGGCCTGAAACGATTGCTCCCTGCAGAAGGCATAGCAGCGTCGCGCACTTTACGTACGACCGCCGATCCTCTTTTACAGGGGGGGTGACAGGCGCCTGTCTCAGCGGTGAAACAGCGATGGGGCTGATCAGGCGTCGCGCAACAGGTCGTTGGCGTTGAGCAGCTCAAAGGCGATTTGCGGACGCTTCTCCATGGCCCGGCGAATCGCCGCCGGGATCGCTGCCCGGGTCTTGCGGCACAGTCCTGGCAGTTCGCCGATGTGAATACCGATACCGCGCATGGTCCGCACTTCATTGAAACCGGGGGCGATGTCCACGCGAATGCCCAATTGCTCGAACATCCGCCGTTGCAGGTGCTCGAGGTCCTGGAGGCTTTGCAGGCTTTCCAGGCGTTCGACCAGGCGTTTTTCTTCCGCGCGGGTCAGGAACAGGATGCGCAGGTCCGCACCGGGTGTTTCCAGCAGCGGGTCACGCCCGCAGTCGCAGGCGCCGGGCGGGCAGGGTTGGCGGATCGGAGCGGAGGTGGTCATGGGGTTCAATCATAGAGCGCTGTGATCGAATTTGCCCATAGGCAATGGATTGAAGGTGATTGATCCTTGTAGGAGCGAGCATGCTCGCGAAAAACGTCCAGACAACGCGGGCTTACAGAAAGCCCGCGTCATCGTTGACGTCCATCGCGAGCATGCTCGCTCCTACAGGGGGGGCGTAGCCCTGTTACTTCAACACCAGCATCCGATAAACCCCGGCCTCGGCTTCGATCCCGTGGGTGTCATGGGTGAAACCCGGGAAGGATCTGTCGAAGGCTTCCAGCGCCTTGAGATAGGCCAGCAGCGGACCGTCGGCAGCCCCGGCGTTCTCACCCGGCATCAGCAAGGGAATGCCCGGCGGATACGGCACGATGCCGGTGGCGGCAATGCGCCCGGCGGCTTGTTCCAGGGTGACCAGTTCGATGTCGTTGCGCACCAGTTTCTCGTAAGCCTCCACCGGGCTGAAGACGGCTTGCGGGAGCGTGCCGAACGCCTGGGCCATGGCCGAGGTGGTCTTGTGTTGCTTCATGGCGGCGAAGATTTCGTCAGCCAGGTCCTTCAGACCCATGCCGGCGTAACGCGTCTGGTTACCGGCCAGCAGGTCGGGCAGGCACAGCTCCAGCTCGACGTTGTCGTCATAGTCGCGCTTGAAGTCCAGCAGCGCGTTGACCAGCGTGCCCCATTTGCCCTTGGTGATGCCGATGGAGAACAGGAACAGGATGGTGAAGTCGGTGGTTTTCTCGACGACGATGCCCTGGCGTCCGAGGTACGCCGTCAGCACACAGGCCGGGATGCCCGAGGCGAGCAGGTTGCCGTCGTCGCCCATGCCGGGGCTGAGCACCGAGACCTTGATCGGGTCCAGCATGCAGTAGCCTTCCTCGATGTCGCCAAAGCCGTGCCACACCTCGTTGGGGTGGAGGACCCAGCAATTGGGCTCGGTTTTCAGCAGCAGCGGATCGACTTCGTGGAACGGCACCGTGGCATTGCCCACTTGCACGGTCGGCGGCTGCCAGCAGGTGAAGAACCAGTCGTTTTTGCTCAGCATCTCGTTGTGCATGCGCGAGATGACCTGGCGGAAGGCCACGGCTTCCTCGATGGATTCGCTGGTGAGGATCTGCCCGCTGGGCGCTTCCATCATTGCCGAACTGACGTCGCAGGAGGCCATGATCGCGTAGTTGGGCGAGGTCGAGGCGTGCATCATGTACGACTCGTTGAATCGTCCGTGTTCGATCGGGTTGCGGCCGTTGCGCACGTGAATCATCGAGGCCTGGGACAGGGCCGCCAGCAACTTGTGGGTCGACTGGGTGGCGAATACGGTCGGCTTCGAATCATCGTGATCATCCGGGCTGCCGTGCATGGCGTGGCGGTCGCGGTACAGCGGGTTGAAGCGCGCATAACCGTACCAGGCTTCGTCGAAATGCAGGCGGTCGACACTCTGGCCCAGCAGTTCTTCGACACGGGTGACGTTGTAGGTCAGGCCGTCGTAGGTGGAGTTGGTAATGATCGCGTGGACCGGCGTCGGGTCGATGCCGTCCTTGACCAGCGGGTTGTTGGCGATGGCCGCTTTCACGCCCTCGCTGCTCAGGGTTTGCGGCAGGATCGGTCCGATGATGCCGTAGCGGTTGCGCGTCGGCACCAGGTAGGTCGGAAGCGCCCCCGACAGGGTCATCGCATGCTCGGCGGACTTGTGGCAATTGCGGTCGCACAGGGCGATCTGGTTGCGCGTGACGCTGGCCATCAGGATCACGCGGTTGGACATCGACGAGCCGTTAGTGACGTAGTAGGTGCGATGGGCGCCGAACACCTTGGCAGCGTAGCGCTCGCCTTGGCCAATGGGGCCGCTGTGATCGAGCAGCGAGCCCAGTTCACCGACTGAGATCGACAGGTCGGAACGCAGCAGGTTTTCCCCGAAAAACTCGTAGAACGCCCGGCCCGCCGTGCTTTTTAGAAACGCCGTGCCACCGGCATGGCCGGGGGTGTGCCAGGAATACTCATAGGACCTGGCAAACTTCACCAGCGCCCCGAACATCGGCGGCAGGGCGGCCTGACGATAGCGTTCGATGGCAGCCAGGATACGTCCGCTGAGGAAGCGGCTGGTGTCCTCCGGTAACCAGATAAAGTCGTCGGCGTGTTGCATGACCAGTAACGGAATGCTTGACGCGGCGGTCCGGTCGCTGATCAGGAACACCGGCACTCGCGTGTTGCGTTCGCGCAGTTTGACCAGCAATTTGATGCAGTCTTCGTGACCTTCGCTAGTGTCCATTTCCCAGCTGATCAGCACGCATTGAACGGCCGGGTCCGAACGCAGGATCGACGCGGCATCGCTGAGGCTTTCCGAAGCCAGTACGCTGACGCCACGTCCCTCTACGTCACTGACCAATTGATCCAGGGCGCGACCAAACACCGTGCGCTTGTCCGCCGGGCTGCTGACCAGTAGCGCGAGCATCCCGAGTGAATGTCTATATTCCGTCATGCGTTAACCTCCAGAGTGGCTTTGTTCAAGCTGTTCACCGGCACCGGTTGGCCAGTGATGTGCTGCGCGCTGACGGTCTGTGTCGGCACGCTGTTGTTGAACGCTTCGAGGCGAATCAGGCGGTTGTTGACGAAGCCGAACAGCGTGTAGCCGAAGATGGTCGCCACGCCGCCGAGCATCAGCGCCTGCTCGCCGGAACTGTAGAGCGCCAGGTAGCTGTAGGCCGCCGCCACCCAGGCAATGATGTTGGTGGCCAGCGCCTTGCCTGCCGGTACGTTGGACACCTTCTGCATGGTCATCAGCGCGGCCATGGAGAGGATGTACGGCACCAGGTTGGTGACCACCGCGAGGTTGACCAGGGTGTCGAACTGTTTGCTCAGGTCCGGGCTGATGGTGAGGAAAGCCAGTGCCGTCTGCGCCGCCAGTAGCACCAGCATGCCGACAATCGGCGTTCCGGCCTTGTTTGACTTGGCGAAGATCGACAGGAAGTAACCGGTGTCCGCCGAGCTTTTGTAGACCTGGGCAATGGTGAACTGCCAACCCAGCAGCGAGCCGATACATGCCAGCACCATCGCGGCCATCACAATGTCGCCGACCAGCGGGGTGAACATCTTGGCGAAGACCAGGCCGAACGGTGCGGTAGAGGCGGCCAGTTCCGGGTTATCGACGATGCCGGCGATGACGTTGGTGGAAACGATGTAGATCACCGCCGCGCCGAGGGTGCCGCCGAGCACCGCAATCGGTACGTTCTTCTCGGGGTTTTCCACCGCATCGGTGTTGGCGCACGCCGATTCCAGGCCGAGGAAGGCCCACAAGGTGATCGCCACCGAGGCACCGGCGGCGTCGAACCAGCCCATGTTGTGCGGGTTCCAGCCGGCGGCATACACGCTGCTGTCGAACCAGAACCAGCCAATGGTGGACACCAGCACCACCGGCGCAATCACGCCCCATACGGTGACTGCACCAATCCGGCCGGTAATCCGTGCACCGCCAAAGTTGGCGAACGTGGTGATCCACAACAGCGCAATGGTCGCCAGGCCCACTTGCAGTGAGTCCAGCTGAATATGGAACAGCTCCTGGATATAGCCGACCGCGGTAATGCTGATCGCCACGTTGGCAATCAGCAACGAGAGGCCATAGGTGTAGTTGGTGATGTAGTTACCGGCCTTGCCGAAGGTGTACTCTGCGTATCCCCCCATGCCGCCGGTCTTTCGGCTGAGCATCCCGCATCGCGCAAAGGCATAGGCCAATGCCAGTGAACCTGTGGCTGTGATCAGCCAGGAAAGAATCGAAATTGCCCCAACTTCCGCTAGTTTCGACGGTAGTAGCACAATGCCTGAGCCCAACATGTTGACCGCGGTCAACATCGTCAGTTGCCCCACACTCATTTTTTTTGCGACTGACATTCCGTTGCCTCATAAGTTGGCGGAGAGAGCTTAGCTATAGCAAAGTTTTGAAATGTCGCAAGAAAATGACTTTCGTTTACTGAGGCAGATCAATGTATTGCATAGAAGGCATTATGCTGGCCCCCAGATTGCCCGCTTATCGCCAGAATCGCTTTATTTTCAGGCGGTTAGGTGGAATGCAGATGCGCAATGTCTGGGTCGTGCTGATCTCTTTCAGCGTCGCGGGTCTTACAGTTCCTGCCTCGGCCAGGGAACTGAAGCCCGGTGATACTTATATGTGCAGTTGGGGCGCGGGTACCGCGGCAAGAGCCCAGGAACTCAAGTTGTCCGGGGTTTCGCTGTATGCGGCGCGGCAAAAAATCCAGGCGTACAAGTTTGCCAAGTCGTGGATGCGGATGATGGCAATGGGGATTACCGAACAAACTTACGACAGCCCGACACGGATCAAGCCTGCGGCGGTTCGGCAGAGTTTTTATGACGATTGTGTGAAGTACAAGTTGGCGCGGTAGGAGCGAGCATGCTCCGGGCGGCGTTCCGACGAAAAACCTGAGAGTACCGCGGGGTGTCACGCTCCCCGCGTTATCGTTGACGACCATCGCGAGCATGCTCGCTCCTACAAGGTCTGCGGGGTACAGGATGGCCTTTGTCGGATCAGGCACCCGGTTGAGCAACGCCGTCTATATTGAATGCCTGACATCAAGCCCGAAGGCTGATTCACCTGACATTGCATAAACCTCAATTCAATCAGGAGATCATCATGACCCAGCTCGACAAAGTCCTGTACACCGCAAAAACCCACACCACCGGCGGCCGGGATGGCGCCTCCCGCAGCTCCGACGGCATCCTGGATATCAAACTGTCGTCCCCGGGCGCAGGCGGCGGTGGCACCAATCCCGAGCAGTTGTTCGCCGCCGGGTGGTCTGCCTGCTTCATCGGCGCGATGGGCGTGGCTGCCAAGGAATTGAAAGTGGCGCTGCCCAAGGACGTGGCTGTCGATACCGAAGTCGACCTGGGCACCAATGAAGGCGGCTACCTGCTGCAGGCGCGGCTGAATGTGAGCCTGCCGGGACTGGATCGCGAAACCGCGCAGAAACTCGTGGACACCGGGCACAAGTACTGCCCGTACTCGAAAGCTACCCGCAACAACATCAACGTCACGGTAAAGTTGGTCTGAGTTGAAATAAAAAACAGTCTTGGCGACAGCTTGGGGCAATGTCGCCAAGACTCGGAAAGTATTCAGTGGTCAATAATCGGATCCGCCAAATAGTCTGACTGTTTAGTCGGGCAGGTAATAAATGAGACCCTGTCGCTATCGTTGGCTTTTTGCTCGCATGGTAACTAGTGGATCCAATTGTCAATATCGATGTTCATTTTAAACCTATCAGGTCAGTTGGAATGGGCCTCAACGCGCAAGTTGATACCTGATAACCCATCCCGAAGGCCCCCAAGGACGCTACCGCTTGTCGGTGCTGTGGTTAAAAAATGAACATTTTCGGGCTGTGGGCCTCAGATCCTGCAGCACGTCATCCATGGCATGCTCTCGCAATCGAAAAAAAGAAGCGGAAATAGAACCTCAAATGCAGTGAATGCAGATGGGGATTTTTTTTACCCGAAAAATTGAGAGGTAGTATCTACGCTGTCATCAATTCCTCAACTGGCTCAATAGGATTTAGTAATTAACCTATTGGTCGGTTTTCTTGTATGAGCAAGGTCGTGCAGAAAAACATTCTGCTGGTCGGCCGATCTGTACTGTTGAATAAGGTGGAGAGATACCGTGGCGATAAATACAATTATGAGCCTGATCGAACATAAAGAATTCATGGAGTTTTTGCGGCTGGGGGTTGTTTACGTTCATTTGCTCGCCTGTTGCGTGGCGATGGGTTTAGTGTTGACCAGTGATATTGCAATGGTCAGGGATATGTTGAAACGCAAAGTGCTCACTGAACATGACAATGCACACATGGAAAGTCTTCAGAAATCTGTCGTGGTGGCATTGATCTGTCTATGGGTGACCGGTACTGCCATCATCGGCATCGACTACCTCGGCAAAGGCATGGAGTACTTCATGAATCCGAAGCTTCACGCCAAGGTGATCATTGTCGTGCTGCTGACCTATAACGGCATCCTGCTGCACCGACTGGTATTGCCTGCCCTGCAAAAGGCAGGCTCCTTGCTGGAACTCCGATTCAGCGCCCGGATGCTGGCCCTGTTTTGTGGCTCGCTATCGGGAGTATCGTGGATGTATGCCGCCATGCTCGGCGTCGGCCGTCCTTTGGCCTGGAAATACTCCCTCTCGGAACTGTTGATGGCTTACCCGGTTCTGATTGTGCTCGGCTTCTTGACGATGCTGGCGTTGACTCAGCGAGCCAAGCGCCACAACACGACTATCGCGCCGCAATGGGCGACGGCTGGCGCGCACTGACTCAGTGATGCGCGAGCGCCTGGTTCGTTGGCGTTGAAGTAAAAAGGTCCTGGCGACAGATTGGGAGCAACTTCGCCAGGACCTGAAAGCGTTTATATCACTGCGCTATAACGAGGAACGGAGCAGGGATCAATCCATTTCGTCACGGTCGACGCCTGCCACTGCTCAAGCGCATCGATCCGAACCACCGGATCGGAATCTAACAGCAGCATCTCGCTGTGCTCGATCTTCATGAAGCCTTCAGCCACGGCCTTCCCAACCCCAGCGGGCGAAATCGCGGCTTTACCTGGAGGATGCGCACCGCCAGTTGTATGTGGCAGCAGGCGCGCCTGTATTATCGCGAGGGCGCCAGAAAAACCTCACTGGCGCACCAACTTCGCGCCTGACGCTGTTTTCCCGCCGTGGATGTCGCTCGCCCGGACCCGTCCGCTGGCCCCTTGGGGGGCGGCGGACGGCCGTCCCATGCGAGGCGATCAACGCATCGCTGGTCGGCATCTTCATTGCATTCTTTTGGTGGTGCAATGCGTGCTCTGACAATGTTTTTTTCAGAGGGGACTGCACGCATAGTCACTTGCCGTCACTGGCGTGTCACTTAAGCTGGTCGTGGCGTTTTTTTGACGTTATCCGGCGGCATTTTATATTTATATTTATTATTGTGACGTGCTATTGACGTACTGGCTATCTGCTTATAGGCTCCATTTAGCCTGATTAGATTTCTTCAACCGACCAATTGCAAACCCTCAGCGCAGGGAGGCGGTTATATGCGGACGACAGTTTTCATTAAGTTGATTGTGTTATTTGCGACTCTGAATGGAGTAGCCGTTTCCACTGCCCAAGCCGCCAATTTGCCCTATGAAATTAGTCGCATAAGTAGCGCTTGCGAGGGTGCATGGGCTCAAGCAGCCGTAGCTTCGACCGAGGGCACCACTGCTGCGACGGCGAGTCTTGGCGAGGACCATGGTGGCTCTTCGCTAGATGCCAAAAGTGCCCAATTTACCAGCTCTGATAATGGATCCGAGTCGGGAGCAAAGGCTTCCGTCAATACTTCAACGTGCGACGGATTAATGACGGAAGTTGCCAAACAGCAGTTCGTGATTGATCCAGTGCAGGACAAGGGACTGACTGGCGAATCGGCGTTCCACGTCAGTCAACCCAATGCAGTACCGGTATCTGCGGTTGTATGGTTATTCTCTTCCGCACTATTGGGTTTCATCGTTGTCGCCAACCGGCGCAAGATCTAAGTGTCAGGTTTCCGAGACAGTTTTTTCTTGCGGGTGTTACAGGTTTAAAGAGGTCGCTGATTGTAAGGGTTGATCTCGTTAGATGTGCTATCCAGGCGGAGGAATTCAAATGCTGCGTTTACTGTTACCTGCACTATGTGCGCTGGCTATCGTGCCCAGCATGGCCCGCGCCGCCGAAGAAAAGGCCTATCTCCTGAATTCGGGAGATATTATCGAAGTGTCCGTTTGGGGCGAGCCAAGGGAGAATCGAGAACTCGTACCTGTGCTACCCGATGGCAACATTACTTTGAAGCTGGCAGGGCAGGTCAAGGTCAAAGGGTTTGATACGGCTCAGGCCGAAAAGGCCATCACTGAAAAACTCACAAAATATTATCCCGATCCGGTGGTCAGCGTTGTTGTCACTGATGCCAAAGGCAATGTCGTCTTTGTCCAGGGCAAAGTACTCAAGCCTGGCAAGGTGCAGATGACCGGTGAGACCGAGGTACTGCAGGCATTGAGTGAGGCCGGCGGGTTCGACAAGTTCGCAGACAAGGACGATATCAAGGTCTTGCGGCGCGAAGGGAAAACCCAGAAAGTACTGGCCGTCAACTACAGTGATCTGATTTCCGGGCAAGACATGTCCACTAACTTTCAACTTCAGGCCGGCGATACGCTGGTCGTTCCCTGACATTGCGCGATGCATTAAGGATTAACTTGCGTTCATTGCAAACAACCGGAGTGGTGATGGCAATATTGACTTTGCCATGTTCCGGCATGGCTTACGCCGGCACCTGGCAGTCGGCAGTCGCACTGCCCATGACCGTCGAGCACGACAGCAACCCATTGCTCTCGACGACTAACGAGAAAGCGGTGACTCGAACGATCATTGCCCCCGATTACACGCTGTTGGGTAATTTTGATCGGGATCAGTGGCAGTTTGGCCTCGGAGTCAATGTCGAGCGCTCGTCCGATCCCGACATCGTGTCCGATCGAGAAGATCCGAGGCTGTCGTTTGGCTGGCAACGCGAGACTGAAAAGGGTGGTTACGGGCTCACGGCGAGATACATCGAGAGCTCGACGCTCTCCACTGAAGTCCAGGAGACCGGTGTGACCGCGCCCGATGGCACGCAAAAGCTCTCGAACATCGGCGGTAACTGGCGAACCGCGCTGACCGAGCGCAGCACCCTGGTCAACGAAACCGACTACACCCATGTCGAATACGACACCGCCACGCTGACCAACTATGATGAGCTGACGACGCGTTTCAGCTTGCTTTATCAATGGAGTGAGCGGGTCGAACTGTTCACCCGTTCTGAAGCGACGCGCTACGAGTCCAAGGACGAGACCATCCTTGGCTCCTCCAACAGTTACACCCAAGTGGCCGGTGTGAACTTCCAGATCTCCGAGAAGTTTACGGGGTCGGTGTACGGCGGCGTCAACAAGGTTTCCGACAGCGACAGTGGCCCCACCGGCCAAGGTGGCGTGAACCTGCGTTACACCGGTGAGCGTGTCGAGTCCAGCGTCGACGCCAGTCGCAGCACGATCGCCAACGGGGAGAACGGTCTGGTCGAATCCGATGAGCTACGGGGTACCTGGAGTTATCTGCTCGACGAGACCAGTCGTGTCGGTCTTGATGGCTCCTGGCAAGAAACCAAAGGGGACGCGGCCAGTACCTTTCGCCGATACGGCGCCTGGGCGAGTCGGGAACTCTCGCCTTTTTGGCTTGCACGCCTATCCTTCACCTACAAAGAGCGCGAGCGAGATGGCTTGCCAAATGCCGATGCCAACATCATAGGGATGACCTTGATCTATAGTCACCCCGACTTCTGACCTTCAGCAGCGTGGTATTTATGTCCTCTGAATACGAAATGTCGGTCAACGACTACATTGCAGTAATCAAGCACCGGGCCTGGCTGTTGATTGTGACGGTGGCCGTGATAATCGGGGTGAGTGTATTGGTGGCGACGTCCATGCCACCGATCTATCAGTCGTCCGGAACTATCCTGGTGGAATCTCAGCAGATTTCGCCGGACCTGGTGGCGGGGAACAACAATACCTTTGCCGACGAGCGCATCGAGGTCATCCGCCAGCGCGTGATGACCCGCGAGCACCTGGAGGCGATCATCAACAAGTACAATCTTTTCGAAACGGGCAGCCGGAACCTGACCCTGACCGAAAAGATCGAAGAAATGCGCAATTCGATTTCAGTCGCCCTGGTCAGTGCGGTGGTCAAGGGGCGGGGCGAAGTGACGATTGCCTTCCGCCTTGCCTTCGAGCACAAGGAACCGGAAGTCGCGAACGAAGTGGCCAACGAACTGGTGACGCTGTTTCTCAACGAGAACATCAAGCAGCGCACCGAGCGCGCCAGTGAAACCACCGAGTTCCTGACCCAGGAGGCGAACAAGCTGCGCACCGAACTGGAAGTGCTGGAGAACAAGCTGGCGGACTTCAAGCAGGCCCATGGCGACGCGCTGCCCGAGCATCAGGAGCTGCGCATGAACATGTTGTCGCGCTCTGAACTTGAACTCAAGGATATCGACCGGGACTACAAGGCGGCCAACGAAGAGTTGCGCTTCCTGGACCTCGAACTGTCTGCGGCCAATGCCGGTGTACCGACCAAACCGGGTACGGCGGGTACGGTCGCTGAACCACCGCAGGATCTGGCCAGCCTCAAGGCCGAGTACGCCCGCCTGCTGACGATCTATAAGGAAGCCCACCCGGATGTGCGGGCCGTCAAACGCAAGATTGCCGCAATGCAGGCAACCGGAGGCCGCGGCGGTTCCGTCACGCCAGTCAGCCTGGACGTTGCCAGGGTCCACACGCGCATTGCCGCCTCGGAAATGCGCATGAGATCGCTGGCCGGGCAGAAGCAGGAATTGCTCAGCAAGATCTCAGCCCTGGAGAGCCAGATTCTCGAAGCGCCGCAAGTGGAGCGCGGCTTGGTCACGCTGATGCGCGACCATGAAAACGCACGCAAGAAGTACGAGGAAATTCGCACCAAGGAGATGAGTGCGAAGATTACCGAAAGCCTGGAGCAGGAAAACAAAGCCGAGCGTTTTGTGCTGCTCGAAGCGCCACTGATGCCGGAAAAACCAGTGCGGCCGAACCGCAAGAAAGTGATGGCCCTGGGCTTTGTCCTCGCGCCGGTAGGGGCGGGTGCACTGGTGATGCTACTCGAGATGCTGAGCCAACGGGTACGCGGTGTCGACGCACTGACCAGTGTGCTGGGTAGACGCGTACTGGTTGCCATTCCCTACATTCATACCCAGGCGGAACTGGCTCGCCGCAAACAGTGGCGAACGATACTGGTGCTCTGTGGCGTAGTGATGATCGTGGTCTCTCTGGTGCTCCTGCACTTCTTCTACATGCCACTGGATCTGCTGATGTTCAAAGCTCTGGCGCGGTTTGAATAAGGAATATTGCGATGGAAATTATTAAGCCACCTCTGGGTAAAGGCGAACAATCGCTTTCGTCAGGCCTGGTGATCTCTACATCCGGACAGCATGCACCGGTCAATGCGCTCAGCTACGTGCAAACCAAGGTCGTACCGTTGCGCGCAGAGCACCTGGAGCGCCATCGCATTGTCGCCTACAACAAGAATTCGAACATGGGCTGGGCGTTCGATCTGCTGCGTACCCAGGTCCTCAAGGCCATGGAGGAAAATGGCTGGCGCACGCTCGCCATTACCTCGCCGACGCCGGAGGCGGGCAAGTCGGTGTTGGCGATCAACCTGGCAATGAGTATCGCGCATCACACGACCAAGACCGCGCTACTGGTGGATTTCGATTTGCGTTGTCCCAAGGTGGGTAGCTACCTGGGGCTACCGATGGAAAAATCGCTCAATGAATTGCTGACCAACGAAGCAGAACTGCAAGAGGTCCTGGTCAATCCGACCTTGCCGCGCTTTGTGGTCCTGCCGACGCGCGAACCGATTCCGCTCTCCACCGAGGTGCTGTCCTCCCCGGCGGTGGGCGAGTTGATCGTTGATCTGCGCGACCGCTACAACTCTCGCATCGTGATCTTCGATTTGCCGCCGGTGCTGAGTTCGGACGATGTAATTACCATCCTGCCCAAGTTCGACTGCGTCCTGCTGGTGGTTGCCAACGGCATGAACACCAAGAAAGAGATCGAGGAAAGCCTGCATCATCTGGGCAGGGCCAATCTGATCGGGACGGTGCTGAACAAGTCCGGGCCGGCCAAGCGCCCTTACTAGGCGGAGCTGGCTTGTAGGGTCGCCGCATCGCAGCGATGGCGGCCTAATAGCCGACCGGTCGTTCGCGGCTGTACCCGGTCTCCTGTAGGAGCTGGCTTGCTAGCGATGGCGGCCTGATAGTCGACCTGTTCTTTGTTGTCCGAGTACATATCCATTCCTGCGGTAACGGCCACCTATGGTTCCGCTCTTACAGCGGGTCACTTGGAAAAGCCCTGTAGGAGCGAGCCTGCTCGCGATGAACCTGAGAACACCGTGGGGTGTCTGGTACCCAGCGTCATCGTTGACGACCATCGCGAGCAGGCTCGCTCCTACAGGGCCCGCCGCGATGGGCCATCCTTGGCCCAGCGCGGCTAAACCGGCATCCATGCCGGTTTACCCACTGCGCAGAACCTCCACTCGGCCTCTCGATATAGGTTGTCCGTTCCTTTCCTCTTCCATACTTCGGTGTCTGGAAGTCAGTTTTAATCAAGGGAAGGAGCATGCACCTGTGGGCTACGAATATGCCTCTCAAGCACGCGATGATTACCTCCTCACCTTCGAGCCCACAGGTGCGCTTGCGCCCTCTAACGAATACTCAGGGAAAGCCCGACACGGCTCTCTATATCGCTTTCGCTGGACGTAAGCATGCATGTTCCTGCATGTACTTTAGCGCCTGTGGAGGTTGTTGATGCAAACGCTCCTGTCTCAGAAATTCACTGCTTATGTCGGAATAGATTGGGCAGATACCAAGCATGACGTGTGTTTGCAGGTCGCGGGGGAAACCCGGCGGCACTTCTCTGTCATCGACCACACACCCCAATCGATTGATCGTTGGGCGAAATCGTTGTTTGAGCGCTACGGCGCTCCGATCGCGATTGCTCTTGAGCTCAACAAGGGCCCGTTGGTGGCGGCCCTGCAAAAGTACGAGTTCTTTTGCCTGTTTCCAATCAATCCGAGCACCTTGGCCAAACACCGTAAAACCTTTGTCCGCAGCGGTGCCAAGGATGATCCGACCGATGCTCAATGGGCGCTTGAGTTGTTGCTCACCTATCCCCAACGGTTTGCGCAGCTGATGCCGCAAAGCCCGGCCATGCGTATTTTGGCCAGCCTGACAGAACATCGACGTGCACTGGTTGATGAGCGAGTGAAGGTCAGCAACCGCTTGATCTGTACGCTCAAACAGTATTATCCATTGGCCCTGGAGCTGTTTAGCAGTCATGACACCGTGGTGTTCTGTGACTTTCTGATGCGCTGGCCCACGCTTGAGCACATCAAGCGTTCTCGCCAGAGTACTTTTCTCAAGTTCTTTAATGAGCACAACGCTCGTCACGCTCAACTCAATCAAACGCGCTGGGAAATCATCACCCAAGCGATGCCTTTGACACAGGACCCGGGGGTAATACGTCCTTCGCAGTTGTACGCAACAGCCTTGGCGTCGCAACTCAAAGGGCTCCTTTCCACCATCAAGGATTTTGATCGCGAGATCGAAGAAACGGCCAGCACCTTGGCCGATTACCCGATCTTTAAGGCACTCCCTGGCGCCGGCCAACATCTTGCGCCGCGCCTGATGGTGGCTTTTGGTGAACAGCGTGATCGATTTAGCGACGCCAATGCGATGCAGCGATATGCCGGAATCGCACCCGTTACCGAGCGTAGCGGAAAGAAGAAAGTCGTGTATTGGCGCTACCAATGCTCAACCTTCTTGCGTCAGACCTTTGTCGAATGGGCCGCTCACAGCATCACTCAATCAACGTGGGCCGAGGCTTATTATCGGCAGCAGCGGGCTAAAGGCTGCTCATACCAGGCGACCCTGAGAGCACTTGCTTTCAAGTGGATCAGAATCGTCTATCGCTGCTGGAAAAACGGCACCGTCTATGACGAAATGGCTTACTTGCAGGCTTTAACGCGGCGCGGATCAACGTTGGTAGAGGCGCCGATGGAGGTAGTCACAGGTTGACGGACAGGCTCAGGGCGTGAGGGGGCAAGAAAATCAAAAGCCAAAGCAAAAGCGAGGCGGCCTACGAGCCGACCTGATTTTGCGGGTGTACCCGATCCCCTGTAGGAGCTGCCGAAGGCTGCGATCTTTTGATCTAGTTGTTGCTTGGCTTGTGCTGTTGCTGTTCGCCGCACGGCGCTACGCGCCCACCCCCGGCTGAACGCCGGAACGAGGCCTCCCGAAGGGGCGGGTAGATCAAGATCAAAAGCTGAAGGCGAGCTAACGCTCGGCCTGATGAGTGGTGAAAAGCGGGGTGGGGCGCAGGTCCGCTTTTCGTGCGTTAAGACGATAGACTCAAGAGCGCTGCGTTTAGTCAATAAACACGCGGTATCGTTAACGACCATCGCGAGCAAGCTCGCTCCTATGTGGGGCGTTGCCCGCATTCAGTGCCAGGGATGCTTCTTCTCCCACTCCCAGGCGTGCGCCACGATCTGTTCCAGTGTGCCGTATTGCGGTTGCCAGCCCAGCAAGCTTTTAGCCCTTCGAGCATCCGCCACCAGCCGTGGCGGGTCGCCAGCGCGGCGTGAGGCGTCACTGATAGAGATGTCCCGGCCGGTCACGCGGCGCGCCGTGTCGATCACTTGCTGGACCGAGAAGCCTTGGCCATTGCCGAGGTTGAAAGCCGTGCTGGTACCCCCCGCCAATAAATAGTCCACGGCCAGCGCGTGAGCGGCCACCAGGTCGACAACGTGGACGTAGTCGCGAATACAGGTGCCGTCCGGCGTGTCGTAGTCAAAGCCATAGACGGTGATGTTTTTGCGCCGGCCTGAGGCGGCCTGCAGGATCAGCGGCAGCAGGTGGGTCTCCGGTTCATGACGTTCACCCAACTGCCCATCAGGGTCCGCGCCGGCGGCGTTGAAGTAGCGCAGGCAAACCGACTTGAGCCCGTAGGCGCGGTCGAAATCTTCCAGCACCTGCTCCACCATCCACTTGCTGCGACCATAGGGGTTGATCGCGGCCTTGGGGTGCGCTTCGTCGATGGGCACATACGCCGGGTCGCCATAGACGGCGGCGGTCGAGGAAAAGATGAAGTGTTTGACCCCGGCGCGAACCATGGCCTTGAGCAGCGTCAGGGTGGCCGCCAGGTTGTTCTGGTAATACTTGGCCGGTTCGGTGACGGACTCGCCCACCTGGATGAAGGAGGCGAAGTGGAACACGGCATCGAAGTGGTGGGTGCCGAACAAGGCGTCCAGCGCCTGTGCGTCGGCGATGTCGAGCTCGACCAGTGTGCCGCCCAGCACCGCGCTGCGGTAGCCCGTGGAAAAGTTGTCCGCCACCACCAGTTCGTGCCCCGCGCCAAGCAGCTGCTTGACCATGTGTGAGCCGATATAGCCTGCGCCGCCAATCACCAGAAATTTCATGCAGCTCTCCTTGACATCGTTGTGGTGTCAGCGCGAGGCGCCTGACCCATCCTTCAAAAGAGACAAGTGACCTGCGAGGTCACTTGAGACTGTCACTCACTTGCTATGGTTTTTTCAGGAACAACCAATTGGACGCCTGCAGGCTGTCGAACTTGATCGTGTAGCGGCCATCCAGGTAAGTGGCAGGCAGTTTTCCAAGTTGCCCAAGGGGCCCGCCCTGGGTGAACAGGGTCAAGCCCTGGGGGGCCTGGATGGTCAGCGTGCCCTCGAGGGGCTCCACGTAGAAAGGCGTCTTGTTGTCGTCCCTGGGGATGGCCCGGGTGCCCAGGGAAATCAGCAGGTCCGCGGACTTGCCAACGGGCGCGTCGTCCAGGCTTTGCACCACCACGCTGGCGTAGGTGGTCTTGATTTGCACCTGGATATTGCCCAGCTTGATCGACTCGCCGCCGATCCAGCCGGTTGCCGCCTGGGTGCGAGGCGTATCGATGGTGTAGATGCCTTGTTTCCAGTTGCGCTTGAGTTCACCGGTGTCCGTGGTGGACTCGCTGGCCGTGGCGTCCAGTAGCGACTGTGCCGGGTCATGAAACACCTGTGCGTTGCTGGCGATGATGCCCGGTTTCAACCAGGGCAGTTGCGGCGTCTGTGGCATGGCGATTTGCAGTTTGCCTTTTTCCATGGCGGTGCGCAGCAGGGCCGAGTTGACCGGTGTAATGCGTTGGTTGAACAGGGTCTCTGGCGTCGGTGCGAAGACGTAGGTGGTCTTCGCTTCGTGAACATCGGCGCGACGATAAAGCAAGGCGGCGGCGGGCAGGGTAGCCAGCATGGCCGGGTCGTTATAGGCGTGCCAGTTGCCCGCCGACATCCCTTGCTCGGTGATTGGCTCCTGACTATAGGCATATTGCATCAGCGCATCCCAACCCTGATGACTGGCCGTCCCGGCCATATAGAGTGGCAGCGAATGGCGGTCGGCTATCGGGAAGGGTTCGTTGTTCCATTCCGTGACGGTCAGGGGTTTGCCGACGACCTGGCCAGCGGCGATCCAGTCCACCAGATTGGCGCTGGTCAGCGGGTTTTTTTCAAGCTGTCCCGGGCCACTGTAGCTATGCACGTCGATCACGTCTCCTGCCGTCAGGGCCGGCAGGGCGCTCAGGCCGTTGCCGCCCCAACTGCTGTTGGTGGCAATCGGCACTTTCACGCCTGTCTCGCGCAGGGATTCGATCATGTCTACGTTGAAGCGCCGTTCCAGATCGTTGAGGAACAGCTTGGCGGGGCCAGGCTCCCAGGACCGCCAGGTCTGGTTTTCAGACAGGTCGTGCTGTTTGGCAAAGGCCTTGGCTGCCTTCATGTACAGCTCGTTGTGCCTGGGCACATCCTTGTCGGGCAGCAGGGCGTTGCCATAGTGTTGGGTGATGTCGTTTTCGTTGGTGATCAGCACGGCGGCAATCGCCGGATCGTCTTTGTAGGCGAGGCCGGTATAGCTGTTGACATGGCTCATATAATCCTTGGCAAAGCGTTTCATGGCCTGCTGGATCGTGACGTTTACGTAGGCGTAGCCTTTGAGGTCGGCGATGCCATACTGGTTCTTCGGCAATTCGTCGAAGCCAAAGATGTTGTCGTTCGCCCAGAGGGCTCGTCCGACGTGCATGTCGAGCCAGACATAGATGCCCTCGTCCTTCAGGCACTTGATCCACCAATCGAGCTTCTTCAGCGATTCTTCGCTCAGGTGCTGGGTATCATGCACTTTCGTGCCGTCACCGAAGATGTTGGGGAGGACCCACAGCGAGTCATGGTGATGCAGTCGCACCAGATTGAAACCCAGTGCCGAGAGGCGCTTGGCCTGCAGCTTGATCGCATCATTCTCCGTGCGAAACAGCGTATAGGCCGACAGGTTGGTGCCCCAGAAGCGTGCCGGGGTGTTGTCGGCAAACAGCAGTTGCTCGCCGACAGCCTTGACGAAGCCGCGCTTGCCCGCAGGCTTTTCCTGGGCATTGAGAAAGGACAGGTCAACCGGTGCGGTTTTCCAGTCCAGCCTGTCGCTCGGCCAGCTCTTCGGGTCCGCGATCCCGAAGCGCTCGGCGGCGGTCGGACCCAGCACCACATCACCGGACACGCTAAACGTGGCTTTGAAGTTTTCGCGACCGGGTTTGATTCTGTCCTGGTACAGGAACGCCCGCACCTGGGATCGATCACCGGGTTCGAAATACACCCTCGCCAGCGCGGGCTCGAAGCGCATCTCGATGCGCCGCCCTTGGGCATTGCCCCAGGACCAGCCACGGTTGCCGGGCAGCAGCACCGGCTCGCCCATTTCTTCGGCAAGGGCCGGGTCGAAGTTGAAGACGATGCCCCCGCCCATCACGTTCGGCTTTACGCTGTGAGCATCCAGGACAAGGTTCATGCTCAACGTCTGCTCGTCTTCCTTGCGAATCTGCCCGGTCGCGTCGAAATCCAGCTTATGGCTCTTGCCTTCCATGGCGTAGGCATAGGGCGAGATCACCTTGAGCGAGGGGGTAAAATCCGCCCAGTCCCAGTTGCCCCCCCAAAACACGAATTGAGAGGCCATGGCGGGACTGCCACCCCGCGTGAGCTGGGGCAGGCCGCTACGCTCATCCACGCTGGCGACCCACTCCGACGCCCGGGTACTGAGCGGCCAAATGACAAGAAACAAGAGAAAGACTGACAGCAGAGGCATGCGGTAAAAAAAACACGTCATGAGCGTTACCAGGTCCGTTGGAGAGTACTCTTGCTGTTTGCGGTCTCTGCGCGCTTGAGCCTGCGCGCCATCTGAGCATAGGACACGCCGAGTCCGGCTACCGACCAATACACCACGGGGATTACCGTGATACTGCTGACGGTGATGATGGTCACCAATATCCCGGCCAGTGTCGCCAGCAACGCACGTCCGAGTCGGCGTGACTCATCGTCCGGGTTGGGGAACGAACGCATCGCCTTGCGAATGCCGAGCACAATCGTGGCGAAAAAACCCACGAACAGCGACAGCCCGATAACGCCCATTTGCAGGGCGATGGCGATATAGGTGTTGACGATGTCGATGATGCCCTGGCCCTGGATCATTGACTGCATTTCAGGGGTGCTGCGGTAATCGAAGGAACCCAGCCATGGATTGCGCTGGATGACGATCAGCGAGTTATCGATCAAGCGCTGGCGGTAGGTGATGTTCTCGGTTTCTACCGAGCCGATGAAAGGCAGCAGATCAAGGATTTTCTGTCCGCCGGGCAAGATGGCCAGCAGGGGCAGGGCGAGCACGGCGGCGACCCCGAGCAGCATCAGGCGCCTGACCGCATAACGGCCGGTGCCGATGAACATGACGATCATGACGGCGACACCGATCCACGGGCCGCGCGACAGGGGCGCAAACAGGCCTCCGGCGAGCAGCAGGGCGCCGAGTCGCCGCTGCAGTTTGCTGCGCACGCCCTCCTGCAGGAACAGGTAAAAGCCGATGGCCACGGCGATGACATAGCCCAGAACAATGGCCTGGCCAGTGGTGACGCTGGCGCGCAGCGAGCCGCCACGGCTGAGATAGGTGGAGATTTCCCATTGCACGCCCATGGCGTCGGTCAGTGCGTTGTACAGCAGCCATCGGCGGGAAAATTCGAAGAGACCGATCAGCGACAGCAGCATGGCAGCGAGTAAAAAGCCCAACAGTGCGTCCTTGAAATCGCTGACATTCTTCAGCGCCCGGCTGGCAACGTAGTAAGGCAAAAAAACATCGACGAACAGATTGAGCGATTGACGCAACGTGTCTGTGGGCGTGGTTTGGCGCAGGGAAAGAGCGGCGGTCAGGAGGAGAAAGGCGAGCAGCAGCTTGTCCGGCCAGATGCGCCCGAAGGGCAGTGTACCCGGCTTCTTGCGCAACACGAGAAAAGCCGGGAGCAGCACACACAGTGACAATATACGTACATGGTTCAGGTCAAAAAAATAGTTGATCAGGCCGAAGCCGGGGACCTGCGCCGAGGCTGGAGGAATGAGAAACAACAGGAAGAAAAACAACGCCATGGGGTTGCGCTCACGCTGTCGCGTGACCGTCAGGATGATTGCGGTAACGCCCGCATACACCCAGAAGCTGTGGGAGACAAAGGCCAGCACCGTCAATGCGAACCATAGATTGCGCCGACGGGTGAAATCACTGAGAGGGATCAGATCTGCCGCCGGTCGCCGTGCAAAAGCGAAGACGATACCGGCAAGGACCAGGATGACGACTAACGCGCGAAAGTGCTCAGGCATGGGCTACCGATATTATTGATGAGTGAGCGATGGCTAATGGCTAGTGGTTTGCCTAATAGCGACTATAGTACCTTTCGTGTCGTCCAATACGGGATTGATGTTATGCCTTCATTACACATCTCGCCATCGTTTAGCCTTCGCGGGCGAGCAATATCTGCTGGGGCATGGAACCTGGGGGCGCTGGTCACCTCTCAGGTGATGCGCCTGGGCGGCAACCTGGTGATGACCCGCCTGCTGATGCCGGAAATGTTCGGCATCATAAGCATCGCCGCCACCGTTTTATTCATTCTGCACCTGCTCTCCGATGTGGGGTTGCGCCAGAACATCCTGCAGAGCCCGCGCGGCGACGATCCGGTATTTCTCAATACCCTCTGGACCGTGCAGATCGTGCGCGGCTTTGTGCTGTTTGCCTTGACACTGTTTCTCGCCGTCGCTGCCTGGTTTGCGCAAAGCATCGATTTTTGGTCGCACAGCTCCACCTACGCCGCACCGGAGTTGCCGATGGTATTGGCCTGGACCGGTCTTACCGCGATCATCTATGGGTTCCAGTCGACGAAAGTCGACCTGGCAGTTCGCGCTTTCCAGCAAAAGAAAGTGGTGATCGCCGAATTTATTTCCCAGGTGGTCGGCCTGCTGGTGATGTTGGCCATCGGTTACTTCACCCGCTCCATCTGGTCGCTGGTGGCTGCCGGCCTGGCCGCGGCCCTGGCCAGCACGCTGCTTGGGCATTTCTGGTTTGAGGGACCGTCCAACCGTCTGCGGTGGGAACGTGCCGCGCTCGACGAACTGGTGGTCTTCGGTCGTTGGATATTGTTGTCTTCGGCCGTGGGCGTACTGTCCATGCAGGGTGACAGGATCATTTTCGGCGGCAGCATGACAGTCACCGAAATGGGTGTGTATTCCATTGCCGGGCTGATCCTGGGCGCTCTTCAGACCGGTGTATTGAAAGTGGTCGGGGCCGTGGCCCTGCCGGCCTTCGGTGAGGCCTCGAGAACCAACGACTTCGAGCGTCTGCGCAGGTTGTATTACCGCTTCAAAATGATGGTCGACGTTGCGCTGCTGTTTCTTTGCGGGCTGTTGTGGGTCACCAGTCCACTCATCATCAGCTGGTTATACGATGATCGGTATGCTGAAGCTGGCCACATGATGGCCGTGCTTTCGGTGTCTTTTTTCACGATGCGCTACATCGTGGCCAATCAAGTCTGGATCGCCTTGGGGCTCACCAAGTACCAGGCCATCGACAACATCATTCGTGTTATTTCGTTATGGGTGCTGGTGCCACTGTTATTGGCTATCGGCGGGGTCGATTACGCGCTTTGGGGCGTCGCCCTGCATACGTTGCCGACCTTGGTGTTGGTTGTGTATGTCAATCGTCGCGTGGGTATCCTCGATATCAAGCGTGAACTGATCGTGTTGCCTATGCTGGTGGTGGGGGCCTTGTGTGGTGAGCTGGTGCTGGTGGTTTCCAGGTGGCTTTTCGGTTGAACCGGTTGGCCAGGTTTTTTGACCTGGTGCCTTTGAAATTTCAGAAGCAATTTCGATCCCGTGGAGCCGTGAGTGATGAGTGAACGCGAGTTGAATACCTCTGTCATCAGTCGCAGAGGGCTCATTCGGGCATTTGCCCTGTTAAGCCTGGGGGGGCTGGCGGTGAAATTTTCCGGGGTTGGGACCCGGCCTCCTGCAGGAAAATCCGAGTTTGTCGTTATCAACGGGTGGGTGTTACCTACCGCGCACTTCCGGTAACTGCAAATATGATCAAAGACTACCAAACGCAGAAAGACCTGCGCGATCACTATGATTTCTGCATCGTCGGCGCAGGCCCCGCTGGCATTACGCTGGCCTTGCGTTTGGCCGGCAATGGCTGGCGCGTAGTGCTTCTCGAGGGCGGGGGGCGCGAATATGCCCCGTATTCGCAAAGCCTCTACAAGTGCTCTTCCACGGCGCTCGAGGCCTTCCCTGAAGAAACTCGCCTACGTTATCTGGGGGGCACTTCCAACCACTGGGCTGGTCGTTGCCGCCCCTTCGAGCCTTCCGACTTTGCCCTGTCTCCCCCGATGAATTTACCCGGCTGGCCCATCGCGTTTTCCGAGATGGAGCGCACTCTGCCAGCGGCCATGGCAATTCTGGACCTGCCGAAGGACTCGGGATTCAAGACCGTCAACGCGGCCTTTCACAGCAACGAATTCGAAGCCGACCGTTTCCTGCTTAGTCCGCCGACTCGATTTGCGCAAAAGTATGCCAAGGAACTCGAAGAGACAGAGGGCCTGGACGTCTTCATCAATTGCAATTGTGTCGATCTGGATTTCGATAGCAACACCAGCCGCGTCACTGCCGTTGTAGTGTCCGATTACGAGCGCAAGCAAGAGCGAATTTCGGCCAAGCAATTCATCCTGGCCACCGGCGCGATCGAGAATGCCAGGCAGTTGCTCAACAGCCAGTCATTGGCCGCTGCCGGCGTTGTCACCGAGGATGGCCTGGTCGGTCGATGCTTCATGGAACACCTGAACATCGCCCTCGGTACCTTCATCCTCAACGACGGCGAGAGCAGGGGGGCCAGGCAGTTCTTCACCACCGATGCCTTTGTGGTCGAGCATCATGCAGGTAAAGGCAATGTCACCGCTTCGCTGTTGTCGGCCGTGGAAACCTATGGGCGCATGGCGGCAATCAAGGGCTTTTTCGAGAACCTGGCTTGCGAGGCAGGCATGGCGCACAAGATCGAGTTCATTGCCAAGTTCAACTGTCCCGGTGACGGGGAACTCACCACGATGATCGAGCAATTTCCCAACCGCAAGAGTCGCATCTCGTTGACTGAAGAACACGACGACCTGGGGATGAGAAAGGCCAACATGCACTGGGAGCTCGCCCCTGAAGACAGGGAGACCATAAAAAGCATAGGCCTGGAGGTGGCAAAGTGTTTTGCCGAAGAGGGGCTTGGCTATGTCAAGTTGGAGGAAGCTGTGTATGACGTTTCCTTGCCGCTGAAGGTCGTGCCGCATGCCCATCATATGGGCACGACCCGGATGGCCACTTCCCCTGAATTCGGTGTTGTCGATGAGAACTGCAAAGTGTTCGGCACCAATAATCTGTACGTCGCTGGTAGCAGTGTTTTTTCAACGACCGGCGCGAGCAATCCAACCATGCCGCTGTTGCAGCTGACGCTGCGGTTGGCGGACTACCTCAACCATCAAATGGGCCCTGCGACAGGCAGGTATTCTTGAGTGAAACAGTCTTAGGGAGAGCAACCAAATCGGGGTGCCACAAAACAACAACCATGGTGCATCTGGTCTTGGTACCGATGTGAAACGCTGACATTTGTGAGGCTAACAGGATGATTGGGCTAGCAAAGCGTGCAATACGTTACTACGTCTGGAAAACAGGTCGGGGGAAGGGTTTATACAAGAGGTTTTGCCGCCCCACTGGCTTCGAATGGGCTGAGTACCTGGTGCGCTGGGAAGGCATCCACTCGGTCGGCACGTGCGTGTGGATCAATCCCGGCTGCAACATCCCCGACCCTTCGCTGTTGCGCCTGGGCAACAACGTAGCCTTGTCCGATTGCTCAGTGTTCGGGCACGACGGAATTATTGGCCTGTTCGAGGTCACCGCGGGTAAAACACTCGATTCCGTCGGTGCGGTCGATATACGTGACAACTGTTACATCGGTTATGGCGCTATCATCATGCCGCGCGTCACCATCGGTCCGAATGCAGTCGTCGCGGCGGGTGCCGTGGTCACCAGGGATGTTCCGCCCGGTGTCGTGGTGGGGGGTAACCCGGCGAAGGTGCTCTGCACCCTTGAAGATCTGCAGAAGAAAGTCGAACAGCGTTGCGAAGCCTATCCGTGGATAGATCTCATCCGCCAGCGCGGCACTCACTTTGATCCGGGTTTCGAGCCGAAGCTCAGGGCCATGAGAGCGCAGTACTTCTTCGGCGAGAAAGCCAATGAGTAGCGCACCCCTCGATGTGCTCGTGGTCAACTACAACACGGCGGGCCTGTTGCAGCCCATGTTCAATGCGCTGCGCCAGTCCAAGAGTGCCGATCGCGCGCGCTACCTGGTGGTGGACAATGCCTCGGCGGACAATTCTCTGGATTGTCTGGGCAATATTTGCCCAGAGGCAGTGTTGCTGGCCAATAAAGACAATGTCGGCTTTGGTCGGGCCAATAATCAATTGGTTGAACACCTGCAGGGCAAGTACGCGTTGCTGCTCAACACCGACGCTTTTGTGTCCGACGACACCTTGGCCACGACCCTGGAGTACATGGAGGCTCATCCCGATTGCGGGATCCTCGGTGTACGCCTGGTCGGTCGGGACGGAGAACTGCAACCCTCCTGCCGCTATTTTCCGACGCCGCTGAATGTCTTCCTCGTGACTGCGGGGCTTGAGCGCTTTTTCCCTTGGGTGAAATTGGTCGACGACCTGACCTGGGATCATGCCTCGGTGCGAGAGTGTGACTGGGTGCCAGGCTGCTATTACCTGATCCGCCGTGAAGTGATCGACAAGGTTGGCTTGTTCGATCCGCGCTATTTCCTCTACTACGAGGAAGTCGATCACTGCCGGCGCGTCAAGCAGGCGGGGTTTAAGGTGGTCTACTACCCCCATACGTCGGTGGTGCATATCGGTGGCGAGAGTGCCAAGTCGGTCGACAAACTGAATATGGACGGTCGACAGTTACAGACGCTGCAAATCGAAAGCGAGCTGTTGTATTTCCGCAAGCATCACGGTTTGCCGGGGTTGGCCGTACACATGCTGCTGGTTGGCCTGTGCGACCTGATCCTGGGGCTCAAGGCTTTGTTGAAAGGTCGCGGTCGGGCCGCCATCAAGGCGTGCTGGCAACACACCCGTGTGACCTGGGCACTGCTGCGTAAAACCAAACTCGGTAGCCAACCCACACGGTAGGTCAGTCCATGTTCGAAAACATACGTGCGGACTTGCGAGCATACGAGGGTGACTGGGCCGCCCAGGGTTTCTGGGTGATGCTGGTGTATCGCTTCGGGCGCTGGCGCTACGGCGTGCGCCCGGCGCTGTTGCGCAAATTACTCTCCTTTATCTACAAAGTGCTGTTCAAGCTGGTGCAGATCGTGACGGGCATCGAGCTGCCGTGCGAGGTGGTGGTCGGGCGCAACTTCGTCATCGATCACTTCGGCGGCATCGTGATCAGTGGTTATGCGCAGTTCGGCGATGACTGCCGGATCCGCAATGGCGTGGTCGTGGGACTGAAGAACGTGAAGGAGCCGATCGCTCCGGTGATGGGCAACAACGTCGATATCGGCACCGGCGCCAAGGTGCTGGGCAATATCCGCATTGGCAACAATGTGGTGATCGGTGCCAATGCCGTGGTGTTGATCGATGTACCGGACAACTCGGTGGCAGTCGGCGTGCCGGCAACCATCAAGCAGCGCAAGTTCGCCGATGCCGGACAATACTCATGAGCACGCTGACGACGGGGGTAGGCGTCGTTGTCATCGGTCGCAATGAAGGCCAGCGACTCGAGCGTTGCCTGGCTTCGCTGGTCGGTGCGGCGCAGCAGATTGTCTATGTCGACTCAGGCTCCACCGATGGTTCGGTACAGATGGCGCAAAGGCTTGGCGTCGAGGTGGTCGAACTGGACATGAGCATTGCCTTCACGGCTGCACGTGCGCGCAATGAAGGTTTTTCCCGGCTGCAACGCCTGTTGCCGTCGTTGCGTCATGTGCAGTTCGTCGACGGCGATTGCGAGGTGGTCTCCAGCTGGCTGCCCCATGCACAGGCCTTTCTAGAGGCGCAGCCTGAGGTTGCGGTGGTTTGCGGGCGGCGCCGCGAACGTTTTCCGCAGCGTTCCATTTATAACCTGATGTGCGATCTCGAATGGGATACGCCGACCGGTGCAACCAGCGCCTGTGGTGGCGATGCACTGATGCGCGCGGACGCGTTCGTTACGGCGGGCGGGTACCGGCCGGACCTGATTGCCGGGGAAGAGCCGGAGCTCTGTGTGCGCCTGCGAGCCAAGGGCTGGAAGGTCTGGCGCTTGCCTGCGGAAATGACCTTGCACGATGCGAGCATGACCCGCTTCGGCCAATGGTGGCGGCGTACCCTGCGCGGCGGTTATGCCTTTGCCGAGGGCGCGTTTTTACACGGGGGTGCACCGGAGCGCCATTGGCGCCGCGAGTCGCGCCGTGCCTGGTTCTGGGGCTTGGGCGTGCCGCTGGCAACGGTCATTGCCACGCTGATGCTGGGCTGGCCCGGGCTGCTGGTGCTGCTGGTCTATCCCCTGCAGGTCGTGCGCCTGGCCCGGCGGGGCGCTGGCCCTGCGCGGCAAAACTGGCTACTGGCGTTCTTCCTCGTGCTGGGCAAATTTCCCGAGATGTTCGGGCAGGTCAAGTTTCTTTTGAACAGGTTCGGTGCCGGCAAATCCGCATTGATCGAATACAAGTGAGACTTCGATGGACTATTGGATGATCGTCAAAAGCGTCTTCTCCCTGCACGCTGGCTATTCCCTGAGGGCATTGAAGAACAAACTCAAGTTCCTGCTATTGGTGGGCAAGAACTGGACTGAGCTGAATCTGTTTTTCGGGCGTATGTCCAACGCGTTGGGCGATACCGGTATCGAGAAACTCGGTGGCGATTGCCTGGGCGTCATCCACTGGCCCTACATCAGCAAAAGCTGGAGCTCCCAGGACAAATTGGGCGTCATGGCCTCGCATTACGAGGTGGTCACGAAAAGCTGCCCGCAGCTACTGCTTTTCGGGCGCGACGACAGTCTGGTCCTGAGCGATCTGACGGCGTGGTCTGAAGGTTGTACCTTGGTGCTGGACCGCCCGTTCTGGTTCATGCGTGAAGGCGAGCTGGTGCTGAACCTGTTCCAGGGCGATTTGCGCATTGCCTCGATAGCCTTCACCTTGTGCTGTACGGACGGTGAGCTTTGTATCTTTATCGGTGCCGTGCAGGGCATCCATAAAGGCATCGAGAGCGACAGATCGCTGGGCATCTACAGGGATGTCACGAAGGACTTTGAAGGCCTGCGGCCCAGAAGCTTTCTGATTGAAGTGATCAAGTACATCGCCAGCAATATCGGTGTCGGAAAAATCTACGCGGTAGGGGATGTCTATCGTCATCATCGTCACCCGTATTTTGGTGCGCACAAAGCCCTGGAGCTGGCCGCCAATTATGATTCGATCTGGCTTGAGCACGGGGCGACACCGTCTGCGCGCGAAGACTTTTTTGAAATTCCCATGGCATCGTCCAGAAAGCCGCTGGAAACCGTTGCTTCAAAAAAACGTGCCATGTATCGCAGGCGCTATGAGCTGCTGGACGATACCTTTGCAAAGATCGACAAGGTCTTGATAGGCAGCTACGCAGTGAATTGACGTGACCGGTTACTGGACTACTGTGGGGATACCTGCGGTAGCAACTTCGACGACATTCAAGCCGGGTGCCCATGCGTATCGCTTATTTCATCAATCAATACCCGAAGGTCAGCCATAGCTTCATTCGTCGCGAGATTCTGGCGCTGGAGCGCCAGGGCTTTGAGGTACAACGCATCGCGCTGCGAGGCTGGGATGCCGAGTTGGTGGACGCCGAGGACGAGTCCGAACGCAGCAAGACCCGGTATGTGCTGGAGGGCGGCGTCAAATCGCTGTTGCGACCTGCGCTGCAGGTGCTGCGTGCCCGGCCGCGGCGGTTTTTTTCGACGCTGTGGCTGGCGTTGCGCATGGGCCGGCGCGCCGACCGGTCCTGGCCGTACCATCTGATCTATTTGCTCGAGGCATGCCGCGTGCTCTCCTGGGTACAGGCGTTCGACGCCCGGCACGTGCATGCCCATTTCGGCACCAACTCGACCGAAGTGGTGATGCTGGCCAACGCGCTCGGCGGGCCGGCGTACAGTTTTACCGTGCATGGCCCGGAAGAGTTCGACAAACCGCAGTTCATTCATCTGGGCGAGAAAGTCCGGCGCTCGGCGTTTGTCGCGGCCATCAGCGCCTATGGGCGCAGCCAGCTGTATCGCTGGGTCGACCCTGCGCATTGGGCTCGGGTCAAGGTCGTGCATTGTGGCCTGGAGCGGACCTTTCACGATGTGCCGGCGGTGGCGGTGCCGTCCGCGCCGCGGTTGGTCTGCGTGGGGCGCTTGTGCGAGCAGAAGGGCCAATTGCTGTTGCTTGAGGCCGCGCGCCGGTTGGCCGAACAAGGCGTGGCGTTCGAGATAGTCCTGGCCGGCGATGGCGAAATGCGCCCGCAGATCGAAGAGCTGATTGCCCGGCATGGCCTGCAATCGCGTGTGCGAATCACCGGCTGGATCAGCAGCGAACAGGTTCGCACGGAAATTCTCGCCGCGCGGGCGCTGGTGCTGCCCAGCTTCGCCGAAGGCTTGCCGGTGGTCATCATGGAAGCCATGGCGTTGCGCCGGCCGGTGCTGACGACTTATGTGGCGGGCATTCCCGAACTGGTGCGCCAGGGCGAAAACGGCTGGCTGTTTCCCGCAGGCTCGGTCGAAGAATTGGCGGCGGCGCTGGCGGACTGCCTGGCGCAGCCTGTCGAGGTGTTGCAGCGCATGGGCGAGGCGGCTTATCAGCGGGTGCTGGAGCGCCACGATATCGATACCGAAGCGACCAAGTTGGCTCATCTGTTCAAGGCGCAAGCATGATCACATTCCTCAATTGGCTACTCGGCGTACCGCTGGCGATTATCCTCCTGCCGGTGTTGGTGCTGTTCGTGCAGGTGCTGCTGGCTGGCTTGCCGGTGCGCGCGCAAGCGCTCGCGCAACGCCCGCGACCTCGGGTAGCGGTGCTGGTGCCGGCACACAATGAGTCCTCGATCATAGTCGCCACATTGAATTCCCTGCGCCCGCAACTGCTGGAGGGTGACCGCCTGTTGGTGGTCGCCGACAACTGTTCTGACGACACCGCCGCCGTGGCTCGTGCGGCAGGCGCCGAGGTGGTGGAGCGCAGCAATGATCAGCAGCGTGGCAAGGGCTATGCGCTGGATTTTGGCGCGCGTCAGCTGGCCAGCGATGCGCCGGACGTGCTGATCATTGTCGATGCCGATTGCCAGGTGAGCGAGGGCTTCATCGAGCGCTTGGCCATACAGTGCATCGACTCGGGGCGGCCGACCCAGGCGCTTGATTTGATGCGAGCGCCGGCGGGTTCCGGGCTGAAGGTGCAGATCGCCGAGTTTGCCTGGTGCGTGAAGAATCGGGTGCGGCCGCAAGGCTGGGCCCGGCTGGGGTTGCCCTGTCAACTGATGGGCACGGGCATGGCATTCGTCTGGCGTGACCTGCCCTTGATCACTCTTGCCAGTGGCCACATCGTCGAAGACCTGAAAATGGGCCTGGATTTCTGTCGTAGCGGCAAGCCGCCGTTGTTTTGCCCCGGCGCTTTGGTGACCAGCTTTTTCCCGCGCAGTGACGAAGGCCTCACTACCCAGCGTACGCGCTGGGAGCATGGTCATCTGGGCGTGATCCTGGGGGACGCGCCAAAATTGCTTGGGGAATCGATTGCCCGGGGCAACGTCAACCTGCTGGCCATGACCCTGGATCTACTCGTGCCACCGCTGGCCTTGCTGACGTTGTTGTTGGGCGCGGCGTTTACTCTGTCCTGGTTGGTGTTCTTCCTGTTCGGCGCATGGCTGCCGGCTTTGATCGCGTCTGTCGGGGTGGCAATGTTGATGGTGAGCATCTTGCTGGCGTGGAGTCAATTTGGTCGCGCCATCATTTCCTTTTCCGCCTTACTGTATGCACCGTTCTACGCACTGAAGAAAATCCCCCTGTACCTGGGCTTCCTGGTTAAACGCCAGGTTGAATGGGTGCGTTCCAAGCGAGACGACTCCTGATGCGCGCATTGGCCTGGCAGCACAATTGGCAAACGATCATCCAGACACTCAGGGTCATCGCTGATGTCGATCAAGAGCAGCGCTTGATCGAGGCTTTGTCCAGGCCGCAACGGGCGACGGTGCTTGGGTTCGTCAATGCCCATGCCATGAACCTGGTCGCGAAGGACAACGACTACTACAAGGCACTGTCGGCCGCCGACGTGTTGCTGCGCGATGGCTCCGGCATGTCCATCCTGTTTCGCCGAATGGGCAGGGTGCCGGGGCTGAACATGAACGGCACGGACTTGATCCCCAAATTACTGTCGGCGTACAAGGGACGGCGCGTGGCTTTGTGGGGCACGCAAGAGCCTTTCCTGGGCAATGCGGCAAAGCATTGCGAGGCGGCATTGGGGGTCAATGTCGTTTCCGCCCACCATGGTTTCGCCGAGGTGGAGACCTACCTGGACCTTGCCCGGCAATATCAGCCGGAACTGGTGGTGTTGGGAATGGGCATGCCCAGGCAGGAAGTCGTTGCTGCCAGGCTGGCGGCCAGTGGTGTGCCTTGCTTGATCGTGTGTGGCGGGGCGATTCTGGACTTCCTCGGCGGCAAGGTGAGTCGCGCTCCGCGATGGATGCGTGGTCTTGGTTGCGAATGGGTATTCAGGCTGGTCAGTGAGCCCAAGCGGCTGTTCAGTCGTTATGTGGTCGGTAACCCAATGTTCATATTGAGAACGCTTGCCTGCACAGCGCCAACCGGCGGGTGAGTCGAGGCGTTATCAACACGCTTGGCGCTGTAATATCTTGCAAAACTCCGGCGTAGCATCTTTACTGCTCATGTAAGCGACGATTTGCTGGCGCGGTGGAGGTTTATGTCGTTTTTAGTGCGTAAGGCGACGAAAGTTTGACGTCAACCGCCCCCGTATCGAAGCCTGGTTTTTAGTCTGTTATTCCTTGCTTCGAACTTTCGAATAATCTTTCCTTAATTAATTAGTGTTAATACCAAATGAAAGAATATGTGAAGGCACTGTTGCGTCAGTTGATTACGCCGTCGGTACGCTTTGAACTGAGGAAAGCCCACGCCTGGCTGCGCGATATAGCCGGTCGAGCCTGTTTCTGGCGCTGGGAATTTGTCAGGTTCAAGCTGCGTGAAGAGAGTGCTTACGACATTCTTTATGTGGGGCGTAAGGCACAGCGCGAATTTGTGAAAGTTCTCATGGGCGCTGAACCTCAGGTAGCCAATCAGCAAATTAAACCGGACAAGTCAGGGCGGACGGTGTTTGTCAGTGAAATACCGACGCCGGGTGCCCTGTGCGTGCCTCAGTATCTTAGCGCTGTTGTACCCCTTGGCAGATCGATCGAGGATATTACCGCAAGATATAACTCCGAGTTGCGTCGCAATCTTCGCAAGAACCGCTTGCGCTATCGCCTTAAACAGGCGTTGAACGATGACGAAATCGAAAGCGCCGACCAGGGCATGCTGCAACCTTATGCCAGTGCAAGGCATGGCACTTCTGCTTCGCAAATCGAACAGCAGGAGGTACGAAGGGTGGCGAAAACCGCCGGGCGACTGGACCTGGTGCTGCTGGAAGACGAGGTGGTCGCCTGTCACCTTGGCTGCGTGATTACCCGCGCGGGCAAGCGCTACTGGAGCACGATCCGTTTCGGCTACCCGGAAACGGTCTATTCGGATGCGAAAAAGCTGCGGGAAATCAACTCGATCACCACCTTCATGGCGTTGGAATGGGCGTTGGAAAACGGCTTCGACTATTACGATATCGGCACCTGCCTGGCGCGTCCGGACGATGGCTTGCTGGAGTGGAAAAGAAGGCGTGGCGGCGATGTCGATACGCTGAACAACCACGGCTATCTATTTGTCCGACTGCCCAAGGTGGGCGTCGCGCAATTTCTCTGGGAAACACCTCTGTTTGCTGTCGAGGGTAAAAAACTGACCCTGCATCTGGGTTTGCCGGACGGGCAAAGTGATGAGGAAATCGCCGAGCGCTATCGTGAAATGGGTTTTGGTGGGCTCTCCAAGGTTTATCTTCACTGTGCCAAGGCGCCACAAGAACAACTGCTCCAGATCTTAAGCGGTCGCTATAGTCATCTGAAATCGCCCCCTGTCATGGAAAGCATGATTTGCAGTTGAATGGAGTTTTGATTTTGAGCAAGTGGATGACAAGCGCTATTTGTATATAAACGTATTAGAGTGGAAATCCTTATGTCGCAATCGAATATGTTGGTGAGCGGCGCTGGGGCGAAATGGAGTTTTGCTGCGTATAAACATATTTTCAAGGAGAAACTTGCCAGAAAAGCACCGCTGAACTTGCAAAGTGTCGCGGTGAAAACCTGGGAAGTTGCTCCTGCGGATGTATCGATTGCTCCGCCTGCTTTTTACCTGCCCAACCAGCTTGAGCGCGTAACGGGGTGGCAGTTTTATCCCTTCGAGCATCCCCGTCGCACCATGGAGGGCAACGTTCCCGTCCAGCACGGCCCGACACGTGCCTTTCTGCTCGAGGACGCCTGGTTGATCGACGGCGCGCTTTACAAAGGGGATGCCAAATCCTGGTTATCGCCCAGGGCCGGATGGTTGCCGAAGATTCGCATAGAAAGCGAAATCGATCGCGGGGCGATGTATTGCACCGTGGGTGGCAACACGTGGTTTGGCTCGTGGATGGTGGATGATTGCATCACCTATCCAATGGCCTGCGAGGAGGGCGTTCCGGTAACCACGGCGCTCGCTGAAACAGCGGTATCCGCAACCAGGCACGGGATACTTCACGCTCCCGGGTATGAAGACTGGCTGGGCATGAATCCGCTTCGTATGCGCAACGCGTTTTTTCGTGAGCTGGTGATCTTTGACGACATCAGTCAGAACCGACACAAGCACACGCGCTTTCGCGGAATGACTGAAAAGCTGCTGTCGCATGTCAATGTCAGTTCTCACCCTGGGGTATTCGTGCTGCGAGGCAACAAGGGTGAGTTGCGGTTATTGCGCAATGAACTGGAACTGGCTGAACGTCTGCGCGAGCGCCGGGGCTTTCGCATTATCGACCCGTCGAAATCCGACGTGGCGACCATCGTCGCGGCCTGTGCCGGGGCCAGGACAGTGATCGGCATCGAAGGCAGTCAACTCATACACGGCGTCAATGTCCTTCAGCCCGGCGGTTCGCTGCTGGTCCTGCAACCCCCTGATCGTTTCGTCTGCTTCTTCAAGTACCTGACGGATCGCGATCAGCAAAACTTCGGTTTTGTGGTGGGCACCCCGGACGGCGAAGGTTTCAGGATCGACCCCGATGAGGTTGAGCGCACGCTCGATCTGTTCCCGGTATAACGCGTCTTCAGGCTGTTCCCACCCCGTTCGTAACCCGGTAGCGCTGATCGTCAGCGCTACTCGGCGTTAGATATCGCTCAAGACATGACTAGTAGGCATGCTTGCCGGAGAAGGCCGTCACCGTTCGGGCAAGAATGACGAAGTCGAGCCACAGCGACCAGTTGTTGATGTATTCGATGTCCGAATCAACCCGACGAATCATCTGTTCGATATCTTTCGTTTCACCGCGATAGCCGCGCACTTGCGCCAGGCCAGTGATGCCTGGCTTGATGTTGTGGCGCGCAAAGTAGTCGGCGATGTCGGGCGAATACTGCGCATCGTGCTGGATGGCATGGGGACGAGGCCCGACCAGGGACATTTCGCCCATCAACACGTTGAACAGCTGCGGCAGTTCATCCAGGCTGGTTCGTCGAATGAAGGCGCCTACCCGGGTCATGCGCGGATCGTTCTTTTGTGCTTGCTTGACGACACCTTCTTCCGGCTGATGGACGACCATGCTCCTGAACTTCCAGATGCGAAAAGGTCCACCACTCCACCCCATCCGTTGCTGGCGAAAGAACACCGGCCCCGGGCTGTCGAGCTTGATTGCAATGGCGACGATGGCCAGCACCGGCGCCGCAAAAAGCAAAAGGAGAAACGCCAGCACGCGGTCTTCAAGATTCTTTAGCAGCAGGCGCATGCCCATCAGTGGCGTTTCGGACAAGGTCAGCACGGGAATGCCGGCGATCTCGCGAACGCTGTGATTGATCAAGCGCAGGGAAAAGATGTCCGGCACCCAGTTGACCGAGATGTGCTTGTCGAACAACTTCAAATACACATCCTTGATCACCTGCGACCCATCCAGTGGCGTGACGAAGTAGACAGTGCGGATGGAATGCTGCACGACCAGGTCGTCAAGATCGGAAATATGGCCCAGTATCGCCAGGCGGTTGGGGTTTTCCGAGCCATCCTTGCCCTGGTCATCGGCCGCCCCGATCAATACCGAGCCGACGACCCGTTCACCCAGCCAGGGATTGTTGCTGATTTTCTGGTGGAGGAAGTCCGCCAGCTCTCCCGAGCCAATAATCAGTGCGTTGTCCCGTTGGGTGGGGTGAGCCAGGAGTTTCTTTTGCAGCTCACGTGTCGCGAGGTGCAAAAGCAGCTGGGCACAATAACCGATGACGAACAACTCACCGACCAACAAACGTGAGTACTGTTCGCTTTGTTTCGTAAGAAAGGCCATGGCGACGAGAAAACAAAAAGCGGCGGTCCATGCCTTGAACAGTTTGAAGGCCTTGACGGCAAACACGACATTGCTTCGATAAATGGCGTAGTGGTCATAAACGACGGCCAGCGCCCCCAGCAACAGCAGGACCATGATCACATAAGCCTGCGTGATGAAGCCGATGTGATAAACAATCAGGTACCACGCGACACCGGTTACAGCGAGGCTATCGAGGCCTGCCTGGATAAAGATACTGGTACTGCTTCTTCGCTGGAGTACGGAACGGCTGCTGCTCGGCTCAAAAATCATGATCAGATCCCATTTTTGCTGCCCCCTCGCGCCCAACCAGAACGCGATCCAGGTCAAAACCATCCTCGTTTCAGAGCTTTAGCCTCAACGGCAAGCTACTTATAGTCGAGAAATCCACCCTCCACCGAAATTCACACAGCAGGGGAGAATGCGTATCCCGTGCTATCACTTTAGCAGCACTGTGGATTCATTCACGTAATGGACGAAGTTTAGTCTGCAGCATTGAAGCAGGCGCCGGCCGGCCTGTTTTTGGGGTGTCTGGACGACCATCGGTAGCAGCGTTGTCAGTTACTCATCCCGTCTTCGATGGCGATGCCTTGGGCGCGCATTTTGTCGATCAGTTCGGCGCGGGTGCCAGGCAGGTTGAGCATGGTTTTGGCGCGCAGTGCCGCCACTTCGTCTGCGCTGTAGGGCTGGTAATCGGCGGGTCTGCTTTCGCCGGCCATGCCGTCCTCGCGCATCAGCCAGTTGAGCAGGTCAGCCAGTTGCGCGTTGCTCAGTGCCGATTGCGACATGCCCGGCACGCGCACCAGGAATTCACGGCCGCCCGGCACTTTCAGGAAGTTACCGACAAACCCCGTCATTCTCGGCGTGTCATTGGCCGCAGAACCCATGCCATTGCCCAGGTGGCAACCGGCGCATTGCACTGATCATCAGCGCCAGAGTCGAGAGGCGAAGCAAGGGGGACTTGAGCATGGTGTGGCATCCGTTCTTGTTCTTGAGCGCAGGTTTGCGGTCCTTCCAGATACTAATGCCGGTATTTTTTGCGCCTTGTTGCCTCGGTGCCAAAGAGTTGGTTGTGCTTGCCAGATCGCATGGCGGGGTGACAGTGCACACGTTGGTGCACTGATCGAGAAGGGAATGAGGACTTTTTCTGACTAAGGAGAGGGGTAGCAGAACACTATCGCGTTCTTCTCAGGTTCATGGCCTTCAACTTCCTGAGCATGCCCATGACATCGCGCAGGACAGGCGTCCTGTCGAAGAGGGACAAGGCATGCAGATCTGTGCGCGAGGGTCTTTGATAGCCCAGATTCCAAGTGAAATAGTAGGCCTGAACGTCTTTGTTCGATTGAATAAGCGTATTGAGGGCAGCGTCATAGTGCATCGGTCCGCCGTCAGGATGCCCCGGCGGCCGCTCCAGGATCTGCAGCAAAAAATCCCGCAACCTGGCAATGCATTTGCCGTTTACCGCATAGAAATGGGACAAATGTATGGGTTGGTCGACCGCTTTCCAGGAGGGCGAGCTTGAGTCGCCTTCAAACGGATGGCCAAAGTAGGCGATGTCCCACTCCATGCCTTGCAGGGACTCGATCGCCTCCTGTCCATATTGGGAAATGCGTCTGGAAAACTGAATGTCATCCTCCATGATCAATATGTTCTTCACATTTAGGCGTATCGCCTCTTCCAGAATCCCCAGGTGGCTCATGAAGCAGCCTCTGGCCCCGAGGCTCGGGAAGCCATTGTCCTCACTGGGCGTCACCGCCTGGAAAAAGCTGACTTTTTCATGGTCAAAGGGAAAACCGTTGCGCGCGAATTCTTCTACCGTTTCTACACGGCGATCCTTTCTTGACGCAATATTGATGATTCTTGCTCGATCAAAATAGTCGGTCACATTCATCCAGCTGTTCCTCAGCGCAGGTGATCAGGGCGGCTGGATTGCAGTATAGGCAGAACTTTGGATGAAGCTTGGGTATCGCTGACCGCGCCGATGTAGCAGTTTGGCAGAAGCGCCAACACAACTGGCACGCAGGGCAAATCCTGCGTTTCACTGACCACCGACAATCCCTCTCAACCTGCCGAAGCCCCGTTGCCTCGGCACTTTCAGTGTTGGCGTTCGCCTTGCTTGCGAACGCGTGGATTTTCAAGGTCGTTTCTTATGTTCGCCACCCTGCGTTTGTCCCTCGTTGGATTGTTGTCCTTCACTCTGGCGCACGCCGCGGTCGCTGATGATTGCGCACCGCAGCAGCGTCGTGGCGCCGAAGTGTTCGCCAATGAATGCGGGGTCTGCCATGCGGTGAGCAAAGGCACGACAGGCATGATGGGGCCGAACCTGGCTGGCGTGATCGGGCGCAAGTCCGGCTCGCTGGAAGGCTTCAACTACTCGCAAGCCATGCGCAACAAGAACATCGACTGGCAAGCCGAGAACATCGCGCAACTCATCACGCAACCCCAAGCCTATGTGCCTGGCACGTGCATGCCCTACATGGGCATGGCCTCGGCAGATGATCGCCAGGCGGTCGTGTGCTTCCTCAAAGAACAACACTGATCAGACGCTTTCGCCGGCAAGCCGGCTCCTCCATCTGAATGAAAGGTGATTTATGAGCAACGTTGAAATCCTGCCGCAGGTTGCTGCATTCCTCGATCGCCAGCACGGCTGTTTTATCGATGGCCAGTGGGTGTTTGCCGAAGGCGAAAGGATTGCCGTGGTCAACCCGGCCACTGGGCAAACCCTGTGCGAAACCCTGGACGCGCCGCTGGAAGTCGTCGAGCGCGCCGTGCAGTCGTCGCACCGGGCCTTCAAGTCGGGCGTGTGGTCGGGCCTGCGTCCAGCGGACCGTGAGCGCATCCTGCTGAACTTCACCCGCCTGGTGGAAGAGCATGCCGAAGAGCTGGCGCAGCTGGAAACCCTGAGCCAGGGCAAGTCGATCAACATGGCCCGCGCGCTGGATCTGAACGCCACGGTGGAGTTCATGCGCTACATGTCCGGGTGGGCAACCAAGATCGAAGGGCAGACCTTCGATGTGTCGATCCCGCTGCCACCAGGTGCCAAATTCACTGCGTTCACCAAGCGTGAGCCGGTGGGCGTCGTGGTCGGCATCGTGCCGTGGAACTTCCCGCTGCTGATCGCCGCCTGGAAACTGATGCCGGCGCTGGCCACCGGTTGCACGGTGATCATCAAGCCGGCGATGGAAACCCCATTGACCGCCATGCGCCTGGCCGAACTGGCCCTCGTAGCGGGCATTCCGGCGGGCGTGTTCAACGTGGTGACCGGCGGCGGGGCCTCGGTCGGCGGCGTGCTGACCGCGCACCCGCTGGTGAGCAAAGTGTCGTTTACCGGCTCCACCGCCGTGGGCAAGAGCGTCGGTGTGGCGTGCATGGAAAACATGACACGCTTCTCCCTGGAGCTGGGCGGCAAGAACCCGATGATCGTGCTCGCCGATGCCGACATCGAAACAGCCGTGCAGGGGGCGATCCTCGGCGGCCTGCTGAACAACGGCCAGGTGTGCGCGGCGGCCTCGCGCTTCTATGTGCATCGCTCGATCCACGACAAATTTGTCGAAGCCCTGGCGGCGGCGATCTCGGCGATGCCGATTGGCGCGGGCATGAACTGCGAGGCGGCGATCAACCCTCTGGTGTCGCGCAAGCAACAGCAAAGCGTGCTCAAGCACATCGAACTGGCCCGCCAGGAAGGTGCGCGGGTGGTGGCTGGCGGCGAGTTGCTCGAAGGCGAGGGTTTCTTTGTCCAGCCGACCATCCTCGCCGACATCGACCACAGCATGGCCGTGGCGCGCGAAGAGGTGTTCGGTCCGGTGCTGGGCGTGATGCCGTTCGACGATGAAGACGCCGTCATCGCGCTGGCCAACGACAACCGTTACGGGCTGGCCGCCAGCCTGTGGACCAACGACCTGGGCAAAGCCATGAACCTGGTGCCGCGAATCGAAGCCGGTACGGTGTGGGTCAACGCCCACGTGTTGCTCGACCCGGCGATGCCGTTCGGTGGCGTCAAGCAATCTGGCATGGGGCGCGAGTTCGGTCGTGCGGTGATCGAGGCCTACACTGAGCTCAAGTCGGTGTGCATCGCCCACTGATAAACCTGTAGGGAAATGCCTAACAGTGGGAAATTCATTCCCCTGTAGGAGCAATGCTTGCTCGCGATGGTTGTGAACGATAACGCGTCCTGTCTGAATGATCGCGTTGTTCGGACCTCCATCGCGAGCAAGCATTGCTCCTACAGGGGAACGAGTACATCCGCGAAACCAGGTTGCCTTCACGTCCAGAGGCTTCCTCCCCCCAAACCGGGGAATCTCCCACAATTGACGGCGTGTTCACGCTGCAGGTGGCGGTTTCGCCAGTTCTATCCCGGCGGCGCCCAGCCGCTTGAGAATCTCGAACAGCAGCTCGCTCTTGATCGCGGTGACCATGCGCGGGCTGTTGACGTAACCGGTGACGGTCAGGGTAATGCCTTCCGGCTTGAGCTGGCTGAAGCGCACCACCGGCGCCGGCTTTTCCAGAATGGTCTCGTGTTCGCTGAAGGTGTCGTACAGCAAATTGCGCACCTGCTCGGGGTCGATGTCCAGCGGGAACATCAGTTCAAGTGTCGCCACCCCCTGGGCGCTGCCGCCGAGGGTGACGTTGCGCAGGTTCTGCGAGATCAATTGTGAGTTGGGCACGATCACGATCGAACGGTCGGCCAGCTGTATTTCGGTGGCCCGCACGTTGATCCGGCGGATGTCGCCTTCGACCCCGCTGATGCTGATCAGGTCGCCGACTTTCACCGGGCGTTCAGTCAAGAGGATGATGCCGGAGACGAAGTTCTTGACGATCTCCTGCAGGCCGAAGCCGATGCCCACCGACAGGGCGCTGACGATCCAGGCCAGGTTGGTCCATTTGACCCCCAGCGATGACAGCATCAGCAGGACCACCAAGGCATAGCCGATGTTGGAGAACAGCGTGCTGAGCGAGGCACACATGCCGGGGTCCATTTCGGTTTTCGGCAGGAACTCATTGTCCAGCCAGCGCCGCAGCGAACGAATCAGGTAGACGCCGATGATCACGGCGAGTACGGCGCGTAACAGATTGCCCGGGACGATGTTGAGTTTGCGCAGGCCGTCGCCGCCGAGGATGGCGAGGATGTTGGTGGCCAGTTGTCCGAGCGTTGATCCGACCCCACCCACCACCAGGGTAATCAGCGCGATCAGCAACAAGGTGGCGCGGCCGGCACCGGACAGAATGATCGAAATCTGTTCCAGCCGCGTATCGCCGATGCCGAGTAACTGTTTCAGGGTCTTGCCGGAGGAGTGGCGGGGGGAAAACAGGTGTTCGCAGCCGTCTTTGAGCAACTGGGTCAGCAAATAGAAGCCAGCAAATATGATGGAAAACCAGACCAGTTCGTAAGTGATGAAGCGCGACAGCGACACGTAGCCGGTGAGCAAGGCCAGGAGTGAAAGCACAATCGCAAGGCTGGCGAACGAATAAATCACCCCGGCCAACGTCCGGCCAGCTTCGGGGGCGATGCCCGCCATGACCATCTCCCGGCGGGTTTTGCTGACGCGCAGCAGCAGCGTAGCGATCAATACCGAGACGATCAGTGCGGCCATGCCGCGGACAGAGATCACCAACTCCGGGCTCATGCCGGTGGCATTGGTCATCTGTGCCAGCGACACCAGCACCAGTAGTGCGAAGGCCAAGCGTGTGGCGTAGGGCTCGATCGCCAGGGCGAGCGGGTCGGCAAAGGCTGGCAGTCGCCAGGAAGGGTGCTGCGTAGACAGCAGCGCGCGACTCAGGCCGATGATCAGCACGCAGGTATAGACGATCTTTTCGAAGTCTTGGGAAAACCCCGCCAGTTGAGGCGTCAGCGGCAGTTCACGGGTGACGGCAAAAAACAGCAACTGCAAGGCAAACCAGGCCGCCAACACCGTGGCCAGTACCGAGGCCAGGGCCAGGCTGCTACGCCGCAGGCGACCTTCAGGCATTCGATGGATGCACAACCAGGTCAGCCCGCGTTCGGCCAGTCGCCTCCCCACGACCCAAAGCGCCAGGGCCATTGCGAGCAACAGGCTGGTCAGCAGGCGCTCGCCCGGTTGCCAGGTGGCATCAAGGGTGTCGCCAATCTGTCGCAGGAAGGCACGGAATTTTTGCCGGTCTTGCGCTGGTGGATTGAGCAGGGGGGCCCAGAACCAGGGGTTGAGTACGCTCTTGGTCTGCTGGGTTACTTCGGTTTCCAGCAGGCTGCGGCGGATGGCGGCAATCTGGGTCAGCAGTTCGGTGGCGCTGGCTTTGAGCGATGCCAGGCTTTTCAGTTTGGAGTCGACCCGGACTTTTTGTTCCGTCAGGGTGGTTCTTTGCAGGGCGATATCGGACTTCTCGGGCACGGCATCTGGTGGTGCGGGGCCCAGCACACCCAATTGAGCCTGCAGTTGAGCCTGTTCGGGCAACAGCAGTGCCGACAGGCGATCGACCTCGCGGATGAGCGCCTGAACCAGGTCCTGCGGGCCTTCGAGCTGGCTGTAGTTGCTGGCCTGTGATACCTGCTGTTTGAAAGTGCTGAGTTGGCTCAGCAGCGCCTCCAGATCGCTGTCGGAAACGCTGGCGGACGGGGGTGCCTGGGCGATGGCGGGGGTATCGGGCATGGGCGCCGCCGACAGCCATCCGACGCTCGGCCCCAACAGCGCGAAAGCGACGAGGATCACTAGCTTCAATGCATTACGCATGGGCGTGCTCGACTGGTTGTGTATCACTCAGCCTATGAGGTTAGGTCATGACTCACGTTATCGAGGCTTTTTTGGTCAGATGTGCACAGGTGCTACGCTGACAACTCAATGACAAGTCTGTAATGCAACGGATCGTTCAAGTGTAGGCCAGCAATCGGCCGCAGAGGATCACGCTGACCCAAAGCGCGATGGAAAACAGTGCCTGCAGCTTGGCCACGCCCGGCGCCGGGTTATCGGTATCCCACGCCGTGACGGAACGGTACACGCCGACATGGAACAGCACGGCGTTGAGGCCCGCCGTGGCGATCAGGCACAGTTTGAGGATGAAAATGTCATTGGAGGCGAAGTCGTGAGGGTGGGCGGAAAACATCATCAGCCCGGCCGGAACGATCAATAGCAAAGCCGCAACGGACCATGGCAGGAGATGGCGGGCGAGGGCCGTCACCTGGATATTGCGCGATACGCCGAGTACCCGCAGATCGAACATCACCACCGAACCGACCAGTATCGCGAAGCCGAGGATGTGCACCACCTCCACCAACGGATAGAGCCACAAATCACCCCGCATGGCTGACCCAAGCGACGAATCATTCAGCCAGTCCATCCAGCCCTGGTTGGTCTCCATCAGCGCAATTCAGTGGTTTTGTCGCCGATCGTGATGCGTTCTGCACGCAACTCATCGGGTTTGTTGCGGTTCTGATAACCGACCACGCTTGCTTGAGTGCCGACCGCCAGCATGTCCTTCGACAGCCCACGGTTTTCCATGCGCGAGGGCGGTGCGAGCACCACATTCCAGGTCTTGTCAGCAGTCTTGAGGTTGACGAAGCCGTGGGGGTGGGAGTAACCGGAGTCTTCTATGGTGCCGCTCAGTTGCAAGGGTTTGCTGGAGTCGTACTCGCTCCAGCCGTGATGGGCGAATGCCGCAGTGGCCACCAACAGCAATGACACGCCAAAGCCCTTGAGCATGATGTTCATGACAGGGTTCTCCTGTTGCAGAGGTATTGGGTCGATGGTTTTCAGGATAGTTGGCGCATTTCGGGGGCTGGTACACCCCGACCAAAAGAATGTTTCAGTCTGTGACGCAGGACTCGCAAGGCTCGGCAGGCCTTCGACGGAACCATGTTCTACGCTTACCCGCAGATGGCACCCATAAAAACAATGCTAAAGGGAGAGACACCATGTCCGCTTTGTTTCGTCGCGTCAGTCATTGCCTGGCTGTGGGCCTTGTTGCTGCTGCACTCACGACGTCCGCGCTGGCGCTGGATACCGTCAAGTTCATGGCCCCCGGTTCCGTGGGCGGCGGCTATGACCAGACGGCGCGGGTGCTCGGCAAAGCCCTGATTGAGGCCAACGCTGCCAAAGCCGTCACCTTTGAGAACAAGGGGGGCGCGGGTGGTACGCTAGGGCTGGCGCAGTTTGCCAACAGTACCAAAGGCGACCCGAATGCGTTACTGGTGGTCGGTGCGATCATGGTCGCCGGCATCGAACAGAACAAACCGCAAATCAGCTTGAAAGACGTGACGCCGATTGCCCGGCTGTTTACCGAATACAACGTGATCGCGGTGCGCAAGGATTCGCCGTACAAGACCCTTGATGACTTGGTCCAGGACTTCAAGGCCAAGCCGACCAGCGTTACCTGGGGCGGTGGTTCCAAGGGTTCGATCGATCACATCGGCATTGCCGAACTGGCCGGCAAGCTGGATGTTCCGGTCAATAAGGTGAATTACATCGCCACCGGCGGTGGGGGTGAAATCGTGGCCCAGGCCCTGGGCGGAAAAATCAAGGTGATCACCGGCGGTTACGCCGAGTTGGGTCAGTACATCAAGAACGACCAGTTCCGTGTGCTGGCCATCGGCGCACCCGAGCGCGTGCCCGGAATCGATGCGCCCACCCTCAAGGAAAGTGGTTATGACGTGGTCATCGGCAACTGGCGCGGTGTCTATGGCGCGGCCGGCCTCACGCCCGAGCAGCGCAAGGAAGTGACCGACGCAGTGCTGGCCGCCAGCAAAAGCAAAGTCTGGCAAGACAACATTCGAGTCAATGCCTGGTCGGAGAGCGTGCTGACCGGTGACGATTTTGGCAAATTCGTCGACGAAGAACACGTACGGTTGCGCGCGATGCTGGTCAAAGTCGGGTTGCTTTGAAATGGCCGGATCGCGCGCAGTGGTGCCGGCCCAATTGGCCATCGGCCTTGGCCTGATTGTCCTCAGCCTCGTGTTGGCCGTGGGCGCCTGGCGCTTTCCGCCGGAGATGGGCTTCGTCATTCTGCCGGCCTATGTCTACCCCTGGGCGGTCGCGGGGTTTCTGGGGGGGGTGGGCGTGTTGTTGAGCTATCAGGCGATCAACGGCGGTTTTCGCGAACTGGATAACGAACCAACCCCCACCGTGGCGGGTGGCAAGGCTGGCGCGGCCTGGGTCACCGCAGGGTTGATCGGTGTGGCCGTGCTCATCAACCTCATCGGTTTCGTGCTGGCGGCCGGGTTGCTGTTTGCCTGTTCGGCGCGGGGCTTTGGCAGTCGTCATCCGCTGCGCGACCTGGCCATCGGCATGGGCCTGACCCTGCCGATCTATTGGTTGTTCAACGCCGGGCTGGGGGTTTCCCTGCCGCCGCTGGTCAACGCCTGGATCTGATCCAAGGAGATCGACAGCATGGATATTCTTGCAAGCCTGGCGATGGGTTTTTCCGCGGCGCTGACGCCAATCAATCTGCTGTGGGGCTTCATCGGCTGCCTGCTGGGCACCGCCATTGGCGTATTGCCGGGCATCGGGCCGGCGCTGACGGTGGCCTTGCTGCTGCCGATCACCGCCAAGGTCGATCCCACGGGCGCACTGATCATGTTCGCCGGGATTTACTACGGCGCGCAGTTCGGCGGCTCCACCACCTCGATCCTGCTCAATACGCCTGGAGAGTCGTCCTCCATGGTCACGGCGCTGGAAGGCAACCTCATGGCGCGCAATGGCCGGGCAGGGCCGGCGCTGGCCACGGCGGCGATCGGCTCCTTCGTCGCCGGCACCATTGCGACCATCCTGCTGACCCTGTTCGCACCGGTCGTGGCCAGGCTGGCGCTGAATTTCGGGCCGGCGGAGTATTTCGCGATCCTGGTGCTGTCCTTTACCACGGTGTCGGCGGTACTAGGCGCCTCCATGCTGCGTGGCTTTGCTTCTCTGGGGGTCGGATTGACCATCGGTCTGATCGGCCTCGACTCGACGTCGGGCATTGCCCGCTACACCCTGGGCGTGCCCGAAATGGTGGATGGCATCGAGGTGGTGCTGGTGGCGGTCGGATTGTTCGCGGTCGGCGAAGCCCTGTACAGCCTGCTTTATCAAACTGAGCAAGCGGAGGGCCGACATCGCCTGACGTCGTTGTGGATGAGCCGCGCCGACTGGAAACGCTCAGTGCCTGCCTGGTTTCGGGGCACGCTGATCGGCTTCCCGTTTGGCTCGATTCCGGCTGGCGGCGCCGAGATCCCGACCTTTCTGTCCTATTCCACCGAACGCAAACTGAGCAAGTACCCGAAAGAGTTTTCGGCCAACAAAGGCGAGGGCGCCATCGAAGGGGTGGCCGGCCCGGAAGCGGCCAACAACGCGAGCGCCACCGGCTCTTTGGTGCCGTTGCTGACCCTGGGCATACCGACGTCCGCCACGGCGGCGATCCTGTTGGCGGCGTTCCAGAACTACAACCTGCAACCGGGGCCGATGCTCTTCGAAACCTCCGCTGACCTGGTCTGGACCCTGGTGGCCTCGCTGTACATCGGCAACTTCATCCTGCTGGTGTTGAACCTGCCGTTGGTGGGCCTGTGGGTCAAGCTGCTGCAGATCCCCCGGCCTTACCTCAACGCCGGGATCCTGGTGTTCGCCACCATCGGCGTCTACGGCATGCGCCATTCTTCCTTCGACCTGCTGCTGATGCTGGCCATCGGTTGGGGGGGCGTGCTGATGCGGCGTTTCGACTTCCCGGTGGCGCCGGTGATCGTCGGCATGCTGCTCGGCCCGATGGCCGAGAAACAGTTACGCAATGCCCTGTCCATCAGTGAGGGCGACTGGACGGTGTTTTTGACGCAGCCCATCTCGGCGGTTTTCATGGCCCTGACGTTGTTGGTGCTGGTGGTGCCGCATCTGCTGCATGCCAGGGGTATCAAGTTGCATGAAGACGATTGAGTGGTATGTTTCTTAAGTCAGTTGATGCGTTGAGGAGTGAATTCGTTATTGTTTTGGTTGGAAGTGTTGGTTGCTTAGCGCTATTGATTAGCTTTCGCCACACGATCCGATATGCACGGGACTTTTTTTGCGATTTACTCTGATACGCTGCTGAAACACTCGTTTACAGGAGTTGTTCGCATGATTGGTAAGTTAATTTCGACGGGTTTCAGTTTGGCCACCTTGCCCGCCCGCCTGACTTTTCGCAGCGTCCGCGCCTTGGCCATGACGCCTGCCGAAGCCAGCCGCCTGCTGGCGGACATGCGTCAGGCATCGGATCAGGCGGTGCAGGAACTCCAGGGGCTGTTGGCCAACATCGATGCGGACATGACCCACAAAACGGCGCACCTCAGTGCTGCCGACAAGCGCCTGGCAGCCGAACTGGCCCTGCGCGCCGCCGAACAACACCTGAACATGGCCGCGATCAACATTCTGCGGGCCGTCTGGCTGACGCTTCACTCGACGCCGAACTTGCCGCCAAGCGAGCTTGATAAGCGGCTTGAACAGACACGTAACGACTAACAGACCGTTCGGCGGATCGGTCGATCCGAGCGAGAAATGGGAGCTTAGCATCCTTGAATCGGCGCTTCATGTGCAGGTGGGGTTTATGGAGCGCTTGCGGTGTAGGCGTCGCTGTGGCTGGCCGGTGCCGCCGCTTTCCGTGGCGACGGCCAGGCAAGGCACGCAACTGGGTGCCCATCTGAGCGGTCATGCTCAATCCGGATCGGGAACAACCCGTGATGGAAGAGGCGGCTCAAAAAACACCGTCGCCGCGACAACTATCTTGAAAAACGCCGTAAGCAATCTATGGTGAATTCAATACCTGACCCGAGCCGCCCATGAGCCAGATTAGCTTTTCCGATTTCGAATTGGCCGGCAAGCCCCAGCAAACGCGCCGCGAACGATTCCTTGTCGAGATGGATCAGGTCTGTCCTGTAGCGGCTTGCCGATGTTGATTGAACCGTATTACCCAAAGGCTGGCGGTGGCAACAAACCGTATCCGCTGGAAACCATGCTGTTCGCCCTGTCAAAAGGATTTATATCAAATGTCTAATTCTTTAAATTTAGATCGGCAGGTGTTTGATGCGCAGGTTTCAATGCCATCGATTTCGTTTGTTTGTTGTATTGAAAGTGGGCGGCTTGAAAGTCAAACTCTCCTTATGATCAAAACGCTTAGGAAGTTTGGCGGTCGGTTGGCAAATTGTACAGTGTTTGCAGTAAAGGCACGTGTGGGTGCACCCCTTTCGCGAGCAACGTTGCGCGCAATGCGCGAGTTAGATGTAACCTACGTCGATAACAGTGCATATAATGTGGCGCCTTGGTTTAACTATTCAAATAAACCGGCGGCGGTATATTGGGCGCAATGTAATGCAACAACTGATCTAATTTCTTGGCTTGACAGTGATATTTTGATTGCGTCGGAGCCTTCGGGGCTGCTGTTGGATTCAGGCGTTGATTTTGCCGCCCGTGCAGAATATCTTCCACCAGCTATTCATGAGGGGGTTGCAAGAAATACTCCTTATTGGCAGTCGCTGTGCAAGTTAATAGACGCCAATTTCGATGAGCTTCCATGGATATCACTAGAAAGTCCGGTGGTAAAAATGCGCGCTTTCTTTAACTCGGGTGCATTTGTCTGGCGTAGAAGTAGTTGTTTTGCAGAAAGCTATTTTTCAGCATTCGAAAAACTACTGAAAAGTAAACTGGCAAGCAGTTCAGGGTCTGCGTGGTATGCCGACCAGGTTGTTATTTCTCCCGTACTGGTAAAGCATAATATCAGCTGGCGCCACTTGAGCCTTGTGGAGCATCACATGGTTTTTCCTGGGCATATCGTCGGCCCATCAGCGACACCGTCCATGAAGAGTTCGAGTATCATTCATTATTCCGGGTCGCTTTCTGGTGAGTCGGAGCCAGCAATGCTGGAACGACTCATTAATGAAATACCCCATGTTCATAAAGAACTGATGGAGCACAGGGTAAATAGCGAAGTCCCCAAGACAAATATTATATGGTTCCCGTTACGTGTTTTGAGGAAAATCAGGCTTTGGTATTTCTTGAGATCTCTTGATGTTTCTGAAGTTGGTGTATAGCGAAGCGTCGCTGACTGTCAAATTCGTGCCTACGGGTTGTGAGGTGTTACAACCTGCCCGGAAAACCACTGCACAACCTGCGCGCACGCCGGATGCGCAGCCGCCGAGGGTTGCAGGCACAGCGAGTAAATTCCGCGGGTCTTCAAGGGTTGGCCGAACGGGATGACCAGGGCGCCGCGTTCGATCGACTCGCCGGCCAGGGTCATGTCGGTCATGGCCACGCCCAAACCTCGCGCGGCGGCATCGAGGGCCAGTTCGTCAAGATTGAAGGGGATATGGCGAAAATCCTCCAGCGCCATGCCGCCATTGGCGCCCAGCCAATTCTTCCAGTCATTCCTGTCGGCCGAGCGATGCAACAGGGCGAAGCCTGGCAGTTCCTCCAGCGATGCCAGCGCCAGCCCAGGCGCACACACCGGCACCAGCGCTTCCTCGAACAGGGTCAGGCAATTCGCGGCGCCGGACGGTTCGGGCAGGTAGAGGATGTAGGCGTCGCTGTCGCTGGCCGGTTCCACCACCTCGGTGGCGACGGTCTCGATCGCCAGCGATACCTGCGGATGATGCCGGTAGAAATCACTTAGCCTGGGCAGCAGCCAGCGCACGGCCAGTGACACGTGCATGCGGATGCGGAACGGACGCTTTTGCGGGGCGATCCGGTCCTCGAGGGCCTTGAGGTGTTCAAAGATGTGCCGCGCACTGGCGAGCACCTGTTCGCCTTCCGCTGTCAGCTGCAGGCTGCGGCTGGTCCTGACGAACATCGAGGCGCCGAAGTGACTCTCCAGTTGCTGGATTTTGCGGCTCACAGCGCTTTGGGTCAGGCACAGCGTTTGCGCCGCCTGGGTGAAGCTGCCCGAATCAGCGACCTCGACCAAGGCCTGCAGGCCCTGGAGCGAGGGAACGTGGCGAATGTTATCCATGCGTTTTCAGAATACCCGGATGATTTAATAACGTTGGTTGTCGTTGCAATGTCCCTTTAGATTCTAGTCATGGCGACCGTCATCTCCAACCACCCATGCAAATACTGCATGCGGGTTTACGAGAGGGGTCTGCACCACGACAGTCAACGAGGTGACGCATGGAAAACGTATGTGGCTGGATTGCGCAAGCCGGGGACAGCCCGTTTCGCGATCCGCTCAAGGGCACGCAGCAGGCCGATTGGCTGGTGATCGGCGCCGGCATCACGGGGCTGTGTGCCGCTCACTCACTGGCTGAATTGCATCCCCAGGCACGCATTGTGCTGGTCGACCGCCAGCGGGCCGCACAAGGGGCGTCGGCGCGCAATTCGGGGTTCGTGGTCACCCACGAACATCCCTCCCATGCCGAGTTGCAAGACTGCCCGGGTTTCGCCGACTTCCAGGTCGACACGTCGATTTCCCGTACCGCCAGCGACGAGGTGCGCAAGCGTATTGCCCGGCATGACATCGAATGCGATTTCCGCGAATCGGGGTATTTCTTTGCGGTCAGCGATCCGCGCAAGTTGACCCATGTCGAGGCCAAGTTGCAGACATTGCGCGCGGTGGGCGCCTCTGCGCAGTTTCTGCAAGGTGAACAGTTGAGCCAGAAGTTGGGAACCCGGCACTACCAGGCGGCGATCTGGTGCGGCAATGGTAATGCGCTGCTGCAACCGGCGAAGTACGTCAAAGGGCTGCTCGATGCACTGCCGCCGAAGGTGACCTTGTTCGAAAACACCGAGATCACCGGCCTGCAGCGCCTGGGCAATGGCCGCATCCGTGCCAGCGGCACCCATGGCTGTATCGAGGCCAGGCAAGTGCTGGTTTGCCTCAATGCCTTCATTCCCCGTTCTGGCATCAATGACAGTGGCACCTTCGCCATGGAACTCAGCGCCAGCCTCACCCGGCCCCTGAGCGATGAAGAATTTCAGGCCGTTGGGGCCGTGGAGCCTTGGGGCGTGCTGTCGACCCGCCCCCTGGGGGCCACGGTGCGCCTGACCCCGGATCGCCGGGTGATGATTCGCAACACCGCCGAATACCGCTCCCACGACTTGTCGCCCAGCGAACTGGCGACCCGGCGCCAGCACCATGTACTGGGTCTGCAGCGTCGTTTCCCGTTGTTGGGCGCGCAGGACATTGAATACACCTGGACGGGCCACCTCAGCGCTTCGCGTTCCGGGCAACCGTATTTTGCCAAGGTCGAGGAGGGTGTGTTCGCCGTGGCCGGGTGCAACGGTTCCGGCGTCGCGCGCGGCACGCTGTGGGGACGGCTGCTGGCGGAGCTGGCATCGGGTATCGAATCAAAGGTCTTGCAATCGGTCATCGACCGCGCCCAGCCCGGCTGGCTGCCGCCCAAACCCTTGCTGGATATCGGTGCCATGCTGCGTATGCGCGTAGAGACGGCCCGGGCCAGAAGCGAAATCTAGAACACCGCCTTTCACTCACAACAAAAGCACTTCAACACGAAGGTGATCGAACATGCGCGTCAATCCTGTTTCCCTGGTGGCACTGCTCTCTACGTTTTGCGCCGCCGCCTACGCCGATGAAACCGTGAACATTTCCAACTGGAACGGCTACATCGCCGACGACACCCTGGTCACGTTCACCCGGGAAACCGGAATCAAGGCCACCTACGACATCCATGACAGCAACGAAGTGCTGGAATCGAAGTTGATGACGGGCAATACCGGGTATGACGTGGTCAGCCCGTCGAACCATTTTCTGTCGCGCCTGATCAAGGCCGGGGCCATCCAGAAGCTCGACAAGAGCCAGCTGCCGGGCTGGAGTAACCTTGACCCGGTGCTGATGAAAAAGCTCGAGGTCAACGACCCCGGCAACCAGTACGGTTATCCCTACATGTGGGGCACTGCGGGCATTGGCTATAACGTCGAGAAGATCAAGGCGATCTTCGGCAACACCGATGTCACCCGTTCCTGGAGCCTGTTTTTCGATGAGGCCAATATCAAAAAACTCAGCGAATGTGGGGTGGCGATCATCGACAACCCGACGCAAGTGCTGCCGATCACCCTCAATTACCTGGGGTTGCCACCCCACAGCCATGAGCCGGCCGATTACAAGAAAGCCGAACAGGCGCTGCTGAAGATCCGGCCTTACGTCCAGTATTTCCACGCCTCCAAGTACATCAGCGACCTGGCCAACGGCAACGTCTGCGCGGTGATCGGCTTCAACGGCGACATCGTGCAGGCGGCTGCCAGCGCCAGGGAAGCGAAAAACGGCATCGACATTGCCTATTCGATCCCGGATGAGGGCTCTACGTTGTGGTTCGACATGGTGGTCATGCCCAAGAGCGCACCGCACCAGAAGAACGGCTACACCTACATGAACTACCTGCTGCAACCGCAGGTCATTGCCAACATCACCAACAGCATCCACTACGCCAATCCCAACAGCGCAGCGGATGTCGATGTGGTGCCGGCGGTGAAACAGGATCTGGCGATCTACCCGCCGAAAGCGGTGATGGACAAGTTGTTCACGGTAGAAGACTTGCCAGCCTCCATCGCCCGCTTGACCACGCGCCTGTGGACCAAGTTGAAAACCAATACGTAGGAGCGAGCTCGCTCACAGGGTCAGGTTTCGCCGCAAGACCGGGGTCAGTCCCCGACAATGGCGAGGATAACGGCACAGGATCCTGCGCATGTTAGCCGGCGAACTGGCGGGCCACGGCAGCTGTGCTAGCGTCTTGGGGTGAATCTCTCATTTGCGAGCCTCTGCCATGGACGAGACAGTCGTTAACGTGACCACTCAGAAGTTCAATGCCCTGCTTGCCGTGGTGCAGGCCTATGGCGCCGCGTTCGCGGTCAAGCTGCTGACCGCCGTCGCCTTCTGGATCGTCGGGCGCTGGCTGATCGGCTTTGCCGTCGGCATGGTGCAGAGGGCCTTGAGCAGGCAGAAGGTCGACCCGACCGTGCTGCGCTATGTGGGTTCGGCGATCACCGTGACGCTGAACATCATCCTGGTGATCGGCATCCTCGGCTACCTCGGCATGCAGACCACCACCTTCGCGGCGCTGCTGGCCGCGGTCGGCCTGGCAATCGGCCTGGCCTGGTCCGGGCTGCTGGCCAACCTGGCGGCCGGCGCCTTCATCATTGTGTTGCGTCCATTCAAGGTCGGCGACTTCATCAGTGCGGGCGGGGTGATCGGTACCGTCACCGAGATCGGTCTGTTCGCGACGGCGATCAACACCCCGGACAACGTGCTGACCCTGGTCGGCAACAACAAGATCTTCAGCGACAACATCCAGAACTTCACCCACAATTCATTCCGCCGCGTCGAACTCCAGGCGCAACTGTCTGGCGCGGCCGACTGGAAAGCCGCGGTGGCCTTGCTCAAGGAGCGCATCGCGGCCATCCCCAATGTGCTTGCCGAGCCGGCAGTGGATGTGGAGATTCTCGAGTTCAATCTGGTCGGCCCGGTGCTGGCGGTGCGGCCTTATTGCCACAATGAGCATTACTGGCAGGTGTATTTCGATACCAACCGCATCATCAAGGACGCCCTCGGCGAAGCCGGCTTCCCGGCCCCGATGCCAGCGCAGACGGTGATCTTCCAGCAAGGCGCCGCGTTGCCGCAGGCGTTGGCAAAACAGTGAGGGAACCGGGTGATGGCGGACTGTCGAGACAGGCCGCCATGAGCCTGCCGTCGTGTCTATCTCGTACAGGCCATGGGGAGTCAACCAATAAAATGCAGGATGCGCGCCCGAACCCGACGCTTGATCTGGAGTATTGTGTCGAACGTCCGATATTCATGGACTTCCTGCAGCACGCTGGACGCACACCCGATGCCGTGGCTGTGGTTTCTCAAGACGCCACGTGCAGCTACGGCGAACTGGAAGCGATTAGCCAGCGCCTTGCCTGCTTTCTGCTTGAACAGGGCGCGAGCGAATCCGACCGGGTCGTGATCGTCTCCAGTCGCTGTGCCGGCCTGGTCTACGCCATGCTCGGTGCCTCGCGCGCCGGCTTGACGTTCACCGTTGCCGACATGGCCTATCCCCGTGCGCGCATCGAACAGATCATCCAGGCGCTCCAGCCGACCTTTGTCCTTGTATGCGGCGAGGCCGCCTTCGAGCTCGATCCCCAGCGTTCGTCCGTCGTACGCGTGGTCAACATACCGGAGATGCCCGGCGACGCGCTGAAGGCGTTCGCCGTCGAGCCAAGGGTCTTGCCCGAGGTCAACCCTGGACACCCGGCCTATATCACCTTTACCTCGGGCAGTACTGGCGAGCCGAAGGGGATTGTCACCCATCATGCACCCTTGGTGCATTTCATCGAATGGCATAGCCAACGTCATGCATTGACCAGGGACAGTTGCTTTTCCCTGCTGTCGGGGCTGGGCCACGACCCGGTCTACAGGGACGTGTTCACGCCGCTCTCCATTGGCGCGAAAGTCATCATCCCGGCCCAGTCGACCGTGATCGATCCAGCAGCATTGGCGAAGTGGATACACCAGTATGGGATCTCCATCATTCACCTCACGCCACCCCTGGGCAAACTCATTGAAACCGGTGCGAAGATCAGTGGATTGCAGTTCAATGAGCTGCGTTATCTGTTTTGGGGTGGGGATGCCTTAAGCAGCACCCTTTACGAGCAAATACGCGTCATCGCCCCCAACGCCATCAGCGTCAACTTCTACGGCACGACGGAAACGCCGCAGGCGATGGCTTACCATCAAGTCGATCCCGCGCTCGACAATGCCAGGATTCCGCTGGGCAAAGGCATCGAGGGCGCGCAACTGTTGCTGGTCAATGAGGCCAATCAGTTGGTCGGCGAAGGCGAGGTCGGAGAAATCCTGATACGCAGCCCGTACTTGTCCCTGGGTTACTACGGTGACGCAGCGCTGACCCGGGAAAAGTTCGTGGTCAATCCCTACACCCATGCCGAGGGTGATATCTGCTATCGAACCGGCGACCTGGGCATTTATCTTGCCGATGGCAGTGTCATGTTTCGCGGACGCGGCGATAGCCAGGTCAAGATTCGCGGCCATCGCATCGAGCTCGCTGAAATCGAAGGCTCGATCTCAAGGCATCCCCGGATCAAACAGTGTGTGGTGCTGGCCGACAACGACCGTTCGAACGTGAAGCTGGTGGCCTGTTGCGTTTCAGCCAAGCCAGTTTCATCGGTCGAACTGCGTGAGCATGTGGGGCAGCAGCTGCCCGACTATATGGTGCCGGCCTTGTTCGTGTTCGTGGAGACGATTCCGTTGACGCCGAACGGCAAAATCGACAAGCGGGCGTTGCAGGCGCTTGTCGATAAACAGGCGACGCCCGTCAATGCCAGCCAGGACCTGTCGCCGTTGGCGCTCAACTTGACGCAGGCATGGGCCGAAATTCTTGAAGTGCCGCGCATTGATCCAGACTTGACGTTCGTGGAGCTGGGCGGGGATTCGCTCTCGTTCGTCCAGGCTTCAATGGTGCTGGAAGAGCTTATCGGTCATCTGCCCGATCAATGGGAAATGATACCGGTACTTGAATTGTGTGAACTGGCCAGCGACACCAAGGCTTCGAGGTTTTCGATACGGGCAATGGAAGTGCCGGTGTTTTTACGCGTGGTTTGCATCGTGTTGATTGTGGTGGGGCATTTTCAGGTGTTGTCACCGTGGCCGGTGTTCGGCGAAACAATGGCCTTGTTCCTGATTTCCGGGATCAGCCTGGCAAGGTTTCAATTAAAGGCCATCAATGAGTACGGTAGCGTGCGTACGCTGGTCAAGTCCGTTGCCAGTATCGCGGCGCCCACGATCCTGTACACGGTGTTGGTTCAGGTGCTGTTCGACACTGTGCATTGGCAATCATTGTTGATGATTTCCAATTGGTTTTCAGCGGATGTGGTCGGTATCTTTACCTATTGGTACGTTGAATTACTGGTGCAGATGCTGGTGATCATCGGGTTCGCACTGTCGTTCGAGCGCGTCAGGAACATCATCAGTGCAGACCCGTTTCGCTGTTTTGTCATTGCGTCCTGCGTGTTGGCGGTGGCTGATGTGCTGATCAGTACCTATGTGTTCGATGCGACCGCGCTGTTCAATCGGGTGCCACAGCATTACCTGGCGATCATGGTGCTCGGCATGGCCATCCACAGTGCCAGCTCAACAACCCAGAAGTGGATCGTCAGTGCCGTTGCCGTCCTGGTAGTGGGCTGGCAGGACATGGTGGCGATGTTGGGGTATGGACCGTTCGCCGCCGACATCTGGAACCATATCGATATCGCCGTGCCTGCCACTCTCCTGGTGATCTGGGTCCGGTCGATTCCCGTACCCGGACTCATGGCGCGGGGCATGGCATTGATTGCCTCCTCGACACTGTATATTTACTTGACGCACTTCCAGTTTCAGTCGGTGGCCCGGCGCATCGGCGACTCTCCGGTACTTGCGGTAATCTTTGCCGTCGTCGGCGGCGTTGCGGTGGCTTATGCCTGGAACAAGGTCGTGCGCTGGGTGTTGTTGCGCGGGAACGGCGACGGCAAGAAGCGTCGCGCGGATAAAATCGAGCGGGTGGCGTGACGGTTCCGTAAACTGGCGGCGCAACAGGCGTAGCTGCATGGATGCCTCGGCTGACATGCGTACGACGCCGCCTTACCACCTCAAGCAAGAGACCCCCATGGCAAACCAAGACCTGACCTTCGTTCCCGATCCCGATGCGGACTCCATCTCCTCCGACGTGGCCGGTTTCGCCGTCATGCTGGTCTCCACCCAGATTCCGACTCGTGCCGATGGCAGCCTTGAACTGGGCGATATCACCCTGCAAAGCGAGTGCACCCTGCAGGCGCTGAAAGTGGCGCTGGAGCGCGCCGGCAGTTCCATGGAACGAGTGCTGCACTTGACCATCTACCTCACCGACATGGCCGACCGCGCCGCTTTCAACGAGGTCTACAAGCGTTTCTTCGCCAAACCGTGGCCAGTGCGCGCCGCGGTGGGCGTGGCGTCGCTGGCGGTCGAGGGCATGCGCGTGGAAGTTACTGCGATGGCTGCCAAGGCCTGATAGCAATATCTTTTGCCTTTATTGCTCCGTGGGTCGCCGCGCTGAGCCAAGGATGGCCCAGCGCGGCGGGCCCTGTAGGAGCGAGCATGCTCGCGAAAAACTCCAGAACAACACGGGCATTCAGATAGCCCTCGTCATCGTTGACGACCATCGCGAGCATGCTCGCTCCTACAGTGGGTTTGCGGTACACGCGATGTTGAAGGTCGCTCCCCAACCCGCCACCTGGCAGTACACGGGTGCCCGTCGCTCATTTCACCGCTACAATGCGCACCTCGATCGTGACAGCCTGACTAAAAAAATATTATGTCCCTGCCCAAACATCACCTGGAATTGCTCAGCCCCGCCCGTGACGTGGCTATCGCCCGCGAGGCGATCCTGCATGGCGCCGATGCCGTTTACCTCGGTGGCCCGAGTTTCGGCGCCCGCCACAACGCCTGCAACGAAGTGAGCGATATCGCCGCACTGGTGGAGTTCGCCCATCGCTACCACGCCCGGGTGTTCACCACGATCAATACGATCCTGCACGACAATGAGCTGGAGCCGGCCCGCCAGCTGATCCATCAACTGTACGATGCCGGTGTCGACGCGCTGATCGTCCAGGACCTGGGCGTGATGGAACTGGACATCCCGCCGATCGAGCTGCACGCCAGCACCCAGACCGACATCCGCACCCTGGAGCGGGCGAAGTTCCTCGACCAGGCCGGTTTTTCGCAACTGGTACTGGCCCGCGAGCTGAACCTGCAGGAGATCGGTGCCATCGCCGACGAAACCGAGGCGGCGATCGAGTTCTTCATCCACGGCGCGTTGTGCGTGGCGTTTTCCGGCCAGTGCAATATTTCCCACGCGCAGACCGGCCGCAGCGCCAACCGCGGTGACTGCTCCCAGGCCTGCCGTCTGCCATACACCCTTAAAGACGAAAAGGGTGGGGTGATCGCCTACGAGAAGCACCTGCTGTCCATGAAGGACAACAACCAGAGCGCCAACATCCGCGCCCTGGTGGAAGCTGGCGTACGCTCGTTCAAGATCGAAGGGCGCTACAAGGACATGGGCTACGTGAAGAACATCACCGCCTACTACCGCCAACGCCTGGACGATGTGCTCGAAGACCGTCCGGACCTGGCCCGCGCGTCCAGTGGCCGCACCGCGCATTTCTTCCTGCCTGATCCGGACAAGACGTTCCACCGTGGCAGTACCGACTACTTCGTCAGCGAACGCAAGATCGACATCGGCGCCTTCGACTCGCCGACCTTCACCGGCCTGCCGGTGGGCGTGGTGGAAAAAGTCGGCAAGCGCGATCTGCTGGTGGTCACCCACGAGCCACTGTCCAACGGTGACGGCCTCAACGTACTGGTCAAGCGTGAAGTGGTGGGCTGGCGGACCAACATCGCAGAGCCAAAAGGCGAGTTCGAAGAGGACGGCGAGAAACGCTATCGCTACCGCGTCGAGCCGAACGAGATGCCCAAGGGCTTGCACCAGTTGCGCCCGAATCACCCGCTGAGCCGCAACCTGGATCACAACTGGGCCCAGGCGCTGCAAAAGACCTCCGCCGAGCGCCGGATCGGTCTTGCCTGGGTGGCGCGCCTGCGTGAAGATCGCCTGGAACTGATTGCCACCAGTGAAGAGGGCATCAGCGCCAGCGTCGCCCTGGACGGTCCGTTCGGTGTGGCCAACAAACCGGAACAGGCCCTGGAGCAGATGCACGATCTGCTTGGCCAACTGGGCACCACCGAGTACCACGCCACCAACATCAAGCTGGACGCCCCGCAGGCGTTCTTCATTCCCAACTCGCAGCTCAAGGCCTTGCGCCGCGAAGTGATCGAAGCGCTGACCGTGGCGCGCGTCGCGGCACACCCACGGGGCGGCCGCAAGGCCGAGACCAGTCCGCCGCCGGTGTACCCGGAGTCGCACCTGTCGTTCCTGGCCAACGTCTACAACCAGAAGGCCCGCGACTTCTATCACCGTCACGGGGTCAAGCTGATCGACGCAGCCTACGAGGCCCATGAAGAGACCGGCGAAGTCCCGGTGATGATCACCAAGCACTGCCTGCGGTTCTCCTTCAACCTGTGCCCCAAGCAGGCCAAGGGTGTGACGGGCGTGCGCACCAAGGTCGCGCCGATGCAATTGATCCACGGCGACGAAGTGCTGACATTGAAATTCGACTGCAAGCCTTGCGAGATGCACGTGATCGGCAAGATGAAGGGCCATATCTTCGATTTGCCGCAACCGGGCAGCGTGGTGCAGCAGGTCGTCGGGCACATCAGCCCCGAAGACCTGCTAAAAACCATCCATCGCGCGCCCCACTGAGTGATCGGCGAGCGCGCAGTCAAGGCTGCGCGCTCGCCAACTCACCCCGCGGGTCCGCTCACCTCAGGTCGAAGCGGTCAAGGTTCATCACCTTGGTCCAGGCCGCCACAAAGTCCTTCACGAATTTCTCCTCGCCGTTACTGGCATAGAATTCCGCCAGCGCGCGCAATTGCGCGTTGGACCCGAAGACCAGATCGACTCGCGTGCCCGTCCACTTTTTCTGGCCGGTCTTGCGATCGCTCGCTTCAAACTCTTCCTGGGCGTCCGACACCGGTTTCCACTCCACGCCCATGTCCAGCAGGTTGGTGAAGAAATCGGTGGTCAGCGCTTCGGGCCGCGTGGTGAAGACGCCGTGGGAAGTCTGTCCAGCGTTGGTGTTGAGCACGCGCAGGCCGCCAATTAGCACGGTCATTTCCGGCGCGGAGAGGGTCAGCAACTGCGCTTTGTCGATCAACAGCGACTCCGCCGATACGCGGTATCTGCCTTTGAGGTAATTGCGGAAGCCATCGGCGATCGGTTCCAGAAAACCGAAAGACTCGACATCGGTCTGTTCCTGGGAAGCGTCCATGCGCCCCGGCGTGAAAGGCACCGTGATCGTGTGCCCGGCATTTTTCGCGGCCAGTTCAACGCCTGCACAGCCGGCGAGGACGATCAGGTCGGCCAGGGAGATTTTCTTGCCGCCGGCGTTGAATTCCTGCTGGATACCCTCCAGTTTCGCCAGTACGCTCGCCAGTTGGTCGGGCTGGTTGGCCTGCCAGAACTTCTGTGGGGCCAGGCGCAAGCGCCCTCCGTTGGCACCGCCGCGTTTGTCCGAACCACGGAAGGTGGAAGCCGCTGCCCAAGCCGTCGAGACCAGTTGCGAGACCGACAGGCCCGAGGCCAGCAGCTTGCTTTTCAGGGCAGCGACGTCGCTGTCGTTGACCAGCGGATGATCGACTTCAGGAATCGGGTCTTGCCACAGCAGTTCTTCAGCGGGCATTTCCGGGCCGAGGTAGCGCGAGAGCGGGCCCATGTCGCGGTGGAGCAGCTTGTACCAGGCACGGGCGAACGCGTCGGCCAGTTGATCGGGGTTCTCGAGGAAGCGCCGGGAAATCGGCTCATAGATCGGGTCGAAGCGCAGCGCCAGGTCTGTGGTCAGCATGGTCGGATTGCGACGTTTGGACGGATCGTGCGCGTCCGGAATGATCCCGGCGCCAGCACCGTTCTTGGGCGTCCACTGATGGGCGCCCGCCGGGCTCTTGGTGAGTTCCCATTCGAAGCCGAACACGTTCTCCAGGAAGTTGTTGCTCCACTTCGTGGGCGTGGTGGTCCAGGTCACTTCCAGGCCACTGGTGATGGTGTCCGGGCCCTTGCCGCTGCCGAAGCTGTTCTTCCAGCCCAACCCCTGTTCTTCCAGGCCAGCGGCTTCGGGTTCGGCACCGACATTGTCGGCAGGGCCGGCGCCGTGGGTCTTGCCGAAGGCGTGACCACCAGCAATCAGCGCCACGGTTTCCTCGTCATTCATGGCCATCCGGCCGAAGGTCTCACGGATGTCCTTGCCGGCGGCCACCGGGTCCGGGTTGCCTTCCGGGCCTTCCGGGTTCACATAGATCAGGCCCATTTGCACGGCCGCCAGAGGGTTCTCCAGATTACGTCCTTGCTCGGTACGGCTCTCCTCATTTTCCCCAGGTTCGGCAACGAGCGGGCCTTCGCCGGGTTCTTGCATGGCTTTTTGCGCTTTGTCGTACCGGACGTCGCCACCCAACCATTTGTTTTCCGAGCCCCAGTAGACATCCTCGTCCGGTTCCCAGACGTCAGGCCGGCCGCCGGAAAAACCGAAGGTCTTGAAGCCCATGGATTCCAGCGCGACGTTACCGGTCAGGACGATCAGGTCGGCCCATGAAATGCTGTTGCCGTACTTTTGCTTGATCGGCCACAGCAGGCGACGGGCCTTGTCCAGGCTGACGTTGTCGGGCCAACTGTTGAGCGGCGCAAAGCGCTGCTGGCCAGAGCCGGCGCCGCCTCGGCCATCGCCGGTACGGTAGGTGCCGGCGGAGTGCCAGGACATGCGGATGAACAGCGGTCCGTAGTGTCCGAAGTCCGCGGGCCACCAGTCTTGCGAGTCGGTCATCAGGGCGGTCAGATCACGCTTGAGCGCGGCAAAATCCAGGGCCTTGAACGCCTGGGCATAGTTGAAGCCCTCGTCCGCGGGGGTGGACAGGGACGAGTGCTGGTGCAGGATCTTCAGATTCAGCTGGTTCGGCCACCAATCGCGGTTCGTGGTGCCACCACCAGCGGCGTGATTGAACGGGCATTTCGTTTCAGTTCCCATCTGTGAGCTACCTTTGGTCGTGTTCATTCAGCCATTGTCCCGACAGGTACGATGGCAGTGAGTGAAATCAATGACTCAGGCTGTTGGCCCAGCAAATCGATCAACTGATTATCGTGGCCAAATGGGCATCACCGGCACTGGCAAGCAAATTGCCAACGGGATGACCCACGGTATGCCTAGTCGGTTTCTGACTCCCGCTTTATCTTCTTATCAGGTCTCGGCCAGCCAGACCGCACCGGCGTTTGATAAGGCTAGACCGCCGTTGGGCAGACGGCTAATAGCTGGAGTATTTGTAGCCGATAGGCGAAATCTTTCAAGGCGCCTGTGGGGCTTCATTATAAACGCCTGCCCGCCAAGCGCCGGCAAGCCGGACTCCTGCCATTATTTACGTCTGGGCAGTGTCCAGTTCGGTCGTATGAAATGGCAGGTGTAGCCGTTGGGATAGTGTTCGAGGTAATCCTGATGCTCAGGCTCCGCGTCCCAGAATGGCCCGGCGGGCTCTATTTCAGTGACCACCTTGCCCGGCCAGAGGCCGGAGGCGTCAACGTCGGCCACGGTGTCTTCGGCTACGCGTTTCTGCTCGTCATCCAGGTAATAGAGTGCCGAACGATAGCTCGTCCCCAGATCATTGCCCTGACGGTTTTGGGTGCTCGGGTCATGGATCTGGAAGAAAAACTCGAGGATCTGGCGATAGCTGATCTGCTCCGGGTCGAAGACGATTTCGATCGCTTCGGCGTGGGAGCCATGGTTGCGATAGGTTGCATTGGGTACATCGCCGCCCGAGTAACCGACCCGAGTGGAAATCACGCCCGGGTAGCGTCGAAACAGATCCTGCATGCCCCAGAAGCAGCCGCCAGCCAGGATGGCGGTTTCGGTGTTCGTCGTCATCACTACGCACCTCCCATCAAAGAGCGGCCTCCGTGGGGGAGGCCGTCAGACCCTCAATGCATCTTGCTGTGATCCATGTTGCCGTGATCCATCGTACCCAGTGCCCGGGCCTGCGCGTCTACCTTGATCGTTTCTTTCTCGCCCTTGGCGTTTTCCACGGTCAGGGTCAGGGGCACGCTGTCGCCTTCCTTGATCTGGCCCGTCAGGTCCATGAGCATGATGTGGTAGCCATGGGGATCGAAGCTCACTGGCTTGCCGGCCGGCAACGCCACGGACTCGACCTGCTGCATGCTCATCACATCGTCTTTCATGCTCGATTGGTGAATCTGCACCATCTTCGCCACCGGCGACTGCACGCTAAGCAGCTTGCTGTCGGTGTCGGCCTGCAAGGTCATGAAGGCGCCGCTCGAAGGCTGGCCGGCCACCGTCGCCCTGACCCAGGCGTCGTTGACCCGGGTTTGCGCGGACACCTGCCACGCCATGCCGATCAGGGCCATTCCCAGTACAAGCTGTTTGATGCGTGGTGCGCAAAACGAAGTCATCAGCAGACCTCCATGACGGTGAGCAGGTCTTCTGCGCACTCTTGAGCGGTAAGGGACGCGGACAGACCGAGGCGCAAATTGCCACGGGAGTCGAACACGAAGCTGGTCGCGGTGTGGGACAGGGTGTAGGTATCGCCGCTTGGGACTTTTTCGAAGAATACGCCGAACTCCTTGGCGGTGGCGGCGGTTTCTTCCAGGGTGCCGTACAGCGCCTCGAAACTCGGGTCGAAGGCTTTGACGTATTTGTCGAGCATTTGCGGGGTATCGCGCTCTGGGTCCAGGGTGATGAAGATCACTTGCAGGCGCTCGCCATCGCGGCCCATCAGTTTTTTCGCCTGGGCGGCGCGGGCCAGCGTGGTCGGGCAGACCGCCGGGCATTGGGTGAAACCGAAGAAGATCATCGGCATCAAGCCCTGGTAGCTGCCGAGCATCCGGGTTTCGCCCTCGGCGTCCTTGAGCTTGAAGGAACGCCCCATAATCTTGTCGCTCAGGTCCTTGCCGTACTTGAACGACAGCTTGCTGCTGTCGTCGCAGCCGGCGAGCAGGCCGAGGCTCAAAAGGCTCATGCCTTGCAGGACCGTGCGGCGGGAATACAACGTACTCATGGAAAAAAGCATCCTGTGTAGCCACTGGAAAAACACAGTGCCTGATCAATCAGACGAGAAAAAGCGCAGGGATGTTAACAAACTGTTGCCCGTTGGCGCTCAATCGGTGGCCGGCCGGTCATGCGCCAAAAGGTCGCGGGTGCTTGAATACATGAAAATACAAATGGCCTGGAGGCAGACACATTGCAGATACATCAGTGGGTTTTAATCGGGCTGTCCAAATCCCATTGAGAGCACTGCCATGTTCCGCAAATTGCAGCAAGCCGCCAGTTTCCTTAGCCAGAGTGCGCGTTTGATGGTGGGCGTTCCCGATTACGACAACTATGTCGCGCAGAGGGCGATCAGCCATCCGGGCGAGCCGGTGATGAGTTATGAGGCGTTTTTCCGTGAGCGTCAGGAAGCGCGTTTTGGGCGTGGCAAATGTAATACTCGGTGTTGCTGAAGCTGCAAACTCTCCCGCGCCCCGCGGATGTACTCGATCTACTGTGGGAGCGGGCTTGCTCGCGAAGGCGGCCCTGAGAGCACTCGCTTTCAAGTGGATCAGAATCGTCTATCGGTGCTGGAAAAACGGCACTGTCTATGACGAAATGGCTTACTTGCAGGCTTTAACGCGGCGCGGATCAACGTTGGTAGAGGCGCCGCTGGAGGTAGTCACAGGTTGACGGACAGGCTCAGGGCGTGAGGTGGCAAGAAAATCCAAAGCAAAAGCGAGGCGGCCTGACAGCCGACCTGATTGCAGGTCTGTCCGCGATCCAATTGTAGGAGCGAGCCTGCTCGCGATGAACGTCCAGACAACGCGTTCATCCAGACAACCAACGTTATCGTTAACGTCCATCGCGAGCAGGCTCGCTCCCACAGGGGATTGGGGGGATCTGCCAAAGCCAGGTCGGCTGTCAGGCCGCCTCGTTTTTGTTTTTGATCCAGGCGCCCCGTTAAACCACGATGGCCGAACGCAGGCATTGCGCAGTGGGTAAACCGGCAGGACGCCGGTTTAGCCGCGCTGGGCCATGGATGGCCCATCGCGGCGACCCACGGAGCAATGCCGGAGTGAGGGCATGCCGAGTCTAAGCGAGGCACCGAGTGGTGGGGCAAGAGCGCTTTGGTTACTTTCGCGCTTTTCGAAAGTGACTCGCCGTAAGGGCGAAACCATAGGTGGCCGTTACCGCAGCAATGGATATGTACACCTGAAAGACAATCATCGGCTGTCAGGGCGCTTTCGTCGGCAAGCCGGGCTCCTACAAGGTGCTGCGCAAGGTTGAGATCCTACGAGGCAACACCCATCAAGGCGGATCAATCTGATCCAGCACCCGGTTCGCCGTAATCTCCGCCAGCATTACGCTGTTGGAAATGCCCAACAGGGCATTGCGCGACCCACCGTCCAGATGATCCACCAATTGATGGACCATCACATCCACCGAAGCCAGGGTTTCGACCAGATACACCATCAGGGTTTCGCTGGTGGCTTGCGGGTCGACGGTAAACAGCGTGCTGGGTGTACGCGGTGTGGCTTTGATGTCTGCGGCTGACGGGAAGTGAAAGTCGAGGGCGCGCTCGGCAGCCTCATTGAGTTTTTTTGAATCGGGTTCGTACGGGGAGGCGGGATCGTTGTTCGGGGGATTCGGTGTGACCTTGAACATGTTTCTGTCTCCAAAATGTGGAGCCATCACCGACTTGCGACTAAACAAGGGGTGGCAGCTGTACGCAGGTTAGTCGACCGGGGAGACACGAAACCGGCGCGCCCGAAGGCGCCCTGCGCACAGCTACCATGAAGTGCAGGCATGAAATGACCTGACTGTCTGGTTGCAGATGCGCTCGTGAAACCGCGGGCGACTAAACCCGATCACTGATGGGCAGTGACGCGAATCAAGTTACCGAGCGGCCCCAAAGCGCACAAGCCGGCGGATTCTGGCGTAGCCGTAGGCAACGGCGCAAGGTCTTGTGGCTTTCAGGAAGTAAGTCGTAGGGCGCTTAAACAAGCTTCCTTCGACGATGTTTAATGGTGCTTTCGGAACCGACCGCTGCATGCACTTTTAAAGCGCCATGCCTGACAACGTGCACCAGTGCGAAGCGGTTTGCCGAGTTTTCCAGCGGCAAGCTGCGACGGCCGTCCGACCCGTTCATCCCGCCAGGAACACGCCTGACTCGCAGCCATCAAGGCGTTTCCAAGGCAATAGAAGTTTCCTTCAACGAACTGGCACAAACACTGCATTAACCCCATCAAGCCCCTCTGAAAAAGATGGGCAGCCCTCTCGGTCAACGACGATCGACTGGCCGCACAGGTCGTGGGCAACATCGGTGGATCAGGCATGGCCGTCTGGTTTTCAACACCGCAAAAGAACAGGCAAAGACGCCTGGAACCGCAAGGTTTCAGGCGTTTTTTTTTGCTTTTTTTCACCGTGATGGGCTTTGGGCAGGTGCGTTTATGAATTCCAATGTAGCCAGTTTGAACAAACAGCAAACGCTGGTCGTGATCGGCAACGGCATGGTCGGGCATCATTGTGTCGAGCAGTTGATCGAGCGCGGCGCTCTTGACCGCTATCGGCTGCACGTCTTCAGCGAAGAGCCGATGCGTGCCTACGACCGCGTGCATCTGTCCGAATACTTCTCCGGTCGCGACGCCGAGTCGCTGGCACTCAGCAACGCGGCGCTGTACGAGACGCCCGGCGTCACGTTGCACCTGGGTGTGCCGGTGCTGGAAATCGACCGTGCCCGTCGCCAGGTGATCACCGCACAAGGGTGTGTTGCCTATGACAAGCTGGTCCTGGCCACCGGCTCCTATCCGTTTGTGCCGCCGATCGAAGGCGCCGAAGGCGATTCGCGCCTGGTCTATCGCACCCTGGAAGACCTCGATGCCATTCGTGCCGCGGCGGCCAATGCCCGGCGCGGTGTGGTGGTCGGCGGTGGCTTGCTCGGCCTGGAAGCCGCCAACGCCCTGAAAAGCCTGGGGCTCGAAGCGCACGTGGTGGAATTCGCCCCACGCCTGATGCCGGTGCAACTGGATGATCTGGGTGGGCTGGCGCTCAAGGCGCAGATCGAACGCCTCGGCGTCGGCGTGCACCTGTCCCGCGCCACGCAATCGATCAGCGCTGGCGAGCAGTACCGCTACCGGATGAACTTTGCCAACGACGAATTCCTTGAGACCGACCTGATTGTGTTCTCCGCCGGTATCCGTGCCCAGGATGCGCTGGCCCGTCAGTGTGAACTGGACATCGGTCCGCGCGGTGGTGTGGTGATCGACGACACCTGCCTGAGCTGTGATCCGCACATCTACGCCATCGGTGAGTGCGCATCGTGGAATGGCAGCCTGTTCGGCCTGGTCGCGCCGGGCTACCAGATGGCGCGCAGTGTCGCGGCACGCCTGTGTGACGACGCCGCCGAACCCTTCCAGGGCGCCGACATGTCGACCAAGCTGAAACTGCTGGGTGTCGACGTCGGTTCCATCGGCGATGCCCACGCCAATACGCCGGGTGCGCGCAGCTATCAGTTCATCGACGAAACGACGGCCAGCTACCGGCGCCTGGTGGTGGATGCCAGCGGCAAACAGGTATTGGGCGCGGTGCTGATAGGCGACAACAGCTATTACGACACGCTGCTGCAATACATGCAGAACGCGATCGCCTTGCCGTCGGAACCAGCCGCGTTGATCCTGCCGTCGTCCGAAGGCGCGCCGACCCTCGGCCCTGGCGCCTTGCCGGAAACGGCGACGGTCTGCTCGTGCCACAACGTGACCAAGGGCGCCATCTGCTCGGCCATCGACGGCGGTTGCACCGACCTCGGCCTGCTGAAGTCGCAGACCAAGGCCTGCACCGGCTGCGGCGGTTGTGCCGGTCTGCTCAAGCAAGTCTTCGAGCATGAGCTGATTGCCCGTGGCGTCAGCGTCGACAAGAGCCTGTGCGAACACTTCGCCTACACCCGCCAGGAACTGTATGCACTGGTGCGAGTAGAAGGGGTGATCACTTTCGAAGAACTGCTGGCCAAGCATGGCCGTGGCCACACCGGTTGCGACGTGTGCAAGCCGGCGGTGGGCTCGATCCTGGCGTCGTGCTGGAACCAGCCGATCATGGATCCGTCGCTGGTGCCGTTGCAGGACACCAACGACACCTTCATGGCCAACATGCAGAAAAACGGCACCTATTCAGTCGTGCCGCGCATTCCCGGTGGCGAAATCACCGCCGACAAGCTGATCGCTATCGGCGTGGTGGCGAAGAAATACGACCTCTACACCAAAATCACCGGGGGCCAGCGCATCGACCTGTTCGGCGCCCAGTTACATCAGTTGCCGGACATCTGGAGCGAACTGATTGAAGCGGGCTTTGAGACCGGCCACGCCTACGGCAAGTCGACCCGCACGGTGAAGTCCTGCGTCGGCAGCACCTGGTGCCGCTATGGCGTGCAGGACAGCGTGCAAATGGCCCTGACCCTCGAAGACCGCTACAAGGGCCTGCGCTCGCCGCACAAGCTCAAGTTCGCGGTGTCCGGTTGCACCCGTGAATGCGCCGAGGCGCAAAGCAAGGACGTCGGCGTGATCGCTACCGAGAAGGGCTGGAACCTCTACATCGCGGGCAACGGCGGCATGCGCCCGCGCCATGCCGAGCTGTTCGCAACCGACCTCGATGACGCGACCCTGATCCGCTACATCGACCGCTTCCTGATGTTCTACATCCGCACGGCCGATAAATTGCAGCGCACCTCGGTCTGGCGCGAAAGCCTGGAAGGCGGCCTGGACTACCTCAAGGACGTGATCATCCACGACAGCCTGGGCCTGGGCTTTGAACTCGAGTCGCAGATGCAACTGGTGGTCAATCGCTACGAATGCGAGTGGGCCAACGCCCTCAAGGATCCGGAAAAACTCAAGCGCTTCCGTACCTTCGTCAACGATAAACGCCCGGATCCGGACATTCACTTTGTCCAGGAACGCGGCCAGCGCCGGCCGATCATGGCGGCCGAACTCAACCTGATCCCTGTTACCGAGGAGAGTGTCTGATGAACCCGTCCAATACCCAACGCGTTGAAACCGCTGCGTCTGCAGTCTGGCAATCGGTGTGCAGCCAGCAGGATCTGGTGAGTGACTCCGGTGTGGTGGTGTGGCTGGACGGTGCCCAGGTGGCGCTGTTCTACCTTCCGGGCATGGAGGGCAAAAACCTCTATGCCATTGACAACCACGACCCGCAATCCGGGGCCAATGTCATCGGCCGCGGACTGGTCGGCAGCATCAAGGGCGACCTGGTCGTTGCCTCACCCATCTACAAGCAGCATTTTCGCCTTGAGGACGGCAGTTGCCTGGAGTACCCGCAACAGCGTTTGCGGGTCTGGCCGGTGCGGCTGAACGAAGGGGTGGTGGAACTCGGGTTGGCCTGAGGTTGTACGCCATTCACATCAGGAGACGGATATGAAGACAGCCGCACAGTTGCTCAAGCTCAAGATCGTGGAAAACCAGCAGGTGCACAGCATCGCACCGGACGCCATGGTGCTGGAGGCCGTGAAGAAAATGGCCGAAAAGAACGTGGGTGCGTTGCCGGTGATCGAAAAGGGCCAGGTCGTCGGGGTGATCAGCGAACGCGACTATGCGCGCAAGGTGGTTCTGCTGGGACGTTCGTCAGTCGGCACGCCGGTCAGGGCGATCATGAGTTCCCCGGTGGTCACGGCCGATAGCCAACAGAGCATCGAGCATTGCATGGCGGTCATGACTGACAGCCATTTGCGGCATCTGCCGGTGGTGGAAAACGGCGAGCTGATCGGTTTGCTGTCGATTGGCGATCTGGTCAAGCAAGCCATTGTCGATCAGGCCGACTTGATTCGGCAGTTTGAACATTACATTCGCGGGCACTGAGAAAAGCTGTCTGGTCCTGAAACAGGTTTACACCTACTTCAGCCTAAAAACGCCCGATGCACCGCATCGGGCGTTTTGTATTTCAGCGACAGATGAGGCCGCTCGTTGTTATAGATCTGCACCGACTCGTCCACCATCCGGATGGCCTGCGCAAAATCTTTGGGGCGATACCTACCACAGGTCGTAAAAAAAAACGGGTACAGGCTTTCAATAACTCCGTTGGCCAGTCGATAACCTCTTCAGCAATGGTTTTTTGCCAATCGACAAACCCGCGAAGAGAGGAACCACAGAGTGTCCATAAAACTGCGTTTATTGTTGCTGATAGGGACGGGGTTGCTCACCGCGCTGATCATGAGCCTGGTTGGTTACCTGGGCACTGCCCGAATGGCAGATGCGGTGCAGGACAACGACGTCGGCATGACCGCGCTGCGCAATCATATGGAAGCCGACATGATGCACGACGCGCTGCGCGCTGACGTGTTGTCCGCGATGCTGGTGGGGCTGGGCAAAAGCACCAGCAGCAAGGCCGAGGTGCGCAGTTCCATCGAAGAACACGCCGCGCATTTTCGTGAAGTGCTCGGTGATAACCTCAAGCTGCCGGTCAACGACACCCTCAAAACCGCTCTGAACAAGATCAAGCCCAGTCTCGACACCTACATCGGTGCGGCCGAACGCATTGTCGGCCTGGCCCTGGAAAATCCGGACGCCGCGCAAAAAGAACTCGGCACCTTCAACACTGTGTTCGGCCAATTGGAAGACCAGATGGCCGCCCTCAGCGAGCTGATTGAAAGCAACACCCAGCAGACCAGTGATGGCACCCGGCAAGCGATCAGTAACGCCAACCTGGCCCTCGGCGCCGTGCTCATCGCCAGCCTGTTGTTGCTGCTGGTCCAGGGACGCTGGGTGATCCTGAGCATCATGAGACCCCTGCAGACGGCCAGCCGCATCGCCGAGCGCATCGCCCACGGCAACCTCAGCGAGACGATTGTCGAACCCGACTGCAAGGACGAAGCCAGCTCCCTGGTTCGCAGCCTGGCGACCATGCAACGTGATTTGCGCGGCATGATCGAAGTGGTGCGCAGCAACGCCCATGGCGTCAGCGGCATGAGCACACGACTGAGCAATGGTTGTCACCAGGTGGCCGGCAGCAGCCAGCAGCAAAGCACTGCCGCCAGCACCATGGCCGCCGCCGCCAGCGAAATGACCGCGAGCATCGAGGAAATCACCCGGCATGCCGAGCGGGCGCTGGACATGGCCAACCAGGCCGAGGCGCTGGCCAAGGATGGCGGGCGGGTGATCCATCAGGTGGTCAGCGACATGGACGGCATCGCCCGTTCGGCGCAGCAGTCGGCGCAGGTGATTCGCACGCTGGACAAGGAATCCGAAGGGATTTTCAGCATCATCCAGGTGATCAAGGGCATCGCCGATCAGACCAACCTGCTGGCGCTCAACGCCGCCATCGAGGCCGCCCGCGCCGGGGAGCAGGGGCGTGGTTTTGCCGTGGTGGCCGATGAAGTGCGCAGCCTGGCGGGCCGCACCAGTGCCTCCACCCAGGAAATCGCCGCCATGGTGTCGCGCATCCAGCAAAGCACCCGCGAAGCGGTGATCAGCATGGAGGAGGGCGTCGCCCAGGTCGACAAAGGCATGGCCGTGACCGCCGACGTCGAGCGCGCCATCCGCGAAATCCTCGAGGCCACGCTCAACACCACGCAACTGGTCAACGACATCAGCCGCACCATCGGCGAGCAGAGCCTGGCCAGCAATGAAATTGCGCATCAGGTGGAGATGATTGCCGGGATGTCTGAAGGCAACAGCAAGGTGATTGGGCAGACGGCCTTTACTACGGATGAGTTGTCGACTCTGGCAGGCCAGTTGTCGCAGTCGGTGGATCGCTTTCGGTTGTGAGGCACCTCTGCCAGCAAGCCTTGCGTTGTCTATAAGGGCCCCTTCGCGAGCAGGCTCGCTCCCACAGTCAATGGTCTGTGTACACAAATGTTGTGTCCGGCAAAAGACCATTGTGGGAGCGAGCCTGCTCGCGAAAGCAGTAGATCAGACAACACGAAATCAGAGTCTTAAAGGTACTTGTCGGTCACCGCCCCCTCCGAAGCACTGGACACAGTCTTCGCATACTTGGCCAACACCCCGCGCTTGTATTTGGATTCCGGCCTTACCCAGCGGCTCTTGCGCTCGGCCAGCTCAGCATCGGACACATCAACCGTGATCTGCCGGGTTTCAGCGTCAATGGTGATCCGGTCGCCATCTTCGACCAACGCTATCGGCCCGCCTTCAAAAGCCTCAGGCGTGATATGCCCCACCACAAAACCATGGGAGCCGCCGGAAAAACGGCCGTCGGTGATCAGCGCCACTTCCTTGCCCAGCCCTTTGCCCATCACCGCCGAGGTCGGCGAGAGCATTTCGCGCATGCCCGGGCCACCCTTGGGTCCTTCATAGCGAATCACGATCACGTCGCCTGCTTGCACTTCGCCGTTGAGAATGCCGGCCAGCGCGCCTTCCTCGCCGTGGTACACACGGGCTTTGCCTTCGAAGCGCAGGCCTTCCTTGCCGGTGATCTTGGCCACGGCGCCGGTGGGCGAGAGGTTGCCGCGCAGGATCACCAGGTGCGAGTCCTTCTTGATCGGTTGATCGAAGGGCAGGATCACGTCCTGGCCGGTGGGGTAGTCGGGCACGTTTTCGAGGTTTTCCGCCAGGGTCTTGCCGGTCACGGTCAGCACGTCACCGTGCAGCATGCCGGCTGCGAGCATGCGCTTCATCAAGGGCTGGATGCCGCCAATGGCCACCAGCTCGCTCATCATGTATTTGCCACTGGGGCGCAGGTCGGCCACTACCGGGGAGATCTTGCCCAGCTCGACGAAGTCGTCCAGGGTCAGCTCGACGTCCACGGCATTGGCCATGGCCAACAGGTGCAGCACGGCATTGGTCGAGCCGGCGAGGGCGATCACCACGCGGATGGCGTTTTCGAAGGCCTTGCGGGTCATGATGTCCCGGGGCTTGAGGTCAAGCTTGAGCAGTTCCATGACTTGCTGGCCGGCGCGGAAACTGTCCGAAGCCTTGTCGCTGCCAACGGCCTCCTGGGAACTCGAACCGGGCAGGCTCATGCCCAATGCCTCGATGGCCGAGGCCATGGTGTTGGCGGTGTACATCCCGCCACAGGAGCCGGGGCCGGGAATCGCCACTTCCTCGATCTGCTTGACCTGGATCTCGCTGATGTCACCGCGCGCGTGCTGGCCCACGGCTTCGAACACGGAAATGATGTCGGTGTGGCCGGCGCCCGGGCGAATGGTGCCGCCATAGACGAAGATCGAAGGGCGATTGAGCCGCGCCATGCCGATCAGGCAGCCCGGCATGTTCTTGTCGCAACCGCCCACGGTCACCAGCCCGTCAAAGCCTTCGCAACCGACCACCACTTCGATGGAGTCAGCAATCACCTCACGGGACACCAGTGAATATTTCATGCCTTCGGTGCCGTTGGCGATGCCATCGGAAATGGTGATGGTGTTGAAAATCACGCCTTTGGCACCGGCGGCATTCGCACCTTTTTCAGCTTCGATCGCGAGTTTGTCGATGTGCATGTTGCAGGGCGTGACCATTGCCCAGGTGGAGGCGATGCCGATCTGCGGTTTCTTGAAGTCTTCGTCGGTAAAGCCCACGGCACGCAGCATGGCGCGGGCGGGCGCGGCCTCCACGCCGTCGATCACCTGGGAGGAATATTTGCGCAGGTCGTCTTTATCGCTCATGGCTCTTCCCCACATGCTCAACTGATGACCACTGAGTATAGTCGCCCATCCACCGCAACCTGTAGAAGCCGGCAAGCCGGCTCCTACAGATCCATCACGCGCGGGTTTGCCATGTCGTGATATTCTTCTACACAACTTGTTTTGACCTATTCAGTTTTCCTGTCCTTGAGACGGGTGAACAGAATCACTGTCGCTCAAGTAGCTGAAGCCAAAAAAGATAAAAAGTCAGTTCAGTAGGGACATATAACTGGGGTCGATGCAGTCAGTCGGCCTTGTGTGCCCACCCTCCAGACGTCATGTGCGAGAACCCGCGGCAGACTTGCCTGGATGCCGTGAAACAAGCGGCTCGCGATTGCAGCTGGAAGGGCGGATGGCGTTTTATCATAGGTGCTACAGATGTTTAAGAAAGTGAACACGGCCCTGCTGGGGCTGGCCTTGTCGTTGGGGATGACGACAGCCCAGGCCGAAGAAGCCAAGAAAGTCGACGTACTGCTGATCGGCGGCGGCATCATGAGCGCGACCCTCGGAGTCTGGCTCAATGAGCTGGAACCCGGCACCTCGATGGAAATGATCGAGCGTCTCGACGGCGTCGCCCTGGAAAGCTCCAACGGCTGGAACAACGCCGGTACCGGTCACTCTGCCCTGGCCGAGTTGAACTACACCCCGGAAGACGAGAACGGCAAAGTCTCGATCCCCAAAGCTGTTGAAATCAACGAAGCGTTCCAGATCTCCCGTCAGTTCTGGGCCTGGCAGGTCCAGCAAGGCGTGTTGAAGAACCCTCGTTCGTTCATCAACTCCACGCCGCACATGAGCTTTGTGTGGGGCGATGACAACATCAAGTTCCTGAAAAAGCGCTACGAAGCCCTGCAAGCGAGCCCGCTGTTTGCCGGCATGCAGTACTCCGAAGACCCGGCCGTGATCAAGAAGTGGGTCCCGCTGATGATGGAAGGGCGTGACCCGAACCAGAAAATCGCGGCCACCTGGAGCCCGATCGGCACCGACGTGAATTTTGGCGAAATCACCCGCCAGTTCGTTGCTCACTTGCAAACCACGCCGAAATTCGACTTGAAGCTGTCCAGCGAAGTGCAGGACATCACCAAGAACGCAGACGGTAGCTGGCGCGTCAGCTACAAAAACCTGAAAGACGGCAGCAAGTCCGAAACCGACGCCAAGTTCGTCTTCATCGGCGCCGGCGGCGGTGCCCTGCACCTGCTGCAGAAGTCGGGCATTCCTGAAGCCAGGGAATACGCAGGCTTCCCGGTAGGCGGCTCGTTCCTGGTGACCGAGAACCCGACCCTCGCCGAGCAACACCTGGCCAAGGCCTACGGCAAAGCGTCGGTTGGCGCACCGCCGATGTCGGTACCGCACCTGGACACCCGCGTGCTGGATGGCAAGCGCGTGATCCTGTTTGGCCCATTCGCGACCTTCAGCACCAAGTTCCTCAAGGAAGGTTCGTACCTGGACCTGCTGACCACCACCACCACGCACAACGTGTGGCCAATGACCAAGGTCGGCATCAAGGAATACCCGCTGGTCGAGTACCTTGCCGGCCAGCTGATGCTGTCGGACGAAGACCGCCTCAACGCCCTGAAGGAATACTTCCCGAACGCCAAGGCCGAGGACTGGCGCCTGTGGCAAGCCGGCCAGCGCGTGCAGATCATCAAGCGTGATGAAGCCGCCGGTGGCGTGCTGAAACTGGGCACCGAAATCGTTGCTTCCCAGGACGGCACCATCGCCGGCCTGCTGGGCGCGTCCCCAGGCGCTTCGACCGCCGCACCGATCATGCTGACCGTGCTGCAGAAAGTGTTCAAGGACAAGGTCGCAACCCCGGCCTGGCAGGAAAAACTGCATCAAATTGTGCCGAGCTACGGCACCCAGCTCAACGCCAGCCCGCAAAAGGTGGCCGAGGAATGGGCCTACACCGCCAGGGTGCTGGAACTGACTCCCCCACCTGCGATTGGCCAGGCTGTTGCTCCGGCTGTCGAGGCTGACAAGGCCAAGGCACCGAAAGAGAATGCTGCGGCGGATATGGCGCTGTAACTGAACGCCTGATCAAAAAGCCCACTAGGCCAGGGATGGCCAGTGGGCTTTTTTGTATCCCCTGCAGACGCAAGCTTCTACAGTCCAGCGTCAACCCAAATTGATGGGCACACGCATAACCCTGTAGGAGCGAGCATGCTCGCGATGGACGTTAACGATAACGCTATCAACCTGACACCCCGTGGCGTGCTCAGGTTTTTCGCGAGCATGCTCGCTCCTACAGTTTCATGTGAATCATCTGATCCGTATTTTTCATCGCTTTCTGACGCTGTAATGCATTCAGCCTGAGCCCCACAATGACGGCAAATTACGCAGCGGTAGCCGCGGTGCACCGCACTTTCGAAATGTTGGAGGCTCTATGGGCAAGATGGCGATTTTCCTCGGTGGTTTTCTGGTGTTGACGATTCTGATCGGCGTGCTGGCAACGATTTCGCCGGTGTGAGGCGAAAGTGTACAAGCGCCTACTTCACCGGTTCTTGTTGCTTGATGTCCCCACAGAAAATATCGACGTTGCCATCCGTCGCTGCGGTCCGCACGACGATGTGATAGTCACCGGCCAGCAACACAGGCAGGGCCACAGGCACGCTTCTTGAGAACGTCCAGCCGCGAATCGGTTGGCGCTCGGTATTGACCTTGTCATTCATGGCGTACGCGACGGGGCCGGGTTGCTCGCAGCTGCCTTTGTTGATGAAGCTGTAGATGCGCAGGGGCAGGGCAGCACCGCTTGGAACACCGCTGATGAAGAAACTGAGTCCGGTTTGCTTGTCCCAGTCGGACAACGCGACATTGCCGATTTGCCCGGTGTTCTGCCGGGTGGCAACCAGGGTGACCGACACGCTTTGGTTTGATGAGGTGGCGCAGCCGAACAGGCTGGCACCGACCATTAGCGCCGCAAGTGAATGTCTGAGCTTCATTGCCAAACTCCTGTGTTGAATAACGGCAAGGGGAGATTAGCGGGTATAGCTCATTTATCGAGTGCGGGCGGCTGCACACATGTGGGATCCGCGGTGATTCACACCTGCCGCCCGTGCGCGGTGTCTGCCAGTTGCCCGGTATCGACCCGTACGAAAATCGAGTCGCCCACCGCAGTCAGCACGTCCCCGGCGAAGACTTCGCAGATGACCCGCGTCTTGCGTCCGACTTCACCTTCCACCCGCGCGCGCAGGGTGAGCGGGATGCCCATGGGCGTAGGCTTGATGAACTTGATGCCGAGGTTGCCGGTGACGCAATTGATGCGCGGCAAGCTTGCGACTTCGCGGTTTTCCGCGCGGTAGTGATAGGCCATTGCCGCCCAGTTGGAATGGCAATCGACCAACATGGCGATCAGTCCGCCATAGACCAGGTCCGGCCAGCCGCAGTACATGGCGTCCGGCACGTGCTCGGCCATGACATGCACGCCGTCCTCATGCCAGTAGCTCTTGATGTGCAGCCCGTGGGGATTGCTGCTGCCGCAGCCGTAGCACACGCCATCGGGTGCGGCAGCGTCTTGCAGGGAGGTGTCGAGATTGGACATGTGTCGATTATCCGAAAAAAATTCAAACCAATGTTCGGTACTCCTGTGGGAGCGAGCCTGCTCGCGATAGCGGAGTATCATTCGCCATCAATGCCGAATATATCAGCCCCTTCGCGAGCAGGCTCGCTCCCACAGAGGAGTGTGTACACGCTAAATACGTGCCAAAGCCTGCGCCAGGTCCGCGCGCAGGTCTTCAATATCCTCAACCCCCACGGACAACCGCACCAGCGCATCGCCAATGCCCAATTGCGCACGGGTTTCCACGGGGATGGTGGCGTGGGTCATGATCGCCGGGTGTTCGATCAGGCTTTCCACCCCGCCCAGGCTTTCGGCCAGGGCGAAAATCTGCACGTTTTCCAGGAAGCGCCGGGATCCGGCCAGGTCGGTGTTCAGGTCGACGGAGATCATCCCGCCGTAGCCGCGCATCTGCTGCCGCGCCAGTTCATGCTGCGGGTGTGAGGGCAGGCCCGGGTAGTAGACGCGGGCGACTTGTGGCTGACGTTCCAGCCATTGCGCCAGTTCCAGCGCATTGCTGCAGTGGCGCTCCATGCGCAGCGCCAGGGTCTTGACCCCGCGCAGGGTGAGAAAGGCGTCGAACGGCCCAGCGATGGCACCCACTGCGTTCTGCAGGAAACCCAGGCGCTCGGCCAGCTCGGCGTTCTGTCCGACCACGGCGATGCCGCCGATCACGTCGGAGTGGCCGTTGAGATACTTGGTAGTGGAATGCAGCACGATGTCGAAGCCCAGTTCCAGCGGGCGTTGTATCCACGGGCTGGCAAAGGTGTTGTCGGCCACGCAGATGATGCCACGGTCGCGGCAGGTGCGGGCGATGGCGGCAAGGTCAGTGAGGCGCAGCAGGGGGTTGCTCGGCGTCTCGACCATGACCATGCGGGTGTCGTCCTGCAAGGCGGCTTCGAAGGCGGCGAGGTCGGTCAGGTCGACGAAGCTGAAGCGATGCCCGGCGCTGCGTTGGCGCACCTTGTCGAACAGGCGGAAGGTGCCGCCGTACAGGTCGTTGCCGGAGACGATGTGCGAGCCGGCGTCGAGCAGTTCCAGCACCGTGGAAATGGTCGCCAGACCCGAAGCGAATGCAAAGCCCCGGGTGCCGCCTTCGAGGTCGGCCACGCAGCGTTCCAGCGCCCAGCGCGTCGGATTGTGCGAACGCCCGTAGTCGAGGCCCTTGTGTACCCCGGGGCTCTGTTGCAGGTAGGTGGAGTTGGCGTAGATCGGCGGCATCAGCGCGCCGGTCGAAGGGTCCGGCGTTTGCCCGGCATGGATTACGCGGGTGGCGAAGCCCTGTGGCGGGGCATTTTCATCGTGCTGACTCATGGCAGGGATCTCCGCAGGTGATTGAGCATGTCGGTTCGGGTAATCAGGCCGTGGAAACCCGAAGCATCCTGAATGATCGCCACCAGTCCACGGCCCAGTTCTGCCTCCAGATCCGCCAGTGAGGCGCCGGGGGACAGGGTTTGCAGTTTGTCGGTCATGGCGCTGGATACGGTCTTGCGAAAGTGCGCAACGTCTTCATGCACGCCTAGCAGGATGTCGGACTCGTCGATCACGCCGACCAGTTGTTTGCCGTTCACCAGCACCGGCAGTTGCGATACATCCGCCAGGCGCATGCGCTGGAACGCGGTGAGCAGGGTGTCATCGGGGCCGACGCTGATCACCCGGCCGTCCTCGAAGCGCCGCGCAATCAGGTCGCGCAGGTCGCCGTACTGTTTGCGTTGCAGCAGGCCCTGATCGTTCATCCACTGGTCGTTGTAGACTTTCGACAGGTAGCGGGTGCCGGTGTCGCAGACGAAGCTGACCACCCGTTTCGGTTCGGTCTGTTCGCGGCAGTAACGCAGGGCCGCGGCCAGCAGGGTGCCGGTCGAGGAGCCGCCGAGAATGCCTTCGGCGCGCAGCAGTTGGCGGGCATGGTCGAAGCTTTCTTCGTCGCTGATCGAATAGGCGTGGCGCACGCTGGACAGGTCGGCAATCGACGGAATGAAGTCTTCGCCTATGCCTTCTACTGCCCAGGAACCTGGGGTGGGGAGGGTGCCACCGCGGCTGTATTCGGCCATCACCGAACCGACCGGGTCGGCCAGGACCATTTCCAGATCCGGCTGCACGCGTTTGAAGAACCGGGTCAGTCCGGTCAGCGTGCCGGCCGAACCCACGCCGACCACGATGGCATCGACATCATGTTGGGTCTGCGCCCAGATCTCCGGCGCGGTACTGCATTCATGGGCCAGCGGGTTGGCCGGGTTGTTGAACTGGTCGGCGAAGAAGGCGTCGGGGATTTCACTGGCCAGCCGCCCGGCAACGTCCTGGTAGTACTCTGGATGGCCCTTGCCGACATCGGAACGGGTGATGTGCACCTCGGCGCCCATGGCCTTGAGGTGCAAGACCTTCTCGGTGGACATCTTGTCCGGCACCACCAGCACCACCCGATAACCCTTGGCGCGGCCGACCAGTGCCAGGCCGAGGCCGGTATTGCCGGCCGTGGCTTCGACGATGGTGCCACCGGGTCGCAGGCGGCCGTCGCGCTCGGCGGCGTCGATCATCGCCAGGCCGATGCGGTCCTTGATCGAACCACCGGGGTTCTGTGATTCGAGCTTTAGAAACAGCGTGCACGGCCCGGTATCGAAGCGGCTGACGCGCACCAGTGGCGTGTTGCCGATCAGTTCGAGTACGGCGGGGCGGGAGTCGTTGGGCATGTCATCACCTCGTTGCGCTAGCACAATGGATGGACAAAAAGACGGCGGCAGGTCAAGCGCCGGTCGTGACAGGTGTTGTGTCTGGACCATAGGCCGGGATCGCCAGACTCGCAACCGTCCGGGCGAAAGTGCCCCCGACATTGGGGGAATTTCCTGTGAATGGTTGGCTTGATAGGAAGTGTTGCGGGTCAATCAAGCGTCTGGAGTGGACGCATGAGGTAGTTTCGAGGGGGGCGGCTAGCGAAACCGTTGCGGTATGGCCTCGGCAAACGGATAGAAGGCGAACCAGGGTTTGGCTTCGTCGATGACGCGCTGAATGGATGGCCGTTGCGTCAGCCTGTCGAAATACGCGCTCAAGTGCTGGCAGTCGTCGGGGAAGGGCATCAGCGTGCTGGCATAGAACAGGGCCGGGGCAGCTGCGCAATCGGCCAGGCTGAAGTCCGGGCTGGCTACCCAGGTTCGGGACGCCAGCTGGCGCTCGAGCATGCCGTAGGCCGTCGTGAGCATGGCCCGTTCTCTGGTCAGGTCGCCGTTCGTCGCGCGCAGGCGGTCGGCGACTATCTGTTGCAGCGGTACCTGGACGTACTGGTCGAAAAAACGATCCCAAAAGCGCACCTGCAACGCGGTATCCCAATCACCGGGCAGCAGGCAGTGCTGTCCGGCATAAAAACGGTCCAGGTATTCGATGATGACACTCGACTCCGCCAACCCTTGCGGATGCGTGTGATCGCGGATGACCGGGAACTTGCACAGGGGCCATAACGCCTCGAGTTCCGCCCGGTCTGCTGCGCTGGAAAGATCGATGATCCGCCTCTGGAAGTCGATGCCGTACTCGTAAAGCGCGATCAGCACCTTGTGGCAGAACGACGAAAGCGGGTGGTAATAGAGCGTCAGCGGCATCATTCAACTCCTCGGGCGCGACGGCGCCCCACAGGGTAATGTAGGAGCGAGCCTGGTCGCGATGGTCGTCAACGATAACGCGGGATACCTGATACCGCGCGGTGCTCTCTGGTTTTTCGTCGGAACGCCGCCCGGAGCAGGCTCGCTCCTACGGGGCCTTGGTGGTGCGGATAAGGTTGTTGCGCAGCGCCACGATCGCCTGCTGCATCTGTACGAAATCGTCGGGATCCAGGCCGGTTTGCGGGAAGCCTTCTTCCGTCAGTTCTGCGCGCAGTTGGCGACCTGCGTCGGTCAGGCTGATTCGCACCTGGCGTTCATCTTCCGGGTCGCGCTGACGCCGCAGGTAACCCATCGCTTCGAGCTTTTTCAGGATCGGGGTGAGGGTGTTGGATTCCAGGAACAGCTTTTCTCCCAGGCTGCCGACGGTCTGGTTGTCCTGCTCCCACAGCGCAACGAGGGTGATGTACTGCGTATAGGTCAGGCCGAGCCGTTCGAGCATCGGCTTGTAGGCCTTGCCGAAAGCAAGGTTGGTGGAATAGACCGCAAAACACAGGAAGTCGGAGAGCTTGAGATCCAGGGCGGACGTCTTGTCGGTGGTTTTCATGGGCATACTCTTTGGGCAGGCTGCAAGACTTAAACTATACATCGTATGCGATGGTGTCGGAAGTGCTCTAACCCTGTGGGCACCTGCCCCGTAACGGCCGACGGCCGGTTCCCCCGGGAAATCCCCCGGGAACCGGCGAGCAATGCGTTACGCGGTCTGGACGTTGATGGCGATGTCAATGTTGCCGCGGGTGGCCTTGGAGTACGGGCAGATCGCATCGGCGCTGTGGGCCAGTTCGGTCGCGACTTCGTGTGACAGGCCCGGCACCCGCAGGGTCAGTCGGGCCTGGAGGAAGTAGGCTGCGCCGGTCTGGCCCAGATCGACTTCAATGTCTACAGCCGTATCGGCCGGCAGTGTCACCTTCGCCTGTTGGGCGGCCAGGCCCACCGCTGCGATGTAGCAGGCCGACCATGCCCCGGCGAACAGTTGCTCGGCTTTGGGGTGCGGTTGCACGCCGGTGAGCACGTGTGCCGGTGTGGCGCTGCCAGGGGAAGAAAGTTCGATGTCGAGGTTGCCGTTATGGCCGCGCGAGGTGGTACCGGCGCTGCTCAGGGTGGTGTGGGTCTTGCCGCTGGCCAGGACTTTTTCAATCTTGCTCATGATGATTTCCTCAGGTTTACCGATTATGTAGATCGAGTGCGCTAGTATCGCATGCGATATTAATTATGCCGTAATAACGTTCAGGGCAACGTCGATATTGCCGCGTGTTGCTTTGGAGTAGGGGCAGATGGAATCGGCGATATGCGCCAGTTCCGTCGCGACGTCCTGTGCCAGCCCCGGCACGCGCAGGGTCAGTCGGGCCTGAAGAAAATAGGCCGGACCAGTCTGGCCCAGGTCCACTTCGATGTCGACGGCCAGATCCGCCGGCAGCGCGATGTTGCGCTCTGCGGCCACCAGGCCGACGGCGGCGATGTAGCAGGCCGACCAGGCCCCGGCGAACAGTTGCTCGGCTTTCGGGTGCGGCTGGGTGGCGGCGAACACATGGGCTGGCTGGGCAACGCCTGGCGTCGACAGTTGGATGTCGAGGTTGCCGTTGTGGCCACGCAGGGTGTTGCCGGCGCTGCTCAGGGTGGTGTGGGTCTTGCCGGTGGCCAGGACTTTTTCGATCTTGCTCATGGGGTGAATCCTCAAGGGTGCGGTCAGGTTTGATTTAGTGTCGTGTGCGTTTTGATCGCATCCGATAGAAATAATATTCCTCCAGAACTCAGTCGACGTCAAGGGGTATCTCCCTAGCTGGACGACGAACGGTCAGATTCAATGCATGTTCAAAATAAAGCCCCGGGCTGTTCAGGCTCGGGGCTTTTCATTGACGCTGGACCATCGATTCTCGGCGTTGGGGGGATGATCAGCCTTGCGGCACTACCCGAGCTTCATTGCCGGTGCCTTCGATATAAACACTCTGACCTTTGCTCAGTGCGGCATTGATCGGCTGGGTCACCGACACCAGAACGCCGCTTTTCGTACGCACGATAATCTGCTGGGCTTGTTGTGGTTGATCGTATTTTTTCTTCTCGGCGTAGTTGCCGCCCGCCGCACCAGCGAGGGCGCCAGCGACCATGGCAACATCTCGCCCGGTGCCCGAACCGATCAGACTACCGATACCCACGCCCGCGAGTCCGCCAAGAATGGCGCCGACACCGCTGTCGTGATTGGTCTGCATCTGCGTCATGGTGATCTGCTCGATTTTGCCTGAGCGGATTTCCATCTCGCCGGGGCCACCGCTTCCAGCGTCGACGGCGGCGCAGGCGCAAAGCACTAGACTTACAAGGGTGATCGTTAGCCAGGAAGCGGTGTTTTTCATGTTGAACTCCATCATCCAGGGGGAGCGGTCCATTCAAACGCATCAGCGCACGTTAGACGAAGGAGACTAGCACAGGGCCCTGCGGCCGCCGCCGGTGCGCAAATGGGGCGTGTGTGTGCCGGATACGCTCTACTGAGTGGTGAGATAGACTCATACGGGGCTTATCACGGTAGGAGTGACACGCGTGGCAGGACTGCAATGGACTCGCTGATCACCGCCGCCGCGCAGGCGTTGGCGGCGGGCGATCCGCTCGGCGCGCTGGACCGGATCGCATTGCGCGATGATGCGCCAGCGCTGGCACTGCGCGGTATCGCCATGGCGCAACTGGGTGATTTGGCGCGGGCCAAGGCGCTGGTGCGCCGGGCGGCGCGGGCATTCGGGCCGAAAGAGGTCGTGGCGCGGGCACGCTGCATCGTCGCCGAAGCCGAGATCGCACTGGCCTCGCGGGATCTCGGCTGGCCGGTGAAGGCGCTTGAAGCGGCGCGGGTCACGCTGCAAGCCCACGGTGACCTGATCAATGCGGCCCACGCGCGGTATCTGGGCATCCGTCGCTTGTTGCTGATCGGGCGGCTTGATGAGGCCCACGAGCAACTCGTTGAACTGGATCCGGCAACGCTACCACCACCCTTGCGGGCGACCCATGAACTGGTTGTGGCTGGGATCGCGATGCGCCATCTGTATTCCCAAACCGCACGGGCCGCGCTCGCCAGGGCCGAACTCGCCGCGCATCTCGCCGGCATTCCTGCGCTGTCTGCAGAAGTCGAAAGTGCATCATCCATTCTGAACAGCCCCGCCGCTCACCAGATCGTCCATGGCGAAGAACGGCCTCTGTTGCTCGACGACGTGGAAGCGCTTCTCGCCTCGACTTCACTGGTGGTGGACGCTTGCCGCTATGTTGTACGTGGCGCGGGCATGTCGGTTTCCCTGTCCAGGCGTCCGATCCTGTTTTCCCTCGTACGAGCACTCGCCCAAGCCTGGCCGGGCGATGTGCCCAGAGAGACACTCATCGCCCAGGCCTTTCGTTTGAAGCTCAGTGATGAATCCCATCGAGCCCGGCTGCGGGTTGAAATCGGACGCTTGCGCGCGGCGTTGAAACCCTTGGCGACGGTAATCGCAACCCGGCGCGGATTCGCATTGGTCGCGCAGGTTTCACCGGATGTGGTGCTGCTCACACCACCGGTCGAAGAAAAATATGCAGCGCTGTTCGCCTTGCTCGGCGACGGTGAGTCCTGGTCGAGTTCAGCCCTGGCGTTGGTGCTGGGTAACAGTCAGCGCACCGTGCAACGGGCGCTCGACACGCTGGCGGCGGCAGGCAAGGTGCAATCGTTCGGACAAGGACGGGCACGGCGCTGGTTGACCCCACCAGTGCCCGGTTTCGCGACGACCTTGTTACTCCCCGTTCCGCTGCCCGGTGGCTAGGATGAACGCCACCAACCCTTTCGAGGAACACCAAGATGAAACAGTCAGCCGCCGAGATCCTGCGTGAATATGGCCCCTTTGCCGATGTCGACGACGTGCACGGCGTCACCTGGGACGGTCAGCAGGTGTGGTTTGCGACCACCGACAAGCTCCACGCCCTGGACCCTGACAGTGGTCGCATGCTGCGCTCGCTCGATGTCGCCGCCCATGCCGGCACTGCATTCGATGGCACGCATCTGTTCCAGATTGCCGAGGACCGCATTCAGAAAGTCGACCCGCGCACTGGAGAAGTCCTGGCCACGATCCCGGCCCCCGGCGGTGGAAACGATTCCGGGCTGACATGGGCCGAAGGCTCGCTGTGGGTGGGCCAGTACCGCGAACGGAAAATTCACCAGATCGATCCCGAGACCGGGACCATCCTGCGCACCCTGCAATCCAACCGTTTTGTCACGGGCGTGACCTGGGTCGAGGGTGCGCTGTGGCATGGCACCTGGGAAGGCGAGGAGAGCGAATTGCGCCGAGTTGACTCGAACACCGGCGAAGTGCTGGAAAGCCTCAGGCTGCCGGCCGGCATCGGGGTGTCGGGGCTTGAGTCCGACGGTGGCGAGCGGTTTTTCTGTGGGGGTGGCAGCAGCGGGCGGGTGAGGGTGGTGCGCCGGCCTTAGCGAGGCGGCAGCATTGCGCTTGCTCATGGGGGACAACTGGCGTAAACAGAGCGCGCATTGAACCGTCGCAAGAGACGCAAGGCGCAATCACATCTTGATCAACACGAAAGGCGAGGCGAACGTTGGTAGAGCGACGTCAGTTCAGCGGTGCCATGAAGGGGAAAAACCTTCGCTACCTCAATGACCATGAAGGCCAATCCATTCGGGCCCGGGCCGGCTTCCTGCTGCTGGAACATTTTTCGTTGCCGGCATTCACGCAGGCGCTCGATACCATCGTCACCGCCAACTTGCTCAGGCCTGAGCTGTTTTCAACGAAAACCTTTGCTTTGTCCGAAGGGGAAGTCGTCAGCGATCTAGGGTTGGTGATTCGACCCGATGCGCGCCTTGACCCGGTCGAGATACAAACGCTGGACTTATTGGTTGTTTGCGGTGGCTACCGCACGGCTCTCAAGGCAGACGACACGTTGACCTGCCTCTTGCGCGATGCGGCCGAACAGGGCGTTTCGCTGGCTGGAATATGGAATGGCGCCTGGTTTCTCGGGCAAGCCGGCTTGCTGGACGGCTATCGCTGCGCCATTCACCCGGAGCATCGTCCGGCGCTGGCGGAAATCGCCAGACTCACCCAGGTCACCAGCGAAGCCTATGTGGTGGATCGCGACCGCCTTACCGCGTCCAGTCCATCGGGCACCTTCTACATGGCCCTGGAGTGGATCAGGGGGTTGCATGACAAGGCGTTGACTGACGGAATCGAAGATATCCTGGCGTTTGAAGCGTCGCGTTATCGGCGCATCAAACCCACCTTGAATGTGTCTGTCAGTGGCCCGCTGAGGGAGGTGGTCAATCTGATGGACGCCAATCTGGAAGAGCCGCTGGAGATGGAGGCACTCTGTCTATACGCCGGGCGGTCTCGCCGGCAGATCGAGCGCCTGTTCAAAGAGCAGTTGGGCACTACACCCCAGCGCTACTACATGGACTTGCGCATCACCGAAGCGCGTCGATTGCTGCAGCACACCACACTGACCATCGTTGAAGTCTCGGTGGCCTGCGGTTTCGTTTCACCCAGTCACTTCAGCAAGTGCTACAGCGCCTATTTCGGTTATCGGCCGTCCAGGGAAATTCGGCTGGTGAAGTAACGGCTTGCTGAAGTACCGGGCATCGCGACGAAGCCCGGTGCATGGGTCATTGCGCCCCGAACACCATCGTCCAGTAAACCCCTTCATCGCTGCGTGCGTCCGTCGCATAGGCGGCACCCACTTGCGTGAACATCGGGTTCATCAGGTTGGCGCAATGCCCGGGGCTGGCCAACCAGCCGGCCATGGCCTTGTTCGGTGAGCCTTGGCCGGCGGCGATGTTTTCGCCGGCCGGCCACGCAAACCTGCGGCTCGCGCGCGGTCGGCAGGGGTCTCGGCATCGCGCACTGTGTAGCAGTCGAGACGGGGAAATTCAGTGTAAGGATAAGCACGGTGTGTAATTGCATGGACTTCACCATTGCATCTGACCACCCATTTGCATTCAACCTGACCAGCAAGGTGCCGGGTAGTCCAGATGTCTGCGAAGACTAACCATTATAGCGAAGGGCGTTGGCAACCAACGTGAAGGCCGGCAGAGACTGCTGCCGGCTCGAGTCCCTCGACTCACGAGTGAGCATTCTCAATTAGCGCAGCCATCCCTTGCGCTTGATGTAAACCAGTGGAAGAACCGCAGCCGAAAGGGTCAGTCCCATCGAATAGATGAAGCCGTGCTCCCACGAAAGCTCTGGCATCACCGCGAAGTTCATGCGGTAGAACGTGCCGACCAGTGTGGGTGGCAGGAAGACCGCTGTAATGATGGTGAACACTTTGACGATTTGGTTCTGTTTTATGTTGAGAATGTTCGTCACGGCGTTTTGCAGGTACCGTACCTTCTCGTGTTCGAAGTAGGCATGCTCCTTGACTCCGGTAACGTCGGCGGTGAGCTCGTTTACCAAACCCTGCAAATCCGCTTCGGTTACGTTATCCACCTCGCCACTGAGGTAGCGCACAGCTCGAGCAAGAGATAGCTGCGCCTCGATACAGAGTGAAATCAGTTCTTCCTTGTCGTTGAGAGCGCGCATCGTGTCGATCAAGTCCGGCACCCCCAACTCCTTACCACTCGCGTTGTAGCCATCGGATATTTCTGAGATCTCCTCGGCACTCTTTTCCAGCTCGTCGGCAATACGGTCGATAACAGCATCAGCACCGTCATTGGCCATCTGCAGTAATACCCGCAGCACTGCTTTCGGGCTCTGCGTATTGGCAGGTTTGCGGCGCAAGCGTTGCAGGGCGACATCAAACGGGCGGAAGTCCGCGTCATCGCAGAGAATCGCTACCACCTGCTCACCCAAGACGAAGGTCACACCTCCAAAATGCGGAGCTCCGTTCACATCCAATGCAAGCAGTTTGGAGCGCATATACAGAAAGTGGCCGTCCTCGACGACGCTACTGATTTTCGGGGATGTTTCAATGCCAAAGCGCTGCTGGAGGCTCGCGCGCTCTTCGACCGTAGGCGCGTTTACCTCAAGCCAAACGACGTCACGATCATGCTCCGGCTGAGGTAGCCCCTGAGCGATAGAAAGCGTTGCGTGATTCTTGTTAATGCTGCGGAAAAATCGAAAGACCGGCGTATGAGTTCATAGTGTCTGCGGTGAGTGCTGAAGCCGAAGGTGATACGCATCTCGGCAAAGTGATTACTCGTCTTGCTGATTGCTGTTGAGCAACTGCCCAACGTACGGAGCTCACGCCTTTTTCCAGGCTCACCCGGCTAGCCAACTGCTCCAGTTGGGCTGGGCTTGCAGGCGTGCCAATCAGTTCAGCGCGTACTTCGAGCTTGTCCGGGTTGGCCAGATCTTCACTGTGCAGTGATTGCAAGCGTAGTGCGCTACCGTTCAAACCATGCAGAACCAGGGTGCGCACATGCACCTCGTCCTCGGCCCGGCAGACGATGTTGAAGGTGAAGCGCTGGTCGACTTCCACGGCTGCGGCTGCGCCCTGGCGGTTTATGCGCTGAGCGGCTTCGCGCAACAGAATGTTGGCGCAGAGCACCACCAGAGTGCCGATGGCGGCCTCTAGCATATGCCCCATGCCTGACAGAATGCCTATCGCAGCAGAGCACCAGAGAGTGGCTGCGGTGTTGAGACCGCGCACATTGAGACCCTCACGCATGATCACGCCAGCGCCAAGAAAACCAATTCCGGAAACGACTTGCGCGGCGATTCTCGCGGCGCCGGAGTTATCGCCCTGCGAAGTGAGCAGCGACACCATGACGAACAAAGCCGCGCCAGTTGAAACCAGGGCATTGGTACGCAATCCGGCCAGGCGCTGGCGCAGTTGACGTTCGGCACCCACCAGGGCGCCTAGAGCGAGCGCGACGGTCACGCGCAGAAAGAAGATTTTCCAATCCATTATTCACTTCCATACCGACGATTGTTCGCTGAGCGAACAGGGTTACGGGGATGGATCGCGAAAGGCATGAGCGAAAACCCACAGACGCGTTCAAGCACTCGCATGCATGCGTTGGGGAAAGCTCAGGGGTAAATGGAGGGTCGATTCCCAGAACGGGAACGAAATACCACTATCCGCCGTAATACGGCAAGACAGTGGCAGAGAAGGGACTCTGCTGAACTAGCTCGCCGCTTTAGCCTGTCGTGATCGACTGGGGCAACTGTCCAAGACTGGTCTCCTGTGTGGACTAAAAAAGCGGGGGCGAAGGTAAATTCTTTCACTGGAGAAGTCAAACGTTCGATTCCTCGGGTGTCAGCAAAGTCTCCCACCCTGTCCGGCGTAACGAGTACGGCTATACCAAGGTATAGTTTTTTGCCCTTTTGCGTTGTAGCGAACACCGCTGTCAGTCCTTAACCTAGCCCTGTCTTCGCGTTCGAGTGTGACAACCTCGCAGCGGTCGCACATTGATATTTCATGCCCCGTCAATGCGGTCCGCCTATCGACCGCAGGTTAGGTCGCGCGAGCATACTGGCCTCGGCTTGGGGGCTATGACGAGGTGAATCATGCGTCTCCCATCTGCAACTCCCATTTCCAGATCTCTCACCCGAGGCTCGCCACCGCGTAACGGCTCATCCTGGTGGGCTGACCTCGGTTTTTTTATCCTGCTGGCGCTGGGGGCGATCTTGATCGTTCACGGTGTCGAGCAAATGAGCCAATCGCTGACGGTGCTCGATTCGGCGCCCGTATCATTGGAACTCGCCCACTTACCCGAATACGCTTTGCGCACCACCATGCGCATGTTCGTAGCCCTCGCCGCTTCGCTGGTGTTCACCCTGGTGATTGCCACCCTGGCGGCCAAAAGCCGCAAGGCCGAGCTGATTATCCTGCCAGCGCTGGACATCCTGCAGTCGGTGCCGGTGCTGGGTTTTCTGACCTTCACCGTGAGCTTCTTCATGGGTCTGTTCCCCGGCGGTCAGTTGGGGGTGGAGTGCGCGGCGATCTTCGCCATTTTTACCAGCCAGGCGTGGAACATGACGTTCAGCTTCTATCAGTCGCTGCGCACGGTGCCCAACGATCTGCATGAAGTGAGCCGCCAGTTCAACTTCTCGGCGTGGCACCGCTTCGTACGGCTGGAGTTACCGTTCGCCACGCCAGGGTTGGTATGGAACATGATGATGTCGATGTCCGGCGGCTGGTTTTTCGTGGTGGCATCCGAGGCCATTACCGTCGGCGACACCACAGTCAACCTGCCCGGTATCGGTTCGTGGTTGGCCCTGGCGATTGCCCAGAAAGACATGGCCGCCATCGCCTGGGCGGTGGCAATCATGGCGGTGGTGATTCTGGCCTACGATCAGTTGCTGTTCCGCCCCATCGTCGCCTGGGCCGACAAGTTTCGTTTCGAGCAGACCGCGTCGCAAAAGCGCCCGCGCTCCTGGGTGTACGACTTGGTCAGGGCCACCCGGCTGGTACCGGTTCTCATGCGCGGGTGTGCGAACATCAAGAGCGTCTTGATGCTGGTGAACATGCCAAAGCTTGGGCCGCTGTTGAAACTCACGCCCACTGCCCGTTTTAGCCGTGCTACCGACCTGATCTGGTTGGGTCTGGTATTGGCTGCCTGTGTCGTCGGTAGTTTGTATCTGGCGCGTTTCATTGGCACCACACTGGGCATGGAGGACGTGCTGGGTGCCTTTGGCCTTGGGCTCACTACCATGACACGGGTCGCGGTGCTGATCGTTATCGCCAGCGTGATTTGGGTGCCCATCGGCGTGTGGATCGGATTGAACCCGGTATGGGCAGAGCGCTTGCAACCTATGGCGCAGTTTCTCGCTGCGTTTCCGGCCAACGTCCTGTTCCCGTTCGCCGTGATCGCCATCGTCGGTCTGAAGCTCAACGCGGATATCTGGTTGTCGCCGCTGATGGTGCTGGGCACCCAGTGGTACATCCTGTTCAACGTGATCGCCGGCGCCAGCGCGTTGCCCACCGATCTGCGCGAAGCCGCGCGGATGTTTGACATGCGAGGGTGGCAGTGGTGGCGCCAAGTCGCCTTGCCGGGAATCTTCCCCTATTACGTGACTGGTGCGCTCACTGCCGCTGGCGGTTCGTGGAACGCCAGCATCGTGGCTGAAGCGGTGTCCTGGGGAGATCAACATTTGCAGGCATACGGGCTGGGCTCTTTTATCGCCAAGGCCACCGAAGCAGGGGATTTCCCACGCGTGGCGTTGGGCATTGTGGTGATGTCTGTGTTTGTCGTCAGTTTCAACCGCTTGTTGTGGCGTCCTTTGTACCGGTATGCCGAACGCCGTCTGCGTCTTGATTGAGGAATGAATCACATGAATGTCATGAAGAAGCGTTGCCTGGTGGATGTGCGTGAAGTACGGCATGTATATGGCAACCCCGGCGGGACCGAGCGCTTGGTGCTGGACAATGTCGCCATGCGCTTGAACGACGGCGAGATCGTCGGGCTGTTGGGGCGTTCAGGCTCTGGCAAATCAACCTTGCTGCGCTCCATTGCCGGCCTGATTTCGCCCACCTCAGGCGTGGTGGATTTCCCGGCCGGCCCTCGCGATTTGCCCAGTTCGGTCAGCATGGTGTTCCAGAGCTTTGCGCTATTCCCCTGGCTTACTGTGCTGCAAAATGTCGAAGTGGGCCTGGAGGCGCGTAATGTGCCTGCACCTGAGCGACGCAAGCGGGCATTGTCTGCCATCGATCTGATCGGCCTCGACGGCTTCGAAAGTGCCTACCCCAAGGAACTGTCCGGCGGTATGCGTCAGCGCGTCGGTCTGGCCCGCGCTTTGGTGGTCGACCCTAATGTGTTGCTGATGGACGAGCCGTTCTCGGCGCTGGACGTACTGACTGCCGAAACCCTGCGGACCGACCTGCTGGACCTCTGGTGCGAGGGGCGGATGCCAATCAAGTCGATCTTGATGGTCACTCACAACATTGAAGAAGCCGTGCTGATGTGTGATCGCATCTTGTTGTTCTCTTCCAACCCAGGGCGGGTGGTGAGTGAAATCGTGGTAGACCTGGCACAGCCTCGTAACCGCCTGGACCCGGCGTTCCAGGCATTGGTCGAGCAAATTTACGTGCAGATGACTGGGGGCGGTGAGGTAGATACGCACCGCCAGGGGCTATTCCCCGGGACCGGGGTGGGCATGGTCCTGCCGCTGGTGTCGACCAACACCCTGGCCGGATTGATCGAGGCGGTGAGTGCGCATCCTTATGATGGTCGTGCCGACTTGCCAGCGCTGGCCAGTACGCTGCACTACTCTGCCGATGAGTTGTTCCCAATTGCCGAAGTGCTGCAACTGTTGCGCTTTGCCGAACTGCGGGGCGGCGACATCAAACTGCTGCCAGCCGCTCGCAGTTACGCCCGATCCGATGTCGATGGGCGTAAGCAACTGTTCGCCCAGCATCTGCTCAGTTACGTACCCCTGGTCGCTCATGTGCGCCGGGTACTGGACGATCGCTCCACCCGCACCGCGCCGGCCCGGCGGTTTCGTGACCAGTTGGAAGACTTCATGTCCGAGCAAGATGCTGTCACTACCCTGGACTGTGTCACACAATGGGGGCGCTATGCTGAGCTGTACGCTTACGACGAAGTGGCCGACCTGTTCAGCCTGGACAACCCGTGCTGAGTCAACAAGCGCTCTGTAACCTGGAGCGCGTCACCGTGCTGTGGCGGGTAGTAATGTCAGTCGATGGCGCCGACAGGAGGAGCGATGCGAGAGAAGAGCAGAGTGGAAAGGGCCAAACTGGCGATTCGCCTGACGTTACTGCTTGGGCTGGCGCTGTGCATCACTGTGGCCGACACCGTCACCGACCTGGAAATTGCAGCGGGGGTGTTCCAGATCATTGTGGTGCTCATCGCCGTGAGTTTTCTGCCATCGCGTGGGGTGGTCGGCGTCGCGGCCATCTGCATGGTGTTGACGGTGGTCAGTTACCGGCTCACGCCCTCCGGTGACGCCGAGGCGGGGTTGATCAACTGTTTGATCAGCCTCGCTGTCATTGCCTGCACCACTTACCTGGCGTTACGCATGTCTGCGGCGATTCGTGCTGTGCATCAGGCCCGCGAGCACCTGGCCCATGTCGCCCGGATGAACGTGCTGGGTGAGCTCACAGCCTCCATTGCCCATGAAGTGAACCAGCCGTTGGCGGCAATCGCCACCAGCGGCAACGCTTGTCTGCGGTGGATGGGGGCGCAACCGGCAAACCTTCCCAAGGCCCGGCAGGCGGTGGAGAGGATTGTCGCCGATACCCATCGCGCCAGCGAAATCATTGCCCGGGTACGCGGTATGGCCCAACGTCACCCGCCGACCAAACAGTGGTTGAATGTCACCGACACTGTTACTGGTAGCCTGCAGCTGTTGCGTAGCGAATTGGATGAGCAAGGCATCACGTTGCGGTTGCATATTAACGAGGGGCTGCCGCCAATGTTGGCAGACCAGGTACAAATCCAACAGGTGTTATTGAATCTGGCCATGAATGCTGTGGACGCCATGCGCGATGTCGACCCCGAACGGCGCATTTTGGAATTGCATGTCGAACACGGTCCACGCGACCAATTGCACTTCTCGATCTGCGACCAAGGCAGTGGCTTGGCCCAGGAGGATTACGAGCGGCTCTTCGATGCCTTCTACACCACCAAGCACGACGGCATGGGTATCGGGCTGGCCATCAGCCGCTCTATTATCGAAGCCCATGACGGCCGTATCTGGGCCTGCGTCAACCCGCAGCTCGGTGCCACTTTCCACTTCACCTTGCCCTGTGGCTACAAGGAAAACTGATGACGGATGCTGTCGTTCTGGCCCCGGTCGAATCCATGGTTTACGTCGTCGACGACGACGCCTCGATACGCGCCTCACTGGAAGACCTGCTGGCTTCGGTCGGGTTGACCAGCATGACGTTCGGTTCCACTCGCGAATTCGTCGAGGCCCGACGACCGGACGCACCCGGCTGCCTGATTCTGGATGTGCGCATGCCGGGCATGAGCGGGCTAGATTTTCAGGACGAAATGCTGCGTTCCGGGATTTTGCTGCCGGTGATTTTCATCACTGCCCATGGCGACATCCCCATGTCGGTGAGGGCCATGAAAGCCGGCGCTCTAGAGTTTTTGACCAAACCGTTTCGCGAGCAGGACCTGCTTGACGCCATTGCCCGGGGCCTGCGCCATGACAGCGAAAGGCGTGCGGCGGCCGCGGGGCTGGCTGATTTGCAGTGCCGCCATGCCAGCCTCTCCGAGGGTGAGCTCAATGTCATGGAACTGGTGGTAACCGGGCTTTTGAATAAACAGATCGCCGCAAGGCTGGGAGTCAGCGAAGTCACGGTGAAAGTACGGCGCGGCGCCTTGATGCGTAAGATGAAAGCCGACTCCCTGGCCGAACTGGTCAAGTTGTCCGAACGTCTCAAGGAGGGTGGTCGCTAGGTTCTGACAAGCAAGTTGCTTCATCTTCGTCATGCCAAGTTTGGGTTTCTGGTTGGGCAATCGGCCTTGTTGTCGGTGCTGCCAGAGCAGTTTTACAATTCCCCCCGGTGTCAGGATAGTTGTCGCAAATCGAAGCCCGGCGGACTGAGCCCTGTGGAATACAGAACACGATCCGCTGGCTAGTGACAAAGACCGTCCAACATCTGGGGGTCAGTTCAAGTCAAGGCAGGCGTACACCACCAGTTCCACCAGCATCTCCTCCCGAGCCAACCCAGCCACGACGATGGCCGCGCGGTTGGGGTAGGGCGCCTGGAAATACTCGCCATAAATCGCGTTCACCGTCGCCAGGTAGCGGCGGTCGGTGACGTAGATCAGCACCTGGGTAACCGCGTCGAGCGTGCTGCCGGCGGCTTGCAGGGTATGCCGCAGATTGTCCAGGGTCTGCCGGGTTTGCGCTTCGATGCCCCCGCTGACCACCTGGCCTTCGCGGTCGATGGGGATCTGTGCGGTGTACAGCGTACCGTTGCCGACCACCGCCCATTCCAGTGGCGCGCGCGAGGCGAAAAGGTCGGTCTTGATCGCGTGTTTCATTGATTGGTTCCTGATGCATTGCAAGGTTTTATTGGGCATCGCTGCTTTCGCCGGCACCGCGCCGACGCGACTCCTCGGTGCTTTCCACCAGCACCTGCTCGCCGAGTTTTTTCAATTGGGCCCAGACGTCGTCGTCGACGACCAGCCCATCTGCGGACTGTCGTTCCGGTTGGGTGGCTGCAGGCATGGCATCCTCGGCACTGAGTCGCGGCAGCAGCGTGAAGTGCCGGGAGATCAGCACATTGATGCTTTGTTCGTCGCTCTGCGCCGGTTGCGGCAGGTCATACACCCGCAGGGTCGGGCGGGTTTGCCCGGCGCTGAAAGTGGCGACCAGCTCCTGGCGTGCATCGCGCCAGTAGACGCAAAAATTCAGCGCCTCTGCGGCACAGCGTGCCAGGTAACCGAGCAGCAGAATGCGGTTATGGCAGTGGCGGATGCGGATCAAAGCACTGCCGCCGCGCAAGGCCTTGCCTACACCCAGCTCGACCGCTTGGGCGGCGCAGCGCAAGACACTTTGACCGTGGGCATCGAGGGTCAACTGAGCGGCGTCTTCGTAGCAGGTTTCGATGGGGCGATCGACTTCGTCGTGGAGGAACGCCAGGGCCGTTTTCAACGCGCCGATGCCATCGAGGCCTTGCAGTTGCAGGCGGGCGATCATCTCGGCGGCGTCGTCGCAGTCACCGGGGGCGAAGCCGATGCCTTCGAAGGCCTTGCGGCAGATCACCTGGATTTCATTGAGCGAGACGCGCATATCAGTGTTCTCCGGCAGCGGTGGCGAGTGTCGGCATCACGGCGAAATTCCAGTCATCGGCGAAAGGCTGGCCAATCTCACTGACCAGCGGAGCACCCTGGAACAAGGTGATGCGCACCCAGCGGCTGGACTTGGGGTCGAACTTGCCGGCGCCGAAGAACGCCAGTTTGCAGCGCAGCAAGTGGATCGGCAGCATGCCGCGGTCCATCAGGTTGGCGCGAATTTCCCCGAAGGCGCAACGGGCCATGCCCTGCAACCGGCACACGGTGCCTTTGAACGACGGCTGCGCGAGCAGGAAATGCGCGGTCAATTGCTGTGGATGTTGTTCGCGGTAGGCCAGCAAGGCGCGGTGGCAACGCTGTATGTTGTGGGCGATCCCCAGTTGCATTTCCTTGTCCGCGCCAGGTTCCATGGCGCGTTCCCCCAGGCGCGGTTCTTCCTTTTCCGCCGAGCGATACCAGAAGAAGTGGTTGGCCTCGGCAGCGCCAAGGTCGTAGTCGAGCACCCAGCGGTAGCGGGTCTCGATCAGGTTGCACAGCGCGTCCAGCGGCATCTCGGCGTTCAGGCGAAAGCCCTCGTTGACCGACATCTGCTCGGCCAGCGGATCGACCTGTTCGGGGTACAGCTCCAGCTGCAGGCTGACCAGCAATTCCTGGCAGCCAAAGCCGGCGTTCAGCTCGGCCCAACCCTGCAGCCGTGACCACAGATCGGCGCTGACGGGCTGACAGGCGAACCACTCGCTCAATTGATCGAGATCGGCCAGGGTCTGCCGGTCGATTGCACTTTGCCGTTGGTCCTCGGTGCTGGTTTGTTGCAGGTGTCGGCGAGCCCGCTGCAACAGTGCCTGGAAACGCTGCACGCGGGGCACGTCAGCCGGTTGTGCCATAACCCGCGCCAGTGCGGTTTCACGGGCACAGATCCACTGGTCGACCAGTTGCGGGTGATTGATCAGGAAGGGCGCCATGCCCAGCCCCGTAGAGTTGCCGACCCCCAGGTAGCGTTGCAGCTCAATGTCCAACCCGACCGCCCGTTGCGGATTGCGCGCGCGGGCCATGTGCTCGATCTGCTCGATGCTGAAGTGCCGCAGCAGGTACACGGTGAACATCTGCGCGCTGAACGGTTGGGTGAAGTCGGCATTGCCTTGCAGGCAACTGAAGTCGGCGATGCCGAACTTGCCGTTGCCGTACACGGCGGTGGTGCGATACAGGTAGCCAACCTCCGCCAGTTGCCGTGGATCTGGCTGGCAACCTTCCGCCAGCGCCCCGAGGAAGCGCTCGAAGTTGCGCAGGCTGCGATTGGCCCGTGACAGCACCAGCACCCGCGCATCGAAACGCCCGGCTTCCTGCAACGGCACGTTGCGCCGCAAGTCGGCCAGTTGCGGCTCGTCGACATCGCCGGCCAGCAGCACGAAGCTGACGTCCCACTGATCGGCGATGACCCGGTCACTGCGTTTTTCCGGCGGCAGGTACATCGAGAAAATCACGCAGTGATAGTGGGCATGAGCGGTGTCGATCCGATAGATCGCCGTGCCGAAGCCTTCGGCGTCGAGATCGAAGCGGGTGCGCTCGATACGCCATTGCTCGTTCATCATCTTGCGCATGCAGCTGCGCACGAAACTCAGGCGGCTCTGGAAGTGACTGCCCAGCCGCTCCAGGTCCATGACCCGGGCGGCGGGCCGCAAGGCCGAAGAAGTGTCTGTGTCGGTGTGCGACATCATTGCGATTCCTGAACTGTTCATCATCAGACTGCCTGTTCCCGAGCCATCTGCCGGGCGATGCGCAGTGCATCCCAGAGCGACGGCAGGATCAGCAGCGAAACCGGTACGGCAGTAATTACGATAAAGGATTGCAGCGCCGTGACCCCGCCCGAGCCGATGGTGATCAGCACCACGGCGGCCAGGCCCATGCCTACTGCCCAGAAGGCGCGCAGCCATGGCTTGGGCTTGTCATTGCGGGGCTCATCATTACGGGACATGGCCATTGCCACGGTGAAGGCCATGGCATCGCCATTGGTGGCCACCGAAATGAAGCTCAGGAACAGGAACAGCGCCGAGACCAACCCACCCAATGGCAGGTTCTGGGTGACGCCCAGCAGCAAGGCTTCGGGTTGCGCGCCGTTGGCGGTGACGATGCCTGGCGTCTGCAGTTCCAGGCCGATGCCGGTTCCGCCGACCACGGTGAACCAGAACATGGTCACCAGCGGGGCGATGATCGACAGCGTCATGATCACCTCGCGAATGGTCCGGCCCCGGGAGATCTTCGCCACGTAGAGCGCCACCATCGGCGCGTAACCGATGAACCAGCCCCAGTAGAACACCGTCCACCAGTCGAGCCATTTAGGATCGGCACGGAACAGGGTCATTGGAATGAACTGCTCCAGGTGCAGGGCGAACGCCGTGGGGAAACCGCCGAGAATGAACGCGGTCGGCCCCAGCAGCACTATGAACAGCGCCAGGCCGATCATCAGCCACACGTTGATTTCGCTGACAAAGCGGATGCCCTTCAGGCCCACCAGGCAAGACGTGGTGTACATGATGGTGACCAGCACGATGGTGATCGATTGCACCGTCAGGTCATTGGGAATGCCCCACACCGAGTGCAACGCGCTGCTGATCTGCAGGCCGAGGAATCCGATCGGGCCGATAGTGCCGGCCACCACCGCAATGATCGAGGTGGCATCGGCCAACGTGCCGATCGGGCCCTTGAGCGCACGCTCGCCGAACAATGGATAGAGCAATGTGCGCGGTGCCAGGGGCAGGCCTTTGTCGTAATGCAGATGCATCAGCACGATCGCCAGCAGGCTGCCCAATACCGCCCAGGCCAGGAAGCCCCAGTGCACGAAGGATTGCGCGAGCGCGGCGTGGCCTGCCGCTTCGGTATGCGGCTGCACCCCGGCGAACAGCGGTGGGGGGCTGGCGAAGTGCATCATCGGTTCCGCTGCCGCCCAGAAGGCACCGCCACCGGCGAGCAGGGCGCACATGATCACGGCGATCCAGTTGAAGGTGCTGGTATCGGGACGCTGGTCGACGCCGCCGAGCCTGACCCGCCCGCACTTGCTGAAGCAGATGAACAGGCTCATGGCAAAGGTCGCCAGCATCAGGATCTGCCAGTACAGCCCGAAGAATTTAGTCGACCAGGCGAACAGCGTGTTGACCAGCAGCGACATGCCCTCGATGTCGACCAGCGCAGCGATCAGGAAGGCGCCGAGGAAGCCGCCACTGATCAGGAACAGCGGCCAGTCGATGTCTTTTTTCGGCGCCGACGCTTGCAGCGGCTGGTTGTCGGCTTGCAGTGTGGTAGTCGTTTTCATGATGCCTCCAAAATACGCGCCTGGGGCTGTGCATCGCCGGTCGGGGAGATGAACGGGAGGCTATTGTTGTTATTTTTCATGCTGTGCTGTCCTCACGGTGTGAAACCAGGGTCAGTGAATCAAGGGTCAGTTTTGCGCAGGTGTCGCGCTTTCCAACAGGCGCAACCAGTTGAGTCCCATGATGTTGCGTACCTCGTCCTCGGCGAAGCCACGGGCGCGCAGGCCCTGGGCGATGATCGGGAAATCCCGGCTGTCGCGGAACCATTGCAGCGGTGACGGCCAGTGGGCGTTGTCCTTTGAGCCTTCGCCGTAATCCTTGTCTTTGCTCCAGCGCCCGTTGCGCATCCATTCGAGCACTTGCAGGGGTTGCTGTTGGCACAGGTCGGTGCCGATGCCGATGTGCTCCACGCCCATCAGTTCGGCCGTGCTGGCGACCATGTCGCAGAACGACTCCAAGGTGCAGCCCGACGCACCCTTGAGGTGGAACGGGTAGGTGCTGAAACCCAGCAGGCCGCCGGACTCGGCGATACCGCGCAACACCACATTGGATTTGTTGCGTTTGGCCGCGTGGAAACTCGAAGGGTTGGCGTGGGAGACGATCACCGGCCGGCTCGACAACTCGATGGCTTCCAGGGTGCTGCGCTCGGCGCTGTGGGACATGTCAATCAACATGCCGACGCGGTTCATCTCGCGGATCACCTGGCGGCCGAAGCGGCTGATGCCATTGTCTTCGGTCTCATAACAGCCGCTGGCCAGCAGGCTTTGGTTGTTATAGGTCAACTGCATGATCAACACGCCGAGCTGGCGGAAGACCTCGACCAGGCTGATGTCGTCTTCGATGGGCGAACAGTTCTGGAAGCCGAAGAAAATCCCGACGCGACCTTCCTCGTGCGCAAGACGAATGTCTTGAGCGTTGCGCACCGGGCGAATCAGCTCCGGCCAGGTTTCAAAACGGCGGTTCCACTCGCCGATTCGCGACAGGGTTTCCCGGGCGTTCTCGTGGTACGCGATGGTGGCGTGAACGGCGCTCAGGCCACCGGCCCGCATCTGGCGAAAGATCTCTTCGTTCCAATGGGAATATTGCAGGCCATCGATCATCAATAAGTCGTGCATGGTGATCTCCCGTTCAAGGTCGCACGTAGGTGGTCTTGACCACGGTGTAGAATTCGCGGGCGTATTGCCCTTGCTCGCGCGGACCGAAGCTTGAGGCTTTGCGGCCGCCGAACGGCACGTGGTAATCGGTGCCGGCGGTGGGCAGGTTGACCATCACGCAACCGGTGCGGGCGCGGCGCTTGAAGTCGCTGGCGTAACGCAGCGACTGGGTGATGATCCCGGCGGTGAGGCCGTATTCGGTGTCGTTCAACACCGCCAGGGCCTGCTCGTAGTCGTTCACCCGGATCACGCAGGCAATCGGCCCGAACACTTCTTCGCGGTTGATGCGCATCTGGTTGGTGGTGTTAATAAACAGCGCGGGACGCATGTAGTGCCCGGCCGGTTGCAGGGCGAGCAATTCACCGCCTTCGACCAGGGTCGCACCGTCTTCCTCGGCCAGGTGCAGGTAATGAAGGTTCTGTTCCAGTTGGCGGGCTTCGGCGACAGGGCCAATCTGCACCCCTTGTTCAAGGGCATGGCCGACCTTCAACTGGCGCATGCGCGCGACCAGTGCCTCGACAAACCGGTCATGGATGCCATCGCAGACAATCAGGCGCGAGGAGGCGGTGCACTTTTGTCCGGTGCCGAAGAAAGCACCGTTCAAGGCGCATTCGACCGCGATCCCAAGATCGGCATCATCGAGTACCACCAGGGCGTTCTTGCTGCCCATCTCCAGCTGGCAGCGCACCAGGTTGCCAGCGGTGGCAACCGCGACGCGGCGGCCGGTCTGCAGGGAACCGGTGAACGTCAGCGCATCGATATCGGCTGACTGGATCAGGCTTTCACCCACCACACTGCCGCTGCCCATCACCAGGTTGAAGGTGCCTGCGGGCAAGGGCTGGCGGCTGATGATCTCGGTCAGTGCCCAGGCGCTGGCAGGCACCAGGTTGGCCGGCTTGAACACTACGGCGTTACCGAAGGCCAGGGCCGGGGCAATCTTCCAAGCGGCGGTGGCCATCGGGAAGTTCCACGGGGTGATGATGCCGACCACACCCACCGGTTCGCGCTGGACTTCGATCTCGATCCCGGGGCGTACCGAGGCGGCCGTTTCGCCCATCTGGCGCAACACTTCGGCGGCGTAGTAGTGGAAGAATTGCGCGCTGCGATGGACTTCACCGATGCCCTCGGCCAACGGCTTGCCCTCTTCGCGCGAGAGCAGTTCGCCGAGTTCTTCCTTGCGCGTCATCAGCTCGTTGCCGATGGCCATCAAGATTTGCTGGCGCTGTTCCAGGCCGCTGGCCGCCCACTGCGGCTGGGCGTCACGGGCGGCCGCGATGGCGTCCAGGGTCTGTTCGGCGCTGGCCTGGTGGTAGTGCCCGATCAGATCTTCGACATCCGAAGGGCTGTGGTTGGCGATAAGACCCTGGCCTTCGCACCAGTTGCCGCCAATGTAGTTTTTGTAGGGTTGCAGTGCCATGGGAACCTCCGATTGCGTTGGTCCCATCTTGAGAGTATTACTCTGCAAATAAAAATTAATAATAAATATGAAATGATAAGGAAAACTAACCGTGTTGCCCGAGCTGAAGATCACTCAACTGCGTTATTTCGTGCTCGTTGCCCAGCTGAAAAGCTTCCACGGCGCGGCCAGGCAGGCGTATCGCACGCAACCGGCGTTGTCGTTGGCCGTGCGCGAGCTGGAGCAGAAGCTCGGCCAGCCATTGTTCGAGAAGGGCGGTAAAACCGAGCTGACGCCGTTTGGCGCGCACTGTCTGCCGCTGTTCCAGGATTTGCTGGCGCATCACGATCGCATCGCCCGGGAAGTGAGCCTGCTGGCGCGGCACGAAATCGGCCAGGTGAGCATTGCCACGGTGCCGTCGGTGGCCAGCCGGTTGTTGCCGCACCTGCTTGCGCGGTTTGTGGGCGAGCACCCGAAAATGCAGATCAGCATTCAGGACGGCAACGCCGACAGCGTGCAGCAGCTATTGGTCCAGGGGCAGGTGGACTTTGCCATCAGCAGCGTCTGGGTGGCGGATGAAAACATAGAGTTCGTGCCGATCCTGAGTGACCGGGTAGGGGTGGTCTGCCGGCATGATCATCCGCTGGTGGCCCACGGCGGTGCGCTGCACTGGTCCAGCCTGCAAGCGTATCCACTGGTACGCAACGGCACCTCGCGCTTGCTGGCGGGAACGGACGCGGCGGGGTTGCTGGACAGCAGCCTGCTGTTCGTCTCCAACATGATTTCGCTGATCGCGATGCTCGAGGAGGGCATCGGCATCACCACGCTGCCGTCCCTGGCGTTTCCCCAGGGCAATGAACAGCTTGTGTTTTTACCCTTGGCCGAGCCCCGGGTGGAACGCCAGATCGGCATCCTGTGTCGCAAGGGTCATAGCCTGTCGCCGGCAGCGGCCGAGTTGATGGGCTTTCTCAAGGCGCAGATGCAAATGACCCCTGTAGGAGCCAGGCTTGCCGGCGAAAAATGATAGCGGGGTATTACAGATACACCGCAGAGCCTGGTTCGCGAGCAAGCTCGCTCCTACAATAACTTCCACGTGTAGTCGATGTTCACCCGCAGTTCATTGTCATCCCGGTGGCTGGCCTGCGCGGCAAAGTCGTTGCGATACCAGGCATTGCGCACGCGCACGGCCAAGCCCTTGAGCGGCGTGCCCTGCAACACATAGTTCAGCTCGACATCCTTTTCGCTTTCTGTCAGGTCCGAGCCCCCCAGCTTGGGCAACTCGATGTTGTCGCCGCGCACGTAACGCAACACGCCATTGAGCCCCGGCAAGCCCATGGCCACGAAGTTGTAGTCGTACCGCACTTGCCAACTGCGCTCCTTGGGATTGAGGAACTCCGAGCTCAACGTGCCTTCGGTAATGACCAACGGCTCGGTGCCGAACAGGTAGGGCATGGCTGTCTTGCCGGTCAGTTGCATGTAGCCGGCGCCGAATTTATGCGCCCCCAGGCTGTACGTCAGCATCAACGCCGCGTTGCGGTTGTCCACCGGGCCGGCCTTGGCGGCGCCGTCTTCGCCGGTGACGAACAGGCGCACGTCACTTTTCAGGCTGCCGGGCCCCATCGGGCGATTGTCGACCAAACCATAGAAATCCTTGCGGTACAGGTCAGCGAGTTCGGCGTGGTAGTACTTGAGGGTCAGCTGCGGCGACCAGGCGTAGTCACCACCGAGGAAGGTGAAACGGTCCGACTCGGCAGCGCCATTGAAACGTCCGTTGGGTGAGCCTACCGACATCTTCTGGTAGTCGGTGGAGTCGCGCAGGTTGATGCGATCCAGCCAGCCGGCGTGCAAGGTCAGGTTGTCTATTTCCCGGGACTTGAGATAGGCGCCACGGAACGTCTGCGGCAGCAGGCGGGTAGGGCTGGCGAAGGCGATCGGCAGGAAGGTGCTGATGGTACCCAGTTGCAACTCGCTGTTGGAGGCCCTGGCCTTGGCGGTCAGGCCCAACTCCGAATATTCGCTGGCCGGTTCCCGGGTGGCGGGGTCGTAGGGCAGCAAGCCGGTACCGGTGCGGTCCGGCGCAGAGTCCAGGCGCACGCCCAAAAGACCCTGGGCGTCGAGGCCGAACCCGACAGGCCCTTGGGTGTAGCCGGAACTCAGGTTGAGGATGAAACCTTGGGCCCATTCGCGGGCGGCGGCCTGGGGGGTGGCGTTCACGTAATTGCGGTCGAAGTAATAGTTGCGCAATACCAGATCGGCGTGGCTGTCGTCGACAAAGCCGGCGGCGCAAGCCTGGCCAACGGATAAAACGCAGGCGCAAGCGCTGAGCGCCCCGAGAGAATTCCTGAGCATGGCAGTGTTCACTTTTATTGTTGTAGGGGGGACCCGCGCCGTCGCGACGCGGGGAATTGCGGTCAGGGTGTCAGTCGGGTTGAGTGCCGTTGCGTCGTACCGACAGGTAGAACATCGCCAATGCCGCGATGACGATTCCCGGTGCCGAGGCCATCATCACGCCGGTGGTGCCGGTGCCCAGCGCGAGCATTTTGCCGGCCACCAAGGGGCCGCTCATGGCGCCCAACCGGCCGATGGCGACGGCGCTGCCGACGCCCGTGGCACGTACCGACGGACGATAGAAATGCGGTGCCAGGGCATACAGCACGCATTGCCCGCCAGTGGCGAAAAAGCCGGCGACGAAACCGGCCAGCAACATGCTTTGCAATTGACTGGCCATGCCCAGTGCGGTCAGCGAGGCGAGCAGGCCGACATAGATCAGCGCGGACAGCGCCCAGGCCGGTAACCGGTCCATTACCCAGCCGAGCGACAAGGTGCCCGCCGCCGCGCCAAACTGCAGGGCCAGCATCACCCAGCTCGCCTGGGTCCCGCTGAAGCCTTGACCGATCAACAGGCTGGGCAGCCAGTTGATCAGGATGTAGACCACCATGAGCGTAAAGAAATAACTGACCCAGATCATCGCGGTCGGCAGCGCCGCACCTTCCCGGAACAGGCCGCGAACCACACCGCCTGGTGCGGTGTCCTGGGCACCGCGAAGAAACTGCGCCGACTCCGGCAGGTAAAGTCCCAGCAGCGGTACGATCAACAGGGGCACCACGCCACCGACGTAGAACACCACCTGCCAGCCACCGGCCAGGTCGGCGATCCCGATGCTGGCCGCCAGTGCCGCACCCAACGGCACGCCACAGTACATCAGGCTCACGGCGGTGCCGCGCAGGCGCGGCCCCGCCACTTCGCTGCAGAGGGCGATCAGGTTGGGTAGGGCGGCACCCAGGCCCACGCCAGTCAGGCAACGGGCGATCAGCAAACTGTTGAAGTCCCAGGCCACGGCCGTGAGCAACGAGAACACCCCGAACAGGGACACCGAGGCCATCAGCACGCGTTTGCGGCCGATGCGGTCGGCCAGCAGGCCGCCGAAGAAGGCACCGGGCAGCAGGCCGAAGATCCCGGCGCTGAAGACCCAGCCCATATGCAGCTTGTCCAGTTCAAACGCAGCCGCCATTCCCTGGGCGGCGATCCCTGAGGCTTGCAGGTCGAGGCCTTCCATCAGGGCGACGAGGAAGCACAGACCGATGGTCCGCGCCAGGTAGAGCGGGGTTGTCACGTTCAGCGATGTCATGGGCAATACCCGTTTTATTGTTGTTATGGCAATCAGAGGGCGGACCCTGTGGGAGCGAGCCGGCTCCGGGCGGCGTTCCGACGATGGCGTCGGGTCAGTCAACGATGATGTTGAATGAAATGCCCTCATCGCGAGCAGGCTCGCTCCCACAGGTTGTGTGGCGTTAACGTTTGAGCAGGTCCAGCGCGACGTCGACGATCATGTCTTCCTGACCGCCAACCATCCGGCGTTTGCCCAGTTCGACGAGGATGTCGAGGGTCTTCAGGCCGTATTTCGCGGCAGCGATTTCGGCGTGGCGCAGGAAGCTCGAGTAGACCCCGGCATATCCCAGCGCCAGGGTCTCGCGGTCGACCCGCACCGCACGGTCCTGCAGCGGGCGGACGATGTCGTCGGCGGCGTCCATCAGCGTGTACAGGTCGGTACCGTGGTTCCAGCCCAGGCGCTCGGCGGCGGCGATAAACACTTCCAGTGGTGCGTTACCGGCCCCAGCCCCCATGCCGGCGAGGCTGGCGTCGATGCGGTCGCAGCCTTCCTCGACCGCGGTGATGGAGTTGGCCACCCCCAGGCTCAGGTTGTGGTGTGCGTGCATGCCGGTCTCGGTTTCTGGCTTGAGCACTGCCTTGAACGCACGGAAACGCTCGCGGATATCCTGCATGTTCATCGCGCCACCGGAGTCGGCCATGTACACGCAAGTCGCGCCGTAGCTCTCCATCAGCTTGGCCTGGGCAGCCAGTTGCTCGGCCGGGATCATGTGGCTCATCATCAGGAAACCGACGGTGTCCATGCCCAGCTCGCGGGCATACTCGATGTGCTGTTTCGAGACATCCGCTTCGGTGCAATGGGTGGCGATGCGCACCACCCGGGCACCGGCGTTGTAAGCCGCCTTGAGGTCATGCACGGTGCCGATGCCGGGCAACAGCAAGGTCGTGATCTTGGCGTGGCTGATCACGTCGGCCGCGGCTTCGATCCATTCCAGATCGGTGTGCGCAGCGAACCCGTAATTGAAGCTCGAACCTTGCAGGCCGTCGCCGTGGGCCACTTCGATCGAGTCGACGCGGGCCTTGTCCAGGGTCCGGGCGATGTCCTGCACGTTCTGGATCGAGTACTGATGACGGACAGCATGGCTGCCGTCGCGCAGGGTCACGTCGGAGATGTAGAGTTTTTTGCCGTTCATTTCGGTCTCCTCAGGCGTTAAGCATCGACTGCGCCATGCGCTCGGCGGTGGCCAAGGCTGCGGAGGTCATGATGTCGAGGTTGCCGGCATACGCTGGCAAGTAATGGGCGGCGCCTTCGACTTCGAGGAACACCGAGGTCTTCAGGCCGGAGAGTTTTCCCAGGCCGGGGATGTTCAGCGGCGCGTCTTCGGGAATCACGTCGAACTGGACTTTTTGCTTCAGGCGATAGCCCGGTACATAGGCCTGCACGGCCGCGGCCATTTCGACAATCGAAGCCTCGACCAGAGCCTGATCCGCCGCCTCGGACAGCACAAACACCGTGTCGCGCATTATCAGCGGTGGTTCAGCCGGGTTCATCACGATGATCGCCTTGCCCTTGCTCGCGCCACCGATCACTTCAATGGCCTTGGAGGTGGTTTCGGTGAACTCGTCGATGTTGGCGCGGGTGCCGGGACCGGCGGACTTACTGGCAATGGAAGCGACGATTTCGGCGTAATGCACCTTGGCCACGCGTGAAACCGCCGCGACCATGGGGATGGTCGCCTGGCCACCGCAGGTGACCATGTTGGCGTTGAGCTGGTCCAGGTTCTGTTCCAGATTCACCACCGGCACGCAGTACGGGCCGATCGCCGCCGGTGTCAAGTCGATCAGGCGGATGCCAGGCTTGATCGAGCGCAGAAACGCATCGTTCTTGACGTGGGCGCCGGCCGAAGTGGCATCGAAGACGAAGTCGATGTCCTTGAACACGTCCATGCGGGTCAGGCCTTCGACGCCTTCATGGGTCACGGCCACCCCCATGCGCTGGGCGCGGGCCAAACCGTCGGAGGCCGGGTCGATCCCCACCATGACCGCCATTTCCAGGTGCCTGGCGTTACGCAGGATTTTGATCATCAAGTCTGTGCCGATGTTGCCGGAACCGACGATGGCGACTTTCAATTTGTTGTTCATGGTTGTTGCCTCTTTTGCACGCAAGTCGCCGATCACTCGGCGCTACTTTCTTCCGAAAAGCTCACACCGACGCGGCCGATGCCTTCGATCTCAGCCTCGAAACGATCACCGCCCGCCACCGCCACCATCGGCCCCAGGGCGCCGGTGAGAATGATGTCGCCGGCCCGCAGCGGATCGCCCAGGCGAGCCATGGTGCAGGCCAGCCAGACGGCGGCGTTGAGAGGATGACCGAGGCATTCGGCACCACTGCCGCTTGAAACTTCTTCGCCATTGCGGGTCATGCGCATGTTGGCCAGGCTCAAGTCGAGCCCATCGATACGGCGTGCCGTTTCACCCAGCACGAAACAGCCACTGGAGGCGTTGTCCGCCACGGTATCGACGAAGCGGATGTTCCAGCCCTGGATCCGGCTACCGACGATTTCCAGGGCCGGGACCACCCAGCCGGTCGCAGCGAGCACGTCGTCGAAACCGGTCTCGGGGCTTGGCAGGTCCTGCTCGAGGATCAGGGCGATTTCCGCCTCGATCTTCGGCTGCATGACGCGGCCTATCGGTACGGTTTGGTTGTCGGTGTAGTGCATGTCGGCGAGCAGGGTGCCGAAGTCTGGCTGATCGACCCCCAGTTGCTGCTGGACCTTGGGATTGGTCAGGCCGATCTTGCGGCCAACCACGCGGTTGCCGTCGGCCAGGGCATGGGCAATGTTGAGGCGCTGGATGGCGTAGGCGGCTGCGGCGTTGTCTTCGCCAATCTGCTCGCGCAGCGGGGCAATGGCCTCGTTGCTGGCCTGGGCCTGGCGCAGGCCAGCGGCGAGGTGTTCCAGGGTTTTTTGAGTAGGGAGCATGTCGGCCTCTGTCATCAGTGGGTCAGGAAGTCCAGGACCAGGCGGTTGAACGTCTCGGCGTGTTCCCACTGGGCCCAGTGGCCGCAGCGGTTGAACACATGCAATTGGGCGTCGGGCAGCCCGGCCAGCAGGCGCAGGCCGGTGTCCATGGGCACGAAGCGGTCTTCGCGACCCCAGACCAGCAGGGTTTGCGCCTTGATTTCATGCAAGCGGTGGCTGAAATCCGAGAATTGCTTGGGGTTGAGGGTGCTGCTCTTGACGAAGTTCTCCAGGTGATCGCGGCGTGCGAGGAGGTTGTCCAGGCGGGTCTGGAACAAATCGTCGGAAATGCTGCTGGCGTCGAAGACGAACACGTTCATCATCTTCTTCAGGTTTTCGATGGTCGGGTCGCGGTACAGCGCGCCTATCAGCTTGATGCCTTCGGTAGGCTGCGGGACAAAGGCGCTGGGGCCGCCGGTGCCACCCCCCATCAGCACCAGTTTGCCGACCCGCTGCGGGTTGGCGAGCGCGAACGCCACGCTGCTGTGGCCGCCCATGGAGTTGCCGAGGATGTGCACGCGGTCCAGGTCAAGCACGTCGAGCAGGCCTTTGAGCGCACGGGCATTGAGATCCGAGCGCGAGCCGTCGCAGACGATCGGGTCGCTCTTGCTCCAGCCTGGACAGTCCATGAGGATCACGCGGTAGCCGGCGTTCACCAGTGGATCGATGTTGCGGTGGAAGTTGGCCCAACCGCTGGCACCGGGGCCTGAGCCATGGAGCATGACTATAGTTTCGGCACTCTCGGCACTCGGGTTTTCAGGATTGTGGCCAACGTCGTTGTAATGCAGTTGCAGGTCCAGGTCGCCTTCCTTGATACGGGCAAAGCGGCTGGTGGATGCTTCGGTGAACGCAGTGGCAGTCATGGCAGTTCCTTGGATTCAGTGGTTGTTGTTCAGCGGCTGGGCGCCAAGGGCGGCAAAGCCTGCGATCCATTCGGGAATCGGGCGGTAGTAGCGACCTTCGGTGCGATACGGGCCGAACGCAGACAGCGCGGCGAAGGCGGCGACCCAGGTCTTCACTTCGTGGGTGGACTTGCCGGCCAGGGCCGACAACTGGTCATTGCCCAGGGCATCGAGGTCGCTGAGTCGACCCTGTTCGAGGGTGTCGAGAAACTGCCGGTCCCATGTCGGGTTGAGGGGGTGCAGGCTGTGCTGGTCTTCGACGAAGTCCCTGGCGGCTTGAATGACCCGGTTCTGCCGCGCCTGTCGCTCATCGGCCGGCAACTGACGACCGCTGCCCATCAGGCGATCGGCCATGCGCGCATCGACCTTGGCCAGTTCCGGCACAGGTGGCTGGTGGGACAAGCCACCGGAGGCCAGGAACAGCACGCGCTTGTCCAGCGACTTCGCCCACAGGCCGATGGCTTCACCGAGCAGCCGGGCACGCTTGAAACCGGGCAGGGGCACGGCGACGCAATTGATGAACACCGGAATCACCGGGCAGCCTTGCAAGCCTCCGAGCAAGAGTTCCAGGGGCTGGGCGAACGCGTGGTCGACCTGCATGCGGTAGGAAACGGCGGTATCGACGCCAGCATCCAGGACTGATTGGGCGCAGGCTTCGGCGAGCGCCTTGGGGACGTCCAGGGGGCCGGCGGCCGTGTCGAAATCGCCGATGGCATCGGCCGCCATGCCGATGCAGAACGCTGGCATCACATCGTAGAAAAAACCGTTGTAGTGGTCCGGCCCGAACAGCACGATCAGTTGCGGTGCAAAGCGGGCGATGCGCTCGCGGGCCTCGGCGGTCATCGCGTCGACTTCGGCCAACACCTGCGGCGTCGGGTCGACGTGGCCCACCAGCGGGGTGTGCGACAGGCAGTGCAGATAAGCACTCATCTCAAGCCACCTGGCTGGCGACGGTCGCCGCGGCCGTGTGCGGCAGTGCCTTGAGCGCCAGGGCCAACTGATCACAGGCCTGGCCAACGGTTTGCGGTATGGCCAGCCCGGCGAGGAAACGGTCCGGGCGCACCAGGGCGATGGACGCCGAACCACGGGCGAACCACTCCTTGAGGCGACCGCTGCTGTCACCGACGCGGATCACCCCGGGGCTGACATCACTCGCGGCCTTGAGCTGGACGTCCGGCAACACCTGGATAAACCGCGTGCCCAGGGCCCGCCAATGTTCGATCTGGTCGGCGCTCAAACCCCAGGTTGGGTCGCAGCCCCAGGCGATGATCGCGAAGTGCTTGCCGATCACTTCATCGAGCAACAGGGTGTCGCCCGCTTCGGTCAGCACCCGCGGTTGAATGAACATCTTGCCCACGGCAGAGGACTTGTCGTTGGGTGCGATCAAGGCGCCACGGGTGTATTGCGGCATCGGCTTGAAGCGCATTTCCAGGAAGTAGCGCTTGACCGATGGCACGTAGTTGAGCAGCCAGGACACGCCATCGCGCAGGGTGCCTTGCCAGCGCTTGGGCGGCGCCAGGACATGGCCGGCGAGCACGGACAGGTCGATCATGGCCTTGGCGTGGTCGCGGCGCTCCTGTTCGTAGCTGTCGAGCAGGCTGTCGGCGGCCAGGCCCTTGATCACCAGCGACAGCTTCCACGCCAGGTTCGAGGCGTCGCGCATGCCGCTGTTGTAACCCTGGCCCTGCCACACCGGCATGATGTGCGCGGCGTCGCCGGCCAACAGCACCCGACCCTGACGGAATTGACCGGCCAGGCGTGCGTTGTGGGTATAGACGCGGCTGCGGATCAGCTCGATGCGGTCGGGGTCGGGCAGCACCTTGGCCAGCAACTTGCGCATGTTCTCGGGCTTGCTCAACTCGGCTTCGGTTTCGCCGGGCATGACCATGAATTCGAAACGACGCACACCATGGGGCAGGGCGGCGGACACATAAGGCCGCACCGGGTCGCAGCACAGGTAAACGTGCGGGGTAGCCAGCGGGTCGTTGGCGATGTCGACGACGATCCACTGGTTGGGCGCGGTCTTGCCTTCGAAACTGATGTCCAGGCTGCGTCGCACCAGACTGTTGCCACCGTCGCAGCCGATCAGGTAGCGGGCATGCAGGCGTTCTTCGCGGCCGTTCTGATCCTTAAGGCTGAGCACCACGGCGCTATCGTTCTGCGCGAAACTTTCCAGCTCGCGGCTGAACAGCACCTTGACGTTTTTGAAGCGCTGCAAGCCTTCGTACAACACGCGGTCGGCCAGGGGCTGAATGAACGCGTTGCGCCGCGACCAACCGAACTCGTCGGTCTGGGGCTGGATGTCGGCAAAGCAGCGACCCTTTGGCGTCAGGAAGCGCATGGCGTGCCAGGGGGTGGTGTGCGGCAGTACGTTTTCGGCCAGGCCGACTGCCTGGAAGGTGCGCAGGCTTTCGTCATCCAGGCCAATGGCGCGGGGATAATCGATCAGGCGGTCGAGCTTTTCCACCAGGGTGACGTTCACGCCGCATTGGCCCAGGTAGTTGGCGATCATCAAACCGACCGGGCCGGCGCCGACGATGGCGACGTCGGTACTCAGCTCCAGTGTGGAGGGCGTGGGTGCAGGACTCATGGGTCTCTCCGTACAGCGCTTTTGGATTTCTTGTTGGGCGCAGTATGGGAATCGCGGTACTGGTGGACAACGACAACCCTTGTTAGTGTGCACTGAGTGCACATCGTTGATTTACAACAAAAAAGGAACGATCAATGAGCGAGACCGAATACAAGTCCGTGCGGGGATTGATGCGTGGCCTGGCCCTGATCAACAGCTTGAATCGCTTCGACGGCGGGGCCAGCACCGCGCAACTGGCCGAGCGCAGCGGGCTGCATCGAACAACGGTTCGACGGCTGCTGGAAACCTTGCAGGCCGAGGGTTATGTGCGGCGCAGCGAGTCGGACGACAGCTATCGCCTGACCCTCAAAGTGCGCGAATTGAGTGAGGGATTTCGCGATGAACAATGGATCTCTTCGATCGCCGCGCCACTGCTCGGCGAACTGCTGCAGGAGGTGGTCTGGCCGACGGACCTGTGTACGCTGGATGGCGACGCCATGGTCATTCGCGAGACCACTCATCGCTTCAGCCGCCTTTCGTTCCACCGCTCCATGGTCGGCCGGCGCCTGCCGTTGCTGATGACCGCCACCGGACGCGCCTACTTTGCGTTCTGTCCGCCTGCCGAGCGCGAAGAGCTGATCGAGTTGATGATCAGCCGCGACGACGAACAATCGGCGCTGGCCGCCGATCGCCGTTTTGTCGAACGGCTGGTGGAGCACACCGTCGCCAGGGGCTATGGCGAAAACAACTCGCATTGGGGTCAGGAGCGTAAAATTGCAGCCATCGCGATACCCGTCACCCATGAGACGCGGCTGATGGGGTGCCTGAACCTGGTCTACATTGCCAAGGCGATGTCTGTCGAGGAAGCGGCCCGCCGTTACCTGCCGGCGATGCAAGGGGTGGTGCAAAAAATCCAGAGCCAGTTGGTCAGTTCACACTTGTAGGAGCGAGCTTGCTCGCGATGGAGGTCAACGATAACGCGGGATACCTGGCACCCCGCGGTGCCCTCAGGTTTTTCGCGAGCAGGCTCGCTCCTACAGGGCGATGGAGGTCAACGATGACGCGGGAAGCCTGACGCCCCGCGGCGCTCTCGGGTTTTTCTCGGAACGCCGCCCGGAGCAGGCTCGCTCCTACAGGCCATCCTCCAGCGCCTTGAGGTATTCGGGGCTGTTGCTGATCGTGTTGTGCCCGGTGCCCGCAATCACCTGCAGAGTCGCCACGCCCGGGGGGAAATGGCTGTAGAGCCGCCGGGTGCTTGCGCCTGGAATCACTTCGTCGTGTTCAGCGGCGATCAGGCGCGTCGGCACCGTGATGTGTGCGGCGTAGCGCCAGGATTCGAATTTATCCTTCAGCAGCCAATGCACCGGAAGCCAGCGGAACTGGCGCTCAGCCAGTTCCTCCAGGCTGTTGTACGGCGTGATCAGCAGCAGTTTCGCCGCCGGTCGGTAACTGGCCAGGCGCACCGCGACCCCCGAGCCCAGGCTGCGTCCGACCACGGCAACCTGCGGGTGGTCGGCGTAGACCTTGTCGAACAAGGTCATGGCATCGTGGGCAAGCGCTTCTTCGGAAGGGGAACCGGTGCTGCCGCCATAGCCACGGTAATGCAGCAGATACAGGGCATGGTCGGGGAAGGCACGGGCGAACTCCGGCAGGCTGCGCGACACGTCCTCGGCATTGCCACCGAAGTCAATGCTTTGGGGCCGTCATGCGCTCGCACCGACACCAGCACCTGCGCCTCGTCCACGGGCAACGTCAGCAGCGTTTCGGGCGAGTCGACGGCGCGGGGTTGTGGGTAGTAGATGAGCGCGCGCTGAAACACGAACAGGGCCGCGCAGAGCGCCAGGTACAGCACAGCGGCGATGACGACGAGTAACACCAGGGTACGAGACATTCGGCTAACGTTAGTGGGCGACATTGACGGCTCCGGGGTGCTGTCAGAGTGTAGCTGGCGGTAAAGGAGGGCACCGATGCCCATCGCGCTCAAGTGGCTCAACGTGTTGCCTGCGGAAAGAGCGGCCCTGGCCCTGGGTTTCGCGTTCCATTTCTGCGTGCTTGCCAGCTATTACCTGGTGCGACCGTTGCGCGATGCCCTGGGCCTTGAAGGCGGCGTCGGCCAGTTGCAGTGGCTGTTCACAGCTACCTTCGCGGTGATGCTGCTGATGGTGCCGGTGTTTGGCGCGCTGGCGTCGCGGCTGCCGGCCACGCGCTTCGTGCCATTGATCTACCGCACGATTGCCGTGTCGATGCTGGTGTTTGGCCTGTTGATCGCCAACCGCGTCGCGCCGGTGACGGTCGGGCGGGTGTTTTTTGTCTGGATCAGCCTCTACAACCTGTTCATCGTCTCGATTTTCTGGAGTGTGCTGGTCGACCGCTTCTCCAGCGAGCAGGGGCGACGGCTGTTCGGCTGCATCGCGGCCGGCGGCACCTTGGGCACCTTCATCGGGCCCTTGCTGGCGGCGACCATGGCCACTCGTCTGGGCCCGCTGGCGTTGACCGTCGCCGCGGCGCTGCTGCTGGAACTGGCGGTCCGTTGCTATCGGGGGCTGCTGGCGAAGACGCAATCGCAGCAGGGTAACCGGTTATTGGACGAACGGCACATGGGCGGCAGCATGCTTGCCGGGATCACGCTGATCCTGCACTCGCCTTATCTATTGGGGTTGGTGGCCTTCATGCTGCTGCACACCAGCGCCGCGACTTTGTTGTATTTCGAGCAGGGACGGATCGTCGCTGGCAGCTACGCTGATGTAGGCAGCAGGACGCAATTCTTCGCCATGGTCGATTTGCTGGTGTCGGCGCTGACCTTGATCTGTCAGTTGCTGCTGACGGCGCCGTTGATTCGTCTGCTGGGCATCGGCGGCGCGCTGCTGGCGTTGCCCCTGGCAACAGTCGTGGCGTTTTGCGCCATGGCACTGGCGCCAGTGCCGGCCAGCGTGGCAATGGCCCAGGGGCTGCGCCGCGCGGTGGAGTTCGGCATTGTTCGGCCGGCGCGTGAAGTGCTGTGGACGGTGGTCAGCCGTGAAGAGAAGTACAAGGCCAAGAATGTGATCGAAACCCTGGTCTATCGTGGGGGCGACGCCGCCAGTGGGTGGCTGTCGGCGGGTTTGACGGCCCTGGGCGCAGGCTTCGGCCTGGTCGCGGTGGCGGTCGTGCCGGTTGCGGGAGTGTGGGGCGGGTTGTGCCTGTGGCTGGCCAGGCGCCAGGCGCGATTGGCCGAGTCCGCACCAGCGGTCAGGGAAACGTCATGAGCCATCCGCAAGGTTTGACCCGCAGGCAAATACTCACGCTGGCTGCCGCAGCTTCGGCGGTCTTCACGCTCGGCCCGAGCGGTGCGCAAACCTCGCCAGCGGCGGGAACAGGAGGCAAGACCATGATGACCCGCGTCATTCCTTCCAGCAAAGAGCCATTGCCCGCTGTCGGCCTGGGCACCTATCGCGGCTTCGATGTGGCGCCTTCGGATCCTGCGTACCGCAGCTTGCCCGCCGTGCTTGACGCGTTGTTCGAAAAGGGCGGCAAGGTCATCGACAGTTCGCCGATGTACGGCCGCGCCGAGCAGACCACCGGTGAGCTGCTGTCGATTCACGAGCCACGATCGCCGGCATTCCTGGCGACCAAGGTGTGGACCCGTGGGCGCGAGGAAGGCATTGCGCAGATGGAGCAATCGTTCAAGCTGCTGCAGACCGATCGCATCGACCTGATGCAGATCCACAACCTGCTGGACTGGCAAACCCATCTGCCGACCCTGCGCCAATGGAAGGAGGCAGGGCGCATTCGCTACATCGGCATCACCCATTACACCGCGTCGGCCTATGACGAAGTGGAGGCAGTGCTCAAGGCCGAGCCGCTGGACTTTCTGCAGATCAACTACGCGCTGGATGATCGCACCGTCGAGAAACGCATCCTGCCATTGTGTCGCGACCGCGGCGTTGCGGTGATCTGCAACCGGCCGTTCGGCGGCGGAGGCTTGATCGCTCGGTTGCAGGGCAAACCATTGCCCGGCTGGGCCGCGCAAGTCGGGGTCAAGAGCTGGCCGCCCCTGGCACTCAAGTTCCTGTTGTCGCATTCGGCGGTGACCTGCGTCATCCCCGGCACCGGCAACCCGCGCTACATGACGGAAAACGCCAGCGCCGGTTTCGGCCCGATGCTCACCGATGCGCAGCGTCATCAATTGATCGCTTTGGTGGATTGACGCCAAGGCGGGTTTTGACAGGCAGGTTCCGACAGGCGGGTTCCTGACTACACTGATTGAGGTCCGAAAAACCTGAGCATGCAAGACATCCCTGACCATCACACAAAGGAGATCGAACATGACTATCCGCATTGGCGATGAGGCACCGGATTTCACCGCCGACAGTACCGAGGGGCCTATCCGCTTCCACGAATGGATCGGCGACAAATGGGCCATCCTGTTCTCGCACCCGAAAGACTTCACCCCAGTCTGCACCACCGAGCTTGGCTATATGGCCCGGTTGAAGCCGGAGTTCGACAAACGCAACACCAAGGTCGTCGGCTTGAGCATCGACCCGGTCAGCGACCACCACGCCTGGCTCGGCGACATCGAGGAAACCCAGGGCCATGCGGTCAACTATCCCATGATCGGTGACGACAACCTGGTGGTGGCCAAGCTCTACGACATGATTCACCCCAACGCCAGCGGCGGCCAACGCACCGCCGTGGACAACGCCACGGTTCGTTCGGTGTTCATCATCGGCCCGGACAAGAAGGTCAAGGCGATGCTGATCTACCCGATGAGCGCCGGGCGTAATTTCGACGAAGTGCTGCGCCTGCTCGACTCACTGCAACTGAACGCCAAGCACACCGTCGCCACGCCGGTGAACTGGCGTCCGGGCGAAGACGTGATCATTCCGACGTCGGTTTCCGACGAGGATGCCAGGAAGAAGTACCCGGACGGCTTCAAGACCCTGAAACCGTATCTGCGCGTGGTGCCGCAACCCAAGTAACCCCCGGCGGCGGACCTGTACACCGCTCCTGCCGGGACGGTGTGCAGGGCAATGCTGTTCACTTAATCATGGGGATGTATTTAAGAACTGGATTGGGTGTATATCCATTGCTGCGGTAACGGCCACTTAGGGTTTCGCTTTTACATCTATGGTTACCCCCTTTTCTGCAATACTGTTTTTGATGAGTGGTTGGCTTGCTTTCATCTATCCGGCGTCTGAGTGGGGGTGTAGCCCCGCGCCTCGATGAGAATCGATGCCCGACGATCCTTATTAGCGAGACGGCCTTTCAGCCGTGTAAAAGCCCAGGGTTGTCGTCAGGCCGGTTGGCCGTTCACGTCATCAGTTATCCAGCATCGCAAAACCAGGTGGGTGATGCTCGGGTGACAGCAGGGTCAGGCGTTCATCGCGCTTGGCCCTGCATCGAATTCAGTGTGGTGTGCCGCAATCGCCCAGGCGATCCTCGCCAGCTTGTTGGCCAGCGCGCAAACCACATGGTTGGAGTGATGGTGGGCCAATAGCTGCCGGACCCAGTCCGCCAGCCAGCCTTTCTGGCGGTCCAGATACCTCACGTAAACGCGGGCACACTGGACAAGCAGGCGTCGCTGGTTGCGATCGCCGCGCTTGCTGATGCCCAGCAGTACGGTTTTGCCGCCCGTGGAATGCTGCTTGGGCACCAGCCCGATCGAGGCTGAATAGTCTCGGCCGCATTTGAACTGTTTGCCATCGCCCAATTCGGCAGCCAGGACGGTGGAGGTGATCGGACCGACACACGGCATGGTCATCAAACGAGTCGCCAGATCATCTTCAGCGGCCTGGCACTCCACATCCTTGTCCAGCGATTTGATCTCCTCGTCCAAATGCTTGAAGTGTTGATACAGCCTCGTCAGAGTGTTTTTGAAGGGCTGAGCCATTGAGCTCGCTTCAAGCAGCGCCGAAAGAGATCGAATCGATTTGAGGCTCGGGGCCAGGCTGACGCCGACCTCCAGAAGAGCGGCGTGAATACGATTGACGGCCGCAGTGCGGTCCTTGATGAACGCATCACGTGTCGAGTTGAGCATGGCCAGCGCTTGCTGGGCTTGGTTTTTGACCGGCACAAAGCGCATCGTTGGGCGAGTAGCGGCCTCGCAAATCGCTTCGGCATCAGCGAAGTCGTTTTTGTTGCTTTTCACGTAAGGGCGCACGAGATGAGGGGCAATGAGCTTGGGTATATGCCCAAGCTTGGCCACCTCCTGTGCCATGAAATGGGCGCCACCACAGGCTTCCATCACGACGGTGCAGGGTTGGAGATTCATCAGGTACTGCATGAGTGCCGACCGGGTGAATTTTTTGCGGCAAACTTCATGACCACGATCATCCTGCGCATGCAGGTGAAAAGTGTGTTTTCCCAAATCGATGGCGGCGATAGATATTTCGTTCATGGCAACAGTCTCCGGTGAGCCCCCTGCGAAAGCTTAGTGGGCGATCGCAGGGGGCGGCGGGGGTAGCCATTTCATTAGCGAGTCACTTGGAAAAGCCCCGTAGGAGCGAGCCTGCTCGCGATGGAGGTCAACGTTGGTAGAGGCGCCGATGGAGGTAGTCTCAGGTTGACGGACAGGCTCAGGGCGTGATGTGGCAAGAAAATCAAAAGCCAAAGCAAGGCGAGGCGGCCTTAAAGCCGACCTGATTGCAGGTCTGTCCGCGATCCAATTGTGGGAGCGAGCCTGCTCGCGAAAAACGTCCGGACGACGCGATCATCCAGACAGGGCGCGTTATCGTTGGCGACCATCGCGAGCAGGCTCGCTCCCACAGGGGATTTGGGGGTATCTGCCAAAGTCAGGTCGGCTGTCAGGCCGCCTCGCTTTGGCTTTAGATTTGGGCGCCCCGTCAACCATGTGTCCGGTCCGTACAGGCGTTTGAAAAAGAGACTCGCCGTAAGGGCGAAACCCTAAGTGGCCGTTACCACAGCAAAGGATATACACCCAATCCAAATATGCACCTGCAGCCCCCAATCTAAAGTGAACAGCATTACCGTGCACAGGGCGGCCTTCGATCACACCAGATATTTACGAAACCACCCCAGCGTCCGCTCCCAGGCCAGCTTCGCCGCCGCCTCGTCATAGCGCGGCGTGGAATCGTTGTGAAAACCATGGTTGGCGCCGGGATAGATATAGGCTTCATAGGTCTTGCCCCCGGCCTTCAACGCCTGTTCATAAGCGGGCCAGCCTTCATTGATGCGCGTATCCAGTTCACCGTAGTGCAGCATCACCGGCGCCTTGATCCGGGGCACATCCTTGGCATCCGGTTGCCGGCCGTAAAACGACACGGCAGCGCCCAGTTCCGGGTAAGCCACGGCTGCCGCGTTGGTGACACCACCGCCATAACAGAAACCGGTGATGCCGACTTTTCCACTGGCGTCGGGATGTTTCATCATCCACTCGACGGCCGCAAAGAAGTCATTCATGAGCTTTTGCGGGTCGACCTTTTCCTGAAGCGCACGTCCCTTGTCGTCGTTGCCGGGGTAGCCGCCGACCGAGCTCAGGCCATCCGGGGCGAGGGCGATGAAACCTGCCTTGGCCAAGCGCCGCGCGACGTCTTCGATATAAGGGTTGAGCCCACGGTTTTCATGTACGACCACCACCGCCGCGACCTTGCCGACGGCTTTTGCCGGACGCACCAGATAGGCTCGCACCTGCCCGTTGCCCTTGGGTGAGGGGTAGCTGACGTACTCGGCGATGATGTCCGGGTCGGTGAATTCGACCTGTTCGGCGAGGGCGTAGTCCGGGCTCAGGGACGCCAGCAGCGCACTGGCGGTCAATCCACCCAGGGTGAACAGCGCGGCACGGTCGAGAAACTCGCGCCGGTTGATCAGGCCATGGGCGTAGTAGTCATAGAGTTCCAGCAGTTGCGGGGAAAAGTCTTTTGCAGTGAGACGGGTCATCTGTGCGCTTCCTCTTCGGCGGATTGAGGGCTCTGGCTTCTACCTGTCCAGTGGTCAAACGAGACACTGCGCCCCGGCTTTCGCCACTTGTGCATCCTGCTCGGCCTTGACCCCGGACACCCCGACCGCGCCGATCACCTGGCCGTCGACCGTGATCGGCACCCCGCCTTCGAGCGAGGTCAGCAGCGGCGCCGACAGAAAGGCTGTACGCCCGCCATTGACCATCTCTTCATAACCTTTGGATTCACGTCGCCCGAGGGCCGAGGTGCGGGCTTTTTCGATGGCGATGTAGGCACTGATGGGCGATGCGCCGTCGAGGCGTTCGAGGGCCAGGGGATGCCCGCCGTCGTCGACCACCACAATGGTCACCGGCCAGTGGTTGTCCTGGGCTTCGGTGCGCGCGGCGGCGAGTATCTGACTGACCTCGGCCTGGCTCAGGACGGCTTTGCTGTTCATGGGCGTTCTCCAGTGGGGTGCTATTGGGACAGTGCGTCTTCGACCAGTTCGATCCAGTGGCGGACGGGGGTTCGGCCTGCGCCGTCGAGGTGCGACTGACAGCCGATGTTGGCGGTGACGATAACTTCGGGGTAGCCGCTTTCCAGGGCATTCATCTTGTTGTCGCGCAGTTGCCGGGCCAATTCCGGTTGGGTCAGCGAATAGGTGCCCGCCGAACCGCAGCACAAATGGCTGTCAGGTACGCTGGTGAGATTGAATCCCAGGCGGATCAGCAGTTTTTCGACCGCGCCACCAAGTTTTTGCGCGTGCTGCAAGGTGCAGGGGCAATGGAACGCCACGCGGTGGGCGTTGTGGATGCCCAGCTGTTCCAGCGGTTCGTCGCGCAACACTTCGACCAGGTCCCGGGCCAGCGCGCTGACCCTCCTGGCCTTGTCGGCATAGGCCGGATCGCGTTCGAGCAGATGCCCGTAATCCTTGATGAAGGCCCCGCAACCGCTGGCGGTTTGCACGATGGCCTCGGCGCCTTGTTCAATGCCCGGCCACCAGGCATCGATGTTGTGCCGGGCGCGATCAAGGCCGGCGGCCTGGGCGTCGAGGTGATAATCCACGGCACCGCAACATCCGGCCTCGCGGGCCGGCATGACGCTGATGCCCAGCCGGTCCAGTACCCTGGCGGCGGCCACGTTGGTATTGGGCGACAGTGCGGGCTGCACGCAACCTTCGAGCATCAGCACCTGCCGGGCATGGCGAATGTCGGGACGCCGCTTGGGCACCGGGACGTTGCGCGGCAGTTTGCTTTGCAGCGTGCCGGGCAGCAGCGCCCGGAATGTCTGGCCGCTGTTGACCAGGTACTTGAACAGGTCCGGATGCGGCACCAGCGTACGCAGCCCCTCGCGCAACAGACGCTGGCCGATCGGACGCGGCACCGCCGCATCGACCACGGCCCGGCCGATGTCCAGCAAGTTGTGGTAATCGACCCCCGAAGGGCAGGTGGTCTCGCAGTTTCGGCACGACAGGCAGCGATCCAGGTGCAGTTGGGTCTTTTCTGTGACCTCGTTGCCTTCCAGCACCTGTTTGATCAGGTAGATGCGCCCGCGCGGACCATCGAGCTCATCGCCGAGCAACTGATAGGTCGGACAGGTGGCGTTGCAGAAACCGCAGTGCACGCAGGTGCGCAGGATGCTGTCGGCTTCTTCGGCGCGGGGCAGTCTGCGGGCGCTTTCGCTCAAGGTGGTCTGCATGATTCATAACTCCGCGTACAGACGTCCGGGGTTGAAGATGCCCTGGGGGTCGAGTTGCTGCTTGAGGTTCTGGTGGTAGCGCATCAGCGCGTCGGGCAGCGGCTGGAAGGGCGTGTCCGTGAGCCCGTGGCTGTAGCAGGTGACGTGCCCGCCAACCGCTTCGACGACCTGGCGAATGAACGTAGCCTGGGCGTCGGATTTGAGCCAGCGCTGGGCGCCGCCCCAGTCGATCAATTGCCGACCGGGCAGGGACAGGCGCGGTGTGTTGTGGGGCACGGACAGGCGCCACAGTGGCTGGTCTTCGTCGAAGAAAGCCAGGCGCTGTTCGTTGAGGTCGGCCCAATACGAAGCGTCCAGCAACTCGCCGCCCAGGCGGTCATGGGCCGCCGCCACCGAACCTTCGCCGCCCTCGAGCCGCAGGTGCAGGCATTCACCGTCATGACACGCGGCGCTGATCGGCAACGGTTGCTGGCCCCATTCCGCCAGGCGCAGCAGGGCACGCTCGGCGTTCATTTGCAGGCTGATGCTCAGGGCCTTCCTGGGCTTGGGCAGCACCTTGAGCGAGACCTCGGTGATCAGGCCCAGGATGCCGTAACTGCCGGCCATCAGGCGTGACAGGTCGTAACCGGCAACGTTTTTCATGACCTCGCCACCGAAACGCAAGTGCTTGCCTAGCCCTGTGATCACCCGCGTGCCCAGAACGAAATCCCTGACCGACCCCGACCACGGCCGACGCGGGCCCGACAGCCCGCAAGCGATCATTCCACCGACGGTGGCGTCATCGCCAAAGGCAGGCGGTTCGCAGGGCAACATCTGCTGCGCGGCGTCCAGCACATTTGCAAGTTCGGCCAGTGGCGTGCCGCAGCGTGCGGTGATCACAAGTTCAGTTGGGTCATAGCTGACAATGCCCCGGTGCGATCGTGTATCGAGTATTTCGCCCGCCGTCACGCGTCCCAGAAACGCTTTGGTGTTGGCACCTTGAATGCGCAGCGGCGTGGCGTTTGCCAACGCCTGATTGACCTGCTCCAGCAGCGCAGTGCTGTCATCGAGATCGGCAGGTCCGTGCATCAGAAGCGCTCCAGGTCAGGGAAGGGCACTTGCCCTGCATGCACATGCATGGCGCCAAACTCGGCGCAGCGGTGCAGGGTCGGTATGTTCTTGCCGGGATTGAGCAGGCCGCCGGGGTCGAATGCCGCCTTGACTGCGTGGAACAGGGTCAGCTCATCGCTGTTGAACTGCGCGCACATCTGGTTGATCTTTTCCCGGCCTACGCCGTGTTCACCGGTAATGCTGCCGCCGACCTTCACGCACAGCTCGAGGATCTTGCCGCCCAGGGTTTCGGCGCGATCCAGTTCGCCAGGCGTATTGGCATCGAACAGGATCAGCGGATGCATGTTGCCGTCGCCGGCATGGAACACGTTGGCCACCCGCAGGCCGTACTCGGCCGAGAGTTCGGCGATGGCCTTGAGCACGCCGGGCAGCTCACGGCGCGGGATGGTGCCGTCCATGCAGTAGTAGTCCGGCGACAGGCGGCCCACCGCCGGAAAGGCATTCTTGCGCCCGGCCCAGAAGCGCACGCGTTCGGCCTCATCCCGAGCCTGGCGCACTTCGGTGGCGCCGGCCTGCTCCAGCACCTGGCGCACGCGATCGCAATCGTCACGCACGTCGGCTTCGACGCCGTCGAGTTCGCACAGCAGGATGGCTTCGGCCTCCACCGGGTAACCGGCGTGGATAAAGTCTTCGGCGGCGCGGATGGCCAGGTTGTCCATCATCTCAAGGCCTCCCGGGATGATACCGGCGGCAATGATGTCGCCGACGGCGCGGCCGGCTTTTTCCACGGAGTCGAATGCCGCCAGCAGCACCTTGGCGGACTGCGGTTTGGGCAGCAGCTTGACCGTGACCTCGGTGATCACCCCGAGCATGCCTTCGGAGCCGGTGAACAAAGCCAGCAGGTCAAGGCCGGGGGAGTCCAGGGCGTCGGAGCCCAGGGTCAGGTGTTCGCCGTCGACGGTGAGGATGTCCACCTTGAGCAGGTTATGTACGGTCAGGCCGTATTTCAGGCAATGCACACCGCCGGCGTTTTCGGCGACGTTACCGCCAATGGAGCAGGCGATTTGCGAGGACGGGTCGGGTGCGTAGTACAGGCTGAACGGTGCGGCGGCTTGGGAAATCGCCAGGTTGCGCACCCCCGGCTGAACCTTGGCGGTACGGGCGGCGGGGTCGATCTGCAGAATCTGGTTGAAGCGGGCCATCACCAGCAGCACGCCTTTTTCCAAGGGCAATGCGCCGCCGGACAGACCGGTACCGGCGCCCCGGGCGACGACCGCTACCTGGCGTTCATGGCACAGGCGCAATACGCCCTGTACCTGGGTAATGTCGCGTGGAAGCACCACCAGCATCGGCGTGGTGCGGTAGGCGCTCAGCCCGTCGCATTCGTACGGCTTGAGTTCTTCCTGCTGGTGCAGGATCTCCAGATCCGGCAACTGCGTGCGCAAGGCCTGCAACATCGCGGCCTTGTCGACCTCTGGCAGAGCGCCATCAACGCGTTCATCGTAGAGAATGTTCATAGTCGTTTTACGATACTCCGTTCATGAAAGCCCGGGCGATTGCCGTAATGCTGTTCACTGTAGGAGCGAGCATGCTCGCGATGGACTCAAGAACGCTGCGTTTATTCAGTAAACACGCGTTATCGTTGACGACCATCGCGAGCATGCTCGCTCCTACAGTGAACAGCATTTGGGCGATTGCCCGGGCTGTCCGATCAATGGCCGCCCACCACCATATGACTGAACGGCGCGACATAGGCCTGCAACGTCACCAGGCCGCCGACCAGGATCGCCAGGACAATCGAGTGGAAAAACACATAGCGCAGGATTTCCCCTTCATGGCCGTACCAGCGGGTGGCGGTAGAGGCGACCACAATCGACTGGGCGTCGACCATCTTGCCCATGACCCCGCCGGAACTGTTGGCGGCAGCCATCAACACCGGGCTGAGCCCCAGTTGCTCGGCGGTCACCTTTTGCAAGCCGCCGAACAGCACGTTGGAGGCGGTGTCCGAGCCGGTCAGGGCCACGCCGAGCCAGCCCAGCAGGGTGCCGAACATCGGATAGAAAATCCCTGTCGCGGCAAAGGCCAGGCCCATGGTCGCGTCCAGCCCCGAGTAGCGGGTGAGAAAGCCCAGGGCAAGCATCGCGGTAATGGTGATCAGTGAGTAGCGCACCACCCACAGCGTTCGCAGGTATTGGTGAATCAATTGCGGGATGGAGTAGCCCATCAACAGCCCACCGAGGATCGCCGACAGCAGAATGCCGGTGCCGGTGCTGGTGAACCAGGTGAATTTGTAGATCGCCTCTTCGGTTTTCGCCGCAGGCACCACGGGTGGAACCTTTTCGATCTGCTGGTGAATCGTGGTGAAGGTCAGGGTCGGGGCGAAAATCGGGTTCGCCTCACGCAGCGGTTTACCCTGGGGGTCCAGTTTGGCCGTGCTGGTGGCCGGATCAATCGCCGGGCGAGTATCGAACATATTCTTGAAGCCCTGGGTGCCCCAGGCGAAAACGAAGACGGTGAGGATGATCCACGGCATCCAGGCACGCATCACCGCTGGCTTGGCATCGCTGGCAAAGGTTGCGCTGGCGACCGGCTTTTCGTCGTGCTCCTCGGCGATTGCCGAGTTGTCGACGCGCCCGGACAGTGCGGCGGAGGTATGCACGGTGGCCGGTTTCCACACTTTCAGGAAGCCCGTCAGGCAGGCCATGGAGATCAGCGCGGCGATCACGTCCACCAGCATCGGCCCGTGATAGTTGGACACGATGAACTGCGGAACGGCAAAACTGATCCCGGTCACCAGGATCGCCGGCCAGATTTCCACCATCTTGCGCCAGCCCGCGAAGGCCCAGATCAACCAGAAGGGCACGATCACCGAGAAGAACGGCAGTTGCCGACCGACCATCATCGACAGCTCCATTTCATCGAGCCCGGTGACTTTGGCCAGGGTGATGATCGGTGTACCCAAGGCACCGAAGGCCACGGGGGCGGTGTTGGCGATCAGCGCCAGGCCCGACGCGGCCAGCGGAGAAAAGCCCAGGCCGATCAGGATCGCCCCGGTCACCGCCACCGGTGTACCGAACCCCGCTGCGCCCTCGAAAAAGGCACCGAAGCAGAAGGCGATCAGCAGCAATTGCAGGCGGCGATCGTCGGTGATCCGCGCCAGAGAGTCCTGCAGCACTTTGAACGAGCCGTTCTCGGTCGTCAGGCGATGCAAGAAAATGATGTTTAACACAATCCAGCCGATGGGCAGCAAACCGTTGGCGGCACCGTACAGCGCGGCCGACCCGGCCATGCCGGCGGGCATGCCGAAGGCGAAAATCGCGATCACCAGGGCCGAGGCCAGGGCGAGCAGTGCCGCCAGGTGTGCCTTGACATGGAAGAAGGCCAGGGCTGCCAGCATCACCACCACCGGCACGGCTGCCATGAGGGTTGAAAGCAACGGGTTGTTGAACGGATCGTAGATTTGCTGCCAGACCATGTTCCACCTCTGCTTTTTATTGTTGGGAGCGCAGCCCCTTGGGGGGGGGAGGTGGCCTGTAGTATAGGTGGCATTACGCCGCTGTCAGGGCGCGGTCTCCGTCGCCTCAATCAGCGCTACGCAGGTGTCTGAGCTAGCATTGCCCATAGGTCGAAACCAGCCGCAGGAGGAAAACAGCAATGACTGAGCGCCATGTGGAGCACAAGGAGACGCTTTCGAACGGATGCAGCATCAAGGTCAAGGCCGAGATACTGAAGGACGGCTCTTTGGGAATGTTCATCGGGGTTTATCGACCGGACGGCTCGGCCATTGACGAAAACCACGATCCACAACCGCATATGCTGGACATGGAAGCGGCGATGGACTGGGGGATCGACATTGCCAAGGGCATCGGCAATAGCCAGAGAACGCTGTAGCGCAGGGCTGGGAATTGGGTGTGCCGCCATCGCGAGCAAGCTTTGCTCCTACAGGTTTTGTAGCGCACCCCGGTGATGTGAACGACACAAAACCTGTAGGAGCAAAGCTTGCTCGCGATGCTTTTAGTGCTTGAACATCACATGCCGCACAACGGTGTAATCCTCCAGCCCATACATGGACATGTCCTTGCCATACCCGGACAATTTCTGCCCGCCATGGGGCATTTCGCTGACCAGCATGAAGTGCGTGTTCACCCAGGTGCAGCCGTACTGCAAGCGCGCCGCCAGGCGATGGGCGCGGCCGACGTCGGCGGTCCATACCGACGACGCCAGGCCGTAGTCCGAATCGTTGGCCCAGCCCAGCACCTGCGCTTCATCGCTGAATTTGGTCACCGACACCACCGGCCCGAACACTTCGCGACGGACGATCTCGTCGTCCTGCTGCGCGTCGGCCAGCACCGTCGGTTCGAAGAAGAAGCCATTGCCCGGGGCGGCCTTGCCTCCGGTGACCAGACGAATGTGCGGCTGTGCCACGGCGCGCTCGACAAACCCGGCCACGCGGTCGCGGTGTTGCGCGGTGATCAGCGGGCCGAGCTCGGTCGATGGATCGTCCTGCAAGCCGTACTTGATGCTGCTGACGGCCGCGCCGAGCTTCTCCACGAACTTGTCGTAGATCCCTTCCTGGGCATAGATGCGGCAGGCGGCGGTGCAGTCCTGCCCGGCGTTGTAGAAACCGAAGGTGCGGATGCCGTCGACGGCGGCGTCGATGTCGGCGTCGTCGAAGATGATCACCGGGGCCTTGCCGCCCAGTTCCATGTGCATGCGTTTGACGCTGTCGGCGGTGCTGGAAATGATGTTCGAGCCGGTGGCGATCGAACCGGTCAGCGACACCATGCGCACTTTCGGGTGGGTGACCAGCGGGCTACCGACCGTAGGACCACGGCCGAATACCAGGTTGAGCACACCGGCCGGGAAGATTTCCGACGCCAGTTGCGCCAGGCGCAACGCCGTCAACGGCGTTTGTTCCGACGGCTTGAGCACCACGGTGTTGCCGGCGGCCAGGGCCGGGGCGATTTTCCAGGCGACCATCATCAGCGGGTAGTTCCACGGCGCGATGGAGGCGATCACCCCCACCGGGTCGCGGCGGATCATCGAGGTGTGGCCGGGCAGGTATTCGCCCCCGGCCGAGCCGCTCATGCAACGGCTGGCACCGGCGAAGAACCGGAACACGTCGGCAATCGCCGGGATCTCGTCGTTGAGCGCGGCGCTGTAGGGCTTGCCACAGTTGTCCGATTCCAGCTTGGCCAGTTCTTCGCCGTGGGCTTCGATGGCGTCGGCGAGTTTGAGCAGCAGCAGCGAACGTTCTTTGGGTGGGGTGTGCGACCAGCTGTCGAACGCGGCATCGGCGGCACGCACGGCGGCATCGACCTGGGCTTCGCTGGCTTCGTTGATTTCCACCAGCACGCGACCCAGCGCCGGGTTGAACACCGGTTGGGCGGGGCCTTCGCCGTCGAGCAGTTGGCCGTTGATCAAGAGTTGGGTTTGCATGTTCTTGTCCTTTTCAAAGCAGTTCTTGTTTTGAAACCCGGCCCCTGTAGGAGCGAGCATGCTCGCGATGAACCTGAGAGCACCGATGGGTGTCAGGTGCCCAGCGTCATCGTTGACGACCATCGCGAGCATGCTCGCTCCTACAGGGGGTAATCGTTGTCAGATCGCTGATCTGTTTACTGAAGCTCCGGAAAGATCAGCAGGTTTTGCCAATGGCTTTGAAAACTTCCAAGCATCCCCCGCCGGCGCCGTGCCTTTGTCGTAGGGCTTGCCCAGCAGCATGTAGACCAGGCCCGCACCCATCACCACCAGCGTGGTCAGGATCATCGAATAATTGATGTACCAGGCTGCATCCGGCGAGCGCGGCCAGACCATGTTGACGATGGCGCACACGCCATAGATCAGTGCGGCGAGGTTCACCCACAGACCCCAGGCCCCGAGGGTGAATTGACCGTTCGGGCGCCAGCCCTTGGCGCGGGCGATCAGCGCGGCGACCACGATCAACTGGAAGGCGACGTAAATGCCAATCGCCGCGAAACCGACGATAGTGGCCACGGCATCGGCCATGAAAATCCCCAGGCAGACAATCGCCGCCGGCACCAGGCCGCTGACCAGCAGCGCGAACGACGGCACATGGTTGGCCGACAGGCGTTTGAACAGCGAACTGCCGACGATCATCTCGTCCCGGGCATAGGCGAACAACAGGCGGCTGGCCGCTGCTTGCAAGCTCAGCACACAGGAGATGAACGACACCATGACCACCGCCATGACCAGGCGCGAACCGACCGGGCCGAAGGCATTGGCCAGGATCGTGGCGACTGGATCGGTGTCTTCACCGGCCAGCACTTTGGCCATGTCCGGCACCGAGAGAATCAACGCCAGGCACGCGAACATCGCTGCCGCGCCGCCGATGTAGATGGTCATGCGCATGGCTTTGGGAATGCGCTTGCCCGGGTTCGGGGTTTCTTCCGCGACATCGCCGCAGGCCTCGAAGCCGTAGTACTGGAACAGGCCAGCCAGGGATGCAGCGAGGAAGGCCGGCAGGTACGAGCCATTCACCTCAAGGTTGAAGGTGTCGAACAGCACGCTGATCGGTTGATGACGTTCGAAGACCAGCAGGTAGCCACCGACCAGGATCGCGCCGACCAGCTCGCAGAGAAAACCGAACATCGCCACCCGCGCCAGCAACTTGGTGCCCACCAGATTCAGCGCGGTGGATAGCAGGATGATCGCCAGGGCAATACAGATGTTGGCCTCCGGGCCGGGATTGAAGCCCAGCATGATCGCCAGGTACGGCCCGGCACCCACCGCGACCCCGGCGATGGTGGCGCATAACGCCCAGGCATAGACCCAGCCAACCATCCACGCCCAGCGCTTGCCCACCAGACGACGGGCCCAGGGATAGACACCCCCGGAAATCGGGAACTGCGACACCACTTCGCCAAAAATCAGGCAAACCAGCATTTGCCCTGCACCGATCAGCAGGTAGGACCAGAACATCGGCGGGCCGCCGGCGGCCAGGCACAAGCCGAACAGGGTATAGACCCCGACGACCGGCGACAGGTAGGTAAAGCCCAGGGAAAAATTCTCCCACAGGCTCATGCTGCGATTGAAATCCGAGCTGTAGCCGAGGGCGCGCAGTTGTTCCGCGTCCTGATCGGCGCTGCTTGCACGCGTGTTGGATGAGCCACTCATGTTATTTCCTCATTATCAATGGCAGTGGATTGCGGTGCTGGCGGGTTGGCCCGCTAATGCCCGTTTCGGGCTTGTTGTTTTGAACACCCCGGACTTGTAGGAGCATGGCTTGCCCGCGATAGCGATCTCGAGGGCGCCATCGCGGGCAAGCCTTGCTCCTACAGCAACAGCAGGCCCGAGGTCAGGCTTGTTTCTTGGTTTCGCTATCGCGCCCATCGTCGTACTGCGACAGCCACTCAACGGCCGCATCGCGATACCTGCTGAAACCCTTGTAATCGACCAGTTGCTGATTCAAGTCATGCAGCACCCGATGCATGCGCCGCGCCCATGCCGGGTTGGTGGCGATGTCTTCGAGGCTGAGCAGGTAAGTGCGGATCGGAAAGACAATGGCGTTGCTGCGCGGCAGGCGGTGCAGCGGTTGCAGCTCGATACGCAGGTACACCAGTTTGCCGGCGTTTTCGGCCGTCACGATGGTCCGGTCCGGTGCCCATTCGGGCAGGCTTTCGGCCGACACCTCTAGGCGCGGGTTGACCGTCAGCGACCAGTTCAGGCGACGCACCGGGTGGCCGGTGCGCAGGCGCAGAAGGAATTTCAGGGCGCGGTCGAGCATGCCGATTTCCTTCACCAGCGGCACCGGACCGTGGAATTCCTCCCAGCTCATGCCGAGGTTGAAGCGCAGCGAGTAGTCGGCGCGCTGGGTGGCGATCCCGGCACCCCAATACAGCGTACCGTCGCGTTCTTCCTGCAATACCCAGTCGCCCTGGGCCTGGCGGGTCACGTATTCCATCGGCTCATACGGCAGGGTCGCGGGGTCGCCGAAGGTGAAGTGATCGTCGATGTCCAGCAGGCGGTTGATCCAGTGCCATTGGCGGCCTTCACGGGACAGTGTGAAGTACTGTGGGTAGTCGCGGGCGTAGGACTCCATGATCAGCTCCAGCAGGTCCCACTGCGCCTCCATCATGTGCGGCGCCGAAACGTAATGCATGCCCGGGTCTTTCTCCAGGGTAATGGCGCGGTCCCGGCATTCGCTGATGTAGTGCTCGTCGATATCGAACGCCGCCCGGAAGGCGCCGTCGCCGACCGAAACATGAGGCTCGAGGTTCATCGAGTACATGTAGTCGTCATCGGGGAACGGGAAGGGCGCGCGGGCGATGGTCTCTGGGCTGTTGGCGAAGGTGTAGTCGTCGCGGTAGGTTTCGTCGGGATTGAATTTGATATTCATTGTTATGTCTTCCGTCGATCAGAGGTCGATGACCAGGCGATTGCATTTGGCGCGGGATACGCAGGGCATGATTTTCTTGCGGCTGGTCTTGTCTTCGTCCGACAGCCAGTCATCGCTGTGCAGCAGTTCGCCGTCGAGTTCCAGGACCTCGGTTTCGCAATGGCCACAGGCGCCGCCACGACACAGGTAAGGCATGCTGTAGCCCGCTGCCTCCACCGCTTCAAGCATGGTCTGGTCAGGCGAGACCTCAATGGTTGCGCCACTGCGACCGAGGGTGAAACTGAAGGCTTCGCCGCCGCTGCTTTGCTCGAGGAACCGCTCGAAGTGCACGTGACTGTCGGTCCAGCCCAGCTCGCGGGCACACGCCAGGGTGGCGTCGATCATGCTGTCCGGGCCGCAGGCATAAACGTGACTGCCCAGCGGGCGATCGGCGAGAATCTGCCCGATGTCCATGCGTGCTTCGATGCCTTTGCGATACAGGTGGACCTGCTTGCCGTAGGTGTCCTGCAACTCTTTGCCGAGCTGTGCGTGTTCATCGCCGCGAACCGCGTAATGCAGTTCGAAGGGCACCTTGCTCAGGCGCAACTCCTCCAGCTGGGAGATCACCGGGGTGATACCGACGCCTCCGGCAATGAACAGGTGCAGGCGTGCCTGTTTGATCAGCGGAAACAGATTGACCGGTGGCGTAACTTCGATCAGGTCGCCTTCACGGACACTGTCGTGCAGCGCGATCGAACCACCGCGGCCGCTTTCCACCCGGCGCACGGCGATCTGATAGCTGCTGGTGTCATAGGGCGAACTCAGCAGCGAGTAGGGGTTGCGCAGCGTATTGTTCGGATTGGCGATGAGCACCACCACGTGGCTGCCTCCGGAGAACGCTGGCAGGTGCGCGCCGCTCGGCGATACCAGGGTGAAGCGCTTGATTTGCGGGGTCACCGATTCGATGCGGGCCACCCGCAGATTCAAAGTCCCATTGTTCTGGCTCATGTATCGAGCTCCTCGGCTGGGGGCAATTCGCCCGGGACTTCGGCATCGGCCTTGACCGCCTGGAATGCCGCCAGGCGCCGGGAATAGTGGTCGCGCACCACCAGCGTCAGGCTGCAACCGGGGCAGTCGTAGAGGCGTTGGATCACGTTCTCGGTGTAGGTGTCGCAGTGCACGCACCAGACCCGGCGCACCAGCGTGCCGGAGTGCTCGCGAAGCACTTCGTCGCGATTGAGATCGAAACGGGTGGCCACTTGCATGGCGCTGCCGAGGAAGCTTTCGGACCCGGCGAGGTAGAGGCGGGTACCCATTCTTGCGTCGCCGAGCAGGTCATCGAGGGCGTCGATCAATGCCTGGTTGCTGGCGTACACACGCAATTGGTGGCCTGGGTGCTGCTGCAATTGGGCAAGGAAGTCCTGGCCGGAAAATGACTCCTGGGAGTACAGCAAGGTGACCGGCCGGTCCAGCCCGGCCATCTCGTCCAGCAAACGCAACATGGCGCGACCGCCACTGCCTTGCCCGGCAATGATGTGCCGGATACCTCCCGGCAGGGGTTGCAACCGGTCGTAAACCGGCCGACTTTTGATCCCGGTGATCAACATTCTTATTATTCCTCCTGGCTATCGGCTCGACGGGTGAAATGTCGGCACAGATGCAAAGCCCAATGATGGTGGGTTGCAGATAGCAGGAGCACAGGTCGTGCCAAATATTTAAGGTGTTGATTTTAAAGGGGTAAGTATTTTTCGGGTGGGAAAGTGTAAGCAGAAATAACAACGGTTGTAGGCGTTTTTGCAGCGTTTTTTTTGGGGGGCTCTGGATAAGCTGCGGCGTACATATCCATTGCTGCGGTAATGGCCACCTATGGTTTCGCTCTTCATTAGCGAGTCACTTGGAAGAGCCCTGTAGGAGCGAGCCTGCTCGCGATGAACCTGAGAGCACCGTGGGGTGTCAGGTGCCCAGCGTCATCGTTGACGACCATCGCGAGCATGCTCGCTCCTACAGGGCCCGCCGCGATGGGCCATCCTTGGCCCAGCGCGGCTAAACCGGCATCCATGCCGGTTTGCCCACTGCGCAGAACCGGAACGAAGCCTCTCGATATGGCAAGAAAATCAAAAGCCAAAGCAACAGCAACAGCCAAAGCGAGGCGGCCTTACAGCCGACCTGATTGCAGGTCTGTGCGCGTTGTGATCGTTCCCACGCTCTGCGTGGGAATGCCGCCAGGGACGCTCCGCGTTCCGCTGACGACGCATGACGTGAGCCGTGCGCAACGGTGACGCGGAGCGTCACAGGATGCATTCCCACGCGGAGCGTGGGAACGATCAAAGCGCACGAATCCATAACCAGGTCGGCTGTCAGGCCGCCTCGATTTGGCTTTAGATCTGGGCGCCCCGTTAAACCACGATGGCCGAACGCAGGCATTGCGCGGCGACCCACGGAGCAATGCCGGAGTGCGGGCATGCCGAGCCACAGCGAGGCACCGAGTGGTGGGGCAAAGCCTTTTGGTTCCTTTTTGGCGTACAGGCGTTTGAAAAAGGGACTCGCCGTAAGGGCGAAACCATAAGTGGCCGTTACCGCAGGAATGGATATGTACGCCGACCACTCCCTCAAGTCAGTCGCGTTGCAGCTTGCGAATCAGCGTTCCTATATCAATCCCCAAATGCTGCGCAGCCTTGCGCTTGCTTCCACACAGATGCACCGCGCGCAAGATCACCTGCCGTTCAAAATGCTGAACCTGAAGCTTGAGGTTTTGCTGCGGGTCTTCCGGCGTTTCATCCTGCACGACCAAGGGGGCTGACTGTTCCTGGGAACGCACCGGCGCAAGCAGTTCGGCCGGCAGATGATGCTCCTGCGCCTCATCGTCAGCAAGCACCGCCAAGCGTTCGAAAATGTTCACCAGCTCGCGAATGTTGCCCGGGAAGTCATAGCTCATCAGGCGCTTGCGACACCCGGCGGACAGGCTCAGGGACGGTACACGATCGCCATTGATGCGGCTCAGCAGGATGTCGATGAGAAACGGCAAGTCATCCCTGTGCTGGCGCAGCGGCGGAATTTCCACCGGCAGCACGGCGAGACGATAATAAAGGTCGGCGCGAAACTCACCCATATCCACCAGATGCCGCAAGTCTTTGTTGGTGGCGGCAATGACCTGTACCTGCACGGATTTGCTCAGGGGCGAGCCGACCGACTGGATGGTGCTGTCTTCGAGAAATTTCAGCAGCTTGGCCTGTACGTGCAGCGGGATCTCACCGATCTCGTCGAGGAACAACGTGCCACCCGACGCCGCTTCGATATAGCCTTGCTTGCCGCCCGCCAGCGCGCCGGTAAAGGCACCGCGCTCGTAGCCGAACATCTCGGACTCGAACAGGCTCTCCGGGATGCTCCCGCAATTGACGTGGATGAACGGACGATCCCCCCAACCGGCCGCGCGATGAATGTGCCGGGCGATGGCGGTCTTCCCGACCCCCGGCTCTCCCAGCAGCAACAGGCGCGCGCGCCGACGGAAAGCCCGCACGCCGGTGTCGGCGATGCTCGACAGCTGCGGTGACAGGTGCAGGGCGTTGTCCTGGGGATCGCGCAGGCCTTGCGGCTCCAGCGGCCGGGTGTTGAGCGATGCCCGACGCTGTGGCTGGCTGGCGTCGAAGTCTTTCTGGGTGAGCATCCTGAACGGTTTTTCGTAGGCGCCGGTGGGGATCGCGTGAGTACTGCTGAGCAGCACCCGGCCTTCCCGGGAGCGGGTCAACGCACTGTTGCCACCGCGGTTCAGCGCTGCCAGGAAGTCGTCGTAGTTCAACGCCGAACGCTGGAAAAAATCACTCTCGGACAGCCCCACGGCTTGCTGTTTTGACAGCCGGTTGACGCGTTCGGCGGCCAGGTTGATAAAGCGCAGCCGGCCTTCGCCGTCAGTGACGATCAGCGCTTCGCTGAAGCTGTCGAGCAAGGCATGCAAGGCGGGCGTTTCCAGCAGCGCGCCCAGTACTTCACTGCTGACATTGACCGAGGAGCGCATGCCCATCTGCAACGTGGGCGGCAGGTTGGTATCTTTCATGGGTGCAACTCTTGGGGGCGGCGAACGCCCTGGCTTTCACGAAACACCGCCACGCGCCAGGCCACGCCTTCGCGAATCAGGATGCGCGAGCAATGCACATTGAAGTTCAAATCGCGCCCGCTCAGGTCCGGCAGGGGCAGGCTGTGCCAGGTGCGTTCGGGCAAGGCATGGTCCAGCAGCAAACGGGCGATACCGGCGCCATGGGTGATACCGAAGGTGTCCTCGAAGGCTGCGTTGCGCCATTGCGGTTGCAGGTGTTCATCGATCACCAGCACCGCGTCAGGCACGGCATCGAAGACCCGACGCAAGGCATCGATGCGCTGCTCGGCATCGTGCTGCATGCGCAGCTCCTGGCTGACGTCACGAATGCTGCCCCACATGCGCAACAGCTGGCCATTGACGATGGTGGCCCTGACGTCGTTTTCCACGTAGGCAGGCGAGCCATCGTGGCGGCGATCCACCGACAGTGCACCATCGACATGAAATCCGGCCTCGATCAGGCGCCGCACGAATTCTTCGTTGGCCGGGCTGCGCGGCCAGTACAGGCGCACCGGTTGCTGGTTGAAGTCGACATCCGACGGCATCTCGTAGACCTCGGCCATGGCACGGTTGCACAGGCGCCAATGGGAGTCGTTTTCGAACACCTGGCGGACGATTTCATCCGGGGAATGGTTGATGTCCACCGCCTCGGCGAACTCGATGCACCAGTAGGCGACCTTGGCGCTTTGCAGCATCTGGTTCATCACCTCATTGGCGTTGTGCATTTCCCGCAGCCGGTGCCCCAGCGTACCCAGCGCAATCATCAACAGGTGCAGGCGTGCCGGCTGCACGTCGCGCCATTGCAGCAAACCGCTGGCAATCACGTGCAGCAGGCCGCCGTTGCGGCGAATCAGGGTCAGTTCCAGGCTGTGGATCAGTTCATCGGCGGGCGGGTTGGCAAACAGTGCCTGCACCGTGCGCAGCGACTCGACACTCAATACCCGTTCTATCGGTTGATTGAGCAGCTCTTCAGATGCATAGCCCAATTGATCGCTCAGGCTCAAGGACAGGCCGAGCAGTTGTCCGTCGGCGGCGACGGTACTGGTCAGGGGCTGGGCTTTATTTACCAGCAAATTCAGGATATCCATCGGTGGATCGGCTCGATTCGGCTAATGGGACCTGGGCACACAAAATGCCAGGGCAGTCTGGTAAGGGCATATCGCATGCCAACTCAAAAGCCATTGAACAGGGGGCAAGAACGCGGTCACGATGATCAAGTGCTGCGTCAATGCAGCAAAATGTGCAAATTCACAGCGCAATGTCGAGAGTAATGGGGTTGGATCAACAGATTTCGTCAATCCGATGAATGACCGGATGCGGGTAATAGGCAATATTATTTTTCCGAACTGCGCTGCTTTTCACAGGACGAAATCGATCTAAAAATACCGACCCACACCCTGAGTGTTTTGCTAATCTGAAGTTGTAGGTGAAAACGCAGACTGATGCGCAAGCGGATAGCGAGGACGCGTGGGGCGCGCTCCGAAGGGTACACGGTTAGAAAGATCTCCGCGCTGAGATCCAGCCCTTAAGCCGTGTGAAGCAGGGCAGCGTCTATAGCTGTTTCTGTGAGAGTCCTGATAAACCTCGTAAGCCAGAGACCAGCGCTGGCCACCTACTTGGCTCTTGAAGCCTACTTGTGCAGCTGTATCGATGCAGCTAGCCAAGATCAAATGCCCCGACCTTCGGGGCATTTGTTTGTCTGTCTGATTTACCAAATGTTCAATAACGGCGTTACACCAGGTTGATCGTGACGTCGATGTTGCCACGGGTTGCCTTGGAGTACGGGCAGGTCTGATGGGCAGCGTCCACCAGCGTCCTGGCCAGGACAGGGTCCAGACCCGGCAGGCTGACATTCAGGCGCGCCTGAAGGAAGTAGGCGTTGCCGGTATTGCCCAGATCCACTTCGGTGGCAACGCTCACGTCAGCCGGCAAGCTCACTTTCAACGCAGCGGCTGCCTTGCCCATGGCACCGATGAAGCAAGCCGACCAGCCCGCACCCAGCAGCTGTTCCGGATTGGTGCCGCTACCGGAAGAACCGGGCGGGGACAGCTTGATATCCAGGCGGCCATCGTCACTTCGCGACTCACCTTGACGGCCGCCGGTCGCGACGGTCTTGCCGGTGTAAAGGACGGTTTCGATTTGATTGATCATGCAAGGCTCCTGCTGTGGTTGGGGTGCTTCAGCCCTGGCTGAAGTGCGACCCGCCCACTGTTTCATCTCCATGTCAGGCGAATGTGTCCTGAACCGACGGTTGTGTATCGCTGTGTACGTCCGCCAGCGATCAATACACATTGATACAAATTGTCATGCCTTCACCCAACGCTGGCGACTCCAGCTGCTCAGCGTGTCGACGGCAAACACCAACACCAGCATCGCGAGAATGACCGTACTGGCCTGGGCCTCCTGGAACAGGCTGAGACTGAAGTAAAGCATTTGCCCCAGACCACCGGCACCGACGAAGCCAAGCACGCTGGCCATGCGGATGTTGTTCTCCCAGCGGTACAGGATGTAGGCCAGCAACTGCGGGAACAGATTGGGCAGGGTGCCATAGCAGAACGCCTCTATGGCGTTACCCCCCTGCAGGCGCATCGCATTGGCAGGTTCGGGCGGGGTGTTTTCCAGTGCTTCGGCAAACAGCCGGCCGAGCACACCGGTGGTGTGCAGCGCCAAGGCCAAGGTGCCGGCATTGGGGCCGAGCCCGGCGGCCAGGACCATAAGCACGGCCCACACCAGCTCCGGAATCGCGCGCAAGGCATTGAGCATCAGGCGCGACAAACCTTGCATTGGCCAGCCGAATCGACCGGCCGCCGGCAGCGCCAGCAGCAAGCCGAACACCGTCGCCAACAGCGTGCCCAGTGCCGACATGGCAATGGTTTCAAGCGCGCCGCGAGCAATGGCCTGCAAATGCCCGGTGCTCAGGTCCGGGCTGAGAAAACGCTGCACGTAAGCGGCCATCTGTTTCAGGTTGCCGCTGGCGCCCAGTTCACCGAGGTCGATGCCCAGGTAGCGGAACGAAGCAAACACCGCGGCGCCGATGCACAGCACCAGTAGCAGGTTGACCAGGCGCTTCATGCCAGCCTCCAGCGCATCAGCCGGCTCAGTTGATCGGCGAGCAGCACCAGGAAGAGGAAGGTCAGCAACAGGCTGGCCACTTCACCGCCGGCGAACATGCGCATCGACAGGTCGATTTGCTGGCCCAGGCCACCGGCCCCGACGAAGCCCATCACCACCGAAGCTCGAATCGCGCATTCCCACCGGTACACCGTGTACGACAACAGTTCCGCCGCGACATTGGGCAAAATCCCGTAGCAGAACGCCGCGAGCCGGCCACTGCCGGCTTGCAGCAGCGCGTGGGCGGGGCGCTGGTCGACCGACTCGAAAATTTCCGCGTAGACCTTGCCCAGCATGCCGCTGTAGGTAATGGCGATGGCCAGGACCCCGGCAGTCGGACCGAGGCCGACGGCGCGCACGAACAGCAGGGCCCAGACGATTTCCGGCACGCTGCGCAGGAAAATCAGCACGCCGCGCACCGGCCAGCGCAACAGTTGCCCCCAATGGCTCGGACGACCGGCGCGGGACGCTGCCGACAGCGACAGCGCGCGGCTGGCCAGCAGGCTGGCGGGGATCGCCAGCAGCAGTGCCAGGGCCATGCCGGCCGTGGCGATGGCCAGGGTCTGCAAGGTCGCCTGCCACAATAGCTGGAGGAATTCTGTGCCATGGGCGGGCGGCCAGAAGGTCGCGACAAAGCGGCCCATCTCGCTCTGGCTGTCACTGGCCAGCAACACACTCAGGTCCAGTTCGCTGAAGCGCATGCCCGGCCACAACAGGGCAATCGCCAGCAGGCTCAGCAGCAGGCGTGGCCGGGTGGCGGGGTCGCGGGTGTCACGGCTCAGCATCGGGGAATCTGCACGCTCAAAGGGGGAACCGGGGCTGGCGAGGGCTGCAACTGCTCGTTCGCGTAGAGCGTGTCGAGCCGCTCGCGGTCGACGGCGCTGGCCGGCAGGTCGAAGAGGATCTGGCCGTCGCGCAAGCCGATGATCCGCGAGAAGTGCGCCAGCGCCAGTTCCACTGCGTGCAGGCTGGCGACCAGGGTGACGGCGTGCTCCCGCGCATGCTGGCAGAGGACCTTGAGCGTATGGCCGGCCAGCACCGGGTCCATCGCCGATACCGGTTCATCGGCCAGCAAAACCTCGGGTGCCTGGTACAGCACCCGGGCAATGCCCACGCGTTGCAGTTGACCGCCGGACAATTGCTGGCACTGGGCGAAGAGCTTATCGTGCAGGTCCAGCCTGGCCAATGCCGCGCGAGCCCCCGGAACATCCAGCGGATGCACCAGGTTCAACAGGCTCTTGCCCAACCCCCATTGACCGATTTTTCCCGCCAGCACCGCGGTGATCACCCGCTGGCGCGGTGGCAGCGGCGGCGCTTGATGCACCAGGCCGATGCGCGCGCGCAGGCGTTGGCGCTGGCGGGCCGACAGGTGCCAGGGGTGTTCACCCAGCACCTGCAACTCGCCGTTGCCAGGGCGCAGGCCGGTGGCGAGGATGTTGAGCAGGCTCGACTTGCCCGCGCCGGACGGGCCGATGATGGCGACCTGTTCACCAGCTTCGATGTGCAAGTCCAGGCTGCGCAGCGCCTGTACGCCGTTGGCGTGGGTGAGGCTGACCCGGGTCAGGTGCAAGGTCATTTGAGCAGGTCGGCGGCGCGTGCGGCATCCTCGATACCTTTGTAGTTCTCAGGCTTGGTCTCGATGAAGCGGCTGGCGGCCTGCAAATCCAGGATCGCTTTCTGCTCAGGGTTCGCTGGATCGAGCGCCAGGAAGGCGGCCTTGATCTTCGCCGCCAACGCCGGGTCGAGGGTGCCGCGCACGGTCCAGTTGTAGTCGTAGTAGGCCGGCGTGGTGGCAAATACCTTGACCTTGCTGGTGTCGACCTTGCCGGCCTTGACCAGTTTTTCCCAGACGCTGGCGTTCAGGACACCGGCGTCGACCTTGCCCGCCTGGACCCAGGCAACGGTGGCGTCATGGGCACCGGAGTAGCCTACGCGGCTGAAAAAGGTTTCCGGCTTGATGCCGTCCTGGAGCATGAAATAGCGCGGCATCAAGCTGCCAGACGTCGAGGACACCGACCCGAAGGCGAAGGTCTTGCCCTTGAGGTCGGCGAGGGATTTGACGTTCGGGTCAGCGGTGATGAACTTGCTGGTGAACTGGGCATCCTGTTCGCGCTGCACCAACGGAATGGCATTACCGGTTTTCAGGCGTGCCTGGACGAAGGTGAAACCACCCAGCCAGGCCATGTCGATCCGGTCGGTGGCCAGCGCCTCGACCACGGCCGGGTAATCGCTGACAGGCACGAACTCGACCTTCATGCCTAATTGCTGTTCCAGGTAAGTGCCCAGGGGCTGGAACTTGCGGAGCAGTTCGGTGGGGGCTTCATCCGGAATGGCGCTGACCTTCAAGGTGTCGGCAGCCTGCGCCAGCAGGGTGGAAAGCGACAGGGTCAAGCCGACAGCCAATGCCAGGGTGCGTTTGAGCATGAAAGTTCTCCGGTTCATTAGCGCAAGTATTTCCAGGTGCCTGGCACGCATGGGTAGCGGCCAGGCGCCTTTTGAGGGTAGACGAAGTGCGGTGATTGTAAGGGTTACTGTGCCATTGGCTAATACTGTTGCAGATGGCGCATCAACCAATCGCTGAAGCTTCGTGCACTGTTCTCACTGTCACGATGGGTCAGCAGGGCCCAATTCGGCCCGCGGATGGTTTGTTCCACCAGCGGTTGCAACAAGCCGTTGGCGCAGGCTTGCCGGCTCAGTAACTGGCTGACCAGCGCAATGCCGAGCCCCGCGCAAGCGGCATCCAGCAAGAGGCCGGGATCGGAGAAGTTCATCCCCTGATCCTACTGGCCGACATCAATGCCGGCTTCCACCGCCCAGTGACTCCAGTCCATTTCCCGACAGCCGCCGCTCAATGACTTCAGATAAGGCGCATCGGGATGCCCCGACGCGCCTTGCGTCATTTACTGGCATCGAGCACGACGCGGTAACGCGCCTTGCCACTGCGCAGGTGATCGATGGCCTCATTGACCTGGCTCATGGGAAATATCTCGACCTGCGGCAGGATCTGATGGCGGGCGCAGAACTCGAGCATGGGATCGCGCTCACCTGAGATCAGGCCGGCCGGTAGGCCGCCTCGCTTTGGCTTTTGATTTTCTTGCCCCTCGAGAGGCCGAGTGGAGGTTCTGCGGAGTGGGTAAACCGGCATGGATGCCGGTTTAGCCGCGCTGGGCCAAGGATGGCCCATCGCGGCGGGCCCTGTGGAGCGAGCTTGCTCGCGAAAAACGTCCGGACAACGTGGTCACTCAGACAGCGCACGTTATCGTTGTCGTCCTTCGCGAGCAAGCTCGCTCCTACAGGCTCTTCCAAGTGACTCGCTGTATGAGCGAAACCATAGGTGGCCGTTACCGCAGGAATGGATATGTACGCGGTCAACAAAATCCAGGTCGGCTATCAGGCCGCCATAGCTGGCAAGCAGCTCAAAAATGCGTATTGGATGTGGGGTGTCAGATCGATTGGCTGGACGGGTTGGTCAGCACTGCGCGCAAGGCATGACGGTGTATCGCAACGTATCCACCGTTCGCAACGCTACGTTCACATACAAAAACCGGGGTGGCTGGACACGCAGGCGATACACGGCAAGCGCGAAATGCAACAGCCGCACAACGGCTTTTACCTTGCACACATTGGAGAATCAACATGTCCCGAACCCACAACCGCTACGCGGCAGGCCTGCTCGGCGTTGCCCTCGTCACTGCGACACTCGGTGCTTTCACCGGCCTTGCCCAAGCCGAGGAGGCTGGCCAGCCGCCGGCAAAAAACTGGCAGGCCGGTCTCAAGCGTACGGACCTGGTGCGCCGCGACCTTGACGTCGCCGGGCGCGAAGTCATCCAGGTGCGCGTTGATTTCGATCCGGGCGTGGTGTCGCCGAAACACTCACACCCCGGGGTAGAAGTTGCCTACGTCATCGACGGCACCTTCGAATATCAACTCGAAGGGCAACCGAGCGTTACGCTCAAGGCCGGAGACTCCCTGTACATTCCGGCCGGTACCGCCCACGTGGCCAAGAACGTCGGCCAGGGTAAGGCGTCGGAACTGGCGACCTACATCGTCAAGAAAGACACCCCGCTGGTGATACTGGAGCAGTAAGCGCCTCTACCGAGCGTCAGCCTGCCTGCGCCACGCGATCAGGCAGGCGACGACGATCAGCCCCAGCGCGACGAGAAAGGTGGTGCGCATGCCGCTGGCAATGGCCTGCGGATGCACGGTGCCGATGTCGACCGCCTTTAAGGCCAGGGCGAACACGGCGCCCAACGCCGAAGCCCCGGTAACCAGCCCCAGATTGCGCGACAGGTTGAGCAGGCCGGACACTACACCGCGTTGATCGGGCGGTACGTCGAGCATGACGGCGGTGTTGTTGGCGGTCTGGAACACCGCATACCCCAGGGTGACGACGACCATGGGCGCGATGTAGCCGCCGACGCCGAACGTTTCGGGCACGACCGACAACATGAAGCAGCCGAACGCCATGCCCAGGAGCCCGGCGAGGGTCATGCCAGGGACACCGCAACGGTCGACGATGCGCCCGGCGGGCACTCCGGTCAGTGCGGCGACCAACGGACCGACCGACAGCACCAGCCCGATCTCGACAGCCGTCAACCGCAGCGTCTGCGACAGGTAGAACGGCCCGACCACCAGCGTCGCCATCATCACTGTCGTCACCAGCAGGCTCATGGCAAGGCTGCCACTGAGTCGGGCATCGCGGAACAGGGCGAGGCGCACCAGCGGTGCCGCGACTCGCGCTTCAACCCTGACGAACAACCCGAGTCCCAGGCAGGCCACCAGCAGCAGGGCGATATTCGGCAGGTCGAAGTGACCGCGTCCAAGTGTCATGGCCAGGGCATAGGCGGCGAGGCTCAGGGCCAGTAATAGCGTGCCCAGCGGATCGATACCCGTACGCCCGGTCTGCGCCGGGCGATCCTCGGGCAGGTAGCGTTGCGCGAGCAGCCATGTCAACAGGCCCAGGGGCACGCAGATGAGGAAAATCGAGCGCCAACGGAATCCGCCGATGAGCACACCCCCGAGCGCCGGGCCCATCGCGGTGCCAATGGCCGAAATTGTTCCCAGCAGACCCATGGCGCCGCCGGTCTTGCCCTTGGCGACCCAAATTTACCCTCGGGCCTAACATGGCGGAAGGCGCACGTATTGCAGTTAATACGTGCATGCAACGCCATGTCATTCGACCCTGGGGCCACGCATGTCCATACCCGATCTCAACCTGCTGATCACCCTTGATGCGCTGCTGACAGAAGGCAGTGTCGCCCGCGCCGCCAAACGCCTGCGCCTCAGTCCATCGGCGATGAGCAGGGCGCTGGCGCGATTGCGCGAAACCACCGGCGATCCGCTGCTGGTCAGGGCCAGCCGCGGCCTGGTGCCTACGCCGAGCGCGCTGGAGTTACGGGAGCGGGTTGGTCAGCTTGTGCTGGAGGCTGAAACAGTGCTGCGCCCGGCCGAGCAACCCGACCTCATGCGCGTGTTGCGCACATTCACCGTGCGCATCAGCGAAGGCTTTGTCGAAAACTTCGGCGCCGCGCTGATCTCCCGCGTCGCCGAACAAGCGCCGGGCATACGCCTGCGCTTCGTGCACAAGCCCGACAAGGACAGCACGGCACTGCGCGACGGCATGGTCGATCTGGAAACGGGGGTGGTGGGCAAGGCCGCGAGCCCGGAACTGCCTACCCAAGGGTTGTTCCGCGATCGCTTCATCGGCGTGGTGCGCGCGGGGCATCCGCTGTGCGACGGTGAGATGTCGCCCGCGCGATTTGCCGCGCACAGTCACATCAGCGTGTCACGGCGGGGACTGGAGAAGGGGCCAATCGACGAAGCCCTGGAGTTGCTCGGTCTGCAGCGGCACATCGTGACCATGGTCGCCGGCTTCTCGACCGCACTGGCGCTTGCCCGATCGAGCGATCTGATTGCCTGTGTGCCGCAGCGGCATACCGCCAATCTGCGGTCTGGTATGCACAGCTTTGTGCTGCCATTGTCACTGCCTGAATTTACCGTGGCCATGCTTTGGCATCCGCGGCTGGATGCCGACCCGGTGCATCGCTGGCTGCGTGGTTGCCTTCGGGAAGTTTGTGCGCAATAAGCCTCTGCTCAGAAGTGATTGCGACGGGTGGTAGCGGTGAACTCAGTCGCCAGCAAATGCTCGGCCAGCACATCGTTGAGAAAGCGGAACTGATCGTTGAGCCCGACCACTTCGTTATTAAAGTGATGACCGGCTGCCGGAATCAGCAGCGCTTCGAATTTTTCGTCGAACACCAGGGTCAATACTTTACGAGACTCGAATTGCTGCGAATAGTAGTTGTTGCCGAACACCGGGAAGCTCACGGCCAGGGTGACTTTGTTGATCATGACGTGCGCTCCTCGCAGAGGACGAACCAGCCGAACACGCTCAACGTGAAGGCCGTCAGGGCCAGGCAGGTCAGGAGATGGATCAGCATGGTTTGACCCTCCGCTACAGGGTTTGGTGTTGGGTTGGAATTGATCCTACGCTGTCGGTCGCTGGGCGGAAGGCATTCGTGACGATGGTGAATATCGATGCGAGTGATGGTCGGATGGCGAGGGTGTTCTTGATGGCCTCATGCCAGCAGGCTGGCTCCCACAGGGGTTATGGGTGTTCACAAGAATGGTGTTCCAACCCGATATAAGTGGGAGCGAGCTTGCTCGCGATGGCGGCCTCAAGAGCACTATCAGTTCTGAGCGGGCAACAGCCGCCACCTATACTCAAACCAGGTGCTTCGAGCGCCGAACATCCCGTTCGGCTCACACTTTAGGAAACCGCGATCTTGAACCTGCGTTCGCTGATCGTCGTGCTGCTGGTGTTGGCGGGATGCGTCACGGCCCCGCCTGCGCCGGTGGAAGTGCCGCAGATAATGATTTCCCCGAGCACCTGGCAACAAGTGGACCGGGAGATTATCGATGCCTCGCAATCGGCCACCGAACAGGCAAAAATCTACGCGCGCGGAGCCATGGATTACTGGCGCACGCGGGTCTATCAGCTGACCGAAGAAAACTTCATTCCCTGGTTCAGCAGTTATTGGACCCAGGAATGGCTGTCGATGAAAGTCAGTTGGTACTCCATCAGTAGTTCCAAAGGCGAGCAAGATGCCTCGGCAAAGCGCCTGGCGGCTTATCTGCTGGAGAAGTACCAGGAAAAAGTGCTGGCCCCGGCGGCGCTTGAGGTTGATCCGGATGCGATCCTCACCCTGGCAGCGGCGTTCTACCTGGACATTCTCAAGGAAGAACTGCAGAAGATTTCCCAACGCCATGGCGTGCCGATGGCTCAACTCAATGGGCGCATTCGGAAAATTCCCGCGATTGCCCTCGGGCCACCCTCTGCCAGGGACGCCTCGCTTTACCAGGTCGTACACACCGAGCAGCTGACCACGTTGCCGGCGTACGCCGCGCTGGTTGACAAGGTCCACAAGGCGGGTGGCGACAAGGGCGTTGGTTCGACCGACACCGCCATGGCGCCAGTGGCCAAGCGTGCCAGTCAACGGATTGAAGCCGAGATGGCCCCGCGCGGGGCGGCCAGTGCGGTAGCAGCGGCAGCGGGGAAGCTGGCCGGTGCGTTGATCTCCGTCGGGGTTGCGGGCGTGCGGGCGATCATCCAGGCCAACGACCGGCCGGACAGCGAAGCGCTGATTCGCAGCAGCCTGGGCAACACCTTCGATAAGGCATGGACCAAACTGGTGCAGAACCCGACGACCGGTGTGATGGCCGGGACCCTGTACATGGCGGGGCAGATCGAAGGCAGTCTGGCCAGCAGCGCTGAACCGCCGGTCGGTCTGGATGCCGGGCATGTCGAATGGCGGCCGAGCCAGTCGACTAACCAGCAGATCAACCCGTGAACCCAGGAGAATGCTCATGTCCTATGTCAATGCCTTTGCAGCAGCAGTCCCTACCGCCAACCGCGAACAATTCAAGGCGCACGCTGAAATCGCCGTCAGCATTTTCAAGGAGAACGGTGCACTCAGTATCGTCGAATGTTGGGGCGAGGATGTGCCCGACGGCAAAGTCACCTCGTTTCCCATGGCGGTGAAACGCAAGGACGACGAAACCGTGGTGTTTGGCTGGATCATCTGGCCGGACAAGGCTACATGCGATGCCGGAATGGAAAAAATGATGGTCGATCCAAGGATGCAGCCGGACGTCAATCCGATGCCGTTCGATGGCCAGCGCATGATCTTCGGCGGATTTCAAATGATCGTCAAAGCCTGAGTACCTGCCGCAGGATCACTCGGAAACCGGGGTGATCCTGCAACTCTTGCGATTACGAATCTCGCGGTCTGTCGGCCGTTCCTTGACGAACTCGAAGCGCGGCTCACCTTCGTTGTAGTGAACCAGCCACCCCCATTCGAGCTCGAACTCATCTTGACCGGGTTTCGGTGGCACGGCCCACCATGGCTCTTTGCTGATGATTTCTCGCATGGCCCCCTCCAGTTGAATTGCTTGCATGAACTATAACTTGGATGTCAGGAGGTGCCACGAATGAGCGACGAATCCCGCGAACCATTCAAACGGCTGTTTTTTGCGCTGGATTGCGCACCGGCACAACGCAAGGCCATCGCCCAATGGCGCAGCGCCTTGCAATTGCGCAGCGGGCGTCCGGTGCCGGTCGAGAATTTTCATCTGACCTTGAAGTTTTTGGGTTCGGTCGGGATCGCGCAGATTGCCGACATCTGCACGGCTGCCGCGTCTGTGCGCACGTCGGGCGAACGCCTGACCGTGGAGCTTGATCGCCTGGACGTGTGGCGCAGGGCAGGGGTACTGGTGCTGGCGCCCGAGCAGGCATCGCCTGAGTTGTTGCGGCTGGTGTATGACCTGGAGCAGGCCTTGTTGCCCTTTGTCCTTGCGGATGCACCACGGGAATTTCGCCCGCATTTGACCTTGGCGCGTGACTATCGGGCGCCGGTTCCGGAGTCCGCCACGCCACCCGAGTTTTTCCTGCGAGCCGAGCGCTTCACGTTGTTCGAATCGCACAAGGGCCGCTACCGGGCGCTGGCCGAGTGGCCGTTGGGCGGCGCTTGATCCAACACAAAAAAAGGCGCCCGAGGGCGCCAAACTTCACCTTAACCGAGGAGCCAGGTGAGGGATGCAGCGGTGGTAAGGCGCTGCATGAAAGTAAATCGGGAAAGCAGGCATCTCTGTCGGATGTGCTTGCCCCATCGCGAGCAAGCTCGCTCCCACAATGGAATGCGGTCCCCCTGTGGGAGCGAGCTTGCTCCGGGCGGCGTTCCGACGATGGCGGCATCAGATGCAGCATTTTTCCAAAGCGAACTAGTTTCCCAACTTCACCTTGGTCCAGCCCCGGGTCATCACCCGCTGCACGCCAATCGGCATGTCCGGGATGGCATACAAGGTCGCCATCACGTCTTGCGACGGGTACGAGCCCGGATCGTTGCGAATCGCCTCATCCACCAGCGGCGTCGCGGCCGCGTTGGCGTTGCTGTAGCCGATGTTGTTGGTGATCTCGGCGATGATGTCCGCACGCATCAGGAAGTTCATGAACAGGTAGGCGTTTTCGACGTTGGTGGCATCACGCGGGATGGCGACCATGTCGTAGAAACTGCCGGCGCCTTCTTTGGGGATGCTGTAGTCGATCTTCACCTTGTTCCCGGCTTCCTCGGCGCGGGCCTTGGCCTGCAGCACGTCGCCGGAGTAACCGACGGCCACGCAGATGTTGCCGTTGGCCAGGTCCGAGATGTACTTCGACGAATGGAAATACGCCACCGACGGGCGGATTTTCATGAACAGTGCTTCGGCCTCGGCGATGTGCGCCTTGTCCTGATCGTTCACCGGGTACCCCAGGTAGTGCAGGGCCGCCGGGATCATCTCGGTTGGCGAATCGAGGAAACTGATGCCGCAGGCTTTGAGTTTTTCAGCATTTTCCGGTTTGAACAGCAGATCCCAGGAATTGGTCGGGGCGTTGGCGCCGAGCACTTCCTTGACCTTCTGCGGGTTGAAGCCGATGCCGATCGAGCCCCACATGTACGGGAAGGCGTGGGCGTTATCCGGGTCGCTGGCGGAGGCGTTTTTCAGCAACACCGGATTGAGGTTTTGCCAGTTCGGCAGCTTCGACTTGTCCAGTTCCTGATAGACGCCAGCCTTTATCTGCTTGGCCAGGAAGCTGTTGGACGGCACGACGATGTCGTAGCCGGATTTGCCCGCCAGCAAACGGGCTTCAAGGGTTTCGTTGCTGTCGAACACATCGTAGGTCACGCGGATGCCGGTCTCGTCTTCGAACTTTTTGACGGTATCTGGCGCAATGTAATCCGACCAGTTGTAGACGCGCAGAACCTTGTCATTGGCCTGGGCGCCCGAGGCGATCGCGCCCAATAAGGACAGTGTCAGCAGAGTCCTGCCAAACATTTTCATCGGTACAACTCCATTCTTTTTTATTCAAATTACGCAAAGCAGTGAACACAAAATCTGTGGCGAGGGGATTTTTGTGGCGAGGGGATTTATCCCCGCTGGGCTGCGAAGCTGCCCCCTGGCCTGCAACCGAGGTGTATCAGGTACACCCAGTTCACAGGTTTACGACTGCTTCGCAGCCGAACGGGGATGAATCCCCTCGCCACAAAAATCCCCTCGCCACAGTTAAATTCCATCTCCACAAAGGCAGCAAGGCACTAGGCCGTCGCTTCTACCATTTGCTTTTTCGGTTGTTGCCACGATTCGCTTGCAGTCTGGTCCATCGCTTCCTGGATCGCCCGTTTACGGCTGGCTTCGGCACGGCGGCTGAAGTACCAGACCATGAAGGTCACGATCGACACGGCCAACAGGATCAGGCTGGCCACAGCGTTGATCTCGGGCTTCACGCCCAGGCGCACCGCCGAGAACACTTCCATCGGCAGGGTGGTGGAACCCGGGCCCGAGACGAAGCTCGCCAGTACCAGGTCATCCAGCGACAGGGCGAACGACATCATGCCGCCGGCCGCCAGTGACGGCGCGATCATCGGGATGGTGATCAGGAAAAACACCTTGAACGGCTTAGCACCCAGGTCCATGGCCGCTTCTTCGATGGACAGGTCCAGCTCGCGAAGGCGGGCGGAGACTACCACCGCCACGTAGGCGGCACAAAACGTGGTGTGGGCGATCCAGATCGTGACGATGCCACGCTCCATCGGCCAGCCGATCAACTGCGCCATGGCCACGAACAGCAGCAAAAGCGACAGACCGGTGATCACTTCCGGCATCACCAGCGGTGCGGTCACCAAGCCACCGAACAGGGTGCGGCCCTTGAAGCGGGTGACGCGCGTCAGCACGAATGCAGCCAGGGTCCCCAGTGCCACCGCGGCAATCGCGGTGTAGCAGGCGATCTCAAGAGAGCGCACCACCGAGCCCATCAGTTGCGAGTTGTCGAGCAGGCCGGCGTACCACTTGAACGACCAGCCACCCCACACCGTCACCAGCTTCGAGGCGTTGAACGAGTAGATCACCAGAATCAGCATCGGCAGGTAGATAAACGACAAGCCGAAAATCAACATGAACTTTGAAAATCCGAAGCGTTTCATCCCCGTGCCTCCATCTCTTTGGCTTGACTGCGGTTAAACAGCAGAATCGGCACAATCAGAATCAACAGCATCACCACCGCCAGGGCAGACGCCACCGGCCAGTCGCGGTTGTTGAAGAACTCCTGCCACAGCACACGGCCGATCATCAGGGTCTCAGGACCGCCCAGCAGTTCCGGAATCACGAACTCGCCAACCACCGGAATGAACACCAGCATGCAGCCGGCGATGATGCCGTTCTTGGCCAGCGGCACGGTGATTTTCCAGAAGCTGTTGAAGGTGCTCGAACCCAGGTCCGATGCCGCTTCCAGCAGGCTCTGATCGTGTTTGACCAGGTTGGCGTACAGCGGCAGGATCATGAACGGCAAGTAAGCGTAAACGACCCCTATATAGACGGCGGTGTTGGTATTGAGGATCTCGATCGGGTGATCGGTCAGCCCGGTCCACATCAGGAAACCGTTGAGCAGACCGTTGTTGCTGAGGATGCCCATCCACGCGTAAACACGGATCAGGATCGCGGTCCAGGTCGGCATCATGATCAACAGCAGCAGGACGTTTTGCGCTTCCCTGCGGGTCTTGGTGATGGCGTAGGCCATCGGAAAACCGATCACCAGGCACATCAGCGTGCTGAGCAACGCGACCTTCAACGAACCGAGGTACGCCGAGAGGTACAGCTCATCTTCGCCCAGCAGCGTGTAGTTGCCGATGTTGAGCAGCAGATTGAATTTCTGCTCGGCGTAGGTATAGATCTCCGAGTAGGGCGGAATGGCCAGGGCCGCCTCCGAGAAGCTGATCTTCATCACCAGGAAGAATGGCAGCATGAAGAACAGGCACAGCCAAAGGAACGGGATGCCGATGACGAGCTTTCGTCCGCTGGGCACCAGGCGCAGGAATTGCTGATTGAAGGTTCTCATGCGCGCAGTACCACGCCGCTGTCGTCTTCCCACCACACATAGACCTGATCGTCCCAGGTCGGACGTGCACCACGGCGTTCGGCGTTGGCCATGAACGATTGCACAACCTTGCCACCGGGCAGCTTGACGTAGAACACCGAGTGACCGCCGAGGTAGGCGATGTCATGCACCTTGCCGCTGGACCAGTTGTAGCGGGTGTCCGGCTTGACGGTGCTGACCAGCAGCTTTTCCGGGCGAATGGCGTAGGTGATCGACTTGTCCTGCACCGAGGTGCTGACGCCGTGGCCGACGTAGATCTTCTGCTCCAGGTCCGCGCTGTGAATGATCGCGTGACCTTCCAGGTCTTCCACCACGGTGCCGTCGAAGGCGTTCACGTTGCCGATGAATTCGCAGACCATGCGGCTGACCGGGGCTTCATAGATGTCGACCGGGCTGCCGATCTGGGCGATCCAGCCCAGGTGCATGATCGCAATGCGCTGGGCCATGGTCATGGCCTCTTCCTGATCGTGGGTCACCATGACGCAGGTCACGCCGACGCGCTCGATGATCTCGACCAGTTCAAGCTGCATCTGCGAACGCAGCTTTTTATCCAGCGCACCCATAGGTTCGTCGAGCAACAACAGCTTTGGACGCTTGGCCAGGGAGCGGGCCAATGCCACGCGCTGGCGCTGGCCGCCGGACAACTGATGGGGTTTGCGCTTGGCGTACTGGGTCATGTGCACCAGGCGCAGCATCTCTTCGACGCGGGCATCGATTTCACTGGCGGGCAAACGGTCCTGCTTGAGGCCGAAGGCGATGTTCTGCGCCACCGTCATGTGCGGGAACAGCGCGTAGGACTGGAACATCATGTTGATCGGCCGCTCATAGGGCGGCATGTCGGTGATGTCGACGCCGTCGAGCAGAATGCGGCCTTCAGTCGGGCGCTCGAAGCCGGCGAGCATGCGCAGCAGCGTCGATTTACCGGAACCGGAACCTCCGAGCAGGGCAAAGATTTCGCCCTGATGGATTTCCAGGGACACATCGTCCACTGCAGTGGTCTCGTCGAACTTCTTGGTGACGCGGTCGACTTTCACCAACACCTTTTTCGGTGCCTGGTGACCTTCAAGAGCCTTCCTGTAGATGCTGGAGGCGTTTGCCATGTGAAACTCCCAACAGGTTTCTGTCGTCGGGCCAACGCGGCCTGACTTAATAGTTGATTGCAAACCCGGGGCTTCACGGTCGACGCTGCCTCTTCTGTAGGAGCGAGCATGCTCGCGATGGTCGCCAACGATGACGCTGGCAGTCTGAATGCCCGCGGTGTCCGGACATCCATCGCGAGCATGCTCGCTCCTACAGGGAATTGCGTTTCCCACCCCGGGTTTATCCGGTGCCGCCGTCCTGGCTGCGGTACTTGTTGTTATTGCAGTGTGTTGTTGTCGTGAGTGGCGGGCGCGCAAAGGCACGCCCGCCTGACTCACGGGGGCAGTAAATTGGTTTTAGTGTTCTAAGTCAGCGCGAGTTACGCAGCGCCGCCCGTTGTCGGCACGCTTCGCCAAACGCCTGGAAAATTTTCAGGTACGGCGGGTTCTCAAGAACCTGCCATTCCGGGTGCCATTGCACACCGAGGGCGAAGGTTTTGCTGTTCTCCACCGAGACCGCCTCGATCAAGCCATCCGGCGCGAGCGCTTCGGCGCGCAGACCGGGAGCGAGTCGGTCGATGCCCTGGCTGTGAATCGAATTGACCTGGAACGCCGGGGGCAGGTCCAGCGCCTGGAACACACCACCGGGCTGCACACTGACGGCATGCGCCGGTGCGTATTGCACCGCGAGGTCGGGATGGTTGGCTTCGCGATGATCGAGGAAGCCGGGCAGCTCATGGACTTTCTGATGCAGGCTGCCGCCGAACGCCACGTTCATCTCCTGAAAGCCCCGGCAGATACCGAGTACCGGAACGCCGGCGGCAATGGCCGCGCGGATCAGGGGAAGGGTGGTGCGATCCCGCTGGGGATCGTGTTCGGTGCCGGGAGCGCTGTCAGGGCCTTGATAGTGGAAGGGTTCCACATTCGATGGCGAGCCGGTCAGCAACAGACCGTCGAGCTGCGGTAGCAGGTCTTCGATTTCGGTCAGTCCGCCTAAGGAAGGAATGACCACAGGCAGCCCAAGCGCGGCAACGCTGACAGCACGCAAGTACTTGTCGCCGCTGACATGGTAGGGGTGCAGGCCAATCTGTTTGACGCATGCAGTAACGCCGATCAATGGCTTGAATGCCATTTTTATCACCTCGAAGTTTCACACTTGGACGAGCTTTTCTGGAGCTTAGCCTTGTTGATTTTAATTAACAACTCTCATGTAAAAAATTCTAAACGCCGCACGTCCAAAGCTGAGGATTTACGCGTGTTCCAAGGATGATTTGGCACTCTCGTGCCTCTGAGAGGCCCGAAAATAAACGTTTAAAGGCTGGCTGTTCGCTATTGACTTCACTTTGCCTTTCGGATTGACTGGCTACGTGAAAGGGCGGTGAACATAATAATTAACAGCTAATAGGTGCATCATGTCGGTCCCTCTGCGTACCGTTCAACTCAACGAAGCAAACGCATTCCTTAAGAAATATCCTGAGGTTTTGTACGTCGACCTTCTGATTGCGGATATGAACGGTGTGGTGCGCGGCAAGCGCATCGAACGCACCAGTCTTCATAAGGTTTACGAGAAAGGCATCAACCTGCCGGCGTCCCTGTTTGCCCTGGACATCAATGGCTCCACGGTGGAAAGCACCGGCCTGGGTCTGGACATCGGCGACTCCGACCGGATCTGCTACCCGATCCCTGGCACCCTGAGCATCGAGCCATGGCAGAAGCGCCCGACCGCGCAACTGCTGATGACCATGCACGAACTCGAAGGCCAGCCGTTCTTCGCCGACCCGCGGGAAGTGTTGGCCAATGTGGTGCGCAAGTTCGACGACATGGGCCTGACCATCTGCGCCGCGTTCGAACTGGAGTTCTACCTGATCGACCAGGACAACGTGAACGGTCGTCCGCAGTCGCCGCGCTCGCCGGTGTCCGGCAAGCGTCCGATGTCGACCCAGGTGTACCTGATCGACGATCTCGACGAATACGTCGACTGCCTGCAGGACATCCTCGAAGGCGCGAAAGAGCAGGGTATCCCGGCTGACGCCATCGTCAAGGAAAGCGCCCCGGCGCAGTTCGAAGTCAACCTGCACCACGTGGCCGATCCTATAAAGGCTTGCGACTACGCAGTGCTGCTCAAGCGTCTGGTGAAAAACATCGCCTACGACCACGAGATGGACACCACCTTCATGGCCAAGCCGTATCCGGGCCAGGCGGGTAACGGTCTGCACGTGCACATTTCGATTCTCGACAAGGAAGGCAACAACATCTTTGCCAGCGAGGATCCCGAGCAGAACGCCGCGCTGCGACACGCGATCGGCGGTGTGCTCGAGACCCTGCCGGCGCAGATGGCGTTCCTCTGCCCGAACGTCAACTCCTACCGTCGTTTCGGCGCACAGTTCTACGTGCCGAACTCGCCGAGCTGGGGCGTCGACAACCGTACCGTGGCGGTCCGCGTGCCGACCGGTTCACCGGACGCCGTGCGCATCGAGCACCGCGTGGCCGGTGCCGACGCCAACCCGTACCTGTTGATGGCCTCGGTATTGGCCGGCGTGCACCACGGCCTGACCAACCAGATCGAGCCGGGCGCCCCGGTGGAAGGCAACAGCTACGAGCAGAACGAGCAGAGCCTGCCGAACAACCTGCGCGATGCCCTGCGCGAGCTGGACGACAGCGAAGTCATGGCCAAATACATCGACCCGATGTACATCGACGTGTTCGTGGCGTGCAAGGAAAGCGAGCTGGCCGAGTTCGAGAACTCCATCTCCGACCTTGAGTACAACTGGTACTTGCACACCGTTTAAAACGAACAACACCGATCAACCGTGGGAGCGAGCCTGCTCGCTCCCACAGCACGGTGCCCGACACAAAAACCTGTAGGAGCAAAGCTTGCTCGCGATGGCGGCGGATCAATCGACATTGATGTTGCCTGACACACCGCTATCGCGAGCAAGCTTTGCTCCTACAGGTATTGCGATCACCTATTCCCCTGCGTCGAGTCACAACCATGACAAACACTCGCAGCGACTGGGAGCAACGCTTCCAGTCCCTCAACATCGAAAGCCGTGCCTTCATCGACGGCCAATACTGTGCAGCCGCCAGCGGCGCCACGTTCGAATGCATCAGCCCGGTGGACGGTCGCTTTCTGGCCAATGTTGCCAGCACCGACGAAGCTGACGCGAACGCCGCCGTCGCCGTTGCCCGTCGCACCTTCGAATCCGGCGTCTGGTCCAGACTGGCCCCGGCCGAGCGCAAGCGCATCCTGATCCGCTTCGCCGATCTGATCCTGGCCAACCAGGAAGAACTGGCGCTGCTCGAAACCCTCGACATGGGCAAGCCGATCAGCGATTCGATGGCCATCGACATTCCGGCGACCGCCAACGCGATCCGCTGGACCGCCGAAGCCATCGACAAGCTCTACGACGAAGTCGCCGCCACGCCCCACGATCAGCTTGGCCTGGTGACTCGCGAACCGGCCGGCGTGGTCGCGGCCATCGTGCCGTGGAACTTCCCGCTGATCATGGCCAGCTGGAAATTCGCCCCGGCCCTGGCGATGGGCAACTCGTTCATCCTCAAGCCTTCGGAAAAGTCGCCGCTAACAGCGATCCGCATTGCGCAGCTCGCGCTCGAGGCCGGCATCCCCAAAGGCGTGTTCAACGTGTTGCCAGGCTTCGGCCACACCGTCGGCAAGGCATTGGCGCTGCACATGGACGTTGACGTGCTGGCCTTCACCGGCTCCACGGCGATTGCCAAGCAACTGATGATCTACGCCGGGCAAAGCAACATGAAACGCGTCTGGGCTGAAGCCGGTGGCAAGAGCGCCAACGTGGTGTTCGCCGATGCGCCGGACTTGCGCACCGCAGCGCAGGCCGCCGCCGGCGCCATTGCCTTCAACCAGGGCGAAGTCTGCACCGCCGGCTCGCGTTTGCTGGTGGAACGCTCGATCCGTGATCAGTTCATCCCGCTGCTGGTGGAAGCCATGCAAGGCTGGAAACCGGGGCACGCGCTCGACCCTGCGACCACCGTCGGCGCGGTCGTGGATCAACGTCAACTGGACAACGTGCTGCGCTACATCGACATCGGCAAGGAGCAGGGCGCGCAGTTGATCGCGGGTGGCAGCCGCACCCTCGAAGACACCGGGGGCCTCTACGTGGAGCCTGCGATTTTCGATGGCGTGACCAACGCCATGACCATCGCCCAGGAAGAAATCTTCGGCCCGGTGTTGTCGGTGATCACCTTCGACAGCGAGCAAGAAGCGCTGCAGATCGCCAACGACAGCATCTACGGCCTGGCGGCCGGCGTGTGGACCAGCAACCTGAGCAAGGCCCACACCTTCGCCCGTGGCTTGCGCGCCGGCAGCATCTGGGTCAACCAATACGACGGCGGCGACATGACCGCGCCATTCGGCGGGTTCAAGCAGTCGGGCAATGGTCGGGACAAATCGCTGCACGCGTTCGACAAGTACACCGAGCTCAAAGCGACCTGGATCAAGCTCTAATTCTTTTACAGCGGTGGGCGCCGGTTTTGCCGGCGTCCCTCGGAGAACAACAATGAAACAACAACACGTCAACAGCTACTACGCCGCCACCCGCAACGAAGTGATCGACTTTCCGATCCTGGAAGAAGCGGTGGACTGCGATGTCTGCATCATCGGCGCTGGCTACACCGGCCTGTCCTCGGCGCTGTTCCTCACCGAAGCCGGCTATAAAGTGACAGTGCTGGAAGCAGCAAAAGTCGGCTACGGCGCCAGCGGTCGTAACGGCGGTCAACTGGTCAATTCCTACAGCCGCGACGTCGACGTGATTGAAGAGCGTTACGGCGACAAAACTGCGGAAATCCTCGGCAGCATGATTTTCGAAGGCGCCGACATCATCCGTTCGCGCATCAAGCAATACGACATTAAATGCGACTACCGCCCGGGCGGTATCTTCGCAGCGATGAACAAGAAACAACTCAACGGCCTGGCCGAACAGAAGCGCAACTGGGAGCGCTACGGCAACCGTAATCTGAAGATGCTTGACGCGGCTGATATCCGTCGCGAAGTTGGCTCCGATGCCTATGTCGGCGGGCTGCTCGACATGCAGGGCGGTCACGTCCACCCGCTGAACCTGGCCCTCGGTGAAGCCGCCGCCATCGTACGTCTGGGCGGCAAAATCTACGAGCAATCCGCTGCGGTAGAGATTACCTACGGCGAGCCAAACGTCATTCGCACCGCCAAAGGCGTGGTGAAGGCCAAGTACCTGCTGATCGCCGGTAACGCCTACCTGCCGCAGGGCCTCGACAATCGCGTGACCAGCAAGAGCATGCCGTGCGGGTCGCAAATTGTCGTGACCGAGCCGCTGTCGGAAAAAGTCGCCCGCAGCCTGATCACCAACAAGTATTGCGTCGAAGACTGCAACTACCTGCTCGATTACTACCGCCTGACCGCCGACAACCGCTTGCTCTACGGCGGCGGCGTGGTCTACGGCGCGCGCGAGCCGGACGACATCGAACAACTGATCCGCCCGAAAATCCTCAAGACCTTCCCGCAGTTGAAGGATGTGAAGATCGACTATCGCTGGACCGGCAACTTCCTGCTGACCATGTCGCGCATGCCGCAATTCGGCCGTATCGAGAAAAACGCCTACTACATGCAGGGCTACAGCGGCCACGGCGTCACCTGCTCGCACCTGGCGGGCAAACTGATCTCGGAAATGATCCGTGGCGACGCCGAACGCTTCGACGCGTTTGCCTCCCTGCCACACATGCCGATGATCGGCGGGCGCACGTTCTCGGCACCGTTGACCGCCCTCGGCGCCGTGTACTACTCGCTGCGTGACCGTTTCGGCATCTAGGCTTTACCTCGCCGGCGGTGGCCCTTAAAGGTGTCGCCGGCTTTTTATTTATCGCAGTGCCAGAGCCAACCTGTAGGAGCAAGGCTTGCCCGCGATTACGCCAGATCAGGCGACCTTTGAGTCGTTTGACAGACCGCTATCGCGAGCAAGCTTTGCTCCTACAGCAACACCAGCAAACGTGATTTAATAGCCGCCTTTCACGTTTCCGGGACAGGAAAACGGCGCGATCCACGCCTGCTCTCCACCCCCATTACCCTTAAGTACCAAGCACATAAGGCTGTCATGGACACGGGCTCACGACTCAAATTAGTACGCGAAAGCTACAAACTGTCCCAGCGCGAGCTGGCCCGGCGTAGCGGCGTCACCAATGCCACCATTTCCCTGATCGAACAGAATCGCGTCAGTCCTTCCGTCAGCTCGCTGAAAAAGCTGCTTGAAGGCATCCCCATGTCCCTGGCCGACTTCTTCACCTTCGATCAACCGCCGCGCGAGCATCAATACGTCTTCCGCGCCAACGAACAGCCTGACCTTGGCCGCCACGGCCTGCGCCTGCTGCTGATCGGCGCGTCCGTGCCGAGCCGGCAGATGCGTCTGTTGCGCGAACAATACGCGCCGGGTGCGAGTTCCGGGGAAGAGCCGATCGTGCATTCGGAAGGGGAAGAGTGCGGGCTTGTGACCCGTGGCACCGTCGAACTGACGGTGGACGGGCAGATCAGCGTGCTCAATGCCGGTGATGGTTATTACTTTCCGACAACATTGCCGCATCGCTTCAGGAACATCGGGGCGGATGAAGCGGAGATCATTAGCGCGAACACCCCGGCGAACTTCTGACGAGCCGGCCGAGGTGTCAATGCACTGCATTACGATCCATAGCGTTTCTATTTGCATGAGTCACCTCCTGAAAGTCATTCAGTCAGGTGGCCACGCAAACCCAGGGTTCTTTAATTTCCGGGGCTATTTGGTCTTCCAGTGACCGCCACCGGACTCGCAATCGATCCTGGCCTGATCAATGTGCTGCGCGTCGTAGTAATACGTGGTGACCTGGGCGCTGTCGGGAATGTTCACTGACTTGCTGTTCTTGTCCTTGCTGGTGGAATGCGGGTTGGCCAGGGATTCCTGGGTCAGCGTGGCGACGCAGGAGGCTTGATAGTGATCGGCACAGTGTTCGACTTTTTTCTTGGTGTTGGTGAGCATCTCCTTGCTCTCGTTGCTGCAGGACCAATCGATGGCATTGACCGGCATGCCTTCGTATTCATAACAGCTGTGGGTCTCGACCACCGGAACGGAAGGGCTTTGAGATCGCGTCAGCACGTCACAGCCTTCAGCGACGGCCAGGCCGGGAGTGAGGCAGGCAATCAGAAGCAGAAGTCGACAGTTCATCGGGATTTCCTCTGCAATGGCACCTTTGTTTGATCGGGAAGCGGCGCCGATAGAGTTTCGAAAACGCGATGAGGTGCGTGGTTCCATTCATTTCAGGGGCCACGCTGAAGCTGGGCGCGTTGCAGACATGACAAAGCCCCGAGTCTGCGGGGCTTTGTCTTGCGGCTTGTTGGCGGGATTAAACGTTGCTGGCCAGTTTTCCACCCGACAACCGACGCTTGTAGGCACTGTCACGATTGGCCAGCCACCAGTACAGCGGCGACGTAATCAACAGGCCCACCAACCAGGACAAATCCGCCCCGTTGATGTGCTCGGAAATCGGTCCGACGTACAGCGGCGTGTTCATGAACGGAATCTGCACCAGGATGCCGATCGCGTAGGCCAGTAGCGCCTGCGGGTTGTAGCGTCCATAGATCCCGCCATCGATGTGGAAGATCGAGTCGATGTCGTACTTGCCTTTGTGAATGGCGTAGAAGTCGATCAGGTTGATCGCCGTCCACGGCACGAGGACCACCAGCAGTACCAATACCATGTCGACGAAGTGGCCGATGAAGTCAGCGGAGGCACCGACGGCGGCAAAGCAGCAGGCAGCGAGCACAATGACCGAGAGCACGGCGCGGCTCTTGGCGGTGGGGATCCAGCGGTAGGCGAACGTTTGCACCAGGGTGATCAGCGACAGCACGGCGCCATAGAGGTTGAGGGCGTTGTGGCTGATGACGCTGAGCAGGAACAGCACCAGCATCAGCGGGCCGATGGAACCGGTGGCGAGCTTGACCGCGTCCATGGTGTCCATGCCGACTGGCGTGGCCAGTACGGCGACGGCGCCGAAGACGAACGACAAGCTGGAACCGAGCACCGTGCCCAGGTACGTGGTCCAGAAGGTCGCCGCCACGGGCACGTTGGCCGGCAGGTAGCGCGAGTAGTCGGACACATAGGGTGCGAAGGCGATTTGCCAGAGCGCGGCCAGGGAAACCGTCGCCAGCCAGCCGGAGATGTTGAAACTGCCACGGGTGAGGAAGTCGTCAGTCTGTACGTGGGTCAGGATGTAGCCGAAGCCCAGCACGATGCCGATGCCCAGCACCCAGGTGCCGATACGGTTGAGCACGTGGATGAAGCGATAGCCGATGATGCCGATGATGCCCGAACCCAGGGCGCCGATGACGATGCCCACGGGCACCGGGACGCTGTCGACCACGCCGTGCAGGGATTTGCCGGCCAGCACGATGTTGGATGCGAAGAAGCCGATGTACATGACGCCGGCGATCAGCACCACCAGCAGCGCGCCCAGGGAGCCGAACTGGGCGCGGCTCTGGATCATCTGCGGGATGCCCATCTGCGGGCCTTGGGCCGAGTGCAGCGCCATCAGCACGCCGCCGACCAGATGGCCAACGAGAATGGCGACGATGCCCCAGACCAGATTCAGGTGAAACATTTGCACGCCGAGGGCGCCGGTGACGATGGGCAAGGGGGCGATATTGCCACCGAACCACAGGGTGAACAGGTCTCGCGTCTTGCCATGACGATCTTGCGGCGGCACGTAGCCGATCGTGTGTTTTTCGATGAGCGGGGCGCTCGTTGTTGCAGTGGTTACCATGACGAACTCCAAGGCAAAGTGAGTACGTGGACGTACTTCGGTGAGCGCCGCGCGAACGACGCTTTTCTTGTTGGAGTGATCATGTGCAATGGATCGGGATAGATAAATTAGTAAGTTTGTTGCCTCAAACCTTAAAAAATATATGCCGCGCTGGCGGTCGCCTCCGGTATGTTCAACCTTGACCGCAGGTCAGCGCAAAACCCTTGTGGGCGCTGTCGATTCCTTGACCCAGATGTTGTGTTTTCCGGAGATCCCCATGGCCGCTTACAACCTGCGCCAGCTCAGATATTTCGTCACCACGGCCGACTGCGGCAGCGTGGCGGAGGCCTCGCGCAAGCTCTATATCGCGCAGCCTTCGGTGTCGACGGCGATCAAGCACCTGGAGGAAAGTTTTGGCGTGCAACTGTTCATCCGTCATCACGCCCAGGGGGTTTCGCTGACGCCCAGCGGTTCGCGGTTTTACCGCAAGGCCCAGGAGCTGCTGCGGGTCGCCCATGAATTTGAGCAGAATGCCCTGGCGGACAATGACGTGGTGGCGGGGCAGATCGACATCGGCTGTTTTGAAACCGTGGCACCGCTATACCTGCCACGCCTGATCGCCGGTTTCAAGGCACGCTGGCCAGGGGTGGAAATACGCATTCGCGATGGCGAGCAGCAGGAGTTGGTGCAAGCGCTGACCGCCGGCAGCATCGACATGGCCATGGTCTTCGAACACGATTTGGACAGCACGATCGAGACCGTGGCGCTGATGCCGCCCCAGCAACCCTACGCCTTGCTTCCCGTGGACCATCGCTTCGCGCAGCAGGCGAAAGTCTCGCTGCACGACCTGGTGCTGGAGCCGATGATCCTGCTGGACGTGGTGCCCAGCCGAACCTATTTCGTGAGCATCTTCGAAGAGCGCGGGCTGACGCCGAACATCGTCTTCAGTTCGCCTTCGATCGAGATGGTGCGCGGGATGGTAGGGCGGGGTTTCGGCTTTTCGATCCTGGTGACCAAGCCGTTTTCCGAATACACCTATGACGGGCAAAAAGTCGTGTGCGTGCCGCTGGCCGAAGCCGTCACCGGCTCCGGGTTGTCTGCGGCGTGGTTGCGCAGGGCGCAGCTGACCAAGCCGGTGCAGCTCTTCGTGGATTACTGTCAGGAAGAACTGGCCCGACTCTATACCTGAGCCTTGGGCCAGCCCTCAGTTGCTGATCGCCAACAGCATTCGTTGCAGCATGGCATCGCAGCCGTGCAGTTGTTCCAGTCTGACGAACTCATCGGGTTTATGGCCTTGCTCCATGCTGCCCGGGCCGCACACCACCGTCGGGATTCCCGCCGCATCAAACAAGCCGCCCTCGGTGCCGAACGCCACCGTGCCGAACGCCCGGGAGCCGGAAAATGCAGCGATCAACTCAGCGGCTTCGCTGCGCGCATCGGTGGCCAGGCCGGGGTACGCCGACAACTCACTGAAACGGATCTCGCTCTGCTCACTCACGGCGCGCATGCGCGGCAACAGGTGCTGCTCGGCATAGGCCTGCAGTTCCTGCGCCACCAGGCGCGGGTCGTGTGAGGGCAGGGCGCGAACTTCGAAGTCGAAGCGGCAGTCGGCCGGGACGATGTTCAAGGCCTTGCCGCCTTCAATCACGCCGGTCTGCACGGTGGAGAACGGCGGATCGAAACGCGCGTCATGCTGCTCGGGTGCCTTGAGCCGTTGGCCGATGCGCCCCAGTTCACCGATCAGCTCGGCCGCGTATTCGATGGCATTGACCCCGAGCGGGGCGTAGGCCGAATGGCAGGCGTGACCGTGGATGTCACAGCGCATAGCCAGCTTGCCCTTGTGGCCCAGTACCGGTTTGAGTTCAGTAGGTTCGCCAATGATGCACAGCATCGGTTTGACCGGGCGTTGTTCCAGGGCCTTGAGCAGGGAGCGCACGCCCAGGCAGCCTATTTCCTCATCGTAGGACAGGGCGATATGCACCGGCAATCGCAACGATGCCTGCACCAGCGATGGCACCAGGGCGAGCACGCAGGCGATGTAGCCCTTCATGTCCGCCGTGCCGCGACCGTACAGCTTGCCCTCGCGTTCGGTGAGCTGGAACGGCGCGACAGTCCACGGCTGGCCGTCGACGGGGACCACGTCGGTGTGCCCCGAGAGCACGATGCCTGGCCGGTCCGCCGGGCCGATCGTGGCGAACAGATTGGCTTTGCTGCGCTCCTGGTTGTAGACCAGTTGGCACGACACATCGAAGCCTTCGAGGTAGTCGCGGACAAACTCGATCAGCTGCAGGTTGGATTCGCGGCTGGTGGTGTCGAACGCCACCAGGGTTTCGAGCAGATTGCGGCTGGCGCTCATCGATCGTCTCCGGCGACGCCGTAGCCCGGGGACTTGTCGGGCGCCAGGGCGCGGTCGATGTAGTCCTGAACTTGCGGGCGGTAGGCGTGCCAGAGCTTTTGCAGCTGGCCAATCGGGTCTTCATCGGCCCAGTCGACCCGCAGGTTGATGATCGGCCAGGTCAGCTCCCCGACCACCAGCACCGCGGCCGAATGCACCGGCCCGGCTTCGCCTCCGGCCGCCACGCCGCCTTGCAGCGCCGCCAACAAACGGTCGGCCAGTTGGCCTTCGGCCTGTTCGAAGGCGCTGACCATGGCTTCGATCACCCCGGGGGCCGCGAGCATGTTGCCGGCCGCCACGCATTGCTCGCCGGACACGGCATTGTGGTTGCCCAGGGTTTGCGAGCCGCTGAAGTGCGCGGTGCGCCCGAGGTGGTCAATGGCGGTAATCTGCCGGTACTGGCTGTAGCCGTTGCGGGTCAGCACCTTGTCCAGGGCCTCGGCGGGTGCGAGGCCTTGCTCCATCAGGGCGAGGGTTTCCGGGCCAAGGGAGGGCAGGGTGATGTTTTGTGTGGAGACGGCGCCCACACCGGGCAACAACCAGGGGCAGCGGGCGCCGACGGCGATGCTCGAGGAACTGATGGCGATGCCGAACTGGCCGGTTTCGGGGCAGCGGGCGGCGATGGAAAAGGTCATGGCTCTGCTCCTTATTCGGGGATCACCGCAATCACATCGATCTCCATCAGCCACTGCGGCTGACCCAATGCCGTCACCACCAGCCCGGTGGAAATCGGGAACACGCCTTTGAGCCACTTGCCCACTTCCTGATACACCGGTTCGCGGTAGCGCGGGTCGATCAGATAGGTGGTGGTCTTGACGATGTGGCTCAGGTCGCTGCCGGCTTCTTCCAGCAGTTGTTTGACGTTGCGCATGGCTTGCTCGGTTTGCGCCCGCGGATCGCCGAGACCAACGAGGTTGCCGTTGAAATCAGTGCCGACCTGGCCGCGCACATAGACGGTGTTGCCGGCGCGGACGGCCTGGCACAGGTCGTTGTCCAGGCTCTGGTTCGGGTAGGTTTCCTTGGTGTTGAACATGCGGATGCGGGTATGGGTTGGCGTGGCCATTTGGAACTCCTGAAAAGTTGGGGCCGGCGCGGTTCACGCGCCGTGCGGATATCAAGCGCTGACGGTGGTCTGGTGAGCGGCCGGAGTGGTTTCGGCCTCGCGTTCAGCGGCATCGCGGTACTCGAGGTAGGTCCGCTGAATGGCAATGTGATCGGCCACATACTTGGCGTCGTGCCACACGCCCCAGATGAACGACGAACCACGGCGGGATTGCCAGGGCAGGCCGAGGAAATACACGCCAGCCTCGCTGGACACGCCGCGCTGATGCTGCGGCTTGCCGTTGTCGTCGAAGGCGTCGACCTTCAGCCAGCTGTAGTCCACGGCAAAACCGGTGGCCCAGATGATCGACGTCACGCCGGCCTTGGCCAGGTCGAGCTCGAGGATCGGCTGGGTGACACAGTCCGGATCCGGGAAGGTATGGCGCGCTTCGGGTTCTTCCGGCAGGTCCAGGCCATTGCGTTCGATGTAGGCATCGGCGGCATCGAGCAGGGCCAGGTAGTTTTCATCGCCCCGCGCCAGGTTGTCCGCCAGGTTCGGCTGGAAGGTCGCCACGCTGCCATTGAACGATTGGGTCAGGCCCACCAGCACCATGCCGGCATGGGCCAGGCCACGGAAATCCACGGTGCGGCCACCCTGGGCGCCACTGACAGCGATGGTCACGTGTTCGCGGCCAGGTTTCATGGCGGCCTGGTCCCACTCGCCAAGCACGCCCAGCCACCAGCAGAAATCACGGTTGCGATAAGCGCGGGGCGGGCGATCGTGGGCGCCCACCGACAGGTAGACCTGCTTGCCGGAGCGCTGCAATTCATCGGCGATCTGCACGCCCGAGGAACCTGCGCCCACCACCAGCACGGCGCCCTCGGGCAATTGCCCGGGATTGCGGTAGTCGGCTGAGTGGATCTGCAGCAATTGTGCATCTTTCGGTGCGATCGGCGGAATCACCGGACGCTGGAAGGGACCCGTGGCAGCCACCACGCGGCTGGCCTCGATCACGCCTTGGGAGGTCTCGATGGTGAAGCCCGGGCGACCAACGTTACGTTCGACCTTCTTCACCTCCACGCCGGTGCGGATCGGCGCCTTGAACTTGCGGGCATAGGCTTCGAAGTAATCGGCCACGCGCTCCTTGGGGGCAAAACCATCGGGGCTGATATCGTCGAATTCCAGGCCTGGAAAACGGTCGTGCCAAGCGGGACCATTGGCCACCAGCGAATCCCATCGGCCGGTGCGCCAGCGTTCGGCGATACGGTTGCGCTCCAGCACCAGGTGCGGCACGCCGAGCTTGCTCAGGTGTTCACTCATGGCTACGCCGGCCTGGCCGGCGCCGACAATCAAGGTATCTATTATTGTTTTTTCAATGGTCATCTCTTTGCCCTTCGAAGTTGGATAAAGGTCTGTGTCGACCTGCCATTTCTTGGGCTCAAGACTAGGGATCAGCCTGATATCGGTAAAATATTATTAAGCTGGCATTTGAGTATAAATAACTGATGCAGAGCGTTTGGCTCGTCGGGTTGACGGGGGTTGGGATTGAACGTTCGTCGGCCGACACCCTGTAATCACTGCCCATTCCATCACGGCTGCTAAGCTTCGACCTTGCCACGTCCTGGCCTGCCTTTGGCCGGTCTCAAGCGTGGTCAGGGAGTAGGACTCCCGTACCCACAACCCTTCATTGGAAGTGGCAAGCGATTGTCGGCAACCTGCACGGAGGCAGGCAATGGTGATCAAACACACAGGTCCTGCAAGTGCCGAGAGCACTGCCGTGTCGCTCGAACCTGAAGAGCTGGAGCGGGTACTGGCGTTGCTGCTGGCGAGTCCGTTGTTCGCCAAGTCCCGGCGCATGGGCAGCCTGTTGCGCTTTCTGGTCGAGCACGACCTGCAGTCGGCCAATGTCCCTTTGACCGAGCACGCCATTGGCATCGCCGTGTTTCGTCGTGATCCGGCGGTGTATTGCACCGGTGACGATCCGGTGGTGCGGGTGCAGGTGGGGCGGCTGCGCCGCAAGCTCACCAGCCATTACGCCACCGTGGGACAGCAGGAGCCGGTGCGGCTGAGCATTGCGCCTGGTTGTTATCGCCTGGTTTATCAGCGGCTGCGGCCCAACGCAGGCGCCACGCGCCATCCTGTCTTGCAGATCCAGCCGTTTACTTGCATTACCCGTGAGGGCGATGACTTTACCCGCGGCTTGTGCGAGGAGCTCAGTTGTCGACTGTTCGAGTCGTTCGAACAGGCACAGACCGGTGCTAACCATGTGTTGATCAGGATGCCGCGCAGCAGTGTGAAAACACCGAATGCCCGGCGTGGCGGTCGTTACTGCTATTGCCTGGAGGGCAGCGTGCGGGTCGAGCCGGCGCGGGTCCGGGCGTCGCTGCGGTTGGTGGATGTGGCGCAGGGGCGGATTCGCTGGTCAGCGCAGTTCGATCGCAATCAACCCTATGGCATCGCTACCCAGGAGGATCTGGCAGCCTCTATCTGCCAGTCGTTGACGGGCTATTTTGCCCAAGCTCCACTCGATGAATAGCGCCGTTCGACGAATAGACGGGGCAACCGCGAGGTTGCCCCGCTGCGTCCGTCAAACGGTTTTCCATTGACCGCCTTCGTAAAGGCGACCTGCGGTGTTATCGAAGGTCAGGTCGATTTCGATCGCCTTGGAGCGTGAGGTACTGAACATGGTACTGGTCTGCACATCCTGTTCGAACCACACGAGGATGGTTTCCACAGGGGTCAGTACGGTGTTGCCGGTGACCACCTGGTTGACTGCCACGTAGATCGGCGTGCTGACCTGATTGCCATCGATGCCGGTGGACAACTGGTTGATCCCCGGATGGATCGGCGCGTAGTTGTTGACGAACGTCACGGAAACCTCAGGGCCGCCCGTGACTGCCGGGCTCAGCAAGCCGTGCTCATCGAGTGTCGAGGTTTGCCCCAGACCGATATTGACGATATTGGTCGAGACTTTGACTTGTACGTTTTCCTTGAACACGTTGGAGGCGAACAGCTGATACAGCGGCGTCCAGCTGAATTCGTTGTTGCTCAGGTAGGCACTGTAGGACTGCCAGACCACGTTGTAGTCGGCAGTACCGACTTTCTTGGCAAAGCACAGCTTGTAGCCGGACTTCTTCAGCAGGGTCAGGTCGCCGGGGGCAATTTCGATGCTGACGGTTTTTTGCGAAGCCGCCAGGGCGGACCTCAAGACCCGGCTGTAATCGGTGGATTTCAGCGCGGTGGTAGCACCCATGATCGACTTGACGGCTTCTTGCACATCGTTGTGAAGCTGCTGGCTTTGTTGGCTGACAGCGATTGACTTGCTCATGGTTTCCCTCTTCCTTGGTGGTGTGTTGGGCAGTCGATGGGCCGTGAGCGGCCAAGCCGGTCGGTCCATTGAGGGTTTCAATCTAGGCGCAAGGGGCGGGGTGCCCAAGTGTCTTGGCGTTACAGGCGGGTATCGGGGGTGTATCAATGGCGCACACGGCGGGGCGGCCTACATGCCGCCCCGCCGTGGTTTCAGGCAGCCCGGGCGTCGGCCCAGACGTAGTTCCAGCTGGTGCGTTTGCCATGGGCAATCTCGATCAGCTTGTTCTCATACACCGTGTGATTGACCACGCCGGTGTAAGTCAGGGTGCGGGCGGCGTTGGTTCCGCTAACCTCGCCCGGTACGCCGCCCGACTCGATCATGGCCTTTTTCATCTCGGCTTCCGATGGCGCGCTGCTCTGGTTTTTTTCCACTTTGACGAAACTCATGATGTCACCTCTTCCGTGATGGGATCGGCGCTGAACAGGGCTCTGAGGTCCCTGCAGGATGCCGAAGGCCCTACTTTATTGAGCTGTCGAGCGGTGCAGAAGTGACAACAGCGGCGGCGAGGTAACAAGCGAGAAACAGGTATGCGGGGGGATGTATCCCGGACGTATCGTCAGCGCGACTTGCTCTTACCAGACTTCTTCCGTCGATGAACTCGGCCAACCGTCGTGTCGATATCCACTTGGTGCCCCGAGTGGGGGGGCTGCGGGAAACCGAACGCGCAGGTGCCGTCATAGCAATCATTCATTCGCTCGATACCCATCATTAAAGAATGCAAGTTCTGTTTTTCAGCCAAGGGAGGAAGATAGCGCCATACCGATCTCGCCATTGAAGGAATAAGCGCGATGAGAATGTCGACCTTGCTGGTTTTTGTCGCCGTGTTCAGCGGCAGCCTTGCTGCCACCGCACCGGCCATGGCTGCGGATGCGTCCTGCCACTTCCCGTCAATCGCCGACAGCGCCATTCGTTTGCAACACACGCAAACAGTGGCGGTGCTTTACAGTGATAACACCCTCAATACCCAGCAATACCTTGAGAGCTACCACGATGTGGCGGTGAAGGGGGCGCAGAATCCTGAGCTGGATTCGCGTATCAGCCAGGCGTTCGTCGACAGTTCCGACCCGCAGCGAGCGATTGGCTGGTTGATGGGGTCGTTGCAGAAGGAATTCGCAGCGGTGACGGTCTACGAAAACCTCGATGCTGCGGTGCAGGCTCATCCGGATGTGGTGGTGATGCTCGACACCTACAGTCGCCTCGTGTCGAAGCGGAACAATCAGGTCGAAGCGAGGTTCGTGGCGAAGTTCTACGATTCGAACCTGCAATACATCGGGCAGGCTGCAGGTTCACGTGCCGAGCAGATGCCCTCGGTGTGGGTGCATGGCAAAGCCGCGCCGCAAATTGCGGCGCAAATCAATCAGCAGACCGAGTTGCAGGTGAATGCGTTGAAACAGTTCGATGCGTCGCTGAAGACACTGGTGACAAGCGCAAACCTGAATCATGTCGCGAGCAACTGAATCCGAGTCAGGGTAAATGGCTGTCGCACTCACCAGAACTTCGTGAGCTTCATTCATTGAATTTCCCACAGGAATCTTCGCTGGCTTGGAATCAAGTGCTCGCCCACAAAAAAGCGCTCGCGGCCTTCATGGCAACGGGCGCTTTTTAATGGAGCAAAATTAATCATCCTGAATACGGAAAATTCCGACGTCATCAGTGGACTTTTCCGGCATTCATTCCTGCTCGCTCTTGTTAGCTTCCTTGGCCATTACCGCTCGTTGATGTCGTCATGGATGAGATTCGTGCGGTTGTCGTCCTCAGCTCAAGGATCAGCCTATGTTCGCACCGGCCAATGTTGCTCATTTCGAACTGAAAATCCCCACGGTTCGCAACGATTTCAAAGTACTGGCCTTTGACGGTACGGAAGCCATCAGCTGCTTGTACGCGATCCACCTCGAGCTGGTCAGCGAGTACCCCGACTTCAATCTGGAAAGCCTGCTGCGCCAGCCGGCGTTTCTCCAGTTCGGCCTCAATGGCGAAGGCATTCATGGCCGTATCGAAGATGTCGTCGTGGGGGAGGCGGGTCGTCGCCTGACCCGCTATCACCTGACCCTAGTGCCGGCGCTGCACTATTTGCAGTTCAGCCACCATCAACGGATTTTCCAGGGCCTGACCGTACCGCAAATCATCGCCCAGGTACTCAAAGGCCATGGCATTCTCGCCGATGTGTTTACCTTCCACGTCACCCCCGGCCCCGAGCGCGTCTACTGCACTCAGTATGGGGAAAGCGACTACGAGCTGATCCAGCGGTTATGTGCCGAGGAGGGCATTGCCTGGCACCACCAGCACTCACCCGATGGCCACATGCTGGTGTTTACCGACCATCAGAGCTTCTTCCCCCTTTTGGGTGCAACCCCTTATCAACCAGGCTCCGGTATGGTCGCGGAGCGCTCGGTGATCGATCGTTTTTCCATGCGTTTCAGCACCCGGACCAGCACGACCACGCGCCGCGACTATGACTTCACGCGCCCGAAAGCGCCATTCGAAGGTCACTGCACGGCCGGTAGCGGGCCTGAACTGGAAGACTATCGCTACCCCGTTTTCATCGAGAATGAAAAACACGGGAAACAGCTTACCCGGCACGCGCTGGAACGCCATCGCAGTGATTACCAACTGGCCGAGGGCTGCAGCGATCAAGCGAATTTGCGCAGTGGCCACTTCTTTGAACTGACCGAACACCCGCGCCAACCCTACAACGATATGTGGTTGTTGCTCAGTGTCAGTCACGTTGGAAAACAACCCCAGGTTCTTGAAGAAGCGATCACCAGCGAGGTCAAGCCCGAAGACGGCTTCACCCAGGGTTACCGTAACAGCTTCAGCGCGATTCCCTGGGATGTGTCTTATCGTCCGCCGCTGGTCCCGCGCAAAACGCAGTTGGTCAGCCAGACCGCCCGTGTCACCGGGCCTGCGGGCGAAGAAATCTTTTGCGATGAATACGGGCGGGTCAAGGTCGAGTTTCATTGGGACCGCGCCGGATTAGGCAATGACGTGAGCAGTTGTTGGCTACGGGTATCGTCCAGCTGGGCGGGAGATCACTTCGGGGCGGTGACCGTCCCGCGCATCGGCATGGAAGTGCTGGTGACCTTTCTGGAAGGCAATCCGGATCATCCGTTGATTACCGGTTGCGTGCCCAACGCGATCACCGGCGTGCCGTACCCCTTGCCGGCGCACAAGACCAAAACCGTGCTGCGCAGCCGCAGCTCGCCCGCCACTGGCGGCTACAACGAGCTGTCGATTGAAGACCGTGCCGGGCAAGAAAAAATTTACCTGCGCGCCCAGCGCGACCTCGAACAGATGATCCTCAACGACAGCGAGACCAGGATCGGTAACGACCGCCGTGAGCAGATTACGCGAGACAGCCACAGCGCGATTGGCAACGACCGGTTTGAACAGGTCGGGAACAACAGTTCCAGCCTGATCAAGGGCGACGAACTGCACACCACGCAAGGCCAGCGTCACACGATGATCGGTGGAAACGAGCTGATCAGCATTGCGGGCAACAGCAGCACCACGGCCAGCGGCACGCTGGTGATCCAAGCCGGCCCCCAGGCCCATGTCACTGCCGCCAATGTGGTGGTCGAAGCCAACATAAGCCTGACGCTCAAGGCCGGTGACCACTACATCGTGATCAACCCGGAGGGCATTTTCAGCAATGTGGCCATCGATGAGGGGGGCGATCCGTTGGTGGGAGTGGCGCCGGTCCCGCCGTTGTCGGCGCTAGGGGCGGTCTCCGCGCCCCTTCTTGCACCCTTGTCGGCCCACGCGCAGCGATTGGCCCTGATGGCCAAAAAGCCTGTTTGCGCGATGTGCGAAGTCCTCAAACAGCAGAGTGGAGCAGCCCATGCTTGAGTTACCGCCATTGCCAGATGATCTGCCCTGGTCGTTGCCGGCCTATCTGCTGTTGGACGGGGTCAGCGCCGCGAATCTGGCGCGTCGCCTGCACCGCTGGGATAACCCGGTGTATTGCCTGTACCACGGCACCCGCTGGCATGAGCTGGCAGACATCTCACCCTGTCTGGTCACGCTCAAGGGGGCAGGGGATTCACTGCTGGCGTACTTCCAGGAACATGCCGCGCTGGAATGGGGGTATCTGCTGTTCAGCGAGGCCGACGCGCTGACGCTGTGCAAACATTGGCGCCGCCTGCTCAGTGTTGAGCAGGCGGAGGGCGTGGAGGTTATGCCGCGCATCGCCGATCCAGCCGTCATGCATCCTATGTTTGACCTTGCGTGCCAAGCCAACAGCGCACGCTGGTTCGGGCCTGTCGCCCACGTCTGCGTGCCCGATGGAGTAGCGGGCGCCTGGCGGCAGCACACCCGCCCCGAACAGGCCCGCGTTGAACCGCAGGCTAATCGATTGACCGATCTGGAGCTTACGGCACTGGGCGAGGTCGAGTTTCGCAACGTCGTCTCAGACTTGATTGAGCACTTGCATGCGCACTTCCCGGCGTTCATGGCGAATTTTCCAGGGCCTGAGGGTCGTCAGTATGCACAAAAACTGGCGAGCGAAGCCTACCAGCAAGGCTTTTCTTCAGAGCAGGAAATGCTCTTTTACGCGAACGTTTTTGGTTATCTGGCCGGGCAACCGGTGATTGAACATCTTGATATCGCGCAACTGCTGGCGGGGACGGCAGCGGGCGCCCCATTGGCGCGCGTACAACGTGCTGCCGAGCTCGCGGAAAGCCGCGCTGCCGATCGACAAGGAGGCCTCCTGTGACTGTCCGACAACCCCCCAAAGTCAGCGCCAATGTCGCGGCCATGGCCAAGAGCGTCAAGGACGCCCGTTCACCCATCGGGCTGTGCCCCTTGATGGGCCACAAAGTGCAGCTGCTGCCGCTGCGCTACGGCCTGGTCGAACACCTCGATCCCTCTACGAAACTGTCAATGCCGCTCAAGCTCAACAGCCAGCCCCTGGGCATCCGGCTGCTGCGTGACGGCTACCTGTACATCATCGATCACAACACCGGCTACCTGCACGAATACCGCGTCGAGCAAGGGCATATCAGCAAACTGCTGTGGCAGGGTGCGGAGGTGGCGGGCGACACGCGCACCGCGTCGGTCGGCGAGCCGCATCTGGTGTTCAACCGGCAACACCGCTTGTACGCCAGCTATTCGGAGATCCAGTGGACGGCCTTCAAGTGCGCGCAGGTGCTCAAGAGCGCCACCGAGCGTGAACGCTTGATGCAACGCATCGATCTGGTAAGCGCTTGCCCCGTTGATGGCGGTCCTGGTTTGTTGAGCAAGCTGCAGGCGGAAAAATGGCTGGCGGAAGTGGCACCGCCCATCCCGCCAGCCGCCGGCACAGGCCCCGAGGCATTGCCCGAGGGCGCCCACCCGCAGGAACGCCAACCCTATAGCTGGGAAGCCGCGCCGCTGTTCAAGGAGACGGGGATCGAAGCGCTCACCAGTCGGGTGCTGGGTATCTACCAGAACGACTACCTGTTTTTGGTCTTGCGCGACGATTTTGGCGTGATGCGCGACCTCGCCAGCGCCCAGCTGCAGGTGGCGGACTGGATTGAGCACTGGAGCGCCGACGAGGAGGCCCAGCGCAAATACCTCACCGGCGCTTACATCCAGTCCTTGTATGAGGCGGGTCCGGAGCGTCTGCAAGCCGTGGCCGCCACGGATCCCGATGTCAAAGCCCTGCAAGAGGATCTCAACCCGCAACAGCAGACGGCGCTTCATGATTACTTGCGGGCCAAACGCGAACACAACGGGCCGTCAATCTATGGTGGCGAACAGGCTTGGCGAAAGGCCGCGGCCAGCGATCCTTACGCGCAGGCCTTCGTCAACCTGCTCGATGGCCTGGGCGAAGCGCTGTGGCAAAAACATCAAAGCACCATCGCCGGCCTCCACCTGCGAACCTGGGAGGCACTGAACGGCAAGGCCATCGGCGAGCGTGGCATCGATCAACTGGTCAAGCGGGCCGAGATGCAAGCGTTCGTCCGCCAGCAGCAAACGCTGCTCAGCCATTGGCAACAGCGCCTGCAAGCCATTCGTGAAGACCGCTTGAACATGATCGCCGGCGGCCATTTTCACCGAGCGGCCTGGTATTACGATTTCGAGCAAAACGCGCAGATCGAGCATCGCCTGGAAACCGAATTCGTCTGCGTGGCGGCCCTGTGCAGCCATCGCGACGCGACGGAAAAACTCGCCGCCTTCCTTGAGCAGAATCCGCTCGCCGTTGTCCCGGGGCTGGAAACCCTGACCCTCGCCGAACAGCTGGATGTGAGCAAGAAGCTGCTGGATCTGAGCAACTTCTCGATCCAGGTCGCCACGGCCCCGGACAGCCTGGCCAGCGTCAATGCGCTGGCCAATCAATTCAACAGCCTGATGAACGAACGGCTGCCCAACTATGCGGATCTGAATACGCGGTTCAAGGGGCTGCAGAGTTTGTTGGATGGGGCGTATAACCCGGCCAGGCAACTCAGCATTGCGGACGAGCTAGAAACTGCCCATGACGCACTAAAGCAGCGACAGCACATCGACCCCAATAAGTTCCTCCGTGACCTCGGTCAGTCGGCACGCCTGCAACTGTTGCGCGAATTTTCCCGCAGCGGCTTGACCCTGCGGGCGGCGTCGGCTGACGAAATCCAGGCCTTCAACAAGACCCGCGATGCCGCCCTCGATCTGCGCCGCCAGCTCAAGCGCGCCTACAAGCTGCGCCGTGAGGAGTTGTCGCGGCAAACCCATGGCTTGAGCGCGCCGGGCAGTGAGCAGGCGCATAACCAGCGGATCAATGAGCTCAAGGACGCGCTGCTGCCGCTGGAAGACCGCCTCAGCCGGGCGTTGACGGTGGGCGGTGGCGGGCGCCGGCAGATCGGTACGGTGGTCGATGGCATGGACCCGGTGCTGCGAAAGGAAATGCAGCGCACGGTGCGGGATTTCCGCGCGACGGGGACGTTTGGCAAGCCGCTGAGTAGGATCTTGAACTCCGGAGGGGATGGGATTGCGCTGTTGCTGTTTGTGTATCAGGGGCAGAAGTTTGTTGAGGCGTTGAGTGCGATCATCAAAAACAATGACCGTTCTTTATCAGATGCTGCGGTTTTCGTTGAATCGATCTTGCAGGCACATATCGAACAAATGGACAGTGCCGCCGGCAAGCTTAATACCATGAGCCGCCTGGGACGCTGGACGGGTGTTACAGGTTTTGGAGCATTCTTTTTTGGTGGTCTGGCTGCCGCATTAGACTTAGGCAAACATTCGCAACAATGGGGCAAAGCGCTCGCCGCAGGCAATCATCAGGCATTGGCGGCTACGACCCTGCAAATCGCGGGCGACGGCATTCTCGTGGGCACCAACACCTGGGGCGCCAAACACACGACAACAATCATCAGCCAGATCCTCAAGAAGCCTGCTCAACTGCGAGCCCTGGCCTGGGCCGAAGCCAGCCCGCGGCTGCTGAGCATCGCCGCCAGAGCCAACCTGGTGGGGCTGATCGGCACGGCCCTGCAATTGGTGGGCGAAGGTCTGTACAACTACTTCAACCTGGATGCCCTGCAAAAATGGCTGCAAGCCAGCGCCTGGGGCACGGCCAATCTGCAACGCAGCCTGGCCGAGGACTGGAGCGCTTTGGCCCGGGTGGTGCAACAACCGACCTGTGAGCTGGTTCGCGAAGGCCAGCGCACCTACTTGCAACTGCGACTGCCGGGTGTGCGCACTCGCGAAATGGACAGTCGCCAACTGCACCTGCGGGCCTTTCAGCAAACCCGCGATCGGCAATCCGAACCCTACAGTCGGCAGGCACCGCCCGTCCGTTGGCAGGCAAACAGTGCGGCCTGGGCTGCAGTTGCCATGGCCGTCAGCCAGGAAGACGAGGCGCTGACCCTTCAGCTGCCGATCAGCGAAGCCCAGCAAACCTCGGATTTCGCTTTGGCCCTCAACATCCGCTACCAACTGGAAGACGAGCGCAACTTGTTTCACCACACCAATTTTATCCTGCGCGACCTGCGCATCGCGACGGTGCGGGGCGTACGGTTGCCGGCCGAGGGCCGGTTTGTGCTCGATGACGTGGAAGCCTTGCCCAGCGGGCTCGAAAAGACGCTCTTCAGGCGGTTCAAGCGCGAAGAAATGGCGGCGCTCGATGATTAGCCGACTGTTCAAACGCAGAAAACCGACTGAAGCTACAGAGCCAACACCGGACATCCGTAGCCAGCGGCCATGTGCTGGTGAACTGCAGGTCAGAGGCTTGAATGAAACCCTGTTCCTGGCACCCTTGCCGGTCTACACCGGACAGGCGCAAGTGTCTCGGCGTAACTTTTCGGCGATGAACGAGACCTATCTGGAGTTGGGGGGGAGCAACAGGGGGATGGTCGAGCAGGGGAAGATCCTGGCAACTGGAATCTGGATGGCCTTGTTTGTAGCTATCATTGCTCCGAGCCTATTCATCGTGTACGGAGTACTCTTTTATCCAGAAAACTTTAGGACTCCCTGGCGCGATTTACTCCTGTTTATAGAGGCAGGTAGCAAGATTAGCCTTGCATCCATTCTGCCCCTCGGCGCCTTCGTCTACGGCATGCTCTCCAACGTCCGAGCCCTGGCCAAAAGCTACCCGGTCCGCTTCAACCGCCAACGCCGCGAAGTCTGCTACATCGACGACACCAGCCATCGGGTGCTGATCGTGCCCTGGGAGAGCGTGGTGGCCTGGGTCGCCCGCAGCCAGGGCGTGTCCAGCTACGGTGCGATGCGCGATTACACCTTCGGCATGGGCCTGGAGGACGAAGAGCACGACACCGTGCAGTTTATCCTGTCGGCCCAACCCAGCGATGCGCATGCGCTGGGCATGTGGACGTTCATTCGCAATTACATGGAGGACGGGGAGCAGGTGGATACGCCGAACCCCATGCTTGCTGCGATGGGCATTACCCTGACCGAGGACGAGCTCAAACCTTACGAAGGGCTGCACACCTTTGAAATCGAACGGCTCGACGCCAGGGCATTGGGTAGGCTGGACGATGGAGGAGGCGATCTGACTGCCGAGGAGCGCAAGCGTTGGGGATACGCCAAGCGTTCCCGCTGGCCCCTGCGCTGGTGGTACGTCAGACGGGTGATAGTGTTCTGGAAAATGCCCTACCTGATCGCCGAATGGGCCCACCGCAAGGGCCGCCCGACCCTACCTGAAAGCGTGCGTGCCTGGTCGCAACCGCTGCCCCCCGAACAATGGGCCCAGCCCAGCCCCGCCCTGCAAAAAGCCAACGCCTTGGTCAAGACCGCCATGGACAAAAAAGGCGCAACCTTCGTCGACGCATGCAAGGCGGCGGGGCTGCATTGAGCCCACCACCGCACACCTTACCCAGCGGCCGACGGATCGCTGGCGACGGCATTCTCGTGGGCGCCAACACCTGGGGTGCCAGACACACGACGTCTATCATCAGCCAGTTCCTCAAGAAGCCCGCCCAACTGCGGTCCCTCGCCTGGGCCGAAGCCAGCCCGCGGCTGCTGAGCATCGCCGCCAAAGCCAACCTGGTGGGGTTGATCGGCACGGCCCTGCAACTGGTGGGTGAAGGTCTGTACAACTACTTCAACCTGGACGCCCTGCAAAAATGGCTACAAGCCAGCGCCTGGGGCACGGCCAACCTGCAACGCAGCCTGGCCGAGGACTGGAGCGCCCTGGCCAAGGTGGTGCAACAACCCACCTGTGAGCTGGTTCGCAAAGGCAAGCGCACCTACCTGCAACTGCGACTGCCCGGTGTGCGCACGCGGGAAATGGACAGCCGCAAAGTGCACCTGCGGGCCTTTCATCAAACCCGCGATCGGCACCCCCAACCCTACAGTCGGCAGGCACCGCCTGCCCGCTGGCAGGAAAACAGTGCGGCCTGGGCCGCGGTGACCGTGGTCGCCAGCCAGGAAGACGAGGCACTGACCCTTCACCTGCCGATCAGCGAAGCCCAGCAAACGTCGGATTTCGCCCTGGCCTTCACCATCCGCTACCAACTGGAAGCCGAACGCAACTTGTTTCACTACACCAGTTTTGTCCTGCGCGACCTGCGCATCGCGACGGTGCGCGGTGTACGGTTGCCGGCCCAGGGGCGGTTTATGCTCGATCCAGTGGAAACCTTGCCCAGCGGCCTCGACAAAGCGCTTTTCTGGGGATGCAAGCGCGAAGAAATGGCGGCGGTCGATGATTAGCCGACTGTTCAAGCGCAGAAAACCGCCGGAAAGCCCGGAGTCGGCACCGGACATCCGCAGCCAGCGGCCCCGTGCCGGGGAGCTGCGGCTCAGGGGCTTGAATGAAACTCTGTTCCTGGCGCCATTGCCGGTCTACACCGGGCAGGCGCAAGTGTCGCGGCGTAACTTTTCAGAAATAAATGAGACCTATCTGGAGTTGGGGGGGAGCAACAGGGGGATGGTCGAGCAGGGGAAGATTCTGGCAACTGGAATCTGGATGGCCCTGATTACAGCATTTGTGGCTCCCAGTTTTGTAATCCTTTATGGGGTGCTTTCTTATCCAGAAAATTTCCCTACCCCATTCAAGGATCTCATCGATGCTATTAAGGTCTTTTCCAGTTACGCGCTTCTATCCATTATCCCCCTAGGTGCCTTCATCTACGGCATGCTCTCCAACGTCCGAACCCTGGCCAAAAGCTACCCGGTCCGCTTCAACCGCCAACGCCGCGAAGTGTGCTACATCGACGACACCACCCATCGGGTGCTGATCGTGCCTTGGGAGAGCGTGGTGGCCTGGGTCGCCCGCAGCCAGGGCGTGACCAGCTACGGTGCGATGCGCGATTACACCTTCGGCATGGGCCTGGAGGACGAGGAGCACGACACCGTGCAGTTTATCCTGTCGGCCCAACCCAGCGATGCGCATGCGCTGGGCATGTGGACGTTCATTCGCAATTACATGGAAGAAGGGGAGCAGGTGGATACGCCCAACCCCATGCTTGCGATTCTGGGGCTTACACCCACCGAAGACGAACTCAAGCCCTACGAGGGCCTGCACACCTTTGAGATCGAACGCAAAGGCGCACGTTTCATGGGCTCTTTGGACGATGACGGCGCCGACCTGACCGCCGAGCAGCGACACCAATACGGTTACGGCAAGCGAACCCGATGGCCTCTGCGCTGGTGGTACGTCAGGCGGGTGATAGTGTTCTGGAAAATGCCCTACCTGATCGCCGAATGGGCCCACCGCAAGGGCCGTCCGATCCTGCCTGAAAGCGTACAAGCCTGGTCGCAACCGCTGCCCCCCGAACAATGGGCCCAACCCAGCCCCGCCCTGCAAAAAGCCAACGCCCTGGTCAAGACCGCCATGGACAAAAAAGGCGCAACCTTCGTCGACGCCTGCAAGGCGGCGGGGCTGCATTGAACCCACCACCGCACACCTTACCCAGCGGCCGACGGATCGCTGGCGACGGCATTCTCGTGGGCGCCAACACCTGGGGTGCCAGACACACGACGTCTATCATCAGCCAGATCCTCAAGAGGCCCGCGCAACTGCGGGACCTGGCCTGGGCCGAAGCCAACCCACGGTTGCTGAGCATCGCCGCCAAAGCCAATGGGGGGCTGCTCGACACCTACAGTCGCCTGGTGTCGAAACGCAACAATCAGGTTGAGGCGCGGTTTGTGGCCAAATTCTATGATTCGAACCTGCAGTACATCGGCCAGACTGAAGGTTCACGTGCCGAGCAGATGCCCTCGGTGTGGGTGCATGGCAAAGCCGCGCCGCAGATTGCCGCGCAGATCAATCAGCAGACCGAGTTGCAAGTGAGCGCGTTGAAACAGTTCGATGCGTCGTTGAAGACGCTGGTGACATCGGGCAATGTGGATCATGTCGCGAGCAACTGAACCGCTACCAGCCTTTGACACCGCTCATATCCGGCAGCTTGTGCGCAATGCCCTTGTGGCAGTCAATGCAGGTTGCCTCGCCCTTGACCAATGACGTCGCGCCTTAAGGCACCGTTCGATACAGGAAGAAAAGCCGGGTGCGCATTGTCGCGATCAGGTGTGCACCAACGCGATGGTGAACGAAACCACGATCATGCAGGCAAAGGCGAAATTTAGATTCATGTCGTTTCCATCCGAGACAGGGGTGATGGCGCTCATCTTGAACAGGTCGGGCGCAAATAAAAAATTCGGCTTGGTGATTTGAAAGATCGAAAGAATTGATAACTGACTCGGTTGCTGCCGTCGGACATCACCATCACGGCGGTTACCGCCTCGCCGATGACGGCCATCCGATTCACGGCTCACGACGATTGACGATTTGGTAAATGGCTGTCGCGCGCGCCAGAACTTCGTGGGCTTCATTGGTGAGTTGACCCGAAGTGAAGCATAACTTGTTAGTTGCGTGATCAATGCGGCCCCATCCGATAATGCGTCCCGGCGAAGCAGGGCGGAAGAATTGGGTTTTCGCCTCGACCGTGATGGCGATTTGGTTAGCATGCAGGTTTGCATATACCGCTGGCCCCATGCAGTCATCCAGCATGGCTGAAAGCATACCCCCCTGAATGTTGCCCATTGGATTGGTCAACGAAGTGGGAGCATCAAATTCGACATAGGCCTTATTCTTGCGTTCATCGTGCCTGATGAATTTCCATCCCAGTAATGCGGCTGCATTTGGCAAGGGAAGATCACCCTTAACGACTTTCCAGAACAATGAGTCGAGGTTCATGGTTCGTTACCTTCATGGTGTGCGGGAGAGTCCTGCAAAGCTATGCGTAATGGCCGGATAGCAATGCGAACGTGAATCCCGATAACGTTAGCAACACGACTAAAGTGCCGCTGCGAATCGGGGTTGGTGCATCCGTTTTCTTGTGAATATGAATGGCGACGGCTATGGGTGGCGTAACTGCAATCAGGCAGAACACTTGAAATATGATCAGTAGTGAAAACTCCGCATTGCGCGAGAAAAGCAGGTACAACAGCACGAAGCCAGCGAAGGCCACAGCCAGCCATGCCCACCCGGCCACCTTGATCAGCGCCATGATCAGCAACTGCATACGCGAGTCGACCTCATCCCACGGGCGAGCAATGGCGATGCCGTGATAGGGCAGGAAGTCAGAACGCTTCAAGTAAACAACTGAAAACGCCACAATGATCAGAAAAGCCAGTGCATAACTAACGAGTGCGAGCCAGTAATACATGTCCATGTCTGCGATCCATTCGATACGGCAGGGCACTACGTGGCTGACACCGTCCTGGCCTGATTTAATGAGGGTAATCTACACCCCGCACCTCTTCTGAGAAGCTGTTTGGCAATTCGTGAAATTAAACTAGCTGTTGAATTTTTGGCTGTCTACTGTCAGAAGTAACAGGGTGGATATCTGGTGAGTGTACGGCCGCCATGTACTGGCACCGAGCGACTCAGCGTAGTCGCTCAAGCATCTGGTAGTACCACATGCCCGCGGCCAGCATCGGGTTGCCGAGCAGGTCGCCCATGGGCACGCGGATGTGTTGGCAGGCGGCGAAGGTGTCGTACTGTGCCAGATGCCCGGTAATCGCGCGGCCCATGATTTCGCCCATGATGTGGGTGGTGGCGATGCCGTGCCCGGAGTAGCCCTGGCAGTACCAGACGTTGTCCGAGAGTTTGCCCAGTTGCGGGATGCGGTTGATCACGATGCCCATCGCGCAGCTCCACTGGTAATCGATGGCAACGCCTTTGAGTGCCGGGAACGTCTGCTCGATGCACGGGCGCAACTCTGCGGCGATGTCGCGCGAATCCTTGCCGCTGTAGTTGGCGCCGCCGCCGAACAGTAGACGTCCGTCGGCGGTCAGGCGGTAATAGTCGAGCACGAAGCGGCAATCATAGACCGCCAGGTCTTCAGGGTTGATCTGTTTGGCCAGGTCCCCCAGCGGCGCAGTGGTGACGATACCGCCCATGGCCGGGAAGATCTTGCCCTTGAGCTTGCCCGGTTCCAGTTTGTGGTAGACGTCGCCGGCCAACAGGACCTGATTGGCGTCGATGCGCCCGTGGGCGGTGCGTACGCCTGGGCTCTTGTGAAAGCCATCGCCGTGAATGATTTCCAGCACTTCGCTGTTTTCGAAGATCAGCGCGCCCAGGCTTTGCGCCGCCCGCGCTTCGCCGATGCACAGGTTGAGTGGGTGCAGGTGCATGTTGCGCGTGTTCTTGATCGCACCGTGGTAAAGGTCGCTTTGCAGCAGGTCGCGTACCTGGCTGCGGTCGAGCAGGCTGACGTCGTCGCCCATGCCACGGCGCACCGCTTCGTCGTAGTCCTTGCGCAAACCGTCCATGTGGCCCGGTTTGTACGCCGCATGCAGGTGGCCGTGCTTGAGGTCGCAGGCGATGCCGTATTTCTCCACCCGTTGCTCGATGATCTGGTGCCCGCGCCAGCGCAGCTGCCAGATGAAATCGTCGACTTCGTCGCCGAGGGTGCGGCGCATCTGTTTGCGCATCGCTTCGTCACCCGAGAGGCTGCCGGTGACCTGGCCGCCGTTGCGCCCGGTGGCGCCCCAGCCGATCTTGTGGCTTTCGACGATGGCGACTTTCAGGCCTTTCTCCGCCAGTTCGACCGCCGTGGCGACACCGGTGAAACCGCCGCCGATGATCACCACGTCGACACGGTGTTGGCCTTGCAGGGTTGGGTAGTCCGTTTCATGGTTGAGGGTGGCGGTGTAGTAGGAATTGGTGTGTTGGGTCATGTTTCATGTCCAGGCAAAAGAGGTAGGAAAGCAGGCGCAGCCCCTGTAGGAGCAGGGCTTGCCCGCGATGGCGGTGTGTCATTCAGCATTAATTTCAACTGACATACCGCCATCGCGGGCAAGCCTTGCTCCTACAAGGTTCTCGGTGGCTGACTGGGTGGTTTACGCCTCAGTCAAGTACCAGCGCCAATCCTGCTCACCCACCTCAGCCATGAACTGCCGGTACTCGGCACGCTTGACCGCCAGATATACCCCAAGAAATTCCTGCCCCAACGCATCCCGCGCCCACACCGAATTTTCCAGCGCCGTCAGTGACGTCAGCCAATCGGTCGGCAGCAATTGCGTGGCCTGCGCGTAGCCGTTGCCTTGCACCGGTTCGCCCGGATCGAGGTTCTCGCTGATGCCACGATGGATGCCGGCCAGGATCGCCGCCGCTGCCAGGTACGGGTTGGCGTCGGCGCCGCAGATGCGATGTTCGATGTGGCGGCTGTTGGCCGGGCCACCGGGAACACGCAGGCTGACGGTACGGTTGTCGACGCCCCAGGTCGGGGCCAGCGGCGCATAGCTGTTGGCCTGGAAACGCCGGTAGGAGTTGGCATTGGGGCAGAACAGCAACAGCGAATCGAGCAGGGACGCCAGCATGCCACCGATGGCGGTGCGCAGCAGCGGGGTGCCAGCCGGGTCCTCGGACGCGAACAGGTTGCGGCCTTCGGTGTCGGCGATGCTGACGTGCATGTGCATGCCGGTGCCTGCCAGATGATCAAAGGGTTTGGCCATGAACGTCGCCTGCATGCCGTGCCTGTGGGCCACGGCTTTCACCAGTCGTTTGTAACGCACGGCCTGATCCATCGCTTGCAAGGCATCACCGTGTTCCAGGGTGATTTCCACTTGCCCTGGGGCGTACTCGGAAATCGCCGTGCGCGCCGGAATGCCATGGAGTTTGCACGCGGCATAGAGGTCGGCGAGGAAGGGTTCGATCTGCTCCAGCTCACGCAGGCCATAGACCTGAGTGTGTCGCGGTCGACCGCCGTCAACGTCCAGCGCCGGTTGCGGGCGACCGTGGTGGTCACGCTTGGCGTCCAGCAAATAGAACTCCAGCTCGCACGCCATCACCGGGTGGTAACCCTCGGCTTGCAAACGCTCGATGACCTTGATCAGCAGGTGACGTGGGTCAGCGATGCTCGCCGGCATGCCTTCTTGCGGGTGCATGCTGACTTGCACCGCCGCCGTCGGAATCTGCCGCCACGGCAAACGCACCAGACTGCCTTCGAGCGGATAGGCGCGGCAGTCGATGTCGCCCACATCCCAGACCAGCCCGGAGTTCTCGACGTCATCACCTTGCAAGGTCAGGCCGAGAATGGTGCTGGGCAGCGGGCGACCGCTTTCATACACCGCCAGCAGTTCCTCGCGGTGCAACAACTTGCCGCGCGGCACGCCGTTGGCATCGAGAATGAACAGCTCGATCATGTCGATATCGGGGTTGTTCGCCAAAAAATGTTGGGCGTCTTCAAGGGCTGCGAATTTCATTGTTCGTCACTCACGTTGGCGTCCCGCGGACGCACGGATTCAGGCCAGGGCACGACGACGGATAAAGGTCCGCGGCGGGTTGGCAGCGATAGCGAAAAGGTGGGGGCTCGACGCGTCGGGGACGCGATTCAGGCGAGCAGGGTGCTATCCGGCGGGCGTGCGGAGTGACGCAGTTTGGAGCGGCGCAGGGCCATGGGCAGGTTGACGATGCGTTTCATGAGGCAATGCCTTCCACGACCAACACAGAGGTGGTCAGGATCGAGACATCCAGCAAGTGGTGCTCTGACGGTGAGGTGCTCATGACACAGGTTTCCAGCAGGGGAAATCGTCGATGGCGGATAACAAACTATCCACGGTGGCTGGATACTAGGGGTGAAAGTGAAACCTGTAAACGTCTGTTTTCATCGCAGAAGGTACACCCCCAGCCCGATCAGCCCGCAGCCGATCAACACTTCGATCACCCCGCGCTTGAATCGCAACAACGCAACGGCCGCCGCGATGGCGATCAGCAGCGAAGGCCAATCCAGCTGACCGCCGAAACCTTTGGGCCACAGCACATGATAGCCAAAGAAACACGCCAGATTGACAATCACCCCGACCACCGCCGCCGTAATCGCCGTCAACGGCGCGGTGAATTTGAGTTCGTTGTGCGTCGATTCCACCAAGGGACCACCGGCGAGAATGAACAGGAACGAAGGCAGGAAGGTGAACCAGGTCACCAGCATGGCGGCGACGGCACCGGCGACAAAGGCCTGATCAGGACCGAACACCTGATGCACATAGCCGCCGATGAAACCGACGAAGGCGACGACCATGATCAGTGGCCCTGGAGTGGTTTCTCCGAGGGCCAGGCCATCGATCATCTGCGTCGGCGTGAGCCAGCCATAATGACCCACCGCACCTTGGTAAACATAGGGCAGCACCGCGTAGGCACCGCCGAAGGTCAGCAGCGCCGCTTTGGTAAAGAACCAGCTCATCTGCGTCAGCGTGCCTTCCCAGCCGAACAGGGCGGTGAGGGTGGCCATCGGCAGCGCCCACAACACCGCGCCAATGAGGGCCACGCGTAGCAGTTTCCAGCTACTGAAACGGGCGTGTTCGGGTGTCGGTGTGTCGTCATCGATCAGCGCCGCGCCGAAGGATTTTTGCGCTGCGCCGTGGCCGCCGGTGCGGAACTTTTCGGGTGCCAGACGCCCGCCGAAATAACCGATGATTGCCGCCCCCAACACGATCAAGGGAAACGGCACGTTGAGCGCGAAGATGGCCACGAATGACGCGGCGGCGATGCCCCACATCCAGCCGTTCTTCAATGCGCGGGAGCCGATTCGATGCGCCGCCTGCAGCACAATCGCGGTCACCGCAGGCTTGATCCCGTAGAACAGCCCGGCCACCACCGGCACCTCACCGAAGGCGATATACACCCACGACAAGGCAATCAGGATGAACAGCGACGGCAGCACGAACAGCGCACCGGCGATCACGCCGCCCCAGGTCCGGTGCATCAGCCAGCCGATGTAGGTCGCCAGTTGCTGGGCCTCAGGGCCGGGCAGCAACATGCAATAGTTGAGCGCATGCAGAAAGCGTCGCTCGGAGATCCAGCGTCGGCGCTCGACCAGTTCCTGGTGCATGATCGAAATCTGCCCCGCCGGCCCGCCGAAGCTGATGAAGCCGAGCTTGAGCCAGAAGCGGAACGCTTCTCGCAGGCTGATTGCAGCGGGCTTTGCTGGTTCTGGCTGGCTGTTTGGGGAAGGCGTAGGGCTCAAGCGGATGTTCCTTGCGAAGGCGCTTCGAGCCAGCGACTTTAGCCATGATGCCACGCTTTGGAAAGGCGCTTATTGTGACACAGTCTCCCAGGGTGAAGGACGCCTTCGCCGGCAAGCCGGCTCCTACAGGGCCCCAAACATCACCGTCCAGTAAATCCCCGCATCGCTCTTCGGATCAACCGCATACGCCGCGCCCAAATCGCGGAACAGCGGGTTCATCAGGTTGGCGCAATGGCTGGGGCTGGTTAGCCAGCCGTCGACCACCTTGCGCACGCTGTCCTGCCCGGCGGCGATGTTTTCGCCGATCTGCTGGAAGTCGTAGCCCGCCAGTTCCGCGCGGTCGCCTGGGGTACGGCCGTCGCGGTCCTTGTGATCGAAGTAGTTGTTGTTGGCCATGCTGCGCGACTGGGTTTCGGCGGCGCTCGCCAAGGTGGCGTTCCAGGTCAGCGGGGTGGTGGCGTTGAAGGCTTGCGCGCCGCACTGGCGGGGTTGGCTGCGCGCGACGTTGAGTTCGGCCAGCAGCTTTTGCCCTTCGGCTTGCCAATCGCCCAGGCGTGCGCTCAACAATGGCCGGGCCAGTACGATGCGCCACTCGCGGTCCTGGCGGCTGACGCCGACGTCGACGAATTGCGGGTCGAGCACGATCTGGCAAAAACTTTCCTGGATCGCCTTCATGGCCGAGGGCGCATCACGCGGCCCGGACAGGCTGATCGCCTGCACGTTCTTCATCGGATACCCGGCAGTGGCCATGGCCTGCTGCAGGTTGCCGACGCTGGCGGCGGACAGCACCAGCCGCGGGTCGGCCGACAGCGGCGGCAGTTCCGATGACACCTGGCCGGCGCAACGCTGCAACTGGCTGCGGTAGACGTTGATCGATTCGATCAGTTGCGACTCTTCGCTCGCCAGCGCGGTGGCGGCAAATAGAAGTCCCAGTGAAAACCCGGCAAGGCGCAGAGTGGATGATAGGAAATGCATGGAAATCCTCCTTGAGCTGACTGCGCCCATGATGCGCGAAGTGCCCCCCTTGAGCGCAATGCCTTTTTCCGTGATGTCGCATTCTCTGCGCCATCATTTCACTACTACACTGGACCAATACTGCCTACAGAGTAGTGCCCGACCATGCGCCACGACTGGTTAGCCACCTGCCTCGCCCTGACCCTGCTCGCTGTCCCGGCATTCGCCACTGACCAGGAACAAAAACAGAAAATCGCTGAAGACAAGGCCGAGGTGCTGGAGCGCAAGGCCGCAGAAAACAGCAGTCCCGCGGCGGCGCCCAAGTCTGCAGCCATTACCCAGCCTGAGGTCCAGGCCGTGGACCCGGCGGGCAAAGCGCCGCTGGATGACGCCATCACCTGTCTCGCCCGTTCGATCTACTGGGAAGCCAAAGGCAAGAACGCGGCCGACATGGAAGCGGTGGCCAATGTGGTGATGAACCGCCTCGGCCACGAGGGTTTTCCCGATACCGTATGCGGCGTGGTCAAGCAGGGCTCGGAAACCAGGAGCTGCCAGTTCTCCTGGTGGTGCGACGGCCGTTCCGACTCTGTACAGGAAGAGGTGTCTTACGCGATGGCCAAGGAAATCGCGCGCAAGGCATTGAACAAGCAATTGCCGGATCGCACAAAAGGCGCACTGTATTTCCATGACCGCACGGTGAAGCCGAATTGGGCCAGGGAGTACACCAATACGGCCAACATCGGCTTGTTCAGGTTTTACAAACCGCAAGCCGGGGATGCGAAGTAGTCGCTTTTATGCGGGAATACCCTTGAAATTCATCCAGGCCAGCGAAACTGCAATATTTCTGTTTTACAAACTTCATGACGGAGCAACGCGTTAGAAATGTCATGAGCGGAAACAGAACATGAAGCAGGCGTGGTTTTTCAGCAGTCATTCGGCACCGCCAGGTGCGTCCTTTAGGGTGAACGCCTCGTGACGGTTCTCGTCACCGGCGCCGCCGGTTTCATCGGATTTCATACGGCCAGGCGCTTGTGCCAGGACGGTCATGAAGTGGTCGGGATCGACAACCTAAACGACTACTACGACGTAGCGCTCAAGCAGGCGCGGCTAAAGGCGCTTGAGTCCTTACCGGGCTTTCGCTTCCTGAAAATGGACATCGTCGATAAACCGGCATTGCTGGAATTGTTCCGCGAGTACCGGTTCAGCGAAGTGGTGCATCTGGCCGCCCAGGCCGGCGTGCGTTATTCGCTGGACCATCCGGATGTCTACGCCCAATCGAACTTGGTGGGTTTCCTCAATGTGCTGGAAGCCTGTCGGCACCATCGCCCCGGGCACCTGATCTATGCGTCGAGCAGTTCGGTGTACGGCAGCAACCGCAAGATGCCTTTCAGCGTCGAAGATGCCGTCGATCACCCGGTTTCGTTGTACGCGGCCACCAAGCGTACCAATGAACTGCTGGCCCACAGTTACTGCCATCTATACGGCCTCAAGGCCAGCGGCCTGCGCTTCTTTACCGTCTACGGGCCCTGGAGCCGGCCCGACATGGCACCGTTCAAATTCACCGAGGCGATCCTCAACGGCCGGCCCATTGACGTCTACAACCAGGGCGAGATGGCGCGGGACTTCACCTACATCGACGACATCGTTGAAAGCATCGCCCGCCTGCGCACAAGGCCGCCGGGCGAGGGTATCAATCGACTGTTCAACATCGGTCGCGGTGAGCCCGTGGCGCTGCTGGATTTTATCGAGTGCCTGGAATCGGCATTGGGCAAAGAGGCCCGGCGTAACTTCATGCCGATGCAGGACGGTGATGTGGTCAAGACCTGGGCTGATGTCTCGGCGCTGCAAGCGTGGGTCGACTTTCGCCCGCAGGTGTCAGTTGAGACCGGGGTCGGGGCATTTGTGCAGTGGTATCGGCAGTTTTATCAGATTTGAATCGTTCGCCGCTGATAACGGTAAAGCCAAAAGGGCGAGGGGACTCCATGAGCCAAGACATATTTGTATCGGTACTGATTCCGGCGAAGAACGAAGCGAACAACCTCAAGCCGTTGCTTGAAGAGGTGCGCGAGGCGCTGGCAAACGAAGTGTATGAAATTATCGTGGTCGACGACGGCAGTACCGATGCCACCTTGCACGAGCTGCGGCAGATCAGGAACAGCGGTCTGAGTGCCTTGCGCATCCTGCACCATGAACGCTCGCTGGGGCAAAGCACCTCGCTCTACCACGCGGCACGGGAAGCGCGTGGGCAATGGCTGGCCACCCTCGACGGCGACGGCCAGAACGATCCGGCGGACATCCCCGGCATGTTGGCCATGGTACGTGGGCTGCGAAGCGAGCGCGGTAGCGGCGATGTGCAGTTGGTGGCCGGTCACCGGACCAACCGTCGCGATACCGCGAGCAAGCGCTGGGCCTCGCGTTTCGCCAACGGCCTGCGCCGGCGCCTGCTCAAGGATGCCACGCCGGACACCGGCTGCGGCCTGAAGCTGATCGAACGCGCGGCGTTTTTGCGCCTGCCGTATTTCGACCACATGCATCGATTCATTCCGGCATTGATCCAGCGCCACAACGGCCGAATGATCGTCTATCCGGTCAACCATCGAGCGCGCACGGCGGGGGTGTCCAAGTACGGCAACCTCGACCGTGCCCTGGTGGGCATTCTCGACCTGGTCGGCGTCTGGTGGCTGATCAAGCGCACGCGCCTGAACACCCACGCCCAGGAGCTCGAAGGATGATCATGACCCGCGAAGCCATGTGGCTGGTGATCGGTTTTGCCGGACAGATCGCGTTTACCGGTCGGTTCGTCCTGCAGTGGCTGTACAGCGAATACAAGAAGCGCAGCGTCATCCCGGTGAGCTTCTGGTACCTGAGCATCGTCGGCAGCACCTTGCTGTTTGCCTACGCCATTTACCGCCAGGACCCGGTGTTCATTGCCGGGCAGGCGTTTGGCTCCATCGTGTATCTGCGCAACCTGCAATTGATTGCCAAAAGCCGAAAACTCAAGGAATAAACCATGCGCCGAACCCTCTCGCCCCGGGTCGAATGCCTGGGCCTGATGCTGCTGGCCTTGCTGTTGATCGGCGCCGGGCTGGGGCTGCGTCAGGCGCAGAACGTCGATGAGGAGCGCTTCCTGGGTGTGGCCCTGGAGATGCTGCACAACGGCTCGTGGCTGATTCCGCACCGGGCCGGGGAGATCTACGGCGACAAGCCGCCGATCTTCATGTGGACGGTGGCGTTCTTCGTCTGGCTGACCGGCATGCCCAACATCGCGCTGTATATTCCGGGGCTGTTGTCGGCGGCAACGGTCACGGCGCTGGTCTATGACCTGGGCCGTCGGCTCTGGTGCCAGCGTATCGGTCGCCTCGCTGCACTGTTGTACCTGGCGACCTACCAGACCTACAGCATCCTGCGCACCGGGCAGATCGACAGCCTCCTGATTCTGTTCACGACCCTGGGCTTGTATGCCATGGCCCGTCACCTGCTGCTCGGGCCTGCCTGGCGCTGGTTCTATGTGGGATGCGCGGCGATGGGCATCGGCGTGATCACCAAAGGCGTGGGCTTTCTCCCGGCGCTGCTGCTGATCCCCTATGCCTATGCGGTGCGCAAGGGTTGGCCGGGGGTGGTGGCGATGCCGGGCCAGGCGCGCAGATGGTTGCTCGGGTTGGTGCTCATGCTGGCAGCGATTTCGATCTGGCTGCTGCCCCTGGCCTTGTCCATAATGCTCGATGGCAGCGCTGACGAAATCGCCTATGCGCGGGAAATCCTCCTGCGCCAGACCGCCGGACGCTATGCCGCCGCCTGGCATCACCGTGAACCCTTCTGGTACTTCTTCACCAACGTCATTGCGCAGTATTGGCTGCCGCTGGTATTGGTGTTGCCGTGGCTGGTGCCCGCCTGGCGCCGTCAGTTGCAAAAACGCGATGGCCGGGTGTTGGTGTTGCTCGGCTGGGTGGCGCTGGTGGTGCTGTTTTTCTGTATCAGCAGCGGCAAGCGCAAGTTGTACATTTACCCGGCGTTGCCCGGGCTGGTCCTGGTGGCAGCGCCACTGGTGCCCTGGTTGCTGCAGCGTTGGTCCAGGCAGCGCCCGCGATTGCGGCGAGTGTTCCCGGCCTTGGTCGCGACCTGGTTCGTGCTGTGGTTCGCCCGGGGGTTCGTCGAGCCGGTCCGGGACGGAACCAATCCCAATCAAACGCTCATGGCCCAGGCCAACAGCATGACCCATGGCGCAGACCTGGTATTGGTCAACTGGAGCGAAGGGCACTGGCTGTTCGCCCGCCAGCCGATCGTCCACTTCGGTATGCTCGACTCTACGGTGCAAAGGGCTGCGCAGTGGCTGCGCGAACACCCGCAGGACTACGCCCTGGTGCCGGATGAAGTGCTGGACCGCTGCTTCAAGCCCGAGGCCGCGCGGGAACTGGGGCAGAACTCCCGGGCGCGATGGTCGATTGTCGGGGCGGATGCGGATAACGGGCAGTGTCATCCGCGAGCGTCGTCGACGGTGTATCGGTTTTCCTGGGCTGATCCGCAGGTGCAAGCGACCGTCGCCTACTGAAGCTAATGCTGTGCACTTTAAGTTGGTTGCTGCAGGTGCATATTTGGACATATCCATTCCTGCGGTAACGGCCACTTAGGGTTTCGCTTTTACAGCGAGTCACTTGGAAGAGCCTGTAGGAGCGAGCATGCTCGCGATGGAGGTCAACGATGACGCGGGGAGCCTGACACCCCGCGGTGCTCTCAGGTTTTTCGCGAGCATGCTCGCTCCTACAGAGTCCGCCGCGATGGGCCATCCTTGGCCCAGCGCGGCTAACCCGGCATCCATGCCGGGTTGCCCACTGCGCAGAACCGGAACGAAGCCGGAGTGAGGGCATGCCGAGCCCAGGCGAGGCACCGAGTGGTGGGGCAAAGCCTTTTGGTTCCTTTTTGGCGTTTGTGTCCGGTCCGTACAGGCGTTTGAAAAAGGGACTCGCCGTAAGGGCGAAACCATAAGTGGCCGTTACCGCAGCAATGGATATGCCCCCCAATCCAGTTCTTAAATTCAACCCCATGCTTAAGTGAACAGCATTGCCCTACCGAAGCGGCCCTGATGATGCGCAGTCCTTAAAACTTCGCATAATTCAAAGCATCGACAATCGCCGAGCCGCCGATACCGGTCAGGGACAGCAGCAGTGAACGGATCAACGGATCTTCGGAATAGCGCGAGAACGAACCGGTGTTGAGCGTTGAAACCCGTTCGCGGATCATCTTGAATTTGGCAAAGCACGGTGTCGATTCCGGTGTTTCCAGCAAATAGACGTCGAGTCGTTGCAAGGCCACCGTGCGGGCCTTTTCCGCGGCTCGCCGCAGGGTGAGCGCTGAGCTGAGCAGCAGCAACGCGGTCAGCAGGTAGGAAATAATCAGGCCCGGCGGTGTCGGCCAGTTGTCGAACAGGCTGCTGCGCGAGGCCAGCAGGATCAACAGCACCGCGGTCGGTGCGTAGATCAGCCGGTTGACCGCCGACGTACGCTTGGCGATCAGTTGCAGATCCACCCAGTCATCGATGCAGGGATGCTTGAGCATGCCAAAGATTTTCTTGTGCTCGGCCTGCAAGGATCCCGGCCAGATCGCATGGTGCTCGCTCAGATGACGGATGAAGCGCGTCAGCAACAGGTTGGCGTCCATGACCCAGAATACCAGCACCTGGAAAATCAGGGTTGGAATCAGCCAGGTCATCATCCACCACGCCGATGCGCCGCGCACGGGCATGCCTTCCATGGGCCAGATCACAAACAGCACGCTGGTGACCACAATGTAGGCCCAGGTGGCGAGTATCGCGCGCAACAGGCGGGCACCGAATGAACCGCAGATGCAGTGCTCACCCCAGAAGCGCGTAATGACGATCATCTTGCGTCCGTCCGTGCAGCGGGCCTGGGCGGCAGCGCAGGATTTCGACCAGTCTTCGCTGGCGCTCATCAGCGGGAAGAAAATCAGCAGCAGCCAATGGCCCAGTTCATTGCACCAGCGGCGCAGGCTCCAGCCTTTGCCGCGGCGGATCAAACGTCGCACCTGGCCCCACAGGGTCGTCTGGTATTTGCGCATGTGCAGGCGCAAATGGAAGGCGCTTTCGATGTCGGCGCAGTTGATGCGCAGTTTACGCCAGCCCCAGGTCAACGCCGAGAGCGAGATCAGCACTGCCAGCAGGCGCAGCGCCACGGTCGGCCAGGCACTGATGCCTTCGAGCAGGAACATCGGCTCGCCCAGGCCGTTGTCGGTCAAGGTGCTGCGCATCTGGTACGCCAGCATCAACGCGAGGATGAACATTACCAGCGGGACCACGATGTACCACGCCCAGGCATCGTATGAACCTGGGGTCAAACTCGCCGTCGCGTCCTGGGCCAATGCCAGTCGCCGTGTGGAGCGGCGGACCAGGTTCGAAGACAGGATGCCCAGCAGCACCAGCACGAAGGTGAACCACAGGAACTCCGCATGCCAGTAGCGTGTAGCAATGAAGGCGCAGGCCGCCGCTACCATGAACAGCGTAATAGGTACGCCGCGCACCCACGCCAGTCGCGTGTCCTGTTCATCCTGGGGGCCCTCGATGCGCCACCAGAGGATGAACGCGGCGATGGTCAACAGGGTGAGCGTCAAAGGTCCCGCCCAAAAGAACGATTGGCTTTGTTTGAAGCGCTCGCGTAGTGACCTGGAGGGCTCAGGGTAGGGCGGCGGCGATGGATCTTGCAGGCAGCGTAGCGCCATCAGATCGTGAGGCGGTATGCCACGATCCGACTGGGATTGGGTAGGTGCCTGGCAACTCGTCGGGCGCGAGGCGCCCAGTCGCGTGGCCAGGGGAATGAAGCCACTGATGCCGACTTCATAAATACCCGGCGAGAGCAGCTCGGATTTGGAATAGTCGAATTTCGCGCGTTTGGCATCAAAGGATTGCGGTGCCAAGGCGGCCAGTACCGAGATAAACACTGCACTTTGCAGGCTGTCGCGAAACGGCGGCACGTCCTGTTGCAGGGCGCGGGTCAGCGTAAGGCCATAGGGCGCGGCGAGGATCAGGTTGCGCGTGGTTTGTGCCTGGCCCCGTTGCAGCATGCGCGCGTCAAGATCGGTGGAGAAGTACAGTTTGTAGGGCATCCGGCTCTTGAGTGCTTGCAGCACCAACAACTTGTCGTAGGCATCGACACCCAGGATGCCGATGGCGCCGATGCCGCTTTCGCCATCGCGTCGATAGGCCGCGTCTTCGCTGGCGATGTGGTCGGCGAGGCGTCGCAGGTAATCGAGCTGGGAATTGCCGTCGGATTTTTCCAGTGGGCTGAGGTCGATTGCGGATGCGCTACGGGCGTTTTTGCTGGCATCGAAACTGGCGGTTTTATCGGTGCTCGCCGATTCTTCCGGCAGACGTCCGTCGAGACCGCGCAAGTAACTGAAGCGCAAAATCCACTGGTCGACCGCTTCGCGCTGGTTTTTCTCGCCGTCACCCAGGAGGGCGTCCTTGGCCACCTGCAACTTGAAGCTTTCGATCAGGGCACGGCTGTAGAAGCTGTCCCACTCGGAAATCAACGCGATACGGTTGCCGCTGCGGCGAAGATTGCCGGTGCAGGGTGAGCCGATCCGGCGCAGTTTACCCTCACCACAGCGTACGCCAGCGGCCGGGTCCACGCGGCGCAACTTCAACTCCTCGAGCATGAGTTGGGTCATGGTGCCGTCGTCGCTGACGGTGCGCAGCAGCTTCATCGGCTCGCGGTTGACCAAAGGCGGTGAAAGCTTCTGGTAGCCGCGATCCAGCGTCTCGTTATCGGCCGTGGCCAGCGGTGAATAGATTTCGATGTTCGGCGAGGCCTTGCCGATGTCCTGGTCCTGGAACATGTCGCGCAGCACGGTCGAGGTCGAGGGGCCGATGACCTTCAGGACGGCATTGGCCGCAGGCACCGCGCAGGGTGCTGGCGCGCAGGCCATGGCGACTTTTTTGTTCAGGCTGTCGCGTAGCGTCTCGAGCTGTTGCAGCGGATTCGAGCCGAGCGCGTCCTGTTTCAGCCAGAACACGATCGTGCGGTCGGGGGGCGCAGGCTTGCCTTCAAGTGCCAGCGGTGGATCGAAGGGGTTGGACACGAACACTTCGTAGGGGGTATCGACGAAAGCGGTTTTCTGCGGCGCATCGAGTGTCAGGTTGGCGGCCAGTTTCAGGCAGTGGATGTACTGCTCCTGATCCGGCACCCGATGGGAATTCTTGAACCCGGCCAGCAAGGCATAGCGAATGCGCCGACGCCGTTCGACTTCATCGGCGTAGGGACCGCCCTCGACCAGCGCGACCATGATATCGGGCGCCGATTGTCCTGCGCTCAGGGGAGAGAGGCCGGGGCTGCAAACGTTCTCGGCGTCCGGGTTCTTGCTGTCGACAAGCTTCTTGCGATAACGCTCCACCGCGTCGAAAGGGTCCTGCCACAGCCGGGCCTCGATGGGCAGTTGCGCCTGGAACTGGGCACCGATTGGGCGCGGTTCCAGAAAAGGTTCGCGGGTGAGGGCGAACATCGATACCACCAGACTCAGGATGACTGCACTGCCTGGCAACCAGAAGGCCAGATTTGTGCCCGAATCCTTGCTGTCCATGGCCTGCGCCTCTTGTTTGCGGCCAACTGTGTACTGTTATTTATAGACCCAATAAATGAAGGGGGATGGCCTGAATGGACGATTGTCTGACCGAATTGCCGTCGGACGTTTATTTACCCGGTGCAATGACTGCAGGCGTGCAGTGCGGTGCTCTGGCTGAATAACCGGTCATGCCACCTTTAAGGTCATTCGGGGCAACCCCCATGCAACACATCGGACTCATTGTTTACCCCGGTTTCCAGGTACTGGGTCTGGCCATGTGCGCCACGTTCGAACTGGCCAATAACGCTATGCAAGAGCCGGTGTGATTGAGGCGGTGGTAGAAATGGTTCGATAATTCTTGACCCACTGTGTAGGAGCGAGCTTGCTCGCGATGAACCCGAGAACGCCGCGGGGTGTCAGGTTTCCAGCATTATCGTTGACGTCCATCGCGAGCAAGCTCGCTCCTACAGTACGGCTTCGTTTCAGCGATGATTGCGGCGCCAGAAAAACCGGGCCAGCAGGGCATCGAGGCTGAACTTGCCGGGACCCGAAAGCAGCAGCGGCACGAGGGCGGCGAGGTAGATCAGTGGCAGCTTGAAGTTACCGAAGCCTTTGTTGCTGATGGAGTAACCCTGGGCCAGTTCGTTCAAGGTCGACCAGTCGGCCGGCCAGTGCACCGCGGCGGTTGCGACGATGGTCACCACGATCAGGCTGATCGCCGAGAACCGTGTGGCCAGGCCCACTAGCAGGGCGAGCGCGCAGATCAGCTCCACCCACATCGACAATTCCCAGTTCAGCGTGGCAGGAAGGTGGTTGAACGGAAACAGAAAGCGGTCCTGGATGTCGGCGAACCAGTTTTCGCCATTGAATTTTTCCAGGCCTGACTCGAAGAACTCCCAGGCAAGAAACACCCGCAGGGTCAGTGGCGCGATCCAGATGCCGGCACGGTCAAGGTTCAGGTGCAGGCCTTTCACGGCCGATGAAATAGTGGCGCTCATGGTTGATCTCCTTCAAGTCAGGGATGTCGGGCGGCGATGTGCCCGTTGAGTGCTGGGATCGGCGTGGCCAATCGACAGACGTATTTCATCAACCAGGTGTATCTGCGGTGTGTCGTTGGCGCGGGGATTTGAAGGCCTGGTGTGTCAGGGGCGGGGCTGTACACACTTTGATACGTAACCAGGACTCCATGATCCCTGTGTGAGAGCCTTTGTGGCGAGGGGATTTATCCCCGTTCGGCTGCGAAGCAGTCGTAAATCCGAACAACTCGGTCTGTTTGAACGGACGCTGAGGGCCGCTTCGCGACCCAACGGGGATAAATCCCCTCGCCACAGATTTCTTGCTCGCCTGAAAATTGTTTTAAGTGAACGGCATAACGCTCCCACAGGGGATGTCTCTCGTGCGGGATCAGGGCGACATCCTCAGAATCCGGCCGCGCAGATGTTCCAGCGTCTCGTCATCCAGCACCGTGGTCAGCTCCAGACCTTCTCTGGCCTGATACAGATTCATCGCATCCCGGGTCTGCTTGCCGACGATGCCGTCAATCGGACCGGGGTGCCATCCCAGGTACGTCAGGTAGGTTTGCGCGGTGCGAATCCTCAGGTCGGGCGTACCGCCGTAGGAGAACTTTTGATACGCGGCACTGAGCCGCAAATCGTAGTTGTTGATGGCGTAGTTGGGGCCGTTGTAGCGCCGGGCGAAATTTGCCCAGTCCTTGGCCCGCAGCGCCGCTACGGAACCACCACCGATCAACGTGCCGACGGTACACAGCAGTTGTTCGTTCTCGGACAGGACCATGCGCTTGACCATCGACTCGACGTCTGCAGAACCGGTGGAGGCGAAATTGAACCCCATGGTCTGACCCAGCCCCCACGAAGTGCTTTGCAGCGCCGCATTGCGGTTCAGGCCGATAGCCTGATTCAGCCGGTCGTACTGGTGATCCCCCGACGCACCATAGTTGCCAGGGCTTTTGCTGCTGATATCGGGATGTTGTGCGTTAAACTTCTGGTGGGTCAAGCGGCTGAAGACGTGACGCTCGAAAAGGATTTTCGGACGGCGGTCGGAAAAGAATCCGTTGCCGGAGGTTTCTACTGCCAGAACAGCCCAGAGTTGTGCAGCGCTGACTTTGGCCAGGTCCAGGGCATTTTCCAGACCTTCGTCGTCAAGGGCTGCGCCATGGCTTCTGAATTCATCGCTCATGACGGCCTCCTTCGAAACAGCAAACGCGGGGGGTACCGTTTAAGCGTAGGTGCACCGGGCTGTCACAGTGGGGTTTGCGATCATCGGCGCAGGGGCGTGGCGGATGACGCTCGGGGACTTTTGCTATACATTTTCCGCCCGCCCATTGCATGGTGTAACCGCTTCATGTCTCTTGCGCTCGAACGTCTAGTCGCTGGCACGCCGATCCCTTTCGCCGGTAATCGTGTCACTGTCGTCAGCCCCGAACTGGCGGAACGCTTTCAGCCCGGTGACCACCTGTTGGTCGAGCAGGTCAGCGGCGAACTGTTGCTGATCCCGGTGGCTGACCAGCAAGCGGCGGCCGTCGCGATCGAACGTGCCGAAGCGGCATTTACCGCGATGTCGTCGGTGTCGGATCAGGCCATCAGCGCCTTCTTCGATTTGTTCGCGCAACGTCTGGAGACGTCTGAGTGCTGGGCCTTGATCGAGGCCGCGAACCTGGCCGACATTGAACGGGCCAAGGCTCGTGGCCGCTCGACCACGCGTTTGCTGGCCGATGAGCGCATGCGCCGCGACATGATCGGCGGCTTGCGCGCCTGGCGCGATGCGTCGGCCACCCGCGGTAAAGTGATCAGTTGCGTCGAGCACGACGGCTGGAAAGTCGAGCAAGTGGTCTCGCCACTGGGCATCGTCGCGTTCGTCTTCGAGGGCCGGCCGAATGTCTTCGCCGATGCCGCCGGTGTGTTGCGCACCGGTAACACCGCGGTGCTGCGCATTGGCAGCGATGCGTTGGGCACGGCCCAGGCCATCGTCACTCACGCACTGAACCCGGCACTGAACGACGCTGGGTTGCCGACCGGTGCGGTGTCTCTGGTGGAAAGCGTCAATCACGCCGCCGGTTGGGCGATGTTCGCCGACCGCCGTCTGTCACTGGCCGTGGCCCGTGGTTCGGGGCGCGCCGTCAGTCAACTGGGCAGCATCGCGCAACAGGCCGGTACCGCCGTCAGCCTGCACGGTACCGGTGGCGCCTGGTTGATCGCCGACACTGACGCCGACTCCACGCGCTTCGCCGCCGTGGTGCGCAACTCCCTCGACCGCAAGGTCTGCAACACCCTGAACGTCTGCCTGATTCATCGCGCCCGCGCCGCTGAACTGGTGCCGCTGTTTCTCGATGCGCTGCAACAGGCCGGCAAGGCACGCGGCCAGGGCTGCAAGTTGCACATCGCCCTGGGCAGCGAAGCGTTCCTGCCGGTGGATTGGCAAACCGCCACCGTCGAGGTCTACCGTGCGGAAGGCTATCGCACCGAAGCACTGGCCGAACCCTTGCCGGAAGATCAATTGGGTCGTGAGTGGGAATGGGAAGAAACCCCGGAAGTCAGCCTGAAGATCGTCGACGACCTGGACAGTGCCATCGCCTTGTTCAACCGCTACAGCCCGCAATTCACTGTGTCGCTGCTCAGTGAAGATGCGGCGACTCAGGAACGCTTCTACAACGCGGTCAACGCGCCTTTTGTCGGCAACGGGATTACCCGTTGGGTCGATGGTCAGTACGCACTCAACAAGCCGGAACTGGGCTTGTCGAACTGGGAGAGCGGGCGCCTGTTTGCGCGCAGCGCGATTCTCTCGGGCGATGGTGTGTTTACCATTCGCAGTCGCATGACCCAGATCGATCTGTCGGTCAAACGCTAAAAATTTTGCGCAGCGGCTGCCTGGGCGGTCGCTGCGGTCAAGCTCCCACATTAGATCTGCGTTGAACAGGAATACACGGGCATTAAAAAAAGGGCCTGCTCTTAGTGGCAGCAGGCCCTTTTTATTAGCAAGTCAGCGATAACTCACTTCAATCAGTAGAACCGGTCAATCACCCGAGTTTCGTTCTGGTTCTGCAGCGAGTCCCAGGCCTGTTTCAGCGTTTGCAGCACATTACCGATGAAGTTCTTGTCGGCTGCGGCTTTCTTGCCGACATAGCCCTGGCCGCGACGGTACATTTTCAGTCGGGCGAGCAGGTTCTGGTTGTTCTGGTCGAACTCCGCTTCATGGGCATGCGGCGACAGGCAGTCGATATGCACCTGGCCCGATTTGCTGATCCACAGAATATGGCTGTCGTGGCTGTCTTTTTGCGCCGCGAACATACGAGCCAGTTCTTCGATAGTAGGTTGATTGTTCAGATTCATGATAAAGCCCCCTTGACCATTTGGTGATCTTTCAAAGTTGATTCGCTAATACAAGTAGCCCATCGGTTAGTTGATCCCTGGCACCGAAACCAGGACGTCAGCAGTCGTCCGCCGAAATCGACGGGGAACCGCGTCTGTTGCATGTAGTCGTGTTGAATAACTGCTACGCAATAGCGTCACAACGAAGAGAAGCGGCGATAACCTTCGGCCCCTGCCGACGTTTTCAGGGTCGGCGACAAGCTTCATGAGGATGGATCGCCAGCGCTTCTCGTCCTTGTACTGGACGTTCAGGCCAGGTCAGCTTCTTCAATCTGCCTTGTGGGCAGGGTGTATCCGGAAAAAACAGCTCGGCGGTCAGACGAGCTTGCTCAAGCGTGTTGCCAGTACTCCCGATCGGGGAGACGTCTGCATCATGCAAGGGCAAATCGAAGGCGTCAACGGTTTTGTAGTGATTTTTTTCAGTCACTACATATTGTCGGACAAAGCTGATTTGGAATTAGAAAGGGGGGGCTGCAGTCGGGTGTCTGCGTCTACACCCTTGTAGGAGCGAGCATGCTCGCGATGGAGGTCAACGATGACGCGGGGTGCCTGACACCCCACGGTGCTCTCAGGTTTTTCGCGAGCATGCTCGCTCCTACAGGGGGGGGTACGGTTGTTCAAAACAGTAAACGGTGCACGGCAATCCCTGGATCAACATCTGATGAAGGCTGAACTGCTTTTGCGTCGCCTCAGGTATCACGGCAGCCCAGAACAGCCGTGCCGGCTGGTTCGCCTCGACATGGAAAATCTGCCATCGACCAGGGAGCCGGTTCAAGAGGGTGGAAACGATAAACCTGGCGACACCCTGGCCGCGAAAGCGCCGGCTGACGAACAGGTAACCGATGTTGTAGCAGGCGTCGGGTACATGAATTTCGTCATCCACGGTAACAAACCCGGCCAACTCCCCGTCAACCTTGATCAGAAATGCCTGGGTCGCGGGTTTTCGCCAGTAGTCCGAGAGAGGCATGAGATTGTAAAAGCCATGCTCGCCCAGTGACAGCGGCAACCACTCGCTGAAGTCATAGGTGTAGAACTGCATCAAGTTTTCAATGGTCTGCAGCTCATCGCGCCGGGCCGCGTGCAGTTCAATCGAGATCATCTGACAGGTTCCCGCCGATTGCAGTGCAAGACAGGGTCATTATGGCCGAAGCCTTGCGGGTTCGTTGGCAAGGGGTGATGGTGCCCCGCCATCGACAGGCAATCTTGAGAGCACTTCGGCTGATCTCTTTATCACCTTCAGACTTCGTTAAGAAATGCCTTTGATACTTCTCCCCAATTGATCCGGGGGGAGGTGTTTCCCAATGTCTGATTTCAACTGGAATGTTCAGTTGCCGCTGCACTTTGGCCAAGCCGAAGCGCCGCGAATGCATGTCGCCAGAGCATTGCCGGAGGACCCGCAACGGTGCGCCTTCGAAATCTTTATCCAGCAACGTTTTCGTAAGGCTCACGGTGCCGACATTCGCCATTTCATGCCGGAACTGTTCGGCATGATCGATGCGTGCGATGCGCTGTGTGCGGTGGTCGGTGTACGTCTGGCGAGCGCCGGACCGCTGTTTCTGGAGTGTTACCTGGACGAGGCGATCGATCCGCTGATCAGTGCCGCCGCCGACCAGACCGTAGACCGATCGGCCATCGTCGAGGTGGGCAACCTGGCAGCCAGCGACACCGCAAACGCTCGAATGAGCATCATCGCGATGACCTACCTGTTGGCCATGGGGGGACTGGAATGGGTGGCCTTTACCGGGAACCTGGGGTTGGTCAACAGCTTTCATCGCCTGGGTTTGAAGCCGGTCACGCTGTGTGCCGCCGACCCTGCGCGACTTGGCGAGTTCCGCCACACCTGGGGCAGCTACTACCAAAGCAAGCCTTGGGTTCATGTTGGCAACATCCGCGCCGGATTCATTCATCTGCGCGATATCGGGTTGTTCAGCCGCCTGGGTTTGCCAACGTCCATTGAGGCTTGCTGCCATGTCGCCTGAAGTGGAACGTTTCAAACAGACCCTGCGCAACCATGCCGAGCGTAAAGCAAGTCCCACTGCATTGTGGGGCGATCAGCTGAAACTGGACTACGCCACGCTGTATGCCGAAGTGATGGATCGCCAACAGCGTCTGCGAAACGAGCAGGTCAAGGTCGTTGCACTGGCGCTGGACAACGGCGTCGACGCCATGCTCTGGGATCTGGCCGCACTGTTCGAAGGCCTGACCTGTGTGACCTTGCCGGGCTTTTTCAGTCCGGCGCAGCGCAAGCATTGCCTGGAACAAAGCCAGGCCGAACGGGTAATTGCCGAACCGCCACTGCACGACGAACTGCAAGCGGCTGGATATCAGCAGAACGGCGAGTTCTTGCGTCGCACCTTCAGTGGCCGGAACCGGATGCCTGAAGGCACTGCCAAGTTGACCTTCACCTCGGGCACTACGGGTACGCCCAAGGGTGTGTGCTTGAGTGCGGACAGCATCTTGCGGGTCTCCCGCGAGCTGGATCTGGCCAGCAAACCCACCGACCCGCAACACCACCTGGCCCTGCTGCCGCTCGCCATTTTGCTGGAAAACATCGGTTGTTATGCCGCGTTGCATGCTGGCGCGACCTTGAGCCTTCCCAGCGAGAAAACTCTGGGGATTCAAGGCGCCAGCGGTGCGAATGTGCCGCAACTGCTGGCATGCCTGTCCAGCCGGTCCCCCCAGAGCCTGATTCTGGTACCTCAGTTGCTGCTGATGCTGGTCGGCGCTGCCGAACGGAAAGCCTTCGACCCACAGCATCTGCGTTTTGCCGCCGTGGGCGGCGCCCGGGTTTGCGAGGATCTGCTGCGTCGGGCCCAGCGTGTGGGCCTGCCGGTCTACGAAGGTTATGGACTGTCGGAGTGTGCATCAGTGGTGTGCCTCAATCGCCCACAAGCGTGCCGCCCCGGCAGTGTCGGACGGCCGTTGCCCCATGTGCAGATTCGTTTGGCGGACGACGGCGAAGTGCTGATCAAGGGTTCAACCTTGCTGGGCTATCTGGGAGAGGCGCCGCACACCGAGCAGTGGTGGCCCAGCGGCGATCTCGGCGAGTTCGACGCCGAGGGTTTTCTCTACCTCAAGGGACGCAAGAAACATCAGTTCGTCACCAGTTTCGGGCGCAACGTGAATCCCGAGTGGGTGGAGGCCGAACTGACCCAGCGCGGGCATATCGCCCAGGCCTTCGTCCATGGCGAGGCCATGCCGCACAACCATGCGCTGCTCTGGCCACATCGCCCGGATTGTACTGACCAACAACTGGCCGCCACCGTAAGCCAGGCCAACGATGCTTTGCCCGGGTACGCCCAGGTCCGTCACTGGAGCCGGCTCGTCCAACCCTTCACTGCCGCCAACGGTTTGCTCACCGCCAATGGCCGGCCGCGCCGTGATGTCATCGTCGAACGCTACAGGGTGCAACTGAGCGAATCCGCATTTTCCGAGGAAACCGCACCATGAGTTTTTTTGACAGGTTGCAGGAAGCCACTCAACAGGAACGCATTGAGTTGTTCAACTTGCCGATCATCCGCGATGCGCTGGAGGGCAAGGTCAGCCTGGAAAGTTACCGCGCCTTTCTGGCACAAGCCTATTACCACGTGCGCCATACCGTGCCGTTGATGATGGCTTGTGGTGCGCGCTTGCCGTTACGTCTGGAATGGCTGCGTGAAGCGGTGTGCGAATACATCGAGGATGAATACGGCCACGAAAAGTGGGTACTTGATGACATCCAGGCCTGCGGCGGTGACAAGGACGCTGTACGCGACGGGCGTCCGTCCTTGCCGATCGAATTGATGGTCAGCTTCCTCTACGACTTGATTGCCCGGGACAACCCGGTGGGGCTGTTCGGCATGGTCAACGTGCTTGAAGGCACCAGCATCGCCCTGGCTACCCGCGCCGCCGGCAGCATTCGCGAACGCCTGGATCTGCCGGAAAGCGCCTTCAGCTACCTCAGTTCCCACGGCTCGCTGGATATCGAACACATGCAGACCTATCGCCGACTCATGGACAGACTGGAAGACCCGGACGATCAGGCCGCGGTCATTCACGCCTCCACAGTGGTCTACCAACTGTACACCGATATGTTCCGCGGCTTGCCGCGTGACGGGGAGAACCTGCATGCGCCTGTCTGAAGCTCGGGTGGTGTTGACCGGAGCCAGCGGCGGCATCGGCCTAGCCATCGCCACGGCCCTGTGCGTCAGTGGTGCCAGGGTATTGGCCGTGGCCCGGAATCGGCAACCGCTGGCGTCACTGCTTGAGCTTTACCCCCGCAACCTGTGCTGGATCGGTGCTGACCTGACGCTGCAATCCCAGCGCCGCGAAGTGCTGGCGGAGGCTGAAAGTATCGGCGGTATCAACCTGCTGATCAATGCCGCCGGGGTCAACCATTTCGCCATGCTCGAACAGCTGGACGACAGTGAGATCAACGCGATGCTGGCGGTGAACATCAGTGCGCCGATCTGCCTGACAAAACTGCTGCTGCCACTGCTCAAGCAGGCCGACAGTGCCATGGTGGTCAACGTCGGTTCGACCTATGGCTCCATTGGCTACCCCGGATACGCCAGTTACTGCGCGACCAAGTTTGCCCTGCGCGGGTTCTCCGAAGCCCTGCGCCGGGAACTGGCGGATACCCGGGTCAGCGTGCTCTACGTCGCCCCTCGAGCCACCCGCACCAGCATGAACAGCCCGGCGGCCCAGGCGCTCAACGATGCCCTCAAGGCCAATGTCGACGATCCGCGAGCCGTGGCAGCCGCTGTGATTCACGCCATTGCCGGTGACCGTCGCGACTTGTACCTGGGCTGGCCGGAGCGCTTTTTTGTACGCCTCAACAGCCTGCTGCCGCATCTGGTGGACCGTGGCTTGCGTAAACAATTGCCCCTGATCCGCCACCTGAGCGAGAAACCCGACCAGGAGAATCTCAAACCATGAAAAAGATCATCGCTTGCCTGCTGTCTGGCGTATTGAGCCAGAGTGTCTGGGCACTGGATGCCGCCGACCAGCAACGGCTCAACGGGATCCAGCAAAGCTGGGCGCACATTCAGTACGAGTTGCCCGAGGGACAACGCACCGCTGCCTTCGAAAAACTCGCCGCGCAAGCTTCAAGCTTCACACAGGAACGTCAGGCCGTAGCAGAGGCATGGATCTGGGCCGGTATCGTCACCAGTAGTTGGGCCGGTGCCCAAGGAGGCCTCGGGGCGCTGAGCAAGGTCAAAGAGGCGAAAGCCGATCTGGAAAAAGCCCTGGCGTTAGACCCCAAGGCATTGCAAGGCTCTGCCTACACCAGCCTCGGTGCGCTGTATGACCGTGTGCCGGGCTGGCCCATTGGTTTTGGCGACTCGGACAAGGCTGAACAATTGCTCAAGCTAGCCTTGCAAATGAACCCCAACGGCATCGATAGCCTGTACTTTTGGGGGGATCACCTCTACCGTCAAAAGCGTTACGTCGAGGCCAGGGCAGCACTGCAAAAAGCCTTGTTGGCCGCGCCTCGTCCCGGCCGCGAAAGCGCCGACGCCGGGCGGCGCAAAGAGATTGAAACGCTATTGGTTGACGTGAACAAGAAACTCGGCTGACAGGAGTCCGTGTGCGCTTATTACTGATAGAGGATGACGTGGCGCTCGGCGAGGGCATTCATCAGGCCCTCAGTCGTGAAGGCTACACCGTCGACTGGTTGCAGGATGGCAGCAGCGCCTTGCACTCGCTGCTCAGTGAAATCTTCGATCTGGCGGTACTTGACCTTGGCCTGCCGCGCATGGACGGTCTCCCGGTGCTGAGGCGCCTGCGTGACAGCGGCTCCACTCTACCGGTGCTGATCCTGACCGCGCGCGATGCCACCGAAGACCGCATCTCCGGGCTGGATGCCGGAGCCGATGATTACCTGATCAAGCCTTTCGACCTGGCCGAGTTGAAAGCCCGCATACGCGCGCTCCTTCGGCGCAGCGCTGGCCGCGCGCAATCGCTGATCGTACACGCCGGTATCAGCTTGAACCCAGGCACCCAGCAAGTCAGTTACAAGGGCGAGCCAGTAGCCCTGACACCCAAGGAATACCAGTTGCTGCATGAACTACTGTCGCCACCCGGCCGGGTAATGACTCGCGATCATCTGATGCAGTTGCTCTATGGTTGGAACGAGGAAGCCGAAAGCAACACCCTGGAAGTGCACATCCATCACCTGCGCAAGAAGTTCTCTACCGACCTGATCCGCACCATCCGCGGGATCGGGTATCTGGTGGAGGAGCGTCGATGACCTCGATCAGGCGTCGCACCCTGACCTTGATCATTGGCCTGATGCTCGCCGGCCTGATGGTGATCAGCGTACTCAACCTGTACGACAGCAACCACGAAATTGCCGAAGTCTACGATGCCCAATTGGCCCAGAACGCCCGCCTTTTACAAGGCGTCATGCGCATGCCCATGGCGAGCAAGGAACATGCTGATCTGTATCAGGCTTTCAATCAGGCCTTGAGCGAGGCGGCGCCCAGAGTCGATGGGCATCCCTATGAAACGAAGATTGCCTTTCAGGTCTGGAACTTCAAGGGGGAGATGCTGGTGCACACGGCGAGCTCACCGTCCTTCAGTGCACCACCGGCTACGCCAGGCTTCAGTGATGTAGTGGATCTGAACAACCGGCACTGGCGCGCCTTCTTGCTCGAAGACAAACAAAACAACCTGCGCATCTGGGTGGGCGAACGCGACGACGTCCGATCGGACCTGGTAGACCGGATCGTACGTCACACTTTATGGCCCAATATCCTGGGAAGCCTGATGCTGGCGGCAATGATCTGGCTGGCCATCGGCTGGGGATTGAAACCCCTGGTCAATATGGCGGCAACACTGCGGGCGAGGCCTCCCGGCTCACTCGACCCTTTGCAATTGACGCCGCTCCCCACGGAGCTTGAACCGATGCAGGCAGCGCTCAACCGAATGCTCGCGCAAATTCAGGAAGTCATGGGGCGTGAGCGGCGCTTTATCGCTGACGCCGCCCACGAAATGCGCACACCATTGGCCGTGCTCAGGGTGCATGCCGAAAATCTGATGGAAGCAGGGAGTGAAGAGGAGCGGCGCGTATCGCTTGAACACCTGATTGCCGGCGTCGACCGTACCAGCCGACTGGTCAACCAATTGCTCACCATGGCGCGTATCGAGCCTGAAACAGGCACTCAACCGCCTGCACCTATCGATCTGGCCGCCACCGTTCGCGACAGCCTGATTCAGCTGACGCCCTGGTTGTTGAGCAAGGATCTTGAACTGGTGTTCGACGTCAGTGACGACATCGGCCCCGTGAGAGTCGACCCCGCAGCGATTGATATTGCCCTTAATAACCTGGTAACCAATGCTGCGAACTTCTCCCCACCGCATGGACTCATCAGGGTAACGCTGTCCGCCAAGGAAAATGGCTACGAACTGTCAGTCGAAGATGAGGGACCGGGTATCAATGAGGACGATCGCGAGCGGCTTTTCGAGCGTTTCTACAGCCGCGGAAATGACCAGGGTGCAGGGCTGGGACTGACCATCGTCCAGGCCATTGCAGATCGCCTGGGTGGGCAGATCAAGCTGGAGAATCGCAGCCCGGCAGGGTTGCGCGCCACGTTGGAAATTTGCCGCGCGTGCCCCTGGCATTGCCCTCAGATAGATACGGATATCCATATGTTGTGAGCAAGTAAAGAATCGAACCTTTGCCACTGATCATTTGCCAAAAGGTAGGCCTGGCATGAAAGGGCAGGGCTGTATCGAGGAATCCGCTATGCACAACTACACCGTGGAATACCTGTTCAACGGCGAACCGCGCACCCACATCTTCGAACTCAAGCAACCTCGGTTGCCCATCCATGAGGCGGCGATGCACTTGCTGCAACTGCATTTCGGCGATGGAGAAAACAGCCTGGTCATGCCCAACGCGGACGCGACGCCAGAGGAGGTTCTGAAGCAGGCTGAACTGGTAGGGCTGACGCAGATCAAGATCGACGATCAACCCGGTTGATGGGAGTTTTGCGGCAACCAGCAACCCCTTTTGCCGTCCGTATTTTATTCAGGGCCAGTCTTTACTTGCTCACTAATAAGTTGGGCGAGTATCCGCACCGGTTCGGTAAAACTCTGTCGAGACCTGTGTACGAGCCCGATATCACGGTGGAAAGTGTGCTGCCCCAGATCGAGCGCTCGTACACCTGCGGGCCATTCCTGATGGGTTGCTGTCTGCGGCACTAAAGCAACGCCGACACCATTTTCAACCAGCTTGATGATGGCCTCCAGTTCATCCAGCTCGCAAACCTCGCGCAAGGTGAAATGCATTTGCCGAAGGAAGCGATCCACCTGTCTGCCCCCGAATGATGATCGGTCATACCGAATGAACGGTTGGCTGGAAAGTAGTTCTGACCAATCTTCTCCCGGCAGTTCACGCGGCACAATCAAGCGGTAGGGCTCAAGTGCCAAGGTCGTCCAGCGCAGATCGCTTTGTAGCGAGAAGGGCGGGCGAATGATTGCTGCCATGTCGATTTCGCCGGCATCCACGAGGTTTACCAACTCCATCGATAGCCCTGGGATTACCCGGGTGCGGCACTGCGGGCATTGTTGGTGAAACCTGGCTAATGCGTCCGGTAAAAAGGATCGCTGCACGGAAGCGATCGCACCGATGTTCACCAGGACGCCTGCAGGAAGTCCGACAGTGGTGGAGCCCAGATTGTCGTAGAGGCGAAGCAGTTCCTGCGCTTGCAGGAGTATTTGGTGGCCCATCCTGTTGAGGTGGGCTGAGCGTCCCTTCCTGTCGAATATCTCGAAGCCGAGTTCGGCTTCCAGACGCTGGATCTGGGCACTCACCGCTGCCTGGGTGAGGCCGATTTTATTCCCGGCAGCGGCAAAGGTTCCTTCCCGTGCAACGGCGATGAGTGTCTTGAGTTCTTTGATCATTCACAAATATTAATTGTGTTTCTAAGAAAAATATATTGATTTTTTTGCTTGGTAGGCCGCCCTACGATGTGCCTATCCCCCGGCAACTGGCCGAACCAATAAGCCGATGCCGGTCCTTCACCAACAAAAAAATTGTATTGGAGTTCCGATGAGCCTCTCGCCTTTCCACCTCGCAATCCCCGTCTACAACCTTGCTGGCGCACGCACATTTTACGGCGAAGTGTTCGGCCTGGAAGAAGGTCGTTCCAGTCACCAGTGGGTCGACTTCAACTTTTATGGCCATCAGTTGGTCATTCACGAACACCCAAAAACCGCTTCCCAGGAAAGCGTCCATAGCAACCCGGTAGACGGCCACGACGTACCTGTTCCGCACTTCGGCATCATCCTGGGCTGGGAAGAATGGGAAGCACTGGCTGAGCGCTTGAAGTCTTTCGGCACGGAGTTTGTGATCGAGCCCTACATTCGTTTCAAAGGGCAGGTCGGCGAGCAAGCCACCATGTTTTTATTTGACCCTTGTGGAAATGCCCTTGAATTCAAGGCGTTCAAGGATATGAGCCAGCTCTTCGCAAAATAAGAACAGTGTTGGCACAACAGCGTTGTGCCATTTGAACTCAAGTGAGCTGGAAGCTCATGACTCTAGCAACTGCCAATTAATGCAGTCCTTTCATTCCAACAAGAAGGCTAGACATGAAACGTATTCCCTTGGTGTGGCAAATCATTGCCGGGCTGCTGCTTGGCGTGCTCGTCGGTTGGTACTTCAATACGCATCCGCAGTATCAATTGTGGGTTAGTGCGGAAATCCTGAAACCGCTTGGCGATATCTTCATCAAGATGATGAAGATGGTGGTTGTGCCGATCGTGTTCTGTTGCATGATCCTGGGCATCGCAGGAGGCGGTGATAACAAGTCATTTGGTCGTATGGGCATAAAGTCGTTGGGATATTTCTTTGCGATTACCGGCCTGGCGATTGTAATGGGTCTGTGTTTCGCAAATATCTTCGAGCCTGGCACGGGTACCGATATTTCGGGCATCACGCATAGCTCTGCGTCTATCACGATGGAACCTTCGAAGGGCGCCCTCGTCATTGTGCAGAACATTGTCCCGGACAATGTCTTCGTTGCGATGTCGGAGGCGAAGCTGCTGTCGGTGCTGTTCTTCGCGGTGTTGTTCGGCATGGCCTTGAACTCGCTACCTAGAGAGAAAAGCGCGCCAGTGGTCGCGGTGGTTCAGGGTATTTCCGATGCGATGTTCAAAGTCGTCTCAATCGTCATGGCGTACGCTCCGATAGGTGTATTTGGCATGATCGGCGCTACCGTTGCGACCTTTGGCTTTGCCTCGCTATTGCCCTTGCTAAAGCTGATTGGTGTGGTGTACCTGGCACTGATTGTCTTTGCGTTGGTGGTACTCGGCGGTATTTGCTATTTGATCGGCGAGAACATCTTCAAGCTGATCAAGTACTTCCGAAACGAGCTGATTCTTGCGTTCTCGAGTGCCGCGTCGGCAGCGGTGATGCCGCAGCTGATGAGCAAGCTGGAGAGCTATGGCGTTGCGCGCCGCATCGTCAGTTTTGTGGTGCCGGTGGGGTATGCGTTCAATCTGGATGGCGCGTCGATTTTTCTTGGCGTGGCGACGATTTTTGTCGCACAACTCTATGGTATCGACCTCTCGCTTTCCCAGCAGATTCTGCTGGTGGTCACGATGGTGCTGACCTCCAAAGGAGCTGCCGGAGTACCTGGATTTGCCATCATCATCTTGTCTGCGACATTGGCGTCTGCCGGTCTTCCATTGGAAGGGGTGGCATTGATCGCGGGCATCTTCAGGATTATCGATAGCGGTACCACCACATTGAATGTGTTGGGCAATGCCATCGCACCCTTGGTTATCGCCAAATGGGAGAGGGCGGCCCTTGAGCCTTCACGAGTCAATCCGGTAGCGCAAAAAAACATGGCAATTCACGAGTAGACATCTGACAGGAAACACTAGCGGCCTGGTCTGCTCGAAGAATACTTTCAGGAGTACATCGGGCGTGTCGATATCGTGATGGCCGCAGAAGGAACCGGAGCCGAGCGGCTGTTGGGCTATCTGCGTTACTGGGCAAAGACGCAAGCGTTCGATCATCCCGAGGAGATATCCCTGGTGGTGAAGCTGGGCGCTGAAGTCTGCGACTTGTCGGAGGACATGCGCACGGTGCTGGAAGAAGGCACCGCGCTGATCATCCAGCGAATCACGCGTTGTGTTGAGCAGGGCATGGCCGATGGTTCCATTTCGCAGAACCAGGATCCGCCGGGCGCAAGGCCGGATTGACGCGGTAGCGTTTGGTCGCTTGTTCATTGCCAATCCAGACCTTGTAGAGCGCCTGCGTCGTGGTGTCGAACTGACCATCGCGCCACGTGAGAGTTACTACGGCGGTGGCGCCAAGGGCTACACCGATTGGCCAACGGCCAACGGCCAATTCCAACTGTAATTGTCGGTTTTCGTTTGTCACGTCCGCTTGGCCAAGCGGGTCACCAAAAACATGCAACCAGGAGTACATCATGAGCAATCCAACTTACGTCCAGGAATACAACGCGATCGTCGACGTGCTTAGCCAGTACAACGAGGGTGGTGCCAAGGCTGACAGCACTTTGATGAAGCCCGCGTTCAACGAACAGGCCACCATGTTTGGGGTCGACGGCGACAAGCTCGTCGGCGGCGCGATTCAGAATCTGTACGACGTCATCGACAACTCTTTCCGCCCATCCCCAGATGCCAAAGCCGCGATCGTGCGCATCGACATCGTGGGCACTGCCGCCAGTGCCCGGGTCGATACCGACAACGTTTCTGGATTTCGCTTCACCGATTTCTTCAACCTGCTGAAGGTGGAAGGCAAGTGGACGATCGTCAGCAAGATTTACCACACCCACCCGAGCGCGTGATCCCTCGATCGCCTCTGACTTGTTTTAGGTAGGTTGATGCTTGGAGGTCAGGTAATTGTGTGGGTAGCTTGGAGCAGATGTAACGAGTTCAAGGTCTTGCCTTAGCTCTTCGATAAGGCTCGCGATTGACTGTCCGGTACTCAGTTGAACTAGCGAGATTCCGGTAACGACAAGAATCTCCTGGTTCGACGTCTCATGAAAAATACGAACGGTCAAGGCAGCCCCCGGATCGATGGTGCATTCGCAACGTGACGGAAGGAAACTCTGCTCCACCAAATGGCGGATTTCTAAAGTCGATAACATGACCGTTGGTCCTGACGGAGTCAACCAAATGACTCTTGTCTGAAGGGTGTCGAGCAAGCGCCGCGAAGGTGCGCGCTTGACAGGGCTTGACCTGATTATTGGCTAGGGGCTCACCATTTAGCCTACACCGGATCCCTTAAGGACATTAGATCCTTTCGGTCTCGGGTCATGGGCCGAACGCTAACGATAACGCTCTCGCCGTCCACGACGATTGAGCGCGTACAGGCATCCACCCAGCAACAATGATGCGCATACCGCTACCAGCAAGGAAGGCTTGTTCTCGGTATTGCGCCAGCCACCCTCGATATGCCGTTGCCCGGTGGGCGGCTCGAAGAGGTTGCCGGACGACGTCACCGACTCTGGACTGTATTCGAGACCCAGCCGCGTCAACCACCCGGATAGACGGGGGAAACCAGGCGTCAGGAAATGCGCGATGCGTGCCAGTGTGGCAGCGCTTCCCACGGTAGTGCTGGGCCTTGGTCGTATAGCACAGGCAATCATTGCCTGGGCAACGAGATGCGGATCATAGAGGGGTGGCGGTGGCTTGAGCGCATGACCGGTGAAATTACCGGCATCACGAAATCCAGGGGTATCCATGACAGCTGGGTAGATGTCGCACACATGAATGTCTGGATATTCATTCAGTTCCCCGCGCAGCGCCTCGCTGAAACCGCGTAATCCATATTTGCTGGCCGAATACGCCACGGCATAGGGCTGCGCGACCCAGCTCCCCAGCGAAAGGGTATTGATCAAGGTTCCGCGCCTTTGCTTTTTGAAGTACGGCCACGCGACATAGGCACCTCGCAGGTAACCGAGCAGATCCGTTTGCAGTACCTGTTCATGGGCCTCAAGAGGCGTGTCCTCAAAGCTGCCTACCGCGCCGACACCTGCGTTGTTGATCCAGATGTCGATGCGCCCGTCGCCAAAGGCGGCAGCCTGATCTGCCAGAGCTCGCATCTGTTCACTGTTGGTCACATCCGTGCGAACTGCCAGGGCGGTGGCGCCCCGTGCGGCACATTCTTCGACGACTTCATCGAGGGCGGCTTCGTCACGCGCTCCCAGGACCAGGCGGGCGCCTTGGCTGGCGAACGCGTGTGCAGCCGCTCGGCCAATGCCGCTGGATGCGCCAGTGATCACCACCAGTTTGTTGTCGAGCAGTTTGGCCGGGTCACTACGGGACACATCGGGGCGCTCTCTGACCGTTGGCGAGGGTGAATCCACCGGGGCGTTAAATCGGATTTTGTTGAGTTTCAGGCGTGCGCCATCAGCCAGAATCAACGTCAGGTCTTCGATGCTGCCAGCGAGCCGATCTGGAAATACCGGTTCGCCCGTGGGATCAAGTTCGTCATAAAAAAATGCTGACCTTCCAGCCACCCGACAGCGGTCATTAATTCCGGCCCCAGGTAATACTTTCCGTCGAGAAAGAACCCGGGAAAATGTCGTGTGCGTTCGAGGCTCTCGACGGTGTAACGCTCGCCTGGCTTCATACCGGTTAGTGAGTCGATCATCAGGACATCCTCGGGTTCGCGTGTGTTGCGATAGAGGACGGGCTGATATCAATGTTCCATCGAGATGACAGAAAGCTCGGCGGCATAATTGGGAAACTGAAGTGCGCTCGGTTCATCCACCGCTGACTTTCCAATGTTTGACATCATCAGCGAACATCATTTGCTTCATCTCATGGGCTATGCCATATGCCAAAGACTCGTGTGCAGCGATGACTTTTTCTTCCGCTGAAAGGCAATGAAAAATATCGAGCTTGGTCTCGGCGTCAGCCGTTTCGATTGTGAAAATCTGTACGTAACGCGCAAGGTCGTTGTCGAGGCTCGACAGGTATTCACGAAGGCGCTGATGGTCGACCGATTTTTGGCTGAAGTACCAGTTCATCGGGTGAATCAGGAAGCGTGAGTGGGGCGATGTGATACGCCGACCTGCCGCCAAAAACATAATGATGCCCATTGATTCGATGTTGCCCGCGTTGATCGCGCAGAGCGGTACCGGCAGTGATTTCAGGAAGGTGTAGAGGGTGAAGCCAAAGTTGGTGCTACCCCCGCTCGTAGACAGATTGAGGAGCAGGGAGGTAGCGCCTTGATCGATGGCTTCGAGGCAACAGTCCCGGAAGCGCTCAGTGGTTCCCTGATCGATCTGGCAATGAAAATGCACGATGTGTTCAGTCATCGGGTGACCACCTGGGTGTGATGCATGGAGGACTCCTACGCGTATCAAGTCTAGTAAACATCGAGCATTTGATCTGCAAGCCGTCGCAGATTGCCCCTCCATGAGGCATTCGCCGTCCATCGAATACGCGCAAATTCAATGGAACCAAATGCCCGAATCCACTCGTCGCGAGCCCGATATTTCCGTTCAAACTTTCTCTTTTGTGCGTCCTCCGAATTAGACGAGCCTATGCTCGTGCCAACGATGTAGAGGTGAAAGAAAATGGCCAATACAGGAAATAAAAATCCCGGCAATTTCTCCAATGATCGGGACAAGGCTACTGAAGCCGGTAACGAAGCCGGTAAAGAAGCCGGTAAAAAAGGAGGTCAGGCTTCCGGCGGACAACAATCGCGCGATAGCGATCGCATGGCCGGAGGCGGGCAGGGCACCAATCGCGGAGGCGAATTTGCCGACGATAAGGAAAACATGTCCAAGCCAGGTCAGAAAGGCGGCCAGGCTTCAGGTGGACAACAACCCAACAAGGCTGATCAATCGGCCACTGGTGGGCAAGGAAGCGGACGCGGCAGCAATCTTGCCGATGACCGCGATAAATCTGATACGGGACGCAAGGACGATGGGATGAGCGGAGGTGGAGGTCGCAAACCCTGATGCCGTATGACCCTATCAAGCCCCGAATCTTTCGGGGCTTGATTTCGCTATCATTCCTCACAGGAATGCAGCACATAAAATTAATGAATTTTTATTATTCCTGCGCATGACGTAGGTTGATTTCAGGACATGGAGAATTGCCTTGAAATCATCCTCTTTCAACGCTGCTGAAAAATTTGATACCGCACGAGCTGATGAGTACGCACGACAGGGCCGTATTGCGTTGGCAGGATCTTCCCTGGCCTGGGTTTGGGTTCAAGACGATCGTGGCGCTGGATCGTGTGAAGTAGGGCTGGATGTACCGAGCGTGCCTGGGTAACCGCTGGCTCAATCGCGTCTTGGGTATCGAGCTTGCTGGAACACGGCCAAGACTAACCCGCGACAGCGACCGTGTCGTGAGATCAATCACAATGACGCGTTATTTGATCTGCACAATGACCGGACCTTCCGTTACGATCGGCGGGTCCGCGTGGATATTCGATGCATTTTTCTGAATCCACTCACGTGCAACTTTCAAGCTCGCATCGCTGCCGGCCTTGTCCGTGCAAACAGTCACCGACGTACCACCATCACCCGTATTGAGCAGTGTGTAGCTTACGAGGCCAGGCACTGTTCGCAGGGCAGCTTCGACTTCGGTTTTGCGTTCTTCCAAACGCTCGAAAAGCTGCTTTGCTCCAGCACCCAAGTAGGTTCTTATAACCGCATACATAGTCGTCTCCTTTGGGAGCACCGTCTTGGTGCCTATCCAGATCCGCTGATGGCCGCTATCACCCGGGTTTCAGTTCACCCCGATTTATTAAGCTTAGCCACACGCTGGCTACAAGCGAAATGCAACGACCACCGGCCGCTTTTGGCACGTTGTGGCCTTTTACGATGGGCAGCAAAAAACCGATTCTGCCCGTCAGTAAGGTGTTGATAGACACAACATCACGCTCATGCCTGATCCATCGCCTCAGCCACCCCCTGATCCTCACCCAGGAAACCACCACTTTGATGCTGCCAGAGCCGTCCTTGATTGGCCGTTGAGAGATGCGACATGAAAAACCACAGAACCAGGGCAGTTGCGCTGATCAAGGCGCCCAGCAGGCTGACGGCCATCCAGCCCCATAGCGCATAAACCTGGGTCGCTGCGGCGGCTCCCAGCGCGCTGCCGACCGAGTAAAAGCACATGTAGGCGCCGACCATGCGACTTTGCGCGTCGGGTCGTGCGGCGAAGATGATGCTCTGGTTGCTGACGTGTACTGCCTGCACCGCGAAGTCGAGCAGGACGACCCCGCAAACCAGCGCGATCAGGGACGTCTCGGCAAATGTGATGGGCAACCAGGACAGCGTCAGGAGCCCCAGCGAAATGCCGGTCACTCGTTGCCCAAGGCCTTGATCGGCCCAACGACCGGCTCTTCTGGCAGCCAGGGCGCCGGCGACGCCGGCCAGGCCAAACAGGCCAATGGCAGTGTGTGAAAGCGACAGCGGCGGAGCGCTCAAGGGCAGCACCATGGAGGTCCACAGCACGGAAAAAGCGGCAAAGATCAGTAGCGCCAGCACGCCCCTGGCGCGTAACGTGGGCTCGGTGATGAACAGTTTGAAGAGCGAACCGATGAGCGCAAGGTAGGCGTCTTGCTGCCTTGACGACGTCGGTACAGGCACTACTTTCCACAGCACTGCCACGAGTGTCAGCATCAGTCCTGAAGACACAAAATAAACGGCGCGCCAGCCCGCAATGTCGGCAGTCAGGCCAGAGGTAAACCGCGCCAGTAGAATGCCCAGGACAATCCCACTGGTTACCGTCCCCACTGCATGCCCGCGTTGCGAGGGCGTTGCCAGCACGGCGGCGTATGCCACAAGTACCTGAACGACCACTGCCAGCAAGCCCATCACGATCATGGCACCCAACAGGGCCAGCCATTGCTGTGCTGCGCCAATCGCCGCGAGCGCCACCGCAGACAGCAGCACTTGCGTCAGAATCAGCCGCTTGCGGTTTACCAGATCCCCCAGTGGGACGATGAACAGCAACCCCAGCGCGTAACCCACCTGGGTGGCCGTCACCACAACCCCGATCATCGATGAGGCCACGCCCAAGCTCTGGGCCATGGAATCGAGTAACGGTTGCGCGAAGTAAACGTTGGCTACTGCAAGCGCGCAGGTCATGGAAAACAATAACGTGAGCGACGGTGAAAGCCCTGGAGAGCGGTCGATCCTGCTGCTTTCTCCGGTTCCCTTAAGCGATATTTGCGAAGGCTGCCTGGCCAGCGATTGGGTAGCTGAATCGGTATCTGCTGTCATGCGCACCTCCATGGCGTTAAACTGGTTGCAATTGAAAACTTGATTCCATTGTTGCCGCATCAGGTTTCAAATTGCAACCACATTCCACAGGGGTAAAAAATGCTCGACGACGCTTCACCGCAAGGCAGCGAATGCCCGGTAGCAAGAACACTGGAAGCCATCGGTGATCGCTGGTCGCTCATGATCATCCGCGACGCTTTTGACGACATTCGCCGATTCAGCGAATTTCAAAAGAGCCTGGGCGTGGCCAAGAATATTCTGGCATCGCGACTGAAGACGCTGGTCGAGGTCGGGATATTCGACGTGCGACCGGCGTCGGATGGCAGCGCCTACAAGGAGTACGTACTTACGGAAAAAGGACGGGAGATCTTTCCGGTTGTGGTCAGTATGAGGCAGTGGGGCGAACGTTTTCTGTTCAAGCCGCAGGAAACCCGTTCTGTGCTGTTGGACAACGCGTCCGCCCAGGCGCTGATGCCGATTGAGGTGCGCTCAGCAAGCGGGCAGAAACTGGGACCCGCTGACTGCCACAGGGTGAGACTGGTTGATGGTGAGTCGTGAATCGAGGGCACAAAAAAACAATTAATCGCTACGCGACAAGTTCGACGTAGCTCGACTCCCCACCTCCAGTCGCGCCCGACAACCAACCCCATACGAAGGACAGAGTGGTACGTCCCGCGTGATCAACACCTACCGTGCCACGAGACCAGCCGGACAGAATCTCACCCTCCGTAGTCAGGCAATGAAAAAGAAGCTCGATGGTATCTGGGCCTGTTACGCGGCCGACTTGATTGCCCATGCGGATCTTGCCGCCTTGGTAGGTACCCGAAACGGCATCTCCCTCGACATGGTAATGAAATACCGTGCCTGCACCGGATAGCCCGTGGGCGTTGCCCGCTACCGTAAATCGGCGATTGTTCAAACGCTCGCTGATTTGAGAAAAAGGGATTTCCATAAATGTCGCGTCCTTTAGTCGAGAGGGTCCATTCCAGCGTTCGATAATCCTAACGTGGAAACGATAACAACTGTAGGAGCCGGCTTGCTGCGGCCGGCTCCTACGGGATTAGCGTCAAACCGAAGCCTGGGCTGAAGGGCTCAGAACCTTCCTGTCAGTGGGTACTCGACCGCCAGGCGTATCTGGTCCGTGTCCAGTTCTGCCTGGGCAGTATTGCCCCGATGCACATTGTGCTGCACCGACAGGGTGGTGCCTTTCGCTGCGCCACCTTGCACCACATAGCGCACCTCCAGGTCACGTTCCCAGTGTTTGCCGCCTTCGCCATAACCCAGATAGGCATAGCCGCCTTGCGGGTCGACATGGCTGCCATCGATCTGGCTGCCGCGAACATAAGCGGCGCTCATGGACAGGCCCGGTAACCCCCAGGGGGTGACATCCAGATCGTAGCGAGCTTGCCAGGACTGTTCATTGGGTGCGTTGAAGTCCGACAGCTGGACCGCGTTGCTGATAAAGATCGCGCCGCGGGTGACGTAATCAAACGGCGTGTTTGCATCCACCTTCTGATAACCGAGGCTAAAGCCATGTGGGCCTTGGGTGTAAGTGGATATCAGGCTCCAGGTGGTATTGTCGATCCTGCCGGATAACGACTTGCCCTCATCAGTGGTGCGATACAGGTTCAGGTTGAGTGCCAACGAGCGTCTTTCATCCAGCGGCTGGATGAAGGTGCCACCCAGGTAATGCTGGTTCCAGGTGTCCTCATAGCGCGAGGTATAGATGCTGACGTTCAGGTTTTTTTCCGGTGTAAAGACCATGCCCGCGAGATCGAAGGCATTGCCTTTAACGGCGTTGGAGTAGTTGACCACAAAGCCCTGGTCATGACTGCTGGCATTTCGATCGGTACTTTCGGTGAAATGTCCTGCGACCAGCTTCAGTGCCTCGAACTCTTTGCTGGAGAGAAATACGCCGGTGGCGGTCTCCGGGAGCAGGCGGCTATCGGACGAACTGAATACCGGCGTTTTCACGCGCTGCTCGCCATAGCTCAGCACGGTCGATGACAGGCGGAGTTTGACTGCCGCACCGCCGCGGCTGAACGCGTCCTTGGGATGTCCCTGGTTGTCGAGCCCAAGCAATCGCGCTTTCCCTGCGCGGCCACCGCCGCTGTCCAGTTGTGTGCCGAGATAGGCATGGGCATCCATACCTACCCCGATCAGGCCCTGGGTGAAGCCTGATTGCACCGTACCCATTAGCCCGTAGGCCCATTCTTCGGCGTAGTCATTACGCTCGTCACGCGGTTTGTAGGCATTGCGCGCTGCGTTGTTGCGGGCGCCATTGCGGTACTCGCGATGGTCGTAGACAGTGCGATTGAGCACGCTCCAGGCGCTGTCCTGGATAAATCCATTGGCTTTCGATTGAGCCGAATCAGCGAGTGCGAGTGGACTTGCCAGGGCGAGAAGAATGGCGGATCGGGTAGGCATTTTCGGGGTGTCCACAAACGAATCAGGATGAACGCAAGCGCAGGATGTGCGCGCCGTCAAAGGGGTCAATGAGGTAGTGCGCGTGGACACCGAAGGTGTCCAGAAGGCGTTGTGGGGTCAACACCTCGAGCGGCTTGCCAAGGGCCACCAGGCGTCCCTTTTCCAGCACAGCCAAACGATCACAGGTGAGTGCCTGGTTGAGATCGTGCAAAGCAATCACGGTGGTCACGGGCAATGCGTGAACCACGTGCAGAATCGCCAGCTGGTGCTGGATATCCAGGTGATTGGTCGGTTCGTCCAGCAGCAGGATCTGCGGGCGCTGGGCCAGGGAACGCGCGATATGCACACGCTGACGCTCGCCACCAGAGAGGCTACGCCAGGTGCGCCTGCTCAGGTGCGTCGCATCCACGTCGTGCAGGGCTTGATGGACGATGTCATCGTCCGCCTTCGACCATGGACTCAAGGCCGACAGCCACGGCGTTCGGCCCAGGGCCACGGCATCGAACACACGGATCGCATCCAGTGTGTCGGCTTGCTGTTCAACCACCGCCAGGGTTTGTGCGATGGTTCGCCGCGACAGTGCCTTGAGGCTTTGGCCGGTGAGATGGATGGCTCCCCGGCTGGGGAGACGCACGCCGGCCAGCAGTTTGAGCAGCGTGGATTTTCCCGAACCGTTGGGCCCGATAAGACCCAGGGTTTCGCCACGACGAATGTCCAAGTGGATCTCGTGCAGTAATTCAACATCGCGGATAGAGAATCCGATGCCGGAACAACTCAATACGGGTTCGTCGATAACAGGCGCAGCAGCATTCATCGGGCATTCCTCCGACCGACCAGGATCAGCGCGAACACTGGCGCGCCGACCAATGCAGTGATCACGCCAACCGGAATCACCTGGCCCTTGATCAGCGTCCGGGACAGAACATCGGCGGCAATCAGAAACACCGCACCGCCCAGCGCGCTGGCCGGCAGCAGGCGCGTATGCCGAGTGCCCAGCAACAGCCTTGCGGCGTGGGGTATGACCAGTCCAACAAAACCGATGGAGCCGACAATCGACACCATCACCGCCGTCACCAAGGCGGCACAACTGATCAACAGAAATTGCACAGGACGTACCGCAATGCCGAGCGAGGCCGCGGAGTCGGCGCCAAAGGTGAAGGCATCCAGCGCACGCCGGTGCCACAGGCAAACCGCGAGACCGGCTATCGCAATCGGTACGGCCAGCCACACGGAGGGCCAGCGCACGCCACTGAGATTGCCCAGCAACCAGAACATGATGCCGCGAGCCTGTTCGGAACTGGCCGACTTGGTGATCAAGAACGCCGTGAGCGCATTGAACAGTTGCGAGCCGGCAATCCCCGCCAGGATGATCTGCCCGGTACTGCCAGGCGAACCACTGGCACGGCCCAGCAACACAACGACGGCGAAGGCAGCGACGGCACCGGAAAACGCCCCGACCGACATCGAAATCGCCCCGGCACCCAAGCCCAGCAACGCCACCAGCACCGCCCCCGTCGAGGCCCCCGCGGAAATGCCGAGCAGGTAAGGATCGGCCAACGGGTTACGCAGCAGCGATTGCAGGATCACCCCGCAGGTCGCCAGGCCCGCCCCGCAAGCCGCCGCCACCAGCGCGCGAGTCAGGCGGTAGTTCCAGACGATGCCCTCGTCGATGGGATCGAGGGCGTAACCGGCCGTCCACAGTTTGTTGGCCAGCACCTGGAACACCACACTGGGCTCGATGCGGGTTTCACCGATGGCCACACCGGCAATCACGGCCAGAAGCAGTATCACCAGTGCCAGCAGAGTGCGAATCAGCGTCGCGGTCATTTTGGCAGGTCGTAGCTGTTGATGGCCGTTGCCAGCGATTCGAGACCGTCGAACATTCTCACGCTGGCCTGCATGGCCATGGCGTCGAGGATAATGATGCGGTTGTTTTTCACGGCGTCCATGTTGCGGGTCACGGGATCGCTACGCAGGAATTCCAGCTTTTTTTGATAGTCATCGGCCGGGAAACGACGGCGATCCATGCGGGCGATGACCAGAAACGTCGGGTTGGCCTTGGCGATGGTTTCCCAGCCAACGGTTGGCCACTCTTCGTCGGACTGCACCACATTGCGCACGCCCAAGGTGCCCAGCATGAAGTCGGGAATGCCCTTGTGCCCGGCGACATAGGGATCGATATCCAGACTGGCACTGGAAAACCAGACCAGCGCGCTGGTGTGCGTAAGGTCTTTGTCTTGCACAGAGGCAATGGACTTGGCCAAGCTGGCCTGCAGTTGCGCGTTCAGCTGCTGTGCACGCGCCTGGACATCAAAAACCTCAGCCAGCTGGGTGATGCTTTTGTAGATGCTTTCAATACGAAACGGCTGCAGGCGGGTGCCATCGGCACCCACCAGGTTGTCCTTAGACTCGCAGTCCGAGGGCATGAGATAGGTCGGAATCTGCAGTTCGTGAAACTGCTCGCGGGTAGCGACTGCGCCTTGCGGGCCGACCATCCATTCCAGCTCGACGGCGACCAGTTCCGGGCGTTTGCCGATCACCGACTCGAAACTCGGCTCGTTATCGGCCAGGCGTTCGGTCTTGTCGTTTTGCGCCTTGTACTGACCCAGTACATCATTGAACCACAGCGAAGTACCGACCAGTTTGTCACCGAGTCCCAAGGCAAAGAGCATTTCGGTGCCGGCCTGGCCGATCGTCACAGCCTGGGCGGGGGCCTGCGCGAACGTCAGTGTGCTGCCGCAGTTCTCAATCGTCAGCGGGTAATGAGTGGGGGAGGCATAGGCGAGGGAAGAAACACCCAGGCCTGTGACGAGGGCGAAAAAGCGCGGCAACAGCATGATGCAATCTCCATTTGAACCGTACACGCAGCAAGGGTGCAAGGTCTGGAAAACACATCATCGAGCGCTGCCGAAAAAGCAGTGCAAGGCCCGATCACCTGAGTGACGCGCGCGCAAGGATGTCCTTCCCGGACACCCCGCCGGTTAGTGATTTGTTGCTTGGCCGGCAGGTCTCCTGACTGATGCGTCATGGCGTGCTCCAGCCTTCCCGGGAATCGATCCCAGTGGCAGTTCAGGAGCAGGCTCGGCACCTACAGTTGCGGGGGCAGTTCCGTTTGATGCGTTGGCAGCATCACGGATTCCCTATTAATCCCATTTGGGAACCGGCGGCGGCATGGTAGTCGATCATGCCGCCCGAGGCGAACCCATCTCTTGATCAGAAGCCCCGATAAGAAGTCCCGATCAGAAGTATTTGAGCCAGCCGATATCGCGACGACGCGCCTTCAGTGCGGCGAACCAGCGCACCGGCAGATACAGCGATGCAGCCAGGAGCACGGCCGTCAGCCACACGGCCCACATGCCGTCGAAGCCGAAGTAGTCGCCCTGATTCAGACCGAACAACGCCACGCTGAGCAGATACAGCATTTTCAGCACATAAAGATGGAGCAAGTAGAAGAACATCGGTGCCGCACCAAATACCGCCAGGGTGCTGATCCACTTGTGTTGCCGGGCCCGCTCAAAGCCAAGCAGCAGCAACAGCCCCACGCCTAGCGTCAGACACAGGAACAGCAGGGAAGGTGGGTATTTGGTGATGTTGAAAAAACTCATGAGGGTGTGTGTGGTGTTTTCATAAACCACCCAATGTGCCTCGCCATAACCGTTGACCAGGCGCAGGGTGATGAAGCCGATCAATGCGCTGGCCCCAGCCAGCAACAGATAGCGCTGACGCACGGCGGCCGAGGTTGAGCGTGCGAACCAGGGGCCGATGCAGTAACCCAGGGCGATGACGCCGATCCACGGCAGCACGGGGTAGGAACTGCGCAGGCGCAAGTTGTCGGAGAAATCGATCCAGCCGCGATCATGCAAAATGGCCCAAGGCAGGTGCAGCGCCGATCCGGCCGGGAAGTGCAGGGGATCGAGCAGGTTGTGCCCGCCGACGATGACAAGACCCAGGACACACAGGATTGGCCGAGGTAGCCAGGCCAGTGCAGCGAGGGCAATCATGCTGACACCAATCGCCCAGATCACCTGCAGGTAAATCACAGTGGGGGGGAACTGGAAGGTCCAGGCGAAATTCACCAGGGTGAACTCCAGCACAACCAGGAACAGGCCACGCTTGAACAGGAACATCGATACATCGTTCTTGCCCTGGTGCTTTTCGCCGTACAGGTAAGCGGACAGTCCAGTGAGAAGCACGAACACCGGCGCACATAAATGGGCGAGCGTCCGGCTGAAAAACAACGTCGGCTCAGTGCTGTCGATGAGCATCGGGTCGGCGACCTGGCGGTGCAGAAAAAACGTCTCGCGCACGTGATCCAGCAGCATGAATATGATCACCAAGCCCCTGAGGGCATCGATGGACATCAGGCGCTGGCTTAGGCTGGTGATGGGCGGGATCTGAACAAGGTTTGTCATCGAAAGTCGCAGGCAGGGGGTGGATCACTCTGCCGGTAAACAACCGACAGCCAATGTGTTGATATAACGTAACATATAATGTTGGTTTGTGGGCTAGTTAGTTAACCTGGGCTGCTCGCCCAATGAGTTTTTTTATCATGTAAAGGAGCGCAAACTGAGCGACCTGGCGTTCGAATGACGGGTCGCGGTCGGCTGGCATGTTGTCATCTCGGGCACCCTGGGTAAGGACTTCGCGGGTACGATGAGCGCGCTTGCTGTCGACTGCGGGGGCCGGAGGAGGCGTTTTGAAACCATTTCCGCTCAGACCTGGCGCCTCACCTCTGGACACGTTCCTTCAAGCGTGCCTGCCACGCCGTGACGCTGTTCCGCCAAACTTAACGGAAAAAGCGGTCATCCCAGGCATTCCCAATGCTCGCTACAGGTTGGACTACGACCTGACTCCGTTCATTCAGGATGCGGTTCAAGCCAACAAACGTGAGAGCGAGGATCTCGCCAGAGCCGGGAAGCCGAACAACATCCTGCCGCCGGCAAGCATGCTGGCGGTTTCGGGCGGCGGCGATGCAGGCGCGTTCGCAGCGGGACTGATTGCGGGATGGACCAGCCATGGAACCCGACCCATGTTCAAGGTCGTCACGGGCATTAGCGCGGGTGCCCTGGTCGCCCCTTTCGCTTACCTGGGGCCTGAGTACGACGGTGTGATTCGGTATGTTTCCAACGCAATCGGTCCAAAGGACATTTTTCATTCGCGAAACGTGCTGACCCGTCTTGCCAGCGACGGTATAGCGGACAGCAAGCCGCTGTCTCGGCTCATTACGAAATACGTCACTGCGCAGATTCTTGCGGCGATCGCGGCGGAATACGCCAAAGGAAGAATTCTGCTGATCGGCACAACTGACCTTGATTCAGGGCGACCCGTCACCTGGAACATGGGCGCTATTGCCGAAAGTACAGCACCGGGAGCGCTCGATCTCTTTCGCAACATCATGATCGCGTCGATGAGTATTCCCGGTGCAGTCTCACCCGTCATGATCGATGTGGACGTTGACGGCAAACAGTTTCATGAAATGCACGTCGACGGAGGAGTCATCACTCAAGTTTTTCTCTACCCACCGGGCACCCTGGTGGGGCTGAACAGAGCCACCGGAGTACCTTTGCGACTCGAACGTCATTTCTATGTCATTCGTAATGGGACACTGGAGCCGCAGTGGTCCGGGACGAAGCGCCGTACATTGAGCATCGGCGGTCGAGCCATCAGTGCATTGATTCAAACTCAGGGGATCAGTGACCTGGAGCGAATCTACCGTATGGCGCAGCAGGACGGAGCGGACTTCAATCTTGCGTACATTGGCTCCGACTTTAACTTTGCGCGCAATCGCAAATTCGATGGCGAGTACATGAAGCGTTTGTTCGACTACGCCTTTCAACTCAGCGCGAAGGGCTATCCGTGGCATAAGTCGTCGCCGAACGAGAGTACGCGATAGAGACCTGGTCCTCCTATATCTCTTGTTATGTACTCCTCTAATTGGTATTGGAAAGCTGTTAAGGACGTGCCCGCGGTAACGTCACAATAAATACGCTGCCCTTGCTTTCACCTTCGCTCCTGGCATTTACCTTCCCTCCGTGCGCTTCAACCAACTCACGGACCACGGTCAGGCCAATCCCCAAACCAGAACCGTTGAATCCTATAGCCTTTACGTCCTGCACATACGGATCAAATATGAACGGAAGTGTTTTTGCGTTAATGCCGATGCCATTGTCGGAAACAGTGACTGTTAATTCGTCGGGAACTAACGTCACGGATAACTCGACGATGCCCTCGTTCGGCGTGTACTTGGTGGCATTGGTCAAAAGGTTGTGCAGAATTTGCGTAAAGCGCGCGGAATCGACATTCATGAGCAGTGTTTCATGGGGGAAACGTCTACTGAAATGCAGATTTTTAGCCCGCATCATCGGGCGGCATGCCTCTATGGCATCAGAGATGATCTGGATGATGTCGACATCGCTGCGATTGAGGCGCAGCTTGCCACTACTGACGCGAGACACGTCTAACAAGTCCTCGACCATGCGTGACATAAGTTGAATCTGGCCTTCAATCAGCGTCCGCATTCGAGGCAGCTCGACGCTGGGCATACTGACCATGCGCTCTGCAATCATGCTGATCGGCGTCAACGGATTGCGCAGCTCATGGGCCACTTTGGCGAGAACCCCTTTTTGCTGTGCCAAGGCCTGCTCGGCCTTGGATTGCATGTCTTGAGCGCTGAGGGCGGCGATAACCAACTGCTCGTTTGCCTCAAGCGTTTCCCGGTATAAATCGGGTAATTCTGCATCCGCAGGCGCTGTTGGCTCTGATAACGCCCCGAGCACCGACAATACTAATTGTTGATTAGCCTCAAGCAACCGCTCCGTTTGCAGGCTGTCTCTCAATTCACTGTTTACTTCAACCAGCTCTTTTTCCAGGGAGACCAGAAGAGTCCGGGCCTTGACGATTTTTTTACCCAACGATAAAAGTTCGTGGGCGGCATTTGCCAACTCACGTTCGTTCTTGCTATCGGTTTCGCTCATACCGGGAACTCAATCATTTTCATCTCCTGGACGTCCTGTAAGGACTGTTTTTTTGGGCCGCCCACCCAACAAACCTTCCTGGCCGTGAAGCATTTCTCCAACCTGCAAACCGTTATCGTCGATATGGTACAAACGCAGTTCATCCGAATGAGCGCTGGCCCGAACCTTGACCACACCCATGATGCGCAGTAAGCGGCTGTCAACTTCGATGTAACGCTGAACGACGATGGCATCGGTCAGGAACGCTGTACCATACGGGCTGAATCGCAGATCGGTATAGCGGTCTTCGAGTTCGGAGGTCATCAGCACCGTGACACCGACACCGGTCAATGCTGTGATCAGGCGCGACAAGGATTCGCGGAAATCGTCGCGGAATGTCGGTGCCACCGCCAGTTCGAAGCCTGAGAGTGAATCAATGACTACCCGGGTGGCTCCCAGGCGGCGGATCTCGGTGAGCAACAGTTGGACAATTTCATCGATGGACAGATCTGCCGCGTGGCTCTCCACCAGTCCGACCTGTCCATTTTGAATCAATGCGCTGAGTTCAGCATCGCGCAGGTGATTAGGACGTTGCTCGAAAACCGCGACGACCCCGGTTTCACCGTTGCGAGCACCTTCGGCGAGGAATGTCGACGCCAGTAAGCTTTTCCCTGACCCGGAAGGACCGGCAACCAATAGCGAGTACCCTTTGGGCAGGCCACCTCCGAGCATTTCATCAAGACCCGGCACGCCTACTTTTAATCGAGCGGGTTGCTCGTTAGTAAGTGGCTTCAGAACTTCGGCGGCACTCGCGCCGACCGGCGCAAAGACCTTGATCCCCGAGCCGGTAATGCGGAAGGTGTGCAGCCCCGGCAGGGTAGGCTGGCCGCGCATCTTCATGATTTCCATCTTGCGCACCATGGAATTGCGCTGCACGCTCTGGCGCAGCCAGATCAAGCCATCGGCCACCGTGAAAATGGGATTGGTATCGGTCTCGGTGAAGTATTCGCCAATCAAAAATGTGGTCGCTTGCCAGGTGGTCATCAACATACCCAGTTGCTGAACGAACTGCGGCAGATTGTTGTTTGGGTTGACCTCGGTCTGGCTGGCGAGCACGACAGAGCGGAACGAGTCGACAAACACCAGGGCCGGTGTGTGGTTTTCTACCTCGATGACGATGCGGCGCAGTACTTCGTCCAGATTACCCGCCAGGGTATCGTCCGCCAAGTTGATGTAACGAACCGACGTGTTGATAGCTTCGCTGTCGAAAAAGTCGAATTGCTGTTGGTAACGCAGCATCTTCAGGGGGGGTTCACCCAGCACGGTAAAAAACAGTGCCGGACGTTCCGGTGTCGCCAGGGCGAACATCATTTGATGCGCCAGGGTGGTTTTACCGCAGCCAGGCGGGCCGGCAATGAGGTTGAAGGAAAACTCCGGCAAACCTCCGCCCAGCACCTCGTCCAGCCCAGGTACGCCGGTAGCCAAACGGTTGATTGTCACTTTGGTACTCATGGCGAAGTTTCCTGCGCAGGTGGGGCGCTCAAGTTGTTGTCCCACACATCCAGTAGCAGGCGTGTAGAGAGCGATGGGCCGATCAGCGTGGCCAGCAACTGGTAAAGCGTTTTTAAACATTCCTCGCCAAAGAATATGACGTCGGTTCGATTTTGCTGGATGAGTAGGGATTTGAGGTCTGTCAGGTCCAGAGGGTCTGCCAGGCCCATGTAAGTGGTGGCCAGACTTGGATGCACAGCGGTGCAAATGTGAAGACTGCGGCGATAGAGTGCAGCGACGCCTTTCGGGCCGATGATCGGAACGAGAGCAGCGTTTGTATCTTGAAACATCGCAATGATCGCCTCGGCGACCTGGTAATCGTCAGCGATGTGATCAACCCGGAGCGCCAGGGACGCAACGATCCGGCGGCCCTCTTCGCTTTCCGTAGGCATGGCTCAATGATTTCCCATGTGTGTCTCTTGAGTTTACACGGACCGAAGGGGGGGGCAGCGCTTTTTCGGCATTGCATGTCCCCTGATCACTTTGACTATGGGTTTAGCCGATAAGTTTGAAATACGAGAGCTCGGTGGGTAGCCCATTGACCGCTTTTGGCCGACTGCTGTCCTTCCACGAAGGGCAGCTTAGGGTCGCTTTGCCTATCGGGACAGACAGCAGACGGCCAATCGCAGTCTGTGGATGCACCAAAAAATCCAGGTGTCCCGCTTACTGCCAGGCCATGCCTCTATGGCTTTAAAGTGCCTATGAAACCAAGGTCGATTCCACAGAGCGTTTTGACTACTCACCCGTCTTCCAGTGCGCCGAAACGTAGGGTGAAGGCCATGTAATCTGGATGGAAAGTGTCCTGATCGGGCGTGAACAGAGCTTTATGCGGCAGCAGCCCCTTGATTTCATTGAAGGGGACGTCATGCGTGGCATTAACGAGGCGCATGCCTATCAACACGGCGTCAAGACTGGCAGCTAGATGTTCTACACGCATTTTTTTGTTCTCCTCAGACTGACGACCATACGGCCCACATCGCGCCGACCGTGCAAGTTGAATAGGGGGGCTTCGCAGACTGTGAAACGAGTTTATAGATGGGGGAACTGCCAACCTTTCATTTGGCGACAGCGCTTTTTCATTTCATGACAATCCATGACCTTTGATCGGGGATTATGCATAGCGTCGCTTAAGTGCGTATTGCCTCGCACATGACCACCAAATTGCATTGCTACTGAGCAGGCATTTGCATTCGTGATGACCACCGTTTGCATCCGATTGACCAACGTACGCACAGGAGATGTCCGACAGAGAGCGACCACTAGTAGATCGTCATGAGCGGCAGCTTTTGGCCGATTGTTGCCTCTCGCGAAGGGCTGTAATCGACCCAGGCTGTGTGAAAACTCCCGCAATTGTCTAATTTTCTGATCGTCGAGATCGTAGCGGGGGCGATCATGAAGCGATTTATTGAAGGTGAGGCTCGGACGCAAGTCACCTTGCTGCCGGAGTGTCTGGACGATTACGTAACCGAAGAAAATTCAGTCCGAGTGGTCGACGTTGTCGTCGAGTGATAGAGGGAGACTTCCAGGGAGATGATCTGAGCCACAAAATCGTCGACAAAAGACATCATCGTCCTCGCTTGCGAGTGGGTTCGCACAGCGGAGCAGAGCTACTGTTCGTTTCAACCAATGCGCACGGGCACTGCAATAAAAAATTCATCAAGTAGCCCCTGTGGATTCGCAGGAAATCGATAGACTGGAATCTTTTGCCGCAGGAATGGTGTTGATGCGTCGTGTTGTTTTCAATCAAAAAGGTGGGGTAGGCAAGTCGAGTATTGTTTGCAACCTGGCTGCTGCAAGCGCAATGGAAGGCTACCGAACGCTCGTTGTCGACCTGGATGCACAGGCCAACTCTACCTACTACCTCACCGGTCTGACCGGGGATGACATCTCGGTGGGCATTGCAGATTTTTTCAAGCAAACGCTGTCTTCGGGGCCGGCAGCCAAAAAATGCCGCGCTCAGATTGTCGAGACCCCCTACGACAATCTTCACCTGATCACTGCCTGCGGCGAGCTTGCAGACCTGCAACCCAAACTGGAAGCGAAGTTCAAGATAAACAAGCTGCGCCGGCTGCTGGACGATATTTCCCAAGATTACGACCGCATTTACATCGATACGCCGCCAGCGATGAACTTCTATGCGTTCAGCGCACTTATCGCTGCGGATGCCGTATTGATTCCATTCGATTGCGATACGTTCGCTCGCCAGGCGTTGTACCAAGTGCTGGCACAGGTGGCTGAACTTCAGGCTGATCATAATGAGTCATTGATCGTTGAAGGGATTGTCATCAATCACTATGTGAGCACCACCGGCTTCCATCGCAATCTGGTTGAGGAACTCATCAGGGAAGGGTTGCCGATTCTTCCGGTGTATCTCGGCAGTTCAGTCAAAATGCGTGAATCCCATGAGCGATGCCAACCTTTGATTCACCTCGACAAGCATCACAAGCTGACAGGCCAGTTTGTTGACCTCTTGCACGTGCTGGAGGAAGCGAACTGAATCGGCACGGGCGCTGAAAGATTTGCAAATAGTGCATTCCATCGACTTGAGTTCGGGCGATCAAAAACGCTGCTTAACTGAGCAATGTGGTTTTCTCAGATCACTTTTCGAGTGGGGAGAAAGGAATGGCTGACAAAATGCAGGTCCTGTTTGTCTGCGCCAAAAACGATGTCCGTTCCTTGCTGGCCGAAGCGCTGCTTCGCCACACTGACTCATCAAACTTCAAAGCTTTCAGGGCGGGCCTTGAACCCGGCGATGTTGATCCTCGAACCCTGGAGTCTCTCGAACACATAGGCATAGAGACCAACGGCTTGCGTAGCAAATCGATCAATGAGTTTGAAGGGCAGGAGTCTCATTACGTGATCACGCTGTGTGATAAGTCTTCCGAAGAAGCTTCACGGATGCCGTTCTCCGGTGAGGTGATCGTGTGGAGTTTTGAAGACCCGACAACCAGTGAGAAACATGAGCCTTTGCGCCATGCACTCCAAGAAATTCACGACCGCATCAAAATGTTCGTCACAGTGAAGACAAGGCAGTGAGCTTGGATTGCGTGATAACGAGCTGATAGTTGCCTGTCGCGAGTAGACCCTCCATACGGTTGCCGATCAATCGGCCTGTCTTATGCTTTGGTTGCTCCAAGCAATTCATGGATGCCGACATACTCATCATTCGCCTGGGTAGAGTGCGAATGCCGGTCGCGTGGCAACAGGTCAGCCGGCTTGCGGTATTACGGGACTGGAGGGCGTGCTAAGCGCAGCAGAGAAGGGGGCTAGGGGCTCTGCTGAATCCAGGTCTGCTGTTCAAGCCGGGGTACTGTCAGAAGGAAGCAACAGCTCGACACCCTGCTTGCGGATGCTATCGGTCGCGGCAGGGGTCAGCGCGTCGTCGCTGAGGATGATGTCGAACTGCTCCAGCCCAGCGATCTTGTACATACTGAATGTACCGTACTTCGAGCTGCTGGCGACCAGCACCGCTTGCGAGGCCGATTGCATCGCGGCTTGTTTGACCTCCACTTTCAGCGCCGAAGGCGTGGTGAGGCCACGACGCAAATCCCAGGAACTGGTCGATATGAACGCGATATCAGTGATGACTTGACGCAAGGTGGCAACTGCCAGCCCGCCCACGCATGATTGATTGGAGTGATCCAACTGCCCGCCGGTGTGAATCACTGTTACATGGGGCGCATCGATCAACGCCTGCACAATCCCGAAGTCGTTGGTCACCACGGTCACGCCCGTCAGCGCCTTGATGTACGGGACGATCTCCAGCGTGCTCGTCCCCGCATCCAGATAAATCGTCATATCCGCATGCAGTAGCCGCGCAGCCATCTTGGCCATCGCCTGCTTCTGCGGTAACTCCACCACCGCCTTGAACTGATGGCTGGGTTCGCTGTGGAGCTGGCTGGCGATTCGCACGCCACCGGTTACCGAGTAAGCACGGCCTTCCTGTTCAAGCAGTGCGATATCGCGACGTATGGTCATGTGCGAGCAGTCGAACATGTCTATCAGTTGATGAACGCTCAACACCTGATGCTTGCGCAACTGGCGCAGCATCAACTCACGGCGCTGCTCAGGAATCATCGGTGCGCCGCGTTCGGCTGCGATGTCCTTTTGATTTGGCATTCGGGCTCCAGGGTAAAAAAAACGCATGAAAGGAAAGCGGAGCAAACATAGTAGCGAATCTACGGTGAAGGGACGAGCTGTTGCAAATCACTGTTCTCATGAGGCAAGGCGCGAGTTTCCTTGTTGGCTTTCCCAAGGAGAAGGTGCGAAGGGAGTGTTATAAAATGTTATTATAAAAAAATGCTTCACATAATCAGCTCATTGGGGGATTATCTGTCCAACCTGTATGACAACCTGATAACAAGACAAAAACAGGATGGCTACGATGTTCGATAAGGTCCCGACTCACGTGCTGAGTGACAGCGTCGCTCAGCAGTTGCTGGACAAGATTGAAACCGGTGTGTTGGCACCCGGCGAAAAACTGCCCAGTGAAGCCATGCTCTCCGAAGCCTTTGGTGTCAGTCGCACCGTGGTCCGCGAAGCCATTTCCCGCCTGAAGAACGAAGGCGTGCTGCAGCCCCAACAAGGGCGCGGCATCTTCGTCACGGCCAACGCCAATATCCGCCCGCTACGTATCGATTACGCCGAAGCCAATCTACCCGGCAGTGTGTTTCACCTGTTGGCGCTGCGACGTGCCATCGAGGCAGAAATCGCCTCCGAGGCGGCGCTCAAACGTAGCGAGGCCGATCTGGTGCTGATCGACGAAGCGCTGGCACGCATCGATGAGGGTGTAAATGAAGGGCAGGACGGTGTTCATGCCGATGTGACCTTTCATCGCGCCATTGCTCAGGCCACGGGCAATCCTTACTTCCTCAAGACTCTGGAGTTCTTCAGTCAATACCTGGAAGCCGCGACCCGCATCACCCGCACCAACGAGGCGGGCAGGGCGGACTTCTCGCATCAGGTACACGAAGAACACCAAGCGATCGTCGCAGCCATCCGGCTGAGCGATCCGCTCGCCGCCGGGCATGCCGCCCGTGCACATATCTACAATGCGGCCCACCGTTTACGCCTTGCCGGCGTTGAATAAGCCGCTGCTTTTCTCAGGAGTACCCAATGAATAACAAGAATGTCGGTGTAGTCGGTCTGGGCGCGATGGGTCTGGGCATTGCCCGCTCGCTGTTACGTAGCGGCTTCAATGTGCATGCCTGCGATGTGCGAGCGACGGTGGCGGAGCAGTTTGCCAGCGAGGGCGGCGTGGCGTGCGCTTCGCCCGTACACATGGCCGCCGAGTGCGACGTGATCATTACGGTCGTGGTGAATGCCGAGCAGACGGAGACCGTATTGTTTGGCGAGGGTGGTGCCGTGGCCGCTTTGCGTCCTGGCAGTCTGCTGATCGGCTGCGCCACCGTGGCCCCGACCTACGCCGTGGACCTTGGTCAGCGTCTGGCCGAGCACGGCCTGCTGTATCTGGACGCGCCGATCTCCGGTGGCGCGGCCAAGGCTGCCGCCGGCGAGATGACCATGATGACGTCGGGCCCGGCTGACGCTTATGCCAAGGCCGAAGCGATCCTTGCGGGCATGGCCGGCAAGGTTTATCGCCTGGGTGACGTCCATGGCCTGGGTTCGAAGGTCAAAATCATCAATCAGCTGCTCGCCGGGGTACATATCGCCGCTTCTGCCGAGGCTATGGCGCTGGGCCTGCGTGAAGGGGTCGATGCCGATGCTTTGTATGAGGTGATTACCCATAGCGCCGGTAACTCCTGGATGTTCGAAAACCGCGTACCGCACATTCTCAAGGCTGACTACACACCGTTGTCCGCGGTGGACATTTTCGTCAAGGACCTGGGCCTGGTGCTGGATACCGCCCGGGCCAGCAAATTCCCGCTGCCGCTGTCGGCCACCGCTCACCAGATGTTCATGCAGGCGTCCAGTGCCGGCTTCGGCCGTGAGGACGACTCGGCAGTGATCAAGATTTTTCCGGGCATCGAATTGCCGACTGCCAAGCCCCAGTCCGTTTGAAGCCCGAGCCCGTTTGAGGAACACCCCATGACTACCTCCACCGCACGCCCGCTGTTGGGCTGCATCGCCGACGATTTCACCGGTGCCACGGACCTTGCCAACATGCTGGTGCGCGGCGGTATGCGCACCGTGCAAAGCATCGGTATCCCGAGCGCAGACGTAGCCGCCGGGCTTGACGCCGATGCGATCGTTATTGCGCTGAAATCGCGTACCACGCCGGTCGCCGAAGCGGTCGAGCAGTCCCTCGCCGCGCTGGCCTGGCTGCGCGACCAAAGCTGCGAGCAGATCTTCTTCAAATATTGCTCGACGTTCGACTCCACTGCGGCCGGCAATATCGGCCAGGTCAGCGAAGCGTTGCTGGCCGCATTGGGTAGCGACTTCACCCTGGCCTGCCCGGCGTTCCCGGAGAATGGCCGGACGATCTTCCGCGGCCACTTGTTTGTGCAGGATCAGTTGCTCAGCGAGTCGGGCATGCAACATCACCCGCTGACGCCGATGACCGATGCCAATCTAATTCGGGTCCTGCAATCGCAGACCCGCCTGAATGTCGGGCTGTTGCGCTACGACACCATTGCTGCCGGCACTGAGCAGGTGCGTGCGCGAATCGTCGAGTTGCGGGCTCAAGGTGTCGGCATGGCAATCGCTGACGCCTTGTCGGACAGCGATCTGTACACCCTCGGTACCGCCTGTACCGATCTGCCGTTGTTGACGGGTGGCTCGGGCCTGGCCCTGGGCTTGCCGGAAAATTTCCGTCGTGCCGGCAAGCTGCGCGACCTCGACGCGTCGAAACTCCCAGCGGTGTTCGGCGGGGAAGTGGTGTTGGCCGGCAGTGCTTCGATCGCCACCAATGGGCAAGTGGCTGCCTGGCTCGAAGCCGGCCGGCCGGCGCTGCGGATTGATCCGTTGGCCCTGGCTGCGGGTGAACCGGTGGTGGCGCAAGCCTTGACCTTCGCCCGTGATAACGAACAAACCGTATTGATCTACGCCACTAGCTCCCCGGATGAGGTCAAGTCGGTGCAACAGCAACTGGGTGTCGAGCAGGCTGGCAGTCTGGTGGAAAACGCCTTTGGCGAAATTGCACAAGGGCTGCGCCAGAACGGCGTGCGCCGTTTCGTGATCGCTGGCGGAGAAACCTCGGGCGCTGTGGTTCAGGCGTTGGGCGTACAGCTGCTGCAGATCGGCGCGCAGATTGATCCGGGTGTGCCGGCGACTGTCAGCAGTACGGATGAACCTTTGGCGCTGGCACTTAAATCGGGGAACTTCGGTGGCCGCGACTTCTTCAGCAAAGCCTTGAAGCAACTGTCCGGGGGTGTGCAGTGAGCAATGAAAACGCCCTGCGCGAAGAAATCTGCCAGGTCGGCCGCAGCCTTTATGAGCGCAGTTATACCGTCGGCAGCGCCGGCAATATCAGCGCACGCCTGGACGACGGCTGGTTGATCACACCGACCGACGTCTGCCTCGGGCGCCTCGATCCGGCGACCATCGCCAAGGTCAACCTGGCCGGCGAATGGGTGTCCGGTGACAAGCCTTCAAAGACCCTGGCGCTGCATCGTCAGGTCTACGACCGCAACCCGAATGTCGGCGGCGTGGTGCATACCCACTCCACGCATCTGGTGGCGTTGACACTGGCCGGTGTCTGGCAGGCGGATGACATTCTGCCGCCGCTGACGCCGTATCAGGTCATGAAAGTCGGGCATATCCCGTTGATTGGCTACCAGCGACCCGGTTCGCCGAAGGTTGCCGAACAGGTTGCCCGGCTGGCCAACAACGTTCGTGGCGTAATGCTTGAACGACTGGGCCCGGTGGTCTGGGAGAGTTCGGTCTCCAGGGCCAGCTACGCCCTGGAGGAACTCGAGGAAACCGCGCGGCTCTGGCTGATGAGCAACCCCAAGCCTGAACCGCTCGATCAGGCGGCGCTGGACGAGTTGCGAGAGACTTTTGGTGCGCACTGGTAAGGCGTTGGCTTAACACGACAGATCGATAACGCAGGCCCTGACCGGGAGACGCGCAGCGACTCTCGATGCCCGAGGCTTGCCAAAAAATACAATAACAAGAGGAATACCAGGCATGACTCATCTTCATTGCGGCATGTTCAGATCCAGTGGCGGAAACCTTTCGTTCACCCGGCGTGAAGGGTGTGTGAAATGAGCCCGTTAATACTGCTGGTTACCGCGGGGCTCGGGATCGCTCTGTTGTTGTTCCTGGTGCTCAAGTACAAGTTTCAGCCATTCGTGGCCTTGATGCTGGTGAGCATTCTGGTGGCGCTGGTGGCCGGGGTGAAGCCGGCCGATTTGGTCGCCACCATTGAAGGCGGCATGGGCAAGACCCTGGGTCATATTGCGATCATCATTGCCCTGGGCGCGATGATCGGGCGGATCATCGAACTCTCCGGCGGTGCCGAGGCGCTGGCCAAGACGCTGATTACTCGTTTCGGCAACCGACGTACGCCGCTGGCGTTGACGATTGCCGGCTTCATGGTCGGGGTGCCGGTGTTCTTCGAGGTCGGCGTGATCATCCTGATGCCGCTGGCCTATGGTATTGCGCGCAGTGCGCGTAAGCCGTTGTTGGTGTTTGCGCTGCCGATGTGCGCTGCCTTGTTGACCGTACACGCCTTTCTGCCGCCGCACCCGGGCGCAGTGGCTGCTGCCAGTCAATTGGGCGCGGACCTGGGCCGCGTGCTGATGTTCGGTCTGCCCATCACTGCGTTCCTTTGCTACGTCGGCTACCGCGTGGCCGGACGCATGACGCGTCGGGTGTACCCGATGACCGACGATATCCGTGCCGAGGTCTATGGCCCGCATGTCACCAACGAAGATCTGGCCGCCTGGTCCAATGGCAACGAAAAAAGCACTGAGCGAGCGGCTGTGGCCGTGTCGCACATGGGCCTGGAAGAGTCCACCAGCAGCATCGTTTCCAAGTTGCCGCCAGCACCCGCACCGGGGTTTGGCCTGATCGTCAGCCTGATCCTGCTACCCATCATTCTGATTCTGCTGGGGACACTGTCCACCTCGTTGCTGCCTGCCGAATCGACCTTGCGCGGCGTCATGACCGTGCTCGGCGCGCCGCTGGTGGCACTGCTGATCGACACCTTGCTGTGTGCGTGGTTGCTGGGTTCGCGTCGGGGCTGGAGTCGCACTCAGGTGTCGGATGTGATTGGTTCGGCCTTGCCCGGTGTAGCCATGGTGATCTTGATTGCCGGTGCCGGCGGGGTGTTTGGCAAGGTGCTGGTGGATACCGGAATCGGTGCCGTGGTCTCCGATATGCTGCGCACCACCGGTCTGCCGGTGCTCGCGCTGGGCTTTCTGCTGACCCTGCTGTTGCGCGCGGTGCAGGGCTCGACCACGGTGGCGCTGGTGACCACTGCCGGCATCATCAGCCCGCTGATTGCGACCCTCAATCTCACCCCGAACCACATGGCCCTGCTGTGCCTGGCCATGGGCGGTGGCGGGTTGGCCATGTCCCATATCAATGATGCCGGTTACTGGATCTTCACCAAGCTGTCCGGACTGAACGTGGCCGACGGCTTGCGCACTTGGACGGTGTTGACCACTTTGCTCGGCACCTTGGGTTTCTGTATTACCCTGCTGATCTGGCCCTTTGTCTAACTCTTAATCTCAGGAGCTACCATGCCTCGTTTTGCTGCCAACCTCAGCATGCTCTACCCGGAACATGCGTTTCTGGATCGCTTCGCCGCCGCGGCTGCTGATGGTTTCGAAGCGGTGGAGTATCTGTTTCCTTACGACTACAGCGCTGAAGAACTCAAGCAACGCTTGAGCGACAACGGCCTGGTGCAGGCGCTGTTCAACGCGCCGCCCGGTGATTGGACGGCGGGCGAGCGGGGCACGGTGTCATTGCCGGGCCGGGAGAGTGAATTTCGTAGCGGTTTTGATCGCGCCCTGGAATACGCAGAGGTACTGGGTAACTCACGCATCCATGTCATGGCCGGCCTGCTGCCCTCCGAGAGTGATCGGGCACGGCATCACGCCATTTATCTGGACAACCTCGCCTACGCCACCGCCCAAGCGGCCCAGGCAGGCGTCACGGTATTGCTCGAGCCGATCAATACACGGGACATGCCGGGCTTTTTCCTCAACCGGCAGGATCAGGCCCAGGCCATCTGCAAGGAAGTGGGCGCCAGTAACCTGAAGGTTCAGTTCGACTGCTACCACTGCCAAATCGTCGAGGGCGACTTGGCCACTAAACTGCGTCGGGACTTCGACGGTATCGGCCACATCCAGATCGCCGGCGTGCCGGACCGGCATGAACCGGACCTGGGAGAAGTCAACTATCCCTACCTGTTCGAACTGATCGATCAGTTGGGCTATGACGGCTGGGTAGGGTGCGAATACCGGCCGCGTGGCAACACCTCGACCGGATTGCAGTGGTTGCGAGACTGGAAATCGCGTTAAGCGCAAGAAAAACTAATCCATTGAGCCGTTATTCGTTGCTCACCTTTGATGACGACTAAGGAGGCCGCTGCATAACTGGCGATCCCACTCGACCACAAGCCGAGAGTTGCGCCGCATACGGGAGGTCTGTGGTAGTAACTCTCTGCCCGTGCTGCCCAACAGCAGATGCAAGCTCGCCGTTAGGTTTGTCGACCTATGCGAAAGCTGTTGCCGGGCGGCGATTTGTCACGACAGTAACCGTGTGCTCTCAGCTCCTGCAACCGGCAAGTTATAAACCATTGAACGCAAAGCCCATTCTGCTCGGTCAATTTCGACATCAGAAAAAGCATAGCTATTCATTTGCCATCGCTACGACCACCGGCAACTCCTGGAACAGCGGGGACAGTTTGCCCGTATCGCGGCGTCGAGAAGTCATTTGCATGCCCACTACACCGAGCCGTTGAACGTCGAGACGCTGGCCAGTTGCGCGAACATGAGTACGTCGACTTTTCATGAGCATTTCAAGCGCAGCACGTTGTCGCCGCCGGTGCAGTATTTGAAGCGCTTGCGATTGCTCAAGGCGCAGACGTTGCTGGTGGCGGAAGGGTTGGGTGTGGCGCAGGTGGCGCATCGGGTCGGGTATCAAAGTACGTCGCAGTTAAGTCGGGAGTACAAGCGGTACTTCGAGCGTAGTCCGGGCGACGAACGCGCTGCCTGATCCACCACATTGATTTTGTGTTGTTGCTTAAATCCCGGGCAACAAAAAGACCCCCATTTCGGGAGCCTTGTTGTTCAGCGATTCAACTTACATGTTTGGGTAAGTCGGGCCGCCAGCACCTTCCGGCGCCACCCAGGTGATGTTCTGTGCAGGTCCTTGATGTCGCAGGTCTTGCAGTGAACGCAGTTCTGGGCGTTGATCTGGAAGCGCTTCTCGCCGTCTTACGTGGTCACCACTTCGTACACGCCGGCCGGGCAGTAGCGCTGGGCAGGTTCATCGTACAGCGGCAGGTTCTTGGCGATCGGGATGCTCGGGTCGGTCAGCTTCAGATGGCAAGGCTGCTCTTCTTCGTGGTTGGTACCGGAGATGAACACCGAGCTCAGTTTGTCGAAGCTGATTTTGCCATCCGGTTTCGGGTAGTCGATCTTCTTGCAGTCGGCCGCCAGCTTCAGGCAAGCGTAATCCGGCTTGTTGTCGTGCAGGGTGAACGGCAATTTGCCGCCGAAGATGTTCTGGTCCAACCAGTTGAAACCACCGCCGACGATGGCGCCGAACTTGTGGATCGCCGGGCCGAAGTTGCGGCTGGCGAACAGTTCGTCGTAGAGCCAGCTCTTTTTGAACGCGTCGACGTAAGTGGTCAGCTCTTCGGTGTCATCCTTCTCGGCGAACAGCGCCTCAGCCACGGATTCAGCGGCGAGCATACCGGACTTCATCGTGATGTGGCTGCCTTTGATCTTGGCGAAGTTCAGGGTGCCAAGGTCGCAACCGATCAGCGCGCCGCCCTTGAAAACCATTTTCGGCAGCGAATTCAGGCCGCCCTTGCAGATGGCGCGGGAGCCGTAGCTGATGCGCTTGCCGCCATCCAGGGTAAGCGTCCGGCGATCTCACCTTGCTAATCAATTTTAAAATCCGACTGCATGCCTTTATCGGAATCCCACCACCGTTCCCCTTGGCCGCAGCGCATCGGGAGAAGCTCGAAGCAAAGCCACGTGCGCAATTGCATGGACTTGACCGCCCATTTGCATTGCCACTGACCAGTCAATTGCACTCGTGCTGACCAGTCGTTTGCATTGGATTTGACCAGCACACGCGGTAGTGACGACCGGCAGAAAGCGGCCAAAAGCAGCCCTTCATGACCCCTACCTTATAGACACGCTAATCTCGCCTGAATCATTCTGACTCAGTGACATAAGAATCCCGGGTACTGAAAATGGAAGAAACTCTCTCTTCAATATTTGCACGCACTAACGGCTCACCAATAAATTTCAATGGGCAAACCGTCGTTGCGATCATAGAGACGCCTGCGCGCTGGCCCACAAAGCTTGCCGCGACGGTTGCAGCGTGCGTTATCTGCGCTTGCCGCGCTTGATGGAAGAACTAGGCCTGGCCCACGGCGACGGCCGCTTCGCGAAACTGATGGCGGGTTATGCCAGAGACCGACGTGCTGATCCTGGACGACTGGGGCCTGGCGCCGTTTACCGCTGCGCAACGGCGCGACATGCTTGAACTGCTGGACGACCGCTACGGCAACCGCTCGACGCTGGTGACCAGCCAGATGCCAGTGGACAAATGGCACGCACTGATCGGCGATCCGACCTTGGGCGATGCGATCCTCGACCGGCTGGTGCACAACGCTTATCGGATCGAACTGAAGGGCGAATCGATGCGCAGACGCGCAACGAAATTGACGGCGACAGAGACTTCAGACTAACAATGCAAACCCGCGTTGCTGCGCTCCGACTGCCTGTCCGAATGAGCGTGGAACGAGTGTCCGGATGTTGGTGGGCTGAGTGTCCGGATGGCGTGGAATCCGCAGGGTAACCACCCTGGCCTTGCAGATTGGGCAGCAGGCCCAGGACAAACATCTGCTCGATCAGCGGGCCGGGCTCGCGGCTTCGTAGTGCCACTGGCCGCGTTACTTATCCAGGTCAACTTGCTGTTGGACGTTGAGGTCGCGAACAGCAAGATTGGCCCTTGGTTGATGGAGGTCGCCAACGCCCGAACACATGCGACGACGGGCGAAATACCGCAACACCGACTGGATACCGAAGTGCACCACTTGTTGCCCCTGCCAGAGATCCTAGGGGTTGCAAAGCGGATAAAACGGCCGCCGCATAACGAGCCGCTGCTTCCGTATCACTTTGATCGACCGCCTGGAGAAATGCTGAGAACCCCGCCAGCACAGCTTCATTGGTATCAAGCTGATTGCTCGTTTACACATACTAATTACACCCTCTGGCACACCCCGTCGGTGACCGCGCCGAAAGAAGATAACCACAAGTTCACGTACCTGCAGTGAATCATCGAGGCGGTGCAGGAAGCGCTGCGTCAGGAACAGCAGCGGGTGGCAGCATGAAGCACATCTACGCGGGCCAATGACTGGCCTGCCCGAGATCGAATTACAGCTTGCGTAGGCATTATTTACCTTGCACCACTCGAACATGTGCATGGCTTATGGTCTTGTAGACACGAATCGATCGTAAAAGCGGCCACCAGTCGTATAGAAAAATCTGCATCGGTCGCCACATTGCTACCCAGCCACCGATCACCAGGCTTTCGCGCGCTATGTTGACGACAGCGCCAGCGTCAAGTTGACGACTAACATCGGCCAAGATCAGGCACAGGCTCACAAAGGCGATGCCGATCAATAGGCTGATACGTCCTTCCCAAAGGAGAAGCTTCAACTCACCGCGTACGAGACCTGCTTTATGATCAAAGTAATTGTGGATTGCCTCGACCATGATCGCGCTTGGATCGACTTCTGCGGGCAGGTGCTCAAGGTGGATTGTAATCCTGAGCTGGCAGTTTGACTTGAATTGCTCCGCCCAGGTCTCGATGAACGCTTCCGCGTCGCGATCAAGATCTTTGTTAAGAAAAGGTGTCGGATCCATCGAGTTGAACAACTGCCCAAGTTCGCGTACCCGGAGTTGAAGGTGCTGCTCTGGTGATGATTTTTTATTCATCGTACTACCCGATTGTCCTGCGTTGGCAGTTTCGAGTCTCGCGACTCGCGTTCGCTGTACATCAGCCCTGTGGCCGACCTCTCTCCAGCTCTACCGTATCTCGCTGCTTGGGAACTAAACAAGTGGTTGGCTATACCTTGGGCGAATATGTATACGCACTCCAGAAAGGCAACTCCAAAAATATGCTTTTCCCGGATCAGCGGGCTGGCAAGAAATAAAATGCCTAAACAACACTCCAAACTAACCCGGCGTGGCCGCGCGATGGCGACGAAGACGCGATTCTTAAAACGTGGTTCGCGGAGCAAGGCCTTGAGGTCTTCTGCTCCGAGATGGAAAGCGACGGTCCGAAAGGTCTTTTCGAAACCTAGGCTGATGAGGGTCCTTGCGACTGCACGGCCTGGGTGCCGAGCAAGCCGGCCGGCGATGGATGGTTCATCTTCTCGATACACGACACCGAGGACGGCCCGATCTGCGTATGGGTGCGGCAGTTGGGCGCTATGGCTATAGGTCGCCATGAACCCTTGCGCAATCACGAGCGTATGGTGCACCGCAGGCATTTCGCCGAGATCCAGGCGCATGAAAGCGACGATCGGCGTGGCGTCGGGAAGCACCTGCACATCACTCGGAATAAACCCGAAATGCTGCGTGTACCAGGCACGGGTCGCCTGATAGTCGGCCACTTCCATCACGATGTGACCCAGTCTCAGCACTTCAGGCGGAGCAATCGGCGGCGTGGCGTTGATTCGCGGTTGTTCATGCGCCAGATTCCAGGCAAGAGGTGCCCGGTGTGCCAGCGTTTCACCTGGGGTCTGGTCGCAGACAGCTTCCACTACGAAACCGGAAGGATCGGTCAGCCTGACGCAGTAGCCGCCACCCGGATGGTCCGATTTCGCGACCGGTGACGCACCCGGAATTCGAGCGAGCTTTTCCGAACCCCTGAAAAACCGGGGATCGTCCAGTCAAGTCGGTTACGAGTTCAGTCGAGCGATGGAAGTGCCGACAACTCAATGGCCGCCAACGCACGCGCCTCCTCGGGTGGCACACCCTAAGCCCGCAAAGCCAGCTCGGCGGTGTCCGAGCCTGATTCGCGCCATGTTCTGTGACCTTCCAGCACGAGAAAAATCCAGCCAAGGACACTGCTCGATATCAGCGTCATTACCGAGAGCAATTGCTCCTGCTGAAACCTGTACCGTCCACTGGAAAGCCCACTGAGAAGATCCTGGGTCGCCAGGCTGCTGAACATTTCGCGCAACGCGGAATTGCTCATGGCGAACTTGTGTATGAACGCCCCCCACTGAGAGTCCTCGTGAGTTCGACGAATGAACAGGCGAATACCATTGGCAAGACGCTGTGCCGGATCGGAGATTGAATTGAAGCTCTTCTTGACGCGCTCGTGCATCTCCCTGCGAGATGGCTGGCGACTGCCTCGAACAGGCTCTCCATGCTGTCGATGTTGCTATAGACCGTACCGCGCGCCACACCCGCCTCTTGCGCGAGGTCGAGGATGTTCACTTGTGAAGTGCCTCTTTCCGCGAACAGACGAAAGGCGGCTTGATGAATGCGGCGCTGTGTTGGATTCAGGGATTCCAAGACTGGATGTCTAGATGGATATGACAGGGGTCAATGAAGGGTTTCCATATTTGTATAGATTGACATAGTGAACACGCGTGTTCATCTCTATCGTGCTTTTTGGTTCGCCTCCCGGCAGGCCATTAAGCCGGCCCATCGATGTAAACCAGGACCTCCCCCGTTAGGCTTGATGATTTTTCAAGCGATCAGGCTTGGCGCACCCTTTAGTTAGGAGAATAAGAAATGCTCATCGACGATATCGAATACGTCATCTTTCGCCACCCCGACCTGGCTGCAGTCCGTCAGTTCATGATCGATTATGGCCTGCTGGATGTGGCGCAGCAGGGGGAGTCCTTCTATCTGCGTTCCTATGGCGATGCGCCCTTTTCCTACGTGACCACGCAAGGCGAGGCCGCTTTTGTCGGCATGGGCTTTCGCGTCGCCAGCCAGAAAGCACTCATCCAACTTGCTACCCGATTCAGCGCGGACGTCGAGGACTGCCCACATCCCGGCGGCGGCAAATATTTCCATACGACCGACCCGGACGGCCGTCGGCTGGAGTTTGTTTTTGGCGCCCGGCGCCTTCAGCCCTTGCCTTGCGGCTGCGCCCCCATCGCCTGGAACGATGCGCATGGGAAGAACCGGCTCGGCCGCTACCAGCGCCCCGTGTACGGCCCTTCGAACGTGCAGAGGCTTGGTCACTTGGCCGTCTTCTCGCCGGCGCCCCAGCAACTGATCGAGTGGTACGGCAAGAACCTCGGTATGAAACCCTCCGAGCTGATCCACGACGGCAACGAGACCAACGTGCTGGCCGCCTTCATGCACTTGGACAAGGGGCTGGAATGGACCGACCACCACACCCTGGCGATCGTCGGGGCGAAGGCAGCGGGCCTGGACCATGCCTCCTTCGAATGCCGCGACTTTGACGATGTCGGCATAGGGCACATGCTGATGCAGGACAAGGGGTACAAGCACCGATGGGGCATCGGCCGCCACTTCCACGGCAGCCAGATCTTCGACTACTGGACTGATCCGGCCGGATTCCATGTGGAGCATTTTTCCGACGGCGACATGGTCAACGAGGACACGCCGACACAGCTCTGCTCGTTCGGCCGCGACACCCTACTTCAATGGGGGCCGGCCTTCCCCGGCCTGTGAGCTCATCGCAAGAACGTTAATCCTGGGTGGGGGAAGTCGGTACGCAAATCGGACGGCTTCCCCCACCGCTACTGAATCCGAGACGTCGTTCCGCTGGAGCACCTCAAAAATTTCCAACACCGGTGCCAACCTGAATGAAAAAAATACTTCTAAAAACAATCCTTTTCGCCTTGCCGAAGGTAATCGGCTTCACCGCCCGCAAACATCCGCAATTCCGCGCCCGGCTCAAGCAGAAGAATTGCACCGCCTATATGGGACTGCAGGACGGCAGCATCGGCCGCTTCCTGCAATTCAAAGGCGGCAAGGTGACGACGCGCGCCGGCACAGCGGCGCAGGCCGATGTCAGCATCCTGTTCAAGGACCTGCCGACAGCGCTGAAATTCATGATGCCCAATCCGGACATGGGCGAGATCGTCCATGCGGCCAAGAATTTCAAGGTCATCGCCAAAGGTCCGGACCATCTGGTTGTGTGGTTCACGCAGACGCTCAGCATGAGCCAGACGATCGGTCTGGAGATGGGGCTGCCGATGCGCGACGGTACACGCCGCTACACCACCTGCACCAATGGCGGCCCGCTGTTCGTCTATGTCAAGGGCGGGCGGATCCAGCGCGTCACGCCGCTCGAACTGGACGACAAGGATGCGCCGAGCTGGGAACTGCAGGCGCGGGGCAAGACCTTCCGGCCCAAACGCCGCGCGCTGGTAGCGCCGCACGCCCTGTCACTGAAGTCTCTGGTCTACTCGGAAAAGCGCATTCTCCAACCGATGAAGCGGGTCGATTTCGACCCCGACGGTGAGCGCAATCCGCAGAACCGGGGCAAGTCGTCCTACGTGCCCATCAGCTGGGACGAGGCGCTGACTATCGTCGCCAAGGAAATAAACCGGCAGAAGCGCGTTCACGGGCCCGGCTCGATCACCTTCCCGATGTCGTCCCACCACCAGTGGGGCAATGTCGGCTATTACCTCAGTTCGCTGACGCGCTTCGCCAACCTGATCGGCTTCACCCGTGTCGCCGCCAACCCGGACAGCTGGGAGGGCTGGTACTGGGGCGCCATGCACCATTTCGGCAATTCCATGCGGATCGGCGTGCCGGCCGGCTACGGTGGTATCGAGGACTGCCTCAAGGAAGCCGAGATGATGGTCTTCTGGTCCTGCGATCCGGAGAGCACCAACGGCGCCTATGCCGGTTTCGAGGGCACGCCACGCCGCTTGTGGGCCAAGGAACTCGGCATCGAGTTCGTCCATATCGATCCGCACAACAACCCGACGGCGCAGCTCCTCGGCGGGCGCTGGATTCCGATCCGGCCGCAGACCGATGCCGCGCTGGCCACTGCGATCATGTACGTGTGGGCCGTTGAAGGCCTGTACGACAAGGATTACGTCGCCACCCGCACGACCGGCTTCGACGAGTGGAAAGCCTATCTGTTGGGCGATACCGACGGCATCCCCAAGACGCCTGAATGGCAAGAAGGGGAAACCGGCGTGCCGGCCAAGGACGCGCGTGCCCTGGCCCGCAAGTGGGGCAACCGGAAAGTCTATCTGGCGACCGGCATGACCGGGAATGGCTTCGGCGGCGCCTGTCGCGGTGCAACCGGGCAGCAGTGGGCGCGCTGCATGATCATGATGATGGGTATGCAGGGCTGGGGAAAACCCGGCGTCAATTTCGGCTGCCTGCAGGTTGGTACGCCGGTGGACCATCATTTCTACTTCCCCGGCTATGCCGACGGCGGGATATCCGGCGACCTGATGTGGACCGGCAACGCCGTGAACAATTATCAGCGTATGCCGCACATTCTGACCATGAACCCGGTCAAGCAGATGGTGCCGCGCCAGCAACTGCCCGACGCGATCATCGACGGCCACGCTACTGGCTATCTGTGGGACGGCATGTCCCAGGAGGCGCAATTCGCGCCCTTCACCTATCCGATGCCGGGTTATTCGCCCATCCATATGATCTACCGCTACGGCGGCTCATCCCTCAGTACGGTCACCCGCTCCGGGCGCTGGATCGATGCCTACCGCCACGACAGCATCGAGTTCGTCGTGAACCAGTCGATCTGGATGGAGGGAGAGGCTCAGTTCGCCGACATCATCTTGCCGGCCTGCACCCAGCTGGAGCGCTGGGACATCGGCGAATGGTGCAACTCAGGCGGCTATGCCCACCATGGCTACACCCTGGTCAATCATCGCGTCATGACGATGCAGCACAAGTGCATTGAGCCGCTCGGCGAGTCTCGCTCGGACTACGACATCTTCACGGCCATCCTCGAACGCCTGAACTTGGGCGGGGTATTCACCGAGGGTTGCAGCGAGCTCGACTGGGCCAAACGGGTCTTCGACTCATCCGACCTGCCGGATCATATTTCGTGGGCCGACTTCTGCCGCAAGGGCTATTACGTCGTCCCGGCGGAAAAGCCCGAACTGCGCCCGGCAGTCGACATGCGCTGGTTCGCCGAAGAGCGTCCGAAAGACGTGCCGGAGCCGCATCCGCTGCCATCCCAGTGGTCGGAGGAATTCGGCAAGGGTTTGCAGACGCCCAGCGGCAAGCTGGAGTTCGTTCCCGAAATCCTCAAGCGCCACACCCAGGACAATCCCGACCGGCCGGCGCTAAACCGTTACATCCCCTCCTGGGAAGGACTAGGGACAACCGAGTTGGTCGCCAAGTATCCGCTGCAAATGATTGCCACCCATTCGCGCTACAGCTTCCACACGTCGAGCGACGGCAAGAATAGTGTTACCAGTCGGGTGCAGGACCATCGTGCTCGCATTGCCGGTCACGATTTCTGGCTGCTGCGCATCAGCCCTGCCGATGCGGCTGCCCGCGGCATTTCGCAGCGTGACCTGGTTAAGGTTTACAACGATCGCGGGGTGGTGATCTGTGCCGCCGACGTCTCGGCCCTGGTGGTTCCGGGAGTGGTGAAGTCCTACGAGGCCAGCGCGGAGTTCCAGATGGTGGAAGTGGCCGGCGAAACGGTGGAAATCGGCGGCTGTATGAACATCCTCACCCCGGATCGGCCGCAGACCCAGGGGACCAGCAGCATGAGTCCGAATTCATGCCTGGTTCAGATCGAGAAATGGCAAGGTGCCGAAACCTTCAAACGCAGCCGTGCCGAAGCAGGAGTTGCCCATGAGTAAGTGGAATCTGATCGTCAGCGTCGGGCGTTGCGAGAATTGCTACAACTGCGTGCTCGCCGAGCGGGACGAGCACGTTGGCAACGACTATCCGGGCTACGCGGCGCCGGCTTCCCTCGACAGTGAGGCGCCAATCCGCATCCTGCGGCGGGTCCAGGGGGCGGCTCCGATGGTTGAGACGACCTATCTGCCGGTGATGTGCAACCACTGCGACGCTGCGCCGTGCATGAAGGTAGGCGGCGACGCGATCAAGAAGCGTGCTGATGGCATCGTCGTAATTGATCCGGTGAAGGCTAAAGGCCGCAAGGACATCGTTCGCTCCTGCCCATACAAGGCTATCGTCTGGAACGAGGAGCAGCAGCTACCTCAAACCTGGATCTTTGACGCCCATCTGCTCGACGGCGGCTGGAAAGGCCCGCGCTGCGAGCAGGTTTGTCCGACGGACGTGTTTGAAGCGGTGAAGCTCGACGACAAGGCAATGCAGGCGAAGGCGCGCGACGAAGGGCTGCAGGTGCTGCTACCCAAGCTGAACGCGAAGCCGAGGGTCTATTACCGGGGGCTGGAGCGCTGGGACACCTGCTTTATCGGTGGCAGCATTAGCGCGCGTGTTGACGGCGTGGTCGATTGCGTCGCCGGCGCCGAAATCTCGCTCATTCAGGGCGGCAAAAGCATTGCGGTTACGTACAGCGATGCCTTTGGCGACTTCCGCTTCGGCGGCCTGGCCAAGAAAAGCGGCGGCTATCGCATCGAAGTTCGCCACGGCATGGAGTTGGCGGAACGCGACTGCGAGCTCGACGAAAGCATCTATCTTGGAGAGATCCTGTTGGTGACCAGCCAGCAGAATTGCATTAGCTGAAAAGCTTGTTTTGTTTGAGGTCGAGTCCACGTATCGGCTTGGGCTCGGACTGGCTTGAAGAGGAGGGCTTTCTATCTGCCAGAGCCAAACGGGCTCTGGCTTTTCAACAGACGGCTAAATTACACGATCCAATTCCGAACCTTCGAGTCAAGATTGACCGGGACGGCAGAGACCTGCATTCGAACAACAGTGTTGTGGTGGTTGCCGACCGGCGACATTCATCCGCCACAGGAATGGTCGCCTCTACGTGTGACGACAGCTGTATCGCGGTCGGTACCAACACCTTTGAGTGAATGCTCATTTTGAAAATGCATTTGCAAATTTGTATCATTCGCTTTCAATTCCGCGAAGCAGGGAACGCAGCGCCAAAACAATAATAAGGTCAAGGCAATGCTCAAAATGCTTCTCGTATACGGTCATCTGCTCGCTACGTGTATTGCCCTGGGGAGGGTGTTGCAGGCGGATCACAAGCTTTGGAGTTGGCGCAAGGAAATACTGGACCAGGCGAGGCTTGAGTACCTTGATGAAACTCAGAGGATCGTCACCCTCGCACTGCTGGCCCTTTGGGCAAGCGGACTGTTGCTGGTGCTTCAGGGTTATCTCAATGAAGGCGACGCGTATCTGCTCAATCAGAAACTCTGGGCCAAGGTGACTGTCGTCGCGCTGCTTGGCCTGAACGGTGCGTTATTGCATCGAGTCGGCTTCCCGCTGCTGCAAAAGGCTCCATTCGTCGCACTGCGCAGTGCAGGTCGCACGCGGCTCGCCTTATTGGGTGCGCTTTCCATGAGCGGTTGGCTATTCGCCGCTTTCCTGGGGGTGGCTCGAGCCTGGAATCACGTATTGCCTTATCTACATGTGATGGGCGCATTCGCCGCATTCTCGTTACTGGCTTGTTGCGTGGCACTTGCAGTCGCCGGTAGGGCGGGGAGTGTGGCTGCGCAAAAAACCTCGGTGCCGGGGTAGCTATCAATAACGTGCAGCCGGTCGTCTGGAGTTTGTCGAGCCATGGTGGTCATTGTCCGCTGCCGCTGCCGCTGCCGCTGCCGCTGCCGCCACCGGCACCGCCACCGCCACCGCTTGAACCAGCTCCCGTCCCGGCGCCGCTGCCACTCGAACCGCCCTACTGGCCGAGACTGTGTAAAAAAATCAGTTGGCCTCTACCCAAACTATTTGAAGGTTGCCGAAGGCGTAAGGCTTGGCTTTTTGAAGGGGGGCGGTTTATTAAACCACTGCACATCGCCCCTCGGGGGAAACACTCGCTGAAGGTATGCGAGCACCGCACCCGCGCTGATCAAGAACGGTTTCACGAAGGCTAAAACTGTCGGAAATGATAGCGGCTGTACGAGGTAGGAACTGCAACCTGGGCAAAAACCGATGCTAGAGGTTTCGTTGGCTTATACGAACTCGGCTGAATTGTGGCATCTGAGTGACTGATTTTGGCCGATTTCTGCCTATCATGACTGTTCAAATGGGCAGTTGCTGCGACCAGCTTGCCTCTGCAAAGGTGTAGCTAGACGCACCGAGGACGGCGACGAAGATCTGCGTTTGGCGGATCTCACCGGTGTGCCGGTCGATGAAGTAAATACGCCTGGCGCGCCGATAGAATTCAGTTCCGGCTCGCCGATGAGTCTTAAGCCGCTACAGCCTGTAATTCAGACCCCTAGCGCATTTTCGGTGCTTCTGGGAGGGATTTATCCAGCTATGCTTCGAGTGCTGCGAGGATATCGACCGGATGGTGCTAATCCCTATTGCAGCGGTGATCTATCTAATGAAGGAGGCAGCATGAAAGAAAGAATATTGTGCGCTCTATCTCAGTCAGCGCTTGAGGGTAAGAAAGTAGTTCAGTTGCAGATATGGTCGCAGCCAGCGACGGAGGTGATCACGACCAGTGCCGATTTTTTCAGAGGGACTTTCCAGGGAGTTCCAGTGGTTTTTTTAGGCCGGGGCGAGTCTGTTGCCGCTGAAGATTTTGTTTTGATTTACAAGGATTGACCTCCGCTCGGCTGACGGCACCATTTCGTCATGGTTAGTATTTTTGCTTTCGGCAACTTGCACCGTTATTTCAAAATCCGGCCACTGCGGCGGTTTTTTTCGTTTTTGGGCGGTAGCGCTCAATGCTGGGCTACTGGAGCGCAGCGAGGTGGTCACGAAGACCCCTCGCAAGACGGCAGATTTAAAGTCGCGTAACAATTTCACCCGTATGTACGATCGTGAACTCTTGATTGCTCACCCAAAAAACTGGCTTATGATCCAAGGTGCGGTAATAAATCGGGCCGTTGTGCCACGAAGTCGAAGTTGACTCATTAGTGTTGAAACTGAGTTGACGAGTTTCCGCCACAATCGTATAACGCTGTCCAGATTTGCTCTCTGCTTCGTAAAGTCCGGATTCAACCAATCGTGATCTCAGCATTTTTCGCGCACCGTTTTTTGTTGAACAGACTTGAACGGTAGCACCGAGCCATCAACGCGCCAGTGAGCGGGGATTTTTTATCAACTCCAACGCCTGCGACCTTATAGTGCTGTGGGCGATCTGGTGCTTATTGGGCGGGAAGGTGAGGAGCGGTATGCTCGACAAGCTGTTCCACGCCGCGATCGCCGGCATGGGTTGTTTGCGATTCGGGTACGCATTCCACGCCATCCGGCCACCTTTTCCCTGAAGGCTGCAGTTCGCAGTCTTCCCCAGCAAGCGCGCCAAGAAAGCATCCGAAGGCGTTCCCTTTATCGCTGAGGACGCCGGGTACGTTTTTCCAGACGACAACGACTTCGGGCTCACCGCGACTGGTTCGAACATAGCCAGTTGCATCTGCAAGCTCCACGTATTTGATGGTGAGGGCGCCGCGGGGATCGAGAAGACCTTGGCGCATGCCGGCGACACTAAAGGCCTGGCACGGTGTCCCGCCGACCAGCACATCCGGAGCCGCGATCTTGCCAGCCAACACCAGGGCGGCGAGGCGGGTCATGTCGCCAAGGTTTGGTGTGGTGAGGTAGTCCAGCACCGCGCTGGGGAATGGCTCGATCTCGGCGAATCAGGTGGCGCGCATGCCGAGCGGGTGCCAAGCCATGGTCGCAGCCTCATGCCTGAGCAGATCGATCCGTAAGTGATTTCCATGCTGGATCCTCGCCGGCTGGCGTGATTCGAGTTTGTGGCCTATTGGTTGATATCTCGGCGCAGGGCCGTATAACAAAGAGGTCGGAATGAGCTTATTGGTAGAGAGGCCTTATCCTGTGGATTACGTCCACCCAAACGGAAAAAGAGCGAAGATTGATTTCATCTGGGGAAAACCGGATAACCCGGCGTCGATTGGAATTCGTGTTTGGGAACGATCCGGTGGTGACGATATCCTGCTAGCCAAAGAAAGCTGGCCCTGGAAAAGCTTCGAGAAGCAATGAGGCGTGGGATTGGGCTGGCTACGAAATGGTGCGAGCGGTAAACGTTAGCAGCACCTTGCCTCGGCGTTCAGCGCAATAGGTGAGGGTGGCGTGATTCGAGTTTGTAGTCTATTGCTTGAAGGCCCAGATCCGGGACTCAGGGAGATCGATATGTGTTTGGGAACTGATCGGACAAGGACCGGTGGATTACGTCCATCCCAATGGGGAGCGGGCGACGATCGATTTCCTTTGGGACGAGCCTACGAACTCAGCCCCCATCGGGATCGTTATTTTGCTGAATGACGGGGAGAAGCCGATAAAACTCGGCGAGGAAATAGGCACTTGGAGCACATTTGGCGAGGCTAGGCGCCGCGGTATCGAACTGGCAACCAGATGGATTCAGCGTGATGGCTGATAGCTGCGCGCCTGCCTCGGGCGTACATGCACCTGGGCTCACCAGTCCAGAGTTGTATCTAAATCCCAATTCTCATCCCGGCGCCAGCGGCCAACCCAACGGCGCAGAGCTGTAGGGCCCACCCCGGTAAGCTCACAGGCTTTAGGTACGGAGTAATTCATCTCCACGACCAAGCAAATGACCTCCGCTTTTCCTCAGCGCTAACAACCCTATATCCCATGATGCTTCCTTAATTCGACGCTCCTACATCATGGTCCAAAAACATTGAGCCACAGCAGCGCAAACGCCGGTGTCGATGACGTCGGTGGTGCTCGACGACGGCATGCGCGGTTGCGTGGAGCGACTGTTGCGTTGTCTGCACGATCCGCTGGAGGCGCAGATCATGGGGCCTTCACGCGTGCGCGAGTTGTTGTTCGTTGCGTCGCGAGGCCCGCAAGCGGATGTGTAGCGGGCGCTGGTGACCGATTTCTGCCTGTCGTGAAGGGCTGCAGACGACCGATTCTGTTGAAAAAGTCGGATTTTCAGCTGGCCTGAACTCAGGCACGACCACCATTGGAGAACCTACTCACCACATTGAGTGGTTTTTCGGTTCTTCGTTGACCTTTGCTGCTCTGTTATTGGGTTAGTTTGAGGTTTTTTGCTTAGTGCAGACACACCTATCCCGTGACTGGTAGCCCTTGAGATTTAAATTTGGCCAACCGTCGCAGGTTCTGCACCGCGGCGGCCAGCGTGAATTCATCAGTCGCGCCACTCATGCCTCGTAGCCGCAGGCGATCCAATTTCAGTATGCGCTTGAGGTGGGCAAACAACATTTCGACCTTTTTACGTTCGTGGCGAGAGCGCTGATACGCCGGCGTTGCTGCAATGCGCCGAGCCACATCACGCGCGGCTTCATGGACGCTGCGAGCGATTTTTCGGAACGCAGTGTTCGGGCAGCACTTGGCTTTCATCGGACAGGCAACGCAGTCGGTCTGCCGGGATCGGAAGATGATGGTGTTGGCTTTGGTGACGTGCGAACGCTTGTTCTTGAAGGCTCGCCATTCGTTACGTAATGCATTGCCGGCCGGACAGCGGTATTCCTCAGCCTTCATTCCAGTGGAAATCGTTGCTCGAAAAACTGTCGTTCTTGCGCTCGGTTTTGTCCCACACCGGCACGTGCGGTTCGATGTCTTTTTCCTCCACCATCCAGGCCAGCATCGGCGCGGTGCCGTAAGCAGTGTCGCCAATCAGGTGTTCCGGCTTGATATCGAACTGCGCTTCGACACGGTCAATCATGGTCTTGGTACTCTCGACCTCGGCCGTGCGATGAGCCGGTGTGGGTTCCACATCCACGATGACGCAGTGCTCGGTATCAATCAGATAATTCGTGGAGTAAGCGTAGCTGGGCCACCTGGAGCTGCGGTCCAGCGGGCTTGAGGATCCGTCAGCGATAGTCTCTTTGGTAGCGTTTCGGCCAAAGCCTCCTCATCGAGTGCCTCAAGGTACTCACGCACGGCGCGGGTGCTCAGGGACGGATCGCTCCAGTTGACCGGTTCATCACCCGGTACGCCGCGCTGCCGACTCGCATCCGCTTTGATGATGCTGGCGTCCACGGCAAATCCTTCGCCTTTGACCAGGCCTGCGTCCATGCAGCGACGCAGCACTTCATTAAACAACCAGCGAAATAGATCACTGTCCCGAAAACGGCCGTGTCGATTCTTGGAAAAGGTCGAGTGGTTGGGGCTTCATCTTCAAGGCTCAACCGACAGAACCAGCGATACGCCAGGTTCAGATGGGCCTCTTCGCACAACCGCCGTTCTGAGCGAATACCGTAGCAATAGCCCACGATCAGCATGCGGATCATTAGTTCGGGATCAATCGACGGACGCCCATTCGGGCTATAGAAATCGGCGAGGTGATGGCGCAGGTCGCTCAGGTCGCTGTTTCTTCTCGCTAAAGGAGAAATCGGCCGCAGATCGTTGTCGTATCAGTGCGGGCACAACATTACGAACAAGACGCTGGTACGGGGTGATTCGGAAAAGTCTGGCCTGCCGCATGGTGTCCTTTATTGCAGAGGTAGTGAGATGAGCGTGAGATCCGTACTTGGTATGTGGGTGGTGGCCGCGATTGGATCAGTCACGTTGACGCCAGCATTAGCGGATCATTGGCGAGGTGGACGGGAGAGTGGCGAATGGAAGGACGAGTACAGAGACGGGCCATGCAATGTCAAAGTCGAATCCAAAGACGATGAATACAAGGAAGAAATTAAATGTCCAAATGGCCACGGCGCCCATTGGCGTCGCGGCGAGTGGAAAGACGAATTCTGGGAGCGTGGTTGCAAGGTCAAGATCGAAGCCAAGCGAGATGAGTACAAGAAGGAGGTCAAGTGTGAGCACGACTGAGTGCTGTGATTAGGCAGTAGTAGCGACTAAGCGCATGAACTGAGCATCGCGATGTCCGCCACTGCCAACGGTATTGGCAACAGGCAGCAATCGACCCAAGCTGCCGGAGAAGGCCGTCAAAATCGGCCGGGAGTGGCCAATACATGGATGGAAACCAAATCGCTCTTTCCTTACAAGTCGGTGACACTGACGGAAACTGTATGAACACCGGGTGCACCAAGGCAACTTCCGGCTGAACTCAGTAAACTGGGGGCCGAATCTGGGTGAGGGAGAGGGCGGAATATGTACATAGGTGAACTTGCCAAGTTGTCGGGATGTACTCCTAAAGCCATTCGTTTGTATGAGCAACTGGGCCTGCTGACCCCACAGCGCCATGGTAGTTATCGGCTGTACACGGCCCATCACTTGACGCTGGTGCAGATGATCCGCACAGCCCAGGCGGTGGGGTTCAAACTGGGAGAGATGAGCGAGCTGCTGGCAGCCAAGCAACATCAGGCACCGTTTCCCCTGGCGCTGGCCAATCAGGGCATCGAGGCCAAGCGCCTGGAGTTGCAGGCGCAGATCCTCGCCTTGCAGAATCGGGAGCAGCACCTCACGGAGCTGCAACAACAGATCAACCAGAAATTCGCCCCCACGTCGGTGCCGGGCGTTGCGTCCAGTATCAGCGCGCCAACAGGTGCGCAAACGCCTGCTTGAGGGCGCTCTGCGGCGAGCGCGGCTGGTAGTCCAGCTCATTGATGGCCTTGTCGATGCAGTAAACCTGGTGCGCTCCATAAAACATCTGCACCTGGCTGAGCAGCAATTCGGCTGGTCGACCGGTGTATCGTGCCCGCTGTTCTTGCAGCCAGGCGATCAGCAACAGCAAGACTTTGGGTGCTCGGCGCGGTAGACGATAGCCGGGGCAAAGCGTGTTGAGCGCCTCGATCACCTCAGCCAGTGATGAAGCCCGCTGATTGGCTAATATGTAGCGCTGGCCGGGGCGGCCTTGTTCAGCAGCGCGGATCAGGCCATCGGCCACGTCGCGCACATCGACAAAGTTAAAATAAAAATTCGGGTCCAGCACCAGATTGCGCGCCAGCACGGCCGCAAGAAATCCCATAGTTTCGGTATGCCGCGTGGCATGAGGGCCGATGATTGCCGAGGGCAACACTGCGACCATTGGCAGGTCATAGGCCTGGGCGGTGTCCCAAGCGGCGCGTTCAGAGAGGACTTTTGAGAGGTAGTACGGGTTTTGCTGATCGTTGTTCCAGCTGTTTTCATTTAGACGCTGGCCGTTGTGTCCAACCGCTGCCACGGAGCTGACATAGACCACACGCCGGACCCCGGCCTCTGCGGCGGCCCGCAGTACATTACGCGTACCTTGTACGTTGACGTCGACGATCTCGGCCTGTGGGTTCCTCGCCCAGTGCTTGAACACTGCCGCTACCTGGTACAGCACGTCCACCCCTTGCAGGGTCCGGCGCAGTGAGTCAGGGTCCTGCAGTTCGGTGCGTACCACCTGGCAGTCGAGCCCGTTCAGGGCAGTGCTTCGTTCCGGGTCACGGACCCCTGCGCGTACTTGTTGCCCTCGGGCGAGCAGCGCCCGGACCAAGGTGTTGCCCAGATGCCCATTGGCGCCGGTGACCATTGATAGCGTACTCATAGATTTCCTTATCCGCTGACGGCGGTACTTTAATCAGATAAAGCATGGTGCGGGTTGCCCTAAGGGACAGAGTCAAGCGCTGGAGTCAGGCCCCGTCTTAGGCGACAGCAAAGGGCTTCACCGTCTCTTGGAAGATCCCAATTGAACAATAGGGGAAAGGCCACGATATTGATGCTGATTAGGTGGGGGAGTGATCAAGCACTGAGACTGATCCACCATTATCCTCGTTAAACTTACAGGACTCGAATCCCCCCGATTTTTCTAAACATATCCGACCGACTGCTTCTGGCCCAGAGTGTGTAAAAACGCTTTCGCAAACCCTTGCTATGATTTCTGAGGATTTCATCGCAGGGATCGCCCATGAAGCGCTTTATCCAAGGTGAACATCGAGGCCAAGTAACCTTCCTTCCGGAGAGCCTCGACGATTACGTCACGGATACCAATCCGGTGCGCGTAGTCGACGTCTTTGTCGACGAACTCGACCTGGTCAAACTGGGTTTCGAAGGCGCCATACCGGCTGATACTGGCCGGCCGGCTTACCATCCCGCGATCCTGCTGAAGATCTACATCTACGGCTATCTGAACCGCATCCCATCGAGCCGGCGTCTTGAACGAGAGGCCCAACGCAACGTCGAGCTGATGTGGCTGACCGGACGTTTGATGCCCGATTTCAAGACCATCGCCAACTTCCGAAAAGACAACAGCAAGGCCATCCGAGGCGTCTGCCGCCAATTCGTTGTGCTGTGCCAGCAGTTGGGACTGTTCGGAGAAAATCTGGTCGCCATCGACGGCAGTAAATTCAAGGCCGTCAACAACCGCGACCGCAATTTCACCAGCGCCAAGCTGAAGCGGCGGATGGAAGAAATTGAATCGAGTATCAATCGGTACCTGACTGCGCTCGACGAAGCCGATCGGCAAGAACCTTCGATCGCTCAGCCCAAGGCTGCTCGTCTGCAAGAGAAAATCGACAAGCTCAAAGCTCAGATGAAAGAGTTACAGGTCATTGAAACTCAGCTCAACGAATCGCCGGATAAACAGGTCTCACTGACCGATCCAGACGCCCGTTCCATGATGACTCGCGGCACTGGAATCGTCGGTTACAACGTGCAGACAGCAGTCGATACGCAGCACCATTTGATCGTTGCACATGAGGTTACCAACGTCGGTTCCGACCGCGATCAACTCAGCTCGATGGCCAAGCAGGCCCGCGAGGCTATGGCGTCAGAAACGTTGTCGGTAGTGGCTGATCGAGGTTACTTCAAAAGCGAAGAGATCCTGGCTTGTCACGATGCAGGCATCACTGCCTATGTGCCCAAGCCGATGACCTCTGGAGCCAAAGCGGACGGGCGTTTCAATAACGATGCCTTCATCTATGACGCGGCAAAAAACGAATACATTTGCCCGGCTGGAGAAGCACTGATCTGGCGCTATACCAACGTTGAAAAAGGCCTGACGCTGCACCGTTACTGGAGTTCGAAATGCAGGGGCTGCGCAATGAAACCGCAGTGCACACCGAGCACGGAACGGCGGGTTCGACGCTGGGAGCATGAAGCCATACTGGAGGAAATGCAGAACAGACTGAGCAACGCGCCGGACATGATGCGAGTCCGTAAGCGTACGGTCGAGCATCCCTTCGGGACACTCAAACAATGGATGGGCGCCACGCATTTCCTAACACGAAAGCTGAACGGAGTAAGTGCGGAGATGAGCTTGAACGTCCTCGCCTACAACTTGAAGCGGGTCATGAAAATTCTCGGTACCAGCGGTTTAATGAAGGCGCTGTCGGCCTGAAGAGGTCTGTATTTTGGCCACCCAGCAAGGTAGAAGCGGCGCTGGGGGCTCCCAGGCCCTAGTGACGATCCGCAGGACTTGTTGCGAGCAATTACTCAACTAACAACCGTCGGCGCTGCGCGCCGACAGTGCATCCGCGCGTTTTTACACACTCTGGGCCGATAGCTGCCTGTCTGCAAGGGCTGCAATCGAGCCTTAGCTGACGGTGGCGAGAGGTAGAATTCGGCCAGAAGCAGACCTTCACTTTCACCCTGGTACGAGAATGCGACCACTGACCCAATTGTTTTTCCTTTATGCCCCGCGTTACCCTCGCCAAAGTCGAACACTTTAAACAAATGGACTTGCCATCGTGGTGCATTCCCGTCGGCCTGATAAATGGGACCAAAGGTCCAGGCCGCCTGTGAGTTCGCCCGCCATACTAGCAAGGTCGCGGTGATAGGTTCACTCTCGGACATCGAAGCGATCGTCCAGGGCAGGGCCGACACCCGTATCAGTACGGCGACGCTTGGCATTAGCTGGCGATAGAAAGAAACTCTGGGGGGCAGGCGTGAGGTCCGTCCTGATTCAATACCCTTTGAAGGAGAGACAACAATGGCTACGTTCAAGCCCGGTCACATGCACTTCGAGCGCCACGCGCTGAACAAGGATGATGTCAGTTACAACGTGTGCGTCGACTATGAAGTCAGCCAAGATCCCAAGGAAGGTAAAGGCATGCTGTTTACGATGCACGGCAGCATTCAGGGCAAGGAGCTAAAAGAAACATTCTTCCTGCCAAAGGATCAGGCTTACAACTTCGCCAGCAACGTCACGAAAATCGCGGAGAAGTACGGCATCCCCAAGGCGCTCAGTAGCATCGGTTCGATGCACGAGGACTACGATGCGATGTTCGAAGACGTGCGGGCGCAGCTGGATATGAAGTCTGGGGACACGGTCAAACCAGAGCATCTGGAATAAGCCATCTGGCGGGTTTGAGGTTGAGTGCGTTTGCCAGGCTCAACTGCGCTATGAAGTAACCGGGACAATCATGAAGCAATTCATTGAGGGCGTGGCTCGAACTCAAGTCACCTTGCTGCCAGAGTGTTTAAGGAAGACACCTTTGAACATGATTTAATGGCATTTTTCCAACTCTTACGCTGCCAGACCGTGCGGGATTTTTTGGCCCTGACTGAGGCCGCATACTCCGACCGGATAGACGCGGAGCTTAGGGGTTGAACCAGGTAAAACCAGTTTCCGGAAAGGCCGCGTGCGGCACATACAACCCCGGGACAGGATCTCGGCCTGTCGGGGTGACATCCTAGAGGAGCACTGATGTATTCAAGCATCTTTTTCGCATGGGGGCTGGCGGCCGTTACCGTGGTCTTGCATGCAGTCGGTTTGGCCTTGATGCTCAGGTTTCTGGACTACAGGGGAAATGTTCTGATGACGCATGTAGGGGTCATTAGCACGCGGTTGGTGTGGGTTGCCTGCTACATGATTCTGCTGCATTTGTTGGCGATCTCGATCTGGGGGGCATTCTATGTGTGGCAGGGGTGTCTGCCCGATCTCGAAACGGCGTTTTACTTCTCTGGAGTGACCTATGCGACGATTGGTTACGGTGACGTGGTGCTGGCGAAACCCTGGCGTCAGTTCGGGTTGATGGAGGGCTTGACCGGCATTCTCATGTGCGGCTTATCCACGGGAGTCTTCGTCGCTGTGGTCAATCATATGTATCAGTTTTTCCACTCGAATATCGACGACCACAAGTCCTAGAGCGTCTGCCCGAGGCTCGCTTCTAACGGGAAATGCGCGTCCAACACAAGAGCTACTGCGCGGCGCTCACCTGGGTTGGGTTCTGTGATAGATAGCGCTCAATTGCTGTTTGGGCATTGAACAGCATACGTTCGCTTCCAAGCTTCTCGTCGAACCCGGCGCGTCGCACCATCTCAAGTACGCCGGGATTCAACCCCGCCAGCCAGAGACTGGTGCCTAGCTCGGCCAAGCTTTTCTCGCCCTCTATGAGCGCCTGCAGTGCCGAGTATTCGATGTCGGACACCGCACTCATGTCCCAGACAACCACACGCGGCTGATACTGTCTCTCCAGTGCGATAATCTGTTCCTTCACATAGTCAGCGTTGAGAAAAAACAGGCGTCCCTCCGGTCGTACAATCATCAATCCCTCAAAAGTCTCGTCATTTGGGTGTTCCTCTGACAAGGGGCGGAGCACGTCGGTGCCACGCTTGCGCCCAAGGACGAACACGTGCGGATGGGCAGTCTGGTAGGCCAGACTGAGCAACGATACGACGATCGCCACAGTGATCCCCTGAAGCGTGCCAAACAAAAGGACACCCACCATGGCTACGAGCGCCCAGTGGAACTCCATTGGACGCACCTTGCGAATAGCCAGGAACTCTCGCGGCTGAATCAGTCCGACCGAGTAGTAGATGACGATAGCGGCCAGCGTGGCGTGAGGTAGAAACCCGAGTAGTCCGGAGAGCAGCAACATAGTGGCAAAAGCCGCGCCAGCAGTGACGATCGAGACCACCTGAGACTGCCCTCCGGTGGCGCGTACAACGGCCGTCTGTGAGGTACCGCCACCGGCAGGCATCGCGCCGAGCAGAGCACCCCCGAGGTTACCGAGACCGGTGGCGATCAGCTCGCGGTTCGCATCGATGGGGGGATCGCCGGGCCGGAAAAAAGCGCGCCCCGCCGCAATCGATTCGGTAAAACTCATCAGCGCGATCCCGAGCGCACCCGGTACCATCTGCTTGATCAACGCGAGATCAGGCAACGTAAATGACGGTAACCCTTGTGGGATCACGCCGACCGTCGAAGCTCCCAGGGCCTGCAAGCCGAAGTACCATGAGGCGGCGATGCTGCCCCCGACCACAATCAATGGCGCCGGCGAATGTGCCCACAGGCGCTCCATCGCGATGAGCATCAGGAACGCCGCCGCCGCTACCGCGAGCGTGATCAGGGAACTCTCCGGCACGTGATGCACTATGTTGAGGAAGTCGACAAAAAAACTTTGTTTTGCGATGTGGATACCGAGGAGTTTTGGCACCTGGTCCAGCACGATGACAAACCCGACCCCCGCTTTGAAGCCGCTCAACACCGGGGAGGAAATGAAGTTTGCGAGAAATCCCAGGCGTATTATTCGCGCCAGGAGCAGCATCGCGCCAACCAACACGGTTAGCGTTGCACTTGCCGTGATCAGCTTCCCTGGGTCGCCGTCCGGTACGGCCAAGCCGATCTGCGCACCGGCCAGGATCGCCAGCGTAGCAGTGGAGCTGACACTGAGTACGCGCGATGTTCCAAGGAGTGCGTAGATCAGCATCGGGACGAAGGCCGTATACAGACCGACGGCAACAGGCAAACCCGCGACAGTCGCGTAGGCCATTGCCTTGGGCAGTACGACCGCGGCAGCCGTGAGCCCCGATACTATGTCGAGGCGAAGTGGAGCGGTGTCGGAGTGCGCTGGCTTCGAAGTCTTCAGATGCGGTTCCACACTGCCTCCCTCGGCTGGTTCATCTGCTGAAAATACCGAAAGATTCCCTTTCCCTTTCCCTTTCCCTTCTGCGCTTGAGCGCATCCTCCGCGTGGAATCAGACTGGGTCAACTCATCGTCGGCGCCAACAGACTAAGGCACACATCAGCGAATTTCTATCAGAGGACGAGAGGTTCTCTTGTACAGAAAGGTAGCCGGCGTGTGTCCAACTCACTTCGGCAATCCACGTACCTATTTGCCAGGTGGAATACCTATCGAAAGTTTTGCACCGAAATGATGCAGAAAAGTCAACAAAAAACTTACGAGAAACGTTTAAGCAGTCACATATTCTATCGATAATGGCTATGAGGCATCACGACCTGAGCCTAGGACAGGCTTCCAGATGCCCGTACACACTAAGAGCAGAGTGCCCTGCGAGGAATAGAAATGAGTAATTTTTTCGGTAATCTTAGCGTCAACCTCAAGCTGGGCCTGGGCTTCGGCCTGGTTCTGACCTTAACCACCGTCCTGGCCCTGGCCGGCTGGACCAGCGTGGACAACTTGGTGTGGCGCAGTAACCGAATGGGCGATATCACCCAGTTGAATACGTTGCTGAGCAAAGTACGCGAGTCCCGTCTGCAATACCTACTGTCCAATGGCGATGAAGGCGCCGCCCAGAACGTGCAGACCAACCTGGATGCGTTCATCGCCCAGCAGCAAAAACTGATCAAAGCGTTCACTCGCCCGGAGAATCTCAAGCTGCTCAAAGAACAAGCGGCCATTATCAGCAACTTCCAGCAATCGCTGAATAAAATGCGCGACGCGTATCGCAACGCAAATAACGCACGTCAGGCCATAAGTGATAATGCCGACGCAGCCGGCAAGCAGATCACGGCGATCCACAGTGGCGTGCTGCAATTACCTCTTGGCGACGCTGACCGTTTCGAACGTTTTCAGACCATTAGCCGCGTCAAGGAACAGTTTCTGCTGACCCGTTTCGAAGTCAGCGCTTACACCGCGAACAGTACTCCGCAGACTGAGCAGAAGGCTATCAGGCAACTGAATGAGGCGATTGACGGCCTGAAACAGCTTAGTGAGTACGTCAGTGCTACCCAGCAGGACGCATTGCGTCAGTTCGAAAGTGCCTTGGGCAACTACCGCACTGCCTTGCACGCCTACAAAACCGCTAGCAACGTCGTTACCCTGGCGAGCAAAGAACTGGTCGACCAGGGGCTCGATTTATGGACCCGCAGCGACGGCCTTTACCAGATACAACTGGACAGCCGCGACAGTGAAATCGCCCAGACTCGCACGCTGCTGTTGGGCAGCACTTTGTTGGCCTTGCTGTTTGGCATCCTGGCTGCCGTCATCATCACTCGCCAGATTACCCGTCCGCTCCGCGAAACCCTCGGCGTCGTCGAACGCATTGCTGCTGGCGACCTCACCCAGAACCTGGTGGTCACCCGCCGCGATGAGCTGGGCGTGCTGCAACAAGGTATCCAGCACATGAGCGAGACCCTGCGCAACCTCATCGGCGGTGTTCGCGACGGCGTGACCCAGATCGCCAGCGCTGCGCAAGAGCTGTCGGCCGTTACCGAACAAACCAGCGTCGGGGTCAACAACCAGAAAATCGAGACCGATCAGGTCGCTACTGCCATGCATGAAATGACCGCCACCGTGCAGGACGTTACGCGCAACGCCGATCAGGCCTCGCAAGCCGCCGCGACGGCCGATGGCGAGGCTCGCGAAGGCAACAAAGTCGTGGGGGAAGCGATTGTGCAGATCGAACGCCTGGCTGAGGAAGTGGTGCGCTCTACCGAGGCTATGACCCTCCTGCAGCAGGAAAGCAACAAAATCGGTAGTGTCATGGACGTGATCAAGGCCGTGGCCGAGCAGACCAACCTGTTGGCCCTCAACGCCGCCATCGAAGCCGCCCGTGCCGGTGAGGCCGGTCGCGGTTTTGCCGTGGTCGCCGACGAAGTTCGCGACCTGGCCCAGCGCACCCAGAAGTCCACCGAGGAAATCGAAGGGCTGGTCGCCGGTTTGCAGAGTGGCACCGAGCAGGTGGCCCGCATCATGAGCAACAGCCGCAGCCTGACCGACAGCAGCGTGGCGCTGACTCGCAAGGCCGGTGTCTCACTGGGAAACATCACCCGTACCGTATCGAACATCCAATCGATGAATCAGCAGATCGCGGCCGCAGCCGAGCAACAAAGCACCGTGGCTGACGAGATTAGCCGCAGCATTATCAATGTGCGCGACGTCTCCGAACAGACCGCTGCCGCCAGCGACGAAACCGCCGCCTCCAGCGTCGCGCTGGCACGGCTGGGCAACCAGTTGCAAGTGATGGTCAGCCATTTCAAAGTCTGATGAAGCGATCGAGCGAGGCTTCAGTTATGACGCCTCTTTGATGGGGGATGTAGCCACGGGCGCCTATAAACCACGAATTGACAGGCTGCCTTATTATCAGGGGCCGGTTAAAGCGCATCAGTAGCCAAGGGGAGGCGACCATCGCTGGATGGTCGCTACTCTATTGATCGAATCCAGGCGTATATTGACAGTTGAGGCGATAGTAAATCGTCGGTGGTGTGATACGCGAGAGCGCTGGGGGGAGCTAGATATCCCGGAACGACTGGAGGTGTTACATGAGCCAATATCAACGACTCTTTCTGATTGCCGGTCCAGCCATGCGTCACACCCCGGCGTTGGAGCGAGCTGTCGCCATTGCCGAAGCTACTGGCGCAGCGCTGCACATTACGGTGTTTATCGAAGACTCCAACCTCCTGGGGTTGAAGAGCGCTGGTGCACGTTTTCGTGAAGCCTGTCAGCAAGAGAACGAAAAATGGTTGAAGGATGAGGCCGACCTATTCCGCGAGCGCGGGGTCAAGGTGAGTACCGAAGTGCTGGTTACGCGAACCGCGCTGCAAGAAATACTTCTGCACGTGGCAGAAATGCAGCCGGATCTGGTTATCAAGGACGTGCAACACGAGTCAGCGCTAAAACGCGTTTTCATTACGCCTCTGGATTGGCACCTGTTGCGCGAGTGTCCGGTGGCTGTGCATCTGGTCAGTGAAGTCAGGTGTCCACTTCCGCGGGTGGTAGTGGCAGCAGTCGATCCGTCACAACCCGAGACGCAGATCACTGGCATCAACGACCGCATCATCGAGGCGGCGAACGGATTGGCAATGCAATGCAGCGCGGAACTGCATCTGCTGCATGCCTACGATCTATCGCAGACACATATATCCGACGCAGGCGCTGGCGCAGTGACGATGCCAGGTTTCAACAGCGAAGTGCGCAAGTCACTGCAAAAGACGTTTATAGCGTTAGCCGACCACTACGGTGTGCCCACTGAGCGACAACACTTCATTGAAGGGCCACCTGGCAAAGCGCTGGCCGACTTTGCAGCGCATCACCGGGCCGATGTGATCGTCATGGGAAATGCGCATCGCAAGGGACTGGGCAAATGGGTGGGCAGTACGACGGAGCATGTCCTGTATAAAGTGCCCTGCAACATTTTTGCCGTGACGGGTTCTGCGGATCAGTGAATGGATTCGCTGTCAAAGGACTTCGCAAATAGCACCTCAGCTACGGAGGCGGGATACGGAAATGCGCGTTCTGCAATTCACAGCTTGTAGCCAATCTGCCGCAACAGGTTCTTGCGCCACAGGATGTCTTCGTCGCCTTCAACGTCAGTGGCACAGAAACCATCCACTACGCCCAGGATTGCTCGCCCTTGTTCCGTCTCGGCGAGAATCACTTCAGTCGGATTGGCTGTCGCACAAAAAATACGGCACACCTCTGGAACCAATTTGATGGTGTTCAACACGTTCAGCGGATAGAAACCGTCTCCCAGGAAAATGATGAAGCTATGGCCTGCGGCTATGGCTTTCGCATTTTTCTGTGCAAGTTCAATCATTGAGGTATCGGTGCCAGACCAACGCACCAGGCATTTGCCAGAGGCTTCGCAAAAGGCCACGCCAAACTGGATACCTGGCACGGTATTTACCAACGCTTCGTGGATGTCCTCGACGGACTTAATGAAGTGCGTCTGACCCAAAATGAAGTTCGTTTCATCCGGCTTTTCGATTTTCAGCGTGATGAGTTGCATCTCAAACGCCTCCTTTCACGATGTTGCCAGCAGAGACTGGCAACAGTCCAAGCACGGCTTTTTTGGCCGATTCCTGCCTGTTACTTCTACAGAAATCGACCAAAAAAGAGATTGTCATGGCCTTGGCGATTACGTCCCGCCATCACTCGCCCGACGATCAACTGCATTGCCGGTTTTAACGTTTGATCAGGGAAATCTTCGTGCCTTCTATGCTGATCCCGGCCATCAATCCTTGCTGGTCGAAGATGAACGCGTACGCGTCGTCTTTCAGCGTCGAGCTGGACAAGTTCTTGGCAACACCTTCATCCACCACAACCACCGTTGGCCCTACACCGATTTCCCAACCTTTGGTTTCAGTGATGTATTTCAACGCTTTGTCGGTCATCAGAAAAACCACATAGCCATATGACTGCGCGCCGGCCTGTAACCCCCAGGATCCGCTGACAGAGTTGTAATAGTCCGTTACTTTCGTGCCCTTCATCAAAACGCCTTCGCCGTAGCTGCCGCCGAATACCAGGCCGGCCTTGATGATTTTCGGGAAGACCAGTATGGCCTTGGCTTTTTGCGAGATGCTTTCGGAAAATGGATTGGTCTTGTAGAGCGTTTGCAACGCTTGCCGGGAGTCGGCATTCAGATCCTCGGCGGTGGCGGCTCCTGCAGTGTTCAGGAGACTGGCCGATGCCAATGATGCAACCGCGAGCAAGACCGTCAGGAAGAACCGTATTGATTGAGTCATTTGCGTACTCCGACTAGGGAGCATTGGATGGCAGCAGCAGTCAGCGCCTGTGTCAGACAGGACCTGAACCCACTGAACGTTATCCGGCGCACCCTGAAATGTGTGAATTGCAAGCGTCGCTGCTGAATGAAGCAGGCCCAGGGCCAGTGATCAGTTGCGATGCCATCACTTGTTGTGACCACTGAGTGATGGCCGCGTTCAGCGTCAGCGTTCGCTTGTGCGCGATGACTGACCTGAATGGGTAAAGGTCGTATCCGCCGAAATATTTTTACGCTTTTTTTACGGTAGGTATTTCTACTCGCAACGATACTGGCCGCGATTTTAGATCGTCCATGTGCCTGGCACTATCAATGGCCCTGGAAAACCGTAGTGCCCAAGGATGGTATGCATATCCACCCCGCAATTTGAGAGAAGCGACCCTTGAGTGAAACAGCGACCGGTGCACACGAAGACGACCACTCCAAAACGTCAGGAGCGGGCTTGCTCGTCGCCGCTGTCGGCGTGGTATATGGGGACATCGGCACCAGCCCCCTCTACACGCTGAAGGAAGTATTTTCCGGCCACTACGGCGTGCAGGTAAATCACGATGGCGTACTTGGCATTCTGTCGTTGATCTTTTGGTCACTGATCTGGGTGGTCTCGATCAAATACGTTCTGTTCATCCTGCGTGCCAGCAACCAGGGTGAAGGTGGCATCATGGCGTTGACGGCGTTAGCCCGCCGCGCGGCAGCACCTTATCCCTACATGAGCAAGGTTCTGGTACTGCTCGGCCTGTTCGGTGCGGCACTTTTTTACGGGGACAGCATGATCACCCCGGCGATTTCGGTGCTTTCTGCGGTTGAGGGACTTCAGCTGGCGTTTGACGGAATCGAGCACTGGGTTGTGCCGTTGTCAGTGATCGTGTTGGTGGCACTGTTCTTGATACAGAAACATGGCACGGCTCGAATCGGCATCCTGTTTGGTCCGGTCATGGTGCTGTGGTTTGTGGTGTTAGGGGCGCTTGGGATCTACGGTATTTTGCAGCGCCCCGAAGTGCTGCAAGCGCTTAACCCTGCTTGGGCAGTGCAGTTTTTCGTGGTTCATCCGGGAATGGGGGTCGCGATCCTGGGCGCTGTCGTGTTGGCATTGACCGGGGCGGAAGCGCTGTATGCCGACATGGGGCATTTTGGACGCAAGCCGATTTCTCGTGCCTGGTTCATTCTCGTGTTGCCCGGTTTGGTGCTCAACTACTTTGGCCAAGGCGCCTTGATCCTGGGAAACCCTGAGACTGTGCGCAACCCGTTCTATCTGCTCGCGCCTGAATGGGCACTGTTGCCGATGGTCGCGCTCTCCACACTGGCCACCATCATCGCTTCTCAAGCCGTTATCTCGGGTGCTTTCTCCCTGACTCGCCAGGCCATCCAGCTGGGTTACGTCCCTCGCATGTTTATCCAGCACACCTCCAGCCAGGAGCAGGGACAGATCTACATCGGTACGGTTAACTGGGCGTTGATGGTTGGTGTCGTGCTGCTGGTGATTGGTTTCGAGTCGTCCAGTGCTTTGGCCGCCGCTTATGGCGTCGCTGTGACGGGGACCATGCTGATCACAACAATCTTGTCCTCGGCTGTCGTCCTGCTCCTATGGAAAACGCCGCGCTGGTTGGCCGTCCCGATGCTGCTCGGATTTTTGCTGGTAGACGGTCTGTATTTCGCGGCCAATGCACCAAAGATTTTTCAGGGCGGTGCGTTCCCGGTGATTGCAGGCATTGGTCTGTTCATTTTGATGACGACCTGGAAGCGGGGCAGGAAGATTATTGTTGAGCGGTTGGATGAAACCGCGCTTCCTCTACCGCTATTCATCGGCAGCATCCGTACTCAACCTCCCCATCGCGTACAAGGCACGGCGGTGTTTCTGACGGCCAGGGCCGATGCTGTTCCTCATGCGCTGTTGCACAACCTGCTGCATAACCAGGTTTTGCATGAGCAAGTGGTATTGCTCACCGTAGTGTCTGAAGACAGCCCACGCGTGAGTGCTGAACGGCGGTTCGAGGTTGAAGCCTATGGTGAAGGCTTCTTCCGGGTCAGTCTGCATTTTGGTTTTATCGAGGAGCCGGATGTCCCTCTGGCCCTGAGTCTCTGTCACTTGGCTGAGCTGGATTTCAGTCCGATGCGCACCACCTATTTCCTAAGCCGAGAGACCGTGATCCCAACCAAACGCTTCGGTATGGCCCGTTGGCGAGAAAGCCTGTTCGCGTTTTTGCTCAAGAACGCCAACAGCAACTTGAAATACTTCAAGTTGCCGCTGAATCGGGTGATAGAACTGGGCACACAGGTCGAGATGTAACGAGTCATCAAGTATCCAGGCGGGAGCGTGAGCAGGTCGAAGCTGCCACGCTGCCTGTGCAGCACCTCAAGCGTTTAATGCGGGCCATTCATGCTGGATGAACCACGCGTCAGACGCTTGAGCGCGACGACCATCAGTCCCCCGGCAACCAGCATTCCCGTGAGAAAAAGTGGATAGGCGACCCACCAGGGGACGGCTGAGGTCATCATGCTGAACTCGGACATGCCGCCAATGCTGGCTATCAGGTTGAGAGGCAGGAACACCACATTGATCAGCGTCAGTTTGCGCAGCAGGTTGTTCATGGTGTTGTTCATCAAATTGCCGCGTGCATCGATCAAGCCGGCAAATACCCTTGAGTAGATTTCCGCCTGTTTGTTGCACTGGGTGTTCTCGATGATCAGGTCGTCGATAAGCGCGATCGCCTCGACGCTGAAGTGTTCTTTTTCCGCATGGTTGCGCAGCCGGGTCAGGACAGCGCCATTGCTGTGGATCGCGTTGATGTAATAGATCAGGCTTTCGCTGAGGTTGAACATCTGGATCAGATGTCGATTCTCCATCGAGGAGTTGAACTTCTGCTGCAACTCACGAGCCACCATCTTGATCACCTTGAGGTGGCCCAGGTAGTGATGGAGGTTGTTGAACAGCATGTCCAGCAGCACATCCAGCGGCGTGTGCAAAGGGTGCCGCTCCCCCAGTCCGCTCAACTGGGAATCGTCGGTCGCGATGACCAGCAAGCGTGTTTTAGAGAACAACAAGCCGAAAGACGAGACCTCAAAGGCCAGGCTTTCTCCGCCCGAGTAACTTTCCGGACGCTTCCAGATCAGGAACAGGTTGTCCGGGTGGAATTCGATGCGTGAGACTTCGTCAGGATCCAGTGCCGAAGCCAACGCGTGATCGTCCAGTTTGAAATCGCTGCGCAGTAGATCCCGTTCTGCGATATCGGGATTGCTGAACAACATCACGTCGGCATTGAGGTATTCAACCGACACCAGCGACCCATTGGCGAGTTGAAAACTCTTGATCACATCTGACCTCTGGCGTTATCGAATGGGGTAGTCAGTGTCTTGCAGGATGCGAGTCGGATCAAGCATTCACCACGCCTGGCCGCGACGTTTGAGTTCCAGGCGCCGGACGAATTCTTCCAGCACCAGCGAATACAAATCGTCCTGCAAGTAAGCGTCTTCGATGCCGGCGTCCATGTTCGGGTTGTCGTTGACCTCGATCACCACCACCTTATCACCGGACTGCTTCAAGTCGACGCCGTACAAGCCATCACCAATGAGGTTGGCGGTCTTCACCGCGAGTTCGACCACCGCTCGCGGTGCCTCGTGGACCGCCAGGGTCCGGCATTCGCCATTAATGTCCTGGCCCTGGGCTTTGTGATTGTAGATCTGCCAGTGACCTTTGGACATGAAGTACTGGCAGGCGAAAATCGGCTTGCGGTTGAGCACGCCGATACGCCAGTCGTACTCGGTGTAAAAGAACTCCTGAGCCAGCAACAGCACCGAGTGTTCGAATAACTCAGAGGTGGCTTGCAGCAGTGCTTGTTGGCTTTCGACCTTGATCACGCCACGGGAAAAACAACCATCGGGAATCTTCAGCACTAATGGAAAACCCAGGCGTTCACCGACTCGCTCGAAGTCTTGCGGTCGTTCCTTGTAGAGAATCTCGGTTGCCGGCATACCCAATTGATGGCTTTTGAGTAGATCAGTCAGGTACACCTTGTTGGTACAGCGCAGGATTGAAGTGGGATCGTCCATCACCACCAGACCTTCGCTTTCCGCCTTCTTGGCGAAGCGGTAGGTATGGTTATCCACGCTGGTGGTTTCTCGAATCAGCAGGGCGTCATACTCGGCGATTCGTGAATAGTCTTTCTTTTCGATCAGATCGACATCAATACCCAGGCTTTTGCCGACCCGGATAAAACTCTCCAGTGCCTTGGCGTTGGAGGGCGGCAGCGCTTCTTGCGGGTCATGCAATATGGCCAGGTCGTAGCGAGCCACGCGTGGTGAACGCGGCATTCGCCAGATCTTGCGGCTGAAACTGTCCAGCGAGTTGGCAAACTGATCCTCCTGGTCTTCGCGCAACTTTTGCAAGATACCGGACTTTATTCCCTCAATGCGCCAACTATTGCTTTTACGGAACTCTACCAAGAGGATCGGACATGGGAAAATTTCAAAAATTTGCCGTGCCAGATCCTGTAATGGGTCAAGGTTGGTTTTACCGAAGTACAGGGTGAGTGTGAATCCTTCGGTATTACTGTAAATATGGTTGTTCAGTGCTTTGTCTAATGTTTTGCCGAGGTCATCCAGTGCCAAGCCATACAGAGATTTTTTGGTAAGTTCGCTGATGGTGCGCACGGACGGAATAACTCTATGGCCCCGTGCTTCTGCCAGCAGTGAACAGTAATACCCGTGCCCGAGATACTTGTAGCTTCGGCACAGGTTAATAACCTGAACGCGCTTGCCGGCTTCGATCTCAAGAGGCTGCTCTAGGTATTCCTGCGCACTCATCACATCCTCCGAAGGGAAGTAAGAGGCCCAATCTTCTTTTCGTTCAACAATAATAATCACCTGGCTGGATTTTCCTGGTGTCTCCGGTAAATAAGTCAGGTTTGATATTGCCGTTAACCGATTTTGCTCTGATACTTCGCGCAAACCACCCTGTACCGCTGACATATGAAAAGGTCCGTTGGAGAACAAGTCCTTATCTATTAAGCACGATACTTTTAAAAAGTCTCGTTTCGTTACGCAACTTTTACGGTGGGTCTATGAGCCTGTTATTTCGCAAAGCTACACACGATGATCTGAAGTCTCTGCTGGAACTGGAAAACCAGTGCTTTACCTCTGATCGACTGACCCCGCGCAGTTTTCAGTGGATGATCAGTCGAGCCCATGCCAGCCTGATCGTTGCGCAAGCTGGGAGTCAGCTGATGGGCTACTGCCTGGTCCTGTTTCACCGTGGTACCTCCCTGGCGCGTCTGTACTCAATCGCCATCGCCACCCACAGTCGTGGCCTCGGCCTTGGAAAACAGCTATTGGATCAGGCGGAAGATTGTGCTCGCACACACGATTGCGCCTACCTGCGACTGGAAGTCCGGCCGGATAATCCTGTCGCTATCAGTCTTTATGAACGCAATGGATACCGACGCTTCGCTGTGGTCCACAACTACTACGAAGACCATGTCCATGCGCTGCGTTTGGAGAAGCGCATTGTGCAACATCGGGAAAGCCGCGAATTCCAAGTGCCCTATTACCAACAGACCACTGAATTTACCTGCGGCCCGGCTTGCCTCTTGATGGCCATGAGGGCATTGCAACCCGATCGTTTAATCGAGCGTCGGGACGAACTGCAAATCTGGCGTGAAGCCACGACGGTATTCATGACTTCGGGACACGGCGGTTGCAGTCCCCAAGGGTTGGCACTGGCGGCCTGGCGCCGAGGGTTTCGTGTACGCCTGCAAGTGAACATCGCAGGGCCGCTATTTCTCGACGGCGTGCGCGACGAACATAAAAAGGAGGTGATGCGCCTGGTACACGAAGATTTCTGTACGGAACTTCAGCACAGTGATGTGGAGCAAGTCAGCAGCAATCAGCTCGATCTGTCTCTCACGCTGAAGGGTGGTGGTCAACCCTTGGTGCTGATTAGTAGCTACCGTCTGACTCGCTCGAAAGCCCCGCACTGGGTCATTGTCACTGACTACGATGAAGACTTCGTCTACCTGCATGACCCGGACATTGATCACAGTCAGCACCGTCAGGCACTCGACTGCCAGCATCTTCCCGTCAGTCACAAGGCGTTCGATAAGATGTGTGCTTTCGGCGGCAATAAGCTGCGCGCCTCTGTGACGCTTTACGCACGCGAGCAATCCAGCAGCGCAGTGCCAACTGCCTCCAGCAATTAATGGAACCAGGTATGCCGTGACTCTACGAGATCGCCAGCAAGCCGGTTCCTACGGGGGCGTTTTTGCCCGGCGTTTGCTGGCGCTTGCAGGCTTGCGTTTGTTTTTCCACGGCGCTGCACCGCGTCCGGCAGGGCTGGCCGGACCGCTGATGGTCAGGCTCAGGCCGGCGCAACGGCTGACTTGCTTGCTCATCCAGGCAGCCTGCTTGGTGACGAACTCGTCCAGGCTCATTTCCCCGCTCTGCACCATGTCCAGGGCCTGCTCCCAGATGGCCGTGGTGCCCGGGTCGGCAATGGCGCGCGGTACCGCATCGATCAGGCTGAAAGCGGCCGGGGTTGCAGCAAGCGCCTTGCCGTTCTTGATCAGGTAGCCACGGTCGAGCAGGCCCTGGATGATAGAGGCCCGCGTCGCTTCGGTGCCTATGCCGGTGGTGTCCTTGAGCTTTTGCTTGAGCAATGGATCATCCACCAGTTTGGCGACGTTCTTCATGGCCTTGATCAGGTCGCCCTCGGTGAAGGGTTTGGGCGGTTGCGTCCAGAGGTCCTTGAGTTGCACGTCGGCCACTGCGCAATCAATTCCTTCCCTGAAGTTGGGCAGGGTTTGCGGGGCGGGTGCCTCGCGGCCCTTGGCGGGCGCAAGGGCTTCGGGAAGGGCGCGTTTCCAGCCGGGTTCGACGATTTGCTTGCCAACGGCACGCAAGGCCTCGCCGGCGCAATCAAAGTCGGCCTGGGTGCGGTCGAACTCGTGATTGGGCAGGAACTGCGCCAGGTAACGGGCGCGGATCAAGGTGTAGACCGCTCGCTGCTTGCCCACCAGTCGATCGAGGTTTTTCGCCGCGGCGGTGGGGATGATGCCGTGGTGCGCGCTGACCTTGGCATCGTTCCAGGCCCGTGAGCGACGCTGGGGTTCCAGGTGGTCGTGCAAGGCGTTCAGTGCCGGGTCGGCCTGGCGTAGCGCCGCCAGAATGCCCGGTGCTTCGCTGTGCTGGCTGACGGGCAGGTAGCCGCAGTCGCTGCGCGGGTAGGTGATGACCTTGTGGGTTTCGTAGAGGGCCTGGGCGATGTCGAGGGTTTCCTGGGCGCCGAGCCCGAGCTTTTTCGAGCAGACCTCCTGCAAGGTGCCAAGGTCGAACGGCAGCGGCGCCACTTCGCGCATCCGCTCGGTGCGCAGCTTGATGACCCTGGCGCTTGCGGCGGCGAGCATGGCCGCTGCCGCTCGTTGGGCCAGCGCCTGATTCAGGCAGCGATCCTGGTCGTCGCACACTTCGGAAGCGGCTCGCCATTGTGCCGTGAAGGCGGTGCCGTCGTGCAGCAACTGCACCTCGACAGCCCAGTAGGGCACGGGCACGAAGGCGGCAATGCTGCGGTCGCGATCCACCACCAGGCGCAAGGTAGGTGTCTGCACCCGGCCGACCGGTAACACGCCCTGATAACCGGATTTACGTCCCAGCAACGTGAACAGTCGGCTCATGTTCATGCCGATCAGCCAGTCGGCCCGGGAGCGCCCCAGTGCCGAATGATAGAGGCTGAATGTCTGCGCGCCGGGCTTGAGTGCGCCGAGGGCCTTGCGGATCGAGGCATCGTCCAGCGCCGACAGCCACAACCGCTGGATCGGACCGCGATAGCGGCAATGTTCCACCAGTTCCCTGGCGATCATTTCACCCTCACGGTCGGCGTCCGTGGCAATGACCAGGTCGGATGCTTCACCGAGCAGGCGCTTGACCACCTTGTATTGGCTGGCCGTGCGCGGCTTGACGGTCATTTTCCACTTCTCGGGAATGATCGGCAGGTCCGCCAGTACCCAGCGCTTGTAGCGCGCGTCATAGGCATCCGGGGGAGCGGTTTCCAGCAGGTGGCCGATGCACCAGGTCACCGTGACGTCCGTTCCCAGCCAGCAGCCGTCACCGCGCCGCCGCGCGCCGAGCACGGCCGCAATGTCTTTGGCCTGGGAAGGTTTTTCACAGAGGTACAGCCGCATAACCACCATCGTCGATCAATGTCCGTGCACAGGATGGCGTGAGTCGGGCGCGAGAGCAATCTTTATCTGTATGGATGTACAGTCAAAACGTTGCGCGTGTTTCCGCAACCCGGTGAATCCGTTCGGCTGCGAAGTCGTCGCAGACCTGGAACTTGGGTTATACCTGATAAACCGAGATTTCCGGGGCGTTGTGCAGCCCCCTTGCCGGCAAGCCCAGCTATTACATGTCCATCACCGTCATGAGGTGCCAATTCCATGAAAAGCTCCGGTCCCAGCCCTGTCATCACCATCGCTGAGCAGCCCGGCTGCCTGCTGGTGAAGTTTCACGGATTTCAGGTGGCAGCGTCCGCTCGTGCGCTGGTGTTGCTGGAGGCCAATTATCCTCCGGTGTACTACGTGCCGCGGGAGGACATCGACGAAAAGTACTACGCCCGCACCGACCACACCAGCTATTGCCCGTACAAGGGCGATGCCAGTTATTTCAGTTTGCAGGTACCGGGACATGAAGGCGCCAATGCGGTCTGGAGCTACGAAAATCCCAAGGTGTCTGTCAGGCAGATTCAAGACTACGTAGCGTTCTATCCGGATCAGGTGACGTTTGAGTTGATCGATATCGATGAGTGATGGATATGCTTGTGAGGGGGTATCGACGAATTTGTTGGCACGTCGGCTCCTGCAATAGCTGTCCTGTAGGGTCGGCTGTCAGGCCGCCTGTTTGTTGACGGAGTACATATCCATTGCTGCGGTAACGGCCACTTATGGTTTCGCTTTTACATCTATGGTTACCCCCTTTTCTGCAATACTGTTTTTGATGAGTGGTTGGCTTGCTTTCATCTATCCGGCGTCTGAGTGGGGGTGTAGCCCCGCGCCTCGATGAGAATCGATGCCCGACGATCCTTATTAGCGAGACGGCCTTTCAGCCGTGTAAAAGCCCAGGGTTGTCGTCAGGCCGGTTGGCCGTTCACGTCATCAGTTATCCAGCATCGCAAAACCAGGTGGGTGATGCTCGGGTGACAGCAGGGTCAGGCGTTCATCGCGCTTGGCCCTGCATCGAATTCAGTGTGGTGTGCCGCAATCGCCCAGGCGATCCTCGCCAGCTTGTTGGCCAGCGCGCAAACCACATGGTTGGAGTGATGGTGGGCCAATAGCTGCCGGACCCAGTCCGCCAGCCAGCCTTTCTGGCGGTCCAGATACCTCACGTAAACGCGGGCACACTGGACAAGCAGGCGTCGCTGGTTGCGATCGCCGCGCTTGCTGATGCCCAGCAGTACGGTTTTGCCGCCCGTGGAATGCTGCTTGGGCACCAGCCCGATCGAGGCTGAATAGTCTCGGCCGCATTTGAACTGTTTGCCATCGCCCAATTCGGCAGCCAGGACGGTGGAGGTGATCGGACCGACACACGGCATGGTCATCAAACGAGTCGCCAGATCATCTTCAGCGGCCTGGCACTCCACATCCTTGTCCAGCGATTTGATCTCCTCGTCCAAATGCTTGAAGTGTTGATACAGCCTCGTCAGAGTGTTTTTGAAGGGCTGAGCCATTGAGCTCGCTTCAAGCAGCGCCGAAAGAGATCGAATCGATTTGAGGCTCGGGGCCAGGCTGACGCCGACCTCCAGAAGAGCGGCGTGAATACGATTGACGGCCGCAGTGCGGTCCTTGATGAACGCATCACGTGTCGAGTTGAGCATGGCCAGCGCTTGCTGGGCTTGGTTTTTGACCGGCACAAAGCGCATCGTTGGGCGAGTAGCGGCCTCGCAAATCGCTTCGGCATCAGCGAAGTCGTTTTTGTTGCTTTTCACGTAAGGGCGCACGAGATGAGGGGCAATGAGCTTGGGTATATGCCCAAGCTTGGCCACCTCCTGTGCCATGAAATGGGCGCCACCACAGGCTTCCATCACGACGGTGCAGGGTTGGAGATTCATCAGGTACTGCATGAGTGCCGACCGGGTGAATTTTTTGCGGCAAACTTCATGACCACGATCATCCTGCGCATGCAGGTGAAAAGTGTGTTTTCCCAAATCGATGGCGGCGATAGATATTTCGTTCATGGCAACAGTCTCCGGTGAGCCCCCTGCGAAAGCTTAGTGGGCGATCGCAGGGGGCGGCGGGGGTAGCCATTTCATTAGCGAGTCACTTGGACGAGCCTGTAGGAGCGAGCATGCTCGCGATGGAGGTCAACGATGGCGCGGGGAGCCTGACACCCCGCAGTGCTCTCAGGTTTTTCGCGAGCATGCTCGCTCCTACAGGGCCCGCCGCGATGGGCCATCCTTGGCCCAGCGCGGCTAAACCGGCATCCATGCCGATTTACCCACTGCGCAGAACCTCCACTCGGCCTCTCGATATAGGTTGTCCGTTCCTTTCCTCTTCCATACTTCGGTGTCTGGAAGTCAGTTTTAATCAAGGGAAGGAGCATGCACCTGTGGGCTACGAATATGCCTCTCAAGCACGCGATGATTACCTCCTCACCTTCGAGCCCACAGGTGCGCTTGCGCCCTCTAACGAATACTCAGGGAAAGCCCGACACGGCTCTCTATATCGCTTTCGCTGGACGTAAGCATGCATGTTCCTGCATGTACTTTAGCGCCTGTGGAGGTTGTTGATGCAAACGCTCCTGTCTCAGAAATTCACTGCTTATGTCGGAATAGATTGGGCAGATACCAAGCATGACGTGTGTTTGCAGGTCGCGGGGGAAACCCGGCGGCACTTCTCTGTCATCGACCACACACCCCAATCGATTGATCGTTGGGCGAAATCGTTGTTTGAGCGCTACGGCGCTCCGATCGCGATTGCTCTTGAGCTCAACAAGGGCCCGTTGGTGGCGGCCCTGCAAAAGTACGAGTTCTTTTGCCTGTTTCCAATCAATCCGAGCACCTTGGCCAAACACCGTAAAACCTTTGTCCGCAGCGGTGCCAAGGATGATCCGACCGATGCTCAATGGGCGCTTGAGTTGTTGCTCACCTATCCCCAACGGTTTGCGCAGCTGATGCCGCAAAGCCCGGCCATGCGTATTTTGGCCAGCCTGACAGAACATCGACGTGCACTGGTTGATGAGCGAGTGAAGGTCAGCAACCGCTTGATCTGTACGCTCAAACAGTATTATCCATTGGCCCTGGAGCTGTTTAGCAGTCATGACACCGTGGTGTTCTGTGACTTTCTGATGCGCTGGCCCACGCTTGAGCACATCAAGCGTTCTCGCCAGAGTACTTTTCTCAAGTTCTTTAATGAGCACAACGCTCGTCACGCTCAACTCAATCAAACGCGCTGGGAAATCATCACCCAAGCGATGCCTTTGACACAGGACCCGGGGGTAATACGTCCTTCGCAGTTGTACGCAACAGCCTTGGCGTCGCAACTCAAAGGGCTCCTTTCCACCATCAAGGATTTTGATCGCGAGATCGAAGAAACGGCCAGCACCTTGGCCGATTACCCGATCTTTAAGGCACTCCCTGGCGCCGGCCAACATCTTGCGCCGCGCCTGATGGTGGCTTTTGGTGAACAGCGTGATCGATTTAGCGACGCCAATGCGATGCAGCGATATGCCGGAATCGCACCCGTTACCGAGCGTAGCGGAAAGAAGAAAGTCGTGTATTGGCGCTACCAATGCTCAACCTTCTTGCGTCAGACCTTTGTCGAATGGGCCGCTCACAGCATCACTCAATCAACGTGGGCCGAGGCTTATTATCGGCAGCAGCGGGCTAAAGGCTGCTCATACCAGGCGACCCTGAGAGCACTTGCTTTCAAGTGGATCAGAATCGTCTATCGCTGCTGGAAAAACGGCACCGTCTATGACGAAATGGCTTACTTGCAGGCTTTAACGCGGCGCGGATCAACGTTGGTAGAGGCGCCGATGGAGGTAGTCACAGGTTGACGGACAGGCTCAGGGCGTGAGGGGGCATGAAAATCAAAAGCAAAAGCGAGGCGGCCGACCGGCCGGCCTGATCGGAAGCCGTACGCATGCCCCCCGTAGGAGCCCGGCTTGCCGGCGAAGGCTCCCGAAAGACCAGCGCAATGTTCAAGGACGCCTTCGCCGGCAAGCCGGACTCCTACAGGCGAAGGCTCATTGGTTTTCGTCAGTTTTTATCCAGGTCGACGTTACGTGTCTCACGCAGACACAGCATCCCCACCACCAGGCTCACCCCGGTGATCACCACCGGGTACCACAGCCCGTAGAAGATGTCCCCGGTGTAGACCACCAGGGCAAATGACACCGTCGGCAGGAACCCGCCGAACCAGCCATTGCCGATGTGGTAGGGCAGGGACATCGAGGTGTAGCGGATGCGGGTAGGGAACAGTTCGACCATCAGCGCCGCCAGCGGGCCGTAGCACATGGCGGAGATGATGATCAGCGCGACGATCAGGGCCACGATCATCGGTTTGTTGATCTGCTGCATGTCGGCCTGTTGCGGGTAACCCGCCAGGGTCACCGCGCCACGCAGGGCCGCTTCGTCGAAACCGTCAATCTTCACGTCACCGACGCTGACCTGCACACCGCTTCCGGCCGGGGCCGCTGCGCTCTGGTACGGCAGGCCCTGCTTGACCAGGAAGGTCTTGACCTTGTCGCATGGGCTGTCGAATTTCGCCTTGCCCACCGGGTCGAACTGGAAGGTGCAGGTGGCCGGGTCCGCGAGCACGGTAATCGGCGCCTGGCGGCTGGCCTGGTCAATGGCCGGGTTGGCGTAGTGGGCCAGGGTCTTGAAGATCGGGAAGTACAACGCAGTGGCGAGCAGCAGGCCAAGCATCAGCACTGGTTTACGCCCGACCTTGTCCGACAGCCAGCCGAAGAAAATGAAGAAGGGTGCACCGATGGTCACACTGACGATCAGCAAGCCGTTGGCCACGGCGGGGTCCATTTTCAGGAACTGGGTGAGGAAGAACAGCACATAGAACTGCGCAGCGTAGAAGGTCACCGCTTGCCCGGCGTTGATGCTGAACAGAGCGATCAGTACCACCTTGAGGTTTTCCCACTTGCCGAAGGAATCGCGGATCGGCGACTTGCTGAGTTTGCCTTCCTCTTTCATCTTCACGAACGCAGGCGACTCGTGCAGGCTCAGGCGAATCCAGGCCGAGATGCCCAGCAGAACGATCGAAAACAGGAACGGAATGCGCCAGCCCCAGACTTCGAACTGATCGCCCGTGAAATACCGGCAACCGAGTACCACCAGCAGCGACAGCAACAGCCCAAGGGTGGCGGTGGACTGGATCCAGCTGGTGTGGAAACCGCGCTTGCCGATCGGCGCGTGCTCTGCCACGTAGGTCGCGGCACCGCCGTATTCCCCACCCAGCGCCAGGCCCTGGAGCATGCGCAGCACCACGAGGATGATCGGCGCGGCAATACCGATGCTCGCGTAATTGGGAAGCAACCCGACACAGAAGGTTGCCAGGCCCATGAGCACGATGGTGGCGAGGAAGGTGTATTTGCGCCCGATCATGTCCCCCAGCCGGCCGAACACCAGGGCGCCGAACGGCCTGACAATGAAGCCGGCGGCAAACGCCATCAAGGCAAAGATGAACGCCGTGGTGTCGTTGACCCCGGCGAAGAACTGCTTGCTGATCACCGCCGCGAGGGCGCCGTAGAGGAAAAAGTCATACCACTCGAAGACCGTCCCGAGCGACGAGGCGAAGATGACTTTCTGGGTTTCCTGGCTGGTGCCCGCGCTGCGCACGGCTTCCAGGGACTGAACGTGTTCTGACATATCGATATCCCTCACAGTGATTGTTTTTGTTGTTCCACTGGTGTTGCGTGTCCGTGAATCAGATGCAGATCCCTTGTGGGAGCGAGCTTTTGTGGCGAGGGGATTCAGCGAAGCGTCGCACCGCCCCGTTCGGCTGCGTAGCAGTCGTAAATGCGTTGCATGCGGTGTAACTGATCTAACGTGAATGCTCGTTTTGGGGCTGCTCCGCAGCCCAGCGGGGATAAATCCCCTCGCCACAAAGGCCCGCTTCTACAGGGTTAGTGTTTGCAACGGGATTGAGGATCAGTTCTGCGGCTTTCTCGGCGATCATCAGCGTAGGCGAGCAGGTATTACCCGAGGTGATGCGCGGCATGATCGAGGCGTCGGCGATGCGCAGGCCGGGGATGCCGTGCACACGCAGTTCGGCATCGACCACCGCGTCCGCGTCGTTGCCCATCCGGCAGGTGCCGACGGGATGGAAGATGGTGGTGCCGATCCGCGCGGCGGCTTCATGCAGCTGTTCTTCGCTTTGCAGACTGTCGCCGGGTAGATACTCGACCGGTTTGAACGCCTTCAAGGCCGGCGCGGCGACGATGCGCCGGGTCAGGCGAATGGCATCGGCGGCAACGCGCAAGTCTTCGGGATGGCTTAGATAGTTGGGCTGGATCAGGGGTGCTTGCTGCGGGTCGGTGGAACGGATTTCCACCCGGCCACGGCTTTGCGGACGCAAGTCGCAGACCGACGCGGTAAACGCCGGGAATGCATGCAGTGGCTCACCGAAACGCTCCAGCGACAGCGGTTGCACGTGGTACTCCAGATTCGCCGAAGTCTGCTCCGGCCCGGAGCGGGCGAATGCCCCCAGCTGACTCGGCGCCATCGACAACGGACCACTGCGGTCATACAGATAACGTAGGCCCATCCCCATCTTGCCCCACAGGCTGCCGGCGATCTGGTTCAGTGTGCGGGCATTTTCCAGTTTGTAGATCAGGCGCAGTTGCAGGTGGTCCTGCAGGTTGCCGCCGACGCCTGGTAGTTCATGGACGACGCCAATGCCCAGGCGCTTCAATAACGGGCGAGGGCCGATGCCGGAACGCTGCAGGATGCTCGGTGAGCCGACGGAGCCGGCGCACAGGACGATCTCCTTGCGCGCCTTGAAGGTCTTGGCCTGGCCTTGCCAACGGGCGCTGACCGCCGACACGCGAGCGTTTTCCAGCAGCACGCGGTCGACCTCGACACCGGTCAGCACCGTCAGGTTGGGGCGCTGGCGGATCGGCTTGAGGAACGCTTTGGCCGCATTCCAGCGGATGCCAGCCTTCTGGTTGACCTGGAAATAGCCACAGCCTTCGTTGTCGCCCTGGTTGAAGTCGTCGATGCTGGCGATGCCGCTTTGTTCGGCGGCGCTGCGGAAGGCATCGAGAATCGGCCAGGACAGGCGCTGGCGTTCAACCCGCCAATCACCGCTGGCGCCGTGAAAGGTTGATTCGCCGGCAAAATGGTTTTCGCTCTTCTTGAACAACGGCAGCACGTCTTGCCAGCGCCAGCCGGGGTTGCCGTCGGCCGCCCAGCCATCGTAATCGCCGGCTTGTCCGCGCATGTAGATCATGCCGTTGATCGACGAGCAGCCGCCCAGGACTTTGCCGCGCGGGTAACTCAGGGTACGACCCTGCAGGCCCGGTTGCGCCTCGGTTTTGAAGCACCAGTCGGTACGCGGGTTGCCGATGCAGAACAGGTAGCCCACCGGGATGTGAATCCAGGCGTAGTTGTCGCGACCGCCGGCTTCGAGCAGCAGCACGCGGTGTTGTGGGTTGGCCGACAGGCGGTTGGCCAGCAAACAACCGGCCGGACCGGCCCCGACCACGATGTAGTCGTATTCATCAAGGGAAGCGTGCATCCCTGACCTCGCTTTGTTGTTCTTGTCGTGGTCCATCCTAGTTGTTAGCTTTCGTTAAAAGAATGTTAGTTTTTACCCAGCTGCTGTTCGTTTTTAAACAACGCTGACCTAAGGATGGACGATGTTCGACTGGAATGACCTGCGGTTCTTTCTCGAGCTACAGCGTAGCGGGCGTTTGCTCACCGCCGCGCGCCGTTTGAACACCACCCATGCCACCGTGGCGCGGCACATCGAGGCCGTTGAAAAGAGCCTGGGCACCGCACTGTTCGTGCAGCATGCCCAGGGTTACGAGCTGACACCGGCTGGCGAAGCATTGCTCAAGCACGCCGAGGCGATGGAGAACGTCGCGCTGCTGGCACAAGAAGAAATCACCCAATCCACCGCACCGCTGGGCAAGATCCGGGTGGGGGTGACGGAAGGGCTGGGCATCATGTTCCTCGCCAGCCGCATGAACGGCCTGTTCGAGCGTTACCCAGGGCTGGAAGTGGAGCTGGTGGCGGTGCCGCGCTTCGTCAGCATCCTCAACCGCGAGGCGGAAATCAGCATCCACCTGGAACGCCCGGCCGCCGACATGCTGGTCACGCGTAAACTGACGGACTATCGCCTGGCGCTCTACGCCAGCCAGGACTACCTCGACCGTTCGCCGGCGCTGGGCACTCGTGAAGATCTCGGGCGGCATGCCTGGATTGGCTACGTCGACGACTTGCTGTTCAGCCAGGAACTGATGTTCCTCAACAGCTTCTGCCGCAACCCGCAGGTGGTGTTCCACAGTACCAGCGTCATCGCCCAGCAACAGGCCGCGCGCGCTGGCCTGGGCATCGCCGTCCTGCCGTGTTACATGGCCAGTGCCGATCCCGCGCTGGTGCCGTTGTTCCCGCAAGAGAGCATCCTGCGCAGCTACTGGATCAGCACCCGCCGCGAGCTGCACAAGTCGGTGCGGCTGCGGGTGATGTGGGATTACGTGGTGGAGTTGTGTGAGCGTGAACAGGACTTGTTGCTGGGTCCCAATCCCCCTCACGGTTGGTAAAAACTCTGTAGGAGCGAGCATGCTCGCGATGGAGGTCAACGATGATGCGGGGAGCCTGACACCCCGTGGTGCTTTCAGGTTTTTCGCGAGCATGCTCGCTCCTACAAGGTCAATGTCGCCCAAGTTTTTGGCGCTTCCGCGTCTCAGGCCAATATTTCGAACGCCGTACTGGCCAGCCGCTCGCCATTCACCAGCACATGCACTGCATGCTTGCCCGCGTAATGCCTGCGGGTGGTGAGTTCCTTGATGTGCTGGCCGCGGGCGATGGAGTGTGTGGCGTTGCCCGGCAGCGTCAGGGCCTTGAGCTTGAAGACCTTGGCCGAGGTGCTGCCGTTGGCCTTGACGTAGTCGATGGCGTAATCGATCACCAGGCGCTGGCTGTCTTGTACCGTGGATTTGACCGCAAAGGACAGGGTGATTTTTTCGCCGAGCCCGATCACCGGCGGATTGACCTGCACATCGATGATCTGAACCTCAGGCTTGCCGCCTGCGCCAATGATCGCCAGGGCACGCATGTTGCCCTGTTTGATCAGGTTGCGCAGGGCGTGCCTGGCGATCCACGCGGTGTGCGGGTTGTCCAGCGACCAGCCCTCAATGAGGTCCAGCACCCACTCGGAATGGTCCTTGGTGATGTCGTTGAGGTGGTTGGCCACGGACTTGCGCACATAAAGGCTGGTGTCGGCCTTGAGGTTGTCGAGGATCCCGGCGGCCAGTTGCGGGTCGGCCTGGACCTGCTCCAGGCGAAACGACCACGGCAGGCGCGGCCGGCAACCTTCGCTGGCGAGGCGCCGGACATGCTCGTTGGCGTCCAGCGACCAGTCATGCATCAGCTGCAGCGAGCGTTGCATATCGCCGCGCAGGAAATGGCGGATGGCGAATTCCGAGGAGCCGAACGCGGTGAAGTACTTGAGCGCTTCCATCGACAGGTCGAACCGATCCGCGCCATATGTCGCCACGTAATGCGGCAGGCACATGCTGACAAAGCTGCTGTTGAGGCGAGGGGCGAGGGCGCGCAATACCTCCAGCGACGCTTCATAACCCAGCGGCAGTACCGCGTGCAGGGATTCGCTGACTCGGGCCAGGCGCTGCATCACCGACAACTCGGCCAGACCATTGTTGGCCAGTTTCAGGAAGCCCTTCGCATCGAAGCCGGGGTATACCGCCGTCATCTCGGTGGCGATGTGCCGCAGGCGTTCGGCGTTGAAGATTTCCTTGAGAGCAGGGGAGGATGTGTCGCCAGCCATGGTGTGGTCCGTGTGATTGTGGTTTACCGCGAAGAGGTCTGAACATTCACCTCAACCGTTCTTCGCTTGCTCTTCCAACTGGTCCGACTCGAACAACCGTGCCAGTTCCGCCCGCGCTTCCTGCGCCGTCTGCTTGACCTTCACCGCGTCGTCGTAAATCGCATGCTGGGCTTCGAGCACCTGCTCGTCGTGATGCTTGAAACGCTTGATCCGGGCATCGGCCTGGGCCTGGGTCAGTCCCAGGCCGATCAAGGTCTGCCGGCTCATTTCCAGGCTGGAGTAAAAGGTTTCGCGCACCGCGTGGGCACCCAGGTCCACCAGTCGATGCACATGCTGGCGGTTGCGCGCGCGGGCAATGATCTTGATGTGCGGATAGAGCTTGTGCACCAGTTCGGCAGTCTTGATGTTGGTGTCCGGGTCGTCGGTGGCGATGACGAAGAATTCGGCATCCCCGACCTTGGCCGCGCTGAGGATTTCCGGACGCATCGGGTCGCCGTAGTACACCGGCACGCCGCCGAAGCTGCGCGACAGTTCGATGGTTTCCACCGAGGTGTCGAGGGCCACGAACTTGATGTTCTGTGCCCGCAGGATACGCGCGACGATCTGCCCCATACGGCCCATGCCGGCGATCACCACACGGGGTTCATCGGCGTCGATCTCGCGAAATTGCTCCGGCACCGCCAACGGTTGCACCTTCGGGCTGACCAGTCGAGCGCACAACAGCAGCAGCAGTGGCGTCAATGCCATCGACAGGGTGATCGCCAGCACCAGCAAGTCGTACAGGCGCGGATCGAACAAGCCATGATCACGGCCGATCTTGAACACCACAAAGGCAAATTCACCACCGGCCGCCAGTACGATGCCAAGGCGAATGGCGCTGATCTTGTTCAAACCGCCGGCCAGTCGGCCCACGACAAACAGCAACGGCAGCTTGACGGCAATCAGCAGCACGGTCAGCCCCAGCACCACGATGGGCTCGCTCAGTAGCAGACTCAGGTTGGCGCCCATGCCGACGCTCATGAAAAACAGCCCCAGCAGCAGGCCCTTGAAGGGTTCGATCTGCGCTTCCAGTTCGTGCCGATATTCGGAGTCCGCCAGCAGCAGGCCGGCAAGAAATGCACCGAGGGCCATCGAAATACCGGCCAGGTCCATCAGCCAGGCGGTGCCCATCACCACCAGCAACGCGGTCGCGGTGGACACTTCCGGCAAGCCGCTCTTGGCGACCACGCGGAACACCGGGCGCAGCAGGTAGCGCCCGCCGACCACCACAATGGCGATGCTGATCAGCACGCGCAGACCCTGGTTCACATCGTCGGCCGCGCTGAGGTTTTGATCGCTGCCTGCCAGCAGCGGCACCATGGCTATCAGCGGAATCGCGGCGATGTCCTGAAACAGCAGGATCGCGAACGCCAGGCGCCCGTGAGGGCTGGTCAGCTCCTTGCGTTCGGCCAGGCTTTGCAGACCGAACGCGGTGGACGACAGGGCCAGTCCCAGGCCCAGCACGATCGAGGTGTTCAGGGGTTGCCCGAAGACATACAGCGCCAACACGCCCAGCAGCGCCCCGGTCAGCAGTACTTGCGCCAGGCCGACGCCGAACACCGCCTTGCGCATCACCCACAACCGTCGTGGCGACAACTCCAGACCGATGATGAACAGCAGCAACACCACGCCGAGTTCCGAGATGTGCGCGACACTTTCCGTATTGCCGATCAGGCCCAGCCCCGAGGGGCCGATGATCACCCCGGCAAACAGATAACCCAGCACCGCGCCCAATTGCAGGCGCTTGGCCAGGGGAACGGTGAGCACGGCCGCGAGCAGAAACACGACTGCGGCTTGCAACAGACTGCCTTCATGGGGCATGAGAAAAACTCCATCAACTCGGTACGGCGGGTCGACAAGGATAAAGGCTGGTCTTGGTTCAAGGCTATCGCGCGAACTGCTATCGAGCGGGCAATGCCGCGCCGCTACAACAACTCACCTATTTCCCAGAGCTGCACCAGCTCATCGGGGGCCTGGTTTTCCGGCACTTTCAACACCATCTGGTCGTCCTGCTCGCCTTCGCGGTAGCGCAGCTCGATCTGGTAAAAGCGCTGGTCGCCCCCGCCTGTGGCCGAGCTGGCCAGGGGCAGGCAACCTTCAAGCAGCACACAAATGCGCGAGCGCTGCTCGATATTGCACTGAGCGAATTCGATCTCCCGGGGGCGCGTCATGGCCTGGATAGCTGCGAAGCCGCCCTGGCGAGAGAGGCGCACAACCGAGCGGTCGTCCAGTGTTGGCAGGGTTTTCATGGTTCCTCCCGCGTCAGATTGACACCCACTTCAGACCAGCCATGCTGCACCGACCGGGCTTCATTGGCGGTGAAGCGCCGCCGTGCATGCTCGACGGTCAGTTTTGCAAAGGCACTGAATGAAGCCTCGCGGCTCAAGCGCTTGTCGCAGAGTGCGTCGTACCAGATGAGCCCGGCTTTTTCCCAGGCAAATCCGCCCAAGGCCTTGGCTGCCAGATAAAACGCCCGATTGGGAATGCCTGAATTGATGTGCACGCCGCCATTGTCCTCTTGGGTGATCACGAATTTGCGCATGTGATCTGGTTGCGGGTCCTTGCCGAGCAGCGGGTCGTCGTAGGCGGTGCCCGGGTGGGCCATCGAGCGCAAGCCGATGCCCTTGATGCGCGGTGTCAGCAAGTCCGCGCCGATCAGCCAGTCCGCCTGGTCGGCGGTGTGCCCCAGAAGATATTGCTTGGTCAGGACGCCAAACACATCCGACAGCGATTCATTCAACGCCCCGGACTGGTCGGCATACAACAGGCCCGCTTCGCTCTCGACCACGCCGTGGGTCAGTTCGTGCCCGACCACGTCCAGCGAGCGTGTGAAGCGCTGGAAGATTTCGCCATCGCCGTCACCGAAGACCATCTGCGAGCCGTTCCAGAAGGCGTTTTCATAGTCTTGGCCATAATGCACGCTGCCGATCAGGGCGAAACCTTTATTGTCGATGGAGTCACGGCCCAACACCTTCCAGAAGAAATCGTAGCTGGCCCCCAGTGCGTCAAAGGCTTCATCGACCGCCGGGTCACCGCTCGGTGCCTGCCCTTCAAGGCGCACCGGCATGCCGGGCAAGAGCATTTTGCCCTGGGCATCATGCACGCTGCGCTGCGCCTGGCCAGGTTTGCCGGGGGGCGGCAGGATCGCGGCGGCAGCAGAGCGTACCGGTGGGCCAGGCGGGTGCCACAGGGTACGCACATGAACCAGCGTGCTCATCGCGCTGGAACGCTGGCGTTCAGAACCATGCGCGACGATACGATGCAGAATGTACGGCGGAATGAAACTGCGCAGGTCGGTCATCAGAGCATCCTTTCTTATCGCGAAGACGATACTTTTGTGAGCGGCGCAGGGGCGTTCGGTTCCGCGGGTTGCCATCGGCAGCGGATTCTGCGAAAACCTCCGTCCGCGCCCGCAAGTCCAGGGCACTGTAGATGAGTTAAGAACATGAACGACGAACTGCAAATCATTGATCTTGAGCCGGGTGACGGCAAGGCCGCCGTCAAAGGCGCGCTGATCACCACCCAGTACCGCGGCTGGCTGGAGGACGGTAGCGAATTCGACTCTTCCTACAGTCGAGGCAAACCGTTCCAGTGCGTGATCGGCACCGGGCGGGTGATCAAGGGCTGGGACCAGGGCCTGATGGGCATGCGGGTCGGTGGCAAGCGCAAATTGCTGGTCCCGGCGCACCTTGCCTATGGCGAGCGCACGATGGGCAAGATCACGCCGAATTCGAACCTGATATTCGAGATCGAGTTGCTGGAAGTGCTGACGCGGGATGATTGATGCGGGTGCTGTCAGGCCTGCCGCCCGGGCAAAAAAAATCGCCGCCTTCGAATTTGAGGGCGGCGATTTTTATTGCAGAGGGGCGTCAGGTCAAACCTTGACGATCCAGCCCGCTGGCGCTTCGATGTCGCCGGTTTGCACGCCGGTCAGCTCTTTGTAGAGCTTCTGGGTGATCGGGCCGACTTCGGTTTCGCTGTGGAACACGTGCAGGTGGTCGTTGTAGTCGATGCCGCCGATTGGCGTGATCACGGCTGCAGTACCGCAAGCGCCGGCTTCCTTGAAGTCCGCCAGTTTGTCGATGAACACGTCACCTTCGATCACTTCCAGGCCCAGGCGCGATTTGGCCAGCTCGATCAGCGACAGGCGGGTGATGCCCGGCAGCACCGACGGCGAGTTCGGGGTCACGAACTTGTTGTCGTGGGTGATCCCGAAGAAGTTGGCCGAACCGACTTCCTCGATCTTGGTGTGGGTCATCGGATCAAGGTAGATAGCGTCGGCGAAGTGGGCTTTCTTGGCCTTGGAACCCGGCATCAGGCTGGCCGCATAGTTGCCGCCGACCTTGGCTGCGCCGGTGCCTTGCGGGGCCGCGCGGTCGTAGCTGGAGATCTGGAAGTTGTGCGGGGTGAGGCCGCCCTTGAAGTAGGCGCCGACCGGAATGCAGAAAATCGAGAAGATGAACTCGGGTGCGGTACGCACGCCGATGTTGTCACCCACGCCGATCACGAACGGACGCAGGTACAGCGCGCCGCCGGTGCCGTAAGGCGGGATGAAACGCTCGTTGGCGCGCACCACTTCCTTGCACGCTTCGATGAACTGTTCGGTGGACACCTGCGGCATCAGCAGGCGCGCGCAGCTGCGTTGCATGCGTGCGGCGTTCTGGTCCGGGCGGAACAGGTTGATCGAACCGTCCTTGCAACGGTAGGCCTTCAGGCCCTCGAAGCATTGCTGGCCATAGTGAAGGGCCGTGGAGCCTTCGCTGATGTGCAGCACATTGTCAGAGGTTAAGGTGCCTGTGTCCCACTCGCCATTACGCCAGTGCGACAGATAGCGCTTGTCGGTCTTGATGTAGTCAAAACCCAGCTTGTCCCAATTGATGCTCTCGTTACCCATGACACCCTCTATCACTTAACAACCGCCGAAACGGTTCAATGTTTCTGACGTTTTCTGGATGGGCACAACAATACTTCATTCCGGGCCGAAATCGCAGCCCGGAATTCGCCCCTTTGATCGTTCCCACGCTCCGCGTGGGAATGCCTCAATGGACGCTCTGCGTCCGCTTTGGGACGCGGAGCGTCCCGGGATGCATTCCCACGCAGAGCGTGGAACGATCCAGCGTAGGGTTTAGAGGTGCAACGCATGGCCCAAGGCCCGCAACGCCGCCTCCTGCACCGCCTCGCCCAGCGTCGGATGCGCATGGATAGTGCCGCCGATGTCTTCCAGCCGCGCGCCCATTTCCAGGCTTTGCGCGAACGCCGTGGACAATTCGGATACGCCGACCCCCACCGCCTGCCAGCCAACAATCACATGATTATCCCGACGAGCGACCACGCGCACGAAGCCACTTTTGGACTCCAGTGTCATTGCCCGGCCGTTGGCGGCGAACGGGAAGTTCGACACGATGCAGTCCAGGCCAGCCGCCTTGGCTTCGTCCGGGGTCTTGCCGACCACAACCAGTTCCGGATCGGTAAAGCAAACGGCGGCGATGGCGGTGGGGTTGAACTCGCGGCTCTTGCCGCTGATCAGTTCGGCCACCATCTCGCCCTGAGCCATGGCTCGGTGAGCGAGCATCGGTTCGCCACTGAGGTCGCCGATGGCATACACATTGCGCATGCTGGTCTGGCAGCGGTTGTCGATCTTGATCGACGCGCCGTTCATCGCAAGATTCAGCGCTTCAAGGTTCCAGCCCTGGGTGTTGGGCTTGCGACCAACGGCCACCAGTACCTGATCGGTTTCCAGGTTCAGGGTGCCGCCATCAGGGTCGCTTACCTGCAGAGTATTTGCAGATGAATCAAAGCCTTGCACGCTATGCTTCAAGTAAAGCTTCACGCCGAGTTTTTTCAGTTCGTCGTGCACGGGTTGGGTCAGTTCGGCATCGTAGGCCGGCAGGATGCGTTCCTGGGCTTCGACCACGCTGACTTCGGCACCGAGCTTGCGATAGGCAATCCCCAGCTCCAGGCCGATATAGCCGCCGCCCACCACGATCAGGCGTTTGGGCACGGACGTCGGCGCCAAGGCTTCGGTGGAGGAGATGATCGGCCCGCCAATCGGCAGCATCGGCAAGTTCACGCTTTTGGATCCAGTGGCCAGCACCAGGTGCTCGCACTGAATGCGCGTGTCGCCGACGTCGACGGTTTTGCCATCAACCACCTTGGCCCAGCCTTGAACGACCTGGACCTTGTTCTTTTTCAGCAGAGCCGCGACACCCGTGGTCAGGCGGTCGACGATGCCGTCCTTCCATTCCACGCTTTTGCCGATGTCCAGGGTCGGCGCCGAAACGCTGATGCCCAGAGCAGAATGCTGGTTGTGCTGTTGCGTCTGGTGGAACTGTTCAGCCACGTGAATCAGGGCCTTGGACGGAATGCAGCCGATGTTCAGGCAAGTGCCGCCCAGGGATTGGCCTTCCACCAGAATGGTTGGAATGCCCAGCTGGCCGGCACGGATCGCGGTCACATAACCGCCAGGGCCGCCGCCGATGATCAGCAGAGTGGTATTCAAAGTTTGCATGACTTACTCCACAAACAAGGTAGCGGGTTGTTCGAGCAAGCCACGGACGGCCTGGATGAATTGCGCCGCGTCCATGCCATCGACCACGCGGTGATCGAAGGAGCTGGAGAGGTTCATCATCTTGCGGATCACGATCTGGCCTTTGATCACCATCGGCCGTTCGACGATTTTGTTCACGCCGATGATCGCCACTTCCGGCAGGTTCAGCACCGGTGTGCTGACGATGCCGCCCAACGCGCCGAGGCTGGTCAGGGTGATGGACGAGCCGGACAGTTCATCGCGACTGGCCTTGCCGTTACGGGCGGCAGTGGCCAGACGGGAGATTTCCTGAGCGCTGTCCCACAAGCTACGGGCTTCAGCGTGACGAACCACTGGCACCATCAAACCGATATCCGCCTGGGTGGCGATGCCAACATGCACCGCGCCCAAGCGGGTGATGAGCTGGGCTTCGTCATCGTAGCGGGCGTTGATCTGCGGGAAATCACGCAGGGCGACGACCAGGGCACGGACCAGGAACGGCAGCAAGGTCAGCTTGCCGCGGGTGGCACCGTGTTTTTCGTTGAGGTGCGCACGCAGTTCTTCCACGGCAGTGACGTCGATTTCTTCAACATAGCTGAAGTGAGCCGCGCGTTGCGTGGCGTCCTGCATGCGCTGGGCGATCTTGCGGCGCATGCCGATCACCGGGATCTGTTCTTCGTCGTTGCGCTGGGCGTAAGCGCTGCTGACGGTCGACGCATTCGACTGACCCTGGGCCAGATAGGCATCGAGGTCTTCGTGCAGCACCCGACCGGCCGGCCCGCTGCCGCGCACCAGACGCAACTGGATACCGAGGTCCAGCGCATGCTTGCGCACGGCCGGGGAGGCCAGGGGACGCTCATCGGCTTCGCGGGCGACCATCGGGCCCTGGCATACGGCAGCTTTCGGTGCTGGGGCAGCGACCGGTCTGATTTCCGCTGCTGATTTCATTGCGGTTTCGACTTTCGGCGCTGCGACTGGCGCTTCTTTCACAGGTGCCGGTTGCGCCGACTCCTTAACGTTGCCCGCGCCTTCGACTTCAATGCTGATCAGCACACTGCCGACCGCCATCACTTCACCTGGCTGGCCGCCAAGGGCAATGACCTTGCCATGCACCGGCGATGGAATATCCACCATTGCCTTATCGGTCATGACATCGGCCAGCAGCTGATCCTCGACGACCATGTCGCCGACCTTGACGTGCCACTGTGACAATTCAACTTCTGCAATGCCTTCGCCAATGTCCGGCATTTTAATGACGTGCGTGCCCATTCAGACCTCCATGACCCGTTTCAGAGCCGCGCCCACACGGGACGGCCCAGGGAAATACGCCCACTCTTGCGCGTGCGGGTAGGGGGTGTCCCAACCGGTGACGCGTTCGATTGGCGCTTCCAGGTGGTGGAAGCAGTGTTCTTGCACCAGCGACACCAGTTCGGCGCCGAAACCGCAGGTGCGGGTGGCTTCGTGAACCACGACGCAACGGCCGGTTTTCTTCACCGACTTGACGATGGTCTCCAGGTCCAGTGGCCACAGGCTGCGCAGGTCGATGACCTCGGCATCGATGCCGGTTTCTTCAGCGGCCACTTGCGACACATACACGGTGGTGCCGTAGGTCAGGATGGTCACGTCCTTGCCCGGACGGGTGATGGCGGCGACGTCCAGCGGCACGGTGTAGTAGCCGTCCGGCACTTGCGCGGCCGGGTGTTTCGACCACGGGGTCACCGGGCGGTCGTGATGGCCGTCGAACGGGCCGTTGTACAGGCGCTTGGGCTCGAGGAAGATCACCGGGTCATCGTTTTCGATGGAGGCGATCAGCAGGCCCTTGGCGTCGTAGGGGTTGGACGGCATGACGGTGCGCAGGCCGCACACCTGGGTGAACATCGCCTCGATGCTCTGGCTGTGGGTCTGGCCACCGTAGATGCCACCGCCACACGGCATGCGCAGGGTCATCGGTGCGGTGAATTCGCCGGCCGAGCGATAACGCAGGCGCGCGGCTTCGGAAATGATCTGGTCGGACGCCGGGTACACATAGTCGGCGAACTGGATCTCGGCCACCGGACGCAGGCCGTAGGCGCCCATGCCCACGGCCACGCCGACGATGCCGCTTTCGGAGATCGGCGCGTCGAACACGCGGGAGGTGCCGTACTTGGTCTGCAGGCCTTCGGTGCAGCGGAACACGCCGCCGAAGTAACCGACGTCCTGGCCGAACACCACGACGTTGTCGTCACGCTCAAGCATCACATCCATGGCCGAGCGCAGGGCCTGGATCATGGTCATGGTGGTCGTGGTCATGGCGGTTTCCAACTCGATTTTGTTGTTGTGATCGTTCATGTCAGATCCCCAACTCTTGACGCTGGCGCTTCAAGTGCTCCGGCATCTCTTTGTAGACGTCTTCGAACATGGTCGCGGCGCTTGGAATCTGGCCACCGGCGAGGGTGCCGTACTGTTCGGCCTGCTTTTGTGCGGCGATCACTTCGGCTTCAAGTTCGGCGCTGACGGTGGTGTGTTCTTCTTCGGACCAGTGGCCGCTCTTGATCAGGTGCTGCTTGAGGCGCGCGATCGGATCGCCCAACGGGAAGTGGCTCCAGTCGTCGGCAGGACGGTATTTGGATGGATCGTCCGAGGTGGAATGCGGGCCGGCGCGGTAGGTGACCCATTCAATCATGGTCGGACCGAGGTTGCGGCGCGCGCGTTCAGCGGCCCAGGCGGAAGCGGCGTAGACCGCGTAGAAATCGTTGCCGTCGACTCGCAGCGAGGCGATGCCGCAACCGACGCCACGCCCGGCGAAGGTGGTGGCTTCACCACCGGCAATCGCCTGGAAGGTGGAGATGGCCCACTGGTTGTTGACCACGTTGAGGATCACCGGCGCGCGGTATACGTGGGCAAAGGTCAGGGCGGTGTGGAAGTCCGATTCGGCGGTGGCGCCGTCGCCGATCCAGGCCGAGGCAATTTTGGTGTCGCCCTTGATCGCCGAAGCCATGGCCCAGCCTACGGCCTGGACGAATTGGGTGGCGAGGTTGCCGGAGATGGTAAAGAAACCGGCCTCTTTCACCGAGTACATGATCGGCAACTGACGTCCCTTGAGCGGATCGCGCTCGTTGGACAGCAGTTGGCAGATCAGGTCCACCAGCGGCACCTCACGGGCCATCAGGATGCTTTGCTGGCGGTAGGTCGGGAAGCACATGTCGTCGATGTTCAAGGCCAGGGCCTGGGCGCTGCCGATGGCTTCTTCGCCAAGGCTCTGCATGTAGAACGACATTTTTTTCTGACGCTGGGCGACCACCATGCGGTTGTCATAGATCCGCGTCTTGAGCATGGCGCGCATGCCTTTGCGCAGGATCTCCACCGGCACGCCTTCGGCCCACGGGCCCAGGGCATTGCCCTGGTCGTCGAGCACGCGAATCAGGCCACGGGCCAGGTCGGCCGTGTCAGCCGGTTCAACGTCGATGGGGGGTTTGCGCACCGTGCCGGCATCGGTCAGATGCAGGTAGGAGAAGTCGGTTTTGCAGCCGGGGCGGCCCGAGGGTTCGGGAACGTGCAGGCGCAGCGGTTCATACGCTTGTGTCATGGCTTCTACGCTCGATCTTGTGAATTTCTTGTAGTGAGCTGACAGATTTCGTTCTGTGGAAGAAATCTTGTCCTACAACAATCATAGGCCCGGCCAAGAAGAATATTTCTCTCTGTTTCGTTGCGCTCAAGATCATTTACAGATAAAAAATCTGCATAAACATAAAAAGCAGGTGTTTTTGTCTCATGCGCAAACTAGACCGTACCGATATAGGCATTCTCAACAGCCTTCAGGAGAACGCACGCATCACCAACGCCGACCTGGCACGCTCGGTCAACCTGTCGCCGACGCCGTGTTTCAACCGGGTCAAGGCGATGGAGGAACTGGGCTTGATTCGTGAGCAGGTAACCCTGCTGGATGCCGATTTGCTGGGGCTGCACGTCAATGTGTTCATTCATGTCAGCCTGGAGAAACAGGTGGAGGAGGCGTTGCAGCATTTCGAAGAGGCGATTTCCGATCGCCCGGAAGTGATGGAGTGTTACCTGATGGCCGGCGATCCGGATTACCTGATCCGCGTACTGGTGCCGACCATTCAGTCGCTGGAACGCTTCATGATGGACTTTCTGACCAAAGTGCCGGGGGTGGCGAACATCCGGTCGAGCTTTGCGCTCAAGCAGGTGAGGTACAAGACGGCGCTGCCGTTGCCGGCCAATGGCCTGACCTTAGGCACCTGAGTTACCCAACCCCTGTAGGAGCGAGCATGCTCGCGATGGACGTCAGGCTATCGCGGGGTGTCAAGCTTCCAGCGTTATCGTTGACGATCATCGCGAGCATGCTCGCTCCTACAGAGGGAGGGGTGTCGTTTTAGAACTTGTTCAGGGGGATCTTCAGGTAGACCACGCCATTGTCCTCCGCCGGCGGCAAATTTCCAGCCCGCACATTGACCTGTATCGCCGGCAGCAGCAGCGTCGGCATGCCCAGCGTGGCATCGCGTCGGGTGCGCATATCGACGAATGCGGCCTCGTCGATGCCGTCGCGCACGTGGATGTTGCTTTTTCGTTGTTCGCCGACGGTGGTCATGCAGTACGGTTCACGGCCCTCGGGCGGGTAGTCGTGGCAGACGTAGAGGCGCACGCTGGCGGGGAAGGCCAGCAGCTTGTGGATCGAGGTGAACATCTGATGGGCGTCGCCGCCGGGAAAGTCGCAGCGGGCGGTGCCGACGTCCGGCATGAACAGGGTATCGCCGACCAGGATCACGTCACTGTCGATCAGGTAAGCCATGTCCGCCGGAGTATGGCCAGGCACATGCAGGGCAGTGGCCTTGAGGTTGCCGATGCGAAATGACTCGTCCGGGGCGAACAGGTGATCGAACTGTGAACCGTCGATACAAAATTCCGGCTCAAGGTTGAACAGGGTCTTGAACACGCCCTGGACCTTGCAGATCGACTGGCCGATGGCGATCTTGCCGCCCAGCTCCCGCCGCAGGTAAGGCGCGGCGGACAGGTGATCGGCGTGGGCGTGGGTTTCCAGCAGCCATTGCACCTGCAACTGGTGTTCGCGCACGAAGGAGATGATCCGTTCGGCCTGTACGGTAGTGGTTCGGCCGGCGGCGGGGTTGTAGTCCAGCACTGGATCGACGATCGCGCACTGCCCACCATCGGCTTCGTAAATCACGTAACTGTAGGTGGACGAGGCGTCGTCAAAAAAGGCTTCAATCAAGGCGGGCATGGAGGTTGGTTCTTTCGTGGAGAAGCGATGAGGTTAGTTTCATTCTCCTCGCGCTGACAAATTCTGTTAATGAAAAAAACTTGTGTGCTCTATCCTGTCACTCAATCGATACCGGGCGTTCCCGGCGTATGTCATGGATTACGAGCGTTATATGTTGCTGGCGAGTTTTTTTGGTGTGGTCATGGGATTGGTGCTCGGGTTGACCGGGGCCGGGGGCGGCATTCTTGCGGTGCCGGCGCTGGTGTTGGGGCTGGGATGGAGCATGACCACGGCGGCGCCCGTCGCACTGTTCGCGGTGGGCAGCGCGGCGGCGGTCGGTGCCATCGATGGATTGCGCCATGGCCTGGTGCGCTATCGCGCGGCGCTGTTGATTGCCTTGCTGGGTGCGATTTTTTCCCCGCTGGGCATCTACTTCGCCCATCGGCTGCCGGAAAAAGTCCTGATGATTCTGTTCAGCCTGCTGATGGTCATGGTGGCTGCGCGGATGTTGCGTCGCGAGCGCAAGGAGGAGGGGCCGAGCGACCACGGCCATGCCAACTGGGGCCAGAAAAACTGCATGCTCGATCAGCAGACCGGGCGCTTTTCCTGGACTGCCAAATGCACCGCGACCCTCGCGGCCCTCGGTGCGGTGACCGGTGTGGTCTCGGGTTTGCTGGGCGTGGGCGGCGGCTTTCTGATTGTGCCGGCCTTCAAGCAGCTGACCGACGTGCAGATGCGTGGCATCATCGCCACGTCCCTGATGGTCATCAGCCTGATCTCGGCCACCGGTGTGATCGGCGCATTGCATGCCGGGGTGCGCATCGACGGCTTGGGTGTTGCCTTCATCGTCGCCAGTATCGTCGGCATGATCATGGGCCGAAAGCTCTGCGCACGGGTGCCGGCGCGGGCATTGCAGGTGGGATTTGCCAGCGTCTGCCTGGTAGTCTCCGCCTACATGCTATTGCGGGCAGGTCGCTGAATTCTTGTAGGAGCGAGCATGCTCGCGATGGACGTCAACGATAACGCGGGAAGCCTGACACCCCGCGGCGTTCTCGGGTTCATCGCGAGCATGCTCGCTCCTACAAGGGGCGATATTGCAGGCTGAACGTCAACTCTGCCGATTGACCTTGCTCCAGCAAACGCAACCCTGGCCGACCGGGCAAGTGGTGCGCATTGACCGGGTGGCTGACCGGTTCGATGCAGAAAAACGCCAACCCTATCGGGCAGTAGAGCAGGTAGTAATCGCTGCCGGAGGCCTGGCACTCCAGCTCGTAACCGAGGTCGGGTTGTTGGATCAGGCAGTGGCCATCCCAGTTGCTGAAACCGTTGTCGACCAGTGTCTGGGGCAGCGCCTTGGGCTGCTGGAAATCCCATTCGACAGGTAATGTACTCAGTTGCGTCGGCAATTTTTTCTCATCGCAGAACCATACCTGTCCAGCCGCGGCCTGCAATCTTGTGTTGGCACTGCGCGGAAAATACGGGTGCAGTCCCAGGCCATGCCAGGCCGCGTGTTCGGCCAGATGGGTGACGCTCAGTTCGATGCTCAGCTTGCCTGCGCTCAGATGGAAACGTTGACGGGCGCAATAGGCAAAAGGCTCGGCGCTATCGAGTTGCAGCACCACTTCGTCAGCCGTTGTGGAAACCACCTGCCACGGCTGCTGCCAGGCGCTGCCGTGAATCGGTAACGGATCGCTGAGGCTGTTGGGCGCCAAGGCCAGCCAGCCGTCCGGGCAGTCGAACCCCCCTTCGGCAATGCGGTTTGACCACGGGACCAAAGGGAAGCAGCCAAGTTTGCCGGGAAGACCGATGTTCAAGGGGTGCTCATCGGCGTGTCGTAACAACGGCTGGCCAGTGCTGCGCACGGTCCAATTGACGATGCTGCCGCCGAGTTCGGGGGCGAGGGTGAGGTGGGTGAATTCGTCTTCGAGTTCGAGCAGCGTCATGTTTTTCGTTCTGCGTTGAATGATTGAAAAGATCGCAGCCCGCGGCAGCTCCTACAAGGCTGCGATCTTTTAAAGGTTTGCAACACCAAATGCGGCAACCACAGCGACAGCGCAGGAATGTAGGTCACGGCCATCAGCACCAGGAACAGCACGCCGTAGAACGGCAGCAGGGCCTTGACGGTTGATTCGATGCTGACTTTACCCACGGCCGACCCCACGAAGAGTACCGCGCCCACCGGCGGTGTGATCAAGCCGATCCAGCCGATACCGCTGGCCAGCGCCACGGCTGCCAGCCACTGGCTGACGCGTGCCAGCGGCTGATCCAGTGCTGTTTCACGCCCCAACAGCAGCGGCCTGAACACCCACGCCCCGAACAACATCAGCACCATGCTGAAATGCAGGAAGCGGCACAGCACCATCGCGTTCGCCATGTATTACTGGCCAACCTTGAACGCGTAAGCGCCTTCGCTTTTGTGGGTATCGACCGACACGACATGCCACTCGATTTTGTAGTCTCCTTCGGTCAAGGGGACAGCCGGAGTGACAATCAGGGTCTTTTTATCAGGGCCTTGAGTGACCAGGCTTTTTACCAGGATGTCGTCACCGTCGTGGCTGATCGTGACTTTGCAGAAGTCGGCTTCGACACCTTCGGAAAAAGTCAGGCTCAATTCCGAAGGGGCGCTGACGGTGCTACCGGCGGCGGGCATCTGGCTTTTCAGATGGGCGTGAGCGAACACGGATGAGGCGCAGAAAAGCGAGGCGAACAGGGCGGCGGTCAGGGTGTTCTTGAAGCGCATGGTGAGTTCCTCAGCGGCGGTTCCAAGTGAGGGTCAGTCTAGCCGCGCAAGGCCGGTTGCACGAAGTTTGCCTGTGCCCTGTCGCCGCGAGGTAGAGCGGATGCTAGTCTTGTTTAATGTTGTTGTCAGGGAGCCCTCATGGGCAATCACAAGATCGAGATTCGTCGCAGTAACGTCGAGAAAATTCTGCTGGGGGCCGAGAAGGTCTTCGCCGAAAAAGGCTTTGGCAGCACCGCCATGGCCGACATCGCTGCCGAAGTGCAACTGCCGCGCTCCAACCTGCATTACTACTTCAGCACCAAGACCGAACTGTACAGTGCCGTGCTGTTCGACCTGCTGGAAGTGTGGAAGCAGGACGCGCTGTGCTTCGAGATGTTCGATGACCCCCGCGTGGTGCTCAGCAGCTACATCCGCGCCAAGATGAACCACTCGCGCAGCCGGCCCTACGGCTCGAAAGTCTGGGCCAACGAAATCATCCACGGTGCGCCGACATTGGGTGTGACACTGGACGCGAGCCTGTACGACTGGGCCAAGATGAAAGAAGCGAAGATCCGCCAGTGGGTGGACGATGGCCGCATCCTGCCGGTGGAACCTTCAAGCCTGCTGTACATGATCTGGGCCTCAACCCAGCACTACGCCGACTTTGATCATCAGGTGAATATTTTGAATGATCACCAACCGTTGTCGGATATGCAGTTCGAACGGGCGGTGCAGACGGTGACGAGTGTGATATTGCGGGGGATTGGGTTGGAGCCATAGTAACATCACATACGAATCTTATGGCTCCAAGCTCGGCGAGGTGCGGATTTATCAGGTGTTAGTATTGCCATCTATTTTTCTGATGTTATGTTGTTTGATTTCAAGCTCTGTCCTTCTGAGACCATGTTTTGCTTTTGTGATAGTTAGCTTGGGCGTCGTCCTTTCGGATTTTGAAGCTTGGGTGTTGTAACGGTCCCACTTGTTTGATAGTTCGTCATCGACAGTTGGTGTGAAGTTTGGATTGTTAGTTTTATATCTGTCATATCTCCGCGCATCGTCTAATAGTTCTTGATAGCGTTGCCCGCTGGGCGACGGAGTCTTGGCCTTAGGCATATTTGTTTTGGTTTCGCTAAGAGGATGTAGAAACGGACGTTCTTGAGAAGCAAGCGTTGAAGTGCTGGGTCTTGGTTGAGCGGCGAGCTGAGAAGTTGACGCTGACGTACTGGGCGTTGAAGGCCGTGCATTGCTGATTCGTCTATTCAGCATACTGTTCAGAATTGGGTTGCCTGACGGACTTGATCGGCTGATACTGCTGGCTGTTCGACGAGTTTTATATAGCGAGTATTTGGCGATGCTTGATGCTTTTATAGGTGCGTCCCAAAGACGGAAGAGGCCATTATTTCCGGTTGGGTCATAAAAATTAATTGGATCTCCTTTGCAATAAGCATACGTATTAAGCCCCGCCTCCTTATCAAAAGGGCCTAATTCATCCGGGCTGTTGAAGCGCATCAGTACAGGATTAAAAAAACGATTGCCTTGTCCGAGTGGATAGTGACCCGTTATAGCTTCAGGACATTCTCCGTTAAACCCGATCAAGCGACTTAATCCACTTTCGGCTGGATGATTACCGTAGGCGGCATACGCAAATTGCTGCGGATTCATCGGTGAGACCGTTTTCAGCAGCGAATGTGCCTGGTCGGTTGCCAACAGCGTGGTTTCGGTCACACCGGCTGCACTTTGTTGCTGCGCCAACGGTTGAGCTTCATGGCGCAGGATTGTTCGTTGCATCTGCTGTCCCAGCTCGGTAATCAGGTGGTTCTCCTGGTAGAAACGCTGCGTGCTGTCACCCGCCAGTAGTCCGACGCCCGTGAGACGGTCGAGAGGGTCGTATTGATAGCGGCGAAGAATTTTCAATGATGAGTCCGACATATCGAGATCCACACTGGCGAATTGACTGTGTGTGAGCTTCGAAGATATTTCGAGTGGCGTCTACTAGCAGAACTGATAGGTGTAAGGCTTTGAGGTTGGCGCTGTAGCTGCTGGCGTCATCGTCGGAACGCCGCCCGGAGCAAGCTCGCTCCCACAGTAGATTCATGTCGTACACAAATCCCGTGTGCACCAGAGAAACCTGTGGGAGCGGCGGTGCGACGATTCGACTTGCCCGCGATAGCGTCAGTTCAGGCGCCGCTGATTTCAGGAAGCAACGTGATACGGATTGCGCGGATCATGATTCCAGTCCAGAAACGGCTTGCCGTTCTCCATCGGCACCATCTCGATGCAGTCCTGTACCGGGCAGGTGATTTGGCACAGGTTGCAGCCCACGCACTCATCATCGATCACTTGATACTTATGCGTGCCGTCCGCCTGCTTGACGCTGGCTACCGCCTGGTGCGAGGTATCTTCACAAGCGATGTGGCAGCGACCGCAACCGATACACGCTTGCTGGTCGATTTTCGCAATCACCTGATAGTTGATATCCAGGTACTTCCAGTCCGTGGTGTTGCCCACTGCGCGCCCGGAAAACTCTGAAATGCTGGCGTAGCCCTGAGTGTCCATCCAGCGCGACAGGCCGTCCTTCATCTCCTCGACTATCCGGAAGCCATGCAGCATCGCCGCCGTGCACACCTGCACCGAACCGCTGCCCAGCGCAATGAATTCGGCGGCATCGCGCCAGTTGCCGATGCCGCCAATGCCGCTGATCGGCAGGCCTTGGGTCTGCGGGTCGCGGGCGATTTCGGCGACCATGTTCAAGGCGATCGGCTTGACCGCCGAGCCGCAATAGCCGCCATGGGTGCTTTGGCTGCCGACAATGGGATTGGCAACCATGCGTTCCAGGTTGACGCTGGTGATCGAGTTGATCGTATTGATCAACGACACCGCATCCGCGCCGCCACGGTGAGCCGCGCGGGCAGCCACGCGGATGTCGGTGATGTTCGGCGTCAGCTTGACGATCACCGGCAGCGAACAATACGTCTTGCACCAGCGGGTGACCTGCTCGACGTATTCCGGCACCTGACCGACCGCCGCGCCCATGCCGCGCTCGGGCATGCCGTGGGGACAACCGAAGTTCAGCTCGATGCCGTCGGCCCCCGTGGCCTCCACCAGCGGCAGGATGTGTTTCCATGATTCTTCGACGCAGGGCACCATCAGCGACACGATCAGCGCTCGGTCCGGCCAGTCCTTTTTGACCTGGGTGATTTCCCGCAGGTTGATTTCCAGCGAACGATCGGTGATCAGTTCGATGTTGTTGAAGCCCAGCACTTCACGGTTGGCACCGAAGTGCGCCGAATAGCGCGACGAAACGTTGACCGCCGCCGGGTCTTCCCCGAGGGTTTTCCAGACGACGCCGCCCCAGCCGGCCTCGAAGGCGCGGACCACGTTGTAGGCCTTGTCGGTCGGCGGCGCGGAGGCCAGCCAGAACGGGTTGGGGGACTTGATGCCAGCGAAGACAATCGACAGATCGGCCATTTACGCAGCCTCCACGTTGAGCATCAGTTGAGCGTTGATCGCCTCGGCGGCGCGTTTGCCGTGCTGCACCGCCTGCACGGTGAGATCCTGGTCGAGGCTGGTGCAGTCGCCGCCGGCATACACGCCGGGGATGCTGGTGCGCAGGTGTTCGTCCACCTGTATGCGATCGCCCTGACGCTTGAGTTCTCGGGCTAAAGGATCGGCGAGGGCGCTGGAATCGAAGCTTTGGCCGATGGCTTTGAAGATTGCATCTGCGGCCAATTCAAAGTATTCGCCGGTGGTTTGCAGGCGACCTTCAACCAGATGTGTGCGAGCGAAGCGCATGCCGCGCACGTTGCCCAATTCGTCGAGCAGAACTTCCTCGGGCTGTGCCCAGGTCAACAGGCGCACCTGATTGGCTTTGGCGATGTCTTGTTCATGATGGGTGGCACCCATGTCTTCCACGCCACGGCGGTACACGAGGTTGACGTCGTGCGCCCCAAGACGCGCCATTTGCACGGCCATGTCGATGGCGGTGTTACCGGCGCCGAGCACGATGCAGTGGTCGGCCAGCGGTAACTGGCTCAGGTCATCGGCCTGGCGCAGTTCGCGGATGTAGTCGGTGGCGGCCACCAGACCGGGCGCGTCTTCATGCAGTAGACCAAGCTGTTTGCTGGCCGCCAGGCCGAGGCCGAGGAACACGGCGTCGAATTGTTGATGCAGGTCGCTGAGGCTGAGGTTTTCCCCGAGCTTGTGCCCGTGGCGGATTTCGATCCCGCCGATTTCCAGCAGGAAATCCAGCTCCTTCTGTGCGTAGTCGTCCACCAGTTTGTATTTGGCGATCCCGTATTCATTCAGGCCGCCGGCCTTTTCCCGGGCCTCGAAAATCACCACGTCATGGCCGTGCATCGCACTGCGGTGGGCGCAGGACAAGCCGGCGGGCCCGGCACCGACCACGGCGATGCGCTTGCCGCTGGCGGCACTGCGCGCGAACGGGTGCTCGTGGAAGTGCGCATTGTCCACGGCATAACGTTGCAACAGGCCGATCATCACTGGCGCGCATTCATGGGCGTTGTTGCGCACACAGGCTTGCTGGCAAAGAATCTCGGTCGGGCAGACCCGGGCGCAACTGCCACCGAGGATGTTGGCGGAGAGGATTTTCTGCGCCGCACCCTGCACGTTGTCCTGGTGAATGTTGCGGATGAACGAGGGAATATCGATTTCGCTCGGGCAGGCATTCACGCAGGGTGCGTCGTAGCAATACAGGCAGCGGGAAGCTTCCAGGTGGGCCTGGCGATCGTTGAGTGGCGGCGCCAGGTCGGTGAAATGGCCGGCGAGGGTGGCCGCGTTCTCGTAGGGAAGCGGAAGGTGGGTCAGGGTCTTGATCACGGTGTTGGCCTCACGGTAATTGAGGTGCTGCCTCTGTCGGGCTGATCGTTCCCACGCTCTGCGTGGGAATGCCTCAAGGGACGCTCCGCGTTCCAATGGGACGCAGAGCGTCCCGGGCTGCATTCCCACGCAGAGCGAGGGAACGATCTTTTAAACTGTAGCGATGGCCGAAGGCCTCGATTTCAGCGTTTCACCGCAACCGGCTGATTGAACTCAGCCCGCTTGCTCAGCAAATCAAATACCGCTGGGTACGCCGGCCGTTCGATGTACCGCCCGGCACCGCGCTCAGCCCGCAAATCGCCATCGGCCCAGACCACGCGGCCCTGGCTGATGGTGTGGCTCGGTACACCGCGCACGGTCTTGCCTTCGAAAATATTGAAGTCGACCTGCTGGTGATGGGTCTTGGCGGAAATCGTTCGCGTACCTTGCGGGTCCCACAGCACCAGGTCGGCATCGGCACCGACGCGGATCGCGCCTTTGCGTGGGTAGAGGTTGAAGATCTTTGCCGTGTTGGTGGAGGTGAGCGCGACGAATTGCTGCATCGAAAAGCGCCCGGTGTTCACGCCTTCATCCCACAACACGGCCATGCGGTCTTCGATGCCGGCGGTGCCGTTGGGGATTTTGCTGAAGTCGTCCTTGCCGGCGGCTTTCTGCTCGGCGCAAAAGCAGCAGTGATCGGTGGCGGTGGTGTGCAGGTTACCCGCCTGCAAACCGTGCCAGAGGGCTTCTTGATGACCGCGAGGACGGAACGGTGGGCTCATCACGTAACCGGCGGCGGTCTGCCAGTCCGGGTGCCGGTAGACGCTGTCGTCCAGCAGTAGATGCCCGGCCAGCACTTCGCCGTAGACCGGTTGGCCTTTGGCCCGGGCGTAGGTGATTTCGTCGAGGGCTTCCTTGGTCGAGACGTGGACCAGGTACAACGGCGTGCCGAGGGTTTCGGCAATGCGGATGGCGCGGCTCGCGGCCTCGCCTTCCACCTGCGAGGGGCGCGACAGTGGATGCGCCTCTGGCCCGGTCATGCCCTGGGCCATGAGTTTGCGTTGCAGGTGATACACCAGCTCACCGTTTTCCGCGTGAACGGTGGGCACCGCGCCCAGTTCCAGGCAGCGCTCGAAACTCGCCACCAGGGTGTCATCCGCCGCCATGATTGCGTTCTTGTAGGCCATGAAATGCTTGAAGCTGTTGACCCCGTGATGAATCACCAACTCGGCCATTTCTTCGCGAACCTGTTCGCTCCACCAGGTAATGGCGACGTGGAAGCCGTAATCGGACGCCGACTTCTCGGCCCATCCGCGCCACTGATGAAAGGCTTCCATCAAGGACTGCTGCGGGTTGGGAATCACGAAATCGATAATTGACGTAGTGCCACCGGCAAGACCCGCCGCCGTGCCACTGAAAAAATCTTCGCTGGCCACGGTGCCCATGAAGGGCAGTTGCATGTGGGTGTGGGGGTCGATGCCGCCGGGCATCAGGTACTGACCGCTGCCATCGAGTATCTCGGCACCTGCGGGAACGTCGAGGTCTTCGCCGATGGCTTTGATTACGCCGTCTGCGCAATACACATCGGCGCGATAACTTTCATCATGGGTAATAACGGTAGCGCCACGGATCAACAGAGACATTCCGAGCTCCTCGCAGGCATGACCGACTGATGCCGGTTCTAAATGTTTTATATGACGCCAGCGTCAACCGGTGTATTCCTGTCAGCGCTGTCAGGAATAAAAGCTAGTCTGAGTTATGGGAATGAGCAAGAATATTTTTTATAAGCTTATGACTTTTTTAACTCGTTGATAAATAACTAAATAAAACTCAAATCACCAAAATGGTGAGGCCTCTCACCATTTTGACGCACTTGACAGGATCCAAATATGGTCAAGATTTCTTATGTGAAATCAGCCGTTTGAGGATGGTCTATGGTTGATGCGCGACTTTGAAAAAAGATGGATGCACCAGATTGAGTCCTGACTGTTCGGACAACTTGGCTGGCATTCGGCCTGAGTGGCATGACAAATAACCGAGGACGACCCAGTAAAACTGATAAAAATCAGTTGATTACAGAGTGTTTATGGAACTGCCCGATGCGCAAGCGGGGCAACCGGCACGTTTATTGAAGCCGCCAGCCCCTGATGAGCAAAAAATAACTCAAAGAACAGTGGAGCGGCCATGCAACAGATCAGATCGCAAGTGAACGAGCGCGACGGCTTGTTCGAGCTGGAAGCCGGCAGCGATGTCCTCGACAGTCCCCGTTACAACCACGATATTGCACCGACCAAGGTGCGCGAACGAACCTGGAACAAATGGCACATCACGGCGTTGTGGGTCGGCATGGCGATTTGCGTGCCGACCTATACCTTGGGCGGGGTGCTGACGGCGTACTTCGGTCTGAGTGTCGGTGAAGCGCTGCTGGCGATTCTGTGTGCCAACATCATTGTCTTGATCCCGCTGACACTCAACGCCTTTCCCGGCACCAAGTACGGCATCCCGTTTCCAGTGTTGCTGCGCTCGTCCTTCGGCATCTTCGGTTCCAACATCCCGTGCCTGATCCGCGCCCTGGTGGCCTGTGGCTGGTTCGGCATCCAGACGATGTTCGGTGGCCTGGCGATTCACCTGTTCCTTGGCTCGGTGTTCGAGGGCTGGAAATCCCTGGGCGGCACCGGCGAGGTCATAGGTTTCATGGTGTTCTGGGCGCTGAACCTGTGGGTGGTGATTCGCGGCGCCGAGTCGATCAAATGGCTGGAAACCCTCTCGGCACCGCTGTTGGTGCTGGTGGGGGTCGGGTTGTTGGTGTGGGCCATGCCCAATGTGTCGATGACCGAGCTGCTGGCGATCCCGCCCAAGCGTCCCGAAGGCGCGGGCGTGGCCAGTTACTTCGCGGCCGGGCTGACCGCGATGGTCGGGTTCTGGGCCACGCTGTCGCTGAACATCCCCGACTTCAGCCGCTACGCGAAAAGCCAGAAAGACCAGATTGTCGGGCAAATCATCGGCCTGCCACTGACCATGTTCCTGTTTGCCTCCCTGGGTGTGGTGATGACCGCCGCCTCGGTGAAGCTGGTGGGCGTGACAGTATCCGACCCGGTGACCCTGATCGGCCATATCCAGAGTCCGGTCTGGGTGGCACTGGCCATGGCGCTGATCATCATCGCCACGCTGTCGACCAACACCGCAGCCAACATCGTTTCGCCGACCAACGACTTCCAGAACATCGCCCCCAAGTCGATCAACCGGACCAAGGCGGTGATACTCACCGGGCTGGTCGGGCTGGCGCTGATGGCCCATGAACTGCTGAAAAAGCTCGGCCTGATCGTTTCCGACCTCAGCCTGGAAACGGTCTATTCCAACTGGTTGCTCGGCTATTCCAGCCTGCTGGGGCCGATTGCCGGGATCATGGTGGTGGACTATTTCCTGATCAAGAAACAGCAGCTGGATCTGGCGGGCCTTTACCGCGACGACGTGTATCCGGCGTGGAACTGGAACGGTTTTCTCGCCTTCGGGGTGCCGGTGGTGTTGACGCTGCTGTCCCTGGGCAGCGACGTGTTCAGCTGGTTCTACAGCTATGGCTGGTTCACCGGCTCGGCCCTTGGCGGGTTGATTTACTACGGGCTGTGCGCGATGCGTCCGAGTCCATCCGTGGCGAAGTCTGCGGTGTGAGGGATGGCCCCTTCGCGAGCAGGCTCGCTCCCACATTTGGAATGCAATCCCATGTGGGAGCGAGCCTGCTCGCGAAGAGGGCCTCGAACACAGCAAAAAAAATGCCTGAGAGAAACCATAAGAACAGCCAGAGGAGATCACCATGAACGCGGCCGTAGACGTTCTGCAGTCCACCCATCAGCACATCAACCGCGACCGTCTGTGGCGGTCGCTCATGGAACTGGCCAAACTCGGCGCCACGGTCAAGGGCGGTGTTTGTCGCCTGGCCCTGACCGACCTCGATCGCCAGGCCCGGGACACCTTCGTCAAATGGTGCATCGATGCCGGCTGCACTGTCAGCATCGACGCCGTCGGCAATATTTTCGCCCGCCGTCCCGGACGCAATCCGGACCTGCCACCGGTGATGACCGGCAGCCACATCGACACCCAGCCCACTGGCGGCAAGTTCGATGGCTGCTTCGGTGTGCTGGCCGGCGTCGAAGTGCTGCGCACCCTCAATGACCTGGGCATCGAGACCGAAGCACCGCTGGAAGTGGTGGTGTGGACCAACGAAGAAGGCTCGCGTTTCGCTCCGTGCATGATGGGCTCCGGCGTATTCGCCGAGAAGTTCACCCTGGAAGAAACCCTGGACAAGGTCGACGCCGAGGGCGTGACGGTAGGCGAAGCGCTCAACGCCATTGGTTACGCGGGAACCCGCAAAGTCAGCGGCCACGCCGTGGGTGCCTACTTCGAAGCCCACATCGAGCAAGGGCCGATTCTCGAAGACGAACGCAAAACCATTGGCGTGGTAATGGGCGCCCTTGGGCAGAAGTGGTTCGACCTGAAACTGCGCGGCGTCGAAGCCCACGCAGGCCCCACGCCGATGCACCTGCGCAAGGACGCCCTGGTCGGTGCCGCGGTGATCGTCGGCGCCGTCAACCGCGCGGCCCTCGGCCACCAACCGCATGCCTGTGGCACCGTCGGTTGTCTGCAAGCCTACCCCGGCTCGCGCAACGTCATCCCGGGCGAAGTGCGCATGACCCTGGACTTCCGTCACCTGGAACCGGCGCGACTGGACTCGATGATCGCTGAAGTGCGCGAAGTCATCGAAACCACCTGCGACGAGCATGGCCTGACCTTCGAGCTCACCCCGACGGCAGATTTCCCTCCTCTGTACTTCGACAAGGGCTGCGTCGAAGCGGTACGTGGCGCAGCGCAAGGGCTTGGCCTGTCGCACATGGACATCGTCAGCGGAGCAGGGCACGACGCGATCTTCCTCGCCGAACTCGGCCCGGCCGGGATGATCTTCGTGCCGTGCGAAGGCGGCATCAGCCACAACGAAATCGAGAATGCCGCCCCGGATGACCTGGCGGCCGGATGTGCGGTGCTGTTGCGCGCGATGCTGGCGGCTTCGGCGGCGATTGCGAAGGGGTAATTAGCTGCATAAGGATTGCCCCCACTCTCTCTGTGGGAGCGAGGGCGTTTTTGTCGCACTATCACGTAGCCCCGCGGTCGACATCTTCACAGAATGCCGTCGCCCCCGGGGAGATCCAATGAGCCAGGACGTCCTGACCACCGAAACAAGTCGCCGGCAGTTGCAGCAGATCATCACCGGCCTGTCCGACGGGGTAATTCTACTGGAGCTGGACCAGACGATCGTCTGGGCCAATGACGCCGCGCTGGCCATGCACGGCGTGAAGCGGATCGGCGAGCTGGGGGCCGACGCCAAGGAGTATGCGCGGCGTTTCGCCTTGCGCTATCGCAACAATCACCTGGTCCCGGTCGCCAACTACCCGATCAGTCGTGCCGCGCGCGGTGAGACTTTCAGCGATGTGTTGGTCGAATTGACCCCAGTGCATGACGAAGAACACACCTGGGTCCATCGCGTGCGCAGCCTGGTGGTGACCGACAGCCACGGCGAGCCGGAGTCCCTAGTGTTGATCATGGACGATGTCACCGACTGGGCCAGCGCCGAGCAGCGATTCGAAAAAATATTCGCTGCCAACCCGGCGCCAGCGGTGATCTGCCGTCTCAGCGATTTGCGTTATATCAAGGTCAATCCGGGCTTCCTCGAGATGACCGGTTACGCCCGTGATCAAGTGATCGGCAGTTCAACCTATGAACTGGATGTGCTGGCACAGGCCGAAAACAAGGACCTGGCGAAACAGTGCTTGCGCGACGGAACAACCATTCCTCAGATGCAAGCCGAGCTGCAGTTGCCCGCAGGCGGCAACAAACAGGTGATCGTCGCGGGCCAGCCCCTTGAGCTCCATGACGAAGCCTGCATGCTGTTTTCCTTCGTCGACATGGAACCCCGGCACAAGGTCGAAGTTGCCCTGCGCCAGAGTGAGGAGCGGTTTGCCAAGGCCTTTCGCCTGACTCCGGTGCCGACCATGGTGTGCAGCGCCAGCGATCAGGTAGTGATGGATGTGAATGACGCGTTCCTCGATACCCTCGCATACACCAGCGAAGAGGTGTTCGGCAAAACCATCGCCGAGATCGACTTCTTCCATGACAAAGGGGCACGGACACGGCTCTTCACCGCCCTGGAGAAAACCGCAAGTCTGGACCGCGTTGACGTACGTCTGCGCAGGAAAGATAGCGAACTGATCGATTGCGCCGTTTCCGTCGACACCGTGAACATCCAGGGCAGCCCTTGCTACTTGCTGGTAATGATGGACATCACCGAACGCAAACGCACTGAGCTTGAGTTGGTGGCGGCCATTGAAGAGGTGATGAAGGATGCCTCATGGTTCAGTCGCACGCTGATCGAAAAACTCGCCAACGTGAAGAACGTCAACTCGCCGCAGTTGCCCAGCGTATCCTTTACCGACCTGACCGCCAGGGAGCGCGATGTGCTGGAATTGATCTGTGAAGGCCTGGCGGACAAGGAAATCGCCGCGCGCCTGAAACTGGCAACGAACACCGTGCGCAACCATGTCGCGACGGTGTATTCCAAACTCGATGTGCATAGCCGCAGCGAGGCGATTGTCTGGGCGCGCGAGCGGGGGTTGTTTTCCAGCGCATGGCGCCCCAAGGGTCAACGGTAAGGTGCAAATGCACTACTCAATGGGGTGCAAAATCACGTTCTGGCAGGCAGGTGGCAAGCCTTAGGCTAAAAGCGGGCGAATGACGTTTTCGGATCACTCGTCCGCCCTTGGTCGCTAAAGGAACAGCCATGCACGACGAACGCACTACCAACTCAGTTGCTTACTGCAGCGGGCTATCGCGATGATTCACGTGTCCCAGCTGCGCATGCAGCTAGAGCGGACCCTTTCGCCGCTGGCCTGTGAGTGCAATTTCACTGGCGATCATTCGTTGACCATCAAGCTCTACCACCCCGTGTCAGGACAAGTCGATCTGGTGGTCAGCGGGTTGAATGTGGCCATGCTGCAGTCCCCCGAATCGGTGGCCGCTCTCATCGAAGAACTGCGATATGAACTAGAAAGCAACAGCCTGCAACGCCCGGACCCGGTAGTGTAGGAATTGCCAGGTTTGCCATGCCCGGACGACTGAATACACGAGAAAAAAGTACAAAAGTGATTTTTCTGCAGCCACGCCGTGAACTTTCCGGCGGTGTTCTGTTGTCACACAAATGTGTACATCCTTTTTCGCGGGTCATCCTATGAAAAGTCTTGGGAAACGCGTTTTCACCCCTGTTGCACTCTGTGCCGTGATTCTCGGTGGCTGTTCCAGTCCGCCGCCACCACCACCTGCTGCGCCACCACCTCCACCTGAAACGACCTGTCAGACCTCGGATAACACCCAGGTGATGGGCGAAGTGCGGGCGGAAGGGCAGGTGACGCGCGAAACCACCGTGACGCGGTGCGTCACACAGTAAAAATCCGGCAAAACGCAAATCCTGGAGGAGCGAGCTTGCTGGCGATGGCGGTGTGTCTGACCGACCGCGTCGTGTTGATCGCCCGCAAGGCGGCTCATACAGGATGGCGGTGTTTTCGGACTCCTGCAAAAAGCAATTTCAGGTGCCGAGCTTGTTGCTTCAGGACAGGAAATCCGCCATCCACATTCAACGATACCTAGGTTGTATAAATGAAACATCACTCGAAAGAAAATTCGCCCCGCCATCTGTTTTTACTTCAATATGTTCTATGTACCTGTCAGATGTGACAGTTACATAATAACCATTTTTTCGCGATAGTCGCTCGGCCATTTCCATCTTCGAGAAACTGCCATGAACGACGAAATAAAATCTGTATCAGCGAAGCCAGACGGCTGGGAACAAGCCAGATTGTTCATCAACGGTAATGAGATTCCGGAAGGAGAGTATATTGTCTTCCACCATGGGGAAAAAAATCTTGTAACAGTCGAACTTCCTTCCGCAATTCCGAGGGGCCTGCGTTTGAAGTTGGCGAATGATGGCGGTCTGGACATTAAAGCTTCTCCGGATTTCGGAAGTCCCGTTAATCAAGTCGATGGCAAATTCAACTGGCAGATTACGCTGGGTGCGGAACAGCGTGGGCAAGTGGCGTTGGTTCTTGCGAGTCCGGATATCGATCTCCCCTGGAATCTTCCATGCCTGGTGATGGCGGCAAATCTCCTTGACGAAGTGGTGAGTATTTTGGTGGACGATGTTGCTTTTCCGCCCGGCGTGGTGGGAGGAATTGTGATGGTCAGGACCCCTTTTAATGGGTTACCTCGACGTATCAGTTTGGTTTACAAGCAGGGCAGCCCCTTGATGCACTACCCGTTACGCATGAAGGCAACCCCGCTCACCGGATTAAACGACGGTGACCTTGAGGTGACGTTGACCGAGCCGAACACGTGGGTGTGTAAGGGCGCCAATAAGAGTGGTACCTTCGAGCTTGATTTCACGGGGAGAGGCTTTATTACTGGCGCCACGCTGCCCGGAAAAGTGATATCGTTAGACATAATGGAAGAAGTGAAAGAATTACTTGTAGACGGCACACCATATTCGACGGAGACCGTGTTGTTCAGGGATGTACCTCATAACTTCGGATTGACCTTCTATGAGAAAAGTCCGTTAAAGGGCAGTCCGATTAGCCTGTTTGTCAAACCGAGAAGCGGATTGGATCAAAGCAACCTGGTGGTGACCACATCCAGCACCCATGAATGGGTGGTACAGGCCAACACCAAGAGTGGCACATTCCCGGCGTTTTTCAAGGTAGTTGTCGCATCAACCGTCTAACTATGCCGCTCTTTTCTCGACCTGTTGCTCTCGATCGGGGTTCAACAACACGGTGCCGATCGGCTCCCAGTTACGTGTCTGACCCGACCACCGTTCTGGCGTTTTCTCCTTGGCTCGTTCGTACAGCTCATGTCGCCGGGCCAAGACCTGATGGTCCAGTCCTCGATGCCGCTCAGCCGGTGTGACGAACCGGATTCGGCTATGCCGGTGCTCGTTGTTGTACCAGCGCATGAAATCCCTCACCCAAGCTCGTGCGGCGTCCAGACTGGCAAAGCCATCCTGCGGCCATTGCGGGCAGTATTTCAGCGTTCTAAACAACGACTCTGAGTATGGATTGTCGTTGCTCACCCGCGGTCGGCCCCGCGAGGGCGTGATGCCCAGTTCGTACATCTTGCTCAACAGCGTCACCGATTTCATCGGCGCTCCGTTGTCCGAGTGCAGCACCAGCGGTTCGTGTAAACACTGCTCGCCGATCACGCTGCGTTGCAGCAGCACGGCGGCTTTCTCGCCGCTTTCCGCGTCGTAGACCTCCCAGCCCACGGCCTTGCGGCTGTAAATATCCTCGATCAGATAGAGGTAGTAATACTGGCCGCGTATCGGCGACGGCAGATACGTGATGTCCCATGACCACACCTGATTGGGCGCTTCAGCCGCATGCGTCGTTGGGGCCGCGTGCCGCCTGGGGCGCTGACTACGGCCTCGATGTTGCTGTTGACCCGTCGCTCGCAAGACGCGATAAAACGTTGCCTCCGACGCCAGATAGCGCCCTTGATCGGCCAGGCGCGGCACAATCTGGCTCGGCGGCAGGTGGGCGTACTCCGGGCTGTTGCACAGCGTCACAATGGTCTGTCGCTCAGCCTCGCTCAGCGCATTTCGCGGCGTTGGCCGTGTGGCAGTCGTTCGGGCATCAGCCTGGATAACGTCTGTTTCAGTCCACCGCTGCAAGGTCCGCAGCGATAGTCCGATTTCCCGGCAGGCCCTGATTTTTCTGGCTCCCGCCACGACCGCGTTGCTCAGCCAGCCAACGAGTAACTGCCGTTCTGGCAAAGACGTCAGTTGTCCTCGTTGTCGGTCCCCCAGTAGTCGTTGAGCTTTTTTCGCAGCACCAACAACGCAGCTGTTTCAGCGAGCGCCTTGTCTTTGCGGCGCAGTTCGCGCTCAAGTTCCTGGATGCGTTTCTTATCTTTGCGAGACTGCTCCCGATCTTCTTTTTGCTGGGCCTTGTCCGATTTCTGGCCGGTGATGAAGGCTTGTCGCCAGGCAGTGATTTGCTCGGGGTAAAGGCCTTTGCGGCGGCAATACTCGCCCAGGTCGATCTCGGACAAACCGGCGGCTTCAAGGACGACAGCAAACTTGGTTTCGGCTGACCAGTTCTCGGTGAACGGCTTGTTTTCGGACACTGCACTTCCTTCAGAACTGAGCTGCTTGCGCCAGTTGGACAAAGACATTTCGCTGACCCCTTCGCGCCGGGAAACCTCGGCCATCGACAGGTTCAGCGGGGGAAGCAGCATCTTGAGTAATGCGGCTCTGCGTTCAGGTGAATAGTACGGCACGACCAGTCTCTTTCCGCCCCCGATATGCTTTTTCAGGAAAAATCGGAGAGGCGACAACTATCCTGACACCGGGGGTTCCACTCAGAGATATTTATCCGGTTTGGAGCAGGTATCAGTCATGGCAATGGTTTTGGTAATGGCAAAGTGCTTTCACTCAACCTGGAAGATGAGGTTGATGTCCTTATTGACGGTAAATCACCTGTTGAGGGTATGAAGTTCGTTCATGGTATCACCTATTTTCTTACGCTAAGGCTCAAAGAAGGTAGTCCATTGGAGGGGCATGCACTACAGCTGCATTGTGCTGGCCTGGAGGGGTTCAACCCTGGAGACCTGAAGTGTGAACCTGGCTTTGATCTACCGCAAACTTCTAACTATGGATGGCTCTTGACCGCAGTACAGGGATTTGGAAAGTTTCAACTTAGCCTGACCGGCCAGGGCATGGATAAGGCGCTCGAGCTGCCGATTTTCAGTTTGGGGGGGGAGGATCTTTCGAAACTCTTTTAGATCCGGTTCAAGCATTCTCCTAAAGAGGAACGTCTTCTTTGGTTTTTGGCAAAAAAGACCGAAACAACAGGTCGCGTCTCCATGATTCGATTACGGGTAAAGCTTATTCCCGCAAGCTGAATCCCCTGCAAGTAATGCGCAGCAAGTTCCAGGGAGCTCCGCTCATTCGGAGCTCCTTTCATTAACCTTTCAGCGTCGATTACCGGGTGCATGCATTACGTTGCCGACCCTCAAATCAAGACAAAAACCCCCCATCCACATTCAGCGAAACCCCAGTCGTATAACTGGAAGCATCACTCGCCAGATACAACACCGCCCCCGCCATCTCACTTGGGTCTGCCACACGCTTGAGCGGAATCTGCTGCAGCGCGGTATTCAAAATGGCCTCGTTCTTCACCAGCGCCGAAGCAAACTTGGTGTCGGTCAGGCCCGGCAGCAGGGCGTTGCAGCGGATGCCGAACTGCGCGCATTCCTTGGCGAATACCTTGGTCATGTTGATCACCGCCGCCTTGGTCACCGAATAGATGCCTTGGAATATGCCCGGCGACACGCCGTTGATCGACGCGACGTTGATGATGCTGCCGCCGCCGTTTTCGCGCATCAGCTTGCCGGCTTCCACCGACATGAAGAAGTAGCCGCGGATATTGACGTCGACGGTTTTCTGGAAGGCACTGAGGTCGGTGTCCAGGACGTTGCAGAATTGCGGGTTGGTCGCGGCGTTGTTGACCAGGATGTCCAGGCGCCCGAACTGTTCCTTGATGCCGGCGAAGACCTGGCTGATCTGTTCCATCTCGCCGATGTGGCAGGCGATGGCGGTGGCTTTGCCACCGGCGGCGATGATCGCGTCGGCCACGTGCTGGCAGCCGTCGAGTTTACGGCTCGACACGATCACGTGGGCGCCTTGCTGGGCCAGCAGTTTGGCGATGGCTTCACCGATGCCGCGGCTGGCGCCGGAGACGAAAGCGATCTTGCCGTCGAGGTCGAACAACTGAGTCTTGGACATGGGATTCCCTTATGAAAAGTCTTGTTATTGGGCCAGGGGCGTAATCAAAGGCTGGATTTCTGGATGACCTGCAAGCTCATCTGCTCCAGCAGTTTGTTCATGTGAATGAACTGCGCGAAGCGTTTGTCCTGGGTCTGGCCATGGTAGAAGCGGTAGTAGATCTGCTGCACGATACCGGCCAGGCGGAACAGGCCGTAGGTGTAGTAGAAGTCGAAATTGTCGATTTCGATGCCTGAACGCTGGGCGTAATAGTCAACGAATTCGCGACGGGTCAACATGCCCGGTGCGTGGCTGGGCTGACGGCGCATCAGCTGTACCGGTGCCGGATCACTGGCTTCGATCCAGTAGGCGAGGGTGTTGCCCAGGTCCATCAGCGGGTCGCCCAGGGTGGTCAGTTCCCAATCGAGCACGCCGATGATCTGCATCGGGTTGTTCGGGTCAAGGATGACGTTGTCGAAGCGGTAGTCGTTGTGCACGATGCTGGAGGTCGGGTGATCGGCCGGCATCTTGTCGTTGAGCCAGGCTTTAACCGCTTCCCACTGCGGCGCGTCGGGGGTCAGGGCTTTCTCGTAGCGATCGCTCCAGCCTTTGATCTGCCGCGCCACGTAGCCTTCGGGTTTGCCGAGGTCGCCCAGGCCATAGGCGTTGTAGTCGACACGGTGCAGCTCGACGAACTTGTCGATGAAGCTCTTGCACAGGGCTTCGGTTTTCGCTGCGTCCAGCCCCAGCTCCGGCGGCAGTTCGGAACGCAGGATGATGCCGTTGACCCGCTCCATCACATAGAACTCGGCGCCGATCACCGATTCATCGGTGCAGTGCACGTAGGCCTTCGGGCAATACGGAAAACCGTCGCGCAGTTGATTGAGGATGCGAAATTCGCGGCCCATGTCATGGGCGGACTTGGCCTTGTGACCGAACGGCGGCCGACGCAGGACGAACTCCTGTTCGGGGTATTCCAGCAAATAGGTGAGGTTTGACGCACCGCCCGGAAACTGGCTGATCCGTGGCAGGCCGCTCAAGCCCGGAATGTGGGCCTTGAGGTATGGATCGATCAGGCTGGCATCGAGTTCTTCGCCGGTGCGGGTGCGGGTGGATTGATCAGTAAGCGCCATGCTTATCCCTTCTGCTTATTCTGGAGGCCTGAAACTATTGGCTAATCTAATGCGCGCACCCGGCACCCACAACCTCGGACGGCCCTTATAGGTGAGCGTGTTGCCGGGCAATCATTGCTTTTGATACACCTGTTTGAATTGCCTTACTGGACGGCCTGCGTGACGGCTAGCGGCAGCTCGATGGGGGTCAGCACAGGCTGGCCGGAAAAAAACGCCACCAGGTTGCGGCCCACCAGTTCCACGGTGCCTTGGGTGGCCTCGGGGGAGAGTCCGGCCACATGCGGGCTCAGGATGACGTTCGCCAGGGCCTTGAGGGCATCCGGTACCTTGGGCTCGGCATCGAAGACATCCAGCGCTGCCCCGGCGATCCGCCGTTGCTCGAGCGCGGTGATCAGGTCGGCGGTAACAACCACGCTGGCACGGGCGATGTTGACGAAAAAGCCGTTGGGCCCGAGGGCCTCGAGCACTTGTCGGTTGATCAGGTGCTTGGTGCCCAGGCCCCCCGGGGTGGCGACGATCAGGAAGTCCGAGGCTCGGGCCAGTTCGGTGGGCGTCGAGCAGAACTTGTAGGGCACATCGCTGCGGTGCTGGCGGTTGTGGTAGCTCACGCTCATGTCGAAGCCCAGGGAGGCACGTTTGGCGATGGCGATGCCGACCGCGCCGAGGCCGAGAATGCCCAGGCGCTTGCCGGCCAGGGAAGGGCGCATGATTTTTGGCCATTCACCCCGGCGTACGGCGGCATCGCAGCGGGGGATGTCGCGCACCAGCGACAGCAGCAACGACATGGCATGGTCCGCCACCGAGGAGGCGTTGACCCCGGCGCCATTGGTGACGGTGATACCCCGGTCGGCGGAGGCTTGCAGGTCGACCTGTTCGAAGCCTGCGCCAATTACGCAGATGATCTTGAGGTTGGGCAGGGCGGCGATTTCATCGGCGTAGAGGCCGAGCGGGCCACGGGTCAGGACGGCATCGATCTGGCCGCTGTGTCGGGTAATGGCCTCGGCGCGCTCGGCGGGCGTGGGCGCCAGGATCAGGTGAAAGCCCTGATGTTCGAGAATGGGCAAGTAATCATTGATGGTTTCAACGAGTACCAGAACGGTTGCAGGCATGCTTTGCTCCTGTGGGCAGCGTAAAGTCGAGCTCGAACGTCGGTCGAGAGTGCTGGCTGCGGGAGTTTTTGGCAATCTTCCAAGCACCCGTCTTCGTAGCCGTGCACCTCAGTGTAGGAGCTGGCGCAGCCTGCGATCTTTTTTGATGCACCGAATGTTCAGGCCGTCGCAGGAGGCTCTGTCAGAAAGGTCTGGGCCGCCTCGAGGATTTCCTTCGACAGGGCGTCGCCCCGGGTGGCCCGTGCCAGTGTCAGCGCGCCAACCATCAGCGAATATTGCACCAGCGCCTGCTGCCGATTCTCACCGGCATCGTCCGAGTCCATCAGTTCGCCCAGGGCATCGAGCAGCCGGTTCAGTCCGGCCATGAACGGCTCGCGCAAGCCGCTGTCAGCGCGCTCGTGGCACATGTCGCCGGCAAAGGCCACCACCGGGCAGCTTTCACCGGGGTTGTCGCGGCTGTAGACCGACAGGTAAGGCTCAATCAATGCCCGCCGCGCCGCCGCTTTGTCATCGCCTGTGGTGATCCGTTCGCGCCATCGCGCACCCACCTCTTTGAATGCCCGCTCGCTGGCCTCCCTGGCCAGTGCTTCCTTGGATTCGAAGTGGCCATAGAAGCCGCCATGGGTCAGGCCCGCCGCCGCCATCACGTCAACGACGCTGATTCCGTGCAGGCCGCGTTCTCGAAACAAACGTGTGGCGGCTTCGACGATGATTTCGCGGTTGAGGTCGGCTTGTTTGCGGGAAACGCGGGGCATGGGCGGCTCACAGGTCAATAAGTTGGCTATCAGAGTGCGTATTGGGCAACGCCATTGCCGAACGACCAGTTCTCTTTCTTCACTTCCACCAGATTAATGAAAACGTCCTCCAGGCGCACGGCCAGTTGCGTGTTGAGGTTTTCGACGATGGTTTGATAGAGCAGCTTTTTCTGCTCCAGGGTTCGGCCTTCGCTCAGTGTGATCTGGATGACCACCAGGTTGTCGGTGCGCTGGATGCCCAGGTATTGCGGATCGAAGATGAAATGCTGTTCGTCGTGTTCGGCGAGGATCTGGAAGTTATCGTTTTCCGGCACGCCAATCGCGCTGCGCAGGGCGGCGTAGATCAGTTGGCCGATGCGTTTGGCGTAGGTGGGGTCCTGCTGTTTCTTGAGATCGACGCGAACCAGTGGCATGGGATGACTCCAGAAGGTTGTCAGGTCCTTAAAAAATACATGATGGACGTCCTTTATCAAGTGCGGCTCGGCGTTTGCCGATGAAACGATGCAAATCCATGTGTGCGAGCCTGTGTGGCGAGGGGATAAATCCCCTCGCCACAAGTTCGCTCCCACAGGGTTATGCATTGCTGGAAATTTCCCAGTTGGTACCAACGTTCCTCACCTAAGTCTTTGCTTCTGTTCACTAATCCTCCAGAATCGCGCCCCTGTTTCGGCCAGGGCGCTGCCTGTCGGGTATTCCGACGCGTTCTGGCCGGGTGGCAAGTGACCGGAATGTGGAGATCCCACCGGATGAATGATCAGGCCAATAGCGTTAACGAACGCTTTGTAGCAGCGACACCCGCAACCCTTTCGAGCTGGAATCGCCAGGACACCACCTGGATGCTGGGCCTGTTCGGCACGGCGATTGGCGCGGGAACCCTGTTTTTACCGATCAACGCGGGTCTGGGCGGCTTCTGGCCGCTGCTGGTCCTTGCGGTGCTGGCGTTCCCGATGACGTTCTACGCACACCGCGGGCTGACCCGTTTTGTGCTGTCCGGCCGTGAAGGCGCGGACATCACCGAAGTGGTGGAGGAACATTTCGGCATCAAGGCCGGTGCGCTGATCACCTTGCTGTACTTCTTCGCCATTTTCCCGATCCTGCTGATTTACAGCGTGGCCCTGACCAACACCGTGGGCAGTTTCCTTGAACATCAACTGCACATCATGCCGCCACCGCGCGCCGTGCTGTCGCTGGTGCTGATCCTCGGCCTGCTGGCGGTGGTGCGTTGTGGTGAGCAACTGATCGTCAAGGCCATGAGCCTGATGGTCTACCCGTTCATCGTCGCCCTGCTGTTTCTGGCGGTGTACCTGGTTCCCCACTGGAACGGCGGCATCCTGACTACCGCCAGCAGCGTGCCCGCGCCATCGGCGTTGCTGCACACCCTGTGGCTGGCGATTCCGGTGATGGTGTTCTCGTTCAACCACTCGCCGATCATTTCTGCGTTCGCCGTGGACCAGAAGCGTCGCTACGGCGAGCACGCCGAGGAGCGCAGCTCGCAGATCCTGTCCCGCGCCCACCTGCTGATGGTGGTGATGGTGCTGTTCTTCGTTTTCAGTTGCGTGCTGACCCTGTCTCCAGCGCAACTGGCTGAAGCCAAGGCGCAGAACCTGTCGATCCTGTCGTACCTGGCCAACCACTTCAGCAATCCGACCATCGCCTTTGCGGCGCCGTTGATTGCCTTCGTGGCCATTTCCAAGTCGTTCCTGGGGCACTACATCGGCGCCAGCGAGGGCCTCAAGGGTCTGATCGTCAAGAGCGGCAAGCGTCCGTCCGCCAAGACCCTGGACCGCATGACCGCCGCGTTCATGCTGGTGGTGTGCTGGATCGTCGCGACACTGAACCCGAGCATCCTCGGCATGATTGAAACCCTGGGTGGCCCGGTGATCGCGGCGATCCTGTTCCTGATGCCGATGTACGCGATTCGCAAGGTGCCGGCGATGGCGCGCTATCGCGGTCAGGCGTCCAACGTCTTCGTGACGGCGGTGGGCCTGGTGGCGATTACGGCGTTGGTCTACTCGCTGACTGCCTGACGTAAAGATCAAGAGATCGCAGTCTGCGGCAGCTCCTACAGAGATCGGGTTGACTGATGCATCGCGCCAGTTCGCGGCCTGTGTAGGAGCTGCCGCAGGCTGCGATCTTTTGATTTTCAGCTACAGTGGCCGCTGCGCGTAATGCGCGCAGCGGCTTTTTTTCGTCTGGAGACATCGGATTGTCGAGCGCCTCGTCCCAAAGCCCCACCAAACCACCCAATCGTTGGCAGGACCTGCTGGCAGGTTTGTCGATTGCCGGCTTGCTGTTGCCCGAGGCGGTTGCTTATTCAAGCATCGCGGCACTGGCGCCCCAGGCCGGGGTGATCGCCTTGTTCGCCGGTTTGCTGTGCTACGGCCTGTTGGGCACCAGCCGCTTCGCCATTGTCTCGGCTACTTCATCCTCTGCCGCCGTGCTGGCCGCCGCGACCGCCACCCTGGCCAATGGCGACCCGCAACTGCGCTCGACCCTGGCCATCGGGCTGGTGTTGGTGACCGGGGCATTTTTCCTGCTGGCCGGGCTGTTCAAGCTCGGCAGCGTGACGTCGTTTATCGCCAAACCGGTGTTGCGCGGCTTTGCCTTTGGTCTGGCGCTAACCATCATTCTCAAGCAGGTCGCCAGCGTGGTCGGCGTGCACCTGACCGAGGCCAACCTGGTGCGGTTTCTGCCGCAATTGCTGGAGCAGCTGCCGCAATGGAACTGGGTCGCGGCGGCGGTCGGTGCCGTGGCATTGATCCTGTTATGGCTGTTCGCGCGGTTTCGGCGCCTGCCAGGTGGTTTGTTGGTGGTGGTGATTGGCATCGCGGCAGGGCAGTGGCTGAACCTTCCGGCCTATGGCGTGAAGCTGATCGGCGTGATCGACCTGAGCCTGGAGGTGCCGAAGTTGCCGGTACTGCCGTTCTCCGACTGGTTGCATCTGGGTGAATTGGCGTTTGCCATGGTGATGATTCTGTACGCGGAGTCGTATGGCTCGATCAGTGCCTATGCGCTCAAGCACGGTGATCGCGTGACCTCGAACCGCGACCTGCTGGCGCTGGGGGCGTCCAACCTGTTGTCCGCTCTGTTCCACGGCATGCCGGCGGGAGCGGGGTATTCGGCCACCTCGGCCAATGAGGCGGCAGGTGCCACTTCGCGCCTGGCCGGTATCGTGGCAGCGCTGGTGGTGTTGGTCATTGTCCTGACAGTGCTGCCCTACATCGCCCTGACCCCGGAACCGATACTCGCTGCCATCGTCATCCATGCCCTGGGACGTGGCTTGAGCCTGCAACCGCTGGGACGGTATTTCATCTGGCGCCATGACCGTTTGCTGGTGATCTGCGCCGTGGGTGCGGTGTTGGTGCTGGGGGTGCTGGACGGCTTGCTGGTGGCGGTGGCGATCAGTGTGTTGCTGATGCTCAAGCAGATGTCGGCGGCGGATGTTCAGATTCTCGGGCGCGTTGATGGCGGTCACGACTTTGTCGACCTGCAACGCCATCCTGCGGCGCAAACAGTGCCAGGCGTGTTGATTGTCCGGCCGGGTGAAGCGTTGTTCTTTGCCAACGTCGAGCGGATTCTTGGGGGCGCCTTGCGTCTGATCCGGCACTCACAAGTGCCTGTTCATTCGGTGATTCTCAGTCTTGAGGAATCCCCCGACCTGGATGGCACCAGCATCGAGGCGTTGCAGGAGTTTTTTGAGCGGGTGCATCAGGACGGCAAGCGCCTGATACTGGCTCGTCTCAAGGACAGTGCGCAAACGGCGTTGGCGACGTTGCCGCAGGTGCAGGCCACCGGGGTGGTCCTGAGCGGGTTGAGTGTGGATGGTGCGGTGCAGCAGGCCCTCAAGTTGAACACATGACTCTATTGAATGTACTTGCCCGCGATGAGGCCGGAACAGTCAGGAACAGTCAGGAACAGTTTTACAGGCATAAAAAAACGCCGCCCATCTCACGATGGGCGGCGTTTTTCATTGCGTTGCAACGTTAGGCTTGAACGACCGGGATGTTGGCGTTCGCAGCAGCTTCACGGAACTCGGCAATCTGGTCGAAGGACAGGTAGCGGTAGACATCGGCCGCCATGCTGTCGATCTTGCCAGCGTATTCCATGTACTCCTCGACGGTCGGCAGGCGACCCAGGATGGAAGCCACGGACGCCAGCTCAGCCGAAGCCAGGTAGACGTTTGCGCCGTCACCCAGGCGGTTCGGGAAGTTACGGGTCGAAGTCGACACTACAGTCGAATTCGGCTCTACACGTGCCTGGTTACCCATGCACAGCGAGCAGCCCGGCATTTCCATGCGTGCGCCAGCCTTGCCGTAGATGCCGTAGTAGCCTTCTTCGGTCAGTTGGTGAGCGTCCATCTTGGTCGGCGGCGACAGCCACAGACGGGTTGGCAGCTGACCCTTGACCTGTTCCAGCAATTTACCGGCAGCACGGAAGTGACCGATGTTGGTCATGCACGAACCGATGAACACTTCGTCGATCTTCTCGCCAGCAACGCTGGACAGCAGACGGGCGTCGTCCGGATCGTTCGGTGCGCAAAGTACAGGCTCGTTGATCTCGGCCAGGTCGATTTCGATGACTTCGGCGTATTCGGCGTCGGCATCGGCTTCCATCAGCTCAGGATTGGCGATCCATGCTTCCATCGCTTGCGCGCGACGTTCCAGAGTACGTACATCGCCGTAGCCTTCGCCGATCATCCAGCGCAGCAGGGTAATGTTGGACTGCAGGTACTCGGTGATCGAGTCTTTGGACAGTTTGATGGTGCAACCGGCAGCCGAACGCTCGGCCGAGGCGTCGGACAGTTCGAAAGCCTGTTCGATGCTCAGGTTGTCCAGGCCTTCGATTTCCAGGATGCGGCCGGAGAAGGCGTTTTTCTTGCCTTTCTTCTCGACGGTCAACAGACCTTTCTGGATGGCGAAGTAAGGAATGGCGTGAACCAGGTCACGCAGAGTGACGCCCGGTTGCATCTTGCCTTTGAAGCGCACCAGGATCGATTCCGGCATGTCCAGCGGCATGACGCCGGTGGCTGCGGCGAACGCGACCAGACCGGAACCGGCCGGGAACGAAATGCCCATCGGGAAACGGGTGTGCGAGTCACCACCGGTACCCACGGTGTCTGGCAGCAGCATGCGGTTCAGCCACGAGTGGATGATGCCGTCGCCCGGACGCAGGGAAACGCCGCCGCGGGTCATGATGAAGTCAGGCAGGGTGTGGTGGGTGGTCACGTCGATCGGCTTTGGATAAGCCGCGGTGTGGCAGAACGACTGCATGACCAGGTCGGCCGAGAAGCCCAGGCACGCCAGGTCTTTCAGTTCGTCACGGGTCATTGGACCGGTGGTGTCCTGAGAACCCACGGTGGTCATTTTCGGTTCGCAGTAGGTGCCAGGACGCACACCGACTACGCCGCAAGCCTTGCCGACCATTTTCTGCGCCAGGGTGAAACCCTTGGTGCTTTCAGCTGGTGCTTCAGGCTTCTTGAACAGGTCGAACGGTGGCAGACCCAGTTCGGCGCGAGCCTTCTCGGTCAGGCCACGGCCGATGATCAGCGGAATACGGCCGCCGGCGCGAACTTCGTCCAACAGGACCGGAGTCTTCATTTCGAAGGTGGTCAGGACTTCGTCGGTGCCGTGCTTGCAGACTTTGCCAGCATGCGGGTACAGGTCGATCACGTCGCCCATGTGCATGTTGGATACGTCGAATTCGATTGGCAGTGCGCCGGCATCTTCCATGGTGTTGTAGAAGATTGGAGCGATCTTGCTGCCGAAGCAGAAACCGCCGGCACGCTTGTTCGGAACAAAGGGAACGTCGTCGCCGAAGAACCACAGTACCGAGTTGGTCGCCGATTTACGCGAAGAACCGGTACCAACCACGTCACCGACGTAAGCGATAGGGAAGCCGGCGTTGCGCATTTCTTCGATCTGCTTCATCGGGCCGGTGACGCCTTGTGCGTCCGGCACGATGCCGTCGCGAGCCATTTTCAGCATGGCCAGGGCGTGCAGCGGGATGTCCGGGCGGGACCAGGCATCAGGAGCAGGGGACAGGTCGTCGGTGTTGGTCTCGCCAGTCACCTTGAACACGCGCAGGCTGATCTTGTCGGCCAGGGTCGGGCGGTTCTTGAACCACTCGCCGTCAGCCCAGGACTGCAGCACGCCTTGAGCGTGAACGTTGCCGTTCTTGGCTTTTTCCGCGACGTCGTGGAAAGCGTCGAACATCAGCAGGGTGTGCTTGAGTTCTTCGGCAGCTACTGGCGCCAGCTCGGCGTCGTCAAGCAGGTTGACCAGGGTCACGATGTTGTAGCCGCCCTGCATGGTGCCGAGCAGCTCAACAGCGCGCTTCTTGTCGATCAGGGGGGATTTGGCTTCGCCTTTGGCGATGGCAGACAGGAAACCGGCCTTGACATAGGCTGCTTCGTCCACGCCTGGCGGAACGCGATTGGTGATCAGGTCAACGAGGAATGCTTCTTCGCCAGCCGGGGGATTCTTCAGCAGCTCGACCAGGCCTGCAGTTTGTTCGGCGTTTAGCGGCTGGGGAACGATACCCAGTGCTGCGCGCTCTTCGATATGTTTGCGGTAGGCTTCAAGCACAGTTATTACCCTCATCAGTGGTCCCAAATGGGTGTCCGGGACGCTCATCCCGAAATTGCCGTACTCATGCGCTGCATGGCGTTGTGGGCCACTTAGCCAGAATTACCGACAATTCCTTACAGAAGCTGCTTTCAAAGTTTTACGCCTGCAGAACGGGAGCTGATGAGGGTTGGCGTAAGGCTTTTCCCCGCTGGAAAAACCCTTCGCCAACACCGCTCTGAAGGAACGACTGTGCTCGTGACGCTTTGAAAACAGCTTCTAACGGACATTGGCGCCTAAAAAGGCAGGCTGATTCTACGGCAAAAAAAAATTAAAGGTAAGTTGGCTCCTGAAACTTTGAGGGGTGATCAATGTTAGACAAAGGGCTAACATGCCGTCCTGTTTTGCTTTTTCGCGTTTGCCTACCTATGCCCAATCAGACCATCAAGACCCCCTGCGTCGGCCTTTGCTCCACTGTTTACGGTGATTTGGTGTGCCGTGGCTGCAAGCGCTTCCACCACGAAGTAATTCACTGGAACGGCTACAACGAGGAAGAAAAACGCGCGGTGTGGCTGCGTCTTGAGCAGTTGTTGTCCCAGGTGATGGCCGCCAAGGTGGAAATTTTCGATCCGGCGCTGCTGCAAACGCAACTGGAGCAGCGCAAGATCCGCTTCGTGCCGCATCAGTCCGAGTATTGCTGGGCCTACCAGTTGATCGCCCGGGGCGCGCGGGTCATCAACAATCTGCAAGCCTACGGGATGGTGCTGCTGCCGGAATTTCGCGACTGGAACCTGCCGGAACTGCGCGATGCCATCGATCGGGAATTTTTCCTGCTCTCCGAGGCGCATTACCAGCGCTACATTGCGCCGGGGTTCCTCAAGGACGCGTTTGGCGGCTAGACCCTAAAAGCATCGCGGGCAAGCCTTGCTCCTACAGATTTTCACCGTCTGTAGGAGCAAGGCTTGCCCGCGATGGCGAATTACCTGGCACTACTAATCTCAATGCTTTACCGCCAGCTCCTCCAGATGATCCTCAACCTCACGGGGTTTGAGCACCAGCACATCGCTCTCCACCGCATCGAGCACCACTTCCGCGGTATTGCCGATCAACGTCCCCGATAATCCGCTACGCGCCACGGTGCCGATCACTGTCACGGCCGCCTGCAGTTTGTGCACCATGAACGGAATCAGCACATCCGCCGGGCCCTCGGCGATGTGCAGGTGTTCGTTGTCGATGTCGAACTCGGCCTGGAACGACTTGCACTGTTCGCGATAGCGCGCCTCGATGGTTTCGCTGAGCTGCAATGTAGGGTCGGCCGCCGACAGCATGGGCGACGGATGAGCACTGATCACATGCAGATGCGCCTTGGCCAGGCTGGCAATGTCATAACCGTAATCGATGATGGTGTTGTGCAAATGGCGGTGTTCACTTTCCGTATTGCCTACGTCGACGGCCGCCAGGATCACTTTGTCCTTCCAGGAGCCTGCAGTTTTCACCAACAGCACCGGGGTAGGGCAGTGCCGCAGCAGTTTCCAGTCCAATGGGGTCAGCAGGGCCTTTTTCAGCGAACTGTCGGGGAAATGCTGTTTAATTACCAGCCCGCAGCCTTCGGCCTGCTGCACGTCGACGATGGTTTCGTGCAGGCTTTCATTCCAGGCCTGCTCGGTAGTGACGCTGTATCCGTCTTGCAGCAGGGCAGCCTTCAGGACTCCCAGCATGGCGCTGTGGTCGTGCTTACGGTCACAGACCAGCAGGTGCAGGTGCGCCTGGGTTACGCCGGCGATCAGTTTGGCTCGTTTGAGCGCCAGGCTTTCCGAATGCTCGGGGTCGATGACCACCAGAATGCTGCGAATGGCTTGCATGATCGGGATCTCCTGAAAATGAAAAAGCACGGCGTTGCACAACTATAGTTCCTGTGCGGCATTCGGCGACTTGATGCATATCAACGGTGTGACTGGTGGTCTGCGGGCGGGCCGGTATAATCGGCGCCCTTCGTTTTATACCTATCTATATCCTTTTTTCCGTGAGCCCCATGATCCTTCCCGAAATTCACGAGTTCCTCGGCTGCCGCACTCCGGATGGCTGGGTTCAGGCCGCTTTGGCCGATCAGGACACCTTGCTGATCGACCACAAGAATTGCGAGTTCAAGGCGGCCAGCACGGCGCTTAGCCTGATTGCCAAATATCACTCCCACGTCGATTTGATCAACATGATGTCGCGTCTGGCCCGGGAAGAGCTGGTGCACCACGAGCAGGTCATGCGCCTGATGAAAAAACGCAAGATCGAGTTGCGTCAGTTGTCTGCCGGGCGTTACGCCTCGGGGCTGCGCAAAGTGGTACGCAGTCACGAACCGGTAAAACTGGTGGATACGTTGGTGGTCGGCGCGTTCATCGAGGCCCGCAGTTGTGAGCGTTTCGAGGCTTTGGTACCGCATCTGGACGAAGAACTGGGCAAATTCTACTTCGGCTTGCTCAAAAGCGAGGCCCGGCACTTCCAGGGTTACCTGAAGCTGGCTTACCAGTACGGTGACGCCAAGGACATCGCTCAGGTGATCGACAAGGTGCGGGCCGCCGAGCAGGAATTGATTGAATCGCCGGATGTGGAGTTTCGGTTCCATAGCGGTGTGCCTGTAGGATCTTTGCTTTAACGGCTCAAACCCAGGCGTTCATGCCACTCGGCGATCGATTCTTCGGGATAACCCTCAAACTGTTTATCGCCAGGCTTCATTTCGGCCTCGACCCAGGGGGCCTTGGAGTCCAGCAGCAAATGCGTGTGCTGCGGCGGCACCGGCAGCAGCGTGTCGATGGCCGAGGCGAATGGGTGGATCAGTTCCGGCCATTCGGGGCTGAACAGCCATAAACCCGAGCCGCACAGCGAACAGAAATGCCGCTCGGCGCTGCTGCGATGGGCGCGCTTTTCGCCTTCGCCCTTGAGCAGTGCATGGTAAATCGCGATGTTCTTGCGCCCGCGCACTTTGAGGCTATTGGCGTCACCGGCAATGTTGATCGCATAACCGCCACCGCCCTGGGTCTTGCGGCAGATCGAGCAGTAGCAGCGTTGATAGGGGTAGGGGTGGGCGCTGGTCAGGTTGAACAACACCGCGCCGCAATGGCAGGAGCCTTCGAGTTGCATGGTGGTCTCCGCAGGCTGAAGTGATTCGGTTCAGCCTAGAAGATATGTGGCGCGATTGCCGACGCCTTCGCGAGTAGGCTCGCTCCCACATGTGAAATGAATTCCCTGTGGGAGCGAGCCTGCTCGCGAAGAACGAAAACGCGGTCCCACTGGACGCCCACATTCCACCGGGTCAGCATGGGCGCCTCGAAACCCGGACCTGACCCGATGCGACGACTACCCTCCCTGGCAGCCCTCAGAACCTTCGAATGCGCCGCCCGTCACGCTCATTTCGGCCGGGCGGCGGCGGAGTTGTGCGTCACCGACAGTGCCGTCAGCCACCAGATCCGCCAGTTGGAAGAACAGCTTGGCGTGTCGTTGTTCGTGCGCGAAGGCCGGCAGATTCGCCCGACCATGGCCGCCGGTCGCCTGATGCAAAGCCTGCAACAAGCCTTCGAACTGATTGGCGATGCCTGCGACGAACTACGCGACCCATCGTCCTTGGCGGTGTTGCGCCTGGCGGTCACCGCCGAGCTCGCGCAAAAGTGGTTGATGAGTCGCCTCTCGGATTTCTACGCGCGTTATCCGCACATCACCCTGCACCTCTACGAACAACCCATCGACGCCACAGCGCCGGGAGAGGACATCGACCTGGCGATCACCTATGGCACCGGTCCAGTGGACAGCAGTGCGTATTTCGTCCGGCCATTGCCGGCGCTTCAGTTCTTCCCAGTGTGCAGTCCCGGCCTGTTCAACCAAGGCACGCTGAAAACACCCAAGGACCTGGCCCGCCACTGCTTGCTGCATGACGATCAGGACGGCAAGACCTGGACCGCCTGGCTCACCAGCCATGCCGGTGATCAGCGCCCCGAACGGCAACTGTATTTCGCCCACGCCGGGTTGGCCCTGGAAGCCGCGGCCCAAGGGCAGGGCGTGGCCATGGGCGATAACCTGACCGCCCAGGAAGATTTGCTCAGCGGTCGCCTGGTCCGGCCATTCACCTCAAGCATGACGGCATTGGGGCAATACGCGCTGGTGTGCGAGCGGGTTCGCCTGGAGCGGCCCGCCGTGGCGCAGATGCTCGAATGGTTCAACAATCAGCTAGTCGATTGATGAGTTGAATTCAAGTGTTCCGAAATAATCATCGTTGGCGAGGAGGGCGCCCGCGACCTTAGCCTGTGGTCATTCCAATCCCCGCTGATGAGGTCTGCCCATGGCACGTTTGCTCGATTCCACTCCCAAACTCGACGGTTTCCGTTTGCCCGGCGAATTCGATACCAAGTCCGGCTGCTGGCTCGGCTGGCCTGAGCGCACCGACGTCTGGCGCAATGGCGCCAAGCCTGCGCAGAAAGTCTGGGTGCAGATCGTCACCGCTATCTCCCAAAGCGAACCGGTCACCGTCTGCGCCTCGGCCGCGCAATTTGCCACCGCTCGCCGCCAGTTGCCGCCGCAAGTGCGGGTGGTGGAGATGACCTGCAACGACACCTGGTTCCGCGACAGCGGGCCGTGCTTTGTAGTCAATGACCAGAGCGGCGAAGTGCGCGGCGTCGACTTCGAGTTCAACGCCTACGGTGGCCTCGACGGCGGCTTGTACTACCCGTGGGACAAGGACGACCAGATCGCCAGCAAAATCCTCGAAATCGAACGCTTCGACCGCTATCGCGCGCCATTGATTGCCGAACTGGGCGGCATCCAGAGCGACGGCGAGGGCAGCATCCTGACTACCGAACAATGCCTGCTCAACCGTAACCGCAACCAGCATCTGGGCAAGGACGAAGTCACTCGCCGCTTGACCGATTATCTGGGCGCCGAGCAAGTCATCTGGCTGCCACGGGGCTGCAAGTTCGACGAAACCGACGGCCACGTCGATGATCTGGCGTGCTTCGTGCGCCCCGGCGAGGTGGTGCTGCAATGGACCGACAATCGCGACGACCCGCAGTGGGAGATCTATCAGGAGGCCTACGAAATCCTGCGCAGTACCCGCGACAGCCGTGGTCGCGAGTTGATCGTGCACAAGCTGCCACAACCGGATGTGCTGGAATGGACCGCTGAAGAGGCCGAGGGTCTGGATCAACAGGACAGCACGCATACCCGTCAGGCTGGAACGAAAATCTGCGCGTCGTATATCAATTACTACGCTGGTAACACCTCGATCGTGGTGCCGCTGTTTGGCGATCGCAATGATCAGGTGGCGCTGGCGACCCTCGCCGAACTGTTCCCGCAGCACAAGATCGTCGGCATCGAAAACTCCCGGGAAATTCTCCTCGGTGGCGGCAACGTCGCGTGCATCACCATGCCGCAGTACGCTGGCGCTGCCTGCAACAAAAAGGGAGTTTGAACATGGGCCTGCACAAACTGACTCAAGCTATATTGCTGGTGCTTGCACCCCTGTGTGTGCAGGCCGCCGACACCGCCAAACCGGTGGTGAATCTGTATATCTGGGGCGAGTACCTGGCCCCGGACACCCTGACCAATTTCGAGAAAAAAACCGGTATCCATGTCGTCGCCGATCACTTCGATTCCCTGGAAACCGTCGAGACCAAACTGCTGACCGGTCGCAGCGGCTATGACCTGGTGCTGACGGCGGGGCAGCATTTGTCCCGGGCGATCCAGAGCGGCGCCATTCAGACCGTCGACAAGCAGCAGATACCGCACTTTGCCGGTGTCGGCGAAGAGTTCCGCCAGCACATGGCGGTGTTCGATCCGGGCAACCGTTACGCCGGGATCTACGCCTGGGGCACCACCGGCGTGGGTTATCAGGAAGAGGCGGTCAAGCAGCGCCTGCCCGATGCGCCAACGGACAGTTGGGCAATGCTGTTCGATCCGGCGGTGGTGTCGAAATTCGCCGATTGCGGGGTCAGCCTGCTCAACGACCCTAACGAAGTGTTCGCGGCGGTGATGAAATACATGGGGCTGGACATCAATCGCCAGAACCTCGATGACCTGAAACTTGCCGAACAGCAACTGGCGAAGATTCGCCCGTACATTCGCTACTTCGACAACGACCTGAACATCAGCGACCTGGCCAACGGCAATACCTGTGTGGCGATGTCGTGGAACGGTAACGTGGCCATCGCGGCAGGTCAGGCAGAAGCGGCTGGAAAGCCGTTTTCGTTGCAGTACCGGATACCGAAAGAGGGCACATTGATCTGGTTCGATGCCATGGTCATTCCCAAGGACGCCCCGCATCCCGAGGCGGGGCTGGCATTGATGGATTACCTGATGACGCCTGAAGTGATCGCGCCGATCACCGACACCATCCACTATGCCAATGCGATCACGGCGGCGGATACCTTGATCGACCCGGCGATTCGCAATGATCCGGGGACCTATCCGGCGCAGGCGGTGCGGGCTTCGTTGTACAGCAAGAATGACAATGGCAAGGCGTTCAACCGGGCTTTGATCCGGGCGTTTACGCGGTTGAAGTCGGGGTTGTGACAGGCTTGGCCAGTCAAGCTGAAAGCAAACCTGTGGCGAGGGGATTTATCCCCGTTGGACTGCGCAGCAGTCCCTTTTTTTGGGGCCGCTTCGCTGCCCAACGGGGCGGTGCGACGATTCGCTAAATCCCCTCACCACGGTCTACCTGCCAGGCACCCGCCACAAATACCACGCAGCCACAGTCCGATACGGGCTCCACGCCAACCCGATCTCAATCATCTGCTTGCGCGTCGGCTGCACCTCCAGCCCCTTGAGCCGTCGATAGCCCTCGCGCACGCCAAAGTCATCGGCCGGCAAAATGTCCGGCCGCTCAAGGCTGTAGATCAATAGCATTTCGACGGTCCAGCGCCCCACACCGCGCAGGGTGATCAGGCGTTCTATCAGTGCTTCGTCGTCCATGGCCAGCGCCGTGGCGTAATCCGGCACCACGCCGTCCAGTGCAGCCTGGGCGATGCCTTGAATGGTGGCAATCTTGCTGGCGGAAAAGCCGCAACTGCGCAGTCGATCAAAATCTGTCGCCACAATCTGCTCAGGCTGCGGAAACGCCACCGATGGGTACAGCGCCAGCAACCGGCCGACAATTGCATCCCCGGCCTTGGCGTGGAGTTGCTGGTAGGCAATCGCCCGCACCAGTGATTCATAGGGATCGCGGGCCGCGTGAGGTTGATGCAGGCACGGGCCGATGGCAGCGATGTGCCGATGCCAATCCCCATCAAGGGACGCTAGAAACTCGGTGGCGGGTAAGTAGTCGTCCGGCATGGGCTCAGGCTTTCCCCGGCGGTTTGAGCAACGCGTTGACTTCGGCATAGGTGAACGCCTTGAGGTCATGGCTGTCGAGTTTGCCGGTCTGCAGAAAGTTTTTTGCCAGTGCGGCCATGGCACCATAGAGGAACTCGGCGATGCCGGAGCCGGCGCTCAAGCGGCGCACGCCAAGTGTTTGCAACTCTTGCAGCGACGGCAGACCGGGGAAACCGAGGACATTGAGTGGCAGCGTGGTGCCCCGGCACAGCGCCGCGATCTCGTACTCTGATGTAACGCCAGCCGCGAACAAACCGTTGGCACCCGCCGCTTGGTACAACGCGGCGCGCCTAAGGGTTTCCGCCACGCGATCTTCGGCGGGGACCAGGCTCCTGAGGTACACATCGGTGCGTGCATTGATAAACAGGTTCACGTTGCGGCGATCGGCAACCTGGCGCGCGATTTCAATCTTGTACACGAGCAATTCAGGCGGCGCGGCGCCGTCCTCGATATTGATCCCGACCGCACCGGCGGCGATGACCGCATCCACCACTTCAGCAACCCGTGCCAGGTCGTCGGAGTAGCCAGCCTCGATATCCACGGTCAACGGCACCGAAATCACCCGGGCGATGGATTCGACCGTCGATACCAGTCGCTCAAGGGGCAGGGTGTTGCCGTCCGGGTAACCATGGACCCAGGCCACTGCCGCACTGCTGGTAGCCACGGCCTTGTTGCCCAGTTGCTCCACCAGCCGCGCCCCGGCAGCGTCGGCGACGTTGGTGAGGATCAGCAGACCGTTGTGATGCAGCTTATGAAGTTGATCATCAAGCCTGTCCATCGAGATGCCTTCCTTTTGAAATGGGTGGGATCAGAACGCGAGTTGTTGGGTGATCTGCACCGCCGCGTTTTCCAGTCTGAGCAAAAACGCTTTGCGCGGTTGGCCTCCAGCGTAGCCCGTCAGCGAACCATCAGCACCGATCACACGGTGGCAGGGCAGCACAATCGAGAGGCGGTTGCGACCGTTGGCCAAGCCCACCGCCCGACTGGCGCCGGTTTTGCCAAGGCGGGCAGCGATCGCGCCGTAGGTGGTGGTCTGGCCATAGGGGATGTTTGCCAGTTCGGCCCATACCTGACGGGAAAATTCGCTACCGGGCATGTGCAGGGCAACGCTGAATTCAGTACGCTCGCCGGCGAAATACCCGGTCAGTTGGTCTTCGATTTGCTGCAAATGCCCGTTATGCCCCGGCGCCACGGCGTAACCAAAACGGTTTTGCAGCGCTTGTACTTCCCGGGTCAAGCTGGGCTGGTCGAGGAACTCCAGTAACACCAGTCCGCGTCGTTCGGCCATGGCGATCATCGGCCCCAGCGGCGTGGTCAAGCGGGTGAAAAGCAGCGGCTCGCTGTTGGCGGCGCGGCCCGGTGTAATGTGGAAAGACTTCTGGAACGCATCGCGAAAGCCGCTGAGGGATTCGTAACCGGAGTCGTACGCGGCGTTGTCGATGGAATCCCCCTGCTTGATCCCGCCCAAGGCCATGCCCAGGCGCCGGGTGCGTAGCCAGGCATGAAAGGTCATGCCGAAATGCTGCTTGAACCAGCGGCGCAGTTTCAGCGGCTCGATGCCTTCGGCCAGTAACTGGGCGTCGGTCCAGCGCTGCTCGGGATCGGCGTCCACTGCCTTAAGCAACTGCTGCACCCAGTGCGGCGCAATCGCGGCGGCGTCCATGGGTTTGCAACGCAGGCAAGCGCGGTACCCCGCCGCCAGACACTCATCGGCGTGGGCGAAGAACTCGACATTCGCAGGTTTCGGGCTGCGTGCGGTACAACCAGGACGGCAGAAAATACCGGTGGTTTTGACCGCGGTAAAAAACACCCCCTCGTAGGCGGTGTCTCGTTCGAGCATGGCGCGAACCATCTCGGCGTGGGGCGGTAGTGGCGTGTTTTGTAGGTTCATTGGCGCAGCATAGAACGGGGCAGGGACAGGCTCCACCGGAAATTCGACAGAGAATTCCGGTTCGTTGAGATGACCGGTAGGAGCTGCCGCAGGCTGCGATCTGTTGATCTTTCTCAGTTTGTTCAGGCCCGACGCGCCATCAGCAACACTGAAGCCGCCACCGACAACAACCCCGCGCAGCAGCGATTGAACATCCGTTTGCCCGAAGGTTTGGCAAACCAGCGGCGCATGTGCAGGCCCATGTAAGCGTAGGCGCCGATGGCGATCCATTCCAGGATCAGGAACAGTGCGCCCAACACCGCGAACTGCGGTGCGATGGCGTGGGTCGAGTCGACGAATTGTGGCAGGAACGCGGTGAAGATCAGGATCGCCTTCGGGTTGCCGGCCGCCACCAGAAACTCTTGCCGGGCCAACGCCAGCATCCCCACCGGCGCGGCGCTCGCCGCGGTTTCCATGCCGGGGTTGGCACGCCACAATTGCCAGGCGAGATAAAACAGGTACGCCGCACCGAGAATCTTGATCCCGTGGAACAACAATTCCGAGGTTTGCAGCACCACCGCCAGACCGGCCGAGGCGAGGGCGATCATGGCGGCGAAGGCGAGCAAACGGCCAATACCGGCCAGGCACGCAGTGCGGTAGCCATAGCGGGTCGAATTGCTGACCGACAGCAGATTGTTCGGGCCTGGCGCCATATTCAGGGCGAAGCAGGCCGGAAGGAAGAGGGTGAGGGTGTTGAGGTCCATGATCGGCTCCAACAGCAGGAGCCGTATTTTTATCACAGCTGCCCAGGGGCTTGACCCATACAGTCATGGACGCAGGAAGCGTACCAGTGGCTAACGCGCGAACTTTTTCGCTCCGGCCACACACAGGATCACCGCTACGGTGACGCCGAGCATGCCCAGGCTGACGTGTTCATGCAGCAAGGTAGCGGCCAGTGCCAGGCCGAAAAATGGTTGCAACAATTGCAGTTGTCCTACGGCGGCAATGCCCCCTTGCGCCAGTCCGCGATACCAGAACACAAAGCCGATCAGCATGCTGAACAGCGACACGTAGCCCAAGCTGAACCAGGCCGGTGTACTGATGCTGGCGCTGCTGTCCAGCGCATGGTTTTGCAGGTTAGAAGTCCGTTCCATCAGGCTCACGTTCATTGATTGATTGCACGAAACCCATCCTATGGCTGACTATCGATACAATCAAAAAATTGTCATGGATATATCTCGACATGCCTCGATCCCGCTACAAAACGCTGGTTGACGCCTTTGCCGCTGACATCCGCTCGGGGCGTTTGCCCCCCGGTACTCGCTTGCCGACCCATCGGCAACTGGCCACTGAGCACGGTTTGGCGCTGGTCACCGCCAGCCGGGTGTATGCCGAGCTTGAGGGCATGGGCCTGGTCAGTGGCGAAACCGGGCGCGGGACTTTTGTCCGGGAGACCTCGTTGCCGCCGGGCCAGGGCATTTCGCAGTCGGTGGTGGCAGCCGGGATGATCGACCTCAACTTCAACTACCCATCATTGCCAGGTCAGGCTGATCTGTTGCGCAACGCCCTGCGCCAGCTCGCATTGTCCGGTGACCTGGAGTCCCTCCTGCGTTACCAGCCCCACGCCGGGCGCCTGCATGAACGAGCTTCGTTCGCGCGTCATCTGGGCGAGCGCGGCCTGAACGTGTCGGCCGAACAGGTGCTGATCGTCAGCGGCGCCCAGCACGGCCTGGCGGTGGTGATGATGACCTTGCTCAAGCCCGGCGATGTGATTGCCGCGGACGCCTTGACCTATCCGGGCTTCAAGACGCTGGCTGAAACGCTGCATCTTGAAGTGTTGCCCATTCCCGTCACGGACAAGGGGCCTGATCTGCCTGCCCTGGACAAGCTGTGCCGCACTCGATCAGTGCGAGCCGTGTACTCGATGCCGACCCTGCACAATCCGCTGGGTTGGGTGATGGACGCCGATCAGCGCAAGCAGCTGGTGGCGATTGCACGCCGGTATGACCTGACGATCATCGAGGACGCGGCCTACGCTTTCCTGGCTGAAGACGTACCGCCACCCCTGGCTGAAATGGCGCCGGAAAGAACGGTGTACGTCAGCGGCTTATCCAAGAATGTCGCCACCGGGTTGCGCGTCGGTTTTGTCGCCGCGCCGGCGCAATGGATTGGCGGATTTGAACGCACCATCATGGCGACCACCTGGAACACCCCCGGGGTAATGACGGCCATTGCCACGGCCTGGCTCGACGACGGCACTGTCAGCAAACTCGAGGCGCAAAAGCGCGCGGACGCGCAGGCCCGGCAAACCTTGGCCCGTGAGGTGCTGGCGGGGCTGAAGACCATCAGCCATCCGTCGTCGTATTTCATCTGGTTGCCCTTGGCCGAGGACGCCCGGGCCGACCAGATCGCCATGGCGTTGATGCGCGAGCAGGTGTCGGTGTCGCCCGCCGAACCCTTTGCGATTACCCATCATGTCCCGCACGCGATACGCCTTGCGCTGGGCTCGGTGGACATGGTCGCGCTACGCCAGGCGTTGGTGAAGGTGAAGAGGGTGGTCGACTATTACTCATAGCGGGCACCTCTTTGGGCAGTTTTCTTCAATACGCGCACCACAGGCCTCCTTACATTGACGCCTGGTTCAATTGACTGAGCAGGTGTGCGATGAGTTTGATCATGTCCATGGCGGCGTTTGCGTTGGCAGCTTCAATCACGCCGGGGCCGGTGAATATCGTGGCGCTGGGTTCGGGAGCGCGCTTCGGCTTTCGCGCCAGTCAGCGGCATGTGGCCGGGGCGACGCTGGGATTCGTGTTGCTGCTGGTACTGATGGGGTTGGGCTTGCATGAGCTATTGCAGTTGTGGCCGGCAATGACGCAAGTGGTGCAGTGGGCCGGGGTGGCGTTCCTGTTGTACATGGCGTACAAACTGGCCGCCGACAACGGGCAGCTGGAGGCCAAGGACTCGGGCCGCGCGCCGTCGATGCTCTACGGCGCGGTCATGCAATGGCTCAACCCGAAAGCCTGGCTGGCCTGCGTGGCCGGCATGGGCGCGTTCGTCGCCGATGGCGAGGCCCGTCTGGTGTGGCAATTTGCGGCGGTGTACCTGGTGATTTGCTACCTGTCGGTCGGTTGCTGGGCCTACGCCGGGACGTTCTTGCGCGGCTACTTGAACAATCCGGCGGGCATGCGCTTGTTCAATCGGGGCATGGCGTTGTTATTGGCGGTGAGTGCCGTTTATCTGGTGTTGCCATAGACACTGGTTCAACCGATTTTGAAGCGAGGGAAAACCTGTGGCGAGGGGGCTTTTGTGGCGAGGGGATTTTTGTGGTGAGGGGATTCATCCCCGTTGGGCTGCGAAGCGGCCCTATGCATTCTTTCTGGTAAACCGTGCTTGCTGATACTGCGACGGCTTCGCCGCCGAACGGGGATATATCCCCTCGCCACAAAAATCCCCTCGCCACAAAAGCTCTGCGCACACAGTGAGCGAGTTCAACCGCGATACTGCCCTGGCGTTGCCGCCAGATGCTGCTTGAACGCCCGCTGGAAATGCGCCTGATCGGCAAACCCGGCTTCCAGCGCCACATCGGCAATCAGCTTGCCATTGCGCAGTTGATCCCGGGCGAACTGGATGCGTCGGTTGACCAGGAAAGCGTGGGGCGTCATGCCGTAATGCTGTTTGAACGCGCGGATCAGGTAGGACGGCGACAACTGCGCCGCTTCGCAGATATCTTCGAGCTTGAGCAGTTGCGTGCAGTGCTCGCGGATGAAGTCGGCGGCGCGCTCGAGCTTGAAGTTGGGCTCGCGCAGTGGTTGTTCGGCCGGGTTCAGGCGTAGCTGCACCTCGGTGAAAAACTCCACGGCCGCGCTGTGTTTGCGCAACACGTCTTGCTGCTGATCGACCAGTACCTGATACAACGCCTGCAAGCCAACGAACAGTCCACGTTCCGCGGTATGGGTGACCGCAAACCGGCGAAACGCCAGATCGTTGCTGAACCCAAGCTGATGCTGCAAATTGGTGAGCCACGGGGTGTCGACATACAGCATCAGGTACGACCAGGGTTGATCATCGATCGGATTGCAGGCATGGACATCACCGGGGTTCATCAGCACGACGGTGCCGGCACAGACCTCGAAGTTCGATTGCTCATGGACATAGGTGCTACGCCCGGCGGTGATCGCTCCGATGGAAAAGTGCTCGTGGGCATGCCGGGTGTAACAGACCTCGCGCCCGTCGGCGATGGAGCGGGCTTCGATGAAGGGCAGGGCGTCATCGCGCCAGAAGCGCGGGGCCTTGTCGGCGTCCCTGGTCTTTGCGAGCTTCATGGTCAATCCTTGGCAGATCCGCGCCTGAGTGTATTAGCTCTCGCCGTCAAAGGCTCGTTTCAGCTCGGCGATATCGAGTTTTTTCATGTGCATCATCGCCAGCATCGCGCGCTGGGATTTCGCCGTGTCGGGGTCTTTGATCATTTCCATCATCGCCACCGGGACGATCTGCCAGGACACGCCGAATTTGTCCTTGAGCCAGCCGCATTGCTGTGCCTCGACCGGCCCGCCGGCGGACAGGCGTCCCCAGAAGTGGTCGACTTCTTCCTGGGTCTGGCAGTTGACCTGGAACGAGATCGCTTCGCTGAAGGTGAAGTTCGGGCCACCGTTGAGGCCGGTAAAAGTCTGCCCGTCGAGTTCGAAGCTGACCGTCATGACCGAACCGACTTCCCGGCCATGGAACTCCTGTCCGGCCTCGCCGTAGTGAGTGATGGCTGTGATTTTCGAATGATCGAAGATCGCACAGTAGAACTTTGCGGCCTCTTCGGCCTGACCATCGAACCACAGGCAGGGCGTGAGTTTTTGCACGTGAAGCATGGCGCGTCTCCTTGGCAGGTTTTTGCATGCTGGACTATCAGCGTAGCTAGCCTCCGCGGGTCTGGCCGTGCCGTAGATCGCCGAGTGTGTAAGGAGTTCCTACAGAGTGCGGTCGATATGACTACGTCACGAGTCATACCGACTATTTCTGCGACGAGTCGTTATGACACGTACTTCCTCACGTGCCTGATTTGTAAGGGCTAACTATCTGGCACGAGACTTGATACATCCCACGTACAACTGAACGGCTACAGGAGTACGGAAAATGTTCCATTTCTTCAGCAATCCTCAGAATGTTCTGCACCTTTCCAGCCGTGTGCTCGGCGTCGGCCTGGCGATGCTGCTGGCAGGCATCTACGGCGCTTACCTCTATGCCGGTTATCTGTCGATCGTGGCGCTGGTGTCGTTGCACGCCATGACTATCGTCGGGCCGACCCTGCTGAAAATCGGTTACGTCATGCGCCTGCTGGCCCAACACCGGTTGAGCAAACCTCATCTCGCGGCGCTGGCCTGATGCGCAAACTGGCCGCCGCTCCCGTCTTCAGTCTCGGTTTTCGCCCGTTTTTTCTCGCGGGTGCCGCGTTTGCCGCATTGGCGGTGGCGATCTGGGCCCTGTGGTTGTACGGCCGATTGCCCGGTGCGCAACCGGTAGGAGGCATGCTTGCCTGGCATCGGCACGAAATGCCCTTCGGATTCGCCGCGGCGATCATCGCCGGGTTCCTGCTGACGGCGGTGCCGAACTGGACCGGCCGCCCCGGGCTCAACGGTTGGCCGCTGATCGGGCTGGTGCTGGTCTGGTTGCTGGCTCGACTGGCCTGGTTGCTGCCGATTGCTCCTGGTGCGCTACTGCTGTTGCAACTGCCTTTCCTGCCGCTGCTGGCCGGGGTGCTGGGCCGCGACCTGGTGACCGCTGGCAAGCGCGATAATTATCCGATTCTGCTGATGGTCACGCTGCTGGCGGGGTGTCAGGCCATGACGCTGTGGGGGCTCTCGACCGACGATGTGGGTCTGCAACGCCGTGGCGTGCTGGCTGCCCTGTGGCTTGTGGCGGCGCTGATGAGCGTGATCGGCGGGCGAGTGATTCCTTTCTTCATCCAGCGCGGCTTGAATCGCCCGGCTTTACCGGCGGCCAACCCGTGGCCGACGCGGGTTCTGATGGTGAGTGGCTTGTTTGCTGCGCTGACATTTGCCCTCGGTTTGCACGACGTGCCCAGGGTCTGGCTGGCGGCGTTGTTTGTCTTGATCGGCGTTTTGCACCTGCTGCGGTTGTGGCATTGGCATGCCCGGGGTATGTGGAGTGTGCCGCTTTTGTGGTCGCTGTATCTGTCTTACGCCTGGCTGGTGGTGGCGGTGTTTGCCATGGGGCTGTGGCACGTCGGCCTGATGCCGCAACAGAGCCTGGCCACTCATTCGCTGGCGGTGGGCGGCATTGGCGGGTTGATTCTGGCGATGATTGCCCGGGTCAGCCTGGGGCATACCGGGCGGGCGCTGCAGCCGTCGAAAGCCATCATTGTGGGATTTGTCCTGGTGTTGATCGCAGGCGTGGCGCGGGTGTTGCTGGTGCCGTTTTCCGGGCTGGGGCTGGGGTTGTCGGCGTTGCTTTGGTGTGCTGCGCTTGGGCTGTTTTGCTTGGTTATACCGGGGTTTTGTTCAAGCCCAGGGTGTAGGAGCGGGCTTGTCGGGTCGCGGCATTGCCGGGAAGGCGGCCTGACAGCCGATCTGGATGTTGTTGACCGCGTACATATCCATTGCTGCGGTAACGCCCACCTATGGTTTCGCTTTTACAGCGAGTCACTTGGAAAAGCCTGTAGGAGCGAGCATGCTCGCGATGGAGGTCAACGATGACGCGGGGAGCCTGACACCCCGCGGTGCTCTCAGGTTTTTCGCGAGCATGCTCGCTCCTACAGAGCCCGCCGCGATGGGCCATCCTTGGCCCAGCGCGGCTAACCCGGCATCCATGCCGGGTTGCCCACTGCGCAGAACCTCCACTCGGCCTCTCGATGGGGCAAGAAAATCAAAAGCCAAAGCAGAGCAACAGCCAAAGCGAGGCGGCCTTATAGCCGACCTGATTGCAGGTCTGCCCGCGATCCCATTGTAGGAGCGAGCCGGCTCCGGGCGGCGTTCCGACGAAAAATGTCCAGACAACGTGTTCATCGAGACAGGGCGCGTTATCGTTGGCGACCATCGCGAGCAGGCTCGCTCCCACAGGGGATCAGGTACAGCCGTAAAAGTCAGGTCGGCTGTCAGGCCGCCTCGCTTTGGCTTTAGATTTTGGGCGCCCCGTTAAACCACGATGGCCGAACGCAGGCATTGCGCAGTGGCTAAACCGGCAGGACGCCGGTTTAGCCGCGCTGGGCCATGGATGGCCCATCGCGGCGACCCACGGAGTATTGCCGGAGAGAGGGCATGCCGAGCCACAGCGAGGTACCGAGTGGTGGGGCAAGAGCCTTTTGGTTCCTTTTTGGCGTTTGTTTTGAAAAAGGGACTCGCCGTAAGGGCGAAACCATAAGTGGCCGTTACCGCAGCAATGGATATGTACTCCGTCAACAAACAACAGGTCGGCTGTCAGGCCGCCATCGCGGGCAAGGCAGGCAGCTTTTGTGACCGGTGGTCGATACACCTCGGCCTGCCGGGTAATTTGCGCTTAGCTGTAGGGATAACCCAAAGGCGCGCGTAGGTTCTCGATCGCCACAGCGGCGCCAACTTCAGAACACCTTGAGTCTGAGGACCTTCGCAATGCTGACCCTCAATATCAATGGCAAGGACCAGGAACTGGATGTCCCCGCGGACATGCCGCTGCTCTGGGTGCTGCGCGATGTCGCGCACCTGACCGGCACCAAGTTCGGCTGCGGCATGGCCCAGTGTGGCGCCTGTACCGTGCACATCGACGGTGCACCTTTGCGCTCGTGCATCACACCTGCCACGGCCGTGGCCCATGGGCAGAAAATCCTCACCATCGAAGGCCTGTCTACCGACGGTTCGCACCCGGTGCAACAAGCCTGGGCCGAACTCGATGTGGTCCAGTGCGGCTACTGCCAGTCCGGGCAGATCATGTCGGCGGCGGCCTTGTTGGCAATGATCCCGCAACCGACTGACAGCGACATCGACCAGGCGTTGTCGGGCAATATCTGTCGTTGCGGCACCTATCCAAGAATCCGCGCCGCGGTCAAACGCGCCGCCCAATTGGCTTGATGGCCATGAACAGCATCGATCCGCTGTCGCGTAGGGGTTTTCTCAAGGGCAGTGCCGTGCTGGGCGGCGGGCTGGTGGTGGCGTTTGTCATCGCCGGGGCCCATCGCTTTGCCCAGGGCGCGGAAAACCAGGGCAGCGTGGTCGCACCCAATGCCTTCCTGCGCATCGGCAATGACAACAGCGTCACCGTGTTGCTCGGCCATTCGGAAATGGGCCAGGGCATCTGGACCGGGTTGACCATGCTGATCGCCGAAGAACTGGACGCCGACTGGTCGAAAATCCGCGTCGAGCACTCGCCGGCTTCGGCGGCCGATTACGGTCTGGCCGGGTTCGGCGGCATGCAGATCACCGGCGGCTCGACCTCGACCTGGATGGAGTTCGACCGCTACCGTCAGGCCGGTGCGGCGGCGCGATTGCTGCTGGTCGAGGCCGCGGCCAAGCGCTTCAACGTCGCGCCCTCGGGGATTCGCACTGAGTCGGGTGTGGTGATTGCCGGCGACCAGCACGCCACCTACGGCGAACTGGCCGATGACGCCGGCAAGCTACCGGTGCCGGACCCTGCGTCGATCAAGCTCAAGGAGGCCAAGGACTGGAAAATCATCGGCAAACCCACTAAGCGCCTGGATACGCCGGAGAAAATCACCGGACGTGCCAAATTCGGCATGGACGTGCAGTTCGACGGCCTGATGACCGCGATGGTCGCGCGTTCGCCGGTGTTCGGTGGCAGCGTCATATCCTTTGAAGGCGCCGAGGCGCTGGCAATACCCGGGGTTCACAAAGTGGTGCAGGTGCCGACTGGCGTGGCGGTGATCGCCGATCACTACTGGGCGGCGAAACTGGGGCGTGATGCGCTGCACGTCGAGTGGGACCTGGGGCCGAACACAGGACTCGACAGTGAGCAATTGCTCGAGGATTTTCGCAAGCTCGCTGCCACCCCCGGGCTGCTCGCCAGCCAGGCCGGCGATACCCAGGCTGCGCTGGCCTCAGCGTCCAAGATCGTGGACGTCGAGTACAGCGTGCCCTACCTGGCCCACGCGCCAATGGAGCCACTCAACTGCACCGTGAGCATCACCCAGGACAAATGCGAGATCTGGACCGGTACGCAGTGCCAGACCCTGGATCAGATAATCGCCGGCAAAATCACCGGGCTCAAACCCGAGCAAGTCGAGATCCACACCGAGTTCCTCGGCGGTGGTTTCGGGCGGCGAGCCAACCCGACCTCGGACTTTGTCGCCGAAGCGGTCCAGGTTGCCAAAGCCGCGGGCGGGCCGGTGAAAACCGTGTGGGCGCGGGAGGACGACATCCGTGGCGGCTATTATCGTTCGGCGTTCCTGCATCAGGCGCGAGTCGGCCTCGGCGCCGATAACCTGCCGCTGGCGTGGAAGCATGTGCTGGTCGGACAGTCGATCATGGCCGGCACCTCGCTCGAAGCCCCCAGGGTCAAGAACGGCATCGACAAGACGTCCGTCGAAGGCGTGGCGGACAGTCCTTATCTGGTGGGGATGGCCAATCATCAGGTAGATCTGCACTCGCCACAGACCGGCATCAGCGTGTTGTGGCTGCGTTCGGTGGGGCATTCCCACACCGCCTTCGTCATGGAATCGCTGATCGACGAACTGGCCGCGGCGGCAAGCCAGGACCCGGTGGAGTATCGACGGACCTTGCTCAAGGCGCATCCACGGCATCTTGGCGTATTGAACCTGGCGGTGGAGAAGGCCAACTGGAAGGCGCCGCTGCCGGACGGCCATGCCTTGGGCGTGGCGGTGCATGAGTCATGTGGCAGCTACGTGGCGCAGGTCGCCGAAGTGTCCCAGGACAACCTGGCGATTCGTGTACATCGGGTGGTGTGTGCAGTGGACTGCGGGATTGCGGTCAATCCGCAGAGCATCGCGGCGCAAATGGAGTCGTGCATCGCCTTCGGCCTGGGCTTCACCTTGCACAGCAAACTGACGATCAAGGACGGCAAGGTGGTGCAGTCCAACTACCACGATTACCAGGTGCTGCGGCTCAATGAGATGCCGGTGGTCGAAGTGCATATCCTGCCCAGCAGTGAGAAACCCGGCGGCATCGGCGAGGCCGGTGTGCCCCCCACGGCGCCGGCAGTGGCAAACGCGGTGTACGCCCTGACCGGGCAACGCCTGCGTGAGCTGCCGTTGCAACTGTCGGGGGTGTGAGATGAAACGACACCATTGGTTGCTCGGCGCGGTGATACTGATTTGCCTTTTTGTCTATGCAACAGAGCTGTTCGCCGATGACAAGGAGGCGGTGAAAGCGTTCGACACGGTTCGCCAGGTGTTCCAAAGCCCCCGCTGCCAGAACTGCCACATTCCTGGTGATTCGCCCTTGCAGTTCGACGCCGCAATTCCCCACGCGATGAACGTCGTGCGCGGCATGGACGGCAAAGGAGCGCCGGGTTTGCCCTGCGCCAGTTGCCATGCGCAAGCCAATCCTCCGGCCAGTTACGGCGCCAATGCACCGCCGGGTGCACCGCATTGGAGCCTGCCGCCGGCGGCGCACAAGATGGCCTGGATCGGCCTGCCACCGAACATGTTGTGCAGCATGATCAAGGACCGCGCGAGCAACGGTGACCGCGATTTCGCGGCGCTGATCAAGCACGTCAGCGAAGACAAGCTGGTGCTTTGGGGCTGGAATCCAGGTGGCAATCGCGCACCGGTGCCGGTCCCTCACGACATTTTTGTCAGCCAGTTCAAGCGCTGGGCTGAGGCAGGAGGGCCTTGCCCGGTGCTGGGGGACTTGACCATCGGTCAATGAACACGGAGTCAAACCGGTATAGAGGCCTCTAAAGAACATACCCTCCGTTGGAGTATGTGATGCTGATTCCAGGCAAACCGCACAAGACAGGCGTATGTGCAGGGAAGCCACAACAGGAGCGCGAGCTTTTGCGCGATCTTGCCCGTAAAGCCGAGCAAGAGCTGATCGGGGTGCAGATGGCGAGCATGGATGAGTTGACGCTGCTGCCCAACCGGCACGGCTTTATAGCTCTGGCTCAATTGGGGCTGGAGGCCTGCATGCAACTGGACAGGCCCGCGACGCTGCTGTTTTTCAATCTGGATGACTTCAAGCGCGTCAACTATCTGTTTGGGCGCGCGGAAGGTGACAACGCGCTGAAAACCTTTGCCGATATGTTGCGCATCGGCTTCCGGGAAAACGATGTGATCGGCCGGCTGGAAGGCGCCACCTTCGTTGCCTTGCTGACGGGCTCGTGTGGCGTGGATATCACGGCGATCAAGGCGCGACTCGACGAAATGCTCGATGAGCGTAATACCACGGCGAATCGCGGGTATCAGATTGGTTTCAGTATCGGGCAGATTGAATACGATCCTGCGCTTCAAGGCTCGGCTGAAGAGCTGCTGGTTGAGGCTGAAAAAGCGTTGAGCCGTTAGTTTAGTGTTGTATTTGCGGGCCTCTTCGCGAGCAGGCTCGCTCCCACATTGATTTGCGTAATCCATGAAATCGCAGCCATAAAAAACCCGCCTATCGAGGCGGGTTTTTATGGCTAACCGAAGATCACTCTTCGATGTTGCCCATGGCCGTGGTGTTGAAACCACCGTCCACATACATGATTTCGCCGCTGATACCAGAAGCCAGGTCCGAGCACAGGAAGGCGCCGGCATTGCCGACTTCGTCGATGGTGACGTTGCGACGCAGCGGGGTTTGCGCTTCGTTGGCGGCCAGCATCTTGCGGAAATTCTTGATGCCGGAAGCGGCGAGGGTGCGGATCGGGCCTGCCGATACGCAGTTCACGCGAGTACCGTCCGGGCCCAGGGAACCGGCCAGGTAACGTACGCCGGCTTCCAGGGAAGCCTTGGCCATACCCATCACGTTGTAGTTCGGCATGGTGCGCTCGGCGCCCAGGTACGACAGGGTCAGCAGGCTGCCGTTGCGGCCTTTCATCATTTCGCGGCCAGCCTTGGCCAGGGCCACGAAGCTGTAGGCGCTGATGTCGTGAGCGATGCGGAAACCTTCACGGGTGGTGGCTTCGGTGAAGTCGCCGTCCAGTTGGTCGCCCGGGGCGAAGCCCACGGAGTGCACGATGCAGTCCAGGCCGTCCCACTTCTTGCTCAGCTCTTCGAAGACCTTGGCGATTTCCGCATCGCTGGCCACGTCGCACGGGAAGCACAGCTCAGGGCTCGAGCCCCAGCCTTGTGCGAACTCTTCGACACGACCCTTGAGTTTGTCGTTCTGATAAGTGAAGGCAAGCTCAGCGCCCTCGCGATGCATGGCGGCAGCGATGCCGGATGCGATGGACAGCTTGCTGGCGACACCGACGATCAGTACGCGCTTACCGGCGAGAAAACCCATGTGTTGCTCCTCTTTTCAGGTTATTACGCAGTGGCTGGAGCCAAGAAAGCGGCTTCCAGCAACTGCTGTGTATACGGATGTTGGGGGGCGGCAAAAATGCTTTGCGCGTCCCCCTGTTCGACCACTTGTCCATGCTTGACCACCATCAGTTGGTGGCTCAGCGCTTTGACGACAGCCAGGTCATGGCTGATAAACAGATACGTCAGGTTGTACTTGCTTTGCAGTGATCGTAAAAGCTCGACCACTTGGCGTTGCACGGTGCGGTCGAGGGCCGAAGTCGGCTCGTCCAGCAGAATCAACGCCGGTTTTAGCACTAAAGCCCGGGCAATGGCGATTCTCTGCCGTTGCCCGCCGGAAAATTCGTGGGGGTAGCGGTGCCGGGTTTCCGGGTCCAGACCTACCTCCTTGAGTGCCGCAATTATCGCTTGTTCCTGTTCGGCCACGGTGCCCATCTTGTGGATCCGCAGGCCTTCGCCGACGATCTGGCTTACGCTCATCCGTGGGCTCAGGCTACCGAAGGGGTCCTGGAACACCACCTGCATTTCCCGTCGAAGCGGCCGGACCTGTTGCTGCGTCAGGCAGTCTAGCTGCTTGCCTTCAAAACGGATGCCGCCTTTGCTGCCGATCAACCGCAAGATCGCCAGGCCCAGCGTCGACTTGCCGGAACCGCTTTCTCCCACAATCCCCAGGGTCTGGCCCTGGAGCAGGCTGAAATTGATGCCGTCTACCGCCTTGACGTAATCCACGGTCTTTTTCAGCAAGCCTTTCTTGATCGGGAACCAGACTTTCAGGTCCTCGACCGCAAGCAATGGCGGGCCAATCACGTTGGTCGCCGGGTTGCCGCTGGGCTCCGCTGCCAGCAGTTCCCGAGTGTACGGGTGCTGCGGCGCGCGGAACAATTCTTCACACGATGCCTGTTCGACGATGCAACCGCGCTGCATGACACATACGCGATGCGCAATTCTTTTCACCAGGTTCAAATCGTGGCTGATCAGCAACAAAGCCATGCCCAGACGGGCCTGCAATTGCTTGAGCAATTCGAGGATTTTCAGCTGAACGGTCACGTCCAGCGCGGTGGTTGGCTCGTCGGCAATCAGCAGTTCCGGCTCGTTGGCCAGGGCCATGGCGATCATCACCCGCTGGCGCTGACCGCCGGATAACTCGTGGGGCAGGGCCTTGAGACGCTTTTGCGGCTCAGGAATGCCGACCATTTCCAGCAGCTCCAGGGTGCGTTTGGTCGCGACTTTGCCGACCAAACCCTTGTGGATGCCCAACACCTCGTTGATCTGCTTCTCGATCGAGTGCAGCGGGTTGAGCGAGGTCATCGGCTCCTGGAAGATCATCGCGATCCGGTTGCCGCGGATGTGGCGGATGGTTTTCTCTTTCAGGCTCAGCAGGTTCTGTCCGGAATACTCGATGGTCCCCGACGGGTGCCGGGCGAGCGGGTAGGGCAGCAGGCGCAGGATCGAATGCGCCGTCACCGATTTACCGGAACCGCTTTCACCCACCAGCGCCAGGGTTTCGCCACGCTTGATATCGAAGCTCACGCCTTCGACCACCCGTTGAATGCGCTCGCCAACGATAAATTCGACGGCCAGGTCGCGCACTTCGATCAGATTGTCCTGATTCATTTCACTTCCTCGGGTCGAAGGCATCGCGAGCGGACTCGCCGATGAACACCAGCAAACTCAACATCAACGCCAGCACCGCAAACGCGCTCATGCCCAGCCAGGGCGCTTGCAGGTTGGATTTGCCCTGGGCCACCAACTCACCCAGTGACGGGCTGCCGGCCGGCAAGCCAAAGCCGAGGAAGTCCAGGGCGGTCAGGGTGCCAATGGCGCCGGTCAGGATGAACGGCATGAAGGTCATGGTCGAGACCATGGCGTTGGGCAGGATGTGGCGGAACATGATCGCGCCATTCTGCATGCCCAATGCCCGGGCCGCACGTACGTATTCAAGGTTACGCCCACGCAGGAACTCAGCGCGCACTACGTCCACCAGGCTCATCCAGGAAAACAGCAGCATGATCCCCAGCAGCCACCAGAAGTTCGGCTGGACGAAGCTGGCGAGGATGATTAGCAGATACAGCACCGGCAACCCGGACCAGATCTCCAGGAAGCGCTGCCCGGCCAGATCCACCCAGCCCCCGTAGAAACCCTGCAGCGCGCCCGCGATCACACCGATAAGCGAGCTGAATAAGGTCAGCGTCAGGGCGAACAACACGGAAATGCGGAAACCGTAGATCACCCGGGCCAGCACATCGCGGCCCTGATCATCGGTGCCCAGAAGATTATCGGTCGACGGTGGCGCAGGTGCCGGGACTTTCAGGTCGTAATTGATGCTCTGATAGCTGTAGGGTATCGGCGCCCACAGCACCCAGGCGTCCTTGGCCTTGAGCAGTTCGCGGATGTACGGACTCTTGTAGTTGGCTTCCAGCGGGAACTCGCCGCCGAAGGTGGTCTCGGGATAGCGCTTGAGCGCCGGGAAGTACCAGCCGTTGTCGTAGTGCACCACCAGCGGCTTGTCGTTGGCGATCAGCTCGGCACCGAGGCTGGCGCCGAACAGGATCAGGAACAGCCACAATGACCACCAGCCACGTTTGTTGGCCTTGAACAGTTCGAAGCGCCGGCGATTGAGAGGGGACAGGTTCATCTCAATGCTCCCGGCTTTCGAAGTCGATGCGCGGATCGACAAAGGTGTAGGTAAGGTCGCCGATCAGCTTCACCACCAGCCCCAGCAGGGTGAAGATGAACAGGGTGCCGAAGACCACCGGGTAATCGCGGTTGATCGCCGCCTCGAAACTCATCAGGCCGAGGCCGTCGAGGGAGAAGATCACCTCCACCAGCAACGAGCCGGTGAAGAAGATGCCGATGAACGCCGAGGGGAAACCGGCGATCACCAGCAGCATGGCGTTGCGAAACACATGGCCATACAGCACGCGGTGATTGGTCAGGCCCTTGGCCTTGGCGGTGACCACGTACTGCTTGTTGATTTCATCGAGGAAGCTGTTTTTGGTCAGCAGGGTCATGGTCGCGAAGTTGCCGATCACCAATGCGGTCACGGGAAGCGCCAGGTGCCAGAAGTAGTCGAGGATCTTGCCGCCCATGCTCAATTCGTCGAAGTTATTCGAGGTCAGCCCGCGCAACGGGAACCAGTCCAGGTAACTGCCGCCGGCAAACACCACGATCAGCAGGATGGCGAACAGGAACGCCGGGATCGCGTAGCCGACGATGATCGCCGAACTGGTCCAGACGTCGAAGTGGCTTCCGTGCCGCGTGGCCTTGGCGATCCCCAGCGGGATCGACACCAGGTACATGATCAGGGTGCTCCACAGCCCGAGGGAGATCGACACCGGCATCTTTTCCTTGATCAGGTCGATGACCTTGGCGTCGCGGAAGAAGCTGTCGCCGAAATCCAGGGACGCATAGTTCTTGACCATGATCCACAAGCGTTCCGGCGCCGACTTGTCGAAGCCGTACATGTGCTCGATTTCCTTGATCAGCGCCGGGTCCAGGCCTTGTGCGCCACGATAGGCGGAGCCTGCCACCGACACCTCGGCGCCGCCGCCGGCGATGCGGCTGGTGGCGCCTTCGAAGCCTTCGAGCTTGGCGATCATCTGTTCCACCGGTCCACCGGGGGCTGCCTGAATGATCACGAAGTTGATCAGCAAAATGCCGAACAGTGTCGGGATGATCAGCAGCAGTCGCCGAAAAATATACGCCAGCATCTGATTACTCCGTGCCCGCAGGGTCGGCTTGCAATTTGGTTTCGATCTCTATGGCCGGTTTCGCATCGGGCTTGATCCACCAGGTGTTGATGCCGATGTCATATTTAGGCGAGACCTTGGGGTGGCCGATATGGTTCCAGTAAGCCACACGCCAGGTCTTGATGTGCCAGTTGGGGATCACGTAATAGCCCCATTGCAGCACACGGTCCAGTGCGCGGGCGTGGGCCACCAGGCTTCGGCGTGAGTCGGCGTTGATCAGTTGTTCGACCAACTGGTCAACCACCGGGTCTTTCAGGCCCATGGAATTGCGGCTGCCGGGTTTGTCGGCGGCCGCGGTCATCCAGAACTCGCGCTGTTCGTTGCCCGGCGAGTTGGACTGCGGGAAACTGCCGACGATCATGTCGAAGTCCCGCGAGCGCACGCGGTTGACGTATTGCGAAACGTCCACCCGGCGGATCACCAGTTCGATACCGAGGTCACTCAGGTTACGCTTGAACGGCAGCAGCACCCGTTCGAATTCGGTCTGGGCCAGCAGGAATTCGATGCTCACCGGTTTGCCCGTGGCGTCGACCATTTTGTCATCGACGATGCGCCAGCCGGCCTCTTGCAGCAGTTGATAGGCCTTGCGTTGCTGGGTGCGGATCATGCCGCTGGCGTCGGTCATGGGGTTCTGGAACGCCTCGCTGAACACCTGCTCGGGAATCTTGCCGCGAAACGGATCGAGGATTGCCAACTGATCGGCATCCGGCAAGCCGGTGGCGGCCATTTCCGAGTTCTCGAAATAACTGCGGGTTCTTGCGTAAGCACCGTTGAACAACTGCTTGTTGGTCCATTCGAAATCCAGCAGCAGGGTCAGGGCCTCGCGCACACGCACGTCCTGGAACAGCGGGCGACGCAGATTGAACACGAAGCCTTGCATGCCGGTGGGATTGCCGTTGGGGATCTGTTCCTTGATCAGCCTGCCTTCGGTAACTGCCGGGATGTTGTAGGCGTTTGCCCAGTTCTTCGCGGTCATCTCCAGCCAGTAATCGAACTGCCCGGCCTTCAGGGCTTCCAGCGCTACGGTGTTGTCGCGGTAGTAGTCGGTGGTCATTACGTCGAAGTTGTAGAAGCCGCGGTTGATCGGCAAGTCCTTGCCCCAGTAGTCCTTGACCCGCTCATAGCGCACCGAGCGCCCGGCCTTCACTTCGGTGACCTTGTACGGGCCGCTGCCCAGCGGGACTTCCAGGTTGCCCTTGTTGAAGTCGCGGCTCGCCCACCAGTGCTTGGGTAGCACCGGTAACTGGCCAAGGATCAACGGCAATTCGCGGTTGTTGCTGTGCTTGAACTTGAACAGCACGGTAAGCGGATCTTCGGCGACCACGTCTTCGACGTCGCTGTAGTAGCCGCGAAACATCGGTGCACCATCCTTGACCAGCGTCTGGAAGCTGAACACCACGTCTTCGGCGCGCACTGGATGACCATCATGGAAACGCGCTTCGGGCCGCAGATAGAAACGCACCCAGTCGTTGTTCGGGGCTTTTTCGATCTTGCCGGCGATCAGGCCATATTCCGTAAAAGGTTCATCCAGGCTCTGTCGGGCCAGGGTGTCGTAGATCAGGTCTATGTCGTTGGCCGACACGCCCTTGCTGATAAAGGGGTTGAGGCTGTCGAAACCTCCGAACCCGGCCTGACGGAATTTTCCGCCCTTGGGGGCGTCCGGGTCGACGTAATCGAAGTGTTTGAAGTCGGCCGGGTATTTCGGCGGTTCGTTGTACAGGGTCAGGGCGTGTTGCGGGGCGGCGAAGGCCCACCCTGCGAACAATAGGGCGCTGGCCTGCAGGAACAGGGCGCTTGCGGGTTTCATCGATCTTTCTCCGAAGATTTCAGCCACCACGCGCTCAGGCCCAGGGTGTAGGGCGGCGTCGTGACGAAGGCGAACCGGTTGCGGTAGGCCAGGCGGTGATAATTGAGGTACCAGTTGGGAATGATGTAGTGCTGCCACAGCAACGCGCGGTCCAGTGCCTTGCTGGCGGCGACTTGTTCATCGCGGGTCTTGGCGGCGAGCAATTGTTCGAGCAGGTGGTCCACCACCGGATTGGCAATGCCTGCGTAGTTCTTGCTGCCCTTGACCGCGGCCTGGCTGGAATGAAAGTACTGCCATTGCTCAAGGCCCGGGCTGAGGGTCTGGTTGAGGGTCATCAGGATCATGTCGAAATCGAACTGATCGAGGCGCTGCTTATACTGCGCGCGATCGACCGTGCGCAGCTTGGCGTCGATGCCGATGCTGGCGAGGTTCTCGACATAGGGTTGAAGGATGCGTTCCAGGTTCGGGTTGACCAGCAGGAGCTCCAGGCGCAACGGTTGCCCGGCCGCGTTCTGCAGGCGCTGGCCGTTGAGCTTCCAGCCGGCCTCGGCAAGCAGGGCCAAGGCCTTGCGCATGGTTTCCCGGGGAATGCCTTGGCCCTGGGTCTGCGGCAGGCTGAAAGGCTCGGTGAACAGCCTGGCTGGCAATTGCTCGCGATACGGCTTGAGTAACAGCCATTCATGGCCAACCGGCAGCCCGCTGGCGGAGAATTCGCTGTTGGGGTAGTAACTCATGGCGCGTTTATAGGCACCGCTGAACAACGTGCGGTTGGTCCACTCGAAGTCGAACATCAGGCCCAGTGCTTCACGAACCCTGTCCTGGGCGAACGTCTGGCGGCGGCTGTTCATGAACAGGCCTTGGGTCTGGGTCGGGATCTGGTGCGGGATTTGAACCTTGATCACGTCGCCGCGACGGATCGCCGGGAAGTTGTAGCCGGTGGCCCAGTTCTTCGCCTGGTGTTCGATATAGATGTCGAACTCGCCTGCCTTGAACGCTTCGAACGCCACGTCGCTGTCACGGTAGAACTCGACCTCCATGCGATCGACGTTGTACTTGCCGCGATTGACCGGCAGGTCCTTGCCCCAGTAGTCCTTGACCCGTTCGAACACGATCTGGCGCCCCGGCGTGACCGAGGTGATGCGATACGGCCCGCTGCCCAGCGGCGGCTCGAAGGTGGTCGCCTTGAAGTCGCGACCTTTCCAGTAATGCTGCGGCAACACCGGCAACTCCCCCAGGCGCAGGATCAGCAAGGGATTGCCGGCACGCTTGAAGACGAAACGAATGCGCTGCGGGTTGAGGATGTCGACCCGCAACACTTCCTGCAGGTTGGTGCGGTATTGCGGATGACCTTCCTTGAGCAGCAGGCGGAAGGAGAATGCCACGTCGTAGGCGGTGATCGGCGTGCCGTCGTGGAAGCGTGCTTCGGGGCGCAGGTTGAAGACTACCCAGCTGCGGTCCTCGCTGTATTCCACCGATTGGGCGATCAGGCCATAACTGGAGGTCGGCTCGTCACCGGACGGCGCGTATTGGCCGGTGCCGACCATCAGCGGTTCGTTCAGCTCGTTGATGCCGTATTGCAGGAAGTTCGGCGTGGTCACCGGGCTGGTGCCCTTGAAGGTGTAGGGGTTGAGCGTATCGAAGGTGCCAAATGCCATGACCCGCAACGTACCGCCCTTGGGCGCTTGCGGATTGACCCAGTCGAAGTGGGTAAATCTGGCCGGGTACTTGAGCGTGCCGAACTGCGCATAACCGTGGCTTTCGCCGATCGTCGCGCTTGCGGTGGAGCTCAAGGCCAGGCTGATCAGGAGCAGGAGGAGGGGACGCTTCAAGTCAGAGATCCGATCCAGGCGGCTTGGGCTTTGTGGATCGTACAGTAACAGCTTGTATGGACAGGAAAAAGACGCGGGCTTGTAGGAGCCGAGCTTGCTCGCGATGGTCGTGAACGATTACGCGTAAAACCAGGTTCCCAGCGGCGCGCTCTGGTTTTTCGCGAGCATGCTCGCTCCTACATTTCGCGAAAAAAAAGCCCCTGAAAATCAGGGGCTCATTTTTAGTGCGGATTGGAAACCGTCAACACCTGCCCCGGCTTGAGCGCCTGGCCGACACGCGGATTCCAGCGCTTGAGGTGCTGCATTTCAACGTTGAAGCGCTTGGCTACCATGTATAGCGAATCGCCTTGCTGCACCTTGTACTGGGATTGCGACTTCCCGGCTTTGGTCTTGGCGCTGGCCGCGACCACGGTGTTGATGCGCCCCGAGTTGCGCTTGCTGGTGTCTTGCATGACCAGCGTCTGGCCAGGCTTGAGGTTCTTGCCGCTCAACTTGTTCCAGCGTTGCAGGTCCTTGACGTCGACATTGTTGGCTTTGGCAATGGAGCCCAGGTTGTCGCCGCGCTTGACCCGATAATTACGTTTGACGCCCGCCAGTTGGGTATCGTCTGCGCCTTCGAAAACCGGCTTGAGCTGCTTCTTGCTGATCAACTCTTCCGGCCGCATGGTCTGCAGGCTGGTGGTCAGCAGCTGTGCCTTTGAAGTGGGTACCAGCAAGTGCTGCGGGCCGTCGATGGTGGTGCGTTGCTTGAAGGCGGGGTTGAGCTGGAACAGCTCGTCTTCGTCGATGTTGGCCACCGCGGCGACCTTGGACAGGTCCATGCGCTGGTTGATTTCGACGACCTGGAAATACGGTTCGTTGGCGATCGGGTTGAGGTTCACACCGTAGGCATCCGGCGCCATTACCACTTGCGAGAGTGCCAGCAACTTCGGCACATAGGCCTGGGTCTCGGCGGGCAGCGGCAGGTTCCAGTAGTCGGTTGGCAGGCCGAGTCTTTCATTGCGCTCGATGGCGCGGCTAACCGTGCCTTCGCCGGCGTTGTAGGCGGCCAGGGCCAGCAGCCAGTCGCCGTTGAACATGTCGTGCAGGCGGGTCAGGTAGTCCATGGCTGCCGTGGTCGAGGCGGTTATGTCACGACGGCCATCATAGAAACGGGTCTGGCGCAGGTTGAAGTAGCGCCCGGTGGAGGGAATGAATTGCCACAAGCCCACTGCATTGGCCCGGGAGTAGGCCATCGGGTTGTAAGCGCTTTCAATCACTGGCAGCAGCGCCAGCTCCAGCGGCATGTTGCGTTCTTCAAGGCGCTCGACGATGTAGTGGATGTACAGGCTGCCGCGGTCGCCGGCGTTTTCGAGGAAGGACGGATTGCTGGCGAACCACAGTCGCTGTTGCTCGATGCGCGGGTTGACGCCCACGCCGTCCTGCAGCTGGAAGCCCTGGCGCATGCGCTCCCAGACATCCTGCGGTATCTGCGGGGTGGGCTTTTCGGTGAGGAAGACGGGTTTCTGCTTGGCGCGCGCGGCAATATTCGGTGCGTGTGCCGCATCGGTCTGCGGCACATGACTGGAACAGCCCGCCAATGTCGCGGACACAGCCACCGCTATGGCTTGCGCCAGGCGGGTCAGTGCGTCCGAATTGATGGCTTTGCGTATTGATGACGACATTGGCTGGAAGTAAGTTCCGGGCAAAAATGTCGGGCGATTCTAGAAAGCACGCCCTCTGCGGTCAACCTTTCAGAGATTTTGGACCATCGTGCAAACTGTTCAGAACGTATCTTTCCAAGTCCTTAGCGCAGCAAAAACCATATCGGGCGCGGAGTTATCGGTGCCGGTCCGTTCATCCGCTTTTTCTTTAACGGATGTTTCGCCGGTACGCAAAAACGGATTAGTACGTTTTTCCAGGGCTACCGTGGACGGCAACGTCATGACCCCGGCCTCCCGTTGACGGGTCACGCTGGCCAGGCGTTCGAGGGTGTCGGCGTTGCCGGGTTCGACAGCGGCAGCGAAGCGCAGATTGCTCAGGGTGTATTCATGGGTGCAGTAGACCTGCGTTTGCTCGGGCAGGGCGGCGAGGCGCGACAGCGAGCTGTACATTTGCTTGGGTGTGCCTTCGAACAGACGCCCGCATCCGGCGGCGAAGAGGGTGTCGCCACAAAACAGCAAGCCAGGGTGATAATAGGCGATGTGCCCCAGGGTATGGCCGGGAACTGCGATGATATCGAAGTCATGGCCCAGCACGCTGATGCGATCGTTGTCCTTGACGGCCACGTCCCGCGCCGGAATGTTTTCGCTGGCCGGACCGTAGACGGTCGCGTCCGTCGCTTTCTTGAGCTGTTCGACACCGCCGACATGGTCATGATGGTGGTGAGTGATCAGAATATCGCTCAAGATCCATTGCGGATTGTCCTTGAGCCAGGCCAGTACTGGCGCGGCATCGCCCGGATCGACCACCGCACAGCGCCGGGTGCGGGGATCTTGTAACAACCAGATGTAGTTGTCGGTGAAGGCGGGCAGGGCAGTGATCTGTATCATGGTCGGATTCGCCAAGCGGAAAACAATGGCGCATCTTAGAACTTCCTGGCGCGTTGGAGAATGCAATGACCGATAAAGCGTTCGCTCAGGCTGATCCTGACTGGCTGGCGTTGATCAGCGCGGCACGTGACTGGCTGTCCGGCCCCCTTGGGCAATTCCTGCTGGATGAAGAACGGCGCATGCTCGAAGACGAGTTGGGGCGTTTCTTCGGTGGCTACCTGGTGCATTACGGGCCGTCGGCCCAGACCCCGCCGTCGGCGCCACAGGTGCAGCGCAACGTGCGCCTGGGTGCGCCGTTGCCCGGGGTCGAGATCGTCTGCGAGGAACAGGCCTGGCCGTTGAGTGAACATGCCGCCGATGTGGTGGTGCTGCAGCATGGGCTGGATTTCTGCCTGTCGCCCCACGGTTTGCTGCGGGAGGCGGCGAGCAGCGTGCGGCCCGGCGGGCATTTGCTGATTGTCGGCATCAACCCCTGGAGCACTTGGGGGCTGCGTCATGTGTTTGCCCATGACGGGTTGCGTAAGGCCCGCTGCATTTCCCCGTCGCGGGTGGCTGACTGGCTGAACCTGCTGGGCTTCGCGCTGGAGAAACGCCGCTTCGGGTGCTACCGTCCGCCGCTGGCTTCGCCCACCTGGCAGACCCGTCTGGCCGGTTGGGAGCGCAAGGCCGGCGACTGGCAATTGTCCGGTGGCGGCTTCTATTTATTGGTGGCGCGCAAGATCGTGGTAGGCCTGCGGCCGGTCCGTCAGGAGCGCCGCGAGCCGATGGGCAAGCTGATCCCGTTGCCGATGGCCAAGGTCAATCGTCGCAACATCGAACCGTGATACCTCCTTTTTTCCGGCCGGGGTTACCCCGGTCCTGGACGTCGTCGATCTTCGATTGGCGGGCCACTGCATTTTCTGGATAGATTGGCATGAGCGATAGCGTAGAACTCTTCACCGATGGCGCCTGCAAGGGCAACCCTGGCCCTGGCGGCTGGGGCGCATTGCTGGTGTGCAAGGGGGTCGAGAAAGAACTTTGGGGCGGCGAAGCCAACACCACCAACAACCGCATGGAACTGATGGGCGCGATTCGCGGCCTGGAAGAACTCAAGCGTTCGTGCGATGTGTTGCTGGTGACCGACTCCCAGTACGTAATGAAAGGCATCAACGAGTGGATGGCCAACTGGAAAAAACGCGGCTGGAAAACCGCAGCGAAAGAGCCGGTCAAAAACGCCGACCTGTGGAAACTGCTCGACGAGCAGGTCAATCGCCATAACGTCACCTGGAAATGGGTGCGCGGACACATTGGCCATCACGGCAACGAACGAGCCGACCAACTGGCCAATCGTGGCGTGGATGAAGTGCGCGGGTTCAAGCAGGCTTGATTCTGACGCCAACGACACACCGCGTCGCGGCCATCGCGAGCAGGCTCGCTCCCACACTGGATCGCAGGTGAACTCAAGATTTGCGCTCAAGGAGATCAAATGTGGGAGCGAGCCTGCTCGCGATGGGCGCGACACGGTGTACCTGAAAGACCCCGGCAAGCGTGTTAACATCGCCGTTTTTTGCACGAATGACCCGTTGAGAGCTGAGCACTAGATGGCCACCAGATCCGTTGTACTCGATACCGAAACCACCGGCATGCCGGTGACCGACGGCCACCGGATTATCGAAATCGGTTGTGTCGAGTTGATCGGTCGGCGCCTGACCGGCCGGCATTTTCACGTTTATCTGCAACCGGATCGCGAGAGTGACGAAGGCGCCATCGGCGTCCACGGCATCACCAACGAGTTCCTGGTGGGCAAGCCGCGTTTCGCCGAGGTGGCCGAAGAGTTCTTCGAGTTCATCAAGGGTGCGCAGCTGATCATCCATAACGCGGCGTTCGACGTTGGCTTCATCAACAACGAATTTGCCCTGATGGGCCAGCACGATCGTGCGGACATCACGCAACACTGCTCGATCCTCGACACCTTGATTATGGCCCGGGAACGTCACCCGGGGCAGCGCAACAGCCTCGATGCCTTGTGCAAGCGCTATGGCGTCGACAACTCCGGCCGTGAGCTGCACGGCGCCTTGCTCGACTCCGAGATCCTGGCCGACGTCTACCTGACCATGACTGGTGGCCAGACCAGCCTGTCCCTGGCGGGCAATGCGTCGGACGGCAATGGCTCCGGCGAGGGCGCGGACAACTCCGCCACTGAAATCCGCCGCCTTCCGGCCGACCGCCAGCCAACGCGCATCATTCGCGCCAGTGAAGAAGATCTGGCCCAGCACATGGCACGCCTGGAAATCATCAGCAAATCCGCCGGCGGGCCAGCGCTGTGGTTGCAATTGGCCGAAGCCAAGGCGCAGGCCTGAGGCACCATGGATCTGTAGGAGCATGCGGTGCGGCGATCCGACTTGCCCGCGATGGCGATTTTACGGACGCTATCGCGGGCAAGCCATGCTCCTACAGTTCGCAATCAGTGGTCACAAATCCGTGCGCTGACTGACCCAATTTGGGGCGTCGCACTCGCCACAACCACTCCAACCCTCTACCCTGAGGTGATTGGCAGTCTCTGGCCTGTCGCCTCAGGACACTGAGCCCCATGTATAAAGATCTGAAATTCCCGGTCCTGATCGTCCATCGCGACATCAAGGCCGACACCGTCGCCGGCGATCGCGTGCGGGGTATCGCCCGGGAACTGGAGCAGGAAGGTTTCAGTATCGTCTCGGCGATGGATTACACCGAAGGCCGGCTGGTCGCTTCGACTCATCACGGCCTCTCGTGCATGCTGATTGCGGCGGAAGACGCCAGTGCCCATTCGCATTTGTTACAGAATATGGCCGAGTTGATCGGGCTGGCGCGAGTGCGCGCGCCGGATCTGCCCATCTTCGCCCTGGGCGAGCAAGTGACTCTGGAAAACGCACCCGCCGATGCCATGGCCGAGCTCAATCAGTTGCGCGGCATTCTCTACCTGTTCGAAGACACCGTGCCGTTCCTCGCACGCCAGGTGGCGCGGGCCGCGCGCAAGTATCTGGATGGCCTGCTGCCGCCGTTCTTCAAGGCGCTGGTGCAACACACCGCCGACTCCAACTATTCCTGGCACACACCCGGTCACGGTGGTGGGGTGGCGTATCACAAGAGCCCGGTGGGGCAGGCGTTCCACCAGTTTTTCGGGGAAAACACCCTGCGTTCGGATTTGTCGGTCTCGGTACCGGAACTTGGCTCGCTACTGGATCACACCGGGCCCCTGGCAGAGGCGGAGGCGCGTGCGGCTCGTAACTTTGGCGCCGATCACACCTTCTTCGTGATCAACGGCACCTCGACGGCGAACAAGATTGTCTGGCACTCCATGGTCGCTCGCGACGATCTGGTGCTGGTGGACCGCAATTGCCACAAATCGGTGTTGCACTCGATCATCATGACCGGTGCCATCCCGTTGTACCTATGCCCGGAACGCAATGAACTGGGGATCATCGGGCCGATTCCGCTGAGTGAGTTCAGCCGCGAATCGATCCAGGCCAAGATCGACGCCAGTCCGTTGACCAAGGGCCGGGCGCCGAAGGTCAAGCTGGCAGTGGTGACCAATTCGACGTACGACGGCCTTTGCTACAACGCCGAGCTGATCAAGCAGCAGTTGGGCAACAGTGTCGAGGTCTTGCACTTTGACGAGGCCTGGTACGCCTACGCGGCGTTCCATGAGTTTTTTGCCGGGCGCTACGGCATGGGCACGTCTCGCGGTGAAGACAGTCCGCTGGTGTTCACCACCCATTCCACGCACAAACTGCTGGCGGCTTTCAGCCAGGCGTCGATGATTCATGTGCAGGACGGGGGCGCCCGGCAGCTGGACCGCGATCGTTTCAACGAAGCTTTCATGATGCACATCTCCACGTCGCCGCAGTACGGCATCATCGCTTCGCTGGATGTGGCGTCGGCGATGATGGAGGGCGGGGCCGGGCGTTCGCTGTTGCAGGAAATGTTCGACGAAGCCCTGAGCTTTCGTCGGGCGCTGGCCAATCTGCGTCAGCATATCGCCGCCGACGATTGGTGGTTTTCCATCTGGCAGCCGCCGTCGGTGGAAGGCATCGACCGGGTTGTGACCAAGGACTGGCTGTTGCAACCGGGGGATGATTGGCACGGCTTTGGCGAGGTGAGCGACGATTATGTCTTGCTCGATCCGATCAAGGTCAGCCTGGTGATGCCGGGCCTGACCGCAGGCGGCGCGCTCAGCGAGCGCGGAATCCCCGCGGCCGTGGTCAGCAAGTTTCTCTGGGAACGCGGGTTGGTGGTCGAAAAGACCGGGCTGTATTCGTTCCTGGTATTGTTCTCGATGGGCATCACCAAGGGCAAGTGGAGCACGCTGTTGACCGAGTTACTGGAGTTCAAGCGCAGCTACGACGCCAACGTCAATCTGGCCAGCTGCCTGCCTTGCGTGGCTCAGCAGCACTGCGAGCGCTATCAGGGCATGGGCTTGCGTGACCTGTGCGATCAGTTGCACGCCTGTTATCGCAGTAATGCCACGGCCAAACATCTCAAGCGGATGTACACGGTACTCCCGCAAATCGCCATGAAGCCGGCGCACGCCTATGATCATCTGGTGCGTGGCGAAGTCGAAGCGGTGTCGATCGATGCGCTCGACGGGCGTATCGCTGCCGTAATGCTGGTGCCGTACCCGCCGGGCATTCCGTTGATCATGCCCGGCGAACGTTTTACCGAGGCGACCCGCTCGATCATCGACTACCTGGCATTTGCTCGCACGTTCGACAGCAGCTTCCCGGGTTTCGTCGCTGATGTGCACGGATTGCAACACGAAGACGAGGGCAATGGACGGCACTACACCGTCGATTGCATCAAGGAATGAGGACCTTTCCCAGTATGCAACCGGTCATGAATCCAAATTACCCAGGGCTGTCGGTGCGCGTGGCCGACGAGGGCTTTGCCGCTTATATATGGGGCAGTAATTTCAGTTTTGAAGTCGCCGCCTACGGTGCTGCCGAAATAGGCCAGCCGGTGGAGCAGTGGCGAGTCACGCCAATCACCCCTTATCGCAAGTGCTATGGCATCGATCCGGAAGAGTTCAGCAGCTTTCGCGATGCCGCCGACAGTGCGATTTTCATGGCGTACCTGGATGACGAACCTGTTGGTCACCTGGTGATCAGCACCAACTGGAACGGTTTTGCCCATATCGATGAGTTGGCGGTGCATGCACCGGCCAGGCGACACGGTGTGGCCAAGGCGTTGCTGGATGTGGCGCAGTTCTGGAGTCGCAAGAAGAAACTGCCCGGCGTCATGCTGGAAACCCAGAACAACAACCTGGGAGCCTGTCGGCTTTACGAGCGTTGCGGCTACGTGATCGGCGGCATCGACCATCTGCGGTATCGGGGTATTGACCCCAATACCGCCGAAGTGGCGCTGTTCTGGTACCGATTGTTCGACAACCCGCTGGAAAATCCAATCAGTTCGCCAACATCGCCGCGGCATGTTCCGTGATGATCGCCAGCAAAGCCTGAAGCGCAGGCGAGGGCTCGCCGTTCTTCAGCGTCAGGGCGTAGAGAGTGACCGGCACGGCCGGTGCCAGCGGGCAGGCATCGATCCCGGTCGATTTGGCGCCGAGGGCGGTGAAGGGGTCGACAATGGCCAAGCCTTCACCGGCCTCGACCATGCTGCGCATCATCTGGTGAGTTTGCACCCGGGTCTGTATGACTGGCGCCGGCCGCAGCGCATGCAGTTTGTTTTCAAGCGCCGGGCTGAGTGGGTCATGGCCTTCAAGGCCCACCATCGCCTGACCGGCCAGTTCCTGCAGCGAGATGTACTTCTGCTTGGGTTGCAGCCAGCCGTGGGGGGCGAGCAGCTGCAGCTTGCCTTGGGCGATTGGCTGACAATGAATATCGGCGTGATCGGGATCATGCAGGCTCAGGCCCAGATCGCTTTCACGCAGCAGCAGGCTTCGGACGATCTCGCGGGTGGGTTGGCTCAGGAGTGTACAAGGCGCGTCGGGCAGGCGTCGGCGCAGCGCTGCGATGCTTTGCGGCAACAATTGCTGGGCCAGGGGCGGGGTGCAGATGATGCGTAACGGCGCAGCCAGGTATTGCCGGAGGCTGCTCGCCAGGCGCTGCACCGGTTCGAGCGCATCGTAGACGCGGGTGATTTCGACCTGCAACTCCCGCGCCTCACGCGTGGCCTGCAAGCGTCCGCGAACGCTGGAGAACAGCATGAAACCCAACTGATCCTCGGCGTCGCGCAAAATGCGTTCGACTTCGGCCACCGGCAACTGCAGCCATTCGGCGGCGGTGCCCAGGTGACCGGTCTGCAGGAGCGCCTGGATCACTTCGATATGGCGTAAGCGCATGCGTGAAGTCCATGTTCAGCAGGTGAAGGAGTCAGTGACTGAATCCTAACCCAAGTCTGCGCATATGACTTCTGCTCATAACGATCGGTTATGAAACGATGTTCGTTACCGGTTCACGGATGATGGTCACGCCCGATTGCACCAGCATGAATTCGTTTTCATCGAGCTTGTTCACGCGATCGCCAATGGCCAGCTTGTACGTGGTGACGGGCGTCGCGCCTGCGAAGCCGTCTGCCGGCGGGGTGGATTCCTGGAACTCATGTACGGAATAAATGCGGCCTTCCGCGTCTCTTGCATGGAACTGACCGACGAGTACTGCTGCCATCTGCTTAAAACCTCTGGAGATAAATCACTCAATGTGCGGTTGGATAGACCGCCACCGAGCACGGTAAGTTTTTCTACGTAAAAAAAATAATCAGGACGCAGATATACCTGTGTTCACTGGTTGGACCGTCGCCTGATCATCTATAACTACAGGCTCCTCCCACGGACAATCGAGCGTCTTCCATGAGCAATGTCTATAACGTCGCCGTAGTGGTCGGCAGCCTGCGTAAAGCATCGATCAACCGCAAGGTCGCCCTCGCGCTGGCGGATTTGGCGCCGGCCAACCTTAAGCTCCGCATCGTCGAAATCGGTGATCTGCCACTCTACAACGAAGACATCGATGGTGCCTCACCGCCGGCAGCCTACAGTAGTTTCCGACAACAAGTCAGTACATCCGACGCAGTGCTGTTCGTTACCCCGGAATACAACCGTTCGGTGCCTGCTCCGATGAAAAACGCCATCGACGTTGGTTCGCGCCCCTATGGCAAGAGTGCCTGGAGTGGCAAACCAGGTGCGGTGATCAGTGTTTCGCCGGGTGCGGTGGGTGGATTCGGTGCGAACCACCACTTGCGCCAGTCCATGGTGTTTCTCGATGTGCCGTTGATGCAGCAGCCGGAGGCTTACCTGAGTGGCGCCGGTTCCGCGTTCGACGAGGCGGGCAACCTGTCCGAATCAGTCAGGCCGTTCTTGCAGAAGTTCATCGATGCCTACGGGAAGTGGGTCGAACAGCACAAAAAGCTTTGATGCTTCGGATTACGAACCGTTGGCCAGTCGGCTACAGATCATTGTTTCCATTTCCGACAACCATGCGGCGGTTTGCGCCGCCGCAGGAAGGTCGCGCCGGTTGAGGGGCATGTGATTCGGTTGTGCATTTAAGGTCAAGATCAAAAGATCGTCCGAAGGCTCGGGCCGCGTTCGGACGATCTTTTAGGAACCTTGCCCCGGCACATTCGGCCAAAGATCCGCCACCAGAAACAACCGTTCCGCTTCCTCCCAGTCGCCGTGAGCATTTTCCGTCAGGCGCACCAGCAATTGCGCTGGCGCCAGAGGCTCCAGATCGCTCAGCCAGGCCTTCAACTGTTCAGCGCCCCAGGTCTGCTCCGCGGGGTAGTGCGCCGGTGCCAGCCAGGCATGGCGGGGGAGGGGTTGCCAGCGGCCGGGCGGACTCTGCGCGAAAAACTCCGTCCAGTCCTTTTGATGCAGCCAGCGTCCACGCAAGTGCTGTGGATGTGCGCCACTGGGCGATGCAGCCAGCCCCGGCCATGGATAGAGCAAATAACCACCCAGCCACAAATGCGCGCTGAACTGGCGGATATCCAGGGCCGCCAGCACTTCGCGACTCTCCGGACGCGCGGAAATCGGCAATTGATGCTGGCTCAGGTGGGCCAGTTTGCGGTCCAGCCGATCGTGGCAACCCGGACCGAGCCACTGCGCGGTGTCGTGGCCATCGCCGTTCTGCGGGCCGAGGTAAAGCTTGATCGCCAGTTCCAGGTGATGCACGCCGTCGCGATCGCGCAGCAGCATGTCAAGCTCGCCCAGGGTGTGACCTTCGCGGCGGATCGGCATGTTGGCGGCCATCAACTCGATACCGGGCGCATGCTGCACGGCGAACTGCCAAAGACGTTCATAATACAGACCCAGGCGTCGGGTGCGGGCCTGGGCCAGCCAGTGCAACAAACCGTAGCTGTCCCGGTCGAGTTTTCGCAGCCAGTGTTCCAGGTGTTCCGGGGCTTGCACCCAGTCGCTGCCGGCCAGCGGATGACGTTGCGGCCACGGCGTGGCGCTGAGCATCGGCGGGGCGAGGATGACCCACGCCAGGTCGCGCACTTCGGGGTGGCGCAACTGGTGGGGTAACTGCAGCAAATCTGGAAATAGGATCATCTTGCGAGCATAGCCCGAATCGGGAGTACACCTTGAGGCTGAAAGGATTTTGTCTATGTCGCGCTTTCGCCCATAATCCTGCTTTTCACCGTCGCTGCCCTTCGTTAGGAGCCCCATGGAGCAATTTCGCAATATCGGCATCATCGGTCGCCTGGGCAGTTCCCAGGTGCTGGATACCGTCCGCCGACTGAAACGTTTTCTGCTCGATCGTCACCTGCACGTGATCCTCGAAGACACCATTGCCGAAGTCCTGCCGGGCCACGGTTTGCAAACCTCGTCGCGCAAAATGCTCGGTGAAGTCTGTGACATGGTCATTGTGGTGGGCGGTGATGGCAGTCTGCTTGGCGCGGCCCGTGCGCTGGCCAAACACAATATTCCGGTGCTCGGCATCAACCGGGGCAGCCTGGGGTTTCTCACCGACATCCGCCCCGATGAACTGGAAATCAAGGTCGCCGAAGTGCTTGATGGCCACTATCTGGTGGAAAACCGCTTCCTGTTACAAGCTGAAGTCCGCCGCCACGCCGAAGCCATTGGCCAGGGCGATGCACTGAACGATGTGGTGCTGCACCCCGGCAAATCGACACGCATGATCGAGTTCGAACTGTACATCGACGGCCAGTTCGTCTGCAGCCAGAAGGCCGACGGCCTGATCGTCGCCACACCCACCGGCTCCACGGCCTATGCGCTCTCTGCCGGGGGACCGATCATGCATCCCAAGCTCGACGCTATTGTGATTGTGCCGATGTACCCCCATACCTTGTCAGGCAGGCCGATTGTGGTCGATGGCAACAGTGAGCTGAAAATCGTCGTGTCCAAGGATATGCAGATTTACCCGCAAGTCTCGTGTGACGGGCAGAACCACTTCACCTGTGCGCCCGGCGACACCATCACCATCAGCAAGAAAGCCCAGAAGTTGCGGCTGATCCACCCGCTCGACCACAACTACTATGAAGTGTGCCGGACCAAGCTCGGCTGGGGCAGCAGGTTGGGTGGTGGAGGCGACTGATGCTCGATCCCGCGCGTAGCTACGACCTGATCGGTGACGTGCACGGTTGCGCTCTGACCCTTGAGCACTTGCTCGACCGGCTCGGTTATCACAAGCAAGCTGGCGTCTGGCGCCATGCCTCGCGCATGGCGGTGTTCGTCGGCGACATCATTGACCGCGGACCACGGATTCGCGAGGCGCTGCACATCGTCCACGACATGGTCGAGGCCGGCCAGGCGCTGTGCATCATGGGTAACCATGAGTTCAACGCCCTGGGCTGGGGCACCCCGGCACTGCCTGGCAGCGGCAAGCAGTTCGTACGCGAACACACCCCGCGCCATGCGCGCCTGCTGCACGAGACCCTGACCCAGTTCGAAAACCATCCGGCGGACTGGCATGACTTCCAGCAGTGGTTCTATGAACTGCCGCTGTTCGTCGATGCTGGACGTTTCCGGGTGGTGCATGCCTGTTGGGACGCCGGGTTGATCGAACCGCTGCGGGCATTGTTCCCCAACGGCTGCGTCGACGAGCACTTCCTCCAGGCTTCGGCCATGCCCGGCAGTTTCGCCTGCACCGTGTTCGACCGGCTGCTGCGTGGCACCGACATGCGCCTGCCCCACGGCTTGACCATGACCAGCGGGGATGGTCTGACACGCTCGTTCTTTCGCACGAAATTCTGGGAAGACGACCCGCAAACCTACGGAGACATCGTGTTCCAGCCAGACGCCTTGCCCGACCCGGTGGCCCAAACGCCACTGTCGTCAACCGAGAAAAACACCTTGTTGCGCTACGGCATTGACGAGCCGTTGCTGTTCGTCGGCCATTACTGGCGCAGCGGCAAACCGGCACCGATTCGTCCGAACCTGGCGTGCCTGGATTACAGTGCGGTGCTCTACGGAAAACTGGTGGCCTATCGGCTGGACCAGGAAACCCGGCTCGATCCGCACAAGTTTGTCTGGGTCGATGTCGAGCGACCGGAGGTGTTGCAATGAGCAGGGTCGCAGTCTTGCGCCTGCCGCTGGCGGTGGATTTGAGCGGGTTCGTCAAATTGCTGCAACGCATGCAGGTGCCGCATCGGGTCAGCGAGGAAGCGGGCGAGCAGGTGCTGTGGGTGCCGGCGAACATCAGCGACGACGTGCGCGTGTTGTACGAACGCTTTCCCGAGGGCGATCCGGATCAGAAACTCGACATTCCGGAGGCGCAGCCAATTCGCCGGCCGAACTTCGCCGAGCAGCTTCGCCATGGCAAAGCCACGGCAATGGTGCTGTTGCTGAGCCTGGTCGTCGGCGCGCTGACGCTGCTGGGCGATAACCTGAGCACCCTGCGCTGGCTGACGTTTCTCGATTTTCGCGTGGTCGGCGAGTACATCCATTTCGTGCCATTGGCCGACAGCTTGGCGGCGGGGCAGTGGTGGCGCCTGGTGACACCGATGCTGATTCACTTCGGCTTCCTGCACCTGGCCATGAACGGCATGTGGTATTGGGAGCTGGGGCGACGTATCGAGTCACGCCAGGGCAGTGTCAACCTCATCGGCCTGACTCTGTTGTTCAGCCTCGTGTCCAACTATGCCCAGTTTGTTTTCAGCGGCCCGACCCTGTTCGGCGGGTTGTCCGGGGTGCTGTACGGCCTGCTCGGGCACTGCTGGATTTTTCAGATTCTGTCGCCGAACAGCGCCTATCGCCTGCCCCGTGGGGTGTTGGCGATGATGCTGATATGGCTGCTGTTGTGCCTGTCCGGGTTGGTCTCGATGATTGGCTTCGGAGAAATTGCCAACGCGGCCCACGTCGGCGGGTTGCTCGTCGGATGCTTGACCGGTTTGTTGGGTGGTTTGTACAACCGCCGTAAACTGGCCGCCTAAAACTGTTATGTGATTCAAAGAGCGCGGAGACCCAATGTCCTCTTTTAACGAAATGATCAAGAACATCACCCCGGATATCTACCAGAGCCTGAAACTGGCGGTGGAGATCGGTAAATGGTCTGACGGTGGCAAGCTCACCGCTGAACAACGCGAACTTTCGTTGCAAGCGATGATCGCCTGGGAAAACAAGAACTTGCCCGAAGACGAGCGTACTGGCTACATGGGGCCGCAGGAATGCAGCTCCAAGTCGATTCAAGTGCCCAATATCCTGTTCAAGTCGGATGCCATCCATTGATCGAGATTGGCCGCGGTGCAATCAGTAAAATGTCGGCGCGCCTGGACGGGCCGAACGTGCAATACGCATTTCGCCTGGGCGACGTCGAGGTTCCGGTCAATCCGTTGATCGGCACCACGGTGCGCCTGGAATACCTGGGGGCGATCCACTGCACCCATTGCGGACGCAAGACCAAAACCAGTTTCAGCCAGGGTTACTGCTACCCGTGCATGACCAAACTGGCCCAGTGTGACGTGTGCATCATGAGCCCGGAACGCTGCCATTTCGACGCCGGCACCTGCCGGGAACCGGAGTGGGGCCAGACGTTCTGCATGACTGATCACATTGTGTACCTGTCGAATTCCTCCGGGGTGAAAGTCGGGATTACCCGCGCCACCCAGTTGCCGACCCGCTGGATCGACCAGGGCGCCAGCCAGGCGTTGCCGATCATGCGTGTCGCGACTCGCCAGCAATCAGGCTTCGTCGAAGACCTGTTGCGCAGTCAGGTCGCCGACAAGACCAATTGGCGTGCCTTGCTCAAGGGTGACGCGGTGTCGGTGGATTTGCCGCAGATCCGTGACCAGTTGTTCGACAGTTGCGCCGAGGGCCTGCAAGGTTTGCAGGAACGATTCGGCCTACAAGCGATCCAGACGATTGCCGACGTCGAACCGCTCGAAATCCGCTTTCCGGTCGAGCAGTATCCGGCGAAAATCGTCAGCTTCAACCTGGACAAGAATCCGATTGCCGAAGGCACGCTGATGGGGATCAAGGGCCAATACCTGATCTTCGATACCGGCGTGATCAACATTCGTAAATACACGGCTTATCAGCTCGCCGTGCATAGTTAAGGACTCCAGCATGCGCACCGAACAACCGAAGATGATCTACCTCAAGGACTATCAGGCGCCCGAGTACCTGATTGACGAAACGCACCTGACCTTCGAGTTGTTCGAGGACCATAGCCTGGTCCATGCGCAACTGGTGATGCGCCGCAACCCCGAGCGCGGCCCGGGTTTGCCGCCGCTGGTGCTGGATGGTCAGCAGCTGGAATTGCTGTCGGTGACCCTGGCCGACCGTGAGCTGGGCATCGCTGACTACCAACTGACCGAGAATCATTTGACCCTGCAGCCGACCAGCACCACGTTCACGGTCGATACCAGCGTCAGGATCCACCCGGAAACCAACACCGCGCTGGAAGGCCTGTACAAATCCGGCACGATGTTCTGCACCCAGTGCGAGGCCGAAGGCTTTCGCAAGATCACCTATTACCTCGACCGCCCGGACGTGATGAGCACGTTCACCACCACGGTCGTCGCCGAGCAGCACAGCTATCCGGTGCTGCTGTCCAACGGTAACCCGATTGCCTCGGGTCCCGGCGAAGAAGGCCGGCACTGGGCGACCTGGGAAGACCCGTTCAAGAAGCCGGCGTACCTGTTCGCCCTGGTGGCCGGCGACCTGTGGTGCGTCGAAGACACCTTCACCACCATGACCGAGCGCACGGTGGCGCTGCGCATTTACGTCGAGCCGGAAAACATCGACAAGTGCCAGCACGCCATGAACAGCCTGAAGAAGTCCATGCGCTGGGATGAAGAGGTCTACGGTCGCGAGTACGACCTGGACATCTTCATGATCGTTGCCGTGAACGACTTCAACATGGGCGCCATGGAGAACAAGGGGCTCAACATCTTCAACTCCAGCGCCGTGCTGGCGAAGGCCGAAACCGCCACCGACGCCGCGCACCAGCGGGTCGAGGCCATCGTTGCCCACGAATACTTCCATAACTGGTCGGGCAACCGCGTGACCTGCCGCGACTGGTTCCAGTTGTCGCTCAAGGAAGGTTTCACCGTGTTCCGCGATTCCGGCTTCTCCGCCGACATGAACTCGGCGACGGTCAAGCGCATCCAGGACGTCGCCTACCTGCGTACGCACCAGTTTGCCGAAGACGCAGGTCCCATGGCTCACGCGGTACGTCCGGACAGCTTCATCGAGATCTCCAACTTCTACACCCTGACCGTGTACGAAAAGGGTTCGGAAGTGGTCGGCATGATCCACACCCTGCTCGGCGCCGAAGGCTTCCGTAAAGGCAGCGACCTGTATTTCGAGCGCCATGACGGCCAGGCCGTGACCTGCGATGACTTCATCAAGGCCATGGAAGATGCCAATGGCGTCGACCTGACCCAGTTCAAGCGCTGGTACAGCCAGGCGGGTACACCTCGTTTGGCGGTGAGCGAGTCCTTTGACGCGGCGGCGAAAACCTACAGCCTGACCTTCCGCCAGAGCTGCCCGCCAACCCCGGACAAGGTTGAAAAACTGCCGTTCGTGATTCCGGTCGAACTCGGTCTGCTCGATAGCAAGGGCGGTGAAGTTGCCCTGCGTCTTGCCGGTGAAGCGTCGGCGCAAGGTACTTCTCGAGTGATCTCGGTGACTGAAGCCGAGCAGACGTTCACCTTCGTCGACATCGCTGCACAGCCGCTGCCTTCGTTGCTGCGTGGTTTCTCGGCCCCGGTGAAACTGAGTTTCCCGTACAACCGCGACCAATTGATGTTCCTGATGCAGCACGACAGCGACGGCTTCAATCGTTGGGATGCCGGTCAGCAACTGTCGGTGCAGGTGCTGCAGGAACTGATCGCCCAGCAGCAGAAGGGCGAAGCGCTGGTGCTGGATCAGCGTCTGGTTTCGGCCTTGCTTACCGTGCTGTCCGACGAGACGCTCGATCAGGCGATGGTCGCCGAAATGCTGTCGCTACCAAGCGAAGCGTACCTGACTGAAATCAGCGAAGTGGCCGATGTCGAGGCGATTCACACCGCCCGCGAGTTTGCCCGCAGGCAACTGGCCGATGCGTTGTTCGAAGGTTTGTGGCTGCGTTACCAGGCCAACCGCGACCTGTCGAAGCAGACCTCGTACGTGGCCGAAGCCGAGCATTTCGCCCGTCGTGCATTGCAAAACATCGCGCTGTCGTACCTGATGCTCAGCGGCAAACCCGAAGTGCTGGCAGCGACGCTGGAACAGTTCGATGCCTGCGACAACATGACCGAACGCCTGACCGCGCTCGCCGTGTTGGTCAACTCGCCGTTCGAACAGCAGAAAGCCAAGGCCCTGGCCAGCTTCGCCGAGCACTTCAAGGACAACCCGTTGGTCATGGATCAGTGGTTCAGCGTCCAGGCCGGCAGTGTGCTGCCGGGTGGTCTGGATCGGGTCAAGGCATTGATGCAGCACCCGGCGTTCAACATCAAGAACCCGAACAAGGTGCGGGCACTTATCGGCGCGTTCGCCGGGCAGAACCTGATCAACTTCCATGCGGCGGATGGATCCGGGTATCGCTTCCTGGCGGATCTGGTGATCGAGTTGAACGGCTTCAATCCGCAGATTGCTTCCCGGCAGTTGGCGCCTTTGACGCGCTGGCGCAAGTACGATGATGCGCGACAGGCGTTGATGAAAGGGGAGCTGGAGCGGATTCGGGCTTCGGGGCAATTGTCGAGTGATGTGTTTGAGGTGGTCAGCAAGAGTCTGGCTTGATCCTCGGTTTGGTCTTGGACTTGGCGGCCTTTGGGCCGACCAGGTTCTTGGTTGATTGAGTACATATCCATTGCTGCGGTAACGGCGACTTATGGTTTCACCCTTACGGCGAGTCCCTTTTGTCAAACGCCACAAAAGGAACCAAAAAGTCTTGCCCCAGCGTCCGGCCCCTCGCTGGGGCTCGGGGTTCCTTCGCTCCGGTATCCATTCGGGGACACTGCCCTCCGGTTGGCTTCGCTGCACCTACATGCAGCGTGTTCGACTGCGTCGAACGGCGCTGCGCGCCACTCCCCGGATGAACACCTCCGCTCAGCCTCCCGAAGGGGCGGGTGGATCAAAATCAAAAGCTGAAGGCGAGCTAACGCTCGGCCTGATGAGTGGTGAGGAGCGGGTGTGCGCCAAACTGTTTTTGTTGGAGCAAGGGTTGCCTGCGATGGCAGCTTGTCAGCCGACCTGATTTTTGTGGATGCACTCGTCCCCCTGTAGGAGCGAGCCTGCTCGCGATGGACGTCAACGATAACGTTGGCTGTCTGGATGCACGCGTTGTCTGGACGTTCATCGTCGGAACGCCGCCCGGAGCCGGCTCGCTCCCACAATTGGATCGCGGACAGACCTGCAATCAGGTCGGCTGTCAGGCCGCCTCGCTTTTGTTGTTGCTTTGGCTTTTGATTTTCTTGCCCCATCGCGGCGGGCCCACGGAGCAGGACCGGAGCGAGGGCATGCCGAGCCCTAGCGAGGCACCGAACGCCAGGGGCAAGAGCCCTTGGTTACTTGGGGCTCTTCCAAGTGACTCGCTGTAAAAGCGAAACCCTAAGTGGCCGTTACCGAAGAAACGGATATGTACACCAACCACCAACCGCCAACCCCGCAATCACCCCACCTAATACCCAATCATTCAGAAAAACCACATCCCCCTCCGGTTAACAAAACATAACGTGCCGCCGATTGTCAGCCCTTCAAAAACCTCTATAGGATAAGCCAGCTTCCGAAGGGGCTCTGGATTGCGGGTTTCAGGACTATGCTTTAAACAGGTCATCCCGCGAATACCCCTTTCGGCGCCCTGAAAGGTTGAACGACCTAACAATAATAAAGGGGGAAGGTCTATGAGTGAGCCTGTCATGGGTGTGGGTATCTGCCGCCCGCCGGCATTGCGCAAGTTCGCGTTGCTGGCTACAGCGCTCTCGCTGTTGGGCTGTGCCGTGTGGTCGGCACCGGTGCTGGCCGCTGACGCGCTGGCATCCGACGTCGTTTATTCCGTTGAATCGGCCAAGGCCAGCAAAAGCCTGGTTCTCGATGTCGTGCACGCCGGCAAGCGCCTGGTGGCGGTCGGGGATCGCGGGCACATTCTGTATTCCGATGACCAGGGTTCGACCTGGACCCAGGCCAAGGTGCCAACCCGGCAGCTGCTGACCTCGGTGTTCTTTGTCGATGACAAACACGGCTGGGCCGTTGGTCATGACGCGCAGATCCTCGCCAGTGAGGACGGCGGTATCACCTGGACCAAGCAATTCGAAGATCTGAAACGCGAATCGCCGCTGCTCGACGTCTGGTTCCAGGATGCCAACAGCGGCTTTGCCGTGGGCGCCTATGGTGCGTTGATGGCAACCACCGACGGCGGGAAAAACTGGGAAGACGTCAGCGATCGCCTGGACAACGAAGACCAGTTCCACCTCAACGCCATCACCGCAGTCAAGGATGCCGGCCTGTTTATCGTTGGCGAGCAGGGCAGCATGTTCCGCTCGGCCGATTGGGGCCAGACCTGGGAAAAACTCGAAGGTCCGTATGAGGGTTCGCTGTTCGGTGTGATCGGCACTGCGCAAGCCAACACGCTGTTGGCGTATGGCCTGCGCGGCAATCTTTACCGCTCCACGGATTTCGGCAGCACCTGGGAACAGGTCGAGCTCAAGGCTGAACGCGGTGACCTGGAATTCGGTCTGTCCGGCGGTACATTGCTCGATGATGGTTCCATCGTGATCGTCGGCAACGGCGGTTCGGTGATCAGCAGCAGCGACAACGGTGAAACCTTCAGCGTCTTCAACCGTCGGGATCGTATCTCGCTCTCATCGGTAGTCGCCGCGGGGAACGGCAATCTGATTCTGGCTGGACAGGGCGGCGTTCGCGCCACTTCGCCAAACGGCGCTGAGCTGGGCAAATGAGCCAGGTTAATAATAAGAAGGCGCAGCTATGAATTCCTTAAGCACACATCATCAGGACAAGGCGACGTTTCTTGAACGCCTGATCTTCAATAACCGCCCGGCAGTAATCTTCATCTGTCTGTTGGTCAGTGTTTTCCTGTTCTGGCAGGCAACGCTTATCCGCCCGTCCACCAGCTTCGAAAAAATGATCCCGCTCGAGCATCCGTTCATTCAAAAGATGATGGAGCACCGCAACGATCTGGCGAACCTGGGCAACACCGTACGGATTTCCGTGGAAGCCACCGACGGCGACATCTTCTCCAAGGAGTACATGGAGACGTTGCGGCAGATCAACGACGAGGTGTTCTACATCTCTGGCGTTGACCGATCCGGCCTCAAGTCGCTGTGGAGCCCTAGCGTACGCTGGACCGAAGTGACGGAGGAGGGCTTTGCTGGCGGTGAAGTGATCCCGCAGAGCTACAACGGCTCCCAGCAAAGTCTCGACCTGTTGCGTAACAACGTGCTCAAGTCCGGGCAGGTCGGGCGGCTGGTGGCCAACGACTTCAAGTCGAGCATCGTCGACATCCCGCTGCTGGAGTCCTATCCGGACCCACAGGACCAGGGCAAGTTGCTGGCGCTGGACTATCGCAAGTTCTCCCACGAGCTGGAAGAAAAGATCCGCGACAAGTTTGAGAAACAGAATCCCAACGTGAAGATCCACATCGTCGGTTTCGCCAAGAAAGTCGGCGACCTGATCGACGGCCTGGTGATGGTGGTGATGTTTTTCGGAATTGCCTTCGTCATCACCCTGATTCTCTTGCTGTGGTTCACCAACTGCCTGCGCAGTACCGTCGCCGTGTTGAGCACGACGCTGGTGGCGGTGGTATGGCAGCTGGGGTTGATGCACTTTTTCGGCTTCGGGCTCGATCCGTACTCGATGCTGGTACCGTTCCTGATCTTCGCCATCGGTATTTCCCACGGCGTGCAAAAGATCAACGGCATTGCCCTGCAATCCAGCGAGGCGGAAAACGCCCTGACTGCGGCGCGACGCACGTTCCGCCAACTGTTCCTGCCGGGGATGATCGCGATCCTCGCCGATGCGGTGGGCTTCATCACGCTGCTGATCATCGATATCGGTGTGATCCGCGAGCTGGCCATCGGTGCTTCCATCGGTGTGGCAGTGATCGTGTTCACCAACCTGATCCTGTTGCCGGTGGCGATTTCCTACGTCGGCATCAGCAAGCGCGCCGTGGCCCGCAGCAAGAAGGATGCGACTCGCGAGCACCCGTTCTGGCGCCTGCTGTCGAACTTTGCCAGCGCGAAGGTTGCACCGGTTTCCATTCTCCTGGCGCTGGTCGCCTTTGGCGGTGGTCTCTGGTACAGCCAGAACCTGAAAATCGGTGACCTGGATCAGGGCGCTCCGGAACTGCGTCCAGACTCGCGCTACAACAAGGACAACAACTTCATCATCAGCAATTACTCCACCAGTTCCGACGTGTTGGTGGTGATGGTCAAGACCAAGTCCGAAGGCTGCTCGCGCTACGAAGCCATGGCGCCGATCGACGAGCTGATGTGGAAGATGCAGAACACCGAGGGCGTGCAGTCGGCGATTTCCCTGGTCACCGTGTCCAAGCAAATGATCAAGGGCATGAACGAGGGCAACCTGAAATGGGAGACGCTGTCGCGTAATCCGGACGTGCTGAACAACTCCATCGCCCGCGCCGATGGCCTGTACAACAACAGCTGTTCATTGGCACCGGTCCTGGTGTTCCTCAACGATCACAAGGCCGAAACCCTGGATCGTGCAGTGCATGCGGTGCAGGAGTTCGCCAAGGAAAACAACACCGAAAACCTGGAGTTCATCCTGGCAGCCGGTAACGCGGGGATCGAGGCGGCCACCAACGAAGTGATCAAGAAGTCCGAACTGACCATCCTGATCCTGGTGTACATCTGCGTCGCGGTCATGTGCATGATCACCTTCCGTTCCTGGGCGGCGACCTTGTGCATCGTGCTGCCGCTGGTGCTGACGTCGGTGCTGGGCAACGCCCTGATGGCCTTCATGGGCATCGGCGTGAAAGTCGCGACCCTGCCGGTCGTAGCGCTGGGTGTGGGAATTGGCGTGGACTACGGCATTTACATCTACAGCCGCCTGGAAAGCTTCCTGCGTGCTGGCTTGCCGTTGCAAGAGGCGTACTACCAGACGCTGAAATCCACCGGTAAGGCCGTGCTGTTCACCGGCCTGTGCCTGGCGATCGGCGTGTGCACCTGGATCTTCTCGGCCATCAAGTTCCAGGCCGACATGGGCCTGATGCTGACCTTCATGCTGCTGTGGAACATGTTCGGTGCGCTGTGGCTGCTGCCGGCACTGGCGCGGTTCCTGATCAAGCCGGAGAAGCTGGCGGGGCAGAAGGGCAATTCGTTGTTCGCTCACTAAACCGCAGGTAGAACAAGAAAGCCGCAACCTGGGTTGCGGCTTTTTTATGGACGATTGAACAACTCAGCGTGGTAGTAACGGTAGAAAAACGCCACTCGCCAGCGCCTTGCTGATGATTCCATGATGAATGTCGATTTTCTGTTTCGGGTCTTTGGCCTTGGCCATCGCCGACTCATAGGTCTCGAAGCGTTGTTCCCTGGTTTTCAGATGGGCCTGGGTGTAGTCGGCCTTGGCATCTTCCCCGGTGGCATAGTGAAAATGCGCGTACCACCAGGGTTGATTGTCCTCATTCAATAAGACGTACTCTTGCATGAAGTCACGCCGCCCGGTTTTCAGCTGAACCCGGTTGCCGATGATGCGGGCAAAAATTGCATTGCGTCGCAGCAGGTAGTCCACGCCCTCGCTACTGGGTGGTCTGGCGAGGGTCATGCGGGTGCGCAGTTCGGTGGCCTTGGTGTCGAGCACGCGCGCCTTGTCCCGAAGCCCGTCAATTAGCGAAACGTCGGGATCACGGTTGGCGGGAGGGCTGTCGTGCTGTTCCAGGCTATCGGCGTACCCGGTCAGTTTTTGTGCCTCACGTTGCAATTGCTCTTCGATTTCCTTGGGAGAACTGGCGCGTTTCGCGTAACCGTCGATCTTCTGCACGTTTTTATCGACATCGGCCAACGCCTTGCGAGCATCGCCCTTGACCTGCTGATAGGGGCGTGGGGCCTTGGGCGTTACGGGCCTGATATCGACAACTTCTACCCAGACATTGGGCTCGTGTTCGTGAAATGAAGCCAGTGGCTTTACTTCGAAAGGGCTGTTGATGTCGACGATGTCCCCTCCCTGGTTGGCAACTCGTTGGCGAAGATCGCCGATCAACGTGCCCTTGGTGGTTTTGATCACCCGCTTGCGACTGTGCCATGGGTGAGGGTGTTGGGCCGGTGGCCTGGGTGCAGATGCGGAAGCTGGCGGCTCCTCGGGTTGTGGCTCGAGTTGAAGTGCTTGCGCGAGACGCTGCTCGGCATCGACACGCAACTGATCAATAAGCTCGCGCAGACGATTGAAGGGATGTGTCTGCACTTCATCTGAGCTGAATATGTTTATCGTCTCCAGACCGTCCTGTGCCTTGTTGTACTGATCGACCAGGTTTTCCAGTACGGCAATCCGGTCGCCGTTGGTGTAGGCGTGCTCCGTTTGCAGTTCGGCATGGGAGCGAGACAGCAATAGCAGCGGGCTGAGGGTGTGTTCGAGCACACCCATGGTGTTGCTTCCGAGGGCCTTGAGACTGAGCAGACGCAAGATACTCAGCTGGTAGCTCTTGACTCGCAGTGCCGTTATTTCATCTTCGGGCCTGTTGCCGGTCAGTCGCTTCCAGTACTCCATCCCCATGCGAGGGACCTGCTTGAGCTCCTGCAGTCGACTCTCGACTTGCTCAAGAAGCTTGATCATGGTTTCGTTGATTTCGGCGGTTTTGCGCATGAGTTGAAAGTAGCGATCAAGTACCACGTCACCTTCGCTGATTATTGCGTCATGCAAATGCCTGATGCCACCTCTCAAGTCTTCATACATTTGATCGACAGCTTCGCGCTCCCAGTCAGTGATGACGATCCGTTTGCGAGTATTGTTGATGAGGTTTTCCGACAAACTGCACAACTGCACAGGATCTGGATCAGACTTGGTCAGTTCGCTCAACTCCCTGATCTCGGCCAGCAGCGTGGCGTAGCTTTCGGTCTGTTTCTCCAGCTCATCGACGAAGCGTTGCCTGTACGTGGCACGGTCGAGCTCTGTGCTGGTGGAGTCGTTCCTTTTCAACTGCATCAGGTTCTCGGCAATGTCGACACGCTTCTGCACCCGAGCTTGCTGGTCCACGAACTGCTGACGATTCAGTTCCAGCAGGCTGATGCGCTGTCGAGTCATTTCGCGCTGGGCGTTGATTCGCGCATTGCGCCCGCCGCCCTGCAGTTTCAGCCCTTGATCCAGACTCCAACGGCCAGCACCATTGGTCTTGAGCTTGATTCCCGGATGATCCGGATGCTCGGGGTGGATCAGATACACCTCGCCGAACCCGGGCACGATATTGACGCGAAACAGCAGGCCGGCGACGGTGGCGTGCCATTGGTTGCCGATCAGGTACAAACCTTTCAAGGCACCGGCTGTGATGGGCGCTGGCAGAGGTGTCGGCCATGGCACCCGAACCTCCCGTAGCGTGTTGAACAGCCGAGCCGATGCCGAATCGCGAGCGTTCGACAGGTTGAAGTCCAGCAGGGTATTGCCACTGCCCGGCGGCTCGGAGGGCAGGCCCGGAGTGTCCTGGGTGACGGTCGATTCGGTGGGCCATGAAAATGTCTGTGAAGGACGACGCAAGGAGGCGAGGGCATCAGGAACTGCCGTTGCAGCACTGTCGGAAAGTGCCGGGGCCCCTTCCTCTCGGGCAACATGCAGAACCAGCAGGCCAATGTTCAACAGCGCATCGATCCATGCCTGGTTCCGCGCGCTCGGGTCATCACTGTCCAGCGCTGGAAGATCGTTGACCAGGCTGTGGGCGATTTGCAGCATCCAGCCCACCACCATGGCAGGGCCGCGTAACAGCGGCAGAATCACGTTGTTGAACACCAGCCAGCCACCCTCAAGGATGATTGCCCAACGGCTCTCGGCATTCGACACGGATTGCCGGTCCGCCAGTTCGACCAGTGTGCGTGCGTTGCTGACGAACAGACTGGCCAGCAATTGACCATCGTCCAGCGCGGTGAGCCATTCACCGGCCGCTTCGTCGCCGACCAGAATAGCCGGCTGCGGCTTTTGCGGCGGTGTGAATTCGTCGCCGGCATGGAAGTGGACGATGTGGGGTTCGGTGAACCCGTTGTTGTCGTAGATTGGCCGTGCGCGATCCGGCAGCCAGGTCAGCACACTGGTTTGCAACGGGCCGGCTTGGGCAATGGCATTGAGCAAGTCCTGACGGCTGGGGTATTGGTGCAGGGGTTCCGGGTACAGCGGTCGGTAAAGAATATGCGGGCCGCCCGCCTTCAGGTCTTTCGGCTCGATGATGAACATGTTACTGACCACATCACACGCGGCCCCGGCCTTGCGTCGAAACGCCAAGGGCCTGATGACGATTGACTGCTCCTCGACGATCCGTTCGGCAGCCAACGGCTGGAACAATGCATCGACATATCGATAGCCCAAAAGGGTGAAGCCGTGCTCACCTTTGATCGAGTGCTCAAGGGCGCGCAGCGGTAAATGTATGCTCAGTTCCAGACCGAAGAGTCGCAGACGCTCCTTGGCCTCGGGACTGTTCCCAAGCAGTTGCGCCTGGATGTATTCGGGGTAATGTTTTCCAACATCGACCCGACTCACCAGATCCAGCAAATAGGCCTCGGTGGTCCAGTCTTCAATCAGCTGGTTCTCGGTGTGGCGGATGGTCATCCGGCCTTTGGGTTTGCCTGCGAGATTTTTGATCGCCAGATCGGTCAATGACAGTTGGACAGGTTCGAGGTAGCCACTGCCCAAGTCGCCGACAGGCACATGAAAGGTCAGTTCCAGTTCGTCGGACTTGTAGCCGGGCGCCAAAGGCTGGTCTTTGAGCATTTGCTCATGCAGCGCATTTCTGGCGAACGTGCGAAGGTCAACGATGTCGTCGCGCAACGAGCGCCCCTGTGTCTGCTGTTTGACACTGGCCATCGACAACGTGTGTTTGCGCCACGCCATACGATCAGTGCTGCCCGCGCCCTGCAACCACTCGGGAGTCTCAGCCAGCAGGGATTGAAGGTGCGTCAGGTGATTGTCGCTGCCGATAAACCGTGCGGCGACATCGGTGATCGCGTCAAAACGTTGTTCAAGGTCAGCCAGGTTTTGGCGTGCAGGCAGTTTGAGCGACTTCAGGTCTTGCAGTTGCTGATTCAGTAACAGGGCCGCCTGGGTATCAAAGATGTTGCCGTCCGGTGCAAAACGTTTCCAGGTAATGGAATCAGCCATGAAGTCCTGCTGAAGCCGCGCGTCCCATGCAGCACTGAAGGCTTGCAGGGACGGGAACGACTCGATGTTGCCGGCCACACTGCACAACAAATGGGTATCGCCGCAAATCACCAGGATATCCGGCGTCTGCAGCGTGACAGACACGTTGCCTCTGCTCATCGTGAGTTGAAGCGTGCAGGCTTCAATAGCACCTTTGGCCCAAGGTCGCTGAAGACGTTCCCGGTTGTCGGGTTGGCGGGCCAACTCCAACAGAATCCCGGCCTGTTCCGAATTGCTCGCCGCGAGGCGCGTCGCGGATGTTTTCAACACGCCGGCGAGCAGATCCCCCAGCCATCGCCAGCGGCTGACGCCGGTTTGGTCTTTTTCGTTCCAGCAGGCTGTCAATGATTCCTGGGCGCCGATATAGAGAATGTCGGGTAGTTCGCGAATGGCCTGCGCGATCACTTGCAGGTCGGGCAGGTTCGATGTCGTGTTGGCGACTGTGAGTTGTGCGGGAGCACGGTTGGTCAAAAAGCAGTGGCGACCGAATTGCTCGCCAAGATCAGGGAATGCACCGCTGGCCAGGTAGTCGAGCACCACGTCCAGCAGCAGCGTCAGCCGCCAGGCCCCATCCGGGATCGGCTGGGCAACTTTGGTTCGGTCAGGGTCGAACGTCAGTTGCGGGTATTTTTCCAGAATGCTGTCCTTGAGCATGCGAGCGGTTTGCGAGCGTAATGTCGGCCGGGTGTTGAATCGGGTGTGGACCGCACGCGCGATGATGTCGGTGTAGTCTGCAGGGGCGGGCGGTGAGGCAGATGTCGGCATGATGCAATCCTTTGCATGAGTGAATTTCACAACATAAGGAGCGGCCAGTTTGAATGTGCGGTAGCCGGATACCGCACATCGATCGATTCGATGGACTAGGGGATGCCTTCAGGTCACAAACGAAAAAGCCGCAACCCGGGTCGCGGCTTTTTTATTTCCTGAGTTTTGCGCCGGGGTTATGACGGATCGCTGCCCAGCACAACATTCAGCGCACTGCGCGCATCGTCCAGTTGCACCAGCGTCGCATGACGAGCACCCAGCGCATCGCGGTTTTCAATCGCCGTGAGAATCGCCTTGTGCCGAGGCAACGCCAGTTCATGCAGGTTCGGGCGCTGGTTGGAATGCTTCAACGCTTCGGCAATCGCCACCGATAGCATATTGCACAAGTTGGCCAGCAAGTCGTTGTGGGTGGCGTCGGCAATACGGCTGTGGAAATCCAGGTCCGGTTGCAGCAAGGCTTCGGGTGTCGGCGCGGCCTCCATGCGTTGGTAGGCTTCACCAATGGCGGCGATGTCTGCGTCGGTGGCGAACTGCGCAGCGAGGGCGGCGGCGGCCGGTTCGATGATGCTGCGCACACTGGTCAGCAGGTCAAAGAACTGGTTCTGCGGGCTGCTTTGCATCAGCCAATGCAGAACGTCCGGGTCGAGCATGTGCCATTCCTTGCGCGGCTTGACCACCGTGCCGACCCGCGGACGGGAATACACCAGGCCCTTGGCGACCAGGACACGGGTGGCTTCGCGCAACACCGGCCGGCTGACGGCATATTCCTCGCAGAGCAGGGCTTCGGCGGGCAGTTTGTCGTCCGGCAGGAAACGTCCCGAGACGATCTGCATGCCCAGTTCCTGGACGATGCGCGAGTGCATGCTTTTGCGGTCGGAGGGTTTGCGGTAATCCATGGGGAACGGCGCGGTCCTGTGCGATGGAGATGCCGCGCATGATAACAGGCGCGGCGTAATCTTGAGGTGGGTGATGATCGTTCCCACGCGCAGCAAAGGAATGCCTCAACGGACGCTCCGCGTTCGGCTCTGGATGGGACGCAGAGCGTCCCGGGCTGCATTCCCACGCAGAGCGTGGGAACGATCAGGGTGGAGGATGGTGGGGTTAGTGAGAGTGACGTGGTACTTCAGCCCCTCGGCAGCCAACCAGGAAGTCGAAGTCGCAGCCTTGATCCGCCTGCAGGACGTGGTCGATGTACAGCTGACGATACCCGCCCACCAGCAATTGTTGTGGTGGTTGCAGGTCAGCCATGCGCGCTGCCAGTTCGGCATCCGGGATGTCCAGATGCAGACGGCCACTGGCGCAGTCGAGCTCGATCCAGTCGCCTTCCTTCACCGCCGCCAACGGACCGCCGGCAGCGGCTTCCGGTGCCACGTGCAGCACCACGGTGCCATACGCGGTACCGCTCATGCGCGCATCGGAAATGCGCACCATGTCGGTCACGCCCTGGGCCAGCAGCTTGGCCGGCAAGCCCATGTTGCCGACTTCGGCCATGCCCGGATAACCCTTCGGCCCGCAATTTTTCATGACCAGGATCGAGTTGGCATCCACGTCCAGTTCCGGATCGTTGATCCGCGCCTTGTACATGTCGAAGTTCTCGAACACCACCGCACGCCCCCGGTGCTGCATCAGCGCTGCGCTGGCGGCGGAGGGCTTGAGCACCGCGCCCAGTGGCGCCAGGTTGCCGCGCAATACGCAGATCCCGCCGTCGGCGCGGATCGGGTTGTCGAGGGTGCGGATCACTTCGTCTTCGCCATAGATCGGCGCGTCCCTGGTGTTCTCGCCGATGGATTTGCCGTTGACGGTCAAGGCGTTAGGGTTCGGGATCAGGTTGGCTTCGCCGAGGCGGCGTAATACCGCTGGCAAGCCGCCGGCGTAGTAGAACTCTTCCATCAGGAAGCGCCCGGACGGTAGCAGGTCGACGATGGTCGGCATGCCGCGACCGATGCGGGTCCAGTCGTCCAGGTCCAGCTCCACGCCGATGCGGCCGGCGATGGCCTTGAGGTGAATCACGGCGTTGGTCGAACCGCCGATGGCGGCGTTGACCCGGATGGCGTTTTCGAAGGCTTCCTTGGTGAGGATCTTTGACAGCTTCAAATCTTCGCGCACCATCTCAACGGCACGCATGCCGGACATGTGCGCCAACACATAACGGCGGGCATCGACGGCGGGAATCGCCGCGTTGTGGGGCAGGGAGGTGCCCAATGCTTCGGCCATGCAGGCCATGGTCGAGGCGGTGCCCATGGTGTTGCAGGTACCGGCCGAGCGGGACATGCCGCCCTCGGCCGCAAGGAAGTCATCAATGGTGATGGTACCGGCCTTGACCTGTTCGCTGAGTTGCCAGACCACGGTGCCCGAGCCGATGTCCTTGCCTTTGTGCTTGCCGTTGAGCATGGGCCCACCGGTGACGACGATCGCTGGCACGTCGCAACTGGCCGCGCCCATTAGCAACGCCGGGGTGGTCTTGTCACAACCGGTCAGCAGTACCACGCCGTCGATCGGGTTGCCGCGAATGGCTTCTTCCACGTCCATGCTCGCCAGGTTGCGGGTCAGCATGGCGGTCGGGCGCAGGTTGGATTCACCGTTGGAGAACACCGGAAATTCCACCGGGAAGCCCCCGGCCTCGATCACTCCGCGCTTGACGTGTTCCGCGATCTGGCGGAAATGCGCGTTGCACGGGGTCAGTTCCGACCAGGTGTTGCAGATGCCGATGATCGGCTTGCCATGGAACTGGTGGTCGGCGATGCCCTGATTCTTCATCCAGCTGCGGTACATGAAGCCGTTCTTGTCGGCGGTGCCAAACCATTGGGCGGAGCGCAGGGTGGGTTTCTTATCAGACATGATCGATTCTCTTATTGTATGACTATATTCTTCGAGTTGAGACGTAACATAAGCGCAAATTGGTCTGTTTGGAAGTGTTGTTGGTTAAATAGTATTACTATATAGTCGTTTTAAGCGGAGGGATGGCCCTGACGGTTGGCCGTGAGAGGCATCTCCCGAGGTTCTATAAAAACAACAATCGGAGACCGATCTCATGAGCCAGGAACTGCGGCTGATACGTCGCATCACACTGAAACTGATTCCCTTCCTGATCCTGCTGTACCTGATCGCCTATGTGGATCGCTCCGCAGTAGGGTTCGCCAAATTGCACATGGGCGCCGACATCGGCCTCGGTGATGCGGCGTACGGGCTAGGCGCAGGGCTGTTCTTCATTGGCTATTTCCTCCTGGAGATCCCCAGCAACCTGATGCTTGACCGTTTTGGCGCGCGGCGCTGGTTCGCGCGGATCATGGTCACCTGGGGCGCCATTACCATCGGCATGGCATTCGTCCAGGGGCCGAACAGCTTCTACCTGATGCGCTTTCTGCTCGGTGCGGCGGAAGCCGGGTTCTTTCCGGGCGTTCTCTACTACATCACCCAGTGGTTCCCGGTGCGCCATCGCGGCAAGATCCTGGGCCTGTTCATCCTGTCCCAACCCATCGCGATGATGATCACCGGGCCGGTGTCCGGCGGTCTGCTGGGCATGGACGGCGTGCTTGGCCTGCATGGCTGGCAGTGGCTGTTCATCGTCATCGGCACCCCGGCGATCCTGCTGACCTGGCCGGTGCTGCGCTGGTTGCCGGATGGTCCGCAACAAGTGAAATGGATGGATCAGGCGGAAAAGGACTGGCTCAGTGGCGAGCTGAAGAAAGACCTGGAGCAGTACGGCCAGACCCGTCACGGCAACCCGCTGCACGCGCTCAAGGACAAGCGCGTGTTGCTGCTGGCGCTGTTCTACCTGCCGGTGACCCTGAGCATCTATGGCCTGGGCCTGTGGCTGCCGACCCTGATCAAGCAGTTTGGCGGCAGCGATCTGGTGACTGGGTTCGTGTCATCGGTGCCCTATGTATTCGGGATCATCGGTCTGCTGATCATCCCGCGCAGCTCCGATCGATTGAATGATCGTTATGGCCACTTGGCGGTGCTGTACGTGTTGGGAGCCATCGGCTTGTTCTTCAGCGCCTGGCTCTCGGTGCCGGTGTTGCAACTGGCGGCGCTTTCCCTGGTGGCGTTCGCACTGTTTTCCTGCACGGCGATTTTCTGGACCTTGCCCGGTCGCTTCTTTGCCGGCGCGAGTGCGGCGGCGGGGATTGCCCTGATCAACTCGGTGGGCAACCTCGGCGGCTACATCGGCCCGTTCGTGATCGGCGCGCTCAAGGAGTACACCGGCAACCTGGCGTCGGGGCTGTATTTCCTGTCCTGCGTGATGCTGTTCGGCCTGGTGTTGACCGGCGTGGTGTATCGCCTGTTGGAGCGCAAGCATGTGTTGCCGGCGGATGTATTTGCCGCCAGTGCGCGTGGTGCCACCCGTACCTGACACAACCACAGACCCACTGTGGGAGCGAGCCTGCTCGCGATGGGGTCGTCACATTCAATATTTAAGGTGACTGATACACCGCTATCGCGAGCAGGCTCACTCCCACAGGGAACAGCGTTGCTTCAAAAAAAGGAGAAATTTCATGCGTTTGGTTCAGTTCGAATTGAGTAACGGCGAACGCCGCGTAGGCGTAGTCGAGGAAGGATTGGTGCGTGAAGTGCAGGACGCACGCACGGTTCGCGATTTGGCCCTGGCGGCGATCGAGGCGGGCGTAAATCTTGAGCAACAGGTACGGAGCCTGGGGTTGGGCATCAGCCACGACTACGCCGAGCTGCTGGCACAACTGCGCATTCTGCCACCGCTGGATCACCCGGACCCGGCGCACATGCTGGTCAGTGGCACCGGCCTGACTCACCTGGGCAGCGCGTCGGCCCGGGACAAAATGCACCAGCAGGCCGGTGATGAAGCCGCAATGACCGATACCATGCGCATCTTCAAGTGGGGCGTGGAAAGCGGCAAACCCGCAGCCGGTCAGGCGGGTGTACAGCCGGAATGGTTCTACAAGGGCGACGGCAGCATCGTTGTTCGCCCCGGCCAGCCATTCCCGTTGCCACCGTTTGCCGAAGACGCCGGTGAAGAGCCTGAACTCAGCGGCCTCTATGTCATCGGTCACGACGGCAAGCCGTATCGCCTCGGTTTTGCAGTCGGCAACGAGTTTTCCGATCACGTCATGGAGCGCAAGAACTACCTGTACCTGGCACACTCGAAGCTGCGCAGTTGCAGCTATGGCCCGGAGCTGCGGGTCGGCGAGCTGCCGCAACACCTGGCCGGTACCAGCCGCATCCTGCGCGATGGTCAAGTGCTGTGGCAGAACGAGTTCCTTAGCGGCGAGGCCAACATGTGCCACAGCCTGGCGAACCTTGAGTTCCACCATTTCAAGTACAGCCAGTTCCTGCGTCCGGGGGACGTGCACATTCACTTCTTCGGGACCGCGACCCTGTCCTTCGCTGACGGCATTCGCACGCAACCGGGCGATGTGTTCGAGATCAGCCAGGGCGAATTCGGCGCGCCGTTGATCAATGGCATCGTTGCGGTCGATGCGGCTTTCGAACCCGGTACTGTCGGCACACTTTAAGGAGTCATGCATGACCCGAATTCTTGGTCACAACTACATCGGCGGCCAGCGCAGTGCGTCGGGCAGCGTGAAATTGCACAGCGTCGACGCCGAAACCGGTGAGGCATTGCCCCATGCTTTCATTCAGGCCACGCCGCAAGAAGTCGATGCCGCCGCCAAGGCTGGCGCTGCAGCGTACCCGGCTTATCGCAGCTTGAGTGCCGAGCGTCGCGCACAATTTCTCGATGCCATCGCCGATGAACTGGATGCGCTGGGTGCTGAATTCGTCACCCTGGTGTGCCGCGAAACCGCGTTGCCTGCCGCACGGATTATCGGTGAGCGTGGTCGCACCAGTGGGCAGATGCGCCAGTTCGCGAACGTGCTACGGCGCGGTGATTTCTACGGTGCGCGTATCGATCAGGCATTGCCTGAGCGTCAACCCTTGCCGCGTCCCGACCTGCGCCAATACCGTATCGGGCTCGGACCGGTGGCGGTGTTCGGTGCCAGCAACTTCCCCTTGGCGTTCTCCACCGCTGGCGGCGACACCGCGTCGGCATTGGCCGCCGGATGCCCGGTGGTATTCAAGGCCCACAGTGGTCACATGGCCACGGCCGAGCAGGTGGCCGATGCGATCATCCGCGCGGCACAAAAAACCGCGATGCCGGCCGGCGTGTTCAACATGATCTACGGCGGCGGAGTCGGCGAAACGCTGGTCAAGCACCCGGCGATTCAAGCGGTGGGCTTTACCGGTTCGCTCAAGGGTGGTCGCGCGCTGTGTGACATGGCCGCGGCGCGCCCACAACCGATCCCGGTGTTTGCCGAGATGTCGAGCATCAACCCGGTGATCGTGCTGCCCCTGGCGCTGCAAACGCGCACGGAAACCATCGCCCGTGGCCTGTCGGCTTCGGTGGTTCAAGGCTGCGGTCAGTTCTGCACCAACCCTGGCCTGGTGATCGGCATCCGTTCGCCGCAGTTCACTGCATTCCTCCAGTTACTGGCCGATATGATGGCCGATCAACCGGCGCAGACCATGCTCAACGCCGGGACCCTGGGCAGCTATGCAAAGGGCTTGCAACAGCTCCTCGATCATCCTCGTATCGAACACTTGGCGGGTAACCCGCAACAAGGGCGTCAGGCTCATCCGCAACTGTTCAAGGCCGATGTCAGCTTGCTGATCGAGGGTGATGAAGTGCTGCAAGCGGAGGTGTTCGGCCCGACCACCGTGGTGGTTGAAGTGGCGGATCAGGCACAACTGAGCGCCGCGCTGAACGGTCTGCATGGTCAATTGACCGCGACGATCATCGGCGAGCAGGCGGACTTCGAGCAGTTCAGCGAGCTGACGGGGTTGCTGGAGCAGAAGGTCGGGCGGATCCTGCTCAATGGCTATCCAACCGGCGTGGAAGTCTGTGATTCGATGGTCCATGGCGGGCCGTATCCGGCGACGTCGGATGCGCGCGGCACGTCGGTGGGCACCCTGGCCATCGACCGCTTCCTGCGCCCGGTGTGCTTCCAGAACTACCCGGACAGCCTGCTGCCGGATGCGCTGAAGAATGCGAATCCGCTGGGTATCCAGCGCCTGGTGGATGGAAATCCGTCGCGGAAGGCCCTCTAACGGTCACGCACATTATCCCTGTGGGAGCGAGCCTGCTCGCGAAGACGGCGGAACAGTCAAGGAATATGTCGACTGACACTCCGCATTCGCGAGCAGGCTCGCTCCCACATTGGACGGTGGCGCAATGAGCTATCATTGCGTCTTTCCCATTCAAAGATTGACTGCCATGACTGCTGCAACCGATACCTTGCTCAACGCCCTCGAACACTGCGGGATGGTGGAAATCGACGGCTACCACGCCTTCGAGTTTTCCCTCTATGAAGACGATTACTTGCATATCGAAGTCATGGACGGGCGTGACGCGAAGCACTGGGAATTCACCCCGGCACAGATCCAGGCCGCGACCTTCGACACCACACTGCAAAGCTGGTTGATCAACGATAACGACGGTGAACACCGGCTGGTGTGCCTCGGCGACGTCATCAGCGGTGACAACGAAGACGATGATCAACAGGATGCGTAAATTCTGGCCGCTGTTGATCGCCGGCAGCATCGGCGCAATGGGCGTTCAGGTGGCATCCGCCGACGACTATCAATTGCTCGTGGGTTCGTACACTGCCGGCCAAAGCCAGGGTATTTATCGCCTGAACTTCGACAGCGCGAGCGGGCAGATCGCCGCCAAGCCGCTGCAAGTGATCAAAAGTGAAAACCCATCCTGGCTGACCCTGTCCAAGGATCAGCAGCGATTGTTCGTGGTCAACGAAAATGGCCCGGGACAGACCGATCCGGTCGGGCGGGTCAGCAGTTATGCCATTGACACCAAGACCCATGAGCTAACCCTGATCAATCAGATGCAAAGTCTGGGTAACGAGCCAACGCACTCGAGCCTGAGCACCGATGCGAGCCATTTGTTCGTCAGCAACTACTCGGTGGCTGAAGATCCGGGCGGCACCCTGGCGGTGTTGCCGGTGGCGGCCGATGGCACGCTCAAACCGGTGGTGCAGATGAGCAGCCATCCGGCCAGTCGGGTCAATCCCGAGCGGCAGATGTCGGCGCATGTGCATTCGACGATCTCGTCGCCTGATGGCAAGTACGTGTTTTCCAACGACCTGGGGGCAGACAAGGTTTTTGTCTATCGCTTCGACCCCAAGGCCAATCCTGACTTGCCGTTGACCCCGGCCACACCCTCGTTCATTCAACTGCCGCCCGGTAGCGGGCCGCGCCATTTGCTGTTCAGTGCCGATGGCAAGCACGCCTGGCTGACCCTGGAAATGAGCGCGCAAGTGGCGGTGTTCGATTACCGCGACGGCAAGCTTGAGCAAACCCAGAGGGTCGATCTGGCTGCCGGTCAGCCCGTTTCGGACAAGGCCGCCGCTGCATTGCATGCATCAACGGACGGCAAGTTCCTCTATGTCAGCAACCGTGGCACAGCCAACCAGTTGCTGGTGTTCGCCATCGACCCGGCGACGGGCCATCTCAAGGAACTGCAACGTCGTACGGTAGAGGGCGATCATCCACGGGAATTCAGCCTCGATCCGAGTGGCAAGTTCCTGCTGATCGCCAATCAGAAAAGCAACCAGATTGTCGTCGTCGAGCGCGATGCCCAGAGCGGTTTGCTGGGTAGAACCGTGCAAAAACTGCCGATGGATGCGCCAAGCGACTTGAAATTCCTGGTGCGTCAATAGGCCGCAGGCCCCGGGTGATTGGGCCTGCATGCTTATATCAATGAGGGTGATATCTGGAAGTGCTACAAAGCATTTCAAGCTGATAACCGTCGAGGGTTAAGTTTGCTTCACGGCCCCACCGGGCAAGCAAGCCAACTGACTTCGAGGAACATCCGCATGAACTTCAATCTCTTCTCCGTAATCGCCGCTTCCGCCATTTCCGCTACCGTTGCCCTGCCAGCCAGCGCCAACGTTGAAATCAGCGACAAGAAATCCCACACCCAGAGCTACACCCAGAAATACCTGCAACAGAGTGCCAACTTCTACGCCGCGCTGGATCACAAAGCCCAGCACTGAAATTTCAGCCCTGCAGCCTTTATGCAGGAGCGAAGTCACTTGCCCAATGCAGCCCAGGCAGCGAAAGGCGTTGAAGTGATGTCGCTCCTGCATAACGCGTTTACGACAATATCATTTTGCGGTCCATGTAATGCTTGATATCAGGTGGCCATGCCTCTAAATTTGACGCTGATTTTTTGACTCCTCCTTCTCCAGAAAAGGATTGCCAAAATGACGATGCGTCTTGCCGTGGTGCTGTTGTTCCTCTATTCGACCCCGATCCTGTCCGCTGCCGTGCCCATTCCCGGCGAACCTGACGCTGCCCGCGAGCGCATGATGAGTTTTATTGAAGACTGAGATAGTCTGGCTTAATGATCAACGAAGTTGATATTTGCTATGAATCAGACTCGTTGGTTACCGGTGCTTTTTTGATTGATTCTGTGGACTCTGAAACATGTCCACGGAGTTCATCATGACCAGCACGATCATCACCTCTGCCAAACACGGCGCCTATGTGGCTATCGGTCTTTACCTGGTCATGGTGCTGGTTGTCAGTCTTTCGCCGCAGTCGCAGCAAACCGTCGAACCGCCTATTCATGTCGCACACCCTGGCGTCCAGTTTGAACATCGCGCGCAACAGGCGATGGTCGATTCGACTGAACTGGCGGGAGTGGGCGGAGCATGAACCGTTGCAAACTTTTGGTTATCGCCTTCCTGGCATTCATTACCAATGGATTTTCCCTGCTGGGGATCGGGCAAGGGTCAATAGGCGGGGTGGCACGGGCCATCGAGGCCAACCACAACATCGCGCGCAATATCGATATAGCCAAGGCCATGGGGATGCTGGCCGGTAACCCGCCGATCACGCCCGATGAAGTGTTTTTTGGACCGTTCCAGGTGGATTGCTCGGCCATCGGTATGTGTGAAGTGCTGGCCTGAAATCCCCAATCCCTGTAGGAGCGAGCATGCTCGCGATGGTCGTCAACGATTACGCGGGGTGCCTGATACCCCGCGGCGTCCTCGGGTTTTTCGCGAGCAGGCTCGCTCCTACAGGGGACCGTGTTTTATTTGGCCATCACTGATGTGAACAACGCCGACGCCAGAAATCGCTGCAACCAGTCCTGCAGCCGTCGATAGGGCGTCTGCGCGAACCACTCGCGGTCGACATGGGCGAATTGCCGTATGAACGGCATCAACGCTACGTCGGCCAGAGTTAGGTGGTCGGCCAGCAAATAATCGCGACCGTCCAGCAACTCATCCAGCTTACGCAGGAACACCTCGCCCTCGGCGCGGTAAAATACCATCGGCTGTTCGGGATAGCGCTCGGCGTACTTGTAGCGGTTCAGATGCACTTTGAAGCGTTGATCGTTCTCCTCGATCAACGCCGCGATGGCGAGCTGTCCTTGCGGATCATCCTTGAGCAGCCAGTCCTGTGGGTCATTGCACGCCAGGGCCCAGCGCATGATTTCCAGGCTTTCATCGATGACCTGGCCGTCTGCGTTCAGCACCGGCACCGTGCCTTTGCTCGACAGCGCCAGCATCTCGGCGGGTTTGGCCTTCAGGCTGACTTCGACACTCTCCACGGCCACCTCGCTGTAGCGCAACGCCATGCGTGCCCGCATGGCGTACGGGCAGCGGCGGAACGAGTAGAGCGTGATCATTTCACCTCCAGGGTGCTCAAGCCGTTGCCTTGGCGGCGGACCTGGATCTGCACCGGAATCCGCTCATGCATTTCCTGCACATGGGAAATCACCGCGACCTTGCGCCCCTGGGCCTGCAGGCCGTCGAGGGCGTCCATGGCCAGTTGCAGGGACTCCGGATCGAGGCTGCCGAAACCTTCGTCGATGAACAGCGATTCGATTTTCAGCGTGCTCGAGGCCATCGATGCCAACCCCAACGCCAGGGCCAGCGAGACCAGGAAGGTCTCGCCACCGGACAATGAATGCACTGAACGCAGTTCGTCACCCATCTCGGTGTCCATTACCAGTAAGCCCAGCATGCTGCCGCCGCGCTTGAGGCGGTAGCGCCGCACCAGTTGGCGCAATTGCACGTTGGCGTGGTGCACCAGCAGGTCGAGGTTGTAGGCCTGGGCGATCTTGCGGAAGGTGTCGCCGGTGGCCGAACCGATCAGCGCGTTCAGGCGAGCCCAGCGCTGGTACTCGGCGTAGGCGTCGGCGATCTGTTGCGCGAGGGCCTGATTGGCGTTCTGCCGGCGCTGATCCTCAGCCTGTTCGGCACGCAGCTCGGCACAGAGCTGCTCGCTGACGGTGAACTGGTTTTGCAACTCGGTGAGCGCAGTAGAGAGTTGTTCCTCATCCAGGTTGCCGTTGTGCTGTGCCTTGTGATCGAGCAAACGCTTGTCGCGTTCCTGTACCAGGACATTGGCCTGTTCGATGGCTTTTTCGCTGTGCTGCAAGCGTTGTCGCAGTTCGCTCACATGGGCGTCGTCGACCCGCAGCAGGTCTTCAAGGCCACCGTCATCCAGTTCCGGATGACGGGCGCGCCAATCGGCGATTTTGCCGCTGAGTTCGCGGTTTTCGCTTTCCAGCGTTTGCAAACGCTCTTGCTGCGCCTTGAGTTCGGCAGCGATTCGCACCAATTGCGTGAGTAGGTTTTGCAGTTCCGTGGCCGTGGTGGTTTCGGCGTTGCGCGCCTGTTCCACTTCCCGCTCAAGCTGCTGCTGCCACTGCTCGGCGCTGCTGTGCGAGCCGAGCAATTGTCCGAGCGCGTGCTGGCTCGCTTGTTGTTGTTCGGCCAGCGCATTGAACTGCTGCTCGGCGGTTTGCAATTGCTGCACTCGGGTCTGCTGCCGATCCTGTTCCTTCTCCAGGTTCTGCTGACGCTGTTGCTGTTCGGCCAGCTCTTCCTTTTGCTGATCGAGTTGCGCCAGGCGCTCGGCGATCTGCCGGTCAAGCTGCATGAAGGTCGCGGCGGGCTCGATTCGAAGCGCTTCCAGGGTTTCCGCTGGCAGCAGGCTGGCGAACGCGCTGAGTTCTTCGTCCAGGCGCTGACGGTCGTTGCTCAGTTCACGCTGTTGATTGTCCAGCTGCTGGGCCGCGCTCTGATGCGCGGTTTCGGCGTGGCGCAATTGCTGGGTCAGACGCGCAGCGTCCTGTTGCAGGGTGAGCAGGGCGGTTTGCCGTTGTTCGTCCTGGGTGATGCTGTGGTTCAACTGACTGTTTTGCTGGCCGAGCCAAGCGCCGCGTTTGGCGGCGTCCTGATTCAGCAGTGTGGTGGCCAACGGATGCGCTTGAAGGCTTGGCGCAAGGGCTTGCTGCGCAGTTGCAAGTTGTTCCTGCTGTTGCAACAGTTCTTTTTGCTGGGCGATTAGTCCGCCCACTTCCGCACGCAGTTCGGTGAGCTTTTCCTTGAGCTGATCGACCGCTTTTTGTGCAGCTGCCTGTTCGCTTTCATCGTGGCGACCCAGGCTTTGCAACAGGGCCTCGGGCTGATGATAAGGATGCGAATGGCTGCCGCAGACCGGGCAGGGTTGGTCATCGCGCAACTGCGCGCGCAGCTCCTCGACACTGGCGCTGCGGGCCAGGCGCTGGCGCTCCAGCAGTTCGCGGGTGACGGTCAGGGTCTGCTCGGCGACGGCGAGTTCAGCCTTGGCCTTTACCCCGTCCTGAGTCAGGCGCTCACGTTCCTGTTGCGCCACGACCTGGCGTTGTTGCAACTCGGCGCCGCGCTTGTCCAGATCCTGTTGGCTGTCCCACAGCCGCGTCAGGTCTTCGATGGCACGCAGTTGCTTGCGGTTGTCCTGCAACAGACTGCCGAGGATGCCGATCTGCTCGGCGACGGCATCCGGTTCGGCGCCGGCCTCTTTGAACAGCACCTCCAGTTGCTGTTTCTGCGCAGTGAACGCTTGCGCGGTGCGCACGGCGTTTTGTTCGATGTTCGCAAGTTCCGCCTGACCCTTGTTCAGTCGATTGCCGATCAACATCAGCTGTTGCAGGCGATCACGGTAGGCATTCCAGGCATCGCTCAACGGCGCCAGGTGAGCGCTTTGGGCAAGCTCCGCAGCCATGCGCTGCAAGTGTTCGGCAGCCCGGGCCTGTTGCTCGTGCAAGGTTTGAATTGCGCTCTGGCCCTGGGTGCAGGCCTGATCGGCGATCTGCCTGGCTTCGGCGCTGAGGGCAGCGTCCTTGGCCAGACGGGCGAGGGTGCTTTGTTCCTCGAACGCCTGACGCAACAACGGAGCACATTCGGTTTGCCGTTGTTGCGCTTCGCTTAACGCGATCCGGGTGGCGCTCAGTTGCTGTTCCAGTAGCGCCTGACGCTCGCTAAGTTCGCCATGTTGCTGCGTATGCCGGGCGATGTGTAGCGCCAACGGCGTGAGTGACGAATCGACCTCGGCCTTGCGGGCGAACTGATGCCGTTGCGGGGCGAGCTGTTCGAGGCGCGTCAACTTCAAGCGCTCGCCGGCCAGGCTTTCCCAGGTTTGTTGGGCGCTGTGCAGTTGTTCGGCAGCGGCCAGTTGCGCGTCATGCAAACGGCGCAGTTCTTTAAGCCAGGCGTCCTGAAGCTCAAGCTGCTTGAGCTGCGCCTGCTGCAATTTCAGTTGCTGTTGCGCGGCGTGGAAACGCTCGTCGAGCTCGGTGCGGGCCTCAGGCGCCAGTGGCGTCACACCGCTGGCCTGATCCTGTAGCAATTTGTGGCCTTCGCGGGCTTCTTTGGTCTTGTCGAAGGCCCTGCGGCCCAATCGGGTGTAGAGCGCCGTGTCGGTGAGTTTTTCCAGCAGTTCGCTGCGGTCGTTGTCATCGGCCTTGAGGAAGGCGCTGAACTCGCTCTGTGCCAGCAGCACGGCTCGGGTGAACTGTTCAAAATTCAGGCCCAGTGCGGCCTCGAGCTGGGTCTTGTATTCACCTTTCTGGCTGGCCAGCAGTTGATCCTGATCGAGGTCGCGCAGGCTCTGGCGACTGGCTTGCAGCTTGCCACCGGCCTTTTCCCGGGCGCGATTGGCTTCCCAGCGCGCGCGATAACGCCTGCCATCGACGCCGACAAAATCCACTTCGGCATAGCCTTCGCCGGTGCCGCGACGCAGCAGGGTGCGTGGGTCGCCGGTGCCGATTTCGCCATCGGCGTCCGGCACCTTGGCGTCGCGGCCGGTGTTGTTCAGGCGCGGCACGGCGCCGAACAGGGCCAGGCACAAAGCGTCGAGCAGGGTGCTCTTGCCCGCGCCGGTGGGGCCGGTGATGGCGAACAGTCCGGCACTGGCCAGGGGTTCGGCGGTGAAGTCGATTTCAAACGGACCGGCCAGGGAGGCGAGGTTTTTCAGGCGGATGGCGAGGATCTTCATGGCTGTTCGTCCTCCATCTGCACGTCTTGCAGCAGCTCGGCAAAGTCCTTGAGGGTTTGCTCATCGACCTCGCTACCGTAGTTGTCATGCCAGGCGCGGCTGAACAGTTCATGGGGCGTGAGCTGGTCCAGCTCGATCAACCCGGCGCCGTCATCGGCGCCTTCGCGGCTGCCGTTGCCAGCGTATTCGGCGGCGATGCGCACCAGGCGCACGGCTTTGCCGTGCAGGGCGCTTTCCACTTGATGGCGCAAGTCGGGTTGCGGCTCGTCCAGGCGTACCCGCACTTCCAGCCAGGGCTGGCGCTGGTAGTCGGCCAACAGGTCGATGATGGGCAGGTCGGCCAGTTGCACAAGGATGTCCGCCAAGGGCGCAGGGCCGATACGTTGCAGATTCACGGCGCGGGGGATCAGTTTCGGTGCGACGCTGACCAGGGTCTCGCCGTCGAGTGTGATGTCGAGAATCTGATGCTGGTAGCCGATCTCCGAGAACGACAAGGGTATCGGCGAGCCGCTGTAGCGAATGCGCTCCTCGCCGTTGACCTTCTGTGGCTTGTGCAAATGCCCCAGGGCGACGTAGCTGATGGTCGGCCCGAACAGGCTGGCGGGCAGGGCTTCGGCATTGCCGATGATCAGGCTGCGCTCGGAGTCTTCCGACACCGAACCGCCGACCATGTGCGCATGGCTGATGACGATCAGCGCCTGACCTGGCTGGCGCTTGGCATTGGCCGCTTCGATCAGCCATTCGTGAACCTGGCCGATGCCGCGCAGGTAGTTGTCGCCCAAATGCGCGCCAGTGACTTCGGCCGGGCGCAGGAACGGCAGGGCCAGGCACCAGGCGGCAATTTCGCCATGGGCATCCGGCAGTGGCAGCAACAGGCGTTCGGCGTCCAGTTGCCCGTCATCCAGCCACAGCACCCGGCCCAGGGCATAGGTGCGCAAGCGGCGCATCAAGGGTGCGGGCAGTTCGATCCGTGAACCGGAATCGTGGTTGCCGGCGATCATCACGATGGTCAGCAACGGTTGCTGCTCTTGGGCGCTGACGATGAAGTCGTAGAGGCGTTCCTGGGCTTTGACCGGCGGGTTGACCGTGTCGAAGATGTCGCCGGCGATCAGCAGTACATCCGGCTGATCCAGTTTGAGCTGGCGTAGCAGCCAGTCCAGAAAACAGCCGTGCTCGAAATCGCGATCCTGGCCGTGCAGGTTCTGCCCGAGGTGCCAGTCGGAGGTGTGGAACAGACGCAAGGGCAACTCCGCTACATGAGGTGATGGCCGCGAAGACAAATGACAGCGGCGAAAGGGTAGGGAGTTTACTGGCAAACGACTGTCGTTGCAGAACACGCGTCGGCATTCGGTGCAGAAAACCAGCGACCGTCTGTCCCTACTGTCAGATCTGTCAGTAGGCGCTATGGCAAGGCGGGTATTCAATGGATTTGAGCATGGAGCCTTACAGTGCAAGGGACAGGGTGTGCCTTTCAATAGAAGGGAGGCGAGGTCGGTCGAGCAGTGACTGAAGTGGTTAGGGCGCTACATGTGATTCGAAGATTATCGAAGCTGCAACGATTAATGGAGAAATACAATGTCACAGCGTCGTCCGAACACTATCAGTAGAAGCAACAATCCGCGTCATGGCCATGTTTTTTCCCCCTCTTCACGGGCACATTTTGAATGGCTCGCGGAGAGACTCGACGAAGGGGCTTTGAATCAGCGCGAGTCTGGCAAGTTTTTTCCCCTGACGACCGGCGGACTCAGGGATATTTTTGCCAAAGATGATGACGCCAACGTTTCGCCGCCTGCGGACGGAAAAATTGCCAGTGCAGGTCAACAGACCGGGGCCTGGCTGGATGAACCTGGAAGTCACTGGCAAAAACATGATGTGCGAAGTTGTGAAACGCTGGATATTTCCTGGCATTTCAGCGCAAAGCACGCTACTCGGCGCTGGAACTATTTCATGACGAAGGAAGGTTGGGATCCTGACAAGGTCTTGTCGCGCAGCCAGTTTGAAGAAGTGCCGTTTTTCACTGTGCAAATCAACCTGCAACCGCATTGGGCTCATGGTGAGGCAATGTTGCCCGAGTCACCGACCATCCATGGCGTCCCCCTGCCCAAGCGTAATGGCTACCATGTATGCCTGGCGGTTTGGGAAGTGGCCAATACTTCAATGGCTTTTTATCAGGTGATCGATCTGAACTTTGTGCCGCCCGACGGGGGCGGAGAACTTCCCGATACACCAACCGGACTGGCCGCTGTAAAGGTCACTGACAAGCAAGTGCTGTTGAAATGGAATGCAGCAACTGGTCCGTCTCCGGTTGTCGCTTACCGTATTTGGCGTAACGGAGGCTTTTTAGTGGAGGTAGAGGCGCCGAATCTTACTTTTGCCGACAACAGCGTGGTGGCTGAGACTCAGTACAACTATGACATCTGCGCAGTCGATGATCAGGGCAAAGTTTCTGCGCGAAGCCGGCCAATTCAAGTGCACACCTTGCCCGAAGGTGGAGAAGGCCCCACCGCTCCGACTAACTTGCACAGCATGGGCGAGACCGAACGAAGTATCAGGCTGATGTGGGGGAAATCCACGGGCACGGCGCCAATCATGAATTACCTGATCTACCGTGACGGTATTGAAATCAAATCCGTGAGCGCCAGTCAGACCGCCTACGAAGACACTGGCCTCACGCCAAGTACACAGTACCGCTACTCTGTGAAGGCGCGCGACTTGAACGGCAAGTTGTCGGCACCCAGTAATGTCCTGAGTGTCAGCACTCAAGGCGCAGGTGGCGAATATCCAGCGTGGAAACTGGGTGATCAGTATGCAATAAATGACCTGGTGAGCCACGCCGGAAAGAACTGGTCCTGCATTCAGGCGCATACGGCACATGTAGCGGATTGGGCCCCTGGGGAGGGTAACAATGTGCTTTGGAAAGAATACGTCTGACCTGTTGACGGGGTCATTGTAAATGGCTGAAAGGCGTTAAAGATCGTCCGATCGCGGCCCGAACCTGCGGCAACTCCTATACGGCGGATAACCAGTAGGCGGTGTCGCAGGTTCGGGCCGCGGTCGGACGATCTTTTGATTTTACTTCGGATACAACGGCGGCAACCCACTGTCCCCGACCGGGTCCTGAACCCGTTCGGCCATCGGGATCGTACGAATCGCCCGCCACAGATCTTCCCCTTGCCAGTGCTGGCCGGTTTCGCTGTACAGCGCGCCGTTCAGGCCGTCGAGGGCGTCCGACAGCGGTACGAAACGGGCGGCCATGTCGGCCAGGGTTTCCGGTTGCTGGCGGGCCCAGGCGTCGAGCGCCTGGCGGGTGGCGTGGGAATCGTTGGCCTGGCAGGCACGCTTGAGGTCGTCGAGCACGGTACGTGGGCTCGGGCCGGTTTGCGTCGCACGCAGGATCGCCGGTTGCCAGCGCGCCCGCCACCAGAGGCCGAACCCCAGCAGGGTGGTGCAGGCCAGGATCAGGCTGCTGAGTTTCCAGCGCCAGAGGGTTTCGTTGCTGGCACTGCTGTCGAGCGCCGGGGTGCCGGCCGGGGTGTCGACCAGCAGGCTGGGATTGGCGGCCACCTGCAGGGTCCGGGCGGGCAGGCTGCTGTGCTCAAGATGATCTTCAAAGGTGTTCCACCAGACCACCTCGACCGAAGGCAACTCTATGGCGCCGCTGCGCGAAGGCACCAGCGCTTCGCGATCTTCGCGACTGCCGACCAGGCCTCGCTCGCTGTTCTGGTTACCCAGCACCGGTTGATCGGGATAGCGCCGCACGCCACTGACCTCGGTACCGGGCAGTGGCGGCAGTTGCGAACTGGCCAGGCCTTCGGCCTTGACCGTCAGGCTGCGGGTGAGCGAATCACCGACCTGAACGCGATCCGGTTCCGGGTTCCAGCTTTCGCTCACCGTCAGACTGCGAGCCGGTAGCCAGGGCAGATCGGCGGGATAGGTGATGGGCTTGGCCTTGACCGTCAACAGGATTTCGCCGGAACTGACGCGCATCAGCTTGCCGGATTTCGGCGCCTGGGAGGTGGCGTCCTGGACGGGCTGCGCGTCCACCAGCGCGGCATTGAATATCTGCGCCGGAATGATCAGCTCACCGCTGTGTTGCGGGTAGATCGCGTAGCGCATCTCGATGACGCCGTGGCGTATGCCGTTGATGTCTTTCTCGTAGGTGCGCGACTCGCCCAGCTGTTCGATGCGGGCGTCGGGAATCTGCAAGGGCGGCAGGCTGCTGTCGTCGTACAGCGACACCGAATGGTAGATGCGCAAAGTCAGGATCGCCTGGGCCTGCACGTACACGCTGGTTTGATCGAGGCTGGCGTCGATAAACACCGGCGCCTGTTTGTCCGGGTTCGCCTGGGGGTCGCTCTCGATCACTTGCACGGTGATCGGCTGGCTCTGGACGTCGCCCAGCTTGAGCGCTGGGATCACTACGGTGCCGTTGTGCAATGGCAGCAGGGTGACGATCCAGCGGGTGGTGGCCAGGTTGTCGCCGTTGAGCGTGTTCAACTGGTTGACCTGGCGGGTGCCACGCACTTCGAACAGCGGTTCCAGTGGCGTCAGGTCGGGCTTGCCGAACTGGGTCACGTCGTTGGATTCCAGGGTCAGTTCGATCGTCTCGCCGGAGTTCAGGCGAGCCCGGTCGACACTGGCGACCAGCTCGGCTGCCTGGGTCTGCATGACGCAGAGCAGCAAGGCGGGCAGCGAGGCAAGCATGAAGGCGGTGAAGCGGGTCATCGAGTTTTTCCCTGATCCTGATGTTGTTGCTGTTCGTACCAGAATTTGCGTCTGAGCAATTCACCCGGGTCATCCGGGATCTGCCTTAGCCATTGCTCCAGTGCCTGCTGCTGCTCGCCGTCGATACTGTCACTGGCCGGACGCATGGGTGCAACGGTGTGCTGTTCGTCTCCCAGTTCGCTGCCCGGGACTTCATTGGTGCCGGGGCGCGGGGGTGTCGTGGCGGATGGCTCGGTGGTTGCTTGGGTTTGTTCGCCAGCCGTTTCAGGTTCACCGGTTTTCGACGGTTGCGCAGCGTCACTCGGTGGTGCTTGCTGCTCGGAATCGCTGGTCGCCTCATTGGTGGCTTTGTCAGGGGCCGGCGCTGCGGCCTTCTGCTTGAGCAGGTTTTCCACCAAGGTCTTGTTGGTCAGTGCCGGGCGCAGATCCGGTTGGCGTTCGAGGGCCTGTTCATAAGCATCCAGTGCCGCCTCCAGCTCGCCACTCCTGGCCAGGGCGTTGCCACGATTGTAGTGGGCATGGGCGTCGTTGCCTTCGGCGAACCGCTGGGCGGCGCCACTGTAGTCGCCGGCTTCGTAGAGGGCAACGCCTTGCCACTGGTGATCTTCGAAGTGCTGCGCAGCCTCGGCCGGACGTTTCTGCTTGAGCAAGTGCAGGCCCTGCTGGTCGGGGCGCAGCCACAGGTCCTGGAAGTCGAAGGCATATCCCGGTTGCGGCAGCGTCAGCAACAGCGGCAGGCAGAACAACCAGCCGCGACGACCGGCGCACGCGGCCAGCAACAGCAGCGGCAACAGCAGCCAGTAACCCTGGTCGGCCCAAGTGTCGAGGCGTAGGGTCTGGCCGTCGTTGCGCAGGTTGCGCGGCCCGTCGAGCAGGCCGAGGGCGCGCAGGTCGGCATCGCTCAGGCGTGCATGGCGATAGTGTCCGTCCAGATCATTGACGAAGGATTTCAACCCGTGTTCATCCAGGCGCGACACGAGAATCGCCCCCTGTTCATCCTTGAGGAAGCTGCCATCTTCCTGGGTAATGGGCGCGCCTTCGGCGGTGCCGATGCCGAGCATCAGCAATTGCGTCGATTTGCCGCTCAAGGCGCGGCTGATTCCCAGGCGCTCCGGCTCGCTCAGGGAGGTGCCGATCAACAGGATACGGCCGTCACCCAGTGCGGCCTGTTCCAGCAATGCCAAGGCCTTGACCACCGCCAGGTCGGCACGATGGCCGGCTTCGGGCATCAACGACGGCTTGAGCGTATCGAGCAGGTTGCGGCTGGTGGACAGGTCGTCCGACAACGGCACCAGGGTGTGGGCGCTGCCGGCGAAGACAACGATTGCAGTCTGTGCATCGTTGCGGCTTTGCAGCAGGTCGAAGAGTTTGCGCCGGGCCTGTTCCAGGCGGTTTGGCTGAACGTCGGTGGCGAGCATTTGCGGGGTCAGCTCAAGGATCACCACCAGCGGATCGGCAGGTTTCTGGCTGGTCTGTTCGACGCGGGAAAAGCTCGGTCCCAACAATGCGACGACGGTGATCAACCACGCCACGCCCAAGGCGACCCACGGCAGTTTGCTTTCACGCCCGCTGCCGCCACTGAGCAACGCCGCATGAAAAGCCGGTGGCAGGATCATCTGCCAGCGCCCGGCGCGTTTCTGCCGATGCCAGAGTTGCCAAAGCAACCAGCCAAGCAGCGGCAGTAACAGCAGCCACCACGGGCGGAACCAGTACGGCCAGAGTGCGCTCATCGGCGCCTCCGCAGGCGCAGGCGTTTGAGGCGCTGGCGCCAGTCAGGCAATTGCGTTTGCAAGAACAGGTCCCTGGTAAACAGTCGTTGCAGCGGGTTGTCCGGCCACAGCTCGAGCACCACCAGCAGCATGCTCAGCCACAACGCCAGCGCCAGCGGCCAGTGGTACAACGCCTGGGCCGGACGAGCCTGGGTCGGTTGCTGGGTCACAGGCTCCAGTTGGTCGAGGGTGGCCTTGATCGATTGCAGTTCCTTGCCATCGTGGGCACGGAAGTACTGGCCGCCGGTGGCGTCGGCGATCTCCTTCAAGGTGGGTTCGTCAAGATCCAGGCTCGGATTGATCCCCAGGAAACCCGGTGTGCCGCTTTGTTCCGGGTCGGCGCCGATGCCGATCGGGTAGATTTTCACCCCTTCCCTGGCTGCCAGGCGCGCGGCGGTGAGCGGATCGATTTCGCCACCGTTGTTGGCGCCATCGGTCACCAGGATCAGCACGCGACTTTGCGCCGGGCGTTGCCGCAAGCGCTTGACGGCCAGGCCGATGGCGTCGCCGATGGCGGTGTTCTTGCCAGCGATGCCGATGCGCGCTTCGTCGAGCCAGACGCGCACGGTATGCCGGTCAAACGTCAGGGGCGCCTGCACGTATGCCCGACTGCCAAACAGGATCAGGCCGACCCGATCGCCGTCGCGACTTTCGAGGAAGTCGCCGAGCAAATGCTGGACCAGCGTGAGGCGGCTGACGTCATCGTCCTGCCACTGCATATCGGGAAAGTCCATCGAGCCGGACACATCCACCGCCACCAGCAGATCGCGACCACTGGCGGCAATCGGCAGCGGTTCGCCGAGCCATTGCGGGCGCGCGGCGGCGCTCAGCAGCAGCAACCAAATCAGCAGGAACGGCGCCTGCTGGCGCCAGGCGGGCAAGTTGGCGCGGGCGCGGCGCCGGGCCAGGCCTTCGAGGTCACTGAGGAAACTGACCTTGAGTGCCGGTTCGCCACTGTCGGCCACCGGCAACAGCACACGCATCAACCAGGGCAGCGGCAGCAGCGCGAAGATCCACGGCCAGGCGAATTCAAACATGTTTGCGAATCCAGGTGTCGACTGCCTGGGTCAAGCCGGCGATGGCCTTGTCGTCGAGCTTGCATTCGGGCTTGTAGGCGCCTTCGACCAGCACCATCCAGCGGGTCAGGCCGGCAGCGGGGCAGCGGTTGTCGAGAAAAGCCAGCCATTTACGGCCATTGAGGGTATGGCTCTGGCTGTAGGGGTAATGGTTACGGCACAGGCGCTTGAGCAGGCCATTGAGCTGCTGCAGCCAGGCACCGGCGGGCGCGCCATCGTAAGGTTTGGGCATGCGCGCCAGTTCGGCCAGTGCGGCCACGCGCACCGGGTCCAGCGGTTGTTCGACGGGCGCGACCGGCTGCTTGCCAGGCAACAGGCGCCGCAGTTGCCAAAGGCCAAAGCCGATGGCCGGCAGCAACAACAGCAGCAACCACCATCCCGGGGCCGGCGGCCAGAAACCCACGGGGGGCGGAGAAATCAGTGGCTGCAGTTGATCGAGACTGTTCATCGACCTTTTCCCGGCTTCTGTGGGTTGAGGTATTCGCGCAGTTGCTCGACCATTTCACTTTGCGTGCTCAACGGCATCATCAACACCCGGAGCTTTTGCGCCAGCAGCTCCCAACGGGCGATGCGGGCTTCGGCCTGGGCGCGATACGTCTGGCGCAGGTCGAAATTGAGCGTGTCGAGTTCCAGCTGTGCGCCACGTTGCGCGAAGCGCAAAAGTCCGGCGGCGGGCAGGGCATGGTCCAGCGGATCGGACACCGGCAGCAGCAACAGGTCGCAATGGCGCGACAGCAGGCTCAGCTGTTGTTCTGCGCTGTCGGACAAGGCGCGCTCATCGCAAATCACGATCGCCAGGCTGCCAGGCCGCAACACTTCGCGCGCGCGACGCAAGGCAATGCCGAACGCATCGCGATCAGGCTCGCTTTCGGTGTGCAGCGACTGATTGACCCGTACCAGGCGGTTGAGCAACTGCAGCAGGCTCTGTTTGCTGCGCCTTGGCTTGATTTCGTAATGCTCGTTGTCGCCGAACACCAGGCCGCCGACCCGGTCGTTGTGCCCCAGCGCGGCCCAGCCAATCAGGCTCGCGGCCTGGGCGGCCAGCACCGACTTGAACATCAGCCCCGAGCCGAAAAACAAGCGACGGCTTTGCTCGACCATGATGAAAATCGGCCGCTCACGTTCTTCGTGAAACAGCTTGGTGTGTGGCTCCTGGGTCCGGGCGGTTACGCGCCAGTCGATGCTGCGCACGTCGTCGCCGGCCTGATAGACCCGCACCTGATCGAAATCCACGCCACGGCCACGCAGCTTGGAATGGTGCAGTCCAATCAGCGGGCTGCGCTGGCTCGGCGTGGAAAACAGCTGCACTTCACGCACGCGATGGCGCATCTCGATCAACTCGGCGAGGCTGACACGGATGCCCGGTTCGGGCGGCAGGATGGCGTTCATCGGGGTCAAGCGACGGCTACGACGTCGAGAATCCGCTGGACCACCCGGTCCTGGTCGATACCGGCGGCTTCGGCTTCAAAGGAAAGAATGATGCGGTGGCGCAATACATCGAACAGTACCGCTTGGATGTCTTCGGGGCTGACGAAGTCGCGACCGGCCAGCCAGGCGTGGGCCCGGGCGCAACGATCCAGGGCGATCGAACCGCGGGGGCTGGCGCCGTAGGCGATCCATTCGGCCATTTCCGGATCGAACTTGGCCGGGGTGCGCGTGGCCATGACCAGTTGCACCAGGTATTCCTCCACGGCGTCGGCCATATACAGGCCGAGGATTTCCTTGCGTGCGGCGAAGATCGCCTGCTGGCTGACCCGACGTTCGGGCTTGGTTTCGCCGTTCAAGGCTTCGCCACGGGCTTGTTGCAGGATACGGCGTTCGACAGCAGCGTCCGGAAAACCGATTTTCACGTGCATCAGGAACCGGTCCAGCTGCGCTTCGGGCAGCGGGTAGGTGCCTTCCTGCTCGATCGGGTTTTGCGTCGCCATCACCAAAAACAACGGCGACAGCTCATAGGTGCTGCGTCCGACACTGACCTGACGCTCACCCATGGCTTCGAGCAGCGCCGACTGAACCTTGGCCGGGGCACGGTTGATTTCGTCCGCCAGCACCAGGTTATGGAAGATCGGGCCTTGCTGGAACACGAAGCTGCCGGTTTCCGGACGGTAGATCTCGGTACCGGTGATGTCGGCAGGCAACAGGTCGGGGGTGAACTGGATGCGATGGAACTGCGCTTCGATGCCTTCGGCCAATTCCTTGATGGCCTTGGTCTTGGCCAGGCCAGGGGCACCCTCGACCAGCATATGGCCGTCGGCAAGCAGGGCGATGAGCAAGCGCTCGATGAGTTTTTCCTGGCCGAGAATCTGCGTTGAAAGAAAGGTTCGCAGCGCGAGCAGCGCTTCACGATGTTCCATCGATGACTGTTCCTGGAAAGGGTGACCGAAGACGTTCGAATAACGCCAGGGCTGGGGGCGTTACTTTAATCTATCGCGGGGGGCGGCGACTAACGGCATTTTGCGCAAAGTGCGGGGGATGATTGGCAAAACTGCTGGAATTTCGTAGGGCAAACCGATTGGTGCTGGTCTTTCGGACCTCATCGCGGGCAAGCCCGCTCCCACAGTATCTACGTTAAGCATGCGGTCTGTGCAACGCCTCAAAACCCTGTGGGAGCGGGCTTGCCCGCGAAGGCGTCCGCTCAGTCGCTGAAATTTCAGAGCTGACTAATGTATGTGCCGGTCCCCTTGAGAATGTTCTGCAAGGTCTCTTCCACCTCAGCCAGATCACTGGCATCAGTGCTGTGAGTGATTTCCAGCAGATCATCCCCATTCAGCGCGTCGGCATCCGCGGCAGCGATTTCGATCGTCAGCAGGGTAGGGCTGAGGGTGACTTTCACGCCGTCGAGCGTCGACGGCTCGCCATCCAGGGTAATTTCCAGCTCGTCTTCATCCGGGTAACGGCTCATCAGGAACATTTCGCCCTTGTCGCTGTGGCAGCAGAGCATAGCCATGTTGTCTTCTTCGTCATCGCACGGGTTGACGATCAAGAGGGCGGTGGTCATTTGCATGGGTATTTCCTGGCTCGACGAGCGTTGTGAAGACGATTAAGCGCTGATTCTGCCAGCCCCGGCGAACTTCTGCTCGCTCGAGTGTCAGAGAACGTATTGTGGACGACCAAGATGTTACCGGTCATTTCTGGTACGGAAGTCCCGTAAAGCCGCGCGGAAACCGTCATTTTCCTGTGCGGCTGCTAGTGTTGTTCGATGCGCCTGCCAAGAGCAGCGTACCGTTGACCGAATATGTCGCAGCACCGCAAGCATGGGCCTTGCCGCACTGGTTAAGCTGCGCAACGGATGAGCACCCGTAAAGGCATTGCGTTGCCCGCAGCCCAGTCGCTTTTGCAGATGCCCATTCACGGAAGGTGAATGTGACCCGAGTGTCTCGTCCAGCTTCACCCACCTGTCACCCTGTTTCCTCTGCCCGAGAATCAGGAACAGGGTGACGGGTAGCTTTGAAACATAGCCCCGAACAGGGGTGTTTCGCGCGACGCTTCCATCAATAACAAGCCCAAGCGGAGTACCACAGATGGCGTTCTTCACCGCAGCCAGCAAAGCCGACTTCCAGCACCAACTGCAAGCGGCACTGGCGCAGCACATCAGTGAACAGGCACTGCCACAAGTGGCGCTGTTCGCTGAACAATTCTTCGGCATCATTTCCCTGGATGAACTGACCCAACGTCGGTTGTCTGACCTCGCTGGCTGTACCCTTTCTGCGTGGCGCCTGCTTGAGCGCTTCGATCACGCGCAACCGCAAGTGCGCGTTTACAACCCCGATTACGAACGTCACGGCTGGCAGTCGACCCACACCGCGGTCGAAGTGCTGCACCACGACTTGCCGTTCCTGGTGGACTCGGTGCGTACCGAGCTGAACCGCCGCGGCTACAGCATCCACACCCTGCAAACCACGGTGCTGAGCGTGCGTCGTGGCAGCAAGGGCGAATTGCTGGAAATCCTGCCCAAAGGCACCCAGGGCGACGACGTGCTGCAAGAGTCGTTGATGTACCTGGAAATCGACCGTTGCGCCAACACCGCCGAACTGAATGTGCTGACCCGGGAACTGGAGCAGGTGCTGGGCGAAGTGCGCGTCGCGGTGACTGATTTCGAACCGATGAAAGCCAAGGTCCAGGAAATCCTCACCAACCTGGACAACAGCCAGTTCGCCGTCGATGCCGACGAAAAGAGCGAAATCAAGAGTTTCCTGGAATGGCTGGTGGGCAACCACTTCACCTTCCTCGGCTACGAAGAGTTTGTGGTCAGCGATGAAGCCGATGGCGGTCACATCGTCTATGACAAGGACTCCTTCCTTGGCCTGACCAAGCTGCTGCGCGCCGGCCTGAGCTACGATGACCTGCGCATCGAAGACTACGCCGTGAACTACCTGCGCGAACCGACCTTGCTGTCGTTCGCCAAGGCCGCGCACCCAAGCCGTGTACACCGTCCGGCTTACCCGGACTACGTGTCGATCCGTGAAATCGATGCCGACGGCAAGGTCATCAAGGAATGCCGTTTCATGGGCCTGTACACCTCCTCGGTGTATGGCGAGAGCGTGCGGGTCATCCCGTACATCCGCCGCAAGGTCGCGGAAATCGAACGCCGTTCGGGCTTCCAGTCCAAGGCTCACCTGGGCAAGGAACTGGCGCAGGTGCTTGAAGTACTGCCCCGCGACGATCTGTTCCAGACCCCGGTCGACGAGCTGTTCAGCACCGTGATGTCGATCGTGCAGATCCAGGAACGCAACAAGATCCGCGTGTTCCTGCGCAAGGACCCGTACGGTCGTTTCTGCTACTGCCTGGCCTACGTGCCGCGTGATATCTACTCCACCGAAGTACGACAGAAGATCCAGCAAGTGCTGATGGATCGCCTGAAAGCCTCGGATTGCGAGTTCTGGACCTTCTTCTCCGAGTCCGTGCTGGCCCGCGTGCAACTGATTTTGCGCGTCGACCCGAAAAACCGCCTCGACATCGACCCGCAGCAACTGGAAAACGAAGTAATCCAGGCCTGCCGCAGCTGGCAGGACGATTACTCGGCCCTGACCGTCGAAACCTTCGGCGAAGCCCATGGCACCAACGTGCTGGCCGACTTCCCGAAAGGCTTCCCGGCCGGTTACCGCGAGCGTTTCGCCGCCCATTCGGCTGTGGTCGACATGCAGCACCTGCTGAACCTCAACGAAAAAAATCCGCTGGTGATGAGCTTCTATCAGCCACTGGGTCAGGTGGGTCAGCGTGAGCTGCATTGCAAGCTGTATCACGCCGATACGCCACTGGCGCTGTCCGACGTGTTGCCGATCCTGGAAAACCTCGGCCTGCGCGTGCTGGGTGAGTTCCCGTACCGCCTGCGTCACAATAATGGCCGCGAGTTCTGGATTCACGACTTCGCCTTCACCGCAGCCGAAGGCCTGGACCTGGACATCCAGCAACTCAACGACACCCTGCAGGACGCGTTCGTCCACATCGTGCGCGGCGATGCCGAGAACGATGCGTTCAACCGCCTGGTACTGACCGCCGGCCTGCCATGGCGTGACGTGGCGCTGTTGCGTGCCTACGCCCGCTACCTGAAGCAGATTCGTCTGGGCTTCGACCTGGGCTACATCGCCAGCACCCTGAACAACCACACCGACATCGCTCGCGAATTGACCCGGTTGTTCAAGACCCGTTTCTACCTGGCGCGCAAGTTGAGCAGCGACGATCTCGAACAGCGTCTGGAACACGCGATCCTGACCGCTCTGGACGACGTTCAGGTATTGAACGAAGACCGCATCCTGCGTCGCTACCTGGACCTGATCAAGGCCACCCTGCGCACCAACTTCTACCAGACTGACGCCAACGGCCATAACAAGTCGTACTTCAGCTTCAAGTTCAACCCGCACCTGATCCCTGAACTGCCCAAGCCTGTACCGAAGTTCGAAATTTTCGTCTACTCGCCACGCGTCGAAGGCGTGCACCTGCGCTTCGGCAACGTCGCTCGTGGTGGCCTGCGCTGGTCGGACCGTGAAGAAGACTTCCGTACCGAAGTCCTGGGCCTGGTAAAAGCCCAGCAAGTGAAGAACTCGGTCATCGTGCCGGTGGGTGCCAAGGGCGGCTTCCTGCCGCGTCGTCTGCCACTGGGCGGCAGCCGGGACGAGATCGCGGCCGAGGGCATCGCCTGCTACCGCATCTTCATTTCCGGCCTGTTGGACATCACCGACAACCTCAAGGACGGCGCGCTGGTTCCGCCGGCCAACGTCGTGCGTCATGACCACGATGACCCGTACCTGGTGGTTGCCGCGGACAAGGGCACCGCGACCTTCTCCGACATCGCCAACGGCATCGCCATCGACTACGGCTTCTGGCTGGGTGACGCGTTTGCGTCCGGTGGTTCGGCCGGTTACGACCACAAGAAAATGGGCATCACCGCCAAGGGCGCGTGGGTCGGCGTACAACGCCACTTCCGCGAGCGCGGCATCAATGTCCAGGAAGACAGCATCACCGTGGTCGGCGTCGGCGACATGGCCGGTGACGTGTTCGGTAACGGCTTGCTGATGTCCGACAAGCTGCAACTGGTCGCAGCGTTCAACCACCTGCACATCTTCATCGACCCGAACCCTGAGCCTGCCAGCAGCTTTGCCGAGCGTCAGCGCCTGTTCGACCTGCCGCGTTCGGCCTGGTCGGATTACGACACCAGCATCATGTCCGAAGGCGGAGGCATCTTCTCCCGTAGCGCGAAGAGCATTGCGATTTCCCCGCAGATGCAGGAACGCTTCGACATCAAGGCTGACAAGCTGACCCCGACCGAACTGCTGAACGCCTTGCTCAAGGCACCGGTGGACCTGTTGTGGAACGGCGGTATCGGTACGTACGTCAAGGCCAGCAGCGAAAGCCACGCCGATGTTGGCGACAAGGCCAACGATGCACTGCGCGTGAACGGCAACGAACTGCGCTGCAAGGTGGTGGGCGAGGGCGGTAACCTAGGCATGACCCAGCTGGGTCGCGTGGAGTTCGGCCTTAACGGCGGCGGTTCCAACACCGACTTTATCGACAACGCCGGTGGCGTGGACTGCTCCGACCACGAAGTGAACATCAAGATCCTGCTGAACGAAGTTGTTCAGGCCGGCGACATGACCGACAAGCAGCGCAACCAGTTGCTGGCGAGCATGACCGACGAAGTCGGTGGCCTGGTGCTGGGCAACAACTACAAGCAGACCCAGGCACTGTCCCTGGCGGCTCGTCGTGCCTTGCCGCGGATTGCCGAATACAAGCGTCTGATGAACGATCTGGAAGGTCGCGGCAAGCTGGATCGCGCCATCGAGTTCCTGCCGGCTGAAGACCAGATCAACGAGCGCGTCGCGGCAGGCCATGGCCTGACCCGTGCCGAGCTGTCGGTGCTGATCTCCTACAGCAAGATCGACCTGAAGGAGCAGTTGCTGGGCTCCCTGGTGCCGGACGACGACTACCTGACCCGCGACATGGAAACCGCTTTCCCGCCGACCCTGGTGAGCAAGTTCTCCGAAGCCATGCGCCGTCACCGCCTGAAGCGCGAAATCGTCAGCACCCAGATCGCCAACGATCTGGTCAACCACATGGGCATCACCTTCGTGCAACGACTCAAAGAGTCGACCGGCATGAGCCCGGCGAACGTGGCCGGTGCCTACGTAATCGTGCGTGACATCTTCCACCTCCCGCACTGGTTCCGTCAGATTGAAAACCTGGACTACCAGGTGTCCGCCGACGTGCAACTGGAGCTGATGGACGAGCTGATGCGCCTGGGCCGTCGCGCCACGCGCTGGTTCCTGCGTGCCCGTCGCAACGAGCAGAACGCTGCCCGTGACGTCGCGCACTTCGGTCCGCACCTGAAGGAGTTGGGTCTCAAGCTCGACGAACTGCTCAGTGGCGAGATCCGCGAGAATTGGCAGTCCCGCTATCAGGCGTACGTCGCAGCCGGTGTACCGGAGTTGCTGGCGCGCATGGTGGCTGGCACCTCGCACCTGTACACGCTGCTGCCGATCATCGAGGCCTCCGACGTGACCGGCCAGGACCCTGCGGACGTGGCCAAGGCCTACTTCGCCGTGGGCAGCGCGCTGGACATCACCTGGTACCTGCAACAGATCAGTGCCCTGCCGGTGGAAAACAACTGGCAGGCCCTGGCCCGTGAAGCGTTCCGTGATGACGTCGACTGGCAACAACGTGCGATCACCATCTCGGTCCTGCAACAGGGCGATGGCACCCAGGACGTGGAAACACGACTCTCCCTGTGGATGGCGCAGCACGTAAGCATGATCGAACGCTGGCGCACCATGCTGGTGGAGATTCGTGCCGCCAGCGGTACGGATTACGCCATGTACGCGGTGGCCAACCGCGAACTGCTGGACCTGGCGTTGAGCGGGCAAGCGGTGGTGCCTGTCACTGCCAACGCCAGCGTCGAGCTGGAACCGGCGGCCTGATCAGGCGTTGAATGAAAACGCCCCGCATCGAGAGATGCGGGGCTTTTTTGTCTGAGGGTTTTGTAGCGTCTGTACGGGCCTCTTCGCGAGCAGGCTCGCTCCCACATTGGTTTGCGGCGTACACAAAACTAATGTGGGAGCGAGCCTGCTCGCGAAGGGGGCAGTGAGATCAATACAACTTCTGACCCATATTACTATCAAGCATCGACACCTTATCTGTCGGCTTGGTCAATAAATTACTGAGCGACTGGTCAAACTTCTGCAATGCCCTTACTTGCACATTCTGTTGCTCTTTAATGTCAGCGACAATCTCTTCACTGCGTTTAAAGTCCGCCCACACAGGACTTAGCGCCTTCGCGTCATGCCCTTTTGCAGTTCCGATGTAACTCAGGTTCTTATCGTAGAAGTCCACACTGACATTCGCCTCGACATCCGAACTGCGCGAGGTGATCAATTGACTGCGGCTGTCGACGATGGCGACGACATCCGGTTTTGCCGCCTGCAGGCTTCGCATGTCCGGGTACACCGTTACCGATCCAAATTGCCGGTCTAGAGAGGCCTTGACCCAGTCCACCGCCAGATCGGGTTTTGACGTGGCCACATAGGCGTCATGAATCGACTGCACCAGCAGGCTCTGGCCGAAACCGGTGCCGGCATTAGCCCGGTAGTCTTGCAGGTAGGCGCGGTTGGCCTGGGTATTGCGGCTGTACACGATGCCAAGCGTTACATCCCTACCGTTGGGAATGCTCGTTGCGCTGCTGCGACCCACCGGTTGCGTGAACATACCGTCTAGCGGAGTAACCGCTGAAGGCGCCGTGGGAATCGAGCATCCGGTTATTAGAACGGTCATGGTCAATGTACTGACAAACGCAAGTTTCATGGTGTTTCTCCCGTGAAACAACTTCGGTCGGAAAGTTACAGTTGCCGCATAGGGTCGGCAGTCACTCCAGACTAAACCGTGCGCCGATGAATGAAATAGCCAAACCATGCAGTTATCCATTGACCAATAGTTTTGTTCGGTTTAACGGAGGGCGGTTAATTGCCTGATGATATAAAAACGCCCAAATCAAGAGTTCGGACGTTTTTATTTATGGCTGTGGGTTTAACGATCAGTTTTCCGGGAAGGCCAGGGGACCAATGCGCGGCGCTGAAACGAAAAAGATCGCAGTCCCCGGTAACGTTTGCAGAGGTACCCATACACTGCAAGCGCTGCCAAGGACTGCGATCTTTAACCGTGTCTTATCTGATCGGAAAGCTGTTGAAGTCGACGGCGTTGGCCAGCTGGCAATCGATCAGGTCGATGAAGCCTTGCACCTGGGGACTGTTGAAATGCGATTGCATGGCCGTTTCCGATTGCCAGTGGGCGCTGACAGTCCAGCGATTACTGTCCTCAGGGCAGCGGTCGACCATATAGGATTCACAGCCGGGTAGTTCGCGCAGGGTATCGACAATCTTTTGCAGTTGCTTACCCAGTTCGTCCGAGCGCCCGGCGACAGCCTGCACCTTTACGGTATTGATCACTTTGTAGGACATTGCTCACACTCCTGAATCAGGCCGGACGAATCCTGCTCATTGAGGGATAACGCCTATGCAGGATAGGCCTGCACCCCCGGACCACCAATAGCCAATCGCTGGATAAAATCGCAGACCAATCCATCAGGCAACCTGCTGCAAAATATCTCTGAGACGGTCCAGGGCGATGTCGATGTCCAGGGTCTCGATAGCGCCAAAACCAAGGAAAAACCCGGCCTGGGGCGCTTGCTGGTAGAAAAAACTGTCAATGGCATAGAGTCCGACTTCTACTTTTTTCGCCAGCTCGATCACCAGTGGCACGTCGATCGCTACCTTGCACAGCACCACCATGTGAAAACCCACCGTGGTCGGCACCGCTTCAAGCCAAGGCGCGAGATCACCGGCCATGCGCGCCAGGATCCGCTCACGCCTGCCCGCATACATGGCATGGCAGCGACGAATGTGCTTGAGCAGGCAGCCTTCGGCGATGAATTTGGCCAGCGCCCACTGGGGCAGGGTGGAGGTGTGCAGGTCGGTGAGTTGTTTGGCGCGCACCACCGCCTCGAGAATCGCTGGCGGCAGGATCGCGTAACCCAGGCGAAGCTCTGGCAGCAGGGTTTTCGAGAAGGTTCCGACATAGGCGACGATGCCGCGCTCGTCCATGCTTTGCAGGGAGTCCGTGGGGCGGCCTTCATAACGGAATTCGCTGTCGTAGTCGTCCTCGATGATGATCGCCCCCAGTTCATGGGCTCGTGCCAGCAGCGCGACACGGCGCTCTTGGCTCATGGGCATGCCCAGCGGAAACTGGTGCGATGGGGTAACGTAGATCAGCCGCGTTCCGAAGGGGATTTTCTCCACCACAATGCCTTCGGCGTCCACCGGGACGCCAATCACCGTGGCGCCATGGGTGCCGAACAACAGGCGCGCCGGCGGATAACCGGGATCTTCCATGGCGACGAGGCTGCCCGAACGTGTCAGCACTCGTGAAATCAAATCCAGCGCCTGTTGCGCACCATTGCACACCACCACGTCCTCATCCTGGCAATTGACCCCGCGAGAAAAGGCGATGTGCTGCGCGATGGCATTGCGCAGCGCCGGCAGGCCTTCGGGCAGGCTGTAGAAGCCCTTGGACCCGGCAATCTGGCGCAAGGCATGGGACGTACAGCGTCGCCAGTCGTCCTGGGGAAACTGGCCTTTGCTGGTGGCGCCGCCAATGAAGTCATAACGCAGCGAGCCTTCCAGCGTCGGATGACGCAGAAACACCGGCAGGTTGCGCCAGGATTCGATCACCTCGAAGCCGGCAAGCTCGCTATGGCTTTGTTTGTGCTCGATTTTAGAGGTGCGAGCGTTGACGTAGGTGCCTTTACCGATCACCCCGGTGAGGAAGTTTTCATAGGTCAGCTGGGCATAGGTATCGGAAATGGTCTTGCGTGAAATGCCCAGTTGCTCGGCCAGCAGGCGGCTGGGTGGCAGTTGCGTCCCGGCTGCCAGGCGGCCCGATTCGATAGCGCTGCGCAGTTGTGTGTACAACTGCCCCGCCAGGTCCTTGCGTCCGTTAATGACAACGTGTAGTTCCATACCGGCAAGGCTCCATGGCAATTGAGGCGCGTGTGCATCGCGCCAGATTAACCTCAACGGGCGTTTGTGCAGTAGTTGTGTGGTGGAAAAACCGCCAATTGGTCTGGGGCCAGGTGGTCCACGGATAATTCGCGCAATTGGATCTGTAACGCATCGTTAACAACGACTACTTTGGGGGCACATCATCGCTACATGAGGTCGCTCCATGAACCCTCGCCTGGATTACTACAGCGCCTCGCCCAAGGCGATGAAAGCGATGATCGCCATGGAAGCCCTGACCAGCAGCCTGAGCATCGAGCCGGCGTTGCTGCACTTGGTCAAGATCCGTGCCTCGCAGCTCAATGGCTGTGCGTTCTGCACCGACATGCACTCGGTAGACGCCCGACGCCTGGGCGAGACCGACCGCCGTCTGTACTCCATCGTGGTGTGGCGCGACAGCAACTTCTTCAACCCGCGCGAGCGCGCCGCCCTGGCCTGGACCGAGGCGGTGACACTGCTTTCGGAGAACCATGTGCCGGACGCTGTCTACGAGCAAGCCCGGGCGAAATTCAGCGAAAGTGAACTGGTAGACCTGACCATCGCTGTTACCACCATCAACAGCTGGAATCGACTGGCAGTGAGTTTCCGCCAGACGCCCAGCGCCTGAGCGGTTGTCACACGTCGTTCATGGACGATGCGCAGGATGGAGCTCCCAGTGAAAGATCGACAGGGAGTCATCGATGTCATTCATGGAAACCAGCGGCGATCAGCCAGTATCGCAATATCCCTCATCCTTCGATAAAACCACGTCCTGGCGCACTCGCGCGGCGCAGATCGATCCGTTGCTGGCGCAGTGCTTCAGCGTCATCGCCCGTTGCGGCTGCTTTATGCAGGCGGCCCGCCGCCTCAACATCAAGGCAACCCGGTTGCGCAAGCAATTGGCGCAGCTGGAAAAGCAATTGCAGTGTTCGCTGTTCAGCCCTTCGGAGAACGGCCTGGTGCTCAGTCGTGACGGCCTGCAACTACACAAGCAGCTAACCGCCCTGGCGCATGAACGCGAGCTGCCGGTGATCGAGCAACCCCTGGTGCGGCTGGCCGTTGCCGAGACGATCCTGCACGACATCCTCGGTCGCGACCTTGTGGCGTTGCTGCGCCGCAATGCCAGTGCGCGCCTGGACATCATTACCCTCGACAGCGAATTGTCCCTGCAGGCCATCAGTGCCGATGTCGTGGTGTGGCTGGCGGGTACCGAATCGCCGCTGCCGGGACCGAGTTTCGCCGTCAGCGAACCACGATGCCTGGCGCGACTCGACTACGTTCCCCACATCGCCAAGCGCTATTCACGGGTCGCTTCGCGGCCGGACAGTCTCGATGACCTGGCCGACTTCATGCTGGTGCAATGGCAGCATGATCGGCAGATCGACAGTTTTCGGCCATGGCACGATCTGGTCGACCAGCGCCTGGCCGGGGTTGTGCAATTGCATTCCTATGAACTGATGCTGGAGATGATCCGTTGCAGCGCCTGCATCGGCCTGTTGCCCGGCTACATGAGTCGCTTCGATCGCGGCTTGATCGGCTTGTCGGGGCTGTTCAGCCAGCCGATGCAACGCCAGGTGTGGCTGGCGGTTAACGCCGAGTCCCAGGGCGATCCGCAGGTGCAGACGATTGTCGAGTTGATCCTCAGCACCTTCGAAGAGCGGCGGGACTGGTTCCTGTAGGAGCGAGCATGCTCGCGAAGAACCTGAGAACACCCCGGGGTGTCAGGCATCCCACGTCATCGTTGACGACCATCGCGAGCATGCTCGCTCCTACAGGGGTTTTTTTTCATGAAGGATGCGTTATAGAGTGACCGGCCATGTCTGCATCAAGGATGAATCACCCATGCCGCTCACTGACGCTGCCATCACCCTCGAACGCTTCAACGAATCCCACCTCGACGGCGTTACCGCGCTCTACAACGACCCAGCGGTCACCCGTCAAGTGCTGCAAATGCCATTTCAGTCCGTCGAAGTCTGGCGCAAACGCCTGGAAACGGACAACGAACGCTCGGTCAAACTGGTCGCGCTGCATCAGGGCGTCGTGGTCGGCGAGCTTGGCCTTGAACAGTTTTCACGTATCCGACGCAGTCACGCCGGCAGTTTCGGCATGGGCGTGGCGCCAGCCTGGCAGGGCAAGGGCGTGGGCTCGAAACTGCTGGCAGCGGCGCTGGATATCGCCGACAACTGGATGAACCTGCGTCGGGTCGAACTGAGCGTGTATGCCGACAACGAAGCCGCTATCGGCCTGTACCGCAAATTCGGCTTCGAAACCGAAGGGCTGTTTCGCGACTACGCGGTGCGTGATGGCGTATTCGTCGATACCTTGAGCATGGCGCGCCTGCGCCGCATGCCAAATTTCGTTTGATGAATTCGTCCAGGGCAAACGCCAGCGCCGCCCTGGCGTGCACGTGGTACTGAGCCATACCGCTCGCGCTTTTAGTCGTACGTCGGCTGCGCGCATCTGCCATGCTCTAGATCCGCAGCACCGCTTCAATCAAGGGAACACTGCAATGGACGACGTACGGCAACTGGGCGAAATGCTTCGTCACTACGCAGAAAGCGAAGCGCACAAAAAGCAGCTGTTTGAGACGCAATCGGCCGAGTGGGTCACGCACATTGGTGAGTTGTTCGATCAGATCCAGCAGTGGCTGGAGCCGGTCCTGGCGCCGAATTTGCTGGAGGTGAGCCGCGAGGCGTACGTCGCCTCGGGCCCAAGCGTGCCCGTCGAGACCTCGACCTACAAGACCGAAAAGCTGAGCATTTTGATCGCGGGCAAACCCGTGGAGTTCGTGCCAGACGTGATGGGCGCGGGTGGGCAGATTTCACTCGCCGTGATGGGGCTGACGGCCGCGCGATACGGCAGCATTTCGCTGGTGTGCCTGCCACCATCGAGCAGCTGGCAATGGCGCAAGACCAATGGCTTGAAAGACCCGGATATCTTCGTGTTTGATGCGAACTTTTTAGCGCAGCAACTGCAGAGTTTGATCCCCCGGGAGCGAGGCTGAAAGTCTGTTTCCGATCAATCCTTTGACAGTTAAGGAGGTCTGGTTTCAACCTACTCAGCCCCTCCATGGAGGGGCTGAGCCGGCTGGTAATTGCAGTCTTCCTAGGCGTAACTGAGACTAAAGGATCGGAATAACGGTTATGAAAACCTTTTCTGAAAGAAGAGTTGCGTAATTCTTGGATTGGACCGAGATGATAAACGGGATACCGGGAACCATATTGTACATTGTATAGTTCGTCTCACTGACGTTTTTTGGTTTTCCTAGCACCGTGATGACATACCCCGCCAAGTCTGGTTCCGGAGCATCCCAGGCGAGCTTCACTATTTTGCTCTGATTGAAAGTTACGTGAAGATTGGTCGGCGGAAGAGGAGGAGAAGCGTCCTCTTTCTTGGTCGTGAATTGCACGTAGACCGGAGGAGAAAAACGTCCATCATTATCCACTGCCCTGGTTTTAACTGTGTATGGGGTTGTTTCTTTCAAGTCTGTGTAGGTGTGGCTGAGCTGGCTGATAACAATCGGGGGGGAATTTTCTATAGAGATCTCATAGCCCGCAGCTCTAGCGGAAGGGGTCCAGGTAATCGTTGCTGATGTGGCGGTAAGTTTGCTGACCTCCGGTGTACCAGGTCTGGTTGGCCCTCCACTGAGCATAATGGCGCTGGACTCTCCGGGAACACCGAGCGGGCTTACAGCCCAGACTTCGCCGATATTATTCTCTCCACGAATCATCTTGTGTGTGGTGAAGGAATTTGAGGGAGAAATGAAAGCTGGTGCTCCTTCATTGATCGAAACGGCATACCCACCGTTGTTGTTTTCTTTTGCCCAAGTCAATGTCGCAGATGTTTCGGAGGTAATAATGCTGTTTAGGTTGCTGAGCTTTCCCGGAACAGAGGTGTCAGCAGTGAAGGTGTGGATGAGAGGATCAGACAACTCTTCACCACCTCTAAGGCGAGCACGAATCTCAATGGTGTAGGCAGTACCCTCGTCAACGAGCATCCAGTGCGCCAAAGCAGATTTGGCTATGTATATAACGGATCCGGGAGTTATTTTTACTTGATAGTCATAATCCAAATTAGAGGAGTAGCTTTCCTTCCACTCTAAAACTCCAAAATGCTTGCCGGGTGACCATTCAAGTTCGTCGATTGTGAACGATGGCAAAGTAGGTGGTCCAGGTCGCCGTTCCAATGTTATTGATGCGGGTTTTGAATAAAACCCGACGTTGTCTTCGGCCCGTACCTCGAAACGGTATTCGGATGCGCGATCAAGATTCTGTAATGAATAAAATAGCTCTGAAGTGTAATCAAGGACTGCATCGTTGCACTTGATTTCGTATCTTTTAATACCACTAACATCATGGGATGGTGTCCAGGTGAGCTTGACGGAAGTCATGCGGATATCTGAGGGCCTAAATTTTCCAGGCGTGCTGGGCGGAGCAATATCTGTAACATGAAGTATAAATTCTGAAGAATAGTCGGAGCGCCTGTCAAGCGCATCTACCGCGCGAACTTTATAGGTGTAACTGCCAGGGGGAACCGTCTCCAAAATGCCTGTGGTGATGTGCGGGGTTTTTGTGATTTCTCCGTTCGCGGAAATTTCATAATAATGTACTTGGCCATCTGTAGGCGCGTTCCAAGTGAGCCTTACCTGCTCAGTCATATCTATCTGAGCGGCAGAAAGTCCTGTTGGTGGGGTTGGAAATGGATACTGCTTTGCGCGTTTTTTGGTGATGTCAATGCAGAAGTCAACGAGACCGGTCCCCTTGAAAAAGTCAACATTGACGATGTTGGCTAACATCCCTGTATTTAGAGTGGGGTCGAAAAACTTGCGGAAGTAATCACTGCTGGATGTCAGGCGTAGGGGGCCATTTGCATTGCGCGCGTGTGCATTGAAGATCCAAGGATATTGAGCGGCTGCTATGTTGCCCTGTAAGATATGTTTAAAATGCTCTTCAGTATATTCCACCAGTCTAGACAAGCTTGAGTCTACGCCGGCCCACTTTTTACCGAATGCCGGCCAGTAATTCGCTGTCATAAGACTATCAGGCGTCGCAATAATCACACTTCGACCGGGGTGAATTTGGCTGATTTGTTTTAATGTCATATTTTTTGCGCTTGGCGGTATCAACAGATTGTTGAGAGGAGCCAGATAACGTTGGCATCTGCCTATGCTGTCGTTGACCTGGCCCGTTTTGTACGATTCTATGGAAAGTATAATCAGCTCCTTAGGGTTGTTTGCAGCAAATGTCCTGATCGTTTCCACGCAATCTTGCAGGTAGCGTCCTGTGACTATCATATGTTCGAATCCTACCTCTTCGACAAGTTTTGAGCCATTGCGTCCGACAGGTTTATTATAGCTATAGTCGGCAATTCTAAGGTCGAAGACACGTGCGCCGTTATGGAGTTGATAGCTGAAAGTGTCGTCCTGGCAAGCTGCGAATAGTTCTTCAAATCCCCAGAGTTGCTCCATGTCAGCTCCGGCATTATGAGTTGCCGGTAATAAAGTGTGATGAACTTTAAGGTCGGCGATTTCCGACCAGATATCAGTCATCCATCGGCTGTAGTCGACGGCAGGTGCGGCGCGTTCATTCGCGCTATTTGGGGACGATGCGCGAACGGGTTCAGTTGTTTTTGCCGGATTTTGCTCGTTGCCGCTCATGATAGTGTCCTTCCTGGGTGAATAGTGCGGTCAATGATTAGTCGGTTTCACCGCGCGGCGCCACTAGCAGATCTGCTAGTGACAGATGCCACAACATAAGCTAATATTGAGCGCCGGTATTTTAGTCGTCCTTTCGGAGTTTTTTGTCAACAACAAGTCGACCGAAATTGAGTTTGGTTATGAGGCCGCGCTCTGATGATGTAAAAACGTATAAACCCCTGTCAGATTTGACAGTTGTGATTGATTATTTATTTCTTGAAACTACAACCCTGTGCGCAGGTTCATCCTCACGACCACAAGGGGTTACACAATGCTTATCGAACTTTCAAATGAATTTCTGAAAATATCAAAAGGTAATGGGCAGTTGACTTGTGAGCTCCCATTTTCACCAGGTTATGTAGTGTCTGACAGCATCGAGCTGCGGCTATCCAGTCCGAAACTGCAGGTGATCGCAAAAAAAGAACGTCCGGAAGGATCTTATTATTTCAGTTTCGGTATTCCCAATGGTGTCCTGGATACGCCCGCTTCAAAGATGACCATTGGTCCACAAAGTAATCTTGTCAGTGTGAATTTGATTTACATTACCGGGGAGGGTGGCTTTCACTCTTATGAGGGTGCTTCGGGCTCTATCGAATTCACATACTCCCATGCCACGCAGCGCCTGGAAGCTAAATTTGGTTTTAAAGCCATTAAAGGTGAGGTATTTGAGGGCGTATTTGATGTAAGCGAATTTAGCATGGTAACCGAAGCTCCGATGAGTACAGGAGTCTTTTCGGCTGTCTTACCTGATCCGGTACTGCCCCGTGAGTTTGAAGCGGACCGTGTTGAGCTCGAAACGTATAGGCCTGGGGCTGGTTTGGCGTTTCATGGATTCAATACAACTGGCTATGGTCGTGAATATGCATTTGCGCTGTCATTACCCTCTAATATGGAAGTCGGTATAAGTAAAACCTACGACGTCGCTATTTATCCAAATAATGAAGGCAAAGCGATGGCTGGCCTGATTATTGGTTCAAATGATGGGCCAATCAATATGTATCTAGGTGTGAGCGGCGCAGTGGAAGCCACCTACACGCCCAGCAATAACAGACTCGAAGGAAAGTTTTTCTACATGACAATAGGAGGCAAGAAATTTACGGGTAAGTTCGATATGCGTTACTAACTGGCCAGCTCAAGAGCTTTTCAGGGTGGAATTGATCAGCTGTCGAAATTCATCCACCCTTTTTTGCGACTTCAGGCGACACTGCGTTAATGCTTTTAACCGCTGCCATATAAATGTGTTTACGCTGCTTGCGGGTCATTCGCAGACGAGATCAGGCTGGTGTGCAACGGACGCAAGTACATTAGGCTAAGGAAAAATTGATTTGTGGGGATCAGATCCAAAGTCGCCCCAGCCTGCTGGTCTTCCTCTGATACGGTATTTTCACCATCAGCTGAATCTGCAATGCGAATAAGCGTACGTCCATAGTCACTACCTCACAACGAGCCTGTAGGAGCGAGCATGCTCGCGATGGTCGTTAAAGATGACGAGGGCTGCCTGAATGAACGTGGCGCCCTCACGTCCTTCATCGGAACGCCGCCCGGAGCATGCTCGCTCCTACAGGGTTTTGTGCCAAATCCTGATGAGGTAGCCCCATGTATCAGCACGACGACTATGACCGGGCACTGGTGTTCGAGCGTGTTGCGCAGTTTCGCGATCAGGTCGAACGCTTCATGGCGGGCGAACTGAGCGAGGAAGAGTTCCTGCCATTGCGCCTGCAAAACGGCCTGTACATGCAAAAACATGCGTACATGCTGCGCGTCGCCATTCCCTACGGCACGCTGAGCGCCCGGCAGATGCGCACGCTGGCGAGCATCGCCCGGGATTACGATCGCGGCTACGGCCACTTCACGACGCGGCAGAACATGCAGTTCAACTGGATCGAACTGGCCCAGGTGCCGGACATCCTCGAACGCCTGGCCAGGTGCACATGCACGCCATCCAGACCTCCGGCAACTGCGTGCGCAATATCACCACCGAAGCCTTTGCCGGGGTCGCGGCCGACGAAATGATCGACCCGCGCCCGCTGGCGGAAATCCTGCGGCAGTGGTCGACCATCAACCCGGAATTCCTCTACCTGCCACGCAAGTTCAAGATCGCCATCTGTTCGGCCGAGCAGGACCGCGCGGCAATCATGATGCATGACATCGGCCTCTATCTTTACCCTGGCGACGACGGACAAATGCTGCTGCGGGTGATCGTGGGTGGGGGCCTCGGGCGCACGCCGATCCTTGGCTTGCAGATTCGCGAAGGCTTGCCGTGGCAGCACCTGCTGTCATACGTCGAGGCGGTGTTGCGCGTGTATAACCGCCATGGCCGGCGGGACAACAAGTACAAGTTGCGGATCAAGATTCTGGTGAAAGCCCTGGGTCGAGCCTATAGCCAGGCCTATTTGCTACGCACTCGATTGGGCTGGAGCGGGGAGTTGCGTGCCGTTGGTGATGTGTTGCGCGATCAGCTCAGTCATATGCGCCAATGTGGATTCGACAGCTTTGCGGTGCGTGAAGACAAATCTGCCGAGGATGCGCTCAAGGGGCTGGCGGGAATGAGCGTGTTGTATGGGCGGTCGGTGATTGAGCCGCGGCCGTTGTTTCGGCGGCGGTAACAGCGTCCCCAAGATCAAAAGATCGCAGCCTGCGGCAGCTCCTACACAGGAATCCGCATTTCCCTGTAGGAGCTGCCGAAGGCTGCGATCTTTTGACTTTCCCGCGCCTCGACGATCACTTCAACGCCGGATCCCCCATGTTCATTTTCTTCCAGCCCTGCAACAGCACCTGAGCCTTCGGTTCCTGGCCGTTATCCAGGTAGTACTGGATCAGCGCCAACCGCGCACTGCGGTTGGCTGGCTGCACTTTCAACAGCCTTTCCAGCTCTTCGCAGGCGGCATCGACCTTGCCGCTGTCATGCAGGGCCACGGCCAGTACATAGCCGTATTGCGCGCTCTGCGGTTCCAGTTGTGCGGCTTTGCGCAGGAAGGGCATGGCCTGTTCGGATTTGCCGGCACGCACCAGCGACAAGCCCTGGGTGTGTTGCAGCAGTGCGGCGTCGGGGTGTTCCTTCAGGCTTTGCGCCAGAAGCGCTCGAGCTTCCTGACCTTGACCGTTGGCTTCCAACCATTGCACCAGTGTCACCAGCGCCGGGTGGAAGTCCGGGTCGCGCTTGAGTGATGTGCGCAACAAACCTTCGACTTCGCCACTGCGGCCGCTGGCCTGATACAGCATGGCCAGGTTGAGGTTGGCTTCGGCGCGTTCGGCCAGGCTCTTTTGCACGCTCTCGTACTCGGCGATGGCCGCGTTCCAGTTGTCCTGAGCCGTGCCCAAGCCATTACGTGCCACGCTGAGCAAATCCCGGGCCGCGGCAATGCGCACAGCCTTCACCGGATCGCTCAGCAATGGCCTCAGCAGCGGCGCACGTTCGGGTGGCGGCAGGAACGCGCTGATCGCCCGCACGGCGCTTTCACGCACTTGCGGTGCCAGGTTACTCAAGTCCTTGGTGGCCAGTTTCAGCGCCTGTTCGCTAGGGTACAGCGGCAACTCGGCAAGCAGGGTCGCCCGTTGAATCGCCGGCAGGTTGCTGCGTTGCAGTTGCTCGTACAGGGCTTGCGCGGCACCGGGTAAACCGTTGCGAATCAGCCACAGGCTTTCGTCGTAACGCGGGGCCTGCGCGGCGGTGGACGTGTTCCAGAGCTTGAACTGCTCGGTAACCTTGTCGCCGGCCTTGCCCTGGTGACAGGTCAGGCAGGCGTCCGGCGTACCGAGCTTTTTCGCCCGCTCGGGGTTGGGAATGCTGAAGCTGTGATCATGCCGAAAGTCATTGATCATGTAGAACTTGCCGGGCATGTGGCAATCCACGCATTGCGAGCCCGGTTGGCCCATGGTGTGCCGGGTGTGTTCGATGGAGTCGTAATTCTTCGCTTGCAGGCCTTTGCCGTCGACGCCTTCGACGGAGGTTTTGCCAGCCGTGTTGTGGCATTGCAGGCACACGCCATTGCCCGGCGCCTTGAGTTCGGTGCTGTGGGGGTTATGGCAGTTGCTGCAGCGCACGCCCTTGTCGAACATTTTGCTCTGGGCGAACGAACCGTGTTCGAACACTTCATCCTTGATCTTGCCATCCAGCGCATACAGTTCGCGGGTCAGGGCACTTGGCAGGTAGTCGTCCATCAGGCGCTTGCCCACGGTAAAACCATCACCCAAGGGGGCGCGGCGAGAGTGGCAGCGGGCACAGGTTTCGATCTCGACGGTCGCGTTTTTGTCCTTGAGGTCGACGGCAAAACCGGCATGGATCAGATCGCCTTTTTTCGTCGTCCATTGCAGATGATGGGAGGCCGGGCCGTGGCAGGCCTGGCAGCCGACGCCGAGGCTGTTCCACTGGCTGTCGAAGGTGTTTTTCGCGGTATCGAAATTGCGCTTGTACCCGGTGGTGTGGCACTCGACGCACATGAAATTGGCGTTCTGGCTCGGCTTGCTCCAGTGCAGCGGGTCCTTGAAGGTCACACCCTGGCCTGGATAGAGATGAAACCAGCGGTGCTTCTCGGTATCCCAGGCGATGCCGAGGGCTTGCAAGCGACCTTCGCCGACCTCGATCAGGTATTGCTGCAACGGTGCGATGCCAAAGGTGTAGGCGACCTTGAAGTCGGCGTTCTTGCCGTCGATGCCAGGGGTGTTGACCCAGAATCCGTCGTCCTTGCGCGAGAACCGGGTGATTTCGTTTTCGCCCTTGAAGGTGACGTTGTTGAAGTCGCCGAGCAGGGTCTCGGCATTGGCTTGCTGCATCGCCAATTGGTGATGGGAGCCTTGCCAGTCCTTGACCTGGGCGCTGTGGCAGCCCTGGCATTGCTGTTCGTCGACCATTGTCGCCGGCGCCACGGCGACGGGTTGCGGTTGCGGCCTGACGGGTTGAGAGACAGGTGTGTTGACCGGCGCATAGGTCGAGGGAGCCGGTTGGCTGCTGAACAGAAACCAGCCGATGCCCGCGACCGCCAGCAACAAGACGCCAATGGTGACGGAGAACAGGTATCGATGAATCAGGGTCGGTTGCGAATCAGGGTTTGGGTTTGTTGCTTTATTTTTATGTTTCGGCATTACGACTTCCGTAGTCCAGGTGCGTTTGCCGTCAGGCGCGCGTTCAAGCTCGGTGCAGCTTTGCCGGATGGCCGGCGTCTGTCAAATGATGGATGCGGTGAGGCTGATGGCCCCATCGCGAGCAAGCTCGCTCCCACAGTTGATCTGTGTCGTACACAAAATTTGTTTACAAACACAATCCACTGTGGGAGCGAGCCTGCTCGCGAAAGCGGTTTGACAGACAACCGATCACTCCCCGACAAACCACCGAAAATACGGATTCCCCCCATCCCCGCGCATCACCTCGCGCACATCCCTGGCCCAGGCATCCCGGTCACCGTCATAGGCGTGCAGGCTCGCCCGGTAGAACTGCATCAGGCGTTGCCGATGGGTGTTCATTCGCTCGGTAAACCCTTGATCGGCGTTCACCAGCACTGGCGGTTGGTGCAAGTCCAGCAGGGCCGGCAGCACGCGGCTGATTTCCTTGGCCCGAACCCACGGCGCGTATTCGATTCGCGGCTGATCATCCGTCACCGCTGGTGCATCAGCGGCGAAGCGTTCCAGGCCGGCGCGATCGGTCACCCAGGTCGCGAGCAGTGCGGCGGCCGAGCCGATACCGACGTCTTGCAAGGTGCTGCGCACACTGTCTTGCTGGAAGCGTTGAGTGATTTTCGCGGCGTCCAGCTCGATAGGCTCCAGCGAACCCACCAGCAGCATCTCGTGGAACTCGCTGGTCCACAGCGTGGCGTAGGGGAAGACATCGAGGAAGCTGCGCACCAGCGAACGCGAGTCGTCGATGTTCTGCGTGGGCAGCGGCAGCCATTGGGCGACCAGGCCCTGTTTCTCTAGACGGCTGGCGGCTAACTGATAGAAGTCCCGGGAATACAGATTGACCACGCCAGCCGCGGAGGGTGGTGGCGGTTCGAGGGTGATCAGGTCATAGCGCTGCGGGTTGCGCAGCAGTTCCTGGCGACCGTCGCGCAGGCGCACGTCGACACCCGGATCGGATGCTGCATTGAAGTTGCCCTTGAACAACGGTGCGGCTTTGACCACCGATGGCAGCAGTTCAGCGACAACGCGATGTTCAAGGCCCGGAAAGCGCGTCAAGGCGCCCGCCGTGATGCCCGTGCCAAACCCGATCACCAGCGCCGAGCGTGGTTCGCCGTTGTGGATCAACAGTGGCAGCAGCGCCTGAATCCGCATGTAGCGCAGCGAAGGCATGGCGTCGCCGGTGTTGGATACACCCTGGATGTACAAGCGCTGGAACGTCCTCTGGCCCTTGCCCTGGGTGACCACGGCGACGGTGCCGCCGCGTCCTTCCTCGTAAAACGCCAACGTGCCGTTGCGCGCGCCGGGCAGCAGGCTGGCCAGTTTGTCCACTGGGGTCAGTAGCGCCAGCGTTACCGAGATCAGGCCGACTGCGATCACACCCTGACGCCGACCTTTCTTCACGCCATGGCCCTTGCGGACGGCAAAGTAGCCAATCCCCGCAGCGATAATCGCCAGCAGTCCAAGGGTTCGAACCAGGCCCAACAGCGGGATCAGCACAAAGCCGCAGAGCATCACCCCGACTATCCCGCCGAGGGTATTGAACGCCACCACCTCACCGACATTGCGCCCTATATGGTCGCGCCCGACGCTCAAGCGCAGTGCAACGGGAAACGCCGCGCCGAGCAGCACGGTCGGTACGAACACGATGCTCAGCGCCGCCACTGCGAAGCGTGCGCTCATGCCCAGCAATTCACTGGCACCCAATGACAGCACCCAGGCTTCGGCCACGCTTTGAGCGAGCACCAGCCAGCGTCCGAGTAGGGCAATCTCCAGCAATGCGATCAAACCGGCGCCGGCGATCAGCAAGCCAAACATACCCCAGGGATCGCGTAGGCGATCGACCCGACGGGCGAGCAGGGCGCTACCGAGAAACAGCCCGGTGAGGTACGTCGCCAATACCACGGCGAAGGCGTAGGTGCGGGTGCTCATGAATTGAACGATGGATTGCGACCAGACCACTTCGTAACCCAAGGCCACGCCGCCGGCAATCGAATACAGCCACAGGGCCAGGCGATCTGGTGCTTTGTCTGTGTGGTGTTTGACCGGGGTTTCAGCGGGTAGCGAACGATGCCGCTGGAACCACAGGGCACCCGCAGCGGCCAGCAGGTTGAGCATCGTGGCGGCCAGGGCACTGCCGCGCACGCCGAGGGTGGCGATAAGCACGAACGCGGCGAGCAGGGTGCCAGCGATGGCCCCGGCGGTGTTTGCCGCGTAAAGGTGTCCACCGGCCTTGCCCAGCTGCTGCGGGTCGGCGGCCAGGGAGCGAACCAGCACCGGCAGCGTGCCGCCCATCAGCAGCGCGGGAATGCCCACCAACGCAAACGGCAACACCCAGGCCAGCAGCCCCACGTGCTGCTCCAGCCAGGCAAACGGACTGGCCGCGAGGCTCATGGCGAAGGTCGCGCCGACGCCGAGCACGGCCACCAAAACTTCCAGCCCTGCATACAACAGGACCGGTTGCTGGATGCGATCCGCCCAGCGGCCGAACAGCAAGCCGCCCAGCGCCAGACCGGCAAAAAACGCACTGATCCCGGTGGTGATGGCGTACACCTCGACCCCGACGACCAGCGATAACTGCTTGATCCATAGCACCTGATACACCAGCGCGGCGGCGCCGGAGACGAACAGCAACAGGGCGGGGATCAACAGCGCCGGGGAGGCGACATGCGGGGCAGGTATGGCCGACGACTTGCTGGCGACACGTGAGGACATAGGTTCGTTGCCTTGAAAAAGTATTCGAGTACAGCCGTTGATCATTCCCACGCTCTGCGTGGGAATGCAGCCCGGGACGCTCCGCGTCCCTTTCGAGAGCTGGAACGCGGAGCGTCCCTTGAGGCATTCCTTTGCTGCGCGTGGGAACGATCGCCGCTCGCCGGTGAAGGCGAGCGGCGGTCAAGCGGTCTTACTGTGCCGGTTGTTTCTTCATTTCTTCAGCAATTTTTGCGTCCACCGCCGCACGGATCTGGTCAACACTGAAGCTGGCCGGTTTCTGGCTTGGCGGGTACTGGATGAAAGTCTGCAGGAACACCGCTGCCTTGGCGGTAGCCTGGGCTACCAGATAGACGTTTTTGGTTTGCCAATCGTAATACTGATCGGAAACTATGTCGGCACGCTCATACGGGTCCATGCGCAGGTTGAAAATCTTCGGTACCCGCAGACACACGAACGGTTCGCTCCAGACCTTGAAGCCGCCAGGCGCGCGCTGTTCGCAGAACACCGCTTTCCAGTTATCGAAGCGCATCGACACCAGCATGCCGTCGTCATTGAAGTAGTAGAACTCCTTGCGTTCGCCTTTAGGCTGTTGGCCAGTCAGGTAGGGCAATTGGTTGTAACCGTCCAGATGCACCTTGAAGTTGTTGCCGCCAGAGGTAGGCGCCCAGCCTTTGAGCAGTTTTTCTTTCACATCGGCATCGCCCGCCGCCGCGAGCAGGGTCGGGAACCAGTCCATGCCCGAGAACATTTCGTTCGAGACTTCCCCGGCCTTGATCTTGCCCGGCCAACGAACGATGGCCGGCACCCGGTAGGCACCTTCCCAGTTGGAGTTCTTTTCGTTGCGAAACGGCGTGGTCGCCGCGTCCGGCCAGGAGAACTGGTTCGGGCCATTGTCGGTGGTGTAGACGACGATGGTGTTATCGGTGATTTTCAGGTCATCAAGGGTTTTCAACAGTTTGCCGACGTCACCGTCATGTTCAAGCATGCCGTCCGCGTACTCGTTGCCGGGCATGCCGCTCTGACCCTTCATCGAGTCGCGTACGTGAGTGAACAAGTGCATGCGCGTGGTGTTCATCCAGACAAAGAACGGTTTATCCGCCTTGGCCTGTTTCTCGATGAAGGCTTGCGCAGCGGCGGTAGTTTCGTCGTCGATGGTTTCCATGCGCTTGGTGGTCAACGCGCCGGTGTCCTCGATCTTGCCGTCGGCGAAGCTGTGGATCACGCCACGCGGGGCATAAGACTTGAGGAACTCAGGGTCGTCCTTGGGCCAGTAAGGGCGCTCCGGTTCTTCCTCGGCATTGAGGTGGTACAGATTGCCGAAGAATTCGTCGAAACCGTGATTGGTCGGCAGGTATTCGTCGCGGTCGCCGAGGTGGTTTTTACCGAATTGACCGGTGGCATAACCCTGGGACTTGAGCGCCTGAGCGATGGTGATGTCACGTTTTTGCAGGCCCACCGTAGCGCCGGGGGCACCGACTTTCGACAATCCGGTACGCAACGGCGTCTGACCGGTAATGAACGACGAACGTCCGGCGGTGCAGCTGTTCTCCGCGTAATAGTCGGTGAACATCATACCTTCCTTGGCAATCCGGTCGATGTTCGGAGTCTTGTACCCAACCACGCCCATGGAATAGGCACTGATATTGGTCTGGCCGATGTCATCGCCGAAGATCACGAGGATATTGGGTTTGTCGGCGGCCGCGGCCGTTGCCGAAATCGCCATTACCGAGGTCGCCACCAAGGCGAGTTTCGGTAACCAATTGCGTATGCGAGTCATCTGACTTGTTCCTTTTTCTTACGTCGCTCGGTGCGACAAACGTTTATTGCGGTCCTGCGTTACGTTTTTTTATTGCACTTGCTCGGGTGTGGGGGCATCGAACGGATAGATCCGGCGCCATTCGGCAGCCATGTCGACGACGGTCCAACCACGGGTTTTTGCTTCGTCCAGGGCCTTGTCCAGACGGCCGATCTGCGACTGGCGGTCATAGGCCCATTCACGTTTGGCGTCGGTGTGATGCACCAGCCCCATGAAACGTTTGCCCGGCCCGGCGGCGGTCCACTGCAGCATTTGCAGGTCGCCGTCGGAGTTGCCGAACGCGAGAATCGGTCGGCGCCCGATCACGGCGTCAATGCTCACTGGCTTGCCCGGCCCGTCATCGTTATGGGCCAGTTTCGGTGTGCGCAGGATCGACGCCTTGCCATCCTTGTACTCAAACGAGGTGACGAATGTGGTGCCGATCACCTGCTCGGGCGGGATGCCGTAGACCTTTTCGGCGAAGGCACGCATGAAACCGGTGTCGCCACCGGAAACGATGTAGGTCTTGAAGGCTTGGCTGCGCAGGTAGTCGAGCATTTCCAGCATCGGCTGGAAAATCATCTCGGTGTATGGCTTGCCGGTTTTCGGGTGGCGGGCCTGGGTTAGCCAGGTCTTGGCGTAGTCGTCGAAGGCTTCGGTGGTCATGCCGGTGTGGGTGGCACCGAAGATTTTCATCATGCCGTCGAGGCCGCTGGCGGCTAGCGCCTTGTGGTCGTTTTCCAGCACGGCCTGGAATGGCTGGGTGGATTTCCATTCCGGGTGCTGCGCCGCCGTGCGCTTGACCTCTTCCAGGGCGAACAGTAATTCGAAGTACATCGGCTGCTCGCTCCACAAGGTGCCGTCGTTATCGAACACGGCGATACGGTCCTCGGGTTTGACGAAGTCCTTGCTGCTTTGATCAGTCACCGCTTGTACGAACTCGATGATGTTCTTTTTTGACGGACCGTCATTCCATGACGGCAGTGGTTCAGCGGCCTGGACCAGCAATGGCAGGCTCAGGGCCAGTGCCAGCAGCAGCTTTAACCCGTGGAATTGGCGGTGCGCTATCGGGTTCGTCATGGGAAATCCTTCTCGTGAACGGGGTTGAGTGGCCGCAGTGCGGTAGCGACTGATTCTTGGTTGTGTTCGGCCTGACTATGCAGCGTAGTCAAGGATTTCTTGAGTTGGTGCAGTGCCTGATCTTTGGTCGGTTGCCGGCCGTAGCACGCGCGCAGGAACGCTTGCAGACGCGGCCCGAAACCGGTCAGTTTCAGGCCCTTGCGGCTGCGCCGGGCCCACAGGTACAGGGCGCTCAATTGCGCGGGTTGGCCATCAAGTTGCGCCGGGATCTGGCGCCAGGCGTAGTCGGACGATTCCAGCCACGCCGCATGGCGGGCACGGCGGCGGACCTCCCAGGCGAGGTAGCCGCGATGGACATATGGACGAGCAAACCAGGCGAGCAATACCACGCTCAACAGCAGCAGTAGCAAGCCAAAGGCAAAGCCCGAGAGGTGCAGGCGATGGGTCTGGCCGAGCTCTTTCAGGTCTTCGGTGATCGAGAACACCGGTTTGTAAGCGCTGTTGGCAGCGGCGTCGAAGCTCACGGCGGGGACTTGGGCAGTGCGTGTCTGCTGGCTGCTGGTGTCCCACCATTTCAGTTCGATGGCCGGCAGGGTGTGCTGGCCCTGGGTGTCGATGCGGTAGGTCACGCTGTCGATGCGCTGGCCACCGGTGAAGTTGCCGCGGCCATCATCCAGGGTGCTGACCTGCGGGTTTTTCGGGTACCGGCTGAGGCCGGCGACATCGCCCAAGGACGGCGTCGGCAGTGACATCGCCAGGGCGCCGTCAGCCTCAAGCTTAAGCTGCCGGGTGAGGCTGTCGCCGACTTTAAGCGGCGTGGACGACTGGATGATCTGCTGGCTGAACCGCAGCCCCTGGGCGACCAATACCGGCTCGCCGGGTTTGAACCCCGGCGGTTGCGTCGCCGTGAAGTGCACCGGTTGGCTTTGCGCACTGAGCACAGTCGTGGCCTGGCCCGGGGTGACCCGTACCGTCAGCGGCGCAATATCGAAAGTCTGGGCCACGTTTGGCGTGATCAAGTAGCGGTAGCGCATGCCGTTGAAGGATTTGCCGTCGAGCGTCTGGTTCAGGTGTTCGGCGTGGCCATCCGAGGGCAGCACCAGTGCACCGGGCAATTTGAGGTCGGGCAGGGTGGGAGCGCTGGTGAACCAGGTGTCGGTGAGCACATCCAGTCGCAATTCGACGAGGCTGCCGACCATGGCGGTGTCGGCGGGTTGCAGGCTGGCCTGGACGCGCAGTTCGGGTTCCGCGGCGAGGGTGGTTGTGCTGATCAGGGCGATGAGCAAGGTGCCAAGCTTTGTAGTGAAAGATCTGACGCCTTCGCGAGCAGGCTCGCTCCCAGTGTGCCCGGCATGGGCCAAAACCAGTCACCTGAAAAGTGGTGACCAGAATGAGTGACGAGAACTGTAGTGAAACGCAAGGGGGAAGCCGCGAGGCCAGCCTGAAAGAAGCGTGTAGCAAAGGCGCGACCGCAGGAACACGAACAAGCAGTGAGGCCGGATGCGGGCGATAAGTGTGCTGGGAGCCACGAAATCCAACGGTCACCGAAAGACGCATCAGGTAGAGCTTGGCGGCCCGAGCCGAAGGTTTTGGCACCTTACCCGGGGAGATCTCGCGGGCGTAGCCCGCGAGAAGTCAGCAGACGCCGTAGTAGTGAAGAAAGGTCGTAATGGATCCGGAGCGAAGGGCTGAAGAACAGAAACACTCACCATAGACTGCTGCCTACAAAGCGAGAGCCTTTTGAAACCGCACCCGGAAATGCCATGTGGCACGTAGCGGGATGGCCTTGCGTGGGAAAGTCGGGTGGACCTCGACGAACGTGCGCAAGGAAGGGGCGAGTCAGCAGGCAGACGGAACAGGAATAGAGACGTGTTGAGCGAAACCTGCATGGAAACGATCGTCGAAAAGGAGAATATGCACCGAGCGCTCAAGAAGGTCCGGGCGAACAAAGGGGCGCCGGGGGTGAGAGTGTCAGATTTTTTGTGTGCGGGCCGGTAACAGCCTGCCGTAAGGCAGGCCTTCATTTCACCAAGTTGGCCTGATGAATCGATCTCCGTACAAAACCGCGAACTGATTCATTGCGTTCTTCCAGTCATGGGCCGGACTGCCCCAATTGGCGGTGATATTTTGCAGTGCCAGCCAGATCAGCTTTGTCGCCGCATCATCGGTTGGAAAATGTCCTCTTGTCTTGATGATCTTGCGCAACTGAGCATTGATGCTCTCGATGGCGTTGGTGGTGTAGATCACTTTTCGTATGGCTGGCGGGAAGATGAAAAACGGGATGACTCGGTCCCAGGCACGCCTCCAGGCAGCAGCCACCGTTGGATATTGTTTACCCCAAGGTCCAGATTCGAAGGCATCTAAAGCCTGCTCGGCAACTTCAGCGTTGAGTGCTTGATAAATCGGCTTCAGGGCTTTGGCCAGTTCGCGACGTTTATCCCAGGCCGCGTAATCAAGGCTGTTACGGATCAAGTGGACGATGCAGGTCTGCAGCGTCGTCTGAGGGAACACCGCACTCAAGGCTTCTGGCATGCCTTTGAGTCCGTCAGTGACAGCGATCAAAACGTCTTCGACGCCTCGAGTCTTGAGGTCATTGAAAACCTTCATCCAGAACTTGGCACCCTCGGTCGTTTCAATCCAGATGCCCAGAATATCTCGTGTACCGTCCGGCAATACGCCCAGGGCTAAGTAAATGGCCTTGTTGCGAACCACCCCCTCGTCACGGATTTTGACCCGCAGAGCATCGAAGAAAATGACTGGGTACATGGGTTCAAGTGGTCGCTGCTGCCAAGCACTGACCTCTTCCAGAACTGCATCGGTGACTGAGCTGATGAAGTCATGGGAGACATCTGTGCCGTATTGCTCCGATAGAAATGCACGAATCTCGCGCACGCTCATGCCGCGTGCATACATGGCAATAATCTTGTCATCGAAGCCGGTAAAGCGGCGCTCGTGCTTGGGGATCAGAATCGGAGCAAAGCTGCCATCGCGGTCTCTGGGGATGTCCAGGCGAAGCGGGCCGTCATCGGTCAGCACGGTCTTGCCGCTCTTACCATTACGCTGGTTGCTCGACTCCTCAGGGCGCTGCGCGCCCTGAGGGTAGCCAAGGTGGTGGCCGAGTTCGGCTCCCAAGGCTCGTTCAATCAGCGCCTTTTTGAACGCCATCGAAGCGTCCTGAATGGCTTCGGCACTCATCGGACCGTTCACGAACTGGTCGATCAGCTCTTTTGGAATGGATGGTAGGTCACGCTGGGCCTCGCGGGCCGGTTTCTTTTTGGTCGGCATACATGCACCTCTTCAACATGTTATGCCCGAACACAAAATTTATGACAGTCCCCCGGGGGTCGACGGAATCACTACCGACGAGCTTACCGCGCACCTTCAAACGCACTGGCCGGCCATCAAGGGCAAACTTCTGGACGGGACCTATAAACCGGGCCCTATCAAAGGCCTCAGGATCCCCAAGCCGCAAGGCGGGGAGCGGCTGTTGGGCATTCCGAATACGCAGGATCGCCTGATCCAGCAATCGGTTCAACAGCACCTGACACAGCTGTGGGATGCCAAATTCAGCGAACACAGCTATGGCTTCCGGCCAGGCAGGAGCAATCTCGATGCCATACGAGCCGCCAAGGCCTTTGTCCTGGAAGGCAAGACCTGGGTTGTGGATATCGACATCGAAGCTTTCTTCGATCAGGTCAGCCACGACAGGCTGATGAGCCTCATATCCAGGGATGTCCGCGACAAGCGGCTGATGCGGTACATCGGCCAGACGCTTCGAGCGGATATGCTGTTGGACGGTCAGCGGGTCAAAAGGACGGCCGGAACTCCGCAAGGGGGGCCGCTAAGCCCGCTGCTTGCCAACCTCTATCTGGATGCTCTGGACAAAGAGTTGGAGACCCGAGGCCTAAGCTTCTGTCGCTATGCTGATGACTTGGTGATCTATGTCACCAGCGAGCGCAGCGCGGACCGCGTGCTGGGCAGTGTGACGGCTTGGATAGAGAAACACCTCAAGCTCAAAGTGAGTGCCAGCAAGAGTGGCACGGGGCGGCCTTGGGATCGCGACTTCCTGGGTTACAACATCGACGAACAAGGGAATGGCCAGCTGTCTGGCAAGACCGTGAAGAAATACCGCAAGAAAGTCCGCGAGCTGTGGTCGGCCAGGCAAAGCCTGACGAGCACCGAGCTGGTGGCTCAATGGGGCCGTTACATCCGGGGGTGGTACGAATACTTCCGCTGGGTGAAGGACGACTTCAAGCGGTTATCGCAATGGACTCGCCGACACATGCGCAAATGTTTCTGGCAACGCTGGCACAGCCGTGAAGGACGAATGCGCAAGCTGCGCGGGCTTGGTATCGCAAGCCGGCAACTCGCGCGAGTAAGTTTTCACGACGGTGCCTGGCGAGCGGCGCGCCACCCAGTGATGCAGCAGGCGATGAGTCTGAACATGATGCGTCGCTGGGGACTGTGGACGCCGCAGGACTTCGCCTCAGCACCTCGCTGAGCTGTTCAACCGCCGGATGCGGAAAACCGCACGTCCGGTGGTGTGGGAGGGGTAACGGGCGTAAGCCCGTTGCCTCCACCCAATCAGGGGATTTGCGGTGCACACAGATTAAATGTGGGAGCGAGCCTGCTCGCGAAAGCCGCGACTCGGTCTCTCAGACTGATCATGGCTTCGCCCCCGCCTGATCCTGCAAACTGAACTTCTGCTTCAGAAACTTCGCCGGCGATGTCGTCAGGTTCTGCAACCACTGCTCATCCGAAGCCGCTTGTTCGGTCTCCACTGCTTTGCTCTGACCCTTGCCCGGTGCCTTGTCCATCTTGATTTCGTCCGGTTTGACCTCGGGGGCATTTTGTTCGGCGCTTTCGGTGTCTTTCTGCAAGGCGATGGACAAAGCCAGGTTGGCCGTGGCTTCAGGGAAAAGCGGCTGCAACTTCAGCGCCTGGGTGTAGGCCGCGATGGCCTCGTCGAATTTGAAACGGCGCACGTAAATGTTGCCCAGGTAGAAATACGCCTGCGGCGTTTGCAACCGCGCAAAACTCGCCAGGGCCAGGTCGAAATCGGCGGCGTTGTAGGCGGCGATGCCTTTCCAGTACGGGTCGACGAAATGCGCAGCGGCCTGCGGGAAATGTTCATGTTCGAAGGCCCAGCGACCTTGCTGGTCCGGGGTGAGAAACGCGTCGATCAGCGCGTTCGCCTGCGCCGGTGCAGGGTGCAGCCCAATGCCGATGATCAGTAGAAAACCGGCCATCCAGTTCAGGCTCCAGCCCTTGCGTACACTGAAAAACGCGATCAACAACAGCGGCCAGCACAGCCAGTAACCGGCGTCCTTCCAGTGCAACTCGCGCTGTTCGTCACTGGCACTCTGGAAATGCTGCTGGGCGTGCAGTTCGACCCAATCCAGGTCGTCGTCATTGAGCGTCATGCTACCCAGCGGCGCATCCAGCGTTGATCCGAGCTGCTTGAGGGCTGCCTGATCGAAGCTGCCCAGTGCCGGGCGACCATTGCTGTCGGTGCGTGGCTGACCGTTGGCTTCGGGGATGATCCCGCCGTCCTCGCTACCGACCGCCAGGATCAGCACTTGCAGCGCGCTGTCGGCCAGTTGTTTATCCAGACCCGCCAGGGCCGAGGTGTCGGCGCCGTCGGAGATCAGCAACAAGGTGCCTGGGGTTTTTTCCGCAGCCAGCAGGCGCTTGGCCTGATCGATCACCGCCCCGACATTTTTCCCCGGTTTGCCGATCAGGTCGGTGCCCAAAGCCTGAATGAAGGTGTCGAGCAAGGCCGGATCGTCAGTCGGCGGCAACACCAGATGCGCGCTGCCAGCGTAGGCAATCAGCGCATTGCGCGCGCCGGCACGACGCTGGATCAGGTCATGCAGCTTGTGCTTGGCCGCTTCCAGCCGACTCGGTTGCACGTCGTTGGCGTCCATCGACGACGACAGGTCAATGGCGATGATCAGCGGCGCACGGTTCTCCAGAAAATCCGGGCGATCCTGTTCCCAGGTCGGTCCGGAGGCGGCAACCGCACCCAACATCAACAGCGCGCAGACCAGATGCACCGGGCGTAGCCATTGCTGGTCCCGGGGGGTAATCAGCAAGTGCGGCAGCAAGTGCCCGGCGATTTTGCTGCGCAAACGCCGCTGCAAGTCGCGGCTGCGGCGCCACAGCAGTGGCAACAGTGCGGCAAAAGGCAGCAGCAACAGCCAAAGTGGGCGCAGGAAGTGGAAGTTGCTGACGTTGATGTCCATCTCAAGCCTCCTGCCGCTGACGAGCGATGGACAAGCGTGTCCGCAGCATGGAGCACAAGTGGTAGAGCGCAAGCAGGGCGACCGCGGCTCCGAGTGGCCACCAGAACAGGTCTCGTTTGGGCTGATGACTGAGGGTTTTCACTTGATGCGGGGTAAGCTTGTCGAGGGTGCTGTAGACCTGATCCAATGCATTGCGGTCTTCGGCGCGGAAGAACTTGCCACCGGAGGCTGCGGCGATCTGCTGCAAGCCCTGCAAGTTGACCTTGGCCTCACCGGACGCATCAGGATCGCCGATGCCGATGGTATGAATCACCACACCTTTGGCCGCGGCCATTTGCGCCGCGTGGTCCGGGGTGATCGCACTGCTGGTGTCGTTGCCGTCGGTGAGCAGGATGACGACTTTTTATTGCTCATGGGCCTGGTCGAGCAGTTTCAGGCTCAAGCCGATGGCATCGCCAATCGCCGTGTTCGGGCCGGCCATGTCGATGCCGCTGTCGTCCAGCAACAGCGAAAGACTGGCGTGATCGAGGGTCAATGGCGCCTGCGGGTACGCGCCACTGCCGAACACGATCAGGCCGAGGCGATCCTCTTTGCGCTTGTCGATAAAGCCATGCACGACTTCCTTGACCGCCGCCAGACGATTGATCTTCTGGCCGTTGGCGTCGGTGAAATCGGTGGTTTCCATGGACTGGGAAATGTCGATGGCCAGCATCAGGTCGCGCACCGGTTGCTGGCGCTCGATGGGTTTTTCCACGTACACCGGCCGGGCCGCCGCCAGCAGCAACAGTGCCCACACCAACAGATTCAGCAGCAATTGCCAGTGGTTGGTGCGCGTGCCGGCCTGACTCGGCGCCTGGCCGACCGCGCGGCTCATGGCACTGAAAAACGGCACGCGCACGGCGCTGCGTGCCTCACGGTAATCGGGCAGGTAGCGATAACCGAACCACGGCAAGGGCAGCAGTAGCAACAGCCAGGGGTAATCAAGCTGCCACATGATGACGCTCCACCCAGAGTTTGCAGGTGTTGAACAGTTGCTGGCGTTGCTCGTTCGGCATGGCGCGCAACACCGCGTCAGGTGCATAAGCGAGCAGCGACAGTTGTTGGCTGAAGTTGGCGGGCAGGGCTTGTTTACTGTGCCGCTGCAAAAAGGCCTGCCAATCCTCGCCACCCAACGCCACAGCAACTCCCCTGTAGGAGCTGCCGAAGGCTGCGATCTTTTGATCTTCAGCGGTCTTGCCGCCGCCAAAAGATCGCAGCCTTCGGCAGCTCCTACAGTGGCTGTGTGTGTTCGGTATCGAGAGGGCTACGCGCTTAAGCAATTCCGGCAATTCACGCAACGCATTCAGGTCATCACTGCGCTTTTGCAACTGCGCCAACCGCACCAACGCCTCACGCCGATAACGGTCCCGCCGCCATTGCCGGTAACGCCGCGCACTCAGCAGCAGAACCGCCACGACAAACACCGCCAGCAACACCCACCAGCCCCAGGTCTGCGGCGCGTAACTGACCGGCGCTGGCAGTGAGATCTCCTTGAGTTGCTCAATGCTCGGGACACTCGGGTTCATCGCCGCGCTTCCGCGCGCTTGCCCAACTCGGCTCGCAGTTGTTCGTGCGCTTGGGTGGCGGTGCTGAACATCATCAACGGCACCTGGCTGCGCCGCAGCAACGTGGCCACATCCTTGAGCCGACCGCTGAGAAAGTCGCCCAACGGTTGGTGCACCTGACGACGTTCCACCGCCAGTTCAACCTGCAACTGGCCTTGGGTGATCAACAGGCGGCCGTTTTTGGGCAGGTTAAGCGCCAATGGGTCATAGACCTGCATGGCGATCACATCGTTGTGCGCCGCCAACTGCCGCATCAGCTGCAAGGTGCGCTCGCCGGCGCCGGCAAAGTCGCTGACGATGCAGATCAAATGATCGTGGCCGGCCACGGCCAGGCACTGCTGCAAGACTTTGTCGAGCTGGTCTTCGCCTTCGGCGTCCGGGTTGGCCGAATTCAGTTCCTGGTTCTGTTGGGCGATGCGGCTGCACAACGCTTCGATACGTTTGCGACTGCGCAGCGGGGCAATGCTGTCGATGCGTTGGTCGTTGAACACCAGCCCGCCGACCCGATCTCCCGCGTTGAACACCATCCACGCCGCCAGGGCGCCGAGTTCGGCGGCGACGGCGGATTTGAAGCTGCGTTGCGAGCCGAAAAACATCGACATGCGTTGGTCCACCAGGATCAACGCCGGACGGTCCCGCTCTTCGGTGAAGGTGCGTACCACCGGTTTGCCGGTGCGCAGCGACGCTCGCCAGTCGAGGTGATGCAAATCGTCCCCTGGTTGATAGCGGCGCAACTCGTCGAAATTCAGGCCACGGCCACGCAAGCGCGACGCATGATTGCCGGCGAGGATGCTGCCTTGCGGCTGACGGGCAGCAAAACTCAGGTCACGCGCCTTGAACTCCAGGGCCATCAACTGCACCAGAGAGACGTAGACCAGGCCGTCGACACTCTTCATAAACATCAGGCGGGAATCGCGACTTTGTCGAGCAGACGGTCGAGCACCTGATCGGCCGTTACGCCGTCCGCCACCGCGTCATAGCTCAGTTGCAGACGATGGCGCAGCACCGGGTGCAGCACGGCGCGCACGTTGTCCGGCGAGACGAAGTCCTGGGCCTGTAACCACGCATCGGCGCGGGCACAACGGTCCAGGCCGATCCCGCCGCGCGGGCTGGCACCGATGGCGATCCAGCGACCGAGGTCGGCGTCGTAGTCGGCTGGGTGGCGCGTGGCGTTGATCAGGTCGATCAGGTAGCGGTCGATGGCCGGGGACACGTGCACCGCACTGACTTCCCTGCGTGCGGCGAAAATCACATCCTGGGCCAGGGCGAAGCCTTGCACCGCGGCGGTCTTGGCGCCGAGGGCCTGTTCTTCCTCGCGCAACAGGCGCAGCACCTGGCTTTCGTTTTCCGCGCTCGGATAATCCAGCAGCACCTTCATCAGGAACCGGTCCATCTGCGCTTCCGGCAGCGGGTAGGTGCCTTCCTGTTCAATCGGGTTTTGCGTCGCAACCACGATGAACAGCTCCGGCAGCGCACGGCTGTTGCCGGCCACGGTGATCTGCCGTTCTTCCATGGCTTCGAGCAACGCGGCCTGGACCTTGGCCGGGGCGCGGTTGATTTCGTCAGCCAGGATCAGGTTGCCGAACAGCGGCCCCGGCTGGAAGCGGATCTCGTTTTTGCCTTCGACCTGGTGCAGCACTTCGGCGCCGGTAATGTCGGACGGCAACAGATCCGGGGTGAACTGGATACGGCTCATCTTCGCGTCCAGGTGCTTGGCCAGGGCTTTTACCGTACGAGTCTTGGCCAGGCCGGGCAGGCTTTCCAGCAGCAAGTGACCGTTGGCCAGCAGGCCCAGGAGGATCTGTCGAATCACCTGGTCCTGGCCCAGCACCGCTTCGGCGATGCTGGCTTGAAGGGCGTTGAGGTCGTTGAGTGCGCTCATGCTTGCTCCTAGAAAAACGCCAACGTAAGGTTGATCGAAAAACCGTTGCCTTCGGGGCGGTTCTTGGTGTCGAACTCCGGGATCCAGCGAGCATTGAAATTGGCCTGGGCATCGGCGAATTTGCCCTGCCAGCCAAACGTCGGACCGGCACCCACCGAACGCCCGCGAAAGCCACTGCTGGCGCCAGATCCGCTGTCGTCGGTGAGCTGCTGGATGTAGCCCGCCGCCACACCGGCGTTCCAGCCGTTGCCGAAGCCGTGGGTCCACAGGGCATCAAGGGTAAAGATGTCGCCGTTCTTGTAATCCGTGGCGTCGTTTTCGGTGTAGAACTCAAGCCCCCCGGACACGGTGAACTCGCCGCCCTTACTGTAGAGGTGGGTGAAGGCCACGGTGGGCATGAAGGTGTAATTGTTCTGGCCGGCATTGGCCAGGCGATCATCGTTGTAGGCGCCGGTCGGCACGTAGATCGGCAGCGAGAGCGAGAGGTGGTTGACCTCGTCGAAATGGTAGCCGGCGGCGATGGGCGTCACCAGTATGTCGGCAAACTGGGTTGCGGTGTCTTCGGTGCCCAGGGTTCTACCGCGCGGGCCGGTGACGCTCGCGGTAATGTCGGTGTACTGCACCGGCACGCCGATGGCAGACGCGTAGTTCCAGCGTCCCTTGCCGGTATCCCAGACATGGGTGAAGTTGGCCATGGTGTAGGACACTTTCAGGTCCAGGCCGGTACTCAGGGCGCCAACGATTGGCACCTGGACGTTACCCTTGAGATCGCCGTCGTACCAGAAAGTGCTCAACGACACCGCCCAGCCCGGATCCGGGGGCACGATCCCGGCATTCGAAAATACCTGCAGGCCGGTCATCGGCCGGCCGCCACCGCCTTCTGCCGCCAGTAACAACGGGCTGGTGCCCAACATGCACAAGGCCAACAAAGGACGTACAACAAAAGCCCTGACCATGAACGACTCCACTTACTCGTTTTGTTGGTTTACGGGTGTCAGCAACGGCATTTTCCATTGGCCGCTGGCAACTTCCGGTTTAGGCAGGTACAGGCGCAGCACCCCATAGAACGGCCCATTGGGGCGTCATTCCACGGCCGTGATGTCGTCGAGTTTCCAGCTCTTGTCGAAATAGGCCAGGGTCGGGGCATACAGGCGGAAATAGCTGAACCAGTGTTTGCCCGGCAGGGTTTGCACCCAGTTAGCTTCGAAACCTTTTGGCGCAGTAGGACCGAAGTACAGGTCCACCGAACCATCAGCGTTCTTTTGCAGATCCTGGCGCGACGACAGGTCGGCCTTGCGCTGCGGGTTGTCGATCAGGCAGCGGCTGTCGATGTCGTATACGGTCATCGACCAGAACTGCTTGGCTGGCGGGTTGGCGCCGACGTGCAAGCGATAGCTCTTGGCGCCGTCGAGCCAGTTGCCCCTGGCATCGGTATAGGCGCCGAGGTAGGTCTGGCCCAGCCCCGGAGTTCTCGAAACCATGCCTTTGGTGTTGGTCACTGCTTCGTAGAACCAGGCACTGCGTTCCCACAATTGGTCGTAGTAGGCAACGCGCTGGGAAGGATCGGTGATGTTCAACACCGTGTCCCACTGCCGGTCCGGCCAGTACCGGGCGCCGGGGAAGCGCTTGGCGAAAGTATTGGCCTTGGCGATCAGCTCGCCGATTTGTGCACCTTGCTCCAGGGCCTTGCGTTGATTGTCGTCAGGGTTGAAGGGTTTGTCCTTCTCGATGCCCAGGCTGGCAAGCATGGCCATGTAAAAACGATCACGTTCGTTGACCGGTTCTTTCTGAATGATCTGGTGCAAGCGTTCCCAGTACGCCATTGCCCGTGGCTGGGTGCCGGACCAGGCTTTGCCGCCGGGGGAGAGCAGTTTGGTCTGGCCAGGTTCGGCGCGCTTGGCGTAGGGGTACATCTTGAATTGCTCGACCAACGCCTTGCCCTTGGCCGGGTCGGGATCGAGCACGCGAAATCCGACCAGCACGTTCATGGTTTGCGACTTGGCCAGGTAATACTTGCCAGCATCGGCCGGTGGCTCGGCGCCTGGTGGCAACACCAGGTATTTGCCGCCCTTGCCTTTGTCCGGGCCGGTCTGGCCCATGTCGATGATCGCGCGTTGCCAGAAATCGCCAATACCGCCTGCGGTCGGGCCGGGAGGCAGCTCAATCACCAGCGGACCGGTTTCATTGAGATCGACGAAACCAAGGATGTAGGGCGTGGTGGCGTTGGCGGTGATGACGCCGAGCTTGTCTTCGTAACTGTCGAGCACCATCAGGTCGCCACTATGGGCACCAAGCTTGTCGCGGAACTCTTCCTGCCATTGCGCGTAAGACACCAGCGGCAAAGCCCACAAGTAACTCTGGGTGGCTTGCTGGAAATCCAGTTCGGCATAGAGTTTGGCGATGGATTCATGGGCCGGCAGCTCACCTTCCATGGCTATCTGGCCGATCCGGGTATCCAGTTCCTGGGCACCGACCCCGCAACTGACGAACATCGTCATCAGGCTGAAACCGGCTGCGCGAATGGCACCGTGCATAGGGGGAGTTCCTTATTTACCGAAGGTGGCGTTGAGGCCGACGAACAGCGTGAATTGCGGCATGCCATCGCCTTTTTTCTCGACGGTCCATTGCGGTTCGATGAAGGCGTTGAGAATATTGGGCCCGTCTTTCCACACTTTGCCGCCACCCAAACCGAGTGGGATGTAGTGGGTGTCGTTCTGCAGGTCGAAAGTCCAGATGCCGGTGGAGCGCAGGTACCAGCCCTTTTCCAGGTTATGGATGATGAAGGGCTGCATCGTTGCGCTTTCGACGTTGGGCCGGTCGTGGTCACCGGCGAATGAACTCTGGTATTGAACCAGCGCGCCCAACAGGCCGCGTGGTGAAGAGTCGATAGCGACCGCGGCCAAACCGCCTTGCCATTTGCCAGTGCCGAGTTCGCCCTGATCGGCAGTAGGAGCGGTTATCATCGGACCGATGCCCAACTGCACGCCTTCGGTCTTCACCAGAAAAATATCGAACAGGTTCAGGTCACCTTCACCGGTGCTGTAGCCACTGTTCGGGTCCGGGTGGGTACTGATCGGTGCCGTGGCACGTATTAACTGCGGCACGCCAATGTAATCGTTGGGCGCAATTGGCAGCGTGCCGCGTATCAGCAGGTCATTGGTGTGGATATTGGTGTCGTAGTACCTGGGGGTGTAGTAGTCCTGAGCGCTCATGCCTGGCGCGAAGTTCAGCGGATTGTTGCTTTTGTTGGCGGTCTCGGCGTTGTCCGCGTGGGCGCAAAAGAAAGGTGCAAGCGAAGCCACTAAAAGACAGGCGTGGTTCCCCATTTTGTTTGGCATGATTCCCCGATTCCTTGGTGGCTCCTTTGGACAACTCGGCACTTGGCGGCCGTTACGACGTAGTCTCTTTGCTATCAGGCCTGTAGGACACGTCTCTTGAACCTAGCAGCTAAATGGGGGTTAGCCAGTCCAAGGGTTTAATTCTTTGGTTTTTTGTACAACTTTTTCGATGTTTTTGTGTACTAAAAAGTTAATGCAAATCAAGGGATTGGAAAACGAAAGGCCCGCCATCGGTATGAACACGATGGCGGGCTTTTCGTTTTTTGTGGCGAGGCGGAAGTGGTGGCTAAGGCGGGTCAAGATTATCCAGCACCCGATTCACCGCCATCTCCCCCAGCATGATCGACTGCTGAATCCCCAGCAGGGTGTGGCTCTGCGGCCCCTTCAGCGTCGCTGCGAAATCACTGGTCATGATATTCGCCGAGGCCAGGGACACGCACGCGTACTCCAGCAAGGTGAGATTGTCGATATCGGGGGCGATGAGGAAGAAGTGGCTGGGTTGACGGGGGGATTCGGGGATGGCGTCCGGCTCGGTGTCCGGTGGATTTTGTGTCGATTGGACCATGGCAACGTACCTCTACAAGTAGGGCTGCAACCATTCGCTACTAAACGAAAGGGTGGCAGCTGTGCGCAAGTTAGTAGACCGGTACGTTGCCAAACCCGGCGCATCCAAAGATGCCATGCACACAACCGCCATCAAATGCAGGCGAATGCCTGACTGGATGACACCTATGCAACCGTAAGCAACATGCCGGGCTACTAAACCCGATCACTGAGGTTCAGTGACGCGAATCAAGTTACCGACGGCCCTCCAGGCGCACAAGCCGGCGGATTCTGGCGTAGTTGTAGGCAATGCTGCAAGGCGCTGTAGTCTCGCGGAAGCTTCCATTTTGAAACTGCTCATCACTTTTACCGCTACTCGCAGGTATCCTCCCGGAGGAATCAATAGTCGTCGAGTCCATACTTTCGGATGTACTTCGCTCTTCTTAGGAATGCGATGCCTGCGTTCCGCGCCATAATTTCTTTGTGCTGCGCGCTTCCCGTGCCGTTAGCCTGATGATGAAAATAACTTATTGCATCGTCAAAAAAATCAGTTCGTAGATATTCTTGCCCAGAAGCATCGGTTGCGTTGAAAGGACGTATTGGTTTGGGTATGCCTTGAGCGTCTAATGGCAAGCCACTGTTTTTTAGATCAATAAATTTCGCAGTGGAGTTATCTATGGTTGATAAGGTGAATGGTTTGATTTTTTTTGGTATTAAGGTGCGTTCTAATGTAACGCTTTCACTTATCATTGTGGCAATTTTCTTACTTTTATTCGTAGCAATTATTTCGGTTTGCCCGGAGAGATTTGCCGCGCTGTCAACGCTAGAACGGGTCGCCTTTGAAACCGTTTTTTGAACGAGGAAATCCGTCCCTTTTTTTAGGTATTGTGGCACTAGCGCTTGAAATATCTGTGCAATCGTCTTATGCCCCATCGGATCGCTTTGATTAATCGGGTCGCCCAAACAATACGCATAGGGATTCAGCCCCCCATCCCCAAAAGGACTCCAGCTGTCCGGGCGGTTAAAACGCATCAATACCGGATTGAACATCCGATAACCGTTCCCCAAGAAATAACACCCAGTTACCGGGTCCTGCCGCTCGCCATTGAACCCAAGCAGGCTAATTAAACCGCTGTCAGCAGAGCGATGTCCGTAGGGGGAGTAGGAAATGGGTTGGTGGCGATCCAGATTGAGGGCGAGTAGCACCGAGCGTTGCTGATCGGTTGCCAGCAAGCTGGTCTTTACCGCTTCGCCATCGCGCTGCTGCTGCGCTAGGTGTCGTTCTTCGTGTTGGAAAATCGAGTACGTCGACGCGCCCTGAATCTCCGTGACCAGCAGGTTCTTGCAGTAAAAGCGCTTGGATACGCTATCGGTCAGCGGCAATGTCCCGACAAGCCGGTCAAGTGGATCGTATGAGTAACGGCAAAGCATGATTTCGCGCATCGCAAGAACTCCCGGAGCCTTTGGGGCAGGGCTTTAGCTTCATCCTCGGCGATTTAGCTGTCTACTAGCAGAACTGATAGGTTGCTTCTCGCGGCGTAACCCTGTGGACGATGTTTTTTGTGGCGCGGGAGCTTGCTCCCTCGATACAGTTGATTTGAGCTGGCAGTTACAATTTCAACACTTCTTCCCTTGCCCAAACGCTCGCTCTTCCTGCTCACGCAACTCTGGCGTTAGCTCCGTGCCGAAATCCTCCAACTCGAACACCTGACGAATCTCGATCTCGGCTTCGGTGCCCGGCATCGGGTTGGGGCAGCGCTTGACCCATTCGATGGCTTCTTCTTTGGACTTCACCTGCCATAGCCAGTAACCGGCGATCAATTCCTTGGTTTCGGCGAAAGGGCCGTCGATCACCGTGCGCTTGTCGCCCGCGAAGCGCACACGGGCGCCTTTGCTGCTCGGCTGCAGGCCTTCGCCGGCGAGGAGGATGCCGGCCTTGGCCAGTTCTTCGTTGTAGTTGCCCATGGCGGTCAGCAGTTCGGTGCTGGGCATGATGCCGGCTTCGGAGTCCTGGCTGGCCTTGATGATGATCATGAAACGCATGGTGTAGTCTCCGCTGGATGTGGATGCTTCACTTATAGTCGAATGATCGCCGGCTGAATCGACAGCGGTGCCGCAACAAATTCCTGGATACCCCACCGATCCCTGTAGGAGCTGCCGCAGGCTGCGATCTTTTGATGTTGCTTTTGAAAGGGGCATCGAAGATCAAAAGATCGCAGCCTGCGCCGGGACTGTCATAAATTTTGTGTTCGGGCATAACATGTTGAAGAGGTGCATGTATGCCGACCAAAAAGAAACCGGCCCGCGAGGCCCAGCGTGACCTTCCATCCATTCCAAAAGAGCTGATCGACCAGTTCGTGAACGGTCCGATGAGTGCCGAAGCCATTCAGGACGCTTCGATGGCGTTCAAAAAGGCGCTGATTGAACGAGCCTTGGGAGCCGAACTCGGCCACCACCTTGGCTACCCTCAGGGCGCGCAGCGCCCTGAGGAGTCGAGCAACCAGCGTAATGGTAAGAGCGGCAAGACCGTGCTGACCGATGACGGCCCGCTTCGCCTGGACATCCCCAGAGACCGCGATGGCAGCTTTGCTCCGATTCTGATCCCCAAGCACGAGCGCCGCTTTACCGGCTTCGATGACAAGATTATTGCCATGTATGCACGCGGCATGAGCGTGCGCGAGATTCGTGCATTTCTATCGGAGCAATACGGCACAGATGTCTCCCATGACTTCATCAGCTCAGTCACCGATGCAGTTCTGGAAGAGGTCAGTGCTTGGCAGCAGCGACCACTTGAACCCATGTACCCAGTCATTTTCTTCGATGCTCTGCGGGTCAAAATCCGTGACGAGGGGGTGGTTCGCAACAAGGCCATTTACTTAGCCCTGGGCGTATTGCCGGACGGTACACGAGATATTCTGGGCATCTGGATTGAAACGACCGAGGGTGCCAAGTTCTGGATGAAGGTTTTCAATGACCTCAAGACTCGAGGCGTCGAAGACGTTTTGATCGCTGTCACTGACGGACTCAAAGGCATGCCAGAAGCCTTGAGTGCGGTGTTCCCTCAGACGACGCTGCAGACCTGCATCGTCCACTTGATCCGTAACAGCCTTGATTACGCGGCCTGGGATAAACGTCGCGAACTGGCCAAAGCCCTGAAGCCGATTTATCAAGCACTCAACGCTGAAGTTGCCGAGCAGGCTTTAGATGCCTTCGAATCTGGACCTTGGGGTAAACAATATCCAACGGTGGCTGCTGCCTGGAGGCGTGCCTGGGACCGAGTCATCCCGTTTTTCATCTTCCCGCCAGCCATACGAAAAGTGATCTACACCACCAACGCCATCGAGAGCATCAATGCTCAGTTGCGCAAGATCATCAAGACAAGAGGACATTTTCCAACCGATGATGCGGCGACAAAGCTGATCTGGCTGGCACTGCAAAATATCACCGCCAATTGGGGCAGTCCGGCCCATGACTGGAAGAACGCAATGAATCAGTTCGCGGTTTTGTACGGAGATCGATTCATCAGGCCAACTTGGTGAAATGAAGGCCTGCCTTACGGCAGGCTGTTACCGGCCCGCACACAAAAAATCTGACACTCTCCCTGCGGCAGCTCCTACAGGGGAGTGCGGCGTGCGCCGTTTTTGTGCACCGACACATGACAATTTGTATCCACCCATAGGTCACCGGACCATTTCGTGGTTAACTTCGACCTCTTCAAAATTCTTCACACCAACGTTCAGAAGGACTCCGTTCATGGCTCAAGTCACTCTTAAAGGCAACCCGGTTCAAGTCAACGGCCAACTGCCTCAAGCCGGTTCCAAGGCGCCAGCCTTTTCCCTGGTTGCCGGCAATCTGTCCGACGTCACCCTGAAAGACTTTGCCGGCAAGCGCAAAGTGCTGAACATCTTCCCAAGCGTCGACACCCCGACCTGCGCCACTTCCGTGCGCAAGTTCAATGCCCAGGCCAACGATGTCGCCAACACCGTGGTGCTGTGCATCTCCGCTGACCTGCCGTTCGCCCAGGCCCGCTTCTGCGGCGCCGAAGGCCTGGAAAACGTGCAGAACCTGTCGACCCTGCGCGGTGCCGAGTTCATCGAGAACTACGGCGTTGCCATCGCTGACGGCCCGCTGAAAGGCCTGACCGCCCGCGCCGTGGTGGTTCTGGACGAGAACGACAACGTGTTGCACAGCGAGCTGGTCAAGGAAATCGCTGAAGAACCGAACTACGAAGCAGCGCTCGCCGCTCTGAAATAAGTAAAACATTACAATTGTTAACGGCCTGGCCCTGTCCAGGCCGTTTTCATTTGTGTTTCAGTGTCTTGGATAAATCTCCTGTTACGTAAGCCGAAGGTAAATTGCCGGTAAAGGCGCTTTGCTTAAGACCCGCCAGTGCTTATCGTTCAGCCTCATGTAAAACAAGCCCACGCGCCCAATGGTTGATCACTCAATGCAATCCTCCGCTTCCCGTAGTCCTCGTCGCTGGCTGTTTGGCCTGCTTGTCCTGTTGGTCATCGCCGCCCTGTGCTGGAAATTCTGGCCCGGCAGCGCTGCGCCGAAAGAGGGCACGGGACAAAAAGCCGTGGCCGGACACACCGGCAAGGCGGGCGGGATGCGTCCGGGTTTCGGCGGCGCGTCTGGTCCGGTTCCGGTACGTGTCGCGTCGGCGGTCAAGGGTGACTTCCCGCTGTACTACAAGGCGCTGGGCACGGTGACCGCGCTGAACACCATCAATGTTCGCAGCCGCGTCGGCGGCGAGCTGATCAAGATCTCTTTCGAGGAAGGGCAGATGGTCAAGGCGGGCGATTTGCTGGCTGAAATTGACCCACGTCCTTACCAGAACGCCTTGCTCCAGGCTGAAGGCACCTTGCTGCAGAATCAGGCGCAGTTGAAGAATGCCCAGGTGGATGTCGAGCGTTATACCGGCCTGTACCGCGAGGACAGTATCGCCAAGCAAACCCTGGACACCGCCGTAGCACTGGTCGGTCAGTTCCAGGGCACGGTCAAGACCAATCAGGCGGCGGTCAACGACGCCAAACTCAATCTCGAGTTCACCAAAATCCGTGCGCCAATCGCCGGTCGCGTCGGCCTGCGACAGCTCGACGTCGGCAACCTGGTGGCGGCCAACGACACCACGGCGCTGGCGATCATCACCCAGACCCAGCCCATCAGCGTCGCCTTCACCCTGCCGGAAAACAGTCTCGACGTGGTGCTGGCTCGCTATCGCAGCGGCGCCAAACTTCCGGCCGAGGCCTGGGATCGCGGCGATACCAAGCTGCAAGCCACCGGCGTTCTGCAGAGCCTGGACAACCAGATCGACGTCACCACCGGCACCCTGAAATTCAAGGCGCGCTACGAGAACCGCGACCAGGCGCTGTTCCCCAATCAGTTCGTCAATGTGCGCCTGTTGGCGGACACCCTCAAAGGCGTGGTGCTTGCGCCATCGGCCGCGATCCAGTTTGGCACCAACGGCACGTTCGTCTATGCCCTGGACGGCGACAAGAAGGTCAAGATTCGGCAGTTGAAAATCGGCGCCAGTGATGGCGAAAACACCGTAGTCACCGAAGGCCTCAGCGCCGGTGATCGCGTGGTACTGGAGGGCACCGACCGCTTGAAAGACGGCAGCGACGTGGAAGTGGTCAACGACCCGCAGCAAGTGCCGACCAGTCCTGCTGGCCATCTGCAAGGTGGATCGGCGACCAACACCACTGAGCCGGCGCCTGCGGACAAGGCGAAAAAGGGCGGCGCATGAATCTCTCGCGGCTGTTCATCCTTCGCCCGGTAGCGACTACCCTGAGCATGCTGGCCATTATCCTGGCCGGCGTGATCGCCTATCGCTTGCTGCCGGTGTCGGCCTTGCCTCAGGTCGATTACCCGACTATTCGCGTCATGACCCTGTATCCCGGCGCGAGCCCGGATGTCATGACCAGCGCCGTGACCGCGCCGCTCGAGCGCCAGTTCGGGCAGATGCCCGGCCTGACCCAGATGGCGTCCACCAGCTCCGGCGGCGCCTCCGTGTTGACCCTGCGTTTCAGCCTCGACATCAACATGGACGTCGCCGAACAGCAGGTGCAGGCCGCGATCAATGCCGCGACCAACCTGTTGCCCAAGGATTTGCCGGCACCGCCGGTGTACAACAAGGTCAACCCGGCCGACACGCCGGTGCTGACCCTGGCCATCACCTCCAAAACCATGCTGCTGCCCAAGCTCAACGACCTGGTCGACACCCGCATGGCGCAGAAAATCGCCCAGATCAGCGGCGTCGGCATGGTCAGCATTGCCGGAGGCCAGCGTCAGGCCGTGCGGATCAAGGTCAACCCCGAAGCCCTGGCGGCCAACGGCCTGAACCTGGCGGACGTGCGCACCCTGATTGGTGCGTCCAACGTCAACCAGCCCAAGGGCAACTTCGACGGCCCGACCCGGGTCTCGATGCTCGATGCCAATGATCAACTGACCTCGCCCAAGGACTACGCCAACCTGATCCTGGCCTACGCCAATGGCGCGCCGTTGCGGCTCAAGGACGTGGCGGAAATCGTCGACGGTGCCGAAGACGAGCGCCTGGCCGCATGGGCCAACGAAAACCAGGCGGTGCTGCTGAACATCCAGCGTCAGCCCGGGGCCAACGTCATCGAAGTGGTAGACCGGATCAAGGCCTTGCTGCCGAGCATCACCGACAACCTGCCGGCCGGCCTTGACGTCACGGTGCTGACCGACCGCACCCAGACCATCCGCGCCTCGGTCACGGACGTACAGCACGAACTGCTGATCGCCATCGCCCTGGTGGTGATGGTCACCTTCCTGTTCCTGCGCCGGGCCAGTGCCACGATCATTCCGTCGGTGGCCGTGCCGCTGTCGCTGATCGGCACCTTCGGCGTGATGTACCTCGCGGGCTTTTCGGTCAACAACCTGACCCTGATGGCCCTGACCATCGCAACCGGCTTCGTGGTGGACGATGCGATCGTGATGCTGGAGAACATTTCCCGATTCATTGAAGAGGGCGACAGTCCGTTGAACGCGGCGCTCAAGGGCGCTAAGCAGATCGGCTTCACCCTGATCTCCCTGACCCTGTCGCTGATCGCCGTGCTGATCCCGCTGCTGTTCATGGCCGACGTGGTGGGGCGGCTGTTCCGCGAATTCGCCATCACGCTGGCGGTGGCGATCCTGATTTCCCTGGTGGTGTCCCTGACCCTGACGCCGATGATGTGCGCGCGGTTGCTCAAACGTGAACCAAAGGAAGAAGAACAGGGCCGTTTCTATCGGGCCAGTGGCGCAGCAATTGATTGGATGATCGCGGCTTACGGACGCAAGTTAAAGTGGGTTCTCAAACATCAACCCCTGACGCTGCTGGTGGCCATCGGCACTCTGGCGTTGACGGTGTTGCTGTACATGGTGGTGCCCAAGGGCTTTTTCCCGGTGCAGGATACCGGGGTGATCCAGGGCATTTCCGAGGCACCGCAGTCGATTTCCTTCGCAGCGATGAGCGAGCGTCAGCAGGAACTGGCCAAGGTGATCCTGGCTGACCCGGCGGTCGAGAGCCTGTCGTCCTATATCGGCGTCGATGGCGACAACTCGACGCTCAACAGCGGCCGACTGCTGATCAACCTCAAATCCCACAGCAACCGAGACCTGAGCGCGACGCAAGTGATCGCTCGCTTGCAGCCGGAGCTGGACAAACTGGTCGGCATTCGCCTGTTCATGCAACCGGTGCAGGACCTGACCATCGAAGATCGGGTCAGCCGTACGCAGTACCAGTTCAGCATGTCGTCGCCGGATTCCGAGCTGCTCAGCCAGTGGAGCGGACGTCTGGTCGAAGCGCTGGCCCAGCGGCCGGAACTGACCGATGTCGCCAGCGACTTGCAGGATAAAGGCTTGCAGGTCTATCTGGTGATCGATCGCGACGCCGCGTCGCGGGTCGGGGTGTCGGTGTCGAACATCACCGACGCGCTGTACGACGCCTTCGGTCAGCGGCAAATTTCCACCATCTACACCCAGGCCAGCCAATACCGCGTGGTGTTGCAATCGCAGTCCGGCGAGAAGATCGGCCCGCAGGCGCTGGACCAGATCCACGTCAAGACCACCGATGGCGGGCAGGTGCGCCTGTCGAGCCTGGCGCATATCGAAGAGCGCCAGGCGCAACTGGCGATCACCCACATCGGCCAGTTCCCGGCGGTGATGATGTCGTTCAACCTGGCCCCTGGCGTGGCGCTGGGGCATGCGGTAGAGATCATCGAGCAGGTGCAGCAGGACATCGGCATGCCGATCGGCGTGCAGACCCAGTTCCAGGGCGCGGCCGAAGCGTTCCAGGCGTCGCTGTCGAGCACCTTGCTGCTGATTCTGGCGGCGGTGGTGACCATGTACATCGTGCTGGGCGTGCTCTACGAGAGCTACATCCACCCGATCACCATTCTTTCGACCTTGCCCTCGGCGGCGGTCGGCGCCTTGCTGGCGTTGATCCTCAGTGGCAATGACCTGGGGATGATCGCGATCATCGGCATCATCCTGCTGATCGGCATCGTGAAGAAGAACGCGATCATGATGATCGACTTCGCCCTCGACGCCGAACGCAATCAGGGAATGGACCCTGAAACGGCGATCTATCAGGCGGCATTGTTGCGTTTCCGGCCGATCCTGATGACCACCCTGGCGGCCTTGTTCGGCGCGGTGCCATTGATGCTGGCCACCGGTTCCGGCGCGGAATTGCGTCAACCGCTGGGGCTGGTGATGGTCGGCGGCTTGCTGTTGAGTCAGGTGCTGACCCTGTTCACCACGCCGGTGATCTACCTGTACTTCGACCGTCTGGGTCGGCGCTGGGGTCGCAAGCCTGAGCCAGTGGAAGCGGTAGAGCAGCCATGAACCTCTCCGGACCTTTCATCAAGCGCCCGGTCGCGACCATGCTGCTGAGCCTGGCGATAATGTTGCTGGGCGGGGTCAGCTTCGGCCTGTTGCCGGTCTCGCCCTTGCCGCAAATGGACTTCCCGGTGATTGTGGTCCAGGCCAGCCTGCCTGGCGCCAGCCCGGAAGTCATGGCTTCCACCGTGGCCACGCCGCTTGAGCGTTCCTTCGGCGCCATCGCCGGAGTCAACACCATGAGCAGCCGCTCCAGCCAGGGCTCGACCCGGGTCATCCTGCAATTCGACCTGGACCGCGACATCAACGGCGCGGCGAGGGAAGTGCAGGCGGCGATCAACGCCTCGCGCAACCTGCTGCCCAGCGGGATGCGCAGCATGCCGACCTACAAGAAGGTCAACCCGTCCCAGGCGCCGATCATGGTGCTGTCGCTGACGTCGGACGTGCTGGAAAAAGGCCAGCTCTATGACCTGGCGTCGACCATCCTGTCCCAGAGCCTGTCGCAAGTGCAGGGCGTCGGCGAAGTGCAGATCGGCGGCAGCTCCTTGCCAGCGGTGCGCATCGAGCTCGAACCCCAGGCGCTCAACCAGTACGGCGTGGCCCTGGATGATGTGCGCAATACCATTGCCAATGCCAACGTGCGCCGGCCCAAGGGTTCGGTGGAGGACGGCCAGCGGCTGTGGCAGGTGCAGGCCAACGATCAACTGGAAAAAGCCAAGGACTACGAGTCGCTGATCATCCACTACGCGGACGGCGCAGCCCTGCGGCTCAAGGATGTGGCCAAGGTCAGCGACGGCGTCGAGGACCGCTACAACAGCGGTTTCTTCAACGACGATTCGGCGGTACTGCTGGTGATCAACCGCCAGGCCGGCGCCAATATCATCGAGACAGTCAATGAGATCAAGGCCCAGTTGCCGGCGTTGCAGGCCGTGCTGCCGGCCAGCGTCAAGTTGAACCTGGCCATGGACCGCTCGCCGGTGATCAAGGCCACGCTGCACGAAGCGGAAATGACCTTGCTGGTCGCCGTGGCGCTGGTGATCCTGGTGGTGTTCCTGTTCCTCGGTAACTTCCGCGCGTCGCTGATCCCGACCCTGGCGGTGCCGGTGTCGCTGGTCGGCACCTTTGCCGTGATGTACCTCTACGGTTTCTCGCTGAACAACCTGTCGCTGATGGCGTTGATCCTGGCCACCGGGCTGGTGGTGGACGATGCCATCGTGGTGCTGGAGAACATCTCCCGGCACATCGATGCGGGAGTGCGACCGATGAAGGCGGCGTACCTCGGCGCCCAGGAAGTCGGCTTCACCTTGCTGTCGATGAACGTTTCGCTGGTGGCGGTGTTCCTGTCGATCCTGTTCATGGGCGGGATCATCGAGAGCCTGTTCCGCGAATTCTCTATTACCCTGGCGGCGGCCATCGTGGTGTCGCTGGTGGTCTCGCTGACGTTGACGCCGATGCTCTGTGCCCGCTGGCTCAAGCCGCACACGCCGGGCCAGGAAAACCGCCTGCAGTGCTGGAGTCAGCGGGCCAACGAATGGATGGTCGGCAAATACGCCACCAGCCTCGATTGGGTGCTGCGCCATCGGCGCCTGACACTGCTCAGCTTGTTCGTGACAATCGGCGTGAATATTGCGCTGTATATTGTTGTTCCTAAAACATTTCTTCCACAGCAAGATACCGGCCAGTTGATCGGGTTCGTGCGTGGCGACGACGCTCTGTCGTTCACCGTGATGCAGCCGAAAATGGAGATCTTTCGCCGCGCCGTGCTCAAGGACGAAGCGGTGGAAAGCGTCGCCGGTTTCATCGGTGGCAGCAACGGCACCAACAACGCGTTCATGCTGGTGCGCCTGAAACCGATCAAGGAGCGCAGTATTTCCGCGCAAAAAGTCATCGAACGCCTGCGCAAGGAAATGCCCAAGGTCGCCGGCGCGCAACTGATGCTGATGGCCGACCAGGACCTGCAGTTTGGCGGTGGCCGCGAACAGACCTCGTCGCAGTATTCCTACATCCTGCAAAGCGGTGACCTGGGAGCGCTGCGCGAGTGGTATCCGAAAGTGGTGACCGCACTCAAGGCGCTGCCGGAACTGACCGCGATCGATGCCCGGGAAGGCCGGGGCGCCCAGCAGGTGACGCTGATCGTCGACCGCGACCAGGCCAAGCGCCTGGGCGTGGACATGGACATGGTCACGGCGGTGCTCAACAACGCCTACGCCCAGCGGCAGATTTCGACCATCTACGACAGCCTCAACCAGTATCAGGTGGTGATGGAGGTCAATCCGAAGTACGCCCAGGACCCGATCACGCTCCAGCAGGTGCAGGTGATCACGGCGGACGGCGCGCGGATCCCGCTGTCGACCATCGCCCACTACGAGAACAGCCTGGCAGACGATCGGGTCAGCCATGAAGGCCAGTTCGCCTCTGAAAGCATTGCCTTCGACATGGCCGAAGGCGTGACCGTGGAGCAGGGCAGCGCCGCCATCGAGCGGGCGATTGCCTCCGTGGGCCTGCCGGAGGACGTCATCGCGAAAATGGCGGGCACCGCCGACGCCTTCGCCGCGACCCAGAAGAGCCAGCCGTGGATGATCCTTGGCGCGCTGGTGGCGGTGTACCTGGTGCTGGGCGTGCTGTATGAAAGCTACATTCATCCGCTGACCATTCTCTCGACCTTGCCTTCGGCGGGTGTCGGCGCATTGCTCTCGATTTATGCCCTGGGCGGTGAGTTCAGCCTGATCTCGTTGCTCGGCCTGTTCCTGCTGATCGGCGTGGTGAAGAAGAACGCCATCCTGATGATCGACCTGGCGTTGCAGCTCGAGCGCCATCAGGGCATGGCACCGCTGGAGTCGATTCGCAACGCCTGCCTGCAACGTTTGCGGCCGATCCTGATGACCACCCTGGCCGCGATCCTCGGCGCCTTGCCGCTGTTGCTGAGCCGCGCTGAAGGAGCGGAAATGCGCCAGCCGCTGGGCCTGACCATCATCGGCGGGCTGATCTTCAGCCAGGTGCTGACCCTTTACACCACCCCGGTGGTCTACCTCTATCTCGATAAACTGCGCCATCGCTTCAACCGCTGGCGCGGGGTGCGTACCGATGCTGCTCTGGAAACTCCGCTATGACTGACCCATCGCTGTTCAACCTGGCTACACCACTGATCAGCGCCCGCGGCTCGCGGTTGCTGAGCCTGTCGCTGTGCGTGGCGATGCTCAGTGCCTGCGCCATTGGCCCGGATTACCAGCGACCGCAAACTGCAGAGCCTGCGCAGTACAAGGAAGCGGCCGGCTGGCGTCAGGCCAACCCGAGCGATTCCCTGACCCGCGGTGCGTGGTGGGAGCTGTACGGCGATCAGCAACTCAATGGCTTGATCGAGAAACTCAACAGCGCCAACCAGACCGTTGCCCAGTCCGAAGCCCAGTACCGCCAGGCCCAGGCCTTGGTTCGCAGCGCCCGGGGCGTGTTTTTTCCGACGGTGGACCTGACCCTGGGGAAAAACCGCTCCAGCCAGGGCACCGGCAGCAGCAGTTCCAGCCTGACCAGTTCGTCCAGCGGTATTCGCGACACCTACACCGCCCAGGCGGGGGTCAGTTGGGAGGCGGATGTCTGGGGCAAATTGCGCCGCGGTCTTGAAGCCGACACCGCCAATGCCCAAGCGAGTTTTGCCGACCTGGCGGCGATGCGCCTGAGCCAGCAATCGGAACTGGTGCAGAACTACCTGCAATTGCGGGTGATCGATGAGCAGAAACGCTTATTGGAAGCGACCGTCGAGGCCTACCAGCGCTCGCTGAAAATGACCGAAAACCAGTACCGCGCCGGGGTTTCCGGCAAGGACGCGGTGGCCCAGGCCCAGACGCAACTCAAGGGCACCGAGGCGGACATGGTCGATCTGATCTGGCAACGCGCCCAGTTCGAAAACGCCATCGCCGTGCTGATCGGCTTGCCACCGGCCGAATTCAGCCTGGCGGAAACGCAGAGCATCCCGGCCTTGCCAGAGGTGCCACTGAGCCTGCCTTCGCAATTGCTGGAACGCCGCCCTGACATTGCCTCGGCAGAACGCTCAGTCATCGCCGCCAACGCCAACATCGGCGTGGCCAAGGCCGCTTATTACCCGGACCTGACCCTGAGTCTGAACGGTGGCTACAGCAGCAGCACGTCGAAAGACCTGTTCAGCCTGCCGAATCGATTCTGGTCGGTCGGCCCGCAACTGGCCATGACCTTGTTCGACGGTGGGCAGCGTTCGGCAGAGGTGGACCGCAGCGAAGCGGCCTACGACGAAACCGTGGCCAAGTACCGCCAGACCGTACTCGACGGCTTCCGCGAGGTGGAGAACTATCTGGTCCAGCTCAAGGTGCTGCAAGACGAAGCCGTGGTGCGACAACAGGCACTGGACGCGGCCCGTGAGTCGTTGCGCCTGACCCAGAACCAGTACAAGGCGGGGGTGATCGCCTACCTGGATGTGGTGGTGGTCCAGGCCGCGGCATTGAGCAATGAACGCAGCACCCTGGACCTGATGCAGAGCCGCTTGATCGCCAGTGTGCAGTTGATTGCGGCACTGGGCGGTGGCTGGGATGGGCAACTTCAGGTGGGCGATACCCACTGATCACCGACCCTCACTGTAGGAGCGAGCATGCTCGCGATGGTCGTCAACGATAACGCGGATTGTCTGGATGCCCGCGTCATTGTTAACGACCATCGCGCGCATGCTCGCTCCTACAGGTGCCAGTTCGGTTCGATGGAGTTAAAGTAAAACCTTAAAACAAGCGTTTCAACGAGTTGCTGGCCTTTTGCTCATTTTGTGAGTGCGTTCTCATTTGGAATCAGTACAATCGCCGCATTTACACCTCCGAGAATGGAAGCAGTACGGGGGTGATTGCGAGACACCTCCATGCTCATCGGTAGTTATTCCCCAACGCTGGTCATCATTTCGCTCTGTGTGGCAATCCTCGCGTCATACACCGCACTTGACCTGACCGGGCGCATTGCCACGGCCAAGGGCCGGGCGGTGCATTGCTGGACGGCTGGCGGTGCGTTTGCCATGGGTGTCGGTGTGTGGTCGATGCATTTCATCGGCATGCTCGCATTCAAGCTGCCCATCGACCTGGGTTACGACCTCTCCATCACCTTGCTGTCGCTGTTGATCGGCATCCTGTCGTGCGGCTTCGCCCTGTGGCTGGTCAGTCACGCGCAGTTACCGGCCTGGCAGCTGGCGCTCGGTGCGCTGGTCATGGGCGCCGGGATCAGTGCCATGCATTACACGGGCATGGCGGCCATGCGCATGCAGCCGGGTATCGATTACGACCCGACGCTGTTCAGCGCATCGTTGTTCATTGCGGTTGGCGCCTCCGGCGCTGCACTCTGGATTGCCTTCCGCCTGCGCCAGCACACGCCTTATGTACGCCTGATCCGCGGTGGCGCGGCGGTGATCATGGGCATGGCCATCGTCGGCATGCACTACACCGGCATGGCCGCCGCGCAATTCCCCCCTGGCAGTTTTTGCGGCGCAGCCGTCAACGGTCTGAGCGGCAACGGCCTCGATAACCTGGTACTGATCACCACCCTGGCGGTATTGAGCATCGCCTTGCTGACCTCGATCCTCGATGCGCGCCTGGAAGCCCGAACCTCCAACCTTGCCCAGTCGCTGACCGAAGCCAACCGCGAACTGACCCAACTGGCCTTGCACGACACGCTGACCGGCCTGCCGAATCGGGTGTTGCTGGCCGACCGCATCGATCAGGGGATGTCCAGGGTCGACACCGAGGGTGGTTGTGTGGCGTTGATGTTCATCGATCTCGATGGCTTCAAACCGGTCAATGACGCCTTCGGTCACCATATGGGCGACCAGTTGCTGCGTGAAGTCAGCCTGCGCCTGCGTGAAGACTTGCGTGGCCAGGACACCCTGGCGCGCATCGGAGGCGATGAGTTCGTGCTGCTGGTGCAATTGAGCGAGCCGGACGACGCGATGAACCTCGCAGCCCGACAAGTTAGCTTGATCGCCCGTTCATTCCGGGTGGCCGAACATGATTTGCAGATCTCCGCCAGCGTCGGCATCGCCCTGTATCCGGGCAATGGCCAGACCGCTCAGGAATTGCTGATGAACGCCGATGCGGCGATGTATCACGCCAAGGGTACGGGCAAGAACGGTTACAGCTTCTTCGATGCCTCGATGAACAGCAACGCGCGCAAGCAGCTGCAATTGCTGCAAGACCTGCGCAATGCCGTGGACCAGAACGAGTTCAGCCTGCACTACCAGCCCAAATTCGATGCCAACAACGGCCGTCCGTTGGGGGCCGAAGCGTTGTTACGCTGGGAGCATCCGACCCAGGGCATGCTGCTGCCGGACAAATTCATCGAGCTGGCGGAGAAGACCGGGCTGATCATTCCCATCGGCGAATGGGTCCTCAACGAAGCCTGCCGCCAAATGCGCGAATGGTATGTGCTCGGCTACACCGACTGGCGCATCGCGGTTAACCTCTCGGCCTTGCAGTTCTGCCACGTAGGCCTGGTGCAGAGCGTCGCCAAGGCGCTGGCCACCCACCATTTGCCGGCCAACAGCCTGACCCTGGAAATCACTGAGACCACGGCCATGAGCGATGCCGATGCAAGTATGACGGTGCTGCAGGAGCTGTCGGATATGGGTGTTGACCTGTCCATCGATGACTTTGGTACCGGCTACTCGAGCTTGATGTACCTCAAGCGCCTGCCAGCCAACGAGCTGAAAATCGACCGTGGTTTCGTGCGTGACCTGGAACGTGACAGCGATGACGCCGCCATCGTTTCAGCCATTGTCGCCCTCGGCCAGGCACTGGGCTTGCGGATCGTCGCCGAAGGCGTGGAAACGGGCTCGCAGCAGGACTTCCTGACCCAGCTCGGTTGCGATTCGTTGCAGGGCTATCTGCTGGGGCACCCGTTGCCGGCCGAACGCTTCATGAAAGAAATTCACCGCTCCGAGCAATTGGCGTTGGCTTGATCTGACGGGACCGATGACGGTCCCATGCAAAATCCGCCAATGGCGGTTATTCTTCCCCCCGACTGCATAGGCTTGAAAGAGGGAAGTTTGCATGGACAAAGTCATCGTCATCACCGGTGGAAGTCGCGGTATCGGTGCCGCTACTGCGCTGTTGGCCGCTAAACAAGGCTATCGGATCTGCATCAACTACCTGGCTGATGAACAGGCGGCGCAAACGGTGCTGGACCAGGTCCGCGCCTTGGGTGCCCAAGCCATCGCCGTGCGCGCCGACGTCAGCATCGAAGACGAAGTCGTCGCCTTGTTCAACCGGGTGGACAGCGAGCTGGGTCGAGTCACGGCGCTGGTGAACAACGCCGGCACCGTCGGGCAAAAATCCCGGGTCGACGAAATGTCCGAATTCCGCATCCTCAAAATCCTCAAGACCAATGTGTTGGCGCCAGTACTCTGCGCCAAACACGCCATCTTGCGCATGTCGCCCAAACACGGCGGGCAGGGCGGCAGCATTGTCAACGTATCCTCGGTCGCCGCGCGATTGGGCTCACCTAATGAGTACGTCGACTACGCAGCCTCCAAGGGGGCGCTCGACACCTTCACCATTGGCCTGTCCAAGGAAGTGGCGGGTGAGGGGATTCGGGTGAACGCCGTGCGTCCGGGCTATATCTACACCGATTTCCATGCACTGAGCGGTGATCCGGATCGGATCAGCAAGCTGGAATCGGCGATTCCGATGGCACGCGGCGGGCGGCCGGATGAAGTGGCGGAGGCGATTGTGTGGTTGTTGTCCGACAAGGCTTCTTATGCAACCGGGACTTTTGTTGATTTGGGTGGCGGGCGTTAGAGCTTCAGATTTGCATCGTTGAATCGGACCCCTTCGCGAGCAGGCTCGCTCCCACAGGTGACCGCGTAACCCTGTGGGAGCGAGCCTGCTCGCGAAAGCGGTCTATCAAACAACACAAAAACTTCAGAACGACCGCACAATCCGGCCCAACGTCTCCATCGCCTTCTCCGCCGCCTCATCCCAGGGGCTTCCATAATTCAACCGAATGCAATTCCTGAAACGCTGCGTCGGCGAAAAAATCGGCCCCGGCGCAATGCTGATCCCCTGCGCCAGCGCCATCTGGAACAACTTCAACGAATCCATCTGCTCGGGTAATTCCAGCCAAAGGAAGTAGCCGCCAGCTGGTTGGCTGACGCGGGTTTGCGCCGGGAAATAGCGGGCAATGGCCGACAGCATGGCGCTTTGCTGTTCCTCCAGGGCATAACGCAGTCTGCGCAAATGACGGTCATAACCGCCGTGCTGCAGGTAATCGGCAATCGCGGCCTGGGCGGGCATCGACGCGCAAAGGGACGTCATCAGTTTCAGGCGTTCGATTTTCTGCGCATAACGCCCGGCAGCCACCCAACCAATGCGGTAACCCGGAGCCAGGCTCTTGGCGAAAGAGCCACAGTGCATCACCAATCCTTCGGTATCGAACGCCTTTGCAGGTTTGGGCGCCTGTTGACCGTAATAGAGTTCGGCGTAAACATCGTCTTCGATCAACGGCACCTGATGGACGCGCAGCAATTGCACCAGTTCGCGTTTTTTCGCTTCGGGCATGGTCGCGCCCATGGGGTTCTGGAAGCTGGTCATGCACCAGCAGGCCTTGATCGGGTGGCGTTCCAGGGTTTGCGCGAGCACGCCGAGGTCGATGCCGTCGCGCGGGTGCACGGGGATTTCCACGGCCTTGAGTTTCAAGCGTTCCAGCACTTGCAGGCAGGCGTAGAACGCCGGGGCTTCGATGGCCACCAGGTCGCCGGGTTGCGTCACGGCTTGCAGGCACAGGTTCAGCGCTTCCAGCGCGCCGTTGGTGATCAGCAACTCTTCCATGGGCAGCATCAAGCCGCCGACCATGTAGCGCAGGGCAATTTGCCGGCGCAGTTGCGGGTTACCCGGCGACATGTCGGTGACCACCATGCGCGGATCCATCTCGCGGCTGGCACTGGCCAGCGATCGCGACAGGCGTTGCAGCGGAAACAGGGTCGGGCTGGGGAATGCCGAGCCGAAGGCTACGGTGTTCGGGTCCTTGATCGATTCGAGGACCGAGAACACCAGTTCGCTGACGTCGACTTCGGTGGATTCATTGACCTGGCTGCTGATCACCGGCTCGGAAAACGGCCGTGGTGCATGGGCGTTGACGAAGTAGCCGGAGCGCGGTCGGGCGCGAATCAGACCGCGACGCTCAAGCAGGTAATACGCCTGGAACACCGTGGACGGGCTGACCCCATAGGTCTGGCTGGCGTAGCGCACCGACGGCACGCGCTGGCCGGGCCCGAGAACGCCGGTGCGGATCAGTTCAGCGATGTCGTCGGCGAATTTTTCGTAGCGTTTCATCTTGGGTCCGAATTGATTGCATTCTGGTAGACCGGGTCGTCTTCTTTCGCGATCAGGCTCGCTCCCACAGGAATTGCGTTGTTCTTGTGGGAGCGAGCCTGCTCGCGAATGGCAGCACCGCAGTTTAAAGGCTCAACGATTCATCGGCGCAACAAACCGGCTCTTCGCCTCGCTAAAGATACCCGGCTCATCGCTGTCGACGATCTTGAAGATGATGCTCTGCGAGCTGCTGCTCGGCCGTTCGGTCGTCATCGCCACCGACACCGGCACATCGACAATCTCACCGGGCGCCAGGCTCAATTCGGTCTTGCCCTGCAGCTGGAAGCCATCGCCATCAACCAGTGTCAGGCGGTAGTCCTGGCGTTGCTGGGTCTTGTTGATGACCTTGAGGCTGTAGATGTTTTCGATCTGCCCCTGGCTGTTCTCGCGGAACAGGCCGCGGTCCTTGCTCACGTCCAGCGACACCATCGGCCGCTCCATCAGCGCGACGGCCAGCGCAACGATCATCACCAGTAGTACGGCGGTGTAACCAATCAATCGTGGCCGCAACAGGTGTGTCTTGCCGCCTTGCAACTGGCGCTCCGAGGTATAGCTGATCAGCCCGCGCTCGTAGCCCATCTTGTCCATGATCGAATCACAGGCGTCGATGCACGCCGCGCAACCGATGCATTCCATCTGCAAGCCGTCGCGAATGTCGATGCCGGTCGGGCAGACCTGCACGCAGAGCTGGCAATCGATGCAGTCACCCAGGCCGACCTCGGCCGGCTTGACCTCGCGCTTGCGCGGGCCGCGGTTCTCGCCACGGGCCACGTCGTAGGAAATGGTCAGGGTATCCTTGTCGAACATCACGCTCTGGAATCGCGCATACGGACACATGTGCATGCACACCGCCTCACGCAGCCAGCCGGCGTTGATGTAGGTGGCACCGGTGAAGAACAGCACCCAGAACAGGCTGGCGCCGTTCATGTGCAGGGTCAGCAGTTCTTCGGCCAACGGGCGGATCGGCGTGAAATAGCCGACGAAGGTCAGACCGGTCAGCAGGCTGATGGCCAGCCACAAGGTGTGTTTGGCCGAGCGGCGCATCAATTTGTTCAGCCCCCAGGGCGCCGCTTGCAGTTTGATCCGCTGGTTACGTTCGCCTTCGGTGATCTTTTCGCACCACATGAAAATCCAGGTCCAGGAACTTTGCGGACAGGTGTAGCCGCACCAGACCCGGCCGGCGAACACGGTAATCGCGAACAGGCCGAACGCGGCAATGATCAGCAGCGCCGAGAGCAGGATGAAATCCTGCGGCCAGAACGTCGCGCTAAAAATGTGGAATTTGCTTTCAGAAAGATCCCAAAGCACCGCCTGGCGGCCACCCCAGTTCAACCACACCGTGCCGAAGAACAACAGAAACAGAAAGCCCGCGCCGCTGATGCGCAGGGAACGGAACAGGCCGGTGAAGCTACGGGTGTGGATCAGGTTGTCGCTGGACTTGGCCTTCATCTTTGGACGCGAAGGCTCGAAAGTCTTGACTAAGGGGGCGCTTTCTACGGTTCGGACGGGGATTCTATCGCTCATGGTCTTTCGCTCATCAGCCTCCATCAGGCAGGAGCACTATGAGCGGCGATCTGTTTGCATAACAGACTCAGGTATTGCTTTAAAAACCGGATCAGATGCGCTCGGCAGTCCTGCCTGCGACAAGTTGTTGCACCTGTTGCGGCGGGACCCGGGCGCCTATATCAGAGGCTTGCGGGCCTTGTTGATCCGGGTCAGTCAAATCACCGAATCACTGTCGGTGGCCTTCAAATGCCGGCGACCGTCCACCGCACCTGCTACGGTCAAAGCGTCGGCTTCTGCTTCGGTGATGTAGACGCGTTGGCCGTCGAGGTCGACCGCCGACATGGCTTTGTCCTCGTCAGTAATGATGGTCACATCGGGACACAGGCGAATTTCCTCGCCGTTTTCGGTGACAAAGAAGCAGGCCTCGTTCTCGATGCGGACGGTCATGACGTGATCCTTGTTTTTCAAGACTGATGAAGCATTAGGCTATGGGCACCCACCATCGTTCTGTGCAACTGATTAATGGTCGACGCGGTCCATCCTCCATGACCCTTTACAAGACTCCTGACAAAGGAAAGCGCCATGAACGCCTGGTTGCATGAAGTCTGGGTGACCCTGCAAGCCGAATTCGCCGACATTGGCGATGCCTCGCAATTGACCCGAATCACCGTGCGCCTGTTGATGGCCGCGGTGCTGGGCGGCATTCTCGGTTTCGAGCGCGAGCACAAGGGCAAGGCGGCGGGCGTGCGCACCCATATGCTGGTGGCGCTGGGCGCGGCGTTGTTCGTGCTGGTGCCACAAATGTCCGGCTCCCAGGCCGACGCCATGAGCCGGGTCGTTCAGGGGGTGATCGCCGGGATCGGCTTCCTCTGTGCCGGCACCATCCTGAAAAACCAGGAAGGCGATGAAGGCGACGTCAAAGGCCTGACCACCGCCGCCGGCTTGTGGATGACCGCCGCCATCGGCGTGTCTGCCGGGTTGGGAAGGGAGGCGACGGCGGTGTTGAGTACGTTCTTGGCGTTGGTGATTCTCGGTGTGATGCCCAGAATCGTGAAGATGCTGGATAAAGACAAAGACCAAGCCCAACTGTAGGAGCGAGCATGCTCGCGAAAAACCAGAGAACGCCTCGGGGTGTCAGGCTGCCAGCGTTATCGTTCACGCCCATCGCGAGCATGCTCGCTCCTACAAGGGGTTGCTCGTCGCTCGAGGATCTCATGCTGGCTATAGTCGAAGTCACGATTCAGCCGACAATTATCCAGCTCCTTGAGAATCGAACTTCTAGCGTCCTCTCGAGGACTCCGTTCGGTATGGAAGCAGAGAAATTCGTAGTTGAGGATTTTCAAAGCGAGGCCAGCCGTCGACGATGGGTTCACGGATAAGCGCGTTTTCCGATGCGCTTGCTCTTTCTGTGAATCTGCTGACGTTAAAAAAAGTGTTCATAGCTGGCCGTACTCAAGGTGGGTGACGTAGTCGCTATGTAAAGCCCTGGGAAAATTCTCGTAAATCGCCCCAGTGGCAAAAAAAATCACTTCAGGACTGGTCCTACGCACTCGCAGGAAAGGTCATTCGGTTTTTTCCTTCGATCGTTCCCCCGGCGAGGCAGGGGAGCGATCAACTGTCTTCATTCAGGAGTCACAATCACCGGTGGCATCGTCGTTGGTGGCTCTTCCCTGGGTGGCGGGTTGCTGCCCGGCGGTTCCTGCTCGGGCACAGGCTGCGGGTCGCTGGGTGGTATCACCGGGTTATCGATGTTCGGATCGGGGGTTTCGGCCGGGAATGGATTGTTCATCTTTCTTGCCTCCAGTGGCACATGGCGTGAGTCGTGCTTAAGTTGGTTGACCACTGCGCAAAGGATTTGATTCAGACAATTGCCGATGAACTTTTGCCGACGGCCGTCGCTCGGAACCTAAGTGAGTTCATTCGGTGAGGGACTGACCGATGTGGATGACAATCAGACACGAGAGCGTCCTTGGGGCGTAAGGAGAGATGCTCAATGACGGCTGAAAAACCTGGTGAATTGAGCTACAACCCGCACATCCCGCTGTCGCAGGCGTTGTTGTTGCCGCGAATCGTGATCGAAAACACTATGCCGACCCTTGATGGCGGGCAGTTCGCCGTCAAGGCCGTAGCAGGCCAGGATGTGGTGGTGACCAGCAAGGTATTTGCCGACGGTCACGACAAGCTGGCGGTGCGGATACGCTGGCAGGCCGATGGCGACGAGGTCTGGCACAGCGAGGTCATGGCCGAGCTGGGCAACAATGGCTGGCAGGGACGGTTTCGCGTGCAAGAGCAGGGGCGCCATGTCTTCTGTATCGAGGCCTGGATCGATCAGTTCGCCAGTTTCCGCTATGAACTGGAAAAAAAACATAACGCTGGCGTTCCTGTCAGCCTGGAACTGCAAGAAGGTCGCGTTCACGTTCAGCAAGCCGCCGAACGCGCGGAAGGAAAACTGAGCGAGCAATTAGCCGCGTTGCACCACGAACTGTCGGGGCTGCTGGAAACCGAGCAGGTCGCTCTGTTTTTGCACCAGCGCAGTGCCGAGCTCATGTCTCAGGCCGATCATCGCGCTTACCTGAGCCTCAGTCCCGAGTACCCGGTCGATGTCGAGCGTGAGCTGGCGCAGTTCGCCAGTTGGTATGAACTGTTCCCGCGTTCGATCACCGACGATCCAGCGCGACACGGCACTTTCAACGATGTGCATTCACGGCTGCCGATGATCCAGGACATGGGCTTCGACGTGTTGTACTTCCCACCGATCCACCCGATCGGACGCAGCTATCGCAAAGGTCCGAACAATTCCCTGAGCGCAGGCCCCGACAATCCAGGCAGCCCCTATGCCATCGGCAGCGAAGAGGGCGGCCATGAGGCGATTCACTCGCAACTGGGCACGCGCGAAGACTTCCGCCGCCTGGTGGCAGCAGCGGCGGAATACGGACTGGAAATCGCCCTCGACTTCGCTATCCAGTGTTCTCAGGACCATCCTTGGCTGCAGCAGCATCCGGGCTGGTTCAACTGGCGCCCGGACGGCACGATCAAGTACGCGGAGAACCCGCCGAAAAAATACCAGGACATCGTCAATGTCGACTTTTATGCCGTCGAGGCGATTCCCAGCCTGTGGGTCGAGTTACGCGATATCGTCGTGGGTTGGGTGCTGGAGGGCGTGAAGCTGTTTCGCGTCGACAATCCGCACACCAAACCGTTGCCGTTCTGGCAATGGCTCATCGCTGATGTGCGGGCGCTGTACCCCGACGTGATTTTCCTCGCCGAGGCGTTCACCACCCCGGCGATGATGGCGCGGCTGGGCAAGGTCGGTTACTCCCAAAGCTACACGTACTTCACCTGGCGCAACACCAAGCAGGAACTGGCCACCTATTTCACCGAACTCAACGAGTCGCCGTGGCGCGAGTGCTACCGGCCGAATTTCTTCGTCAATACACCGGACATCAACCCGGCGTTCCTGCATGCATCCGGTCGCCCCGGTTTTCTGATTCGCGCAGCGCTGGCAACGATGGGCTCGGGTTTGTGGGGCATGTACTCCGGCTTTGAACTGTGCGAGTCCGCGGCGATTCCCGGCAAGGAAGAATACCTCGACTCCGAGAAGTACGAAATCCGACCCAGGGACTTCAACGCACCCGGCAACATCATTGCCGAGATCGCCCAACTCAACCGCATCCGCCGGCAAAATCCGGCGCTGCACACGCATCTGGGCCTCACGGTCTATAACGCCTGGAACGACAACATCCTGTACTTCGGCAAGCGCAGCGCCGACGGCAGCAATTTCATTCTGGTGGCGGTCAGCCTTGATCCGCACAACGTTCAGGAGGCGAATTTTGAATTGCCGTTGTGGGAAATGGGCTTGCCGGACGATGCCGTCACCCAGGGCGAAGACTTGATGAACGGCCATCGCTGGACCTGGCACGGCAAGTACCAGTTCATGCGCATCGATCCGACGCTACAGCCGTTCGGGATCTGGCGGATTACCCCCTAGCACATGATCGTTCCCATGCTCCGCGTGGGAATGCAGCCCGTGATGCTCCGCGTCACTGGACGCAGAGCGTCCCTAGAGGCATTCCTTTGCTGCGCATGGGAACGATCTGCGTCAGGGCGTTCTTTCGAATTCAACAGGAGTTTCAAATGGCGAAAAAACCCAAGGCAGCCACCTTCATCAAGGACCCTCTCTGGTACAAGGACGCGGTCATTTATCAAGTTCACGTCAAATCCTATTTCGATTCCAATAACGACGGAATCGGCGATTTTCACGGCCTGATCGCCAAACTCGACTATATCGCCGACCTCGGCGTCAACACCATCTGGCTGTTGCCGTTCTACCCCTCGCCGCGTCGCGACGACGGCTATGACATCGCCGAATACCGCGGCGTGCACAGCGATTACGGTACCATGGCCGACGCCAAGCGGTTCATCGCTGAGGCGCATAAACGCGGTTTGCGGGTCATCACCGAACTGGTCATCAACCACACCTCGGATCAGCACGCGTGGTTCCAGCGCGCACGCAAGGCCAAGAAAGGTTCGGCCGCGCGGGATTTCTATGTGTGGTCCGATGACGATCAAAAATACGACGGCACGCGCATCATCTTTCTCGACACCGAAAAATCCAACTGGACCTGGGACCCGGTGGCCGGCCAATACTTCTGGCACCGCTTCTACTCGCACCAGCCCGATCTGAATTTCGACAACCCGCAGGTCATGAAAGCGGTGCTGTCGGTCATGCGCTACTGGCTCGACATGGGCATCGACGGATTGCGCCTCGACGCGATCCCGTACCTGATCGAGCGCGACGGCACCAATAACGAGAACCTGCCCGAAACCCACGACGTCCTCAAGCAGATCCGCGCCGAAATCGACGCCCATTACCCGGACCGCATGCTGCTGGCCGAGGCCAATCAATGGCCGGAAGACACGCAACTGTATTTCGGCGACACCGATAAGAAAGGCCTGAACGGCGACGAATGCCACATGGCGTTTCACTTCCCGTTGATGCCGCGCATGTACATGGCGCTGGCCCAGGAAGATCGTTTTCCGATCACCGACATCTTGCGCCAGACCCCGGAGATCCCGGCCAATTGCCAATGGGCGATTTTCCTGCGCAACCACGATGAGTTGACGCTGGAGATGGTCACCGACAGAGAACGTGACTACCTGTGGAATTACTACGCGGCTGACCGTCGGGCGCGGATCAACCTGGGGATTCGCCGGCGTCTGGCGCCGCTGATGGAGCGTGATCGTCGGCGCGTGGAGCTGCTCAACAGCCTGTTGCTGTCGATGCCCGGCACGCCGACCTTGTACTACGGTGACGAGATCGGCATGGGCGACAACATCTACCTCGGCGATCGCGACGGTGTGCGCACGCCGATGCAGTGGTCGATCGACCGCAACGGCGGGTTCTCCCGCGCCGACCCTGCCAGCCTGGTGCTGCCGCCGATCATGGACCCGCAATACGGCTACCTGTCGGTCAATGTCGAAACACAGGCCGGCGATCCGCATTCGCTGTTGAACTGGACCCGGCGCATGTTGACGGTGCGCAAGCAGTCCAAGGCGTTCGGCCGCGGCACCTTGAAAATGCTCTCGCCGAGCAATCGTCGAGTGCTGGCCTATACCCGTGAATACACCGGGCCTGACGGCAAGCACGAAATCATTCTGTGCGTGGCCAACGTTTCGCGCAGCGCCCAAGCCGTGGAGCTGGACCTGTCGGCGTACGTCGGCATGGTGCCGGTGGAGATGCTTGGCGGTAACGCGTTTCCACCCATTGGCCAATTGAGTTTCCTCCTGACCCTGGCGCCCTACGGTTTCTACTGGTTCGGCCTCGCCGCAGAGAACCAGATGCCGAGCTGGCACGTGGAACCGGCGCAAAGCCTGCCGGACTTCACCACGCTGGTGCTGAAAAAACGCATGGAAGAACTGCTCGAAGCGCCATCGCGCGCCACGCTGGAGCAGGGCATCCTGCCGAACTGGCTGCAGAACCGCCGCTGGTTCGCCGGCAAGGACGCGGCCATCGAACAGATCAATCTAGCCTACGGTGTGCGATTTGGTGATGCGCAGCATCCGGTGTTGTTGAGCGAAATCGAAGTCACCGGCGGCGGCCAGACCAGCCGCTATCAACTGCCGTTCGGCTTCATTGCCGAAGACCAGGTCGGCGCGGCATTGCCCCAGCAATTGGCCCTGTCGCGTGTGCGCCGTGGCCCGCAGGTCGGCTTGATCACGGATGCTTTCAGCCTGGAAAACTTTATCCGCGCGGTGTTGCAAGGCATGCACAACCACACGGTGTTGCCTTCGGATGGCGGCGAGATCCGTTTCGAACCCACGGCCGAGCTGGCCAAACTGGGCCTGACGGCGGAGTCGGATGTGCGTTACTTGTCCGCCGAGCAATCCAACAGTTCGGTGGTGGTGGGCAACAGCCTGGTGTTGAAACTGATCCGCAAGGTCGCATCGGGCGTGCACCCGGAACTGGAAATGAGCGCCTACCTGACCGCTGCCGGCTTCGGCAATATCTCGCCGCTGTTGGGCGCGGTGGTGCGTCGCGATGCGGCGGGCGAAGACAACCTGCTGATGATCGCCCAGGGTTACTTGAGTAATCAGGGCGATGCCTGGGAGTGGACCCAGAACAACCTTGAGCGGGCGTTGCGCGACGAACTAGCGGACGCCATGTCCGAGCAGGAACAGCACTACAACGCGCTTGGCGAGTTGAAGGATTTCGCCGCCATGCTCGGCCAGCGCCTGGGTGAAATGCATCAGGTGCTGGCGGCTTCGAGCGAAAACCCTGACTTTGATCCGCACATCACCACGCCAAAGGACGCGTCGGCGACGGCCAAGGATGTTGTGGCACAAATCGAGCATGCGCTGAAGTTGCTCAAGCAGCATCAAAATGAACTGAACCCGGCGGACAAAACCCTGGTCAGCCGTTTACTGGAGCATAAAAAGGCCATTCTCGACCATGTCCAGGAGCTGGCCAAAAAGACCGCGGGTGGACTGCGGATTCGCGTACATGGTGACTTGCACCTCGGCCAGGTGCTGGTGATCAAGGGCGATGCGTACCTGATCGACTTCGAAGGCGAACCGGCGCGACCACTGCCGGAACGACGGGGCAAGCACAGCCCGTACAAGGATGTCAGTGGTGTGCTGCGCTCCTTCGACTATGCGGCGGCCATGACCATCAACGTGCATAACGTTGATAACACAGCCCATGCCCAGGTAGCTCGCCAGCGGGTGGGCGATCGCTATTTGAGTGAGGCAAAACAGGCATTTATCCATGCTTATCGGCTGGCGGCAGCTACGCTTGGCCATGCGTGGCAAGATTCGGATGGCGAAGATGCCGCATTGGCATTGTTCGGTCTGGAGAAGGCGGCGTATGAAGTGGCCTACGAGGCGGAAAATCGCCCCGCCTGGCTGCCCGTGCCGTTGCACGGTTTATATGGATTATTAAGTGGGCTTAAACCCTTTTCCGATCTTGGTGGAGAGTAGTCATGAGTTTCTCGAACAAGGAACAGGGTCATCATCACAGTGAAGCGCTGCTACTCAGGGCGCGGGATATCGATGCGCTGGTGCGTGCCGAGCATCGCGATCCCTTTGCCATTCTAGGTCCCCACGGCGATGGTGACGGCGGACAATTCATCCGGGCCTATCTACCGGGCGCCTTGAGCGTGCAGGTGGTGGGCAAGGAGTCGGGAGACGAACTGGGCAACCTTGAAGCGACCCAGACCCCCGGGCTATTCGTCGGGCATTTCGACCGGGCACAGCCGTATCTGTTGCGAACCCGCTGGGCCGGTGGCGAGCAAATTGCCGAAGACCCCTACAGTTATGGCCCATTGCTCGGTGAGATGGATTTGTATCTGTTCGCCGAAGGCAATCACCGCGATCTGAGCAGCGCCCTGGGCGCACAGTTGAAGACCGTGGACGGTGTCGATGGCGTGCGGTTCGCCGTGTGGGCACCGAACGCCAGGCGGGTGTCGGTGGTGGGTGATTTCAACGGCTGGGACGGTCGTCGTCATCCGATGCGCCTGCGCCACCCCACCGGTGTCTGGGAACTGTTCATTCCACGCCTGCAAGCGGGGGAGGCCTACAAATACGAAATCCTCGGCAACGACGGAATCTTGCCACTCAAGGCCGACCCCATGGCGCTGGCCACCAGCCTGCCACCGGACACCGCTTCGAAAGTTGCCCCGCCGCTGCGGATCGACTGGCAGGATCAGGACTGGATGCTGTCTCGCGGCGAGCGCCAGCGCCCGACGGCGCCGTTGTCGATCTACGAACTGCACGCCGGTTCCTGGCAGTGCGAGCTGGACGACCTGGGTGAAGTGGCCCGTCAATACACCTGGCCGGAGCTGGGTGAGCGGCTGATTCCGTATGTGAAGGATCTGGGGTTCACCCACATCGAGCTGATGCCGATCATGGAACACCCGTTCGGTGGGTCCTGGGGGTATCAACTGCTTTCGCAATTCGCCACCAGCGCCCGCTACGGGACGGGCGACGAGTTCGCCGCCTTCGTCAATGACTGTCACCTGGCGGGGATCGGCGTGATCCTCGACTGGGTACCGGCGCATTTCCCCACCGACACCCATGGCCTGGCCCAGTTCGACGGTACCGCGCTGTACGAGTACGGCAACCCTCAGGAAGGCTTCCACCAGGACTGGGACACCCTGATCTACAACCTGGGCCGCACCGAAGTGCACGGCTACATGCTGGCATCGGCGCTGCACTGGCTCAAGCATTTCCACGTCGATGGTCTGCGGGTCGATGCGGTGGCGTCAATGCTGTACCGCGACTACTCGCGCAAGGCCGGCGAGTGGGTGCCCAACCGCCATGGCGGCCGGGAGAACCTCGAGGCCATCGACTTCCTGCGTCACCTCAATGACGTCGTGGCGCTGGAAGCCCCCGGGGCGCTGGTGATCGCCGAAGAGTCCACCGCCTGGCCCGGCGTCAGCCAGGGCACGCAACAGGGTGGCCTGGGCTTCGCCTATAAATGGAACATGGGCTGGATGCACGATTCGCTGCATTACATTCAGCAAGACCCGGTGTACCGCGCCCATCACCACAACGAATTGAGTTTCGGTCTGGTGTACGCCTGGTCGGAACGTTTCATCCTGCCGATTTCCCACGATGAAGTGGTGCACGGCAAGCACTCGCTGATCGACAAGATGCCCGGCGACCGCTGGCAGAAATTCGCCAACCTGCGGGCCTACCTGAGTTTCATGTGGACCCATCCGGGCAAGAAACTGTTGTTCATGGGCTGTGAGTTCGGCCAATGGCGCGAGTGGAACCACGACCAGCAGCTTGATTGGTATCTTTTGCAGTACTCCGAGCACAAAGGTGTTCAGAAGCTGGTGGGCGACCTCAATCGCCTGTATCGCGAGGTGCCGGCGCTGCACGAACAGGACGACGTGCCGCAGGGCTTCCAGTGGCTGATTGGCGACGATGCGATCAACAGTGTTTACGCCTGGATGCGCTGGAGCAAGGACGGCGAGCCGATATTGGTGGTCGCCAACTTCACGCCGGTGCCACGTGAGGCTTATCGCGTCGGCGTGCCGTTTGCCGGGCAGTGGAGCGAGGTCTTCAACAGCGATTCGTCGATTTATGCCGGGTCTAACTATGGCAATAGCGGCGGGGCAACGGCCGAGGAAACGCCGAGCCATGGGCAGGCGTTGTCGCTGGTGCTGAATCTGCCGCCGTTGGCGGTGTTGATGTTGCGACCGGTGGGCTGATTCAAAGCCGACCTTCGCGGGCAAGTCGGATCATCAGACTTGCCCGCGAAGATCGGGACCTGGAGCCAGGCACGGCAGTTTCTTTCACCAACGCATGCGCACGCCCAGGCTGCCGATCAACCCATTCAAATCATTGTCATCCACATCGCTGCTGTAGTCGGCACTGACGTACAGGCTCACGGCCGGCGTCACTCTGGCCACCAAGCCCAAGCCCAGTTCGACCGTCGAGGAGTTTCGGCTGCTGCTGATCTTGTCGACCTGGTCGAGGGTTACGGTATTGCCGGTGTACACCGTGTGCCACAAGTTGGTTCGCACATAGGGTTCGACGGGCAGGCCGTTGATGTCGTAGCTACCTTTCAATTTTGCACCGACCCGGCCGCTCCACGAGGTGAGGTCGCTGGAGGAGGCATTGCCCGAACCCGCATAGGGCGTATCCAGAGTGATCCGCTGATTGATCAATTGCGCCTGTGGTTCGACCACCCAGTTTTCACTGATGCCGATCGGGAATCCGCCTTCGACCGAGAGGGTCACCGCGCTGCCTTCGGTGATTTGTCGGGTGCCTTGTTCATTGCGACTGAAACCGTTGACTCGACCACCACTGGCCGACAGATCGACGTGCCAGCCTTGTGGGCCGGTCAGGCTCCAGTAGGCGCCGAGGCTCTGCCCTTGCAAGTTGAGGGTGTCGTTGTGCGGGTCCGATTGTGCGCGATTGGTCAGCAAGCCGTTGCCAGTGCCGTGGAACTCGGCGGTGCCGCCGATCAGGCCGACCCGTTGGGTGTGGCCGTTATTGCTTTGCAGGGTCAGGATCGCCGGGCTTTTCAGTTCGCCGGAGCCGGGAATGGAAAAGCCCTGGGCCAGGGCGTCGGTTTGCGCCTGGCGTGAGGCCTGGCCATACAGTTGATCCCAGGCCCCGGGGGCGGCGTCTTCGACCGTCAGGCTTGAACTGCGCGTATCGGCAATTGGGCTGAAGTGGCCGGGATAGGTGCTGGCAAGCGCGGGCAAGGAGAGCGCCGGGATGTCCTGGCGGTACCAGGGGGTGGTTTCTTCCTCGGCGGGGGACGCCTGCACTTCCATGGATGAACATAACAACAGTGTGCTGGAAACAGTGCAAATACTAATCCGGATCTCTTGTGGGGTGAGTGAAGTTTTCATGGAGGTCTACCTTGCAATCGCATGGGGTATCTCGCTTTGGCGCCTCTCCTACCCCGAGTGAGGGGCCACCGAATGAATTAGGGCAAGCCGACTCCTGCCCGTTTTCACGGGTGGTTAACGGTTGGTCCTGATGGTGATTCCGGGGTAGTACCGTGAAGTCAAGAGGACCCCAGCCATTGCGTCAAGAAAATGGCCGATAAATGGTAGGGGTATTTCAGATCATATAAGTGACTGATTTACGACGCATCCATAAGTGCTTGTTTATTGGAAAAAACGTCAAAAAACTCGCGGGCTAGAGCCTTTGCTCAGACTTACCAGCTCAGCCTGATTGCCAGGTTGGCGGTCATTCCACGCAATGGGTTGCTGTCGATATTGCTGCTGTAATCCGCATTGGCGTACACGGTTACAGTGGGCGCAAGGGTCAGGATGGCGCCGATGCCGAGATCTGCCGATGAGGAGCGTTGTTCGGTTTTGATCTCGGTGCTGTCGTCGAATGTCACTTTGTCGGTTCCCGACAATGAGTGCCACAGGTTGACGCGCAGATAAGGTTCCAGCGGCAGGTCGGCGACTTCGTAGCGCCCCTTGAGCCGGGCGCCGAGGCGGCCGGTCCAGGCAGCGTCCGAATCGAACGACACCTTTGAAATGCCGTCGTCCTGACTCTTCAGATCAACCTGTTGATGAATGACTTGCACCTGGGGTTCGACCACCCAATCGTCTGCCACTGCAATGGGGTAGCCGGCCTCGACCGAGAGGGTCATGGCGTGGCCGTCGTTGTCGATTTTCAGGCCGCGGTCGGAGTGGCTGTCGCCGTTCAGCCAGGTGTACATCGCCACGGTATCGACATACCAGCCCTTGGGGTCGGTCAGGGTCCAGTAGAGCCCGAGACTATCGGCTTGCAACTCGACCTTGCCGGCGCGTTTGTCCTGGAAACCCTGGTTGAATCCGTCGACATCACCCTTCAAGCGGCTATGGCCGCCGAAGAAGCCGGTGCGCTGGTTTTGCCCACCGGAAGTCTGCGAGGCGAACAGATCGTTGCCCACCTGAAACCCGTTGAGCGAGCCGTCGAGCCGTGGCGTGACGGTGCCGGCCCAGGTCTGGTCGAAGTTTTTTCCGTAGACCCGGCCCCAGCCCGCGCCAAAGGCCCCGGTTTCGTTCAGCAGGCGTTGATCACCCTGTCGATCATGGAAGGTGCCGAGCGCCGACAGGGCCAGCTGCACGGCCGCTGGTGGCAACACCGACCAAACCGGGACTTCCTGACGGTACAGGGGAATGGGCGCTGCACCGGCAACGGGCGCTGGCAAGGGCGGGGTGCCGACAGCCGCCACCGGTGCTGCTACCAGCGGCACCAGAACGGGCGGCAAGGCTGGATCGGGATTTGGAGCTGGATTTGGAGTTGGAGTTGGATTGGGATTTGGAATCGGGTCTGGATCGGGTACCGCAGGCACCGCTGCTGCAACCAACGGGGGCGCGACGATGGACGAACGCAGGTACCAGCTGTTTTCGCTCCCGGCGGTGACGCCACCCTTGAACAGGTAGTAATCGAAGGCGCCGACCGATAACGGGGCTTTGAGCGTAAAGGCACCACTGTCGCTGATGGCCGTGCCTTGAGCCTGGACAACCTGAATGCCGTTTTGCAAGGTAGCGGCGCCCGTGCCACCCAGGTTATTGACGGTAATCGACGTGGTGCCGGTCAAGGTGCCGTCATTGACCACCAGTTTGTCACTGGGGGAGCTGTCATCGCCCAGGACGCTTTGCACCCATAGCTGGCCGCCGTTGCCAGCATAGTTGCCTTGTACCGTCAGGGTGTCGTTGGTGCGGGTATTGCCGCTGCCCAGGTCGATGATGCCGGCGTTGTTCAGCGTCGCACGCTGGCCCGCGGTGAAAGGGGCGAGGCTGCCCTGGGTCGAGGTCACGACACTGCTGCTGTCGATGTTGAACACGCCGGTGCCGCTGGCGCTGTCACCCAGGACAAAATTGCCGTCGAAGTCGAATCGCGAGCCATTGCTCAGGTTGACGGTTTCCCAGTTGGCGTAACGAGCGGCTCCGCTTGCGGTGGTGTTATCGAAGGTCAGCAGATCGTTGCCGTTGCCACCATTGAGGATCGGCGACTGGGCCAGGATGTTGTCACTGAGATTGCGCAGGGTTGCCCGGTCATTACCATCGTCCATCAGGATCGCCGAACGGATGATCCCGCCGCCATCCCAGGTCAAGGTATCATTGCCCGCGCTGGCTCGGATCTCGCCGACGATTTCGCCTCCGGTCACCGTGATGCTGTCGTTGCCACCGCTGACACTGATGTTGCCACCAATCCTGCCACCGGAAACGATGATGGTGTCAGTACCAAACCCGGTGACGAGATTGCCGAAGATCTGCCCGCCAATCAGATGGAATAGATTGTTATCGAGCTTCATGTCGACCCGGCCGATGCTGCCGCCGGTCATCCTGGCGGTGTCACCGTCCTCGAAGGCGCCAATGATCGTGCCCGCGATCATCTCGAAAAAGTCGCGACTGTCGCCCTGGGCAAGCGACTGGATGGTCCCGCCTCTCATGAGAAAGGTGTCGACGCCATTGCCCTGGTTCACAGCCCCGGTGACCTGACCGGCACTGATGCTGAAAGTGTCGTCACCGTCTCCCTGATTGACGATCCCGGTAATGACGCCAGAATTCATGACCACCGTGTCGTTACCGGCGCTGAACGTTACATTGCCTGTAATCGTGCCGGTGCCATTGGCGGGAAAGGTCAGGGTGTTGTTTCCCGCCAGATCAGTCAGCGGCCCACTGTTGCCGCTGTCGCACACGAAGTTGTCGTTGCCGGCGGTGGGGTTAAGGGTACAAGCCGCGTGGCTGGGCAGGGACCAGCCCATGCATAGCCAGAGTGAAATGGCACAGGCGCTGTAACGATAGTTGGGCAGTGCTTTGCAAAGGTTCATGCTCGTCTCCGCGTAGGAATCGACACCCGATGTCTTGCAAGAAAGGCAAGGCATCAAGTGCATCGGCAGCGCGAGTTGCGAGACATCATCAGGAAGGCAATAACCCTTCAGGCAACGACGGCTACGGGGCCTGTCCACACGAGTCAGTCGAACGGACGGGAGCACCGTAGCAGGTGTTTTTGGGTGTATCTACTGTCATAAGTGACAGGTAGAGAGAAAATCTGACGCGTTACAGGTGCACTTCGACCGCCAAAGGCAAATGATCTGACAGGTGCGTCCAGGGCTTGTGGCCGAGGATTTTCGGATCATGGCTACTGGCATTGCGCAGGTAGATCCGATCCAGGCGTAGCAGCGGGAACCGCGCCGGGTAGGTTTTTGCCGGACGGCCATGGTGGCGTTCGAAGGCTTCGTGCAAGTAGTCGCGGCGGGAGAGGGCGGCGTTGCCCTGCAACTGCCAGTCGTTGAAGTCGCCGGCAATAATGACGGGCGCGTCATCAGGCAAGGATTCGAGCAACTGGCAAAGCAACTGCAACTGCAACTGGCGATGACTCTCCAGCAGGCTCAGGTGCACGCAGATCGCATGGACCTCGGCGTGGCCCGGTACGTCCAGCACGCAATGCAAAAGCCCACGGCGTTCGGGGCCGGTAATGGAGACGTCGAGGTTGCGGTATTCGCGGATCGGGTATTTGGACAGCAGTGCATTGCCGTGGTGACCGTCGGGGTAGACCGCATTTCGCCCGTAGGCGAAGTCGCTCCACATGCTGTCGGCAAGGAACTCGTATTGCGAGGTTTGTGGCCAATCGTTGTAGCGCGAAGAATGGCGCTCGTGTTCACCGACGACTTCCTGCAGGAACACCAGGTCCGCTGAGGTGCTGCGTACCGCATCACGCAATTCCGGGAGGATGAAGCGCCTGTTGAGTGCGGTAAACCCTTTGTGGGTGTTGACTGTCAGCACGCGCAAGCGGTGGATGACCGGGGGGCTGTTCAGCGGCACTGATCCTGCTGCCTGCCGATTAGAGTCATGGACTTGCCCCTACAAAACCGGACACCAACTCCCTGTTAAATTGATGCTGCCGCCAATCGCCTGAACTCCCTCGGTGAGCGATAGTTCAAGGCGCTGTGCGGATGCTGCTCGTTGTAGTGTTCGAAGGCAATGGCCAGGTTACGCAGCGCCGTTTCTCGATCCGGCTTGGGCATGTGCGCCACGTAGTCACGCTTGATCGTCTTCACGAAGCTCTCGGCCATACCGTTGCTCTGCGGGCTGCGCACTGGCGTGGTCACCGGTTGCAAGCCGATCTGCCGTGCAAACAGGCGCGTCTGTTCTGCGGTGTAGGCCGAGCCGTTGTCGCTTAGCCATTGCACCGGCGTGGCGGGCAGTTGATCACCGAAGCGCTTCTCCACGCTTTCCAGCATTAAGTCGCGGATATCATCGCCGCTGTACCCGGTCGGGCTCGCGACCCAGCCGATGGCCTCGCGGTCACAGCAGTCCAAGGCAAAGGTCACGCTCAGTTTGGCGCCGTCCTCGCAGCGGAACTCAAAGCCGTCCGAGCACCAACGTGTATCGCTGGTTTGCACCGCAATACGGCCTTCGTGCCGCCGCGGCACGCCGGGCTGTTTGAGTCGACGCTCCAGCAGCAAGTTGTGATCACGCATGACCCGGTAAACCCGCTTCACGTTGATCGCCGGCAGCGACTGGGTTTCACGTTCCCGACGCAGTAATCCCCAGACACGACGGTAGCCATAGCTGGGCAGTTCGCTGACCTGTTGCTGGATTTCAACCACCAGATCAGCGTCATCCACAGGTCTGCTTCGCCGTATTTTGGGCGATGCCGATTGTTTGATTCGAACCGTTAGTTGCGAGCGCGCCACACCGAGACATTCGCTGACCAGCTTCACTGGTCGTCCCCCGGCAACAAGGGTGAGTGCGCAATCCATTTTCGCGACCGGGCGATCTCCACGGCCTCTTTGAGGATTTCTGCTTCCATCGTTTTCTTGCCCAGCATCCGTTGCAGTTCACGGATCTGCTTGAGCGCATCGCTCAGCTCGGAGGCAGGCACCACGGCTTCGCCAGCACTGACCGCCGACAGGCTGCCGTCCTGGTAAAGCTTGCGCCACTGGAACAGCTGGTTGGCATTGATGCCGTTGCGCCGAGCCACCACCGAAACGCTTTGCCCTGGCTCAAGACTCTCGCGAACCATGGCCAGTTTGTGCTCTGGGCTCCAGCGGCGCCGCCGCTCCTGGCCCAAAAGCTCCCCACTCTTATCATTGCTGTTAGTCATAAACATAACCGTTTGCCTATCCCTTATCGTAAGGGGGAAACGGTGTCCTGTCTTTCATGGGGCTCGTTCAAGTCACTGCTCACTTTCACTCCTCTGAATCCGGGTTGCTTATGTATGCGACTGATGGGGGAGCGTGCAGTTCAGCTCTTTCGCGTACATATCAATTTCTGCGGTAACGGCCCCTATGGTTTCGCACTTACGGCGAGTGAAATACTGTAGGAGCCAGCGGTGCGGCGATCCGACTTGCCGGCGAAGGCGTCCTGACGGACGATGAGTTTTTTTCAGGCGTACATATCCATTCCTGCGGTAACGGCCACCTATGGTTTCGCTTTTACATCTATGGTTACCCCCTTTTCTGCAATACTGTTTTTGATGAGTGGTTGGCTTGCTTTCATCTATCCGGCGTCTGAGTGGGGGTGTAGCCCCGCGCCTCGATGAGAATCGATGCCCGACGATCCTTATTAGCGAGACGGCCTTTCAGCCGTGTAAAAGCCCAGGGTTGTCGTCAGGCCGGTTGGCCGTTCACGTCATCAGTTATCCAGCATCGCAAAACCAGGTGGGTGATGCTCGGGTGACAGCAGGGTCAGGCGTTCATCGCGCTTGGCCCTGCATCGAATTCAGTGTGGTGTGCCGCAATCGCCCAGGCGATCCTCGCCAGCTTGTTGGCCAGCGCGCAAACCACATGGTTGGAGTGATGGTGGGCCAATAGCTGCCGGACCCAGTCCGCCAGCCAGCCTTTCTGGCGGTCCAGATACCTCACGTAAACGCGGGCACACTGGACAAGCAGGCGTCGCTGGTTGCGATCGCCGCGCTTGCTGATGCCCAGCAGTACGGTTTTGCCGCCCGTGGAATGCTGCTTGGGCACCAGCCCGATCGAGGCTGAATAGTCTCGGCCGCATTTGAACTGTTTGCCATCGCCCAATTCGGCAGCCAGGACGGTGGAGGTGATCGGACCGACACACGGCATGGTCATCAAACGAGTCGCCAGATCATCTTCAGCGGCCTGGCACTCCACATCCTTGTCCAGCGATTTGATCTCCTCGTCCAAATGCTTGAAGTGTTGATACAGCCTCGTCAGAGTGTTTTTGAAGGGCTGAGCCATTGAGCTCGCTTCAAGCAGCGCCGAAAGAGATCGAATCGATTTGAGGCTCGGGGCCAGGCTGACGCCGACCTCCAGAAGAGCGGCGTGAATACGATTGACGGCCGCAGTGCGGTCCTTGATGAACGCATCACGTGTCGAGTTGAGCATGGCCAGCGCTTGCTGGGCTTGGTTTTTGACCGGCACAAAGCGCATCGTTGGGCGAGTAGCGGCCTCGCAAATCGCTTCGGCATCAGCGAAGTCGTTTTTGTTGCTTTTCACGTAAGGGCGCACGAGATGAGGGGCAATGAGCTTGGGTATATGCCCAAGCTTGGCCACCTCCTGTGCCATGAAATGGGCGCCACCACAGGCTTCCATCACGACGGTGCAGGGTTGGAGATTCATCAGGTACTGCATGAGTGCCGACCGGGTGAATTTTTTGCGGCAAACTTCATGACCACGATCATCCTGCGCATGCAGGTGAAAAGTGTGTTTTCCCAAATCGATGGCGGCGATAGATATTTCGTTCATGGCAACAGTCTCCGGTGAGCCCCCTGCGAAAGCTTAGTGGGCGATCGCAGGGGGCGGCGGGGGTAGCCATTTCATTAGCGAGTCACTTGGAAGAGCCCCAAGTAACCAAGGGCTCTTGCCCCTGGCGTTCGGTGCCTCGCTGTGGCTCGGCATGCCCTCGCTCCGGTCCTGCTCCGTGGGCCCGCCGCCATCGGCCATCCATGGCCGGCGGCGGCTAAACCGGCATCCATGCCGGTTTGCCCACTGCGCAGAACCTCCACTCGGCCTCTCGATATAGGTTGTCCGTTCCTTTCCTCTTCCATACTTCGGTGTCTGGAAGTCAGTTTTAATCAAGGGAAGGAGCATGCACCTGTGGGCTACGAATATGCCTCTCAAGCACGCGATGATTACCTCCTCACCTTCGAGCCCACAGGTGCGCTTGCGCCCTCTAACGAATACTCAGGGAAAGCCCGACACGGCTCTCTATATCGCTTTCGCTGGACGTAAGCATGCATGTTCCTGCATGTACTTTAGCGCCTGTGGAGGTTGTTGATGCAAACGCTCCTGTCTCAGAAATTCACTGCTTATGTCGGAATAGATTGGGCAGATACCAAGCATGACGTGTGTTTGCAGGTCGCGGGGGAAACCCGGCGGCACTTCTCTGTCATCGACCACACACCCCAATCGATTGATCGTTGGGCGAAATCGTTGTTTGAGCGCTACGGCGCTCCGATCGCGATTGCTCTTGAGCTCAACAAGGGCCCGTTGGTGGCGGCCCTGCAAAAGTACGAGTTCTTTTGCCTGTTTCCAATCAATCCGAGCACCTTGGCCAAACACCGTAAAACCTTTGTCCGCAGCGGTGCCAAGGATGATCCGACCGATGCTCAATGGGCGCTTGAGTTGTTGCTCACCTATCCCCAACGGTTTGCGCAGCTGATGCCGCAAAGCCCGGCCATGCGTATTTTGGCCAGCCTGACAGAACATCGACGTGCACTGGTTGATGAGCGAGTGAAGGTCAGCAACCGCTTGATCTGTACGCTCAAACAGTATTATCCATTGGCCCTGGAGCTGTTTAGCAGTCATGACACCGTGGTGTTCTGTGACTTTCTGATGCGCTGGCCCACGCTTGAGCACATCAAGCGTTCTCGCCAGAGTACTTTTCTCAAGTTCTTTAATGAGCACAACGCTCGTCACGCTCAACTCAATCAAACGCGCTGGGAAATCATCACCCAAGCGATGCCTTTGACACAGGACCCGGGGGTAATACGTCCTTCGCAGTTGTACGCAACAGCCTTGGCGTCGCAACTTAAAGGGCTCCTTTCCACCATCAAGGATTTTGATCGCGAGATCGAAGAAACGGCCAGCACCTTGGCCGATTACCCGATCTTTAAGGCACTCCCTGGCGCCGGCCAACATCTTGCGCCGCGCCTGATGGTGGCTTTTGGTGAACAGCGTGATCGATTTAGCGACGCCAATGCGATGCAGCGATATGCCGGAATCGCACCCGTTACCGAGCGTAGCGGAAAGAAGAAAGTCGTGTATTGGCGCTACCAATGCTCAACCTTCTTGCGTCAGACCTTTGTCGAATGGGCCGCTCACAGCATCACTCAATCAACGTGGGCCGAGGCTTATTATCGGCAGCAGCGGGCTAAAGGCTGCTCATACCAGGCGACCCTGAGAGCACTTGCTTTCAAGTGGATCAGAATCGTCTATCGCTGCTGGAAAAACGGCACCGTCTATGACGAAATGGCTTACTTGCAGGCTTTAACGCGGCGCGGATCAACGTTGGTAGAGGCGCCGATGGAGGTAGTCACAGGTTGACGGACAGGCTCAGGGCGTGAGGGGGCAAGAAAATCAAAAGCCACAGCAATGCGAGGCGGCCTTATAGCCGACCTGGCTCCAGGTCTGTCCGCGATCCAATTGTGGGAGCGAGCCTGCTCGCGAAAAACTCCAGACAACGCGATCATTCTGATAGGGCGCGTTATCGTTGACGTCCATCGCGAGCAGGCTCGCTCCCACAGGGGATTGGGGGGGCCTGCCAAAACAAGGTCAGCTGTCAGGCCGCCTCGCTTTTGTTTTTGATCTGGGCACACCCGTCAACCATGTGTACGGTCCGTACAGGCTCTTCCAAAAGTGACCCGCCGTAAGGGCAAAACCTTTAGTAGCCGTTACCGCAGCAATGGATATGTACTCCGCCAATACAACACAAGTCTGCCAGGAGGCCGTCCTGGTCCCGGCGTTTTTCAAGGTAGTTGTCGCATCAACCGTCTAACTATGCCGCTCTTTTCTCGACCTGTTGCTCTCGATCGGGGTTCAACAACACGGTGCCGATCGGCTCCCAGTTACGTGTCTGACCCGACCACCGTTCTGGCGTTTTCTCCTTGGCTCGTTCGTACAGCTCATGTCGCCGGGCCAAGACCTGATGGTCCAGTCCTCGATGCCGCTCAGCCGGTGTGACGAACCGGATTCGGCTATGCCGGTGCTCGTTGTTGTACCAGCGCATGAAATCCCTCACCCAAGCTCGTGCGGCGTCCAGACTGGCAAAGCCATCCTGCGGCCATTGCGGGCAGTATTTCAGCGTTCTAAACAACGACTCTGAGTATGGATTGTCGTTGCTCACCCGCGGTCGGCCCCGCGAGGGCGTGATGCCCAGTTCGTACATCTTGCTCAACAGCGTCACCGATTTCATCGGCGCTCCGTTGTCCGAGTGCAGCACCAGCGGTTCGTGTAAACACTGCTCGCCGATCACGCTGCGTTGCAGCAGCACGGCGGCTTTCTCGCCGCTTTCCGCGTCGTAGACCTCCCAGCCCACGGCCTTGCGGCTGTAAATATCCTCGATCAGATAGAGGTAGTAATACTGGCCGCGTATCGGCGACGGCAGATACGTGATGTCCCATGACCACACCTGATTGGGCGCTTCAGCCGCATGCGTCGTTGGGGCCGCGTGCCGCCTGGGGCGCTGACTACGGCCTCGATGTTGCTGTTGACCCGTCGCTCGCAAGACGCGATAAAACGTTGCCTCCGACGCCAGATAGCGCCCTTGATCGGCCAGGCGCGGCACAATCTGGCTCGGCGGCAGGTGGGCGTACTCCGGGCTGTTGCACAGCGTCACAATGGTCTGTCGCTCAGCCTCGCTCAGCGCATTTCGCGGCGTTGGCCGTGTGGCAGTCGTTCGGGCATCAGCCTGGATAACGTCTGTTTCAGTCCACCGCTGCAAGGTCCGCAGCGATAGTCCGATTTCCCGGCAGGCCCTGATTTTTCTGGCTCCCGCCACGACCGCGTTGCTCAGCCAGCCAACGAGTAACTGCCGTTCTGGCAAAGACGTCAGTTGTCCTCGTTGTCGGTCCCCCAGTAGTCGTTGAGCTTTTTTCGCAGCACCAACAACGCAGCTGTTTCAGCGAGCGCCTTGTCTTTGCGGCGCAGTTCGCGCTCAAGTTCCTGGATGCGTTTCTTATCTTTGCGAGACTGCTCCCGATCTTCTTTTTGCTGGGCCTTGTCCGATTTCTGGCCGGTGATGAAGGCTTGTCGCCAGGCAGTGATTTGCTCGGGGTAAAGGCCTTTGCGGCGGCAATACTCGCCCAGGTCGATCTCGGACAAACCGGCGGCTTCAAGGACGACAGCAAACTTGGTTTCGGCTGACCAGTTCTCGGTGAACGGCTTGTTTTCGGACACTGCACTTCCTTCAGAACTGAGCTGCTTGCGCCAGTTGGACAAAGACATTTCGCTGACCCCTTCGCGCCGGGAAACCTCGGCCATCGACAGGTTCAGCGGGGGAAGCAGCATCTTGAGTAATGCGGCTCTGCGTTCAGGTGAATAGTACGGAACGACCAGTCTCTTTCCGCCCCCGATATGCTTTTTCAGGAAAAATCGGAGAGGCGACAACTATCCTGACACCGGGGGGGCCTTTCAGACAAACACAATCTCATAAGGCAAACGCATCCGCTCCAGCAACACCCGCGGCAACCGTGGCGCAATTCCGATGGCCGGTTCACCATCGAGTTGACTGGCGTAGGCATGGGTGGCGTGGCTTTTGCGCGCCACCGTCCAGGTATCCAGGCGTACTTTGCGCGCCCGATGCCAGGGGATCAGGGCGCTATCGCGCGTTGGCCAGTGCCAGGCCCAGACCGGTATTTCGGTGAAGACGGCACCGGCGATGGTGGCGGCATTGGCGCTGGCGCGGCCGACGGCGTCATGGTCGCTGTTGCCATCCTCGCACCAGGTGCTGAACACCACATCGCCCGGCCGTAGATAACGGGCGATGAATTGCGTGAGCGCCTGTTCATGCTCCGCCAGGGTGTGGTCGGTAAAGCCTCCGCGTATCCATTTCAGGCTGTGCATCGGCAGCCCGAGCCGGCGCAAGGCCTCGACACTTTCCTGGGAGCGAAACACGCTCAGGCGTTTCTCCGACCACTGTTGCGACCCCGCATGGCTGGCGCTGCCGTCGGTCACCGAGATTAATTGCAAGGGGTGTCCCGTGGCGCTGAGTAACTGCAGAAGACCACCGCAGGTCACCACTTCGTCGCCGGGATGAGGGGCGATCACCACGGCGCGGGCACCAGGGGGGAGAAGGGACTGAGTACCAATGACCGGAATATTGGCCAATTGCGGGGCGCTGTTCCAGATTTGTTCTGCAATGCTGCTGTCACTGACGAACACAGATTTCATGGCGTTACGTCCTTGTTCCGTTCGCCTTCAGTTGTGCGCTACGCAAGCGCGGCAGCAGCCGTGAGGGCGGGTTGATAGCGAAGCGCGGCGCTCCGGACCCTGGACAGCCGCGCATCGAGTATTGCTCATGTATCGGTATTCGTCGCGCCGGATGTGCACGCATGACACAAATTTTCCATCGCGCCGGCCTCGCTGTTTTTACTCCTCTTCCTCACGTTGCAGTTCGAACAACAGCAACGAACGCCCGGTGACCGAGTACTCGCGACCGAAATCGAAGCGTTCCTGGCCGCGTATGGACGGTTGATTGGTGTCGATCAGGCACGTCCAGAAACCGCCGTCGGGTACCTCCGGCAGGTGGAAGTTGACGATATCGTGATGGGCGTTGACCACCAGCAACAACGTGGCGTCCGCCCCTTTGCGGCGGATCCCGGTTTCCTGGGCGCGCCCGTCGAGCAACATGCCCAGGCAGCGATTGTGCGCATCGTGCCAGTGCTTGGTGGTCATTTCGCTGCCATCCGGCGCCAGCCAGGTGACATCCTTGACGCCGATGTCCTCGTTGTAGTTGCCCACCAGGAAGCGCCCACGGCGCAGGATGGGATAGGTCAGGCGCAACTTGATCAGGCGCTTGACGAACTTGAGCAGGGCCTTGCCGTCTTCGCTCAGGTCCCAGTTGACCCAGCCGATTTCGCTGTCCTGGCAGTAGGCATTATTGTTGCCGTCCTGTGTCCGGGCGAATTCATCGCCGGCCACCAGCATCGGCGTACCCTGGGCCAGCAGCAAGGTGGCAAAGAAATTGCGCATCTGTCGCTGGCGCAGTTCGTTGATTTGCGGGTCGTCGGTGGGACCTTCGACGCCATGGTTCCATGACAGGTTGTTATTGCTGCCGTCCTGATTGTTCTCGTCGTTGGCTTCGTTGTGCTTGTCGTTGTACGACACCAGGTCATTGAGGGTGAAACCGTCGTGGGCGGTGATGAAATTCAGCGATGAATAAGGCCGCCGACCCCGCTGGTTGAACATCTCGCCGGAAGCGGTCATGCGACTGGCGAAGTCCGCCAGTTGGCCATCGTCGCCTTTCCAGAACGCGCGCGCGGTGTCGCGAAACTTGTCGTTCCATTCCACCCAGCCCGGAGGAAAGCGGCCGACCTGATAACCGCCGGGCCCGCAATCCCATGGCTCGGAGATCAGCTTGACCTGACGCAGTACCGGGTCCTGGCGGCAGGCCACGAGGAAACTGTGACGCTCGTCGAAACCGTCGTGATAACGCCCCAGAATGGTCGCCAAGTCGAAGCGGAAGCCGTCCACATGCATTTCCGAAGCCCAGTAGCGCAGGGAGTCGGTGACCATCTGCAACACGCACGGGTGGCTCAGGTCCAGGGTGTTGCCGGTGCCGGAGTCGTTGATGTAGAAGCGTTTGTCCTCAGGCCTCAAGCGGTAATATGAAGCGTTGTCGATACCGCGCATGGACAGGGTCGGGCCTTGTTCGTTGCCCTCGGCGGTGTGGTTGTAGACCACGTCGAGGATCACTTCCAGGTTGGCTTCGTGCAGGTGCGCGACCATTTCCTTGAACTCAGCGATCTTGCCGCTGGCCAGGTAACGCGGGTCGGGGGCGAAGAACGCAATGCTGTTGTAGCCCCAGTAATTGGTCATGCCTTTGTGCAGCAGGTGCTGGTCGTTGACAAAGGCGTGGATCGGCAGCAGCTCGACGGTCGACACGCCCAGCTTGCGGATGTGCTCCAGCACTTCGTCGACCATCAGCCCGGCAAAGGTCCCTCGCAGGTTTTCGGGAACGGCGGGGTGACGCATGCTGAAACCGCGCACGTGGGTTTCATAGATGATCGTTTTGTCCCATGGCACGCTGTCCCGGTGATCGTGGCCCCAGGTATGCGCCGGATCGATCACCTTGCATTTTGGCACGAAGGGCGCGCTGTCGCGTTTGTCGAAACTGAGGTCGGCGTCGGGGTGGCCAATGGTGTAGCCGAACAAGGCCTCGGACCATTTCAACCGACCGACCAGTTGTTTGGCGTAGGGGTCGATCAACAGCTTGTTGGGGTTGAAGCGATGGCCGTTGGCCGGGTCGTACGGGCCGTACACGCGGTAGCCGTAGATCAGCCCCGGATGGGCGTCGGGCAGGTAGCCGTGGTAAATCTCGTCGGTGTATTCCGGCAGTTCGATGCGTTCGAGTTCCACTTCGCCGGCATCATCGAAAATGCACAGTTCGACCCGGGTGGCGTTGGCGGAGAACAGGGCGAAATTGACCCCCAGACCATCCCAGGTTGCACCCAGCGGAAAAGGCAGGCCTTCACGGATGCGCGAGGGTTCGGCACGGGGAGGCGGCGTGTCTTTCTTTGGATGGGTCATATGTGCTCCAGCAACGGCGGACAGTGACGTGGCTCAGTACTTATTTCGCGGGCGAGCACACCCCTCGGTGGCGAGCGGACTCGCCACTGAAGATTTCAGGACAACGGTATAACAGCTTAGACGGCTGGCGGTTTTCGCGCTGCGCGAGGTTTCTTCTCGACGGCTTTTTCCCCGGGCGATATCACTGTAGAGGCAGCAGCCGGCTTGGCTTTGGCCTTGGATTTTGGCGCAGCGGCCTTGCCATTGAGCTTGCTGTCACCGCTTTTACTGACGGCTGTTTTACTCGTCGCCGCTTTTGCCGGCTTTTTCGGCGCCAGGGCTTCGGCTTCAGCCAGTTTGCGCGCCATCTCCCAGTGCCGTGCTTCCTGGCCCTCTGGCTTGCCTTCAGATTCCCAGATCTGATAGGCAAACTCGCGGATGCGTTTATCGTCGTTACTCATCGCATTGCTCCTGAACTGAACTCAAGTGTGGGTAGTTTGGATAAAGAGATTGACCGGGAAATGCCCCAGCGCGGCGCTGATCATCAGCTCCCTGTTTTTTGTGACTGTGACGCTGGAAAATAATCCCTTCAGATTATCGTCGGCGGTCGTGAACGGCAGATTAATCCGGGTGTCGCCCCACCGCGGCGCGTCCACGTGAGGCACGGCACTGTTTTCCAGCAGTGGCGCGCAACGGATCGGCACGATGACGATGGCGCGATGACCCTCCCATTCGCGAACAAATCCCAGCACCCGATGGGCCTGACTGCCGATGACTTCGAGGGGCTGGTAAGTCCCGCGTCGAAACAACTCGGCGTGCTCGGCACGCAAGTTTAAAGTCCGCGCAATCAAGGCTTGCTTGATGCGCCCGTCGCGCCAGTGCTCCAACAGATCAGGCAAATCCAACGCTTGCTGCAAGGCCTGTTGGCGGCTGGCGTAATCCACCGGCCGGCGGTTGTCCGGATCGACCAGCGTGAAGTCCCAGAAGTCGTTGCCCTGATAGAGGTCCGGCACTCCCGGTACGGTCATGCGCAGCAAGGTTTGCGCCAATCCGTTGAGAGCGCCAGGCAAGGCAATCGTCCGGGCTACCTTGGCGAGGGCGGTGCGCAGCAGATCACCTTCCGGGCTCAGCAGCAGGCGCCTGGTAAAGCTTTCGCTGGCTTGTTCGTAAACTTCGTTTGGCGTGCTCCAGCTGCTCTGCAGCTTGGCTTCGCGCAGGGCTTTGCGTTGCCATTGGCTAATGCGTTGCGCGTAGTCTTCCAGGGCCGGTTGGTCATCAGCGCGCAGGTCCAGCGGCCAGCTGCCCAGGAGTGCCTGATAGAGAATCAACTCATCGCCGGCCGACGGCATCTGATCGTCGTCGCGCAAGGGGCGGGCGAGGGCGCGCCAAAGGCCGATCTGTTCGACGTACCATTTACTGCGTTCACTCAAGACTGCCAGGCGCGCGCGCGTATCCTCGCCACGCTTGTGATCGTGGGTCGCGGTGGCGAGCAGGTTGTCAGGAAACAGTTCCAGGCGCTTGAGGCAAGCCGCATGAAAATCGGCCACCGGGGCACTGAATTGCTCGGTGCTGAAGCCGACGTCATTGCGCGACAGCAACACCGCCGAGCGATAGAACGCAGTGTCTTCCACGGCCTTCGCAGCGGCAGGTGAAGTCAGCTGTTGAAAGCGCACGCAGGCATGCTTGAGCCGTTTGCGCAGGCGGCCAGCCGGGCGTTTTCGCCAGGCCTCGCCACCCAGCCAACCGGCCAGGCACTCGAGCACTGGCCAGTCGGCTTCGCCAAGGGTTTGTCGGGCGCCTTCCATGGCTTGCTGGAAAAACACATCGTCCTGGGTCGAACGACCAAGGGCGCCGATGTAGGTGCGATACACCGAGAAATGCACGATCAGTTCCTGCAACGCTCGACGGATCGCACCGAGCGTCAAGTCGCGGGTCATCAGGTCATCCCGGGCCACTTGCAACAAAGCCTGGGCCACACTTTCGAAATCCCCGGCGAGCGATCCATTGAGAATCTGCTGGCGCGCCAGTTGTGCTTCCTGACGAAAGTCAGCCGGGCGATCGCTGTACCGGTGCCAGAGTTCGCCCAAGGTGTGTTGACCGTCGGGATCGTGTTGCAGCAGCGACAACTGGTTCATGAATTCGTAGCCAGTGGTGCCATCCACCGACCAGTTGCGGTGCAGGGTTTCGCCTTCGCCAAGGATTTTTTCCACAAAGATCGGCAGGTGCCGGCCCGGTGCCAGGCTGTCGACGCGCCGCCGCAGTTTGCGGCAGTAGCCCCGTGGGTCGGCGAGGCCGTCGATGTGGTCGATGCGCAACCCGTCGACCAGCCCTTGCGCCACCAACTGGAAAATCTTCGCGTGGGTCGCCTCGAACACCGCTGGGCGCTCTACCCGCAAACCACCCAGCTCGTTGATGTCGAAAAAACGCCGCCAGTTGATGTCGTCCGCGGCGGTGCGCCAACTGGCGAGGCGGTAACTCTGGCGTTCCAGCAAGTTGTGCAAGCGTTGAAAACCTTCGCTGGTCTGCGAGTCGTAAGCTTTCAGGTTTTGTTCAATGGCCTGCAGCATCGCGGGATCGCTGGCCAGTTCGCGCAACTCCTCTTTTAACGCAATTGCCAGGCTGTGGGCATCCGTCTGATAACTCAAGGTGCTGAACCGGTCCGCCCGTAATTTGAGCGGCTCGGCATCTGCCTTGAGCAGTTCGCCGTAATGGCTGGGGCATATCGGAAAGTGATGATCGTAATGCTCGACATGAAACGCACCGCGCTGCGCATTGAAACGCAGCGCCAGGGTGCCGTCCTGCAAGGCGATGCCGTAGTCGCTGCCAAGGAACGGCAACAGCAACTGGCCTTCCATCAAGGGATCGGGCGAGTGCCACTGAATATCGAAGAACTCGCCGTACGGGCTCAGGCGTCCCCACTCGAGCAAGTCCAGCCACCAGGGATTGTCGTTACCGCCGACCGCCATGTGGTTGGAGACGATATCGAGGATCAACCCCATGTTCTGACCGCGCAGCGCGCTGACCAAGCGGCGCAACGCCGGTTCACCGCCCAGTTCCGGGTTGACGGTGGTCGGGTCCACCACGTCATAGCCATGCATGGATCCGGCGCGGGCGCTCAGCAGCGGCGAGGCGTAGACATGGCTGATGCCGAGACGGGCGAAGTAGGGTACCAGCGGCACGGCATCGTCGAGGGTGAAGTCTTTATGAAATTGCAGCCGCAGGGTGGCCCGTAGCGGCTCCATAGTGACTTGCTTCATTGGTCACGCTCGGCCGCCTGAAGTCGTGCACAGGCGAGCAGTTCCAGGCGCCGGGCGGCGTCCGGGCCATCGAGCAAAGCGTCACTGTTACCGGGCAAACGACGGGACCAGTTGGGGTGTGTATCAATGGTGCCGGGCAGGTTGGCCTGCTGTTCGATACCCAGCGCATCTTCCAGCGGCAGCAGTACCAGCGGCGCGCGGGTGTGGCCGAGGAAGCGCACACTGGCGTCGAGCACCTGATCGGTTTCATGGGACTCTTCGCGAAAGTTCTGCGGGTCCTGGCTCAAGGTCCGGCGCAGGCCTTCGCGCTCGCGCTCGCGATGCTGGCGCCACTCGATTTCAGCGCTGGCATCGACCAGGCCGAGGCGGGCGTTCCAGTCGATATCGCGGCCATGCCACCAGCCATTGAGGGTGGGCAGGTCGTGGGTGCTGGTAGTGGCCAGGGCGTTGTCCGGCCAGTCGAGGATCGGTTTGAAGTGAGTGTTGTCCTGTTCGAACAGCAACACTCGCATACCGAGGATCGAGCGTGCGCTGAGTTTTTCCCGCAGACCGTCCGACACCGTGCCCAGGTCTTCGCCGAGGACGATGGCCTGGTGGCGATGGGACTCGAGGCTCAGCAGTCGCAGCAAGTCGTCAAGCGGGTAATACAAATATGCGCCATCGGCGGGCGGTGCGCCATTGGGGATCACCCACAAGCGTTGCAGGCCCATGATATGGTCGATTCGCAGGCCACCGGCATGGGCGAAGTTGGCGCGGAGCATTTCGATGAAAGCGCGGAAGCCGTTGCGCACCAGGCCCTCGGGGGAAAACGCGGAAATCCCCCAACCCTGACCGGTGCGGTTGAGAATGTCCGGCGGCGCGCCAACGGTGAGGGAGGCGAGCAATTCATCCTGGCGACTCCAGGCCTGGCTGCCGCCGCCATCGGCACCGACGGCCAGGTCGGCAATCAGGCCAATGCCCATGCCGCTGCTGCGGGCGGCGGCTTGCGCGCGCTCCAGGCAGCGGGTAATCAGCCACTGGCAGAAGGCGAAGAAGCCGATGCGGCCGGAATTTTCTTCGGCGAATTCGGCCAGGGCGGCGCTGCGCGGGTTGCGCCACTGCTCCGGCCATTCACGCCAATCGAGGCTTTCGCCTTGGGCGGCGCGGGCCTCTTGAATGGCTTCGAAGCGGCAATGATTTTCCAGCGCTTCACCCCCGGCATGGCGATAACTGCTGAAGTCGGCGTGCAGCGGATGTTCGCCCTGCACGAAGCCTTCGTACAGCGCTTGCAGCAGTCGATGCTTGGCTTCGGCGGCGGTGGGCCAGTCGATCAATGGCAGCTCTTGCAGGTGCTTGAGTTCGGCAGCCAGGCCAGTGGCATCGATAGCGGTGCGCATCGCGCGCTCACCGAGAATCGCCCCCGGCGCGCAATACAGGCTGTTGAGAAACAAACGGCTGGAGGGTGAATACGGGCTGTAGCGACGGGTGTCATTGGCGAACATTGCATGCAGCGGACTGATCGCCAGTGCTTCGGCGCCGCGTTCGCCCGCTACTCGGGCCAAGTCTTCCAAGGCCTGTGTGTCGCCAAAACCGCCATCGCCGGCACGGCGCAAGGCGTACAGTTGCACGCTCAGGCCCCAGGTGCGCGGGATCGGGCTGTCCACCGCATCGCCCACGCTGTAGCAGCGGGCGGGGGCCACGGCCAGGGTAAAGCTTTGTCCATCGATGTCGACGTGTTGGTAACCGACTGGAATCAGCCCCGGCAAAACGGCCTCGGCATCCAGTTTGAGACTGAGTTGCGAGCCATCTTCGAGATGGATCTCGCAGGGTGTCAGCGGCTCGAAAAAGTGCGCCAGGTTGAGACCGACGCCGAAATCGGCGGTGATCAGCGGCGGCAGGTGTCGGGTTTGTTGTACCTGTTGCAATTGGAGCAGGCTGGCGTCGATTTCCTGGGCGCTGCCGGCCGGGTGGCCGAGTCCGGTGAGGACGTTGCGCAGCACCGAAGGCGCGACTTTTTGCGGGCGACCATTGGCGTCGATCCAGTCGACCGCCAGGCCGGCGCGGCTGGCGAGGATTTCCAGTTGCGCATCACTCATTGGCGCTCTCCATCAAGGGGTAGCAAAGGGGCCGCGGCCGTGAGGCTGACAAGCGCGCAATACGGGGGCAAGGTGCCCTGATCCAGCTGTTGGCCAGCCCCGGGCGGGTGTTCGAACAGCAAGCAAGCATTGACCGGTGGTGTGTGGCGTACTGGCGTGTCGCTGAGGTTGAGGTCGATGCGCAATTGACTGCCATCGCCCAGGCGCCAAGACGCACTCACCGCACCGTTGCCCAGCACCTCGGCGTGCAGCGCCTGGGTTCCGGGCAAATGGGGGATGATGTGTCGGTGACGGATCTGCAATAGTTGGCGATAGAGGTCATGGACCGCCGAAGGATCAGTGAGTGTCAGGGTGGGGCGGGAAGCCTCGAACGTCTGTGGTGCGTTGGGATCGGGAATCTGTTCACGTTTATGCGGGTCGGCAAACGCGCTGAACGCGGCAAATTCATTGCGCCGTCCTTCGCGCACCAACCGTGCCAGTTCGCCGTGATGGCTGGTGAAAAACAGGAACGGTTGTTCGGCGGCAAACTCGTCGCCCATGAACATCAGGGGGATCATCGGCGACAGCAGCAACAGCGCCGTCGCCGCTTTTAATGCGTCGGGGTTGGCCAGTTGATGCAGACGCTCGCCAAAGGCGCGGTTGCCGATCTGGTCGTGATTCTGCAAAAACAGCACGAACGCGCTGGGTGGCAAATGCCCACTGGGCTCGCCGCGCGGTTCGCCATGGCGGTTGAGGTGGCCTTGGAACACGAAGCCCTGGCTCAGGCAGCGGGCCAATTGTTCGGTGGGATTTTTTGCATAGTCGGCGTAATAGGCATCGGTCTCGCCGGTCAGCAGCACGTGCAAGGCGTTATGGCCGTCATCGTTCCACTGTGCGTCAAAGCCCTGTTCGAGCAGGCTGGCCTGGTTATGTTCGTTTTCCACCATCAGCCACACATGACGCGACGGCTCGGTCTGCTCGCGCACCCGCTGGGCCAGTTCCTGGAGAAAATCCGGGTCTTCAATGGCATGCACCGCGTCCAGGCGCAAGCCGTCAAAACGGTACTCCAGCAACCACATCAAGGCGTTGTCGATGAAGAAGTCGCGCACCTCGCGTCGACGGAAGTCGATGGCCGCTCCCCAAGGCGTGTGCCGGTCTTCGCGGAAGAACCCCTTGGCGTAGCGATGCAGGTAATTGCCATCCGGCCCGAAGTGGTTGTAAACCACGTCGAGAATCACCGCCAGGCCAAGGCCATGGGCGGTGTCGATCAGGTGCTTGAGTTGTTCGGGAGAACCATAGGAGGCCTGGGGTGCATAGAGCAGCACCCCGTCGTAGCCCCAATTGCGATCGCCGGGAAACTGCGCGATCGGCATCAACTCGATCGCGGTGACCCCCAGTTCCACCAGATGCGCCAGGTGTTGCTCGACGGCCAGGAAGCCGCCGAGGGCACCGACGTGCAGCTCGTAGATCACCGCTTCGTTCCACGGGCGTCCCAGCCAGGTGCTGTGCCGCCATGGGTAGGCCAACGGGTCGACCACCACGCTGTGCTGGTCAATGTCCCCGGCCTGGGCGCGGGAGGCCGGGTCGGGCACCTCCAGTTCGCCATCGATGTTGTAGCGGTATCGCGTACCCGCCGGGCAGCGGGTGTTGATCACGAACCAGCCGTCGGCCTGAGGCAGCAACGGCAAGGACTGTCCATTTTCCAGTTCGACACTGACGTAGAACGCATCGGGTGCCCACAACGCGAATCGCGTGTTTTGCGGGTCCAGTTTGATTGCGCCGTGGGGCCAGGTCTCAAGGGTCCGTAACGGCATTTCAAAAGCCTCTTACTGTTTGTGCGATTTCCCCAAAGCTTTGCCCACAAGCTGCTCGTAGAGTTCGGCGTAGGGTTCGACCGCCTTGCACCAGTTGAACGGTGCCGCCATCGCGCGGCAGCGCATGGCGTGCAGCAGGTCAGGGAAGGCGAAGACCTTGAACGCGCGGCTCAGGGCTTGCTGATAACTTTCCACTGTGGATTCATCGAACAGGAAGCCGGTCACGCCGTCTTCAATGGTGTCCGCCAGACCGCCGGTATTGCGCGCCACCGGCAACGAACCGAAGCGCTGGGCGTACATCTGGCTCAGGCCGCAAGGTTCATAGCGCGACGGCATCAACAGGAAATCACTGCCAGCGAACATCCGCCGGGCATCGGTTTCGTTGAAGCCGATGCGCACACCGATCTGCCCGGGAAAACGCAGGGCCAGTTCGCGCATGGCTTGCTCTTCTTCCGGCTCGCCACGGCCGATGATTGCGATCTGGCCGCCGGATTTGACGATGTATTCGGAGACCGCTTCGGTCAGGTCCAGGCCTTTCTGATAAACCAGGCGCGAGACCACGGCGAATAGCGGACCTTCGCTGTCTTGCAGGCCGAACAACTGGCGGACATGGGCGGCGTTGACCGCCTTGCCGTCCCAGTCGCCGATTTTGAAGGGGCAGAACAGGTGCGGGTCGGTGGCTGCATCCCAGCTTTCGTCGATGCCGTTGGGAATGCCGCTGAGCAGGCCTTGCTGGGTCTTGGCGGCAAGAAAGCCGTCGAGACCGCAGCCGAAGTCCGGGGTGGTGATTTCCTGGGCGTAGGTCGCGCTGACGGTGGTGATGTGGCTCGAATAGGCCATGCCGGCCTTGAGGAACGACATCTTGCCGTAAAACTCCATGCCCTCCTGTTGCAAGGCGTGTTGGGGAATGCCCAGCTCAGGGCAAGACCCCAGGCTCGTCACGCCCTGGTACGCCAGGTTATGAATGGTGAACAGGGTCGGCGTGCGCTGACCGCGCCAGTGCATATAGGCAGGGGCCAGGCCAGCCGGCCAGTCATGGGCGTGCACCAGGTCCGGGCACCAGTGGATTTGTGCGAGGTTGGCAGCGATATCGGCGGCCGCCAGACCCAGGCGGGCGAAACGAATATGGTTGTCCGGCCAGTCGCGGCCGTTGTTGGCGCCGTACGGCGAGCCTTCGCGCTCGTAGAGCTCAGGGCAGATCAACACATAAATGACCAGACCATCAGGCATGTCCATGCGCCCGATCTTGCACGGCGGGAGCGCCGCGTGACCGCCGAGTTCACCGATGATGTGAATCGGATTTTCACTGTGCATCACTTGCGGATAACCAGGGATCAGTACACGCACATCGTGCAGATGCGCCATGGCCCGTGGCAGCGCGGCGGAAACGTCGCCCAGGCCGCCGGTTTTCACAAGGTCGGCGATCTCGGAGGTGACGAACAACACTTTCTTCTTGTTGGGATTCTGACTGGCCACCGGTACCAGCGTCCGGGTACCGGTAACGCTGATCGGTTGAGCATTGGGAGCAGTCACGGCGCTCGATTCGCCGACCTGTTGATGAGCCAGCTCTCCCTGAACATCCAAAGCCGCACTAATCATATGAATCTCCCGTGTTGTTGATCTAATTCTTAGGTCTGGCAAACGGTGTTTCTTGGCCAGTGGGTGTGGCCGGGCGCAAAAGCGCTATGCATCGGCGAGCAAGCGCTCCCCAAATGCACTGAAGCAGAATGGGTGAATTAGCCATTGCAAGGATTGCACCAGTCGCAACGCACCTACCTTTCACTCGACCGGCCATGCGTGGCAAAAGTTTCGACTTTTTTTCCACTTTGTGACCGACCGGTCCCCCCCCGCGAAAATCAGTCTAGGCCAGAACTTAGAGCGGTAAAGCCCTAATGGCAAATTGTTCGACAATCGGTTCATTTAGGTACGAACGTGCCGGATACCGGTGCGAACGCACCGACGAAGTGCAGGTGCTTTTTGCACTTTGGCCCTGACAAGTCACTTGGCAGTCACATAAATGTGCGTAGCGTTGCGGCGCATGCGCACTGTTGTGGTGCGCTCAAAGGTCCCGCTTTTGGCCGAACCACTGCCTTACCGCCTGCCTGGCTGCCTTGTTATAGTTCGGGCTTCTTTTGCCCGGTAAAGGATCACTAGCATGTCTCAGTACACAGCGTTCAGCGTCGAACTGGTGGATAAGATCGCCCATGTGCAGATCAATCGCCCGGACAAAATCAACTCGATGAATGCTGCCTTCTGGACCGAGATCATCGAGATCTTCCAGTGGATCGACGACACCGACGAAGTTCGGGTAGTGGTGCTCAGTGGCGCTGGAAAGCATTTCTCCTCCGGCATCGACCTGATGATGCTGGCCGGCGTCGCCAATGAGCTGGGCAAGGACGTCGGACGCAATGCGCGCTTGCTGCGCCGCAAGATCCTCAATCTGCAGGCTTCCTTCAATGCGGTCGACAAATGCCGCAAGCCGGTGCTCGCGGCCATCCAGGGTTATTGCCTGGGCGGTGCCATCGACCTGATCGCCGCTTGCGACATGCGTTATGCCGCCGAAGACGCACAATTCTCGATCAAGGAGATCGACATTGGCATGGCCGCCGACGTCGGTACGCTGCAACGCTTGCCGCGGATCATCGGTGACGGCATGCTGCGTGAACTGGCTTACACTGGTCGCACTTTCGGCGCCGAAGAAGCACGGGGCATGGGTCTGGTCAATCGCGTTTACAGCGACACCGCCGGCCTGCTCGACGGCGTCATGGGCATTGCCCGGGAGATTGCGAGCAAGTCGCCGATTGCCATAACTGGCACCAAGGAGATGATCAGCTACATGCGCGATCATCGCATCGACGACGGCCTGGAATACGTCGCCACCTGGAACGCCGCCATGCTGCAATCCACCGATCTGCGCGTGGCCATGGCAGCCCATATGAGCAAACAGAAACCCGAATTTCTGGATTGATTGAAAAATGACTCCACGCTGGACCACGGCAGTACTGGACATCGACCAACCCGGCGGCTGGGCGGTAGCGCGCAGCCCCGAAGGTTTTTTGTTTGATGACAACGGCGCATTGTTCCCGCGCGAATGGCTCAAGCGCCAGGACCTGGCGATACTTGCAGAGCACGGCATCGGCCATCTGGATGGCGAACCCGTCTATCTGCTGGAGTTACGCGCCCACAGCGATGTGCCGGGCTGCACCTGGAAAGGCTTGCGCGCGTTCATGCTTGAGGGCGATCACACAGTGTTCAAGGTCCTGGGCTACGCCGCGCAGATCGGCACCTGGGCCCGCGAGCACCGTTTTTGCGGCAACTGCGGCCAGGCCATGACCCAGGTGCCGCGCGAGCGGGCGATGTATTGCCAGCCGTGTGATTTGCGCAGCTATCCGCGGATTTCCCCGAGCATGATCGTGCTGGTGACCCGTGGCGATGAGGTGCTGCTGGCACGCTCGCCACGCTTTGTCGCCGGGGTCTACAGCACGTTGGCGGGGTTTGCCGAACCTGGCGAATCGGCGGAGGATTGCCTGATTCGCGAGGTGCGTGAAGAAGTGCAGATTGAAGTGAAGAACATCCAGTACCTGGGCAGCCAGTGCTGGCCGTTCCCGCACTCGATGATGCTCGGCTTCCATGCCGAATACGCCGGTGGCGAAATTGTCTGCCAGGAGGACGAGATCGAAGACGCCCAGTGGTTCAATGTACACGAGCTGCCGCCGTTGCCGGCCTCACGCTCGATCGCCCGTTACCTGATCGACGTCTACGTGGCCCGGCGCTTAGGCCACGCTGAACCAGTGTTGCCAGGCTAACCGGACGGTCAGGCCCAGCACCACGGTGATGAACACCGGCCGAATGAACTTCGCGCCGCCGCTGATGGCGGTGCGAGCGCCGAAGAAGGCCCCGACCATCACCGACAAGCCCATGCTCAGGCCGATGATCCAGTCCACTTGCCCGGAAAACACGAACACCGACAGCGCCGCAATGTTGCTGACGAAGTTCATGCTGCGCGCCACGCCGCTGGCCTTCACCAGATCGATCGGGTACATCAGCAGGCTGCTGACGGTCCAGAACGCACCGGTGCCGGGACCGGCCACGCCATCGTAGAAACCGAGGCTGAAGCCTTGGGTCGATTGCCACTTTTTCCTGATCGGTGCGTCGCTGTCCAGCGGCGCTTTCGGCGTTCCACCGAACAATAGATAGAGGCCACAGGCAAACACGATCACCGGCAGCATCTTGTTCAACCATTCGGCTGGCAGGTAGTGAGCGACCACCGCACCGGTCAGCGCGCCGACCAGGGTGCCGACGATGGCGTGCGTCCACTGCCTGGGGTGGAACAACTTGCGGCGGTAAAAAGTGAAGCTGGCAGTGGCCGAGCCAAAGGTCGAACTGAGCTTGTTGGTGCCCAGCACCAGGTGCGGCGGCAGGCCAGCGGTCAGCAAGGCCGGCGTGGTCAACAGGCCGCCGCCGCCGGCGATGGCGTCGATGAAACCGGCAATGAAAGCGACAATGGCCAGGATGGCCAGGGTGGTGAGGTCAACGCTGAGTTCGAAAGGCATGGAATCGGCTTAATCGGCGGGTCGCAGAAAGGGCTGCGGGGAAGGGGCGGTATCTTACCCATATCCAGCCTTTGCGGCGACCTGTCCGGCGCCATCTCGAGCAAGCTTTGCTCCTACAGGTGCGTGGTGAACCTGTAGGAGCAAAGCTTGCTCGCGATGGCATCCTTCCAGGCGCTACATCACTTGGCCTGTTCAGCCAGGATTTGCGGGGACGTGTGGTTATGAATTTCGCTTAAACTGTTGCTGTACCAACAGCGCAGCAGCAAATTGCCTCAGAAGTACATGAACGATTGTAAGAGCAGCGCGTGACATGGCCGCGCGTGTTTCGGACTGGTACTTCACCAACGGCAATACCCCGGAAGGCATCAAGGCGCAAGTCGACGATATCCGGGCCAAGGCAGCCGCGAACAATCATTCGGTGAAAGTCGAGGTGAACGCGTTTGTCATCGCCCGTGACACCGAAGAAGAGGCGCGAGCGGTGCTGGCGCAGATCATCGATCAGGCCGATCCGGACGCGGTGAATGCCTTTGGCGATGCGGCGAAACAGGCGGCCAGGGCGTCACCCGAAGGCGAGGGCAATTGGGCCAAGTCGACGTTCGAAGATCTGGTGCAGTACAACGACGGCTTCAAGACCAACCTGATCGGTACGCCGCAACAGATCGCCGAACGCATCGTCGCATTGAAAGCGGTGGGTGTGGACCTGTACTGGCGGGGTTCCTGCACTTTCAGGAAGAAGTGGAGTATTTCGGCAAGCGGGTGTTGCCGTTGGTGCGGGAGCTAGAAGCTGAGCGCAGGTGAAAGCGCAAACCGCGGTCGCCTGAACACGACTGATCGTTCCCACGCAGAGCGTGGGAACGATCAGTGCTGGATTACAGACCGAGGTCCGACAGGCTCGGATGATCGTCAGGACGACGGCCCAGCGGCCAATGGAACTTGCGCTCGCTTTCCTTGATCGGCATATCGTTGATGCTGGCGAAGCGCCGGGCCATCAGGCCGTCCTCGTTGAACTCCCAGTTTTCATTGCCGTAGGAGCGGAACCAGTTGCCGGAATCGTCGTGCCATTCATAGGCATAACGCACGGCGATGCGGTTATCGGTAAACGCCCAGAGTTCCTTGATCAGGCGATAATCCAGTTCCTTGGCCCATTTGCGTGTCAGGAAGCCCTTGGCTTCTTCACGGTTGTTGGCGAACTCGGCGCGGTTTCGCCATTTGGTGTCCAGGGTGTAGGCCAGCGAAACACGTTCCGGATCGCGGGAGTTCCAGCCATCTTCGGCCAGGCGAACTTTCTCGATGGCTGACTCACGGGTAAATGGCGGCAATGGCGGACGAACTTCGGCGTTAGACATTTCATGTCTCCCAGGTAAATTAACGTTCAAGCAAGTTGTCGGTCTTAATCAAGTAGTTACAGGTCCAATAACTTCCGCGCCATGCATTGCGCATTATCGGCTGCACCGAGGTCACCCATGACAAGTGCGACGGTGATGGCCCCGTCGATCAGGATCAGCAGCTGCTTGGCCAGCGTCTGCGGATCTTCAGCGCCATATTCGGTACACAGCTCGCACACGTAGTCGAGCAGCTTCTGTTTATGGTCCCTGGCGACCAGGCGAACCGGATCCTGCGGATCGCCGGTTTCACCGCTGGTGTTAATGAACGCGCAGCCGCGAAAGCCATCGGAGGCGAACCAGGACGTGAGCACGGTAAAGAGGTTGAGAATACGCTCCGCCGGTGTTTGTGCCTGTCCGACTTCGCTTCTGTACCAGTGCATCCAGCGTCGGTCCCGGCGTTGCAGGGCGGCGACGGTCAGCTCCTCCTTGTTGGCGAAGTAGCGATAGATACTTTTTCTGGAGACGCCGGCGGTTTTCACCAAAAGATCCATGCCGGTGGCGGCAATGCCACTTTTGTAGATCAACTTTTCGGTGACATCCAGAATGATGTCGCGTGTGTCGTTGCTGGTTATTTCGTTCATGAGGCGAACAGTAGAACGAGCGTTCTCCTTGGTCAAGTAATTGTTTTTTCCTGATCGTTCCCACGCTCTGCGTGGGAATGCATCCCGTGACGCTCTGCGTCACATCAACGGCGGACGCAGAGCGTCCATGGCGGCATTCCCACGCAGAGCGTGGGAACGATCAGTGTGGTGGGAAGACCCAAACCCATCCATGGTGTAAGCTCTCGGGTTCTTCGGATTCGACCCATTGCGAGCCCTATGCCGTCGCTTTTCAAACGCTCCCTGCTGCCCAGACTGCGCAGTTTCCCGCTGACCGCCGATGCCGTCACCATCCTCTCTGGCGCCGCCGAGTTCCGTCGTTGCCTGCTGGAAAAAATCGCCAGCGCCACCCAGCGCATCTATATCGTTGCGCTGTACCTGCAACAGGATGAGGCCGGCCAGGAAATTCTCGATGCCTTGCACGCGGCCAAGCTGGCGCGTCCGGAACTGGACGTGGCGGTGGTCGTTGACTGGCTGCGCGCCCAGCGCGGGCTGATCGGTGCCGGCAAGCAGCCGGGCAACTCGGCCTGGTATCAGGAAATGACCCGCACCCACGAAAGCGTCGTGCCGGTGTATGGCGTGCCCGTGCAGACCCGCGAGCTGTTTGGCGTGCTGCACTTGAAGGGGTTTGTCATCGATGACTGCGTGATCTACAGCGGTGCGAGCCTGAACAACGTCTACCTGCACCAGTTCGACAAGTACCGCTACGACCGTTACCACCTGCTGCACAACCGCGCCCTGGCCGACTCGATGCATCACCTGGTGCAACACGGCCTGGTCGCTTCCAAGGCGGTGCATCGCCTGGACCTGCCGAACCTGCCGACCACCCGCAGCCTGCGCAACGACATCGGCGACCTGCGTAGCCGTCTCAAGCACGCGGCCTACGACACTACCGAGGGCACTACGGACAAGGGTGGCCTTTCGGTCAGCCCGTTACTGGGCGTAGGCAAGAACAACCCATTGAGCCGGGTGATCGGCGAGCTGATCGGCTGCGCCCGGCAGCAGCTGACCATCTGTACGCCGTACTTCAACCTGCCCTTGGCCGTGACCCGGGAAATCAACCGGGCGCTGGCCAGGGGTGTGAAGATCGACATCGTGGTCGGTGACAAGACCGCCAACGATTTCTACATTCCGCCGAGCGAACCGTTCAAGGTGATCTCGGCCCTGCCGTATCTCTATGAGATCAGCCTGCGCCGCTTCGCCAAGCGCCATCAGCGCAACATCGACAGCGGCCAGTTGAACCTGCACCTGTGGAAGGACGGCGACAACACCTATCACCTCAAGGGCATGTGGGTCGATAAGCGCTACACCTTGCTGACCGGCAACAACCTCAACCCGCGGGCGTTTCGTCTCGACCTGGAAAACGCCTTGCTGATCGATGATCCGCACAACGAACTGCTGGAACCGCGCCGCACCGAGCTTGCGCAGATTTTCCAGCACACCCGGCGCATCGAGCGATATCAGGACCTGCAAACCCTGCCGGATTACCCGGCGGGGGTGGCGAAATTTCTCAAGCGGGTGAGCAGGGTGAGGATTGAGCGGTTGCTCTACCGCATCCTTTAAAAACTGTAGCGCGGCCGCTGACGCATCGCGAGCAAGCTCGCTCCCACAGGGTTTAAGGTCGATCACGTAATTGTGCTTCGACTCAGAAACCTGTGGGAGCGAGCTTGCTCGCGATGAGGCCCGTTCGGCCGCTACATTACTCAGTTCAACCCAAGCTTGCCCCGCAGCGTCGACAAATCTTCAGCCAGGGTATTCACCGGCCCGACCAGCGCCTTGCGATCGTTTTCCTTCACCTTGTCGTAGGTCTCGAAACCGCCGCCCTGAGTTTTGTACTTGGCCAGGATGGTATTCACCGTGGCGAAGTTTTTATCGACCTTGGCAACGAACGCCGCGTCCTGTTTCTCGATCTGCGCACGGAACAGGTCGACGATTTTTTTTGCCCCGTCGATATTGCCCTGAAAGTCATAGAGGTCGGTGTGGCTGTAGCGGTCTTCCTCACCGGAGATCTTTGTCGCTGCTACTTCTTCAAGCAGGTCCGCGGCACCGCCGACGACTTTTTCCGGCGGGAAGGTCAGGCCGGCGACGCGGGTTTGCAGGTCTTCGACGTCCTTGTTCAAGCCATCGGCGAGTTCACCCAGGCCTTGGGTGCTGTTTTGCGAGAACAGTGAGTACTCGATGCGGTGAAAACCGGTGAAGTCTTCGGCCGTCACGCCTTGTTCGTGGTCATCGACCCGGGAGTCGATCGATGCATCCAGGTCACTGAACAACTCGGCGATCGGTTCGATCGACTCGTAGTAGACGCGAGTCGGGGCGTAGAGTTTTTTCGCCGTCGCCAGGTCACCTTTTTTCACCGCCTCGGTGAATTGCCGGGTGTGACTGGCCAGTTCATCCAGTTGTTCGGTGACATAGATCTTGTAGTCCGAAATCGGCTGCACCAGTTCCAGCGGCGCCGTTGCCGCCAATGCCGCAAGCGGGGTGTTGAGCATGCCTAGGGTCAGCAATAACGCAAGTGGCGACTTTTTCATGGGGCGGTTCCGTCTGGGGTGTGGTGGTCAGGCTGTTGTTTTGGGTTGAGTGGCTTCAAGCAGCGAGCGGCCAATGAAATCCTGGTCGCCCGTCACACCCGGCAGGCTGAAGAAGTACCCGCCGCCGACCGGCTTGAGGTATTCCTCCAGCGGTTCGCCGTTGAGTCGGGTTTGCACGGTGATGAAGCCTTTCTCCAGGTCGGCCTGGTAACAGATGAAGAGCAACCCCATGTCGAGTTGCCCGTTCTTGTTCACACCGTTGGAGTAGTTGAATGGCCGGCGCAGGATCAGGTTGGCCTGGGTCGCGGCGGTGCGCGGGTTGGCCAGGCGGATATGTGCGTCGAGCTTGGTCAGCTTGCCTTGCGGGTCTCTGGTGTAGTCCGGAACTTCGGTTTCATGCTGGCCACCCATGGGCGCCCCGGTACTTTTGACCCGGCCGAATATGCTTTCCTGCTCCTGCAGCGGAGTGCGATCCCAGCGCTCGACGAAGTTGCGGATGATCCGCACGGCCTGATAGCTGCCGTTGGCTGCCCAGGCCGGTTCGTCGTTGCCGGGCTGGACCCAGACGATGCTGTTCATGGCTTTGCCATCGCTCGAGTCGGGGTTGGCCGAACCGTCGCGAAAACCCAGAAAGTTGCGTGCGCTCTGTGCCGGTACGCCGGGTTTGGCCGGGGCCTGGGGCGGCACGCTGCCTTCCTGCTTCCAGCGCACCAGGAGCAAGTCCGGCAGGTTTTTCACGATGTCGCGCAGGGCATGGATGTTGGTATCGGTAGTGTTGGCGCAGAACTGCAGGCTCAGGTCGCCGTGGCAGCAATCGGCATCCAGCGCATCGTTGGGGAAGCCGACCATGCGGATCAAACGCTTGGGTTTGACGTCGCTCAGGCCGAAGCGCTCGTCGAACAGCGATTCGCCCACTGACACGGTGATGGTCAGGTTATCTGGAGTGACCACCGGCCCCAGAATTCCCGAATCCACCGGTGGCAGTTTTGGATCGACCTGAATCACCGGACCGCCCTTCATCAAGAACGCGATGCGTTCGTTGAGGGTGCGAAACAGCCGCTCCAGGTCCTCGCGATCGCTGGCCAGTACATCAAACGCTACCAGCATGCCGGACGCCGGGCGTGGCGTGACGATGCCGCTCTGGTGTTTGCCATGGAATTCATGACGGTCTTCGGTGCGGTCGCTACTCGGCGCCTCGGTCACCTGCGCGGGGCTGGCGGCCATGGCCGGGCAGCTCAATGCCGAACCGGCCAGTGCGACACCGGCGGCGCCCATGCCCATCAGTACCCGGCGGCGCTGATGGTTGAATTGCTCTGAATCGTTCATTTGAAAGTCGTCTTCTGCTTACAGGCCGGAAAGGCCAAGGGCGGGATCGATGCCATCGAGTGCGGAGGCCAGTGCCTTGGCCTTCTCGGCAATCTGTTGGCGTTGCTCGGCGCTGACGCTGTCGTAGCTGGCATAACCGGCGTCGACCTTGAAACAGGCGAGTTCGGCATCGAGGTCGGCAAGAGCCCTGTCGATTTTCGCCAGCAGAGGCGTGGCGGACTTGGTCAGCAATGGGCGCAGTAGCTCGACGACCTTGCGGCTGGCGTCAAGGTTGCCGGCGAAGCCGTTGAGGTCGCTGTGGCTGTAGCGCTCTTCTTCGCCACTGCTGGCGCGCACTTGGGCGATGTTGTCGAGATTGCGCACCATGATGTTCACCAGTTGCTCCGGCGCCAGCGACTGGGCCAGTAACTGTTGCTTGAGGGCGCTAACGTCTGTCAGCAGGCGTTGGGCAACCGGTGCCAGGCCGTCGAGGTTGCGTTGTTGGAACAACGCATATTCGATGCGATGGAAGCCAACGAACCCCGGGTCCTGTTCGCGTTTTTCGAAGTAGTCGGCACGGGCGTTGATCGCGTTGTCCAGTTGCGCCAGGCGTTGAGCGGCGGGCGCCACGCGCTGATAAGCGGCGCGAGCCGGTAGGTACATCGCCTGCGCCTGGGGCAGATCGCTGGCTTCGATGGCTTGCTCAAGGGCAGTAACCGCCTTGATCAGCGCCGAGCCCTGGCTGCTCAGGTATACGCGGTACTCCGACAGCGGTCCCACAAAAGCCAGCATGGCAGGTTGGGCCTTGGCGGCGGCATCGGACGCCGCCGTCGGGGTGACGTGCAGTGTGCCGCGTGGGTTGCTCAGCAAGCCGCAGGTGATCGTGTAATCGCCGGGCAACAGGTTGGCGTTGATCACCTGGCTCAGCCCGGGCGCGATGTTTTCTCGTTCCTCGATCACCAGTACGCCATCAAGAATTTCCCATTCGACGGCGCGATCAGAGCGGTTGACGATACGAAAACTGGCGCGTCCAGCCGGCACCGTCAGGGCGTTCGGCTCACAGCTGTGGGAGGCGATGGTCACCAGCACCTGGTCATGGTTGGCCTGGCGCTTGGTCGCGGCCATTTGCGCGGCATAGTAGAACAGGCCGCCGGCGGCGATCATTACGATCACTGAACCGGCTACGGCCCAGCGCAAGGCTCGGGGTGGGGTTTGATCTGGCATGGTTGCCCTTACTGACTGGAAGCGGATGAATGGGCTAACCCTGTAGGAGCGAGCATGCTCGCGAAAAAGCAAAGGGCGCCGTTGGGCATCTGGATTTACGCGTTATCGTTGACGACCATCGCGAGCATGCTCGCTCCTACAGAAGCTCTGGGCCGGGTAGAAGAACATCGCCAGAGCCACCAGTAGATAAATCAGGTAGGCGCCGAGGGTGCTGACGGTCGGAGCGTCCTGGTAACCGAACATTCCGGCCAGCACCGAACCCAGCGGGCCGTCTATTGGCAGCGTGGCGCTGAAGTCAAAGAGCACGGTCTGCAAGTGATTCCAGAGCCCGGCTTCATGCAGCGCCTGCACCGAGTTGGCAAGGATTCCCGCCGCCACCACCAGGATGAACAGACCGGTCCAGCGGAAAAACGCGCCGAGATTGAGACGCATGCTGCCGCCGTAGATCAGGAAGCCGACGACGATGGCCAGCACCAGACCGAGAAGGGCACCCAACGGTGCCGCCGGGCCTGCGCTTTGCTGGAACACTGCGAGCAGGAAGAACACCGTTTCCAGACCTTCGCGGGCCACGGCGAAAAACACCATGGCGATCAGCGCAATCAACTGGTGCCTGGACCCGGCAAGTGCGTTATCGAGGGAAACGTGCAGCGAGTGCTTGATCGAACGCGCGACTTTGCGCATCCAGAACACCATGGAACTGAGAATGCCGACCGCCACCAGGCCGACCACGCCTTCAAACAGTTCCTGTTGCTTCTGCGGAAACTCGGCGCTGACCAATTCCAGGCCACCGCCCACCAAGAGCGCGAGGGCGGCGGCGAGGAAAACCCCGACCCACACCCCGGGCATCCATTGGCCACGGCCGGTCTGCTTGAGGTAACTGGCGATAATGCCAACGATCAACGCGGCTTCAATGCCTTCGCGCAGCATGATCAGAAAAGGGACGAGCATTCAGCACCGTGGGGAATTAGATAGGGTGCTAAGTTGTAACATAATGACACTCATTCCCATATGGGATTGATTGACAATTACCTGAACCTAAGCTGAACAATCTTGAAGATGTCTCGCCTTCGGGCTTTTGAACGGCTCCGTTGCTTGCCGACGAAGGCGTCTTATCGGACAAACATCATGCGCGGGCAAGTCGGATCGCAGCACCGCCCGCTCCCAACCGGGTTACTTACCGATTCAGGTCAGGCAGGTTTGACCGATCCACCGGCCGCCACGCCCGCGACAATCTTGTCCGCTGCCTTGGTCGCTGTCACCATTAAAAGTACCTCTCTAAAGCCGACGGCGCTGACGAGCTCCACTCCATCCCCGACAAAACTCCTTGGTTGGAAAATGCTGCCACCCGGCTTCGGGTAGCGCTGTTGCTCTATAGACAACCGCCTACACGTCTGTGAAAACCAGGTGGGGTTGGCGAGTGCGTGAGTTGATCACATATCTGTGCGCGGGTTTGCCATTGAAGGCGTCTTCAATAACGTCAATACCGCCACGACGACTCGTCGTGAACTCTGTTCGACGTTGCCAGGCACTACCCGCCGTAATTAGCGAGCGAGCACCCGCTTGAAAAAAGTGCACAAAAACACAGGATTTGTCGAAATCCTTTAAACATCCCAAGCTATTGAAACAGCGTAACAAAATCGAAAGCTGCAACGCGTCCGTAAAATTTCAGAGTTTTGTCCCACTATCACGTAGGAAAAAGACCACATTCGTATGGGAAGTTTCATGGCGTCGTTCAATTGTAAAATAAAACCGCACGAGCATAATAAGCAAATGCCCAAAATTGTCTCGAATGCGGAGCTTATTCTTAAGTATTGCTATGAAGTGGAAGATTTTAAGGCGGCGATGAAAGCGACTTGCAGGGTTGGTGGAATGCGGGCATCGCACAATCTGAACGGTCTGATCATGATGAAAATGTATTCCAATCGCAGATGCCGAGGATGCCGTAATACGTAACAGAAACGCAAAAAACGCATCTTGAATGGGATGGGTCATGTTGCGCCATAGAAGCGGATTTCTAGTCTGACTGAATCGCATCATGCAAAAAAATGCAGAGGAGTCGCTCGCCGTTTTGATTGATACAAAAGTCCCTGGCTACAGCGATCCTGTAATAAAAAGATCATTTTATAGATGGCGATTGCGTTCCGGTTTGCAGGGGCGCCACCAATAAATGGTGGTGACTCAGACTTCATTGCTCATTTACCTTTTCGACGCGAAGGAGATATGAAGAAATGAAATATCCAAGAGAAACGAGTGTAGGAAATGTGTTGTCAGGCTGGAATCATCTGTCGGTTGTCGGCCCAGTACACATTCAGAACTCCTCTGGCGCACGGATTCAACTCGCCAGCGGAGAGTGGCATGATGATTATATAATGGGGTGGGGTTCGTGCCTTTTAGGGCACGATAGCGCTATTATCAAAGATTCTATAATTCGCTCTATGTCGCAAGGCTTTCTTCAACAGTACGAAACGGAAAAGCATAGGCTGCTGAGCGAAAAATTTTGCTCTGTTGTGCCGTGCGCAGAGAAATTACGATTAGTCAATTCTGGCCTTGAAGCCACTATGTATGCCACTCGCATAGCCCGCGCCGTAACTGGCAAACTTATAATTTTAAAGTTTGAGGGGCACTTCCATGGGCTTAATGACTCTTTGACTTGGAATGTCGATTCTTCTCCACGCTCGGGTCAAGTGCTGGACAGCGGGGAGTTGGAGCGTCTATCAGGGACCGTCGGAATTCCAGAGGAATACGGCATTCTAACTGTTCCAATACCATGGAACGATTTAACTGCCGTACAGATAGCGTTTGAACGACACAAGGATAATGTAGCAGCTGTTATTCTCGAACCCGTGTCCTTGAATATTGGTTGCATAAGACCGGACGATGGGTTTCTACAGGAATTACGGGCACTTACTAGTCAACATGGCGCTTTACTGATCTTTGATGAAGTGTTGACCGGGTTTCGTGCCAACCTCGGCGGGGCTCAGAAAGACTTCGATGTCATACCGGACATTGCGACATATGGTAAAGCGTTTGGATGCGGCATGCCGATCGCCGGAATTGCCGGTAGAGCCGAGTACATGGACATCATCGCGCCCCGAGGGCCTGTTCAGATTAGCGGTACCAATACCGGGCGTTATCTCTCGGTGTCAGCTGCTCTCGCAGTTATCGAGCACTTAGCGGACGGTGCTGTATTTCGATATGTCGCCGCATTGGAGTCTCGACTAAAAAATGGTTTGAGGGATATTTTCAACAAGCACCGAATACCCTGCTACCTCGACAGTTATGGTGGAAGGATCGGCGTTCATATTGGTGCCTACGAGCGCCCTCGGACAATGAAAGAAATAGAACAGTTCTATCCTGTAGAGTTCGCTAGAAAATTATTTTACCTTCTGTCCAAGGAATACCATCTGTACGGCATTTCTAATGCCTCTTGGTTTTTGTCCAGAGCCCGTGACTTTATCGGCTGCCCATACTCCCAAGATGATCGAGGATGCGTGTGAGCGCCTGGATTCCGCATTGAAGAGGTTAAGGTTTCATGGGAAGTGAATATAATAACAGTATTTATATCCGTCCTTTTAATGAATCCGACATGCCAGAGTTATTGAGCCTGGTTACTCAAATCGCTTCGTTAGAGGATCTAACAAAGTCTGCACACGTCCAGTTTTCCAGAGAACTCATGAATTCTGATCATGAAGGAATTCGTTTGGTCGCGATTGTGGATGGACTAATTGTCGGGACCATGGGTTGTGCGGACGGCCCAATTCCATCCCGGCAGGTACTCTGGGCAGACTGGTTGATCGTTGATAGAGACTATCGGCGCCATGGGATTGCTTCGATGTTATATCTGAAAATCGAAAAATATGCTTATGAGCGTGGTAAAAGCTATTTATGCCTGGATATCGGAAATATAGATAAGGAGCGGGCGGCCTATCAGTTTCATCTAAGTAACGGCTTTCAGATAGTTGGGAGAATTCCCGACTATTGGGGTGACTACGAGCACTTGAACATAATGGCGAAATTTCTCACATCAAGGAAATGAAACTATCATGGGCGTTTTAAATAACATCGAAGAGTTGCAGGAGGTCGTGAGTGATTGCCGTAGCAATGGTCTCGTCGTTGGGCTTTGCCACGGCTGCTTTGACATAGTCCATCCCGGACATGTTTATCACCTCAAGCGGGCCCGAGCTATGGTAGACCGCTTATTCGTATCAATTACTGCTGACAGTTTTGTCAATAAAGGGCCGGATCGACCGGTTTTTCCTGACTGCAAACGAGCTGAGTTTATTGCCTCCATCCGCTATTGCGATCATGTAATTGTCAGCAATATGCCGACAGCCGAATACATGATCAAGGCCTTGCGGCCTGATATGTACTTCAAAGGGGCTGATTACAGCGACGGTTCTGACGTAAGGCTACAGGCAGAACGAATGCTTGTTGAAAGCGCGGGAGGACTTATGGTCCTGACCGACAACGGGGTGCTCGACTCGACCTCGCGGATTGCGCGATTAGTCATGTCCAAAAATATTCAGCAGGGAGACTGAACAATGTCAACTCTCATTTTAATGGACCTAGATGGTACAGTGCTCAATACGCCGCATTTCGAGGCCTGGCGTAATACCGTCGTCAAATTTGGCGGCACAAAACTAACACATGAAGAGTACATTGATCACATTGCTGGGCGTCCCCGAATTGAAGGCGCTTCACGTCTCTTGGAGTTGATGCGAGACGTTCAATGCAATGGCGCGCTCCTCTCATTGAGTGCTTGTGAGTTAGCCGACTCCAAACAGAACGAATTTCAACGTCTGTGCGGGGGCACCGAACTTTTCAGTGATGCATTGCGCCTACTACGACGTATTGACGACGCCCGGCAGACAGTCATCTTTTATACGGCTTCGCAAAACGCCCCTGATTTGTTCGATATTGCCTTGCACCAGTCGGCATTCTCACTAAAACAACCCAAGACAATTTTTCAGCAATCCGCCAATCAGAATCGAGGCGAGTTGTTAAGGCAGTTGATCGGCACATGGGCTGCAATGGATGTTCATCTTATCGACGATAGTCCATACGCTGCTGATCTCGCGTGCGGTCTTGGAGTCCATGCCTGGCAGATTCGGCGCAACCGAGCTGAGCCCAGGGCAAACGATCCTCGTGTCTCGGTACTTTCATCACTCGATGAATTTACGTTGCCGCAATAATAACCCTGGGAGGAATAGATATGAGTAATGCATCGATTGTTCTTGTAACAGGCGGAGCGGGCTACATTGGATCTAGACTGGTTCCCAAGCTGCTGGCAGCGGGTTATCGAGTCAGGGTCTTGGATGCACTGTTCTTCTGCAATGGGCTTGAGCTGCTCATAGGCCACCCTCGTCTGGAATTCATCAAGGGTGATGTGCGTGACAAACCCGTCTTGGAGAAGGCGTTGCAGGGCGCCAGTACCGTTATCCATCTTGCCGCAGTGGCCAATGACCCGAGTTTCAATTCAGCTCCTGAACTGGGCCAGTCAATTAATATCGATTGCCTACCCCATATAATGGGCAGTGCTAAGCTCTTGGGTTGCCAGCGTTTTATTTATGCTTCTTCTGCGAGTGTGTACGGGATCAATGCAGAACCTTTTGTCGATGAGAACCAAGCCTGCCTTCCGATCACTGACTACAATCGATTCAAGGCGCAAGGGGAAAAGATACTCTTCGACTTGACCGATTCAACCTTCCAGACAGTGGCCGTTAGAGCAGCCACGGTCTGCGGGTGGTCGCCTCGACAACGGCTTGACCTTACAGTAAATATCCTGACTGTCAGCGCGCTTGCGCGCGGCGAAATCACCGTGTACGGAGGCAGCCAATACCGGCCAAATGTCCATATCGGCGATCTCACCCGACTCTATACGATGCTCGTCCAACGAGAGTCCCTGAGTTCAATTAGTGGACAGGCCATCAACGTCGGTTACGAAAACCATACGGTCACCGATATCGCAAACCAAGTAAAAGATATCGTCGACAAATACTTTTCGACAAAAATACCGATCACCACCACCGCCAGTGATGATGCTCGCTCATACCGCTTGGATTCGCGCCGGGTCCAGCAGCAACTCGGCTTCGAGTTCGTCTATTCGATCCGGGATGCCGTCCTGGAGATATGCGAGCAATGGCAGTCGGGAAAATTCATAGACAGTGGTGATGTGCTCTCGGACACACGCTACCACAATGTTCGAAATATGCAGCACAACGATTGGTCCTTCAAGCCTTGCGGAGAAACCTCGTCATGCTAACCATTTCTTATGGAAAACAGGCAGAGAAGATCGTCGAGATCAGTTCGAGTTCTTCCGCCTTTGTAGCCTGCCTGGCAACACTGGCCAATGCTCATATGGGGGTGCGTCCCTACATACCCAACTCATCAGTGCGAACGAAACGAACGCAGTTGTTGGTAGGGGGTATTTATGCTGCCGGAATCGGAGTTTCACGGGAGATAGTCTCACTGCCGGCGCCGAGGATTATCCGACTCTATGATGTCGATACAGGCGAGCGCGCCCGTCAAATGCAGGGCGCTTCGACTGTTGTATTGTCGCTCGACAAGGCAACCGTCACTAGTACCGAACGGATGCACGTAGGGGGCGTCGAATACGAACTGACGGTAAGGCAATTCATTGAGGTGCCCGCTGACACCGCAGTTTCGACCTACATAGGATTGTGTCGGGTCGACGGCCGGGGAAAACCCCATCGGGTGCGGTTGGACTTTGGCATAGACGACTCGGCACTGAATGAGTACCTGGGTGCCTCCGCTTGGTTGACTACCCGTTACTACGATATTAAACAGAGTTTCTGCGACGGCGGAGATTTAAGTGTAATAGTGGAGACGCGAGAACAGCGACTGGGCTATAACCTTCGCTTCGTAAGATCCCATCCGGTCGCCAGTTCTTTTATTTACTGGAATGAACAGGAAGGTGGCTGCGTCGCCTCGATAACCTTTGATTTTTCGACCATTGGCCATCAGCAACTTTCCGTGTGCTGGAAACTAACACTAGATCAGCTGAATTCGATTGCTGCGTGTTTTTCCTCCGAAACCGACTTGGCTAGCATCCAAAGCGCACACGAGGACAGGTGGAATACGCTTTGGGATGACCATGATGTCATCATCAACGCAAGAGGCAGTCCTGCAGAACTCGGTATAAAATATGCCGTTTTTCAACTCTTGCAACATGGTGTCGGTTCAAAGAACGATGGCAAAGGTGTGATATCACCGGCACGAGGACTAACTAGTACTTATCATTCTGGTGCCACTTTCTTTGATACTGAACTGCATAAGTGTATTTTCTGGATCTGGAACGAACCCGAGATCGCAAAAGCTTTGATCAACTATCGCCACGATTTCATAGAGGAGGCACGATTGTTCGCCCAGATCAATGGCTTCGCCGGGGTTCGTTATCCTGAAGCATCCAACGACATGGGCACCGAGAACGGGCCACATTACGTGTTGGCCTACCCCGATCCGGAATTAAGACGAGAATGGAGTGGAAAGGAGGTGCTGCACATCTCGGCGGATGTTTGCTATGCACTGAATAAATACTGGAGGGCGACCGGTGATGATACGTATATGGAGTCACGGGGATATCAAATAATTGTTGAAAGTGCGAGGTTCGCGGCGTCAGCTTTCAACTGGTCGGAGGAAAAGCAAGCCTATGTCCTGAAGTCGGTGATGGGGCCAGACGAATACCATTACCATGTGGATAACAGTTTCTTTACCAACTATATGCTCAAATGGTGCATCAGACTTGCGCTCTCGTTGGTAGGGCGTTGTGGTTTCCCACCGGTGCTGGCGGCAGAAATCGAGTGGTGGCACACCCTGGCGGATAAGGTCTACCTGCCCTGGATGATGGTCGAGGGTGTTTCGATCCCTGAGGAGTTTGAGGGATATGCTTCCCTGCCGGACACTTGCCTCAGAATGAATAAAAAACATGGCCCTCAGTTTGTCGACGACGCTGAACGGGAAAAGGCCGAAAATTTGCAAAATTTCGGTTCACGTTTGATAAAGCAAGCGGACATCGTTTTACTCATGTCACTATTTCCCGAGGAATTTTCAGACTTAGTTAAGCGCACTGCGTTTAACTATTATGAACCGCGAACAGTGCACGAGTCTTCGCTAAGCTATGGCCCCCATGCAGTAGTTGCGGCGCATTTGGGCGAGACGGAAACTAGTGCCGATTTCGTGCTACGAGCGAGTCGCTACAACCTAGACTTCACCCCCGTGGCCGATTACAGCAACGGATTGCATCTTTCCGCCTATGCCGGCGCTTGGCAAGGACTTGTCGAAGGATTGGCCGGACTTGATGTCAATGAGGGGCGATTGTCCTTTCGACCCCAGTTACCTTCCCATTGGGACTCATACAGCTTCACTCTTTACTTTCGTGGGCAGCGGCTTAAGGTCTCGATCCATGGTCGAGGAGAGCTGGAAGTAAGGAAAGGGGGGATGAAGCTCGATACGCACTTAAACCAGGACGCAAGCATAGGCCTCAGGGACATTTACTTATGATCTCCATTGCCGATCGCTTTTCACCTTATACCGATGCGCTAAACGTCTCTTCTTTTCGTAAGTTGCTTATCGGGCAAAGCCTCTCGATGGCCGGCGATGCTATTTGTCTGGCGGCGCTGCCGATAGCGCTTCTTCGGACAGGATTCGGAGTAGAAGTATTCGGTTTTGTCATGGCGGCAGTCGGGGTAGGAACCGTGATCGGGGCCTTTGCCGGAGGTTTGCTGGCGGATCGAAAGTCGCCAAAACAGGTTTTGATTTACACCGATACGGCAAGGGGTATTGCGCAACTCGTCGCGGTGGCGCTGATCGTCTCTGGTGCGCCCTGGTGGTGCCTGATTTTTGCTTATCTGACATTTGGTATCGGCATCGGAGTATCCCGTCCGTGTGCCCAAGTGCTGCTCGTCAATCTGCTGCCCAAGCAAGCACTGGTTGCCGGCAATGGTGCGATGAACTTCGTCGATAATCTGGTCGCTGTGCTGTTTCCCGCGACGCTGGGTGTGTTCATTATTTTCTGGGACCCGGTCTGGGGCATATTGATCGATGGTCTGACATTCTTTTGTGCCGCCATTTTTACGGTGATGTTGCCTGATGTGGAGCCCCGTGAATTCGAGGAGGGGATGTCGATCCGAGACGCGGTCAGTGGCATTTCCGTTATTACTGGCAACTCCATGCTTTCGTTGGGTTTCGCGGCCACGCTCGTGGTGAACGTACTGTGCTTCCCGATTTTTCTTGTCGTCGCCCCCTATGCCATCAGTGATCGCTTTAGCCAGGAAATGTGGGGACTGTGTCTGGCCGCATCGGGATTCGGCGCGTGCATTGGATCTATCATCACGGTTCTTGCTTGCGGCCATGAGCGACTGATCAGTCTAGCCGTGGCCTGCGGCTTACTTCTGGCTGGCGCGATGGCTCTTCTCGGCATGGGAAGCTCGTCCTGGATGGCGATACTGGGGGCGACCTGCGTGGGCATCGTCGAAGCGGCCTGGTTAACGGGATGGGCCACCGCGATGCAGACACTGTCTCCCGAGAAGGACCTTGGCAAAGTGGTCGCAGTCGATACGTTCTTTACCAGTGGGCTGCACCCCTTCATTTATATTGGAAGCGGAATTGTCGGCGGGCTGGTTGGTTACTCCCACACCCTCTCCCTCACGGCAATCGTCAGCGCCGTAGGCACACTGTTAATTGTTCTGGTGGCCTTTAAGTTCATGCCAAGGAGTGCTCAAAATGATCAAGTGCAATAATGTGCTAGAGCAGGCCCAAGATCTTTCAGTCCAGATTCTTCAGCGTTGGCAGGAGCTTTTGTTGACGGGTGACTTTGTACTGGGCGAGGAAGTAGTAAAGTTTGAAGCATGGATGTCCAAGCGCTGTAATGGGGCCCATGCTATATCCCTCAACTCAGGCACTGACGCCTTGTTCCTCGCGCTGCGGGCTCTTGGAGTAGGGCCGGGCGATGAAGTCATCACCTGCGCTAATACGTTTGTCGCGACGGTTGGGGCAATAGTTGCCGCCGGTGCTAAACCCGTTCTAGCAGATGTGGGCGATGACGAACTCATCAACGTCCATACCATCGAACCTCTCATGAATGCCCGGACGAAAGCAGTGATACCTGTTTACCTGCGTGGACGTCCATTGAACATCGACGTGATAATGGACTTGTGTCGTTCTCGCGGTGTGGCGGTAATCGAAGACTGCGCCCAGGCTATCGGCACTACTCTCGACGGGGACCAAGTGGGCACTCGGGGCGATGCATCAGCCTTCTCCATGCATCCACTAAAGACACTCGGTGGCTTGGGAGATGGTGGGATGCTGGTGACGACCCGTTCGGAAATTGCCGAATACGCCAGGAAGGCACGTAATCACGGGTTGGAAACGCGTAATGAATCCGTGCTATTCGGAATAAATTCGCGCCTCGATTCACTCCAGGCGTCAGCTCTCAACATCAAAGTCCAATATCTGGACCAATGGTTGAAACGAAGAGTGGAAATCGCTGCTTTCTATGATACGGCCCTTAGCAGGAGTGCGACGGCCGTCGACCTTGGCGGTGGTAAACCTGGCGCGTCCTATTACCACTATGTAGTGCAGTCGAAGCAACGAGACAGGTTACTGACATTCCTTGCCGAAAATGGTATCCAAGCGGCTATTCATTATCCGACGCCTATTCATTGGCAAGAAGCTTGGTTGAAGAGCCAATCTCCGGTTGTTTTGCCCAATACCGAGCGCCTTTCCCGAGAAATGCTCACTCTTCCTTGTCACCATCATTTGACAGACAGTGACGTTGAAAAGGTTGTAAGCACAATAAAACGCTTTGAGCTCTTGGAGAAGCAATGACATTTGCGGGCGCGCTCAGTGTGAAATACGTTGCGTCCACACAGGTACAACGGCTAGAGCTCTGCAGGACAGGTCAGTACTCGGGAGCCAGGGAATCGCGGTGTGCGCCGGTTATCGCTGCGGAATGCCTCTGTTGAAAAGCTTTGAATTTGCCTGGGCAATTCGGGGGCTATTGGCGCGACTTGGCCCGGGGTCTGAAAGACGCTCAAGCTCTGATTATCCTTGCGCGCAAGTTGGCCAGAGTGATGTTAGCGATGATGAAAAATCAAAGCGAATACAAGCAAAATTCTATGCTTGGGGAGGGCCCCCAAACATAGAATTTTCTACAGATGCGGGTCAGCCGTTACGGTGACGCAAACTGCGCTCCATGCGCGCAATCCCTTCCTCCAGCAACGACCGCGGGCAGCCGAAGTTCAGGCGCACGAACTGTTGGCAGTCATCGCCAAAATCCAGGCCAGGGCTCAAGCCCACCTTGGCTTGTTCGAGGAAGAACTGTTGCGGGTTATCCAGCCCCAGCGCTGTGCAATCGAGCCAGGCCAGGTAGGTGCTTTGCGGCACATTCATCGTGATGCCTGGCAAACGGCTGCGCACGGCGTCGACCAGGTAATCGCGGTTGCCTTGCAGGTAGTCCTTCAGCCCGGCCAGCCAGGGTGCGGCTTCGCTGTAGGCGACGCGTGTGGCTTCCATGCCCAGCGGATTGACGCTGTCGACCATGCCGCAACGGGCATGATTGACCTTCTCGCGCAGGTGGCGGTCCTGGATGATCATGAACGAGGTTTTCAGGCCGGCGATGTTGTAGGCCTTGCTGGCCGACATCAGCGTGATGGTGCGCTGGGCGATTCGCGGGCTCAGGGACGCCATCGGCAGGTGCTGGCGGCCGTCAAAGCACAGTTCGGCGTGGATCTCGTCGGAAATGATCCAGGCCTCGTTTGCCAGGCAGATGTCGGCAATGGTCTGCAGTTCATCCCGGGCGAAGGCTTTGCCCAACGGGTTGTGCGGGTTGCTCAGCAGCAGCGCGCCGCCCCCTTGCAGGGACGCGTTCAAGGTCGCCAGTGGGGTGGCGTAAGTGCCGTCAGGCTGCGGGTCGAAGTTCAGCTCGACCTTGTTCAGGCCCCAATGACCGGGCGCGTGACGCAGGGGCGGATAGTTTGGGACTTGCACGACCACATTCTGTGCCGGCTGTACCAGCGCCTTGAGCGCCATGTTGAAGCCCGACTCGACGCCGGGCAGGAAGATCAGCTCTTGCGGCTCGACGCGCCAGGCGTACTTGTTCCACAAATCGGCAACAATGGCTTCGCGCAAATCTTCCTTGGCCACGCTGTAGCCGAGCAACGGGTGTTCCAGGCGCTTTTGCAGGGCCTGGATGATCATCGGCGGCGCGGCGAAATCCATGTCGGCGACCCACATCGGCAGCACGTCGGCCGGGTAGCGGCTCCACTTGGTGCTGCCAGTGCCGTGGCGGTCGAACACCTGATCAAAATCGAAAGTCATGCGCAAATCTCGTAAAGGCCGGTTAATCATGGCGGCCATGATAAGCGCCAATCATTGTAGGAGCGAGCCTGCTCGCGATGGTCGTTAACGATGACGCGGGTCTACTGGCTAAACGCGCCGTTCTTTAGTCCATCGCGAGCAGGCTCGCTCCCACAGGATAAGGGCGGGCCAGTTCCGACGGTCGGGATTCATCACGAATTCGACAGCCTTGTCTAAAATTCAAATGTCGGTGGCCACGCTGCCGCAACCGTGATTGTCCAGAAAAGTCCGGCAACGCAGCGGATTTCCACCTGATAAGGAGTGCACGATGGACCTCAGCCGTCGTCAGTTCTTCAAGGTCGCCGGTATCGGCCTTGCAGGCTCGAGCCTGGGCGCGTTGGGCATGGCCCCGACTGCCGCTTTCGCCGAGCAGGTGCGCCATTTCAAGCTCGCCCACACCCATGAAACCCGTAACACCTGCCCGTATTGCTCGGTCGGTTGTGGGTTGATCATGTACAGCCAGGGCGATGAGGCCAAGAATGTCGCGCAAAATATCATCCACATCGAAGGTGACGCCGACCATCCGGTCAACCGCGGCACCCTGTGCCCCAAAGGCGCAGGCCTGCTGGACTTCATTCACAGCCCCGGCCGCCTGCAATACCCGCAGATGCGCAAGCCCGGAAGCAGCGAGTGGGCGCGAATCTCCTGGGATGAAGCGCTCGATCGCATCGCCGACCTGATGAAGGCCGACCGCGACGCCAACTTCATCGAGAAGAACGACCAGGGCCAGACGGTGAACCGCTGGCTGACCACCGGCTTCCTCGCGGCATCGGCGGCGTCCAACGAAGCGGGCTACATCACCCACAAGGTGGTGCGCAGTCTCGGCATGCTGGGGTTCGATAACCAGGCGCGTGTCTGACACGGCCCGACGGTGGCAAGTCTTGCCCCGACGTACGGCCGTGGTGCCATGACCAATCACTGGACCGATATCGCCAATGCGAATCTGGTTCTGGTAATGGGTGGCAACGCAGCGGAAGCGCATCCCTGTGGCTTCAAGTGGGTGACCGAAGCCAAGGCGCACAACAAGGCGCGGTTGATCGTGGTCGATCCGCGATTCACCCGGACTGCCTCGGTGGCCGATTATTACGCGCCGATCCGCACCGGTACCGACATCGCCTTCATGGGCGGGCTGATCAATTATCTGCTGACCGAGGACAAGATCCAGCACGAATACGTGCGCAACTACACCGACGTGTCGTTCCTCGTCAAAGCCGGGTATGGCTTCGAGGACGGGATTTTCAGCGGCTACGACGTGGACAAGCGTGCGTACACCGACAAGTCCGGCTGGGGCTACGACTTGGGTGAAGACGGCTTCGTCAAAACCGACCCGAGCCTGCATGACCCACGCTGCGTGTATCAACTGATGAAGCAGCATTACAGCCGCTACAACATCGAACTGGCGAGCCAGATTTGCGGCATGCCGGTCGATGCCATGCAGAAAATCTGGGAGGAAATCGCCACTTGCTCGCAACCGGGCAAGACCATGACCATCCTCTATGCATTGGGTTGGACCCAGCACTCGATTGGCGCGCAGATCATCCGCAGCGCAGCGATGGTGCAACTGTTGCTGGGCAACGTCGGCATGCCGGGCGGGGGCGTGAATGCCTTGCGCGGGCACTCCAATATCCAGGGGCTGACCGACCTGGGCCTGCTGTCCAACTCGCTGCCGGGCTACCTGACGCTGCCCGGCGATGCCGAGCAGGACTACAACGCCTACATCGTCAAGCGCACGCAAAACCCGCTGCGGCCGGGGCAACTGTCCTACTGGCAGAACTACGGCAAATTCCACGTCAGCCTGATGAAAGCCTGGTACGGGGCCAATGCCACGCTGGAAAACAACTGGGCCTTCGACTATCTGCCGAAACTGGACATCCCCAACTACGACATCCTCAAGGTGTTCGACCTGATGGGCCAGGGCAAGGTCAACGGCTATTTTTGCCAGGGCTTCAACCCCATTGCGGCGTTGCCGGATAAAAACCGCGTGATGGCCGCGCTAGCCAAGCTCAAATGGCTGGTGGTGATGGACCCGCTGGCCACCGAAACCTCGGAGTTCTGGCAAAAGGTCGGGCCGTATAACGACGTCAACAGCGCCGACATCCAGACCGAAGTGATTCGCCTGCCCACCACCTGTTTTGCTGAGGAAGACGGCTCGCTGGTCAACAGCAGTCGCTGGTTGCAATGGCACTGGAAGGGAGCCGACGGCCCTGGGGAGGCGTACACCGACATACGCATCATGAGCGAGCTGTTCCTGCGCCTGCGTCAGCGCTATCAGGCCGAGGGCGGCGCCTATCCCGACCCGCTGCTCAAACTGTCGTGGCCGTACAAGGTGCCTGACGAACCGTCACCGGAAGAACTGGCCAAGGAGGTCAACGGCTACGCCATCACCGACTTCACCGACGCCACGGGGGCGGTCATCAAGGGCAATGCGCAACTGGCCGGTTTTGGCCAGCTCAAGGACGACGGCAGCACGGCGTCCGGGTGCTGGATTTTCTGCGGCAGCTGGACCGAAACGGGCAACCAGATGGCCCGGCGCGACAACAACGACCCGTATGGCATGCACCAGCACCAGGGCTGGGCCTGGGCCTGGCCGGCGAACCGGCGGATTCTCTATAACCGCGCCTCGGCCGACCCGCAAGGCAAACCCTGGGACGAGAAAAAGCGCCTGGTGTGGTGGAACGGCAAAGCCTGGGCCGGCACCGATGTGCCGGACTACAAGGCTGACGTGGCGCCGGAAGCGGGGATGAATCCGTTCATCATGAACCCCGAAGGCGTGGCGCGGTTCTTCGCCGTCGACAAGATGAACGAAGGGCCATTCCCCGAGCACTACGAGCCGTTCGAGACGCCGATCGGCATCAATCCGCTGCACCCGCAGAACAAGAAAGCCACCAGCAATCCGGCGGCGCGGATATTCGATTCGGTATGGGACTCCCTGGGTGTGGCCAAGGATTACCCCTATGCCGCCACCAGTTACCGGCTGACCGAGCATTTCCACTTCTGGAGCAAGCACTGCAAGCTCAACGCAATTACCCAGCCCGAGCAGTTCGTCGAGATCGGCGAAGTGCTGGCCAAGGAATTAGGCATCGTCGCCGGCGACCGGGTGCGGGTCGGCAGCAAGCGCGGCTTCATCGAGGCGGTGGCCGTGGTGACCAAGCGGATTCGTCCGTTGCAGGTCAACAATCAGATTGTGCACCAAATCGGAATCCCGTTGCACTGGGGGTTCACCGGGCTCACGCGCCACGGCTACCTGACCAACACCCTGGTGCCGTTCCTCGGCGATGGCAACACCCAGACCCCGGAATCCAAGTCATTCCTGGTCAACGTGGAGAAAGTCTAAATGGCCAGCCAAGACATCATTGCCCGCTCGGCCACCACCACCGTGCCGTCATCGGTACGCAACCTGGAGGAAGTTGCCAAGCTGATCGACACTACCAAGTGCATTGGCTGCAAGGCCTGCCAGGTCGCCTGCTCGGAATGGAACGAACTGCGTGACGACGTCGGCCACAACCTCGGCACCTACGACAACCCGCAGGACCTGACCGCAGAAACCTGGACCTTGATGCGTTTCACCGAGCACGAAACCGACGCCGGCAACCTGGAATGGCTGATCCGCAAGGACGGCTGCATGCACTGCGCCGAACCCGGTTGCCTGGCGGCGTGCCCCAGTCCCGGGGCGATCATCAAGCACGCCAACGGCATCGTCGATTTCAATCAGGATCACTGCATCGGCTGTGGTTACTGCATCACCGGTTGCCCGTTCAACATTCCGCGCATCTCGCAAAAGGACCACAAGGCCTACAAATGTACCTTGTGCTCGGATCGGGTGGCGGTGGGGCTGGAACCTGCCTGCGTGAAAACCTGTCCGACCGGGGCCATCGTGTTTGGCTCCAAGCAGGACATGAAGGAGCATGCCGCCGAACGCATCGTCGACCTCAAGAGTCGTGGCTTCGACAACGCCGGTCTGTACGACCCTGCCGGTGTCGGTGGTACTCACGTGATGTACGTGTTGCACCACGCCGACACGCCTAGGCTGTACGCCGGCCTGCCGAGCGATCCGGTCATCAGCCCGTTGGTGAGTCTGTGGAAGGGTGTCAGCAAACCCTTGGCACTGCTGGCCATGGGCGCGGCGGTACTGGCCGGGTTCTTCCATTACGTGCGCGTCGGGCCACAAGTGGTCGAAGAGGATGAGCATCCGGACCCGCCGGACACTTCGGTACACCAGGTCGATCCGGCAGTGCATACCTACGATCCACGCGGGGAGGGCAGGCCATGAGCAACAAGACGATCCTGCGCTACACCAGCAACCAGCGCACCAACCACTGGCTGGTGGCGATTCTGTTCCTGATGGCGGGGTTATCGGGGCTGGCGTTGTTCCACCCAGCGCTGTTCTGGCTGAGCAACCTGTTCGGTGGCGGGCCGTGGACACGTATCCTGCACCCGTTCATGGGCGTGCTGATGTTCGTGTTTTTCTTCGGCCTGGTGCTGAGTTTTTGGCGCGCCAATATCTTTATCAGCAATGATCGACTGTGGCTGCGGCGCATCGACCGGGTGATGAAAAACCAGGAAGAGGGCGTGCCGGCCATCGGCAAATACAATCCCGGGCAGAAGCTGCTGTTCTGGACTTTACTGCTGTGCATGCTGGTGCTGCTGTTCAGCGGGCTGGTGATCTGGCGCGCTTACTTCAGCGCGTATTTCGGCATTACCAGCATTCGCTGGGCGATGCTGCTGCACGCGTTGGCCGGTTTCGTGCTGATCCTGAGCATCATCGTGCACATCTACGCCGGCATCTGGATCAAGGGCTCGGTCAGCGCCATGCTGCACGGCTGGGTCAGCCGTGCCTGGGCGAAGAAACACCACGAGCTCTGGTACCGCGAAGTGACCCGCGACGAGCGTCCCGACCCGCCGCTGAACAAAAAAGGATAACGCTTTGGCCACCCTCCTGGAGCCGGGACAGATTGAAGCGGCGGCGACATCGCCGCCGTTTCTGCACTTGCCACCGCCTAACCTGTTTACCTTGCGTGCGCTGCGCCTGGAGCGCCTTGCCGAGGGGCATCCGTTGGCCGATTACCTGCGCCTGGTCGCGGGGTTGTGCAACGTGCAGCAACGACTGCTGGACGGTCCACCCGAGGCGGCATCGCCGGACCCGCAGCGCATCCAGCTGTGCCTGGATCACGGTCTGCCACCGTTCGCCGCCGACAGTCTGGTGCGCGAGGATGCGTGGCTGGCGTATCTGCAAGCGCTGTTGCAGCTCTATCTGCCACCGGCACAACCCGCGGTGGAAAAAGCCGTGGCAACCCTGCGTGATGCCGACGTCGGGCAGCTCAAGGCGTGGGCGATTGCCTTGGTCAGCGGGCAATTCGCCTTGCTGCCGGCGTCGCTGGTGCCATTTCTGGGTGCGGCCTTGCAAGTCGCGTGGAGCCATTGGCTGCTGAGTACCAAAGACCTCGCCTTGAAACCCGGCAACAGCCTCAACCAGTGCCCGGCATGCGGTTCACCCGCCATGGCCGGAGTGATCCGCCATCGCGGCAAATACAACGGCTTGCGCTATCTGGTGTGCTCGCTGTGTGCCTGCGAATGGCATGTGGTGCGGGTCAAATGCGTGTATTGCGAGCAGAGCAAAGGCTTGCAATACGTCAGTCTCGACAGCGACCGCTACGCCGCGGACATGGCGCCGTTGCGCGCGGAAACCTGCCCGGGTTGTCACAGTTATCTGAAGCAGCTGTATCTCGAATGCGACGCCGAGGGCGAAGCGTTGTCCGCCGACCTGAGCAGCCTGATCCTCGACATGCGCCTGGAACAGGAAGGCTTTCAGCGCCCTGCGCCCAATCTGTTGCTGGCACCCGGGGGCGACTGAAGCGAAGGTCTACACTCAGGCGGTCAACGTTTGCGGGAGCGCCTGATGTCTGTCCGATCCACCAGCCAAGCCTTGCGACTACCTTCGGTCGACAGCCTGCTACGCCATCCGGCCTGCCAGCCGCTGGCCGAACGCTATGGGCGCGACGCCTTGCTCGCCAGCCTGCGCCAGTTGCTCGATGACTTGCGCCAATCTGTTCTGGTGGGGCAACTCAACGAGGTCGAACTCACCCCGCCAGTGCTGGCGGGCAGGGCGGGCGAGCGTCTGGCCAGCCAGCATCGCAGCCACGTGCGCCGGGTGTTCAATCTCACCGGCACGGTACTGCACACCAATCTGGGGCGCGCCTTGTTGCCGGAGGAAGCCATCGACGCCGTGCAAATGGCCGCGCGCTATCCGTTGAATCTGGAATTCGACCTGCACAGCGGCAAGCGCGGCGACCGCGACGATCTGATCGAGGGCCTGATCCGCGAGCTGACCGGCGCCGAAGCGGTGACCGTGGTCAACAACAATGCCGCCGCGGTGCTGCTGACCCTCAACAGCCTGGGCGCACGCAAGGAAGGCATTATCTCCCGAGGCGAACTGATCGAAATCGGCGGCGCCTTTCGCATTCCCGACATCATGGCGCGCGCCGGGGTCAAACTCGTCGAGGTCGGCACCACCAACCGCACCCATGCCCGCGACTACGAAGCCGCCATCGGCCCGCGCAGCGGCTTGATCATGCGGGTGCATGCGAGCAACTACAGCATCGAGGGTTTCACCACCCGGGTGCCGACCGACGAGCTGGCGCGCCTGGCACATCAACATGACTTGCCGCTGCTCGAAGACCTCGGCAGCGGCAGCCTGCTGGACTTGACCCGTTGGGGCTTGCCGGCCGAACCGACGGTGCGCCAGGCCCTGCTCGATGGCGCGGACATCGTTACCTTCAGCGGCGACAAATTGCTGGGAGGTCCACAGGCCGGGTTGATTGTCGGCCGCAAGGAACAGATTGCACGGATCAAGAAGAACCCGCTGAAACGGGCGCTGCGGGTCGACAAGCTTACCCTGGCGGCGCTCGAAGCGGTGCTGGGGCTGTACCGCAATCCCGAACGCTTGGCCGAACGCCTTCCAAGTCTGCGTCTGCTGACCCGCCCCCAGGCCGACATCTTCGCCCAGGTCGAGCGTCTGCAACCTTCACTGGCCCGGGTGCTGGGCGATGGCTGGCGCGTCAGCGCGGAGTTCGCGCTGGGCATGATCGGCAGCGGCAGCCAACCGGTGGCGCGCTTGCCCAGTGCCGCGTTATGCCTGCGACCGCTAACCTCTAAACGTCTGCGCGGGCGAAGCCTGCATGGGCTCGAAGATGCGCTGCGAGACTTGCCGATCCCGGTGCTCGGGCGCATCGACGACGACGCCTTGTGGCTCGACCTGCGGCAACTGGACGACGAACCGGCATGGCTGGCGCAACTCGATCATTTGCAGGTGACGTAAGGTGATTGTCGGCACCGCCGGGCACATCGACCACGGCAAGACCGCATTGCTTGAGGCCTTGACCGGGCAGGCCGGTGATCGGCGCCGGGAAGAGCGCGAACGCGGCATGACCATCGACCTCGGCTATCTCTACACCGCGCTGGAACCGGGTGCGGCCCTCACCGGTTTCATCGACGTACCCGGTCATGAACGCTTCACCCACAACATGCTCGCCGGTGCACAGGGCATCGACCTGGTGCTGCTGGTGGTGGCCGCCGACGACGGCGTGATGCCGCAGACCCGGGAACACCTGGCCATCGTCGAGTTGCTGGGCATTCCCCGAGCACTCGTGGCGATCAGTAAATGCGACCGGGTCGAATCATCCCGGGTGCAAGTGGTGCGCGAGCAAATCGAATCCTTACTGGCGCCCGGGCCCTATGCCGATGCACCGTTGATTGCGATGTCGAGCGTGACCGGGCAGGGCATCGACACCCTGCGCCAGGCCTTGCTGGTTGCGCAGCGTGAGGTGCTGCAACGAAGCCTCAGTGGTGGTTTTCGCCTGGCGATTGATCGGGCATTCAGCGTCGCCGGCGCGGGGATCGTCGTCACCGGCACGGCGCTATCCGGCCAGGTTGTGGTGGGCGATACGCTGCTGCTCGGTCCCCTCGGCAAACCCGTGCGGGTGCGTGGCCTGCATGCGCAGAATCAAGCCGCCGAATGCGCGCCAGCAGGGCAGCGCGTTGCGTTGAACCTGAGCGCGGAACGCCTGGCGTTGGAGCAGATTCATCGCGGACAGTGGCTGTCGGCGCAGTGGCTGTACGCACCCACTCAGCGTCTGGATATCGACCTGAAGTTGTTGCCCGGCGAGCCTCGCGCCTTCGAGCATTTTCAGCCGGTGCATGTGCATATCGGCACGCAAGACGTAACCGGGCGCGTGGCCCTGCTGGAGGGTTCCAGTCTGGCGCCGGGTGAGCGGATGTTCGCGCAGATCCTGCTCAATGCGCCGGTGCAGGCTGTGAAGGGCGATCCGCTGATCTTGCGTGAGCAGAGCGCGCAACGGACCCTCGGCGGCGGTCGAGTGATTGATCCGTTCGCACCGACCCGACACCGTCGCAGTCCTGAGCGATTGGCGCAGTTACAGGCGCTGGTGACGACCACAAGCCTGGAAGACGTCATGCCGATGTTGCTGGCCAACAGTGACACCGGACTTGATCCGCAACGTCTGGAACGCCAGTTCAACCATCCGCGTGCAAACTGGCTGTTGCCGGATGACGTGCGGTTGATCGAAACGCGGCAGAGTCCGCAGTTGTTCAGCGCTGCCCGCTGGCAGGCCTTGAAAGCGGAGTTGCTGGAACATCTGGCGCGCTTTCACCAACTGGAGCCGGATCAAATGGGCCCGGACCGCGATCGCCTGCGTCGATTCAGCGGGACGGCACTCGATCGCCCGTCCTTCATCAGCCTGCTCGACGAATTGCTGGCCGAAGGTGTCATCACCGCGAGCGGGCCGTGGCTGCATTTGCCCACTCATCAAGTGCGCTTGAGTGCAGACGACGAAGCCCTGTGGCAACAGTTGCAGCCGCAGTTCGACGCGGCCGGGTTTGATCCACCCTGGGTGCGCGATTTGGGTCGTGATGAAGCCACGGTGCGCTTGCTGCTGCGCAAAATGGCCCGGTTGGGGCTGCTGCATCAAGTGGTCCGCGACCTGTTTTACAGCGACGCGATGATCCGGCGTCTGGCGGCTATGCTGATGCAACTGGCCGATGATGACCCGGTGATCCAGGTGTCGGCGTTTCGCGATGCGGTGGGACTGGGGCGCAAGCGCAGTATCCAGATTCTCGAATACTTCGACCGGCTTGGCCTGACCCGGCGCTTTGGGGACAAGCGCCACATCCGCCAGGACAATGCACTGGCCCGGCCAACCCATCATTGACTTCAAGGAAGGTAATCGCGCCCGGTGGCGCGGCCGGGCTTCAAACCCGGTTGGGGACGGCATCCGTTCCCGGGCAGGTTCGACTCCGGCTACCTTCCGCCACTTTGGATCGTTCCCATGCTCCGCGTGGGAATGCCGCCGGGGACGCTCCGCGTTCCACTGGCACCGCAAGACTTGAGTCCTGCGCACTAGTGACGCGGAGCGTCACGGGATGCATTCCCACGCGGAGCATGGGAACGATCAGTCGCTGGCACCGCGGCTCCGCAGATTGCCCTCGCTACTCATTGCATCACATAACGCCCCGGTGCCGGCTCCAGCACCGGATATTGGGCATTGCCGGCGTGCAGCACCGATGCTTCGCGCGCTCCGGCATGCTCGGCCAGCCAGTTGAACCAGTCATTCCACCAACTGCCAGGATGCTGCTCGGCATCGTTGAACCAGGTGTCCGGGTCTTGCGTCAGGTGGTCGTTGGTCCAGTAATTGCGTTTTTCCCTGGCGGGTGGATTGATCACCCCGGCGATATGCCCCGAGGCGCCGAGTACGAAACGTTTGGTGCCGCTGAGCAAGCCGGTGCTGGCGTAAGCGCTTCTCCAGGGCACGATGTGGTCGTCATGGGTGGCGAGAATGTAGGCCGGCGCATCGATGGCGCGCAGGTCGAGTTTCACCCCGCAGCAGTCCAGCTCGCCGGATTTCAGGTCATTTTGCAAATAGGTGTGGCGCAGATACCAGCAGTACATCGGCCCCGGCAGGTCGGTGCTGTTGTTGTTCCAGAACAGCTGGTCCAGCGCGTTCGGTTTCTGGCCCTTGAGGTATTTGTCGACGTTGCAGTTCCACCACAAATCGTTCGGACGCAGCAGCGAAAAAGTATTGCCCATGTCCTCGCCCTTGAACAGGCCGATGGGGCCGCCGATACCGCCGATGGTACGTTCGCGGTAGGCCACGATTGTTCGTCGACGAAGATATCGATGGGGCCGGTGTCGAGGCAATCGAGGAAAGTGGTCAATAGGCTTACGCTGGCGATTTCCGTGTCGCCACGAGCCGCCAGGACCGCCAGCGCAGAGCCATGGAACTCCTTGCCCGCACAGGAAAACCGGTCAGAAAAAAACCTACGGCGCCGGAGGTCGGCACCGGTGATGTAGCCCGATTCATCGGACGCCAGCCAGGTTTTGCGTTGCAAGAAGGGCAGTGTTGGGCATCGGCGGACGTTGCGGAAGTGTTGGGAGGTGACTGTCCGGTGTCCAACGGTGCCACGCCCGGTCACCGGTCGGATGCAGGGAAAAACACTGATTACCTAAACTTGTGTCAATACTTCAAATTGAGCGGACACTCAGTATTTACTCACCCGCAAATCAGTCGTGGCTCCGGACAGGATGTCCGGTTCCAATCGTCATCGAGGACGCCATGTTTAGAATGAGTTCAGGCTATGCCAACGTACTGGTCAATACACTCTCGGCACAAGGACTGGATGTCGCCAGTCTGTGCCGGGAAGCCGGGTTGGACCTGGGGCTCGCCAATACGCCCGGAGCGCTGTGCGAGCGAAGGGTGATCTATCGCTTGTGGCAACTGGCCGCGCAGGCCGGAGGGGATCCGGACCTCGGCCTCAAGGCCTACGGGCATTTCCATCCGGGCACGTTTCAGATCGTCGGCTACACGATGATGTCGAGCCTCAATCTGAAACTGGCACTGGAACGCCTGGTGCGCTTCAGTCCGTTGATCGGCACCGGGTTCAGCCTGTTTTTTGTCCCCGAGCAGCAGCATTTCCGCTTGGCCTCGCTCGATCACCAACAATCGGGCTCCATCAAGCCACGCCAGTATGTCGATGCGGGGCTGGCGTCTCTGCTGGGTTTTTGCCGTTGGCTCGGCGACGGCAAGCTGCCGCACCCCCTGAGTGTGGAATTCAGCTATCCGGAACCTGCGGACACGTCGGAGCATCGACGCTTGTTTGGTTGCGACCTGCAATTCGGCTCGCCCTACGACAGTATTCTGTTTGACGGCCAGGAGATCCTCCGGCCGCTGAGCATGGCCAACGAGGCGCTGGCGGTGCTGCATGACAGCTTTGCCGAGGCGCAACTGGATCTGCTGTTCGGTTTTTCCATTGTCGGCAGAATTCGCGCATTGATCACAGAGCGCTTGAGCCATGGCCAGGGACAATGCGACATGGAGTCGATCGCCAGCGCGATGAACATCAGCAAGCGGACGCTGCAGCGGGCACTGGAAAAGGACGGCACGCAATTCAAGGACGTGCAGAACGCTGTACGTCGAGAATTGGCCGACTTCTACCTGCGCCATTCTCACTTCAACATGAAGAATGTGGCCTATCTCCTTGGTTTTCATGATCACAGCAGTTTCAACAAGGCGTGCAGCCGCTGGTTCGGCATGACCCCCGGCCAATACCGTGCCGATGAGTCATGTGTAATTGCGTAGGTAAGGTTTATTTTGCGCTGCACAAAACAAGTGTTGCCAAACACTTTTGTGCACTGCAATATAAAGCCTATCGCGATGATTGCCGGATCGCTGTCGCGTCTTCAGGCCCCTTCGGGCCGTTCAGTACCAGGAGTTCAAGCATGTCTTTTTTCAATTCGGAAAAACTGCAAACCGTTCAGAAAGCCAACCTCGATCTTTTGCAGCACATCAGCGGCAAAGTCTTCGCCAGCGTTGAGCAGCTGAGCCAGTTGCAGTTCAAGGCACTGCGTGAATCCACCGAAGAGCAATTCGAAGGTGTGCGCAAACTGCTGGCCGTCCGCGATCCCCAGGGCTTCGCCGATTTGCAGGCTTCTTTCAGCCAGCCGAACGCACAGACTGAACGCCTGGCCGAGTACAACCGTCAGGTGCAAGCATTGATCGTGGGCACCCAGTCGGACATCGCCCAACTGACGTCGCGTCAGGTCGAGGCGGGCACTCAGCAGGTCCAGGATTTTGTAGAAGAGATCAGCAAGAACGCACCGGCCGGTTCCGAGCCAGTGGTGGCAGCATTCAAATCGGCCCTGGCGAATGCCGGTACCGTGTTTGAAAGCGCGCAAAAAACCGCCAAACAGGCGACAGAGGCCGCTCAGGGTAGCTTTAATGCCACAACCGACGCCGCAACCGCTGCAGCAGCGGACGCTGTCGCAAAAGCTGCCCCGCAAGCAAATGCCAAGGCAACCAACGGTAACAAGTAAGTCAAATCAGTACCGTTGCACCGATGGCGATGGGTTTATTCCCCATCGCCATTTTTTTTGTTTGCGCCATCGGTATTCGGCTTGGCGCCAAACAGGCCGAACATGTTCTGCGTATTCAGGTAAAGCGCCTTGGACTGGTCGACGTACTGGCGCATCAGGTCCTGCATCACAGGCGTCTGCTGGCGCATGAATGTGCTCCAGGCTTCGGACGATTGCGCGCCGGTCTGCGACTGGATGTCGATCACGGTCTGAATGCTTTTGTCGAGGTAGCTGCCGAGTACGCCCTGATAAGGACCGTAGAACTGGATAATCCCCATCAGCATTTCGCTGGTGAAAATCGGCTCACCGCCGCTTTCGGCTTCCAGAATGACTTGCAGCAGGATACTGCGGGTCAGGTCTTCGCCACTCTTGGCGTCCACCACCTGAAACTCAACTTTATCGACGACCAGCTGGCGTATGTCCGCGAGGGTCAGGTGACTGCTAGTGTGCGTGTCATAGAGTCGGCGATTGGGGTACTTCTTGATCAGGCGGGGCGTTTTCCGGTCTGTCATGCGGGGTGTCTCGTGGCGTGCCTGGTTTGCAGGCATCTTAACCTACTATGGTCACCGCCGCGGATTGGGGGTAAGGCAGAATCAAAAGATCGCAGCCTGCGGCAGCTCCAGGATGAGCGTGTATCTTCAAATGCACACGTTACCTTGTAGGAGGCGAAGGCGCCCTGACATCCGACCTATTATATGTTGACCGAGTACATATCCATTCCTGCGGTAACGGCCACCTATGGTTCCGCTCTTACAGCGGGTCACTTGGAAGAGCCCCAAGTAACCAAGGGCTCTTGCCCCTGGCGTTCGGTGCCTCGCTGTGGCTCGGCATGCCCTCGCTCCGGTCCTGCTCCGTGGGCCCGCCGCCATCCATGCCGGTTTGCCCACTGCGCAGAACCTCCACTCGGCCTCTCGATATAGGTTGTCCGTTCCTTTCCTCTTCCATACTTCGGTGTCTGGAAGTCAGTTTTAATCAAGGGAAGGAGCATGCACCCGTGGGCTACGAATATGCCTCTCAAGCACGCGATGATTACCTCCTCACCTTCGAGCCCACAGGTGCGCTTGCGCCCTCTAACGAATACTCAGGGAAAGCCCGACACGGCTCTCTATATCGCTTTCGCTGGACGTAAGCATGCATGTTCCTGCATGTACTTTAGCGCCTGTGGAGGTTGTTGATGCAAACGCTCCTGTCTCAGAAATTCACTGCTTATGTCGGAATAGATTGGGCAGATACCAAGCATGACGTGTGTTTGCAGGTCGCGGGGGAAACCCGGCGGCACTTCTCTGTCATCGACCACACACCCCAATCGATTGATCGTTGGGCGAAATCGTTGTTTGAGCGCTACGGCGCTCCGATCGCGATTGCTCTTGAGCTCAACAAGGGCCCGTTGGTGGCGGCCCTGCAAAAGTACGAGTTCTTTTGCCTGTTTCCAATCAATCCGAGCACCTTGGCCAAACACCGTAAAACCTTTGTCCGCAGCGGTGCCAAGGATGATCCGACCGATGCTCAATGGGCGCTTGAGTTGTTGCTCACCTATCCCCAACGGTTTGCGCAGCTGATGCCGCAAAGCCCGGCCATGCGTATTTTGGCCAGCCTGACAGAACATCGACGTGCACTGGTTGATGAGCGAGTGAAGGTCAGCAACCGCTTGATCTGTACGCTCAAACAGTATTATCCATTGGCCCTGGAGCTGTTTAGCAGTCATGACACCGTGGTGTTCTGTGACTTTCTGATGCGCTGGCCCACGCTTGAGCACATCAAGCGTTCTCGCCAGAGTACTTTTCTCAAGTTCTTTAATGAGCACAACGCTCGTCACGCTCAACTCAATCAAACGCGCTGGGAAATCATCACCCAAGCGATGCCTTTGACACAGGACCCGGGGGTAATACGTCCTTCGCAGTTGTACGCAACAGCCTTGGCGTCGCAACTTAAAGGGCTCCTTTCCACCATCAAGGATTTTGATCGCGAGATCGAAGAAACGGCCAGCACCTTGGCCGATTACCCGATCTTTAAGGCACTCCCTGGCGCCGGCCAACATCTTGCGCCGCGCCTGATGGTGGCTTTTGGTGAACAGCGTGATCGATTTAGCGACGCCAATGCGATGCAGCGATATGCCGGAATCGCACCCGTTACCGAGCGTAGCGGAAAGAAGAAAGTCGTGTATTGGCGCTACCAATGCTCAACCTTCTTGCGTCAGACCTTTGTCGAATGGGCCGCTCACAGCATCACTCAATCAACGTGGGCCGAGGCTTATTATCGGCAGCAGCGGGCTAAAGGCTGCTCATACCAGGCGACCCTGAGAGCACTTGCTTTCAAGTGGATCAGAATCGTCTATCGCTGCTGGAAAAACGGCACCGTCTATGACGAAATGGCTTACTTGCAGGCTTTAACGCGGCGCGGATCAACGTTGGTAGAGGCGCCGATGGAGGTAGTCACAGGTTGACGGACAGGCTCAGGGCGTGAGGGGGCAAGAAAATCAACAGCCAAATCAGAAGCCAAAGCGAGGCGGCCTACCGGCCGGCCTGGTCGGCAGCAGTACGCATTCCCCTGTAGGAGCTGCCGCAGGCTGCGATCTTTTGATCTTCGGCTTACCAGATCGGCAATGTATAGCTGACGATCAAACGGTTTTCATCCAGGTCGCTGCCAAAGTGGGTCGAGCGAACCGTCGCGTTACGCCATTTCACGCCGACGTTTTTCAACGCACCGCTTTGAACGACATAGCCAATGTCGGTATCGCGCTCCCATTCCTTGCCCTCGGGACGGTTGCTGCCCAGGTCAATGTTGTCGCCGCGGATGTAGCGGGTCATGAAGGTCAGGCCAGGCACGCCGATGGCCGCGAAGTTGTAGTCGTAGCGTGCCTGCCAGGATTTTTCGTCCTTGCTGGCGAAGTCGCCGATCTGCACGAAATTCACCAGGAACGCGTCGCTGCCGTTGACGTAGGCAAAACCGGTGTCGCCGCTCATGCCTTGGTAACCCGATGTGCCAATCGTTGTCCGCGCGTTCAAGGCCGGTGCTCATGATTTCATCGAGAAGCCATACAACGAGCAGTTGCTGCTGGACAGCGTGCAACAAGCGCTTCGCAATTGCGCAGCTCATCGCTCTGGCAATCAGGGCCAGGAGGCGTTGCAGGCCCGTTTGCTCACACTGACGCCCAGAGAGCGCGACGTCATGCTGCCATTGGTTCAGGGGTACACCACCCGCGAAATCGCCGAGCAACTGGGCGTCAGTGCAAAAACCGTCGATCTGTACCGCTCTCGCGTCATGAAACGCATGCAGGCCAGCACATTGCCGGACCTGGTGGGCATGGCTATCGCGGCGAACATGGTTGATCCACTGAAGCTGCGTTGATCCTTCATGTCGTGTAATGAGCGTCTATGCTGGGCTAACTAGATTCCCTACCTTCGCACTGAACTGCCAGGAGACATCATGGTGCCCACATCGCTCTCAACGAAAGCATTGTCCCGCGGACTGCTCGATGTGCTGATCCGCGCTGGACTGATTGTCGTTCTGGTGCTGTTCTGCTTCGAGATCTTCCGTCCGTTTCGCGACCTGATGTTGTGGTCGATCATCCTGGCGATCACCCTTTACCCATTGCAAGAGCGGCTCCGGGGCCCGCTGGGGCGAAAAGAAGGGCGCATTTCGACGCTGATCGTGCTGGTGGCCGTCGTCATCCTCATGGTCCCGATCTACCTGATGGGCACCTCGATTGCCGACTCGGTCGAAAACGCCATGACTGTGGTCCGGGACGAAGGCATCCGCATTCCGCCACCGGCCGATTCCGTCGCCACATGGCCACTGGTGGGTAAACAATTGTCGGCGCTATGGCTGCAGGCAGCCACCGACCTGCCTGGCCTGACGGCGAAGTACATACCGCAGATCAAAGACGTCAGCCTGACGTTGCTGGGCAAGGTGGCCGGTGTCGGCATGGGTTTGCTGATGTTCATTGTCGCGCTGATCATTGCCGGGATCTTCATGGCCTACGGCGAAGCGGGTAGCCGCGCCGCGGTGCAGATCGCCTCGCGGATCAACGGACCGGTGAAAGGCCCCCAGGTGGCCGCCTTGTGTACCGCAACCATCCGCGCTGTGGCGCTCGGGGTGGTCGGCATCGCGTTCATCCAGATGCTGCTGGTGGGGCTCGGGTTCGTGTTCAAGGGTGTGCCCGGTGCCGGGCTGCTGGCATTGGCGGTGCTGCTGTTGGGCATCATGCAGCTTCCGGCGACGTTGGTGACAATACCGGTCATTGCTTATGTCATCGCTACCGAAGGGGCCAGCACCGTGACCATCGTCTTCTCCATCTACGTCTTCGTCGCGGGCCTGGTGGACAATGTGCTCAAGCCATTGTTGCTGGGGCGCGGCGTCGACGTGCCGATGCCGGTAATATTGATCGGAGCCCTGGGCGGGATGGTCACCGGCGGCATCCTTGGCTTGTTCATCGGTCCGGTGGTGCTGGCGGTCGGTTATCAGTTGTTCTGGCAGTGGGTGCAGGATCCGCCGCCGGCGGTGGAGGAAAGGCTGTAGCGCCTCATCCACAGGAACGACCGTACAGGGACCGGCCTGTATTTGGCGGGTTCCTGGTTCAGAACCCGAGGTAGCCGCAGTAGACCAGGGCCAACGCTGCGGCGATCCCGAAGGCTCCCAGCGCCTTTATGGTCGAGGGGTGCGCTGACAGGGGGCTGGTCATGCGCTGTGGGCGGGGGGCCGGATACGCAACCGGTTGATAGTGTCCGCGCATGATTGCCAGATAGGTATATCGAAAACCTATCAACAGGAACAGGCTCGCCAGGCTGAGGACAATGGCTGCAAAGGTTGTCAGTTCATCCACCGGCACCGGGCGCTCTATATCGCAGGCAGCGCTATCGACTTGCGCGACAGTGATTTGCCCATGATCCGGCGAAGCCCGTGTTCCTTCATTGTGCAGCCTGGCCTGTTGCAACAGGTCCAGGGTCTGGTACTGCCAGAGTGTCGAAGATCCTTCCCGGCAGTAGGTGAACGTTTCAGGGCTTGGGGCGGCCACGATGCACGCGTCGTCGATCCCGCGTTTTTTAAGGGTTTCAATGGCGGTTCTGGTGAAATCTAGATCGAGGACAGGACCAATCCCTGTGGCTGCAACCGCGCCCGAGACCAGCAGACTCCCCACAACGCCGATAGTTGAAGTTTTCAAGGCTGGATTTTCCTGGTTTTTATTGGATTTATGTCAGGGACGCGCAGCTTTAATGAACCTGCCAGTAGTGGAGTCTAGAACGCGTTAGTCACTTTGAGAAGCATGCGCATTTAAAAAATTGCACTGGCCAGACTATTCACAGTCATCGGCAACGGCCTTCTCGGCACGTTGGATTTCCTGTTTTATATCGGTGGTGATTTTCTGTTCCTTGCGTTCCTGACCGAGGAATTTTTGCTCGCCCCGGGACTTGACCTCCGCATCTTCAGCATGGATCTGCGCTTCGATGGCGGCAGAATGCTGATCGATCACGGCATCGACCTCGGCTTCGTTCTTTGCAGTATCCAGCGCCGAAACCAGTTTGCCGGCTTCGGCCTTTTCGGCTTCGGCATAGGCCTCGACCGACAACCCGGCGGCCAAGGCCCGCGCCTGTACTTCCAGATCCTTGAGGTGCTGGCGCGCTAACGTACAGACCGCTTCCTGGCGCTGACTCTGGAGCGCTTCCCAGGTGTTCAATCCATAGACAGCGGTACCGATGACGACGATCGTTGCAGCGACCCCCAGTAATTGGCCTTTCACATTCCATCCCCTCAAGTGGCCAACAAAACAGCCTTTGGCAGTGATTGCCCGAATCCATTCGGGGAATGAAAAGCGTAGCAGACTGAGTGGCACTCAAGGTCCGTCCAGTTCGTTAGAAAGGATTTGCAGGAGAAAGCTCGCACTTACAGTGGATGACTTTCGCTTGTCTCGTTGGCGCAGCACCAGCGATTTCGTCCTTGTTGTTTTGCCACATAGAGCAGGGCGTCAGCGGCTTTGATCAAGGTGGCCGGCGTCACGTCCTCGAAGCTCGGGCAGCTTGTGGTGATGCCCGCACTGGCCGTGACCCTGCCCAAGGGATGTGCGCAATGCTCGATGCCCAGTGCTCGAATGGCTTGCAGAATCTCTTCGGCGACCTGTGCTGCGCCAGCGCCATCAGTGTTGGGAAGCAGCACTGTAAATTCCTCGCCACCGTACCTGACGGCAAGATCCCCTGGTCGTTTGACCGCCCGCTGGATCGCTGCCCCTACCGCGCCCAGGCAATCATCGCCGGCAGCGTGCCCATAACTGTCGTTGTAGCGTTTGAAGTAATCGACATCGAGCATGATCAGTGACAGCGTAGATCCTTGGCGCGCCGCCAGGCGAATCTCCTCCAGCAGCGCAGTATCCAGGCGTCGACGATTGCCCAGGCCAGTCAGGCTGTCGGTCAACGCCATGTCGCGCATGGCCTGGTGTGCGTGACGCAACTTTCTTTCCGTCACCATTCTCTGGCGCAACTGACTCAAGACGATGAGTCCGAACACCGCGAGCACCCCGATCAGAACCACCAGCACCCATCCTGTTTTCAGTAGGTCACGGCGCCAGGGTGCGGTGATGGATTCACGGGAAAGCCCGGCTTCCACCACCAGAGGGTAGGTGGTCAACGCCCTGTAGCCGTACAGGCGTTCGGTGTCGTCCACGATGGCTTTGACTTCGGCGACGCCTTGGCTGGCATTGGGTAGATAGCGCTTGAAAATCTCGCTGTCCGCCAGGCTTTTACCCACCACGGATGCGATGAAGGGACGCCGCACCAGGATGGTTCCGTTGCGCATGGCCAGCACCAGGGCGCCCTTGTCATCGATCTTGAAGTCGCCGTAGTAGTCAACGAAGTAGCTGACTTTGATCGTCCCAAGGAGAACGCCGGCGAAGGTTCCATCCGGATTGTTCAAGCGGCGAGAGATGGGGATGATCAGATCGTTGGTGGATCTACTCTTGACCACCTCGCCGATGCGCACGTTTTTATCGTCGTGCGTGCGGTGATACTGGAAGTAATCGCGGTCGGCGTTATTGGCGGGCTCCGGCGTGACCTCCTTGTCCGTCACGATCCATTGCCCGTCGGGGCCGTAGATGAACAGGCCGTGCAGCTGCGGCATGATTTTCGATTGCTGAACCAACAGTTTGTGAATGCGCGCGACGTTGATGTTCTGCAATCCGTCGCCTTCCACCCGTTCACCGAGCGCGGCGGTCAGTACATCCACTTGCCGAATGGCATCTTCGGCGTGCTGCGCCGTGGCTCGCGCCAGGTTCGTCACGGAGTCGCGGGCAGAGGCGAAGGCTGACCGATAATCACGCCACGTCCGCCAACCCTCAACCGCGAGAAACGCCAGGATCACCACCAGCATGAAGCTCACGGTGAGTCGGAAAACAGCTCCAGCTCGCACGGTTTTCGCAGACACAGTTTCAACGCTGCCATCAACCATGGGCGGTGGCTGCTTGCGTCCGGGCATCAACATCTCCTTTTTCGAGCGATCCGCACATGCCGCTCGCCATCTTCAGCTGCCCAGGCTCGCCGAAGGGCAGTCTGGACTAGACAAGACCGACAAATGACAGAATCACCAGGACGATCACTACGGCACCAACGATGTAGATAATATTGTTCATGAAGACCACCTCTGTATCTCAAGGGGTTGCGACACCGGGGTGTCTAGTACAAATGACACCTTGATACGCACTTGCGTTCCGCAATCCGCTCGCAGAATCAATCTTCCTCTGCGGTAGTGACTCGTGGGGGGCATCAACCTGTCCCACTCACAATAGCAGTCGATCATGCCCTGAAAGACCTGGCATTTACGAACAGGTGTGCAATACATTTCTGCAAGATTGCTGCCTTGCCTCCCTCGATCTGAATGCCGCCCAGGGCATTACCCAGCTCGATGGCCACGCGCTGAAATGGGAGCGCCATGCCGAGTTTTTCACCCTGACCCTGGTGGTCACTTCCTCCTGCGATGAGCTGTCCTGGACGGCGCGTCAACCGGCGCCTGAATGCGTACGGATGATACGCCGCCTTCTGGAAATCGAGACCTACCGGATGATGTCCTCGTTATCCTTGACCATGGCCAAAGACTTGAGCGCGCAGCTTGATGTTTTTGACAAGACCCTGGTCACCCTCTCCGAACGCAACGCCGGCCCCGACGGCAGCAATGCTAAAGCCCTGCTTGCGGATATCTCCAACCTTTCTGCCCAGGTAGTCAGCAGCACCGCGAAAACCCGCCACCGCTTCAGTGCCACCCAGGCCTATGCTCAATTGGTGTACGAGCGCCTGGGTGAATTGCGAGAAAGTCACGTAGGTGATTGCCAGCGCCTTGGCGTGTTTATCGAACGCCGCTTCAAACCCAGGGGCTGCACCTGCTCGGCGTCGCGCTGACCCCGCGCGAGGCCATGTTGGCCATGGCACCCCTCGCGGTCGGCATTCTTGCGTTGATCGTGCTTCGTATCAAAAAAGTCAAAGAGCACTGAGGCGACGAAACCATTGCTCACTCCCTGCTTCGTCTTCACGCTCATCTCTGACGCAAGAAAGCACACCCTTGGCGGCAGAGAGTCAGGGAGACTTTGCCGACATCAATATTCGCTGCTAATGTTACTTTGCCGATTGTTGCGCTCGGGAATCCCGAATCACGGAGACCAAGACTATGGCACGCGATCAGACCGCAAACGTCCTCACTCGGCGCGAGGTGCTGCGCATCACAGGTTTAGGGGCCGTGGCGGTGGGTCTTGGCGTGAGTCCTGCTGGAAGTAGCGAGGTTTCTACCTTGAGCGCTCCCGCCCAAGCTGTCAGTGACAAGGCGCGAGCGCCTGGTCCTTACAACATCCTGTTCATTCTGACTGATCAAGAGCGCTTTTTCCGTCCAGGTGAATTACCAGCCGGCTACAGCCTGCCCGCGCATGAGCGGTTGATGAAACAGGGCACGACCTTCGTCAACCACCGCATCGGTTCCTGTGTGTGCACGCCATCGCGTTCGGTGCTCTACACCGGCCAACACATCCAGCATACAAGGATGTTCGATAACACCAACTTCCCATGGATCGAAAGCATGTCGACCGAGATTCCAACCATCGGGGACATGTTGCGTGCGGCGGGTTATTACACCGCCTACAAAGGCAAATGGCATCTGACCAAGGAGTTCGAGACAGCCAATCAGGTCGACACGCCCACAAAGATTTTCACCAAGGAAATGGAGGCCTACGGCTTCTCTGATTACTTCGGCATCGGCGACATCATCGCCCACACCCAGGGCGGATACCTCCACGACGGCATCATCACCGCCATGGGCAGTAGTTGGCTGCGAGGCAGGGGGCGCGAGTTGGCAGCACAAGGCAAACCCTGGTTGCTCGCGGTAAACCTGGTGAACCCGCATGATGTGATGTACTACGATACCGATGGCCCAGGCACCGTGATCCAGGCCAAGCGCGGCATCATGCACGTGGCGCGCGATCCGGTCGATCCACTGTATGACCAGCAGTGGGATTTCAAGCTTGCGCCAAATCATGTGCAGCCGCTTGACGCGCCCGGTCGTCCACCCGCGCACCGCGATTTTCTGCGCTCGCATGACGCTCTGGTAGGTTCCATTCCGAGCGAAGAAGCTCGCTGGCGTCGGCGGCATAACTACTACTTGAATTGCCTGCGCGACGTCGACCGCAATATCGCTGCGCTACTTGCTGAACTTGACGCTTCGGGGCTGAGCGACCGGACGATCATTGTTCTCACCGCGGACCACGGTGATATGGACGGCGCACATCAGCTCCACGCCAAAGGCGCGGTGGCGTACCGAGAACAAAATAACGTTCCACTTCTCATCGTCCACCCAGCCTATGCGGGCGGCAGGGAGTGTCGGGCCGTGACTTCGCACGTCGACATCGCACCGACACTTGTCGGATTGACCGGTACAACGCCTGAGAAGCGGGCGAGCATCGTAAAAGGACTCCCCGGCAAGGATCTATCCGGTTTGCTGGCTGCTCCGCACAAGGCCGAGTTCAATGCCGTCAGGGAGGGCGCGCTGTTCAACTACAACATGTTTGCCTACATGGATGGCGACTTTCTCAACAAGGCCATGGACTACGTCCGACAGGGAGGCAAACAGGACCAGCTCAAGAGTGCAGGCATTGTCCCGGACATGAAGAAGCGTGGGGCAGTGCGCTCGGTCTATGATGGGCGCTACGTGTTCGCCCGTTATTTCTCGCCCAAGGAGCACAACCAGCCAAAAACCCTGGAAGATATCTACCGGTCCAACGACGTAGAGGTGTACGACCTTCAAGTCGATCCACTGGAGATGAACAACCTCGGGATGGGTGACAAGCAGAATCGCGAACTTGTCATGGCCATGAACGAGAAACTCAATCGACTGATCGAAACCGAGGTCGGCGAGGACCGTGGACAGATGCTCCCCGGCGGCATCGATGCGGGATGGGAAGTGACAGCGCAGACGATGGCGCCTTGAGATTTTCGATCCCCTGTAGATGCCGTCTTGAGACTGGTCGCGTAACTGCGGCCATTTTCTTGCGGGTGTACATATTCATTGCTGCGAGTGAAGCTCCTGAGGGAGCTGGCGGCTGATCCGCGATCCCCTGTGGGAGCGAGCCTGCTCGCGAAAAACGCCCAGACAACGCGATCATCCAGACAGTACGCGTTATCGTTAACGTCCTTCGCGAGCAGGCTCGCTCCCACAGGGAATTGGGGGTATTTGCCAAAGTCAGGTCGGCTTTAAGGGCGCCTCGCTTTGGCTTTTGATCCAGGCGCCGCGTTAAACCACGATGGCCGAACGCAGGCATTGCACTTTTTCAATGGGCTTGCAGGTTCGCCTAGGCGCTGGCATCTGTTTCATGCTCATCGGCGAAGGCCATGAGCACGTCCAGGTCGAGCACATCCAGTTTGATCCGGGAGATAAAAGCCGAGAAGGCCAGGTTGGCGGCGAGCAGACGCAGATCCGCGGCCCAGGCCGGCAGATGAACCGGTCCCTGGAGCCAGCCGGATTCGAAGAGCGGGGCCAGGCGTACCGTGTCCCCAAGGCTCAGACGCCCGGCGAACAGATAGCCGACCAGTTCCGGTCGGTTATCCCGGATCGCGATGCGCAGCAGGGTGTGCACGCCGAGCAAACCGGTCAGGTAGGCCGCATCCTTGGTGAACGCCGAACCGCCGCGCAGATCGGCGCCGCGGAACACCCGTTGGGTTGAACGGAAGGATTCCTCCTGGGTCTGGCCGGCAGCGAGAAAGCCTTCGAACACCTGGATGAAATCGGCCCCATCCAGCGCCTGTTGCACCGCGAGCACGCGCAAGGCGAGGCGACGCAGGCGGTTGATGTCCATGCTGCCGGTGAACAGCTCGGCCAGGGTGGCGATACCTTCCTGAGTCTGGGTGGTACGCGGCGCGCCCAGGCCAAGGCTCTTGAGGTTCGATTGCCGCGCGCCGTTCTGCGCCGTGGCGACATGCACGAAAGCCTCGTGCTGCAGCAGTTGGTTTTTGTCCAGTTCGGAAAACAGGGCGCTGGCCCGCAGGCGGATGCGGCTCGCCCCGGCGATAGCCTTGGCGGCCAGGGTCGGATCGAGCACCACCGTGATCCGGCCCGGGCCAAAGAAGCGGTCAAGTTCCGGTTGCATCCAGGCAGCGAAGGCTTCGGCCGGGATCTCGGCCGGGCTCGGTGGGATTCGCGCACCACCCAGCAGGGCGTCGGTGGTCTTGAGGAAGAAGTTTGCCGCGTCCAGCATGCTCAGGTTCAGGTTGGGGTAGTAGAAGTCCGGACGGCGGTACAGCGCTGACGAATACTGAGTAAAGGCGGGTGTGCCAATGGCACCGAGCATGCGCCCGGCCGTGGCATAGCTGCGCGCTGTCATGGCCAGGTGGCGCCCGGCCGGATGCCCCTCATCGCAGCGGCCGATAAAGGCTTCGAGCGCGCCAATGTCGGCGCTGTGATCACGCGGGCACAACTCGACCCTGGGCAATTCGGCTTGCCCGGCGCGCCAACGCGCCAGGAAAGCTTCCTCGACCCCATCTGGCCAGGCCAGGGCATCCAGCACGCGGATCTTGCGCACCAGACCGGGCAGAGCGGCATCGAGTTCGGACAGGGGAGCGCTGCTCACGCACATCTCCTTGAGAAATCAGGTTCATTCGTTAAAGCTTAGTCGCTGTCGAGGCGTCGCGGTGCGACGGGTCAAGTTTGAATCGGCAGCGAAAAAAGCTTTTCAAACTACACTGAAAATTTGTTGAAACCGCCCTGAGATAAAAGACCGGTGTCTTTGCCTGTCTCCATGGGCCTCACGCTGACGCGGCCGTGCGAGGATGACAACATGCAAGGCACAGCAGAGCAAAAGCGGGCTCGCGTACTTGATCCGGTCGATCGTGTGACGGAAGTGATCTTTGGCCTGCTCATGGCAATGACCTTCACTGGAACCATCAGCGTGGCGTCGGCTGGTCAGGAGGCGGAACGCACGATGATGTTCGCCGCGCTGGGGTGCAACCTGGCTTGGGGACTTGCCGACGCGGTGATGTATTTACTGCGCACCCTGATCGAGCGCACGCGCAAACGTACGCTGTGCGCAGCCCTGAGCGGCGAAGCGGATGCGGCGACCGGACAAGCGCTGATTGCCGATGCACTGCCACCGCGTCTCGTCGCGGCGGCCGGCCCCGAAGAACTGGAGTCACTGCGTCTGCGCTTGATCAAATATGCCAATACGTCGGTACAGCCGCGTCTCGTCTGGGACGACATCAGGGGCGCGATCGGGGTTTTCCTGTTGGTGGTGTCTTCGACATTTCCCCTCGTGGTGCCGTTTTTGTTACTCGATCAGACAGCGCTTGCAGTACGCCTGTCCAACCTGGTCGGGCTGGTGGTGCTGTTCATCGCCGGTTGGATACTTGCGCGATATGCCGGCGCAAAACCCTGGGTGGGTGGTGTTGCGATGGCGGTCACTGGTGCTGTACTGATCGTCGCGATCATCGCGCTTGGTGGCTGAACAGCCAGCAATGACATTGTTTACCTGTCGACAACCTGTTTTGCTGAGGTCTTGGTCATGGCAAAGGACAAAAAGAAAGCCGCTAAGGGTTATCCCGCGCAAAGCCTGAAACTGAAGAACAAGGATTACCTTGAGCAACTGCGCCTGCTGCACGTCGAGCTGGTCAAATTGCAGGAGTGGGTAAAAGCCAAGGGCATCAAGATCTGCATTGTCTTCGAGGGGCGCGACGGCGCCGGCAAGGGCGGGACGATCAAGGCGCTTACCGAGCGCGTAAGCCCGCGGGTCTTTCGCGTGGTGGCGCTACCGGCACCGACTGATCGGGAAAAAAGCCAGATGTATCTGCAACGCTACCTGCCGCACCTGCCGGCAGCCGGCGAGGTGGTGATCTTTGATCGCAGTTGGTACAACCGGGCGGGCGTGGAGCGGGTGATGGGGTTCTGCAGCAAAGAACAGGTTGCCGGGTTTCTGCAAACGGCACCCAACGTGGAGCGGGCGATTGTCGACTCGGGCATTATCCTGCTCAAGTACTGGCTGGAAGTCAGCCCAGAGGAACAGACCCGCCGGCTCGAAGCGCGCATCAAGGATGGGCGCAAAATCTGGAAACTGACCCCCATGGACCTCAAGTCATACAGCCGCTGGTATGACTATTCACGGGCGCGTGACGACATGTTCCAGGCGACCGACACCGAGCACGCCCCCTGGCTGGTGGCCAACTCCAACGACAAACGGCGAGCGCGCCTGAACATCATCTCTGATTTGCTCAGTCGCGTTCCCTATGAGGATGTCGCGCGTGAGAAGGTGGTTTTGCCCAAGCGGCAGAAGCCCGGCGGTTATCGCGAACCGGATTATCCGCTGCGGCGGATTCCCGAAAAATTCTGACGGGCACCTTAAGCAGATCTGCGCCGGACATTAAAGGGCCACAGTCCCATGAGCCATTCGGATGCTTCGCCGCCCACCCCGGAACCGGGTCGAATTGCACGTCGCGATACCGGCGCAGATAACGGCTGGAGCCGTTGGCTGCCCGGGCTTCGAACGCTGCGCGATTACCGGATGGCCTGGTTGCGCCACGACATCATGGCCGGTCTGGTGCTCACCACGATGCTGGTGCCCGTCGGCATCGCCTACGCCGTGGCGTCAGGCGTACCCGGCATCTATGGCCTGTACGCGACCATCGTTCCGCTACTCGCTTATGCCCTGTTCGGACCCAGCCGGATCCTGGTGCTGGGGCCGGATTCCTCTCTGGCCGCCGTGATCCTCGCCGTCGTCCTGCCACTGTCGGGTGGCGACCCCCATCGCGCCGTCGCCCTGGCGGGGATGATGGCAATCGTGTCGGGAGCCGTGTGCATCCTGGCCGGCATCGCACGCCTGGGCTTCATCACCGAGCTGCTGTCCAAACCGATCCGCTACGGCTACATGAACGGGATCGCCGTGACGGTATTGATCAGCCAATTGCCGAAAATCTTCGGTTTTTCGATCGAGTCCGACGGTCCGGTCAGAAACCTGTGGGCCATCGCCACCGGGGTGATCGAAGGCAGGACCAACTGGACCACCTTCATGGTGGGCGCCGCCACCCTGGCGGTGATCCTGCTACTCAAAGGCAACAAGCGTATCCCGGGCATCCTGATCGCCGTGGCAGGTGCGACCGTCGCCGTGGGTGTGCTGGACCTTGCCACGGGCGCGGGTGTGTCGGTCCTCGGTGCGCTTCCTCAAGGTTTGCCGGCGTTCGCGATCCCCTGGATCACCCGCGCCGACATTGTCCCGGTCATCATCGGCGGTTGCGCCGTCGCCCTTGTCTCGTTCGCCGACACCAGCGTGCTCTCGCGGGTCTACGCGGCGCGAACCCGTACCTATGTCAACCCGAACCAGGAGATGGCCGGGCTCGGCTTCGCCAATCTGGCGGCGGGTTTTTTCCAGGGTTTTCCCATCAGCAGCAGTTCTTCACGCACGCCCGTGGCCGAAGCCGCCGGCGCCAAGACCCAGTTGACCGGCGTGGTTGGCGCACTGGCGGTGGCCGTGTTGCTGATGGTGGCGCCCAACCTGCTGCAGAATTTGCCCAACAGCGCACTGGCAGCCGTGGTGATTGCATCGGCCATCGGCCTGATTGAAGTCACCGACCTGCGCCGCATTTATCGTATCCAGCGCTGGGAGTTCTGGCTGTCGATCGCCTGCACCATTGGCGTCGCCGTGTTCGGTGCGATCGAGGGTATCGGCCTTGCCATCGTGATCGCCGTCATCGAATTTCTGTGGGATGGCTGGCGGCCGTACTCCGCAGTGCTGGGGCAAGCCGAGGGGGTCAAGGGCTACCACGATATCCAGCGTTATCCGCACGCTAGCCTGATCCCCGGCCTGGTCCTGTTTCGCTGGGATGCGCCGTTGTTTTTTGCCAACGCCGAACTGTTCAACGAACGCGTGCTGAACGCCGTGGCGGCATCGCCCACGCCGGTGCGCTGGTTGGTCGTGGCTGCGGAACCGGTCACCAGTGTCGACGTGACCTCTGCCGACATGTTGGCAGAGCTGGACGACACCCTGCACGCGTCGGGTATCAAGTTGTGCGTGGCGGAGATGAAGGACCCGGTCAAGGACAAACTCAAGCGTTTCGGGCTTTTCGCAAGGCTTGGCGAATCAGCGTTTTTTCCCACGATAGACGATGCAGTCGGCAGCTATCTGGCGGTTCATCCCGTGGAATAGTTGGTGGGTTGGAAGGAGGATTGCGCTTGCTATTTGCTCTTCCAGTATTTCTGCATTTCGAGAAATAGAAACGATGCGGTCCAGCTAATGAGTACCAGACCGGTCAACGCTTGCAGGCCGGTCAGGTACTTGAGCTTGCCCACGGGCGAAATATCGCCGAAACCGATTGTTGTGTAGGTAGTGAAGGAAAAATAGACACAGTCCAGCAGCGAACCATCGAAGTTGCCTGTCAGGCCGCCCCATTCGCCGGAGCGCACCATCAGGTAATAGACCAGCGCGAAGCACCAGACTTCCAACGCGTGGGCCAGCAGGGCGCCGAACACCCCGACGACAATCCGGAAACGGGTCCAGAGTTTGAGCCGCGGCAGCCAATCATTCAGACGTAACAGGCATTCGTAGTGGATCACCACGACGATGATGACCACCAGTGTATTGATCAACGTGACTGCCAGCATGGCGAACCTCCGCAGGTTTTCTTTCAGTAACTGTTGGCCGCTGGCGGCGTCATCCTTGGGGTGGTGTTTGCTTGGGGCTTGCTGTTCAGCCCTGCTCGACCTGTCGGTACCAAGGTTCGCTCAATTGCCTCTTGAGGTGGATGCTCCCTGCGAACTCGTTCGACGTTGATAGCGCCGGACGAATCCCGTTCTTCAGCCCAAATCAGCAGCCTGATGCCGTTCAGGCACCTGGCTTGCCTCATCCCCCCACGTCCGGTTGACGCGTTGGCCCCGGATGACCGCAGGCCGCTTGGCGATTTCTTCCGCCCAGCGCTGCACATGGGTGTATTGATGTGCCGATAGAAACTCGGCAGCCGAGTACACGTTGTCCCGCACCAACTGGCCGTACCAGGGCCAGACCGCGATATCGAAACGATGGTATAGCGGTCGCCGGCCAGGTAGGGGCTTTGCGCAAGGCGGCGGTCGAGGACATCCAGCTGACGCTTGGCCTCCATCGCAAAGCGGTTGATCGGGTATTCGAGCTTCTCTGGCGCGCAGGCGTAGAAATGCCCGAAGCCGCCGCCCAGGTAGGGTGCCGAACCCATTTGCCAGAACAGCCAGTTCAGGGTTTCGGTGCGGCCTGCGGGATCGGTGGGGAGGAAGGCGCCGAATTTTTCCGCCAGGTAGAGCAGGATCGAACCGGATTCGAAGACGCGGATCGGCGGCTCCACGCTGCGGTCCAGCAGCGCCGGGATCTTCGAGTTCGGGTTGATCTCGACAAAGCCGCTGGAAAACTGTTCACCCTCGCTGATGCGGATCAGCCAGGCGTCGTGCTCGGCGTCGGTATGCCCAAGCGCCAACAGCTCCTCAAGCAGGATGGTCACCTTCACGCCATTGGGCGTGGCCAGCGAATACAACTGCAACGGGTGCTTGCCCGTCGGCAGCGTCTTGTCATGGGTCGGGCCGGCAACAGGGCGGTTGATGCTGGCGAACTGGCCGCCAGACGGCGCATTGTTTTTCCAGACCTTGGGCGGAACATAAGACGCTTTGCTCACGAGATGGACCCCATGGTTTGTTTGCAGTGATGACGTTGACCGCTTGCGATCGCGTTGGGTTAAAACAGTATGTCGCGCGAGCGATACGAGCAACTGCTGTCGATTTCGCAGAGTCCCGTTCGACTATTCGTCAGGGAGTGCATTGGGGTCGTAGTCCCCTGTACGAGAACTGTCACGAGGAACAATCAGGAGAAGCATATGCGCAAGCTCATCGTTGCCGCTTTCATTAGCCTGGACGGCGTCATACAAGCACCCGGCGGGCCTGATGAAGACACCAGCGGCGAATTCCGCTTCGGTGGCTGGATTGTGCCCTACGCCGACGAGCGCTCCGGCCAGGCCACACGGGATCTGTTCTCGCAGCCATTCGAGTTGCTGCTGGGGCGTCGCACCTACGACATATTCGCGGCGTACTGGCCGCGGATAAACGCCGGGGCGCACAACTACATCGCTGATCTGTTCAACAAGGTGCCCAAACATGTGGCCACCCATCGACCCGATACGCTTGATTGGCACAACAGTCATGCACTGCAGGGAAACGTTGTCGACGCAATACGCGCGCTCAAGCAACAGGACGGCGCCCACCTGTTAACGCAGGGCAGCGCCGATCTGGTGCGCCAACTGCTGGCAGCGGGGTTGGTGGACGAGCTTCGGCTGATGACTTTTCCCGTCGTCCTCGGGCACGGCAAGCGCCTGTTCGATGACAACGCACAAGCCTCGACCTTCACGCTGGAGCACTCGACCAGTACCCCTGGCGGTGTGTTGATCAGCCGTTACGTGCGCAGCGGTGAGGTGCGCACGGGATCGTTCGACGAAGTTGAACAGCAATGATCGTAAAGAAAACGGCTCGTCAGTTAGAACGAGCCGTCGGGGGACCTAGCGAATACCGGTCCCCGCCATGGATTCCGGCACCCACTGCGCCGTCGATAGCGGCTCGATGTAGCGGATGCCGCCATGGGGGCCTACCACGCCATTGATGTTGTAGGTACCACGCGACAGGTCGTAAGTCATGAAAGGGGTGGCATCCGGGACTTGCTTGTCATAGCTCTGGCTGAAGAATGCGAAGGAGCCACGATACAGCTGGCCACTGGTGTCGTACTGATCGGAGGCCACCGCGGCCCAGGTGTCTTCATCCAGGTAAAAGCGGCGCTTCTGGTAGATGTGCTTGGCACCGGCCTTGAGGTTGCCCTCCACGACGTAGACCCGGTGTTTTTCCCAGCGTACGAAATCCGGGGCGATGAAATTGGGGGTGGTCAGCGATTTTGCTTCGCGGGCGTAGGTGAGTTTGTAGGTGTTGTAGGGCACGATCATTTCCTGCTTGCCGACCAGCGTCCAGTCATACAGCTCGAGTGCACGGGCGGTGCCGGGGTTGGGTGTGTCGTAGGCCAGGATCGAAATCTGTTTAACCCGTCGCTGGGCCGGCATGTACTGCCAGGCACGACCAGGAAACTCCGTGGGATTGGTGGCGTTCTTGAGCATGATCGACTCGCCGGCGCGGCGCGCGGGCCCGGTGTAGGACAGTTTCAATTGATAATAAATGTCCGAGCTGTTGAACGGTTTCGACATGTTCTCGTAAATCGGGAAGGACACGTATGCCTCGCCGGTGACAGCCAGGCTCGGTACGCCCGCCGTGTCGACGCTCCAGGAGTCGTACTTGGAGTGGATGTTGACCCCTTGGTAGCGCAGCAGGAAGTTCCACATCGCTTCGGCACCTGATTGCGCAATCGGGAACGGCACCCCGGGCAACACATTGTCGATGGCAATCCCGCCGTCGAGGGACCTGGCGTTAGTTGCATTCTTGCGGCTATTGTCCAGTACCGCCTGTGGCAGCGAGGCTGTGCGGTGGGTCGGATACACGTCGACGCGAAAGCCGGGATAACGTCGGGCCAACTCTACGGTGGTGGCGGTCAGCATGCCCTTGTACGAGTCGACGTTCTTGCCGTTAATTACCAGCAGCGGTTTTTCATGGGCAAAGGGATCCGGGCGCATGCTGTCGCCGGTCTTGAAACTGGAGGGGGCAGTGGTCAGGCCACCGCTGTAGGGCGGAATGGAGCCGTCGGCATTGCCGGCCTTTTCGGCACCCACCCAGGTCAGGCTGGTGCCCAGCCGGGCGGCTTCCTGGTTCGATACATAGGCTTGAGCATCGATGGCCAGCGCCATGAGGGGGATGGCGGCCAGAAGACTTTTCACGAATTGCATATTGTTATTCTCCTGCCTGGCGTACCAGGCAACTCGTGACTCAGAGGCCGCGGTGGGAACCGTCGACTCAATTGCCCGAGACTTTTTTCGTACCTCCATTAAAGAGCCCGCGATTCGGCGGCGCTTCGCATTTGACGACAGTTTCTTGGCTATTCATGACAGACCCAGGGGTTGACGAGGGTGCGCGTAAGCTCGCACCACCAGCGCAACCTGCGAAAGGTACAGTCAGTGCGCCTCCGTGCGCATCTCTCGGATTTTGCCTGCAAACTAACGGGAGTTTCCTCCTATCCGGGTTCGCGAACATTTCGCAACATTTGATCAGCTCGCTTAGCGATTTGCCGTTTTTACGTAGTCTTGCGAATACATTTTTCGCATCATGACCTCGCGGCAGAATTTTTAGATCAGTGCAAAAAACAATGCCATGGTCGTCTGCATTTTTTTGGAAGGCGTTGCTTCAGCCATTGACCAGGAGCTGTTCATTCCCTCAGGGGGTAGGCATGCAACGTCTATCGTGTTTGGTCGTATCTTCCGTCATGAGTATTCCACTATTGGCGCATGAGCCTGGCGGGATTAACAGTGCCGGAAGCCAGGTTGATGCCGCGTTTGACCTGGTGCATACGCACATCTATCGCGAGGGCAATAACCTTGTCTTTCAACAAGTCGTTGCCGGTACAGCGGGTAGCAGCACGCCAACACCTACAGGCAAATTTGCGGGCTCTGATGTTTACAGTTATGTATGGCCAACCAGTCTGGACAGCGATGCCGTCGGCTTCGAGCCCAACTCCGGCATCCTCGCGCTTGCACTGACTTCCCATCCGGACTTCGACGATACTCCGCAACTGGATGAAAACAACGACGGCAAGAAGGACAACGATGGCGGCCTGTGGCATTCCCATTGGGTTGTTTTGAGCAAAGAAGCCAGTTGTGGGCCAAGCGGTCTGAAGGTGCGCGACATTCCCAAAGACATGAAGCCTAAGATGCCAGCCACCTGGCCCGGAGTACCGCTTTATATCGACTCTCCAGGCTATGGGCTCAATGTTGGCAAGGACACGGTCACGATCCAGGTGCCGTTGGCTGCTGTCGGTTTTCCTGAAAATTTCAAATACGACGGTGTCACGGCAGGGTTGAAGGTCAACGCTGATCTGCACGACCCTCTGCTGTGCGTCAGTTCGGTCTGGGACGTTGCGTCGGGCGATCTTTCTTTGCCGGCCACCTGGAACGCCAACGACAAACCCTGAGTCGCAGCGCACACCGATTTTTCGGTGGTCGGGAGGTGTAAATGAGTGACGTCAATTATCCCAAGAAAAGCACCGCTTTGTTGTTAGTGGATCCGTACAACGACTTTCTCAGCGATGGTGGAAAGCTTGCAGGTCTCGCTAAGGCGGTGGCTGACGAAGTAGACACGCTGAATAATTTGCGCCGGGTGGTCGAGACCGTTCGCAAGGCGGGCCTTCAGATTTTCTACGTACCGCATCACCGTGCCACGCCACAGGATTTCCAGGGATGGAAGCATCCAAGCCCTTATCAGTTGGGCGCGGGTAAAGCGCAGGTGTTCGCCGTCGGTAGCTGGGGAGGGGAGTGGCACCCGGATTTTCTGCCGCAGACAAATGATGTCGTAGTTCAGGAGCATTGGGGCGGCAGCGGATTTGCCAATACGGATCTGGATTTTCAGCTCAAACAGCACGGAATCGATTCGGTCATCATAGTCGGCATGCTGGCTAACACCTGCATCGAAACGACCGGCAAGTTTGCGGCGGAACTGGGTTATCACGTCACGCTGGTGAAGGACGCCACTGCAGCGTTTTCCAAAGAGGCCATGATCGCCGCCCATGACATCAATGGGCCTACGTACGCGCACGTCATCGTAAGTACTCGCGATCTTCTCGAATTGCTTGGTTAATGCTTGAGAGGTAACCCTGATGAACGATAAAAAACTCACCCATGGTACCGGTGCGCCGGTGATCGACAACCTCAATATGAAGGTATTGCGAAAGCGCTGGCATTGACGCTCTTTGCAACAGGTGAAGATACCAACAACTCGTTCTGAACGCGCAGGCTGACTTTGGCACCTGATCGAGTCAGCCCGCTCCATCTGGCGTCACGTCATCGGGAGAGTGGTCATGAGCAGTACTGACTCAAATAAAAAAGCGTTGGTGGTCGTTGATATCCAGAACGACTATTTTCCGGGCGGCAGGTGGTCGCTGTCTCACGTCGAGGACGCCGCTGCACAAGCAGCAAGGGTGATTGGCAGGTTCCGTGAGCGGGGAGACCTCGTGGTACATATCCGGCATGAATTCAAGGATGAAAATGCACCCTTTTTCCGCCCTGGCAGCGAGGGCGCTCAGATACACGACAGCGCGAAGAACCGTGATGACGAGCCGGTGGTGCTCAAACATTTCATCAATTCGTTTCGTGAGACCGAACTGAAATCCATCCTGGACCGCCATGGGATCAACGAGGTCGTTATCGTCGGCAACATGAGTCACATGTGCGTGGATGGCATGACTCGCGCATCGGTTGATTTTGGTTATACCACCACGGTGTTGCATGACGCTTGCGCCACGCTCGATCTTGAGTTCAACGGGGTCAAGGTTCCCGCTGAGCACGTGCATGCGGCGTTTATGGCGGCGCTGAGCTTCGGTTACGCACCGGTCATTTCCACCTCTGAGTACCTGAGCCGTTGATCCGTTACACAGGCTGGGCAGATGGACGGCCGAAGCCGTCCATTTGCCTGCCGCTTTTGTGGACTACGCTGATGACCTGGACTGATCTGGCACGGAGGCTTCTTTTTACTGTTCGGGATCAGTGAGGTGCGTCGATGCAACTGATCTGCTCGGATTTCGATGAGTTCGAAGAAGCGTTGTATGGCGTGCAGGGGCGATACGTGCTGCGCACGCGGCAGCAGCGCGACTGGCAACTCAATGTGGTCGACTTGAACGGCGTGGCATTGATGACCGGCCGAGAGGGCGCCGGCACGGTGTACACGGGAATCGGCCTGCCAGGTTATTTCAATATTTTCGTGCCACTGACAGGGCACGAATCCACGGTGGTCGACGGCCATTCGTTCAACCGCCGACGAATCGGGTGGATGGTGCCCAACGCCATGTTCCATATCAACGCGAAGAGTCCGGCGAGTTGGCTGACGGTCGCAATGTCCTGCGAATTAGTGTTGCGCTGGGCATCAGTGCGCGAAGATGAATTCGATTTTGCGGTGCTGCATCGCAATATTGTCGGTGCTGTTCAGCGCAACCCTGGCCCACTGATCTGGCTGGCACGCCGGCTTTTCCATATTGATGCCCATACCCCTGACGCTCTACACAGCGAAACTACGGAGCTTGCTGCGCGCTCGGAGGTGATGGATGTGGTATTCCGCATTTTAATGTCTGTTGACCCATTAGTTATCTCCCCTCGGCACAATCGCAATCATAAAGAGATACTCAGGCGCGCATTAGGATTGGTTGAGGTGATGGAAATCCAATCCGTCCAGATCGAAGATATCTGTCACGCTACATGCGCTTCTGAACGAACCGTTCGCAACATCTTTAACGAATATCTCGGGATGAGCCCTCATCGATATTTGATGATTCGACGCTTACATGCGATCCGCGATGCAATTCGTCACGCCGGCACTGAGGATACAATCACCAGCATCTGCGCGCGATTTGGAGTCTGGGACGTCGGCCGGTTAGCGAGCCTCTACCGCCAATATTTTGGTGTATTGCCAGCGCAGACATTAAGAGCTGCGAAAGCGTTGGGTCATGCGTAGTCAGCACTGGGCATCGTTTTAGAGTTGTCGTTTAATTCGGCTCATGCCGGGCTGATAGGTAACGATTCAGGACGGATTCATAGAATCCTGTTTTTGTCAGGTGGATAACACCCGTGCTCTCATCAAGGTTTTGCTCGGATACTCACCGAACAGCGTGTGGTATTGGGAGGCCATACGACCGCTGTCGGTAAACCCGAATCGTAATGCGATGTGGCTGACGGATTCTGTGCTCGTGTTAGCAATCGACAATGCTGCTCGAACCATATGCAGTCGGCGAATCATCATGTAACGATTGGGCCCGACACCAAATATCTCCTTGAATATTGAGCGTAATGTCCGCTCGCTCACGCCTGCTTTGCTGCGAAGTTCCTCCAGGCGAATTGGCTGGTCACCGTAGTGCTGCAGTACATCCAAAACTTTGGTGATGTTGGCTTGACGCTTCAATTGTTGCCAGCCAACACGCTCATTTAGAGGTGGGATCTTTGAATGGAGGGGAGCCATGGGATTTTCCATTTCATCTGGCAACCTACCTGGATTCTGATTGAACTATCTTCGCGCCATCCTCAATGCTGCACTACGTAAAACAGGCAAATTCGCTTAGATTTGTTCCTTAAAAAGCCAAAAGTTTCTTGTGATTTTTTATCTTGCCGATTTTACGTGGCTGGGCACCGTCCGACGCGTGCATGCTGGGCCTATACCATCAAGAAAGTACCATTGATAGTTAGTCCAACCCACAGAGATGGGAGTGTCAGAATTGAGCAGGCGCCGCGTTATACGTGGTATTCGCTTTGTCCCTGTTACCAGCTGGTTTGCCGTTGGCGGAGCTGGATGTGGTCTACGGGCAGGTGAAATCATTTGCGAATCTGCCTGAAGGGGGGGGCGCAACCCTGAAGAAGAGCTCACTCGGTGGAACCTGGTTAGCTTTGAGATTCCGCAGCTCGATGCATCTGAGACTTTGAAGAAGCCTCCTTGAAAATTGAGTTTCGTAAGCAGCCATTCAGTGAGCTTGTAGCTTCCTATGAGCAGTTCATTTTTTGGTCGAGGGCAACATGAAAACTCGAAAGCCCGATATTGATCAAAGCCGCCGTAATCTCATTAAAGGTGGGGCGGTGGTTGCTGTCGGTGCGTTGCTTCCAAGCTTTAGTCAGGCGGCTACCCAACCTGCTGAAACGGGTTCGTCAAAAAATACATCCCAAGGAGTGCGGGATGTGAGCCAGCTGTTCGAAAATGTCTACTGCCCCATCAGTCGCGAGTTGTATGACTCTGTGAAAGTGATGTGCTGGTCACGAAAGGAGTAGGCGTCCCGTTTTGTTCGTTGGAGTTGCCACCGGCCATTCGAGCCCAAGCCAGCAAATTGCTGCGCATGATTGGCTGTGCGCAGACGGGGATGCAACTTTTTAGCTTTGACATGCCAGATTGTTCTGAATACGCAAACACTGAAGTCGCCGAGAATGGAATTGTTGGTCTCGTGGGGGGCTTGTAGCCTTCATTACGCCGAGCACTACGATCCGCCAAAGATCGGGTGGAGCCCAAGCCAAGGCTCATCAAGACTGACACTTCAACGTCATACCTTGCTTCCGGACTATGCCCTCCAGGGGGTTGGCTCCTAATAAAAATAAGGAAGGCAGGTATGAGTATTCGTGCATGGGTTTGCGCAGCAACCCTGTTCGCCCCCGTTCTAGGTACCGACGTTTTGATTCCCTCAATGGCTCACGCAGCGGACGACCCGATGGGCTCGCTGGTGCGCGGCGTGTTTGGCGACAGCCTTGAGCGTGAGCATGGCATCAAGATCTACGGTTGGGGCCAGGCAGGTGTGATCTACAACAACAACGGAACGGATGACGTCAGCAAACAAAGCTTTTTCAATACCGACGAAGGCGTGAATCTCAACCAATTCGCCCTGGCTGTGGAGAAAAAAGCCAGGAGCAATGTGATTGGTCGTGTGGGGCCGTTCCCCGGGCCGATGCCGCAAGAGGCTGACTGGGGGTTCAACGTCACGGCGTTGTACGGCAAGGATGCGCGCTTCTTCAAGACTTATGGCTGGGACGAAGACTTGAGTGCCAATCGCGACAACAAGGCGCAAGACGAAGCGTTAACCGTTGCTCAGGCGTATGTCGACTTCTACTTCCCGGTGCTCGGCGGTTCGGATTTGATGATCGGGATTTTCCACACGCCGCTGGAAAATGAAATCGGCTTCGCCTTGCCATCACCGGCACCCAGTGACTTCTACTCACACACCTATTCCTTCATGCATGGCCCTGCCAAGCATGCCGGTGCGCTGTACTCGTTCAAGCTCCCATCGGCGCCTGGGGAAAGCATGCTCGGCTTCGAGTTAGGTGTGGTGCAGGGCTGGAACAACCTGCAAGACCCCAACCATGACCCGGATGTCATCGCCAACGTACGCTGGCGGTCAGCGGACTTCAGCACTTGGATCGACTGGGAAAACATCTACGGTAACGGCGCCGGCGACAGCTTCGCCGAATGCAGTTGTGGCTCGCCGCTACCAGCCGGCACCAAGGATGACGATTACAAGCGCCTGGCATCTTACCTGACGCTGTCGCAAGTACTAGACCCGAACAACCGCGTGGCGCTGGAGCTGAACTACGGTACGCAAGAGCAGGGCGCTTTCGCCGGGTTCGCCAATAAAAACGATGCCACCTGGTATGGCACGGACATCAACTGGTATCACCGAATCAGCGAAAACCTGATGTGGAACAGTCGCGCCGAGTGGTTCTACACCGATGCTCCTGTTCACGTGATGATGGCCAACATCGACTCGCAGACCGGGATTCCCGATCCGACGTGGGGCAGTTTTTACGGTGTCACTACCAACCTGGCCTGGACGCCGACCCCCAATGTGCGCCTGCGCCCGGAATTGCGCTACGACATCCATTCTGGCCCCGGTCGCGATGCTTATGCCGATGGGCAAAAAGATTCTCAGCTGGTCGCGTCCTTGGACGTCAGTTTCTTTTTCTAAACCGCCCACTTGCGCATAGCACCTGACGCTGCGTGATGCCTGGCCCTCACGTTGCGACCTTGTCCGCCCAGACTTTGCCGGCATGCAGCCGCATCGGAGTACTACATGACAGACAACAACGATAAAAACCTGTTTGGTCGCGACTTTTCGCGCCGTGATTTCCTGCGCAGTACCGGCGTGGCTGCCGGTGGTGTGGCACTGGCGAGCATGCCGTTCAACTTCGCCTTGGGCAGTGAGCGGGTGATCAAGCTCGGCTACGTCAGTCCGCAGACTGGGCCGTTGGCGCCCTTTGCGGCGGCCGATAGCTACATCATCGACTCGCTCAAGCAAACACTGAAGAACACGATCAATGTGGCCGGCAAGGCGTACCGCTTGGAAGTCATCGTCAAGGACAGCCAATCCAACCCCAACCGCGCGGCGGAGGTAGCGAGCGAGCTGATCCTGTCTGATCAGGTCGACCTGATGCTGGTGTCTTCGACACCTGAAACCACCAACCCCGTTTCCGACCAATGCGAAATCAACGAGATCCCGTGCATTTCCACCGTGGCGCCCTGGCAGCCTTGGTTCTTTACGCGGGGTGGCAAGCCTGACCAAGGTTTTGAGTGGACGTATCACTTTTTTTGGGGCTTGGAGGATGTGATCGGCACTTACTCCTCCATGTGGGGCGCCATGCCGTCGAACAAGGTGGTCGGCGGCCTGTTTCCCAATGATGGCGACGGCAATGCCTGGGGTGATCCGAAACTCGGTTTTCCACCGGTGCTGGCGCAAAAGGGTTTCCAATTGGTCGACCCCGGTCGGTTTCAGAGCCTGACCGATGACTTCTCTGCACAGATCGCTGCGTTCAAAAAGGCTGATGTCGAAATCGTCACAGGCGTCGTCATTCCTCCGGATCTGACCACGTTCTGGACTCAGGCTCGCCAGCAGGGCTTCAAGCCCAAAGCGGTGTCGGTGGGTAAGGCGTTGCTGTTTCCCACGGCGGTCGAAGCATTGGGCAAGGCCGGCAATAACTTGTCGACCGAAATCTGGTGGAGCCCCACCCACCCATTCAGTTCGTCATTGACCGGCGCCAGCGCCGGGCAACTCGCCCAGGGGTTCACTCAGGCCACCGGTAAGCAGTGGACGCAACCGCTGGGTTTTGTGCACGCCCTGTTCGAACTGGCGGTGGATATCCTCCAGCGCACAGAAGAAGTCGGTAACTCTCAGGCTGTGCGCGATGCATTGCTCAAGACCAACCTCAACACCGTGGTCGGGCCGATCAACTGGAACGGCGGGCCGGTGAAAAACGTCGCTAAGACGCCCTTGGTCAGCGGCCAATGGCGCCTCGGCGATGACAATAAATATGACCTGGTCGTGACCAACAATGCCAACGCTCCGACTATTCCACTGGGCGGTGAAATGCAGGCCATTGGGTATTGATAGCGCGAACCGACACGGGTGCACCATGCAACAGCCACTTCTGCAAATGAACGATGTGTACAAAAGCTATGGCTCGGTTAAGGTCACGGACGCAATGAGTCTGACCCTGCAGCCGGGCGAAGCCTTGGGCATCATCGGCCCCAACGGCGCGGGTAAAAGCACGCTGTTCAACCTGATTGCCGGTGGTGTAGCGGCCGACAGCGGCACCATCTATTTCGAAGGACGCAATGTTACTCGCGAGCCAGTGTTCAAGCGGTGCCAACAAGGCATTGGTCGCTCCCATCAAATCCCGCATCCGTTCGTGAAAATGACGGTGTTCGAGAACTTGCTGGTCGGCGCGACCTTCGGCGCACGGTTGCGCGGCCAGGAAGCCAACCAATGGTGCGCGCAGACGCTGGAACTGACGGGCTTGATGCGCAAGGCCAACGTCCTGGCCGGCTCGCTGACCCTGCTCGACCGCAAGCGTCTGGAAATGGCCCGGGCCTTGTCGACCCAGCCTCGATTGTTGTTGCTCGATGAAATCGCCGGGGGGCTGACCGAGCCGGAATGCCTGGCATTGGTAGAAACCATTCAGGGCATCCACAAGGCCGGCGTCGCCATCATTTGGATCGAACACATCGTGCACGCCTTGCTGGCGGTGGTCAGTCGCCTGACGGTGATCAACTTCGGCGCCAAACTGGCCGAAGGTGAGCCGCGCAGCGTCATGGCCGACCCGCGAGTCCAGGACATTTACATGGGCATCGGGAGCTGAACCATGTCGACGCATTCAAACCTGCTGTCCATCGACAAACTCTGCGCCGGCTACGGCGACTTTCAAGCACTTTTCGACATCAGCCTGACACTGGATCAGGGTGAAACGGTGGCGATCATCGGTTCCAACGGCGCGGGAAAATCCACTTTCCTGCGCTCGCTGGCGGGGCAGATCAAAAACCGACCGGGGGCCATCACGTTCAGGGGCCAGACGATCGGTGACCTGGCGGCCAACCAGGTGATCGAGCGTGGCATCGCTCTGGTGCCGGAGGGCAGAAGGCTGTTTGCGTCGCTGACGGTCGAAGAAAATCTGCTGATTGGCGCCTACAGCAAACGGCCCGGCCCCTGGACTTTGGCGCGGATCTATCAGCTGTTTCCAGTGCTGGAAAAAATGCGCAAGCGTCCCGGAACCGCGCTGTCCGGCGGCCAGCAGCAAATGGTTGCGATTGGCCGGGGCTTGATGGCCAACCCGCACTTGCTGTTGTGCGACGAGATCAGCCTGGGCCTGGCACCAACAACGATCAAGGACATCTACGCGGCGCTGCCCTCGATCAAGGCCGACGGCACCACGGTGATTCTCGTCGAACAGGACATCAATCAGGCGCTAAGTGTCTGCGACCGTTTCTATTGCTTGCAGGAAGGGCGCGTGTCCCTGACCGGCCGCCCTGGAGACGTCGACAAAGCGCAAATCAAGGCCGCGTACTTCGGGGTTTAGTTATGGAATGGCTCAATACGCTTCTTCAGGGCATGTTGCTCGGTGGACTCTACGCGATGTTCGCGGTGGGGTTGTCACTGATGTTCGGCATCATGCGCCTGGTCAATATCGCCCATGGCGATTTCATCGTGCTGGCATCGTACTTGGCGCTGGTGGTGGTCAATCACCTGGGTTTCAGTCCGCTGGCAAGCCTGATGATTGTTGTGCCGGTGATGTTCTGCTTTGGCTACCTGCTGCAGCGCTGCCTGCTCAATCGAACGCTCGGCCAGGACATTCTGCCGCCGTTGCTGGTGACCTTCGGCCTGTCGATCATCGTGCAGAACGTGCTGCTTGAGTTCTTCAGCGCCGACAGTCAGAAGCTGTCCCAGGGTGATTTGGAAGTCGCGAGTGTCGGTTTCGGTAGCCTGAGCGTGGGCGTCATGCCGTTGATGGTGTTTGGTAGCGCATTGCTGATTATCGGTGGCCTGCAATTGTTGTTCTACAAATCCGCATTGGGGCGGGCGTTTCGAGCCACCTCCGATGACCAGCAGACCGCACGGTTGATGGGCGTCAACAACGCGCATATTTTCGGTCTGGCCATGGCGCTGGCGATGGCAGTGGTGTCGATCGCCGGGGTGTTTCTGGCGATTCGTACCAGCTTCGACCCTACCGTGGGACCGGCGCGTCTGTTGTATGGGTTTGAAGCGGTGATCATCGGCGGTCTCGGCAGCCTGTGGGGCACCCTCGCTGGCGGGGTGATTCTCGGCATCGCCCAGGCGGTGGGCGCAAAAATCGATCCCGGCTGGCAAATTCTTGCCGGTCACCTTGTGTTTCTGCTGATTCTGGTCGTGCGACCGCGTGGCCTGTTTCCCCGGAGTGTCGACTGATGAATGCCCTGAATAATCCTGCGCTTACCTGGCGCGTACAACGCACGACCACCAGCAGCAAGGTCGGGCTGTCATTGCTGGGGCTCTGCGTGCTGGTACTGATTAGCGCGCCTTTTTGGGCCGATCGTGCAAGCCTGCGACTGGTGGTGGAATTCGCCTATTACCTGGCCCTGGCGCAAATGTGGAACCTGTTGGCGGGTTACGCCGGCATGGTCTCTGTCGGGCAGCAAGCGTTTGTCGGCCTGGGCGGCTATCTATTGTTCATGCTGTCCACGCAACTGGGGGTGCCGCCCTTGTTCGCGGTGTTGCTCTCGGGCGTGCTGGTCGCACTGCTGGCGATTCCCACCGCGTTGATCGTGTTTCGACTGCGCGGTGCCTACTTTGCAATCGGCACCTGGGTCGTGGCCGAAGTCTTTCGCCTGGGACTGGCGCAGATGAGCAGTCTCGGTGGAGGTTCAGGGCAAAGTCTGCCGGCAGCGATTGTGCGACAGATCGGCAACGATCGGGACGGGCGCGAGATGCTGATCTACTTCACCGCTCTGGCTATCGCTATCGGTGCCATGGCAGTGGTGTTCTTTTTGCTGCGGTCGCGACAGGGGCTGGCCTTGGCCTCGATCCGCGATTCGGAGGCTGCATCCGGCAGCCTGGGGGTCAATACCTTCCGAACCAAGCTGATGGTGTACGTGCTGGCGGCCGGTTGCACCGGGGTTGTCGGGGCTCTGATCTTCCTACAAAAGCTGAGGATTTCCCCGGATGCAGCATTCAACCTGCAGGACTGGACGGCGGTGGTGATTTTCATTGTTATCATCGGCGGCATCGGCACCCTGGAGGGGCCTTTGATCGGCACGCTGATCTATTTTGCGTTGCGCGGATGCCTGGCCCAATTCGGCGCCGTGTACATGATCATTCTGGGCTTGGTCGCGGTAGTGATGATGCTCAAGGCTCCGCAAGGGGTGTGGGGCCTGATTAGTGAACGCCTGGGCTGGCAGGTTTTCCCCATGCAACGACAGCTGTCTCTCCAGAGCCGCAAGTAGCACGTTGTCAGGGATATGGAGTGCGAGGTGCCGACAGGCTAACCTCGCTATTCCTATAAGAACGTCAGGCGGCCCGGTTGCGCATCCTAATGACGGTAGTTGGTGAGTATCCGTGTCCTCCGAAGGCGGGGAAAACACTAATGATTGAGTTTGGCGAAAGGGATACAGGATACGGGATACACGAAGGTCACAAGCTGGTCGAAACCGTAACTCGGCTCGTAGAATGAATCTCACATGTGCGGTTTAATCCATGACCTCTCCGGGAGCGTGAAGCTAACTGTGAAAAGCTCGCTAGATGTAAACGCACTGGATCTGCTCAGGGCAGTCTTCAACCGGTATGGTGTGAATGATCCGCAGCTCTGGGGGCATCTCCTGGAGGTGTTTGAACTCCGGTACTTTACTCGCGATCAGCCGATCATCCGCGCAGGCCAATCCCCTACGCACTTTTTTGTAATCCTTTGCGGCCTGATCCGCTATTACTATTCGTCACCAGAAGGTAAGCAACGCAATAAGGCTTTCTTCCATGAAGGAGAGGTGATTGGTTCGCTTAGCGCCTACTTGAAGCAACAACCCTGCACCTACACTATTGAGGCGCTGGAGCACAGCTGGCTGGTGGCTGTGCCGCTGCATACGCTAATCCGCCTGCGTGAGCATTTCCCGCAGTTGCAGGGGTTTGTCGACAAGGCCACCAGGGAAATCATGCTACGCAACGAATCCCGTGAGGCGCTGCTCCTTACCTGCAACAGTGAGGAGCGCTATCGCTGGTTGCTAGAGCACGAAGCTTGGTTACTGCAGCGGGTACCGCAGTACCAGCTGGCCAGTTATCTGAGCATGGATCCGGTGTCATTTTCGCGGATCAAGTCCAAGCTCGGCGCTTGATTCAGTAGTCATAATCAATCACAGGTTTCGCCCTTCGGCATCTGAACGCGCAAGTCCAGCCGCTCGGCTTGTACGGCGCACCACTTCATATGTTCGAGTGGCACTGCGTCGAGATTGACGAGCAAACTGCCATCGGCCTGATGGTTTACCTCGACGACGAGCTTTGCGCAACGCGGCGCAATGCGTTCGCTAAAGGCGTAGGACGCCGCGAGCTCCCGCAGGCGTTGCTTGAAGATTTTTCCGACTGCTGTGACTGGGAGGGCTTCAACCAGGAAAATCCGCTTCGGGCAGGCAGGGCGCTCAGCGATGTGCGTGATGGCGTGGAGCTGCAGATCGTCAATGCTGACATGGCTTCCATGATGCAACTGCACGAAAGCCACTGGCAGCTCGCCAGCATACTCATCGGGCATGCCTACCGCTGCAGCTAGCGACACCGCTGGGTGAGACTCCAGGCAGCTCTCGATCAAAGCGGGGTCGATATTGTGGCCGCTGCGGATAATCAGATCCTTGGCGCGGCCGGTGATGAACAAGTTGCCCAGCTCGTCCATATGCCCCAAGTCGCCAGTGCGTAGCCAGCCGTCTTCAAAAGGGGCAGGAGTCTGTCCCAGGTAACCCGGGAAAACCGTCGGGCCTTGAACGCAGATCTCACCGCTATTGGCAATCCGCACTTGCACCTCACCACTGACATGTCCCGCACTACCTGGAATCGAAGGTCGCTCAAGATTCGGCAGGGCAATGATGCCAGCGCATTCGGTCATGCCGTAGGCCTGGTACAGATTAAGCCCGGTAACCGTACGAACTTGTTCGCAAAGCGCTGCGGGCACCGGTGCGCCGCCAGAGAGCATAAAGCGCAGCGAGCTGATGTCATGGCCATCAAGGGGCACTTCAAGCATCGCCGCAACCGAGGTCGGGATACCGCCGCTGATGGTAATACCAAACGCCTCGACCAATTGCCAGTGCAGACGGATCACTTCGGGATTACGGAAGCCTGCGAGCGTTGGCAGCAACATCTGCAAACCACTGGCGAATCCTCCCAAACTGTTTACCAAGGCCCCGGCGACGTGGAAGATCGGCAGACCATTAAGCGCAACATCGTTGGCGCTGGTTGCCATGCAACGCACGTAGGCGAGGGCTGCCGCAACTTGATTGGCATGAGTGTGGCAGGCCAGTTTAGGCACCCCTGTAGTGCCGCCAGTATGGAAGTAAGCGGCGATGTCATCGGCTCGCGGCAACAACGGGGTCTCCAGTTCCGAGTCGTGGTACAGCGTGAGTAACTCATCAAACCAGTACTCTCCAGCCTTCGCCATCACGGATACGCACTTGGGCTTGTGGGGCAAACGCTGGGCTACGCTGAGGGCCTTTTGCCAAAGATCAGTGCCTGGTAGTGGGCCGAGCACGAAGATCAAGTCGGTTTTCGCCTCTAGCATCAGGTTGTACAGGGCATCCTCGTTGAGCAGCGGGTTGAGCGGGTTGGCGATGCCAACGCTGGCGGCGGCCCAGAGCAGGTACTGGCTCTGCGGAATGTTTGCCAGTAGCAGAGAAACCACAGGCTTGCGGCGGCCCGCGAGATCCAGGATCAGTCGTGCCGCACGGTTCACGTTGCACAAAAGATCGGTGTAACTGAAGTGCTGCGTATCAAGCGGTGTCAGGCTGTTGATGTAGCTCAATGCGAGCTTGTCAGGATGAGTCTTGGCCGAAATCTGGAGGAGTTCGTATACGGTTTTTGCACTAATGGGAGGCTTGGACATGGTGGACTCCTGCTCATTGTAGTTTTTGCGGATTTTGGGCAGGTCGTGTGGGGGAGGGCATTAACAATTGTTAAGAGAACCTCAGCGAGTTGAAAGGAAGTACCAAACCTCGTGAATATCCTCTGGTGCTGGAAGCGAAATTCATGATCAACAAATTGCGCCGGCTACTGGACGAGGTTGCCCAAGACTACGACCGCGTTTACATCGATACGCCACCCGCTATGAATTTCTATGCGTTTAGTGCGCTCATCGCGGCCGATTCGGTGTTGATTCCATTTGATTGCGAGACAGGCCAGTTCGTTGATCTCTTGAATGTATTGGAGGAAGCAAACTGGATCAGCTCTGCTCAATCTGACCTGCCTGCCGCTACCGCAATGCCCACGGATGGTGCGGGCGCTGAAAAATTTTGAAATAGTACATTCCATCGACTCGAAGTCGGGCGATCAAAAACGCTGCTTAACTGAACAATGACGGTTTCTCTGATCACTGTTCGAGCGGGGAGGAGAGGAATGGCTGACAAATTACGGGTTCTGTTTGTCTGCGCCAAAAATGATGTCCGTTCCGTGTTGGCCGAAGCGCTGCTTCGCCATTCCGACTCATCAGACTTCGAAGCTTTCAGTGCAGGCGTCGAGCCAGGTCTGGTTGATCCTCGAACCCTGGAGTCTCTCGAACACATAGGCATAGAGACCAAAGGTCTGCGTAGCAAATCGATCGATGAGTTTGAAGGGCAGGAGTTTCACTACGTCATCACGCTGTGTGACAAGTCTTCCGAGGAAGCATTGCGAATGCCGACCTCCGGCGAGATGATCGTGTGGAATTTTGAAGACCCAACGGCCAGTGAGCGGCATGAGCCTTTTCGTCACGCACTCCAGGAAATTCATGACCGCATCAAGATGTTCGTAATGGTGAAGACCAGGAAGGGCGGCTCAAAGCTCTCAGCACACTCCTCTGCGGAAAGTGATGAGCCGATTTGACTTCCACTTTACGTATTCAGCGTAATGTCTCGTGTTAATGAGCCTTAAATTTAAGCTTCCGCCCAACGGCAGCAGCACCCCATAGGAAGTTGAAGAAAACCGACCAGGCTAGCGCGAAGTTCGGCGGCAACCGAACTCAAAGCCCGATGCAATCAGCCGCGCCACGCACAGCAGAAGAAACGGTGTCCAGGTGGTGACCACGGTGGCAATTTCGTGCATGTCCTGCATCAGGCTATAGACGGCAGTCGTGGACGGTTCCTGGACACCACCCTCCGTAGAGTCGAAGAATTAGTCTGTTGGAGTGATTACGTTTCAGCGTGGAACGCTCTCGACCCACTCCACTCGGGTGGGGGGCGAGGACGTGAAGGAGGATTAACCTGCAGACCTCATAAAACCCGCACGTTCTGCAAAGGTGGGGCGAATTCTAAGAGGTGTCTGTTGTGAACCGTTGTTTATCCACTCTGGCCGGTAGTAGTCGCAAGCTTGATGGTGGAGTGATGTTCGGCAATACGCCGCGGCAGTTGTGGGCTGACTGGATCAAACCTGACCAGGACAACCTGGTGGACCTTGCCTCGCGAGGCCTGTTGGTGCAGCAAGGGGGAACAAATATCCTGGTCCTGGCGGGTGCCAGCGCCTTGCTTGCGCCGCTGCGACGGACCTGTAGCTGCCAGAAACAACCATCGGGATTGCTGGACAGCCTGGCGCAACAGGGTCTCGCTGAAGGCGACATTAGCGCGGTGGTGCTGACTCACTTGCATGCGCAACTGTCTCCAGAACTGAGTGCAGCGATCGATGACGGCAATACACCGCGCTTGCTGTTTCCTGCTGCGCATTACATTACCGGCGAGCGCCACTGGTCCCGTGCTCTTCACAACCATCCCCATGATCGCGCTTTGTTCGTCCGGCAGATCGTGCGCAGGCTAGAAGGCAGTAGTCGCCTGGTGCTGGTCGATGGTGCTCGATGCAACAAGCTGGGCGACGGCTGGCAGTTCCACTACAGCGATGGTTACACCCCCGGGCAATTGATCCCGGAAATCACCATGCCGGGCGGGCCAGTAGTGTTTGCCGGCGACCTGATTCCCGGTACTCACTGGTTGCGCCTGGATGTGACGACGGCCAACGATCGCAATCCGGAAGGTCTGGTTGGCGAGAAAGAACGGCTACTGGACCACCTGGTGGCCAGTGGTGGTCGTCTGGTGTTCTCCAGTGATCCCGAGATCGCGATGATCAAGATCACGCGTGATCGGCATTCGCGTTACCAGCCGTATGATCAGCACGCAGCGTTGAGCCGTTTCGAGTTTTGATCGGTTCTCCCCTGTAGGAGCGAGCTTGCTCCGGGCGGCGTTCCGACGATGGCGGTCAACGATGACGCAGGCAGCCTGAATGCCATCGGTGATCTCAAGTTTTTCGCGAGCAAGCTCGCTCCTACAGTTTTGATCTTCAGCGAACGCCAGATCTGCGGCCGCCAGAGATCCCTTGTAGGAGCGAGCCTGCTCGCGATGGTGGTCAACGATGACGCGGGCAGCCTGAATCACCTCGTTGTTCTGAAGTTTTTCGCGAGCAAGCTCGCTCCTACAAACTGCCGACCAGATGGCCACCGTCGACAGCCAGCACCGCACCGGTCATGAAGGCACCGGCCTCGCTTGCCAGGAGCAGGAACGGGCCTTCCAGTTCCTGCAGGCTTCCCAGTCGCCGCATGGGTACGGTGTCGCGTATGTAGGACTGGCCTTTGTCGCTGTCGAAATAGGCGTCGTTCATTTCAGTCTTGAAGTAACCCGGCGCAATCGCATTGACGCGGATCTGGTAGCGCGCCAGCTCCAGGGCCAGCGATTTACTCAGTTGCACCACGCCGGCCTTCGCCGCGCAGTAGTGGCTGTAGCCGGTACCCACGCGCAAGCCGAGCATCGAGGCGATGTTGACGATGCTGCCGGGCCGCTGCGCCTTTGCGAGACGTTGCGCCGCACACTGGGCAACGCGCCATACGCCATCGAGGTTGGTCGACAGCATCGCGCGCCAATCGGCCTCGCTTATCTCCAAGACTCGCTGGCCATTGCCGATACCGGCATTGTTAAGCACCACGTTCACCACACCGAAAGCAGCCTCGGCCGCATCAAACGCGGTTTCGACACTGTCCCGATCCGTAACGTCCAAAGCCACGGCAAGCGCTTCGCCACCGGCCTCGCGAATATCGTTAGCGAGCTGCTGCAAGCGCTCGACACGCCGCGCGCCCAGCACCACGCGCGCACCCGCAGCGCTGGCCACGCGCGCCAGATGAGCACCGATACCGCTGGACGCGCCGGTGATCAACACCGTCTTGCCCACCAAAGAAAAACTATTGAAAACGTCCATCACAACACCTCGAACAAGCCGGCTGCACCCATGCCACCACCGACGCACATGGTCACTACCACGTATTTAACCCCACGGCGTTTACCCTCCAGCAAGGCATGACCGACCATGCGCGAACCGCTCATGCCATACGGGTGGCCGATGGAAATCGCGCCGCCGTTGACATTGAGCCTGTCGTTATCGATACCCAGTTTGTCGCGGCAGTAAATCACCTGGCAGGCAAAGGCTTCGTTGAGCTCCCAGAGCCCGATGTCATCGACTTTCAGCCCATGCTGCTTCAGCAGTTTCGGCACCGCCAGCACCGGGCCAATGCCCATTTCTTCCGGCGCCAGACCCGCCACTGCGATGCCCCGATACAAACCCAGCGGTTGCAGGTTGCGCTGTTCGGCCAGGCGCGCGTCCATCAACACGCAGGCACTGGCGCCATCGGACAATTGGCTGGCGTTGCCGGCGGTGATACAGCCACCTTCGATCACCGGTTTGAGTTTGCTCAGGTCTTCAAGGATCGTCTGTGGGCGGTTGCCTTCATCGAGACTCAGGCTGACCTGTTCATGGCTGACCACACCGCTGGCCTTGTCCACCACCTGTTTGGTGACCGTGACTGGCACGATTTCGTGGCTGAACAAACCTGCACGTTGCGCAGCGGCCGTGCGCTGTTGCGATTGCAGGCTGTAGAGGTCTTGCGCTTCGCGGCTGATCCCGTAGCGCTTGGCGACCAGTTCGGCGGTTTGCAGCATTGGCATGTAGGCGCGGGGCACGTTGCGCAGGACGCTTTCGTCGTGCTGGCTACCGACCCATTCCATATGACGGTTTTGCACCAGGCTGATGTGTTCCTGGCCCGCGCCGACGGTCACCTGCATGCCGTCGACCATGATCTGTTTGGCAGCAGTGGCGATAGCCATCAGGCCCGAAGCGCACTGGCGGTCTAACGTCTGGCCGCTGACGCTCAGCGGCAGGCCCGCGGCCAACGCGCTCATGCGCCCCAGGTTCCATCCGGCAGTGCCGGCGGGCATGCCGGTGCCCATCACCAGGTCTTCGATTTCACCGGCCTCGATACCGGCGCGCTCGACGGCGGCGCGAATCGCGAAACTGGCCATGGTCGGGGAAGTGGTGACGTTGAAGGCACCGCGAAACGCCTTGCCGATCGGCGTGCGGGCGGTGGAGAGGATTACGGCTTCTTTCATTGCATTGTTCCTGTTCGATGGGAAACTCGGCCCCACTAATGAGGCCGGTCAGGTCAGGTCAGGTCAGATTCAGATTCGTTCGATGCGGGTCTTGCCGGCAGCGACCAGTCGCTCCAGCAACGGGGCAGGGTGGAACCACATCTCGCCGTACTCGCCGAGGGCCTTGCGATAATGGCGAATGCCGGCCAGCACATTGTCCAGGCCGATCTGCTCGGCATAGTGCATCGGCCCGCCGAGCCAGGCCGGGAAGCCGTAGCCGTTGATCCAGACCAGGTCGATATCGCCCGCGCGTTCGGCGATGCCTTCGTCGAGCAACTGGATGCCTTCATTGATCAGCATGAACAGGCAGCGATCATGAATTTCCTCGGTGGTGATCGGCCGGCGCGGGATGTCCAGTTCACCGGCGATGCGTTCTGCCAGCGTGATGACCTCGAAGTCTTCCTTGCGCTCGCGGCCCTCGTAGATGTACGCGCCACGCTTGGTCTTCTGGCCGAAGCGACCGAGGGCGTTGAGCTCATCGGCGATCCGGCAATAGCTCGGATCATGGGCAATCGCTTCACGACGGGATTCGCGCACCAGGAAGCTGACGTCGATCCCGGCCAGGTCGTGCATCGCCATCACCCCCATGGCCAGGCCCAGGTCAGTCAGCACCTGGTCGATCTGCGCTGGAGCAGCGCCCTCCAATACCAGGCGATGGGCCTCGCGGGAGTAGGGTTCGAGCATGCGATTGCCGATGAAGCCGAAGCACACGCCAGACACCACCGGAATTTTTCCAATCGTCTTGCCCAGTTTCAGCGTCGTCGCCAGCACCTCGGGCGCGGTGAGTTTGCCGCGAACCACTTCGAGCAAACGCATCACATTGGCCGGACTGAAAAAGTGCAGGCCGATGACATCTTGCGGGCGACGCGTGACCGCCGCGATCTGATCGACATCGAGCGAGGAGGTGTTGCTAGCCAGAATGGCGCCTGGCTTGCACACCTCATCCAGGGTGCGGAATACCTGCTGTTTGATCGGCAGGCTTTCAAACACCGCCTCGATCACCAGGTCGCACTGGGCAATGTCGGCATAGTCGAGGGTGCCGGTCAGCAAGGCCATGCGCTGGTCGAGTTCGCCCTGGCTCAACTTGCCGCGCTGCAGACTGATCTCGTAGCTGTTGCGGATTTGCCCCAGCCCACGCTCAAGCGCGTCGGGCTTGAGTTCCAGCAGCGTGACCGCAATGCCCACGTTGGCGAAGTTCATGGCGATGCCACCGCCCATGGTGCCCGCGCCGATCACCGCAACCCTCGCGATCGGACGCAGAGCTGTGGCGGCGCTGACACCGGCCACTTTGCCGGCCTCACGTTCGGCAAAAAACACATGACGCAGGGCCTGGGATTGCGCCGAGGCTTCGGCTTCCTTGAACAGGGCGAGTTCGCGCTGCAGTCCGGCGTACAGCGGCAGCACGCAGGCCGATTCGACCGCCGCCAGCACCAGTCGAGGTGCCAGGCGGTTTTTCCAGCGCGGTTCGTGGCTGGCGCGATAGCGAGTGAAATAGTCATCGGGCAGGGCGGCGGCCGGATTGGCGTGACGTTCTGCTGGGCGCGCCTGTGCGCCTTCGCGGATCAGTTCACGGGCGAAGGTGCGTGCGCCATCGAGTAGGCAGTCACCTTCGCCGAGCAAGCGGTCGATCAAACCGAGATCAAGGGCACGGCCGGCGCTGACAGGCTGGCCGGACATCATCATGTCGAGTGCCGGTTCGGCCCCGATCAGTCGGGGCAAACGCTGGGTCCCGCCCGCACCGGGCAACAGGCCCAGGTTGATTTCCGGCAGGCCGAGACGGCTGTTGGCAGCGCTGATGCGGTAACCGCAGGCCAGCACCAGTTCCAGTCCGCCACCGAGGGCGAAACGGTCGATGCTGGCAATCAGTGGCTTGTCGATCTCGGTCAGGCGCATCAGCAGGTCGGGCAAAGAGGGGGCCGCAAAGGAGGCGTCGAGGCCGAATTCGCTGATATCGGCACCGGCGCAGAACAAGCCGTTTTCTCCGTGCAGAATGATCGCCGATACCGACGGATCGCTGGCGGCGCGGACACAGGCTTCGAGAATGGCCGCGCGCAAGGGTTGCCCGAGGGCGTTGACGGGCTTTGATGCCAGGCCGATCAGTGCGAGATTGTCTTCGACGTGGTAGGTGACCAGTGTGTTCATGATGCTTTCCTGAAGTTTATTGTTATCACGGCCTCTGTAGGAGCGAGCATGCTCGCGATGGTCGTCAACGAAAACGCGGGGTTCCTGGGTGAACGCGGCGTCCTGAAGACCATCGCGAGCATGCTCGCTCCTACAGGGGGGGCGTTAGAACCAGCTGTCCTGCATGTAGTAGGCGACATGGTTGGCATCGGTGAGCAGACGCCCCTGGGATTCCAGCGATGCCAGTTCCCAGGTCATGAAGTAGTGCGCGGCTTGCAACTTGCCTTGATAGAAATCGGTATCGCTTCCGCTGGCGCCCGAACCCAGGGCCCGGCTGGCCAGCAACGCCTGACGCAACCAGATCCAGCCGACCACCACGCGTCCAAACAGATCCAGATAGGGCGTGGCATTGGCCATGCCCAGATTGGCATCGGCCGCCACTTGTGCTTGCAGGCTGGCGGTGACTTGCTCGAGGATGCTCAATGCCTCGGCCAGCCGTGCCGCGAGCGGCGCGCAGTGCGCGTCGCTGTTGGCGTCAAGCAGGGTGGCAAGCACTTCGGCGGTGAACAGTCGATAACCGTCACCCCCGCGCGGCCCCAGTTTGCGACCCAACAGGTCAATCGCCTGGATACCTTCGGTGCCTTCATGGATCGGGTTCAGGCGGTTGTCGCGGTAGTACTGTTCCAGCGGGTATTCGCGGGTATAGCCGGCGCCGCCAAGGACCTGAACGCCAATCTCGGACGCAAGCAGGCCGTAGCGCGAAGGCCAGGTCTTGACCACCGGCGTCAGCACGTCGAGCAGTTCGGCGGCGTTGCTGCGCGCAAGCGAAGTGGCGGCGGTGTGAGCATCTTCCACGAGGCTGCTGGCGTACAGACACAGCGCCAGACTGCCCTCGGCATAGACCTTCTGTTGCAGCAGCATCCTGCGCACATCGGCATGTTCGACGATACGCACCTGGGGCGCTGCCGGATTCTTGTGCCCGGGAAGGCGCCCCTGCGGACGCTGACGCGCGTAGTCCAGGGCGTGAATGTAGCTTTGATAGGCGAGACTGGCGGCCCCCAGACCGACGCCGATACGGGCCTCGTTCATCATCTTGAACATGTAGCTCAGCCCCTGATGGGCCCCGCCGATCAGATAACCCACGGCACCGTCGTGTTCGCCGAAACTGAGCACGGTGGATGTGGTGTTGCGATTGCCCATCTTGTGCAGCAGGCCGGCGAGGGCCACGTCGTTGCGCGCACCGACGCTGCCATCGGCATTCACCAGGAACTTGGGCACCAGAAACAGCGAAATGCCCTTGGTACCGGCCGGCGCCCCTTCGATCCGCGCCAACACCATGTGCACGATGTTATCGGTCAGTTCGTGGTCGCCACCGGAGATGAACATCTTCTGGCCGAAGATTCGGTAAGTGCCGTTTTCGGCTGGGCGTGCCAGGGTGCGCAGGTCGCCCAGCGCGGAACCCTGGCCGGGTTCAGTGAGGGCCATGGTGCCGCTGAAGCGACCATCGAGCATGGGCGCCAGGAAACACTCGCGCAGCGCCGGACTGGCAAAGGCCTTCAGCAGATTGGTCGCGCCGATGCTCAAGAAGGAATAGGCAACCGTGGAGATGTTGGCCGCATTGAAATAAGCCATGCAGGCGCGCAGCACCACTTCCGGCAGTTGCAGGCCGCCATCGGCAAAATCGTGGTGCGCAGCCAGGAAGCCGGCCTGGGCAAAGGCATCCCACGCGGCCTTGGTCTCGGGAATCATGTGAATGCGCTCGCCATCGAAGGTCGGCTCGTTGGCATCGCCCTTGTGGTTGTGCGGGGCGAACAGCTCAGCGGCGATCTGGCGGGCGGTGGTGAGAGAGGCGTCGAACACGCCGCGATCATGTTCGGCGTAGCGCGGGCGTTGCAGCAACGCCTCGGTCTCGAGCAGCTCGTAAAGCTGGAAGCGCAATTCGCGCTCGTTGAGCAGCAGGTCAGTCATGGCATCTCTCGTCAGACAGTGTCGAGTGGGGGGCCATGGGAGGATTCGTGGCCCGTTACAAGCGACCACGATAGAGAGGTGCTCCGGGCATTTACCCCCTCCTTTGGGGGAGGCCGGAGCACATGCTGCGCAAGGGCCCTGTAGAACCTGCGATGCGGCGACCCGACTTGCCAGCGATGGCGGTGGATCTGTCGACAGGTGCATCGACTGAACCAACGCCATCGCCGGCAAGCCGGCAATCGATGGCGCAGTGATGATTACTTTGGCGGGGTGTACGGGTCAGGCGTACCTGGCTCAATGGGCGGGTACTGTTTGAGGCTGGCCTTGAAGTCGCTCACGATGCGCATCATCGGATGCAGCGCCCAGGAATTCTCGATGATCACGTTCTGCTCCTCGCGCAGGTCGGTCAGCAGGTTGTACAAGCGCGGAGCCGAGAGCGGCAGAGCAGGATCGAACATGCTGTCCTGTAGAAAGAAATGCAGCTTCCAGTTGCGCCATTTGACTGCCGACAGCCGGTCGGTGACGTAGGCCGGGAAGCCTTCGCGATTCGAGTTTTGCTGTTTGCCGGTGAGAAAGGCCGATTGATCCACGCCATCTACCGCACGATCCGTGGGTATTTGCGCGCCGCCGACGTGGGCGAGCGTGGTGTACAGGTCGACGATATGGACGATCTCGTTGCTGACTTTTCCGGACGGCGTCTGACCCGGCCAGCGCAGGATGAAAGGCGCTCGCAGCGACGCTTCCATGGCAGTGAAGTAGGTGCCGCGCCAAGGGCCATTGGCGCCAACCCACGGCAGGACAGCTTCGCCGCCGTTGTCACTGGCGAAAATCACCAAGGTGTTGTCGGCGACGCCAGCCTGCTTCAGGGCATCGAGAAGCTGTCCCGTGCGAAAATCCATCTCTGCCAGCGCGTCTGCCCAGGACCCATTCCCGGTTTTGCCGGCGAAGGCCGGGTTCGGTTGGGTGGGCATGTGCATCAGAGAGAATGAGACGAAGGCGAAGAACGGTTTGCCAGCTTCGGCATTGCGCTTGATAAATGTCGTTGCCCGATCGGCAATTTCCTCGTCCAGCGTGCGACGACTGGCGAGGTCGAGTTTCTTGACCTTGCGCGGTGCTTCATCCCGGCGGACTTCGTAGATGGATTGAGCCGGTACCAGGTTCTCGTCCCAGCCTTGCTTGCTGCCCATTGCCGGCCACAGACTATTGGTGTCGTCGGCATGACTCCACATGGCTTCGTCGTAGGTGCGTGGCACGCCATAGAACTCATCGAAGCCCTGTTGCGTGGGCAGGCGCGCATCGCTGCTGCCCAAGTGCCACTTGCCCCAGATGCCGGTGGCGTAGCCGCGCCCGGAAAGCAATTCGGCCAGTGTGACCTCCCACAGCGTCAGGCCATCCGCTGCGCCGCCACTCGCTACTCGTGAAGTCCCCGAGCGAATCGGAAAGCGGCCGGTCATCAACGCCGAACGTGACGGCGTGCACTGGGGCTCGACGTTGAAGTTGGTCAGGCGCACACCCTCGGCGGCGAGTTGATCGATGCGTGGCGTCTCGGCGCCGCGCAAAATCCCACCGCCATAGGAGCCCAGTTCCCCGTAGCCGAGGTTGTCGATCAGGATCAGGACGATGTTGGGTTTTGCGGGCTGGGCCAGGCAGGGGAGGCTTAGCAACAGGCTCAACAACAGGCAGGGCAATCGGGTTTTCATCGGAGCTCCAATGCGACGGCAGAAATATGCAGCACAGTCATGCCTGCATCTTTTTTGCGCTTGCCTGTCTGTGCCAATGTTTTGCCTTTGTGTGCCATTTGAGGCAGAGCCCGGACGCGCTGCGAGGCCAGTGCAATCTGTGCCGTATCATGGCATTGTCGCTGACGACCCACATCCGGCCATGCAGGTGTGGATGAGCAACCCCAGGAGCGCAGCGAAGATGTCCCGCTTGAACTACACCGTTTACGCCGAAGCCTTGCTGCCGCATCACGCCGACTTGTTCCGGCCGTATCTGGGTTTGGCAGGGCTGTCTTCTGAAGTGCTCGAGCGTCCCGACGCGGTGATTCCGCTGAGTCAGTACAACGCTTTGCTGGAGATCACTGCGGCGCAATCGGATCCCGATCTCGGCTTGCGCCTGGGGCTTGGCCTGTTCGAAGGGACACCTGGAAATAGCCTGCTGGGGGGATTCGGGCATGCCGCACGCAGCGCTCCGACCGTGCGCGCGATGCTGGATTTCGGCAGTCGCTATATGGTGGTTCACGCCCAGGCCAATGAGCTGACCTGGCAGTTGCGCGGCAATCTGCTGGAGATGTGCTATCGCGTGACCGATCCCAGCATTACCGAGCGCCGCCAGGATGCCGAATACGCACTGGCCGTGCTGTTCACCCGATTGAGAGCGTACACGGTGGGGCGGTTTTCGCCGGTGCGGGTCGACTTTGTCCATTCGCAACCGGCAGACATCACGTTGCATCGGCAGGCGTTCGAGTGTCCGGTACGCTTTGATCAACCAAACTCGCGTTACTACGCCTTCCCGATCCCCAAGAATGGCGTCGAGGTTTACTGGAACTACGTGACCCGTTTCCGCGGTGAGAACGTCGAGCGCTGGTCGGTGCAGGCAGTACCGCAGGTCAATGGTGACTACACCATTGTCGAGACTCATGACCAGAACAGCTTCCCGCAATACACCTTCCTCGAAGTTCGGGCCCCATCCGTCCACGTCATGGGACCAGGCCAGGTTCGGCGAGAGGTTGATGCCGGCGATGACGTTGGTGTAGTCCAGCTTGGCGCGCATCCGATAACCCCAGGAATCGGTGGTGTAGAAGCCGTGGCTGTTGCACTCCTTTTGCGGGTTGGTCGCGGTGGCGCAGACGCTCGCATTCTGGGTACCGGGGAATTCACCGGCGCCGAACACCGGGCTACGGCCGAAACGGATATCGGTGCCATCCGCCGAGCCCAGACCATTGATGCGGTTGTATCCGACTTCGCCTACCAGGGTCAGGCGGCTGGCGCCCAGGACCTGATCGAAGAACTGCGTGGCCGTCACCTGCGCCTGCATCACCGGCATCCGTTTGTAGCCAGGCAGGTCACCGCCCAGGGATTGCGCGGTTTCGCCGGAGGTAAAGACCGGTGAGGTCTGGGTACTGAAGTTGGTATCGGTGGATTGAATCGCTGCCAGGTTCAGGTCGGCGGTGTTGATTTGCAGCGGCATGTTGGGGCGGTAGCTCAGCTCGCCACCGACAGAGGTCTCGCCCAGCGTGGTCTGGAAGCTCAGCCCGTAAAGACGGATGTCCTCTGGATAATCGACGAAGTACCGCGCGGCACGTACCCGGTCGAACTGGTTCTGGGCCACGCCAAGTGCCCGTGCAGCGGGGGGCAGGGCGCCCACCTGGGCAGCCGTGATCGGCGCGACGGTGGTTTGCTTGAAGCTCAGGTAAGGGTTGCGGCTGTGGTAGTTCATGGCATAGAAGCCGAACTCGGTGTCGTGCAGGTCGGGGGCGAACCAGCGCAAGGCGATGCCGTATTGGCCACTATCGCGCGGATCGTTGTCCTTGACGCGCGGCATGTAGACGTCGTCTACCACGCGCCCGCTAAGAATCTGCGCGGCGGTCGCGGTGTTTCTGGCTTCGCCTGGGGCGAGGTCGGGGCCGGCGAACACCAGGCGATCGTTGCAGCCTTGGGGCAGGGGATCGGAACCGAAGAAGGTGCCGCAGTTATCGACCACCGAATTGGCCCATTGGAGCTGATAGAAGCCCTCGACGGTGAGGTTCTCCGCCAGGCCCTGGGACACGTAAAGCATGTTGACCGGGATCAGGCCTTCCTTCACTTCGGCGCCGGGGCGACGCAGTGCGGCGACGTCGACCGGGTTGATGCTGTTGATCGAGTTGCCGATGAAGGTGCTCTCGCCCCAGCTCACCACCTGTTTACCCAGGCGCACGTTGCCCGGCAGCTCACCCAGGTTGTAGTTGTGATAGACGAAGGCGTCGAGGAATTCGGCGCCGGAAGACTTGGCCAGATCCTCACGACCACTGTCGTCGATGTCGTAGAACAGACGGTGTTCGTCCTTCAGTTCGAAGTCATACCAATACTTGCCGCGCACGAAGACGCCGCTGTCGCCGTACTTCAGTTCAAGGTCATGCACGCCCTTGAAGATCTTCGAGAAGGTTTCGCCCTTCTTGAAGTTCTGCCGGTTGTCATCCGCCGTGCGAGTGGCCGATTCACCACGCAGGCCAAGGGTGTTGGCGGCGTTGATGAATTTTGGATCCGGCCCGCGTACGGCCCAGCTGGAACCGACGGAAAGGGACGAATCGAACTGACCTTCGATTTCGCCGATCTGGAAGTCGACGGCGTTGGCACTGGCGCACGACCCAATGCCCACGGCCAAGGCCAGCAGGTGAGGGCGCAATTCGATGGGTAAAGTGGTGGTGGACCACTGGCGTCGGGAGCTCTTATGTCTTGCGAAAGTCACGTGTTGGTTACCCCTCTGATCTTGTTGTTCTGGTGTACCGCCACGTAACGCTAACGCCAGCGCCTTTCGCGCCTCCCCCTCCAGTGGGGGGGGATCCCCCTCCATTTGTCGCGCCCCCCGATTGCCTTGTGCATGGCCGTTAAGCCCCCTCCACCGGAGGGGGTATGAGGGCGTGCGGTGTACGTGACCATCGTTCGACGGTTTGCTGCGCTCGCCCCTGGCTGGAGCGTGCAGCACAGGCCTTGATAACTGACCTTGGAGAAAGTGATGTCCCAGAAAGTAATTGTTGCCGGCGTCGGCATGATCCCGTTTGCCAAGCCCGGCCAGAGCGGTACCTATATCGAAATGGGTGCACAAGCCATTCGCCAGGCACTGCAGGATGCCGGCCTGGACTACCGCAAGGTGCAGCAGGCGTACGCCGGTTATGTGTATGGCGACTCCACCAGCGGCCAGTCGGCGCTTTATGAAGTGGGGCTGACCGGGATTCCGGTGATCAACGTCAACAACAACTGCGGCAGTGGTTCTTCCGCGCTCTACCTGGCACGCCAGGCGGTGGAAAGCGGCGCCGTGGATTGCGCCCTGGCTTTCGGCTTCGAGCAGATGCAACCCGGTGCCCTGAAAGCCCATTGGCTTGATCGCCCGATCACCTACGGCAAGGGCCATGAAGTGGCCGACGCGATCTTCCCTGAAGGCCGTGAAATGCCGGACGCCCTGAAATTCTTCGGCGGCGCGGGTAAAGAGCACATGGAGAAATACGGCACGAAGATGGAAACCTTCGCCGCCATTCGCGCCAAGGCCAGCCGCCATGGCGCCAACAACCCGTTGTCGGTGTTCAAGAAGGTGCTGACTACCGAAGAAGTCATGGCCGACCAGGTGATTTTCCCCGGCGTCATGACCCGCCTGATGGCGTGCCCGCCGACCTGCGGCGGTGCTGCAACCATCCTGGTTTCCGAACGCTTCGCCAAGCAACACGGCCTGCGTACCGATGTCTGCATCCTGGCCCAGTCCCTGGTGACCGACCAGCCGGAAGCCTTCGAGCCACGGTCGCTGATCAGCATCGTCGGCGTTGGCATGACCCGTCAGGCTTCGACAGAAGTGTACGAAAAAGCCGGCGTCGGTCCCGAAGACATCCGCATCTGCGAGCTGCACGACTGCTTCGCCCATAACGAACTGCTGACCTACGAAGGCCTGGGTTTCTGTCCGGAAGGCGGCGCCGAAAAATTCGTGATGGATGGCGACAACACTTACGGCGGTCAAGTGGTGATCAACCCGTCCGGCGGCCTGCTGTCCAAAGGTCACCCACTGGGCGCCACCGGTCTGGCCCAATGCTACGAGCTGACCCATCAGCTGCGCGGCACCGCCGACAAGCGCCAGGTGGAAAATATCCAGCATGCCTTGCAGCACAACCTGGGCCTGGGCGGCGCCGGGATCGTGACCCTCTTCGGTCGCAACTGATGACACGGCGCGCCCATGGCGGGCGCGCCCTTTCTTTGACTGACACGACTGACTGACAGGACTGCCTGACATGCCAGACAAGAGTCTGATCGGCCGCTCATTGGGCGTGACCACTTGCGAAGTTGAAAAGGGCCGCCTGCGCTTTTTCGCCAAGGCCATCGGCGAAACCGACCCGGTGTACACCGATGAAAATGCTGCCAGGCAAGCGGGGCACCGGTCATTGCCGGTACCGCCCAGTTTCCTGATGTGCCTGGAAGCCGAAGGGCGTGACAGCGACCATATCGTCCAGGACATTTTCGGCTTCGACCTGGGGCGCATCCTGCATGCCGAGCAGGGTTTCGACTATCACGGCCTGGCCTATGCCGGCGACGTGCTCACCTTCGATACCCGGGTGGTGGATGTCTACGAGAAGAAAGGCGGGGCTCTGACCTTCGTGGTGCAACAGACCCGCGTCACCAACCAGGAAGGTCAGCACATCGCTGATATCCGCTCATCACTCGTACAGCGCTGAGGAGCCCGTCATGAATCAATCCCCCATGAACCCCTCTCAGTTGCGAGACGTGCAGATCGGCTTCGAGCTGCCACCGCTGATTCTACCTGCCATCAATCGCACGACGCTGGCGTTATATGCGGGGGCCTCGGGTGATCACAACCAGGTGCACATCGACCTGGACTTCGCCCGTAAGTCCCGCCAGCCCGATGTCTTCGCTCACGGCATGCTCTCGGTGGCCTACCTCGGCCGCTTGCTCACCGCCTGGGTACCGCAGCAGCAGATCCGCAGCCTGGCGGTGCGATTCACCGGCATCACCCAACTCGGTCACATCCCCACCTGCCACGGCAAGGTCATTGACCTGATCGAGGTCGATGGCGAACGACGCGTGCGCCTGGCGATTCGCTGCGTCAATCAATACGGCGACGAGAAACTGGTCGGCGAAGCCACCGTGGCACTCACCTGAATCCAACAAGAACAAGGAATATCCCCATGAAAAAACTCGAAGGCAAAGTCGCTCTGGTCACCGGTTCCGGTCGTGGCATCGGGCGCAGTGTCGCCCTGAAACTGGCCGGTGACGGCGCGCGCGTCGTGGTCAATGACCTGGACGCTGGCCCTGCTGAAGAAGTGGTTGCTGAAATCCGTGCCCTTGGCGGTGAAGCCGTCGCTTGTGTCGGCAGCGTCACGGCGGCCGATTTCGCTGATCGCTTCGTCAAGACCGCGGTCGACAACTACGGCGCTATCGACATCATCGTCAACAACGCCGGCTACACCTGGGACAACGTGATCCAGAAGATGAGCGATGAGCAGTGGTACGCGATCATCGACTGCCACATCACCGCGCCGTTCCGCATCCTGCGCGCTGCCCAGCCGATCATCAGCGCCATGGCCAAGAAAGAGGCCGCCGAAGGTCGCGTGGTCAATCGCAAGGTGGTCAACATCGCGTCGACGTCCGCTGGCGGCAACCCGGGTCAGGTCAACTACTCCACGGCCAAGGCCGGCGTGCTGGGCATGACCAAGTGCCTGGCCAAGGAGTGGGGACGCATGAAGGTCAACGTCAACGCCGTTGCCTTCGGTCATATCGAGACCCGTCAGACGCAGCCGGTGGAAGGCGATCCGCGCTTCATCAACATCGAAGGTCGCGAGATCAAGGTGGGCATCAGTCCTGCCATTGTCGAGCAGTCCAAGAGCATGATTCCGCTGGGTCGTCCGGGCAATACCGAAGAGGCTGCCGGCGCCGTGTATCTGTTCTGCATCCCGGAGTCGGATTACGTCAGCGGCCAGGTGCTGGTCTGCGGCGGTGGTCTGGGCAACGTCTGAGAACCGGGCGGGGCGTTTCGGCGCTCCGCCATCCTGGAGTGCATGGCCATGACAGTGCCAATTTCCGGTAACCCCAAACGACGCCTGCTGCACACCCGCAAGGTGGTCTGCACCGGTTATGAGCGCGATGACGGCCTTTTCGATATCGAAGGATGCCTGCTCGATACCAAGGGCGTCGACACCGAGTTCGCTTACGCAACGATTCCCTCCGATGGTGTGCTGCATTACATGCGCATCACCATGACCATCGACCAGAACATGGAAATCCGCCAGCTCAAAGCCATTTCCGAGCAGGCGCCTACGCCCGTGTGCAGCCATGTCAACCGAGCCTACGCGGCGTTGGTGGGGCTGCGCATCGGCGCCGGCTTCAAGCAGCGGGTAGCCGAGCGCGTCGGCGGATTGAAGGGCTGTACCCATCTCACCGAAATGCTTGGCCCGATGGCAACCACTGCCATCCAGACCTTGGCCCCCGTGATGCAAAAACGCCTGCGCCAGCGCGCCGCTGTTGATCCGGATTTCAAGATGCCGGATCACTGGGTGATCGGCACCTGCCATGCCTACCACCCCGATGGCGATGCCGCACGCCGCGTCAATGAGTGGAGGCCTGGCGATGACGCTTCGGCCCACAACAAGAATGAGGCCTCCAATGAAGATGAACTTCGCACGTACGTTCGCCCAGCTCGCCATTCGTTACGGCGATCATGAGGCACTGGTCAACATCGAGCGCCAACGTCGCTATAGCTTCGCCGGGCTGCACCAGCTGACCAACCGGATCGTCAACATGATGCGCGAGCGGCTACAGCTGAGGCGCGGTGACGTCTACCTGTGCATCCTGGAAAACGACAACCTGTCGCTGCTGCACACCTGGACCGCGCTCAAGGGCGAGGCGGCCGTGGCTTACACCAACTTCCGTGACTCGCAGGTCGAGCACATGGCCCAGGTCGAGCTGCTGCGACCCAAGGTTGTGTTCCTGGAGAACCTGCTGCTTGATCGTTACTTCGACTGGCTGCACGCCGCCGGCATCACTGTGGTCTGCATGGACCCGCCGGCCGTCACTCGCGAAGGGCTGTACGGTTTCGATGAATTGCTGGAGGGCATCGGCGACCACGATCCCGGCGCGCAGAGTGATCCGCGCGAGGACATCCTGGTCTACCGCTTCACCGGCGGCACCACCGGCAAGAGCAAGTGCGCGCAGTACACCATGGACAACTGGCTGGCCTGCCGTGACGCCTTTTATGCCGAGAGCGAGCAGGCATTCGATGCAGGCACCCGCTTGTTGCACATGGCGCCGATCAGCCATGGTTCAGGATTGAGCCTGTTGGCAACGTTGTTCCGTGGCGGTTGCACACTCACCCAGAACGCGCCGGATCTCGCCCAATGGTGCCGCAACATCGAGGCCGAACGGGTCACGGTCGGTTCGCTGGTGCCGACCCTGTTGTATCGTCTGCTTGATCTTCCGGCAGCCAGCGATCATGACTTGTCCAGTCTGCAAACTGTCTACTACGGCGCGGCACCGATGAGCCCGAGCAGGCTCTCGCAGCTGCAACGACGCTTTGGCAACATCTTCCTGCAGATCTACGGTGCCACCGAGTGCCTGCAGCCGGTGGCCACGCTGGGCAAGGTCGACCACCTCCTGGCCAGCGAGGATGGCCGACTCGCTTCGGCGGGCCGGGTGGCGCCAGGTGTCGAGCTGATGATCGTCGACGAGCGCGGCGAAGAAGTCGCCGCCGGTGGCACTGGCGAGGTGTGGCTGCGCAGTCGGGCCACCATCGGCGGCTACCATGGCAATCCCGAAGCGACCGCGGCCGAGTTCGCCGATGGCTTCTGGAAGTCGGGTGACCTGGGTTACATCGACGAGCTGGGGTATTTGTTCATCGTCGATCGCAAGAAAGACATGATTATCACCGGTGGCTTCAATGTCTATGCGGTCGAGGTGGAGGCGGCGCTCAATGCCCATCCGGACGTGGCGCTGTCGGCTGTGGTCGGTATCCCCCACGCGCAATGGGGCGAGGCGGTGCATGCCGAGGTGGTGGCGAGGGTTGGCACGCAACCATCGCTGGAGGAGCTGATCGAGCACGTCAAGGAACGGCTGGGACGTTTCAAGGCGCCCAAGTCGCTGGTGCTGGTCAGCGAGCTGCCGATCAGCCCGGTCGGCAAGGTGCTGCGCCGGCAGGTGCGTGACAAGTACTGGAAGGGCCAGGGGCGGCTGATTTCCTGATGTACATATCCATTGCTGCGGTAACGGCTGCTGACGGTTTCGCTCTTACAGCGAGTTACTTGGAAAAGCCTGTAGGAGCGAGCATGCTCGCGATGGAGGTCAACGATGACGCGGGGAGCCTGACACCCCGCGGTGCTCTCAGGTTTTTCGCGAGCATGCTCCCTCCTACAGGGCCCGCCGCGATCGGCCATCCATGGTCGTGCGCGGCTAACCCGGCATCCATGCCGGGTTGCCCACTGCGCAGAACCTCCACTCGGCCTTCCGATGGGGCAAGAAGATCAAAAGCAGAACAAAAGCGAGGCGGCCTGGTAGCCGACCTGGTTACGATGCCTGTCTGCGATCTAAGTGGGAGCGGGCTTGCTCGCGAAGGCGGTATGGCATCCACCATTGATGTCGACTGACACGGCCCCTTCGCGAGCAAGCTTTGCTCCTACAGTAATTCTGAGCGAACGCCATTTTCGTATTCACCGAAAATTCCTGTGGGAGCCGGGCTTGCCCGCGATGGCGTTGGCACATCCGGCATCGGGCTGACTGACCTGACGCGATCGCAAGCAAGCCCGCTCCCACAGGGTCAAGGTTGTTCACTCGATTTGTGCTGCAACGCAGAATCACTGTAGGAGTGAGCCTGCTCGCGATTGCGGTGGCACATTCGACAGAAAGGTGAGTGACCTGACGCCTCGCGAGCAAGCTTTGTTCCCACATGCGTGGGAACGATCAAACCTTACAGCTGCTTCTAGAGCGCTTGCTTGTTATCGACCTTCTGCGCGGCAGGTTTTCGGGCTACGCGCCTGTCTTTCGCAGCCTTGGCTGGCTCGGCCTTGGTTGCCTGGATCGCCACTGCCTTCATTTCCTCGTAGGAATCCTTCAAGCACTGCGCGAGGAAGTCTGGGTCGGGAACGACGTTCGGTGAACTGGTCAGTGAGATGAACATTTTTCCGCAATAGCTGGTGGGGTTCCAGATCAACGACAGGCCGTCGACCAGCGGACCAACACCGCACCAGTACACCAGCTTGGCGCCGAGCATGTAGAGCGGCACATTAGGGCCAGGGACGTTGGTCACCATGCAATTGTGCAGCACCACCGGGCCCTTGCCGCCCATGCCCATCAGCGTCGCGAGGCGGCCGGCGAGCCCCAGGGTGGCGGGGGGCGCGAATTTCTGCAGATTGGTCAGGTCGTTCGCGCCGACCGCGTTCTGGATCGCCTTGGATTGCGAGGTAGCCGTCTGCAACGCCTCCAGGCGGGCGACCGGATCCTCAATGTCCGTGCGCAGGGGGAAGGTGAGCATCGACACGGTGTTGCCGGCGGCGACGGATTCATTGCCCTGGCGGGTGTTGACCGGTGCCAGGGTCACCAACGACTTCTCCGGCAGTTCATCTTTCGCAATCAGGTAGCGACGCATCGCCCCGCCGACCATGGCCAGTACCGCATCGTTGACCGTCGCCCCGGGCACCAGGTTCTTGATCTGTTTCACTACGCCCAGATCGAGGGTGACCGAATCCCAGACCCGACCGGATGTGACGTTGCTGTTGAAACGGGTGCGCGGTGCGCCACCTTCGGAACTCAGTACGGAACGAGCCACTTTGCGCAGGCTGGCCACAGTGAGTTTGGGCAGCACGCGGGCCAGCGGCATGGCCATGCGGGCGGAGGCCGTGATGTTGTCGGTCAGCATGCGGCTGACCGTGTCCAGCGGGCCCCATCGGCGCGGCAAACTCGCCGCCGCGGGCTTTTTATCAACCACTGCAAAGGGCTTGCCCTGCGCGCCGGCCAGATCGTGCAAAGCCCAGGTCAGCTCTGCTGCGGCGGCGCCATCCATCGCGGCATGGTGTGACTTGGTGAGGATGGCGAAGCTGCCCTTGGGGATGCCCTCGATATTGTCCAGGCCCTCGATCACGTACATCTCCCAGGGCGCCCGGGAAAGATCCACCGAGCGGGCATGGATGCGCGACACCATGATGCAGAACTGGCGCCAGTCGCCCGGTTTGGGCAGCGCGAAATGGCGAACGTGGAAGTCGATGTCGAACAGGTCGTCTTCCACCCAATAGGGATAGCCAAGACCGAAGGGAACCTGGACGATCTTGCGCTTGAACACTGGCGAGACGTCGAGGCGCTCGGAGATATGGTTAACGATCTCCCGAAAACCGAGGCGTTGCCCCTCTACTGTAGACTGATCATAGATGTAGATCATGGTGCAGTGCGACGCGGCATGCGGACGATCGACTTTCAGGAACAGGGCATCTTGCCCGCTCAGTTTGCTCATCGTTGAGGCTCTCGCTAGGTGGTGGATGTGAACTGGCTGAATCCCGAGAGCTGATCAATAAGCTCGTCCGGGCCCCGTCTATGCGACGAAGGTCGATGTGTGGCAGATTCGTCGATATACCGATGACCCGTCCCCCTGCAAATGGGGGGGCGTGCGCGGCCGGCGCGGTCTTTATTCTGGAAGCTATCGGAGGGTCCTGTGCGCGCCGCCGGAGTGCGCACAGGATTCTTGGCCACAGAGGGTTTTTCGTGTTGAGTGAAGAGCAGTGCGCGAGTGACGCAGGACGCAGTCCCTGGTGGGAGCGTTTGTCCGAAGACTTCTGGCGCCAGGCCGATGGCACCGAACTGGATGCCCGACACCGCCTGAAGATCCATGGCACCGCCGCGATCGAGCGGGTAATGCGTACCTCCCTGTCGGCTACGGTAGCGGCGAGCGCTCTGGCGACGCTATCCAAGCCTGGCCGTCTGCAGCGCGAGTTCGAGGCACTGCGCTTCTACGAACCGCTGGCGCGCGCCGCAGACGCATCGCGAGTATTCTTGCCACCGCCGAACGACATCGTGATTTCGGAGCGCGAGTTGCCCGGTAAGGATATCCGCCGTCTGCAGTTGCGTTTCGCAAGCCCGTTCAAACCGCTCAATCCGTTCGCCCGTGCGCAGTTCGAGGCCATGCAGCGCAACGCGTACGCCCATGCCCAGTACTGGTGCCATGGCGACCGGCCGCGACCGACGCTGATCGTCATCCATGGTTTCGCCGCCGACCCGCACTGGCTCAATGCCCACGCCCTGTCGCTGGCCGGTTTCTATCGGCGCGGCTACGACATCCTGCTATTCACCTATCCGCACCACGGCCTGCGCGCCGAACCTGGCAACTGGTTCAGCGGTCAGGGACTGTTCGGCAGTGGGCTAGTGGCCTTTAACGAGGCGCCGCTTCATGCGATCCACGACCTGCGGGTGTTCATCAATTATCTACAGGGGCGCGGTGCCCGGCAGATCGGTGTGACGGGCATTTCCCTCGGCGGATACACCGCGGCGCTGCTGGCGGCCGTTGACGAGCGCCTGGCCTGGTGCGTGCCGATCGTGCCCGCGGTCAGCCCGGTCGATGTGTTCCTTGAGTGGCAGCCCACGGGGTTGCTGCTTTCCCGGCTGATGCGCAGCCAGGGCATTGGCGTGGCCGAAATGCGCGGATTGTTAGCCGTGCACAACCCGCTGACCTACGCCCCGTGCCTGGACGGCGAGCGCATGCTGATCATCGGCGGCGCGGGAGACCGGGTCACCATGCCACGACACCTGCGGCTGCTGCACCAGCACTGGCCGGGCAGTGAGCTGCACTGGTTTCCGGGGAACCACATCCTGCACCTGGGCCGGGGTGATTATCTGGCACGCATGGGCCAATTGATGGATCGATATTCTGGCTCCTTGTAGGAGCGAGCATGCTCGCGATGGACGTTAACAAAAACGCGGGATTCCTGAATGAACGCGGCGTCTTCAAATTCATCGCGAGCAGGCTCGCTCCTACAGGGTATCGGGTTATGCCCCCGAATCTCGCCGATCCATAAGGCAGTGAGCCGGAATCCCTACCACCAAAACCACCGCCCCAAGCACCATCACCACTGCCATCACATCGAACGCCAGGTAAAGACTGCCGGTGGCGGACTTGATCGCCCCGACAGCGGCCTGGCTCAGCACGCCGGCAAAGTTGCCCAGGCTGCTGATGATCGCAATGCCACCTGCCGCACCCGCCTTATTCAGCAGGGCTGGCGGGATCGTCCAGAACAGCGGGATGGCCGACAGCGCAGCCGCGGAGCCCAGGCTCATGAGAAAGATCGACAGCACCACATTGCCGTGCACCAGGCCGAGCAGGGCAAAGCTGCTCGCACCCACCAGCATGGTCAGCCCCAAATGCCAGCGGCGTTCCATATGCCGGTCGGAACTGCGCCCCAGCAGGTACATGGCACACAGGGCGACGATAAAGGGCAGGGCGGCCAGCATGCCGATCAGTTTCAGGTCCTCCAGGCCGAAGCCACGGATCAGCGTCGGAATCCAGTAGGTCACGGTGTTTGAACCGCTGTAGATGCAGAAGTACACAAGTCCCGCGATGTACATTCGAGGGTCGCGCAACACGCCGCCGAAGTGACTGCTTACGATGCCCGGCTCACTGGAAATTTCCTGGGTGATTTGGCGCTTTTCTTCATCGGTCAGCCAGCTGGACTGCTCGGGACGGTCAGTCAGCCAAAACCAGCCGAAGATGCCCAGAAGAATGGTGGGTGCGCCGGTCAGAATGAACAGCACTTGCCAGTCCTTGAAGCCCAGCCAGCCATCCAGGTGGGCCATGATCACGCCAGACAGCGGTCCGCAGATGATCCCGGCGACCATTCCCGACATCAACAACCCCGCAGTGACCCGCCCGCGCAGGGACGCCGGCAACCAGTAAGTCATGTACAGGATTATCCCGGGGAAGAACCCGGCCTCCGCCACGCCCAGCAGGAATCGTGCGGCGATCAGTTGATTGGCCGTGGTGACGAAGGCCGTCGCCACGGTGACCATGCCCCACAGCAGCATGATGCGGGTCAGTGTGCGGCGAGCGCCGACTCGTTGCATGTACAGGTTGCTGGGGATCTCGAAGAGGATATAGCCGAGGTAGAAGATCCCTGCGCCGATACCGTAGGCGGCGTCGCTCAGCAAAACGTCCTCGGCCATGCGCAGCTTGGCGAAAGACAGGTTTATCCGGTCGATGGCATTGACGATGAAGGCCAGCATCAGAAAGGGCATCAACCGCCACAGCACCTTGGCGTAGACGCGTCTCGTGACAGGGTGCGCAATGGCGGTGTCCGGATATTGTGAAAGGGTGTCATTCATGTGTCGCTCCGACGCGGGTGGTCCGCTTGTTGTTATTGGGAGAGTGACTGTTTTTCTTCACACTACGAGCTCGATCAAGAACGGCCCCGGTCGGCGGTTGGCCATGGCGAACAGTTCGTTGAAACGCTCCATGTTGTCGGCCCTTGCTGCTTCTACACCCATGCCCGTAGCGATCTGCACCCAGTCGAGATCCGGATTGCCGAGATCGAGCATGCTCATGGCGGTGGCACCGGCCGTGGCGCCGACGCTGGCCAGCTCGAGCTGGAGAATGGCGTACTTGCGATTGGCGAGGATGACCACGGTGACGTCGAGTCGCTCGCGGGCCATGGTCCACAGTGCCTGCGGCGTATACATGCCGGAACCGTCGGCCTGCAGGGCAATCACCCGTCGCTCGGGAGCGGCGACCGCGGCACCGAGGGCCATCGGAAGGCCGTGACCGATGGCGCCGCCGGTGTTCTGCAGCCAGTCATGCGGTGCGGCATGCCGGGTACCGGGGTAGAACGCATGACCGAAGGTGGCGGCCTCGTCGACCACGATGGCATGTTCCGGCAGCAGGACACTCAGCGACCGGGCGACGGCTGCCGAACCCAGCGGGCCGCTTCCGAGCAGGACTTCAGGCGCTGCCTCGGGAAGTGCAAGCGGCGCCGCTTGCAGTTCTTCGGCCAGGCGCCGCAGGACGTCAGCCAGGTCTTCCTCCGGACGCGCCAGCACGTGGACCGTGGCATCGTCTGGATAGGGCCGCGATGGCTTGCCCGGATAGGCGAAAAAGTTCGCGGGCGCCGGGGCTCCGACCAGGATGATGTTGGCAATGCCGGCAAGCCGGGCGCGGGCGGCGTCACCGAAGTAGGGTATACGCTCGATCTCGAAGCGACCGCGCCCACGGGGTATGCGCGCGTTTTGCACGGAACACAGCAACTGCGCGCCCGTCGCCGCTGCGATCCGGTGGGCATCAGCCAGTGCATCCTCTGCCAGGGCGCGACCGGCCAGCAGCAACAGGCAAGGCCGGCCGCCACGCAAGGTGCGGGCGACATTCAGCAGCACATCAGGGGATACGCGTGGCGCGGGTATCGCCGGCAATGCCGCGACGACCTGGCCTCCTGCGTCCCAGCTCACATCAGAGGGCAGGATCAGGCTGGCGACGCCGCCCGGTGCGGTACAGGCTGCCTGGATTGCCGCCGCTGCGGCGGCACCGACTGCGCCCGCCTCGGTGGCGGTTCGCGTCCAGACCGACACGGGACGTGCCCAACCTTCGACGTCGGCGGTCAGTGGCGTGTCGTACTGGCGGTGGTGGGTGGCGTGGTCGCCGATGATGTTGATGACCGGCGAGTTCGCTCGTCGCGCGTTGTGTAGATTGGCCAGGCCGTTCGCCAGGCCGGGGCCGCAGTGCAGCAGCGTGGCCGCAGGCTTGCCGGCGATGCGCGCATAGCCATCCGCCGCTCCGGTTACGACGCCTTCGAACAGGCCCAGCACGCAGCGCATGCCGGGAACGCGGTCGAGCGCGGCAACAAAGTGCATTTCGCTGGTCCCGGGATTGGCGAAGCAAGTATCCACTCCACATTCCAGTAGCGTGCGTACCAGGCTTTCAGCACCATTGATTGGCGCGGAACCGATGCTCATCGTGTTTTTCCTCTTGGACTTGTTGTTGTAGGCGAGGTTGTTCGCACGGCGAGTATAGGGATCGGACGGGCGCGCTCCTTCCGGAATCGAGCAGCGGATTTTTGGAGTCTAACCAACTGAAAATAAATAAATATTTGTTTGTGGTTGGAAGAAGATCGGCGACGCCTCCGGATAACGTGGCACCCACTCGGAAGGAGGGGGTGGGGCGTGAAAGCGGGCCTCTACGGTATTGGCCTGGAGCCTCATGCCAGACAAGCGGAGGTCGTCAAAACCACCACTTGGAGATCCCTTCCGATGCTATCGATGGCATTCAATACCACCCGCTCGATCATCATTGAGCGCGGTGCCGCCAGCCGTCTTGCCACGCAGGTGCTGAACCTGGGCGCCAGCTCCGTGCTGCTGGTGACCGACGCGGGCGTCATGGCAGCCGGGCTGCTCGATCCGGTGCTGGCCGGTTTTACCGCAGCGGGCGTCCCGTTCCGGGTATTTGCCGAGGTACTGGCCGACCCGCCGGAATCGGTGATCCTTGCTGCGGTTGCAGCGGGCAGGGCCTGTGGTGCGGATTGCGTGATCGGTCTCGGCGGCGGCAGTTCGCTGGATGCCGCCAAGCTGGCTGCGCTACTGTTGCGCGGCGGCGAAGAACTGGCGCAGATCTATGGTATTAACCAGAGCAAGGGCGCACGCCTGCCGCTAATCCTGGTGCCGACCACCGCTGGCACCGGCTCCGAGGTGACCGCAGTCTCGGTGGTCACCACCGGTGCCGGTGAGAAGAACGTCGTTATCTCGCCAACCCTGCTGCCAGATCTGGCGGTGCTGGATGCCGAGCTGACGCTGGGATTGCCAGCGCATATCACTGCCGCGACCGGTATTGATGCCATGGTCCATGCGGTTGAGGCCTACACCAGTCGCCACCTGAAAAATCCAATCTCCGACTGCCTCGCCCGGGATGCATTGCGCCTGCTCTGCGGCAGTCTTTATCAAGCCTGCCGCGATGGTGCTGACCTGGCGGCCCGGGAAAACATGTTGCTGGGTGCGTGCCTGGCCGGGATGGCCTTTGCCAATTCGCCGGTGGCTGCGGTGCACGCACTGGCCTACCCGATCGGCGCGCGTTTCCATGTGCCGCACGGAGTGTCCAACGCTTTGGTGCTGGGACCGGTGATGCGCTTCAACCTGGAGGTGGCGGCGCCGCTCTACGCACAGTTGGCCGGGATCGTGCTGCCGAACGTCACTGGAAGCGAACAGCAGCGAGCACGCGCCCTGGCCGATCATCTGGGCGCCCTGGCCGGTGAGCTGAAATTGCCAACCCGTTTGCGCGACGTGGGTATCGGCGAGGCCGATATCCAGACCTTGGCAGAGGATGCGATGAAGCAATCGCGCCTGCTTGGCAACAACCCGCGCACGGTACGTCTGGCTGACGTTCAGGCTATTTACCGGGAGGTGCTATGAGCAGCAATGTACTGGATGGCAACTGGCATGTTCCTGAGGCCAGGCCTGGCCACATGCCCCGTGCCATCGGTCACCGCTGCCCATCAGGGCACCGGGCAGGCCGAGATCGACCACCTGTTGCCATGACTTCGTTGCCGTGTGGCCGATACCCCGCAATACCTCGAAGAACTGTTCCAGTGCCGGGTCGTGGTTTTGCAGGTTGAAGGCAAGGTGTTTTGCGCAGGAGCCGGCAGCACGGTAACAACTTCAAGCACCTGTACGCCCTGGCCGACAAACTCGGCGCGGGTGTCGGCGCTTCGCGCGCGGCGGTCGATGCAGGTTTTGTCGCCAACGACATGCAAGTGGGGCAGACCGGCAAGATCGTGGCGCCGCAGCTGTACATTGCCGTCGGTATCTCCGGCGCGATCCAGCACCTGGCCGGGATGAAGGATTCCAAAGTGATCGTGGCGATCAACAAGGACGAAGAAGCGCCGATCTTCCAGGTCGCGGATTATGGACTGGTGGCGGATTTGTTCGAAGCCGTGCCGGAGTTTGAGCGACTGGCTTGATTTTCCACGACGTAAATTGAAGCCCGCTCACCGAGCGGGCTTTGTCCGCCGAATTTTCCTTTGATACATCTGGGTTAGACGGCGATTTTTTCAGATGGCAAATAAGGGGTGATATTGCGCATGGCGCGGGAAACGTAGTCTTCTTTCTCGCCGACCGGCGCGACGTAGTGGAGCGCGCTTTGCGCGGCATCGATGCCTTCCAGCCTTGCGATAATCCAGGTGGCCAAGTATTGGGATGCGAGACAGCCACCCGCGGTAGCGATGTTGCCATTGGCAAAAAAAGCCTGATTGAGGACGTCGATCCCTGCTTCCTGAACCCAGGGTTTCGTCGTCAAATCGGTGCAAGCGGGGACGTCTTTGAGCAACCCGAGTTTTGCCAGGATCAAAGTCCCGGAGCATTGGGCACCCAGGAGTTGCCGGCCAGGATCAAGCTGCAACTGCGCCATGAGCGCAGGATCGGCGACCACCTCCCGGGTTTGCCTGCCACTGCCAACGATGACGGCGTCAGCCTCACTCGCTTCTCGCAGGGACACGTGGGATTCGATGACAACCCCGTTCATGGAGCGAACTCTGTCAGTTGGGCTGGCAATTGAGACACGCCAGTCTGGCTTCTTGATTCGATTCAAAATGCCCAGGGCAATCAGCGAGTCGAGTTCGTTGTAGCCTTCAAAGGTCAAGATTGCGATGTGCATGATGGCTTCTTCCTCTTGGATGGACCAGGCATCAGGCAGATCCATGTGAAGTCGATGGCGCTCCCCAAACCGATGGCGCAAATCCATGCTATGGCTGAAGATCATGACAATCAAAAAATTGTAATGGATACATTCCGTAAGAAATGCCAGATACAAGGTTTAAAAAGTAACCTGGCCGGTTATGGAGTCATATGAGCTTAATGATTACCTTACCTTTGGCTCTTCCTCGTTCGTGTTTGTACTGGTGGTTGTCGCAACAAAGGCGCCCAGATACTTGGTAAGCTGGATGGCGATGGTGCCGACGCCACCGGAACCGGCGTGGATAAAGACCTTCTGCCCTTTCTTCAATCTGGCTGTTTCCACCAGCACCTGCCAGGCCGTCAGAGCTACCAAAGGAAGGGAGGCGGCTTCGTCCATGCTGATATTTTCGGGTTTCAGTGCGAGAGCATTTTCCTTCACCGCGATAAGCTCGGCGAAGGTACCCATGCGCTCCTCGGGAGGGCGCGCATAGACTTCGTCACCTGGCTTGAATTGCCGCACACCAGAGCCCACACGCACCACGACGCCGGCCAGGTCATTGCCCAATACCAAGGGAAATGAATACGGCAAGATCAGTTTGAATTCGCCTTTACTGATTTTCGAATCCAGTACGTTGACGCTGGTGGCATGCACTTGAACCAGAACGTCGTGAATACCGACTTCAGGGTCGGGCAACTCGCCAATACGTCCATTATTCTTGCCGTAGCGATCGATAAAAAATGCCTTCATGATGATTCAGCTCTCATAGCTACAAATGGGAATGGCGGGATGCGCATATCGTTGCGTGCCCCGGTACAACGAGCGGAACACGTCGTTGGGCATCCAGGTGAGACTGTGTATTACAGGCGCTTATACATCGAGAACTGCCCGCCAGCGCCTGTGACACGATGATCACGCCTCGACCTGATAGCGTTCGGCTGTACAAGGCAGGTCAAGACGCGCCGCAGGAAGGCGTGCGAGCAAAAATGATCGACATGCTGGCGCATGCAATCGGTGCGGTCATGTTGTCGCGCGCCTGCCCAGATGATTCATCCCTCGCTGATGAAATACTCGAGGTCTGCCACGCAGAGATAAAAGCGTCATTGGCGTTGTCGCCAATTAGCGAACGGCAGGGGAACACCTACATGGTTGCGGGCAATTAGGTGATGGCTCGTTCCTGGTATCAGCTTTCATCAATGGAGACAGGATCATGAAACCGACCGAGTTTGAAGCGCTTGAGCGTTTGCTGCAGCGCCGCCGCCTTTGATCAGGCAATCCGGCAGAGTCCGGTTTTCGTGCTGAACTCAATCGCAGCACTGATCAGGAGGGATCACCATGGCCACCATGAAAGCCGCAATATTCGTCGAAAAAAACCGGATAGTGCTCGACGACAAACCTATCCCCGAAGTCGGGCCGCTTGATGCTCTGGTTCGCATCACGACCACCACGATCTGTGGTACCGACGTGCATATCCTGCGTGGCGAATACCCTGTAGCCAAGGGCCTGACAGTCGGTCATGAACCGGTCGGCATCATCGAGCGGATCGGTTCGCAGGTGCGCGGTTTTGTCGAAGGCCAGCGGGTGATCGCCGGCGCGATTACCCCCAGTGGACAGAGTTACGCCTGCCTGTGCGGCTGTGGTTCACAGGATGGCACGGATACCCGGCACGGCTTTCGGGCCACCGGTGGCTGGAAGTTCGGCAATATCATTGATGGTTGCCAGGCTGAATACGTATTGGTGCCGGATGCGTCGGCTAATCTATGTCCGATACCGGACGGTCTTTCTGACGAACAAGTGCTGATGTGCCCGGACATCATGTCCACCGGATTTTCCGGAGCCGAGCGAGGCGGGGTGGAAATCGGCGATACCGTCGCGGTGTTCGCCCTGGGGCCAATCGGGCTGTGCGCGGTGGCCGGTGCACGCCTTAAAGGCGCCACCATGATTATCGGCGTCGATGCAGTCGCCGAACGCATGAGCGTCGCCAAACAACTGGGCGCTACCCATGTGGTCAATTTCAAGGACGGTGACGTGGTTGAACAGATCATGGCCCTGACCGATGGGCGTGGTGTCGATGTGTCCATCGAAGCTTTGGGCACCCAGGGAACGTTTGAATCGGCACTACGGATTTTGCGTCCGGGTGGTCGGCTTTCCAGCCTGGGGGTTTACTCCAGTGACCTGCGAATTCCACTCGACGCTTTCGCTGCCGGTCTGGGGGACTACAGCATCATCACGACATTGTGCCCCGGAGGCAAAGAACGCATGCGGCGCTTGATGGCGGTGGTGGAAAGTGGCGGGGTCGACTTGTCGCCGCTGGTGACTCATCGCTACAAGCTGGATGACATCGAAGCGGCGTATGAGCTTTTTTCTCACCAACGCGATGGAGTGATGAAGGTTGCGATAACGCCTTGAAAGCTGCTGCGTCTTGCCCGTCAGGCAATGGATGCCGGGTGCCTGGACAGCGGCGTGACTTCCAGGGCTGATAGTGGCCGGTCGGTCGCTATCAGCACTATCAGTTTGTAAATAAAGCAGGATCTTTGACAGAGTACGTTGACCATGCCCTGAAGCGAACGGCGCAGATTTCAGTTATTGGATCTCGCTGTAAGGTTAACCAAGTTCCTCTTCCTGAAATGCGAGAGTTGGTAGGCGATCGCCAGCCAGATGAACCATGCGGGCATCACGCAAAGCGCAAGCCGGGTATCTGGCCGAAGGGCAAGTAACGATAGCACGAAGGCAAGGAATGCCAGAGAGAGCCACGCCATCGGTAGGCCTCCAGGCATCTTGTAACGAGATTTCGCGTGTAAGTCGGGTCGCGTTTTGCGGTACGCGATGTAAGAAGCCAGAATGGTCGACCAAGTGAAAATCACCAGGATCGCGGACACGGTGGAGACGATGGTGAACGCTGTCATGACTTCCGGAACGATGAACAGCAACAGTATCCCCACCAGCATCAACAGCGTGGTGAATGCCAAACTTAGCAGAGGTACGCTATTGCCCGACAAGCGCTGGAAAATCCTTGGTGCATTGTCGTGACTGGCCAGTCCAAACAGCATGCGGCTGGATGAAAATACGCCACTGTTGGCCGATGAGGCGGCAGACGTCAGCACCACAAAGTTGACGATACCTGCTGCTGCGGGAAACCCTGCGACCAGGAACAGTTCGACGAATGGGCTCTTGTTGGGTGAAACCTGTTGCCAGGAAGTCACTGCAATAATGCAGGCCAGTGCCAGTACATAAAACAGGATGATTCTTAGCGGAATCGAGTTGATGGCTTTAGGCAGGGTCTTCTCGGGGGAACGGGTTTCGGCGGCGGCGGTGCCGATCAACTCGGTGCCCGCGAAGGAGAAAATTGCCATCTGGAAACCGGCAAAGAAACCGAAAAGGCCGTTGGGGAACGCTGCCTGTTTATCCAGCAAGTGGTTCAGGGATGCGGTGACGCCATTGGGCGATACAAACGAGCTGGCAATCAGCACCATGCTGACGCCAATCAAAGTGACGACGGCAATGATCTTGATGATCGCGAACCAGAACTCCACCTCACCGAAAAGCCTGACAGTCAGTACGTTCAAGGCGAACAGCGTCATTAGCATGCCGATGGCCGGTATCCAGGCGGGCAAATCAGGGAACCAGTATTGAAAGAACCCACCGACTACTACTGCATCGCCGACAACCGCGACACTCCAGCTTAGCCAGTACGACCAGCCGAGAAAAAATGCCGCTCGCGGGCCAAGGTAGGCACCGGCAAAATCGGCGAAGCTTTTGAAGTTCAAGTTGGAGAGCAACAGTTCGCCCATGGCGCGCATGACGAAGTAGACGAACAGGCCGATGATCATGTAGATGAGGATGATCGACGTGCCGGAGAGGGCGATGATCTTCCCGGAGCCCATGAACAGGCCCGTTCCGATGGCTCCTCCCATGGCCATTAACTGAATGTGACGATTGCTGAGGGTGCGCTGCAGCGCGGGCTGTTCAGGCAGCCCGGACGGAGTCGTTTTCATTACAAAACCTCTTGATTTTATGTTTTTGAGTTTTGGCAGAAAGTGGATGTCTAGGTTCTTGTTAGAGACGTCACGGCTACTGACGTTGCTTGTTTGCAGGTGGCAGGGTTTCTCGTCTGCGAGCAAGGTGCGGGGCCCCTTGGCTCCATGCTCTGGGGCATCACCTTTGGGCTATCAGCAGACTGTGCGCAGGCGCGAGGGAGCGATGGCCAGCGGCTGTTCGAGCAGTTGGTAGAGGTTTTTTATGTTGGCCGGCGTCGGCACCAGGTGGATGCGCTCACCGATGGCATGCTCGCGCGCCAGGTCGTGCACGTAGCGCAATGACGAAAAGTCTTCGAGGGCAAAGCCAACCGAATCGAAAACGGTGACCTGTGCGTCGTTCTCGCGCCCCGGTACTTCGCCCAGAACAATCCGGAAGAACTCGACGACAGGAAAGTCGGCCTCCAGTTGTTGAATATCGCCTTCAATTCGGGTCTGAGGTTCAAATTCAACGATGACTCGGGCATTGCGCAGAATCTGCGCGTGGAGCTCGGTTTTCCCCGGACAGTCACCGCCGACGGCATTGATATGCATGCCGGGTTCGATCATTTCGGGCGTCAGAATCGTTGCATAGGCTTTGTCTGCGGTGACTGTGGTGACGATGTGCGCGCCCTTGACCGCTTCCTGTACCGAGCTGGCCAGGATCACCTCAATATCCGGGAATGCGGACAGGTTGTGTTTTAACTTAAGCGAGGCGTCACGATCGATATCAAAAATGCGTAGTTCCTTGATGGACAGCATTTCATGGAAGGCGAGGGCCTGAAATTCGCTCTGGGCGCCATTGCCGATGATTGCCATGACGTTTGCATCTGGGCGCGCCAGGGATTTCGCGACCAAGGCAGAGGTCGCGGCGGTGCGCACGGCTGTGGTCAGCGTCAGTTCACTGAGCAGCGTTGGATAGCCGCTGTGGACATCGGCCAGAACACCGAAAGCCATGACTGTCAGCAAGTTCCTTTGACCATTGTCCGGGTGGCCATTCACGTATTTGAAAGAATACTGTTGGCCATCATCGGTCGGCATCAACTCGATCACACCGTCGTTCGAATGATTTGCGGTGCGCGGCGACTTATCAAACTGCGCCCAACGCGAATAGTCGGCTTCGATGTAATCTGCCATTTCGCGAATTGCCCGGCGGATTCCCACCTTGGCGAACAAGCGTGCGGCATGATCGACGTCTATAAAAAGAGTCATGTTTTTATTCTCCGGTTCAGTAGTAACAACGTTGTGGGGCAGGGGATGGCTCAGGCGCGTTTGCTCTCGAAACCATGCAGCACGTTGACTGCATTGATTCCGATTTCATCGACCATATAGCCGCCTTCCATCACGAACAGGGTGGGACAGCCCACACCCGCTATCAGCTCGCCGATGCCGATGAAATCTTCGCTTTCCAGCAGGAAGTGGCTGATGGGGTCGTCCTTGAACGTGTCCACGCCGAGTGAAATAACCAGCACTTCAGGGGCGAATTGCTCAAGTTTTTTGCAGGCATGGAGCAGGGCGTTGCGGTAGCTTTCCCAGGTAGTGTTTTTGGGCAATGGGTAGTTGAGGTTGTAACCTTCGCCGTAGCCGGCGCCGACTTCGTGACTGAAGCCTGAGTAGTACGGATAAGACACCGTGGGTTCGCCGTGCAGCGAGACAAACATGACGTCACTGCGCCCGTAGAAGATGTTTTGGGTGCCGTTGCCATGATGGAAGTCGACGTCCAGTACCGCGACACGTTTGGCGCCTCGGGTAATGGCCTGTTGAGCGGCAATGGCGGCGTTGTTGAGATAGCAATAGCCGCCCATGTATTCTCGTGCTGCGTGATGGCCGGGCGGACGGCACAGGGCAAATGCACTGTCATGACCTTCATCGATCAGCGCCAGGCCGGTGAGGGCTATGTCTGCGCTAGTCTTTACGGCTTGCCATGTGGTCGCGGTAATCGGGGAGCCGGCGTCCATGGCGAAGAAACCGAGCTTGCCATCGATGAACGTTGGCACCTGCTCGTTGGCCAGATCGCGCACTGGCCATACCAGTGGCAGGGCATCGTGGGTACGTCCGGTTGCGCACCATTGCGACCATGCACTTTCCAGAAAGCTGACATAGCGCTCACTGTGCGCGTTGACGTAACAAGAGCGGTCAAACGCGCGAGGTTCGACGACCTGGCCAAGGCCTACTTGCTTGACGCGGTTATGGACGGTATCGGCCCGGCTGGGTTGTTCGAACGAGGGCTTGAGCACGCCGTCTTTCAATTCTGTACCGTGGTGCAATCGATGGGAATCACTGAAGACTGTAAACATTCTGCGCATCCGTTAATGTGAGCCAGTGCAAATATTCTGTTCTGGTCGGGATGCTATTTCTTTGCTTTCTGTTTGCGGCTTGCTAGATTCTTCGGGCGTTTTTACTCAGGAATTGCGTAATGCAGAAAAAATTATCCAAACGCATCAGTCTCGACGAAACCGACCTGGCTATTCTTGCGTTGCTGCAGGACGATGCGAGTATTTCCAACGCCGAGCTCAGTGAGCGCCTGTCGTTAAGCCTGACGCCTTGCTGGCGACGGCGTAAAAGAATGGAGGAAGCGGGTGTAATCAAGGGCTATCAGGCCAACCTCGATCGACGCATGTTGGGGCTGGATATCATGGCGTTCGTGCACATCCGCTTTTCAACCCACGCCGATCATGCTCCGGACGCTTTCGAAGCAGTGATCGCGCAATTGCCCGAAGTGTTGTCCTGTTACAAGATCACCGGTGATTCCGATTACGTGCTGCAAGTGTTGGCAGAGGATCTTGATAGCTACAGTGACTTTATCGAACAGGTGCTGAGGCGTCAGGTGGGTATCGCGTCCATTCAGTCCAGTCTGGCTTTACGCGAGGTCAAGACCAGTAGCCGAATTGCGATACCCAAGTTGAGCAAGGAATGAGAGGACAGGGGGCAGGACGACTTTTCAGGGCTTAGGCAAAATTGTACTTGCGCAATTCTATTGATCCCATCCATGCGGTGACGGTGTGGGATTCCAGATACATGATTTAACATATGGGCGATGACCGATGTTTATAAGCGGCTCTAACCCTGGATTTTGAGACCCGTTAGCCAGGAACCAGGTTAGAGTGTTCATCTATGTCTGCTCATAAGGGCCCTCCACTCGATTCGCGTAGTCGCGCCAAGCGGTTTCAGCGAACGAACCGGGCAAAAAAAACCGTATATCAATCGTTGTTTGAAGAATGAATCGTCCGCTGTTTGTTTCTCTAGATGGGCCCAAGGGAACCGGCAAAACCACACTGTTGGAGGCCGTTACGAAAGTACTGAGGGCAGACAACAACAAAGTGATCCGACTTTGCGAGAGTAAAAGCGATCCCTATAGGGGTGAAACAATGGCCCTCGTTAACAAACTCGTCAGAAATCCCACACGGGATTTGGAGTTGAGGGTTTGTGAGCGCCTTGCTGAAAGCCGTACCTGGATTTCCCAGCACGTGCTGGCTAAACAGCCACCAGGCAGCATCATCTTGATCGATCGCTGGTACCCGTCTGATGCCGCGTTCCGCCGGATACTCCCGTTTGCAGAGATTCTACAGTTGAACATTGATCGAAACGTCCGAGTGCCAGACCTGCATGTCGGGGTTGTCACCGCCCCTGATGTTTCATGAGCGAGGGCAGCGGCACGACGGCGCTGGCTGAGCAGCACTGTGATCCATAAGCTGGAAGAACATGTCGCTTGTACCAAGGCGTTCGAGCGCGCATTGCAGATCACGGCTGGGTTTTATGCCGAAATGAAGGAACGATCGAAGACGCAACGATGCAGGTGATTTCTGAGATCTATAGAGTCCTTCGATGCTCATCCGACCCGGTCGGAATGGCGGGTTAAGAAAAAAATCAATGAATTGCTCCGTATCGGATAGGCGCGGTTTTGGCCGCCCTCGCGATTGTGAACTGCTATACCGATGAAACCGCAAGGGCACTTTCATACCGCTCATCACGCCTTTACCCGGCCCGAAACCAGAGGAGGTGTCCTCCTATTTCTTTTGACAGGCGAGTATCCATCGTTCAAATGTCTTCTGGCGAAACCACCCACACGCTGCATGGCAGTTTGTACAGCAGATGTTCCACGGTGCTACCGACTAACCGCTCCATGGCGCGGTGACCGACGCGCCCCATGACGATGACATCAGTGTCATAAGCCCCCGCATAGCTGGAAAGCACCTTGACCGGATTGCCCATGATCATGTGCTGGCGCTCCGGCGGGATTGCATTGCGTTCAGAAAGATCCCGGAATGCGTCCGCCTGCGCGTCGAACAGGGTCTTGGCTTTACCAGAGGAGAAAAACGCCGAGCCATTGCTGAAACCGAACTCGTCTGCGCTGATGGATGAAAGATCATGGGCGTAGATCACATCGAGCTCGGCGTTGCAGGTGGTGGCCAGTTTTGCTGCCTCGCGCAAAATCCTGTCGTTGAAGCCTTCGTATTGGCCATCACGATGAAAAGGGTCGATAGCGGCGACGATCCTGCGCGGCAATGCGTGGTGCATATGGCTGACAAAATGCAGCGGCACCGGGCATTCACGCAGCAAGTGGATATCCAGTGGGGTAAACATCAGGCGTGACAGCCGGGATTCGTGCTCCAGCGCCTTGATCAACACGGTCATCGGCTGTTCCCTGAGGTGAATGAGGATTTCCTCCAAGGGCCTTTCCACCCAGACCACTTCAGTGGTGACGTGCACACCGATCTTGCGCATGGGGCGGGCCTGGTCTTCGAGCCATTGGCGATGGCGCTCGACATAGCCCAGGCGCATCTGTTCCAGCGCCTGTTCGTTGACCATTGCGGCAGTCGCCAGGCCTTCAAGATAGTCGAACGCGACGATGTGCAGCGCTGCATCCGAAGCCTTGGCCAGTGCGGCGGCCCGGTCGAAGGCAGGGCTGTTTTGCATGAGCGGCGAGACGACCAGCATGAAACGTGATTGATCCGACATGACAAATCTCCGGTAGGTGTCGCGCAACGGTTTGCCCCAATGGTTGCGGCGTGATTGGGCACTGAAACCTTGTATTTAGCCTGCCCCTGTCCGGGGCAACGGGTTTGATCTTTGTCAAATGGAGGAGGGAAGGATGATGTTGCCCGACATGCGGTTGTCCGTGCGTCGGCCAGTGACGAAATTGTTGACCATGATCAATCTTTCGTCCGTCTCACCGGCGCAGTCTGTGGGCTCGTGCTGAACGTTGGCTTACGTACGGTAAATGAGGGAGCACCATGGCAACCATGAGAGCGGCTGTTTTCGTTGAAAAGAATCGGATCGTGTTGGAAGACAAGCCCGTGCCTGAAGTCGGACCGCTGGATGCATTGATCCGTATCACCACCACGACCATCTGCGGTACCGACGTGCACATCCTGCGCGGTGAGTATCCGGTAGCCAGAGGGCTGACCGTGGGCCACGAGCCAGTGGGCGTCATTGAGCGACTGGGGTCGCAGGTGCGTGGTTTTGTCGAGGGGCAGCGGGTGATTGCCGGTGCCATCACGCCCAGCGGGCAAAGTTACGCTTGTTTATGTGGCTGTGGTTCCCAGGATGGACCAGACACCCGCCATGGCTTTCGCGCTACCGGCGGCTGGAAGTTCGGCAACACCATTGACGGCTGCCAGGCCGAGTACGTGCTGGTACCGGACGCCCTTGCCAATTTGTGCCCGATTCCTGACGGGCTCAGTGACGAGCAGGTATTGATGTGCCCGGACATCATGTCCACCGGGTTTTCCGGGGCAGAGCGCGGCGAGGTGCATATCGGCGATACCGTTGCCGTGTTTGCCCTGGGTCCCATCGGCCTCTGCGCGGTGGCGGGTGCACGGCTCAAAGGTGCGACAACGATCATTGGCGTGGATGCCGTTGCCGAGCGGATGAGCGTTGCTCGACAATTGGGCGCGACCCATGTCGTCAACTTCAAGGACGGCAACGTGGTCGAGCAGATCATGGCGCTGACCGATGGCCGTGGTGTCGATGTGTCCATCGAGGCACTGGGCACCCAAGGCACTTTCGAATCCGCCCTGCGCGTACTGCGTCCGGGGGGGCGACTATCGAGCCTCGGCGTCTACTCCAGCGATCTGCGCATTCCCCTTGATGCCTTTGCTGCAGGGTTGGGGGACTACAGCATTGTCACCACCCTGTGCCCGGGCGGCAAGGAGCGCATGAGGCGCTTGATGGCGGTGGTGCAGAGCGGAGGCGTGGACCTGTCGCCGCTGGTAACCCACCGTTTCAAACTCGATGATATTGAAGCGGCCTATGAATTGTTTGCTCACCAACGAGACGGTGTGATGAAGGTCGCTATTACGCCGTGAGGCGGTGCGCGCTGATTCTCGAAGCAGTAAGGAGGACTCTATGAACATTGATATCACGGAGAAACCGGCAAGCCATTGCTGGGTCGTGTGCATGGACGCCTTGAAAGTGAACTTCAACAGTCTGGGAGAAGCTGAGGCCTTCGTTGGCCAACTCAAGGCACGTATCGAAGCGCCACATGTCTGGCCAGGTAGCGCAGGCCCGGCAGACGACACAAGATGGATACCTTACCGACATACTGCTTACCCCAATGGCAAACAGATCTGCGCCGACCTCGTGGAGTAACGATGTGGGCCGGAGCGAGGCGCAACTCAAGCAGATGACAACCCAATGAACGAAACCATCGGCTGGCAGGTGCAGCTGCGGCGCTGGGGATTGGCATGCTCATCGGTCTTGAACGCGAACGGCACAAGGGGCAGGGGGAGACCCGCGCTTGTGCCGGTTTACGGACCTACGCGATTACCGCGTTGTTGGGATATGTGACGATGCAGGTCGGTGGCAGCCTGCTGGTAGGCATCATTGCCATCGCACTGGGCGTGCTCGTCACCGTTGCATATTGGCGAAGCCTGAGCGACGACCCCGGTGTGACCAGCGAGGTGGCGTTGTTTGCGGTGTTGGTACTGGGGGCGTTTTGTGGCACGAGCCCCGAGCTCGCGATTGCCATAGGCGTGGTGATAGTAGGGCTGCTGGCCTATCGAAAGAAGCTGCATTACTTTGCCCATAGTCAATTGACCGAAGCGGAGTTGGGTGACGGACTGATCCTGCTGACTGCTGCGCTGGTCGTGCTGCCCTTGGCGCCGGACCGCTTTATCGGCCCTTACGCTGCGATCAATCTGCGCACTATTTGCAGCCTGACGGTACTGCTGATGGCGGTGGGGGCCATTGGGCATATTGCAGTTCGGACCCTGGGCACCCGGTACGGTTATGCGATAAGCGCCATTGCCTCCGGGTTTGCCTCCAGCACCGTGACGATTGCCGCCATGGGCCACCTCGTCGCCCGGCAGCCCGAGAAAATGAAGGTCATTGCCGCGGCCGCGGTTCTTTCCAATATGGCTACCGTCACTCAGGTCGGCCTGATCCTGGGGGCGGTCGATACCGGTTTGCTACGTCACATGTGGGGGCCCCTGACAGCTGGCGCTGTCGCGGCAGCGTTATATGGCTTGTGCCTGATGTTCGTCGGGCCGGCGAGCGGGGCCAACCAGCCGATCAAGGTCGGCGGTGCGTTCAACCTCAAACTGGCCTTGATCGTCACATTGACCATGACCGGCATCACCTTTGTTTCGTCTGTGATGCTCAGTCATTTCGGCCAGGTGGGGGTGATGCTGACAGCCACGCTCAGTGGTTTTGCCGATGCGCACGCTTCAACGGCGTCGATTGCCACCCTGGCCAAGTCCGGTCAGTTGCCTTTCGATGCCATTGTCGGACCTGTGCTTATCGCGATCAGCAGCAACTCCATCAGTAAATGCGTGGTGGCGTGGATCAGCGGCGGGCGGCGGTTCGCCGCCTACGTGATCCCGGGCCAGGTTTTGCTGACCCTGGCGATGTGGGCGGGCATGGGGCTGCACTGACGAACAACGCGTACGTAATTGACAAAAATCAAGTGGTGGGAACAGGGAGCAATCAATCTGTGGCTCTACCACTGAATTGAAATGGCCGCGCGCCGAGGTGCCCCATGTCGCAGACTCAACGGTTACTCTTGATCGCTCCCTCAGCCATGACCCGAACCCCGGCATTCGACCGTGCCGCGGCATTGGCGCTGGCGATGCATTTGCCGTTGCACATTGTCGCGTTCGACTATTCACAGGCCTTGGCGGTGGCGGGGCTGTTCGCTGCGCAACAATTCAGCCTGGCCCGGGACGGCTATCTGCAAACCCATCGGCAATGGCTCGCGGATCAGGCCGACTTGATGAGCAAGCATGGCGTAGAGGTCACCACCGAGGTCGTGTGGGTGCAGCATCCGTACGAGGAGATCCTTCACTTCATCAATGAGATTGAGCTGGCACTGATCATCAAGGACGCCCAGGAAGAACCGGCGTTCAAGCGCGTGTTTTTCACACCGCTGGATTGGCAGCTGCTGCGCGATTGTCCCGTGCCGGTGCACCTGGTGACTACGCCGCTGAATGCCCGGCCACGCAACGTACTGGCCATCATCGATGTGTTGCGCGATGAAGATCAGGACCGCGTGTTCAACGACCAGATCATCGACGCCGCGGCGAAACTGGCCACCGTCTGTGATGCCAGTCTCGAGCTGCTGCATGTCTATGACTGGACAGCGGTATACGTCCAGGACATGGGCTTTGGCGCATTGCCGCTGGCCACCGGGATCTATGAAATGTTGGGATCGGCCCAGCATGAGGCATTTGCCGCCATCGCTGAACGCCACGGCGTACCACCAGAGCGTCGTCACTACATAGAGGGTTCACCCGTGCCTGGTATTTGTGATTATGTCGGCGAGCATCACACCGATATCATTGTCATGGGCACGGTGCAGCACAAGGGCATGAGCAAGTTACTGGGAACCACGGCCGAGCAACTCCTGCATCGGGCGCCGTGCAGTTTGCTGGCGATAAAGCCCGGAAGAATGCTGCAATCCTGAGGGCTTGAATCGGATCTGGATCAGACAGCTGTGCCGGCGGCATTGGTTTGCGTGTGATTGATGTAAATCAAACTGCGCAGAGTGAACGAGCGCAGTCTTGAAACATGCCGGCACTCGATGGCCGGAGTCGAACGGAGGTGTGTGATGGGTCAATATCAACGTTTTCTGCTGATCGCTGACCAAACCCTGCATCAGTCTCCTGCCCAACTGCGTGCCGCCGCATTGGCCAAGGCAGCCGGGGCTGTCCTGGATGTGAGGGCCTATGTCGAACCGGCGCCTGTGGTTCATTTATGGCAAGAAAAACTCGACGATGCGGAGCATCAGCGCTATTTGCATCGCTACCGTCGCTGGGAGGCCGAAGAGTTCGATCGGCTCAGCGAGCTGGGGCTGGAAGTGACGGTCAAAGTCGTCTTTACCACCCATCCGCTGCTGGACATTCTGAAGACGGTCGAAGATTTGAAGCCCGACCTGTTGATCAAGGACGTAACCCTTGAACCTGTGCTCAAGCGAGTGTTCATTACCCCGCTTGACTGTCACCTGTTGCGTGAATGCCCGATCCCCGTGCATCTGGTCAACCACGCGCGTTACAGCTTGCCGCACCGAATCGTGGCGGCAGTGGATCCGTTCGATCCCTCAACACAGATCAGCGGTTTGAACGACACCATCATCCAGACCGCCAACGCCCTGGCCCTGCAATGCGATGCGCCGTTACACCTGCTATACGCCTATGATTTATCACCCGCATTCAACGGCGATGCACCATTGGCCGGGGGCGGGTGGGGTGTAGACTTCATAGAGGAGCTGCGTCAATCCTTGCACCAGGCGTTCATCACACTGGCAGAGCGCTACGGCGTACCACCGGAGCGCCGGCATTTCGTCATGGGATTGCCAGTGCCGGTAATCAGTGAGTTTGTCGAGCAATACCTGGCCGATGTCGTGGTGATGGGCACCGTGCACCGGGCGGGGGTCGATCGGCTGATCGGTAGCAACACGGAGCGAGCGCTGTACTCAGTGCCAGGCAGTCTTCTGGCAGTCAGGTCGCGGGCATGACCTCCAGGCCGAGGAAGGCAATGGACATTGGTGGCAAATAGCGGACGTCTACAGCGGCGGCTTGCATCGAATATCCAACCCACTGGAGATTTATCATGAGCCAGTATCAAAGTCTGTTACTGATCATCAACCCGGCCTTGCGCCATTCCCCGGCCATGAATCATGCGGCAGCGCTGGCCAAGGCAAGCGGCGCGAGTTTGCATATAGCGGCGCTGATCCCCTCGTTCAAATGGTTATCGCTGCTTGAAGAAGGCGATCGAGAACTGGCTCGGGAGCGCTACTTGCAGGACCATCGCGACTGGCTCAAGGCTCAGGCCGGGAATTTGCGAGGTCGAGGGATCGAGGTCACCACCGAGGTGGCTTGGGCTGAGGACCTGAAGCAAGACATCATTGATCACGTCACAGACATGCAGCCCGACTTGTTGATCAAGGAGGTTCAGCATGAGTCCGCGCTGAAACGGGCCTTCTTCACCCCGTTGGACTGGCACTTGCTACGTCACTGCCCGGTACCAGTTTACCTGGTGGGCGGGAGCGGATTCGTTTTACCCCGCAAGGTTGTAGCGGCAGTCGAAGTGTCGGATATCGAGTCAGCCAACAGCGAGCTGAATGAGCGAATTATCAAGCAGGCTTGCAGTCTTGCCATGCAGTGCAATGCCGAGCTGCATTTGCTGTACGCCTGCGATATCTCGGCCGCTTTTCTTGCCGACATGGGTGGCCTGACGCTCGCTGACCTGACCAAAGCGCTCCGCCGGGACCTGGAAACGTCTTTCCTTGGGTTGGCAGATCGATTCGGGGTGCCCTCGGACCATCGACATTTCGTTGAGGGAAATCCGGTCACGGCGTTGAGTGAGTTTGCCAATGAGCACAACGTGGATGTGATCGTGATGGGCAGAGTACAGTGCCATGGGGTGGACAAGCTTCTGGGCAGCACGACCGAGCACATTCTTTATCAGGTGCCATGCTGCGTTCTGGCGGTATAGATCGAATGTGCCGGGCCAGATGCTTCAACAGGCCTGTCAAGTACTTGAGGTTGCCTGTGCAGGGCAAGAACGCGGGACATTGAACTACCAACATGGCAGGGCAGTGCGCCAGTTAAATCAGTAACTGCTACCGGACAAGATGACTTCGGCAGATGCGCTCCCTGGCGGGTGAGTCAATGTTGTTCTCTTCTTAGAGATCCAATCGCTTGAGTCGGGAGGCAAGTGTCGTAGGTTTGATTCCCAGGATTTCAGCGGCGCCTCCTTTACCGAAAAGCTTGCCTTTTGCCAGGGCCAGTGCGGCTTGCATATTGCTGCGCTCTAGTTCGCGCATTTGTGCATCAGTAAATATGGTCTGGCCAGCAATGTCGGGAGAAGGGCAATTCTGCTCGCCCGACTCATCCGGTAAATCCAGGTTTAAATCCGCTCCAATCGACGTGATCAACGCGCGCTCGATGACATTTTGCAGTTCGCGAATATTGCCCGGCCACGAATAGCGTTGCAATCGCTCGATATCTCTGTTGCGTAGGCGCCTTCCCGGCATGTTCAGACGTTTGCCGATTTGCTTGAGAAAGTGAGCGGCTAGAGGTGCAATATCAATCGGGCGTTCACATAGCGCAGGAGACTTGATAGGAAAAACGTTGAGTCGGAAGTACAGATCCTCACGGAAATGCTTTGCGGCGACCTCCTGACGCAGATCGCGATTCGTCGCGGCGATGATCCGTACATCGACCTTCCGGGTGCGTTCTTCCCCGATTCGCTCGAACTGGCCTTCCTGCAAAACCCGAAGCAGTTTGCTCTGCAATTCCAAGGGGATTTCGCCGATTTCGTCGAGGAACAGGGTGCCGCCGTCGGCCAGTTCAAAACGACCGGCGCGATCCCGAACTGCACCGGTAAAGGCGCCACGAATATGTCCGAAGAACTCACTCTCGAACAATTCCGCAGGGATTGCTGCGCAATTAACCCGGATCAACGGGTTGGCATTGCGACGGCTGGCCTGGTGGATGGCGCGGGCAATCAGTTCTTTGCCAGTACCAGACTCACCATTGATCAGCACGCTGGCATCAGTGGGGGCAACAACGTCGATTTGCTTGATGATTTTTTTGATCGGCTCACTCTGGCCAACGATTTCACGAAAGTTGTGTTCAATATGAATTTCTTCCTGCAGGTACGCATTTTGTTCTTCGAGCCGATCTTTGAGCATCTTGAGTTCTTCAAGGGCGCTTTGTAGCTGATTTTCAGTGGTGCGTCGATCGGTGATGTCGCGAAAAACCACAACGGCGCCGACGATGCGACCATCGGAAATCACAGGAGTGCTAGTAAATTCCACTGGAAAGGAACTGCCGTCACGGCGCCAGAACATTTCCTGACGTCCCTCGTGGACTACGCCATCGCGCACGGCTTTGTAAATCGGGCATTCTTCGACTGGGTAGTGACTGCCGTCCGCGTGGGTGTGGTGGTGAATGCGGTGAATGTTTTTGCCAATCATGTCCTGGGCTTCCCACCCCAGCATGCGTGCCCCGGCCGGATTGACGAATGTAGCCAGCCCTTCGCTGTTGATGCTGTAGATACCGTCGCCCACGGAACTCAGCAGTAGCTTGTTATCGCGTTCGGTTTCCTCAAAAAGATTGAGGATATTGCGCCACTCGATCAGCCCACCGCGCATCGTGCGTTCGGTGTGTGCCTGGTCACGCTGGTACTTCTCGTGACTGAGCTCCCGCATCACCAGAATGAGCTGTTGCTCGCCCTTAATCTGCAAGGTGGTGGCAGAGATTTCCAGCTCGATGCGCTCGCCGCTCTTGCAGTTGCAGCTCAACTCATCGCTCCAGCCACGACCCTTATCCATCACGGCCTGGGTAAACACAATCAGATCCGCGAGCTGATGGCCAAACAACTTGCTCACCGGCAATTCCAGCAACTCCTGGCGGGGGTAGCCGAGCAATTTGCAGGTGGCAATGTTGAGGTCGCCCAGCCGATCGGCAAACGGATTGAGCAGTGCAATGGCTTCCGCGCAATGTTCGAACACCATGTGCCGGGACGAATAAGCCAGGTCGGCCCAGCCATTGAGGGAGTCTGATTTAGTCATGGCTACGAAATCTCGTGGTTTGGTTCTACGAATATTCGTATTTCTACGGGAGTACGTAATTGGCCGATAGCATCAGATCCATTATAAAAAGCCGGATCAGATCAGCATCTTCAATGTAATCAGGCACTTGCCAGGCAGAAAAATTATTGTTTGTTTTCTGGCACGACGTTCGCTCTATCTCCTGCAACCCGGCAGCCAACAACGGCTGGCGTTCAAGCACGAAGAAACTGGAGAGCGACACTATGCCAACCGTGGACATCCCCCATTACAAAGACGGCGACTTCCTGGTCAATTACGAAGAGAAAGTCTTCGAAGACATCAAGGCCGAGCCCGGCGAGAAAGTCCTGATCACCTTTCACACCATCGCCTTTGAGGGCTCAATTGGATTGGTCAACATGCTTCAGGCCAAACGACTGCTGCGCAAAGGGTTTGAAACCAAAATCCTGCTATACGGGCCAGGCGTGCAACTGGGTGTGCAGCGCGGGTTCCCGACGCTGGGAGCCGAAGCGTTCCCTGGTCACCTGGCCGTGAACAAGCAGCTTATGCAGTTCATGGAAGAGGGTGGTGAGGTCTACGCCTGTCGTTTCGCCTTGCAAGCGTTGTACGGCCAAACCGAAAAAGCCCTGATTGAAGGTATCCGCCCAATCAATCCGCTCGACGTGATGGACTTGCGCCTACTAATGCGCCGCGAAGGCGCAATGATCATTGATACCTGGACTGCCTGATTTATATCCCGTAGGGAGCCTGCCTGCCCGGCGATGGTAACGGATCGGTCAACAGTAATTCACCTGGCCAACCCCCATCGCCGGCAAGCCGGCTCCCACAGGTTTGTTTCTTCAAATCACCCCACAACAAGGACTCATCATGGCCATCATTTGCGCAGCCGCCGTACAGATCAGCCCGGTGCTTTACAGCCGCGAATGCACCGTAGACAAAGTCTGCCAACAGATCATTGCCCTCGGTCGACAAGGCGTGCAGTTCGCAGTATTCCCGGAAACGGTGGTGCCTTATTACCCCTATTTTTCGTTCGTGCAACCGGCATTTGCCATGGGCGCACAACACCTCAAGTTACTGGATCAATCCGTCACGGTGCCATCCGCCGCCACGCATGCAATTGGCGAGGCCTGCAAGCAAGCTGGCATGGTGGTCTCCATCGGCGTCAATGAGCGCGATGGCGGCACCATCTACAACGCCCAATTGCTGTTCGATTCCGACGGCAGTTTGATTCAGCACCGCCGCAAAATTACCCCGACCTACCACGAGCGCATGGTCTGGGGGCAAGGCGACGGTTCGGGTCTGCGCGCCATCAACAGCGCCGTGGGTCGCATCGGTTCACTTGCTTGCTGGGAGCATTACAACCCGCTGGCTCGCTACGCCTTGATGGCAGACGGCGAGCAGATACATGCCGCGATGTTTCCAGGGTCGTTGGTGGGCGACATTTTTGCCGAACAGATTGAAGTCACTATACGTCATCACGCCTTGGAGTCGGGCTGTTTCGTGGTCAACGCTACCGCTTGGCTGGATGCGGATCAGCAGGGGCAGATCATGCAGGAGACCGGTTGTGGGCTGGGCCCAATCTCCGGTGGTTGTTTTACCGCGATCGTTTCTCCGGAAGGCAAATTAATCGGTGAGCCGCTGCGCACAGGCGAGGGGGTGGTGATTGCCGATCTCGATCTGGCACTGATTGATAAGCGTAAACGCATGATGGATTCGGTCGGGCATTACAGCCGTCCGGAACTGCTCAGTCTGCTGATCGACCGCACGCCCACCGCGCATGTACATGACCGTAGTGCGCATCTCGCACCGGCAGTTGCCGAGGAGCTCGATCATGCAAACCAATGAGCTGCTGGCCGAGCTGCAATGCCATGGCGTGCGATGGCCGGCGGCGCAGAACGGTTTGTCTCGTCAAGGTGGAGCGGGGCCGTCAGACCACAAGGCACTGAGCTTCGGCAATCGAACCATGATGGTGCCGATCCTCAATCAGGCCTCGCAATATTCGCCCTATCAGGCGCAACCAAACGCCGATGGCAGCCAGGCTTTGATTTTTCGTGAAGGCTTGCAGGTCGGCCAGGTGCAGATGCCAGGTGTTCCGAGGTTCTATGGTCTGAGTACGGCCGACGGCATTCCTTACTGGAAAATCGCCACGCTGCACAGTCGCGATGTCCTTGCGACCACAGTGTTGCAGCACTGCATTCGCTTCAATGATCGCTCAACGTCCTGCCAATTTTGCGCCATAGGACAGTCGCTTGCGGCCGGCAAAACCATTGCCCGCAAACGTCCCCAGCAATTGGCTGAAGTAGCAAAAGCGGCAGTCGAGCTCGATGGCGTCAAACACATGGTGATGACCACCGGCACGCCGCAGACCCCGGATCGTGGTGCAGCGATATTGTGCGAGTCTGCCGCAGCGGTAACGACCGCCGTCAATCTCCCGGTTCAGGCCCAGTGCGAGCCGCCGGACGACGATCGCTGGTTCCAGCGTCTGGCCGACAGCGGCGTGGTATCACTGGGGATGCACTTGGAGGCGGTCACTGATGAAGTGCGCCTACGGATCATGCCCGGTAAGGCCGAAGTCCCCCTTAGTCGCTACTTCGAAGCCTTCAGTGCGGCGGTGGAGGTCTTCGGCCGGGGCCAGGTCAGCACCTACATTCTCGCTGGCCTGGGGGACAGCGAAGCTGCGATCAGCGAGATGAGCGAACGCCTGTGCGCACTCGGTGTGTACCCCTTCGTAGTGCCGTTTGTACCCATCGACGGCACCCCACTGGCCCATCACCCGAAGCCCGACAGCGCAATGATGGCCCGACTTTATCCGCAGATCGGTACAAGCCTGCGTCGTCACGGTTTGCACTCGGATCAGATCAACGCCGGTTGCGCCAAATGCGGTGCGTGCTCGGCCCTGAAAAGCTACGAATAAGCCGGAGTACTTCCATGCCCAATCTCGCCTTTGCTTTGGTCGACAGCACCTTTGAACCGTTTCGCGCGGGTGAGTTACTGGTCAAGCCCACCAGCGAAAACTGGGAGAAACAGGCGTACTTCGCCCTGCGACGTGCGGTGTTTTCTGACGAGCAACAACTGCTGGCACAGGACAAGGACAGCCATGATTTCCAGGCCGTAGCGATTGTCGCGCTTGCCGGAAATTGCGGGATCGCCGATCAGGTGGTGGGCGCCGTGCGTATCTATCAACCCGAGCCGGGCCAGTGGTTTGGCGGGCGCTTGTGTGTGGCTCCGGCGTATCGGCGTCACAGCATGATTGGTAAGGCGCTGGTCAACGAAGCTGTATCCCGGGCCAAGGATCTAGGCTGCGAAATGTTTCGCGCTACGGTGCAGGCGCAAAACGAAACCTACTTCCATAGCCTGCGCTGGCGAACCCTTGAGCATATGCAGCTGCTTGGCCAGCCCCATTGCCTGATGCAAGCGGACTTATCGAGCTATCCCTTGATGCCGCGTCAGGTCTCGCTGCGTACGGTGAAGGTGCCACGTCATGGCTGAAGAACTTGATTTGTCGGCGTTGCTCGACACCTTGCGCACCACCCCGGCGATGCGCTCGAAACAGGCGATCCAGCAACCGGCAACGGTCATTGGCCGTGCACAGCAACCCCTGACTCGCGCACAGCTTTACGCCTTGGCTGGCGACGACACCGCAGCGATTGCCTGCGGCGATCATTTCCAGTTGCTGGCCATCGAAGGGATGTTGCCGGCGTTCGTTGAGTCGGAACCTTGGTTTGCCGGATGGTCAGCCGTCATGGCCAATGTCAGCGATATCACGGCGATGGGCGGGCGGGCTACTGCGATAGTCAACGCTTACTGGCATCACGACTGCACCGCCGCACAGCCTCTGTTAGCGGGAATTCGTGCGGCCTGCGAAGCCTACGGATTATTGCTAGCCGGTGGGCACACCAGCTTGGCGCCAGGACATCCGACAGCGCTGGCGGTGGCGATTACCGGAGTTGCACAGAAACTGTTGTCGACACTACATGTTGCTCCCGGACAGGTCATCGCCATGGCGGTAGATCTTGAAGGTTGTTGGCACGCCGACAGCACCTATTGGAAGGCTTTCGAAGGCGTGCCGGCTGAGCGGTTACGTAGCAAGCTCGACGTGTTGCCGCGCTTGGCCGAAGCCGAGCTGCTTCTGACGGCTAAAGACATCAGCAATGCCGGAGTGCTGGGTAGCTTACTGATGTTGCTGGAGACCACCGGCTGCGGCGCAACCATCGATTTGAGCACGTTGCCATGTCCGCCGGATACAGACCTCGCGCGTTGGTTGCAGGTCTTTCCCAGCTACGGCTTTTTGCTGACCCTCGATGAGCGTGACTGGTCTCACGTGCAGTCTGCCTTCGCCTTCGAAGGCGTGCGTTGCGAGCGCATTGGTCACGTCAATGACAGCGGTGTACTGAACATAGCGCTCGATACACAGCGCTGCGATTTTTGGAGCCTACGCGATCAGGCATTCACCGGTTTCAGCTATCCCGATCTCGACCTGAGCCCTTTACACCGTCATCAACAGGAGCACTGACATGCCCGCCGTCAATTTCAAAATTCGCTGGCCCAATGGCAAGGAAGCGACCGGCTATTCGCCTTCGACCGTGATTTACCAATACCTGGAGGAGGGGGCCTGTTACTCGTTGCCGGACTTTCTACAGCGCATCGAGGACGCATTGAATAACGCCTCGGAGCGAGTCAAGCAGGTCAAGGGTTTTTACTGCAGTTCTGCCATGGACACCTTGAGCTCGCTCAAGGGCCAAGCCAGTTATCTCGAAGCACCGCCTGACACTGCCGGGCAAGTGGACATTATCAGTATGCGCACCGAAGGCGCTGGCCAGGTAAACCGCGCAGGCTGGAGTTCCTTCTGACCATTCGCCTTTCACTTAACCCTTATGCCATCCAGTACCGGAGTTCCCATGAGCAGTCACCCCACTTCCATCAAACCTCCACACCACAGCGTGATCGTCGTAGGCGGCGGGCAGACCGGGTTATCCGCCAGCTACTACCTGCAACAGCAGGGTATCGATCACCTGGTACTGGAAAAGCACAGCCTAACCCACACTTGGCGCAATCAGCGCTGGGATGCCTTCAGCCTGGTGACGCCCAATTGGCAATGTGCACTGCCGGGTTACACCTACAGCGAAGAGTTCAAGGGCAGTGATCCACATGGCTTTATGAAAAAGGACGAGATCAATCAGTATCTGGCCGGCTTCGTCCAATCGGTAAATGCTCCAGCACGCGAGGGCGTTACTGTGCAGCGCGTGGTTCCACGTACCGCAGGTGGTTTCGAAGTGCACACCTCACAAGGCGAGTTCAGTGCCGATCAGGTGATTGTCGCGTCGGGTGGTTATCATACGCCAATCATTCCGCGTCTGGCCGAACGCTTGCCGGCGGGTATTCATCAGCTTCACTCCGAGCAATATCGCAATCCACAAGCTTTGCCCGCTGGCAATGTGTTGGTGGTCGGCTCCGGGCAGTCTGGAGCACAAATCGCCGAAGACTTGCATCTGGCCGGTCGTAAGGTCTATTTGGCGGTCGGTGATGCACCGCGTTGTGCACGATTTTATCGTGGCAAGGACGTGGTCGATTGGCTAGCCGAGATGGGGTACTACGAGATCGGCGTCGACACTCATCCATTGCGTGAAGGCGTGCGCGATAACACCAACCACTACGTCACGGGGCGTGATGGCGGGCGTGACATTGATCTTCGTAACTTTGCTCGCGATGGCATGGAGTTGCTTGGTCGACTCGATGGCATGCAGGGCAATCGCCTGCAGTTCGCCCACAACCTGAGAGAGAGCCTCGACAATGCGGATGCGGTCTACAACCGGATCAACGCGTCTATCGACAAGTACATTGAGCAACAGGGGATTGATGCTCCAGTCGGCGAGCCTTACGAGCCAACCTGGGTACCAGAATCAGAGCGCAGCGAACTGGATCTTGATGCCGAAGGCATCACCAGCATCATCTGGTGCATCGGATTCAGCCCCGACTTTACTTGGGTAGAAGCCCCTGTCTTCAATGGTCGCGGACACCCGGGGCATCAACGAGGAATTACAACGCAACCTGGTTTGTATTTCCTTGGATTGCCTTGGTTATACACTTGGGGTTCCGGTCGTTTTTCCGGCGTTGCAAAGGATGCGCAGTTCCTGGTGGATCACATCAGTGCCTTGAATATTGAGCGCTCGATCAAAGCTAGGCGCGTTGTATCGAGGTGATACCCCGCGAAAACTGATGAGCAGGACAGACTGTTCGCAAAGCAGGTATTTGTCTGTCCTGTCTCGGCTGAGCGCTCAGCCTGAAAGGTGATGTCTAGTGAGCTCTTTTCCACAACGCTGCGGGGCTGTGTCGTTCACCGTGAACAAAATCGGCCGGCACCCTCTATTCCATTTCCCAGAGGTACGTTCTGCTCATGAGTCTTTCCATCAAGGAGTACGACCCAGTCAGTATCGTTCCCGACAACGTGTGGGCAATGATGGGCATGCTTCCACGCGGTGCGCAGCTGCAACAGTGGGTTCTCCAAGGGTTGCCTATCGCATTCTATAAACGGCTGGCAGTCATTCTGGATATCCCAGAGAGCCGCCTTCGCCAATCCTTGTGCATTTCACCGTCGACACTTTCCAGAAGGGCAGCAGCGGGGCGATTAAACACCATGGAAAGTGATCGTTTGGTCAGCTTGTTGGCGTCCTGGATGCAGCCTATTCACTGTTCGAGAATGATCTCGGCATGCGAGAACGTGGATGAGGTCGCCCGCACTTGGGCTGAACGCACGATCGCCGCTTTGCGGATCAAGGTTCGTGGCACGGATGAGGTGCTAGACACTGTAACCGCGTCCTTTGGTGTCGCCCTCACCAAAGCGGGTGACGATGTGGAAAGCCTTCTGACTCGTGCCGATGATGCGCTCTATCTAGCCAAGCGCAGCGGGCGCAACCGAGTGAACTGAAACTTGCGTTCGGGCTCTAGCTGCAATCACATAGCCCCACAGGATATGGCGATTTGATTCGCGTTCATTCCGCATGGCAGCCATAACTAAGCTGTGGTGTGCAGTGATGGCTGATGTGGTGAATGTGGCCGACACTCCATCAGCCGGCAAGCTGTTCCCGCCGGTAGATTCTCAGCAGCACTTTTTACAGGCCCGGGTAATCATCAAGTCTAAGGCTAGGAGCGTTTCCGTCCTCAGACTCGCGCTTAGGCGTATGTAACACTCCAGCTTCAGCATCGGCACGCATCTGTTCGAGCTCTTTGTGAAAGGCCTTGTCTTGAACCGTGGGTTTGCTGGTGTACGGTTTGCGCTCTGGTACAGGCTTGGCTGCATAAGTCGTTACAGCGTTTGGGTCGTGCTGTAGTTTTTGTTGGACTTGCGATTCCAGCATCGCACGTAGCGCGTTTTTGTCGGGACGGGTCAGCAATTTGTTACTCCTGGTTGGCAGTCAGCGGTTGGCTCATTGGATTGTGAAAGAGGGGGGCGTCCAAGCCTTAGCTGCAACCGCCTGCGGTGAATGAAGTTATCAAGTATGAAAATAGCAAAAACAGGACGCATGTCTCAGTCTAATGTTGGGGGCCGGCTCGGTTTCGCAAGGCCGACTTTCAACAAGCAGCAACTATTTGCAGTTGCCTGCCTTTCGATATCCCGCTGCCTGGGCCTCAGATTCTGACGTGAAGGAGATCTGATTTTTTTCAGACACCTGACCATACCCAGGGCACCCCATCGAAAGGTGATAGACCTGGCTCTTTCGGTTGCCAATGATCGAACCTACTCCGGTCGCACTCGCCAAGGTTGGCTGGACTCCGGCCTTCGGGGGATTAGCAGGGAGGGCGCTAACTACCCCATCAGGTAGGCCAACACCGCCCACAGTGGCCCGGTTGGCAGCGTCGCAGCGGCCAGGACGCCGCCTGCTAGGCTAATCGCTAACAGCGTGCGGATCATGCCGATAATGCCCAGTTCACGCAGCAACAAGAACGCAGGGTAGGTGAGCCACTTCATGTGTCTGAATCTCCAATGCGGAAGCCAAAAAAAACGCCTGAAGCCTCTGCAAAATATCCGCAGCGGGTTCAGGCGCCTTTGCCTTGCAGGAGCGAATCCTGCTGATGTGATTTTTCAGAAGGCAAGAGTGATGCCATAGGTTCTCGGAAATTTTCAAAGGATTTGACTCACTGTCGTGTTGCACGCAGCTTTGATAGCGATGGGTTACGCGGCGCAGCAATTCCGCAGTTGATTTTCAGAACTTGCTCTGCACCACTAACCTGCGCGGCCCTACTCACCCTGCGCATTATCGCGTCCCGGGCATCACCTGGCTGACCTGCACGTTTCAATCCTTAACTGGGACATGGTCTTTTCAAAATGGCTGTCGGCGCACCATAAAAGCAACAGATCACTCGCCGTGCTTGTTGCTCCCTGCGATCCGTAACCCGCTGGCCGTTCGTCAAGCACGTACGTCCACAAGCGAGCGGTTTGGTTTTATCGTGGCCCGATGTGAGCACGCCAATTGGCGTGTAGTCAGCATGAATTTTATGGCCGCTCATGACATGGCGATCAAGGGTGCTGATCAGCGGTCTGAGCAATTGACTGCTCTGGCGAACCCAGTCGGCCAGGGTTTAGCGCTCCAGATCCGCGCCCTCACGGGCGTAAATCTCGGACTGCCGATACAACGGCAAGTGATCGACAATTTGGAGACCAGCACATAGAAAAACAACCCCGGGCCGCCAAGGCATCGGGTATCAGTCGACCAAGGCGACTCGGCGCTGGGACATGATAACGAGCGATCAACAACACGTATCCATAGGATCGGTTTCAACATTGATTTGCATCAATAAAACGCCACGGACGGTGTTGTAAACAGTACATCAACCTTGTGGGGATGCAGTTTGATGACCAAGTCCAACCAGACAACCCGAATTATTTGCAACGACCTAGAACTAGCCGATCAATTGCGCCAATTGTTGGTTCATATAGCACCAGATTGCGAGGTGCTGAGCGCTCCGAGTAATTGTAGTGCCGTGCCGATTTGCCGCTGGCTCGGTGAAGCACAATTGGGGTCGGCTGGGCTGGTACATGCTGCGTTGTTGGATGCTACCGAGGTTTTGGAGCAGACTCGACACGCCTTCAAATCTCGCGAACTGGGGCTGCTACGGCGGCGATTAGTAACGTTGCTGGATAGATTGTCAGACAATCCGAAATGATGTAGAAATGCCATCATTAGGTTCCGCCCAACGCGGGAACCGGCTTTGCCGAGCAGGATAATTGGCCTGAAAGACGAAGCGTCGTGACATCAGTTCTTGACCAGAACTCGTTGTCACGGCGTTTTTTTTTGTCAGCAGAAAGGAATCTTTACAAACACCGAGGTGTGCGAATGAAGGTGAAAAAAGATCTGGAGGAGTTGCTCAGGCGTATTCGTCTCGATGAGGAGGAAATTGTCGAACGCTTTCGCTTTCTCGACTGGAGTGCCGAAGATGCCAAACGACTCGGTGCAGCAGCTCAGCACATGGCCCCAGCTCAGCAGGCTTTTGTCGATCATTTGTACCGTCACTTGGCGAAATTCTCCACGCCATCTGCCTTACTTCGTGCGCCGGAGGTCACCGCCCGTTTGAAGCACAGCCAGGCCGAGTATTACCAGTGTTTGTGGGGCGGCCCCTACAATGATACCTACGTCAACGGCCGCCTGCGCATCGGTGTGATTCACCAACAAGTCGGCCTGGAGTTGAAGTGGTATCTCGGCAGCTACCGTCTCTACCTCGACGACATGCTTAAAAGCGTGTTCGGCGAAAGCCAAAACGCCACTCTCTATTCAAGTCTGTTGAAGGCGGTGTTCTTCGACATGACCTTGGCCATCGATACCTACAGTGCGGCCCAGCACAAGGCTCTGGAGGATAGTGAGGCTCGCTTCGCCCGTGCGCTACGCGGTGCCAACGACGGAATCTGGGATTGGCATGTCGATCAGGATCGACTGTACGTTTCAGAGCGCTGGGCCAGCATGCTCTGCCTCAGCCGCGATAGCATCGGCGATAGCAGCGCCAGTTGGTTCGGTCGCGTGCATCCGGACGACCTACCGGATTTTCGCCAGGCCATCGATGCCCATATACAAGGGCAGACATCTTCTGTTCACCACGAGTATCGCATTCGCCAAAACAACGGTGGCTATATTTGGGTACTGGTGCGAGGGGTAGCGGAAGTCACGACACCAGGCCAGCTACGCATGGCTGGCTCACAGTCCGATATCAGTGCACGCAAGGATGCCGAGCAGCGCCTCAAACATGCCGCTCACCATGACCCGCTGACCGGCCTGGCCAACCGTATGCGCCTTGATGAGCAAATGCAGAAAACCTTCATGAAACAGCGCAAGGGAGGTGCTCACGAGGCGCTGCTGTTCATCGACCTCGACCGCTTCAAGTTGATCAACGATAGCCTCGGTCACAACGTCGGTGATCGCGTGCTGGTAGAAGTGGCACAGCGCTTGAGAGGCGCTCTGCGCCCCAGCGATCAGTTATTCCGCTTCGGTGGAGATGAATTCATCGTATTGCTTCATGATCTCACCTGCGACCGCGACGCCGAGCAAATATCCCAACGCATTCTCGACAACCTGCATCAACCGCTGCACATGGACGGTCGTACCCTGGTGGTCAGTGCCAGCATCGGCATCGCCCCATTGCATGATAACGGTAAAGCGCTGGATGTCTTGCAGGCCGCCGACCTTGCCCTCTACAGAGCCAAGTCTGCCGGCAAGGCGCGGTTCGCCCACTACAGCGAAGCGTTGCAAGACACCGCACAGCACCATCTGGAACTGGAGTCCGCTCTGGGCCAGGCGCTGCAACACAATGAATTCGAACTGCATTACCAACCGATCTATCGTCTTGACCAGGGGGCGCCCCTAATGTCTGGGGTCGAAGCGCTGTTACGGTGGCGCCATGGTGAACGCTTGATCTCACCACTGGAGTTCATCCCGGCGCTGGAAGAGTCGGGGGAAATCATCCGCGTCGGCGAATGGGTATTGCGCCAAGCCTGCCAGCAGACCCGCCTCTGGCAGCTGGCCGGACATGACCATCTGCGCTGTTCGGTGAACATCTCCAGCCTCCAGTTGCAGCAGGCCGACTTCACCCTCCGTCTTATAGACATCCTGCAAGAAAGCGGCCTACCGCCTGCCAGCCTGATCCTGGAAATTACTGAAAGCCAACTGATGCATCACGACCTGGACACATTGGCCTGTCTGAACGAATTAGCCAGCCTTGGCGTTTTGTTGGCGCTGGACGATTTTGGTACCGGTTACTCCTCGCTTGGTTATCTCACACGCTTTCCATTGCACATCCTCAAGCTGGATAAAAGTTTCATCGGCGGCATCCCGTACGACAACAAACAGAGCGCGATCAGCCAGGCGATCATCGGCCTCGGCCGTAGTCTTGGCCTAGAAGTCGTGGCCGAGGGCATCGAGAGCCCAGCACAACTCAACTTTGTGGTCAGTGAAGGCTGCCACTACGCCCAAGGCTACTGGTTTAGCCGACCAAGACCTGCTGCGCAGATGCAACGGTTGTTCAGCGGAGAAGACTGTTTCGAGGGGCTTGGGTGTCCATTGCTGTAAGCACGGTAGGCACCCAGCGGTTATCCATCAGCTCAGGAGGCAAACAATGAAAATCAATCTTCCGGTCAGTGGTCGTGCTGTCGAGTTCAGCGTCAATGCGAACATTCTTTCAACAACCAATCCCAAGGGCGCCATCACATACGTCAATCCGGATTTCATCAACATCAGCGGTTTCAGTGAGGCCGAGTTGCTTGGGGTCAATCACAATATCGTGCGTCACCCGGATATGCCGCCAGAAGCCTTCGCACACCTGTGGCAGACCCTCAAGGCCGGACGCTCGTGGATGGGCCTTGTAAAAAATCGCTGTAAGAATGGTGACCACTACTGGGTTAGCGCCTACGCCACGCCCATGCAGCGCAATGGTGAAATAATGGAATACCAATCGGTTCGCACGCGCCCACCGAAAGCACTTGTAGACGCCGCCGAACTTCTCTATGCACAGTTGCGCAGCGGTAAAAAAACACACTGCCTGCGTCCGTCACGACTGTCCGTCGGCATGCGCTTAGTACTTGCTAGCACTGGACTGAACCTACTCGGCTTTACCGCCTTAGGCTTGGTGGGCGCCCTCTCTTGGAACCATGCGGCCATCGCTGCGTCGCTATTCAGCCTTTTGCTCGGCGGCCTGCTGTTCTCCAGCCTGCGCCCCCTCGACGCCCTTGCCCGAAAGGCTAAAAATATCGCCGATAACCCGCTAAGCCAAATGTTATACAGCGGCCGCCGCGACCAATTTGGACAGATCGATTTCACCCTGCAAATGCTCGAAGCTGAGACGCGGGCCGTCGTCGGCCGCATTGCCGACTCGGCCCGTCAGTTGAACAAAGAAGCCGAAGAGCTCGTCGCCGCAGTGGACAACAACAACTGCGCTACCCTACAACAGCAAGGGGAAACTGCCCAGGTGGCCAGCGCCATAACCCAGATGGCCAGCAGTGTGCAGGAAGTGGCGCGCAACGCTCAGCTCACCGCCAGCGCCGCGAGCTTGGCCAATCAAGAAACCGACCGAGGTCGACAACTGGTCGAGCAAACCCGCCAGCACATCGACAGCCTCGCCATCGAGGTGCAACAGACCGGCGCGGCGATTTACCAATTGGAACAACATAGCCAAGAAATCAACCGCGTACTCGAGGTAATCCAAAGCATCGCTGAACAGACAAACCTGCTCGCCCTCAACGCCGCTATCGAGGCCGCTCGCGCCGGCGAGGCTGGGCGCGGTTTCGCCGTGGTCGCCGACGAGGTGCGCGGGCTGGCTTCGCGCACCCAGCAATCCACCGCAGAAATTCAGGGAACCATCGATACTTTACGGCGCTCGACTGGTGACGCCGTAGTCGCGATGCAGCGCAGCCACAGCAAGGCCGAATCCAGTGTTGAGCAGGCGCTGTTTGCCGCCCGGGCGCTGGATGGAATCACTCAACGAGTCGGTGAAATCAGCGACATGAGTGTGCAAATAGCCGCCGCCGTGGAAGAGCAGAGCGCGGTGGGTGACAGTATCCAGTGCAACCTGAAAGGTATCAGCCAAGCCACCCAAAGTAACGTGCTTGCCAGTAGCCAGAGCCGCACGACTGCTGCCCATGTCGCCAAACTGGCCGAGCGCCTTCAACTGCTGGCGGCGCAGTTCTGGGGACGTTAACGTAATGAATGACGGGTCAGAGTTGGCTGATAACCACCCACCGCAAAGACCACTACATAGGACTGGATAGCCAAGTGTCGATGTTTTCCCGCCACCGGCATCTGAGCGGTGTCTATCTGCGCTTTACGATCTGTGGCAGCGGACAAAAAGCCAGTGATGCCAACTGGTCGTTCCTTCATGAGAACAGCTTGTCGGCGCCGACACCGAATTGATCCAGTCACCGAGATGCCACTGACCCAGTCCGATACCTAGCGAACCATTTCCTGAGCTGGATTTCTGCCGATTGGAGTTGGGTCAGTCTTGCGTCGGCACGTAGGTCAATCTGTAGTGGTCAACTAATCCCGGACACGACGTTAAGTTTTTCTTCGGCCCGAGCTGGCGCCAGCCCATCGTTGAATTGATGGGGTCGAACCCAGTTGTACCGATGCATCAAGAAGTGGCTGATATCGCGCTGAGCCTCTTGAGTCGTTCTGTAACCCGTGGTCGGTATCCATTCCGTTTTCAAGCTGCGGAACACGCGCTCCATTGGCGCGTTGTCCCAGCAATTCCCCCGGCGACTCATGCTTTGGCGCATGCGATAACGCCACAGCCGCTGGCGAAATAAACGACTCGCATACTGCGACCCTTGATCCGAGTGAAACAGCAGTCCCTGAGGTCTTCCTCGTTGCTCGTAAGCCATATCCAGCGCCTTAATAACCAGATCGGAGTCCGGCTTTTCCGACAACGCCCAGCCCACCACCCGGCGCGTGCAAAGATCCAGCACGACAGCCAAGTAATGCCATTTCCCCTGGGCCCAGATGTAGGTGATGTCACCGCACCACACCTGGTTGGGTGCCGGAACATCGAACTCCCGATTCAAGATGTTGGGGATATCCAACCGTTCAACCGTCGCTCGTTTATAGGCATGTGATCCGGGTTGTTTACTGACGAGATCAAGCTCGCGCATCAGGCTGCGCACTTTGAATCGACCGAGCTGCTCACCGTCGTCACGCATCAGTGACAGGATGCTGCGGCTGCCCGCAGCACTGCGACTTTGCGAGAACAGCTCGCTCACCCGGCTGCTCAACCGAAGCCGTTCGACATCCGGCGTTCGGCGCCTATGGCGCTGGGCGTAGTAGCACGAACGGGGGACTTCAAACACCTTGCACAGCCAATCAATCGGCTCATGGACGCTCAGCTGATTGATCAGCGCGTACGCTCGTGATCTTCCGACATCAAGAGCGCGGTAGCCTTTTTTAATATCGATTTTTCCCGTTCAAGGCGGGCGATCCGGGCTTCCAGCTCCTGGATTTTCTGCTGTTCTGGGGTCAGCGCTTTGCTCTGCGGAGTGACGCCTTGGCGCTCCTGCTGAACCTGATCGACCCAGCGGCGCAGGGCCGACTCGCCGACGCCGAGTGAACGGCTAGCTTCGATGTAGCTATAGTTTTGCTTGAGCACGAGGTCGGCAGCCTCGCGTTTGAATTCAGCAGAAAAGGAACGGCGTTGTTTGGTCATCTGACACCTCGATCTGGCGAGCATTCTCGCCTAAATGGGTGTCCGGTTTCATTAGACCACTACAATTCGGCGTTGGCGCCAACATTGCTGGGAGTTGAAGTCTGGCCAAGGATATCGAAAACCCCTGTATTTCCGTTTGCCAACTGAATAGCGAACTATGCCTGAGCGGCCGCACCAAGGAAGACATCAAAAAATGGAAGCGCATGAGGCGCCCGGAAAAGATGGCCGCCATGCAGCGTGCGAGCTCTCTTAATGACGCGTGTGCCGAGCGAAACGCAATGTGGTGCTAAATGTGGCTGTTCGTAAACAGTCTTGGAACTTTATGTCGTCAATACAGGAGTCAACGCGAAGGGACTTACAACGAAGAACAGTCGATATACGGACACGCCGGTGGGTCAATGAAGTTGGGGGGGGGTACTTGGTACCCACATAATAACTTTGTTAGGTCGCGGACTAAGTAGTAGCTAAATTTTGAATGTGTACGGTGAGCTCCAATTAATGCCATTGACGCTTTATTTCCTGCCACTGCTCGTCTGACAGCCACTTATCAGCCACCGGAAAGAAAATATTTTCCTCCGAGTCCATATGATCGAAATATTTTTTGATGAAGTCATCGATAGTGTCAGCAATTACTCTCGTTTCCTGAGTTGTGTCCTCCAACATCTTCAACTGTCCAGCAATGCGCCCAAATGCTTGATGATCTCGCTCGATATCCTTGACCCGTTGGTGGATCGGTGCCTCAGTCGCTAGCAAAGCCAGCCGAATAAGCTCTTCATTTTCATGGTGGTGTCGTTCTGCATCACCATGCATGGCTTCCAGCATCTTGAACAACTGCTTGCAGTCATCAGCACCATCGGATTCATGCCTCATCTTCCTCAGCAACTCTTTGATCTGAGTGATTTTTATAGCCACCTCATGATGATAGGCCTGAAGCTCTTTCAACAAGACGTTCATATCAAAACCTCGTCACGACACCAAACCATCACAGAGAAATATTGGTTAACCAACAACCTCCAAGGCAACCCAAACCTTTAAATTTTCATATTTATCAATGCTTTGCCAAGCGAGCTCACCAGCATGATTTACATTTTTAGTATAGGCGAGCACAGAGCTCACCCCCGAGAATTTGCCGCCCTTGAAGAAAAAATATCAAGTGAAGGCTATTTGTGTGTCGCCCACAACGTTGTCGCGCAGAGCGAAAGCAAGGCGGTTCAACACTGTAGAAAGCGACCGTTTGGTTGCATTGGTAGCCGTCTTTGAGAATGCCCTTTATCTATTCGAAAACGATGTAGCCGCTGCAGTCAGATGGATGAACTCATCAAATCGAGGGCTTGATGGGATTCGTCCACTGGATATGATGAGGACGAGGGTGGAGACGAACGCTGTGCTCGACCTTATCGGCCGGCTCGAGAGAGGAGTTCTCGTGTGAGATTCGATAGGAAACTTGTGGGCTGCGAAGCTAAAGCTACCTTGCGTATCGCTCCTTCTGGCTTAAGCCCGGCTCGACCCAGCCTGCTCATGCCTTAGGCGAATGTCGCAAGCGAATCGCGGCGGCCTCATTTCTCCCAGGCGTTGCGATGTTGTCCGCTATCCCAGGCTTCAGTGCGTTCGTCTATGCGATCCACGATCTGAGGCTTTTTTGATAGGACTAGGCAGCGCGTATTGCCGACAAACTCCTCTATCAAATACAGCGAGTCGCCGACATCAAGCTCGAGCTCCTGCAGAGCCTCATCGGGAATTCGAATTGCGCCGTCGCCGTCCCATTCTTCGATGATGATTTTCATAGGTGGCTTACTCACGTGTGGTCTCCGTTGCTTTTGAATCAGCAATGGTAACGTGCTTTTGCGTACAGGCTTAGAGTGCGGCGAGGAGCTCTTCGAGCGCTGTTCTCGCTCCGAGGCACTCAATAGGTCGACAGGATCAGCTCCGTCGCGCTGCCAGAGCTCATTGGCTATGCCGTGGTATCAGGCGGTACACAATGCGCCGCGGTAAGGGATAGCGGCTATGATCACGCCTCGAGCGCGTGAGCCGTTCCCGGTCGCCACCTATGAGGATTCGCTGTGTCACAAGAGTCCTGCCGGCACTGAGCATTTTGCAACGGGAGCACTGCTACAAGGAACAGGATCTGGTCGAGCTCGCCAAGGCATCGGCCTTGGTGCCACCAGAACGAGCACTCATGGTCGGTAAGGGGCTGTATTGGGGGATCATGGGTGATTTCGGCATGGCGGTGCATTTCCTCATCCCACAGCTTGAGAACATCGTCCGATTCCACCTGAAGGGTGCAGGGCTGAAAACATCAAATACCGACCTGGAGGGTATCGAGAACGAAAACGGGCTGAGCACACTCCTGGACGTCGAGGGAGTTGATGCGGTGTTTGGTGCCGATATCGTGTTCGAGATGAAAGCGCTGTTCTGCAGCGCATTTGGGCCCAACCTGCGCAACGCATTCGCTCATGGCCTGATGGACGACAACGATTTCTACTCGGCGGATGCCGTTTACGCTTGGTGTCATGTTCAAGTGGGTAGCGATGGTGTACTGGGTGGACTTGCCCCTACAAAACCGGACACCAACTCCCTGTTAAATTGATGCTGCCGCCAATCGCCTGAACTCCCTCGGTGAGCGATAGTTCAAGGCGCTGTGCGGATGCTGCTCGTTGTAGTGTTCGAAGGCAATGGCCAGGTTACGCAGCGCGGTTTCTCGATCCGGCTTGGGCATGTGCGCCACGTAGTCACGCTTGATCGTCTTCACGAAGCTCTCGGCCATACCGTTGCTCTGCGGGCTGCGCACTGGCGTGGTCACCGGTTGCAAGCCGATCTGCCGTGCAAACAGGCGCGTCTGTTCGGCGGTGTAGGCCGAGCCGTTGTCGCTTAGCCATTGCACCGGCGTGGCGGGCAGTTGATCACCGAAGCGCTTCTCCACGCTTTCCAGCATTAAGTCGCGGATATCATCGCCGCTGTACCCGGTCGGGCTCGCGACCCAGCCGATGGCCTCGCGGTCACAGCAGTCCAAGGCAAAGGTCACGCTCAGTTTGGCGCCGTCCTCGCAGCGGAACTCAAAGCCGTCCGAGCACCAACGTGTATCGCTGGTTTGCACCGCAATACGGCCTTCGTGCCGCCGCGGCACGCCGGGCTGTTTGAGTCGACGCTCCAGCAGCAAGTTGTGATCACGCATGACCCGGTAAACCCGCTTCACGTTGATCGCCGGCAGCGACTGGGTTTCACGTTCCCGACGCAGTAATCCCCAGACACGACGGTAGCCATAGCTGGGCAGTTCGCTGACCTGTTGCTGGATTTCAACCACCAGATCAGCGTCATCCACAGGTCTGCTTCGCCGTATTTTGGGCGATGCCGATTGTTTGATTCGAACCGTTAGTTGCGAGCGCGCCACACCGAGACATTCGCTGACCAGCTTCACTGGTCGTCCCCCGGCAACAAGGGTGAGTGCGCAATCCATTTTCGCGACCGGGCGATCTCCACGGCCTCTTTGAGGATTTCTGCTTCCATCGTTTTCTTGCCCAGCATCCGTTGCAGTTCACGGATCTGCTTGAGCGCATCGCTCAGCTCGGAGGCAGGCACCACGGCTTCGCCAGCACTGACCGCCGACAGGCTGCCGTCCTGGTAAAGCTTGCGCCACTGGAACAGCTGGTTGGCATTGATGCCGTTGCGCCGAGCCACCACCGAAACGCTTTGCCCTGGCTCAAGACTCTCGCGAACCATGGCCAGTTTTTGCTCTGGGCTCCAGCGGCGCCGCCGCTCCTGGCCCAAAAGCTCCCCACTCTTATCATTGCTGTTAGTCATAAACATAACCGTTTGCCTATCCCTTATCGTAAGGGGGAAACGGTGTCCTGTCTTTCATGGGGCTCGTTCACTGGGCGCAGTCGGCACAACACCGTAAAGCCGCGGCTGAGGCACAGGCGGGCACTGCAGATGGTGACGTTGCAGCAACTGTCGAACTGGGGCCAGGTGCCTCTTAACAGGCATGCAGTGCGTTGAGGGCATGGCCAGCAGGCGATATCCTTGACCTATTGTTCGCGCAATCAGCCCACTCACCAGGCCTTGCAGACCAGCCGACCGCCCTGACTCAAGCTCGAAAGCAGGGCTCGGAGCTGCGGGTGGTGGCGTTAGGGCCTGTAGCGCCTCCTCCAGTGGTAGTTGTATCGCCGTCGAGATGCCTTTTCACTGACCGAAGCTTCAGCCGTTGAGTGACGGTGAATGAGACGAAGGAGTACATTTGTACTCCTTCGATTTAACCGCCGTAAACATTAACCTCTATCCCGCGTCCCCAATCGCTTCACGGACAGTGCCCACTCTTGATCATGCGAGTGATAATAGGTGTTCTGAGTCGTTGCCAGGTTCGAGTGGCGCAGGTCGTACTGGAGATCCTCGGCGTTTCTGAACGGCGCGTCGAACGTCGCCGAGGTATGGCGAAGCCAATGAGACGATGCCACCCGCAGGCTATCCATTTCGTAGGGCTCGCGTCCTTCATCGCGCATGCGTACCAGCGCGTTGTCGAACACAGCTTGGAGGAGGGCGCGTACTTGCCGGTCAGAGAGGCCTGCGCGGCCACTCATCGTTTTCAGAAGCGGCGTCTTCTCCTGGTAGCTCGGCAATGGGCTCAACCCAGTGAACGTGCGATAGCTCTTTAAGTACTTCTCCACGTACTCATCCCGTACTGCAATCTTGCCGGACTTGTTTCCTTTGCCCACCACGTGGAACCACCAGTTTCCATCGGCATCCAGGCGAAAGTAACCCATCGTGGGCTGCCAATTGGAACGCCCAACTAAGTCCGATATACGTAGGTACATGCTGAACATCGTGAGGAGTATGAATAGAGTGCGTTCGTATTTTACAGGCTCAGCCGCAGCCATTGCTTCCGCCGTATCAATCACGTAATCCCATTGCAAGGGTGTTAGCGCGCGGGAAGAGTTGGACTCCTGTTGGGATGAATTGTACTGTCCTTTTTTTGTGACCTTACGAAATGGGTTGGAGCTGGCGAGTTCTTCTTCGAATAAATACTCGTAAAATCCATTAGCGACCTTGAATACATTGCTCATGCTACCTTTCGATGAATGATAGTCCGCCGACCGACTCTCATCAGCATCTTCAACCAGCGTCCGGTTTTGTTTAGGCGCGCGCTGAGTAAAACGCTTCCATTTTGGATTAGGAACCAATTGAGGCCATAGCAGGCGTGCTGTTGGAGGTGTATCGAGACATCCAGGCAAACGACCAGGCCCATTGTCCCGACAAAGGCGAAAGGCCGAGTTCGAATACGTCGAATAAACCGCCAAGTGAATGCGCCGCGGGGCCGGTTGTGCACCTTGCGGTCATTTCACCGTTTCATCGGGCCAACAGGCCGCCTGTTAGCCTAGAACAACTTGACCGGCACGTTGACGATCAATCTGAACTCATCAACATTGCCTTCCAGTTGATATTCACTGGCACGGTGCGAGGAATAACTGGTGATCAGGCTGATGTTCCTGAAGGTGCCCGATTGCACTGTGTAGCTGGCATTGGCGCCCACTTCATAGTGGCTTTCCCCCCGCTGCTTGAGTACCGAGTTGTAGATGCCGTTCGGGCCACCGTCGTAATGGCTGCCGTCGATGCCCATGCCCTTGATGTACCAGAGCGTAGTCTTCAGACCAGGTAGGCTGTAAGCGACCAGATCGTTGCTGTAGATCACCCCGATCGAGCGTTCATTGGGGCCGTTATAAAAGGACATCATGGTATTGGGCAGGCTGATGGCGTTGGACTCGGCGGGATAATCGAAATATTCGTCACCCTTGATTTGCTGCAGGCCGATCTTCAGCGAGTGGTTGCGCCATTGGGGCGTGATACTCAGGCCGTAGGCCTGCTGGTCGATTTTGCCGGCAATTTCGCGACCACTTGACCGGGTGTTATAGGCATCCAGTTGCACATCGACGTTAACCGGTCCCCAGCTGGTTTTCTTGCCCAGGCCTAAATACTCGCGATCCCAGATATCGTCGAAGCGAGAGACATAAACGCTGCTGCGCCAGCCAGCGCTCGACACATAGTCGGCGCCGGCGTAAGCGTTGAAGTCACTGGTGACCAGGGGCGAACCGTAAGTGGGACTCAAATCCTGGCTTCCGGCCCCGGTACGCGGCGAGCCCTTGTCGAAGTAGCCAGACTTGGTCGTTAAACCTTCGACGTCATGACTTTCCAGAGACACACCATTGAACGTTGAAGGCAATGTACGGGTGTCGGTGTAGGACATCATCGGTGTCCTGACTTGCTGCCTACCAACCTTGAGCAGTGTGTTGGCAACTTTGAACTTCAGCGCCGCGATACCGAGTTTGCTCCAGTCATCGACCACATCGCCGTCCTGGGTCACCAACAGTCGATTACTGCCGCCTGCCGCCGCTTTTCGGCTGCGTTCCAGCGCCACTGCCGAGAAGGTCGAAAGATCCAACCCAAACTTTACCGGTCCTCCAGTAAAACCGGAAACGAAGTCGAGCCTGATGCCTTCCAGCCAGGCGGTACGGTCACGCAGCTTGCGGACCCCGTCGGGCGTTTGCAGTTTGAAATAAGTGGCCTTGTGGCCGAACTCGTGTGAGTACCACTGACGGGTATTGAGCGTCAGTGAACTGTCTTGCAGAAAACCTTGTTCCTGGGCATGGACCTGGGAAGTACAAACTGCGGCCGCCAGCGAGCCGACGGTGAATAACGCCAAATTACCTGTGCGGTACATAGACTTTGCCTGTTGTTGTTTTTAGGGCAGATAAGAAAGTAAGTCGCCGAGTCATCGTTATGGAGTTTTTGCGCGGGCAGGGCTTGGCCCGACTTGCCCATCAGGCCGCAGGGGCCTGATGGTGGTCGTTCAGATATTGGGGTGCCGGTTCAGCGCCTCGAACACTCTGAAGTCATCAAACATCGATGAAGATGTGAACCCAAGCCTGCGACCTCAGTTGAGATAATCCTTCACAAGTTTCAGCCAGCAGTCGGAGCCGATGCCAATCAGCTCGTCATTGAAGTCGTAGTGGGGGTTATGCACTGAGCAGCCATGAAACTCGCCTTCCCCGTTACCCAGAAAGAAGTAGCAGCCGGGCACTTCGGTCAGCATCCAGGCGAAATCTTCTGTCGCCATGATCTTCGCCGCGTTCGGCAACAATTGGCCCGGCTTGAACAGCGGCGTCAGGCTCTGACGAAGCATCTCTGTTTCCCACGCCGTATTGACTAATGCTGGCGCCAGTTGCGTGGTTTCAAGCTCGATTTTGACGCCGAATGTGTATTCATGGCCCTGGACGATTTCCGCCAGGCGCTGATTGATTTTGCCTTCGGTCTGCGCTGTGTCAGTACGCACGCTGATCAACATCGATGCCGTGTCGGGAATGATGTTGTAGACACTGCCAGCTTCGACCATACCGATGCTGATCACTGCGTGTTCATCAACGCAGAGATTGCGCGACTTCACTGTCTGGATCGCGTTGATAATGCTGGCCAGCACCGGTATCGGATCGACAGCGCGTTCGGGCATTGCGCCATGACCGCCGCGACCTTTGATCAACACACGCACGCATTCCGAAGAGGCCATGGTCGGACCGGCCTGGACCACAGCGGTGCCCAGCGGTATTCCCGGCAAGTTGTGCAAGGCAAAGATCGCGTCACAAGGAAAACGTTTGAAAAGACCGTCGTCCATCATGGCCTTGGCGCCGCTCAGACCTTCCTCGTCAGGTTGGAAAATCAGGTTAAGCGTGCCATTGAAGTCGGACGACTGAGCGATTCGCCACGCGGCTGCCAGCAGGATGGCAGTGTGGCCGTCGTGGCCGCAGGCGTGCATGCGGCCCTCGATCCGGCTGGCGTGGTCGAAGCGGTTTTTCTCCTGCATTGGCAGGGCATCCATGTCGGCACGCAGGCCCAAGCGGCGAGTGCCGCTGCCTCGACGCAGTACGCCGACCACGCCATGTCCGCCGATACCGCGATGGACTTCGTAGCCCCAGCTTTCGAGCTTGCTGGCCACCAACTCGGCGGTCAGCGGGGTATGCGCGCCCAGTTCAGGGTTCTGGTGGATTTCCCGGCGCAGCTGGATAAAAGCATCCAGGTCTAGTTCGCCCACGGTTTGAGTCAATGCATTCATCAGGTCACTCCCGACCAGGATTTTCGGGGAATACAGCCAGGCAAGCCAAACTGATGGCGCCGCCGGCGAGCAGGTACAGAGCTGGCGCCTGGGGGGTATCCAGGGCCGCCGTGAGCCACGTAGCGATCAACGGGGAGAAACCGCCGAACAAGGTGACGCCGAAGCTGTAGCTCACGGCGGTGCCCAGCGCGCGGCGATTTCTCGGAAAGGCTTCCATGATCAAGGCGAAGAAGGCCCCCGAACCGATGCAGCCAGGCAGCACCAGAATCGCGATAACGAACATCGCCACAAACAAATTGGTGCTCAAGCTGAGCAAGTAGAAGGCTGGCCACGCCAGTAGCACGGGCAGGGTTATCGTCCAGACCAGCAGCTTCTTGCGCAGGCCATGGCGATCGGCAAAGCGCCCGGCCAGTGGCGTGATGACAGCCAGGCAGGCACTTGCTACACAGGCGATAACCAAGGCACTACGTTGCGGGTAGCCCAGGGTGACCGTCAGGTAGGCGGGCATGTAGAAAATGAACAGGTATATGCCAATGGTAGCGCTGGCCATCAGGCCGATCGCCAGCAGGGTGTGGCGCAGGTCGATGTGATCGCGCAGCCGACCGTCGCGTTTGGTCGGTTGGGCCTCGTGGGTTTCAGGCAGGAAGCGACGGATGTACCAACCTAGCGGTCCGATCAGCAGCCCCAGTAAAAAGGGGATGCGCCAGCCCCAGTTTTCAAGGTCCTCGGCACTCAACGTGTTGTTTAGCAGTAAACCAAGTCCGGCACCGACCATGGCCGCGTAGCCTTGGCTGGCTGCCTGCCAACTGACGTTACGACAGCGGTTTGCCGTAGCACTGGACTCCATCAGATACACCGACGCGGTCCCGACTTCACCTCCCGCAGAAAAGCCCTGCATGAGGCGGCCAGCCACCAGCATCAACGTGCCGAACAAGCCAATGTCCTGATACGACGGCGCGAAGGCAATCATCGCAGTGCCGACTGTCATCAGGCTGATTGTGAGGCTCAACGCCGCTTTGCGGCCACGGCGATCGGCGAAGCGCCCAATCACCACAGCACCCACCGGGCGCATGAGGAAACCCACGCCGAAGGTGGCTAAAGACATCAGTAGCGATGCCGTTGCCGACTGTGCAGGAAAGAAATTCTTTGCGATCACGACCGCGAAGAAACTGTAAATCGTGAAGTCATACATCTCCAGGGCATTGCCTAGAGCGCAAGCAACTGTGGCTTTCCTGGAACCGTTCACGGGTGGAGCAGCGGTGCAGGGGAGAGGGGGCGCTTGCAGAGTAGTCATCGATTTTTCCTGTGACAGTTTTGTTGTTGCCCGAATATCCGGCAAACACTGCCACTGCGCACTTGCGCTTTTCTTCGATGATTAACCGTTAGTTATGATGCTTGGCCGCCCAAGCTCAACGGGGTGTCAATTCGGTGCGATATTGCCCGATTATCGATCACACGACCTGTTTGATGACAGAGACTCGGTCGTCGCCGCAGGCTGCGGAGCGGGCAGCTGCATGGTTTCAGACCAATAATCGCGAGGCTATGGTCGCTGGCCCCTGGAAACGAGCCAAACTTAACCATTGGGCATATCGTTGTGTATTTCTTAAGTTTGTCGTCCGCGTTAGCGCGAAGAGTCCATCGAATGAATCACTGAGATCACGCCCTTGATCGCGTAGTAAAGGTCGCGAGCCGTCGTTGTCAGAGCGTTGCGATCAATACACACCAGATAGATGGGGTACTCAGGGATGATTTCTTCGATCTTGACCTGTATCAGGTCTTCATTGAGCCCCTTGGGTAGCGTATTTTCCATTCCGGCTTCGCTGAGCGTCATGAATGCATCGGCGTGGTGCAATAGATCAAGCGCCAGCAATACCGATGAACACTCGGTGATCCGCTGCGGTGGAGGGATCTCGTTGTCTTCGAACATTTGATAGAACTGAGACGAGTGATCGTCGATGGCATCGAGGCTGATCCAGTTTGCAAACTGCAACTGACGCAGTGAGCGCGAGTGGCGCAGAGGATTGTTTTTTCGACAGACCACCACCCCCTGGATGCGGCTCAAAGCTTCCCAATCCAGGTTAAGTCTCTGCGTATGCTGCTGCGAGGTAATAGCGAAATCCAGCGTACCGTCCCGCAGGCGCTGCAGCATCTGGTTGGGACGAAGGTCAACCAGGCGGATGCGAACGCGCGGATTCTTCGTTTGGTACCCAGCGATGCATTCTCCCAGCCCCTTGAGCACAGATGTCAGGGAAGTGACACCGACGGTGACCTCTCCGACCTGCATATCCCTGATGTTTTCCGCCTCCAGTTGCAGGCGTCGCATGCTCTCGACGGTCAACTGTGCATGTCGAATGATGCGGCGGCCTTCATCGGTGAGCGACATTCCCCTGTGAGAGCGCTGCAGCAGAGCCAGGCCCAGTTCGCTCTCCAGGTCCTTGATTGATCGGCTGATGGCTGGCTGAGTGACATGCAGTACTTGGGAGGCTTCACTGATGCTTCCGGTTTGGTGGATAGCTACCAGTGCCTTGATTTGATGGAGTTTCACTTACGGACAGGTCCTTGCAGTGCGACGAAGGTGCTGCACGTTACTGCAAGGCCGAGGAGCAAAAAAGCCTGGAAACGTTTTTCTCGCGATACTGCTTGGGTGTCATGGACAGTTTTTCCTGGAACAGTCGGGTCATGTGGCTCTGGTCCGAGAACCCGCAGTCCATGGCGACCGCTTTCAACGGAACATCACGCACCGTAGACAGGATCCGCTCAGCTTTTTTTAAGCGGCGCGACTGAACGTACTGATGGGGCGAGACCCCGTACACAGCCCCGAACACCCGTACAAAGTACGACGGGCTCAGATCAACGATGGCAGCCATGTCTTTGACGGTAATCGAGCAGGACAGGTGTGAGTCGATGTATTGCTGAAGCTGGTCGCGTTTGAGGTTTGTCAGGCGAGACGCTTGATCGTTGTCTCTGAGGTCACACCGCACATACTGGCGCAGCAGATGAATGCACATCTGTATTTCCAGCGTCTGGGCGAAGATGCTGCTGCCCGGTTCACCGCTCAGGCATTCGATTTCATAGGCAGCCATGAGCCTGGAGAGCGTCGCGTCGTTAACGATGGGGCAATGGTCGACAAAAACACGGTCAACATCCTGTTGAAAGACTTCATTGGCGACTTTGGCCATCATCGCTTGCGAAATGTAGATATGACTGACCTCGATTTCATTCATCCAGTACCACCTGGATGATTCGCCTCGGGTCAAAATGGTCACGTCGTTATCACCAACCGACCATTTTTGCCAATGCTTGCCATCATGGAAACCCAGATTGGATGTCCCTGATTTCCATCTCACCAACTCGTAGTCGCGCATACACGGGATGCGGACTTCGGTTTTGTCAAAGCGGTAGCCCCGAATCGACATGCCGTTATCGGGTGCAGTCTCGACGGTACCCTTGATCGTGACTTCACCAGGGATTACGTCCAGCATTTTTTCTGGCGTTAAAAGGATGGCACTCATCTCAACTCCCTTTTTATTGGTATTGGCAGTGGAGTTTTTTATCAGCACTTGGCAGTTTTTGTGACATTCAAAAACTATCACATCCTTCAGGTTTGTACGCATAACAGGCCTGCCATCGATCGGGGGATTTGCACCCGATCGTCTGGCAAGCCTTTTCCTACTTCACCTGGGTTTCGTGACCGCTCGGCTCGGTCAAACCCGGTCTCCAGCGGCGCAGGTGAGTGTGACGCTCGTAGGCCTGCGCCGAGGGGTAAGTCACTAATTCAATAGTGCTTCCCCAAGGCGTGCGGGTGTAAACGTAGCGATTACCTGGTCCTTCGTCACCGCCCGGGAGGTCGCCGGGGCGGCTGAGCAGAATGCCACCGGCTTTCTCGAGGCGATTGGCGGCGGCATCGATATCGTCAACGTAGATGCAGATGTGCTGGATACCAAAGTCGCTCGGTACGACGGGCTGCAACTGCTGGACGCCAGTGTAAGAAAACAGCTCCAGGTTGGGGCCATTGCCCAGACGAAGCATTCGGATTGAGGTAATCACAGCACCGGGTGGAATGCCGAGTCCCGCTTCTACCTCAGGCCCTCCCAAGGGCGCGTCGAGCATGTCGTAAAGCTTCTCGGCACCAAAGGCATCGACGAAGAATCGGGTTGCCGCTTCCATATCGGGAACGGTAATGCCTACGTGTTCGATTGCACGAACATTCATGACAACTCTCCTATTTTCGCCGCCGCCCAGAAACCGGATTGGGTCGCCTCATACATCCGCCCACCACGCGACCTTGTTCCGATGCTGTGGACGCGAATGTCATCGACGGACTCTTCCAGAACCGTTGAAGGCGCGCGGGCAGTCGCCATTACCACGTATCCATCATCAGGTACCTTTGCTGCTGTGTTGATCGTTACGTCCAGATTCTTGAGAAGGCCGGCAAGATGCTCGCGCTGCATATCATTGGTATCGATACCCACGCTCTCCGCGGGTGAAACAAGGCTGACCTTTTTGCCTTGCTCCGCCAGCCACAGGGCAGCGAACATTGCAGTCTCGGTTTCACCAAATACGGTGACCTCATCAGCCACGGGCAAATCCGCGCTTGCCAGCATGTCGGCAACATCCGGGCCCCGATCCTGCGCAACGGTACCTGTCGCAAGCAGTACGGTGTCCCACGGGGTCAAGTCCAATTCAGCCGCATCGGTATTGAGTTGCACGTCGACGCCCAGGCGTTCGAGTTCGCTCTCGTAAAACTGGATCATGTTCTTGACCTCCATGCGAAACGGGCTCGCGGCTGCCCACGCATGGAGCTGGCCGCCGATGCGATCCGCTCTCTCGACCAACCGCACGCTATGTCCGCGCTCGGCAGCCAGTATCGCGGCTTCACACCCGGCCGGTCCGCCGCCGACGATCAATACGCGCTGCTGTGTGGAAGCAGGCCGGCGAGCGTCACTCGCGCGACGTTCCTGTCCGAGGGTCGGATTGATTACGCACTGGGTGCCTTTGCCGTTGAACATCCACCGTGAGATGCACTCGTTGACCGCCAGGCAGCGGCGGACGCTTTGCGGTTGCCCGCGCCGTGTCTTGTTGACTGTTTCGGGGTCCGCCAGACCCGATCGACCCAAGGCCACAAAGTCGAGTTCGCCGTCAGACACTGCTTGCGCCATCTCATCGAACAGCCAGGTGAGACGACCGACACCGATCACCGGGATCGAGACACGCTTTTTCACGAGCTTGGCATAATTCACTAATGATCCTGGCGGGACCATGGGCAGCAACGTCATCGCAGTGTCGTAGTTCCCGGCACTGACATCCAGAGCGTCAACGTAAGGCTCGAGCATTTCGCAAAAGGCCAGGCCATCGTCCAGTGAGAGACCGCCCTCGTAAGGCTCCATCACGCTGAGCCGATACAGAATCGGGAAATCCGCACCGACCTGCTCGCGGATCCCACGCACGACTTCGAGCGCGAAACGAGCACGGTTTTCGAGGGATCCGCCCCAGCGGTCAGTGCGCTTGTTTGTGTAAGGCGAGAGAAACTGGCCGAGTAAGTAACCATGTGCACCGTGCAGCTCAACGGCATCAAAGCCAGCGGCCACCGCGCGCCGGGCACCCTGGACATACTTGTCGATCAGCCCTGGAATTTCATGTTCTTCAATTGCCCGCGGTGGGGTGCCGAACGCGCTGGTGATGCCGGCTGTCGGCGCCAGCGGCGGTTCGTTACGCTCCGTATTGCTCTGGGAGTTCTGGCGCCCGGTGTGGTGCAGTTGCACCGCTATCTTCGCGCCTTCACCGTGGACCGCGTCGACCAGATTGCTGAGTGCGCCAATAAATCTGTCGTGGTCAATTCGCATCGGGTGACCCGCGGTGCGCCCGACTTCCCAATCAATAGAAGTGTTTTCGGTGATGATGAGTGCGGATTCCACGGGCATCCGGCCATCTATTCCATGAACATCCGGCCACTGATTCCACGATGATCCGGCCACCCATTCCACGGCCATCCGGCCACTCATAAGGCAGGCAGCAACGCAGGATTAATTCACTACCATCGACCTCTTTTATCGAAGCAGAGAGGTCGTCGTGGAGCGGTTATCCATGCGTAAAATTAAGGAAGTGCTACGTCTCAAATTCGAGGTCGGCCTGTCTGCTCGCCAGATCGCTGTCAGCTTGCAAGTGGGTCGCGCGACCATCGGTGAGTACCTCAATCGCTTTGCTGCCAGCGGGCTGATTTGGCCGTGTGCTTTGAGCGACGTTGAGTTGCAACGGCGCCTTTTTCCGCCTCCGCCCGATGTTCCCAGCGACCAACGCCCGATGCCGGACTGGGCTCATGTCCATGCCGAGTTACGTCGCCCCGGCGTCACCCTGGCCCTGCTTTGGCAAGAGTATCGGCTCACCCACCCGCAAGGCTTCCAGTACAGCTGGTTCTGCGAGCACTACCGCCTCTGGGCCGCGAAGATCGATGTGGTCATGCGCCAGGAACATCGCGCCGGCGAAAAGCTGTTTGTCGACTACGCCGGCCAGACCGTGCCAGTCATTGATCGGCGAACCGGCGAGATCCGCCAAACGCAGATCTTCGTCGCCGTCCTCGGCGCGTCCAGCTACACCTTCGCCGAGGCCACCTGGTCGCAGAAACTGCCCGACTGGCTGGGCTCGCACGTGCGCTGCTTCGCCTTTCTCGGCGGTACATCGCAGATCCTGGTACCGGACAATCTGCGCAGCGGCGTCACCAAGGCGCATCGCTATGAGCCGGATATCAACCCCAGTTACCGCGATCTCGCCGAGCATTACGGCGTAGCTGTGCTGCCCGCGCGCTCGCGTAAACCCAAGGACAAAGCCAAGGTTGAAGTCGGCGTACAGGTAGTCGAGCGCTGGATCCTGGCGGTGCTGCGCAACCGCCAGTTCTTCTCCTTGGGCGAACTCAACACAGCCATCGCGCTGCTGCTCGATCGCCTCAATCAGAAGCCCTTCAAGAAGCTGCCCGGCTCACGGCGCTCAGCCTTCGAGACCATCGACCAACCCGCACTGCAACCGCTACCAGAACATCCGTATGTCTACGCCGAATGGAAAAAGGTGCGGGTGCACATCGACTACCACGTCGAGGTCGATGGTCATTACTACTCGGTGCCATACCAGCTGGTGAAGCACCAACTCGAAGTGCGGCTAACCGCTAGGACTGTCGAGTGCTTCCACGCCAACCAGCGGGTAGCCAGCCATCTGCGCTCACCGCACAAAGGCCGCCACACCACCCAAACCGAGCACATGCCCAAAAGTCACCGCGAACATGCCGAATGGACGCCGCAGCGACTGATCCACTGGGCTGAGCAGACCGGGCCGAACACCGCTGGTGTCATCGCCTACATCCTCGAACGCCGGATCCATCCGCAGCACGGCTTCCGCGCCTGCCTGGGGATCCTGCGCCTGAGCAAACAGCACGGCGAAGAGCGGCTGGAAGCCGCTTGCCAGCGAGCACTGGCACTGGGCGCGTGCAGCTACAAAAGCCTGGAATCGATCCTGCGCCAAGGGCTGGAACGGCTGCCGCTGGCCCAGCAAAACCTGCCGTTACTGCCTGAAGAACACATCAACCTGCGCGGCCCTGGCTACTACCACTGACCTGAAAAAGGAGCACCAAAATGCTGCCCAACCCGACACTCGACAAGCTGCAAACCCTGCGCCTGCACGGCATGATCAAGGCCCTTGGCGAACAACACGCAACGCCTGACATCAACGATCTCAGCTTCGACGAACGCCTCGGTCTGATGGTCGATCGCGAGCTGACCGAGCGCGAAGACGCCCGCCTGACTACTCGCCTCAAGGCGGCCCGACTGCGCCATAACGCCTGCCTGGAAGACATTGACTATCGCAGTCCGCGTGGCTTGGACAAGGCCTTGATCCTGCAACTGGGCAGCGGCCAGTGGCTGCGCGATGGTCTGAACCTGATCATCGGCGGCCCAACTGGCGTAGGCAAAACCTGGCTCGCCTGCGCGCTGGCTCATAAGGCCTGCCGCGACGGTTACAGCGTGCGTTATCTGCGCTTGCCGCGCTTGATGGAAGAACTAGGCCTGGCCCACGGCGACGGCCGCTTCGCGAAACTGATGGCGGGTTATGCCAAGACTGACTTGCTGATCCTGGACGACTGGGGCCTGGCGCCGTTTACCGCTGCGCAACGGCGCGACATGCTTGAACTGCTGGACGACCGCTACGGTAACCGCTCGACGCTAGTGACCAGCCAGATGCCAGTGGACAAATGGCACGCGCTGATCGGCGATCCGACCTTGGGCGATGCGATCCTCGACCGGCTGGTGCACAACGCTTATCGGATCGAACTGAAGGGCGAATCGATGCGCAGACGCGCAACGAAATTGACGGCGACAGAGACTTCAGACTAACAATGCAAACCTGCGTCGCTGCGCTCCGACTGCCCGGCCGGATGATCGTGGAACAGGTGGCCGGATGTTAGTGGGCTGGGTGGCCGGATGGCGTGGAATCCGCAATGATGAGACCAACGCCTCCTCGGGCGCGGGCCCGATGGTATTCGATGAGCTTATCGTCAACCTCACCGAAGGTGCTGGCGAACTGAGTGAAGATCGGTGCTTGCACGAAGCGGTTGCGCAACTGCAAGGTGCCGATCCGCCCGGGCTGGTAGAGCGCCGCGGCAGGGCCGTCTGAAATCACAAGGTTACGGATGTCTGGGTGTGCCATTGCCATCTCCTCATTATTTTTTTTGTTTTGAGGTTCAAGCATGGAATGAGCGCCGGCATGAGTATTGAACATTCATGTCGAGGCGTTGAAGAATCCTGCTTTGGCGTCGAAGCGGTATTCGCTCAGGTGGCTTAATCCGAAAACAACTCAAACATCAGCTGGCGAAGCCAACGATTGGCGGGGTCTTTATTATAGCGTGCGTGCCAGAACAGGTTGATTTCGATGTTCGGCAGCTCTACAGGCGTCGGTAGAACCGCGAGGCCAAAGGGTTGTTCGCAACTGCTGGCGAATCGCTCAGGCACTGTTGCCACTAAGTTGGTGCGTTGAAGGATGTGGCCAACTGCAACGAAATGGGGGACCTCAAGACGTATGTTTCGCTCTATACCTGCCCGCGCCAGAAACGTATCGACTTCGCCGTGCCCCGTGTTCGCCGCTACGACGCGAACGTGCTCATAACTGCAAAAACGCTCAAGCGTTAACGGTTCCCTGGTAGCGGGGTGGTCCTTACGGCACATGCAAACATAGCGATGGTGAAACAGGCGTTGCTGAAAAAATCCGGCTTGCAGGTGTGGTAGTAAACCAACGGCGAGGTCGATCGCACCGTTCTGCAAACCTTCGGCCAGGGTATCGGAAGTGTTGCGCAGTGTGCTGATCGAGCACCCCGGAGCGCGTTCAGCCAGCGCGTCCATCAGCCGCGGCATGAAGTAGATTTCACCAATATCGGTCATTGCCATGGTAAATCTGCGATTGCTGTTGAGCGGGTCGAACGTGTCCTGTCGGCTCAGTGCATCGCGTAAGGTCTGAATGGCCAGTGCGACTGGTTCGGACAACTGCCGGGCATAAGGCGTGGGCTCCATTCCCTGATAAGTGCGCACGAAAAGTTCGTCGTTCAAGGCGACACGCAGGCGTTTCAATGCGTTGCTGACAGCGGGCTGGGTCAGATCGAGATTATCCGCCGCGGTCGATACCCGGCGGTCAATCAGCAGTTGGTTGAATACCAGAAGAAGATTGAGGTCAAGCTCACGTAATTCCATAACGCCTCGTGCAGATTGCGTGCTCATGAGGGCGATAGATCTTTGCCCGTTATTGGGTCTGAACCGCTCTAAATTCGCCGCTGCAAGGGTCCCAAGCCTAACAAGCGCCTACCATCGCGTCCATTGAGAGATATTCGGGGCTTTTGCTCAGACTCGAGCTTTATTCACGCTCGAAATAATGTGTATTCGCCTGGCTGCATTTATCCCGGTTGTTGGTTTGCCCATGATCGAATCCATGCCCGGTTCTAAACGCTCCGCGTCCATTGGGCAGCTCGCAATTTCCGGAGGCGCTAGATCCTCCGGCTCTATAACAATGACAAAAAGAGCGATGCCATGCGTACGATAGATGTGTCAGCCCTGATTGACGGGGCACGTTTCAATACCTTCCATGCGCGCGTGCTGTTCTGGTGCGCGCTCATCATTATTTTCGACGGTTATGATCTGGTCATCTATGGGGTCGTGCTGCCCTCATTGATGTCCGAGTGGGGCCTCAGTTCGCTGCAAGCTGGTGCGCTGGGCAGTTGCGCGCTGGTGGGCATGATGCTGGGGGCGTTGTTTTTCGGTTCATTGTCGGATCGTATAGGTCGACGCAAAACCATCATGATGTGTGTCGCGATCTTCAGTGGGGTCACTGCGATCAACGGCCTGGCACAAAGCCCCGAGGCGTTTGCGTTGTGCCGGTTCATCGCCGGTCTTGGGATCGGCGGGGTGATGCCCAATGTTGTGGCGTTGATGAACGAGTACGCGCCGAAGAAATCTCGCAGCACCTTGGTCGCGATCATGTTCAGCGGTTACTCGTTAGGCGGAATGCTTTCGGCGACCCTGGGCATGGTGCTGATCCCGCAATGGGGATGGCAAGCCGTGTTCTATGTAGCGCTGATTCCTCTGTTGGCCTTGCCTTTTTTAATACGTCAATTGCCGGAATCGATGGATTTTCTGCTGCGCACCGGGCAGTCCGTGAAGGCTCAAAATCTATTGGCACAAGCCGAGCCATCTTACGTGCCCACTGCAAATGACCAGTTGAACCAGATGGTCGCCAAAGGCACGACAGTGTCAATTGCACAGCTGTTCTAGGACGGGCGCAAGGTGAACACCTTCATGCTGTGGCTGGCGTTTTTCTGTTGTTTGCTGATGGTTTACGCGCTGAGCTCCTGGCTGCCAAAACTCATGACTGCCGCAGGCTATGGATTGAACTCCAGCCTGGCGTTTCTGCTGGCGCTAAACCTCGGCGCGATTATTGGCGCAGTAGCCGGTGGCTGGCTGGGGGACCGTATTGGTATCGCCAAGGTCTTGTTCGCGTTTTTCAGTTGTGGAGCATTAGCCCTGAGCCTATTGGCGCTCAAAGCGCCGTTGCCGGTACTTTATTTGCTCATTGCCATCGCAGGGGCGTGCACCATTGGCACGCAGATCCTGGCCAATGCCTGCACGGTGCAGTATTACCCCGCGCACATACGGTCCACAGGGCTTGGTTGGGCGATGGGCATCGGCCGCACCGGAGCCATCATCGGCCCTTTGCTGGGCGGCGCACTGCACGCTTCATCGCTGCCGCTGCAGGCGAGCTTTCTCATCTTCGCAGTACCAGGACTGATAGGGGCCATCGCTATTCTGGTCTTTCTCATTCAGAACGCTTCAAGCCGTCAGGCTGCTTCATCCAGTCAAACCGTGTCGCAGTAACGATGGCCGAAACAGGCGAGCCCACGGAGGGGCTCGTCTGGCCAATGGTTGCTCGTGCGCGAGAGTAATATTCACACCCATGATGGTGTGTATGGGAGTTGCGGTATTTATCAATAGCGCTCGGTTGGCGATGATTTGGTTACACCAATAACAATCAGCCTCACGGGTAACTTGCTATGCGTACTTCTCAATCCAAACTGCAAATCGGCATTGTTGGCGGCGGTATTGCCGGCGTGGCCCTGGCCCTGGACCTGTGCCGTCATTCCCACCTGAACGTGCAGTTGTTCGAAGCGGCTCCTGCCTTTGGCGAGGTCGGAGCGGGTGTCTCGTTCGGCGCCAACGCTGTCCGTGCCATCGCGGGCCTGGGTATTGCCGAACCCTACCGCAAGATTGCCGACCAGACCCAGGATCCCTGGCAGGACATCTGGTTCGAATGGCGCCGGGGTGAAGATGCCGGTTATCTGGGCGCCAGCCTGGCTGAAGGGGTAGGGCAGTCTTCTGTTCACCGTGCCGACTTCCTCGACGCCCTTGCCAGCCAGTTGCCCGAAGGGATCGCCCAGTTTGGCAAGCGCGCCCTCAGCGTGGAGCAGGATGCCGAACAGGCTCGTGTACTGTTCACCGATGGCACTGAGCATCGCTGCGACCTGTTGATCGCCGCGGACGGTATCAAGTCTTCAATTCGTGATCATGTTCTCAACGGTCTTGGCCAACCCCTGGTGGCGCCACGTTTCAGTGGTACCTGCGCCTACCGCGGGATGATCGACAGCGAACAGTTGCGTGCGGCGTACCGGGCTCGGGGTGTCGATGAGCACTTGATCGATGTCCCGCAGATGTACCTGGGGCTTGATGCACATATCCTTACATTCCCGGTCAAACAAGGCCGCCTCATCAACGTAGTGGCCTTTATTTCCGATCGCAGTCGCCCTGATCCAACCTGGCCAAGCGATGCTCCGTGGGTACGCAATGCCAGCCAGGAAGAAATGCTCTCTGCCTTCAATCATTGGGGAGACGCTGCTCGGGTGCTGCTCGAATGCATTCCGGCACCCACTCTTTGGGCGCTGCATGAGCTCGATGAGTTGCCAGGCTACGTGCACGGCCGCGTGGGGCTGATCGGCGATGCCGCGCACGCCATGTTGCCGCACCAGGGCGCTGGCGCGGGCCAGGGGTTGGAAGACGCCTGGCTCCTGGCGCGACTGCTGGCCGATCCGCAGGTTCTGGACAGCCAGCCACAAGCGGTGCTTGCGGCTTACGACGCCATCCGTCGTCCACGTGCCTGCCGTGTGCAGCGTACTTCCTGGGAAGCCGGGGAGCTGTATGAAATGCGTGATCCAGCTGTAGCCGGTGACGAAAAACTGCTGGGCAAGACCCTCGCAGAGCGGTTCGACTGGTTGTGGAATCACGATATGCAGTCCGACCTTCAAGAGGCTCGCGCCCAGTTGGGTTGGCGCGCACTCGCCTAATGATTTGAACCGACAAGCACGAAGGGAGCATCCAGCGGCTCTCTTCGTTCGGCAATACCAATAAGATCAGGTGAGTCAAGATGACAGTAAAAATTTCTCAACTGCCGCAATTGCAGCAATTCTTCCGAGAAGCCTCGGGACTGGACAACAGCGAAGGCGATCCACGCCGCAAGCAGATCGTTTTACGTTTGCTGCAGGAAGTCGCCCGAGTGATCGAGGATTTGCAGATCAGTGACGATGAATTCTGGGGTGCGGTGGACTACGTCAACCGTTTGGGTGCCAGAAACGAAGCAGGTCTGCTGGTCGCCGGACTCGGTATCGAACATTTCCTTGATTTGCTGGCGGATGCCAGAGACGCCGAAGCGGGCCGGACCGGCGGCACGCCACGGACGATTGAAGGCCCGCTGTATGTAGCAGGGGCTCCGCTGAGCGAGTACCAGACTCGCATGGACGACGGGAGCGAGGACGGTATCGCAACGGTGATGTTCCTGGAGGGACGCGTAACCGACTTGAACGGTCAGCCAATCGCCGGAGCCACCGTGGACTTGTGGCAAGCCAATACCCAAGGCAACTACTCATACTTCGACAAGAGCCAGTCGGAATACAACTTGCGTCGCCGGATTCTCACGGACGCCAATGGTTGCTATCGGGCTCGCAGCATCGTGCCTTCAGGGTACGGTTGCGATCCAACCGGCCCTACTCAGGAATGCCTCGATCAGTTGGGCCGTCACGGGCAGCGACCAGCGCATATCCACTTCTTCATTTCTGCCCCGGGGCATGAACATCTGACCACGCAGATCAACCTGTCGAATGACAAGTACCTGTGGGACGACTTCGCCTACGCGACACGCGATGGACTGATTGGCGAAGTCAGTTTCGTCGATGACGAGGCACGGGCCGCATCCATGGGCGTGGCAGGGCGCTTTGCCGAGATGACGTTCAATTTCAGCCTGCGTCCGGCCGCGAGCGAAGAAGCAACCCATCGCAGCCAACGCCCGCGAGCGTTGCAGTCTGCCTGACAAACCGATGTTTTCTCGGCTTTGACGAACCACTTCAAGGAGACAACGATGTCCCGGACCGATGCACAATCGCTGAACATCCGCGCCGCAGTGCTGCGCACCTCCGGAGCCCCATTACAGATTGAGGATGCCCTGCTCGAGGCTCCTCGACCTACCGAAGTGCGCGTCCGTGTGGTCGCCACAGGCGTCTGCCACACGGACATGGTGGTGCGAGACCAGCTGTTTCCTACACCACTGCCGATCATCCTCGGCCATGAAGGTGCGGGTGTCGTGGATGCGGTCGGTTCTGCAGTCACCACGGTACAACCGGGCGATCACGTGGTGATGACGTACATGTCATGCGGCCTTTGCCTGCCTTGCGAAACGGGCCACCCGGCCCACTGTACGCACATGCACCCGCTGAACTTCGGTGGCGGCCGACTCGATGGCAGTACCTCTGCTTGCGCTTGTGGCAACGACCACGCCATCCATGACCATTTCTTCGGCCAATCCTCATTTTCCACTTACACGATCGCCAATGAGCGCAACGTGGTCAAAGTCGCCAAGCAGGCGCCTCTGGAACTGTTGGGGCCTCTGGGTTGCGGCATCCAGACTGGCGCGGGATCGGTTCTCAATGCACTCAAGGTTGAGGCCGGATCAAGCTTCGCCGCCTTTGGCGCGGGCGCGGTCGGCCTGGCTGCGGTAATGGCTGCAAAGGTCGCAGGCGCTACGACCATCATTGCTGTGGACGTCACACCGAGTCGGCTGGAACTGGCGCGCGAACTGGGGGCCACCCATGTCATCAACAGCCGCGAAGAAGAACCGGTTCAACGTATTCAGGCTATCACCCAGGGTGGGGTCAACTACAGCCTTGAGTGCTCCGGTCGTTCCGAGGTTCTACGCCAGGCGATCGACGCACTCACCACGCTTGGCACCTGTGGCATCGTTGGCGCAACCAAAGTCGGCACCGAGGTGGCCTTCAATATCAATGACGTGATGATTCCCGGCAAACGGATCATGGGCATCGTCCAGGGCGATGTCGTTGCCAATGCCTTTATTCCGAAGCTGGTTGATCTCTATCTGCAGGGCCGATTCCCCTTCGACAAGATTTGCAAGTTTTACGAGTTCGAAGAGGTTAACCAGGCGATGGCCGATAGCGAGCGCGGTGTCACCATCAAACCGATTCTTCGCATGCCAGCCCCTGCTTCGGTCTGACTATTTCGATTCCAAAGGAACCCGCAATGACCGTTCAACTCGTAATAGACAATCAAAAACTCGACGCCTCCAATGGCAAGACCTTCCAGCGTGTCGATCCGCTCAGCGCCTCAACCGTGAGCGTAGGTGCAGCCTGCAGCGTCGAGGACGCCATCCGTGCCGCCGAATCTTCCCAGCGCGCTTTTCGGACGTGGTCCAGAACCGGCCCTACCGAGCGCCGGCGCATTCTGCTGGCGGCTGCCGATGCCCTGGAATCGAAAATGGCCCAGTTCTGCTCGGTCATGGCCGAAGAGATCGGCGCTTCGCAACTGTGGGCACAATTCAACGTGGGCGCATCGGCCAACCTGCTGCGTGAAGCCGCGGCCCTGACCACACAAATCAAAGGCGAAACCATTCCTACCGACAAGCCAGGCGCACTGTCGATGACGTTGCGCCAACCGGTGGGCGCGGTACTGAGCATCGTGCCCTGGAATGGTCCGGTCATCCTTGGCGCACGCGCTATTGCCTACCCACTGGCGTGTGGCAACACGGTGATTTTCAAGGGTTCGGAAAGCAGCCCACGAACGCACGCGTTGCTGGCCGAAGCGTTTTACGATGCCGGTCTGCCGGCGGGGGTGTTGAACTTTCTAATCAGCGCTCCCGAGGACGCCTCTGCCGTGACTGAAGCGTTGGTAGCGCATGACGTTGTGCGTCGAGTGAATTTCACCGGCTCAACCAAGGTCGGCCGCATGATTGCCCAGACCTGTGCCAGTCATCTCAAACGCTGCCTCCTGGAGCTGGGTGGCAAAGCCCCTTTCATCGTTCTGGATGACGCGGATATCGACGGGGCAGTCAACGCCGCCGTTTTCGGAGCATTCCTTTATCAGGGACAAATCTGCATGTCGACCGAGCGTTTCGTGGTCGATGAAGCGGTTGCCGACCAATTCGTTTCCCGTTTCGCAGAACGTGTACGGTCGCTGGAAACGGGCGTGCCATCTACGACTCCAAGCTGCGTGATTGGCCCGATGATCGGCCAAGGCTCGGTCCAACGGATCAACCATTTACTCGACGACGCCATTGGCAAGGGTGCTGACATCGTGGCTGGCGGCATGGCGGAAAATGCCTTGATGGGCCCTACACTGGTCGATCGGGTGACCCGTGAGATGTCGATCTACGACGAAGAGACCTTTGGCCCGGTGACAACGATCGTCCGGGTGAAAGGCGCCGAGCAGGCGCTGCAGGTGGCCAACGACACCGCCTACGGTCTTTCGTCCTCAATATTCAGTCGCGATGTCACACGGGCATTGGAGTTGGCCGGCCGACTGGATGCCGGCTGCGTGCACATCAATGGCGCCACCGTGCAAAACGAACCGCAGGCTCCGTACGGTGGAATGAAGAAGAGCGGTTACGGCCGCTTCGATGGCAGTGCCGTCATCGAGGAGTTTACCGAGGTCAAGTGGGTCACGGTTGAACCCTCCAACCAGCCTTATCCATTCTAGGTTTGAAACCGGCGCGTAACGCGCCGGTTTTTTCTGTGGGTCACACACGCAACAGATGACTAGGGTCCTCAGTCAAGCAGGTCGGCGATGGATTCGGCAGCCAGTTGATAGGAGCGGCAGCGCGCGTCGGGGTCGTAAATTCTTGCATCGATTATGACCTCGTCCGCCTCGGTGGTCGCGATGAACTGGCGCAGCCAACTTCCAACATCATCTTTGTCGCCTACTGCAGTGCAAGACATGGCTTGAGCCAGATTGTGGCGATCCACGTCGGCAAGCCTTTCCATGAAACCCTCTTGCGGGCGCGGCAGCGCACCTGCTTTGCCCGCGTACAAATTGGCTACCCAATGGCGGTGCGAACTCGCCAGGTAATCGGCTTCGGCGCGCGACGGGGCCGCGAAGACATTGGCGCCAGCGATGACATAGGGGCGGTCCAGCAAGGCCGACGGCCGGAACGAAGTGCGGTAGTGCGTGATGGCTTGCATCAGGAATCGAGGCGCGAAATGTGAAGCGAATGCGTAAGGAAGCCCCATTGTTGCCGCGAGATCAGCGCTATTGAGGCTCGAACCCAGCAGCCATAGCGGCACGTCATGCGTCTCGGGTATTGCACGAACCAGCTGGTTTCCGTTGTCCGCCAGGTAGTCCGTCAATTGCTCGATGTCTTGCGCGAAGTCGCGCTCGGAGGCGTCACCGCGCATGGCGCGAATAGCCAGTCCTGCTGATCCGGGCGCCCGGCCAATGCCTAAATCGATACGGCCTGGAAACAAGGTATCCAGTGTCCCGAACTGCTCCGCCACGATCAGAGGGGAGTGGTTGGGCAGCATGATTCCACCAGAACCGACTCGCAGGGTGCGGGTGGCCGCAGCGAGATGCTGGATGAGCACGGTGGTCGCCGAAGAGGCAATCCCCGGCAGGTCGTGGTGCTCGGCGATCCAGTAGCGTTTGTAGCCATGGGCTTCCACGTGTCGCGCCAGGGAGACGGCGTCATCCAGCGTGTTGGCAAAGGTTTTGCCTTCGCCGATCATCATGAGGTCAAGCACAGAAAGGGCTGTCATTGCATGTTCCGTTTTTGAGTTGAGTTCTGTGACGCGGCCATCCGCTACTTCAGCGGGAAATTCGACCAGGACGGATGACGTTCCAGGCGTTGATCGATTTCCCGTAGCGTTGCCAGGCAGCGCTGGAGCTTGAGGTAAATGTCCCCCCCGTAATCCCAGCCGAGCACGCCAAGGCTGCCGGTATAACCGATGCGATTCAGCGCGGCGATCAAGGCGAAGTTGTCCATCTCACCGCGGTCGACCGGCTCCATGGTTGCCACGCCGCCCCAGCCCAGCTGCGAAAGTGCACTGCCAGAGGTCACCACTTGCATCAGCCAGGGTTTCATCGCGCCAAGACGCTTTTCCAGTTCGCCTTCCTGGCTGGCGTACCAGTGATAGCCATTGAACGAGGCCCCCAGGCGTGGGTGAGCGAAGAGCTCGCAAATCTGCACGACTTGCTCGGTGGTCTGGGTGACATGATGAAGATGCGGGTACAAGGCGATCCGTAGTCCGCGCCGTTCGGCAATGGGCAGCAGCGACTCGATGAACCGCAGAATGGCTTGGGCGCCATTGACGGAGGTCTGTATCGCCAGTTCGATCAGCTCTACACCCTCGACGGTTTCGACGATGCGCCTTATCAGGGCGTCGTTGCGCCCCTCATGAAGCACCAGGTAAAGGCCCTCGATGTACAGGCCATGGTTTTCCCGGACGCTGGGCAGCAGGCTAAGGTCAGTCAGTGGTGTGCCACCCCAGGCAGCTACAGTAATGCCGTCGTAGCCGATCTCGGCCAACATTTCACACTGTGTCTGAAAGGCGTATACGCCCATCGACGAGTAGAAGAAGGAATCGAGTGCATGAATGCGATGAGCCATGATGATCTCCTGGCTCAATGAGGCGAATCGGTCAGGACAGACCACTCAGGGTGGGCAGCCAACCGTTGTTCCATGGACCGGAAGGCGGTGACCGAGCGGCGCAGGTTGCCGTAGACATCGCCGCCCATGCTTTCCCAACCGAGCACGCCAAACCGTCCGTCAAAGCCACGCCGTTCGAGCGCGCCCAACAACACGAAGTTGTCCATTTCCCCCTCATCGAGCGGTTCGATGGTCGCCAGGCCGCCCCAGCCGAGCGGGGAGCGCCGAGTGCCGGCAATGTTCACCTGTTTCAGCCAAGGCCACATCGCATCAAGGCGCTGCTCCAGGGCCTGCTCTTCAGTCGCGTACCAGTGATAGCCGTTGAACACGATGTTGAGGCGCGGATGGTTGAACTCCCTGCAAAGGGCCACTGCCTCGGTGGTCGTCTGCATACCGTAGCGGGCGTGCGGGTACAGGCTGATCTCAAGGCCTCGGCGCTCGCAGATCGGCAGCAGGCGCTCGAGCATCTGGCGGTCAAAGTTCGTGACTTCGTCGCCGGAATGCAGGGCCAGTTCGATGGTGGTGCAGCCTTCGATGGTCTCGAACAGGTTGGTCACAAAGGATTCCAGGCCCCTGCGATAGATCAGGTAGACCGCACCGACGTCCAGGCCCCAGGTGGGTTTGACCTGAGGGATCGACTTCAGGTCCTTGCTCCAGGCAGACATCGTCAGCCCCTGATAGCCGAGTTCGGCGAGCATCTCGCACTGCGCCGCCAGGGGATAGGTCCCCAGGGCCGTCTGGAAAATGAAATCCATATGATGCAAAGGACGATTCATGAGTGGGTCTGCACTGTCAGTGGGTTGGCGGGTAAGGACGCACTTGGAAAGTGCGGCAAGAGGTATTCGCCCAGTTCGTCGATGACTTCCGAGGCGTGGCGTCGCTGAGGTTTGAAGTGCAGGGCAACGTGACCGACGCCCTGATCCTGTTGACGTTTCCAGTGTTCGATCAGCGCGTTCCGCCCGGCACGCAGCACGCGCCCAGCCTGCAGAGGATGGTTTGGATCTCGGTCGAGGTCGAACAGAGTGCCGTAGCCATAGGGCTTGTAGACGTTGTCGCCACAGGCTGCACGCCACCGTTCGATGATCTGGGGAATCAGGACAGGATTGGAAATGTAGGAAAGGATGCCGTCACTGTTCTCACCAACCCACTCCAGCGACTGACCCGCCTGGCCAACGATAATGGTTGGCATACGTGAGCCCACTGGTTTGGGAACGAGGTCAATCTCACCATTCAACTGGCCATAAAATCGCGAAGGGTGCACGGCCCAGTGTGTTTCCGAGGCGGCGCGAATGATTGCCAACGCGTCACGGAAACGCTCGGCGCGGTTACTGAAGTCGAGTCCGAAGGCGGGGTATTCCACGGGCCGATCGCCTGTGGCCAGGCCCAGAATGAATCGTCCCCCAAGCAACTGATCGATGCTCGCGGCCTGCTTGGCCACGATCAACGGATCGCGCAGGGGCAGGACAATGCCGGCAGTACCGATGGCTATCTGCGTGGTCACGGCGGCGAGGAAGCCAGCATAGACCAGCGGATCAAGGATCTGACCCACGTCACCGAAGTTCGGATCGTAAAAGGGCACGTCCCGTAGCCAGATGGCGGAAAACCCCGCTTCGTCAACCTTTTGAGCTAATCGCGCGTGATCCTGCAGGGTCGGGCCCGGACTATCGGGATAGCTTTCCAGCGGCGCAATAAAACCGAAGGTCAAATGGCCTGGTTGGAAAACGCGCGCGAAGCCGGGGTGTTGCCTGAGCTCTGGCGCAAGTCCATAGGGGCAAGGCATCGAAGTCATTCGAGGTCTCTCGTCTAGTCGGATGAAGGTAACTTCGCGGTGCGATAGAGCGGGGAGAAGTCACAATGGCGGTGACTATAAGTTGTATGATTGGAAAGAAAAACAGGATGAAATTCCGATCATTTACGAATAAAAGGCTCAAATAGACTGAGGTGGCCATGGATCATTTTGGAGCGCTCAACGCGTTCGTTCATGCAGCGCAAACGCGCAGCTTTACCGAAGCCGGACGCAGGACCGGGGTGTCTTCATCGGCCGTTGGCAAGGCGGTTGCCCGGCTGGAGGAAGAGCTGGGAGTCAGGCTGTTTCACCGCTCCACGCGCGCCATCACCCTGACGTCCGAGGGCAGCCTGTTCCTGGAACGTTGCCATCGAATTTTTGCCGAGTACGAGGTTGCCAAGCGCGAGCTCACCCAGGCGGCCGGTAAACCCCAGGGGAAGTTGCGCCTCGGTTTGCCACAGCTGGGGATGAGGTTGATGCCGCACTTGATTGCGTTTCAGCAGGCCTATCCCGAAGTGGAGTTGGAGCTGGAGTTCAGTGATCGGTTGGTCAACGTCATCGAGGAGGGTTTTGATGCCGTGATGCGTATCGGTGAGGTTGAAGACTCGCGGCTAATGATGCGCAAGCTCAACGGCTACAGTCATCGCCTGGTGGCGTCGCCAGACTATCTGGCACTACGGGGCGTGCCTTCACGGCCATCGGAACTATCCGGCCATGCCTGCCTGCGTTACCGATTCCCCACCAGCGGTAAACTCGACGCCTGGCCCTTGGTGGTCAAAAAGGGGCAGGCCAGTGTTGAACCGGGACAGTCGGCGACTGCCAACGCGATTGAACCGTTGCTGGCGATGGCTGAGGCGGGTCAGGGGATCGCTTGCCTGCCTGATTTTTTTGTCGAGGACGCCATCGCTGACGGACGATTGGTGCCGGTGCTGGATCGCTACGTTCGCGACCACCGCACCTTTGCCATTCTCTGGCCAGCCAGTCGCCAGCCATTGCCCAAGATAAAGGCCTTCGTCAGCTTCATGACATCGCGGCTGACTTGATTCCCTGCGGTTGAGCCAAACGCAAACTGCCGACGCGCTGGGGGCAGGGCGTCGGCAGATGTTGAGCCAGCAGTCACTTACGCTTTGCTGGAGGCTTTTGTCGCCATGGCGCCATCCCCCAGCAACGCGACGACCAGTGCTGTCGCCGCCAGGTAGACAGGATATTCCCAGCCGCCATTAGCGTTGGTGAAGCTCCAGCCATTGCCGAAATGGACGGTCGCGGCCACGAACAGTTGAACCACCGCCAGAGCGGCCACCCAGCGTGCGTAGACACCTAGCACCAGCATCAAACCGCCGATGACTTCAAAGGCCATGACCGGGTACGCCAGGAAGCCGGGGAAACCAATGGATTCAAAAAAACCTGCGGTGCCTGCGGGGGTGAACACAACCACTTTGGTCAGGCCGTGAGCAATGAACATGATGCCGAGGGCCAGGCGCATAACGAGTGCGGCGTACGGCGCGGTGCGTGAATCGATCATGGTGCAGTTCCTTTGTTTACCTGGAGAGTGACAGCGTGTGGGTCAGCCATAACGAGAAATCCGCCAGTTCTTCAGCGACGATCTCGTGGGCCATGTCGTAGAGGTGCGTTTCGTGGACGACGCCGATTCGATCCAGCCGGGCGTCCGCTTCTTTTGCCCAAGCCACTGGCAGGATGTTGTCCTGATGACCATGGGCGATGAACGCGCGGACGGAGTTGAGCCGGTCGGTGGAAGCGATTCGAGGATCAAGTTCACGCAGCATTCGGCCGCTCAAAATGGCGAAACCGGCAATCAGCTCGGGCTCGGTAACGCCAAGGCTTGCACTCATGATGCCGCCCTGGCTGAAGCCGGCGATCACGGTCGGCAGCTTGGGCAGCGCTTCGATGAAACGCTGCAGCAGGTGCCGGCTGGACTCAGCTTGCTCCTGATTGAACGAAGGGCCGTTGCTGGTGAAGTTCACCTGATACCAGGCGTAGCCTTGTGGGCCAACCTGCAGTGGACCGCGCAGCAGAATCACTTCCAGTTCTTCGGGCAGTGATGCGGCCAATGAGGCGAGATTCGCTTCGTTTGAACCGACACCATGCAGTAAAAGCAGGCGGCCCTTGGGCGCCGAAGTGCTGCACCCTTTGCGGAAAAACAGGCCCGTTTGCGGCTCGCGGGCCGCTTCAGAAAATGTCATGTCACCCATGGTCTGTTACGCCTTGACTGAGTTGAATGGATTCAGATCCATCCTTGTGCTTGGAGGAAAACAGGTAGCTGTCCATCGCCAGAACCCCGTAGCTCACGCCGCCTTCCAGGACACGCGTTTCATAGTGTTCGCCGGCCGCGCCAAGGGCGATGAGCAACGGTAGAAAATGCTCGTCAGTCGGGTGGGCACGTTTGGCAGAAGGTGCGTGCTGCATATAGTTCAGAAGTAAATCGGTGTTCCCTGCCTGCAGGTTTTTGGCTGTCCAGGCAGCAAACGCTTTGACGTAGTCAGCCCCATGGCTGGCCGCCCCCCGAAACTCATACAAGTTATGGGTCAGGCTTCCCGAAGCCACGATCAACACGTTCATATCGCGCAGTGGCGTGAGGGCTTTGCCCAATTTCCAGGCCTGGTAGGTGTCGAGGCCGGCAGGCATCGATACCTGAACGACGGGTATGTCGGCTTCAGGGGCCAGATACAGCAAAGGCACCCAGGCGCCGTGGTCCAGACCTCGACGGGCGTCAAGCCGGGACTTCCATCCCGCATTTTGCAGCAGACCCACGATATGAGCGGCGAGGGCCGGAGCGCCCGGTGCCGGGTAGCGCAACTGGTACAAAGCGTCTGGAAATCCCCCGAAATCGTGAATGGTTTCGGGGGCGGTGCTCGCCGTAACGCTGATTTCGCCGCGGGTCATCCAGTGCGGGGAGAGGATGACGATGGCTTCAGGTCGCGGCAGTTCGCGACCGACTTCAGCGAGACGTTGACCCGCCAGTCCAGGCTCGATTGCAAACATCGGAGCACCATGGGACACAAACAACAGGGGGAACGACGTGTTCAAAGTGAATGCTCCTCACTGGTTTGATGTGCGTTTCGTGGGCTCAGTTTATAGATTGAGCTGGTGAGATAAATAAGGCCAAATGTGACTAACCGTTCCACTTATCGAGACAATGATGGACAGAGCGTTGGAGATGCAGGTCTTCTGCACCGTGGTCGACAAAGGCAGCTTTGTCGGAGCGGCCGAACCCCTGGGAATGTCGAAGGCGGCCATTTCGCGCTACGTGAGCGGCCTTGAAGAGCGCCTGGGTGCGCGGCTTCTGCAGCGCACGACCCGAAGGCTTTCGTTGACGGAGGAGGGGCGACAGTTTTACCACCAGGCGCGTGAAGTCCTGGCGCTCATGGATCAGGCCGAAGAGGCCGTATCGTCCACCGCTCCGGAACCCAGTGGCGTTTTGAGGGTGAATGCACCGGTCAGTTTCGGTGTGCAGCACCTGGCGCCGCTATGGGGTGACTTCATGAAGGCCTACCCCAACATCGAGTTGGACATCAGTTTGAACGACCGACTGGTGGATCTGGTGGAGGAGGGCTTCGATGCCGCTGTACGTATTGCTCGCATGGAAAGCTCTTCACTGATAGGGCGCAGACTGGCGGGCACGCGGATGTGCCTGTGTGCTTCACCCGATTATCTGGCAAGCCACCCCCAAGTGCGCACCTTGGCTGACCTGGCAGAGCACGGAGTGCTTGCATATACCAACTTCGCCAGCGGCAATGACTGGCAGTTCATGGGCCCTGAGGGCAGTGAAAGTGTGCGCACCCGTTCGATTGTTCGCTGCAACAATGGCGATACCTGTCGCAGTATCGCCCTGGCGGGGGGCGGCATTGCCTTGCAACCCAGCTTCATGGTGGCCGAGGATTTACGGACGGGGGACCTGGTTGAGATCCTGCCTGAGTACCAATCCGTCGAACTGGGTATCTACGTGGTCTATCCCACCCGCAAGCACTTGGCGACCAAGGTCCGGGTGCTGATCAATTTTCTCGCTGAGCGATTTGCCCATCCTCAATGGGAGCAGTAGAGAGGATTTCTCCGGACAGGCACTGACTCAGCACTGATCCAGAAAGCCGCGCAGGTCGATCGCGAACTTTTCCGGGTTCTTCAATGCCAGGAAGTGGTCGCCCTGTTCGGGCTTTGTGTACACATGCAGTGCAGATTCCGCGATGACCGAATGCATCCAGCGTTGGCTGTCCAGCCAGTCGCTGTACTCGCCGGTGAAAATGGCGGTTGGAACATCAATCTTCGTCTGGATGACATCCCGCCAATCGTTGGTGACGTGATCGAACAGCACGCGCGCCATAAACGCCATGTCGTCCTCTACAACGGCCTGAGCCAGGCTGATTGCGTTGTGAAACCAGGGTGAGTCCAGGGCCATGGCCCGTTCCAGCACCCGAGTCGCGCTGATCAGTTGGTTGGTGGGCGCCCCCCTGGCGTAGGACGCAATCATAAGCTCTGGCGAGGTGGTGAACGCCCCGGCTTGCAGTCGCTCCTGTTCGGTCCAGTCCGCATGACAATAAACCGAGGGTGCCTGGTCAATGATGCTCAGCGTGCGCATGCCTTGTGTACCGAACAGGTCGATATAGGCCCACAGGATCGACGCGCCCATCGACCAACCGCAGTAATTGGCCTGGGACACGCCCAGGTGTTCTGCAAACTGTTTCACGTCCATGGCATATCGGGAAATCCGGTTGCCAAAGGCCACCTTTTCCGAGAGCCCCTGGTTTCTGACATCCAGCACGTACACGTGATAATGCTGGCTGAGGATGTGTATGAAATGGAAATACAACGCGCCGTTGGCTGACCAGCCCGGGATGAAAATCAACGGCGTGCCCGTACCTGCTTCCCAATAGGCGAGGTTGACCCCGTCGCTGGTGACAAAGCTGTTGAGCTTCAGGCCTTCAAAGTCAGAAACCCGAACCGGTTGACCAGGGATTTCATGGGGGAAGTGAAAGTCTTCGCCGAGCAACGAGAGCAGCGATTGATTGTTCAGTGGGTATTTCACAGTGCAATCCCATCCAGTTGAAGAAATGGCTCAGTTGGTTCAGGGCGCATGGGTGCGACTCTCATCCATACCGGCGTTTACGTACAGGTTTACGGCGATGCAGATTGCCAGGACCAACGCTGAAAACAGCATCGCGTTAGATAACCCGGCAGAAAAAACGGCTTTATCCGCATGGGCAATCATCGTGCCGAAGAAAGCAACACCTATCACGCCACCCAATTGCCGGGCAGAGGCCATAAGACCGGAGGCGATGCCCGCGTCATGCTGTGTGACCGAGGACAGCATCGAGTTGGTAATGAACGGTACGGACATGGCGCTGCCAATTCCCACCAGCATCAACGCACCATTGAGCAACCAGAGCGAACTATTGGAAGTGGTTTGCAAGAGCGCGATGAATCCGACGATCTGAACCGTGAAACCCGCCGTGATAATACGAGTGGCACTGAACCGCCGGGCGAACTTTGATGAGAGCATCGTTGAAAGGATCTGCCCTGGAATATCGACGTGCTTATCGACCCGAGGGGAGGCGGGGGCGTAACGCAGGATCAGCCCGACAGCCAACAGGCCGATCGGAATATTCAGCAGAAATACGCTTCGCCAACCGAAGTACTCGATCATCAGTCCACCGATCACGGGGCCGGCGGCCAAGGCGATGCCCCCACAGGCGCCCCAGAGCGCAACAGCAGCGCGACGTGCATCGGGGTCATGAAATGACACACGAATCAGGGTAAGTGATGTAGGTATCAGAAAAGCCGCGCCGATCCCCTGCACGATACGCATGGTGATTAGCGTGCTCATGCTGGCGGCGAGACCACAGCCAATGGAGGAGAGCGTAAAGAGAGCGAAGCCGGCTGCAAACACGGCTTTTGCCCCCCATTTGTCGCCCCATGCCCCACCCAGGATAAGCAAGGCAGAAAAAGGCAGCGCGTAGCTGTTTATGACCCACTGCAGGCCTGTGAGGTCGGTGCCGAACGCGCTCTTGAGGGCGCCCAGGCCGACGTTAACGACGCTGACGTCAAGTTGAACGACAAGAAACCCCAAGCAGGCGGCGGTCAAAATCGCGCGTAACGAAGCGGGTGAGATGGATTCAGCGGTCACTGGTTTACGGTCCAGGCAAGTTGTGGTCGCGAGTCGATCAGCAACGGCCAGCGAAGCCAGGTAGTGCCTGACTATCGCTGGCAGCACTGCTTACACGAACTGCAAAACGTCGTTGACAGCTTTACGAGGCTTTTGCGGCCAGTTGGCCGAGCCAGGGTAGCCAACGGTGATCAACATCACCGGGATCTCCTCTGCGGCCAAACCGAACGCTTGCGCCACCGCCGACGGGTCGAACCCGATCATGGGTGTCGAAACAAGGCCTTGCCCTTTGGCGGCGAGCATCAGGGTCATGGCGGCCAGTGAGCCTGAACGAATCGCCTCGTCGCGTTGCAACTGCGGGTTTTGCTGGTACATGCCTTGGGCGGCGCCCAGCCACATGTCGTAGATCGCCTGGTCAATGATGCCGGCATCCAGTGTCGGCTTCAGGGCAGAAGGCAGGGATTCATGGGGATTGAGGGTGCCACAGACAATAAAGGTCACGGCGGCATCCATGACTTTCTGTTGGCCGTAGGCCAGTGGCAGCAACCGCGCCTTTGCTTCGCTGCTGCGAACGGCCAGGAACTTCCAGTTTTGCAGGTTGAAGGCGGAGGGAGCGTGCGTAGCCAGATCGATCAGGTCGGTAACCTGTTGATCCGTCAACTCACGTTCAGTGTCGTAACTGTTAGCGGAAATTCGGGACTTAATAACTTCAGTAATACTAGACATGGTGATCTCTGTGCGGGAAAGGGGAAGCGCGCAGAACCGGTGTTGTGGTTGGCCTGCGCAATCAATGAACTTAGCGACTGAAGCCGTCGAAAGGGGTCATGTAGACCGCGTCGAACGGGTCCAGGCGTTTGCGGACTTCTACATCCGGGGTGCCGTAGACCACCAGACTGGTAACGGTGCACAGCTCGAGGAAACGTTTGCCGAACGGTGCGAAGGTGGTGTCTACGTGACTGACGATGGCATCGGCGTCATAGCGTTCAAGGATGTGAACGGTGCTGTTGTCCTCGTTGACGCTGTATTCGTAAACCAGCGTGCCGGGCTCGGTGCGCGTGGCTGCCACGATGTTCGAGATCAGCGCCTTGAACTCTCCAAACGCCTCGGGTTTTACAGCGAGGGAGAACAAGCAGGAGATATATGGGTGCATGAGTAGCCCTCACGTCAGAGGCTTCCTGAAAAGCCGGTAGAGGATGCATCGCTGGCAAAGCCGATGCATTCGATACTGATGGGGTCAGGACTTCTCGGGTGCATCCCCGAACAGCTTGCCGGCGCCAGCCCAATCCGAAGCCGCCACCTCCTCGAAAATGACGTAGATGTAATTGGCATCCGTACCGGTGTGTTTAACGATACTTTCGGTGATGTCGGCGGCAACAGCGGCTTTTTGCGCATGTTCTTTACCTTCGAACCAGCTCACACGTACGACGGGCATGATGATGTCCTTTTTGGGCATTGATGATCGGGAGGAGGTGCGCGACGTGCGATCACAATCTGCACCGTTGCATTGCGGGAGCCCATCTTACTGTTGAGTCTTCTGGCGATAAACGACCTAAAACTATAATCTGGGTAGATCAAAACTCTACAATTGGCGAATCGGCATGGTACCTATCGAATCGTTTCAAGGCGTCATCACCTTCGTCGTGGCGGCGCGTTCGATCAGCTTCACCCAGGCTGCCGAGCGCCTCGGGGTGTCAAAATCCGCCGTCGGAAAAGCCATTGCGCGCCTGGAAGAACGCTTGGGCACACAGTTGTTTCATCGCACGACGCGGCGCATTTCCCTGACCGCGGATGGTGAGGCGTATTTCGTGGCGTGTTCTACCGCCCTTGAAGAAATTGGGGCCGCAGAGAGCGGGTTGGGTCCCGGTGGTGGTGAGCCCTCCGGACGCTTGCGAGTCGACATTCCAGTGGCATTCGGGCGTCGGGTCGTGGCCCCATTGTTGTTCGAGATCGCCAACAAGTACCCGGCTTTGCAACTGAACCTGACGTTCTCCGACCACTTGGTTGATCCCTTCGAGGAGGGCATCGATTTGCTGGTTCGCTTTGGAGAACTGCAAGACACTAGCGGTCTGGTGGCGCGGCGGCTTACCCGACAACGCTGGGCCATTTGTGCCGCCCCTGACTATCTGACGCGCTTTGGCGTCCCACAGACTCTGGAAGACCTGAGCCAGCACCGTTGCATTGTCGGGCATCGACGCGGCCAGCCGCTGTCGTGGCGGGTCATGCAGGTGGGGCAGACCGTACGTTACGCACCACCCTCTACCCATCAGATTGGCGACGGGGAAGCCATGATTCTCGCGGCGGTCGCCGGCGCCGGTCTGTGCCAGATGCCACGCAGCCTGTTCCAGGACGATATCCAGGCGGGCAGGCTGGTGGAGGTTCTGCAAGTGTATGAACCCGAAGCTGTCGATGTGCATGCCGTGTGGCCAAAGGTGTCTCATCTGCGGCCGAAAGTCAGGTATGTGGTCGATGAGTTGGTCAAGCTATGTGCGCATTGGCATTGATCAAGACTGACAAGTTGAGGTGCAGAGCGCCGGGCGTTCGTATTGTAGGCCTCACTCAGGCTGCTCGATCACCTTCGCGCCGGTGATTTGGTGACAGTGACGCGGGTAGACAGGCTCGCGCGCAACACCCGCGGGCTGCCATGCCACACGCGGATGATCAACAGGGGCGGCGTCGCAAGGATCATGCAGTGAGTGTGTAAGGATTCCATGTACATGATTTAACTTATGGGCGTGAACGAGCCCCATGAAAGACAGGACACCGTTTCCCCCTTACGATAAGGGATAGGCAAACGGTTATGTTTATGACTAACAGCAATGATAAGAGTGGGGAGCTTTTGGGCCAGGAGCGGCGGCGCCGCTGGAGCCCAGAGCAAAAACTGGCCATGGTTCGCGAGAGTCTTGAGCCAGGGCAAAGCGTTTCGGTGGTGGCTCGGCGCAACGGCATCAATGCCAACCAGCTGTTCCAGTGGCGCAAGCTTTACCAGGACGGCAGCCTGTCGGCGGTCAGTGCTGGCGAAGCCGTGGTGCCTGCCTCCGAGCTGAGCGATGCGCTCAAGCAGATCCGTGAACTGCAACGGATGCTGGGCAAGAAAACGATGGAAGCAGAAATCCTCAAAGAGGCCGTGGAGATCGCCCGGTCGCGAAAATGGATTGCGCACTCACCCTTGTTGCCGGGGGACGACCAGTGAAGCTGGTCAGCGAATGTCTCGGTGTGGCGCGCTCGCAACTAACGGTTCGAATCAAACAATCGGCATCGCCCAAAATACGGCGAAGCAGACCTGTGGATGACGCTGATCTGGTGGTTGAAATCCAGCAACAGGTCAGCGAACTGCCCAGCTATGGCTACCGTCGTGTCTGGGGATTACTGCGTCGGGAACGTGAAACCCAGTCGCTGCCGGCGATCAACGTGAAGCGGGTTTACCGGGTCATGCGTGATCACAACTTGCTGCTGGAGCGTCGACTCAAACAGCCCGGCGTGCCGCGGCGGCACGAAGGCCGTATTGCGGTGCAAACCAGCGATACACGTTGGTGCTCGGACGGCTTTGAGTTCCGCTGCGAGGACGGCGCCAAACTGAGCGTGACCTTTGCCTTGGACTGCTGTGACCGCGAGGCCATCGGCTGGGTCGCGAGCCCGACCGGGTACAGCGGCGATGATATCCGCGACTTAATGCTGGAAAGCGTGGAGAAGCGCTTCGGTGATCAACTGCCCGCCACGCCGGTGCAATGGCTAAGCGACAACGGCTCGGCCTACACCGCCGAACAGACGCGCCTGTTTGCACGGCAGATCGGCTTGCAACCGGTGACCACGCCAGTGCGCAGCCCGCAGAGCAACGGTATGGCCGAGAGCTTCGTGAAGACGATCAAGCGTGACTACGTGGCGCACATGCCCAAGCCGGATCGAGAAACCGCGCTGCGTAACCTGGCCATTGCCTTCGAACACTACAACGAGCAGCATCCGCACAGCGCCTTGAACTATCGCTCACCGAGGGAGTTCAGGCGATTGGCGGCAGCATCAATTTAACAGGGAGTTGGTGTCCGGTTTTGTAGGGGCAAGTCCAGGGCGATGACCGATGTTCATAAGCGGCTGTAACCCTGGATTTTGAGACCCGTTAACCAGAAACCAGGTTAGAGTGTTCATCTATGTCTGCTCATAAGGGCCCTCCACTCGATTCGCGTAGTCGCGCCAAGCGGTTCCAGCGAACGAACCGGGCAAAAAAAAACCGTATATCAATCGTTGTTTGAAGAATGAATCGTCCGCTGTTTGTTTCTCTAGATGGGCCCAAGGGAACCGGCAAAACCACACTGTTGGAGGCCGTTACGAAAGTACTGAGGGCAGACAACAAAAAGGTGATCCGACTTTGCGAGAGTAAAAGCGATCCCTATAGGGGTGAAACAATGGCCCTCGTTAACAAACTCGTCAGAAATCCCACACGGGATTTGGAGTTGAGGGTTTGTGAGCGCCTTGCTGAAAGCCGTACCTGGATTTCCCGGCACGTGCTGGCTAAGCAGCCACCAGGCAGCATCATCTTGATCGATCGCTGGTACCCGTCTGATGCCGCGTTCCGCCGGATAGTCCCGTTTGCAGAGATTCTACAGTTGAACATTGATCGAAACGTCCGAGTGCCAGACCTGCATGTCGGGGTTGTCACCGCTCCTGATATTTCATGGGCGAGGGCAGCCGCACGACGGCGTGGGCTGAGCAGTACTGTGATCCATAAGCTGGAAGAACATGTCGCTTGTACCAAGGCGTTCGAGCGAGCGATTGCAGATCACGGCTGGGCTTTATGCCGTAATGAAGGAACGATCGAAGACGCAACGATGCAGGTGATTTCTGAGATCTATAGAGTCCTTCGATGCCAGTAGGTGAAGTTCGTTGCGCCGGTCTTGATGTCGATTGCTTGAGATGTATACCAAGAGGAAAGCCCACGCTAGGGAAACGGACAGGGCCCATGCGCAGCTATAGAGCAATACGTGATTTAACATAATATACATTATGCGAACCGTCCTATACGGGCCTGAGGGGCTCTGGTTCCGAGCGACACCGGAAATTCCGAACAGCAATGTCATTTCGGCTACGAGTTGTCACTCTCGGATGCGGTACTCCCTGCATCCTCAGACATGTAGGTACGTGAGAGGCTCAAATGTGGCCTTAACGATCTAACCGCGGCAAGTGCCTCTATCGGGCGCTACTACCAGATAATGGAGGCAGCCGCTGGCGACACCTATGACCGGCGGGCCGATGGCCAATCAATTGCCATCGGTGCCGAGTTGAGGGTCAATCTCAACGAAATTCCGACGCAAGTAACTTTCCATGGCGATGTCCTCAATCGCCCACTCACCATGCCCAAGGTTCCCAACCAGGTCGCGGCGTTGCAGGCGCTTCAATGCAGTCTGAACGGTCGCGGCGCTGGGTACATTGCCACCGGGCATCTCGCTGCCGATCCACTCTCGGCCCTCGGCAGAGAATACCGAGATGCCCCTCACAAGCCCGACAAGGACAGTGAAATCCAGAGGAGACATCTCCAAGATCAGATTCTCGAAGTTGCCTTCGTCCGTCATTGTGCCCCAAGCACGATGGTCTGCATCTCGCACGCTAAGTCCCTCTGTGAGGCACAGCAGGAACACGTCGCGAATGTACTTTGGCATGTACCCCCGGGCAGCAAAACGCTCGAAAGCAGAATTGACGTCCCACTCCCTTCCGGTGATTTCCAGGAACCGCTGGCCCAGATGCTGCACAAACTCCAAGCCAAGGTTAGGAAATTGGATCTCGTGACTGAACTGGTAGAACGGTGCTTTGGTGCGGCGAAACATGCGATGTAAACCGTCCTGAGAGGACCCGGTGAACACAGCAAACACCTCACCGTGCGCCTGCTGAAGTAACGAACGGAGCGTAGCGGTCAGATCCTCGAATTCCTTCTTGCTCGCCAGGTGCTGCACCTCGTCGATGATCAGCAGCGCCTTTCCATTACCGAGTATCCGGAACCGCTCAAACAGCTCGATCAAATTCAAACCTCCCTCCTTCGCCAACTCGGCCTTCACTGTCACGCCGTCGGCACCGGCACCTGCCTCCACGGACTGGACGAGAGACCCCGGTCGCATAAGCTTCAGCCAGTTGCGTCGCAAGAACCCGGCACCGTGAATGGCTTCATACAACGCACCAGCAATCACCCGCTCAGGGTGCGCCTTGTCAAACCACAGGTCTGCCGTGGCAACGATAAAGCCGTGCGCCTTGGCAATCGGTATCAGGTCGTTAATGAGGAAAGTGGTTTTGCCCTTGCGCCGAGGTGCGAATATAGTCGCAGCATTCTGCAGACGCGACTCGAACGTGGCCAGGATTCCTTCGGCAAGGTGGGTGCGAGGGAAGAGCAGCGTGTCCTTGGTTTCTGGGGTCATTATGGGTCTTTATGCCGGAATTCATAAATTAGGAATATACGCATAATTGCGCATAATTGCTAAAAATGGAAGCGATGACGACGTCCACTTCGCCCATTTGTCAGCGATAAATAAAGGTTGTCCCACCCTGTTCTTGATGATCCAGCCCTGATCGTTCCACTCAAGCTGGCATATGAATAATTAAGTAGTACAACAAAAACAGTTTCAGCATTACCGCAACATCCCCCGACCACATTACCCTGGATCATCTCCCATGCATGAAGCAGCCCACCAGATCATCGACCTCTACGAGCGCCACGCTCAAGCATGGGATCGACTTCGCTCGCGGCGCCTGGTCGAGCAATCATGGCTGGATCGTTTTCGTCAGGCCATGCCTGTTGCCGATGGTCATGTCCTCGATATCGGCTGTGGTTGCGCCGACCCCATGGCCGGTTACTTGATCGACGCGGGACATACTGTGTGTGGGATTGATTCGTCCATGGCGATGATCAGCTTGTGTCAGCAACGTTATCCGCAGCACGATTGGCGTGTTGCCGATATGCGCCAGTTGTCGCTTGATCAGCGTTACGCTGGCATTTTGGCGTGGGACAGTTTCTTTCACCTGACGCCTGAGGATCAGCGTCGGATGTTCCCGATTTTCCAGGCCCATGCCCAACCTGGTGCTGCATTGATGTTTACCAGTGGAACGGCCCATGGCATTGCGTTGGGCACCTTCGAGGGTGAAACGCTGTATCACGCCAGCCTGGACCACGATGAATATGCCACGTTGCTCAAATTCCATGGTTTCAGTGTCGTTGAGCAAACAACGGAGGATCCGGATTGTGGTGGACACACGATTTGGCTGGCTGTTTTCGGATAGAAACGTCACGCTGCCCTGCGCACTTATATAGATAATTCTTATAGCTCAACTAAACGGCTATTTAGTTGAGCTATCAAACCGAGCACAAAAATGGCAGTCCCAATCCCCTGCCTTCTCTACGGCGATTGCTACGCGCTGCTTTGAAAGGCCTGAGATGCTCAAGGTACGGTTGGTATCGCAGGATGTATTTCGTGACCTTCGACTGATGGAGCTAATACGCCAGATTGAAACTGTTGAAATGATGGTTTCTGCCAACTGCTTTACACGAAAGACGCCTGAGTGACCATTCTGAGTTACTGAAGACTTCGACCTTTATCGAACCCCTCCCGAATCCATAGGTCTGCTCCTGTATGAATCTTGGGAATAAATCCAATGTCCGCGCAACACACCCTTGTCGTGCTCGCTCGAGGCGGATATGCCGCTCGTGGCGTTCTTTATCTGATCATAGGTATCTTTGCTCTGCTAGCGGCGCAAGACGCTACAAAACCCAAGGACAGTCACAAGAGCCTGGAGGCGTTGTTAAGCCAGCCATTCGGTTATGTCCTGGTTGGGCTAGTCGTGGCGGGACTACTCGCCTTCGCAGGGTGGCGAATCTTGCAAGCAATTCGCGACGTCGATCATCACGGTACGAAACTCAAGGGGTTGGTGATTCGTGCAGGTTTGTTCGCGGGAGGTTTGGTCAACGGCGCTCTAGCGTTTTTTGCATTGGGCCTACTCATTAGCGGTATCAGGAGCTCCGGCATTTCCGGAGGTGGGGACACAAAGGATTTGCTTGCACATCTTTTGTCTTGGGATCACTCAAACGTGTTGGTCTACCTCATGGCGCTCGTCCCATTAGGCGTTGGTGTTGCACACATCATCAAGGGATGGAAGGCGTCGTTCGAGAAGTATTTTGAGGCTGATGAGGACGTGATTCGCTACGTACGTCCGGTGGCACGTTTCGGGCTCATAGCCCGAGGAGTGGTGTTTATCGAGATAGCGCTGCTGCTGGCGATCAGCGGCTCCCGTTATCATGCAGTTGATCCACCGGGCATGAAGGAGGCCCTTGATGCTCTCCAAAATCTACCAGTTGGAGGTTTGATTTTGATCGTGATGGCTTTGGGGCTGATCGCCTTTTCGGCTTACAGCTTTTCCGAAGCCGCTTGGCGCAAAATAAACATGGATGTGCCTGGGTTACCGAGATCATAGTCGCGTAATACGAGTCACCGCCAAGGCTGGTCGAAAATAGCGAGCCCCACTAACGTCAGAATAGAGAATGGGCCATGTCAGCAAGCTCCTTATCTGAATCATTATTGCCATCACTTTGCCGGCCAATATGGCCCATCACGCAGTGTGAGTTCATAACCAATTACAGCTGAAAGGAACCTCCCCACGGCGGGCCATGGATTACGGCACGCAAGCCGAAAACCAAGTCCGAACCAACGGCCAGGCTTATAAAAAAAGGGAGGACATCCATTGTCCTCCCCTCCTCTGTCCATGCTCCCTGCGACAATACCGATCAGGACCTCAAGTAGCCAGAATGAAGTCTGTGGCAGTCACGGTTGTTGCGTCGGCCACACCTACCAGGCGGATGGTGTCAGCTCCTCCGAAGCTGACCAAGGTATCCGCACCGACATCGGCGACAGTGACGCTGCCGGCAAAGGTTGCAGCAGTGATGTTGAACGCGGAAATATCGAGCCGATCCTGGCCTCCCGCCGCGTTGGCATCGAAGCTGATGATCTGATCGGTCCCAAAGCCCGCTGCGAACAGGAAGACATCGTTGCCAATACTGGCAACCATCATGTCGTTGCCGGCACCGCCTGTGACCGTGTCGTTGCCAGTACCGCCATCGATAAAGTCATTGCCGATGCCACCCAACAAAGTGTCGTTACCGATACCACCGAGCAACGTGTCGTTGCCATCGCCACCCTGCAGCAAATCGTTGCCGGTACCGCCATCGAGGCTGTCATTACCCAGCCCGCCCAGCAGCGAATCGTTGCCTGCTTCACCATTCATTACATCGCCCCCGTCACCGCCATCGAGGCTGTCATCGCCAGTGCCGCCGTTCAGGGTATCCGTGCCAATCCCACCCAACAGTTGGTCGTTACCGAGGTCGCCATTGAGCGTGTCGTTACCGCCGTTGCCGGTGAGGATGTCATCGCCGCTCTCACCACTGAGGGTGTCATTACCTGCCCCTGCGGTGATGACGTTGTTCGACCCGTTGCCGTTGCCAACGAAGTTGCCAACTCCGGTGTAGGTCAGATTCTCGACATTAGCATCCAGCGTGTAGCTGGCCAGCGCCGTCTGTACGGTATCCGTACCGCCACCTGCCACCTCGACCACCACGTCCGCGGCAACATCGACGACGTAGGTGTCGTTGCCGGCTCCACCCACCAACCGGTCAGCACCCGCGCCGCCATTGAGGACGTCATTACCGCCCCCGCCGGTGATGGTGTTGGCCAGCGCATTACCGGTACCGGTGAAGTTACCGGCACCGGTATAGGTCAGGTTCTCGACGTTGGCTCCGAGCAGGTAGCTGGCCAGACTGGTCTGCACCAGATCGGTACCACCACCCAGCGCCTCGGTGACAGTGTCACCGACGTTGTCGACCACAAAGGTGTCGTTGCCGGCACCGCCATTCATGGCATCCGCGCCGAGCCCACCGTTGAGGGTGTCATTGCCGTCCCCGCCATTGAGAACGTCGCTACCGACCCCGCCGGTGATGGTGTTGGCCAGGGTATTACCGGTACCGGTGAAGTTAACGGCGCCGAGATAGGTCAGGTTCTCGACGTTGGCACCCAGGGTGTAGCTGGCCAGCGACGTCTGTACGGTATCCGTACCGCCACCCGCCCCCTCGACCACCACGTCCGCGACTGCATCGACGACGTAGGTGTCGTTGCCGGCTCCCCCCACCAACTGGTCAGCACCCGCACCGCCATTGAGGACGTCGTTACCGCCCCCGCCGGTGATAGTGTTGGCCAACGCATTACCGGTACCGGTGAAATTACCGGCACCGGTATAGGTCAGGTTCTCGACGTTGGCAGCGAGCAGGTAGTTCGCCAGACTGGTTTGCACCAGGTCGGTACCACCACCCACCGCCTCGGTGACGGTGTCACCGACGTTGTCGACCACAAAGGTGTCGTTGCCGGCACCGCCATTCATGGCATCCGCGCCGAGCCCGCCGTTGAGGGTGTCGTTGCCGGCACCGCCACTGAGGACGTCGTTGCCGACCCCGCCGGTGATGGTGTTGTCCAGCGCATTACCGGTACCGGTGAAGTTACCGGCACCGGTATAGGTCAGGTTCTCGACGTTGGCACCCAGCACGTAGCTGGTCAGAGTGGTTTGCACCAGATCGGTACCACCACCCACCGCCTCCGTGGCGGTGTCACCGACGTTGTCGACCACAAAGGTGTCGTTGCCGGCACCGCCATTCATGGCATCCGCGCCGAGCCCACCGTTGAGGATGTCGTTGCCGTCCCCGCCATTGAGGACGTCGTTACCGACTCCGCCGGTGAGGGTGTTGGCCAGGGCATTACCGGTACCGGTGAAGTTAGCGGCACCGGTATAGGTCAGGTTCTCCACGTTGGCACCGAGCACGTAGCTGGCCAGAGTGGTTTGCACCAGATCGGTACCGCCACCCACCGCCTCGATGACGGTGTCACCGACGTTGTCGACCACAAAGGTGTCGTTGCCGGCACCGCCATTCATGACATCCGCGCCGGATCCACCGTTGAGGGTGTCGTTGCCGTCCTCGCCATTGAGGACGTCGTTGTCGGCTCCGCCGTTGAGAATGTCATTGCCAGTGCCGCCCAACAACAGGTCAGCACCGCCCAGGCCATTGAGTGTATCGTTCCCGCCCAGGCCATTCAGCACATCGTCACCCGTGCCGCCCGTGAGGATGTTCGCCGCAGCGTCCCCCGTAAGCACCACGCCAGGCGGTACCGCCGCCGTCGCCGCAGAGGTCACCGACTCCAGCGTGCCGAAGCCATCGGTGTAGCGCACAATCACCCGCAGTTGCAGATTGCCCTGCGCCCCACCAGGGGTGAAAGTCGCAGCGGTCGCGCCGTTGATGTCGGTAAAGGAAGCGCCGGTACCTTGCTGCCATTGGTAGCTGAAGGAGCCCAGCCCATCCACATCGGCAATCCCGGCCGTGAGCGCGCTCAGCACCTGCCCTTGTTCCGGTGTCGTATCGCTGATCAGCAACGCGCCTGTCGGTGCATCGTTAACGTTGGCCACCGGGTCCGAAGGGTCGGACGCCACGCTCTCGGCCACGCCGAAGCCATCCACGTAACTGACCACCACGCGCACCTGATCGCCGACCTGATCCTGAGTCAGCGTAAACGTGCTCCCGGTGGCTCCGGCGATGTTGACGAAGCTGACCCCGTTGGTCGCCTGCCACTGATAGGTGAACTGCGGATTGCTGAGACCATCAGCATCGATGATGCTCGACGGGTCAGCGGTCAACACCTGGTTCTGCGCCAAAATCCCGATAACGGTCGGCCCTACGGTCGGTGCGCTGTTCCCCGCCGAGTCGACGATCTCCAGCGTACCCTTGGCATCCTGATACACAGCCCGGACGCGGATGTTCAGGCCCGCTACATCGTCCGCCACCCGGTAGGTGGTGCCGGTCGCCCGCGAAGCTTCGCCGGCGGCGACAACGGTGATGTCTTCATAGATGCCTGTGCCAGGAATGTTTTCCACCTGCCAGTAGTAAGCCACTGCACCGGTTACCGCGCCGGTCGGATTGACCCCACTTACGTTGTCCGCATCGTGTACCGACCGACCGCTGACGCGCAGCAACTGGCCGGCCACGGGCGTATCGTCACGCAGACCGGTAGTATCATCGAGGATCGCCAGATGACCCGATGGACCCTCGTTCAAGGCGGTGCCAACATTGGAAGACTGCGCCAGGTCAGAGAACTGCAGACGCTCGATGCCTGTCAGGCGATCGACGCCATCACGCCCCGCCACCAGGTCGGTCACGATGACAGTATTGCCCTCGACAGCGATGATGTATTCCGTCGAATTACCGGAGAACAACGCGGTGTCGAAGCTGTCATTGCCGGTCAGAATCTCCCGCTTGATGATCAACTGACCCGGGTTGTAAGTACCGTTCAGCATGAACGGCACCATCGACTCCATGTTGTCGAACGTGGCGATTTCCGGGCCAGTGCCATCAGCATTCGCCCGTACGCTGATGCGTACGTTCAGCCACTTGTCACCATCGATGATGTCGTCACCACCGCGACCTTCAATCAGGTCGCTGCCGCTGCCTCCGAGGATGATGTTGCCGCCGTCGAAGAACGTCGCTCCGGACGGCAGCACATCCGCCAGGCCGTCGATCAGGTTGATGTTGGTCAGCACACTGCCGGTTGCCCCCGCACCGGGTAGCGATGTTGCATCTTCGTTATCGCCGCGCAGGAAGTCACCGTGCGATGAACCCGACAGACCTTCCATGATGTCGAAACGCACCAGCGCCGAGGCCCCCGAACCCGGTACCAGCGGTACATCGAAAAAGCGGTCGCTCATATCGATGCTCACGCCCTGGGCGAGCCCCTTGAAGGTCGCCCAGTCATAGCCGGAGCCGCCGATATAGCGATCACCGAAGCCGAGACTGCCGACCATGATGTCGTCGCCGCCTTCACCGTTGAACTTGTCGTTCTCGCCACCACCAATGAACACATCGTTGCCGATGATCGGGTCGTTGCCCAGCGGGTCGAAGTTATCTCCAGGCGCACCGTCGGAGGTGCCCTTCTCGATCCAGTCGTCGCCTTCGTTACCCATGTCCTGTTCGTTGGCTTTGCTGCCCAGGATGAAGTCGTTGCCCTGGCCACCAATGGCTTCGGAAGCATCCTCACCGGTCACGATGAAGTCATTGCCGAACCCGCCAATGATCAGGTTGACGCCGTTGCCACCGTGCAGCACGTCGTTGCCGTCGCCACCCTGGATGTTATCGTCGCCGCCGGCGTCAGTGATGATGTCGTCGCCGGCGCCACCACGCAGTTGGTCGTTGCCGTCACCGCCTTCGATGCGGTCGTTGCCGCCGTCACCCCATACGGTGTCATCGCCTTCACTCGCTATGAGGATGTCTGCACTGTTGGTACCGCCCAGCACGATGTGCTCTTCACCCGAGTACCGGATGTAGTTGCTGTCCGGCCCCGCCGTCAGCGGGTTGTCGCGGAACACCACCTGGTGATTGTTGTCGTCAAGCGGATCGGCGTTGCCCAGGCCATCGTTGTACTGCTTGGAGTTGTCCACTTCCAGATAGAACCCCGGGTCCGAAAACACCAGGCCTGGCAAGTGCGTGGCCGAGGTGTTGGCCATGATCAGCTTGGCGAACGAGTTGCTTTCAAGTTCCGCATTCATCGACAGGCCAGCGGTACGCTCCAGGTAATAGAAGCGGTCGCCGTCCTGCAGTTTTTCCAACTGGTTCTCGAACACGAAATTGAAGGTCGAGCCGAGCATGCCGCCGAACGGGGTTTTCTCTTCGGCCAGGCCGCCGATCCACAGGTCGATGGCATCGACGCCCGTGATAGTCACGCCTCTTAGATCGTCGGCAGTCCCCAGTTCCCCATCCTTGCCGGCCCGCGTCACGTTGGCCCACGTGCCGGTGCCGTTGAGGAAGGCCAGACGGTCGGCGGGCTCGTTAACACCACCATCGCCAAATACGAGTAACATCGCCGCGGCGCGCTTGGCTTCTAAAGTGGTTGCTGAGGTAATCGTGCTATGCGTGCCATAGGCCGCGATGAAGTTGATCAACGACTCCGGATGTTTGAGGTGCTGCACCAGGTCGACCCAGCTGGTGTACGGCTTGAGTTGGGTATCGCCGGTCTGACTGTAGATGTCGCGGCGGATCGCGTTGAGTGAGGGAATCCCCACGTCGCGGCCACGGGCGATGTTGATCGCCGGCAGGTCGAGCGGCAGGCCGAGCAGGTTATTGCGCAGCGCCTCGGTAACGAACTCGTCGATTTCGTTACCGGCTTGCCGAGTCACCCCGCGAATGATCGCAGCGGTCGCATCCTCAGGCGTCACGCCACTGGCGGCGTACGCCATCGGGTTCAGGAACGCCGCGATCAAACCGAGTTGCTGATCGGGATCAGCGCTGTTCGGATCGCCAACCACGTTGAAATTGACGTCATAGCGATCGACAGTCTCGGTCAGCATCGAGTGGCCAAACCGGTACACGGTGTGGGCGAACTCGGCGACGATCGAGGCATCGAGGTCGACGTCATAGACTTGGGTCGGTGCGAAGAACAGGTCGATGTTGGGCTGGATGGTCCGCGCAAACTCCTCGAACACCAGGTGCTGATACTGCATCTCGGTGCCGAACTTGGCAGCCTGGAACAAGCGCTCGCCATTCCACACCAGCGCATCGATCTCAGCCTGGTTGGCTGGCAACGCGCTCACCGGAGTGAGCAGCCACTCGTTGAGAAAGGCCACGTCAGCCGCATCGAGCACCGTGTCCATGGTCTGCGCGACCAGCCGATTGTGCTCGGCGTGGAAGATCGCATGCACCGCGGTCAGGCCGATGTTCTCGTTGACCCGGCCGTCGCCGGCGATGTAGTGCGCATCCAGCAACTCGTTGTCGTAGGCCCGGTTGGCCCCGGTTTGCGGATTGACCGGCACTGAATTGCCAGTCAGGGCATCCGTATCAGGAACGAGCACGCCACCGCTGAACACCGGCACTGCATTGTGGGCAATGTCGGCGAGGAACTGGTGACCGGTGCGCACAGCGTTGGTCAGGTCGACCGGATCAAGCGGATTGCCTTCGACCAGAACGTCATCAGCCGTGCCGCCCAGACCGTCAGCCCCCTTCATCACGACCATCGGGAAGCCGTTCGGGCCCTTGATGAAATTGCCATAGGCGTCGGTCGCCAACAGCGGGCCGCTATTGACGTCGGCATCGGTTAGACGAATACCCAGGATGTCGTTGGCCTGCGCCTTGACCACCTTCCAGGTGGCCATGCCACCGATTTCGGTGTCGTCTGTGGTGCCAAACTTGCCATCCCCCCCCAGGTCACGGTTAGTGATCAGCCTGCCGGTCGCTATGGGGCCGTTGTCGGTAAGCTCATAACCGCGCAGGAAAACCTGGTGCGAGGGGTGCGAGCTATAGGTCTGGTTCTGGTCCACGAACGGCGAGGTGGTATTTGTGTGCTCACGGACGTCGTCGGCCGTGCCGAGAACGCCATCCGCCCCTGGCTGGTTGGTCGCGCGGGTCAGCACCATGAAGTTGGTGTTGCCGCCTGGCACATACAGCGGATCATCCGGTTGCAGCGGGATGAAGATGGTGCCCGAACCGCCTTTGGTGAGCAGGTCGAGACCATGATCGAAGAACTGCCCGAAGAAGGTCATCCAGGCGTTGAACGGCGCGGACAACCCCGCATCCGCGGTGGTGTTCTCGAACAGGTACACATCGTGGTCGTCGCCCGTACCGAACTGACCATCCATGCCGGGGCTGGCGACGATCCGTACGCCATCCTTGAGCACGTCGTCGTTATCCTCCGCGCCGAAGTTGAGCACACCGTCCGCCCCCGGGTCGTAAGCCGTGGCATAGGCCGCCGGGTTGTTCGACGTCTGGTCGACGATCAGATTACTGATGGTGCGCGGCTGCGAGTCAAACACAAAGCCGCTGGTTTGCTGATACGACGATCCCGGAATAGCCGGCGAGCCGGGGCCGAAGAAACCGGCAGGAACACCTTCCGCCGGATTGAAGACCGGATCGGTCACCCGCGGAAAGACGTTATCGGCAGCACCATATTGAGTGTTGTTGATGCCGTTGAGGTTCATCAGGTTGTTGTTCGACCCGTCGACCGTACGCAGGCCCAACGGCGCGCGGATATTCGGGATTAGCGAAAGGATGTCCTGACCGGACGCGTCAGCCTCGGCAATCTTGATCTGATCAAGGATGAAGTTGAGGTCGGAGCGGACCATGTGAAGGCCTTCGCCACCGGCCGTGGCATCGACGACAGGTGCCGGTGTGGTTGGCACAACCGGCGCGCCGGGAACCACCGCGGCAGTCGGCTGCGAGAACAGCACCTCAGTCGTGCCATGAGCATCCTGGTAGATCGCCTTGACACGCAACGACAACCCGGCGAGGTCAGGCGAAACCTTGAAGGCGGTGCCATCGGCACTCTGGAACGCCAGGTCGCCGGCCGGCAACAGGATGATGTCCTCGAAAACACCGCTACCTGGGTCTGACTCGAACTGCCAGTAGTAGGACACCGAGGCGTTAGTGATAAAACCCTGGAGATTGCCCACCGCGACGTTGTTGGCATCGCGCACCCCGGCCATGCTGACACTCAGCGTGTCGCCCACCGTTATCGCGCCGCCGTTGCCATCGGTGAGGGTCGGTCTGCCCAGCGGTTGGGCATTCAGCCCCTGCACCAGCACTCGCTGGGAATCGGCGAACTGCAGGCGTTCGATATGCAGCAAGGTATCGGTGCCGTCGCGACCCACTTCGGTATCGGTCACCGTCCAGACATCATCCGCCACACTGGCCGTGCCACGGGTGTCAAGCGTCACCACATACTCGGACTGGAGCCCGGAGAAAATGGCGGTGTCGAAGGCCGCCCCGCCCGTAGAGGTGCCGGGCAGGATTTCCCGCACGGCCTTGAGCTGACCCGGGTTATAGGTGCCGTCGAGCATGAACGGGATCATATCGACCATGCTGTCGAAGGTGGCGATCTCGGGGCCGGTATGATTGACGTCACCGGCGTCATACACCGCAATCCTGACGTTGAGCCATTTGTCGCCATCGATCAGATCATCGCCACCGCGACCCTCGATCAGGTCGCTGCCATTGCCGCCCAGGATGATGTTGCCCGTGGCAAAGCCGGTAGTGGGCAAACCGGCATCGGCCAGAAACTGCTCCAGTCCGCGGATCAACGCCACATTGGTCAGCGCACTGCCCGTGGTGCCACCGTGGTCGACGATAGTGACCGCATCAATATTATCGCCCTTGAGCACATCGCCGAATTGCGAACCGGACAAGCCTTCGACCTCGGCAAAACGGTCGAGGATCGAGGCCGGCGAGGCGCCGACCGGATTGAACGGCCCGTTGTTCTGGTTGGGTCCGTTGCCGTGTGGCTGCGCCAGCGCAGCCATGGTCAGGTCAACGGTCACGCCGACCCGGTCATTTTTGTGGGTTACCCAGTCGAAACCGGACATGCCGTCCATATTGTCCTGGGCATCGCTGCCGACAAAGATGTCATCGCCACCCTCGCCGATCATTTCGTCGAAGCCACCACCACCGACAAAGATGTCGTTGCCGATCACATCGTCATTGAGCAACGGCGAGTTGTTATCGCCAGGCGCGCCGTCCTGGGTGCCTTTCTCGATCCAGTCATCGCCTTCGTTGCCGATAGCTGGCAGGTTGGTCTTGGCGCCGAGGATGAAATCGTCACCCTGGCCGCCGAAGGTGGTGCTGATGTCTTCAGTAGTGACAATGAAGTCCTGGCCATCGCCCCCCAGGATCAGGTTGCCGCCAGCCAGCATGCTACCGGCGATGATCACGTCGTTACCGGCATTACCTTCCAGACGGTTGTCGCCGAAGGAGTCGGTGATGATGTCATCGCCCGCGCCGCCCAGCACCGCATCGTTGCCGGCGCCGCCTTCGAGGCGGTCGTTGCCGCCGTCGCCGTAGAGGGTGTCATCGCCGTCACCCGAGATGATGATGTCATTGCCGGCGGTGCCGCCAAGGACGACATGGTCTTCACCGGTGTACTGCAGATAGTTACTGTCCAGGTCTACGGTGTCGGGGTTGTTGCGGATCACCAGCGGCACGATTTCCACGCCGTTGATCATGATGCCGCCCGTTGGATCGGCTTTGCCATCCACGCCAAGGTTGGTGAACTGATTGGCCTTGGTCACTTCGAGGGTGAACGTCGGCGTCAGGAACACGGTGTTCGACAGGTGAGTGACATCGGTGTTGAGCATGATCAGCTTGGCAAATGAGTTGTTCTCCAACTCGGCGCCGAAGTTCAGGCCCGCGACGCGCGACAGATAGTAGAAGCGGTCGCCGTTCTGCAACGCCTCCATCTGGGTTTCAAACACGAAGTTGAACGTCGAGCCGAGCATGCCGCCGAAGGGCATCTTCTGCTCGGCGAGGCCACCGACCCAGAAGTCTATGTCGTCGAGGCCTGTGACCGTAACACCCGTCAGGTCGTCGGCAGTCCCCAGCCGCCCATCCTTGCCGGCCAGCGTCAGGTTGGCATAGGCGCCGGTGCTATTGAGGAAGTCCAGGCGGTCATCCGGCGAACCCGTACCACCGAATACCAGCGACAAGGCTGCAGCGCGTTTCTCTGCCAGCGTGGTCACCGACGTAATTGATTCATGCGTGCCATAGGCCGCGATGAAGTTGATCAACGACTCGGGGTGCTTGAGGTGATCGGCGAAGTCGGCCCAACTGATGTAGGGCTTGAGCTGGCTGTCGCCGGTTGATGTGTAGAACTCACGGCGCGCTTCATTCAACGTGGGGATGCCAGTTTCGCGACCGCGCGCCAGGTTCAGGGCCGGCAAATCGAGCGGCAGACCGAGCAGATTGTTGCGCAACGCTTCGGTGACGAACTCGTCGATCTCGTTGCCGACCTGGCGGGTCACACCACGAATGATCGCCCCTGCCGCTTCGTCCGAAGTCGCCCCGCTGCCGGCGAACGCCAGCGGGTTGAGGAAGGCCGCGATCAGCCCGAGTTGCGAGTCCGGGTTGTTCGGGTCAGTGAGGAGCGGATTGAACTCGGGGTCGAAGCGATCGACGGTTTCGGTCAGCATCGAGTGACCGAAGCGGTACACCACGTGGGCGAACTCGGCGAGGATTGCCGGGTTGATCGAGGTGTCATACCCGTTGGGTGCAAGGAATTCGTCGATCTGCGGTTGAATGGTCCGCCCGAACTCCTCGAACACCAGGTGCTGGTACTGCATCTCGGTGCCGAACTTGGCGGCCTGGAACAAGCGTTCGCCGTCCCACACCAACGCCGCGATCCCGGCAGGTGTAGTCGGTATCGCTGTCACGTCGTCCAGCAGCCACTCATTGAGGAAGGCCAGGTCGCCAGCGGCAAGGAGGGTGTCCTTGGTTTGCTGGACCAGGCGGTTGTGCTCGGAGTGGAACACGTGGTGCACGGAGGTCAGGCCGATGTTCTCGTTCACCCGGCCGTCGCCGGCAATGTAGTGGGCGTCGAGCAGTTCGTTGTCATAGGTCAGGTTGTTGCCGCCCGCGCCAACGTCCTGCGCATTGCCGGTAGCGGTATCGGCATCTGCCTGCAGAACCCCGCCGACGACGACCGGCGCGGCATTGTGGGCGATGTCGTCGAGGAAGCCATGCCCGGCGCTCACGGCGTTGGCCAAGCTGATCGGAGCACCCCGGTTGCCTTCGACCAGTTGCGTGACGTCATCGGCCGTCCCGCCGATACCGTCGACACCGTTACTGAAGCGCATCACCACCTGCGGCATGCCGCTCGGCCCCCGGATGAAGTTGCCATACGCATCGGTTGCCAGCAGCGGCACGCTGTGCACATCGGCATCGGTCAGGTTGATGCCGAGAATGTCACGGGCCTGGGCCTTGACCACTGCCCAGGTCGCCATGCCGCCATTTGTGCCGTCGCCATCATCGGACGTGCCGAACTTGCCATCGGCGCCGAGATCGCGGTTGGTAATCAGGCGCCCCGTTGCCACAGGGTCGCCTGCCGCGTTGAGGGCGTACTCGCGCAGGAACACCTGATGCGAGGGGTGCGAGCTGTAGGTTTGGCTCTGGTCTACGAACGGCGAGGTGGTGTTGGTCTGGCCATCATCGGCAGTGCCGACTATTCCGTCCGCGCCAGCGGTACTCACTGCACGTGACAGCACCATGAAGTTGGTCGGGCTGTCCAGTACGTACAATGGATCGTCCGGCTGCAGCGGAATAAACACGAAGTCGGTACTGCTCTTGGTGACCAGGTCGAGGCCGTGGTCGAAGAACTGGCCGAAGAAGGTCATCCACGAGTTGAAGCTGGCGGTCAGACCGACGTCCGGCGACTGGTTGGGGATGAAAAACACTTCCTTGTCGTCTGCCGTGCCGAACACGCCATCCAGCCCGGGACTGATCACCGGGGTGGCCCCGCCGTTCGCCGCAACCGCGGCCGGGTTATTGGCGGTCTGGTCGACGATCAGGTTACTGATGGTCCGTGGCTGCGAGTCGACCACCGTCCCTGCCCCGGCGTATGCCGCTCGATACTGGGCATCGAGCAGGCGCAGGAAGGAATTGTCCGCGGCGCCAAACTCGCTTTGCCCGGCGACAAGGTTGTTGTAGCTGCCATCGACGGTTCGCAGACCGAATGGCACCTGACTGTTAGGTAGCAAATCACTGAGGCTGGCGCCATTGGCATGCGCTTCTGCGATGAAGATTTGCTTGAGTATGAATTCCAGGTCCGACTTGTTGAAATTGGCCATTTTCTATTGTCCTCGATCTCTCTGGGGGAAAGGCACGGGACGAAAGAATCCTCCCACGCCCAGTCAGGTGCTGGCTTGCGTAGTTCATTGGTTCAGTTGTATGGCGAGAGCAGGCGTGGGTTAGGCAAAGCCGTCACCCGGCGCCCGAAAATGCGCGCCTGGAATTCGCGCAATGAATTGCTCGCTGAGCGATTAGGCAGAGCGATCCCGAGCCGGGGGTGGGCCATGGAATCGGGAAGTCGAAGCGAACTTCCTGAACAGCTCCGTGCAAAAGAACGAAATGATCGACATGTTTGCTCCTTCAGGACAATCACCGTGCCTTGCATTGCCAAAGTGTTGGCTGGCTTCGGCCGGGCGATCTCCCAACATGACTAAAGTTCCATAGCAAAAAACTGTCAATATTACGCCGCAAAAACAGACGACCGGCATTTGACCTGCCAACTAGCTGTTCTTGAACGATATATAGGCAATGTTAAGCACTAATAGAGCGAAATGTTATTTAAAACTGTATCGCTAGAGAAACAAACGCCACCTACGCTGCTGCATGTGAATCGCCGAGAGAACTACAGCTTGCGTCGACAAGTTACTTGGGGAACTACATCTACTTGATAGTCAATTACATTTACTGGCAGCTGGTGCGCCGCAAGGGCAACCGGCTTTTCGGTGAGGGAGGATCAAATGCAAAAGCAGTCGAGCACCCGCTCAGAACTGGCCGACACGATCTTTCGCCTGCGCCGCAGTTTTTACTCGCTGGCAGCGTTCAGTGGCGTTATCAACGTCATGATGTTGACGCCAGCGGTGTACATGCTGCAGGTCTATGATCGGGCCTTGGTCAGTCGCAACGTCACAACATTGACGATGCTGACCTTGCTGGTGATAGGGCTGTTCTTGCTGATGTCCACGCTGGAAATGGTCCGCACCCGCGTACTGATCCGGGTCGGCAACTGCCTCGATATGGACCTCAACCGGCGCATCTTCACCGCCGCCTTCGAGCGCAACCTGAGCCGCGCCGGAGGCAATCCGGCCCAGGCCCTGCAAGATCTCGCGCAGGTTCGTCAGTTCCTCACCGGCAATTCCCTGTTCGCTTTCTTCGACGCGCCGTGGACGCCGATCTACCTGCTGGTCGCCTATCTGATCCACCCGCTGCTGGGACTACTCACGCTGATCGGTTCGCTGATCCTGGTGGGCCTGGCTTATCTCACCGAAAAGGCAACGCAGAAGCCGCTGGCCGAAGCCAATCAGGCCGCCCTCTCCTCCGCCACTTACGCCAACAATAACCTGCGCAACGCCGAGGTCATCGAGGCCATGGGCATGCTGCCGTCAATCAGCAAGCGCTGGTACCAAAGCCATTTGCGCATACTGGAAATGCAGACCCTGGCCTCCGACCGCGCCGCCATCATCAGCAGCACCGGACGCTTCGTGCGTATCACTTTGCAGTCGCTGATCCTCGGCGCCGGCGCGCTGCTGGCGATCGAAGGCAAGATCACCCCGGGGATGATGATTGCCTGCTCGATCCTCACTGGCCGCGCGCTGGCTCCGGTGGAACAGGTCATCGCGTCGTGGAAGCAGCTGATTGGCTGCCGTTCGGCCTGGGGCCGGTTGAACGAGATGCTGAACGACTATCCGCGCCGGCCACCGAGCATGTCACTGCAGCGGCCGCTGGGCATGCTGGCGGTGGAGAATGTGTATGCCGGTGCCCCCGGTACCAACAACACGATTCTGCGCGGGGTGAGCTTCAGTCTTGTCCCCGGCGAAAGCCTTGGCGTTATCGGCCCGTCCGCCTCGGGCAAATCCACCCTCGCCCGCCTGCTGGTTGGCGTCTGGCCGGCGCAGGCCGGCAAGGTGCGCCTGGACGGCGCGGACATATTCACTTGGAACAAGGGCGAACTTGGCCCCTGGCTCGGCTACCTGCCACAGGACGTGGAGCTGTTCGAGGGCAGCATCGCCGACAACATTGCGCGCTTTGGCGAAGTGGACAGCGACGCGGTCATTCGCGCCGCCAAGATCACTGGCGTGCACGAGATGATCCTGCGTTTTGCGCAGGGTTACGACACTCGCCTGGGCACCGATGGCAGCCCGCTGTCTGGTGGTCAGAAGCAACGCATTGCCTTGGCCCGCGCGCTGTATGGCGAGCCCAATCTGATCGTGCTGGATGAGCCGAACGCCAACCTCGACGACGTCGGCGAAAAGGCCCTGGTCGATGCCCTGGCCGAACTCAAGGGCCGCGGTGCCACCGTCATTCTGATTTCCCACCGTCCCAACGTACTCTGCGCCGTCGACAAGGTGCTGATGCTGCGTGACGGCGGCGTGCAGATGCTCGGCACGCGCGATGAAGTATTCGCAGCGCTGCGCAAGGCCAGTGTGATGCCTGCAGGCGCGCCGACCCCGCTGGCCTCCGTCAAAGCACGGGAGTGACCGATCATGCAAATGAGCCAACACACCGAGATGATTCAAGCCGATCCCAGGAGCGTAATAGACCTGGACGTCGGTAAACCCGCGCGTTGGGGCGTGTGGCTGGTGCTCGCCGGCTTCGGCGGCTTCCTCCTGTGGTCCTGGCTGGCACCGCTGGATGCCGGCGTGGTAGCGACAGGCACGGTCAAAGTCACCAGCAATCGCAAAGCCGTGCAGCATCTCAGCGGCGGTACCGTGGAGGCCATTCTCGTTCGCGAAGGCGATGTGGTGACAAAAGGCCAGGAGGTGGTCCGCCTCGACTCGTTGCGTGCCGCTGCCGAACAGGGTGCGGTTGGCGCCCAATACATCGTCAGCAAGACTGTGGAAAACCGCCTGGAAGCGGAACGTGACGCCCGCGATGTGGTGAGCTTCGATCCCGAGTTGCTCAAGCGCTTCGGGAATGACCCCCGCCTGGTGGCCGCCATGGACCTGCAACAGCGCCTGCTGGACACCCGGCGCGCCGGTCTCGCGGGTGAAATCAGCATCCTGCAGGAAAACCTGGCGGCGTCGACGGTGCAGCTCAAGGGCCTGCAGCAGGTCTTAAGCGCCCGCGCCTCGCAAATCAACTTCCTCAACCAGGAACTGCAAGGCACCCGCGTTCTGGCGGCCGAAGGCTATGTGCCGCGCAACCGCTTGCTTGAGCTGGAACGCAGCAATGCCGACCTTTCTGCCGGCCAGGCCGAGAACCTCAACAATATCGCTCGTGTGCGTAGCCAGGCCACCGAAATCAAGTTGCGCATCCTGCAGCGCCAGCACGATTACTTGAAGGAAGTCGAATCGCAGCTGACTGACACCGCCAAGGAAAACACCACCCTGGCCGACCGCTTGCGCGCGCTGGACTATGAAGTGACCCACACGGTGATTCGGTCGCCCATCGATGGCATGGTCCAGTCCCTGAGCATTGCCACAGTCGGGGGAATCATTCAGCCCGGCTTCAAGATCATGGAAATCGTTCCGGTCAACGAACCGCTGCAGGTCGACGCGATGATTCCCGTGCAAGCCATCGACAAGATGGTCCCCGGCCTGCCCGTGGACATTGCCTTCCCGGCCTTCAACCATGCCCAGACGCCAAACATTCCCGGCCGCGTGAAGACTATCTCCGCCGACCGTCTGCTCGACGAGGAAAGCAAGCAACCGTTCTATCTGGCTCAGGTGGAAGTCACGCCCGATGGCATGAGCCTGCTTGGCAGCAATCACATTCGCCCCGGTATGCCCGCCAGCGTCACCATCAAGACCGGCGAGCGCAACTTGATGAGCTATCTACTCAAACCGATGCTCGAGCGTGTGGACAGCTCCTTCAAGGAACAATGAAATGGACCGTCATTGCATATTCTTCTGCCTGCTGGGGCTGTCTCTGCCGGCCAGCGCCATGGACCTCAAACAAGCCTGGGATCTGTTGCAGTACCAAGGTCCTGTTTACCGCGCCGCCGTGCATGAAAAAGCGGCCGGCGAGGAAAACCGCGCCATCGGCATGGCCGGCCTGCTACCGCAGATCAATGCCTCGGCCTACGACAACAAGGTCAATGGCACCCAACGTCAGAACAGCATCGACAGGGATCTCGACTACGACTCCAAGGGCGCTAACGTGCGCCTGCGCCAGCCACTGTTCAACAAACAGAAGATGGCCGAGTACCGCCAGGGTAAGCAGCGTGCCGACTACAGCGTCGCGGTGTTCGATGCCAAGAGTCAGGACGCCGCGGTGCGCCTGGCCGAAAGCTATTTCGACGTGCTCCTGGCAAGCGAAACCATCATCCTGGCCAAGTCCAAGCTGAGCGCCTTCGATGAGCAACTCGCCTCGGCGAAACGGCGCATGGAGCTGGGGGCCGGCACCGTCACCGACATCGACGAGTCGGTCGCTCGCCGCGACCTCGCCGAGGCCGAACTGATCGAGGCGCAGGACAACTTGGTCAACGCGCGCCGCAAGCTGGAGGAATATATTGGTGAACCTCCCGAATCACTGACCACCTTGCAGCCGGGCTTCGATACACCACCGCTGCTACCGAGCAACTTGCAGGACTGGCTGGTCAAAGCCCAGGCCGATAGCCCGCTGATCCTTGCGCGCCGTCATAGCAGCAACCTCGCCGAAGAAGAAGTGAAGCGCGCCAGGGCTGGCCACTGGCCAACTCTGGATTTTGTCGCCGGCTACACGGCGGGCGATAGCCAGTCAATCTCCGAGTTGAATCAACGCAACCGCTACAGCTCTATCGGGCTGGAAGTCAATGTCCCGCTGTTCAGCGGTGGAGGCGTCAGCGCGCTGACACGCCAGGCCAGCGCCAATAGCTACAAGGCCCAGGACGAACTCGACGCCACACGCCAGGAGGTCATCTCCGGAACCACCCGTGAATATAACGGTGTACAGAGTGGCGCCAAACGTGTTCGCGCGCTGGAGAAGGCAGTAGCGTCCAACGAGCGCTCACTGAGTTCGACACGCAAGGGCTTCAAAGAGGGGGGCACCAGCACAAACTCGGACGTCCTCAACGCCGAAGAGCTACTCTTCGTTGCGCGCCACGATCTGTTCGAGGCCAAGTTGCGCTATTTGATGTCGCGCCTGCGCCTGGCCTCTTCGGTGGGTAGTCTGGGTGACGACGATATCGACCAGATCAACAACTACCTCGGCCCGGAGCTGCTGGTAGCCAACTAACTTGCTCCTGCCGGCCGGTCGAGCCACATGATGGCTGACCGGCGCGCCACACCGGGGCAACTTCTATTCATATTTACCAAAATCCGGCTTGCGACCAGCTAATGATTGATGCTCGATTCAATTTTTCCATTCGCCGCCTCAATAAGGCCCTCTCCTTATGGGACGGAGGGCCTAGCAAAAACGGTTGTTGAAACAGGGCTACTACTATCACCATAACTGAGGAACTACACCCACTCCGCGGGGAATTTTTCACCGAATTAGAGGAATATCCCCCACTACCGTTTCTGCCATTTTCAACACTCTTAACAACTTGTTAATTAATTTGAACTTTTACTTCGCCCTGCTGTAGTGGCTCGTTAGTTGCTCCACCCCTACTACCCGCACAACTATCGTCCCGGACTTGGAGACGGCGGGGCATCACGCGAGGGGTGAAAAATGAAACGCGACACACCACCATGCCATTCCATCGACTTGTTGCGCAGGTCCAGCCTGCCCTGTGCAATGCTCCTCACCCTGACCACCGCCAATGCCGCGCCGCTCGACGATGTCAGCCAGCCGCCGCCGACGGACCCCTCGGCGTATACCAATCCTGCGGCCGACCCGGCGGCCGCACTGCAAGCCATCAAAACAATGCCGGCGGCCAACCAGGGCGCGATTGCCCTGCCCAACGGCGTGTATGGCGACCGCAACACCCCACGCGCCGACAACGTGTTACCGCCAAGTCTGCAGACATCATTCAAAATCCCCACTAACGGCAAACCCAGTCCGTTGTTCGGAGCCCAGCCCTTCACCCAGCAATTGCTGTTGCTCGAAGAATTCGGTACGGAAAAACTCGACCCGACCCTTCCGGCACCGCCGCTGACATTCCCTGTGCCCCTTGCCGGCCCGGCGCCGCAGCAGGACCCGGACAGCATCGCTCGCAGCGGCCCGTCGAAGGCGGCACTGGAAGCCTTTATGCGCCAGCCCGGGCTTTACCCGTTTCCGTCGCAGTACTCCAACGTGCTGGATCGCAACCCTTGGAAATCGCAGATCGAAGCCTTCCTCAACCGCCATCCGGTAGGTTCGCCGGCTGAGGGTCGTCCGCCAGGAAAGGGTTGGTCGCATCAACGCTGGAACGAGTTCTACCCGCAGGTCGCCTTCAAAACCGCGCAAGCCGGCGCCAGACTCAACGGCGGCATGCGTGACCGCCGACAGTTGCACAACTACGCCGTCGGTGAGTTCGGGCCTGGCGGGCTCTACTACCAGACCTCGGACATCCCGGCCACGACGGGCACGACCAAAGGCATCGACATCCGTTTTCACCCCAACATGCCGATTCAGAACCACAAGGCGCTATGGACCTTCGACGGCACCTTTCCGACAAAGCTGCTGATGGTGCGTTACGGCCAACCGGTGCTGATGCGTCACTACAACGCCCTGCCGATCGACCCGGCGGCCAATATGGGTTTCGGCCTGCACACCCTCAGTACCCATGAACACAACGGTCACACCCCGGCCGAAAGCGACGGCTATACCAATGCGTTTTTCTTTCCGGGGCAGTACTACGACTATCGCTGGCCAATGCAACTGGCCGGTTACGACACCATCAACACCAAGGCTGAAGATCCGCGCGCGGCGTTCCCTTGCGCCCCCGGCGAGACGCTGTTCGTCAACGACGCCAGCCCGGGGCTGAAGACCTGCAACAACGGCACCATCAAAATCCGTGGCGACTGGCGCGAAACCATGAGCACCCACTGGTTCCACGACCACATGCTCGATTTCACCGCACAGAACGTCTACAAGGGCAACGCGGTGATGATGAACTACTACAGCGCCCTGGACCGTGGCAACGAAGCGCTGCAAGACGGCGTCAACCTGCGCCTGCCGAGCGGTTCGGCGCTGCCCTGGGGCAACCGCGACTATGACGTCAACCTGATGCTGGCCGACAAGGCCTGGGACAAGAACGGTCAGCTGTGGTTCAACCCGTTCAACACCGATGGCTTCCTCGGCGATCAGATCCTGGTCAACTGGCAGTACCAACCGCGCCTGAAAGTGCGGGCGCGCAGTTATCGTTTCCGCATTCTCAATGGCTCGGTGTCGCGCTACTTCAGGATCGCGCTGGTGCGTGAAATCGCCGGCACCGGTGGTGAATTCCCAGGGCCTTCCGGTTCCCGCCTGTCTTATACCCGCGTGCCGTTCCACCTGATCGGCAACGACGGCAACCTCATGGAGCACGCCGTACCGTTCGACGGCAGCATGGACCTCGATGGCGACGGCGATACACAGGACCACAACGCCATCCTGCCCACCCAGGGCATCGCCGAGCGTTTCGACATCATCGTCAACTTCGCAAAAAACGGGATCAAGACGGGCGACAAGCTGTACTTCGTCAACCTGATGGAGCACCAGAACGGCAAGGGTCCGGAGAATACACCGCTGAGCCTGGCCGATGTACTGTCCGGGAAGTACAAGGCGGTGCTCAAGCTGGGCAGCAAAGGGTTGGAATGGGACAATGGCGACCCGGTGGTGGGCAAGTTCATGCAAATGATCGTGCAGCCTTATTCCGGCCAGGACGTGAGCATGAACCCGGCCGACTATGAACCCGCCAAACCGGGCAAGGCGGCCGGTAAAACCATGATCCCGCTGACCCTCAACCGTGATGATCCAGCGGTCCAGGCCAAACTTAAACTGGCGCGGCATCGCGAGTTCATTTTCGGCCGTTCCGACGGCACCGACGAAGAACCGTGGACCATCAAGACTGACGGCGGCTTCGGCTACAGCATGGACCCGCGCCGGCTCAGCGCCGCCCCGCAACTGGCCAACGGCCCGACCGATGGCGGCTACAGCGGCGACGGTACCCTGGAAGTGTGGAAAATCAAGAACGGCGGCAACGGCTGGCACCACCCGGTGCACGTACATTTCGAAGAAGGCATTGTCCTCAACCGCGACGGCAAGGCACCGCCGGAATGGGAAAAGTGGGCGCGCAAGGACGTCTATCGCATCGGTGAAGGCATCGACAGTTCGGTGGACGTGGAAATAGCCATCCGCTTCCGCGAATTCGCCGGGACCTACCTGGAGCACTGCCACAACACCCAGCACGAGGACACATCAATGTTGCTGCGCTGGGACATTGAGAAGCCCGGCCAGTTCCAGTTGATGCCAACACCCCTGCCCGGCTGGGACGGCGTTACCTACGTGAACTCTGCGGCGCTGCCGACCTTCCGCACTGGCGCTAAAGATGGCGACGATGTAATCGAGAATAAAAAACCGATCGCCAAACCCGACAGCGCCATCAGCAACAACGGCCAGCCGGTGACCATCAACGTGTTGGCCAACGACACCGACCCGGACGGTCATGTGCCGCTTAAAGTTGCAGGTCTTGCGCAACCGGACTCCGGCAAGGGCACGGTCAGCACTGACGGCTTACGTGTGAGCTACACACCACCGACCACAGTCGCCGCGCCGTTCACCGCGACCTTTACCTATCAAGCCCGCGATACCAAGGGCGCGGAGTCGCCAGCAGCGACGGTGTCCGTGGCAGTATCGAAACCAGCAACCCGCTGACAAATGTCAGTAACGACCACCGTCGGCCCGAGCCCGACGGTGGTCATCCTTTGCAATGTAGAATTAGCTAACCCTCCATGACGCCATTGCCTTCCCCATCACATGGGAATTGTCCCCAGTGTTGGCGGTATTTCCCCAGGCATGCGTGTTCTTCCGCGCTGACGAATGCCGGAAAAATTCAATTTTTCTCCGTCTCAAGCACTAAACAGTACGATTACTGACTGCCTGAATAACGTTATGTACGTCTTGAATTCTTGGCACAGAGAATGCTCGGTAATCATCCAGGATTCATTGAGTGGTTCGAGTAGCTAGAACTGCATAAGCAGCATGCATAGGACACTCCCCATGCAACTAACTTCATCTTCTTTCAGCCCCCTACCTCCAGGGGGAGTAGCCGACCCAATTGCGCCGACAAAACCGTCTGACCTCCTGCGGTGGTTTTCGATCGTCAGCTTCATACTGATCAGCGTGATAGCTGTCGGGTTGGGGTCAGTGTCGACCCGTTTCCTGGTCATCGAGAGCCTGGAGCGCGACGCCCTGTTATCAGCACAATTTATCCAGACCATCGCCAAGGGTGAGATACGCCACCACGGTTTGGACGGGATGCGGATGGGCGACGTCTTGGCAGCCACCCAATATGGAATGCTGTCGCAAGAAATGGCGCAGAACAGGCACCGTGCCCGCTCCGAGTTCCTCGACCACCTTTCGCACCTCCCGGACTCACTCCTGATCAGCATCTACTCCCCTCTTCGGACAGTGATGTGGTCGACCAATGCGCAGCTTATTGGACAACGCTTTCTCAACGATAAGGCGCTTGAAGCGGCATTCAGCTCGAAAGACCGGGTTTCCACCAAATACAGCAATGCTGATGAACGCCGGCCCGAACAGCAATTTTTGTTCGCCCCCAAAATGTTCTTCATCGAAAGCTACATCCCCCTGGTAGATGATCTGGGGAATACTCTGGCGGTGGTGGAGATTTACAAGGAGCCCGCCGATCTGATCGAACGCCTCAATCGCGGCCATTGGATAATCTGGTTGTCTACCGCAGTGGGTGGGCTGCTCCTTTACTTCGGGCTGTATTGGATTGTTCGACGAGCATCGATTCAGCTGGCATCACAGGAGGCCCAGCTCGTCGCCAACAAGACCTACGTTGGCCTGGTCGAGATGTCCACGGCAGTCTCTCATAGTCTGCGTAATCCCTTGGCCTGCATCCGCTCCAGCGCTGAATTGGCAAACGAAATGGACGGCCAACCCGCCAAGAAGAATATCGACGATATTGTCAGCCAAGTGGATCGGATGTCGCAGTGGGTGCATGAATTGTTGCTGTGCTTGCGACCGATCCATGGAGAAGCGCAAATGGTGGAACCGATGATTCTGGTACAGGCCACGTTGGCCGGTTTCAGCGCGCAACTGGCTCAATCAAAAATCCAGGTCGAGTTCAACAATGAGCCCACCCCTCGGATCATCAGTAATCCACTTTTGCTGTCGCAAATTCTTAATAGCGTCATCGCCAATGCCATCGAGGCAATGCCGGGCGGCGGGAAGCTAACCATCCAGGCGAGTGTGGATGACAGTCATCAATGGCTGCATCTGATCATTGCTGACACCGCGCAAGGGACGTCACGACAACAGGAAATGATGGCGTTCAAGACCTTCTACACCACCAAGCAAGGCAAGCTGGGTATAGGACTGATCATGGTGAAACAGATCATGGAAAGTTTTGGTGGAGAAGCCGTTCTGACCCACCACGAAGACCAGGGAACATCAATGCACTTGAGTTTCAGAGTCGTGGAAAGAAGAGCCAGTGGGTTGCGCTAGCCTTCGCGCAGCTCTCGCAGATCCGTGGAGGCCATATGAGGGGAGCCTACAGATTTTGGAAAATCGTACGTTAAGGTTTTTCGACCTGTTGTAGGCCTGCCAGGTTGATGTGTTATCCAGCCCTATCGATCTTCACGGGTGTGCCACAGGCGCAGCAGGTAGATCGTGGAATCCACTATCTCGTAACGCATCTCGTAATGGCCAATCTGAATTCGGCGCACATCCCTTGGCTCGAACTCTTCCAGGCGTTCGCCAATGCGCGGGTTGGTCAGCAGTGTGATCGGTGCAGCCGTGAGTTGCTGCACTGTTTGTGCAGCGGCAGGCTGATTCACCGTCGCCAGAAACTCGTACAACCGGGTAATGTCGGAAAGTGCCTTGCTTGTCCACTTCAACTCCATCAGCGCGGCACCGGCAACGGAGTATCGGTGCTGAGGCTATCAGCCCAGGCCTGGACAGCCTGGTGGTCAATCACGCGACCGGCGTCAACATCGGCCAGGGCTTCGCGAGTCAGGCGACTACGCTCTTCTTCCTGTTCTATCCAGGCGGACAGAGCCTGCTTGACGATCCAGTTTTTGGAGCGTTCCAGACGTTCTGCCATCAAATCGACCTTTTGGGCCAGTTGCTCAGGGACATGAGCCGTGACAGATCGGGTTTTTGCGGTGGTTGCCATGATGGGGTGGTTCCTGATCGTTATATCTTCTTGAAAAGGGTTGGCCGCGCTTCCCTCTTTTAGTTGGTAGCACACTTCCACGCCGAACTGCGCTGGTCGGCATCCTGGAGAATCAATGAGCTGGAGTGGTTCATTGGTCTGTCCTTGGTGATTCGCTCTGCGCCACTATGCTGCAATATGAACCATAGCTAATCATAATGAATAACAAACCGGGGTCAAGTGCCGCTGTCAATCTGGGCCACAAGCATGTCCGCGCTCACGGGGCGACATACCCTTGGTAGCGTGATGCCCTTCGCGCGACATTCACTGCTGACACCGACATCATAATGAGGGGACGCTCTTCGACGCCGTGGGTTTGCGACTCCGCGGCTTACGCTTGACGGCTGGAACCTTTCGCACCTGCGTCAATTGTTGCTCCAGCGTTTCAGCACGGGCCTGCTGCGCCGCGGCACGTTGCTGGGTTTGACTGAGCTCGATCTGGATCGACTCCTGCCGCCGTTGCAACTGCTCGACGTGCCGACCGGCCTCTTTGAGCTGGGTCGACATTGCCTTGCCCTCCTCCCGCGCGCGGTCCACCTCTCGATGCGCACGATCTTCGACTCCGCGAACGTAGCTCTCCTGCGCGACGCGCTCCTGCTCGGCCTTGAGCCGCAGCTCTTGCAGGCCTTCCTGTAACGTCAGATTTTGCTGCTGGGCCTCAGCGCGCTCGCGCATCAAGACATCACGCTGATGCTGCAAATCCTCGATCTGCATCTGGCGCTGGGATAACAGCAATTCCAGATCAGTTAAACGCAACTCGACAGCCTGACGGCCGGCCGCGGCTTCTGCCACCTGTTGGCGGCCCTTTGCCAGGTCCTGACGCGCTTGGTCTTCGACCTCCGCCATTCGATCGCGCTCGGTAGCCAGCACCTCACGCTGTTCCGCCAAGGTCTGTTCGGCGACGCCCTGTGCGAGATAGATGGCCTGCTGCCACACCGCGACAAAAGCCTGCGACACCTCGCCCGGCAGTGCCGGCAGACGTGTTTCGCCATTCAAGCGCTCAGCCAGACGCGACCACCATTGATCGAGCAAGCCGCCAACCCGTGCCGGACTGCCCCGACCGAGCTCCAGGCGCACACGTTCCACTGTTGGCCGCTCACCACGGGCCAAAACCGCATCCGCAGCGGCAAACACCTCGTTTTCCGGTACTCCTACTGCCATGGCTCACCTCCGGGTATATTAGGTCTGATAATGAAAGATTATCCGACGTTATATTTTGAATATTGGAATTATCATACGTTGAACGTATTAAATATTACAGATCAATTACCTTTGGTGGACGAAACCCCGCTAAACCCGCACTCCCTCGCGATCAACGCGCAGGAAGCGGCGGCGGCCTTTCTCGCTGCCGGCACCGCGGCGAATACAGTACGCAGCTACCGCAGCGCCCTGACCTACTGGTCGGCCTGGCTGCAGTTGCGTTACGGCCAGGCGCTCGGCGATGCCACGATGCCGCCGGCGGTGGCGATTCAATTCATACTCGATCATCTGGCCCGTCCGCTGGCAGACGGCGGCTGGGCGCACTTGTTACCGCCCAGCATCGACGCCGTATTGGTCAAGGCGCGGATCAAAAGCAAACCCGGAGCCTTGGCGTACAACACGGTCAGTCACCGCCTGGCTGTACTGGGCAAATGGCACCGGATCAATGGTTGGGACAGTCCGACCGAAGCGTCGGCGTTGAAGACCCTGTTGCGCGAGGCGCGCAAGGCCCAGTCACGCCAGGGCATCTCGGTGCGCAAGAAAAACGCGATCGTGCTGGAACCGTTGCAGGCACTGCTCGCCACGTGCACCGATGGCGCGCGCGGCGTTCGCGACCGCGCCCTGCTCCTGCTCGCCTGGAGCGGTGGCGGACGGCGCCGCTCGGAAGTGGTGGGCCTGCAAGTGGGCGATGTGCGCCAACTGGATGCCGACACCTGGCTGTATGCCCTGGGCGCGACCAAGACCGACACCGGCGGCGTGCGCCGTGAGAAACCACTGCGCGGCCCCGCGGCGCAGGCGCTGACAGCTTGGCTGAAGGCTGCGCCGGCAGAGTCGGGCCCGTTGTTTCGGCGGATGTATAAAGGCGGCAAGGTCGGGACTGCAGGCTTATCGGCTGATCAGGTGGCACGCATTGTCCAGCGCCGAGCACAATTGGCCGGACTGGATGGGGATTGGGCTGCGCACAGTTTACGCTCAGGTTTTGTCACTGAAGCCGGGCGTCAGGGAGTGCCGCTCGGCGAAGTCATGGCCATGACCGAACACCGCAGCGTGACCACCGTGATGGGTTACTTCCAGGCGGGTTCGCTGTTGAGCAGCCGAGCCACGTCACTGCTCGGGGATGGCGAGTCGTGAACGCCGGGCCAAAAACAGGCCATCAGCGTCCAGAGTAGCTTGGGACTCTTCAAAATGATGCCGTAACAGTGGCACCTCTCGCTAATGCCCAACATAGACGCCTATTTGCCCCTAAAACCCCGCTTGGAAAGCACGATAAGTAGCTAGCTATTCGTTTATAAAAGTCTGAAGTATTGATTTGAATTTTCCGATTCTTCCACGCCGCCGGCTATGCCTAACATCGGCTCCACAGCGAACTAGCCGAGGATCACCGATGAAGCTGGAAATTTTCCGCACGCTGTGGGGATACACCGCCAGCAAGGCCCAGGCGCTTGAAGAGCTTCTGCACGCAGGCTTTGATGGAATGGAAGCGCGTCTACCGCTGGACGCCCGTGAAAGGGCTGAGTTCGCCGCCTTTCTCCAGGCCAATCGCCTGGGTTATATCAGCACAGTCTTCACCGCGTACGATGTGCTGCCGGACCAGTCGGCGTCCCCTGCCGTTCATCTCAATGACCTCGACCGGAAACTTGCCTGGGCCGCCGAGCTCGGCCCACGCTTTGTCAACGTGCTGGCGGGCAATGATCGCTGGTCCATGCCGCAACAAGTGGAGTTCTTCGGTCAGGCAATTGAACTGGCGCGCAAGCATGGTCAGGTCTGCAGTTTCGAAACCCACCGCTCGCGGTCGCTGTTCAACCCCTGGCTGACCCTGGAATTGATCCGGCAACTGCCCGACCTGTTGTTCACCAGTGACATCAGCCATTGGGTAGTGACTTGCGAGCGTCTGTTGAATGACCCGGCCGATGACCTGAGCGCCTTCATCGAGCGGGTTCACCATATCCAGGCCCGGGTCGGCTATGACCAGGGCCCGCAAGTTCCCCACCCGGCGGCTCCCGAATATGCAAAAGAACTGGCCTTCCATCAGCAGCACTGGGAAAGCATCTGGCGCTCGCAGCAAGCCCGCGGTTACCAGGTCAGCACCCTGACCCCGGAATTCGGCGCCGACGGCTACCTGCATCATTTGCCCTTCACCAATGTCCCGGTGGCCGACCTGTGGTCATTGAACGTGTGGATGGGCCAGACCGAGCGCGAACACTTCGAGCGTTTCCACCACTCAAGCAATCCTTAGGGAGCCGATGCGTCATGCCTGACAATAAAAACAACAGCGCCAGCACTGACACACACAAAGCCAACTTCAATAGCATCCCGGTGGTCAACATCGCCGGTCTTTTCAGCTTTGAACTGGAACACCGCCTGGCCGTGGCCGAACAGTTGGGGCGCGCCGCCAGCGAAGTCGGATTCCTCTATATCACCGATCACGGTATCGACCCGCAACTGATCGCCAACCTGCGCAAGGCGGCCAAGGATTTTTTCGACCAGCCCTTCGACACCAAGATGCGGCACTACATCGGCACCTCGCAAACCCACAAGGGCTTTGTACCCGAAGGTGAAGAGGTCTATTCCAAAGGCAAGCCGGACCACAAGGAGGCCTTCGACGTCGGCTTCGAAGTCCCGGCCGATGACCCGCTGGTGTTGGCCAACACCCCGCTGCTGGGGCCCAACGACTGGCCGCAGCTGGCAGGTTTCAAGGCGTCGGTGCAGGCCTACTATGAAGCGATCTTCGCTTTGGGCCGGCACCTGTTCGGCGGCTTTGCCCTGACCCTTGGCCTTGAGGAAAACTATTTCGACAGCCTGGTCACCCGTCCGCCGTCAAAGCTGCGCCTGATCCACTACCCCTTCGACGGTGCCGCCCATGACGCACCGGGTCTTGGTGCCCATACTGATTACGAGTGCTTCACCATCCTCCTGGCCGACAAACCAGGCCTTGAGGTGATGAACAACCTTGGACAATGGATCGATGCACCACCGATTGCCGATGCCTTTGTGGTCAACATCGGCGACATGCTGGAAGTGATGACGGCAGGCGCATTCGTTGCCACTGCGCACCGGGTGCGCAGCGTGAAGGAGGAGCGTTATTCCTTCCCACTGTTTTATGCCTGCGACTATCACACCCAGATCAAACCGCTGCCCGGGTTCGCCCAGGCAGGCAATGACTACGAAGAAATCACGATCGGCGAACACATGTATGGCCAGGCGCTGCAGACCTATCAGTATCTGCGCCAGAGGGTGGCCAACGGGGAAGTTCAACTGCCAGGCAAGGCACGCAAGCCCGCCAGTTTCGGACATCTGAAAAATCAGGCTCAACCGTCCTGATTGAAGTTTTCAGCTACACCCCTACCTACGCCGGAGTCAGTAAAAAAAATGATAAACAATAAAAAAACCCCGTTGCGCCTGGCTGTATTGGCAGCCGGCATGCTCGGTGCCTCGGTGAGCATGGCCGCGACAGACACGTTCAAGGTCGGCATGGAAATCACTTACCCGCCTTTCGAGTCCTATGACAAGGACAAAAACGTGGTGGGTTCGGATCCCGAACTGGCAGCGGCACTGGCCAAGCACATGAATGCCAAGGTGGAGTTCGTCGACACCAAGTTCCCGAGCCTGATCCTTGGCTTGAACTCCGGCAAGTACGACGCGATCATTTCCGGCATGTACATCACGCCGGAGCGCCAGACTCAGGCCCAGACCATCGCCTATGCCAACACCGGTGCCGCGGTCATGGTGCCCAAGGGCAGCGAGATCAATGCGAAAAAGCCTGAAGATCTGTGCGGGTTGAAACTGGGCCTGGAACAGGGCACTACCTGGGTCAAGGAATTCAGGAAGCTGTCCGATGACTACTGCGTGCCCAACAACAAAGGCGCCATCACCGTCAGCGAATACCCCTCGGCGCCCGAAGTGACCCAGGCCCTGTTGTCCAGGAACATCCAGGCCCAGGTTGAAATCGCCGGCGCCGCAAAAATGATCGCCCAAAAGACCAATGGCCGGGTAGTGATCACCACCGAGCACCCGATTTATCAACAAACCCTGGGCATCTTCGTCAAGAAAGGTAACGACGAAACTTTCCAGGCCGTGCAAAAGGCCTTCGAAGAGGCCAAAAAGAGCGGTGAGTACGCCGCTATTCTCAAGAAATATGGCCTGGAAGAACCGACCGCAAACTAAGAACCTGTCCTTGTAGTCTGCATCTGCCTCCCCTGCACGGGGGCGGCAGATCGAGGTGCCCATGCAATTCGATTGGTCGTATTTCTTCTCCCTGTTCTCCCTGCCAGACTTCTGGAATGCTTGCGTCACCGTGGTCCAGCTCAGTGCCCTGGCCTGGTTCATCGGTATGCTGCTGGGCTTTGTCCTGGCCACGGCCAAACTGTCCCAGTCGCCTTTGCTGCGCATTCCTGCGGCGGTCTACATCTGGTTCTTCCGCAGCATCCCGTTGCTGGTGCTGGTGGTCTTCGTCTACAACTTGCCGCAATTGTTTCCCGGTAGCGGACCGATCCTGTCCAACCCCTTCTACTCCGGCTTGTTCGCCCTGGTGGTCACGGAAGCGGCGTACATGGCGGAAATCCACCGTGGTGGACTGATCTCCGTGGCCAAAGGCCAAAAGGAAGCCGGGCGCGCGCTGGGTGTCGGCCTGCTCGGTATGCAGCGCTTGATCGTGATCCCCCAGGCTTTCCGTATCTCGCTGCCTACGTTGATCAATGAATACATCACGGTGGTCAAGCTGACGTCGCTGGTCTCGGTCATCTCCCTGACCGAAATCCTCACGGTCGGCCAACGCCTCTATGCCACCAACTTCCTGGTCATGGAAACCCTCGCGGCGGTAGGCGTCTACTACGTGTTGATCGTCACCGTCTTCGGCTTTTTCCTGCAGCGTCTGGAGCGCTACCTGGACCTGAACTTTCGCAAGCCGCACACCCTCGATGACGCCGCCGTGGCCAAGTTCAAGGCCTGCGCCGAAGCCTTGCCCGACAGTGCGCGCAAAGCAGCCGGCAACAACGCGACACCCATCCTGCAACTGAAGAACATCCAGAAGAGCTACGGCACGCACAAAGTACTGCTGGGTATCGACCTGAATGTCGAGTACGGCCAGGTGGTCTCGATCATCGGGCCATCTGGCTCCGGCAAGACTTCGCTGATCCGCACCGTCAACGGCCTGGAAAGCATCGATACCGGCGACATTCTGTTGTTCGGCGAAAAATTCATCGAAGCGTCGGACAAACCCAACAGCGCCCGCCTGCGCAAAGGCGTGCGACACATCGGCATGGTGTTCCAGAACTTCAACCTGTTCCCGCACCGCACCATTCTCGACAACGTCACACTGGCACCGCGTTACCACGGCCAGCCGGGCGAGCTGAGTGAACATCGTGCTTATGCGCTACTCGACAAGGTCGGCCTGCTGGCCCATGCCCACAAGTACCCGCACCAGCTTTCCGGCGGGCAGCAACAGCGCGTGGCGATCGCTCGGGCCCTGGCAATGGAGCCACAGATCATGCTGTTCGACGAGCCGACCTCGGCCCTCGACCCGGAACTGGTCAATGACGTACTGAACGTGATCCGCGACCTGGCCAAGGAAGGCATGACCATGCTGATCGTGACCCACGAAATGGACTTTGCCATGTCGATCTCCGATAGGGTGGTCTTCATGGAGAACGGCAATGTTCAACTCGATGCCGCACCTGAAACCATACTGTGCGATGCCGAAGGAGAGAGAGTGCGGCGCTTTATGGGAATCGCTGCCCGATCGCCACACCTGTCTGCAACGGTGAATCATGCATGAATAGGCAGCCATTTTCTTTGAGCTTTTTTCTTTCAGGAAAACCCGCATGAATCTTGGAATAGCAGGACGCTGGGCGCTGGTGTGCGCTGCCAGCAAAGGTCTGGGAAAAGCCTGCGCACAGGCACTCGTCAGCGAAGGCGTGAACGTGGTGATCACTGCCCGAGGCGAACAGACGCTGAATGAAACAGCCCGTCAGCTCAGAGCGATAAATCCTGAAGTGACTGTCATCGCCGTCGCCGGAGACATTTCAACACCTGAGGGGCGTGCGGCAGCCCTCGCAGCCCATGAGCATTTCGATATTTTGATCAACAACGCTGGAGGCCCTCCTCCCGGGGATTTCCGCGAATGGAACCGCGACGCCTGGCTCAAGGCGCTGGATGCCAACATGCTCACCCCTATCGAGTTGATCAAGGTAACGGTAGACGGTATGGCGACACGCGGATTTGGCCGAATCATCAACATCACGTCGAGTGCCGTGAAGTCGCCTATCGAAAGCCTGGGTCTGTCAAATGGCGCCCGCAGTGGTCTGACGGGGTTTATCGCAGGGCTTGCCCGGCAAGAAAACATTGCCAGTCGCAATGTGACGATCAACAACCTGCAACCGGGCTCATTCGACACCGATCGACTGCGAGACAACCTGGTCGCCGCTGCCGAAGAGTTGGGGCAGGACAGTGAGGCATTCCTCGGCGAATGCCGTAGCGAAATTCCTGCCAAACGCTTCGGCTCACCCGAAGAGTTCGGTGCGCTTTGCGCCTTCGTCTGCAGCAGTCATGCGGGCTACCTGACCGGACAGAATCTGTTGATTGATGGAGGGGCCATTCGCTCCAGCCAATAAACACGGAAGGCACAATTGAAGGCTCAGTCAAAACGGAACGAGGCCCCATAAGCCGAGGCTGGCAAATGACTTGAACCGTCGGCGCGCAACCGCGAACGGAAGGTACCGCTTTGCGGCTGGGTGCGGTATAGCCCACGCTTTTGCAGCTCGGGGATGACCAGTACGACGAAGTCCTCAAGACTGCCGGGGCTGATCAACGGGTTCAGCATGTAGCCGCTGGTGCCGGAGATTCGGGCATGCTCCTCGATGCGCTCGGCCACCTGTTGTGGCGTGCCCACCAGGATAAGATCGCTGCCTCGGGTAACCTTGGCAAAACGCTGTTTGACGTCACCTGCGGTCAAGGGTTTGCCACTGCCATCGGGATGCATCACGTAGGAGGTCATGCCCTCGGTGTGAGTGGAAAGTGCCTCACTGTCGGCGTAGCGGCCGATATCGATGCCGGTGTCACCCGCATAACTGACTAGTTGTGCCTGCAAGTGATAGTTGCTTTGCAGTTCGTCATATTTGCGCTGAGCTTCGATTTCTGTTTTCGCAGTGACGATACGCAGCACCGTCAGCGACTTTACATCCTCACGCTGACGACCACGGGCCTGGGCCTTGGCCCAGATTTCCTCCAGCCCCAGACGAATTTCCTGCGGGTTGGACTTGGCAATGAAGATCAGCTCAGCGTGTTTGGCCGCGAACTCCCGACCGCGCCCCGACCATCCCGCCTGAATCAACAAAGGCGTGCGTTGTGGCGATGGCGAGGTCAGGTGCGGCCCGGCCACCCGGTAATGCTCTCCCGCATGATTGATAGGTCGCACGCGCTCGCCCCGGGCATAGAGCTGGCGCGCCTTGTCCGCGACCACGGCGTCGTCGGCCCAACTGCCCTCCCAGAGTTTGTAGGCGACATCAAGAAACTCTTCGGCGCGCTCATAACGATCATCGTGCTTGATCATCTGCTCCAGGCCGAAGTTGCGGGCGGCGCTGGACAGGTATGAAGTGACGATGTTCCAGCCGACTCGGCCATTGGTGAGGTGATCGAGCGTGCTGAAGCGTCGGGCATGGGTAAAGGGATGTTCGTAGCTGGTGGTCACCGTGACGCCAAAGGCCAGGTTTTGCGTGACTGCCGCCAATGCAGGAATGATCATCAGCGGGTCATTGGCCGGTGCTTCCACGGCCCATTTCATCGCCGCATCAGCGTTGCCGCCAAACACGTCGTAGAAACCCAGGACATCACCAAAAAACAGCATGTCGAGGTGCGCCTGGTCGGCAATGCGCGCCAGGTTCGACCAATAGCCCAGGGAATTGATCGACAGTCGTTCGTCAGCCGGGTGCGTCCAAAGGCTTGGCGCACCGCCACAGCCCACGCTGGCTTGCTCATAGAGCGCAAACAGAAGAGGTTTTGGATCGGACATCGTGGTTCCTAGAAAGTGAGTAACGGGGCGAATCAGCGCTGATTCTTGAAACCCTTGCCGTAGTGGCGCTCAAGGCGGTGCTGTATCAATTCAAGTCCGATGGACAACAGCCAATAGATGACGGCTGCGGTGGTGAGCATTTCGATGTAGCGATAAGAAGACCGCCCATAGGACTGCGCCAGAAACATGACTTCCCACACGCCCATCACCGAAATCAGCGATGAATCCTTGAGCATTGAAATGAACTGACTGGTGGTCGGTGGAATGATCGTGCGCATCGCTTGCGGCAAGATGATGTGCACAAATGTCGCCGCCGGCCTGAGGCCCAATGCCATCGCCGCTTCGCGTTGACCGGGTGCTACAGCCAGGATCCCGGCACGAAAAATCTCGCTAAGGTAAGCCCCATAATTAAGCGAAAGCGCAATGATCCCGGCGCTGATGGCGCCAGGCACAACGCCCAGCTGCGGCATGCCCAGATAGATCAGCAGGATCTGGATCAGCAGCGGAGTTCCGCGAAAAAAAGACGCATAGAAACTGGCAATACCGAAAGCCACTGCGCTGCGTGACAGTCGCGCAAGCGCCGTCACAAAGCCCAAGAGCAATGAAAACCAGATCGAACAGAAGCATAGAAACAACGTCAGCGCGGCACCTTGCAGGAAACCGTTTGGCCCCAGGTGCAGCCCGACCAGATTTGGCCATTTCTCCAGAATGATCGAGAACTTCAGATCGAAGCTCATGAAAAACATGACGCACAATCCGAACAGCGCCGCCCAGGTCAGATACAGGCGCGTGCGAAATCCAAATAGCGGGTGAAAACGACGCTTCTCGGTTTTGGCTGCCACCGTCGCTTTGGCTGGGTATGGGTTCAGGGCTGTCATTGGCTGATGTCGGCACCGATCCACTTCTGCGAAATTTTGCTCAACGTACCGTCAGTCTTCAGTTGAGTCATGACCTCGGTAACCTTGGCATTCCATTGCGCATCGCCCTTTTCAATCGCCACGACATTCGGTTCGGCATACAGCGCGTCGCCGGCAATCTTGAAGCGAGGATCCTGGGCAATACGCTCGCGGGCCGTGATGAGGTTGGTGACCATGGCGTCAAGGCGCACGCCAGTACCCAGTGCCAGGTCCTGGAAGGCCACGGTTTCATTGTCGTATGGCGCCACCTGGACATTATCGAAAGGAAAACTCAAAGGCTCGTCCTCGGCGCCCTCGATCACCAGATCCTTGTTCAAGTAGGCTTCATAAGTCGAGGCGCTGATCACACCGACTTTTTTGCCAGACAAGTCTTTGCCCGCCGTGATGTCGTTGTCCTTGGCGTGCACCACGATCACCGCAGGCGACTGGTAATACTCGACAGGGAAATCGAACACTTCGGCGCGGGCCTTGCTCGGGGTCATCGAGCACACGCAGATGTCATAGCGTCCGCTCCAGCGACCGGCAGCGATGACATCCCAAGACGGTGTTTCCAGCTTGAGTTTCACTCCAAGGCGTTGTGCAACCGCCTTGGCCACATCCACGTCAAACCCGTCCAGCTGGTTTTGCTCGTTGAGAAAAGAGAACGGCGGATAGCTCTCCATCAGGACGCCGGTCAACTCGCCTTTTTGCGTCACGCGATCAAGGGTGGCACCTGCAAAAGCTGCTGGGCACGTAGCCAGCAATGCCAGGCCAAGGGGTAAAAATGCTCTGGTTTTCAAAGGCAAATACTCCAATCAATTCAAAAACTGATTAGATTAAAACGCAATATAAAATACGTTAGTACTTGTTTTATGGAATAACAAACTCGTTTCAAGCTATATCAAATCATTCCCGCAGGCACTGTCCTACGGACTCAAGCGACCGCCACTCGCTCGATGTTGCTGCTCACCTCGAACTGCCCCACCAGCTTCTGCAGTTTATTGGCATTGAGCCTGACTGTTTCGGCACTGTTTTGCAGCACTACTACGGTCTGGCGCATTTCCGTGGAGCAGTGATCGACCTTCTTGATCGTCTTGCCGCAGTCGAGGCTACGCCTGTTGAGCTGCTGAATGATCGCGAACATGCTTTCTACCGCTTGATGCAACTGCACGTTTTCCGAAGAGGCATCTTCGGCCAGGCGCAGGCTGTTATCGACGTCCTTGACGCCCTCCTCCATGAAGCTGACGGCTTTTTGCGTTTCGTTCTGCAAGCCTCCGACCATCTGCCGAATGTCGTCGGCAGCGCGCGATGTGCGTGAGGCGAGACTGCGTACCTCGTCGGCGACCACCGCAAAGCCTCGCCCATGTTCACCCGCGCGTGCGGCCTCGATAGCGGCGTTGAGCGCCAGCAGATTGGTCTGGTTGGTGATGTCGCTGATCAGGCCGGTGATCTTGCCGATCTGAGTCATCCTGCTGTCGAGCAACTGCACGCTCGAAGTAGAACGCTCGACCACATCCCGAATCGATTGCGTCCCTTCCTGCACGGCGAGAAATTGCTCACGGGCGCGGGTGACCACTTCATCCATCGCCTGTTTCATTTGTTCGGCACTGGCAGAGGCCTGCTGGATCTCGCCCAGTTGGTCTTCGACGATAATCATCATGTGATGCACCGCTTCGGCCACCTCGGTGGAAGTGATACTGGCCTCCTGGCTGCGGCCCAGCATCATTTGATTGGTGGTGCCGACGTTGCTGCTGGCCTTCACCACTTGCCCGACAACCGAGTCCAGGTGGTCGATGAAACTGTTGATCCAGCGCCCCATGTCGCCGGTCTCATCGTTGGCCATGCGCTTGATGTCCAGGCGCTGACGCAGGTTGCCCTCGCCTTCGGCGATGGTCCTGATCACGCTCGTCATCTCGTTCAACCTTGCTGCGAGACGTTTGGGCCCGAGCTGGCTGAACAGGAGCGTGGCGCATAACATGCTTACCACCTCGACGCTGTCGATCACGCCCTGGGCCAGGCCACTGTAATGCTGGACCATGAAATTGCAGGCAAACAGTCCGGTCATGGTTGCGATGTAAGGTTTCATCAACCCATGGCTGAGCGAACGCCGGCGGTAGACTTCCTCCAGATCGGCCTCACACATCATGCCCCAGCGGTCAGGTGAACCTGGCAATTGGAAGGTAACGCCCTTGCCCACCACTGGAATGTGCCGGTAGTCCGAGTAACCGGGATACGTCACGAACAGGTTGGAGCCGGCGCGGATGGTCTCGCGTACGCCGGGGTGCAGTTGTTGCGTCGCCGGGTCGGTGAAGCGCAGCTCCAGTTCGGTGTGTCGCTGGATCTGTACGGTCTTCCAAGGCGTATGTACGCCACTTTTCAGATTTTCACCGTGGGTGAACGTGCCGTCCTCGAAACGTGAACGTGACAATGCGGTTCCGGGCTCGATGGCGGGATCAAAACGTGATTGCGCCATGAACAGATAGTTGTCACCCGACTCGGCAAAAATGTGCCCGGCCTCACGCTGGATGAGATCGCCCAATACATCGTTGGGCACGCGACCGCAGAGGCAGCCCAGGACTTTTCCATCAACCCTCAGGGGCTGATAGAACATCAGCGTGACTTCGTCGTGGAAGCGCGAAGACGAGGGCCCGATCTGCAAGGTCAGTGGATCGCTGTAAGGGCCATGGAGAAACGGCGCCTTCAATCCTTCTGCCAATGCGCGGGTTTGCTCCAGCCGGGTTTTGCCGCGTCCACTCCAGGTCGAAACGATGACACTGCCGCTGGCGTCAACGACAAACAACTCCGAGAAATCTTCTGCCTGGCTGAGCTTGTCCATCAACGAAGTGCTGTCGAGGTTGGCGAAATCACGACCCAGGTTTTCCGCCAGTTCCGCCAGGTGTTCCCACTGCTCGCGCGTCCAGTTCTGAAGCAACTGCGCCCGGGTTTCAGCGATGGCTTCGAAGGTTTTTTCGAGCACCGGATAAGCCGACTGATTGAGCCAGCACGACCAGCCCATCCTGATTTTTCCAGTCTTGCCGAACCAGGGTAGCCAGCGTTTTTCGCTGGCGGACAACGGCATGAAATTACTTGATAGCGACATTCACTTCATCCACTGCGACATTCAGATGGCAATTGGATAGCAAATACCAGGCCAACTAGTGAGCACGCTAATCAATTCTTGTGGAGAGGTAAGAAGGAAATTGTTCCACGCAAATCGCTGATGTCGCCAGGAATGCCTAATGATGCTCATGTGTCGCGCAAAAAAAGAAAAAGCCTTACAAACAAACAGATTTGTCTGAAGGAATTTTCCGAAAGTTCCATCAAAAAATATCAGTTCTTGAAATTTCAAACCGCAAAAAATATACATACATCTAAATCATCATTCTCAAAAGCACACGCTACCTTTTCAAAGACGGGGACATTATGAAAAACGCCATATCACCGACAAGAAGTGAAAACTTTTCCGAATGGTACCAACAAGTAATCATCCAGTCTGAACTGGCTGAAAACTCTCCCGTTAGAGGTTGCATGGTCATCCGCCCTTGGGGCTATGGCATATGGGAGCAGATTCAACGAGAGCTTGATCAAAAATTCAAAGACACAGGCCATGTGAACGCATATTTTCCACTTTTGATCCCTTTATCCTTTCTTCAAAGAGAAGCAGAACATGTCGATGGTTTTGCCAAGGAGTGTGCAGTCGTAACCCATCACCGCCTGGAACAGACAGCAGATGGAAAACTCACTCCCGCTGGCGAACTCGAAGAGCCTTTGATCATCAGGCCTACCAGCGAAACGGTGATCGGGGCCTCCTTTTCACGATGGGTGCAAAGTTATCGGGATCTGCCGTTACTCATCAACCAGTGGGCCAACGTCCTGCGCTGGGAAATGCGCCCAAGGATCTTCCTGCGTACCTCGGAGTTCCTGTGGCAGGAAGGCCACACCGTTCACGCCTCCAGTGAAGAGGCCTTGGACGAGACGCTGAAGATGCTGGATATCTATGAGCGGTTTACTGTCGAGCACTTGGCTATACCAGTAATCAAGGGTGAAAAGTGCTCATGGGAACGTTTCCCGGGCGCCGTCAGTACCTATACCATCGAGGCGATGATGCAGGACGGTAAGGCCTTGCAAGCAGGTACCTCACACTTCCTAGGACAAAATTTTGCCCAGGCATCAGACATCCGCTTTGTTAACAAGGAAGGGGTAAAAGAACTGGCCTGGACCACTTCATGGGGCGTTTCCACGCGTTTAATTGGTGCCATGATCATGGCCCATGGCGATGACGATGGCTTGGTGATCCCACCGATGGTTGCACCGACACAGGTCATCATTGTGCCGATCGTACGCAGTGAACAAGATGCCGAAACCATCCATGCCTACTGCGATAAGTTGCAGAAGCAGATCTCCGTGAAAAGACTGAAGGGGCAAAACCTGCGTGTCAGCGTTGATAAGCGAGACATGAATGGCGGCGAAAAAAAGTGGTATCACATCAAGCGCGGCGTGCCTGTCCGAGTCGAAGTCGGGATAAAGGAACTGGAGCAGAACACGGTTTCTTATTCCTGCAGAGACAACAGCAAAAAAACGTTAAACGTTGAGATGAGTAGCTTTGTTAAAGACTTGCCAAAAATCTTGCAGACTATTCAGAAAGGCATGCTTGAAAGTGCCAGAAAAAATCTGTCGGACAATACCGAAACAGCTACTACACTTGACAACTTCCAACAAGTTTTCAAACGCAAGGACAAACTCAATACATTCGTTCTCGCCCCCTTCATCGATGACGAGAAAGTTGAGAAAGCAATCAGCGAGCTTGGTGTAACAGTTCGATGCATTCCACTCGCTCAACCCAAGGTTGCAGCCGCCTGCTTATTTACAGGTCAGCCCACCAAGTCCTGGGCACTGTATGCGAAGGCATATTAATCCTTTAGCGATCAACTTCAACGCGACCGCGCATCCAAACATCACCGATGTGGAACTGAGTGTCGGCGTTCGCATCGAGCACTGGCTTGCAGTGTTCCACCAGATCAGGGTCGCCGCCCAGAAACAAGGCAGCCTTGCGCTGGGATACTATCCGGTCTGCAAGCGCAGTCGCTTGATCGCCTCAACTGATAACGCGTCTGTGCGATCACACTGCCGGACAGGCCAAGCAAGGCACCGCCATCTGCCAGGACTTTGAAGAGATGGCCGAGTATTTGCCCAGCCTGGCCGAGCGCTTTAACCGCTCCGGCTACGCGAATCCAAGGAACGACAGGACTACCACGACGATCACGATCAGCCCGACGATGTAAATAATATTGTTCATCAGTCCACCTCTCAATCTGAACAGGATTGCGAAACGAGGGTGCGACAACGGCCAGCTCATGCACCTTTGCTTGTCACTCCATTCGACAACGCACATGGCGCATTGTCCCCATCAGGCGCACAGACTCAATTGCAGCGCTAATGGTCCGATCCACCAGCACCTGTCCTATGCTTCTATCCAGCCAACCACTCCGGACACCGAAATGCCCGCCGACGAAACCACCCTCCTGCAAAGCTGGCACCACAACGCCCGGGCCTGGATCGAAGCCGTGCGCACCGGCGCCATCGAAAGCCGCCTCAAGGTCACGGACCAGGCCATCCTGCTGGCAATACTGGGCCGCCAGCCCGAGCGCGTGCTCGACCTCGGCTGTGGCGAAGGCTGGCTGTTGCGGGCACTGTCGGAACGGGCCATCGAGGCCGTCGGTGTGGATGGCGATGCGACGCTGGTCGAGGCGGCGCGGGCGGCGGGCGCCTCAAAGGTGTACCTGGCCAGTTATGAACAGCTGGTGGAGGCGAACGTGCACATCGGCAGCGACTACAACCTGATCTGCGCGAATTTCGCCTTGCTGCACCAGGACATCATCCCGTTGCTCGCGGCCATGAACGCCCTGCTCGCCCCGGGCGGCGCGCTGGTGATCCAGACGCTGCATCCGTGGACCGTGGCCGCGGGCGACTATCAGGATGGCTGGCGGGAAGAGACCTTCGCCGGATTCGCGGGACAGTGGCAGCCCATGCCGTGGTACCTGCGAACCTTGTCCAGTTGGTTCAATGCCCTGGACATGGCCGGTTTTCGGCTGGCCGGCCTACAGGAGCCACAGCACCCGCAAAGCCCTGTGCCGCAGTCGTTGCTATTGGTGGCCGAGCGGCGTGATGAGTGCAATTGATCAATCCTGGCAAGACGAGCTGCTTGGGGGGATGTTGCACGCCGCTATCGGCTGCCAGCAGTATTTCACGCAACAGTGCCCGGGATATCAGTAAAGCTCCATTCCAGCGCAGCGTTGCGAAATTTTCCGAAAGTTCCAGCCAGGGGAAGGTTTTTTTTCATAGAGGCTATTGGCTTCCATAGATGAGCTACCATAGCTAAACCGTTTTTTAATCCGGAGAAGATTATGCATCGATTGGTTAAGCCGTCGGATTATGTTCTTCAGACTGCAATGGACAAAATGGTCTACATCCTTCCCTGGGAACGACGACATTGCCCGGGGAACCCTACGGACGAGCCCGAGCAAGGCGCCCTGCTCTATAACCAGTACATCCTGAGTTTCATCCATGGTGTGGCACCGCGGACACCGAGTGAACGAATCGTTGAAATTGCGGAGTGGTGTCTGGCGTTAGCCGGTGAACCTGCAAGGGCGTTGGCCGATGATTTGTCTGCGGCCTACCTCAACCGATACAGCTTTGTGCTAGCCGATATTTCAAAATACGATGATGAATCGAAAGAGTTACGGGGGCACTTGGCGCTGTGGCCTGAGGAAATCAAAAAAATGCCAGCGAATCTGGTGATGGCGTTGCGAGCCAGAGCTGCAGGGCTTTTGTTGCGCTGACGCCTGGGGTAGGCAAGAAATCGGGCAGGGCTACAAATATGTCGGGTGTTGACCTGCTCACCCCCCATGCACCGCCGGAAAGCGCAAACTGCGCTAATCTCCAGAACGTTCCTTGTCACCCGCTAATGCACGGACCTTCCCGCTAAAGACGCTAAAGCCGTAGGTGTTGTAGATGAGCGTCACCGGTATCAGTACTGCGAAACCGATCAACATGAACATCTGGCTGGTCGGACTTGAGGCGGCAGCTTGTAACGTCAGCTGCGGCGGGACAATCAGTGGATAAAGCGCTGCAATCATCAATGCGAAGGCCAGGACAAAGATTCCCAATGCGGCGAACAGCGGTAGATATTCCCGGCGGCTTCGAAACCCCAAAATGAAGCCTATCAGCAGTGCGAAGAGCAGTGTCGACGCCGGCAGCCAGACAAGCGGATCTAAAAGCCGCTGCGCATATCGAGTGTCCAGTGTCACTGTCCAGGTCACCAATACGGCCAATAGCACCAGCGTCATGAGTGCCAGCGCCCTCGCCTGACGCGCTGCTCGCCGCTGGAGTTGTTCTTCAGTACGCCAATACAGCCAGCAGGCACCCAGCCACGTGTAGCCAACTACCAGCACCGCGCCGCAATAGAGCGGAAACATTCCCAGCCATTCCCAGCCGTCACCGCTGTACTGCCTGCCATCAGTGGGGATGCCTTGTACCAGCGTACCCAACACGATGCCCTGACAGGCGCCAGTGAGCAGTGAACCGCCCAGCAACAAGCCGTCGACCGCGCGCTTGATTGCGTCATTGGGCGAGTAGTCACGAAACTCCAGGGCCAGCGCTCGAAGGATCAACGCCAGGAACATCAGGATAAAAGGCAAATAAAGTGCCGGAAGCAGGATCGCGTAGGCCAGCGGAAACAACGCCAGCAAACCGCCGCCACCCAGTACGAGCCAGGTTTCATTGGCATCCCAGATCGGCAGGATGGTCACGGCCATGGCACGACGATGCTGACTGCAACGGGTCAGGCCCATCAATACGCCGACGCCAAGATCAGTGCCATCCAGTAGCACATAGTTCAACACCGAAAACCCCAGGGCTGCGGCAGAAAGTAGTATTACCCAGTCATTGTCCAACATGGATTGATGCCCTCAGGATTCACCGGTCTCGTCGGCCAACGTGGGTTGCGGACCGGGCTCGTCCTCGTGAGGTGGCTCACGCAATAATCGCAGCAGCACCCAGAGCCCCACGCCGAAGATCACCAGATAAAACGCCAGGATTGTCCAGGTCGCCCCTACCACCTGCTGTCGAGATACCGAAGACAGGCTGTCAGCCGTGCGCAGCAATCCATAGACGGTATAGGGTTGGCGGCCAACCTCAGTCACTACCCAGCCACTGAGCATCGCAAGAAAACCCGCCGGTGCCATCAACACGCCGACTCGGAGCATCCATCGCGTTGCATACAACCGTTGGCGCCATCGCAGTACCAGGCTGATCATGCCCTGCCCCAACATCAACAGGCCCAGGCCGACCATGACGCGAAAAGCAAAGAACACCGCTGGCACAGGCGGTATGTCCTGAGGTGGGAATTCGTCCAGGGCGGCAATAGTGCTACTCAGGTCATGCTTCAGGTACAGCGAACCTATGCGTGGAATTGCCACTTCCCAATGGTTTTTCCGCTCAGTCATGTCTGGCAGGGCGAACAAGCGTAACGGCTCCCCTGCCCCTTGCGCCGGGCGAGTCCAGGAGCCTTCGATGGCGGCGACCTTCTGTGGCTGCACTTTGAGACTGTGCTGACCATGGAGATCTCCCACCACGATTTGCACAGGGGTGAGCACGACTATCGCCCACAACGACATGGAGTAGACCAGCCGTGCCCGCGGGTTTTCAGGCGCACGCAACAGCTGCCAGGCGCTGACACCGGCCAGCAGCGTAGCGGTGCCCAGGAACGCGGCCAATGTCATGTGCACAAGCCGATAAGGAAAGGAAGGATTGAAGATGATTGCCCACCAATTCTCGGCGATGAAGCGACCATCTGCGCCAATGGCGTAACCGGCGGGTGTCTGCATCCAGGAGTTGGCGGACAAGATCCAGAAGGCGCTGATGAGCGATCCGGTTGCTACGGCGCAAGTGGCAAAAAAATGCATGCGTGGCCCAACCTTCTTCAAGCCGAACAGCATGATGCCAAGGAAACCTGCCTCAAGAAAAAAGGCCGCGAGCACTTCGTAGAACATCAATGGGCCGAGGATATCTCCCGCCTGGGTCGCCAGCCGTGACCAGTTGAGCCCGAACTGGTACTCCAGAATCAGACCCGAGGCGGTACCCACCGCCACATTGAGGGCAAACACTTTTAGCCAATACCGGTAGACGTCCAGGTAGATCTTTTGCCCGCGCCACAGCCAAAGCGCTTCAAGCACCATCAGGAAGTTGGCCAGGCCAATCGTGAGTGCGGCAAGAACAATATGAAAGCTGATGGTGATCGCAAACTGGGCGCGTGCAGCCAATAGCGCGGAATCAACCGCGTCCATAATTACTCTCCAAGAACAAGGACGAGATGGATCTCGTCCTCTTCCACTCATTGGCAAGCCTGGGAATCGCGTGGGATTACCGAGATTTTGCCGTTGCGCTCAAGGATCGCAAACTTGATCTGGTCAAGGGTTTCTATGCCCTGACTCGAACGCGCGGCTTCCATTACATCGGCCTCGGCCACTCGCGCATGGCGCAAACGTTCATGCAAGAGCTTGCCATTTTCGACGATGATGGTCGGCTCGCCGGAGATCAGCCGAGACATCCATCCCGAGCGCTGTTTGAGTAGCGACAGTCCGACATCGATGGCGATCAACGTCACAATGACGACCACCGAATTGGTGAGAGAAAAGTCATCACCCAACAGCGCCTGTTGCGTCGCCTCGCCGATGATCATCAGCAAGACGAAATCAAAGGTTGTCAATTCGGAAAACGAGCGACGGCCGGCGATCTTGAATAGCACCATGAGCACGATGTACATCGCGGCTGCGCGCAATACCGAATCCATAAGTCACCTAGGGGAGGATGTACTGATTGACGTTCACTGCTTGCGCGCCAGGTGATATGAGACGAGTGCTGAACAGTCCCAATCCATCGCCACGCAAGCTTAGATAAATGCTTGCCCGACCTTGATGGTCGGTTAGAAGCCACAGCTTGATGCCTTGCCCGCCGCTGCTGGCGCGAACGGGTTCAGGTTGCAGGGTCTCGATACTGAACCCGTCCAGGAGCTCGCCGACCAACTCCAGCTCCGCGGTGGAATCCGGTGTGCCCATTACGCTTATCTTCATTGGATTGGAGGAACCGTTGCGGTGGAACAGTTGGTATTCGACACTGATCCTTGCGTCGTTTCCATGAGTCTCCCGAGCGCTCAACGGCCCGCGCGAGAACAAACCTGCCAATGCCAGCAGAACCACCAGCACCAGGCTGTACCAGCCCCATCGCTCGAATCGCCAGACTTTGGCCTGATACACCATATCTTCGCGAACGGGATAATCGCGACTCTGGTAATCGGAGTGCCGGGTCTTGTCGGTCATGGGTGTATCTATCCTCGCTCACCGGCCAACGCGCGTTGGTGAAAATGTGGCAGCAGCTTCAATGAATGGTCTGCCGCCAGCCGCTGCACCTGACAACGGGAACCGATGAATCGATGCTGTCGGCTGAAGATGCTCAGCCCCTGCTCGGTCTGATAAGCCCAGGCAAAACAAATGGTGCCGGCGGGGATTCCGTCAACATCCTCCGGGCCAAGGATGCCTGTAGTCGCCACGGCAACGTTTGCGGTGCTGTCGTGCAACGCCCCCAAAGCCATTTCCCGTGCGACTTCACAGCTGGTCAGATTGAAGGTTTCGATGGTGTCGGGACTTACCCTCAACAGTCGCTGCTTCGCTTCTGGAGAGTAGACGACATAACCGCTCTCGATCAGCTTGCCGCTGCCTTCAACCTCGGAAAGCAGGGTGATGATTTTTCCGGCCGTGCACGACTCTGCTGTGGTCAGCAGCAATGATTGCTCGCGCAGATATTGAACAGTGTCGTCGGCAATAGGCATGGCACCTCCCAGGAACGCTTTGCGTCGCTCTAACGTTTGTTCACGACTCACACACCGCTCGTTGCAGATCATCACTTATGCAGGGCTCTTGCGACGTTTCCATCAGCAACTGATCCACTACGTGAGACAGAGCGGCATGAACATCCCCTGTGTTGCGCAGAACCCGCTCGTAGGCGTTTCGCTGCCGATCTGCACTGGTACCGTTTCTCAGAATTCCGCCGGCCTGGGAAAAGACGTCTTCCACTCGCAATTTGCGCGCCGCATCGCCAAGGATCTGCTGCGCCAGGAAAAGCCACTGCTCAGCGGAGAAAGGTCGGTCGTACCCTTCAACAATGAATGAGGCATGGGTTCCAGAGCGTTTCGCGCGCCAACGATTTTCCTTGAGGATCCAGCGGGACTCTTGCGAATAGGCCACTCCTGGTCGAGGTTGATCAATCGCGTAGGCAACAAGCAAGCGAAACAATGATGCAATACACAGGGCATCTTCCAGGCGTGGGCAGGCATCCGTCATGCGCAATTCCAGGGTCGGATACCGGGAAGCGGGGCGTAATCCCCACCAGCAGTCGCTGGCCTGCCTGATGGTGCCGGTACGCATCAGCAATGCGACGTAGGCGTCATAGGCAGGCTCATCCTCGAAGAACTCCGGAATGCCCATCCTCGGCCACTCGTCACAGGCCGTTTGCCGGTAGCTCATGAAGCCGCTGTCGGCACCGTCCCAAAATGGCGAAGAGCAGCTCAGTGCGAGCAACAAAGGCGTCCACGGCAAGACTTCGTTCATCACCTGGACACGGTCAAGGTGACTCGGAATTTCAACATGTACGTGCAGGCCGGAGAGCAAGCTATGCCGGGCTACACTTTTGTAGTCTTCAAACAGTTGAAGAAAATGATCCTGCCCGGTGGCCTGTTGCATGCGCCAGTCAGCCAAAGGATGGCTTCCCGCACTGAGCAGTCCCAGGCCATAAGGTTCCAGAGTACGCCGCAGCCCTTTGCGCGCCGTCGCAAGGTAGTCCTGTGCTTGCGGCATGCAGGTGAAGATGGGGGAAGCCACTTCGATCTGGCCCTGGAACATCTCATACGCGAAACAATCGCCCAGCACTTCCTTGCACGCTTCAATCGAAGCGCTGGGCGGCTGCTCGGACATACGCCGGGTGCTCAGCTCGGTGATGAAGTATTCCTCTTCAATTCCGAACTTCAGCTGTCTGTTCATCGATGCGTCCTCGGCTCGCGCACTGCCGTCTGGCATTGCCCTGCCCATCAACCGCCCCACTGCCATCTTTCACTCGGCGCAGTGAGTGATAATCCTCTCCCGCGACGGCGCGCAGATAAGCCTGATCCGCCTTTATCCGTAAATCTCGCCACTCTTGCCAGCTGACAAAACGCTGGCGATCCAACTCATCCGATTGTCGTAGCAGTTCTTCATGATAAGCATCGGGAGATTCCATGCGCAGCGCGATGTCATCGAGGGCTCGGTGCCAGGCATCCAGTGCACACAATCTTCGTTCCTGGGCCGGCGTCAGCTGGTTTCTGAAGGAGTTCATGGCGGTGGAATCCCAGAGTTATTTCTGAATGGATCAACAGGGTTCGAGGTAGGTTCATGAGTGCCGACAAGAGGTGCTTGCCCAGAGCTGAGCCAGCCTGAAAAAAAACGGGAGGTCAGCATTCGACCTCCCGCTTTTCATACGACGCCTTGCTACGTACCCAAACCACGAGAAAGATCGGTTGCTTGACTGGATACTTCTGGACGATCGCCTTGCGGCTTCTCCACCTCCGCGTGCTCAGTGGTTTTGGTCACTGTATCGCGCACCGCTTCGAACCCCTCCCTTGCCTGCTGTTTTACCTTGTCGGCCAAACCAGCGCTGGTCTTGCCCATGTAGCGCTGCTCGGTCGCTGTCGAGGGTAATGCCGCCCCCAGCATGGCTCCCAATGCAACGCCGGCAGCAGCAACCATCAACGGCTGCTCCTTCAACAATTGGCTCAATTGGTTGCCCATCACCTGCGTACTGTGCACCAGGCGGTCACTGGCATCATGCACGGCATGGCTGATGTTTTCGCTGGCAGCGCCCAGGGTGTCGCCCAGGTTCGCCGCTTTGCCTTTGACAGTCTGGTAGCCCTCCTTCAGGGTGTCGGCAGTCTGGTGCAGATGCTCGCGCGCACTGTCGAGGCCATCCGCCAGGTCATCGGTCCACTCCCCTACCTTGTTCTGTTCCGGGCCCATGCGATGAACCGGACGAGGGATAGGCGGACGGTTCTGGCTCATCATCAACCACAACAGACCCACCGACGTCACCACCGCAGGAACGGGATTATTGCGAACGCTCGTGCCAAGATTGCTCAGGAACGTCGTGCCGTTGCTCTGCATGAAAGACAACGCCTGATCGAAGAACTGTCCTGGGGTGAATTTGCTTTCCAGCGCGTCGACGATATTGCCAATGCTTGCACGCTGCGCATCGATTTCACGCTCGATGGCCTCGGGGCTTTTCTGCGACTCGATTTCGAATTCACTGTTCATGAGACTTTCCTCCGCAGCGCTTCCTGGTCTTTGTTCAAGGCGTCCAGCGTGCGATCAGGCTTGAGGTGGGACGGCTCGAATTGTTTTTTTCCGGACTGCAGCATGGCGAACCCTACGATCATCACCACGACACCCACAATCAGCGCGGCCAACCACGGAGCCATGACCATGCTCAAGCCGTAGACGGCGGACATCAACAGGATGATGAACCCCGCCAGCAGCACAATCGCCCCACCGGCGACGCCGGCAATGCCTGCCTTGAGCGTCGTGAGGCTCTCCTGCAGCTCAGCCTTGGCCAATGCGAGTTCCTTGGTGAACAGCGCGGGCACTTCGCGCGATAGCTGACGTAAGAGCCCGACGACTGAAGCGTCAGGTTCAGGCGTGGGCACGGGTCTTACACCCGGCAGATCTGGATTTTCTCTGTTCATCACAGCGCTCCTTTGAAGGATGTGGACCCGGGTGTCGAATTCGTCGCGAAGTCTGATGGATGATCTTGTTCATTCGACGAAGCCGGCGTGATGCCAGTGGCCAGGCCAGGGCCTTGATCGGTGCGAGATGGCACGGAGGTATCAAAGGGTCGTTGAGCGCCAAAGCCACCTGATGGCGGCATTGAATGGCCTGCTGCCGGATCGCCGTCATCGGTGAATGTCGCCGCAGGCGCGGCACCGGCCTTGAGAAAGCGCGACAGGCCGAAGCCCAGCGCAATGCTGCCCGCAATGAACAATGCCGGATTATTGCGCGCCAGCTCAGCTGCGTCGTGAAGCAGTTGTTCCGCACTTTTCCCGCGCAAATTCCCCGCCAGCCCGCTCATGGACTCCGCCATGTCTGCGAGGTAGTCGGACATGCCAAGCTTGTCCTTGTCTTCCAGTTCCGAAACGAACGATTTTGCCCCTTGGGCCAGTGCCTCGATCTGGTCTGCTGCCGTGTCACGGTATTGGCCGAATTGCTCATCCGCCTGCAGTCTTGCGTCGCCAAGTGCCTCTGTCACGTTTTCCTTGAGGTGTTCAAAGTTCGGCCCTGGCCCTGCGGAGTTGGGTTTCTCTGGCTGGCTGCCGGTCGTGCTGTCTGTAGTATTCATGTCGTCCCTCGCCTTCTGGTTGAAAAAAAGCGTTATCAGGGTTCGCCACGAAATACCCGCAGCCCCCCTCATTGCAGATGACGGAGCAGTGTCACGCGGAGTTCCAACGGAATGATGAGTGATGCGTTCATCTCATCAGGGCAGCAAATATCCTGAACTGTTACACGCCGGGAGCTTCTATCGATAGACCGCGTGGGTCATCCATCCCAGAACTTACTCCGGAGCGCTTGATCATGACGGATCAACCAGTGAGCGACAGTGCGGCAAGCCAAGAACGACCAGCCAGCCGCGTCAGTGAGGGCCTGCCCTATCCATTAGGCGCGACCTGGGACGGTTCAGGTGTCAACTTCGCGATTTTTTCCGCGAATGCCACGAAAGTAGAACTGTGTCTGTTCGACGCCGATGGCCAGGAGGAAATCGAACGCATCGCCCTGCCGGAATTCACCAACGAAATCTGGCATGGTTACCTTCCCGACGCCCGGCCGGGAACGCTGTACGGCTATCGGGTGCATGGCCCCTATGACCCGCCAAACGGTCATCGCTTCAACCACAATAAATTGCTGATCGACCCCTACGCCAAGCAGATCTCGGGCGAATTGCAATGGGACGACGCGCTGTTCGGCTACACCGTCGGGCATGAAGACGGCGACTTGTCGTTTGATGAACGTGACAGCGCACCTTTCATGCCTCGCTGCAGGGTCATCGACCCGGCATTCACTTGGGGCAACACCGCAAAGCCCAACGTACCCTGGGAAAATACGGTTTTCTACGAAACCCATGTACGCGGCTTCAGCAAACGGCATCCGTCGGTACCAGAGCCTGAGCGTGGCACCTTCGCCGCCTTCCATCAGAACGATGTGGTGGAATATATCCGCTCACTCGGCGTGACATCCGTTGAACTGATGCCGGTGCACTACTTCCTCGATGACAACCACCTCCTGGAAAAAGGACTGCGCAATTTCTGGGGCTATAACACCCTGGGCTTTTTTGCCCCACATGCGCGCTACATGGCGGGACAGTCCATCGGCGAGTTCAAGATCATGGTCTCGCGCTTTCATAAAGCCGGGTTGGAGGTGATCCTCGATGTGGTCTACAACCACACTGCCGAAGGCAATGAGATGGGACCAACCCTGTCGCTCAAAGGTATCGACAACGCCAGCTACTATCGACTGATGCCCGACGATGCGCGCTATTACATCAACGACACAGGTACGGGTAACACACTCAACATGAGCCACCCTTGCGTATTGCAGATGGTGACTGATTCTTTGAGGTACTGGTGTTCAGAGATGGGCGTGGACGGATTCAGATTCGACCTGGCGACGATCCTTGGTCGCGAGCCTGAAGGATTCAGTGAGGGCGGTGGCTTTCTGGATGCCTGTCGCCAGGATCCGGTTCTGGCCAAGGCCAAGCTGGTCGCCGAGCCTTGGGACTGCGGCCCTGGCGGTTATCAAGTGGGTAATTTTCCACCAGGGTGGATGGAATGGAACGACAAGTTCAGGGACATCTCTCGTGCTTTCTGGAAAGGCGACGATGAAATGCTGGGCGACTTCGCGAAAATCTTCCTCGGGTCGGGTGAACAGTTCAACCGGCGTGGCCGCAAGCCTGCTTCATCGGTCAATTTCATCAGCGCGCACGACGGGTTTACGCTCAATGACCTCGTCTCGTACAACGACAAGCACAACGAGGCCAACGGCGAAGACAACCGCGATGGCCACTCCGATAACAGGTCGTGGAACTGCGGTGTCGAGGGGCCTGCCGAAGACCCTGCCATCATCGACCTGCGCTATCGGCAAATGCGCAATCTTCTCGCCACGCTGTTCCTTTCACAAGGTACGCCCATGCTCCTGGCGGGTGACGAGTTTGCCCGTACCCAGGGCGGAAACAACAATGCCTACTGTCAGGACAGCGAGATCGGCTGGATAGATTGGAATGTCAGTGAAAAAAGTAGCGAGCTGCAAGAGTTTGTCCGATACCTGATCGAGTTGCGCAATCGCCACCCATTGCTGCGCCGCAATCGCTTCTTCACTGGCGAGTATGACGAAAGCCTGGGCGTCAAGGATGTGAGCTGGCTGCAGCCTGGTGGCGAAGAAATGGGGGTGGAGCAGTGGCATGACGGCAGTAACCGTTGCATGGGGATATTGCTCGATGGACGCACGCAGACCAGCGGCATTCGCCGCGAAGGCGTCGATCGTTCACTTCTGATCATCGTCAACGCACATCACGACGTGGTGAATTTCACGCTGCCGCAAGTGCCACAGGGCCAACAGTGGATTCTTCAGCTGGACACCAACCAGGCGGAGCCCGATCCCGGCGAAACATTTTCCTTTGGCGATGAGTATCAGGTAACCGGACGCTCGATGCTGATGTTCGAACTGAAAAAACCTTCGACGAAAAAACGCAAGGCCAGCTAACGACGTAGACCTGTAGGAGCCGGCTTGCTGCGGGCGGCTCCTACAGGTTTAGCGTCTCGACTGACTGGTCAATGCCCCCTTCTTGGGGGCGCTTTCGCGACAACATCAATAATAGTCGAGCGCGCCGATTTCTGACTGAGATCAAACCCGTCACCCAATCACTCGCGCATACACCGATCTATCGATATTTCCACCGGACAGAATCACCCCCACCCTTTTGCCCCGCATTGTTTCACGCTCCTGAATAAGCGCTGCCAGGGCAGCCGCGCCTGCCCCTTCAGCGAGATTGTGGGTATCGGTGTAATACACGCACATGGCCTCGGCAATCTGCGCCTCACTGACCGACACAATCCGCGCCGCACCTGCCGCGTAGACGGCAAAGGCTTCAGGAACAGGTTTGCGCACGGCCAGGCCGTCGGCAAAGGTATCGGCCGAGGCGGTTTCGCGTATTGCGCCAGCTTCAAACGATAACTTCGCGGCCGCCGCCTCAGTGGAAACTACGCCCACCACCCGGGTTTTCAGACCCAGCGCGTCGCGGGCGGCGATGACCGCGCAGATCCCCGAGCCACAGCCAATCGGTACGTAGACGGTATCCAGGTCCGGCGCGGCGTTGAACAGCTCGAGCGCATAGGTGGCCACGCCTTTGACCAACTCGGTGTGGAACGGCGGCACCAGGTAGAGGCCATGGGCGTGCGCCAGGCGTGCGGCCTCTTCACGGGCCTCATCGAAATCGCGGCCATGCTCGACCACTTCGCCGCCAAAGCCGCGCATGGCATTGTTCTTTTCCAGCGAGTTTCCTTGCGGCACGACAATCAGCGACTTCAAACCCAGCGCGCTTGCCGCCAGCGCCAGGCTCTGACCATGGTTGCCGCGGGTAGCGGTGACAATGCCCTGCGCGCCCGGGTGCATGCGCTTGAGCCAGTGCATGAAGGTAATGCCGCCGCGCACCTTGAATGCACCTGTCGGTGTGTGGTTTTCGTGCTTGACCCACACCGTGCAACCCAACCGCTCAGCCAGCAAGGGCCAAGGGTACTGCGCGGTGGCAGGCATCACCTGGTAAACGAGGTGAGCAGCTTGTTCGATGTCGTCGCGAGTCAGTGTGTACATGAGGAGTCTCCCTGAGGTGTTGCCCAGTCTAGACACAGCCGCCATTGGCCGGCTTTCAGAAAACTGACCTGACTTTTGGGTACCCTCTTTACTACTATGCTGTTCATGAGCCATCGAAACCGTCTGCCACCAACCCTTGCGCCTGAACCGGTCCGCCGTGTCGAGGCCGGGCCATGGGCGATCGAACTGCTACCTGGCAGCGCCTATGCGACCCGATATGTCGCGAACCAGGCGGCGATTGGCTTTGCCTTCGACAGCCAGCGCGGCCTGCACGCCATTGGCAGCGATCGGGTGCAACCCTTCATTGCCGTGCCTAACGGCCTGGCGTTCGTCCCCGCCGGGTGTGACGTATTGTCCGAATCGCCCAAGGGCGGTGAATACCTGCGGGTGATGCGCACCGACGGCTTGGCACTGCCGGGAGATCGTGCCTTCAACAATTGCATCGATCCGCAGGCAACCGCCCTCGCCCAGCGAATGCGCGGCGCGCTGTTGCAGGACAGGCACTTGCAAATCAGAGTGACGGACGATTGGGAGGCCTGGGCACTCGAATTGGCTGAACGGGTCAAGGGTGACCAAGGGTTGTCGGCACCGCTGCATGGCTCGATAACCGCCAGCCGGATGCGCTTGCTCGATGAGTTCATTGACGCTGGCCTCGACGGCCCGCTGGGTGTGCAGGCGATGGCGCAGTTGCTCGGATTGTCCGAAGGCTATTTCATGCGCGCATTCAAGCACGCGACGGGGAAAAGCCCGCACAGTTACCTGATCGACCGCCGCCTCGCCAAGGCGCGTGCCCTGATGCGCGATTCGACAGCGAGGCTGGCGGAGATCGCCCACGCCTGCGGTTTCAACTCCCAGGCGCACATGACGACCACCTTCAAGCAGCGTCTTGGCGTGAGTCCGGCGCAGTTGCGTGGTTGTTCGAGGTTCTGATTGTGCCAGGCGAGGTTAAGTCAGCAGCTCGGTGATCCACCGGGCCTGTCGGGCGATGTCCTGCACCTTCTCCTCGGCCACGGCCTGCCGCGCCCGGGCGAAATGACTCAGGGTCTTGTGCTTCACGCGCAGCATTCGCTGCCACTTGGCCAGGAACGCCGGGCTGCGGGTCTGCATCTGCAGTGGGCCGAAGTACAACTCCTGGGCGGTATACACCACCGGCCCGGCGCGCTCGGCGACGATGATTTCGTAATCGAAGCGATTTTCCCGCAGCACCTCCTCGCAGAGGATGCGGTAGCCATTTTCCATCAGCCATTGGCGCAGGGGCTGTTCGCCGCCGTTGGGCTGCAAGATCAGGCGTTCCTGGCCGCTCAGGTGCGCCTTGCCGCTGTCGAGGATGTCGCGGATCGTCTCGCCGCCCATGCCGCAGAGGCTGATCGCCGTGATCCCGTCTCCCGGCTCGATCGCCGCCAGGCCATTGGCCAGGCGTACCGTGATCCGCAGGTCTTGGCCGCTCTCGCGCACGGTGCGTTCGGCCGAGCGGAACGGCGTCAACGCCACCTCGCCAGCCACCGCCGCCGTGATGACGCCACGGCGCATCAGCGCCACCGGCAGGTAGCCGTGATCCGAGCCGATATCGGCCAGGCGCGCACCGGCTGGCACATGCGCCGCCACGCGCTCCAGGCGCATGGACAATGTCTGTTCGTTCAACTGCAGCCCCTTTTGACCCCGAACGTGCGGCACCTTTGGCCCAATCGGGGGGGCGATTCTGTCGAGTAACGCCGTGCATTTCAAATTTATGCGACAAGGGTGCCATGACTGTTGATCGGCCGCACGCTCACCAAGGGCCCAGGCCGTCTAGACTGAACAGGCACAACACCGGTTGCCAGCCGCTTGATCCAGGGGAAACGGGATGACCGCAATAACAATGCGCCGCTGCTCGTCATGGGTCCTGCCCTCCCTTATCGCCATCAACCTGGTGCTGACAGCGGGATGTGCAGGCAAGACCACCGCGGCTCGCTACTCGTCCTCGAGCACAGGCTCAAGCTGCTATGCCAAAGCGCTACCCACCGCCGGCGAGGGCGGCCTCGCCTGGGGCTCCACCTTGAGCATCGCGCGGCAGAAATCCATGAATAACTGCATCCGTTATGCCGGCCGCTCGGGTGGTACGCCCAGTACCTGCCAGGTGGTTTTGTCGGAGTGCAGGCATTAGTCCCGCGTCATCGTTGACCTCCATCGCGAGCAGGCTCGCTCCTACAGGTGATCGGACTTGCCCGCAAAATCAGGTGGCCCGTAGGCCGCCTCGCTTTGGCTTTTGATTTTCTTGCCCCATCGCGGCGGGTCCTGTAGGAGCGAGCATGCTCGCGAAAAACCTGAGAGCACCACGGGCTGTCAGGCTCCCCGCGTCATCGTTGACCTCCATCGCGAGCATGCTCGCTCCTACAGGGCCGTGGTCATGGCAATACCTTTTCGCCCCAGTTGCTTGACCCCATACATGGCCTGGTCAGCAGCCTTGAGCAAGGTATCGAGCGTCTGCCCATGCAGCGGACACAGGGCGATGCCGATACTGCACGAGAGTGAGATCTCGCCCGCGCTGGTAATGATTGACTGGCCGATCGCCTCAAGCATCTTCGAGGCCTTGAACTCGGCGTTATCAGGGTCGGCCAGGTCGGTGACCAGCACCACGAACTCATCGCCCCCGTAGCGGGCAACGGTGTCCCCCGCACGCGTGGCCCCCAGCATGCGACTGGCCAGCGCGCGCAGGACCTGGTCGCCGACCTCATGGCCGTAATGGTCGTTGATGTCCTTGAAATGATCCAGGTCGATCAACAGCACGGCAAACGGAACCCGGTCGAGTTTCCAATGGGACAGTGCCTGATCGAAGCGATCGGCAAACAGATAGCGGTTGGGCAGATCGGTGAGCACATCGTGGGTGGCCAGATAAGTTGAACGCTGATGCTCGACTTCTGCCCGCTCCAGCGCGTTGAAATGCCGGATCAGCAGCAACGGAATCAGTACGAACGCCGCGCCCAGTAGCACCAGGAGCAACAAGGTCTGCCCGCTCAGGACGTCGGCCAGACGCAACTGCCGTTCAAACAGCAACGTCATCGGCTGGGAGGCACTGCGAATCTCGACCCGCTCTTCGAGCAGCGGCAGGAAAAAACGATCGACGAAACCGGCCTGCCCGGTCCCCGTCGCAAATACATGGCTTTCAAACCCGGCAGTGGTCTGCAGCACAGCGCGGATGTGCACTCGCGGGTCCACGTTCGCATGAATCACCGCATCCAGCAGCGACCCCGTCCTGACCAACAGCAAGGCGACCATGGTGCTGCCGAAGAAATTCGGCCGCGAACTCTCGCGCACACGTTCAGGCCGACTGACCGATTGCATCAGAATGAACGCATCGCCGCCCTCGTACATCGAGAACACCGGCGATACGACCGGCTTGGGATTGTTATACGTGCGGGCCAGGGCATGCGACAGGTAGCCAACGGTTTCCAGCCTGACGCCGTAGATCGCATCGGCCTCCGAGAGCACCGGATACATGAACAGCACCGGCCACGTCTCTCGCATAAAGGCCTGGTACCGGGCAGGTTGCCGGGTAAGGGTAGGAAAATCCTTGAGCGTGAAGTCCGGTCGCCAGGTGCGGCGCAGCAGTGCTTCGAAGGCTGACTGCTCGGCCACGGGCACCGCGCGTGCCGCTTCGAGCATGTACAGGTGCGGGTAAGCCGACATCACCGCGGCGGCATAGCGCGCCGCCGCTTCGGTGTCGCTCTGGTCGACCGCCTGGAGAAATGCCGAGAAACCGGCCAGTACCGCTTCGTTGGTATCGAGCTGATTGCGCACGATGCCGGAAATATTCTGCACGTATTCGTAGAAGCGCGTTTCCCGGCGCTGGGTTTCAGACTTGAGCAGCAACAGCGCAGACATGCCCATCAGGCCTACGGCCAGGAGAATGAAGCCTGCAAAAGCACGGTGGCGTTTCGTCAATTTCATTCAGGTTATCCGCCGCAAACCGTCACAGGGCTCTGGACAGGGGTCCGTTTCGCAGCGTAGTTCAGCAATGAGCGGTTGTCAGATATCGGCAAGGTCATGAATGCTGATTTTACGCGGTGACCGGCCATTGCTGCGGCGTCGACTCAATTGGGGTCCAGCAACCCGCCGCTCCAGTGACGCGACAGGCGACTGCCGGTGAACTTCGCCACCCCCATGCCCCGGGCGATCAAGCGATCGCGATAGCGTGTAACCAGGCGCCCGGTCTGCTCGGCAAACAGCACCACTTCGGAAGACGGATCGCCGGGGCGGCGCAGGATTCGTGCGAAGCGCTGCCCCTGCTCGACGAGATCGCCCAGTTCCTTCTCGAAGATCAGCACCCCGGGCTGCGGCGCGAGAATGGTCTCCATGTGGCCCATCTCCACGGCCTCGACGGGCCAGTTGGCGGGCGACACCACATCGTCGATGACCCCATAGTCACAGAGCCAGGCGTAAAGCCCCTGTGCATCCTGCTCGGCGAAACGGTCGCTGACGTCACCCTGCCCGCGCAACTCCAGGGTCGCGGCCATGCGGTGCCCGGTCGTGCCGTCGCGCAGCCACGGCGCAATGATGGTTTCCTCGAACGAGCCATCGCCGCCGTCATCCCAGATGATCGCCACGTCCATCTGCAGCGCCGCCGCCAGTTCACGGCCACGGGGCCAGAAACTGCGGTGCACGTAAAGGTAGGGAAGCGCTTCGTCATCCGTGTGCAGATCCAGCATCACATCCGCCGGGGCCGCCAGTTGCACCAGTTTCTGTTGCCACTCCTGGACATTGGTCGAAGGCCACTGCATCGCGGCCGACTGATCGAAGCCACGATTGAAGTTATGTCCAGTCGCATCGTGATAGCGCCCCAGGATCCGCCCCTGGCAATACTGGCCGATGCCCAGCGGATTGGCCTGTGGCACCACGGTCACGCTGCCTTTGAGCCGGCCATGGGACACGGCCACCTCAAGGCGTTGCATCAACAGGTGCAGCACCAGCATTCCGGCGATTTCATCAGCATGCACCCCAGCCTGCAAGTGCACCTTCGGCCCACCGCTGGCGCCTTCGAATCGCCAGGCACTGACCTGTACCGCATCGCCATTGTTGTTGCGGACGTTGAACGAAATATCCTGCGCCATACGCTTGTCCTCCTGTCATTGATCCACGACACCCGCCTGGCCGCGATCGGCCTTGCTCGCGGCCGCTTCGGGATAAAGGGGCTGCGACACGGAGCATTCAGCACCGACGACGTCCTGTGACGGGTGCCGACCGAAAATCATCGCCAGCGTGCCGCTGACCGCGATCAACCCGGCGCCGATCATCAACGACACATCCATCAGCGTGCCCCAGATCAGGCTAGACAGCAGGAACGCCCAGATCAGCCCGGTGTACTCGAACGGCGCCAGCACGGTCGCAGTGGCACGCTGGAAACTGGCGAACAGCAGGAACTGGCCGATGCCGCCCATCAGTCCTGCGCCGAGCATACCCAGCCAGGCCGGAACCGGTGCCGGGGTGTGGGTCCAGGGCAACGCCAGCGCCATGCATATGACAAACACCACGTTGGTGATCAGCATCTGCTCCAGCACCGAGGTCTGCTCATCCACCTGGCGCAACTGGATATAGGTGAACGCCCAGCACATCGCCGCCAACAGCGTCAGGACAATCGGCAACGGATCGGCCATGTTGCTGGGGCGACAGGCAATCACCACGCCGATAAAACCGATGATCAGGGTGAACCACTGCCAGCCGTTGACACGCTCCTTAAGAATCACCGTTGCCAGCACCGTGACCATGATCGGTGCCGAGAAATACAGGGTGGTCATCTCCGCCAGGGTCAGGTCGCGGGCCGCCGTGTAGTACAGCAGCCAGGCAGCGATCGACAGCAAGCCGCGCACCACCAGCAGCCGCCGGCTGGACGAACGCCAGGCACGCCGCACCAGTTGCAGACGGCCTATCAGCAAACAGGCGAGCACCACCACCAGGGCGCGCCAGAACAGGATGGTGAATACCGAATAATCGGCCACCAGCCACTTGATGCCGGCATCCTGCAAGGACAGGAACGCATAGCCCAGGGTGCACAGGCCAATGCCTTGCAAGGAGCGGTCAACCAATGGCGTGCTCTTCATCATGCGGACCTGCGTACCGGGGTGCCACGGCGCTCGGCGAAGGCGAAAAGCGCCTCGATCACAAACGTCAGGCACACGTAGACACCGGCCACCAGCAGCAACGGCTCATACACTTGCAGGGTCTGTGCGCGCACCACGTTGGCTGCGCCCAATAGATCGATCACTGCGATGGTCGAGGCCAGGGCCGTGGCTTTGAGCAGCATCACGGTTTCCCCGGCCAGGGTTGGCAACAGCAAGCGCAGCGCCCGGGGCAAACGGACCCGCAACAGGGCCTGGCGCGGGGTCATGCCAAATGCCGACGCCGCTTCCATTTCTCCTTTGGGCACCGCGAGCAGGCCGCCGCGAATCACTTCGCCGACATAGGCCCCCACCGACACCACCAGGGCGAACACGATGTACCAGTAGCCTTCACGCAGGTACGGCCAGAGGAAACTGCCGCGAATCAGCGGAAACTGCGCAAACAGACTGCCCAGGCCGTAGTAGAAAATGTAGATCTGGATCAGCAAGGGCGTGCCTCGGGTCACGCTGGTGTAGAACAGGCTGACCTTGGCGATCACTTTGTTCTTCGAGATCCGCGCCAGCGCCACCAGCACCGCCAGGACAAAACCGAACACACTGGAAACCAACAGGATCGCAATGGTCGTTTGCAGCCCTCGGACCAAAAGCGATGCGTATTCAACTATCCACGCTGGGATCATTTCATTCTCTCTGCCGGTTTAGTCAACAAGGGGCATCCAGCGACGAATGCGTCGCTCCAACCGTCCCGCCAGGTAGTTGGACACCAACGTCACCGCGTAATACAGCGCCGCGGCCGTGAGGTAGAACAACAGATAATGACGCGTCGACCCCGCCGCTTGCCTGGCGGTGTACAGCAGTTCGTTGGTGCCGACCACGCTGATCAGGGCACTGTCCTTGATCAGGTTGATCCACAGGTTGGCCATCCCCGCCATCGCGTAGGGTGCCATGATCGGCAGCGTGACCCGGCGGAACAGGCCGAAACCGTGCAGGCCGAAGGCTTTCGCTGCTTCGATCTGGCCGAAGGGAATGGCCTGGATCGCCGCCCGGAAAATCTCCGACGCGTAGGCGCCCTGCACCAGGCCCAGCACCACGATCGCCGCCAACGGACCGCTGACATTCACCGCGCCGTAACCGAGCGATGCCATCAGTGAGTTCAGCAGCATGGAGCCGACGTAGTACAGCAACAGGATCAGCAACAGCTCCGGAACCGCCCGGAACAACGTGGTGTAACCGCGAGCCAGCGCCGCAACCGGTCTTGGCCCACCCAACTTGAGGCAGGCCACCACCAGGCCGATGGCCAGCCCGAGCACGAAGGCTCCGGCCGATATCTGCAGGGTCATCCACAGTCCCTTGAGCAGCGCTGCGCCCCATCCTTGCTCGCTGAAATTGATCAAATCGAACATTGCTGGCATTTCGGTCTCCGGCCTTCAATTCACCCTGCCCCCTGTAGGAGCATGCGGGCGGCGATCCGACTTGCCCGCGATGCTTTTGGCGTTCTCGCGGGCCCCATCGCGGGCAAGCCTTGCTCCTACAGGGAATGGTGTTCCCGATGGGCTTGCGTTTAGAACGCCGGCTTCACGCTGGTCCCGAAGTAGCTCTGGGACAGGTCGTCATAGTCCTTGCTCGCCAACAGTTCCTGGATGGCCTTGTCGAGTTTGGCCTTGAGCTCGGTGTCGTCCTTGCGCAAGCCCGCGCCCACGCCCTTGCCGAAGATCGGGTCGTACGGCACGGCGCCGAGGTAGGCCAGGTCCTTGGCATCGGGGGTCTTGACGAAGGCCGCCATGGCGGTGCCGTCGGCCATCATCAGGTCGAGGCGACCGGCAATCAGGTCGGCGTTGGCCGAGTCCTGGGTGTCGTAGTACTTCACGTCGGCGATTTTTTCGTAGTAGGTCTTCAGGTAGCTGGCGCTCACCGTGGAGTTCTGCACGCCGATGGTCTTGCCCTTGAGGTCATCCGGGTACTTTTTCACCGAAGCGTCCTTGGGACCGACCACGGCGATCACCGAGTCGTAGTACGCCTTGCTAAAGGCAATCTGTTTCTCCCGCTCTTGCGTGACCGACATCGAGGAAAAGATCACGTCGATCTTCTTCGCCAGCAGCGACGGAATGATCCCGTCCCACGCCACTTCCTTGATCTCGCACTCGGCTTTCATTTCGCTGCACAGCTTTTTGATCAGGTCGACTTCAAAGCCCTTCCACTCACCGTTGGCTTGTTTCTCGGTGTACGGCGGATAGGGTTCGGCGGCGACCGCGAAGCGGATCGGCTGGGCCTGTGCCGAACTCATGGCGGCCAGTAACAAACAGCCTGCGCCAGTCAACCAGTGTGCAAAACGTCGATTTCCCATGTTGTTTTCCCGTCTTTTTATTGGTGTTAGCGAGTTTGATGAGCGTTGACGAATTGGCGGCAACGCTCGCTGCGTGGGTGTACGAACACTTCGTCCGGCGTACCGGTTTCCTCGATCAGCCCTTGATGCAAAAAGGCGACCTTGGAAGAGACATCGCGGGCGAAGGCCATTTCATGGGTCACCAGGATCATGGTCCGGCCTTCTTCGGCGAGAGAGCGGATCACCCGCAGCACTTCCCCGACCAGTTCCGGGTCGAGTGCCGAGGTGGGTTCATCGAACAGCATGACCTTGGGCCGCATGGCCAGGGCCCGGGCGATGGCCACCCGTTGTTGCTGTCCCCCGGAGAGAAACGCCGGGTACTCGTTGCGCTTGGCCGCCAGCCCCACGCGTTCGAGCAAGGCTTCGGCGCGCTCGGTCGCCTCCGCCCGGCTTTCACGCAGGACCTGGGTCGGCGCTTCGATGAGGTTTTCCAGCACCGTACGATGGGGCCAGAGGTTGAAGTTCTGGAACACCATGCCCAGGCTCGACCTGATGCGCACGAGCTGTTTGGCATCGGACACCAGCGGTGCGCCGGGGCGGGTGTGGTTCAGGTGAATGCTTTCGCCGTCCACCAGGATGCGCCCCTGGTCCGGGACTTCGAGCATGTTGATGCAGCGCAGCAGGGTGCTTTTGCCCGAGCCGCTGGCGCCGATCAGCGAGATCACCTCACCTTCGCGCGCCGTCAGGGACACGCCCTTGAGCACCTCGATGTTACCGAAGCGCTTGTGCAGGCGATCGACTTCGATCATGGTTCGCGCAGTGACCGGTTCGATGACCGGCACACTGGACACGCGGCTGATCACGGGCTTTGGTGCTTGCCCTTTCAACGCCAGGACAAAATCGCGGATACGCTGAGAGGTCTTGGCCAACACCAGGGTTTCGGCATGCGCGACCAGGGCGGGATCAGCGACGATCCAACCCATGCGCCAACCGGCCATCAGGTGGGTTTTCGACAGGCTACCGATCACCACGCAACGCTCGGCCATGCCCGGCGCTGCCGCGAGGCTCAGGCGCTTGTGCTGCAGCGTCAGGTCCTCATGGACCTCCTCGACCACCACCCACAGGTCATGGGCGATGGCGAGTCCGGCGATGGTTTGCAATGCTTCGTGGTTGAGCGTCCCGCCCATGGGGCTGTTCGGGCTGGACAGGAAAATCGCCCGGGTGCGCGGGGTAATCGCCTTGGCCAGCACCGCTGCATCAATACGCACAGGGTCGTCCGCCGGGAACGCCACCCGCACCAGCGTGGCGCCGCAGGCCTTGAGCGGCGTCTCGCAGGCCTGGTACATCGGATCGAGGACAATCACCTCGTCCCCTGCGGCGAGCAGGCACATCGACGTGACGAACAAGGCGTTCTGCGCCTCTGTCAGCGTGATCACGTTCGCGGCTTTCAACTTACGATCCAACAGCTTGCCGTAGTGCTCGGCAATTGCTTCACGCAAGTCCAGGCGATCGGTGAATTCGCGGTTGTGGGTGTCAGCTTCAGGTGGCACATCAATAGCGGCTACGCCTTGGCCCGAGATCCGCTCAACAAAGGGTGAAAACCGCATGCCAGTGCCTCGTTCAATATGAAGAAACGCAAGCCCGCAACCAGCCGGGAGAGAAGGTGGGAACGAACATAGTCCAAGCTGAACACTCGTTCAACAGAAAACTGATGAAGGTTCGCGTTCAGCGTAAACAGGTCGTTTTTACGACAGTCGCGACGTTTTCACCTATCGGTTGCCCAGGTCATGCAGAAGGCATCCCGACGACTATGCTGCTGTGAGGTCCTTTGGTTGGAAAACACCCAATGCAATCAGGTACATCCACGCGGATGCGGCGCCGCCAGCTACTGCTGTTGGGCGTAGTGGTCCTCGGCGGTTGCGTACGGCTGGGGCCGGACTTCCAGCCGCCCGGCGAAGCCTGGGTAGATCACTGGAACACCCCGGCCCTGGAGCACGCCAGCCAACGTGCCCTGCACCCGGACATCCGCCAGTGGTGGCAAATCTTCGCCGACCCGGTACTCGACCGGTTGATCGCCGAGTCGGATGCGCACAATGCCAGCCTGAAGATCGCCGGCCTGCGTGTGATGGAGGCTCGCGCGCAATTGGGCATCGCGCAAAGCGGGCGTTACCCGCAACTGCAACAAATCGCCGCTGACAGCGTATACATCAACCGCCATCAATCCGGTGGAGATAACCCGGTGGACAGCCACTTGTGGCAACACAGCGCCGGATTCGATGTGGGCTGGGAACTGGATTTCTGGGGACGCTTCAGCCGCGCCATCGAGGCCGCCGATGCCAGCTACTTCGCGGCTGAAGCCAACTATGAAGACGTGCTGGTTCTGCTGCGGGCGCAAGTCGCCGACACTTATTTTCTCCTGCGCACCACCGAGGCACGTTTACGCGTCGCCAACGAAAACGCCCGCCAACAGCACCGCAATTTCGAAATCACCGAAAGATTGTTCAACAGCGGCCAGACCGCCGAACTCGACCTGCAACAAAGCAAGACCCAATACCTGGGCACGTTGAGCACCATCCCCCTTCTGGAAGATCAGCTTTCTCGCACCCGCAATGCGTTGGCCGTGTTGATCGGCCAGCCACCGGGTGCGCTGCCACTGGTGGTGGACAACAACGAATTGATCCCGCTGGTCGATCGCGCCGTGTTGCAGGATGTCCCGGCCAATCTGCTGCTGCGCCGGCCCGATGTGCGCGCTGCCGAGTTGAATGTCGCGGCACAGTCGGCGCTGATCGGCGTGGCCGAAACCGATTTCTACCCGGCCCTGACGTTGTTGGGCAGCATCGTCTGGTCGACCGATACCTTGAGCGGAACGTCCCGCAGCCTCGACCTGATTGGCGGTCCGAGCCTGCGCTGGAACGTGTTCGACTACGGCCGCATCAGCAACAACGTGCGCGTGCAGGATGCGCGCTTGCAGCAGTTGATCGAAGCCTATCGCGACAAGGTGCGCCAGGCCGCGCGCGAGGCGGATGACGCCGCCAACGGCCTGACCCGTTCCCTGCAACGTGAACGCATCCTGCGTGAGGCGGAAAAAGCCGCGCAACGCTCGCTGGCCTTGGCCAACACGCTCTACCGCGAAGGTTACTCGGACTTCCAGCGGGTACTGGACGCCCAGCGAGCGCTGCTCGAACTCCAGGACAGCTACCTGCTCAGCCGTGGCGATGCGGTAAGCAATGTGATTGCCCTGTACAAGGCGCTGGGCGGCGGCTGGTACAGCGCCCAGCCCAAGGTCGATCGCGCCACGCGCCAGCAGATGGAACAACGCACCGACTGGGGCGATTTGCTCGCCGAGCCCCCGGCTGAGCAGCCCGCCTCCCCTTTGCCCTATCAGGTGAAAGACCATGACTGAAGCCGCGCCCTCCCCTCAGCCAGCTCAGCCCGCTCAGCCTGCCGCCGACCCGACGAAAAAAGGCATCAAGTGGGTATTGCTGCTGATCGTCCTGAGCCTGGCCTGGTACCTGCTGGCTGACCGCTTCACCCCTTATACCCAGCAGGCACGGGTGGGTGCGTTTGTGATTCCGGTGGCAGCGGAAGTCGCCGGCCGGGTGATTCGCGTCAACGTGCGCAATAACCAGGATGTGAAAGCCGGCGAGGTGATTTTCGAGATAGACCCGCAGCCCTACCAGATCGCCGTTGATCGGGCGCGCGCCGACCTTGAATCCACCCGCCGGCAGATCGGCGCCAGCACCGCCGGTATCGCCTCGGCGCAAGCCAGTCTACGTGCGGCGCAGGCCAACGAACTCAAGGCGCGGCAGGACAATCAGCGCCTTGAGGGCTTGTACCGCGAAGACCCCGGAACCATTTCCGTGCGCCTGCTGGAGGTGTCCCGCGCCAACCGCGAGGCGGCCGTCAGCCAAGTCGCCGCGGCCCGCGCCGAAGTGCAGCGCGCTCGTGAGCAGGAAGGTGGCAGCGAGGAAGACAACGCCCTGTTGCGCAGTGCCGCCACCGCCCTGTCGAAAGCTGAACTGGATCTTTCCAACACACAGATTCGCGCCCGTTCGGCCGGGTTGATCACCGACCTGCGCACCGATGTCGGCCAATTCGCCGCGGCCGGCAACCCGGTGATGACCCTGATCGCGATCCACGACGTATGGATCAGCGCCGACATGACCGAGAACAATCTCGCGCTGGTCAGGCCCGAAACCCCGGTGTCCATTGCCCTCGATGCGCTGCCCGGCGAAGTGTTCCAGGGCCGCGTGCGCAGTATCGGCTACGGCGTCAGCGTGGGGCAGCCGACCGCGCCCGGCAGCCTGCCCACGGTGCAGAACAGCCGTGACTGGCTGCGCCCGGCCCAGCGATTTCCGGTGGTCATCGAGTTTTCCCCCGAGTCACTGACCATGCTCAAGGACAACCGCGCCATCCGTTCCGGTGGCCAGGCCGAAGTCATGGCCTTCCCTGCCGACGGCAACGTGCTCAACCCGCTGGGCCGGTTGTTCCTGTGGCTGATGAGCTGGCTGTCGTATGCCTACTAAGCGCACGCCGAGGGTGCAACGCGCGCTGCGCCTGGCCTGTGGCACGGCGCTGTGCCTGGCTGCCAGTTTTGGCCTGGGCATGCCGATCCCCTTCCTGGCGCCGGTGCTGGGCGCGTTGTTGCTGGTCAGCCTCAATCGCCCGTTGTCGTTCAAGGCCACTCTGGTGCTGGCGTTGACCGCGATGCTGACCACCGGCATCGGCCTGCTGTTGATCCCGCTCCTGCGTTACTACGCCTTCAGCGGCGTGCTGTTGATCGGCATCGGCCTGCTGATGGTTTTTCGCTTTGGCCAACAGGGTGGCAACAATCTGGTGGTGACGTTCCTGGTGATCGGCCTGACCATGATCCCGGCGGCCGGGGTTGCCGACTTCGGCCTGGCGGCGATGGTCATCAAGGCGTTGACCAGCGGCTTGCTCCTGGCAATCATGATCGGCAGGTTGAGTCATTGGCTGTTCCCCGAACCGGACAATGCCCCGACGCCCCCGCCCGCCCCGGCACTATCAGCGGGAGACGTCGACCGGGTGGCGCTGCGGGCAACCCTGATCGTGATGCCGACGTTTCTGCTGGCCCTGATCGACCCCGCCAGCTACATGCCCATCGTGCTCAAGGCCGTGAGCCTGGGACAGCAGAGTTCCAGCACCAACGCGCGCGACGCCGCACGCGAGCTGATTGGCTCGACCTTGCTAGGCGGTCTGTTGGCGATTCTGTTCTGGAGCGCACTGACAGTCTTTGTGCACCTCTGGATGTTCTTCCTGTGGATGCTGCTGTTCGCCCTGATCCTCGCGCGCAAACTCTACGGCCTCAGCCCGGGTCGGTTGAGTCCGGGCTTCTGGCTCAACAGCCTGATCACCCTGATCATCCTGTTGGGCCAGTCGGTCCAGGACAGTCTGGCCGGCAAGGACGTCTACACCGCCTTCGCGGTGCGCATGGGGCTGTTCATCGCGGTGACGCTGTATGCGTGCCTGATGGTTCGTTTGCTGGATCAGAGACAGAACACCAGCCTCAGGGTTTAAACACCCCCTGTAGGAGCGAGCATGCTCGCGATGGTCGTCAACGAAAACGCGGGCTATCTGACACCCCGCGGTGCCTGAGCCTCCATCGCGAGCATGCTCGCTCCTACAGGGGAAGCGTCAGGGATTGACCTGATACCCCTTGCCCTGCAGGCAACTGGTATACGCCGTCGAAGTGGTCGCTGCGTTGGTTTTCTCCTGCGCCCGGCGTTCCTGGCGCTGGCGCGAACCGCCAACCACGGCACCCGCCGCAGCCGTTTCCTTGGCGCGGTTCTGCCGGTAATCCTGCTTGGTATCGTCATCGACACGATCATAGAACTCGTCATGCTGGCGGCCGCGTACCTGGGCCCCGGCCGCACCGGCTGCTGCGCCCACGGCGGCGCCCTTGAGGCGTCCACCAGAAGGAGTCGAGGTCGTTGAGGTACTACTGGCGGCGATGCTGTTGCATTCGTTGATATCCAGTTGAGTCTGCTGCGAAGTCTGGCCCTTCATCGGTACTACCGTCTGGGCCCATCCCTGGGCACTGAAAAACGACAATGCGACGCACAGGCCGATGGGTGACAACCTTTTCATGATGATCTCCGGATGGGCGTGGTTCACCCTGAAAGAGTGTAGTTCAGCCCTCCTCGCCCACCTCCATGACCAGACGGTTGTCCACCCAGCGCACCGGAACAGGCGTAAGTGTCGCGCCTTTGCACGGCCCATCGATGCAGTGCCCGTCTTCGAAGCGAAACATCGCACTGTGATGCGCGCACATCAGCACCTTGCCGCGATAGGTGCAGAATTCCTGCGGGCGATAGTCCAGTGGCACGGAAAAATGCGGGCAGCGGTTGATGTATACCCACACCTGCTCGCCCCGGCGCACCGCAACAAGGCCGGCGGGATGCAGTTGCTGATGCTGCGACAGGCCCAAAGCGCCACCGTCGGCGATGTCTTCCCGTTTGCACAACGTGATGAGGGTCATGGTCAGCCACGCAGTTCCGGGTTGCCGAGACTCCAGTGCCAGGGGCGAATCTGGATGCTCGCAAACAGCCCGGCCTGGACATAGGGATCGTCCTCGATGAAGGCTTCCACTTCCGCCAGGCTGCCGGCTTCGATCACCAGCAGCGTGCCATTCATCGCGGTGCCGACATCATCGAGGGTCGGGCCTCCCAAGCGCACGACTACCCGGTGCGTATCGGTCGCACGCAAATGCGCCTGGTGACTGGGCCGCAGGCGCTGGCGCAAGGCCAGGGAATCCGGGTGGTCTGTGGCGAATACCGCAAAAAACTGGCCCATGATTCACCCGGCTTCCATGACAAATTCGTAACACGCCCGCTTGAACGGCAATTGCATACCCAGCCGTGCGGACACCTCATCGTGGGTGTTGCGGTCTTCATAGATCACCTGCAGCGACTGCTTCACGCCGAACACCGCATCGGACGCCAGGTACGGATCATCGTGATTGAACAGGTGGGTCACCAGTTTGCGATACCCAGGCACCTCGATCATGAAGTGCAGGTGCGCCGGCCGCCAGGGATGCCGGTTGGCGGCGTTGAGCATGCGCCCCACTGGGCCATCGGTCGGAATCGGATAACACACCGGGACAATCGTGCGAATCGCAAAGCAGCCGTCGGCATCGGTGCGATAGCGACCGCGCAGATTGCCGAACGGCTGTTCGCTGTCCTGGCCCGAATACATGCCGTTTTCGGCGGTTTGCCAGACGTCCAGCACGGCGCCGGCCAGGGCATGGCCTTGGGTATCGACCACGCGTCCGCGCACCAGCGCCGTCTCGCCCGGCGTGAACGCCATGTTCTCGCCGAACTCGCGCTCGGGCATGCCTTCGATGTAGAACGGCCCGAACACCGTGGTCTCGGTGGCGGTGGCGCTGTGTCGATGATTGATCGCGTCGACCAGCATCGACACACCCAGGGTGTCCGACAGCAAAATGAATTCCTGACGCACCAGCCCATCGCATTTGTGCCCGGTTTCAGTCAGGAAGCGAATCCCTTCAATCCATTCCTGTTCGGTCAACTCGACCTCGCTGACAAACGCGTGCAGGTGCCGGACCAGGCTTTGCATGATCTGTTTGTAGCGCGCATTGGGCGCATCGCCGAAGCTGTTCACTGCCTGCTCGGAGATCAGTTTTTCTATGGCTTTATCTTGATCGGTCATTGTTTTTATTCCGACATGTGCTGACTGCACGGTGAGTCAGGCTGGCGCCAGGCCTTGCATGGCGCGGGTCAGCAGCGCTTCGATCGGGCCTTGTTCAAACGGCCGTGGATTGTAATAAGGGCTGGCACAGGCGATTCGTGCCGCCTCGGCCGGACCGTTTTCTGGCAGGCCGATGTCTGCCAGTGCCAATGGAATACCCAGTTTCTGGTTGAGTGCATACAACAAGGCGCCAACCTCACTGGCCTCGCTACCACCCAGGGCGCGCGCGGCACGTTGCAACGGCTCGGCGGCTGCTTCGCGGTTGTAATGCGCGGCATGCGGCAGAACGATGGCGTGGGCCTGGGCGTGGGGCAGATTGAACGTCCCGCCCAGGGTGTGGCAGAGCTTGTGGTGCAAGGCCATGCCGACCGAGCCCAGGCAAATGCCCGCCAGCCACGCGCCATACAACGCCTGGCTGCGCGCATCGGGATCACTGGGGTCATTGACCACGCCCGGCAGCGCCTGCGCCAGCGAGCGAATCGCTTCCTCGGCCATGAAGCCGATGATCGGGTTGGCGTCCTGGGCGTACAGTGCTTCCACCGCGTGGGCCATGGCGTTCATGCCCGAACAAGCGGAGATCTGCGCTGGCAGGGTCAGGGTCAATTGCGCATCGTAGATCACGGTCTTGGGCAAAACCCGAGGATCACGCCCGGTTTTCTTCAGGCGATTTTCGGTCAGCCCGTAGATCGGCGTCATCTCCGAGCCAGCGTAAGTGGTCGGCACGGCTACTATGGGCAGGCCCGAATCCATGGCAATCGCCTTGCCCAAGCCAATGGTCGAACCACCGCCAATGGCCACACAGCAATCGGCATCCAGACGCGCCGCTTCGACGCGCGCCGCTTGCGCCACTTCCAGCGGTACGTGCATCACCGCATGCGGGTACACTCCCGCCGCGCGATCACCGAGCAACGCCGCGACGCGTTCGCCGAGGCCGTGCTGTTCCGGCGTGGTGAGGATCAGCGCCCGTCGGGCACCCAAGCGCTCGATTTCTTCAGCCAGCGCCGAGAGCTTGCCCCAGCCGAACACCACACGGGTCGGCAGGCTTTGATAAACAAAAGGATTCATGGCCGGCCTCAGCGCTTGAAGTGTGGTGGGATTTTCGCGTCAACGTTGACCCACACCGAACGGGCTTCGGTGTAATCGTGGATCGCTTCAAAGCCCATTTCCCGGCCATATCCGGATTGACCGACACCGCCGAACGGGCTGCCAGGGCTGACGCGCTTGTAGCAGTTGATCCAGCACATGCCGGCATGGATTGCGTCGGCCATTTTGTGCGCACGGCTGAGGTTTTGCGTCCACAGGCCGCTGCCCAGTCCGTATTCGGAGTCGTTGGCGATGGCCAGTGCTTCTTCGTCAGTGCTGAAGCGCACGACCGTGACGAAGGGACCGAAGACTTCTTCCTGGCAGACACGGTCACCTGGCTTGGCCTCGACCACGGTGGGTTCGACATAGAAACCCTTGGCCAACGCCTTGTCGTCCGGTGCCTTGCCGCCCGCGAGGATCTTGCCGCCCTGCTCGATGGCGATATCGATGTAGGCCATGACGCGGTCGCGGTGCAGTGCCGAGGTCAGCGGGCCCATTTCGGTCTCAGGGTCCATCGGATCACCGAGGCGGATGGACTTGGCCAGAGCGATGAAGCGCTCCAGGAACTGGTCAGCGATGTCTTTATGCAGAATCAGCCGCGAACCGGCGATGCACGCCTGGCCCTGGTTATGGAAGATCGCCCACGCAGCGCCGTTGACCGCCGCTTCCAGATTGGCGTCTTCAAACACAATGTTCGCACCCTTGCCGCCCAGCTCCAGCTGAATGCGCTTGAGGTTGCTCTTGGACGCGTCAACAATCCGCCGACCGGTCGCGGTCGAGCCGGTAAAGGCAATCTTGCCGACGTCGAGGTGTTCCGCCAGTGCCTGGCCCGCGGTATGGCCGTAGCCCGGCACCACGTTGACCACGCCTTTCGGAAAGCCGACTTCGGTCATCAGCTCGACAATGCGCAAGGTCGACAGCGGCGTGATTTCCGAGGGCTTGATGACGATGGTGTTACCCGCCGCCAGCGCCGGGCCCATCTTCCAACTGGTGAACATCAGCGGAAAGTTCCAGGGCACGATCTGCCCGACCACGCCGATCGGCTTGCGCTGCACGTAATTGAGGAACCCGGCCTCAACCGGAATCACCGAGCCTTCGATCTTGTCGGCCATACCGCCGAAGTAGCGGAAGCACGCGGCGGTGCGCGGTACGTCGAGGCCACGCGAATCACGGATCGGGTGCCCGGTGTTGAGGGATTCCAGCTGTGCCAGTTCTTCACTGCATTCTTCGATCTTGTCCGCCAGTTTGAGCAACAGGCGTCCGCGCTCGGCGGCGCCAAGGGCCGACCAGGCTGGAAACGCACGTTTGGCGGCGGCCACTGCGAGGTCGATATCAGCGGCTTCGGCGGCGGCGATGTGGGTGATCAACGAGCCGTCATGGGGCGACACGACGTCGATGGTGCCGCCGGCGACCGCATCCACGAAGCGGCCATCGATATAGAGCTGATTTTGCATAATGGTTTCCTCGCACCGCGCTTAGGAAGCAGTGTCTGACTTGATGGCTGAGAGCATGGCCCGGCGCGATGCCGGGCAATGCACGAGGTCTTAGAACTCGATCGGATAGGGAGCCAGCTCACCGCTTTCGTAGCGTTGCGGCAGGTTCGGCGTGGCGTTCTCCCAGACCAGCAGCATCGAGCGCTTGGTCGAATAGCCCTGGTGACGAATGTCGGCGGGCATGGCGCAGATGTCGCCGGCACGCATGGTGATGCGCGCACGCGGGTTGCCGTCGTCTTTGTCGCCGACATCCCAGATGATCTCGTCAGATAGCTGCAAGAACCACTCGATCCGGTCATTGCCATGGAACACCGGCAGGATGAATTCTTCGGTGGTCGGGCAAAACAGGCTGGCCTTGCACACCGAGGTCACCGACGGGTTCCAGGTCACGTCGGAGCGCGACAGGTACTTGTGCAGGTTGAACCCATGCAACTGGGCTTCGAAACCTTCTGCAGCGTGAATTTCCGGCTCGTCCTGAGGCACATCGATGAACTGGCGATTGACCGGCAGATCGTTGCGCAGCGGCGAATCATCCGGCAGGCCGGGCATGCGTTTGGTGGCGATACGGAAGCGTTCGATGGCTTCGATGTTGTTGCCGTTCTTGCGACCGAAGGCGCTGCCGGTTTCTTCCGGCGCGGCGAACGGGTCGAACGTGGCGTTGGTCCAATCGCGCAGGATTGCCTTGAATGTCGCCATGATCAACGGCGTTTCGAAGTTTTCCGTGTAGTTGACCCCTGCTGCCTTGAGCGTGCCGTTGAAGGTGCCGGCGTACAGGTCGACTTTGCCGTAGTAATTGCGGGTGCCGATGACGTGGTCGAAGTTGACCCAACCGTAGAAAAAGCCCCAGGCCACGTCACGCATCAAGGCACGCAAAAAGGCATCAGCCGGAATCAAGTGCGAGCGGGTCTGACCTTTGGCGGGCCAGGTGATGCGGGCAAAATACTCGTCGCGCGACAGTTCGAACGCGCCGAGCTTGAAGGAGCGATAGCCGGTGACGGGATGGGCGGCGCTGGCCTGGACGTCTTCGTCGGCAAACAGTGGGGTTTCGGCAGCGGTTTCAAGCATGGCCATGACGGGATTCCTCTTGTTTTTGTTGGCGGGGGCTGGCTGGGCAGATCACTTCAAGCAGATGTCGGCCCACTTCTCGACCGACAACGGTCCTTTGATGGTCTGCTGCAGGATCACGCCCGGGCGACTGGCTTCGAAGCGATACGCGGTGCCCACCGGCAGCAAGCACTGATGGCCGCGCTTGAGCAGGACGTAGCCCATTGGTTTGCCCGCGGGTACTTCACCTGCCAGTTGCGTGCCCTCGCCGGCTTTCAATGGCGTTTCGAGCTTGAGGAAATCCACCCGTACTTCACCGTCCATGACGATGGCGAATTCGTCGTGCGCGGCCGTGTACCAAGGCGACTGGCCTTCGGCACGCAGGATTTCAATAACGTAACCGAGGTTGAGGCCAACGACGACTTTTTCGTAAGGGAGGGATTTTTCCGCCACCTCGAAAACGTTGGAAAAGGCGTAGTGACTGGCTTGGCCGCTGATGATTTCAACCGAGCCCTTGGTGTACTTGTCCAGCGAGCCGAAGACCGTTTCGATTGCCGCGCTACTCATGGTTTTCACCGTTTTGTTGTTGTAGTAACAGTGCGCCAACAGTACGTCGCACCAGACCCGGGAACAATTAGAGGACCGGCGACAACAGTGTTTGCGAAACGCAAACAGTGCACCTGCAACTGCCACCGTAATCTGCTGTAGGAGCAAAGCTTGCTCGCGATGACGGCGGTACATTCAACATTCATTTCGACTGACACACCGTCATCGCGAGCAAGCTTTGCTCCTACAGGGGTGGGCGTTGCTCAGCGAACCCAGCCCCGCTCCAGCAAGGGTTTATCCCAGCATGGCTCATCGCCGAAGTTCTCCACCAGAAAGTCGATTAACGTACGGACTTTCAGGGCCCGGCGCTGGGTCGCGGGATATACCGCGGAGAAGTTGAAGGATGACAATGCATACTCGGGCAGCACCGGAATCAACCGCCCGCTGAGCAGGTCGTCACTGGCCACCAGCGTCGGCAGGCAGACAATGCAGACGCCGGTCTGTGCGTAATCACGCAACAGATGCACCGAGTTCGAGCGCACCTGACCCGGCAGGCTCAGTTCCACCTGCTCGTCTTCGCGGTTGAAGAGCCAGCGGTTACGCGACGGATAACCCTCGTACAGGGCGATCTTGTGTTGCAGCAACTCCTGGGGATGGGTCGGCACGCCGAACTCGCTGGCGTAATCGGGGGACATGCAGAACAGCCGGCGAACGCTGAACAATTTGCGCTCGATCAGGGTTTCTGCCATCGGCGGGAACATCTGGAACGCCACATCAAAGCCTTCTTCGATCGGGTCCACTACCCGGTCGTTGACGATGACGTCCACTTCAATGTCCGGGTACAGCCGCGTGAACTCGGCCAGCATGCGGCCGAAGTGCCCGATGGCAAAACCGGGCAGCATCTGCACCCGCAGTTTACCAGTGGGTTTGGCGCGCAGTTCGCGCATGTGCTCGGTCAGCGAGTTGAAACTCGCGACCATGTCCGCGCATTCCTTGTAGTACGTCTCCCCGACCTCGGAGAGCCGCACATGGCGCGTGCTGCGATGGAACAGCGGCGCATTGATGAACTGCTCCAGCTGTTGGATGCGATGGGTGATGACCGAGCGGGTCACGCCAAGTTGCTGGGCCGCCCTGGCGAAGTTGCCGGTCTCGGCAACCCGCACGAAGGCTTCGACACTGAGTAAACGATCCATGGGGCAGGTTCTCTGGATGTTTTTGTTCTTATAGGAATACGAGGTTAGCCTTTCGGCACCTCGCACTCCACATCCCGGACGAGAACCTGCGATGAACTCAAATGGGAAACCACTGTAGGAGCGAGCATGCTCGCGAAAAACCCGAGGGCGCCGCGGGGCATCAGGCACCCCGCGAAATCGTTGACGACCATCGCGAGCATGCTCGCTCCTACAGGGGGTCAGCGGTTACCGATTCAGCCATGGATAGCGCGCAGTGTCCTGGCTGCCGTAGTCAGGGTCCAGGTAGATAAAGCAGCGCTGGATCTTGAAATCACGGATCTCGAATACGTCGGCCCAGTAGCCGGCACCGGCCGGTGAAGGAACGCCCGCACGCCAGTGGCCGTCGACGTGTTCACCAAAACTGGTGCCTTCGCAGACCAGCGTGTCGGTACCCGTGAGAATCCAGTTGAAGTGCGCGTAGTCGTGGGTAATCGATTTCAGGCGGCTGCCCAGGTCGCTGAACATCTGGCCGATCTGGTCACGGCCGGTGGCCAGTCCCCACTTTGGAAACAGGACCTGCGCATCATCGGCGAACAGCTCGAGGATGCTGCCGCCTGTGGAGGTGACACCGCCGTTGTCGAATGCCTTGAGGTATTCCAGGGCGACCGATTTGCGTTGCTCGTCGGTCATTGTCAGGGTGCTGATCATGCTGTCTCCGCCTTTTTTTTTGGAGTGATAGGGATGCTGGCCGTTAGTGCAACGACTTGATGTAGGTGATGATCTTCTGCCGCTTGGCCGGGTCGTCCTGGGAATAAACCATGGCACTGCCCGGTGCCACGCTCTGGGCATCGGTCAGCCAGGCGTCGAGCATTGACTCATCCCAGACCTTGCCGGACATGGCTTTGGCGTAGCCGTCGCTGTACGTGAAGTTGGATTCGCTGGCGGCCTTGCGACCCAGCAGCCCGAACAGGTTCGGGCCCTGCCCCGGCGGTCCGCCCTTGTCGAAGGTGTGGCAGACCGCGCAGTGGTTGGTCGCCAGTTTCTGTGCCAGCGCCAGGTCATCCGCCTGAGCGATGCCAGTCAAACAAAAACTTGCCGCCAGCACCAATAGCGCGGGGGCTCGCAGAAAAGAGTTGAAGTGCGTCATATCGTTGCTCTCGTGCAGTCGAGGGTTAAGCAAAAAATCAGCTTCGGCTCGGTTCTTTGTGCGCCTGGTTCGCCGCGCGATAGGCAAAGGCGATGATCGGGCCGAGCGTCGCACCACCGGCCCAATAGGCGCGACCGGAGGCCGACGCCACGCAGTTGCCGACGCCGTACAGGCCCGGGATCGGTGCATTGGCGTTGTTCAATACCTGGCCGACGGAGTTGGTTTTCGGGCCACCCTTGGTGTCGAGGTTGCCGCCCGAGATCAACGCCGCGTAATACGGACCTTTCGCGGCCAGCGGGTACATCGTCAGGTTGCCGGTACGGTCGGGTTTGACCGGGCCAGTGAACACGCCCTGGATCACCCGCTCGCCGCGATGGAAGTCCAGGTCATTGCCCGTCTTAGCCAACTCGTTGAAGCGCTTGAGCGTGGCTTTCAAGTTGAGATTGAAATCCGCGCCGAGCTTCATCCCGCCAATATCGGCGGCGTGTTTATCCAGCCGTTCGGCGATGTTCTTCGCCAGCTCTTCCAGGGTGTCGCCCCGGACCACATGGCGGTCGTTGCCGCCCTTGGGTACGATCGGCGAGCCGTATTCGTCGCTGCTGCAATAGTCCTGGGCGCGCTGGTCCCAGATCGAGAACATCACCAGGTTCGGGTATTCGGCTTTATCGCCATCCCACTGGAAGAAGGCCGGAACCAGTTCGTTGTAGACGGTTTTTTCGTTGACGACGCGCTTGCCGTATTTGTTCACCATCAGCATCGAATCGCCGTTCATGGTGAAAATGCCGGACATCGAACCGTCCTTGGCCAGGGCTTTTTCCAACAGGATCGGGCACGACCACGCGTAGTTCATGTTGCGCAATTGCACACCCAGTTCACTCGAGATGCGGATGAAATCGCCTTCGTTGGTCAGGGCGGCGCAGCCACCGTAGACCGGGGCGTTGAGGAAGTTGCGGCGCAGTTCCGGATCGTGGGTAAAACCACCCGTGGCGAAGATCACCGCTTTGCGCGCCTTGACCCGTTGCCGCGTGCCCTCCTCGGTTTCGACTTCAACGCCGGCGGCTTCACCCTTGTCATTGAGGATCACCTTCACCACACGCTCGCCGGTGCGAATCTGCACGCCGTCACGCTTGGCGGCGGCGGTCAGCGTGCGAATCGCCACGCGACCGCCGTCGGACATGCTGGGCCGGGCGTCCTTGGGCACCAATACGCGGCCTTTCTTGGCTTTGTCTTCGGACAACTCTGCCCAATAGTCCGGAACGTCCGGGCAATGGCGATAAGGCAGTGCGTCGCGTTCGGCCAACAGTTCGGCAGCAGGCGAGGCGCTCTCGTAGATCGCTTCGCACATCTCGTATTCCCAATCCGACAGGCCGAGTTTCGGCAGCGAGGCGTCATAGGACTGTGGGCGTGTCAGACGGGCGACATAGCGCAGGTAGTCGGCTTTGTCGTCGACGATGCCGGCGTCTCGCATCGGCTTGTTGTTCGGCACCCAGTACCAGAATGCCGCCTTCGCTGCGGTGCCGCCGGGGCTGCCGGCCTTTTCCAGGATGACCACGTCATTGCCGAGCCAACGGGAGAACAGCGCGGTCGGCAAACCGCTGCCGCCTCCGCCAACCACGACAATGTCGTGCTCCCTGTCGAAGGGCAACTCGTCGCTGGCCATCGCCCGTGCGGCCACACCCGATAAGGCGGCGACAGCCGTACCGGCAGCGCCGGCTTTGATGAAGCTGCGGCGTGACAGTGCAAGTTTCTGGTTCTCTTCGTTCACTTTTTATTCTCCGGAATGAGTAGCGGCGACACAGGCAAATCAGCGCACGCAGCGTGTCTCACCAGTAATGCCAGAGCTGCACAAACAAGCCGTCCGTGACGGTGGTGTTGCGCCCTTCCACGCCTTTGGAATAGTGGATGGACACCTGATCCCACATTTTCTGGGCGAACACCTTCTGCACGCCGGGCTTGAGCTGGAACAGCACGCCGGCGCCCAGCGCGGTTTCGTTGGATTCAGAGAATTCGATGGCATCGTTGTTGCGATCATCGGAGCTGAAGGTTTTCTGGTAATCAGCACTGACAAAGGGCGTGATCTGGTAGGTCGGGCGATCGACGATGTTGTAGCCCAGGCGCAGGTTAGCGTGGCCTGTATTGCCAGGTTCGGTGTGGTGCGGGCCATCGCCACGAAGGATAGCGCCGACCAACAGATCGATGTTCACCTTGCCCAGCCATTCGTTGTAGAACAGCGAAGGCCACAAGGCGTAGGTGTCGCTGCTGACCGAGTCTGCGCCGGTCGGCAGTTGCACATAGGCTTGCGCGCCTATGGTGCGTAGCGGTGTCGGGTTGTACCAGACCAGGCCGCCGACCAACGGATCGCCGAGCCCGCTGACCCGCGTGCCGTTGCCGCGCACCGCGATCTCCGGGAGGGTGATACTGGCGATAAAGCCGGTATTGGGCAGGCCGTCCATCTTCCAGTAGTGCAACAACGAAGTCAGGCCAACGTAAGTCTCGGTCTTGCTGCCGGCGACCTTGGTGCCGTGGTCGTCGAAGCGTTTGCGGTCGTCGTTGTATTCAAACTCCTGACCCACCGAATTGTAGGGCTCAGTGAAGTCCGAACTGAACTGGAAGCTTTGGGGCCTGTTGCTGGCAAAAGGGATGCCCGATGCTTGCGCCATAGTGGGAAATAAAACGTCGGCACCCAGAACGGGCGCGAACAGGGTCACTGCGCAGACCCATGCACGAATACTCATACCTGCCTTCCTTATTTTTATTAGGCGCCAATCCCCCGAAGGGGCGTAAGGCCGAAGCAAGGTATGACGTCTTGATGATCCCTGGCTGGGGCTCCACCGGATCGTTGGCCGATCCTGGTGTTCGGCGTGATGGAGGCTACAAGCCTGCCACTACACCAACAATTCCATTCTCGGCGACTTCAGTGTTTGCGTATTTAGAACAATCCTGGGGTCTTTTGAGCTGCACATAACTTTGTAGGAGCCGAGCTTGCTCGCGATGGCGTCAGGACTGTCACTGCGGTTGTGACTGATAGACCGCCATCGCGAGCAAGCTCGGCTCCTACAGGGGGTTGGGGGTTTATCAGGCATCGGCGGCGGCTGGTTGATGCAATGGATAAAGCCGCTCATCGAACTGCGACAGTTTCGGAAACACCAGCGGCTGCTCATCACTCAGGTGTTGCAGGCGCTGGCCGTAATCGACCAGAAATTGCTGGCGCGCCTCATCGCTGATGTACGGCACATGCCAGGCCACGAACGGTTCCAGCACGTCGAAGCCAACATACGCCAACGTACCGCGCAAGATCGGCCGCAGCATGTCCTGCAACGGGCCATGAATTGCCTCTTCACCGAACATGTGTTCACGGCCACCCAAGGTTACGGTGACCAATGCCTTTTTGCCGGCCAGTCCGCCTTGATCGTAGAAGCGCTTGCCGCCATAACAGATACCGGAGACCAGCACCCGGTCGATCCAGCCCTTGAGCATGGCCGGGGTGGAGAACCAGAAGATCGGGAAGTTGAGGATCAGCAGGTCGGCCCACAGCAACTTGTCCAGTTCAGCCTGGATGTCTGCAGCCAGCGACTGGCTTTTCACCCCCAAACGTTGCTCAAGGGCATAGACCAGATACTCGGGATTTTCCCGCGACGAGAAGTCATCGGCGCTGGCCACCGGGTTCCAGTTCATTTTGTACAGGTCGCTGACCTGCACTTCGTGGCCCTGGGCTTCAAGTGTCGCAACGGCCTGGTCGCGCAAGGCGGCGGTGAACGATTGTGGCTCTGGATGAGCGTGGACGATCAGTACTTTCATGGGAATTCCTTAGACTTTTTCCAGCGTAGGGTTCGAATTCGGGGTCGCGCGGCTGGCCAGCAAGCGGTCGAGCCAGTCGGGGTCCATTTGTGGTTCGCAGGAAAACAGCAGTCCGGTGTAGTCCTGGTGCGGTGGCGTGAAAATAGCACTGCGCGAGCCATGATCCACTACCCTGCCCCGTTGCATCACCAGCACTTCGTCGGCGATCGCCCGTACGGTGGCGACGTCATGGGTGATGAACAGGTACGCAACGCCGAGCTGTTGCTGAATGCGATTGAGTAACTTGAGCACGCCTTCGGCCACCAGTTGATCGAGGGCCGAGGTGACTTCGTCGCAGATGATCAGTTGCGGATCGGCGGCCAGTGCCCGGGCGATGCAGATCCGCTGTTTCTGTCCACCGGACAGCTCGCGGGGCTGACGCGCCATGAAGGTCGCAGGGTCGAGTTCGATCATCTCCAGCAACTCGGCCACCCGCGCGCGCATGGCCTTGCCTCTAAGCCCCAGATAGAAGGTCAACGGCCGGCCGATGATGTCGACGATGCGCTGGCGTGGGTTCAGCGCCGTGTCCGGGATTTGATAAATCATCTGCACGCGCCGCAGTTGCTCCTTGCTGCGCTGGCGAAAGTCCGCTGGCAGCGGCTCGCCGTCATACAGCACTTTTCCATGAGTCGGGGACAACAAACCGGTGATCACCCGCGCCGTGGAGCTTTTACCGCTGCCGGATTCGCCGATGACCGCCAGGGTCTGGCCGCGATACAACTTCAAGGAAACGTCATGCAGCACCGGTTGCTGCCCGTAGCTGGCGCTGCTGTTGCGCAGTTCCAGCAGCGGTTTTTCCTGCTGCGGGCAGGGTTTGGGTTCGGTGCGGAAACTGCGCACCGCCCACAACGACTTGGTGTAGTCCTCTTGTGGGTCACCGAGCATCTTGCGGGTCTCGGCCTCCTCCACCAGTTTGCCGTGGCGCAGCACCATGATGCGGTCGGCCATCTGCGCCACCACCGCCAGGTCGTGGCTGATGTAGATCGCCGCGCTGCCGTAGGTCTTCACCGCATCGCGAATCGCCGCCAGCACTTCGATCTGGGTGGTGACGTCCAGCGCGGTGGTCGGTTCGTCGAAGATGATCAAGTCCGGGTGGCAGGCCATCGCCATGGCGGTCATGACCCGTTGCAGCTGGCCGCCGGAGACCTGGTGCGGGTAACGCTGGCCAATCTGTTCGGGATTGGGCAAGCGCAGCACGCGATACAACTCCACCGCCTCGCGCATGGCCTGTTCACGACTGATGCCGCCGTTTTTCACCGCCGTTTCCACGTGCTGATCGATCAAGCGATGGGCCGGGTTGAACGATGCAGCCGCGCTCTGTGCGACGTAGGCGATGCGCAGGCCACGCAACTTGCGCAGGGCTTCGGGCTTGGCCTTGAGCAGGTCGATTCCGTCGAAATGCACTGTGCCGCTGGTGATTTTGCAGCCGTCGCGGGTATAACCCATGGCGGACAAGCCCAGGGTCGATTTGCCCGCCCCGGATTCACCGATCAGCCCCAGCACCTCACCGCGTTGCAGGGTCAGGTCGATGCCCTTGATCAACGGGTGCCAGGCATCTTCATAGTGACCTTCGATGTGCAGGTTGCGGATTTCCAGCAAAGGTTTGGATGTCGTCATGTTCAGCATTCCTTGAGGCCGCTGGATTTGTGCAGCATCCAGTCGACGACGAAGTTGACGCTGACCGTGATCAAGGCCACGGCCAGGGCGGGCAGCAACGGGCTGATGTCGCCGAAGGTGATCAGCACGGCGTTGTCGCGCACCATGCTGCCCCAGTCGGCGGTGGGCGGCTGGATGCCCAGGCCGAGGAACGACAGCGCACTGATGAACAGGAACACGAAGCAGAAACGCAGGCCGAATTCGGCAATCAGCGGCGCCGCTGCGTTGGGCAGTACCTCGCGGGTTACCAGCCAGCACAGGCCTTCACCGCGCAGGCGCGCGGCTTCGACGAAGTCCTGCACCACCACGTTCATCGCCACGGCACGTGAAAGACGAAACACCCGGGTCGCATCCAGCAGTGCGATTACCAGCACCAGCGACGTGGCCGTGGTGCCGACCACACTGAGAATCAGCAAGGCGAAGATCAATTGCGGGATGGCCATCAGGATGTCCACTACCCGCGACAGGCCCTGATCGACCCAACCGCCCTTGATCGCCGCGATCAGCCCACAGGTACCGCCGAGCAAGAACGCCAGCACCGTGGTCAGGAAGGCAATGCCCAGTGTGTTGCGCGCGCCGTAGACCAGGCGGCTGAACATGTCGCGCCCCAGGTTATCGGTGCCCAACAGGAACTGCCCGCCCCACGGCGCGAAACCCTCGCCCACCACCTGGGTCTCGCCAAACGGCGCCAATACCGGGGCGAACAGCGCCACCAGAATGTACACAACGATCACCAGCAATCCGAACTTCGCACTCAGCGGCGCCCGGACCAATTGTTTAAGCAGGCTCATGGTCTACCCCTTTGGATGCATCAGGCGTGGGTTGCTGGCAATCGACAGCACGTCGGCGCTGGTATTGAGCAGGATGTAGGTCGCGGCAAAGATCAAGCTGCAGGCCTGCACCACCGGGATGTCGCGCTTGGCTACAGAGTCCACCAGCAACTGGCCGAGGCCCGGATAGACAAACACCACTTCGACCACCACCACGCCGACCACCAGGTACGCCAGGTTCAGCGCCACCACGTTGACGATCGGCGCCAGCGCGTTGGGCAAGGCGTGACGGAAGATGATGCGCGACTGGCTGATGCCCTTGAGCCGGGCCATTTCAATGTACGGGCTGGCCAGCAGATTGATCAGCGAGGCGCGGGTCATGCGCATCATCTGCGCGATCACCACCAGACTCAGGGTGGCCACCGGCAGCACCGAGCGTTGCAGTACCTCACCCAGCATGGCGTTCGGCGAGAGATTGGAGATGCTCGGGAACCAGTTGAGCTTCACCGCGAACACCAGGATCAGGATGTAGGCGACGAAGAACTCGGGGAACGACACCGCGCTCAGGGCCGAGGTGTTGAGCAGGCGGTCGAACCAGTTGTTGCGATACAACGCCGCGAGCATGCCCAGCAACAACGCCAAAGGCACCGACACCAGTGCCGCCAACAGCGCCAGGCTGAAGGTGTTGCCCAAGCGACTGCCGACCAGTTCGGCGATCGGCCGCTGGTTGGCCAGCGACACACCAAGATCACCGTGCAGCAATTGCCAGATCCAGTGGCCGAAACGGGTCAGCGGCGGCAGGTCCAGGCCCAGTTGCGCGCGGTAGGCCGCCACGGTTTCCGGGGTGGCGGATTGGCCGAGCATGGCCTGGGCGATATCGCCCGGGAGCAGGCCGACGGCGAGAAAGATGATCACCGATACCGCGAACAGCGATAACAGCCCTAAAGCCAGACGCTGAAGTAGCAACTTAAAAATACTATTCACCGTGCAATTCCTTACGAAGACCACAATTTCCCACTGTAGGAGCGAGCATGCTCGCGAAAAACGTTCAGGCACCGCGGGCACTCAGACAGCCCGCGTCATCGTTGACGTCCATCGCGAGCATGCTCGCTCCTACAGTGGTTCTTCATTGTTTTGACGGACGCTTACGCCTGCCACCAGCGCTCGATTACGCGCAAGCCGTCGAGTTCTCCGTATGGCGCGGTCTGCCCGCCGTGAGCCACCCGATTGGAACGTGCCGCCACCGAGCTGGCGAACAACGGCACGATCGCCCCGCCCTCGTCCCGGCATAGGGCCTGCATTTCGTTGTACATCTCGCGGCGCAACGGGTCGTTCATCTCGCCCCGGGCGGCATTGAGCAACTGGTTGAAACGTGGGTTGTCCCAATGGGTTTCGTTCCATGCCGCGCCCTTGGCGTAGCCGATGCTGAACATGCGGTCGGCGGTCAGGCTGCTGTACCAGAACGAGGTGGTGAAGGGTTGCTTCATCCAGACGTTGGAGAAGAAACCGTCGGCGGGCTCGCGCACCACGTCGATGTCGATCCCCGCCGCACGGGCCTGCTCCTTGAACAACACCGAGGCATCCACTGCCCCGGTGTACGCCGCGTCGGAGGCCTGCAGACGGACCTTGAGCGAATCCAGGCCGGCCTTTTTCAGGTGGAAGCGCGACTTGTCCGGGTCGTAGGTGCGTTGTTCCAGCGCCGTATTGATGAAGCGGCTGCCGGGCTGGATCGGGTGATCGTTGCCCACCAGGCCATAACCGTGCAGCACAGAAGCCAGCAGCGTTTCGCGATTGATCGCGTGCTTCATCGCCAGGCGCACGTCGTTGTTCTGGAACACTTGGCTGTCGGTGAGCATCGGGAAGGTGTAGTGCTGGGCGCCCTTGGTTTCTTCGATGACCAGGTTCGGGTTGCGCTTGAGCAGCGCCACGGTCTTCAGGTCGACCTTGTTGATCACGTCCACTTGCCCGGTCACCAACGCGTTGATTCGCGCTGCGCCGTCGGCGATGGCAATCAACTCGGCACTGGCAAAGTGCGCCCGCCCTGCTTTCCAGTAATCGGGGCTGCGTTCCAGGGTCATGCGCACGCCCGGCTCGAAGTCCTTGAGGCGATAGCCGCCGGTGCCGACGCCGGCCTGCCAGTCCGGCGTGCCGTCCTTGCTCGGCATGATCACCAGGTGGTAATCGGCGACCACATAGGAGAAATCGGCGTTGCCCGAGTGCAGCTCGAACACCACGCTGTCGCTGCCATTGGCGCTGACCTTGGCCACATCGCCCAACACGGTCTTGGCCGCTGAGCTGGATTTTTCCCCGAGGTGATGCTGGATCGAGGCGACCACATCGTCGGCGGTCAGGGTCTTGCCGTTGTGGAAGGTCACGCCCTGGCGCAATTTGAAGGTCCAGACCCGTGCGTCCGGGGTCGAGGTCCAGCTTTCAGCCAGTTCGGGGATTGCCGTGCCGTCGACGGCAATTTCGGTCAGGGTGTTGTAGATCGCCGAGAACCCGACGAAGGTGAAGGTATCGACCCAGGAACCGGGGTCCTTCGAGTCGGTGGTGCTGGCGCCGGCCAGGCCCAAACGCAGTACGCCACCGGGTTTGGGCGTGGCTTCTGCAGCGAAGGCGCCAAACGGCAGGCCCATGGAGAACGCCCCGGCCACCGCTGCGGCGGTTGCGCTGTACTTCAGGAAGTCTCTGCGCGGGAAACTGAATTCATGGTTCGCTTGAGTAATCTTGTTTTTGTTATCGCTCATTGCATTGCCCCTGATCAAAAACTAATGGAATACCGGTTCAAAACCACGCAAGACACCGGGCCAGGGCCCGGTGCGCACAACCTTTGAATCGCCAACCGTCACACCTGGATCGCCTTCACTTCGACGAATTCGCTGAGCCCTTCTTCCCCCCACTCACGCCCATTACCCGATTGTTTGTAGCCGCCGAACGGCGCCTGATAGTTGAACGCCGCGCCATTGAGAAAGCACTGGCCCGCGCGCAGTTGCCGACCCAGCTGCAAGGCCCGCTCGGTGCTACCGGCCCAGACACCGCTGGACAGGCCGAACGGCGAGTCGTTGGCGATCTGGATCGCCTGCGCCTCATCGGCGTAGGGAATCAGGCACAACACCGGGCCGAAGATTTCTTCCTGGGCAATGCGCATGCTGTTGTCGACGTCGGCGAACAGCGTCGGACTGACGTAGTAGCCACGCTCAAAGTCCGGCGCCGAGTCGCCGCCGCACAGCAGGCGGGCGCCTTCTTCCTGGCCGACCTTGATGTAGTCGAGCACCGTGCGGCGTTGCCCGGCGGAGCACATCGGGCCGAGGAAGCTTTGTGGATCGAGCGGATCGCCCATGCGCAGGCTCAGGGTTTCCTCCAGCGCAATGTCCAGCGCTTCGGCGTAGCGGCTGGCTGGCAGCAGCATGCGGGTCAGCGCGGTGCAGGTCTGCCCGGAATTGATCATCACGTCCTGCACGCCGTAGCGCACGGCAGCGTCCAGATCGGCGTCTTCGGCAATCAACAGCGCCGACTTGCCACCCAGTTCCAGGCACACGCGCTTCACCGAAGGTGCCGCTGCCTGTGAGACTCGCACGCCGGCGCCGGTGGAACCGGTAAACGACAGCATGTCCACGTCCGGGTGCTTGGCCAGCGCTTCGCCGACTTTCGAACCGGGCCCGCTGACCAGATTGAACACCCCGGCCGGCAGGCCGATGTCCTCGATCATCTGCGCCAGCAGAAACGCGTGCAGCGGGGTTTCCTGACTCGGCTTGACCACCACCGTGCAACCGGCGGCCAGTGCCGGGGCGAGTTTGCCGATCAACTGATGCAGCGGGTAATTCCACGGGTTGATGAACGCGCAGACGCCTACTGCCTCGCGGATGACCAGCGAGTTGCCGACTTCGCGCACTTCGTCCATCAGGCCCGCGAGTTCGACGTATTGCTCAAGACCAATGATTGGCCCGTCCACTTGTACCGACCGACACCATTGCACCGGCATGCCCAGTTCAGTGGTGATCACCGCAGCCATTTCATCGGCACGGGTCTTTAGTTGTTCCGCCAACGCACGGATATAACCAGCACGGACGCTGGAAGGTGTGCGCGACCATGGGCCGAAGGCCCGGCGCGCCGCTGCAACGGCATTATCAACATCGCGTTCATCGCCCAACGGCACGCTACCGGCCACTTCTTCGGTGGCCGGGTTGATCACCTCGGCGATGCCCTGGCCCGACGGGGTTTGCCAGCGGCCATCGATAAACAGTGCCTTGTGATTAAGCATGTAGCTGAGCCTCCATCAGTTCGTGAGCACAACGGGCGATACGCTGGCAGGCATCACGCAATGGCGCAGCCCCCACCACCAGCCCGAGGCGAATGTGACCGGCAGCGCTCGGACCAAAAGCCTCACCGGCCAATACTGAAACACCGTGGCGATCAAGCAAGCGGTCGGCAAACGCCTGGGCGCTGAGCCCGGTTTCGCGGATATCGACCATCACGAACATGCCGCCATCAGGCTTCAAGGCGCGCACGCCGGGGCAATCCGCCAGGCTCTCGCACACCAGGTCACGACGCTGGCGATAGGCTTCGCGCATGGCGTCCAGTTCCGGCAGGTTGCTTTCCAGCGCCACGACAGCGGCGTCCTGAATGAAGTCCGGCGAACCGTAGAGCATGCACAGCGCGAGGTTCTCCAGGTGCGCAGCCAGGGACGGCGGCGCCACCACCCAACCGACCCGCCAACCGGTCATGGCATGGGATTTCGACAGGCTGTTGAGGGTCGCGGTGCGTTCGGCCATGCCCGGCAGACTCGCCGGGCTGACGTGTTCGCCTTCAAAAAGCAGCTCGCTGTAAACCTCATCGGAAATCAGCCACAGGTCGTGGGCGATACACAGTTCGGCCAGGGCTTGCCAGGTGCTACGCGGAAGGCTTGCGCCCGACGGGTTGTGCGGGCTGTTCAGCGCCAATGCACGGGTACGCGGGGTGATGCGGGCGGCGACGTCTTCAGGCAGCACACGGAAACCGTTTTCCGAACGCACCGGCACCGGCACGACCTTGGCGCCGCAAGCGCCGAACACCGCTTCGTAGGTAACATACATCGGCTCGGCAACGATCACTTCATCACCCGGATTGAGCACGCACTGGGCCACGCTGAACAGCGCGCACTGCGCACCGGCCAGTACCGTGACCTCATCCGCCGTAACCCGCTGACCACTGCGTTGGCGGTGGCGCCTGGCGATGGCTTCACGCAGGACACGCTTGCCGCGCACCTCCGCGTAGTGAGTGTTGCCGGACAACAGGCTGTCGATGGCGCCCTGGACGATGGGTTGCGGCGTGTCGAAATCCGGGTCGCCCACGGACAGCAGCAGGATGTCTTCGCCCTGCTCGCGCAACGCCAGCGCACGGTAGTGGATATCCCAGGCGGCGGCGCCGTCACCGGCGATACGTTGAGTCAGATCGGAAAAACGCATGGCCTGCTCCTTTTAAAAAGCCCCGAAAAATGAAAATCAATGCGCACAGGCATGCTTGAGTTCGATCAGGGTCACGCCGTTGCGCTTGAAGCCGTGGCGCAGGTCGGTTTGCAACTCGACCAAACTTTGCGGCTGAGTAACGGTGCAGCCGAATGCACGGCCAAGGGCGGCGAAATCCGGATTGCGCGGTAGTACGCCGATGGGCTCGATGTCCAGTCCGAGCATATCGTCGCGGATCTGCCCCAGCGCGTCGTTGTTCCACAGCAGCACCACCAGCGGGCTGTCCAGTTCCTCGACGGCCGTCGCCAGTTCCTGCGCGGTGTAGAGGAAACCGCCGTCGCCGACCAGCACGAGACCCGGACGTTGCGGCGCACCGAACTTGGCGCCGATCCCGGCCGGCAGACCATAACCCAGGGTGCCGTAGCCGGTCGGGTGCAACCAGCTGCGAATGGCGAGGCTATCGAAGGCGTAGTTGCCGGTGTAGGCAAGTTGGGTCATGTCGGTACTGATGAAGGCGTTTTCTGGTAGCTCCGCGGCAATACGGTCGAGTATCGATTGATGGATGGACTGCAACGGGCCATGGCTGGCCTTGACTGCTTCACGCAATGCGGCAACCGAGGCAATGGCTGCGTGGGCGTCACGCACGTCGGACGGCAGACGCCCAAGTAACCCGCTGAGGGTTTGTTGCGCGTCGCCATGCAATGCCACCGCGCATGGGTAGAAATCATTGAATTTGCGTGGGTCAATATCGACGCGCAGCAGTTCGCCATTGAGCGGCAGGCGTTCGCGCCAGAAATCGGTGTCGGCCATTTCCGTGCCGACCGCCAGCACCACATCGGCCTCGGCGATGAGGTTCCAACCCGGTTCCACACACAGCGAGGAGCCGGCGTTGAGTGGCACATCCGGTGGCAGCAAGCCCTTGCCGGCGACGCTGGTGAACAGCGGCGCAGCGAGTCGTGTGCTGATCTCTTGCAGCTGCGAAGTGGCATTGAGTGCACCGCCACCGGCGATGATCATCGGTCGTTTCGCGCCGTTGAGCTTGGCCACGGCTTGATCGATTGCAGTGGCGGATGCCGGACCACGCCCCGGACGACGCACCACGTCGTTGCTCCAGTCACGCGCCACGGGTGCTGACAGCACGTCCAGCGGCACCGAAATGTGCACCGGGCGTGGACGCTCGCTGTCGAACACCGCGTAGGCACGGGCGATCAGTTCCGGCAGGTCTTCGGCGGTCAGTGCCACTGCGGAGAACGCGGTGATCGGCGCGGTCATTGCCCGTTGATCCTGACATTCGTGCAGGATGCCCCAACCCTTGCCGAGGCTGGAAGTGTGATTGACGCTGGAAATCACCAGCATCGGAATCGAGTCGGCGTAGGCCTGGCCGATGCCGGTAGCGGCGTTGGTCACGCCGGGGCCGGTGATGACAAAGCACACGCCTGGTTTACCGCTGACCCGGGCATAGCCGTCGGCCATGAAACTGGCGCCTTGTTCGTGGCGGGTCAGCACGTGGCGAATGCCGCTGCCGGGCAGGCCGCGATACAGCTCAAGGGTGTGTACGCCGGGAATGCCGAACACGGTATCGACGCCGTAGTTGGCCAGCAGGCGCACCAGCGCCTGGCCACCGGTCAAGGTTTTGTTTTGCATGTTCAGGTCCTCACGCATGAGCGATGCGAATCAACGCATCGACCGCGGTCGTGCCTTGGGCGCCGACCAACAATGGGTTCACATCGAGTTCCAGCAACTGCGCGGCGTTCTCGCAGGCGTAATCGGCCACGGCGCGGATCGCCTTGACCAATGCGTCCAGATCCGCCACCTCGCGTCCGCGGAAACCTTGCAGCAACGCGGCGCTGCGCAGGCTCAGCAAGGCCTGGCGAATCGCTCCGTCGGTGGTCGGAAGCAACAGGCTGCGACTGTCCTTGAGCAACTCCACCAGAATGCCGCCAGCGCCAATCACCAGCGCCAGGGCGAAATCGTTTTCGCGCTTGATGCCGACGATCAGTTCGGCCAGCGGTGGCTTGGCCATGGGTTCCAGCAACAGTTGATCGAACGGCACGCCCGGCGCGTACGCGGCGATGTTCGCGCGCATTTTTTCCAGGGCAGCGGTCAGTGCTGCGCCGTCCTTGAGGTTCAGTGCCACGGCGCCGGCTTCAGTCTTGTGCGGCAGTTGCGCGGTGACGGCTTTGAGTACCAGCGGATAGCCCAGCACTGCGGCGTCCTCCAGCGCTTTGTCTGGCGTACTCAACACGCCGTTGGGGGTCGGCAGGCCAAATGCACGCAAGGCCTGTTTCGAATCCCATTCGTTAAGCAACCGGCCTTCACCTTCAAGCGCTTGCGGGCAGAGCGGCACCAAGGCCGATTCGCCCAGCGCCAACAACGCCTGGCGGTTGCGCTGATAGCCGGCGATGCGGCCCCAGGCAGCCAGGCCGTCTTCGACGCCTTGCAATGCCGCCACACCTTGAGCATGCAACTGCTCACGGGCGTGGGCCGGCAACAGTTCCGGGAACGCCGAAGTGACAAAACCGGTCTTGCCATGACGCACCAGCGCCTTGCAGAAAAGATCGAGCAACAGGTCACATTCCTTGCGCTCGCCGGTGAACTCCGCCGGGTAGTCGAGCACCAGCATCGCCGCATCGGCTTCGGTGCGCAGGGCGCTGTCGAGCATGCGGTTCAAGGCTTCACCGTCGCCCCAGATGGCGGTGGTGAAATCCAGCGGGTTGACCAGGTTGGCGTAGCTCGGCAGCACCTGCGCCAGTTCCGCGGTTTGACCGGCATCGAGTTTCGGCAAACTCAGCTCGTTGCGTTCGGCGTAGTCGGCGATCAAGCCGGCGTCGCCACCCGAGCAGGCCAGCGCGATCAGGCTGTTGCCCGCCGGCAGGTTGCCGCAGGCCGCCGCTTTCAGGGTTTCGACGAAGCTCACCGGGCCGCTGACGCGGATCACGCCGAGGCGATCGAACAGCGCGTCGTATAGCGCATCGGAACCTGACAGCGAACTGGTGTGACTGAGGGCCAGTTCGGCACCGATTTGCGACACGCCGGTTTTCAGGGCAATGACTGGAATGCCCTTCTCCAGCGCCTTGTGTGCGGCGCGGGCGAATCCCGGGACGTTCTTCAGGCCTTCGAGATGCAGGCCGATGGCGGTGACTCGCGGCTCATCGAGCAGCACGTCCATCAGTTCAGCCACCCCCAGTTGCGCCTGATTGCCGACCGAGGCCATGTAGGCCACCGGCAGCGAGCGGTCGCTCATGGACAGGTTGTAGGCGAAGTTGCCGCTCTGGGTCAGCACCGCCACGCCCTTCTCCACCGCTTTACCGCCATGGGCCACCGGCCACAGCGCGCTGCTGTGCAGGTAGTCGAGCAGGCCGTAGCAGTTGGGGCCGAGCAAGGCCATGTCGCCCGCGGCTTCGAGCAATTGCTGTTGCAGAGCCTGGCCTTCGGCGCCGGTTTCGGCGAAACCCGAGGCGTAGCAGATCGCGCCGCCGGTGCCGATGGCGGCCAGTTCAGCGACGCAAGTCAGGGTCAGGTCGCGGTTAGTCGCGATGAACACCGCATCCGGCCCGCACGGCAACTCAGCAACGCTGCGTACGCAAGACACGCCTTCAAGGCTGTCGTGCTGCGGGTTGACCAGCCACATTTGTCCTGGGTAGCCGCCCTCGGCGCAGCGCTTGAGGGCGCGGGCCATGCTGCGCCCGCCGACAAAGGCCACATGCTGTGGTGCGAGCATGCGCTTGAGGTTGTCACGAATCGTCTGGGACATGGGAATTCTCCGGGCCGATCAGCGCAACAGCGGCCGCAGCAGTTCGCGGGAAATGATGTGACGCTGGATTTCCGAGGTGCCTTCCCAGACCCGCTCGATCCGCGCGTTACGCCAGATGCGCTCCACCGGGCTTTCGTCCATCAGGCCCATGCCACCAAAGATCTGCACCGCCTCGTCGGCCGCGCGACCGAGTACTTCACTGGCGAACAGCTTGGCCATGCCGGCCTCGCCGTCGGTCATGGTGCCCTGGTCCATTTTCCACGCGGTGTGCAGGGTCAGCAGTTCGGCGGCGCGGATTTGCGTGGCCATGTCGGCCAGCTTGAACGACACGCCCTGGAAGTTGCCGATGGCCTGGCCGAACTGCTTGCGATCCGCCGCCCATTGCAGCGACACGTCCAGCGCCCGTTGCGCCTGGCCCACACAGTTGGCAGCGACCATCACACGTCCGGCGGTGAGCCAGGCGTTGGCCACGTCCCATCCCTTGCCGACTTCGCCCAGCACTTTATTGGCCGGCACACGGCAGTCGTCAAAGAACATTTCGAAGGTGTGGTAACCCCGGTTGCTCACGCACTTGGGGCCCCGGCGGATGGTCATGCCCGGGGTGTTGCGGTCGACCAGGAACGAGGTCACGGCGTTACGCTTGCGACCGTTGTGTTCGTAGGTGTCGGTGACGGCGAAGACGATGGCGAAATCGGCGTGGCCGGCGTGACTGATGAAGTGCTTGCTGCCGTTGAGCACGAAGTCGTCGCCCTCACGCACGGCGCGGGTCTTGATCGCGTTGGCGTCAGAGCCGGCACCCGGTTCGGTCAGGGCGAAGCAGTCGATTTTCTCGCCCTGGATGCACGGCAACAGGTAGTCGTTGATCTGGTCGCCGGTGCAGGCCATGAGGATTTTCGACGGCCGCGCGACAAACACGTGCAGCGCCCAGGAAACCTTGGACAGCTCACGTTCGATCAGTGCCTGGGACAGGTAGTCCAGACCGCCACCGCCCACCTCTTCGGGCATGTTGAAGGCATAGAAACCGGCGGCGATCGCCTTGCCACGGATCTGTGCGGCCAGTTCCGGGGAGACCTCGTCGGCGCGATCGACCTCGGTTTCATAGGGCAGCAGTTCCTTCTCGACGAAGCTGCGTACCGAGTCCACCAACATTTCTTGTTCTTGGGTCAGTTGGAAATTCATGGGTGCTACCTGTTGTTCGTTAACTGCGAAATGGGCGAGATGCTAAAAGCTTCGCTGGCAAGCCAGCTCCTACCGACCGATAAAGCGTGCCGGGCGTTTTTCCACGGCGGCGCGCAAGGCTTCGTTACCGTCTTCGCTGCGTCCGCACAACAGGCCGGCGGCCAGTTCCGCTTGCAGTTGTTCGGGCAGGCTGCGGTCGGCGCCTTCACGCATGAGTTTTTTGGTCTGGGCAAAGGCAAATGTCGGCCCAGCAGCCAGGCGCGCGGCGAGTTCGCCGGCGACGCTCAACAGTTGATCGTCGGCGCAGACATCACTGACCAGGCCGGCGTCCAGGGCACGGTCGGCGCCCCACAATTCGTCGAGGAACAACAGGCGCTTGGCTTGCTCGGTGCCGATCAACCGTGGCAGGTGCCAACTGGCGCCGGCGTCCGGCGAGTAGGCCATGCTGGTGTAGCCGGCCTTGAACCGAGCCGACTGCCCGGCGATGCGCAGGTCGCAGCACAGGGTCAGGTCCATCCCGGCACCGACGGCGGTGCCGTTGATGGCGGCGATGGTTGGTTTATCCAGGCTGTGCAGGCGAGTCATCAGGGCGTGGGCGGTTTCGGTCCAGCCGTAGGTTTCCAGTGCGCCACGCGCTTCGGCTTCGGCCCATTCAGCCAGGTCGGCGCCGGCGCAAAAGCTGCGACCGCTGCCGGTCAACACCACCACGCGTACGGCTGGATCGGCGTTGAAGGCGCCGAGCAAAGTGTGCAGGTTTTTCAGCGTGGGGATGTCCAGCGCATTGCGCTGGGCCGTGCGATTGAGGGTGATCCAGGCAACGCCGGCTTCGACCTGACTGAGCAGAGAATCGTGAGTAGTCATGCGAGTCCTCGAATTATTGTGATTGGTCTGAGGTGATGCGACTTGAGGCCATACTAAACGAGTGTTCAGTAAGGCGGCAATTGCTGGCGAAATGAGCTGTAACAGACTCTTAATGCATCTAACATGCTGTTTTTGTTGGTTTATTTAGCAATCGCATCGATTAGGCCGATGCCGCTGTTACAACTTCGAACAACTGCCTACATGAACACCAAAAAAACAACCGTGGGAAATTCTATGGTTGGGGGGAGACCTCTGGGCGTGAAGGAAGCCTGGTTTCGCGGATGTACTCGTTCCCCTGTAGGAGCAAAGCTTGCTCGCGATGGAGGTCCGAACGACGCGCTCATTCAGACAGGGCGCGTTATCGTTCACGACCATCGCGAGCAAGCTTTGCTCCTACAGGGGATGTGTTGAATCAGGGATTTATGCGCTCGGCAGGCTCGGCGCCAACACCTCTTCACGCTTGCGATAAATCAGGAAATACGCGCCATAACACAGCGCAATAAATCCAAAACCCCAATACAGCGATGGACGCTGGGTTTCATCCAGTGCCAGGAACACGAACAGCGAGCAGCACAGCGTGATGCACATCAGCGGCAACACCGGGAACCATGGCGCGCGGTATTTGAGGTCGCTGAGTTTGCCGCCGTCACGCAGGTAGGCCTTGCGGAACTTGTACTGCGCCAAGGCGATGACAATCCAGGTCACAGTGCCAGACATCCCGCTCACCGCCATCAACACCATGAACAAGGTGTCGGCCGCGATGAAGCTGGTCATCAGCGACACCAGGGCGAAACACAAGGTGATGCTCAAGGCGCGCAACGGAACGCCACGCTTGCTCAACCGCGCCAGGCTTTTGGGCGCCATGCCGGTTTTCGACATGGCCCACAGGATGCGCGTCGAGGCGTACAGGCCGGAGTTGCCCACCGACAGGATCGCCGTGAGGATCACGAAGTTCATCAGGTCGGCGGCATAGGGAATGCCGACCATGTCGAACACCTGCACGAACGGACTTTCCATCAGCCCCGCCTGCTGCCACGGCACGATGGCCGACAGTACGATGATTGCCAGTACGTAGAAGATCAGCACGCGAAACACCACGTTACGCACGGCGCGGGGAATGCTTTTTTCCGGCTGATCGGTTTCGCCCGCCGCCACACCCATGATCTCGCAGCCCTGGAAGGCGTAGACCACGGTCATCATCACCGCGAACACCGCAGACATGCCGTTGGGGAACAAGGAGTCGCCAATCAGATTGGTCATCATCGGTGCCGGTGCGCCGCTGGTGAGCGGTATTGCGCCGAAGATCACCAGCACCCCCACTACGATGAACCCAAGAATTGCCGCGACCTTGATCCCGGAGAACCAGTACTCCGCCTCACCGAAGGCACGGGTCGCCAGGGCGTTGAGGCCGAACAGCACCACCACGAACAGCGCCGACCAGTACCAGATCGGCACCGCCGGGAACCAGCGCGTCATCAACATGCCCGCCGCGGTGAACTCCAGGCCCACGGTGGTGGCCCAGCTCATCCAGTACACCCAGCCGATCATGAAGCCGGTGGCCGGGCCGATGAATTTGGTCGCGTGGGTCTGGAACGAGCCGGAGACCGGCATCTGCACCGACAATTCGCCCAGGCAGACCATCACCAGGTACATCAGGAAACCGGCGACCAGATAGGCCAGGATCGCCCCCACCGGCCCGCCCTGGTTGATGATCACGCCGGAGCCCATAAAAAGGCCGGTGCCGATGACGCCGCCCAGGGACAGCATGAAAATGTGCCGGCTTTTCAGCGCACGGGTCAGCTGGATGCCTTTACGGTCGATGTTTTCGCTCATGTCGGCACCTCAGCATTCGGAGAGGTGCGCGGCACATGACAGGACGCCATGGTGCAAGACGGGATCAGCTTTACGGCAATTCATTATTATTATCTCCAATAAGCTTCGAAGACCGCGTTGCGGCGGTTGCGTCGATTATTGGAAAGCCATGTAAGGTCGCGTTGTACGTAAAGATCGAAGTTGTAGAAAGTCGTAACAATATTGTACGTCAGCTCTGCAACAGGCCTTTGAGGGTGTGCAACGAACGTTGCAGTTGCGCTTCGACGAGGGGCACCAGCGATCGAATCGCTGATTCGTCGTTGCCCAGCGCCGCTTCTTCCAAGGTCCGTAATACCGCGGCCAATGCACGAAACCCCAGGGAATCGCTGCTGCCGGCCAGGCGGTGCGCCAGTTGTGCAACTTCGGTGCAATCGTCGGCCTCGATGGCTTCGCTCAGTGCCTCACGGTGTTGCAGGATCGAATCACGCAGCACGGTCAGCAGGCCCTGTACTTTCTGTTCGCCGAGCAACGTGCGATGGGTTTGCAGCAACGGCCAGTCCATCGCTTCGTCGTCTGCCAGCGACTGGGCGGTCGTTGCCTGCCCCGCCAGCACCTGTCGCAGGTTTTCCAGTTTCAATGGTTTGGCCAGGATGCCGTCCATACCGGCATCCAGATAACCGCGCACCAACGCCGGTTGCACGCTGGCGGTCAGGGCAAAAATGCGCGTGTGCCGGTTCGGTCCGTCGTTGCTGCGGATCTGTTGGCACAACTGGACACCACTCATCCCCGGCAGATGCACATCCAGCAACATCAAATCGAAGCTCCGCGAAGCGCATTGCACCCATGCCTGTTTAGCATCGATGGCCAGCCAGACTCGATGCCCGTCCCGTTGCAGCAGGCCCTCGGCCACTTCGCGGTTGAGCGCCACGTCCTCGACCACCAGGATGTCCAGCGCCGGGCCCGCCGCATGAGTGGGTGTCGGGGCAACGGCTTCGATGGCCGGCCGCAACGTCAACTCGAACCAGAAACAACTGCCGCGCCCGACTTCGCTGCTGACGCCGATGCAGCCGCCCATCTTCTCCACCAGATGCTTACAGATGGCCAGGCCCAATCCCGTGCCGCCATAGCGCTGCGCGACTTCTTCGCTGGCCTGGGTGAAACGTTCGAAAATCTTCGCCTGCATCGCCGGGGCAATACCGATGCCGTTGTCGGTGACACTCACCCGCAGGCGTTGTCCGTCTTGACCTTGCGCCTGCGCGGGCAACGCCACTTCGACCCTGACGTCGCCGCCTTCAGTGAACTTGATCGCGTTGGCCAACAGGTTACTCAACACCTGGCGCAAGTATTGCTCGGCGCCGTGGTGATGGTCGGCCACCTGTTGATCGACCCGGCAATGGAGGATCGTGTCGTTGTCCAGCGCCTTGGGTTCCAGCAGCGTGAGGACTTCGTCGAGCAACTGGCGAATGGAGAAATTCACCGGTTCCGGGAGGCTGGTACCCTCCTCCAGCTTGGCGAAATACAGCACTTCATTGAGGATGGTCAGCAGCCCCTCGCCGGCGTTGTGCAATGCATCCAGGCGTCTGCTGTCCTGCGGGTCGAGACTGGCACCGCGGAGCAATTCGGCCATGCCAAGAATGCCATTGAGCGGCGTGCGCAGTTCGTGACTCATGGTCGCCAGAAACCGTGATTTGGCGAGGTTGGCCGCTTCGGCTTCATCCTTGGCGCGCATCAGGCTGGCCGTGCGGCGCTCGACCCTGCGCAGCAACTCGTCGCGGTTGCCCTGCAAGGCCAGGCGGTCGGTTTCCCGGCGGTCGATGTCACTGAGGATCGCCCGGCGCATGTCGTCGAGGGCATGGGCCACGGTGTCGATTTCGTCGTTCTGCGCACTGCGCTGCTTGTCCAGGTGCAGCGGCTCGTGCCATTGCCCGGCGGCAATGCGCCGGGCAAATTCGGCCATGACTTTCAGGTGGCGGGTCACCAGCCGATAGAACAGACCCGACAGCGCCACCGCCAGGCCGCAGAAAAACACCGCCATCCACAACAGGTTGGTCAAACCGGTGGCATACAGGCGTTGATACACCGCCCCCAGATCGGTGCTGACCTCCAGTTCGCCGAGATGGCGCAACGGGCCGGATGGCGGTTGGTAATCCAGGGCAAAACGCTCGATGCGCAACGGCCCTGCAGGCGTGGGATTACCTTGCACCAGGTCGAAATCGGGACCGGTCAAATGCACCCTGGCGACGTCGGAGAAGTCCACCAGACCACGCAACTGCACGCTTAACTGTTCCTGATTCAAATCCCAGAGACTGCGCTCCAGACTGGCCAGGTAACCGGCGCGGATCAGCTCCATGCGCGAGTCGATCTCACGCATTTCCCGGCGATACTCGATGTACAGCTGCACGCTGCTGGCAAGCACGGTAAAACACAGGCTGAACAGCAGAATGAACCACAGCAGGCGCCGCAACAGTCCACCGGGACGAGCGCGAATCATGGCGCGTTCGCCGGCAGGTTGATCATGTCGCGGTAGGTCACTTCGCTTTCATTGAGAAGGCGCTCGACATCACCGGCATCCACCATGCGCTGCAACTGTGCATCAATCTGCGGCATGTGCGCGGACAACGGCGAGCGGCGGGAAACAGCAACCCGCAAAAAGTCCACGCTCAGGGCCTTGGGCAAGGCCACGATGTCTTGGGCGCCGGGCAGGTTTTCCACGTACAGCTCGCCGGTGCGGCGCTCCTGGGTGATGAAATCGATGCGCCCGCGAATCAGCTTGCCGAAGTTCTGCCGGCTATCAGAGACCCATTCGATGTTGTTGTTCTGCGCGACCATGCGATCGAACGCCACGCCGTAGCTTTCACCGAACAGCAAGCCGCCACGGTAATGGGCCAGATCCTGCAATTGTTCGAACTTCACCGGACGCCGGCGATTGATGAACAACGCCACCTCTTCGCGCAGCACAGGCACGGTGGAAAACAGCATGCTCTGTTCCCGTTGCGCGGTGCTGTAGGCCAGCACCACGTCGACCCGGCCTTCGGCAGCGTCCAGCAGACAGCGTTTCCAGTTACCCAACACCACGATCTCGACCTCGTAGCCGAGCTGGCCGAACAACTGCTTGACCACGCTCGGTGCCAGGCCACGGACCTGTTTACCGTCGCTCCAGGAGATTGGCGGGTACACCGGGTAATCGCAATAGCGGATTGTTTGCGCTGCCTGCACGGTGCCCGTCAACAACCCCAGAACCAGCACCAGCACCAGCACCGCCCAGAGCAGCCGCCCCACCGTCACGCCGCCAGGCTGGCAGTGAACAGGTAGCCGGCGCCGTGGATGGTGATGATCAGTTGCGGCTCGGCGGGATCGTCGTGCAACTTGCGGCGCAAGCGTCCGACCAGCACGTCGATCGAACGGTCGTTGGGCACCCACTCGCGGTTGCGGATCTGGTCCATCAATTGGTCGCGGCTGAGGGTGTGGCCGCTGTTGCGCAAAAATACGCTGAGCAACTGGTACTCGCCGTGGGTCAGCAACGTCTCACTGCCGGCCGGGTCGATCAAACGCCGGCGGTCGGTGTCCAGCGACCAGTCGGCGAACTGTTTGACCGGTTTGGCGACGGCGGCAACCGGTTGTGGCGTCTGCGCATGGCGTACCCGGCGTATCAGGTTTTTTGCCCGCGACACCAGTTCCCGCGGATTGAGGGGCTTGATCACGTAGTCATCGGCTCCGCATTCGAGGCCGACGATGCGGTCGATTTCGTCATTGCGCCCGGTGATCAGGATGATCCCGACTTCCGATCGCACCCGCAGTTCGCGGGTCAGGGTCAGGCCGTCCTTGCCCGGCAGGCGGATATCGAGCATGACCAGGTCGACGGCCTGGCTGGCCAGGAAGGTTTCGGCCAGTTCCGCCGTGGCGGCGCAATGCACGTCGTAGCCTTCCTGGGACAGGTAGGCATGCAACAGTTCGCGAATCAGCGGATCGTCATCGACGATCAGTACCCGAGGAGTCATTGCTGGGTGTCCTGCTTGTTTCTTATTAGAGGGCCTGCATCAGCGGCCGAGAGTAGCCACTGTTGAACGTGTGATCAACAGCTGCTCGTCTGCGCGCAAAACCGCTGTCGGCCACCGGCCTGTAAACCGTCGACCCAGGCCTCGCAAATCTGTATGCCCTGCTCAGGGGTAAAGGTCCCGGGATTGAGCCCCGACTCCAGCCACAGGCCATCGAGCAGCGCGCTGAGGCTGATCGCCGCAAGGTCGGCATCAAAGTGTTCCCAGCCCTCCTCCTGCGCCAACTCCCTGAGCACCTTGCCCAGGATCGCGCGGTACTCGCCATAGGAATGCTCGTGGGCCTGATTGATCGCCTCGGCGGTTTTCACCGCGCCCCAGAAAGCCAGCCAGGCGTCGATCAGTTGTGGGTCGAGCAGTTCGGCGGAAAACGAACCGCGGAAAAACGCCGACAGACGCTCACGGGCATTCGGTGCCGCTTGCTCCATGGCGTCGCGCAGCAACGTCATGACACGCCCGGTGATCGCCATGTACGCCTCGGCCACCAGTTCGTCCTTGCCCGAATAGTGATGGCTGATCAGCCCCACCGAAACACCCGCCTCGGCGGAAATCTTGCGGATCGACGCACCCTGGAAACCATGGCGCTTGAGGCACACCAGCGTCGCCTCGATCAGATTGGCCTTGCGCAACTCCGGTTCCATGCGGGAAAAACGGGCTTCCTGATTCATGGCGACATGCTCCTGGGTTCAATCATTGGGGCTCGCGTTTAGCAACGAGCTGAACGACTGTACAACAAGAATGTACCCGCCTGAAAGACCGCCTTCGCGAGCAGGCTCGCTCCCACAGGTTTCGTGTCATGCCCGATATTTGCCAACGACTCGATCAATTGTGGGAGCGAGCCTGCTCGCGAAGGCGTCAGCCCATTCAACACAGAATCCGATCAGTCCCGATACCCCGGCGCCACTCGATCCAACAACCGCAACAACGCCGCCCAGGCCAATTGCATGGCATCAGGGTCGCTCAACTCGCCTTCATCCAGAGGCCGCCCCGGATCATTGAACTGGCGCTCGGTATGCGCACAAACCTCGTCCGGCGGCAACACCAACTCCCCGGCCGCTTGCGCGGCCAGCTGGGTTTCGCAGGCCTTTTCCAGGTAATACATGCGCAAAAATGCCTGGCTCACGGTTTCGCCGACGGTCAGCAGGCCATGGTTGCGCAGCATCAGCACCGGCTTGTCGCCCATGTCGGCCACCAGCCGTTGTTGCTCGCTCATGTCCAGGGCCACGCCTTCATAGTCGTGGTAGGCAACGCGGCCGTAGAACTCCATGGAAATCTGATTCACCGGCAACAACCCGCACTTCAATGCAGCCACCGCACAACCGGATCGGGTATGGGTGTGCAGCACGCATTGCGCGTCTTCGCGGGCGCCGTGAATGGCGCGGTGAATCACGAACCCGGCGGGATTCACCGGGTACGGCGACGGTTCGCCCCAGGAACGGGCTCGACACGAAACTACTCAAGGCACAGTAAAGAAACAAGTTGATTTTTTACTTAAGGTAAATTTATATAGGGCAATAATAACAACGCCGAAAACCTGCTGCCTCTGTAGGAGCGAGCATGCTCGCGATGTACGTTAACGATAACGCGTGTTGTCTGGATGAACGCGTCGCCCTCAGGACCATCGCGAGCATGCTCGCTCCTACAGATCAGCCTGCCTGGAGTATCCGCACCATGCCGAGCCCGACCCCAGCTTTTGCACACCTGTTCGAACCCTTGCAGATCCGTGGCAAGCGCCTGAAAAACCGCATCATGTCCAGCGGTCACGACACCTCCATGCCCACCGACAACCTGGTCAACGAGCAACTGATCGCCTATCACCGGGCACGTGCCGAAGGCGGTGCCGGGCTGATCGTGCTGCAGGTGGCCGGGGTGCATGACAGTGCGCGGTACACCTCCCACGTGCTGATGGCCACCGATGATGAATGCATCGAGGGTTACCGCAAACTGGCGCAAACCTGCCATGCCCACGGCACCGTGGTGCTGTCGCAGGTGTTCCATCCCGGGCGGGAAATCATGGAGTCCAGCGATGGCCTGCTCGCCGTGGCCTACTCGGCGTCGGCGGTGCCTAACGAGCGTTTCCGGGTGATGCCACGGGCGCTGGACCTGGCGATGATCGACGAGATTGTCGCCGGTTACGCGGCGGCGGCCCGACGCCTGCATCAGGCCGGAATCGATGGCGTCGAAGTGGTCGCCAGTCACGGTTACCTGCCGGCGCAGTTCATCAACCCGCGAGTCAACCGTCGCACCGACGGCTACAACGGTGAACTGGAACAGCGCCTGCGTTTCCTGCGGGAAGTCATCGCCGCCATCCGGGCTGCGACCGATGAGCAATTCATCATCGGTTTGCGCATCAGCGCCGATGAACGCGATCCCGAGGGGCTGACCGAAGTCGAGTCCCTGGCTGCCGTGCAATCGCTGCAACCGCAACTGGATTACGTACACATCGTCGCCGGCACCTCGGCATCGCTCGGGGGGGCCGTGCACATCGTGCCGCCGATGGCGATCGAAGCGGCATACCTGGCCAAGGAGGCCGGCACCTTCAAGGCTGGCTTGAACATTCCATTGTTCGTCACCGGGCGCATCAACCAGCCCCAGGAAGCCGATTTGATTCTGGCTCGTGGCCAGGCTGATGTGTGCGGCATGACCCGGGCGTTGATCTGCGATCCGCAGATGCCCAACAAGACCGAGGTCGGCCGCGTCGAAGATGTGCGTGCGTGCATTGCCTGCAATCAGGCGTGCATCGGGCACTTCCACAAGGGCTTGCCGATTTCCTGCATCCAGCACCCGGAAACCGGACGAGAATTGATTTTTGGCCAGCGCCAACCGACTGCAAAACGCAAACGCATCATGATTGCCGGCGGTGGCCCGGCCGGAATGAAAGCCGCTGCCGTGGCCGCCCAGCGCGGGCATGAGGTGACACTGTACGAAGCCAGCGCGCAACTGGGCGGCCAGGTGTTGCTGGCGCAGCTCTTGCCAAGGCGCAGCGAATTCGGCGGTGCCAGCACCAACCTGCAACGGGAAATGCAATTGGCCGGCGTGCGTGTGGTGCGCAACACCCGGGTCGACCGCGCACTGGTGGAGCAGGAAAAACCGGACATGGTGATCGTCGCCACGGGTGCCGAACCCTATTGGCCGCCCTTCGAACGCGGTGGCCAATTGCAGGTGGTGGATGCCTGGCAAGTGCTGCGTGACGAGGTACAAATCGGCCGTTCGGTGGTGGTGGTCGACTGGCGCTGCGACTGGATCGGCCCCGGCATTGCCGAACGCCTGACCCGTGCCGGGCATCAAGTGCAACTGGCAGTCAACGGCACCCATTGCGGGGAAAACCTGCCGCTGTACGTGCGCGATCAACTGGCCGGCGAGCTGCACAAACTCGCCATTGCCATCACCCCCTACGCTCGGTTGTATGGTTGCGACGACAACACGGTCTACTTGCAACACACCGCCAGCGGCGAACCGATGCTGATGGAGAATATCGATACGCTGGTGCTGTGCCAGGGCCATCAGCCGGTGGATACCCTCGGCGCAGAATTGCAAGGCCTGGTGGAATTTCGCCGCATCGGCGACTGCCTGGCGCCGCGTACCGCCGAAGAAGCGATTTATGAAGGTTTGAAAGTCGCGTGGGAGCTTTAAGGCTGTTTATACTCCGGGGCTTTGGTGGCTAACACCTACCTGCTCGCGATGGTCGCGAACGATGACGCGTGATGTCTGTTTCAACGCGGCGTTTCCGAGTCCATCGCGAGCATGCTCGCTCCTACAGGGTTCGGAATTTTCCATGAGCAATAACAGCAAGACCCAGGCCGAACCGCACTTTCTCGGCACGCGGATTCGCGGCCTGCGCAAACGCCGGGGCATGACCTTGGCGGAACTGGCGCAGCAGAGCGACCTGACCGCCGGCTACATCAGCCAGCTGGAACGCAACCTCGCCTATCCGTCGATCCCGGCGTTGTTCAACATTGCCCGCAGTCTCGGCGTGACTATCCAATGGTTTTTCGCCAGCGAGGCGATAACCGATCCTGAAGACGACGGTATTGTGGTGCGCAAGCACAGCCGCCTGAACGTGCATTACGAAGACGGCATCGTCGACCAGTTGTTGACCCCGCAAGCCAACCGCCAGCTGGAAATGCTCCACTCGCGTTTCCCGCCGGGCACCTACAGCCAGCAAAGCTACAGCCACGACGGCGAAGAAGCCGGCTATCTGCTGTCGGGCAGCTTCGAGTTATGGGTCGGCGAGCGCTATTTTCAACTCAATGAAGGTGACAGCTTCAGTTTCTCCAGCCAGGAACCGCACCGCTACGGCAATCCCGGTGAGGTGGACGCGGTGGTGATCTGGGTGATTACCCCGCCGACCTTCTAACGCCGGCCGCGGCCGATTGTCTGAACGACACTTGCACGCTTGAGGGTGTCGCTCGGCAGTTCCTTGAACAGCGCGCGATAGCTGCTGGAAAACCGTCCCAGATGCCAGAACGACCAATGCATCGCCACTTCGGCCACGGTGGTTTGCGTCGGCGTGCGGCTGAGCAGTTCGCGGCGGGCGCTGTTCAGGCGGCGCAGGCGCAGCCATTGGGTCGGCGCCATGCCGGTGAAGGTCTTGAATGCGTGCTGCAGCTGGCGCAGCGAAACCCCGGCGACCTGGGATAACGCCAGCAGGTTGAGGTGTTCTTCCGGGCTATCCGCCGCCCATTCCCCTACCCGTTTCATGATCGCCCGCTCCCCGGCCCGGCGCTGCAGTGCACCCTGGTCGAGGCAGACACAGGCGTTGTCGAGGATGAACAGACAGTCGTCCAGCAACTGCTGGGTCAAGGCTTCGCGGCTTGGTGGATCGTAGGTCTGCGACAGCTGGGTCAGGGTTGCGCTGAGCCAGCGACTGAACAACGCATTTTGCTGCGAACTGAGCGGCGCCATGAACAGCCCCTCCAGCCGCGCGACATCCAGGGCATGGCGCTGGACAAACTCCGGGCCGAACACCACGGCGATTTCCTGGTAGTTCTCCGGGGTGATCCAGATGTTGCGGCTTTCGCCGTTCAACACGTACAGCGCGTTGTCGCTGCGGTCGAAACAGAACGCCAGCGAGCCTTGTGGCGCGCTGAAATTCTGCTCGACCCGGGTGTTCATGTGCTCCTCGTAAATCTCTACGCCCTGCAGATCCAGGTAGCGCACCAAGCCTGCGAAATGCCCAGGTGACATCTGTTGGTAATGCTGGACCCAGCCCGGTGTAGCACGAATTTGCTCGGCGATATCAAAGGTACTGAATGCTTGGACCTGTAACAGGTTGCACGTTTTCATGGGTGACCTTACGCACTCTTTTGGTGCGCTTTGTGCCGCTTAAAGTGGATAGATGGAACCGCAAGGCTCGCCCAAGATAGACGTCAACGCGCTACAGGGGAAGTGTCCGACAGATGAAACCGGCCTCCCCTGGCGTTAATAAAACCAATAACGAGGTCTTTATGAATGTCCCTTTCGATCAGCTGTTCACTTGGCTGAAAGATCACAAGATTACCGAAGTCGAGTGCGTCGTCAGCGATCTGACTGGCATTGCACGCGGCAAAATCGCACCCACCAACAAGTTCCTGCATGAGCGAGGCATGCGCCTGCCGGAAAGTGTGCTGTTGCAAACGGTAACCGGGGACTTTGTCGACGACGACATCTACTACGAACTGCTTGATCCGGCCGATATCGACATGGTCTGCAAGCCGGTGCCCGATGCGGTGTACGTCGTGCCTTGGGCGATCGAGCCGACCGCCATCGTGATTCACGACACCTTCGACAAGTTCGGCAACCCGATCGAATTGTCGCCGCGCAACGTGCTCAAGAAAGTCCTGCAGCTGTACACAGACAAAGGCTGGCGGCCGATTGTCGCGCCGGAAATGGAGTTTTACCTGACCCAGCGTTGCGAAGACCCGGACTTGCCACTCAAAGCCCCGATGGGCCGCTCCGGCCGCGCCGAAAGCGGTCGCCAGTCGTTCTCCATCGACGCCGCCAACGAATTCGACCCGCTGTTCGAAGACGTCTACGACTGGTGCGAACTCCAAGGCCTGGACCTCGACACGCTGATCCACGAAGACGGCCCGGCGCAGATGGAAATCAATTTCCGCCACGGCGATGCCCTGGACCTGGCCGATCAGATCACCGTGTTCAAGCGCACCATGCGCGAGGCAGCGCTCAAGCACAATGTCGCGGCGACCTTCATGGCCAAGCCGGTCGGCGATGAGCCGGGCAGCGCCATGCATATCCACCAGAGCGTGGTGGACATTGCCACCGGCCAGCCGATCTTCGCCGACGCCGACGGCAACATGAGCGAGTTGTTCCTGCACCACATCGGTGGCTTGCAAAAGTACATCCCCAAAGTGCTGCCGATGTTCGCGCCGAACGTCAACTCGTTCCGCCGCTTCCTGCCGGACACTTCGGCACCGGTGAACGTCGAATGGGGCGAAGAAAACCGTACCGTCGGCCTGCGCGTGCCGACCTCAAGTCCCGACGCCATGCGCGTGGAAAACCGCTTGCCGGGGGCCGATGCCAACCCTTACCTGGCCATCGCCGCCAGCCTGCTGTGTGGTTACCTGGGCATGGTCGAGCGCATTGAACCCAGCGCCGCGGTGCAGGGCCGGGCCTATGAACGGCGCAACCTGCGCCTGCCGATCACCATCGAAGATGCGCTGACGCAGATGGAAGAATGCGCAACCGTCAGCCGCTACCTGGGCGACAAGTTCGTGCGTGGCTACGTCGCGGTCAAGCGCGCCGAGCATGAGAACTTCAAGCGCGTGATCAGTTCGTGGGAGCGCGAGTTCCTGTTGCTCAGCGTCTAACAGCGAGTCAACACAAAACCTGTGGCGAGGGGATTTATCCCCGTTGGGCTGCGAAGCAGCCCCCTGCATTCCTCCTGACAAATTGAGTGGGCTGGATTGCGACTGCTCCGCAGCCCAACGGGGATAAATCCCCTCGCCACAATGAATCGAAGAATCACCTGAAAAATCCAATAATTCGAAGAGGTGTCGATATGCATCTATTGAAATCCGTGGTGCCGGTCGCGCTGGCAGTCCTGTTCAGCGCCGTTGCCCAGGCGCAGCCACAGGTCAGTGTCTACAACTGGACCGATTACATCGGCGAGACCACCCTCGCCGACTTCCAGGCCAAAACCGGGATCAAGGTGATCTACGACGTTTTCGACTCCAATGAAACCCTGGAAGGCAAACTGCTCGCCGGGCGTACCGGGTATGACGTGGTCGTGCCGTCCAACCACTTCCTTGCCCGCCAGGTGAAGGCCGGCGCGTTCCTGAAGCTGGACCGCGAGCAACTGCCGAACTTCAAGAACCTCGACCCGAAACTGCTGGCCTTGCTGGAGAAAAACGATCCGGGTAATACGCACTCGGTGCCGTACCTGTGGGGCACCAATGGCATCGGCTACAACGTCGACAAGGTCAAGCAGGTGCTGGGCGTCGACCGCATCGATTCCTGGGCCGTGCTGTTCGAGCCAGAAAACATCAAGAAGCTTAGCCAGTGTGGCGTATCGATGATGGACTCGGCGGATGAAGTGTTCCCCGCAGTGCTCAACTACATGGGCCTGGACCCGCGCAGCGAGAACCCTGAAGACTTCAAGAAAGCCGAAGCCAAGCTGCTTAGCATCCGTCCGTACATCACTTATTTCCACTCGTCCAAGTATGTCTCGGACCTGGCCAACGGCGACATCTGCGTGGCGTTCGGTTACTCCGGTGATGTGTTCCAGGCCGCCAACCGCGCCAAGGAAGCCAAGAACGGCGTGAACATCGCCTACGCCATTCCCAAGGAAGGCAGCAACCTGTGGTTCGACCTGCTGGCCATCCCCGCCGACGCCAGCAACCCCAAAGACGCCCATGCCTTCATCAATTACCTGCTCGACCCGCAAGTGATCGCCAAGGTCAGTGCCTCGGTCGGCTATGCCAACCCGAACCCGGCCGCCAAGCAGTACATGGACCCTACACTTGTGAACAACCCTGAGGTTTACCCGCCTCAGGAAGTGCTCGACAAACTCTACATCTCCACCACGCCGCCGCAGTCGATCATGCGCCTGATGACCCGTTCGTGGAGCAAAGTGAAGTCCAACAAATGAACCAGTACTCACAGGAACATACTCGCTCGTATTACGCCGCTTCGGCCCATGGCATGGCGCAGTTTCCTCAGCTGACTTCTGACCTTGTGGCCGACGTTTGTGTGATTGGTGGTGGTTTCACCGGTATCAACACGGCCATCGAACTGGCCCAGCGCGGGCTCTCGGTGATTCTGCTGGAAGGCCGGCGGATCGGCTGGGGTGCCAGCGGGCGCAACGGGGGGCAGTTGATTCGCGGCATTGGCCATGACGTCAGCGGTTTCGCCAAACATATCGGCGCCGAAGGCGTACGTTATCTGGAGCGCGCCGGTATCGAATCGGTCGAGCTTGTGGGCCAGCGCATCCGCGAACACGGCATCGATTGCGACCTGCGCTGGGGCTTTTGCGAATTGGCCAACACCCCGGCGCAGTTTGCCGGATTGAAGGCCGAACACGCGCAGCTAAAGGAATCGGGTTATGCCCATGAAACCCGCCTGATCGAACCCGGACAGATCCGTGAACAGGTGGTTAACTCCGGCGTGTATGCCGGGGGATTGGTGGACATGGGTTCCGGTCACTTGCATCCGCTGAACCTGGTCCTTGGCGAAGCTAAACTCGCGCAGTCCCTCGGCGTGCAGATCTTCGAACAGAGCACGGTGCTGGAGTTGATCCATGGCGACACCGTGCAGGTTCGTTGTGCCGGCGGCACGGTTCGCGCTGGCAGCCTGGTACTCGCCTGTAACGCCCACCTGGAAGAACTCGAACCGAAACTTAGCGGCAAGGTGCTCCCGGCCGGCAGCTACATCATCGCCACCGAACCATTGTCGGCGGAGGTTGCCGCGCAGCTGATCCCGCACAACCTGGCGCTGTGCGACCAGAAAGTCGGCCTGGATTACTACCGGCTCTCGGCGGACCGGCGCCTGTTGTTCGGCGGAGCCTGCCATTACTCCGGGCGCGATCCACGGGACATCACGGCCTACATGCGCCCGCAGATGCTCAAGGTCTTCCCGCAGTTGGCAAATGTGCGAATTGACTATCAATGGGGCGGCAAGATCGGCATCACGGCCAATCGATTCCCCCAGGTCGGGCGCCTGAGCCAACACCCGAACGTGTTCTACGCCCAAGGTTACTCCGGCCATGGCCTCAACGTGACCCACTGGTGCGCGAAACTGCTGGGCGAAGCGATCCAGGCCGGACACAGCCAGGGTTTCGACGTGTTCAGCGCCGTACCACACATGACCTTCCCCGGCGGCCGCGCCCTGCGCTCGCCACTGCTCGCGCTCGGCATGCTCTGGTACCGGATGCGCGAAGTGCTCGGCTAACCCCTGTGCCCCTCTTGCACGTGCACGGCGCGCGGCGGGACCTGTAGGAGCGAGCATGCTCGCGATGGTCCTTAACGATAACGCGGGCATCCAGACAGCCCTCGTCATCGTTGACGACCATCGCGAGCATGCTCGCTCCTACAGTAGATCGGGTACAGCCGCGAGAGATTGGTCGGCTGTCAGGCCGACATCACTACGATGCGGCGACCCGACATGCCTTATTTCGATTTGCTCAATTGCGAGTCACTTCTATATTGAGGGAGTGCTCTGAACTTCCTGCCTCCTATTGAGCCTGACCCATGGCAACTACTGATCAACTGATCATCTGCGAGCACTGCGACTGCGTGTATGAAAAAGTCACGCTCGCCAAACATCAGAAAACCCTGTGTACACGCTGCGGCGGTGTGCTTCAGCGCTATAACGGCCTGACGGTGGAACAGCGCCTGGCGTTGACCTTCACGGCATTGATGCTGTGGATCTTTGCCAACTTCTATCCAGTCATGAGCATCAGCCTCAAAGGCCTGAAAAATAGCGCAACACTTTGGGATTCGGTGCTGGCATTGAGCCTGGGCCCCATCACATTCATCGCCATGGTGGCGGCGATCGCCATGATCATCGCGCCGATTTTCCAGTTGTTGCTATTGATCTGGGTCCTGAGTTTCGCCCTCGCCCATCGGCGCTCACCCGGTTTCAGGTACTGCATGCGCTGGCTGGAAACCCTTCGGCCCTGGAGCATGCTGGAAGTCTGTCTGCTGGGGGCAATGGTCGCGGTCATCAAGCTCGCCGGGTTGCTGGATGTACTGCCCGGCATCGGTCTGTTTGCCCTGGCCATCCTCAGCCTGATGATGATCCGCCTCGCCGGCCGCGATATCCGCGAATTGTGGGATAGCCTATGACAACGCCTCCGGTCGCCAGCGAACTCAACCTGTGCCTGTGTCACAGCTGTGGGCTGGCCTGCGACACGACCCACAATCCCCACGAATGCGAGCGCTGCGGTGCACCGCTGCATCGGCGCAAGAATAATTCGCTGACCCGTACCTGGGCCTACATGTTGACGGCCCTGGTGTTTTACATTCCGGCCAACCTGTTGCCGGTGATGAACACCAAAATGGTCGGCAATGGCGCCGACAGCACGATCATGAGCGGCGTGATCGAGTTCTGGCAGCACGGCGCCTGGGACATCGCCCTGATCATTTTCATCGCCAGCATCGCGGTGCCAGGCGTCAAGTTCGTCGCCCTGACGCTGCTGCTGGTGACCGTTCAGCGCGACAGCCAATGGGCGCGCAAGGAGCGCTCGAAGATGTACCGTTTCGTCGAACTTATTGGCTATTGGTCGATGCTCGACGTCATTGTCGTGGCCCTGGTGGCGTCGCTGGTTAAATTTCAAGCCCTGGCCGACATCGAGCCGCGCGCAGGCATTCTGTTCTTTGGCCTGGTGGTGGTGTTCACCATGCTGGCGGCAATGAGTTTCGACCCGCGCCTGATCTGGGATAAACAACCGGACCAAGCGCGAGATAACCCAAATGAGGAGGTCACGGATGAAGTCACAAGCCACTGACGGGCCACAGGCCCCCGGGCAGGCTCCCATCAAGACCCGCCGTTTCAGCGTTTCGCTGGTGTGGATCGTGCCGATTGTCGCGGTGCTGGTGGGGATCTCGCTGGTGGTCCACAGCATGTTGCAGGAAGGGCCGACCATTACCATAACGTTCAAGACCGGCAGCGGACTGGTAGCCAACAAAACCGAGGTCAAGTACCGCAACGTCGTGATCGGCCATGTCTCGGACGTTGAGCTGAGCGACGACCAGAAGAGTGTCAACGCCACGGTCAAGCTGGAAAAACAGGCAGAAACCTTTACCCGCGAGGACTCGCAGTTCTGGGTTGTCAGGCCGCGGATCGGGGCCGGTGGCGTGTCGGGTATCGACACATTGTTGTCCGGTGATTACATCGGCGCCGATATCGGTCAATCCAATAAAAGGTCGAAGAACTTCAAGGGCCTGGAAAACCCGCCGCCTATCACCTATGGCGAACCGGGCAAGCGTTTCATCTTGCACACAGAGGATCTCGGTTCGCTGGACATCGGTTCTCCCGTTTACTACCGCAAGATTCCTGTCGGCCAGGTGGTGGCCTACGCCCTGGACGCCGATGGTAAAGGGGTGAACATCGAGGTCTTCATTCATGCGCCCAATGATGCCTACGTCACCGAAAACACCCGGTTCTGGAACGCCAGCGGGATCGACTTGAATGTCGGCGCCAACGGCTTTTCGGTAAAAACCGAATCGTTGTCATCCATCCTGGTGGGCGGCATCGCCTTCCGCGCTCCGCAATACAACCCCAACGATCAACCGGCCACCGAGGCAAAAACATTCGACCTGTTCGAAGACCAGCTAACCGCCCTCGCCCCGCCCAGCGGCAAGGGACAGTACCTGAGTTTGCGTTTCGATCAGGCCCTGCGCGGACTCAAGGTCGATGCGCCGGTAGAATTTCTTGGCGTGGAAGTCGGTAAAGTCGTGTCGATCAATCTGGATTTCGACGCGAAAAAGCGTACATTTCCGCTCAATGTCGGAATCATGATCTACCCGCAACGACTCGGCCAGGCCCACACCAAGATGCTCGAGGTTTTAAAGCATGATCCCAATGACGAAGCCGCAGGCATACGCCTGATGGGCACTTTCATTGAGAACGGCCTGCGCGCCCAGGCCCGTAGCGGCAATCTGTTGACCGGTCAGCTGTACATCTCGCTCGACTTCTACCCCAAAGCGGAGAAAGTCGCGTTTGACCCAACCGCCCGCCCCGTCATGATTCCAACGGTTCCCGGCAGCCTTGAGCAGTTGCAGGAAAAACTGGAAGGCATGGTCAACAAGATCAATCAACTGCCAATCGAGCGCATTGCCAACAACTTCGACAGCAACCTCGTCGAACTGCGCAAAGGCCTGACGCAATTCAACGCCAAGACCCTGCCTATCGTGCAAAGCACCCTGGGAGACGTCAGCAAAACCCTGCAATCGGCCAGCACGACCCTGCAATCGGCCAATTCGACGCTTGCCGAAGACTCGCCACAACGGGAAAAACTGGACCAGACCATGGACGATCTCGGACGCACGTCGCGCTCCTTGCGTGATCTCGCCGATTATCTGGGCCGGCATCCGGAATCGTTGATTCGCGGTCGTCCGAACAACGCCGCGCCGATCGATATGCAAGGGCCGCCGAGCAAATGACCACAGGAGCAACATTCATGGCTTTTCCGCTGAAAATCACGTTGGTCGCCGCGTTGTCGTTGCTCGCTGCGTGCCGCAGCGATCCGATCCAGTTCCACACCTTGACCCCAGCCCAACCGGCAGGCAGTTCACGCGGTACCGCGGATATCCAGATTGAGATGCTCACTGTCCCGCCGCAGGTCGATCGCCCGCAGATCGTCGTACGCCAGGGCAATACCGGCATGGCGATCCTGGAAACCGAATGGTGGAGTGCCAGCCTGGTGGATGAATTGCGCAGTGCCTTGGTCGAACAGATGATCAACAACAATCCGCAACGCAAGGTGTCGGTGCGCCTGGAGGTACAGCGCTTTGATTCGATTCCCGGCCAGTATGGATTGCTCGACGTGAAATGGCGCCTTCGTAGCAGCAATGGCCATGAAAACATCATGGAAAATTGCCGCAGCACCCTGCAGACGCCCTCAGGACCATCGATCGATGAGCTGGTAGCGGCACAGCAGAACAACGTCAGGCGCCTGGCCGCGCTGATCAGCCAGGCAGCGGCTGGCACGCAAAAAGGTTGTCCTTCGGCAAATGCCAGCCCGTAACACAATCTCCTGTGGGAGCCTTTGTGGCGAGGGGATTTATCCCCGTCGGGCTGCGAAGCGGCCCCCATACCTAAAATCGCGGTGTATCAGGTACATCGTGGACAATGGTTTTACGACTGCTGCGCAGTCGGACGGGGATAAATCCCCTCGCCACAAAGGCTCCCACAGGTTTCTTTAATTGGAGGATTTGACAATTTTTTCTAATTCGCGGCTCTGCATTAGCCGCGCCTTAAATCTGCAAATGATTCGTATTGATCTACAATAATTGACGTCCTTCTTTTGTCGATTCGCACGAATCCGCCTGCAATACTAAAAAAAACAGGAGTTGGCGCTGCATGAAATCCCCTATCCCTTCGTTCCTCAAAAAGGCCTTGTTGGCCACCGCTTTGCTGAGCGCTGGTCACGCGTACGCAGCCGATACCGTCGGCATCGTGGTCTACAACGCACAGCATGAAAGCCTGACCAAATCCTGGGTCGAAGGGTTTACACAGGAAACCGGTATTGCGGTGACCTTGCGCAATGGCGATGACACCGAAATGGGCAACCAGATCGTGCAGGAAGGGGCCGATTCGCCGGCCGATGTATTCCTCACCGAAAACTCCCCGGCCATGGTGCTGGTGGACAACGCGGGCCTGTTTGCACCCGTCGATAAGACCATCTTGGAACAAGTCGATGCGGCCTACCGCCCGGCCCACGGTAAATGGGTAGGGATCGCTGCGCGTTCCACGGTGTTCGTCTTCAACTCGAGCAAACTGCCCGAAGCCCAGTTGCCCAAATCGATCATGGACCTCGCCGCGCCAAGCTGGAAAGGCCGCTGGGGTGCATCCCCGGGTGGCGCCGATTTCCAGGCGATTGTTGCCGCCATGCTGGAACAAAAAGGCGAAGCCGCGACCCTCGACTGGCTCAAGGCGATGAAAACCAATTTCACCGCGTACCGGGGCAACAGCTCGGTGCTCAAGGCGGTGAACGCCGGGCAGATCGACAGCGGCGTGATCTACCACTATTACAGCTTCGTCGATCAGGCCAAGACCGGCGAGAACAGCAAGAACACTGCCCTGCACTACTTCAAACACAAGGACCCGGGGGCGTTTGTCAGCATTTCAGGTGGCGGCGTCCTGGCCTCCAGCAAACACAAGGAACAAGCCCAGGCGTTCCTCAAGTGGATCACCGGCAAGGACGGCCAAGCCATCCTCAAGGACGGCAAGTCGTTTGAATACGCCGTGGGCAAGAACGCCGAATCCAACCCTAAACTGGTGCCTTTGCAGCAGCTCGACGCGCCGTCCGTCGACGCCTCGAAACTCGACAGTAAAAAAGCCGTGGAGCTGATGACTCAGGCGGGACTGCTTTAATTGATGCCTGAAATCCTGCCGGCGGGTGCCGTCCAAGCGTTACCCGCAAATTTGCGTAGACGGTCACGCGGCGTGTTCGCGAGCCGCGGTGGTGCGTGGGTGGTCGGTTTGTCGGTGCTGGTGTCGTTGCTGGCGCTGCTGCCGATTGCCTACGTCATCGGCGCGTCCTTGCAGACCGGCTGGTCCACGGTGGTGACATTGGTGTTCCGGCCACGGGTGGGCGAGTTGTTGACCAACACCGTGTTGCTGGTGGTGCTGACGATTCCCCTCTGTGTGGCGCTGGGTGTGACACTGGCCTGGCTGACAGAGCGCACGGACTTGCCGGGGCGGCGTTGGTGGTCGTTACTGGCGACGGCCCCCCTGGCGGTGCCGGCCTTTGTCCACAGCTATGCCTGGGTCAGCCTGGTGCCGCCGATCCACGGGTTGTTCGCCGGGGTGCTGGTGTCGGTCATTGCCTACTTCCCGTTTCTGTACTTGCCGATTGCCGCGACGCTGCGTCGCCTCGACCCGGCCATTGAGGATGTCGCCGAATCGCTTGGACTCAAGCCGTGGGCGGTGTTTTTTCGCGTCGTGCTGCCGCAGTTGCGCCTGGCCATTTGCGGTGGCGCGTTGCTGGTCGGCTTGCATCTGCTGGCCGAGTATGGCCTGTACGCGATGATCCGCTTCGACACCTTCACCACCGCGATCTTCGATCAGTTCAAATCCACCTTCAACGGGCCTGCCGCCCACATGCTGGCCAGTGTGCTCGCCCTGTGTTGCCTGGTGATGCTGACCGTGGAGTCCGCCGCACGGGGCCATGCGCGCTATGCCCGCGTGGGCTCGGGCAGCGCCCGTGAGCAACGGGTGGTGTGCCTGAAAACCCCGGCCAGGGTGCTCGCGCTGGCCTTGCAGAGCGCCACCTGCACCCTGGCGCTGGGTGTGCCCTTGATCACCTTGGGCCGGTGGTTGGTCGCCGGAGGCGTGCAGGCCTGGGACCTGGGCGAGCTTATGCCGGCGCTGCAACAGACCCTGCTGCTGGGCGTCGCGGGCGCAGCCCTGACCACCTGCGCCGCCATTCCGATTGCCTGGCTGTCGATCCGTCACCCAGGACGCCTGCATCGGATACTGGAAAGCTGTAACTACATCACCAGTTCATTGCCGGGCATCGTCGTGGCGTTGGCCCTGGTGACCGTGACCATTCATTTTGCCCGGCCGATTTACCAGACAACCATCACCGTCCTGCTGGCTTATCTGCTGATGTTCTTGCCCCGGGCCCTGGTGAGCTTGCGCGCTGGCATCGCCCAAGCGCCCGTGGAACTGGAGAATATGGCGCGCAGCCTGGGCCGCTCCCCTGCCCGCGCGTTGTGGCTGATCACCCTGCGCCTGGCCGCTCCGGGTGCGGCTGCCGGTGCTGCGCTGGTGTTTCTGGCGATCAGCAATGAACTGACCGCCACCCTGTTGCTCGCGCCCAATGGCACGCGGACCCTGGCTACCGGGTTCTGGGCCATGACCAGCGAAATCGACTATGTCGCGGCGGCGCCCTATGCCCTGCTGATGATCCTGTTGTCGCTGCCGTTGACCGGGCTCCTTTATCACCAATCGAAAAAAACGGCTGGCCGATGAACACTCTTGAACTGCATTCACTGAACAAATCCTACGGTGCCCATAGAGCTCTGGATAACGTCAGTCTGTCGGTGCCCAGCGGCAGCCGTACGGTCATTGTCGGTCCCTCGGGCTCGGGCAAGACCACCTTGCTGCGGATGATTGCCGGCTTCGAGTTCCCGGACTCCGGCCGCTTGTCGCTCAATGGGCAAATCCTGGTCGACAGCACCCATGAAGTACCGGCGCACCAACGCCTGATTGGCTATGTCCCGCAGGACGGCGCCTTGTTCCCGCACATGACCGTGGCCGCCAACATCGGCTTCGGGTTGTCGATCAAAGGCAACGAAAAGCATGAGCGTGTCGCTCAATTGATGGACAGTGTGGCCCTCGATTCGAACATGGCCGGGCGCTGGCCTCACGAGCTGTCTGGCGGCCAGCAGCAGCGTGTGGCGCTGGCACGGGCGCTGGCGCAGCAGCCTCGCCTGATGTTGCTGGACGAGCCGTTTTCGGCACTCGACACCGGCTTGCGCGCCGTCATGCGCAAGATGGTCGCCCGCCTGCTGGCAGACGCGGGTGTCACCACCATCCTGGTCACCCATGATCAGAGCGAAGCCTTGTCCTTCGCCGATCAACTGGCGGTGATGCGACATGGCCGGCTGGTGCAGTCAGGCCATCCGCTGGACCTCTATCGCTACCCCGAGGACGAACAGACCGCGCTGTTTCTCGGCGACGCCGTGGTCATGCCGGCCCGGATCGAGGCTGGCTGGGCGCATTGCGACCTGGGCCGGATACCGGTCAACAATCATCGCAACAACCACTGCGCGCAGATCATGCTGCGGCCCGAACAGTTGCAACTCGCCAGTTTCCTGCCTGACGCCAGGGGTGTCACTGGCTGCCGTGCCAGGGTGATTGATCGCGATTTCAGCGGCAACACCTGTACCTTGACCGTGGAGTTGCAGCCTCGCGCGCCCGACCAGCCCATCGGGCGCACTTTGCTGGTACGCAGCTCCGGCATGTATGCACCGCCTGCCGGCAGCGCAGTCCAGGTCTCGACCATCGGCCACGCGCATGTGCTGAGCGAGCCTTGATCCCTAAACCTTGGCCCTTGGCCTTCAAAGGTCGAAGCGATCCACCGCGCGACGCCGCTCGTTGTCGTCGCGCACATCGTAGTTGGCCGTGGTCTGGATATTGCTGTGATGCGCCAGTTTTTGCGCGATGGACAGGTCGTGTTCTTCAATCACCCGGGTGATGAACGAGCGGCGAAAATCATGGGGCATGATTTTCACCCCCACCTGCGCGCCCCGCTGCCGGGCTATGTAGTAGATCGCGTGTTTGGTAATGCGCTCGCGGGTGATGTGACTGCCACGACGGATACGATTGAACAGGAATGGGTCGTCCTCTTCGCCTTCCTTGAGCATCGCGCGGCGCAGTTCCAGCCAGGCATCGAGTTTGGCGAAAGCCCAGGCCGGGGCGTACTTGATCAACTGTTTGTTGCCCTTGGCAGTGACGCGCAGGCTGCGCTCATTGAAGTCGACCTGGCTCAGGTCGAGGTTCACCGACTCCGATTTGCGCATGCCCGAACCGTACAGAATCGCGATGATGGCTGCGTCCCGCAGGCCTTGTGGCCTCGGATCGGCGGCGCAGACTTCCATCAATTCCTGGATCAATGAGCGCCGCAGGTTGCGCCCCTGGGACAGGCGCGTGCCGGCAATACCCTTGACCGAGCGCATTTTCAACAAGTGTTCCTGGCTGATCAGGCTCATGCGCCATGCTTCGTTCATCACCCCGCGCACCGCATTGACGTACAACGACGAAGTGTTGGGCGCATAACCGTCGGTGCGCAAGGCGGCGACCAGGGCGATGACATCTTCGGGCTGCAGGTTGTGCCAGGCAATCTCCTCGACATTCACCTCTTCGAAGCCCAGGCGGTCGGCGGCGTCCTGCAGGACATAACGCATGGTCAGTTGGCTGGAGGGCGCCAGTCGCGCCAGATACAGGGTGAGCGGATTGGGTCTGAGGGCACTTGGATCAGTTGCGGGTAAGTCAGTCAAACGAAACGGCCTTGGATAAAGAGGAAACAGAAAACGCCATGGAGACAGGGATGGCCGCTACGCTGCCGGTCATGGCCGGGAAAGTCAATGCTGTGCCGACAACGGCCCCTGCGGCCACGATAGACGAACTGAAACATGGCGATGCTAAACCTTGACCGGACTCGATCGGGGCAGGAGCAAACCATGAGAATCAGTGTATTTGGTAGCGGTTACGTTGGCCTGGTGCAAGCCGCCGTCCTGGCTGAAGTCGGCCACGACGTGGTCTGCATGGATGTCGACGAAAACAAAGTCGAGTCGCTGCAACAAGGCCACGTGAGCATTTTCGAACCGGGGCTGGCCAGCCTGGTGCGCGAAGGCCTGGATACCCGTCGGTTGCAGTTCACCAGCGATGAGAAACTCGCGGTGCAACATGGCCAGGTGTTGTTCATCGCGGTCGGTACGCCGTCCCGCAACGATGGCTCGGCAGACCTGAGTCAGGTGATGGCGGTGGGCGAGGCCGTGGCGCGGCACCGTGAACAACCGCTGATTCTGGTGGAGAAGTCCACGGTCCCGGTGGGCACCGGCGATGCCCTGCGCGCGCATATCGACAAGTGCCTGATCAAGGTCGGGCGCCTGTTGCAGTTCGATATCGTCTCCAATCCCGAGTTTCTCAAGGAAGGCTCGGCCGTGGCCGATTGTCGGCGCCCGGACCGTATCGTCATAGGCTGTGAACGCGAAGAAGTGCGTGACGTGATGCGTGACCTGTACGCGCCGTTCAACCGCAACCATGAACGCATCATGTTCATGGACCTGCGCAGTGCCGAGCTGACCAAATACGCCGCCAACTGCATGCTGGCAACCAAGATCAGCTTCATCAACCAGATCGCCGAGCTGGCCGAACACCTGGGTGCCGACATCGAATCGGTGCGCCTGGGCATCGGCGCCGACTCGCGCATCGGCTACCACTTCATCTACCCCGGCTGCGGTTATGGCGGCTCCTGCTTCCCCAAGGACATGCGTGCCCTGATCCACAGCGCCGAAGAGGCCCATTGCTCCAGCGACCTGCTACAAGCGGTGGAAGCCATCAACCAGCGGCAGAAACACAAGCTGTTCGAGCGCCTCAAGGCCTTCTACAAAGGCGAACTGCGGGGCAAGACCTTCGCCGTCTGGGGCTTGGCATTCAAGCCCAACACCGACGACATGCGCGATGCACCGAGCCGCATACTGCTCGAATCGCTATGGGCCGCAGGTGCCAATGTCCGGGCATTCGACCCCGAAGCCATGCAGCAAACCCAGCAGCTGTACCCCGATGAAATCAGGCTGATGCTCATGGGCACGCCGGAATCGGTGCTCAACGGTGCGGACGCGCTGATCATTTGCACCGAGTGGCAACAATTCAAGGCGCCGGATTTTGATCTGATCCGTCAGCGCTTGAACGCACCGGTAATCTTCGACGGCCGCAACCTGTACGATGCCGAGCGCCTGGCGCGCAATGGTTTCATGTACTTCCCGATGGGCCGCGGCGAGTCGCGCAAGTTGCCAATTCCTTATCAGCAATGGCCTGCGGCACAGGTGGTCGCCTGACAACACACAACCCTGTAGGAGCTGCCGCAGGCTGCGATCTTTTGATCTTGATCTCGAAAAAGATCGCAGCCTGCGGCAATCGCAGTTGGCGAAGTTCAGTTTGTCGCGATGGATCGCTTAACGGTGGCCGGCGCGTGGCGATACATCAGAAATAATGAACTGAAGCTTCATTAATATGAATTTGTCAGCATCGGTAATGCGCGACACACTGTCGCCGTTCCTCCCCAATAGTTGGAACAACTTCAAGGGCTTTCTGGGTTTCCCAGGCAAGCCTTTTTTTTTCCTCGGTTTTTTAATGGAACGATGTTCATGCTTGCTCGCTGGTTGCCCGCCGCTATCAACACCCGCCCTTCGGAATGGAGTCGCGCCGCCATCGGCATGGCGCTGGGCACGATGTTGAGCGTCTGGCTGTGCGGTCAGGTATTCGGCATGCAAGTGGCGCAGCATCTGGTCGGCCCGCTAGGTGCCTCGGCGGTGTTGTTGTTTGCGGTGTCTTCCGGCGCGCTCGCGCAACCCTGGTCGATACTCGGCGGCTATTTGAGCGCCGCAGTGGTATCACTGCTGGTGGCCCACGTGCTGGGCCGGACACTGGGCAGCGCTTGCCTGGCGGCGGGCATGGCGTTGATCCTGATGTGCTGGCTGCGTTGCCTGCACCCGCCGGCCGGGGCGCTGGCATTGCTGCTGGTCCTGGCGGACCCTGCGACCATTGCCATGGACTGGAAAGCCCTGGGCCCGGTGATGCTCGCCGCATCGACCATGCTGCTCAGCGCCCTGACCTACAACAACCTGACACGCATCCGCTATCCCAAGCGTGCCAGCGAGCCGGTCGCCGGGGTTCCTGCCGACCACCCTCCCGTGGAGTCTCAAGCGATCACCGCCCAGGATCTGAAACTGGCCCTGGCGGACATGGAGGCCTTCTTCGACGTCACCCCGCAAGACCTCGAACAACTGATCCATGCCATTGAGTTGCACGCCAAGCGGCGCAGTATTGGTGAAGTGTTAAGCCGTAGCGCCTGAATCGGCTTTATCTGTAGGAGCGAGCCTGCTCGCGATGGACGTTAACGATAACGAGGGCTGCCTGGATCAACGCGGTGCCCTGACGTTCTTCGCGAGCAGGCTCGCTCCTACAAAAATCACTGCAAAAATGCAGAAAGAACCTGCACATATCCCGGTTGTACAAGGCAAATTTGCACTGTTACGATCCGGCATCGCTCGCGCGCGAGCTTGTCTATAAAGAACAATAAAAGCAGGGAGTTAGTGATGACTGCTCAGGTTTTATCGAAGGGGACTTCGTCTATGGATGCCACGCAAAATGAAGTGCTGGCCGAGGTTCGCAACCACATCGGTCACCTGACCCTCAACCGTCCCGCCGGCCTTAACGCCATCACCCTGGAAATGGTGCGCCATCTGCAGCGTCAGCTCGATGCCTGGGCACAGGATGACCAGGTGCATGCGGTGGTGCTGCGCGGTGCCGGCGAAAAAGCCTTCTGTGCCGGTGGCGACATTCGCTCGCTGTACGACAGTTTCAAGAGCGGCGACACGCTGCACGAAGATTTCTTCGTCGAGGAATACGCCCTCGACCTCGCGATTCATCATTACCGCAAGCCGGTGCTGGCCTTGATGGACGGCTTTGTCCTGGGTGGCGGCATGGGCCTGGTGCAAGGCGCCGACTTGCGGGTGGTCACTGAGAAAAGTCGACTGGCGATGCCTGAAGTCGGCATCGGTTATTTCCCGGACGTTGGCGGTAGCTACTTCTTGCCGCGCATCCCCGGTGAACTGGGGATTTACCTGGGCGTCTGCGGCGTGCAGATCCGCGCGGCGGATGCGCTGTACTGCGGTCTGGCCGATTGGTACCTGGACAGCAGCAAACTGACCACGCTGGATGAAAGACTCGATCAACTGGAGTGGCATGACACACCACTGAAAGACCTTCAGGGCCTGCTGGCAAAACTCGCCGTGCGACAGTTGCCCGATGCGCCACTGGCCGCCTTGCGCCCGGCTATCGACCACTTCTTCGCCTTGCCCGATGTGCCGAGTATTGTGGAGCAACTGCGTGAGGTAACGGTCGCCGACAGCCATGAGTGGGCCACGACCACCGCCGACCTGCTGCAGACCCGCTCGCCCCTGGCCATGGGCGTGACCCTGGAAATGCTCCGGCGCGGCCGGCACCTGAGCCTTGAACAGTGCTTCGCCCTTGAGCTGCACCTGGACCGCCAGTGGTTCGAGCGCGGCGACCTGATCGAAGGCGTGCGCGCCTTGCTGATCGACAAAGACAAGAATCCGCGCTGGAACCCGCCCACCTTGCAGGCGCTGGACGCCGAACACGTAGCGAGCTTCTTCAACGGTTTCGATGAGAGCGGGAGCTAAACCATGCACGATCTCGAATTGACTGAAGAACAAGTCATGATCCGCGACATGGCCCGGGACTTTGCCCGTGGCGAAATCGCGCCCCACGCCCAGGCCTGGGAAAAGGCCGGCTGGATCGACGACGCCCTGGTGGCGAAAATGGGTGAGTTGGGCTTGCTGGGCATGGTGGTGCCCGAGGAATGGGGCGGCACTTATGTCGACTACGTCGCCTATGCCCTGGCGGTGGAAGAAATCTCTGCCGGCGACGGCGCCACCGGCGCGTTCATGAGCATCCACAACTCGGTGGGCTGCGGGCCGGTCCTCAACTACGGCAGCGAAGAACAGAAACAAACCTGGCTGGCGGACCTGGCCAGCGGCAAGGTCATTGGTTGCTTCTGCCTGACCGAACCCCAAGCCGGTTCCGAAGCGCACAACCTGCGCACCCGCGCCGAGTTGCGCGATGGCCAGTGGGTGATCAACGGCGCCAAGCAGTTTGTCAGCAACGGCAAACGGGCCAAGCTGGCAATCGTGTTTGCCGTGACCGACCCGGACCTGGGCAAGCGCGGCATTTCGGCGTTCCTGGTGCCAACGGACACCGCAGGCTTCATCGTCGACCGCACCGAACACAAAATGGGCATCCGCGCCTCCGATACCTGTGCGGTCACGTTGAACAACTGCAGCATTCCAGAAGCCAACCTGCTGGGTGAGCGCGGCAAGGGCCTGGCCATCGCCCTGTCCAACCTCGAAGGTGGCCGCATCGGCATCGCCGCCCAAGCACTGGGCATTGCCCGCGCGGCGTTTGAAGCGGCGCTGGCTTATTCGCGCGATCGCGTACAGTTCGACAAGCCGATCATCGAGCACCAGAGCATTGCCAACCTGCTGGCCGACATGCACATGCAACTGAACGCTGCACGGCTGCTGATCCTGCACGCAGCACGCCTGCGCACGGCCGGCAAGCCATGTCTGTCAGAGGCCTCGCAAGCCAAGCTGTTTGCTTCGGAGATGGCCGAGAAAGTCTGCTCGTCAGCGATTCAGATTCATGGCGGGTATGGGTATCTGGAAGATTACCCGGTCGAGAAGTATTACCGGGATGCGCGGATTACGCAGATCTATGAAGGGTCGAGCGAGATTCAGCGGATGGTGATTGCCCGGGAACTGAAGAACTACCTGGTTTAAAAGCAAAAGATCGCAGCCTCCGGCAGCTCCTACAGGGTTTCGTGTATACCTGTAGGAGCTGCCGGAGGCTGCGATCTTTTGGCGGTAAACGAATTACTTACCGACGAACCCAGGCTCACGCTTGGCAATAAACGCCGCCATCCCCTCCTTCTGATCCTGCGTCGCAAACGCCGCATGGAACACCCGACGTTCAAAGCGCACGCCTTCGGACAAACTCACTTCGAAAGCACGGTTGACGCTTTCCTTGACCATCATCGCAATCGGCAGCGACTTTTTAGCGATCAACGCCGCGACTTTCAGCGCTTCATCCAGCAGTTCATCGCTCGGCACGATGCGCGCCACGATACCGCAACGCTCCGCTTCCACGGCATCGATCAAGCGCCCGCTCAGGCACATTTCCATGGCCTTGGCCTTGCCCACGGCGCGGGTCAGGCGCTGGGTACCGCCCATGCCCGGCAACACGCCCAGGTTGATTTCCGGCTGGCCGAACCTGGCGTTGTCGCCGGCCAGAATGAAATCGCACATCAGCGCCAGCTCACAGCCGCCGCCCAGGGCGAAACCGTTGACGGCGGCGATGATGGGCTTGCGGCGGTTGGCCACGCGGTCGCTGTCGCTGAACAGGTCGTCGATATAGATCTGCGGATAGGTCAGCTCGGCCATTTCCTTGATGTCGGCGCCGGCGGCAAAGGCCTTTTTCGAACCGGTCAGGACGATGCAGCCGATATTCGAGTCGGCCTCGAAGCCGTCCAGGGCCTGGTTCAGTTCGCTGACGATCTGCGCGTTCAACGCGTTCAGCGCCTGTGGGCGATTGAGGGTGATCAGGCCGACGCGGCCATGGGTTTCCAGCAAAATCGTTTCGTAGCTCACAAGTGGGTTCCTTTTCAAAGATTGCGCGAAATGACCATGCGTTGAATATCGCTGGTGCCTTCGTAGATCTGGCAGACCCGCACGTCGCGGTAGATCCGCTCCAGCGGGAAGTCGTTCAAGTAACCGTAACCACCGAGGGTTTGCAGCGCCGACGAGCATACCTTCTCGGCCATTTCCGAAGCGAACAGCTTGGCCATCGACGCTTCCACCAACGCCGGCTTGCCGCTGTCTCGGAGAGCCGCCGCGTAATGCACCATCTGCCGCGCCACGGCGATCTGGGTCGCCATGTCCGCCAGGCGGAATGCCACGGCCTGATGCTCGATAATCGGCTTGCCGAAGCTCTCGCGCTCACGGGCATAGTCGCGGGCCGCTTCGAACGCGGCCCGGGCCATGCCCACCGATTGCGAGGCAATGCCGACACGCCCGCCTTCGAGGTTGGCCAGGGCGATCCTGTAGCCTTCGCCTTCTTCACCCAGGCGGTTGGCCACTGGCACTTTGACGTCTTCGAAGAGAATCTGGCAGGTGTCCGAGGCGTGCTGGCCGAGCTTGTCCTCGACCCGGGCGACTTTGTAGCCTGGCGAATCGGTGGGCACGATGAACGCCGTGATGCCGCGCTTGCCGGCAGTCGGGTCGGTCACGGCGAACACGATCACCACCCCGGCGTTCTGACCGGAGGTGATGAATTGTTTGCAGCCGTTGAGCACGTAGTGATCGCCTTCCAGGCGCGCACGGGTTTTCAGGCCGCTGGCGTCGGAGCCGGCCTGGGGTTCGGTCAGGGCGAAAGCACCGAGCATCGCGCCGCTGGCCAGGGGTTCGAGGAAGCGCTCTTTCTGATCGTCGTTGCCATAGTTGAGGATCGGCACGCAACCCACCGAGTTGTGCACGCTCATGATGGTCGAGCAGGCACCGTCGCCCGCGGCGATTTCTTCCAGGGCCATGGCGTAGGCCAGGTAACCGGTATCGCAACCGCCCCACTGCTCCGGCACCAGCATGCCGAAAAAGCCCAGTTCGCCCATCTCAGCGATGGCTTCCTTGGGGAAACGGTGTTCACGGTCCCACTCGGCGGCGAATGGTTTCAGCCGTTCCTGGGCAAAGTCCCGGGCCGCGTCGCGTATCTGCTGTTGTTCGTCATTGGGGATCATGACCATTCCTTAAAAATGTAGTTGCCCCTGTAGGAGCGAGCATGCTCGCGATGGAGGTTAACGATAATGAGGGCTGCCTGGTTCAACGCGGTGCCCTGACGTCCATCGCGAGCATGCTCGCTCCTACAGGAACCGCGTTAGTACAGGCATTCCACAGCCATCGCCGTGGCTTCGCCGCCACCGATGCAGATCGCTGCAACGCCACGCTTGAGCCCTTTCTGGCGCAGGGCCGAGAGCAGGGTCACGAGAATCCGCGCGCCAGATGCACCGATCGGGTGGCCGAGGGCGCAAGCGCCGCCGTGCACGTTGAGTTTTTCATGAGGAATTTCCAGCTTGGTCATGGTCACCAGGCTGACCACGGCGAAGGCTTCGTTGACTTCCACCAGATCGACGTCGTTCAGCGACCAGCCGGTTTTCTTCATCAGCTTCTCGATCGCGCCCACCGGCGCCACCGGGAACAGGCTCGGGGTATCGGCGAATGCCGCATGACCATGAATCACCGCCAGCGGCTTGAGGCCACGTTTGTCGGCTTCGGAACGGCGCATCAGCACCAGTGCCGCGGCGCCGTCGGAGATGGAACTGGAGTTGGCCGCCGTCACGGTACCGCCATCACGGAACGCCGGTTTCAGCGAGGCAATCTTGTCCAGTCTGGCTTTCGGTGGCTGCTCGTCGTTGCTGATCGTCACCTGTTCTTTGCCGACGGTGACGGTCAACGGCACGATCTCGTCCTTGAAGCTGCCGTCCTTGATGGCCTGCTGGGCGCGGGTGGTCGAAGCCACCGCAAACGCATCCTGGGCCTCACGACTGAAGCCGTTGGTTTCGGCACAGTCTTCGGCGAAGGTGCCCATCAGGCGCCCCTTGTCGTAGGCGTCTTCCAGGCCGTCGAGGAACATCGAGTCGAGTACCCGGCCATGCCCCATGCGGTAACCGCTACGGGCGCGGTCCAGCAGGTACGGCGCGTTGGACATGCTTTCCATGCCACCGGCGACTACAACCTCGGCGCTGCCGGCCACCAGCATGTCATGGGCCAGGATGGCCGCTTCCATGCCCGAGCCGCACATCTTGTTGAGGGTGGTACAACGGGTCGATTTATCCAGGCCGGCGCCCAGCGCCGCCTGGCGCGCGGGGGCCTGACCCTGGCCGGCAGGCAGTACGCAGCCGAACAACACTTCGTCGACGGCATCGCTTGCAACGCCAGCACGTTCAACCGCGGCTTTGATCGCGGCGGCACCGAGTTGCGGCGCGGTGAGGCTTTTCAGATCGCCCTGGAAACCACCCATCGGGGTGCGGACGGCGCTGACGATAACAATCGGATCGTTGGCAATAGTCATGACAAATCCTCCTTATTTGGCCGCCATGCGCAAGGCACCGTCGAGACGGATCACCTCGCCATTGAGCATGCTGTTTTCAATGATATGCCGAACCAACGAGGCGTACTCGGCAGGTTTGCCCAGGCGCGGTGGAAACGGTACGCCGGAAGCCAGGGAGTCACGAACTTCCTGGGTCATGCCGGCCATCATCGGCGTTTCGAAAATGCCCGGGGCGATGGTCATGACGCGGATGCCGAAGCGCGCCAGTTCACGGGCGGCCGGCAAGGTCAAGCTGACGATCGCACCCTTGGACGCCGCGTACGCCGCCTGGCCGATCTGGCCGTCGTAAGCCGCGGCCGACGCCGTGTTGATGATCACGCCGCGCTCGCCATCGGCGTCCGCTTCGGTTTCAGCAATCGCCGCCGAGGCCAGGCGCAGCATGTTGAAGCTGCCGATCAGGTTGACGTTGATCACCTGGCTGAAGCTTCCCAGCGCGTGTGGACCGTTCTTGCCGAGGATCTTTTCGCCACGCACGATGCCGGCACAGTTGACCAGGCCATTGAGGCCACCAAAGGCCTTGACCGTCGCCTGCACCGCGGCCTCGGCCGCCGCTTCGTCGCTGATGTCCGCCACCACGCTTTGTGCACCCAGTCGCTGGGCCTGGGCCGCGACGGCTTCGGCGTTCATGTCCACCAGCATCACTTTGGCACCGGCCGCGACCAGCATTTCAGCGGCGGCCGCACCGAGGCCGGAAGCACCGCCGGTGACGAGAAAAACCTTGTTTTCGATCTGCATCATTGTTTCCTTGGATTCAAGCTGTAACGTTCTTCGCGGTGGCCTCTTGAGCCTTGGCGATTTCCTGGTTGCGCAAGATAAAGCGCTGCAATTTGCCGCTTGGGGTTTTCGGCAACTCGCTGACAAATTCGATTTCGCGGGGATAGGAGTGTGCCGCCAGGCGCTTGCGCACGTGTTGGCGCAACTCTTCGGCCAACTCTGGCGTGGCGCGGTATTGCGAGCAAATCACGACGAAGGCCTTGACCAGTTCGGTGCGCTCCGGATCGGGTTTGCCGACCACCGCGGCTTCCACCACCGCCGGGTGCTCGATCAATGCGCTCTCCACATCGAACGGGCCGACGCGGTAGCCGGAGGTGGTGATCACGTCGTCGCTACGGCCGACGAAGCTGATGCTGCCGTCCGGATTCCACTCGACCGTGTCGCCGCTCAAGTAGTAATTGCCGACGAAGGCCTTGGTTGGTGCGCCTTCGTAACCGGCGAACCAGCACATCGGCGACTGGGTGCGGTCGATGGCCAGAATGCCCGGCTGGCCGACGCCCAGCTCCTGGTAGTCGTCGTCCAGCACCACGATGCGGTGGCCGGGCGAGGTAAAACCGGCGGCGCCCATATGGATCGGGTGTTCCAGTCCATGGTGGTTACACAGCACCATCCCCAGTTCGGTCTGGCCGTAATGGTCATGGATGACCACCTCCAGATTATCCGCGAACCAGCGGATCACTTCCGGGTTCAGCGGCTCGCCGGCGCTGCTGACAATGCGCAGCTTGCCTTTGATCGACCTGGCGAATTCGTCGCCACCGGCAATCAACAGGCGATACGCCGTCGGTGAGCCGGTGAGGTTGGTAATCGCGTACTTGTTGATCACCCGGCAGGTGCTTTCCAGGGTAAACGGGCCATCGTAGAAGGTAATCGGGTGCCCCATCGACAGGGGACCTGTGACGCCGAAATAGATGCCGTAGGCCCAGCCCGGGTCGGCCACGTTCCAGAAGGCGTCTTCGGGGCGCAAATCCACCGCGTCACGGGTGTAGCTCTGGAAGGCGACGATGGCCTTGAGCGGCACCGACAGCGCTTTCGAAGGGCCGGTAGTGCCCGAGGTGAACATCAGCAGGAACGGGTCTTCGCCGGTCAGCAGTACCGGTTCGCAGACATTGGAGTGGTTGGCCAGTTCGGCCCAGAAGCTGTAATCACCGCGGACTATGCCCTGCCCCTTGGCACCTGCGACTGTGACGATGGTCGGGCAGTCGGCGACTTCCGCGAGTTTCGAGCGATTGACCGCGTCGGTGACCACCACTTTGGCCCCGGAACTGCCCAGGCGATGCTCGATGGCCTTGGGGCCGAAGGCAGTAAACAAAGGTTGATAGACCGCGCCGATGCGCCAGGTGGCGAACACGGTGATCAGCAATTCAATATTGCGTGGCAGGAGACCGGCGACCTTGTCGCCTTTCTTCACGCCCTGGGCCAACAGGAAGTTGGCAAAGCGCGCGGCCTTGTCCTGCAAGTCGTTGAAGGTGTAGGTCGCGCTGGTGCCGTCACGGCCTTCCCAGAACAGCGCGATACGCCCAGGCATGGCATGCCGGTCGCAACACTCGATGCAGGCGTTGAGGGCAGTCAGATTGCCTGCGAGTGCGGCATCGACGGTGTGCTGATAATTGAACTGTGAAACAGCAGACAAGTAATCGCGCATTGCCAGAATCCCTCTGTATTTTTTGTTAGATGGGGGGAACCGTAACCAACAGGGAAATACTCGCTCTGCGCGGGGTGTCGGGCAATAGTCAAAGTTATCAAGTTGCTTGACTGGTTTGGCCAAGGAATTGAGAAATGTGGCGCCTGCGAGGGCGCCTTCCCTGTAGGAGCGAGCATGCTCGCGATGGTGGTCAACGATAACGCGGGGTGACTGAATGCCCGCGTTATCGTTAACGACCATCGCGAGCATGCTCGCTCCTACAGGCGAAGAAGCCCTCCGGTACGACCATCAATCCGGATCAATTGGTTTCGTTGAGAATCAAACTACGGTAATGCCCGGGATTGGACCCCGACCATTTGCGAAACGCCTTGTAGAACGAGCTCGCATCGGCAAAGCCCAACCGGGTGGCGATTTCGGCGAAGCTGATGGCCGGTTCGGCCAGCCAAGCGATAGCCAGCTCCTTGCGCACACTGTCCTTGAGCCCCTGATACGTCTGGCCTTCCTCGGCCAGACGACGGCGCAGGGTCGAGGCCGACATGCACAGGCGCTGCGCCAGGACTTCGGTCTCCGGCCAGTGTTCGGCGGGCAGTTGCCGCAAGTCCTGCTTGATCCGGCTGGCCAGGCTTTGCGGATCGCGGTACTTGACCAGGATGTTGGCCGGCGCATGGGCCAGGAAGCGTCGCAGCTCTTCAAGGCTGCGCTTGATCGGCAAACCCAGGCAGTCAGCGGAAAAAATCATCCGCGTGCGCGGTCGGTCGAAGCGCAGGTTCTCGGAGAACATCACCTGATAGTCATGGCAGAAATCCGGCTGCGCGCAGCGCAGCTCGATCGCCAGGATCGGAATTCGACGTCCCGCCAGCCAACAGGCCACGCCGTGCACGATCATCCAATAGGTAAAGTAAGTGAAGGCCCGGCGCGGCTCATGGTCGTCTTCGAGCAACACGATTTCCGCCAGGCTTTGCTGATGGACCAGCTCGGCGGGCATGCGCTCGAGCATCAACGACAGGAAACTCAAACCACTGGTGAGCCCGGCCGCCAGGCTCGGCTGGACCATGGCACAGCGACAGAGGAACTCCAGGCTGCCGGATTTGAGCTTGCGCGGGTCCATGCCAAAAAACTCGTCATCCCCACGCCGGGCCAGCAAGCGCCACAGACGCGCATAGCCGCTGGCCGGAACACGGGCGTCGCTGCTGCCGAGCAACGCCGGATCGATGCCGACCTTGTGCAACACCTCATCGGTGGCCGCGCCCGGGGCGCAACTTTGCAGCAGCGCTTCACGCACCAGCTGAATGGAAATGGTGTCTTTTTCCGACATTGCGCGAGGTGAGCCCTGTTCTTGTTTGAGTGGTGGGCATATTAGCTCAGCCATCTGTCCGGCGCAGATCCCCGTAGCGGCTAGCTTGTCGGCGAAGGCGGCCGTGTATCCGACCTATCTTTTGTTGACTGCGTACATATCCATTCCTGCGGTAACGGCCACTTATGGTTTCGCCCTTACGGCGCCTCACTTTTCCAAACGCCGAAAAGTAAGCAAAAGGCTTTGCCCCACCACTTGGTGCCTCGCTTAGGCTCGGCATGCCCTCTCTCCGGCATTGCTCCGTGGGTCGCCGCGATGGGCCATCCATGGCCCAGTGCGGCTAAACCGGCGTCCTGCCGGTTTAGCCACTACGCAATGCCTGCGTTCGGCCATCGTGGTTTAACGGGGCGCCCCAGATCAAACACAAAAGCGAGGCGGCCTGACAGCCGACCTGATTTCAAGCGAACACGTTTTCCTGTAGGAGCGATGCTTGCTCGCGATGGACGTCAACGATTACGCGCCCTGTTTGGATGAACGCGTTGTCTGGACATTTTTCGCGAGCAGGCTCGCTCCTACAATTGGATCGCAAACAGACCTGCAATCAGGTCGGCTGTCAGGCCGCCTCGCTTTTGCTTTTGCTTTTGCTTTGGCTTTTGATTTTCTTGCCACATCACGCCCTGAGCCTGTCCGTGAACCTGAGAGCACCGCGGGGTGTCAGGCTCCCCGCGTCATCGTTGACCTCCATCGCGAGCATGCTCGCTCCTACAGGCTCTTCCAGGTGACTCGCTGTAAAAGCGAAACCATAAGTGGCCGTTACCGCAGGAATGGATATGTACACCTGAAAGATTGGTTTCGGCAATGGATCGCCATTCAACCGAACTCCACCCAAAAGGCCAGGGTCAACCCTTTGACCGCCCAACCTTGAACCCGGAGATCGATAATGAACGACTACCCCAAACCCCCCTTCCCCAAACAACACCAACCCGTCCCCGGCTCCCAACGCAAAATGGACCCGTACCCAGACTGTGGCGAGCAGAGCTACCGAGGTTCGGGTCGACTGACCGGCAAGATCGCCCTCATTACCGGTGCCGACAGCGGCATAGGCCGCGCGGTGGCCATTGCCTTCGCCCGTGAAGGTGCCGATGTGGCCGTGGCCTACCTTGATGAGCAGGAAGATGCGCAGGAAACCGCACGCTGGGTTGAACAGGCCGGCCGCCAATGCCTGCTGCTGCCGGGTGACCTGGCGCACAAAGTGCATTGCCGGGCCCTGGTGGAGAAAACGGTCGAGCGTTTCGGCCGCATCGACATCCTGGTCAACAACGCGGCGTTCCAGATGACCCACGAAAATCTCGAGGACATCCCCGACGAAGAATGGGTGATGACCTTCGACGTCAACATCACCGCCATTTTCAGGATCTGCCAGGCGGCACTCAAGCACATGCAGCCCGGCAGCTCGATCATCAACACCAGTTCGGTCAACTCCGACATGCCCAACCCCACCCTGCTGGCGTATGCCACGACCAAGGGCGCGATCGCCAACTTCAGCGCCGGCCTGGCGCAAATGCTCGGACCGAAGAATATCCGGGTCAACAGTGTGGCGCCGGGACCGATCTGGACGCCGCTGATCGTCTCGACCATGCCCGAGGAAACGGTACAGAACTTCGGCGCCAACACCCCGCTCGGCCGTCCGGGCCAGCCGGTGGAAGTGGCGCCGATCTACGTGCTGCTGGCCTCGGATGAAGGCAGCTACATCACCGGCCAGCGATTTGGGGTGACCGGGGGCAAACCGATCCTGTGATTTCGCGATGCACCTGAAAAATGGAACCAGGCCATACCTGCAGCGCTCTACACTGCATAGGCCTTCCTGGCGGGCCTTTCGATACCTGGAGATCGTCATGTCCGCACCTATCGTCGAATTGTTCACTCAGCCAAACTTCGCGCGGACGGATATTCGCAAGGAAGAAGAAGCGCCGAAGTACTTGCGCGCTACCGTCAGTCAATGATCCCCGGCCATGAGCTTCATTGCTTGGGTCGCAGTGCTGGGTGCCGTGCTGCTGACGCTGGCACTGACCTCGTCATACCTGCGCTGGATGCCGGTGACCACCTCGGCCGTGTGCCTGGCATTAGGGGTAGTCATCGGACCGGCGGGGCTGGGCTGGCTCAGGCTGGACATCAAGGATGCCGCGTACTGGATGGAGCACCTGACGGAAGTCGCGGTGCTCTTTTCGTTGTTCGTCTGTGGACTCAAGCTGCGCCTGCCCCTCAGGGACCGTAAGTGGCGCGTGGCTTTCGGGCTGGCGGGACCGGTCATGATCCTGACCATCATCGGTGTCTGCCTGTTGCTGCATTACGCCTTCGACCTGCCGTGGGGGCCGTCGTTGCTGATCGGCGCGATTCTGGCGCCCACCGACCCGGTACTGGCCTCGCTGGTGCAGGTCAACGATGCCAAGGACGTCGACGCAGTTCGCTTCGGCCTGTCCGGTGAGGCCGGGCTCAACGATGGCATTGCGTTTCCCTTCGTGATCCTGGGCTTGCTGTTTATCCAGCAAGGCGGCGGTGGTTCCACCGCCTGGCTCGATGACTGGGCACTCAAACGCCTGCTGTGGGCGGTGCCCGCCGGATTGCTGGTCGGCTATGGCATGGGCCGCGCCATTGGCCGCGTGACGTTGTCCATGCGCATCAGAAATGCCGACAGCACCCTGTCGCCTAACGACTACTTGACCTTTGCCCTGATCGCCCTGGCGTATGTCGCGGCCGAGTCGGTACATGGCTACGGTTTCCTGTCGGTGTTCGCGGCGGGCCTGGGGCTGCGTCGGGCCGAGGTCAAATCGATGGGACACTCACAGACGCCGGCAGAGCACCTGGTGCAGCCGGTGGTCGGTCATCAAAACGTCGAGCCCGAGGCTGCCGTGCATGGTGATGTGGCGAACATGGAGGAAGCGCAGGTGGCGGCCGGGATCATGATCGGCGACATGCTGTCCTTTGGCAGCCTGGTCGAACGGGCCATGGAGGTGTTCCTGGTGACCTTGCTCGGGGTGGTGCTGGTGGGTCATTGGGACTGGCGCGCACTGGCGATTGCGCTGGTGCTGTTCTGCGTGATCCGGCCACTGATTGTCGGGCTGGTGCCCTGGGGCACTTTGCTTGACGGCAAGCAAAGGCTGTTGATCGGCTGGTTCGGGATTCGCGGTATCGGGAGTTTCTACTACCTGTTCTACGCTTTGAATCACGACCTCGCAGCGTCGATGGCCACCCTGTGCACCGACCTCACGCTTTCCGTAGTCGCCCTGAGCATTCTGATTCACGGAATCAGCACCCAACCGCTCCTCGCCCACTATGAACGGCAAAAGCGGCCATCCGCTTGATCGATCCTTGCCGTGGCGAAGTGCATGAGTCAAAAGCCCCGACTCATGCAGCCTGCATGGCCCCTATTGGCCATTAGGGCTTATATCCCATTGATTTTTAAGCTCTTAACGGAGGCGTCCAAAGCGGCACGACAAATGCTCCAGCACGATGAGTGTCCTGCGGTAAAGACCGTTCGCGCTGCCCTCAACCTGGAGAGACTCAACCATGAACGCCATAGACCTATTGAAAGCCGACCATGAACGCGTAAAAGGCGATGATCTCCACCAGGTTCAGTTGGGTAAACGGCTTTGATAACCGCGGCAATCCGGACGCTAACCCATCCAGGCGCTCGGCATATCCGGTGGCCAGGATAATCGGAACGCCGGGTTTGACCGCGCGAATGGCATCCGCCAGTTGTGCGCCGCTCATGTGCGGCATGGCCATGTCGGTGATGACCAGATCAATCGCCGGATTATTCTCGAACAGTTTCAGTCCCTGGGCACCGGACGTTGCGGTGATTACGCGATGGCCGAGGTCTTCAAGCAACAGGCAGGTACTGGTCAACACCAGGCTGTCGTCATCCACCACCAATATGCACAGCCGAGGCACTTCCGGCGCTACCGGCTCTTCGACAATGGGGGCCGCTACCGAGCCCGCCGAGGCCACGGGCAACCACAGTTCTGCGGTGGTGCCCTGGTCTTTCTGGCTCTTCAGAATGAATCGCCCACCCAATTGCTCAATAAAGCCATGGACCATCGACAACCCCAGCCCGGTGCCCTTGCCAAGCCCTTTTGTGGTGAAAAACGGGTCCATCGCCGAGGCCAGTGTCGCTTCATCCATTCCTTCGCCGGTGTCGGTTATACTCAGGCACACACAACGTCCCGCCAGCGGGGCGGATCGGGATTGATCAGCGATTGTTTCGGCGCGGGCACTGATGACGATTTTTCCGCCATCGGGCATGGCATCGCGGGCGTTGGTGACCAGGTTCAGCACCGCCAATTCGAGCTGATTGACGTCGGCCAACACCTGCTCGATCTGCGCTGGAAAACGGGTTTCCAGTGCCACCGACGGCCCGAGTGAGCTGCGTAGCAGTCCGGAAATCCCTTGCACCAGGGCGGGGAGCTCTACAGGTTCGGACTTGAGTTCTTGCTTGCGGGCAAAGGCCAGCATGCGCTGGGTCAGGGACACGCCGCGCAACGCACCCTGGGTAGCATTATCGAGCAAACGGATGATTTTCGGGTCGTCGGCCAGGCGTTTGCGCACGATTTCCAGATTGCCGAGAATGACTGTCAGCAAATTATTGAAGTCGTGGGCAATCCCGCCGCTGAGTTGGCCGATGGCTTGCATTTTCTGCGACTGGAACAGTGCTTCGCGGGTTTGTTCAAGTGCCTGCTGCGCCTGGGTCGCTTCGGTGATGTCGCGGGTGATCTTGGCAAAGCCGAGCAAGGTACCGGTGTCCCCCCAGATCGGGTCGACCACGACATGGGCCAGGAACCTGGTTCCATCCTTGCGCACCCGCCATCCCTTGTTTTCGAAGCGTCCCTCGCGCGTCGCAATCTCCAGTGCCCGGCCTGGCAAGCCGACAGCCCGGTCTTCAGGGGTGTAGAACAGCGAAAAATGCTTGCCAATGACTTCTTCGGGCAAGTAGCCCTTGATGCGCTGGGCCCCCAGGTTCCAGTTGGTCACGCGGCCATCCGGGGCAAGCATGTAGATGGCGTAGTCGGTGACGCTTTGCACCAGTAACCGAAACTGTTGCTCGCTTTGCTTGAGGGTCTCTTCGGCCATCTTGCGGTCGGTCAGGTCACGGGTGATCTTGGCAAACCCCAGGACCGTGCCCGACGGGTCGTAAATCGGATCGATCACCACGTGGGACCAGAAATGCGTGCCGTCCTTGCGCACACGCCAGCCTTCGCCTTCGAAACGCCCCTCGCGAATCGCCGTGTCCAGCGCCCGCTGGGGCAAGCCGGCACGACGATCTTCATCGGTGTAAAAGCGCGAGAAATGCTGGCCGAGAATCTCGGCCTCCTCATAACCCTTGAAACGCCTGGCCCCTGCGTTCCAGCTGGTAACGATGCCATCGGGATCAATCATGTAGATCGCATAGTCAACCACCGCATCGATGAGCAGGCGCAGGCGCCTGTCTTCAATGCTCCCGGCCCGGATTCGATCTTCTCTCATTGATCCCTCACATCGGGTGCTGTTTTTCTGCAGTATGCGATAAACCGTCCATTTGAACAGCCGCCGGTGCGATTGACCACCAGCGTGGCAGCAATTGCTTGACCTTGCTCTCGCCAAACCGGTCATCGATCAGCATCACCACGCCTTGGTCCTGCTGTGTACGAATCACTCTGCCTGCGGCCTGCACCACTTTTTGCACGCCGGGAAACAGGTAGGTGTAGTCGTAGCCTGCGCCGAATATGGCCGCCATGCGCCGCTTGAACTGCTCGTTGACCGGGTTGAGCTGTGCCAGCCCCAAGGTGGCGATGAACGCGCCGATCAAGCGAGCACCCGGCAAATCGATGCCTTCGCCAAATGCCCCGCCCAGCACCGCGAAGCCCACGCCCTGGCCATCGGCAGTGAACCGGTCGAGGAACGCCTGGCGTTGCGCCTCCGCCATGCCCCGTGACTGTGACCACAGATTGATCCCGGGATATCGCTCGGCGAGCAACTGCGCCACTTGCTGCAGGTAATCGAAGCTACTGAAGAACGCCAGGTAATTGCCAGGGCGCTGCATGAACTGCTGGGCGATCAGCTCGACGATCGGCGCCAGGGAGGCCTGGCGATGAACGAAGCGCGTGGAGATCTGGTTGATGATCTGTACGTGCAACTGATCGGCATGAAAAGGCGACTCGACGTCGATGCACACGGTGTTCGTCGGGGTACCCAGCAAATCGGCGTAATAGTGGCGAGGGCTGAGGGTCGCCGAGAACAGTACGGTGCTGCGTGCAGCGCTCAGGCGCGGCCCGATGAAGCCGGCGGGCACCACGTTGCGCAGGCACAGTTGCGAAAGGTTGCGCTTGCGTTCGAGGTCGCGCTTGCTGATGTCGAACAGGTACTGCTGGTCGAAAAGTTCGGCCACTCGACAGAACTGCAGCACGTCGAAGTAAAAGCTCTGTAATGCACTGTCGAGTCCCTGTGGATGATCGTTCAGGTAATCGCCGATGCTGGCGCTGCACGACGACAAGGCCTGGAGCAGTTTTTCCGGCGGCTTGTCGTAGGCCTGATAGGCTCCGAGTTGCTGGTTATGCAGGGCATTCCATTCGCGATTGACCCGCTGCAGGGGTTTTTTCAACGCCTCGGGGGCGGTTTTTCGTACGCCGTCGAGGGTCGATTGATCGAGGCTGGCGCTGTACATCTGCCGACCACGTTCCACCAGGTTGTGGGCTTCGTCGACCAACACCGCGACTTTCCAGCTGTTGGCCTGGGCCAGGCCGAACAACAGCGCACTGAAATCGAAGTAATAGTTGTAATCGGCAACCACCACGTCGGCCCAGCGAGCCATTTCCTGGCTCAGGTAATACGGGCATACCTCATGCTCCAGGGCGACCTGGCGCAATGCGCTCCGGTTCAGCAGGCTCAGCTCGCTGGCGGCCTGGCGCGCCGCCGGCAATCGGTCATAAAAGCCCTGGGCCAACGGGCAGGATTCACCGTGGCAGGCCTTGGCCGGGTGTTCACAGGCCTTGTCCCGGGCGATCATCTCCAGCACCCGCAAAGGCGGCGCATCGGCGCGTTCCAGGATTACCTGCGCGGCGTCCAGGGCCAGCTTGCGTCCCGGGGTTTTAGCCGTGAGGAAGTACAGCTTGTCCAGTTGCTGCGGCGCCAGGGCCTTGAGCAGCGGAAACAGGGTGCCGATGGTCTTGCCAATCCCCGTGGGCGCCTGGGCCATCAGGCAACGCCCGGTGCTGACGGCCTTGAACACCGACTCGGCGAGGTGACGCTGGCCCGGACGAAAGTCGGCATGGGGAAACGCCAGCTGTTGTGCCGCAAGGTTACGCCCCTGGCGATGCACCGTTTCCTGTTCGGCCCAGTGCAGGAACAGGCCGCAATGGTGTTCGAAGAACTGCCCGAGTTCGGCGGCATTGAACGCCTCGACCAGACAGGTTTCCTTTTCGCTGACGATATCGAAATACACCAGCACCAGGTTGATCTGCGCAAGGTTGAGTTTGTGGCACATCAGCCAGCCATAGATCTTGGCCTGTGCCCAATGCAGTTGACGGTGGTTGGCCGGTTGCTTGCTCAAGTCGCCACGGTAGGTCTTGACCTCTTCGAGGCAGTTTTTCGCGCGATCGTAGCCATCCGCCCTGCCCTTGACCGTCAGGCCCTGATACGCACCTTCGAGGGCGATTTCACTCTGATAGTCGTCACTGCGCCGTGACGCCACCGTGCGGTGCCCGACGATGCCTTCCAGCGCGGTCGGCGACGGGGTGAAGCGCAAGTCGAGGTCGCCGACCTTGGCGGTGAACTCACACAACGCCCGCACCGCGATGCTGTAGCTCAAGCGCCCTGCTCCGCCCATTGCACATAACACACGGCAATCGGCATCCGGTGCTCATGACAGAACTCCAGCCAGCGCAGCTGGTTATCCTGCAGGCGATCGCCCGGCCCCTTGACTTCGATCATGCGGTAGGTTTTTTCTTGCGGCCAGAACTGGATCAGGTCCGGCATGCCCGCACGATTGGCCTTGATGTCCAGCAACAACCGGTTGAACCAGTGCCTGAGGTGTTCGGCGGGCAAGCAGTCCAGCGCCTGCTCCAGCAACGCCTCGCTGAGTGCGCCCCAGAACACGAATGGCGACTGCACGCCCCACTTTTCGGCAAAGCGCACGCGGATGGTTTCAAGGTAGCGCCCGTCGTCGAGTTCGCCGAGGCAGGCCTGGAACAACTCGGCCCGGCGGCTATGGAAGTCTTCGCTCAGCAGGTCCACGGGACCGCGCTGGAACGGATGGAAAAACGCCCCCGGCAGCGGTGCGAAAATCGCCGGCCAGCACAGCAGGCCGAACAGCGAGTTGATCAGGCTGTTTTCGACGTAATGAACCGGCGCCGAGTCTTCGCCCAGGTGCGCCTGCACGTAGTCCTCCACCGACAACAAAGGGTCGGTCCTGCTCAGTTGCAGGTCCAGGCGCAGCATCTGCCGTGGGCCTGGACGCTTGACCGCCGGCCCGCCCAGCTTGCGACGCAACCTGGGCAGGACACGCAGCAGGTGTTGATGCTCCGCGGCGTTTTGCGGCGATTGTTCGGCCCGGCAGGCCAGGTCCAGGGCCAGCTGATATTCACCGCAGCGCTCCAGCACACGGATCATGCGCACGCGCGCGCCGGGATACGCGCAATCACGGTACAAGGTCAACGCGGCGGAAAAATCACCGACGCGCTCGCACTCCTGGCCCATCTGGAACAACAGCTTGTCGCGACGCCTCTGCAGCCAGGGGTTGCTCAGCGCCAGGCCGTTGATCTGCTCGACAATGCCCGCCACCGCCTCGCCGGTCTCGAAAAGCTGCTGGCAGTGGTAGAGGAACATGCAGGCGTCGACGTCCTCGCGGCTGCGCAAGCCCCGGGAATCGGCGCAAAACTCGACTTTTTCATAGGTAAAGATCCCAAGGTCGGCCAGGACGAATTCGGACCAGTCCTGGTAGAGATTGCCGAAAAACAACAAGCGCAGGCGATCACACAGGCTCATGATGGTCAGGCTGAACAAGCGGTCGCTCAACGCCGGACACCAGTCGTTGAAGGACTGCGCTTGAGGAAACTGCTCGCACAGTGCCGGCAGCCAGTCGGTCTTTTTACCCTTGGGTTGAGCAATGGCGTTGCCCAGGCACTGAAGTATTTCCGCCTTGAGCAATACCTCGAACAACGCCTCGACCGGTATCGGCTGGCGCTCGTCGACCCAGCCCAGCGCCAGTAACGGCCGGGCTGCGCTGGCGATTTCACCGATCTCGGCGTAATGCAGTTTGCTGGCCCGGAAATGAATGCCCTTGCGCATGACCAGCCTGACCAGCAGCGCCCGGGACTCGCGAGGCAAGCCATTGAAGTCGCGAATGAAGCGGTGCTCTTCTACGCTCAACACGTCGGCATAGCGATGTTCAAGCCAATCGAGCACTTGCATGAAGTTATTGAGGTAGTAGAACGGATCGTCAAGAGGATTTGCAGTCACGGGAAAAGAGGCCACGATTAGCGAGCACTGGTTATGCATACAGATACCAGCAACGCCCTGCCCCATGCAAACGGAAAAGGATAAGCGGCGGCGCTGTAAGGTTTTTTTGCCCCGGGCGTCGAACTTTCTGCCGTTCCGTGGCACCAACCGCCAGAGAGCTAAACTCGCTTGCGACAGCCGCACTGTTTTTTTCAACAATGAGAGGTGATTATGTACATCAAGAATCTGGGGTTTCCCTTTGCAGTTGCGGCCTTTATCGCCCTGGCCGGCTGCTCGACGCCCACGGTGGTCACCCTGCAGAACGGCACCCAGTATTTGACCAAGGACATGCCAAAAACCAAGACCAATGACGGTTTCTTCGAGTTCGAGGACATTTCCGGGACCAAGGTTAAAGTCAGGGCCGATGATGTGGCCACGATTCGCCAGGAAGACTGAGTCCGCGAATCGTTTTTGCTCTTCACCCTTGGTGTGGCAGGTTTCGAGCACTGCCTTACACTGCGATAGACCCAGTGCGACCGAATGATGGTGTCGAAATGAAAATGGTCACGCCACTTTTGACCTCCCTCCTCGCGGTCGGCGCTTGGGCTTCAATGTGTATCTATGCGAGCGCCGCGACACCCGCGCGATCGTTCAATACCAGCTTCGACTGCGCCACGGCCAGGGAGCCCGTTGAAAAGCTTATCTGTCGCGACGTTCGACTGGCGCAGATGGATATCGAGCTGACGCGGCTGTATCGCCTGGCGCTCACCGATGAGCATTCGGTGCCGCGGCCAGACAAAGTCGAGATCGACCAGCGCTTCTGGCTGCTCGCCCGCGATCAGTGTTCTGCCGAAGCCGATCCCAAGTCGTGTACGGTTCGCCGCTATGCCGAGCGCGCACACCAGCTGCGCCAAGGCTCGGCCATTGCCCGGACCAAGGATCCAGGCAGGCTCACCGAAGGTCCGCTGGCCTTTCGTTGCGCAGGGCTTGGCGCGCTGGTGGCCGCCACGTTCTTCACGGTCGATCCGGGTGTGGTGTACCTGAAATGGGCGAATACCTCGACCACGCTGGAACAGGTGTCGAGTCCTTCCGGAACCCTTTACAGGGGCAAGGACTACAAGGGTAGCCAAAGCTTCTGGCAAGACGGCAACGATGCGCTGTTGCAGATGCCGGGGGCAGGTGAAATGAGGTGCACGGTCGAACCTGTCAGTTGATCACGCACATAAAAGGCAACGGGACGTCCTGTCCCGATGGCCTGGGTAAAATATTCAGCTACCGGTACGGATCTTGTTCCAGACGCGCGTACGGATCCGGTCGATGTTCAATGGCATCGCTTCGAGCGCAAACAGTTTCCCCATCATTTGCGGGCTCGGATAAACCTTGGTGTCGTTCTTGATAGCCGGGTCGATCAGGCTGTCGGCCTGTTCGTTGCCATTGGCGTAGTGCACGTAGTTACTGACGCTGGCCATGACGTCCGCACGCAACAGGTAGTTCATGAAGGCGTAGCCGGCCTTTTCGTCCGGGGCATCCAGGGGCATGGCCACCATGTCGAACCAGATGGCTGCACCTTCCCTGGGAATCGAGTAGCCGATCTCTACGCCGTTTTTGGCTTCCTTGGCACGATTTTCAGCTTGCAGGATGTCGCCGGAGAAACCGACCGCCACGCAGATATCACCGTTGGCCAGGTCACTGGCGTACTTGGACGAGTGGAAATAGCTGACATAAGGCCGGACTTTCACCAGCAGCGCTTCGGCCTTCTTGTAGTCATCCGGGTTCTTGCTGTGATGTGGCAAGCCCAGGTAGTTCAGCGCGGCCGGGAGCAATTCCGGGCCATTGTCGAGGATCGCCACGCCGCACTTTTGCAGCTTTTGCATGTTTTCGGGCTTGAAGATCAGGTCCCAGGAATCCACTGGTGCGTTTTCGCCCAAAACCGCCTTGACCTTGGCAACGTTGTAGCCGATGCCGGTACTGCCCCACAGGTACGGGAAACCGTGCTCGTTACCGGGATCGTTGGTCTGCAAGGCCTTGAGCAGCACCGGGTTGAGGTTTTTCCAGTTGGGTAACTGCTCCTTGTCGAGCTTTTTCAGGGCTCCCCCTTCGATTTGTCGGGCCATGAAGTGGTTGGACGGGAACACCACGTCGTAACCGGATTTACCGGTCATCAACTTGCCGTCGAGGGTTTCGTTGCTGTCGTAGACGTCATAGGTGAAGGCGATGCCGGTTTCCTTCTGGAAGTTCTTCGTGGTGTCTGGCGCTATGTAATCCGACCAGTTGTAGATCTTGACGGTATCGGCCGCCTGGCTGATGGAAGCGGCCAGCATCAGCGGCGCCAGGATCAGTGTCTTTGGGGTCATGAGTCGATTCCTGTGGGGCTGTTTTTGTTGTTGGAGAGCGGCAGGCAATCAAGGGACCGACATTCAGAAAATCAAAACGTAGGTCTTGCGCACGGTTTCCTGGATATCCCAGACGCCAAGGCTGTTGGCCGGCAACATCAGGGCATCGCCAGCTTCGATGTGCAGGGTTTCACCCTCGTCCGAGGTGAAGGTGCAACGCCCCTGGATGAAGTGACAGAATTCCTGGGCGAGGATCTGCCGCCGCCAGCGACCGGGGGTGCATTCCCAGACGCCGGTCTCGACGCCGTCGTCGCGTTCGACGCTGGTGGTCGAAGCCACCGCCACCGGCGTGCCCAAAGGTACGGCGACCGGGTTCGACTCTTGCAGTTGCAGGGTGGCGGTGTTCTTGAATTGCGTTATGCGCATGGGAGTACCTGTCAGTGAGGAAAACGCTGTTTAGTGCATGAAACCTTCCATGAACCCCGCGACCCCGCTGGCAAGCTTGCGCCGCCATGGCGCGCTGGCCGGGTTGGCCAGGGTCTGGTCTTCGTGGACGAAGCTACGGATGATCGCGTTGTAGCCGAGCCAGCGACAGGGTTCGGGCTCCCAGGCCTTGAGCGCGTCCAGACCGCCCTGGGCAATCACCCACGGTTGGCGGACTCGCTCGGTGTCACGTTGCAGGATCAGGTCGGCAAGGGTCCTGCCGCCCAGGTTGCTGGCACCGACACCCTCCCCGCCATAACCGCCGGACAAGGCGATGCCGCTGGCCTGGTCGCACAGCATGTGGGGCTTGAAGTGCCGCGACATGCCCAGGTTGCCGCCCCAGCCATGGGTGATCTGCACATTGCGAAGCTGTGGAAACAATTCGCCGAACAGATAACGCCGCAACTCGATTTCACTGCGCGTCAGGTCAAAGTCATGGCGCAGCTTGCCGGCAAACTGATAGCCACCACGGGCGCCGAAGATCAACCGGTTGTCTGCCGTGCGCTGGCCATAGGTCACCTGGCGACTGCTTTCGCTGAACGCCTGGCCACGACTCAGGCCGATCTCGTCCCAGGTGGCGGCCGACAGTGGTTCGGTGGCCACGATCAGGCTTTGCACCGGTAACTGATAACGCCCCAGCGGGGGCAAGGTCACCGAATAACCTTCGACCGCCGGCACCACCCAGCGGCTGCGCACCGAGGCTTGGGCCGTGCGCAGGCTGCCGGACTGCCAATGGATCACGGGGCTGTTCTCGTAGATCCTGACGCCCATGCGCTCGACGGCGCGCGCCAGCCCCCGGACCAGTTTGGCCGGATGGAGGGTCGCGACGTGGGGCGCGTAGATACCGCCATAAGGCTTGGCCAAACGGATCTGCTGCGCCAACTGCTCCGGGCTGAGCCAGCAGTAGTCGTTTTCGTTGAGGCCCTGGCTGTACAGCTTGTCCAGGTACTGGCGCAGGCTGGCCTCCTGCTCGGGATAGCGGGCGGCACAGTAGAGGGCGCCACCTTTACGATAATCGCAGTCGATGCCTTCACGTTCGATGACGATTTTCACTTCATCAGGGATGTTGTGCAGCAAATCGTAAGAAGCGCGACGTTGCTCGGGTGCCGAGGCGGCGAGCAGCCGGTCTTCGCCCAGCAGATTGCCCATCAACCACCCGCCGTTGCGCCCCGAGGCACCGAAACCGGCGGTTTGCGCCTCGATGATGACAATGTTCAGGTCGGGAGCCTGTCGCTTGAGGTAGTACGCGGTCCAGAGCCCGGTGTACCCCGCGCCGATAATGGCGACGTCGACATCCAGATCCTGTTCCAGCGCCGCACGTGCCACCAAGGGCTCGTCGAGTTGGTCCATCCACAAACTGATAGTGCGCCACACTGGCATGCAAGACTCCGCCACTCAGACTTCGATGACGTTGATCCTAGTGCGCGGGTTCAGGCGCTGTCTTGCGCGCGTGCACGCAAAGAAATTTGTTTGACGTAGGACTTGGGCGACAGGCCGGTGTGCTGGCGGAAACAGCTGTAGAACGCTGACAGTGAATTGAAACCGGCGGCAAACGCCAATTCGTCGATACGCACCGGCGGCGTGGCACTATCCAGCGCGTTGAGCAGGTGCTGCAGGCGTGCCTGGTTGACGTAACGATAGAAGCTCTGCCCCAGCACCTGGTTGAGCAGATAGGAAATCTGATTGCGACTGTACCCGCACTCCTGCGCCACCCGTTGCAGGTCGAGCTCCGGGTCCAGGTACGGTTGCTGGCGTTGAAAGTACTGTTGCAGATCGTCAGCCATGAAGCTCAACTGGCGCGGCGACAGTCCCAGGCGACTGACCGCCGGGCGCTGAGTGCCGGCGTTTTTGCGGGTTGGCTGTTCGTGAACCAGCGAAGCGTATTCGTTGACCCGCCAGATCAGCCCGTCCTTCACGGTGATCGCTTCACTGGCGCGAAACGACACCAGCCCCTCGCCGCCGCGCAGGGTGATGCGGTACTGGATGAACGCGGTGTTGCCATCCAGGCGGATGCGGTCCGAGTGTTCCAGCGCTTCATCCGGGTCACGGGGCATGCTGCTGTGGACATAGTCACGCAACTGCGCCAGCCCCATCACCCGGTTCTGGAAAAAATCGCTGTATTGGACTTCGGGGTGATACAGCGCCATGACCCCGTCCAGATCTCGGTGTTTCCAGCGCAGGTGGTAACGCATGACCGTCTCGCCCGTGGCCTGGGTTTGCAGCGGGCCATCATCCTCGGCGTACATGAAAGGTCTCGTCGAAAAGTGCCGAGCTTGCCCAAGTTTGCCCGCGCCTTCAATGGCTGATGGGGGCTGGCCGGTGCCCAAACGATCGCGAACCGTGACCTGCATCAAAAAAAACGCAGCAATTGCCAAACGGCCTGAAAAATCCACATTTATTTCACATTCAGGTGCTACTTTTAAAGACTGTCAATGGTTGAGCCAATGAAGGCTCCTCCCTCCTAACCTGAGCTAATGGAAGCGCTCGATGAAGAAGGTGGGCAACACATGAATAAAGGGTTCAGCAAGGTCACTTTTCCAAATGCCTGCCAGCTGATGCGCTGGCATTTCCATCCCATGGGTTTCGAGGCAAGCATGGACGCCCCGGGCAGCATGATTGCCCGTTTGTTTGATCGGGCCAGTGGCGAGACCATGATCGCCATCGCCGGTATCCCTTGTTCGACGGTCATGAATGCCGCCGACGTCGAGCGAATAATCGAAGCCGTGGAGGATGAGCTTGAAGCGTTTATTCCTCCGGTGGCCTTCAGGAGTTATGCCTGAAGGCAGGCCTTCCATCAAAAAGCCCACGATACGGTGGGCTTTTTGTTTTTTGCAGGATCACGGATAGGGGCGCAAAACTCGTCTCTCGCGGGCGTACCCGATCTACGGTAATTGGATGGACTCGCCCCAGCCGAGGCGTCAATGCGCCACGCTGGCAGTCTAAACAGCCAACGACAGCGAGGGCGAGTCCATGAAAAATCATAGTTCGATTGATCAATCCCTGTCTTCTTCCGATTTGTCGGCCTGCACAACCTTAGCGGTGGATCTGGCCAAGCAGGTCTTTCAGGTCGCCGGTGAAGATGTCCTTGGCCAAGTGCGCTACGAGCAGCGGATCAAGTCGCGTGAGGCGTTTTATGAGTTTCTCCGGCAGCTGCCGCCTCATGTCGTGATTTTGATGGAGACCGGTCCGGGTGCTCAAGCCTGGGCCCGGCAGCTGCAAGACCAAGGCAACCTGGCGCGGATTCTTCCAGCCGGTTTGGTGGCCACCCATCGCAGCGGGCCTAAAAATGATCGCAACGATGCACTGGCGATTTTGCGGGCGGGTCGCGATGAAAAAATCTGCGCAGTACCGGTCAAAAGCGTTGCGGCACTGGCAATGCAGGCGTTGCATCGCGCTCGTCAGGGCTATGTGCGTCGACGCACGGCCGTCAGTAATCAGATGCGCGGCCTGCTGCTCGAGCACGGCGTGGCTTTGGCGCAGGGCGATGTTGCGATCAGCCAGAAAATACCGCGGGTACTGGAGGATGCTACCCAGCCGGTGCCGGGCCTGCTGCGTGAACTGATCGACGAACTGTTGGCCGAGTGGCGCCATTTGGGCGAGCGCATCAGCGTGCTGACGGGACGCCTGGAAGTGGCCGCCAACGCCGACATGACGGCGAAGCGACTGATGACTGTGCGCGGCATCGGCCCAGTCACTGCCACGGCACTGGTGGCCAAGGAAAGCAAGCCTGAGCGATTTCCCAATGCCCGCAAGTTTGCCGCGTACTTTGGCATGGTGCCTGACCAGCACAGTAGCGGGCAGACGGTCCGGCTGGGGGGCATGACCAAGCGAGGTGATGTCTATTTACGCAGCCTGATGATCCAGGGAGCCCATGCGGTGCTGCAACAACTACGACCTGATTCCCAGCAACCCGATGACCGCCGCTTGTTGCGCTGGATGAGCCGGCTGGGCCGTAAGGAGGCTGCGATCAGGCTAGCCAACCGCAACCTGCGAATCGTCTGGGTGCTTTTACAGAATGATCAGACTTATCGTCGCCACGCTGGTGATGGCCAGCAAGCGACGATGAGCCACTGAGCGACAGAGTTCTGCCACCGAGGTACTGACTGTCCGACCCTTTGTTGAAAAAAATTGACCCCAGGTAAGACCGGCGTGGATTGATGCCTAAGCTCCTACTGGCCTTCGAGGCCTGACTGTAATCGGCATACCACGAGCTCTTCCAATTTTGGCCAGATGCCGAAGACGGCTTCCATGAATAGGCCTGATACATAGATGCAACGGGGCGACAGTTTTTCAAAAGCGGGTAGACCGTGGGGGCGAGTCCATACATAGGAGCTGGCTTGCCAGCGATGGCGGCCTCACAGCCGACCTATTATTTGTTGACTGAGTACATATCCATTCCTGCGGTAACGGCAACTTATGGTTTCGCCCTTACGGCCATCCCTTTCAAGGTCTTTTGACTTTTGCGGCCTTGAGCACCCGATCCGTCGACACATGGGCATGCACTGCCTTACCTTCAAGCCACTCCTTGGGCTTGGGCACCTTTGGGCCGCGTATGCTTTTGGCGACCTGTTTGGGTTTGATATTCCTGGCCAGCGCCAACAGGCGCTGTGCCGGAGTTTCTGAGGTCGATTGAAGTGATAAGTAATCTGAAGGCAACGCGATCTGCATGCCCTCATAACCGCTACGCACTTGCACGGTCAGGTGGAAGATCGAAGCCTCCCATCCCTCTGGCTGCGTTTGGCGATGAGCCTGCTCAACGCTGCGCTTAAGCACTGACAACACGTTGTAGGCCAACACCGCCGAAGCAAACCCGAGCAGGGCCGCCTTGGGGTTGCTCAAGGTTGCGATTTCACTGTCCAGCACCGATTCCAGGCGTTGGAACATCCCTTCGATACTCCAGCGACGACGGTACAAGTCGGCTATTTGCTCAGCGCTGATGGTCTCAGGCAAGTTGCTCCAGAACAACAACGTGGTGTCGCCTGATTCGGTAGCTTTTTGCAGGTTCAGCTCGACACGCCGCCACTGACGTCCACCTTTCACTTCGATGATTTGCTCACGCACGCTTCCCGTCGCGACCGCGACAGGTTCCTGCCAGTCGCCTTCCTGAAGCAGGCGCGGATGCTTACTCGGCTCACGAACAATGAATGCAGCCCCGGCGTCTTCACAGGCCTCCATGACCGGGAGCGTGCAGTAGAGTCGATCCGCCATCCACAACTGGCCCGCACTGGCGTTTTCCAGCAACGGCAGCACACCGACGCGCTCACTGGCATAAGCATCTTCACAGGGTTGGAGATCGACGACCTGGTCCAGATCAGGGTCGTAAACCACGACCGAAAAACCAGGCCGGGCGGCACCTCGTTCACGGCGCAAAGCACCCAGACGTTTTTCACTGGAAGGCAGGTGGTTGCCGTCAACGACCCGCAGTTGCCAGCCGGGCAAAATGGCAGAACAGCCCAACTCCTCAATCGTCGGAGTCAGGGGCTGCGCACTGCCGCTCACCAAGGCGCGCAGCAGCGCGGGCTCTGTGCGGCTGACCTTGTCGTAAAGCCGCGCACGGCCATGGATGGCCGATCGCGGAGGGCCCTGTAGGAGCGAGCATGCTCGCGAAAAACGCCAGAACAACACGGGCATTTAGATAGCCCTCGTCATCGTTGACGACCATCGCGAGCATGCTCGCTCCTTGTATGTTGACCTTGATTCCATGAGAGAGGTTACGCTCAAGGATTCATTCAACAGCAAGTACGTTTCTGGGGGAGGCCGATCGCTCCTGAAGGCAGGATTTGCTCCTGACCTTGTCTGTAGAGAGGCCCCCCCGCCTCATTGCCCACCACGAAGAGTATCGAGAAGCCGACAAGTCGGACTTCGCATTACAAGGTTGCAGTGGCATGAAGTTCGAGGTCGGGGGAACCAGGTGCAATCTTACCTAAAGCCAAGGAAGTGAAAAGCAATGAATGCGCATGTCGGCATAGATATCAGTGCTCGCAGTTCAGCCATGGGATGGCGGCAGAACGGCAAAGCAGCAGGCAATGGAGACATTCTGCACACGCCCAAAGGTCGCAAGGCCGCTGTGGAAAAGCTGCTACGTCTCAAGCCGCTGAGCGTTGTCATGGAGGCTACCGGTATTTACTACCTGGATCTTGCGATGGAATTGCACGCCGCCGGCTTGCCGGTCTCGGTGATCAACCCCAAAAGCTTCCACAACTTTGCCAAGCTGATGTTGCAAAACAGCAAGACTGACCAGATCGATGCCCAACTGCTGGCCGAATACGGCGAGCGTATGGGGCCTAGGCTGTGGGTCCCGCCCACTGCGGAACAGATGATGCTGCGTGCGATTGGTCGCCACATCAACCGACTGATTGGCCATCGGACGCGAGCCAAGAACGAGCTGCATGCGCTACAAGCGACAGAAACGAGCATCGCACTGCTGATCGAGGATGAGAAAGACGCGATAAGCGCGTTGGACGCTCGAATCGATCGATTAAAACAGGCTGCGCGCGACGCCATCGCCAAATGCCCTGATCTGAGCCTGCAATTTCGCTGCATGATGGCGGCGCCCGGCGTTGGAGAGGCCTCGGCCATCGCCGCACTGGCTGAGCTGACGACCCTTCCAGTGACGCTTAAATCGGCACAGGTAAGCCGCTATGCAGGCCTGGATGTCAGACTGACCCAGTCAGGCACCAGCGTGAACCGGCCAGGACGAATGTCCAAGTGCGGTAATGCTTACTTGCGTGCAGCGATGTTCATGCCGGCGATGACGGCAATCCGTTGTGATGAGAATGTGAAGGCCTTCTACGAGGCACTGGTAGCGCGCGGCAAGAAGAAAATGCAGGCCATCGGCGCGGTCATGCGCAAATACCTAACCGGGTTATGGGCATGCATGCGCTCTGGAGAAGAATTTAATACGGCCAAGCTTTTTAGCAAAAAACATCTCGCGAAAGCTTGACCGTGAACAGAGTATCTACAGGCTGTTCCAAGTGACTCGCTAATGAAATGGCTACCCCCGCCGCCCCCTGCGATCGCCCACTAAGCTTTCGCAGGGGGCTCACCGGAGACTGTTGCCATGAACGAAATATCTATCGCCGCCATCGATTTGGGAAAACACACTTTTCACCTGCATGCGCAGGATGATCGTGGTCATGAAGTTTGCCGCAAAAAATTCACCCGGTCGGCACTCATGCAGTACCTGATGAATCTCCAACCCTGCACCGTCGTGATGGAAGCCTGTGGTGGCGCCCATTTCATGGCACAGGAGGTGGCCAAGCTTGGGCATATACCCAAGCTCATTGCCCCTCATCTCGTGCGCCCTTACGTGAAAAGCAACAAAAACGACTTCGCTGATGCCGAAGCGATTTGCGAGGCCGCTACTCGCCCAACGATGCGCTTTGTGCCGGTCAAAAACCAAGCCCAGCAAGCGCTGGCCATGCTCAACTCGACACGTGATGCGTTCATCAAGGACCGCACTGCGGCCGTCAATCGTATTCACGCCGCTCTTCTGGAGGTCGGCGTCAGCCTGGCCCCGAGCCTCAAATCGATTCGATCTCTTTCGGCGCTGCTTGAAGCGAGCTCAATGGCTCAGCCCTTCAAAAACACTCTGACGAGGCTGTATCAACACTTCAAGCATTTGGACGAGGAGATCAAATCGCTGGACAAGGATGTGGAGTGCCAGGCCGCTGAAGATGATCTGGCGACTCGTTTGATGACCATGCCGTGTGTCGGTCCGATCACCTCCACCGTCCTGGCTGCCGAATTGGGCGATGGCAAACAGTTCAAATGCGGCCGAGACTATTCAGCCTCGATCGGGCTGGTGCCCAAGCAGCATTCCACGGGCGGCAAAACCGTACTGCTGGGCATCAGCAAGCGCGGCGATCGCAACCAGCGACGCCTGCTTGTCCAGTGTGCCCGCGTTTACGTGAGGTATCTGGACCGCCAGAAAGGCTGGCTGGCGGACTGGGTCCGGCAGCTATTGGCCCACCATCACTCCAACCATGTGGTTTGCGCGCTGGCCAACAAGCTGGCGAGGATCGCCTGGGCGATTGCGGCACACCACACTGAATTCGATGCAGGGCCAAGCGCGATGAACGCCTGACCCTGCTGTCACCCGAGCATCACCCACCTGGTTTTGCGATGCTGGATAACTGATGACGTGAACGGCCAACCGGCCTGACGACAACCCTGGGCTTTTACACGGCTGAAAGGCCGTCTCGCTAATAAGGATCGTCGGGCATCGATTCTCATCGAGGCGCGGGGCTACACCCCCACTCAGACGCCGGATAGATGAAAGCAAGCCAACCACTCATCAAAAACAGTATTGCAGAAAAGGGGGTAACCATAGATGTAAAAGCGAAACCATAGGTGGCCGTTACCGCAGGAATGGATATGTACGCGATCAACAAACAACAGGTCGGCTGTAAGGCCGCCTCGGTTTGTGCGAGTCCATCCAATTACGAGGATTTTGCCGGTGTCTTGGCCTGCCGATGATCGCTGAAGAACGCCTTGCCCTGACCGATCCGGTCCGACGCCTTGGGCATATTCGCCGCCTGGGTATCCTGCGCATCGACATACCAATAGCAATGGCTCACGGCTCGGGTAATACCCACGTAAGCCAGGCGCAAAATCTCGTCTTTCTGGGCATTGTCATAAGGTTCACTGTCACCAGCCTTGCCCAGGCCCGCCATACGGTACACCTGGTTTTTGTACGGCGAACGGGTCAGGTGCTGGCAATCGCCGAGCAAGAACACGGCGTCCGCCTGAAGACCCTTGGCGCTGTGATAGGTCAGTTGCTTGAGGCGCCGGGCTTCATGCGGCAAGCTAGAATCAACATTAACTATTGATTGAATATGCTGCTCTATCAATGACTTATCACTACTTTTTCGATAAAGCATCAAGATTGAGTCACCCTTTCGGTAGTGATCCATCAAGCGCTGGGCCATGCCCTGATCGTCTCGGTCCAGCACATTGACCGGCAGCAAGGCCTTTGGCTCGCCGCTGGCCTTGGCCTTCTTGCCTGCAATCGCAGGCGCGGCTCGCACGATGTGTTCGGCGGCGTCGATGATGTGCTGGTGGCTGCGATAGTTGTCGCTGAGCATGACCTTGGTGGTACTCGGCGACGAGAACGTCTTGTTGAACTCCATGAAATAGGTCGGCGAACTGCCACGCCAACCGTAAATCGACTGCCAGTCATCGCCCACGCACAGGAGTGACGAACGCTGGGCGCCACGCCCTACGTGCATGGCCGGGCCGCGACTGCGGATCTCGGCCAGGCTGGCGCGGATCCACGAGACGATTTGCGGCGAAACATCCTGGAACTCGTCGATCATCAAGTGCGACAGCGGCCGCAACAGCTCGTCGCTGAGCAGTTTGAGGTTTTCCGGGGAATGTTCGCCAAACAGCGCGAACATGCGGTTGTAGGTCATGACCGGCGGTTTCTGGTCGAGCAAATGATCTTCCAGGGCTCGCCAGTACAGACTCAAGGCTTCGAAGAAAAACCGGTCCGGGTCATCCTTGGCAAAGCTCATCTGGCCCACGGCAGTCGGCACATCCAGGCCGAGGTTTTCGATGAACCCGGCGGCAGCGACAAAACAGTCCAGCAATGGCGCAGACGCCAGCTCACCCTTGACTTTGTAATCGAAGCCAGGCCCGGCGCTGGCATCGCCGCCAAGGGACGCCAGGATGCGTCGGGATGATTCGTAATTATCCAGCCATATCAATGGTTTACGACAGAAAGCTTGAAACAGTGTGCGCTTCACCGCGGTTTCCGCACGCAGCGTCAATTTGGCGTTGGGCCGGGTCAATTGCGGATTTTCACCAGGATCGAAACCCAGTACCACCCAAGCGTCCAGCGATGCAATGTAACCGTGGCAATGAAAGGCGCTGCCGTTGATATCAAATGCCTGGCGATTGGGCTCTATGCCTTTGATCGGCCAGGCGCCAGCGCGAAACCACAAGTCTTCCACCAGGTCGCAGAGTTCTTCATCGCGCTTGGCCGCCAGCTCGGTGACGGCCACGCGCTTCTGTACATCGGGGTGGTCGCGCTCCAGCTCCTTGAGTTGCAAGGCGTGACGAGACAATGGCTTGATCAGCACGCGAAAACGCTCGTCGCGGCTGTGCAACGCGTGATAACAGGCGTTGAGTTGCTGACGCTGTGCGTCATTGATTCGCAGATCGAAGGGGTTGCTGTCCACCTCGTCATCCGCGCCTTGCGCCCGGTGACTGAGGTTTTCGAAGGCTTGCAGCCGTTCGAAGCCCGGCAGGCTGCGAACCATCGGCAGTATCCGCGAATGGAAGGTGCGCACCAGGTCACGCGCTTCCCTGAAACTGACTGCCCGCCCCCAGAGCGCAAACAGCTCGATCAGTTTATTGATGAAGTCCTTGCGCGACTCGCGGGTAAAGGTCACCACGGTCATCGAGCTCAGCTCGAACCCCAGGTAGTGGTGGAGCAGCGAAATCCGCAGGACCAGCGTCGTCGATTTGCCTGCGCCCGCACCGGCAATCACCGACGTCGATGGCGTGTCACTGAAGATCATCTTCCACTGCGCGGCACTGGGCTGGGCATGTGCCGGCAACAACCGGGCGACGTCGGTTTTCATGCGTTTCTTCAATTCGGCGGTCAATGGCAGGCGCCAATCGTCGAACAGATGGTCATCGATGTTGGGTGGTCGGTGCTCGGTGCAGCGCGAGTCGCGAATCAGCAGGACTTGCCGGCCCTCTTCCAGCCCCTCGAGCTTGCCTTCCTGGTATCCGTAATCCACCCCGGCGCTATGACCGCTGCGAAAACCGTCTGCCTGACCGTGCAACCAGGACGCGCGGTGTTGTGCGCGCAGGCGTGTCAGGCCATGACCAAAAAAGCGCGCGGCCAGGCGCTTGAGCAATGGCATCTCGGCCAGTGGGCGAAGTTCAGGCGGAAGATCGGGGGTGTGTTGCGGCACGCGGACGGACTCCAGGGTGTGAGGCTGTTGAGGACTATGGTGTCTGTATTTGCCGTTGAGTTCTAGTGAAATGCTTATGACTCATCGGCTTATGCGCGGTATTGAAGGCTGGATAAGACTAATTCGAGGTATTATCCCATCAAGCAATTCGATGATTATGAGGCACTTTTTACGCTTTTTATCGATTGTTGCCTGATGGATGATGCCCGTCATCAACCACCGGTCTCGATTCGTGGCCAGGCCATTGCGCCCCATGACGAACCTTTCAGGAGACGATCATGCTTGAACTCAGACCTTTCAACTCGCTCGGCGGCGCTCACCATGGCTGGTTGGATGCCCATCACCACTTTTCGTTCGCCGAATACCATGACCCCAAGCGCATGAACTGGGGCAACCTGCGGGTCTGGAACGATGACGTGATAGCCCCCGGCACAGGGTTCCCGCAGCACCCGCACCGGGACATGGAAATCATCACCTATGTCCGTGAAGGTGCAATCACCCACCAGGATAACCTGGGCAACAAAGGTCGTACTGAAGCCGGAGACGTTCAAGTCATGAGCGCGGGTACCGGGATCGCCCACAGCGAATACAACCTGGAAGCCACGCCGACCAAGATCTTTCAGATCTGGATTATTCCTAACGAATCCGGCCTGGCACCTTCCTGGGGCGCCAAGCCGTTTCCGAAAGGCCAGCGCGAAGGTTTCGTGACCCTGGCCAGCGGCAAGGCCGGGGACGATCAAAGCCTGCGCATCCGCGCCGATGCGCGCTTGGTGGCGGCGAACCTGAAGGCTGGTGAAACCGCTGAATATCACCTGGACAGCGGCCGCCGCGCTTACCTGGTGCCCGCCACGGGAGTCATTGAAGTCAATGGCTTGCGTGCACAAGCTCGAGACGGTGTAGCGGTTGCCCAGGAGCAGGTGTTGCGGGTGACGGCTATTGAGGACAGTGAGATCGTGTTGGTGGATTTGGCTTGATTCGGTAAACCGTCGGCGTCTGGACTGCCGTCATCGCGAGCAAGCTCGCTCCCACAGGTCGTACACAATCCTGTGGGAGCGAGCTTGCTCGCGATGGGGCCCTCAATCATTTCGCTGAAATGGCGCCATCCACGAGGGTCTGAGCCTCAGCCACCAACTGCTTGAGGTGGTCGTCGCCGACAAAGCTTTCCGCGTAGATCTTGTAGATATCCTCGGTCCCCGACGGACGCGCCGCGAACCAGCCATTCTCGGTCATGACCTTCAGACCGCCAATGGCCTGGTCGTTACCCGGTGCGTGGCTGAGGATGCTCTGGATCGGTTCGCCCGCCAGTTCGGTCGAGGTGACCTGATTCGGCGACAACTTGCTCAACAGGGCCTTTTGTTCCGGGTTGGCCTTGGCATCCACCCGCACCGAGAACGGCTCTCCCAGTTCATCGGTCAGGGCCCGGTAGGCCTGGCTTGGGTCGCGACCGGTGCGTGCGGTCATTTCAGCCGCCAGCAAGGCCGGGATCAGCCCGTCCTTGTCCGTGCACCATACACTGCCGTCCTTGCGCAGGAACGAAGCCCCCGCACTTTCTTCGCCACCAAAGCCCAGGGAGCCGTCGAACAGGCCATCGGCAAACCACTTGAAGCCGACCGGCACTTCATACAGGCGGCGTCCCAGGCGCTTGGCCACGCGGTCGATCAAGCCGCTGCTGACCACGGTTTTACCCACCGCGGCATCGGCTCGCCAGTGTGGGCGGTTCTGGAACAGATAATCGATCGACACGGCCAGGTAGTTGTTCGGCGCCAGCAGGCCGCCAGAGGGGGTGACGATGCCATGACGGTCGTGATCCGGGTCGCAGGCGAAGGCCACGTCGAAACGTTCCTTCAGGCCGATCAGCCCCTGCATCGCGTGGCTGGACGATGGATCCATGCGAATCTGGCCGTCCCAGTCGACGGTCATGAAGCGGAAAGTCGGGTCAACCTGCCGGTTCACCACGTCCAGGTCCAGACGGTAGTGCTCGGCAATCGCCGACCAATAGCGCACGCCTGCCCCGCCGAGCGGATCGACGCCCAGGCGCAGCTTGGCATCACGAATGGCGTCGAAATCGATCACATTGATCAGGTCGGCGACATAGGTGTTGAGGTAATCGTGACGATGGGTGGTACTGGCCTTCAGCGCCTGCTCGTAGCTGATGCGCTTGACCCCGGCGAGCTTGTTCGCCAACAGTTCGTTGGCCTTGGCTTCGATCCACTTGGTGATGTGGGTATCGGCCGGGCCGCCATTGGTCGGGTTGTATTTGTAGCCCCCGCTTTGCGGCGGGTTGTGGGACGGGGTGATGACGATGCCATCCGCCAGGCCCGAGGTACGGCCGCGGTTGTAGCACAGGATCGCATGGGAGACGGCTGGAGTCGGCGTGTATTCGTCACCTTCGGCGATCATCACCGTCACACCATTGGCGGCCAGCACTTCCAGGGCGCTGGCGCCGGCCGGCGTGGACAATGCATGGGTGTCGATGCCGACGAACAAGGGGCCATCGATGCCTTGGGCCTCGCGGTACAGGCAGATGGCCTGGCTGATCGCCAGAACGTGCCATTCGTTGAAACTCAAGTCGAACGAGCTGCCTCGGTGCCCGGACGTGCCGAAGGCCACCCGCTGGGTCGAAATGGCGGCATCGGGCTGGCCGGTGTAATAGGCCGTGACCAGTCGCGGGATGTCTACCAACAATTCTGCCGGTGCCGGCTTGCCCGCAAAAGGACTGAGTGTCATGCGAAACCTCTGAGATCGAGTTCAGGAATTGCAACGGAGTTTACTGGCAGTTTGACCTTAGCGCGATGCAGTTTGACCTTATCTCGATGCAATCGATCATTGGCGTCATTTTGCCCAGGCTCAATCGATGGCTTCCAGGCGCAAGGCGTCCCCCAGCAAGCCCAGCGCGACGGCCAGTTCCTGGTCGTTACCAAAGCCATGGCTCAAGCGCAAGTGTTGCCCATGCAGGCCTTGAAGACTGAACAGTTCGCCGGGCGCAACGACCACCTGTTGCCTGAGCAACCGCTGGAACACCCGGCTCATATCGACCCGGCGCAGCGAGCGCAGCCAGATCGTCGCCCCGCCCTGGGGCTCGACGAATTGCAAGGCGTCGCCCAGGCGTTCCTGGAGCAGCCGGGTCATTTGCTCCTTGCCGTCCTTGAGGCGTCGGCGCAGTACGTGCAGGTGTTGATCGATGCGTCCGTTGCTGTACAAGCGGGCGATGGCTTTCTGGCGAATCGGCGACAGGCGAAAGGCGCGCAAGAGGAATTGTCGTTGCAGCTCGCTGCTCATATGGCGAGAGAGCAGATAGCCATAAGGAGCTTCCGGACCGATGATCTTTTCGAACGTGGAAAACACCATCAAGCGCTCCGGGGCCAACAGATCGCGAAATCGCCGCTGATCGGGCTCAAACCCGAGTTCGCCATAACAATCGTTTTCCAGCACCCAACTGCCATGCCGTTCCAGCAAGTGCGCGATCGCTTGCCGGTTGTCATCGGGTGCCTCGCTGCCTCGGGGCATGTTCAGCCCGGACGACACCATCACCAAGCGTATCGGCTCCGCTTCCAGCAGGTCCCTGAGGCGCTTGCAGTCCAGGCTACCGTCGCCCAGCAGCGGCCATTCGATCACCTTCACATCGGCCGCCTGAAACAAGCGCAGTATTGCCCAGTCACAGGGCGACTCGACGACCACCGCGGCGTCCTTGAGACCCAACACGACGATCAGGATTTCCAGCACGCCGCGAAGATCGGCGCCGATGTAGACATCATCGGCAAGCCAGCAGCGCACCGGCGAGGTGGTATAGCGCGCCGCCAATGCGGTACGCAGCTCCAGTTCGCCACAGGGCTGCGCAGACGGTTGCGGCTGGCGCGGGTATTGACGCAGCAGCTCCCTTTCCAGCAGCAACAGTGGGCTGTCGAGCGGTTGCAGCAAGGCTGGCTCATCCGCGCTCAGGACCAGCATGCCGGGAAGACGGGCGTTGACATAGACACTCTCGAGCAAGTCACTGCCATCGTAGAGCGTACTGTTGGGGGCGACCGGCAGCGCGTAGTAACCGGACTTGGCCACCGAATAAACCCGCCCCTCCTTTTCCAGGAGCGAGTAGGCATACTGTATGGTCGAGATCGAGACGCTCAGGCGCTCGGCCAGTTCACGCAAGGATGGCAGACGTACACGGCTGTCGCTCACGGGTTCGCTGATCAGGCTGGTCAGGTAGCGGTAAACCGCCTGATAAGCGAAATCGGTTTCACGCTGTCCTTTCATGGCAGGGGACCACTTGCGTGGCGGTGGCTGTCACGCACACTCGAAGAGGCCGGCAACGTGCGCACGTTCAACGTCCTGCCGACCGTTCACCGGTCACGCACACCTCGTCGCCTGCTTGCACGGACGCCGAAGCATGGCTGTCGGGCGGGTTCATCGAATTGCCCTCCTGCACCACCGGCCCCATGCGATACAGCGTGCCGATCAGGCTGACAGGCAAGCCGCTGACATCGACCATCCACTGCAGGATCTGCTCCGCGACCGGATGCCCCTGCATGGCCCGATGCAACTCGGGCATGGCCACGAGCATGCCCGGGTGACATTGGCGCAGGAAGCGCTCCAGGGCCGCACCCTGCTCGACAAAAGGTGCAAACAGCAGGCACACCCATTGCGCCTCGTTCAGGCCAAAGCTCTGCTGAGCCTCGTCGGCGATCAGTGCGCGCTGACCGGCCAGCTTGTGTGGGTTGCCATACGCCTCGTCTGCCCGCTCACATAAGCGTTCCGGTAGCTGATTACGACGCATCATCACCAGGGCGCGCTGCAGGTAGTGTGCAACGCCTGCCTCATAGGTGCCGCCCTGGACGAAGCAGGCTTGCAATCCCCGCAGGTGCGCCGAGACAGCCACGCTGACGTATTGATTTTCGCCAAGATGAGCCGCCAGTTCATCGGCCTGGAACCCGAGAAACTCGGTCAGTAGCGGCCAGCGCTCTTCAAGGTGGCTGACCAGCACGTCGTGAATATCGATGTAGGTCGTGCGACGACAGGCTTCAAACCGTTCTGCCGGACGCCAGGCCTCCTGGCCGTAGTCGGCATAAATCGCCTGATAACAGTCGCTGCCAAATTCATCGAGCAACATGAACAACCCACCGTAATCCGCCTCGTGACGGCTCGACGTCGCGAGGCCAGCCTTGGCGGCCGCGCGCTTGAGCCCTTCGATGAACCGCTTCTGCTGGCGCGGTGAGTCGCCACTGACCAAGGCATCGACGCCATTGTTCCAGCGGGCGATTTGTCCATGGAACTCGCCTGTGGCCAGGTACCCGTCATCCCACAGGTCGAGCGGTCCGTCCACGACGCGACGATGGCCGATCATCAGCAGGTTCATCCGATTGGATTCACGTCCGGCGCTGGATACAGATGCCTGGTGATCGAACGCCAGCACCTCTCTGTTATCAACCATCAGCACTTCGACCCGGGGATCGTCGTAGACGAACAAGGCGTTGTAGCTGCGATGTATGTTATCCAGCGCCAGTTGGCTCATGCCATTAAGCCGCAGGGTCGCCACCCGCAACTGGAATGTCGCGGGTGCCCGAGTGGCGATCGTCAACTGTGCGGCCCGCAGCAGCGCCAGGGTGTAGCAACTGTCACGCGATCCGCACTGAACCGCCAATACCTTGAAGTCGCCAATCCGCTCCATCCCTCCGGCGGCGACAGCCAGGCGCTGGATCAACAACTGCAATGCCGTGCGCTCGGCGCGTGAAAAAAAACTCAACAAGCGTTGCAGCACTTGTTGATAGACATAGTTCATCGCCTGATCATGGATATGGGTCATTTCTATTTACCTGATATTCAAAAGTTCGATACAGCGCAAACAACTGCACGCAAAGCGCAAGGGATGCCCGAAGGGAGATTAATTACTGAACTTTATTACCAAATGCTAACAATTAAGTTTTTTGTCATCATTTGAAATAAATGATCGCTACAAGCTAGGCAGGCACACAAGGGCTGACGCACAGGGCTTTGGCGGGGGCTTGTTTCGACTGACTTCGACATCCTAGGAAATGTCCGACAGCGTCCCACAGACATTTAATACAAAAAATGAGGAAAGTAGCTTCTCGTAATAATGTGACGACCACACAACAAATCGCTAGTTGTCGAACAGGCGTCAACGACGCGCATTGAAAAGTATCGGCTAGATACCTGGCCATGACTCATTCCTTGAGATGAAAGTAATCATGCAATTATCAGTACTTGGATGTTGATTAGAAGCTACAGATCGAGAGCAAAAACCGGTTCAGTTGCTGAACCGACCCACCTTCAGGCTGGTGGGACGTCTCATGTCGGGGGCAAAGAGCTCAAAATGCAAGAGTCCGTGCAGGCACGGACTCTTTGGGAGGGGTCAAGCAGGTTCGACTTGCAGGGCAACCCTTTCGCGGCATGGGCATTCGTCCATGTAGCGGTGCGCTTCGACAAACTCGGCGAACGGGAAGACTCGGGTCTTGAGCGGCAGCAGCACGCGATCGGCGGTCATCTGGTTGATGTCGCGCAAGGCACGTTGCAGCGCGACCTGGTCCTGGATGATGCCCAGTTCCGGCTTGCCGGTGAAATTGCCGATGCAGTGCACGAAGAACTGAATGTTCTTCTGGAACGCCGCACACGCCGGGAATGGCGTCTGGTTGCCGCCCTGCAGGCCGTACAGCACCAGGCTGCCACGAGGCGCGAGTACGTCGCCGAGCAACGACATTTGCGGGCCACCCAAACCATCGAACACCACATCCACACCGCGGTTGTCGGTGATCTTGTTGATCCGCATCAGCAGATCCTCTTCCTCGGTGACGATGACTTTCTCGGCACCCAGCGACAGCAGGTACTCACGCTCTTCCGCGGTTTTGGTCGCGGCGATCACTCGAACACCCAAGGCTTTGCCCAGTTGTACGAACGAAGGGCCGGCGCAGTGGCTGGCGTCGGTGACCAGGGCAAATTGCCCGGGTTTGACCCGCGCCAGGTCGACGTAGCCAAAATAGGCAATCAACAGCGGCGTGTAATGCACGCTGGCTTCGATCGGGCTGAGCACGTCCGGGTAACGGGACACCGACGAGCGCGGCAGCACGATCAGCTCGCCGTAGACCGGATAATCGTTCGGGCTTTGGGCCGGGAAACTGGCGACCTTGTCACCGACCGCCAGGTCATCGACACCCTCACCGACAGCGGTGACGATACCGGCCATTTCCTGGCCAATACCGGCAGGCAGACGAGCGTGGGACGACGCCAGGTTCTGGCGCCAGAGTGTATCGTACCAGCTGATGCCAATGGCTTCGACGCGCACCTGCACTTCGCCCGGAGCAGGCAGAGCCGCCGCATGCTCTTCGCATTTGAGCACCTCGGCTGGACCAAACTTGTGAAAACGGATCGTGCGGGACATCGCAAACCTCGCCAATTGAACCTCTAATGCCTTGAACTCTAGCTGGGCTTTCAACCCAACACTATCAGTGGCTATTAATAGTCGACATGCCTGTCATTGATTCCGCAGCTGCAGCACCATCGTCAAATGACGTAGGAAACCGTAGTAGCCGGTGTGGGAAAATTGAATTACTCGGTGCAGAGTACCAGCCTTTCCCCGTAATATTCCTGCTGGCCATTGTTCCCATATGGCCGCTCACGTCAAGTTTGCTGACTCTGCCAGGACTCAAGATGAATCGTAATGACCTGCGTCGTGTCGACCTGAACCTGTTGATCGTATTCGAAACCCTGATGCACGAACGCAGTGTGACCCGCGCCGCGGAGAAGCTGTTCCTCGGCCAGCCGGCCATCAGTGCGGCGCTCTCACGCTTGCGCGGGCTGTTCGACGACCCATTGTTCGTGCGCACCGGTCGCAGCATGGAACCGTCCGCGCGGGCGGTCGAGATCTTCGCCCTGCTCTCTCCGGCATTGGATTCGATTTCCACCGCCGTCAGCCGTGCCGCCGAGTTCGACCCGGCCACCAGCACCGCGGTGTTTCGCATCGGGCTGTCGGACGACGTCGAATTCGCCCTGCTGCCCATGCTGCTCAAGCGCCTGCGCGCCGAATCGCCGGGCATCGTCTTGGTGGTGCGGCGGGTCAACTACATCCTGATGCCCGGTTTGCTGGCCTCCGGCGAAATTTCCATCGGCGTCAGCTACACCACCGATCTGCCAGCCAATGCCAAGCGCAAAGTGTTGCGCCGCAGCCAGCCGAAACTGTTGCGTGCCGACACCGTGCCGGGTCCGTTGAGCCTGGATGACTATTGTGCACGACCCCACGCGCTGGTGTCGTTCGCGGGTGACCTGAGCGGTTTTGTAGATGAAGAGCTGGAAAAGCTCGGGCGTAAACGTCACGTGGTGCTGGCGGTGCCGCAATTCAACGGGTTGAGCACGCTGTTGAGCGGTACTGATATCGTCGCCACCGTGCCTGACTATACGGCGGATGCGCTGACGGCAGCCGGCGGGGTGCGGGCCGAAGACCCACCGCTGCCAGTGCGCAGTTTTGAATTGCACATGGCGTGGCGTGGGTCCCAGGATAATGATCCGGGGGAGCGTTGGCTGAGGTCGAGGATTCAGATGTTTTTCGGGGATCCGGACAGTCTCTGATACTGCGCCAGACCCAAGGCTTCGAGGCCCGGCCGTTTCACCTGCGCCGGGCGGTCAATACCACTGCGGTGCAGGTGGCGTCAGCGCAGCAGGTCGATGTTTTCGTCGATTCGGCCTTGAATGGTATTCAGAGTGTCCTGGTTGACCACGCTTGGATACAGGTTCTCGGCGATGGCCGTAAACTGGCTGGCGACGTTGCAGATTCTGTCGATGATGGCGCCAGCAGTGTGCGCCGAGACCTCTGCTTCGTCTGCCAGTGCGAGCATCGCCTTGCGGTCAATCTCCAGGGCTTCCCCCATCACATCCATCTGGTGATAACCGCCCGGGCCCTCACAGAAAGTCACGTCGTAGGCCGGTGCCAGTTGCCAGGCACCGGACGCAGACATGATGTAGGCGAAGTTTTTCGGGTGGTCGTCCCGGTTGTTGAACGCGACATTGAAGACCGCACGTTCGAAGGCGAGCGCTTTCTGTCGCACATCGTTGGTACACAACTGTGTCGCACGCAAAAAGTTGACGTAGTCCAGGGCCCCCGGCGACTGGTAGTCGGCGCCGGTAAAGGCGGCAAGGCTTTGCATGGGAATGCGCTGACCGTCCAGACGATCGAAGCGTTTACTGGCGAAGGCCGCCAGGCCATTGGGCAGATCGAAATACTGCGTGTCCGGGGTCTGGATGCCGCACCTGCGCAGGCAATCGGCATAGACCATTTCGATCGCACACACCTCGACATGTTCTTCCTTTGCCGGGAACTTGATCATCCAGGCTTCAAGCCCCGGCCTGGCGGCGGTGGTAAAGGTGCCGGTTTGCCGATCGCGATAGACCAACGCCTTTGGCCGGGCGCCTTGAGGCGAACCCCCTACCAGCAGCAAGGTCTGCAGAAACTCCCCTCCGTCACCCTGCAGAACTTGCTGAACCTCAGCGGCAAGCATCTCGAGTGGAATATGCGTTTTCGACGCTTGCCCCTCAGGCGCAACGGGCTCGAACGACATTGCCCCCATGGCATTGTTACCAATAAAGGCAAGCCGCTCCAGAGGTCCGATGCGTGCTGTATTGAGGCGGCGGCGCCGGAACAAACGATCCATCAGCAACATGCCCCAACCGTCAGGCAAGGAGTCATACACAGGCCCTGGCAGGCCCAGCTGGTGAAGCGGGAATCCTCGGCGTAAACGCGGCCCTTCCAATGCAAGTGTGTAGGATGACAGTTCCAGGCCCCTGCTTTTCGCTTCAGTGCTGTACTCAAACACAATCTGTGGGCGACCGGTGATAGCTGTGGTAGACACCAGCGTGCCCCACAACCAACGTTCACCCCATCCTTCGTAGTAGACGTCCACCTGCTCAAGCATTGTCAGACTTCCTCTTGGCACGATGGCGATTGGCACTGTTTTCGTAGCGCCGAATGTCTTGAAGGCTGTCGAGTTTTGGCAAGAATAGTCCTTCAAGCTCTTTGGCTCGTCCAAGAACCATGGCCACACGGACCACATTCTCGAACCCGACATTGCGCCCGGCTTCGAGGTTGGACACGGTATTGGTGCCGATACCGGCCCGCCCTGCCACATCGGCTTGCGTCATCTGCTGAGCCAGCCGCTCCGTGCGCAGGCGCTCGCAGAGTCGCTTGACGATCTCGCCCGGCCTGATGAGGCTTAAATCCAACATAATGTGTCTTCCGTCGATAAACAGCCCTTAACACCCAAAATTATAGAATTAACCACAACCCCATTCAAGGAAGATAATTCCCTTCTATTGTGGTTTATCTGGATATCGGGCGCATAAACAACAGTATGCTGGAGTTAGCGCTGTTCAATAGTGAGAAGCCATGCACGCCCGGGGCTGGCAATGCCTAGGGCGTGCAGAGTGCACAGGTTTAGAAGTCGGAACAGCCGTTCTGCTTGTCACTGGCGACGCAGGAACTCAGCTTGGGTCGCGACTTGACCAGTGACCATTCCCGCGCCAGTACATCGCCTTGCTGGACCGCGCTGGCCACGGTGACGCCGGGCGCGGCACACATGGGCGTACCGCCCATGTTGTGGTCATACAGCCAGGTATCCGGGCGCTCGCGCGTCCAGTCTGGTCGCGCGTCCACGGCGCCGAACAGGTAGTTGGTCCAAGTGCCGGGCACCACCGTCAACAAGTAGCCCTCAGCCGAAGTGAAAGTGCCGCCGACGGAAAAGGTCCCGGGGCGAGCAATCTGCGAGAACGCGCTGTCGGGCGAACCGCTGATGCCATTGCCGCTATCCCCGAGGATCAAGCCGCTGATACTGGTTTGAAACTGCGGAACCACACCAAAAGGGCCGGAGCCGGAAGCGATGGTGACCTGCGCCGTAGGCTGCTGCAGGTAAAGGAAGTGATTGTCACCCGCGGTCGTCGCCAGCCCCGCCGCACTGGCGCAGTTGCCACCGAATGCACAGCCATAGAGATTGGGCAGGCGCCCGGACCCGACCAGCCCGCCACGGTTCTCGCCAATCCAGGTGTTGGCCCAGATTTGCCAGAAGGTGCTGGCCGAGATGCTCTGCCCGCTCGGGTTCTGCAAGCGCCCTCCGGTGACCAGGACCGCGCTGCCTGCGGTGGCCGCTACTGGTTGATCCAGGGTCAGGTCGCCGTCCAGATTGCGGATGAACACACTGCCGGCCTGGACCCCGGAAACGCCATCGACGGTGCCGATGCTCAGATTGTCGGCGTTGGTGAAGGAGAAGTCCCCGGCAGCCCGCCCCGCCACCACGTGGGGAGCATTGGCGGGATTGTTCAGCAGCACGCTGGCGTTTCGCGAAACCGCCAGCAACTGTTCGGACGTCAGCGCCCCGCTCTCGGTCTGGCTGATTTGCCCATTGGCGGTTAGTGACAAGGTGCCATTGGGCACGCTGACTGGCGCGTTGAGAGCAATCGCGCCGGCGCTGTCCAGCACGGCCCTGCCGGCAGTGGCGGTGACGGCTTGATCGAGACTCATGTCTCCGGCCAAATTGCGCAGGGCCACGGTCCCGGCCCGTACGCCGGAAGTGCTACCGACGGTGCCAACGTTCAGGTTGCCCGCGCCGGTGAAGGCAAAGGCCTGGGCGGCGCTGCCAGCGACGACGTGGGAAGCGTTGGCCGGGTTGTTCAGCAGGACGCTGCCATTTCGCGAGATCGCCAGTAGTTGCTCTGAGGTCAGCGTGCCGGTGTCACCCTGGCTGATTGGGCCATCGGCCGCCAACGTCAGGGTGCCATTGGCCGTACTAACGGAGGCGCTGATATTGAGCGAACCGGCGCTATCCAGCGTCGCAGTGCCAGCGGTTGCCGTGACCGCCTGATCGAGGCTCATGTCACCCGCCAGATTGCGCAGGGACACAGTGCCAGCCTGCAACCCGGAGGTGCCACCGACGGTGCCGATGTTCAGGTTGCCGGCGCCTGTGAAGGCAAAGTTCTGGGCGGCGCTGCCGGCCAGTACATGGGAAGTGTTGGCGGGGTTGTTCAGCAGCACGCTGGCGTTACGAGAGATCGCCAGCAGTTGCTCCGAGGTCAGCGTACCGCTGTCACTCTGGCTGATTTGACCAACGGCCGTTAACGTCAGCATGCCATTCGCCACGCTCAAGGGGGCGGCGATATTGAGCGAGCCCGCACTGTCGATCGTGGCGGTGCCGGCCGCCGCCGTGACCGCTTGATCGATGCTCATGTCCCCCGCCAGATTGCGCAGCGACACAGTGCCAGCCTGCAACCCCGAGCTGCCACCTACGCTGCCGACGCTCAGGTTGCCGATGCCAGTGAAGGCAAAGTTCTGCGCGGCGCTGCCGGCGAGTACATGGGCAGCGTTGGCCGGGTTGTTCAGCAACACACTGCCGATATGTGAGATCGCCACCAGCTGTTCAGAAGTCAGCGCGCCAGTATCACTCTGGCTGATTTGCCCATTAGCCGATAACGCCAGGGTGCCATTGGCCACGCTCAGTGGTGCGTTGACATCCAACGTCCCGGCGCTGTTGAGCACGCCGCTGCCGGCCGTTGCGGTGACCGCCTGATCGACACTCAAATTACCTTCCAGAGTGTTGATGGACACAGTTCCGGCCTGTACCCCGGAGGTGCCTTCGACGGTGCCGATGCTCAGGTCGTCGACATTGGTGAAGGAAAAGTCCCCGGCGGCCCGGCCGGCGATTACGTGGGGGGCGTTGGCTGGATTGTTCAGCAGTACGCTGCTGTTGCGTGAGATTGCCAGCAGTAGTTCGGAAGTGAGGGTGCCGGTGTTGCTTTGACTGATTTGGCCATCGGCTAATAGGGATAGCGTTCCGTTTGTCACGGTTAATGGGGCACGTAGATCGATTGAGCCGCCATTGCCTTCGGCTTGCAAGGTCAACTGCGTGGCGCTGCCTACTATGAGACCCCCGACACTGACTATAGGTGCGCTATGCAGTTCGCTACCGATGACCAGCCGAGGGGTCGTGATTTGATCGATGGTTGCCTGATTGACGACGAAATTGCTGACCGGAGTAAAGCCGTCAGGACCGTCGCCCAATTGGATGGGAGTCGTATTGTTCTCGGTCAGTTTGCCGTTAACATCCACTCCTCCCGGCCGCAGGCTTGTCTGCACAATACCTGTCAGTGACATATCACCGAGGTCGAATGCCAATTGATTTGTGCTGCTGGCAGATGCGCGTATACCCAGGCGGTTACCGGCGGACACTGTACCGGTAGCCTCAGGCGACGACTTTACGACCAGCAAGCCACTAGTAAAACTACGACCAGTTGCTTCACCCGCGAGGTTGACATCTCCTGTCTGCGATTTGATGGATAATTTGCCACCGTCTAGATCAAACAATATCCCGGCGCCGCGTTCAGCCGACGATACGCGACCGAGTAGATCAATATTACCGGTATCGGTGGTAATGTTAGTACCCCCATGCAGAATCAAGCCAGACCGATCTGTGATACTTCTGGAGTTTTGACCGGCCAATCCAACTAAAGTAATGTTTCCACTAACAGCACTAATGTGATTACTAGGCAAAAATCCATCGACTTCGACACCTGCATCCCCTGTAAGCGTGATTCCTGTGATACTAATGCTTCCCTGGCTGACGCTTATATTGGAACCCTCCAAAAATACCCCTGCATCACTATCTGAACTCCCAGCCAGGTTAACACCTCCGCCCACCGCACTAACGTCACTAGAGTTAAACTCTATACCCTCCCCCCCATCAGATCCGTTACCCACAACAAATAAATTTCCGCCATCAACTGCTACATTACTTTCAAACAACAACACGCCTATGTCACCGATAGAACTACCTGAAAGTAGCACATCTCCGCCACCCGCATGAATCCTGCTGTTCTCCACCTGTAGCCCCATAGTATTCCCCCCTCCACCTCCTTGAGAGGCACCGCTAATTTGAATACTTCCGTTCCTCACATTGACACTCGCATTTTGCAAAAATACCCCCGATGAACCGTCGGATAACCCGCTCAATATAAAATTTCCGCTCCCCATATTAATTGCACCATCTTCAAATCGTACACCAATGCCGTCAGTCTCAGTCCCATCGTTCGCCCCAGAACTTCCGCCGATTTGAATACTCCCACTGTCAACGTTTATGTTCGTATCCGCAAAAAACACTCCTGCCGTGTCGGACGAAAAACCACTCATTGTTAGGTTGCCATCGCCCACCCTAACCACACTTCCATCCACATTAATCCCAAAATGCTCTGCATTACTGACAACGCCATCCTCGGTAAAAGCATTGCCACTGACATTAATATTTCCGCGATCGGCAGAGATATTTGCTTCGGACAAAAGCACTCCTTCAAACTTATTTGCGCTCCCTGCAACTTTAATTCCCCCTTCGACCGCACGAACTTCACTGGAGCTAATTTCTACACCAGCCCCACCCTCTCCTCCGATGGTTACATTTCCTTTATCCACAAGAACATTACTGTCTACCAATATAACCCCGGATCCTTCAGGGGAACCGCCAGACAGTATTAAATCTCCGTTTCCAATGTGAATTTCGATATCATCCAGCTCAATGCCGCTCCCATCAGAGTACCCACGCATAAACACCGAGTCGCTGCTGACAGGTGCAACATCACTCGTATTTATATCGATTCCACCTAGAAATATTTCTGGATCCATAGCGCTTGCAGGAACAGCCTTATCAGGGTTTTTCCCACCGTAAAAAGCGACACTGCCACCATGCGTACTAATAGCAGACCTGCTTGTGGAAGTGCCGTCATCATCGATAGCAGAATCCAGAGTAATTCCCCCACCTCTTGCCCTGGATTCATTTGCATTGGCATTAAACACCACTCCAAGAGGTGCCAAATCAGACACTATAGAAAAATTACTCCCCGTTATGCTGTCGTCCGCTTCGAAACGCAACTCCACTGGAGCACCGCCCTGAGTGCGATGTATTAAAACTCCTTCATTGATAACAATATTACTTCCAACATCTGTAGAGTTAATCGGGGTCGTATGAATCCGCACACTACTGCCATTGTTAATCGATGCATTAATTGCACTATCCAACACTACGGAATTTGCTGCTGTCACTAAATCAAAGGGGTTTTCCAGGAGGCAGCAACCGTCACCTGAATCGTGCGAAATGCGGATATTGACGGGGTCAATCACCCATGTTCCAGCTGGGTTTCCAATAGTACCAGCTGCGTCCACCCTCAATCCGGCAAGATTCACAGCTAGCGCAGACGTTTCGATCGCACCTCCGGCTCCGCTGCCTGCACCTCGCGCCTGAAGGCTCCCATGGGCTGTCAAACTTCTTCCACCTTGCACGTTCAATGTGCCACCTTTGCCATCGACAAGGGCATTAGCGGTAAGACTGGAACCTATGGCCAGCGCCATCGACTCTGTCGACACCAAATCGATGTGGCCAGCGCCAGACGCACCGTTTACATCAAGCACAGCCGTGTCATTCAAGTACAAACCAGCACCGGCGATACTGATATGACCGCCGGGTAGACTGCCAATACTGCTGGCATCCAGCGTGCCACCTATCTCGACACGGTTGCCACCGACTGCAGCAGGGTCTGTCATGGTGGCGACTGCCAGGATAATTTCTCCCCCATGCTGCTCCAATGAACGTGCGCGCAGTACGCCCTGTTGGTTGACCACCAACGGTGCTACTGCGTTGCTATTAGCAAATATCTTGACCCGCCCGCCATCCGCCTGGACCAAGCCAGTCGCAGTGTTTTCAATCAGAGCCTGGCTACCAATACCACTCTGGGGGACAGTGAAGTTGGTCAAGCCATCGCCAAAAAAGTCCAGCGACACCTGCCGTGCGGACACCAGTGCTGCAGTACCTCCATCGGCCTTGATGCTGCCTTCATTGCGCACCACAGCGCCCATCAAGGCAATCGTACCGCCTGGTCCGGCCTGTAAATCTCCAAGGTTGGTGACCGCTGCCTGATTACCGGCGGCCCGACTGAAATTCCACCGCCCGTTATTAAAATCATCATCGGAAATATCCAGCGTCGAAGCCACCAATCCACCGGTACTCACCCGCGAACCGGCGCCAAACACCACCCCACTGGGATTAACCAGAAACACCCGGCCATTGGCGGTCAGGCTGCCGGCAATGGAAGAAGACACTCCCCCGGTCACCCGGTTGAGCATGGCGCTGTTGGCATTCGGCTGGCTGATATTCACGCTTTCCGTCGGGCCGATGTTGAACGAGTTCCAATTGACGATGGCGCGATCGCTACCCTGTTGCAGGTTCATCACCCCGGGTGTCGCCAGGTTCTGGTTCACCAGCCCACTCACTGGATTGAACCCTTCCGGCAAGGCCAGCGCCAACTCCGGCATGACCAGGCACGCCAGGGCCAGGGCCAGTGGATGCAGAGCAAAGTGACCGCTCACCCGTCGGCAATGGCCAGGGCAAACTGGCGTGGCACAGCTGTGACCTTGCTTCATGATCGCCTCCGCATTCAGAACCATTTTTGTAATTCCACGAAGAACCGTGGCTGGCGGTCGCCGCCGTCGGTTACCCCTGGGCCGCTAAGGCCCCAGGCCAGTGACATGTTGATCAGGAAGTCGGCGGGCCTGGCGACTACCAGGCCGATACCGGCGGCGCTGAGGTCTTGCCAGTTGTCCACGGCGACCGGCGCGTCGTGCAGTTGCTTGCCGCGTCCGTAGTCGTAGAACAGGTAGGGGGTCAATAGCTCGGTGACCGACCAGCGCCATTCGATGGTGCTGAGCATGCCGTCGTCGACCAGGACTTCGCTGGTGGCATAGCCGCGCACCGCGTGGGCACCGCCCAGGGCGAGCTTTTCCGAGGAGTCAAGGTTGCGACTGGCGGTCTGGCCGCCGATGGAGAAATACAGGCTCTGGGTCGCGGTCAGCCCTTGCAGGCGCGCCAGGCTGCCACTGAGTTTGAAGAAGTCACCGGCGGTGTGCAGGCCGAAAGGCCCGCTGTCGAGTTGCTCGGCGACGTCGTCCCGAAAGCGCAGGTGGCCGTAGTAGAGTTCGCCGTTGCTCGACCAATAGCCGCCACCCAGCCAGTTGTCGCGACGTTCCCAGCCCCAGCCCTGGCCGATGCCATAGATCTCCTTGCGACTCTCGAAATCGAAGGCGTCGAATTCGTCGGTCAGGCGCCGCTGTTCAATGCGGGTGCGCAACAACAAGTTCTGTGAGCGTTGGCGCAGCAGCGGCCAACTCAGCATCGCTTCTGTGACGTAGGCCGTGCCGGTGGCGCCCAGCTCGGAAAAGGCCCCACCCAGGTCGTACTCGACCCGGGAAAAGCCCACGCCTGCGCGCAAGCCACTGCCATTCAACGGCCGGTCATAGGCGATGCGCCCGTAGTTGACGCCGTTGCCGTTGGAAAACAAGGCGTTGAGGTCGAGGTTGTCGCCCACTCCGGAGGGGCTTGCCCAGCGCGCCGAGCCACCGGCCCGCGCCCTGCCGCTCTCTTTTGTGCCGTTGTTGTCGGCATTGAGGCCAAAGGACCAGCGTGCGGCGGGGGCGACTTCGACCACCAGGTCGGTGGTGCCGGGCTCCACGCCCTCCTGCAGGCCCGATTGGACCTTGACCCCGGGCTGGTCGGAGAGCAGCAGCATCGCCCGCTCGTAGCTGTCCGCCCGCATTGGCTGGCCTGGCTCAAGCGGGGCCAGGTATTTGCGCACCCACTCCTCGGACAGGGGTGCATTGGGGTCGACATGCAGCAGTACTTTGCCCAGGCGTCCTTCGAGCACGGTGATCTCCACCACGCCACCGCTGACTTTCTGCGCAGGTACGATGGCCTGGGCGAGGAAATACCCTTCGCTGTGATACAGGTTCGTCACCTGTTGCGCCAGTTCGTCCAGTTGCGCCAGCCCGACCGGGCGCCCGATATAGGGCGCTGCCAGCGCCTGCAGGCGTTGCGGCGGGATTTGCCGGGCGCCGTTGAAGCGGATTTCGCGCAGTACCACGGTGGGTCCGGCGCTGGCCGGGGCTGCCGGTGGCGCCGATTTGCTGGTCGGCGCCTCAAGGTTCTGGCCGGGATTGCACGATGCACAAAGGTTTGAACCGGGCAGCTGTTGCAGGTCGCTCTGGTTAGGCGGCAGCTCTGCAGCCCACGCCTGCTGGCAACTGAGCAGGCTCACGCAGGCCAGGGTCGCCCAGCGCCCTTCAAGCCTGCCCAGCGACAGCGCAGAGGACTGGTCTCGCCAAGCGCCAGCGGCACCTTTCACACGCTTGTGCATATCACTCTCCTACGGTCAGTCGCCAGTTACCGATCAGGTTGAACGGTGCCCAGAAAAACGGGTGGGCGGTGCTTGATTGGTGCATGACCGCCAGTTGCCCGGCCTGCATCGCCCGCTGCAGATCCTTGCCCCGGGCCAGTTCGCTATACAGGGTGCGCATCAGCAACTCGGAGGCATCGTCGGAGACTGGCCACAACGAGGCGATCAAGGCGGAAGATCCGGCCATCAAAAAACCGCGGGGAAAGCCTTGCACTTCATCGCCGCGATCGACCCGACCCAGACCCGACTCACAGGCCGATAGCGTGACCAGCGCAGTATTGGAGAGGTTCATGCCACTGAGTTCGCTGACTTCCAGGAAGCTGCGCTGCCCGCCTTCGTTGGCCAGCAGAATGCGCGAATGCAGCGGGTCGAGACGATCCGCCTGGGCGTGCGCGGCCATGTGCAGCAACGGTGAGCCATCGGCCTCGGCGCGAAACGCGGTCTTGGTGGCCGACGCGCCGATGAACAACTGATTGCGCGGGAACAGTTGGGCCAACTGCTTGACTTCCCGCGAGGCGCCCGGCAAGTCCAGGCTGTCCTCGACCCGTGGGTTGCCAAATGCGGTGAGGCTGGCGTGGACTTTCGGGGTGCGCTGGGCCAGACCCAGGGCAATGTTCGTCGAGGGCGCCAGCGATAGCGGATGGCGCTCGATCAACCAGGCCCCATCGACGCGCAATGCCTGGAACGGCAAGTAGTGCAACGGGCCATGGGGGACGATGATCAAACGCTGGCCCGACTTGAGCTGCATTGGCCCGAGCATCGCCCCACCCAGTTTGTCGGCCACGGCCACCGCACTCTGGCGCCCGTTGGCCAAGGCGTCGCGAAAGGCTTCGACCAACTGCGTCAAGCTTTTGGAATCGATCGCCAGGCTGTGGCTTTCCAGCATGGTGGGGCCCACGGTCCAGCTCAACAGCCGATCGGGCAGCACATGAAATTGCACCACCCGCTCATCCGCCTTCAAGGCTGCCTGCATTTGCGCCAGGCTCTGTGTGCGAGTCATGTCCTCGGGCACTGGCGAGCGCTCGCGCACCGCATCGCGCAATGCTCTGGCACGGCTGCGTTCACTGGTCTGAAAGGCGCTGGCATCGTCACCCTGGTCGGCATAGAAGCCGATGGCCCGCTCGAAAATGCTTTGCACATCCGAGAACAAACCCATCTTGAATTCGTCGCTATGGAAACTGGCACGCATGCCATCGAGCTCCTCCAGCGCCTTGCCATAGGCCTCGGCGGTCGCCTGCTTGTTGCCTAGCGAGGTCTCGCTGCGCGCTACGCCGTCCCAGGCCCAGACACGGTAATAAGCACTGTCCATGCTGGGCGGGTGTTCGGCCAATTGCCGATAGAGTGCGCTGGCCTGACGCGGCTGCCCCTCGGCCAGGAGCAGTCGCGCCTCGGTGCGTTGCAGCTGCGCGGCCTGGGCAGGTTCTGCGGGTTTGTTCAGCGAATTGAATAGCTGACGGGCCCGAGGCAGGTCGCCCGAATCGATCAAGGCATTGACCAGCGACGCCTGGATCAAGGGTTTATAACGTTCCGATGCCCCCGCCAGTGCTTGCTCGTAGCTGGCGATCGCGGCGCGATAGTCGCCTCTTCGGGCTTGCACGTCGCCGATGACTTTGTAGGCCGGGCCGACGACCTTCTGCGGATCCTTGGCGGGCAGGCGCAGCGCTTCGCGGGCGAACGATTCGGCCTTGTCCAGTTGCCCGGCATAGCTGAAGGCGATCGCCAGGTCGCGACTGGCCACGGCTTGAAGGTTGGGGTCGTTATTGGTTTTGGCCAGGTGCAGGGCCTTACCCGAAGCCCGCGCGCTCAGGCGCAACTCGCCGCTCTCGGCCAGGGCCACCGCCTGGCTGCAATACTGATAACCACTGAGCTTCAACGGGTCCTGCTGATAGAGCACGGCGCCCTCCTCCGTCAGGCCCAGCATGGTGTCGGCATCTGCAAGTGATGAAGCGGAGACCGCGGCTACCGCCGATTCGACACCTGGCTTGTCAGCGGCGACTGAAAGCGGGGTCCATACCGTTGCCAGCAACGTCAGGGAAATACACACCGTCTGCAAGCCAGGGATCTTTTGCATATGCGCCTATCTCTCAGTGCACGGGGCACGCGCTGACGTGTGCCGCTGAGCCAGGCAAATTGCCGGCCCCGGTATGCTGAGGAAGTCTAGGAGCAGGAACCCACCTGGCCCACTGGCTAAAGGGGGTAGAACGAATGGTTCAAGGGGCGACGAACCTTCGAATACCGGTTCGTCAGATGCCTTCGAGGGTGCTGGCGGTGACTACGGCTTCGGTGCGGTTGCGCACGTTGAGCGCACGGAAGACCGCCGCCAGATGGATCTTCACCGTGCCTTCGCTGATCCCCAGTTCGCGGGCGATCAACTTGTTCGGCTTGCCTTGGGAGAGCAGGCGCAGCACGTCCATCTGGCGTTCGGTCAACAGCTGGCTCAGGGTTTCCATGGAAGGACTGAGTTGCGTGTGGGCGCTGGGCGGCGCTGGCGTGGCATTGCTGTAGGTGCCCGGCGCACCGAGCAGCATCGGCGGGATATAGATGCCGCCGACCAACACCAGGCGCACCGCCGACAACAGCACGTCGGCGCTATAGGCCTTGGGGATAAAGCCCAGCACCCCGAGATCCAGCACCGCGCGCATCACTCGCACATCGTCGGAGCCGGACAATACGATCAGGGGCAAGGCGGGAAACTGGCGACGCAACTGGGTGATATGCGCATAGCCCTGCGCTCCCGGCATCGCCAGATCGACCAGGGCCAGGTCCAGGTCATCGCCCGCCATCTGGAACAATTGCTCGACACAGGATGCACAACGAAACTCGATCTCACCTCCCAGTTGAGCCAGCTTGGCCTGTACGGCTGAAACCACCAGAGCATGATCATCTGCAATCAGGATCTTCATCGTTGGTGACCTTCAAAAGGCTAGTGGGGCTTACTTTAACCCGTGCTTGCGACTGACAGCATAGGCCACCCCACCTACACCATCTGGAATATAGCGAGTGGCCTTGACCCCCTGAAAGAATGCGCACAGACACTTTTGGAATCGCTGAGCATGGACACAAGCCAGCGCCTGGCCTTATGGGCACTCTTAGCCGGTCTGGGATATGGCGGACATCTGATTGACGACGGTAACGCCCAGGCGGCGCTCGTCCGTGCAGCCACTGCGCCACTCCAGGCATTGCACGAGGACTGGCGTGAAGACAAGGGCATTTTGTTCCGCGTTGTCCCCGGCCAACAGTCATCGCCGGACAGGACTCAACCACCTTCCCCGGCCTACAGTCTGCTGCTGGGCACCTTGCACTTCGGTTCGCCCCAGGAGCTCGATTTGGTCCCCAAAAGGCTGCAGCAGAAGGTCCGCCAGATGCACACCTTTGTCGCCGAAGTGGATAGCGCCGAACCCTGGCAACAGGATTTGCAACGCTATCGTCTGCTCGATGGCGACAGCGCCCTGTCCGACCTGATCGGGCCGCAGCGCTTTAACATGCTCTGCAAGCTCTTGCCCCGGGTGCCGCGCGAGCAACTCCAACATCTGCGGCCCTGGGTGGTTCTGGCCTTGCTCGAAGCCCGGGGTGAGCACCCGAGCAAAACGTCCCTCGATGATGAGTTGCAACACTGGGCGCGCCAGGCGCGTCTGCAAGTGCGCGCCCTGGAAACCCTCGAGCAGCAATTTGCCGCACTCGACTGCGTCCCCCCCAGGGAGCAGGCCCTGGTCCTGCGCCAACGCCTCGATCAAGCGGACGACTTCCATGCGCAGGCGAACCGGGTGCTGGGCTATTACCGGGCGCGCAACCTCCCGGCCTGGCTCGATGAAGTCAACTCACCCACGGGGCTGGACAGCCAGGGCGTTGCCCTGGAACAACGCGCGCGCCAGTGCCTGCTGGAAAGCCGTAACGCGCGCTGGCTACAACAACTGGCGGTGCAATTGCGTTCGGGAGGGGTGTTCGTCGCGGTCGGCGCTTTGCATTTGACCGGTCCTCAGGGCTTGCTCGAAGGGCTGCGTCGCCAGGGCTACTCCGTCTATCCAGAAACCCTGTAAGCCGGGAGAACATGATGGCCAATGCTCAAGTCTTCTGGGGTCAAGGTGCCTTCCTCGCCCCTCAGCACCTGCAGCAACAGGACGCCTGGCTGCAAGACTACAGCTTGCGCCTGCACCGTCAGTTCAGCCCCTACCCCAGCGGGTTCTGCAGCTTGCGCATCAACCTCGAAGGTCTCGACAACGGCGTGTTCGACATACTTGGATTCAGCCTGCTCAGTCGCAGCGGCGAATGGATCAGCGGCGGCTCGCAAAACGCCGGCGAACCGGGCAACGCCCATCTGCCAGAACGCTCCCTGGGCAGCCTGGCAATCAGCTCGAACGAGCCGATCAGCCTGTACCTGGTACTGGCCGGGGAAAAACATCTCGCGGGATTTTCGGCCGCGTCCTCGCCCGCCAGCCATGACAGCGCACTGCCGGCCAGGCATGCGTTGCGCAGCGATCGAGTGCCCGACCCCTATGATACCCAGGCCCCCGAAGCCGACGTCGATTACCTGGTGTATCAGCCGCGCATCATCACCAGCCTGGATGAAAACGCCGCGGGCCTGTTGCGTCATTGCGAGGCCTTCAAGGTAGCGGAAATCCTGCCCAACGGGCCTGGCCGCTTTCGCGTGTCCGGCGATTTCATTCCGGCCTGTACCGCCCTCGGCGCTTCCAGTGTGCTCAGCCGCTGGACGCGTAACCTGCACGATCTGCTGCTCTCGCGGGGCAATGACTTTGCCTCGCTGAAGCGCCAGCGCGGCATCCGCGCCGCCTCCACCAGCGCGCAGGAGGTCATGCGCGTGTTGATGATGCAAACCTTCGCCCGCTACATTCCCCTGCTCGATGAGCTGGTGCGCCTGGAGTCCGTCTGCCCCTGGGCGTTGTACCTGGACCTGCGGCGGCTGGTGGCCGAGTTCTCGGTGTTTTCCGAAGAGATCGGCTACAGCGGGGAATTGCGCGGGCGCAGTGACAGCGAGCTGCCGACCTATGACCACCAGGACCTGCGGCATTGTTTCGCCAATGTCTTCGCCCGGGCAGAAAGCCTGATCAAGGCCCTGACCGTCGGCGCCGAGGTCGGTATCACGCTGGCGCACGACGGCCATTACTATAAAGCGGACCTCTCGCCGGCCTTGTTCGACTCGGACAAGACCCGCTTCTACCTGGCCTTCGAATGCGATCTGCAGGGTGTCGAACTGGCCGATCGCTTGCAGCGCACCGGCAAAATCGCTTCGCTCGATGAAATGCCGCGCCTGCTGCAGGCTGCGCTGTTCGGCCTGAAGATCGACCTGCTGGCGGTGGCGCCTGAAGAGCTGCCGCAACGTAGCTCGAACACCACCTACTTCATGATCGATACCCATCATCCGTTCTGGCAGCTTATCCGTGAGCGCCGCAGCATTGCCGTCTTCACCGACCTGCCACCGGACTCGCTGGTCATCAAGCTGTTTCCGGTACAGGTACAGGAGTGACCATGGCCCGCCTTCGCCTGCTCGACTATTTTGCCAAAGCCCTGTCATTCGGCTTGGACCTGGACGCACGCATTGCCGCCAGTACGGTCAAGGAACAGGCCAGCGAACTCCAGCAAAGCCTGCGCGAATTGCTCAATCAGGCCCGCAGTCGCGCCCTGGCCGCCGGCAAGCTGCCCGAACAGGTCGAGCGCGCCGCGTTCGCCGTGGTCGCCTGGTTCGACGAGATCCTGACCCGCAATCCGAGCTGGTGGCATACCGTCACGCCCTTGCAGGTGTCGCTGTTCAACACCAATAACGCCGGCAATGAATTCTTCGAAAAACTCTCCTCCTTGCGCAGCGAAGAGGACGAAGTTCGCGAGCTTTACTATCACATCCTGCTGCTGGGTTTCGTCGGTCAGTACTACTACGAAACCAGCGAGCACGGCGAACTGGCCAAGCTTAAGGAGCTGCATGCGCGGCAGTTGCCGCTGGCACCGGTGGCCCTGCATGCCGTGGCTGAAGGCGGCATCACTGCCCAGCCCTATGGCGAAAAAGATCCCTCCGGGCCACGCTATCCCAGGCAGTGGGACCAGTTACTGCTCCAGGGCGCGGCGCTGCTGGCCCTGCTCATCCCGCTGGGCTATCTGGGCTGGCTGCTCCTGGCGACACCCGAGGAACGCGGGCCGACACTGGCCGAGCGCGTCGACCGGCAACTGCAGGGCTACTCATGCGCCGATCTGTCGGCGCAGGTTGACGCAGACGGCAACACTCGCGTCACTGGCTACCTGCAGCGCAGTGAGGATGTCACACGGCTGACCCAGGACATCCAGGCGCTCGACGGCGTCAAACAGGCCAATTTCGAGCTCGCCGTGCACATCTGGCCACATTGCGAGGCGGCGGCTTTGCTCAAGCCCTGGCGGGAACGCAACCTGGCCGATCACCGAGGCCTGGCGGTCACGCCGCGGGCCGGACACGCGGCGCTGTTCAGCGAGGGCGAACGGGTGATTGTCAAACTGCACCAGGCCGATTTCGACGGTTACCTGTACGTCGACTACTACACCGTCGACGGCCAGGTCATCCACCTCTACCCCAACCGCCGCGAGCCCGACAGCGGCCGGCTGATCAAGGCCGGTGAAGTGTTCACGGTAGGTGAGCGGATCGCCGAAGGCTGGGAAGTCGGCCCGCCGTTCGGCCAGGAAATGATCAGCGTGATAGCCGTCGGCAAACCGCTCTACCCTGCCGAGCGCGCGGAATTCGAACCTGCCTCGGACTACTTGCCCTACCTGCGTGGATTGCTCGGCGCACGGCACGACGATGCCAGCCTGCTTTCCGACTTCCTGTTCCTGCAAACCGAAGCCAAGCGGTGACCCAACCATGACCATCGCCCAGCAACTTGAGCGCAATGCCGCCCGCCTGGCCCGCCTGCCGGGCTTGAGTCGTCCGCCTGCCTACCGGGGGGCGGCCCTGTTCCTGCTGATCGCCGGGTTGCTCGGCCTTTATTGGGTGGTGCGCTATGCCCTGCCGGTGCTGCCGGCCGGTTTCTGGCGCCTGTGCGCGTTCTGCCTGACGGCGCTCGCCGTACTCTGGTGGTTCTTGCGTGGCGCCCGGCGTTTCTCCCAACACGGGCGAGCCCGGCGTCAGTTGGGCGACCTCGGACCGGGCAACCCCGAAGACGAACGCCTGCCCTTGCAGCGCATGCAACAGGAACTGGCCCACGCCCGGCACATCATTGCCCGTTCTCCCGATATCGCCCGGGGGCGCAACCCGCTGTATCGCACCCCCTGGTTTCTGTTCATCGGCGATCAGCAGAGCGAGGTCGCGGCCTTGCTCGCCAGCGCCGGCAAGGTGTCACCTTTCCCCGCGCCCAAGCGTGAGTCCGACGCCAATGATCCGCATTGGTACTGGTGGTTCTTCAAATCGATGATCGCCATTGAAAGCCATTGGTGCCTGGTCAGCGATTCCCACCAACGACTGGAACGCGGCCTGTGGTACCAGGCGCTGCAACTGCTGGCCAACGACCGTGACCGCTTGCCGTTGAACGGCCTGGTGGTATGCGTCGGCGTCAGCACGCTGCTGCAGGAGCCGGACGCGATACGCGCCGTGGCTATGCGCCTGCGCCGATTGACCGACGAAGCGCTGGAACACCTGCAAATCCAGATGCCCATCTATCTACTGGTCACCGGCCTGGAACAGTTGCCCGGCTGTCGGCAGTTTTGCGCGGCATTGCCGGCCCAGGCGCTGGATCGCGCACTTGGTCACCGCCTGCCCGCCAATGCCACGATCAGCGCCGCCACCAGCCAGCAGTTCGACGAACTCTATGGACCCATCGTCCAGCGCCTGCAAGCCCTGCGCATGAGCGTGCTGCGCGAGCAGCAGGACGCGCAGGGGCGCCACGCCATCTGGTCCTTCGTCGAAAGCCTGAGCAACTTAGGCCCCGGCCTGCAAAGCCTTGTGACGCTGATGCTGGAGGACAATCCATTCCAGCGCACGCCGCAATGGCGCGGGCTGTACTTCACCGCCGCCGGTACCAATGGCAGCGGGCTGCCGGCGCAGGGCGCGTTCATCAGCGACCTGTTCACCCGCCTGCTGCCGGCGGACCAGCCACTGGCCAGCCCGAGCCTGCGCGGCAACACCCGCCGAATGACCATCGCCGGGGTCGGCGTGCTGGCGTTGCTGGGCTTGTCGGTGATCTTCAGTGCCGGACTATCCGATGTGCACAAGGACGACGGCCGGCTGCTGCAGCAAACCCGCCTGGCCTGCCAGGAACAAAGCAGTCACGGCGCAACGGCGCGCATCGGCTGGCTGGCACGCTGCGGGCGCACCATCGAGCAGCTCGAAAGCGCCGCCGCCAGCGGCATCGGCCTGGGCCTGCGGCGGGCCGATAGCGATATCGGCCGCTTGAAGAGCCAGGTGCTCAAGGAGTTTTCCAACCTGATCCTGGCGCCCTACGATCAGTTGCTCGAATCCGACCTGGGCCGTGGCCAGGTCGGGCTCGAACATCTGTTGGCGCTCAACCAGCGCCTGCGCCTGCTGGAACACTGCCGGCGACGAAGCGCTGCGTGTACGGACGAACTGACCAGCAATGTCACGTTCGATGCCCAGGGGCGGCTATTCGGCCCTTTCGTTTCGGGTGAGCTGGACCCCCAGGCCGACCGCGCGCACGCGGCGGACTTGCTCACCACGTACCTGGGTTACCTGCGCTGGCAGCAACCGGCGCTGCTCGACGCCGAAGCCAATCGCCTCAAGACCCTGTTGACCCGCTTGCTGGCGCTCTACCAGCCGACTCCGGACGACGTCCGCCAGTGGGCCGGCAAACGTTATGACGCCTTGTTGTTGAACGGGTTCTGGCTGCCGTCCGACCAGGTGGTCGGGGTCGACGAGGACACCTTGCCGAAAGTCGCGGCGGCCTTCACCACCACGGTCTGGAGCGCAGTACTGGCGCCGATGCTCGAAACCAGCGAGGCCAACGCCCCCTCGGCAGCCGCCGCACTGGAGGGGTTTCGCAACGCTTACCTGGGCGATTATCTGCAGGAGTGGGCGCGTTTTCAGAGTCAGTTCTTTGCCGGGGTCGAGTTGTGGCGCGGGCGCTATGAGGCCTTGACCCGCCGCGCCGCCAGCCATGAAAACCCCTACCGACTGTTGTTTCGCGAAAGCCAGCGCAACCTCGCCGCCTTGCCTTTGCGCCAACCCCTGGCAGCACGCTGGCAACGGGCCTGGGCCAGCGCCCGTCTGGACTGGCTGGACGCCTGGCGCCCGCTCGGGGCGTTTGTCGGCGAGACCTTCAATGGCTGGTTCGCCAATGAGCAGTTGCTCGACGCTCCGCTGTGGTGGCTGGCGCAACAGCACGCGCTGCCGCAACTGCGTGACCAGGAAAGCCAATTCGCCAGCGCTTACTTGCGCCTGCAGCAGCAAGGCAACGATCAGGAGTTGTATCGGGTAGCCGCCGAGCTGTTTCGCAACGACGGCCAACAAGGTGAGTACGCCACCCTGCTGCAGCGCTTCGACAAACCCGACGAGACCTACGCCAAGCGTTTCAGCGCCACCGATATGGCCGCCTGGCAAGTGATGAACGGCCCGGCGCGCCTGTTGCTGTTCCTGACCCTGCGCCGCACCGGCGAATTCATCGAGCAACGCTGGCGGGACAGCGTGCTCGGCGCCTTGCACAACCTGCCACCGGCGCAACAGCTCGATGCCCTGTATGGCGAAAAGGGCAAGCTGGCCGCCTTCGTTCACGACTGGCTGGCACCCTTCGTCAGCCAGGGTGAGCGGGCGCCCTTGCAAGTGGCCGGCTTGGCCCTGCCCTTGAGCCCGTCCTACAGCGCGATGATCGCCAGCGAACAGCGTCTGCAACCGTTGCTCAATGGCCGCGCGCCCTTCCCGGCCGGCAACTTTCAGTTCACCCGCGCCAGCCAGTTCGGCAGCGTCGACGAAGGTCCGCAAGGCACCCAGCTGGAGGTGGACTGCAAAGACCGCGTGTACAGCGCCACCAGCAAGGCCGAGTCCCTGGCCGATGCACGCACGCGGGTGTACTGGTCCCCCGAGCAATGCCCGGAAGCGCGCCTGCGCATTGCCCTGCCCCAACCGGAACCGCCGCCACCGCCTGCCGCCGCTGCCCCGGCAGCCACAGCCAGCGCCACCAGCCCCGCGCCTGCGCCCGCCGCCCAACCCGCGCCTGGCGCCCGATTGACTCGGGTCTACAGTGGCGCCGATGGCTTCGTGCGCTTGCTCGACGAATTTCGCGACGGTTCGCGCAGCCTGCGCATCGCCGACTTTCGCGGCGCCTACAGCGCCGCCCAGTGGCAGACCCTGCAACCGCAACTGGCGGGGCTGGCCAACGTGCGGGTGTACTTGAGTATCCAGCCCTCGGACGAATTGAAACGTTTCCTCAGCGCCCGCAACACGCCCACCAGCGTGCCCACCTCTATCCTGGAGTAAGACTGCCATGGCCATCGACATCGCCGCACTGCTGCAACCCTTGAGCGAATCGGCTCCCTGTGGCGACGACGTGAGTTTTTCCGAGGTTTACGACCGTATTCGCGAAGAGCGGCGCGCCGATGATCCGAGTTTGTCGCAAGGGGATTGGCAGACGGAGCTGAAGACGGCGAACTGGCGCAACGTCGTAGAGCTCAGCAGCCAGGTACTAAGCGGACAAAGCAAAGACCTGCAAGCGGCGGTCTGGCTGGGTGAAGCCCTGATTGCCCGCGATGGCCTTGCCGGGGTGGCCGATGCCTGTGATCTGCTCGATGGCTTGCTGGAGAATTTCTGGGATGGCCTATATCCACTGACCGAGGGCGATGATCTGGAAGAACGCGCCTCGCGACTGGCCTGGTTCAACCAGTACGCGACCCTGGCATTGCGCAAGGCGCCGCTCACCAGTGGCGAGCCGGCCATGAGCCTTAACGACTGGCAAACCTCCCGCGAAGTGGACAACCTCGCCCGACAAAATCGCGAGGCTTGGCAGAGTGCAATTGACGAAGGCAAACCCGATGGCGAAGCCTTCGATCAAGCCCTGCGCAAAAGCGGCCGTGACTCGGTCGCGGCCACCCTTGCCGCCATTGAACGTGCTCAGACCACACACCAGCGCTTGAATGCGCAGGTCAATGCGCGTTTCCGTCGTCAGGCGCCTAGTCTGGCCGGCTTGGGTGAAACATTGGGTCAGGCGCGCCAGGTGTTGCTCAAGGTGGCGCAAGAGCTGGGAATACAGGCGCCGACGATTGTTGATGTCCCCACCGAAGTGAGTTCGACACCCGCTACAATGAGCAGCTCACTCAACCTTGAGCAGCCCAGCGCTGTCGCACCGGTGTTGAATATCCGCAATCTGACGACGAAACAAGAAGCTTTGCGGCAATTAAAGGAAATCGCGGAGTTCTTCCGCCACAGCGAACCACATAGTCCGGTGGCATATTTAGTTGAACGGGCGGTGGCTTGGGCGGATATGCCGCTGGATCAGTGGTTGAGCGAGGTAGTGGATGATGAGGGGTTGTTGGGGAGGATTAGGGAGAAAATTGGGGTAGTACGGTCATGAAATTTCGACTGACTTGATCAATTCTGCAACTTCGATCTTGAGGTGTAATAGTGCGAAACTCAAGTGACAATTTCGCTAAGCCTAGACTCAAGATGAAAGGTATTCTCCTGGATCGTCATTTGGAACGATAACGTGAGAACCAAGGTCATCAATGAGTAAACGAGCACTACCAATTTTCGCAACGAACAACGTCACTTGACGCGTCTCAATAAAAACCTGAGTGCCAGGATATCCCATTTCGCACCCATGGAAATCACCAGGATGCACTTTCTCCACATACACCACTGCGCCTGGACGCACTTGAAATTTAGTAACATAGCGACAACTATTCCCCCACTCCGCAATAGAAAATAACGCTTCCGCTTCCTTTCTCGTATTCGGACACTCAAGTGAAAAGCAAACACCTGGGCGAGCCGGATTACCCATTTCCGTTGAGACACCACCCCAGACACGATAGAGAGTATAAAAATGACCGACCACAACGCGCTTGGGCTCAAGCATAAAACCTTCGTCGCGCCAGTCCCAAATAGGCATCACCATTGAACTCCTATGAACCCATGGAGTCATGGACTCATGGGTATAATCAAACATTCATAACTTTGCCCGACGCACTCAAGTTTAATGTGACACCCATATAAAAACATCTTTTCTGATCCAGCCTTTTGGTGCACCCTGACTTAATTGCGGTTGTGATAAGTACTCGCGAAGACAACTTTGTGGATCAACACCCTCAGCCGCCACATGAACGCTTAGAAAGCTTTGCATTTTCGCACCCTCAAATTCCTGATTCCACTCCTGGATTCCGACGCATAACAAAACTCCACGCCCACGTACAAGTCTAGGCAAGATCTGGGGCATAAGTTTGTCTATTTCTTGATTTACATAACGTGACAGCCCCCATCCATTAAGCCATACCAAGGATTTTTGAAGTAGCTTAACGCCAGCCGCGACACCTGACCCAAAATTAGACATACCACCAGTAGGCCTTGGACCCGAGTTAACCTCGACTGTTTGAAAGTAGACTTCAGACATTTTTTTCACTCCAAGTTGTATTATACCAACCTGACTCATCAAAAACCGCCTTTAAAATTCATGCCCCGCCCACCTGTAAAAAATATTCAAACTTTTTTATTCGCTTTGCGATCCCAGCCGGCCGAGGCATTCCCGGCTGCTTTTCCGTCGATACCGATTTTTGTGTAGGTCATTTCGAGTTTCCCGAAAACAAGACTCACACTCTCTACAGGCACATCCTCATTTCCTTGAGCATCTCCCCCACGACTCACCGAACTGATGAGGACATCACTCATTTTGTACTCCATGTACTTAGCTTTATCGCCACCCGAGCGATTCAAAGTTACAGTAACTTTAGGAACGTGTTGGCCGGTGCAGCAGTACTCAAACAACTTAACGCTGGCCAGATCCAAATTATGGGTGAATATGAAATTATGAACGTCTACCCGAGCCGAACTCAAATTACCCGCCGATGAAGCCGTACTGGATAAAGTTTGCGAGGCGCCAAAGCCGTAATTATGGATTTCGATCCAGTCCTTGTGCTTGTCATCAGTACTTTCGCCCTTGATGCCTTCAAGCTGGATAAATGCGTCGAATGCCATGTCAGTGCTCCTGAATAGCCGGACTAGGGGCCGGCGGTGTGAGATTCAGTGTAGAAATGCCTGGAACTTGTGAACATTCCCCGGATGGTCTAACCAGCGTGGGCATTCGGTAGAAAGCATTCATCAATAACGTCGGCTGTTTGAGTTAGGACCAAGGTCGCGGTGGCCTCAGGCGACCGCATAAGTCTGGGTATGCAATTGCAGCTGCGCATCGAACTGCACCTGTTGCCGCTCACCGCCCAGGGACAACAATGCCTCCACCTTGAAGCGCAAAATCCGCCGCTGTTCGTTGAGCGGTTCAAGGCTCACACGCACTCGCGTCAGCCTCGACTCATGCAAGGCAATCGACTGTTCCAGGCCCCGACGGATGCTGTCGCGGTCCTTGGCGCTGTGCAGGCTCAGCGCGGAAAAATCCGGAATGCCATAGGTCAGCGATGACTTGCGGCATTCGACAAATCCGTTCGGGATCAGGCGGATCGCTTCGCAGCGGGTGTTGAGCAGGAACTCCAGGTCGCGCGCCACCGCGTTGCGCAACGCCACATGGTCCACGCGCCCCGCTGGGGGCACGCTTGCCTGTTCCTGCAGGCGATCAATCAGGCTGCTCATCGCTCACCGAACCTTCAGCGCGCTGACTTCGGCAGTTCCGCCACCAGGCGCAACGACACGCTCAATTCGTCCAGTTGATAGTGTGGGCGCAGAAAGGCCGCCGCCTTGAACACCCCGGGTTTGCCGGCAACCTCGGCCACTTCGATGCGCGCTTCACGCAGCGGGAACTGCGCCTTGCGCTCCTGCGAAGCGGTGTCATCCAGCAGCACGTACTGGGCGATCCAGGTATTGAGAAAACTCTCGACGCTGGTCTTGGAAGCGAAGCTGCCGATCTTGTCGCGCATCATCGATTTCAAATAATGGGCAATTCGGCTGACGGCAAAGATGTATTGCAATTGGGTCGACAACCGCGCATTGGCGTTAGCCGCATCGGTGTTGTATTGCTTGGATTTCTGCGCCGACTGGGTGGAGAAGAACGCCGCGTAGTCGGTGTCCTTGCAGTGCACCAGGGGAATGAAACCCAAGTCGGCCAGTTCTTTTTCGCGGCGGTCGGTAATGGCGATTTCCGTGGGGCATTTGAGCGCCACTTCTCCGTCGTCGGTGCCAAAGGTATGGGTGGGCAAGCCTTCAACCAGGCCGCCACCTTCAACGCCACGAATCGCCGCGCACCAGCCGTAGCGGGCAAAGGCATCGGTGGTGCGGGCCGCGAGCGCATAGGCAGCATTGGTCCACAGGTACTTGCCGTGGTCCTTGCCCGAGACGTCTTCCTGAAAGTTGAATGCCTCCACCGGGGCCGTGTCCGGGCCATAGGGCAAACGGCCGAGCACATGGGGCAACGCGAGGCCGACATAGCGGGAGTCTTCCGAGGCGCGGAAGGATTTCCATTTGGCGTATTCCACGGTGTCGAAGATTTTCGCCAGGTCCCGTGGGCCGGACAGCTCCGTGTGGCTGTCGAAGCCGAACATCTCCGCCGATGCCGCCGACAGGAACGGTGCATGGGCAGCGGCCGCGATGTGCGACACTTCCTCCATCAGGTACATGTCTTCCGGATGACGGCCAAATTCAAAGTCGCCAACCAGGGCGGCAAAGGGTGCACCACCAAAGGTCCCGTACTCTTCCTCATAAATCTTCTTGAACAGCGCCGACTGATCAAAGTCCGAAGCGCTCTTGAGATCTTTCACCAGGTCCTTCTTGCTCGCATTGAGCACCTTGATCTTCAGGCTGGTGCTGGTTTCGCTGCTGTCCACCAGGTACTTGAGCCCACGCCAGCTGGCCTCGAGCTTCTGAAACTCGGGGGCGTGCATCACCGTCGACAGTTGTTCGGAAAGCAGGCCGTCGAGCTGGGCGATGCGCGCATCGATGGAGGCGATGGCGTCGTTGGAGATGCTCATCTCGCCCTCGTTCACCTGCGCCACCAGCTCGGCGATCAGGTCGCGAGCGCGGGCTTTTTCGCTGTCGGTACGGGCCACCCTGCTCTGCGCCAGGATGCTGTCGAGTAACGACGGCGCCTCGCTGGCGGCCACGGGGGCTGCGGCGCTGCCAGGTTCAGTCTGTGTATCGGCCATCTCGTGCTCTCCTGTGAGGTTCAGGCTTGCGGGCAGGCGCGTGGCCGGCGTCAGCTTTCTTCCGATTTTACCGGTGCAGCCATTTCGCGACTCAGGCGGGCGATCTGGTCGGTGTTGTTCAACACCTCGCCCAGCAACTCTTCGAAGCGATCATTACCGGCCATTTTGTTGCGCAGGTCGGCGAGTTTCTGCCGCGCTTCCAAAAGCTTGCGCAGCGGTTCGATCTGCTGCACCACGCCCTGGGGTTCGAAGTCGGCCAGGCTGGAGAAATGCAATTGCACGCCGATGCGGCTGTTGTCATCGGTCAGGCGATTGTCTACCTGGAACTGCAGGCGCGGTTTCATGCCTTTGAGCACGTCGTCGAAGTTGTCTTTGTCGAGGTTGACGAACTTGCGCTCCTTGAGCTTGGGCAGTGGCTCCTGCGGCTGACCGCTGAAGTCGCCGAGTACACCGCACACGAAGGGCAGTTCTTTCTTTTCGATGGCGTCGCCGATTTCCACGTCATAGGTCAGTTGCACACGCGGTGCGCGGACCCTGTCGAGTTTATGCTGGGTACTTTCCTTTGCCATGGGAGCGACCTCTGCGAACGCCCGGGCGGTACGCCGGAGCATTTGCCTCAATTTAGGTCGTGGTGCCTGCCGCGGGTATTGGCCGGACGGCCAGTTGGATATAGGCAATTCGCTCTATTAACCTGCCCGGGCGAACCCCGGGCGGCGCGATTCAGCCCTTGCGCCGTTCGCCGAACATCTGCACGGCGAATTTACCGCGATGGTGAAACAGCGAGGCGACGATGGCTTCGCGCATCACCCGTGGCGAGACCGGCTTGTGCAACACCGGGATATCGGCCTGCGCTACTGCGTGCAAACGCTCGGGTTTGGTTTCCCCGGTGACCATCAGCCCCGCCGGGGGTCGACCGCGAACATTCTCCAGCTCCTGGATGCCGCGCAGCACATCGAGGCCATCGCCATCCCCGAGCAACAGGTCGGTCAACACGATGTCGGCCGGTTCCTGCCAGGCCCGGGCCAGTTCCAGAGCCTCGCCGACACTGGACGCTACTTCGACGATCATGCCCCAGTTGTTCAGGACCATGCTCAAGCTTTCGAGGATCACCGGTTCATCGTCGACGATCAGAATCCGCAATCCACTCACCGGTAAGGGGTAGGTGACATCGACCGGCAAACGCCGGTCTTCGCACACAGATTGACTGGCGTCTTCGAGCCACAGGCTGATAACCGTTCCCTGGCCCCGGACTGAACGCAGCCGAATCGGCACAGCCATCAATTCACACAGGCGCCGCACCGTTGCCAGTCCCAGGCCCATACCACGACTGACACGCGCTGCGCGCTCGCTGCCGTTGGCCGACGTGGGGCTCATGGGCACCTGGTAGAAGTCTTCGAACACCCGTTGCTGATGCTCTGCCGCGATGCCGACGCCGGTGTCCCAGATGTCGATGCGAATTTTCCCATCGGCCTTGCGCGCGCCCAGCAGGACGCCACCGTGCAGGGTGTGGTGCAAGGCATTGGATACCAGGTTATTGAGAGTTCGCGCCAACATGCCATAGTCGCTGCGCACCTGCAGATCAGTCTTGCGCACGATCAACCGCAGCCCCTGGGATTCGGCAATCGGCCTGAAGTTGCGACTGACTTCGTCGAACAGCGTGTCGAGTTGCTGAACCGACCACTGCGGCAGGACCACGCCGGAGTCCAGTCGCGACAGGTCAAGCAGCTCGGAAAACAGGCGATCCAGCGCCTCGACGCACTCCTGCATGCGTTTGACATGTTCGCGCCGTACCGGATCGGTTTCGTCAACCTTGAGGGCATCGATAAACAGGGTAAGTGCGTGCAATGGCTGGCGCAGGTCATGGCTGGCCATCGCCAGCAGCCGGGTTTTCGATTCGCTCAATGCCTGCAGTTGCGCATTCTGGTAAATCAGCTGGGTCGTCGCCGCATCGACCCGCGCCTGCAGGTTCTGCCGGCGTTCCAGCAGCGATTGCGCGGTGTGATTGAAACCACGCTGCAACCGGCCGATGTCCGCTTCGTCATTGACTTCGACCTGGGCAAGAACGCCCTGGTCCAACTGGTCCATGGCATCGGCAAGGATACTGATGGGTTTGCTAACCTTGCGCGCCACCCACCAACTGACGCCTCCAATCATCAGCAGCCAGCCTGCGAGTAGGGCGAATATAAGTTGATCCTGCTTGTGGCAGATCAGCAAGATGCCTTCCTTGCTGTATTGCAGCACCACTTGCCCCTGCCTGGCACCCTGGGCATCCAGCAAGGCGAATTCGGTCACCAGCTCTTGTTCGCTGGCGTCGGCGCGCCGGGTCTGCGCCAACACTTCACCGGAGTCGGCCAGTACCTTGATGCCCTGTAAAGGCGAATGGCGCACGGCAGCTTCAATCAGCCGTGCCACGCGCGGGACGTCCCCCGTTGCCATGGGTTCTTGCAGGTGAGTGGCGAGCAACGTCGACTCCAGGCTGCCCTGCTCGACCAATAGCCGCGTTAGTTCGTGCTCGGAATAGTTGCCAAGGACCAGCAAGGCCACCAGGGTGGCGATAAACGAAGGTACGACCGCCAGCAATGCCAGGCGTATGTACAAGGGCCTGGACAGCAACCAGCTGCGCAGAGCCTGCCTGTGACTATGCCAGCGCGATTGTGGCGTTTCTTGCGAGCGCACAGGTGCATCGTGTGAATCCTCTTCCGACTGAGCGGCCATGCGCGTCGCACCTCTGCACGGTAAAAGATAGTGTCCCTGACCCGATCGCCCATAGACTGGAGCAAGATTGACGGGGGTTCCAAAGCCAAAGTGATATCAACAAGCCATTAGTAATATAGTGCAATAACCCCTTGGATCCATGGCCACTCAACCGGGCATTTGCGCCGTACGTCGGACGATTTGAACTATCGCGGACTTCGCCTCACGCCCACAGGCATAGGCCATTCGGCAAATAGGCCGTGGCCAGGTGCGTCTCTAGACTGTGCGAACTGGTCAAGCGCTGCCTGCTGGAGTTCGCACCATGCTCGACACGCTGTTGCCCTACTACGAGGAAGAGCTGCTCGCGTTGCGCAAACTGTCGCGCGACTTCGCCGAGCGTTACCCGAAAATAGCCAGCCGATTGTTGCTCGATGGCGAGGTGTGCGAAGACCCGCATGTCGAGCGTCTGCTCGAATCCTTTGCCTTTCTCACCGCACGTATCAACAAAAAACTCGACGACGACTTCCCACAAATCAGTGAAGCATTGCTCTCGGTGCTCTATCCGCATTTCCTGCGGCCCGTGCCGTCGATGTCCATTGCACAGCTGCTGCCCACGCTCGGGGTAACGCTCAATGCCATGCAGGCGGTCCCGCGCGGTACCCTTTTGCTGACGCGCCCGGTCCAGGGGATGGCGGTGAAATACCGTTGCGCCTGGCCCGTGGAGGTCTGGCCGATCAGCATCAGCCAGGCCAGCTGCACTTCGGCGCAACGCAGCAAGGTGTCTGCCGCCAGCGTGGCGAAAATCAGCTTGCGCCTGCAAGCCAGCGGTCAATTGACACTGGGACAGCTCAACCCTGGGCGCCTGCGGTTTTTCCTGGACGGTGAAAGTGCCCTGGTGCATTGCCTTCATGAGCTGTTGCTCAATAGCGTGGAGCGCATTGTGATCAGCGCGGCTGATGGCGAACCCCAGGTCGATCCCTTGATACTGCACGCCGAGGCCCTGCAGGCAGTCGGTTTTGCCGCCGACGAAGGCATTCTCGATTACGACCCGCGCTCCTTTATCGGTTACCGGCTGATCCAGGAATATTTCACCCTGCCGGAAAAATTCCTGTTCATCGACTTGCTCAAACTGGACTTGAGCCGGTTTGCGCGCGCCGTCGAAATTCATATCGAGTTGCGCCCGTTCGGACGCCCCGAGCGGCTGGCGCGACTGGTCCAGGGCGTCGGTGTCGAGACCTTTCGCCTGCACTGCACCCCGGTGGTCAACCTGTTCAAACAGCAGGCCGAACCCATCCGCCTGACGCACGAACTGCACGAGTATCCGGTCATCCCCGATGTACGCCGCCCCTTGGGACTGGAGGTCTACAGCATCGACAGCCTGTGCCGCCACACTCGCACGGCCCAGCAGGAAACCCTGACCCACTACCTGCCCTTCTACTCGGTGTTTCATGGCACTGCCGGCGAAGACAATCAGGGCGATCGCGACACCTGGTGGATCGCCCGGCGCGTGCCATCGGTGCATGGCGATGACGCCAGCGATCTGCGCATTGCCCTGGTGGACCGGCAGATGGACCCGCATCTGCCAGCGGCCGAGAGCCTCTCGATCGCCCTGACCTGCACCAATCGCGACCTGCCCTCGCTCTTGCCATTTGGGGGTGATGACAGCCTGCTGCAACGCGAGGATGGCGGTGCCGTGGGCCGTGCACGCCTGCTGAAAAAACCCTCCGCGACCTGGCGCGCGCCCATGCGCCTGGCCAATCAATGGCGCCTGATCTCACACCTGGCACTCAATCATCTGTCGATTGTCGAAGGCGGACGCGAGCCGCTGCTGGAAATACTCAGCCTGTACAACTTCGCCGACTCGGCGAGCCTGCGCCGGCAGATCGCCGGAATTGTCAGCATCCATTCCACGCCCGGGCTCGAACTGATCGGCCAGGCGCCACGACGGGCCTGGGTTCGCGGCACCGAAATTGCCCTGACCTTCGATGAGGATCTCTACGTAGGCAGCGGCATCTACCTGTTGGCCCGGGTTCTGGATCTGTTCTTCGGCCTCTACTGTACGGCCAACTCCTGGACTCGCCTGAGTGTGTACAGTCGCCAGCGGGAAGAGCGGGTGGTGATGTTTGCGGCGCGCGTCGGCGCCCATCCCCTGGCCTGAGACCATGAAGCCCGCCGATCTGCATGCCCCGCTCACGCACCTGCACGAGCAGCCTTGGCGCTTTGCCTTTTTTCAGGCATTGCGCCTGTTGCAGCACAGTGAAAACCACGGTTATTGCAGCAGCCAGTCGGGGCTGACCTTCGCACCCGGTGAGATTTCCAGCCTGGAGCGCAGCCCTGCCGGCACCTGGTGCCTGCGCGTCAACTTTCTCGGATTGAGCGGCCCCAATGGCGTGCTGCCGCGCCATTACAGCGAATGGCAATTGGCGCTGGAAAGGCGCAACGAACGCGCGGTCAGTGATTTTTTCGACCTGTTCAACCAGCGCTTGCTGGATTTGTTCTGGCGCGCCTGGGCCCACCACCGTGCCGAGATCGCTGTGGAATTGAACCGCGGGCCCGGAGCGCTGGGGCATGTCTACGACTTGATCGGCCTGGGTACGCCACTGTTGCAATCGGCCGCCCACGCGTCGGCCGGGCTGCAGGCCGCCGCCCTGGGTTACTACAGCGGCCTGATCGCCCAGCGCCCCCATGGGCCGGGCAGCATTGCGCAGATCATGAGCCATTGGCTGCAGGCACCGGTGATGGTCGAGTCGTGTGTCGGTACCTGGCAAAAGATTCCGCCGCACCGACGCACACGCCTGGGCAAAAGCGCAGCTCGCCTGGCCGACGATTGCCAGCTTGGCAGTCATTACTGGGACCGCCAGAGCACCTTGCGACTGATCGCCGGCCCGCTGTCGCTTGAAGCTTTCGAAGCACTTTTGCCCTGCGCCCCCGGACACGGCGCGCGGTTATCGGGTACCGCGCAACTGGCGCGCTTTATCAGCGACCTTGCCATCGATTTGCGCATTCGCCTGGCCCTGGCGGCGGATCAGGTCCCCGCGCTGCGCCTGGGCCTGACTCCCCGTCTTGGCTGGAATACCTGGCTGGCTGGACAGCCCGGCGGCAGGCCTCGTCAGGGCGCCGCCGAACATTGCGAGTTCCGTTTCAATGCAACTGGAGAACAATCATGGCGGTGAATCTGAGTGCACTGGTGGCGCGGCTTGATCCGATCTGCAAGACCGCCATGGAGGCCGCCGCAGGATTGTGCATGGCGCGCAGTCATTACGATGTCGAAATCGAGCACCTGCTGCTCAAGCTGCTCGACACCCCGGACACCGACCTGTCGCGCATCCTCAAGCATTTCGGCGTAGACCCCTCAGCGCTCGAACGTGAGCTCGAACGCACCTTGAACAGCCTGAAAAGCGGCAACAACCGCACGCCGGCATTATCGGCGCAACTGCCGGCGCTGCTCGAAGCCGCCTGGCTCTGCGCGTCGATCGACTTCGGTGAAGCGCGCCTGCGCAGCGGCCATTTGCTCTTGGCCTTGCTCGCCAGCGATGACCTGCGCCGCCAGGCCGGGGCCTGGCTCAAGACCCTTGCGGGCATCGACAAGGATGCCCTGCGCCGTGATCTGCATGCCATCACCGGGCAATCCGCCGAGGCCCGACAAGCCATGGCCCTGGGCGATACCGCCAGCAGCAGCGAGCCAGCGGCCGGTGACGGGCGTCCCAGTGCCACGCCCAATCTGGACCGCTATTGCGTCGACCTGACCCAACAGGCCCGCAGCGGCAAGCTGGACCCGGTGCTCGGGCGTGACGGCGAGATCCGCCAGATGATCGACATTCTTGGCCGTCGTCGGCAGAACAACCCGATTCTCACCGGTGAGCCCGGCGTCGGGAAAACCGCGGTGGTCGAAGGCCTGGCCCTGCGGATCGCCGCCGACGATGTGCCACCGAGCCTGGCCAACGTCAGTCTGCTGGCCCTGGACCTCGGCCTGTTGCAGGCCGGCGCCAGCGTCAAGGGCGAGTTCGAAAGCCGGCTCAAAGGAGTGGTGGATGAAGTCAAACGCAGCGCCCGGCCGATCATCGTCTTCATCGACGAAGCCCATACCCTGATCGGCGCCGGGGGCGCCGCCGGCCAGAATGATGCCGCCAACCTGCTCAAGCCAGCCCTGGCCCGTGGCGAGATGCGCACCATCGCGGCGACCACCTGGAGCGAATACAAGAAATACTTCGAGAAGGACGCCGCCCTGGCCAGGCGTTTCCAGGTCGTACGCGTCGAAGAACCGGACGAAACCCTCGCCATCGACATGCTGCGCGGTGTCGCCCGGTCGATGGCCGCGCACCATAAGGTGCGCATTCTCGATGAAGCGGTACAAGGTGCGGTACGCCTTTCCTCGCGGTATCTGGCCGGTCGCCAACTGCCGGACAAAGCCGTCAGCGTGCTCGACACCGCCTGCGCACGCATCGCCATCAGCCAGAATTCCACCCCAAGCGATATTGAACGCCTGCGCCGCCTGCTGGACAGCCTGACGGTCGAGCGCGACCAGCTGGTGCGTGAAACCGCCAGTGGCGGCCAGCATCAACCGCGCCTTGAGGAGCTGGATGAACAGCGTGGCCAGGGCGAAGCACAACTGGCGCAACTCCAGCAGCGCTGGGAGCGTGAGCGTGAACTGGTCCAGCAACTGATCGCCCTGCTCGACGCGGTGGAGAGCCCGGACGCTGCGGCCGCCCAGAGTGGCGACGCCACGGCCGACGCCGAACACATCAGCCAGCTGCGCCAGCAACTGAGCGAATTGCAGGCCGACTCACCGATGTTGCATGCCCTGGTCGATGCCAGCGCAGTGGCGGATGTGATCGCCGGCTGGACCGGCATTCCGGTCGGGCGCATGGTCGCCGACGAAATCGATGCGGTGCTGGCCCTTGAACAGCAACTGCAGCAGCGCGTGATTGGCCAGCCTCACGCACTGGCGGCCATCGCCCGGCGAGTGCGGACATCGCGGGCCAATCTGGAAGACCCGAACAAGCCCAAGGGCGTGTTCCTGCTGGTCGGTACTTCGGGGGTCGGCAAGACCGAAACCGCCATTGCCCTGGCGGATGCGTTGTTTGGCGGGGAACGCAATATGGTGGTGATCAACCTGTCCGAATACCAGGAGGCCCATACCGTTTCCAGCCTCAAGGGCTCCCCTCCAGGCTATGTCGGTTATGGCGAGGGCGGCGTACTCACCGAGGCCGTGCGGCGGCGGCCCTACAGCGTGGTGCTGCTGGACGAAATCGAGAAAGCCCACCCGGACGTGCTCGAACTCTTCTTCCAGGTCTTCGACAAAGGCACGATGGAGGACGGTGAAGGCCGCGAGATTGACTTTCGCAACTGCCTGATCATCCTCACCTCCAATGCCGCCACCGAGCTGATCATGCAGGCCTGTCGAGATGTGCCGACTCCGCCCTCGGTGGACGAACTCAACGATCTGATCAGGCCCGAGCTCAATACCCGCTTCAAACCGGCGTTCCTGGGGCGCTGTACGGTCATCCCGTATTACCCGCTGGCCGATGCCGACCTGCGGCTGATCGTCGAGCTGAAGCTTGCAAAAATCGCCCGCAGGGTCGCCGATAACCACCATGCGCAATTCACCTGGACGCCCGCGCTGGCCGATGCCGTGGCCGCGCGTTGCAAGGAGGTGGATGCGGGGGCACGCAATATCGACCACATCCTAACGGGCAGCCTGCTGCCCGCCATCGCCGAACAGGTTCTGGTGAAGATGGGTGAAGGCCTTGTCTTCAGCCGGGTCAGCGCCGACATCGACGCGCAGGATCAATTTGTAACCCGGGTCGAAACCTGAGGCAGTCGGAGGTTGTATGCCCTACTCACAGCAATCGCGCCCGTTTATCTTCTCCTCCCCCTTGGGCGCCGAACTGATGCTGCAGAGCTTCAGCGGTCGCGAAGCGCTGTCACAGCTGTTCAGTTTTACCCTGGAGCTGCGCTCCGAGCGAGACGATATCGACGTCGTCGAATTGCTCAGGCAGAAAGCCAGCCTCAGCCTGGACCTGGACAATGGTCAAGAGCGCTACTGGGCCGGCGAAATCGCCAGTTTCACCCGCAGCGGACGGTCCCCGCGTTTTACCCATTACCGTTGCGAGCTGGTGCCGCCGCTCTGGTTTCTGCTGCATCACCAGGACACCCGGCACTTCCAGCAATTGAGCGTGCCGCAGATCATCGATCAGGTATTCGCCGAGTTCTCCTTCCACGACTACCAGACCCGGCTTGCCAATACGCATAACGCGCGGGAGTACTGCACGCAGTTCCAGGAGACCAGCGCGGATTTCCTGGCGCGCCTGATGGAGCAGGAAGGTATTCACTATTTTTTCGAACACGAGAAAACCCGCAGCAAACTAATTCTTTGCGACAACGCCGACCAGTATCAACCCCTGTCGAAGGCGCCGGTGCGCTTCCACTACAGCGATGAAATTCAGGAAGAAGACTGCATCAGTAGTTTGCAACGCAGGCATAGCCTGCGTACGGGGCGCATCGTCATGCGCGACTTCAATTTCCAGCAGCCGCACAACGATTTGCAGGTGTCGGTCGACACGCTCGCGCACAAGGGCGACAACCAGCCTTTCGAACGCTTCCTGTATGCCACCGGCTACGACAAGCGCGAGGATGGCGAACGCTTGGCGCGATTGATGATGGAAGCCGAAGAGACCCGCCACGAAACGCTGTTCGGCGAAAGTAACGTGCGCCTGCTGACACCAGGGTATCGCATGAGCCTGATCGACCACCCGGTCGAGCAGATGAACACCGAATACTTGATCACCGGTGTCGAACACCAGGGCTGCAACAACCTGGATGACGACAGCGCGGCGCGCTACAGCAACAGCTTCACGGTCATTGCGTTGAAGGTGCCTTTCCGCTCGCCCCTAACCACCCACAAACAACGCATCCAGGGCCCGCAGACGGCGTTTGTGGTCGGGCCCAAGGGCGAGGAAATCCACACCGACGCGTTCGGCCGGGTCAGGGTGCAGTTTCACTGGGACCGGCGCGGCCATTACGATGAACGCAGTTCGTGCTGGGCGCGGGTGGCCCAAGCGTGGGCCGGTAATGGCTGGGGCGCATTCTTTTTGCCCCGGGTCGGCCAGGAAGTGCTGGTCAGTTTCCTCGAGGGTGACCCGGATCGCCCCATCATCACCGGCTGCCTGTTCAACGGTGTCAACCTGCCGCCCTATGAGCTGCCGCTGCACCAGAGCCGCAGCACCCTGAAAACCTTGAGCACCCCCGGCGGCGGCGGTGGCAATGAACTGCACTTCGAAGACCGTAAGGGCGAAGAACAGATATTCATCCATGGCGAGCGTGATCTCAATGTATTGGTCAAGCAGACCATCAACGAGCAAGCCAATGAGCGGGCGGTGAAAATCGCCGCCAGTCACAGCACCAGCACCGGCGAGAACTGGACACTGGAAACCAAGGGCAAAATCCAGATCACCAGTGAGGATGTCTACCACCTCAACGCCCGCGCGGACATTGTCCAGGCCAGTCAGGCAAAACTGACGCTGCTGGGACAGGCCGGCATCGAAATCGGCTCGGACAGCACAGTCACCATCGAAGCGAAAACCAGCATCAGCCTGAAGGTCGGCGCCAGTTTCATCGTGATGTCGCCGGCAGGCATCGACATCAGCGGCCCGATGGTACGCATCAATAGCGGGGGCAGTCCGGGTGCGGTGACAACGACGGCAAAAGCGGCGCTCAAGCAGCTGTTTCCCACGTTGAAGACGGCATTCGGCAAGGTCACTCAAATTCAGGGGGGCGACAGTACGCCGGATTACCAGGGCAGCACCGCCGCGCTGAACGCCGTCGAGCGGCTCAAGCAAAACCCCATCGCCTATGTCGACGCGCGGGCCGCCGGCCCCGCGCCCAACGCTGGCACAGCGGCTCAGGACCCAGGCAGTGCCGGGCCGCAAGCGCAATCCCAAGCCCTGCGCAACGCAGCACGCAGCGGTCAACCCTTCGTTGAGCACTAGCAGGCCAAGGCATGTCTACCGATTCGCTGTTGCACGCATTGCGCCGCCACCTCTTCGCCGATCCCGGGCGCACGGCTTATGCCATCCTCGACGGCTGCCAGATCGAAGACTTGCCGGCGTGGCTCAAAAGCAGCCAGGTCACCTGCGCCTGTCTGTTTGATGGTCCGCTTGATCCGATGCTGGAAGCGGCGGCACCACAAATTGTCATGCTTGCAAGCGACCAGCCGATGACCGAAGCGATCCTTCGAGAGGGCTGGAACAAGCAGTGGGGGGTGATTCTGCTAACCCCGGCACGGGTTGATATCGGCGCTTTGCGCCAGCATTTACGCGGCTTGCTGATGGTCGATCTGCCGGGCGGTCGTCATGCCATATTCCGTTTCTACGACCCACGCGCATTCAAGGCCGTGCTGCCTCACTTGAACCACCAACAACGCAGTGCCCTGTTCGGTCCCATCAGCGCCTGGTTCATGCAAGGCAACAGCGTCGACACCGCGTTGTGCTTTGAGCCTGGACGAGGCACAGAGGGTCGTGAGTTACAGCTCACCCAGTGAGGCAAACCATGCAATTCGACCGCAAGCAACTTGTCTCGATAGGTATCGAGCACTTCTGCCAACAGCTGCTTGGCTGGCAGCAAAAATACCTGCTGCAGACCTCCTTCAATAGCGACGAATTTCCCGCCCTGGCCAGGACGGCGCGCGCCCAAGGTTTGCCCAGCCAACGCGCAATTGCCGCCTGGAGTCTGTGGCTATTCAAGCAGGACGCAGACCCGCAAGCCCGGCAGTGCCTGGACAGTTGGCTGGCTACACCCGCCATCGGCGCCATGGAACGGACGTTGTTGCTGGAGATCTGGCTGTGCCTGAGCCATTCGGGCAGTCCCTTGGTCGAGCAAGCCACTCTGCAGGCAATCCTTGGTCAGGGCCATGGCGCCAGCGATACCCGCCTACGCAGCCAGTTGGCATTGCAGGAGGCGGCCAGGACATGGCAATTGACTTGCGACTGTGTGGTTCAGCCGCTTGAGCAGGCGCTGTCGCAACTGCATTCGACACTGCCCGTCGACATCGATACCCGACTGCAACGGCACGCATTGGTTTTGCAGGACAATCTGACGCCTTTGATCCAGTCCCTGCGAAACTGCAGCGTGGATTTGCAGCAGGCTTGTGCAGTCACTGCTGCGGCACAGGCTGCAGGATCTCTCGATGCGTGCTGGCAGATGTTGGAGAGTCAAACCCGACATACTTTGCCGCGCCTGGTTCAAGCGCTTGAGTCAGCCCTCGAAAACGCTCAAGAGCACGCCGCACTGAGCGCCGTTGTAGCGCTGGATCAGGCTCAGGCGTATCTGGCACGAATAGACTTTCTGCTGGCGTGCCTGCCTTCGGCCTTTGCTGGCGCAATCGCCTGCACACGGATCGCCTGTGTCCTGCTCGAACGAGGCTGCCTGCCAGCGCTGGAGGCTCTGCGTCAGTCACTGCTGCAACAAAAGCTCGAAGCGGTCGATAACGATGATGGCAGCCGCGTCTGGTATGCGACTTTGTCGCGCTTGCCTGAAGACTTCGGTGCAGGAATCGGGCTTGCTGTAGTGCCGCTGAAGACTCATGCCGATCCGCTGCTTTGCCGCAATACGCTCGGTAGTGCCTTGGCCCAAGCCACCCTGTTCAATGCCCTGCAATCCCTGGAAAGCATGCTCAAGCCGTCGCTTGAAACCTTGATCGAACAATCCATGGTTCGGCCCGGCCAAGATGACGCCCTTTGCTCGATCCCCGGCCAGACTATCGATTCATTGAAAAATGCCACGCTCAAGCTTGATGAGCATGTCGCCACATTGAATGAATTGATCATGCAGCTGGATCAAACCGACCTGCCTGCACCGACGGCGGGCACGGTTCTGAATGAGCTTGAGCAGTCCTTGCAGGCACTGATACAGGTTGTACAGACGCTTGAGGCCCCAGGCGCACCTCCCTCGAATGAAGCAGGGGCAGTTCACCGTTGCGCCAGCCTGCTTGGACGCAACCTGCACGAATCGGCCGCGCTGCTGGCGGCGTTGTCCGCTGAGTGAATGACATTGGCGTAGTTCAGGGGATCTGTACTGTGCCCTGCCCTGCAAAGGCAATGCTGATGACGCCGCCGTTCACACACGTACAACAGCTGCAATCATTCAACTGGGGGATGTTGGCCAATAGCACAGTGGGAGAGCCCGGCACCCAGGGCGTGGGAGTGATTGGCAGGCATGGCACCGGTGAGCCCATTGCCGCAATCACCCCGGGATTGCCAGGGCTGGAACACATGCCGAAGCTGGGAATGTTCGACAGCGGTTGGTGATCCAGAATTGTCGCCACCGGGACGCTCGATGACGACAGGCGTTGCGTCGGCAAAACGACCAGATTGGTCACCCCTGGTGGCAGAGCAAAAGGACAGCGCAGCAAGGCCCCGTGAACCACCTGCAAAGACATGGTCGATCTCCCCTGGACGGGCGCTGGCCCTCACGAAGGCTTGGCGGTCACTTCAACGCGGCGATTGATCGAATTTTTCGGGCTGTTGGCATCCAGTAACTGACTGAAGCCCTTTCCATCAGAGGTAATCCGCGAAGCCTGAACGCCCTGACTGACCAGGTACGCCTTGACGGAACTGGCCCGTTGCCGGGAAAGAGCCAGGTTGTAGCCGGCAGAGCCGACCGCATCCGTATGCCCGACCACGCTGAACGAGTAGTTTTTCAACTCCCCGGACGCCAGCGCCTTGGCCAGTTTCTGCAAGACATCATAGGATGATCGGGACAGTTGAGCCGAACCAAAATCGAATTGCACCTGCAGTGATAACAAGCCTCCTGCCGGCTCCTGACTGGTTGTCGTTGCGGGCAGGGTAGTCGCCTTGGCAGCAGCACCCGGACGCAATGAGCGGGTATGGGAGCTACCCACGTCGTTGCCGCCCTCGCCTTTGAGCTGTTGCACCATCTCGTCGACCGAAAAGCTGTTTGCGTTCTGGCTCCAGGCCTTGTCGACAATGATTGGCCCCATGAGTGAGCCCAGCATCACCAATACGAGCCCACGAGAAATCGCAAATGCAGTCATGATCAAGACTCCTGATAGAGCTTCCTGATCGATGATACTGAGCGCGATGGACTGACTTGGCGATACACCATAGGGCATAGTCCTGTCGCACAGGCTTCATTTCGCTGCCTGGGACACATAGAACCTACGCAATATCGACGTCCGCCCGCTGTGTCGGCAAAATTTTGCCATGAAACCAGTCTCCCCACCTGCACCACCGCAGCATTACGACGCTCACCCGGATGAGGCGGAAAAGACTCAACACGCGCCCCAGCAGATGCGCCAGATCCTGCATGCCATGGGATTATACCTGGACAGCCTGCAAGCTCGTGCGACGATCAAGCAAAAGCCTGTGCTCAGCTATCTGCAAGACAGCGTCCTGAGCCTTGGAAACCTGCTCAACGACTTGAATGAAACGTCCGTGAGAACGGCCCCTTTGCCCTCGCGGCTGCCGTCGCTGGGGTTGCTGGGCATGAAATGCCTGGTCATCAGTGACAACCCTGAAGCCATGCGATTCACGTTCGACCTCTTGCAGGCCTGGGGATGTGAGGTCCAGGGGGCATCGTCGCTTGTGCAAGCTTCGACGTTTCTGAGCAGTGGCAACCATTACGAAGTGGTTCTCTGTGACCTGTATCAACAGGAGCGGTATTTGTTGCTTGCCCTACTGGAGCAAGTGCATCGCTTGCAGCCCGAGGCCTTGCCGATTGTGGTCGAGGTGTTCTCGGTAGTCTGCACCTCTGAATCCAACTACCCCACGCGCCTGCCCCGGCCCTTGGCACCTGCCAAGCTACGTGCTTGCCTGCTGGCCAGCCGGTTGCGATTTTGAATGGGCACAGGGTATTTCGGTTTGCAACGTGGCCCCTATCCCGAACCCTGCGGTAAAGACTGCTGGCGGGTGACGCCACGCAGGTTTCAGGCGCGACTATTGCTCCCAATGCAACACACAATTGTCATCAATCGAGTTGATAGCGCTCCAGCGCAAGGCGCAGGCTAGAGAGCTGGCCAGGCCTCTCATATCATTCCCAATGATAGTTACCTTCGCCCCATTCGATTCGTGCGATACAACCCTGCCGAGCATCATTCGCCCAATCTCAATACATTGGCGGATGCATCCATGGAACAATCACTCAAACATTTGCGCTTGCCGTTGGCCGTGTTGGCCGTAGTGGTGATGAGCGCTTGCGGCAAGGCGCCAGAGACTGCCGCCACCCTGCCCGCAGCCAAGGTCAGCGTGGCCAAGGTGCTGGAGCAACCGGTCAACGAGTGGGACGAATTCACCGGGCGCCTTGAAGCGCCGGAAACCGTAGAGATTCGTCCACGGGTCTCCGGCCAGATCGATGAAGTGGCCTTCACTGAAGGCGCACTGGTCAAGAAAGGCGACCTGCTGTTCCAGATCGACCCGCGTCCGTTCCAGGCCGAGGTCCGTCGCCTCGAAGCGCTGGTTGCCCAGTCCCGCGCCAATGCCACCCGCAGCGAAAACGAAGCCCAACGCGGTGAGCGCCTGCGCACCAGCAATGCGATCTCTGCCGAACTGGCCGACTCGCGGACCAGTGCCGCACAAGAAGCCCGCGCCGCTGTCGGTGCCCTGCAGGCGCAGCTTGATCTGGCCAAACTGAACCTGAGCTTCACCCGTGTTACCGCACCCATCAGCGGTCGCGTCAGCCGTGCGGAAATCACCGCGGGCAACCTGGTGAGCGCCGATACCACCCCACTGACCAGCGTGGTTTCCACCGACAAGGTCTACGCCTACTTCGATGCGGACGAGCGTGTGTTCCTCAAATACACCCAGCTCGCCCGCCAGGGCAAACGCGGCGCCACCACCCCGGTGTACATGGGCCTGTCCAATGAAGACGGCAACCCGCACCAGGGCGTGATGAACTTCGTCGACAACCAGGTCAATCCGAAAACCGGCACCATCCGCGGTCGCGCCGTGTTCGACAACAGCGACGGCAGTTATACCCCGGGCCTTTACGCTCGCCTGAAACTGGTGGGCAGCGGCACCTACAACGCCATGTTGATCAACGATGAGGCGGTGGGTACGGACCTGGGCAAGAAGTTCGTGCTGGTGATGGATGCCGACAACAACACGGCTTATCGCGCCGTGGAGCTGGGTCCGAAAATCGAAGGCTTGCGCATCGTGCGTAACGGCCTGAACAAGGACGACACGATCATCGTCAAGGGTCTGCAGCGGGTACGCCCAGGTTCCCCGGTCACCCCTGAAGTGATCCCGATGGCCAGCGAGCAAACCCTCGCGGCCCTGGCCCAACAACGACAAGCGCTGGAAGCCAGCAACCTGCCCCAAGTCGCCCCTGCCAAGGTTGCGCCGGGTGTGGTTGTGAAAGTGGCTGCTGCGACCCCACGCGGTTAAGGGATAACGACTCCGATGAATTTTTCCCAATTCTTTATTTCACGGCCGATCTTCGCCGCGGTGCTGTCGCTGCTGATCCTGATCGCCGGTGCCATTTCGCTGTTCCAGCTGCCGATCAGCGAATATCCGGAAGTGGTGCCGCCGACCGTCGTGGTGCGCGCCAACTTCCCGGGTGCCAACCCGAAAGTCATCGGTGAAACCGTGGCCGCTCCCCTGGAGCAAGCGATCACCGGCGTCGAGAACATGCTGTACATGTCCTCGCAGTCGACCGCCGACGGCAAGATCACCCTGACCATCACCTTCGCCCTGGGCACTGACCTGGACAACGCCCAGGTGCAGGTGCAGAACCGCGTGACCCGGACCGAGCCGAAACTTCCCGAGGAAGTGACGCGCATCGGCATCACCGTGGACAAGGCGTCGCCCGACCTGACGATGGTCGTGCACTTGACCTCGCCGGACAAACGGTACGACATGCTGTATCTGTCCAACTACGCGATCCTGAACATCAAGGATGAGCTGGCGCGTCTGGGCGGTGTCGGTGATGTGCAGCTGTTCGGCATGGGCGATTACTCGCTGCGCGTGTGGCTCGATCCCAACAAGACCGCTTCGCGCAATCTGACCGCCACCGATGTGGTCACTGCCATTCGCGAGCAGAACCGCCAGGTCGCGGCCGGTCAATTGGGCGCTCCCCCTGCCCCGAATGCCCAAAGCTTCCAGCTGTCGGTCAACACTCAGGGCCGTCTGGTTTCCGAGGAAGAGTTCGAGAACATCATCATTCGCTCTGGCGATGATGGAGAAATCACTCGCCTGAAAGACATCGCTCGCGTCGAGCTGGGTTCCAGCCAATACGCCTTGCGCTCGCTGTTGAACAACCAACCGGCGGTGGCGATCCCGATCTTCCAGCGCCCGGGTTCCAACGCCATCGAAATCTCGAACGAAGTTCGGGGCAAGATGGAAGAGCTGAAGAAGAATTTCCCGCAAGGCATGGACTACAGCATCGTCTATGACCCGACGATCTTCGTGCGCGGCTCCATCGAGGCAGTGGTTCATACCCTGTTCGAAGCGCTGATCCTCGTGGTGCTGGTGGTGATCCTCTTCCTGCAAACCTGGCGTGCCTCGATCATTCCGTTGGTGGCGGTACCCGTTTCGCTGATCGGTACGTTTGCCGTGATGCACTTGTTTGGCTTCTCGCTCAACGCCCTGTCGCTGTTCGGGCTGGTATTGGCCATCGGTATCGTAGTCGACGATGCGATCGTGGTGGTGGAAAACGTCGAACGGAACATCGGGATGGGGCTGACCCCGGTTGAGGCGACCAAGCGCGCCATGCGTGAAGTGACCGGCCCCATCATCGCCACGGCGCTGGTGCTGTGTGCGGTGTTTATCCCGGCGGCGTTCATCTCTGGGTTGACCGGGCAGTTCTATAAGCAGTTCGCCCTGACCATCGCCATTTCCACCGTGATCTCGGCCTTTAACTCGCTGACCCTGTCGCCAGCACTGGCGGCGGTGTTGCTCAAGAGCCACGACGCGCCGAAAGACCGTTTCTCCAGAGTTCTGGACAAGATCTTCGGTGGCTGGCTGTTCCGTCCGTTCAACCGCTTCTTTGACAAGGCCAGCCATGGTTATGTCGGCACCGTCACTCGCGTGATCCGCAGCAGCGGCATCGCCCTGCTGCTGTACGCCGGCCTGATGGTGCTGACGTTCTTCGGTTTCTCCAACACCCCGACCGGTTTCGTACCCGGCCAGGACAAGCAGTACCTGGTGGCGTTCGCGCAATTGCCGGATGCGGCGAGCCTGGACCGTACTGAAGACGTGATCAAGCGCATGTCCGACCTGGCCCTGAAACAGCCAGGTGTGGAAAGTGCGGTGGCCTTCCCTGGTCTGTCGATCAACGGTTTTACCAACAGCCCGAACGCCGGCATCGTGTTCGTGACCCTCAAACCGTTCGACGAACGTAAAGACCCGAGCATGTCCGCCGGTGCGATTGCCGGTGCGTTGAACGGCCAGTTCGCCGGGATCCAGGAAGCCTACATGGCGATCTTCCCGCCGCCGCCGGTACAAGGCCTGGGCACCATCGGTGGTTTCCGCCTGCAAATCGAGGACCGAGGCAACCTGGGCTACGATGAGCTGTACAAGGAAACCATGAACATCATTGCCAAGAGCCACAGCGTTCCGGAACTGGCTGGCCTGTTCACCAGCTACACGGTGAACGTGCCCCAGGTCGATGCCGCCATCGACCGGGAAAAAGCCAAGACCCATGGCGTGGCCGTCAGCGACATCTTCGACACCCTGCAGATTTACCTGGGTTCGCTGTATGCCAACGACTTCAACCGCTTCGGTCGTACCTATCAGGTCAACGTCCAGGCCGAGCAGCAATTCCGCCTTGAGTCCGACCAGATCGGTCAGCTGAAAGTGCGCAACAACAAGGGCGAGATGATCCCGCTGGCGACCTTCATCAAGGTCAGCGACACCTCGGGCCCGGATCGCGTGATGCACTACAACGGCTTCATCACCGCTGAAATCAACGGTGCCGCAGCTCCAGGCTACAGCTCTGGCCAAGCGGAAAAAGCCATCGAGAAACTGCTCAAGGAAGAACTGCCCAACGGCATGACCTATGAATGGACCGACCTGACCTACCAGCAGATCCTGTCCGGCAACACCGCGCTGTTCGTGTTCCCGCTCTGCGTACTGCTGGCGTTCCTGGTGCTGGCGGCGCAGTACGAAAGCTGGAGCCTGCCACTGGCGGTGATCCTGATCGTACCGATGACCCTGCTGTCGGCCATTACCGGGGTGATTGCCTCCGGTGGCGACAACAACATCTTCACCCAGATCGGTTTGATCGTACTGGTGGGGCTTGCCTGTAAGAACGCGATTCTGATCGTCGAGTTTGCCAAGGATAAACAGGAAGAAGGCATGAACCCGCTGGCCGCGGTGCTTGAAGCTTGCCGCCTGCGTCTGCGGCCGATCCTGATGACCTCCTTCGCGTTCATCATGGGTGTTGTGCCGCTGGTGTTCTCCAGCGGTGCCGGTGCCGAGATGCGTCACGCCATGGGTGTGGCGGTGTTCTCCGGGATGCTCGGGGTGACCTTCTTCGGTCTGTTGCTGACGCCGGTGTTCTATGTGCTGATTCGCAACTTTGTGGAGCGCGGTGAAGAGCGCAAAGCGGCCAAGGCGTTGAAACTGGAATCGAAACTGGAGTCGCATCAATGAGTCTGAAAGCCTTTTTGCCGAGCCTGCTGGCATTGGCGCTGAGCGCCTGTGCCGTCGGCCCGGACTACAAGACCCCAGCCACTGAACCAGCAAACATCACCACCGCCACCGATGGCGCGGCGGGCCAGAAGAACTTCGACCGCTCGCGTTTCGAAGGCATCTGGTGGCAGCAGTTCGAAGATCCGACCCTCAACCAGTTGGTGACCGAGTCCCTCAAGGGCAACCGTGATTTGCGCGTCGCCTTCGCCCGCTGGAAGGCGGCCCGGGCGATCCGCGATGACGTCAGCAATGACGCCATGCCGACCATCACCAGCCGGGTCAGCAGTGACCTGGGCAAAGGGCAGATCCCTGGCCAGACCACCGACCGGGTCAACAGCGAGCGCTACGACCTGGGGCTGGACATGGCCTGGGAGATCGACCTGTTTGGCCGCATCCAGCGCAACCTGGAGTCGGCCAACGCCGAGCAACAGGCGTTCGAAGCCGACCTGTACCAATTGCAAGTCACCATGATTGCCGAATTGGTGGACGCCTACGGCCAACTGAGGGGTGCGCAGCTGCGCGAGAAAATCGCCCTGGCCAACCTGCAGAACCAGCAGGAGTCGCGCAAGATCACCATCAGCCTGCGTGATGCCGGCGTCGGCGATCAGCTCGACGTGGAACGCGCCGATGCGCGCCTGGCCTCGGTCGAAGCCAGCGTGCCGCAGTTGCAGGCCGAACAGGTCCGGCAGAAAAATCGCATCGCCACCCTGCTCGGTGAGCGCCCGGACAAGTTGACCGTGGACCTGAGCCCGAAAGACTTGCCGGCGATTGCCAAGGCATTGCCGATTGGTGATCCCGCCGAGCTGCTGCAACGCCGTCCGGACATTCGCAGTGCCGAACGCCAACTGGCGTCGGCCACGGCGCGCATTGGCGTGGCCAAGGCTGACTTGTTTCCACGGGTGAGCCTCAGCGGCTTCCTCGGCTGGACCGCCGGACGTGGTTCGCAGATCGGTTCCTCGGCGGCCAACGCCTGGGCACTGGGCCCGAGCATCACCTGGGCCGCGTTCGACCTGGGTAGCGTAAAAGCCCGTATACGCGGCGCGGACGCCGATGCCGAAGGCGCCCTCGCGACCTACGAGCAGCAAGTGTTGCTGGCCCTGGAAGAATCGGAAAACGCCTTCAGCGACTACGGCAAACGCCAGCAACGGGTGATTTCGCTGATTCGTCAGAGCGAATCGAGCCGCTCTGCTGCCGACCTCGCCGAGATCCGCTACCGCGAAGGCACCGCCGACTTCCTCGTGCTGCTCGATGCCCAGCGTGAGCGCCTGGCAGCCGAAGATACCCAGGCCCAGGCCGAAGTCGACCTGTATCGCGGCATCGTCGCGATCTACAAGGCCCTCGGTGGCGGCTGGCAGCCAGAGACGGTCGCGAGCAAATAAAACGTTTTTTACAGAGCTCCTTTGGTTGGCCGCAACCAACCAATTCTTTGCCCCGCGCCCCATTCGGTCGCGGGGCTTTTTTTTCTTAAAAACAACGAACCCCCTGTAGGAGCGAGCCTGCTCGCGAAAAACCCGAGGGCGCCGCGGGGCATCTGGTTTAACGCGTTATCGTTCACGACCATCGCGAGCATGCTCGCTCCTACAGGGTTAGCGGTGTTCTTTGACGGTTACTGTAGCCGTGGTTCCGGCCCTCAATTTGTCTTTACCGGCGTAGTCGTCGTCGATCCTGATCCGTACCGGCACCCGCTGCGCCAATTTCACCCAGGTGTAGCCAGGGTTGATGTTCGCCGGCAGCGGGGTCTGGACAGGTTTGAGTATCGCAGTCAGGGTTTGACTCCAGGCCCTGCCTGACCGAAGCTGACAGCTTTGCCAAAGCCTGCCAGCTTCCGGATTCTGCATGCCCCAGTCCCGCCGCTACCTGCTCATCAGCCTCTGTGTCCTGTTTGCCATCGGCCTTGCCTGGATGTTCCTGCGCAGCAGCACCCCTGTGGTGCCCGAAGCGATCAAGCGCGGTTATAGCGAAGCACTGACGGCGGCCCGAAACGGCCAACCGGGGGCCGCGCGGGTGCTCTACCAGCAATTGGCTCGCCCTGACATTTCGTCCAAGCGGCGCGTCTGGCTGCATGCCGAACTACCCAACTACCCCAGCTCCGTGGCGCTGAAACTGGCGGATGCGGACTTGCAGCATGAGGTGCCCGAGGTCCGTATCGCGGCGATCAAAAGCATCAGCGGGTTGGTGCCCAGCGGCCAGCGCAGCCTGTTGCTGGGGCCGTTGCTCGATGACGGCGAGCAGAACGTGCGCTTGGCCGCCGTCAATGCGCTGTTAGGCTTGTCGCCCGATGATCTTGGCCTGTATTTCGGCGCGCTGGAGCAGGCCATCGACACCTGGCAGCTGGTTCTGAAAAACGCGCCTGAAAGCGCCGACAACTACTTTCAGCTGGCGCGGCTGCATCTGCACAACGCCCAATTGAAAGAGGCGCAACAGGCGCTCGAACACTCATTGCGCCTGGCCCCTGGCAATCTACCGGCATTGGTGATGCAGATTGATGTACTGGACAAACTGGGCCAGAGCGACGCCGCCCGACAACTGTTGGCCAAACAACTGAAAGCCCAACCCGATTCGGCCTATCTGCAACATGCGCTGGGGCTTTGGTTGCTGCATCACGGTCAAAGCGAGTTCGCCCTGCTCGGTTTGTCCAAGGCCGTGGAGCTTGAGCCGAACAACAAGGATTACCGCTACGACCTGGCCACCACGCTGCATGGCGAACAGGAACTGGAAGCGGCGCAGAAACAGCTGCAGGAAATCGTTCAGCGCCACCCGAACGATCGTCGGGCACGGGTGTTGCTGATCAATTACTGGAAAGAAAGCGGACAGCTACAGAACGTGCAGATTCTGTTGGCGCAGCTCGAACAAATGAATCCGGATGATCCCGCGTTGCAGCAAGGGCTTTAACAGATCCCTGTAGGAGCGAGCATGCTCCGGGCGGCGTTCCGACGATGGTCGTCAACGATAACGCTGGGCACCTGACACCCCGCGGTGTTCTCAGGTCCATCGCGAGCATGCTCGCTCCTACAGGGGACGCAGCATCGCAGCGATGGCGTCATTGAGATTGCCCCCCTACAAAAAGTGAACGCTCATCTCGGCCCAAGGTCAAGTGAACAGGCAGCCCGTCACGCGTCGCCAGCTGCCTCGCTTCCCCTAGTCATGAGAGGGCATTTTTTGTCTACATCCAACGAGTTGATCAGCGTAAAAGCCGCCACAGGGATTGATGGTCTCGATGACATCCTCAATGGCGGACTGTCCCGCGGCCATGTGTTTTTGCTTGAGGGAGAACCCGGGACCGGCAAAACCACGGTCGCCTTGCACTTTTTGTTGGCGGGCGCCCAAGTCGGCGAGCGCTCCTTGTACATCACCCTGTCCGAAACCGAACGCGAATTGCGCCAGGGTGCGCGCTCCCATGGCTGGGAGCTGGACGATAACATCCATATCTTCGAACTCACGCCCCCCGAAAGCCTGCTGACCGCCGAGCACCAGCAATCACTGCTGTACTCCTCCGACCTGGAACTGGGCGAGGCCACCAAACAGATTTTTGAAGCAGTCGAACGCGTCAGGCCGACCCGCGTGGTGCTCGATAGTCTCTCCGAGATTCGCCTGCTGGCGCAAAGCTCGCTGCGCTACCGTCGGCAGATCCTCGCCATCAAGCACTACTTCGTGCGCTACGAGGCCACGGTGTTGCTGCTCGACGACCTGACCACCGAATCCCTGGACAAGACCGTGCACAGCGTGGCCCACGGGGTAATTCGCCTGGAGGAACTGACGCCCAACTATGGCGCCGAGCGCCGACGCGTTCGTGTGGTGAAATACCGTGGCCAGAAATACCGCGGCGGTTTTCATGATTTCACCATCATGGGCGACGGCGTACACGTGTTCCCGCGCCTGGTGGCGGCCGAGCACCGTGGGGACTACCTGCGACAACAGTTGACCAGCGGCATCCGCGAAATGGATGCGTTGCTCGGCGGCGGTATCGAGACGGGCTCAAGCACGCTGATCCTCGGCCCGGCCGGCACTGGCAAGTCGCTGATCTCGATGATTTTCGCCGCCGCTGCTGTGGTCCGAGGCGAAAAAGCGGCACTGTTCATCTTCGATGAAGAGCTTGGCCTGCTGTTCGCACGCATGAAAAACATCGGGATCGACTTGAGTGTGCTGCAAGACAGCGGCAATTTGCTGATCGAGCAAGTGGACGCCGCTGAACTCTCCCCCGGCGAGTTTTCCCACCGGGTTCGTCGCTGCGTCGATGAGGGCGACATCAAGACCGTGGTGATCGACAGCATCAACGGCTATCAAGCGGCGATGCCGGAAGAAAACGCCCTGGTGCTGCACATGCACGAGTTGCTGCTGTACCTCAATCGCAAAGGGGCGGCGACGTTCATGACGGTCGCCCAGCATGGCCTGGTCGGTGACATGCAGGCCCCGGTGGACATCACCTACCTGGCCGATACGGTCGTTCTGTTGCGCTACTTCGAAGCCGTGGGCAAGGTACGCCGAGCCATTTCGATCATCAAGAAACGCACCGGCAGCCATGAATCGACCATCCGCGAATACAAAATCAGCGCCAGCGGCATGACCATCGGCGAGCCGCTGGAAACCTTCCAGGGCGTATTGCGCGGTGTCCCGACTTACCTGGGCGCCAGCAATCCCCTGCTTGGGGATGAAATACCGTGACAGTCAATGAAGCGACGTCCGAGCGTGCGATCATTCTTGCACCGTTGGGGCGGGACAGTCAGATCGCCTTGATGCTGCTCAATGAAGCGGGTTTCGGCGGGGTCGTCAGTACGGACCTTCCGGGGCTTTGCCACGAACTGGAGCAAGGCGCCGGCTTGTTGCTCATGTCCAGCGAAGCCTCGCTGCACAGCGATCTTGAGCCGCTGCTGGACCTGATTCAGCAGCAACCGGCATGGTCCGATTTGCCGATCGTGCTGCTGACTCACCATGGTGGCCCGGAACATAATCCGGCGTCACGCTTTGGCCCCCTGTTGGGCAATGTCACGTTCCTCGAACGCCCCTTCCACCCGGAAACCTTGATCAGCCTGGTCGCCACCGCCCTGCGCGGTCGCCGACGACAGTATGAAGCCAGGGATCGGCTGGTCGACTTGAGCCAGAGTGAACTGCGCCTGCAAAACACCCTCGAGACCCTCGAGCAACAGGTCGAAGAGCGCACCGCGCAACTGCGTCACAACGAGGAGGCACTGCGTCAGTCGCAAAAAATGGAAGCGGTCGGCCAACTCACCGGTGGCATTGCCCATGACTTCAACAACATGCTGACCGGCATCATCGGCAGCCTGGAGTTGTTGCGCCGGCGACTGGCCCGTGGGCGCACAGAGGATCTGGACAGCCTGATCGACCTCGGCGTGACATCCGCCAATCGCGCGGCAAGCCTGACTCACCGTCTGCTGGCGTTTTCCCGTCGCCAGTCGCTCGACTCCAAGCCCGTGGAGATGAATAACCTGGTGATCTCCATGGGTGAACTGTTGCAACGCAGCATCAACGAAAGCATTCATCTGGACATGCAGTTGAGCGAGCAGCTGTGGGTCGCCGAAGCCGACCCCAATCAACTGGAAAGCGCCCTGCTCAACCTGGTCATCAACGCCCGCGACGCCATGCCTGATGGAGGAAAACTGCTGGTGCAGACCTCGAACCAGCATCTGGACGCCGACTTCACCAGGCCCTACGGCAACCTCGAACCAGGCGACTACGTGGTACTGAGCGTCACCGACGATGGCTGCGGCATGCCGCAAAGCACGATCAATCGAGCCTTCGACCCGTTCTTTACCACCAAACCCATCGGCCAGGGCACCGGCCTCGGGTTATCGATGATCTATGGCTTCAGCAAACAATCGGGCGGGCATGTCGCCATTCAGAGCGAAGTCGGCGAAGGCACCACGGTGAACCTGTATTTGCCGCGCTTTGGCGGTGACCTGCCCCAGGACAACCCGATCGACATCGAACACCCCCCTTACGCGCAAAATGGCGAGACCGTGCTGATCGTCGAGGACGATACGGCGGTGCGGTTATTGGTCAGCAACGTGTTGAGTGATCTGGGGTATGCCTTTGTCGAGGCCAGCGATGCCGACAGTGCGATGCCGATCCTCGACTCGGGCCAGCGCATCGATCTGCTGATCAGCGACGTCGGCCTGCCCGGAATGAATGGTCGGCAACTGGCGGAAATCGGCCGGCATCTGCGGCCAGACTTGAGAGTCCTGTTCATTACCGGTTATGCCGAACATGCGGCGGTGCGCGGCGGGTTCCTGGATTCGGGCATGCAGATGATTACCAAGCCGTTTACCTTCGATCTGTTGACGGCGAAGGTGCAGGAGATGATTCGCGTTTGAATCGCCCTGCGTTTTTGTAGGAGCAGCCGGTCGACGCTCGAATGCTCGCGAAAAACGTCTGGAAAACGCGTTCATCCAGACAGCACGCATTTTCATTGTCGTCCATCGCGAGCATGCTCGCTCCTACAGGGTCAGGACAGCATGTCCTGCATCAGTTCCTGCAACCTGTCCAGATCGAATGGCTTCTCCAGAATCGGCGCCGTACGTGTAATCGGGCTGTCTGTCTCGCGGATTTCCTGGGCGTAGCCGCTGATGAATATCACCTTGAGCTCGGGCCGCAGTTTCACCGCGGGCTCGGCGATCTGCACGCCGGAGATCCCGCCGGGCAGGCGGAAGTCGGTGATCATCATGTCCAGGTGCGGTTTGCTGGCGAGGATTTCGAAGGCCTGCTCTCCGTTTTCGGCCTGCAGTACCCGGTAGCCCTCCCCCGACAGGTAGGCCGACAGCACCATCAGGATGGAGGGATCGTCCTCGACGACGAGGACTACATCTTGTGCATCTTCACTCATGGGAAGCCTTTGTTCGGTCAATAGCTGCTGATACGACCCTGGGGTCGATCAGAGGTTGCGTTTATCTGGCTGTTTTCCTACAGCGGCAGACAAACGCGAAACAGGGCGCCTTCGCCAATCCGGCTTTCGACGGTAATGGTACCGCCATGGGCGGCAACTATCTGTTCGGAAATAAACAACCCCAGGCCCAGCCCGGCGGCGACATGGTTGGCCGAGACGCGCTCGAACTGCTGGAAAATCCGTTGCTGGTTCTCTTCACTGATGCCGATTCCGAAATCACGGACTTCCACCCGTGCTTCACCGTTCTCACTGTACACCTTCAAGGTGATCGGGCTCTTGGCGCCATAACGCAAGGCGTTGGTCAGCAGGTTGGAAATCACCTGTTCAATGCGAAATTCATCCCAATCGCCCATCACCGGTTGCTCGGCGTCCAGGCTGACCGACGCCTCGGCGGCCTCGATCTGCTGGGCAAAATTGTGCAGCAAACCACGAACCAGCGCCGATAGATCAAAGTGTGTGGGGCGGATCGACAACTTGCCGGTACGAATGCGTGACACATCGAGCATGTCTTCGATCAGGCGGATCAGGCTTTTGATCTGCCGTTCGTCACGATCGACCATGGCGTGCATCTTGTCGAGGGTAAACGCCGCGGCGTTATCCCGGGCCAGGTGCATCTTGCGCAACTGGGTTTCGAGAATCAGACCGTTGAGCGGCGTGCGCACTTCATGGGCAACGATGGACATGAAGTCATCGCGCATGCGCACCGCCTGCTCCAGCTCAAGCTGGGTACTCTGCAACTGCTTGAGCAGCGCTTCCTGCTCCCGGCGGCTCTGCTCCAGCGCTTCGACCTGTTGCTTCATGGCCTTGCTCTGGCGATAGAGGTCGACGAAGACGTTGACCTTGCTCTTGACCGCCTGGATATCCAGGGGCTTGTGCAGAAAATCGACGGCGCCGCTTTCGTAGCCCTTGAACGCGTAGTTCAGTTCGCGACCGGCGGCGCTGACGAACACGATCGGGATGTTCCTGGTCTTTTCCGTGCCACGCATCAACTCGGCCAATTCAAAACCATTCATGCCGGGCATCTGCACGTCGAGGATGGCCATGGCGAATTCGTGTTGCAACAACAGCGACAAGGCTTCGTCGGCTGACAGCGCCTTGTAGACGATGCGATCTTCACGCTTGATCAACGCTTCAAGTGCCAATAGGTTTTCCGGCAGATCGTCGACGATCAGCAGTTTGGCCTGGATATTTCTTAGCATGCGATTCTTTCCAGCTCGACTAGCAAACGGCCGATGCCGCGTATGGGGAGTATGTGATCGGGTTGCACAATATCCAGTGCCGCTTGGGGCATGGTCGCGACCTGGGCGTCGTCCGGGTCCTGGACGATGGTCAGCCCGCCACGCTGCTTGACCTGGGACAAGCCCTTGGCGCCATCCTGGTTGGCACCGGTCAGCAACACCGCGGCCAGGGTCGGACCATAGGCATCGGCGGCCGATTCGAACAGATAATCGATGGCCGGCCGCGAATGATGCACACGGTCTTCCAGGCTCAGGGAAAAGCTGCGGTCGTGTTCAACTGACAAGTGATACCCGGGCGTGGCGAAATACAAGGTTCCGGCTTCGACCGGGGTCTTGTCCGTGGCTTCCAGGACCGGCAGCGACACACGCCGGGCGAAGACTTGCGCCAGTTGGCTGCGGCGCTCGTCCGGCAGGTGCAGGACCACGATGATCGGCAGCACGAAACCCACACGCAGCGGACCGAGGATGTTGAGCAGCGCCTCTACTCCGCCAGCCGACGCGCCGATCACAATCGCTTCTATGGAAGGTAAGCCCGTTGCGCTGTTCATGATTTGCGATAGATCCGTTCCTGTTTGACCAACGGCTCGAACTGGTTGCCGAAGGCTGAAAAATCCGGAGTTTCCTTGCTGCCCAGCACCAGGAAGCCGCGGTGGCAAAGCGACTCATGAAACAACCCGAAAGCGCGATCCTGTAGTTTTTTATTGAAATAAATCAATACATTACGACATGAAATTAATTGAGTTTCTGAAAACACGCTGTCCGTTGCCAGGCTGTGATCGGCGAAGGTGACGTTTTCGCACAACGACTTGTCGAAAATCGCGTAACCATAGGCCGCAGTGTAGTAGTCGGCGAAGGAGCACTTGCCCCCGGCCTGTTGGTAGTTGGAAGTGTAGGCGCGGACATTCTCCATGGAGAAAATCCCTTGCGTGGCTTTTTCCAGTGAACGCGGATTGATGTCGGTGGCATAGATAATGGTGCGCTCGAGCAGGCCTTCTTCGCGTAGCAGGATGGCCATCGAATAGACTTCTTCACCGGTGCTGCATCCGGCGATCCAGATCTTGATCGACGGGTAAGTCATGAGCAACGGCACCACCTCGCGGCGGATTGCCAGGAAGTGCGAAGGGTCGCGAAACATTTCACTGACCGGGATCGTCAGCAGTTGCAGCAACTGCATGAACGCCGTCGGGTCGTGCAGGACCTTTTCCTGCAACGCCGAGATGGTGTTGCACTCGAACTGGCTTAAGGCGTGCGCCACCCGGCGCTTGATCGATGCGCCGGAGTAATCGCGAAAATCGTAGCTGTACTTGAGGTAGATCGCCTCGATCAACAACCGCAATTCGATTTCGCTGCTTCGCTCCCCTGAATAATTGCTCTGCACTTATATGCGTTCCATCTTCGGTAACCACACACGAATCAGCGAGAACAGGCGATCGAGGTCGATGGGCTTGGCCAGGTAATCGTTGGCGCCGGCCTGCAGGCAGCGCTCCTGATCGTCCTTCATGGCCTTGGCCGTCACCGCGATGATCGGCAGTTTGCGCCAGCGCGGCTCCTTGCGGATCAAGGTGGTGGCTTGGAAACCATCCATCTGCGGCATCATCACGTCCATCAACACCAGATCGATGTCTTCGAATTCATTCAATCGCTCAATCGCTTCACGACCATTACGGCCGATAACCACGACGGCGCCCTTTTGCTCCAGCGCACTGGTGAGGGCGAAAATGTTGCGCACATCGTCGTCCACCAGCAGCACCTTGCGCCCCTCGAACACCTTGTCGCGGCTGCGGGCGGTCTTGAGCATCTTCTGCCGGTCATGGGACAACCGCGATTCGACTTTGTGCAGAAAAAGTGTCACTTCGTCCAGCAGGCGCTCGGGTGAGCGCGCGCCCTTGATGATGATCGAGCGCGAATACCTGCGCAGTTCGGCTTCTTCGTCCCGGGTCAGGTTGCGCCCGGTATAGACAATCACCGGCGGGAACGAACAGATTTCCTCGGTGGACATGCGCTTGAGCAGGTCGTTGCCGAGCATATCCGGGAGCTTGAGGTCGATGATCATGCAATCGAACACGGTGGTGCGCAGCAATGCCAGGGCATCCTGCGCCAGGCCGACGGCGGTGATCTCGATGTCTTCATCGCCGATCAGTCGGGAAATGCTATCGCGTTGCAAATCGTCGTCTTCGACCAGCAGCACGCGCTTGACCTTCTGGGTCAGCTTGGCTTCCAGGCGCGCGAACACGTCCTTGAGTTCTTCGCGGGTGGTCGGCTTGACCGCATAACCGATGGCACCCATGTGCATCGCCGCTTCGACCCGGTCTTCGACCGAAATCACATGCACGGGAATATGCCGGGTCTCGGCGTGTTCCTTCAGGCGTTGTAGCACGGTCAGCCCGGAATGATCCGGCAGACGCATGTCCAGCAGGATGGCGTCCGGAATGAATTGCCTGGCCAGGTCGTAGCCTTCGTCAGCACCATGGGCCACCAGGCACTGGTAACCCAGTTCATGGGCGAGGTCATAGAGGATGTGCGCAAAATTCGGCTCGTCCTCCACCACCAGGATACAACGCACGGTGAAGGGTGCCTTGAGACGGTCATCGGCGAACCGCGCAATCTCCTGGACCTCCGGCGCTATCGCGATGGGCGTAACCCGGGAGACCGAGAGAGCCGGCAAGGCGCGCAACGGCTCGACGGGCTCGTCGCCCGGCTCGACATATTGCTGCGGCAGGATCAGGCTGAACGCGCTGCCCTGCCCCGGCGTGCTGGCGACATTGATCGAGCCGCCGAGCAGCGCGGCCAGGTCGCGGGAAATCGACAGGCCCAGCCCAGTCCCGCCGTAACGACGATTGGTGGTGCCATCGGCCTGGCGAAAGGCTTCGAAAATGCTTTCCTGTTGCTCGTCGGCAATACCGATCCCCGAATCGCTGACGATAAAGGCAATGCCGCGATTCGGCGCCGCGGTCACGGTCAGGCAGACTCGACCTTTCTCGGTGAACTTCACGGCGTTGGAGAGCAGATTCTTGATGATCTGCTCCACGCGCTGGCGGTCGGTATACATCATTGTTGGCGCACCGTCCTGCAACTCGACCTGGAAATCCAGTTGCTTGTCCGCAGCCAAAGGCTGAAACATCCCGCGCAAGCCGTCCACCAGGCGCGCAACGCTGGTGTTTTCCGGGCGTATCTCCAGTTTGCCGGCTTCGACCTTGGAAATATCGAGAATGTCGTTGATCAGGTTGAGCAAGTCGTTGCCGGCCGAGTAGATCGACTCGGCGAACTTGACCTGTTCGGCATTCAGGTTTTCCTGCGGGTTTTCCGCCAGCAGCTTGGCCAGGATCAGCGAGCTGTTCAACGGCGTGCGCAGCTCGTGGGACATGTTGGCGAGGAATTCGGACTTGTACTTGCTCGAACGCTGCAATTCTTCGGCGCGCTCTTCGAGCTGGGCCTGGGCTTGGTTAAGTTCGGTATTCTTCAGGTCCATGGCGTCGCGTTGTTCGGCCAGCACCTGCGCCTGTTCGGCGAGCTGTTCGTTGGTCTGTTCCAGTTCGACCTGCTGGGTTTCCAGATGCGCCTGGGATTCCTTGAGAATCCTTGATTGTTCTTCAAGCTCTTCGTTGGCGGTCTTGAGCTCTTCTTGCTGAACTTGCAGCTCTTCGTTGAGATGCTGGGTTTCGGCCAGCACCTCCTGCAAACGCTGGCGATAACGCGCCGCCTCGATGGAGGTACCGATATTGCCGGCAATGAGTTCCAGCAAATCGATGTCACGGTCGGTCAGCGGGCGCAGGAAGCCCAGCTCGATGACGCCGTTGATCTGCTCGTCGACGCTGGTCGGCACCACCAGCACGCTGCGCGGCAAACCTTCGCCGAGACCTGAACTGACCTTGAAATAGTCGCTTGGCACATCGTCCAGGCGAATCAGGCGAGCCTGTTGCGCCACCTGGCCGACAATGCCTTCGTCGCTGTAGATCTGCTGCTCACGCTCTTGCTGCTCGCGGGAAAACCCGTAGGACGCCACTCGACGCAGACCGCCGTGTTCTTCGCGCACATAAATGGCCGCCACGGCACTGCCCAGGTATTGCGCGCAGAACTGCAGAATGTTGCGCCCCAGCAAGTTGAGCGACAGTTGCCCCAACACTTGTTCGGCCAGTTGGGTCTGGCCATTGCGCAGCCAGGCCTGTTGCTCCAGCCGCTGGGCACTGGCCTGTTGCGCCGCCAGGGTCGCTGCGTAGCTTTGCGACAGATTGACCAGATCGCGGCGGCCGATGTACGCCAGCAACCCGCTGATACCGGCAATGAACAACAGATAAAGGGTGATGCTCCAGATCGTGGTACGGCGCACTTCGTCGTTACGCGTGGCGCGCAACTGCTGCTCCATGTCGATCACGTCTTCGTACTGCTTGCGGATTTCATCGGTCAGGCGCTTGCCTTTGCCGGCCTTGACCACCCCACGGTAATCACCGTTGCTTCGCTGCAGTTCGATCATCGATTGAGCGTAACCGGCCCACTCCTGCTGCAAGGACTCCAGCCTGTGCAAGCGGTCGGTCTGGACCGGGTTGTCGGCGGTCAGCTCAAGCAAGGTTCTGAGCACGACCGCAATGCGTGGCTTGGCCGTTTCGTAGGGCTCGAGAAATTTATCGTCGCTGGTGAGCAGGTAGCCGCGCATGCCGGTTTCCAGGTCGACCGTCAGTTTGACCGCCTCATTGGCGTTATTGATCACCCGGTCGGTGTGCTCGACCCACTGGATCGTCGACAGCAGATAAGTGATCAGCGACACGAAGAAAACCGCACTGATGGCGCCGACGCCCAGCGGCAGGCTGATGTTGCGGCTCAGGAGCTTACGGAATCGTTGCTCATCAGCCGAAGACTCAGAGGTCATGGTTAAGCCTTGTTGAACGGGTGAAATCCAAGGAGTTTGCCCCAAAACTGACGCACTGATCCAATTTTCTCACGGGTCTGGCCGCAAAATGCACATTCGACTGCTGCCGCGCCAACGCAGCGGTTATCCTTTACCCATACGCGTGCCGCCATTCTTTTTATAGCGTATCGGGAACTTGTCGGGATCCGTCACTTACTCATGCAAGAGAGCCGGCGATTCTGATCGGCCGAAAGACCCACCCACCCTTCTCTGAGAGCGCCATCATGACCGCCAACGCCCCCACCCTACTGGTCGTCGAAGACGATAGCATCGTGCGCATGTTGATTGTCGACGTATTGGAGGAGCTGGAGTTCAAGGTTCTTGAGGCCGATGGCAGCGAGCAGGCGCTGGAGTTGATCCGGGACCAGGACCTGCACATTGACCTGATGATGACCGATGTCGGACTGCCGGGCATGGACGGCCGGGAACTTGCCATTGAAGCACGCAGCCTGCGTCCCGCCCTTCCGATCCTGTTCGCCAGCGGTTATGCCGAAAACATCGATGTGCCTGAAGGCATGCATCTTATTGGCAAACCGTTTTCCATCGATCAGTTGCGGAACAAGGTCAAAGGCATACTTGGCTGAAAGCTGATGCAACTCGACTTGGGTGCATGCAATATCAGCGCTGCGCAAAAATGCATTCAGCGCGAGCACTGTTGTTGCTGTTATGGACAGGCACCCTGCACGAGCAAGTAACAAAAGGTAGAATATAATCTCTGGTCAACCGCACTACTAGAACAGTAAGTTGGCCCCAGACCCATCCAAAAAACACTCATTTAAAAAGGATTTTCAATGAGCACCATACTTGCATCCGACAGTGACTTGAACACGTTAAAAGCGGACACTCAAAACGTCCTGCTCGCAAACAACACGGAAAAACAATCCGTCATTGCAAAAATCGAACACTGGCTGGCGACCACTTCGCAAAGCCCTGAAGAATTAAAACTTTCCAGCCTGACGTTCCCGACCACACCGAACAGCTCGCTCACAAGAAAACTTGGGGTGACTGAAAGCAATGTTGAGCAGTGGCTGGGATTTTATGGCCACCCGACCCCTAACACCTCAAACCAATTGAAGTACCTCGCCCGCCTTCTCAAGCTCGAATTCCCAAAGACTCCCGCAACCGCTAACTACGGCGAATTACTTGCAAATCCAGAACATTGCCCGAACGCCCTGACTACCCAGCAAAGAAATGAGATCAAGAACATAACACGTCAGTTTGGAAAGTTGAATGGTAAACTCATCAATCATTTGCGTGAGAGTACTCTTGGCACAGTAACAGTTGCCAGCTTGAGAGCATCCCCACACAACAAAATAGTCCATCTGACAACTAGCTCAATTGCTCGCATCTGGGCAAATGGCTACCTGCAAGCCTTGGGATGGTATGGCTCTACCCCGGGCCAGTCACCCTATCAAGGTGACCTTCAGCAACTTCTCATGTCAGCCATGTTGTTGGATATTCATCCGAACACCGGGCTCGATGCACACAAAGGCCAGGTACTGGGTTACGAGCTGTACAACCCCAGGAATGCAGAGCGACCAGTTTCCGAGATTCTGCTCGAAGTGGAAACACATCTGGTGCAGAAAAACTACATTGATGCCCTGACAGCACCGCTGGTAGCGCATATCTACCTGGCCACCGCAGCCCCCGAGTTTCTCGTTCAAAATCTCCCTCAGACCTTGACTATTAGCTCGCCAGGCTGGGTGACGCTGGCATTTACCGTCGCCAAGCTTGAAGCCATTGCGGCGGGATCTTCGCGCTTGATGACCTATGAGCAAGTTATTGCTTATGCAGACATTGAACCGTTTACTGAAGAACTTGAACAGCTGTTTGGGCTTGCCGTGATGGAACCCATACTGAACTGGGGCGCTATAAACGGCGTAATACCCTATGATGTTTCAGGCGAATATTCGGTCGATGACTACACCACTGCCAACGCTCGCTACGTCGAATACACCGACGCATTGCAACAGTGCAGTGATGCGTTGAGTACGCCTCTACCTATGCGGCAAGAGGTGGCGATGATGGAACTTGAGCGAGTCATGCCAAACAATGTACGCCTTACCGAAAAGGCTTACTTCCACTATGCACTTGGTTATGATGACGACCAAAAACTTTCGATTTGCGACATGTTTATGTCTGGCGCTCTTCTTTCCGGGGGCTGGAAGGGGGAGAACATCGCACCACAAATACTGTTCACCAGAAATAATGACCCACTAACGACAAAACAAACTCTATCCAGCCTGAAAAACTTAAAAAACCCAACAGAGCTCTATGAAAAACACTTCAATGAATATTTCAAACAGCTGAATGTCGGATTTTTTAGCACTTTAAAACTCGCTATTTCCAAAGCAGACCCGATTGATCGAGCCGCACTGACATTTGGCTCTGTGGAATTTTACACGATCCGCAAACAGGCCCTAACTACAAAAGAAACCCAACGATTTCGCGACCAATCCAGGGGCCGCTTTGCAGTACTTATTCGCGCCGAATACAAAAACAGGCCATACTATTTTGAGTTTTTTACGTTGCGCGCCGAGTTAATCAGACGCAAAGATATTAATCTTCAAGAAACTTGGAGCTCTACATACTTTGAGTATCCCCTAGACGACGAAAATGAAAAGAAGTGGAGAACCAAACATAAGGAATGGCCCATTGATCTAAATGCCTATTTAAACGGTTCTGAGCCAGTCAAAGGAAAGAAGTCCATGGCTGTGGTTGAAAAGGTATGGGAGTTGCCTGCAAACAGTCACGCCGACCAGACTCCACTCGGACAACTGAATACATTTTATTTCCAGCGCACCGCGGATATCGTTCAAAAGGTACTTGAATCCTGCCCACCGGCTACTCGTGAGGAGCTGTATTCTCTCGGATTTGGCATGACCGCCATCGAGGCCGCGCTGAAGAATAGCAAAGATAATATCGAAATGATTCTTAACTTGATGGTACCGTTCAAGAGCTGTATCGAGGACTTAACTTCGGGCGATCCCGATCGTAAGGGCTCAGGCATAGTCGGTTGCGCATTGGATGGCCTTGCAATGATAGGTGCTGTCGCAGGTGCTGTGCCGAAACTTGCAAGTATTGCGCTGAAGTCGACCAGCTTGCTTAACAAATCCCTGAAACTGGTCAGGTTCAGCGCCAATTTTGCTTTCAGTCTGGTGAACCCCTTGGACGGTGTTCCAAGCCTGATACAAAAGGGGGCCAAAATCACCAAGGGCGGCGCCCTGCTCCTGACCAGGCAAGGGTTTAAATCATGCAGGAAGGCTTCTGGTCAGCTCCGAACCTTGAGCGGAACATTGGACACGCTTAATGCTGCCAAATCCGTAAACTGCCCCGGCGTTATCCCGGCTCGTTTACAGGACATTGGCGATCTTTCGGACACAACTGAAATGTTGCTCTTTAAAAGAGGCGTTGATTGGTACAATTTGGAGCTCGCCAGCTTCGAACCTCGGGGGCCAAAAGTCGTGAACTTCCAAAGCGCAGATGTCTAAAGGCTTTGCCTGTCATCCGGCAGGTGGTGTGGAGCGCAGTTTGCTTGACTCACCGCTTGCCGGCTCAGCCAGTCTCCGTCCGTCAGGCGTCTTCTTTGTGGCGATTCTTCGCTTCAATCCATTGCGACATGTATTGAGTACTCTTGTGCTGATGATGCCGCAACATGCTGCCGGTGAAATTATCTCGGCGAATAGAGGACAGACGTTGTCGGCAGTCCTCGAGTCTGGCAATCAACGCCGGACCATGAATACCTTGCTGATAACGATTCGCCAGCAATTCCAATCCAAGCGTCTGCGCCTTCAACCACTGCGTTCTATCCGTGTAAAGTTGCACTGCGCTATCAGCGAATGCCTGGGCCGATCGGGTGACCGATCCCGGCCATGACTCGTCGCCGTGCATGGCCTCCGCGCCTATCGGGGTGGTGACGTTCGGCGTGCCGCAAATCATTGCATCAATGATCTTGCCTTTGATCCCGGCGCCGAATCTTAGCGGCGCAAGACACACGCGCGCCGCCGACATCACTTGCAAGGCATCTTCCGCCCAGTTCATGACATGAAAGCCCTGGGCCGAGTTATGCAGTGCAGTGGCCTTGGGCGGCGTGTATGCGCCATAGATGTGCAACTGAGCGCTGGGCAGCTGTTGGCGGATCAACGGCCAGATCGCCGTCTTCATCCACAGCACAGCATCCCAGTTCGGCGCATGTCGAAAATTACCGATGCTGAGAAAGTGCGCCCGCTCTTCAAAGGTGGCCGACGGCACGCTCGGCGGTTCGACCATCAGCGGACACCAATGCAGCAAGTTGCGCGGCATCTTGAACTGCTCTACCAGCAACTCGATTTCCACTTCTGAGATCATCAGATTCAAATCGCAACGATACAGCGCAGCAATTTCCCGTTTCGCCAGATCGGTATCGGCCATCAATTCGAATTCTTCACCCAACGCTGGCGCGAACAGGTCGCTGAAATCATTGCTGTCGTCGCTGGCCTTCAGCCGGTCCTTAAGGCGCTGATGCCGCGCATGTCGCAGGCTTTGCAAATCCGATGTTTCAAGCACACGCAACGCGTCAGGACAGTGCTTCTCTACACGCCAGCCAAACTGCTCTTCCATCATGAACTGGTCAAACAGCACAACATCCGGCGACAGTTCACTGATAAACGCGTCGAAACTGCTGTTGTTCAACTCGATCGGCACTTCGCGAATGCCCAACACCGTCAGGTCAGCCCGATGTTCACCGGTGCCGGCCGGGCTGCTGAACGTAATGTCCCAGCCCTGTTGCAGGAACGTCTCGAGGATTTGCATCACATGCCCACTGGCCGCAGAAGAGCGAGGCTCGGGCCAGACGTAACCAATGACCAGGACTTTGGTTGCTTGGGGCTGGGTCATGGATGTTCCTTCGGGCAGGTAATAGGGCAGAAATCGAGAGAGTGCAATTAAACCACAACAAGCTCGATTCTGAACTGAAACACCGCCGCCGCAGGACAGCCTGCGGCGGTGGTCCTGCTGTTACACGGTATTCAGTTTCACCAATACATCCGCACCGATGTAGCCGTTGCGGCTGCGATCAAGCGCTGCCTGCATGGTTTTGATGTTTTCCAGGTAGACAGGTCGGTTGGTAGCCAACTGGCTCAGCAAAGAGGTCGTGATAGCGAACGAATCTGCATTTTTTAAGGTAGTGGTGCTTTTGTAATATACAGGCGGATATATCCCCCTATTCATTGGCGCATGGCCTGAGGCAAGGTTCAGCAAAGGGCCTATGTCGAGTTGTTGGTAACCTTTTTGATAAAGATCCGGAGCCAACGCATAGTTGATGTCTCTTGTGTCGGGCGCACCGTGGAACATTTCATGAACCAAACCGTCAGCCGTCGTACCTGAATTGAAAAACTCCTTGCGGTAATTATCGTTAAAGTTATGGATATTAATTCTGATGAATTTTTTGCGCGCCGCCTCAGTGTTGTTGGCAGCTTTCCATTCCTTATACCAAGTAGAGTTTAATGATGCGAGTGCTTCGGAATTTTTTGAACTGTCAAAAATCAGATTACTGAGGCTGACCTTCGCAAAGTCTGCTTTGACCTCCTTCAAATAGGCAAGATATTGGTTGCGTGTTTGGGCAGAGGCGTCTCCCAATAGCAGCTTAAGCACATGGTTTGCTTCATCATTTGAGCTGGCATCAGACAGAATGCTGATCGCACTGTCAACTTTTTTTCGCGCCAGAGGAAGACCTTCCTTGATGACACTTCTGGCATAGCTTTCGGGCATTAATTTATAACGGAATGAAAGACGGAATTTTACGGTCGACTTGAAGTTTTCCAGTTTTTTCCCCCACGGCTGGTCAAGTCGGTTGAGCGCATACCAGTCGTCATTCCTGCGGACAGCCGCGGATACAAATGAATCTACGGAGCTATCAAGTGGGTGCCATGTACCTTGCGCAAAGTCTATTCGTTGCGCTGCTTTGATCAAATCGTATGAATCAGCGGTGCCGGCAAGCTTTCGAAATTGATGGGTGGCATTTTCCAATGAATGCAGACCTAGCTTGCCAATTCCCAGTGCGCCTTTTTTCAGATACTTCCCGGCGCCATAGAGCAGTTCAGGTGTTCCATCGAGCGGATTGAACACAGAGTTAAGAAATCCAAGACCGACCTTGGCTAACGCTCTCGATTTAGCCCCGATGGAGGCTGCCTTGCCGACTGCGCTAACGGCCTTTGCGGCCACGCCGACAATCAACAAAGCATTTACTGCAAGTTCAATCGAGCAAGACAGTGCACTGCCTCTATTACGGTCAGGATCATCAGATGTAAAGTCCTCGTAGCAACTCTTGAACGGTACGATAATATTGATAAAAGTGTCGAAGTATTCTTCTTCTCTGGCGAGTTTGAGTTCCAACTCTGTTCGGCCTCGCGAATCTTCAATCAGCTCTTCGTAAGTCCAGACAGGCCGATGTTTCAAGAGGAAGCTCACCAGCGAATTGAATTGACCGCTGTAAAAGCTCTTGTAATGACCTTGCTGAATTTCGCTCGATTTTTTTCCAGAGGCAGGTAATGTGCCCAGCTTGTCGATTACCCCTTGACTGGATAGGACAACGCCGTGGGGAACCCCATGGGTATAGCTTTCGATGTTGGTAGGCAAAGTGTGTATGTTGGAAGCTTTACTCAAGCTGTTAATATGATCGGTAAAATCAACTCTTGCGGGTTGCTGGAGCAAGTTTTGTTTTTGTATAAGCTCCGCCAGTTCTGGGTTCTCTCGACATTCACCGTGTAAGGTGGACAGCTCATAACAGTACAGTCGACCTTCATATTTTGAACACATCACTACACCGTAGCGCCCCGTAACGACATCCTTTTCTTTCTGTTTTTCCTGAGGGAACACGTCTGGAGGCTGGATGAAGGCAACCGATGGGCGAATGGTGAAGAACGTGACTTCACCGCACAGCAGGCGAGTGCGGGCAATGGACGGTAGGGCTGACAAAGCAAGATTCAATGCTGTGGCCATTGCCTTTCCCAATGGCGCATAGGCCTGGTCAAAACGACGCTTGAACACGTCCTCCGTAGAAACCAGTTCAGGCAAAAGGCGCGGGAAGCGTTGGTAAATACTTGTTCCTTTTTTCAAATCCCAATTGCGTGTCCCAAGATGATTGGACATGTTGAGCTCGACCATTGACATGGCAAACGGCTCGAAACTGTTAAATCCAAAGGATCCCCGTTGTTTCTCATAGAGTATTTTTTCCTCCAGGAAATCGCAGCCCGGCACGATATGCTGGAGTATTTCCAGTGATATCGCTTTGCGGGTGGGCAGCGGCGTGGCCATGGTTGTTGCTGTCTGTGTGTACAGATCCCCGAACGTTTGGTAGGCCGCAATGGCAGAGTCAACCGACCCTTGATAGTGACTGTTTACACTTTCGAGCGTGACAATACTGTTCAATAAAGCCCAGTCAATGATGGGGTCAACAGCCAACACGCTGTGCAGTATTTCCAAAGCCTGGTTGACTGGCTCAATGGCCTCAAGTTGCATGACTTCTGAATAGGTCATGGAAAGCGCAGACCCGATCGCGTTTGCCTCTGCCAAGGCGACTCCCCGACAGAAGGTGATCCATTCGGATGTTCCCATCTGCAGCGAATCGGGTAGTTCTCTGACAAGAAACTCCGGAGCCTTGCCTGCCAATAGCAAGTAAGCAGCCAATGTGGTGGCATATGCGGGGACGTCATGGTTGCCCTCGAGATGCCTTTCAAATTCGAAGACGATGTCGGGTATCGATTTTTCAATGTTTTCGGGAGCGTAAAGATTGTAACCGGCCACATGATTGCGGGGTTCGTCTTCTCCCGCTGCGGGGTGTATGTCCAGAATGATGGCGGTCATCAGGAGTTGTTCCGCGTACAGATCAGAAATTTCTTCTCCCGAAGTGGAACCGTACCAGCCGAGCTCATCGATATAAGCTTTAGACCAGGACTGCAAGAAGGGGGGAGTACCCAATTCGTGCAAAATTTCACGCCAGTTCAATAGGGTCAAACGATTGGCTGTACTCCAGTTGGGGCCCAATACGATCTGCCATAGAACTGTCAGCAGTTTTTGTGTGCGCCCGGTAAATTGCCCCGTCAAAGTGATGATTTTGCTTCGTTCCGCAGGTGATAATACGACGGACTGATCGTCGCTGGGTGTAATCATTTCCCAATAATTACCGAGAAAAGGGCTGGGGCTGTATTTGAACTCTAGATGTTTGATCAGGTTTTTTGTGGCCTTTACATCTTTAGGTAGATCGTAATCGTGAAACGCCAGCCACTGCTGGACACCGACAGCATCGTTCGCAGAAACAACTCCCCCAATCGCTGCCGCGATCTCAGTGAGAGTCGCCAAATCATCCTTGAGTTCAGGATCAAGATTTATCGCGGTGGTGACGCGGCCTGCCCGGTCAGGAGGCGATACGAAGATTTCACCTTTGGTCCATACATAAAAAATGCCTGTTTTGACACCACTTTCTTCGAAAATACGTTTAAAGGCTGGCTTGTCCATCATTCGCTGCAATAGGACTGCACCAGGTTGATGCGCCTGCTCGAAAGATGAATCTTTCTCCACCGTGATAAATTCACCCTCCCAATTCACGGGAGTATCATCGTTCTCTCCGGCGATACCTTTTTTAAGCAGCGTAAGAATTTTTTGCCGCTCTCTTTTGTCGCTTTTAATATTTTCGTCAGGGTCGTTGATGATGCGATGTGGCTTGGAGGAGCGCGCGTCGGAAGTTGCGGCAATGTCAGAGTAATTCATTAATAAATCCATTTATCGGATGTTGCTTTTAGGTGTGGCAATCCTCTTGTAGTTAGGGTGGGTAAGCAATTTACGTTGTGTGAATGCATATTTCTCTTGCAGCAGGAGTGGGCAAGGAGCAACGAGCTGGCAAATTTGCTGGCCCCAACCTGCCATACAACTGGACCAGCCAGGTGGTCGAAGATGAAGTGGTGCCCAAGCGCGACATGCTGGTCAACTTCACGGATGAGCTGTTCGACAGCGGCTATCAGGTGTTTGCTGTGCTCAAGCGCCTGGCGCCGCTGTTGGAACGCGCGCAGTACGGCATCGAGTTTCGCTGCGAGCACACGATCGGCAAGGCGATGGACCTGATGCAGCGCATCGCCGACACCCAGGGTGTGACCCGCCTCGGGCACTTTTTCATATTGCTGGAGTTGCTGGGGGCCTGCGAAGATTATCAACAACATGTCGCAACCCTATAAAGAGCGAACAACTATGTATCTGGTGTGTGGCGAAGCGCTGTTCGATTTCTTCAGTGAAAATGACGTCAGCGGCCTGGCTTCAAAAGTGAATTTCAAGGCCATCGCCGGTGGCTCACCGTTTAACGTCGCGGTGGGTTTGTGCCGTCTGGGCGTGGAGGCTGCATTGTTGGCCGGGTTGTCCACCGACTACCTCGGCCGGCGCTTGCTCCAGGTGCTGGAGGAGGAAGGCGTACGCACGGACTATCTGGTGGATTTTGCCGCACCGACCACCCTGGCGATGGTCGCGGTCGGGGCCAATGGCTCGCCGCACTACAGCTTCCGCGGCGAAGGCTGCGCGGATCGACAACTGAAACCCGAGCATCTACCGGCGTTGGGGCCGCAAGTGCGCGGCCTGCACATCGGTTCGTTTTCCCTGGTGGTGCAGCCGGTTGCTGACACGCTGCTGGAACTGGTGCGCCGGGAAAGCGGCAAGCGTCTGATCAGCCTTGATCCGAACGTGCGGCTAAATCCCCAGCCGAACATTGAGCTGTGGCGTTCGCGGGTTGCCACTCTGGTCGAGCATGCCGATCTGATCAAGGTCAGCGATGAGGATTTGAACCTGCTGTACCCCGAGCAGGACCCGGCGCGGGTGATCGAGGGCTGGCTGCAACACCGCTGTCAGTTGGTGTTCCTGACCCGTGGTGGCGAAGGTGCGACGGTGTTCAGTCGGGTCCACGGTTGGTGGTCGGTGCCGGCCTGCGCGGTGGACATCGCGGATACTGTGGGTGCCGGCGATACCTTCCAGGCTGCGTTGATTACCTGGCTGACCGAGCAGCGGCTGGATTCGGTCGAGGGGGTACGGCAACTGAGTCGCCAGCAGATCGATGGGATGGCCAGGTTTGCGGTGCAGGCGGCGGCGCTGACGTGTAGCAAGACCGGGCCGGATTTGCCGTATCGGCATCAATTGACCTGATGCATACCCCTACAGGGAACAAATCTCTACAGGATCGAGAATTTGTAGCTGAATCAACCGCGTCTCATCCGCATCCCGGGCATCTTGCTCGTAGTTGCTGCGGTAGGTCGCATTGCGCAGTCGAAGACTGCATAGCGCTTGTTCATGCAGTGCACGCCAATGTCCTGGGAATCGGTGGAATCCCAGGTGGTGGCAGAGCGCTCTTTCTCACTGCAGGCGACTTTAGTCGGAAAAGTGTTCCGTTTTTAAACTGAAAAGCATCCGCCGAACGGTAGTGGCCAAACGACAGGTGGCGTTCAGGTGGGTTAACCAAAGCTTAATCGCGCAGTCCAAAACTCTACTGGACCGCACGCCCTCAGAGTCCTCTGACGCCCAGTGCGGCAGGTTCGACGATACGTCGAGCTAACTTGCGTCTGCACTGGAGATTGCCCCATGAACTCGCGCGCCCTGCTCGTTTCAATCGCCCTTGTCTGTGCATCATCGACCGGCGTTGCACAGGCCAATGACACCACCTCCACGCAAAATGTGCCTTCCTATCACTACGGCATGCCATTGCACGTGGGCAAAGTGATCGCGCTGAGCGAACCCACCACCCTGGATTGCGAAGTGATTACAGCGAAGATGAAGTACATCGATTCACAAACAGGCCAACCTGCAGAAATCGCCTACCGAAAATTTTCTGACGCTTGCAGTTATCAGAACTGACGGAAAAGTCTGAAATAGTTCCATGCGGTGTTCGTGAGGGGTTTAGGCGCTATGCTCAAGCGCCTGCCTCACTGCCGCAGGGATTCGCCAAGCAGTTGTCCTGTGGTGAGGGGATTTAGCGAAACGTCGCACCGCCCCGTCCGGCTGCAAAGCAGTCGTAAATCCGAGGACGCAGGGGGGTCGCTTTGCGACCCAACGGGGATAAATCCCCTCGCCACAAATGAGTGGCCCGCGCCTACGTGAAAAGCATCAGGGCCATGCCGGTCCGGGCATTCTGCTGGCTGTAGGTGTCGAACTGGCCCTGGGCCTGGCGTTTTTCCAGGCCCGGCGCGTAACGGCGGAACTTGAAACAACAGCTTGAAACAACGGCTTAAAGTGCTTTTCGCATCCCTTGGCTATGCCCGGGTTCTGTGTAGTGATTCTGAAGATCGGCACGCAGTTCGGCTATCAGTCCGTTGATTTCCCGACAGCCATTGAGTTGCTGGGCGTCGATTCCGGTTTTCAATAAATCGAGTTGATCGGTTACACCATCGGCATACACTTTTACCGTCATCGACAAGTCCGGCGACAGCGTGCATTCACAGCGTTTCGGTAGAAAACTGCTTTCAATGATACTGCGAAGTTCCAAGGCAGAAAGAAACATGGCGACCCTCTCCGTTGTGAGACTGCCAATTAACTATCGACGCTGACGCATATGGAATCCCGGTCAGCTTAAGAACAGGTACAGCATAAAACATGCCCTGAATTTCGCCGTGCAGCTCATCGGTAAATCAACAGCTTATTGTAAGGGCACGTAAAAACGGTCATGCAGATTGCAAAAAAGGCCTCTTGGCGGCCCTGCAATTTGCACTCTGAGGCGAAGAATTTGCATTGGCCGCTGACGCCGTCGAGAATAGCGGCCATCAAATCCAGTATCCGCTCACCCCAAACATACGCAAGGAGGCATCATGGATTTATCGACCATCAGCACCACCGTCGGGCTGATTGCTGTCACGCTGTCGAGCATCGCACACGGGGCAAAACTCGAAGAAGTTGCGCCCTTCCCGAAACCTGAAAGTGGTTTCACCCGCCAAGTCATCCACCTCGCCCCGCAAACCCGTGAAGACGACTTCCAGGTCGAGATCCTTGCCGGCAAGACCCTGGCAGTCGACTGTAATCGCCAACGCCTGGGCGGCATTCTCGAAGAGAAGAACCTCGAAGGTTGGGGCTATCCGTTCTACCGCCTGGATAAAGTCATCGGTCCGATGAGCACGCTGATGGCCTGCCCGGATGGCAAGAGCAAACAGGATTTCGTGCCAGTGGTCGGTGACGGTTTCATGCTGCGCTACAACAGCAAACTGCCGATCGTGCTCTACGTGCCCAAGGACGTCGAGGTTCGCTACCGGGTCTGGTCAGCCTCGAAGAAGGTCGATAAAGCCATCGCGGAGTAACCCTGAAGCGGACCTGATAGCCTAGTGGACCTTGGTGCTGACGCAGGATCTCCATGGCCACGGTGCCCTGCCCTGCAATCACATCCGGGTCGTCAAACGGTGCTCATCGTCCCAAGGAAGGAAACCATGAAGTCTGTCGCTCTACCCCTAATTGCCCTGATCGCCTTCGCCGGTTACTCCGTCTCGGTGATGCTCCAGGCCGAACAGTCGCTGATCGATTTCGGCATCAGCCTGATGTCCCGCCCGGATACCGCGCAGGTGGTGATCGATCTTTACCTGCTGGCAACACTGGCGGGTGTGTGGATGTATCAGGATGCGCGCAAACGCGGGCAGTCGGTGTGGTCGGTGGTGCCATATCTGTTGATAACGGCGGTTTTTGTGTCGATAGGGCCATTGTTGTATCTGGTGGTGCGGGGGATTCAAAATCGCAAGAGAACTGCCGCTGCGGCTCAACAGATCTGATCCGGACCCATTCAGACCCGATCGCTCCCATACGTGGGAACGATCGGGTGAGCGTTATTTCAGCCCTATCTTGTACAACGCTCCATCCTCTTCATCGGTCAGCACATACAAATACCCATCCGGTCCCTGCCGCACATCGCGGATGCGCTTGTCGAGTTCGACCAGCAAGCGTTCTTCGTGAACCACCTTGTCGCCGTCGAACTGCAGGCGAATCAGCTCCCGGGTGACCAGCGCGCCAATAAACGCGTTGTGTTGCCAGGCTTTGAAGCGGTCGCCGTCGTAGAATGCCAGGCCGCTCAGACCCGGGGATTTTTCCCAAACATGATGCGGCCCGAGAGTACCTTCGGCGGTTTTGCCTTTGGCTTCCGGGATCGGCTGACCCGAGTAATTGATGCCGTGGGTGGCCAGCGGCCAACCGTAATTCTTGCCGCGCTCGATGATGTTGACCTCATCGCCGCCCAGAGGACCGTGTTCGTTTTCCCAGAGCGTGCCGGTCCAGGGGTTGAGCGCCGCGCCTTGCGGGTTACGAACGCCGTAGGCCCATATTTCCGGGCGCTCGCCGGCCTGTCCGACAAATGGGTTGTCGTCAGGCACCTTGCCGTCCGGATAGATCCTTACGACCTTGCCCTGCAACTTGTCGAGGTCCTGGGCGGTCGGCCGGTCGTTGTTTTCCCCCAGGGTAACGAACAGATAGCCGTCCCGGTCGAACACCAGCCGCGAACCAAAATGGTTGCCCACAGAGAGCTTGGGCTCCTGACGGAAAATCACCCGGAAATCCTTCAGCGTCGTCAGGTCTTCGGACAGCCGTCCGCGGCCAACCGCGGTACCTGCCTTGTCACCTTGGCCGCCGCCTTCGGCATAGGACAGGTAAATCATCCGGTCTTGCTTGAAGTCGGGTGACAGCGCCACATCCAGCAAGCCGCCCTGCCCCTTGGCCCACACCTTGGGCACGCCGTTGAGCGGCGCCGACAATTTGCCCTCGGCCGTTACCACACGCAGGTTACCTGGACGTTCGGTGACCAGCATCCCCTGGCGGTCCGGCAGGAAGGCTAACGCCCAGGGGTGCGCAAGTCCGGTCGCGATCGGTGTGACCTCAAGGGTGCCCTGCTCGCTTTTCATGTCCTGGGTAGTCGCTGCCCAAATAGGCGCGCTGACGGCTAACAAGGTGCTGGCGCAGAAAGTGGCCAGGAGGGTTTTACGCAACATGCACGATTCCTTTTGTCATGAAGATGGGCGACAGAACTGGTGTCCTACCGTTCAAGGGCTACGGGGAGGTGGATTGGGGATGAACTTCGGAGGACTGGCGGGGGCCGAGGGATTCTGCGGATAGCGATTGCCAATGCCGCCGTTATCGAGTGTCGGTGGCCGTGGTACCGGCACGGTGTTCGGTCCACGGATAGCAGGGGCACTGGGCTGAGTGCCTTGCATGCTGTTTGGATTGGCCCGGCGGATCGGGCTGTTGTAGGGATTGTTATTGGTGTTGCCCGGCAGGTTTTGCGCCACCTGTAACGGTGTGCCAGGCGAAGCGACGTCGGCCTGGGCCAGATGACCGAGTACGCCGCTTAATGCCAGCACGATAAGGCCAGGTACGTATCGGTTCATGGGGGAGCCTCGCGACGTGTGCGTGAATAGAGTCTTCGATAGCACGCTACGCCAGGGGTTCGGATTTGTTAACCCAAACCTTCCCGGCAAGATGTAACACCAAGTTGATGCACTACTGTACCTGCCCGCAGACCGCTGAAACTTTTGCGCAACGCTCAAGGTCACCTGAACATCACTTTCGGGAAGACGACCATGGCACGGGCAATCTGGAAAGGCGCGATCAGTTTCGGGCTGGTGCATATCCCTGTGGCGCTGGTTTCGGCGACGTCCTCCCAAGGGGTGGATTTCGACTGGCTCGACAGCCGCAGCATGGACCCGGTGGGCTATAAACGCGTCAATAAAGTCACCGGCAAGGAAGTCACCAAAGAGCACATCGTCAAAGGCGTGCAATACGAAAAGGGCCGCTACGTGGTGCTCAGCGAGGAGGAGATTCGCTCGGCGCATCCCCTGTCGACCCAGACCATCGATATTTTTGCCTTTGTCGACGCCGAGCAGATCCCGTTGCAGAACATCGACACGCCCTACTACCTGGCACCGGATAAACGCGGTGGCAAGGTCTATGCCCTATTGCGCGAAACCCTGACTAAAACCAATAAAGTCGCGCTGGCCCGCGTGGTGCTGCATACCCGCCAGTACCTGGCGGCGTTGATGCCGCTGGAATCGGCCATGGTCCTGGTGAAGCTGCGCTGGCCGGCGGAAGTTCGCAGCCTGGACGAGTTGGCGTTGGGCCCCGATGTGACCAAGGCCGAGTTGGCCAAGGGCGAACTCGACATGGCCAAGCGCCTGGTGCAGGACATGAGTGTCGCGTGGTCGCCGGACGATTACCGGGACGAATTCGAAGACAAGATCATGGCCTTGGTGGACAAGAAAGCCCATGAAGGGAAGATCGAGGATGTTGAAACGGCCACTGACGAAGAGGAGCGCAAGACGGCGGATGTCATTGATTTGACCGAGTTGCTCAAGCGCAGTCTGGGGGGCAAGGGGGCGAGCAAGGATACTGCCAAGCCCAAATCGGCGACCAAGCCGGCTGCCAGGAAAAAAGTCAGCAAGTGACGTGCTGGACCTTCAGACCAGGACAAAGATCGCCAGCAACCCACCAAAGAATGCCCACTTTTGCAGGTAATAGAGCGTGCGGTTACGTTTTTTCAAGGCTTTAGCGCGCAGGCGAATCTTGTAAATCTTGCCGAACAGCCGGTTGATGCCCCCGGTCTTGTCGCCCGCCTCGTTCGGCGCACCGGCAGCCGACATCACATTGCGGCTGAACCAGCCATTGAACGCGACCGCCCAGCGGTATTTCATCGGACGCTCGACATCGCAGAACAGAATGATGCGGTTCTTGTCTGTGGTGTTTTGCGCGTAATGAATAAACGTCTCGTCGAACATCATCGCTTCACCGTCGCGCCAGTGATAGTTCTCGCCATCGACGTTGATATAGCAACCGGCATCATTGGGTGTTTCCAGGCCCAGGTGATACCGGTAGGAACCGGCATACGGATCGCGATGGCGAACCAGTTTCGAGCCCGGCGGCAACTCGGCGAACATCGCCGCCTTGATCGAGCCGATGCTCTGCACCAGTTCGGTGGTGCGCGGACAGAGCTTCATGGCCGACGGGTGGCTGTCGCCGTACCACTTGAGGTAGAAACGCTTCCAACCGGTCTTGAAGAAGGAGTTGAAGCCGACGTCATCGTAATCATTGGAGCGCTTGATCTCCCCCGCCTTCAGCAGATTCTGGCCTTCGGCACGAATTTCTTTCCAATGCGTCTGCAGCGGCGTCAGGTCGGGAAAGTCCGCCGGGTTGAGAAACGGATCGTTGGGGATTTTCGAGAACAGATAAAGGAAGCAATTGATCGGCGCCAGGAACGTCGAGTGGTCGCTCAGTTGGCGGCGCAGTTTGTGGCGTACGCGACCACGCAGGTGGACATACGCGATGGATACAACGTAGACAGCGGCAATGATGAGTTTCACGGAAATCGTCACACGTCTGAAGTGAACAAACTGCGCCCCTGCGAGCAAATGGCCGAAGGGTTTTGTGCAGCGTCTGAAAACCAAACAGCGGTCCCGGAGGACCGTCCTTGAGCCGATGCCGACGGTCGGCATCAAGTGAAAGATGGCATCTTAGCCATCGTCTGTAACCAATTGTTAGCTTTCAGATGTGAAAATCTGTCCGTTGATACCGTCAATGCGTCGGTGCTGCCTTATTGCCCTATCGTTTATATGGCCAGACCAGTACAATCGCCGCCAAACTTTACGCGCCCCCCTTGGTTGATGACGGAACGATCCCGGCCTCAGCGCAATTCGACTCGGGCCAAGCGCTCCCTATGCTGCTGTCCACTTATTGCCAGATGGATCTTGCGCTGCTGACCGGGATGTACTTCCCATGGTCGAACAGCGTGAACAGGTACTGAATCGGTACTGCCGCAACCCTAGCTACTCTGAATGCTTCGCAGGAAAAACCTTTGATTTCTACAGCTAACATCACGATGCAGTTCGGCGCCAAGCCGTTGTTCGAAAACGTTTCGGTCAAATTCGGCGCGGGCAACCGCTACGGCCTGATCGGCGCCAACGGTTGCGGCAAGTCGACCTTCATGAAAATCCTCGGTAGCGACCTTGATCCATCCGGCGGCCAGGTCATGCTGGAACCGAACGTGCGCCTGGGTAAATTGCGCCAGGACCAGTTCGCCTACGAAGAATTCACCGTGATCGACACTGTGATCATGGGTCACGAAGAGCTGTGGAAGGTCAAGGCCGAGCGCGACCGCATCTACTCGCTGCCGGAAATGACCGAAGAAGACGGCATGGCCGTGGCCGAGCTGGAAACCGAATTCGCAGAAATGGACGGCTACACTGCAGAATCCCGTGCCGGTGAACTGTTGCTGGGCCTGGGTATCGGCATTGAGCAGCATTTCGGCCCGATGAGCGAAGTTTCCCCAGGCTGGAAGCTGCGAGTATTGCTGGCTCAGGCGCTGTTCTCCGACCCTGAAGTGCTGCTGCTCGACGAACCAACCAACCACCTGGACATCAACACCATCCGCTGGCTGGAAAACGTTCTGACCCAGCGCTCCAGCTTGATGATCATCATCTCTCACGACCGTCACTTCCTGAACAGCGTGTGCACGCACATGGCTGACCTGGACTACGGCGAGCTGCGCCTGTTCCCGGGCAACTACGACGAGTACATGACCGTGGCGACCCAGTCCCGCGAGCAACTGCTGTCGGACAACGCCAAGAAGAAAGCGCAGATCTCCGAGCTGCAATCGTTCGTCAGCCGCTTCTCGGCCAACGCCTCGAAAGCCAAGCAGGCGACCTCCCGCGCCAAGGCGATCGACAAGATCCAGCTGGCCGAGGTCAAGCCTTCGAGTCGTGTGAGCCCGTTCATCCGTTTCGAACAGACCAAGAAGCTGCACCGTCAAGCGGTCATCGTCGAGCGTATGGCCAAAGGCTTCGACGGCAAGCCGCTGTTCAAGGATTTCAGCTTCGTTGTTGAAGCCGGCGAGCGCGTGGCGATCATTGGCCCGAACGGTATCGGTAAGACCACCCTGCTGCGCACCCTGGTCAACGAACTGACCCCGGATGCCGGCACCGTCAAGTGGACCGACGCCGCAGAGTTGGGCTACTACGCCCAGGACCACGCCCATGACTTCGAAGACGACGTCAGCCTGTTCGACTGGATGGGCCAGTGGACTCAGGGCGAGCAGATCATTCGCGGCACCCTGGGCCGCATGCTGTTCTCCAACGACGAGATCCTCAAGTCGGTCAAGGTCATCTCCGGTGGTGAACAAGGTCGCATGCTGTTCGGCAAGCTGATCCTGCAAAAGCCGAACGTGCTGGTGATGGACGAACCAACCAACCACCTGGACATGGAATCCATCGAAGCGCTGAACCTGGCGCTGGAAAACTACCCGGGCACGCTGATCTTCGTCAGCCACGACCGTGAGTTCGTGTCGTCCCTGGCTACCCGCATCATCGAGTTGAGCCCGAACGGCGTGACCGACTTCAGCGGTACATATGATGATTACCTGCGTAGCCAGGGTGTGGTGTTTTAAGGGCAGCTATTAGTTTCAAGCTGCAAGTAAAAGCCCTGTCCTTTGTGACGGGGCTTTTTTGCATTCAGACTCATGATTTTCTGTGGTGTCGATACCTTCGCGAGCAGGCTCGCTCCCACATTTGGAATGCTTTCCCCTGTGGGAGCGAGCTTGCTCGCGATGGGGCTTCAAGAACAGCGATAATTAGTTAGCCTGCTTTCTTTTATCCCACAGCCACGCCATCATGCAGTTCTCCCACCGCCGCCCGCGTACGAGCCCTCATGTCTGCGCAAGAACAGCCACCGCAAAGCTCCATGGCGATCACCTTGCAGATCGTTTCCATCGTTTTCTATACCTTCGTCGCCTTCCTCTGCATCGGCCTGCCGATTGCGGTATTGCCGGGGTATGTCCATGAACAGCTCGGGTTCAGCGCCGTTGTCGCCGGGTTGACCATTGGCTCACAATACCTGGCCACCCTGCTCAGCCGGCCCATAGCCGGGCGCATGTCGGACAATGTCGGTACCAAGCGCGCGATCATTTATGGTCTGTCGGGGATTGTGTTGAGTGGCGGGCTGACCTTGCTGTCGGTGTTATTGCAAAGCTTGCCCCTTCTCAGCCTGCTGATCCTGATCGCCGGCCGCCTATTGTTAGGGATCGCACAGGGACTGATCGGAGTCGGCACTATCAGTTGGTGCATGGGCCAGGTGGGTGCTGAACACACCGCGCGGTCGATCTCGTGGAACGGCATCGCATCCTACGGCGCAATTGCCATTGGGGCGCCAGCAGGCGTGGTGATGGTAGACCAGCTGGGATTCGCCAGCCTGGGCATTGCGCTGTCGCTGATGGCCCTGGCGGCGCTGCTGTTGATTCGCAACAAACCGTCGGTGCCGGTCATTCGTGGCGAGCGTCTGCCGTTCTGGGCGGTATTCGGGCGCATTGCACCGTATGGCGCCAGTCTGAGCCTGGCATCCATCGGTTACGGCACCCTGAGCACATTCATCACCTTCTATTACGTCAGCCGTGGCTGGACCGGTGCCGCCTACTGCCTGACCGTCTTCGGGGTGTGTTTTATTCTGTCGCGACTGCTGTTCATTTCCAGCATCAGCCGCTTTGGTGGATTCACCTCGGCCATTGCTTGCATGAGCATCGAAACGGTTGGCCTGGTGCTGCTATGGCTCGCCCCGTCCACCGGCTATGCGTTGCTTGGCGCGGGACTGACTGGTTTTGGCCTGTCGCTGGTGTATCCAGCCCTGGGCGTCGAGGCGATCAAGCAGGTTCCCAACTCCAGTCGCGGTGCCGGCCTGAGTGCCTATGCGGTGTTTTTCGACCTGGCCCTGGCGATTGCCGGTCCGTTGATGGGAGCAGTGGCGTTGAACCTGGGGTACTCGTGGATTTTCTTTTGCGCGGGGTTGCTGTCGGTGACCGCACTTTGTCTCACTTTGTTGCTGTCACGTCAGGCTGCAAGCCCGATCAATTGAAATAACCATGCAATACAAAAACCCATAAAAGTATTTCCAAACAGCAACAAGCAATATTACGCATCAATTAATGCAGAGTGCCATCGTTGCTTTAATTATCAACTTCGCCAGAATCGCAGATGACGCACTTACATTAAATTCTTACTGAGGAAGAATAGACGATGCGAACAGCTCTAACACTCCTTACTCCAACGCTGGTGTTTTTACTTACCCCCACTGCACACGCCGAAAGCTCGGTTCAACAGCAAATCTGCCATAACGGCGTCTGCTATGATATAGGCGGCCCGCCGGGCAATGGCGGTATTGGCGGCGATTGCTGCCCATTCAGCGATGAACGTTTGAAACAAAATGTCCAGCGCCTGGAAAACCCGACGGAGAATCTGCTTAAACTCCGCGGCGTAACTTTCAACTGGAAACAAAACGACCAATCTGACATCGGCCTGATCGCTCAGGATGTTCAAAAAGTTTACCCACAATTGGTACGCACCGAAGGCGACCATCTGCAAGTGGACTATCAAAAACTTGTCGCACCATTAATCGAATCGGTTCGCGAACTTAATACCAGGGTTCAAACCCTGGAAACAGCCTTGGCTGAAAAGTAACAAATTATAAATACCGTTGGTCGCCATTCATTGATCGGCGGTTTGCATCCCGGCCCGCGTGGCCTTGCCCAACGTGCGAGAGAAGAAGCGCCCGGCTTCGTAAATCAGGTTACGGTGTATGTCCGCGCGATCGACACCCTCGGCATCGGTGCACAGGGCCGGCATGATGACGATCTGTTCGTCATTGCACGGCGCCATGAATACGAAATGCCCGGCCCCGGCGAGCAGCTTGAAGTCGGGTGCGACGGGCAGCTTGCGCGCCAGGGCGGCGGCATTCTTGTCGGGATACACCATCTTGTCGCCATCGCCGCTGTAAAGCAGTACCGGGACATGCACATCGGCCAGGGTATGACGGCCAAACTTCAGGCTAAGCGGCGCCATCAGCAGCAATGCATGGACGCGCGGGTCGGCTACCGGTTGCAAATCGTCGCGGTCGACGATCAGTTCACCCTGGGTATTGCAGGCATCACGGTCGTCCGGGCGTTCCTGGCAGTAACGGCGCAGACGATCCAGGTCCGGGGTCGCGCCGGACAGTATCAACGCCGTCTCACCGCCTGCCGAATAACCGATGACCCCGACCTGCTCGGCATTGACGAAGGGTGCGAGCATGGGATCGCCCAGCGTCGCGGTGATGGCTTCGGAAATCTGGATTGGCCGTCCGTACAGGTTGCTCAAGGTGCCGAGGCGGCTGTGGTCTTTGGAGTTGTCGCCCGGATGAATCACCGCCACCACCACAAACCCCTTGCGTGCCAGCGACGTGGCCAGGTCATGCAGGGCCAGCGGCGTGCCGATGTTGCCATGGGACAGCATCAGCATCGGAAAACGGCCCATGGCGACTTTGGTGTCTTCGCCGGCTTCGACGCTGTAACCCTCAAGCCTGCTGGAGTGTTCCTTTGCGCTCGAAGGATAGAAGGCAATGGCACGCATCGGTTGCAGATCGAGCGGATCGAGAAAGCTCATTTCATGAAAACCGACACTCCAGTGAGGATGCGGCGCAGGCGCGGCGTGCACTGAATTCAGGCTGGCAAGCAGACAGATCAGTAAACCTGCACAAAGACGCACCATGGGATGCCCCACCTTGTTTCCGAAACGCAGACGTTGAACCTCGACTGCATAACTTGGGCCACAATTTACACCAGCAAGCTGCAACAGCCAGAAACAAAAAACTCCGCATCTGCCACTTGCGTGAACAGAATACAGAGTTTTTTTGGGATTGCCTGCAGCGGCAGCGGGTCTTTACTAAAGCCTTACGCGGCGGCGAACAACTGCTCGCTGATTTGCGTCTGAGCATCGCTCATGGCTTTGCCGCGCACTTCGTCACCGTAAGCCAGGCCGTGGGCACGGACGAACTCGATGTCGGTAATGCCGATGAAACCGAACAGCACCTTCAAGTAGTCTTCGTGGGCGACACCGGTCGCCTGACCGGCGTGCAGGCCACCGGAAGTCGAAACGATCACGACTTTCTTGCCACCGCACAAGCCTTCAGGGCCGGCTTCGGTGTAGCGGAATGTCTGGCCGGCTACGGCAATGCGGTCGATCCAGGCTTTCAATTGGGTCGGGATGGTGAAGTTGTACATCGGCGCTGCAATGACCACGGCATCGGCGGCGAGGAACTCGGCCAGGGTCGACGCGCTCAGCTGGGCTTCGTGCTGTTGGGCGGCGTTGCGCAATTCGGCAGTCGTACCTGCTGCAACCAGCGTGGTCGAGGAGAAATGGCTGATAGCGTCGGCAGCCAGGTCGCGGTAGCTCACCACGGCGGACGGCTCGGCGGCTTGCCAGGCTTTTACGACTTCGCTGCTCAGCTGACGGGAAGCCGAGTTGTCACCAAGAATGCTCGAATCGATATGCAACAGTTTCATATGGGATCTCCAGGTGAGGATCGCCGCGAGGGCGATCTGATGGACACAATCCTACAGACGAAACCAATAACTGATTAGACTGCAACAATGCGATAGTTTGTCTCACTGATAGAACAATCGAGAAAGCGCCCATGCAAGACCTTAATGTTTTCCTAGAAAGCCCAAAATCAACAGAATCTTATCATGGCAACTCTACGAGAAAATCCGAGAGGGAGTGATCGGAGGTCACAATACTGAAATGCTCGGAGGAACAGGAAACCTTAGCTACACATTTCACTGTCAGAATCATTGAACCCCGTCAGATCAGCGTTATCGGTGAAGGTTTTCCCGAGTTCATCCAAGAGGATTCTAACAGCTGGAACAAGCCCTTTGCGTGAAGGAAAGACAGCGTGAATTACTCCGCAGCGTGGGCGCTGGGAAGACAAAAGCTCGACTAAACGGCCCGATTCTATGTGCTCACGAACCAGGATCTCTGGAAGCTGCACTGCCCCTACTCCTTCTAACGCCGCCTGGAGCAATGCTGGGAGGTCAGAAGTCACGTATCGTGGAGAATGTGGGATGTCTATGTATGAAATCCCGTCAAGCGCCATCAGGCTCCACTTGTGGACTCCATTTGCAGAGCTCAGATCAAGGCTAGGTAAACTCTCAAGCGATTCCACTCCATAATTGGAGGGCAGGAGTGACCGTATAGATGGGTGAGCGACTAGGCGTTGAGTACTATGTCCCAATATTTTAACCACCAATCCATCGTGCTCAAGAGGCGGGAAGCGCACTCTTAACGCGATATCGTAATTTTCCTGCAGAAGATCAACGCGCCGGTTTGTGCTTTCCAACTGCACTTGTACACCGGGATATGAAGACAAAAAACGGGCTATGGTTTGACTAACCCCCATTGTACCGAGTCCAGGGGGGCACGTTATGCTAACGCGTCCTCTTGGCTCCATCATCGATACTGTAATCGCTTCGTCCGCTGCTTCAGCTGCGGCGATCATTTCGACACAATGTCTGTAATAAAGACGCCCCACTTCGGACAGAATGAACTTTCTAGTTGTGCGGTGAATCAAACTCACGCCGAGACGCTGTTCAAGCTCGCCTATTCGCCTGCTCAATCTTGACTTAGGGATACCTAGCTTTCGACTTGCCGCTGCAAACCCACCAAAATCTACAACGTTTGCAAAGTAAAATAAATCATTTAAATCCTGCATGAGCGCAACCAGAAATAGCAAGCAGTATAAGATTATTATATACGAATATTCCAAAACACACCACGTAGAGTTTAAATTGATCGTAACCAAGACTTAAATGGCGTTACCGAATCCAACATAATATCAGCGATATTCTTATGGTATTCCTGCTCACTTATTAACTTGCGCGCATAATCCTGATCATTCCGCTCAATCGCTTGCACAGCGCTTAATACGCTTGTGTTATGAATTGCTGCATCTACGACTTGCTCCACCATATTGAGCTCAGAAAAAGCAATTTTTATGTAACTATCCAGCGACTCAATATTACGATGCCCCGACCATTCTTTCAGCCTAAGCTTCAAAAGTTCAGAGCTAGCCAAGATACTTCGAACACTTGCATTATTGACAAGACCATATGTAACAATGAGATTTTTAAGTTGCTCCGTTATGAATCGATGTCGAAACAAGTGCGCATGTGCGGGTACACAAAGCCCAGACAAAACCTTAAGATCATGAATATCATTAGTTATAGAGTCAGCAGAAAGTGGCATCCCTTTATTTATACTCACAAACAAAAAGCCATGATCCATTTTTAGCCCTATGGTTTTATCGATAATTTCCATCCTGCTCGTCTCTATATACTTCACCCAGCTTGACACTACAACCCGTGGTATTGGAACAAATCTAAAAGAGGCTGAACCTAGCTTAACTGTCTCAAAACGAACTAAAGGACTGGAGTCATTTAGCTGATGAGCTCTAACTACGTCGCTCACTCGAAGCCTAGCAACTTCAATACGTCTCGCACCGCTAAACTCAAATACAGAAAGCATGGTTAACATTCTAGCTTTCAGATGCTTAGATTGTTTATTGGCCTGATCACGAAGAGAGTTGATCGCTTGCTCACTTATTGGAAATCTTTTTTTATCGGAGCTTCCACTTGGAAAACTGTGGTGATACCACTCTACCTTATGATATCGCTGCTGAAAATTCTTACGATCTTCTGTCGATACTCGATAACCGCATATTACCCCATCGGGTGATACAAAATTTGGATAGCCCAATGCCACTGAAGTAAAATGAAGAAAGTCCAAAGATCTCGAACCAATTTCTCTAACTTTAGGGTTACCCCGAACGCGCTCTCCGTTAACCTTTACTTCTAACCCGCCTATAAATAGCTCAAAATAGGAATCTGTCAATTCTAAACAAGACAAACCGTTATCATGCAAGAACCTGATCAACGGGCTCAACAGGAATGCGTATTGGGACAAAGAACCACCTTTCAATGTCAATGAGTGGTTTTTTTCAAAGCAAAGTGCTTGAAGATAAGCAGTAACGGCAAAGCAGAATTTTCCATCGGGATAATAGAAGCATGGTAACCCTCCAACAGACCTGAACATTAATTCGCCTTGCATATCAATATTGACAGGCAAAGTTGCATTTTCATTGAGGGGTCGATGAAGTTGTTTGGCGTCCATCTAGCGCACCTTGTTGGTGGTACAGAATTTCGTGAATAAGCTTTATCTCACTGTCATGATAAGCTTTTCGGTTAGGCAACTCATCATAGGCTAACTGCTTAGCAAGTTTTAGCAGTCTCTGAATCACATTCACTTGCTCATGAAGTGCAAGATCTTGAAGCGCGAGCAGCCTTGTTAGCTTTGCCTTCTCTGCTGAACTTGATCGTTTAGTTTTTTTTGTTGGCTTTTTATTAATTCGAATAATTATGATTGACTTTAGTTCCAGACGGAGATCATCAACCCCCTTGAATCCGCCAGCAATTGTATTAGCATGTTTGATGAACGAATTTAAAGACATACCAACTATATTTTTTGATGAGTCAGAGAAATTTGCCAAAGCACCCTGGCTGGACAACACCGCCAGAAATAAATTATCATCAATCAAAACATCTTGGTGCATGATCGCCTGCACAAGAAGTTTTTGCACATTTTTAACTGAGGCACGGAATTCATTCATGTTGAGTTGTAACCCTATGCACCTTGAGAACCAAATGCATTTGCTCACTACTACCACTTTCGTCGTCGTGCGCAGCAATAAACCCTGGGCTTAATTCGATTGTTTTATTATCAAGCATCACAAGTACCTCATCAAACAACAACGGGTTGCATGCAGCAGAAAAATTACTGACATTAAATGCTACACGTCCCTTTTCGACTAAATAACTATAATCTTCATAAATCTCTTGAGATGTACCAATAAATATATCGCTGACACCAAATTTCTGTTGCAACAGATCCCTCAATGCATCCAAATTCTCTATATCACTCAGACCATTTACCAATGATGTTAATATTTTTTCAGCTTTGATCACTTTCAACATTGCGCCAGGAGTAACCATCGTTACATATCTAACAAGGTGCGCCCAACTTGAATGCCCCAACACCGCTCGTAGAGAGTCCAGACCATAAAACCCTGCGCTCCAGAAAAAAACAGTGGCAAAGAATCCACGTAACTGATGCTGCCTAATGTAGAACCTTCTCAAAACACCGTCTCCACATCTCACTGTCGGGATCTCTATAAAATCACAAGCTTTATCTAAGCATCGATTATAGGAGTAAGCCGAAAGCCCAAGTATCCGGCGCCCAAAACCTGGATTTGCAAGAAACAATGAAGTGTCTTCATTGATAAAATTAAGATCCACGCAAGTTCTATGTAACCCTATAAATTTCCATAAAATCCGCGCAACCATCCGAGGAATTGGGACTTTTAGCTTCTGGGCTTCAATGGGACTTCCAGTTTTTCCGGCATGGAAATTGATGAAAAACTCCTCATGCTGTCCATCCTTGCTATTCGGATCGATGAATGGGCATAAGCATTTAGCAGTAAGCCTGATGATTTCTTCCTGCCGTCTCGCAGCCATTAAGCCTACTATTATTAAACATGAGCCGAGCAAACCAAGGTAGGTTTCAAATAGCGATGTGCATTTTCGAATTTCTGAAAACTGGCAAGACCCATGATGTTCAAATGAAAATGACTCAAAGCCATACAGAGGACTCTCTAAACCCTGCATATATTTATTTCCACCAATGAATGACGCGCCATGGTTTATTTTGGGCGATATATTATTAAGTACTGAATCAAGGGCTAAGAAAACACGGTCAGCCACGGACGACTGGAATTCATAAGACTTTTCAAGCGCATAGAAAGCGATCTCATAGGGTAGAACTCGGTACCGTTCCTCCGTCTTTGCCAAAATCTGAGATCGTACTGAACTAGCATTCAGTAGAGTTAAATCGGCGATATTAAGACCAGTTTTTTGGTAAGTGTCTACTACACAGAGCCGCTTAAGTATGCTGATCTGATCCCTGACACCTTGATTAGTAAGCCCCGGCCTGATTGGATTTCGAATAGCAACTCCTTCGAATTCTCTTTTACCGGCAATACCCCAGCAAAGCTCATCAGGTACTGGCACCCGAATCAACTTGCCGAACAAAGTCTGAGCATATACTTCTGAAACAAACGCCTTGGCATTGAAACTAATTCCTCCTCCAATTACCGTGTGATTACCAGATAAAATTATAAACGCCCTTGCCATTATTAGCTCTTCGTTTGTTAATTGAAGTTGGCGCTCGCCACTACCAGGTAGGTCTAGTAGAAGAGGTGACTCGAATACAGCCTTACGAACATCGTCGAGAGAGATCGTCAGAATCTTCTCCCTCAACCATTTTGTGAGTTTATTCATACCGTCATAAAGGTTTACAGATACGGGCGGAGAGGCATGCCTTATTACGAATAATTTAATTTTATCTATTGTTACCAAACTCAACCCGTTTTCACCTATGTTAAATAGGTTGTCGTTCATGAGAATCCAGTCGACAAACTCAGTAGCTTTCGCCACATGAACTCTTTGAGTCACCTTTCCTATTTCTGATCTCCTCAAAAACTTAGGGTGAATTTGCAATGCAATAAATAATTTAATTATTCGCAGCAATTTCTCATTTTTTTCATCTGTCAGTGTGCTTTCGTTAGCCAACACAACGTTGAAGTCTATCTCCCTAACGATCGAGTTCTTGGCATCCCCAAACCTACAAATCCATACATTACTTTTAAATGTAGTGCCATTTACCATCCAACTTGGCTTGTCAACTTCTATGTCTCCCGTCCAACCCTGAACGACTTTGCCCCTCAGGAACTCACGTTGCTCAAAGTAGTTCAACTTGCGGATTCCACGACACTTGGACACTCAGCCCACGATCATTTGGACACTCGTTCCATGCTCACTTGGACACCTGATCCACGTCCACTTGGACAGGCAGTCGGAGCGCAGCGACGCAGGTTTGCATTGTTAGTCTGAAGTCTCTGTCGCCGTCAATTTCGTAGCGCGTCTGCGCATCGATTCGCCCTTCAGTTCGATCCGATAAGCGTTGTGCACCAGCCGGTCGAGGATCGCATCGCCTAAGGTCGGATCGCCGATTAGTGCGTGCCATTTGTCCACTGGCATCTGGCTGGTCACCAGCGTCGAGCGGTTGCCGTAGCGGTCGTCCAGCAGTTCAAGCATGTCGCGTCGTTGCGACGCAGTAAACGGGGCCAGGCCCCAGTCATCGAGGATCAGCAAGTCGGTCTTTGCATATCCGGCCATCAGTTTCGCGAAGCGCCCGTCGCCGTGGGCCAGGCCCAGTTCTTCCATCAAGCGCGGCAAGCGCAGGTAGCGCACGCTGTAGCCATCCCGGCAGGCCTTGTGGGCCAGCGCGCAGGCCAGCCAGGTTTTACCCACCCCTGTGGGGCCGCCGATGATCAGGTTCAGGCCGTCACGCAGCCATTGCCCGCTGCCCAGTTGCAGGATCAGGGACTTGTCCAGGCCGCGCGGGCTTCTGTAGTCGATGTCTTCCAGGCACGCGTTGTGGCGTAGTCGGGCGGCTTTCAGGCGAGTCGTCAGGCGTGCATCTTCGCGCTCGGTCAGCTCGCGGTCGACCATCAGACCGAGGCGTTCATCGAAGCTGAGATCGTTGATGTCGGGCGTTGCGTGTTGTTCGCCAAGCGCCTTGATCATGCCGTGCAGGCGCAGGGTTTGTAGCTTGTCGAGTGTCGGGTTGGGTAGCATTTTGGTATTCCTTTTTCAGGTCAGTGGTAGTAGCTAGGGCCGCGCAGGTTGATGTGTTCTTCGGGCAGTAACGGCAGGTTTTGCTGGGCCAGCGGTAGCCGCTCCAAGCCTTGGCGCAGGATCGATTCCAGGCTTTTGTAGCTGCACGCGCCCAGTGCCAGCGCACGCTGGCAGGCGGCTTCCAGCCGCTCTTCGCCGTGCTGTTTGCTCAGACGCAGGATGCCCAGGCAGGCGCGGAAGCCGTGCTGCGGATGGATTCGGCGTTCGAGGATGTAGGCGATGACACCGGCAGTGTTCGGGCCTGTCTGCTCTGCCCAGTGGATCAGTCGCTGCGGCGTCCATTCGGCATGTTCGCGGTGACTTTTGGGCATGTGCTCGGTTTGGGTGGTGTGGCGGCCTTTGTGCGGCGAGCGCAGATGGCTGGCCACCCGCTGGTTGGCGTGGAAGCACTCGACGGTCTTAGCGGTTAGCCGCACTTCGAGTTGGTGCTTCACCAGCTGGTACGGCACCGAGTAGTAATGGCCGTCGACCTCGACGTGGTAGTCGATGTGCACTCGTACCTTTTTCCATTCGGCGTAGACATACGGGTGTTCCGGCAGCGGTTGCAGCGCGGGTTGGTCGATGGTCTCGAAGGCTGAGCGGCGTGAGCCGGGCAGCTTCTTGAAGGGCCGATGGTTTAGGCGTTCAAGTAGCACGCCGATGGCCGTGTTGAGTTCGCCCAAGGAGAAGAACTGGCGGTTGCGCAGCGCTGCGAGGATCCAGCGCTCGACCACTTGCACACCGACTTCGACCTTGGCTTTGTCCCGAGGTTTGCGAGATCTGGCAGGCAACACGGCTACGCCGTAATGCTCGGCGAGGTCGCGGTAACTGGGGTTGATATCGGGCTCGTAACGATGCGCTTTGGTAACGCCGCTGCGCAGATTGTCCGGTACCAGGATCTGCGATGTGCCGCCGAGAAAGGCGAAGCAGCGCACGTGCGAGCCCAGCCAGTCGGGCAGTTTCTGCGACCAGGTGGCCTCGGCGAAGGTGTAGCTGGACGCGCCGAGGACGGCGACGAAGATCTGCGTCTGGCGTATCTCCCCGGTTCGCCGATCAATAACTGGCACGGTCTGGCCGGCGTAATCAACGAACAGCTTCTCGCCGGCACGGTGTTCCTGGCGCATGACCACATCGATCTTCGCGGCCCAGAGGCGGTAGTGCTCGCAGAACCAGCTGTACTGGAAACCTTGCGGGTGAGCGAGTCGATACTCCTGCCAAAGCAGGGCCAGAGTTACACCCGGGCGACGTAACTCGGCATGGACATGAGCCCAGTCCGGCATCGGACGTTGATCGCTGGGAACCGTCGGCGCTGGCGGGAATAGACATCGCTCCAGTTCGGCGTCCGACAACTGCGTGGGCCAAGTCAGCCCGCAAGCGTTGAAGCGGTGCAGATAATTGCCGGCACTGCCGCTGCTGATGCGAAGGCTGGTGGCAATTTTGCGCACGGACAGGCCGGCGTCGAACTTTAGGCGTAGTACCTCTCGGATTTTACGCATGGATATACGCTCCACGACGACCTCTTCGCTTCGAGAAAAGAGGTCGATGGTAGTGAATAATCCTGCGTTGCTGCCTGCCTGAGCTTGGGTCGGATCAGTGAGAGATTACTGTCCAAGTACTCGTGGAATCAGTGTCCAAGTGGTCGTGGAATGAGTGTCCAAGTCAGCGTGGAATCGCTGTCCAAGTGTTCGTGGAATGGGTGTCCAAGTGCGCATGGAATCCCCATCAACTGGTACAAGTCGCTCCACATAAGATCGGAATCATCTGCGACGGGGGCTAACTGACGTTCATTTAATCTTGGTTCTTTACGACGCCTCTTCATACGATCACCTAGTTCCAGATTAATCTGAGTATGTGGCTTTCTCCGCCACCAAATCACGCAAACGATTGGCCAACCTATTAGAGTAACTAGAACCCTTGAAAACTTTTATAACTTCAGGCGAGCAAGTTGAAATCTGCCCTTTATCATGCAAACTCACCATAACCTTCATCAACTCAGCAGTGTGGTACCATGTTGAAGCCACATCCTTAATTGTATATCCAGAGCTCCGACATTCTTTGACCACATCTGCGAGTGTGAGTAGAACGGTGCATAGAGCCTCCGACACGGGAACAACAGCTCTTGAACTGTCAAAGCCATCACTGACAAAATTCTCCTCCATCATGAAGGCCTTTAAACTCATACTATCGGGCAATGGTTTAAGCCGATGCGCTGTCAAAAATTTATCAAGTTCATCTAGATCGGCGAAATCCAGAGCTTCAATAAGGTAAGGACTATCTTTATAGCTTCAAAAATGAAGGCATTATGGAAGAGTCGTGTACGACTATTTGAAAAATACTGCTTGAGCGCCAATGGCACATAAAATTTTAAATCATCATCCCCAGAGCCAACATGCCCCAAATCCTCAGACATGGCGAATTCGTCACCCGTTTGAAACAGTCGCATTATTGCTACATTTATTCTAAATGGCCGCAGTCCAATTCGCTTGATAATATCTCTCTTATCACACTTAAAAAATCTAACAAACTCAATGGTCAAAGGGCAGGTCACGTGCATGCGTTCGTCTATTCGATCGAGCTTAGTGATGCGTCTCTGAATAGAAAAGCCGCGATTTTTACCCAAAAGTAAATACCGCCAATCATCACTTCCAATTGACTTTAAATAGTTCCTAGCCTGCTGCGTGAGGGCTTGGATGTCAGCGAAAATTGCCTTTGATTTTGCATTTAAAGCAATTACTTGTTGAGCATTTACGAATCCTCTCCTTGATTTCTCACTTACTGCAAAAGCCCCATCCTCCTTTAAACCATACTGCTGACCATCACTGCCAAAAAGTTCAAATTTGATTAACCACGATGGCGTTATCTGGGGATGTTGGTAGACGAGCAAGAAAAGGAATGGAAGCAAGGTTGTTCCGTTCAATAATCCCATCTTTGCTGCGATTCCGACCTGCCCAGAATAGAGAGGATACTTATCACGATTGCTCAACCGTGAATAATTATACTTTTCCCAGTTATAACATGCGCGCGCATAACGCTCAGATGGATAATCCTCAAAACCTTCGCTTAACTGATTTGGATAATTCTCTGCCTCACGGATTCGCTGCTGAACAAGCGTAAGTATTTCGGCCCTTACCTTTTCACATATTGTTACGACACTTTCAACATCTTCGGTAATTTCTCGGCAGATTCTCGCTGCATCTATATCGCAACCAATATGAGGTGGAATCGGCGTTATCATTTGAACAAGATTGACGGAAGACGAAACGGCGAGTTTAGGCCCCAGCGTAAAATTTACTTTTGGCAATTTATAAGCTGGTGGTGAAATTATTTTGTACACCACAAAAAACTCGTGAACCACAAGCATTGTCTCAGCCCATCTCTTTTTAAAAGAAGGCTTATCTTGTTCAAGTTCGTGAATTCTCAACTCCTCTACACTTTTTACATGCTCGAAAAAATAGTTCACTTCTTTCCCCTCACCTAGCAATGAAATTGCCTCTAGGCTTGGCAAGCAGTGAAGCATATAACTAAGAATAAATTTTATCTTTGCCAACTTACCCTGTGCTGTAGCCTTAGTATACTTCCTGATATACCGTTGAATTTTTCGATGCATATCACGAGTGTACTGGTCACCGTATAATTTATGACATAGCACAAGATCGAAATGCATTAGATGCCCGTCGCTACTAAATATCTGCCAACCCTGGTAATAATCGATGGATTTCTGGCAACGAACTTCAGTCTGGTACAGACAAACACACTCGTTTTCGACCGCATCCCGAACCACAGACCCGCAATCAAACTCAACAAACCCAATACTTTCGAATAATGGCTTTGAGTTTCTAAATATCACATCTATGTAACTTCTAGACGCATCTGTCTCTACAAGCAGAAAACCCTTGAAAGACTTCAGCAGTGAAACATTTAAGTCACGCTGCTTTATTACCATCAGATCCTTACATATAATCCGCATAAAAGCATCAAAAAGACAACCACACATTTCAACCGTGTCGAACATTGGTAAGTCAGGTTGATTAACTCTCAATTGCTCAATAGGTGCGCTGAAAAAATCAGACGCGCCAAAGAACTTAATGGATCTTAAATAAATCAATTATCGAGATCCTCTTTCAACATCTCTGCCGTATCGAGGTAGACAAAGAAACGCTCTTTAATAGGAGCTGTAACCGTTAAGACTGCTGCAAAGGCAATTCTGTGTTTATACGGACTATCCAGGGACGAACATACCCTTAACGGCTAAAGCTAGCAGCCAACGCGACTACATCCTTGCCGCTTATGACCCCTTTACCTTCACCCCTTACTACAATGTCGAAAATGGCGTGAATTACATCGTCCGCATCCGGGATAAAAACAGCCATATTCCTGCAGAAGGCAGTTCTGATCCGTTGCCCCTTATTCACTTGTCGAACAAGTATTTCCCAACTATGATTTGCCGGGATTACTGCGTCAGTAATTGCAACTGGGAGTGTGGGAATTTCATCAGGATGCAATGGGCGCATACGGTACGAGCGTCCAGGATTCCTTTTGAACCATGCAGCGTCGTCTAATTTCCATGGTGCGTCAGTTAGTGTAATGTCAGTGGGAGGCCTCTCGATGCCGGCCTCCCTCATCAAGTCATCGGCAGCGGAGTCGATCTCACCAATACCTGAACGTATCTGCCTAATTGCGGACAATGCATCAGATGGGGATGCATGCGAGACGTTTTGACCAGTTTTCATTACACTCATAATGCCATTGATATTCTTATTGATATACACCCCCGCCCCCATTATTACTTCAAGTTTATTCACACAACATTCCCCAGTCAGCACTGCGCCATAAGGTTCCAAAATACCGCCGAAGGTTTGGCTATTGTGATTAAGTTCCGTCCCGCAAACCCCACATATGCCCTCTGATTTTCTCAAAATCTTCGACATTTCTTTTTCAAAATGTCTGCGCTCGGTTCTGTTCATCTTATAGACTCACATAGGGATTTAAGTGTGAGACACGTAGTTACCAGAAACTGACTACGCCAGTATATTTTGGAAACTACTTAGCCTGCTGACTCTTGATAAACTTATGAAATGCATTCAATACTCTCAAAAGCCTAAGAGTCGTTACTGAACTGTAATTTCCCGAACGCACAAATTCGAGTATCAATTTATTCAACGCCTCTTCTCCGATGTATTTACAATCAACATGTAATGGGAAGCGCGCCACACTAAGAGCTTCTTCTTTATTAATAGGTTCGTCTGCCATAAAGATTCTCCCTACGTAACTAAATACGCCGACTGGGCTCGATGGTTGATGATTGGTATAGTCATGTGAGGTTAGGTTTTTTTTTTGCACGGGCGATCGCTGACCAGCGTAGATTTGTAAAACTAAGCCTGTTATGCCCAGGATTTACGCCTCTAAACCAGTTATTCGTTATCTTCCTAACTGCCATGGAGGACATCGGCTGATTTCCATCTTTTGAGTCAGGAAATAAATAACCACCTTCTTTGATACCCCGCATGTCCACCCACGCCCTAGTAGATGACGGTAGAACAACAAGGGTACAAATGCGCTGTCCATACGGGTATTTGTATCTCGGTATGTGTACCTTTAGATCTTCGGCTATACCAACTGTTCTCAACCGACAACTCAGAATTTCCTGCATTCTAAGTCCAGTTTTAGTTAGACCGAACAACGCTTCGCCCATCGCATCTCCTTTCGCCTGCACATTGGCCCGAATGATAGCTAGCTCAGCATCGTCAAATAACGATTCGGTGGCTTGGATGAATTTCTTGTTCATTCGGTTTGTCCCTCGACTTGGCCTACGCAATCGAGAGACTAGCCTCGATGAACCGTAACTTCCAGTCCCGTTCAGCGCCATCTTTCGGCGCCATCAGCGACAGCAGCTGAACTTTTTCGATGTATTTACAGACATATATCTTTTTATTGACTAGCTACAGTTGCCTGGCATCACTTATGATAATTATTGTATATTGTTTATTTATTTCCCTATGGGGAAACCAGGATATATTTATGAGTTCTAAATGGTTTTCATAGCTTTAAGGCAGCACTTTCCTCTCTAAGCCCTTGATTGTCTGAACGTGGCCGAAATAAATATATTAAATATTGACGTATAATTTCAATCGGTCAGACTTCATACAATTTATCAATAATTTTTTTATCTTCGGAAAAAAAATTGACCACCTGGAGCCCGCAACCAGTCTCGCTGAGATAATGTTTTTTTCATAAATTTATGGGGGCACACCCTCCATGCCTACCTTCCTCCCTTCCAAAAACTGACTGTGCCGTCTGTCGGAGCGTTGGTTCTTTGCGTCCTTTGGAGGAAAAAATTGGGTCGCTAGGGTGGTAAACCGATTTCGGTTGAGAAAAAAGCTTAGATCCCACACTCTTTTTTAACGTGCAGATTATTTCTTTATGCTCTAAAACTGCACAGCGAATGAAATATTCTGCTATATGCAATTCGAGTCTGAAGTGTCGAGATTTTACAGATGTAATTTGCGCGCATTTCAGACTGAATCGCCATCTTATATAGAGAGTACGCACACAGTCATTGGACGAATTTTTCGCTGGATTTTTCACAGTGAAGTCAAAAGTTGACGACCCAAGGTTTTTAACGATTTGAGATCTCGGTTGCTGCGATGAGTGCAAAACCTTGGTGGCCGATGCTGCTCATTCGAGAACACGGCCGTGAGAGTCCTGCTCAAATCTTTTTGCTGAGCACTCAGAATCAAGCAATGCTGAAACGGCTTTCAACGTCTGTGATTGCTCGCTTTGGATGTGTGGCGACTCTTTTGCGATCAAAGCTCACTGACATGCCGACGTAGTAATGCCATGTAGTGCTCCCGGCACTGCTTTCAGAACATGAAAATTTCCTCTCTCCCTCTGCTCACGGCGAGTGACGTCAGCCAGGAGCCAGAGACATCACACTGACGCACTGCACAATAATGATGAGAGCATGTGCCCAGTCCCTGAACGAATTCTTCGCCGAGCTTTTCCACATCGATGCAGAATTTTGGCACCTCGTGATCTTTAACGATTGCGGCGTGCTCGATGACTGTGATGGGTGCATCAGTCCTGATGGCCGACGCTGGTCGTTCGAGAGTGTCGGCCGTGACGGTTTTGACCCGATCTCTTTATTGAGCCCAGGAACAGGCGTTGCTGGAGCAGCTTCTTAAACAACTGTAAACCGTGCTCCACCTTGTGTGCGCTTTGCTCTAGTTCCTGCTGTGAAAGCCTGTCCGCTGTGTGGAAAATGCGCTCTTCTTCAGTCTGAAAAATCAAAGAGTATGCTTTTTTTATACTCTAAGACACTGAATACAAAGGAAATTATTTTCGACCAAAGGTCGCCTTTACCTTTGACAGGCGTCCAAAAGTCGACTTTGATCCTACCTACACCTAGGAGGGAAGCCGACATGCCCTTTTCAGACATTTTTCACCCTGAATGCGATCCCATAGAACCCGCTGACGCCCCCAATCATGCGGTCTTCAGTTGCTTGCAGTGGAAAACCCCAAGCCTGGAAGTGATGCCACGGGCTGCCAAGCAATTCTTGGCAATCATGTATGGCGACCCCACAAACCCTATAAACCCATACGTAGCCGCAGCCTTGGAGCGTGCGTACGTACTAGGCGCCATGTCGGCGGTAAAACTGATTGCCGTACACGAAGACAATCTGTACCTCTTTCTGGACAGTGGCGTATCAAGCACCACCCTCCTAGAGATTGAGTCACTGTGGATACAGGTCATGTGTATGAGCCCCACTCGGCTGACAGTAGATTTTGCGAACGTTGACGAGGTGTACTCAGGACGCTCCGACTACCTCTTTTGGCGCGATGCTAAAGAAATTCTCGAATCCTATAGCTTGGGGATTGAGCAATATGATCTTGCGTCGCTGGATGATTTCTCTGACTTACCATCCATCGACGAGCATGTGTGGGCGTACCTATCCCATGGGGACAGTGATCAAACCAGGGAAACTCAGGGTTACACGGTTGAAGTACAAATCGCAAACATGACGGGGCACTCCAAGTGCCTCGTATCACCGTATTGCAACCATCCGCATCATCATCTTGAGCCTGACGCTTAATAATTGGCGACAAGGGCCATGCCTCCCTAAAGGCCTAGACCTACTCCCTATCGGTTGTCTTTATCGTAGCTTTGCCAAAAGGTGCGTATATGAACTATTCCCGCATGCTTTATACAGAATATGAACACCCTCATAATGAATATGGTGAGGGTGGTTACACAGTATTCAGCACACAGCAGTCAAAGGGCATCAATTTCATGCCCCTTGATGTTTTGAGCATGCAAACATTTGCAGTACTTTGGTGGGATAGCCCTGACACTCGAGTAATTCATTTGATCGAGAAGGCCATCATCGAAGGGCAGCTCTCGCCAGTAAAGCTGTTACATTCCTCAAAAGGTACGCTAGTCATCGTATACGACGATAACCTTACCGATGAGAAATATGGTGACTTTAAAGCGGCTTGGGATGACATTGCTTCTTATGCACTTTATGACGAATGGAATGCAATAGTGATCAAAGAGAACGAAATAGCTTTTGATCTTGATGGTGGCCGGCTGTTTAGAAAATATGCTCCTGAAATTCTAGCAGCAAACACACTGGGCATTGTGAAGTTTACGTCTGACATGTTTCTGTTTGGGACGAATGGAAACCTGAAGACATCCTTGGCGAATATAATCTAGAGGAAGAGAGAACCAGATTGAAGCAACTGCGAGATGGGCCAGATCTTTTTGATGATGACGTGGACTTTTGATCCGCTCTAACACGATAAGGAGAGTAGAGATGAACCTTCCAGTACTGTTTCAACTGACACGCGGCGCTACTCAACCAACGACCTCGGGCGATTTTTACGGGCAAATAAAATATCGGGTTTTTGACTGCTTGCAAAAAACCGATGAGAATCTCCTCCCCATGTCGCAGTCGGCCCGGCACCGCTTTGCTGTGATGTATCGGAAAGTTTTTAGCCATGACCATATGGCAGTTCTGAAGCGCGCCTATAGGATAGGAGGGATATCTCCGGTCAAGCTGATCGACGTCTCGCAGAACTCTCTATACATCTTCTTGGATGCCAAAGTGGCTAGCAGCACAGTTGCTGCCATCAAGGCTGCGTGGTCGAAGCTTCCAAGGTCTGGCCGCTATGGCCATTGGAAGGTTCATTTTGCGAGCGAGAGCGAAATTTGGTCGGGGCACTCTGATTACGATTTTGTGTCGGCAGCCAAGGAGGTTCTAGAGTCGCACGAACTGGGAATTATGGATGCCACCGTGCCAACTGAACGAGCCCCATGAAAGACAGGACACCGTTTCCCCCTTACGATAAGGGATAGGCAAACGGTTATGTTTATGACTAACAGCAACGATAAGAGTGGGGAGCTTTTGGGCCAGGAACGGCGGCGCCGCTGGAGCCCAGAGCAAAAACTGGCCATGGTTCGCGAGAGCCTTGAGCCAGGGCAAAGCGTTTCGGTGGTGGCTCGGCGCAACGGCATCAATGCCAACCAGCTGTTCCAGTGGCGCAAGCTTTACCAGGACGGCAGCCTGTCGGCGGTCAGTGCTGGCGAAGCCGTGGTGCCTGCCTCCGAGCTGAGCGATGCGCTCAAGCAGATCCGTGAACTGCAACGGATGCTGGGCAAGAAAACGATGGAAGCAGAAATCCTCAAAGAGGCCGTGGAGATCGCCCGGTCGCGAAAATGGATTGCGCACTCACCCTTGTTGCCGGGGGACGACCAGTGAAGCTGGTCAGCGAATGTCTCGGTGTGGCGCGCTCGCAATTAACGGTTCGAATCAAACAATCGGTATCGCCCAAGGCACGGCGAAGCAGACCTGTGGACGACGCTGAGTTGGTGGTTGAAATCCAACAGCAGGTCAGCGAGTTGCCCAGCTATGGCTACCGTCGTGTCTGGGGATTACTGCGCCGGGAGCGTGAAACCCAGTCGCTGCCGGCGATCAACGTGAAGCGGGTGTACCGAGTCATGCGTGATCACAATCTGTTGCTTGAGCGCCGACTCAAACAGCCCGGCGTGCCACGTCGGCACGAAGGCCGTATTGCGGTGAAAACCAGTGATACGCGGTGGTGCTCGGATGGTTTTGAGTTCCGCTGCGAGGACGGCGCCAAGCTAAGCGTGACCTTCGCCTTGGACTGCTGTGATCGCGAGGCCATCGGCTGGGTCGCGAGCCCGACCGGGTACAGCGGCGATGACATCCGCGATTTGATGCTGGAAAGCGTGGAGAAGCGCTTCGGTGATCAACTGCCCGCCACGCCGGTGCAATGGCTAAGCGACAACGGCTCGGCCTACACCGCCGAACAGACGCGCCTGTTTGCACGGCAGATCGGCTTGCAACCGGTGACCACGCCAGTGCGCAGCCCGCAGAGCAACGGTATGGCCGAGAGCTTCGTGAAGACGATCAAGCGTGACTACGTGGCGCACATGCCCAAGCCGGATCGAGAAACGGCGCTGCGTAACCTGGCCATTGCCTTCGAACACTACAACGAGCAGCATCCGCACAGCGCCTTGAACTATCGCTCACCGAGGGAGTTCAGGCGATTGGCGGCAGCATCAATTTAACAGGGAGTTGGTGTCCGGTTTTGTAGGGGCAAGTCCACCAACTCCCAATGTAGTAGATTTTAACGACTTCCGGGGATATGCTTCCGCAAAGCACCCTTTACTTGAACACCCCCAGTACGCGCCGTTACCTAGCCTAGTCGTGCGTCATCTACACACTGTTATTCAGTTCATCTCGTACCTTCAGAAACGAGCAATCATTGAGGGTGACTTCCGTGTGGCTGAATTCACAAAAGAACAACTGCACGTGTACAAGTTTGCTTTGCAGGCGGTAACTCGCTCGCGCTTACCAGGTGAATCTGTGGATCGGTCACTGGCAGTGCGCCAGTTGCTCAACTCCTTGAGAGGTGACTCCTTCATCAAAAAAATGGAGGCCAGCATGGGACACAAAACCCAATCGTCTACATCGGATTATTTATTCCCTCGTACGGCTATGGGGAGGTGCCCCAATAGTTTTTCGTCAAAGCACATCGCTGACCAGGCGCATTATCTGCGTTTTTTCGAATGCGCCGGGAAGCCATCCAGGGAAGAGTAAAGCTCACAGGATTTAAGCGCATTTCGCCAGCAATCAACATTGTTGGCGAAGGTTGCTCGCTTTGTGAGGAGAACGCGATGAGAACCAAGAAGAGACCGCCTTCCATGCAAACCTGCTCCCGCTTCTTCCGGCCGGAGTACAGCATGGTAAGCACGAAGACAGGTACTTTGGTGTACACACCTTGCCTTTTCAGACGGTATGACATTCTTGTATACCGTACGCCCTGCTCCTTCAACTCGAATGAGTGCATCGTAGGCTTGGTTGCTAAATGCTAACTGACGCAGAGCCCAGCCCCACAGATATCGAGGCTATTGCATGCCCAGTACGAATGCTCTGACTGCTAGCGAGGTCTACGAAGTTCTTCGGGATGCCGCTGTTGCATCACGTTCAATGCGGCGAATCACCGAGGAAAGCTGGAATGACATCTACTGTGGGTTGATGACCATAGACGTAGATGGTTGGAGGATCACTTTCTTTATTGACTGTGGTGACCTGGATTACTGCGATAGCTGCGTTTCCGCTGATGGAAGAAGGTATGACTTCAGTGCGAAGGATGGTTTTGATCCGGTAGGGCTCTTGTCTTCTGATGAGCACCTTCAGCTAGAAGAGCGGCTTCGTCATGTTTGACCCATCAATCCGAACACGTTGCGAAAGCTGTATATCTAGTTTGGGCGTGCCCCTTATCGGGGACGGCTGTCGTGAACCAAGCCTAGCGCAAGCGCCAGTCATGGCCCAGTGGGCTTCCATCCTCACGCCTGCGCGCTCCGCTTGCCCCGCTGGCAAAGCCAATATCTGAGCGCATCCGGAAAACGATCAATCCAGTTTGCGTATCTCCGAAATAGGACGGGTACCTTCACAGGACAGTGGCGAATGGGACACCCAACAGCGAAGAGGAAATCGAATCGTGAACAACGACTACGTTGATAAGGCCAAAGGCCTTTTGTCTGCTATTGGCGTCCATCAGCTTTCTAAGGGTGTTTGGGCATTCACGAATGTTCACACTGCCAGCCATGCCTACATCCATCACTCGCAACAACCAGCAGCCCTTGCTGCCTACGCGGCAGTTAACCCCACGTTCGCTGCTGGCCGTTTCCCTGACTGGGCGTTAGTCGATATGGTAGATAAAGTGCCATGCATGGACGGGGCTGAGCTTACGGCGCTGGCGATGGTTTGCGGGGCTTCAATCCCTACGTTTCCCAGTGCATCAGAACGTGGAAACATTTTTGGGCAAGCAGTATGGGGAATCGTAGAGTCTTACTCGCTTGAGGGTTGTTTTGAGCACGTCGACGCCTACGGCAGTCCAGGCAGGCACTACAACTTACGGCCTCGCGGTTTCGATTGGGCTGGCGGAGAAGAGCCCGTCCCCGAATCCTTGAAAGCAATGCGCAAAAGCTATCGCGCAAAGTCACCGCTGCAACAGATCATGGTTTTAACGATCATGCACTTGTACTGCCCGGGTAAAGACAAGACATATCTAACTGGGGGCTGTCCGACCAAAATCCCTGCCGCCGAGGCAATGAACATCCTTCGCAGAAATGGGCCCGCGCTCTCGGCCTGGGGCCACATGGTTACTCATTATGCGGGCTGGTAAGTAAGGGTGGTATAAAAACGCACCTTATTCATAGAGTGATTGGCTAACGATCTGATCCACCATCAGACACTGAACGCACATGCTTTGAATCCAAGGCTTCGAGCCTTCACTGGCACAGGAGTGGCCACTCAGGATAGATGCCGCTATCGGCCTGCAATCGATGCTAGCGGCTTCCAAGGTACCTACATACTTAGACCTGATTGGCCTTCATCAAATTCTCAGCAAGCCACGACGCATCCAGCATACTGAACGAATAACACATAAAGTCGAATACCAGCTCTACTCCCCCGTTCTCAACTGTGTAAATTCCTAGTTCCTCGATCGGATCTCCCGGAACCTTTGTAATTTTGCTGAAATATACTTCACCCTCCGTCTGCCGGCACTTGAATCTTCCGTTAGCCTTATAATTCCAGCGACCTGCTACGTCTTTTCGAAACACTCTCTCTAGCTTGCTTTTACGCTTTCCCGACGTAAAAAGTACGTTTACCGTGTTTCCAAAATTCACCAAAAAAGCATCTTTAAGACAGCGTGCGACTTCCTGTGCTACGCCCTTTGCAAACCTAATCGTAGTATCATCCAGTTTCAGAGTCACACCATTACTACCGTGGCTAGACACCTGGCATGGGTAGACGTCATTACACTCTCGCTCTCGCCAACACGTAAATTCGCGCTCATTAAAGAATACTGCTGGTTGCATTTTCACTTTACCCACAAAATCACCATTTCGTTGCTGTTAAAAATAACAACGGATGTTTTGAAGAGAAACTTTAGCGAAAACGTGAAATATTTTTCGTGGCGTAAATCCGTAGGATCTCAAACAGTTGGCTTTTGTGCGTGCCCCTTTTAGGGGTGGGCTGTCGTAAACCAAGCCTATCGCAAGCTCCGTCTTGGCCCGATGGGCTTCCATCCGCACGCCTCCGTCCGCCGGCCTGCGCGCTCCGCTTGCTTTCTGACGCGCTCTGTAACGTAACTTCGTGCGCTGTAACGTAAGCAGTGTTACAGCGCACAAAACTACGTTACAGGCCATTGATCGCCTAGCTGCTGGGGCCAAGATGCTTATTGTCGATGGTGCGATTTTGGGTCAGAAGCGGCCATATTGGTCGATGGAGTTGGGTTGAAAAATTCGGTCATCACAAAACAGATCAAAGGCCATATGGTGGAGCATGAAATCAGTCACTTCGAACACTGAAAACGCTGTACTTTGCAAAGCTTTTATCCGGGCCAGTGAAGGGCTGGGGCTTGATGACACTGATTTAGCGGCTGTCTTGGACGAGCATGTTTCCACAGTGCTGCTTCTACGCCGTGGACGTGAATTGCTTCGGCCAGGCACTGAAGCTTGGAGCCGGGCTTTGCTTTTTGTTGAGTTGTATAATTCATTGCTTGCAGTCGCAGGAAACGAGCCAAATGCAAAGATCTGGCTAAGCAGCAAGAATCGTGGTCTGAGTGGTCGACCGCGTGATCTCATCGCATGCCGAACGGGGCTCGAGCAAGTTGTTCAGTATCTAGCTGCTACTCGCTCACTCATTTAACATCTCCTGCACATCGCTGAAAATGCTGCCATGGAACACGAAATCAGGAGTGCGGGATGAAGTGGTTCGGTCGATTGATAGGGCTCGTTTGGCGAGACAACATATCAGACCAAGAGCTGGCTAGAGATCGGGCGTTCATAGCTGCCCTCAACAATCTGAAATCTCTACGCGTGACACCCGATGGCGGCATGTCTATCGATGCCGATGAGATACGTGAGCGTGTGATAGCCAGCCGTCACGCACTCAAGCGTTTCGTGAGATGAGCATCAGCAGTTTACTTGGCGCACTGAGCCGAGCCGGCGGCTCGAAGGAGCGATAGCATTGGCATCTTGCTCAGCAACCTTCATGGCGCATTGCGCAGTGATCGCCAGATTCCTTCCCGATTTTCAGGCAAAAAAAAGCCCCAATTAAGGGACTTTTCGCCTTGCAATACGATCCGTGGCTGACAAAACGCTACGTCAGGATTGGCACCGTCTATCTATGCAATTGAGATAACTGTATATCCATACAGAATTTACGTCAAGCGCATATTTCCGGATTGACCGCAAAAAAAGACGATCACGGACAGTCTCACACAAGCACTCCCATCTCTAATCGTCCCATGAGATCGAAGACTGCGTTCGTTTCCACCCTCGTCCCCAGCATGTCTAGCGGACGCCTCGAGCCAAGCCCACGACCCCGTGAGCTCATCCACTTTTTCGCGGCGATGGCATCGTTCTCGAACAGGGAAAGGGTCGCTTCGTAAACAGCTATCAACGCGACCAGGCGATCGCTTTCAGCGGTGCTGAAACGCCCTGTTTTCGCCCTACGTGCCAGCGTGGTGGGCGACACGCATATAGCATGGGAGATATCCGCACGCGGCATCTGCAGCAGGCTTGCAACCTGATCAAGTAAGTCGAATGGAAGGCCCTGGTGTATGAGCTCATACAACCTGGCTCCACGCGAAGGCAATCCAATGGCTCCCCAAATGCTCTCAGAGACTGACGGCGCTGGCTGATATTCAATAGTCATATCCAGATCCGTATGAGCCGGGCGGAACTGGCATTCCCCATTTGTGAGCATCAGCAGCAAGACTAATTACCAATGGTCGATGCACTCAACGGTCTCCTTCGGAGCGGGACGTACGGACTGTGTGGTGACTGAAGATATAGCTAGCTTCACTACACTCACCGCAAGCATCAATGATGCTAAGCCCCAGATCGAGTATCTGCACCTTTAGCGGCGATGGCCGCATTCATATCTTCTATGCTAACGGCAACATTCGGTTTCCGGATCATGCCCTTGAGGCTTTGCACAGGATGAGTAGCCGCCACCATCCCAAACTGGCCATCCGACATTTCAAAAAAATGAACTCGATCTCCCGGCTTCAGACCGAGCGAATGGCGTACCTGAGCAGGGATTGTGATTCGACCGCGAGATCTAAGAATTGCGGAAGGCATGGGAATACCTACGAGATTGGCTCAATACATAGTAGCTAGGCTATCCGTCGAGATGCCAGGTCAGCCATCGAGTTGAGCTGGGCTTGGTGAGCCCGAAAAAACGACCATGGTGTGAAGTGTGTAGCCCCCTCCTCCTGAGGTTAATGCCCGGCATCAATCCCTCCGTGTTTATCTCTTGCAGCCCTATGTTTCGCTAACAGCCGCATCTCGTCTTCCCATTCGTCAAGAAACCGATCCCAATCGTGAGCATATGGCCCTTCCGGGACACGTGTTGATCCCACACTGGCACGCAAGAAACGCTCGCGCCAAGGCTGTGGAATGCATTCTTCGCAGACTATGCGGCAGCCTATCGGGTGGGGCTCGGTGGGTATCGAATCACGAAGCTGTTCGACACTGAGTGCCTGTGCCGGCATTGACGTGTCATGGCGCTCATGCCGCTCGATATCATCGAGAACAGCTAAGATGTCGAGCGTCTTGGGGTCTCCTGGCGAGAGGGAGGTAAGCTCCCAGAGAGACTTTCGCCTAGATAACTCTCGATGCCGGAGCTCTTCGTCATGACTCATCGCAATCAATCTCCAACCTGCTTGGAGGCTCCTGCCAAGCGTTGGTAAAGACCGGCAAGGAGTCGGGCATCGAGCAAGGCATGGTGGGGAAGGTCGGGAAGCGTAGTGTTACCGATGTCGTCGGCTTCTAAATGCCTGAACAAGTGGATCAGATTGGTAGGCCTGTTCTCCACATGGCTCGGCCACTTGTGATCGACATACGCAAGCTGGCAGAAAAACTCCCAGTCCCATTCTGGAGCGTCCGAGCAGACCTCCAGTTGGCCTTCAATACTGCTGAGGAAAACCCTCAGCGCAGCTTGGGCGTCCACGAGTGACATTCCGTAGCGTGGCGGACTCAACTGTGGCAAGACATGCTGGATTACGAAATCACTGCAATCTTCGATCTGGTAGGTATCGGTGAGCTCTACATAAAACTCGTCACCGGCCTCCGAGACTAAAGCCAGTGAGATCAGCTTTGTATCCTGGTTGAGCTGAGTGAACTCACAGTCCAAAAAAAGCTTCATCTCACTACTCCCCCATGCGTGATCTCATCCGTTACTCATGACTGCGGTGTATCCTTCGCTAAACAACGATGGAACCGCAGGCATTCCGTATAAATTTAAACGATTGTACAGATGAGTCCACGCCGGCACTCACCGCGAGGAAGGTATGCCAAGTGCTGCGAGAAGTGGCCTTTGGGCGGCGTACTATGACCAGGGCAGTAATCCTCTACTCAGGTTGCCGTCACGTTCAAAGCGAAATCGGGGCAGTCCGTAAAAGCTTTGCTGCGTTGTACCGAGGAAGAGCTGGCGGATTTAGTCCAAGCGGAAGTACTCAAAGATTTGGAGATCGCGTCCAGTAACGTTGCTGGTACCGCGCGCCCCTAAACAGCCCCGAGCAATCGCTCGGCGACGACATATCAGCAAGTTGAATTCTGCTTCGCTGAATAGACGCTCCCCGTGCCGCTACGTCTCTCCTCGCTCCTAATTGCCAGCTGTGCGCGCCTCGTCTGATGGTCAGCGTGGCTGCCAGCTAGCCCTCTTTAACAGCCCCGCAAAAACATACATACAACGCACGTAAGCCTAGAGTGATTGATTCTCACACTAGGCTTGGCGTAAGCTTACGTACAGCCTACATCCAGCATAGAGTGATTCACATGTATTCCAATATCGCTACAGCTATCGATGCGCTCAAACCCTCGCAAGACGGCAAGACAATGAAGGGCACTCGTGCATTGATTTTGGCGATCCAAGAAAAAACAGGGTTTCCTCAATCGCGAATTGCCGAAATCAGCCAGTGCAGTGTTGCTGGCATTCAGCGCTGGGTTAGTTTGGACAGTGGCCAGAAAGCACGCCTGACCCCTTTGATCCAGTACGCACGCTCGCTAGCTGAGCAGTCTGAGGGTGGAGGTATTGCATTCGAACAGCCACCTATGATCGCAAGCTCATTCGCTGACGCTGTTCGTGCGCTCACTTTAGGTGATATCGAGAAGGAATTCCGATCCAGCCTGCAACGCCTTTCCGGAGTAACTCTGGAGACGTGTGAAATCACTAGGCTCGAATCCAGAGACGGCTTAGTTAATTTCGAACTGCGAATTAAATAGGCCGGCGCGAGCGTCCGAAGCACGATACTTACCCTAGGCGTAGGTGGTGCCACATTTCAATGAGAATTGGGAAAACTGAGAATGTACGACATTCATGAGCACCGCCACCGTGTAGCTGTTTGGGGTGCCGGCCGAGCCTACTCTCGACAAGGGCCTGGCCATACCATTGCGGTGGCAAAACACCTGATTGAAAAATCTGGTTTGGGAGCAATCAACACAGCCGATCAACTGCCTCCTCCAGAAGAAATGGATGATTTCATTCACGAGAGAATTCAAGCAGTGATCGCTGCTTCCCAAGGCGTCTACTACACGAAGCGCGCGAAAGGTGAACCTGACGCTCGCAAGGTATTGATGTGCACCTACGGTCGTGCACAGAAGCTTGTAAACATGTACCTGAAGCTGAAAATCGTCTGCGCTGGTTACCATGATCATCCACACGTGAAGGCCATGCACCCGCCACTCGACGCGGTGCTTTTGAAGGCACTGGATTCGTCGGATTCCATTGACCAAGAGAGCGATCTTCCTGTCTTTCGTCAAAAGCTCAAAACTGCAAAGAGCATGAGCAAAACCTGGACAACGTTTGATCGCACCACCTACGACGCTTACATTGCGGCCATACGTACTTTCCAAGGGAATCAGCCGCTCTGGGCGGTTGAGCGACTGTGGAATCCTGAGCGCGAAGCGCTACCAGTCTGACGTCTTGGTAGCAGGTAATCGGAGGTGACATACATCGTGCACCGCTGAACCACCCTCCCCATCCACTCGCCACAGCGAGAGCATTCTGTTGCTGCAAGCTCGAGGCAGCAAATGCCGCGAGACACCGCGCTGTCGGGTACCAATGGAGCTCAGACGTTTTGAGCTCCTATCTTTTCACTTGGGCTAGTCATCACCGATTAGCGGTGCCATTGGATGCGGAAAACGGGCGGCGGTGATCATGAGCCTGATCCAGTCGGCGCGACTCAACGGGCGTGATCCATACGCCTATTTGAAGACGTTCTCACGCGCCTGCCAACGCAGAGGGCCAGTGATATTGCGCAGTTGCTGCCGCATAACTGGCAATCGGTTCAATTGCGCAAGACGGGATGCCCGGACGCATACCTTCAAAGATACAACATCGACATTAGACAAAGTGTTAATGGCCTTTTGGCTTGAAATACCTCCTGATTCTCAAATATAGGCCGTCGTCTTCAGCCATATGACGCCGATACCGCACTGATAACTGGCGAGTGTTGGCGCTGATGCGTTATCGACACAGGCTGCTGATTTTAACTGACCCAGATGCAGCCTCTTAAATCCCGCACAAGGTATTGTTTGGAGTATTCGGGTGGATGAACTCCGGCAACCTGGGTCAATAACGCATCAGCCAACAAACTTGTTCCCAAACACTGCATTCAGGCCGTTTTTTCAGCGACCATCACCCGATTGCGGCCGGTTCGCTTGGCCTTGTACAGCATTTCGTCGGCAGCCTTGAGAACAGCTCCGACTTCATCAACATGCTGCAACCAGTGGGCAACACCTACGGAAATGGTGATCTGCCCGACGGGCTCAATCAGCAACTGCTCGACCTGTCGTCGCAGACGCTCGGCAACCTGCTCGGCGATCTCGGGAGCAACGTCAGGCAGTAGGATGAGAAACTCCTCGCCCCCCACCCGACAGAGTACATCGTCATCACGCGAGCCGTTGCGCATCAACCGGGCCAGACTCTGCAGCACTTGATCACCCACGTCATGTCCGTAAGTATCGTTGACGGATTTGAAGTGGTCGATATCCAGCGACACTACTGCGAAAGGCCGCTGCTGGGACTGCAATAGGTCTAGCGCCATGTCCAGGCCACGGCGATTGTGCAATCCAGTCAAAGGATCGGTCTGCACATCCAGGCGAAGTTTGTTGATCTTGTAATGCAGGAGATTGAAGCCAACCAGCATCGCTCGCTTGATCTCGGAGGATTCGAAGTACCAGGAGTGCACATGTTGGATGCGATCGGCATTGGCCGATCGATCCATATCCTGGGCACTATCTGCCAGTTGCCGCAGCGGTCGGGAAATCAGCTGGGCGAACCACCAGATGAACAGCAGGGTCAGTAGCGCCAGCGGTAGGGTATTGCGCAGCACGCTGAACATTAACTCATTCAGCGAAGCCAGGCTGGCCTCAGTGGGTCGCTGCGCTACGACCCCCCAGCGAGTCAACGGCACCACGGCATAGCCAGCCAACATATCGACGCCCTCACTGTTGTGCAGGCGCATAACGCCCGTGTCGCCACTGATTAGCGCATCGATCACCGGGTTCTTTCCAACTTCTTCACCCACCCGAGCAGGGTTTGGGTGATACAACAAGCGCCTGTTCTGATCGACTACATACAGATAGGAGCCATCGCGATAGTAATGTTCACCGAGCAGGTTGTTGAGGATGCTTTTCTGCTTCAGGTAGACGGTACCGCCGATATAGCCCAGGTATTGCCCAGCACTGTCGATAACAGGGTACGAAATGACTACCAACAGGTTGCCTACTACCGAGACATACGGGCGACTGATCAGCGGCCTCCGCTCGCGCAAGGCCTCGATGGCACCAGGCGACTCCATCTTTTTCCCGCGAATCTCAAGGATATCTGGCGAGGTAGCCAGTACCCAGCCGTTAGCATCTACAAACACCACAGAGTTGAAACTGTTCGTCTGCAGGCGCAGACGTTCGGCCTCAGTCATCAGCAGGGATACATCCCCGAAATTTTTGGCCATCAGGCCGGCGCTGTAGGCAAGTTGTTGATGTGTTGACCGCAGGAATTGATCAACACTGTCGGCCAGCTTGCTTGCATAAACGCGATTACTCTCCAACGTATTGTCGATCAACAATTGACGCTGGACGCGATAGCTAGCGTAGAACGTGTTGGCCAGGGTGATCAGGGCACTGAGAATGGCAAGGGAGAGGATCAGGCGGCGTAAATTCACACGAAACAAGTGTGAAAAAGAGATGTTCGACGCCATTAGATCAAATCCACGATGTAAGAAAAGGCCAGTATCTTAGAGGATGTACGAAGCCTTTCGTACTGCCCCACTGAAATCTCTTTTCCATTATCACAAAACCATCAAACCTCACTTGCGAAAACCAACCCCCATGAAAGACCAGCGTCAAGCCAGCCCGGCACGATTTTAGTTCCCTTTCTGACTGTCCCATTTAATCTAAACGTTTTCACCAACCGACGTTGGAGCAAGGAACGGCTTCCCGCGTCGTTTTACCCATCTACCGATAATGGTGCTTCGGACTGCACGCATAACATCCAGCGCCGCGTGTTCATTGTTGGTAGCGACGGAGTCGAGCAGTTTGCGCATGCTTGTCGATTCGCCAAGGCGTGGCCAACGGCGGCAGCCTGGCCAAAGCCATGAATACAGCCTCAAGCGCTGGCCGGCGCTGTCGCGCTACGCGCTGAACGGTGACTTGCCCATTGGAGAGTCGGGATGTGGCGCGGTGACTTGCGCCCCGTTTACACACTCCGATCGTCAAACCGGACGTGCGCTACTGACGCATCTGGTTTTCATCCAAGATCGATATGCCTTCGCACTCGACACATCGGCCATTCGCGTAGCCGCGATATCGGTGTTGATCAAATCGTCGAGCAAGCTGGCCTGATCCGGACGTAGCTGCTCGCTGCGCTTGGCAGACTTGAAGCGCTTGAGCAGCGCGATCTCGTGGGCCAGCTTCTCGTTGACCGATTTGTGATGGGTGATTTACTTGCCATCGTCTCGACGCGCTGGAACAACTGCGCCGCCAAGGCACGCAGTTCTTCAGGGCTTAATTGGTCAAGATTCGAATGCGAAGTCGTGCCGCCGATTTTGCCAGAGAGGGCTAGTGGCGGCGATAGGCTGATGGGCCGATTGCGCAGGCAAGCGCACCATGGCAGGCAGGTTAGAGCACGGTGATAACACCTCCGGAACCGACCCGTTGCCACGGTAAACCCAGCACCAGAGCTTGAAGTTGCTCGGCATCCAATTCAACTTCTGAGCCGTGCCGTACAACTGGCCATAGAACCGCCCTTGCTGCAAGCGTCTAGCTGCGAGCCAGATCTCCACGCCATCATGCACCAACACTTTCATGCACGTCATCGGATAATGCTGTACGACACCCGCCTCACTCCGTCCGGTGCCCAAGATGGGCTCATGTTTGCTAAGGGTGCGGGTCAAATCCGGTGCCAATGGCTGGTTAGGTCGATTGCAAATGGGTGGTCAATTCAGTGCAATTACCTTGGTGTCAGCGGATCTGGAGAAGTGGCTCCAGCCAGCGGCGAGTTCAGCTAGTCTTCCCGCATTAGTTGCTCAAGGACGATACCCATGCCAGATAACTCTGTAGCCTACATAGCCACAGCGGACGCTCTCACACTTCTCCTGCACAACCAGCACGCCCTAGCTGCGGCCATTGAAGAGGTGACAAAGTGGCTCTCTGAGAATGGCGTGGGGAGTGTCGCCGCAAACGCAATTGCGGCTCTGGAAACGCTGGACACGAATGCTCAAGACATCACAGACGCCATCATGCGACTACGGCAGTTATAGGCATCATCTAACGCACCGCTGCCCCTCCTTCATGAGCGAGTCCCGATAATATGCGGGAAAAATGGAATTCTTTGGAGAGTGAGAAATGGCATTCCACGTAACCATCCCTTTGCATTGTCACTAACCAGTCACTGCATCCGTGCTGACCAACCGTTTGCATTCGACTTGACCAACAGACTCCGCAGTGACGACCGACAGAGAACGGCCAAAATCAGCCTATCGATTTCGCCTAAGAGTTCACAGGTGATCTACAGGCTGCGAGGGAAACCAGTGCGTATGAATTTGCGTAAGCACGCCGTTGGCCTGTATGCGTCGAAAGCCTTCGTCATACATTTCCAGTGCCCGCACTCCGTCCGGGTGAGTGAGACTAAAGCCTAAGGTCGAGGTTTGCACCCCGCAATTGAAGGCAAATTGAACGGCATCTTCTGTGCCCGACTGGTTGGCTTTCTGTTGTTTTGCTTCCAGGTCATTGGTCACTATCAGGGCGGCAGATAAGCGCCGGGCGGCGAGTTTCTTAAGATTCTGCACGTCTGATTCGGTGCTCTCGAACACCACCCCGGCGGACTGTAGCGCTGTAGCCTGAGGTGTATATTCGTAGCTTCTGACGGTGCCCACTACAGTACCGGGCGGCAACGTGCATTTACCTTCCGGAGGTTTCGGCAAAGGGCTTTTGATCGGTTCGAAGATGTCATGATTGGAGGTGTAGATCGGTTGCGAGGCCAGTTTGATCTTGCCCTCGAATTCGGGTAGCCAACTCATGTTGAAGCAGGCCACGCTCGTGCCATTGAGCACCATGTTCTTGCAACGGGCGTAGGGCACGACTTTGAGCTCCACTTCAACCGCCATTTCCTTGAAGGCGGCGACCACTATGTCGTTGGCGTAACCTGTGCCATCACGATCCGACCATGGAGCGGCCGCATTCTCGACCATGATTATCATCGTCTCGTGCGTTTCCTGAGCCGTGACGGTGTTCGGAGCCAGCAGAGAGAGTGCGAGCAATAGCAGGATCGGTTTGAACTGCCATATTCTGTGGTTAGTCTTTTGTGGATACATGTTCCCTCATCGAACAGTCCCCCTCTATACGGGTGCAACTCTGGGGCTCTAGGAAAGGGTACCCGACTTCTGATTAGGAAATACAGATATCGGCCAAAAGCCGCCTTTCGGCTAGGCGGCCTAGGCAAGTACCAGCGATACCGACGCGCAGAACAACGTTAATCGCTCACTCCGCATCCGAGTGCAGGTCGTGCGTTGTTTTCAATGCTTACCCAAGGCAAGTAGAGAACCGACAGACCATTGCCTCGAAAAGATTCAACTGATCCAGGGGTTCTCTCGTTAGACCACTACACTCACCTATGTGCGTAGGCACACAGAGCTACCCTTGCCTCGCATGCAAATTTCTTCGCACGTTGCACTTGCAGCGCGATGATCCACATTAAGGATGTTCATAATGAAAAAATTCTTATTCGCAATACTATCTATATTAATAGTGACACTGGCACTGCCGCTGCAAGCCGCTCCGAAAACCGAGAAGAGCCTGTATGACCGGCTCGGCGGTGTCTTCGCCATCGCCGCGGTCGTTGACCACTTTAGCGACTCGATTGTACAGAACCCAATCGTGGGAAAGACTTCGCAGAACCCAGCCCTCAAGGAATGGCACACGAAGAACCTGGACAGGTTGCCGGGCCTCAAGTTCATGCGAACCCTGTGGGTCTGCGAGGTCACGGGCGGGCCGTTCAAATTCTCGCCAACAAAGCCGGGTAAAAGTCATTTAGGCCTTGAGGAGGCGCATCGCGACCTAAAGATCTCTCCAGCAGAATTCGACGAGGTGGCGGCCGAACTGGGGCGCAGTCTTGACTTCGCCAAAGTGCCTGCGCGTGAAAAGGGAGAAGTCCTCGCCGCCTTCGCAGCGCATAAGAAAGAGGTAACGGCTGGATACAAGACGGACTGATTTTGGCTGGCTTGCGTTTGAATTCTGCAGAAAAGGAACGGCGTTGTTTGGTCATCTGACACCTCGATCTGGCGAGCATTCTCGCCTAAATGGGTGTCCGGTTTCATTAGACCACTACACTGCCCCTAAGCCTCTGCTGGCGAAGTAGAAGAAGGTGCAGAATCTGCACCATGCAAAGCAGTGCTTAGCCAAACTGATTTGCCTAGGGCTGAAGACCTCAAGCTACCCCCGATCAGGTAAAATACTGAGCTCGTTTTGACTGATATCTAGAGCTTCTGCTGCCCATGTCTCACCTACGCCGGCTCCCAAAAAACAAAATTAGCCAGGACATCACCCGCGTTTGAGGCTGTAATCCAAGGCCTTGGCGATGGCCGATCCATCTGGCACAAGCCGCTTTGAGGCCACCATCCAGCTATGAAGTACGCCGATGATAGGCGCTGCTTTCTCCCTCCGTATTCGCTGGCGGACATCTGGAAGATCAAAATGGTGCATATGAATATTCATCTGATATTTTTTCAAAGGGCGGCAAATTTTCTGGGGTGAGCTCTGCGCTCGCCTATACTAAAAATGTTAAATCATGCTGGCGAGCTCGCTTGGCAAGGCATTGATAAATATGGAAATTTAAAGACATGGGTGCCTTGTAGGGTGTTGGTTAAACAATATCTCTCTGTGATGGTTTGGTGTCGTGACGAGGTTTTGATATGAACGTCTTATTGAAAGAGCTTCAGGCCTATCATCATGAGGTGGCTATAAAAATTACTCAGATCAAAGAGTTGCTGAGGAAGATGAGGCATGAATCCGATGGCGCTGATGACCGCAAGCTGTTGTTCAAGATGCTGGAAGCCATGCATAGTGATGCAGAACAACACCACCATGAAAATGAAGAGCTTATACGGCTGGCTTTGCTAGCGACTGACGCACCGATCCACCAACGGGTCAAGGATATCGAGCGAGATCATCAAGCATTTGGGCGCATTGCTGGACAGTTGAAGATGTTGGAGGACACAACTCAGGAAACGAGAGTAATTGCTGACACTATCGATGACTTCATCAAAAAATATTTCGATCATATGGACTCGGAGGAAAATATTTTCTTTCCGGTGGCAGATAAGTGGCTGTCAGACGAGCAGTGGCAGGAAATAAAGCGTCAATGGCATTAATTGGAGCTCACCGTACACATTCAAAATTTAGCTACTACTTAGTCCGCGACCTAACAAAGTTATTATGTGGGTACCAAGTACCCCCCCCAACTTCATTGACTCACCGGCGTGTCCGTATATCGACTGTTCTTCGTTGTAAGTCCCTTCGCCTTGACTCCTGTATTGACGACATAAAGTTCCAAGGCTGTTTACGAACAGCCACATTTAGCACCACATTGCGTTTCGCTCGGCACACGCGTCATTAAGAGAGCTCGCACGCTGCATGGCGGCCATCTTTTCCGGGCGCCTCATGCGCTTCCATTTTTTGATGTCTTCCTTGGTGCGGCCGCTCAGGCATAGTTCGCTATTCAGTTGGCAAACGGAAATACAGGGGTTTTCGATATCCTTGGCCAGACTTCAACTCCCAGCAATGTTGGCGCCAACGCCGAATTGACCTACGTGCCGACGCAAGACTGACCCAACTCCAATCGGCAGAAATCCAGCTCAGGAAATGGTTCGCTAGGTATCGGACTGGGTCAGTGGCATCTCGGTGACTGGATCAATTCGGTGTCGGCGCCGACATGCAAATAGTTGCTGCTTGTTGAAAGTCGGCCTTGCGAAACCGAGGCCGGCCCCCAACATTAGACTGAGGCATGCGTCCTGTTTTTGCTATTTTCATACTTGATAACGTCATTCACCGCAGGCTTGCAGATAAGGCCTGGACGCCCCATCTTCACCACCCAATGAGCCAATCGCTGACTGCCAATTAGGAGTAAAAATTGCTTACCCGTCCCGATAAAGACGCCCTCCGCGCGATGCTGGAATCGCAAGTCCAACAAAAACTACAGCACGACCCAGACGCTGTAACGACTTATGCAGCCAAGCCTGTACCAGAGCGCAAACCGTACACCAGCAAACCCACGGTTCAAGACAAGGCCTTTCACAAAGAGCTCGAACAGATGCGTGCCGATGCTGAAGCTGGAGTGATACATACGCCTAAGCGCGAGTCTGAGGACGGAGACGCTCCTAGCCTTAGACTTGATGATTACCCGGGCCTGTAAAAAGTGCTGCTGAGAATCTACCGGCGGGAACGGCTTGCCGGCTGAAAGCAACGGAGACCACACGTGAGAAAGTCACCTATGAAAATCATCATCGAAGAATGGGATGGCGACGGTGCGATTCGAATTCCGGACGAAGCGCTACAGGAGCTCGAACTGGATGTGGGCGACACTGTGTATCTGATAGAAGAATTTGTCGGCAACGCGCGTTACCTAGTCCTATCAAAGACGCCTCAAATTGCGGATCGGATAGACGAGCTCACTGATGCCTGGAATAACAAACAGCGGGGCACGGCCTTGGACAAGTGAGGTAGTTCCTCCACATCAAACCGAGAGCCCTCGATGAAACTCGTAAGGTTGATCCGCCACGCAGAGAGCGCTGCTAACGCTGGTCTCGCCACTGCAGCACCAGATTCAACACCACTGACTGAAAACGGCCTGCATCAAGCTTCTGAGCTTGCTGAATCCATAACGTGCACTCCCGAACTGATCATCTCCTCACCCTTCGAACGCGCCGCAGCAACCGCGCAACCAACAGCAGAGCGCTTCCCTCACACTCCATTCGAAGTATGGCCCGTTGAAGAGTTTACGTACCTGAGTCCAAACAACTTCACTGGCAGTACCCAAGCTGACCGAAAGCCATATGCGGAAAAATACTGGGAGAACGGTAACTCCGAGTCTGCTGATGGGCCTGGCGCTGAGTCGTTCGATCATCTGCTCGAGCTCGCAGATGCGATGCTGGCCAAGCTTGCGGATCACGACGCTCAGAACATCCTGGTCTTTAGCCATGGGCAATTCATCAGAGCTGCCGCTTGGCTGATCAAGCATGGAAGCCGCGCTCATTCATACGACCTGATGCGTGAGTTTCGGGCGCTCGATGTGAGGGCGCCGCTTAGAAATTGCTGGAGTTATCAGCTCGTGTTCAACGACGGCAGATGGACTGTCGAATTCCAAATCGCCCCGAGTGGCCATGCAAAATTTATCGACGAGTTCTGCACAACCAAGCGCTCTCTGTGACACCGTTTCAGCCAAGCTTCGCTGCCTCGCCAGCTAGCCCGGAAGCGTCGGTGTAACGTAATTTTGTGCATCGTAACATTCGCAACGTTACGCATAAAAAAGTGCGTTACGAGCCAACAAACTCAGCGCCAGAAGCTCAAAACTGTCATTCATTTTCCTTCCATGCCTGGTGGTATCGAAGCGATTATGTTGAGGTCGCTTCCTTCCTTATCTGCGCTCGACAACACCAAGCGAGCACTAGGTACTGCTCGGCGCACGTCTTGTATGGCGCCCGCAATTGCGTCATCTGCAGAGGGTGCTTCACGGATGAATTCAAGAGCTAGGCGCCCTGGCTGTCCTATCCCGACCAATGCATCATCGCAGCCTTCTTCCGCTAAGCGCTCCACTAGCGCGTCCATGTTGCTCTCGTCAGACGCCAGTTCGTAATTAAGGGTGAAGGTAAAGACCATCTCTAACACTCCGCCTCAGCAAGGCCCTACCTGAAGATGCGATAGCCGGGCCCTGCTGGCCCGAAGCGTCGACTATAGGAGAAATGGGTCAATACGGCACCTACTGCCAAACCGCGTCTCATGCGATGACAAAGCATGGTGCACCGTCATAAATTGTCTCAGCTTAAGCACGCCCCGTTCTTGAAATCATCTCATTTTGCCGGTACTTCTAAGTCCCCCATGTCATGCACGGAAAGTGACCATGCAAGCGCGATTCAGAGTGATTGAAACCACCACACTGGACGATGGCAGCAAACGCTACAGGGTCGTTGATCTTGTAGAGGGCGGCTCAGCCAGCAAGCATGGTGTCTTCAAGGTCAGGACAGAGGCAGAGACTATTTGCTCGACATTAAATGCTGAACATCCGACGCAGCTGGTGCATAAATCGCGTAGTACCAGCTAAGCCGCCGCTGAATGTCACGTAGAAAGCGCGAGGTCGGATATCGTCCAGCGCATCAGCGTTTTGGTGGCTTGGTGTGTGTCTCCGAGCTCTAAATGCAGTGCTCGGGATATGCCGGCTGCGTGCTGTTTTTGAGCCAGAAAAGAATTGCCCGTTTTCGTGATTATTTTTCCTTCCCCGATCCTCTACCTCCTTTAGAGCCATATCTAAAAACGCGGTCACTGATCACTGCTCTGACGGCACCCTGGTACCTGCAGGATCGACTATGGCCCCACCTTGTCGCCAATTACATCCAGACAACCCAATCAATTTTTTGAGATTCGAGTGGCTTAAAAAGCTAGCCGCGACTTACGTCGCGAACAAGCGATCTGCCCTTCCCTATCGACGACCCCCATTAGCCTTTCACTGCAGCCTTCACTTTTTAGTATCCAAAAAAAACCAAAGCCCAGGCAGAAGCAGCAGAAGTCAATCGAGTCGACTGACCTGAAATCTACGGATGACAGGATTGAGCGAAGATTCCAAGATCTCTGCTTTTGTTTTGATATCAAACAAGAACTCCGTTTTCTTTTTTTGAATTCAAGAGGGCACTGAGAAATTATTTTTTGGATGACGTCATGACACCGCTGAGCAAGCCAAAGGCTCAAGACAAAGCGTTGCACAACGAGCTCGACCAGATGCGTGCAGATGCTGAAGTCGAAGTGATCAAAAGACCCATGGAGGATCAGGCAACCGATGGTAAATCTCGCTAAGCGCTCGATGACTATCCGGGCCTAAAAGAAGAAGGATCTACATCAACACAATGGTGATCGTTTGCCACCTGTGCTGCGCTAATCGAAACCTCGCCACTCCTCGACACCCATTCTCTGAGTGCGGTGTAAACCTCGTGCCGCGGAATGAACTCTTGCTCGAGGCGGCCCTTGTCGCTAGTCACAAGTCGAGAAAACAACGCGGCCTCAGCTGAAGTGAGACCAACTGGCGGTGTGTCTTGCGCTCTGACTGGTTCACGCACAGCTGACTTGGACTGATGCGCGTCATACACCGCCTCAGTCATCATCAGGGGTACCACACCCTTATGCCTCAACCGAGCTCGAGCGAGCATACGCAAGCCCCAAGTATCGAGGTCTCCCCAATAGCCTACGGATCTGTCCTCCAGCTGAGCAGACCCCAGCCACGCGAGATCCGAGCCACATCCCAAAATCGCAATGGTCTGTGGTAGCGCGCGCAGCAGATGAAGGCATTTTTGATTCTCTACAACCAAGAGTCGCGAGCCAGGCAACCTGGCCTCTGCGAGCTCCGAGGTCGTTACCATTTGACGCTTGAATGGCAAAAGACCTTGATCTAATGGTGTGACGAGCACCCAGTGACTGGTGTCGTCGTATGCATCAAGAAAGCCACAGAGCCCCTGTGCTGACGCCTCACCTTCGTAAATGACGTCAAGCATCTTCCTCAAAAGCAATTCGTTACGCTCGAAGAACTTGGTATCTACGCCAAACCCAGAGAGCAAGCGCAGTGGCAGCCCTTTTGCGCACCCCGGAGATAGTCGCAAGGCTAGCTTCGCGGCCTGGATGACCTCCTCACTCGATTTGTTTTGCCACAAGCTCCTTCGCGTGATCAGCAACTCATGGAAGTGTTCTGGGGCAAGCTGCACCAGGTGTCCCAGTACAGCATACTCGGCAGTTACCCTTGGATCAGATGCCCCTGCAACCCACTCGGAAGGGTTGCGCAGATACCATTTGGTGGGGATGCAGATTGATTCAGCGCCGCTGCGATAGGCGACACGTATCCATTCAATTTTTCCGACCGTCACCTTTCGCCAGGCTTCGACATGCCTCTGTGCGGTTGCTACCTGAACATTAAAACTTCGTGCTGAGGGCTTGCCGATACTTAGCACCATTGGCCATGCAGACGGACTCAGAAGATTCCTAAGTCGTACGCTCGGCAGATCCCAATACTTGATCAGTTGGTGACGAAGCTCGTCTGGTGATTTCATAGCTGCTCATCGAGGCTCCTCGGAATTGCTATCGTCAGGCGCATCACCTTCCTGCTTCTTAGCACGATGATATTTCTCGAGGGCCTCCCAGCTCATCGAGACCAGCGACGATCGACCGTCTTTTTTGTGAACGACAATTGCAGAACGCGTATGCATTCGCAGGAGACGCAGCTCTTTGTTTGGGGTGATGAAGATCGCATGCAGACCAAACTCCTTCAGGGCAGCGATGATCCGCGCAGCGACACTTGGTGAGCTCTTAGAGAATGCTTCGTCCAATATAATGGTGCCGAACAACGGCCTGCTCTCTCCGATAGGACACAGGGCGTAGCCCAGCGATGCTGTAAGGACGTAAGACGCGACAATTTCTTTCTCACCACCGCTGTCGCCTTGAGAGCCTTTGCGCCCTTCTGTTGCAACTCCAGTCACCGCATCCACTACGGATACTGAAAATGCCAACCGGAACCTAGGATCTAACATTGCCTTCGATGAAATATTCCGACTTTTCGTACAGGCATCCTTCAGATCCTCTACTAGATTTTTCAAGGCCCGATAGTGAGTCTCTCCAATATCGTCAACAAACCGCGCGGAGGTGAGTTTGCGCTGCGAGGCCTGTAGAGCGCGAAGGCTGTCATGCACGACTCTACTGGTGACAAGGCGCAGGTATTTACCTGACTGGAATTCAACTCGACGTAACGTGCCATTCAGCTCATCTATCCGCTCTTGGATTTGTATCACTTCCTGGTCGATGTAGCTCAATAGCTGAGTGACACCGTCGTCTGAGGAGCGATTGAGGTAGCTAAGGAAGCGTTCTACCTTCTCGGGCAATGCTTCTTCAGTTAGAACTCGCAAGCGTTCGATATAAGCATGCACGTCAATCAGGTCACGGCCTACCTCTGCTAATGCTCCTGTATCTCGGCTCTTGGCATCGGACATTTTTTTGACCAGCTCATTATGCAGCTCGACCAAATGATCAGTCGCGTTACTGATACGTTCGTTTAGTCTTTCATAGCCCTTCCGCTCTATATCGAAGAGATCCTGTAGTTGATCGGTGTTGATAGTTGGAAGGTGTTTGCCGGCCGCAGATCGGGCCTCCTGCGTCATTCCTGCCTCCGCTCGGCTTGACGTTTTGATGACGTTTGCCTTCGCCGTCTCAAGCTCTTTTAGCAACAAGGCATATTCAACGTTCGCGGCCTCATGAGCTTCATCAACCTCATTCCATCGAGCCGTGTCGTCATCGAGAAGCGATTTTGCCAGCGCGACATCGGTGTCCGGGCGGGTCAGATAATCCAGCTGCCCCTGGAGATCGATAATTTGATTGTCTGCGCCTGGGAGGTCAATCAGGTTGAACTCAACGCTTTTGATCCCCAGGTAGGCAGCATTGGCTTCCTCAAGACTGCCTAGTCGATCCTGAGCCGCACGCACCGCATCAATGGCAGCAGCAAGCTGTAGTTCAGCGCTTGCAGCCTCTTGTCCCAGAAAAGCCATTCGATCTCGGTTGTCAAAACCGGTGAACCAGTCAGAACTGATTAGACGCTGATCTTTCTTCTCGAAGTAGTGCTCTCTGCCGGACATCAGACCCTCTTTGGTCATGGCATGAGGTGTAACGAGCAAATCATCCGTGTCGGTGACGCAATGGCGATCATTCGCGGCAATCAGAGCCTCTACCGCCTTGCGAAACGGATGAGCCTTAAAAACCAGTTTCCGGGCATACCCATCTTGGAAAAATGCACGTGAATCACCAACCTCAGCAACGACTTCGAGAATCCTTACATGCAAATGATTGTGTCGCGAATTAATCCACTGCAACGCTGCTTTCGCCATAGCAGTGGGGACTAAAACACGGAGTCGATGCCCGCCGATTGCTCGCTCGATAGCTCCCCGCCATGCATTATCCTCAGGTTTGACCTGAACAAGCTCTGCCACAAAAGGCAGGTCTCCCTCATCGACCTGGAGGTGCGCCGCCAATTGGCTGCGGAATTGATGAAACTGGCCGGGTAGGTTTGACCCTGGTCGTTGTTTGATCTCGTTTAATTCTTCGAGCACTGCCAGAAGTCGAGCACGCATGTCCGACTCGACAATCCCTCGCTGGAATGTCTGACTACGTTGCGCCTTGATATCTTCAACTAACGCAGCAGACTGCTTGATGGCCTCCGTTTTGTTCGCGGCAAGGGAGTTGGCAGATAGCTCGTCCGGTAGACTCAGCTTCCGCACAAGGTACTGATACTGCGCGGAGTGGTTAACTCTGATTTCACGAACAGCCTCCCACTCTTCCACACGCTTACGCAGCTGATCAATGCTGGCGCCACCTTTTTGCAGGTAGGCCTGCAGATGCAAATCGCACTGCTGCTTCAGCTCATATCGCTGGTCAACCAGCTGCTGTAGTCGTGATGCTGATTCCTTCGTTGAAATATCCAGCCTGGCCATTTCTGCCAACCAAAGCTGATGGGATTGCTCCGCAAACCACACTGGAGCCACCGCTTCGACAGTCTTCAACTCTTGCAGGCTATCGGCGTGGTACTTGTAAGTCTCCCAGCAGTCTGCGATTGGCTTGAGCGATTTCTGTTGCGCACGGGCAGTTTCCAGCTCTTGGTGTATCTCACTGAGATCCTCGAAACTCTTAACCACCTCTGCAGCCCGATTGAAGGCAGAACGGTCGTCCAGCACCAACTCTCGAAAGATCGAATCAATGTCAGTCAGTTGCTTGATGCCGGCGGCACGATTCAACAGGGAGAACGCGTTGTCGCCCACCTGAAACAGAGCGCGCACCCGTGCTAAATATTCTTTTCGAGTCCAATGCACCCAGAAATTTTGAACGTTTTTTTCAATTCCACTCAACCCACGTTTACCGTCACTGTGATAAGCAAGTAGCCAGGACTCTAGGGTCTGCTCCGGGTTCTGCGTGAGAATCCAACACTTTTCGAGCTCGGCCGCGGCTGAGCTAGTGCCCTCGAACGAGAACAGCGCAGCCAAGCGAACAAGATCGTCTGCGCGGCGGAATGTTGCACAAATTCCAGATATGGTTCGTCCTGGACGAGCGCTCTGCTGCTTGGCATTCTGGCTTTCTCCAGGCCCTGACACCCCTCGCACGTACGACACCAAATCCCTGTCGCTCTCCACGCCACCTGTTGAGGCGAGGTTATAGCGTGGGTTCGCACAAATCAGGGTCATGAAGGCATCGATGAACGTTGTCTTTCCGCTACCAGTAGTGCCGATCAGCGACGTCCCCGCAGGATCAATGGGCGCTTGGTGGAGACCGTTGTAGCTCCCCCAGTTGAACAACTCCATAGCGGTCAAGACGTAACTTCCGTTCGAACTACTCATGGCCTTTCCTCCCCTTCCTCATCTACGGGGGTAGAACGATCGAGACTCGCACCATAAGTCTCCAACCATCGGATCAACGTAGAGAGATTTTCCGGGTTCGCAACGTGTGCAATAAGCGGGCGAATCGTAAAGCGGTCGCTGCTGTCGATGGTGGTCACAAGGTGATGGTTTTTCAGTTGTTCCAAGAGACTGATAGCACGGCCTCGATCCTTGAGGTCGCTGCCTGGCTCACCCAAGTAGGCGTGGAGTTGAGTCACCACGTCGTCTACAGTCATTTGCGCAAGGCCGGCGCCTACTCCGCTTTCCATCTCAAACGCGATCAGGTGCTGTCGCAGCAACGCGATCAGAAGGGTCTGTTCGAGCGTGAAGGTATGTCTGCGAACTAGAGGGTGTGTCCACCCATCTGCAGTGTCATTTGGCTCCTGCCGCACGGTGATGAAGGCTAAGCCTCTTAGCTCGTCTAATTGGATGCTGAGATCAAACGGCTCAAAGATTTGCTCAATCAAATCCGCATTCGCAACCGTGGCCCTGTAGAGGCCTGGATCCTCGATCTCTTCAATGTCCCCATTTTTGTAGAGCTTCTGAACAACCTCTCGGATGACCTTGCTGGTTCGCAGCTCATCATCAATATTCCCAATAAGCTCGTCAGCTGGCTCCTCGGTATCCGGCTCCGCCTCCATGCCTTCGTCGAAGCCTTCCTGATTTGCAGGTTTACTTGTCAATTCATCAAAAATACTTGGCATGATCAAAGCTCCCATTTGATGTCACGAAGCTTCTCGGACTCAAGTTGGGTAAAGGGGAGGTAGAACCGCCACCAGCGTTCTTCGGTGTCCGCTAAGTCAAGCTCTTGGACTTCCTTGGCGTCTATATCTATGCCCGCCTCCCTGGCCATCGTAATCCACAGCGTGAAGCACTCCAGGTCATGTGTTGGTGGAAGCAAAGACGCCAATTCGCCAAGGGATAGAGGTCGTCCCTGCTCTGCCAAAATCCTCAGCGTTTCACGTACGAAAGCGTCTCGATCCAATCCATCGAATGACTGCCAGAACTCTTCTTCAATCTCATCAAGGGCTGCTGGATGCGAGTTCAGATCCAAATCTGGCGCACTGTCTTCAGCGATACCTTTGAACCGGAGGCGCTCTATCGCCGGCACCCTAGCTAGCGCCATACCAACCGGTGGAATTGGTACCGGCAAATGCCTGACTGCCTGGCGTTGCCAATTAAGCATTAATGCCAAGCTCAAAAATTCGTTCAGCAGGTGACCGACACGGTGATGTTCAGCGACAAGTCCAGTTTTCACGAAGCTTTTGACATCACGCTCGCTTCGAGCTCGCGCTCGTAGCACGGCCTCTGACTCTTGGAGTAAGCGGGGAACCAAACGTAATAGCTCGTTTTGCTGATATCTGTGCAGCGCTAGGGCAACGGCGGGATGGCGCATGATGTTGCGCAGACGAGTCCTCATCCGATCAAGTTCTACCGGCGCCCAGAGCTGTTGCTGGAAGCTTTCAAAAACCTTGCCCTCTGGCGTGTTGAGTAGAGCATCCTGACCGTCCAGAAGGTTGTCGACGATCTCTCCTCTGTGGCATTGCTCACTGATGATCGATTGCCGAAGCATTCGGTCTGCGTCGCGCCAGGAGTCTTCTACTCGCCGAAAGTCTGCCCACAAGCTAGTCGCGAGCGCGTAGATCTCCCGGATCCCTTCAATCGCCTTCGCTTCATCAAATACAGGGATGCGGCCGGCCTTAGCCTGATCGAGTTCACTCTGCAGTTCTCGAATACGTCGTTTCAGGCTTAACGCACGGCTCTTGGGGTCAGAATTGAGGTTCGTCTCGAGATTCTCAATCTCACGCTGAACCACTGACAGTCTGGATGCAGTCGAAGTCATTACTCGATTATCGAGCGTCTCTGCGAAGCGAAACGCTGACTCCAAAGCATCTGTCGCATATAACCGTCCGTTGCGCTCGACGACCAGCTTTCGCTTGATCCACTCTCCAAGCTCTCGGTTTGCTTGTTGAAGCTCAGAACCAGGTTCTGTTTGGTAGAGTTCTTGATCTGCGCTATTGGTCAGGGCCTCGGCCAATGAGTGCAGGGCGTCGTCTAGGTCGATGCCTTCTTGGCCCGGCTCGAATAGCGTTCGTAGGCTGCTAAGAACCAAGGGCGCATATCGCGACGCCAACAATAACCACGCGGGATGATGGGTGCGAAGCGCTGTGAAACGCTCTGCTCTCTGCAGAAGATTTTCTTCCATGGGATTGGTACCCCATAGGTGGAACGCGGCGAAAATGTTGTGCCGCTTGCGAAATAGGCCACCGCTACGCTATTTGCCCGATCAAGCGTAGACGGTTCGGCCGAACTAGCAAATTTTCAGTTCAGCCAAAGCTTGGCCAGATGCACTCGACCGCCCGATGACCAGGCAAAAAACTGAGAGACGAAGCTGCGAAATGCCTTATCTAGGCGTCTGGTCGACTGACACTCCCGTAGGCACCGCCGGTCTGGATGTGTCCAAAAGGACATGCATCGATCGTACGCGCTGATATACGCACCAGGCGAGCACTCACATTTTCAGATGCCCAATTCGTACTCAAGCCGAAAACCTCGTAGATCTCGAGAAAGCTTACGCAAAGGCACTAGACGCAGAAGACCCTGTGCGATGTGTTGGCTATAGCACGACAAGAGCGCGACCTTTTCGGGATGTTGATCGAAATTGGGGAGCGCCAAGTCGGCCTCGACCAAGGCGTTCTTCAACAACTGAAGATTTTCGTCACCCAGCCATTCTCGGCTGAGGTACTCCACTTTACTTCGCACCTTCAGCGGCCCATGGCTAAGAAGAAGGTCTACCACAGCTTGTTGAAGTGCAGCAGCGCCAAGATGTGACCTGGCTACTTCCCAAAGCCTACCTTCTTGCGCCAGATCCAAGCGCCAATGAAACCTACCTCTGACTGTCATATTGGCCATTCTCTTCTTCCTGTAAGTCGTCTGCCCTCTCGGCCATGCGGCGTCACTGATATTGGTAACCACGAAAAACAAACCGCGGAGGTTCTCGGGCATCCGACCTGGTTTCGACTTTTCGAGTGGCTGAAAAAGCTAGCCGCGACTCACGTCGCGAACAAACGATCTGTCCTTCCCATCGCCAAGTCCATGTAACCATTCACTCACGTCTTCACATTTCAGTACAAAGGAGCCGGATCCTAGGCAAAAGCAGTAGAAATCAATCGAGAGACTGACCTTAAATTTATGGCCACTAGGATTAGGCGAAGATCAAGATCTCCGCTTCTGTTTTGTTATCAAATAAGAACTCCGCTTTCTGTTTTTGAATTCAAGGGCACTGAGAAATTATTTTTTTCGATCGCGCCCGGGTGCCGATTTGTTTGCAAATTGGCTCCGTCGCTGCTGCAGCCCTTCCCTGCTCGTGGCGCCGCCTCCGTGACCTTCATCAGGCCCAGTTCTTCATCGGCAGCCGTGAGCTCGTGCGTTCCTATGATCCCTTCACATCTGCCTTTCAGGGATCAGTCGTCTTCCGTCGCTTGCCAAAGATCTGGAAACGTTGTCATCATCCAGTTACATAAGGTGGCCATTTGCCAACCACAGTTTTTCGCGATGACTAATGAGTAAAAACTCATCTGGCCTCATCAAGAGGCCCAGATCGCTGCGGAAAAAAGGTAAGCGTTCGTTTATAAAACAACGAATTACGGATAATGAATGATGTCGTTTCTAAAAAAAATCTTTGTCAGCATAAAGGCCTTCCTATTTGGAGACGGCACTCAGGTGGAGGTCGAGGGCGCCTTCCCTGAAATCAATTCGGACAAGCTCAAGGCGCAGCTCCAGGTTCTGGAGAACGCTCGCGAGGAGGGCGCGCGCGGGATTCCAGATGCCAAGAATTCTCAGCCCACTGGAACTGAACTCGATATCCAAGGCAAAGTCGGCAACCTGCGTGCGGCCACGTTCAGAATCGGCGAGCGTTGGCTCCAGCAAATCCAGGCCCGACTGGACGGAATCGACCTCACGCTGCAGTCCAATCACACTCTACAGCTCGGGGACGAATTCGTTCGCAAGGCCGACTCCATTCTTTCGCGCGTCGATGGCGAATTGCAGGAAGAAATCCGGTTTTCCAAGTCGAGGAAAGCGATACTCGAACAGTTCAGAGCGGATAACCGACTACCTGATACGCCAGCCGTGCTGCCTGGATGGATGGATCACACTCTGAAGTTCTGCCTTCTCGTCATTTTCTGCATCGTGGAATCCGCGCTTAATGCGAACTTTTTCGCGAGCGGAATGGCTGGCGGTTTCCTCGGAGGCCTGGTCATGGCGCTGACCATTGCCGCATTAAATCTTGTCGTGACGTTCTTCGCCGGCAGGTATTGCACCAACAAGAATCATGTCAACGGAGTGCGTTGCTTCCTCGGCTGGTTCGTTGGCGTAATCGGAGTGACCTGGACGCTGTTCGTTGGCATTGTCGTGGCCTATTTTCGCTTCGTGATGCCACAAATTGATGATGAGGGGGCCAACCAGATACATCTCGTCGTCAATAGTATGCAGTTGCTTGTGTCTCCGTTCTCCGATGTCGAAGGCATCATGCTTTGTGCAATCACCGTCTTTTTTGGGCTGGTTGCGCTGCGCCACGGGTACACCTGGTCGGATCGGTATCCCGGCTATACCAAGGTCTACGGCGCTTACATTGAAGCGCAGCAGCGTGCTATCGAGATCATAGGTCGTATTCGCGAGGAGCTTGAGGAGCAAAAAGAAAGCACTCTTTCTCAAATAGATGCCAACGTTCAGAAGGCCACCGAAGCCATCAAGGTCTTCAGGTACAACATGGGCGAGAAGGAGGTGGCCAAAAAGAAGGTGATTGAGCGCCTGATACTCGCGGACAAGACCCTCCAGTCGCTGACGCAGTCCTACAGGTATACAAACCAGATGATGCGGCCGGCCGACAAGCCCCATCCCGATTACTTTAACCATCCGGTTGAGCTGGACGCTCAGGACTTCCCGGACTTTGGCCTGGAGCGTGATGAAGATCGTCTAAAAGCCCAGGAGCAGATGCTGGACGAAATGCTCGTGATACACCAGCCCACGCGCGCCAAAGTGCAATCTTCGTTTGTTGCAAAATTCAATCAGTTAATGCCACTTGAAGCCCAGATTCAGGAATAGCCATGTCTGCCTACCGGAAGCGAAACTCTACCTCCCCAATCGTTTTAGTGATTGGCGTACTGGTTACCGTTGTGCTTGTCCTGGGGGCGAGTTTTGCGGTCTACGCTCACTTTCATGCCGAGACCTTTGACAAGGTCACGCTGTGCCCCTCGAGCGGTGCCAATGGGCAATACGTGGTACTGATCGACAACACGTCGCCCTTCCCGTTTACCCAGAAGGCTGCTCTCAAGCAGCGGTTGCGAGACATGGTTTCAAACAAAATCCCGACGGGCGCGATGCTTACGGTGTTCGTGTTAGGCGAGGACTTTAAACACAATGAAGAGCCGGTGTTCGAGAAGTGCAGCCCCGGCCAGTGGGTTGATGGCGAAGGAATGACCAAGACCAGAAAGTTCGTGGATAAGGATTTCAACGAGAAATTTGCCAAACCATTGGAGGCGGTGGTGAACCGTATTCCCCTCGATGTACGCGGCAAGGCCTCCCCGATCTTCGAGATGCTACAGCTAGTCAGTATTCGCGGGTTTGGACACGACAAAGCTAAAGGCGACAAGACGCTCATCATCTACTCGGACATGGCTGCGAACACAGCCGAGTTCACGATGTACAAGAATCCGCAGCTGAACTACAAAGATTTCGCAAAAAACCCATACGTGCAGCGAGTGACGGCCCCAGCGCTGGAAGATGCATCGGTGACCATCAACATGATGGCCACGGAGCCTTCGGTCACACCGTATGCCAAGCGATCGGAATTCTGGGCCCAATATTTCTCCGCTAACAAGGCATCGCTAGATCATGTGAACCCCATGGAGGGGCTGTAAATGAAAAGTCAGGTGGCAGCCATTTATCAGGTTAGGACATGGTTTTTCATTGCACTTGTCCTTAAGGTGATGTTCGCGACGATCAGCTATTGGCTCAAAGACCCCTTATGGACAGGGTTTCTTCTGCCAATCGCGTTGATGATAGGGTACGGGTTTGTGGGCAGCCGGGTGCGCGATCGTTATGACGTTTATCTCACGACCGCAAAATTCGCTGACTCTGTGTACTACTTGGGCTTTTTGTACACGGTAGCGAGCATCATCGTATGCCTAGCCGATATCCAGAGTATTGGCGATAACTTAAGTGGTATGGCTGCGCGATTCGCTGCGGCGATGATCAGCACCGCGATCGGCATGGCAGTCCGAACCTTGCTTGTCGGCTTCAAGCCCGACCCTGATGATGCGACCAAAAGCGTTGAAGAACAGGCCGTCAGCGCAGCAGCTCGGTTGGTGCACATGTTCGAAGAAACCCACTCGCGCTTGAAGCACTTCCATGATGAGGTTCTAGGTACTAGCAAGGAAACTATGGGGGTGGTCAAGGATCAGCTTCAAGAGCTTTCCAAGCACAGCCTCGCCGCAACGGACGCTTATTTTGCTAATGCGACCCAACGTAGCAATGAGGCATTTGACGCTATGCTCAAGGACGCCAAGGACGCCAGCAGTGAATTGCTGGTCACCATCCATGGCCTAAGAGATCAAAGTCAGCATACCCTCGAGCGGATGGAAGCACATGCGCTGGACTTCGGCAATTTGGCCCAAAGGCGCCTAGAGCAAACCCTGTTCCCGGATGACCTCTTCGCCAACAAGCTCAAGCCGTCCATCGACACGCTGGCCGAAACGACCGAGGGCGTCAATTCGAGCATCTCTACCCTCGCAGAAGATGTGAAGTCTGCAGCGCGTTCGGTAGGCACTGCAATTCGCAGCCTGAATACGAAAACCGTGGTGCTGGAGGAGGCCCTCAGCGCCGTGGGCGGTATCGTCGAAAGTCAGCAGCGCTTGATGGATGCCATGAACAGCCAAGGGGATAGCCTGGTGAGAGGGGTCGAGCGCGTCCAGCAGAATCACCTGGATACGCTGGCCGGGTACCATACAGACCTCATGGCCGAGCTGAAGCTGAATCGTCAGGTGAGTGAAAAGGTTATTGATCGCCTTCAATTCCTAAATGACAAAATCGAAGGGGATAACACAGCAGCTGTCCTTAGTCAGGAGTTCGACGAAGCGTTCCAAGCTATGGGGCACGCCACCATTCGGGCCAATGAGGCATTGTCCGAATCGATTAAGTCCACGCTGCTGCCGCTGATTCAAGCAATAGTTGATAGCAACGAGACCCACAAGGGATTGGCTTCCCAAGTAGTGCATAGCCAAACGGCACTAGAGCAAACTCACACTCACCTTGACGAGATTGTGCGCAAGATTGACCACATCAACCAGATGGAGGTGCTCCCGCCTGCGGTAAATGATTCCCCCATTAATGTTGAAGCAGTGGCGCCCTGCCCCCCTCAATCCGATCAGCCGTCCTCTGAACTGAGGCCTGCTTGATGAGCCAGAAGAACGATCAGGTATTCAACCTGTCGATTACCGAAATCTGGATGGTGTTGGCCTTCATTCTGCTGTTGATGACAGGATGGCAGGTCTGGAAGTTGACGGCCGATAAAAAAGAGCTCGAGCAGCAGGTCTCGAACTATCACGACTTCTACGATCGTGAGAAGGCGCTCAGCCGCACGACGGATGACCTCAAGGCCCAGCTTGCGCAGATGGGGCTTAAAAATCCTGACGAAGTCATCAGCAAGCTGGTCGATGCATCTAAGGCACGCGACGAATCCGACAGATTGAAGGTGCTACTGACGCAGAAGGATGACCAACTTGCTACCCTCGCCGCGATTGATAAAGCGCTTGAAGATTCTGGCAGCAAGGACAAAGGAAAAGACGCCAAGCGTCTGGTTCTAGAAACTCTGATGTCTTACGATCAGCTTAAAAAGTTGGTCGCTGATCCAGCAAAGGAAGTGCAGACGACGGACGTAATCAAGCGTGTAGCTCAGATGAAGGAAACTGAGCAGATCGTCAAAGCGTCGCTCAATTCAAACGAAGAACCCACTGCCGTTCAAGTCGAAAAAATGGTCAAAGATGCAGAGGCCTATGCGGCAGCTGAGCGAGAGGGCTTAAATCCGGTAGCCCTGCAAAAAACTAACAGCGATCTTAAGGGCCAGGTTCAGTATCTCAACAATAAGCTCAACCGGGGCAAGGGCGGAGATTACCCTCCATGCTGGGTTGATGCAGCCGGTAAGCCGGAAATGTTTCTCACCGTGTTTACTAGGGATGACCAGTTGAGCTTTGAACCAGCTTGGCCGTCGTCGCGTTTAGCAGACGCTCAAGCTTTGCCTGGATTTGCAGATTTAATGGCCACTACCACTCGTCAATATGATGACTTTTTACGCGCAACCCAAGCCATCAAAGCTTTGAGCGTAAAGAACGAATGTCGCTTCTTTGTTCGTTTGACCAGCCAGATCCAAAGTGCCCCCTTATCCGACAGACGCCGCATACAAGTCGAATCCAATTTCTACAAGATCGAAACCAAACGCTGGTAAATGACAAATCCTCATAGTGAATGAGAGACAACACTGCCTATCTTTTATCCAATCCTGAATGGTGTTAACACAATCGGTGTGGATGCCGTCTTATCAAACCGGTGCGGCCCTGGATCTACTGGTTGTCGTGAATTGGTCTGCTGCGGAGACGCGGTCTTGGTTCGGCTTGCAATTATTTCACCGCAGCAGTTGTTGCAGGAACACTACCCACTATCCGCAGGCTGGACGGGCAATCTCTCAGTTTAAGGATGACAAATGTTTCCACCGATGGCGAACTCTAATCTGGAAATCACAGCCACTGAATTTGAGCTATTGGTCAGGGACTGGATCCTAAAGCAAGGTGGTGAGCTAACCTCGCTGGAGGTGACACACGACGCGAAGGTTGAGACGTACGACTCAACCTACCAGATCGACGTGCTCGCAAAATTCCAAGCCTTTGCAGGTGCTGAGTTTACAGTCCTGATTGAGTGCAAAAAACACCGTAGCGCAGTCGAAAGAGAGTTGGTTCAGGTGCTGCACGACAAGGTCAGATCGCTGGGCGCTCATAAGGGAATGCTGTTCACCACATCAGGGTTTCAATCAGGGGCGATAAAGTACGCTAAAGCACATGGCATCGCGCTGGTTTCGATCATCGAGGGAGCAGCTACCTATCAAACCCGTTCGGCTTTTCCAGTCGCCGCGACACCACCTGCCTGGCTCAACCTTCCGAAATTTGTGCTTTGGCACGTTGGTGAAAACGAAGCCGGCAACATCTCGATGAAATCCTTAGGGCGTGCTGATACTGAATTCCACGAGATGCTCAGTTAGCGAAAATAGGCGTACCCACTGATAACATGCTTCTGCCGTTAGCAGACTGGATTTACCGCCGAGTGACAGCGCCGAGTGACAGGGTGAAGGGTTTCTTTGTTGGCATGCCGCCTTCGGTAGATGGCTGCCGTGAACCGAGCCTCGCGATGCGGTCTCGACCCTGGCGGACTTTCATCCTGCATGCCTGCACGCTCCGCTTGCTAGAGACACGCCGCGGCACTTGAGCCTAGCGATGACCAACCAATGAGGATGGCCACGCGCATCGCTCGACTGCAAAGCGGAGTGCAGCAATTGCTGGCTGTCGTAGAACCAAGCCCGGTCTAAAGACAGCCGACTACTCCGCCTCTGCCATTAGTCGGCACACTTCTCGCCCATTCTTAGTGATGACGAAGCTGTGACCGAGCGAGACGAGAGCTAACAGTCGCCGCAATCTCCGGCGAGCCTGGCTACAAGCAAATGTCGTTATCATGACTGGCGTACCTCGTAGTAGGCTAACGTGGATATTTGTTCGTCCTGTTCGACGACAGATTCCTTAACTTCTGAGACGAAGAATGATAGCGCCCTATCGCCTTAGGTTCGCGGGCCCTCGGACGCGCTGCAGTCAACGCCCTCCTCACATACCCTTCATTCAGGTGATGCAAGTCATGCCCCAGCGACGCCTCGTTGAGCAGCAGGAAGGATCGGCCATTTTCTGTGGATACGACAGAATTTAACGCCCCGCTCCTCCCACCCATGACTTGCGCCCCCCGCCTATCGACGGAGTGGGCACTCCCAGAAGTCTATCCGCCTTCTGATTCGCCTCCACTTATGCGCTGCTCGCTTGAGTGAGCAGGTTTCGATTTGATACGCCGCTCGTGGCAATCTCCAAAATAAGACTCGATGATCCACCCCGCGATCCTCGTTTCCTGATTGCCCATGCGGCATAGGCAGCTCCATTCCGAAATGCGGGCATGCTCTGTGGGCCAGATCCCGCTGGGGCTATAACCCAAGCTGCATTTCCAGGCGAATCCCTTTCAGGGCCTGTGGCAGCACCTTGACTGGCACCTTCAGTAAGAGGCCGTCTGCCAAGACCTGAGCATGTCGACTGTACAGGACTAGCCTGCGGATTCCACGACACTTGGACACTCAGCCCACGATCATTTGGACACTCGTTCCATGCTCACTTGGACACCTGATCCACGTCCACTTGGACAGGCAGTCGGAGCGCAGCGACGCAGGTTTGCATTGTTAGTCTGAAGTCTCTGTCGCCGTCAATTTCGTAGCGCGTCTGCGCATCGATTCGCCCTTCAGTTCGATCCGATAAGCGTTGTGCACCAGCCGGTCGAGGATCGCATCGCCTAAGGTCGGATCGCCGATTAGTGCGTGCCATTTGTCCACTGGCATCTGGCTGGTCACCAGCGTCGAGCGGTTGCCGTAGCGGTCGTCCAGCAGTTCAAGCATGTCGCGTCGTTGCGACGCAGTAAACGGGGCCAGGCCCCAGTCATCGAGGATCAGCAAGTCGGTCTTTGCATATCCGGCCATCAGTTTCGCGAAGCGCCCGTCGCCGTGGGCCAGGCCCAGTTCTTCCATCAAGCGCGGCAAGCGCAGGTAGCGCACGCTGTAGCCATCCCGGCAGGCCTTGTGGGCCAGCGCGCAGGCCAGCCAGGTTTTACCCACCCCTGTGGGGCCGCCGATGATCAGGTTCAGGCCGTCACGCAGCCATTGCCCGCTGCCCAGTTGCAGGATCAGGGACTTGTCCAGGCCGCGCGGGCTTCTGTAGTCGATGTCTTCCAGGCACGCGTTGTGGCGTAGTCGGGCGGCTTTCAGGCGAGTCGTCAGGCGTGCATCTTCGCGCTCGGTCAGCTCGCGGTCGACCATCAGACCGAGGCGTTCATCGAAGCTGAGATCGTTGATGTCGGGCGTTGCGTGTTGTTCGCCAAGCGCCTTGATCATGCCGTGCAGGCGCAGGGTTTGTAGCTTGTCGAGTGTCGGGTTGGGTAGCATTTTGGTATTCCTTTTTCAGGTCAGTGGTAGTAGCTAGGGCCGCGCAGGTTGATGTGTTCTTCGGGCAGTAACGGCAGGTTTTGCTGGGCCAGCGGTAGCCGCTCCAAGCCTTGGCGCAGGATCGATTCCAGGCTTTTGTAGCTGCACGCGCCCAGTGCCAGCGCACGCTGGCAGGCGGCTTCCAGCCGCTCTTCGCCGTGCTGTTTGCTCAGACGCAGGATGCCCAGGCAGGCGCGGAAGCCGTGCTGCGGATGGATTCGGCGTTCGAGGATGTAGGCGATGACACCGGCAGTGTTCGGGCCTGTCTGCTCTGCCCAGTGGATCAGTCGCTGCGGCGTCCATTCGGCATGTTCGCGGTGACTTTTGGGCATGTGCTCGGTTTGGGTGGTGTGGCGGCCTTTGTGCGGCGAGCGCAGATGGCTGGCCACCCGCTGGTTGGCGTGGAAGCACTCGACGGTCTTAGCGGTTAGCCGCACTTCGAGTTGGTGCTTCACCAGCTGGTACGGCACCGAGTAGTAATGGCCGTCGACCTCGACGTGGTAGTCGATGTGCACTCGTACCTTTTTCCATTCGGCGTAGACATACGGGTGTTCCGGCAGCGGTTGCAGCGCGGGTTGGTCGATGGTCTCGAAGGCTGAGCGGCGTGAGCCGGGCAGCTTCTTGAAGGGCCGATGGTTTAGGCGTTCAAGTAGCACGCCGATGGCCGTGTTGAGTTCGCCCAAGGAGAAGAACTGGCGGTTGCGCAGCGCTGCGAGGATCCAGCGCTCGACCACTTGCACACCGACTTCGACCTTGGCTTTGTCCCGAGGTTTGCGAGATCTGGCAGGCAACACGGCTACGCCGTAATGCTCGGCGAGGTCGCGGTAACTGGGGTTGATATCGGGCTCGTAACGATGCGCTTTGGTAACGCCGCTGCGCAGATTGTCCGGTACCAGGATCTGCGATGTGCCGCCGAGAAAGGCGAAGCAGCGCACGTGCGAGCCCAGCCAGTCGGGCAGTTTCTGCGACCAGGTGGCCTCGGCGAAGGTGTAGCTGGACGCGCCGAGGACGGCGACGAAGATCTGCGTCTGGCGTATCTCCCCGGTTCGCCGATCAATAACTGGCACGGTCTGGCCGGCGTAATCAACGAACAGCTTCTCGCCGGCACGGTGTTCCTGGCGCATGACCACATCGATCTTCGCGGCCCAGAGGCGGTAGTGCTCGCAGAACCAGCTGTACTGGAAACCTTGCGGGTGAGCGAGTCGATACTCCTGCCAAAGCAGGGCCAGAGTTACACCCGGGCGACGTAACTCGGCATGGACATGAGCCCAGTCCGGCATCGGACGTTGATCGCTGGGAACCGTCGGCGCTGGCGGGAATAGACATCGCTCCAGTTCGGCGTCCGACAACTGCGTGGGCCAAGTCAGCCCGCAAGCGTTGAAGCGGTGCAGATAATTGCCGGCACTGCCGCTGCTGATGCGAAGGCTGGTGGCAATTTTGCGCACGGACAGGCCGGCGTCGAACTTTAGGCGTAGTACCTCTCGGATTTTACGCATGGATATACGCTCCACGACGACCTCTTCGCTTCGAGAAAAGAGGTCGATGGTAGTGAATAATCCTGCGTTGCTGCCTGCCTGAGCTTGGGTCGGATCAGTGAGAGATTACTGTCCAAGTACTCGTGGAATCAGTGTCCAAGTGGTCGTGGAATGAGTGTCCAAGTCAGCGTGGAATCGCTGTCCAAGTGTTCGTGGAATGGGTGTCCAAGTGCGCATGGAATCCCCAACTAGCCTGTCTGGAGAAGGATCTCGGTACGGAACCAGTGCTCCAACTGCGATTTGGACGGCTCTCACTATACTCAGCACTGCATCACCTACTGAGTGTTTGTCCAAGTACTCGACCGTCGCGCGCGTAGGTAGCCCTGCCCCATTCCATATTTCTAATAAGGCCTGATGAAAACCCGCAGACCCGAAGTGACTGAAGGCTGTCCTCCAAACGAGCGCCTCTTGTGAAATGTCCAACCGACTGCAGGTCATTTGATTAGGATCCCTGGCATGAGGCTTTTTTAGATTTCGATTTCAATCAGCTTTCAGCGGCAGCGAAGCTAATTTCGCTAGCCCTGGTCGCAAATGATGGGTGAGTTTTACGTCGAATTGTGAACTGCAGCTTAGGTATTAGCACAATGACATCTGGCCATTTTTTTGTGAGAAAACGGTTTTTTTTTGAAATCAAAGTAGCCGCGACTGTGTCGCGAAGATGCGATGGGCTGATGCACCAAAGCATTGCCGCTTTAACCCCAGATTTCAGCCTCGTAGGCGCCAATAATACCGAAGCAAAAATCAAACAGAAAAAAGGGCACTAGCTGAGCTACCGAATCGATTGCCTAAAAGCCCATGACAATCCAAAAAAATCCATGAGGGTCTAGAGAGTTTTGCTTGTTTTTTGTTTTCAAATATAAGAACTCCGTTTTGTTTTTTGACTTTCAAGGGGAGGCCCAGAAATATTTTTTCTGCGGGCTCGGGAATGGCTCTGTTTGCCCATCACTGCCTACGAAGGCATTCAGCCACCATGGCGAGATGTACTCTATGCTCGGAGGCGTCATCGCAGGCCGACGGCCATCCTCTTGCTCTGCAGCGTCTGAAGCCCCGGCTGGTATTCCTTGATCGAAAACAGGCCCGAATCAGCGACTTTGACATAGCCCTCTCCATCAACAGCCATGGAGTCGTGCGTATACTGCGCCTCTTCTAAATTGCTTAAGCTTTCCGATGAAAAAACTGCTTGCCGTATTAGCGCTGACCCTCTCAGTAATCACCCCCGCCTTCTCAAACCCTCCATCGACCTTTTCCGAAGCCAAGGTCATCGCCAAGCAAAAGATCTACCTCGACCAGGCGAACAGTGCCATGGGCGAGCTGTATTGCGGCTGCAAATGGACATGGGTAGGTAAGTCGGGTGGTCGGATTGATGCTGAATCTTGCGGCTATCAAACCAGGAAACAACAGAGCCGAGCGGAACGGACTGAATGGGAACACATCGTTCCTGCCTGGACATTCGGTAACCAGCGCCAATGCTGGCAGAACGGTGGTCGAGAGCATTGTGTGGATGATGATCCCGTATTCCGAGCGATGGAAGCTGATCTGTTCAACCTCTACCCATCTGTTGGGGAGGTGAATGGCGACCGTAGTAATTTCAACTACGGCATGGCCTCCGGGATTGCGCCGCAGTACGGACAGTGCAAGACACGGGTTGATTTTGAGCAACGTGCTGCGGAACCGCGTGACGAGGTCAAAGGGCTGGTCGCGAGGACAACCTTTTACATGTTCGACAGATACAAACTGAACATGTCTCGTCAGCAGCAACAGCTACTGATGGCTTGGGACAAGCAGTACCCGGTTTCGTCTTGGGAGAAAGAGCGAGATCGACGCATCGCAGCAATCATGGGGCACTCCAATCCATTCGTAACTGGCGAGCGTCAATGGTCGCAAGGATACAAGGCGGTTGGTGATGGGGTTGTTAGCGCCGTTCCAGTCAATCCTCCGCGAGTAGCAGCCCAGCCAACCCTCGCGAGCGCGACTGGGATAGGTGTGATCATCGGTAACCGGAAGAGCCAGGTGTATCACCTCTCAGTGGGGTGCCCTGGTTATGGTCAGGTGTCCGAGAAAAATCAGATCTCCTTCACGTCAGAATCTGAGGCTCAGGCGGCGGGATATCGAAAGGCGGGGAACTGCAAATAGTTGTTTCTCGTTGAAACCCGGCCTTGCGAAACCGAGGCCGGCACCCAACATTAAACTGAGACATGCGTCCTGTTTTTGCTATTTTCATACTTGATAACGTCATTCACTGTTGTCGCCGACGCCGAATTGACCCGGTTGCCGAGATGTCACTGACCCAGTCTGATTCCTCGCGAACCATTGCCTGCGCTGGGTTTGTGCCGATTTGGAGGTGGGCAGTCTTGCGTCGGCACGTGGGTCAATTCGGCATCGGCCTCAACAACCTAGGTTTACGGTGCATCTTGCGTGGCGGAATAGCTGCGAATGATGGCATAGTGGAATCACTGATTTGTGCCCAGGAATCTGGGAGGATCATCAGCGTTGTACCAATAAAAATTGCTCGTGAATGTAGAACCGCTCCTGATGATACTCCCGCGAGGTTCAGCTCACGAAAACTAGCGAACGTTGAGTTGCCGCTGATATGAGCCGAAAATCGCGTTGAATGCGTGCCGGGCAATTGAGAAAAGAACATTACAGATAGGTGTCGTAATGCAGCGTAGCTCTGACAATCCCGCCACAACGTACATTCAACTGCTAAAAGAGGTCGCCACCGCAGCCAATGAAGCCATTAGTGTTGATGCTGCGCTGCTCTTGGTCTTGCAGAGCATTTGCCGGATCACCGGTTGGCCCGTGGGGCACGCACTCAAGCTTCGGGAGGATAGCCTCCATTCGACTGGCATTTGGCATGTGGATGAACGCTTTTCGGACGGTGCCCTTGGAGCTTTCCGTCAAGCTACTGAAGAGCAATGCTTTGCCTCTGGGATAGGGCTGCCGGGGCGGGTCTTGGCTGAAGGTCGTCCTCTGGGAATGAGTGATGCGAGGACAGACGTCACCTTTCTCCGTCGTTTCTCTGCTATGCAAGCAGGCCTCGCCGCTGGATTTGCTTTTCCGGTGCATTCCGGTTACCGCATTACTGCAGTGCTGGAGTTTTATACCCCGACCCCGCAGCAGCTAACACCTGAACTGCTGGAGATCATGACGCAGGTCGGCGTCCAAGTGGGGCGAGTATTCGAGCGCGAAGCAGCACAATGCACGCTGCAAGCCAGTGAGCAGCGCAGTCGTCAGATCATCGACAGTGCCGGGTACGCCTTTATCGCCATCAACGCCGTAGGAGTAATTACCGCCTGGAACAAGGCGTCAGAAAAAATCTTTGGCTGGTCTTCGGCAGAAGTAGTAGGGCAGATGGTCTCTGACATCATAGCCCCTATCCACCACCGCAAAGCGCATCGACGAGGATTGGCACGCTTAGTTAGCCATGGCAAGGCCTTGACCAAGGGGCAGCGACTTGAGCTGCCAGCCATGCACCGGGGTGGGCGGGAATTTCCTATAGAAATTACTCTCTGGTCGCTCAAAGAGAATCATGAATGGAGCCTCTTTGCCTTCGCTCACGATATCACTGCACGAATCGAGGTTGAAGAAGACCTTGAGTACCGGGCTCTGCATGATTCGTTAACTGGTCTTCCTAATCGGACGTTGGTGCTGGATCGGCTGCGCCAATGCTTATCCCGAAGAGATGCGCCCAATACTGGCCTTGCTGTGTTGTTTATCGATCTGGATCATTTCAAACGAATTAACGATAGCTTTGGCCATGATGCAGGCGATCAAGTACTCATCACTGTGGCTCAACGGTTGCAGAGAACCATGCGACCTTCCGACACAGTCGCACGTCTGGCCGGCGATGAATTCGTGGTGGTTTGCCCTGACGTAACCACCTATCGCGATGCGGCAGTCATCGCCGAGCGTCTGCTGAAGGGTCTGGCACCGGTTATTCACTTAAAAGACGATGAGGTTTTCGTCGCGGCCAGTATCGGGATTGCGATGGCGGAGCCGGGTAATGATGCTGAAAAATTGATTGGCTCGGCTGATATTGCCATGTATGAAGCCAAAACAAGTGGGCGCGCCCGCTACCAATTGTTTGATGGGCAGATGCAGATGCAGGTCGCGACCCGACTGCGTATCGAGCGCGATCTGCACCGTGCCATCGCCAATGGCGAGTTCCGCCTATATTTCCAACCCGTTATTGCCGCCACCAGTGGCGCAGTGGTTTCAGTCGAAGCGTTGTTGCGCTGGCAACACCCGGAAAGAGGGTTGCTGTCACCCGCAGAATTTATCCCAATTGCCGAAGAAACGGGCTTGATTATCCCCATAGGCACCTGGGTCATCGAGGAAACTTGTCGACTGGCTCAAACGTGGGGGATTCTGCGCGATACCTGTTTGCCACTTGGCGTCTCGGTCAACCTTTCGGCCAGGCAGCTGATTCAGTCCGATTTGATCGAGAAAGTCACGCGTATTTTTAGTCTCACTGCCTTCGATCCGACACGAATCGAGTTTGGCTTCGAAGTCACGGAAACAGCCGTGATGAGCGATCCTGCCGCCGCCGCCGAGACGTTGCAGGCGCTGCGCGATCTCGGTGCCCGCATATCGATTGATGACTTCGGTACCGGTTATTCGTCGTTGGCGTATCTCAAGCGGTTTCCAGTTGATACGCTCAAGGTTGATCGCTCCTTTGTGATGAACATCGACAACGACCGAGTAGATCAAGCGATCGTCCGCGCGGTCACAGACTTGGGTCATAGCATGGATCTAACGGTTGTCGCCGAAGGAGTAGAAACGGCGGAGCAAGCGCAAATATTGCGTCAGTTAGATGTCGACTTACTACAGGGGTTCCTCTATGCCCGCCCGCAACCCGTAGAACAATTGGAAGCCTTACTGTTTAGGACTCGCCCGGTATACTGATCAACACCATAGGAATCCTTTCGTGAGCTGGACGGGCCAATGCCGAGCTCGGGTTAAAGCACTCTTGTCTTTACGAGGTCTGTGTATCGCTTCGCAAGCAGAGCCTGTAATTGACGTTGATTGTTTTTACCTTATGGTTTCTTCAATGAGCTGGAAAGACGGTTATACACATTTGCATAAATGTCAGCATCTGCCAGCGAAAAAAGTAGCATTTCAACTTCATGGATGTGGGTGGCATCACCCCAGAGCCTGCTCTACGATCTGGCTCTTGTTGGTCGTATGCAAATTGAAGAACTTGCGACGAGTGTGGGCCATGCAACCGATCTCGGTCACGCCCAGTCGCCGAAATCGTCGCAGACCAACTTGCCATTGCGCGCGCTCGCCGGCGCGGCCTTGGCCGGTGGTGTAAGGCGGTGCGCTTGGTTTTTTGCCGAATCTCGGATGATACCAGGGCCGGTTGCAGGGCCTCGAATTCGGTTCCGATGGCAACGATGTTGGTACCAAGCAGGTCATCGAGCAGGTTGGTTGCCAGCACTGTAGAAGCGTCCTTACGTTACTACCAGCTTCCTCCCGATCAGAACCGCATTGCCAATTTTCACCACCGGAGCCTCCGAAAATAACTGGCTGAGTCCGGCCAAAAGTAGTCAGTGATTAGTGAAGCCATACGCAGATAAAAGCCCAACCATTAAGCTCGGATATAAAACCTTCGGTTGATGGGCACGAAGATCTATATACTTCTCCATTTTTTTGGCTGTAGATGATGACTTGATGCCTACAATGACTGAGCGGAATGATAGAAAGATCAAGGTTCGCCATGCGATTTATTTTGTCGTTGCCGTATGCCTGTCGTTGGTAGCGGTTGCCATTTTTGGCAGTTGGAATTCAAGACAACATCAATTGCATGATAAAGAAATAGCGATGTCGAACCTTGCTCAAACGTTATCCTCCCAAGCTGAGGCTACGATTAAGCAGGCTGACACCGCTCTTTTGGGATTGGTAGAACGGCTCGAAACGGATGGCATGAATCGCTCCCAGCTGGAGAGAATGGAGCGACTACTTAAAGTTCAGAATAACGAACTGCCTCAGCTACACGGGATTTTTATCTACGACGACAAGGGTCGCTGGATTGTAAATTCGCGTGGGGTATTACCACCTAACGCCAATAACTCCGATCGTGAGTATTTCATCTTCCACCGTGACCATCCTGAGCGTGGCCCTCATATAGGGGCTTCGATACGCAGCCGTTCTACGGGGGATTGGGTCATCACTGTCTCGCGCCGGTTCAATCACCCTGATGGAAGTTTCGCCGGAGTGGTAACAGCCACCCTCTATCTCAAACATTTTCTAAAGCTATACAATAGTATCGAAGTAGGCCGTAACGGAGTTATCACCTTGATATCGGCAGACGCCAAGATCTTGGTGCGCCGCCCTTTCAGGGAAGCTGATATCGGCAGTAGCCTCATCGACGCTCCGTTATTTACTCAACTGTTACCTAATGCTCCTTTTGGCACAGCTGCCGTGCGATCGCATGTTGACGGCGTAGAGCGCATTGTGGGCTATCGTCGGGTTGATGGATACCCACTGGTTATTTTTGCCGCATTCGAAAAGGACGAAGTTCTTTCCAGCTGGCGTAATGAGTCGCTACTCAGTGCAGCGTTGGTCTCATTGCTATTATTGATTTTAGGCACGATCGGCTTTCGGCTTGTTAATCTGATGAAACACCAGATGCATGTGCAAGGTGAGTTGTATATTACTCAAAACCGGCTTATGACGGCAAACCGAGCCCTGGAGCTGATGGCACTAGAGGATGCGCTCACAGGCCTTGCTAATCGGCGCGAGTTCGACAAATTTATAAAGGCAGAAGCGGCCCGGGCAAGACGCCATAAAAATACTTTTTCTTTGCTCATGATCGATGTGGATTACTTTAAGAACTACAATGATCATTACGGTCACCCCCGAGGCGACGAATGCCTAAAAACACTCAGCGCAATAATCCAAAAAAACATTGTGCGATCTAACGACCTAGCCGCTCGCTATGGTGGTGAAGAGTTTGCCGTGGTGCTTCCAGGCACCGACTCTGAAGGCGCTTTTCTTGTAGCTGAAAAAATACGGCGGGCTGTACTACAAGCTGAAATTCAGCATTGTGACAGCCCTGAAGGTATCATTACCGTAAGCATTGGCGTTAGTACGTGCATACCTACCCGCGCGGATTCTCCCGAAGTTTTGATAGAAACTGCGGATAAAGCACTCTATGCCGCCAAGGCCAGCGGAAAAAATATGAGTCTTGTTGTCAACTCACTTATCGCAGGTTGAGTTGTACTGGCTTAGCGGAGACCTTTATGCTCGTAGATCGTTCGAGTGCCGGTGAGTGCGATCGCACCGTGCATTCAAGCATCTGTGTCGAATTCCTCTCTCAGATCAAACCTACCGAATTCCCCGAGATGAATGAAGCGACATGGCGTCTTTTCGAGATACCGCTGTGCCACGAGATACTCGTGAAAATTGAGCAACAGAAGGTATTCCTCATCAGGGACGGGTGTCTTTCTTTTGAACTCTTCGATTGCATCATTGAATTCAAAATCTCGCAGCGCCACGTACGTTGCGTGTCCGAAAGCCGAAGCCTGCGACATTCTTCGACGATGATCTTCCTAGGCAAATCCTTGGCCACGTCAACTTTTAGTCGACGCAGGATTTGCGGAGCAATACGGGCCCGCAGTTCATCGACACGCGCATTTTCTTCGTCGGTCTTCGCTTCGATAGGCTTACGATACCGCTGACCAAAGTCATTCAACGCACCGAGCAGACCTGGCTGGACATAATCGAACAAGCACCATATGTCCGCCAGCGTGTTTTCCACCGGCGTTCCCGTGCAAGCGATCTTGAATCCAACCTGCTGTTTCTTCGCTGCTCGAGTGACCATCGCTGCAGGATTTTTAATGCGCTGGGCCTCGTCGCACGCCATGAGTGACCATTTCTGCGAGGCAAATGAGAATTCAAGGTCACGAAGCGTCTCATAAGTTGTCAGCACAATCTTGGCGTGACCTACGGATAAACGTCCGTCACCATAGGTGCAACACCTTTGCCAAGGCTGCCTGAATCCGACTCCAAAGTGCCTATGGGCGCATCGTTCGAGGGTTCTGACGACGATCAGACGCTTGATGCCAAAAAGAGGCGGAGAGTTGATTCTGGCAAGCGATGAGCAGACATTTTTTTGCGATTTACTCTGATACGCTGCTGAAACACTCGTTTACAGGAGTTGTTCGCATGATTGGCAAGTTAATTTCGACGGGGTTCAGTTTGGCCACCTTGCCCGCCCGCCTGACTTTTCGCAGCGTCCGCGCCTTGGCCATGACGCCTGCCGAAGCCAGCCGCCTGCTGGCGGACATGCGTCAGGCATCGGATCAGGCGGTGCAGGAACTCCAGGGGCTGTTGGCCAACGTCGATGCGGACATGACCCACAAAACGGCGCACCTCAGTGCTGCCGACAAGCGCCTGGCAGCCGAACTGGCCCTGCACGCCGCCGAACAACACCTGAACATGGCCGCGATCAACATTCTGCGGGCCGTCTGGCTGACGCTTCACTCGACGCCGAACTTGCCGCCAAGCGAGCTTGATAAGCGGCTTGAACAGACACGTAACGACTAACAGACCGTCCGGCGGATCGGTCGATCCGAGCGAGAAATGGGAGCTCAGCATCCTTGAATCTCGCTGATGTCGTGGGTCGTTTTCGACGTGCGATCAACACCCAAAACAAACTGCACAAGGTTGCCAAGATCACCAATGAGGACTGCGTCTTCATTGACGACCTGATGACCCGATACTCAGTTTTCGAGCACGCCCAGTCTGAGGAGATGCCAAGCATTGCCCTTGAGCTCGATGTGTTCGAAAGCGATGTGACTACCCTACACAACTGGATCACCGAGTTTGGATCCCGAGCCAGTTAAAGGTCACTCACTGAGCTGATTCTGGCTCGCCCTGGAGGGGCGGGGTTAACCATAAGGGGATTTTATCGCATCGGGGAGTCATCGCAGGTCTATCCGTCCAAAGCAGATCTGGCTGGCTGCCAGCCAGCGAAGGCCGTAATCGAGCGCATACGTCGTTGAGGATGTAGACTAGAATTTTTTGGGATTCTGGAATCAGGATGACAATGGAGTGGCGAGCATCTGCTTGGGGGCGGTTGCTGACAAAGACTGATCAATGGCGCTTAAACGCTGAAGATGATCGGCTTTTTTTGAAGCTTGGCGACAAGGTGGTTGAGGTACAGCCTGACAACCTCCCCAAGGTCGAGGTGAATCGAGGCGTGCTCTGGACAGACATTACGCTGTTCGAGGGCCGCCAATTTCGTGTGGATGGGTTGCCCAACTCCAAAGAGCCGAGCCTTACGCAGGAATTAAGTCGGCTCCTCCAGATTACCCGTCGACGCCGCTTTGACGAATGCTACTCATCCATCCGAAGGTGGTTGGGCACGGTTGAGCAGACAGTAAAAGAGGCCGACTCTGAACACCACTGGCTGACGCACGAGATGCAGCAGGCGCTTCTCGCAGTCAAGCCGATGCTGAGCATCAACGACCAAGCATTAACTAAATTATTTCAGACCCCTGAAGTTCAGTCCTCTCTCCAAGAGCGCGCTGCGGCCGTCCAGCAGGATCTTGACGACTGGATGTGTAATTGGCCAGAAGCATGGGTTCAACGAAACGACGAGCATATGCTGCACGAGCTCGATGCATGCAAGGATCTCCTCGCTAAGGTCGAAAGCCAGCCGCTTACAGATGAGCAATCCCGGGCAGTAATCTGCTTTGATAATCGCGTCCAAGTCATCGCTTCAGCAGGCTCTGGCAAGACTTCGACCATGGTTGCCAAGGCAGTCTATGCCCTGCACCGTAAATTGGTGTCTCCCAGCTCAATTGTCATGTTGGCGTTCAACAAGGACGCTGCGGGCGAACTACAAGCACGGGTTGCCGAATCACTCGCGCGTATAGCTATAGAAGACGTGCAAGTGGAAGCGAAGACCTTTCACTCTCTTGGGCTTTCCATCATCGCGGAAGCAACCGGCCGTAAACCTCATGTGCCGGATTGGGCCGTTGAAAACCTACTCGGCCTCCAGAAGCTCTTGAACATCGTCGACGATCTTAAGGATCAATCCGAGGCTTTCAGGACTCAATGGGATCTATTCAGGCTGGTACTTGGACGGGATGTCCCGGCAGCAGGAAAAGATCAATCGTTCGAAGCTTGGGACAAGGAAGGACAAGGCCGCTTGGTGTCGTTAAACGGTGATCATGTTGCAAGCCAAGAGGAGCGGATTATCGCCAACTGGCTTTTTTACAACGGCATCGAATATCAGTACGAGCGGTCTTACGAGCATGACACGGCCACCGTTACGCACCGCCAATACTTCCCGGACTTTTTCTATCCCAGCATCAACCTTTACCACGAACATTTTGCTCTTGACGCTCTCGGCCAGGCACCAGAGCATTTCAAGGACTACCTAGAGGGCGTTACTTGGAAACGAGAAACGCATCATAAGCTAGGTACAGCCCTCATGGAGACGACTTCGCATCAGTTGCAGACCGGCGAAATCTTTAAGCACTTGAGTAAAGAGCTTACGTCTCATGGGCTAATTCTTGACCCAAATCCAGACCGTCCAATTCCTGCAAAAGGGTTGGTGCCCATGGAGCATGTGGATCTGATCAAGCTACTCCGTACGTTCATCACGCACTTCAAAAGCAACAGCCTCACATTTGAATTGCTATTTAAGCGCCTGCAAGATTTACCGTCTGGAGCGTTCAAGTACCGTTTTGAAGCTTTCTTGGAGCTAGCTGTCCCGGTCATCAACGGCTGGAACATGGCTCTGTCCTTAGAAAAAGGAATTGATTTTGAGGACATGATCAATATGGCTGCTGAAAGCCTAGAGCGAGGTCATCCCTCCCCTTATAGTCTGGTAATGGCTGATGAGTACCAGGATGCTTCAAGGGCCCGCGCACGCCTCTGCAGGGCATTAGTGGCTGAGCCCGGTCGACATTTATTTGCTGTCGGAGACGACTGGCAATCTATCAACCGCTTTGCAGGTGCAGACATCTCAGTCATGACCGGCTTCCGGGACTGGTTTGGTCACGGACAGGTTTATCGCCTTGAGACTACATTCCGATGCCCTCAAGAGATCTGCGACGTATCCAGCCGCTTTGTCTCCAAAAATCCTGCCCAGCTAAAAAAACGAGTGTCGTCAGTAACTCCCGCTATAGATCCACCTATCCAAGCATTCCAAGTCCCAGAAAGAAACGAGATTCAAGGGGCGATAAACCATTACCTATCAGAGCTTTATCATCGCCTGGTCGACGGCGCAGCGCCTGCAGGGAAGAACGGGAAAGTGACGGTATTCGTTTTGGGGCGGTATAAGAATGATCGGCAATACATCCCTGACGGCTGGCAGTACCATTTCGGTGATCGTATTGAAGTTAAGTTTAAGACAATCCATACCTCCAAAGGGGATGAAGCCGAGTACGTAATCCTTCCCGGAATGGTTTCTCGGGGATTCCCTAACGTGAAAAGTGATGATTCGGTGCTGGAACTGGTCATGCCGGCGGGCGATACCTATCAACACAGTGAGGAACGACGATTATTCTACGTGGCTCTCACCCGCGCTCGTCGTTCAGTAGCGATGTTCACGGTGATGGGAAAAAACTCACCGTTTCTCGATGAGATGGTGAAAGAAGGCGCCGTTAAAGTCACCAGCATTCGAGGCGAGCCCATACAGGAGGATCGTTGCCCGGTCTGTAAACGCGGCGTGCTGGTCAATCGACAAGGGCCGTATGGTGAGTTTCGCTCGTGCTCAAGCTATCCCATGTGCAATCACAAACCTAAGCAACCGCGCAAGCCTGGCGGGCATAGGGTTGGATCGTTTTCCCGTGGGCCGTGGTAACGCGACGGAGCTGATCCTGTCGACCTATTGAGTGCCTGGGAGCGTGAACAGCTAGAACGTTTGCTCGCCGCGCTCTGAGCATGCACGTAAAGCACGTTACCATTGCCGATTCAAAAGTCACGGAGACTCACATGAGAGAAAGCGACCGATGAAAATCATCATCGAAGAATGGGATGGCGACGGTGCGATTCGAATTCCCGACAAAGCGTTGCAGGAGCTGGAACTCGATGTTGGCGACGCGGTGTATCTGATTGAGGAGTTTGTGGGCAATGCGCGCTGCCTTGTCCTATCAAAAACGTAAGCGTCCGCCGAAGTCACCTTGCATGACTCAGGCAGATACCCACTGATGCGGCAGCAGTTGGTCGATCTCACTCGCTCGCTGCATCGGCAACCGCGTCAGCACATCTTTGAGATAGGCATACGGATCATGCCCATTCATACGCGCTGACTGGATCAAGCTCATGATCGCCGCCGCTCGTTTGCCGCTGCGAAGCGACCCGGCAAACAACCAGTTTGAACGCCCGAGCGCCCACGGCCGGATCTGATTCTCGACTGGGTTGTTGTCGATGGGCACGGCCCCATCTTCCAGGTAGCGCGTCAGCGCGACCCAGCGTTTAAGGCTGTAATCCAAGGCTTTGGCCGTCGCTGATCCGTTGGGTACAAGATCGCGCTGGGCCAACATCCAGTCGTGCAGCGCTTTCGCTAACGGCGCAGCTTTTTCTTGCCGTATCCGCCAGCGATCCTCATCACTCATGTCGCACGCTTGGCGTTCAACTTCGTACAAGCCGCCAATCGAGTGCAGTGCCTGTGCTGCCAACTGACTTTTATTCGCCACGTGCAGATCGAAAAACTTGCGGCGTGCGTGGGCCATGCAACCAATTTCGATCATGCCCTTCTCGAAACCGGCTTTGTAGCCAGCAAAATCGTCGCACACCAGCTTGCCGTTCCACGAGCCGAGGAAGTTACGTGCATGCTCACCGGCGCGGCTCGGGCTGAAGTCATAAACCACTGCCTTAAACGCCGAAAACGGCGTGGTGCAGTAAGCCCAGACATACGCGCGGTGAGTTTTCTTCTCTCCGGGCGCAAGCATCTGCACCGGAGTTTCGTCAGCATGGACAACTCGTTGGGCCAGAACAGCTTCTCGCAAGGCATCAACCAATGGCTGAAGCTGTACACCGGTCTGCCCAACCCATTGCGCGAGAGTTGAACGCGCGATGGCTAAGCCGGCGCGGCCAAAGATTTTCTCCTGCCGGTACAGCGGCAAGTGGTCGGCGAATTTCGCCACCATTACGTGAGCGAGCAGACCTGCTGTAGGTATTCCCTTGTCGATTACCTGGGCCGGCACCGGTGCCTGGATCAGTGTTTCGCACTGACGGCAGGCCCATTTTCCACGCACATGCTGTTCGACGGTGAACACGCCCGGCGTGTAATCCAGCTTCTCGCTGACGTCCTCGCCGATGCGCTGAAGTTGGCAGCCGCAGGCGCACTGGATGTTTTCCGGTTCGTGATGAATTACGGTGCGTGGAAACTGCGGTGGCAGCGGCGCGCGCTTGGGTTGCTGGCGCTTCTCTTCTGGGCCGGGAGCTGGTCGGAGGGCCTTCAACTCGGCGTCGATAGCCTCAAGATCAGTGTTGAGCAGATCGTCGAGCAAGTTGCCTTGCTCAGGGCTGATCTGCTCGCTGCGCTTGGCAAACCTGTGCCGCTTGAGGATGGCGATCTCGTGGGTCAGCTGTTCGATGATGGTTTGATCGCGGTGGATCTTTCTGCCCATGGTGTCGACCTTCGACATCAACTGCGCAGCGAATGCACGCAGTTGGTCGGGGGTCATCTGATCGATATTGGGCGAAGAAGTCATGCCTTGGATTTTACCAAAGCAGATCGCTTGCGGCAGTAGGCCAAAAATCTAATTACAGTTTTTACAGCAGTGTGATTGTGCCGGCAGCTCCAACACGCTGCCAAGGCAAACCTAATACCAAGGCCTGAAGTTGCTCGGTATCCAGCTCTATCTCACAGCCTTGCCGAATGCCTGGCCAGTGGAATTTGCCTTGGTTCAACCGCCGTGCAGCCAGCCAAACACCAATCCCGTCATGAACCAGGACTTTCATTCGGTTAGCACGTCGATTGGCAAAGAGATAAGCACAGTGCGGCTTCGCCGCACCGAATACTGCAATCACTCTGGCCAACGCGGTCTCGGTACCTGCACGCATATCCATGGGCTCGGTGGCGAGCCAGATGGCATCGATGCGGATCACTTGGCAAGCTCACGGACAAAACGAGCACACCCGTCAGGATCTGAGGATGGCCACTTCACAGTGAGTTTTTGCGGCCCGAAAGGAACCTCGATGTTGACCGACATCTGCTGATCGGGCTGGGTTGCGGGCGCAAGCGTCATCGGAACAAAAGCAGGCAAAGCCGGCGCCTGATGATCACGATAAGCAGGTATCCACTTTCGAACCAGGTTGGCGTTAATGCCGTGACGCAGGGCCACGCTGGCCATCGACACGCCAGGTTGCAGGCATTCTTGGACGATCTGGGCTTTAAAGGGTTTGGGATAAGAGGTTCTTTGGCGCATGGCAATCCTGATGATAGGGGCGATAGTGTCCACGTATTTTTAAGTGGACAACATCGCCCTTATCGCTGGGATCGGGTAGGTGACTTCGCCGGACGCTTACTCAAAAACGCCTCAGATTGCGGATCGAATAGAAGAGCTCACTGAAGCCTGGGATAGCGGACAGCTTGGTAACGCGCCAAGGATAAATGAGACAGCCGCAATGGCGCGCCCTTGACGCACTCACGGAAGGCCGCCTGCAGTCAGTGATGGAGCGAGAGGTGCCTCGATCAAGCGTGCGTTAGGTACGGCTCGGCGCACGTCTTCTATGGCGCCCTCAATTGCGTGATGTGCAGAGGGTGCTTCACGTATGAACTCAAGAGCTAGGGCTGTGAGATAGAGCTGGATACCGAGCAACTTCAGGCCTTGGTATTAGGTTTGCCTTGGCAGCGTGTTGGTGCTGCCGGCACAATCACACTGCTGTAAAAACTGTAATTAGATTCTTGGCCTACTGCCGCAAGCGATCTGCTTTGGTAAAATCCAAGGCATGACTTCTTCGCCCAATATCGATCAGATGACCCCCGACCAACTGCGTGCATTCGCTGCGCAGTTGATGTCGAAGGTCGACACCATGGGCAGAAAGATCCACCGCGAACAAACCATCATCGAACAGCTGACCCACGAGATCGCCATCCTCAAGCGGCACAGGTTTGCCAAGCGCAGCGAGCAGATCAGCCCTGAGCAAGACAACTTGCTCGACGATCTGCTCAACACTGATCTTGAGGCTATCGACGCCGAGTTGAAGGCCCTCCGACCAGCTCCCGGCCCAGAAGAGAAGCGCCAGCAACCCAAGCGCGCGCCGCTGCCACCGCAGTTTCCACGCACCGTAATTCATCACGAACCGGAAAACATCCAGTGCGCCTGCGGCTGCCAACTTCAGCGCATCGGCGAGGACGTCAGCGAGAAGCTGGATTACACGCCGGGCGTGTTCACCGTCGAACAGCATGTGCGTGGAAAATGGGCCTGCCGTCAGTGCGAAACACTGATCCAGGCACCGGTGCCGGCCCAGGTAATCGACAAGGGAATACCTACAGCAGGTCTGCTCGCTCACGTAATGGTGGCGAAATTCGCCGACCACTTGCCGCTGTACCGGCAGGAGAAAATCTTTGGCCGCGCCGGCTTAGCCATCGCGCGTTCAACTCTCGCGCAATGGGTTGGGCAGACCGGTGTACAGCTTCAGCCATTGGTTGATGCCTTGCGAGAAGCTGTTCTGGCCCAACGAGTTGTCCATGCTGACGAAACTCCGGTGCAGATGCTTGCGCCCGGAGAGAAGAAAACTCACCGCGCTTATGTCTGGGCTTACTGCACCACGCCGTTTTCGGCGTTTAAGGCAGTGGTTTATGACTTCAGCCCGAGCCGCGCCGGTGAGCATGCACGTAACTTCCTCGGCTCGTGGAACGGCAAGCTGGTGTGCGACGATTTTGCTGGCTACAAAGCCGGTTTCGAGAAGGGCATGATCGAAATTGGTTGCATGGCCCACGCACGCCGCAAGTTTTTCGATCTGCACGTGGCGAATAAAAGTCAGTTGGCAGCACAGGCACTGCACTCGATTGGCGGCTTGTACGAAGTTGAACGCCAAGCGTGCGACATGAGTGATGAGGATCGCTGGCGGATACGGCAAGAAAAAGCTGCGCCGTTAGCGAAAGCGCTGCACGACTGGATGTTGGCCCAGCGCGATCTTGTACCCAACGGATCAGCGACGGCCAAAGCCTTGGATTACAGCCTTAAACGCTGGGTCGCGCTGACGCGCTACCTGGAAGATGGGGCCGTGCCCATCGACAACAACCCAGTCGAGAATCAGATCCGGCCGTGGGCGCTCGGGCGTTCAAACTGGTTGTTTGCCGGGTCGCTTCGCAGCGGCAAACGAGCGGCGGCGATCATGAGCTTGATCCAGTCAGCGCGTATGAATGGGCATGATCCGTATGCCTATCTCAAAGATGTGCTGACGCGGTTGCCGATGCAGCGAGCGAGTGAGATCGACCAACTGCTGCCGCATCAGTGGGTATCTGCCTGAGTCATGCAAGGTGACTTCGGCGGACGCTTACGAAGGAGCGATAGCCGTAGTAGCTTTAGCTCCACAGCCTAACAAGTCGCCTACCGAATCTCACACAAGAACTCCCCTCTGCAGTCGGCCGATAAGATCGAGCACAGCGTTCGTCTCCACCCTCGTCCTCATCATATCCAGAGGACGCTTCGAACCAAGTCCACGAACCGGCGTGCTCATCCATTCCGTTGCAGCGGCGACATCGCTTTCGAACAGGTAAAGGGCTTGCTCAAAGACCGCTATCAATGCGACCAAGCGGTCGCTTTCAACGGTGCTGAAGCGTCCCGTTTTTGCCCTACGTGCTAGTGATGCAGGAGATATGCCGATAGCCTGAGAAATGACCTTTCGCTCGACCTTCAGATTGCTCGCTATCAGATTGAAATACTCGTAAGGAAGGCCTCGGTGTATGAAGTCATGAAGGGTTGTGCCGCGCGAGGGCAGTCCTAAGGTTGACCAAATGTTTCCAGGCGTTGGTGGGCCTGGTAGGTACTCTTTGATCGATGACAGCATCTGTACCCCCAAGAGAAAAACCTAAAGCTTAGCCGGGCCCTGCTGGCCCGAAGCATCGACTATAGGAAAAATGACTCAACACGGCACCTACTGCCAAACCGTGCTTCATGTGATGTGAATGGTGCACCGTCATAAATTGTCTCAGCTTAAGCCCGCTTCGTTCTTGAAATCGTCTCGCTTTGCCGGTACTTCTACGTCACCAATGTCATGCACGGAAAGCACCCATGCACGCAAGATTCAGAGTGATTGAAACCACCACACTGGACGATGGCAGCAAGCGATACAGGGTTGTTGATCTTGTCGAAGGAGGTTCAGCCAGTAAGCATGGCGTGTTCAAGGCCAGGGCCGAGGCAGACGCTATTTGCTCGACATTGAATGCTGAACATCCAAGACAGTTAGAAATGCGTGCGCCCCGCTACTGAGCCTATACGGCATCTCACTCGCCCCTGTGCGGAGCTGCTTGGAGTGCGGGTTTTCATTATGGAAGCCATGACCTCACACGTTAGGCCGCTTGAATCGGGATAGCACCAGCCTGCTACGCTGTCCTCTTTCCATGGAGGAACCACAATGTCGAACGCAGACCTACTCCCTTCCCTGCTTTTCAAGATCAATCAAAACCAGCTCGCCCTTGAGGCCGCTATCATGGAACTCACGCTTTGGGTCGAGCAACGGGGATCCGCCGAGGTCGCTGGCAACGTTCGAGGAGCTCTGGACACAATCAGTAAAAACGAGGAGTTCATCAAGATGACGCTCGCGGTGTTGATGACACCGGAGTGATTCCATCCCCTACGTAGACAAAGCCTGTCGAGTAACTGAATTGGCGCCTTGGTAGGCTTCAGCCATATGCGCTTTGATGCGTTGCGAACATTAAAAGCGAATGCGCGCCGGGGACATCCATCTCGCTCAGACAAAAACCAATTCACGGCACCAGTATCGCCTCATGGATCTCAATGGAAGGAATAGCTACTTCCTTGCGCTTGCTGGCAATCCAAATCCTTGTTTTGCTCACATCGAAAATCTGCCCGCTCTCCATTAGCGTCAATACGAGTGCATCTGGTGATCCCATGAGCTGTCTTATTTGTGCTGGTGTCGCTGAACGCATCCAGTGTCATGGCCCGTGGGAGGAGAGAGATTGTCCGGCCTGTGGTCGCTATCGAGTTTCATTGTTTGTTAACAGTCTGTACCTGATCCGTTGATTTTCCAGCCGCTTTCGGCCGCACTCTGCATTTATCTGCGCAGGAACGTAGCGATTCCAGGACTGCTCGCATGGCTGGCGGGTCACTCTGTGGCGCCAGATACTGCTGCGAATGATCAAAAAATTTCAGACGTATCGAAACTTAGGAAGAAAAAATTTCTGAGCGTTGTTGCGCTTGTTCCTTGTGTCTGAGCGGATGCTGACAGGCTAGCTGTGCCTGGACTTCAGCTACTGCATCTAAGACTCTCTGCGCCCAATTCTCATCATCAGGACGTACTACAACGACGCGAAAACCGTGATCATAGCCTTCAATCTGCACGCCCTCGGAATCATCGACATGCAAGTCGATACCGAACGCTGGCGGAAATTTCGAGGGTGAGTTCGAGAGCCCGTGTACCGTTAGGGCATGGTTATGCCGAACGCTGTTGACCACCCCGTCGATGCGGACACCGTACAGTAATAGCCAACGCCTGATGTAGGACGGTGTCCGACCTGAAGAGGTGTAGACCCAGATGCTGCATCCCCGGCGACGTAACTCTCGGGTCAGAGTGCGTGTTCCAATACGCAACGGTTCGCCGAACCAACGATGAACAAACACCGGCAGCTTGCTTTGCTCGGCTGCGCAGTGGTAAAGCTGACAGGCCAACGTGTCATCTATATCAAACGAAATACGTATGTGCCGACGCCTGAGCAAGTGCATCGGGATAAGACACTTGAATGCTTGCCACACCTGACTTCTGAAAATCCGGCATTTGTTGAGAGTTGGATAGCCTTTCATCAACGTGCCCCCTGATAGAGGGACAATCGTTTGTCGCTCAGAAAAAACTTCATTGAATCAGGGGCCTGTTCTTCTAGGAAGGCTGCATATTTTTTCTTGATCTTGGGCAATTCGTACAACGCCTTGACACCATGCTTGGCGGAATTGCGTATAACCGATGATGGGTTGAAGTAGCCCTCGGCGTTGTCTACCGTCAGCACGAACGGAGGTCGCCCTGCGCGCATGAGCAAATAGCTGACAATGAGCGACCCACTGCGGTTATTGCCTTCAATGAACAATTGCGGCTTGCTGAGAATTCGAACATAAACACCGGCCGCACGCTTCCAGACTGACTCACTGCGATACGCGTGGTACCAATTGAACAAATCCTTAATTCCACCCTCAATGTTGTTGAAGAAGTGTTCCTCGGTAGCGGCAAGGTGTTGAGCGAATTCCAGTCGGCGCGCCGGGTCTCGGCCGCAGAGAACCGTGGCATTGATCTCCAGCATCAGGTTCAGGTGCTGAAGATCAAACAGGTCGACATCACGTGCGACGTAGTCGTCAATCAAGGCATAACCATCAAGCACGTTCTGCAGCACTTCGTCAGTCAAGGGATCACGCGGCTCGGTAAAGTGCCTGCTGAGCTCAGCAAAGCGGCCCTGCACCTCACGCAGTGCACGTTCAATCGCTGGCAAATCAAGGCGAAGCTTTGCAGACATTGGCAATACCGAAGCAAAGATGTGTGCGAAAGTAAAACGACCGGATGCACGCCAATGCAGTTTGGCCCTTGGCAGCATGCGGCCTTTACCGGACGGTTGGCTAGCTGAACTTGCCGCTGATGTAGTCCCCTGTCATTTGTTCGCGCGGACTGTCGAAAATCTGGGTAGTCGGGCCCATCTCAACCAGATAGCCGGTGCGCGTGCCCTGCGAAATATCAACCGAGAAGAATGCCGTCGTGTCAGCGACACGTATTGCCTGCTGCATATTGTGGGTGACCAGAGCGATGGTGTAATCCTTTTTCAACTCGACCATCAGTTCCTCGACACGGCGGGTGGCAATCGGGTCGAGTGCCGAGCACGGCTCATCCAGCAACAGGACTTCCGGTTCGGTGGCGATGGCGCGGGCGATACACAGGCGTTGTTGCTGCCCGCCGGAGAGAGACAGACCGCTGACCTTGAGCTTGTCCTTTACTTCATCCCACAGCGCGGCGCCCTGCAGGGCGTGTTTTACGCGGTCACCCAGATCGCCTTTGTAGCGATTGAGGCGCAGGCCAAAAGCGACGTTATCGAAAATGCTCATCGAGAACGGGTTCGGCTGTTGAAACACCATGCCGATATAGCGGCGCACCACCACTGGATCAACACCCTTGCCATAGACGTCTTGCCCGAGGAAATGCACATGGCCCTCGAAACGGAAGCCTCTCACCAGATCGTTCATCCGATTGAGGCTGCGCAGCACAGTGCTTTTGCCGCAGCCGGAAGGGCCGATGAATCCGGTGATCTTGTTTTTTTCGATCGGCACATGGCTATCACGTACCGCCATGAAGTTGCCATAGAAAATCTTGTCCAGCTTGCAGTCCATAACCACTGGAGCCTGGGCGTCAACGGGGGAGGCTTTTTGCATAGATATTGTATTCATGATTCAGATGCTCCCACTCTCAAAACTTAGGCTTACCGAAAATGCGGCTGACGACATTCACGACTAATACGATCATCACCAGCACCAGCGAAGCCGCCCATGCGAGCTCAAGCTGGTTGTCGAAGGGCATGCCGGAGAAGTTATAAATCAGAACGGCAAGCGATGCCGTCGGATTCATTACTGACAGGGTGCCTTCGTGGTAGATCCAGTAGTTGCTGAACAGCGCAGTAAACAACAACGGCGCAGTCTCGCCCGCTGCGCGCGCCACGGCCAGCATGACGCCGGTTAGGATTGCTGGCATGCCGGTAGGCAGTACGATTTTCCAGATCACCTGCGAGCGGGTGCAGCCCATGCCGTAGGCGGCATCCTTCATGATCTTCGGCACCATTTTCATCGACTCTTCAGCCGTAAGCACGACGATAGGCAGCATCAGCACTGCCAGTGCCACGCCACCCGCCGGTGCCGAGTAGGTACCGGTGGTCATCACCACCAGGGCGTAGGCAAAAACCCCGGCTAAAATCGAAGGCAGCCCCGTGAGCATCTTGGCGGCGAAGCGCGCGGCATTGGCCAGCTTACTGTCCGGCCCCAGTTCAGCCAGAAAAATGGCAGCCATGATGCCGACCGGCACCGCAATTGCTGCCGCGATACCGACCATGACAAAAGTGCCTGCCATCGCATTGCCAAAGCCGCCGCCAGTCTCGAAACCGGTCGGCGGTAGTTCGGTGAATACTTCCAGGCTGAGACGAGCGCCTCCACGCGTGATCAGCATGTAAAGCACGGAAATGAGGGGCACACTGGCCAATAGAGCACCACCCCAGACCAGCGTGCTCAACACCAGGCTGCGCAGGGCGCGGCCTTCAAACTTGCGCTGCAGGCTAGGCAACGCGTCTGTACGAGAAGTGAGGTCACTCATCATTTGGTACCCCGCTGGGCATAGACCATTATCATGGATCCGATGACATTCACTATGAGCGTGATCAACATCAGGATCAGTGCGGCATACATTAAAACCTCGATCTCGTTTGGCCCTGCTTCGGGGAAATTCAGCGCTAACAAGGCCGCCAGCGTATTGGCTGGTGCAAACAGAGAAAGGGAAATATTGTTCGCGTTGCCTACCAGCATGGCCAGGGCCATCGTTTCACCCAGCGCCCGGCCCAGGCCCAGTACCAATGAGCCGAAAATGCCGGTGGCAGCGGATGGCACCATCACCTTGAGAATCGCTTCCCAATGGGTGGTACCCATGCCATAGGCCGCCTGCTTGGTTTTCATCGGTACACCAGTGAGGGCATCCTGCGAAACAGCAGCAATGGTCGGCAGGATCATGATGGCAAGTACCAACGAGGCAGGTAGCAATCCCGGCCCGCTCAAGGACGTGCCGAAAAAGGGTATCCAGCCCAGTTCGCTGTGCAACCACGCCGTCAGGGGCCGAATCGCCGGGATCACCACGTAGATCCCCCACAGGCCGTAAACGACGCTGGGGATGGCCGCGAGTAATTCGACGATGGTGCGAAAGACGGCTGCAAGCTGGGCGGGCAGGAAATCCTGGGTCAAGAAAATCGCCATGCTGACGCCGAAAAAGCCTGCGATCATCAACGCGATCAAGGCACTGTAGAGCGTGCCCCAAATGGCCGGCAGAATGCCGTACTTGCCCTGATTAACATCCCAGACGGTACCGAAAAGGACGTCCAGACCGTGCTTTTCCATGCCTGGAATGGCCTTGCGCCCCACCTCGAATATCAAGGCAAATACCAACGCCAGAACGAGAACTACACCTATACGTGCAAGCGCACGGAAGGTGCGATCAACCATAAAATCCTTCGCAGAGGGTGGCTGGCAGGCAGAGTCCGGGTTAACCGGTACGACAAAAGGTTTGTTCATTGGCTAACTCCGGAGTGTGGGGGGAGCCCTGCCCGGCGAGGCACTCAGCGCACGCCGGATGAAGCCTCGCGAGCATTACTGGATGTTGGCAGAAGCTTTGCGAACCTGATCGATAATCGCTTGCGGCAGGGGAATGTAACCCATCGAATCGGCAATTTTCTGACCCTCAGTCAGGCTGTATTCGACCATTTCACGCATCGCTTTGGCTTTGGCCGGGTTCTCATTGTGCTTGCGGAAGATCATCCAGGTGTAGGAAGTGATCGGGTAGGACTTGGCACCATCTGGATCAGGCAGCCAGGCCACCAGGCTTTCCGGCATCTTCACCGCAGCCAGAGCCTCGGCACCGCTTTCCGCGTTCGGCACAACGTACGTACCGGCCTTGTTCTGCAACTGGGCAAAGTCGACCTTGGCCAGCTTGGCAAAGCCGTATTCAATGTAGCCAATGGCTCCCGGAGTCTGGCGTACGGTGGCTGTCACACCATCGTTCTTAGGCGACTTGATGAATTTGTCGCTGGCCGGCCAGTTGACCGTGTTGCCTTCACCTAACGCCTTATTGAACTCTGGATTGATTGCCGCCATGTGCTTGGTGAATACAGCGGTAGTACCGCTGGAGTCTGCACGTACGACAACCGTGATCGGCATATCAGGCAGTTTCAGTTCCGGATTGGCCGCGACGATCTGCGGATCGTTCCACTGGGTGATCTTGCCCAGGAAAATGTTGGAGTAAACGTCGCGTGGCAGTTTAAGCCCTTTAGGACTGCCCGGGAGGTTATAGGCCAACACGATTTCACCCGCAGTCATCGGCAGCAATTGCACGCCCTCGGCAACCTTGGCAATGTCTTCGTCTTTCATTGCCGAGTCACTGGCCGCGAAATCAACGGTGTTGTTGAGGAAGTCCTGTATGCCCGCCCCGCTACCCTTGGACTGGTAATCCACGGTGACGCCAGCGGTTTTTTTGCTGAAATCCTTGAACCAGGTGAGGTAAATCGGTGCCGGAAAGCTGGCGCCGGAACCTGTGAGGCGGACGCTTTCTTCAGCAAAAGACACTGAGGTGGCACAAAGAGAGACCGTAACGGCGAGCGCAGCAGACTTCATCAAACTTTTCATCGAAGAAACTCCTGATAACGGGCTCCCAAACTATGCAGCAATTTTGTTAAGATTTTATGAAGTTCGAATTAGCAAAATATCTCGCCGACCCGGCTCGTCTGGTTAGCTAACTAACTATGGCCTGGCAGTTTCGCTAGTAATCCTGCCGCTTGCTAAACGCCTATCGTCCGGTCATACGGTGAAGGTAGAGAACAACCTGGGCGTTGAACGGTTTAGGGTAAGAGCTTCGTTGGCGCATGGAAATCCTGACGTTAAGGGCTACTGCGTCCGCTTAAAAAATAGCGGACACCATCACCCTTAATGCTGGAGTTCGGAAGGTGTGTTCCCAGAACGCTTACATTCGGTTGAACCGCCGCCGATACCCACCACCAACCGCATGCTCTCTACACTGGGAATCGCGAGCAACACCGGCCTACACCAGGTAGCCTCTTTATGCCCAGAGATAACGTCAATACGAAAACCCAAGTGTCGCTCTGCACTGGCCAAAAATAGTTGAGCGTTGGCCGCTTCACGCACGTCACTGGCGGCCACAGCGTATGCGTCCGGGCATCACGCCTTGCGTGATTAGACCGGCTGCCACCTATGCGGCAGCAACTGGTCGATATCACTCGCGCGCTGCGTCGGCAGGCGCGTGAGCACGTCCTTCAGATACGCATACGGATCATGCCCGTTGAGCCGCGCAGACTGGATCAAACTCATAATCGCGGCCGCCCGTTTGCCGCTGCGCAGCGAACCTGCGAAGAGCCAGTTTTTGCGCCCCAACGCCCAAGGCCGGATCTGGTTCTCCGCCCAATTATTGTCAATGGGTACAGCCCCGTCATCGAGGTAGCGCGACAACGCTGCCCAGCGTTTCAGGCTGTAATCCAGTGCTCTGCTGATGGCTGAGCCTTCAGGCACGAGATCGCGCTGGGCCATCATCCAGGCATGCAGCATATCCATCACCGGTACGGCTTTTTCTTGCCGTATTCGGCGCCGTAAATCCGGTTCCAGGTCACGCACTTCACTCTCGATTTCGTAAAGCAACTGGATGTAACGCAGGGCCTGTTCAGCGAGCATGCTCTTGTTGGTCGCGTGCAGTTCGAAGAACTTGCGTCGCGCATGGGCCATGCATCCGATCTCGGTCACGCCGAGTGCGAAGCTGGCCTTGTAGCCGCCAAAATCATCACACACCAGCTTGCCCTTCCAGTCTTGCAGGAAGTTGCGAGCATGTTCACCAGCACGGCTGGGGCTGAAGTCATAAACAACAGCTGCTATTTCGCAAAACTGGCTTGTGGCGTAGGCCCACACATAAGAGCGGTGGGTTTTCTTTGAGCCCGGCACGAGCATCTGCACGGGTGTTTCATCGGCATGAATAACCTGCTGTCCAAGCACTACGTCGCGCAGTGCATCGACCAGAGGTTGCAACTGCACCCCAGTCACACCCACCCATTGAGCCAAAGTTGAACGTGGAATCGCCAAGCCGGCACGGCCGAAGATCGATTCCTGACGGTAAAGAGGCAGGTGGTCAGCAAACTTCGCGATCATGACGTGGGCAAGTAACCCGGCAGTGGGGATTCCCTTGTCGATGACCTGCGCCGGAACCGGCGCCTGGATCAGCGTTTCGCAGTCATCACAGACCCACTTGCCACGGACATGGCGCTCAACGGTAAACACGCCGGGCGTGTAGTCCAGCTTTTCGCTGACGTCCTCACCGATACGCTTGAGTGCGCAGCCACATGGGCAGTGAGTGTTGTCCGGTTCGTGATGGATTAGCGTGCGTGGAAACTCTGCCGGCAAAGCAGTGCGTTTGGGCTTTTGCTTTTTCTCGGTCGGAGCCAGCACTGTTTGCAAGGCTTGAAGCTCTGCTTCAATCGCCGCGATATCGGTATCGATCAGGTCATCGAGCAAGCAGGCCTGCTCAGGATTCATCTGCTCACTGCGCTTGGCAAACTTCAAACGCTTGAGTTGTGCGATCTCGTGGGTGAGCTTCTCGATAACCGTTTGATCGCGGTTGATCTTCCTGCCCATCGTCTCGACCGTCTTACCCAGTGTGTCGACTTGATGGTCGAGCGTCTCGACACGCTGTAACAACTGCGCCGCCAAAGCACGCAGTTGTTCAGGGGTAAGGTGGTCGAGATTGGGGAGCGAAGTCATGGCGCCGATTTTGCCAGAGCAAACAGTTCGCGGCGATAGACGGATAGGCTAATGGCAGCCGTTAAAGCAGTGTGATCGCACCGCCGGAGCCCGCGCGTTGCCATGGCAGACCCAACACCAGAGCCTGGAGTTGTTCGGTATCCAACTCCATTTCAGAGCCTTGGCGAATGCCTGGCCAATGGAACTTGCCTTGGTTCAAACGCCGAGCCGCCAGCCAGATCCCGAAGCCGTCATGCACCAGAACTTTCATGCGCGTGGCGCGGCGGTTGGCAAATAGATAAGCACAGTGCGGCTTCGCCGCACCAAACACCGCGATCACCCTGGCCAATGCCGTCTCGGTACCGGCGCGCATGTCCATCGGCTCGGTGGCGAGCCAGATGGAATCGATGCGGATCATAGGACAAGCCCTCGGACAAAGCGGGCGCATCCGTCAGGGTCGGAAGTTGGCCATTTCACGATGAGCGATTGCTCGCCAAGCGCCAGCTCAATGATCGCCGATGCTTCGGTCTTTTGTTTTGGTTCAACCGGCGCGACTTTCAAAGGAATGAAAGCTGGCAGCGCGACTGCCTGCTGATCACGGTAAAGCGGTATCCACCGGCGCACGACATTGGCATTAATCCCGTGACTCATCGCAATAGCTGCCACGGAAACACCGGGCTGCTCGCACTCTTGGACGACTTGGGTCTTGAAGGATTTCGGGTATGACTTACGTTGGCGCATGACGATCCTGGCATTAAGGGTAATTGCGTCCGCTTAAAAATACGCGGACACAATCGCCCTTATTGCTCGGGCTCGGAAGGTGTGTTCCCCGGCCCCTTACGCCACAGCCTTACCCGACCGACCTCAAATCCACGCAACTTTTGGCCAAATCGCGCGAGCGCTTGCCCCCCCTCCCCCCCAATCCAACGCCATTTTGTCAAGAGCGCCCCCTTCCCTGAACTCCCTTCGTCAAACGAACTGGTTCACGCAGACTTTTCACTTCCTAATCACGAATCGCTGATTTCGTTTGACCGATTGGCCAATCATCATGCGAAAGGGGGCTAGATAGCGACTTCACGCTTGGATATCAGGATAGAAATTGTCTGCTTCTATCGCGGAAATCTACCTCATCACGATAAAATCGATACAAGAAAATCCACCCATATTTGGCTGGATTAAGTGTTTCAGCTATATGTAACGATCGTGAAACACAAACTGATGTAATTACCTCGTAACAAATTTCGACTATTATTTAGCCAAGCCATCCACGCGAGTTTCTCTCATGTCCTCAACCGAAGACACGTTGATACAGCGCATCCATCGCGAGCTGCTGGATCACAGTGACGAAGAGCTGGAACTGGAATTATCCGAAGATGGGCATGACCTAAATGCTCTGTTCGATGAGCACGTTAAGGAAGGTAGTGAGAAGGAAGCTCGACGACTTTATTTCAGCGAACTATTCCGCCTGCAAGGCGAACTGGTAAAGCTACAAAGCTGGGTGGTCAAGACTGGCCACAAAGTAGTGATCCTGTTCGAAGGACGTGATGCTGCCGGCAAAGGCGGCGTTATCAAGCGCATTACCCAACGACTTAATCCTCGGGTCTGTCGTGTCGCCGCCCTGCCTGCACCCAATGACCGCGAACGTACTCAATGGTACTTCCAGCGCTACGTCTCGCACCTGCCGGCAGCGGGTGAAATCGTGCTGTTCGACCGTAGTTGGTACAACCGCGCAGGGGTCGAACAAGTCATGGGCTTTTGCAACGCCGATCAGTACGAAGAATTCTTCCGTACCGTGCCGGAGTTCGAACGGATGCTTGCCCGTTCCGGTATTCAGTTGATCAAATATTGGTTCTCCATTTCCGATCAGGAACAGCATCTGCGCTTTCTCAGTCGCATTCACGACCCGCTCAAGCAGTGGAAACTCAGCCCCATGGATCTGGAATCCCGTCGGCGCTGGGAAGCCTATACCAAGGCCAAGGAAATTATGCTTGAGCGCACCCACATCGCCGAAGCTCCATGGTGGGTAGTGCAAGCCGATGACAAGAAGAAAGCCCGACTCAACTGCATCCATCACCTTCTCGGGCAGATGCCCTATGAAGAAGTTGAGCTTCCGGTGATCGAACTGCCGCAACGCGTTCGACAGGAAGACTACTCCCGCAGTCCGACGCCACCGGAACTCATCGTGCCTCAGGTCTATTAAGACAGGCGAACAGGGGGTGCCCTAGACCGAGCGCCCCACATTCTCATCGTCAATGAACCGGATTTCATCATGACGGCCCAGACCTAGGCCGAGGATTGATCGAGTTCGACCTCCCACGGCTCAAGACCGCAACTCGATCGGAAGCCGAGCATGATTACCCTGGTGGTCTTTTTCGCAGTGTTGGGCATCGGACTGCAATTTACGCCTATAGCCTGATGCAGGACATGCACGAAATTGGCACCGTGGTCATTACCTGGACACCGTGTCTGCTGCTGGGCGTGGCGCGGCTGATTGCATCGGGCTTCGAGTTCGTGGACGGTTTCCACGACACCGCCAACGCGGTGGCCACGGTGATTACACGTGGCGGGTTTTCTTCAACTTCCTATGGGGTGCTGCTGCCCAGCGGAGCAGCGGCTTTCGGCATCATCGCTGCTGCCGGCGAAACTAATTCTGCAAGTCGGCTCGTCCGCCGGGTTCGCCATAATTTTCACCCCGTTGAATCATGAGTGTGATCCAGTCGGCACGGCTCTACGGGCGTAATCCGTAAGCTTACTTGAAGGATATTCTCACTCGCCTGCCGACGCAGCGCGCGAGTGAGATTAGGATCTGTTGCCGCACAAGTGGGCGCCCGTTTAATCACGCAAGGTGTGTTGGGCGGAAGCTTACATTTAAGGCTCATAGTCGCGAGACATTACGCTGAATACGTAAAGTGGAAGTCAAATCGGCTCATCACGTTCTGCAGAGGAATGTGTTGAGTGGACTTGCCCCTACAAAACCGGACACCAACTCCCTGTTAAATTGATGCTGCCGCCAATCGCCTGAACTCCCTCGGTGAGCGATAGTTCAAGGCGCTGTGCGGATGCTGCTCGTTGTAGTGTTCGAAGGCAATGGCCAGGTTACGCAGCGCCGTTTCTCGATCCGGCTTGGGCATGTGCGCCACGTAGTCACGCTTGATCGTCTTCACGAAGCTCTCGGCCATACCGTTGCTCTGCGGGCTGCGCACTGGCGTGGTCACCGGTTGCAAGCCGATCTGCCGTGCAAACAGGCGCGTCTGTTCGGCGGTGTAGGCCGAGCCGTTGTCGCTTAGCCATTGCACCGGCGTGGCGGGCAGTTGATCACCGAAGCGCTTCTCCACGCTTTCCAGCATCAAATCGCGGATGTCATCGCCGCTGTACCCGGTCGGGCTCGCGACCCAGCCGATGGCCTCGCGATCACAGCAGTCCAAGGCGAAGGTCACGCTTAGCTTGGCGCCGTCCTCGCAGCGGAACTCAAAACCATCCGAGCACCACCGCGTATCACTGGTTTTCACCGCAATACGGCCTTCGTGCCGACGTGGCACGCCGGGCTGTTTGAGTCGGCGCTCAAGCAACAGATTGTGATCACGCATGACTCGGTACACCCGCTTCACGTTGATCGCCGGCAGCGACTGGGTTTCACGCTCCCGGCGCAGTAATCCCCAGACACGACGGTAGCCATAGCTGGGCAACTCGCTGACCTGCTGTTGGATTTCAACCACCAACTCAGCGTCGTCCACAGGTCTGCTTCGCCGTGCCTTGGGCGATACCGATTGTTTGATTCGAACCGTTAATTGCGAGCGCGCCACACCGAGACATTCGCTGACCAGCTTCACTGGTCGTCCCCCGGCAACAAGGGTGAGTGCGCAATCCATTTTCGCGACCGGGCGATCTCCACGGCCTCTTTGAGGATTTCTGCTTCCATCGTTTTCTTGCCCAGCATCCGTTGCAGTTCACGGATCTGCTTGAGCGCATCGCTCAGCTCGGAGGCAGGCACCACGGCTTCGCCAGCACTGACCGCCGACAGGCTGCCGTCCTGGTAAAGCTTGCGCCACTGGAACAGCTGGTTGGCATTGATGCCGTTGCGCCGAGCCACCACCGAAACGCTTTGCCCTGGCTCAAGGCTCTCGCGAACCATGGCCAGTTTTTGCTCTGGGCTCCAGCGGCGCCGCCGTTCCTGGCCCAAAAGCTCCCCACTCTTATCGTTGCTGTTAGTCATAAACATAACCGTTTGCCTATCCCTTATCGTAAGGGGGAAACGGTGTCCTGTCTTTCATGGGGCTCGTTCATTGAGAGCTTTGAGCCTCCCTTCCTGGTCTTCACCATGACAAACATCTTGATGCGGTCATGAATTTCCTGGAGCGCGTGACGAAAAGGCTCATGCCGCTCACTGGTCGTTGGGTCTTCAAAATTCCACACGATCATCTCGCCGTACGTCGGCATTCGCGATGCTTCCTCAGAAGACTTGTCACACAGCGTGATGACGTAGTGAAACTCCTGCCCTTCAAACTCATCGATCGATTTGCTACGCAGGCCGTTGGTCTCTATGCCTATGTGTTCGAGAGACTCCAGGGTTCGAAGATCAACCTGACCAGGCTCAACGCCTGCACTGAAAGCTTCGAAGTCTGATGAGTCGGTGTGGCGAAGCAGCGCTTCGGCCAACACGGAACGGACATCATTTTTGGCGCAGACAAACAGAACCCGTAATTTGTCAGCCATTCCTCTCCTCCCCGCTCGAACAGTGATCAGAGAAACCGTCATTGTTCAGTTAAGCAGCGTTTTTGATCGCCCGACTTCGAGTCGATGGGATGTACTATTTCCAAATCTTTCAGCGCCGGCACCATCCGTGGACACTGCCGTAGCGGCAGGCAGATCAAATTGAGCAAAGCTATTTCAGTCCTCCTCCTCCAATAGATTCAAGAGATCAACGAACTGGCCTGTCAGTTTGTGATGCCTGTCCAGATAAATCAGGGGTAGGCATCGCTCATGAGATTCACGCATCTTGACCGAGCTGCCAAGATACACCGGGAGAATTGGCAACCCTTCCTTGATGAGTTCGTCGACCAGATTGCGGTGGAAGCCAGTGGTGCTCAGATAGTGATTGATGACAATCCCTTCAACGACCAGTGACTCATTATGGTCAGCCTGTAGTTCTGCCACCTGTTCCAGCACTTGATACAACGCCTGGCGAGCGAAGGTATCGCAATCAAATGGAATCAACACCGAATCCGCTGCGATGAGCGCACTGAACGCATAGAAATTCATGGCTGGTGGCGTATCGATGTAAACGCGGTCGTAGTCTTGGGAAACCTCGTCCAATAGCCGGCGCAATTTGTTGATCTTGAATTTCGCTTCCAGCTTGGGCTGGAGATCAGCGAGCTCGCCGCTGGCTGTGATGACGTGAAGATTGTCATGGGCGGTCTCGAAGATCTGCACGCGACTTTTCTTCGCCGCCGGCCCTGAAGACAGCGTTTGCTTGAAAAAATCGGCAATGCCCACTGGGATGTCATCTCCGGTCATCCCTGTCAGGTAGTAAGTGGAATTGGCTTGGGCATCCAGATCGACAACAAGCGTGCGGTAGCCTTCAGCTGCGCTTGCGGCGGCGAGGTTGCACACAATGCTCGACTTACCTACTCCACCTTTTTGATTGAAAATGACACGACGCATCAATGCCCTCCCCCGCGGCAAAAGACTCCAGTCTATCGATTTGTTGTTGATCTACAGCGCTAAGTTGATGAATTTTATGTGTCAGTGAGCTGGGGTGATATACGCCTAGCGGGTGCGCGACCGCTGAGTTCATTTCCCTCACACTTGCCCTATGAGAGAATCAGGCATCACAGACACGGAGAGCAGGCGTTGCTGACACTAGACGCACTACGGGCGCAGATGCGAAATGCAGAACCCGTCTTGAAAGCACTGGATTTGGAACTGGAAAGGATAAGGGTCGATCTCCGGGAGCCTGGGAGTGTTGAAGCCTGCATCAAGCAAGTCATCGAGGTAATCGATACCCATCTGATGGAGTTCAAATCCAACCCGATACTGGGGCCAATGGCGGAAGAGCTCAAAGCGCAATACGTAGAAGGGATACAGTCTCAGGCGACACAGTCGCGGTCGTAATCATCCATCGTGTAAATCGCTGCAACACATCGCTGACACACGCCGGACGTCTGGCTCATCGCCGTAAGATAAACGTCATCTAGGCGAACCACTATGGAAATAGGCGACTCGCCTCTCTTCCGAGTGCTCGTCATGACAACACCTCTCCCTTCAGGCCCGGCGGAAAACGCAGACGATGAGGCGCACGCTGCACTGAAATCCCTAGTGGCTCTGCGAAAAAAGATGAGCAGCGCATCGCAGTCTCACCTTGATGTATCGCGCATTCATCCGAGCTATCGCGACAGTGCCGCAAACCTCCTCGATTACCTTGTCCTCAGGCGCCACGACATCCGGCCACTGCAGACTCAGTTGACTTCATTGGGCCTATCGTCACTTGGAAGAAGCGAACGCGATGTCCGTGGCTCAGTAGACCGAGTGATATCTGTGCTTGAGCGAATGACCTCAAGAGCGGTGTCCTGCGGTAATGAAGGCGAGAAAAGGCCTCCAAAAAAAGATGCAATATCGTTGGTTGAACACGGCAAGGCTCTCTTCGGCTGCCACGACCGTGACAGAGCCGTTCGTATCATGGTCACCATGCCTACAGAAGCCGCCGGTGATTATGAGTTCGTTGAACGCCTGGTGGCAGCGGGCATGAACTGCCAACGGATCAACTGTGCACATGATGGGCCGGAACAATGGCTGGCGATGATTGAACATGTTCGCCGGGCGAGCCTCAAGTTGGGAAAACCCTGTCAGGTCGCAATGGATCTTCCTGGGCCAAAACTTCGCACCGGTGCCCTGGCCGAAGGTATGCCGGTGCTCAAGATCCGCCCGCTACGCGATGACACGGGCAAAGTGCTGAAACCAGGGAGACTTTATCTAACATCAGACGCTTTTCCGGCAGCTGACTCCATCCAGTTACCCGCTGAGTGGCTGGAACAGATCGAGGTGGGTGACATCCTAAAATGCCGTGATGCACGCTTTTCCAAACGCACAATGCGCGTGGTCGAAACGCATACTCAAGGCATTTGGGTGGAGCTTGATCAAACCACCTACCTCGTGCCGGAAATGGAGCTGAAACTCCAGACTCCCGCTGAACGCAAATCCACCGGGCGAGTTATCGCTGTGCCTCCTAAGTCTCAAACCATTAAATTGCATGAGGGTGATCTGCTAACGCTCACAAGATATCCTGATGAAGGAGGCCCGGCGATAGTGGACGAAGCAGGCAATGTGATTACCTCGGCACACATCAGCTGCACGTCTGACGCAATCTTCCTTGCAGCGAAATCCGGCGACCCGATATGGTTTGACGATGGGAAGATCGGTGGTGAGGTGTTATCCAAAACGACCAATGCGTTGCACATTGAGATTCATCACGCACCGGGTGGTGTGAAGCTCAAGGCTGACAAAGGAATCAATCTTCCCGACACAAATCTCGGTCTCAAGGCTTTGGCCGAAGACGATATCGCAGCGCTTGAGTTTGCCGTTCAGCACGCCGACATCATTGAACTCTCCTTCGTCAATCAAGCAGAAGATGTTCGATCACTCTTTCAGCATCTGGAACGCCTGAATGCTGAACATTTGGGCATTGTTTTGAAAATCGAAACCCGCCAAGGCTTCGAAAATCTCCCGGATCTGCTGCTCACCGGAATGAGGAGTCCAAGGTTAGGGGTCATGATCGCCCGGGGCGACTTGGCAGTGGAGACAGGTTTCGAACGAACCGCTGAGCTGCAAGAAGAGATGCTTTGCCTATGCGAGGCCGCCCACGTCCCCGTCATCTGGGCTACACAAGTCCTTGAGTCCTTGGCCAAGACTGGCGCCCCTACCCGAGCAGAGATCACTGACGCAGCCATGGGCATTCGCGCCGAGTGCGTGATGCTGAACAAAGGGCCGTTTATCCTCAAGGCCATAAGCACCTTGGACGACCTGCTTAAACGTATGCAAAGCCACCATGACAAGAAGCGCGACATGCTGAGAAAGCTGCGCGTTGCAAAGTTACCCGTACAATCAGCGTAACAAAATTGCCATCTGCTACTCTGTCCTCACATTTCTCCGTGCGAGGACAATGATGTCTTTTGTTGACGATTTCGTGGCCCAGATCATTTCCTTGGAAGTCTCCCTTTATCATTCGCGCGCTCGGCTGCAAGCCAACAGCGACAGCGAAGCCCTGCATGATCTGAGGATCGCGGTGCGGAAAATACGCAGCCTTTTGCGTCCGCTGCGCAACATGCCTGAGGTCGCAGCGTTGAATCAATCTGCAGCCGAAGTCGGTAGAGCGACTACCCCCACGAGGGATCTGGAGGTCATCATTGGTGAGCTGCAGAAGATGGGCTATCCGCGCCAGGCAACGAGCCGAGGCGCAGCCCTGACAAAACAGTATCGGAAGATCTCCACCAGCCCGGTGCTCGACAATCTGTTTGCCGAACTGGATCGATGGCCAGAGATGTTCAGGTCAGCCGAGAGAGCCGGCGAGCTGGTTGATGTCAAAAGACAGATTGAGAAAGCCCTGAAGAAAAGAATCACTCAACTGATCGCCGGACTTCGGGACAAACATTTTGATCGGCACGAGCTGAGGATCATCGTGAAAAACGCGAGATATCTCTCCGATGCGTTTCCAACACTGTCACCGCTAAAGGCAAAATCCAGAGCTCAATTGAAGTCGGTACAAGCGTCGCTTGGCTCATGGCACGATCATCATCAGTGGTGCCTGCGGGCCGAGGCTGAACCTGACTTGCTCGAAATCGCACCCTACTGGAAAGTCGCGTCAGAAAAGGCGCTGGTTGATGCCGAGCTGAAATTGGCGTCGCTGCTTGATCACCTAGAGAAAGACCTAGCGAAGTCTAAAGACTGACATCAAATAGCCTTGAAAGGCTTGATGTAGAGCCATTTATACATTTTGAATCATCCAAAAAATGCGCTCGGAAGCACAATGCTTGAGCAATGTACGGATCGAGCCTCGGACATTACGCTTGTCCAAGTCCTTTGTTGAAAACCAGCGGCAGTCATCGATCTCGTTACAAGGGCGAGGTTTGCGCTGCCCTGCCAGCGGCGCTTCGAAGAGGAAGTGGATGACTCTGCTGTCTTCGTATTCGGAGACATAGGAGAGTTGGTCAAAGGTCAACCCAGTCTCTTCTGCCATCTCACGCAGAGCGGCTTGTAGGGGCGTTTCACCTTGCTCGACGCGGCCACCAGGTAAATTCCATTTGGCGTTGCGTTTGCGGACAAAAAGAATTTCCTCGTCACGGCGATAGATCACCGTGGCGCGCTTTTTCAGATCTTTTTGCTTTGCAGTGGCTTCCGTTGCACCCATGAGTGGCGCCCTCCGTCTGCTTATACGATGGCAAATCAGGAACGAAGTAACTCTTCAACCATGGTGCGCCACGAAGGTGTCCGTTTGATGACTATTTAAATCGTTGCTTGGTCATGCACGTCATCGGATGAAGCTTCATACATATGTACGTTGCACGGCAACCAGTCCCAACGATGTTGCGTTAAACGGTCTGCCGATTCCACGTCGCTGGGGCCTTGGTGAACAGTTTGGGAGGACTCGCCAGTGGTTTGCAGATGTTGCTGCCCACGCTCGCAGGTTTCCGCAATCCCGAGGTGATCCGTCTGCACTGGAAACTGGTTGAGCAGTTCCAGTTGTGTATCACTTGGCCACTAAAAACGAGCGCCTGCTTTCGCCCGCGAGCTCGGCATGGCGGTTGTGAATACCCTTGATCTGGTATCGATGGAGTGACTGCCGGTCTCACCTTTTGTCTTAAGTCGATTGACTGACGGGGGTCTTTGGAGCCCAGTATTTGGCGGGCTAAACCAGGTCAACAGAAGAAAACCATGTCGAGAATAAACGTGATATCCGGTGACTTTCTGGCAGGCGACGCCGAGTTTCAATCAGGACTGTTCACCCTAAAGACTGTGTTAAAACCGTCTCTTGAACTAACGATACCCATATCAAAAATAAAGGAATTGGAAACAGCAACCGAAGAAGTCGTAAAAAATCAAGGAAGCATTATTCGATGGAGCTTGGCTGGAGCATTGCTTTTAGGGCCGATTGGGCTAATTGCAGGCTGGTTGCTATGTGATACAGAAAGGGAAATAACCTTCTACGCAAAGTTCAAGGATGGCCGCTGCCTTCTTGCTACAACTGACATCGACACTTACTCTGCGGATTCCACGACACTTGGACACTCAGCCCACGATCATTTGGACACTCGTTCCATGCTCACTTGGACACCTGATCCACGTCCACTTGGACAGGCAGTCGGAGCGCAGCGACGCAGGTTTGCATTGTTAGTCTGAAGTCTCTGTCGCCGTCAATTTCGTAGCGCGTCTGCGCATCGATTCGCCCTTCAGTTCGATCCGATAAGCGTTGTGCACCAGCCGGTCGAGGATCGCATCGCCTAAGGTCGGATCGCCGATTAGTGCGTGCCATTTGTCCACTGGCATCTGGCTGGTCACCAGCGTCGAGCGGTTGCCGTAGCGGTCGTCCAGCAGTTCAAGCATGTCGCGTCGTTGCGACGCAGTAAACGGGGCCAGGCCCCAGTCATCGAGGATCAGCAAGTCGGTCTTTGCATATCCGGCCATCAGTTTCGCGAAGCGCCCGTCGCCGTGGGCCAGGCCCAGTTCTTCCATCAAGCGCGGCAAGCGCAGGTAGCGCACGCTGTAGCCATCCCGGCAGGCCTTGTGGGCCAGCGCGCAGGCCAGCCAGGTTTTACCCACCCCTGTGGGGCCGCCGATGATCAGGTTCAGGCCGTCACGCAGCCATTGCCCGCTGCCCAGTTGCAGGATCAGGGACTTGTCCAGGCCGCGCGGGCTTCTGTAGTCGATGTCTTCCAGGCACGCGTTGTGGCGTAGTCGGGCGGCTTTCAGGCGAGTCGTCAGGCGTGCATCTTCGCGCTCGGTCAGCTCGCGGTCGACCATCAGACCGAGGCGTTCATCGAAGCTGAGATCGTTGATGTCGGGCGTTGCGTGTTGTTCGCCAAGCGCCTTGATCATGCCGTGCAGGCGCAGGGTTTGTAGCTTGTCGAGTGTCGGGTTGGGTAGCATTTTGGTATTCCTTTTTCAGGTCAGTGGTAGTAGCTAGGGCCGCGCAGGTTGATGTGTTCTTCGGGCAGTAACGGCAGGTTTTGCTGGGCCAGCGGTAGCCGCTCCAAGCCTTGGCGCAGGATCGATTCCAGGCTTTTGTAGCTGCACGCGCCCAGTGCCAGCGCACGCTGGCAGGCGGCTTCCAGCCGCTCTTCGCCGTGCTGTTTGCTCAGACGCAGGATGCCCAGGCAGGCGCGGAAGCCGTGCTGCGGATGGATTCGGCGTTCGAGGATGTAGGCGATGACACCGGCAGTGTTCGGGCCTGTCTGCTCTGCCCAGTGGATCAGTCGCTGCGGCGTCCATTCGGCATGTTCGCGGTGACTTTTGGGCATGTGCTCGGTTTGGGTGGTGTGGCGGCCTTTGTGCGGCGAGCGCAGATGGCTGGCCACCCGCTGGTTGGCGTGGAAGCACTCGACGGTCTTAGCGGTTAGCCGCACTTCGAGTTGGTGCTTCACCAGCTGGTACGGCACCGAGTAGTAATGGCCGTCGACCTCGACGTGGTAGTCGATGTGCACTCGTACCTTTTTCCATTCGGCGTAGACATACGGGTGTTCCGGCAGCGGTTGCAGCGCGGGTTGGTCGATGGTCTCGAAGGCTGAGCGGCGTGAGCCGGGCAGCTTCTTGAAGGGCCGATGGTTTAGGCGTTCAAGTAGCACGCCGATGGCCGTGTTGAGTTCGCCCAAGGAGAAGAACTGGCGGTTGCGCAGCGCTGCGAGGATCCAGCGCTCGACCACTTGCACACCGACTTCGACCTTGGCTTTGTCCCGAGGTTTGCGAGATCTGGCAGGCAACACGGCTACGCCGTAATGCTCGGCGAGGTCGCGGTAACTGGGGTTGATATCGGGCTCGTAACGATGCGCTTTGGTAACGCCGCTGCGCAGATTGTCCGGTACCAGGATCTGCGATGTGCCGCCGAGAAAGGCGAAGCAGCGCACGTGCGAGCCCAGCCAGTCGGGCAGTTTCTGCGACCAGGTGGCCTCGGCGAAGGTGTAGCTGGACGCGCCGAGGACGGCGACGAAGATCTGCGTCTGGCGTATCTCCCCGGTTCGCCGATCAATAACTGGCACGGTCTGGCCGGCGTAATCAACGAACAGCTTCTCGCCGGCACGGTGTTCCTGGCGCATGACCACATCGATCTTCGCGGCCCAGAGGCGGTAGTGCTCGCAGAACCAGCTGTACTGGAAACCTTGCGGGTGAGCGAGTCGATACTCCTGCCAAAGCAGGGCCAGAGTTACACCCGGGCGACGTAACTCGGCATGGACATGAGCCCAGTCCGGCATCGGACGTTGATCGCTGGGAACCGTCGGCGCTGGCGGGAATAGACATCGCTCCAGTTCGGCGTCCGACAACTGCGTGGGCCAAGTCAGCCCGCAAGCGTTGAAGCGGTGCAGATAATTGCCGGCACTGCCGCTGCTGATGCGAAGGCTGGTGGCAATTTTGCGCACGGACAGGCCGGCGTCGAACTTTAGGCGTAGTACCTCTCGGATTTTACGCATGGATATACGCTCCACGACGACCTCTTCGCTTCGAGAAAAGAGGTCGATGGTAGTGAATAATCCTGCGTTGCTGCCTGCCTGAGCTTGGGTCGGATCAGTGAGAGATTACTGTCCAAGTACTCGTGGAATCAGTGTCCAAGTGGTCGTGGAATGAGTGTCCAAGTCAGCGTGGAATCGCTGTCCAAGTGTTCGTGGAATGGGTGTCCAAGTGCGCATGGAATCCCCACTCCACCAGACCGGAGTCGACGGCCACCAGGGCCGCCCGTAACTTCTGTCACCCGCAGAGGCAGCGCAATGGCAAGGCTTCGGGGATGTCTTGAATGGCAATGGCCGTCGTCAGTGCCAGTCCCTCCGTCATGACATTGTTGGTGAAACTCACACCGATAACTCGCAACACGATTGCCATCGCGGCAAGATCATTGTTGATGCTGACGTCTCCTTGTTGGCAAAAAGAGGCGGAGAGTTGATTCTGGCAAGCGATGAGCAGACATTTTTTTGCGATTTACTCTGATACGCTGCTGAAACACTCGTTTACAGGAGTTGTTCGCATGATTGGCAAGTTAATTTCGACGGGTTTCAGTTTGGCCACCTTGCCCGCCCGCCTGACTTTTCGCAGCGTCCGCGGCTTGGCCATGACGCCTGCCGAAGCCAGCCGCCTACTGGCGGACATGCGTCAGGCATCGGATCAGGCGGTGCAGGAACTCCAGGGGCTGTTGGCCAACGTCGATGCGGACATGACCCACAAAACGGCGCACCTCAGTGCTGCCGACAAGCGCCTGGCAGCCGAACTGGCCCTGCACGCCGCCGAACAACACCTGAACATGGCCGCGATCAACATTCTGCGGGCCGTCTGGCTGACGCTTCACTCGACGCCGAACTTGCCGCCAAGCGAGCTTGATAAGCGGCTTGAACAGACACGTAACGACTAACAGACCGTCCGGCGGATCGGTCGATCCGAGCGAGAAATGGGAGCTCAGCATCCTTGAATCGGCGCTTCATGTGCAGGTGGGGTTTATGGAGCGCTTACGAATGATCGGAGCGTCAATCCCAAACAGCCCGAAGTCGGCTCGTACTGGGATCGGTCAACTGAGATCAAGAACATCGCGCCGCACTTGCACGACGTGCTGGCTAATTCCGACGGCAACTACCGCAGCATCTCTATGCGGGCCTTCTACGGTAACCATTGGGAGGCTGAGCTGAGTCGATTAAGTAGCAGTCAACTTAGGCGTTTGCGGCTGCTGGTTGCCGTTGACCTTAAAGAAAGCCGCATGGATTTGCTCAGTATTGAGCAAATTCGGCGCTCTCGACGCATGAAGGCCGGCCACTATGGCGAGGCGCTTAGAGAGCAGCTAAATGTGATCATGGAAGGAGCGCTCGAGGACATCGACAAGTACCTTGTCAGCAAACCAAAATCGAGAAAAATACTTTAGTCGGATGTGAAGCTCTCGCTGCCAGCACCTCTATTGGGGTTACCTATAGGTGATAATGTCCTTTATCACACAGAGGAACTCCCCATGGCGGACTTCGACCTGCTGCACCTGACCCTCATTCGCGCGCCGACCGATCCTGAGACGTTTAGTCCGGCCTATCAGGCCGAGCTGATGCAGCTGTTGCAACAGCTGCAGGCCAGCGGTCTGGAGATCAGCGCCCGCCCATTCATGCCCCACGGCGGCGGTGGCCTGGTGGGCGAATTTCTGATCCCGCTGGCGCAACTCGGTGGGCCGCTGATCAGCGCGGTGGAGGGGGTGGAGGCCTGGATGGCCGGGGGCGTCGGGCGCCAATTGCGGCTGACGGTGGGGGCGGTCGAGTTGGCGGCCTCTTCCCCCGCAGACCTCACGCGGATCCTGCAGAAAGCCCTGGAGCTGAAGGCGCAATTGGCCAACACGGATAAGGGGCAATGAGATCACTCGTTCTCAGTGCAACGATGACCGCATCACTCCCTGCGCTAGTCAGTGATGCGGGTGAGCGAGCCGGCGTGCGCTTTGTCGAGTTCTTAACCGCGACGATCCGCAATCCCCACACAAGACGCGCCTACCCACTCAGGGCGAAGATCTGGAGCCGCAGCAAGGCGCGCTGGCGAGTTTGTATCTGTCACGACTGACCGGAAATGGCCGTTATCTGCCGATGTGAACGGCTGCGTGCGCTGGTCACATCGAATGCAAATGGGTGGTCAAGTCGAATGCAAACGACTGGACAAGTGGGGGGCAATTTCGCAATGGCTGCGGATTCCACGCCCACTCGGACACCATACCACGAACATCCGGACACTGATTCCATACTGATCCGGACATGTACGCTCTGCACCGCGTCCTTGTGCAGCCATGACCTGATCCCTGAAAGCCCTCGATTGAGTTAGGGGTAAAGACGATGTTGTGGGTCAGTTCCAGCCCGAGCGAGACGCATAAAAAATCCGATGCCAGTTCAGGCATCGGATTTTGATTTCTTGCGGCCAAAGGTCAAGCGATAGGGCTTAACTGATCGGCATTACCCTCGACGGGCCCTTGTTTGTACTCAAACCAAAATCACTTGGTCAGCCATGACTCGACAGTCGCGGAGCCGTATTCCGCTTTCCATTCTTTCAAAGTTTTGTGATTGCCGCCTTTGGTTTCCACGACTTCGCCGGTGTGTGGGTTTTTGTAGACCTTCACCTGGCGTGGCTTTCTCGTACCGGATTTTGCCTCGGCAGCTGGTGCGCGACGACCAGCCTTAGGGTCAAGCAAGTTGATCACATTCAGCAGGCTGTAACCGTACTCGGCGAGCAAAGCGCGCAGCTTTGTTTCAAATTCAATTTCTTTCTTCAGGCCAGCATCACCCTTTAGGGCTTCGAGCGCCTGAAGCTGTTCAGCGAGGTGTTTTTCGAGTTGACGGAATTCTGCGAGCTTAGACATGGGCAGTCTCTATGTAATTAGTCTCCTAACAGTACACCAAAACAGCGATGTGCATGAAGTGGCGACAAGAGAATGTTTGAATAATCGCGAATAGGGAAAATTAGTGCGATGGCGCCACCTCTGAGACTGGCTCGCGGAACGGAACTGGAAGCGAAGGTGTCATTTGTATTAGACACCATAGTGTCGTAATCCTGTTGAGATAGAGAGGAGGTTTTCATGAACAATATTATCTACATCGTCGGGGCAGTTGTGATCGTCCTAGTTATTCTTTCGTTTGTCGGTCTTGTATAGCCTCAGCTGCTGGGCACATTTCGACGAGGTACATGGACGTCGCTCGGTCTTAGATTTTGTACGCTGAAGAGAGTTAAGGCTCTCGAGTTATCACCGAGATCTTGCATTTCGCTCGATGATCGCGAATTTGATTTGGTCAATGGCATTGGGGGGATAGAACTATGACTGTTCCGCTGAGATGTTTGTCAGTTGACTCTTTTTGACGCCGATCATTCCCATTAACCTGGCAACTCGTCTCCGGCGTACACCCAGCGATAAAGATCAAGCCCCGAGAAAAATACGGGGCTTGATGTATCACACGGCACTAGGATTTACGTCCGCCACCGGGGCTGTGTTCACCTCCTTTTCGGCCCGCCTCAGAGACTTTTTCCCTGTCTGCAAGGTTATCGCCGCGACCACTTCCCTGGCCACCGCTGGTCGACCGATCTACATCGCTAGACTGCCGTCCGCCCGAAGCCTGGCCGCCTTTCTGGCCCGCCTTAGAGGCTTTGTCGGTGTCTTCGGCAAAGCTGCCTCCGCGACCCGCTCCCAGTCCACCGCCAGACATGCGGTCAGCATCTTTTGACTGCTGTCCGCCTGAAGCCTGACCACCTTTTTGGCCCGCCTCAGAAGCTCGTTGTGGATCATTAACAAAATTGCCGCCTGATGCCTCTCCGCCTTTCTTGCCGGCTTCAGAGGCCTTATCCCGGTCATTGCCAAAGTTTCCGGGGGTTTTGTTTCCGATATTAGCCATTTTTGTTCACCTCTTCCTTTCTCAGGGAGGAACTCATGTGCTGATCTCTAATTATAGGTCAGGAAAAATCGAAAGTTAAACTGAAATGCCCATCTCCGGATGGGCGGAATGAGGAAGATAGTTCCCCGCAAATTTGGCCTGATCGACTGGCGGCGGAAGTAGTCGCCGATCACCCTGCACTTGGATTACTCTCAAAAGGAGTCCAATTTTTTACTAGGATATAAATCCTGTTAAGTCCTCCGAGTGTCGTGCAAGGGAGGTCAGCCGATGACCGAACACATCGTCCATTTTCACTGCCAGATCGATCAGGGAACCACCGAGCGCTTCAGGGATTGTTGTCTCGAGGCCATCGACCAAGGTGCTACGTCGCTGTTACTAAATCTGTCCACCTGCGGTGGCAGCACCAATTTCGGCTTCACGCTCTACACCTTCCTGAAGTCATTGCCGGTGCCACTTTGCGCGATTAATGCCGGCAACATCGAGTCGATGGGCATCATCATGTTTTTGGCGGCAGGTCGTCGCATCACGTCGCCTCACGCGCGCTTCCTGATTCACCCGATGAACTGGTACTTCAGTCAAAAATCGGTCGACCATCAACGCTTGCGCGAGTACCTGTTGAGCCTCGACAACGACCTCGCGCGCTACGTGCAAATTTTCACACTCGAAACCGCTGACGCAACGACCAAACTCGATATTTTCCATTGCCTTTCAGCGGAAGAGAAGGTCATCGCTGCACACGAATCCCTGGCCTACGGCATTGCTCATGAGATGCAACAGATGGTATTCGCCGATGATGTCAAACACTGGAAAGTAAGTGGTGGATGAGGTCGAAGCGGTCGTCATGAGCAGACAGCGTGAAAACTCCATAACGCATCCACACTCCTGTACTCCGCTAACCCGTGGATTTCCGAGGGTCTGCGGTACGAGGGAATGTCCTTTCTTCCTGAATAGTCCCGTCCACTACCTTCGTTCGTAGTAGGCGTCGATATCGGTTTCAAGTTGCCCATCGATCACCCTTACGTCCTCAGCAGTGAACTCCATGGTCTATCCATGTAGAAACCCGCCTCACCTGCAGTAAACAGTCCAGAGCTGATCAACCCGAGTCGTGAAGCTCTGACTCATCATCTCTCGTCGCATCCCCCAATCCGGATCGGTCGGCACACTCGCCAAGCGCATGGTGCCCCGACCCCATCTTCCGTTGATGGCGTCCAACACGCCCATGACTTTTTCGGTGACCGCTGGCTGAGAGATGGAGAAAAGGTCGTCCGTGTACTCGCCTTTCTGACAGAGGTTGACCAAGAGTACCTCGGCCTTGCTGTACTTGAATCCTGGCCGATACACCCTCTCCACAGCTTCAACTGCTGCCTTGGTCATCAAGCGCACATCGTCAGTGGGATATGGCAATTCGACGAGAATGCCATTGGCGTACTTCGCTTCCTCGGGATTAAACATGCCGGTGCGAATGCTGACTCGAATTTTCTTGCACAGCGACTGCTGGGCCCGAAGCTTTTCTGTTGCTCGCATCATGTAAGTAGCGACCGCCTCTTTGATGGATGCAATTTCGGTGAGGAGCTTGCCGAACATCCGGCTACAACATATCTCCTGTTTGGGCGGATCAGGTTCATCGAGCTCAAGGCATGGTGTGCCGGCTAATTCACGAGCTGTCTTCTCGATTACCACACTGAATTTTTTGCGAAGTGTCCAAGGGTCGGTTTTGGAGAGATCCCAAGCTGTCTTGATGCCCATGCCTTCGAGGTGAAGAGTCATCTTCCGCCCGACGCCCCAGACATCCGAGACCGAGCATTTCTTAAGCACCCAGTCACGCTTGGTTTGATCGCGGAGATCGACAACACCACCGCTCTGCGCCTGCCATTTTTTGGCTGCGTGATTGGCGAGCTTGCTGAGGGTTTTCGTACCGGCGATTCCAACACCTACTGGGATACCAGTGCTGCGATAGACCTGCGCACGTATCCGCCGTCCAAGCGCCTCAAGATCACCTGGCACACCAGCCAAATCAGCGAAAGCTTCATCGATGCTGTAGACCTCAACGGCGGGCACCAAGGACTCGATCACACTCATCACGCGTTCACTCATGTCGCCATACAACGCGTAGTTGGAGGAGAAGGCGACGATGCCGTGCTGCTTGAGTTTGTGTTTGATCTGAAAGTACGGCTCGCCCATTTTTATGAACGGCTTGCTGTCCGCGCTGCGGGCGATCACACAGCCATCGTTGTTCGACAACACCACAATGGGCGTCTTCGTCAAGTCAGGCCGGAACACCCGCTCACAGCTCGCGTAGAAACTGTTGCAGTCGATCAGCGCGAAAACGGGTTCAGGCTTTTGGATCATGGGCACGCACGCTGAATTTCACCACACCCCAGATGATCAGTTCATCACCTTCGAGGATGTATCGCGGCGGGTAACCTGCATTTTCGGACATTAGGAAGATGTCGGAGCCTCGCTTGCACAGGCGCTTGCAGACCGGCTCACAATTCACTGCCGCAATCACGATGTGGCCGTGTTCAGAGGTGATCGAGCGATCAACCACAGCCATATCGCCATCGAAGATCCCAGCGCCTTCCATGCTGCTGCCTTCGATTCGCACCAGGTAGATATGCGGGGCTCGGATGTCCAGGAGCGAGTCAATGGAGATGTGTTGCTCAAGGTGATCAGCCGCAGGCGATGGAAAGCCTGCAGGAACTTTGAACGAGTAAAAGGGAAGCTGGACTCCCCCTTCTGCCATTGGGCCGAGGATGGTGACGCTCATGAAGGGTGCCTTAACCTAAACTGTATATAAATACAGTTAACGTCGAAGCAAGCTTGCGGTCAATCTCAAGCGAGGAAAATTACGACCGAAGGATTCACCGGGAGCAAAATCTGCAGGTTGGCCAGGAGGGCATGAGGGCATGAGGGTTGAGTCCTGACCGCTTTTCGCTACGAGCCGGCATTGCTGCAAGTCGTTTTTTCGCGTAAGCGGCTAGCTCCAGCTTTCAAAGCTCGATAATCAGATCAGGGACAAAGCCGGTGTGCTCCCCAGGATTGTTGGCGCTGATGCGATTTTGACCCACGCTGCCGGAATTCATTGACCCGCCCGAATGCTCAATAAACGATGTCTTTGCGCGGGAATTCAGAGGCCGCATATAGGTCAGTCAACGTCAGCAGCCTGGGTCAAAATCACATCAGCGCCAACAGTAGTTGCCATAATGGGAAATCGTTTAATCTAGGTGTCTACGATATCGCTCTAGTTAATACCCATAATAAAAACAAAGCATCACACATGGATAGCACACTAATTAAAAGCTGATTAACTTTTTTACTTCCAATTTGCCATTCGTCGTCATGCAGAAAAAAAATTTAACTTTTTCGAAAGCGGGTGACTCTCACTAATACAGCCATCAAGGTGGTGGGTGCATTTTCTGATTGATTGGCGATTGCTGATAGGAGATAGTAATGAACTACGAAGATCGCGATACCTATGGCATGTACAAAACCAACCTCCTACGAGATACCAGCTCTGAGGAACAGGGGCCTGGCCCCGACCTGATGGGGGCAGACACACTCATTGGAAATGATGTTTATAACCATAATGAAGAAGACTTGGGAGATATCAAGGAAATCATGCTGGATGTTCGCAGCGGTAGAGTGAGTTATGCTGTTCTCTCTTTTGGTGGCTTTCTTAGCATGGGAGAAAAACTGTTTGCGGTACCCTGGAATGCATTCACACTCGATACAGTAAATAAGCGCTTCGTACTAAACGTAGAGAAAGAACGCTTGGAAAATGCACCAGGTTTTGACAAGGACAATTGGCCTAATATGGCCGACGAATCTTGGGCAACTGAAATCCATTCTTTCTATGGAACTAAACCGTTCGATTACGATACTGTCTAGATACAAAGTATCGACAAAAGCTAACTGTCCATAACCAAAATGAAGAGTGATGCGCGCCGAGCAAACAACGACATGTTAAGATTGGTCGTTGGTGGCCAAACCCTAAGGCGCGCATTGCGGTGAAAAAGCGCTAACAACAAGGGTTTAGGGTGGATTCTGCTGACCGCCGTCGAATCCAAGGCTAGCCCAGCCGCATCGTACCCGAAAGCTATTCGTTTGAAGTCCAAAAGCTCGCGCGTCACGCGGGCTTTTTTTGATGCGACATCTAGGCTCATCACGTGACTCTAACGATTTTGGCTAGCGAATAAGACTAATGGCGGTGGCTCGGATCAGAATTTCTTCCTGTTGAAAACGCCCTGCAAGATCGCGCTTAAAGCTTTGCCACCAAAGCCGATCAATAGCTTCAACCATGACCTCATAGACGATGATGTCGTCCTCTGCTCTCTCGTTATCTTTCTGCAGTGAAATACCTTTCGCCGGATTGCGAGTGAAAGCCGTCACTCCTCCGAACTGTTCGGCCAACTGCTCCCGTACACGGCGAAAAAGCTCGACGGGCTGAGGCGTGCCATCGTTCGTGTTGAGCGGCAAAAAAATCTCGATCAGGTGCATTAGATAACCACAGCAGCCCACGGCTGTAAGTAATGCGATTCCCCTTGGGCCCCCAAGGCCTGCGTTTCAGTTTCAGCTTCTGTTCCAGCTTTCAATCCTGTGGGATTAAAAAGCTAAAGAAAACAGAAGAAAAAACCGGCGGCATCCTATCGGATAAAGGTGTGTGGGGGCAGCGCTGCGTTTCTCTTGCCTTCAAATATATAAACCCTGTTCCATCCTTGTATAAAGGCCCACTCTCACCATCAAGAATTTAATTCTGGAACCCGCTCCGGGTTTTATACTGTGGTTCCCAACAGGGTACCGACTCCTGCTGCCACCGCCATCGAAAGCGCACTCCAAAAAGTCACACGTAAAACCCCATTTTTAATATTCGCCCCGCCGACCTTGGCCGCCAAGCCGCCAAGGATAGCTAGGAAGACCAACGACGCGACGACGATGACTGGGATGAGATGTTCTTGTGGAACTACTACGACCACGAGTAATGGTAGTGCCGCACCTACGGCAAAGCTTAGCGCAGATGCAAGAGCAGCCTGTAATGGCTTTGCACTCATCGCATCGGTGATTCCCAACTCATCTCGGGCATGCGCCCCCAAGGCGTCGTGATCCATTAGTTTAGTCGCGACTTCTTTTGCAAGCGGCACCTCAAGTCCTCGCTCAACATAAATTCCTGTCAGTTCACGATTCTCGCCCTTCGGATTTTCCTGAATCTCAATTCGCTCCGCCTCTAGGGCAGCCGCTTCCGTGTCGGCTTGGGACTGCACGGAAACGTACTCTCCGGTAGCCATCGACATAGCGCCGGCGACGAGAGCAGAGACACCCGCTATAAGGATGCTGTTGTGAGTTGCGTGAGAGGCGGCTACGCCCAGAATCAGACTTGAAGTTGAAACGATTCCGTCATTGGCCCCCAATACGGCAGCGCGCAGCCAACCAATGTTGTCTATTGGGTGTTTCTCTTTATGATGCGCTGCCATTCTGGAATTCTCCGTGTGAAAAATTGCATTAGGTCAGGTCTCTGGCGTCATGAGCACCGTGAGATTCATGTTGATGAACGGAGATCCAATCACCGGTAATGACTGAATCAACCGATTAAATTTCAGAAAGATACTTTACGCTGCCAGCATGTCCCAGAACATACCGATCACGGCAAAAAGCCATTACGATAGTACATCGTGTTTAACAAAAAAGGCCCTCGAAGGGCCCTTTTGTACTCAAACCAAAATCACTTGGTCAGCCAGGACTCGATCTTGTCTGAGCCGTATTTCGCTTTCCGCTATTTCAAATTTTGTGATAGTCGCCCTTGGTTCCACGACCTCACCCGATTCCGGATTCTTGTAAACCTACCTCGCGAGGCTTGCGGGTGCCCGATTGCGGCAGGGCAGCCGGAGCGCGACGACCAGCCTGTAGATCAAGCAGGTTGAAGATGTCCTTCAAGCTGTTGCCGTACTTGGTAAGTAAAGCGAGAAGCTTCGTTTCAAATTCGAGGACGCAATCTCAACATCGGAAAAAAAATTATCTGAAACGCGGTGCCGCCGATGTTTGCGTTGGGCTGGTGACTTAGCGAGCCACCCAGATTTTTAACAAGCGAAGTAATTACTTTCATTCCCAACCCCGACATTTTATCCACACCAAAGTCGGCTGGAAGTCCCTTGCCATTGTCACTTACGGTCAGGCAATACTGATGTTCATATGGTGCCAATTGTACATCGACCTTGGTGGCCCCATATTTTAAAGCATTTGTCACCAATTCATTAACGATAAGGCCGAGTCGACTGAGTTGTTCGCTCGCCAAGGCGAGTGGGACGGCTTCGACCGAGATAGCTACCTGATCCCTACAACCTAACATTGCTGATAAGCCAGCACACAGTTGAACCAGATAGTCAGCACTATCGAGCGTCGTGGCAGCCTTACCGACGTTAATATGCTGATGCACATTTGCTACTGCAAATATTTTGGCAGCCGCTCTTGAAATCTCCTTAGCCGCTTCAGAGTTGCCCAGCTGAGCACTCTGAATGCTCAGCATTGACACAATCAAATGGAGGCTATTCATGACTCGATGGTCAATTTCCTCGGCCATCAAGTGGGAATGATTCAGCGCTGCTTCCTTCTCAGCTATGGATCGCATGGCGGAAAGGCGCAGTTCAAGCTGATCCATTACAACGCTAGCAAGATCCGCCAACGTGTCTATCTGATCTTGGGTAACCGTGCGCGGCTGCGTGTCCAGCACACATAACGTACCGAGATTGAAGCCGTCGTGAGTATGCAGCGGCACACCCAAATAAAATTGAAGACCAAATTCGCCTGCGACAAGGGGATTAGAAAGCGTTCGAGGATCATGCCTAGCGTCTGTTACTAACCAAGGCCCATTCTGTAAGATCGCGGAGGCACAGAGTCCTGGATTGCGGGAAATTTGATTTGCGTCGAGCCCATGATGGGATTTGAACCAGATTCGATCTGTATCGACGATGCTCACGATTGCTATCGGAGTACCGAGAAGGCGCGCTGCTATTGCGGTCACACGATCAAATGCGCCGTCCGGAGGGGAATCAAGAATGGCGTACCTACGAACGACGTTCATCCGAAGGGATTCATCTGGAGCTGTTTCACTGGAGCTAACGGAATGAGGCGTGGTGTTCGCAGTCATTTTTACTCCCGAACGGCTCAAGGTCACTGCTTTAAGTGGGTTATCCGATGGAATGCCCGCTTTCAAACCGTTGCACCAAGGTCGCACTCGATTGATGGCCTGGATGGCAGCAGAACGATGTATGGTCTCACGTTTGTATAAGCCATGTCAGGCACGCACACAAACCGCTGCAATCAGTGGGGTGGTGGCAATGATCCCGCTGCCCGCAGGTCACGCCCTTACCCACCTACCGGATTGTAAAATCCGTGCCAGGGAACCGACAAGCACCAACAGGGCAGATTCCGCGCTTGCGCGAGTAAGCCTTCCGGTGAGTAACGGATGGTGCAAACTGGCTCACCATTCTTTGGCGAATCGAGGCTAAGGTTCATGTATTGGAGATTCAAATTCCACGACTAGCCCGTTTTCATCGCCCCCGTGGAGCTACTCAGAGGATGTAACGCTTTAGATGGGCAGGACTCACACAATTCAATGATTATCTAAAAAACCAAAAAAGAGGTGATGATGTCTCCCTTTGATATTCAACGGATGTTGATAGATGAGTTTCCACTAACATTTTTGCTAGAGGTAGGGTTTCGGGCAGCTTTTGCCTTTCTTGCCGTTTTCTTGTTCTTAAAATCAAGTGGCCGACGCGGGATAAGACAGCTCTCACTTTTTGAGTTGGTCGTGATTTTGACGTTGGGCTCCGCTGCCGGAGACGTGTCCTTCTACCATGATGTACCACTGTTGCCCGTTGCAGTCGTTTTCCTCACGCTGTTGCTGCTCTATCGCATGACGGTTTGGGTCATGACCAAAAGCAAGAAATTTGAAGCATGGATTGATGGTCTACCTGTAACCGTCATTCGCAATGGCTTATATGAACTTAAATCCTTAGAGAAGCTGAATATTTCATCGAGCGAAATATTGATGGAGCTTCGACAACGGGGCGTTGAGCACTTAGGCCAAGTAAGATTGGCGCTTATGGAAACAGATGGCGACATCAGTCTTTATTTTTACGATCAAGAAGACCTGCGCCCTGGCTTGTCAGTCCTACCTTTAGAACATCGTGCGGAGTTTATAAAAGTGCCCGCTTCGGGACTTTATTGCTGCGTGAGTTGTGGCTTTGCACAATCTATTCTTGAAGAACACGAAGCACGCTGCTCGCGGTGCGATCATGACATCTGGTCAAAGGCGCTGAGCACCCAACGCTGTAGGTGATGGTTGCTGGAAACAATCCCACCAGGCATCAGTCAAATCCACAGGCGCCAGCATTTTGAGGGGAACAGATGAAGGTATTCATAAGCTCGGTGGTAAGGGGATTTGAGCAATTCAGAGCGGCTGCCAAGGACGCCGTAGAAGCTCTGGATATGAAGCCGATCATGAGCGAGCATTTTGGAGCCCGCACCTATTCTTCCGTGCATGCCTGCCTGACAGAGGTTGATCAGTGCGACGTCTTTGTCCTCATCTTGGGCGCTAACTACGGCTACGAGCCTGAGCCGGGTCTGTCGGTTAGCCTTGGCGATTGCCTCTCACCACACTCAAGAATTCGACATTAGCCCCTTCGTGCTGGGCCTTCTGCTGTCCTCCTTTTTATGGCTTTACCTCTTCGCACTCATACCCATGGGAATGCTGGAGGATCGATACGATACTCGGCTGGTCAACGCCTGGGGCATCGGCGTCTGGTCTGTCGCCCCCCTCCTCTCTGCAGCATCAGGGGGTTTCTTCTCCATGCTGATCACTCGTTTGCTGATGGGTGTCGGAGGGTCGACTTCGTACCCCGCCGGGGGACGCGCTCTGCGCGAATGGGTGCCTGCCGGCGAGCGCGGAATGGCGACCTCACTGTTCCATGCCGGTAGCCTGATAGGCCCGGGGATTGCTGCGTTGGGCCCGAGCATTGTCGTCAACAGTTACGAATGGCGTGTTGCCTTCGTCATACTGCCGCTGTTCGATTCTTATGGCTGGCTGCCTGGCTGATATGGTTCAGGCAACCTGAAGTCGCGCGCTGGTTACATCCGCTTCAGGCGCTGCTCGCTGTCGTTAGGAATATTGCTGCCTGAGCTAAGAGGCATAATTAAAACTTTAGCTGGGAAGGGGTGGATGGCTCGGCAATGTGCTCACTGCCGCCCGCCTTCGGGCCTGGCCTCATTTCACGGAAAAACATTCGCCGATACTCAGAAGGCGATGTGCCGAGGTGAACGCCGAACTGTTGTCTCAACGACAAAGGCGTTCCGAAACCCGCCTCACCGGCGACACACTCGATAGGTAGGTCGGTCGTTTCGAGCAGCTGTTGTGCTCTGGCGACTCGCTCAGCATTCAACCATTTAGAGACGGTACTGCCAGTGGCCTCCCTAAAGCGACGAGTAAACGTGCGCCTACTCATTTTCGCCATGTCTGCCAGGACGTCGAGCGATAGATCACTGGCTAGGTTCATTCGGGCCCACGCCAGTACATCAGACAAATGAGTCTCGCTGGATAGCTGCGGCACAGGATGTTCTACGTATTGAGCTTGGCCTCCTTGCCTATGCGGCGGCGTCACCAGCATCTTCGCGGTGCGATTCGCCACATCAGCACCGAGCCGCTGGCGTATCAGATGCAGGCAACAATCGATTGCCGCCACGGTTCCCGCAGAGGTCATGATGTTGCCATCACTGACATAGAGCACCTCGGGCCTGAAACGAACTTCAGGGAAGCGTCGCGCAAACTCGTCTCTGACTGCCCAGTGAGTGGTTGCTTCTTTGCCATCAAGCAGCCCGGCATCTCCGAGCACGAATGCTCCCAAACATAACCCGACTATGAGCTTTCCTTGGACATTAGCGAGCTGTAAGGCTTTCACGAGCTGTGCGGATGCAGCGACCGATTGATCGCCCCACGCTGGAATGACAATTACGTGAGAGGACTCCATCAGTTCCAGGCCATGAGTGACCTCTAAGCCAATACCTTGGTCGCTACTCACCATTCCTGGCGTCTCTGCGCAGTAACTCACCTCGTATTGAGGTTCACCAGGTGCCGATTGCGCCGTCCCCAACACCACGCCTGGCACAGAAAGATGGAACAGGCTTACGCCGTTGAAAGCTAGAACAGCAACACGTATGGATTGCATCAGGCAGCCTCGGATTGGCCGTGTATTGGCTCATATGTGTCCCCCACAGGAATTATGGACGACCGCTCATGCCTACGAATTTTCACGGAGGAAAGGGATACACAGCCCGCCCGTCCACATCACTAAAAAAAGATGACCACTTGGCCCGATTATATCTAAATATGTCATTCAGGCCACTGTTAGGCCTCAAAACATTCGGCAAGAATGGTGTCATCAATGTAATCAACAGGATTAATCTCATGAATTTCAAAACTTTTCCCCTTATCCTCAGCATTGCTTGCGCTGCAGCGGCCATACCGGCATTCGCGGACACAAGTGCGCCCAAATCGCCTGACGCATCTCATAAAGTGGATTTGCAGCAAGTTCGTAACGCCACCGTGAAAATCTCCTACGGCGGCACCACCTTCCTGATCGACCCGATGCTGGCCAAGAAGGGAGCCTATCCTGGATTTGAAAATACCTATCGGAGCAACCTGCGCAACCCCCTAGTCGATCTGACCGAGTCGCCCGAAAAAGTGATCTCTGGTGTTGACGCCGTCATCGTCACGCATACCCATCTTGACCACTGGGACGATGCCGCACAAAAAGCACTGCCGAAAGACATTCCCCTGTTCACGCAGCATGAAGAAGACGCACAGCTGATTCGCTCCCAAGGTTTCAAGAATGTACGCGTACTGACTGACGAAGCTGAATTCGGCGGCGTCAAAATCACCAAGACCGGTGGTCAGCATGGCACTGACGAAATGTATGCCGTACCAGCTTTAGCTAAACCTCTGGGCGAAGCAATGGGCGTCGTTTTTCAAGCGCCAGGCTATAAGACCCTCTACCTCGCCGGTGACACTATCTGGCGTAAAGAGGTCGACCAGGCCATCGAGAAATATCACCCCGAAGTCATCGTACTCAATGCCGGGAAAGCAAAGATGACCGGGTATGAGGGTTCGATCATCATGGGCGAGGAAGATGTTCTCCACGCCTCGAAGGCTGCGAAAAACGCGAAAATCGTCGCCGTGCACATGGACGCAATCAATCACATGTCCCTGACCCGTGAAGAGCTGCGCACCTACGTCAAGAAGCAAGGTATTGAGAGTCGCGTAGATATTCCCGAAGACGGCGCTTCACTGGAGTTCTGATTAATCGGGCCGTAGGTGACGCTGGCTTACTGTCCCGCAAACAGCTCGGCCCTCACGACAACGTCACGTTGATAAATTGACTGGAGATCGTTAATGAAACGAGGTCTTGTAGTAGTTGATCTGCAAAACGAATACCTGCCCACTGGCAAATTGCCTTTGACCGGCATCGAAGGGGCTGTCGCGAATGCTATCCGGGTGATCAGCCACGCGCGCGATACAGGTATTCCAGTTTTTCACATACGGCATGAGTCCGATAATGAGGGAGCTACAATTTTCATTAAGGGATCTACCGGCGCGGAAATTCAACCAGCTGTAGCTCCTGAAGGTCGCGAACCCGTGATCGTCAAAAAGCACATCAACGCCTTCAGGGAAACTGACCTCAAGCAGCAGCTGGATGCCGCTGATGTCCAAGAAATCGTGGTCATAGGAGCGATGAGCCACATGTGCATCGACGCTGTGGTACGTGCAGCAGTGGACATGGGGTATCCGGTTACAGTGCTGCATGATGCCTGCGCCACTCTGGATCTCACATTTCGCGGCGTAAACGTGCCTGCCGCTCAAGCGCATGCGGCGATAATGGCAGCATTTGAGTTCGGCTACGCCAGCGTTAAATCTGTAGACGATTACCTGTTGGCGTAAATGAGTGACTGTAAGGCTTTTGGGGGCCCTGTGCGCCTTGCTGCTTCTAATCGGAACCCATCAGTTCAAGGAAGAAACGGGCTGGATGCACTGGGAAGTGGGCTGTCGCTGGAAACTAGGTAGTCGGGAAGGAGCCCAAAACTGTTCAATTGAAAAAGGCCCGTCAAGGGCCCTTTGTACTCAAACCGAAATCACTTGGTGAGCCACGACTCCACGGTGTCAGAACCGTATTTCGCTTTCCATTCCTTAAGCGTTTTGTGGTTGCCGCCTTTGGTCTCCACGACTTCGCCGGATTCCGGATTTTTGTAGACCTTCACTTGACGAGGCTTGCGAGTGCTGCTCTTCGACTCAGCAGCGGGTGCGCGACGACTAGCCTTTGGATCAAGCAGGTTGACGATGTCCTTTAAGCTAAAACCGTACTTCGCCAACAAGGCACGGAGCTTTGTTTCGAACTCGATTTCTTGCTTCAGACCGGCGTCACCTTTCAATGCTTCAAGCACTTGGAGCTGCTCGGCCAAGTGCTTTTCAAGCTGCCGAAATTCTGCGAGTTTGGACATGAGGTAACTCTCCGTGATTGTTATCCTAACGTTACACCAAAATCAGAGGTTTGAATCAACCTAGAGTTCAAACGTTATCCCTTACTGAATATTTGAATCACCAAAGTTGGATAAGGTCACCTACTAGGGGGCAGGAAGAAGAGACCAAAGCAGTGGAGGAGTTAATGAGCCTAGCAATGACCATCTTCGGCATAATCTCCGCCTGGATGGCGATAGTCATCGCGTTGTTATGGGGAGTGCTGCGAATCGTACGTCGGCACCAACCGAGTGATCATGACAGGACGGCCCCAGTTTTTTCCGAGAGGCACTTGGCACTGCCTCAAGGATTGTCGCTTCGCACATCGCCCGCCTGAGGTACCCATCTGCTTTGACAGCTGTGAGAGATGATGAACATACATAATGTACGAAACTCACGGGGCTTCAGAGATGTATCCGACGACTCCTGACGGTCGCTACTTCGTAGTCAAAGGGCAATTGTGGCGTTGCGCCAATCCATCGCTGAATGAGGATGTGCGACAGCGACTGGTCAACGACTTGATGGCTGCACGTCGTGAGGTAAAGGCAGCAAAGGCTTCTGGTGATGATGGCCTGTTGTCGGCGGCAAGGGCGAAGGTGCAGAAGGCGAAGGTAGCACTCGGGGAGCGCGGGCCAGTCTGGTGGGACGACGGGAGCCCTGACTTTAATAGACGTCAAGTCATCAATACACCCTATGCTGATTGGTACCTTTCCATAAAGAGTTGGTAGACACGTACCGTCGTCCTTGGGTGTATCGGCCCGCAGAATACGATACGCACCCAGTGCAAGTTTTGTAGCTAAGCAAGGCAAGCTAATTCAGCAACTCTGCAGGAACCCTCCCACCATTTTCCGCCAGCTTTTTCATGACAGCCGAATGGAGCCAGATGTTCATTGCCGCTGAATCGTCAGTGGATCCTGTGTAGTGCAACTCTGCAGCGAGCTCTTTGCGGGCAGCCAAGCTACTGTCGATGTTCAACAGCTTGAGCAAATCTACAATCGATGTACGCCAGTTGAGCTGCTCTCCTTGTTGGCTGGCCAAAGCTTCCAGTTTAGAAGCAACGTCGACTTCGCTGATGGCAGCCGTCGGGGTGGAGGTCGACGTCTGTGGTGTAACGGGGGAAGCACCAGCGACTGGGGTGGAAGGAGCAGCTTCAACTGGCGACGCAGCGTGTCTACCTATCCCGAGTTTTTCCAATATCGTGCTCAATAAGCTCATGTGAATTCTCCAAGGCTTGATGGGCCCTTGCTCTGTTGAGCAACGGTTACCTATGGATGACTTTCACCTTTCAGCTAAAGTTTTATCTGGTTTTCTGCGTCGCGCAATTGCGACAGCTGGCGACCTTCCAGGATGACGAATCAACGGGACGTTCCAACCCATACCGGACACAGGCAAAGGTGACGTTCCTGCTCTAGCAAAGCGGAAGATCTCTATCCAGATCCATCCTCATGGCAATTACCGCTGGGTGAGGTCGCTCTGGGAGCCTACGTAGCCAATGATAATTTCACACCGCCTCGCTGCGTTTGTTCTTTCTGTAAGCGCAAAGGCACTGGCGCTGCTGCAGTCCTGAATTTGATTTGAAGGTGATCTGAAGCGAAGCGCATTGGTGAACTATCAGTTCTGTGGAGAGCCCTGCTAGATACAGGGCTGCAACGCCACGAGGTTTTAGCGAGGATGTTGCGGTCTATCCATTACCGAGTTGTCTGTTTCTTCACGTACCCGGTCAGGATCCAGTCCGGTATCGTCATCGTCAAGAGGACGCTCACCTTCGTTGTCAGGAAGCTCTTCGATTCCCTCTTCCCTCACGGGGTCAACGTCAGTGCGCCCGGGGCTCAAGGGATCGGGCGATGTAGGCATTGGATCGTCTTGCCCCATCCCGCCTTGCTGCTTGGGATCGTTGTTCATACACACCTCTCAGTGCTCTCAATATTGGGAGCATGCAGCTTAGAGATGCTTCAAATTTCGACCGTTCGATTTATCGTTTTACCGGCCGTCGACGTTCATGGCCGTTTTTGTTTGAATGGCATCTGAGGAGGGAAGTCGCCTCTTCGCGTAAGCGGCTAGCCCTGAGATTTCTGGCTGCTGCGGCCCAGCTCATTTGGGCTCAGACGAATATCGGGAGTTTTATCTCTCACCCTGTGGCAAGAGCCGGATCAACGTGCGAACCGAATATTGAGGATTTCATCTCTCGATACGGTAGCCATTTAGGCGAGCACAATCGGGCCTCAAGTTCCTCGACGCATAAAAAATTTGAACCGCTTTTGAACGCGCTCGCCTAATGATTAGCTTGTGGATAATCACGCAGGCGATGTGCCAATACCGGCATGCTCCGAGAGGTGGTCAACGTGGCTAAAGACGAGAAGAAAACCAAAGGCGACGCTTCGAAAGTCAGCAAGGATTTGAAAGACAAAAAGTCATCGCCGGCAAAGAAATCAGCTGCGGCCTCGGCTCTTTCGAAATCTTCCCAAAAGAAAGACAAGAAAATAGACGCCGAACCAAAGAAATCTGCCAAAAAAGCTGATAGCAAGCCAGACAAGGCCAAGAAATCAGACAAGGCAGAAAAGACAGCGAAAAAAAAAAGTGAAATCTCCTACTGCTAGGGCTCTACGCCCTAGCTTCCTCTGGCAGTGTTGCCTTCAATACCCAATAAACACGCTAGGACAGCGCGTTGTTGGAAGACTTGGCGCGGCAGAATGATTACCTGCAATACACCGTCCATAACTGATCAACGCGCGTAGTGAAACTCTGACTCATCATCTCCCGTCGCATACCCCAGTCAGGGTTTGTTGGCACGCTGGCCAATCGCATCGTCCCCCTGCCCCACCGACCATTGATAGCATCCAGAACGCCCATCACCTTCGCTGTCGCTTCCGGCTGAGAGATCGCAAAGAGATCTTCCGTGTACTCGCCTTTCTGGCAGAGATTTACCAAAAGGACTTCGGCCTTGCTGTATTTGAAGCCTGGTCGGAAGACTCGATCCACCGCGTCCACGGCAGCCTTAGTCATTAAGCGAACGTCGTCCGTTGGATAGGGCAGCTCCACCAACACGCCGTTGGCGTATTTGGCTTCCTCCGGATTGAACATGCCGGTACGTATGCTGACTCGAATCTTCTTGCACAGTGACTGCTGGGCTCGGAGCTTTTCAGTCGCACGCTGCATGTAGGTGGCCACAGCTTCTTTGATCGGAGCAATATCGGTGAGACGCTTTCCAAACATTCGGGAACAGCAAATCTCTTGCTTCGGTGGATCAGGTTCATCGAGCTCAAGACATGGCGTGCCGGCAAGCTCACGGGCCGTCTTCTCGATCACCACACTGAATTTTTTGCGCAGCATCCAGGGGTCGGTTTTTGAGAGATCCCAAGCTGTCTTGATGCCCATCCCCTCCAAGTTGCGGATTCCACGCCATCCGGCCACCCAGCCCACCAACATCCGGCCACCTGTTCCACGATCATCCGGCCGGGCAGTCGGAGCGCAGCGACGCAGGTTTGCATTGTTAGTCTGAAGTCTCTGTCGCCGTCAATTTCGTTGCGCGTCTGCGCATCGATTCGCCCTTCAGTTCGATCCGATAAGCGTTGTGCACCAGCCGGTCGAGGATCGCATCGCCCAAGGTCGGATCGCCGATCAGCGCGTGCCATTTGTCCACTGGCATCTGGCTGGTCACTAGCGTCGAGCGGTTACCGTAGCGGTCGTCCAGCAGTTCAAGCATGTCGCGCCGTTGCGCAGCGGTAAACGGCGCCAGGCCCCAGTCGTCCAGGATCAGCAAGTCAGTCTTGGCATAACCCGCCATCAGTTTCGCGAAGCGGCCGTCGCCGTGGGCCAGGCCTAGTTCTTCCATCAAGCGCGGCAAGCGCAGATAACGCACGCTGTAACCGTCGCGGCAGGCCTTATGAGCCAGCGCGCAGGCGAGCCAGGTTTTGCCTACGCCAGTTGGGCCGCCGATGATCAGGTTCAGACCATCGCGCAGCCACTGGCCGCTGCCCAGTTGCAGGATCAAGGCCTTGTCCAAGCCACGCGGACTGCGATAGTCAATGTCTTCCAGGCAGGCGTTATGGCGCAGTCGGGCCGCCTTGAGGCGAGTAGTCAGGCGGGCGTCTTCGCGCTCGGTCAGCTCGCGATCGACCATCAGACCGAGGCGTTCGTCGAAGCTGAGATCGTTGATGTCAGGCGTTGCGTGTTGTTCGCCAAGGGCCTTGATCATGCCGTGCAGGCGCAGGGTTTGCAGCTTGTCGAGTGTCGGGTTGGGCAGCATTTTGGTGCTCCTTTTTCAGGTCAGTGGTAGTAGCCAGGGCCGCGCAGGTTGATGTGTTCTTCAGGCAGTAACGGCAGGTTTTGCTGGGCCAGCGGCAGCCGTTCCAGCCCTTGGCGCAGGATCGATTCCAGGCTTTTGTAGCTGCACGCGCCCAGTGCCAGTGCTCGCTGGCAAGCGGCTTCCAGCCGCTCTTCGCCGTGCTGTTTGCTCAGGCGCAGGATCCCCAGGCAGGCGCGGAAGCCGTGCTGCGGATGGATCCGGCGTTCGAGGATGTAGGCGATGACACCAGCGGTGTTCGGCCCGGTCTGCTCAGCCCAGTGGATCAGTCGCTGCGGCGTCCATTCGGCATGTTCGCGGTGACTTTTGGGCATGTGCTCGGTTTGGGTGGTGTGGCGGCCTTTGTGCGGTGAGCGCAGATGGCTGGCTACCCGCTGGTTGGCGTGGAAGCACTCGACAGTCCTAGCGGTTAGCCGCACTTCGAGTTGGTGCTTCACCAGCTGGTATGGCACCGAGTAGTAATGACCATCGACCTCGACGTGGTAGTCGATGTGCACCCGCACCTTTTTCCATTCGGCGTAGACATACGGATGTTCTGGTAGCGGTTGCAGTGCGGGTTGGTCGATGGTCTCGAAGGCTGAGCGCCGTGAGCCGGGCAGCTTCTTGAAGGGCTTCTGATTGAGGCGATCGAGCAGCAGCGCGATGGCTGTGTTGAGTTCGCCCAAGGAGAAGAACTGGCGGTTGCGCAGCACCGCCAGGATCCAGCGCTCGACTACCTGTACGCCGACTTCAACCTTGGCTTTGTCCTTGGGTTTACGCGAGCGCGCGGGCAGCACAGCTACGCCGTAATGCTCGGCGAGATCGCGGTAACTGGGGTTGATATCCGGCTCATAGCGATGCGCCTTGGTGACGCCGCTGCGCAGATTGTCCGGTACCAGGATCTGCGATGTACCGCCGAGAAAGGCGAAGCAGCGCACGTGCGAGCCCAGCCAGTCGGGCAGTTTCTGCGACCAGGTGGCCTCGGCGAAGGTGTAGCTGGACGCGCCGAGGACGGCGACGAAGATCTGCGTTTGGCGGATCTCGCCGGTTCGCCGATCAATGACTGGCACGGTCTGGCCGGCGTAGTCGACAAACAGCTTTTCGCCGGCGCGATGTTCCTGGCGCATGACCACATCGATCTTCGCGGCCCAGAGGCGGTAGTGCTCGCAGAACCAGCTGTACTGGAAGCCTTGCGGGTGGGTGAGCCGATACTCTTGCCAAAGCAGGGCCAGGGTGACGCCGGGGCGACGTAACTCGGCATGGACATGAGCCCAGTCCGGCATCGGGCGTTGGTCGCTGGGAACATCGGGCGGAGGCGGAAAAAGGCGCCGTTGCAACTCAACGTCGCTCAAAGCACACGGCCAAATCAGCCCGCTGGCAGCAAAGCGATTGAGGTACTCACCGATGGTCGCGCGACCCACTTCCAAGCTGACAGCGATCTGGCGAGCAGACAGGCCGACCTCGAATTTGAGACGTAGCACTTCCTTAATTTTACGCATGGATAACCGCTCCACGACGACCTCTCTGCTTCGATAAAAGAGGTCGATGGTAGTGAATTAATCCTGCGTTGCTGCCTGCCTTATGAGTGGCCGGATGGCCGTGGAATGGGTGGCCGGATCATCGTGGAATCAGTGGCCGGATGTTCATGGAATAGATGGCCGGATGCCCGTGGAATCCGCACCAAGTGCAACGTCATCTTCCGCCCTACTCCCCAGACATCCGAGACCGAGCATTTTTTCAGCACCCATTCGCGTTTGATCTGGTCACGAAGATCGACCACGCCTCCACTCTGCGCTTGCCATTTTTTGGCCGCGTGATTGGCGAGCTTACTCAACGTTTTCGTGCCTGCAATGCCGACTCCGACAGGGATACCAGTGCTTCGATACACCTTCGCCCGGATCCGTCGCCCTAAAGCTTCGAGATCACCTGGAACGCCGGCTAGATCCGCGAAGGCCTCATCGATGCTGTAGACCTCAACAGCAGGTACAAGCGACTCGATCACGCTCATCACGCGCTCGCTCATGTCGCCATACAACGCATAGTTCGATGAGAAAGCCACGATGCCGTGTTGCTTGAGTTTGTGCTTGATCTGGAAGTATGGCTCGCCCATTTTCACGAACGGCTTGCTGTCCGCGCTTCGGGCGATCACACAGCCATCGTTGTTCGACAAAACCACGATGGGAGTTTTCGCAAGGTCAGGTCGGAACACTCGCTCGCAGCTCGCATAAAACGAGTTGCAATCGATCAGGGCGAAGACAGGATCAGGCTTTCGGATCATGAGCGCGCACACTAAACGTCACAACGCCCCAGATGATCAGCTCATCGCCTTCCAGGATATAGCGCGGCGGATAACCTACGTTCTCGGACATTAGGATGATGTCGGAGCCTCGCTTGCACAGGCGTTTGCACACCGGTTCGCTGTTCACTGCCGCAATCACAATGTGCCCGTGCTCGGCCGTGATCGAGCGATCCACCACTGCCATATCACCATCGAAGATCCCGGCGCCTTCCATGCTGTGGCCTTCGATGCGCACCAGGTAGATATGCGGTGCTCGGATGTCCAGCAACTCGTCGATGGATATGTGCTGTTCGAGGTGATCTGCCGCTGGTGATGGAAATCCCGCAGGGACTTTGAACGAGTAGAAAGGAAGCTGAACCCCCCTTCTGCCAACGGGCCGAGGATGTTGACGCTCATGAGGCATGCCTTAACCAAAACTGTATATGCATACAGTTAACGTCTAGGACGGCTTGGGGTCAATCTCGGGCGTTGAAAATTACGACCGAAGGATTCACGGGAGCAAGATCTGAAGGTAGGTCAGCAGTCATGATGGCTGAACCCTGACCACTTTTTGCTGTGCCGTCGACATTGCTGCAAGTCGCTTCTTCGCGTAAGCGGCTAGGTGTTTTTCTGGATGCCTTTGTCTACTCTTATAATCGCGACTGAACGGGAGACAACGCCATGCAGAGTGAGGAGGATATTCAATTGAAGCTAGCTCTGGCCGAGGCGCTGAAGAGGAAGCAGTGCGAGCAATGGCTGGCAGAGAACAGCGAGGCCGTTAATGCCTACAACGAATACGTGGAAGCCCACGGCGTTTTCAGCGACTCCGTTCGGAGCTTCTGATGCATAGCTGATCAATCCGTCATGAAGCACTGGCTTTCGTACCACCTGCGACATTCATGCGGGCCCCAGTGCGCCGACCACTACCTAGCAGTAAATCTAACCGTGCATGATTGCATCAGCCTGGATCTGAGTCCTTTGACATCCGTGTCAACACTATCGCGCCGAGGATCACTTCCATCGTCAGCACGTCACCGACTTCCAGGCTTAAACTAGCGATTAAATCGGGAGGTAAGTCGACGACAAGGTCGCCACTACCATCTCCAGGATCTCGGCATATCGCTGTCCAGCTTTCGGCTTCGGTCATGATGTTGCTCACTTTAGTCTGGTCGGGAATCCAGCTGATCGCACTCACTTCATCGATAGCAAGAACGCCCTAGATCAGTGAATGATACTCATCAGAGGCTTAGCACCGCTCTCGTGCAACCAGTGGCAAATCACGTATCGACTTTTGTTGCTGGTCTCGCAAAGCTGGTAACCCTCGAGATCAAACACCCTTTTGACTCTCGATGTCCGGATGCGTCTGCCATCCTCAAAGCGACCTCGTGCTTCTGAAAAAACGATTCCAGTCATACACGGAGGCTGAAATTCAGCACAGCAAAGATACCCGGTGATGGGCAGACCAAAGTCAATTCTCTTTGCATCTAACACGCTTTTCGGGAACCCCAATTTTTCACCTTTTCGCTTTCGGCAGTCTCGATACTGGTTTTAATGAACACGATCAAAGCGATCGAGCGCGCCGATGTCGTAAAGCCAGTGTGCTACGACGTATACGCCCCCATCGACTGCGATGACGACCTCATACCCAGCCTGCTTGTAACGACTAACAATGGGCTTCGTGTGAATTGGCAAACCTTCTGGAAAGTCTGTGGCGTGGTCACAAAACAGAAGCCCCGTCATCTTCGGAGAAAGCTCTAACGCGCATAACAAGTAGCCAACAACACTAGGATCACCCACTGCCAGCACGAGCTTGCTGTATGACCTTCGGCAATCTGAAAAGCCTGAAATCCGCCATCTCAGCTCCGTAAGTTTTGATCCAGTGCATTTGATTACCCCCTCCCCAAGACTCAGATCTCAATTGTGAAATCTGGAATGAACCCGGTTTCATCGCGCGGATAGCCGCGTGGATTCGAAATGAGACGGCACCCATCTAAAACGATATCAACTGCATGGTGCGTGTGGCCAAAAACCCACACATTCACTAGCGGCAGAAGCGCGTGCCATCGATTGAAAAAAGCGGCACTTAAATCTCCATCATTCTCTTCGCCAGCAAGTTGCCACGGGGCAATGATGTGTAACCACGACAGTCTTCCCTTCAAACGGCTGAGAAAGCTCATGCTCAAGGAATTCGAAAGTGGCACGATTTAGATCAACAACATCTGCTGGGCGCAGACGGCGATAGTCAGCCCGGATCATCTTGAAGTCATTCATTAAATGATCGCATATCATCGTCGCTGCAAATTTGTCGCCCGTTGAAGTGAAGTCAGTCCAGCCTGTTGCGCACAAAAATCGTATTTCTTTGCGAATCCGCACTTGGTTTTCTAGGACATGGACATGGGGAGCTGCTGCGTCCCGCATTTTCCGCAGCGTGTGATCGATATGCCCCGAGTAGAATTCGTGGTTCCCAGAGACATAAATAACCTCGCGATCGAATGTCTGATTCGCCCAGCCCACCCCGCGACATTGGGTGTGTATGTCGCCTGCTAAAATCACCACATCAGCGTCAGTTCGAGGCGGAGTGAATGAAGTAAATTCAAGGTGTAGATCTGAGAGTATGTGGAGCTTCATAAATCCTCATCGCCAGGTCGACCACGATAAATTTGAGCCTGTAGTGATCACGAATTCACGCTGCTAAAAAAATCGCCCCTCCGCGCAAGCGCCTAGCTTTTCAAATGGAACCAGTGGGTAGCGAAAAATCAGCTGGATTTCTCAATACTCAGTGGACTCGCCAGCCCCCCAACTTGGCGGATTCTCGACAATATCAATCGTCATCCTGAGTTCGAACTGCATATGAGCGAAAACGGTATCCAGATTTGGATGAACTCCAGACTCGCGCAGAGCGGTTATGAGCTCGAGCAATTCTTTACCGCGTGCTAGCGACATTTGAACTTCGCAGTACACCGTATCGTCATTTTCCTGCATTGCGCTCACTAAACGGGCGGCACAAGATGAACTGGAGCCGCTGATTGCATAAAAGCTCTGAAGCTTGGCCTGCCACTTAGACGCTGAAAAGACGCAACCACATACCTAGAGTTCATTGTCGTAAGCACCCAGAATTGACCTTCCTTTTTCACAAAACGAATAGAAGACGTACGCATGAAATGCCCATCAGAAAATTGCCCGAACTTCCCGATATTTGTGTGACCGTGCACGACTCCAACTGCAGTGTTGCCCGCTATAAACACGTCGCTCAAATAAGCGGTTATAGGTAGTTCGTATGTGCAATCGCCCGCTCGAATTATTCTACGGATTTGGAAATCGGACAGGCGCCTGGAGTGGAGTTCGAGCAAAATTTCGGTCGACATGACATTGACCTCGACTCAAAAAATTTTACGGACTTCAGTCAACGAATCAATTTCAAATGAAGGGTCATGAGTGTCTGCATACACCACTCCGCTTGCTAGCTCCAAAAGGCACACAGGGATACCGAGCTTAGTCTGACCTACGGATAATCCGGTTAACTTCTCCATGCTCCAAGCGTCGGATTTGTTCATCCACTTGGGGATCACTGCCTGCACGTCTATCAACTCGAGATCAGGCCCACGTTTCTTGAGAATCTGCTCAAATGCGGTTTCATCGCCTGCCATCATAACGATAGAGGTCATCCGGCCTTCATCACGGACTTTTACATCTACGTGATACCAGTGCGTCAGCATCAGTCGAGTGATATTAAACCAATGCCCATGCCCATCACTAAACATTCCAACGTCTCCTGCTCTATTAATTAGATGTGTAACGAATATCTGAATCACCCGCATCCATAGGTGAGCCGTTTACACGCTAGAAAAAAGAAAAAGCCGTCTTGAGACTTGTCGACTTTTCATGCCCGCTTCCTGTGAGGACGTAAATGGTATTTCGCGTCTCAAAAAGAAAGCCTTCCTGAAACGAAACAGCAAAAGTACTGCGTACCCAATCGCCCACATCAAACCTTCTCTGACTGTCGAAGAGAACATTGTGAGCAAAAAGAATCAGCGGTAGCTGCCCGGCCGCCTGGATTTTCTGTTGTTCTTCTTTGGTGGCGTCGATGTTGAAGATTGTCCAGTCCTCGACTAAACAGTACGGCTTACGAGGAAAAAGAGCTTGTACTAATCCAATGAGAATTTCATGAGTGTCCAAGGAGCCTTGACGTGGCTCTCCGGCGTCGCCGAACAGCTCACTGCCAGATGGTAGGTCGGTCACAGTGGTGCTCCATTGCGCTTTCACTAATCAAAATTTTCCGAACCCCAATGCCGCCGTTTCCAGCTACGGCTGAAGCTTAGGGACGAGTGAGATCTAGCAGGTTCGGGACATCCAAACGCACCAATATCGATAAATCGTTCCATGTGGATGATAGTCCGTGTTGTGGAACGGCGCAATATGGCTACATCCTCGATTTGGCTGAGGATCCACAATGTCATTGAAGGAAGCACTAGCTGCGGTAGTGCGGGGCGTGCGGCTGGGCAGAGGGCTTACTCAGGAAGATTTAAGCGTTGTTGATCGTTCTTACCTCACAAGGATTGAAGGGGGAAAAATCAACATCACGGTAGAGATCCTTCAGCGAATAGCTGAGCTGCTAAAAGTGGATGCGGGACTTCTGTTGTCGCTAGCCGCGTCGCTGCAGGCTGATGGGGCGCTGGACTCGACGAGCAGTCGACTGATCGTGCAGATGCATGAGCTGAAGAACTCGGGAATTTTTGAAAGTATTGTCACAATGCTCGAAACACCTCGAACTGCATCGGGTCGAGGCTTTAGGGCAGATACGTCCGAGAAAGCAGCGGCGGCCATCAAATTAAGGGATGATGGGATGTCACTCTCCGCAATCGCGGAGAAGCTTCAGCTCTCAAAAACGACTGTCCATCGATACCTTAAGAAAGCTGATAAATTGCGTTGAACCAAGGGTAAAATTTGATAACTTGTCAAAAGCCTAGGCGTCCTAACCCTCTGATCTTTAATACTAAGTTGCAGTTTTGACAAGGAGGGTTTCTAGGAATGTGATGGACCTCTATTACTTCGCCAAAGTCGTGGAGGCCGGTGGCTTCGCGGCCGCCGGGCGTTTGCTGGGGATTCCCAAGTCGCGACTGTCGCGGCGCATTGCTGAACTTGAGGAGCGCCTGGGTGCACGGTTGCTGCAACGCACCACAAGGCAGCTGAAACTCACCGCCGTAGGCGAACGTTATCTGCGCCACTGTCAGGCGATGTTACTGGAAGCGGAAATGGCTGACGAAGCCGTGGCCAGTATGTCCAGCGAACCTCGCGGGCGCTTGCGGGTATCTTCCCCGGTAGGCCTGGCACACGAAATGCTGCCGGGGGTGATCAGCAACTTTCTGGAGAAATATCCTCAAGTACAGTTGGAGGTGATGCTGGTCAATCGTCGCGTCGATCTGGTGACCGAAGGCGTGGACGTTGCGTTGCGCGTACGCGAGCCGGGTGATGAAGACCCGCTGCTGGTGACCCGCCGACTGCGCCAGGCGCAGATGCTGGTGGTCGCCAGCCCCGCATTCCTCAAGGGACTCGAGATCAATCACCCCGACGACCTGAAAAACCTGCCGGTGCTCGGCGCCCTCGAGCCCGATCGCCTGGTGCACATTGGCCTGGTCGATCGTCAGGGCAAAAAACACGACCTGGCCCTTGAAGCGCGATTGGGCATCGACGACTTCATCGTGCGCAAGACCTGCACCCTCGCCGGCCAGGGTTTTACCACGCTGCCGATGATGTATTGCGAGCAGGAACTGGCAAACGGCTCACTGGTACAGTTACTGCCCGAGTGGTCGTTGCCCGGGGGCTGGCTGCAGGCGGTCTACCCTCATCGACGCGGCGTGCTGCCGGCCGTGCGAGCCTGGCTCGACCATTTGATCGAAACATTCAACGCTTGTGGGGACCGTTTGATATGAAGGCAGGACGCATGAACGAAGCCGACGTTGCGGCTTTTTGCCTGGCATTGCCGGGTACCCGTGAAGACTACAAATGGGGTGGCGTGCGGGTGTTTTCGATTGCCGGTAACAAGATGTTCGCCTTGCAGAACCTGCGCGGCGACTCCCTGGCGTTCAAGGTCGACAAAGACCTGTTTCTCGGCCATTGCGACCGTCCGGGCATTCACCCGGCGCCGTATCTGGCGCGGGCCCAGTGGATCATCATGACAACGCCCTACCCGCTTGGCGCCGAGGAACTGCAAGGCTTGCTAATGCGTTCCCATCAACTGGTGGTCAGCAAGTTGCCCAAGCGTACGCAGGTCGGGCTGCTGCTCTAGCACTTTGTTGATCAGAACAGGGCGAACAGCTGCGCACCCAGGAACAGCCGGTCGATCCAGAATACCTGGTGCAGCAGGACTATGATCCAGAACACCAGTTGGAAGGACACCTTGCGCGTCTTGTGCCGAAACACTTGCTGCGCGAGCAAGGCGCCCGGCCAGCCGCCAGCGAACTCCAGCGCATGCAGGACGTTTTCCGGAGTGCGCCATTGATCGGCGCGCGCCTTGCGCTTGTCGCTCCAGTACAGCAAGAACGCCAGCACGCTGACGATGCCGTAGGCCGACAGGGGAATCAGCGAAACCCCATGCAGCCACATCGACATCGAACCGAACAGCGGCAGCGCGCACAACATGGTGAACACCAGCAGTTTCAGGCGCAGATTGCGGATGTCTCCCCCGTTGCGTGCGCTGCCATCGTTCATGGCTTGGCCGCGGTCCAGTCGACCCAGCCAAACTGCCAGGTAGCCAGGATCAGCAAGCCGAACGCAATGCGGTACCAGGCAAACGCCGCGTAACTGTGGGTGGCGATGAACTTGAGCAAGCCCCTGACCGCAATCATCGCGAAAATGAACGCAGTGACGAAGCCGAGCGCAAACACCGGGAAGTCAGACGGCACAAACAGGTCGCGGTACTTGTAGCCTGAGTACACCGCCGCACCCACCATGGTCGGCATGGCCAGGAAGAAGGAAAACTCGGTAGCGGTCTTGCGCGACAGGCCGAACAACAAGCCGCCGATGATCGTCGAGCCGGAGCGCGAGGTGCCCGGAATCATCGCCAGGCACTGGGCCAGGCCGACTTTCAGGGCGTCTTTCCAGGTCATGTCATCGACACTTTCAGCATGGACTTCGTGCTGACGCTTTTCAGCCCACAACATGATGATCCCGCCCACGACCAATGCCGTGGCCACCGTGATCGGGTTGAACAGGTAGTGGTGAATCAAGTCGGCGAAAATCACCCCAAGAACCACTGCCGGCAGGAAAGCAATCAGCAGGTTGGCGGTAAAACGCCGGGCACTTGGTTGCGTCGGCAAGCCGATGACCACGTCGAAAATCTTGCGGCGAAACTCCCACACCACCGCCAGGATTGCACCCAGCTGGATAATGATGTTGAACGCCATGGCGCGCTCGCCACCGAAGTCGAGCAAGTCGGCGACAATAATCTGGTGCCCGGTACTGGAAATGGGCAAAAACTCCGTCAGCCCTTCTACAACGCCAAGAATCAAAGCCTGAAAGGCCGTCCAAAGATCCATCAATCCCCCAAAAAGCTATGCGTCGACGCATGCCCCGTTAATTTATTCAAAGCCGTTTAATGTAATCAGCGTCGTTGAGTCCCGCGTGCACAAGCCTACGCAAAAAACCTTGAGAGTCTCGTGAAAAATCAGTTTGTTTTCAGGTTTTTGCGTGCGGGGGCGAAATCCTAGCAGACAAGTCAGCCTTGCGCTGCCGCGTCGTCGGCACCGAGGGCCGCCGCTGCAACAAGCCACTTCGCCATAATCCGGTTACAATCCGCACCCTCTTCGATTTTTCCCCAAGGAACCTGCATGTCCGGGCTTGAACTGTTTGCCGCCACCCTCGGCGTCATTGCCGTCTGGTTGACGGTCAAACAGAACCCCTGGTGTTGGCCGATCGGCCTGGTCATGGTGCTGATCTACAGCTGGATCTTTTTCGAGGTCAAGCTGTATTCGGACATGTTGCTGCAAGTGATCTATGCCGCGCTGCAGCTCTACGGCTGGCGGCAGTGGACCCGCGCAGGCCACGCGCATCATGGGCGCGAGGTCAGCCGGCTGGACGCAAAAGCGGTGGCGTCGGGGCTGGCCCTGGGCGCGATAGGCAGTCTGTCGCTGGGCGCCGCCATGGCGCACTGGACCGACGCCGCGCAACCCTGGCTCGACGCCGCCCTCACGGGCTTCAGCCTGGTGGCGCAATTGTGGATGGCGCAAAAACGCCTGCAGTGCTGGCCGCTGTGGATCGTCCTGGACTGTGTCTTCGTCGGCTTGTTCCTCTATAAAGGGATGTACCTGACGGCTGCCCTGTATGGCCTGTTCACCCTGCTGGCCATTCAAGGCTGGCGTACATGGCGCAGCGATCCGCTGCTGTGCCCATGAAGGTGCTGGTGCTGGCAGGACCGGAATCGAGCGGCAAAAGCTGGCTTTCGAGCGAGATTCACGCCAATTTCGGCGGTATATTGGTCAGTGAGTACGTTCGGTATTTCATAGAAAATGAAGCCCGACTAACCTGCTACGAAGACATTACGCCCATAGCACTTGGCCAGTTGTCTTGGGAAGATCAAGCCCGTGCCAAACAGCCGTCCCTGTTGATTCTCGATACGCACCTGTTAAGCAATATCCTTTGGAGTCGCACCTTATTTGGCGCTTGCCCGACGTGGATCGAGCAGGCATTGCTGGTACGTCACTATGACCTGCATCTACTGCTGAGCCCTGAAACCGTGGGCTGGCATGACGACGGGCAACGTTGCCAACCGCAACTGGCAGAACGCCAGGCGTTTTTCCAGGCCAGTCGCCACTGGGTTGACCTGCATGGCCAGCCTTATCAGGTATTGCAAGGTGACTGGAACCAGCGCAAGGACGCGGCATTCGACGCTGTAACGCGCTTGCTCAAGGCCTGACGGGATTGTCCCGTCCTGCCGAAAATGTCCATTCGTGAAACACCCTCCCCTGCGCAAACCCGCGAGCTAAAGCGGTCCAAGCACTTTCGCAAGAAAATGTTAAGCCATTGATACAAATTGCCTAAAACGCCCTTAGCGAGCAATGCCGCCTGCATGGACGGCGCTTTTGCGCGGCTCTGTCTCGGTGGCGTTACAAAGTGTTTTTCACCACATCAACAGTTAAAGCCAAGCCACTGTTATTAAAAGCAAAACAAAAACCGGCACACCTTCTGCTCTCTTCCCCTGCAACGCTGATAAGGGCCAGCGTTCCACTTACAGAAGGAATTGCCGTCGTGGGGAAATTTGATAACAGTATCTATAGCCTCCTGCTGGTCGGATGCGCACTGAGCTCGACTGTCTGCCTGCCTGTACAAGCTGACAACGGCATCATCATCATCAAACGCGATGTCCAGGTGCGCAACGCAACGATTCCGCCGCTCGTTCCCGATCCCAACCCCACAACTGTCAACGCCAACCCCTCCAAACAGGTCCTCGCTCAAACCAACGAGTTGAGCGACGGTGACTTTGCCGGCGTCGCCAGTGGTGCAGGCATCTCCCGCCTGGTCACGCAAAACACCAATAACCTTGGCGGCAATATCGGCAACCAGACCCAGCTTTCCAACCTCCCCGCCGGGCGCTCGGGCAATTCCGGCAACGGCATTGCCAACATGGTCAATTCAAACGTCCAGCAGGGCCTGGGTGCTCTGAGAATGATAACGGGAGACCGTTAAGATGAATCGTACGCTGCTGATAATCGCCATGTTTTGCAGTGCATCGACCTTCGCCCAATCTCCCCTCATCAACAACGCCAACATCGACGGTTCGGGCTCTCAGTACCAGGGCAACCTCGGGGTCAACCAGGCGGCCGGCGACTTGCAGCAACAGGCGAACGCCCGGGCCTTCGCCATTGGCCGTGACGCCAGCGCGACCACAGAGATTCGCCAACGGTTGCGCACCATTGTCGACCCCAACATGGATGCCCATTCCAGCATTCAAGGCAACTCCTTCAGCCATGGCAATGGCGCATTGGGCGTCAATCAGAGCGCGGGCGCCAGCAACCAGCAAGCCAATGCGCTGCGGATAAGCATCAGTGAGCAGCCGCAAAGTATCGACGACAGCGTCCTCAGGCAACAGAACGTGACGCTGCTCAACAACTCCGATCCAACTGACTCTGCACCAGGCTATCGCCAGGTCACTACCAGTGACCAGGCTTTCACCGGTAGCCGTGGGGTAATTCAGTTGAATCAGAGCGCCGGGGTGGGAAACCGAATGGCAAACACCCTGAGCGTACGGGTCGTGGATTGACCCAAACAGGTAATAACAACACTTAACCTAAAATAAGTACGGAGAATCACCATGAAACCTTCGATGGCACTAAAGCCTCTGGTTTTCGCAATTGCTGCGGTCATGGCTGTTGCTGTACAAGCTGGGCAAAACGATAGGCGTGGCAACCACCATAACAACGGTGGCCAACAACAAACCCCTCCTGCAAGGATGGTCCCCATCAGCGCGACTGCCAATGCTAACGACAGACAGAGCAATACCGGCAACCGCATCTGGAATGAAGGGGTAGAAAACTCGGCCGAGATGAGTAGTTCGGCCGCAGGCGCGAGCGGCAACGTAGGTGTCAACGTGGCGGCAGGTAACGGCAACCAGCAAGACAACGCCGCCGCCATCGCCAACGCAGCCTCCGACAACGCCGCGATCGATAACAGCTTCGTGTTCGGCACTGCCAGTGCCACCGCTGACGTCAGGCAAACCAGCAACCGTAACGTCGTCAACAACTTCGGCGTAACCAACTCTGCCGTGATGAGTGGATCTGCCGACGGCAGCAGCGGTAATGTGGGTGTCAACATTGCTGCCGGCGATCTGAACCAACAGAAAAACACCATGGCAATTGCCAATACCAATGCTCCACTCGGTAGCGCAAGAGCCACCGCCTCCGCCAATCAAGACGGTCCTGGCCTGATAGTGAATAACACCGCTGACCGGACCTACCGCGTGGATACCATTACGGTTACCAAAACCGCTAGCGGTAGTGCCTCTCGCGAGAAGTCCTTCGAGGCCAGCGGCAGTCAAAGCAACTCGTCGAGCTGGGCCGCTGCCGGGTCCAGGAGCTCTGAAGCCAGCGGTTCCTTCAGCCTGGATGCAAGCGGTTCCAAGAGCAGTAATGCAAGCGGTTCCAACAGCAGCAGCGCAAGCGGTTCCAATAGCTTTGCTGCAAGCGGTTCCAACAGCAGCAATGCAAGCGGGTCCAACAGCAGCAATGCGAGCGGGTCCAATAGCAGCAGTGCAAGTGGTTCTTCGAGTGCTTCTCTGAATGCTTCCCTGGACGCTTCCCTGGACGCTGCTGCGGCGGCTTCCAGCTCCACTACCGTCAACAATGGTTTTGGCGATCGCACCCGCAGCAGAGAGTCCGATGCATCGCTTAGCGCTTCGCTTACCGCAACGCTTGACGTGTCGGTAGACAAATCGTTCGACAAATCGCGCGAATCCTCGTACGACAAGTCTCGCGATTCGTCGTTCGACAGGTCTCGCGATTCCTCGTTCGACGTAACTCGCGACTCCTCGTACGACAAATCCCGTGAATCCTCGTACGACAAATCGCGCGATTCCTCGTTCGAAAAATCGTTCGATACTTCGTTCGAGAAAGCGAACGCGTCCTCGTATGATAAATCGGGCAGCAAGTCGTCCGAATCTGAGTACGCCAAAGCGAAAAGCTGGAGTGAAAGCAGCTCATATGATTTGAGCAACACCTACTCTTATCAAGTGCTGACTCCAACTGGCTGGGCCAACCCTGTGACCAACACTGCAACCCTGAGCGGTTCGGTGAATGGCGGCAGCGGCAACCTGGGCGTCAACGTGGCTGCTGGTGTGGGCAACCAACAAAGCAACTCGTTGGCCATCTCCAACCAATCGTTCTAATGCTGTCTGTGGAGGCCCCCTTTCGGGGGCCTTTTTCAACCCAACCAGAAGGCGTCCCCACCATGCGTATTATCGCCTTGGCAATTTTGCTTTGCGTGGCCAGTGTGGTCGAGGCTGCACAACTGCCGCTATCCGTCCTGCCGGGCGGCGCGTTGGTGTACAAGCCGATCCAGAGCGTGCGCGAACGCAAATTTTCCGACCTGGTGCAACAGAAAACCGACTTCAGTTGCGGCGCCGCTGCGCTGGCGACCATCTTGCGCCAGGCCTATTGGCTGGACGTAAACGAAGAACAGATCATTGAAGGCATGCTGTCACACTCCGATCAGGACCTTGTCCGCGTCCAGGGCTTCTCCATGCTCGACATGAAGCGCTACGTGGAAAGTATCGGCATGCGGGCCCGTGGCTATCGGGTAGCAACGGAAACCTTGAGCGAGATCAAAATTCCGGTGGTGGTACTCATGGATGTCCGTGGCTACAAACACTTTGTGGTCATGCAACGAGTCCATAACGGCTGGGTATATATCGGAGATCCGGTACTCGGTCATAAACGTTACAAAGTCGACGAGTTTGTCAAAGGCTGGAACGGCATCATCTTTGCCGTCATTGGCCAGGGCTACGACAAAACCAATGCATTGCTCGACCCGCCCCTGCCACTGACCGCCAAGAACCGCGTCAACGCCTTCAGCCCGGTGCAGGACGCCGAGTTGATGGATTTCGGCTTCATACAAAGCGATTTCTTCTAATAACACTTTTTCTAATAATAAGGGAGCACGACGCTCCGGGAGTATCCAATGAAGACTCCAATCTGGCTGGCCGTGGTCTGCCTGGCCGCCAGCCTGCCGACCCATGCAGAGACATTGAAACCCATTGAACTGAACGACCAGGAACTGGCAAGCCTGCGAGGCCGCTATGTCATGCCGGGCCGGATCATCAGTTTCGGCATTGCCATGACCAGCACCTGGCAAAACGCCAACGGTGAAGTGATTGGGGCAACTTCCAAGATGCAGATTCAACAATCGACCATCAAGCCACAGTTCTATGTGACGATGATCGACGAAAAAGGCAATGGCTCAGCGCGTAGCCAAAGCACGGGGACCGGCACCGTCACGGGCGGCGGCGGCCTCAACAGCACCGAAGGCGTCACTCAAGTCGTGCGGGCTGCCGGCGACAACAACACGGCCTACAACAACGTTGATATCAACGTCACCAAGGCAAACCAGGCGCCAGCAACGCAACAGCAAGGCCAGGCACTGGCCACAGGCTCGACGTTGGTTGGCACCAATGGCGCGGGCTCGTTGAGCGTTTCCTCGAGCGGTACGGGCGTGCAACTCAACATCGTGGCCAACAACAACCAGGGCAGTACCGTACAACGCCTGGCCCAGGGTGGACTGATGCAGAACACGACTTTGCTCGGCAGCAGCAACCAGGTCAGGAACCTCACCTCCTTCAATGTCGTGCTGAGAGACAACGTGGCGACAGCCGGATCGCTCAACGGAAACCTGGACCAGCTCAAAGGTCTTCGCACTCAAGGATTCTGATCTACGCTCAGTCTCATCATCTGTAGTCAGAAGGGACGGCTAACCCATGCACCGATCGTTAACGTTCAGAGTTATCGTCTGTTTGAGTAGCCTGGCACCGGCCCCATTGCTATACGCAGCACCGGATCCCCAGGTAGAAGCACTAAAACAAGAACTCATGGAGTTGAAAAAGCGTTACGAAGCACAACAGAACGCGCTGATGGTACTTGAACAGCGCGTTCGCCAAGTCGAAGAAGCACCTGCGACACCCGCTCCCAAACGCCTGACCAAGTCCCCCGCCGAAACGCCCAGGAGTGGCCAGACGGTGGCTGCAGGCGCGCCGGGAACCACAGGCAGTTCCTACGGGCAGTCGCTCAAGGATGACTCGGAACCGGCACAAAGCGTTTCCAACCTGTACGACGAAGCCAGCGGGTTCTTCGGCGGCGGCAAGTTCAGCGTCGAAACCGGCCTGACCTACACGCACTACGATACCCGTGCGCTGACGCTCAACGGCTTCCTGGCACTGGACTCGATTTTCCTCGGCAACATCAACCTTGACCGCATCAAGGCCGACAACTGGACACTGGACCTGACCGCCCGCTACAACGTGGCCCAACGCTGGCAGTTCGACATTAACGTCCCCGTGGTCTATCGCGAATCGACGTACTCCTCCGGTGGCGCCGGTGGCGCTGCCAACGGGATTTCAGACGCATCCGTTACCCGCGACCCGGCCATCGGCGATGTGAACGTTGGCGTTGCCTACAAGTTCCTGGATGAATCGGCCAACCTGCCCGACGCGGTGGTGACACTGCGCGTCAAGGCGCCGACCGGGGATGACCCTTACGGCATCAAGCTGGTCGAGGTCCCGGGCAACGATAACCTCGCAGTACCCGAAGACTTGCCTACCGGCAATGGTGTCTGGGCGATTACCCCTGGTATCTCGCTGGTCAAGACCTTCGACCCGGCCGTACTATTCGGCAGCCTGTCCTACACCTACAACATGGAAGACTCTTTCAGCGACATCAGCCCTACGGTCAACACCAAGGTGCCCGGGGACGTGAAGCTGGGCGATTCCTGGCAGATTGGCGCCGGCATTGCCTTCGCCTTGAACGAGAAGATGAGCATGTCGTTCTCGTTCACCGATCAGTTCGCCCGCAAGAGCAAGATCAAGCCGGACGGCGGCGATTGGCAATCGATTTCCAACAGCGACTACAACTCGGCCAACTTCAACATCGGCATGACCCTGGCCGCCACCGACAACCTGACGATCGTTCCCAACCTGGCCATCGGCCTGACCGACGACTCGCCGGACTTTTCCTTCAGCCTGAAATTCCCGTACTACTTCTGACCCACAACAAAGCCCCGTTGCGACTTCAATCGCAACGGGGCTTTTTCTGTAGGAGCGAGCATGCTCGCGATGGTCGTTAACGATTACGCGGGAAGCCTGACACCCCGTGGTGTCCTGTAGATACTCTGTTCACGGTCAAGCTTTCGCGAGATGTTTTTTGCTAAAAAGCTTGGCCGTATTAAATTCTTCTCCAGAGCGCATGCATGCCCATAACCCGGTTAGGTATTTGCGCATGACCGCGCCGATGGCCTGCATTTTCTTCTTGCCGCGCGCTACCAGTGCCTCGTAGAAGGCCTTCACATTCTCATCACAACGGATTGCCGTCATCGCCGGCATGAACATCGCTGCACGCAAGTAAGCATTACCGCACTTGGACATTCGTCCTGGCCGGTTCACGCTGGTGCCTGACTGGGTCAGTCTGACATCCAGGCCTGCATAGCGGCTTACCTGTGCCGATTTAAGCGTCACTGGAAGGGTCGTCAGCTCAGCCAGTGCGGCGATGGCCGAGGCCTCTCCAACGCCGGGCGCCGCCATCATGCAGCGAAATTGCAGGCTCAGATCAGGGCATTTGGCGATGGCGTCGCGCGCAGCCTGTTTTAATCGATCGATTCGAGCGTCCAACGCGCTTATCGCGTCTTTCTCATCCTCGATCAGCAGTGCGATGCTCGTTTCTGTCGCTTGTAGCGCATGCAGCTCGTTCTTGGCTCGCGTCCGATGGCCAATCAGTCGGTTGATGTGGCGACCAATCGCACGCAGCATCATCTGTTCCGCAGTGGGCGGGACCCACAGCCTAGGCCCCATACGCTCGCCGTATTCGGCCAGCAGTTGGGCATCGATCTGGTCAGTCTTGCTGTTTTGCAACATCAGCTTGGCAAAGTTGTGGAAGCTTTTGGGGTTGATCACCGAGACCGGCAAGCCGGCGGCGTGCAATTCCATCGCAAGATCCAGGTAGTAAATACCGGTAGCCTCCATGACAACGCTCAGCGGCTTGAGACGTAGCAGCTTTTCCACAGCGGCCTTGCGACCTTTGGGCGTGTGCAGAATGTCTCCATTGCCTGCTGCTTTGCCGTTCTGCCGCCATCCCATGGCTGAACTGCGAGCACTGATATCTATGCCGACATGCGCATTCATTGCTTTTCACTTCCTTGGCTTTAGGTAAGATTGCACCTGGTTCCCCCGACCTCGAACTTCATGCCACTGCAACCTTGTAATGCGAAGTCCGACTTGTCGGCTTCTCGATACTCTTCGTGGTGGGCAATGAGGCGGGGGGGCCTCTCTACAGACAAGGTCAGGAGCAAATCCTGCCTTCAGGAGCGATCGGCCTCCCCCAGAAACGTACTTGCTGTTGAATGAATCCTTGAGCGTAACCTCTCTCATGGAATCAAGGTCAACATACAAGGAGCGAGCATGCTCGCGATGGTCGTTAACGATTACGCGGGAAGCCTGACACCCCATGGTGTCCTGTAGGAGCGAGCATGCTCGCGATGGTCGTTAACGATTACGCGGGAAGCCTGACACCCCATGGTGTCCTGAAGTCCATCGCGAGCATGCTCGCTCCTACAGTTGTGGCTTTACCGGATCTGATGCTTGTGCAACAAACGGTAGAAGGTTGGCCTGGATATCCCCAGCACCTTGGCGGCGATGCTCAGATTATCGCTGTGGCGGTTAAGGACATCACACAAGGCCTGGCGCTCTGCCCGGTGCTTGTAGTCTTCCAGCGTGCCCATCGGCGCGGCAATGGCCTGATGGCTGATCAGCCCCAGGTCTCGCGCTTCGATCTGCCGGCCTTCGGCCAGTACCAAGCCGCGACGTACCCGGTTGGCCAGCTCGCGCACATTGCCCGGCCAGTCATGTTTGCCCATGGCTATCAAGGCGTCTTCACTGAAGCTACGCGGACGGCGGCCGGTTTCATGGCTATAGAAATGGGAAAAATGGTTGGCCAGCATCGACAGATCGCCATTGCGCTCCCGCAGGGGCGCGGTCGCGACTTGCAACACATTCAGGCGATAATACAGATCTTCGCGAAAGCTTTTCTTCTCGATCGCCGCCTCAAGATCGACATGGGTTGCAGCCAACACCCGCACATCCACCGGAATCGGCTGACTGCCGCCCACCCGCTCGATGTGTTTTTCCTGGAGGAATCGCAACAGGCTCGCCTGCAGCTCCAGGGGCAGATCACCGATCTCGTCGAGAAACAGCGTGCCGCCGTTAGCCGCTTCGATCCGCCCTACCTTGCGTTGATGGGCGCCAGTAAAGGCGCCCTTCTCGTGGCCGAACAGTTCAGACTGGATCAGGTGCTCGGGAATAGCCCCGCAATTGATCGCGACAAAGGGTTTACTGTGGCGCAGAGATTGTCGATGCAGCGTGCGGGCCACCAATTCTTTACCTGTGCCGCTTTCACCGCGAATCAACACCGGCGACTCGGTGGGCGCCAGCTTGCTCAGTAACTTGCGCAATTCGCGTATAGGCTTGCTGTCGCCCAGCAGTTCGTGCTCGGGTTGATCGATATGAACCGTGCCCTGCCCGCGCAGGCGCGCCATGCCAAAGGCCCGACCCAGTGTGACCTGGACCCTGGAGACATCGAATGGCAAGGTATGAAAATCGAAAAACCACTCGCAGACGAAATCCCCGACATTCTGTAGCCGCAGGACATCCTGATTGAGCACGGCGATCCACTCGGTACCGCTACGGCTGATCACCTCTTTGACGGTATCCGGATGCTCAAGGTGAAAGGGTTGTAATCGCAACAAGCCCACGTCACAGGTACGATCGGCGGCGTTGTCCAGCGAACAGCTGTCAACGTCCCAACCCACAGAGCGTAGTCCCGGTAACAGACGATGGCAGTCGTCGCAGGGATCCACCACTAATAAACGTCGTAAGGCTGGCGCTTCGCTCATGAGATTTCCTTGACGCCAAATTTTAGGATTTTTTATTAAAAACAGTCATTTGGCGGACCTGGCTGTAACATTAGCAAGAATTTGACGGGGGCTTGTACCGATTGACTATAGGTCTGCTGCGCAAAGAGTTATAAGAAGCGGTTTTTTCCAGCGACCTGACGAATGTTTTCTTTCATAACGCTTTCAAGCGAGCCTGTTTCCCGGAGGATATAAAAGAAAGTTGAAAATTCTTTTGATTGTGTGTGACCTGAACCCCGGTTGCGGGCATCAGTACAAGTAAGCAGCCGAACGGTAAGCCCAACCGACGGCAATTGACTTGATTGGGCCTATAGAGAGACGACCTATGAACGCCCCGCTCCGTGTCAACGAAGCTCTTCTGATTGCCGACCGTGCATTTAAACCCTTCAAATGCGTGGCCTGGTCCCCACAGGACGGTAATGGCGAACTGACCCTGACCGTTATCGACCGTACCAGTAACAGTATAGGACGCAAGCAGATCCCGAGCAGTGCCTATACCGATCCAGCGCAGCTTGAATGCTTGCTGGAACAGGCCCGCGCCGAGTTGAGCGAAGAAGGTTACACGCTACAATCGTGGTCGATGCCACAATAATTGTATTGCGGATTGCGCCGGGGTAATCCGCGCCCTTCCTGTGTTCTTAGTTGGCTGGCTTTTCACGTCAGTTGCACTTAAGACGCTTTCTTACTTGAACTTCGGCGCGCCGTGGATGCTTTGCTGGCTTGCCTTTGGTTCGAAAAGACACTGTTGTGGCACACAACGACTCTCCGCCTGTTAGTTCTGACAGTTGTGCATTCAATCATTCAGGGATTGAATATTCTCTTAATAGTCGCCACCACCCAACTTCTGGATCAGGACGACTCGCAAGGAGATGCGTGCATGTCAATCCAGTCCGTTTTGGCTTTCCCCGCAACAGTCCAGCATGCCGGAAAGCTCGACACCACCTTCGCTGCCAAAGGCACCGCCCAGGTGTATTTTTTTGGCAGCACTTCAAGCCTGGCCAACGACATCGCAATTGACTCACAGGGCCGGCTGCTGGTGGCGGCAAAGGTCGCAATGCCTGGCGGCAGCCGCTTTGGCCTGGCGCGTTTGCTGAAGGACGGTTCGGCGGACCTGGCCTTTGGCAAGCAAGGCAGTGTCATCGGGCAATTCGAACCGGGCTTCGAGGCCATGGCGGGCAAGGTGCAGGTGCTGCCCGATGGGCACATATTGATCGCCGGCCTGCAATACGAAAGCGAACAGCGCACGCTCCCCGCCCTGGCGTTGTTTGACCCGCAGGGTCAACCGGTTCAGCGTTTTGGCGACAATGGCCGCTGTGTCGTGCGGCTGCCAGGCAACTTGTCCCGGGGCATGCGCGATGTCTGGCTGCCCCCGGGAGTACCGGGCGCCGAAGCCTGCAGCGTCGACGTGCAGGAGGACGGTCGGATACTGCTGGTGGCCAATCATCACTTCGAACTGGCCGATCATGCCGCCATGCTGATACGGCTGAACGCCGATGGCACGCTGGACAACAGCTTCAATGGCCGCGGCTTTGTGGTGGTCAGGCACCTGCTGATGAATACCTGGCTCAGCAACGTGACGGTACAACGCGACGGTCGCATCCTGGTGGGAGGATCGATCAATTTTCCAGAAGAAGGCCTGGTGGCCCGCTATCACGCCGATGGCAGTCTGGACACCAGTTTTGCCCTGGATGGCTTCATGAGTTTCATGGCAAGCGGGCACGGTGCCCAGGTCAGCCAAATCGTCCAGCAGGACAACGGCGACGTGCAATGTTTTGGCAGCAGCCGCGACCCCATGCGATGCCTGGCCCTGAAAGTACACGCCAATGGTCGCCCGGATCATCGTTGCAATGGCGGCCAGGCGCAATTGCTGGAAATCGGTCACAGCGGTTGCCAGTGGACCGCCGCCCAAATGCAGCCGGACGGTAGCGTATTGACAGCCGGCGCCACCATTGGCGGCGTCGAGGCCGACTTTGTTTTGGGTCGATACCTGCCAGGCGGGCAACTCGATGGCGATTTTGGCAACGGCAGCGGATGGGTGCGCACCCGCCTGGGCCGCAGCCTCGACACGGCCACTTCGATCGCGGTGCAGGATGACGGTAACATCCTTGTCTGTGGCTATTCGCTGGACGGCAACTATCGAGCGATCATCGCACGCTACCTGGGCTAATTCGATGGACTTTTCCTACGCTTGATCTTCTGTCCGGCTTACGGCAAGTTGCGCGCTTCTTACATACAAGGAGTAGCCGATGTCCGGCTCGATGGCCCAGGCGTTCGCGCACAATTTTCTCGGCAACTCACCGCGCTGGTACAAGGCCTGCATTGTTGGCTTTCTGCTTCTCAACGCCATGACGTTATGGACCGCAGGCCCGGTGGTGGCTGGATGGTTGCTGGTGCTGGAATTCATTTTCACCCTGGCCATGGCCCTCAAATGTTATCCGCTGATGCCCGGCGGCTTGCTGTTGGTCGAAGCGCTGTTGCTGAAAATGACCACGCCCCAGGCGCTCTATGACGAGTTGCTGCACAACTTCCCGGTGATCCTGCTGCTGATGTTCATGGTCGCGGGTATCTACTTCATGAAAGACCTGCTGTTGTTTCTGTTCTCGCGCCTGCTGCTCGGGGTGCGCAGCAAGGCCCTGCTGGCGCTGATGTTCTGCTTTTTGTCGGCGTTCCTGTCGGCGTTTCTCGATGCCCTGACCGTGACTGCGGTGATCATCAGTGCCGCCGTCGGGTTTTACTCGGTGTACCACCGCGTCGCCTCGGGTAGCGATCCGCGCCAGGACAGTTCATTCTGCGATGATCAGCTCCTGCCCACCCTGCATCACGCCGACCTTGAGCAGTTCCGCGCGTTTTTGCGCAGCCTGCTGATGCACGGCGCCGTGGGCACGGCATTGGGTGGTGTGTGTACGCTGGTGGGCGAACCGCAGAACCTGCTGATTGGCCATGAAATGGGCTGGCAATTCGCCGAATTCTTCCTGAAAGTCGCGCCGGTTTCCTTGCCGGTGCTGGTCGCGGGCCTGGTCACCTGCGTCCTGCTGGAAAAACTGCGCTGGTTTGGTTACGGCACATTGCTGCCGGACAACGTACGCACCGTGCTGGCCAACTACGCCGCCCAGGACAATGCCGAACGCACCTCACGCCAGCGTGCAGCGTTGCTCGTGCAAGGTGTGGCTGCACTGATCCTGATTGCCGGGCTGGCCTTTCACGTGGCGGAAGTGGGCCTGATCGGGCTGATGGTGATCGTGCTGATCACGGCGTTCACCGGCATCACCGACGAGCACCGTCTGGGCAACGCGTTCAAGGACGCCATGCCCTTCACGGCGTTGCTGGTGGTGTTTTTCGCCGTGGTGGCGGTGATCCACGATCAACAGTTGTTCACGCCATTGATCCATTGGGTGTTGGCCCTGCCCGCCGACCAACAACCGGGCATGCTGTACGTCGCCAACGGTCTGCTCTCGGCCATCAGCGACAACGTGTTCGTGGCGACCATCTACATCACCGAAGTGAAACAGGCCTTCCTCTCCGGGCACATGAGCCGCGAGCATTTCGAGACGCTGGCGATTGCGATCAACACCGGCACCAACCTGCCCAGCGTGGCGACGCCCAATGGCCAGGCGGCGTTCCTGTTCCTGCTGACCTCGGCGATTGCACCGCTGATTCGCCTGTCGTATGGGCGGATGGTGTGGATGGCGTTACCGTATACAGTGGTGATGGGTGTGCTGGGTTGGTACGCCGTGAGTTATTGGCTGTAAACCCAATCCCCCTGTAGGAGCAAAGCTTGCTCGCGATTGGGCAACACCCGTCAACATAGAGGTTGAATGTCAGTCCGCTATCGCGAGCAAGCTTTGCTCCTACAGGTATCTGTGTGAGTCAGCGAGGGTGGATGTACCGCTCGATTGCCAACGCAGCCCCGTCTTCGGCATTGCGACACTTCACTCATCCGAGGCCGTGCCAGACGCGACCATCGCGAGCCAGCAGTTCTTCGGCGGCTTGCGGTCCGTTCTCACCCGCGGCATAGCTCTGCACGCTGGAATCCTGCTGCCAGGCGTCCAGGAAAGGTTGCACCGCACGCCAGCCGTTCTCGATGTTGTCGGCGCGCTGGAACAGCGTTTGATCGCCGGTCAGGCAATCGTAGATCAAGGTTTCATAGCCGGTGGACGGCTGCATTTCAAAGAAATCCTTGTAGGCAAACCCCAGTTCAATGTTGTCCATCTTCAGGGCCTGGCCAGGCCGCTTGGCCAGCAGGTCGAACCACATCCCTTCGTTGGGTTGAATCTGGATGCGCAGGTACGTCGGCGCCAGCTCATCGACTTCGGTATCGCGGAACTGCGCATAAGGCGCAGGTTTGAAGCAGATGACGATCTCGGTGTCGCGCACGCTCATGCGCTTGCCGGTACGCAGGTAGAACGGCACGCCGACCCAGCGCCAGTTGTCGATCATGACTTTCAGGGCGACATAGGTTTCGGTGTTGCTGTCGGGTGCCACCTTGTCTTCCTGGCGATAACCGGGCAGTGGCTTGCCATCGACTTCGCCAGCGGTGTACTGGCCGCGAACCGAATTGGCCCGCGCCTCCTCCACCGACCAGGGACGAATCGCCCCGACCACCTTGGCTTTCTCACCGCGAACCGCATCGGCGCCAAACGCGGCCGGTGGCTCCATGGCCACCATCGCCAACAACTGAAACAGGTGATTGGGCACCATGTCCCGCAGGGCACCGGTGTGTTCGTAAAAACTGCCACGGGTTTCCACACCGACGGTTTCGGCGGCGGTGATTTGCACGTGGTCGATGTAATGGTTGTTCCAGAAGGCTTCGAACAGGCTGTTGGAGAACCGGCTGACCAGGATGTTCTGCACGGTCTCCTTGCCCAGATAGTGGTCGATCCGGTAGATCTGCTTTTCCGTCATGACCTTGAGCAAGCAGGCGTTCAAGGCTTCGGCGGTTTGCAGGTCGGAACCGAAGGGCTTTTCGATCACCACCCTGCGGAACGCCTCGGGGTTTTCTTCCAGCAAGCCGGACGCGCCGAGACGGCGCACCACTTCACTGAAAAAGCGTGGCGCGGTGGCCAGGTAGAACACCGCGTTGCCAGTGCCGCTGGCGGCAATTTTTGCCGCCAGCGCTTGATAAGTGCTGTCGTCCAGGAAGTCGCCCTGGACGTAGCTGATGTTTTTGGCGAGCTTGGCCCACACAGCCGGATCAAGGGCCTGATCGCCCTTGCCGACCTTGGCGGCCACCTCGCTGCGAATGAAGTCTTCGAGCTTCTTCGCGAAGCCTTCATCGCTGATGGCGTTGTGGTCAACGCCGATGATCCGCAGGCCATCCCCGAGTAAACCGTCGCGCTTGAGGTTGTACAGCGCCGGCATCAGCAGGCGCTTGACCAGATCACCGTGGGCGCCGAACAGGAACAGCGTGGTGGGTGGCGCGGGTTCAGTCTTGGATTTCCTGCGGATCCCATGGGTCATTTTTTCGCAGTCTCCACGTGGCCGCCGAAGCCGAAGCGCTGGGCCGAGAGAATCTTGTCGCCAAAGGTGCCTTGCCCGCGGGAACGGTAGCGAGAGAACAGTGCGGTCGTCAGCACGGTTGCCGGTACTGCTTGTTCCATGGCCGCTTCGACGGTCCAGCGACCCTCCCCGCTGTCCGCCACCGAACCAGAGTATCCGTCGAGTTTCGGATCGCTGGCCAGGGCGTCGGCCGTCAAGTCCAGCAGCCAGGACGACACCACGCTGCCACGACGCCAGACTTCGGCGATGTCAGCGACGTTCAGGTCGAAGCGCTGGTCTGGCGGCAGGATCTCGCTGGACTTGGTTTTCAGGATGTCGAAGCCTTCGGCAAAGGCCTGCATCATTCCGTACTCGATACCGTTGTGGATCATCTTGACGAAATGCCCGGCACCGGCCGGACCGGCGTGGATGTAGCCATGCTCGGCACGATCGTCATCGGACTTGCGGCCCTTGGTGCGCGGAATGTCACCCATGCCCGGCGCCAGGGTCTTGAACAGCGGATCAAGACGCTTTACGGTCTCGGTATCGCCGCCGATCATCATGCAATAGCCGCGCTCCAGGCCCCAGACGCCGCCGGAGGTGCCGACGTCGATGTAGTGCAGGCCTTTTTCCGAGAGGGTCTTGGCCCGGCGGATGTCGTCCTTATAGAAGGTGTTGCCGCCGTCGATGATGGTATCGCCGGCTTCGAGCAAGGTGCTCAAGGTATCGATGGTGTCTTCGGTCGGTGCGCCTGCTGGCAGCATGACCCACACCGCTCGTGGTTTGGCCAGGCCAGCGACCAGGGCCGGCAGATCGGCGACGCCTGTGGCGCCATCGATGCTCAAGGTATCGACGAAAATGGTATTGCGGTCGTACACAACGGTGGTATGTCCGTTGAGCATCAGGCGCCGCGCAATATTGCCGCCCATGCGGCCCAGTCCAATAATCCCGAGTTGCATGTGCTGATGCTCCCTACTACAAATAAAAGTGTGTCAAAGGTATAGCCCAACGCGACTCATGAGGTTAGTCCAGAGCGTTGGCATGAAGTTTCCGGGCATTGTGCCCGATCCTGATGGATAACGTCGGGAATCGTGCCGAAGACACAACGACCATGAAAAATAAAAAAGTTCCCTTCGGGGGCAAAAGAAATCAAAATTGGCGCCGATAGTAGATCAGCCACCGATTTCGGCGGCCAACCTACAGTTGAGACACGCCATTTGCGAGGTGAGCAATGGGCACAGTACACACCGCACTGCCAGCACAAACCCTTTACGTCACTATCCGTCGCGATGAATTGCGTCAGTTGAAAGACGAGCGCGACCAGTTGAAACAGGAGCTGGCGCAACTGCGCTTGCTGATCCAGGGGCAACAGCCCTTGCCCGTCACCCAGCGGGCTCCTCACGCCTGACCTCCTCGCCAGAATCGGAAGCAGCGTTGCACTGCTTCCGACACGCCATATGTCCGCTACCTCCGGCAACTCACGAAGTTTTCACATTCGCTTGTTGATACTTCGGCGCAATGTGCGCCGCTTGGACCGCGCGCGGCCTCCGTTCTTCGGTGTCCGTGTTGCCTGGCGGCGCTAGTAATTACTGGCTGGAGCGTTGAATGACTTGGTTTAAACGCAGCGATACGTCTGCGAAAGGTTTCGATTGGACAGGATTTCTCTGGTTGTTCCTGTTCTTCTGGTATTTTTCCGGCATCACCCAACTGTTGATCCAGCTGACCGGCACCTCCGGTTTCACCGGTTTTCGCCAGGCGTTCGTGATGAGTGCCATCTGGCTGGCGCCGATGCTGTTGTTTCCCAGACAAACCCGAGTGATGGCCGCGGTCATCGGCGTGGTGCTGTGGGCGTGCTCGATGGCCAGCCTCGGTTACTTCTTCATCTATCAGCAGGAATTCTCGCAAAGCGTCATCTTCATCATGTTCGAATCGAACGTGTCCGAAGCCGGCGAGTACATGACCCAGTATTTTGCCTGGTGGATGGTTCCGGCCTTCCTCGCGCACACCGCGGTCGGCTATTTCCTGTGGACACGCCTGCGCCCGGTGTACCTGCCTCGCGCCAAGGCCCTGGTGGCGGCCACCGCCATACTGGTCGGCGTGGTCGGTTATCCGCTGGTCAAGCACACCTTGCGTACCGGCAGCTTCGCCGAGGGTTTCGAGAAATTCGAAACCCGCATCGAGCCGGCGGTGCCGTGGCAAATGGCCGTGGCTTATCACCGATACCTCGATACCCTGGCCAACATGCAGCAGATGCTGCACAGCGCGAGCAAGGTCGCGCCGCTGCACAACTTCAAGGATTCGACGGCCAACCAGCCCGCCACCCTGGTGCTGGTGATTGGCGAATCCACCAACCGTCAGCGCATGAGCCTGTACGGCTACCCTCGGCAAACCACCCCGGAACTGGACAAGCTCAAGGACCAACTGGCGGTCTTCGATAACGTCATCACGCCGCGCCCCTACACCATCGAGGCGTTGCAACAGGTGCTGACCTTCGCCGACGAAGAAAACCCAGAGCTGTACCTGTCCACGCCGTCATTGGTCGCCATGATGAAACAGGCCGGCTACAAGACGTTCTGGATCACCAACCAACAGACCATGACCAAGCGCAACACCATGCTCACGACCTTCTCCGAGCAGGCCGACGAACAGGTGTACCTCAACAACAACCGCAACCAGAATGCCGCCCAATACGATGGCGACGTGATCGAGCCGTTCAACAAGGCCCTGGCCGACGCGGCACCGCGCAAGCTGATCGTGGTGCATCTACTTGGCACGCACATGAGCTACCAGTATCGCTACCCTGCGACCTTCGACAAGTTCAAGGACCGCAACGGCGTTCCGGCCGGTGTGCGGGACGATCAACTGCCAACCTATAACAGCTATGACAACGCCGTGCTGTACAACGATTTCGTGGTGTCGAGCCTGATCAAGGACTTCGCCAAGGCTGACCCGAACGGCTTCCTGTTTTACCTCTCCGACCACGGTGAAGACGTGTTCGACTCCCCTGGCCATGGCACCCTCGGGCGCAACGAGAACAAGCCGACGGCGCCGATGTACACCATCCCGTTCATGGCATGGGCCTCGCCAAAATGGCGCGAAACCCACGACTGGAACTTTGCCGGCGACCTGGGGCGTCCGTACAGCAGTTCGCACCTGATCCATACCTGGGCAGACCTGGCGGGCCTGAGCTTCGATGAACTCGATCGCAGCAAGAGCGTGGTCAGCGACAGCTTCAAGCCACGGCCATTGCTGATCGGCAACCCTTACGAGCGGCAACAGCGGCCATTGATTGATTTCAGTCTGATCAAACCCAAGGCGGCAGTTGCGCAGAAATAACCTGTACCTGTAGGAGCGAGCATGCTCGCGATGGTCGTCAACGAAAACGCGGGCTGTCTGACAACCCGCGGTGTTTGTGCCTCCATCGCGAGCATGCTCGCTCCTACAGGGGGTTTTGTGAACCAGAAAAACCTTATAATAATAATTATTCTCGTTTAATCCTAAATCCCTCCCGCCTCCTTCGTCTTTGAATCAACGGATTTTTCCCTCGACGACAAGGAGTCGGCCGCGATGTTCGCGCCTATCACCCGTTCCATGACTTTTACCCTTGGCCTGTGCAGTGCTGCACTGAGCCCGGATCTGCTGGCTGAAACCGAGACCGAGACCGCGCCCTTGGCGCCAACCCTTATGCTCGGCGCCACCAACGTCACCGCTCAGAGCCTGGGCAGCACCACCGAAAATACCGAGTCGTACACCACCGGTGCCATGAGCACGGCCACCCGGCTGCCCATGTCGATCAAGGAAACACCGCAATCGGTTTCCGTGGTCACCCGCCAGCAAATGGACGATTTCAAACTCGGCAGCCTGTCCGAAGCCATGAGCCAGACCACCGGCATAGTGGTCCAGCACAACGACTCGGACCGGGTCAGCTATTCCTCGCGCGGCTATTCCATCAACAATTTCCAGGTCGATGGAATGCTGAATACCTTCAGCTACATGAAGTCCGATTCCGACACCATCATCTACGACCGCATCGAAGTGGTACGCGGTGCAACGGGGTTGACCACCGGCGCGGGGGATCCTTCGGCGACCATCAACATGGTGCGCAAGCGGCCGACTTCGCAGTGGCAAGCCAAGACCGGTATCAGTGGCGGTAGCTACGACGACTACTACAGCTACCTGGACGTCGGCGGTCCGCTGGCCTTCGACGGGCGACTGCGCGGTCGTGGGGTGGTGGCCTACCGCGACAGCGATTCGTACCGGGACAAATACCAGCAGCAACGGGAAGTCGGGTACGGGGTGCTCGAGGCCGACCTGACCGACGACACCCTGCTGGCGGTGGGTTACGACTATCAGAACAAGCACGTGCAAGGCACATCGTGGGGCACGGTGCCGTACTGGAACTCCGACGGCAGCAAGGCCAACCTCGGGCGCTCGACCAACATGGCCACGTCCTGGAGTTCCTGGCCGCTCAAGGACAAAACCGCGTTTGCCAACGTCGATCATCAACTGGGCGGCGGATGGCAGCTCAAGGCGGCGTACACTCATCGCGAAAGTGACACCGACGGCAAGATCTACTACGGCGGTGGCGGCTTCCCGAATGCCGATCGCAGCGGCATGGTCGCCAATGTCAGCCATATGATCGGCACGCAGAAAATGCAGGCCTATGACTTCAACGTCTCCGGCCCCTACACGCTGCTGGGGCGCGATCACGAAATGATGGTCGGCTATGGCGAGGCCGAACGCAGTGATGAAAGTCCTTACACGCAAGACGGCCCAAGAGCAGCGGATTACGAAAACGTCCCTGACTGGAAGTACATGGGCAACATCGGCAAATTCCCCGACACCGTTACCAGCCTAACCGGCTCGAAAGACTATACCCGGCAGAAAGCCGGCTACCTGGCTACGCGCCTGAACCTCACCCATGAACTGCACGCCGTCCTCGGCAGCCGCTACGGCAGCTGGAAAACCTCGACCACCGCCAACAACTACGACGACAACTTGCAATTGAGCGGCATCGACCACAGCAGCCAGCAACAAAACGACATGTGGACGCCCTACGCCGGACTGCTTTACGACCTGACCCCGGAGTACACCGTTTACGTCAGCTACACCGACATTTTCAAACCGCAGACCAACCGCGACAGCAGTCGCAAATACCTCGAACCGGTGGTGGGCAGCAATTATGAACTGGGGCTCAAGGGCAGCCTGCTGGAAGAGCGATTGAACCTGGCCACCGCGCTGTTCTGGAGCAAGCAGGACAACGTCGCGGAACTGGACGACTCGGTGCCACCGGATCCGGTGACCGGCGAGGAGTTCTACAAATCCAGCGGTAAAGGCAACAAGGTGCAAGGCTTCGAAGCCGAGCTGTCAGGCGAAGTCATGGAGGGCTGGAACATGACCGCTGGTTATACCTACACCCATTCGGTAGACGGAGAAAAACAACGGATCAACACGGTTCAGCCGTTGAACATGGTCCGCTTCTCCACGGCCTATCACCTGCCCGGCGAGTGGCAGGCGCTGACCGTGGGGGCTGCGCTGAACTGGCAGAGCGACATTTACCGCGGCGCCAGTCGCCCGGTCGGGCGCCGTGCCGATGGCAGCGTGATCACCGAGCGCACGGACATCCAGCAGGAGGCCTACACCGTGGTCAACCTGATGTCGCGCTACGAATTCGACCAGCACCTGTCGGCGTCGTTGAACGTCAACAACCTGTTCGACAAGAAGTATTACGACAACGTCGGGTTCTACAACGGTGTGTACTGGGGCGACCCGCGCACGGTGACCCTGAGCCTGGACTGGAAACTCTAAGGCGATGTTAATTCCCATTTAACGGAATCGGCGGATAATGAGCGTTCGACTTTGATTCATTGACTCATGGACGAACGGCATCCGACATCTGTAAGTGGGAGGCACACCATGAAAAGATCTACGTTGATCCTCGCGGTCCTGATGACGTTAGGCTCCGCCAGCGCCTTTGCCGAAGGCGGCGCCGAACGCATGCGCTACTACTACGAAACCTTGCGCTACAACCAGCAAGTGGCGCTGGGCAACATCACGCCAAGCCAGGCGAATGAGCTGCGGGTGCCGGACGATCAAACCGCGCAAATGACCGAGTCCTACAGACCGAAATGATTCACCTCTGACTGCCTGTCTGTCTGTCTGTAGGAGCGAGCCTGCTCGCGATGGAGGTCAACGATAACGCGGGGCACCAGATACCCCTCGTATCCTTGAGTTTTTCGCGAGCAGGCTCGCTCCTACAACAGCATTAAATGGGCTTGATCCAGAACATCATGCGCCCGTGCGCCGGATCGATCTCGCCCGGGGCAAAGCCGAACTTGGCGTAGGACGCCTGCGCCAGCGCATTGCCTTCCAGTACCTCCAGGGTGATTTTGCAGCAGCCGCGCTGACGGGCAATGTCCTCGACCTTGTGCAGCATTCGTTGGCTCATCTTTTGATTTTAATGTCCCCAAATCAACGCTTCAGTCCATCCCAGCTCGGCAAAATCCTCAGCCCGCAGGCGTGACTCACCGGCACAGAAAAACTCGTCCAGCTGTGGCGGCTTGACCAAAGTGCCGCTGAGCATCGCGTGGACCTGCCCGCGATGGTGAATCTGATGCTCGAAAAGATGCGACAGCAGGCGCAAGCGGCTGTCGTATTGCGGTGTGTCCCGGGCGATAGTCACGATCTTGCCGAGGTCGGCATCGCGCATTTGCTCGCAATAGGCAATCAATCGTCGGTCTACCTGGGCCTGTTCGCGCTTGAGGTCGGTCGCATGGGTGAACGGCTCGTCGTCCTTGAAGAATACGTAGCAATCAGGATGGGGATCATCACCGCGCAACTCGCGCTCAAGGGCATCCACGTAGAACCAGTCGCAGGTCAGGATGTGGTTGAGGGTAGCAAAGAGACTGGGAAAGAAACTGACCCGGGGTGCCGCCAACTCCTCCTGATTCAACTGACACCAGGCCTTGGCCAGTCGGTGATTGGCCCAGGCATTCTGATAGGCCATGGTCAACATATGGTGCGACAGAGGTTGATTCATGTTCACGCCTCCTGGATTTCACGCCTCGGCGAAACGTTGCAGCTGCATTTCCTGCAGGCGGCTGAGGGTTCGACGGAATGGAAATTCCAGGTAGCCCTCGGTGTAAAGCGAGTCCATGGGCACCTGGGCTTCGAGGTACAGCGGCACTTTGCGGTCGTAACACTCGTCCACCAGCGCGATGAAACGCCGTACACCGTCGTCGTGCACCGACAACTGCGGCAATTCGCGGTCGCCTGCCACCACGCGCTCGACCCCGTCCTCAGTGCCGCGGGCAATGCGCCCTGCACGCTTTTGCGCGCTGAGGTTGGGCACGTCACCTAGAAGAATAGCGCTGAAGGTGTCGCACAGGGTCATGAAATCCATCGCGGCAAAGGGCTGTTCACAGAGATCAAAGTAACGGCACCAGAGTACGCTCTGGCTGGCCTGCACCACATCGAGGGAACGAAAGCCGACCTTGATCGGCGCGCTGGAAACCGCTTGGCCCAGGGTCAGCACCTTGAATACGTCACCCAGTGCACTGGGCTGTCCCGGCGCGGCCACCCAGTAACGTTGCAAGCCCTGCCCCGGATGCAGGCGATGATCTTCGCCGCCGTCCACCGCGATCACCTGCATGTGCTGTTTGATCGCGGCGATGGCAGGCGTGAAGCGGTCGCGGTTGAAGCCGTCGGCGTACAGCTGGTCCGGGGGAAGGTTGGAGGTGCAGACCACTACCACGCCCTGTTCGAACATCACCTGGAACAAACGCCCGAGAATGATCGCATCACCGATGTCATTGACGAACAACTCGTCAAAGCACAGCACGCGCACTTCTTCGCTCAGTTCGCGGGCCAAGGCCTGCAACGGGTCGGGGGTACCGGTCAGCTGAAACGAACGCTGGTGCACCCAACCCATGAAATGATGAAAGTGCTGACGCCGGGCCGGCACCCGCAGGTGTTGGTAAAACTGGTCCATCAACCAGGTCTTGCCACGCCCGACCGGGCCCCAGAGGTACACGCCCATGATCGGCTTGCGGCCTTCATGCAGCGCTTCATGGCATTTCTGCAAGGCCCAGACAGCATGTTCTTGGGCTTCGTCCTGGACGAAACCCTTCTGTTCAATCGCGTGCTGCCAGGCACTGAGGGGGGAGTCGACATTCATGCGCGGCAGTATGCCATCCGTCGAAGCCGCCTTCTGTGAAATTTCACGCCGTTTCTGCGCTTTTCGGTCAAGGAAAAAAACGCCTTGACGGCTTATATTATTATCATCATATTTCATACATGACTAACAACATCTAAACTCACTCAGACGTTTCTCAGGAGTCTCCACCATGCATTACAAAGTTTTCGGCCGTAAAACCGGCTTGCGGGTTTCCGAACTGGCGCTGGGTGCCGGCAACTTTGGCACCGGCTGGGGTCATGGAGCCGAGCGCGATGAAGCCAAGGGCATTTTTGAGGGTTACCTTGCCGCTGGCGGTAATTTCATCGATACCGCCAACGGCTACCAGGCTGGCCAGTCGGAGGCCATGCTCAGCGAATTCATCGCAGCCGAACGCGATCATCTGGTCATCGCCAGTAAATACACGCTGGGCACGACGCCGGATGCCGGCATTTCCCACACCGGCAACAACCGCAAGAACATGGTTCGTGCCGTGGAAGAGAGCTTGAAGCGGCTGAAAACCGATCACCTGGATCTGTTCTGGGCACACATGAGCGACGGCGTGACGCCGATGGAAGAGATCCTGCGCGGTTTCGACGACCTGGTCCGGGCCGGCAAGATTCATTACGCCGGGCTGTCGAACTTTCCGGCGTGGCGCATCGCCCGTGCCGATCTGCTGGCCGAGGTGCGCGGTTTTGCGCCGATTGCGGCGATCCAGGTCGAGTACAGCTTGGCCGAACGCACCGCCGAACGCGAACAACTGCCCATGGCTGAAGCCTTGGGCCTGGCCGCGACCCTGTGGTCGCCGTTAGGTGGAGGCTTTCTCACCGGCAAATACCGCACAGGCGATGGCGACAACCGCGCCAGCAAACTGGGCATGTTGGTGCACGCCGAGAAAAGCACCCGCGAAACCGCCCTGCTCGACACCCTGCTGGCCGTCGCCGCGGAACTGGGTGTGAGCCCGACCCACGTGGCCATTGCCTGGCTGCGCGAACAAGCCAGACGTTCGACCACGACGCTGATTCCAATTCTGGGCTCGCGTACCCGTGAACAACTGGATGCGACCCTGGGGGCGTTGAACGTGGAATTGAATGCCGAGCAGTTGTCGCGGCTTGATCGCGTCAGCCATTTGCCGAAAGGCGTGCCCCATGAATCCATTACCGGGTCGTTCGCGCGGTTTAGCGGTGGCGTAACGCTGGATCTACCCAAAATTCCCGTGGCCTGATACCGATCACCTGTAGGAGCGAGCATGCTCGCGATGGAAGCCGGGACAACGATGGCATTCAGACAGCCCGCGTCATCGTTGACGTCCATCGCGAGCATGCTCGCTCCTACAGTGTGTGTGCGTGTGTTACCGGTCGACCTTATGTTTCGCCGCATAGAGGCACAGCATCTCCATCGCCAGCGTCGCCGCCGCCAATGAGGTGATGTCCGCATTGTCGTAGGCCGGCGCCACTTCCACCACATCCATGCCCACCAGGTTGATCCCGCGCAAGCCGCCAAGGATTTCCAGCGCCTGCACCGTGCTCAAGCCGCCACACACAGGGGTGCCGGTGCCCGGTGCGAACGCCGGGTCGAGGCAGTCGATGTCGAACGTCAGGTACACCGGGTTGTCACCGACCCTTGCGCGAATGGCTTCGACAATCGCATCGACGCCACGCCGATGCACCTGCCGCGCGTCCAGCACCTGGAAGCCCTGGTGATCGTCGTTGGTGGTGCGCAACCCGATCTGCACCGAACGCGACGGATCGACCAGCCCCTCTTTGGCCGCATGCCAGAACATGGTGCCGTGGTCGATACGCTTGCCCTCTTCGTCCGGCCAGGTGTCGCTGTGGGCATCGAAGTGAATCAGTGACAGCGAACCATGCTTGCGCGCATGGGCCTTGAGCAGCGGATAGGTGATGAAGTGATCGCCGCCGAAGGTCAGCATCGCGCTGCCAGCATTGAGGATGTGCTCGGCGTGGGCTTCGATACGTTCGGGTGTCGACTGCGGCGAACCGTAATCGAAGTCGCAATCGCCGAAGTCGACCACCGCCAGATGATCGAAGGGGTCGAAGGTCCACGGCCAGTGGCGCTCCCAGGCAATCCCGGTGGAAGCGGCGCGAATCCCCCGTGGTCCGAAGCGGGCGCCGGGGCGATTGCTGGTCGCGGTGTCGAACGGCACGCCGCTGACCGCTACGTCGACACCGCGCAAGTCGCGGCTGTAGCGTCGACGCATGAAACTGGTGATGCCGGCGTAGGTGCTTTCGGCGGCGGTTCCATAAAGGCTGTCACGGGTGATGGCCTGATCGTTCTGCATGGGGACGTCCATTGAAGGATCCTTGTTATTGGCGGCTACGGAAAGTGGTCCACACGCGGGTACGCTGGCGCATGTCCTTGAGGCTCATGCTGCGGTCGGCGTACAGGCGCTGGCGAATGTCGGCGGGTGGATAGATGTCCGGGTCGGTGCGGACCGCCTCGTCGACCAGCGGCGTCGCGGCCTGGTTGGCGGTGGCGAAGAACAGGGTGTTGGTCAGCGCGGCGACAGATTCGGGGCGCAACATAAACTCGATGAACTGGCGCGCCGCTTCGGGGTGCGGCGCGTCCTTGGGGATCGCCAGGTTGTCCTGCCACACCAGGGTGCCTTCCTTGGGAATCCGATAGGCGATTTCATAGGGTTTGTTGGCCTTGCGCGCCTGATCGGCGGCCATGCTCGCATCACCGTTGTAAGCCAGCGCCAGACAGACGCTGCCATTGGCCAGATCGTTGATCTGCCGGCCGCTGGCAACGTACAGCACCGAAGGCTGTAGTTGATGCAGCAGCGCTTGCGCCGCGTCGAGATCCGTCTTGTCGGTGCTGTAGGGATCCTTGCCCAGGTAGTGCAACGCAAGGCCGATCACCTCCTGGGGCGAGTCGATGATCGCAACGCCGCAGTCCTTGAGCTTGCTGGCGTATTCGGGTTTGAACAGCAGGTCCAGGCTGTTGAGCGGTACGTTCGGCAGGCGTTTTTGTACCGCCTCGACATTCATCCCCAACCCCAGGGTGCCCCATGTGTAGGGCACGCCGTATTGATTGCCGGGATCGACAGCGGCCAGTTTCTCCAGCAGATCCGGATCAAGGTTGGCGTAGCCCTTCAGGCCCTCGTGGGGAATGGCCTTCAGAGCGCCTGCCGACAGGCCACGGGCCAGGACGCTGGACGACGGCACCACCACGTCATAGCCGCTGCCGCCGGTGAGCAATTTGGTTTCCAGCACTTCCGGCGCATCGAAGGTGTCGTAGCGCACGTGAATACCGGTTTCCCGTTCAAAGCGCTGCAAGGTTTCGGGGGCAACGTAATCGGCCCAACTGTAGAGGTTGACTACCTTTTCCTCGGCCTGGGCCGCGGCGGCCATGGCAAGGAACAGCGCGGGGACACATATCTTGAATAGGGAATTCATGACGAACACCTGACCGGGGGAAGTGGTTGCAGGATGCGTCGTCGGTTACATTGGTAAAATATAAAGATTGTTAACCTGACATTATCCCGGAGTAATGTTTGATGCTCGGTCAACTGCATGATCTGGACCTGCAACTGCTGCGCCTGTTTGTCAGCGTCGTCGAGTGCGGCGGCTTCAGCGCAGCCCAGGGTGAACTGGGCCTGAGCCAGTCGAGCATCAGCCAGCAAATGGCCAAGCTGGAGACCCGTCTCGGCTATCGCTTGTGCAGCCGCGGCAAGGGTGGATTTCGGATCACAGCCAAAGGCGAACATTTACTCAGCGCGACGCGAAGCCTGTTCCAGTCCATCGAGGCATTCCGTCATCAATCCAACGGCGTGGCCGGGCGCTTGATCGGCGAGGTACGCCTGGGTGTGTCCGAAGCGCTGGATCAATCGGTGCTGCAGCGGGTGGCCGAGGCGATCCGGCGCTTTCGCGAGCGTGACGAATCGGTGCGCATCGAGTTGATGAGCGCCATGCCCGGCGACATGGAGCGTTTGCTGTTGCAGCAGCGGCTGGACTTGGCCATCGGCTATTTCTCGCAGATCCAAAGCGCGTTTGACTACCGCGAGCTGTTTAGCGAAACCCAGCACCTGTACTGCGCCATTGGCCATCCGCTATTCACCGATGAGGCACCGGATGATCAGGCACTCCAGGCCTGCGACCGGGTCGATCACCCCTACCGCTTCCTGCGCAGCGACGAGCCCTTTCAAGGAAAGGTCTGCTCGGCGCGTGCGGAGCAGGTCGAAGGCACCCTCGCCTTTATCCTGTCCGGCAAGCACATTGGCTATCTGCCCAGTCACTTTGCGCGCAGCTGGGAAGACAAGGGCTTGCTGCGGGTGGTACGCCGGGAAGGCATGAGTTTCGACGTGGCGTTTCACCTTGCTCGCCATCGCGCGCAGGTGCCGGGGGATGCGCAGAAGGCGTTTGAGGAAGACTTGTTGGCAGCGTTTGCCTAAACACTTTGTGGTGAGGGGATTTATCCCCGTTGGGGTGCGAAGCGGCCCCAAATCATTCCACGCGGTACATCTGAAGCAATGCGCCGTTCGGGTTTAGGGGGTTTAGGGGCGCTGCGTAGGGACTGTCATAAATTTTGTGTTCGGGCATAACATGTTGAAGAGGTGCATGTATGCCGACCAAAAAGAAACCGGCCCGCGAGGCCCAGCGTGACCTACCATCCATTCCAAAAGAGCTGATCGACCAGTTCGTGAACGGTCCGATGAGTGCCGAAGCCATTCAGGACGCTTCGATGGCGTTCAAAAAGGCGCTGATTGAACGAGCCTTGGGAGCCGAACTCGGCCACCACCTTGGCTACCCTCAGGGCGCGCAGCGCCCTGAGGAGTCGAGCAACCAGCGTAATGGTAAGAGCGGCAAGACCGTGCTGACCGATGACGGCCCGCTTCGCCTGGACATCCCCAGAGACCGCGATGGCAGCTTTGCTCCGATTCTGATCCCCAAGCACGAGCGCCGCTTTACCGGCTTCGATGACAAGATTATTGCCATGTATGCACGCGGCATGAGCGTGCGCGAGATTCGTGCATTTCTATCGGAGCAATACGGCACAGATGTCTCCCATGACTTCATCAGCTCAGTCACCGATGCAGTTCTGGAAGAGGTCAGTGCTTGGCAGCAGCGACCACTTGAACCCATGTACCCAGTCATTTTCTTCGATGCTCTGCGGGTCAAAATCCGTGACGAGGGGGTGGTTCGCAACAAGGCCATTTACTTAGCCCTGGGCGTATTGCCGGACGGTACACGAGATATTCTGGGCATCTGGATTGAAACGACCGAGGGTGCCAAGTTCTGGATGAAGGTTTTCAATGACCTCAAGACTCGAGGCGTCGAAGACGTTTTGATCGCTGTCACTGACGGACTCAAAGGCATGCCAGAAGCCTTGAGTGCGGTGTTCCCTCAGACGACGCTGCAGACCTGCATCGTCCACTTGATCCGTAACAGCCTTGATTACGCGGCCTGGGATAAACGTCGCGAACTGGCCAAAGCCCTGAAGCCGATTTATCAAGCACTCAACGCTGAAGTTGCCGAGCAGGCTTTAGATGCCTTCGAATCTGGACCTTGGGGTAAACAATATCCAACGGTGGCTGCTGCCTGGAGGCGTGCCTGGGACCGAGTCATCCCGTTTTTCATCTTCCCGCCAGCCATACGAAAAGTGATCTACACCACCAACGCCATCGAGAGCATCAATGCTCAGTTGCGCAAGATCATCAAGACAAGAGGACATTTTCCAACCGATGATGCGGCGACAAAGCTGATCTGGCTGGCACTGCAAAATATCACCGCCAATTGGGGCAGTCCGGCCCATGACTGGAAGAACGCAATGAATCAGTTCGCGGTTTTGTACGGAGATCGATTCATCAGGCCAACTTGGTGAAATGAAGGCCTGCCTTACGGCAGGCTGTTACCGGCCCGCACACAAAAAATCTGACACTCTCCTGCGTACCCCAACGGGGATAAATCCCCTCACCACAGATAAATCCCCTCACTACAGATAAATCCCCTCGCCACAGATAAATCCCCTCGCCACAGGGTTGGGACAAACCCGAGTTTCTGTTTCAGAGTCTTTCTGGCATCCTGCGCCTCCATTTTCTGACCCGGCCCCGCCTCCCGGCACACAAACCACCATGACTTCCCCTGAAAAAACCCCGCGCCACAGTGACCTGCTCTACGGCCTCGACGACCGCCCGCACCTCACCGCCACGGTGTTCGCTGCCCTGCAACACGTGCTCGCCAGCTTCGTCGGGATCATTACCCCGACGCTGATCATGGGCAGTGCCCTGGGTTTGCAGAGCGAAATCCCCTACCTGATCAGCATGGCGCTGTTCGTCTCTGGCCTCGGCACCTTCGTCCAGGCGCGGCGCTTCGGTCCGGTGGGCTCGGGTCTGTTGTGCCTGCAAGGCACCAGTTTCTCGTTCATCAGCGTCATTCTCAGTGCCGGTTTCATGGTCAAGGCCCGGGGCGGCGGCACCGATGAAATCCTCTCGACGATCTTCGGCGTGTGCTTTTTTGCCGCCTTCATCGAAGTGGTATTGAGCCAGTTCATCGGCAAGCTGCGGATGCTGATCACCCCGGTAGTGACCGGCACCATCATCACCCTGATGGGCCTGTCGTTGATCAAGGTCGCCATGACCGACATCGCCGGCGGCTTCGGCGCTCCCGACCTCGGCGCGGCCAGTCATCTGGGTCTGGCGGCCCTGGTGCTCGGCACCATCGTGGTATTGAACCGGGTGGACGTGCCGTTTCTGCGCCTGGGCGCGATTGTCATCGGCCTGACCCTCGGCTACGCCGTCGCCTGGCTGCTGGGCCACGTCGATTTCACCAGCCTGCCCGCCGTGCCGCTGATGAGCGTGCCGGTACCGTTCAAGTATGGCTTTGCCTTCGACTGGGTGGCGTTCGTGCCGGTGGCGGTGATTTTCCTGGTGTCACCGCTGGAAGCGGCCGGTGACCTGACCGCCAACTCGATGATTTCCCGTCAACCGGTCAAAGGCCCGGTCTACATTCGAAGGATCAAGTCCGGCCTGTTGGCCGACGGCCTCAACTCAGCCATGGCCGCGGTGTTCAACAGCATGCCGATGGTGACCTTTGCGCAGAACAACGGGGTAATTCAGCTGACCGGTGTGGCCAGTCGTTATGTCGCATTTTTCATTGCCGGCCTGTTGGTATTGCTGGGGCTGTTCCCGATGATCGGCGCCGTGCTGCAGCTGATGCCCAAACCGGTGCTCGGCGGTGCGGAGCTGGTGATGTTCGGCACCGTCGCCGTGGCCGGGATCAAGATCCTCGCCGAAGCCGGATTGCATCGGCGCAACATGCTGATCGTGGCGATTTCCATCGGCATGGGCCTGGGTGTGGCAGCCGTGCCGGAGGTGTTGCGCGAGTTGCCGAAAGCGCTGCATAACATCTTCGAATCGCCCATTACCGTGGGCGCGTTGTGCGCTATCGTGCTGAATATCTTCCTGCCCGAGGAATTCATCGAGCTGGAGGAAGACGAGTTCGACCCGGAAGCCTCAGTGTTGCAAGTCATGCAGAACCCCGAGGTTACGCCCAAGGGTGAACCCGCCTCGCCATCCGCCGGTAGCCGCTGAGGCCGATGTCAAGGAGCTGCAAACGCATGGACCCGATACCCACGCTTTACAGAGCGGTTGATTCTGCGCCCGCTGGAACTGGCCGATGCCGACGCCATCCAGCAGCAATTCCCGCACCTGTAGCAGGCTTGTCGGGTCGCCGCATCGCAGCGAAGGCGGCCTCGATTTTGTTGACTGAGTACATATTCCTGCCGTAACGGCCACCATCGCATCGCCAGCAAGCCTTTGCGTAGCCCTGCGTTATTTGGCTGCCATCAATCGATTGACTTCACTTCGCACCATGTTCGCGAATTCCGGGGGCGACATTCCGTCGAGTTCGGAACGGACCCACTCGGCCCATTTGCCCTTGCGCTTGGCGCGCTCGCCGAAAAGACGTGCAGCTTCGCCCTTGGCTTTGCCCAGGTTGTTTTGCCAGAGATCGAACAGACGGGATTTTTCGTCTTCAAGCGCCGCGCGCTCGGCAAGGGGTTTATCGGCCAGATTGAAGCTCATGGGAAGTTACCTGCTGCGTAAATAGGCTACATCTTACACTGTAGGAAGAAATGTCCTGCGCTGGATTTTTCGTCAGGATGGCGTCCGCACGCAAAATCACTGCAACTTTTTCCGTCGCGGCAGACTCCATTGTTCACTGCTTATTCACTTGCAAGGAGTATCTCAATGGCCCGCAAAACCGCCGCACAAGTCGCCGAAGACCAAATCAAGGACCAGGCTTTCAGCGATCTTCAGGCGCTGATCGAAGAGTCGGAAAAACTGCTCAAGAGCAGTGCGACACTGGTCGGTGAAGAAGCAGACACGCTTCGCGGACAAATCGCCCAGAAACTCCAGCAGGCACGAGACTCAGTCACCAGCGTCCGCAACCGCACCCTGCCGGCGGTCGAAGCCACTGAAACCTACATTGGCGGGCACCCATGGCAGACCGTGGCCATTTCCGCCGGTTTTGGTTTGGTTGTGGGCTTGTTGCTGGGCCGACGGTAAGCCTGCGATAACACGTAATTGAAATACGGTCCTTGTAGAAGCGAGCATGCTCGCGATGGTCGTTAACGAAGACGCGTGTCTACTGGTTAAACACGGCGCTTGGAAGTCCATCGCGAGCAGGCTCGCTCCTACAGTCAGAGCCCCGCCAACTCTCGAAGATCCGCCAACGTACCTGCATCCAACTGAATGCCATCCGCGCTGGACTTCGCCCGCTGATGATGCCGCCGATCCCCCGGTAACCGCTTAAGCCCCACACCGTGCATCTGCCGCACCAGCTCCTGGCTGCGCTCGGCAAAGCTCTGCCCGGCCGCCTTGCCCGGATCGATCACGATCAACAGTTGGCCGGTCCACGGTGTCTTGGCCCCCGGGTGGTTCTTCCAGTCGAACTCGAACGAGAAGTTGCCGCCGGTCAACGCCGCCGCCAACAGCTCCACCATCATCGACAGCGCCGAACCTTTATGCCCGCCAAACGGCAGCAACGCGCCCCCCTCCAGAATCGCTTTCGGGTCCTGGGTCGGCTGACCTAGGCCGTCCACGCCCATGCCTGCGGGCAAGCGCTCACCCTTGCGTGCGGCGATCTGCACATCGCCATGGGCGATGGCACTGGTGGCCAAGTCGAAGACAATCGGATCACCGTCTGCGCGTGGGGCGGCGAAGGCAATCGGGTTGGTGCCGAACAGCGGGCGATCGGCACCGTGCGGCACCACGCAGGTCATGCTGTTGACCACGCTCAACGCCACCAGCCCTTCATAGGCGAACGGCTCGACATCCGGCCACAACGCCGCGAAGTGATGGGAATTACGAATTGCCAATACCGCAATGCCGGCACTGCGAGCCTTTTCCACCAGCAAGGCGCGTGCGGCGGCGAGCGCCGGTTGGGCGAAGCCATTGCCGGCGTCGACCCGGACAAAACCCGAGGCCACGTCCTCAACCACCGGCACGGCCTGGCCATTGACCCAGCCACTTTTCAGTGTCGACACGTAACCGGGAATGCGGAACACACCATGACTGTGGGCACCATCGCGCTCGGCACCGGCACAGTTGAGGGCCAGTGTCCTGGCGACCTCGGTGGAGGTGCCGTGACGCACGAAAATGCGTTCGAGTAAAAGGACGAGAGAATCAAAATCCAGGGTTGAGTTGGCCGAACTGACTGCCATTTCAGGCGAAGCGGTCATCTGAAGCTCCAGTTTTATTTTTAGAGGCGGGCGACAGGTCGATTAAGCGCTTTTTTACCGGCGTCCTGTCAAGTCTCTCGCGCAAGCAATATGTACCGCACCCCGCCTTTTCCCGCCCCCTATTGTTGCCCCTCGACCCAACGACCTGCGCTGAACACCGTCGCAGCCCATCGAGGAAACATCATGACGACACCAGCACTGCCGTATTTTTTTGACGAAGCCGAGCGCGCATCCGCGGCCAGGCAACCGGGAGAACGGGAAAACGCGCTGGGCTTTACCCTGGACGATCTGAATTGGCTCAAGGCGGTTTATCTGCCGACCCAGGCAGCCCGCAAAACCCATGTAAAACCGATGCAGGCCTTCCAGGTGATGTTGTCTTTGACCGGCAAGGTGGGCATTCCATTGGCCGGCGCCTTTGCCATGAGCCGGCCCAACGATGGCGAGGTCACGCTCTACACACCGTGGAAAGGCTTGATCAAATTCGCGGACATGGCCGACCTCAAAAGCAAACTCAAGGAGTGGTTGGCGCAGGCCACTGGAAAACGTGAGCTGTTGCGCTTCCTCTCCATCGAACAACGCCTGCCCTTGGCCGCTGCCACGTCACTCGACCTCTCCACCAGCGATATCGAAGGCGCGGTATTCGAACATCAGGAACTCACTCTCAAGCAACAGCAGGAACAAAACCTCAAGGCGATGGCAAGCGAGTTGGTCAAGATGCCCACCTTGCAATCCATGCTGGACGACACCCTCAAGTACGCATTGCACAAGCCGTTCCCCAAACTGGACCAGCGCCTGACGCGGCTGAAAGGCTTTGTCAGTACGGGTTCTGCGTTTGATGACCGCGAAACGCCCCATACGGTTGCATCGATGTCACTGAGCGAGGCCCTCCTGCATTTTTACCTGACGAACCAGTGGCCGACGGGCGACTCCAGGGTGTTTGCCCATCCCGAGCACAGCGTCAGCAGCGATGCCGACAACCAGACCTGGGAAAGCGCCGTAAAAGAAATCGCGCAAAGTTTTACGCCCCGCCTGATCAGCCTGCTTGAGACGTTCTGGAACACGCCCATGAGCAATGGCATGTCGCGCCAGGCATTTTTCGCCGAGGGCCTGCGCGACACTTTTCACGCGAGGCTGTTACACCAGCGCCAACAGGGCACTTTGACCACAGAGCAATACCTGCAATTGATGAATGTCAGCCTCGCCCCGGCCACGATTGATCCCCTTCGCATCGAAAAAGTGCGGATCACCGCCCCCTTCAAACATTTCGCGGAGCTTGCCTCGACCTTGATGATCGGCGGCGCGAACACCCTGGGTTTCCTGTACAGCCCGTCCCGAGGCATCGAGGCCACAAGCAACCTGCCAGCGGTGAAAAAAATCGTCCTGCAAATGCTCAAAAGCGAAGGACATGAAGACACGCTGCTCAATTTCATGTCACTAGACGAACGCAGCACGTTTCTTGGACTGGAACCGAACGATCGGATGATCGTCGGTGAACCCATCGTCGGCTCGGTGTTTGCACGCGTGATGACTGACATCATTGATAAACAACGGCAAAACCTCCGCCATGCTTTGAGCCGTTACCGTGAAAGCGAAGGCATGCTGGACCCTCACGCCTTGCTCGATAATGCCCTGGACGTCCGGGGATTGATCGATCACCGCTTGCTCCTGGCTGAAGCCGCAGGACGCTGGAGCACACGACCGGACCGACGCGTGAACGCGCGACCCGCCACCGTGCGAGCCGAGTCGGCCAAACAAGAGCTGTCGCTGCTGAGCTCGGTCGGGCAGGCGCTCGATCAACTCCTTGAAAAACACCCGGCCATTCCCACGACAACCCGCACATTCGCCGAGGCGCAAAGCCTCGTCAGTTCATCATTGGCGGGTTTGCAATCGAGTTTTACCCATACCCTGTCAACGGCACTGCGCAGTGAATTGAAGCTTCGCGCCGTCTCGCGCACCCTGGGTGCGACGGGACAGGCAATCATCAAAACCGTGCTCGATACCCCAATACACTTGCAGCGAGCGGCATTGAACGGTTTTTTGCCGGAGGTCTTTTCCCTGGCGGTGAAGGCCGGCGCCACTGTAACCCCGTTGAAACTGGCCAGTTGTTTTGTCCTGACTGAGCGGGGAGGCCTGGATCCGGTGCACTCGGGCAAGGCCATTTTGTGGACGCCTGCACTGGGATTTGAAGCCTTCAAGGCCCTGACACCGCTACTGCAGGAACTCGAGCGACGTCTCAAGGACGAAAATCATCGCTCAATGCTTCTGGAAAACCTCGGCCGCAGCGAGCGGTTGCCAGGCAAGGCTTACACGCTCGCGCCACTGCAACGGGTCCATGGGCATTTTCTCGATTATCTGCAAAAGCCCTTCGTCGATCTGGACCAGACCTCCGTTACCCGTGCACTGACCACCCCGCTCTCTCCCGCGCCGCTGGCCAGTCTGCTGAATTTTGTGGCCCTGCGTGAGCCGATGACCGGGCTGAGTCGTGCGACCGACATCGCCCAGTCCCTGATCACCCAGCAAAAACTGCCGGCCTGGCTGGCCAAGGCGCCGATCAAAGAACTGATCCTGCATGGCGAACTGCTTCAGCAATACCTGAAAAACGTCAAAGACGACCAGGATTACCTCACCGACATCCGCTCATTGCAGCGCACCGCCCACCATGAACTGGAAAAACAACTCAAGGCAGACGACTTCAACATTGATCCGGACAAAGTCCAGATCGAGATCAGCGCGAGCCCCAGGTCTGCGTCCAGCAGGCAGACTCTGACCGATTTTGCGTTGGCTCACCTCAAGGACCTGGACACTGTCCTGCTCAAACTGACGTCGCTGGACACCACGGTCATTCCAGAGGGCATGGACGAACGCTACATCAAGAACCTGATACGCAACCTGAAACCGGGTGAGCATCAGCAGAAAATACTCAGCGCGGCCCTTGCAAACACCGAGGCAAATGCGGATCGCAGGCAACGTTTTTACACGCAACTGCCCTGGCAACTGATGCACCACGCCCACTCGGAAAAACTGCAGGAGCGCCTGAGCGAAACCGGGTTTGACCTGATCCGCCAGGTCATGGATATGCCCGACGCCATCGCCCGTGCGGCAGTCGACGGTGCCCACGCGATCATCCGGCCCCTGGAGTTCCTCGGTGTCAGGAGCGGACAAACCGTCAAAGTGCCAGGCGTCTATCTGATCGGTTCATCGGCCGATAGCACAGCGCCGCAGGTGCTTGTCGCCCCTCACAGTCCACGGCACGGGATAAAGGAATACGCAAGCGAAACCCAGCTGCTGGCAGAACTGAAGACGCGCGGCGCACTGCTCGATTGGGTCCTCATGAACCTGGAGAATCCTGACCGGATATTGCTGGAGACCCGGATGGCGACGCGCACCAAGCGGGTTGCAAGAGCCACGTCGACGACCGCAGGCAATACCGATGCCGAGGTCACGCTGGCGTCCAATCCCGTCAAGGGGCACCTGTTCGGGCACTTGTTCAATGACAATGCCGCGTTGTTGGGCCGATTGCTCGGTTGTCAGTCCGATGACCGAAAGCAGAATGAATGGGCAACCATCAAGCACGTTCTGGGTGAAGACCTGCACGAGGCGTATTCGTTTTTCATGGGCAAGCTCGCCTACCCTGTCACGGTGTACCACAGCTACCTTGACATAAAGCAATCCGCCGAAGACCTGCAAGCGCACAAATGGGGCGCGGCCATCAGGGAGTTCATCAGCGGCATTGCTCAACTCGCTTCGTTGCGCCAATCGCTGGACACTCACGCGCTGCCGACTTCTACGCCAGCCGCTGCGGCGCAAGAAAAACCCGAAGCCACCTGCAAATGGCAGGACATCAAAGTCACCGCCCCCGAGCGCACAGGCTTGAAGCGTCATGAAAGCCTTCATGTCGACCTGGGTTCGCTCAAGCCCGACTCAACGCCCGGGCTCTACGCGCACCCGACGACGAAACAGCTCTACGGGCCGGTTGAAGGCAAAGTGTTTCCGGTGACAAAACGCGGCAGCCGCTGGCGCATCGCCGACACACAGACGCTCGGCCCATATCTGCGGCAAAACGCATCGAAACAATGGGTGCTCGACAGGAATACACCAAAGCCGCAATTCGGCCTCGTGGACCGGCTGGATGCTGCGTATGCGGCTTGGGAGGGCATGATCATCGACGCCCATGGAATGCCGCAGATACGACGGTTTTTCCCGCAAAAGGCGCGGCAGATCGACGAAGCGCTGGACCAGGCAACGACCTATGCCTGGAACAGCTTTCGAAACCTGCAATTGCTGAAGAACTCCGATGACAAGGCCACCCCCGTGCATCAACTCATCAAGCGTTTCATTGATGTGCCAGAGGTACTGCCCGCACATGCCGAGAAGCTGGAGAAAGTCGTGGGCGACATGTTTACCGCGTTGCTGGACCCTACACTGCGAAAGACCAAGTCCGATCGTTTTGTCGTCGGCACGGTAGTCGATGGCGCAAACAGTACATTCGGTTTTACCGTTCCGAAGGACGCAAAGAAAAAGATCTATCTGGCAGAAAGATTCTTCTATCCGGGTTTCGACATTTACCGCCAACATCTTACCGACTTCGCCTTCCCGATCAACACGCATGCCCGGGCGGTGACCCTTCTGCATGAACTTTCGCACATTGCCTGTAAAACCGAGGACATCTCCTATCTGGACCCTGGCAGACCCTTCGCCGACCTGATCGGCACGGCCAGCGTGGCCGCCACTGATCTCAAGGATGCATTGACCAATGTTCAGGACACCGCTCTTTCGATCAAGACACCTTACACACAACTGTTCATGACCCAGGATCCCGACACCGGCGAGTGGAAAGACCCGGGAAGTTCTACTCTTGAAAATACTGATCGGGTAAAAACGCATATTTTGGCGTTGACCGGCGCAGAGAACCTGAGCGGTGCTCGCGAAACCTTCAAAAAAAATTCACTGACCAGGCTGGCGGTACAACTCGGAAATGCCGACAGCGTGGCCTGGTTAATCAGTCAGCTCGGACGGGAGTTACACGTCAATACACCTTGACTACAGAAAATAAACAGCCGTTTGGGGTAAATGCCATGACGGCTGTTCTCGCAGACTTCCTCTCAAGGTTAGAATGCAGGAAATCAGGATGAGTCAATGACCGACAGCCCTCTCTCGCCAGCCCAATATGACGCCATCACCGATGCCGCAGCGCATTGGTGTATGCGCCTGCATGCCCCCGACTGCACAGCCCAGGAGCGGCAGGCGTTCGAATTATGGCTGGACGCTCATCCGCTGCATGCCTTCGAATACGAGGCCATGCTGGAAATCTGGGAAGTCGCCGGCGATCTGCCGCGTCCCGAAACGGTTGTACCATTGGTTCGCGTCAAACCGCAGACCCCCTGGCGTACTTTCGGCGTGGCCGCGGCCGTGTGTGCGCTGGCCCTGCCGATGGCGGCCTACAGTGGTTGGAGCTTGGGGTGGCTGCCCGATTCATACGAACATTTCGAGGCGAGCGACAACGTTCGTCAGGTCACCCTGAAAGATGGCAGCAAGGTCGAGCTGAACCTGGGCAGTGAGCTGACTTACAGCAACTACAAGGACCAGCGTCAGGTCACCTTGAAAAAAGGCGAGGCCTTTTTCAGCGTGAGTCACGACACCAGCCACCCTTTTGTCGTCAAGGCCGCCGAAGGCAAGATCCGGGTAACCGGCACCCGATTCAACGTCTGGATGTATGAAGACCAAGTGAAAGTAAATCTGGTCGAAGGCTCAGTACTGGTCAGCAGCAACGATGACCTGCCGGGAGATGGGCTACGGCTCGGCCCGGCCATGCAGGCCAGCTTTGGCCATGGCGATCTGATTCCGCGTATCAGTCAGACCTACGACAACGACAATTCCCTGGCCTGGCTAAACGGCAAACTGGTACTCGATGACCTGGCGCTGAGCGATGCGCTGCCGCTGATCAATCGCTATCTGAAAACCCCGGTGCTGGTGGCCGACAATTCCACTGGCGCGATCCGCATCGGCGGCATCTACAACATCAAGGAACTCAATACCCTGGTGACGTCCCTGCCCAAGGTGCTGCCGGTCTACCTGACCCGCAACAAGGCCGGCAACCCGGTCCTCAACTCCATTGCGCAGCAAGCCCCGAAAAGCTGAAGGCCGCAACCCTTGCGGGGTGCGGCCTTCAGCTTGGATCAAATACACTCCAGCCTAGTGAGCCGCCACCTTTGCGTCCTGCTCGCGGATGGTCAGCGCCTGATAGTCCGGATCGGACTTGATTTGCTGCTCGGTGAACGGCAACACACTCAGCTGCTTCTTCGAAAAAGCCAGCGTCTGGTCCCGGGAGTATTTCGAGGCCGGATCACTCGACAGCGAGAACGCCAGCAACCCCTTGGCCTGCGGGCCCTTTTCATCGAACGTCACCACTTGCAGATAGCTCGTGCCGCTGACCACTTCGCGTTTGCCGTCGGTTCTCGGCACGCTCTGGATGGCGTTGTAGACGCCCAGCGTACCCGGCCCACCGTGTATCGGCGTTTGCTCCCCACCGCTGCTGACCACCTGGACATCGCCCCAGCGAGTATCTTTCTTCAGCCCTGACGCCTTGACCTGCTCTACCGATGCCAGCATCGCTTGTCGCAGCGCCAGCGCTACTTGTGGACGATCCACTGCCAGGCCTCGCGGTGTGTGTTGCGGATCCAGCGGATCGAACGCCACGCGCCAGACATCGGGCGCCTGTTCCAGCGGCTCCATGACATTCTGGAAATGCACGAAGCCCACGCCGCTGTCGAGATTGGCCTTGCGATCCCAGGCCTTGAGGCTGGCACACAGCGGCGCCAGCGCCTGCGTATCGGCACCCAGGTCAGCCGCGCAGAATTGCAACAAGTCCGGCATCACTTGTGCCGCCTGATACACCTGGTCATCCATCACCATGTGTTGCAGATCCGCCGCCGCGATTGGCCCGGACTTGGCCAGTGAACCCAGACGATCGAGGGCGAACCGCGCGCGCAGCCCCAAGGGTTGGCGGTCCTGGCTGATCAATGGCGAGAACCCGGTGAGCGGCTGCGCAGGGTTGGCCATCCATGCCGAATCATTGGAATGCTGCACAAAGTCCTTGCGCAACAGTTGCGGCAATTTGTCCGCGGCATAAATGCCTTTTTGTGCAGCTTGCGGGTCGATGTCCCAAGCGCAGGCGCTGTTGGAACCGTCGAGGACGATCATCTGCAAGCCGATCCGTGGATCACTGCACTGCGCGAGTTTCTCGCTGCTGACGTTCGGCACCACCGACAGGTTCATGTACAGCGTTTGCCCCTGGTCGTCCGCCGCCAGCGTGTTGACCCACGGGATGCCCTGGAGCTGATGAACGCTTGCCGCAAACGCCTTGAGGCTGTCGGCACGGTTCATGGCGTACCACTGCTGCAACACCCGGTCATTATCCAGGTTGGCGTCGCGCAAGCTGTAGGCGAACTGATTATCCCAACCCAGTTTGCCGGGCCATTGCACAATCGGTCCGAATTGCGAGCTGTACACCACGTGGGAGACCGCTTTGACCGAGCCGTCCGGCTGCTTGAGGTCAACCGTCAGTGTCTGTTTGTGCATCGGCAGGGATTTGCCATCGAGCAGGTAACGGGTCGGATCCTTGGGGTCCAGCTGCAGCCGATACAGCGTGAAGTGTTTGGACGAATCCACCGTGTGGGTCCAGGCCAGGTGCTGGTTGAAGCCAATGTTGATCATCGGCAAGCCGGGCAACGCGGCGCCCATTACGTCCAGTTTGCCGGGAATGGTCAGGTGCATCTGATAGAAGCGCATCCCGCCGACCCACGGAAAATGCGGGTTGGCCAGCAACATGCCCCGGCCATTGAACGAGCGCTCGCTGCCCACCGCGACGGCGTTGCTGCCGCGATCGAGGGCGAAGCGCTGCCTGCGCGCATCGGCAACCTGGAACGACGCGGACGCGTTCGCGTTTCGAGCGACGTCATTGGGTGGCGTGGCGCCGGCCAACGCTTCGGCAAATTGCCCGACGCCCCCTTCGACCAGCAGGCGCCGGGTCAGCTTGACCAGATCCATCGCGGTGATTTCCCGCACCCAATCGCCCTGGCACTGCTGTGGCAGTCCCTGGGCCCGACGTTCGCCCAGGGAGCGGTTGTAGCCGGCCACATAACCTTCAATCAGCTCCCGTACTTCAGGGGTTTGCGCCTGCCAGAAAGCAGCGACGGCCTGCGGAGTGTTCAACCAGGTGAAAAACAGATCGCTGACGCGGTTTTCACGCGCTTCGACGGTGAACTGATCCGGGCCGAAGAACCGTGAGCGTTGACCGTTCACCGTGGCGATCTCATTGGCCAGCAAACACAGGTTATCCTGAGCGTAGGCATAGCCGATGCCGTAACCGAGCCCCCGCTCGTTCTCGGCCCGAATATGCGGCACGCCAAAACTGGTGCGGCGGATATCGGCACTCGCCTGCTCAGGCTGACTGCGCGCATTCGCCGCAAGACTCAGCCCCACAAACACACCCGCCAGGCTCAACCTGGTCAACTGGCTGGAAATAAACACATTCGCTCCTGATCGAAAAACGATGGTCACAGTTCTGCGTACAGACACGCACTGCGCATCCTTTTAGGGACGAAGCAAACGACGAAAATTTAGGAGATTGGATGGCGGTCGCGGACCGCGCTACAGCGGCGCTTTACAGAGTGGTCACGCAATGACGACGAAATTTCTACATTTAAGTCTTCATGATTTGTATCGCTCGTACGTCTTATCAGGTAAGAGCGCCCAATTTTTCCCGATCAGGCTCTGAAAAGGAGTTTTTGCAATGTACAACTCGCAATTGCCAACGGACGGTAGCAACGCGCCAAAGGGCACTGCCATTGGGGTCGGTGTTTTCGAGCAGCGTACCGAGCGTCACGGCAACGAGCGGATCCGCATCCTGCTCAAGAGCTTTGGCCTGCGAACCAGTCTGATTCGTCTGAAAGTCATCGACGCCTTGCTGTCAGCCGCCGAGAACGACCGCAGCCTGGGCGTGCGCGGTGTGCACACTCAGTTGCTGGAACTGGATATTCCCCTGTCGTTCCTGAGTGTGCGCGAAGTGTTGAAACGCCTGTGCAGCGAAGGCGTGATTGTCCTCAATCCGGACAAGAGCTACAGCCTCGACCCGCGGGCCATCGCCCTGCTGCACAACGACTGATCGAGCCGGGGCTGCGGCTCAGGGCTTGACCTTGCGGCGCATCACGCCGTTGATGACCACCACGACCACCGCCACGCCAATGGCGATGTACTGGAACAGTTTTTCGCTGATAACGCCGGTGTTCTGCAAATACGAAAGGCCAAACATGGTCCCCAGTACCACGAGGGAGATCAGAATCGAGTATTTCAAACGTTGCGACTGAGTCATTGGCAATTCCTGAACCTGAAAAATGTATTCGCGTTGTATCCGCCTGCATGCCAGGCCCCTAGCGTTTTGTGGGGATGGACGGCTGCGAACGGGGGCTTATGTTACAGGCGATGAAGGTTTTTAGCTTTATCAGGGCGATGGCGACCTGGCAGCCGACCTGGATTTTGTTGACGGAGTGCATATCCATTCCTGCGGTAACGGCTACCTATGGTTTCGCTTTTACAGCGAGTCACTTGGAAAAGCCTGTAGGAGCGAGCCTGCTCGCGATGGAGGTCAACGATGACGCGGGGAGCCTGACACCCCGAGGTGCTCTCAGGTTTTTCGTCGGAACGCCGCCCGGAGCATACTCGCTCCTACAGGGCCCGCCGCGATGGGCCATCCTTGGCCCAGCGCGGCTAAACCGGCATCCATGCCGGTTTACCCACTGCGCAGAACCTCCACTCGGCCTCTCGAGGTGGCAAGAAAATCAAAAGCCAAAGCAAGGCGAGGCGAGGCGGCCTTAAAGCCGACCTGATTACTGGCTGATCCGCGATCCCCTGTGGGAGCGAGCCTGCTCGCGATGAACGTCCGGACAACGCGATCATCCAGATAGGGCGCGTAATCGTTGACATCCATCGCGAGCAGGCTCGCTCCCACAGGGGATCAGGTACAGCTGTAAAAGTCAGGTCGGCTGTCAGACCGCCTCGCTTTGGCTTTAGATTTGGACGCCCCGTTAAACCACGAAACCATAAGTGGCCGTTACCGCAGCAACGGATATGTACTCCGTCAATAAACAACAGGTTGGCCGCCAGGATGACAAACCTGTCATCTTCCCCTCATCCACCTGACAGCTTTGATCTACGATAATAAGGCTCAGTGTCTCTGTAGCACTTCGAAACACACCTCGAATATCTGCCCGCAAAAAACGGTCAGAATATATTCTTTTGCCCGCAATCCGAGACCCCTCCCGACATGCGAACCCATTTACGTCTGGCTGCCTTGGGCGCCCTGTTCATTTCCTCCCTGGCCCAGGCCGCCGACCTGATCCCGATCGAGGTCCACCGGGATGCCAATTGCGGTTGCTGCAAGAAATGGATCAGCCATCTTGAGGCCAATGGTTTCAAGGTCGACGACCACGTCGAAAGCAATATGAGCGAGTTCAAGCAACAACACGGCGTGCCACCCCGCCTGGCGTCGTGTCACACCGGTTTGATCAACGGCAAATTCGTCGAAGGCCATGTGCCGGCCGATCAAGTGCTGGCCCTGAGCAAGCGCGATGACCTGCTGGGCGTTGCCGCCCCTGGCATGCCCATGGGCTCGCCGGGCATGGAAATGGACGGCATGAGCGATGCCTACCAAGTGATCGGCCTGAAAAAGGACGGCACGGATGTGGTGGTGGCGGACTACCCCGCCCATTGATTTTCGCTGCCTACTTCGGCTTGTTCCTGGCTGCATTCGGTGCAGCGACCTTGCTGCCCCTGCAGTCCGAAGCGGTGCTGGTGGGGCTGATACTCAGTGATCGTTACTGGCTGTGGTCGCTGCTGGCTGTCGCCACGCTCGGTAACGTCCTCGGTTCGCTGGTGAACTGGTGGCTGGGGCGCGCCATCGAGCGTTTCCGGGACCGTCGCTGGTTTCCGGTCAGCGCCAAGCATCTGGACCAAGCCCGTTGTCACTATCAACGTTACGGCCACTGGTCGCTGCTGCTCAGCTGGCTACCGGTGATCGGTGATCCACTGACCCTGGTGGCCGGCGTCATGCGCGAACCGCTGGGGCGCTTCCTGCTGATCGTGACCTTGGCCAAGGGCGCCCGTTATGGCGTGCTGGCCCTGGTCACGCTGGGGTGGATGGGTTGAACCAAGTGCCGCGACGATTGCCTGTTTAATGTCGCCCTAATCGTGCCGATCCAGCATCGGCGGATTTCAACGGAGTTCACCCATGCCCTTTACCCGCTCAAGCTGGCTGTCCGGCCTGCTGCTGACTGCCGCACTGCCCGCCATCGCTGCCGAAGGCCCGGCCTACGGCCCCGAGCTGCAAGGCTTCGAATACCCCTACACGGTCAAGCATTTTGCGTTCGAGTCCCAGGGGAAATCCCTGCAAATGGGCTACATGGATGTCGCTGCCCATGGCAAGGCCAACGGCCGCAGCGTGGTGCTGATGCATGGCAAGAACTTCTGCGGCGCCACCTGGGAGACCTCGATCAAGGCCCTGAGCGATGCCGGCTACCGGGTCATTGCCCCGGACCAGATCGGTTTCTGTACGTCCAGCAAACCGGATAACTATCAATACACTTTCCAGCAACTGGCGAGTAACACCCAACAACTGCTCAAGGCTCTCGGCATCCAGAAAGCCACCTTGCTCGGGCATTCCACTGGCGGCATGCTCGCCACCCGTTACGCGCTGCAATATCCTGAACAGGTCGAGCAGCTGGCCCTGGTCAACCCCATTGGCCTGGAAGACTGGAAAGCCCTCGGCGTGCCTTATCGCACGGTCGATCAATGGTATGAGCGCGAACTGAAGGTCACAGCCCTTGGCATCCACGACTACCAGCGCAACACCTATTATGATGGCCGCTGGAAACCCGAATTCGACCGTTGGGTCGACATGTACGCGGGCATGGCCAAAGGCCCTGGAAAAACCCAGGTAGCTTGGAATTCGGCGCTGATCTACGACATGATCTTCACGCAACCTGTGTACTACGAATTCAAGGATCTGCAGGTACCGACCCTGCTGCTGATCGGCACCGCCGACACCACGGCCATCAACAAGGACATTGCGTCCCCCGAGGTCAAGGCGAAAATCGGTCATTACGACGTGCTCGGCAAGCAGGTGGCGAAACTGATTCCGCAGTCGACCCTGGTCGAATTCCCCGGCATGGGCCACGCGCCGCAGATGGAAGAGCCGGCGCAGTTTCACAAGGCTTTGCTTGGCTGGCTGGACAAAACCAACCCCATTCCTTGATGAGGTAAGGCTAATGGCGGTACAGAACGCAGTGATTGATGATTGGCAGGAATAAGCATGCCGCGCCGGAACTGACCTGGGCACTCATCATGGCCGCGACTCGCAACCTGGTGGTCGAAGCCAACGCCTTGCGCACCGGAAAGTGGCGGCAAGGCCTGGGTGGCGACCTGCATGGCAAGACCCTGGCGATTCTGGGGCTGGGCAGCATTGGCCAACGGGTCGCCCGCTTCGGCCAGGCGTTCGGCATGCGGGTCATCGCCTGGAGCGAAAACCTCACCACCGAACGCGCCTCCGAGTTCGACGTGACTTACGTCAGTAAGCAGCAATTGTTCGAGCAGGCCGATGTGTTGTCGGTGCATTTGGTGCTCAGTGAACGCAGCCGTGGCATGGTGGACGCCCAAGCGTTGGCATGGATGAAGCCCACAGCGCTACTGGTCAACACCGCCCGTTGGCCGATTGTCGATGAAGCTGCGCTGATCAAGGCCCTGCAGAAACAACGCCTGGGTGGGGCAGCGCTGGACGTGTTCGAGCAGGAGCCCCTGCCCGGGCACCATCCGTTCAGAACCTTGGACAACGTGCTGGCAACGCCCCATGTCGGGTACCTCAGCCAGCAAAACTACCAGCTATTCTTTTCGCAAATGATCGAGGACATTCAAGCCTGGTCGGCGGGAAAACCGATTCGCCTACTAAGCTGATAGCGCCCGGCGACTAGAGTTTTTCTTGCAACAACCGCCGAAAAAAATGAATAAATGCTCACGCTGCGGTGTTTATGTTTCGCATGAGGGGTCATCAGCCCTTCCCAACGTTTTCGGCCCGCTCGATGTCCTAACTCCGATGACCTGTGGAGCATTGCCCATGAATCCCCGTCTCTCGATTGTAACTGCGCCGCTGGTGCTTGCCGTAGCACTGTCCAGTTGCCTGGCATGGGCCAACGGCGAGGAAGATACCCCCGCCAAACCGCAGTGCCCTCGAGGACAGGCGTTCGACAGCAAGGCACAAAGGTGCGTCAAACAAACCAGCACACTCTTGCCGGACGCCGACCGTACCGATTACGCCTATCAACTGGCCAAGGACGGGCGTTACGAAGAAGCCCTGGCCCTGCTCGATACGCTCAAGCAGCCCAACACCGCCAAGGCCCTGAACTATCGCGGCTACGCCACGCGTAAACTGGGGCGCACCGATGAAGGCATCGGTTATTACCTGCAATCGGTCAAACTCGACCCGCAGTATGCGCAGGTCCGCGAATACCTCGGCGAAGCCTATGTGATCAAGGGCCGGCTGGACCTTGCCCAGGAACAGCTGCAGCAGATCAAATCGATCTGCGGCAACACCACCTGCGAGCAATACCAGGACCTGGCCGAAGCCATCAACGTCTCGTCGAAAACCTGACAACCCGATTGGAGGGAAGTCGCTATCGCCAGCGATCACGAAATCAGGACAGAACTGGGCCAGCATCTGGCGCGCCTGTGGCGCTATGGCCTGCTGTTGTCCCGACAACGGCATGTCGCCGAAGACCTGGTGCAGGCCACTTGCGTGCGGGCGCTTGAACGTGCCGCGCAGTTTGAATCGGGGACACGCATGGACCGTTGGCTGATGAGCATTCTACATTCGATCTGGGTCAATGAATTGCGCACCCGCCGGGTACATCAAGGCCAGGGCGTGGTGGATGCCGATCAAGCCTTGTCGTTCGATGGTGAACAGGCGGCACAGACCCATGTCCGCGCCGCGCAGGTCATCCGGCGCGTAGAGGCGTTGCCCGAGGCCCAGCGCGAAACAGTGTTTCTGGCCTACGTCGAAGGCTTGTCCTACCGCGAAGTGGCCGATGTCCTGCAAGTCCCCATCGGCACCGTGATGAGCCGACTGGCCGCCGCCCGGCTGAAACTGGCCGAGTACCCACCCCTGCACACGGTGCCGAACCCTTCCACCGGAGAACGTCGATGAACGCGAAACTGTCGGATGAGCAACTGGTGGCCTACCTGGACAACCAGCTCGATGCCGAACAACGCACCCGCATCGACGCCGCCATCGCCGAAGATCCGATGCTCGGCCTGCGCCTGCAATGGCTGGACCGCAGCAGCATGCCCTTCAAATCGGCTTACGACGAAGTAACTCGACAAGCCCCGGTGGAGCGCCTGCAAGCCATGCTCGACACCTTGCCCGCTCCGGCACGCCCGGCGCTGAGTCGACGCTGGTTCCTCGCGGCAGCCGCCGGATTGCTGGCGGGCGGTGTGGTGGCGGACCGTTTGTTCCTCGGATGGCAAACCAGTCAGCAGACACACAACTGGCGCGGGCTGGTCGCCGATTACATGGTGCTTTACGTACCGGAAACCCTCGACCATTTGCCCGGCGACGAAGCTGCGCAACAGGCGCAGTTGCGGACCATCGATGCACGCCTGGGCCTCAATCTTCTACCCGCAAAACTGGCTTTGCCCCGCGCCCAATTCAAACGCGCACAAATCCTTGAGTACGACGGCGTGGCCATCGCCCAGATTACCTATCTGGATCCGGTTCACGGGCCGATGGCGCTGTGCGTCACGCGCTCCAACAGCGGCAGCCGGCATTTCGCCAAGGAGCGTCGGCACGGGATGAACATTGTGTATTGGGCGGATATGGAACATGCGTGGATGCTGATCGGGCGTAATCCAGTGGTGGATCTTGAGGAGATGGCCACGCAGTTGCGCACCCGGATCAGCGCCTGAGTCCTGCGAGGCAGGCTTCAAGTATTGCTGTTGCCGATTCGGACTTTCACGAGGTCTTGTGCCCTGGGAAACTCTCCCGCCGCCCCCGTCATCAGCGTGTATTCCACCTTGTCGCCAACAAGGAAACAGTCCTCGCCATCTGCGGTGACAGTGGGCCTTATACGGATCGCCAACCTGGAACGGAACCCACCATCAGGAAGGACCAGGGCAAAAGTGGTCGATGTCGTGTCAACCCTGACATCCCTGATCGCGTTGATTGTGCCCTGCCCCATGGTTCTTGTGATTGGCGCGCCCATTTCTGCCCTCCTACCCTGCCGTCAAATCCGGACTGACAAGGCACAATCAAACGCGCACGCAGCGAATATGGCTACTGTCAGATCTGACAGATGCAGCAGCCGTTTGTCGTAATCAGGTCGGCGTCGGCAACCACAACCGAAACCGCGCCCCGCCCAACGGCGACGCTTCCACGGTCAACGTTCCACCCTGGGCCTCCAGTGCCCGACGGCTGATCGCCAGCCCCAGGCCAAACCCGCCGGTCGCCCGGTCCCGGCTGCGATCGAGTCGATAGAACGGTTCGAAAATCCGCTCGCGCTCGTCATCCGGGATACCGATGCCGTCGTCGTCCACCCAGATTTCGCAGCCTTTCGGGCACACTTGCACGCCGATCTGAATGCGTTTTTCGCAGTAGCGCATGGCGTTGCGCAGCAGGTTTTGCAGGGCGCGGGCGGTCAGGCGCGGGTCGAGGCTGAAGCGCTCGAGTTGGCCGTGCAGCATCACGTCGATGACGACGTCCGTCGATTGCTCTTCATCGACGCTGCCCAGGATGCTGTCGATGAATTCATCCAGCGGCACTTCGATGGGCTCCGGTAACCGCGCGGGGTTTTGCAGGCGGCTGTAGGAGAGCAATTCCAGCACCAGCTCGTCGAGTTCACGGATGTGAGCGACCAGACCTTGCAAGCGCTCGCGGCTGGTGGTGGGCAAATCATCCGACAGGGCCAGCGCCAGGCCAAAATCCAGGCGGGTCAATGGCGTGCGCAATTCGTGGGACACCGCGTTGAGCAGATCCCGCTGCTGATTCAGCAGGTTTTCGATGTCGCCGGCCATGGTGTCGAAAACGTTGGCCAGACTGCCGATGTTGGAGCTGGCGGCAATCTGCGTTCGCTCGCTCAAGTTTCCCTTGCCGAAGCGTTCCGCCGCGCTTTTCAGACGTTCCAGGTCACGCCAGTGCGGACGCAGCCACAGCAACAGACACGCGAGCATGGTCGCGCCGATCAGCACGTTGATGCTCCAGTACAACAGGCTGACGTCCATCGGGTCCGGCGGCACGACCATTTGCACCACGGTGCGCTCGTTCAACGGTGCCACCGCCAGGGTACGCCAGCCCCAGTCGCCAATGCGCACGACGTTTTCGCCGCGTTGCAAACGCTGCTGTTCTTCGAGGGAAAACTCGGCATCGTCGTTACCGCTGAGCACGATGTGCAGCGGATCAAACTCCTTGTCCATTTCAGCCGCCAGGGCCGGCCATTGCTCGACCGGGACGGCTTTGAACTGCTTGACCATGAGGGTTTGCAGCCCCCGGGAATAATCAAGGTTGTAGGTGACGAAGCGCTCGTGGAAGACCTTGATCACCAGGTCCGGCACCAGGTAGATCGCGGCGCTGAACGAAACGATGGTCACCAGGTACAGGCGAAAGAGGATTCTGAACATCGTCTCAGCATTCCCACTCGGATCGGCTGAACAGATAACCCTTGCCCCACACGGTCTTGATCTTGCGGGCCTCGCCGGCATTGTCGTCGAATTTGCGCCGCAGCTTGGAGATGGCCACGTCCACCGAGCGGTCGGTACCGTTGAACTCGATGCCGCGCAGGCGTTGCAGGATCTGGTCGCGGCTCAACACTTCGCCGGCATGCCGGGCCAGCACCACCAGCAAGTTGTACTCGCCGCTGGACATCTCCACCGGTTGCCCACGCCAGGTCACGGTGCGCTCGGACAGCTCGATGCACAAGTTGCCTATGAGGATGCGGTCATTGGCCGCCAATGGCTCGGTGAGGCTACTGCGCCGCAGCAAGGTGCGCACACGGGCCAGCAGCACCCGGGGTTCGCAGGGTTTGGTGACGTAGTCGTCGGCGCCCATTTCCAGGCCCAACACCTGATCGTGGCTGTCGTCGCGGGCGGTGAGCATGAGGATCGGCAAGGTCGCCGAATCGGCGCGCAGCAAACGGCAGACTTGCAGGCCATCGAGACCGGGCAGCATCAGATCGAGGATCACCAGGTCCGGTGGGCTGGTCCGGGCACGCTCGCGTACCTGGTCACCGCGAGCGATGACGCTGACGGAGTAGCCGTTGCGTTCCAGGTAGCTGGCGATCAGTTCGGCGAGGGCGGTGTCGTCTTCGACCAGGAGGATGTTGGGCATGGGTGTTTCCAGAAAGTGCTGTGGCGTCTGTCAGGCCGCCATCGCGAGCAAGCTCGCTCCCACAAGGGACCTCAAGTGGACACAAACGCTGTGAACACCACCGAACCACTGTGGGAGCGAGCCTGCTCGCGATGGCGGCCTCACAGTCGCAATAAAATTCAAGACCTGCAGGATATACGCCCTCACACACACCTGAGCAAAACCCTTACACAATTTCACACAGCGCCAACAAAGCTTCACCGCTACCATCGCCGTCGCCCAGTAGGATGCTGGGGGTCACTATTGGGGTCATTCATGTCAAAGAATCTGCTTGCCAGGCTCAGCCTGTTGGCACTGGCGTTGGCGCTGAGCGCGTGCGACAAGTCCTCGATCGCCGAAGAACAGCCGCCATTGGCCAGCGTTCGCATCGAAACCGTCGAAACCCGAGCGCTGTCGATCAGCAGCGAATTGACCGGGCGCATTGCCGCGCCGCGCATGGCCGAGGTGCGCGCCCGGGTCGCAGGCGTGGTGCTGCAACGAGCCTTTCGCGAGGGCAGTGACGTGAAAAAGGGCGACGTGCTGTTCCGTATCGATCCGGCGCCGTTCAAGGCTGATCTGGACAGCGCCGAAGCGGCCCTGCGCAAAGCCGAGGCCAACGCGTTCCAGGCGAAACTGCAAGAGCAGCGTTACGCCCAGTTGATCGATGACAAGGCCATCAGCGGCCAGGACTATGACAACGCACGGGCCAACGCACGGCAAACCGCCGCCGACGTGGCCGCCAGCAAGGCGGCGGTTGAACGCGCCCGGCTGAACCTCGGCTACGCCACCGTCACCGCGCCGATTTCCGGACGTATCGGTCGCGCGCTGGTCACCGAAGGCGCGCTGGTTGGGCAGAACGAGACCACGCCCCTGGCGCTGATTCAGCAACTCGATCCGATCCACGCCGACCTGACCCAGTCGACCCGCGAACTCAACGACCTGCGCCGGGCGTTCCGCTCTGGCCAGTTAAAGGCAGTGGGTCAAGGACAGGCCAAGGCCACCCTGATCGAGGACGACGGCAGCCTCTACCCGTTGCCCGGCAAGTTGCTGTTCACCGACATCACCGTCGACCCGGGCACCGGCCAGGTCATCCTGCGCAGTGAATTCCCCAACCCGGACCTCGATCTGCTGCCTGGCAGCTTCGTGCGCGTGCGCCTGGAGCAAGCGGTCAACCAGCAAGGCATCAGCGTGCCGCAACGGGCGATCCAGCGTGACAGCGCCGGCATCGCCCAAGTGTTGCTGCTCGACGCAGAGCAGCGCGTCAGCCAGCAGCCGGTCGAACTGGGGCCGGTGCAGAACGACCGCTGGGTCGTCACAGGCGGGCTGAAACCCGGCGACCGCATCGTCATCGAAGGCCTGCAACACGCCCGTCCCGGCGAAAAAGTGCAGGTCGACGACACCCCTCTTCCCCTTGCCCAGGTTTCTGGCCAGTAAGCAGGACGCTTGTTTATGCCGCAGTTCTTTATCGACCGCCCGGTATTTGCCTGGGTGGTCGCCCTGTTCATCCTGTTGGCCGGTGCACTGGCCATTACGCAGTTGCCGGTGGCGCAGTACCCCAACGTCGCACCACCGCAAATCGAAATTTATGCCGTGTACCCCGGCGCGTCGGCACAGACCGTGGACGAAAGCGTGGTCAGCCTGATCGAGGAAGAACTCAACGGCGCCGACCATCTGTTGTACTTCGAATCGCAAAGCAGCCTGGGCAGCGCGACGATCAAGGCGACTTTCCAGCCGGGCACCGACCCGGAAATGGCTCAGGTGGACGTGCAGAACCGCCTCAAGGTCGTGGAGTCGCGACTGCCACAAGCGGTGACCCAGCAAGGCTTGCAGGTGGAAAAGGTGTCCGCCGGTTTCCTGCTGTTGATCGCCCTCACTTCCAGCGACGGCAAGCTCGACGATGTGGCGCTCAGCGACTACCTGGCGCGCAACGTGATGAACGAGATCAAGCGTCTGGACGGCGTCGGCAAGGCGCAGCTGTACGGCGCCGAGCGAGCCATGCGCATCTGGATCGACCCGCGCAAGCTGATCGGCTTCAACCTGACCCCGCCGGATGTCAACGCCGCCATCGTCGCGCAAAACGCCCAGGTCTCAGCCGGCAGCATTGGCGACTTGCCGAGCCGCACGACTCAGGAAATCACCGCGACCATTCTGGTCAAAGGCCAGCTGTCGACCCCTGAAGCGTTCGCCGACATCGTGCTCAAGGCCAATCCCGACGGTTCCACGGTGCGCATCGGCGATGTCGCGCGGGTCGAGATCGGCAGTCAGGACTATCAGTTTTCCACGCGTCTGAACGGCAAGCCGTCGACCGCCGTCGGCGTCCAGCTGTCGCCGGGGGCCAATGCCTTGAACACCGCGACCCTGGTGCGGGCAAAGATGGATGAACTGTCGCGTTACTTCCCCGCGGGCGTCCAATACACGATTCCTTACGACACCTCGCCCTTCGTCAAGGTCTCGATCACCAAGGTGGTCTACACCCTCGGTGGGCGATGTTGCTGGTGTTCGCGGTGATGTTCCTGTTCCTGCAGAACATCCGCTACACGCTGATCCCCACGCTGGTAGTGCCGGTGGCGCTGATGGGCACTTTCGCGACCATGCTGGCCCTCGGGTTTTCCATCAACGTGCTGACCATGTTCGGCATGGTACTGGCCATCGGCATCCTGGTGGATGACGCGATCGTAGTGGTGGAAAACGTCGAGCGGATCATGGTCAGCGAAGGCCTGTCGCCCAGGGAGGCGACCCGCAAGGCGATGACGCAGATCACCGGGGCGATCATCGGCATCACCCTGGTGCTGGTGGCGGTGTTCATTCCGATGGCCTTCATGCCGGGTTCGGTCGGGGTGATTTACCAGCAGTTCTCGCTGTCGATGGCCACCTCGATCCTGTTCTCGGCCTTCCTCGCCCTGACCTTGACCCCGGCGTTGTGTGCAACCTTGCTCAAACCGATTGCCAAGGGCGAACACCACGAAAAGACCGGGTTCTTTGGCGGGTTCAACCGCGGCTTCGAGAGACTTACCGAACGTTATCAGGGCTGGGTCGCCTATGCGTTGCAGCGAACCGGGCGTTACCTGCTGATCTACGTTGTGCTGCTGGTAGCCCTGGGCGTGTGTTTCATGCGCCTGCCCTCCTCGTTCCTGCCAGTGGAGGACCAGGGCTACACCATCACCGACATTCAACTGCCACCCGGCGCGAGCAAGCACCGTACGGTGCAGGTGGTCGAGCAGATCGAAGCGCACAACGCCGGCGAACCGGGCATCAGCGACAGCGTGGTCATTCTCGGTTTCAGCTTCTCCGGCAGCGGCCAGAACGCGGCGCTGGCGTTCAGCACGTTGAAGGACTGGTCCCAAAGGAGCCCTGAGGATTCGGCCGCTTCCATTGCCGACCGGGCCAATGCTGCGCTCAGCCAGATCAAGGACGCCATGGCGTTTTCGGTACTGCCTCCACCCGTCGATGGCCTGGGCACGTCCAGCGGCTTCGAATTCCGTTTGCAGGATCGCGGCGGCCTGGGCCATGCCACATTGATGAAGGCCCGCACTGAATTACTCGCGGCCGCCGAGAAGAGTCCGATCCTGATGAATGTGCGCGAAAGCGCCCTGGCCGAAGCGCCGCAGGTACAGTTGATCGTGGATCGCAAACAGGCGAATGCGCTGGGCGTGTCCTTTGCCGACATCGGCAGCGTGCTGTCCACCGCGGTCGGTTCGGCGTACATCAACGACTTCCCCAATCAGGGGCGGATGCAACGGGTGGTGGTCCAGGCTGAAGGCGATCAACGCAGCCAGGTGACCGATTTGCTGAAAATGCACGTGCGCAACAACAACGGGAAAATGGTGCCGCTGTCTGCATTCGTCCAGGCGAAATGGACACAGGGCCCGGCCCAGCTGACCCGTTATAACGGCTATCCGGCGATCAGTATTTCCGGTGAGCCTAAGCCCGGCCACAGCACCGGTGAGGCCATGGCGGAGATCGAACGGCTGGTGGCGCAAGGTCCCGCCGGATTGGGCCAGGAATGGACCGGGCTGTCGTTGCAGGAGCGCTTGTCCGGTAGTCAGGCGCCGATCCTGCTCGGCTTGTCGCTGTTGATCGTGTTCCTGTGCCTGGCGGCCTTGTACGAAAGCTGGTCGATCCCGACCTCAGTGTTGCTGGTGGTGCCACTGGGTGTACTCGGCGCAGTGCTCGCGGTGACCCTGCGCGGGATGCCCAACGATGTGTTCTTCAAGGTCGGGCTGATCACCATCATCGGCCTGTCGGCGAAGAATGCGATCCTGATCATCGAATTCGCCAAGAGCCTGTACGACGAAGGCCACGACCTGATCGACGCCACCCTGCAAGCGGCGCGTTTGCGCCTGCGGCCGATCGTCATGACCTCGCTGGCATTCATCCTCGGCGTGGTGCCGTTGGCGATTGCCAGCGGTGCCAGCTCGGCAAGTCAGCAAGCCATCGGCACCGGGGTGATCGGTGGGATGATCACCGCGACCCTGGCCGTGCTGTTCGTGCCGGTGTTTTTTGTGGTGGTGATGAAGCTGGTGCGCAAGCGCCGTAAAGACCTATAACCGATCCTTTCCCTGTAGGAGCGAGCATGCTCGCGATGGTCGTCAACGATAACGCTGAGTACCTGACACCCAGCGCCGTTCTCGAGTTTTTCGCGAGCAAGCTCGCTCCTACACAAAGCGCCGCCGCCTGCGCTATGGTGCACTGACGCCCTGCCACAGTGAGCCTCCATGCCCTACCTCACCCACACCCACCCTCGCCTATCCGCCGCCGCCACCCTCGGCGTCGCGGCAGGCATCCTGGTTCCGGCCGATTCGATCATCAGCAAAATCCTCATCGGCTGGAACGTCGGGGTCTGGACCTATCTGCTCCTGATGTTCTGGCTCACCGTGCGCTCCAAGGCAACCGATGTGAAACGCATCGCCGAGATTGAAGACGAAAACGCCGGGCTGGTGCTGTTCGTGGTGTGCATCGCAGCGATTGCCAGCCTGGCAACCATCGCCTTCGAACTGGCCGGCAGCAAAGACCTGGAAACCACCCGCAAGCTGCTGCACTACGGCTTCACGGCGTTCACTGTCATCGGTTCATGGTTGCTGATCGGGGTCATTTTCAGCGTGCACTATGCGCGACTGTTTTACACCTGGAACGGCAAGGAACCGGCGCTGCGCTTTGCCGAAGGCTTGACCACGCCCAATTACTGGGACTTCCTGTATTTCTCGTTCACCATCGGCGTGGCGGTGCAGACCTCGGATGTCGGTGTGGCAACCCGCGGCTTGCGCAAGATCGTGCTGGCGCAGTCGTTGATCGGTTTTCTGTTCAATACGGCGATTCTCGGGTTTTCTATCAACATTGCCGCGGGACTATTTGGATGAAGGCACAGTAAGTGTTGTACGGCCATGAGTGCAGGCCTTCAGTTTGTGGTCATCTCCGAAATTAATGGCCGTGAAGTGCCAATGTCGTTCAGTGCTGTAATACTGACAATGTAACGAGTACGCGGGAGCAGGAGCGGCTGCAGAAAAGCCCGGGTTGTATTATATGGGCGAGCCGTCCCCTGTGGGCCGGTCAAGGTGATGTCATATCGAATGACATTATCCATATCACTGGGTGCATCCCATTTTAACGTCGGTATGGGCAGCAGCCCTGTTGCCTGGGTAAATCGAAAGTTGCTCGGCGCGTTTGTTAACTCGCCTTCAACGATAACGTTGACAGTCGCTGGCTCTGAGACGTTTCCGGACAGGTCCATGGCGCACACCTCAAAGGCATACGTGCCAGGCATGAGGTTAGCGGCCGTATAGGTAGTAAGCGTCGTGACATCGAAGTATTCGTGATTGCTATAGATAACGTATTCAAGTAGGGCGACGTCATCTTCTGAATCTTCCCAACCAAATGTGACTGAATCATATGTCGAATCTATTTTTCTTAGATTTCCAGGCATGGCGGGTGGCGTAGTATCCTTGTGCTCATAATGCAAAACTATTGGCTCTGACATTTTTGTCAAATGCATTATAAGCAAATATTTCAATAACGTATTCAAAACCCGGGCTCAGATCCCGCAACACTATAGACTTGCTAACCATAGATGTTTCATGATGACTACCATCAATCATGATCATTACCCCTATCGGTGGGAAGACGCCACCCTCCGCGAGGGACCAATTCAGTTTGGCTGTTGTGGATGTCAGGGCTGTAATGAAAGCTATGGGCGAAGGTAAAGGATTATCCTCTGGCCCTGTGATTCTGAAAACTGTTCGATCGCTGGGTCTGGAAAGGTTTCCGTCTTTGTCTTCTGCGCGTATATAGACACACTTGAAGTTGCCGTTACTTGAGGTCTTATATAGGTAATGAGTGTTCTCTGTGGTAATGGCACGTATGCCATTGATTACCACTCTGTAACCGGTAACTTTCGTATTGTCGCTGGCTGGCGCCCAAGCCAATTGCGCCGAATCATGAGTGACATGAGTAACTACAGGCTTTCCAGGCTGTGTGGGCGGTACGACGTCATCCAAGGTAGCGGTAAACGTGGTGGTTTCGGAAACTTGCTCACCCAGTTTGGCAAAGATCGTGAAGTGGAAGTGGTGCGGAGCTGGCCCTGGGGACAGTTCAGCAAGATTAAAGTTATGACCGAAAGGTCCGGCGGTGAAGGGTTTCCCATTAACGGTTCCCTCATGATTTGGTAAAACCGCAAAAAATGGAGTCCAAGTAAGTCTGCAGGTTCCCAAATTATGCCGCAGCCTCAGGTCTTTCGGCGGGCGGAGCAACGTCCTTAACGTGGCCGACGCGGGATCGGACTCACCCTGCTCGTTGACTGCGCAGACCTGCACTGAATAACCGTAACCTGTTTTCAAAAAATTCAGATTGAAACGAGTCTCTTTTGTCAGACCAACCAGAAATCCATTCAGATAAATTCTATAACGTTTGATCTCGCCACTGTCGGGCGACGGTGTCCAGGTCAACGTCGCGGATGAATAAGCGATATTGCTCAGCTGAGGAATGCCGGGCTTGTTGGGTCTGATCTTGGGAAAATGATAGACGCTGGGCGTCGATACATTGTTCCCGCCCGCTTTAGCGGTAACGTAAATCAGGTACTCGATATGTGTTTGCAAACCCGTTATTTCACAAGGCGGCCGAACCACATGCTGTGTGGTAATACCTTCGCCGTAGACATCATAGCCAATGGCATCTGGGCATAAATTGCACGTTGAGTAGGGTTCGTCCCAAGTTAACAAGACAGTGTTGGGTGGGTTACGCTGTGCTCGTATATTACCGGGCGAGCAAATTCGCGCATCAGAGGCAGAGGCAGAATTAATCAACTTTTCGGTCGGGGTGCCGGGGGCGTCGTAACTGCTCATGGGGCATCTCCTCGCGCAAGTTAATGCAATACAGTAAAACTGATGCCTGTCGCTCGCACCACTATCAAACCTGATAGTGGTGCGGCTGGTTTATTTGTGCTAAAGCCGAGCTGTTCATTGCACAAACGTTCTAGTCATCGCTTTGCTTCGTGCGTTAAATAACCCTGCAATCCGTCTCACAGGTGCAGCATGACCACTCACAACTGGATCGACCTGGCCCAGGGTTGCTGGGTTCGGCGTGGATGAGTGCGCTGGTCAAAGCGCCACCGGTCATGAATCGATTCCGGAAGAAATCGGTACTTGACGGCACATTTGCTTTTGGTGTCTCCTGAAACCGGTTTCAGCGTTATGCGCCAGCCTAATAAATCCAATAAGAAGGTTCCAGACCGTGAACGACTTCTCCGCCGCCCAGCGCAGCCGCGTGACCATGCTCGACGTGGCCGAACACGCCAAGGTCTCCAAGGCCAGCGTTTCCCGGTTCATTGGCGATGACCGCGCCCTGCTTTCCGATGCCATCGCCCAGCGCATCGAACAGGCGATTGCCGAGCTGGGCTACCGTCCGAACCAGATGGCCCGCGGCTTGAAACGCGGACGCACCCGCCTGATCGGCATGCTCGTGGCCGACATCCGCAACCCTTATTCGATTGCCGTGATGCACGGGGTGGAAACCGCTTGCCGTCAGCACGGCTACAGCCTGGTGGTGTGCAACACCGACCGCGATGACGAGCAGGAACGTCAGCACTTGGCGCTACTGCGCTCGTACAACATCGAAGGCCTGATCGTGAACACCCTGGGCCATCACCGCGACCAATTACACGAACTGCATCGTGAAATGCCCCTGGTGCTGGTGGATCGCAAGGTCGAGCACCTTGAAAGCGACATGGTCGGGCTGGACAATCCGGCAGCCGTCGACATGGCCCTCGCCCATCTTGAAGAACGTGGTTACCGCGACGTAATGCTGGTGACCGAGCCTTTTGACGGCACCAGTTCGCGGATCGAACGGGTCAGCAGCTTCAAGGCGCAGATCGAGCAGCGGCCCGCGCTTCGCGGGGCAATCACAGAAACCGGCAGCGAGCTGACGGCGAATCTGAAAACCTTCCTCGACACACCTGGCCCCGGCCCGAAAGCGCTGTTTTGCGCGAACGGGATTGCGGCGTTGGCCAGCACTCATTCATTGCGTGAGCTCGGGTGCAACCTGTTCGATGACGTGGGCCTGATTGCCCTGGATGACCTGGATTGGTACCCGCTGGTGGGCAGCGGCATCACCGCCCTCGCCCAACCGACCACCGAGATGGGCGCCAGCGCGTTTGAGTGTTTGCTCAGGCGTTTGCGCGGCGATGATGGCCCAGTGCGGACGCTGGATTTTGCGGCGCGGTTGATTGAGCGGGGGTCGACCCTTGGAGATTTTCGGTGATTGTTCCGGGCTCATCGCGAGCAAGCTCGCTCCCACAGGGATCCCAGGCGTACACACAATTTTTGTACGACACAAAACCCTGTGGGAGCGAGCTTGCTCGCGATGGGGCCCTAAAGATCACGCCTTTATTTGAACAAAAATGAAACCGGTTTCAGAGGTAGAAAAACAATGAATAAACCACCCGTCTCCATCAGCCTCTCCAGCTACGGCGCCGATCTGGTACGCCAACGCGGCCAAGGCAGTTTCATCGAGCTGCTGGCTGCTGCCGGTGCCAACTGCATCGAATGGCGCGAAGAATTGCTGACCGTCGAAGACCCCGCGCAACTCGCCGCTGCCACTCAAGCCGGGGGCCTCGAAAGCGTGTATTCCTCGCCAATGGAATTGTGGCTGGCCGGCCAGTCGAAACCCAATCCCGAACTGATCTGCGCCCTACAGCGCGCCCAGGCTTTCGGCGCCAATTGGCTGAAAGTGTCCCTGGGTTATTTCACCGACAACAGCGACCTTGCGGCCTTGACTCGCACACTCGCGCAGAGCCCGGTGCAGCTGTTGGTCGAGAACGACCAGACCCTGCACGGCGGTCGTATCGAACCCTTCCAGCGTTTTTTCGATGAAGTGGAGCAGCACAACCTGCCGATCAAGATGACCTTCGACATCGGCAACTGGCACTGGCAGGACCAGTCGGCTGCCAGCGCTGCGCGATTGCTCGGTCGCCATGTGGGTTATGTGCACTGCAAAGCGGTGACCCGTCGCGCCGACGGCAAACTGCTTGCCATCCCACCTGCCGCCAGCGACTTGCAACAGTGGGAACAGCTACTGCGGCACATGGCCCAAGTCGTTATGCGCGCGGCGGAATACCCGTTGCAAGGCGATGACCTGGTGCAATTGACCCGCGAACACGTCGCCGCCCTCGCCCACCTGGGCCAATCGCAGCGGGAGAACGCTCATGTCTGAGATCGATATTCTGTCGTTCGGCGAAACCATGGCGATGTTCGTCGCCGAGCAGGCGGGTGATCTGTCCAGTGTCAGCGCTTTCCACAAGCGCATTGCCGGGGCCGACAGCAATGTCGCCATTGGCTTGTCGCGGCTCGGGTTCAAGGTGGCATGGTTGAGCCGGGTGGGTGCGGATTCTCTAGGCCGGTTTGTCATCGACACGCTGGAAAAGGAAGGTCTGGATTGCCGCCACGTCGACATTGACGCTGCCCATCCCACCGGTTTCCAGCTCAAGTCCCGCACCGACAATGGCAACGACCCCGTCGTCGAGTATTTCCGCCGCGGTTCGGCGGCCAGTCACCTGTCGCCGCACTCGATCGTGCCCCAATTGCTCAAGGCCCGACACCTGCACGCCACCGGCATCCCACCGGCGCTATCGCAAACGGCACGGCAGATGTCGTTCGAATTGATGACCCGCATGCGCGAAGCCGGGCGCAGCGTGTCCTTCGACCCGAACCTGCGCCCGAGCCTGTGGGCCAGCGAGCAACAGATGATCAGCGAGATCAACCGCCTCGCCGCCCTCGCCCATTGGGTGTTGCCGGGGCTGAGTGAGGGGCGCTTGCTCACCGGTTTCGAAGATCCGGCCGACATCGCCGCGTTCTACCTCGACCGGGGCGCCGAAGCGGTGGCGATCAAACTCGGCCCGCATGGCGCTTACTACCGCACGCATCTGGATGCCGGCTTTGTCGACGGCGTGCCGGTGAACACAGTGGTCGATACCGTCGGCGCCGGTGATGGCTTTGCCGTCGGCATGATCAGCGCCCTGCTCGAAAACCACAGCTTTGCCGACGCCGTGCAGCGGGCCAACTGGATTGGCAGCCGGGCGGTGCAGAGTCGGGGGGATATGGAGGGGTTGCCGACCCGAGCCGAACTGCCTCCCCCTTTAACCGCTCGTTCCCACGCTCCCGCGTGGGAATGCAGCCCGTGACGCTCTGCGTCACAGGGGACGCGGAGCGTCCCTAGAGGCATTCCCACGCGGAGCGTGGGAACGATCACCGTTACCTGCTGCGACAAAAACAACAAGCTCAGGAGCACCACCATGAAAACCGCAACGCTCGCCACCCGCCGCTGGTGGTACATCATGCCCATCGTGTTCATCACCTACAGCCTGGCGTATCTGGATCGCGCCAACTACGGCTTCGCCGCTGCCTCCGGCATGGCGGCGGATTTGATGATCACGCCGGGCCTGTCGTCGATGCTCGGCGCGCTGTTCTTCCTCGGCTATTTTTTCTTCCAGGTGCCGGGGGCGATCTATGCGCAGAAACACAGCGTGAAGAAGCTGATTTTCGTCAGCCTGATCCTCTGGGGCAGCCTGGCGACCCTGACCGGGATCGTCTCCAATGCCTACTGGCTGATCGTCATCCGCTTCATGCTCGGCGTGGTCGAGGCCGCGGTGATGCCGGCAATGCTGATCTACCTGTGCCATTGGTTTACCCGCGCCGAACGCTCGCGGGCCAACACCTTCCTGATCCTCGGCAATCCGGTGACCATGCTGTGGATGTCGGTGGTCTCGGGGTATCTGGTGCAGCATTACAGCTGGCGCTGGATGTTCATCATCGAAGGACTGCCGGCGGTGCTCTGGGCATTCATTTGGTGGCGTCTGGCCGATGATCGTCCATCGCAAGCCAAGTGGCTCAACGATCAAGAGAAGCAGGATCTGGAAAGCGCACTGGCCGCCGAGCAGGTCGGCATCAAAGCGGTGAAGAACTACGCAGAAGCGTTCCGCTCACCGAAAGTCATCATCCTGGCCTTGCAGTTTTTCTGCTGGAGCATCGGCGTCTACGGCTTCGTACTGTGGCTGCCATCGATCCTCAAGGCCGGTGCGCAGATGGACATGGTGCAGGCCGGCTGGCTGTCGGCGCTGCCTTATCTGGCGGCGGTGATCGGCATGCTGCTGGTGTCCTGGGGTTCGGACAAACTGCAAAAGCGCAAACGCTTCGTTTGGCCGCCGCTGCTGATCGCCTCGTTCGCTTTCTATGGTTCCTACGCGCTGGGCGCCGAACATTTCTGGTGGTCCTACACCTTGCTGGTGATAGCCGGTGCCTGCATGTACGCGCCTTACGGGCCGTTCTTCGCGATCATCCCGGAAATCCTGCCGGCTAACGTGGCGGGCGGCGCGATGGCGCTGATCAACAGCATGGGCGCCCTCGGTTCGTTCGGCGGTTCCTACCTGGTCGGCTATCTGAACAGCTCCACGGGTTCGCCCGGCGCGTCTTACTTGTTGATGAGCGGTGCGCTGATGCTCTCGGTGGTGCTGACGATTTTCCTCAAGCCCGGCGCCAGCGATCGGGAGCGGACCACGGTCGCTTTAACCCGCACCGCTGCACATTCCTGATTGGATAACGACAATGAAAAAGCAGGTTGTTCTGTACAAGAAACTCTCGCCGCTGCTGATGGCTCGCTTGCACGAGCAGGCCGAAGTGACGCTGATCGAAAGCCTCGACGCCGCTGGCCTGGCCCGATTGCGCGATGCCCTGCCCCGCGCTCACGGCTTGCTGGGAGCCAGCTTGAAACTGGACGCCGGATTACTGGATCTGGCACCGAACCTGGAAGCCATCGCCAGTGTCTCGGTGGGCGTCGACAACTACGACATCGACTACCTGACCGAGCGACGCATCCTGCTGAGCAACACGCCGGATGTGCTCACCGAAACCACCGCCGACACCGGTTTTGCGTTGATTCTCGCGACCGCCCGACGCGTGGTGGAACTGGCGAACATGGTTCGCGCAGGCCTTTGGAAACGTAACCTCGGCCCCGCGCATTTCGGCAGCGACGTTCACGGCAAAACCCTGGGTATCATCGGCATGGGGCGCATCGGTGAAGCGTTGGCCCAGCGCGGGCATTGCGGTTTCGGCATGCCGGTGATCTACCACAGCCACTCGCCAAAACCTTCGGTCGAGCAGCGTTTCAATGCGCAATATCGCAGCCTGAGCGAGCTGTTGCAGCAGGCGGATTTCATCTGCCTGACCTTGCCATTAACCGCTGAAACCGAGCGGCTGATCGGCACCGAGGAATTTGCCCTGATGCGCCCGCAAAGCATCTTCATCAACATTTCACGGGGCAAGGTGGTGGATGAAGCAGCGTTGATCGAGGCGCTGCGTACGGGGCAGATTCGCGCGGCGGGGCTGGATGTGTTTGAGCGTGAGCCGCTGAACCATGACTCGCCGCTGTTGCAGATGGATAACGTGGTGGCAACGCCGCACATGGGCTCGGCGACCCATGAGACACGGGAGGCGATGGCCCGGTGTGCGGTGGATAATCTGTTGGCGGCGTTGGCGGGTGAGCGGCCGGCTAATCTGGTGAATTCGGCGGCCTGGAAAGACTGAAGATCAAGATCGCAGCCTGCGGCAGCTCCTACTGGGGAACGCATACACCTGTAGGAGCTGCCGCAGGCTGCGATCTTTTTTCAGGCCCGCCGCGCTTCCAGAAGGTCCATGGCACACAGCGCAATCCGCCGACAGGCATCCGCCAGTTTGCGCTGATCCACCACCAGGCCGATGCGGATATGTCCCGCCGCACTCGGCCCGAACGCCTCACCTGCCAGCACCGACACGCCATACCCCTGCAGCAGCCGCTCGGCGAAATGCTGGGCGGACAACCCGGTCTGGCGCACGTCGACCATCACGAACATCCCGCCATCCGGCCGAATGGCCCGGATACCCGGACATTGGTTCAGGCTCGTACACACCAGGTCGCGGCGCTGACGATATTCTTCGCGCATCAGCGCCACCTCCGGCAGGTTTTCATCCAGCGCCAGTTGCGCCGCCTTTTGCACGAACTCCGGAATGCCAAACAGCATGCTCAACGAGAGATGCTCCAGATGGTCGTTCAAGGGTTTGGGCCCGATCACCCAACCCACTCGCCAGCCGCTCATGGCGTGGGATTTGGACAGGCTGTCGATGGTCGCGGTGCGCTCGGCCATCCCCGGCAGGCTGGCCGGGCTGATATGTTCGCCCTCGTACAGCAGATCACCGTAGACCTCGTCGCTGATCAACCACAGGTCGTGACGCACACACAGCAAGGCCAGCTCCTGCCAGATCATCAGCGACAAACTGGCGCCGGAGGGGTTGTTCGGGCTGTTGAGCAACAACGCCCGGGTCCTGGGTGTGATACGGGCCGCCACATCCGCCGGATCGACCCGAAAGCCGTTCTCCGGACGCACCGCCACCGGCACCACGGTTGCCCCGCACGCGCCGAACACGCCTTCATACGTCACGTACATCGGCTCGGCGACGATCACTTCGTCGCCCGGATCGAGCAGGCACTGCGCGACCGAGTACACCGCGCATTGCGCGCCGGGCATCACGATCACATGGTCGGCATCGACCACCTGACCACTTCGACGCCGATGACGGTGGGCAATGCTGTCGCGCAAAGCCCGACTGCCGCGCACCTCCGTGTAGTGGGTGTCGCCGGCCAGCAAACTGTTGATGGCGGCCTGGACGATGGGGCCGGGTGTATCGAAATCCGGGTCGCCGACCGACAGCAGCAGTACGTCGACACCCTGTTCGCGCATTTGCAGTGCGCGGTTATGAATCTGCCAGGCCGCGGCGCCTTCACCGGCGATGCGTTGGGTCAAGCCTGAATAGCGCATGTATTTCTCCAATCGCGCGAGTTCCTGAGTCAACCCTATCTCAAATCGCGCCGCGCGCCAGTACCGCTGTGAAATCGACGAACGGATTAGGCAACAGAAATTCAGCGATACCTCCTACAAACCTGGGTTCCTTTGCTGACAGCCAATTCCGCGAAGTCCGATTAAAGTCTCCACCTGTAATTTGTGACAGGTTCCAAGTGGGGTGATTCGCGCTATAAGGAAACCGAGCCTCCAGCCCTGAAACCAGGTGCCTGAAGGACGGCCGCGCGAACCATGCCATCAAGATGTAGGAAGATTCCGCCGCGCCCACGCCGTCAATGATGATGAATGGGAGATTCAACTATGTACCGTGCCAATACCGTATCGGTTCGAACATCGCCAGCCCAGGCCAAATTCCAGCCGCAAGAGTGCCCACAACCTAAAGCGATCAGGCTGACGGCTCGGGAAAAGGAGCTTTTGCAGTGGACAGCCATTGGTAAATCGTCCTGGGAAATCGCGCAGATCGTCCAATGCACCGAGGCTGGTGTGAATTATCACTTTTGCAATATCCGCCGAAAATTCGGCGTGAGGTCGCGCTGGATCGCCATGGTGATGGCGCTGGAACAAGGCCTGATTAAGGTACCTTGAGCCACGTCTCTTCAGCGGTCGGCCTGTCATTGACCCCTGTTGAGACTTTTCATGAGCCTGGACCCCATACCTCAATTCCAACCGCTTGACCTCTCCCGCGCCAGTGCCTGTGACGATACGTCAGTGTCCCATGGGCACCGACCGAACAAAGCGCTGCGAATCATCATCGCCGACGATCATCCGGTCGTGCTGACGGGTATCGAAATGGTTCTCTCCTCCTTGGCCGATCCCCCATGTTCAGTTGTCGCCAAGGCTGAAAATGCCGATGAGCTGATCCATCATCTGCAGCGCACGCCCTGTGACCTGGTGATCAGCGACTACGCGATGCCGTACGGACGCCTTCCCGATGGGCTGGCATTGATGGGGTACCTCAAACGCCACTTCGCGCCGCTGCCTTTGATTGTAGTGACCATGTTGCGCAACCCGTCTTTATTGCAAGCACTGCTCAATATAGGGGTGAACGGTCTGTTCGATAAGCGCACCGCCTTGAACGAGGTGAAACGGGCGGTAATCGCCGTCACCAAGGGACGTCGATACCTTTGCCCCACCTTTGCCGGGATCGTCGATACCCAGTCCTTGCCTGCCTCCGGTTCAAGCGCACCTTCAGTAAGTCTTTCGAACCGGGAAATCGAAGTGGTCCGGTTGTTTGCCCAAGGATTGTCTGGACGGCAGATTGCCGCGCAACTGAACCGCAGCGAAAAAACCATCAGCCGGCAAAAGCGCACCGCCATGGACAAGTTGGGACTTGACCATGACGGTGCGCTGGCGGAGTTTGCTCGGATTAGTGGCCTATGCGGATAGCACTATTTATGCCGTAACTCATAATTTTCTAGTTCATTCTGCCATTTACTTAGTTGTCGTTGATCAAACATTGCACCGCCATCCAGTTTTTTCATGTTTTTGATTTTTGTTTTAAGGTCACTCATTCGCTGTTGATTGGGATTAGCTTGCGGAACAGATTTTGGTTTTGGTGGTTGTGCCGGTTTCGGCCTTGTACTTTGACGCACCGGATTTGAAGGTCCGGGAATGGGCATTTGACCGCGGTGCGACTGGTCGATGTAGCCCGGCTTAGTCGTCTGTGTTGTCGTTTTCGTTTTTACCGAACCTTGACTCATTGCGCTGGAAGCTTCGCTGATCCGCCCTGACCTCGCGGGCGAAGCTGGAGAACTTTGGCTGACGACGTCATAGGCCGGATTACTCGGTACGCCACGGGAACTTGTCATTACAGTGTCAGCTTGGCTATTCACCAGCCTACCTGTACTTTCAGCAGTATTTTGTACGTTGGCACCCTTTCTGGCACTCCCTGTCATTACCTTAGCAGCGTCCTCAGCAACGATAATCGCGGAATTCGCAGCGAGCTTTGCAGCCGCAGTATCAGCGGCTGTTACGACGTTTGGTCTAACCCACCTAATCATATGCCCCTCCGGATCCGTATACTTACCGGGGTCTTGACGTCGGTGATGCACAGCAGGCCATTCACGGTCTTGTAGCCACGGTAATTTGCGCGTTGATTGGCGGCTGGCTTCCATTATTGATAATGATTGCCGAGCCGGTAAGGCCTTCAATCCGGGTGGCATCGAGGTCCAGCCGCGCCGGACCGGCAGTGTTCTGATCCGAAGTGAAACGCACACCACTGGTTCCTCCGCGAATCACACTCCCTTTCGCCGACACCTGTCCATTGGCCAATTGCAGGCCGATACTGGTTGGATTGGTCGCGGCCACCACACTGTTTTCGAGCTGCAGCTGGCTGAAACCACCGACTAATGCCCCTATGGTGCCGCCAACAATATTGCTGCCGGTCACGGTGGCGGTGGAGCCCGACGGATTGGCCCCCGTATAACCCAACGACAACCCGGTGGTGGTACCGGTGATATTGCTGCCGCTCACAGTTGCCCGACTATTGACGAGATCAACCCCGATCGAACTGCCGCCTGAGACAACGGTACTGCCGTTGAGGGTCAGCGCGGAGTTGCCCTGGACGCGAATTTGCTCGGTGGTAGCACCGTTAGCGGTCAAACTGGAACTGTTTCTGACAAGATAATCATCGGTCACAGTACCGCTGTTGATATTGGCCTGCTCGCCATTATCGACAATCCGGGCAAGCGAATGCGTGCTGATCAGCAGCAAGGGCATGATCGTTATCCACTTCAAGGATGAGGACAACGGTGACAATGTAAAAGATGTTTTATTTTCCAAGCTAGACACCACATATTGGGGATTCAACGGTGGAGTTCGTCGTAGCAGACAACCTCCGCTTGAGCCTACAAAAGCGGCGAAGACTACCGAGACATCTCAGATTGGTATGTAGGACTTTTCCGAAGAGCACGAAGGATATTCGAAGGCCTCATAAAAAGCCGTCCTCTCCGTGCTCTCTCCTCGGACATCTGAAGTTAGGGCCGTGGTATCTCGCAATGGTCCTCTTTTTCAAATACACCGACCCTTACGTCGACCATATTGGATGACGCTTCATCCCCATCGATCTGCATCCCGTAGGCCAGCCGTGCCCGGGTCGTTAGGCGTACCCCTGGAATGTAAGAAGGCTTCAGGCATCGCAAGTAAGGTACAAACCACAAAATGCCATTATTCTCCTGATCCTCAGTGACGGTTTTTTCTTGCACAATCTCGGTATTGACCAAGCCCACGCCATCTACAAAGAGCTGCCAAACGAACATCACGTTCGTATCTTTCTTCAAATAGTCGGATGGTGGAATGAGCACATGAATACCCCACTCCGTGCCTTCTTGAAGCAAGTCATTGCAATTGACCAACGTCCCCGCCATTTGTACTTCGGGTTGTGGCAGTTCTATTTTCAGTACCTTGACGTTGATCGTTTCCTCAGGTGAGTCCAAAGGATTGGTGACACCCGGCCGCCTGACCCGGAAACAAACCGGAAGGTTGAGCATCATCGGCGTTTTTTCGATTTCCTCCCAAGGCACCTCAATACCGATGGTGGCGCCTTCAGTCCCGTCGATGGTGTGCGCGGTAGCATTCACAAGAACGCCATTCCATTTCACCGTGATCACATCATTGTCTTCAATGCCATCAGGGAGGGTGACGGTGACCGTGGCGGGTTTGTCCGCATCGGCCCTTGTCAAATCGGTTGTGCTACCGCTACTGCTGGTGATGATTGGCTTCAGGAAATCAGGATGCTCCGGGTCAGGTCCACCCGGATTAACAATCGGCACTTCAAGGTCCACCTTGAGCGGATTAACCCTCGGTGGGGAGTCAATGGGGTGATTGCCCCGCAATACCTGGAACTTTACTGGCGTGGACTGTTGGCCACCCAATTCGAAGTCGTATGCATCCCTCATGTTGGGCCATGGGACAATAACTTTCGGTGATGGGCCTAACTGGGACATGGGGCCGCCGATGAAACTCTGTGCCCCCCAAATAATCCTGATGCGATCCTCAGGCTGGTAATTATCAATTGTTCCTGTGTGAACCTCTACGGGGGCGGCAGCATCCTCACGGTCGATCTCATCATCATCATCGCCCTTGGGCACCGTGGGCGATTTCAGGCCGGAGGGTAATGTCCCTAGTGCATTCTCGACAGTGACCGGCCATGACATCTAACTTAAATTACCTGCCTTGTCCATTGCACCGTACGCCAGATAAAGCGTGCGTGAGCCAAAATTTTCGAAGATTTCCTTCGGCACCTTGATTTGCGATCCGCTGGAAGCAGCCCTACGTAATGCATTTCCTCCATTGGAGGCAATTGCTCTGGAACTTTGTCGGACCAGGCGAGGGCTATCGTAACGGGTTTGACCTCCCCGGGATCGGGGATCTCGCATTCGACTCCGCCCTCTGCTTCCAGGAGTGCCGTGGTGATCAATTTTGGGACGATGGCTTCCGGGGGGGCGGCCGGCATCCAAGGCGCGGTTGTGTCGAAAGTCAGCGGGGTGGAAAGCGAATCCACCTCCTGCCCGTTATTCCACTCCTTAACCCGATATCTGACTTCAAAAGTTCCCTCATACCCATCGTATAGGGTCTTCGGGATTTCGAAGAAACCGGGAAAAATTGGCTGAGTTATCGGATCTCTAATTTCGCGGTCTTCGATGGGTTGATAATCACCCCAACCTTGAAACTTCCATTCCAAGTAAAGATGACCGACATCAGTTGGGTCTTCAGGCAAATTAGCCCATGGTTCTACTCTGATTTTTATAGGCTCAGCAGCAGGCCCCTGGATTTTGCTGATATGCATCAACCCATCGGGATCACCTGGAATCGTATTTTCGATTGTCGGCGCGTCATAGGCGTTAGGTGCTGGAACCCTGGATAGATTAGTACTCTTGCTCCTGTACACTTGTTCAACATTCAGTTGCTCGTCGGAACTTGCCATGTTGCTCTCCTGATAATGAGTATTTGTTCGTGACGCTAGTCATGACCCATTCATCTCGGTAGGCAGTTCGAACTACTTCAAGCACTGCAATCACGCTTCGTCGCACTACCCAGCTTTTACAACCTTGGGCAGAATTAAATACTCACTTTTTAGTTTGCGATACTGTCAGAGTTGACAGGTGGCTACTTATACAGGGGCGCGTGGCCCGCTCACTAACTTCGCGCTCTGGTGGAGACCCTGCTTCGGTGGCTGCGCAAGTTTCTACAGGGGATCGCGTAGAACAGCCATCCGCCAGACCCGCGCTACATCACTTGCTCGCTCACGCAACAGGCGTGGTGCTTCGCTGCAGGCTTGCACCAATGTCATCGGGCCGCTCGTCAGGGCAAACGCGGCGTCGATGCCATGGGCATACAACGCTTGATAGCCCTCGCCCAACGTGCCGGCAATGACGATGACCGGAACGCCGTGTTCACGAGCAATGCGCGCCACACCAAAGGGTGTCTTGCCGCGCAAAGTCTGCGCATCGAAACGACCTTCGCCGGTGATCACCAGATCAGCGCCGGCAACCGCATCGGCCAGGCCCACCAGCTCGGCGACCACTTCAACCCCGGCCTTGAACTGCGCCCCCAGGAACGCCTTGGCGGCAAACCCCAGACCGCCCGCTGCGCCACTGCCGGGCTCTTCGCGCACGTCTTTGTTCAAGACGTTTGCGCAGTGATCGGCAAAGTACGCGAGGGCAAGATCCAGTTGTTCGACCTGAGCAGGCGTTGCGCCTTTTTGCGGGCCGAATATGACCGATGCACCGTGAGGACCGCACAGCGGATTGTTCACGTCGGCGGCAATGTCGAAGCGCACCTCGACCAGGCGTGGGTCGATAGCGCTCAGATCGATGCGGGCCAACTGTGCCAGTGCCAAGCCGCCCGGTGCCAGGATCTGCCCCTGCGCATCCAGCAGCTTGACGCCCAAGGCTTGCATCGCCCCCGCGCCGCCGTCATTGGTCGCACTGCCGCCGATGGCCAGAATGATTCGCTGCGCCCCGGCATCGAGTGCAGTGCGAATCAATTCACCGGTACCGAAGGTGCTGCTGATGCAAGCATCGCGGCGGTCGACCGGGACCAACTGCAAACCGCTGGCCTCGGCCATTTCGATGATCGCGGTGTGGGTGCCGGGCAGCCAGCCCCAGGCTGCATTCACCGTGGCTCCGAGAGGTCCACGCACCGCGGTCCGGCGCAATTGGCCATTGCAGGCCGCCAGCACCGACTCGACCGTCCCTTCCCCGCCGTCGGCCATCGGGCATTTGATCAATTGCGCATCGGGCCAGACGTCTGCCAGACCGAGGGCGATGGCATCGGCGACGCCTTGAGCGCTGAGGCTGTCCTTGAACGAATCGGGGGCGATGACGATTTTCATGCAAATTCTCCAGTTCCAATGCGCTCATGCTGCCAGCCGACAGGAACAATAACGCCGGGCCGCTGCACAAGCGGGCTCAAGAATTATTGTTCATTTCCAAAATCTTATGGTTTCCCTGTAGGAGCTGCCGCAGGCTGCGATCTTTTGACTTTGCTTTTCAAGATCAAAAGATCGCAGCCTGCGGCAGTTCCTACTGGGGGTCGGGTTTTGGTCAGAGAGGTGTGTCGGTTTCGGGGAGAAGCTGTACGCCGAGATAGAGAGCGAGCATCCCGTCCAGCTTCCACAATTGCCCGGTCGACGATGTCCTGGGGCCAGGTCGTGATCGAGTTCGAACATAGTGGTGATCCTTGAAAGCGTGGCGGGATGGTTTGGTCGAGATCTGCGGGCGATCAACGTTACCCTTTGCATCGCAAGAAATCATGATACAGAGAGGCTCCATGTCACAGAGCGTTTGCTCCGCGCTGCAATTCTGGTATTTGATCTAGCCTTTCCCCCCGGTAAAAGGATTTCCTCATGAGCTACCGCACGCTGGGTCACTCGGGCCTGCAGGTTTCCACCCTGACCCTGGGCACCATGATGTTTGGCGAGCAGACCAGTACCGAAGATTCCCTGCGAATCATCGACAAGGCCTGGGACCAGGGCATCAATTTCATCGACACCGCCGACGTCTACACCAATGGCCGTTCCGAAGAGATCGTCGGCGAGGCCATTGCCAGTCGCCGTCAGGAATGGGTGCTGGCCACCAAGGTCGGTTTCGGCCCGGTGGACGGTGTGCCGAACCGCAGCGGCCTCAACCGCGAGCACATCTTCAACGGTATCGAGGCCAGCCTGACGCGCCTGGGTACCGACTATCTGGACATCTATTACCTGCACCGCGAAGACCACAACACGCCGCTGGAGGTCACGGTGTCGGCCATTGGCGACCTGATTCGCCAAGGCAAGATCCGTTACTGGGGCTTGTCGAACTACCGAGGCTGGCGCATTGCCGAGGTGATTCGCGTGGCCGACAAGCTCGGTGTCGACCGGCCGGTGATCAGTCAGCCGCTGTACAACATCGTCAACCGCCAGGCCGAATCCGAACAGATCAGTGCCGCGCAAAATTACGGCCTAGGGGTGGTGCCCTACAGTCCGTTGGCGCGCGGCGTGCTCAGCGGCAAATATGCGCCGGACGTCAAGCCGGACGCCAACAGCCGCGCAGGACGCGCAGACAAACGCATTCTGGAAACCGAATGGCGCGTCGAGTCCCTGCGTATCGCCCAGCGGATTGCGCAATACACCCAGGAACGCGGCGTCGGCATCGTCGAGTTCGCCATCGCCTGGGTGCTGAACAACAGTGCCGTGAGCTCGGCCATTGTCGGCCCGCGCACTGAAGAACAGTGGGATGCCTACATTACAGCGCAGGCGGTGAAGATTAGCGCTGAGGATGAAGCCTTCATCGACTCGCTGGTGACACCGGGGCATGCGTCAACGCCGGGGTTCAATGATGTGAGTCATTTCGTGTCGGGTCGTAAGCCGCGTAACTGAATAAACACAAAACCACTGTAGGAGCGAGCATGCTCGCGATGAGCGAATAGACACCGCGGGCATTCAGGCTCCCCGCGTTATCGTTGACGACCATCGCGAGCATGCTCGCTCCTACAGGGGATCTTTATTGATCGATTGGACAATATTCGACAGTAAAACCACGTATCCTCCGCACCCCGTTTTACGTTCAACCTCGCGAGGACAGCTTGTCAAAAGGTATCGCTTTATCGGTTTCAGCCTCGGTGCTGTTTGCCGTCATGTATTACTACACTTCGTTGCTCAAGCCGTTGAGTGGCGTGGAGATTTTTGGCTGGCGCATGCTGTTGACCGTGCCGTGCATGACCCTGTTCATGCTGGTGTCCGGGGAATGGCGGCGGGTCATCGACCTGCTGCGAAGGATTGGCGCGCAACCGAAGCTGATCGGCGGCCTGATACTGTCATCGGCGTTGCTGGGCGTGCAACTCTGGCTGTTCATGTGGGCCCCGCTCAATGGCTACAGCCTGGATGTGTCCCTGGGCTACTTCCTGTTGCCGCTGGCCATGGTACTGACCGGGCGTATTGCCTACGGTGATCGGCTGTCATACCTGCAAAAAGTCGCGGTGTGCTTCGCCAGCCTGGGTGTGGTCAACGAGCTGTATCAAGTCGGCGGATTCTCCTGGGCGACACTGGTCGTGGTAGTGGGCTATCCACTGTACTTCGTGCTGCGCAAATGGCTGAAGGCCGATAACCTCGGCGGGCTCTGGCTGGACATGACCCTGATGCTGCCGATCGCGTACTGGTTTGTGCACGGTGGCGAGCAAGGCTTCGGTGTCTTCGATCAGCACCCGGCATTGGCGTGGCTGATTCCACTGCTGGGCCTGATCAGCGCTTCGGCGCTGGTGGTCTACATCATCGCCAGTCGCTTGCTGCCGTTCAGTCTGTTCGGGTTATTGAGCTACGTCGAGCCGGTGCTGTTGCTGGGCGTGGCGTTGTTGCTGGGGGAAAGCATCAAGCCCGGTGAATGGCTGACCTATATTCCAATCTGGATGGCAGTACTGGTGTTGGTGTTTGAAGGGTTCAAGCATCTCGTTCGGCAACACCGCAAACCAATGTAGGAGCAAAGCTTGCTCGCGATGGGCGCGCTGCGGTGAACCTGCTGAACCGCGTTATCGGTCATCGCGGGCAAGCCTTGCTCCTACAAGGGCAAAAACGAAGAAGCCCGATCTGCATGGATGCAGATCGGGCTTCTTTACATCTGACTCGGCTTAATCGGTGGACAGCACGCCACGACGCACCTGATCCCGCTCAATCGACTCGAACAGCGCCTTGAAGTTGCCTTCACCGAAACCGTCATCACCCTTGCGCTGGATGAATTCGAAGAACACCGGCCCCATCAGGGTTTCCGAGAAGATCTGCAGCAGCAGGCGTTTGTCGCCCGACTCGGACGAACCGTCCAGCAGAATGCCGCGTGCCTGCAGCTCGCCCACCGGCTCGCCGTGGTTTGGCAGACGGCCTTCGAGCATTTCGTAGTAGGTTTCCGGTGGCGCGGTCATGAAACGCATGCCGATGCTTTTCAGGTGATCCCAGGTCTTGATCAGGTCATCGCTGAGAAACGCAACGTGCTGGATACCCTCGCCGTTGAACTGCATCAGGAATTCTTCGATCTGCCCGGCGCCCTTGGACGATTCTTCGTTCAGCGGGATGCGGATCATGCCGTCCGGCGCGGTCATGGCCTTGGAGGTCAGGCCGGTGTATTCGCCCTTGATGTCGAAGTAGCGGATTTCGCGGAAGTTGAACAGTTTCTCGTAGAAATTCGCCCAGTAGGCCATGCGACCGCGATACACGTTGTGGGTCAGGTGATCGATGATCTTCAGGCCAGCCCCGACCGGGTGACGGTCAACACCGTCCAGGAACACGAAATCGATGTCGTAGATCGAGCTGCCTTCACCGAAACGGTCGATCAGGTACAGCGGCGCACCGCCGATGCCCTTGATCGCCGGCAGGTTCAGCTCCATCGGGCCGGTCTCGATGTGGATAGGCTGGGCGCCGAGTTCCAGGGCACGCTTATAGGCCTTTTGCGAATCCTTGACCCGGAACGCCATGCCGCACACCGACGGACCGTGCTCGGCGGCGAAGTACGAGGCGACGCTGTTGGGTTCGTTGTTGAGGATCAGGTTGATCGCGCCCTGGCGATACAGGTGCACGTCTTTGGAACGGTGGGTCGCGACCTTGGTGAAGCCCATGATCTCGAAGATCGGCTCCAGGGTATTGGGTGTCGGCGATGCGAGCTCGATGAACTCGAAGCCCATCAGGCCCATTGGGTTTTCGTATAAATCTGCCATGGGTGGCGCCTCATCATGCATTTAGAATTAACAGCTGAAATTAACGAGCGTTAGTTGCTAGCAATGCTGAGACCCGTGGGTGGCGCACAGGAGATGCCCCGCACGCTGCGGGCGAGGAAATCACCGTAGATCAATTGGAACCCGAATATCTTCATTGTCGACCTAAGGCTCTGAGGGCGAGGCTTCTGCTGCCAGAAGACGATTATTATTGTATGCGTAACCTGATTCTACACAGCGTAAATCAATTTGTCCGCCTTCTGTATCAAATCCCCTTTTTCCCCCGATGCGCAAGGGGTTTGTTTTACCCCCAATATCCGTTCATCGCCGCACCTGGGATACCATTGAGCGGCGTAACTGCCAAGGGCCAACTATCCTGCCTCTTGCTTGAACCCTTCATGGGAGGCATCACTTCCTGCCAGCAGTTGAGAGCCCGACTTCATCGATACAGGTTTCGCGAATGCCACTGAAAACCAACGTCCACAAGCGCCGCATCAGGGTCGCCGTGACCTTGTTGAGTGGACTGCTGCCAGTCCTGCTGGGTTTTGCCATTCTTTATATGCAGGCTGAACGCGTACTCAGGCAGAGTACCGAACAAACCGCCGAAGAAGCGACTCGCCAGTTTGAACTGATGCTCGACAACACCGCGCAGGCGGCGCGCGAGTTGCTGCCGTTGGCTGGCCAGAGTTGCATTGACGTCAACCTGGCGTTGCGCGAGCAGGTGACACGGCGTCCATTCGTGCGCTCGACCAACCTGCTGTGGGACGACACTATTTATTGCAGTTCCTTGTTCGGTGACTATCACGAAAAAATTGCATCCGCAGACGTTGCCAACGGCCAGTTGTTGTTGATGAAGGGCAACCCGGTGACGCCCGACACCGCGTTGCTGGTTTATCGACTCAGCGACGGCAAACGGGGCGCCATGAGCACGTTGGACGGTTACCACCTGAGTAATCTCTTGCGCCTTATCGGGCGTCAGAAACTGCTGTTGCTGCAAGTAGGGCCTAACTGGTTGTCCGCCGACGGCAGTTTTCACGAGGGCGATCCACCCGGGTTCCCCGTCGCAGAAAACAGGCTGACATCTTCGCGCTATCCCTTCAGCGTGACTGCCGGTTTCCCCGAAGGCGAAGTGTGGCGGTACATGAGCAGTGAATATCCGCCACTGTTCAGCTTGTTGCTGTTCTTCGGTGTGATTTCCGCTTTGATCGGGCATTTCATACAGAAACGTTCATCGTCGCCAACCCTTGAGATGCAGCGCGCACTGATTGCTGCGGAGTTCGTACCGTATTTCCAGCCAGTGGTGCAGGCGCTGAATAAGAAATGCACGGGGGTCGAGGTGCTGATGCGCTGGAACCACCCCAAGGAAGGCCTGGTACGCGCCGATCTGTTCATTCCGTTTGCCGAACACTGCGGACTGATCGTGCCGATGACCCGCTCGATCATGCAACAAACCGCCAGGCTGTTGGCACCGAGGTCGGCGTCCTTTGATGAGCCGTTTCATATCGGCATCAATATTACCGCCGATCATTGCCTGGATCTTGCGCTGGTCGAGGATTGCCGTCAGTTCCTCGGTGCTTTTGCACCCGGCTCCATCCACCTGGTACTGGAGTTGACCGAGCGCAAACTGATCGAGCCCACGGCCATCACCCATCAACTGTTCGAGCAACTGCATGATCTTGGGGTGATGATCGCCATCGACGACTTCGGTACCGGCCACTCGAGCCTCGGTTATCTACGCCAGTTCAACGTGGACTTCCTGAAAATCGACCAGAGCTTTGTCGCCATGATCGGCGTCGATACCCTCTCCAGCCACATTCTGGACAGCATCATCGAGCTGGCGGCCAAGCTCGACCTGGCAATGATTGCAGAAGGTGTGGAAACCCCGGAACAAAGTGACTACCTGACGGCCCACAAAGTGAACTACCTGCAAGGTTATCTGTTTGGCCGACCGATGCCTGCGGCAGACTTCATTAATGCATTAAGTGATCATTAACTAGTGGCCTTTAGCAGCGATTCAACGACACGCCGCACTCCCCAATTTGAATCAAGGTACAACTCTTGTTACATGAAGAAAAAGACATGATTTACTCTTGATCAATTAACTACTACAATTTTTCATGCCTGCGCTAGATTGGCAGGTGAGCCACTTAGCACCGAGTCGCTTCAAGGCTCTTGGCTTATAGCTTTGTTTGCGGTTGGTATCAGCCAAACACACTATTGGAGTAAAGATATTGTCCAGACTCGCTGAATTTCGTGCAGCTGAAAAGGCCCTTCAAGAGCAGCTCAAGCAGCTTGAATCCCTGAAGAACGATGCCGGGCTCAAGAAAGAAATCGAATTCGAAGAAAAGCTCCAGGGGCTGATGAAAACCTACGGCAAGAGCCTGCGCGACATTATCGCCATCCTCGACCCGAACCCGGCAAAATCCGGCCTGCAACAGGCCGCACCAAAAACCCGCCGCGCCCGCGTGGTCAAGGTTTATCAGAACCCGCATACCGGCGAGCTGATTGAAACCAAGGGTGGCAACCATCGTGGGCTGAAGGCCTGGAAGGAACAATACGGTGCAGCCACCGTCGATTCCTGGCTGCGTGGCTAAACCCGCGCACTGAAAAAACAGAGCCCTGCACATGCAGGGCTTTTTTTCATTGATAGCATCTAAATGCAAGCCTGCCCGGTACTTTCCAAGCAACTTTGCGCTTAATCCTTTTGGCTATCTAACACCATCGGCACAAGCATGAAACCGGCGCTCATTGAAGCCTTCAACTAAAGTTTCAAGCCGTTACGTGCTGCCTCTATTTCATTCTGACTGGCCTTATAAGCCTCTGCCTGCCCGGCGTAGGAAAGAACGTAAGCCTTATCGGCATCCACGGCGGCGACCAATGTTTGCGACAGCACATGCCGCCCGTTTTGCGTGATGGTGCAGGTGGTTTCCAGGGCCGGCAAGCGACTCAAGGTGGTCGAGTGAATCCGATTGCAGACACTTTGATAGCCACCCTGGAAAAAGTCTTTCTGCACCGATTTGCGCATCTCCAGCAACACACCTTCCAGGTTCACCTGATGACCGCTTTGTACCCGGGTCATGGTCAGCTCCATCACCATAACCGGCGTGCCTTGCGCATCGTTCTTGACCGCACGCTGGCGACTGACACCGGAGCCAGCGTCGTCCTGGGCAACGACTTCGACCTGCCAGCCTGGCGGCCAGGTAACGACCGGCTCATCGGCGTAGGCCAGGGCCACGACCAAAAGCACGCCACTCAAGATAATCAACGATTTACACAATCGAATCATTGCAATGAACACTCAGCCAGTTAGCCCTGAAGTTTGATCCTCGGCCGGCGGTCAGGCAATAGCAGACGCTTTGGGTTTGGTGATGACGCAACCCATGCGTATCATTGTCGGCAGCCCCATTTACTTTCCGGAGGGCCCATGAGCCTGCACGAACTGAACACCTTCCCCGGCGTGACCGCACAACCTGACACCGCCACCCAGAAATTCGTCTTCAACCACACCATGTTGCGCGTCAAGGACATCACCAAGTCCCTGGACTTCTACACGCGCGTCCTCGGTTTCTCGCTGGTGGAGAAACGCGATTTTCCGGAAGCGCAGTTCAGCCTGTACTTCCTCGCCCTGGTCGACAAGAGCCAGATTCCCGCCGATGCCGCTGCGCGTACGCAGTGGATGAAATCGATCCCCGGCATCCTCGAACTGACCCATAACCACGGCACCGAGAACGATGCGGACTTCGCCTATCACAACGGCAATACTGACCCGCGCGGGTTTGGCCACATCTGCATCTCCGTGCCGGACATCGTCGCCGCGTGCGAGCGCTTCGAAGCGCTGGGCTGCGACTTCCAGAAGCGCCTGAATGACGGCCGCATGAAGAGCCTGGCGTTTATCAAGGACCCGGATGCGTACTGGGTCGAAATCATCCAGCCAGCGCCGTTGCAAGCCCACCACGCGGCCGATGCCCCCCTGTAGGAGCGAGCATGCTCGCGATGGTCGTCAACGATAACGCTGGCTAGCAGGTGCCCCACGGCGCTCTCAGGTTTATCGCGAGCGAGCTCGCTCCTACAGGTTTTGTCTTTTCAGCGTCCTGTTTATGCCGGGACCGAGGTGCGGATCAAGTGGTCGAATGCGCTCAGGGAAGCCTTGGCGCCCTCGCCCACCGCGATCACGATCTGCTTGTACGGCACGGTGGTCACGTCACCGGCAGCGAACACGCCCGGCGTCGATGTTTCGCCACGGGCATCGACGATGATCTCGCCACGCGGTGACAACTCGATGGTGCCTTTGAGCCAATCGGTATTGGGCAACAGACCGATCTGCACGAAGATCCCTTCCAGTTCCACGCTGCGCAATTCGTCGGTCTGGCGATCCTTGTAGCGCAGGCCGTTTACTTTCTGCCCGTCGCCCGTCACTTCAGTGGTTTGCGCACTGGTGAACACGGTCACGTTCGGCAGACTGTGCAATTTGCGCTGCAACACCGCATCGGCACGCAGCTGTACATCGAACTCCAGCAGCGTGACATGGGACACGATACCGGCCAGGTCGATGGCTGCTTCAACACCGGAGTTGCCACCGCCAATCACCGCCACGCGCTTGCCTTTGAACAACGGGCCGTCGCAGTGCGGGCAGTACGCCACGCCTTTGTTGCGGTACTCCTGCTCACCGGGCACGTTCATTTCACGCCACCGCGCACCCGTGGCCAGGATCACGGTCCTGGCTTTGAGTTTCGCGCCGCTGGCGAAGTGCACTTCGTGCAGCTCGCCCGCCTTGCCCGGCAGCAGTTTGTCGGCGCGCTGCAGGTTCATGATGTCCACGTCGTACTGCTTGACGTGTTCTTCCAGTGCGACCGCCAGTTTCGGCCCTTCGGTTTCCTGCACGGAGATGAAGTTTTCGATGGCCATGGTGTCGAGCACCTGCCCACCAAAACGCTCAGCCGCGACACCGGTGCGAATGCCTTTGCGAGCGGCATAGATTGCCGCCGAAGCACCGGCCGGACCACCGCCCACCACTAGCACGTCAAAGGCATCCTTGGCACTGATCTTCTCGGCCTGACGCTCGATGCCGCTGGCGTCGATCCTGGCGAGGATTTCTTCCAGGCCCATGCGCCCCTGGCCGAAGTTAACGCCGTTGAGGTAGAGGCTCGGTACCGCCATGATCTGGCGCTCATCGACTTCTGCCTGGAACAGCGCGCCGTCGATGGCGACGTGGCGGATATTGGGGTTGAGTACCGCCATCAGGTTCAACGCCTGGACCACGTCCGGGCAGTTCTGGCATGACAGCGAGAAATAAGTCTCGAAGTTGAACTCGCCCTTGAGCGAGCGGATCTGTTCGATCACTTCGACACTGGCCTTGGAGGGGTGGCCGCCGACTTGCAGCAAGGCCAGCACCAGGGACGTGAATTCGTGGCCCATCGGGATACCGGCGAAACGCAGGCTGATATCCGCTCCCGGGCGGTTGATCGAGAACGATGGCTTGCGTGCATCATCACCGTTGTCGAGCAAGGTAATCTGGGTGGAAAGACTGGCAACGTCTTTCAGCAGTTCGAGCATTTCCCGGGATTTCGCACCGTCGTCGAGGGATGCAACGATCTCGATCGGCTGGGTGACCCGTTCCAGGTACGACTTCAACTGGGCTTTAAGATTGGTGTCCAACATACGGGCGATTTCCTTTTTGCTAGTTCATTTAGAGCAGGATCGAGTAGGAGGCGGTTTCACAACCGCCGTCCTCTCACGCCACCGTACGTACGGTTCCGTATACGGCGGCTCAAGTTATGCGGCTAAGCCGGTTTATCGTATCCAGTATCGAGACCAGCCCTAGCTGATCCCACAGCTTCTTCGGTAACGCCTGATTCATATGTGACGCCCCCGAGTTCCACCATGGTCCGCGACCATTGAAGGCTGATTTGCAGGCGCGCGCTTCGCTAAGCCCCAAGCGCATCAAGTTGCGCGCCCTCGTAGAGGGCTGCTTCCATTGGCGCCAGATGACGCAGCGAAGTTTATGCCGCACCCACCCGTCCAGCTCCTCAAGGGGGCGCTTGCTCTGACTGAGCTTGAAGTAGCCCGCCCAACCGCGCAGTACGGGGTTAATCCGCTCGATGACGTTCGCCATCTTGTGGCCCCGTGCGCCGCGCAGCAGGTTTCTGAGTCGGTCGCGTAAGCGACCCAGACTCATCGTCGCTACTCTTAACCTCGGTTGTTGATGCCAGCTCATCCCGTAGCCCAAGTAATCACACATCCACGACCCGGCTACTCGGCTCTTTTCCCGATTCAGCGTCAGTTTCAGACGCTGATTCAGGAAACGCTCAACACCAGCCATCACTCGCGCGCCAGCACGAGGACTGCGCACATAAATGTTCGCATCGTCGGCATAGCGCACGAAGCGATGGCCCCGCCGTGTCAGCTCTTGGTCGAGTTCGTTGAGCAGGATGTTCGACAGCAACGGCGAGAGCGGGCCGCCTTGCGGCGTCCCTTCCTGCCGTCGGCTGGCGATCCCGCCCGACATCACGCCGGCCTCTAGATAACGACGGATCAGCCTGAGCACCCGCTTGTCTTCAACCTGACGCTGCACATGGGCCATCAATACATCGTGGTTGACCCGATCGAAGAACTTCTCCAGATCGAGTTCCACACACCAGCGGTGGCCCGCCGCCACATGGGCACGGGCTGTTTCGATGGCTTGGTGGGCGCTTCTGCCCGGACGGAAGCCGTAGCTATAGTCCGAGAACAGCGGGTCAAAGATCGGCGTGAGCTGTTGCAGCAGTGCCTGTTGGATCAGGCGATCCACGACGCTGGGGATACCCAGCTGTCTTGTCCCGCCTTTGGGTTTGGGGATTTCGACGGCGCGTACACCTTGCGGGTGATACTCACCGGCCAGCAACCTGGCCTTGAGGGTTGGCCAATACTGTTCCACGTAGCCCGCCAATTCGTCGACCGTCATGCCATCGGCACCCGGCGCCCCCTCGTTGCTGACCACGCGGTGATACGCACGCTTGAGGTTGGCCGATGCAAGCACCCGCGCCATCAGCGTGTCCGGCTCCGCGTTCGTCCACATCACAGACGTCGCCGATGCCTGCGCACTGCCAGCCGTCGCCCGCGGATTCTGTCCGGAACTAGGGGTCACAGTTCTCCCTCGGAGAAATTTCTGCTTTTCGACATTCGACGAGACTCTGACGCCTACTGGCGGCATAACCTGTTCGGCCCTTGGTGGCAGGGTTATTTGCCACTTACTACGGCCTCGGCTGACTTCTGCACGTTCATCCCGTCGCCTCTCGACGCTCGGTAGCACAGTGGCAAACGTGCAGATCTCCCAGGGTAATTCGCGCGACCTTCCTGCTTATGCCTGTCGGATCTACGTCACAGCGTTCCGTGCAAGTATTGGGCTTTGGCAATTATGGCTACCTTACCCCGCTGCACCGCCTAATCCGCTTCCTGTTCGTCAGGCCAGCATTTTGCCCCGGGCTTCCTTCAGATTCGCAGTCGCCTGCGACACCCTTGCCTTCGGCTAACACTTCCCCTTGCCGGGTGTGTAGAGGACTTTCACCTCCAAGTCACCAGCGTGACCACCACAGCCAAACTGGTTGCGCTTGCGCGCAACGCGCCATGCCTGGCGCACCATAAAAAAACGCCCGAGCGGATGTCGCCCGGGCGTTTTTATTGGGCGGTGCAGCTTACTGAGTAGGTGCGGCGCTGCGCCCTGATGGAGCGCTCACAGACTTAGATCTTGCCCACCAGGTCCAGGGACGGCGCCAGAGTGGCCTCGCCTTCTTTCCACTTGGCTGGGCAAACTTGACCTGGGTGTGCAGCGACGTACTGGGCAGCCTTGATTTTGCGCAGCAGCTCGGAAGCGTCGCGGCCAACGCCGCCGTCGTTCAGTTCAACGATTTTGATCTGGCCTTCAGGGTTGATCACGAAGGTGCCACGGTCAGCCAGGCCAGCTTCTTCGATCAGCACGTCGAAGTTGCGGGAGATGGCGTGGGTCGGGTCGCCGATCATGGTGTACTGGATCTTGCCGATAGCTGGCGAAGTGTTGTGCCAGGCAGCGTGGGCGAAGTGGGTGTCGGTGGAAACGCTGTAGATCTCGACGCCCAGCTTCTGGAATGCGTCGTAGTTGTCAGCCAGGTCTTCCAGCTCAGTCGGGCAGACGAAGGTGAAGTCGGCCGGGTAGAAGAACACCACAGACCACTTGCCTTTCAAGTCGGCGTCCGAGACTTTTACGAAGTCGCCATTTTTGAATGCGTCAGCTTTGAACGGTTTAACTTGGCTGTTGATGATAGGCATCGTTGACTCTCCGTCAGGGGTTAAGAAGTTGATGGAGAGAACTTTACCCACTCGACGGACGGTTGGCTCATTGGCAAACCTCATGTCGCTGATTGGCTTTCGCTATTAGCCAACAGTATTAATAGAAGAAAACCGAATTTACCTCCGCGAATGATACAATTGGATTTTCGTGGTACGTACCACACAGCAAAATCCTAGGAGATTCCATGGCCCGTGGCGGCGTGAATAAACAAGTGGTGCAAGCGGCGCGATTGGCGATCCTTGCCCGGGGCGAAAACCCAAGCATTGATGCCGTACGAATCGAAATGGGCAATACCGGCTCGAAAACCACGATCCATCGCTATATGAAGGAGCTCGATGACAGCACCCCGGGCGCTGACGAGGCACCGTCCGAGCCGATCGACGACGAGTTGCTGGCACTGGTAACGCGCCTGGCGCAGCGGCTCAAAGAGCAGGCGCAGGAACCCGTTGACCAGGCCCGCGAGCAGTATGAGCAACAACGCAAGGCACTGGAAGCGCAGTTGCATCAAGCCGAGCAAGCCAATACGCAACTGCAACAGCACTACGAACTGCAGAGCCTGGCACTGACCCAGGAATCCGAGGCGCTGCAAAGCACGCGCTCACTGCTGCAGGGCGAACAAACCCGCAATGCCGCGCTGAGTCAGGCACTGGCTGATTTCGAACTGCGCCTGCAAGACAAGGACGAACAGATTCGCTCGCTCGAAGAGAAACACCTGCACAGCCGCGACGCCCTGGAGCACTACCGCAACGCGGTCAAGGAGCAGCGCGAGCAAGAGCAAAGCCGCCACGAAGGTCAGGTGCAGCAACTGCAGATGGAGGTGCGCCAGGCACAACAAAGCGCCTTGGTACGCCAGGACGAAATCACCCAGCTGCACCGCGACAACGAACGCCTGCTGACGGAGAATCGCGGCACACTGCGCGAGCTGAGTCTGTTGCAAGAGCAGCTCAAGCAAAGCAATACCCGCCAGGATCAACTGCTCGACCAGACTACCCGAGTCGACAGCGAACGCACCCTTCTCCAGGAACGCCTGCGTGTGGCCATGCTGGAAAGCCAGGCACTCAAACAGAGCGTCGATGAGCAGGCGCAGGTCAACAAGTCACTGGAAATCGAACTGCTGAAAACCCAGGCAGAACTGGAACAAAGCGTACGCCTGGCCGCTGCCATTGCAGCAGCGCCAGACGTCGCCAGGGACGCTTAACCGGCGACCGGTGTACGCAGGGTGACGAACTCTTCGGCGGCCGTCGGGTGCACGCCGATGGTTTCGTCGAAGTGGCGCTTGGTGGCTCCGGCCTTCAAGGCGATGGCCAGGCCCTGGACGATTTCGCCAGCCTCCGGACCGACCATGTGGCAGCCCAGCACTTTGTCGGTCTGGGCGTCCACCACCAGCTTCATCAGCGTGCGCTCCTGGCATTCGGTCAGGGTCAGCTTCATCGGCCGGAAGCGGCTTTCGAAAATCTGCACCTCGTGGCCGGCTTCGCGAGCTTCCTCCTCGGTCAGGCCGACAGTGCCGATATTGGGCAGGCTGAACACCGCCGTCGGGATCATCTTGTAATCCACCGGGCGATACTGCTCAGGCTTGAACAAGCGTCGTGCCACCGCCATGCCTTCGGCCAGCGCCACCGGCGTCAGCTGCACCCGGCCGATCACATCGCCCAGAGCGAGGATCGAAGGCTCGGCCGTCTGGTACAGGTCATCCACCTCGACGAAGCCTTTCTTGTCGAGCTTCACCCGTGTGTTTTCCAGCCCGAGGTTGTCCAGCATCGGACGCCGACCGGTGGCGTAGAACACGCAATCGGCCTCCAGCTGACGGCCATCCTTGAGTGTCACTTTCAGGCTGCCATCGGCTTGCTTGTCGATACGTTCGATGTCGGCATTGAACTGCAAATCCATGCCGCGCTTGGTCAGCTCTTCCTGCAAATGCTTGCGCACGGAACCGTCGAAGCCACGCAGGAACAGCTCACCGCGATACAGCAGCGTGGTCTGGGCGCCCAGGCCATGGAAGATTCCGGCGAATTCGACGGCGATGTAGCCACCACCTACCACCAGCACACGCTTGGGCAGCTCCTTGAGGAAGAAGGCCTGGTTGGAACTGATCGCGTGCTCGTGTCCAGGAATCTGCGGAATCTGCGGCCAGCCACCGGTGGCGATCAGGATATTCTTGGCGCTGTGGCGCTCGCCGTTGATCTCGATGGTATGCGGATCGAGGATCTTGGCGTGGCCTTCGTGCAGCGTCACGCCACTGTTGACCAGCAGGTTGCGGTAAATGCCGTTGAGGCGATTGATTTCGCGATCCTTGTTGGCGATCAGCGTCGGCCAGTCGAACTGCGCCTCATCCAAGCTCCAGCCGAACCCCGATGCCTGCTCGAAGTCTTCGGCGAAATGCGCACCGTAGACCAGCAATTTTTTCGGCACACAGCCGACGTTCACACAGGTGCCACCCAGATAGCGGCTCTCGGCCACCGCCACTTTCGCGCCGAAACCGGCCGCAAACCGGGCCGCCCGCACACCGCCAGAACCGGCGCCAATCACATAAAGGTCAAAATCGTAGGCCATTTTCAATCTCCTCGGCAGGCGAATAGCATACCTGCGGACGGCCGCTGAGCAAGCGTTGTGCTGAAATGCCCGGGCCGTTCGATGCGCGGCCCATTCTTCGCTTTCTATCAATACCCCTCTGCAGGTTGCGTTGTCGGTGTCCGCAGAGTGCGCCAAGCAATCAAAATGGCCATGAGTGCCAAGCCGAAGGTCACCCACGAAACCAAACCGATTCCACCTTCGAATGCCCTTCCTGCCTGCGCCATCAATTCCCTTGCTTGATCACCCGACAAGTCTGCCGCCACATGATAGGCGCCAGACAGCGTCTCGCTTGCCAGCATCATCTGCACTTCGCTCAGGAACCCCGGAAGCTGCAATGCATCGCGATAGTAGGCGGTGACGACACCGCCGAGCACTGTCGTCCCCAAAACCACGCCCACTTCATAGGCCGTTTCGCTAATGGCCGACGCGGCGCCCGCCTTTGCCGGTGGTGCAGCTGACAAAATCACATCATTGGACACCGTTGCGATCGCGCCCACGCCAATGTTCAGCAAGGCGAAAGCCACCACTAGTACGGTCAGGCTACTGCCCATGCTGGCAACCAGCAAAAACGCCGCGCCAGCAAACGCCATCAAAATTGGTATCAGCACATGCACCTGCATTCGCTGCGCGACAGGCACGACCGCCATCCCCACGACAATCGCCATGACCTGACCAGGAACCAGCGCGAGACTGGCACTCAAGGGCGACATCTGAAGTACGATCTGCAGGAACTGAGTGGTAAAGAATACGAAGCCGACGAGAAACGCGAGACTCATCAAATTGATCGCGACAGAGCCGCTAAAGGTGCCACTGCGGAACAGACTCAGGTCCATCAACGGCATTGGCAGACTTAACTGTCGACGCACAAACATCCAGCCCGCTACTGCGCCTACTGCAAATGCGGTCAGCGCCATCCAGTCGATGCCATTACTGGCGCTGTGTTTGATGCCATAAACAATGGCACCAAGGGCTACCATCGATTGCAGGATGCTTATCGGATCCAACGGTCCAGAAGTATCTCGCTCGGATTCTGGCAACAACAGTGGCCCCAACACCAGCAATGGCACCAACACGGGCACCGCCAACAGGAAAATCGACCCCCAACTGAAAAATTCCAGCAACACCCCCCCCACCAAAGGACCGAGTGCCGAGCCGACCGTCAACGTCGTTGCCCAGATCGCGACTGCCAGTCTGCGTTCCTCTCGGTCCTCGAACACCGAACGTATCAACGCCAACGTTGAGGGCATCAGCATTGCACCGAAAACGCCCATACAAGCTCGCCCGGCAATCAGTTGCGTGGCGGTATCGGCATACGCGGTTAGCACCGACACAATCGCAAAACCTAAAGACCCGGCCAGCAACAACTTACGATGACCGACTCGATCCCCCAGACTACCCATCGACACCAGCAACCCCGCCAATACCAGCGAATAAGCATCGATCATCCACAACTGCTGGCTAGCACTCGGACGCAGGGCCTCGGCAATCTTTGGCAGCGCAAATCCAAGCACTGTATTGTCAACTGTCACAAGCAATACAGGCAGCATTAGTACGCATAGGCCGAGCCACCGCGTTGTTCGGCGTTGCGCCGCGCCACTTGCTAAAGCCATTCACAAACCTCCTTGCAATCATAAAAACCGGGGGATTTTCAGCACCACGATTCGATCCCTACGTGTCATCGCGGGAATACATCTATCGAACGTGCGCGCTCATAATCCCAGTTAAAACGAACGTGAGTAACAAGCAGCAAACGTCATTTACCTGCCTCTATCTGCAAATCAGAATTTTCTCTCGATAAACCGGGCAATGGATGTAAGCCTGTACCTACTTTCTCGTTCGGTGTGGGAGCCAGCGTTGCGGCGATCCGACTTGCTGGCGCAGGCGTCCTGGGGTGTTACGTGGGACTTTCAGGCCCCATCGCCAGCAAGCCGGCTCCTACAGGGGAGAAAGCGTACGGCTCCCGATCAGGCCGGCCGGTAGACCGCCTCGCTTTGGCTTTTGATTTGGCTTTTGATTTTCTTGCCGCCTCACGCCCTGAGCCTATCCGTCAACCTGTGACGACCGCCATCGGCGCCTCTACCAAAGTTGATCCATGCCGCGTCGAAGCCTCTGGGAGATTGTTGTCTGAGTACATATCCATTGCTGCGGTAACGGCCACCTATGGTTTCGCCCTTACGGCGACTCACTTTTCCAAACGCCGAAAAGTAAGCAAAAGGCTCTTGCCCCACCACTCGGTGCCTCGCTGTGGCTCGGCATGCCCTCACTCCGGCATTGCTCCGTGGGTCGCCGCGATGGGCCATCCATGGCCCAGCGCGGCTAAACCGGCGTCCTGCCGGTTTACCCACTGCGCAATGCCTGCGTTCGGCCATCGTGGTTTAACGGGGCGCCCAGATCTAAAGCCAAAGCGAGGCGGCCTGACAGCCGACCTAACTTTTGTAGATACCCCCAATCCCCTGTGGGAGCGAGTTTGCTCGCGATGGACGTCAACGATAACGCGCCCTGTCTGGATGAACGCGTTGTCTGGATGTTCATCGCGAGCAGGCTCGCCCCTACAATGGGATCGCGGACAGACCTGTAATCAGGTCGGCTTTCAGGCCGCCTCGCTTTTGCCGTTGCTTTGGCTTTTGATTTTCTTGCCCCCTCACGCCCTGAGCCTGTCCGTCAACCTGTGACTACCTCCATCGGCGCCTCTACCAACGTTGATCCGCGCCGCGTTAAAGCCTGCAAGTAAGCCATTTCGTCATAGACGGTGCCGTTTTTCCAGCAGCGATAGACGATTCTGATCCACTTGAAAGCAAGTGCTCTCAGGGTCGCCTGGTATGAGCAGCCTTTAGCCCGCTGCTGCCGATAATAAGCCTCGGCCCACGTTGATTGAGTGATGCTGTGAGCGGCCCATTCGACAAAGGTCTGACGCAAGAAGGTTGAGCATTGGTAGCGCCAATACACGACTTTCTTCTTTCCGCTACGCTCGGTAACGGGTGCGATTCCGGCATATCGCTGCATCGCATTGGCGTCGCTAAATCGATCACGCTGTTCACCAAAAGCCACCATCAGGCGCGGCGCAAGATGTTGGCCGGCGCCAGGGAGTGCCTTAAAGATCGGGTAATCGGCCAAGGTGCTGGCCGTTTCTTCGATCTCGCGATCAAAATCCTTGATGGTGGAAAGGAGCCCTTTAAGTTGCGACGCCAAGGCTGTTGCGTACAACTGCGAAGGACGTATTACCCCCGGGTCCTGTGTCAAAGGCATCGCTTGGGTGATGATTTCCCAGCGCGTTTGATTGAGTTGAGCGTGACGAGCGTTGTGCTCATTAAAGAACTTGAGAAAAGTACTCTGGCGAGAACGCTTGATGTGCTCAAGCGTGGGCCAGCGCATCAGAAAGTCACAGAACACCACGGTGTCATGACTGCTAAACAGCTCCAGGGCCAATGGATAATACTGTTTGAGCGTACAGATCAAGCGGTTGCTGACCTTCACTCGCTCATCAACCAGTGCACGTCGATGTTCTGTCAGGCTGGCCAAAATACGCATGGCCGGGCTTTGCGGCATCAGCTGCGCAAACCGTTGGGGATAGGTGAGCAACAACTCAAGCGCCCATTGAGCATCGGTCGGATCATCCTTGGCACCGCTGCGGACAAAGGTTTTACGGTGTTTGGCCAAGGTGCTCGGATTGATTGGAAACAGGCAAAAGAACTCGTACTTTTGCAGGGCCGCCACCAACGGGCCCTTGTTGAGCTCAAGAGCAATCGCGATCGGAGCGCCGTAGCGCTCAAACAACGATTTCGCCCAACGATCAATCGATTGGGGTGTGTGGTCGATGACAGAGAAGTGCCGCCGGGTTTCCCCCGCGACCTGCAAACACACGTCATGCTTGGTATCTGCCCAATCTATTCCGACATAAGCAGTGAATTTCTGAGACAGGAGCGTTTGCATCAACAACCTCCACAGGCGCTAAAGTACATGCAGGAACATGCATGCTTACGTCCAGCGAAAGCGATATAGAGAGCCGTGTCGGGCTTTCCCTGAGTATTCGTTAGAGGGCGCAAGCGCACCTGTGGGCTCGAAGGTGAGGAGGTAATCATCGCGTGCTTGAGAGGCATATTCGTAGCCCACAGGTGCATGCTCCTTCCCTTGATTAAAACTGACTTCCAGACACCGAAGTATGGAAGAGGAAAGGAACGGACAACCTATATCGAGAGGCCGAGTGGAGGTTCTGCGCAGTGGGCAAACCGGCATGGATGCCGGGTTAGCCGCGCTGGGCCAAGGATGGCCCATCGCGGCGGGCCCTGTAGGAGCGAGCATGCTCGCGAAAAACCTGAGAGCACCACGGGGAGTCAGGCTCCCCGCGTCATCGTTGACCTCCATCGCGAGCAGGCTCGCTCCTACAGGCTCTTCCAAGTGACTCGCTGTAAAAGCGAAACCATAAGTGGCCGTTACCGCAGGAATGGATATGTACTCGGTCAACAAACAATAGGTCGTCTGTCAGGACGCCTTCGCCGGAAAGCCTGGCTACAGGAAACCAGGCGCTTTTTAGCGCGCACAAAAACAAACGCCCCGATCAAGTCGGGGCGTTTATTTAGGTCTTCACCAGCTTGATTACAGCTTGTGAAGATCGCTTTTCAGTACAAGCAACCAAGGCGCTATCAGTAAGCCTTGCCCGTCTTGTAGAAGTTCTCGAAGCAGAAGTTGGTCGCGTCGATGTAGCCTTCGGCGCCGCCGCAGTCGAAACGCTTGCCCTTGAACTTGTAGGCCATGACGCAGCCGTTCTGGGCCTGTTTCATCAGGGCGTCGGTGATCTGGATTTCGCCGCCTTTGCCTGGCTCGGTCTGTTCGATCAGGTCGAAGATGTCCGGGGTCAGGATGTAGCGACCGATGATGGCCAGGTTCGACGGCGCATCTTCAGGTTTTGGTTTTTCCACCATGCTGTGCACGCGGTAGATGTCGTCACGGATCATCTCGCCAGCGATCACGCCGTACTTGTTGGTCTCTTGCGGGTCGACTTCCTGGATGGCCACGATCGAGCAGCGGAACTGCTTGTACAACTTGACCATCTGGGTCAGTACACCGTCACCTTCGAGGTTGACGCACAGGTCGTCAGCCAGCACCACGGCGAACGGTTCGTCGCCGATCAGCGGACGGCCGGTCAGGATCGCGTGGCCCAGGCCTTTCATTTCGGTCTGGCGGGTGTATGAGAACGAGCAATTGTCGAGCAGCTTGCGGATGCCGACCAGGTACTTTTCCTTGTCGGTGCCCTTGATCTGGTTTTCCAGCTCGTAGCTGATGTCGAAATGGTCTTCCAGGGCGCGCTTGCCACGACCGGTGACGATGGAGATTTCCGTCAACCCGGCGTCCAGGGCTTCTTCGACGCCGTACTGGATCAGTGGCTTGTTTACCACCGGCAACATTTCCTTGGGCATGGCTTTAGTCGCTGGCAGGAAGCGAGTGCCGTAACCGGCTGCTGGAAACAAGCATTTCTTGATCATATAAGTCCTTGAAAGGGCTGTGTGTACGAGTTTCGGCGCAGTCTAATCAGGCGGCGTACACCTTACAATGCCCCGCGCTGGCTAACCGATGCCATCATAGAGAAATATTCTCGCCGTTAGTTCCGCAGCGAGCACCGCGAATGGATCAGCAGCCTGTTATTGATAGCAGAGTCCGCCAGACTTGCACGACAAGTCAACCCACGGGCAAGCGCACCAACCCGCGCCCATTGGCACCCGAACGGTGCATTTTGGCGGTATCATGGCGCCATTGAACCAGCCAACGAGGCAAATAGATGTCAGAAGCAAAAAGCGTCAACGGGTACTTGATCAACAAAGCCAAAGACGGCCAGTGGTGGGTAGCCGGCGTTGGCGGCGAGAACATTGCCGGTCCTTTCCCGGCCGAAGCCATGGCGATCGAAGTGGCATCGGTGTTGCAACTGGAACACCCGGCACCCAAACGACGGGGCAAGGACAAGAACTGATCCAGGCCTGACGCCCTGCTCTTGTGCAGGGCTTTTTTTGTGAATGGCGGCAAGAAGTGGCCTTTCGCTATAACCTTTTGCCACCCGCGCTGTCACAGGCTTTGCCCTCCCATCCTGACGACGACAACGACATGACCAAATTTTTGCCGCTGATAGCGGTTCTGGCCCTCAGTGGCTGCGCCACCTCCGAAACCACTTACCTGAACAATGGCGAACAAGGCCTGGCTATCGACTGTTCCGGCGAGGCCAACTCCTGGGCGACCTGTTACGAAAAGGCCGATGCCTCCTGCGCTGGCACCGGCTACCGGATCGTTGGCACCGACGGCACACCCTCGCTCAACGAAAGCGACAAGACCCTGGGCGTCGACGTGGGCAACTACAAGAACCGTAGCGTCGTGGTGGTCTGCAAATAGGGTATCGTGCCCTACATGTGGATTTCCGCGAACTTGATCCCCAGGCCGCGGACGGTCTCGACCAGCGCGTCGAGACTGCTGAAGGACTCGACTTCGTCGCTATCGTCCACCAGGAAAAAACTGCGCCCTGCGCTTTTTTTGAAAAACACGATCCACTCCCCCGGATTCGCCGGGTTCTGAATCACATGGGTGGCGCAGATTTGGCCCTCTGCATGCCGCTCCCGTACCCGCTCTCGCTTCATGTTCTACTCCAGAAATGACAATGCCGCCAAAGGCTAGCTTTGACGGCATCGGTGCTGACGGTCGACAGTCTATCAGCCGGAAATGCACGCCGTGGCGGCATCGCGAACATCAAAGGGGCGTAACGGCACGTTGGAGATGCGCTCATGCAGCTTGATGCCGCTGCCGCCGAAGCGTTCCTCGATATCAAACACCGCGGCCGGCCCCGAGGAAAGCTTCTGCGGCACGATCACCCGCACCCCGTCTTTCTGCTCCTCGATTTGCAAGGCGCCACGGCTGTCGGCGAGTTTTTCGCTCAGGCACTGGGCGTACTCATGGGGCTTCTTGCCTGAAATCACACTCATGGTCGGCAGCGTCTGGTTGATGTCAGAGACACTTGCACAACCACTGTTTGCCAGGACCCACGGCAAGCCAAACATGCCCCACTTCATAAGAAACCTCCCGATAAAGACCCTCCGACAGCTCAAACACGGGTTTTCTCCGAGGCTGACTGCTTTTTTCTCCCAAGGCGTGAGCAATATCCATTTTTATTGCTCAACCTGGCCCGGACAGCCGGATAATAACGCCTCAGGGCTGATAAACTGCGCCAATCGACCATGCTATCGTTTTGATTTTGTAGAAAAAGCCCTTCTGGAGGCGCCTCATGAAATTTATCCACCAGCGCGAGCACCTCAACGAAGACGACATCGTCGTCATTCAATGCTCGCAAACGTGCAACATACGCTTGATGAACGACGCCAACTTCCGCAGCTTCAAGAATGGCGGTCGTCACACCTATCACGGCGGCGCGTTCGACACCTTCCCGGCCCGCATCACGGCGCCGAGCACCGGGTTCTGGAACATTACCATCGACACGGTCAACCGCCGGCCGATCAGTGTGACGCGCAAGCCGACCCTGACCCATTCGATCAAGATCATCCGCCGCTCCAGCTCGAAACTGAGCTGAGCCGTGCCTCACTACGCAAACAGACAGGTATGACCGTGGCCCAGACGACCAAGTACGTCATCAAGTACAAACTCAATGGCGAACGCCGCTTCGAATTTGCCCAGCTGGAAAATGGCACCGAAGAAGAAGCCAAAGCCGCGCTGGACGCCCTTCATGGCCAGGGCGAAGACGTGATCAGCGACATCAGCGTCAGCAAAGCGCTGTAACATCGCCCGCAGCGAACATGGACGTCTGCTCCTGCCGACATTTGACCGCAAGTGTCGGAGTGTTCACATCCGTAATGCCCCTTAGTCTCGCCACCTCAATAACCTGAGGGCCCGGCAATGAGCGAGCAATATCTGGATAGGCTGGACTGGCCCCTGCTGGAACAGCAACTCGACCAGGACGGTTGCGCGGTCATCGCGTCGCTGTTGAGCCACAAGGCCTGTGATCAAATCAGCGCCTTGTACGGCCAATCCGAACGCTTTCGCTCGCACGTGATCATGGCCCGCCACGGTTTCGGCCGTGGCGAGTACAAATATTTCAATTATCCCTTGCCGCCACTGCTGGCCCGCCTGCGCAGTGCGCTCTACCCGCGACTGGTGCCGATTGCCAATCGCTGGCATGAGCAGATGGATTTGCCGAGCCGTTTTCCTGAAAGCCACCCGGCCTTCCTCGAGCGTTGTCATGCCGCCGGCCAGCAGCGTCCGACGCCCTTGTTGCTGCAATACGGGCCACAGGACTACAACTGCCTGCACCAGGATCTGTATGGCGAGCATGTCTTCCCGCTGCAGGTGGCGATTCTTCTCTCAGAGCCTGGGGAAGATTTCACCGGCGGTGAGTTCGTGCTGACCGAGCAGCGCCCGCGCATGCAGTCGCGCCCGCAGGTCATCGGTCTGAAAAAAGGCGACGGCGTGATCTTCGCGGTCAACCAGCGCCCGGTCAAAGGCGTGCGCGGTTACTATCGGGTGACCCTGCGCCACGGCGTCAGTCGCCTGCACAGCGGAAAACGGCATACCCTTGGGATCATCTTTCACGACGCATCATGAGCACCATGAACCCAACCACCCTTGACCTGTTTGCCGACGCCGAGCCCGAGCAAGAGCGCCGACGCGAGCAGATCGGCGAACAATCCTACGTCCTCAGAGGCTTTGCCCTGCCTTGGCTTGCGCGTTTGCTGCCGGCACTGGAGGCCGTGTTGGCGGCCGCTCCGTTGCGGCAAATGGTCACCCCTGGCGGATTCACCATGTCGGTCGCCCTGAGCAGTTGCGGAACATGGGGCTGGACCACAGACCGCAGCGGTTATCGCTACACCCGCGACGATCCCCGGACCGGCCTGCCTTGGCCACCCATGCCCGAGGTTTTTTTCCAACTGGCGCAGGCGGCGGCACGGGAGGCAGGTTTTACCGATTTCGTGCCGGACTCCTGCCTGATCAACCGCTATGTGCCCGGGGCGAAAATGTCCTTGCATCAGGACAAGGACGAAAAGTCCTACGCTGCGCCTATCGTTTCGGTATCGCTGGGCTTGCCCGCGATGTTCCTGTTCGGCGGCTTCGCGCGCAGCGACAAAAGCCAACGGGTGCCGTTGTTGCATGGCGACATCGTGGTCTGGGGCGGTGTGGATCGCTTGCGTTATCACGGCGTCCTGCCGATCAAGGATGGCCAACACCCGCGCCTGGGCGAGCAGCGGATCAACTTCACTTTTCGTACCGCGCAGTGAGGCTGCAGAGTTTGACCGCAAGCGCCGGAGTGTGAACGTACGAGTCGGCGGTTAATCTGCGGCAAACGGGTCAACGGATGTAAAGCCATGACAAGCCAATCGACAATAAGCAGCACCGAAAACGATCCACGCTGGGCCGCGGTGGTCGCCCGCGATCCACAAGCGGACGGGCAGTTTGTCTATGCGGTGAAAACCACCGGGATCTACTGCAACCCCAGCAGCCTCTCGCGCTTGCCGAAACCGCAGAATGTCGAATTCTTCGACAACGCCGAACTTGCCCAGGCCGCGGGTTATCGTCCAAGCAAGCGCGCGGCAAAGGATCAAAGCGCTGTCGCCGCGCAACATGCCGCCACCGTGGCCGCCGCGTGCCGCCAGATCGAAACCGCCGAGGCGCTGCCCGCGCTGAACGAGCTTGCGCAAGCGGCAGGACTGAGCAGTTTTCATTTCCATCGGGTGTTCAAGTCCGTTACCGGCCTGACACCCAAAGGCTATGCCGCGGCCCAACGTTCGCGCCGAATGCGCGAGCGGCTGGCGGATGGCCGCTCGGTCACCGATGCGTTGTACGCTGCCGGCTTCAATTCCAACAGCCGTTTCTATGAAGCTGCGGATCAGGTGCTGGGGATGAAACCCACTGATTACCGTGCCGCGGGGCAAAACAATGACATTCGTTTTGCAGTTGGCCAGTGTTCCCTCGGCGCGATTCTGGTGGCGCAAAGCGAGCGTGGGGTCTGCGCGATTCTCCTGGGTGATGATCCGCAGCAACTGGTCTGCGACCTGCAGGACAAGTTTCGTCGCGCCACTCTGATCGGTGCCGATCAGGCCTTCGAACAGTTGATCGCCCGAGTAGTAGGCTTCATCGAAGCCCCGGCCCTCGGCCTGGACTTGCCGCTGGATGTGCGCGGCACGGCGTTTCAGGAGCGGGTCTGGCAAGCCCTACGGGAGATACCCGCCGGCAGCACCGCCAGCTACGCCGACATCGCCCAACGCATCGGCAACCCAAAAGCTGTTCGCGCAGTGGCACAAGCCTGTGGCGCGAACAGCCTGGCGGTCGCGATCCCCTGTCACCGCGTGGTACGCAGCGATGGCAATTTGTCGGGGTATCGCTGGGGTGTGGAACGGAAACGGCAATTGCTGGAACGGGAAAAGCCCTGAAAAGAGGGATGCGGCTGATGCCGCAGACAGGCCGGCCGGTCGGCCGCCTCGCTTTTGCTTTGGCTTTTGATCTTCTTGCCCCATCGAGAGGCTTCGTTCCGGTTCTGCGCAGTGGGCAAACCGGCATGGATGCCGGTTTAGCCGCGCTGGGCCAAGGATGGCCCATCGCGGCGGGCCCTGTAGGAGCGAGTATGCTCCGGGCGGCGTTCCGACGAAAAACCTGAGAGCACCACGGGGAGTCAGGCTCCCCGCGTCATCGTTGACCTCCATCGCGAGCAGGCTCGCTCCTACAGGCTTTTCCAAGTGACTCGCTGTAAAAGCGAAACCATAGGTGGCCGTTACCGCAGGAATGGATATGTACACCTGAAAGAGAATGGTCGGCTGTTAGGCCGTCATCGCTGGCAGGCCAGCTCCCACAGTTGATCGGGTACAGCCGCGAGAGATGGGTCGGCTGTCAGGCCGCCATCGCTGGCAAGCCAGCTCCCACAGTAGATCGGGCACAACGGCAAACAACTGCTCGGCTGTCAGGTCTGGTCAGCGATTCACATCCACCACCACCCGCCCCCGCAATTGCCCAGCCAGCAGCCGCGGCGCAGCCTCGATCGCTTCGCTCAAACCGATTTCATGGCTGATCAGCGGCAACAAGCCAAAGTCCAGATCCTTGGCCAATCGCCCCCAGGCCTCCACACGCCTGGCTTTCGGTTGGGTCACACTGTTGATCCCGGCCAGTGTCACGCCGCGCAGGATAAAGGGCGCAACGGAGGCCGGAAAGTCCATACCCTGGGCCAGACCGCAGGCGGCGACGGTGCCTTCGGACTTGGTACTGGCACAGGCGTTGGCCAGGGTGTGGCTACCCACGCAGTCAATGACCGCTGCCCAACGTTCCTTGGCCAGGGGCTTGCCGGGCTCGGACAAGGTGGCGCGATCGATGATTTCGCTAGCGCCCAGTTGCTTGAGGTATTCGTGTTCCGACAGGCGACCGGTGGACGCGACTACCCGATAGCCGAGTTTGCTCAGCAACGCGATGGCAAAACTGCCTACACCGCCGTTGGCACCGGTGACCAGTACTTCGCCTTGCCCGGGCGTCACTCCGTTGCGTTCCAGCGCCATGATGCACAGCATTGCCGTGTAGCCTGCCGTGCCGATAGCCATTGCCTGTGCTTCAGTGAATGCCTTGGGTAACGCAATCAGCCAGTCGCCCTTCAGACGCGCCTTTTGCGCCAAACCGCCCCAATGCCCTTCGCCCACGCCCCAGCCATTGAGCAGGACTTTGTCACCGACCTTGTAGTCCGGATGCCCGCTGGCTTCGACGGTCCCTGCCAGGTCGATCCCCGGCACCATCGGGAATTTTCGCACCACCGGGCTGCTGCCGGTGATCGCCAGGCCATCCTTGAAATTCAGCGTGCTGTACGCCACACGGACCGTCACATCGCCTTCGGGCAGCTGATCCTCATTGATCTGTTGCAGTGTGGCCCGGTAACCGCTTTCGTCTTTGTCGATCAAAATACCTTGGAACATTGCTGGCTCCTGGTGAGATCACCTCTTGTGGTGTGAATTAAATACCACATCGCAAAAAATTACCGTACTCGACTTCAAGCCAATTCGCCCGCGGCAAACATGACTGGCATAACCTCAGTCATTGCTGCTACAAATCGAGTCCTGCCGCCCTGCCCGGTTTCAACATTGGAGAACAGCTGAAATGAGCCAATGGCCAGATACCCGCATCCTTGACCTGTTCGGGATCGAACTGCCGATCATCCAGGCCCCCATGGCCGGTGCCACCACCGCTGCCATGGTCATTGCGGCAAGCAACGCCGGCGGCCTCGGCTCGATGCCCGCCGCCATGCTCAGCGTCGAGCAATTGCGTGAAGAGCTCAAGGGCATTCGTCAACACAGCCAGCGCCCCATCAACGTCAACTTCTTCTGCCATCAACCGCCGGCAGTCGACGAGCAACGCGCCCAGGACTGGAAGAACCTGCTGCAGCCCTATTATCGCGAACTGGGTGTCGACTTCGATGCGCCGACACCGGTGTCCAATCGCGAGCCGTTCGATCAGGCCGCCTGCGAAGTGATCGAAGAGTTGCGCCCCGAGGTCGTGAGTTTCCACTTTGGCCTGCCGGAAAAAACCCTGCTGGATCGGGTAAAAGCCACCGGCGCCAAAGTGCTGTCTTCGGCCACCACGGTTGAAGAAGCCATCTGGCTCGAGCAGCATGGCTGCGACGCAATCATCGCCATGGGCTTTGAGGCGGGCGGACACCGGGGCATGTTTCTCAGTGATGACCTGAGCAGTCAGGTCGGCACCTTCGCCCTGGTGCCCCAGGTCGTCGATGCCGTGAAAGTACCGGTGATTGCCGCTGGCGGGATTGCCGATGCGCGGGGTGTAGCAGCGGCGTTCATGTTGGGGGCTTCGGCGGTGCAAGTGGGGACGGCGTATCTGTTCACGCCAGAGGCCAAGGTCAGTGCCTCGCACCACCAGGCATTGCGTACCGCCAGGGCAAGCGAGACCGCGCTCACCAACATTTTTACCGGTCGCCCAGCGCGGGGGATTCTCAATCGGGTGATGCGCGAGCTCGGACCGATGAGCAGCCAGGCACCGCGCTTCCCCCTCGCGGGCGGTGCATTGATGCCGTTGCGCGCCAAAGGCGAGGCAGACTTCAGCAATCTCTGGGCCGGACAGGCATTTACCTTGGGCGTCGAGTTGGGCACCGCAGAACTGACCCGCCGCCTGGCCGAGGAAGGGTTGGCGAAGTTGCTTCAGCGCTGACGGTTGTGGCGAGTAACCACATCACTCGCCACAACCACGCTGCAACACATTCCGTTTACCGGCATTTCGCTATATATTCTGATATATAACGATTAACCCTTCTCGCAACACTTGCCTGTGACGGAGCCGTTTCATGACCCTGCGTGCCTCACGTTTTGCCCCCACCTGCCTGGCGAGCCTGCTCGCCGTGTTCGGCTCTGTCCAGGCGGACGAGGTCCAGGTCGCTGTCGCTGCCAACTTCACCGCGCCGATCCAGGCCATCGCCGCCGATTTCGAAAGGGACACCGGGCACAAGCTGGTCACGTCCTTCGGTGCAACCGGCCAGTTCTACACCCAGATCAAGAATGGCGCGCCGTTCGAAGTGTTCCTCTCGGCAGACGACACCACTGCGCAAAAACTTGAAGCCGAAGGCGACGTCGTCAAGGGCTCGCGCTTCACCTACGCCGTCGGCACGCTGGCGCTGTGGTCGGCCAAGGAAGGCTACGTCGATGCCAAGGGCAAAGTACTGGCCGATAACCAATATCAGCATCTGTCGATCGCCAACCCGAAAGCCGCACCTTATGGCCTGGCCGCGACTCAGGTGCTGGCCAGCCAGGGCCTGACCGACAAGGTCAAGGACAAGATCGTTGAAGGCCAGAACATCACCCAGGCCTATCAGTTCGTGTCCACCGGCAACGCCGAGCTGGGTTTTGTCGCGCTGTCGCAAATCTACAAGGACGGCAAGATCACCAGCGGCTCGGCGTGGATCGTTCCGGCCAACCTGCACGACCCGATCAAACAAGACGCGGTCATCCTCAACAAGGGCAAGGACAACCCGGCCGCCAAGGCGCTGGTTGACTACCTCAAGGGGCCAAAAGCCGCTGCCGTCATCAAGTCCTACGGTTATCAAATCTAAATGTCGCTATCGAGTGCCGACTTTTCCGCCATCTGGCTGACCCTGAAACTGGCGTCCCTGACGACCGTCATCCTGTTGCTGGTTGGCACTCCGCTGGCGTTATGGCTCTCGCGCACCCAGTCCTGGCTGCGCGGCCCGGTCGGGGCGATCGTCGCCCTGCCCCTGGTGCTGCCACCCACGGTGATCGGTTTCTATTTGTTGCTGGCGCTCGGCCCTCACGGGTTTGTCGGCCAGTTCACCCAATCCCTGGGGCTCGGCACCCTCACCTTCAGTTTTGCAGGATTGGTGATCGGCTCGGTGCTGTACTCGATGCCGTTCGTGGTCCAGCCGCTGCAAAACGCTTTTTCCGCCATTGGCACCCGCCCACTGGAAGTGGCCGCGACCCTGCGCGCCGGTCCCTGGGACAGTTTTTTCAGCGTCACCCTGCCCCTGGCCAGACCAGGTTTCATCACCGCGGCCATCCTCGGCTTTGCCCACACCGTCGGCGAATTCGGCGTGGTGCTGATGATCGGCGGCAACATCCCCGACAAGACGCGAGTGGTCTCGGTGCAGATCTACGATCACGTCGAAGCCATGGAATATGCCCAGGCCCATTGGCTGGCCGGGGTCATGCTGGTGTTCTCTTTTTCGGTGTTGCTGGCGCTGTACTCCAGCCGTAAAACCAAAGCAGGCTGGAGCTGATCGATGATTGAAACGCGTCTGAAGCTGAGTTATCCGGGGTTCGCCCTCGATGTCGATTTGCAGTTGCCTGGCCGTGGGGTGACGGCGCTGTTCGGTCACTCAGGTTCCGGCAAGACCACGTGCCTGCGTTGCATCGCCGGGCTGGAACGGGCCGATGAGGGTTTTATCCAGGTCAACGATGAAGTGTGGCAAGACAGCGACAAGGGGATTTTCGTCGCACCGCACAAGCGCGCACTGGGTTACGTTTTTCAGGAAGCCAGCCTGTTCCCACATCTGTCGGTGCTGGCCAACCTGCAATTCGGCCTCAAGCGCATCCCCAAGCCACAGCGCCGAGTCGACATGGCGCACGCAAGCGAACTGCTGGGCATCAGTCACCTGCTCGATCGGCATCCGCAGCACCTTTCCGGTGGCGAACGGCAGCGCGTCGGCATGGCGCGCGCCCTGCTCACCAGCCCGTCACTGTTGTTGATGGATGAACCCCTGGCAGCGCTGGACGCGCAACGCAAAAGCGAAATCCTGCCTTACCTGCAACGGCTGCACGATGAGCTGGACATACCAATGCTGTATGTCAGCCACTCCCAGGATGAAGTCGCACAACTGGCCGACCACATCGTCCTGCTCAGCGACGGCAAGGCACTGGCCAGCGGCCCCATTGGCCAGACCCTGGCACGCCTAGACTTGCCGCTGGCGCTGGGTGACGACGCTGGCGTGGTGATCCAGGGGCATGTCGCTGCCTATGACGCCCACTACCAGTTGTTGACGCTGCAACTGCCCGATACAGACCTGAACATTCGCGTGACTCACACGCCGATGGCCGCGGGTCAGGCGCTGCGTTGCAAGGTCCAGGCGCGGGATGTCAGCCTCAGCCTGCACGGCGACGAGCAAAGCAGCATCCTCAATCGCCTGCCGGTCACGGTGGTCAGTGAAATGGCCGCCGACAACAGCGCTCATGTGCTGGTGCGCCTGGACGCCGCGGGCAGCCCTTTGCTGGCGCGTATCACCCGCTATTCCCGGGACCACTTGAACCTGCGCCCGGGCCAACATCTCTGGGCGCAGATCAAAGCCGTGGCCGTGCTGGCGTAACGCCGTGGGCACGACTGCCGCGGCGTGGGGTCAATGGCTGTAACGGCCCCCCGATCCCTCGCCCAGGATAATCGCCATGCCCGATGCACTGCCCCGTGACCTGCATTACGTCGATGACACCCAGCCGGGCATCACCCGCAGGAAACTGCGGGGCAAATTCTGCTATTTCGACCCCACTGGCCAGCGCATCGTCGACCCGGACGAAATCCAGCGCATCAATGCCCTGGCGGTACCACCGGCCTACACCGACGTGTGGATCTGCACCGACCCGCGCGGGCACTTGCAAGCCACTGGCCGCGACGCCCGCGGGCGCAAGCAGTACCGCTATCACCCGCGCTGGCGAGAGGTGCGCGACAGCGACAAATACTCGCGCCTGCGGGATTTCGGCCTGGCCCTGCCAAAGTTGCGCAAACAACTGGAAGCCTTGCTGGCGGCACCGGGTTTCAGTCGCGACAAGGTCATGGCCACGGTCATCACCTTGCTCGACGCGACGCTGATCCGCGTCGGCAATACCCAGTACGCACGGGACAACCGCTCCTACGGCCTGACCACCCTGCGCAACCGTCATGTGGAGATCAACGGCAGTGCGATCCAGTTCCAGTTTCGCGGCAAGAGTGGCGTCGAACATCAAATCACCGTGAAGGACCGGCGACTGGCGCGGATCATCAAGCGCTGCCAGGAGATTCCCGGGCAAAACCTTTTTCAATACCTTGATGAAAACGGTGAGCGACACACGATCACTTCCGCCGACGTCAACACCTACCTGCAAACCCTGACCGGCGCCGACTTCACCGCCAAGGATTACCGCACCTGGGCCGGCAGCGCCCTGGCCCTGGCGGTTTTGCGCGAGCTTGAGTGGCAACCCGAGTCACAGGCAAAACAGCATGTGGTGGCGATGGTGAAAGACGTCGCCAGACAGTTGGGCAACACCCCGGCGGTCTGCCGCAAGTGCTACATCCACCCGGCGGTGCTCGAGAGTTTTTTGCTCGGTGCCCTGGCGCAACTGCCAAGACCGAGGTTGCGTAAAAACCTGCGGGCGGAGGAAGTCGCACTGGCGATGCTGCTGGAAAAAATGGCCTCTGAACCGACGAACTGACCTGCCTATTTTTTTGCACGATTGCAAATGACTTCTATAGTTGATCTGTACACGAATCAGCTGCGGTGAAGCCATGGAAGACATTTTCGTCGTCAAGCGTTGCAACAAGATCATCATTCATGGACGCCGGGCTGGAGAAACCGTGCATGAACCCGCTGAGGCCGCTCTCTGGTACCGCATCGCCGATACCCGCACCAACGGCTTCATCGGTGACGGATACGATCTTGAATACGATGCCCAACGCGTATGCCGACAGCTCAACGCCCGATCACAAATGAAGGTCCGGCAAGACTGAAGAACATTCGCGAACCGGTTACGGGTCTATACTGAGAAGGCTGAAGGTTCAGCGCCCCATCGGTAGAAAGCTCGCTTGCGGCGGGTTTTTTATTGCCAATCTTCAGGTTTCTTCAACGGAGGTGTTCCCCATGTCCGAAAAAGAGTCCATCACCACCCTGCTCACCCTGCTCGACTCCCGTCAGGTTCGCCTGGCTGCCGCGTGCAAGGAAATCGCCGACTGGGTCGATCATCAAGGCGGACACCCGACTGCGCTCAGAATTCGTGACCGTCTGAACGACATCGAAAAGGATACGCCCCTGATCCGCAACACCCTGTCGTCGCTGCGGCCAGTCGAGCCGCCTCTGCCGCGGTTCAGATGATTCCGATCTGGATACCGATGCACAGACACGACCTGACGGGGGACGCATGACCGGCGACGCTATTGTCACCGCGTGTGTGTCTGTCTGATCTTTGCCCCCCCAACCCAGCCAGGCGCTGGGATTTTTTTGCGCCCGCAAAAAGCGAACGTCACCCAAGCAGGGTTGTCCAATGATTACCTCGTCACGAAGGAGGCGTTCAGATGGTCACCCACTTCAAAATCAGCGGGCACCTGGCCTGCGGTCACAAGGGCAACAACCTCACCTCCACCCGGGAACTGAATCGGGTGAAATGCAGAAGCTGCCGAAACACCGACGCTTACAAAGAGGCGCGCAAAACCGAACGTAGCGCTGCACGCCGTGCCGCACGCAAGGCAAAAGTCGTTAATGTAGTCAATGACTGGCGCCAAGCCTGGATCGAGCGGCTGACCGCCATGGCAGGACTGCAACGGCTGCCACGGGGTTTTCATGGGCAGGCCTTTGTCTAGAGGCAACAGGATTGGGCCGATCCAGTCGGCTCAATCCTGTCGGGTGATGGGTGTGCCAGGCGCGCGAATTCTCGATCAGCAGGTCTCAACTGGCCCGTCCGATGTGAGGCATTGGCAACAATGTCCTTCCTCGGCTAGGGTCACTTTGCTTATCGAACCGAGGCGTCTTGATTGGCAGAAATCAGCCCATGGAGTAAACGATGTCACCCACTCGTAATGCCGAACAAACCTATCGCCAGTGGTCCAGCCCGATCCTGCTTGAACTCAAGGAGCGAGAGCATCAGATGTCCCCGTCAGACCGCGAGGCCCTGCAAACCATTCTGCTGGAAAGAAGACTGATCGATGTCGGCAACCCTAACGGCAGTGATCGGCGCAAGGCAGATTTGAGCAGTGAGGGCAAACAGGATTAGCGAGGCGGCCTGACAGCCGACCTGACTTTTACGGGTGTACCTGATCCTCTGTGTGCGAGCCTGCTCGCGATGGACGTCAACGATAACGAGCCCTGTCTGGATGAACACGTTGTCTGGACGTCCATCGCGAGCAGGCTCGCTCCTACAATTGGATCGCGGACAGACCTGCAATCAGATCGACTGACAGGCCGCCTCGCGCGGGCTTTTGATTTGGCTTTTGATCTTCTTGCCTATATCGAGAGGCTTCGTTCCGGTTCTGCGCAGTGGGCAAATCGGCATGGATGCCGGGTTAGCCGCGCTGGGCCCAGAGTGTGTAAAAACAGATGAAAACATCGTCGGCACGTAGTGCCGACCGGTGTTGGCCAGCTTATTAAAACCTGAAGCGCTCTTGTAGCTCCAAGCGGCCCCTACAAGCGCTAGCAAGGCTCCATAGCTTGATAAACGGGGCAAACGGCAGCCCTTTCAAGCCATCAGCGCGTTCATCAGACCCCGTGCACCGAGGATCTTCATCACCCTTTTCCAGTTGTAAGCGAGCACATTCAAGCTCATTTCGGTGCTCACCCCAGCAAGCCGCCGCGTCAGAAAATGCGTCGCACCCATCCATTGTTTGAGCGTCCCGAAGGGATGCTCGACCGTTCGTTTGCGGATGCTCATCATCTGCGGCGCATTGTTCAGGCGGGCCTGCATTTCCTCCAGCACCGCCTCATGCTCCCAGCGCCGAACCTTTCGCTCTCTGGCCGGTGTGCATTGTGCTTTTATCGAGCAGGCCCGGCAGTTGGAGCTCCAGTAACTGTTCAGCGTCTTGCCCTTATCGACGTAAGCGTTGCGCCAGATCAGCACTTCCTTGGCGGGGCAGATGTACACATCTTTGTCCGCGTCGTAAGCAAACTCGTCATTGCCGAAACGGCCATCGAATTTGGCCCGCGAGCTCAGCGTTTTCGGCACATAAGCCGTGATCCCTGCCTCGTGGCAGGCCAGGATTTCTCCGCTTTTGTAATACCCGCGGTCCGCCACCACCGACAACGATTCGAGTTGCATCGCCTCACGGGCCTGCTCGGCCATCGAGCTGAGCTGATCACGGTCGTGACCGACATTGGTCACCTCGTGCGCGACGATCAAATGGTGCTTGGTATCGACCGCCGTCTGCACGTTGTAACCCACGATTCCATTACCGCTCGTCTTCATCGAGCGAGCGTCCGGGTCGGTCAGGGAGATCTGTTTGTCCGGCGATGCTTCAAGCTGTATTTCAATCTCCTGAAGCGCCTTCATCTGCTCCTTCAGTTTGGCGATTTTCTCTTCCAGGCCGCCTTTGGGCCCTGAAGACTTGGGCTCTTCCCGATCAGCCTCATCCAGCGCCTTTAGATAACGGGCAATGCTTGATTCGATGTCTTCCATCCGGCGCTTTAGCTTGGCGCTGGTGAAATTGCGGTCACGGTGGTTCACCGCCTTGAATTTGCTGCCATCGATGGCAACGAAATGTTCCGAGAAAAGCCCCAGTTGCTGACACAGCACAACAAACTGCCGGCAGACGCCTCGAATGGCTTTGCCGTTGTCTTTGCGGAAGTTGGCGATGGTCTTGAAGTCCGGACTCAGGCGACCGGTAAGCCACATCAGCTCGACGTTGCGCTGCGCCTCGCGCTCAAGGCGCCGGCTCGACTGGATGCGGTTGAGATAGCCGTAGATGTAGATCTTCAGCATGACTGCAGGGTGGTAAGCCGGTCGGCCCGTTTCAGCGGGAATAGCGCTTTCAAAATCCAAGGCGATCAGGTCGAGTTCATCCACGAAGACATCGACAACACGCACGGGATTGGTGTCGCTGACGTAATCGTCCAGGCTCTCGGGGAGCAAGGTAGTTTGACCTCGGTGTTCACCTTGGATGAAGCGTTTCATGGGCGACCCTTGCAATGAAATCCTGGGGAATCATAGCAAAGGTTTATCTTGGGTTTTTACACACTCTGGGCCAAGGATGGCCCATCGCGGCGGGCCCTGTAGGAGCGAGCATGCTCGCGAAAAACCTGAGAGCACCGCGGGGTGTCAGGCTCCCCGCGTCATCGTTGACCTCCATCGCGAGCATGCTCGCTCCTACAGGCTCTTCCAAGTGACTCGCTGTAATAGCGAAACCATAGGTGGCCGTTACCGCAGAAATGGATATACACCCAATCCAAATATGCACCTGCGCCCTGTGCGAAGAACTCTCCTAAGCCGCTCGCTCCAGAGCGTCCAGCAAGTTGGCAAACTCCAGCGAAAGCTTATGACGAGGAGCAAAATGGACAAGGGGAACCGACACTGCGTGAGACTCGCGCATCTTGATGGAGCTGCTCAGGTAAACCGGTAGCAGAGGTATCCCTTCGGCCAACAGTTCATCCACGAGATGTTGGTGCAATCCGGTATGCCCGGAGAACTGATTGACCACCACCCCTTCCACTGTCAGTGCCTCATTGTGATCAAGTCGTAACTCTTCTACCTGTGCGATGACGCGATACAGGGCCAGGCGAGAGAACCTGTCGCAATCGAACGGAATCAGCAATCTGTCCGCCGCCACCAAGGCGCTGAATGTGTAGAAATTCAGTGACGGCGGTGTGTCGATATAGATGCGCTCATAGTCCTCGGACAGTTCAACCAGCAACTTGCGCAGCTTGTTGACCTTGAACTTGCTCTCGAGTTTTGACTGCAGGTCAGACAGCTCGGGGCTGGCGGTCACCAGGTCGAGGTTGGCGTACGGCGTCCTGGTGATGTTCACGCGATTCTTCCTGCCTTCGAAACCGCTGGACAAGGTCTGTTTGAAAAAATCGGCGATGCCCGCAGGAATGTCCTCATTCATCAGGCCGGTGAGATAGTGAGTCGAATTTGCCTGGGGATCGAGATCAACCAGCAGCGTCCGGTAGCCTTCGGCAGCACTCACGGCGGCAAGGTTGCAGGCAATGCTGGATTTTCCAACACCTCCTTTCTGATTGAATACGACACGACGCATGGGACTTGCTCATCCATGAAAAAGGCCAAAGGCCAACTGAAGAAAGTGTAAGAAGCCGTGTCAATTGTATGACCGTATCATTACAGTTTTACGACAGTGATACGCGCAAGCCGCGGATTAGAGCGATGGACTGCCAGCAGCTCCGCATTCCTTGCGGCGAATGTGGTGGCTGGTCTGGTCAGGTCTCAGTCAATTGTTGGAAACCATTACGCTTTTGTCGACAGCTGGCGGCGTCCAGCGGCCTTGGGTGATAGCTTCTTGCGGCCAATAGGCTCGCAGGAAAAGCGAAAAGTCCGCCCCCTTCGGCGCCGGCAGCCAGTTACTTTCCTTGTCCGCGCCGGGCGACTCGGCCTGTACGTAGAACGTCAGCGAACCGTCAGCATTGGTCTTCAGGTCCTTGTTCTTGGTGCCGAGTGAGTAACGGTTCAGCGGGTTGGGCACGAAAAAGTGCGCCGCGTCATACGCAGTCAGCGACCAAAACCCTTTTACCGGCGGCACTTGTCCCTTCGCGAAAGTGACGGTATAGGCATTCGCACCGTTGAGTCGCGTGCCGGCGGCGTCCAGGTCTTGATAGAAGTACCGCGTCTCGTTCGGTGCATTGACCAAGATGTTCGACTTCGCCACTGCTGTACGCGTGAAGTAATCGGTGCCGAAGTGCGCACCATTGGTCATGGTGGTCCAGTTATGGGGTAGTGGAATGCCCCAGTTGCGGAACTCTAACAAAGGGTCGATCAGTTCCCGGTCCGCTTTTTCCGCCTCGTCGATCATCGCTTGCTTCAGCGCGGGATTTTTCTGCGCAGCGGCAATCACCGCCAGCACTTGCGCGTAGCGCGCTTCCTCTCCGGCCAGCGGCGGTGCCTGCTCCAGCACGAGTGGCAACTGGTCGAAAAAGACCTCGGGGCGCACCCAGCGTGTTTCGCCCTTGCCGTCATCGCGCTTCGGGAAGATCGGCAACTTGCGCCAGTCGCGACGTTTCATGGTGCCGTCGTATTCGGCGACCGGGTAGACGTTAATGCCTTGGATCACCTCTTGCACCGCTAGCTTGTCCTCCGGGGTGTCATCCTGGAAGACGCGCGGGCCGACAAAGGCTGCATTGGATTTGGTGCGAATCACTTGGGTAATGCCTTTGGGCACCTTGCCTTGCCAGTTCGGTCCGACGACCAGGTAAAACCCGGGCTTGGTGTCATACATCACGCCTAGTCCTGCGATATTGTCAGTGCGCAGATCAGAGAACTGATAGACCCAAAAGCGCTTGCCGAAGTCTGGTACCTGGATCACCACCGGGCTGATGTCGAGCGCCAGGTAGCCAGCGCCATATACGACATCCTGGTTGGGACAGGCGATGGAGCGCTGCTCTGGTTTGATGTAGTCGCTGAGCATGGTCAGGCGATTGTGCGGTGCGATCGCCAGTGCGCCGCCGATGAGGCCCTGCTCAGGTGCCTTCGCGAAGGCAAGGCGCCGATTGTATATATTCACCATCGGCCAGGCCCAGACCCAGGCATCGCGCGCAACCAGACGGGCGTATGGCTCGGTAATTCTGGTATTCGCGTCCGGCCCCGGCGTAGCCATCGACTGCAAGGACACTGCTTTGGTCTGGGCGAGCGCAGTCGGGGCAGCAGTGCTTAATAGCGCGGCAAACCCGAGCGGCAGCACCAGTGCAATCGTCTTGGATGTTCGTAGCATCTCTCTTTCCTTCGATTGGTTTTCCGGGGTAGGCGAATCTTTCTTTGTCGATATAGGGTGCGTGGGGACCGAACCCTCGATGGCCGTTACTCGGCGTCCGGCCTTGATGAAAATCCGCCTGCATCGGCCAGAGAAGGCGCAACACCGTAAAAAGACTTTGCCGGACGCCGTCAGGGCCGATTGTGTTCTTTGCCAGCTGGCGCCTGCTCCCCCCGATCAGAGGGGGTCTTGATCGGCAAACTGCGGGCAGCATTCACACGATTGCACTACGGCGCGGACAAGCACAGTTGGGCACCAACGTCGAACAATTGGAAACTGATCCTGATCTGGAGCGGCAAACCGATCGCTTCCAAGTAAGTGCTGCAACTGGCGCCCCCCAAACACTCGCCGAGCGTAGAGCGTCGAACAAATAGATTACGATCGTAGTTTGGGGTTTGTTGGAAGATGTCCGGACTGGACTCGCTCATCCCGCAGCCCTGCCATACTGTTCAGCATGACCAGTGCAACCTTTCGTTTCTACGAGGAGCTCAACGACTTCCTGCCGGCCGAACGGCGGCGGCAGTCCTTTACCTGCGAGTGCGCGCGAGGGGCGACGGTCAAGCACATGATCGAGGCGCTCGGGATACCGCACACGGAGGTTGAACTGGTGCTGCTCAACGGCGAGTCGGTGGGCTTCGAGCGGGTGATCCTTGAAGGTGACCGATTGGCGGTGTATCCCAAGTTTGAAGCGCTGGACATCAGCCCGCTGCTGAAGGTTCGAGCGCAACCTCTACGGGTGCTGCGTTTCGTTGCCGATGCGCACCTGGGCGGGCTGGCCAGCCTGCTGCGCATGAGCGGCTTCGACACCCTCTACGACAATGGCTTCGAGGATCGCCAGATCGCCGAGATCGCTGCTCAGCAAGGACGCATCGTGCTAACCCGTGACCGCGACCTGCTCAAGCGGCGGATCATCAGCCACGGCTGTTACGTGCATGCCCTGAAACCGTCGCTGCAGCTGCGCGAATTGTACGAGCGCCTCGACCTGGCGCGAAGCGCGCGGCCATTCAGCCTGTGCCTTCATTGCAATCTGCCGCTGCACGAGATCAGCCCGGAACTGGCCAGGCCGCAGGTGCCGCCACGCGTTGGCGCCCTCTATTCGCACTTCCAGCGCTGCGACGCCTGCCAACGGGTTTATTGGGAGGGTTCGCACTGGCGCGGCATGTGTGCACTGCTGGCACCTCTGCTGGACCGATAGGCGAGCGCATCGGGCCGGCTGCGTTGCCAGGGATAAATGGCTCTTGCAGTTTCAATCGATGCGCTGAACCTTTGGCGCTTGCCAACGGCCGTCCAGGGCTTCGGGCTTCGGCCAGTACAGGCGACCCGCGATGTAGAACGGGCCATCAGGCGCCGGCAGCCAGTTGGATTGTTGTTCCTTGCCCGGTTGCTGATGCTGGATGTACAACGTGATGCCGCCATCGGGGTCGCGCTTGAGGTTCGCGAGCATCGGCGAATTGATCAGGTAGCGGTTCAACGGGTTGGCCACCAGCAAACGTTGTGCGTCGTACAGGGTCAGCGACCAGAAAGCGTTGACCGGAGGCAATTGGCCCGGCGCGAAACGCAAGGTGTAACGATGGAGCGAGGCGTCCAGTTTCTGGCCGCTGGCGTCGAGATAAAACGGTGGATAAAGGGTCTCTTCCCTGTCGTTGCCGTAGAGGCCAGTGACGGTTGCCCGCATGCGGTACAGATAATTGTTGCCGAGAAATTCGCGGCTACCGAGGAAGCGCGAGGTAGAAATCTCCCCTTGAGCGACCTGCTGACCGAGGGCGTCGAAATCCTTCCAGGCGTCAGCGATACCGGCCTTGATGGCCTCACGGACGTCGTCGGGCAATTTTTGCTCATCAAAGCTCAGTCCGGGGCCGATACCCAGTTTTGCAAACGACTGCTTCAGTTCGATTTCAGAGGGGTGTTCCGGGCAGAAACCGAGGACGAAGTTCAACTGGTTGAAGAACGCCAGGCTGTTTCGTTCTGCTTCAGGGCTGAGCGGAACGAGGAAGTCGACTGGGGGCGCCGCTTCAGGCGCCGGTTTTCCAAGGAACGCGGACAGTGGCTGAACCTTGTAGCCAGCCTGAATGCGCTTGACGTTCTCGAGGTCGTCAGCACCCTGCAACTGTGTGCGGTAAAAGACAAAGGCGAAGCGGGTTTCGGAGCGCAACACACGGTCGATACCCGGCGGCACCGTGCCTTTCCAGTCGGGTCCGGCGAGCAGGAAGGTGCCGCCGCCATTGCCGGTCGTGCGGCTGCCGGCGTACCCGAAGTTGTAGGTGTAGGCATCGACGAACTGCGCCGAGTAATAACGTCCCTTCTCCACGGCCGGCAAGGTCAGCACCAGCGGTTCGCTACGCAAGTCTGCGCCAAGCTGGGAGTACGGCGTATCGGCGTTGGGTGTCGGATAGGCCTTGTCGTCAGGGGTATAGATACGCGCCGTGTTGTGCAGGGTATTCCACGGCGCCTTGAATTCCGGGTGCTGCCGGTCCTGAAAATAGGTGTACTGGACGCGGTAGTGGTCCACCAGGGGAAAGCCATAAATGTAGGCTTGCTTGGCGATGACCCGGGCTTCAGCCGGTGTCAGCGCCTCTGCAGCGGACAGTTGGACATGGGAGAGCATTGCCAACAGAGCAAGCATGCCCATGTGTTTTAGATTGTTCTTGTTCACCAAGAGCCCCTTGTGACGAACTGGCGAGTCTGGAGCGGCGCGTGCTACCCCTGCCACAGGGAAACGATTGTCACCCACCCCTGCCAAAGGATGCCCCCTCCTGTCGAGGGGGATCGACCCGCTACACGCTGATGGGGTGGCCGAGTCTGCGCGAAACCCGTGGCCATCTGAAAATCGAAGGCGAACGACGCAGTGTGCTGGGCGATGTGGCGACCCACCTTCTGGCGGTGTTGATGCGCGAAAGCGGGTTCTGAACAGAGCCTGTGCGACAGCCCGGTTTCGGCAGAACGGCGGCTGCGCGGTGTTATGAGTTACTTCCAAAAAAATCGACGAACGTCGTCTATTTCGCGGTCTGCGGCCGCGCGTGGCGGAATTTGTCGGTCTAATCTTCAACGGCTGCCTTGAATAGTGAACGGGAATTCTGTTCAGCTTTCATAAGGTTTCCTGAACTGTCCAGGCTCATGGTTGGGTGGTACTCACTTGGGTCCTTGTTGTTCGCTCGAGGTTTGAGCGGTCCGGCAACGGATCGAATCCAGAGAAAGGAAACCGGGTATGAAACGGCACACGCACCGCACCAGGTTCTACGTCGCATGTTCATTGCTCATGGCACTCAACGGCATTTCTCAGGCGGCACAGACAGAAAAACCCAATATTCTGCTCATCGTCTCCGACGACACTGGTTACGGGGACTTGGGCCCCTACGGCGGAGGCGTAGGTCGAGGAATGCCAACGCCGAGCATCGACGAACTCGCCGCAGAAGGCACCACCTTCTACTCCTTCTATGCCCAACCCAGTTGCACCCCGGGCCGCGCCGCCATGCAAACCGGGCGCATTCCAAACCGTAGCGGCATGACCACGGTCGCGTTCCAGGGTCAGGGCGGCGGCTTGCCGGCGGCTGAATGGACATTGGCATCGGTACTTAAAACCGGTGGTTACGACACCTATTTCACCGGCAAGTGGCACTTGGGTGAAGACGATTACGCGCTACCCAATGCTCAAGGCTACGACGTGATGAAGTACGTCGGCCTGTATCACCTGAACGCCTACACCTACGCGGACCCAACCTGGTTCCCGGACATGGATGACGAAACCCGGGCGATGTTCACCAAGGTGACGCGAGGCGCGTTGTCGGCAAAAGCCGGGGAAAAACCGGTCGAGGAATTCAAAATCAACGGTCAGTACGTCGACACGCCAGTAATCGATGGCAAACCTGGGGTAGTCGGTATTCCGTTCTTTGACAGCTATGTCGAGAAAGCCACGATGGAGTTTCTCGACACTGCGGCCAAGTCCACCAAGCCGTTCTTCATCAACGTCAACTTCATGAAGGTACACCAGCCGAACATGCCGGCACCGGAGTTCGTGCACAAGTCGATCTCCAAGTCGAAGTACGCAGACTCTGTGGTTGAACTCGATACCCGCATCGGTCGCATCATGGACAAGCTCAAAGCGCTCGGTCTGGATAAAAACACCCTGGTGGTCTACACCACCGATAACGGCGCCTGGCAGGACGTATACCCGGACGCTGGCTACACGCCGTTCCGTGGTACCAAAGGTACGGTGCGTGAAGGCGGTAACCGCGTTCCGGCGATCATGGCCTGGCCCGGCAAGATCAAACCGAATACAAAAAACCACGACATCATGGGTGGCCTGGATCTGATGGCGACGTTCGCCTCCGTTGCCGGGATCAAACTTCCGGACGAGGATCGCGAAGGCAAACCGATCATCTTCGACAGCTACGACATGACGCCCGTGCTGCTCGGCACCGGCCCTGATCCGCGCAAGGAGTGGTTCTACTTCACCGAGAACGAGCTATCCCCAGGCGCTGCACGTGTGGGCAATTACAAGGCGGTGTTCAACCTGCGTGGCGACAATGGCGCTGTGACCGGTGGCCTGGCCGTCGACACCAACCAAGGCTGGAAAGGCCCGACCAAGTATGTGGCGACCGTGCCACAAGTGTTCGACCTGCTGCAGGATCCGCAGGAGCGTTATGACATTTTCATGAACAACTACACCGAGCGCACCTGGACGATGGTGCCTATCAGCATGGCAATCACCACGCTGATGAAAACCTACGTCCAGTATCCTCCGCGCAAACTGCAAAGCATGAGTTATGACGGCCCGATCGAATTGTCCAAGTACCAGAAGTTCCAGTCGGTACGCGAAGATCTGGAGAAGGAAGGCATCACCCTTCCAATGCCCAACTAAAAGGACCAGCGTTCTGGCTCGAGGTAAAAGGTGAAGCGGCAGACAGACGCCCCTATAGCAACCGCTGCAGACATTGAAAGATCTATCCAGGCCCTGAACAAAATGGCTGAACGCCTATGGGGGGACGGCCGGGAAGCTGAGGCGAAAGCCCTCCTCGATGCCTTGGACGCTTTAAATCGGGCGCTTGATCGGATCAGGATTGGAGAGAGTCGCAGGACTCTCCATTGAGGTAAAAAATCAGCTGCTGACGAGTTATGCGGATCAGGTGAAGGCGCGAAGGATTGTCACATTGACCAAGCACAATGCAGTCAGCCAAAGGGAATTGGCTACGTGATTGGAAAGCTCGGCCAAGTGCCGGGCTTTTTCATTTGCGGTCAGCGCCACGCATACAATGCGCAGTGCTGGCAAAAGAGGTCCCGGCTTGCTGTACCAGCTTGCGCCACTCGTCGCTACTGATAAGCCCCGTACTCTCCATATGATCTGCCATCCTCAGCAAATTTTCATAGCGGGCTTCAGCACTTATAAGACTTGCTGGCATAGCGAACAGCTTTCGCCAGTTGTCTAGCGCCTGACTTCTCAGGTCATCCTTCATAGATCCCCACATTAACTTCCCTGTTGCCGAACGACTCAGCCAGCAGCTCCCTGAATCCTTGGATCTTATCACTTGCCCGGCATTTTGTTCCGCCTTGCGTCCCTTCGCATACGTCATGTGAGACTTTTCGCTACCGAGGATGGCACACCAATGTCGGTGGCAATGTTTGCGGGGAAGTTTTGACAGGGCCAGGGATATAAAAAGGTCTCGCCAACCAAGTGAATTGCGGACCAACTCTGGAATTGCGGACCAGAACAACCAAGGGTTTCATGGGTCCTCTCCAGGAGCCGACGCTCGAAGTTCCGGTATTGATTCCGCAACCCGGAAGTAAACGCTCCCCGCGCGCGCTCCTCCCCCCTCACCAATGGGGGGGTTTCAACATTCAAACCACGTCATTTTCCCACCCCAGAAGACAGATGCATCTGAACGCCATTCACTGTCGGCGAGGTATGACTATGATCAAGTTGCACAACACCTTACAGCTACCGGATGTCGGACTGACCGGCTTCGAAACGCCGCTGAACGAAGTGGAAAGCGCCGTCCAGCATTCTGTGCATCAGTTCGCCAAAAACGTCCTGCGGCCCATCGGCCAAGAGCTCGACAAAATGAGCGCCGCCGATGTCTGCGCGCCCGGTTCGCCGTTCTGGACGGTTTACCAGGAAGCCGCGAAGCTGGGGCTTGATCCTGATTTCTTTTCGCAGTTTGAACCCGATGTCGCCATTCGGCTGGAGTCGCTGATTGGCGAGGAAATGGGCTGGGGCGATGCCGGCCTGGGCGTTTCGTTGGGTGCTGCGGGTTTTCCTTTGCAGATGGCGATGTCTGTCGGCAATCAAGAACTGGTGGAGCTGTGCACCGGCAAGATCGGTTGCTGGATGATCACCCATCCGGACAAGGGCAGCGACATCATGGTCTACGACATGAAGCGCGAATGGCCCAAGGATCAGGTCGGCAACAAAGGTAATCTCAGCGCCAGGGTCGACAAGGACAATATTGTCATCAATGGCCAGTGTTCGGCCTGGGTGTCCAACGGTGCCGTGGCGCAGGTCGGCCTGGCTTACATCGCCGCCGATTATGGTGATGGTTACTTCGATGCCGACGGTCGCCCTCATGGTGTTGCGGTCATTATCCCGCTCGATCTGCCGGGTGTTTCCCGGGGCAAACCACTGGACAAGATCGGCCAGCGCTCGCTGCCCCAAGGCGAGATTTATTTTGACAACGTAACGGTGCCTCGACGCTTTGCCGTCGCGCTGAAAGACGAGTATTACGGCAATCAATCGTCGGCATGGTCTTACGCCGGCACGCATATGTCGCAGATATTTACCGGCGTCGCGCGTTCGGCCTTCGAGCTGGCGCTGCAGTATTGCCACGAGCGCAAACAAGGCGGGCAGCTGCTGATTGACCATCAACTGACCCGCTATCGCCTGGGCGACATGATGCGCCGCGTCGAGTTGTCACGTGGCGTCGCGCGTCGTTCTTTGGCCTACGCCCGCCTTTCCCCGCATACCCATCCCTACGCCACCGCCTCGGCCAAAGTAACCGTCACCGAAGAGTGCATGAAGGTCGTCAGCGAAGCCCTGCAGCTGTTCGGCGGCGCGGGCACATCCCGTGAATACCCGATTGAAAAGATCTTGCGCGACGCCCGCTCGGCACTGATCGAAGACGGCGAGAACTACATCATCACGATGCGTGTTGGCCTGTTATGCCAACAGCTCTATGCCGAAGGCTGGTCGCAGCACTGACCTCGACATCCCATCCAGCAATACTCAAAAACAAGAGAAGACACGAAATGGCTAAATACCCTGTAGTTGTTTATGGCGCCAGCGGTTACACCGGCATGCTCACCATGGACTGGTTGATTGACCAAAACATCCCGTTCACCGCCGTGGCCCGCGATGCCCGCCGCACTCAGGAAATGATGGCGCAACGGGTGGTTCGTCTTGAATCGGCCACCTACGAAATCATCGAAGCAGAACACACCGTCGAAGCGCTGACTCACGCGTTCAGAGGCGCCAAGGTCGTCTGCAACACCGTCGGCCCGTTCGTCAAATTCGGACTGACCGCCGTTGAAGCCGCACTCAAGGCGGGTTGCCACCACCTTGATACAACCGGCGAACAAGGGTACATGCGCAACGTGCGTGAGCAGTTCGGCGACCTGTATGCCCAGGCCGGCCTGGTGGTTTCACCTTCGTTGTCGTACATGTACACCTACGCTGAAATCGCCGCCGAACTGGCCCTGGAACACCCGGGCATCGATGCACTGGAAACCTCAACCCTGTGCCGCGGCCCTCGTGGCAGCGCAGCGGGTATCACTGTTGGCTCGACTGCTTCGATTTTCGAACTGCTGCGGTCCGAGCAATGCTACCTGTGGGAAAAGAAGCTCGTGCCTCACCCGCTGGGTACTTCTTTCAACATCGCCTCGCCTGAATTCCTGACCCCGGTCTTCGCTTTGCCATGGGGCGGCACCTCGCTGCCGGTATATTTCGAGAATGATCCACGGGTACGTTCCTGCGTTTCCTGCGTCGGCTTCTACGACAATAACGTGATGCAGATGGTGCATTCCATTGGTCAGAAGTGGGAGTCGGAGTACAAATTCCTGTCACCGGAGCAGCAAGACGGGGTTATCCAACAAATGGTCCAGTCGACCACGCCGACGATGCCACCGCGCGAGCGCACCACCATCGTGCGCATGGTCGATACCGCCATCGGTCGCGGCCAGCTCTCCTCCGTGCGTGCCACCGTGCATGGCACCACCGCTTACATCGCCACCGGCGCTTTGCAAGTTGCTGCTGCGATCAAGCTGATCGATGGCGAGACCAACAAGGTCGGCTTCGTTTCCGGCTCCAAAGCCTTTGGTCATCGTTACCTGCTGGGCTTCCTCGAAGAACGTGGTCTGGCTCGCGCCACCGTTACCCAGCTCTGATTCGGGGCACAGGAACTGACATGGCTATTATCGATTTTTATGACCGCGGCTGGCGCATGGATCCGGCGGCCATTGCCTACATCCAGGGCGAGCGGTCGTTTACGTTTAATGAAATCGGCGAACTGTCCTGCCGCATCGCCAACGCGCTGCTGGCGCTGAACCTGCCAAAGGAAACCAAAGGCGCGATCTGGGCCGGCAATGACGTGACGGCCTGGGCCTGCACGTTGGGATTGTGGCGCGCGAACATGACCTGGATTCCGGTCAACGCGCGCAACGCAGTTCAGGAAAATGCCGACATCCTCGACGCGTTCGATTGCGACGTGATGTTCTACCAGCATGACTTCGCCGCAGTGATGGCCGACATTCGTCCTGCGCTGCCGAAGATCAAGCATTGGATCTGCATCGACGCCACCGATGGCGATTCACCTTCGCTGGATACCTGGACGGCAGGCCAGCCATCGACGCGCCCGGATGTCGCCTATGACATGGACGACGTGGTCATGCTTTCGCCTACCGGCGGCACAACTGGCAAGCCGAAAGGCGTGATGAACACGCACCGCAGTGCGCAAACTTTCATTGCGCATTTCATGCTGGCCTGTGCTTATCGCGATGGGCTCAAGCCAGTCAATATGGCCGCCGCTCCGATGACCCACACGGCCGGCCTGCTGGCGGTTCCCTGCACGGCGCAAGGCGGCACGGTTGTTGTGCTCCCAAAGCCTGATCCGGCGCTGATGCTCACATCCATTGCGCAACACAAGGTCAGCGAATTCTTTCTACCGCCAACAGTGATTTACAAGCTGCTGGAAATCCCCGGGATCGAAACCGTCGACTTCTCCTCGGTGAAATACCTGCTGTACGGCGCTGCACCGATGTCCGTCGAGAAGCTGAAAAAGGCTATCGAAGTCTTCGGGCCGATCATGACCGGTGGATACGGCCAGACCGAAGCCCCAGCCAGTATTGCCTACCTGCGCCCGGACGAGCATCTGGTTGATGGTCAACTGGCGAGCGACAGCCGATTGTCCTCGGTCGGCCGTCCGAATCCGTTGATCCGGGTGGAAGTGATGAACGATGCCGGGCTGATTCTGGCCCGGGGTGAACCCGGTGAAATCTGCGTGCAGGGTGACCTGATCATGAAGGGCTACTACAAACAGCCTGAAGTGACCGCGCAAACCATCGTCGGCGGCTGGCTGCACACCGGTGACATCGGCCACATCGACACCGAAGGCTACCTGCACCTGACCGATCGCAAGAAAGACATGATCATCACCGGTGGCTTCAACGTTTATCCCAGCGAAGTCGAGCAAGTGCTGTGGAGTCATCCGGCCGTGCAGGACTGCGCCGTCATCGGCGTGCCCGACGAGAAATGGGGTGAAGCGGTCAAGGCTGTGGTCGAGCTCAACCCGGGCCATACCGCCACTTCACAAGAACTCATCGACCTGTGCAAGGCCCGACTGGGTGGCGTCATGGCGCCAAAATCCGTGGACTTCATCGACACCCTGCCACGCAGCCCGGTAGGCAAGGTCCTGAAGAAAGATCTGCGTGCGCGGTATTGGGATGGCGCCCAACGCCAGATCTGATTTCGCAGACCTTCACCTCAACCATCGTAGAACGGCGCCGCAGGCATGCGGCGTCTCTCAGGAGAGTTGCATGAGCACCATCTACATTGCCGGCATCGCGATGACGGTTTTCGGGCGTCATCTGGAACGCAGCGTCGACGATCTTGCGCGTGAAGCGCTGGAAGGCGCTCTGAAAGACGCCAACTGCAGTCGCCAGGATCTGGGCATCGCCTTTTACGCCGGCATGACCAACGGACCGTTGCAAGGCCAGATTTCCATTCCGGGTCAGGTCGTGTTCAGCAAGATCGGCATCGAAGGCATTCCCGTCTACAACGTTGAAAACGCCTGCGCCTCGGGCAGTTCGGCGTTCAACCTCGCCCTGCAAAGCCTTCAGGCCGGCACCACCGACGTTGCGCTGGCGTTGGGCGCAGAGAAAATGAACATCCCGGACAAGCTGAAGGCCTTTCAGATTTTCGACGGGGGATGGGACGTGTCTCGCATCGAAGAGAACTATCAGACGCTGGTCAACATGGGTCAAGGCGTCGAGATTCCCGAAGGTTCGGAGTCAGACAAACCCTATAGCAAGTTCATGGCGATCTATGCCGCCATGTGCCGTTACCACATGAAAACCTACGGCACCACGCAACGGCAGATCGCGGCGGTCTCGGCCAAGAACCACACCCATTCGGTGCACAACGCGTTTTCGCAATTTCGCAAAGCGTTCTCCATCGAAGAAATCCTCGCGGCACCACCCATCACCTACCCGATCACCTTGCCGATGTGTGCACCGCTTTCCGATGGCGCGGCCGCCGCGATCATCTGCACCGAGGAAGGACTCAAGCGCATCGGCGCCGATCGCAGTCGTTGTATCAAGGTGGCCGCCAGCGTGATTCGTAGCTTCAGCCATCGTCGGCTGGATCAGCCGGAGCTGAACATCGCTCGCCTGGCGGCTGATCACGCGTATGACATCGCCGGCCTGGGGCCGGAGGATATCGATGTCGCCGAAGTGCATGACGCGTCGGCGATGGGGGAAATCATCCAGGTCGAAAACCTGCGACTGGCCGAACTTGGCATGGGTGGGCCGTGCGCCGAACGCGGCGACTTTACGCTTGGCGGGCGGATACCGGTCAACACCTCAGGCGGTCTCGAATCCAAGGGGCATCCCATCAGCGCTACCGGCATCGGCCAGCTTTGCGAGCTGGTCACGCAACTTCGCGGTGAGGCCGGCAAGCGTCAGGTCGAAGGCGCGCGCCATGCCATTCAGGAAAACGGTGGCGGATTGCAGGGCATCGAAGAGGCCGCCGTCGCTATTCACATTCTCAGCAAATAGGTCCCCTGCTCTTCGATTATCGATGGCAGGCGAAACATCAAAACAAGAAGGATAAAAGACATGTTTCAAAACAAAGTGGTCGTCATTACCGGCGCAGGTTCCGGTATTGGCCGGGAACTGGCGATTCAACTGGCAGAGGTCGGTGCGTACCTCGCCCTTTCCGACATCAATAGCGCCGGTCTCGACGAAACCCTGCGGCGACTTCCCGCCGGTAGCAACGCCAAACGTTACCTACTGGACGTGGCGTCATGGGAGGCGTTTCAAGCCCACGCCGATGAGGTCAAGCGCGATTTCGGCACCGCGCATTACGTCATCAACAATGCAGGCGCCACCGTCGTCGGTACGGTCGCCAACACGTCCGTCGAAGAATTCGAATGGCAACTGGGCATCAACCTGTGGGGCGTGCTGTATGGCACCAAAGCATTCCTGCCGATGATGCTGGAGCAGCGCGAAGGCTGTGTCGTCAACATTTCCAGCATTTTCGGCCTGCTGGGCTATCCGATGCAGAGTGCCTACAACATGTCGAAATTTGCCATCCGTGGCTTGACCGAATGCCTGTGGTCGGAGCTGGAGAACAGCGGCGTGCGCGCGGTGTGCGTTCACCCTGGCGGGATCAAGACCAACATCGAAAAGTCCAGTCGGCGCTGCAAGGCCGCAGGTCCGGAAGAAGAAAAATTCGCAGCCCTCGCCGCCGGCATGCTGCTGACCCCCGCTGAAGAGTGTGCCGCCGACATCATCAAAGGCCTGCGCAAAGGCTCGAAACGCATCATGACCGGGAACAAATCGAGAACGGTGTTCTGGGTGAGTCGACTGTTTCCGAACAGCTACCCGAAACTGCTCAAACTGATGGCTTGAAGGAGATGACTATGCAATCCGCTCACACCCGAGGACTGTTCAAGACCGCTGCTTGCTTCAACGTGCTTGCAGGCCTGCCGATGCTGTTGGCCACGCCTGCAATCGCCGCGTTGATGGGGCTGGAAATCACCCCGACCTCGACGCTGTTCATTCAAATCACCATGGCGATGGTCGTCATGTTTGGCTGGGCTTACTGGATGGTCAGCGTCGATCCTGTGCGCTATCGCCCGTTCATTGGACTGGGGCTTGCTTCGAAAATCATGGTCGTCGCACTCATTGGCGGTTACTGGCTGGCGGGCAATATCCCCTGGCAACTGCCGGCGCTGGCGTCGGGTGATATCGCCTTCGCCGTGCTGTTCTGGCGGTACTTGAGCAGTAGCCGATTGGCTGCAGTTCAACGCTATTGATCACTCCTCTTCCGTGCCCCCCCTAACCCAACAAGAGAACAACAAGCATGTTTTATGAAAACATCGACACAGCCGCCATCAACGACGAAGACCTGCCGTGGGTTCCATTCGCGCCATACAGCGATGAAGTCTTTATCAAATACCTCAAATGCGACCCGATTCGCGGTGAAACCATCACCTTGCTCAAGGCGCCGGCGGGCACCGTTCTGCCCAAGCACCACCACTGCGGTACCGTGATCGTTTACACCATCAAGGGTGGCTGGAAGTACCTGGAACACGACTGGGTCTCGAAGCAAGGCGGCGTGGTATTCGAAACTGCGGGTTCCAGCCATACCCCGGTCGCACTGCCCGAATACGGCGATGAAATCATCACCTTGAACATCACCCAGGGTGACCTGCTGTACGTCGATGAGAACGACAACATCGTCGCTATCGAGAACTGGAAATCCAGCGTGCAGCGTTATCTGGCGTTCTGCGAAGCCAATGATATCGCGCCTGTAGACATCACCAGTTTTTCGGTCTGACCTGCTCACCAATCTCTCAGCCGTCCGGTGATCAACTGGGCGGCTGTGCCGTATAATAAAAAAACGGAGACAATGGTGGATGCCGAGGTACCGCAAACGCTTCAGACGTACTGTATGCCCTTGGCGGCATCGGCGGTGGCGTCAGTCTGTATATGGATGACGGTTTCCTGGTCTACGAGTACAACGCGCTGGCCATTGCCCGAGTCAAGTTGAAGTCGGCCGCGCGGGTCCCCGCAGGTAAAGTGAGCATCGAAGTGTTGACCGCCATGTCGTCAGCCAAATCCGGTGCACCGGCCAACCTGGCTCTGGGTCTTGACGGGAAGGAAGTTGCACTTCGACCGCGCGCCATTCGCCTTCAACGGCAAGGTCAATGATGTTCATGTGACTTACATGCCTTAGTTTCAATGCCGCCCGGTTTAACCTGGGCGGTGCCTATTGCCTTAATACTATTGCTTCTAAGTATTAGTTCTTATCGTGATTAACCTCGGTGGAAAGATTTGGGCTAACGGCAATACTCCAGTTCGCATCGAACCTGTTCGAGTTAAGCGTGGGGCAAAAAAGTCATGAACTTATCAGTCTCTGAAATAAAAACCTCCCGACCTTTTTACCAGCGATGCCTTCGTGAACCGTTAGTGCATTTTTTAATAGCCGGTTTTGGACTTTTCGTGCTTTACGGTGGTTTGCACCGCTCAACGGTTAACGAGGATCCCCAACGCATTGAAATTACCGTCGATGATATTCGTCGCATCGAAATTTCCTGGCTGGCGCGGTGGCAGCGCGCTCCCACAGACCAGCAATTGCGAGGAATGGTTGATGAGTATGTGAAAGAGGAAATTCTTTATCGCGAAGCACTGAAACTCGGCCTGGACAAGGACGACACCATCATTCGCCGGCGTCTGGCGCAAAAGATGGATTTCCTCGCTGAAGACGTTGCGTCGCTTCGCGAACCCGCACCGGGAGTGCTTGAAGCCTGGTACGGCCAACATCAGGATCAATACGCCCCGCCGCCATTGGCGACCTTCCATCATCTGTTCTTCGCTTCCGACAACCGCGGTTCAGAGGCGCAAGCACAGGCTCAAGCAGCTCTGGCCGGCCTGACAGACAAAAACAGTGATGAAGGCGATGCTTTCATGTTCAAAAACGCCTACACCGAACAATCCCAGGATCAGGTGGCGCGGGTATTTGGTTCAAAGTTCGCCATTTCATTGTTTAAACAAACCCCGGGAAGTTGGGTGGGCCCGGTGGAGTCCGGTTTTGGCTGGCATCTTGTCTGGATTGAGGCACTGGCAAAACCACCGGCACCTGCATTCGAGACCGTGGCCCAGCAAGTCAAATCCGACTGGTTTTCCGAACAACGTACCGAATCGAAACGCTCGAACTTCGAGGCACTGAAGGCGCGCTATGAGGTGGTGGTGGTGATGCCGACGTCAGCCAGCGCGATTGCCACCACGCAAACGGAGCAACCGTAATGGGCCGGTCCGCCTGGCTGCTGTTTTTTCTTCTGCTCATGGGGCAAACGGCCTTAGCTCATGAATCCCGCCCCGCTTATATGGAAATCAACGAAACCGCCCCAGGGCGCTACGACATACTTTGGCGCACGCCGGTTCTCTCAGGAATGCGCCTGCCTATCGCATTGAGATTTCCCGACAGTGTGCGAACTGTCGTCGAGCCCGTAGAAAGCGAGCTGAACGATTCACTGATTGAACGCCGAGTGATTGATGCCGGTACCGCCGGGCTGGTGGGGCAACGTATCGAGTTTATCGGCTTGCAAGCGAGCATCACCGACGTGCTGGTACGTATTTCGCGTCTGGATGGGACCCTGTCGACCACGCTTGTGCAACCCGCGCAACCCTGGTTTGAAATCACCGCCACGCCGGGAGCGTTTTCGGTGGCGGGTGCGTTTCTGGTTCACGGTACCGAGCACATCCTCGGCGGTTTCGACCACCTGATGTTCGTGTTTGGATTGTTACTGCTGGTGCGCAACGGCTGGATGCTGGTCAAAACCATCACCGCATTCACCCTCGCCCACTCCATCACCCTGGCGCTCGCAGCACTAGGCGCCGTGCGGCTTCCCGGTCCTCCCGTCGAGGCGACAATTGCCTTGAGTATTCTGCTGTTGGCCGTTGAAATTGCCCGCAAAAATCGCGGTGAACACAGCTTCACTGCGCAATGGCCGTGGGTCGTAGCGTTCTGTTTTGGCTTGTTGCACGGCTTTGGTTTTGCCGGTGCGCTGGCGCAAATTGGCTTGCCGCAACGGGACCTACCGTTGGCGTTGCTCACCTTCAATGTTGGTGTCGAAATCGGCCAGCTTATGTTCGTCGCCCTGGTGTTGAGCTTTAGAGAACTGTTGCTGCGTTGTCGACTGCCACGGTCTGCAGTCCTGTATGCCCAGCCCATTGCTTCCTATGGGCTGGGAACGCTGGCCGCCTTCTGGTTTTTCGAGCGAGTTTCGAGTTTTTGGTCCTGAGTTGCACCGTCCTGTCATTGCCGTACTCCGGAGACGTGGAATATGAAAACCAACAATCACTTCACCGCACAATCACTGCTCAGTTACGTCGTACTAACATTCGCCGTGAGTACACTGGCAGTAGCGGACGGCAATCCGGATCGCGAGGTTTACTTTGGCCAGACGCACTCGCACACGTCGTGGTCGATCGATGCCTACCTCATTGGTAACCACCTGGTCGGGCCTGAGGAAGCTTACAAATACTCATTGGGCATGCCAGTCATGCACCCGATGGGGTTTGAAGTACAGCTCAAGGGCCGCCCGCTGGACTTTCATGGCGTGACCGATCACTCGGAATATGTTGGGGTGATCGCCTTGGCGAATGATCCTGAATCGGACTTCAGCAAACTCCCCATCGCAAAGAAATTGATCGCCAAAACCCCGGAGGATTTCAACCGGATCTTCAAGTGGATTGCCGGCAGTATCAGCGGCAAACCGATTCAAGAGCTGATCGACCCGAAAATTGCGGGCGGCATCTGGCAACAAACCGTTGCCATCGCCGATAAATACTACAAGCCCGGCAAGTTCACGACCTTCGTCGCGTATGAATGGACCTCGGCGCCGAGCAACCAAAACATGCACCGAAACGTGTTCTTCCGCGATTCGAAAAAAGCCCCCGCCCTGCCCTTTACGGCACTGGACTCGAACAAGCCAGAGGACCTCTGGGTCTGGATGGATGATCAGCGCAAACAGGGCAATGAGGTGCTGGCAATTTCCCATAATGCCAACCTCAGCAACGGCATCATGTTTCCAGTGGATGTAGATGATCGTGGCCGTCCCATTGATGCCGCCTGGGCCGAAACACGGATGCGCAACGAGTCGTTGACCGAGATTCACCAAGTCAAGGGCACCTCCGAAACCCACCCCGAGCTGTCGCCAACCGATGAATTTGCCAACTACGAAATCATGAGTTTCCTGATCGGCCTGGACAACAGCACCTCCAAACTTAATGGCAGTTATGTGCGCCAGGCTTGGCAAAACGGTATGGCACTGCAAGAAGCCAAAGGCTTCAACCCCTACAAGATGGGCGTAGTAGCCGCCAGCGACTCTCACAACGGGGTGATTCCGTACGCCCAGAACAATAACTTCGGCTCCCACGGGTTCACCGACAGCACCCCGGAACTTCGACTTTCCGGTAAAAAGAACTCGGGCATGGCGGCGCTGCAAACCAGCACCTCCGGCCTGGCTGGGGTATGGGCTGAAGAAAACACCCGTGAATCGATCTTCGATGCGATGAAACGCAAAGAAGTGTATGGCACCAGCGGCGTACGGATTCCCGTGCGCCTGTTTGGTGGCTGGGGCTTCGACAGCGCTCTGTGGAACGAAAAAAACTGGGTACATGCCGCCTACGCCAAGGGTGTTCCCATGGGTGGGGACTTGCCGGAAAAAACCGGCAAAGAGGCGCCGTCATTCGTGGTATGGGCAGTCAAGGATGCAGATGACGGCAACCTCGACCGAATCCAAATCATCAAGGGCTGGACCAAAAACGGCCAGACCTTCGAGAAGATCCATGACGTTGCGTGGTCCGGTGATCGCGTACCGGATCCGGCCACTGGCAAGGTGCCGGCGGTGGGTTCCACGGTGGATATTTCCAAGGCCACTTACACCAACACCATCGGTTCCACGGAGCTGAAAAAAGTCTGGGTCGATCCGGATTTCGATCCGGCACAACATGCCTTTTACTACGCCCGTGTGCTACAGATCCCGACACCACGGTGGAGCACTTATGACGCGGCCAAGTTGAAAGTGGCGCCGCCTGCCGATGTCTCCGCCACGGTCCAGGAACGCGCCTGGACCTCACCGATCTGGTACTCGCCGAACGCCGAGGATGGCAAGTTGACCGCGCACGGTAAAACCATCGAGGATCTGAAAGCGGCCGGAGCCAAGGCGCTGACCAACGAACAACTCCAGGCTTATGTAGCGGGTAAAACGATCAAGGTACGCAATACGGTCACTGGCCAGTCCTTTGAAATTGTCTATGGTACGGATGGCCAGCGCGTGGTCGCCAGTGTCGACGGCAAACCGGCTGCGCAAGGCGAATACCTGAACATGCTGCACGGGGGCCAGTTCGGTGTGCCGGCCAAATACGAAATAAAGGACGGGCATCTGGTGACGACCCTCGGCGGCTCGCCCTTCGAGGCCACCGTCTTTGAGCAAAACGGCAAATACGTGGCAGCGCGCAGCAGTGAATTCGGTTACGTGAACTATGAGGTCGAAGAGGTCAAGTAGAGGCGGACCATCGCCGTCCCCCCAATCATGGGGGGCGGCCAACACAGGTTCAGCCCCTAGCCTCTGGCGTTCTAACCGCAGCGATCCGCCGAGCGGTCCGAACGCAGCCTGCCATCATGCCTACCCACGAAACCCCGCCCCAGGGCCTGCATCTCATGGCCAAACCCGTCGGGCCGATCTGCAACCTCGATTGCAGTTACTGTTTCTATCTGGAAAAAGAACAGCTTTATCCGCCACGGGAACGCTTCAGCATGACCGACGAGGTGTTGCGCCAGTATGTGCAACGCTACATCGAAGCCCAACCCACGCCCGAAGTCGAATTTACCTGGCAAGGCGGCGAGCCGACGCTGCTCGGTCTGGACTTTTTCCAGCGTGCGATTAGGTATCAACGTCAGTTCGCGGGGAACAAAGTCATTCGCAACACGTTGCAGACCAATGGCACCTTACTCAGCGACGAGTGGTGCGCCTTCCTCGCACGTGAAGGCTTCATGGTCGGGATCAGTCTCGATGGTCCACGTTTCGTCCACGATCTGTATCGCCCCGACAAGCGTGGGCGCTCCAGTTTCGACGAGGTCATGCGCGGACTGGGGTTGCTCAGACAGCATGGTGTCGACTTCAATGTGCTGGTTACCGTGGCTCGCGATGTCGCGCACCACCCTTTGGAAATCTATCGCTTCCTCAAGGCTGAAGGCGTTCGTCATATCCAGTTCAATCCAGTGGTGGAGCGCCAGCCGAGCGCCCCGCAAGTCAGTCAGGGCTTGCACTTCGCGGTCCCGCCGGAGTTGCGCTTGCATGCGGTGCCAGAGCCTGCAGTGGTGACAGAACACACGGTCGAGCCAGAGGCTTATGGCGACTTTCTCATCAAGATTTTTGACGAGTGGGTGCGTCAGGATGTCGGTGAGGTTCACGTCATGAACTTCGAATGGGCGTTGGCCTCATGGTGCCAGCTGCCAGCGTCGGTGTGCCTGTTCAGCCCCCGTTGCGGCACAGCGGCGATCGTGTAGCACGACGGCAATGTCTACTCCTGCAATCACTACATGTACCCCGAATACTTACTGGGTAATCTGAAGACCGATGACCCCGCCGTACTACTTGCCACCCCCGCGCAACATGCCTTTGGCGCAGCAAAGGAAGAGACGCTGCCGACGTATTGCCAGCAATGCGATTACCGCTTCGCCTGCCATGGCGAGTGCCCGAAAAACCGCTTCATGAATGCGCCAAACGGCGAGCCGGGGCTGAACTATCTGTGCCCGAGCTACAAGAAATACTTTCGCCATCTCACGCCGTACATGAATGCCATTGCCAAACTGGTGAGTCACAAGCAACCCGCATCTTTGATCATGCAGGCCTTTGCTGGCCCGCTGATCGTGCCGTTGGATAAGTAATGGGATTGGGTACATATCCGTTTCTGCGGTAACGGCCACCTAGGGTTTCGCATTTACAGCGAGTCACTTGGAAGAGCCCTGTAGGAGCGAGCCTGCTCGCGATGGAGGTCAACGATGACGCGGGGAGCCTGACACCCCGCGGTGCTCTCAGGTTTTTCGCGAGCAGGCTCGCTCCTACAGGGCTCTTCCAAGTGACCCGCCGTAAAGGCGGAATCATAAGAGGCCATCACCCAAATAACGGATATACACCCAATCCCCCCGACAACATTCCAGCACTCCCGGACTTTTCATGCCCTGGTCAATGAACACGCCGAAGCAGGAAATGGGACAGCGCCGGGATCAACACCAAGGCCCCGATCATGTTCCAGATGAACATGAACGTAAGCAGGATGCCCATGTCCGCCTGGAACTTGATCGGTGACCAGGCCCAAGTGATAACCCCCGCCGCCAGGGTGATTCCCACCAGCGCCACGACCTTGCCGGTGAACGCGACGGAGTTTTTGTAGGCCTCGGTCAACGACAGCCCCGCACGTTGCTGCGCCAACTGGACGCTAAGCAGATACAGCGCGTAGTCGACACCAATACCGACGCCCAGGGCAATCACCGGCAAGGTGGCGACCTTCACGCCCATACCCAGCCAGACCATCAACGCTTCGCAGAGAATCGACGTCAGCATCAAAGGGACCACGGCCACCACCACGGCACGCCAGCTGCGGAAGGTGATGAAACACAGCACGATCACCGCGCCATACACGTAGAACAACATGGTGCGGTTGGCATCACGCACGACGATGTTGGTCGCGGCTTCGATCCCGGCGCTACCCGCGGCGAGCATGAACTGACGATCGTCGTTGCTGTGCTCGCGGGCAAACTGATCGGCCACCTTCACCACGTGATCAAGGGTTTCAGCCTTGTGATCGGAGAGATAGGCAATCACCGGCATCATGGAACAGTCGTTGTTGAACAATTCGGGGTTGTTAACAGAGGCCTGCTGCGCGCCGTAGTTCAGCACATCCTGATTGCGCGCGATGGTCAGCATTTTCGGGTTACCTTCATAGGAGCCCGCCGTGATCTGCCGCACGGCATTGACCAGCGATACGGTGGTCTGCACCCCCGGTTGCTGCTGCAGCAACCAGCCAAGGCGGTCCGCTTCGACCAGGGTTTCGTACTTCAGGCAGCCTTCGCTGGCGGTCTTGACCATCACCGCGAACTGGTCGCTCGACAGTGAGTAGTTGTCCGTGATGTAGGCGTTGTCGCGGTTGTAACGCGAATCCGCACGCAGCTCAGGCGCGCCCGGATCGAGGTCACCGATCTTCAAGTGCGTGCTGACCACGAAGCCACCCACCGCCATCAACCCCGCAACCACCACCGCCACCGTCGCCCAGCGGCGTTCGGTAAAACGGTCGAGCCGGTTCCACAGACTGCCGAGACCCTTGCCTTTGAGCTCGCTGTTTTCCTGACGCAAGCTGCGCGCCGCCGCTTTCGGACTGACACCCCAATAGGACAGCAACACCGGCAACAGCACCAGGTTGGTGAAGATCAGCACCGCCACGCCAATGCTCGCGGTGACGGCCAGATCCTGGATGACCGGAATGTCGATCAGCATCAACACCGCAAAGCCCACGGCATCGGCCAACAGCGCGGTCAGCCCGGCGAGGAATAACCGGCGGAAGGTATAACGCGCGGCGATTAGCTGATGGGTGCCGCGTCCGACGTCCTGCATGATCCCGTTCATTTTCTGCGCGCCATGGGACACGCCAATGGCGAACACCAGAAACGGCACCAGGATCGAAAACGGATCGAGTGCGTAACCGAACAAGGTGATCAAGCCCAGTTGCCAGACCACGGCCACCACCGAGCACAGAATCACCAGCGCGGTGCTGCGCACGCAACGGGTGAAGGCGTAGATAATAGCGGTGGCGATCAGCGCCGCCGCACCGAAGTACATCATGATCAGCAGCAGGCCATCGATCAGGTCGCCCACCAGTTTGGCGAAACCGATCACGCGGATCTTGATCGGGCCTTTGCCCTCTTCCCCCGCCTTGTGTTTCGCGCTGGAGCCGGCAAATTCAAACTTGTCGCGCAGCTGTTCTTCGAGCATGCGCGAGAACTGGTGATAATCGATCGCGGCGCCGGTGACCGGGTCTTTCTCCAGCAGCGGCACCACAATCATGCTCGATTTGAAGTTGTTGCCGACCAGGCTGCCGATGATCCCCGAACGAGCAATGTTCAAGCGCAGCTGCTCGACGCCACTGGCCGAGCCGTCGTAAGAATCCGGCATGACCGGGCCGCCACGGAAGCCCTCCTCCGTGACCTCGGTCCAGCGCACGGCCGGCGTCCACAATGACTTCATCCACGCCCGGTCCACACCCGGTGTCAGGAACAACGCGTCATTGACCTGCTTGAGCACGTCCAGGTATTTCGGGTCGTAGATGTCGCCGTCGGTGTTTTCCACCACCACCCGAACCGTATTGCCCAGCCCGCGTAGCGACTGACGATTCTCAAGATAGTTTTTGATGTACGGCTGACTTTGCGGAATCATCTTTTCGAAGCTGGCATTGAGTGTCAGCCGTGTGGCCGCGAAATAACTCAGCAGTATCGTCACAGTCAGGCAGACCAACACCACCAGCAGGCGGTTATTGAAAATCAGGCGTTCCAGGAAATTGCCGGAGCGTGCATCGAAGCCCTTGAGCTCTCGGATCACCGGCATCGTATCGAGGTTGTAGTTACCCATGACGTGGCTCGTCTCTTTTTATTCTGTGAAGGGGGCTCATTCGAAAGGCAACTGGCGCAAGCCCTGAGTGCCTGCGACCACCACCGAACCCGATCCGGTCACCTGCGCCGCAGCAGCAGGACCCAAGCGGTCCTGTGGCTTTTGCGTGAAACTTGCACCGTCGTCGGAGCTGACAAGGATATGGCCGGCCTGGCTGACCAGAATGATTCGACCATCGGCCGTGACCGTGCTCGCAGTGAGACTCGACGACAGGCCCAACTCGACTTTGTCCCAGTTCGCGCCATGATCGACGCTGCGGTAAACATTGCCCCGCAGGCCGTAAACGAGCACTGCGCCCGGCTTGCCAGTGATGCCGAAATAGCTGCCACTGTAGGGGGTTGGAACGCTAACGAATCGTTGCGTCGCCGGGTCCAGCTTCAGCACCAGGCCTTGTTCGCCGACAATGAACAGGTCATCGCCCATGGCACGCATCGCGTAGAGGTTCAGTGCCCCCGGATTGTCGGTACGCTCCATCAACGGAACCCAGGTTTGGCCGCCATCGTCGGTGCGAAAAATCAGGTTGAATGCGCCGACGACGTAGCCGGTTTTCTCATCAGCGAACCACACGTCCAGAAAGGGCTTGTCCGCCCCGTCATCGATCATTCGCTGGGCTTCGGCTAAGAACGCATCATCCGGCGCCGCTTGCCGCTGATAGTGTTCGAGCATAATCTGCCCGACCTGACGGCCATCGAGCTGACGTTTCCAGGTTTCGCCATTGTCATCGCTGCGCAGCACGATGCCGTCATGCCCGACGGTCCAACCTTGCGTCGGGCTCGGGAATTGCACGGCCACCAGGTCGGAGCTCACCGGCACTTGTGCCTGCTGCCAGCGGAGGCCGGCATCATCGGAATAAAAAATATGGCCGCGTTGGCCCACGGTGACCAGGCGTTTGCCCGCACTGGCCAACCCGGTGAACATGCCGTTAATGGCTTTTTCACTCTGAATCGCCGGGCTCGACAACGTATCGACAAAATCCGCGGCGACCACGGCCCGGGTAAAGGGCACAGCCAATGCCACGGCTAGCGTAGTGAGCGTTATCCATCTAAATGTATTCATGAGGTCTACTCGGCAAAAAAAGCCGCCGAACAGTGCGAGACACTGTCGGCGACAAAAAACACCTGCGTAATGGCTTAGCGAATACCCGTGCCGGCCAATGACTCAGGTGCCCACTGCGCTTTCGAAAGCGGGTCGATGTACTTGACGCCGCCATACGGGCCGTAGATGCCGGTGATGTTGTAGCTGCCGGAAACGAAGTCATAAATCATGTGGTTGTCGGAGTTCGGCGCTTGCACGTCATAGCTGTAGGCCAGGTGCGCAAAGGATCCGCGGTACAACTTGCCGCTGGCGTCGTATTCATCCGAAGCCAGGGCAATCCAGCTGTCTTCGTCGAGGTAGAAGGTACGTTTGCTGTAGATGTGGCGTTTGCCCGGTTTCAACGTGGCCTCGACCACCCACACGCGGTGCAATTCCCAGCGCATCAAGTCAGGATTGACGAAGTGCGCCGTGGTGATGTCCGCCGCTTCCTTGTGATAGTTCAGCTTGTAGGTGTTGTAAGGAACGATCATTTCCTTCTTGCCAACGAGTTTGAAGTCGTAGCGATCCATTGCGCCGTTGAACACCCACGCATCGTCATAGGTTGAAGCGCCGGCCGAGCCAGGGTTCGGCGTGTCGTAGGCGATGTCCGGCGCAAGTTTCACGCGGCGCTGGCCTGGCAGGTATTGCCAGCCACGACGCTCCATTTTCAGCGGATTGACGGCATCCTGCACCAGGATGGCTTCACCTGCGCGACGGGCCGGGGCCTGGTAATAGAGTTTGGTCTTGAAGAACAGATCGGTCTCTTTCGCCGGTTCCGTTCGGTTCGGATCGTAGAGCGGGTATTCCAGATAGGCATTACCAGACGTGGCCAGAATCGCCCTGCCGGAACCGTCGACGTTCCAGGAATCGTACTTGAAGTTGGTGGCGTAACCCTGATAGCGCAGCAGGTGGTTCCACATGGCCTCATAGCCATCTTTGGGGATCGGGAACGGTACGCCTGGCAGCGCGTTTTCCAGTGCGACACCGCTCTCCAGCGTTTTGGTGCCGACGGCGTTTTTCGCGGTGTTATCCAGCAACCGCTGCGGCAGCGCAACGCTGCGATGGGTCGGGAATACATCGACCCGGAACGTTGGGTAACGCTTGAGCAACTCTTGAGTGCTGGCGGTCAGTTTGTCGGCGTACTGGGCGATGTTTTTACCATCGATGACGGCACGCGGCTTGTCGGCCTCGAAAGGGTCCGGACGAAACGAACTGCCCGACTGGTAACTGGCGGGCGGCGTGGTGAGGCCGCCGGTGTAGGCCGGAATGGTGCTGTCGGCGTTGCCGGCCTTTTCAGCGCCGACGGCGGTCAGGCTGGTCCCCAGTTTTGCGGCTTCGCCGGGAGAAACTGCCGCGTGAGACACGCCTGCGATGGCAACGGTCAAGGCAGTGAACAATAGAGAATTTACGAACTTCATGGAGTGACTCCTGCTATCAAGCAAAGACTTCGATCAAATGGTCGTTTTGAACGTAAAAGTGACCATGCCCCGATCCTTGAGCTGAGGCTGGGTACCGCCAAAGGCAGTGGTCTGCCCCGGTACGCAGTTGTACTGCCCGTTGGCACCTGGTGCGGCGCCCTGGCCCTGTGCGCCCACACCGCCAGCGGAGCCGCAGGTGTCGAACGGACCAAAGTTGTCTACGTATTTCAGGTCGAAGCGATACTGGTTGTGGACGTCCATGCCGACCCCCACCGAATAACTGCCGGAGTCTTCATTACCGCCTAACTGGATGGCGGAATTGCCGTTGAGGCCGACGTTGTAGGTCATCGGCATGAACATATCGATGCCGGGGAACACCTGATACCAGGTCGGGTTGAAGTTGACGCCGACGACGTAGTTGTCCTTGGTGACCTTGTCGACACCGCGATACCAGTCTTCGCCCTTGAACAGCTGTTTGTTGTCGGTGACGTCCAGCCAGCGGCTGTAGGCGAGTTCAACCAGCAAGGACGAGCTGTCCCAGACCGGTGTGTCGCCAAAGGTGGTCAGGCCGTTGAGCACCGCATGCACGGTATTGCCTCGGGCTACGCCGTTTTCACCGTCAAAGCTGCTGATGAACCCTGGCAGACCGGCGGCCCCGGCGGCTGGGTTGACGGTTGCCGCGACGCTGGCCAACGGCATGTTGTGGCGATAGTTCAAGTCGAAACCGACGCTGACTCCACCGAGGCTTTTCGACAGGCTGATGCCATAGATATCGATGTCATCGACATAAAACTGGTTATAGCCGCCGATGTTGCCGGAGATCAGTTGCGCAGGACCTACAGCGGTTGGCTGCAAGGCCAGGTTCGGCAGGATGTCGGAGGTTTTGCGGTAATAGACACCCAGGGTGCCTTGCAGCCACTCCGGGCTCCACTTGGCCATCAAACCGAAGTCGCCGCGCTTGTCCGGGGTGAAGGTATGGCCATTGGTCAGGCGCAGGAACTGGTTTGCACCAACGGGGCCTGGAGCACCAAACAACGGGTTCTGCGCAGCGATCAATGAAAGGTTGTGCCCGCCACTTTGAAGGCCGTCGTTGAACCCAAGGTACGTACCCGACTCCGGCAACCGCGCGGCGTCCCAATCCAGGAAGTACTGCGCGGCGAGAGTCAGTTCCGGGTTGAGCGTGAAGCTCGCGGATAACTGGTTACGCGGAATGAACAGCTCTTTGGCTTCTGTTCCCGGCACCGCCAGCGCCTTGGAAAGATCCAGGCCGGACTGGCCATAACTGTTGCCATGGGCAAAGGCTTTCGCCCCAGTAGACTGTGTGCTTGCCCGCCTTGCCGCTGAGCAGCGATTCATCGCCGACTTCCGTACTGCCGAACACGAAGGCATCGAGAATTTCCGAAGAAGGACCGTTGTAGTACCGATCGGCGTACCCGCTCTGGTGACGGGAATCCGGCCTGCCATTGTTGAGCTGGTTAGTCGACGCATTATCGCTGCCCACATCGTCATAAGCGTGGTCGTACCAGGAGTTGGCACTGACACGGAAACCGGCTTTCTCTTTGTAAACCACGTCCAGTTCGGACAACACATCGAGCCGCTGGGAAACCGGGCTGCCGGAGGAGAAGTTGCGATTCCCGTCATTGTTGTTCCACGCATTGGCCAACTTGCTGTTGGGCGCCTCTACGCGCTGGGCGTAGTTGAACTTCAGCGTGTTGTCGAAGCAAACCGTAAAGTCTTCATTGCCTGTGTTGATCTCGACGGCGTGTACAGGCGCGATGCCCAGGCCGGTAAGTATGGCGGAGGTCAACAACCCCTTACGGAAGTTTGCATGGCAGATCTTATTATTTTTGTTCATCAAACGTGCCACCTGCTCTATGGTTTACGAAAAGTCATGGGTTGAATCACGGCGCTCTGAGCCTCCTCTCAGGTGCGCTGCAAAAGGGTGACCGACACGGCACGCCCCAGGGCTGTGCTGTGCTGAAGTGCCGTGCGGGCTCCTGGAATCTGTCGGCCATCAGCCATATCGCGCAGTTGCCAGACCAGCTCGACCAGTTGCGCCACTCCGGTGGCCCCCGGGGCGTGACCACGTCCCAGTAATCCACCCGACGGATTCACCGCATTCATCTTTCCTTTGAGGCGGTGACCGAGCTGCACGAACCGGTCGATTTCGTCTTCCCTGCAAAAGCCCAGCGCGGCGCTGCTAACCATGAAATCGCCAACGCTTTGGTCGTGAAGTTCAACAACGTCGATGTCTTCCGCGCCGATTCCCGCCTGCTGGTAGGCCTGCTGCGCCACACGTTGGGTGGTCGCTCGTCCCAGCACATCCAGCACGCAACCTGATTCCTGCTCCGAGGTGCTGTCACTGCCCCTGGCGCTCGCCAGCACGGTGACATCTGCCCGAGCCCCGAATCGCAACGCGAAGGCCGGGGTGCAGATCAAGATGGCCGCCGCACCGCAGGCCGGCGGACACAGATAAGGCGGGAGCCAGCCATCGCGATCCCGCACCCGATTCAATATGGCGTGAGGGTTGTGCCCAGCCTGGGTGCGTGCTCGCTCAAGCACTTGATCGAAGCTGCTTTCGGCAACACCCAAACGGGTCAACAACCAGCTGGTTTGAGCAGCGAACAGCAGCGCCGGCGTTTGTCGACGTTCGATAAAATCGATGGACTTGTCGCCCTGCCCGGCCTTGGCCAACTCCTGGCGAGCAAGCTCTTTCAAACCGAAAAACTCACGACTGGAAATGCTTGCCGGCATGCACTCGACGCCCACTACCAGCACGCATTCGGCTTGACCGCACAGCACGCTATTGCGCGCCAGATGGAAAGCGCTGCTGGCCGAGGCACAGCCATCGCTGAGGCTGAAGACCGGCACACCGGAGTAGCCAATCTGCGACAACATCTGCTCGGCGATACCGGCTTCACCGTGGACGCAGGAGGTAAATACCTGGTCGACCAGGTCATAGTCGATCCGCGCATCGGCCAGCGCCGCGCTAATGGCCTGCCCCGCCAACGCTGCATGACTGTCACAGCCACCCAGCGGCAGAAACGACGCCATTCCCGCGCCGGCGATCAGCACTCTTTCAGACATAATCCTGCTCCCCACCAGCCGATGCGCAGTTGCGCTCTTGTTGGGGCCAGACTATTGGGTAGTCGAACTGCAAAAACCCCCATTGGCAGGGGGGCTTGAAAACAGGACAGGGGGCATTGAAGGGAGATCCATACGGATCTCGCGGAGGATGGACGGCATCAGCCCGCTGTTTCGAGAATCCCCAGCATGTATGCACGCGCCACGACATGCTGCCGTGTACCGGCCTGGAATTTTCCAAACAGGTTTTTCAGGTGCCACTTCACCGTTCCCTCGCCGACATTCAAGGCCAGGGCGATTTGCTTGTTGGAGAGATTGCGTGCCAGCAATTGCAACACCTCCCGCTCCTTGGGTGTCAGCAGACGACTGGGAGACACGCTCGATGTGGCGGGCTCCGGTCGCGAAACCGGCACGTGTGAAGGTGTCGCCGCGACCGGCTCCACCGTTTCACGTTGGAGCGCCTGTACCCACTTGATCAGGGCCGGATGGGTGTCTTGCACCACGCGCTGCATACCGTTCTCTTGCGCGAGGCTGACGGCTTCCAGCAAACAGACCGTACCCTCTTCGCCCGTCTCCCTGAGTGCCAAGGCCTTGAGCAATTTGATTTGCACACTATCGCGGCCACGGCGCAGGGTCTCGGCCACTGCGTTGGCTTTTTCCAGCTCCACTAGCATGGCCTGCCAATCACGCTTGGCCAGCAGGACATAAGTGTTGGCCATGCCAACCATCAAGGCCAGTTCCGGACCGAGCAAACCCGTTCGTTCGCGGGCAATGACTGGTGTAACAGCCTCCAGACGCTGCCATAACGCCTGACATTTATCGCGGTGCCCCTGCAAGGCATGCAGACGAATCTGCTCGCCAAGCGATGCGATGCAAAACCGTGGAATGCTGCGTTCTTCTCCCAGCTCGAATAACGCATCGAGAAGGTCCTGGCCGCGATGTCCATGCCCCTGCATGAAAGCCAGCCGAGATGCGGTGATGTATCCCAGCACAATGGCCGCAGGCGAAGCGAGACGCTCAACCATGTCCATCCGGTTCGCCAACACCGTGCTCGCTTCCTGAATTTCCCCTCTTTCAAGCATCACCGTGCCAGGGTGCTGGCCATCATTACGGCGATAGGACTGCGGCGGCCAATATCTCGCTCAGCGAGCACAAGACTGGCCCGTAAGGCAGTTTCCGATGACAGCATCCGTCCCTCCCACAGGTACGTCAGTCCAACCACCCACTCGCCAAATCCGCGAATGGCATCCAGTCCAGGGCTCCACGTGTAATGCGGTGCGCGCTGAAAGATGCGCCGGGCTTTTTCCGGCTGGCCCTGAGACAAGGTCAGTCGAGCAATCTGGTTCGCCACAATGGCCTGTACCTTGATCGGGAACGAAGGCAACCGCTCAACCCATGGCGTAATGAGTGCCAGTGACTCGTCCGGATGGTCGGCAAAATAGGCGGCGGCGGTTTCAATGGCAGCAGCCTCGCAACGGGTGGCCTCATCGGCAGACGGATGTTGCTCGATGACCGTAATGAACCTCGCGGCTTCAGCCTGACGCGCGCCCATTGCCAGTGCCCAGGCGGCGGCCAGGCAAATGCGCGGGTGTGACAACACGGTCTCGGGCTCAAGTTCTTCGACCCATTCCAGCACTCGACTGAACTGTCCGCGCAGCATCACGTCGTACAGGCATTTTTCGATCATCGCGTAAGCAGGCTCCGGCAACCCGGCCAACAGGTATTGGCGAGCAGCCTGCTCCTGGAACTCGTGCTGCTGCAACCAAATCGCTGCGCGCTCGTGAAAACCCTGACGCTGCTCTGGGGGCAATTTTGCAAAGCGACCCAGAAGGATCTCCCGGGCTAATGGATGAATGCGCACCCAATCGCTGTCGACACTCTCGACAAAAAGCGGTGTCGAGACGCACAGTTCCTGGAGCAATTGCCCCGAGCGTGGATTACCCGTCAGCGCGATGCATAAAGAAGGCTGAACCATCTCCAACAGCGCGATGCCCGTCAGAAATGCGACCTGTTCTTCGGGCAGATGTGCCATCAGGCTGTTGACGAAATAACCCTGGATATCACCGGTACATTTCGACAGTTCCTCGACGGCGGCCCCCAGGCTGGAACTCTTTTCCATCGCCGAAATAGCCAGCTGCAAGCCAAGGGGCCAGCCCTCGGTAACCTCATTGAGGCGCACACAGAGGTCGGCATCGATCTTTTTGCCAAAACGACTCGTGAGAATCGCGACCGCTTCTTCAACGCCAAACCGCAGTGCGGAGGCGGTGATTGCCGCGTACCGCCCTCTCGCCGCGAGGTCGGCTACCTGCAGATTCAAACGCGCCCGTGAGGCCATGATGATGCGCAGGTTGGCCGGGGCGTTATGCAACAGGTAGGTCAGCGAATGGCGCACGGTCGACTCGGGCAAGGCGTCAGCCTCATCCAGAATCAACACAGTCTCACTGCCCATATCCGCCACTTCCGCCAACCACTGAGTCAAGCCTTCAAACTCATCGCGCCCCGGCCCCGGAATACGCTCGAAGGCGCGAGCAAAGGACGGCCCAGAGTGTGTAAAAACCCAAGATAAACCTTTGCTATGATTCCCCAGGATTTCATTGCAAGGGTCGCCCATGAAACGCTTCATCCAAGGTGAACACCGAGGTCAAACTACCTTGCTCCCCGAGAGCCTGGACGATTACGTCAGCGACACCAATCCGGTGCGTGTTGTCGATGTCTTCGTGGATGAACTCGACCTGATCACCTTGGGTTTTGAAAGCGCTGTCCCCGCTGAAACGGGCCGACCGGCTTACCACCCTGCAGTCATGCTGAAGATCTACATCTACGGCTATCTCAACCGCATCCAGTCGAGCCGGCGCCTTGAGCGCGAGGCGCAGCGCAACGTCGAGCTGATGTGGCTTACCGGTCGCCTGAGTCCGGACTTCAAGACCATCGCCAACTTCCGCAAAGACAACGGCAAAGCCATTCGAGGCGTCTGCCGGCAGTTTGTTGTGCTGTGTCAGCAACTGGGGCTTTTCTCGGAACATTTCGTTGCCATCGATGGCAGTAAATTCAAGGCGGTGAACCACCGCGACCGCAATTTCACCAGCGCCAAGCTGAAGCGCCGGATGGAAGACATCGAATCAAGCATTGCCCGTTATCTAAAGGCGCTGGATGGGGCTGATCGGGAAGAGCCCACGTCTTCAGGGCCCAAAGGCGGCCTGGAAGAGAAAATCGCCAAACTGAAGGAGCAGATGAAGGCGCTTCAGGAGATTGAAATACAGCTTGAAGCATCGCCGGACAAACAGATCTCCCTGACCGACCCGGACGCTCGCTCGATGAAGACGAGCGGTAATGGAATCGTGGGTTACAACGTGCAGACGGCGGTCGATACCAAGCACCATTTGATCGTCGCGCACGAGGTGACCAATGTCGGTCACGACCGTGATCAGCTCAGCTCGATGGCCGAGCAGGCCCGTGAGGCGATGCAACTCGAATCGTTGTCGGTGGTGGCGGACCGCGGGTATTACAAAAGCGGAGAAATCCTGGCCTGCCACGAGGCAGGGATCACGGCTTATGTGCCGAAAACGCTGAGCTCGCGGGCCAAATTCGATGGCCGTTTCGGCAATGACGCTTTCGTCTACGACGCGGACAAAAATGTGTACATCTGTCCCGCCAAAGAAGTGCTGACCTGGCGTAACGCTTACGTCGATAACGGCAGGACGCTGAACAGTTACTGGAGCTCCAACTGCCGGGCCTGCTCGATAAAAGCACAATGCACACCGGCCAGAGAGCGAAAGGTTCGGCGCTGGGAGCATGAGGCGGTGCTGAAGGAAATGCAGGCCCGCCTGAACAATGCGCCGCAGATGATGAGCATCCGCAAACGAACGGTCGAGCATCCCTTCGGGACGCTCAAACAATGGATGGGTGCGACGCATTTTCTGACGCGGCGGCTCGCTGGGGTGAGCACCGAAATGAGCTTGAATGTGCTCGCTTACAACTGGAAAAGGGTGATGAAGATCCTCGGTGCACGGGGTCTGATGAACGCGCTGATGGCTTGAAAGGGCTGCCGTTTGCCCCGTTTATCAAGCTATGGAGCCTTGCTAGCGCTTGTAGGGGCCGCTTGGAGCTACAAGAGCGCTTCAGGTTTTAATAAGCTGGCCAACACCGGTCGGCACTACGTGCCGACGATGTTTTCATCTGTTTTTACACACTCTGGGCCGACCGCTGCCAATCGCCATGGCCGTTCCCAACCCTTGAACAAATCGGGCACCATCATCATGCGCATCGAGCGTCAGCCACGCCACCACTGCGCCGTGGGACAAACACTCCCGGCGCCACTGGGTCAACAGGAACGTTTTGCCAAAACCTGCCGGCGCGTGAACGGCAATCACCACTTTGTCGGTCAGCTCCGGGGTATCGATAGCCAGCCGGCTGCGCATCCGGGCGGACTTCTGGCCACGCGGCGGCGTGGTCTTGAGGATCAGTTGGGGCTCTACGCGATCCATTTTTTCAGGCCTTTATGCAAAACAATGAGTGGCTCGGCCGGAGACCGCAGTCGATCAGGAACGGGAGCTGCGTACTTTTGCAGCGGTGCATTTCATTTAGGGAAGAGTAGCGTGTATGCCACTCGAAAGCCCCAGCCATGTGCTCCATCTTCAGGACTGTCTGCCCAATAGCGCGGCCCCACCTGAAGACTCATGGGTTGCTTGCCGACCTTGAACAGCTGCGTCACGAACAGATTGAGCGGCACGTTCCACTCCTTGGTCTCCCAGTCATAAGTGGATTCCGTGTTAATGCCAAAACTTGTGTAAGTCGCTGTGGTGTACACCAGGAAGGGTTGCAGATACGTTTGATTCACTTTCTCCTTGTCGTCGGCCGGGCTGTTATCCAGTGACCAGATATGGTTGGCCAGAATGCCCGTGGTCCAGCCGTGAGCCTGCTTCAGCGCAACCGCTGTCGGTCCCAACCCCCACTGCTCACTGCTGAGCAACTCGTCGCTGCCAGTGGGCAACAACAGTGCCGGCCCTACGCCCCAGATCCAGCCATCCTCGGTGGGCTTTTTCGGTGAGAAGAAGAAGCTTTGAGACGTATCCCCTACCCCGCTTTTATCGGCGCCACCACCCGGCACCAACCCGTGTTGATCAATGATTGGCAGAATCGTGCGAGAGATGAGGTTCCAGTCCTCGTTGAGCGAAAATGGTAGAACCGGCTGGATATTGGTGACGCTCTGGATGCCTTCGCCGGAGGGCCCCATTTTCTGGTTCCAGTTGTACTGGATCGGCAAGCTGTACAGCGCCGCGACCGGGTTCAATGCCTGCTTGGCCAGCTCAGCCTGGCTGTCGGCGTAGCTGGGAACAGACACACCGAAAGCGATCAATGAGAGAACAGACCGTTCAATGCGCTTGTTCATGTCGAACTCCTGAAATACGGCGCGCAGAACGCGGCTCGGTTGCATACCGCGAGTGGCTACTTGAGCACAGCCTGCAAGTCACTGGTCATCGCCCTGATAGTGGTGGTTTCCTGCAAGCCGTCGTAGTCCTTCAAGAAGCCGGAGTACTGATCTGTTTCGGTCACCTTCGAGACGCAGCCGGCCAATAGCAAACTGCTTGGCGCGGCGCCAACTATCCACTTGTGGGAAAGGTTCATGTGGCAGAACTCCTTGGGGGGTCAGATGTTGCGGGGCAGTCCTTTGTTCAATAACGCCAGGTCATGTTGGCTGACAGGGCTTGAATCCAGGCGTTATCGAACTCGCCTGATGTGCGATTGCCGGACAGGGATTTGGTCTGGTCGACGGACATGTCACCCATCCAGACCGTGACCCAACTAAAGTTGAGGTCGGTCTCTTTGTTCAGCGAATAAGTAAGGCCGGTGGCGAAGCGCCAGGCGGCGCCCATGGGCACGGTCAACGTGCGATCTCCGTCGGAGACTGCCGAGGTGTCGTAGGCGATACCGAAGTCCCATAACAAATCAGGGTTCATCTGGTATTGCGCGCCCAGGGCCAGTTGATAAGTGTCTTTGAAATGCGCATCGATGGTGGTCGACCGGGCACCGCCGGCGTTGGTGTCTACGTCGATTTCGATGTCGCCAAATTTCGACCAGTCCTGCCAGTTGACCGAAGCCAGCAACGCCCATTGCGAGTCCAGTTGCTGGTACAGGCTGAGAGTGGCGGTTTGCGGTACGTGCAGATCGAGCTTGAGGTTGGTGCCGTCCAGTCGACTCACCAGCGGCGCATTACTTTTCACATCCAGGCCGTCTTCAAAATCCAGGTCAACCTGACTGGTGTAAGCCAGGCCGATACGGGTGCCCGGTTGCGGCGCATAGATCACGCCGACGTTGGCGCCGTAACCCCAATCGTTGTCCTTGTACTTGTATTGACCGTCTGCACGGTCCGTAAGACCCAGCGGTCTCTGATCGATCGCCGCCTCGGATTTCAGCATGCCGTACATGGCTTTCACGCCAACACCTACGGACCATTGCTCGTTGAAGCGATACGCCACGCTCGGCACCAGTGACAAACCCGCAATGCTCGCGTTCTGCACGAAATAACGCCCGGACCAGTCGTTGTCGTAGTTTTCCGCAAGGCCGAAATCACCATAGGAACCGAAGCCGACGGACCACTGGTCATCCAGCTGATGGCTGATGAAAAAACTGGCGCCCGGTATTGGATCAAGCACATTGCCGCTGCCGGTGCCTGGGGTATTGGTTTCAGCGTCCCTATCGAACGACAAGTCCCCGAACAAGATCTGTGCCCCGGCGGTTATTTGAGTGCCATTCAGATAACTCAAGCCTGCGGGGTTGCTGGCAATGGTCGAAGGGCCTTGCGCCCTCGCCGCCGCACCGGCATTAGCCAACCCGGTGTTGTCCGTCGCGATTTCATACAACATAAGCCCGCCGGCAAAACCTCGCTCACTGACAAAAAGTGTCAGCAATGCAAATATTGCAACAGGCAGTGCACTTGAATTCGACGGCATGATGCCCCTCTCTAATAATGCGTAATCACTATCGATCAGGTAACAGCGCAACCGGGTTCTTATGGCGAAGTGGAGTATTGCTGATGATTCAACATTGTCCATGTACGCCCTGCCATAACCGCAACCAAGCCGCCGATCAGAGTTTTTTACCGGACGGACGGTCGTATTAGAAAGTGTTGAATCGTTTCGCACCCCCCCACTCATGGGGGGTAGATGCAGTGCAGGTGAACTGGAGCAATGGCACATGTGCACCTATGCTTGGTTTGCTGGAAATCCTGATCAACCAGACTGTGCTGCTCTGACAATGGTGCGCAACATTTGTAAACGGTCATCCGGGCGAATTAATGCCAGTACCACTCAGTGATGACCAGGGCGCAAGGAATGTGATTGGCCGCGCCCTGAGAAATGTCCCTGCGCCAGTAGTTCCTGAGTTTGGGTAGTCCAATTATTTGGCATCCTTCAAGGAAAACTCCATGACGCAAACTTTCAGACCACTCGCCGTATTGTCAGCCTTCGTCGCGCTGGCCCTGCCTGTCATAAGTGCGGCGCAGGCGGCAACCGAAATCCCCCTCGGGATAACCACGCCGGATCGCATCGAAACCCGTGTCGGTACGTTGGAGTTCAAGGACGGCGCGCCGACCGTAAAAACCACCCGTGACGTCTACGACACGCTGGCGTTCGCTCGCGGCATAGACGCGTTCATGAACAGTTTCTCGGGCGCCTCGGCCTATGCGATTCGCGAGGGCTTCCACAGCATTGGCGCTGACGACAACTCGGTGATTATTTTCTCTGAGCTGATGGACTCCAACTCGCTCTTTCTGACTGCCAACGCCGACACCATCTATACCCTTTCGATCCTCGACTTGACGAAAGGGCCGTTGGTGATTGAGGTACCCCCAAAATCGCTCGGCACACTCAATGACATGTGGTTCGGCTGGATCATTGACTTGGGTACCCCAGGGCCTGATCGGGGCGAAGGCGGCAAGTACCTGGTCGTACCGCCGGGCTATGAGGGGCCTCTCCCAGACAGTGGCTTCTTCGTAGGCCGAGCGAAAACCGATCATGTGATCTACGCCGTTCGCGCGTTTATGGAGAACAACGATCCGAAACCCACTGTCGATCTGATCAAAGACAAGCTGAAAATTTATCCCTACACACCCGGCGGGTACGGCACCAGCATAGCCACGGCACTCGCAGGCCAAATCCGCCTTGAGCCAAACCCGCCAATACCGCCGACGAAGTTCGTTGAGGGTACCGGCAAGTCCTTCAACACCATTCCCCCTAATGATTTCGGCTATTTCGAGACTCTCGACAAACTTGTGCAGCTGGAACCGGCCACATCGTTCGATCCCGAACTCCTTGGCCAACTGGCGGCCATTGGCATCGTAAAGGGCAAGCCCTTTGCTCCGGACGAGCGGATGAAGAAGATCCTCACCGACGCGGCGGCCGTGGGCAATGCGGCGGGGCGATCACTGAACTTTCGTGCTGCCGAGTATCCTGGATGGGCCTACTACCCGAACTCGATGTGGGCCAGCATGCTGTGGCAAGGTGGTTTCGACTTTCAGACACCGCCACCCATGATCACCAAGGAAGGCTATTTCAAACCATTACCGCCGACCGGCGCGCGGACGCTCGATTCGCGCACGGCCTTTTATTACGGCTACACCATGGATTCGCCGGGAATGATCATGCGACTGCCCAACGTGGGCTCGCAGTACCTCATGGGCTTCTCGGATGCACAAAAGAATCCCTTTGACGGCGCAAAGACCTACAAAGTGACCCTGCCGCCGAAGATTCCAGCGGCCAAATTCTGGTCGTTCACCGTCTATGACAACCAGACGCGGTCCATGCTGCAAACGCCGCAACGTTACCCGCGAGCGGGTAGCCAAACCTACCCTTCACCGGCCGCCGTCGAGAACGCGGACGGGTCCACGACCATCTACTTCGGTCCCACAAAGCCAGCAGACGCCAAGGCGGGTAACTGGATTCAGACCATGCCTGACAAGGGCTGGTTTACGATCCTGCGCCTCTACAGCCCACTGGAATCATTTTTCACGAAAGCATGGCGGCCGAGCGAGCTCGAACAGGTTCAGTGAAGGGCCACTTCTCTGTCAGGCTCGAATGCGATCGGCGCTGTTCACCAGCGCCGACTTTTGCGGGGTCAGTCGGCAAGCACCAGTGGTGGAACCTGCCACTGGCCCTTGTCGATCTTGTCCTGCGGGCCATAGATGCGCAGCGCCAGGTAGATCGGTCCATCGGGTGCTGGAAGCCAGTTACTTTCCTTGTCTTTGCCCGGTGAGTCCTTCTGGACGTGGAGGGTCAGCGAGCCGTCGGCATTCTTCTGCAAATTCGGCAGCATCGGTGAGTTGATCAGATAACGCTGGATCGGGTTGGCAACCAGTAGTTGCGTAGCGCCGTCGTACATGGTCACCGACCAGAAGGCATCAGACGGTGGCAACTGATCTGCGGCAAACGTCAGACTGTATTTGTGTTTGCTCCCGTCAAGCGTCTCACCGGTGGGCAAAGTACGGGTCAGCGCGTAGCGCGCTTCGGAGGCGTCCAGGGCATAAATGCCTGCTTTGGCCACGACGGCACGTGCCTGCCAGTCGCCGTTATAACGCTGGCGGTTGCCGCCACCCTCGGTCATGAGGATCCAACCGTTGACGGGAATGCCGTGGTGGGCAATGCCTTGGCTAATGCGTTGGTCGCCGGCGGCGGCTCCGGCAGCGAGTTCCTTGCCATAGACGGCGGCAATGCGCTTGAAGCGATCCATCTCGCCACTGCCGATACCAATGCTCGCCAACTTGGCACGGATGTCTTTTTCTTCAGGTGCGGCCGGCGCGAAGCGCAATGCAAAGTCCAGATAAGTGAAGAAGTTTTTCTTGATTGAATCCTTATCTGCGGGAGGAAAATCAAGGGGCTGAGCAGCAGGGGGTGCAGGTTGCTTCATCCAGGTCGACAGGGCCTGAACCTTGTAGCCGGCTTGTACGGTCTTGACGTTGTCTATGTCTTGCGGCGAGAACAACTGTGTGCGGTAGCCAACCATCGAAAATTGAGTCGTCGAGCGATACAGCTTCTTGATGCCCTTGGGCGTCTCGCCTTGCCAGTCAGGGCCGACCACCAGATAGTCGCCCGGCTCACCAGCAGTCGCAATACTGCCGATCAGTCCATAGTTATAGGTGTTGCCGTCACACAGCATCAGCGAGTAGTAGCGACCCTTTTCTACCGGCGGCACGCTCAACACCATCGGTTCGGTGCGCAGGTCCAGCCAGGCGAAAGAATAAGGTGTGTCGCTATTCGCCGTGACCACAGCCTTGTCTTCCGGTGTGAACACGCGGGCGATATTGTGCAGTTGATTGAATGTCGCTTTGTACTGCGGCGAACCTTCGTCTACGGCATAGGAATACATCACGCCATAATTCATCACGATAGGCAGGCCGTAGATATAGGCTTCTTCGGCGATGCTCTGAATGCGTAAAGCTTCGACGGAATTATGCTCCTGGGGAGGCGTTTGCGCAGCGGCCAGGTTGGCCAAAAGCAAGGCGGTGGCAGCAAGCGCACCGCGCAGTATGGTAGGGCAATAATTCATTGTGTCTCCTCAGGAGATATGGGAAGTCGAGCTATTTCCGGCATCGCGTTTCGAGGCGTTTCTTGCTCGAAATTGGCCAAGCTTGGTCAGATTGACCGTTTCGGTAATCGGTGCCCCCGGCGTTTTTCAAGGTAGTTGTCGCATCAACCGTCTAACTATGCCGCTCTTTTCTCGACCTGTTGCTCTCGATCGGGGTTCAACAACACGGTGCCGATCGGCTCCCAGTTACGTGTCTGACCCGACCACCGTTCTGGCGTTTTCTCCTTGGCTCGTTCGTACAGCTCATGTCGCCGGGCCAAGACCTGATGGTCCAGTCCTCGATGCCGCTCAGCCGGTGTGACGAACCGGATTCGGCTATGCCGGTGCTCGTTGTTGTACCAGCGCATGAAATCCCTCACCCAAGCTCGTGCGGCGTCCAGACTGGCAAAGCCATCCTGCGGCCATTGCGGGCAGTATTTCAGCGTTCTAAACAACGACTCTGAGTATGGATTGTCGTTGCTCACCCGCGGTCGGCCCCGCGAGGGCGTGATGCCCAGTTCGTACATCTTGCTCAACAGCGTCACCGATTTCATCGGCGCTCCGTTGTCCGAGTGCAGCACCAGCGGTTCGTGTAAACACTGCTCGCCGATCACGCTGCGTTGCAGCAGCACGGCGGCTTTCTCGCCGCTTTCCGCGTCGTAGACCTCCCAGCCCACGGCCTTGCGGCTGTAAATATCCTCGATCAGATAGAGGTAGTAATACTGGCCGCGTATCGGCGACGGCAGATACGTGATGTCCCATGACCACACCTGATTGGGCGCTTCAGCCGCATGCGTCGTTGGGGCCGCGTGCCGCCTGGGGCGCTGACTACGGCCTCGATGTTGCTGTTGACCCGTCGCTCGCAAGACGCGATAAAACGTTGCCTCCGACGCCAGATAGCGCCCTTGATCGGCCAGGCGCGGCACAATCTGGCTCGGCGGCAGGTGGGCGTACTCCGGGCTGTTGCACAGCGTCACAATGGTCTGTCGCTCAGCCTCGCTCAGCGCATTTCGCGGCGTTGGCCGTGTGGCAGTCGTTCGGGCATCAGCCTGGATAACGTCTGTTTCAGTCCACCGCTGCAAGGTCCGCAGCGATAGTCCGATTTCCCGGCAGGCCCTGATTTTTCTGGCTCCCGCCACGACCGCGTTGCTCAGCCAGCCAACGAGTAACTGCCGTTCTGGCAAAGACGTCAGTTGTCCTCGTTGTCGGTCCCCCAGTAGTCGTTGAGCTTTTTTCGCAGCACCAACAACGCAGCTGTTTCAGCGAGCGCCTTGTCTTTGCGGCGCAGTTCGCGCTCAAGTTCCTGGATGCGTTTCTTATCTTTGCGAGACTGCTCCCGATCTTCTTTTTGCTGGGCCTTGTCCGATTTCTGGCCGGTGATGAAGGCTTGTCGCCAGGCAGTGATTTGCTCGGGGTAAAGGCCTTTGCGGCGGCAATACTCGCCCAGGTCGATCTCGGACAAACCGGCGGCTTCAAGGACGACAGCAAACTTGGTTTCGGCTGACCAGTTCTCGGTGAACGGCTTGTTTTCGGACACTGCACTTCCTTCAGAACTGAGCTGCTTGCGCCAGTTGGACAAAGACATTTCGCTGACCCCTTCGCGCCGGGAAACCTCGGCCATCGACAGGTTCAGCGGGGGAAGCAGCATCTTGAGTAATGCGGCTCTGCGTTCAGGTGAATAGTACGGCACGACCAGTCTCTTTCCGCCCCCGATATGCTTTTTCAGGAAAAATCGGAGAGGCGACAACTATCCTGACACCGGGGGCCCCCCCCGTTGACGAGGGGGGAGCGAAGAACTCTGAGGAGGGACTAGGTCGAGGGGTATTAGAGGTTCTATTCAGGGGTGGCGGGTTGCAATCGAAATCCCCGGTGGGTTTGCTATTGGGGTTGGTTCCGCGCCTTGCTGTGTCCCAAAGTGGAACCCCTGGTGCCAGTTTCTGCGCGTGCCGTCTAACAGACACAAAAGACACGAAAAACACCCACCCAACAAAAAAGGCCTACGCCGAGAAGCGTAAGCCCTTGATATTCATGGTGCCCGAAGCCGGAATCGAACCGGCACGCCCTTACGAGCGGGGGATTTTAAGTCACCTTACCCCACGACAGCAGGTAAAAGCAGTTGAGCGCTGAGCTCAGCTACAGACCGTGTTTCTGCGCTTATATTCTTGCCTAATCAAACACTTAGGGTGACTCTTACCCGGCAGTCAGCGGATGCCGAGAGCTGAGCTCAGCGGGGTAAGAATATTGGCGGCTTTTTGCGGCAGCTACCAAGCGGCTCCCAAGAGCTACCAAGAGCTACCAAGATCGAACGAAGGAAAACTGGTCAAAAAATAAACGCAAGGCAGCCCAAATCATCCAGAAAAACGCTAGGCGCAGATGACGAGTTAGGAATTTTGGTTGGGTTGTATCTGATGGTGGTGCAGGAGTGATGGTGCCTCGAGCCGGAGTCGAACCGGCACACCCGTGGGGCGGCGCATTTTAAGTGCGATGTGTCTACCGATTTCACCATCGAGGCGGTGTAAGCAGGCAGCGATTAGACACGAAAAGACAGAACAAATCAACAGCTTAAGACGACTGTAAGGACACTTTATGGCCATGAAAATCAACTTCACAAAGGCTGCCCTGGACGCGCTCGTATGTCCAGAGGACAAGGCTGATATGTACGCCTATGATTCCGAAACCAAGGGGCTTGTACTCCGCGTAACTAAGGCCGGTGGCAAAACGTTTTATGTTGTCCGTAAAGTCAAAGGAAAAGACCATCGTATTAAGCTGGAGGCGTTTCATCCAAAAACCACAAAGCTACCAATGATAAGGGCGGCGGCAGAAAAGATGTACGCCAACCTAGATGTGATTTTGGATGCCAAAGAAACCAAGTCCGTTAGGGACAGCCTTACACTTGACATGGCTTTCGAGAATCTAATCCGCCGAAAGAAGAAAAAGATTACGCAAACCACAATTGACGATTACACTCGAGTTTATAACAGTTATATCAAGCCAAATTATGGCACTAGGCCTATTTCCAGCATCACCAGCGATGATGTTTCGGATCTACACGATCAGACCACACTGCCTGCCACAAGGCCAAACGGGAGAGTTACCGAACCGAGGGAAAGGTCTGCTAATAAGGCGGTAGGCCTGTTGAGGGGAATTTTTTCGTTCTCAATTGTCTGGTATAAAAATGCTGATGGCGAGCCAATATACAAGTACAACCCAGTTGATATCATGAAACATACTGGGGCATGGCACGAAACTAATCGCGACAGCATTCGCATCAACCCCCATGACCTCGGCAAGTTTATCAACGGCTGTATTGAAGTTGCCGACACCCCACCCCTGAGAGATGTGCCAACGTCTTTTAAGCCAGTATCGGCAGCTGTTCTTTTCATGTTATTCACTGGTGTAAGGCCGGGCGAGATCAACAAGATTAAACGCTCATACATCTGTCACAAAACACGAGCTGTGAAATTTCCAAAAAGGAATAAAACAAACGAGGCCGACACCCTAAAAAACGGCCATGCATTTCATCTCATCCTTAACGATGCGGCTTACTGCCAGTTGTTATATGCGATGCAGCACTCTTCCGGTGAGTATGTGTTCCCAGGTGTCCAGCAAGCCAAGGTCAGCGAGTCAAATGTTCGTGACTTCCTAGAGCGCATCTCAAAGCGTGTGGGGGAGCATCTTCCGCGCAAGATCATGCGAGCTAGCTTTATGTCTATTGCTGAGCGCGCTGGCGTTGGAGCATTCCACATTAAAGTTCTTTGCAACCACGATGGTGGAGGCCAGACAGTTGATGTGACGGACGGATATAAGATGGCTTACTTATCTGAGATCCGAAACGCAACGTTGAAAATCGAGTCCGAGATTCTTAGTAGCGCAGGCCTTGATAAAGACTATGCATGTCGTGGCTTGCTATCGACCCTAGCTCCACTTGACAATCACATATTAGATACAGAATCAGTAAGTCTTACATCAAACAAAAAACAAAAAACAACGCGATAATAACGACAATAGCAAGGCTATATATTGCTAACACTGCAGCCTGTCAATGTGAAATCGCACTCCCCTAGTGCGAATTCACACTCCACCATTGCGAATTCAAAATTAGTTCACTCTCCCCCACTGTGAATTCGCACTCACCCATTGCGAAATCACACTCCCCTAGTGCGAAACCAAGCCACTTCGCACTCTTATACTGCGATTTCGCATTCACACTTTGCGAAAGTTTAGGTATACAAAAAAATAACTCAAAAATAATTATCAAATAACTGGAAACACTAAAAGCTCCAATTGCATAATGATCTTAGAGCTTGTTTTAGCCAGTTGTGTCTATGTCAGACAACTAACACCCCTTCGGAGGTTAGTTAAATAGGCTACTCACATCCCTCCGGGTGTTGCGTTAAAGGGCTCGACAACTATAACAATAAAGGTGAGTCAAAATGAAAGCCATTAAAAAGGAAAACAAAGATTCGCGTATTACAATCAGGTTCAATATAACTGAACTCAACAAACTAAAGGCGAAGGTCGCAGAAGCTGGCTACAAGTCGCCTGGGCCATTTATCCGTGACTTAGCGGTCAACGGCCAAGTAAAGCCAAAAGTCGTACAGGACGTCGTCCAGATCGCCCGCGAGCTCATGAACCTCGCCTTGATGATCAGCGCCGACCGTCCAGGTAGTGAGTTATTGGAGAAGGTTAAGCACATCGCAGCAATCAATACTGGTGGCGTGAAATGATCGGCAAAATTTTCCCAAAGTCATCCAAGTCATTCAAAAAGCGCCTGAGATACATCTACGGATGCACCAAGCACGATCATGAAATTGATGGAATGCAGACCATCGATCTACAGTGCATGTCGAGCGACCCTATGCCAAATCTCCTCAAGGGAAGCGAGGCCGACCTAAAAGTCATGATCGCTGAGTTCGACATGGTCGAAAAGCTCAGGCGCATGTCTACCGACGATGAGCAAAAGATTAAGCCGGTATTCCACGCGATGCTGTCTTTGCGCCCTGGTGAGTCTCTGACGCCTTCCCAGTGGCGTATTGCAGTCCGCAAATACATGGCAGACCTGGGCTTCGACGAGACGCACAAATACGTAGCTGTCATGCACCAGGATAAAGACCACCAGCACGTTCACATCGTCGCGAACAGAATCTCCTTAGACGAGGACTTTTTAATGGTCGATGACGGCTTTGAGAGAGACAAGAGCATGGATTCCGTATCCGACATCGAAGACATGTTCGGCCTGCGCAAAGCACCACGCCCGAAGGACACCTGGGGAATTGCACTCTCACATGCACAAGTCCAAGCATCAATCCGTGACGGCCAGCTACCCCACAAGCACCGCCTGGTAGCAAAAATCGCTGGCGCCATTGAAGCCACTAACGACTGCAACGGGGACATGTTCGACTTTGTGAGGTTGCTCAAGAAACAAAAGGTCTATATCCACCTGACACTCGACGACCAGCGCCAACCAAAGGGAATCAGCTACGAGTTTGACGGCAAACATATCTCCGGCAGGCAACTCAAACGCTCCCGACTAACTTGGCACAAACTAATAACTCAAGAAGGAATATATTATGATCCAGAAACCATTCGTGAACTTCAGGAAGAAATTGCAAGAAGAGATAGCGAAGAACAAGAAAGAACTTACAGAATCTACTACTACGAGTTCCGCAGACGAAACCAGGGATTCTTCATCAAGTTCACAGCCCAACAAATTGAAGTCATGAAGATTGTCGAAGGGATCATGAAACTTATTGAAGCAATATTCGGTATCGGTTTTACAGCAAAGGAATCGAATGTAGACAGATACTATATCGAGTACACGCCAGGGAAGCCGCTTGAATTAGAGTCAATGGCGCACACTATTTGACTTGAAGGTTTGACAGCAACCGAGCATCGCATGATGCGTAAGCTCTGGCGCTATCAACCTTAACTTACATGCTATTTACTTTGCTGAAAACCAGGATAAGCGCTATACTTTTTAAAGGATTATGGAGTAATTCAGAATGGCAAGGTGCGCGCTCATATACGAAGCTATTGTTGTCAAGGCCAAGGAAAAGATAGCCGTGGGCGGCCTAACTTTTGGAGTCATTGACGGTGAGCCAGTTGATGGAGATCGGCTACTTTCTGACCATGTCAAAAAAGCTTGGCTCGATGTGGCTGGAATTAGTTTCGTTGATGCCCAGGACAGGGAATATCTAATCCTAAGCTTTGATGATCATCAAGCGCCTGAAGGCAACGGATTATCCGACTTTTTAGCGCTCACACTCCTGAGCGAGACACCAAACCATGACTGAGTGGTGTATTCATAATGCTGCTTTTGCGAGATGGCAGAGAAGCATTCGCGTATTCGGCTTCGCGTACCGCGTGATTGATGGCTTCGACAAGGGCACTGGCCACCACACTGAGTTGCGGGAGGCATGGCATGCAGACGGTCACCTCGCATTTCAAGACAGATACGGCGATACATACACTGTGATTTCACGCGTGCAGTCAGATTTTACCGATGCGCCCGACGCGTATCATGAGGTTTTGTCGATGGCAGGATTGTGTGATGAGAATTAATTGGATGGTGCCAGTTCGCGGCCTGGCCAGGATGATCGCCTGGGTTTTCAGGGAAGTATTAACATTGGTGGAAATAGTCGTTTCAGCGCCAATTGTCACACTACTTTATCTCTTAATGCTGATGATTAAAGGTGCGAACGTAATCAATAAAAAAGTGAGACGCATGATGAAGCCTGCTGACTATACACTTAGTGATATATCAGTTAGTAATATAGGGTGCTTTATCGGAACCATCGACGAACTCGAAGGTGACAAGGCGATCTTCTTAGACTTTCCGTCAACACTAAAAATGACAAAACACGGAATGATCTTAAGGGATGAAAAGGGATTTAGGTATTTAATTAAAACCCTCAGTCCGCGACAGAACCCCGCCAACTTAGCAAAGCTCCTGGCCGACAAGTTCTTGGACGACAGCTCCTTTTAGCGCCGCCAGCGCACTCCATAGGGCTCTCCCTGAGCCTCTCCCGCCGCGCCCCCTAGCCAGCTATCGCTCGAACTCGATTGTCTTCACAGCAACTTTCTAAGCGTCTCTATGGGTAGTAGGCATACCTCTCTCGCAGTGTATCTCTCTGACGAGACAAGATCCGCTGCCCGGTGATACGACTCCATGTCGCCGTCAACGCGCCTGACGGCCATGAGCAGTGCAAGCTTGTCGAAATCGCTGAACTTCTCCTGCTCAGCCCTCCTTTGTCTCTCGTACTGCATACTAGCCTGTCGAAATTCTTCCTCGTTCGCCAGGTCAGTTGCGTAGTACGCCAGGTCGCGCAAGCCGGCTACGCCGAATGGGGCGATGGCATCTAAAGCAATACCGATCAAGTTCTCAACCTTAGGAGCCTGGTCATGTTCAAGCCCGCATGCACATCCATCTTTATGTAAGTCACCGCTGGCAGTAAGTGCGATTGCAATCTTATCGACATTGATGGCACTCGACGAATTCATTCCCATTATTATTTTTCCTTTTTGGATTGGACTTGCAAACATATTATTGAATTGGACACGCCGAATCAATCAATAAATGCAATCTACCTAATGTTAGTTTGATGTCAAATACAGGCCTCCTGCCCTTGTGATATTCCTAACTCTTTATATACTTGCTATATACGCTGTATTTACTGGGGTTTCATATGAGCAAGATGCTTTCGTCCGTGTTAATTGCAATCGCATTTATGTTGTCGAGTGTGACTGCAATATCAGTTGCACTGGCTATTTATGCCTTGATTGACGATAAGCGCTTGGCACTGTTGTTCGCTTCAGCAGCGGTACTACTAGATATATTTAAGTATCTGGCTTGGCCGGTAGCGGTTCGCTTGCTGAGTGGCGCTAGGTCTGTACTGATGATTGCCTGTGCACTGATGTTGTCCACGGTCAGCGGTTGGGCCACTTATGACCGCCTTATGTCTTCAATCACCATCAGCAAAGCGACTCATGATGCAATGTCGGGAGGTCGTCTTGAGTCGTTAAAACATTTGGCTCAGAAAGACTCGTCTTTGATCTTGCAACTCGAACGCGAAGTTTCCTTGGCCACAGGACAGGCTAATGATCTGCGAGCCAGGGGCATGGTTTCGAAGGCCCTGGAGTTAGAGGAGTCAGTCAGCACACGTACATCTAAACAGCGCCAAGAGGCCTTGGAACGCATCAACGCGGCGTCCTTAGAGATAGCGCAGATAGAGTCATCAGTGGCCAAAGCATCAAGCCTGCCGGCGCTCCTTGCACAGCTGTTATGCGTAGGCTTTGCGATGTCGCTGGAGATTGTACCTGCGCTAATTTTGTCGGGAATTCGGGGGGCTAGACCATACGTAAATCCTGTCCTACACTCGAATGCCATCACAGAGCCATCATCGCCATTGACGGATCGGGAGCCTCAAGAAACGGCGTTAGAAACTACGAAAACCACGGAAACGCTGTTCGACACAAACGAGGAAATCCTAAAAACGCTGATCGACCAGGCAAAAAATTCTAAACCTGGTACGCCAATAAAATTAAAGGAATTCGCTAAAAACTGCAGAATCGGAAACCTGCGAGCCGGAGAGATTTTTAGAAACGCAGAAACCATTGGAGTCATAAAAAAAACAACAATAGGATATGTATCTGCTTAGACGTTGGCGCACAATTAAACATCATTGAATAAAAGGATTTTGAATGGCCATCTATAGTACGCTCTGGAGATTGTTTGTACTCGTAATTGTCGGCCCTGCTTTTATGTATGCATCAAGCACAGAGGGACTTACCTTCGCGCAGAATGCTGGCGACTTTCACGACTACTACTCCGCATGGCACCTCCCCGAACTCCTTGCAGTACCGTGCGGATATATGGCAGCTGTAATTGCAAAAATTTTGCCCGGAAGTTGCTCATTCATCCCTGCCTTTGGAAACTTCATTGGCAGTGGTGTAGACATCGGAAGCTTCTTAACAGTCGCGTGGCTCTTAACTATCAACCCCCCATTCACCGAAGAAATGGCATAGGGAGTTCAACATGTTTCATTTCCGGCGCAAAAAGCTTTCGCATGTCGTTATCTTTATGATTCCAGTCTTGCTTTGTATTGAGATAGCAATGGCATTTTTTAGAGTGCCACTGGAAGATACATTTACCGGCAAAGTATCTCTGGTCGTGATGGGCAAAAATGGGAGGGAGGTGGTTACTCCAATTGATGTAAATCTCAGGTTGGACATTGTTATTCCAGGATATATTTACGGTCGTAAGCCTGGCGTTCGCGGTCGGGGTGTGCGACTTGAGTTCACTGGGAATGATGTTGAAAAACTAAGAGGATTAGGTGTGCCCACTGAGCTGATAAATAGTGATGGCAGAGAGATGTCCTTCGGGGAAGCTTTTTGCTTTGCTCGTAAAGTAAGCTATGAATATGACCCAATGTTTATCAAAAACTTTAACTACACAGAGGAATATAAGCTTTACAGTAAGGGCTATCACATAATCACACGATTAGATACCGAAAAAACTTGCGGTAAAATCCATATTGCAACAAGTGATTTCGATACTGCTCAGTTAGTAATGGACGACATTAATAAGAGCACATTTGTACTTGCCGAACTAAAGCGCGACAGCCATTTCAATATTATCCAGCGGCTCATATTGAGATATAGATTTGATCAAAGTAAGTTTTATTTTGCAGGAAATAACTAAGGGCCTAGCGGGCCCTTTTTTTATTTATCGGGTTATCGGAATAATCACCGGCATCGAGTCAGCAAACCCAGGCTTTTGTGCACTCACCTCAAACGTCAGCGACTTAAAGTACGCCCCGCCATTTAAGCTCTGCTCATCAGTGAAGTCCCAGGACTCTGCAGTCAGACCAGTAACCGTCTTGATCACAACACCATTACTCTTGACCTTGACTGTGTATGTACTTGTCGTGACTTGGCTCGAGTTGTCAGCGTAAAAAACAATCCTTGGCTCCTTACCATCCCGGCGCTTCCACGCCAACCTCGCCATGCCAGTAATCACAGTACCAAGGTTTCCATTGGCGTAAACAGCCCCAGGCGCCCAAGCCCGCTCATTCGCGCCAGCGATAGTGAAGGATCTGACCGTGGCATCCGTAAGCGACAGCTGCCCTTTGTTGGTTCGCGTAAGCATTTTTATGGCGACATTATCTCCAAGAGCATAGTCATTTGACGACAAACCAAACCCTTCCGAAACAATCCAGATTTTGGAGCCAGCCGGGTGCGCAAGCGGAGTCGTTCCAAAAAGGCCCCGTTGGACACTGGCGATAGTACCAAGCACTGAGTTGACCGTTTGATAGCAAACCCACTCGACACCGGCTGTGCTGTCAATGATCGCGAGCCCAAGGCCCTGGCGCATCTCTTGCTCGCTATAGCTGTCTAGGCCGTCAAAGCTGCCCAGGAGCTGGAGGGATGGCTGATAGTAGGAATTCGCTGGCAGGGAGTTTTTAAGCGTCAGTAGCGGTGTAAACATCTGATCTTTAGTTTGTATGTAACTGCTATCGCCTGTGCCCTGCACTGCCAGCGTGTAGCCGAGGCAGTTCGATGGGTTTGCTGCCGCTATGAGTATGCTGCGAGTAGCTTGGTTGTTGGCGAGGATTGCAGGAGCCTCCACTGCCAGGTAGTTGGTGACGTTTTCAGGGAGGCCCAGTGGCTTTGACCATGCGCGCTCAGAGCCGGTGGTATAGATCGATGCGTGGACGCCGAATACGTCTTGTACCAACTTTAGCGTGACCGCCTTAGAGCCCGCTTCGCCGAGGCCTACTTCCGTGACTCTCATTGCAATTCGCTCGATCTTCTGGGGTTTCCAGCTCATCAGTACGACGTCCCCTACTTCGACCTCAGCCGCTGATCGATTGCATTCAACCGAGCACGTTGCAAGCTGGCCGGACAGCGCCACTAGCTCCCGCTGCGCCACCTGCGCCGCGACCTCGGCCCGTGAGATTGCCGGCATGTTGAATTTCCTCGTATCAACATCCCCTTTGTGCAACCTGACGCCGTTGTTTTGCGCGATGGCCGTGCGGTCTTGGTACTCAAAATCACGAGATTTGTAGGTGACTTTGACCTCGCTGGCCGCTGAGTCGAGAGAGCCCTTTGTGTAGTCATTGACGTTCAATATGTTGGAATCGCTGATCTGGAATAGATCGTCCAGCGTGTAATCGTTCCGGATCAATTTGAGCTTGAGTTTTCCTGTGGCCTTGTCTTCGAACATCGCTGTTTGAGTAACTTGCAGAATGTTGCTTATCACGTCTGCCGCGCTGATTGCACCGTCGATAGCAAGAGAAACGCCAAGGCCTTCACCAAAATATCGGACGGCAGCTGCGATGAATGACTGCTCGTCAATAAAACTTTTTGGGATTGCTGCGCCGAATCGGTTTGACGTTAGGAGCTCGTAAATTACGTAAGCCGGATTAGCGTCGACACCGTCTGGGCCAACCTGCGCGTACACGCTTGCATAGCCATACACGCTTCCAAGCTCGAACTCCGGGCCTACTGGATGGCGGGAAACCTCAAAAGAGACAGCCGCAGGTGCTGGGGAATTGCCGATGTAGCACTTTTCGAGGACTACGTACGAGATCGATCTCAGAGCCGAAACACGGCCATCGCCAAGCACTGATTTTAAGTACGAGTTAGTAGCCTGGTTTCTGCTGCCGTTGTAAAAACGAACCCGGCCAGTGACGCCTCCATTGCCCGCATCACCGCCAAAAAGCTCTGGCTTGTTTATATCAATGATGCCGGAGTCGCTTTGTCCGGAAAGCGTATAGTCCTGCTGCCCAAGCGAAATGCCAGTCCAGGCCACGTCGTCGCCAAATTTTATTTTTCGCAAGATAACGTCTGGGCCGTGGGTTATTCCCATCTGCACGCCCATGTAGTAACGATGCCCGGTAACAGTGCTCGTTGTATTAAAAAGAGTCTTTACTTTAGTGACGATGGGCCTTGTCGAAAGATCTCCATACCAAAGTACGTTAGCGCCTTTCACTTCGCATGTACCAAAAACGACTTGGATTGGGCGCTCAGCCGCAGTTGGAAATGTAAAGTCTTGTATGCCGGCAGGCTTGGCCCCCTCCATTTTGGCGACCCTGCTAGCTGCCAAAACGAGTCCAGCGACAAATATCACTGCCAATAACCAAAGCATATTTATTCCTTATTTTTATTATTTATTGGAAAGGATTGTCGGTCGGTATATTCAAACATCCGAGAAAATTATCAAAATTCCCAAAGGACTGGCATGAGGCGGCAGAACCGTTACATCCTTTAGCAAGCTCCAATTGATCCCCGACCTTTAGACCATCAAAAGGTGCCAATACACTAATCGATGTCCCGGACACATTTGTAACAGTTCGGAAGTCCGAGTTACCTCTTGATAGCAGTCCGGCAGTGTAGTAGTTATCCGAGTGCGACTTGCTTTTAACGCCTATCGTAAAACCACTATTTGTTATGGACGTTACCGTTACCGTTTCCTGCCAGTCAGTTAATTTTAGGGTGCACAAGTCGTCAAATACGTGATTATTACACTGTGCCTGGTAGCCCATCCTAAGCACCTGGCGGCGCTGAAGCGCGGAAACTGGTGCGCATGTAAGCTCTGCAACCGAGTTATTCCATCGAGTCTGAACAACCTCCCCCATAAAGACGCTTGTGTAGGCACTGAGAACTTCGCCATCAATACTGCTCGATAGCTTATATTGCTCAAGCAAATAATCATTTGTCCGAAAGATTCGGAGCATTACGTGATTTTGAGGGAGCTGATTTAGGAAGAGTAACGGGACTTCTGAGTTGCCAGGAACCGTTACCTGCAGGGAACTTTTGTTATCGTCTTGCGTTCTGGTGATACTACCGCGCCTGATGGTCAATGGTTTGTAGACTATGCCATCAGTGTGCAAATGCTGTTTTGAACCGGTCGTGTAAGCGTATTGAGTTAAACCATATTCGAATAGGTACAATTCAACTGGCCGACTAAAGCTCAGCGAGGACTCGATTTTCGACAGTGTCAGCATACAGTAATTGCCTTATTGTTTTTGTTATTGTCGACACTTCGGAGGTGTCGAAGGCATACGTAAAATCGTCGGAGTCGAATCGTCCCAAATATAGAGGAGCAATATATTCGACATCCAAATCACGCATCAGATTAAGCAGCGTGATGGTCTCAGTGCCATCTTTGTTATCAACCGCTTGCGTTATTGCGTTATATACCGTTGTACCATTATATAGTTTTATCGCAATGCCAGGAGGAGTGCTCGCAGTTCTTTTCGACAAACCCTGGTATTTAATTACGATTGAGTTTGTTGACGCCGTGATTGGAACAAGCAGATCGAAGAACTTACCTGGGCCTTCGAAATAGAATTCCTTTTGAGCCCCCTTGTGCAAGTCAGCAAAGTCCTCGAAGAGTTGGCGCTCGGCCTCGCTGAAAAACCTAAAGCCGTAAGAGAACATCCGGATAGCTCCCTGGGCCCGCTCATATACCGACCTAGCGCCTGTTTGAGTGTCGAGAATCTCGCGCAGGCGCTGATGTTGTATTGAGATATCGCTTGTGCGATCAGGGCGGAACGGAAAGACATAGCGCTCACCGATGAATTGAGTAAGTGAATCGGCTACAGCCTCCCCGGTGTGGAATTTATCGAACCCCACGCTATATTTCGGCTTTTCGAAAAGAACTTCATCGGCATCGAACGTTAGTTCCGATATGTCAAGCGAGCTTAGTATCGATCTTGCAGATGACTCGTCAGCATGCCTAGCAACTACCACTGGGGTGATGATGGCCGACGAAGAAAAGTTATTCTTAACCGATTTGCTTAGGCTAACAAGCCCCCCAGAGCGATAAGAAACCTCAACCATCTCCACTGCATCACCCTCACTAATCAATAGGCGCTGACCACTATCTATATACGCATTAGACTCCATCAACTTAATCACGGAGTCTCCTGAGTTTATTTCGTAACCGAGGATTTTTTGCAGGTGCCACATCGGCACAAATAGAAGACCTGTTGTATCAATAAACTTAGATTCGAACGCGTACCTATCATCGTCAACGACAGGGATACTATAACGGACACTCAGACGAGGTTTGTCACGCACAGATATTCGTTGTTCAGTACCATCAAAGCTGACAAGCACCTCAGTCAGATAACTCAACTTCATTGAAGGCGGTGTCGACCAGTCGGGTTTGTTTGCAATCAAAGTCGCGGTTTGCTGTTCAAATCCAGCAGTGTATTCAACGCCGCCTAGGACGGCAGTGACAGGTAGCCCCCCATTTTGGTTAAAAGAAACTCTATAATCCTTAGACTCAAGCGGAGCAAGATTAACATTCCTAGTGTCAGATGCCACGGCGTCGGACTCAACAGACTTGACGGTGGTGCTGGCCGAAAACGAGTGCCAAATGCTTACAGTTGCCTCACCATCAACGACGGCAGCACTATTGTTCTCGATGAACACGTTATTTGAAAACTGGTCTTTGAATGTCTTTGCAATGCTAGTCATCTAATTTCACCACATACCCAACGTTAGAACTAGCACTTAACTGGCTCTGTTTGCCGACGAAAGGAAATCCAACATAACTAGATTGCCCAATCTTAAAAACCTGGCCTGGCTCGATATGCTGGAACGAAGTAAAAAATACATCTTTGAACTCAGCAAAAGGACTGTACTTACCGCCAATAAGAACATAAATACGCACTGGAACAAGCCCTGGAAATCCACCAGCCAGCCGGCCACATCGAGCAAAATTACCGACGCTGCCATAACTCATGCCAGGATTTGAGTTAGACGGAAACTCATTGCTAGGATAGTTGTAAACCATCATTTCAGAGCGTGTGATGTTACCGTTATCCCAACCGACCAAGGTTTGGTAGTTGTATTTGTAAGAGACCATTGGCGCATAGTCACTAAACAACGGCATGACATATGTGCTGTCCAGCGCTTGAGTAGAGCATATGAATTGCCCGCCAGTTCCTGGCACATATAGAGGCAAATTACCGAAGCTGACCGTCGCATACCTATTTAATGCGTATTTAGTAGTGATCAAAACATAATCGCCGGACGAATAAAAATGAACAGTACCGCCCTGCCCACTCTCAAGCAGGCACTTCTGGGATGTTCGCCTGGCTTGCTCTAAAAATCGCTTTGAAACATCGAAGGAATTAAGTGCTTGTACAACGACACCTCGCTGCCCCCAAAGCGAGCGACCGAAGAATTTCTCATTTTCTAGATCAACACCATCAATACTCCTAAAGCTAAAGTAAGACCCAGACTTCGACGCAATCAATTGCATTCCCATGCGACGGTCAACGTCAGTGACTTTTTTATAGACCTTGGCGTAGTTTACAATTTCATATTCCGTCGTAATTCTCTCCGTAGGTTCCATCCAGCCGAATCGTTCAATAGTCCAGCCCGACTTATCTAAAAAGCTCTTAATTACTGCTATTAGGTCATTATGAGTAGCGAATGGCGAACTAAAATGCTTCATGATAACCTCAAGATATATTGTTCCGAACTACGATTGACGTTTGGAACAACAACATATGTAACTCCATCCATCGCAAAAGTAGCGCCATTGGGTAGGCCCTGGGTAGTCACATACACTCCCTCGAGATATCCAAGCCATTGGCCGTCATCCGCGTATTTATTCCCAGCACCATCACGTGGCCTTGAATTAGATCCAGCAAACACCGATGAAACTACAAGCGCTGGAAACAACACAACCTGGCCATCCAGGCAAGCACCAATGCTTCTAAACCTGGCGTTAAAGGGATGAATGTAAGCAGCATTGACGGCAGGATCAAAAGACGTATACGCAACCACGTCATCGCCACCAACCAACTGCCAGCTACCATCAGGACAGCAAACCTTAGGGCAGTACAAAGCCCCACCACCGTAAAACGGGTATGCTGATTTGAAAAGCGTGTCAATCGACCCAGAACCGCCGATAAAGCACGGAAACGGGTATTGCCTCGACGATCCAAACGACTCGATTAGACCGGCATAGAACGAGTAATAAACGCCACCTGCAACCAATACTCCCGCGACTCGCCTGGAACTAACGACGGTAATGCAGTTGCACGAGCCCGCTGGCAGTACAAACCGTGGCAATGAAGACACGTAAGAACCTGCCTGGTCACTGACGCTTTTATTGTCGTCAAAAAATGGAAAGCCAGATACCAAGCACACGTCGGCGCTAACGATAAAAGCCACAAAGCCCATATCGCTGGGCAACTTAAATACTTTCTCTGATGCGGTATCACGCACTAAACCCCAACCGGCTGACTGGAGCTTGGTGCAAAGTGCGGACATATACGCAGTGCCCGAGGCGTAAGTAGTAATATAGGCAGTCATTTGTTTTTCTTATTATGTTGACTGCCTACATCATACCACTTAATACCTCAGTTCGTTTTTGTTGGCCCGAACTACGTTCATAATTACTTTAGTTGCGGCGTCACTTTCAAGCGCCTGGGCAAATGATGATGTGTCGATGGTGTTGATGATGCTGATGTTTTGCTGTGGTTCTTTATTGCCACTGCCGCCTTTGCCGAGATTATTGCGATGGCGTGGATCGCTAGCTGTCAGCATCTCCTCGCCCTTTTCAGCAATGATGGGAACTTCATTGGGCTTGAGGCCCATGACGCCGCCCGTGTGATACCTGGGCGCATTCTCAAAAAAGCTCCATGGCACATTTCGCGAGCGACCCGAATCACCAATCCCACCCCCACCGTGCTTAACGCCGGCCCCAATCATGCTCATCAGTCCCCCAGCACCAGAACTAGCACCGCCCGTATACGCCGAAAGCATTGACTGGATGGCCAGCTGGATCAGCAGCTTGGCAATGATCTTCGACACCTCAGTCAACACGCCCTGGGCGAAATCAGCGAAAGCCTCCTTGGCCGATTTCGTCCCTGAAATGAAGTCAGTAAACAGTCCCTCCAACCCACCCTGGAGACTGCTCGACACCGTGTCCGTCAGCGTCTGAAGATCAAAAACCTCTGCCCTAGCTGCCTTTGCCGCATTCTGTACTTTCTCCAGGTCTGCAGGGTTGCCGGTGACCTCAGCCGCCTTCGTCCCCCGCTCCTCAAGCGCGTTCGCTTTATCGAGGTAATCAAAAGGCGAGATCTCGTGCTTTTCCAGCTTTGACTTCAAAGCGGCGAACTGGCGCTCGATCTCGGCCATCTCGGCCTGGGCTATCTTGGCGCTTATCAGCTTCTGGATTGCCGTCGAGTCATCCCCAAGGCTCTCCATGTTTTTGATGCTGTCCTTGAAGTCGGCCTCGATCTTCTTGATGTCGGCACTAAACTGATCACCGCCGATTGCCAGTAGCTCGATCTGTGCATCGTCCTTGATCTGTTGAAGCTGTTCTTTGATCTGACCGAGCTGGGCAGCTCTGTCCGCCTTGAGCAATGCAGACTGGTTGACTAGGTCTGCGCCAATGGTTGCCTGTTCCGCTTTTTTGCTCGTGATGTCGGCTTCGATTTGGTTAATCGCGGCCAAAATGCCTGGCGTGTCGTTGAGGTTTTGGGTTGCGCCGAGAAGCTTTTGCTGTCCAGCCAAGCTGCCTTGGAGCGCCTTGATGTCGACTTCTATGCCACGCTTTTTTTGCTCGCTAAGCTTTTTCGCCGCCTCCATCTCAATACGGAATTTCTCGTCGGCGATCTGGACTGCTGAAAGGTTTTCCAGGCGTGCGCGCTCTTGCAGGCCGGTAAGTTCGATCTGCTTTTTTGTATCGATTTTGGCAATGGTGATGTCTATTTCTTTGTGCGCCAGGTCAGCCTGAAGCTTTGCCTGTGTTGCGGCGATTTGAGCTGCGGCGGCTGCGTTTTTCGTCTGCAGCTTTACAATATTTTTTAGATCGGACTTATCTTTTCTAGCCGCAAGCTCTTTATCTAAGTCTTCCTGATTTTTAATTGCTTGTATTTTGTAGTTATTTAAAAAGTCATCAGCAGCTTTTTTATCCGCATCGCTATTCAAAACATCGAAGTTTTCCTTGCCTACTTCATGCAGTTTTTTTCGTAACTCAGATAAAGTCTCTATCGAACCATCAAGATTCTTCTTCTCAATTAATTTGATTGGTTCTTTATAAGAAGCTTGTAGATCAGTGACATCCTTTTGAAACCTTTTAACCTTGTCTGACACTCCAGTTAGATTAAACGCATCCGCGAAGTCCTGGATAGGCTGAACAAAGGTAGAGTTGAATAATCCTACCGATGTGGAAAAAGCGGATCGGAAAATGTTGACCATCCCATTCGCCGTCCTCACAAAGCCTGCATCCATTGTTCCGAGGCCACGAAGGAAAAGCTCAGCTACAAAAAGTAAACCCTCGCCAAGGAAACTAAACACAACGTCGAATGTATCTTTAATCTTGCCGGCAAATACCAGGCCACCCAAGATCCCTGCAAACATATCTGTGAATTTGTCACCAATGCTTTTTACTGGCGCATCCACATCCTTCGACATGCCCACTATCGACTCAGTAATAACCTGAACCACGGCTGTTACCTGTGGCGAAACGTCGGCCAAAACTTTACTAAATGCAGTGCTACCAACATTACCCAATTGCGTAAAAGATTTGCTGAGTTTTGTTACGGCAATCGTATCCGCGTCAGACAGCGTTAAGTTAAAACGCTTGGCATCCTCCATTAGCCGTTTGAATTCTGCACCACCATTCTTCAAAATCGGTAGCAGATTCCTGAGCGAGTCAGACCCAATCTGGTCAAGGAAAGTAAAAGCAGAGTTATCAGACATCCCTTTAAGTGTTTCTGATATTTTCTCCAACTGCTCCAATGGATTCAGTTTGTTAAACTTTGCCACATCGGTATTCATTACTTCAAAAAAGTCGACTGCGCCGCCAGAGCCGATGGAGCTGAATTCCTCTACTTTTATTCGCACTTCGTCCAGTGCATCGATAAACTGTTCGGGGCCGACGTTCGCGCCCTGGAAAGCGGCGTACTGCGCGGCAGTTAGATCCTCCATCGAGACACCGAGGCGTTTCGCAGCGAAATCCAGCTCCGTCATCGCATGGATGGTTTCTTTGATTCCTACAGCCGCACCAAACGCAGCGGCGAGAGCTGTTACTTTCGCAGCGGTGCTTTTTAGAACACCTGATGCTTCATCCTTAGCCTTTAGAACTAAGTTAATAATCGCATTGGCAGCCATGTTATTTTTATTCTCCGGCCATTTTTGTCATTAGATCGTTAAACGGTTTTGCATCTCCAGAAACGCAAGAAATTCGGCTCAAGTGATCCGCGTACGCCTTGGCCACAAACTCTCCACGCCTACGTTCTTTTTGAACAACGGCAATTTTGAATAATTTGCGAATTGAATAGCGATATGGATCGAGATGGGCTGTGTTGTGTCCACAGGAAATCAGGAACTCGCAGTTTGAAATGAGAGTATCCAGGAAGTCTTCGAGAGCACTTTCCTCGGTTACGTTCTCTTTTCTTTTCCGCTCGGCTTCGAAGTCTGCGATTTCTTGAGCAACGGAGCGAGTGTCGGCGCGAGTTTTTCCAGGCTTTTTTTTAGCCCATCTGGGAATGTCAGCGAAAATACAGTGGCCAACAATTCGACCTGGGTCATCAAAGGAAGGTTTAAAACGTGTTCAGCAGCCTCAGGCTCTTTGCAACCAGCAGCAATACAAGCGGCACCAAATGCAGGAGCTTGCAACATTATTACTTTAGAGTTGTAAGTATCTTTTAGATCTTCCTTTGCATTCTGCAGAAAGATTTTGGCCAGAATATTTCCGTGATTTTCGACCAGGCTAATAAAATCAGACGTAGTTAGGCCAAAGACGTCAAACGAAACTTCTTTTTTTTCGCCTTGCGATTGGTTGATTACTACTTTTTTAGATGGAATTACGAGATCGAGCAGGGACATTGATATGCCTTCTTTTTATTATTGTTTTAACTATATTACCACGTTCAACACCAAACATTTATTGACAGGTGGCCAAACCTAGTTAGAATGATATTTGAGCTCAAAAAAGGCATGAGGCCGTGTATGAGTAAGATTTCGGATTTAACGCTGGCTGAGCGTGATGATTATATTTGCCGTCAAAGTGCGGCTGTTATGCGTGTAAGTGGTTATGAGATGCCGGAGTCTGTGGCCTTTGACTACTTAGTTGATTCTGAGCAAGAGCCTGGTTATCGGTTTGATGTGCTTGACTGCGTATTTAACTGCATTGCTTTTTCTCTAGAACATAAAAGGGATGACACGCAGATCAAAGAGGCCTTTGAAAACATGTTGGTCGAAGTTGGGGCCGAGCATGTGCATCGTTTGACTGACGAGCTTTTCAAGATTGCCGAGTCTGCGGCCAAGGGCGAGCTGGAGCCTATAGCGCGGCGTATCGAGTGACATGAAAAAAGGGGCCTGCTGGCCCCTTCCTCACTTGCCGTCAAATCACACGGCTACAACGTGCTCTTCCTTAAACATCTTGGAGAGGCCGCTGCCGGTTACTGCTTTTGATACCTGCAGGGTGCCCTTGATTTCCTGGTCAGCATAGTCGCTCGACAGGAGCTGACGCTGTGCAGCTGGTGACAGAGCAACCTTGTGATACGTGACTTTTACTGGCGTATCGCTTTCAGCAAGGTTCACGCCGTCGAACACGATCATCACGTTTACGCCAGTAGTGACCATACCTTCGATACGCCTTACAGCGGCTTTGTCGTACACGACATCAACTACATCCCCATCAACGATGCTGGACGTTTGAGGGAAGTAGATCGAGCCATTGGAAACAACGTAGTCAGCACCCAGCTCCAGATTATCTGCTTCGCCAGTGATCTTCACGCTGGTGACCGCAGCGATGATACCGTCAACGATGATACTACGACCCTTGTAGGCTTTAGCCTTGGCAGTGGCACCTGTCTCAGCGATGTCCTCGGTCACTTTGCCGAACAGAGCCAGCTCCATCACTTCTGGAGAAAACGACTTCAGGTTAATCGTGGCCTCGGCGGAGTTTTTGATGATCTTTGACTTGGCGACACCCAGCGTTCCATAAACCATGTCCTGCATTTCAACTTTATCCGAAGACAGAGCTAATACAGCGGACGAGGCTTGGCCAACAGTGAAGAATCCACCTACAGGCTGATCATTGGCATCGAGTTTGGAAATCAGCAAGCCGCCGTTCGCGATCCAGCCAATAGTTGTATCCGGGGCATTAAATCCTAAAGACATGTTATTACCTATTTATTGTTATTATTATTTGGTTTGAGCTCAAACAAGTGCGATTCTTTGCGACCAGACAACTGACCAGGCACTGTAGTTAGACTTCCCTTCCGTGACGCCATTGAATGCTTCCTTGATCAATTGTAACACAGGCGCCTTGGTGTTAGTTTTGGGGTCGCCTCGGAAGTTCTCAATCAACTTTGCTACTTCAACCGCAGTGTCAGCGGCGATTGTTGACATGCCATGAGTTGTTGGGTCTACTTTGCCGATGATCCAGACACCGAATAGCGCGTCCAACTCTAGTTTGACTCGCAGGTTCTTTTCGGGGACATTGCCGCCGCCGCAAGACAATAAGATATAGGGACGTTTGCCATCTATTTTTAGGTCTTTTAAGTCTGCGAATTCGAGTTCGCCCGAGAAGTATTTGACCGATGGGTTTGACGGCAAAGCTTCAATTTGTAGTTTTATTAGCTCTAGATGATCAGAGATATTCACGACAGCGCCTTTTCGACGTTCTTTACAAGTATCTTAACATATTCATTCTTCCACTTGTCGGGCAGCCCTATTGATGCCACTGGTAGAAACATACGCTGTTTAACGCGAACACCATTCTGATGTACGAATGCGTATTCAATCGACGAGCCTAGAACGATACTTAGGCCACGAACTTCGCCCTGGATGCTATTGCGGAGCATGCCAGTGTCGATAAGTGGTTGGCCTTTGCGATGCTTGATGTCAGCCCATTGAATGCCGTAGGGGTTTACTGAACGTCGGAAGTTGGCTTTGATTCTGTTTTCCCAGAGTGCCGCGATCTCGGTTAGGCCGGCGCGGATCTTGGGGTTATGTGGCCCCAGAGACTTTACTTTTCGCGCAAGCTCTTGGAGTTGCTTTGTATCCGCGACTAACTCGATATCCATGGTTAGGCTCTAAACAGGCGGATGTTCGCGAAGCCAGAGACGGTAACTGCTTCAGTGTTCGTGGTTAATTTAATTTTGCCAGTGGCGATGCTTTCAAAGAAACTAATGGCGTCTTCGTAGCGCTTCCTGATTTCCTCGGCAGTGTTGTCCGGCCAGGCGTAAAGTCGTGCTATATCTAGGACTGAACCACGAATGTCACCGATGGCCGCTGGATCCGCCAAAGGAACCGTAAGACCTTTTGATCTGATATAGGTGTCTGCAAGTCTGGATGCTCGCTCAATTGAACGTGCCACACGAGCCTCGGCATCGGATGGTAGGTCGTCATCGCCGAACTCGTTTTGGTAGTCTTCGTAAGTTGCATAAGTCATAAAAGCGTTTCTCTGAGCCAATTGTTTTAGGACAACCCTGCCTTGGTGCATCTACCCCCACTACCCCCATGCTATCTTTCTTCTTATATATAGAGAGCAGATAGGTATAGGGGGGTGACAGCAGACAGAAAGGGAATATATTTGGCTAAGAAACACTTTCTTTGGATCTTAGCTCGGTAAGCGGTATGACGTGATGAGTATCAAGATCGACGAAACTGTCTAGCGACTGTCCGCCCTTCCACAATCTGTATCGTTCCTTTCCCAAAATCGAAACCTGGTCAGCGGCGCTTTGCTTGCTCAACCATTGCTCGTAGCCATCTGTAAATGCAGGCTCATCATCGTGAACCGCGATCATCACCGTCCGGCAGCCTGGGTGAAAAGGCGGAACCTTCCGACCCTTATCACTCATCTTGTAGATCTTGCCATCCAAGGCCCGACACACCGGGGTTGTCCGCGAATCGAGCACAGCACTCAGTTGATACGACCCGAAGCCAACCCGCTCAAAGGTCTTCAGACTCGCCTGCGACGTCACATGAGCGGAGGCTGTACGCACCATAACCTCGGCATTACGCTTAGCGCCAAGAAAAGGATTCCCAGGCTCTGCATACAACGCACCAACGATCTTCGAGGTCGACAGGCCATTGAGCACGCCCAGGCGGATCGTTTGCTTGACCTTGATCTGAGTAGCCAGTTTTTGCTCATCGAGCCACTCGCCAAGGATTTTGCCGTCAAAAGGGTCTTGACTGACAATGCTCTCGACCAGCTTTTCGCTGACCATCGAGTTGCTGAAGTCGAACCCAAGGAGCTTGCTCGTGAACTCGGACTCATAGACAAATAGGTCGCCGAGCTCCGCTTTGAGCGTGCTGGACATCAGCGAATACTCGTCATCGATCAGCTTGTCGATGGTCACAAAAGTCTTTCTGAGCCGGGCCACGGCGTTCCAATCTCTTGCCACCATGGCCTGGTCAAGCTCCGCCTTTACGGCCATTTTGAGCGTCTGGAGATGCAGGGCTGCTTGCTTCGCGATACGTGTGAACTGACCCCGGAGAGCGATTTGGTGCTTGATCGTTTTGTCAGCCAATGTCGCCATCACTGACCAGCCTTTACTACTTTTCGGACGTAATCCTGGAGTCCGGCCAGTTGCTTTTCAGTGACGACTATTTGGTTCCGGAGATGGAAATAATCTTGTCGAGCATCGGCTGTAAGCTCTGGGGCTCCTGCATCATCCAGGCTGGTGGAGCTGGTAATGGCTGACACAGGTTTTGGGCAACTGGCGCGGACGAGCACCCGCCTAGTGCCAGCATCAACGTCAGCGCGCAGGCGATCATTTTCATTTTTTGCATTCGACATTTCCTGGAACAGTTTTTTATCAAGTTCGTCTCTAACCTGGAGTGCCTGTGAAGCCTGCTGAGCACTATCTTTTAGCGAGGCAATCTCAACCTTCGATGCATTCAGTTCATCAGCCAGTCGGTCACGGTCATGCTTGAGCCACATACCAACGCACAAAGCCGCCATGGCGAACACTGCGATTACCACGTACTTACTCATAGCCCTGACTCGCACAGTTGACGCTCTTCCGCCCGACGAGTCACTAAGCCAGGTAATACCTTTCCGCCAGCTCTAACCCACTCGTCCAGCCATGCGCACGACTCGGCCACATTTCCTTTATTTAGCTCTTTTAGTAGTGTCGAGCTACCAAGCTTCGATGCTCCAACATTTAGAGTAAAAGACGACAATGCGGCACGCCTTTCCACCGGCAGTTCATCTTTTACTAGAGAGTCGACGGATTTGATGGCGGCGGTAACATCGATGCGAAGCAGTTCCAGGCACTCACTCGCGGTTTTTACCTGCCCCATGACCACGCCTGCGGTATGACCATAGCAAATAGTCGGTATACCGGTAGCATCAAGATAAGCTTTATATCGCACACCTTCGTAATGCATAACCAATGAAGTGGTTAAACAGACGGTTGCAGAAAAAGTGGCGGCAGCCAGGCGCTTATTCAGCATTTCCAGACTTCTTTTCTTTGTCCTTACTTTCTTTCGCTTCTCGCCTATTTTTTAGAATCGAAAAGTAAATTTGGAGGACTAGATAAGCCAGGGTAAGAATGGTGACCCAATCGCTAGGAGTCATACCCATTACGATTGCACCAGTTACGGCCACTGGCGGCGCAGACTTGGTAGCCTCGACGGCCACGTCTTGATAAATTGACATTAGACTTTCTTCTTATTATTATGTGAGTCTATAGTTTATTGTAACATCTAAAACAACGGAGTGTTCGCCATGCCAATAACAAAGTTAACAATGGCACAAAAGGTTGAGGCCAACTTTGATCCCTCAAATCCGTTTCACCAGGCACTAAAAAAGCATGGTGAAGACATCTATCTGCAAGTCATTGAACGGGCAACAGAAGCTCAAGAGGAAGCAATCGCTAACTGTGCGCCGATTGTCGACATAGTTGCGGACGTTAAGGCACGGGCACTTGAGATATTCGCGAATGAAAACATCATGAAAGGCATACACCTGGAACACGCGATGGGGCTCTAATCAAGCCTCGGCAGCAACCTTCTTAGCCCTAGCTTTCTTTATAGGCGCCTCAACAACCAGAGGTTCGTCAGGAAGCGAGGTCTCGACAGCCAGGCCAGGCTCCACATAACCCTGCCCGCGCCAATACCCCTCAGCCCTACTTCCCAGATCCACAAGCACCCGATCCCCTGCCATCTCTAGCCACACCGCAACCTTACTCATCGTTTGTCTCCAAAACCGGCCAGGTAACAGCAAAAGGATCTTGTAGCGTGACGTCCCTCAAGGCTTGTCTGTAGGCAGCCAGGCGCTGTCGGGCAATGACGTCGGGGGTGCCGGAGATGGCATCGGAGTCATTAAGTTTGAGCATGAGTACGTCGGATAGCGCCAGCAGTGAGTCACGGGATTGCCGAATTCTTGAGAGTCGCTCAGACGCCGATTCAGTGATGACCAGCTGACCATCGACAACACGGAGCAGGCGCTTGTCATTAAGTGCAGCCAGTGCCTCGGTCAGATTGTCGATCTCAACGTAATTTTCCCCACCCGAGATCTCTCCGAGTGCTATCACCACACCACTTTGCGGGCAGTAATGCGCCTTACTTTTTGACATAGTATTTATACCCTTCCTGACCGCTTATTAAGTTCGGCAGCTTGAACTGATTAGCTGCCAGTTTCATAAGGCTATTTGATTGCATAACGCCCTGTGCTGCGTAGCTTGGGTTCCTGGTCAACATAACGAGCTCAGTACCAGCGGTGTTTAACTTCATATCCATCGTCAGGTAACCTACTTGAGGAGCCAGCACCCAAGTGAGCCCACGGTCAAAGGAAACATAATTGGCATCTGCTGTGTATACACTATTGATTACACCGACAAAGTTATCGCGAGAATAAAGTCTGGAGTTTGCAGTAAGCAGAATGTTATTGGGCATCACAACAGGAGTGATCTTAGTCGTGTTTATGTCATAGCAATATTCAAGGCCATTACGGCCAAAATATACAGTAGAACTACCCTGGCTTGAGGACATGAATCCGCCCACAATAGCCAGGTCAAGAAGAAGCTTGTATCGGAAATTATTGATGGCAGAGTCGTAGATGAGTTCGAAAAAACCCGTCTTACCGTTAATTGTAGCAAGCGCAAAAATCTTATCCGTTCCAGATTGAGTAGCGCAGGTGATAGATACAGTGCCGGTAGGGACTATCGCTGTCGTTACACGCGTCACCGTATTGATAACTTTAAAGTATGACTGTGTAGATCCCACGATTAAATCAAGATCATCCCCGATGGACGCCAAGCACCGAAACTCGCCATTCATCGTAGTTAGTTTTGTGGCATTAAACACAAGACTCGCAGTTCTGATGCCACCACACATATATACATCGTAAGTAGTGCTCATGCCGTAAAGTGCATTCCGTGTACAGCTCGTCAAATCTTGAGATGAAAAACTTATCGTACCAACCAAAGTATTCGTTTTAACATTAAAGATCTGAGCAAGGTTGGTAGCCGCTGTTAGAATCCCGTAGTCGCCCGACGTGCAAAAACTCTGACCATAATAACCAGTACCCAACGCACTCTCGGGGAAATTGTACTTTCGCACAGAGTCTGCTGAGTAACTATAATACGAATCAGGATTTCCGATGGCCGCAGCAAGCGCAGGCGCTTCCGAGTCCAACTTAATATCACCATTAGCGACAAAGAAGTCCTCATAAGCACCAACTGGCTTCAGCACGACGTCACCGGGGGACATCCCTCCGGCTTCAGACATCGGCACTGCGGCCACGGCAGCATCAACAATCTGTCGTATGGACGCCTTCTGAGAGTTTCCGGGGCGATGAGTGTGAATCACCGAATCCAAATTTCCGTCCCATGAAGTAAAATCGCTGGGACGCTTTTTATTAGTTGTCATGAGAATCCTGTTTGCTTTGAATGCAAATCTTATTATGCAAAATATTGTATCACGCTTCGATCATCTTAAAGCGTGCGAAGTTGTAAGGTCTTCCGTTAATTTGAGCGTACTGTGCACCAACTATCAACTCTCCATCATCGAAGTCCATGCCCGCGATATAGGGATTTCCAAGCGTTACTGCTGACCAGGTAAGGCCCGCGTCGTAAGTAACCATTGTTTTATCGTTTTGAGCTCCGTAAAACATTGCAAAGTCACCGACTGTAAAGCCATACCTGCTCGACGCTTCTGTCGGCACAGATACACTACTTTCCAACTCAGTGACTTCTAAAGTCTTTGCGTCATATCTGCGCAATCCACCCTGGCCTGACTTAACAAAAATGTATGTGTCACCACAAATGAAACGGCCATTTGGAATTCTCGCCACTTCAGTCAAGTTTTTGTTGAGCACTAAAATAATGGTTGAACTATCCGTTTTCGAACCACTCTCGACCAGTATGTACTCGCCCGCACTATCAGCTGCGCAGGATGCCAGCAACACTAAATTTTGCGGAAGTGGTGCAATAGTGACGGCGAGAGTAGAAGGATCAATAAAATACGACGCCGTATTGCTACAAAACCAATCCTTACCGCCAACATCTGTCATAACAGCCAGCTGGTTATCGACATAATTAAAAACAATCGACGTCTCAACACCATCATACCTTGTCAAAACGTTTGTTGATCCTACGGCTTTTAGATAGTAAGCGCTATTAGCAGTACTGAACAAACCAAATGCCTTTGGCGTCATATAGTTCTTCGCCACCGTCACTTCGACGCCAGAATCAACACTGCCACTATAGATCTTATAAACATTGTCGTATTGACTAATATATTTTCCATTGCGGCGAACGATGTCCTTTGGATAACCGCTGTAATACTTCAAATACCCCGAATCCTCAGGTGTTGCAGCGATACCGATATACTTTTTGACAGCGGCCACTAATTGCTCCCAAGCGATATAGTTCCCAGCATCGTCTACTTCGACAAATTCGAGGCCATCGATATCTACATAAACAGCATCAGCGGCATTAACGTAACCTTCAAGATTAGGCTTAACCACAACTACAACTATATCGCCGAGATCAATGCTGATTTGAAATTCAATCGTCACTTGCCAGGAATTACTGGTCTCTATGATCGCAGTAAACGTTTTGTTGCCAATCTTTATGTGTATCTCATCGCCGGCAAGCCCGCCAACACCGACAATAGTATAAGTACCATCACCGTTATTTGTAACAGATATTACACGAGGAGGCACATACGTATCATCGACATCAACGTCTTCAACGTCCGGCACGATCTTAGTTACTTCTGCAGTCCAAGAATTTGCAATATCAACTGTAACCACATAGTTATTCGACTGATATGTAACTTGTAGAGTATCACCTACGCGCCCGCCCCCGCCAAGAACAGTGAAAGTGGCGCCGTTGTCGGTCACGGAGATCACATACGGAGGAACATAATCACTACCAACATCAACATCAGGCACTTCCGGAACTATTAACTGAACAACTACAGACCAACTATCATCCGCAGTTGTCACAATAGTGTATGTTTGACCGTTGATTATGACTGTTAAAGTATCGCCTGCATCACCACCCGCACCTAAAACAGTATAAGTAGAATCGCCATTATCAGTAACAGAGATAACATAGGGACTCACATAGTCCGTGCCGACTTCAACTTCTTCTTCCGTGGTATTGGTATCAACTATCGCAGACCATGAATCGGCGGCAGTTACACTGACCAGATAAGTTTGTTCGTTGATCGTTACTGTTAAATTGTCTCCAATCTTTCCGCCTGCACCATGGACGGTATATGTTCCATCGCCATTGTCGACGATTGAAGTAACGTAAGGGGGAACATAGTCACTACCTACATCAACATCAGGGACTTCTGGGATCGAAAAATCGAGTGTGATAGTCCAGTTATCGTCCGCATTCGTGACAATAGTTACCGATTCCCCATCAATAGTGACCGTAAGGGTGTCCCCTGCATTACCACCTGCACCAACAATTGTGTACGAACTATTACCGTTGTCAGTGATCGAAACCACATACGGAGGGACGTATGGATCATCGATAACAATCTCGTCCTCTACAAGTTGCCCGATAGTCGCAGACCAACCATTATTACTATCAACAACCACGGCATAGGTAACCCCGCCAGCTTGTACATTGAGCGTATCTCCAATCCTTCCGCCGCCGCCAGTCACGAGGTAGGTGCCGTTATTGTTGTCAAAAATGCTGATTACGTAGGGGGCTACGTAGTCCGTGTCGACCTCGACGTCGCCTGGATCGACTTCCTCGGGCGGGATTTCAGGCGTGACTGTGAAAAACCAGACGTCGGAACCATCAAGGTTTAATGTGTAAGTTATTTCGTCAATCGTGAAGCTGATTGTGTCACCAGCTCGACCGCCGTGGCCCGAAACGAGATAGTTTCCATCCGTGGTTACAGTTATCGAGTCAATAACTGGCGTATAGTTCGGCGGCTCAGTGCTGACCACGACGTCGGCGACAGTAAGGCCGGGCTGTTGGGTTTCAGACTTCACTTCCCATGAGCCATCTGGTTTTACGACGCTCGATGCTTCAGTGCCGTCAGGGAAGGTTACGGTGATGGTGTCGCCGGGTTTTGCTCCATTACCGCCTACAGTCGCCGTCCCATCGTCATTGATAATTACCCAGGTATTACCGGGTTGCCCGAGTACCTTTTTAACCAGGTTTTTCAGGTGATAAACAGTAAGAGAAAGAAGATTGCGGCCAGTAATGTTCATCGTTATCTCACTTCATGAATCCAAACAATTGCCGGATCCTCGCTTCCAAGCAGCCTTACGCTGATGGTTTTGCCACGGTTTGCATTCAGATACACACCGCCCCGAGCATCAATTGGTGCGTCGGTGTCGGTGACTGTGCTGCCCTCAGCGACGTGAATCAGAGACGTGCAGAAGATGTAGACGGCTTCGCCATCAATTTTTTGGCTAGTGAAAGTTGTGGCATTCGTCAGGGCAGACTTACCCCTGGACGCGCCGGGTGAAACGATTGGAAGGACTTCGCCTTCTCGTGATGTTGAAGCTTGAGCACTCATGACCAACTCCTGGAAAAAGATAACCCCGCATTCGCTGCATGCAGCCAGAGGCGGGGTCAGGTGAGTAAACGTGGGCCCGACATGCAGGCCCAGAATTACTTAGTGGCCGCCCATACGCATTGCGCGATCAGGAGCAATAGCCTTGACGCCGAACAGCGTTTCGAGCTTCCAGTGAGTCGATTCCGTCTTCGGCTCGTACCAGCTCAGCAGTCGCAGAGTGATACCAGTGTTCGGATCAGTCAGTGAGCTGATGGTGGTGCTGCCGGAGTTGGTTGGGGTTTCAAGCTGGCGGAAAACGATCATGAAAGCTTCCGGCAGGAACGCCAGGTCAACACGGTGATCGCCAACTACGGTTACCGAAGCGTTAGCCGGAACTTCAGCTTCCAGTTCTTTAGTGAGAGTAACCACCGCCGACCCGCCGACTGCAACAACGTCACTGGCTACAGCGAATGAGCCTGGAACACCTGCGATCTTGAGCACGTCACCGTGTTTGAACGTGGCACCGGCAGTTGCGCCTGTCAGCGAGATCACGCTAGAACCAGCGCCAGTGATGCCAGTGGTTTTGATGCCAGCGTCCGCCGATGCGCTACCAGCCTTGTGAGTTACCGCTTGGTTCTCTTCGTAGATATCGAAACCGATACGGCGACCGATAATGCCGTCGCGTTCTGCAGCCTGGTCAAAGCCACTGGTAAAGTCTTTCAACAAGTCTGCCGAGGTTTCGCTGGTCAGAACCAAGTTACGGCTACCGAAAGCATTCAGCAGATCCATGCCAGTCTTGGTCTTGATGATGTCGACGCGCGAACGGTCGTTGCTAGATTCCAGGTTGCCAGCGTAGTGCGGGACTTCCTTATACAGATCAACGATTGCCGAGTTGATGGTGTAAGCAAGCACGTTGATGGCACCCTGAAGTGCTTTAGGGATAGTTCCCTGGATCATCGAGTTGTATTCACGATCCGACATCTTAAATTCGACGTAAGGTTGGCGGTTGAGTTTTACATCAACAACCTGCTCTACGATGTCCGTGGCAATCGAGCTCTCACCATGCTCAAGGGCTTCCTTGAATACGACAGGGCATTGAACTTGAACGGTGTCACCCTTCTTCTTGGATTCATCTTCGGTATCGACCGTGATCAAACCAGGCATGGTCATCTGACTGACGAGCTCTTTCAGCGCAGTAGTGAGGATCACCTCAGATTGAAGTGCTTCAAACTCGTTGCCATAGGCGCGTAGAACCACTAAATTATTACTTTGATTCATGATTAAACCTTTCTTATTATTATTTTGGTTTTATTTGCAGGCCACATATTGCGTAGTACGAGCTGCAAGTCGCAGCTCAAATTTACATGCGAAGTGATTATCGCTGAATTGTGATCTCGCCTTTTGCACGCTTTGCGATCAGTTCTTTTTCTTGAGCCTTATCAGAGCTCATGATCATCTGAAGCCATTCCTTCTGCGTAACAGTTTTACCTGAACCGCCCGTACCTTGCTTGCCACCAGACCCAGGTAGATCTTTAGCCAAGTACTTCTTGCGGGTGAGCAAACCGTCCAGCCATTCTTTACCTTGGAGTGGTTTGCCGTCACGGCCCAGCTTTACGTTGCCGTATTCGTCTCTGAACACCAGATTACCACTTGCATCAACTTCACCCTCGCGCAGTGCGAACTCAGAGATGTCTTCAGCGGCCTCTTTGTGTACAAACTCGTTTGCGAGCACCAGATGGCCAATAGTTTGGCTGACGTGCATGCGTTTGATACGCATATCAGACTCTTCAAGTTTTTTTTGAAGCTCCTGGATGCTGGAGTCTTTTTCACCAATAACTTGCTTGTACGATTCCGTAGAGGCACTTACTCGTTTATCTAAAAACGCGGTGACGTCGAGCCTTCCAGCTTTGTAGGCCTCAAGATCTTCTTTGTCTTGGATTTGCGATTCAAAGGCCTTACGCTTGTCTCTATCAGACTTGAGCTCACCAAGAATTTCAGCGTTCTTGTTTTTAAGACCGGTCATCTCTTGCGCATGACGATCACGCTCTGCTTTCAAGAGTGCTTGGATTGCAGGACTGGAAAGATCTACTTCAGTTTGAGCCCCTGGCTCTTGAGTCCCGCCATCTTCTTCGCCATATGCTTTGAAAACGACAAGACCGTTTTGCTTCAACATGCTTAAAACCCCCAAGGTTTCTTATTATTATTTTATGTTGTACAGCCATAATATCATAAAAATGGCTTTGGGGGATTTGGTGCGAAATAACTCTTGACTATCTTAAACAGCCTTGAGGACTGCATATTGAGTGCCCTGGTCAAGCCGCCCTACCTCATCTATAAATTCCTTTAAGATCTCAAACTTCCCGGCTTTCGCGTCCCTCAGAACTTCGGGAATCATCCCTTGGTCTAACATTGTCAGAAACAGTTCTTCCGATGCATGGCCGCCGTACACTGACGACTCCCACAGGTCGTAAAGATGCCTGGCCCCTGGCTTCACCACGCCGTTGGCCATGAGGAACAGCGTGGCCTTCAGACCCTCTGCGTGATTGCCCTGCTTAAACGCCTCGTGAGCGTTAATGTACATGTCGAACTGATCTATAAATTTGGTCATTTTCATTCCCCTTCATTATTCTTCGTTAATCTGAGCGATTACTTCCCACACCACGTAATCCATGGCCTCCTGATCTTTGAATGTCTGCAGGTAAAACTCGAAGCGTTTGTCGTCAAAAATCAGATCTTTTGCGTGCAAAAGATTACCGATGACCACTTGTTCAATGATGCGCCAGGAATACTTGCAGCCTGCTTCCGCGAGCTCAGCAACATCAGCACTTGTGCGAATCTCTTTTTACTGTCAAAGCGCAACACGTCGAGTGCTGGAGTGTGGGTTCTATTTGAGTCAAAGCCGCCGACAAGCCTGATGGCGCACATTTCCGCAGTTGTTTTATCTAGCGCATTGATTTTGATTGACTGCATCTTTTCACCCACGGGGCTTTTGCCCTTCTTCTTATGCTTTTATTGTATTGAATGAGCATGAGTGCGTGCAATAGGTATACATGCAAACAGTGAAATATTTATCTGGACATCAATGTGATATCAGTTGAATACCCGGCAGCACTTAAAAAGAAAAGTCTTTCTTAGCCAAGTGGTTTAACGACTGCCGCTCGCTTTACATCTACCCCTATACCAACCCCAACTATATTACTAAAGAAGAGAGACATGGTAGTGGGTGTGATGGGCGCAAAGTATCTTTGATTAAGAGAAACGCTTTTATTGGTCAACCAACAATCACGGACTTCAGCCCTGACTAGCTCTGGCTAGCTCTGGCCAGCTCATTTGACTAAAAACTATCTTCAGGTATACGCACAAATAGTTCTTGAACCCCATAAGGCTCAATGCCAATATATAATAGAAGCTGTAAAATATAAAAATAACAATAAGGATACACCATGAATCTCGAAGTAATTTATCACAACGTTGTTTTCCCCATCCCTGCATTCATTACTTGGTCATTAATTGCGTTATTTACGTATATTCTTCACCTAGAAGTTAAAAAATTCATGAGGAGCTTCATGAGCCCGAAATTGCTCGTGACCGTCTCGTCTTACAAGCTATCCCTTATCACAGCGTCTGTTCTGGCGTTCGCGGTCGCACCGATCATGGCGTCAAAGCTCCTGCATCTTCCAGGACTCTACTTCGCTACAATCTATACGCTCATGCTTATCAGTGTAATCAGGCCATACTTGTTAGAACGCGACGTCTGAAAATTTACTGATTCAAGGCCCCACGGGGCCTTTTTTGTGCTCAACCCACCAGCCTTTGACGACAAACCCCAGCAGAGCTATAACAACCACTCAGCAATGGAGCAGGCACAATGGACTCAGACTGGCTTTACGACGGCGTTGACATGTCGATCCGGGACTACTTTGCATCAGCAATCGCAAAGCGCGAGCCTGGCGTGAATTTTGATGACTGCGATCATGACTTAACTGCCGATGAACTCGTTGAGATGGTCAACGCCAGTTCCGTATCGCTCTTCAGATTCGAGAATGATGCATGGGTCTATAAACGGCAGGTTTGGTCGCCTGCAAGGGTCTACTTTGTTTGTGCTGACGGGCGTCAGCAAGTCCAGTCCAGACCTAGGAATCCCATCGACGGAGGCAAAGATGCTGATAAGGGCCGGTGAAATCGTCACCTTCATGGTTGGCTCCCATGATGAGCGTGAACGACCGATGAGGGCGATTAAGGACTTTGACCTCCAGGCTATCGGCGACCAGCTCACACGCGGAATGGATGGCTATGATCGGCAGATGCAACTCTACGTCCTCCACGAAATACTCGAGGACATGGCCCTAATGCAGCCTGTCCCCCATACGCTCGTTCGTCTCGTCGCTGAAGAAGATCGCTTTGTCATTGAGCGCGCAGATGAGGAACCGCGCATCACTGATAAGCCTGACGGCGAGTGCCATTAACGCTTATTGTTTTCGACAACATAACCGCTAGCCTTGGCCGCCATGTACAGCTCATGGATGTCCTGGGTCAACTCTGCCCTCAATACAGGATCTCGAGCAAGCCTGTGCACCAGGGCAACCGCGTCGGTCGGACAAGCATCCTTTTTTGCGCACAAAGCCAACGCTCGCCTGGCGGTTCGATAGCCAATCGAGGTGGCGGTATTGTGATCAGGTTCGGCGGCTCGCATCACCATGCCGATCCCATGCTTCAGACCTAGGTTGCTGTTGTAGGCGACCTGCATGTACGCCGCTAGCACCTCCTGGAACAGGGACATGAACTGATTGGTGGCCATCCCCAGCTCCGGGGTATTCAGCGATGTTGCCAATAGCCACGCTTCAGGGTCATCACGCAGCGCTGCGAAATTCTTGCAGTGAATTGACTCATGAAACATGGTTGTCGTCGTTTGCATCTGCTGAGCACTCGCCACGACAATGGCGCATGTCCGGCTTCTGACTTCGTTGCCCGGTACGCCAGATCCTCCCAGTGCATAACCGGTAATTCCATAGGCGTTTGACGTGGGCTTGAGGTTGGTCAGGTAGTACCGCATCGTCTCCTCTTTGACGCCGGCTGCCTTCACGGCCTCAGAATCCACGTCGGCTATGAATTTAAGCGGCTCATCACCCATGATGAAGATCGGGGTCACCGCGTCACCAACTACGGGCTCTACCACCTTGAACATGAGGTCAGGCGTTGTCCCTGGCTTATAGAGATTGGCTGCCGACGCAGAGGTGGCCAAGACGACGCTAGCCAGGGCTCCGAGCACGGCTCTGCCTTTCCACTTGATTTTTTGCATTCAAAACTCCCCTTCCCTGGCAAGCGGGTCAAACTATTTTAAGAGTATGCTAGTTGCATACCTATTTGTATTTTCAAGGCCTGCAGCGCTGTTTTGAGTTGGACGCCAAGCCATCTTCAGGCATACACGAAAATATTTGTTGCAACCACATTTTCTCTTTTGCAATACTTTGTTCATGCAGCATCAACGAATAAAGGTGATCAACATGCTTTCAAAGAATGTTATTGTAAACTCAAACCTAGTGGCCAAACCGGTCGCAGAAATTCTTTTCAACCACAAGACTGTAGACACCTACAATCTCTACGAAGTTGACGATTATCAAAATAGCGAGCGATTCGTTTGCAAACTAATTTTGCGAGCTGGGTCAACTCGGCAAGCGGTAAAAGAAAATGCAGTAAAGAAATTTGAAGCCCTTATTGATTATGATGAGTAATTAACATCTTCAATTTTTTCCGGACAATTAAACCCAAGACAGTCCGCCAGCTCAAGGAAGAGCGGTTCATCTTAGCCATTAACTCTCTAAGGACGCTCCAGGTCACAGCCAGCGGTGGCATGAGCATCGATCCTGAGGAGATCAGGGAAAAGGTTATCCAGGAAAGGCAGCGATTGAAGTACTTGGTGCGTAAGGACTAACCATAACTGATTTGACAACAAACTGGCTTATTGGCTCGGCCATCTTATCCTCAGGCGTACAGTTTGTTTTCCATATACTCGCGAGAGGGATAACTTACAGACTTTTGGGTCTTGAGAAACTCATCATACTTAGACTGAAGCTTGTCGCACTCGGCAATTGCTTCTTCCTCTGTGTCAAACACCTCAAGCTCTTCGTACGGCGGAGATAGTTCTTGATGCGCTGCGTAGTTACACTCAACCAAACAAAACTCATCATCACGCTGATCGATAAAGTATTTTCCACTACCGTATGAATAATCTGTGCGCGCGTTCATTTTTTTCTCCACTTGTTCTTGCCAGGAAATGATTTAGGTGCCTCACCAATATGTACAGTTTGCTACACAGGCAATTAGAATGTCAATGCCATTCCGAAGCTCATTGTAAATATATATTTATAAAATAGACAAAGAAGAGGACGCAGAATATTTTCGTGGGAAGTTGGTGGTGCCTGCCGTGGCGCCTCGTCGCGTAGTTATCGCAAAAGCCATAGCGAAAATCCAGGTACGTGACGATGCCATGCACTAAGAGCCGATAGTAGGGCCGGGCTGGCCATTGATTGGTTTGCCAACAACGCGCCCGGCTCCCTTGCTTAATCTTTCATCAACTCTTGTAGCTCATCGATCTCGCTGCCCTCTAGACCAGGGAGGAAGTACATCATATCGAAATGCAGTACCCCTGGCTCGTCATTGACCATCATGTGTCGGTTCATATCGTTCCACAGATGGATCAAATCTTTATCGGCGGTGACGAAGAAAACATTGTCTCCATGATTTCTAATCTCGCTGAGGAAGAGCATTATGGAGTATATGTCTAATGCACCGTTGAATGAGTTTCCTTGCTCGATGAAATACGGTTTGTTAAATTTCAACAGCTTCAATGTAGGGTTGTTCTTATCGCCAGTAACTGCCTTAAACACAATAGCCGCGAACACAAGATGGGCCTCTTTCACGTTTTCGACTCGGGCCATTCCGATAATTTCTCTGAATCCGTCTAGTGTCTGAATGAATTTATGTCCGGATTCGTACTTCTTGTAAACCTCATCGATGAACTTGAGAATCGCATCCAAACCTTGGAAAAACGCAGCGCTTGCCCTGTGCAGCTGGGTAAGCGAATCGGCAGTGACCTTGATGGTCAGATTCGGAACTCGCTCCTGCATCTTGTCAGTGAAAAAACCAAGTTCCTCACGCATTTCTTCCAGCGATGGCAGTCGCTTATCAAACCTGTTGTTCCCTTCGAGAAGGATTGGCTTTGGATCGATGGTTATCTCTCTGTTTTGGAACAGATCTACAACCACCTTAATGGCGTTTTCTTGAGGGTTGCCGGTTTTGTCGATGTGTTTTTTGATTGTCCCGAAAGCATTCTTGTCAAAAAGTACAACGGCGCCGTTGGGGATGAAGGCCAGCGGTCGCCACCCGCCCGGCGACAGGGCAATCGCATCACCTTTTGAGTGAATAAATCGGACAGGTATTTCTGAGTATTCTTTGAAGTCCTTTCTTCCGTTCAGTTCATATGAGACGTTCTTGGCTCTGAGTTTCATCTCCACGCCTGCGTCGTAATTTACGAAGTCATCCCAGTTGAAGTCAACGAGATCGCCCTCGTCGAAACTGGCGTGTAACTCTTCATTCAGTCGGAACCAAAAAACGTCGTTGCTCGGCATAAAAATCCCTCTCCATTAAAAAGGGCCCCGCAGGGCCCTGTATGCACGCAAACCACCATCTTACTGCCGGCATTGTGAGGTCAGCCAGCGGCTGCTGCCTCGGGCTTGTTCACGCGCTCCAGCACCTTCAGGAGGAATTGACGCTCCTCCCGGTAAAAGAACGCGGAGGTATCATGGGTCGCTAGGTGCTTGGTGTCCTGTTCCCATTCCTTGTACCAGACGTCAGGCTCGTCGACGTAGATGCCAGGTCGACCAGGGAACTGATCACCGGTGATATCAACGATCAGCCCATCAACCTCAAGCCAAGCGTGCGAGGCGCCGTCTTTCATCGAGCAGACATAGTGGAAATCGCCCATGGCTAGCGTGTTGAGGTAGTCCCCCATCAACTCGGAAATGATGCCGCAGCACCCATGCGGGTAGTCTCCGATGTGCATAGGGGCGCCGTCAGTCTTGATGACTTCCTCGACTCCCGATCTAAAGCGATGTGCCAAATCGAGCACGGACGAGCGAAGCATACTGATCCTCCAAAAAAGAAGGGCCCCGCAGGGCCCTCATTTGTACTCAAACCAGTTTTACTGAGTGCGCCATGACTCAACAACGTCGGCGCCGAACTCGTTTTTCCATTCCTTGAGCTGGCGATGGTTGCCACCCTTGGTTTCGATCACTTCACCGCTGTTCGGGTTTTTGTAGATCTTAACGTCGCGAGCTTTGCGAGTGCCTTTGGTTGCGACGGCAGCTGGTGCACGGCGACCGGCTTGTGGGTCAAGCAGCGCGATGACGTTGCGCAGGCTATAGCCGTACTCGGCCAGGAGAGCGCGAAGCTTGTTCTCGAACTCCATCTCTTTTTGGAGGCCGCCATCGTTCTTCATGGCTTCGAGCTCGGCCAGCTGGTTAGCGAGTTGCTGTTCGAGTTGACGGTATTCGGCTAGGCGGGACATTCTGAGATCCTTAAATATTAAGTTATATTTAATTGTAAGCAAGGTTAGCCAGGAATGAAAGTAGTTGGGACAAAGAAAAAGGGCCCGGAGGCCCTAAAACATTTGGTTTAGAAATACTTTTTTCACACTAGCTCAGTAGCCAACCTATCTTCGTTATCGGCCATCGAAAAATCAGTCCTCAAAATCCCTCGACGTTTCATCTCCTGCAAGTAATCCTCGCGGGAAAGATCACCAATCGTCCTGGCACTGGCCAACGCCGTCAGCTCTTCCGGCGCCGAATTGATGCCATATTCAGTATTGATGTCGACGTTAAAGTCCGGCTCAGAAATCTTATTGAAGTAGGCAATCCACCCCAAAACCTTCTCCACCGCCGATGCCAGGTTTAGCGCCACCATCGCCACCTTGTTATTACTCTCCCCGGCTTGGAGTGCACGACCTGTTGCAGTCTCGACAGCGCCAGAATTCTCTAGCATGTCAGTGCCATACGACTGCATTTTTGCTTCCAAATCCTTGAGCGAATCGCGACCGGCACCGATGGCAGCACCAGAGTGCTCGACATACTTCAAATCAGATCCGGCATCTCCAATAATCGCGTACTCACTTCCAATCGCTATCGACGTATCGCTCGCGAACCCTGTCCCGACAAGCACCGGAACCCTGGCAATCCTGAGAATATTGGACTGATCCGATGATTCCTGGAAATGCTGGATGTTCATGTAGGCTAGGTCTTTAAGCGGCGGGTGCGCGAAAAGCTCGCCACTGGAAACGACAGCAGATGAATGCACCGGGGCTACAGGAATTTCTTTTAGCGCAAATGGCTGATCCAGCGTAATCGCGACGCCATCAATGGATTCCCCGTCGTAGAGAGACCATGAAACCACTTCACCATCACGCTTAAATACCCGGACACGAGACACTTCTTTTTCGCCCCACGCCCCCTCGGCAACTACTGCCTTCTCCAAAATGCGGAGCTCGGTAAGCTTGTCATCCTCGTCTTTTCTATAGCCCAGGATATTGTCCCCACTGAGAAGGTAAGCGTATGGCCGGCCACCATCGATTCCACAGTCCACCGCAATAAAAGACGAACCGTTCCAAAGTGCATCTTCGAAGACTGTAGAACACAGCCCGGTCAAGCTCGTACCCTTACCATCGACAGCCTTGACGTACTCATCGGCTAGATCCTGAAAGCGCTCACTTTTGACAACAATTGGCCGTGTAAAAGGCTTTGCAGCCAAATTCTTCGCTGTCTTATCAGTGTAATTAGTGAGAAATGAGCGAGCTAGACGGCGCTTATATGAGTCCGCAGATTCGCCAGGCTCCTTCGGCAAGTACTTAATACCAGCAGCTCTGAGGACTTCGGTGCCGCCTCGGATTGCGCGTATCATTTCACGGTCATCGTAATACTTTTGGCAGCGCAAAGTGCGTTGACTAACTGACATATATTAGTGCCTATTCTTATTATTATTTGGCTATTGTTATTGTACAGCTTTTGACGGCAAACTTTCGAAACTAACGAATACCTTGCTGTACTGAAGTTACTGGACGCTTCCAGGTTAAGCGATATGCAAGTGCGTCCCAGGCATGGTCATCACCACACTTACTAACACTATCCAACTGATCCTCGTCGCGCTGGAGTTCTGGCAGTGACGAGTTCAGGAAGCGACAGTTAGTGAAAAAGTAGATATGTGGCTTCCCAGGATCTTGCTCTATTGTTGCTTGCAAACGGCCAAACATCAGCTGCGCGCTGGTTACACGTGACCCAGGCGACTTGTCTGACTGCACGAAGGTCATGCCCTCGGCAGCAAGGTCTTTAGCGACAGTTGGGGCGTTACCTTGATCAACCCGGCTACCGTTGTAGATCTGGTTGTCAGCCGGCCCTGGTGTGACCTTGGCGTGGTTCTTCAGGATCGATTCCTGCAGCCTTACCTCGCGCTGCTTGAGGCGCTTGCCGATGTTGCCGGCGCTAAGGAACAGGCCCAGGTCTCGCTTCTGCTGACTACCATCGGCATTCAATGGCGTGCCGTAATCCTCACCCACTACGATGATCGAGCCTTTGGGCGGACAGAATGGCCTTCCATTGACCATCACGGTTTCGCCGTTAGCTTCGGCAGTCCACAAACAGCAAAACGGCGTTGATTGGCCATAGTCGAAAGACCTCTCCACTTTCCATCGCGCCGGGATCTCAAATGGCGCCATCAGCAGCAGGTCTTTCTTCCAAAGCGGCGCAAACATAGCGGTATCGTCGACCGCCTCCCAGTCGCCCAGGAGCCAGCTGGCACGCTTGGCAGGGTCACTGATCGTCTTGAGCCACTGTTTGTATTCTTCATTGAGGTGAGGGTTTTCGAACACCGTGCCGAAGATCGCGCACTTATCCCTCTGCCCATTTTTGTACTCAATCTGGCCACTGATTTTGCCGTCAATAAACCTGGCTTTTACCCATCGTTTACCGACACCCCATGGGTTCGTAGTCGAGCGCACCTGTAACGGCGGCATGAGTGGTTGGGCCTTGGTGGGCTGGTATGACGTCCGAAGCGTGGACATCATCGACTCATAGATTTCGTCAGTAGCCCAGGTCGTTAATTCGTCCCAACCGATGAACGAGTATTCCTGGCCGTGGAATTTGGCTTCGTACTGTTCCTTTTTTTCGATGTAATCAAAGATCAGCACTTCGCCAGTTGGGAACGTCCACTCGCGCATGCTCTTGTTGTACGTAGCACCTGGGAACAGCTTCGGAAACAGACGATGGCTTTTGACTATCAGGTCTTTAAGCGAAGAGAACTGCCGGCGCAGGATCACACCACGCCAATAACTGCCCCACCCTTTCCCTATGTGTTGCCCAAACGCCATGAGCAGGCATTCAGACTTGCCGTTACCCCGTGAACCGTGGAAAAGCACCTCTTTGACGAGGTTGCGAGGCTGGCCAGTGATGAGCAGCATTCCTTGCGAGCTCAGCCCACCACCCGCTCCAGGTATTGGCTCCCATACGATGTTTCTCGCCGCTTTAGCGATGTGTTTAGTGACCCCAAAAGAGCTCATTAACGCCCCTTTCCTGGCTTAATGTCCCCTAAATGGGTCACTAACGGACACGCTGATTCGCAGACGCATGGCCCACCCAGGCAACCTCGAAAAGCTTGTTTGCGCACAAGCGCCTGCACTTGTTTGATCACAAACGGCGCCGTCTCAGTGATGGATTGCATAGAGAAAGACCCCATCAACTACGTATTGGTAGTCACTAAATACAGGGTGCTCTGGGGCAATTTGGGAAGGATCGTGAATATTCTTTCCGTCGAAGTACACGAAATGAAGCATTCCAGACTTCGTCTTCACTTGGAAAATTGCACGTCGACCATAGTTATTAAATTCGCTCTTTTTCAGGATCGACTCTAGGGACGAGATGTTAGCGTTAGAGATACCAGCCTCACTCCCAAAACCATCCAGAGGTAGATACATCGGAAGATCGTTCCCGCTTTCATATATAGCAGCGCAAATCTCTTGTATGGTTATTCCACAATCACGTCCACCAAGCATCTCCAAAGCTTTTTCATAAGTAGGAAAGAATGTTATTGAGTTTGCTAGGGCTGCAACACCGCAATCGCCCCAACTTCTTTGCTTAATCATCTGAACAACCTTTATTTTTATTGTTATGAGAGTTCGTCTGTTCGTGTTTTTGCGAGCAAAAGAGCGTCACTTTGTTGCCGCTGGAGGAGCTGGTCGAGGTCGTTGTCTGCGCCCATGGATGGAATTAGGGCGATGCCGGTGCTGCTTTCTTCCGTGGACTCTTGGCGAATCGTCACTTCTTTGCGATTCCAGTCGCCGAATTCTTCCGGCATGCGACGGCTGAGTAATCTTGCGGCCTGGTTGGCATCACCCAACTTGATGGCCTTCATAACGGTGTCGATTGCCGGCTTACACGACTTCGCTTTGGCCAGGTCAATGCGCTCCAGAAACTCCAACAGAAGGGCTTCATCTTTAGTTAAGTTAGACTCGTCTTTTCCTTCATCTTCAATCTCCTTTGCTGCCTTCTGCCATGCGAAAAATGTGGACGAAGGCACACCAGCACACCCACAGGCGATCTTCAAACTGGTCGTCTGGGTGATGTACTTTTCGAGATCGGCGATGATCTTTTTGGTGAGTGCCTTGGTTGCCATTCCTTACTCCAAGAACCGCACGCCAAACTTGGCGATCATCAAGGAGTCGGATATACCGTCGCGCACAGCACGCTTACCAGCACGTGGCTTGCCGTATATGGCTTCGGCCTGGAAGACCTCAAATGCGACCTCAGCGATCTGCTCTTTTGATAGACCCGTGAGACTCTGGTGACCGCGCCACTCCTGCGGCCTGGAATACCTCACCTCAGGGCAAAGGCATTCTGCGGCAGCCCTTACAGCACCGAAGGCATCGCCAAAGTTGAACATGCTGACGACGCCCTGACCGGGCCTTGCACCAACCAGCTCCACGACAGCCAGCTCGGGCCCATGGAGAGCGATGAAGTCAAATACCGGACGCGGGTCTACCCGACGCTTACCGCCATCGAGGCTAATAGTTGGCATTGGAATACAAGCAATGAAATTAAACTGCTCGTCGATGATTGATAGTCCACCGGAGAGACCTGGATCGATCCCCAAGATCTTACGCATGTCGTGCTCTTTTATTATTATTCTTATGCAGACATTGTAACACTATTAGAAGCACTTATTTGTGCGCAAAAAAAAGAGCCATCGTGGCCCTTGGTGTTCTTTTCGTCATGTAGTTACTACTGTTATTTGCCGAATGTTTCTACCAACTTACGGTATTTATCGGTCTTGCGGAAGGCCTCTTCTTCACCCTGATAGCAGAAATCAAAGCCTTTGTCGGCGATCCATTCTTCCTGGGACATCCTTGAGCCGTCTTTGCGGGGCCTAGACCATGGGCAGATGATGTCTTTCTCTTGCAAGATAAAGATGATGTGGACGCCATTTTGTTGCGCCACGGTTTTATATTTCCGTGCATCCTCTAGCGTTGGGATAACCCCCTTAATCTCAAAAACTATCTTGTTGTTTTCCGGGTCAACAGAGTCAGGACTGTAGGTGTGTTCGACTACGTACTTCAGCTTGTGTTGCTTTGGCTCGTACTCGCAATCCTGCAGGCCGCCAAAAATCATGATGAAAGCTTCTGGCCAGCTGCGATACGGCTTAGGTACTGGCGGCAAGTCCGGAAGAAAAATCACTTCATCAACAGTTACTACTTGCCCGCTGTAGTGCTGTGCATTGTATGCGTTCCAAGGCACCTTGTGTAGTGCGTGAATGCATGTTTTAGCGATATTGTAGAGCAATCCCCTATCAAGCTCTAAGTAGCCCCAAGGCTTCATCAGGCAGGCTCTGATCTCGTCAACCTCACCCATATCAATTTCGTGTTTTGATATATCGATAAAAGCAGTCATGAACTTTTCCTTTTTTATAGTTCTTATGCTTTTATATTAAAGATGAACCATTGATGGATCAACAACTACTTTCGAAGTTTGGCAAGATATTTATTTGGGGTATATTCGGGCCATCGTGGCCCTGGGGATTCGTCGTGAGGTTACGCGCTTAAATGTAGCGGTTCATTTGAGCGATTGAGTCGGCAGTGATTACGTAAAAGAAGTTCTTGGCACCATTGGCCCCCTTAGTGTGCTCGCGCCTCTTGACGTTTAACCCGAACTGGCTAAAGATCTTTGTGATATCAGCCTTTTTGGCTTGATCTGACTTCGCATTGCTAATTTTGATGCCAAGCCTGATCACTTCATGACGCATCGCATTAAGCTTGTCGTAAATAGCCACACAGTCATCGCCAGTCCAGCTATCCGTTTCGCTCATCACTTTCGATGCAGCTCGCAGCAAGCCAAAAACATCATCGCTGGAGCTGCCCGCATACTCGAGGCCATCAAAGAGCTTGCGGAAATTGCGGATCTTGACCTCTCCTTCTCCACTGCCCCACACCTTTGCGTCCGCCTCAGTCAGGACTCCTACATTCATCACTTCCTCAGCTCTGGCGCGACGTACAGAGATCAACTCCACTTCGTCCGATGAACCTGCATCTTCAACGGCCTTGACCATCTCCACGGTCGCCGCTTTGGACGCTAGGAGCTTGCCTGCCGCTTCTTTTTTTATGGCCTTACGACCTTGGCTATTTCCTACAAATCCGGCTTTGCTGAGCTCATCATCGAACTCAATAACATCGACCTTAAAACCCTGGGCAATCAGCGTTGCTGGCAGAGTGTTCTGGATATGGTCTTTAAGCCATGCCTCGTCACTGCAGTGCTTGTACTCAAGAGCACGAAACGCGCTAGGCTTGGAGAAAAGTGCTGTCGCAGCGCGGATTTTGTTTTTTTCATCATCCGAAAGATTCATCTTTGCAAAAGCCACGTCCAGTGCCTCCATCCGCTCGCTGACGACCTGGCGTTGTGTATTTACGTCTGAGAATTTGACGTCGACCACTTCAGACTTCTGATAGTCCGAGTTTTTGATGCCCAACACGAACTTCTTTGACTTCCTGTCGCGGCGAAGCATCTGGATCGCATCAGATGGCACCACTTGGCCCTGGAAGATGCCGAAGTGCGATTTGAAGTGTCCCGATGTAATCGAGAGCGCAGATGTAATGACTGGGCTGTAGATCACCACGCTGTGAGCTGTCGAGTTTGGATCTGCGATAAATGCCGCCTGCTCTGGCCACCTAGCATTGTCAGCGGTGATAACCAGAGCCCTTGGCCCACCTTTCTTTTCAATTGCCTTTGCCAGGGCCATGGCTTCTTTAACAGTGTCGCATGCGATCAAAACATTCGTGGCCGCAAGCTCCGTAATATCGTTCTTTGGATCAGCTTTTCGGCCAATCGCGGCTTCAATAGCCAGGGCTCTGACGTGGTTGATGTCGCCAGTGCGCACCGTGATGCCGGAGTGATCTGCGGACTTGCGAAACAGACGGCACTCACCAAGCATCGTCATGCAACGGCTGTCGATGTCGGCATCAGTGAAGATCACGTTTTTTGTGTTCTTGACGACAAAATTGAGGGCATCCCACACGTCCTGGCGGTTTTTGACTTCGCCGCCGAGTACGTGGCTGATCACTTGTGATGCCTCGTCGATCACAACCAGGTCTGCGTTCCCGATGAAGTGTTTGAACTTGATGTTCGAGAGTGAGTTGACGACGATCTTTAAGCCTTTGGCGTTGAGCAGGACGTCGGGGTGGTCGCACTCGTCGTAGCTGACTATGCCTTCCATGGTCGCTGTGTTTTTGTTGATCGAACGGCGGTGGGAGATCACCAGGACTTTTTTGCCCGCATCAAGATACGACTGAATGACTGGGTTGTTGATCTTCGATGTCTTGCCGTCACCTGTTGGAAGGCCTATGGCGAACTTGCCACCCTCTTTCAGTATGATCGCTGTGATCGCCTCTGGGCTCTCTGCATGCTCACCTGGAGCTGCGATAAGGTTTGTCCTGGCGCTCATCTGCTCAACCATCTGAGTGAGCTTACGATTGATCGTGGCGAAGCAGGCTTCCTTAGTGCGACCTGAGGCCAGGGCCAGTGTGCCGGCTTTTTCCTTAAGCTTGCCGCTCACGAACGCATCACGTGCGATTTCAAAAGCAGCCGCGTCGAATGCTTTGTCGCTGCCGTCGTTTTGGGCGATTAACAGAGCAATGGACAGCTTTGACATGTTGTAGATGCACCTGGTGATCTGGCCATGCGCTTCGCTGTGCAGCCCTGACGCGGTCTTGTAAGCCACTGAAACGGCGCGAAGGACATTGCCATCGACAGACATCAAGCGAGTTACATTATCGAACTCTTTCAGCTCAAGCGCCCTATCCAGAGACTCTTGGTTATTGTCGATGACAACTACCTCTCGCTCGACTTTCGTCACGTCGCTGCCTGCATTAGTTATGACTTCCACTTTGCGCTCTACTTTAGATTTTGAGTTACTCATACTACTTTCCTTTTAAGTTGATGTGCGCCTCTCACGACACAAACCCATTATTAAATTTGAGCAACAACTAAAACAATAGCCATCATTAAATTAGACAAAATAAATAATTCACCTATATTTTACTTGAGCCTAACAACCTTAAAGAAGTTTTCCTAAACCAGGGGGGATGGCCCACCGATGCTCGCTATAGTAGTGGGGGTAGCTCATTCCTATTTTCTTATTATATAGAGAGATGGGTAGTGGGGGTAGCACCTGAGTGATGAGAGGAACCCCATCTTGGCTCAGAAAAACTTTTTGTAAACCCCCTTGAAGCCCAACTCAGCTCAACTCAGCCGAACCCAGCTCAAAACAACCTCATCTTTTAACTGCCATGTACAGCGCATCTCAGCTCTCGACTGCTCCCAACTAACTTAGTTAGCGACAACATATTAAAAAATATTGAAACACCCCTTGCACCACCACTTGCTCCAATTTAATACTATAGACATCAAGGGTGTGAGAGCCCAAAATTAAAGAGAGAACTCAATCATGATCAAGTATTCAACCCAAACATCAGCAGCTACCGGCTATGTATCAGCACAAACAGCCGACACATTGAATGTCCTGTTCGCGAAACACTTTAAAGTACCCACAGTTTTGGCTGAGAAAACGAATGCCACGACGTTCGTACCGGCCACTTTTCGTTTACCTACCCGCAGCGATGCAAACGTCATCTCGTCGTCGGTCATTATTTTCGACATCGATCAAAAGCTCGGCCAAGGCTATGACGACGACATGATCGCCCTGGAAGAGATCGAAGACGCCCTGCTTGACCTCGACCTAGAGCACTTCCTCTATACAAGCCACAGCCACACTCTCGTCGCCCCGCGCTTCCGCATTGTCATCGCCGCATCAAGGCCATTCCTTCCCGAGGAGCACAACACCATCTGCGCAGCTATGCTGGAGGCCTTGGACGACTTCCTCGATGGTCGCGTACTCCGCGCAATCGATCCGTGCTGGAGGGTGCCATCGCAGTGCTATTACGTGTACACGACCCACCCGGATCGCCATAACCACGCCATCAGCTTTTATAACCCCGGCCAACCTGCCGACATCGACGACCTCAAACTCCATCAATCAACTTACGGCCTGGAAGTCGAATACAAGCCTGGCGCCTCGCGCAAAGCAACAGGTGCGACAGGCGCCCGTGGGCGGTCATATGAATTAAATAGAATCATTGGCGGCATGATTAGCTCGTCCACCGAACAAGAAATAGCGAAACGCATATTCGAGGTGGACAACACCAACCACGCTGGCAACGAATACTTCCGCGACATGCAATATCCCCGCAACCGTCCACGTCCAGGCGAATCCCAAGAAGCAGCTGCATGGCGCTCATGCCAAATATTTGCAAAGTCCCACATCAACTCGATTAAAAGGAAGTTCAAAAAGCAATTCGATACTACAATTGTCGTCAAAAAATCAGACTCAAAAGAGGCCATGCCAACTCACGACGCCATAATTATGTTCAAATCTTTCAATGCCAAGCCGACCAAAACAGGCGGTGAAACTATCCTGATGGAACTGCAAGTAATGTCGGGTGAACATGCAGGCCGTCATTTTTGGCACAGGGTTTACGGCGCTGGCAATAGTCAGATGGCCATCCAGATCAGCAATACCATTATCAAAAAGATCTCGAAAGCCACCAACACCGAAATCGAAAGCCTCAAAGACCTAATCAAGGCTGAGGGGGAAACAGTATTAGCCCGCATCAAACATAAACCCGGCACCAACGGCTTTGCAGCACAAAACGAGATCGGTGATCTGCACTTAAATACAATCTAATTTGATAATAAAAGCACCGCAACAGCAACACTTACAATATTTATATGTTATAATTAGTTGTGTTCAGGGTTTACCTCCTTTTTCCCTGAGCACAAGGCTTCGGCCACGGCCCTGACAGGCTCTCACTCTCTCCTGTCGGGGCTTTTTTTTGCCCATTTAACGGTATGCGCTTGACATACCCATTGAAAATATGTTGCATCCGCGCCTTGACGGCAGTTTTTCGACAATTTAACGTATATTGACAGATCAGGGAGTGACCCGGTCTGGCACGTAAACCGTTGATTTTTTTTGAAAAAAGGAATGTTGCATGAGCGAGTACATCAATCCTGAGCAGGCTGCTGACATCCTCGGCGTCAAAGCAGACACCCTGCGTTTTTGGCGGTATACCGGCAAGCACATGGAACAAATCCCGGCTTACAAGAGCATCAGCCGCCGTGTTTTTTACAAGCGCGAAGACGTTGTGCGGTTTTCACAGAACATGTATTGCCCAGCGTAATGCTCCTGCGCCACCCGGCTTGACCTGACCCACCAGCGACACAAGAGCACGACGCTCGACAGAGGCCCTGGCACGACGCCAAAGGCCCGCTAAGAACCCAGCCCAGCGACTGGGTTTTTTATTGCCCGGCGAAAGCCAGAGTGCCAGCTTGGGAGCCGAGAAGCGGTCATAAAAATATTTCGTGGAAAGTGAAAATAAATTCGGTGAGAGCTGAGATGAGAGAGTGAAGGCAGTCGATGGCTATCGAATTTTTGAGCCCCAGCTCCCAAATAGCTCCCAAGGATAAAAAGCAGTGTTGCCTGGATGGCCAGATTTTTTAGGCAGAAAGTTGCTGAGAGCCAGCGTCTACGGGGTGTTCAGAGGGGTATGGGAAAAGAGGAAGGATTGCGAGGGGTGTTGACAGTCAGATGCTTTTAAGTCCCATGCGTCTACCAGTTTCGCCATTCGGGCGGTAGCGCGGTGAAGCAGAGGGGGGAATATATACATCCCGCCCGAGTGAAGCAAGTTTGCGATGGTGTTTTTCGAACACTGGATCGAGCTGGTCGCGAAAAAAAAAGCGCCTTAAATCATGGATCTACGGTTCTTTTTTACAGCATCGGGCAAGATCGATAGCGAACCTGCGCGAACTGCATTGCGAAAACGACCTCAAACTGCCTGTCCCCGCACCGGAAAAAGCCAATGGCGTGGTGAAATAAAGAAGTGCTCTTTGAAGGGTCTTTCATCAAGTTCCTGGGTCCAGGCCTCTTCACGGGGAACCGCCAATACCGCGATCAATCAAGGCGAGATCACGACCACAGGGAACCGCTCGGAATGCCTGTTCACCAGCGGCAGCGGTGGTACGTTCATCAATGAAAGAGGCGCAACGATCACTACCAGTGGCGTGGCCGCATACGGGATAAATAGCTTCAGCGCTACGAGGTAATCGAGAAGGAATTATTGCATTCGCCCCCCTCCCGCACAGCAGGCCTCAATCGAATTGTGAGCTTACTCAAGCAACCGGCAAGCCCAAACTACCTGATCAAATACATGACACCTTCCAAAGCTGGTCCAGCTTCGTGGTGTAGCTCTGGCTCATCATCTCCCGGCGCATGCCCCAATCGGGATTGGTCGGCACACTGGCGGCTCGAAGAGTCCCCCTTCCCCACCTTCCGTTGATCTGATCCAGCACCGTCATGACGCGGCTGGCCTCGGCCGGTTGCGAGGTGGCGAATAAATCATCCGTATACTCGCCTGGCTGGCACAGGTTCAGCAGCATGACCTCAGCTTTGCTGTAGGCGAATCCGGGGCGGAATACTCGATCAAGCGCGTCGACAGCCGTCCTGGTCAGCAGACGCAGGTCATCTGTTGGATACGGCAGATCCACCACCACACCGTTCGCGTATTTGGCTTCCTCGGGATTGAACATGCCGGTACGGATACTGACCCTGATCTTCTTGCACAGAGAATTCTGCGCCCTGAGCTTTTCCGAGGCGCGCATCATGTAGGTGGCGACGGCTTCCTTAATAGGTGCAAGCTCCCTCAGCCTCATGCCAAACATTCGGCTGCAGCAGATCTCCTGCTTCGGCGGGTCCGGCTCATCCAGCTCCAGACACGGGGTGCCCGCCAGTTCCCGGGCGGTCTTCTCGATCACCACGCTGAAGTTTTTGCGCAGCGACCAGGCATCCGCCTTGGCCAAGTCCATGGCTGACTTGATGCTTAGTGCGTTCAAGTGCATTTTCATGCGCCTGCCCACGCCCCACACTTCACCCACGTCGGTGTTGCGAAGTACCCAATCTCGTTTTACCGGGTCGCAAATATTCACGACGCCGCCAGTCTGGGCCTGCAACCTTTTAGCCGTGTGGTTGGCCAACTTGGCCAAAGTCTTGGTGGGGGCGATACCAACGCCGACCGGGATACCCGTGCACCGCAGCACCTGGCTGCGAATCCGTCGACCGAGAACGTCCAGCCCTTCGATACCGGACAGGTCGGCAAAAGCCTCATCGATGCTATACACCTCGATCGCTGGCACCATCGACTCGATCAGCGTCATCACCCGTTCGCTCATATCGCCATACAGGGCATAGTTCGACGAGAAGGCGACGATGCCCTGCTGTCGAAGTGTGTTCTTTATCTGGAAATACGGCTCACCCATTTTCACGAAAGGCTTTGCGTCGTAGCTGCGCGCGATGACGCAGCCATCGTTATTCGAGAGGACGACGATCGGCACCTTGGCCAGGTCCGGGCGAAACACCCGCTCGCAACTGGCATAAAAGCTGTTGCAATCGATAAGACCGTAGACCGGCGCTGGCTTAGACATGGCTGCGCACACTGCCCGTGATCACACCCCAGATCGACAGTTCGTCACTTTCCAGAACATACCTCGGGGGGTATTTGGGGTTCTCCGACAGCAGGATCACGTCCTTGCCGCGAATGCACAGGCGCTTGCAGACCGGATCGTTGTTCAGCAATGCAACGACGATATGGCCATGGGCTGGTTCAAGCGAGCGGTCCACTACCGCCAGATCACCTTCAAAAATTCCCGCCCCTTGCATGCTCTCCCCGGTGATCGATACCAGGTAGACGTGCGGTGCGCGGATGTTCAGCACCTCATCCAGAGAGATGTGCGCCTCGATGTGATCCGCTGCTGGCGATGGAAAACCTGCCGGCACTTGGAACAGACAAAGCGGCAGTTTCCGACCGCCCTTGCCAATAGGTCCTAAAATTGCAAAGCTCATGACGCACGACTTCCAATACTGTACGAATATACAGTTAACGTCCAGAAGGCCTTGCGGTCAATTTTTTTGTAGGAAAAATCTGATAGGTGGGTGAGTTATGAGTGGACGACTTTCGCACCGTCGAAAAATTGCGGAACACATCACTTTCCTGAAGCCAATAAAAAACCCCGCAGATCATCGATCTACGGGGTTGTTTATAGTGGAGGCCGAGGTCGGAATCGAACCGGCGTAGGCGGATTTGCAATCCGCTGCATAACCATTTTGCTACTCGGCCTCAAAACATCTGTTGTCAGTAGCGCGACATCAAATGCGTAAAACTTGGAGCGGGAAACGAGACTCGAACTCGCGACCCCGACCTTGGCAAGGTCGTGCTCTACCAACTGAGCTATTCCCGCGTCTTGGTGTGGCGCATTCTATAGAATCCAGAAGCCCCGTCAACCCCTTGATTCAAAAAAGTTTTATTTCTTTTCAACGTCGGTCTTCAGATGCGGCCAGGCAGCTCGCAAGTATTGAACCATGGACCACAATGTCAGGCCTGCAGATACCATCAGCAAGGTGTAACCCAGCAAGACCCAGAAGCTGAAGTCCGACGGATTGGCCAGAAGGATTACCAGCGCCAGCATTTGCGCGGCGGTTTTCCATTTGCCCAGGTTCGACACGGCCACGTGCGCACGGGCGCCGAGTTCGGCCATCCATTCGCGCAAGGCCGAGACCACGATCTCGCGACCGATGATCACGGCAGCCGGCAGTGTGAGCCACAGGTTGCCGTGTTCCTGTACCAGCAACACCAGGGCAACGGCGACCATCAGCTTGTCGGCCACGGGGTCGAGGAAGGCCCCGAACGGCGTACTTTGTTCCAGGCGTCGGGCCAGATACCCGTCCAGCCAGTCGGTGGCGGCGGCGAAGGCGAAGACCGAGGCTGACGCCAGGTAACTCCAGTGGTAAGGCAGGTAGAACAGCAAAATGAAGATCGGTATGAGCAGGACGCGTAGTACGGTAATCAGATTAGGGATATTCATCGGCACAACTGGCTACGAGGTGAGGGGGGCATTCTACTCGCTGTGCAGATTGGCATAAATCAACTCTGCGAGCTTTTTACTGATCCCGGGGGCTTTTGCGATCTCTTCGATGCTGGCACGAGACAGCTCCTGCAATCCACCAAAATGTTTCAGCAAATCGCGGCGACGTGTCGGCCCGACCCCGGCAACGCCTTCAAGGGTCGAGGTGCGCCGGGTTTTCCCGCGTCGCGCGCGGTGCCCGGTAATCGCAAAACGGTGGGCTTCGTCGCGAATCTGCTGGATCAGGTGCAGCGCGGGGGAATCACCGCGCAAGGTGAATTCGTGGGCGGCGTCGTTGAGGTACAGGGTTTCGAAACCGGCCTTGCGCGTCGCGCCCTTGGCCACGCCGAGCAGGATCAGGTCGGGGACCGCCAGCTCATTGAGCACGTCGCGAGCCATCGACAGCTGGCCCTTGCCGCCATCCACCAACAGGATGTCCGGCAGCTTGCCCTCCCCGTCCTTGAGCTTGCTGAAGCGCCGGGTCAGCGCCTGGTGCATGGCGGCGTAGTCATCGCCCGCCGTAACGCCTTCGATGTTGTAGCGCCGGTAATCGGACTTGATCGGGCCTTCAGGGCCAAACACCACGCACGAGGCCACGGTCGCCTCCCCGCTGGAGTGACTGATGTCATAGCACTCGAGGCGCTGGGGTGGCTCGTCCAGCTTGAGCACTTCTGCCAGGGCGTCGAAACGCGCGGCAACGTGTTGTCGGTTGGCCAGGCGCGCGCCCAGGGCCTGCTCGGCATTGGTCACCGCCAATTGCTGCCAGCGCGCACGCGTACCGCGCACCCGGTGGCTGATGGTCAGTTCGCGACCGCGCAACTCGTCAATGGCCGCGATCAGTGTCGGAAAATCTTCATGAACCACATTGACGATCAGCTCGCTCGGCAAGTCGCGTTCGGGACTGCTGATGTAGTACTGGCCGAGAAACGCCGCCATGACTTCAGACACGTCTTCTTCGATACCCACCTGGGGGAAGAAGTTCTTGCTCCCCAGCACTCGCCCGCCGCGCACACTGATCAGGTGAACACAGGCGCCGCCCGGATTGACGAACGCTGCAATCACATCGACGTCGCCCGTGCCGCCTTCCATGCTCTGTTGATCCTGAACCCGGCGCAGCAGCGAAATCTGATCGCGCAGTTCGGCGGCACGCTCGAACTCGAGGTTGATCGCCGCCTCTTCCATGGCCGCGGACAACTCGTCGCTCAACGCATTGCTGCGACCCTCGAGGAACATCACCGAGTGCCGCACATCTTCGGCATACACCTGTGGGTCGACCAGGCCGACACAAGGTGCCTTGCAGCGCTTGATCTGGTATTGCAGGCAAGGCCGCGTGCGGTTCTTGTAATAGCTGTCTTCGCACTGGCGAACGAAAAAGGTCTTCTGCAACAGGCTCAGGCTTTCGCGAATCGCTCCGGCACTCGGATAAGGACCGAAGTATTTGCCCTTGGCCTTCTTCGCCCCGCGGTGGATGCTCAAGCGCGGAAACTGGCCATCGGAGAGAAAGACATAAGGGTAGGATTTGTCGTCGCGCAGCAGGATGTTGTACGGCGGACGCCACTCCTTGATCAGCGTCTGCTCAAGCAGCAAGGCTTCGGTTTCATTGGCCGTGATGGTCGTTTCGACCTGGGCGATACGGGCTACCAGCGCTGCTGTCTTGGGGGCCAGGCCGGTTTTTCGAAAGTAGCTCGACAGGCGATTCTTGAGATTCTTGGCCTTGCCGACGTAGAGCAGGCGCGCATCGCTGTCGAACATGCGATAGACACCGGGGCGCCCGCTGACCGTCGACAGGAAGGCGCTTGGATCGAAGTTTTCAGTCATTTTCAGAGGCTGGCATCAACCATGCCGTGACGCACCGCCAACAACGTCAACTCGACATCGCTGCTGATCGAAAGCTTCTCGAAAATGCGATAACGGTAGGTGTTCACGGTTTTCGGCGACAGGCATAGCTTGTCGGAAATGATCTGGACTTTCTGGCAGCCGACGATCATCAGCGCGATCTGGATTTCCCGCTCCGACAGGGCGTCAAAAGGTGAATCGTTGGTCGGCTGGAAAGATTTGATCGCCAGTTGCTGGGCAATTTGCGGGCTGATGTAGCGCTGCCCGGCAAACACCAGGCGGATGGCCTGGACCATTTCCGGCAATCCGGCGCCCTTGGTCAGATAGCCCGCCGCACCGGCTTGCAACAGTCGCGTGGGAAACGGATCTTCCTCACACACGGTCACCGCGACGACCTTGATATCGGGATGGCTGCGCAATAGTTTACGGGTGGCTTCAAGACCGCCGATCCCGGGCATTTTGACGTCCATCAAGACCACATCGGGTTTCAACTCGCGCGCCTTGAGCAGGGACTCTTCCCCGGAATCTGCCTGGCCGACTACCTGCAGGCCATCGATGTCAGCCAGCATTCGAGTAATGCCTGTACGAACAAGATCATGGTCATCGACTACTAGCACCCTAATCAAGCAGACACCTCGCGATATGATCTTATTGGGTTGCCCGCCACCTTAGCAAAAAGCAACTGGCAGACCTAGCGCCAAGCGTTATATAAAAAGTTTCCATTCATCTTGTCGGGCCTGTCGGCAGCGTGTTTCAGCGTGGCGTAGCGGATACTTCATGCTCCATGCGCAGGAAACACTCATCCCTGCCCACCACCTTCAGGCCCTTGCGTTCGTACAAGGACCGCGCCGGATTATTTTCAAAAACCGTCAAGCGCAAGACCTGGCGCCGCTCCCTGCACGCCAGTGCCAATACCTGATCGATTGCCCAGGAACCGGCACCCTGTCCTCGAAACGCCTGGCCAACATGCAGTTCGCGGATGTACAGCGCCCGGGCATCCCGACTGAGGCTGACGAATCCCAGTCGACGCTCGCCGCGCACAATCACCCGGTTGTCACGTCCGGCCCAGGCGACATCGAACGCTTCGTCCAGCCACAACAGACCGTGCTGGATGTAATACCGCAGCATGTTGTTGCAGGTCAGGTCCCGGGCGAAATCGAGGTCGAGGTCCGTCGCCGGGCGCCAGTCAACATCCGGCAAGCCCCGGCGAACGTCGTGCAATGGCGTCATGCTTGATCCTGTGACGGTGGGTTGTTTTCAAAAAACAAGGAGTGTGTCACAACCTCACGGGCACTCAAGCGATAGAAAACGCCGTCGATGATCGATAGCATTTTCTGATTGAATCCTCGTACCGGCCTCTAGTAAGCTCGGTGCATTCATCGGAGACAGACCATGTTCAACGCCCGCCCACCGCTTCGTACCGCCAGCGCCCCGCGCTCGGTTGCGGCTGCCCGGGTGAACGACGTGTGCGCTCCGGCAAGCTTTTATTTTGGGTATTGGTTTAGCCACTGGCGCGCCTGATTCCCACACGGCGCCCACTTCAAACGGGTCGCCACCAGAGAATTTTCAACCCCCGGTCGGCCTCCCGATCGGGGGTTTTGTTTTTTTGGGCCCCGCACTAGCTCCAGACACGTTTAGCGACGTACCGCCATCAAGAGGATTTTGGAAATGAACTACGCCACTTATTACCGTCACGACAGTTTTAGCGCCTGGCGATTTACCACCCTCCGCTCGGGACAGCCTGCCGCCTCCGATCGGTCACCCACAGGTGGCAAGCACCCACACGCAGCCAATCCGGCCAATTGTCGAACACCCCAGTAGGGCCGAGCGCGCGGGAACGACCCGCCGCCGCCCAGGAAGCCTGAACATGAACTCGTCCGTCTCTGCTCTGCCACTGTCGACCCTCAACCCTGCCAACGAAGCGCTGACCCTGCGCCTGCCAAGTTCGTTGCAACTCAAACAGCAATTGCCACTGTCCAACGCCCTGGCCCGGCAAGTCGCGGCTCATCGTCAGGCGGTTCGCGCGATCCTCGACGGTGAAGACTCCCGCCTGCTGGTCATCGTCGGGCCCTGTTCGATCCACGATTCGAAATCAGCGCTCGAATACGCCGACAATCTGGCTCGCCTGGCCGTCGACGTCAGCGACCAGATGCTCCTGGTAATGCGCGCCTACGTCGAAAAACCTCGCACCACAGTCGGCTGGAAAGGCCTGGCCTACGATCCGCACCTCAATGGCAGCGATGACATGGCCGGCGGTCTGACCCTGTCCCGCGAGCTGATGCGTGAAATGCTCATGCTGGGCTTGCCGGTGGCGACTGAACTGCTGCAACCCATGGCCGCCGGCTACTTCGATGACCTGCTGAGCTGGGTGGCCATTGGCGCCCGCACCACCGAATCGCAGATCCATCGGGAGATGGCCAGCGGCCTGGGCATGCCAGTAGGCTTCAAGAACGGCACCGACGGCGGTGTCGGCGTGGCCTGTGACGCCATGCGCTCGGCCGCCCATCCACATCGCCATTTCGGTGTCGACAGCCAGGGCCATCCCGCGATCATCCAGACCCAGGGCAACGCGGACACCCACCTGGTACTGCGCGGCGGTCATCACGGCCCGAACTACGATCGCGCCAGCATTGCCCGCGTGCACGGCGACTTGACCCGACTGAAGATCCCGACCCGGATCATGGTCGACTGCAGCCACGCCAACAGCAGTAAAGATCCGCTGCGCCAACCCGCTGTGTTCAACGACGTACTGGAACAACACCTGCAGGGTGATCGCTCGCTGATCGGCATGATGATCGAAAGCCATTTGTTCGAGGGCTGCCAGCCGCTGAGCTCGTCTCTGAAATACGGCGTATCGATCACCGATGGCTGCCTGGGTTGGAGCGGGACAGAACAGCTGTTGCGCCAGGCGGCGGATCGGCTGCGGACACAGGAAAACCGCTGACAAATCCTACGCCAACCCGTCTTTTTTTTGCGCAGAGGGGTTGGCGGCCAGCAGGAGAAAATGCCTGGCCTGAAGCATAATGCTGTTCACTTAAGCATGGGGTTGTATATAAGAACTGGATTGGGGGGATATCCATTGCTGCGGTAACGGCAACTGACGGTTCCGCTTTTACATCTATGGTTACCCCCTTTTCTGCAATACTGTTTTTGATGAGTGGTTGGCTTGCTTTCATCTATCCGGCGTCTGAGTGGGGGTGTAGCCCCGCGCCTCGATGAGAATCGATGCCCGACGATCCTTATTAGCGAGACGGCCTTTCAGCCGTGTAAAAGCCCAGGGTTGTCGTCAGGCCGGTTGGCCGTTCACGTCATCAGTTATCCAGCATCGCAAAACCAGGTGGGTGATGCTCGGGTGACAGCAGGGTCAGGCGTTCATCGCGCTTGGCCCTGCATCGAATTCAGTGTGGTGTGCCGCAATCGCCCAGGCGATCCTCGCCAGCTTGTTGGCCAGCGCGCAAACCACATGGTTGGAGTGATGGTGGGCCAATAGCTGCCGGACCCAGTCCGCCAGCCAGCCTTTCTGGCGGTCCAGATACCTCACGTAAACGCGGGCACACTGGACAAGCAGGCGTCGCTGGTTGCGATCGCCGCGCTTGCTGATGCCCAGCAGTACGGTTTTGCCGCCCGTGGAATGCTGCTTGGGCACCAGCCCGATCGAGGCTGAATAGTCTCGGCCGCATTTGAACTGTTTGCCATCGCCCAATTCGGCAGCCAGGACGGTGGAGGTGATCGGACCGACACACGGCATGGTCATCAAACGAGTCGCCAGATCATCTTCAGCGGCCTGGCACTCCACATCCTTGTCCAGCGATTTGATCTCCTCGTCCAAATGCTTGAAGTGTTGATACAGCCTCGTCAGAGTGTTTTTGAAGGGCTGAGCCATTGAGCTCGCTTCAAGCAGCGCCGAAAGAGATCGAATCGATTTGAGGCTCGGGGCCAGGCTGACGCCGACCTCCAGAAGAGCGGCGTGAATACGATTGACGGCCGCAGTGCGGTCCTTGATGAACGCATCACGTGTCGAGTTGAGCATGGCCAGCGCTTGCTGGGCTTGGTTTTTGACCGGCACAAAGCGCATCGTTGGGCGAGTAGCGGCCTCGCAAATCGCTTCGGCATCAGCGAAGTCGTTTTTGTTGCTTTTCACGTAAGGGCGCACGAGATGAGGGGCAATGAGCTTGGGTATATGCCCAAGCTTGGCCACCTCCTGTGCCATGAAATGGGCGCCACCACAGGCTTCCATCACGACGGTGCAGGGTTGGAGATTCATCAGGTACTGCATGAGTGCCGACCGGGTGAATTTTTTGCGGCAAACTTCATGACCACGATCATCCTGCGCATGCAGGTGAAAAGTGTGTTTTCCCAAATCGATGGCGGCGATAGATATTTCGTTCATGGCAACAGTCTCCGGTGAGCCCCCTGCGAAAGCTTAGTGGGCGATCGCAGGGGGCGGCGGGGGTAGCCATTTCATTAGCGGGTCACTTTTGAAAGAGCCGGAATGCCGGCCCAGCCAAAAGTAACCAAAAGGCTCTTGCCCCACCACTCGGTGCCTCGCTGTGGCTCGGCATGCCGTAACGAAGGCATTGCTCCGTGGGTCGCCGCGATGGGCCATCCCTGGCCCAGCGCGGCGGGCCCTGTAGGAGCGAGCATGCTCGCGAAAAACCTGAGTGCACCACGGGGTGTCAGGCTCCCCGCGTCATCGTTGACCTCCATCGCGAGCATGCTCGCTCCTACAGGCTTTTCCAAGTGACCTGTAAGAGCGAAACCGCCAGTGGCCGTTACCACAGCAACGGATATACACCCAATCCAAATATGCACCTGCAGCCCTTGACCTAAAGTGAACAGCATTACTGCCTGAAGCAGGCCTTTGCCCATCCACCCTCAAGCCCCGCGCAAAAGACCTGCGCAGTTTAAGACCAAGGCCACATCCACCTCCGCGTATTCGTACCGTGCCTATGCCGTTTTCCCCAGGCCACAGCGGCTATTTCATGCATCGCTGCGGCGTTGGAGTCTTTAGAGTGAGGTCGAAGTCACTTTCTTGAACCCTGGAAAAAGGAATGAACATGCAACGGAATGCAAAGACTCATTATCCAATCCTGCTGGTGCACGGGCTTTTCGGCTTCGAGCGGATCGGCAGCGTGCACCTCTTCCACGACGTCAAGCAGGCCCTGCGGTGCGCCGGGGCGAGCGTGTTCGTCCCGCATGTATCTGCCACCCACAGCAACGAAGTCCGCGGCGAACAGCTTCTGGCGCAGATCCAGCGGGTACTGCAGGGCACAGGCGTCCACAAGGTCAATCTGATCGGCCACAGCCAAGGCGCGTTGACCGCACGTTATGCCGCCGCGACAGCGCCAGGCAAGGTTGCCTCGGTGACGTCCGTCAGCGGACCGAACCACGGGTCGGAACTGGCCGACTTGCTGCGCAAGGCGCTGACACCCGGCGAACTGCCGGAAACGGTGGCCGAAACCGTTGCCACCCTGTTCGCCGACCTACTGTCGTTGCTCAGTGGCAACCGTCGGATGCCGCAAAATGCCGTCGCCGCGTTGAACGCCTTGACCACGCAAGGCGTGGGCGCATTCAACCAGAAGTACCCTCAAGGCTTGCCGCAGATCTGGGGTGGCAAGGGTCGCGAACAGGTCAATGGTGTCCGCTACTATTCCTGGAGTGGCATCCTGCAGGGACAGCGGCGGGATGAAGGACTTGACGCACTTGATCCGTTCCATGGCCTACTGCGGGCGCTGTCACGTTATTTCACCACTGAGCCCTTGCAGAACGATGGCTTGGTCGGCCGCTACAGTTCCCATCTGGGTACCATCATCCGCTCAGACTATCCGCTGGACCATCTGGGCACCCTTCGCCCGTCAGCCGGTCAAAGTGCAAAGCGCATCGACCCGATCGATCTCTATGTGCAGCATGCCGAGCGCTTGAAAAAAGCCGGTCTTTGACCCAAGCCTGCCGTCCAGACCGCTGGCAACGGAACTTTGAGGAGAAATAGCCCACTGAATCCGGTAGGCTCAGCATTTTACCGTACATTGAATGGAGAGTTTTCCCATGGCCAAAGCCACTGCCCGTCACATCCTTGTTGCCAGCGAAGCCAAGTGCAACGAACTGAAGGCCCAAATCGAGGCTGGCGCAGACTTCGCCGAAGTCGCCAAATCCAACTCCACGTGCCCTTCCAGCCGCCAGGGTGGTGACCTGGGCTCGTTCGGCCCGGGCCAGATGGTCAAAGAGTTCGACACCGTGGTCTTCAGCGCACCGCTCAACGTGGTGCAAGGTCCGGTCAAGACCCAGTTCGGCTATCACCTGCTGGAAGTGACCAGCCGCCAGGACTGATAGACCCCTGGATTGGCTGTGCAACGGCCCGCCTTCCGGTGGGCCGTCGTGTTTCAGATACGTAATACGGCTGGCGAGGGACGCGCCGCTAGCGTACAAATTGTGGTTAACGACCACCCGGCTCTAAGGCTGACAATGCGACTGGCTTTCCCGACTTTATTGTTCACTGCCGTAGCCCTGCTCCTGGGCGCCGCCGGTGTGAATGCCGCACCGCAACATGCGTTGACCGTATACGGCGAGCCCGCCAAGTACCCTGCCGGCTTCAGCCATTTTGCCTATACCAACCCGCAAGCTCCCAAGGGCGGGACGATGCGGCGTTCGGCGATCGAGATCGGGCATTTCGATCACGTCCTGCCTTATATAGACAAGGGCATCGGCGTGACGCAGATCGATGGCCTGCTCTACTCCCCCCTGGCGCAGCGCTCGCTGGACGAGCCTTACACCGTGTACGGTCTGGTGGCGCAGAAAATGGAGCGCTCCGACGATGGTCTGTCCTTGCGTTTCTACCTCAACCCCAAGGCGCAATTTGCCGATGGCAAGCCAATCACTGCCCAGGACGTGCGCTACACCTTCGATCTGTTGATGACCCAGGGCAGCCTGCGCTATCGCACGCAGTTCGCCGACGTCAAAGGTGTAGAAATCGAATCGCCATTGACCGTGCGCTTCGACTTCAAGAACAACGAAAATCGTACCCTGCCGCTGGACATCGCGACTTTGCCGGTGTTTCCCGAACACTGGTGGAAGACCCGTGATTTTGCCAATGGCGGTGGTTACGAACCGCCCCTGGGCAGCGGACCGTACAAGGTCGGCAAGGTCGATTCGGGGCGCAGCATCACCTTCGAGCGCGACCCCGACTGGTGGGGCAAGGACCTGCCGGTCAGCCGAGGCCTGTACAACTTCGACCGTTTCAGCATCGAGTACTTCGGCGATACCGATGTCGCGCGCCAGGTATTGCGCGGCGGCGCCTACGACTACAACCGCGAATTTTCCGCCACCGGCTACTCCATCGGCTACGACAGCCCGGCCCTGAGCGACGGTCGCCTGCAAAAGGCCCACCTGGCCACCGAAGCGCCACAATCGGCCCAGGGCTTCGTGTTCAATCTGCAAAAGCCGATGTTCCAGGACCGCCGGGTGCGGCAGGCGCTGGCGATGCTCTGGGACTTCGAATGGAGCAACCGGCAGATGATGCGCAACCTGTACATCCGCCAGCAGAGCTACTTTTCCAATACCGACCTCGCGGCCCGGCAGTTACCGGATGCCGGTGAGCTGGCGATTCTGGAACCCTTGCGTGGACAGGTTCCCGATGAAGTCTTCAGCCAAGTGTTCGAACCACCGAAAACCGATGGCAGCGGGTTGATTCGTGACAAGCAGTTGCAAGCCCTGGACCTGCTCGAACAGGCCGGCTGGAAACCCCAAGGCGATCAACTGGTGAACGCCGACGGCGAGCCACTGAGCTTCACCTTCCTGGTCAGCCAGAACGGCATGGACCGCTTGCTCCTGCCCTACAAGCGCACCCTGAAACAGATCGGCATCGACCTGAACATCCGCCGCATCGATTCGTCGCAGTACGTCAATCGCCTGATGAGCCGCGACTACGACATGATTGTCACCGGCTACCCGGTCACCACCTCTCCCGGGGGCGAACTGATCAACTACTTCGGCTCGGCCTCGGCCCTTGATCCCGGCGCCAACAACTACATGGTTTTGCAGAACCCGGCGGTGGACACCCTGATCAACGGCCTGATACGCGCCAACACCCAGGCCGACATGCTGCACTATGCCCATGCGCTCGACCGGGTGCTGCAATGGAACTATTACTGGATTCCCAACTATTACCCGCCAGGCACCTCTACCGTGTGGTGGAATCGCTTTGGCATACCGAACGTGCAGGCGAGCAATGACGAAGCCATCGAGAGTTGGTGGGAAATGAGCACCACGCCGCTGACCAACCAGCAAATGACCGCCGAGCGAATCCGTCGTGGCAGACCCGGAGGACCGCATTGATGTGGGCTTATATCGTGCGGCGCCTGCTGCTGATCATCCCGACACTGGTGATCATTCTTTTGGTCAACTTCGTTATCGTCCAGGCCGCACCGGGTGGCCCGGTGGAACAGGCCATCGCGCATTTGCAGGGCATTGGCGGGGGCAGCATCGGTGGCGGCGTCGGTGGCAGCTCGAGCGAGACCATGGGCCATTCCCGGGCCAGCCGCGGTCTCGATCCGCAGTTGATCAAGGACATCGAAAAGCAATACGGCTTCGACAACCCAGCACCGCAACGCCTGTGGCTGATGCTCACCAGTTACGCGCGCCTGGACTTCGGCAAAAGCTTCTTTCGCGGCGCCACCGTCACCGACCTGATCCTGGAAAAAATGCCGGTCACCATTTCCCTCGGGCTCTGGGCGACGCTGATCACCTACCTGGTGTCGATTCCCCTGGGGATCCGCAAGGCGGTGCACCACGGCAGCCATTTCGACGTCTGGAGCAGTACCGCGATCATCATCGGCTATGCCATGCCGGCCTTCCTGTTCGCCATGTTCCTGATCGTGATGTTCGCCGGCGGCACCTCACTGAACTGGTTCCCGGTACGCGGGCTGGTCTCGGACAATTTCGAGTCGCTGTCGCCCCTGGGCAAGGTCGCCGATTACTTCTGGCACCTGGTACTGCCGGTGACCTCGCTGGTGATTGGCGGTTTCGCGACCCTGACCATCCTGACCAAAAACTCGTTCCTCAACGAAATCACCCGTCAGTACGTGGTCACCGCCCGCGCCAAGGGCCTGAGCGAACGCCGGGTGCTGTACGGCCACGTGTTCCGCAACGCCATGTTGCTGGTGGTGTCGGGGATTCCCCAGGCCTTCATCAGCGTGTTTTTTGCAGGTTCCCTGCTGATCGAAGTGATTTTCTCCCTCGATGGCCTGGGTCGCATGAGCTACGAAGCGGCCGTGTCACGGGACTACCCGGTGGTGTTCGGTTCGCTGTTCATCTTCACGCTGTTCGGCCTCCTGATAAAACTCGTCGGCGACCTGTGCTACACCCTGGTCGATCCGCGAATCGACTTCGCCGCGAGGAACGCCTGATGTTGAAGCTTTCGCCATTGGGCCGACGTCGCTTCGAGCGATTCAAGAAAAATCGCCGCGGCTGGTGGTCGCTGTGGTTGTTCGTCGGACTGTTCCTGCTGACCCTGGGTGGCGAGCTGATCGCCAATGACAAACCGCTGATCGTCAGTTACCAGGGTTCGTTGTACTTCCCGGCGCTCAAGCGCTACACCGAGCAGGAATTCGGCGGACAACTGCCGTTCCAGGCCGACTACCGCAGCGATTATGTACAGAACCTGATCAAGAAGGACGGTGGCTGGCTGCTGTTCCCGCCGATCCCCTTCAGCGATGACACACCGAACTATGACCTGAACAAACCCGCCCCGAGCCCGCCTTCGAATGTGAACTGGCTCGGCACCGACGACCAGGCGCGGGACGTGTTGGCGCGGGTGATTTTCGGTGCGCGGGTATCAATCCTGTTTGCCTTGATGCTGACCTTCGTCAGCGCGCTGATCGGCATCGCCGCAGGCGCCCTGCAAGGCTATTACGGCGGCTGGGTCGACTTGCTCGGTCAGCGGCTGCTGGAGGTCTGGTCCGGGTTGCCGGTGCTGTACCTGCTGATCATCCTCTCGGGGTTCGTCGAGCCGAATTTCTGGTGGTTGCTGGGGATCATGGCGCTGTTTTCCTGGCTGGCCCTGGTGGACGTGGTGCGCGCCGAATTCCTGCGCGGGCGCAATCTGGAATACGTCAAGGCCGCCCGCGCCCTGGGCCTCACTGACCGCAAGGTCATCGTGCGGCATATTCTGCCCAATGCCATGAACGCGACCTTGAGTTACCTGCCATTCATTCTGACCGGAGCCATCTCGACCCTGACGGCGCTGGACTTCCTCGGTTTCGGTATGCCGGCCGGCAGTGCGTCCCTGGGCGAACTGATCGGTCAGGGCAAACAAAACCTGCAGGCGCCGTGGCTGGGTCTGACGGCGTTTTTCACCCTGGCGTTGATTCTTTCTCTACTGGTGTTCATCGGCGAAGCATTGCGCGACGCTTTTGACCCTCGTTCGTGAAGCGGACTGTTGATATGAGCAACCTGATCGAAATCCGTGACCTCAGCGTCGCCTTCAACGGCCAGACCGTGGTGCGCGACCTGTGCCTGGACATCCGCCCCGGCGAATGCCTGGCGCTGGTGGGCGAGTCGGGTTCGGGCAAGTCGGTGACGGCCCACTCGATCCTGCAATTGCTGCCCGAATGCGGCACCGAAACGACCGGTAGCATCCGTTATCGCGGCCAGGAACTGGTGGGTGCCGATGCGCGCAAATTGCGCGAACTGCGGGGCAATCGCATAGCGATGATCTTCCAGGAGCCGATGACCTCCCTGAACCCGTTGCACAGCATCGAGAAGCAGATTGGCGAAACCTTGCTGGTGCACAAGGGCCTGGCCGGCAAAGCGGCGCAAGCGCGGATTCTCGAGTTGCTGCACCTGGTGGGTATCCAGAAGCCCAAGGAGCGGCTCAAGGCCTATCCCCATCAGTTATCCGGCGGCCAGCGCCAGCGGGTGATGATCGCCATGGCCCTGGCCTGCGAGCCGCAATTGTTGATCGCCGATGAACCGACCACCGCGCTGGACGTGACGGTGCAACGCAAGATCCTGCTGCTGCTCAAGTCGCTGCAGCAGCGACTGGGCATGTCGCTGCTGCTGATCAGCCACGATCTCAATCTGGTGCGCAGCATTGCCCAGCGCGTCTGCGTGATGAAAGCCGGGGAAATAGTCGAGCAAGCCACCTGCGAGACGATGTTCACCGCACCGAAACACCCTTACAGCTGCGTGCTGCTCAACGCCGAGCCGGAAGGCGAAGCCCTGCCCCGGGACGAACGGGAAAAAGTTTTGGAAGTGCACGACCTGCGGGTGCAATTTGTCGTCGGTGGCGGACTGTTCCAACGCAAGACTTACCTCAAGGCCGTGGACGGCATCAGCCTGAGCATCCAGCGCGGCAAGACCCTGGGCATCGTCGGTGAATCGGGTTCCGGCAAGTCCACGCTCGGCCAGGCGATCCTGCGCCTGCTGGACTCCGAGGGCGGTATTCGCTTCCAGGGCCAGGCGCTCGATGGCCTGACGCAGAAGCAGTTGCGTCCGTGGCGCAAGAAAATGCAGGTGGTGTTCCAGGACCCGTTTGGCAGTCTCAGCCCGCGCATGTCCGTGGCGCAGATCATCAGCGAAGGCCTGGAGGTGCATAGCCAGTTGAGCAGCGAGCAATGCAACGCCGAGGTGATCCGGGCGCTGCAGGAAGTCGGGCTGGACCCACAAAGCCGGCACCGCTACCCCCACGAGTTCTCCGGTGGCCAGCGCCAGCGCATCGCCATCGCCCGGGCGCTGGTGTTGAAACCAGCGCTGATCCTGCTGGACGAACCGACTTCGGCGCTGGATCGCACCGTGCAAAAGCAGGTGGTCGCCCTGCTGCGTCAGCTTCAGGAAAAGCATGGGCTGACCTACCTGTTCATCAGCCATGACCTGGCGGTGGTGCGCGCCCTGGCCCACGACATGATCGTGATCAAGGACGGCAAGGTGGTCGAAAGCGGTGCCAGTCACGACGTGTTCGATTCGCCGCAGCATCCGTACACCAAAGAGCTGTTGGCGGCGGCGCATGTGGGGCAGGCATAATCCGGCTACTGGCTATTGACCGAGTCGCCGCCATCGCGGGCAAGCCTTGCTCCTACAGGTATGTGTTTGCCTCCGAATGTTGGTTCGACACAAAAGCTGTAGGAGCAAGGCTTGCCCGCGATGGCGCCAGAACAGACACCACACATTCCGGAAATGAAATCGATGAACACCACCGAAAGCCTCAAGGACTACCAGCGCGTACGCCTGCTGGCGATCCGCTCGCTGTTCGAGATCATCGAGCAGTCAAGTGAAGGCACGGTGATCGTCGACCGTGACGCCAACATCGTCTGGATGAACGAGCGCTATGCCAAGCGTTTCGGCCTGCCATCGGCTGAAGGAGCGATTGGCAAGGCCTGCGAAAGCGTCATCCCCGGCAGCCTGTTGCGCGAAGTGGTGCGCACCGGCCGACCGATTCTGCTCGACATGCAGGACACCCCCAAGGAGCCGCTGGTGGTCATGCGCCTGCCGATTCACGACGATGCCGGCGAGGTGATCGGTGCCATCGGCTTTGCCCTGTTCGACGAGCTGCGCAGCCTGTCGCCGATGCTCAAGCGCTACATGAGCATGCAGCAAGAGCTTGCTTCCACGCGCTCACTGCTGCGGGCGCGGCAGACCAAGTACAACTTCGCCCACTTCATCGGCACCAGCGCCGCCAGCCTGGAAGTCAAGCGCCGTGCCCGGCGCAGCGCCAGCACCGACTCGCCGGTGTTGCTGCTCGGTGAAACCGGCACCGGCAAGGAATTGCTGGCACAGGCGATCCACAATGCATCGCCGCGAGCACACAAGGCGTTTGTCAGCATCAACAGTGCGGCGATCCCCGAAGCACTGCTTGAAGCCGAATTCTTCGGCACAGCCCCTGGCGCCTATACCGGCGCCGACCGCAAAGGCCGCGCCGGCAAACTGCAGATCGCCCAGGGCGGTACGCTGTTCCTCGATGAAATCGGCGACATGCCATTGCCGCTGCAAAGCAAATTACTGCGGGTGCTGCAGGAAAAGGAATTCGAACCGGTCGGCTCCAACGAGGTGATCCAAAGCGATGTGCGAGTGATCGCCGCGACCTCGACCGACCTGGAAGCGGCGATCAAGCGTGGCGAGTTTCGCGCCGACCTGTACTACCGCCTCAACGTCCTGCCGATCCAGGTTCCACCGCTGCGCGAGCGTCTCGACGACCTGCCCGCCCTCAGTGAAGCGATCCTTGAAGAATTGCGCAGCCAGCACGAACTGCACAGCGAAGCGCTGGCGCTTCTGGGTCAACACGCCTGGCCGGGGAATATTCGTGAACTGCGCAATGTGCTGGAGCGGGCGGCATTGCTCAGTGACGACCTGCGGCTGACGGTGGCGGATATCCGTGCTGCGATCGGGACTTTTACCCCGGTTGCGCGCGTGGCGCCGTTGCGTGTCGAAGCGGTGGAGCATGAGACGTTCACTGCCGCGCGCGAGCGCTTTGATCGGCAATTGATTGAAGCTGCCCTGGCGCAATGCGGGGGCAAGGTGATTGAAGCGGCGGCGCGATTGGGGCTGGGGCGGTCTACTTTGTACAAGAAGATGGTGGCGTTGGGGATAGCAGAGTCTCAATAAAGAGACATAGATCTCCATTGTTAGACAGTCCTTCGCGAGCAGGCTCGCTCCCACATTGGACCGCGTTATCCCCGGCAACTCGATCTACTGTGGGAGCGAGCCTGCTCGCGAAGAGGCCCCACCATCACCGGAAGTCTCCAAATAGAGACAAACGATTTAGAACCGCCTAAGCCCATAATAATATTTCTTTATATTTCAACACCTTAACTATCTGGCACGAAACTCGCTATAGCCCCTCCCCACAAAAGATCCACCCTTAGAAAAATAACAATCCAGGAGACACACCATGAGTGTGATCATTGCCTTGGCAGCCCTCACGCTGCTGATGCTGGCTGCCTACCGTGGCTACAGCGTTATCCTTTTTGCCCCGATTGCCGCCCTCGGCGCCGTCCTGCTCACCGATCCTTCTGCCGTCGCCCCTGCCTTCACCGGGGTGTTCATGGAAAAAATGGTCGGTTTCATCAAACTGTATTTCCCGGTGTTCCTGCTGGGCGCGGTGTTCGGCAAACTCATCGAGTTGTCCGGCTTCTCGCGCTCCATCGTCGCGGCAGCCATTCGCTTGCTCGGCACCCGCCAGGCGATGCTGGTGATCGTGCTGGTCTGCGCCCTGCTGACGTACGGCGGCGTCTCGCTGTTCGTGGTGGTGTTCGCGGTCTATCCGTTTGCCGCGGAAATGTTCCGCCAGAGCAACATCCCCAAACGCCTGATCCCGGCGACCATCGCCCTCGGCGCCTTTTCGTTCACCATGGACGCCCTGCCCGGCACCCCGCAGATTCAGAACATCATCCCCAGTACCTTCTTCAACACCACCGCCTGGGCCGCGCCATGGCTGGGCCTGATCGGCGCGATCTTCGTGGTCTGCGCCGGCATGCTGTTTCTTCAGCGCCAGCGCAATAAGGCGCAGCACGCCGGTGAAGGGTATGGCACCGATTTGCGCAACGAGCCGGAAACCGCTGTCGACATCAAACTGCCCAACCCGTGGATCGCCGTGTCACCGCTGCTGGCCGTCGGCATCATGAACCTGCTGTTCACCCAGTGGATTCCCCAGTGGTACGGCAAAACCCACAGCCTCGCGCTGCCGGGCATGGCCGCGCCGGTGACCACCGACATCGCCAAGCTCACCGCGATCTGGGCCGTTCAAGCTGCTCTGCTGGTCGGCATCATCATGGTGCTGGTGTTCGGCTTCCAGGCGATTCGCGGCAAACTCGCCGAAGGCAGTAGAAGTGCGGTCAGCGGTTCGTTGCTGGCGGCGATGAACACCGCGTCGGAGTACGGCTTTGGTGCGGTGATCGCCTCCTTGCCGGGTTTCCTGGTATTGGCCGATTGGCTCAAGAGCATTCCCAATCCGCTGGTCAACGAAGCGATTACCGTGACCCTGCTGGCCGGCATCACAGGCTCTGCGTCGGGCGGCATGAGCATTGCGCTGGCGGCCATGGCCAATGACTTCATCGCAGCCGCCCACGCCGCCAACATCCCGTTGGAAGTCCTGCACCGGGTAGCCGCCATGGCCAGTGGTGGCATGGACACCCTGCCGCACAACGGCGCGGTGATTACCTTGCTGGCGGTGACAGGCCTGACCCACCGCGAAGCCTACAAAGACATTTTCTGTATTACGCTGATCAAGACCCTGGCGGTTTTCGTAGTGATCGGCACTTTCTACGCCACTGGCATTGTGTGAGGTATTGATGACGACTCTTTCGGGCAAGACCGCACTGGTTACCGGTTCCACCAGCGGCATCGGCCTGGGCATCGCCCTGAGCTTGGCCAAGGCTGGCGCCAATCTGATCCTCAACGGTTTTGGCGATGCATCCAAAGTGATTGCCGAGGTAGAACAGTTCGGCGGCAAGGTTGGCCATCATCCGGCCGATGTGAGCGACCCCGCTCAAATCGCCGACATGATCGCCTACGCCGAGCGGGAATTCGGCGGGGTCGACATTCTGGTGAACAACGCTGGCATCCAGCACGTGGCACCGGTGGACGAGTTCCCGGTGGAACGCTGGGACTCGATCATTGCCATCAACCTGTCATCGGTGTTTCACAGCACCCGCCTGAGCCTGCCGGGCATGCGCGCCAAGGGCTGGGGCCGGGTGATCAACATCGCCTCGGTGCATGGCCTGGTGGGTTCGACGGGCAAGGCCGCTTATGTCGCCGCCAAGCACGGCGTGATCGGGCTGACCAAAGTGGTCGCCCTGGAAACGGCCACCAGCAACATCACTTGCAACGCGATTTGCCCGGGTTGGGTGTTAACGCCGCTGGTGCAGAAGCAGATCGACGATCGCACCGCCACCGGCATCGACCCACAGCAGGCGCAGCATGACCTGCTGGCCGAGAAACAGCCGTCGCTGGAGTTCGTAACGCCGCCGCAGCTCGGTGAACTGGTGCTGTTCCTGTGCAGCGAGGCTGGCACGCAGGTGCGTGGCGCGGCGTGGAATATTGATGGTGGGTGGTTGGCGCAATAACCTGCAAATGATCGTTCCCACGCTCTGCGTGGGAATGCAGCCCGGGACGCTCTGCGTCCCAAGAGCCGAACGCGGAGCGTCCGTTGAGGCATTCCCACGCAGAGCGTGGGAACGATCCGACCGAATGCATTCATAAGAAGAGGCAAATCATGTCCGACATCCTCTGGCAGCCCACCGCCGAACGTATCGGCAAGACCCGCATGGAGGCGTTTCGGCGCTTCATCAATCAACGGCACCACCTGCACATCGACGACTACCCCGCCCTGCACCAATGGTCGATCGATCAGCGTCGGGACTTCTGGCAGGCCATCGTCGACTTCTTCGACATCCGCTTCCATGAGCAACCCGACGCGGTGTTGCTCGAAGGCCCGCAAATGCCCAGCGCCCAGTGGTTCCCCGGCGCAACCCTGAACTTCGCGGAACACCTGCTCAGCCGTCGCGACGATGCCGTGGCAGTCGTGGCCGTGGGTGAAAACGGTCAGCGCGAACAGTTGACCTGGGCTGAATTGGCGGAGCATGTCGCCGGCTTTCAGAATGGCTTGATCGCGGCCGGTGTCGGCCTTGGCGACCGGGTGGCGGCGTGCATGCCCAACACCTGGCAAACCCTGGTGGCCATGCTCGCCACCACCAGCCTCGGGGCAATCTGGTCCTGCTCCTCGCCTGATTTCGGCACCCAAGGGGTGATCGACCGCTTCGGCCAGATCGAACCGAAAGTGCTGGTCACCTGCGCTGGCTATCGTTATGTCGGCAAGGAGATCGACCAGACCACCAAGGTCAACGAAATCCTCGAACGCCTGCCGTCCTTGCAGCAGCTGGTCATCGTGCCTTACGCACGGCCCGAAACACACATCGAAGATTTCCGTACCCAGGCCAATGTGACGCTGTGGGACGATTTTTACTTCCCCGGAGGCGATCCGGATTTCGTCGCCGTGCCCTTCTCCCATCCGCTGTACATCCTCTACTCCAGCGGCACCACCGGTGTGCCCAAATGCATCATCCACAGCACCGGCGGCGTGCTGCTGCAACACGTCAAGGAACACGGCCTGCATTGCGATCTCGGCCCTGGTGATCGCTTGTTCTACTACACCACCTGCGGCTGGATGATGTGGAACTGGCTGGTCTCGGCCCTGGCGGTGGGCAGCGCCGTGGTGTTGTACGACGGCTCGCCGTTCCAGCCTGATGCCGAACGCTTGATCGAGCTGATCGACGACGAGCGCATCACGGTATTCGGCACCAGCCCCAAGTACCTCGCCACCCTGGAAAACAGCGGCGTGAAGCCTGGGCAAAGCTTTGACTTGAGCAGCCTCAAGACCTTGCTCTGCACCGGCTCGGCGCTGTCGCCGCAGAGCTACGACTACGTCTATCGCGATCTCAAGGCCGACCTGTGCCTGGCCTCGATGTCGGGCGGCACCGACATCGTCTCATGCTTTGTCAACGGCAACCCCTGGCAGCCGGTGCGCCGTGGCGAAATACAGGGCAAGAGCCTGGGCATGGCCGTGGAGGTGTGGAACGACGAGGGCCGAGCGGTCATTGGCGAAAAGGGCGAACTGGTGTGTACGCGGCACTTCCCGGCGATGCCGGTCGGCCTGTGGAACGACCCCGACGGCGAAAAGCTCACGGCCTCCTACTTCAGTCAGTTTCCCGGCGTATGGGCCCAGGGCGACTACGCCGAACAACTGCCCCATGGCGCGATGATGATCCATGGGCGCTCCGATGCCGTGCTCAACCCCGGCGGCGTGCGCATCGGCACCGCGGAAATCTACCGACAAGTGGAGAAAGTCCCGCAGGTGCTCGACAGCGTGGCCATCGGTCAACAGTGGCAGGATGACGTACGGGTGGTGCTGTTCGTGCGTTTGCGCGATGGCGTGGAACTGGATGAAGCGTTGCAGCAGCAGATCCGCCAGGTCATTCGCGCCAACACCACGCCGCGTCATGTGCCGGCGAAGATTGTTGCGGTGGCGGACATTCCTCGGACCATCAGCGGCAAAATCGTCGAGCTGGCGGTGCGCAATGTGGTGCATGGGCAGAAGGTGAAAAATACGGATGCGCTGGCCAATCCCGAAGCGCTTGAGCAATTCCGCGACCGCCCCGAACTCCAGGATTGAACATCGCCCCCTGTAGGAGCGAGCATGCTCGCGATGAACCTGAGAGCGCCGCGGGGTGTCAGGTTTCCAGCGTCATCGTTGACATCCATCGCGAGCATGCTCGCTCCTACAAGGTACAGGTCAATCCATCAAACCCCATTCGCCGGGCGGTGTGTGGAGGCCAGGCGATGCATCCGCATGCAACTTCAACCGCAACCGTAAATTGTTCACCGAATCCGCATGCTTCAACGCCTCTTGCTCATCGATAGCCCCTTCCAGCACCAGCGCATATAGCGCAGCATCAAACGTCTGCATTCCCTGCGCCACTGATTTCTCCATCACACCCTTGAGCTCGGAAAACTGGTTGCGCCGGATCAGGTCGCCAATGGTCGGCGTCCCCAGCATGACCTCCACCGCTGCGCGTCGCTGGCCATCACGGGTACGTACCAGGCGCTGCGATACGAACGCCTTGAGGTTATTGCCCAGGTCGTTGAGCAGTTGACCCCGGCGCTCTTGGGCAAAGAAGTTGATGATCCGGTCGAGCGCCTGGCTGGCGTTGTGGGCATGCAGCGTGGAGATCACCAAGTGCCCGGAATCGGCAAACGCCAGGGCATGCTCCATGGTTTCGCGGTCGCGGATCTCGCCGATCAGCACCACGTCCGGGGACTGGCGCAGGGTGTTTTTCAACGCGGCATGAAAACTGCGGGTGTCGACACCGACCTCGCGCTGGTTGATGATCGATTGCTTGTGCCGGTGGATGTACTCGATCGGGTCTTCGATGGTGACGATGTGACCGCTGCCGTGACGATTGCGGTAGTCGATCAACGCCGCCAGCGACGTCGACTTGCCCGAGTCGGTAGCGCCGACGAACAGCATCAGCCCTTGCTTGAGCATCACCGTTTCAAGCAGCACCGACGGCAGCTTGAGGTCTTCGAAGCGCGGAATGTCGAGCTTGACGTTGCGCACGACCATCGACACATCGTTACGTTGTTTGAAAATATTCACCCGAAAGCGTCCGATTCCGGCCAGGGAGATCGCCAGGTTCATCTCCAGTTCCCGATCGAACTCAAGGCGCTGTTCGGCGTCCATGATGGACGCAGCAATCGTCGCAATCTCTCCCGGTTTGAACGGTTGATTGGCCAGGGCGGTGAGCACACCGTCGAACCGTGCACTGGGCGGAGCACCGGTGGACAGGTACAGGTCGGAGCCATCCTGGCTGGCCAGGCGTCTTAACAACGCGTCGATTTCCATGGCAAAAAGCACCCGCGAAGCATTCAATGATAAAAAATGACCTGAAGCAGGTCATCCGGCGTCTACTGCCCTGCAAGGATAGTAGAAACAGCCACACCGAATTATGTGCAGGACGTCTTTATGAACGCATCACCGACCGGCAGCGATGCCCAGGCCTTGATTGCCAGACTCGACTGGGCGAGCAGCCCCCTAGGCGCTGCTGGCACCTGGCCGCAGAGCCTGCGCACCGCCGTGGACATCGTGATTCATTCGCCGATGCCGATGTTGCTGCTCTGGGGACCGCAACTGACGCAGATCTACAACGACGGCTTCGCGCTGCTGGCCGGCAGCAAGCATCCGCATGCTTTCGGACAGCCAACCCACCTGATCTGGCCCGAATTAAAGGACTTTACCGACCCGATTTACAGCGCGGTCCTACAAGGCCAGGTGCGAACCTACAGCGAACAGCGCTTCACCCTGCAGCGCGACGGTATCGATTCCGACTTCTGGCTTGACCTGACCTACAGCCCCATCCGCGACGAAAACACGCAGGTCGCCGGGATCCTGGTCACCGCCATCGAAACCAACGACCGCCGGCGCATCGCCCTCGAACTGGAACAGCGCTCCGCCGCGAGCCTCAAGGCCCAGCAAGACACCGAAGAACGCCTGCAACTGGCCCTCGCCGCCACCGACGCGGTCGGCACCTGGGACTGGGACATCAGTGAGGACCGCTTCATCGCCGATGCCCATTTCGCCCAATTGCACGGCATCGAACCGGCCCTGTCCAGCCAATTGCCGATCAGCGAATACCTGCACGGCGTCCACCCCGAAGACCGCACATTGATCGCCCGCAGCATCAAGCATTGCATCACTCACGGCAGCGAATACGCCGAGGAATACCGCCTGCTGCTACCCGATGGCCAGTTGCGCTGGGTGTTTGCCCGCGGACGCTGCTACAAGGATCACCATGGACGTCCGATCCGCTTCCTCGGCGCCGCCCTCGACCTGACCGATCGCAAAAACACCGAGCAGGCCTTGCGCCAGAGCCAGACCGAGCTGCAGTTGATCATCAATGCCATGCCGATCCTGATCAGCTACGTCGACCGCGAGGAACGCTTTCGCCTGAACAACGCCGCCTACCTGGACTGGTATGGCCTGACGCCCCAGGAACTCTACGGCCGCACCATACGCGAAGTGCTGGGTGATGAGGCCTACGCCTTGCGTGCCGAGCACATCGCCCAGGCACTGACCGGCAAGGCCTGCTGCTTCAGCATCAGCACCCCGCACCGCGATGGCAGCATCCGCCAGGCGCTGATGAATTACCTGCCGCGTCACGGCCCGGATGGCGCGGTGAATGGTTTCTATATCTTCGTCATCGACGAAACCGAGCGTAAACAGACCGAAGAAGCCCTGCGCAACCTCAACGAAACCCTCGAAGAACGGGTGAGCGCCCGCACCCGACAATTGGCCGAGGCCAATGAAAAACTGCTCAGCGAGATGTTCGAACGCGAGCGCGCCGAAGAAGCCCTGCGGCATGCGCAGAAGATGGAAGCGGTCGGCCAGCTCACCGGCGGCATTGCCCATGACTTCAACAACATGCTCACTGGAATCATCGGCAGCCTGGACCTGATGCAACGCTACATTGCCGACGGCCGCGCCGCCGAAATCGCCCGTTTCACCGAGGCCGCGGTTTCCTCGGCCAACCGCGCCGCCGCCCTCACCCATCGGCTGCTGGCGTTCTCAAGGCGTCAGTCGCTGGATCGCAAGACGCTGGATGCCAATGACCTGATCCACTCCCTGGAGGACCTGCTCAGCCGGACCAAGGGCGACCATATCGAACTCAAGCTGCAACTGACCAAAGACGTCTGGCCGGTCAGCACCGACGTCAGTCAATTGGAAAACGCCCTGCTCAACCTGGTGATTAACGCCCGGGACGCCATGCCCGATGGTGGCCAGCTGTGCATCGAAACCGCCAATGTCTATCTCGACGGCAGTGATATCACCACCCTGGAACCGGTCAAGGCCGGGGATTACCTGATGATCGCGGTCAGCGACAACGGCACCGGCATGACACCCAAGGTATTGGCCAAGGCGTTCGACCCGTTCTTCACCACCAAACCCATCGGCCAGGGCACCGGATTGGGGTTGTCGATGATCTACGGTTTCGCCCAGCAGTCGGGTGGCCACGTGACCCTGTTCAGCATGCCCGGCGAGGGCACCAGCGTACGTTTATACTTGCCGCGACTCGTCGGCATGGAGCCGCAGGATGTGCTATCGCCCGTGATCAGCGAAGCACCGTCGGCGATTGCCGGCGAAACGGTAGTACTGGTGGAGGACGATCCGGCGGTGCGCATGCTGGTGTTCGATCTGCTCAAGGAGCTGGGATATCACGCCTATGAAGCCGAGGACGCGAAGACTGCCCTGCCCTTGCTTGAATCCGGCTTGCGGGTCGATCTGTTGGTCACCGATGTCGGACTGCCCGGGATGAATGGCCGGCAACTGGCAGAGATTGCCCGTCAGCATCGGCCCGAGCTGAAAGTGCTGTTCATGACCGGTTATGCGGAGAAAGCCGCTGAACGCCAGGGCTTTCTCGAAGAAGGCATGGACATGGTGGCCAAACCCTTCTCCATTGATCTGTTGGCCAACAAGATTCGCGCGATGATCGGTTAACCGCAGTGAGTTAGGGCATAATCGCGCGCCCCCGCTTCACCCCCCATGCCACCACCGTTGCAAGGTACACGCCCCATGAAAGCTCAAGCCCGCCATATTCTGGTGAAAACCTCGGAAGAAGCCGAGCAACTCAAGCAACGCATCGCCAAGGGCGAAGCCTTCGATGTGCTGGCCAAGAAGTACTCCACCTGCCCGTCCGGCAAACGCGGCGGCGACCTGGGTGAAGTGCGGCCTGGGCAGATGGTTGGTGCGATCGATGCGGTGATCTTCAAGAAACCGCTGCGGGTGGTGCATGGGCCGATCAAGAGCAAGTTCGGTTATCACCTGGTGCAAGTGTTTTACCGGGATTGATTGTTCGCTTCAGGTTTCTGTGGTGTAGGGATTTTTGTGGTCAATGGATTTTTGTGGCGAGGGGATTTATCCCCGCTGGGTCGCGGAGCGGCCCCAAAAAATGGGCCTGCTGCGCAGTCCAACGGGGCGGTGCGACGATTCGCTAAATCCCCTCACCACAGATAAATCCCCTCGCCACAGATCCGCCTGAGCAAAAAAGGTGAATCAGCCCTTCGGAGTTCGCGGGTGTCTGGGCGATGGCCGCGCCGCGGTCTCTACCTTAAAAACAGGTCTCCATGGTCTCGATGACGTTCAATTGCTCATCCACCAGGCAACCCACGCGCCACTTGTCGAACGTCAGGCACGGGTGCGAAGTGCCGAACGAAATGATGTCGCCCACCCGCAAATCAACCCCCGGTGCCACAGCCATGAAGGCATGCTGGTCCATCACGGCGGTGACCTTGCAGGCGCTCACATCATCGCCCTTGGCCGGCACCACACCGGCCTGGTAACGCAGCAACGGCACTGGCAATCCGGCGTCATAGGCCACGTCGCGCTTGCCCAGGGCAATCACCGCAAAGCCTGGCTCCGGCAAGGACTGCACGTGCGCCCAGACCTCCAGCGCCGGACGCAGGCCCTCATGCAAATCGCTGCGACGGTCGAGCACGCAGCATTGCGCTTCCTTGTAGATCCCATGGTCGTGCGCCACATAGCTGCCGGGACGCAAGACGCTGAGGAAACGCCCGCCAGCGTTCTGCACTTCGAACTCTTCGGCAATCAGGTCATACCAGGCGGACCCTGAAGCCGTGATGATCGGCTTGGCAATCGCGAAGGCGCCGCTGTCCTGCAACTGCACCGCCAGACGTACCATTGATCCGGCAAAAGCGCGGATGCCGCTCACCGCGTGGTCGCCGTGGATCACCCCTTCATAACCTTCGATGCCAGTCAGCGCCAGCGACGGTTGCGCGGCGATGGCCTTGGCCAGACTCAGCACTTCTTCCTCGCTGCGGCAACCGCAACGACCGCCAACCACGCCGTATTCGATCATCACGTTCAGGCGCACACCCCGTGAAGCGAAATAGGCGCCGAGGTCGGCGACGTTGTCCGGGTGATCGACCATGCAATAGAAGTCGAAGCCCGGATCAGCCAGAAGATCGGCAATCAACGCCATGTTCGGGGTGCCGACCAGTTGGTTGGCCATCAGCACCCGGCGCACGCGGTGGGCATAGGCCGCACGGGTTTGCGTGGCACTGGCCAGGGTGATGCCCCAAGCGCCGGCGTCCAGTTGCCGACGAAACAGCGCCGGGGTCATGCTGGTCTTGCCGTGGGGCGCGAGCTCGGCGCCGCTGTTGCTGACAAAGTCCTGCATCCAGCGGATGTTGTGCTCCAGCGCCTCGCGGTGCAGCACCAGCGCTGGCAGGCTGACGTCGCGCACCAGGTTGGCGCCAGTGTGGGCAAAACCCTTTTCCACGGCGGCAGTATTTTTGGCAGAAGACATGGTCGAACTCCTCACATTCGCGGCCGCGAACAGCCGCTGTTATTCGTTGATGCGACGGGCCAGGCTGTTGGCGCTATCGATCAGCACCCGCCGGTAGTCGGTGTAATGGGTCCTGGCATCGGCCCGTGGGGCGACGATGCACAGGGTGGCAATGGCCACGCCATCAGGGTCTTTGACCGGGGCGGCGAAGCAATGGGTAAAGGTGTCGGCCACGCTGTCGAAGGAGAAAAAACCATCGATGCCGGCCTGACGGATTTCCTTGAGAAACTGTTCCAGATGTCGTTCGGGCGCAGGGGCTGGCCGATCTCCTTGAGGAAATCGAGGATATCGAACGCCCGGTCCAGCCCGCGTGCCCGGCGCTTGATGGTGTTTTCGCTCATGTCAGTGGTTCCCATTCAAAGTGCCGGGAGTTTACCGAGAGTGCTGCGGTGACCGTTAGGCCGCCATCGCGGGCAAGCCCGCTCCCACAAGGATCAATGTGTGGCTGCATTCTGTGGCAGTACATAGAGCCCTGTGGGAGCGGGCTTGCTCGCGATGAAGCCACCGCGGTTCAGGCCTTTTTCTTGTACGCGATGCAGTCGATCTCGACCTTGCAGTCGACCATCATGTTCGCCTGCACACAGGCCCGGGCTGGTGCGTGTTCAGGTTTGAAGTACTCGGAGAAGACCTTATTGAAACTCGAGAAATCCCGCGGATCTTCCAGCCACACCCCGGCGCGCACCACATCTTCCAGGCCGAAACCTGCCTCTTCGAGAATTGCGATCAGATTCTTCATGGTCTGGTGAGTCTGCTCGACGATGCCGCCAACAATGATCTCGCCATCCACCGCCGGCACCTGGCCGGACACGTGCAGCCAGCCATCGGCTTCAACGGCGCGGGCGAAAGGACGAGGCTGACCGCCAGCGGCGGTGCTGCCGGTGCCGTAACGAGTAATGCTCATGAGTGTTTCTCCTGATTGAAAAGTGAGGATCAAAAACGTGTGCTTTTGAGAAATTCCGCCAGTCGTGGCGATTGGCGGCAGCATCAATTTAACAGGGAGTTGGTGTCCGGTTTTGTAGGGGCAAGTCCACTGCATTTCCACGCAGAGCCCAACAATGAATCAACCGCCAACGCGCGCCAAATACACCCGCGTCACCCGCCGCTCTTCAACTGACATGATGGTCAACCGCCAGCCTTCCCACTCCTGGCTGTCACCGATCATCGGCAGCCGATCCAGCAGGCTCACCACTAAACCGGCCAGGGTTTGATTGTCGTCGGTCGGTTCTGCCGCAAACCCGGTCCGTTGACGCACCCGCGCCAGGTTCAATGCGCCGCTGACCACGAACCCGCCCTTCTCCTCGACCACGTCCCTGGCGCGCCAGGTGTGCAAGATCGGGCTGGTTGCCGACGAGGAATTCCTTCAGCAGCTCCTTCTTGTGCACGAAGCCCAGCGGCTCATCCACCGCGCCGTCGCGAGACGTCATCGCGAGCAAGCTCGCTTGTATGTTTAGACTTGAAGGGGTGGGCGGGACTAAAAGCTCGATTCCGACTCTAGCCAGTACGGACAGTGGGAGACTTCTCGTCCCGCCCTTTCTACCCGAAGCGCCGATAAGGAATTCATCGGTAGAAACCGACGATAGAGGCAAGCCAGCGCAAGGGCGACACAGAACTCACCCCGGAATCAGCTCGTCGATATGCCGATACTCGGATCGCAACTGCGCGGCTAGAACCTTGCTGCGCCCAAGGCGAATCGGCCCGCGCTCGATGTCGATCACCAGCCCTGGACAATCGAGCGCGGGCAACGACGGCCACTCTTTCAGACGGCCATCGGTTATCACCAGCAAGCGCTGCTGCTCCGTCGGAAAACGCTTTTGCCGCACGGCAAGCCAAAGCGCCGCTTCACCGAGCGCCGCCAGCAACGGCGTGCCACCTCCCGCACCGAGTCCGTCGAGCCAATGGCGCAAACCGCTGGATGCCTTCAACCCTTGCACTTGCCACTTCGGCACTGCACCGCTGGCCGTCAGCAATGCCAGGCGCGCACGCTGGCGGTAGGCGTCGTCGAACAACTGCGCCAGAAAACCCTTGGCATCGCTCAAGGCTTGATGGCGGCGGGTCGAAGCGGATGCGTCGACAATCACCAGCCACAGCTCATGGGCCGAGCGCGTGCGCAGCTGGAACAACACATCACGGCGCTGACGGGGGCGGCCGTTGAGCAAAGTGCCGGGCCAATTGATCGAGCCGTTGCGGTCAGCGTGACGTTTACCCTGCTTGCCGTGATCCAGCCGTCCGGCGCGGGGTCTGGCATTCGCCCCCGCGTCAGATCGAGGGCGAATGCCTAGGGCTTTTTTGGCCAGCTCGGCACTTCACGCCGCGCACCGACCGGCAGCGCTTGAGCGGGCATTTCGCCCCACTGGCCCTGGCCTTCGCTCGGGTTTGGTTGTTGGCTGGATGGGGACTGGTTTTGTTGTGGTGCGGGAGGCGTGTGCGCGCGACGACGATGGCGCAAGGCAAACTCGGCGACCGCGTCGATATCCTCTTCGCCAATGGATGTTGCGCCGCGCCAGGCAGCATGGGCACGCGCCGCGCGTAACCAGACCAGATCGGCGCGCAAGCCATCGACACCGGCGGCAAAGCAACGCTCGGTTATCTGCGCCAGCGCTTCATCGTCAAGGGGAATGCTCGCCAATGTGCTGCGCGCTTTTTGGCAGCGCTCACGCAACGACTGTTGCTGACACTCCCATTCGAAGCAGAATTGTTGCGGATCACTGTCGAAATCCAGGCGCCGACGGATGATTTGCCCGCGCTCCGTCGGTGCGGTGTGGCCACTAAGGGCGACGTTCAAACCAAAGCGATCGAGCAGTTGCGGACGCAACTCGCCCTCTTCCGGGTTCATGGTGCCGATCAGCACGAACTTCGCCGAATGCCGATGGGAAATACCGTCGCGTTCAACCAGATTGGTGCCGCTGGCGGCTACGTCGAGCAGCAGATCAACGAGGTGATCCGGCAGCAGATTCACTTCATCGACGTAGAGCACACCGCCGTCAGCCTTGGCCAGCACACCGGGGGAAAATTGCGCGCGACCTTCACTCAGGGCCGCGTCAAGGTCGAGGGTGCCGACCAGGCGCTCTTCGGTGGCCCCCAAGGGCAAGGTGACGAACTGGCCGCTGGCCAGCAGGTCCGCAAGGCCGCGGGCCAGGGTCGATTTGGCCATGCCGCGCGGGCCTTCGATCAGCACACCGCCGATTTTCGGGTCGATGGCAGTCAGGTACAGCGCGAGTTTCAAATCGTCGGCGCCGACCACGGCGGAGAGCGGGAAATGGGGGGTGTCGGTCATGTCGGGTTACTCATCACGGTCGGTGGTGTTTATCAGCTGTCTTCTTCCATATCCAGCAACAGGTTCTCCAGCGCTTCACGGTAATCCCCCGGTTCTTTCCACATCCCCCGCTGTTGCGCTTCGAGCATGCGCTCGGTCATGTCGCGCAGGGCATGGGGGTTATGCTCGCGCACGAAATCCCGGGTGCTCGGATCGAGCAAATAGGCATCCGCCAGCAGCGCGTATTGGTGATCGTCGATCAGCTGCGTGGTGGCGTCGAAGGCGAACAGGTTGTCGACCGTCGCGGCCATTTCGAATGCGCCTTTGTAGCCGTGCCGCTTGACCCCTTCGATCCACTTCGGATTGGCCGCCCGGGAGCGGATGACCCGGTTCAGCTCTTCCTTCAGTGTGCGGATCTTCGGCAAGTCCGGCTGGCTGTGATCGCCGTGATAACTGGCCGCCGACTCGCCACTCAGGCTTTTCACGGCGGCCAGCATACCGCCCTGGAATTGGTAATAGTCATTGGAATCGAGCAGGTCGTGCTCATGGTTGTCCTGATTTTGCAGCACCGCTTGCACCTGGCTCAGGCGCTGGGAGAACTGCTCACGGGCCACGGTGCCTTCGTCAGACCCGCCGTACGCGTAGCCGCCCCAATTCAGGTAAACCTCGGCCAGGTCCTCGCGGCTCTGCCACAGGCGACCATCGATGGCGCCCTGCACGCCCGCGCCATAGGCGCCGGGTTTGGCGCCGAAAATGCGCCAACCAGCCTGACGTCGTGCGGCTTCATCGTCGAGCCCCGATTGCAGCAATGCTTCACGCTCGGCGCGCACCTTGGCGGCCAGCGGATTGAGATCGTCCGGCTCATCCAGCGCAGCGACTGCCTGCACGGCGGCGTCGAACAGACGAATCAGATTGGCAAAGGCATCGCGGAAGAAACCCGATACGCGCAAGGTCACGTCAACCCTCGGACGATCCAGCAAACTCAGCGGCAGAATTTCAAAGTCGTCGACCCGCTGACTGCCCGTGGCCCAGACCGGGCGCACGCCCATCAACGCCATGGCCTGGGCGATATCGTCGCCGCCGGTGCGCATGGTTGCAGTGCCCCAGACCGACAGGCCGAGTTGACGCAGGTGATCACCATGGTCTTGCAAGTGGCGTTCGAGAATCAGGTTGGCCGACTGGAAACCGATGCGCCATGCCGTGGTGGTTGGCAGGTTGCGCACGTCCACCGAATAGAAATTGCGTCCGGTGGGCAGCACGTCGAGGCGACCGCGACTCGGCGCTCCACTGGGGCCGGCAGGAACGAAACGGCCGCTGAGGGCGTCGAGCAGGCCGCGCATTTCTGCGGGACCGCAGGCGTCCAGCTTGGGTGCGACCACTTCGCGTAAGTTGTCGAGGATGGCGTTCACTTCAGACCAACCCGCCTCCTGTGGGAGCGAGCTTTTGTGGCGAGGGGATTTATCCCCGTTGGACTGCGCAGCAGTCCCATTATTTGGGGCCGCTTCGCGACCCAACGGGGATAAATCCCCTCGCCACAAAGGCTCGCTCCCACAAGGGTCATTCAACGTTTGTGAAATAAGATGTGTGGCGAACAACTCGAGACGTTCGCGGGTATCGCCGGTGGTGCGCCAGGGTTCATCGCAGATCGTCAACAATGCGTTTGGGCGCGGGCCGTCCCACGGTTCGGCCAACGCACAATCCAGCGGATCGAACCCAAGCGCGAATGCCTTGGCCAGCGCTCGCAGCAGACTCGATTGCGCGCCACGGCCATCGCCCCGGGGGATGCGCAGCAGCGCGAGCAAGGTGTCGATACGCAAGCTTCCGGCCGGCGACTCGCCAAACACGTGCAAGCCGTCGCGGATCTGCGACTCTTTCAAGTCGCACAGGTACGTGTCCAGGCGCGGCAGCCAGATCGCCGCGTCGGCATCGCTGTCCAGTTGTTCGTCCAGTTGCAGCTCGCGGTCGATGTGGGTGTCGCGCACCAGTTGCAGGATGTCGCGCTGCAATTCCCGGGCACGGCGCGGGTCGAGCAATTGCGCCTCGTAATACTCGTCAGCTAACAGTTCGAGGTTGCGCAGCGGGCCGTAGGTCTCGGCGCGGGTCAGCGGCGGCATCAAGTGATCGATGATCACCGCTTGGGTGCGACGCTTGGCCTGGGCGCCTTCGCCCGGGTCGTTGACGATGAACGGATAGATGTTCGGCAGCGGCCCGAGCAGCGCATCCGGCCAGCAGTGCTCCGACAGCCCCACGCCCTTGCCCGGCAGCCATTCCAGGTTGCCGTGCTTGCCGACATGGATCACGCCGTGGGCGCCGTAGGTGTTACGCAACCAGAAATAGAACGCCAGGTAGCCATGGGGCGGCACCAGGTCTGGGTCGTGATACACCGCACTTGGATCGACCTGGTAACCCCGCGCCGGCTGGATGCCGACGAAGGTCAGGCCAAAGCGCAACCCGGCAATCATCATCCGCCCGCCACGACACATCGGATCACTGTCGGGCGCGCCCCAGCGTTCCAGCACCGCCTGACGATTGGCTTGCGGCAGCGCGTTGAACATCTGCAGGTAATCGTCCATGGCCAGGCTTTGCTGGCAAGGGCGTTGATCGAGGGTATCGAGGTCGTTGCTGACACCGCCGAGCAATTGCTGGATCAACCCGGTGCCGCTGTCGGGCAACCCGGCTGGCAGCGGATAGCCTTCTTGATGAAGCGCACGCAGGATATTCAACGCCGCAGCCGGCGTATCGAGCCCGACGCCGTTGCCTATCCGACCATCGCGGGTCGGGTAATTTGCCAGAATCAGCGCTATGCGTTTTTCGCCATTGGGCACCCGCGCCAGATCGATCCAGCGCCGCGCCAGCTGCGCGACAAAATCCATTCGTTCCGGCTGCGCGCGGTAGCAGACCACGTCGGACTGACCGCGCTCGCTGCGCCAGGCCAGGTCCTTGAAGCTGATCGGCCGACTGATGATGCGCCCGTCCAGTTCCGGCAACGCAATGTGCATCGCCAGGTCACGCGGACCGAGGCCCTGTTCGCTGGCACGCCATCCGGGCTCGTTGTCCTGGGCGCAAATGGCCTGGATCACCGGGATGTTACGGCGAAACGGTCGCAAATGCGGTGCTTCAGGGCTCGATTGTGCGAAACCGGTGGTGTTGAGAATCACCCCCGCCTCGACTTCATCCAGCCAGTCCTCGACCACGCAAAGGCAGCCGGGCTCTTTTAGACTGGCCAGCGCAATGGGCAACGGATTAAGCCCCGCCGCCTGCAAACGCTGGCAGAAAATATCGATGAAAGCGGTGTTCGCCGCCTGCAAATGCGAGCGGTAAAACAGAACCGCCGCAACCGGTTGACCGGCCTGCCACTCGCCTTGCCAGTCGCTCAATTGCGCGGGGCTTTTTTGCGGGTGGTAAATCGCCGTGCGCGGCAGGGTTTGTGGCTCGGCCCAGGTGTAGTCGCGATCCAGCCAGCGATTGGCCAGGCAGCGGAAAAAGTCGAGGGCATTGCCCATGCCGCCCTGTCGCAGAAATTGCCAAAGCCGGTCGCGATCCTCAACGCCCACGGTGCTCAGGTCACTGAGATCCGGGTCCGGGCGATCATCGCCCGGCACCAGAATCAGCTGCACACCACGCTGCGACAACTCCACCAGCCGCTCGACGCCGTAACGCCAATAGGCAATGCCGCCGTGCAGCGAAATCAGAATGACTTTGGCGTGACGCAGTACTTCGTCGACATACAGATCGACTGAAGCATGATTCTGCACCTGCATCGGGTTGGCCAGGCGCACGCTCGGGTAGTCGTCGGGTAACTGCTGCGCCGCTTCGGCGAGCAGGGCCAGGCTGGAGTCGCCGCTGCACAGGATCACCAGTTCGGCGGGGGTTTGTCCAAGGTCGACAATGTTGTCATCCGACACGAATCCGCCGGGCTGGGTCCTGAGCAGGTGCATGGGTTACACGCTGAGCGCGGCGCGCAATTGCGCTTCGAGCATTGCAGCGTCCAGTGCCTGGCCAATCAACACCAGACGGGTGGTGCGCGCTTCTTCGGCGCCCCACTGACGGTCGAAATGCTTGTCGAAACGGGTGCCCACGCCCTGGATCAGCAGGCGCATCGGTTTGTTCGGGACCGCGGCAAAGCCTTTGACGCGCAGGATGCCGTGCTGAACCACCAGTTGGGTCAGCGCGTCCATCAGCAGACTTTCGTCGGATGCCGGCAGTTCGATGGAGATCGAATCGAAGGCATCGTGATCGTGGTCATCATGCTCCCCCTCAACATCAGCGTCGCCGTCATGGTGATGATCGTGATGGCTGTGGCGGCTGTCGATGTGTTCTTCGGAACCGGCGCCAAGGCCGATCAGCACGTCCAGCGGCAGGCGGCCGCTGCAGGCTTCGATGACTTTCACCGCTGGCGGCAATTCCTCGGCGACTTCCAGGCGCACACGGGCCAGGTCTTCAGGGCTGATCAGGTCGGCCTTGTTGAGGATCACCAGGTCGGCGCTGGACAGCTGGTCGGCGAACAGCTCGTGCAGCGGCGATTCGTGGTCCAGGTTCGGGTCAAGTTTGCGCTGGGCGTCGACCTGGTCCGGGAACGCGGCGAAGGTGCCAGCCGCCACGGCCGGGCTATCGACCACGGTAATCACCGCATCAACGGTGCAGGCGCTGCGGATTTCCGGCCACTGGAAGGCCTGGACCAGAGGTTTAGGCAGGGCGAGGCCGGACGTTTCGATCAGGATATGGTCGAGGTCGCCGCGACGGGCCACCAGTTCGCGCATCACCGGGAAGAACTCTTCTTGTACGGTGCAGCACAGGCAGCCGTTGGCCAGTTCGTAGACACGGCCATTGGCTTCTTCTTCGGTGCAACCGATGGAGCACTGCTTGAGGATTTCGCCGTCAATGCCCAGCTCGCCGAACTCGTTGACGATCACCGCGATGCGGCGGCCCTGGGCGTTGTCGAGCATGTGCCGCAGCAGGGTGGTTTTGCCCGAGCCGAGGAAGCCGGTGACGATGGTGACGGGGAGTTTGGCCAGTGTTTTCATCGGATGCCCTTTGGCAAGGTGGCGGGCATACGGGACGAGAACCGGCTACGCACAAACGCGCCGGAAGCGTTCGCCACCGGATCACCCCGCCCGGTTGTTGTGAGAATCTGTATCGAGGCAGGTCTCCTGGCTGACGGCTGGCCAGTCGTTGGACTGGCGGTTGCTGCGCCTTCCCGCTCGCACCATGGCTGGCGCATGCAGTGGCATGGCAGAAACTGAACCGTTCACAGTTGCGGGGGCAGCCGCGGCATTGACCGCGTTCCCTTCTTAGCTTCGACAAACGCCGAAGAACCTCGAAAGCGCAAGGCTACGCATGGTATTGGGGCGGGTCAATGTCCGATCAGAGAACCTGTGGGCAGGAGCGCTACCTGTGGCGAGGGGATTTAGCGAAACGTCGCACCGCCCCGTTCGGCGGCGAAGCCGTCGCAAAACCTGCTTGTGGGGTATGACAGAAAAATGCAGGGGGCCGCTTCGCAGCCCAACGGGGATAAATCCCCTCGCCACAGGTCCCCTCGCCACAAAGATGAGAACCCTTCCAATTGACGCCCGCCCCTCGCCCATGCTCTCCTACGCATCTTGTTACGGGTGCCCTTCACAGGGTGAAACGGGAAACCGGTGAATCATGTGCTTTACTTCAAGCCATGTCAGTCCGGTGCTGCCCCCGCAACGGTAAACGAGCGAAGCGTCAGATCCACTGTGCCAATGCGGCATGGGAAGGTGACGCTGGAAGGTTTAGGCTAACGCCTGCGCCCCTCGTGAGCCCGGAGACCGGCCCGCAACACAAAGTGACCAACACGATCACTCAAATCAACAAACCCGCGGTGGGCGGGCGCTGTTCGGACTTCTGCGCGCTCGGTCGTGCGGGGCTCTGCTTGCGCTCATATTCCCCGCTGACAGAACAGAGGGAAGCGCCATGTCGATTATCAGCAGCACCGGCCACAGCAGTACCGCCAGCAGCACCACTACCCTGTCCCAACGCCTGATCGCCGCCGTTTGTGCGTCGATCCTCGGCGCTAGCCTTGTGTATTTCGCCGGCTTCTCGCACATCGAAGCCGTTCACAACGCTGCTCACGATACGCGCCACAGTTCCGCGTTCCCGTGCCATTGAGACCTGCCGACATGATCAAGCGTATTGCGCAAACCGCAGGTTTCACCGGGCTGCTGGCCGCCCTGCTGCTGACCTTGCTGCAAAGTTTCTGGGTCGCCCCGCTGATTTTGCAGGCCGAGACCTACGAAAAATCCGAGCCGGCCGCCGTTGAAGTCCACGAACACGCCGCGGGCGTCGCTGCCCACACCCACGACGCCCAAGCCTGGGAGCCGGAAGACGGCTGGCAGCGCGTGCTGTCGACCACTGGCGGTAACCTGGTGGTGGCGGTCGGTTTCGCCCTGATGCTCGCCGGTCTCTATACCCTGTGCGCGCCGACCAAAACCTCCCAGGGCCTGCTCTGGGGCCTGGCCGGTTATGCGACTTTCGTGCTGGCGCCGACCATTGGCCTGCCGCCTGAACTGCCAGGCACGGCGGCTGCCGATCTGGCGCAACGGCAGATTTGGTGGATCGGCACCGCCGCCTCCACCGCAGTCGGCATCGCCCTGATCGTGTTCAGCCGTCACTGGCTGATGAAGATCCTCGGCGTGGCGATCCTTGCCGTTCCGCATGTGATTGGCGCACCGCAACCGCAAGTGCACTCGATGCTCGCCCCGCAAGCCCTGGAGGCGCAGTTCAAAATCGCTTCGCAGCTGACCAACGTCGCGTTCTGGCTGGCCCTGGGCCTGATCAGCGCCTGGTTGTTCCGCCGCAAAAGCGATGGCCAGTACCACGCATGACTGACCTCAGCACAGCGCCGACCCTGGTGGTCGGCCTGGGCTGCCAGCGCGGCTGCCCCGTCAGCACGTTGCGGGCACTGCTCGACCAGGCACTGCAGGCGCACCAGATCGAACTGCATCAGATCAAGGCCCTGGCCAGCATCGATTTGAAGCGCGACGAACCGGCCCTGATCGAACTGGCCGAACAGCTTGGGTTACAGATGCTGTACTTCAGCAGCGAACAATTGGCCGCCTATCAACCGCACCTCAGCCACCATTCGCAGATCGCGTTCGAGCGTACCGGCTGTTACGGCGTGGCGGAAAGTGCCGCTCTGGCATTAGCCGAACAGCTGACCCAGTCACCGGCGAAATTGCTGATCCCGCGACAAAAATATGCCCAGGCCACTCTCGCATTGGCTGGCGCCGCGTAAAATCCTCGATAATCCGCGCATTCGATCATGAGCAATCTTCATCTGAAGCCTTGCCCAGCCCCCATTTTCAACAGGAACCTTTGATGACCGTCTACTTCATTGGCGCAGGTCCCGGCGACCCCGAACTGATCACCGTCAAAGGCCAGCGGCTGATTCGCGGCTGCCCGGTGATCATCTATGCCGGATCGCTGGTGCCCGCCGCCGTGCTGGAAGGACACCGCGCCGAACAGGTGGTCAACAGCGCCGAACTGCACCTGGAACAGATCATCGAACTGATCAAGACGGCCCATGCCAAGGGTCAGGACGTGGCTCGCGTGCATTCCGGAGACCCGAGCCTGTATGGCGCCATAGGCGAGCAGATTCGCCATCTGCGTGAGCTCGATATTCCTTTTGAAATCATTCCCGGCGTCACCGCGACGGCCGCCTGCGCGGCTCTGTTGGGCGCGGAACTGACCTTGCCGGACGTATCGCAGAGCGTGATCCTGACTCGCTACGCCGACAAGACCGCGATGCCCGCGGGCGAAGAACTGGGCAGCCTGGCGCAGCACGGGGCGACCATGGCGATCCATTTGGGGGTCAAGCATCTGCAGAAAATCCTCGCCCAATTGCTGCCGCATTACGGCGCGGACTGCCCGATTGCAGTGATTCACCGGGCGACCTGGCCGGATCAGGACTGGGTGGTGGGGACATTGGCGGACGTTGCGGCAAAGGTTGAAGCCAAGGGGTTTCGGCGGACGGCGTTGATTCTGGTGGGTCGGGTGTTGGGCAGTGAGCAGTTCAGCGAGTCGTCGCTGTATCGTGCGGGGCATGCGCATCTGTATAGGCCCTGAACCAAGCACACCCTGTGGCGAGGGGATTTATCCCCGTTGGGTCGCGAAGCGGCCCCCTCCATTCTTCAGGCGTACCCCGCAAGCTCGTATAGCGACGGCTTCGCCGTCGAACGGGGCGGTGCGACGTTTCGCTAAATCCCCTCGCCACAGGTTGTCCATCGCCCATAAAAAAACGGCGCTCACGGGGCGCCGTTTTTTGTGCCGCAGCGAACACCTTAGTAGTAGGCGTTTTCTTTCTGCGTGTGATCAGTCACGTCACGCACACCCTTGAGCTCGGGAATACGCTCGAGCAAGGTGCGCTCGATGCCTTCCTTCAGGGTCACGTCGGCCTGGCCGCAGCCCTGGCAACCGCCACCGAACTGCAGGACGGCGATGCCGTCTTCGACCACGTCGATCAGGCTGACCTGGCCGCCGTGGCTGGCCAGCCCCGGGTTGATCTCGGTTTGCAGATAGTAATTGATACGCTCGTTCACCGGACTATCGGCATTGACCATCGGCACTTTGGCGTTAGGCGCCTTGATGGTTAGCTGGCCGCCCATGCGGTCGGTGGCGTAGTCGACAACGGCATCGTCCAGGAAAGCTTCGCTGAAATGGTCGATGTACGCGGTGAAGCTTTTCAGCCCCAGCGCGGTGTCTTCGGGTTTTTCTTCGCCCGGCTTGCAGTAGGCAATGCAGGTTTCGGCGTACTGGGTGCCAGGCTGGGTGATAAAGACGCGGATGCCGATGCCCGGGGTGTTCTGCTTGGAAAGCAGATCAGCCAGGTAATCGTGGGCGGCGTCGGTGATGGTGATAGCGGTCATGGAAACTCCTCGCAGGCTTGGGCGCAGTTTACGCCAATCATCGCGCCGGACAAAGTCCTAGTATTTTTGTCGGGAAAGTTAGCGCTGATCCCCCTGTAGGAGCAAAGCTTGCTCGCGATGATGTCGGCGCATTCAGCGTCATTGTTTGCAGGCATACCGCCATCGCGAGCAAGCTTTGCTCCCACAGGTTGATTACAGGTTCTCGTAGCGATTCATATCCAGCACACCCTCCTCCACCGGTTCGGTTTCGTGGATATAGCGACTCAGATCATGGAAATACTGCCAGAACTGCGGATGACTGCGACGAATCCCCCAACGCTCTACGATTTTCTCGAAGCGGTCAGCATCCTTGGCGTTTTCCATCGCATTGACAAACTCAGGCACTTGATCGGCCGGGATGTTGAAGATGAAGTTCGGGTAACTGCTCAGAACCCCAGGGAAGATGGTGAGCGTATCGAGCCCCGTCTGATACCGCAGCGACTCGCCCAGCAGGAACGCCACGTTGCTGTGCGCACGGTTGCGCAGCAGGCTATAGACCACACGCTGGCCGCTCGCGGTTTCGACACGCAGCATGGTCGCTTCCGGCAGTTGATCGATGACCCTGAGGCCAGCCGCCGGACGTGAGGCCAAGCGACTCAACGCCTGCTCGGCTGACTGCAGGACCGGATCGATGTTAGGCCGCGAGCAATAAGCACCGTTGCAGCGATTGATCGGGTCAGGCTTGGCGTTCAGCTCGCCGTAGCGGGCCAGCAGTTGCATGGCGAAGTCGCGCTTGGGGTCCTTTTCATCGAGTTTGAGCGCGGTCGGCGTGTCGTCGTCAATGGCTTCATAGTCCAGCCACATCTTGAATTTCCCGCTGTTCTGATACCAATCGTCAAGGAAGCTCTCCCGGGAATCCGCTGGCATCAGGCGCAGGAAATTCTGCTCGGCGCCATTGCGGATCAGGTCGAAATACAAGCGCGTCTGGGCCTGGTGGGAAACATTGCCGAACACGTCGAAATTCACCGCCAACTGATAATAAGTGCGTTCCAGCAGCGGGAAGTCGAACAGCCACATCGTCTCTGGTACGTCGCCGATCAGGCCCTTGGTCACCGCGGCGCTGTCGAAATGGCGGAAAATGCTCAGCAGCGCGTTATCGTTGCCAGCCCACAGGCTCGACCAGCTCGGTGCCGGCAGGTCGGCGTAGCTGTCCCGGCGCAGTGCTTCGTATTCGTTACGTTTGTCGCGGTAGTCGTGCCACAGGCTCAGGACACTGCCAACGTCGTCGTTTTGCCCCGGCATCGCCAGCAACGGCGTGGCCTGGCCGCGGTAGTTCGGGTCGATGATATAGAGGTCGTGCTCCGGCGCCTGGAACAGCGCCCAGAAGTTGTCGCGGATCACATCGGTTGCGATCTGCCCCCGGCAAACCGGGCCGCGAATGAAGGTGCGCACGAAATACTCGGCGTTATCGAGCATGAATTGATAACGCGCCTGGGCCGGGATCGCTTCGAAGGTGGAAAACGGATTGGCCCGACGTTCCGGGCCGTAGCCCGGCAAGGCGTTGACCTGCCAGTTGCCGTTGTAAAAGAGGCTTTTGACCCGGGCCATCTTCGCCGCGCTCAGCGCATAGGTGATGTGAGTCTTGTGCACGATCACCCCCTGGACCGGCCACAAGCGGTAATAAACCTGTGTGCCGGGGTCGTCATTCGGCCGACGGGTGTTGATCAGGTCAATGGGCTGGCCGGTCGGCGTGCGCGAACGCACCCACTGGAAGAAATGCCCCGGCTCGCCGTCCTTGAAATAGATGTGCGCGAGAAACCAGTGCTCGAACAACCAGCGTCCTACCAGACTCTGCCGGGCGCCCGGTGCGTTGAGCAGGTTTTCCCACTGAACCACTTGCAACGCTTCCTTCGCGCTGGGCACCAGGACCTGTTCATCGATCGGCGCACCGGAAGCCAGCCAGCGTTGCAGCGTCTGGTATTGCTGATCGGTCAGGCCGGTGACCGCCAAGGGCATGCCTTCCCTGGGATGCGCGCTGGCATAACCGTCGAACTCGGCCGGCAGGGCGCACATGTTGTCGCGATTGAGGCCCAGGACGATGTCCTCGGGCAATTTGGCATTGGGTTGCAACCTGTTGGTGTGACCGAGTTCAAGCATGCGCGCCATCAATGCAGCTTGGCTGCCCTGGGTGTCGAGCACCGAATAAAAGCCTTTTTGTTGCCAGGCCCGTTTGCCGAACGCGTCATAAAACAGACGGCTCGGCGCGACAGCCTGGCTGCGATCACCGTCATACACCGGGACTTTCGTCGCGCCACGTGCCGCGCCCTCCCCGCTGCCCAGGTTGAGCTGACAGGCGGCGTCGTTGCAGGCGTGGCAGGCCACGCACTTTTCGGTGAAGATCGGTTGAATGTCGCGACTGTAGGAAAGAGCTGAGGAAATACCTGCGGAAATGACCGGATCTTGCGCAACCGCACCCAAGCTTAGAAGCAGCAATACACTGCTGATGACGACGCGATACGACATGTCCCTGGTCCCGATCCTTTAGAAAGCGCCGCGATTCTACCGGTCTGGCTGACCCACCAACATGAGCGATATTCATGGAAAACCCGGACATGCTCTAAAAGCGCACAGGTTTGCTATCATCCCGGCCCTTCGTCATGGTCTTTCCGAGTAGTCCCAATGTCCGATCGCAGCGTTCGCCTCCAAGCCCTCAAGCACGCCCTCAAAGAGCGCATCCTGATTCTCGATGGCGGCATGGGCACGATGATCCAGAGCTACAAGCTCGAAGAGCAGGATTACCGTGGCAAACGCTTCGCCGACTGGCCAAGCGATGTCAAAGGCAACAACGACCTGTTGGTGCTGACGCGCCCGGACGTGATTGGTGGCATCGAGAAAGCCTACCTGGATGCCGGTGCCGATATCCTGGAAACCAACACCTTCAACGCCACCCAGATTTCCCTGGCCGACTATGGCATGCAGGGCCTGGCATACGAGTTGAACGTAGAAGGCGCGCGCCTGGCCCGCAAGGTGGCCGACGCCAAGACCCTGGAAACCCCGGACCGACCACGCTTCGTCGCCGGCGTGCTCGGTCCTACAAGTCGTACCTGCTCGCTGTCGCCGGATGTGAACAACCCCGGTTACCGCAACGTGACCTTCGATGAGCTGGTGGAGAACTACACCGAATCCACCAAGGGCCTGATCGAAGGCGGCGCCGACCTGATCCTGATCGAAACCATCTTCGACACCCTCAACGCCAAGGCCGCGATCTTCGCCGTACAAGGGGTGTTCGAAGAGCTTGGCATCGAGTTGCCGATCATGATTTCCGGCACCATTACCGATGCCTCGGGCCGCACCCTGTCCGGCCAGACCACCGAAGCGTTCTGGAACTCCGTGGCCCATGCCAAGCCGATTTCGGTCGGCCTGAACTGCGCACTGGGCGCCAGCGAATTGCGCCCGTACCTGGAAGAGCTGTCGAACAAGGCCAATACCCACGTTTCCGCGCACCCGAACGCCGGCCTGCCCAACGAGTTCGGCGAGTACGACGAACTGCCGTCGCAAACCGCCAAGGTCATCGAAGAGTTCGCCCAAAGTGGCTTCCTCAACATCGTCGGCGGCTGCTGCGGTACCACGCCGGGCCACATCGAAGCCATCGCCAAGGCCGTGGCCGGCTATGCGCCGCGCCAGATTCCGGAAATCCCCAAGGCCTGCCGTCTCTCGGGCCTGGAGCCATTCACCATCGATCGCAACTCGCTGTTCGTCAACGTCGGCGAGCGCACCAACATCACCGGCTCGGCCAAATTTGCCCGCCTGATCCGTGAAGACAACTACACCGAAGCCCTGGAAGTCGCCCTGCAGCAGGTCGAGGCCGGCGCCCAGGTGATCGACATCAACATGGATGAAGGGATGCTCGATTCGAAGAAGGCCATGGTGACCTTCCTCAATCTGATTGCCGGCGAACCGGACATCTCCCGTGTACCGATCATGATCGACTCCTCGAAGTGGGAAGTGATCGAAGCCGGCCTCAAGTGCATCCAGGGCAAGGGCATCGTCAACTCGATCAGCATGAAAGAAGGCGTCGAGCAGTTCATTCACCACGCCAAGCTTTGCAAACGCTATGGCGCCGCCGTCGTGGTCATGGCCTTCGACGAAGCTGGTCAGGCCGACACCGAAGCGCGCAAGAAAGAGATCTGCAAACGCTCCTACGACATTCTGGTCAATGAAGTCGGCTTCCCGCCGGAAGACATCATCTTCGACCCGAACATCTTCGCCGTGGCCACCGGTATCGAAGAACACAACAACTACGCTGTGGACTTCATCAACGCCTGTGCCTACATCCGCGACGAACTGCCCTATGCGCTGACGTCGGGCGGCGTGTCCAACGTATCGTTCTCGTTCCGCGGCAACAACCCGGTGCGCGAGGCGATCCACTCGGTGTTCCTGCTGTACGCGATCCGCGCCGGCCTGACCATGGGCATCGTCAACGCCGGGCAATTGGAGATCTACGACCAGATCCCGGTGGAACTGCGCGACGCCGTCGAGGACGTGATCCTCAACCGCACCCCGGAGGGCACCGACGCCCTCCTCGCCATCGCCGACAAGTACAAGGGCGACGGCAGCGTCAAGGAAGCCGAGACCGAAGAGTGGCGCAACTGGGACGTCAACAAGCGTCTTGAACACGCGCTGGTCAAAGGCATTACCACGCACATCGTCGAAGACACCGAAGAGTCGCGCCAGTCCTTCGCCCGCCCGATCGAAGTGATCGAAGGGCCGCTGATGTCCGGCATGAACATCGTCGGCGACCTGTTCGGCGCAGGCAAGATGTTCCTGCCGCAAGTGGTGAAATCCGCCCGGGTGATGAAGCAGGCCGTGGCCCACTTGATTCCGTTCATCGAACTGGAAAAAGGCGACAAGCCACAGGCCAAGGGCAAGATCCTCATGGCGACCGTAAAAGGCGACGTGCACGACATCGGCAAGAACATCGTCGGCGTGGTGCTGGGTTGCAACGGATACGACATCGTCGATCTCGGCGTGATGGTGCCGGCGGAGAAGATCCTGCAGGTGGCCAAGGAACAGAAGTGCGACATCATCGGCCTGTCCGGCCTGATCACGCCGTCGCTGGATGAGATGGTCCATGTGGCGCGCGAGATGCAGCGCCAGGATTTCCACCTGCCGTTGATGATCGGTGGTGCTACCACCTCCAAGGCGCACACGGCGGTGAAGATCGAGCCCAGGTACAGCAACGACGCGGTGGTGTATGTCACTGACGCCTCCCGCGCTGTCGGCGTGGCGACCCAGTTGCTGTCCAGGGAACTGAAGGCCGGCTTCGTCGAGAGAACCCGCGAGGAGTACATCGAAGTCCGCGAGCGCACCGCCAACCGCAGCGCCCGCACCGAACGCCTGAGCTACCCGGCTGCGATCGCCAAGAAGCCACAGTTCGACTGGAGTGCCTACACGCCTGTCAAGCCGACCTTTACCGGCGCCAAAGTGCTGGACAACATCGACCTGAAAGTACTGGCCGAATACATCGACTGGACGCCGTTCTTCATTTCCTGGGATCTGGCCGGCAAGTTCCCGCGCATCCTCCAGGACGAAGTGGTCGGTGAAGCCGCGACCGCGCTGTACGCCGACGCCCAGGAAATGCTCGCCAAACTGATCGACGACAAACTGATCAGCGCCCGTGCGGTGTTCGGCTTCTGGCCGGCCAACCAGGTGCGCGACGACGACATTGAAGTCTACGGCGATGACGGCAAGCCCTTGGCCAAGCTGCATCACCTGCGCCAGCAAATCATCAAGACCGACGGCAAGCCGAACTTCTCCCTCGCCGATTTTGTTGCACCGAAGGACAGCGAAATCACCGACTACGTGGGCGGTTTCATCACCACCGCAGGCATCGGCGCCGAAGAAGTGGCCAAGGCTTATCAGGACGCCGGCGACGATTACAACTCGATCATGGTCAAGGCCCTCGCCGACCGTCTGGCCGAAGCGTGTGCCGAATGGCTGCACCAGCAAGTGCGCAAAGACTACTGGGGTTACGCCAAGGACGAGACGCTCGACAACGAGGCGTTGATCAAAGAGCAATACAGCGGCATCCGCCCTGCGCCGGGCTACCCGGCATGCCCGGATCACACCGAGAAGTCGACGCTGTTCGCCTTGCTCGACCCTGAGGCCAGCGAAATGCGCGCCGGGCGCAGCGGCGTGTTCCTCACCGAGCACTACGCGATGTTCCCGGCGGCAGCGGTCAGCGGCTGGTACTTCGCCCATCCGCAGGCGCAGTACTTTTTCGTGGGCAAGATCGACAAGGATCAGGTACAGAGCTATACGTCACGCAAGGGTCAGGAGTTGAGCGTCACCGAACGCTGGCTGGCGCCGAACCTCGGTTACGACAACTGATATGGTGAGTTCTGGAGTCGAACGCTGTCGACTCCAGAGTGTTGCCCATCGAGGATCAGGTCATCGTGGCCTGCTCGGCCAGTTCACGGGACGTGAGTTCGCTCAGCAGGTTCTTGCGGTCAACCCCGTTGTCCGATTCCAGCGCCTTGAGTTCCTGAAAGTACGCCTCGTTGAACTCGGCGTACTTGTCTTCAAGGGCCGTGCATTTATCCTGGAATTGCTGTTGCACCCGGGTGAATTCATCCGGGTACTTTTCTTCCAGATAGTCTCTCCAGTATTTGCGCGAAACCAATTGGTCGTTGAACACCGTTGTCTGCTCCTGGGCAATGATCCGGGTGTAGGCTTGATCGAGATCCGCCGCCGCCACTCCCGACAAGTTGGCGTAAAGCATGCCTTTGGGTTGATCGGGAAGATCCAAGCGTTGTGCCAGACCGATGCGGTAGGCCAGGCGAATTTCCGCCGGATCGGTAGTCGGATGAGCACTGATTCTTTCGCTGGCGACCTCTTCCACCTGCGACAGGCGAAACAACCGCCTGGACAGCTTGAGCAGCTCGCGACCTTTATGTTCAGGGGCAATGGACTTCAAGGCTTCGAACTCGAACACCTCGACTTCCAGCTCGTTGAACAACAGGATTCGACCATCGCCACAGGTCGCCTGGTGGCGCAGTGCCCGCGCCAGGCCCATCAGCCGTTCGCTCAGCGCCTCGTCGGCATAGGCCGACTCAATCACGCGCCACACTCGCTGGGTCAGGCCGAGGCGATCCGCGTGAAAATCCTGGGTATGGCGAAGCTGCGACAGAATGTATGAAAAGTCGTGGGTAGTGTCCCGCTCTTTAATTGCGTTCCACATTGCGTGCTTTTCCGAATCCGCCGCAATACCTCTGAACCAGCGTTCTTTCTGGACATCGTCCGATTCTCGATCAGGATGCGCGACACCCTCACCAGGCTCCGACTGCTCGGAGTCAAATCCCGCCAGAAAGTGGTCGATATCCAGGTGAGTGAAGCCCAACCCCTGCCCGGTTTGCCGCAAGTAGTCCTGCAAGCGCACGAACTCATCCGGCTCCAGCAGGTTATCGAACAGGTTGGTGCCGATCATGAGATTGGCGTGTTCCGGCTGAAATGCTGCCTGGGGAATGGTCGATATCTGGTTGCTCGTCAGGTCCAGAGTGGTCAATGCGGGTGACTGCAGTACTCCCGCCGGCCAATCGCGCAGGTCGTTGCCACGCAGATCCAGGACTTGCAGTCGGTCGAGGCCGGTGAGGTCAAAATCACTCAAGTGGTTTTCGCCCAGGTCCAGCCATTGCAGGCGCGGCAAGGCGCGCAACTGGCGCTGTAAAGGTTCGCTGGCGCGAATATCGACAAAACTGGCGTTCAGGCGGGTCAATTCCTGACATTGGGTCACCGCCTCGGGCAAGCTGCCCAGGCCGTTCAGATTGAGTGTCATGTAGCGTAAGCGCGGAAAAGACCGCAGAAATCCTTCGGAATTCGCCGATAGCCCGACGCCACTGAGGTCCAGTTCCACCACATGATTGAAGATGAAGGGCATTGTGGGCAGATCGCCGAGGATCAGCCCGTTAAAATCGAGAGTTCCCTCGACTCCGGGAACATCTCTCAGCGTGAGCTGCCAGCTTTCCAGCAATTGGTCAGCTGCCCGGCGCCGGTCCACAGCGTTTACCCATGCGCGACGCAGGCGTGACGCCGGGGCATCGATCCACTCATTCAAACGACTGATCAGTTGGGTCTGTTGCTGCTCCCATTGCACCAGTCGCGCTTCAATCTCCGTCGCCCCCAGGCCGCGGGCCAACCATGCATTGACTCGTTCGACGGCTTGCGCCTCGCCCAGTTGCGGATCTAGACGCTGCAGCCGGGCGGCGGAAGTCGGCGGCAAATTACCGTCAACGGGCGCGAGGTTCTGCGGCAACAGAAGATTGGGCTGCTCCGACACCTCGACCGGGAAAAACTCGGGATCCCCACCTGTTCGACCGGCCGCCAGGTGCGCCCGGGTGATGCCCATCGGTGTTTGGGACGGCGTGCGTTCAGCGAAGGCGCGCACTGCCGCCAGGCCATGCGGGCTGAGTCGGCAACCTTGCAGCAAGGTCGCACTCAGCAGTCGATCATGACCGGTCAATGCCTCTACCGGGATGTCGGTGATGGCGCTGTGATTGAGGGCCAGGCGGCGCAATCGGGGTAACGAAAGCGCACCGTCGGGCCAGCGTGTTACGCGTGTATGCCCCAGGTACAGGCTCTCCAGGTTCATCAGCGAACTGACGTCCAGTGTGCCTATCCGGTTAACCCTTCGAATTCGCGCTGGCGATTGTTCAGCAGGTTGAATACCTGCTGATGGCTGTCCCCGGCGCTCAGGCGGCTGCTGATGAACTGGCTGGCTTGTTCATCGGAAATGTTCGGGTAGAGTACTCGTACCCTGGTAATCAATCCGGCATCGGGCAAGTCGGAGAAACCGGCCCCGCGACCGCTGGCCAGATAACCGAGCTGGCCTGAAGTCAGGCGCAGGGACGGCCCCGGGCCATCGACGGGATGTTGATTAAGTACGCGCGCCATCTCCTCGCGGTGGGTGCTGGCATAGGCGGCCAGTTCCTGACGCAGCGCCTGAGTATGATGACCTAGCAAGTTATCCCGGGCTGCTTGCGGCGATATTTCCACCAGCGACTCGAACAGATTGCGCCCGTGGCCGGGGATGCTATTGAGCGCCACGCCCTGAGCATCGAACGCCCGGTAAGTGTCCAGGCTTTTAACCATGTAGTAGCTCGGCCTCGCGGTGGCGCTGCCGATGCTGTCCAGCAGCGGGCCCAGAATGGAGCCTGCGCGCACTTCCACGCGCATCTGCGCGGTCCAGCCGGGCAAGTGCCGCAGGCTGTGCAGCGCCAAACGGTCGCTGGCCGCCGAGGCCATGCTGTCCAGGTGCAACCCGCAGAGCGCGCGGTTAAGGGCGGCTTGCTGAATATGCAGACGAATCGCCTTGGCCTGGCGCAAGGACATTTTGCCACTACTGCGCAACCGGGACAAATCGCTGGCACGGGAGCCATTGAGCACTTCCTGGGCGGACTCGGCCGACAGCGTCGGGAAACTGCGCTGCAAGCGCTGAATGTCGGGATTCGTTGTCGGTTCTGGGGAGTGCAGACGTTCGAACAATGACTGTCTGCGAGTCTTTGCCCGATGGGCAAGACGGTCCCTGAACATCTGCACCGGGTCCGCGCCAGGTCTTGCACTGTGCGCACCCAGCAACTGAATCTGTTGTTGTTCGTCGAGCGCCGCCAAAACGATATTCGGCAGCTTCCCGGCGCGAACTTCGGCCCGGGTGATCTTGATCGTCGGCCGGGCACTGTGCTGCGCCGCCTGCGCGCCGTAGCGCTGGGAGGCGCCCCAATGCTCAGTGCCCTCGAAGACTTCCAATACTTCCTCAACAGGCCAGTTGGGCAGCTCCAGAGTCAGGGGTACGGCGAACTCGGCGGCACTGTTCAGGCGAGTGCCGCGACGCAGCCCCATGATGAACTCATCCGCCCGCTGATCGGCGCTGAACGCAGCGATAGTCTGCGCCAAGCGCGGCGGCGGTGCCTGATGATCAATGTGCATCTGGCGCAGGGCATCATCACTGACCCCGCTGACCTCCGAGATTTGCTGTAACTGCGCATTGGAGAAGCCGTCCATCTGCGAGCCGATGCGACGCAACAGCGTCAGGCGATCCCACTCCAGCGGCCGCTCGTCGAGGTGGCGCCAGGCGCCCAGTTGGTTGTGCTGCAGGATCGGCTGAAAGGCTTCAGGGTCGGTGGGGTGCTTGATGCGCCACTGTTTGAGCGCCGGATCGTAGGTCTTCTCAAAGGCATTGCCCTCGAGCTTGATGTAGGTCTTGCCCCCCACCTCATATTGCCCCAGGGCGTTAGGTGTCACGCCATCGAGTGCAATACTGCTTTTGTATGCCACCAGGTCAGGGTTCCACAGGCGTGGCTCGCCGAACGGTGTGCTGATTTTGCGCATGCCATCGACGAACCGCGACGCCATGATCGGTGGTGCCTTACTGGCCACCGCGCCCAGCACCGCCATGAAAGCCACGTTCTGCATGACTGACGTGAGGTGCCCCCAGGCCTCTTCGGCATCGCCCTCCTTCCAGGCCTCCACGCCCTGATACACCTCACGGCCCAATTGCACCGCGGTCACCAGCAGCATCACTTCGCCAAGCCCGGGAACGAAGAACGCGCCGACGTTGAGGATGTTCAAGCCCCATTCGGCCAGATGTTCGAGGCGTTCGATCCAGGCCTGGTGGTCAACGGCCGCCGTAGGCACCGCCAACAGCCTGGCGTTGGACTTGATCCTCGCCAGGTGCGCTGCATACCGCGCACCGAACACTTCAGCGTCGATGAAGGTTTCGCTCAGGACCAGGTTGACCTCGTCGTTCCACACCTCTTCATACATGCCGCCCTGGTAGACTTTGGGGTTATAGGGTGGTCCCGGCCAGACCGGGTTCGGATTCCACCGCCAGGTTTTGAGCTGGGCTTTGAGCCTGCGAAAAAACCGCGGTGACTCGTCCTGGGGCAGCATTGCGGCGATAAAGCGCTGAAAACTTCGCGAGCGCAATCGGACGGCAAAGTCTTTGGCAAATGCGGCCAGCGATGTGAATTCCTTGACCGGGTGCTTCGGGTCGCCCGGGATGTAGACGATGATCCGCGCCTGCGCGTTGATTGCCGCCCTCCAGACCTTTACCGGCACGAACAGATCGGCGATATCCTCAAGGGTCGAGGCGGGCTTGCGGGACATCGGACCGATGTTCAATACATCGCTCAACTGCGAACCCAGCGCCGTCAGCTGGCTATACGCCACTGCCCGTCCATCGATTTTGGGCTCCGGGCTGCCGTCGAGTACCGACAGCAGGGTCGCATACGCCGATTCACTGACGTGCGACTTCATTCGCGCAACGTGTACATGCAGGCGCATCAGGTCCTTGTTGGCCGTGATCGTCCGCTCGCGCACGGTAGCGCTGGTGCCCGGCGCATCGAACACGGTACTCAGGTGAGCCTGGTACTGCTGGCCCAGGTCCAGTTGCCGGCACAGTGTGGCGAACTCCGAAGGCTTGATCGACAGCTTGTCGCGGATCTTGTAGCGCGTACTCCAGAACGGGTAGCGCTCGCGCCGATCGTAAAGCTCGTTCTGCAGTGCTCCGGCGGGAGCCAGCGCACTGGTCTCCTGCAGGGCGACTTCATCAAAGGGCTCATCGACCTCGAAATTGCGCAATGCGGCCTGCAGCAGTGTCTGCTCATCGGCCCGGTTGGGCGCCCGCAGGTGATAAAGCATGGTTTTGGTCGGATCGGGGGATTGGCCAAAGGTCTTGTTCATGGCCTCAGCCAGCAACGGCTTGGCAAATTCAGTGATGCCCTTGAAGTCCTTGAGGGTTTTGGCCAACGCCTGGGTGGAGCGGTTGCTGCGCACCTGACTGTCATACAGCGCCAGGCGCAGCTCGGGCGACGCCGCGGCGTATAGCTGCGGATGGTTCCTGGCGAACGCTTCGGCCGGATCCCTGGCCCGGGTGAGGTTGGTGATATGTGCGGGTGCGAGGTGTTGAGTCCAGTCGGGCAGGCGTTTCTTGATGAACGGAACATGAAATCCATGATCCATGGGTGGAGAAAGCTCGGGCATGACGTGCATCCTGATCACTGTGGTTGAAGGGTCAGGTAATCACGGCCATTCGCGGGCATGGCGGTACATAGTTATGGAGGACAGTAGCGAGGAATTGAGCATCACCGAACGCTGGCTGGCGCCTAACCTCGGTTACGACAACTGATCCAGTGAGCTCTGGAGTCGACCTGAGTCGACTCCAGAGTCTTGTCAGCTGAAGATCAGCTCAGTGTGGCCTGCTGGGCCAACTCACGGGAAGTGAGTTCGCTCAGCAGGTTCTGACGATCGACCCTGTTGGCCGCTTCGAGGGTTTGCACTTCCTGGAAGTACGCCTGATTGAACTCCGAATACTTGTCCTCGAACGCAGTAACTTTGGCCTGGAAGTCTTCCTGCACCCGGGTGAACTCGGCCGGGTATTTTTCCTCGAGGAAATCCCTCCAGTACTTGCGCGCCATCAGTTGCTCGTTAAACGCGGGTGTCTGCTCCTCGGCAATGATCCTGGTGTACGCCTGGTCAAGATCTGCAGCGGTCACCTGCGCCAGGTTGGCATAGAGCATGCCTTGCGGTTGGCTGGGCAGGTCAAGGCGTTGCGCCAGTCCGATGCGATAGGCCAGGCGAATTTCCGCCGGGTCGATATTTGGGTGGACCTCGATCCTGGTCCGTGCGACCTCCTCGACTTGAGCCAGGCGAAACAGGCGCCTGGACAGTTTGAGCAGCTCGCGACCTTTGTGTTCCGGAGCAATCGATTTCAGGGCTTCGTATTCAAAGACCTCGACTTCCAGCTCGTTGAACAACAGGATTCGGCCATCACCACAGGTCACCCGATGCCGCAGCGCCTTCGCCAGCCCCATCAGGCGTTGACTCAGCGCCTCATCGCCATAAGCGGATTCGAGAACACGCCAGACCCGTTGCGTCAGGCCCAGGCGATCCAAGTGGAAGTCCTGGGTGTGCCGCAGTTGCGAAAGGATGTAGGCAAAGTCCTCGGTGGTGTCCTGCTCCATCACGGCCGTCCACATCGCGTGCTTTTCCGAATCAGCCGCCACGCCGTTGAACCAGCGGTTTTTCTGCGCCTCGGGTGACTCTCGATCGGGATGCGCATCGCCCTCGCCTGCGTTCGATGATTCTGTCGAATCGAAACCGGCCAGCAGGTCGTCGATTTCCCCGGAGGTGAACCCCAACCCTCGTCCGGTTTCGCCAAGGTAATCCTGCAAGCGGATGAATTCGTCTGGCTCCAGTGTGTTATCGAGCAGGCTGGTACCGGCCATCAAGTTTGCATGTTCCGGCCGCAATGCCGCTGCAGGTATGGTCGTGATCTGGTTGCCCGCCAGGTCCAGCGTTGTCAGTGCTGGTGCTTCCAGCACCCCCGTCGGCCACTCCCGTAGATTGTTGCTATGCATATCCAGGGTATGCAGTTGGTCGAGGCCGGTCATATCGAACTCCCACAACGGGTTCTCACCCAGGTTCAGCCACTGCAAGCGCGGCAGTGAGCGTAGCTGGCGCTGCAACGGCGCACTGGCGCGGATATCGCAATAAACGACGCTTAACCGGGTGAGATCTTCACAGCGCGTGACCGCTTCCGGCAAGCTGCCCAGACCGTTGTGGTCGAGTGTAAGACTGCGCAGACGGGGAAATGAGCGCAGGAACGCATCCGAATGGGTCGAGAGCCCAACCCTTGTCAGGTCCAGCTCGACGACATGATTGAAAGTGAACGGCATGGCCGGCAGTTCGCCGATGATCAGGCCGGTAAAATCAATAACGGTACCTGGCGGTGCGCCCTCGCCCTCAGGGGCATTCCGTAACGTGCTGCGCCAGCTTTCCAGCAATTTATCAGCCGCACGGCGGCGGTCCAGCGCATTGATCCAGGTGCGCCCGTGACGCGAAGCCGGGACATCGATCCAGTCATTCAGGCTTTTGAGCAATTGAGTGTGTTGCTCTTCCCATTCGACGATGCGGTTTTCAATTTCAAGCGCGCCCAGTCCTCGGTCGAGCCATCCATCGATAAGCCCGACGGCCTCGTCCTCGGTCAGTTGAGGATCAAGGCGTTGCAGTCGGGCAGCCGATGTCCCGGGCACTTTATCCGGCGCTTCACCGGGCGTCAGCTCCAGCGGCAATAAAAGGTCCGGCCGTTCCGACGCTTCCACCGGAAAGAACTCGGGATCGCCACCGGTTCGACCGGCCGCCAGTTGCGTCCGGGTAATCCCCATCGGGGTTTCGGAGGGCGTGCGTTGCGCGTAGGCGCGCACTGCCGCCAAACCTTGCGGGCTCAGCCGGCAACCTTGCAGCGAGGTCACCCCCAGCAGTCGATCATGACCGGTCAACGCGGCCACCGGGATGTCAGTGATCGCACTGTGATTGAGGGCCAGGCGATGAAGTTGCGGCAGTGACATTACGCCTTCGGGCCATCTCGTCAGGCGGGTATGCCCCAGGTGCAGGCTCTGCAGGTTGGTCATCGCGCTGACGTCCAGGGCGCCGACACGGTTGTAGGCAAGGTTCAGCGTCTTCAACGACGTCAAGCGGTTCAACCGGGACTGGGCCAACGGCGTGATCGTCAGTTCGTTGAACGAGAGATCGAGCGCGGTCAATTCCGTAAGCGTACTGAACGCCTGGGGGATTTCGGTCAGTCGGTTGGAGCTGAGTTCCAGAGTTGTCAGCTTGGGGAAACCCAACAGAAAATCGCTGGCTTGCCTGGTCGATACGCCCATGCCGCGCAGGTTCAAGCGTCGGATATGGGCAAATATCGTATCGCCCAGCTCGGGTAGATCCCCTAATGCCCCAAGCCCGGTCAGGTCCAGCGCTTCGCTCCCATACAGGGGAGCTGCCCACGATGGTCCTGCCACGGGTTCGCGTGGTGCATACTCGGCGCGCAACCCGTTGCGCGCGCATTCGCGAACTCTCTCGGCAACCAGTTCACGATGGTGCAGTTGCACCTCTTCGGCACCCACCCTGACAGGCGTGTTCTGCCACGCGTCCAGCGCCAGATTCAACGCGCTTCGCTGTCGGTGCAATGCATCAACCTGATCCAGCAATGCTACGCCCATTACTCCTTCGCCATTTAACCGGGCTAACGCCTGGGAAGCGAAAGAGTAATCATCCGGCATCAGTGATGACAGGCGCGCACGACAGTAGTGGTCAACCATCTGCGGTTCCTGAACCAAATGGGCCGGGTGGTCGTGGACATAGTTGTAGGCCTTGCGGAAAGCTTGCGGCTCCATGGCACCCCAGTTCATTTTCAAGCCACGCCACAGCGCTTCATGTCCGCTGTACAGCCCGGCAGGCAGCTCCTGAATTGGAACGGCCTGCAAGTCCAGGGCTTCAAGCCTGGGCAGGTTCAATACGCCAGTGGGCCATCTGTCCGGTTGGCCTGCCAATCGCAGGGAGCGCAGGCTCGTCAGTTTGCTGAAGTCCATCGCGGCCCCATCGCCTTCAAGCGCCAGGGTTTCCAGCTGCGTCATGCCCTCAAGCGCCTGCAGGAACTCGGATGTATAAACCTGAGCAATGCCGTTGAGATTCAATTCGGTTATAGCGGTCAACTCACCGAGCTTCCCGGCCAGGGCAGCAATGTCCTGGCCGTGCACGGTGATTTCGAGTTTTTTCACCTGCGCGAATTTTTCCAGGACCGTCACTCCGGAAGCACCGGTAAGCTGGCTACTATTGACTCGGACCGTGCGTACATGGCTGAAATCGGCAGTCCATTCCGGCAATGCGTCAGCCCCGCGCAAGTCCAGCTCGAAGGCGGGCTCCTGCCCTCGATACAGGCCGTTGCGCCAGCACCGCAGTATCTTTTCTGCTTGCAACCTGCGCGCAGCCTGGCCTGCACCAGTGCCGATCCAGGCGTTCAACTGTTGGTCCAGCGCCGCGAATTCCCGCTGGCGGTTGTTCAGTAGATTGAACACCTGCTGATGGCTATCCCCGGCGCTCAGACGACTCCTGACAAATTGACTGGCTTGCGCATCGGAAATGTTCGGGTAGAGGTCTCGCACCCTGGTAACCAGCCCCGCATCGGGGAAGCCGACTCCGCGGCCGCTGGCCAGGTAACCCGGCTGGCCGGAGGGCAGGCGCAGGAATGGGCCGGGGCCGTCGATGGGACGTTGATTCAGCACCCGCGACATTTCCTCGCGATGAGCGCTGGCATAGCTGGCCAGTTCCTGTTGCAGGGCCTGGCCCGGGTTACCCTGCAAACTCTGCCGGGTAGCTTGTGGTGCCACCTCCACCAGCGATTCGAACAGATTGCGACCGTGGGCAGGGATGCTGTTGAGCGCCCCGCCCTGGGCGTCAAACGCGCGATAGCTACCTTGACTCTTGACCAGATAATGACGAATCGTCGCGTTCTCGCTTCCGACAACGTCCAGCAACGGTCCCCTGATAAAGCCGGCACGGATTTCCACGCGCATTTGCCCCGACCAGCCTGGCAAGTGCTGCAGGTTGTGCACTGCCAGCCGATCGCTGGCTACCGACGCCATGCTTTCCAGGCGCATTCCACATAGGGCGCGGTTCAAGGCGCCTTGCTGAATATGCAGACGAATCGCCTTGGCCTGGCGCAGCGACATTTTTCCACTGCTGCGCAACCGGGCCAACTCGCTCGGACTGGAGCCGTTCAGGACTTCCTGCGCAGCCTCGGACGACAACGTTGGAAAACTACGCTGCAGCCGCAGGACATCTGCATTCGATGACTGCTGCGGGGTATTCAGACGCTCGAACAGGGATTTTTTCCTGGTCAACACCTCATTGGCCAAGCGGTTCCTGAGCATCTGTACCGGGTTCGAACCTGCTTGCGCGCTACGTGCACCCAGCAACTGGATCCTTTGCTCTTCATTGAGCGCTGCGACCACGGTTTCCGGCAGTTTCCCGGCGCGTATCTCGGCTCGAGTGATCTTGATGGTCGGTATTGCACTGTGCTGCGCCGCGGCAGAACTGTAACGCTGGGAGGCGCCCCAGTGTTCCGAGCCCTCGAAAACCTCCAGGACTTCTTCAATGGGCCAGTCCGGCAGCTCCACAACCAGAGAAACGACAAGCTCGGATGCGCTATTGAGGCGGGTACCATTGCGCAGACCGACGATCAATTCGTCCACTTGCTGATCGGCCCTGAACGCCGCAATCGCCTCTGCCAGGCGCGGCGGCGGTGCCTGATAATCGATGTGCATCTGCCGCAGGGCATCGTCGCTGACCCCACTGACATCCGCCAGTTGCTGCAGCTGGGCATCAGAGAAGGCATCCATCTGTGGGCCGATACGGCGCAACAACGTCACGCGATCCCACTCCAGTGGCCGCTCATGGAGGTGGCGCCAGGCGCCGAGCTGATTGTGCTGCAAGACTGGCTGGTAGGCCCCGGGGTCGGTGGGGTGCTTGATCCGCCACTGGTCCAGCGCCGGATCGTAGGTCTTCTCGTAGGTTTTCCCCTCCAGCTTGATGTAAGTCTTGCCCCGCACCTCGTATTGCCCCAAGGCGTTTGGCGTCACACCATCAAGGGCGACTGCGCTCTCGTAGGCCGTGAGCTCTGGATTCCACAGACGCGGCTCACCAAATGGCGTGGAAATTGTGCGCATCCCGTCGACGAATCGCGATGCAGTGATCGGTGGCGCCTTGCTTGCCAGCGCGCCGAGGACAGCCATGAAGGCCACGTTTGCCATGACCGACTTGAGGTGACCCCAAGCCTCCTCGGCATCGCCCTCCTTCCAGGCTTCGACACCTTGATAGACCTCGTAACCCAATTGCACGACGGTCACCAGCAGCATCGCTTCGCCCAGGCCGGGAACGAAAAAGGCGGCGACGTTGAGTACATTCAGGCCCCACTCGGCCAAGTGTTCGAGGCGTTCGATCCAGGCCTGGTGGTCGACTGCGGCAGTTGGAATCGCCAGCAACCGGGCATTGGACTTGACCCTGACCAGATGCGCTTCGTAGCGCGCCCCGAACACTTCGACGTCGAAGAATGTTTCGCTCAGGGCCAGGTTGACGTCATCGTTCCAGACCTCTTCGTACATGCCATTGGCAAAGGCTGCGGGGTTGTAAGGCGGGCCTGGATAAACCGGGTTCGGGTTCCAGCGATGGGTTTTGAGCTGGGCCTTGAGCCGGCGGAAAAACCTCGGCGACTCGTCCTGCGGCAGCAAACCGGCGATGAAGCGCTGGAAGGTTCGCGAACGCAGGCGGATCGCCAGGTCTTTGGCAAACGCGGCGAGTGACGAGAATTCCTTCACTGGCTGCCGCGGGTCACCCGGCATGCAGACGATGATTCGCGCATTCGGCTCCAGCCCCATACTCCAGACGGATACCGGTAAAAACACCTCGGAGATGTCCTCCAGCGTCGAAGTGGGTTTGCGGGTCACCGGGCCGATGATCAGCACATCGCTCAACTGCGAGCCCAATGCTGTCAGTTGACTGCAGGCCACCGCTCGCCCGTCGATCTTGGGATCGGGGCTGCCATCGAGAACTGCCAGCAACGTGGCGTACGCCGATTCACTCAGATCCGATTTCATCCGCGCGATATGTGCCTGCAGTCGCATCATGTCTTTGTTCGCGGTGATCGTCTGCTCGCGCACTGTCGAGCTGGTGCCAGGCGCATCGAACACGGCGCTCAGATGATCCTGGTACTGCTGGCCCAGGTCCAGTTGCCGGCACAGGCTGGCGAACTCCCCGGGTTTGATCGACATTTTGTCGCGGATCTTGTAGCGCGTACTCCAGAACGGGTAACTGTCACGTTTATCGTAAAGTTCGTTCTCCATCGCCCCGGCCGGAGCCAGCGCACTGGTTTCCTGCAGGGAGACTTCATCAAACGGCTCGTCCGCCTCGAAGTTGCGTAAAGCGGCCTGCAGCAAGGTCTGCTCGTCGGCCAGGTTGGGCGCGCGCAGGTGATACAGCATGGTCTTGGTCACATCAGGCGACTGGCCGAAGGTCTTGTTCATGGCCTCTGCCAGCAATGGCTTGGCGAACTCGGTAATGCCCTTGAAGTCTTTCAGGCTCTTGGCCAACGCCCGGGTGGAGCGGTTGCTGCTGACCTGGCTGTTGTACAACGCCAGGCGCATCGCGGGCGAAGCCTCGGCGTACAGCTGCGGGTAGTTTTTGGCGAACACCTGGGCGGGATCCAGGGGCTTGGCCAGGCTGGCAATATGCGCGGGCGCGAGGTGTTGAATCCAGTCGGGCAGACGGTGCTTGATAAACGGAACATGAAATCCATGGTCGACGGGTTTGGAGAGCTCGGGCATTAGGTAAGTCCTGATGACTGTTAGATAGACCATCAGGAAATCACGGCCCTCAAGGCGCATGGCGGTACATAGTTATGGCGGGGACGAACCCATAGCAGCTGCCGAAGGCTGCGCTCACCTGCGCGGTTATTTGACTATGCTTACAGCTCACACCGGGATGACGAGGGGTTTATGGACGATCCAGTCGACAACAACAAACCGCCGACCTTCTGGCAGATGTTGCACAGCGTCATGGCGGCGGCATTCGGCGTGCAGAGCGGGAAAAATCGGGCGCGCGATTTCACCCACGGCAAACCGAGTCACTTTGTGATTCTGGGGATTCTGTTTACGGCGGTGTTCGCCCTGACGCTCTACGGCATCGTACAGTTGGTGCTGCTTCTGGCAGTTAGCTGACGCGGTTCAGCGCATCGGCATGTACAAGGTGAACGGGTAGCGGTAAGGCGCCGGGCGGCCCTTGGCCGACAGACGCCGGAAATCCACCCGGTAGTCCGACGAAATCTTCATGGCCAGCAAACGCCTGGCCTGGGCCTGTCGACCACTTGCAGCAGTGGAATCTGCCGGTCGCGAATCAGGCCCGGACGAGGCCGGTTACTGATGGCTGACCCAGAAAACGGCAGTTCCAACGACCAGGATGATCAGGAACAAAATGGCCCAGGCATCCACCGTGCTATCGGGCTTTGAAGCTTTGGTAGAGTTGCTCATTGCATCGCCTCTTGTCGGTTTTATCGGTGATTGCAGGAAGATACGCTCACAGTAAAGCCGATGATTGCCCACACCACAAACACGGGTTTGGCAACAACGATTCTCGTTAGTCGTTTTGGTTCTTTACATATACTCAAACATCACTTTTGCGCATAACTGCAAACTGGTATCTTGCCCCCGGCTCCGTTGGGAGTGCGCGGCCGTGCGCGCAGAATTGCCGAGGCAGTATCGGCTTCAGCAAGCCAAAAAAGCAGCTGGAACCGACCGGCCCAAGCCTGAGAACAGGACTTATATGTACGTATACGACGAATACGATCAGCGGATCATCGAGGACCGCGTCAAGCAGTTCCGTGATCAGACCCGACGCTATCTGGCAGGCGAGCTGAGCGAAGAAGAATTCCGCCCCCTGCGCCTGCAAAATGGCCTTTATATCCAGCGCTTCGCGCCGATGTTGCGGGTGGCGGTGCCTTACGGCCAACTGACTTCGCGCCAGACGCGAATGATGGCCAAGATTGCCCGTGACTACGACAAGGGCTACGCCCACATCAGCACCCGGCAGAACGTGCAGTTCAACTGGCCGGCCGTGGAAGACATCCCGGACATCCTGGCTGAACTGGCCACCGTGCAGATGCACGCGATCCAGACCAGCGGCAACTGCCTGCGCAACGTCACCACCGACCAGTTCGCCGGTGTCGCTGCCGATGAATTGATCGACCCGCGCCCGTGGTGCGAAATCGTCCGCCAGTGGACCACCTTCCACCCGGAATTCGCCTACCTGCCGCGCAAGTTCAAGATCGCCGTCAACGGCTCGACCTCCGACCGTGCCGCCATCGAAGTCCATGACATTGGCTTGGAGCCCGTGCACAACGCCGCTGGCGAACTGGGTTTCCGCGTGCTGGTGGGCGGTGGCCTGGGCCGTACCCCGGTGGTGGGCGCGTTCATCAATGAATTCTTGCCGTGGCAAGACCTGTTGAGCTACCTCGACGCCATCTTGCGGGTTTACAACCGCTATGGCCGTCGCGACAACAAGTACAAGGCGCGGATCAAGATTCTGGTCAAGGCGCTGACCCCTGAAGTCTTCGCCCAGAAAGTCGACGCGGAAATGGAACACCTGCGCGGTGGCCAGACCACGTTGACCGAAGCCGAAGTGCATCGCGTGGCCAAACATTTCGTTGATCCGGACTACCAGTCTCTGGACAACCAGGCGCAAGCACTGGCTGACCTCGACAAGGAACACCCAGGTTTCGCCCGCTGGCGCACGCGCAACACCCTGGCGCATAAGAAGCCTGGTTATGTAGCCGTGACCCTGTCCCTGAAGCCAACCGGCGTCGCGCCGGGCGACATCACCGACAAGCAGCTCGACGCCGTGGCCGATCTGGCCGAACGTTACAGCTACGGTCAACTGCGCACTTCCCACGAGCAGAACATCATCCTGGCCGACGTCGAGCAGGCCAAGCTGTTCGCCCTGTGGGGCGAGTTGCGCGAGCAAGGTTTCGCCACGCCGAACATCGGCCTGCTGACCGACATCATCTGCTGCCCGGGCGGCGATTTCTGCTCCCTGGCCAACGCCAAGTCGATCCCGATCGCCGAATCGATCCAGCGCCGTTTCGACGACCTGGACTACCTGTTCGACATTGGTGAACTGGACCTGAACATCTCCGGCTGCATGAACGCCTGTGGCCACCACCACGTCGGCCACATCGGCATCCTCGGGGTGGACAAGAAAGGCGAAGAGTTCTACCAGGTTTCCCTCGGCGGCAGCGCCAGCCGCGACGCCAGCCTGGGCAAGATCCTCGGCCCGTCCTTTGCCCAGGAAGCCATGCCTGACGTGATCGAGAAGCTGATCGACGTGTACATCGAACAACGTACCGAAGACGAACGCTTCATCGACACCTACCAGCGTATTGGCATCGACCTCTTCAAGGAGCGCGTCTATGCAGCGAATCATTAAGAACAACGAAGTCGTCGACGAAACCTGGCACCTGCTGCCCAAGGACTTCAACATCGACGAAATCAGCAACTGCGACGACCTGATCGTCCCGCTGCAGCTGTGGCGCGAACACGCTCGTATGCTCAAGGCCCGCGATGGCGGCCTTGGCGTGTGGCTGGATGCAGATGAGGAAGCAGAAGAAATCGGTGAAGACGTGGGCCAGTTCCAGGTCATCGCCCTGAATTTCCCGGCCTTCACCGATGGCCGCAACTACTCCAACGCCCGTTTGCTGCGTGACCGTTACGGTTTCAAAGGCGAACTGCGGGCCATTGGCGACGTACTGCGCGACCAGTTGTTCTACCTGCACCGCTGCGGTTTCGATGCGTTCGCGATTCGCGCCGACAAGGACCCGTACGACGCCCTGGAAGGTCTCAAGGACTTCTCCGTGACTTACCAGGCTGCCACCGACGAACCGCTGCCGCTGTTCCGTCGCCGCTGACAACAAAAAGTCATGACCCCGACCGGGGTCATGCATCAATTCTCCCCGATCGGAAACGGTCGCCCCAGCGCCACCCAATCGTTGAACAGCCTCGCCCGGTCTTCCAACGCACTGAGAACTGCCATTGGACTGTCGAGTGACGCTCGCCCCAAGGGCATGTCCTGAGTCAATCGTCCCCAAAACTCAGGCGACGCATCGGCTTCGCTCAGTAATTGCCAGACACGAGCCTGCAGGTCCTGGTAGCGGACCTGAAATTCCGGGGTAAGACTGAGTGTGTGCATGGTGCCCAACAGTCGCGCACCGGCAGGCTTGAGCGCCGTTCGCTGCCAGATCTGCAGCTGCGCATCGCGCTGTGCCGCTTCAACTCCCTGCAGCCAGGCTGCTGGATCTGAATAGTGGTTGGCCGGAACATTCATCAACCACAAATTGATGCCGGTGCGCTCACGATGTACCACCAGGCGCTGCAAAGTGTCCTGATCAGTGAGCGGGTTGCTCCACAACATCACCCGATCCCTGGCGACGGCCTGGTTCAATACCGCCCGAGGAATACGGGTTATCTGGTTATGACTTAAATCGAGGAAAGTGAAGTACGGCTCATCCGGTATTCCTACCGGACAACGGGTAATTCGGGTATTCCTCAAGCTGAGCCTACGCAGGTTGTTCATGCCCAGCAGCACAGGCGGTACTGCCAATGGATTGTCACTCAGGTCGAGGCTCTGCAAGTTGCTCAGCTCACACAGTTGTGAAGCCGCGCGCTCATTGAATACCAGCCGGGTGGCGCGCAAGTTCAGTGAAGTCAGTTGTTTCAACTGGCCAATGACCGGTGGCAAGGAGCGCCCTTCACTTGCCACGAAGTAACGACGCAAATCAACCATTTCCAGGTTCAATACCTGGAGGTTTGGAAAGCTCTCGAGAAATCCATTGAGACTTTCCGGCACGTTCAGGTGAAAACCGCGCAGCGACAAGTCGATCACATCGTTGAACCTGATGTTCATGCTGGGTAATCGATGATATTCCTCGAAATCAAGCACCAACCTGACCCCGCAGAGTTGCCCGTCTACATACAGGCGATCCTGCACGGGGCCACGCTTTTGCCAGATGGCAACCAATTCTTCGGCAAGCTCTCTTCTGACCGCGCGTTCCTGTTCTGCAGCGATTTGCATGATATTGGCGTTTTGTTGGGCAATTTGCGCCTCGTTCATGCCTGCGGCCGCTTCATCACCCATCTCCAGTACGGTGATATCCATGTGCTGGATATCCTGCGTCACCTGGTCGATCCAGTAGCTCAGGTCAATGTTGATCTGCTGGAGTTCCAGGTTCAGCCGATCGATGTACGTCTGCAAGAATTCCCCGGCGTTCTGGATCAACTGATCCATGTCGGCCTCACTGATGTCCGGGTAGACATTCCTCAGCTGCAGCTTGCTCATCCGTAGTTGCAGTGCTTGCCCCTGCTCTGTGGACGGGTAGCCACCACCGCGCAGTCCTTCTGGCTCGAAGGTCATGCCCGCGTCCATCCTTTGCAGGCCGAGCAGTGTTTCAGAGCGGGAAATGGCCCGGTCGCCGAGTTTGATCCGCAGACCACTGGCGCCATCGGACGTAGAGAGCTGCAGTGCCGAACGCTCCTCATCCGTCAGCACGCCAAGCATGGCATCGAAGAAGTCCGTGGGCTGCTCGTTGCGCAGGTAGCGGTCATCCACCTTGATGATCTGACGGCAGTGAGCGGCATCCAGGGGTCCACATCGATCAACTACCCGAGCGGAAGATGGACCGTCGAGGATCTCGACCCGCAGATCACTCGGCCAGCCGGGGAGGTTTTTCAGGGAGTGCAACGCCAGCTTGTCCGAGTCGGATGTCGCTGCGGACCGCAGGAACAAACCTTCGTAGGCGCGATTTTGTCGCACATGCAGTTGATACTGGCGCGCCTTGCTATCCAGACGTGCCAACACCTGGCGGCTCTCCATTGCATCGGGTAATCGCTGGATATCGACACCGTGGCGGTCGAGCATTTGTTCGATCGCGCTTTTCGGCAGCCCGGGGTATTGCTGCTGGAACAGCCGGACCCACTCATGCTCCGACTCTTGCAGCGCCGCGTAACGGCTGTTGAACAGCGCCGGGCTGGCGGACTGTCCGAGTTCCTGTTCGAGCTTGAAACGGCTGATGGTGTCGGCCAGTAACGGAGTCGGCCGGCGGCCCGTCTGCATCAGCCGCAGCATGTCGTCATCCACTGCGCAGACCTTGGCGATCTGTGCCAGCGCTTCATCACTGAGGGACGCCACCGGGGAGCCGAGGCCACGCAGCAATTGCACCCGGGGCAGCGGCGCAGGGCTGGCGGTTGCGGGTGTAGTGACGGGTTGCGGTGGCGGCCCGTCGGTCAGCTCCAGCGCCGGAGCCTCACGCCCAGGGCCCCGCTGGGTGATGCCGCTGATTTCTCCCTCCAGCGCCGCCCCCATTACAGGAAGCGCGTTAAGCAAGCCAAACACCGTACGAGTAATGCCTTCGGAGCGTTCGCCGCGGGTTTGGCCATTGATTGCCTGGTCCAGACCATATCCGGCGTCAATCAGTCCAGCCAACGCCAGCACCCCTTCGCCTCCAGGAACGAACAAGGCAAGCGGCCCAAACCGGTTGACCCACTGCACGACCGGCTCGACGACTGAACTCAGGTTGTCACGGTTGACCTGTGCGTCATCGCGAATGCTGTCGACGCTGGCCCGGGCGGCCCGCTTCATGGACAGCACCAGTTGCGCAAAAGGATCGGTGTCTGGTGCAGGGTCGTCAAAGCCGATGTATTCGCTCGGGTCCCAATAACCGTCGTTGTTGAAAAAGCCGGCGTTGTTGCTCAGCCAGTGTTTGGCGGGGTAAAGCGACATGCCCTCCAGCGCCGTCACGACACCGGCATGAAAGGTTCCGTCCTCACGATCGTCTTCGGTAAAGTGTGATGCCAACGCCTGCCTGTTTTCACTCACCCTGCCCTGCGCGACCACCCACTGGTGCAAGGCGCTGGCATCGGCGAACTCATGCAACGGCGAAGAGTTGCCCGGGATGTACACCAGCATCCGGGGGCTGGAGGCGTCGCGCCAAGCCCAGATATCGGTGGCGCTATAACGGTAGAGTTTCAGCAAGCCGAATTTCACCGTCGATGGCGCCAGGGTCGGTGCTTGCAGTTGTTCGAGAGTCAACGATTCCCAGCGCTGATCAGGTTGCAAGCCTGCCGCCCGCAGCGCCAGTTCCAGGCCCTCCGGGCTCAGGCGTTGCTCCTGCCGCTGCAGCCACGCCGCCATGACAAACGCTGCCTTGACCGAGGTTCTCAGGCCACAGGGTTGGGGGGCGACGGGTACTTCATCGTCAGGCCAGGCCTGATCAAGGTACGTCGCATACAGGAACTTCAAGTCCAGTTCCCAGACCCACTTTTTGAAATCCGCAGGCCTCAGATCGATCTGCGTCAGCGGCCCATACACTTGCGGCGTGGTTTGGCGATAGATGCCTTCATAGGTCTGGTGATTGCCGCTGCCGTGGTCGGCAATCTCATCGACCTTGTCCACGATGCGTACGGCTGGCCCGACATCGGGCGGCGAGTACAAACCGAAGGCGTTCTCAGCGAAACGGCCGTCACCCACGGTTTGATAGTTGGACAGCAGCGTCTGCAGTAATGATCGGGAACTGGCCACACGGCCCTGCTCGACACCGTCCAGTGCAGGATGACCTTTGAAGTGGTAATCCAGGGTCACCAGCAAGGCCGTGGGCGGATTGATGTCCGCCCCCCACTTGTTCTTGATCAGACGCTCGGCAAATTCCCCAGGGGTTTGCGGCAAGGTCATGTCGAGTGCGGCTTTCAATGCGTCACGCAGGCCCGGCGAGCTCGGCGCATTCGCGTTGCCTTCAGATAGAGCGGTCATGACGCGGCCTCCGACTCAGCGCTGACACCGGGGACCACGGGTGCGGGATGACGAGTCAACGCCTGGGAAGTCAGCTGCCCGAACAATGTCCGTCGATCATTCTTGAAATTTTCGACAACGGCATTTGTGCGCTGGGTAGACACCTCTCGGGACAGCTGAGGCTGTTCCTCGATTTGCGCAAAGCCCAGCGCCGCCCGGTCGGTGATCGCCAGGAACTGATCCGGGTGAGACGCTTGCAGATACTCCGTCCAAAATCTCTGCGTGAGCATCCATTCCTGCAACGCGCTGGTGCCTTCGGCGGTCAGCACGCTCTGATAAGCCTGCTCCAGGGTCGCCGGGGAAACTTCAACGCTCCATCGTGACAGAATCGCCCGGGGCTGAGATGGCAACGCCAGGCGTTCGGCCAGGCCCACGCGATAGGCCAGGCTGATTTCCAGGGCGTGGGCGTAGGTAGCAGACGCCGAGCCGGGCCGCGCATTGATATCCGCCAGCGCTATCCCTTCAACTTCCTGCAGCCTGAACAAGCCCCGGAGCAGAGTAATGAGTTGCTGCTCCAGCGACTCGATGCCGGTGGTGGCCGCCACCATGGCCCGGTAGCACAACACTTGCACCTCCATCTCGCTGAAGATGGCCGAGTAACCATCGGCGCTGAACCGGCCGACCTGAGCCTGGCGAAACAGCGAACGTCGCAGCCGATCATCGGTGGCAGCGGCCTCCATGACATTCCAGACCCGCGCACTGAAGTGGCTGTAGACATGGGTGAAATCGGCAGTGTTGGACAGCCGGGCCAGCACGTCGAAAAAGCGCGTTGAATCAGGGTAGGCCTGCAATGAATCCCACAGCCTTTGCCTGCGCTGCGCCTCAACCGAGCCAAGTCCCACCAGCCAGTCCAGGCTCTGCGCCCGGGTCGGGCTATATGTTCCGGGCCTGCGGTACTCGGAGGCAATGATTCCCAGACTCACGCCGGTTTTGCGCTGGTGCTCGGCGACCTTGTTCAGGGAGTCGGCGGACAACGGGTTGCCATGAATATTGATTCCCCTGTTCTGCAACGCGTTACCCTTGAACGCCTCATCCGGCAGGGTCTCTATCTGGTTGTCGCGCAAGTCGAGTTCGCGCAGCTGCAGCAGTTTCGAGACTCCCGCAGGCCACTGGGTGATCCCGGTCCCCCGCAGGTTCATTTGTTCCAGGTGTTGCAGTCGGCTGACATCGGGGACCCTGGTCAGTGGCGCATTGAACGACAGATCTATCGACTCCAGACGGGTCATACCTGCCAACAGCGTCACCGACTCGGTGGTCAGCTGGATCAGGTTATCGCTCAGGTCCAGCTGCACCAACCTGGACATGTCACCCACGGCCAGCGGCAACCTGGTCAAGTGATTGCCGCGCAATGACAAGTGGCGAAGATTGCGAAAGTTGTGCAAAAAGGCGTTCAAACCGGCGCTGGCACCAACGCCGTTCATCACCAGGCGGCCGACATGACTGAAGTCGCCGACAATGACCGGCAAATCGCCCAGGGGCTGGGCATCAAACATCAGCGTGGAAAGGAGCCTATCGCCGGACTCGGTGAATTCGGGCTCTTTGCGCCAGCAGCGAATGATCGTCTGGGCGGTGCGATATTTGCCGATTCTTGCGACCTCCTCCCTTGAGCCATCGGGCTGTTGGTGCCAGGTTTTGCGCGCAACCCACTGGCTCAGTACCTGCCGGATCGTTTGAAATTCCAGCCGCAACGCTTCCAGCCTGGCCAACACTGCAATCACGTTGGTCCCCAGGGCATTCACCAGTGCATCAATCTTTGCCGGGGAATGCAGCGGATACAGCTCCAGCGCCCGACGTACCACGACATCGTTGCTGGTATTGATGAGCATAGGGTCCGGTCTGCCGGCTCCAAGTCCGGTAACAGGTCGGTCGGCCAGTCTCATGGGAGACGTATAGCCCGACCATAGCGGCAAGGCATCGACGACTTGCGCAATGGCTGTTCGCCGGGTCAAGGCCAACTGGGTTATTTTCTGGCGCAATGCGGCGCCGGCGTCCTTGGAGCTCACTCCCAACGCTTTCTTGCGTTGGACCGAGAGTCCGTGCCATAGGGCCTCGAAATAGCGCTCGCGCGTACGTTTGAGAAATGTTGTGGAAGTTGTCTCGGCATCAACCGAGACCCGGTACCCATCAGCCAGAACGTCGACTCGCACCTTCTGCGCAGCTTGTGCCGAGCCAATACTGATTGACCGGTTCACTGCACCTGATGACTCGCTTATCCGCACCCACGCATCGTTGGTCCAACCCGGAAGTTGCTTGAGGGTATCGAGGACCAACTGGTCCGTGGACAAGCCTCCCGTCGAGCCCAGGTACAACCCTTCATAAGCCCGACTCAGATGCGTCACCTGCAGATAGCGGCGCGCCTCCTCAGCCAGCCGCAAAGGTACGTTGCCAGCCTCCAGAGTTTCCAGTTCACCCGCTTCGGCATATCTCAGCAGTTCCTCGGCAATGGCCCGGGGTAGAGGGGTAAATTGCCCCATCAACAGCGTTATCCGGGCATCACTGGTCACTTCGCCGCGCTGGTAGATGCGCTCGAACAGCTGTGGCTTGTGACTTTCAGCCTGTTCGGCGATGATCCTGGCCAAGGCCGTTTTCTGGACTGTCGCGTCCGTAGAGTTGGTGCCCAGAAGACTTTCTCGACGCGTCTTGTCCAGGGCCGACAGCAACGAGGCCTGGAGTTGCCCCCTGCGCAACACGTCCTGATTGAGCGTGATGATTTTCCCCGCCCCGGCAGTGATCGTGCCATGAAGATCGACTTGCCGACCGGCAGCATTGACCACCTTTACTGCGTAGATGCCCGGCCAATGGCTGGAAGCAGTGAGCAGGTGCAATTGCAGGTCCGGGTCTGCCTGGGAAGCCCTGGACGGGTCGTTGATCTGCTCGATAAAGTCCGTGACTGCGGCGTCGTCGCGAAATCGTTGCACCGTATCGACCAGCAATGCCGGAGGTTGACTGCGGTCGACGTGGGCCTGACGTAACACAGAATCATCGATGGCGCACACGGAAAGTATTTGCCGGGCCGTGGTATCGGACAGCTCATCGCGGCTGTAACCGAAACGGCGGAACAATTTGAGCCGGTCCCATTCTTGCGGCAGCTCCGAGTCATGGCGCCATGCACCCATATCGTTGGTTTCAAGCAAAGGTGAATAGGCCTCGTCGCTTTCCACCGGGGGCAGCACTTCCCATAGATCCGTGGCGGCTTTCGGGCGAACGGCATACAGGCCGGTATCGATTGGCAGGTAGGCCTGGCCGCCCAGCCAGTGCAGGCCCCTGGCGTCCGCTGCCAGTGTCCTGGGCAGGCGCAGGCTCTGCTGATATACCGCCAGATCGGGATTCCACAGGCGCCCCCGGGAGTTCTTGCCGGGGATCTCCCGCAGGCGCTCGACGAAAACCGAGGTCCTGATGGATTTGAAGGTTCTGCCAGCGGCCGCCGTACCTGCCGCGAGAGCCGCCATCAGAATCAGGTTTTCCAAGGTGTCAAACAGGCAATCGGTCGCCTGTTCCTGCTCGCCCCTGGCCCAACTGGCGATTCCCTCATACACCTCTGACAGCGTCTGCAGGGCGGTCAGAGCCAATAGAATGTGGCCAACCACCGGTACGAAAGAGGCACCAAACAAAAGAATGTTGAGGCCGATGTTTTTGTAGGTCTCAAGTCTGTCGAGGCGGGTTTTTTCGTCTTCATCGTCCGTTGGCACCACCAGTAGCCGCGAGTCCGCAAGCACCAGACTGGAGTGCTGACGAAACATCTCCTGAAACGGATCACCCTGGATGTCTGCGCCAGAAACGCTGACGAAAATACTGCTCGCAGGTAACGGTGAACCGCTGGGCAACGCCAGGCCTTTATCAAGGTCTTGCAGAAACGCCGAGCGCTCACCCAGTTTGATGTAGCGCATGAAACGTTGGCGGAAATCGTTAACCCTCAATCTCTGACTCAACTCCAGCTCAAAATCACTGAACGAGGCGTATTCCTTCAACGGGTGCAGCGGGTCATCCGGCAAATAGACCACGCAGCGGTTATCGTCATCATCGTGTTCGTCTACAGGCCCGATAAACAGCGCGCCATTGATAGTCACATCAAACATCTTCAACGCCTGGTAACCCAGTGTATTGTTGCCCAATTTGAGCGGTTGTTGAGATTTGACGACCTGCAAGGCCTTGTGCATTTCAACACTGATGGCCTTGTTCATCAGCGCTACATGCCGCTTCACGTCAAAGCTGTTCTTCGCGTGCGCAACATACTTCCCGGATAACTCGTCCGCCTCGGCGGCAGGCTCAAACATTGATTTGATATGTGCCTGGTATTGCTTGCCCAGATCCAGTTTGCGGCATAACAACGCAAACTCATGGGGTTCGATGGCCAGCACCTTATTGACACTGCCGGTGATTTTTTCGGGAATATATAGGGTGGATGTATCGCTGTAGTTTGCGGAGAGGGTTTCGCTGAGTTCGAAATTCTCGCAGGCCGCAGACAGCAAATCCCGATCAATCGGCAATACCAGCTTTTTGCGCAATCCCAGCAGGCTGGAGGTAGAGCGTACGTGCTGGAACACCACGCCCACTGTTTCAAGTGGCGTGCCCAGCTGGTCCGACATGGCTTTGGCGAGTAGCGGAGTGCAGAAGCTTGAAGGCGATTGCAGTCCCTTCAGGCGATTGGCCAATTCACTTCTGGAGCCATGGCTGGCGGTCAAGCTGTCATGGAGTTCACGGCGAAGTTCACTTGATGCGGTCAATAACCAGGCGGGGACATTGGATTTTATCAGGTCAAAAAAAACACCCTTTTGATCTGGCGTCAAAACGGGAATGTTGGGCGTTGCGGGTTCAGCAGGCATGATAGATCACTCGAAACTGACGGAGAACATCAGCTTATCGAGCCTTTTTTTTAAAATGCCCTACATATGTATAGCCAAAAACAAAACGGCCCGTTTCATTGCGCAACAATGAAACGGGCCGAATGTTAATTGCCGCTGTTACCAGAAGCGTTGTTGAGTCAACCGGCTCCACCAGCTCAGCAGCAGGCGATCGACCGAACCGCTGGCCGCCATACCGATACGTTCCTGCAAGCTTTTACGTTCGGCATAGTGCAAGTGATACAACTCGGATTTTTTCGCCCGATCGGCCAGGTACTCGTCGCTGGTCTTGAGCTCGTCCACCAGTTGCAGGTCGAGCGCCGCGATGCCCAGCCAGATCTCACCCGTGGCGACCTCATCGATGGCCAGTTGCGGGCGATAACGCGAGACAAAGTTCTTGAACAACTGATGAGTGATGTCCAGGTCTTCCTGGAACTTTTCCCGGCCCTTCTCGGTATTTTCGCCAAACACGGTCAAGGTGCGTTTGTATTCACCGGCGGTCAGGACTTCGAAATCGATGTCGTGTTTTTTCAGCAGGCGATTGACGTTGGGCAACTGCGCCACCACGCCGATCGAGCCAAGAATGGCGAACGGCGCGCTGATGATCTTCTCGCCGATGCACGCCATCATATAGCCGCCGCTGGCCGCGACCTTGTCGATGCACACCGTCAGCGGCACGCCAGCGTCACGGATGCGCGCCAGTTGCGACGACGCCAGGCCGTAGCTGTGCACCATGCCGCCACCGCTTTCCAGGCGCAGCACCACTTCGTCCCTGGGCGTTGCCAAGGTCAGCAGCGCAGTGATTTCGTGACGCAGGCTTTCAGTGGCCGAGGCCTTGATGTCGCCGTTGAAGTCCAGCACGAATACCCGGGGTTTGGCGTCGGGCTGTTTCTTCTGTTTTTTCTCGGTCTTGGCCTGGGTCTTGCGCAAGGCCTTGAGCTGGTCCTTGTCGAGCAAGGTTTGCTCCAGGCGTTCGCGCAGCCCCTTGTAGAAATCATTGAGTTTGCTGACCTGCAACTGGCCGGCCGACTTGCGTCGACCTTTGCTGCGCAAAGCCGCAAAGCTTGCCAGGACCACCAGGATGGCGATCACCAGGGTCACGGTCTTGGCCAGGAAAACGGCGTACTCGGACAAAAACTCCACAGGGACTCCTTAAACGTTGCGCGGCATGCAAGCGCGCGGGATACCACCAGCATACCCATGCGCCGCCCCTGCTACCAGCCGTGAAACCTTTGGCAACAGGCCTGTAACGGGCATTTCAAACAAGCGTATGTTTTTTCATTGACAGCTCACCGTCATCCCCATAACCTCGCCAAACCTTCAACGTACCGGGATGACGCGGACGTGGGCAGCATCTATTTGATTCGACATGGCCAGGCCTCCTTTGGTGCAGACGACTATGACGTCCTGTCGCCCACCGGTATTCGCCAGGCAGAAATCCTCGGCCGGCACCTGGCCGAACTCGGTATCAGCTTCGATCGGTGCCTTTCCGGCGACCTGCGCCGTCAGCAACATACGGCCAATAGCGCGCTCGAACAATACGCCGCCGTGGGCCTGCCGGTGCCGATCCTGGAAACCGATTCGGCATTCAATGAATTCGACGCCGACGCGGTGATCCGCGCCCTGCTCCCGGCAATGCTGCCAGACGAGCCCGAAGCGCTGAACATTCTGCGTAACGCCGCGCAAAACCGCGCCGAGTTCCAGCGTATTTTCGCCCTGATCATCGAACGCTGGCTCGCCGGCACCTATGACACTCCGGGCCTGGAAAGCTGGCTGGGCTTTGTCGAGCGCGTGCGGGCCGGTCTGCACCGCATCCTCGAACAAGCCGACAACACCCAGAAAATCGCCGTATTCACCTCCGGCGGCACCATCACCGCCCTGCTTCACCTCATTACCCAAATGCCGGCAAAACAGGCTTTTGAACTGAACTGGCAAATCGTCAACACCTCGCTCAACCACCTGAAGTTCCGTGGTCGCGAGGTGGCCCTGGCTTCCTTCAACAGTCATGCGCACCTGCAACTGCTGAAGGCCCCGGAACTCATCACGTTTCGCTGAGTCCGGACTATTGTGACTGTAATCACCCAGCTCTTATTACCCTGCTCTAATTACCAAAAAAAGGATCAAACCATGACCTCCGTAGCTGATGCCGTACAAGCAATGAAAGCCAAGTTCAACCCAGCCGCTGCTGCCGGTCTGGACCTGGTCTTCGGTTTCCGCATCGACGAAGACAAGAACTTTTCGCTGGTCGTCAAGGACAGCACCTGCGAACTGCTGGAAGGCGAAAACCCGGACGCCCAGGTGACCCTGGTGATGGACGGCGAAACCCTGCAAGACATCGTCAGCGGCGAAACCGACGGCATGCAAGCATTCATGGGCGGCAAACTGCGCGCTGAAGGCGACATGATGCTGGCGATGAAACTGTCCGAGCTGTTCCCGGCCTAAACGCGCCGCTTGCGGCTTTCGCAAGCACGCCTGGCTGCAAACGAATCCCGCCCCTTGTGGCGGGATTCGTCGTTTTCGGCGCCTGAAAACGGCTACCTGTGGATTTGCCGTCTATATTCCTTCTGGCCGCATGCGGCTGCCTTCAGCTGTTTGCCCTCAACTCACGTTGCGCAGAGCACTGACATGAGCCCACCTGAGGATTACAACGGCGTCAACCGCCGCCATGTACTGCAAGGTCTTAGCGCAGGTGCCGTCGGTGCCTGGATCAGCCCGCTGTTCGCAGGGAGTAAAACCATGCCGCAGACACCCGCCGACCTCATTCTCTACAACGGACGGCTGCACACCGTCGATCGCAAGAAACCCCAGGCCAGTGCCGTCGCGATCAAGGACGGGCGCTTCGTGGTGGTCGGCAGCGACGCCCAGGCCATGGCCCTGCAAGGCCCCGGCACGCAAGTCATCGACCTGCACGGGCGTACGGTGATTCCCGGCCTCAATGACTCACACTTGCACCTGATCCGTGGCGGCCTCAACTACAACCTCGAACTACGCTGGGAAGGCGTACCGTCGCTGGTCGATGCCTTGCGTCTGCTCAAGGACCAGGCCGACCGCACGCCAACGCCGCAGTGGGTACGGGTGGTCGGTGGCTGGAATGAATTCCAGTTCGCCGAAAAACGCCTGCCCACCCTCGACGAACTGAACAAGGCCGCGCCCGACACACCGGTGTTCGTCCTGCACCTGTACGACCGTGCGCTGCTCAATCGCGCCGCGTTGAAAGTGGTGGGTTATACCCGCGATACGCCGAACCCGCCGGGCGGCGAAATCCAGCGCGATGCCAAGGGCGATCCCACCGGCATGTTGATCGCCCGGCCCAACGCAATGATCCTCTACTCAACCCTGGCCAAGGGGCCGAAGCTGCCGCTGGAGCATCAGGTCAATTCGACCCGGCAATTCATGCGCGAACTCAATCGCCTGGGTGTCACCAGCGCGATCGACGCTGGCGGTGGCTATCAGAATTATCCGGACGACTACCAGGTCATCCAGCAGTTGGCCAGGGATCAGCAACTGACCGTGCGCATCGCCTACAACCTGTTCACCCAGAGACCCAAGGAAGAACTGACCGATTTCAAGCATTGGACCAGTACCTCACGCTACGGTCAGGGCGACGATTTCCTGCGGCACAACGGTGCCGGGGAAATGCTGGTGTTCTCGGCGGCGGACTTCGAGGACTTCCTTGAGCCGCGCCCGGACCTGCCGTCCACCCTGGAGCAAGACCTGGAACCGGTGGTACGGCACCTGGTGGAGCAACGCTGGCCGTTTCGCCTGCATGCCACCTACAACGAATCCATCACCCGCATGCTCGACGTGTTCGAGAAGGTCAACCGCGACATTCCGTTCGAGGGCTTGCCGTGGTTTTTCGACCACGCCGAAACCATCACCCCACAGAACATCGAGCGGGTCAAGGCGCTGGGTGGCGGCATCGCCATCCAGGATCGCATGGCCTTCCAGGGCGAGTACTTCGTCGACCGCTATGGCGCCAAGGCTGCCGAACACACGCCGCCGATTGCACGTATGCTGGCCGAGGGCGTACCGGTAGGCGCCGGCACGGATGCGACGCGGGTGTCGAGCTACAACCCCTGGACGTCGCTGTACTGGCTGGTCAGCGGCCGGACTGTCGGCGGCCTGGCGTTGTATCCACAGGGCTTGAGCCGTGACACCGCGTTGGAGCTGTTTACCCACGGCAGCGCCTGGTTCTCGTCCGAGCAAGGCAAGAAAGGTCAGATCAAGGTCGGGCAATTGGCGGACCTGATTGCGCTGTCCGCGGACTATTTCCATATGGAGACCGAAGGCATCAAAGGTATCGAATCGGTGCTGACCATTGTCGATGGCAAGGTTGTCTACGCCAGCGTCGAGTTCGAAAAACTTGGCCCCCCGCCCATCCCCGTGGTGCCGGAGTGGTCGCCGGTGGCCAAGGTGCCCGGCCACTGGAAGCCATCGGCACCGCTGACGGCTCAGGTTCATCAATGCGTCGGGGCTTGCGCGGTGCATGCGCACAGTCACGAACGGGCGCGCTTGTCGAATGCGCCGGTCAGTGACTTGCGCGGGTTCTGGGGGGCGTTTGGTTGTTCCTGCTTTGCGTTTTGACCTGAAGAGCAAAAGATCGTCCGAAGGCTCGGGCCGCGTTCGGACGATCTTTTGATTTGTCTTACAATGCGAGCACCTCCCGCACCGGCTGCCCCATGGACATCGATCTCGCCCGCACCTTCCTGGAAATCGTCCGCCACGGCAGCCTTGCCGCGGCCGCCGAAAAACTCCACGTCACCCAGACCGCGATCACCGCGCGGGTACAGAAGCTCGAAAGCCATCTGGGCAGCACGCTGTTCGTACGCAACCGTGCCGGAGCCCGCCTGACGCCCAATGGCGAGGCCTTCGTGATCTATGCCAATCAACTGGTGGAAACCTGGGAAGCCGCGCGCCGGGACTTGCCCTTGCCCGAGGGGTTCCACGACGTCCTGCACATCGGTGGCGAAGTCAGTCTGTGCAATCCGTTGATGCTCAGTTGGGCCGGCGTACTGCGCGACAGGATTCCCGGCCATGCGCTGCGCATGGAAATCCGCGACGGCGAAAACCTGCTGCGACAACTGGAGCTTGGGGTGCTCGATGCGGCGCTGGTCTATCAGCCCGAGTACTGGCCGCGCCTGCAAGTCGAACAGATCCTCGAAGAAAAACTCATCCTCGTCCGCCACCCCGAACGCCCCGAACCCTACGTGTACATCGACTGGGGCCAGCACTTCCGGCGTCAGCACGACGCCGCCCTGCCGGAAAAAGCCAAGGCGGCGCTCAGTTTCAACCTTGGCCCCCTGGGTTTGCAGTACATCCTCGAACACGGTGGCAGCGGCTACTTCCGTACCCGGGTGGTCCAGAGCTACCTGGAAAACGGCATGCTGGAGCCCGTACCCAAGGCCCCGGAATTCAGTTACCCGACCTATCTGGTCTACTCCCGAGACCGCGACTCGGTGGTGCTGCAACGGGCCTTCGATCTGCTGCGCGAGGTGATCAAGAGCGATGACGACTGGTCACAACGCTGGAACCCGCTGAGCTGAATCCGTTTTACGAAATGCGCATAGCTCCCGATAAGGCCGGCCGGTAGGCCGCCTCGCGTTTGCTTTGGCGTTTGATCTTGCTTTGGCTCTTGATTTTCTTGCCACCTCGAGAGGCTTCGTTCCGGTTCTGCGCAGTGGGCAAACCGGCATGGATGCCGGTTTAGCCGCGCTGGGCCAAGGATGGCCCATCGCGGCGGGCCCTGTAGGAGCGAGCATGCTCGCGATGGTCGTCAACGATGACGCTGGGCACCAGACACCCCACGGTGCTCTCAGGTTCATCGCGAGCAGGCTCGCTCCTACAGGCTTTTCCAAGTGACTCGCTGTAAAAGCGAAACCATAGGTGGCCGTTACCGCAGGAATGGATATGTACACCTGAAAGAACATGTTCGGCTGTCAGGCCGCCATCGCTGCGATGCGGCGACCCGACAAGCCAGCTCCCACAGGGTTTTGTACCCGCCGTGAGGGTGGAACTAATCAGCAGCCGTTACCGCAGCAATGGATATACACACCACCAAAAATCCTGGTCGGCTGCCAACCAAATCGCCGGGATCGACTAATCTGCTGGAGATAACAATAACGACAGGTGATTGCAGTGAGGCAGACCACCGAAGCATTCCGCGCCCGTTACCGTCGCGACATTCATCCCCGCTATAACCCTTGGCTGCATGGCGCCTTCGTGCTGGTGTTCGGCCTGGTGGCGATCGGCGTTTTCTGGAGTACCGTGCACCAGGTACAGCCCCTTGAATGGCTGGCGGTACCGGTGGCCTTGTTGTTCTTCAACTTCGTTGTGTACATGGTGCATCGGCACCTTGGCCATCACAAAAAAAGCTTCGCGCGGATGTTCTATGCCCGCCATGCCGGCGACCATCACAGCTTTTTCGCCCCCGGCAACATGACCTACGACAGCGCTCGCGACTGGCGGGTGATCCTGTTCCCGGCCTGGTTGATCGTGTTGCACACGCTGCTGATCACCCTGCCCCTGTGGTGGCTGCTCAAGCCCTTGGACGCCAACGTCGCCGGCCTGGTCGGCGGCTGCCTGGTCCTGGGGTATCTGACCTATGAAGTGTTCCATGCCTGCGAGCATCTGCCGCCGCAAAACCGCGTCACGCGCCTGCCATGGATCCGCCAGATGCGTCGCCTGCATGAAGTGCATCACCGCCGCGAGATGATGCAGCAACGCAATTTCAACATCGTTTTTCCGTTGATGGATTACCTGTTCGGCACCCTCTACTGGGAACCGGAACCGGAACCGGCCATCGAGCACCTGAAGAGAACGCCCATGACCCGCATGCAGCATCAGATCGACATCGCCGGTAATCCCGTTGCCGTGCTCGCCTATGCCAGCACCGTGACCCGCTGGCCGCAATGGCATCCATCGTCCCTGCGGATCAACGGCCAAAATGGACCTTTGCATGCTGGCGCGCGGTTCGAGGAGGACATCCGCGCCGGTGGGCGTGACGGACACTTGAGTTGGGTAGTCGATGAGTATCTGCCTGGACGCCGCTGGATTGCCCGGGCCCATGGCGATAATGGCCTGTCATTGCTGCTGACTTACGAATGCGCGGCCGAGGGCGATGGCACGCGGTTTGTGCGCACGCTGGAATACCGGTTCAGCGGCTTGGCGATGCGAATGGCCAACCAATTGCTGCTCAAGCGGCGGATCGATCGCGAGTCGGCGGCGTCGATGCTGGCGCTTCGCGATACCGCAGAAAAATACCTGGCGCAGTCAGGAGTCCGTGCGTGAGCCGACCGATCAGGTTTCACCATGGGGTATTGCTGCTGATCGTTGCCCTCGGCGCCTTCCTGCTATTGATGCCGACCAAGGTCGACCCCGTGGCCTGGACGCCGCAACCGGCGCCGTCTCTCAGCAGCGGCCTGTATGCGGACAATCAGCGCCTCAAGGGCGTGGCACGCGTCGGCGCCGCGGACATCGACGGCCCCGAAGCGCTGCTCATGGAAAATAATGCACTGATCACCGGGTTGCATGATGGCAGGGTCATCCGCACCAGCCTGGACGGCCAGGACACCAAGGTATTGACCGATACCGGCGGCCGGCCCCTGGGGTTGGCCCGCCACCCCAATGGCTTGCTGGTGATCGCCGACGCCGCCAAGGGCTTGTTGTCCCTGGACGCCCAAGGTCGCCTGGTGGCCTTGACCACCAGCGCCAACGGCGTGCCGTTGGGTTTCACCGACGACGTAGCCATCGATAAACCCGGGCACTACGCCTACTTCAGCGACGCCTCCAGCCGTTTCGGCTACGGCAAGGATGGCGAGGCAATCATCGAGCATGGCGGCGACGGACGCTTGCTGCGTTATGACTTCCAAACCGGCAAGACCACGATGCTGCTGGATAAGCTGGAGTTTGCCAATGGCGTCACCCTGGGTCCGGACGATGCCTTTGTGCTGGTCAACGAAACCGGCGCGTATCGCATCAGTCGCTACTGGCTGAGCGGGCCGAAAGCCGGCACCCATGACCTGTTCATCGACAACCTGCCGGGGTTGCCAGACAATCTGGCCTTCAACGGCCGCGACCGTTTCTGGGTGGCGCTGTATGCGCCGCGCAACGCCTTGCTCGACAAAACCGCAGCACACCCTTTCGTGCGCAAGATGATCGCGCGAGCGATGATCGTTCTACCCAAGCCGGTGGAAAAACGCGCCTTTGTGCTGGGCCTGGACCTTGAGGGCAAGGTGATCGCCAACCTGCAGGACGGCAGCAGCGGCAATTATTCGCCGATCACCACCGTGCGTGAGTATGGGGACTGGTTGTATTTCGGCTCGTTGAAAGCGAAAAACATGGCGCGATTGCCGCTAAGTACGGCGTTGCAGAATTAACGCAGATCAAACTGTGGGAGCGAGCCTGCTCGCGATAGCGGAGTGTCAGGCACCAGCAATGGCGACTGATACGCCGCCTTCGCGAGCAGGCTCGCTCCCACAGGGATTTGGGAACATCGCATTACCGCGAATCGAGCTCGCCATCGCGATGTGCTTTATCGGTTTCTTCACGCACCCGCTCAGGATCGATGTCAGTACCGTCATCCTGATCCATGGGGATGGCACCTTCGTTGTTCGGCAGCTCATCAATGCCCGGCTCATCCTCCGGATTGACGGCAGTGCGTCCGGGACTCAAGGGTTCGGGATGGGTGGGAATTGGGTCGTAGCCACCCTGCTCTTCGCTGGGAAATTTTGGATCAGACATGAGGCACCTCGCATGTAGCCGCGTCATCGGGCTCTGAACATTCGAGGTGCCGGTTAATATCGCCGTTCCAATTATTCAGCCACCGATGGTCGGTGGCTCATCACGGTGCATCAGGACGACGCCTGGAGTTGCCTGACGATCTTGTCCTTGACCTCCAGGCGCTTCGCCTTGAGCTTTGTCACCGCGTCATCGCTGGACTTGGCTTGCTCCGCCTTCACCACTTCGGCATCCGCCAGCGAGTATTTGTTGATCAGTGAATCCAGTAACGGATCCTTGGTGCGTTTCTGCTGGATTTCTTCCTTTGTGCAACTCAAATCCTGAAAAAGGTCGTGTGGCACCGGCATGGAACACCTCCGTTTGTTAATCGGTAGCAAACGCGACTGATTGCGTTCGCCAAGTATCAGAATGGCCTTGGTTGGCCGGTTCTGTCGACCATCTGTCAGACCAGCGGTGCCCGTTCGTCGTCCTGTCGCAAATGCGATAAAACCTTTGCCCCGGCCGCGACCTCCACAGCATAACGATCAATTCGATCGCCCATGAAAACTGTGTGGAGAAGAACCAATGGACGGATTTAACCTGCGCCATCTCACTCTGGCCGTCGCCTTGAGCACCAGCATGGGCGCGGCCTTCGCGGCAACCGACAATGATTTTGTCGACAAGGCAGCCGCCGGCGGCATTGCCGAGATCGAGACCAGCCGACTGGCGCTGGAAAAAAGCCAATCGGCAGACGTGAAGGCATTCGCCAACATGATGATCACCGACCATTCCAAGGCTAACGATGAACTCGCGGCCATCGCGAAAAAAAATGATATTGAAATGCCGGACAACACGACACTGGTCAAACAGGCCAAGGAACAGATCCTCGATATGCGTGACGAGTCTTTCGATGCGGCCTATGCCAACAACCAGGTCAAGGCTCACGAAGACACCATCGAGCTGTTCAAGAAACAAGCCAACACTGTGACCGACGACAGGACCAAAGGCGCAACAGCGCTCAAGGGCTTTGCGCAAAAAATGTTGCCGGGGCTGGAAAAACACCTGGATATGGCGAAAAAGCTCCAGGCCGCCCATCCGGACAAATAGTCCTGATCAAACAAAAAGACCGCATCAATGGATGCGGTCTTTTTATTCGCGCCAGGCCTAGCCGCCGTCGGTGTCAATGTCGGCGTCCGTGTCATCGCCAGGCTTGGGCCGATCGAGATCGGGTTTGAAGCCCGGACTGAACTCGTTGTCGTTGTCGTTGTCGCTGTGTACATTTTTCTGATCAACCGCTTTGTCGGCACTTTCCGGCTCTGCGGTCTTGGCGTTTTCGTCTAGTCCATTTTCATCTTTCATAGGCACCTCGGTTGTTACTGCGCGGCCGAAACAGTCGGGTCATAACAGTTCGAAGCCTCAAAGCAGGCAACGTTCCCTTCGCTTCTGTAGGAGAAGCGCGCAGCCTGCGATCTTTTGATTTTTTTTTGGTGAAAAAAGATCGCAGGCTGCGCCAGCTCCTACAGTCCATGTACAGCGAATGAAAATTCCTGTCGAACGCCGATCAACTATTTCATGCGGCAAATGTCACTGCTCTTGGACCGATCATTTTTTCGGCAAGCCAACACCCACCAGCAAGGAGCCAAACCTCATGGCGGCACTGCAATCCAGCACGCTCGATGCGATGAAAAAAAACCAGTCAAAATTGCTTGCCGAATGGACCCACGGCCTCGAAGCCAGCGGTGCGGCGCGTAACCTCAAGGAGCAGGATCTCAAGCTACAGACGGCAGAGTTCCTGCAATTGATCGTCTCCGGACTGGAAAACGGCAACGGCCAGAACATTACGACTCCCGGCTGGGAAGAAATTCGCCAGTTCCTCGAAAAACTCTCCCACAGCCGCGCCCAGCTTGGCCAGGATTCGCACCAGACTGCCAGCTTCGTCTTTTCGCTGAAGGGCCCGCTGTTTGCGCTGCTGCAAAATCATTATCAGGACAGCCCGGCACTCCTGGCCGAACAACTGTGGGAAATCTCCGAGCTGCTCGATGCTTTGGGCATGCACATCATCCGCACGTTCCAGAAATCCCGCGAGGCGGTGATCAAGCGCCAGCAGGAAGAACTGCTGGAGCTGTCGACCCCGGTAGTCAAGCTCTGGGACGGCGTCCTGGCCCTGCCGATGATCGGCACGCTGGACTCGCAACGTACCCAGGTGGTGATGGAATCGTTGCTGCAGCGGATCGTCGACACCGGCTCCGAAATCGCCATCATCGACATCACGGGCGTACCGACCGTCGATACCCTGGTGGCCCAGCACCTGCTCAAGACTGTCACCGCGATTCGCCTGATGGGTGCCGATGCATCATCAGCGGTGTTCGCCCGCAGATCGCCCAGACCATCGTGCACCTGGGGCTGGACCTGCAAGGCGTGGTCACCAAGGCCAACCTGGCCGATGCCCTGAAACTGGCCCTGACCCGTTTGGGACTGACCGTCAGCAAGGCGGGTTGAGCCGATGGAACGCATTCCGATCTTGCAAATGGGCGACTTCCTGCTGGTGACCATCCAGGTGGACATGCATGACCAGCTTGCGCTGACGCTGCAAGACGACTTGTCCGAGCGCATCAGCAGGACATCCGCACGCGGCGTTTTGATCGATATCTCTGCCCTGGACATGGTGGACTCATTCATCGGCCGGATGATCGGGACCATTTCGGGACTATCGAAAATCATGGATGCCCAGACCGTGCTGGTCGGCATGCAGCCTGCGGTGGCCATCACCCTGGTGGAGCTTGGCCTGACCCTGCCCGGCGTCAGTACCGCGCTCAATGTCGAGCGCGGAATGAAACTGCTTCAGGAACGAGTACGCAACCAATGACTGTGCGCAGCAGCGGCACTCATCCGATTCACATCGAGCAGGACGTCGTCCTGGCCCGCCAACTGGCGCGCAAACTCGCCCAGGAGTGCGGCATGCGCCTGATCGACCTGACCAAGCTGGTGACCGCGGTCAGCGAGCTGGCGCGCAACACCATGGTCTACGGCGGTGGCGGCGACATGGACTGGCAAATCCTCGATGAAAACCCGCGCACGGGCCTGCGCCTGGTCTTCCGTGACGAAGGGCCGGGTATCCCCGACGTCAAACTGGCAATGACCGATGGCTGGACATCCGGGTCCGGCCTGGGCCTCGGCCTGACCGGTGCCAAGCGCCTGGTCAATGAATTCGAACTCGACACTGCGCCGGGAAAGGGTACTCGCGTAACGATTACCCGATGGACATGAACATTGGCGGTTCGATGACACAAGTGCTGGTCATCGAAGACAACAGCCAGATCGGTCATGCTCGCCGCACCGCGCAGAAACTCGCGGAGCAATACGGCTTTGACACCACGGATGCGGGACGAGTAGCGCTGGTCGCCACCGAACTTGCCAGTAACATTCTCAAACACGCCGGCCGTGGCGAATTGCACCTGAGGGTCTTGCCCCGTGCGAGTGGCGCCGGCATCGAGATGCTCGCCATCGACCGCGCACATGGCTTTGATGTACAGGCATGCCTGGCCGACGGCTTTTCCACCGGCGGCACCCAGGGCATCGGCTTGGGCGCTGTGTCACGGCAGACCGAGGTGTTCGATGTCTATGCCGATTCACGGGGCGCCGTTCTACTCACAAGGTTATACCCCAGAACGGACAAGGCCCCGGACCGCCGCATCGGCGTCAGCCAGCATTCGTTGCACAACGATCCCGCCTGCGGCGATACCTGGCACCTGGCGCTTGACGGGCAACGCATCAGCGCCCTGGTGATCGATGGCCTGGGCCATGGTGAAGAGGCCGAACGCGCTGCCCGCTCCGGCGAGAAAGCCTACGCGTTGCTGCCTTTCGCCTCACCACTGCGGGTGCTGGAAGACATTCATCACGCCATGACCGGCACCCGTGGCGGTGCGGTGGCCATTGCCCAGTTCGACGCTGGCAGCGACGCGTTGAAATTTGTCGGCATCGGCAACATCGGCGCCTGTCTGGTCGCACCGGACAAGTCCCGCGGCCTGGCCTCCCACCCCGGCATCGTCGGTGGGCAGTTTCGAAAGGCGCAGCCCTTTGACTATGCTCAGGTAAGCGGACAACTGCTGATCATGTACAGCGATGGCCTGCAGTCGCGCTGGAACCTTACGGATTACCCCGGCCTGGTGCACCGCCATCCCGCCGTGATTGCCGCCATTCTGCACCGCGATTTCTGTCGTGGAAGCGACGACGTCACGGTGTTGGTCATTGCTCTGGAGGCAGACCATGGCTGAATTACCCATGAGTCATATGGACGAACAAGCCGCGCTGATTGCACGGCTGCAAAGTGAAACCAACGCCCTGCGTGAAGAGCTGGATGAAACCAACCAGGGCGTTTTGGCGCTGTACGCCGAACTCGACACCCAGGCCGAACAGCTGCGCCAGGCCTCGGACCTCAAAAGCCGCTTCCTGTCCTACATGAGCCATGAGTTTCGCACGCCATTGGGCTCGATCCTGAGCATCGCCAGCCTGCTGACAGATGAACTCGACGGGCCACTGAGCAGCGAGCAGCACAAGCAGGTGGCCTTCGTCAGCAATGCCGCGCGGGAGCTGAGCGACATGGTCGACGACCTGCTCGACCTGGCGAAAATCGAAGCCGGGCGTATCACCATTTCACCGGCCTGGTTCGACATGTTCGACCTGTTCGCGGCCCTGCGCGGCATGTTTCGCCCGATTGTCGATACCAGCGCCGTGGACCTGATCTTCGAGGAGCCAATAGGCCTGCCCCGGTTGTACACCGACGACAAGAAACTCGCGCAGATCCTGCGCAATTTCATTTCCAATTCATTGAAGTTCACCACCCGGGGGGAAGTCCGGGTCTCGGCGCAACTGGAAAACCGCGACTACGTGCGTTTTGCCGTCAGCGATACCGGAATAGGTATCGCTCAGGAGCTACATGGCGCATTGTTCGAAGACTTCTCCCAAGTCGACTCCCCGCTGCAAAAACGCCTGCGTGGAACCGGGCTCGGGCTGTCGCTGTGCAAACGCTTCGCGCTGCTGCTGGGCGGCGAAGTCGGGGTACAGAGCACGCCGGGCGTGGGCTCGACCTTTTTCGTGATCATCCCGCTGGCCATCGCCATGGAGCCTGCCGATGAAACGTGACCTGCGCTTGCTGATCGTCGATGACAACGTTGCCACGCGCTACGCCTTGCGGCGGCGCCTGGAACGCCACGGCTATGAAGTGCTGGAGTCCGGCACCGGCAGTGAAGGCCTGGAATTGATCGCCAGCGTGGCGATCGACGCCTTGATCCTCGACGTCAACCTGCCGGACATGAGTGGCTTCGACATCGTGCGCAAACTGCGATCGGACCCTGCTACCGCGCTGCTCCCGGTGATTCATGTGTCCGCGGCGTCGATCCAGACCGGCGACATCATCACCGGTCTCGACGCCGGTGCCGACGCTTACCTGATCCACCCGGTGGACCCGGACGTACTGCTGGCGACTTTGCGCACCTTGCTGCGGGTGCGTGAAACCGAGAATGCCCTGCGTGAAAGCGAAGCGCGCTTTCGCGAGATTTTCGTCAATGTGTCGGCACCCATCGCCGTGCTGGATGCAGAACTCAAAGTCCACGAATGCAACCATGCCTTCGCCCAACTGATTCAGGACAACCGCAACCCGGATACCCTGCGCCAGTGTTTCGCCGACGACCAGTGCGCCGTGATCGAGGAACTGCGCCTGCGCCTGGCCTATGGCGAGCGCTGGAAAGGCACCTTGAGCATGCGGGTGCAGGGTGAAGTTCGCGAAACCGAGTGGCAGATTTCACCTTACCGCACACCGGCATTGAGCCTGGTGTTCGTCGAGGATGTCACCGAACACCGTCACCGCGAACGCTCGCACCTGGCGCGCCTGGACGATGCCACGACCCAACTGGCCAATGAAGTCGCCGAACGCGCGCGCACCGAAGCCCAGCTGTTGCAGGTGCAGAAAATGGACGCCCTGGGCAAGCTGACCGGAGGAATTGCCCACGATTTCAACAACCTGCTCACCGGCATCATCACCAGCCTGGAACTGATCCAGAAGCGCGTTGCCGAGTCCCGCACCGACAAGGTGGCCTTCTATGCCGAAGCGGCGTTGAACTCGGCCATGAGTGCCGCCTCCCTGACCCATCGCCTGCTCGCGTTCGCCCGTCAGCAGCCACTCGATACCCGGCCCGTGGACATCAACGAGCACATCCGTTCCCTCGAGGAACTGCTGGTGCGCACCATTGGCGAACGCATTGCCCTCAGGCTTGAACTGACGAGCAAACCCGCCATTGCGCTGGTCGATCCGATCCAACTGGAAAGCGCCGTGCTCAATCTGGTGATCAACGCACGCGATGCCCTGCCCCAGGGTGGCAATATCTGGGTCAACACCTATGCCGCCTATTCCCACGGTGACCCCAACCTGGCCGATGGCGCCTATGTCGCCCTGTCGGTGCGCGACGACGGTACCGGTATCGAACACAACGTGATCGACAAGGTGTTCGACCCGTTTTTCACCACCAAACCCTTGGGCCAGGGCACCGGGCTCGGGTTGTCGACCATCTACGGTTTTGCCCGCCAGTCAGGTGGCGATGCGCACATCCGCAGCGTGGCGCGACGCGGTACCGAAGTCACCATCATGTTGCCGGCCAGCGCCCACCCCACCGCTGGCGCAATCGAATCGACGACACCCGCCCAGGGTGGCGGCGAACACGTGCTGATCGTCGAAGACACGCCGTCAGTGCGCATGTTCGTGGCCGAAGTGCTGGTGGATGCCGGCTACCGTTGCACCCAGGCGGGCGACATCGAAGGCGCCCTCGAACGCCTGCAGAACGACGAATCCATCGACCTGTTGCTGACCGATGTGGGTCTGCCGCGCATGAGCGGCCGCGAACTTGCCGATATCGCCCGGGGCTGGCGCGATCATCTGCCGATCCTGTTCATGACCGGCTACGCCGAAACCGCGATCAACCGCCAGGTGTTTCTCGGCGAAGGCATGGAGATACTGATCAAGCCGTTCCAGATCAATGAGCTGCTGGACAAGGTTCGGCGCACCCTCAAGGGCGCCTGATAGATTCGCGAGCAGGCTCGCTCCCACAGGGGAATTGTGAACGCCACAGATCCCCTGTGGGAGCGAGCCTGCTCGCGAAGAGGCCAGCAGTCTCACCAACCATTCAAAGCGTATTAAGGACCCTGGCGAGGAACGGCGCCGTCCGGCTCTTTTTACTTTTCGCGACTTTCTGCGGCTCACCCGCGACAACAACCTTGCCACCCTGATCCCCCGCTCCCGGGCCGATATCGATCACCCAGTCACTCTGCGCCACCACACGCATTTCATGTTCGACGACGATCACCGTGTGCCCTGCCGTCACCAGGTTGTTCAACTGCTTCAGCAAGCGATCGACGTCACGCGGGTGCAGGCCCGTCGTGGGTTCGTCGAGCACGTAGAGCGTCGCCCCGCGCTGGTTGCGTTGCAGTTCGGTGGCCAGCTTAATGCGCTGGGCTTCACCACCGGACAGCTCGGTCGCCGGTTGGCCGAGGCGCAAGTAACCCAGGCCGATATCGCGCAGCACCTCCAGAGAACGGCGCACCGCCGCTTGTTCGGCGAACACCTCCACGGCCTGATCCACGGTCAGTTGCAGCACCTGGGCGATGGTCCGGCCTTGCCAGGTGATCGCCAGCGTCTCGGGGTTGTAGCGCGCGCCGTGGCAGGTCGGGCATGGCGCGTAGACGCTGGGCATGAACAACAATTCGACGCTGACAAAACCTTCACCTTCACAGGTCGGGCAGCGGCCTTTGGCGACATTGAAGGAAAACTGCCCGGCGTCATACCCCGCCGCCTGCGCTTCGGGCGTTGCGGCGTATAGCTTGCGCACATTGTCGAACAGCCCGGTGTAGGTCGCGAGGTTGGAGCGCGGTGTACGGCCAATGGGCTTCTGATCGACCTGCACCAGCCGCTTGATCGAGACCAACCCCGCCGTGACCTGCCCGCCACTGACGGTCGGTGCTTCATCTTCCAGGCTCAGCTCCTGCGCTTCACTATTGGCACCCGGGCGCCCGAGATGCGCGCCGACCAGTTCCAGCAACGCCTGGCTGACCAGGCTGGATTTACCCGAACCCGACACACCGGTCACCGCCGTGAAACAGCCCAACGGAAACTCGACGCTGAGGTTGTCCAGATTGTTGCGCGTGACGCCTTCCAGGCGCAGCCAGTCTTGAGTCTTGCGCGGGCGGCGGGGTTGGCTGACGTGTTCGGCGAACAGGTAGGCGCGGGTCTGCGAATCCGTCACCTTTGCAAGCCCCGCCGGTGCACCGCTGTACAGCACCCGACCGCCATGCTCGCCCGCCGCCGGGCCGACATCGATCAACCAGTCGGCGCGGCGCATGGTTTCCAGGTCGTGCTCGACCACGAACAAGGTATTGCCCGCCGCTTTCAAGCGTTGCAGGGCTTCGAACAGCGCTTCACCATCGGCCGGGTGCAAACCGGCCGAGGGTTCGTCGAGCACATAGATCACGCCGAACAACTGCGAGCCCAGTTGCGTCGCCAGGCGCAGGCGTTGCAACTCGCCGGACGACAGCGTCGGCGTACTGCGCTCCAGGGCCAGGTAACCGAGGCCCAGGTCGGTCAAGGTGCTGACCCGCTCCAGCATGTCCTGGGCAATGCGTTGCGCGGCGAGGCGTTTTTCCACCGAGAGATTCGGCGTGTGGCGCACATCGGGGGCGTTGGCGTGGCCACTGGCGCCGTGGGCCACGCGCTGTTCACGGGCCTGGCGGGTCTGCAGGTGGGTCAATACCTCACCCGCCTCATCGCGCTCTTCACCTTCTTCCAAATAGTGTCGGGCCGCCACCGGCTTGAGGACTTCGGCGACTTGCAGCAATGGCATCTGCGACAGTTCGCCGATGTCGTAGCCGGCGAAGGTCACCGACAATGCTTCGTGCTTGAGGCGCTTGCCGTCGCACAACGGGCAAGGGCTGCCGAGCATGAAGCGCGAGACGCGCTTCTTCATCAGCGCACTTTGCGAATGGGTGAAGGTGTGCAGGATATAGCGCCGTGCGCCGCTGAAGGTGCCCTGGTAACTCGGTTCCATCTTGCGCTTGAGGGCAACCCGGGTTTCTTGCGGTGTGAGCCCGGCGTAGACCGGGACCGTCGGGGTTTCTTCGGTGAAAAGAATCCAGTCACGCTGCTTTTTCGGCAGGTCACGCCAGGGCACATCGACGTCATAGCCCAGGGTCACAAGGATGTCCCGCAGATTCTGGCCTTGCCAGGCCATGGGCCAGGAGGCGACGGCACGCTGGCGAATGGTCAGGCTCGGGTCCGGAACCATGAGCGCTTCGGTGACCTCGTACACCCGGCCCAAGCCATGGCATTGCGGGCACGCGCCCTGGGGGGTGTTCGGGGAAAAGTCTTCGGCGTAGAGCATCGGCTGCCCCGCCGGGTAACTGCCGGCGCGGGAATACAGCATGCGGATCAGGCTCGACAAGGTCGTCACGCTGCCCACCGAGGAACGCGTGCTCGGCGTGCCCCGTTGTTGCTGCAAGGCCACCGCTGGCGGCAAGCCCTCGATGGAATCGACATCCGGCACGCCCACCTGATCGATCAGGCGCCGCGCATAAGGCGCCACGGATTCGAAATAGCGGCGCTGTGCTTCGGCGTACAGGGTCGAAAACGCCAGCGACGACTTTCCGGAACCGGACACCCCGGTGAACACCACCAAGGCATCGCGGGGAATGTCGACATCGATGTTCTTGAGGTTGTGCTCCCGGGCGCCGCGCACCCTGACCATGCCTGAGGGAGGGTTGGAGGTGCGCGTTGAAGTCATGAGCAGCCTTTAATGGAAGGTTCAATGGAGTGACGCGATGCTGGCAAATGTACTCGAACCCGTAGGAGCAAAGCTTGCTCGCGATAGCGGTGTGTCAGGCAGTACGCTATCGCGAGCAAGCTTTGCTCCTACAGGTTCGGTGTATTTAGCCGTTTAGTACGGTACGAATCATCTGGGTCAGCGCTTGCGGCCCATAAGGTTTGCTCAGCAAATGGGTATCCGGGCTGAGCTGGTGGTTGCGCGAGATAATGTCACGGGTGTGACCCGAGGTGAACAACACCGCCACCGGGGGATTCTGTACCTTGGCCCATGCCGCCAGGTCCGAGCTTTTTATCAGGCCGGGCATGACCACGTCGGTAAAGATCAGGTCCAACGCCGCCCCCTCCAGCAACATCTGCATGGCAACGTCGGCATTGGCGGCGGTGAGCACCTGATAGCCCTCTTCGCGCAGCAACTCCACGGTTGAAACGCGCACTGCCTCATTATCCTCGACCACCAGGATCCGCTCGTTCGCGCCCCGTTGCTGCACATCGGCACGGGGTATTTCACTGTCCATCGAGCGCAGGCTGCGCGGAAAATACATCTGCACCCGGGTGCCCTGCCCAACGACGCTCGACATCTCGATATGCCCGCCACTCTGCTTGACGAAACCGAACACCATGCTCAAGCCCAGCCCCGTGCCCTGGCCGTCGGGCTTGGTGGTGAAAAACGGCTCGAAAGCCTGCCCGAGCACCTGCGGCGACATGCCCAGGCCGCTGTCCGAAACAGCGACCCGCACGTAGTCACCGGCAACGATGCCCTTGCCCAGGCAGAATCCGCGGTCGAGGGTGATGTTATCGGCACTCAACTCGATGGTGCCCTCGCCTTCCATGGCATCACGGGCATTGATCATCAGGTTGAGGATGGCGTTTTCCAGTTGATTGCGATCGACAAAGACCGACCAGGGGTCGGCGGGGGTACTCATGTGGATCTGAATAGTTTCCCCCAGCGCACGCTGCAACAGTTCGCCCAGGCCGTCGAAAATCTGCCGTGGCGTGCAAATCGCCGGGGACAAGGGCTGGCGACGGGCAAACGCGAGCAATTGCGAGGACAGTTTTGCACCGCGTTCAACCGCGGCAATAGACGCAGTGACCCGGCGCTGCACGTTGGCATTGTCCGGTTCATGACGGGCGAGCAAGTGCAGATTACCCGCAATCACCTGCAGCAGATTATTGAAGTCGTGGGCCACGCCGCCGGTAAGGCCGCCGATGGCTTCAAGCTTCTGTGACTGGCGCAATTGCTCTTCTGCCGCCAGTCGCGCTTCGACTTCATCGGCCACGCGCTGCTCCAGGTTGCGGGTAAACTTGAGCAAGGACTCTTCGGCGGTCTTGCGTTCGTGGATGTCGATCAACACCCCGGGAAAACGAAAAGCCTGGCCCTGCTCATCGAACTCGCAGCAGCCGCTGGCGAGCACCCACAGGTAACTGCCATCGGGACGTAGCACCCGGTATTCGGCGTTGTAAGGCGCACCGGTCTGAATCGATTGCCTGACCTGCTCCTCAACCCAGCTGCGATCATCGGGATGGATATGCGCTTGGGCGAAATCCTGGGGCAAATTGTCCAGGCTTTGCCCGGGGGGAAAGGAAAACGTGCGGGCAAAGCGCTCATCGCCGCTGAGGGTATTGGCCTTGATATCCCAGACGAACGAGCCGAGCAGGGCCCCGGCATTGAGTGCCAGGCGAACCCGCTCGTTGTCGGCGCGGTAGGCATTTTCGGCAGCTTGGCGCAGACGTTCGGAAATCACGAATTCGGTGGTTTCGACCACCATCGCCATGACGCCGGCAGGACGCCCGTCATCATCGGCGACCGGGCTGTAGTAAAGGTCCAGCCAGACGTCTTCGGGAACCCCGTCGCGCAGCAACACCAGCACTTTGTTGCGGTAGGACAAGGTCCCGCCCGCCAGGCAGGTGTCGACCACATGCCGGTTGAATTCGGCGACTTCCGGCCAGCCCAACTCCACCGCAGAACCCAACAGATAAGGATGGCGCCCGCCGGCAAATGTCGAATAGGCGTCGTTATAGATCATGTAGCCGGCCCGGCCCCAGAGCATCACCATCGGCAGCGGTGACGCGAGCATCAGCTGTACCGCACTGCGCAAGCTCCTGGACCAGCTTTCGAGGCTTCCCAGCTCGGTCCCGCTCCAGTCGAACGCACGAATGCGCCCGGCCATCTCGCCGTTCCAGCCGGCACACCCGTGGTTATCTTCTAGAAACTGCATCGACTGGTTCTGCGTCCCGGTAACTGCACCCGTTTGTTTCGAGCTTCGCGGATGGCAATGGTTTCATAGAGGTATAGCTGATTCTCACCCTGAACCCAGATCCGACGTGGCGAGGGGATTTATCCCCGTCGGGCTGCGAAGCAGCCCCAGTGTTCCAAGTCAAACTGCATGCAATGGGTTGACGACTGCTTCGCAGCCGAACGGGGTGGTGCGGCATTCCGATAAATCCCCTCGCCACACAATCCCAATTTGATCTTCAACGACCTGGGAATTGGGGTTACACCTCGATCAAATGCTTGAGCGGGTGATACCCCGTTTTCAACGTTGCGGCGACATCAAGAATCGCCTTCTCGATACCGTTCAAATGGATGCAGGTCAGCTCGATCGCCGCGCTCTGGTTACCCGCCTCGATGTACTCGATCAAACGCAGGTGCTCATCGTCGCGGCAGGCTTCATGGCTGTCGTCATCCAGCGCGGCGGCGTACAGCGAGGCCCGGGAGATCAGCTTCTGGAACCAGTCGAGCAACACCGGATTGTTCAGGCTGCGGGCCAACTTGATGTGGAACTCGCCGAGCAGGTGAATCAACCGTTCGTGGTCACCGCTGCGATGCGCCTCATCCTCAAGCAGCAAGTGATCGCGCAAATCCCGGGTCACCGCCGTATCGCGCCGGCGACACAGTTCGCTGACGATGCCGATCTCAACCAGGCGCCGGGTTTCGAACAACGAACGGATCTCTTCATCGCTCGGCAGCGACACCGACGCACCTTTATTGGGCTCGGTGGTGACCAGTCCATCGGCTTCCAATTGCTTGAGGGCGGCACGAACCGACGTGCGGCTGACATTGAAAAGTTCAGCCAGCGAAGCCTCGCCCAGCTTCATCCCGGGACGCAGCGAGCGTTTGCTGATCGCCTCGTAAACCCCTTGGTAGACGCGGTCGACCGTTGTTTCCAGCTTCTTTTCCGCCATTCGATGACTCCTTCAGCGCTACGCAACCCGCCCCAGGCGAATGAACAGCCTTGCAAAAGGGAGTTGCATGAACAGATTAATCCGGGTATTTCTAAATTGCATCCAGATTTTGCATACAATAATTAGAGGAATGCACCATTATGGGTCGTCCAGTTGCAATCGAAGTGCTTAACGTCTCCAAACGGTATTCCGACGATCCGGGGCTGGCTCCAGCTCTGGACAACGTTTCTGTCGACATTGCCGACAACGAGTTTTTCACCCTGCTCGGCCCCTCCGGCTGCGGCAAAACCACCCTGCTACGCACCATCGCCGGTTTCGAGCATGTCAGCGAGGGCGAGATTCGCCTGGCCGGTGAACCGGTCAACGATCTGCCGCCGTTCAAGCGTCGGGTCAACACGGTGTTCCAGAGCTACGCGCTGTTTCCGCACATGAGTGTCGCGCAGAATATCGCCTTCGGCCTCGAGATGCAGGGTCTTGATCGCAAGCAGATCGCGCAACGGGTCGATGAGATGCTGGCGCTGGTGCAAATGCAACACCTGGCCAAGCGCAAACCGGCGGAGTTGTCCGGTGGCCAGCAACAGCGCGTGGCACTGGCCCGGGCCCTGGCGCCGAAGCCCAAAGTGCTGTTGCTCGACGAACCGCTGTCGGCACTGGACCTCAAACTGCGCAAGGAAATGCAGGTCGAACTCAAGCGCGTGCAGAAGGAAGCCGGGATTACCTTCATTTTCGTCACCCACGATCAGGAAGAAGCCCTGACGTTGTCCGACCGCATCGCGGTGATGTCCGCCGGCAAGATCCTGCAGATCGGCACACCGAACGATATCTATGAACGCCCGCAGCATCAGTTCGTCGCCCAGTTCATCGGCGACATCAACTTCCTCCCCGGCCACCTCAAGCGCGGCCAGCAGAACGAAAAGTTCTTCGTGCCCAACGGCATGCCGGTGGAAATCCCCTGCCCGGCCCAAGGCTTCGAGGGCTCGCGGGTGCAACTGGCGTTCCGCCCGGAACGATCGCAACTGGTCGACCCGGCGCAACCGCATCACCTGCGCGGGGTGATCGAGGCAGTGCTGTATGTCGGCACCGCGACCCTCTACCAGTGCCGCTTGAATAACGACATCAAAGTCATGCTGCGCGAAAACAACGAAGGTCTTAACCGCAATCGCGGGGTCGGTGACCGTGTCGCGGTCAACCTGCCACCCCACGCCTGCCTGTTGATGGAGGCCTGAGATGAGCGTCAGCAGCACTTCCCCAGCCCTCACCCGCGCGCTGTTGCTCAGCCCGGTGGTTCTGACCCTGCTGGCCCTGATCGCCATTCCGCTGGGCATCATGGGCTACATCAGCCTGTTGCCGCGCAACGTCTATGGCGGCGTCGACTGGCAGGCCGACTGGCAATTGCAAAGCTACGTGCAGCTGTTTTTCCAGGAAGGTTTCGATGGCGAAATGGAGCTGAACTGGGTCTACGCCCAGGCGCTGCTCCGCTCGGTGTTCCAGGCCGGTGGCACCACGGTCCTGTGTTTCCTGTTTGGCTTTCCGGTGGCGTTGTGGATGTCGAGCCTGACCCCGCGTCGGCGCAACCTGATGGTGTTGCTGATCACCATCCCGTTCTGGACCAACCTGCTGATCCGCAACTACGCCTGGCTGATCATCCTGCGCGAACAGGGCTGGGTCGCCCAGAGCCTCAACGCGCTGTTTCCCCAGTCCGGCGGCATCACCCTGCTCTACAACGACTTCGCGGTCAGCGTCGGGCTGGTCTACAGCTTCCTGCCGTTCATGATCCTGCCGATCTACTCGACCCTGGAAAAACTCGATTGGCGTCTTGTAGAGGCCGCCTATGACCTTGGCGCCAATCGCTGGCACGCGCTGCGGCGGATCATCCTGCCGTTGTCGATGCCTGGGGTGATTGCCGGTTCCCTGCTGGTGTTCGTGCCGAGCCTGGGTGCCTTTATCACTCCGGCGATTCTCGGCGGCGGCAAGACCCTGATGATCGGCAACCTGATCCAGCAACAGTTCGGCACCGCGCGCAACTGGCCCCTGGGTAGTTCGCTGTCGTTCCTGTTGCTGGGGATTCTGCTGCTGTCCTTGGTGCTTTACGCCCTCTATAGCCGCAGCGCCGCCAACACTCTTCGTCGGGGAGCCACCGCATGATCGCCCTGCACCTGAAAAAGCTGCCAATGACCCGGGAAGTCAGCCTGCTGATCCTGGCCTATCTGTACCTGCCGATCTTCGTACTGATCGCCTACAGCTTCAACGCCAACCGCTCGGCGACGGTGTGGACCGAGTTCTCGTTCGCCTGGTACGGGCGGATCCTGGCCAACCCGTCGATCCAGACCGCGGCGCTGAACTCGATCATCGTCGCCGGCATCGCCACGGTCTGCGCCACGGCGATTGCGCTGCTCGCGGCACTGGCGACCTACCGTCCGTTCTATGGCCAGAAGATGGTCGAAGGCGGGATCAACCTGCCGCTGATCCTGCCGGAGATCGTCACCGCCGTGGCCACCCTGCTGTTGTTCATGGCGCTGGGGATCAAGCTTGGATTGCTGACGGTGATCGTCGCGCACATCGGCTTTTGCATTCCTTTCGCTTACCTGCCGATCCGCGCACGGCTCAATGACCTGGACAAGAGCCTGCTGGAAGCGGCGAACGACCTGTACGCCAATCCATGGCAGGTGTTCCGCCGGGTGACGCTGCCGCTGTTGTGGCCGGCGGTGCTGTCCGGTTCGGTACTGGCATTCGTGGTCAGCCTCGACGATTTCATCATGACCTTCTTCGTCGCCGGTCCCGGTTCGACCACCTTGCCGGTGTACATCTTCTCCGCGATCAAGGCCGGCGTGACGCCTGAGATCAACGCGATCTCGACCCTGATGCTGGTGATTTCCATCGTGCTGGTGGTGCTGGCCTTCTGGCTAGGACAGCGCGGCAAACAACAATGAGCCTGGAGTGTTCGTCCATGAAAGTGAAAAGCCTGCGTTTCGCCTTTGCCGGTCTGGCCTTGAGTTGCTTCACCGCACTCACTGCGTTCGGCGCACAAGCCGCCGAGCCCAAGGAACTGTTCTTCTACAACTGGACCGATTACTACCCGGTCGACCTGCTGGCCAAGTTCGAAAAGGAGACCGGGATCAAGGTCACCATGGACGGCTACGACAGCAACGAAACGCTGCTGGCCAAATTGCAGGCCGGTGGCGCGGCGTACGACGTGATCGTGCCGTCGCAATCGATCATGCGCACCTTGATCAACCAGAACCTGCTGCTGCGAATCGATGCCTCGACCCTGCCCAACTTCCAGTACGTCAAACCGGCGTTTCGCGACCCGAGCTTCGACCCCGGCCGCAAATTCTCGGCGCCGTACCTGTGGGGTAGCACCGGGTTCTCCTATGACAGCGCGCGGGTACCCGGCGGCAAACTGGACGATTCGTGGAAAGAGTTCTTCGAACCGCGCAAGGAACTGCAAGGCCAACTGGCGGCGCTCGACACCTCCAGCAGCGTGATCAACGCCGCCAGCCATTACCTGAACGTCGACGAATGTACGGAAAACCCACAGGACGCCAAGCGCATCCTCGAACTGCTGCAAAAACAGAAACCCTTCCTGAAGATGTACAGCTCGGACAACACCGTCGACCGCATGGCTTCCGGTGAAGTGATCATGATGCAGAACTGGAACGGTTCTACAGCGCGGGCCACGTTGCAGAAGAGCACCATCAAGTACGTGTATCCGAAAGAAGGCCTGGCGATGTTCCAGGACAACTTCGCCGTGCCGAAAAGTGCGCCGCACCCCGGCAACGCGAAGATTTTCATCGACTGGATGATGAAGCCGGAAAACGCCGCCGCCGTGTCCAACGCCATCGCCTACGCGAACGGCATCCAGAGCGACAAGCTGATCGATGCGAAATGGCGAGTGATGGACGCCATCAACATGCCCGACGAATTCGCCTCGCGCCTGCGCCCGGAGAAGGAATGCAGCAACAAGGCGCGGGAACTGCAGGACCGGATCTGGGCGAAGCTCAAGGGCTGATCGTCTGACTTGAAACCGAGTCGCGGCCATCGCGAGCAAGCATTGGTCCTACAGGTATTGGGTTAATCCTGTAGGAGCAAAGCTTGCTCGCGATGAGGCCCTTCCACACAACACAGAATCTGAGGTATGCAATGACCCAACCCCGCTGGCTACGCAACGTGCGCCCCTACGGCGCCCCCGCCGAAGACCTGCTGATCGAAAACGGCCGGTTCACCCAACGTCGCCCCGCCTCGACCACCGAGCTGCTGGCCACCGACATCGACGGCCAGAACCAATTGCTCACCGGCACAATGGTGGAAAGCCACGTGCACCTGGACAAAACCCTCTGGGGCCAACCCTGGCGCCCGAACAGTGCCGGGCCAACCCTCAAGGACTACATCGCCAACGAACGGCGCATCCTGCGTGAAGTCACCGCACCGATCGCGCAACGGGCCGGTGCCCTGCTGGAAAACTGCATCGCCCGTGGCTCGCTGACCCTGCGCTGTCACGTCGATATCGACCCGGAATTCGGCCTGCGCCATGTCGAAGCCATGCAACAACTGCGGGAAACCTACCGCGACCTGATCGACCTGCAACTGGTGGTATTCCCGCAAACCGGCCTGATCAGCCGCCCCGGTACCGCCGAGCTGATGCGCGAAGCCATGGCCCTGGGCGTGGAGAACGTCGGTGGTCTTGATCCGTGCGGCATCGACAACGACCCGATCGCGCAACTCGACTTCGTGTTCAAACTGGCCAGCGAATTCGACCGTGGCGTCGACATTCACCTGCACGACAAGGGCGAGTTGGGCCTGTGGCAGATCGCCCTGATCGCCGACTACACCCAGCGCTTCGGGCTTCAAGGCCGGGTGATGATCAGTCATGCCTATTGCCTGGGCATGTTGCCGTGGAGCCAGGTCAAACCGCTGGCCGAACGGCTGGCGGCGCTGGGCATTTCGCTGATGAGTTCGGCGCCGGCCGATTGCGCGGTGCCGCCGTTCCTCGCCCTGCGCGAGGCCGGGGTGAATGTATGCCTGGGCTCGGACGGCATCCGCGACGCCTGGTCGCCCATGGGCAACGGCGACATGCTGGAACGGGCGATGTTGCTGGCGTTTCGTTTCGACTTGAACAAGGACGAAGAACTGGCGGCGGCGTTTGAGGCGGCAACGGTCAATGGCGCTCGGGCGTTGGGTTGTGAAAGCTATGGCGTGGAACTTGGCCGGCCAGCGGACTTCCTGCTGATGCCAGTGCAGACCCTGGGCGAAGCCGTGGTTTCGAGACCGGTGCGGCAGGTTTATCGCGGTGGGCGGTTGATCGCTGCAGGCGGTCGCCTGTTGGAAAGCCGCCTGTGAAACGCATCGGCTTGCGGGCCAGCTGCGTGGTCGGGTTCGACGGCTCGCAGCACGTGCTTTGGCGCGACGGCGAAGTGGTGTTCGAAGGCTCACGCATTGTGTTTGTCGGGCGTGATTACGCTGGACCGGTGGATCAGTGGATCGACTACGGCAATGCGCTGATCGGTCCTGGCTTCATCGATCTGGATGCCTTGGGCGATCTCGATTCCACGGTGCTGACCCTGGACAACGGCGACGAACGCGACATGGGCCGGATGTGGTCGGCGCAGTATCTGGCGCGCGGCCCACGGGAAAGTTACAGCCCCGAAGAAGAAGTTTTCAAATACCGCTACGCCTTCACCCAATTGATCCGCAACGGCATCACCACGGCCATACCGATCACTTCGATGTACTACCGCGAGTGGGCCGAAACCTATGATGAATTTGCCGCGGTGGCGGATGTGGCAGCCGAGTTGGGGCTGCGCACCTACCTCGGCCCCTGCTACATGAGCGGCATGAGTTACTGGCGGGCCGACGGCACGCTGGCCCATCACTGGGACGAAGCCCGGGGCATGGCCGGGCTCGATGCGGCCGAGCGGTTTTTCCAGGATTTCGAGGGTGCTCATGAAGGGTTGATTCGCGGAGCGCTGCTGCCGGATCGCATCCAGACTTGCACGCCAGCGTTGCTGCAACGCACCGCCGCACTCAGCCGGGAACTCAACGCCCCGATGCGCTTGCATTGCTGCCAAGGGCTCGGCGAAGTGGCAATGGTTGAACAACTTCGCGGTTTTTCGCCGCTGGGCTGGCTGGAGGATATGGGCCTGCTGACCCCGCGCAGCCTGTTGCCCCATGGCATCTACACTCGGGGCGATGACGACCTGCAACGGGTGGTGGATGGCGGCGCCAGCCTGGTGCATTGCCCGGTGGTGTTTGCCCGGGATGGCGAGGCGCTGAATTCGTTTGGACGCTATCGCGCCAAGGGCATCAACTTCGCCCTGGGCACCGACACCTGGCCGGCGGATTTGCTCGACAACATGCGCCAGGGTTTGAACATCGCGCGCTTGATGGAGGGCGGCAATTCACTCACCAGCACATTGGATATGTATAACGCTGCCACCCTGGGCGGCGCCAAGGCCTTGGGCCGCGACGATCTCGGGCGCCTGGCGCCGGGGGCCAAAGCCGACATCACCGTGTTCAGCCTGCGCGGCCTGCACCTGGGGCCGCTGTTCGACCCGCTGAAAAACCTGGTCCTGGCCGGGCGCGGTGACGATTGCATCGCCAGTTACATCGATGGCTGCTGCGTGATGCAGGACGGTCAGGTTCAGGGGGTCGACTACCCCGCCCTGCAACGCCAGGCCCAACAGCAATTCGAAAAACTGATGCGCAGCCACAGCGACCGGACCTTCGGCCAACCGGACTGGAAGACCCTGTTCCAACCGGCCATCCCGTTCGCCGACGACTACAGCGCACAAGCGCCGCTCTGCGCCATTGATCCACTCCTTTAGAGAATTCTGCCCATGCAAAGCTTCGACTTCAGCCAACTGAGCCCACGGGACAAGTACAAGATTCTGATCGGCAGCGTGGTGCCACGGCCGATTGCCCTGGTCACCACCGTCGACGCTGAAGGCCGCGTCAACGCCGCGCCGTTCAGCTTTTTCAACGCGCTGTCGGCCGATCCACCGATCCTTGCGCTGGGCGTGGAGAACTACGGCGACCAGAGTCCCAAGGACACCACGCGCAACATCCAGCTCAACCAGGAGTTCACGGTGAACATCGTCAGCGATGCCCTGGTGGAAGCCATGAATGTTTGCGCCGTACCCTTCGCCCCGGGTTTCGACGAACTGACCGCCGCCGGCCTCACCGCCATCCCCGGCACCACGGTAAAATGCCCGCGAATCGGCGAGGCTCCGGTGGCCCTGGAATGCCGGCGGATGATGGCGCTGTCCATCGGCCAGTCGCGGGAGATCATCTTTGGCGAAGTGTTGATGGCCCATGTGCGGGATGAGCTGATCGACCCGAAGACTTTGTACATCGATCAGCTGGGGCTTGATGCGATCGGGCGGATGGGTGGGCATGGGTATGCGCGCACGCGGGATTACTTCGACCTGCCGACCCGCTCCTTGCAGGCGTGGACGGATGCACCGGGCGGTGGGGAACGGTTTTGGCCAATCGCCAAGTAATCCGCCTTCACACATAACCTGTGGGAGCGGGCTTATGTGGCGAGGGGATTTATCCCCGTTGGGCTGCGAAGCGGCCCCAAAACCTGCTACCGCAGTAGTTTCAGAAAAACTGCATTCACTGGTTTTACGACGGCTTCGCCGCCGAGCGGGGATAAATCCCCTCGCCACAAAAAGCTCCACCACCACATAGCACCATCGCCACAGGTCAGCGGAAATCGCGACTGCGCACACTGATGCCGTCCAGTAGCGGGCTCAGGTCGCTCAAGCGCCCGGCAATCAAATGCCGCACCTCCCCCTCCTTCTCCCAGCGCCCATCCACCTTGAGCAACTGCGAGCCCACCAGCACCTGGCGCTGGCGCTCCGCCAGGTCGCGCCAGACCACCACGTTGACGTTGCCGAACTCGTCTTCCAGGGTGACGAAGGTCACGCCACTGGCGGTGCTCGGGCGTTGTCGCCCGGTCACCAGCCCGGCGACGCTGACCGGTCGCCCATGCTCCACATCCAGCAACTCCTTCGAACTGCGGCAGCGCCGGGCTTTCAACTCACCGCGCAACAAGGCCAGCGGATGCGGCCCGAGAGTGGTGCCGAGGCTGTTGTAATCGGCCAGCAGGTCCTCACCGACCGTGGGTTTGGGCAGCGCCACCGCGCTCTCCTCCTGACGGGGCAGGCCGGCAAACAGGCCGAGCTGCTTTTGCACCCCCGCCACTTCCCAGCGCGCTCGATGCCGGTCACCGGCCAGCCCCCGCAATGCACCGGCATCGGCCAGTTGTTCCTGGGCGCGAGCATCCAGGCATGCCCGTTCGCCAAGGTCGGCGATGTCGGCAAACGCGCCTTTCGAACGCGCCGCCTCGATGCGCCGGGCATCGTCCTCGCGAAAGCCCTTGATCATGCGCAAACCCATGCGAATCGCCGGTTGCGCACCGGCAATCGGTTCGAGGCTGCAATCCCAGTCGCTGGCCCGCACGTCTACCGGGCGAATCTGCAAATGGTGACGGCGCGCGTCCTGCAGAATCTGGTCCGGGCTGTAGAAACCCATGGGCCAACTGTTGATCAGGGCACAGGCGAAGGCCGCCGGTTCGTGGCATTTCAACCAGCAACTGGCGTAGGTCAGCAAGGCAAAACTGGCGGCATGGGATTCGGGAAAACCGTAGCTGCCAAAGCCTTTGATCTGCTCAAAAATCTGCGCGGCGAATTCCGCGCTGTAGCCTTTTTTCTTCATCCCGGCGGCCAGGCGATCCTTATGGGGTTCCAGTCCACCATGGCGTTTCCAGGCAGCCATGGAGCGGCGCAACTGATCGGCTTCGCCGGGGCTGTAGTCGGCGGCGACGATGGCGATCTGCATCACTTGCTCCTGGAATAGCGGGACGCCGAGGGTACGTTTCAACACCTCGCGCAACTCTTCGGAGGGATAGCTTTCGAGTTCTTCCTTGTTTCGGCGCCGCAGGTACGGGTGCACCATGCCGCCCTGAATCGGACCGGGGCGAACAATGGCCACCTCGATCACCAGGTCATAGAACTCGCGGGGTTTGAGCCTGGGCAGCATCGACATTTGTGCCCGGGACTCGATCTGGAACACGCCGATGGTGTCGGCGCGGCCAATCATGTCGTAGGTCAGCGAGTCTTCGGAGGGGATCGTCGCCAGACTCAAGTCCAGGTTGCGATGACGACGCAGCAAATCGAGACAACGACGAATCGCGCTGAGCATGCCCAGCGCGAGGATATCGACCTTGAGCAGGCCGACCGCGTCCAGATCGTCCTTGTCCCACTGGATGATGGTGCGCTCGGCCATGGCGGCATTTTCCACCGGCACCAGACTGTCCAGGGGATGCTCGGAAATCACGAAACCGCCGGGGTGCTGGGACAAGTGCCGGGGGAAACCGATCAGTTGTCGGGTCAAACTCAACAACCGGCGCAGCACCGGGCTCTCGGGATCGAAACCGCCTTCACGCAGGCGCTCCACGGGCGGTGCTTCATCACTCCAGTGACCACAGCAATCGGCCAGGGCATTGATCTGGTCCGGCGGTAAACCCAACGCCTTGGCCACATCGCGCACGGCACCGGCTGCGTGGTAGGTGCTGACCACGGCGGTCAACGCCGCGCGGGTCCGCCCATAGCGCTGGAACACGTACTGCAAGACTTCTTCGCGGCGTTCGTGCTCGAAGTCCACATCAATATCCGGCGGTTCGTCGCGCTCCCTGGAAAGAAAGCGCTCGAACAGCATGTTCATCCGGTCGGGGTCGATCTCGGTGATGCCCAAGGCGAAACACACCGCCGAGTTCGCCGCCGAACCTCGGCCCTGACAGAGAATTTTCTCGCGCCGGGCGAAGGCGACGATGTCCTGAACGGTAAGGAAATAACTCTCATAGCCCAGCTCGGCGATCAGCCCCAGTTCCTTGTCGATCAGCCCGCGCACCTTCTCGCTTGCACCCTGGGGCCATCGCTCGCGAATGCCACGCTCGGTCAATTCCCTCAGCCAGGACGCTGCGCTGTGTCCATCGGGCACCAGCTCCCGCGGATACTGATAACGCAACTGACCAAGATCAAAGGTGCAGCGCCGGGCTATGTTCAGGGTTTCGTCGAGCAAGGCTGGCGGATAGAGCTCGCGCAACACATCGAGGCTGCGCAGGTGCCGTTCGCCGTTGGGGTGCAGGCGCAACCCGGCATCGGCCACCGGCAAGTGATGACGGATCGCGGTCATGGTGTCCTGCAGGGCACGGCGCCCGCGCGCATGCATGTGCACATCGCCGCTGGCCACCGCAGGAATTCGCAGTTCCCTGGCCAACCCCAGGAGATCGTCCAGTCGCCGGGTATCGTCCTGACCGCGATGCAGCTGGACCGTCAGCCACAGCCGTTCGGCAAAGGCGTGCTTCAACCAATGGCCCTGTTCAACGTCATTGACCGCGTCCGGCACCCACAGCGCCAACAGCCCTGGCAACGGTTCGCCGAAGTCTTCGCGCAGCACTTGATACTGACCTTTCTGCGTACGGCGTCGGGCCCGGGTGATCAGTCGGCACAGCGTCTGGTAACCCTCGAGGTTTTCCACCAGCAACACCAGTTTTGGGCCATTCTCGATGCGCACTTCACTGCCGATGATCAGTGGCAGCTCCACGGACTTCGCCGCTTGCCAGGCGCGGACGATACCGGCCAGGGTGCATTCATCGGTGATCGCCAGGGCCTGATAGCCCTGTTTTTTCGCCCGTTGAAACAACTCGAGGGCACTGGAAGCACCGCGCTGGAAACTGAAGTTCGACAGGCAGTGCAGCTCGGCATATTCGGCGTTCATGCGAACCAGCCCTGCAGCCACAACGGACCACCATCGCCCACCACCCGGTAGGCCCAACCCTGCTGGCCGGCACGGGTTTCGATCAGGTAGTAATCACGACGCACGTCATCGCCGTCCCACCAGCCGGACTCGATGCGTTCCGGTCCCATGAGGATGCGCGTCGAGCCTTCGTGCACCGCCAGCGGCTCGGTCAGCAGCCAGCCCGGGCGCTGCACGGTCGGCAATCGCGCGCAGGGCTGATTGTCGGCACTGGCCTGCCACGCGCACTCGGGCCGGTGATCGGCCTGAAAGCGCAGGCCATGCACCGCGTCATCCCCCAGCCGTGCGCGCAGGCGCTCGCGCAGTTGCTCCCAGGGCAAGGTCTGCTGCGGGCGATCGTCGAACAGCTCCTGGAACTGCGGCACGAAGCTCGGCAAGTCTTCGGCGCGCAGACGAAAACCGCGCACCGGGGCCTCGACCTGGACTTGCTCCAGCCGCCCCCGAGCCAGTTCGAACAGCATCGCCGGGTCACGCTCGGCGCTGAGCAGGCCGACCTTGATAACCGTATCCGGCAATCCGGCGTGCTCCAGGTGCAGGTCGAAACGCTGCACACCGCTGTCCCGGCCGCACAGGAACGCCGACAGATCCCCCGTCAATCGACGCAACGGAAACAGCAAGGCCTGATGAGATTGCACATCGAAATTGAGCTCGATGCGTACATCGAAACGGTCCGGCGGCAGGTAGAACGCCAGCGCCAGACGTCGTGTACCCAGCAAGGCATCCAGGTGCTTGAGCACTTGGGCCTCGAAACGCCGGGCCAGGCTATTCCGGGGCAACGCCTGCACTTGATTCAAGGTGCGCAGGCCCATGCGCGACAATGCCGTGGCGACGCTGGCCTGCAGCCCGATGCGGTCGACGGGCAATTGCCCGAGGTGATGCTGCAAGGCTTGCTCGTCGGGCACCACCAGGCCGTCATAGGCGTTGGCCAGCATCCGCGCTGCCACCGGATTGGGCGCGGCGACGATGCGGTGACGAAAGCCCAGTTCGCCGAGTTCGTTGCGCAGTCGCGCCTCAAATTGCGGCCAGGCACCGAACAAGCCCAGGCTGGACTCGATTTCAAACACCAGCGCCCGCGGGTAATGCACGCTGACCTGGGAACTGAAGCGATAGGCCCAGGCGGCCAGGAATTGCTGCCAGTGTTCGATGTCGGTGACGTCGTACTCGGCGGTGGCAAAGCCCTTGCTCAAGGCCTGGGCGGCGCTCATGGACTGGCCGCGACGCAGACCCAGCGCCCGCGCCGGGCCGTTGACCGCCTGCAGCACCCGACGCTGGGCCGGGCCGGTCAGCAGCGCCAGCGGCTCTTCGGGGTCGGCGCGCTGACGCAGTACCGCGTCCAGCGCCAATTGTGGGAACAGAATACAGACCCAGCGCATGGCAACCTCAATGCCCCACGGCGAAGGCAATCGGCCCCGAGCGGGCCAAGCCGCCGCGGCACTTGAGTATCCGCAGTTGCGCAGGCTTGGCATCGATGGCGATGCGCAGGGCCGCCGGCGACGGGTTGATCGCTTCGCTAAGCGAACGATAGGCGAACGCCAGGGTCGAGCCGGTTTCCGCCGCCACCTGCAAGCGGCGCAAGGCGCGGTCATCTGCCTTGTGCGGCCAGCACAACACCGCGCCACAACTGCCCGAACGCAGGCATTGCTCCGCCGCCCACAACGCATCGCGCTCGCTGGCCTGGATGATCGACAACTGGCGCAGATCGACCCCGGCGTTCTGCCAGGCCTGGGGGTATGGCACGTAGGGCGGTGCCACCAGCACGATGCGCTCGCCCGCCGACGACAGCCGCGCCAGCGCCGGCCACACCAGTTGCAACTCGCCCACGCCCTGCCCGGCCAGGAGGATTTCCGTCAGCGCCGCCTCAGGCCAGCCGCCCGTGGGCAGCGCCGCATCCAGTGCGGCATGCCCGGTGGGTTGCGGGCTGACGGCCGGGGGCGCAGGCCGGCCCTTCCAGACCTGGCCGCCATTGAACAGCGTATCCAGCGCAACGACGGCACCCATCAGCCTTGCCTCACCAGACCGCAGAACACCCCTTCGATGGCCAGGTCTTGATCGGCTTCGACGATGATCGGCTGGTACGCCGGGTTGCGCGGTAACAGGCGGACCGTCTCGCCGCCCCGCTCAAAGCGCTTGATGGTGACTTCGCCGTCGAGTCGCGCCACGACAATCTGGCCGTTGACGGCCTCGGGGCTGCGGTGCACACCCACCAGGTCGCCGTCGAGAATCCCGTCCTCGATCATCGAGTCGCCGCGAACCCGCAGCATGTAGTCCGGAGCCCTGGAGAAAATCGCCGGATCGAGCAGTAAGCGGCTATGGACCTCGGCATCGGCACCGATCGGCGCACCGGCCGCCACCCGGCCAAGCACCGGGATGTTCAGCAGCTCGGGGCGCGGTGGCTGCCCGAGCAAGCGAATGCCCCGAGCCTGATGCGGGTTGACCTCGATAAACCCGGCTTCGGTCAGTGCCAGCACATGCTTGCGCGCCACGCTGCGGGAGGCAAAACCGAACGCCTCGCTGATTTCAGCGAGGCTCGGGGACTGACCGTGCTCGGCGATGCGCTCGCGGATAAAGGTCAGGATGGCGGTACGGCGGGGAGTCAGAGTCGTCATGGAGTACATTTGTACTCTTTCCGTATTTTCCTGGCAAGGACTTGCAGGAACCGCCGGTCGACGCGTTATTGTTCACGTCCATCGCGAGCAAGCTTTGCTCCTACAGGAGGACGGTGGTGTTTACAAAATTCAGGCACGTCACCAATCCGTTGTAGGAGCAAAGCTTGCTCGCGATGGCGGCGTGTCAGCCGACATCAGTGTTGGGTATCAGCCAGATACGCTGCGATGTAATCGATAAACGCCAGCACCTTGGCCGTGGCCCGCCGATGGCTGGGATACACCGCCAGGATGTGCGGACCAAAGCTGTCCGGGTCGATGTCGTAGTCGGCCATCACCCGCACCAGTCGCCCATCGGCGATGTACGGCGCCGCGCTCCACAACGGCGTATGCAACAAACCACGCCCGGCCAAAGCATTGGCCAGCAACAAATCGTAGTTGTCGCTGCGCAACCGTGGCGACTGGGGCTGCGGCAGGCTCAAGCGCTGGCCGTCGCGCTCGGCCCACCAGAATTCGCGGCTGAGCAACGGGTGGCGATACAGCAACCATTCGTGGTCGTCGAGGGTTAGCGGGGTAACTGGTAGCCCCTTGCGCGCGAGGTATTCAGGGCTGGCGCACAGCGCCAGGCGATTGCTGCCGACCACGCGAGCGATCAACCCCGGCAAGTCGTCATGACCTTCGCGCAACGCCAGGTCATGGCCGCTCTCCAGCAGATTGACGAAGTCATCGCACAGGTCCACTTGCAGGTTGATCTGCGGATACTGCTCAAGAAAACCGCCACACACCTGATCGAGAAAAGCCTGCCCATAGGCCAGCGGCGCGGTGATTTTCAGGCTGCCGCGCAGACCGTGTTGCAACTGCTCGATTTCTTCGCCGGCCTCGTCCAGACGCTGCAACACCTGGCGCGCAGTTTCCAGGTAGAGCCGGCCGGATTCCGTGAGCAAAATCCGCCGGGTACTGCGCTCGAACAAACGCGCGCCTAGTTCTGCCTCAAGGTGATTGACCGCTTTGGTCAGGGCCGACGGGGTCTTGCCCAATTGCTCGGCGGCGCGACTGAAACTGCCCAGTTGCGCCGTGACCACGAACATGTTCAGTGCACCCAACTTGTCCATACTTTTTCCATTCAGGCAAAAACGTTTTTCGTGAGCGAGGCATTCTGCCGAGCGCACCAAGCCACTAATCTGGCCATCAGACGCAATAACAAGGAAACATTCAATGAAAAGATTCATCCCGAATCTCTTGATGCTGGCAGTCAGTTTTGCCTCGTTGGAAGCCATGGCGGCGACTGACCTGGTGCTGTTCAACGGCAAGATCTTCACCGCCGACCGCAACCAGCCCAAGGTTCAGGCGCTGGCGGTACAGGACGGCAAAGTGTTGCAAGTCGGTAGCGATGCGCAGATCAAAGCCCTGATAGATTCGGGAACCAAGGTCATCGACCTGGGTGGCAAGACCCTGATGCCCGGTCTGATCGACAGCCACTCCCACGCGATTTTCGGCGGATTGGAGATGGTTTCGGCCAACATGGAAGACGAAGTGGTAGACCTCGATGAGCTGGAAAGACGCCTGCGGGCATGGCGTGACGACGGCAAGGCCAGGCATGACGATGTCCTGAACGTGGCCGGCATGAGCTCGGCTTACTGGGCGCAGGCCGAAGCCTTGGGCAAGAAATTCAACAACGGCGAATGGGCCGACGTACCGGTGGTATTCACCGGCAGCGACCATCACACGGCCTGGGCCAACAACGTGATGCTCAAACGCGCAGGCATTGATGCAGCGCTGCTGAAAAAACTGCCAGACGCCGAGAAAGACACCATCGGCAAACTCGCCGATGGCAGCCCCAATGGATTTCTGGTGGACGCCGGTTGGGACCGGGTTGCCTCGAAAATGCCGGTTCCGAGTGCCGCCGATATGCTCAAAGCGGCGCAAACCGCCGTGAGTTACAACAACAGCCTCGGCATCACGGCGTGGATGGACCCCGCCGCCAACGCGGCTCCCGGCGAGCCGGTGTTTGCAATGAAGCCTACGGAGAAAACCGTCGGTGTGTTGCCGGTGTACAAGGCGTTGGCCGAGAGCGGCGGCATGACCGCCCACGTCGCCGCGCTACTGGTGGCCAATTCGAAAAGCGTTCCCGCCGATCTCGACACCCTGGACAAGGTCCGCCAACAGTTCCAGGGCATCCCCAACCTGACTCTGCCCGGCATCAAGATCTTCGCCGACGGCGTGATCGAATACCCGGCGCAAAGCGCAGCGATGATCGATCCGTACAGCAACTCGCACAAACCGGGCGAATTGTTGATCGATCCGAAGCACTTCGGTGAGCTGGTCAGCGCCATCGATCAGCGCGGCTGGCTGGTGCACATCCACGCCATCGGCGACCGCGCGGTACGCGAATCGCTGAACGGCATCGCCCAGGCGCGCAAGGATCGGCAGAGCGGCGTGACCCACTCCATCACGCACTTGCAGATCGTCAATCCGAAAGAGTTCGCCCGCTTCAAACCGCTCGACGTCATCGCCTCGATGCAACTGCTCTGGGCCAGCGGCGATGAATACACCCTGGACATGATCAAGCCTTACATCAGCGCCCAGGCGTTCCGTTACCAGTACCCGGCGCACTCGTTGCTCAAACAGGGCGCGACCATCGCCGGGGCCAGTGACTGGGCAGTGTCTTCGCCCAACCCGTGGAACGCCATGGCCCAAGCCATCACCCGGGAGGGTCCGCTTGGGGTACTCAACGCCGATGAACGCATCGACCGCGAAACCATGTTCTACGCCTACACCCTCAACGCCGCCCGCACCATGGGCCTGGACAAACAGATCGGCTCGCTGAGTGCCGGTAAACAGGCCGACTTCATCGTGGTCGACCGCGATGTGTTCAGCGTCGATGAGAAAGCCCTGAACGATACCCAGGTGCTGCAGACCTGGTTCGCCGGCCGTCAGGTCTACGCACAAACCCTCTAGTAAAAAACTGCAACGCCTTCCCTGCCCGACCTCGTGTTTCTCGACACGAGGCACTGCGCAGCCTTGCCCGACATCTGCCCATAACAATCACAATAGCGGGAAGTCCCCCCCATGAAAGCTTTCACCCTGTTCGCCCTCGGTTCCTTGAGCCTGCTGCCCTTGAGCAGCCAGGCCGTGCCCTTGAACGATGATTTCTCGTTGTTGATGGATGTGACCCTGGCCAGCGACTACCGCACCCGCGGCATCTCGCAAACCCAGAATGATCCGGCCCTACAAGGCTCCATCACGCTGGCCCACAGCAGCGGCCTGTACCTGGGCGCGTGGAGTTCCAACGTCGATTTTGGCGGTGGCCTGAAAACCCGGCAGGAAGTCGATTACTACGCCGGTTGGCTGTGGCAGGCCACCGATGACGTGAGCCTCGACCTGGGCTATCTCAAATACTCGTATCCGAAAGAGAGCCAGTTCAATCAGAGCGAGGTCTACGGGATTCTCAGCGTCTATGGGGTGAAACTCGCGGCTTATTATTCCGACGATGCGCCGGGTATCGACAGCCAACAGAACTCGCTCTACAGCTACGTCGGTTACGAAACTGAATTGCCCTACGAAGTGGGCTTGAAACTGCGCTATGGCCTGATGGACTTCAAGGACCCGCACCTATATTCGAGCTCGGGTGAAGCCGAGGATTCGTACCACGAATGGGAGGTCAAGCTGACCCATGAACTGGCGGGGGTGATGCTGGGCCTGAGCTATATCGACACTGACCTGTCGAAGAGCCAGTGCATCAGCAATTGGGGCTTCGATGACGTCTGCAGCGCAACCGTAGTGGCTAGCGTCAGCAAAACCTTCTGAGTCCCCACTCTGTAGGAGCCAGCTTGCTGGCGATTTGGCCTTTGAATCTTGCGCTGAATTTAGGATTGCCAGCGAAGGCGGTATTCCGTTTTTCACTCCTGCAGATTGACTTATCCAAAAGCGAGAACTACCGCCTGTCGCTTTGTTGAAAAAAAAGAGAAATTCAAAAAAGTAACCGCTTATCAAAAAAAGAAAATCGCACATTTAGTCCTACAGAAAATCTTTATCTACGCCAGCATAGTTTCTTCTCACCGCCAAAAAACTAAAACTCAGTTTTTTAAAGACTTCCAAAGCCATATCTCTAAAATTCACACCCCCACTACCAAAACGAACAATTTTCACTTCCTAAAATCATGTAAGACCCGTCCTGAAATCCAAAAGAAACTTCCTACGACGCAAAATTCCACCACTTGCACGTGGCAAATACAACGAGTAAAAACCAAAAAGATGACTCCGTACCCGTAGAGAAATTGATCATGACCAAAAACATCCTCCCCAGAGTTCTATCCCTAACACCCATATTTATCAAAGAACAACTAAAAGAACCAATCGCCTTCTTTTGGATCATGATATCACCCTGTGCAATGTTCTATTTTTTTGCAGTAACCAGGCAAGACCCGAACTATTTTCTGAAAAACTACACATCGATATCAGCATGGTTCTATGCCTACATTTCATCTAGCGTCGCATTGTTTGGTTTTGCTTTCTACATCATCGGAAGAAGAGAAAGCGGATTCACCCGGTCATTTATCTACTCCCAGGATTCGAAACTGATTTTTCTGTTATCGCACTTTTTTGCATACTCTTTGATTTCAATAGCATATTGCACAACTTTTTACCTGACAACCAAACTTCCATTTGGACACTATGCCGCAGCGGAGCTATTGAATATCGCGTTACGCTTTTACATTTGCTTCATCATGTTTTGCGCTTTCGGCGCAGCATTTTCATTGCTGCCAATCAATTTCCAAAACTCGAATACATTGCTGTCCATTTTTTCGTTCTGCATGCTGATTCTCGGCGTGGTGAGTACCAGTACAGCCAACTACATCACCGACAGTTTAAATCTTGCAAATCCTCTAACACTTGCAAGCCACTTAATGGAGCAAGGCCTTGAATCCAACAAGTTCATTACGGGAACAATAATTACTGTATTTATCATAACGCTGCACAAAACTTTCAAGCGTCTAAGAATCAACCCCGTGTGGAGTCGATACTAATGAAAACATTCAAGGCGCAAGGCATTGATTTCGCCTACCCAGACAAAACCCTTTTGACCCAAGCTTCCCTCGAAGTATCTCAAGGTGAAATTGTCGGCATTCTAGGACCCAACGGATCAGGCAAAACGTCTTTTTTTGACATTGTCTGTGAACTTAAAAAAGCAAACTCAGGCTTGATAAAAAACGACTTCAGTCACTTTCTATACCTCTCTCAAATCATTAGCACTCCCCCGCCGCTTCGCATGCGTGATATTTTTAAAATGGTGACTGCACTGTCTTCAAGTGAACCCATGACACAAGACAAAACCTTGAAAAAACTATCTGCTTGGAGCCCTGCGATAGTGAGTCGCTACCAAGACATATGGAACAAAAAATCGGCGCTGTGCAGTTACGGAGAAACACGCTGGTTCTTTACCCTCACGCTCCTTTCAATGCCTGCAGACTTCGTGATTCTCGACGAACCTACCGCAGGTGTAGATCCGGAGTTTCGTCACTATATTTGGCAATGCCTTCACGGCGCGGCAAAGGAAGGCACTGCCATTCTGGTTTCTTCTCACAATGTTGAGGAGGTGATCAGCCACTGTGATTATTTCTATATGATCAGCCAACAACGCTTCAATCGCTTCGCCAATGGAAATGAATTCATGCATCGGTATGGAACAAAGACTGTGGATGACGCGTTTATCCGAGCCGTTACTGAACCTGTATTCGCAGCATAGGCCACTGTAGGAGCTGCCGCAGGCTGCGATCTTTTGATCTGTTTTTCTTAAAAACAAAGTCAAAAGATCGCAGCCTGCGGCAGCTCCTACAGAGTTCAGGTCATGATGGAGAGATAAGCCCATGGATAGATCCCCCGCGCATGCCCATCACTGAACACCAATTGCAACCCATACCCCTGCGAATTCACCTGGATCAGGCGTACGCGGGCGTCGACCATCGGCGGCGTCCCCCGCAAACGAAACGCCCGGCATTGCGAACACGGGCACTGGCGGCGCAACTCGGCATGATCCAGCCACTGCTCGCGGCCGTCCGGCCAGTTCAACCGCAGCAGTTGCCTGCTGCGCGAATTGCCGATGGCCACCGGGTTCATTGCAGCTGACTCAGGGCAATGCGCACGGCCTTGCGCACTTCCGGATCACCATCGTCCTGCGCGGCCAGCAGTGGTGCGATGGCGCCTTTCTCGTTCAACTCACCGAGGGCCAGGGCGGCTTCCTTGCGCAGGTTGCTGATGCGGTGGCCGAGGGTTTCGATCAGCGGGTCGAGCGCCGGGGTGTAGCGCAAGCGACCGAGGCTGCGGGTGGCGCGCAGGCGAACTTGCCAGTAATCGTCGCTCAAGGCTTCGACCAAGGCCGGGCCGGCGTCGATGTGTCCGACCTTGCCCAGGGTGGTGGCGGCTTCTTCGCGCACTTGCCAGGCCTGGTCCTGCAATGCCTGGCGTAATGCCGGCAGCACCTGTGCGTCAGATGCCAGGCCGAGCGCACCGGTGGCGGCGCGGCGTACTTCGGTGTCCGGGTCATCACTGGCCAGGCGCGCCAGGGCCGGCAAGGCATCGAGCTGTTTGAGCCAGCCCAGCACACCAACGGCTTCACGACGGACATTGGCGTCCTGATCGCCCAACGCAAACAGCGCCGCCGAGGCCGCCTCTGGATAGCGCAACTCGCGCAAGGCCCTGAACGCAGCAATGCGCACGCCGATGTCGGCATGCCCGGTCCACGGTAGAATCACCCTTCCTGCCGCTCCGCTCTTGAGCAGGCTGAGGCTTTGCGCGGCGGCAGCTTGCACCGTTGCGGATGGATCGGTCAGCGCCTGGCACAGCGCTTCAACCACGGGTTCATCCTCCCAGGCTTCCAGCAACCGCGCGGCTTCGGCGCGGACTTCTTCGGCCGGGTCTTCAGACAGTCGATTGACAAGCCACAGCAGGCCATCCGGTTCTTCCAGGTCGGCCAGGTCGATCAAGGCGATGCGGCGCACGCCGGCATCGTCGTCAGTCAGGCGCGGTTGCAGGACGAGAATGTCATCGTTATCGGTTACATCGAATAGTGAGGTCATAGGGCAAATCGCGGCAGTTTGTTTTCTGGGGGAAGTCCGAGAGGGTTCAGGCGGGGAAGCTGCCGACCATCTTCGTGACGCAGTAACTCAAGGCAGTGACGCTTCAAGCGAGAAAATTCATGGCTCGTCACCAGTTCGGTGGTGCGTGGCCGGGGGAAATCCAGGCGCAGGTCTTCGATGATTCGGCCGGGACGCGTACTCATGACCAGCAGGCGATCAGCAAGGAACAGCGCTTCGTCGATGTCATGGGTGACGAACACCACGGTGGTGCGAATCCGCGTCCAGATCTCCAGCAGCAGTTCCTGCATGTTCAAGCGGGTCAAGGCATCGAGGGCGCCGAACGGCTCGTCCATCAGCAACAGGCGCGGTCGGTTGACCAGCACCCGGGCGATTTCCACCCGCTGCTGCATGCCACCGGACAACTGATCCGGCCAGCGTTCGGCAAAACCGTCGAGGCCCACCAGCGCTAGGATTTCATCGGCGGCCCGGTGCCGTTCGGCTTTGGCGATGCCGCGCATTTTCAGGCCGAAGGCGACGTTGTCGCGTACCGTGCGCCAGGGAAACAGCGTGTGTTGCTGGAACACCATGCCGCGTTGCGGCGACGGGCCGGACACCGCCGTGCCATCGACCTTGAGGCTGCCAGCACGCGGTTGCAGGTGACCGGCCAGGGCACCGAGCAAGGTGGACTTGCCGCAACCGGACGGCCCGAGGATGCAAACGAACTGCCCCGGATCGATCTGGCAATCGAGGCCCTGCACAGCTTCAAAAGCGGCACTGCCCTCGCCCAGGCTGATCGACAAACCGCGGATATCGATCCGCCCTTCAGGCTGTTGAATAACGCTCATCAGGCTTTTCCTCGTGGTCGATGCCAGGGCGTGAACACGCCGCCCAGGCGTTTGATCAGCAGACTGCTGCCCATCCCGAGTACGCCGATCAGCAACATGCCGACTACGATGTCAGGGTAGTTCTGGATGGTGTAGGACTCCCAGGTGTAATAGCCGATGCCGTATTGGCCGGAGATCATCTCGGCGGTCACCAGGCAAAACCACGACGTGCCCATGCCGATGGCCAGGCCGGTGATGATGCTCGGCGCAGCGCCCGGCAGGATCACTTCCAGCAGCATCGCCCGGCGCCCTGCCCCGAGGCTTTTCGCCGAGGCGATCAGCCGTGGGTCAACGCCTTCGACGCCATGCACAGTGTTGAGCAGAATCGGGAACAAGGCCCCGGTGAAGGTGATGAAGAACATCGACAGCTCGGACGAGGGAAACATCAGGATCGCCAGGGGAATCCAGGCCACGGCGGGGATCGGGCGCAGCACTTCCAGCGGTGGGAGCAGCAAGTCTTCGGCCCATTTCGAGCGACCGATAGCCAGGCCCAGGCTGATGCCGATGATCAGCGCCGCGAGGTAACCGACGAACACCCGGCTGAGGCTGCTGCTCAGGTGTTGGGCGAGTTTGCCGGAGTCGCCGAGGCCCAGCGCCGCTTCAATCACGGCAAGCGGTGTCGGGACGTTGGCGAAGGTCACCAGGCCGAGGTTCCAGTGGTGACTGGCGGCGAGTTGCCAGAACAGCAGGCAGAGCAGCAGTGAGGCGGCTCGGGGGATCCAGCGGTTAAATGATCCGTTCACAATAATTCCTCTCAACCGGAATCCCTGTAGGAGCGAGCACGCTCGCGATGGTCGTCAACGATAACGCTGGCAACCTGATGCCCCGAGTCGCCCTCGGGTTCTTCGCGAGCGTGCTCGCTCCTACAGGGTGGATCGTGGTGTTCTGGGGGTTAGCGGACAGCAACGGCTTGCGTGGTGGCATCGGTGAAGTCGAACACCTTGCCGCCTTGGGCCGTGGCGAATTGCTGGGCCTGGCCTTTCAGCAGAAACGCGCTGAGGCGCCCTTTCGCATCACTGGCAAACCACGCCTGATCCGCCAGCAACTTGATCCCGCTGTCGCTCGCCTGGGCATACACCGCGCGGATGTTCTTGCCTTCCTGCTTCAGTGCAGCCAGCGCGGTGAATGCCGCTTGCGCCGAGGCGTACTGACGGACTTTCGGCTCGCCGCGCACCCAGATCTCGGCCACATGGCTGAAGTCGGTGATGGCCTTGCCGCTCGACGCATCCACCGCCTTGAGCGGCGTCTGCTTGTAATCCGCAAGCTGCACTGTGTAGTCCAGGTTCGAAGCCTTGAACGCGGCGCGGATGTACTGGTCGTCAATGAAAGTATTCAGATCGAGTCCGCGATCGGCCTTCTTCAGCAACTTGAGGGTGTCGATGGCAGTGCCGACGGCCTGGCGGTATTCCGGTTTCCAGCTCAGGTCGCGTGTCTGCACACCGAGCGGACCGTGGAACAGATAGTTGACCTCGGCATCGACCCCGGTGACTTTGGCGATCAGTTCGCTGTACTTCTCCGGCTCGGCGGCGAGCAACTGGTTGGCCTCGATACTGGCGCGCAGGTAGGCGACGACGATTTCCGGGTACTTCTTCGCGTAGCTCTGATCGACCAACGCACCATGGAAAGTCGGCGCGCCGGCCTGGGAACCGTCGTAGATCTTGCGTGCGAAACCGCGGCTCGGGAACAGTTCGGCGAACGGCACGAAGTCGGCGTGGGCGTCGATCTTGCCGGCCTGCAACGCGGAGCCGGCGACCTCCGGCGGTTGGGCGATGATGTTCACGTCTTTCAGCGGATCCCAACCCTGGGCCGCCACGGCCCGCAGCAACATGCCATGGGCGGTGGACGCGAACGGCACGGAAATGGTCTTGCCCTTGAGTTCGGCCAGCGATTGCACGCCCGATGCACTCGGCACCACGATGCCATTGCCGCTGCCCTTGGTGCTGCCGGAAAGCACGCTGATAAACAGGCTGTGCCTGCCCGCCGCTTCAAACGCCACGCCGTTGAACGAACCGGGGAAATCGGCCATGGCGCCAAAATCGAGCTTGCCGGCGACCATCTCGTTGGTCAGCGGCGCGCCACTGGTGAAGTTCTTCCACTCCACTTCGTACTTGGCGTCCTTGTATTGGCCGTCGTGGGGCAGGTATTTGTCCAGCAGGCCGAGTTCGCGAATCAACAGGCCGCCGGCGGCGCAGTTGATCGTGGTGTCCTGGGTGCCAATGGCGATGCGGATGGTTTCGGCCGAGGCCGACAAGGTGAATGAAGCCAGTACCAGACCGGCCAAAGCTGCACGCAACATCATGAGTGTTTCCCCTCGAATCATTTATAGGATGTTCGTCTCCGCCACGATCAGGGCGTGGTGGGAAACGAGGGGTGTTTTTCAATTCAGCGTCCGGTGTTGCCGGGTGGCTTTTAACGCAACAGGTACGGGATCTCGACTTTCACCGCCCCGGTCGGGCAGTCCTTTTCACAGGGCATGCAGTACCAACATTCATCGAATGCCATGTAGGCCTTTTGCGTGGCCGGGTTGATCGCCAGCAAGTCCATCGGGCACACGTCTACGCACACGGTGCAGCCCTTGTGGGCGATGCAAAGGTCCTCATCGACTGTGACGGGGGCATTGGAGCGAAAGAATATTTCCTGGGGTTGATAGGCCATGTTCGGTCTCTCTTTTATGGACGGCATCACGCCGCGGCGGCACCGACCCGCAACCGGTCGTAGGCCTGCATTTCATCGGCGTCGAGCGGGATGATGTAAGGCTCGACGGCTTTCTTGAAACTGGTCATCACGCCGTTCTCACCCTTATTCAGATGGCAATGGCAGAACCAGTCGCTGTCGTTGCGCTGCGGGTGGTCGACGCGATAGTGGTAAAGCCCCCAACGGCTTTCGGTGCGAAACAACGAAGCGCGGGCGGCCATTTCGGCGCAGTCGCGGATCATGCTGACTTCCATGGCGCGCATCAGTTCGTGGGCGTTATGGGCCTTGATCTGATCGAGGTCACGCTGGATGTCGCTGAAGCGTTGCAGGCCGATCTGCATCTTCTTGGTCACCTTCGGCGGTTGCAGGTAGTCGTTGACGAAGCGCCGCAGCTTGTACTCGACCTGGGCCGGTGGCAGACCGTGTTCGCGGTCCAGCGGTGCGTAGACTCGCTGTTTTTCGATTGCGATCTGCTCGGCATCCAGCGCTGAAAATTCGCGTTCGGCGACAAAGTCCGCCGCATTGTTGCCGGCAAACCAGCCATAGGTGAACGCACCGAGCATGTAATTGTGCGGCACCGCGGCCATGTCACCTGCCGAATACAGGCCCTTGACCGATGTCTCGGCCTTCTCGTTGACCCACACTCCCGACGCCGAATGCCCGCTGCAAAAACCGATCTCGGAGATGTGCATCTCGACCATCTGCGTGCGGTAATCGGTACCGCGATTGGCGTGGAACTGGCCGCGACTCGGTCGCTCGTTGCTGTGCAGAATCTCTTCGATGTTCTGGATGGTTTCTTCCGCCAGGTGATCGAGTTTGAGGAACACCGGGCCGTTGCCGCTTTCCAGTTCCTGATGGAACTCCCACATCATCTGACCGCTCCAGTAGTCGCACTCGATGAAGCGTTCGCCCTTGTTGTTGGCGGTGTAGCCGCCCAGCGGGCCGGTGACGTAGGCGCAGGCCGGGCCGTTGTAGTCCTTGATCAGCGGGTTGATCTGGAAGCATTCCAGGTTCGCCAGTTCGGCCCCGGCGTGATAGGCCATGGCGTAGCCGTCGCCGGCATTGGTCGGGTTTTCGTAGGTGCCCATCAGGTAACCCGAGGACGGCAGACCCAGACGCCCGGCGGCACCGCAGGCGAGGATCACGGCTTTGGCCTTGATCACGTGGAAGTCGGCGGTGCGACAATCGAAGCCCATCACGCCGTTGACCGCACCCTCTGTGTCGGTCAACAACCGGGTGCAGACCAGGCGATTGGTGATGTTCACCCGTGCCCGTTTCAACTGACGGTAGAGCACTTTCTTGATGTCGTGCCCTTCCGGCATCGGCAGCACGTAGGCGCCCATGTGGTGGACCTTTTTCACCGCGTAGTTCCCGGTCTCATCCTTCTCGAACTTCACGCCCCAGCGGTCCAGCTGTTCGATGGTCTCGAAACTGTGGGTCGCGTAGGCATACACCGCGGCCTGATTGACGATGCCGTCGTTGGCGATGGTGATTTCCTTGGTGTACTGCTCCGGCGTCGAATGGCCGGGGATGATCGCGTTGTTCAGGCCGTCCATGCCCATGCTGATCGCGCCGCTGCGCTTGACGTTGGCCTTGTCGATCAACAACACGCGCAGATCGCGGTTGCGCTCCTTGGCCTTGATCGCCGCCATGGGCCCGGCGGTGCCGCCGCCGATCACGACGATGTCGTATTCCTGTTCGAGTGTCGTTCGGGTCATGCCTGCGCCCCTTTTTGCCGGTCGATCCGCAAGCGGTACTGGAAGGCATCGCCACGGTAATAAAGGTGTTCGAAGTCCACTGGACGGCCTTCGGTGTCGTGGGTCAGGCGCTCGATGCGCATGATCGGCGAGCCGGCCTCGACGTTCAGCGCGTGGGTCAGGTCGCTGTCGGCCAGCACCGCGTCGATGGCCAGGTCGGCGTGTCCGAGGGCCAGGCCGCAGTCGTTTTCAAGGATCAGGAAAATGTCGCGGGTCACCAGATCGGCCTTCTCCAGTCGTTCGCCGATGGCTTTGGGCAGGTAAGTGATTTCCAGCGAAATCGGCTCGCGGTTGATCAGGCGTACCCGCTTGATCTGAGCCACAATCTCGCCTTCGGCGACCTGCAAGCGTTCGGCGACCAGCTTGTCGGCGGCGATGAACTTGAAGCTGCGCAGGCGGTTTATCACCTCGTAGCCGCGTCCGGTCATGGATTCGGCCAGGCCTTGCAAGGTGCTGACGTTCTGGAAGGTTTTCGGTTTGGCGACGAAGGTGCCCTTGCCGTGAATCTTGAAGATCAACCCTTCCTTCTGCAGATCGCCGAGGGCCTGGCGCACGGTGATGCGGCTGACCTTGAACAGTGCGCCGAGCTCGCTTTCGGAAGGCATCTGGCTGTCTTGCGGGTATTCACCGTCGAGAATGCGCGCACGCAACACATCGCGCAGCTGGGTGTGCAGGGGAACGCTGTTGAGGGATAGAACGTTATCGGTCATGAAGATCACTTGTCATAACGAGTTATGACGTGATCTTAGAGTTCTAAGGAAGGGCTTGAGAAATACTGTTTGAGTATAACGTTAGATGGAGATCAAAAGATCGCAGCCTTCGGCAGCTCCTATGTATGGACTCGCCCCCACTGTCTACCCGCTTTTGAAAAACTGTCGCCCCGTTGCATCTATGTATCAGGCCTATTCATGGAAGCCGTCTTCGGCATCTGGCCAAAATTGGAAGAGCTCGTGGTATGCCGATTACAGTCAGGCCTCGAAGGCCAGTAGGAGCTTAGGCATCAATCCACGCCGGTCTTACCTGGGGTCAATTTTTTTCAACAAAGGGTCGGACAGTCAGTACCTCGGTGGCAGAACTCTGTCGCTCAGTGGCTCATCGTCGCTTGCTGGCCATCACCAGCGTGGCGACGATAAGTCTGATCATTCTGTAAAAGCACCCAGACGATTCGCAGGTTGCGGTTGGCTAGCCTGATCGCAGCCTCCTTACGGCCCAGCCGGCTCATCCAGCGCAACAAGCGGCGGTCATCGGGTTGCTGGGAATCAGGTCGTAGTTGTTGCAGCACCGCATGGGCTCCCTGGATCATCAGGCTGCGTAAATAGACATCACCTCGCTTGGTCATGCCCCCCAGCCGGACCGTCTGCCCGCTACTGTGCTGGTCAGGCACCATGCCAAAGTACGCGGCAAACTTGCGGGCATTGGGAAATCGCTCAGGCTTGCTTTCCTTGGCCACCAGTGCCGTGGCAGTGACTGGGCCGATGCCGCGCACAGTCATCAGTCGCTTCGCCGTCATGTCGGCGTTGGCGGCCACTTCCAGGCGTCCCGTCAGCACGCTGATGCGCTCGCCCAAATGGCGCCACTCGGCCAACAGTTCGTCGATCAGTTCACGCAGCAGGCCCGGCACCGGCTGGGTAGCATCCTCCAGTACCCGCGGTATTTTCTGGCTGATCGCAACATCGCCCTGCGCCAAAGCCACGCCGTGCTCGAGCAGCAGGCCGCGCATCTGATTACTGACGGCCGTGCGTCGACGCACATAGCCCTGACGAGCGCGATGCAACGCCTGCATTGCCAGTGCCGCAACGCTTTTGACCGGTACTGCGCAGATTTTTTCATCGCGACCCGCCCGCAAAATCGCCAGTGCATCGTTGCGATCATTTTTAGGCCCGCTGCGATGGGTGGCCACCAAACCGGCTGGAAGAATCCGCGCCAGGTTGCCTTGGTCTTGCAGCTGCCGGGCCCAGGCTTGAGCACCCGGACCGGTCTCCATCAAAATCACGACATGAGGCGGCAGCTGCCGGAGAAACTCATAAAACGCCTCACGCGACTTGATCCGCTGCTCGTAGCGCACTTGGCCAAGGACATCTTCACCGGCGACCTGAAAGACCTGCTTGGCCAGATCCACCGCTAAGGTTGTGCAGGCCGACAAATCGGAAGAAGACAGGGATTGATCAATCGAACTATGATTTTTCATGGACTCGCCCTCGCTGTCGTTGGCTGTTTAGACTGCCAGCGTGGCGCATTGACGCCTCGGCTGGGGCGAGTCCATCCAATTACAGGTTTACGCGCCCCTGTAGGAGCTGCCGGAGGCTGCGATCTTTTGCATTTACTCAGCCAATGCTCAGGGCCCGCAGATCCAGTCGACCATCCTTCAGCGGCGGACACCAGTAGTAGCCGCCGGTGATCGGCCGGCTGATACGGTACAGACCGTCGGTGATGCCATCTTCCAGACCGCTCATGCGCCGCAGCTGGACTTCGAAGGCATCGAGGGAAAAGCCGAAGGCCAGGAACATCAGCCCGGCGCGGTCGCCTTCGATCCACGGCATCGAGCGGCGAACCACGAACGCCTCAGGGGCGAAGCTCTCCTGGGCGGTGCGTTTGACGTGGGCAGAGATCGGTGCGTCGTCGAGTTCTTCGTTATCGCACAGGCGACGGCCCATGATGTCATCCGTCTCATGGGACGGCATCGCACGAAAGCCCTTGAGGTCATGCTGCCACTGCTGGAGCGCGGCGAAGCTGCCGCCCACCATGCCCTCGGCACCCTGACCCACCAGCGCGGCGGCCGCGGCGGCTTCGTCACGGGGATTTTCGGTGCCGTCTTCGTAGCCGGTCAGGTCATGGCCGTCACGGTGACGGAAGCCCTCGGTCACTTGCACCAGGCGCAGGGCTGGCGCCAATGCCGCCTCGAAGGCGTTGCTGCGGATAAGCAGTTCGCCACGGTCGACCCCGTGCAACCAGCACCAGAGCGCCTGTTGCGTCGACGGGTTGTCGACACCGACACCGGTCAGCGCCGCAAAGGCCCGCAAGCCTTCGATATGCCCGTCGAGGGCCTTGACCAGGGATTCACCGAAACCGACCACCGCCGATTTGCCATCCACCAGTTGCATCAGCTTGTCCAGCGCGGCCGGCAGTGCCGCGGCTGATTCCAGGGCGAAGAACATATGACGGGCGAGAGGCGGAACAGGGGTGGCGAGAATACCCGGCTGGTAGTGACTCATGTGAACTCCTTATGAAAGAGCGCGAAGTTTAACCTCGGCACCGGCCATTGTGTGGTCCCAGGTCAAAAGATCGCGTTTCACCCAACGCCGATTGCGGTCTACGCTTGAAGCACAATAGCCACACCTTCACCCCTCTACTCTGCCCATCAGCGCTCGATTGCAGTTAAAAAACCGCATCAACAAGGCGTATAACCCTTGAACTGGATTCTTCAACGGCTAGCCATAAGCGCACGGCTGACACTACACACGGGGTAGCGACGTTATGACCGCACAGATTCTTGGCAACCTGTTTCCCGACGCCGGCAGCATCCCGGAAAAATACCGTCTCGACGGCCCGACCGAACAACGTGAGTACCTGGTCGACGGCGTCTTGAAAACCTGGCCAGGTCCCCTCGCCCAGGTCCGCAGCCCGGTGTACCTGAGCGGCCCTGGCGGCGATGAACAAGTCATCCTCGGCAGCACGCCGCTGCTTGATGCCGCCACCGCCTTGACCGCCCTCGACGCCGCCGTGCGCGCCTATGATCGCGGCCAGGGTTTGTGGCCAACCATGCGCGTGGCCGAGCGCATCCAGCACGTCGAAACCTTCCTGGGGCACATGCGCGAACAGCGCGAGGCGGTGGTCAAGTTGCTGATGTGGGAAATCGGCAAGAACCTCAAGGACTCGGAGAAGGAATTCGACCGCACCTGCGATTACATCGTCGACACCATCGACGCCCTCAAGGAACTCGACCGTCGCTCCAGCCGCTTCGAACTGGAACAGGACACCCTGGGCCAGATCCGCCGCGTACCGCTGGGTGTGGCGCTGTGCATGGGTCCCTACAACTATCCGCTGAACGAAACCTTCACCACGCTGATCCCGGCGCTGATCATGGGCAACACCGTGGTGTTCAAGCCGGCCAAGCTTGGCGTGCTGTTGATCCGCCCGTTGCTGGAGGCCTTCCGCGACAGCTTCCCGGCCGGGGTGATCAACGTGATCTATGGCAGCGGGCGCGAGACGGTCAGTGCGCTGATGGCCAGCGGCAACATCGACATCTTTGCGTTCATCGGCACCAACAAGGCCGCCAGCGACCTGAAGAAACTGCATCCAAGGCCGCATCGCCTGCGTGCGGCGCTGGGACTCGATGCGAAGAACCCCGGTATCGTCCTGCCGGAGGTGGACCTGGACAACGCGGTCAACGAAGCGCTCACCGGCGCCCTGTCTTTCAACGGCCAGCGTTGCACCGCGTTGAAGATCTTGTTTGTCCACGAGGACGTGGTCGAGGCCTTCATCGAGAAATTCAACGCCAAACTCGCCACGCTCAAACCCGGCATGCCGTGGGACAGTGGCGTGGCGCTGACGCCGCTGCCGGAATCGGGCAAGGTCGATTACCTGCATTCGCTGGTGGCCGACGCCGAGGGCAAGGGCGCCAGGGTGGTGAACCCCAATGGCGGCGAGGCCCGCGCGTCGTTCTTCTACCCCGCCGTACTGTACCCGGTGACGCCGCAGATGCGCGTCTATCAAGAAGAACAGTTCGGCCCGGTGGTGCCGATCGTGCCCTATCGTCACCTGGACACGGTGATCGACTACGTCCTCGAGTCGGACTTCGGCCAGCAACTGAGCATCTTCGGCACCAACCCGGTGGCGGTCGGTCGACTGGTCGACACCTTTGCCAACCAGGTCGGGCGCATCAACCTCAACGCCCAATGCCAGCGCGGCCCGGACACCTACCCGTTCAACGGCCGGAAAAACTCCGCCGAGGGCACCTTGTCGGTGCATGACGCCCTGCGGGTGTTTTCCATCCGCACGCTGGTGGCGACAAAATTCCAGGAGACCAACAAGGATCTCATCAGCGAGATCATCAGCGGTCGCAGTTCGAGCTTCTTGACCACTGATTACATCTTCTGAGGAGAGCCGACCTGAGCGCATCCACGGCTCTTCGCCTGCCACCAGTACTGCGCCGGTTACTGCGTCCGCTGCTGGACCCGAACCGGCGCTATCGCCATGCGCGGATGATCCATGCGGTACGCGTTTCGCTCGGGTTACTGGCGACGATCCTGCTGACCACCGGCATCCACCTGCCCCACGGCGAGTGGGCATCGGTGACGATGCTGGTGGTGATCGGCGGCTTGCAGCACCACGGCAACATCGGCAAAAAAGCGGCTGAACGTGCCATCGGCACCCTGGTCGGGGCGGCGGTCGGCCTGGTCCTGGTGGTGCAACAGTCCTGGCTCGGCCTGCCGTGGCTGACCTATTTCGCCATGGCGGTGGTGTGCGGATTCTTCTCGTACCACGCCATCGGCAAAGGCGGATACACCGCGCTGCTGGCCGGCATTACCGTATTCATCGTCGCCGGACATGGAGACAATCCAGTCTCGGACGGGCTGTGGCGCGGGGTAGACATCCTGATCGGCATTGCCCTGGCCCTGGCGTTTTCCTTCGCCCTGCCGCTCTATGCGGTCTATTCCTGGCGTTACAACCTGGCTGATGCCCTGCGTGATTGCGCGGCGATCTACGGGCGCATCATCAATGGCCAATCCGTGACTGCCGACGAACACCTCAAGCTGATGGGTCGCCTGAACACCGTGATGGTGCAACTGCGTTCCCTGATGCCATCGGTGTCCAAGGAGGTGAAGATTTCCATGAACGAACTCGATGGCATCCAACGTCAGCTGCGTATGTGTGTCAGCACCCTGGAGATACTTGGCAATACCCGGCCGGATGCCAGTGACCCTCAGAGCATGATTCACCTGCAATCGGCCTTGAAGGCAGAGCATCGGCTGATTTGCGTGCAACTGATTGGCATGGCCCGGGCGCTGAAGGCCGGGGTCACCCACCGGCTGAACCGCCCCGTGGCGTTACCGATCGTCAGTCTCGATGCACCGGTCTACAACGCCCTGGATGGTTACCGCTTGCTGACCGAGCAACTGCTTGCCAACATTGGCGAGATGCGCCAGCGACTGGCCAAGACCGCGCCGCGCTGGAACATCTGATGGCGCTCATGGGGTGACTGTCCGCCGAAATTTCAGGCTCCAGCCCTGCTGCATGCCAGCAGCGGCCAGCAGGATCGCGGCAACCCCGATCCATTGCAGTGGTTCCAGGCGATGGCCGAAGGCAAACCAGTCGACGAAAATCGCCGCAATCGGGTAGATGAACGACAGCGCGCCGGTCAATGCAGTCGGCAGCTTCTGGATCGCGCCGTACAACAACACGTACATCACGCCGGTGTGCACGATACCCAGAGTCACCAGGCTGCCCCACTCGCTTGGCGCTTGCGGCAGCGCCGAAAAATGCGCGAATGGCGCGAGCAACAGCACGCCGGTGCTGACCTGAATCAGCGCAATCAAATGCGGTGGCGTCCCGGTCAGGCGCTTGATGATCATCGCAGCGATTGCATAAAGGAACGCGGCACCCAGCGCCAGGACAATCCCGATCAAGTACTGGTTACCGCTTTCGCCCTGCCCGCCATGGGCACTGACGATCGCCAGCATCCCGAGAAACGAAACACCCAGCCAGGCCAGTTTCTGCAGGGTGATTTTCTCGTTGAGAAATATCGCCGCCAGCCCAACCAGCATGAACGGCTGGACGTTATAGACCGCCGTACCGATGGCAATCGAGGCCCGGGAATAGGATGCGAACAACAGCACCCAGTTGCCGACAATCGCCACACCGCTGAGCACCGCCAGCAGGAAGGTGGTGCGGGTCAGAATGCCCGGTCGCAAAAAGCCGAATCCCGCGCAAATCAGCAGCAAGGTGCCAGCGCCGAACAGGCAGCGCCAGAACACCACATCCAGCACCGGTTGCCCGGACACCAGCACGAACCAGCCGATGGTCCCGGAGATCAGCATGGCGGCGGTCAATTCGAACGAGCCGCGACGTATCGAGTTGTCCATCATCAGACTCCTGTGATTGATGGGCAAAGTATGCCAATCCACCGGGGCGCTGCTCCAGCGCAAAAAGCAGGCTAAACTTGGAATCTGCCTTTTATGCGAAGGCATTTTTGCAAACCTGCCTAATAGAGGTTTTCGCCATGACCGATGACATCGACCAGGTGCTGATCACGGCCTTGATGGAAGACTCGCGACGTTCGCTCAAGGCCCTGGCGCAAATCAGCGGTCTGTCCTCACCCAGCGTCGCCGAGCGCCTGCGTCGTCTCGAAGAACGCGGCGTGCTCAAGGGCTACACCGTGGAAATCGACCCGAAATGCTTCGGCTATCAGCTGCAGGCCATCGTGCGCGTTCGCCCGCTGCCCGGCCAGTTGCAGGAAGTGGAACGGCAGATCATGGCCATTCCCGAGTTCACCGAGTGCGACAAGGTCACCGGTGACGACTGCTTCATCGCCCGCCTGCATGTGCGCTCGATGGAACAACTGGACACCCTGCTCGACCGCCTCAACACCCACGCCGAAACCAACACCGCCATCGTCAAGAAAACCCCGGTCAAGCGGCGCTTGCCGCCGATGGGGTAATTGAGGGTCCTTTCGAAAGCTGTAAACTGGCAGTTTTTCAGCTAAGGAATGGCGGTATGAAAATCCGGTTTATGTTGCTGTCGGTGCTGATGCTTGCGGGATGCGGTACGGTCCAGACGGTTATGCGCGCAGATGAAGTGGCCGCAAGAAGCCTCAAGGAACAAAAAAGTTATTGCGGCGCAATTCCCCGAATCTACAGCGGCGTGACGTACGACTTCTGCTATTTGAACGCGCCTCTGGAAAAAGGACGGGACGCTCAGATCCATGACAGCGCTCCAGCCATTGTACTGATCGATGTGATCCTTTCCGGCGCGTTCGACACTTTGCTGCTGCCCTATACTTTCTACCGGCAGCAAGTCGATGGAAGCATCATCATTACCAAGTGATCCTGTTTTTCAGACATGAAAAAACCCGCCGAAGCGGGTTTTTTCAATCATGGCTGGCGATCAATCATCGCGGCTCATGATGCCAAACAGCTGCAACAAGCTGACGAACAGGTTGTAGATCGATACATACAGGCTGATGGTCGCCATGATGTAGTTGCGCTCGCCGCCGTGGATGATGGCGCTGGTCTGGAACAGGATGCAGACCGAGGAGAACAGCACAAAACCTGCGCTGATCGCCAGTTGCAGGCCGCTGATCTGGAAGAAGAAGCTGGCAACCACCGCACCCAGCAACACGAAGAAACCCGCAGTAATGAAGCCACTGAGGAAACTCATGTCCTTGCGGGAGATCAGCACGTAGGCCGACAGGCCGCCAAACACCAGTGCGGTCATGGCAAAGGCCGAGCTGACCACTTCAGCGCCGCCCTGCATGCCCAGGTAACGGTTGAGGATCGGGCCGAGCAGGAAACCCATGAAACCGGTCAGGGCAAATGCCGACACCAGGCCCCAGGCGGAATCACGAAGCTTGTTGGTAAGGAAGAAAAGGCCGTAGAAACCGATCAGCACCACGAAAATGTTCGGGTAGCCGACACGCATCTGCTGGGCGACATACGCCATCACGCCGCTGAATGCGAGGGTGAGAGCCAGCAAGCCGTATGTGTTGCGCAGGACGCGGCTAACCTCTAGCTGCTCAGCCTGCACGCTGTTATTAACTGCGTAATCCTGTTCGCGCATGGCGACACTCCTGTTGGTTTGAAACGTTCAGTCGCAAAGATCATAGCAGACCCCCTGTAACAAGCTATGCAGAGAGTTTGACAGTGTGTTTCATTCAGGTATTATGGCGCCCGCAACACAAACGGAGGTGTGGCCGAGTGGTTTAAGGCAACGGTCTTGAAAACCGTCGACTGTAACAGGTCCATGAGTTCGAATCCCATCGCCTCCGCCATCTTTATACGACAAAGCCCTGATTATTCAGGGCTTTGTCGTTTCTGGGGTTTGATGGTTGGATGCGCTGGTGGCGCCACCCATTCCGCATCTTCTCAGCGATTTCCGCAACTCTCTCTCAGAACTTACTTGAATCATCTGCCTTTCACCGCTCAAGCAGCTCGTAGCTCAGCAACAGATAAGCATCCTCCGGCACGAATCCCTGCGGCAACTGGTCAATAGAAACGTCCCAACGATCCGACTCACCAGGCTGCGGAGAAATTGTCAGGGGCACTGCAGTAGCGAAATCATTCTCGGTAAGAGACTGACCTGGTTTTGCCCAAAGCGCGACGCCGCTCTTGGGCTTCGCCACATCGCGGAACGGAAATGGCAGATGCTCGCGAACGAGTACGTGCTTTAGGTCTTGGCCCGGATCCTGGAGCCAGCGATGCCAAACATCAGGAAATTCGTATCTTGCGCTGACCAGGTGGTATACACCCTCTTTGCCGTCGCCCAGATTCACGGCATTGAGTCCCTCTGCCACTCCATTCGTAGCTGGCTGGACCAGATTCTCCGCCTGCTGAACGCGCACCCGCAATGTCAACTTCACGTCCGGAATGGTTCGATAGGGAAACATGCGATATTTCGCGGGAAGATCGATGGACCACACTGAATCCTCCGCTCCTCCTCCCTCAAATGCTCCGTAAAGCTCACCAGAACGATCACGCGAAGTGGTGCCGGCATCTTCCCGCCCCGTTGACGTTACGATCATGCTGCAGCGGCGCGGCAGTGAAATTTGCCGCGCATCGCCGTTTTCATCCCGCACGACGCCTTCGAGAAGCTTCAGTGTCGCCGCGACTGGCACGTCCGGGCCACATACACACGGAATCGACACAAGCACTTCCACGATGCGCCGATCAAAGTGGCCAGGATCGTAGAGATCCCACCATGCTTTCGAAAGCGTGAACACGCATTGGCCAGTTTCACGCAGGCGGACAAGGGCGAACGGGTTGACCTGCTTGAGTGAAAAGGTTCTGGTCAACCCGAGGCGCTGTTCGTCCTTGGCCATGTAGGCGGTTTCCAGCGCTTGGGCAGCCAGCATCAATCCCTCGGCCGATAGCAGGCCGCGCGGGGCGATGTCCCAAAGGCCTTGGGGTAACGCCGGCAAGTCTTTCTCAGACAAATCAAACTTGAAGGCGGACCTGGCCTCGTTCAATCGGGCCAGGGCTGCCGCCCATGTCTGCTTCTGGAGGTTGGATAGCTGACCAGACAGGGTCGAGTAGAAGTCATGACACGAGAACTTGCCTTCGAGGTAGTCGAGAACCTGCCCATTGCGCTTGCTCTGCTCGGTGAAAACCACCTTGTCCTTGACCCGCGAGTTCAGGGTCCGGGTGGCACCAATGATCAACTGATCGATGTGCAACACCTCAGCGGCTGCGGACTTGAGTTGTAGAGCAAAATCGCGTTCGCGCCAGACGAACGAGGCCTGTTTGCCTGCATTGGAGGAAAAGAACGCGAGTGCACCCGCCAACATTCCTACCTCTCGCGCACCGAAAGACATGGCACCGGCGATCTGCTTGGGTCCCACGGTTACGCCCGCTCCCGCCCCCATGGGTTTGGCCGCCGCTTCGATCTCCGGCAAGCACTGTAGCAGGCCGGCCGCCGCTTCCAGGTGCGCAGAGATGCCATGCGCTGCCGCGGATGCAAAGGACAACAGCGCTTCCTCCCGCTCCTGCGCCAGGATCTTGCCCGATTGCAACGAAAGACCGATGCCGATGCTACCTGGAATGGTGCCGGAGGGATCAGAGATCGAGATGCCGACGCTGGCTCCATCAACCAGCTTGAACTCGCGACTGGCCTCGCGCTGACCGGTTTTCTCGGCTTCTCCGGTCTCCATATCGGTGGCAGGCTCCTCCAAATCGGTGAAGCCCAACTGCTCGCGATAGTGGCGCCAGCGCAACATCACCGCTTCACGCTGCCGTGCCAATGAACGCAGGCTTTGGGCAGCCTCGTCGATCTGGGCCTGGCGTGCCTCGCCGATGTACTCGGCCATCTCGACTTCGTGTTTGGCCCGTTTCGTCGCAAGTTCCTCTGCGTCGCGCTTTTCCAGCGTCTGGAAGAGGTGGTTATTGAGCGCAGCCAGTCGTTCGATCCGCTCCTTGGCCACGCGCAACAGGACTGAGAAGCGATGATTCGGCCGATCGCCCCCCTGTTCTGGATCGACTTCCCCCGTATTGGCGCCCCCAGCCACGGCCCGGACCATCGCTGCTGGATCGATTTTGGGGCCGAACAGACCAAGCGGACGCCGGTCACCGTCGATGGTGCGACCGTTCCTGATGTTGTCGAGCCGATTGTTGACCTTATCCCACAACTCCAGCAGCTTCGGGTTGGGAGCAAGGCAGAAGTACCGGCTTGCGACGAGTTTGAGCGTGACGGCTTGACTAACGCCCGGCTGCACAGGTGCCGACAGAGTACTAAGCCCGTTCAAGGAGGACTCGACCACTAGCACCGCGTTGCCGGCTTCATCCAGATGGGGGCGAAGTTCGGCATAGGTTTTAGGTGGCGACGACATCATAGGCAGCACTTCCGGCTGCTGACCCAGCGAGGCCTGGAGGACGAGATAGTGCAGATGGGCGATGTCCACCTCTTCCGGCGTATAACGGCGGAAATGCATATCCGCCAAGTCGAGACGGGTATTGAACACCTGCAGAAACGCATACTTCTTCATGGCATCCATTCGCAGCCGGGCAATACGGAACGGCTGGAACGGATACAGTTGTGAAGCCTCGATCTGCGCCAGCGCCATCTCGCGCTTCGGATCACCCGGGGTGGAGGACAATACATCGAGCAGTTCCGCGAGCGTTGGACTGTTGGGAGTCTGGCGGAACGGCAGATACTTCCATGCCTCTGCCGGGTCGTTCTCGGCGCCTAGCAGGTCGCAAACCCGCGCCCCCCATTTCAGGCCTTCCTGGTGATGGCCGTTCTGGCTCAGCAACGCCTGCAGCATCAGCGGCATGTGCAGGAACACTTCGGTGTTGTAAGGCCCGAACGGCGAATCCGGAGAAAAATCCACGTCCTCGACCAGATCGGTATTGGTCACGTGATTCGGATCGGGCATGTAGCGCGTTTTGAAGGAATACGCCGGATCTATTGCCTGGCTCTGGACGTCAAGCGAGAACAGCGACTCCACGCCGTACCGGCGCACCGTCTCGGTGAAATGACCAACGAAGGGATGAAAGAAAGGCCTGAAGGTGACAGCGACCGTCGGAACGGTGATGAACTTGAAGGCCGGCACGGCGTAAACGGCACGCTTAAATTCGCTGGCGGTAGCAGCGTTCGCGGGCCTCGATGTCACGTTGAGGTCGATAGTGTTTGCTCTCGACATGACGCGCGCATCGGCACGAATCCAGGGCTTGGGATCGCCCGTCTTCGCTCCCACCAGGCTCGCAGATGTTGCCACGGCAGCCACGCTCGCCCTAAAGGGAGTCGTCACGACGGCACTTGAAGGCTTGTCCATGGTCTGCAGCACTGAAGTGGTGGACGGCGTGCAGTCTGCGAAGTAGCTGCTCTGGGCGTCGGTCATGAAGAACGGCGCCGACAACGGTTGGGGGTAGTACTGATTGAGCGTGGTGATGCGAAAGGTCTGACCGGCATTGAGAATTGGGATTCCCTGCTGACCTTGGTTGGTCATCGCCACGTCCAGGCGTCCGCTGCCAGACAAGCCCATGAACCTGCGTGAGAGCCCGGAAAAGTTAGGGTGGTCGCCGCTGATGCTGCTGATATCGAACTCGTCCACGATTGCGTCGCCACGCTGCGCGTCGAAGCGAAAGCTCGCGTGCCGGAATGCTGCTTCGCCAACGCGCTGTTGGATCAGGTCCACCGACAGGTCGTTGCCGGACAATCGGGCCTTGAGCACTAGCTCATGCGTCGGTGGTAGATCCGGCCTCGTCGGAAGCGAGATTGCATTCGAAATGGCTTCTGAAACTTTGTCGAGCATTACGAATTTAGGCATGGTAGAGCCCCAGCACGAATGTTTCGTGGTAGTCGGACGACATTTGCCGCGGCGTCCAGCTACCGTTCTCCAGGCAACTCCAGCACAACTTAACTTCCCAGTACGGCTGGGGCGCCTCGGCGTTGGTGCTGCCGTCATGCATGTTGATGGCCGGTTTTTCGTCTGACGTCTCTATTTTGCGAACGAACATCGGCCAGAATATGTGCAACTTTGCGCGCCACACCACGGGAAGCAGGTGGACGCCGGCCTCTGGCTTGCCGGTGTCCCGACCGTCCTTACCCCGGGTTGAGGAACGGTCGCGCTCGACAGCCTGAATATCAGCCTTCACCGGTTCCCACGGCGTCCACTCCTGCGCGTGTTCGTAGCGGTTGAGTCGGCGATAGTAGTAGCTGCGTTTGGTTCCGCCCCGGCTCCGCCCGAACACATGCAAGACACTCTTGAAGCGGAACGCCTCGTCCGGCGCGAAGTCCTCCTGCAAGTAAGTGCCACAGATTTCCAGGTTCGCCACCTCACTCAGGTGTTCGAGATAAGTCAGGAACGCGTGTTCAACGTTGTCTGGCGTTGCATCGTTCTGGCGCAGGAACGCCTCAGCTTCCTTAAACATCCACGTCTTGTCATCGCGCAGATCAGGGGCCATGTAGAGGTAGGGATTAGCCAGCACGTCAAAATTGGCTTGGCTCATGCGAAAACTATGCAGGTACAGATCCCACTCCGGATTGATCTGGGCTGCATCGACGCGCTCGATGGCGGGACGCTTGTCACCGCTACGCAGCCCCAGGCGCACGGTATGCACGAACCGCTGCACCGTTCGCATGGCATTTGAAATTGGCGAAGTCAGCACCATCGAGTTCATGCCTGGATCCAGGAGCAACTCCGAGAACACCGCCTCATCGCTGTCCAGCCCCTTCATCTGCTTGATGAAGGCAAGCAGGGCATCCCTTCGCACCTGCCGCAACGGGTCGTTGATGGAACGCAATACCTGGAGCCAGGTGACCGGCTCGTAGCGCGATTGCACGCCGCGCTTCAGGTCGTCCAGTGCTGCCACATCGCCCGCGGCGAGGTCTATCAGGGATCTGACCGGAGTACGCGCGTCCGCCGCGATGGCAAGCCGTGCATCGATCCACGCCAACGTCTGGATCGGATCCTCTGCCGGTGTGGGCGCGGTCGGAAGCGGCAAGGTGAGGATGGCCTTCACGTCATCCGCCACCGCCTTGACAGCGGCCGCGGCAGCGGCATCGCTTTCGCCCCGCCGGGGCAGACGGCAGGCCGCAATGGTATTGGCTACTCGATCGGACCAGCCCGCATCCACCGAAGATGCCAGTGCCGATAGGGCCAATGTCAGCGTAGTGGGCACGCGATTGTCAGCGACTGCTACGTAGGTCTGAACACGACGGAACGAGGCCAGCAGAGCCCTGGGGTCCGCACCTGCGGGCGGCAGCGTTTGCGTCGCTGTTAGCACGATGAGATCAGCAAGCTTAAGCGACATGGCACCAATCAATAGGCTCATGCGCTGTACATGGCCCGTATCCGGTGGGTCCTGCCCTTTCACCAGCAGTGCCAACGCATCGGGTGGAACAGAGAAGCTTTCGGACAGCGATTCGAGTGTCGCGCGACGCATGCCTGGTCCGGCTTCCACACCCTCAACTGCCTTGGCAACCGCATTCTTCGCCTGCTGCAACGCCGTGGTTTCTTCCGCAGTCGGCGATGCGCCGGTGAAGCGAAGAGCTTCGCCGAGCACTGGCTTCAACGTCCTGACTTGCTGGAGCAGTTCCAATATCGCCATGGGACCATTCGGCACTAGCTGTTCCGTCAATGCCCCCAGTTGCACCCACTCGCCCACTGTGACACCCAGTGCCGTTGCCAGCCTGATTACGCGCCAGAGTTGCGTGACAGAAAGGTTGTCAACGTGGGTCAGAGCAAGCGCATCGGCCAACCCGATAATGTCCGCCACCTGCTGATCGAATGCCGCAGCCAGCGCGGTTGCATGACCTGCAATGCCTGCGACCGGCGAAGGGTTGATTCTTCCCTCTGCGTCGGGAAGGAATATCGGATCCGACTTCGCAACGCCGCTCGCCACGAACAGGCGGCGCCAGAGCGCGGCCGGTGCCTCGCCAACAAGTGCGGCAAGTTCGAGCCAGTCCAGATTGAGAGACTCACCGATGGCCTTCAGGCTACCCAGTGCCTGTAGAGTTCCGGCGTCGAGTTTCTCCACGCCCAGGGCCGTTAAGGCCAGATCGAGATCCGCGATCGCGATGCGGCTGCGTCGCGAAAGTCGGGCCATGCGGTGAAGGCAAAGCCAATCGGCTTCTTTGAGCGTGGTGCCGTCGAGATGCACGAGGTGCATCTCATCGAGCTGCGTATGATTGGGACGATCGACGACAATCGTCCCAGGCAGGCGGTCGGCATTGCGGTCGCACAACGCTTTCAGCTCACTGATCGGGATCCCGAACCAGTCGAGCACGTCCTGCACATCCGCCGGGACGGCTGCGAACGCGCTTGCATGCAGCGCAGTGAACGACGCGATATCAAGCGGCATGCGAGTCAAGAGGTCCCAATCGGCTTGCGACCAGGGTCCGCAAACAAAACGAGTGGAACACAGCGCGAGGAGCTCGCTCACAGACAACCCCAGAACAGCTGCTGCCGCAGGCAACGATGTGCTCAAACCCACCGCCCAACCCACTTCCGGATCGACACCTGCCGGCGCCAGCCCGAACAGAACAGGCGACGGCCAGTCCGGGGCTGCCGTCGCGCAAATGATCGCGTGATCCGGCGACGTCAACCGCAATCGCTCGCGAGCGAGGCTATCGGCGTCCTTCGGTTGGAAAAGGCGAATGACTTCCTCGCGACACGTTCCCACCTGCTCAAGGAACGCGCGGGCCTCTGCTTCGGGCAGGTCAAAAGGCAGCGATATCGGAAAGGACGTCTTTGCCAGAATCTCGTACGCCTGGGCCTGTATGTGCTCCGGCGCTGCCACTAACTCCTCATCACTGAGGTCCGGCGAAGAATCGTTCGGCGGCGTGGCAAGCGCACTGCCGAAAACCATGTGGCTTTCCATGATGTTGTTGTGAAAGTCGATGACGGGGATTGTCCTGTCGGTGTTCGGACACGACAGCTTGATATGGGCGATATCCGGCCGGATGCCAACAATACCTTTGACCGCGTTTCCGATCAGAACATCGAGCGGCGTCGCACCATCCGCGTTGGGCGGACAACGCTTGTCCAGGAACTCCAGTATTTGCACCAGATAGGAAGCAGGCCCCCCCAACGAACGGCATTCATCGCACAAATTGAGCCGTTCGCTGCCGAATAACTGGGCCCAGCTCGGGATGGGCTTCACTGCGGAAAGCGACCTGGTGGCAGCGATTGATGGATCGGAAGTTTCGTGCAGAGCCGCCAACACCAGGCTTGCGCTGGCTTCGGCAAAGAGCTGCGCGCTTTCATGCACGCTTGAAAGCTCCGCGATGACCTCCGGTGATTGTCCGGTGAATGAGGCCAGAAAGGCCTGCTTTCCGAGTGCGCCAATATCAAACGCTCCTTTAAAGGGCTTGCCCCCCGGACCCAGTGCCGTCGTCATCGCCGACAGCGCGGTCCCGCTGCTGCTGATGCTGTAGAGCCGTTCTATTCGCCCCACCCCGGCCAGCGCGCCAGCCCGAACTTGTGGATCGTCCACACCCTCGAACAGGACATCGGCGTGCGCTTCGGCCAATTCGTTGAGACTGCCGGACCCCAACTCGTAGTCCGTACTGAGCACAATTTGGCGCAGCAACGCGGCCGTATCGGAGTTGACCGCACTGGCCGCATCAGTGGCCCAGCCTGCCGCCAGGCGCGCAACGGCAGCCGTTGGATGCGCCGCGTCCAGCAGGCCGGACAGCGACAATGCAATACGCTTTGCGCCCTCCTCGGAACTCTCGCCCGGTTGCAGTTCGGGAGCAGGCGTCGCCCCTATCAACGCAGCCACTTTTGCTGCATCAAGCTCAAGGGCAAGTGCACGCAGGGTTTGAACTTGCGGATGTGCGGCCCGGATTGCTGCCGCCAGCGGTACATTGCCGGACGTCGCCGCCGCCAACTGAAGCGAGAACTGGATGGCATCCACCGGCTTACCTGGATGGCTTGCGGACCAACTGCGCCAGAACTCCGGTGTCGATCCATCAAAACTGGAGAAGTCCTGGAGCAGCGTGGCCTGCTCGGCAGCATCAGGCATGTACGCCGCCAAGGCATCGGCAATACCACTGCCACCACCTTCTGCAGCAGGAATCCGCAGCGCCACCAGAGCTGCTCGACGGTGAATATCGGTAGCCAACGCATTGACTGCAACCCCGGGATCTGCGATCAACAATGGAATCGCGTATTTGAGCGCTTCGATCAGATCCTTCAGTGGACGTTTCGCTATCACCGTCGCATCCCGCAGTTCCAGCGTACGCATCAACGCATATAACGCGGCAGGCGGCGTACCTTCCAGCACGCCTTTGACGAGCCGATGCGCACCGACGAGATCGGCAATCCGTTCGACGTCCAGTCCCGTTTCGCGGGCGGCGAAAGAGATGTCGCGATTAGCAGCCTCGTCCATCTCGGCAGGCGAGCGCCCCTCCAGAATCGGTGCCAGGGAGACCATCAACATATCGAACTCCGATACCCCCGCCGGTGCTATCGCGGACATCGCCACCAGGCGCACGTACTCGTCCTCCCGCGCCGGGATGCCCAGCGCAAGCTCGTTCTCAGGGACGGGCAATTGCGTGGTTATCGAGCGATCGCTATCGACCGGCAGTCGTATCACCTGCAGCCGCGGCTCAGGCTGCCCGTTGTTGTCCGTCACGCGGAACACCAGGTCGGCAACGACTGGCGCGCTGTCACCCGCTGCCACTTCTCGCACGTCGTAGGCGATGGTGAAGGCGCCGCCTTCGAGCGTCGTCGCCCTGCCCCGCCACTGTTCTGGCCGCAGAGGGCCGATATCCCGGTCGTACACCTCCACGCCGAATCCAACGAGCTTGGCGCCGTCTCTATCTTCCAACCAACCACGCACGCGGCGTGTACCCTGCGACGGCACTGGGACCGGCGCAGGATGACGCTCACCGCGAACGACAAGATCAATGCTTACACGACCATGCTGACTCGGAGTGGGCTCCGAACGCGCCGCCTCAGTGCCGTCCGCGGCAAAGGCTCGCGCCACGGGCACGAACTCATCGGTGCGTACGATGACGCCAGGCCTCGCCTCGATGTAGAAGCGCGGATCGTAGAACGCCCGCCAGGCGCCGCGCTCGCCAGTCTCGACCTCAGCGGCTGCGGCACCGTCGAGGTTGCGGCGGTCGTGGACCCGCACACGATAGCCAGTCGCCGGCTGCCCCGACTCGTCGCGAACCTGCCCCTGCGCCAGCGCAAGTACCCCGCGCTCCACCAGGAACTCGTTGAGCTTGGCGGTCGCGTCTTCGTCGATCGCCCCGTCGGGATTGTTCTGCATGTTGGCAAGCGCAAACAACCTGATCACCATACGTGCCGTGCCTTTTCCGAACTGCTGCGGCGCCGTTTCCTCCACCGGTATCGCAGCGAGATCGAATCGCGCAAGGATGGCGTGTAGGTTAGCGACTGGCAGACCGGTATCGCCGGGACGGAGAGCTGTCAGGGGGGAAAGAATCGGGCTCATTCAAAATCTCCGCAGGTGTCGATCATTGAGATCGCTAACCCCAGTGTCATCACAACCGAAAGTATTCGCGTGACGATGTACCGATTGATTGGGTGTAGAACTGGGCACGGTTCAATTCCTCTCAAGCGAGCCGCATGTTTCCGCTACGACCATCTGCGCTGCTATTTCACGACCCCTAACCCCGCCCAATACTGCTTGAACGCGGACGCCTCGACTGCGAACGTCCCGTCCACGACTGCCTGGCTTATTGGGCGCCACCAGCTGACATCCCAGAGCCAGGCCGTCCCCAAGAGGTTCTGCACTGTGGCTTCAGTATTTCCCCACGGATTGCGCAGGATGATGTACTTGCGGCCGTCGCGGTAATCCCAGCCCAGAATCGTGTAGCAGTGCGACCCGACAACGTTCGCATCGACGTAGACGATCTTCTTCGGCGCCGCATCGCCCGATGAATACGTCCACGCGGTCATAGGATTGAATGTGCGGTGGCCGAGAGAATTGGCGCGCACGATGTCCCACAACGCGTCAGCACTGTTGTCTGCCGAGTTGTGATACTCGCGTCGACCACCAGTCAATTGCGCCGTCGCCCACACGCAATCGCCCCAGGCAGTCGACAGAATGTCGGGATGGTCGCTGGTGATACCCGTCTTCAGCTTCGCATACGCCTTTTCGTACACGGCGGGCCAGATTTCCCCGGCCTCGCTTGATCGTGCATAAAGGAAGCCGCCGCTCGCGGTAAGCGGTACGGTATCCGTGACTTCGATCTCCTTGTCGATCTGACCGCCGCTGTCCGGCTTGAAGAACTGGATCAGGTTGGTGAATGACTCTTGAGCCTGCCCCGTCGTGCGCGTGAGGTGCCGAATACGAAACGGCATGGCCCACGCGACCGCGGACAAGGCAGCGATGAAATAGCAGTTGGCGACAGCGCCCTGGATAGGATCGAAGTACTCAGCGGTCTCGTTGAAGAAGCGTCCAGCGTCACCCCACGTCGAATCCGGTGGGGTCCAGTCGGAGGATTTGCCGACGGTCTGCGGGTCTGGTGCGACTTTTGCCAACACCGATTTCGAGAACACTCGGGCCAGTCTCTGCAACCGATCATGGCTGGGAAGCCGCAGGACCAAGTGCATTTGATTGCCAACGACTTCGGCGCGCAGCACCACAATCGAGCCCACATCCTCCATCTTGTAGCGTGGTCCCAGGTCCGCCAGCCGCTCGATCATGGCGATCGAATCCAGCGGCACCTCAAGGTCGTTGGCAGCTACCGTGAACTCGACGTCGAGCAGCGGGCTGCGCGCCGGCACCAGTTTCATCCGCTCGTCGAGGCGCAAGCCAACATAGAGCGGACCTTCGTACTTGGGATCGAAGAGCTCCTCGTAAGGTGTCTGCAGAATAGATTCGAGGAGCCGTGGCGCGTCCTTGACCTCCTTCCATTTGATCCGGCGACCGGAAACTACTTCGGCGAGCGCATAGGGGTTGATCACCGCAGATGAGATAGCGACCTGCTCTTCGGGATTCGTCTTGGTCATGACAGTTCTCCTTGCAGTTGCCGTTGTCTATATTTGTGGTCTGTCCCCTTTTGCCCTGATTACTCTTCCCGTTCCGCAGACCGCATTGCCTCTATGGCCCTCCGATTCCCATAATTACGCTTGGATCGCTATAGAATTCATTCATCTCTTCTTGGCGACCAGGATGCCTCTCGTTCATGTATTCGTCATACATCCCAACCCCCATCAGGATTGTGCCGATACCACCAAGAGCTGCTGGCACCAGCCTTCTTAGGGCGAGGAAGATGCCCAATTCTTTAGCGGCTTCTTCGTGCGTTTGCGCTTGCCCAACTGAAAGCACCACCCCGGCCGCATTTTCCGCGGCAGCCATTTTGCTTGGCGCACTGCCAGGCGACTTTTGAGTTTCGGCAACGGGCGCAGTTGCGGGTGATGACGCTGCGCCAGTCGGTTTGGATGACGGAGAGAGTTCTGTATTTGAAGATTGTTTCGACGTAGAAGCTGGGGCTTGAGCAGGAGCCAGAATTTCAGCCTGAGCAGGACCAGCCGGTAAGGTATTTGGCTGTTGCGCCGGAGGAGGCGTATGCGGAGAACCCGATTGGGAATGAGCCAATTTGAGGATCTTCGCCAAGTTCATTATGACTGGCAACTCGTTTTCCGTTATGACATGTAGCCCTGCTTTCACCTTATCGCCAACTTTCAACCCAATTCGGTCTAGATTTTTTCCACCACGAATCTCAATCTCCCCACCCTCCATTACGGCCTTTAACCCACCCTTCTTAAGTTGGTTTTCTGTAAACGCTTTCGCCCTTGGATTGCCTACTACGGTAAGTGCTTTTTCGGCCAATTTCTCCTCTACGTAGTAGTACTGCCCATTCACTTGAACAATTTTGTCTGGTTTCAACGTTATGGTGGCGCCAACGGAATTTTTTGTTTTAACCGTTACTTGTTCTGCAAACGGAACCCCTGACTGTTCAAGTATTTCTGCATTCGGCCGTTCGACATTGACCTTTTCGGTTTTCTTTCCTTGCATACCCTTAGGATCGACAAGGCGAGTTGGGCGATTGGCGACATATACATATCGCGAAGTGCTATCGACTATTCCAGCCGGGTCCGCGCTTGCCCACCTACCCAGCGATGGTCCGTAATACCTCGCCCCGTGGTAATACAACCCACTCTCCTCATCCCGCTCCTTCCCCGTATACCGATACCGTTTCGCCGCCTCCGTCTGGCTGCGTACCGCCTGATACGTCGAGCTGCCATAGGGCGCATATTCCTCGTATGAAACAATCTGCGCCTGCTCATCCAGCTCCAGACTGCTTGATCCGAGGTGGTTGCCGAACTGGTAGCGAACCAGACGCTGAAGTACATCCTGCTCATCGCCCAGCGTGCGCATCTCCACCAGCGCGATGCGCTGCTTGTCGTCCATCACGTGCAACGTCTCGCGCTCCAGTTTCGGGGTGCGTGCGTTGGCCGGGCCCTGATAGCTGCGAAACACCTCAAACCCACCGAGATAGATGCGCTCGTCCTTGATGCCGCCGTTGTTGGCCAGTTCCGTCACCTTGCGCACGCGCTGCCCTGAGGCGTCATAGACATACCAGGTACGCTCGCCGTGGCGCTCGGCTGCGCCCAAATCATCGTCGTTAACCTTCTGCCGCTGCGTCATTTGCAGTTGATCCTTGTAGTCCCACTGCATCGAACTCAGTTGCGGCATGCCCAGCATGTTGCCGTGGGCATCATGGCTGTAGGGCTCGGGCACGGCGGTGCCGACGGTTGTGCGGCTCAGGCGGTTACTCTGCTTGGCGGGCTCGATCAGGCTGGCTTCGCCGTAGGTATAGGCGCGCGTCCAGGTCGCCATGGCGGCGTTGTCTCGCGCGTGCTGCATCTGCAGAAAGTTGCCGACCGCGTCATAGACGTAGCGTTCGGTATAGCGGCCCATCGCATTGAGGTCGTTGGGCGAGAAGCGACCGGGTGGATTGGCGCTGAGGATCCCTGCGCGTCCGGAATCGTTGTAGGAGTGCGGGATCGGGGCTCCGGCCTGCCCGAGGTGCTCGCGACCTTCGGCCTGAATCAGTCGGTAAAGCGAGTCGTAGACATAGTCGTTACTCGGCTCGATGCGTTGGTTTTTGAAGTAGATAGCCTGCTGCGCGTCGTCGCGGATGTGCGTGATGTTCCCGGCAGGGTCGTAGGTGTAGTGCAGGTTCTGCACCTGCTTGCCAGGCCAGTTGGGGTCAACGGCCTGCGGCTCATCGCGGGGGAAGTCCGCCGCCTTGCGCTTGGTCAGCAGTTGAGAGAGGCGCAAGGTGAGCGGGTCGTAGCGGTAGAAGGTGCTTGCGCTGTTCTTGTAGTCGATGCGTAGACGCTGGCCTTTGGCGTCGTAGTCGATGTTGGCCACACCGACCAGTGACGGCGCTTCGGCGGTCGGGTTGAGCAGCTTGTCGGGTTCTGCTGCACGCTCCAGCCACACGTCCACCCGCTCCAGCAGGTTGGCTTCGTTAAACACCGGCTGGATGACGTTGAATTTGCCGCGACCCAAGCTGCTATGCGGTGAAATGCTTTGAATGGGCCGGTTGAGCGCGTCGTAGCAGGTGCTGCCATCGAAGGTTTCGGCATCGCGTTCCGGTGGAGGATTGCGTGACCAGTCCGGGATGGACTTGTAGTCGCTGACCAGTTGCCGCGTGCTGCGCTGCAGATTGCCCTTGAAGTCGTAGGCCTTGGTCGGCTTGCCGCTGGCATCGAGCCGTGCATTGGTGGCCACACCGGCGCAATCGAAGTGCCGGACGATGCGGGTGCGCAGGTTGAGGGATTCAGCGTTGGTCAGTGATTCACCGTACTCGATCCTGTCGACCAGGATGTCGCGATTCAGCGTGCGTGGGTCGGAGTCACCGGTCGTGCCGCGCACGGTTTGCTCAACCGGGCGGCGCAACGCGTCGTACTTCGTCGTGAAGTTGTGACCGCGACTGTCCCAGGCGCGAATGGGCTTGCCTGTCACGTCGCCCAGCATCCAGCGCGCTCCGGCCTCCATGCTGAGCTGATAGATACGATTGCCAAGCATATCGTAGGCGTACTGCATGACGACGCGCTGCTCAAGCGGCCCGAGCGGCAGGTTGTCAGCGTCGGGCAACTTGCGCTCGTCGAACACCCTGCGTTGGTTGCCTTCAATGTCCAGCTCGACGCGGGTGCGGAAGTCTTCGTCGGGCTTGTTGTGGAGCAGATGGCCTGCGCAGTCCACCCGGTTGCGCGCCACAGTGAGAAAAGGTCGGCCCAGGGCGTCGAAATGAGCGGTGGTGGGCGTATCGGCGTGGCCGGCGGCGCGCTCCGCGGCCGTCGTTTCGTTCTGGCGATCCTCGGCGGTCGGGTAGCGATCCGCAAAGGCTGCGGCATGAGCTGGCTGGGTTCTCAGCTCGTGCCATGTGGGCAGGTAGTCGGCGTTCGGCAGGCGACCGAAGTAGCCGGCGACGTGAGCATCGCAAAGCGGATCGTCGGCGCGCACATGCAAGAGAACCGTGTCGTTGACGTCGAAGGTCGTTTGCTGCCAGGGGTCGAAAACCACTTTCTCCCATAAGTGATTGGGATGCAGCGTGGCGACGACGCGCTCGGCCGGATCGTAGAACAGCACCGGGCTGACACCCACGCGTACGTCGAATTCGAAGCTATGGGTGTCGGTGAAGAAAGGCTCGTACTGACGGACCGGCTTGCCCTTGTTGTTGAACACGGTCCAGCCGCTACCGACCCAGCGCGGGCTAGCGTTGTTGGATGTCATCACCGGTTGGCCATCGGCACCGACGATGACTTTGCCGGCTGCGTTGCGCTGGGGTACCGGCCCGGGCTCGGCCTGGATCTTCTTCTGGATCTCGCGACCGAAGCCGTCGGAGTAGCTGAAGCTGATCTGGAGTTTGCTCTTGGTCCCCTGCCCCAGGTCGCTGACGTGGGTTTCGCGCGCGATGGTGGCAGCGAACGGCGGTTCGCCCAGGCGCATGTAACGCGTCAGGTCATAGACGATGCGCGTCGTCGCGTTGGCGAGCAGGTCGTGCGCGGCCTGACTCGCTTGGCTGCTGGCCGGCGTCGGGCCTGCTTCACGGGGCTGGCCGATGAAGGTGTCGAGTAGTGCCTGGGACGGATCGGGCGCGAACAGGCCATCGAGCCGGTCGCCCTGGCGCGGGTTGTCGGTGGGCTTGGACATGACGGCGGTGCCGACGACCATGCCGAGCGTGTCGAAGGCGACAGCGGTCTGGTTGCGGTTCGGGTCGCTGACCAGGCGCGGTTGCAGCACGCGGTAGTCGATGGCATCCACCGTGACCCGGTTACCGAGCGCGTCACGCGTTTCTGTCATCAGCAGGTCGTACCTCGGTTTCGTCGGATCGGCAGGTTTGTCGAAGGTCACTGTGGCATCGCTTGCGAAGGGATCGCTGTAGCGGCGTAACAGGAAAAAATGGGCCCGTGCTTCAGCGAGTTCGACGGGGGCGGCCACATCGTCCGGGTGATAGAACGCCCGGCCCGACGCAATCCACCAGTGGCCGTCGCCGTCCAGATCGACGTAGCCGCCCCGGTCGCCGCCAGCACCGCCAAGGACGGCGTCGGGTACGGGCAACAGCGGTTGGCCGTTGCGCTGGTAGACCTCGGTCAGCAGCCCCGGCGTGAAAGCCAGTTTGTAGTTCTCTCCAGGCAGAGCCAGCCGTTCCAATTTCTCTAGCGGGAGCAGTGCCCGCGGGTCGTTCCGAGTGGCGCCGCAGTCATCGGGGCGGTAGAGCTTGCGTACGCACTCGATCAGTCGGCGGAAGTACTTCTCGCTCTGCGCTTCATCGTCGGCGGCCGCCTGCCGGGCCTTGTTGAACTCGATATCCTCATAGTCGACGTCATGGCCGCCATCGCCTGCCTGATTGATGTTATCCAGCATGGCGTCGAAGCCATACATCGCCAGCGTGGCACCGCTTCGTTCCTGTTGCGGTTTGCGCAACTCGTAGGTGCGCGTCTGCGCTGGAAGCGGGGTCCGATAATCGTCGGCCTGGTCCGTAATCGCGTTGGTGAAGCTGTTCTCCGTGCCCGTGATGTGGATGAGCCGTTGCATCAAATGATCCGCAGGCGTGAGCGCCGGATCGGTTGCCGGGATCAATCGCCCATAGCCGATAGCCGCCTGCTTCAACACATTGCCGTATTCATCCACTTCCAGCGTCAGCGCGTGCTGGATTCGCGGATCCCTGCGCTCGCGCTCGTAGTGGTAGGTGATGGCCTCGCGCGGGTGAGTGAAGAAAACGGCGTGGCGATTCGCACCGCGGGGCTGCAGCAGGCGGATGGTGAAGTTCTGTTCCGTGACGGTGTAGGGGTGACCATAGGGATAGTCGGCCTCCACGCCCATGCCATCGAGCGCATAGGTCTCCTGCCGCAGCATCATGCCCTTGAGGGAGCGTACCGCTTCGCGCTCCTCCTCCAGGGTCAACCCCGGTGGAAGTACCGTATCGGGCAGCAGTCGCTTCTGCGCCTCGTCATCCTTGCCTGACCAGGCCGGCTCACGGTAGTACTCGCCCCGATCGGCGCCATCCAGCATGCCGGCGAAGTAGTTGGAGACACGGTCCCGCATGCAGTAGACCCCGGTGTGAAACCAGGTTCTGGTCAGCACCGGCGGCACATGCGAGGTTGCGTCGATGTTGTCGGCAGGCGCCTCACCATCGGCCAGGGCGGCGAACTGTTCCGTGTCCCACTGCTCTACCATGCCGAAACCACGGAATTCGCGCTCCTCGCAATCAAAACAGCCGTCGTGGTAGGCATAGAGGGTGACGAAGCGGTTGCAGCTGATGGGATCCCAGGTCTCAACGCGGTCGACCACATGCACCGCGAACGGCAGCCGCGTAATCCAGGGTTTGCCGTCGAACTTGTCCTGTAGGTAGAACTTGGTCGAGGGGGCGTAATGGATGCGAGTTTCGGCACCGAGATTGTTCCTGACCGCGGTCAGAAGGTGAGGCTTCTGCTGCGCCATTTCTCGTTCGCCTGCAGCCCCGTCCTTCCTTGCTCCTCCCATCAGGTTGACGTAGCGCATCGGCCGCTGCGCATCGCCCGGCAATGGCGAAGACCAGACCAGGCAGGCAGTACCATTACCGAGCAGGTCGGTGGGCACGATACTCACCAGATCATCGATGCGCGGGAACACCTTCAGTGTATGGGGCTGGCTCCAGCCGTTGCCCGATTGGTTGAAGTACAGGCGCACGCCATCGCAGTGCAAGTAAATAATGTCGGTGGTGCCGCTGCCATCGATGTCGGCCAGACGAATACGCTTGTTGTCGAAAAGATCGCAATGGTCGAAACGGGCCGAACCACCCTCCTTGTCCTGGAACGCCATAGTGACTTTGGCACCGAAGCGGCAGTAACCAAGGTTTGGCCAATAGCAGATCTCGCTGTTGCGGATGCGCACCAGGTCGGTGAGGCCGTCGCCGCTCATGTCGGCCAGGTAGATGGACTGCGTGCCATCGGCGAAGACGATGCGTGGACCTTTCTCTTCGTCGAGCGCCTGCGCAACACGTCGTGCCGGGCCGAAGCCCTCTTCGGCGAGCGAGGCGTGCCAAACCAAAGCGTCATCCTCGGAGATCAACACATCAGCGTGGCCGTCACCGTCCAGATCGACGAACTTGAGATTCGGGTCCCGAAAGTCGCGGTTGAGTCGCGAAGTGAAGGGGCGCAAGGGCTGCCAGCCCTCCTCCTCGTCATGCTCATAGAGGCCGGGGGTGGGGCCTTCCATCAGAACTACATCGGGCAGGCCATCGCCGGCCAGGTCCATGATCTCCGCTCCGGCGCTCAGGGTGACGTTGGGCTTTAGGGCGACGGTTTCGAGCGGTGCGAAGCAAACCTTAACGTCCTCTGCGCCGTCGGCATGTGGTTGTGGTAGCGGACTCAAGTTGCGCTTGTAGTACCAGGTGCCGGCCTGCTCGGTAAGGATGCCGGGGATGCCCTCGCCGTGAAGGTCAGTCCAGCGGTAGACGCTGCCGTCCAGGCCGATGGGCAGGTTTTCCAGGCTCGCTGGATCAACCTCTTCGACGACCTCCTGCACGATGGGTTCGGTGTATGTGAACTCCACCGGTGGCAGGCTACGCTGGTCATAACCGCCGTTGTTGCGTCGATAGCCGGTTTGCGTGACAGCGTTGAGGAAGGTGTAGACGGGGTTGCGTGCATCGGCAGGAGCGACTTCGTCCGAGTAGGTGAAATCGGTCGAGCGCACCAGGCAATTGCTCTCCACGCCGGCTTCGCCCGGGAAGTGGTGGAACATCAGGACGCGCCGGCAGATCCGGTAGGTGCGTACTTCGAATCCGGCACGATAGGACGAAAACGGATCCGGACGGGCGGGCCAAATGGCCGCGTCCTTGGGTGTCGGCGCGTTGGCGTCGTGCTCGCCGAAATCGAACACGACTTCGAACATCCAGGCATTGCTGCCCTCATCGCTGAGGCGCGCGGCAGCCGGTTCGGGCCAGGCCGCATCCGCCGTCAAGGCCGGGAAGTACGGCGATCGATTGCCATAGCGGATGCATTTGAGATAGCGCTGCGTCTTGCGTGTCTGCTCTGTTCGGTTGCGCTCATGCACCTTGGGTACGTTGCGGCCAGGTAACACCTCGAAGATCCGTGCCGAATCTTCGACCTTGTAGCCGTAGGCGATAGCGTTACCTTTGTCGTCGTGGCTCTGGCAGATCAGCCAGCTGAAGATGCGACCAGGATTGGAGGGGTCCGGGTCAGCGATGCGGCTCTCGGCCGTGCGGCCGTACCAGGTCGTAATGTTGTCCTTCGAGATCGAGCGCCAGAATACATCGGTGGTGTCGGCGGTGTTCGTCCAGCGCTCAATGCGCGCGAACAAGCCCTCAATGCGTGGCCGGTAGCAGCGGATATTGTAGGTCTTGCCATCGACCGTCCTGTGTGTGGGGGCATCCTGCATCAGGACGGACACCAGGTCTTCCACACCGGAATGGATGAAGACATCCGAATCGTCAGTGTCGTGATACTGCGGCAATCCCTTGTCGGTCTTGCGCGTGATCGACGGTAAGGAAAGGCTCCAGCCAAAACCGAAGGGACCATTGCCGGCACCGGAGTCATAAGAGAGTGAAAGTAGCGGCCCGAAACCCGAGCGACCAGGACTGGTGGCGATGGGTACAGACATTGAGCCGGTGCCGGTGACGGGGTTGGCGGCGAACTTCTCGCCCATGCCACGGATGGCGCCGCCGCCTTTTGGCAGTTGCAGAGTGGGGGCTTGCACACCGAAGTTTGATGCCCCTTTTGAGTCCTGGCCATCCGGCGGACGTTGCGCATAGTCGCCCGAGCTCATCTGGCGCGTCCTTGGCTGATGTCCGCTGACAACATTAGCCAGTTGCCTGAATCAGAAATTTGCCCGACTGCAACGCGCCTTGCCAACGACCTGGCAGCGACTGGGTAGCCTTTTCAACGTTTAATCTGCTCATGTGTTTTCACGGTGCGTGCACCCCGCAACCAGCGCATTAACCGATCTACTGATCTGGCGTATGAGTCTAGAAAACAAGTGATTGCGGGTTAGATTTTTTAGCGATTGATCCAATCTCTGAATTGCACCGAGCTTCCAGCCAGTGTCAGCTCTGGCTCCGCACTCGGATGTTGGTTGTAGTCAACCTGGGTGGCCGATACGGGTCGGCCGCAGCCGGTGGTAATAGGTAGAGATCGGGCAGAAGCTGCCTGTCGAAGCGTCTAGAAAATCCGGGGCGATTCATTCAGAACGTAGACGGCAAAGCTCAGCATTCTGCTCTGAAGTTTTCAGTCCTTTTAAAACCGTCCGTGGAAATGGGGTAAGACTCTCACAAGCTGTGCTTAACTATTATTTCGGCGCTTGCGGAACGGACCTGACTTCTTAATGCAACGTGGTGTGTCTTACCTTTCCATCGGGCGCCCTCCTTCCTACACGCCGCAGTAGTTTCAGGCGGTCGCAAATGTCAAACGTTGAGCGTCCACATGGAGAGATCAACCATGGCCACCAGCGACTCCCTCGTCCCGAGCCAACCAAGTGAGCGGACGACAAAAGTTATCTTGCCTCTGATAGGAACTGCCTGTGCACTCTTGGCAGCGGTTTTATCTGCCTACGTCTTGTACTTCACAAACGACAAGACAGTCATGACTCTCCAACAACTAGAAGAAATCAAACTGAAACAGGACCAAACTGAACAAGCTATCAGGTCGAGCCAATTCAACCGAGAGTCCGAGAGGCAATACGTGGCCCTCGTTTACGCTGACCTCATATCAAAAGACGCAGTGCGTCAGGCTGCTGCTATCTCTCTATTGGAGATCCTTGAGCCCGAAACCAGCCTGAAGCTCCTCACTTGGGCCCAAAAAACGGGCCAGATTCTCGATGAGAACAAAGCAAAAACCAGTATTGCTGAGTCAAAACTGGAGTCATTACAAGAAAATTCCAGGTTCAGAATTTTTTTGCACAGTGGCACGGCCAAGAACCGAACTGTTCCCGATTTCGATGCAATCAAGAAGGTGCTAGCAGTTCAAGGCTTTTCAATCTTGGGAGTCGATAACAAGTCGGACGATTTCGGGCCCGGCGTCGATTACTTTGACGACGGCGACAAGACCGGCGCGCAGGAGGTGGCAAAGGCGCTTGGCCAACTCTCGACGAACAACCCTGTCGCAATACCTGTGCGCAAGCAAAGCGCGGCGCAACGCGCAGGGACACTGGGCATATGGTTTTAGACCGCGCCTCGGTACTTGGGTTTTCAACAGAATCGGCCGAATGTAGAAAACGCAAAATCACGCTGTACAGCCGAATGAACTCTAATCAGCGTATACCGTTAGCATTCGTCCAGTGCAAAACCGAAATCCTCGCTGGACAGTTGAGCCGCTTCGTTAAGCCGCTGGCGCAGTGCGGCGGTCAGCTGCCGCTCCACTTCCCATGGGTCCGATAGGGCAGCTAGCTGCGGTGCCAATTGCGGCGACAGGCTCATCAACGAATGATTGAGCGAACGTGCCGTCTCATAAGCGGCCTTCTGCACAAAGCTGATCTCCACAAGTTCTCCCTGCGCCTTGCGAAACTCCATCTCCGCCATCCGCGCCAGGTAATGTTCGCGATGCGCACGCGCCTTCTGAAAGTCCGCTGGTAGCCCCTGGGCAGTGGGCTGCGGCGCAGCCGTGTTAGTCGGCTCGGATTGCGCTGAGACGTGACTGTACACATCACGCTGAAGCCGCTCCTGTTGGTGGCGAGCAGCGACAGCAGCCTTGCTCGGGTCGGCGGTATCGCGGATCAACACTTCGGTCGCCAGCACATCGACCTGTTTGCCATTGGGAGACAGGACCAATCGGCCGTTCTCCTTCAGCCAGGTGATATAGCTCGGTGACCGGCCAATGTGCGCAGCGAAGGCGCTTTTGGACAGGTAAATGGCTGCGCTCATCAGCCCTCCTTTAGCGGTTTTTCAATGAATCTTTTCAAGATTTCAGTGGATTGAAATTTCAGTAAGCTGGCAGGCCTCCCACTAACACGATCCCGCGGGTTTCCGACCCCGTGTCTTTTGAAAGTCCTCAGGGTCCCCGGCGCTTTTCGGTGGCCCGGGCTGCAGATCCACCCCGCTCGACTAGCATCTGTTGACGATCTGTCAGAGGGAGAGAAGTCATGGAAATGATTGCCGTGCGTTCCAGTGCGATGACTGCCGTTGGCTACGAACCAACAACAAGACGAATGAGGATCCGCTTCGAACAGGGTCACTCTTACGATTTCTGCAATGTCCCGGCGGCCATACATAACGGCTTGATGGCCGCTATATCCAAAGGCGTCTACTACAACCAACACATACGTGATCGTTATCAGTGCTGAGCGCCCTCTTCCATTTGGAAAGACGGACATCCCTGCAAAACTTTCAGCTAGAGAGAATCCGCGAGTTCGATAACCCGTGTAGGGGGCGGCCCTCGGGGAGGACCCGTGAAATCTGCGCCCCCGTCCGGCCTCCTCGGCTCATGCCTTCGGTTCCGCCTCGCTCAGATCGAGCCGCTTGGCTACCCAACGTTCGTACAAACCGATGGCGACATCGGCGCCGGCCATCGCAGTCAGGCAACCCAAGGCGCCCGCTGTCCAGATCGACAGGCCCGCGCCAAACAGCAACATCATCGCTGACACGCCGCAGACGATGCAGGCACCGGAGCGAAGTGCGAGGCGGCGCACCAACGCCCAGCCTCGTGCCCCATCCTTGTCAGCGCGCCACATCTCGCCGGACACGCCGCCAACCAATGACAGGGCAATCACCAACCAGATCGGCATCTCTGCCAGCGCCTGTTGCTCGTTCGTCATTGCCCTGCCCCTTAAACAAAAAGACCCGGCGCAATGGCCGGGTCAGGTGGTGGGTGGCCTGCCGCGCTTTACGGTCGCACCCATCGAAGATGGCCCCTTTTTACAGGTCGATTCTGTTGGCAGCAAGACCGTTTTAATGCCATCCGGTGAATGTGTGGCTTACGCCCGGTGAACGGCTGGCGAATGTCGGTGAATATCTATTCCGGCTTTCTTTTGCTGTTATGGCGTCCCATGCGTCCCACCTTCTTAAAACAAGGTGGGACGTCTGAAAGCCCCGTAGATTGGGCCTTTGCCCCACCGTCCTACTTTTATCTCTCTTTTCTCGTGTATAGAGAGAATATTTAAAAACACGCGTGCGCGTGAACACGCGCATTGATGCCCGCTACGCATACACGGGCGGGAGTCATGAAAAAGGTGGGACGGTGGGACAGCCCAACAACGACGCGGCCTGCGCCCGTCCCAACACCGCAAAAAGCAGTGGGACGGAGGCAAGCCGGTGGGACGGCGTGAGCCAGAGTAATGCCCACGATCAAGCTGCTTCCCCCAGGAGGAAGTGCTCGACCACGATGTGAGCGTCATGCAGGCGTTGGTAGTAAAGGTTGCGTGTGCAGCCACTGACAGCCAGACGCGCAGTCAAAGGCGCATCAGGCTGGAAGTAATGCACCTGCACCACCGTCATCAACTCGGGATCGAGGCGTTTCTTGACGATGCGCTCGATGTCCAGGGAGGCTTCCAGCGGCACCCTGCTCCCGCGCCTTCCGCGCACAAGCTGACCACCGCTTTCCATCATCATCGCGACCATGTTGCCGCCCGAGTAACCGGCGGCCACCTCATCGCTGTGCAGCTCCTGCGCCCATTGCTTGAGGGCCATATCGATCGCCTTAATCATCGAAGCACGGCTCCTCAAACTCAGGCTGTTCCAGCGCAGGCGCCCTGCCCCAACCCTCCGGTTTCTTGTACGCCCAAGGCCGCTGACCGCTCTTGCTCAAAGCGCCCAAACGGAACCGTCGCCAGCCCAGTCGATGCAGGATCGCACCCACGCGCATCTGCTCCGGTTTGCCCCAATGACCGGGATCGAGCTTGAGCGCCTGACTCATTACCTCACTGCCGGTGGTGGTCTCGCCGATTTGCGACTCTTCGAGCCAGGTCAGGATTGGCGTTTCCCATTCGTCCACCACAAAGCGTTCGTCCTGTTCCTCGCTGAACATTGGCGCCTCCTCTCGCGTTACCCACCAGAGGTCGCCGGCCTCAAAGCAGAACATCGCTTCGGCCCACAGCTGGTCGCGGATCTCGCGCAGCAACGCCACGTCGACCTTGGTACAGGCCACCGGCCAATAGCGGCGGTTGCCGGTGGCATCCTTGAGGTACTCGTCCTGGTTGGTGGTACCGACGAAGACACACTGGCGTGGCACGTCCAGGGTTCTGCGGCCATAGCTTTCGCGGTAGGTGTCGGTGGACGCCGAGAAGAACTGTTTGGCCTTGGTGCTTTCGGCCTTGTTGAAGCTGTCCAGCTCGCCGAGCTCAACAATCCACTTGCCACGGATTGCCTGAAAGCCGTCCTTGTCGCCGAGGGCAAACGGCGTGTCCATGAACCACTCGCCGCCGAGCACGCTCATGGCGGTCGACTTACCGGCGCCTTGTACGCCTTCGAGGATCATCACCGAGTCCGCCTTGCAGCCGGGTTTCATCACCCGCGCCACGGCCGAGATCATCCAGCGCTTGCCGACCTTCGAAGAGTAATCAGTAGCCTTTACGCCCATAACATCCGTCAGCCAGCTTTCTAGACGTGGTACACGGTCCCACTCCAGCTTGCGCAGGTATTGGCGCACTGGATGAAATGCATGGTCATGTGCAACGACGCTCACCGCCTCGATCACATGTGAGGCTTTCACCCGCAAGTTGTACTGCTGCGCGAGCCACTTCATCACCCGCACATCATCAATGTCCGCCCAATCACCCATGCCGCCGCCATAAGGTGCAGAGCGCAGCTTTACGATCTTCGAGCTGAACGCGCTGTAGCTGATCACCCCAGCCCAGCGCTCGTCGTGAGCGAGGATCAGTTCCACGTTCTGCATGTGCGCGATCAGGGCGCCGCTCTCGCTGCGGGCGAGCTGATCTTTCCAGCCACCAGCCGCCGGTGGACGCACCACGGCCAGCACTTGTCGGCGAACTGCGTCGAGGCCCTCGGCGACGTGTAGGTCGTTGAAGTCGGTCCACTTGTCGTGACGCTCAATCGAAAAGATCGGCGCGACCACCTGGGCGCCGACGATCAGGGCCGCATTACTCGCTTTCTCCTCGCCCGGGTTCCACGCATCGCCATTGGGCTTGGTGGTCTTCCAGTCGTCATCGCGGCAGATGATCAGCGGGCAGCCGGCAAAGCGTTCGCGCATGACCTTGCACACGGCCAAAAGGTTGCCTGCATCGAAGGCCACCGCTACCGCAAGCGACGTCGCCATGTGCAGGCTGGCGCCGGTGGCGTAACCCTCACACACCAGCACCGGTTCGCCCGGTACCGGGTGCGGACCGAGCAGGTGGAATGTGCCCTCCTTCGCCATCCCGTAAGGCCAGTAGGATTTGTCGCGGCCGGTGTCTTCCTGCTTGTTCGGGAAGATCACCTGCAGGCCCATGATCTGATCACGGGCATTGTTCATCGGCACCAGTACGGCGCCGGTACGCGGCGCGTAACGCACCTTGATACCAACAATCTGCTTGCGGTCCAGGTAATCGCTGCGTCCGGTGGTCGGCATGCGCTCGAACAAACCCTGCGCCCTTTTCGCGGCCCGCCGCGCAGCGTTACTCGCGATTTCGGCGGCGCGGCGCTTGGCTTCTTCCTGGCGGGCACGCATCACTTCGCGTTCTTCCGGCGACATGCGACCGGCCTTGACCTTGATTTTCTGCGTCTCGCCCGAACGCCAGTCACCGAAGGCGCCGAAGATCAGCGTGTCGCCCTTCTCCGTGCGCTGCTCGTGGACCACGTACCAGCCGTTCTTTTCCTTGCCCTTGTCCTGCGATGTCTTGCAGCGGGTCAGCTTGCCGAACACCAGCGGTTGCGCTGGCTCCAGACCGTAATCGGCGAATTGCCCCAATACCTCAACGAGCATGCTGAATCCCCCGCTCAGAGAGGGCTTGGCAACTGATGCACTGCGAGCAACCCGGTTGGGCTAAGCGGCGTGCTTCCGGGATCGGATCGTCACACGCTTCACAGAACAGCAAAGAATGGGCAGCGCTTTCTGCTTTGGCAGCGCTACGCGCGGCCATGGCCTGATCGATGCGTTCCTGCACCAGATCATTGGCGAAATCGGCGATGTCAGCCACGGTCAGCACCTCGCGTCGTCTGGTTGACGTAGGTGGCGCGGTTGAACAACCCCAGCAGCCCTTGAATACCTCGGAACACCTGCAGACGAATCGCCGCCAGTTCCTGATCAGTCACCACACCGTCACCGATGCTCTTGGCCCAGGTCTCGGCCAGATCGGCAACCTGGCGGAAGTATTCGGCGATACCCGTGGTCAGGGTCTCAGGCATGTCGTTGGTGTAGGTGTCGGCCAGTTCCTGCCAGACCGTGTCGCCGACCAGCGCATGCACCGCATCAAGAATGCGGCGATCCTTGGTCAGTTCGAGGATCTCACCGAATTCCTGAATGTTGATGGAGTGGCTCGGATGGGTTGGCGACAGCTTGTGCTGCAACGTTGTCGGGTTGCGACCGGTTGTAGCAGCGATAGCAGCAGCGCCGCCCGGGTAATCGCGAGCGGCGTGGTACAGCGCTAAATCGAGCGGCAGGATTTCCCGCTGCGCCCGTTCCAGAGAACTGAGAGCAATTCGGCTCATGGCATTAATCCTAAAAGTTGCCAGTGCCGCGCGACAGAAGTTGGTGATACATTTGCCGCGTGGTCTGGAGAGGCCCAAAGCCGGCTAGGTTCGTAGGACCAACACCGGCACCGTGCCGGGGCGAACAATCCGTTGTTCACCCCTGGCGCAACAGCTGCCAGCTCTGTGGTAAGAACGGCAGCAACACCAAGGCTTCCGAGCCTTGGAAACGCGATGAAAGTCGGCGGCATGTGGTGTGCTCGCCTTCCGACATCGCGACCCGACCGCATTGTGGTGATGCTGTCGGGAGAAACTGGGCGACCCTTGGGTCGCCTTTTTTCTATGCAGCTTGTATTTCAGCGTCGGATTCGGCTGGGAATATCTCCGGTAAATCCGGCCTAAGCTGGTGAGGTAGCAGCGCTCCAGAAAGTGCTTTCGACAGATGTCGGACCTGTGCGACTGGAATACCTCGTCGACGCCAATTAAAGAATCTCTGAGGGCTGATTTTGCACTCTCGCGAAAGCTGGGAAGGGCTTTTGCCAGAGGCCTCAGCAACCTGCAGTACCAAATCGAATATCTGAGCAGGTGTACTCATGACGTTACTCATACCAAACAAATTGAACGACAAGACCAAACAATACGTTTGTTATCATCTGAATGCAAGCGCTGTAACATTCTGTTTATGAGTAAACAAACGCAAAACCTCAAAGGCCAACGCTTCCGTGAAGCACTCGAAGACTCCGGATTGACGGGGGCCCAGCTCGCTCGAATTCTCGATCTCGAGAACGACCAGAACATTACGAACTGGAAAGCTAGGGGCGTCCCCGCGTATATGGTCGGCGAAGTTGCGCTGACACTTGTCGTGGAGCGCGAGTGGCTGGAAGGGAAAGATGTGCCAATGCGGACTAAGAGCACTGAGCGAAACCCAATACGCCCGGCTGCTAACGATTCGCCGCTTTACGTGCTGGAGCCAATGGCTCCTTGGGACTCAGAAACACCGATAGACAATGACGAGGTGGAGCTAAGGTTGTACAAGGAAGTGGAGTTATCCTCGGGCCCTGGAAAGGTCGCGCGTACTGAGGTTCAGGAGATCGCTGGGCCGAAGCTTCGTTTTTCACGAGCTACGATGAGGACCTGCGGAGTAGATCCCTCAAATGCTGTGTTTGCCACCAATAGCGGGAACAGTAATCACCCACTGATTCTTTCGGGAGCGACAGTCGGCATCGATACGGGAATGACGCGAATCGTTGATGGCGAAATGTACGCAATCGACCACGACGGGCATTTTCGAATTAAGTTTCTTCAACGTACTGCCAACGGCATCAAGATGAGGAGCTTCAATTCAGTTGAATACGCTGACGAAGACTACGACTTCGATCAGATCATGGCTCAAAGGGTGGTAATTCTTGGCCGGATATTTTGGTGGTCGTCGATACGCCCATTGAAAGGCCCCTCTCTGATTTAACACCAAACAAAATGTGTTGACCAAAAACCAAACAGATTGTTTACTTGCCTCACTCTCCAACCACAGTGAGGCAACACCATGCGCGCCACCGCATCCCTACATGTCCATCCGGCATGCGTCAGCAATCGAAAATTGATCGAACAGCTGCAGCTCGCGACGGGCTGTCTGGTCGTCATTCATAACAGCAAACTCAAGCTTGTCGTCAAGTCCTGCCAGCCCTCTCCTATCGATCCGAACGGTGGAGGGCACGCGGCATGATCAAGTACAAAATCGACAACCGCACCCTGCAGTTGCTCAACGCCCAGGTCAATCTGACCGAGACCTTCAACCACGTCCTGCGCACAGCACCGAAGCGAGAATGCCTGGCATTCCGTCTTAGGTCTGAGCGCGGCACAGTGGAAAGCACCTTTGTCGTGGAGCTGGGAAGCGAACGCCACACGCTGACCCTGCCAAACGACAAGAAGATGCACCTCAAACTGGCCGACTTCATTGAAGAGATTGCCAACGGTCCGTTCGACGCGAGCAACTCCAGCGACCTGGTGCATCTCCCGCATGCCCATCGTCAATACGGCCGTTTTGAGGTCCAGGACAAGCAGCGCGTGTTCGAACTGGTGCTCACCGGTGGCGTGCTGAGCCTCGACATGGGTTTTGAACTTCCCTTGCATGTGGCGCTGCATCGCACCCATTCGCGCCGCGGCGTCACCGCCATCTTGAGCATCGGCAGCAAGAGCCCGCACACGCGCTGCTTCACCTTGTACGACCCCGATGCCGAGATCTACGCAAGGCTCATTGAGTCCATCAACCACCTAGCTGCAGCAGCCACTCCAGCTGCGCACGCAGCATGAGGAGGACGCTATGGAACGCACCCTCGCCCAAGCAGCCGCTCAACTCGGCCTCACTCGCCCCAAACTGATCGCTCTCATGCGGGAAAAAGGTTTGCTCAAGGGAAACCTGCCGGCGGACCCGAAGCGCGATAAAGCGTACCTAGGGGTCAAGGACAGCCCTTGGTACGACGAGAAGCACGGAATGCAGTACAGCCAGTCGACCCGAGTCAAGCAGTCCGGTATCCGCTGGCTGGCCGACCAGTTGGACATCGATCTTCCCGCCATTCCGGCAGACCGCCGTGACGTGGCCTAGGGAGTACGCCCGCCAGATCGTTGCCATGCGCACACGCGAGGAGCGTAACGCCGCGCTCCTCGAAGTGCCCGAACATCTGCGCGAGCTGACCAGACGCCACTGCCTGAACGCCTGGAACCACCCGGCACGACAACAACGCAAGGAGGCTCGACAAGGCCATGAGTAACGCTGCACAGAATCCGCTTCGCCTGCATCCGGCGCCCGAATCGGCCACGGTCGAGCTGCTGTATCGCATCTTCGGTGACGTCCTGATCCCGCTGGAAAAAGTACGCGAGCAGTACTTTCGCAACCTCAACGAACAGTCGTTCGTGACGGAAATCAACAACGGCCGGATCCAGCTTCCGATCACCACACTGGACACCAGCCGTAAGGCGCTGAAGTACGCTCACATCCGCCACGTCGCCTCGCTGATCGACATCCGCGCCTACAAGGCCGACGAAAGCATGCAACGTCAACAGGGCGAGTCCATACAAGCAGAGACGAATATAGAAAGGCATAGACATGGAAATTCATAGCGAAACTCTTGCCGAGGACGAGTTGGCCGCAATCACCGGATATCAACGGCCTTCATTACAGTTGGACTGGCTCAATCGAAATGGCTGGAAATACGTACTTACAGGCGCAAGGCGACCCGTTGTTGGCCGCGTATACGCCCGAATGAAACTGTCCGGTGTGAAGCCTTCATCTGAAAATATTGCGACTGAAGTCTGGTCGCTAGATCTTTCACGCGTGGGTTGAAAATGCGACCAAGAAAAGCAGCAAATCGGGATCTACCACCTCGAATGATCAGGCGGGTTAGGTCAATGAAAAATGGCTCTGAGTGGGTCGGGTACTACTACGACGGAAGGGATGATCAAGGGAAGAGGAAGGAAATCCCTCTGGGTGGCGACTTGGATGTCGCCAAGGCGGAATGGGCAAAACTCGATTGCAAGCCAATTCCGCAAAAGAACACCCTGCTGGGAAAAGTTTTCGACAAATACGAAGCCGAAATCATTCCAGGGAAAAAGCCTAGAACCCAAAAGGACAACTTGCTTTCGCTGACACAGCTGAGGAAAGCATTCAGTGATGCGCCAATAAATGCAGTTACACCGCAGGTGATAGCCCAGTACCGAGACAAGCGGACCGGGAAAGTTCGGGCGAACCGCGAGATCTCACTACTCTCGCACATCTATAATATCGCCAGAGAATGGGGTATCACGGACAAGGAGAATCCAGCCTCCGGAGTACGCAAGAACAAAGAGACACCACGTGACTTTTACGCTGATTCTACAATCTGGAATGCCGTGTATGGCGCTGCCGTGCCAGAACTCAAAGACGCCATGGATTTGGCCTATCTTACTGGCCAACGTCCTGCTGATGTCCTGTCCATGCGCGCTACGGATCTAACCGAAAGCTTTTTGCAGGTTGCCCAGGGCAAGACTTCAAAAAAACTCCGCATCAGACTCGATGCTGGCGAGACCGTAAACGGCTTAGGTGAACTGATAGAAAAGCTTCTTGCACAACGGAAGGCGCGTGCAGTACGAAACCCATACTTGATCGTCACTGAGGACGGACGCCGGGTGACTGCACCAATGCTGCGCCTTCGGTTTGACGATGCGCGAAATATTGCCATCGCCAAAGCTCTAGAAGAAGAGGATGCGCAGCTCGCTTCGAACATCCGGCAGTTCCAGTTTAGGGATATCCGGCCTAAGGCAGCCAGCGAGATTGACGACCTTGGGCATGCCAGCAGACTGCTTGGGCATACAGATAAGCGTATAACAGAAACGGTCTACCGACGCGTCGGTGAGATCGTGAAACCTACCCGATGAACCCGACGATCGATTGATTTTATATCCGAGTTTTCTTAACCGCCGGTCTTTCTCGAAGCACGGATCTCGTCCAGACACGTACATTCGAGAAGGACAGCTTTCGGCCAAGAGCGGACTTGCCCAATATCGGGAGCTGTTGCAGGACATGACATCACCGCTTTGCGCAAGTAATCTGGTGTGAAGCGTTCCTGATTTTCCAGACACATCTGAATGGCTACGAAGGGCAGATTGTTGCTGTCGATCAGCGAAAGCTAGAGGCGATTTCGGCCGGCGCTGACCGGCAGCATTTGACCGATTTTGGCCCGTTAGATCCCTGATCAGAACGGCCAACATGCGCAGCAACGATGTCAGATTTCTTTACCCCAAGAGAACGCGGTTGCTAGTGATCTAGAATTAGACGATTTTCTTGCCTATGCGCCCCGACCCTCCTTTTCGACCTTCAATTCGAGTTCATGGGCCTCGGCAACGCCAACACCGACTAACCGCCCAAGAGCGCGATCGATACGGGCGCGCAACGGATGCACGGGCGCCAGCAACCCCGGCTCCTCAATGATCGCCGCTTCCAGCCATTGGACTACTTTCCGTCCTATACTCAAGTCGATCCACAGTCCCGGCGCCTGTGTGCGACCAAACCAAGCCTCGGTCGCTTCGAGCAGGAAGTCGAGGTGACGCGCGCGTGTCGCAACTAGGAGCAGGTTCATCGTGCACTGAGCCACGAAGGCTGTCGGGCCGCCTGGCAGCAGCGGTCTCATCGCTGGCAGGAGCGGGTCGACGCGGTCGAACAACACGGGCGGCAGATAACTCTTAGTCTCGTTGAACGGGTCGTAAGTGTTCAGCATCATCTTCGCGACGATTCCACCGCTCTGCATGTCGATCCGTGAACTGGCCGGATCATCGGCATATTGCCAGCTGTGGAGTGCCATCACGCGTTGCGCCAAGCGGGCACGCAAATCGGCAGGCCGTGCGGCCGGACACTGCGGATCATTGCAATAAAGCGCGTCGGCCGAGTGGATGACAGTCTGCGCGACCTTGCCGAATGGCTCGTCCGGCAGATCTGTCACGAGTTTCAGATCAGCTTCGAACGACCCATTGTTGGCGTCCATCAGCCGCTCGGCGAACAGCGCGTAGTAGTGCATATTCCAGTCGTGCGGATCGTGATCAATCTCGATATCTACGGGCAGACCGAGCCCGTTCATCCGAGCGGTCCAGTCGACATAAGCCTCGACCACCTCCTGCCGCCAATTCGTTGACCGCTTGGGCGCGGCTTGGACCATCGCCAGCCATTGCGCTGCCGACTTGCTGTTGACGTGGATGATCGATGATGGCTCGGCGAGCGCAGACTTGATCGTCTCTTCTTCCCCGAACTCTGCCGACGTGTCGAGTCTAGGAACTTTGAGGCGCGAGCTGCGCCGCAGAATCGGAAATTCCTCGGGCCAAGCCGGCCATGCAGGTTCGGCCTCGCCATCCAGCCAGGCGATCTCGGCGGCGACTGCGGTATCGACCGCCTCGGTCCGCTCAGCGTCGAAGCGCGTATGCTTTGCCTCGTCTTCTTCGTCGTAGCTCTTCCAGCGCCAAATCATGCTTGCGAACGCAGCGCGCATTGCTGCCTTGAAGAGCTTGGGCTCGGTTTTTAGGATCCGCCCGAGTCCGGCTGAGAACGCCGGCACCGCGTTGCGATCCGCGCGCGTCGCGAACCGGATTAGCGCGTTCCGGTCCATGTCACTCCCGTTCCGGGCCCAAAGATTGATCAGAGTAAGAATGGCGATCGCGGGCCGATTGAAGCGCAGCGTATCCTCTGATCCGGTGCCGTGATCGGAATGCTCCTCGAGCGCGATTGCAACAACCTGACGGACCCACGCATCCTCGGTAGCGAGCAGACTGTCGTCACCGTCGCGAGCCACCAGTAAGGCCGTCGTGATCAGCCGGGTTGAGCGCGACTTTAGATAATCGGTGTCACTATCGTCGGGAAGGCCGCCACCCGCGTAGGCGACCGCCTCGCGCGCCGTCTCGGCGGTAGCGTATTTGCCTTTGCCATCTATCGCCAAATTGATGCGCGATTCGATCTCGATTGAACGAGTGCGTGCGACTCTCTGCTTCTCCATAATTTCGAGATGCGCAGCCTCGTCCGCTGGGGGTCGATACCTTATTTTTTCGTCTCCGATGTCGATCCAGTTCGATCGCTGCAGCATATTGTTGGCAAACCGTGCGATGAACCGCGCGTCAGTCATGTTTGAGTAGGATTGAATGGGCTCGAGGCCCGCGACCGCGGCACCCAGCTGCTCGCGCAGGCTGTTTGCTACTGGATCGTCTCCCAGATAAAAGTGGACCACGTCGAACAAGGTCGCGCGTCGCGACGGGCGCCCCGCCAAATCAGCGAGCTTGACCTTGTTCTCCGGCTCCTTCCCGATCGCGAACTGATCAAACCCGGATCCTAGATCACGGTTCCGACGCAATTGGTCGGTGGCCAGTAACTCCGGGTCCGCTATGAACGGCGCCAATGCATCGCGCGCAACGTCGAAATGTGACAGCAGCACATCCACCGCTACTAAGACGTACGCTGCACAGCCGCCCTCGGGCCCAATGATATCGGCGAGCACATCCTCGACCGGTACAGCATCATCGAGCCTTTGTTGGCTCCAGGCTTCCAGCGCCTTGAGTCCGCAGGCTGCAGAATATTCACGGCATTGATCCCGCGACCAGAGATAGCTGTCTATTCGGGGAAAGAAGCGTGGACCATCGCCGAAATTGACGGTGACGCCAGGATTTCCCGACGCGCGTGCGTCGGTGCTGAACGCGATCGCCTCAGCGACCAATGTGCGGATCAACTTCAATCCTTCGGCGGGCGCGGACTCCAAAAGATCGAGAAACGGGGGCTGCGCCGGCGAGGCAGGCAAGTAGCTGCTGTCGGCGAAGGTGAAGGCCTGCTCCATTATTCGGTAACGGCGGCCGCGCTGTTTCTGTGTGTGGAGGAGGCTCGCTAATACGAGTTCCGCTAGTTCGGCGGGCGCAACCGGCGCGATCACTTTCGAAAACTGTCGGATTGCATCGACCTTGAAGCTGTTCCGCTCAATGCCTACCTGCCTGAGATAAGCTTTGAGCTCTTCAGGTGCGAATTTTCCGAGCATCATAGAGATCATGCGTAGTTGCTCGATCATGCTACTTCGCCCGTCACTCGCCGCCCGCCCAAGATTCCGTTCATCCGGGATCGTCACATTGGCGTCGCGGACATCGAGTTGTCGTAGCCAGCCAAATAGCATTACAGCAATTTGGCGGGCGAATACCTCAACATGCTCGAGGAGAGAGAGCTGTATTTTGACCAGCTCGACCACGGCGCCGATCGCCGACATCGAGATCTTGGTCGAATGCGCCAGCACCCAGCGCAGCACCCGGGGGGCTGATCCGGTGACATCGGTCCGATGGAAACGCGGCAGGTCGACCTTGGCCCCGTCCGGCGCCGTTATCAGGTCAGCCGTAGCCACCGTCTCGACTGCGGCAATCGTCGTACACAATTCGATGAGGAGAGCCGCCCCATCTGCAAGCAATCCTGTGCTGCACTTTTCGAGCAGTTCGTATCCGGCCTCCGAACGCGACAAGGCAAGGATCGCCTGACGTCGCCATGCCCCATGCGCGCCGGGGGGCGAGAGTTGCCCGAGCAGTTGGATCAACCCGCTGCAGTCTGCATCGGACTCGAGAGCGAGGCGGGCGGCGAACTCGATGCCGCGGGCAACGCGCGGTGAGACCGGCACGCTCATGTCTAGAGCGGCCAGAAGCTGGGGGTTTTCGGCGATATAGTTGCCTATCGCCCAGTCGCGCAACACGTCATGATAGAAGTCTAGGCGGTCGCGCTGCACTTCCCTCAGCGTCAACGCCCTCATCAGATGCGAACGCGCCGCCGAATCTTCTGCGACTTCAAGCCCTCTTTCGCACTTCAGGGCGCTGCCGGCGAGTGCTGCCATCAGCCGCTGCGCGGCGCGAACGTCGTTTGCAGCCGCACCGTCCGCGCTCCTCCACCAGAAACCGGCCATAGCGGCCTCGGTCCGGATCCCTGTAGCGCTAGGTACCTTCAGAAGCCGGGACAGCCGGTAGAGATTTCGGGTAAGCCCGGCGGCGGGATGCTTCGGGTCCAGCAGCGATCGGAGATCCGGTGCTTGATCGACCAGGGTCGCAACTTCACTCTTCGACAGCGGCCCGATTTGTATCGGGTACGCACCACCCATTGCGGCAACGATCTGATCGTCGAGCCAGTGTTCAACATCGGCATTGCCTGCCGTTCGCGTGGTGGCGATCACCCTGAAGTCCGGGATCGCGCTCGCTGCCCTAATGAGCTCGGCGATTGTGCGCTGACGCCCGACATCGTCGAACATGTCCATGCCATCGATGAAGAGCATCGCCCCCCCGCTTGCGGCCAGTTCGGTCAGGAACTCGACCGCCGATCCCGGGATGCCGAGAGCGTTTGAAAACGGTAGCCAGCCGCCCGGAGGTGTCGCATCCCGGTCTAGGACGATGATTGGAGCATGGCGCGCAACACGCTCGGCGAGATGGCGAAGAACCCAGGATTTTCCGACACCGGGATCCCCGCGGACCTCTACGAAACGATGCGCTTCGTATGCATCGTCCACCGCAGCGACTGCCTCCAGCCGAGGCAAGGACACTCCGGCCACGCTCGTGCCGATATGAGCAAGCGTATTCTGCACGAGCTCTGCAAGTTTGATGCGTGCCTGACCATATTCGCGGCCGCCAGCTAGCCGGAACCCCGCCTCGACGAGATTGGCCACAAGGGCCGTTCGGTCGATTTCACCGCCAGTAGTTCCAGTCTTTATTGACAAGTCGACCAGCCGGCTCCATAGCGCCCCAGCACGGCCAACGTCCTCGTCGGCTAGCGCCATCCGTGCGAGCGCATACCCATATGTTCGGGTGATCGGTGATGTCGCTTCGAAGTCGAATTCAAGGATGAGCATCCGCCGTAATAACCGCCAGATCGCATCGTTGTCATCGGCTACACCGCCCGCGACGAGGTGCTTTCGCGTCGTCGCGACGAAATCGCGCATATCCTTGCTCGCGATGCCCCTGGCGTCTAGCCGAGTGAAGAACGCCGCCGCGCTCTCCATTGTCCGCGCCCATTTGAGTACATCCTGATAAGCGCCGGAAATCTTGCGGCTGGTCCGCTGCGTCGCAATGCCAAGAAGGTGTCGATCCGCCGGAACGGAACCCACCATACTCCGCGCGATCTGGGAGGCGAAGTCTTGATAGACGCTATCCCCCGGCGAGAAAGTGATATCCCGCTTCGACTGAATTTCGAGGATCGAATCACCAGCCTGCCCCACGCCCGAAACGATCAGGTCATCCAGCTTGAATCCTTGCTCTGTGCCTTGAAATCGGACGCTGACGACCCGGGTGTCTGGCATGCCCGGCGCCCGATTGCCCGTCAGTAGGGCGAGCAGATAGAGAGCACCAAGTTCGCCTTCGATATAAGCGCCGGCCGGTCCGCGCGAGGCCGGGCTGGAACCGCACTCCAATTCTGATCTGATCTCCACTTCCATCATCGATCCGTCGTGCGAATGGTCGTCCTGCTGATGCTGCAAGCATACCCTATGTACAAACTCACCTGAATGGACGTCAGCTTCTGGGGCTACCAAGAATGTCTGCGAACGGCTGGAAAGGCGCGAAGCCGAAAGTCGGCTTCAGGAGACAAACGAATGACGACTCTCCACTCAAATCTTCACTCTGTAAGGGCGGATAGCGGCCAATCGCGGACGCTCAAAGGTTCCTACTACAACTGGGGCTCGCTTGGCTTTGCGCTTAGAGAGGTCTGCCCGTTTGATGCTAATTTGCAACTCTGCGTCTCACCCAGCTTTTCATCTCTGCCCCATACACAAAGCCCCATTCTATACGGTATAGAATGGGGCTTTGTGTATGCCGAATTCAGCGTTCCAACCTAGGAGATCAGCGTGTCAGAACCCACCCTTAGCTTCAAATGCCTCGGCCACAACAAGCGGGGTGACTTGATTGAGTACTACCATCTGGAAGTGGCCGACACCCGCGATGGCACGACTGTAGAAATCTCAGTCTCGACGAAGCATCTTATTTCAGCTCGTAGCATGGAGAGGATCCTTCTAGACCGGAAAATGTTCTACTCCGTCACGCAGCCTAAGCACGCCAGGATACTGAGCGAGATGTTCGATCAGCAGCAGCTTGAAGCAACCCTAGACTAGCCCGGCACACCGGGCTTTTTCCTGCCTGCCAGATTCAAAAACTCGTGCACGCAGATCTTGGCTTGCGGGTAGGGATTAAGATGTTGAGCCTATACGGTTGCTACATACTTTCCAATTTTCAATGCGACGAAACGCTGTAGGCCGTTAGCGCAAAAGCTCAAATTGATCGGATACTTCCCCAGGCCGATTGTTAATTCACCATGGAGTTTGTGATGGCCCTTACCCAAATGCAGATTATTCAGTCACTGGGTGAAGCTATGGCCTGGTTTGAACGGGAGCGTCAGTGGGGAGTACCACCGACAGAGATTAGACATCTTTGCGGTCGCATCGGCGAGCTGTATGCAGCGCTAATTACAAGTGGCCAAATGGCTGTATCTGTTAACCAGAAAGGTTATGACGTGGTCAGTGCTCAGGGCGAAAAGGTGTCCGTTAAAAGACTGCAAAGATGGATCATACAGGTCACATATCCTTCAACCCGCGGTCACTTTCCGAGGTGGACAGGGTGATTATTCTGCGAATCAATACGGATGACATGGAGGTTGAAACGCTGCTCGACGCATCTCTTCAGGATGCACTGTTGATGATGGGCCCAGATCCCCAGGGAAAACGCTCAATCCCGTTGAGCCGCCTTTTGAAACGGTCGAAACCTCAGAGCGAGCTGGTGACAGTCAACCAGGTTAGCTACTACGGATATGTCATACGAGAGCTTGAGACCGGCACCATTGCTGTATTCCGGGACGGCCAACCGATACAACCGACAAAACCAACCCTCAGAGAAATGGCGATAAATCTCAACATCTCGCTTGTCAATTCAAACGGTAACCCATTCAACACCAGGCAACTGGGTAGCTTAATCATCCAGAGTGTGAAGGCGCTCACGGAAAGCGTGCCGGCGCCTCCGTCACCTATAGCTCAAGGCAAATCCTGGCCTTGATAAAAAGGGGTCCGGGCTTGGAAGCGCACGCGTTTGGCATGCACGCGCAAGCAGCAAATCACAGGCAATGTTTTTTCATGCCCACTAGAAACAACTAAACCCACATCAGTGGGTTCAGTTGCATAGGTCCGGGATCAGAAAACGGATGTGATCTCGATGACCGCAAACTTCTGACCATCCTCGACTGGGACTGCACACATGGTGCGACGACCTTCGTCGTCCGAGTTTATTTCGACGCTGACTGAAGAGACTTCAGTGACTTCAAAGGGGCGCACGAAGTAGCCCGGTACTACCACGCCTTCATCCTCGCAAGCAGCAAGGACCTGCAGATTCGGATTCAGCTTTTGTAACTGCTCGATGAGATCCTTCACCTTCATTGATGATGCTCCTTATGTCTGCCGGCCACTGCCGAGAAGCCATCAACGTAACAGCCCGAACACAGAGCCGCTAGCGCCAAAGGCAAAAAACCCAGCGCGCGGATGGGTTTGTACGGGCTAACTAACCAATCTGCTTCAGTACATAGGTCTGGTCATTCTGACCATGGTTAACTATCCATTCCACTGTCCGGAATGGTGCGAGCGGTCCCCTCACCCCTTGCGGGTCTACCAAGTGATCGCCCGCCAACCTGAAAATCGGCCCTCCTGGAGCGATAGGCACCCCAGTTCCATCGATCAGAATCCCAATCGGCTCTTGCGCTGCGGGGTTCTTGAACACCCCCCAGCGCCCCTGCAAATAGGTTTGGTTCATATCAATTTCCCATTCAAAACATCAGGGGCAGAAGAGTGCTTCAAGATGTCCGAACGGGCAAGAGTCTGTGGTGCGCTCCGCGAGGATCTATGATTGGCATATTAAAAAAGCCCTGCGCGGGGCTGGACTATTTCTGAGGCAGCTTTCGGCCCAGTGTGTGTAAAAACGCTTGGTCAAAATTGAAGTGCGCGGCTCTACGTTTAACCTGAAATTTATCGGCACGTCAGCAGATGTGGATTTCGCGCAGATGCGCGATCTCCAGTCCGGTGGTGAGTACCTGTCGCGCTCGAAAACGTTTTTACACAGCCTCGGCCAAAAGCTGTCAGTGGGAATGGTTATAAATGCATCGGATAGAATCTTTTGCTTATACGGAGACGAAACTACAAAAGCCTTGTCGACACGCATTTCGTCATCGCGATCATTCCCCTTTCTCTCGGCAAGAATCTCATACCAACTGGCATCTTGGATGCTTGCTCGCTGGTTCGTGCTCAACAACGAAGGAGAAAACCTCGATCAGAAGGATCGTCTAACTGATGCCAAGTTTATTGTTCTTCATTTTTTTGCTTGTCAATCGCCCTCGCCAAACTGACTGAACCAGAACCTAAACAGAGTTTACATTTGGAACTACTCAACGAGCACTTGTGGCACTCTAAGCTATGAAAATCTTCGATCCTGACATTTTCGGCCGCCATCCGTTTCACACTGCCTACACCTTTACAAAATGGGCAGAAATCCCCAGCCAGACTGCACAATCCTTCACATACTGGGCATCCCACAAGTTCCCCGCCTGTCGGAGGCAGGAAATTCTGAATTAACCTTACAGTAGCCTTCTGGATGTTTTCAGCGTCGAATATTTTTCTATCAAAATATTTCTTAATCGCTTTAGAGTATTGGCCAGGGTTGTCGTCCCAATCAGAAGGCGATATCCTTATTAGCTGTATGCCTTCTGTTGCCGCTATGTGCATATCCCTCTTGTATGCCTTTTGAACACCGGTTTCTACATAGTGCGAAGGATGCCCATCATACTCAATCCCTAGCGCGCCAATTTTTATACTCTCCACTCCAACGGATCGAAATAGCTCTATTACTAGATCGACGGACCAAGAAGGAGCTTTAGGATTAGAATTTTTAATCTTAAATTGCGGGCTTATTAATACAGAATGTTTCTTGGCACCCTCGCCAGAAAGTATTAATTTCCGTGGCAACTCTACATATTTCTCCAATTTCAAAGGAATAAATTGCTTTACCAGCTCAGCAATGACCTCCATTTCCTTCTGGGAGGTTTGACTCTCACCCTGCAAACTAATTAGCGCTATAGATGGCAAATCACCGATCACTGCTTTTAGCTTTTCATGCAGCCTAAGTTGTCTTTTGCTAAATTTACGTTTTATCTCATATAGCTCTTCCATAAAGCCTATTGAACTCGCTGACCAATCTATTAAATCTGCATGCAAACTATTAAGCCACTTAAGATAATTACGTTTTGGCTTTTTTGCGCCCTTACAAAGTCAAGAATTTTTCAAAATCAGTCAAAAGTCAATTCTAATTCTCTCATGATACGATATATAAACTTGAGTCGGATGCTGCCAGTGTGGCACCGTTCTACGATTGATCATAGCTGCGAGGGCAATCGTAAAGACCGTTTTCGGCCAGCTTCTTTTCGTCGTCATTAGTAAATGGGCTTTCCTACGCTAATCACGGCGGTAGGACGTTTGGTGCCGCTCGGAACGATATCGACCCACTCCTAGTGTCCGCCTGGGTCGACAGTTGCCTGCCGTGAGCGACTGCTTTTGGCCGTGTCCTGCCTGTCACGACTGACCAGGTTGGCTGCAAAAATCTCACTTCAGATGAAAGTCGCTTTCCATCAAGCGCAGTCTCTCGATCGCTGCTATGAAGTTTAGGGCGATCATGAGCCTACCCAGAACGCCAAATAACCGCTAAATTCGTTTCCGCAAATAAGTGTCCCCCCCTTGATTTCAGAGGCCTCCAAAGCATTAATGAATACTGCCTAGCGGAAACGAATACAATTTAAGACATTGAAATATAAGGATTAATCTTCGGACTTGAAAACCGTCGACTGTAACAGGTCCATGAGTTCGAATCCCATCGCCTCCGCCATCTTTATACGACAAAGCCCTGATTATTCAGGGCTTTGTCGTTTCTGGGGTTTCGCTTTCTCTGCCGCCACTGCGCGAATCGTTCCCATGCATGCAACCCTGACTCCTGAATTCATACTACGACCACGCTGGGTGCATCTGAGTATCGCCTAGCCGAGCGCGCCCTCCTTAAAGTCGGTGGGTTTAAAAGTAATTAAATCCGTCCCCTTCACACTCGTCCCCTTTACCTCCCTTTACACTCCTTTACACCCTTCACACCTTTACATCTGTAAAAGTTCCACCAGGGCAGAGTCCCCTCATCTTGATCATTTCGGAGACCACAATGCTTCGCGTGTTTGAACGAAGGCTCGACCCATTCCCCCCCGACGAAGCACCACCACCGCCTGTCGGCCTGATGCGGTTCCTGTGGGCCTGCACGCGAGGAGCCCGCGGCTATATCCTTGTGCTTGCGCTGCTGAGTGCCAGTGTGTCGATCTACGAAGCCTGGTTGTTTTCATTTCTTGGGCAGGTCGTGGATCTGCTCTCGACATGGCAGGCCGGTGGCGATGCGAACGGGCAAGAAAGTCGAGTGTTGTGGGGTATCGCGATAGTGTTGTTCACCAGCATTGGGCTGGTGGCGCTGCGCACCATGGTGCAGCACCAGATATTGGCGATTAATCTGCCGCTGCGGCTGCGCTGGGACTTCCATCGGCTGATGCTGCGTCAAAGCCTTTCATTCTTTTCCGATGAGTTCTCCGGCCGGGTCACGACCAAGGTGATGCAGACTGCATTGGCCGTACGCGAAGTCCTGTTCACCCTCATCGAAATCGCTCCCGGAATCGGCGTTTACTTCATTGCGATCATCGCACTGGCCGGCGGCTTCGCCCTGAAACTCATGCTGCCTTTTATTGCCTGGGTCGCGTTGTTCGGACTGGCCATGCTGTACTTTGTGCCACGCCTGGGGCAAGTCGGGCAGGAACAGGCCCATGCGCGATCGTCGATGACGGGGCGTATTTCAGACGCCTATACCAACATCACCACAGTGAAACTGTTCTCGCACTCCAATCGTGAAGCGCACTTCGCGCGCGCAGCGATGGAGGATTTCAAGCACACCGGTTTTCGCCAGATGCGCCTGGTCAGCCAGTTTGAGATCGTCAATCAGGCACTGGTGGTTGCGCTGATCCTTGGAGCAGGCGGCTATGCCCTGTGGCTGTGGCACCAAGGCGAAATCGGCACGGGGGCCGTGGCGGCGATTACTGCCATGGCGTTGCGTATCAATGGCATGTCGCATTGGATCATGTGGCAAATGGCTTCGCTGTTCGAAAACATCGGCACCGTGCAGGATGGCATGGCAACCCTGACCCGTGGCCCCAAGGTGCAGGATGCGCCGAACGCCGGCGTGCTGGTGCCCTCTGGCGGCGCGGTGACCTTTGACAAGGTGAGCTTCAACTACAACGGTGAACGCCAAGTGCTCGACGGATTGAGCCTGAACATCCGCCCAGGTGAAAAAATCGGCCTGGTGGGTCGTTCCGGTGCAGGCAAGTCGACCCTGATTAATCTGCTGCTGCGTTTCTATGACGTAGACAGCGGTGAGATTCGCATCGACGGGCAAAACATCGCCCAGGTGACACAAGACAGTCTGCGCAGCGCTATCGGCATGGTCACTCAGGATACTTCCCTGCTGCACCGCTCCATTCGCGACAACATCGCCTACGGCCGCCCTGACGCGACCGACGCGCAGGTCCGCAGCGCCGCGGCTAATGCCCAAGCCGACAGTTTCATAAGCCAGCTGAGCGATCGGCAAGGCCATTGCGGCTATGACACCCTGGTGGGTGAGCGCGGCATCAAGCTCTCGGGCGGCCAGCGCCAACGCATAGCCATCGCCCGGGTGATGCTCAAGAACGCCCCGATCCTGTTACTTGACGAGGCCACCAGTGCCCTGGATTCGGAAGTCGAGGTCGCCATCCAGGAAAGCCTCGATGAAATGATGCAGGGCAAGACCGTCATCGCCATCGCCCATCGGCTGTCGACGATTGCGGCCATGGACCGGCTCATTGTCATGGATGAGGGACGCATCATCGAACAAGGTACCCACGCTCAATTGCTGGGAAGAAACGGCATCTACGCGCGGCTCTGGCAGCATCAAAGTGGTGGCTTCCTGGGTGAGGATCGGGGGGTGGCTGAGGCGATGGATCAGGCATGAGCATGAACGGCCGGGAGCGGTGCTTGTTGCTGCATCACCACCGCTTGATCCACATGGGTGTCAGGCACGACTCGGTCGTAGCCAATGATGAGGAAACGGGTTCGACGGGTTCAACCTGGCAGGTTGAGATGAAGCGAACCCTGAAGTTAAAAGCTGCAGAGCGAGTTGGCTTTAAGCTCAGACGCTACCCACTAAATGGGGATGTTTTGGTCGAAAGCGCTCAGGTCGCAGAAGTTGAAAAGGTCGCCGAGTTCGAGCCGGTCCCTGTTGAACAGACGTAAAAAATCCGATGCCAAAGGTCTGGCATCGGATTTTCGGGGAAGCTTTGCTGAGACTCAAATGCTTAAGTGAACAGCATTACAACACTGGGCTGGGCTTTTTCGTCAGTCGCACGATCCGTCCTAGGCTGACCTCATCTCAGTTTTGTGTGCTTTCTTGATGGCCTCTGCCCTCTCGACAACATCGCGTTGAGAAGCAATAGCCTTGCTGATCACATTATTGAACACGTCCCGCTTCGTCTCTGCGGACGCATTGCAGAAAAATTCAGCCATAGGACTGGATTTTCCGGTCTTAGCTGCAGTCATTTCTGTCGGCCTCGGTTAGGAACTTGATGAGCTCAATCTGATCATAGGTTTCAGGGAGCAAAGCGTCAATCTGCTCCGCCGAAACGCCTTCTTCGTATGACTCGTCTGTGCCATCAGTATTTTTAATAAGCAGATCAATATAGACATTCTCGTTGTAGGACAGGCTTAGCTCGACGATGTTCGTCCGCACTGCCAGGTATTGGCGAACAAACTCATCCATTGGAATGTTTCGCCCCTCGGTTATCTCCCGAGCTTTTACAAACTCCCAAGCCAACTCCGGCCGCTGATAGACATACATAATTTGTGCGACGCCGCCACACCTCAATACCCTATCAATATTCCGTTTCGCCACCACGATATTAGCCATCGTTCCATCGAGAATGAACGATAAACGCTTTTCAAATGCACGATCCAAAACCCTTTCGAGGACTTTTGTTACTGCCCGTTGGAACAAATATGAGTTACATCCTGTGTACCCAGGAAACAAGCTTCGAAAATCATCAGGATCGATACGAAGCACACGTTGCTTAGCAAAGCCCAAGTCCCCACCTTCAAAAGCCTCCACCATAGCTTTGGAGACCTCGGTCTTACCCGCGCCTGGCGACCCAGCCATGAAAACAGTTATCGGCGATTTTTCAGGAATAAAAATGTCGGTGTCAGCAATTTTTCGGGCGATAGAGGCACGATGAGCCTTCGCGAATGCAATAGCAGCCTCTTCAATTGCCTGTTCTTCTAGAGTCATCATGACGCTCTTGCCAATTTTCCCAACCCTAGCATCTGATTGATAGCGAAGCCACTTCCTGCCTGCCGTTAAAAAACCTTCTTGTAACGCGATGCTGCGCTGTCCTCACAACCGAGGATTCGCGATGCCAAACTCAGATTCGCTCCCTTCCCTGCTGCTTAAGCTAAACAATCGCAATAAACCGAGTGACAGCAATCGAACACCATCATCGAGAGCGGCGGTAACGGATTTTTTCCGACAACAGAAGAAGTAAACCAAGCGCGGGGAGCACGGTCCCCGCGCGGCTCTGGCAGCATCAAAGTGGTGGCTTCCTGGGTGAGGATCAGGGGGTGGCTGAGGCGATGGATCAGGCATGAGTGTGATCGTTCGGGAGCGGTGATCTGCGAAGAGCTTCACCGGTTCGATCCTGTTGAAAACCTGCTACGGTATTCGCTCAGAGCATCGGTTGTGCGAAGAGGCCCATCTGAACCAAACTACGGACTTCAGGCTTTCGCCTCGTCAGTCCGAGTGCCGTCAGGATCGAAGGCATTGTGGATGGCCAACACCTTGCCATCTCGCACCTCGAGAATCTGGTCTGCAATACGGATCATGGCAGGGCGATGGGACACCGCGATGACGGTGATGCCAGGGATCAGATTCTTTAGCACCTGGCATATTTCGGTCTCCGATTCCGGATCGAGCGCGCTGGTGGCTTCGTCCAGGATCAGGAGTTTGGGGCGATGGGCCAGGGCACGCGCGATGATGATACGCTGCCTTTGACCGCCAGATAGTTTGGCACCTCGCTCGCCTACGATCGATTGCAGCCCGCCAGGACACTCCTGCACAAACTGCCATGCACCGGCCTGACGGAGCGCGCGCTCTGCGTCGGCGGCATTTAACGCCCTGTCTCCCAAGGTGACGTTCGCCAGGATGCTATCGTGCAGCAGTAAGGTTTCCTGTGTGACGTAGCCGATCATTCGGCGCCAGGCCCTCCTGTCCAGGTCATGCAAGTCACAGTCGTCTACCCTGATGCGTCCGGACTGTGGCACGAGCAGCGAACAGATCAAGTCGAGCACGGTGGTCTTGCCTGCACCTGAAGGACCGATCATGGTGGTGAATGAACCAACCGGAAAGCTCATCGCCACGTTATCAAGAACCTGCCGCCCGCCGTAGCCGAAGTTGATATTTTCGAAAACGATTTGCTGCTTCAAGGCAGGAGCGCAAGCCCCTCCGACGGGCTCGGCATCGGCAATAGCGTTGTCGATCGCCTCGTTAATGGCCCAGTAGGCGCTCTCTTGCGCGGCCATCCGGTGATAGCGCTGCTGCGCCTTGTGCAGCAGCCCCAACATGCGCACCACCACGAATATCAGCACCATCACCGAGGACAGCGGCAGTCCGCCGATGACAAGCCCCGCGTAGAGGCCCGCCGCGGCAAGGATCGCAAGCATGGGTTCCTGCAAGGCCCTCAGCGTTTCGCGGCTCATCACTTCGCGCTCCAATGCAATATTGAGCTCGCTGGCGTGACGACGCAGCAAAGAATCGGCGATGTCATCTCGGGCCATGGCTTTGAGCGGTTTCACCGAGCCAAGCGTGTCCGTCAGGTGGACCAGCAGCTCGCGCATCAGGCGGGTTTGGCTTTTCCCCGACCGCCGCGATGTCTTTACCAGCCCCCTCACGGCAGCCAGCAGGACAAAGCCGATCAACAGCGACATGATCGCTGCCTGCCAGGAAACAAAAAACGCGATGAACGCATAGGCTACTGCCTGAATACCAAGCGCCAGCATATTGGCCGCGTGCTCATAGGCCGTAGAAGCGCGGTAGGCTTCGGTTGCCACGGCATTGGCCAGTGCTCCGGAGGGTTGGCGCAGGTAATATTCCCAGCGACTACCCAGCAATGCTTTGATGAGGCTGACACGCAGGTCGGTTGCCACATGCGCCACGGTATAGCCGACCTGTCGATTGCCCAGCAGTATCAGCAGGTTGCTTAGCGTCATGCCCACGACAATGACCACCAGCATGTTCGGGATCGTCGGCTTCAGGCCTATCGAGTCCATTAGTGCGAAGACATGGACCGCCAGTTTTGAATGGGGCTGGTCTTCAAGCATGGCCGATATCAGGGGAAGCATCGTGCTCAAGCTGACGCTTTCAACCACCCCTGCCAACAGCAGACTCAGGAGCATCAGGACGGTGCGGGCCGGATAGGAGCGGCCAAAGGCAAAAATAATCCGCATGACTGTCGTTCGCTATGACGTGGGTAAAGATCAGCTCACCGAGATCCTGCGACACTGATCAAGCGCCTACTGCGACGGGGCCCGTCGGGTCACGCAACGAAGCGAAGGCCTCGATGATATGGTCTATTTGCCCCAGTGTATGGGCCGCACTGACGCTGCAACGCACCAGGGTGATTGCGCCGGGTGTCGCCGGAGGTAGGACCAGATTGACATAGACGCCTTTCTCCATCAGTGCCCGCCAGAGTGCGAGGCCCTCCTGAGGCGACTTCAGCATGACGGCAATCACTGGGCTGACTTGTGGTCCCACCTGGTAACCTGACTCTAGCAAACCCTGATAAAGCCGCCGTGCGTTTGACCACAGCTGACACCGCAGTTCGGGGCGATTTCTAATCGCCATCAGCGCCGACCTTACCGAGGCGATCGCAGAGGGAGATGGCGAAGCGGTAAAAATGTAAGGTCTGCTCGCGTAGCGAAGCAGGTCCATTTGCGCGTCGTGACAGGCGGCAAATCCACCCACGGCGCCCAAACTCTTGCTGAACGTGCCCAACAGGATGTCCACCTCTGAATCCACGCCCAACTCCTCGGCCAGCCCCCGACCGTTAGCCCCCAGGACGCCAAAGGAATGAGCCTCGTCAACCAACAGGTAACCCCCGAGGCGGCGCTTGACGTCGACTATTTCTTTGAGCGGAGCCTGGTCACCCAACATGCTGTAGATCCCTTCCACCAGTATGATGGCTTCTCGGGCGCGGTCGCCGAGCCGAACCATGCGACGTTCCAGGTCAGCGGCATCGTTATGGCGAAAACGGATAACCTCTGCACCTCCCAGCTTGCAAGCGTCGTAGATGCTCGCGTGGCAGTCGGCGTCAAGCAACACCACCTCGCGCGACCCCGCCAATGTTCCGATGACGGCCAGATTGGCGACATATCCTGTCGAGAACACAATGACGGAACGCCGCCCCAGAAAATCAACCAATTCCTCCTCCAGCGCGCTATGCCCGGCGTAACTGCCATTGGCCATGCGAGAGCCAGTGGTGCCGGTTCCTTCAAGCTCCAGTGAGCGCTGCGCCGCCTTGATGCTGGCGGGATCGAAGGTCAGCCCGAGATAATTATTCGTGCCGGCAAGAATCACCCTCTTACCCTGAATAAGGCCCTCGGTTGGGGAATACATCTCATCGATGCGAATTCCAAAAGGATGGATCTGTGAGTCACAGAGACTGGCACGCTCGGCTGCCAGCTTGCCGAACTTGTCAAACAGTCCCATCGGCATGCTCCATCAGGTTAAGAATGGCGTGAGCCAACTGCGCAGGTGTGCGCACATCCATTAAAATATTGAGATGGATCGAGATGTCGAATTCGTCTTCCAGTTCCATCAGCATGTCCATCACCTTTATCGATTCCATCCCCAGGTCCTGGGCCAGGTCGGTATTCGGGTTGATCGGCGTTCCAGGAGGTGCGAGCCGCACGATGAGCATCATCACCCTTTCAAGTATCGCTTCTTGTGTGATCATCGTGGGTCTCCTTGAGTTCAGTGGCACTTTGCCCGCTCAGAACATGTGATTGCGCAACGCTTGCCGTAAGAGAATCCGGGGCTCCCAGCCCAATGTCGCGCTAATGCGGGCATTGCTGCAAGTCCAGTCAGGATGCATCAGTTCATTGACTTTACCGGGGGTCAGCATGGGCGCCTGCCGGGTGAAACGAGACAGCACCAGGTTCGCTCGTGCGATTGCTTTCAACACCGCCGCAGGCACAACCGCTTGCCGTACCGGTGCATTGCGGATGTCTGAGGCGATGCTGGCCAGGCTTGCCCAGTCGTACCCCTGCACCTGGCCGTCACATAACTCAAAGGTCTGCGATTGCACGACAGGTGCATCCAGCCACTGCATGACGGCACTGACCAAATCGTCCACATGGAGAAAGCTAAACTGTGAATCGTCTCGATCGAGGGTCACCAGCCAGCCGCGCAAAAGCCACTCGAACACCGGACGCAACTCGCGATCGCCCGGTCCATACACGGCCGTCGGCCTGAAAATACACACGGGTATCGCCCCGGCAGCGGCCCTGACCTGCCGTTCACCTTCGAATTTGGAAGCGGCGTACCAGGACAACGTCGGATGCCTGGCGGCAAGGGACGAGATCAGCAGAAAACGCTCGCAACTGCCACTCAGCCTCGCCGCCTCCATCAAGCGCTTGCTGCCCTGCACATTGACCGCGTCGAAGTCTCGGGCGTTCCTGCCCCTGACCTTGCCTGCGCAGTGAATGACTGCATCCGCCCCCCTGGTGAGTTCGGCGAGGGCCTGCTCATCTTCCAGTGTTCCCCTGATCCACTTTGTTCCATCCTCTGCCGTTCCGCTCCTGGAGCGAGCCAAGGCACGGACCTCCACGCCACGGGCGACGAGCCGTTCGCGTAGGACACTGCCTATGAAGCCCGTCGCGCCAGTGAGCGAAACAACGCGAGCGCTCACGTCTCCTCCACTGCTGGAGAAGGAAGATCGTTTTTCGCCTGGGCCATGAATCGTTCAAGGGCTTCGGCACGGGAAGGCTTGCCCGAAGAGGTTCGAGGCAGCGAGTGAGGAGGTACAAGGTGCACGTCAGCAGCGAGACCGAACTCACTGATGATCTTCGCGACCAGGGTACGGACCAGGTGCTCGCGACGTTCCGGCTCACGGATGCGGCATTGAATCTGGACCACGACCTGAGGCTCATCATCGCCGGGAACGACAAACACGATGGCATCGCCGGGCCTCAGTTCGGGTTCGGACTCCACCAGGTATTCAATATCCTGCGGCCAGATGTTTCGACCGCGGACTATGAGCAAATCCTTGCTCCGACCGGTGATATGGAGTTCGCCTCGGGACAGATAGCCCAGGTCACCGGTGTCCAGCCAGCCATCTTTCAACGCTGCCTGGGTGCTCTGCGGGTCATTGAAATAACCTGACATTACGCTGGGCCCCTGCACGAATATCTGCCCTACCTCGCGCTCCGCAACCACCTGCCCCGCAGCGTTTCGGACTTCGACGCGATGGCCGGGCAAAGGTACGCCACAATTGGTAAAGGCACAGCTACCCGGATCATCGGCGGCGCACTTCTGCGCCCTGAGCTGATGCTCCAATACCTGGCGAGCGACATGATCCACCAACACCCCGCGGCGGGCGAAGCTGACGGCAAGTGTGCTTTCCGCCAGACCGTAGCAAGGCGTGAATGCGGCCGGATCGAATCCGGTGTCGAGAAAACAATCGGCGAAACGGCTTAACACCGATGCCCGAATCGGTTCTGCCCCGATCCCCGCGACACGCCAGCAGGAGAGATCCAGCGAAGCTTTTTCCGGGTCCCGGACTCGCCGGGTACAAAGGTCATAGCCAAACGGCGGAGATACCGAAACGGTCACCCGATTCTGGCTGATAAGCCTGAGCCATTGGCCGGGCCGAGAGGCGAAATCCCGGGTGTGCAAGTAGTCGACCGTCAGTTGCGCCGCCATAGGCGCCAGGACAAAACCCACCAGCCCCATGTCATGATAAAAGGGCAACCAGGAGGCGCACCGGTCCCCTGGCCGAACGCCGACACCGTCCACGACGATGCCTCTGACGTTGGCCATCACCGCACGCTGGGTAATGATCACGCCCCGAGGAAAGCGGGTACTGCCGGAAGTGTATTGCAAGTAGGCGATGTCCTCCGGCAAGACGGTGGGAAGCGTCTGCACCGCGGGCAATTCGCCCAACTTCTCAACAGTCCCGACGAACACGTGCCGGGTGTCCCCCAGCGCTTCGCGGATATAGGGAAGCCATTCCTCCAACCCTAAAACGGCCGCCGGTGCGCAGTTGGCGAGCAGCCCTTTCAACTTGTCCACGTAAGAACGATGGCCTCCCAGGCTGGAAGGAACCAGAAGAGGAACGGCGACCAGGCCGGCGTATTGGCAGGCGAAAAAGCACTCGACAAAGCTTGGGTGCGTATCGGCGATGAGCGCAACCCGGTCGCCTTTCTTCAACTTGAGCCCAAGTAGCCGCTGAGCAATCGCGACAGCATTACTTCTGAGCGTCGCGTATTCAACCGCAGTACTCAAGTGGCAATGCCTGTCGAAAAAGTTCATGCCGGTCTGACCTGAAGCGGCATAATCGAGTGCTTCCACTAGCGTGGAAAAGTCGGCTAGACGTTGGGTGAGTGCCTGGTTTGTAATGGTCGCAGACATAAAAAAACACCCATCCATTTAGCCCTGGCAAGGTTAAGTCAAATAGCGGGTTGGTCACCTGCGCCAGTAAAACACGTGCCGTTTTACTGCCCTCAAATCCGTTCTCATGGAGTCTTGGCCCCAAGATATCCGGCTCAGCCTTTTCAATATTTACAAAGCCTAACGCAATACTAATCGGCATCTGGGTGAGCGCAAATTTTTTCCCGGGTGAGCGACGACCGGCGGGCTTCGAATGTCGCAATAGCACCTTGTTCTCAATCGCGACGCCTGTCGCAAAGTGCACGGTTTATTAGCGCGTACTAGGGCACTGGCACCAATGTTTACAGCACGCGCGCCCTGCGCCAATAGTTCAGCTACGCTCTCTGAGGTACTGAGAAAGAGATGCTAGTTCAACTGCTACGGACTTTTGTGGCCAACGATGATCACTAAGAAGTTGCCAATCATTACGCGACCAGTCCTCACACCTTTGGATCTCAAGACATTCATCAGTTTCCCCGGCACCCTGTATCGCAGCGATCCTTGCTGGATCGAGCCGATCCATTACGAGCGCCATGAACTCCTTTCCGAAAAGAATCCGGCGTCCCCTCATCTGACATGGCAGGCGTGGCTGGCCTGGTCGGGAACTGAAGTCGTGGGGCGTATCACCGCACAGATCGACACCCTTCACCGGCAATTGCACGGCCATGATTCGGGTCACTTCGGGATGCTTGAAGCCGTGGACGATCCCGCCGTATTCGACAGCCTGTTCGCGGCGGCAGAGGCCTGGCTGCGCGAACGTGGCGCTGCACGCATCACAGGGCCATTCAACCTGACCATCAACCAGGAAAGCGGACTGCTGGTGGAGGGGTTCGATCATCCCCCATCCGCCATGATGGGACACGGACAGCGTTTTTATGACCAAAGGCTCGCTGCCCTGGGCTACCGGCAAGCCAAGGATCTGCTCGCCTACTGGATGCGCACCGATCAATTGCACTTCCCGCCAGCCTTGTCGGCGATGATGGCGCGCGAGCGAAAACGCGTGGTGATCAGGCCCCTGGACACCCGTCAGTTCCGGCGGGACATGCGAATTCTGCGAGAAATATTCAATGACGCCTGGAGCCGCAACTGGGGCTTCGTACCCTTCACCGAATCTGAATTCTTCGAGCTTGGCAGCCAATTGAGGCTGTTGGTCCCCAAAGACCTGTTGTACATCGCCGAAGTCGACGGCGAACCCTGCGCTTTTATCGTGGCCATACCTAACATCAACGAGGCGATCGCCTCCCTCAACGGGCATTTACTGCCCTTTGGCTGGCTGCGTCTGCTGTGGGGGTTGTATGTCAAGGGCCCGCGGACTGCACGCGTGCCCTTGATGGGCGTCAAGCAGATTTACCAGTTCAGCCGGTTGGGACCTACACTCGCCTTGCTATTGATCGAAGCGCTCAAGCCGCCCTTCGTCAAACGCGGTATAGAAGCTCTGGAAATGTCCTGGATCCTGGAATCGAATGCGGTCATGCGCAAGATCCTCGACCAGATCGGTGCCACCTCCTACAAGCGCTACCGGATTTATGAAAAGCGAATTTGAGGCGCCACGGTTCACCGCACTGGTCCTGGCCGCTGACAGGGCCGCGGCCGACCCCGTCGCCGCCGTGGCCGGGACAAGCTGCAAGGCACTGGCGCCGGTGGCTGGGGTACCCATGATTCGTCACGTAGTCGAAGCGCTGGAGGCCAGTGACCGGATCAGGCGAATCGTACTTGTGGGCCCTGCAAGGGGTTTACTGGCGCAGGATGCCTCAATGGCACAACTGCTGGAGACCGACAGGATCAGTTGGTTGGAACCCGCCGGCTCTCCCAGCGCCAGCGCGGCGCTGGCATTGGCGGCCCAGCCCGCAGACTGGCCCGTACTGGTGACTACGGCCGATCATGCACTGCTGTGCCGGGAGATCATCGACTATTTTCTTCAGCAAGCGACTTCCGGTGATTATGACCTTGTGGTCGCGGTAACACCGCTGGACACGGTTCTGGCTCGTTTTCCAGGTACTCGCCGCACCGGCATTCGGCTTCGCGGCGGCCCGTATTGCGGCAGCAACCTGTTCGCCTTCATGACCGAGGATGCCCGACGCCTCGCCAGCTTCTGGCAACGGGTCGAACACGATCGCAAGCATCCCGGGCGGGTCATCGCCGGCGCCCTGGGCTTTGGGGGAGTGCTGCGATATCTGTTGGGTCGGTTAACCCTGGAACAAGCGCTGCAACAGCTTTCCGACAGGTTGGGGGTGAGTATCGGCGCGGTGATCATGCCCTTCGCGGAGGCCGCTATCGATGTCGATTCGCCGCTGGATTATCAAATGGTGGAGCGGTTTCATGCCCAGAGAATTCAATCGATACCGAGCGATACCTGATGGATTTCGACGGCAAGAATGCCCGATCGCGGGAGCGCGGTGCGGGCATGGCGATAGGTCAGGATCCGGGACATGTTCCTGATCGAACGCTACGTGATCGCCGAGATCCGCCGGCCGGTGATGGTGATGGTCAGCATTCTTGTGTTCATCTTTGCCAGTTATTCCGCAGAGCGGTATCTCTCTGACGCCGTCGAGGGAACTCTCGCGTTGCAAGCCGTGCTGGAGATGGTGTTCTACAAGGTACTGATTGCCCTCGAAATGCTGGTGCCGGTGGCATTATATGCCTCGGTGACCCTTGCGGTTGGACGCCTCTGCCACGATTGCGAAATCATTGCGATAGCGGCCTCGGGTGCAAGCCCGCTGCGGATCTATCGGGCGGTCCTGCTGCTGGCAATACCGATCTCGCTGGCGGTGGCAATGCTTTCGCTCTACGGGCGCCCCTGGGCTTATACACAGGCCTATGTACTGGAACAGCAATCCCGAACGGACCTGGACGTCAATCATCTGCAAGCGCAACGGTTCAACCTGAACAACGACAACGGCAGGATGATTCTGGCAGAACGGATCGACCGGACTGATGGCCGGCTCCATGATGTGCTGATCTATGATCCGGGTGACTCGAAAACCCGTATGTTTCGCTCCGAGCAAGCCCGTATCCTGGATCCGGATCCAGACGATCCGATCGTGGAGCTGACGCAGGGTCATTCCTATTTGCTCAAGCACAGTACTTCACGGGACATCTCGGAAAAGTTTGAGCATATGCGGCTGCACTTGCTACCCATCGAACGGGCCGCCGAGGGTAAGCGCAAGGCTGCTCCCAACGAAGTGTTGAAGGCTTCCAGCGCGCCCTTGGACAAGGCCGAATTGCAATGGCGACAGACGCGGGGCGTAAGCGCTACGGTACTTGCATTGCTCGCCATTCCGTTGAGCCGCACCCGGCCCAGGCAGGGACGATTCGCGACCCTGCTGCCCGTGACCGCCGTCTTCGCCTTGATCTACTACGCAGCGGACATCTGCAAGACGATGGTGGGAAACAACACCCTGCCCTTGTATCCGGGTTTGTGGACAGTGCCGCTGCTGATGAGCCTGGCTCTGCTGATTTTCCTGGCGCGCGATCTGACTAACTTTCGGTTCGGCTACCGATGAAAATCCTTGATCGCTACATTACCCGTCATGTGTTCTTCGGTTTCGCGGCGGCGGCAGCGCTGCTGCTACCGCTGTTCACCACCCTCGACCTGGTGGGTGAACTTGACGACGTGGCGCCCGGCGGGTACCGGTTGAGCCAGGCCATCGAAGTCGTATTCCTGACGCTGCCACGCCGTGTTGTCGAGCTTGGCCCCTTTATCGCCCTGCTTGGCGGCATTGCCGCGCTGGGTCAACTGTCAGCCACCCGGGAACTGACGGTCATGCGCGCCACCGGGTTGTCGATTGCCCGGATCGGGTTCACCGCGACGATGGCCGGGCTCGCGCTGGCGCTGTCATGGGCGGCGCTGGATGAATGGGTGGCCTCTCCCCTGCAGCAAAATGGCCTGGAACTGCGCAACGAAGCAATGGCCGCCGGTGCGCAGGCCAGCAACGATCAAGGAAGTGTATGGGCTCGACAGGACGATCAGATCGTACGTATTGGTAATCTTGCGCACAAACGGTTGCCGGTCAATATTGAAATTTTCAGGTTCGACAATGACCGCTCACTGGTTTCCTACATCTTTGCAGAGACGGCGGACATACAGGACGCAGGCCAATGGCGTTTGAACAATGTCCAGGTGAAACAGTGGGACCAGGGCGCTGAAACGACGCAACAACTCGATCATATGCCTTGGCACTCGATTTTTGGCGGAGCACGATTGGGCGACATCACGCTGCCGACCGAAAGCCTGTCTGCTCGCCAGCTCTATCGTTACATCGCGTACCTCAAAGGCTCGGGCCAGCCCTCGGCACAATACGAAATGGCGATGTGGCAAAAGCTCGGGCGACCGATCCTGACCCTGGCGATGATCCTGTTCGCCATCCCGTTTGCCTTTGCACAACCGCGCTCGCCCAACCTGGGTGCGCGGCTGGCTTTGGGTGCACTGGTCGGGTTAATGGTCTATGTAAGTAATCAGATCATCGTAAACCTCGGTCTACTGCTGAAGATGAACACCCTGATCACAACTTTGGGGCCGACACTGGTCTTGCTCGCAGTGGCTATTGTGATGGTGGGATACCTGGACCGGGGCAGTCGTTGAAACCGGTCATGCTGTTCAATGGACAGGGCGTTGCCGCCCGCTCCTTCAATCAACGTGATTCGGCGCAGGCGGAACAATGAAGACTTCCGTATACCTGATCTGTAGCAGCTCGGTGCGACTGTGGGGCCTGACTTCCAGGGAGCGAGTGGGCCGTATGCTCGCAAAGCTTCCCAACGCCCATCTCTGCAGTGCAGGCGATCCGTTGCCGGCACAAGGCGAGGTCGTCCTGCTGCGCGAAGACTACCTTTACGATGAGCGCGTACTCCGCGGGCTGATGGAAACGCCTGAGGTCGCGCTACAGGATCCCCGAACCGGCACCATCGTCGCGGCGCATGCCAGTGTCGATCGGCTCGCGCACTTGCCCAGTCTGGACAGTGCAGCAGTGGCCGGCTTGCGCAAAGTGGTTCCCGGCACCGTGGCCACAGCGATGCAGACACAACTGCGCAAATTCGATCCGCCGTGGGTCGCGCAAATCACCGCCGCCAATCAGGCGCATCTTGAGAAGTCTCTATTCAACGGTTCCTACAAAGGTGTCACCGACTTTATCACCCGAGCTATCTGGCCAGTTCCGGCTCGCTGGGCCACAGTCTGGTGCGTGCGGCTCGGGCTCAGTCCCAATCAGGTCACTGCAGCAAGCTATGTCCTGGCCATCGCGGCAGGCATTCTGTTCTGGCATGGGTTATTTGGCGCGGGCCTGCTGGCCGGCTGGTTGATGACGTTCCTGGATACGGTGGATGGCAAGCTGGCACGCGTCACCGTGACCTCCACTCGCTTCGGAAACATTTTCGACCATGGCCTGGACCTGATTCACCCGCCGCTCTGGTATATCGCGTGGGGAATGGGATATGAGGCGACGTGGGACTCGGATATACCCCTCAGCCCTGTGCTCTGGGCCATTTTCCTGGGCTATGTCGCAGGCCGGCTGTGCGAAGTTGCGTTCAGGTTCGCCGCGCCTTTTTCGCTGTTTCTCTGGCGCCCCTTCGACTCACTCAACAGGCTGGTCACCGCGCGGCGTAATCCAAATTTGCTCATACTGACCTGCTTATGGGCGGTGGATGCCCATGACACGGGGTTGATTTGGGTGGCCGTCTGGACCTGCGTCTCGACGCTGGTCCTGGGGGTTCGCACGATATCCGCCATTGTCTTGAAGCACCAAGGTCACCCGCCACAGCCCTGGCTTAGCCGAATCGACATGGCCGCCGAACGCGACCGCTTGATCGTGCGGATGTTCGCGCCCCGCTCGGGCCTCAATGATGCTTGATGCCTGCCCGCGGCCAGAGAAAGTCGCGATTGTGCTCAATCCTTGCAGCGGCACCCTGCGACGCGCCTTGCCCAAGTTCCGCCTGCTCGCTCGCAACGTACCCGGCGCGGCTGTGCTCGAAGCGACCACGCCCCAGGAGATCGCCCACGCCGTGTGCCACTTCCAGCTCAGGGAAAGTGACCTGCTGGTCATCCTGGGCGGCGACGGAACGCTGCAAGCCGCCCTCTCCATTCTGCTGAGCCGCGAGCCCTCAAGCCTACCCACCGTTCTGGTTATTCCGGGGGGCACCACTAACATGAGCGCGATCGATCTGGGCGCGCGCCTGAGCGCCGAAAAGGCCTTGACGAGCTTATCCGCCTGGCTCGCCGGGAATACCGCAACGCCAAAACTCGTATCGCGCGCGGCGCTTCGGGTTGATGGCCCGCTGTACCAAGGGCCGCGATTCGGGATGTTCTTCGGCATTGGTGCTGTTGTGAACGGCGTGCGCTACTACCATCGGGAGCTGCGCCCCAAGCGCGTACCCGGGGCGCTGGGACCGTCGCTGGCCTTCGGCCGAATGCTGCTTTGCGCGCTGCACAACTTGCCACACGATCTGTTCCCGGCATTGCCTGCTCGCCTGGGCACCCATCGCGGAGTCTGGGAAGGCGACTGGCTGGTGGTGTTTGCCACGACCCTGAACAGGCTCCTGGCCGGGAGCAGACCTTATTGGGGCACCGAACAACAGCCCATTCATTTAACCGCCATCGCGCATCGGCCCAGGCGACTGGCCCTCATCCTGCCGTTCCTGCTCTGGGGGCGGGCCTTCTCGATGATCAAAGAGCAGGATGGTTACTTCAGCCACAATTTCACCCGGATGGATCTCGGTGGTGCTGACGAGTACGTGCTGGACGGTGAAATTTTTGCAGCACAGGGCACGATCACGCTAACCGCCACCGATCCGATCCGCTTCATGACCTTTTAGGACAATTGAGATCCGATGCGAGCCTCTGATTCCATGCCGCCCCCCGCGGACCTGCTTGAACAGGTCAGGGAGCAATGCACGCAGCCGATGCCCGGCGAGCTGGAGGGCATTGTCCAGGCATTGCACACACGCCTGGGCGATGCATTGGTGGCGCTGCTGGCCTACGGTTCATGCCTGCGCAATGGCGATCTCACCGATGGCATGGTCGACTTGTATGCGTTAGTCGATAGCTACGCTCACGCTCATCACACGCGCTTGCAGCAGCTCGCCAATGCATGGCTTCCACCCACAGTAATCCTCGTCAGGACGCCTGCGCCCGATGGACAAATACTCCATGCCAAATGCGCCATCCTGTCGCTGCAAGACTTCGAGGCGGGTACCGGTTCGTGGTTTCAAAGCTACCTCTGGGCCCGTTTCGCCCAGCCCTGCCGGCTCGTTTACTTCAAGGACGAGGATACGCGCAAGCGTATCCATTGCGCACTGGCTCAAGCCGTCATGACGCTGATGGGTCGCTGCGTCGCCAATCTACCGGATCGATTCGACAGCTTTACCCTATGGGAGAGATCACTGTCGCTGACATACCGGGCCGAGCTGCGCCCCGAATCAGCCGATCGGCCCAGTCAGCTCGTCAGGCATGACATGAACTATTATTCGCGCATCACCCAGGCAGCCTCGCCTGCGGTGAAGCAAATGGTGGCCTGTGCGGCCGAAGAAGATAGTTATCGCAACCTTTGCCCGACGGCAACGCGCCGACGTAATGAACTACTGTGGAAATTGAGGCGGGTTCAGGGAAGAACCTTGAACGTGGCACGGTTGGTCAAATCTTTTTTCACCTTCGAAAACGGTGTCGACTACCTCATCTGGAAGCTGGAACGCCACTTGGGTGAGCCTATCGTCGTGACCCATCGCTTGCGTCGTTTTCCACTGGTCTTCGGCTGGCCATTACTCTGGCGTCTGCTAAAAAGCCGCCGGCTGCGCTGAAGAAGTTGCTCCTCGCCAACGCGAACAACAGAGGAAACCCATGAAAAGTGGCAAAGAACGCGTCCGCCCCGACCACCAAAGCGTAAGCATCGCCCCAGCGTGGCGCCAGGTTTGTGGAACATCAAGCGTATAGAGGATTTCCAGCAACGATGACCAGTCTTCTGCATATTTCCGATACGCATTTCGGCACAGAACAGCCCCCCGTCATGCAAGCCTTCGAAACGCACGTCAAGGCTCATGGCGCCGATCTGGTACTTTTTTCAGGGGACATCACGCAGCGCGCCAGACGTGAACAGTTCGCCTCGGCGCAGGCATTCATCAACCGCATCAAGGGCTACGGAGTGCCGCAAGTCCTGACGATACCCGGCAATCACGATATCCCCCTGTACAACCTGTTCGCGCGCGTATTTTCACCCTACGGCAATTACCACAGGTACATCGACAGCAATCTTGCACCCATTTTCGAGAATGACGATGCATTGATCATCGGCTTGAACACAACACACCCTACACGCCACAAAGCAGGCAAGGTCACTGCCCGGCAAGTCGAGGAAGTGGCTGAGCGGTTACAGAAGTGCGATCCGCAAAAGCTGCGCATCGTCGTCGCTCATCAACCGTTCGGTTCAATTGTCGCTTCCGACCGACGCAATCTGCAGATCGGTGCAAGGACTGCACTGGAGCGCTGGGCCTCGTCAGGGCTCGATCTGGTAATGGGGGGACACATACATCTTCCCTATGTGCAGGCACTCAGCACGCAATATGCCGGATTGTCCAAGGAAATCTGGGGTGTGCAGGCGGGAACGACCTTCTCGTCACGTATACGCGGCAATGCCCCCAATTCGTTCAATCGGATCTATCTGGACAAACGAACAAGGCAAGTCACCATCGAACGCTGGGAGTATTCTTTCTCCCGCAGCGCCTTTGAGCGCAGCGTCGAATCTCATTGTGACTGTTCGCTGGCTGCGTTACCACGTCAGGACTGCGGCTTCTCGCCCTGAGCAAGGGAGATTTGCGTGGCATGCTTGCGACCTGCCCAAGGCCTGACCAGTGCCTGCGCTGCCCTAAGGTCGGCAGGAAAGTCCAACTCAACCCAGCCCAACCCTTCAATTGACTGTGCGAAAACCTGTCCAGTAGTCCCTGCAAGGTAATCGATGATGCTCAAGTACCACATTTGCAAGGCTTCAGGGCGGCGCATGCTTTCTTCCAGCGCACTTCGAAACAGCGGTCCTCCTCCTGTTTGAAAATGCATCATGCCAATAGACTCCCCGTCGACATAATCGAGCGGAATCAGTTTACTGATGGCGCTAATTCGATCACCGATGAGTTGGACTTTCATATCGTCGCTGTCGTAAGCCAGTTTCCTGTCGACCGCGAGTGTAATCGCCCTGGCAGGAGCATCAAGTAGTCGCTCCAGAACTGGCTGGTCGAATAACGTATCGCCATTTAGCAGGATGAAATCGTCATGCATGATTTGGCGAGCCATCCAGCAACTGGCCAGATTATCGGCAACCTCAAAGAACGGGTTGTAAATCGTAGAAATGACGCCTGGCCCGTAACGGTCGTTCAACACCCGTTCGACCTGCTCTGCACCATAGCCGATCACCGCGGTGATCCGGTTTATCCCGGCGGCCATTAGAGCATCAATCTGCCATTCTATGACCCGCTGCCCACCCACCTCGATCAGGCACTTGGGGGTGTTCGTCGTATAGGGAAGAAGCCGTCGTCCTTGCCCGGCGCTCAATAAGATTGCAGCTGTACGGGTGCGTTGTTCGAATAGACCCATTTCTCCCGGGCTCCTATTTAAGGATTTGAACTAGCAAGACCCTGCGATCATTTAAAGACTTGCTTGGTAGACTAGAACAATCCATTCGCTCAGTTAAACCTTTCGACACCCGCCCATCGCCTCGATTCAAAAAAGCACCCCACGCAAACTTTATCCTCGACTCCTCGTATTTCGCTCTATGCTTTGGAGATTGATTTTCCGAGGAAACGCTCATGCGCTTGGAGGGTTCAGCACAGTCATCCTCAAGCATCGATACCTGCGACTCCGTCGCCTCAGGGGACATAGGGGAACAAATCGCGATACCCCGCATCGAGCCGATAGTTTTGGTAGCCCGAGCCGGGGCACCGCAGGCACCCGCCGTGCGCATATTTCTGGGTACCGAACCTGCGCAACACCGCGCCGAGCGTATGTTTGTCTTTGCGCTGGAGCAGGTGCGAAACCCGGATCGCCGTTATGAGATTTACCGGATGACAGGCCTGCCCGGATTCGCCCAGGCGGGCTGGCGTACCGGCTTCACCAATTATCGCTTCGCTATCCCGGACCTGGCGGGGCGCCACGGTCGCGCGATATATAACGACGTCGATCAACTCTACACCGCCGACCCGGCCGCGCTGTTTGACCAACCGATGGGCGAGCACGGCTATTTGGCGCTCTCTCCCAGAGAGACGGCCGTCATGCTCATCGACTGCGAGCGGATGCACCGCTGCTGGAATATGAAAGCAGCCACCACGACCAGCAAAAAAAAGCTGCATGCGCTTGCAGCCGAAATACCCGGTTGCTTCGGGATACTGGATGCCATCTGGCACGCCCGGGATCTGGAATACAAACACGGCGAGTCCCGGTTGTTGCATTACACGACGCTACATCTACAGCCCTGGAGACCGCTGCCCGCGCACTACAGCTATCAGATCCATCCCTACGCCGAAATTTTTCTCAGCCTTGAGGAGGCGGCAGACGCTGCCGGGTATGAGCTCTACTCGGCAGCTCAGCCCAGTCCTCGATTCGTCCACTCCAGTCGGGAAGTCACCACGAAACCGGCGCTCATCCCGGAAGATGTCAAGCTGCTCAGTCGTAAGCTACAGAGTGCGAAGCTCGGGCTGATCGGACCATGGCAACAAACGGAAGCACACGGCCCGGCGGTCAGGCAGTTCGATATTGACCAGCTTCGCCAAGTCGATTTACCCCCTCAGGATTTCATCGCGGCCCATGGCCTTGAAAAGCTGGCTCCGGAAGACCTGCCCTGGGTCATGGATCGCCTGTTCAGTCTGGCCACCCGATTGCTTTATATTCAGGCAAGGCTCAACGGCGATGGTTCGATGATCAGCTCTGTCAGCGGCTGGCGCCGACTCCTGCGGCGCATCGCGCGGCGCTATCCGGATCGTTGTTGGCAGCTCGATTGCGAGGATGAAAAGGGTCGCACGCAGCGCTTCGTCGCTGACTATGCGTTGCGGCTCAAGACGGTCGATAGCCCCAGGGTCTGGGTGCTGCTGAGCAATCATGCAGGCGACAATGCACAGCTGATTGCCATGGCCGACGCGTTGGGCTGGCCTTACGAATGCAAACCTATAACCACACCCCCCCGTCCTTATCTGCTCGACGCCCTGCTGGGCACCAGGTTGCCCAGACGGCCAGTACCGGGCCTGAGCGCGCCCTGGCCAGACATGGTCTTGAGTGCGGGACGGCGTTGCGCCCAGGTTGCCCAATGGATCAAGCATCGCTCCAAGGGCACGACGCAACTGGCGCATGTGGGACGTGCCCAGGTCCCGTTGTGGCGCTTCGACCTGGTCTTGTCGACGCCGCAATATGGGCTTGCCCTGGCGGACAACGTAGTGGACCTCCCTGCCCCGTATATGAACCCGCGCACGCTGGATCAGGCGCAACTGGAGCTATGGCGACAGCGCTTCACTTCACTGCCTCGCCCCTGGATTGCCGTCCTCGTGGGAGCAAGCGCTTCACCCTATTGTATGGACTCGGATGCAGAGGTTCGACTCGGCCGTGAAGCCAATGCTGCGGTCAAAGCCCTGGGTGGCTCTATTCTGTTATCGACCAGTCCGCGCTCATCTGCAACGACCACCGATGCGTTGCTGTCTGCCATTGACATTCCATGCTGGTCGTATCGATTCGGTGAGACGCAAGACAATCCTTATCCTGCATTTCTCGCGCTGGCGGATGGATTTATCGTCACCGGCGACAGCCTTTCAATGCTGACAGAGGCCTGCATGACCGGGCGTCCGGTTGCGGTATTTCCGTTGCCCATCCAACGCAAGGGCAAAGCCCGGCTTCGCCACGCACTGGAGCAACGACTGGGGGTAATTGACCGGACAACGGGGGTACGTGGCACGCCCAAGCAGCAGGAGCGCTTCAGCAGACTCTATTTCAAACTCGTGTCGGGCGGATTGATAAGGCGGGAACGACAATTCGAGCAGGCGCATATCGCACTTGGCGTCATGCCTTTATCACAAGGGCTTATGCAGCCGCCAATGCTTTCTCCACAATTGCTGAAAAGCGCCCGCGAACGAGCCATTAACGCCATTCGCGGCTTGATAATCGGCGACCACCCGCTGTAGCTGGTCACACTGAAAGGTGTGTCCCTCACATCCCTGTTGCCCGTCATGCCCAAAAAACGCTGAGACTGTAATGCCGCAAGCCGGCTTGCTATCCCACACTCAGGGGAAAACCCCCATATATGGGCTGTAATACCCGCTTCGTGCTTAGCGTTTTCCTGACGAAATGGTTGCAAGGTGCACCGCCCAAGCGCGGCATTGCGTAGCTATTGGACACGTCGCCCAGACATCAGATTTTTGGCATGGATGATGCTCTTCATCCAGGGCTTAGTTGAGTAGTTGAAACTACTGGAACTTGGATACGCAGCATACCCAGGAGTATTTCCTATGCTTGCAATCGACGTGTTGTATAAACGCTTTCACCCTGGAAGGGTTGATTCGATTGCACCCACTAAACAATTCAATCTCCTGCGGTGGTTTTCGATCGTCAGCTTCCTTCTTATCAGTGTGATAGCTTTCGGGGTGGGCTCTTGGTCGACAAGATTTTTAGTCGCGGAAAGCCTTGAACGCGATGCACTGATGTCAGCACAGTTCATCCAGACCATAGCAAAAAGTGAGATACGTCATCACGGACTGGCAGGAAAGCAGATCGGGGAGGTACTGGCATTCGCTCAACATGAGACGATGCCAGAAGACAAAAAGCAGGGCGGACAGCCTGTCGGCTCGGGATTCCTGGACTATCTTGCGCATCTCCCAAACTCGCTCTTGATCAACATCTATTCCCCACTTGGAACAGTGGTCTGGTCAACCAATGGGAAGTTGGTTGGTCAATTTTTTTTCAATGACGAGCTTGAAGAGGCATTCAGTTCCAAAGAACGGATATCCACTAAGTACAGCAATGTCGATGCAGACCGCAGCGAGCAGAAATTCTTGCACCCGCCGAAAAAGTTCTTCATCGAAAGTTACATCCCTCTTGTCGATGACCAGGGAAACATTCTGGCGGTGGTTGAAATCTACAGGGAGCCAGTCGACCTGATTGAACGCCTCGACCACGGGCACTGGATAATCTGGCTGTCCACCATGGGCGGTCTGCTTGTTTATTTCGGGATTTACTGGATTGCTCGACGAACATCGATTCAGTTGGCGTCACGAGAGGCTCAAGTCGTTGCCAACAAGACCTACGTTGGCTTGGGCGAAATATCCACTGCCGTCGCCCATAGCCTTCGCAACCCACTTGCCTGTATCCGTTCAAGCGCAGAATTGGCAAATGACATGGAGGGCCAGCCTGCAAAGAAGCAGATCGACGATATTGTCGGTCAGGTGGATCGGATGTCGCGATGGGTGCAGGAATTGCTCCTGTGTCTGGGCCCGATCCGCGGAGAGGCAGAACGGGTGGATCCGATGGAGATAGTACAGGCCACCCTCAACAGCTTCAGCGCGCAACTGAGTCAATCAAAAATCCAGGTCGAGTTCAAAAATGAACCCACGCCTCGGATAATCAGCAATCCGCTTTTGCTCTCGCAGATTTTAAGAAGCGTCATTGCCAATGCCATAGAGGCGATGCCGACCGCAGGAAAACTGAACATCCAGGCTAGCGTGGATGAAGCCCATCAGTGGCTGAATCTCACCATTGGCGACACCGGCGGTGGATCTTCACGGCAACAGGAAATGATGGCCTGCAAATCTTTCTACACCACCAGACAAGGCAGGCTGGGGATTGGATTTATCATGGTGAAGCAGATCATGGAAAGCTTCGGCGGCGAAGCGAGTCTGACAATTCATGAAAAACAGGGAACCTCCATGCACTTGAGATTCAGGGTTCAGGACAGGAGAGCCAACGCACTGCCCTAGACGGTTGCTCTTGTCACTGCACACCGCTCCTCCAGCAATCGCACAAACATGGTCAAACTCTGCGACACCGTCCCCCTGCGCCATACCAGCCAGGTGCGCAGATAGCGGAAGGACTCCGACAACGGCCAGACGCTGACCGTGCTGCATCCGGGCATGCTCTGCAGCATGCTGCGCGGCATCAGGGCCAGGCCGGCGCCGGCGCTGACGCAGGCGAGCATGCCGTGATAGGACTCCATTTCGAAGATCTTGCCCGGCACTGCCGAGTCCTTGGCGAACCAGCTTTCGAAGTGGTGGCGGTAGGAGCAATTGGAGCGGAAGGCATAGATGTTTTCGCCGTTCACGTCCTGCGCGCGATGGATCGGGCTGTGGTTGAGCGGTGCAATAAGCACCATTTCTTCTTCGAATGCCGGTACGCCCTCCAGCGCCGGGTGCAGCACCGTGCCATCGACAAAAGCGGCGGTCAGGCGGCCTGCCAAAACCCCGTCGATCATGGTCCCGGAAGGTCCGGTGGACAGGTCCAGCTCGACCTTGGCGTACTGCTGGTTATAGGCCGCCAACAGCTGGGGAATCCGCACCGCTGCGGTGCTCTCCAGCGACCCCAAGGGAAATGTGCCCTGGGGTTCTTCACCCGCCACCGTGGCGCGGGCCTCCTGGACAAGGTCGAGAATCCGTCGGGCGTAGTCGAGGAAACTCCAGCCGGCCGGCGACAAGCGCAGGCGGCTTTTTTCTCGGATGAACAGGTCGACGCCCAGATCCTGCTCCAGTTGCTTGATCCGCGTGGTCAGGTTCGAGGGCACCCGATGGATGTGCTGCGCGGCCACGCTGATGCTGCCGTGCTCGGCGACAGCCTTGAAAATCTCGAGCTGTACCAAGTCCAATTCATTTTCCAAACGTGAACAAGACGCTCATTATTATTCAGTTTCAAGAAAACATACAGCACCGTAACCTGAGCGCATTCCTACCCCGCAGGACGGTGCCATGACCAACGTTTCCAGCCTTACCCACGCCATTTCGATCAACCCGGCGACCGGTGAACAGATCGGCCACTACCCTTTCGAATCCGCAGCGGCATTGCAGGCTGCCCTGTCGCGTTCCGCCAGCGGGTTCCGTGCCTGGCGCCGCGAACCGGTCGCACGACGCGCGCAGCGCTTGATTGCCCTTGGCCAGGCATTGCGCGACAACGCAGAAGCCATGGCTACCATGATCACCCTTGAAATGGGCAAGCCGATCGCTCAGGCCCACGGTGAAATTGAAAAATGTGCGCAGCTCTGCGCGTGGTATGCCGACCACGGTCCGGCCATGTTGAGCGCTGAACCCACTCTGGTCGAAGGCGGCAAGGCGCGCATCGAATATCGCCCGCTGGGCCCGATTCTCGCGGTCATGCCGTGGAACTTCCCGATCTGGCAAGTACTGCGCGGTGCGGTCCCGACGCTGCTTGCCGGCAATACCTTCGTGCTCAAGCACGCGCCAAATGTAATGGGTAGCGCCTACCTGCTGCTGGATACCTTCAAGCAGGCGGGCTTTGCCGAAGGCGTCTTCGAGGTCATCAACGTCACGCCGGACGGTGTTTCCACGGCGATCGCCGACCCACGCATCGCCGCTGTCACCCTGACCGGCAGTGTGCGAGCCGGCATGGCCATCGGCGCTCAGGCCGGCGCGGCGCTGAAGAAGTGCGTCCTGGAACTGGGCGGTTCCGATCCGTTCATTGTGCTCAATGATGCCAACCTCGACGACGCCGTCAAAGCGGCCGTGATCGGTCGTTATCAGAACACCGGGCAAGTCTGTGCGGCGGCCAAGCGGTTGATCGTCGAGCAAGGCATTGCCCTGGAATTCACTCGGCGGTTTGTCGACGCCACGCGCAAACTGGTGGTCGGCGATCCACTGTCCGTCGAGACGTACATCGGCCCGATGGCCCGCTTTGATCTGCGCGATGAACTGGATCAACAGGTGCGCGACACCCTGGAGGAAGGCGCGACCTTGTTGCTCGGCGGCAAGAAAGCCCAAGGCTCGGGCAACTTCTATGAGCCTACGGTCCTGGCCGGTGTCACTGACCAGATGACTTCATTCAAACAGGAGCTGTTTGGCCCAGTCGCTTCGATCATTACCGCTCGCGATGCAGAGCATGCGCTGGAACTGGCGAACGACAGTGAATTCGGTCTGGCTGCCACCGTCTACACCGGCAATGTCGAGCAGGCCCAGCAGATGGCCAGTGAACTGGAAACCGGCGGGGTCTTCATCAATGGCTACTGCGCAAGCGACCCGCGCGTGACGTTCGGCGGCGTGAAGAAAAGCGGATTCGGTCGTGAGCTGTCGCATTTCGGTGTTCGCGAATTCTGCAATGCACAGACGGTGTGGCTGGATCGCCACTGATCGAATCTGCGCAATTAATCCAATGTGGGAGCGAGCCTTGTGGTGAGGGGATTTATCCCCGTTGGGTCGCGAAGCGACCCAGAAAATGGGACTGCTGCGCAGTCCAACGGGGATAAATCCCCTCGCCACAAGGCTCGCTCCTACTAAGTACTAGCCTCAGGCGTTGCAGTCCCAGGCACGGTCGCCGTGCTCGTCCTTGACGCGGGTTGGCAGGCCCATCACGTCCAGCGCCTTGAGGAACGGCTCTGCTGGCAGCTCCTCGACGTTGACCATACGCTGCACGTCCCACTCGCCGCGGGCTACCAGCAGGGCTGCAGCCACCGGTGGTACACCGGCGGTATAGGAAATGCCCTGGCTGTCGGTTTCGGCAAAGGCTTCCTCGTGGTCCGCAACGTTGTAGATGAACACTTCCCGCGGCTGGCCATCCTTGGTGCCCTTGACCAGGTCACCGATGCAGGTCTTGCCGGTGTAGCCAGGGGCCAGCGAGCTCGGATCGGGCAGCACCGCCTTGACCACTTTGAGCGGCACGACTTCCAGGCCTTCGGCGGTCTTGACCGGTTGCTCGGAGAGCAGGCCGAGGTTCTTGAGGACGGTGAACACATTGATGTAGTGCTCGCCGAAGCTCATCCAGAAACGTACGTTGGGCACGCCGAGGTTCTTCGACAGCGAGTGCACTTCATCGTGACCGGTCAGGTACAGGTTCTGCGAACCGACTACCGGCAGGTCGTCCGTACGCTTGACTTCGAACATTGTATTGCTGGTCCACTGGCTGTCCTGCCAGCTCCACACCTGCCCGGTGAACTCGCGGAAATTGATTTCCGGATCGAAATTGGTGGCGAAATATTTGCCATGGGAACCGGCATTGACGTCGAGAATGTCGATCGAATCAATGTTGTCGAAATACTGTTGTTTGGCCAGTGCCGCATAGGCATTGACCACACCCGGGTCGAAGCCCACGCCGAGGATGGCGGTGACGTTCTTCTGCTGGCATTCCTCGAGGTGCTTCCACTCGTAGTTGCCATACCAGGGCGGCGTTTCGCAGATCTTGCCCGGCTCTTCGTGAATGGCGGTATCCAGGTAGGCCGCGCCAGTATCGATGCAGGCACGCAGCACCGACATGTTGAGGAAGGCGGAACCGACGTTGATGACGATCTGCGATTCGGTTTCGCGAATCAGCGTCTTGGTCGCCTCGACGTCCAGGGCATTGAGGGTGAATGCCTTGATTTCAGCGGGCTGTTTGAGGCTGCCCTTGGCCTTGACGCTGTCGATGATGGCCTGGCATTTGGAGATGTTGCGCGACGCGATAGCAATACGACCGAGTTCGTCGTTGTGCTGCGCGCACTTGTGGGCCACCACCTTGGCGACACCTCCTGCACCAATGATAAGTACGTTCTTCTTCAATTTTTCTCTCTCTCCTTCTCAGCCAGCTTACGAGAGGCTGGACATATAGTCGTTGTAACCGAACTCACGAACCACCTCGACACTACCGTCGAGTTGTTTCACTACGATGGACGGCATTTTAAGGCCGTTGAACCAGTTCTTCTTGACCATGGTGTAGCCCGCTGCGTCGACGAACGACAGGCGGTCGCCGATGGCCAGCGGACGATCGAACTGGTACTCACCGAAAATGTCTCCGGCCAGGCAGGATTTTCCGCACACCATGTAGGTGTGCTCACCCTCGCTCGGGGCCAGCTTGGCGTTCAGGCGGTAGATCAGCAGGTCGAGCATGTGGGCTTCGATGGAGCTGTCCACGACCGCCAGGTGCTTGCCGTTATAGAGGGTGTCAAGCACGGTGACTTCCAGCGACGCACTCTGGGTGATGGCCGCTTCGCCTGGTTCCAGGTAAACCTGCACACCGTACTTCTGCGAGAAGGCCTTGAGGCGCGCGCAGAACTCATCCAGCGCGTAGCCTTCACCGGTGAAGTGAATGCCGCCACCGAGGCTGACCCACTTGACCTTGTGCAGCAGATGGCCGAAACGCTCTTCGATGGTGCATAGCATTTCGTCGAACAGGCCGAAGTCGCCGTTCTCGCAGTTGTTGTGGAACATGAAGCCTGTGATCTGCTCGATGACCTGCTCGATCTTCACCGGGTCCCACTCGCCCAGGCGGCTGAACGGCCGTGCCGGGTCGGCCAGCAGGTAATCGGAGCTGCTCACCTGCGGGTTGACGCGCAGACCACAGACCTTGCCTGCAGAAGCTTCAGTGTAGCGCTGCAATTGGCCGATGGAGTTGAAGATGATCTTGTCGCAGTTGTCGAGCATCTCCTCGATTTCGTCATCGGCCCATGCAACGCTATAGGCGTGAGTCTCGCCAGCGAACTTCTGCCGACCAAGCTTGAGCTCGTAGAGCGACGATGACGTGGTGCCATCCATGTACTGCTGCATCAGGTCGAACACCGACCAGGTGGCGAAGCACTTGAGTGCCAGCAGGGCCTTGGCCCCGGACTGCTCACGCACGTAGGCAATCTTTTCCATGTTGCCCAGCAGCTTTTGCTTATCGATGAGGTAGTACGGCGTTTTGATCATTTCGAGGCCTCCGGCAAGGCCAGCCAAAAAAAGGATGCGCATTGTGCCCGCACTGGCCACATATCGAAAGAGCAGAAGTGCAGTTCGTCGGACAGGGATCCGCGCGGCAACCCCGAAAAGTCGCACTGACAGGCGACAAAAAGATGACGCCAAGGCCAAATGCCATCTTTTTTGCGTTCTTGCCGACGACCGGTCTAACACCGTACCAAAACCGACTATTGTTGTTAGTGACAGGTCCGTCACGGACCGTCAGTGCGCTGATGGAGTTCTCATGAATAGGACCAGTCTTGCTGCTGTTGTCACTTCCCTCCTCGCGGGCGTCGCCCCCCCAATCACTTGCGCAGCGCCTTCCGAAGACCCTGTTTTTGCCGTCGGCTTGTTGGGAAGTTATAGCGAGCTGGAGTTCACAGGCCGTAGCCCCACCAGCACAGAGCATATCCCCGAAGCGGGCGTGTTCCTGAACTTCGGCAACAAGATGACTGCCCGGGCCGGCCTCGTGTATCAGGCAGAGATCACCGGGCAGTACTCCGAAGAAAAACATCAGCGCGTCACCGATGGCCAGGCCGACCTCGACCTTGGCTGGAGGATGGCCCTGGATGCCGATAATTTTTTAGACGTTTTGATCGGAGCAGGCTACAAGTGGAACCGTTATGACCCGGATTTTAACCGGTACGACATCAATCTCACCAATCGCACTCCCTTCGCAAAAGTGGCAGCCGGCTACAACCACGCATTCAGCAGTTCAACCTTGCGCCTGGAAGCAGGGGTTCGCCAGGTTATCGACGGCGACTCGCAGTTGGAAATCCACGACTTGGGCAGCCAGGAGCTGGACCTTAAGGACACCACCAATCCTTACGTCGAACTGAGCTGGCTGTTCAACCAGCAAGGGTCGATTCCCTTGATTGCCAGCCTTTATTTCAACCGTTACGAGTATGAGCTGGACGGTCAGTTTCAGTTTACCGGATTCGACAAACAGACCAGAGACGAGTACGGCGTAAAGCTTGGCATCGTGTTTTAAGCCGACCCAGGTCTTGCCCATTACCTTTCGTCGCAAATGAAATCGCTTCGGGTAAATCCCGACCTTCTCTGGCGTGGGGATTGCACCGGCCCGCGTTAGCCGTCGCGAACGACATAAAACTGACGCGACGGCCATCCAATCAACACTAAAGGACTCCAGCAATACGCTTGGTCAGTCACCGGAGATGTAACGTGTCAACTCTCAACGAAATCGCAGCGAACCACGCGAGAATGGCTAAGGCAAAGGAACAAGAGTCGACCGGACTGAGCGAGCGACAACTGCATATTGTAGGAAGCTTCGAAATTCCCACCCCCGTCGAGCAACCGCATGTCCCTCTGCATCTGGTTGCCGCAGCCCAGGACAACAACCTCGCTCAGGTATCGGCCTTCGTCGCCTGAGTGCACTCGACGGCAGAAACCACCCACGGCCATTTTTGCTGGATTCTTTTGGCGTACATATCCATTGCTGCGGTAACGGCCACCTATGGTTTCGCCCTTACGGCGACTCACTTTTCCAAACGCCGAAAAGTAAGCAAAAGGCTTTGCCCCACCACTCGGTGCCTCGCCTAGGCTCGGCATGCCGTAACGAAGGCATTGCTCCGTGGGTCGCCGCGATGGGCCATCCTTGGCCCATCGCGGCTAAACCGGCGTCCTGCCGGTTTAGCCACTGCGCAATGCCTGCGTTCGGCCATCGTGGTTCAACGGGGCGCCCAAATCTAAAGCCAAAGCGAGGCGGCCTGACAGCCGACCTGATTTCAAGTGAGCACGTTCCCCTGTAGATACTCTGTTCACGGTCAAGCTTTCGCGAGATGTTTTTTGCTAAAAAGCTTGGCCGTATTAAATTCTTCTCCAGAGCGCATGCATGCCCATAACCCGGTTAGGTATTTGCGCATGACCGCGCCGATGGCCTGCATTTTCTTCTTGCCGCGCGCTACCAGTGCCTCGTAGAAGGCCTTCACATTCTCATCACAACGGATTGCCGTCATCGCCGGCATGAACATCGCTGCACGCAAGTAAGCATTACCGCACTTGGACATTCGTCCTGGCCGGTTCACGCTGGTGCCTGACTGGGTCAGTCTGACATCCAGGCCTGCATAGCGGCTTACCTGTGCCGATTTAAGCGTCACTGGAAGGGTCGTCAGCTCAGCCAGTGCGGCGATGGCCGAGGCCTCTCCAACGCCGGGCGCCGCCATCATGCAGCGAAATTGCAGGCTCAGATCAGGGCATTTGGCGATGGCGTCGCGCGCAGCCTGTTTTAATCGATCGATTCGAGCGTCCAACGCGCTTATCGCGTCTTTCTCATCCTCGATCAGCAGTGCGATGCTCGTTTCTGTCGCTTGTAGCGCATGCAGCTCGTTCTTGGCTCGCGTCCGATGGCCAATCAGTCGGTTGATGTGGCGACCAATCGCACGCAGCATCATCTGTTCCGCAGTGGGCGGGACCCACAGCCTAGGCCCCATACGCTCGCCGTATTCGGCCAGCAGTTGGGCATCGATCTGGTCAGTCTTGCTGTTTTGCAACATCAGCTTGGCAAAGTTGTGGAAGCTTTTGGGGTTGATCACCGAGACCGGCAAGCCGGCGGCGTGCAATTCCATCGCAAGATCCAGGTAGTAAATACCGGTAGCCTCCATGACAACGCTCAGCGGCTTGAGACGTAGCAGCTTTTCCACAGCGGCCTTGCGACCTTTGGGCGTGTGCAGAATGTCTCCATTGCCTGCTGCTTTGCCGTTCTGCCGCCATCCCATGGCTGAACTGCGAGCACTGATATCTATGCCGACATGCGCATTCATTGCTTTTCACTTCCTTGGCTTTAGGTAAGATTGCACCTGGTTCCCCCGACCTCGAACTTCATGCCACTGCAACCTTGTAATGCGAAGTCCGACTTGTCGGCTTCTCGATACTCTTCGTGGTGGGCAATGAGGCGGGGGGGCCTCTCTACAGACAAGGTCAGGAGCAAATCCTGCCTTCAGGAGCGATCGGCCTCCCCCAGAAACGTACTTGCTGTTGAATGAATCCTTGAGCGTAACCTCTCTCATGGAATCAAGGTCAACATACAAGGAGCGAGCTTGCTCGCGATGGACGTCAACGATAACGCGCCCTGTCTGGATGCTGAAGATCTACATCTACGGCTATCTCAACCGCATCCAGTCGAGCCGGCGCCTTGAGCGCGAGGCGCAGCGCAACGAAGCGCTGTCCCCGCTGAAACGGGCCGACCGGCTTACCACCCTGCAGTTCGCTTGGAGCTACAAGAGCGCTTCAGGTTTTAATAAGCTGGCCAACACCGGTCGGCACTACGTGCCGACGATGTTTTCATCTGTTTTTACACACTCTGGGCCAAGGATGGCCCATCGCGGCGGGCTCTGTAGGAGCGAGCATGCTCGCGAAAAACCTGAGAGCACCGCGGGGTGTCAGGCTCCCCGCGTCATCGTTGACCTCCATCGCGAGCATGCTCGCTCCTACAGGCTCTTCCAAGTGACTCGCCGTAAGGGCCATCCCTTTCAAGGTCTTTTGACTTTTGCGGCCTTGAGCACCCGATCCGTCGACACATGGGCATGCACTGCCTTACCTTCAAGCCACTCCTTGGGCTTGGGCACCTTTGGGCCACGTATGCTTTTGGCGACCTGTTTGGGTTTGATATTCCTGGCCAGCGCCAACAGGCGCTGTGCCGGAGTTTCTGAGGTCGATTGAAGTGATAAGTAATCTGAAGGCAACGCGATCTGCATGCCCTCATAACCGCTACGCACTTGCACGGTCAGGTGGAAGATCGAAGCCTCCCATCCCTCTGGCTGCGTTTGGCGATGAGCCTGCTCAACGCTGCGCTTAAGCACTGACAACACGTTGTAGGCCAACACCGCCGAAGCAAACCCGAGCAGGGCCGCCTTGGGGTTGCTCAAGGTTGCGATTTCACTGTCCAGCACCGATTCCAGGCGTTGGAACATCCCTTCGATACTCCAGCGACGACGGTACAAGTCGGCTATTTGCTCAGCGCTGATGGTCTCAGGCAAGTTGCTCCAGAACAACAACGTGGTGTCGCCTGATTCGGTAGCTTTTTGCAGGTTCAGCTCGACACGCCGCCACTGACGTCCACCTTTCACTTCGATGATTTGCTCACGCACGCTTCCCGTCGCGACCGCGACAGGTTCCTGCCAGTCGCCTTCCTGAAGCAGGCGCGGATGCTTACTCGGCTCACGAACAATGAATGCAGCCCCGGCGTCTTCACAGGCCTCCATGACCGGGAGCGTGCAGTAGAGTCGATCCGCCATCCACAACTGGCCCGCACTGGCGTTTTCCAGCAACGGCAGCACACCGACGCGCTCACTGGCATAAGCATCTTCACAGGGTTGGAGATCGACGACCTGGTCCAGATCAGGGTCGTAAACCACGACCGAAAAACCAGGCCGGGCGGCACCTCGTTCACGGCGCAAAGCACCCAGACGTTTTTCACTGGAAGGCAGGTGGTTGCCGTCAACGACCCGCAGTTGCCAGCCGGGCAAAATGGCAGAACAGCCCAACTCCTCAATCGTCGGAGTCAGGCGCTGCGCACTGCCGCTCACCAAGGCGCGCAGCAGCGCGGGCTCTGTGCGGCTGACCTTGTCGTAAAGCGCCGCCAAGCTGACGGGCAGATCATCCATCTGCCGTGCAGCGGCATGCAGCGAAGGCCGCAACCCCAGTGAAACAAGGGACATCAGCTCAACGATGGTCGAAAACAAAAGCTCACGCGGGTACTGGCGTTGACGGTGTTCTTCGAACACCTGATCGACCCACTCAGCTGCAATGGCCTGCTCCAACACCAATTTGGCCATGACACTGGCCGGTGCTTTTTTCTCGAACCGCGCTAAAACCTCTGCCCACATCGTCTCGTCTTCCTGACCGGAGTTTTTGGAGGATTTTAACAAAGACCTTGAAAGGGATGGCCGTAAGGGCGAAACCATAGGTGGCCGTTACCGCAGCAATGGATATGTACTCGGTCAACAAAATCCCACCGCCCCATGGGTCAGAGGACTCGCCTTACACAATCCTCAACCAAGGCCAGCGAACCTGATAGCTTTTCGCTTTCTGCTCAAACAGGTCAGGCCTGGGGTTTTGCGGATTGATACGCAGCACGCCCTGCTCTACATCCGCCAGGCCGTAGGGGGCATAGACCTCGCCGGTGGCGACATCCAGGCCGATACAAGTGCCCGCCACCAGGTAGCGATCAATCCCGTCCCTGGCCGATTCAAGCATGGGGTAAGTCCCGCCAAAGCGTTGACTGTACCAAAGGTGCACGCGTGCCTGATTCTTGAGCTCGACGTTGACCCCAAGGTCCTGGAAGAGACGTTGAGCCCGATGGATGACCTCGTTCTCGGCCTCCCAGGACAGGTCGGTGTCAAAGTAAAAAACGTCGTAATCCTTGATGCCCCAGCCAGGATCCCGTTGCGCTTTTTGATTCCATACCGTCTGGAAGAGGCAACCTGCCGTGAGCATGCATTGATCCAGGCCGAGCGCAGGCAAGCGTGAGGTCAATTCAGCGTTGATGGGGTTGGTCATTGCGATGCCAACCAACCTTTCGGCCGTCAATGTCATGGTTCATCCCTTGGAAACCGGTTCAGTCCTGTCACCTACGTTACAACAAAACCATGCCAAGACTGCACTCGGCATCCACTCAGGATTTCATCTCGGCCACGAGCAGCTTTACCAACGCCGCGGCCGGCAGCTCCCGAACCAACGCACGCCCTCTTCGCCATAGGCGTGCATGTCACCGAACAGCGAGCGCTTCCAGCCACCGAAATCGTGCCACGCCATCGGCACCGGAATCGGCACATTGATGCCGACCATGCCCACCTGGATGCGGGTCGCGAACTCACGGGCGATGTACCCGTCCCGGGTGTAGCACGCGGTGCCGTTGCCGAATTCATGGGCATTGACCAGATCCACCGCCTCGGCAAAATCCTTGACCCGCATGCATACCAGCACCGGACCGAAGATTTCCTCCTTGCAGATCTTCATCTCGGGGGTGACATTGTCGAACACCGTGCCACCGAGCCAGAAGCCCCCGGCGCAATCGGCACCGGCCTGTGAGCCATCAAAGTCACGGCCGTCGACCAGCATCTCGGCGCCTTCAGCGATGCCTTGTTCGATGTAGCCGGTGATGCGTTGGTGCGCCACTTGCGAAACGATCAGGCCCATTTCGGCGGCCTATCGCCTTGCACCACATTGAACACACCGTCCGGCAACCCGGCTTCCTTGAACAGTTCGGCGATCAGCATTGACCGGTCCACCACGCTTGCCGACGCCTCGATTCGCGTGGATGGCAGCCAACGCGGCGATGCCTATGGCGCGCCGACCGAAGCGATGCTCGAAGCGGTGCGCCTGCTCGCGTCCCAGCAAGGCTTGCTCACCGATCCCGTGGCGGCAAGGCCTTCGCCGGCCTGCCCCGTAGCGCCTTCGACCGAGGTTCGCGCCTGCGGTAACGGCCACTTAAGGTTCCGCTCTTACAGCGGGTCACTTGGAAAAGCCCTGTAGGAGCGAGCCTGCTCGCGATGAACCTGAGAGCACCGCGGGGTGTCTGGCGCCCAGCGTCATCGTTGACGACCATCGCGAGCATGCTCGCTCCTACAGGGCCCGCCGCGATGGGCCATCCTTGGCCCAGCGCGGCTAAACCGGCATCCATGCCGGTTTACCCACTGCGCAGAACCGGAACGAAGCCTCTCGATGGGGCAAGAAAATCAAAAGCTAAAGCAGAGCAAAAGCTAAAGCGAGGCGGCCTACCGGCCGGCCTGATCGGGAGCCGTACGCATCTGCAACAACCCCGCCGTCCTGACCTACTCCTGCGGATCTACATGATCCAACACCCGGTTCACCGACAACTCCGCCAAAGCAATCATCTGCTGAATCCCCAAGGCCAAATTGCATTTCGGGCCATTGAGAATAAACGCCAGCTCGCTGGCCATGACACTGGCCGAGGCAAGAGTTTCACAGGCGTGGACCAGGAGGGTTTCATTGTTTACGTTGGTCGGATGGTGAAGATGGGATTGGGGCGGCGGTTGCGGGACGACGACTCGGGATCGGTTTCTATCTGGCAATCTGCATCCGGGGGATTTGGCGTTGGTTTGAACATTGCGAAGCTCCTATGAAAGTGAGCACCTCCCCATCCGCTACCACGCAAAATAGGGAGACGGCTGTACACAGGGTGGTAGACCGGTCATAGAAACCCGGCAGGCCGAAGCCTCCCATGCACAGCCGCCACAAAGCAGCCAGAATAAAAAAACGCCCTGAGGCGTTCTGGGTCTATGAATTAACCGGGCTACCACACCCGTTCGCTGAATTGGCAGCGACGGAGGAAGGTTAACGAGGCGAGGTCTTTAACGCAAGTTCCCCTACGAAGCGGCCAGAAAACCCGCCACAAACAGCCCGATGACCTCCCCCGGTTATTGATCGTTCCCACGCTCCCGCGTGGGAACGATCAGTGCGTACGAACTTCCGATCAGGCCGGCCTGACAGCCGACCTGATTTCAAATGAACACGTTTCACTGTAGGAGCGATGCTTGCTCGCGATGGACGTCAACGATAACGCGCCCTGTCTGGATGATCGCGTTGTCTGGACGTTTTTCGCGAACAGGCTCGCTCACAAGGTTTCACTCACCGGATGGGCGAAACCGTAGGTGGCCGTTACCGCAGCAATGGATATGTACACAAAAATAACCTCCCCAAGAAAATCCCAGGGAGGTTATTTACCGCTGCATCGCGTAATCAGCTCTTCGCCTTGCTCATCTGAGTAAACAACTCGGTAGGCACTTTCTTGCCATTGGAGGTGAACTGGTTGGTGCGGAACTTGTAGACCTCGCCTTCGGAGAGGAAACCGTCGTTGTTGGTGTCCATCGCCTTGAACTCTTCACCGCCCTGCGGTGCCACGGTCAGCAGTTCCTTGAGCGAAACGCTGCCGTCGTGGTCGGTGTCGGTACGGGCGAACGAAGCATCGCCGCACTTGCCTTCACCGCACTTGCCTTCGCCGGCCTTGGTCACTTTGGCGCCGGTTTCTCCAGCGCCACACTTGCCTTCGCCACACTTGCCTTCGCCGCACTTGCCTTCACTGGTTTTTTCCGCCGAGGCCAGTTGGTAGCCCTGAGGCAGTGCGTCTGCGGCAAAGGCGGTCGAAGCGAGGTTGAGGCTGCCGGCCAGTGCAACAGCGATCAGGCCAATACGGGATTTGTTCGACATACGGGACATGGTGATTCTCCGGAAACTGTGTGCGGCCAAGCCGCGTGGGTCTTTGCCACAAGGGCGAAAAGCCGTGGTGCGAGGAGCGTTTGCTTTCTCGCTAAGGCAGGGCTATTTGACTGCAACCGTGTATCCCGGATGTATCCGGTTGGAGGCGCATTTGTAAGCCAGTCTGCGTACGACGGGCCTGGATACACAGCGATACATATGCCCCGCAGGTCTTCCCGACACAGTAGCGGCTATGTAATATCGGCATCGGGCCGATGCTGCCTGCCGCTCGCTCCCGATGGGAAAGGTGAAAGCATCGCTTCCTCATACGAACCCTGTCGTATCTCTTGACGGTCGAGGTTTGGCAACGCGAGCACCAAAGCATCTCGGCTACAGGAGCAACGATGATTTCAATCGAGCAAGCCAAGCAGATGGCCAAAACGTTGCGCGCCTCGCTGGAGGAACGCAATCAGAGCCTGTCTCACTCCACCGCGCTGGAATTGGTCGCGCAGCAACTGGGCTACAAGGACTGGAACACCGCGTCTGCGATGCTTCCCCCGACAGCCCCCCAGCCCGTATCCACAGTTACATTCGACAAGCCCATTCCCATACTGCGGATGTTCGACGAAGCCAAGGCGCGTGAGTTCTATCTCGATTTCCTGGGCTTCAGCGTTGAATTCGAGCACCGGTTCGAAGCCGACCTGCCGTTGTACCTGGGCATCTGCCGCAACGGTCTGCAACTGCACCTTTCCGAACATCATGGCGACGCCAGCCCGGGTTCGACGGTTTTCGTCCCGATGAACAATATCGAACGGCTGCGCGATGAGTTACTTGCCAAGCGCTACGGCTACGGACGTCCGGATATTGTCCAGCAGGGCTGGGGGCAAGTCCTGGAAGTCCATGATCCGTTCGGCAACCGGATCCGCTTCTGCCAGAGCTGATCGGCTCAGTCCTGAGACCGGCGAGCGGATAGCCATTGGCGGTCGAGTTTAATAGTTGTTGAGAGTTATTGATTCGGATTATCCGGCCACGGCGGGCAACCTGATCAATAACTTTCATCACTTGAGAACAGAACACATGAGCATGTCGAATGGATGGATTGCGGGTATTGCCTTGAGCTGCGTATTCCAGGTCGGTTGTGTCTCGAAGGTGGCGCAGCAAGATCAATATTCGGGTTTTCTCGCCAATTACCAGGGGCTGCAGGAGCAGACTACGCCGAGTGAACAGAAGGTACTGCGCTGGATGGCGCCAGGGTTTGATCCACACGCCTACTCCACTGTTGTATTCAAGCAGGTAGAGCTGTATCCCGCGCCTGAACCGACCGAGCGCGTCAACCTGCAAACCCTGCAAGACATACAGGCCATGGCCAGCAACAGTGTCAGTACTGCCTTGGCCCGCTACTACACTATCGCCTCCAAGGTGCCGCAGGCACCGGCCGATTCAAGGACGTTGATCCTGCAAACGGCGATCACCCACGTCAGCGCCAACAACGAAGGCATGCATTGGTATGAGGCCGTACCGATCGCCGCCATTGTCGGGGCGACACAAGCAGCCACCGGCCATCGCGATCAGACGGCCGAACTGTATCTGGAGGCCGACCTGGTCGATGCCAAAACCGGTTTGCCGGTCGCCAAGGTGGTACGCAAGGTGTTTGGCGAGACAGTAAAAAACGCCAGCCAGCCTATTGTCGCCAATGACTTCAAGGCCGCCTTCAAAGACATGACGAACGACGTGCAAGCACTGCTGTCCAGCCAGTAACCACCGAGCAATACCCCATTGCAAACGTCGAATTGCCTGCCAGCCACTGTCATGGACTTGCATCGCAATGCACATGAGCGTGGGGTTACAGAACGCAATGCCATTTAACGAGCAGTAACCGGCCTCCACAACCCTGCCTTGCAGTTTTCGGATAGCGCAGACCGCTCGATCCGAGCATCATCACCGCCCCCGCTTTTAGCCGTTCACTCCCGACAAGCATGCACCAGGTCAAATCCGGCCGGTCAAAACCGTCTCTATACTCAGCCAGAACCCCCTGAACGGAGGATACCCATGCGCTACGCCTTCAAATTGAAAAATAATGCCATGGCCCTTTTCGATGCAGATACCGCCTTGCTTACCATCACCACAACCCATGGAGAAGTTCAAAGCACTACGATAGGTAGAGCCGAATCGCGTCTACTGGACCTGCTGCTCATGGAGCCCGGCCAGACTAAAAGCCGCGAGGAAATCATCGACTACACCTGGAACGATCGCGTCGTTGCCTCCGGCAGTTTGAACCAGGCCGTTTTCTCTCTTAGAAACCTGCTCAACGACAGTCGTGATCACGAAATAGTGATGACGGTTCCGCGAAGAGGCTATTGCTTCAACCGTCAATATGTAGTGGATGTACAGGCAGACTTGCCGACGCCCTCAGATGAACCCGTACCTGTCCCCGCCATTGAAGAGGTGGCGTTACAGGGCAACGATGTTCTGCCAGTGCCTGCAGAAAAAACCAGAACATCAACTTACATTACAAAAGCCCAGTTGATCGGCTATGTATTGACCTTGGGAGTGTGCGCCTTCACCGGTTTCCGCTCTGGCTTCGACACACCGAAAATAGAAGTTTCCAGCGTGAAACACAATGAACTGGTCATCCATGCCGTAGGTCACAGCGTCGCTGAGGCCGAAGCGCTGAGGGATCTTTCGGTTACACAGGCTCAACAACTTCCGCCCAATTTAAAAGGCGATGTTTGGCTGAACCTGTTTAAAACAAACTACTCGGTTTCGTGCATTCGTCCGGATCTCAGTACTGCAAACCTGCAATTGAACAGCGAGCAAAAAGACCTCGCACTGATGATCCGGCAATGTCTGGAAGCCACCCTATGAAGCCAATGACATCTTCAACTGCCCACTGGGTTGCGCTTGCAATCATCAACGCCGCCTGTATCTTTTCCTTGATGTATTCGCCATCTTACTATATGGAAAATATCAGTTATCAAACTATTACCCGACAATGGCTGGAGGACTCGAACCAGCTCAACACTGAAGAGTATCTGACCATTGGGCACGGTCGACTGACACAAACCACCCTGGAAAGCCTGAACGGAAAAATCCGTAACGCTACCATTTCGGCGCAAATTACCCGGGAAAGCAATCATCATGTCCAGATAAAAATCAACAGCGTCAAACTGAGCCAGGATAACGAATTATTCGCCATCGAAAAGACTCCGGATCTGTTTTTCAGACGTCAATTCGTTCTACAGGAAGGGACCATTCTAAACTACGAATTACTCCCTACCGCCGACAAGAACACCGTATGTTTTTATGTGCACGATGTTGACCGTTTGCGCTGCATGAATCACTGAGAAATCTACAGCAAATCACGTAACAATAAAAATAATAATTACTGATTTGAATCAAGCACCCTCCCACATCAAGATTCCGCCTTTATAGTGTTCGCGAGCCGTCAAATCATGATGACCAAGATCCTGGCAGTTCTATTCCTGGCCGCAATACCTTTTCATTCAATGGCGCACAATGAATACGCCATCGGCAGCACGGAAATCGAGTTCTACGAAATAGAACTGAGCCCGAACGAAAAAATCAAACTGAAACACCTGAAAATCTATTCCGAGAATGAACGCAATGAAGGTGAAGGGACGCTTGATAACGCCTTGCCTCCCCCATCACAAAACATTAATGGTGAGAGCAATGAACTTTCGCTGACTGCAGTTTGAAAATATGAATTTTTGACTTTAACAAGCCTCGTGAGCACAGGACTATCCGAAGGCCACGCCGTGACAGTGATACGGCAGACACACTGCACTGCCTGAAAAATCATCAACAAGGAAAGCACCTCAATGCTGCTTAAAAACCTCGCAAGCGTATCCTTTGGTGTATTGCTTTCTCTCAAGGCCTTGGCGGATGACAAGGAACTTTACAGCGCCGACCTGACGCGCATTGAAAGCAACAAAAACACGCTGAGTGATGAACAATCCAGTTACAAGATTTGCACAGACTATCGCGTTGATGATTTTTTTGTTTTTGATGCTGCAGCCCTCGGCCCGGTAAACCAGACGGCCATCTTTGGCTCGAAAATAGCGCCGTGCAAACTTCAGAGCCTGGTGGAGTTAACCAATAGCGATGCGTACGTTTTTGCAGTGTCATTGGAGATCATGCCGGAGCCATCGACGTGATGAGCCTCGCCCCCTCAAAGCACGAAGCAAGCATTTATACGCGCCAATGCAGTCGGCTGGAATTTGATTCAGCCGTCACTCTGATCGGCTTTGCTCCTCATGGCTGTGTAACCTTGGCCATTTCCCAGACTACCGTTGCTCGACCTACCGTCAATAACCATGAATTGCGACCTAACGAAATCATCGTGCTGTATAGCGGCGAGCCCGTGCGCTATACCTGCGAGCCGAATGAAACTCTTTTTACACTGACCACAACGTTAGAGCATTACGCACAATGCGTCGAAAATCATTCATTGATCGACGTACTGGCAAATCGAAAGGCGCATCGCTTTCAGGTAGCAAATTTCAAACTGGTGCAATCTGCCATTGCAGTCCTCAACACTTATTTGATCGACGTCAATGAGCCTCCTTTGAAACAGCGCAACGGCCATGAACAGTCAGCCGCTGAAAGTGCATTACTGATTTTTCTATTACGGGCCCTGACTCCCGTTGGCCGCTCCGCGTTCAAGCCCCCGACAAGAAGGAAAATCGCCACAGAGGCAATAGAGTACATTCATCAAAATACCAACAAGCCACTCAACGTGAAGGTGCTGGTAAAACAACTGAAAACCACAACTCGCAGCTTGCATCATGGTTTCGTTGAAACATTCGGGACTTCGCCGATCGCCTACATTAGAAACCTCAGACTCGCCCATGTCCGCCGAGACTTGATCCGCAACACCTGGCCTACGGTCACCGAAACCGCAATGTATTGGCATTTTCACCATCTGAGCCGATTCTCCAAGGCGTATCAGGAAGCTTATGGTGAGACGCCCTCGGAAACGTCCAGGCGCAACCGTACAAAACTGGCAGCGGCCAAAAAAATAACAATCAATGATTTTCAGCCCACCCGCTGAATTGCCAGGATTGTTTATGTCTACTCAAGGGGATAAGCATGCGCTATCGATTAAGTACGCTGCCACTCAAACAGAAAATCATCCTGTGCCTTGCCGCCTACTTATGTGGTGTCGCGTTAGCCTGGATTATTGACGCTTATTAACGCCCTACACCTCACAATCAACAAACTGTACAAGGACCCACCTCACATGCTACTTCGAAACATTGGCTTCGTTTCGCTGCTTTCGTTGCTGTCTTTTCAGGCCTTCGCTGATGACAAAGGTTTATACATTGGCGCTGGCGTCAGCAACATTGAAACCGACAAAACCCATTTGAGCGATGAAGACTCCAGTTATAAGGTGTTTGCAGGTTATCGTCTCAACGGCTATCTGGCCTTTGAGGGCGCCTTCGTGGATCTCGGCCAGTTCAAGGACAAGGATCTGGATTTCGACGGTAAATCTGTTCAGGCCAGTGCCCATGTAGGTTTTCCGCTGGGTGACCGGGTGCGAATCTTCGGTAGTGTCGGTGCTCATGCCTGGGATGCGGACGGCAATGCCGCCGATGATGATACGGGAGTCAACCTGACCTACGGCGCCGGCGTTGAACTTGATGTATTTCGCAACATCGGTATCCGCGCTGAATATGAAGTACTGGAAGTTGGCAACATCAACCTGAATCAAACAACGGCATCTGCTTTTGTTCTCTGGTAACAGCCACTTGAATTGAGCGACCATGTTGGTCGCTCAACCTGAAACCAGCTAGGGCCATGACATGGCGTTGAGGGGTCTTGCGCTTGCTGCGCCACGCCACGCCACGCCACGACGACAGGGGTCCGGGTACCGGCTGGCCGGGTTGCCGGAGTAACCGCTAAAGACGGCTCGGCGTTTGTTTGTCGTAGGAGCAAACTCGCTCCTACAAGGGTCAGACCGTGGTTTGCACCGCCCCCGCCTGTCGTCCCTTGAACGCCAGGGCAAAACAGAAAAAGATCGCCAGGGCAAACCCGGCCGGGAACAGCCAGATGTTTTTCCAGTCATGGCCGCCCGCCGTCGCGGCGTAGTGGTCGGTCACCTGCCCCGCCACCCAGAAACCGATCAGCATGCCCAGGCCGTAGGTCGCCAGGGTAATCAACCCTTGGGCAGAACTCCTGAAGCGTTCCGATGCCTTGGCGTCGGTGTAGATCTGTCCGGAAACGAAGAAGAAGTCATAGCAGATGCCGTGCAAGGCGATGCCGGTGAACAGCATGAAAGCCAGGTCGCCGTTGTTGCCGTAGGCGAACAACAGATAGCGCAAGGCCCACGCCAGCATCCCCACCAGCAGCGCAATCTTGATGCCGAAGCGATGAATGAACAGCGGCAGAAGCAGCATGAACAGGACTTCGGAGACCTGACCGATGGCCATTTTCGCCGTGGGGTTGGTCACGCCGATCTCCGCCAGGAACGGGTTGGCATTCTGGTAGTAAAACGCCAGCGGAATGCAGATCAGGATGGAGGCGATGAAAAATACCAGATAGCTGCGATCCTTGAGCAAACCCAGGGCATCCAGCCCGAGCATCTGCTTGAGGCCGCCGGTGGTTTCACCTTTGAGCGGTGCGGTGCGCGGCAAGGTGAAGCTGTAGAGACCCAGCAGCAGTGACGCAATCGCCGACATCAGAAAGGTGTTGCGCAACCCGCCTGACGAAATCGCCGCTTGTGAGTCCCAGGCAAATACAAAACTGATCACCACGCCGGCCACGATCCAGCCGATGGTGCCCCACACGCGGATGCGCGAAAACTCCAGCGCCGGATCGCTCATCTGGCGGAACGCGACGGAATTGACCAAGGCCAGGGTCGGCATGTAGATCATCATGTAGGCCAGCACGAACGGATAGAACGTGCTGAAATCCGGCGCTCGATACAGTTGATACAGCAACACCGCGCCCAGCAGATGCAACACTGCAAGAATGCGCTCGGCGTTGAAGAAGCGGTCGGCGATCAAACCGATCACGAACGGCGCGATGATCGCCCCCCATGACTGGGTCGAAAATGCCATGCCGATCTGCCCGCCTGTGGCGCCCAGATTGCTGGCGAGAAAAGTCCCGAGGGTGACGAACCAGCCACCCCAGATAAAGAACTGCAGGAACATCATTGCGCTTAGCCGCGCGGTCATCGTGGTCATGACAGTCACCGTCTTATTGTTGTTTTTGTGCGAGAGAAATGGGTTCAGGCGTCAGGCAGCCCCAACAGTCGTCGATTGAAAGCCTCGTCGGACGACACGCTGGCGAAATCATCGAAGGCCTTCCGGGTCTTGCTGATCATGTGTCGCTCGATGAACGCCGCCCCTTCTGCGGCGCCCTGGGCGGAATCCTTCAGGCAGCATTCCCACTCCAGCACCGCCCACCCGGCGAAGTCGTATTGGGTCAGTTTGCTGAAGATCGATTTGAAGTCGATCTGCCCATCGCCCAATGAACGGAAACGCCCCGGCCGCTCGACCCAGCCCTGATAACCGCCGTAGACACCCGAACGGGCGTCGGGCCGGAACTCGGCGTCCTTGACGTGGAACATGCGAATGCGCTCGTGGTAGCGGTCGATGAAGCCCAGGTAATCCATTTGCTGCAGCAACAGGTGGCTCGGGTCATACAGAATCGCCGCACGGGGATGGTGATCGACCGCCTCCAGGAAGCGCTCGAATGAAGCGCCGTCGTGCAGGTCTTCGCCGGGGTGAATCTCGTAGCAAAGGTCGACGCCGGCCTCTTCGAAACAATCGAGAATTGGCAACCAGCGCTTGGCCAGTTCGGCAAAACCTTGCTCGACCAGACCACTCGGCCGCTGCGGCCATGGGTAGATGTAGGGCCAGAGCAGCGCACCGGAAAAGGTCGCGTGGGCTTTCAGGCCCAGACGCTGACTGGCGCGTGCCGCCAGCTTCAATTGCTCGATGGCCCAGTCGGTGCGTGCCTGGGGTTGGCCGCGCAAATGTGCCGGTGCGAAGTCATCGAACAGGGTGTCGAACGCCGGATGCACCGCCACCAGTTGGCCTTGCAGATGCGTCGAGAGCTCACTGATTTCGATGCCTGCCTGGGCGCAGACCGCTTTCAATTCGTCGCAGTAGTCCTGGTCTTCGGCGGCGCGCGCAAGGTCAATGAATTGTGTGCCCAGCGTCGGCAATTGAATGGCTTTGTAACCCTGGGATGCCGCCCATTGGGCGATGTTGGCCAGGGTGTCGAAGGGCGCTTCGGCGGACATGAATTGCGCGAGGAAAATCCCCGGGCCACGCATGCCGGTTGGGGTAGTGTCAGTCACGGCAGTCTCCACAGTCATGGGGTGCAGACCAGTTCGGTCCACTTGGCCTCGCCACGATGGTTGGCGATCACAGTTTCGATGAACGCCATGCCGCGCAGGCCGATGTCGATCCCGGGTACGCCAGGAGCATCGTGGCCCGCCACCTCGCCACGGATGGCGCGGGCAAAATCGCCGTAGAGATTGGCCATGGCCTCGAGATAGCCTTCGGGATGCCCGGCCGGCAAACGCATGCGCCGGCTGGCGGCTGCGCACAGCCATGGCTGGCCGACACCGGACCGCAAGATGCGCATGGGTTGATCGAGGGAGCGGTGGATCAGGCTCGCGGGCTCCTCCTGACGCCATTCCAGTCCACCCTTGTCGCCATAGACGCGGATTTTCAGCGGGTTTTCCTCGCCTGCGCAGACCTGGCTGGCGATCAACACGCCGCTGGCGCCGTCAGCCATTCTGAACAGCATCGAGGCGTCATCGTCCAGCTGACGGCCCGCGATGTGCACGCCCAACATCGCGCACAGGTGCTGGATCGGTTGATCCGCGACAAACTCGGCCAGGGAAAAGGCATGGGTGCCGATGTCACCGATGCAGCCGCCCAAACCGGACTGCTCAGGTCGATCACGCCATTGCGCCTGCTTGTTGCCCTGCCCGGCCACATCCTGGCTGAGCCAGCCCTGGGGGTACTCGACAATGACCTTGCGCACCGCACCGATCACGCCGGTGCGCACCATTTCCCGTGCTTGCCAGACCATGGGGTAACCCAGGTAAGTATGGGCCAGGCCGTAGAGGCGGCCGCTGCCCTCGACCACGTCCTTCAGTGCGAGCAATTCGGCCAGGTTCAGCGCTGCGGGTTTTTCGCTGAACACGTGAAAGCCCGCGCTCAGCGCTTGGCTGGCAACCGGAGCGTGCAAGTGGTTGGGAGTGACGATCACCAGCAACTCCATGCGCTGCTCGGCGGGCAACGCACGCTCGGCCTCGATCATCTGCTGCCAATCGCTGTAGCAGCGCGAGGCCGGCAAGCCCAATGCCGCGCCGGTGGTCTGGTTGTTCTGCGGGTCGCGGCTGAAAGCGCCGCACACCAGCTCAAAACGGCCATCGAGCCCGGCGGCCTGACGGTGAGCTTGAGCGATGAATGCGCCCTCGCCGCCCCCGACAAAGCCCATTCTTATTTTTGGCACTGCAGCGTTCATCGTAATTTTCTCTGCTTGAAGCGGGCTTTTCAGACTTGAATCCCGGCTATGATGTAACCGGTTACATCGTTGCAGAAATTTAGGCTCAGTTTTGGTGCCTGTCAAACCAGGAATTAGAATCCATGAATATTTCAGCCCATGGCCAACTGCGTTAAGCTCGCCGGCCGCGCGGTTCGATAACGAGGTGATTTTGTCCAATATCCGTGAAGTAGCCAGGCTGGCCGGCGTCTCGGTGGCCACGGTGTCCAGAACCCTGAAATCGCCTGAACGTGTGCTCCCCGAGACGCGGGACAAGGTCAATGCGGCCGTGGAGCAGGCCGGCTACAGGCCGAACCTGATGGCGGTGCAGTTTCGCTCGCGCCGCACCGGTAACCTGGTGATTCTGGTGCCGGCCATCGCCAACACTTTTTTCGCCCGGGTCATCAGCGGCGCGCAACAGGCGGCTCAGGCTGCCAACTATCGGCTGCTGCTGTGCGACACCCAGGGCCGCGAAGAGATCGAACGGGAGTTCGCCGAACTGGTGTACAACCATCAGGCCGACGGCGTGATTCAATTGCGCGCCTACGACCCGTTCGAGGCACCCTTCCCCAACGCCGAGTTGCCGCCCATCGTCAACGCGTGCGAGGTGATTCATGGCGGCCGCCATCCGACCATCAGCCTGGACAATCGCGCGGCCGCCAAGGCCATGACCGAACACCTGATCGAACTGGGCCACCGCCGGATCGGCCTGATCAAAGGCCCGAAAAGCAGCCCGCTGACCCGCGATCGCGTGGCCGGTTATCAGGATGCCTTGCTGCAGGCCGGCATTGATTGCGACCCGGCGCTCATCTGTCACGGTGATTTCAGTCTGAAGGCCGGTGATGACGGCGCAGCCGCGATGCTGGACCTGCCCGAGCGTCCCAGTGCACTGTTTTGCGAAAACGATGAAATGGCCATCGGCGCGTTGAAACGTATCAAGCAACAGGGTTTGCGGGTACCCGAGGACATTTCGCTGGTAGGTTTTGACGACATTCCCTTCGCGGCGTACTGCGACCCACCGCTGACAACCATCGCGCAACCCGCCGAAGTCTTCGGCCAGAAAGCCGTCGAGATGTTGATTGCGCTGATCGAGAAAAAACCGCTGGTACAGCGGCATGTGGTGTTGCCGTTCGAGCTGACGCTGCGCAGCAGCACGGCGGTCCCCTGTGGGAGCGTGCCTGCTCGCGATGGTCGTGAACGATAACGCGCCCTGTCTGAATGATCGCGTCGTTCGGACCTCCATCGCGAGCAAGCATTGCTCCTACAGGGCGTCAGGTTACAGGTCTGTGTTTCAGTCCCTGAATTGCGTCAGTTGCTGGCTCAAGGACCCGGCCTGATCGCGCAGTTGCACCGATTGTTCGAGCAGGCTGCGGATCGCGTGGTCGTTTTGCTCGGAGATCCGGCTGACGCCCTGGATCGCCACGGACAGTTGCTCACCCGTCGCCGCCTGGCTTTGGGTCTGGCGCGCCACTTCGCTGATGCGCGTGAGAATGTCCTGGGCATGCTGGCGGATCTGGTCGACACCCTGGGCCGAGGTGGTCAGTTGCACCACGCCCTGGCGCACCGCTTCGCCGACCTGCTGCACATTGGCCACGGTGTTGCGCACGTCCGAACCGATGGCGCCGATCATCTCGCCGATTTCACCGGTCGAGCGGCTGGTACGCTCCGCCAGTTGCCGCACTTCGTCGGCCACCACGGCGAACCCACGCCCCTGCTCCCCTGCCCGCGCCGCTTCAATCGCCGCGTTCAGGGCCAGCAGGTTGGTCTGGTCGGCGATGCTGCGAATCACCGCGATGATCCCGGCAATCTGTTGCGAGCGTTTTTCCAGGTCGCCCACCGCGCCGGCCACCACGTCCATGGTCTGGTCGATGTGGGTAATGCCGGCCAGGGTCTGGCTCATCTCCCCGGAAATGTTGGTGGTCAGTACTTCGGTGTTGCGTGCCAGTTGCTCCACGTCTTCGGCTTGCTGGGACATCTCGGTCACCGAGTGCGCCAACGCCGTGACGCCGCTGGCCATCTCCTCGGTGGCGGTGTGTTGCGAGGTCGCCCGTTCGGCAACGGCCTGGGTGGTATCGCCCAGGTGATTGGAAATCTGCATCAACGTGGTGCTGCTGTGGCGGATCGATCCCACCAGGTCCCCCAGGCGCTGGATGAACTGGTTGAACGCCCCCGCCAGCTTGCCGGTTTCATCGCCGCTACGCTGTTCGAAACGCAAGCCCAGCTCGCCGCCCCAGGCCTGGATGCCGACCGTCAGGCCCGATAACGGACGAATCTGCCACGCCAGTAAATGCCACAGCACAATGGCCAGCACCAGCAACGCCACAAGACCGATGACCACCGCGGTGTAGAGGAAGTGATTGATGCCCGCCATGGCTTCGGCCAGCGGATAGGCAACCATCAACCCCCAGTTGTTCGGCGCCTTGCCGATACGCACCGGTTGCAGCACATAGCCCCAGCCATCGCGCTGGAAACTGTAGGAGCGGCCCGCCTTGATCGCCTCCTTGGCGGCGCTTGGCAGGTCGTCGGCCGGCCGGCTCAGTCGCTTGGCGTCGGGATGACTGGCATACAGGCCATCGCTGGAAACCATGGCGCCATAGCCCTTGAAGGCATCGATGGTCGAGAGCTGGCGGTTGATGCTTTCCAACGGGATATCCACCCCTGCCACACCCAGCGCTTTGCCGCCCTGCAACAGCGGCACCATGATCGACACCATCATCACCGATTGACCGCTGCCGCTGCTGTAGGCAAAGGGTTCGGAGGCCCAGGGCTGACGCGTGTGCAGCGGCCGGTAGTAATACTGGTTGTCGGCGTTTTCCGGGGCGTAACCGCTCAATGCCTCGGCTTTTACCGAGCCACCGACACGGTTCCAATAGATCAGGTAACGGCCCGTGGCGTCGTGGTGCGGCTGGTTGGCAAACTCACTGTCCCTGCCGTCGAAGGCATTGGCTTCCCAGTACTGGCCAAGTCCTGCCAGCCTGGGGTTGGCTTCGAACAGTTGCCGGGTCAGGGCATCGGCGGTCTTGCGGTCGACCTGTTGCTGCTGCATCGCCGTGGCGACACTGGCCAGCGACTCGGCCACGGTAAACCCGGCACCGAGTTCGACTTCCACTTCCTTGGCATTGGCCTTGACGATGGTCTCGACCAGGGCTGCGGTTTCCTTGACGGAGGAGCCATAGGCGATATAGGCGATGGAACCCAGGAGCAGCGCCATGACGACGACGGTGCCGATCAACGCGGTCCAGAACAGCTTGAAGTGCAGGGAGCGATTAGGCATGAGCATTCTCGAATGAGCGATACGTCAGCCAGCACAACGTGCCACAGCTCTGCTGGCGGGTTATTTATAGTTGATATTATTTAGCCACTATATCGAGGCGAACGTGCCAGATGCAACACAATTGAACGTTCGATCAGTTGGAAAAAAAGCGCGGGGAAAACGCGATGCCAGACAGCCCCGGCGCGCTGTTGCAGCGCACCGATGCGGGGGGAAACAGGCCGGGTGCAGGGGCTTGTTTAAAGGCAATCCTGGGCCGCACGTTCGAGGCGCGATGGCCCGAACGTCGAGGCCAGCAACGTGCGTTCGTACAGGAACACCTTGCCGCCGTTCGAGGCCTTGTACGCTTCGAGCACATCGTCGGCGGCGACTTTGCTCGAAACGACGATTCGATAGCTGCGCTGGGTTTGCGAGATCGTTGCGCTCAGCGCGTCTTCCTGCAGTTTCGGCAAGACACACTGAGCGTAGTCCGCCGGTGCCTTTTTCGTTTGCAGTGTCAGCGTCGGGTCATTGGGTGCAGAGGCACACCCCGACAGCAGCAAGGGGGCGACCAGCGCCAGTCGAGTCAACATCTTCATCACAGGGTTCCGCAAAGGCTTTTTCAATTCACGCCATGTTCCTTGTTTGCCGGCAGCAACAGAACTTGTGATGGATGATGATCACTATCAGTGCAACGAATAGTAAAAGACGCGCATCGCCGACAATCTCGATGCCGTCGCCCAACCGCTTGCCACCCGGGCCGCACCTTCGGGCAAGTCCGCTCCACATGGTTCGATGGTGCACATAAGATCTGTGAACACCGCAATCCCTGTGGGAGCGAGCTTGGTCCGGGCGGAGTTCCAACTCACTTAGCGGGGGCACATTTGCAGATAAGCTGTCATTTGGAAGATACCGCTGGCACATTATCGGACTTGAAAAAACGCAATAACCTGAGACTCCGTCCAACGATCAAACCATTGATAACCCCAGCCCCTAGTGACGACCAGGCCACTAACGAAACTTCATTGGTCAGTTCCGGATGCACCGCCTCCTGGTAACCGCTGTAGTAACGCCAGGCGAAGAAGCACCAATACACAATCAACACTCTGATCGTGCCATCCAGCACAAGTCTCTCACCCTCATGTTGCACGTTGTGATACGAGTAAAAGCGCAAGGCCAGCAACCACCCAACCAGCACCCCAAGCGCATAAACCGAAAGCGGAACCACGAATCCTTGGGAGATTTTCAGCGAGGCCACGGAAATAGCGACGAATATTGTCGGTGTCAGTAGTAACGACTTTTTCGTTTCATGATTCTTGAAGCAGGCAATGACGCCGTAATATGTCACGATAAAAAAAACTGCGTAAACCCAGAGTGGTGTACCACGCAAAATGTCGAGCATAAAAACCTGTTTCTCGACGAGATACATAACGCTCCTTATTTTTATTATCAATACACGGTTATGGTTGCTGCTTGCGTAGTAAATATCGCCTCAAATCAGAAAGCAGATAAACTCACTAAAATAGCCACTTTCCAATCTGATATTTAGACCCCATTGTTCAACACAAAGGCTTATTCAAAAGTCACTAATAGCTAAGCCAGCCATGAAGAATGGACCCATTTAATGAGCTATAAAATTACAGGAGCAAGACAACTACGACAAGTCGGCGAGATCCCACAAAATTGTAGGATATGGACTAGGACACAGTAATTTTGGTCTGAGGACGGGCAACGAATCTGAACATCTTCTTGCGCCTTGCGTGTCGCTATAAAACTGCCACCTTCAGTTCGATTGCTGGCTTGTCACAAAGCCCGAAATACGGCACTCACGCCCCTACCCTCATGCCCCCGAATTTTACCCGAGCAAGCCCGCCCCCACAGGTAATCAGGGTCAGGTCAGGATAAGGTGGTCGCCGCCCCTTTTTGCAGGGCGTGCACCTGGTTACGCCCGTTGCGCTTGGCCTGGTACAGTCCGTCATCGGCGCGCGTCAGCAGACTTTCCAGGTTGTCAGCGGGCTGTGCGAGGGCGACACCGAAAGACGCGGTAACGGTGTCCAGCACGGTGTCGGTGCCGCGCGCCTTGATTCGCAAGGACTGGACCTTCAGGCGCAGATGCTCGGCGAAGGCGCAGGCACTGCCCAGGTCGGCGCAATCGGGCAAGACCACACAGAACTCTTCGCCGCCGTAACGCGCCGCGAAAGCATTGGCTGGCAACGCGCCACGCAGCACCTGCGCGACATGTTGCAAGACCCTGTCGCCCAGCGGGTGACCGTACTGATCATTGAATTGCTTGAAGTGGTCGATATCCAGGATCAACAGGGCCACCCCGCGGGAAGCCTTGCCCAGCGCCTGTTCCAGCAGGCGGGTGAACGCCGTGCGGTTGAGCAGTTCGGTCAAGCCATCGAGGGTCGCGGCCAGTTGGGCGCGCTGCAGTTTGTCGCGCAGGGTCTTGATTTCGTCCTGTGCCGAGTGCAGCTGCGCGAGGAAGTGCTCCTGCTGGCTCTGCATCAACCGGGTGCTCTGCTGCAGCTCGCTCAAGATGCCCGGCAGGCGATCACTGGCCGGTTCGTCGAGCATTTCCAGGCACTGCCCGAGACGGTTCTGGAAATTGAGACTGCCCTTAACACTGATCGAGACGTCGCGCTCCATGCCATCGACCAGGCTGATGACCTGATGCTGCTCTGCGCGGGCATCCTCCAGTTCTTCACGAATGATGTACTGGCGAAACAGCCGGGTCGCAGACTCTGGCGGGCAACCATCGAAGTCTCTGACCACCCGGTCGAGGTGGCGATTGAGCTCCGGGTCCTGGCCCTTGCTGTAGGTGTACCAGAGTGCATAGTGCACGGGATTGGGCGGGATGTTATGGCGAACCATCAGCGGCACGGCTTGCTTGAGCAGGGCCGCCGCTTCGCGGGAGTCTTCCGGATACAGCGCTAGGATATTCGCACGCGTTTCTGATGGGCTCATAGCGTCACTGTGGTTTTTTATCATTGGCATTCGGACTGTGCGCTGAGCATACCGATACGCCTGACAAACGGCTATCCCCTGCTCGCGATGGACGTTAACGATAACGCGGGCATTCAGGAAGCCCGCGTTATCGTTAACGTCCATCGCGAGCAAGCTCGCTCCTACAAGATCAACAACACTTCGGCCCGGCCTTGCTGCCGTAACGGGCCTCCTGGCGCTCGCGAAAGAACGCCTCGTAGTCCATCACCGGTTTGTCCGGGTGCTTGCTTTGCATGTGCTCGACGTAGTTGTCGTAATCGGGCATCCCCACCATCAGGCGCGCGGCCTGACCGAGGTATTTGCCGAGGCGACTCAGGTCATTGAACATGATCAGGCATCGGCAGCGCGTGGAACGGCGCTTCCTTGTCCGTACGTTCCTTGATGCCCCAGGCGGCGATACCGACCTTGAGCGCAAAGAACAGAATGCTGAACACCACGAACAGGAACAGCGCGGTCAACGTGGCGTTGGTGTAGGCGTTGAAGATCACGTGCTGCATCTGGTCAATGCTCTTGGCCGGCGCCAGCACCTGACCATTGGCCAACGCATCGCTGTACTTCTTCGCCAGCGCCAGGAAGCCAATGGCCGGGTTGGCGTCGAACAGCTTGATGAAGCCGGCAGTGGTAGTGCAGATCAGCAACCACACGGCGGGCAGCAAGGTAACCCAGACGTAGCGTTGGCGTTTCATCTTGATCAGCACCACGGTGCCGAGCATCAGCGCGATACCGGCCAGCATCTGGTTGGAGATGCCGAACAATGGCCACAAGGTATTGATGCCACCCAGCGGATCGATTACGCCCTGGTACAGCAGATAACCCCACATGGCCACGCAACCGGCGGTTGCAATCAGGTTGGCGGTCCAGGACTCGGTACGCTTCAGCGCCGGCACGAAGGAGCCGAGCAGGTCTTGCAGCATGAAACGTCCGGCACGGGTACCGGCATCCACCGCCGTCAGGATGAACAGCGCTTCGAACAGGATCGCGAAGTGGTACCAGAACGCCATGGTGTTTTCACCTGGCAGCAGCTGGTGCAGGATCTGCGCGATGCCGACAGCCAGGGTCGGCGCACCGCCGGCACGGGCCAGGATGGTGGTTTCACCGATGTCCTTGGCCACTGCTTGCAGCGCCTCCGGGGTAATCGCAAAGCCCCAGCTGCTGACAGTCTGAGCAACCGAAACAGCATCGGAACCCACAATGGCCGCAGGACTGTTCATGGCGAAGTACACGCCCGGATCGATCACCGAGGCAGCGACCATGGCCATGATCGCCACGAACGATTCCATCAGCATGCCACCGTAACCGATGTAACGGGCATGACCTTCGCTGGCCAGCAATTTCGGCGTGGTGCCAGAAGCGATCAGCGAGTGGAAACCCGATACCGCGCCACAGGCAATGGTGATGAACAGGAACGGGAACATTCCGCCCTTCCACACCGGGCCAGTACCATCGATGAACTGGGTCAGTGCCGGCATTTTCAGCTCGGGCATGGTCACCAGAATGCCGATCGCCAAGGCGACGATGGTTCCGATCTTGAGGAAGGTAGAGAGGTAGTCACGCGGTGCCAGAATCAGCCACACCGGAAGAACGGCAGCCACGAAACCGTAACCGATCAGCATCCAGGTGATCTGCACACCAGTGAAGGTGAACGCCTTGGCCCACACCGGGTCAGCGGCAATCTGCCCACCCAGCCAGATCGACCCCAGCAGCAGGAACACGCCGATGATCGAGATCTCACCGATGCGACCCGGGCGGATGTAGCGCATGTAGATGCCCATGAACATCGCGATCGGGATCGTCGCCATGACCGTGAACATGCCCCACGGGCTCTCGGCCAGGGCCTTGACCACGATCAGCGCCAGCACCGCGAGGATGATGATCATGATCAGGAAGCAGCCGAACAGCGCGATGGTGCCGGGGATGCGGCCCATTTCTTCACGGACCATGTCGCCCAGGGAGCGGCCGTTGCGGCGGGTGGACATGAACAGGACCATGAAGTCCTGCACGGCACCGGCCAGTACCACGCCGGCAATCAGCCACAGCGTGCCGGGCAGGTAGCCCATTTGCGCCGCCAGTACCGGACCGACCAGCGGCCCCGCGCCGGCGATGGCTGCGAAGTGGTGACCGAAGAGTACGTGTTTGTTGGTCGGCACGAAGTCCAGACCATCGTTGTTGAGCACTGCGGGAGTGGCTCGATTGGGGTCCAGCTGCATCACTTTGTTGGCGATGAACAGGCTGTAGTAGCGGTAGGCAACGAGGTAGATGGCGACGGCTGCGACGACGATCCACAGGGCGTTGATCGCTTCGCCGCGGCGCAGGGCCACGACACTCAGCGCAATCGCTCCCAGGACAGCCACGGCAAACCAGGCGAGGTGTTTAGCCAGACGGGGCATAGTGGGGTCTCCTGCCGACAGCCAGTGGACTGCGGCGGTAATTTTTATAATTGTGTCCGCTGTGCGGAGCTGGCCCAATATCCGCGCATGTCGTCCACAAATAAATCCGCGTTACTACGTACGCAGCGTCTACGTAGTTCTACGTAGATAGCGCTGATCTGTCTGTCGAAACACATAACCCTGTGGGAGCGAGCCTGCTCGCGAAGGCGGTGCATCAGACGACATCCCTGTTGAATGACAGATCGCCTTCGCGAGCAGGCTCGCTCCCACAGGGGTTTCGCATTCCAGCCGCCTGACATTCCGTCCCGCTGCGCTACAAGCAAGGCGTATCTTTGGCATATGATGCCGACCGTTCGCGCGGGCAGGAGTAAACATGCAGCTCAAACACAAGATCGTCGCGCTCGGCATTTTGCCGCTGGTGTTGGCCATTGCCGTCATTTGCGCCCTGGTGATTTCCCTCAACCGCCAACTGGGTGATCAACAGGCACAGCTGATCGAAGACAGCATCCTGATGAGCAAGCGCGCGGAACTGAAAAACTACGTCGAAATGGCGAAAAGCCTGATCGAGCCGCTGTACGACAACGGTCAGGGAGACGCACGCGCCCAGCAACAAGTGCTGGAAGAACTGCGCAAGCTCAGCTTTGGCATCAACGGCTATTTCTTCGTCTACGACCATGAAGGCCGCAGCCTGATGCACGCGCGCCAGTCGGAACTGGTGGGCAAGTACCTCTGGGACATGAAAGACCCGCACGGCCTGCCGGTGATCCAGGCGCTGCTCAAAAGTGCGCAATCGGGCGAAGGTTTTCAACGCTACGCCTGGAACAAACCCTCCTCCGGCCAGGTGACCGACAAACTGGCCTACGTGGTGATGCTCGATCGCTGGGGCTGGATGCTCGGTACCGGTATCTACCTTGAGGATGTCGAACGCGCCACCCAGCAGGCTCGTGCCGAAGTGGCCATGGGCATCCGCAAGACCATGATGGCCATCGCCGTGGTCGCCCTCGTCGCGGTGCTGTTCGTGTTCGCCACCGGCATGACCCTCAACGTCAGCGAGCATCGCCTGGCCGACAAGAAACTGCAGCGCCTGACCCAGCGTATTGTCAGCCTGCAGGAGGAAGAGCGCTCGCGGGTGTCCCGTGAGCTGCACGATGGCATCAGCCAGGTGCTGGTCTCGATCAAGTTTCAGTTCGAACTGGCCAGCCACTTGCTGGAAAGCGGACAAAACCACGACAAGGGCCTGGGCACGTTGAGAGATGCCACCGCGCGCCTGGGTGATGCCATTGGCGAAGTGCGCAGCCTTTCCCACGACTTGCGCTCATCGTTGCTCGACACCCTCGGCCTTTCGGCGGCAATCGGTCAACTGGCCGCTGAGTTCCAACAACGCAGCGGCCTCACCGTGACCTATGACGACAATGAATTCGACTGCCAACTGGTCGACGGTGCAGCTGTTTCGTTGTTTCGCATCGTCCAGGAAGGCCTGACCAATATCGAACGCCACGCCCAGGCCAGGCATGTATCCATTACCCTGCGCGGCTGCGAGCAATCGGTGCGGCTGACCGTGGTCGACGACGGTGTCGGTTTCAACGTCGCCCAGGTCGAACGTCGTCACGTCGGCATTGGCTTGCGTAACATTCGTGAACGAGTCGAACATTTTGGTGGCCGCTTCGAACTGATCTCGACACCCGGGCGCAGTGAGCTGGATGTTCTGCTGCCGATGACACTGCCCGCCAGCAAACGCTGATGTCCGCAAAAAACAAGAGAGAGAAGCTCAATGATCCTGCCCTCCCCGATCCGCGTCGCCCTGGTCGACGATCACTCCCTGGTCCGCGACGGAATAAAGGCGCTGCTGTCCGTCATGGCGCCCCTGGAAGTGGTGGGCGAAGCAGAAAGCGGCACCGAGGCGATCGAAATGGTCGGGCGCTGCCAGCCGGACCTGCTGCTGGTCGACATCAGCCTGCGGGACATGAACGGCCTGGAACTGACCCGCGTGTTGCGCAGCCAGTACCCGTCGCTCAAGGTGTTGGTGCTGAGCATGTACGATAACTATGAGTACGTGAGTGAATCGCTGCGCTCGGGCGCCAGCGGCTATGTGCTGAAGAATGCCCCGTCACGGGAAATCATCGCCGCCATCGAAGCCATCTCCAGTGGCGGGACCTTTTACAGCGCCGAAATCGCCCAGCGGCTCATCGCCGACAAAAACACCGACAACGAGCTGACCCCCCGTGAAAGCCAGGTGCTGTCGAAGATGGCCCAAGGGCTGAACAACAAGGAAATGGCGCGGGAACTGGATATCAGCGTGCGCACGGTGGAGACACACCGCTTGAGCATCAGGCGCAAGCTCAACATCGACAAGCCTGCGGCGCTGGTCAAGTATGCGATCGATCACGGGCTCATTTCGCGCTAGCGCCCGCTCCCATCCAACCATTGACTGCGTCAATAGTCACCATTAACTCAATGAAGTTCTCTTAAAAATTCCACGGCGTAACATCAGCTCCATACCAACCAACAACACCCGGAGCACATGATCATGAAACGCCAAACCCTCCTCAGCATCGCTTTCTCGGTTTTCGCAGTTAACGCTTTCGCCGCTACTGCTGCTCAACCTGTAGTCGCTGAAGGCGGCTCGGATCGTCTGATTGAAAGCCGAGTGGCTGAAGGTGGTTCGGATCGTCTGATCGAGAATCGTGTAGCTGAAGGCGGTTCTGATCGCCTGATTGAAAATCGCGTTGCTGCCGATGGTTCGGATCGTTTGCAAGGCAACACCGTGGCTGCCGATGGTTCCGACCGCCTGCAAGGCAACACCGTCGCCGCCGATGGCTCCGACCGCCTGCAAGGCAACACCGTCGCCGCCGATGGCTCTGACCGCCTGCAAGGCAACACCGTCGCCGCCGATGGCTCCGACCGCCTGCAAGGCAACAGCATCGCCTGAACCCATCGCTTCACCGTGCCAAAAACAAGCCCGGCCTGATCAGCCGGGCTTTTTTGTGGTGCGCCAGGCATGGCGCGTTGCGCGCAAGCGCAACCAGTTTGGCTGTGGTGGTCACGCTGGTGACTTGGAGGTGAAAGTCCTCTACACACCCGGCAAGGGGAAGTGTTAGCCGAAGGCAAGGGTGTCGCAGGCGACTGCGAATCTGAAGGAAGCCCGGGGCAAAATGCTGGCCTGACGAACAGGAAGCGGATTAGGCGGTGCAGCGGGGTAAGGTAGCCATAATTGCCAAAGCCCAATACTTGCACGGAACGCTGTGACGTAGATCCGACAGGCATAAGCAGGAAGGTCGCGCGAATTACCCTGGGAGATCTGCACGTTTGCCACTGTGCTACCGAGCGTCGAGAGGCGACGGGATGAACGTGCAGAAGTCAGCCGAGGCCGTAGTAAGTGGCAAATAACCCTGCCACCAAGGGCCGAACAGGTTATGCCGCCAGTAGGCGTCAGAGTCTCGTCGAATGTCGAAAAGCAGAAATTTCTCCGAGGGAGAACTGTGACCCCTAGTTCCGGACAGAATCCGCGGGCGACGGCTGGCAGTGCGCAGGCATCGGCGACGTCTGTGATGTGGACGAACGCGGAGCCGGACACGCTGATGGCGCGGGTGCTTGCATCGGCCAACCTCAAGCGTGCGTATCACCGCGTGGTCAGCAACGAGGGGGCGCCGGGTGCCGATGGCATGACGGTCGACGAATTGGCGGGCTACGTGGAACAGTATTGGCCAACCCTCAAGGCCAGGTTGCTGGCCGGTGAGTATCACCCGCAAGGTGTACGCGCCGTCGAAATCCCCAAACCCAAAGGCGGGACAAGACAGCTGGGTATCCCCAGCGTCGTGGATCGCCTGATCCAACAGGCACTGCTGCAACAGCTCACGCCGATCTTTGACCCGCTGTTCTCGGACTATAGCTACGGCTTCCGTCCGGGCAGAAGCGCCCACCAAGCCATCGAAACAGCCCGTGCCCATGTGGCGGCGGGCCACCGCTGGTGTGTGGAACTCGATCTGGAGAAGTTCTTCGATCGGGTCAACCACGATGTATTGATGGCCCATGTGCAGCGTCAGGTTGAAGACAAGCGGGTGCTCAGGCTGATCCGTCGTTATCTAGAGGCCGGCGTGATGTCGGGCGGGATCGCCAGCCGACGGCAGGAAGGGACGCCGCAAGGCGGCCCGCTCTCGCCGTTGCTGTCGAACATCCTGCTCAACGAACTCGACCAAGAGCTGACACGGCGGGGCCATCGCTTCGTGCGCTATGCCGACGATGCGAACATTTATGTGCGCAGTCCTCGTGCTGGCGCGCGAGTGATGGCTGGTGTTGAGCGTTTCCTGAATCAGCGTCTGAAACTGACGCTGAATCGGGAAAAGAGCCGAGTAGCCGGGTCGTGGATGTGTGATTACTTGGGCTACGGGATGAGCTGGCATCAACAACCGAGGTTAAGAGTAGCGACGATGAGTCTGGGTCGCTTACGCGACCGACTCAGAAACCTGCTGCGCGGCGCACGGGGCCACAAGATGGCGAACGTCATCGAGCGGATTAACCCCGTACTGCGCGGTTGGGCGGGCTACTTCAAGCTCAGTCAGAGCAAGCGCCCCCTTGAGGAGCTGGACGGGTGGGTGCGGCATAAACTTCGCTGCGTCATCTGGCGCCAATGGAAGCAGCCCTCTACGAGGGCGCGCAACTTGATGCGCTTGGGGCTTAGCGAAGCGCGCGCCTGCAAATCAGCCTTCAATGGTCGCGGACCATGGTGGAACTCGGGGGCGTCACATATGAATCAGGCGTTACCGAAGAAGCTGTGGGATCAGCTAGGGCTGGTCTCGATACTGGATACGATAAACCGGCTTAGCCGCATAACTTGAGCCGCCGTATACGGAACCGTACGTACGGTGGCGTGAGAGGACGGCGGTTGTGAAACCGCCTCCTACTCGATCCCGCGATAATTCGTCAGGCGTTGAACCTGGACTCAAAGTTTGGCAATCGAGACTTCGGTGGATTTCACGAAGGCAATCACTTCGCTCCCGACCTTCAATTCAAGGTCGCGCACCGAACGGGTGGTAATCACCGAGGTGACAATGCCGGACGCCGTTTGCACGTCGATTTCGGAAACCACTTCGCCTTCCAGTATTTCCTTGATGACGCCCTTGAACTGGTTGCGGACGTTGATCGCTTTGATGGTCATGATGAGGCTTCCTGTCTGATGTCTTGCCCTTGCGAATGAAGGGGCAGGCCTCCAAGGTGCACTGCGTTTGGCTACATTAAAAGGAATATATAATCATCTATTTATATCATTTTTGAATATACAGCCCGCCTGCCAAGGTTCGCTTCAGGAATTGACACTGAATTTCAGGCAAAAAAAATCCCGGGCAGCTGATGGACGCCCGGGACTTAAAAATGCATAAACCGTGGTGGTGAACGCGGGGCGAATATTACGCAATGTTTCGCCCTGTAACAAGATAATTTAGTTAACCGTTCAGTTACTAAAATCTCTAACTTGTTATATATCCAGACTTTTTTTGCGGTTAATCTCGAAACCACCTTAACTACAGGAACCAGCGGTACTCCCGCGCACTGATGTCATTCAGGAATGCCAAGTGGTCCTGACGCTTGTTCTCGCAATAAACATCGACGAATTCCGCGCCCAAACCTTCACGCAGTTTTTGATTGCCTTGCATGGCTTGCACGGCCTCGAGCATTTCCAGCGGGAAGTCGATGCCACTGTTGCGGTCTTCGTTGAGCGGGGCGATCGGTTCGCGCTCCTGTTCAATGCCTTGCTCCAGCCCCACCAGGATCGCGGCGAGCACCAGATACGGGTTGGCATCGGCACCGGCGAGGCGATGTTCGACCCGCAGGTTCCTGGCGTCCGACTCCGGCACCCGCAGGCAGGCATCTCGATCCTCAAAACCCCAACTGGCGCGCGAGGCGACGTTGACCGTGGCGCTCAAGCGACGCAACGCGTTGTGGTTCGGCGCGAAGATCGGCATGCAGTGCGGCAACACATCCAGGCAACCGGCCACCGCATGGCGCAACGCTCGTTGCCCGTTCGCCGCCAGCAGGTTGTTGCCCGCCTCGTCGTAAAGGCTCACGTGCACATGCATGCCGCTGCCGGGGTGCTGCAAGTAAGGCTTGGCCATGAAGCTGGCGCGGTAGTCGTGCTTGAGTGCCACGCCTCGCGTGCTGCGGCAGAACAAGGCGGCCCAGTCGGCGGCGCGCAGGCCATCGTCCAGATGACCGAAATTGATCTCGAACTGACCGGGACCCAATTCGGCGGTGATCACCGTGGCATCGATGCCTTGCGCACGCGCGGTCTCGACCATTTCGTCGAGTACCGGGGCAAATCGCGAGAGTCGTTCGATGTGCATGTTCGGCTGATCATCCGCATCGCCGGTCAGCGGGTCGCGGGCAAACTGCGGTAATCCATCGCGCAACTGGCTATCGAACAGATAGAACTCCAGCTCGAACGCCACCACCGGAAAAATGCCTTTGCGGCCAAGCCGCGCCAACACCTGCGCCAGGACTTCACGCGGTTCGAAAACGATCGGTTTTTCCGTGCCGTCGGAGGTAATCAGCATTTGCCCCAGCGGTTGCTTCTCCCAACTCACCAACTTGAGCGTGCCCGGCACCAGGCGCCGCAGCGCATCCGGATCGCCATCGTTGAAGCAGTAGTCGCCGATCTTGAACAGCCCGCCCTGGGTGCCGAGCAACACGCAGTTTTGCGGCAACTTGAGGGCGCTGCCAGCGGCGACTTTTTCGAGCATTTCGATCGGGTAGCGCTTGCCGTAGAAATGCCCCGGTATGTCCAGGGAAATCAGGTCGACGTAGCGCACATCGGGGTAGCGCTGACGAAACCCACGCACTTCGGCCAACAGATCAGAGCACACAGCATCCATCGTTTTGTTCCTTGTTGTTTTCATCAGGTGTAAACCCAAAGCACGCGGGTCAGTTGGTTCGAGAGGTTGCCGTAGCGGCAGTGGGCATGGCTGGCCAGTTGAAAGCTGTCGCCGGCGCGCAGGGTCACCGGTTGGTCGTGATCCAGCCACAGGGTCAGCTCCCCTTCCAGGACATAGCCGCCCTGCTCCGAGCTGTCCTTCATGTGCCGGTCGCCGCTGCTGGCACCGGGCTCCAGCTGGCTTTCGAGCATGGAAAAGGACGCGCGCATTTTTGGCGAGACCATGATGTCGGTGATGCCATCGGCGTAATACAACGTGCGGCGCTCATCCGGTCGGGTCACCCAGGGCAAAGCCATGGGTTTGGGCAGGCTGTAGAAATAGGTGGTCGGCACACCGAGGGTCTCGCTGATGGCGGTCAAGTCCGCCACCGTGGGGCGGGACAGGCCGCGCTCGACCTGGGAAAGAAAACCCACGGAGCGGCCGATCTTGTCGGCCAGATCCTTCAAGGTGTACTTCTTGTGTTTACGCAGGTCCTGGATCAGGATCGCCAGCGCCGAAATCTCTTCTTGCATGTCCATCTAAAGGCTTCCAGAAATGGCCGATTCAAATGCTGTCGCGCAGCCGGTACCAGGCTTTGCCGATGGCTTCCAGCGGCGCTGCCATGTATTTGCCGCCGGGAAAGCTGGCGTTGGTCAAACCCTGATACAACGCCAGCTCTTCCGGCAGGCCGAGAATGGCGTCGGACACCGCCCGTGCCCCGGCCAGGGTCGGCAGCACGCCATGCCCGGAATAGCCCTGCAACCAGTACAGGTCGCCGCGTCGACCGATGTCGGGGGTGCGTTTGAGCGTCAGGTCGATGTGACCGCCCCAGGCGAACTCCAATTCTATGCCTTTCAATTGGGGAAACACCCTTTCCAGGCACGGCCGGGTGGCGCCGACAATGTCTTTGGGCATGCCACCCAGATAGGTGCAGCCGCCGCCGAACAGCAGCCGGTTGTCCGGCGTGCGGCGGAAATAATCGAGCACGAACTGGTTGTCCGTGACGCATGTATTGCTGGGCAGCAGCGCGGTAGCTTGCGCCTCGGACATCGGTGCCGTGGCCACCTGATACGTGCCAACGGGCAATACGCAACTCGATAGCTGCGGGTCGAGCCGGTCAAGGTAGGCATTGCAGGCCAGTACCAGGACATCGGCGCGGATGCGTCCGCGTTCAGTGGTTACCACGTAGCCGTTTGCGTCCTCGCGATAATTCAACGCTTTGCTTTGTTCATGAATCACGCCACCGGCCTGCTCAATCGCGGAGGCCAGTCCCAGCGCCAGCTTCAGCGGGTTCAAATGCCCGCCTTCGGGGTCGAACAGGCCGGCCTGATAACGCTCGCTGGCCACCCACTCGGGCAACTGGGCGCGCTCGATGAAGCGCAAGCCGTCATGACCCCATTTGTGGCTGGCCTCGTGCTGCCATTCGGTCAACAGGCTGACCCGCCGTGGCATCACCGAAGTCCAGAGGTGGCCGGGCCGGTAGTCGCAATCGAAACCATGGCGCAAGGGCAATTCGCGCAACTCTTTTGCTGCCCAGCGCATGCCGTCCCATAACCGCCGAGCGCGCTCATGACCCAGTGCGGCTTCCAGCGGCGGCATGTCACAGGACCAACCGAGAATGGCCTGGCCGCCATTACGTCCCGACGCGGCCCAGGCTACCCGGCTGGCCTCCAGCAAGGTCACGCGTTTGCCGGCCAGGGCCAGGCGCAGCGCCGTGTGCAATCCGCTGAAGCCGGCACCGATGATTAGCACGTCGGTGTCCTGCTCGCCCTCCAATGCCGCTCGATTGACCAGGCGATTGGCGCAGGTGTGGGCGTAGTAGCTGGCGACATGCTGGGTGGATTGCTGAAACATACCGGCTCCATGAAATTTTATAGTTGTAATTTCATGAAAAAATACATGTTTAATTTCATGTGCGCAAGGTTGGTGACCTTGTTGAGCTGACTTGCCAGCGATGACGGCCTGACAGCCGAACAATCTCCCACGGCTGTACCCGATCTACTGTGGGAGCGAGCCTGCTCGCGATGCACCTGAGAGCACCGTGGGGTGTCTGGTGCCCAGCGTCATGGTTGAGGACCATCGCGAGCAAGCTCGCTCCTACAGGGCCGCGATCGACCATCCATGGCCGTTCGACGGCAAGCCTGGCTCCTACAGGGCGTTGATCGCCCAATAAAATTCCCACCAGTTAAAAAAGTTTCACAAAAACCCCTGGACGCGCTGCTGGCATTCCCCTATAAAGCCACAAACAGGAATATTTTATTCCTAACAAGAAAATACGCTCAAGAAATGAGCATCGCTGTCCGCTGACATTTTTTCGCTATGCGATGAGCTGCCGCCATCATCCCGAGGACGTGTCATGCAACACGAAAAGAACCATTTCATCATCAAGATCACCTGTCCCGCGGTGTCCGGCATTGTCGCTGCCGTCACCACCTATCTGGCGGACAACGCTTGCTACATCGGGGAGATGGCGCAATTCGACGACGATTTCAGCGGGCGTTTTTTCATGCGCGCAGTGTTCCGTTTCAACGAGGGCCACGCGGGGGATATCCAGCAGATCAAGGACGGTTTCAGCGACGTCGCCCAGGCTTTCGACATGCACTGGGAACTGCATGACACCCGTGAGCCCATGCGCGTGTTGCTGATGGTGAGCAAGTTCGACCACTGCCTGACCGACCTGCTCTACCGCTACCACAAGGGCGAGATGGACATGACCATCACCGCCATCGTCTCCAACCACCTCGACCTGCGGCCCATGGCCGAGCGCGAGGGTATTCGCTTCATCTACTTGCCGGTCACCAAGGACACCAAGGCCCGCCAGGAAGCCGAGCTGATGAAGGTGGTCGACGACACCGGCACCGAACTGGTGGTACTGGCGCGCTACATGCAAATCCTCTCCGACGACCTGTGCAGGCAACTCTCTGGTCGGGCGATCAACATTCACCATTCGTTCCTGCCCGGTTTCAAGGGCGCCAAGCCGTATCACCAGGCGTACCAGCGCGGCGTGAAGCTGATCGGTGCCACCGCCCACTACGTCACCAGCGATCTCGATGAGGGTCCGATCATCGAGCAGGAGGTGCAGCGGGTCGATCACGTCTATCTGCCGGACGACCTCGTGGCCACCGGCCGTGACACCGAGACCGTGGCTCTGTCCAAGGCGGTCAAGTACCACCTGGAACACCGGGTTTTCCTCAACCAGGACAGAACGGTGATCTTCCGGTGAACACACCCCGACTGATTGACGGCAAAGCCGCCGCCGCCCGGGTGTTGATCGAGGTCCGCAAGGACGTCGACAGCCTGCGCGCGCGAGACATCCAGCCGGCCCTGGCGGTGATCCTGGTCGGCAGCGACCCGGCCAGCCAGGTTTATGTGCGCAACAAGTTTCTGCGCGCAGAAGAGGTCGGCATCCGCTCCCTGGAACATCGGCTGACCACAGACACCAGCACCGAACAGCTGCTCGATCTGATCGCCAGGCTGAATGCAGATCACTCGATCCACGGCATTCTCTTGCAACTGCCGTTACCCGCTCATGTCGATGAGCTGCGGGCACTGCAAGCGATCAATCCAGGCAAAGACGTCGACGGTTTCCACAGTGAAAACGTCGGTGGCCTCAGTCAGGGGCGCACTGTGCTCGCGCCCTGCACGCCCAGCGGCTGCCTGTATTTGCTGGAGCAAACCTGCGGCGATCTGCGCGGCAAGCACGCGGTGGTGATCGGCCGCTCGAACATCGTCGGCAAACCCATGGCGGCGCTGCTGCTCAAGGCCGACTGCTCGGTGACGGTGTTGCATTCGCGCAGCCCGAATCCACAGGCTCTGTGCCGTCAGGCAGACATCGTGATTGCCGCCGTGGGTCGTCCCCGCTTGATCGACGCCAGTTGGCTCAAGGCCGGTGCGGTGGTGATTGACGTCGGCATCAATCGCATCGACGACGCCGGTCGCAGCCGCCTGGTCGGCGATGTCGACTTCGACAGCGCCCTGCCCCAAGTCGCGGCGATCACCCCGGTACCCGGTGGTGTCGGACCGATGACCATTGCCTTCCTGATGAAAAACACCGTGACCGCGGCCCTTATGCAACACCACAGCCAATCGGAGGCCGTATGCCGTTCAATCTCTTGAAGTACGGGCTGAGTTCCGAGTACCCGGTCGAAGTGGATCTGCCGCCACCGCGTGATTTGAAATCAAGCTATGACGTGGTGATCATCGGTGCCGGTGGTCATGGCCTGGCCACCGCTTACTACCTCGCCAGGTACCACGGCATCACTAACATCGCGGTGCTGGAGAAGTCCTATCTGGGCGGTGGCAATACCGCGCGCAACACCGCGGTGATCCGCTCCAACTACTTGACCTGCGAAGGCGTGCGTTTCTATGCCGAATCGGTGCGGATGTTCCAGGGTCTGTCCAACGAATTCGACTTCAACATCATGTACTCCGAGCGCGGCCAACTGACCCTGGCCCACACCGATGCCACCGTGCGTTCGTTCCGCCAGCGGGCCGAGGTCAACAAACACTTCGGCGGTCGCACCGAAATGATCGACCGCCAGCAGATTCGCGAACTGGTGCCCAGCCTCAACCTCGACCCCGGCCACCTGCCGGTGATCGCCGGCCTCTGGCACATCGACGGCGCCACCGCACGCCACGACGCCGTCGCCTGGGGCTACGCCAAGCAGGCAGCCAAGCGCGGCGTGGAAATCCATCAGCTCACTGAAGTGCAGGACCTGATCATCGAGAACGGTGCAATCACCGCCGTGAAGACCAACCGCGGCACCATCAAGTGCGGCTGCGCGGTGCAGGCGATTGCCGGGCACAGTTCGCTGCTGATGGCCAAGGCCGGGATTCGTTCGCCGATCCAGACCTTCCCGCTGCAAGCCATGGTCACCCAGCCATTCAAGCCCTTTCTCGATCCGCTGGTGAGCTCGTCGGCGCTGCATTGCTACGTGCAACAGACCAGCCGCGGCGAAGTGGTGTTCGGCGGCGGCTCCGACCCCTACCCGCTGTTCAACACCCGCTCCACGCTCGATCTGAAGGAAAGCCTGTTGGCCCACGCCATCGAGATGTTCCCGTTCCTGGCCAACGCCAAGCTGATGCGCCAGTGGGCCGGGATCACCGACATGACCCCGGACTACAGCCCGATCATGGGCCTGTCGCCGGTAAAGAATTACTACCTGGACGCCGGCTGGGGTACCTGGGGCTTCAAGGCAACACCTATCTGCGGCAAGACCATGGCCGAACTGGTGGCCAGCGGCGGCAAGGTGCCGCAGCTGATCAAGCCCTTCAGCCTGGAGCGCTTCTCGACCTTCCGGCAAGTCAACGAAATGGGCGCCACGGCGGCCAGTCACTGAGGGAGAGCGGACCATGAAAATCATCAATTGCCCGCTCAACGGGCCACGCAATATCAGCGAATTCACCTACGGCGGCGAATTCAAACCCATGCCCGATCCGGTGACGTGTACCGATGCCGAGTGGGCCGACTACGTGTTCAACACCGACAACCTCACCGGTGTGGTGCGCGAATGGTGGATGCACACGCCATCGAGCTACTGGTTTCTCGCGGAACGACACACCGTGACCGACGAAATCCTGCGCACTTTCGACCCCAAAGAACTTTTCACCGCCCGCGTCGACTTCAACGCCGCAAAGGAGATCGCCGGATGAACCGCCTACCCGCACCGATGGGCCTGCTGATCGACCGTGACCAGCCGCTCGATTTCAGTTTCGATGGCCAACCCTACCAGGGTTTGCAAGGCGACAGCATCGCCAGCGCCCTGCTCGCCAACGGCCGTTTCCTGATTTCCCGCTCGTTCAAATACCATCGCCCGCGTGGCCCGTTGACCATGGCCGGGCAGGACGCCAACAGCCTGGTGCAATTGCCCCAGGAGCCCAACGTACTGGCCGATGCACACGCGCTGGCAGCCGGTTTGCAGGTGACGGCGCAGAACGTCAACGGCTCGCTGGACAACGACCGCGACGCTTATCTGGGCAAGTTCTCCAGGTTCATGCCGGTGGGCTTCTACTACCGCTCGTTCTACAAGCCCAAGGGCATGTGGAAAGTCTGGGAACCGATCATTCGCAAGAAGGCCGGCCTGGGCGTACTGGACCTGAAATTTCAGCCCGAATATTACGACAAGGCCTACCTGTTCACCGACCTGGCTGTGATCGGCGCCGGTCCCGCCGGCCTGCACGCGGCACTGACCGCGGCCAATGCCGGGGCCAAGGTGTTGCTTATCGAGCAACAGCCGGTCCTCGGCGGCTCGCTGACCTATGCCCGCTTCGATATCCCAGGCAAACGCGCCGACGCATTGCGCCGCGAATTGCTCGCGGCGGTGCAGCAGCACGCGAATATCCGCATCCTCACCGAGGCGACCTGCAACGCCTGGTTCACCGACAATTACCTGCCGGTGATCCAGGGTAACCGAATGTACAAGGTGCGCGCCCGACAGTGCCTGGTGTGCAGCGGTGCGTTCGACCAGCCAGTGGTGTTTCGCAACAACGACTTGCCCGGCGTGATGCTGACCAGCGCCGCGCAGCGCCTGATGAAGTTGTACGCGGTCAAGCCGGGCAAGCGCGCGGTGGTGCTGACAGGCAACGATGACGGTTACCTCGCCGCCATGGACTTGTTTGATCAGGGCGTGGAAGTCGCCGCGGTGGTGGACCTTCGCCATGGTCCGGGCGATGAAGCCCTGCTCGGAGCGCTGGCGCAACGCAAGATCCCCTGCCAGCGCAATAGCACCGTGTATGAAGCCCTGCACGAAAAAGGCCTGCGCCATGTCAACGGTGTGGACGTGCGCAAGATCACCGCCCAGGGCCAGGTCGCCGAGAGCGGGCAGCGCCTGGACTGCGACTTGTTGTGCATGTCCGCCGGTTACATGCCGGTCTATCAACTGCTCTGTCAGGCAGGCGGCAAGCTGGCCTACGACGATCAGCGCGCCGAATTCACCCTCAGCGGGCTGCCGCAAAACCTCGCGGTCGCAGGCGACGTGAATGGCCGTCACCGCCTCGACAACGTGATCGCCGACGGCGTCAATGCCGGTGCCGACGCGGCCTCTGCGCTGGGCCTTGCGGTCAGCGGGCAACGGGCACCCCTGGGCAGCGAGGTGTGTGTCAACTTCAACTGGCCGATCTTCCCCCACCCCAAGGGCAAGGACTTCGTCGATTTCGACGAGGACCTGCAAGTGGCGGACATCGTCAATGCGACGCGCATCGGCTATCGCGACGTGCAACTGGTCAAGCGCTATTCCACCGTGGGCATGGGCCCGTCGCAAGGGCGTCACTCGGCGCTGCCGACCGCGCGCCTGGTCGCCTGGGCCACCCAACGCAACATCAGCGAAACCGGCGTGACCACGGCGCGCCCGCCCTTTGTCGCGGAGAAACTGGCCCACGTCGCAGGGAGAGCGTTCGATCCGTATCGACAAACACCCATGCATGCCCGGCACCTGCAAGCCGGCGCGAAGATGATGCCGGCGGGCATCTGGCAGCGTCCGGCCTACTACGGCAATGCCAGGGACCGCGAGGCGTGCATGCAAGCCGAAGCCCTGCATGTGCGCAACAAGGTCGGGATCATCGACGTCTCGACGTTGGGCGGCCTGGATGTGCGCGGCCCGGACGCCGCCGAACTGCTCAACCGGATGTACACCTTTGCCTTCCTCAAGCAGCCGGTCGGTCGCTCCCGGTATGCGCTGATGACCAATGAACACGGGGTGGTAATCGACGACGGCGTCTGCGCGCGTTTCGCCGAAAATCACTTCTACGTCACCGCCACCACCAGCGGCGTGGATCGCATCTACCAGCAGATGCTCAAGTGGAACGCACAATGGCGCCTGGACGTGGACGTCGCCAACGTCACGGCGGCGATCTGCGCGGTCAATGTCGCCGGTCCCGACTCGCGCAAAGTGCTGGAGAAGGTTTGTACCGACCTCGACCTGAGCGCTGAAGCGTTCCCCTACCTGGGCGTGCGTCAAGGCACCGTGGCCGGGATCAAGGCCCGGCTGTTGCGAGTCGGTTTTGTCGGCGAGCTGGGTTACGAAATCCACGTACCGGCGCGCCATGGTCTCAAGCTGTGGGACGCGCTGATGGACGCCGGCAAGGCCCATGACATCCGCCCTTTCGGCGTGGAAACCCAGCGTTTGCTGCGCCTGGAAAAAGGCCATGTGATCATCAGCCAGGACACCGATGGCATGACCCATCCCCTGGAAGTCGACATGGGCTGGGCCGTCAGTCGCAACAAGCCGTTCTTCGTCGGACGACGCTCGGTGGACATCCTCGAAGCCCAGCCGCAAACACGCAAACTGGTGGGCTTCACCTTGCCCAAGGCCAGCCCGCAACCGCTGGAAGGTCATCTGGTGCTCAACGGCCCGGACATCAGCGGCAACGTCACGTCCTGCGAGTACTCGGCGAGCCTGGGCAAAATCATCGGCCTGGCGTACGCCGGCATCGACCAGAGCACACCCGGGCAACGGATTGCGATCCGCGTCGAAGGTGGCCGCATGGTTCATGCCGATGTGGTGCCGTTACCCTTTTTCGACCCCAGCAACCTGCGCCAGGAGCTTTGAGCCATGACCAGCCTGAGACAACAACACAGCGCCGGGCAGCCGGCCCTTGCCCTCCTGTCCACCTGTGTGCTGACCGACCTGACCGATCTGCCCCGGGTCGGGTTTCGCGGTGCCGACAGCGCAGACTACTTGCAGAGTCGACACTTTGTGCTGCCGGACGCGCCCAACCGCGCCGTCACCCAGGTTGACGGCAGCTGCGCAGTGCGTCTGTCCCAGACCGAATACCTGCTGCTGGGCAGTGCGCAGGATCAGGGCGAACGCATTGCCGAAGAAGAGGCCCGTTGGGCGTTGGACCATCAAGCCAATTACCTGCTGCCTCGCCAGGACAGCCATGCCTGGTTCCAGCTCAGTGGCCAGCACCTGCCCGAGGTCATGGCCAAACTTTGCGGCGTCGACTTGAGCCCCCAGGTGTTCGGCCCCGGTGCCGTGGCGCAAACCTCGGCAGCGCGCATCAACGTGATCGTGATCAACGCCACCTCCGCGCAACAGCCGAGGTTGTTCATCCTCTGCGACCGGGCATCGAAGGTTTACTTTCAAGAGGCGTTGCTGGATGCCCTGTAGGAGCGAGCCTGCTCGCGAAAAACCTGAGAGCACCGCGGGGTGTCAGGTACCCCGCGTTATCGTTGGCCTCCATCGCGAGCAGGCTCGCTCCTACAAGTACTGCGGGGTGTCAGGTAGCCCGCGTTATCGTTGACCTCCATCGCGAGCAAGCTTGCTCCTACAAGACTGCGGGGTGTCAGGTAGCCCACGTTATCGTTGGCCTCCATCGCGAGCAGGCTCGCTCCTACAAGACTGCAGGGTGTCAGGTAGCCCGCGTTATCGTTGGCCTTTATCGAGAGCGGGCTCGCTCCTACCTGAAGAAATGACTGGGGGTCTTGCCGAACTGCTTCTTGAACATGCTGGTGAACGCACTGGGGCTGTCGTATCCCAGCTCCCCGGCAATGTCGATGATCTTCTCGCCGACGGCGATGCGCTCCAGGGCCAGCAGCAAACGCGCTTGCTGGCGCCATTGGCCGAAGGTCATCCCGGTTTCCTTGCGGAACAGGCGCTGGATGGTTTTCTCATCGAGGTCCAGGCGTGCGCTCCAGTGCGCCAGGGTCGAGACATCGCCGGGATCGCGTTGCAACGCTGAACACACCACCTTGATCCGTGGATCCGAGGGCTGAGGCAGGTGCAGCGGCAAGGTGGGCAAGATCCTCAGTTCATCGAGGATCAGGCGCATGACCCGGCCTTCACGTGAGTCCGCGTCGTAGGGGGCGCTGATATCCACGGAGACCTTGATCAGCTCACTGAGCAACGCCGAAATACTGACCGCCCTGGGTTCGCGCGGCATGTCCGCAAACGGGTCAGGACGCACGAACAGGCTGCGCATTTTCAACGGACCGACGCAGCGAATCGAGTGAATGTGCCTGCTCGGCATCCATATCCCACGGCTGGGCGGTACCGTCCACTGGCTCAATCCCGAGTGCACCACCATCACGCCTTCGATGGCGTAGATCAGTTGGTGGGCTTCATGGGAATGTGGTTCGATCACCCAGTTTTCCGGGTAGTCGGTCGCGCTGCTGCTCACGGCGCAAGCTCGCCCGTCGATCTCTCTGAGGAATTCATCCAGCGACTTGATCATGACGCCCTTTTTGCGATAGTCGATTCCCGAATTGCGCGAGACAGGCAATCGGACGGTATTTAGGATACCTCTGAACCCTGAAATGGCTAGTTCTTTTGAGCCTCGCACCGAGCGCCCCGCCCTGCGATTTTTTTCTCTGGAAGGATCCCATGTCCATCAGTACTACCGCCTCCACCAACACCTCTACCAAGGCCACCGCCTCGGTGGCCAACCAAGCCAGCCCGCTGGTGATGCGCGTCATTGGTGCATGTGCCCTGGCGCACCTGATCAACGACCTGATCCAGGCCGTGCTGCCGTCGATCTACCCGATGCTCAAGGCCACGTATGGCCTGACCTTCACCCAGGTCGGCCTGATTACCCTGACCTTTCAACTGACCGCATCGCTACTGCAACCCTGGGTCGGTTACTACACCGACCGCCACCCCAAGCCGTGGCTGTTGCCGGCCGGTATGGTCTGCACCCTGATTGGCATCCTGATGCTGGCAATGGTCGGCAGCTTCGGGGCGATTCTCGTGGCCTCGGCACTGGTGGGCATTGGCTCGTCGACCTTCCACCCGGAGACTTCCCGCGTCGCGCGCCTGGCCTCGGGCGGGCGCTACGGCCTGGCCCAGTCGACCTTTCAGGTAGGGGGTAACGCCGGCAGCGCCTTCGGTCCGCTGCTGGCAGCGGCCATCGTCATCCCCTACGGCCAGGGTAACGTCGCCTGGTTCGGCCTGTTCGCGGTATTCGCCATCCTCGTGCAATACGGTCTGTGCCGCTGGTACCGCAACCATCTGAACCTGTTCAAGCTCAAGCAAGGCACCAAGGCCACCCATGGCCTGTCCAGGAAACGGGTGAGTTTTGCCCTGGTGGTCCTGGCATTGCTGGTGTTCTCCAAGTATTTCTACATGGCCAGCTTCACCAGCTACTTCACCTTCTACCTGATCGAGAAGTTCGACCTGTCGGTGGCCAGCTCGCAGCTGTACCTGTTCCTGTTTCTCGGCGCCGTGGCGGCCGGCACCTTCTTCGGTGGGCCGATTGGTGACCGGATCGGGCGCAAGCAGGTGATCTGGTTCTCGATCCTCGGGGCTTCGCCCTTCACCCTCGCCCTGCCCTATGTCGACCTGTTCTGGACGGGCGTGTTGAGCATGATCATCGGCTTCATCCTCGCCTCGGCCTTCTCTGCCATCGTGGTCTTTGCCCAGGAACTGGTGCCCGGCAACGTCGGCATGATCGCCGGGGTGTTCTTCGGCCTGATGTTCGGCTTTGGCGGCATCGGCGCGGCGCTGCTCGGGCACCTGGCGGATGTCCACGGCATCGAATACGTGTACACGCTGTGCTCGTTCCTGCCGCTGCTGGGCATCCTGACGATCCTGTTGCCCTCTACCAAAGGGGTTTAGTGCAGGTCTTGGCGTCGGTATTTTCGAGACGTTCGGCCAGGCATCGCCCCAGCGTCAAGGCATTGCCCAGTGCCGCGCCGCTGGCGGAGTTGTCGAAGATGCACCAGCTTACCAGCCCCTCGGCCGTGGTTGCCTGCAGCTCGGCCGCCAGCCGTTCCAGGCGAAGTAGGTCGTAGGGGCTGTAGTAGATGCGTGGCGACCCATGCAGCCGCCAGTATTTGAGCCCCGGCCATCCCCGTGGCGTTGAGTCGGTGCTGATACGCGAAGGATCCACCGCGGCCTGCGCGATGTGATAGTGCACTAGCAGCTTCTCGGCAACCGTCCAGGACTCGTGCCGGGGCTCAAGCACCACATGCCCGGGAAAACGCCGCCTGAGGCTGATGAAAAACGCCTCGGCATCCGGCTCGACAAATGCCAACGATGGCGGAAGCTGCACCAGCAGGCAGCCCAGGTGATCGCCCAACCCGGAGCATTGCAGCACAAACTCATCAAGCGCCTGGTCACAGCCTTGCAGGCGCTGCACGTGCGTGATCAGCTTGGGCACCTTGACGCTGAAACGAAAGCCGGACGGCACGCAGGCTGCCCATCGCTGGTAGGTTTGCTGACGATGCGGGCGATAAAACGAGCTGTTGATCTCAACGCAGTTCAGTCGCGCCGCATAGCGCTGCAAGTGGGTACCCTCAGCCGTAAAGGCGGCCGAATATTCCCTGCCCAGGCTCCATCCGGCACACCCTGTGAAAATCGCCTGATCGTTCACGTCCATTTGCCTCTACCACTTCTTATGACTAAGGGCGTAGTGCGGAAGCAGCGGTTCCTTTTTCATCTACGACACCTGATCAATGGTTGTCCGCCGTGGGTGATCGCCCTTGCGCACAAACAGTTGCAACCAATGGTCATGAACCCCGGTCGACATCGAAAAGCCAGGTAACGGTGAACGCACCAAGGGGATCTGCCCATGATAGGAGTGATTGTCCCGGTGCATAACGAGGAGCAGCGCCTTGAAGAATGCATTGAGTCGCTGCTGGCGGCGGCTTTTCACCAGGATCTGGACCGTGAAGAAGTCAGGATCCTGATCGTCCTGGACGACTGCACGGACACTTCCCTGGACATCGCCGAGGCCTACGACGTGTGGACGCTGAGCTGCACCCACCGCAACGTTGGAAAAACCCGGGCGCAGGGTGCCGAACACCTGCTGGCGGTGGATGCTCGATGGCTGGCCTTCACCGATGCCGACAGCGTCGTTCCCGATTCATGGCTGGTCGAGCAGATCAGGTTCAACGCGGATGCGGTCTGCGGCCTGGTCGAAGTCAGCGACTGGTCCGAACATTCGGACCGGGTGCGCGAGCGCTACCACGCCAGTTACCACCCCGTTGAGGGTCATCGGCATATCCATGGCGCCAACCTCGGTGTCTCTTCTGCGGCTTACCGCAAGGCGGGTGGATTCCAGGCCTTGCCCGCTCACGAAGATGTGCAGCTGATCGCCGACCTTGAGCGCAGCGGCGCGCGCATCATGTGGACGGCCAGCAACCGGGTCACGACCAGCGCCCGCCAGCACTGCCGGTGCCGGGAAGGCTTTGGTGACTACCTGAAGTCACTTGCCCGGTAACTACTGGCAGGTCTCGGCAAGATCGATCGAGGCCGCTGTACGGCTCCAGTATTCGAGCAGGAAATCCGCTTCTTCATGGCGCACCAGACGATGCAGGTGCAGGCCCTCGGCAAGCGCCGCGTGGACGTCGCGACCGTCCTGCGAACAGCCTTCGATCGGATGCAACCAGTGACAGGCCAGCACGCCGCCCGCCGGGCCCAGGCTGCGCAAGGTGTGCTCGATGACCTGGTGCCATTGGCCTGCATCGAGGAAGTAGCCCACTTCGCTGAGCACGATGAGATCAAAGTCACCGTCTGGCCAGTCTTGCGGAATACGGGCCTGCTCGACGCGGACATGGTGCAGGGCACTCAAGCGCTGGCGCGCCAGCCCCACCGCCTTCGCGTTCATGTCCTGGCACAGCAACGCATCGCTGCGCTCGGCCAACCGCGCACTGAGTTCACCGTTGGCGCAGGCTGGCTCGAAAACACGTTGGTAACGCTGGCGCGGCAGGCTTGCCAGCGTCAGCTCGCGCTTGCGCTTTTCGTACCAGCGCGTACGAAAGGACCAAGGGTCATCGCTGGCTCTGAACAGTTGCTCGAAGTAGTCGGGCGGCAGGCTCATAAAAATACCAGTTCAAAGGGCTGCAGCAATCGTTCGAGGGTTTCCCGACTCAACACTGCGGGTATCAGTCCCTCAGGGCTGACTTGCGAGGCGTGGGCGGCGATGGCTTGGCGCTTGCGCGCCAACACCTGCGGGTCCAGCAGGTATTTGTGCGCCCGTGCCCAGGGGACTCGGGCATCGTGCGGTCGCGCCCAATGCCACGCCCACACCGGCACTTCGATCAAGCAGGCCTGATGCTGCGCTACGGCGCAGGCGGTCGCCCGGCCGGTCGCCTCGTGATCGCAGTGTCCGTCCAGGCGCCAGGTGGTGATCACACGATCTCCCGGGCGAATCAATGCCCCCAGCCGCTCGATCAACAAGGCCTCCTGCCCCGCTACAGCGCTGTCGGGCAAACCCAGGCGCTGCCAGTCCAGTGCATCGACATCGAGCCCCATGCGGGCGAGCGCGCGAATGCTTTCCACCGGGCGCTGCCGTCGCAGTCGTCTCGGTGTCCAGTGCCGTGACCGCGGATGGCTGGCTTCGCCATCGGTGACCGCGATCATCAAGACGTCGGCCTCTTTGCCCTTCATCCCTGCCAGGATGCCGGCGCAACCGAGGACTTCATCGTCGGGATGCGGGGCGACAACCACCAGGCGGTGTCCCGCAGGCACCAAGTGGCGGTGGGTGATGGCTGGCACGTGCGCCCACCAGTCACTGGCCTGCCATTCGGCCAGCGTTGTCCCTGGGCTCTGGATGAGATTTTGCCCTTGAGAAGCCGGCTCGGCGATCACAGCAGCCACCCCTCAAGCGGCTGCGCGGCAACCTGCTGCCCAAGCTGCGCCAGGTCCTTTTCAGCATGGCTCTGGCGCACGAATACCGGCAGGTCGGCAGCGAGCCTGGCGAAGTGACTGTCACGACAGAACGGTGTGGCACCCAACCCGCGTCCGACATGTGCAAGCACGCTGTCGACCGCAACTTCTACCTGGGCACGCAAGCGCCGGACCGGAAGTTGCGCTGAGCGTCGGGGGTTGTCATCGATCCACAGGGCCGTTTCCCGAAGCGCAGCCCGGGTTGCGCACAGCGCCGCATCGACGGCCCCCAGATGCGCCTCGGCGTGGACGTCGCGGTACGGCTGTGTACAGTGTTGGCGAAGGTAACCGGCGATCGCGCAAGCGGCGCCGTACCAGCACGCGCCAATCCCCGCGCCACCGTGCCAGAAGCCCGGTCTGTCGACATACTGCCCGGGGGACCCGACACAACGGCCAAGCGCACCCTCGAACAACACGTCGAGGCTGGCCGTACTGCCCATGCCAACCGCCTGCCAGCCATCGTCGAGTAGCCTGATCGTGGGTTGCTGCAACGAGACCGCCACCAACTGCGGTCGCTGCTGTTCATCCCACGCCGTCACGAGTGCCCGATCGAGCACGGCTGCGCCGGAACACCAGGCCTTGCGACCCTGCAAGTAAACGTTTCCTGCCTGGCGGTCGACAATGTCGAGCCGGGCAAAGGCCGGCTCGGCCGCCCAGGTTCCCCAGCTGCCCGCGGCTGGTGGCTCGTCGGGTTCGAGCTCGGCCATGATTGCCAGCGCATCGGTATGACCTTCGAACAGCTTGGCCAGCGCCAGATCGCTGGCGGAGACGGCGGCCAGGGTGCGCCAACGATCCAGCGTACGGCCTTGCCCGGGCATTGGCAGATCGGTAAACCCGGCCCTGATGATTTGCTGCATCACCGCTTGCAGCGCAGCGTCCGCGGTGCGTATCGCAGGCCGGCAGGCAAACGGTTGCAGCAGACTTTCGAGGGTTGCCGCGTTGCTCATGGCCCATTCTCCCGGGTCGCGACTGAGTGCTCTTGATGTACAGAGCTTGAAGTTGAGAGGCAGGCAGTCTGCAGGAGTTCAGTGCACCTGCAGGTGCGAGTTTTTAGAACCACCCATGCCCAGGCAATGTCTCTCTTCAATAGTCACTACAAAAGTTCACCTTGAAAGCGATGGGCAACGGCGGAGATCTCAGATGACCAGGTCGCAAGCGGGTGCTCCCGCGCAAAAACTGCTATTCGAACGCAATGGCTGGGTGCCGAACAACCCTCGCCTGCCGGTGCTGATCTATCCCAAGGCCATCGCTGTCCAGGACGACGATCCAGCGGCCCTGTTCGAGCAAACCTTCAGTGCCAACGGCTGGCCGCCGCAATGGCGTTATGGCATTTATGATTTTCACCACTACCACACCGAAGGCCATGAAGTGCTTGGGGTGGCCAGCGGGAATGCACGCCTGATGCTGGGCGGCCCCGATGGCCATGTGCTGGAAGTCCGTGCCGGGGATGTGCTGCTGTTGCCGGCCGGCACCGGTCATTGCAACCTGGACTCGAGCGACGACTTTCTGGTGGTCGGCGCCTACCCGCCGGGCCAGCATGCCGACATTTGCCGTGATGCGCCGAGCGCGGCGCAACTGCAGGACATCGACACGCTGCCGTTCCCCGATCAGGACCCGGTACAAGGTTCGCACGGCGCGGTGAGCGATTATTGGTCCATAGGCCAGTCTTGAAAAGGCGTGCGGTCTGCACGAGGTATTTAGAACTCGTAGCCCTGGCCCCGATCCAATGTGAACACACCGGAGGCAAGCGCCATGAACAACGACGACCGCATCACCCCTGCCAACAACACACCCACCGAGGAGGATGAGGCCCTTGCGCCCTCTCCCCCCGAAACCACCGAGGAGGAAGCCGAGGACCTCAGACAAAAAGTTGCCGAGATAGAACGCAAAGTGGCGGACGGCAATTGAACCGGCGTCGCATCAATGTCGACGGGTCACGGTCAACGCCACCACGGCGATGCGCTCTACCCGTTCATAACCGGGCTTGAGCAGCTCCTCGCCGAACACGTCAGGGTCCAGCTCTTTATAGGTCCAGCTGAACCTGTCGTCGCCAAGCAGTGGCTGGATGGATTCGAGAAAGGGGTCCGTCCCGGCCACCATCGCCACCCCGGTGTACAGCAACAAGCTACCGGCCTTCTGCAGGCGCGGCAGCGATTCGCGGACGATGCGCAGTGACAAGGCTTCGCCCAGCGCGCCACCGCCATGGCGATACGCGCGTTGCTGGCTGTCGTTCATGTAAGGCGGGTTGGCGATGAGCAGGTCGAACAACCCTTCGACACTGCCCAGCACATCGCTGTGGTAAGCGCTGACATTGCTGGCGTCAGCCAGCTCGGCATTCACCGCCGACAACCGCAACGCCCGTGGATTGATATCCACCGCCAGCACGTTGGCCTCCGGGCGGGCACGGGCGACGACCAACGCACCGATGCCGGCCCCGCAGCCAATGTCCACCACCCGCCGAACAGGGTCGGAGCAATGCTGCAGGTGAGCTTCAATCAATTGCGCAAAGCGGTAGCTGTCGGGCCCGAAAAACACCGCGTCGGTCTGCGTGGTCGGGTACGCTGAATGTGCAATCAGCAATCGTCCAAGGCTTGACCAGCGCACCGTGCTACGCCACAGCGAGCCCTCCTTTTCGACGATGGCCGCTTGTTGCAGATCAGCCAGTTCTTCCTGTGAAAACAGCGTGTGTTCGAAGGGCATCGACCAACCGAACACATCACGCAGATCCTTGGCCAAGGCCGGCGTAAAGCGCTGGCACACCCGTTCATGGGTCAAGGGCGTCGGGGTGATGAAACGGTAGCCCTCGGCAGCCAGGCGCCTGCCCAGCTCCAACAAAGTCCGATCAGCGATCTGTTGTACTGACATCGATGACACTCCTGAAATCAGCGCAAGCGGGCCACGCATTCGATAAAGCGCCGGGTGGCGAAGAGTCCGGCGGGACGACAATGGCGCTGTGCCGAGAGCCACGGGATCAGCAATTGCAGCTGTTGTCGCGGTGACTGGTCATGCAGGGAGTCTTGCAACGCCACGAGCTCGGTGTCGTTGGCCCCGACCTCATCGGCGAAGGCATCGTCGGCTGGCGCCCGGCGTATCGCTGCCCGCCGTTGCGGCTCTTGCCAGTCACCGGCGATCCAGTCGTGCAGCAGTTGTTTTTCGTAGCCACTGAACACGCCGAACATGGCCGCGGTATTGCCCTCGATCAATTGCCAGAAGCGGCTCTCCCGGGGCGGGCCATGCCGTTTGATCCAGCCCTTGCGTTGCAGCGCGCCGAGAAACTCTTCGATACGGCCAGGCGTCGCCAGCCACTGATTGACGGTCTTGCCTTCGACCTGGCAGTAATCGGAATGCATGTGCTGGCCAAAGCAACGTTTGCGCTCGAGCATGGCGACCACTTCCTGCTGCAGATCGAAGCCTGCAATCACCGCCGTCGAGCCCGGGCCCAGGTCATTGAGTCGATAGCCGACGGCGACACGCCGATAGAACTCTTCCCGCCCCTGCTCAATTGGCATCAGCTCGAGCAGCGACTCAATCGCCTTGCGCCCGTGACCGCTGCTGACGTTATCGATGGTGACGTGCAGGGTGAAATAGTACGGATCGATCCCCAGTTCACGCAGTTCGTAGGCGCTGATCAGCAGGTGCAGCGGCAGTTGCTCGTAGCCGAGGTTGTAGCCAATCACCTCTGGCATGAACATCGCGCTGCACTGCCCCAATGCCAGTTGAATCGCGCCTTGGCGAAAATGTTCGTCGAGCAGTCCCTGTCTATCGCCACAATCGTGCGCGGCCAGCAGCTTGCGGTAGATCACCACGTGATTCTGCCGGGGATCGCCGCTGCCCAACTCTTCCAGATAGGTGCTCAGCAACCCGTCAAAACGCAGGTCCTGCCAGTGCTCGAGCACACCGGCCAGCCATGCGCCGTCGACTTCCTTGGTCGGTGCCACCCGTTGCAGGAAATACAGGGCATGGGCCTTGTTCGAGAAATATCGACGTGCCCCGCCCTGCTTGCGCGCTTCGAGATAAAGGGCATAGTCGCGCGCCACATCGGCGCAATGTGCTTCCGTCCATGACGACAACTGTCCTGGCGCTTCGGGCAGATCACAGGGGAGTTCGGCGGCCTCGGCCAGTTGCTCGCGCAGGAACTGTTCGCCCCGCGTTGCTGCTTGCGGGTCGTTGCTGTACAGCAAAGCGTAGAGTTCGCGGTACTGGCCATCCGCTTCGGCATCCGTGAGCGTCGAAGGCGAACCCGACAAGGGCGTGAAGAGTGTCATTGGCTGTTCTCCTGGGCAGTGCAGCGGGCTATCAGCGGGTGCCGGCACTTATCGCCTGTCGTCGGACAAAGGTGTTTGTTCATCGGCCTCGGGAAGCTTCCTGTCACGCTCATTCCAATCCTGCGCGTCCTCGTCTTCTTCGAGGTCGGGCTGAGTCAGGGGATCGTATTTACCCGGATCGTCCGGCGCGGGTTTGACAGAGCCCCGCGACTTGTCCGGGTCTTGACTGTTGTCCTGAGAAATCGACTCGCTGGACATACCTCACCTCACAACTTGGGGCCGGGATTTCCGGGCCGTACAGGTTTGAAGGTGTCCAGGGGATAGCGTGCATTCGAATTGACGAGTGGCATGCGCGGTTTGGATTGGGTGTATATCCGTTGCTGCGGTAACGGCGGCTTATGGTTCCGCTCTTACAGCGGGTCACTTTGAGAAGCGCAAAGTAACCAAACGCTCTTGCCCCTGGCGTTCGGTGCCTCGCTGTGGCTCGGCATGCCCTCGCTCCGGTCCTGCTCCGTGGGCCCGCCGCGATGGGCCATCCTTGGCCCAGCGCGACTAACCCGGCATCCATGCCGGGTTGCCCACTGCGCAGAACCTCCACTCGGCCTCTCGATGGGGCAAGAAAATCAAAAGCCAAAGCAAGGCGAGGCGGCCTGACAGCCGACCTGATTGCAGGCTTGTCCGCGATCCCATTGTAGGAGCGAGCTTGCTCGCGAAAAATGTCCGGACAACGCGTTCATCCAGACAGCCAACGTTATCGTTGACGTCCATCGCGAGCAAGCATCGCTCCTACAGGGGAACGTGTTCACTTGAAATCAGGTCGGCTGTCAGGCCGCCTCGCTTTGCTTTTGATCGCGAGCGCCCCGTTAAACCACGATGGCCGAACGCAGGCATTGCGTAGTGGGTAAACCGGCAGGACGCCGGTTTAGCCGCGCTGGGCCAAGGATGGCCCATCGCGGCGACCCACGGAGCAATGCCGGAGAGAGGGCATGCCGAGCCACAGCGAGGCACCGAGTGGAGGGGCAAAGCCTTTTGGTTCCTTTTAGGCTTTGTGTCCGGTCCGTACAGGCTTTGAAAAAGGGACTCGCCGTAAGGGTGAAACCATAGGCGGCCGTTACCGCAGCAATGGATATGTACCCTATACAACCCCATGCTTAAGTGAACAGTATAGGGTCAGGAAGGAAGGTTCATCGCGGATTGGAAATGGCGGGGATCGCCCTTTCCCGTGCGGGAAAGGGCGAGTGCAGGTTTCAGGTGTGATGAATCTCCCGGTCCTTGGTTTCCGGCAGGAAGAAGGTGCCCAGTATCGCCGTCATCACCGCGATGACGATGGGGTACCACAGCCCATAGTAGATATCGCCGGTGGCCGCGACCATGGCGAAGGCCACGGTTGGCAGGAATCCGCCGAACCAGCCGTTGCCGATGTGGTAAGGCAGTGACATCGAGGTGTAGCGAATGCGCGCCGGGAAGAGTTCCACCAGCCAGGCGGCGATCGGACCGTAGACCATGGTCACGTAGATCACCAGAATGGTCAGCAGCAGTAGCACCATCGGGTAGTTGGTCTTGGCCGGGTCGGCCTTCTCGGGGTAGCCGGCGTCCCTGAGGGCGGTGCCGAGGGTAGCGACGAAGGCGTCGTTGCGGGTCTTGAAGTCGGCGGCCGGCATGCCGGTGCCTTCGAAGCTGGGGATCACTTTGTCGCCGATGCGCACCTGCGCGACAGTGCCCGGGGCGACCTTCTCGTTCTTGTAGGGGATGGCCCTTTTCGCCAACACGGTCTTGGCCAGGTCGCAGGAGCTGGTGAATTTGGCCTTGCCCACCGGGTCGAACTGGAACGAACACTGGTCGGGATCGGCGATCACCGTGACCGGGTTCTTCTCCTGCGCGATGAACACGTCGGGATTACCGTACTGGGTCAACGCATGGAAGATCGGGAAGTAGGTCAGCGCCGCGAGGATGCAGCCGGCCATGATGATGCCCTTGCGGCCGATGCGATCAGACAGGCTGCCGAAGATGACGAAGAACGGCGTGCCGATCAGCAGCGAACCGGCAATCAGCAGGTTGGCCGTCTGCGGGTCGATCTTGAGCGTCTGCAGCAGGAAGAACAACGCGTAGAACTGCCCGGTGTACCAAACAACGGCCTGGCCGGCGGTACCGCCGAGCAGCGCCATGATCACTATCTTGAGGTTGTCCCAGCGGGCGAAGGACTCGGTCAGCGGCGCCTTGGAGGACTTGCCTTCGGCCTTCATCTTCAAGAACACCGGCGACTCGCTGAGCTGCAGGCGGATGTAGACCGAGATGATCAGCAGCAGGATCGACAGCAGGAAGGGAATCCGCCAGCCCCAGGCTTCGAATGCTTCGGTGCCGAGGATGGTGCGGCAGGCGAGGATCACCAGCAGCGAAAGGAACAGGCCGAGGGTGGCGGTGGTCTGGATCCACGAGGTGAAGTAACCGCGCTTGCCTTTGGGTGCATGTTCGGCCACGTAAGTCGCCGCACCGCCGTACTCGCCACCCAGGGCCAGGCCTTGCAACAGGCGCAGGGTTATCAGGATGATCGGCGCGGCCACGCCGATGGTCGCGTAACCGGGCAGAAAGCCGACGATGGCCGTTGAGATACCCATGATCACAATGGTGATCAGGAAGGTGTGCTTGCGCCCGATCATGTCACCCAGTCGGCCGAACACGATCGCGCCGAAGGGGCGAACGGCGAAGCCTGCGGCGAACGCGAGCAATGCAAAGATGAAGGACGTTGTCTCATTGACGCCGGCGAAGAAGTGCTTGGCGATAATCGCGGCGAGGGAGCCGTAAAGGTAGAAGTCGTACCATTCGAACACGGTGCCCAGGGACGAGGCGAAAATGACCTTGCGCTCCTCCTTGGTGACCCCGTGGTTGGGCGCGCTGCCCGTGATTGTGTTGTCGATTGCGGCCATGAGTCTTCTCCGTCTTTCTCTTGTTATAGGCCGGAGTGCCCCACTCTCTTCTTGCCGCACCCAGGCCCTGGGGTGATGTCATCGGATTACGGATTGCGCAAAGCATGCACACAGGCTGACGGCCTCGCATCGCTGCAAGGTATCCTCAAGCATAATCGGCTTCTTGCAGATATCCACTCGCCATCACGCGCAAACGGGACACGCGCAGGTAAAGGGACATTGAGCCCTGAGAAGATGTTTTTTTGAGAGGGGGGGTGAAGCAGAAGACAATCACCTGCACTCGCGCAACGCCTGCCGATCGAGTAATTGCAGATGACTTGAAGAAAATGGCAGGGGCGGCTGGATTCGAACCAACGCATGGCAGGATCAAAACCTGCTGCCTTACCGCTTGGCGACGCCCCTGTAGCTGCTGCCTGGAGAGCCAGGGAAGGCCCTCTGCAGGAATGGGCGGCAATTTATCAACTTTCTCGCCGCCTGGGAACCCCCGCGCATCATTATTTTATTTTAAAACAGCGACTTACCATTAAGGGTCGACCTGCCCCATCAGTTCGGGCACCGATTCCGGGCGATTGGCGAACCGCTGGGCAAGCACCGCGCAGACCATCAGCTGAATCTGGTGGAACAGCATCAGCGGCAGAATCAACACGCCGATGGTGCTGCCGGCGAATAGCACCTGGGCCATCGGTACGCCGGTGGCCAGGCTTTTCTTCGAGCCACAGAAGAGGATCGTGATGCGGTCTTGCTGGTTGAAACCCAAGGCCTTGCCCAGCACGGTGGAGGCCAGCAACACCAGCCCCAGCACCACGCAGCAGGCGACCACCAGCCCGGCCAGGTCGCGCAACGGAATCTGCTGCCAGATGCCTTCGATCACCGCTTCGCTGAAAGCACCGTATACCACCAGCAGGATCGAGCCCTGATCGACAAATCTCAGCCAGCTCTTATTGCGCGCCACCCAGGCGCCGATCCAGCGGCGAGCGATCTGCCCGGCAATGAATGGCAGCAACAACTGCACGCTGATCTTCACGATCGCGTCGAGGGTCGAGCCACCATCGCCGTGCACGTCCAACAGCAAGGTCACCAGCAACGGTGTGAGAAAGATCCCGAACAGACTGGACGCTGCCGCACTGCAAATCGCCGCCGGAATGTTGCCTCGCGCCAACGAGGTAAAGGCAATCGCCGACTGCACCGTGGCCGGCAGCGCGCAGAGGTAGAGCATGCCCATGTACAAGTCAGCGCCGATCATCGGTGACAGCAACGGCTTGAGCGCCAGGCCGAGCAGCGGGAACAGCACGAAGGTCAGGCCGAACACCAGCAAGTGCAGGCGCCAGTGACCGGCACCGGCAATGATCGACTCGCGTGACAGTTTTGCCCCGTGCAGAAAAAACAGCAGCGCAATGGCGGTGTTGGTCAACCAGCCGAAGCCCACGGCCACCTGGCCACTGGCGGGCAACAGGCTGGCGAGAAGGACCACGCCGATCAGGGTCAGGGTGAAGTTGTCGGGCAAGAAACGTGGGCGGGTCATCAGGGTCATCCAGGCTACCGGGAACGTTGCGACCACTCTAGCGCGCTCGCTAATTGCCGGCTAACGCTAGTGAGCCAGGAGATACCGCCTAACGGACAAGACAACTCGCTGATTTACTGTAGGAGCGAGCATGCTCGCGATGGTCGTTAACGATAACGCTGTAAGCCTGACACCCCGTGGCGTGCTCAGGTTTTTCGCGAGCATGCTCGCTCCTACAGACGACCGTTACCCTCACGATCACGCTCATAGCGCCGTGCAAGCGGAAATGCCGGCAACCAGGACTCGCGCCGCAGGGTCCAGCTTTCGTAGGTTGGCATCAGCTGGTCAGGGGCATCAAGTGAGCCCAGGTTCACTTCAATTTCGTCGTCGTTGCGGGCAAACACCGACGAGCCACAGCGAGGACAGAAATACCGGCCGGCGTAATCCCGCGTTTCGCCCTCGATCGTCACCGCGTCCTCCGGAAATATCGCCGAGGCGTGAAAGAGCGCCCCGTGGTGCTTGCGGCAGTCGAGGCAATGACAAAGGCCAACCCGGTAAGGCAGCCCTGCCGCCACAAGACGGACATTGCCGCACAGGCAACCGCCAGTAAATCGTTGCATGTCACCCTCCTCTTCAAGGATTTGAAAGTAGCCACTCAACGACTGTAGAGGCTCACACACCCTTCACAGCAAAAACTTGCGAAAAGCGACAGTAGGCTAAGCTTACGTTCAGCTTATTGCCCACGATGCTCGCGGCGGCAGTGTTTGGTTTTATCTGGAGAGCGTCTGCAACAGCTATCTCAGACAGGCCCAAACAATTTGCGCAGGATTGCCGTGATGACCGAGCCGTTACTCAGTTTTGACCAACTCAAGCGTGCTGCCGCCTCAGGCGAGATCGATACCGTACTGGTGTGCATGGTCGACATGCAGGGACGCTTGGTTGGCAAGCGATTCCAGGTCGAGTTTTTCATCGACAGCGGCCATGAAGAAACCCACTGCTGCAATTACCTGCTGGCCGACGACATCGACATGGAGCCGGTGCCGGGCTATGCCGCCGCCAGTTGGAGCAAAGGTTACGGCGACTTTGTGCTCAAACCCGACATGCGCACCTTGCGCAAGGTGCCCTGGCTTGAGTGCACGGCGCTGGTGCTGTGCGATGTGCTGGACCATCACCATCGACAGGATCTGCCCCACAGCCCGCGGGCGATCCTGAAAAAACAGGTCGAGCGCCTGCGTGAACGCGGCTACACCGGCATGTTTGCCTCGGAACTGGAGTTCTACCTGTTCGACGAGAGCTACGAGGCCATCCACACGCGCAACTACCACAAGCCGAAAACCGCCGGGCACTACATCGAGGATTACAACATCCTGCAGACCACCCGCGAAGAGCCGGTGCTGCGGGCGATTCGCAAGCATCTGCAGGCCAGCGGCATTCCAGTGGAAAACTCCAAGGGTGAATGGGGCCCGGGCCAGGAAGAAATCAACATCCGCTACGCCGACGCCATGACCATGGCCGACCATCACGTCATCATCAAGCACGCGTGCAAGGAGATCGCCCAACTCCAGGGCAAGGCGATCACCTTCATGGCCAAGTGGCGCTATGACGCCGCCGGTTCCAGCAGCCACATCCACAATTCGCTGTGGGACAAGAACGCCAAGAAGCCGCTGTTCTTCGATGCCAAGGCCGAGTTCGGCATGTCGAAACTGATGCGCGCCTGGGTGGCCGGACAGCTCAAGTACGCCAACGACATCACCTGTTTTCTCGCCCCCTACATCAACTCCTACAAACGCTTCCAGTCAGGCACCTTCGCCCCGACCCGATCGGTGTGGAGCCGGGACAATCGCACCGCAGGCTTTCGCTTGTGCGCCGAGGCCAGCAAATCGATCCGTATCGAATGCCGCATCGGCGGCGCCGATCTCAACCCTTACCTGGCCTTCGCCGCCCTGATCGCTGCGGGGCTGGCGGGCATCGATGAAAAGCTCGAGCTCGCCGCGCCCTTCGAGGGCGATGCCTACGTAGACGAGCATTTGCCTGAGGTCTCCAAGACCTTGCGTGAAGCCACTGCCGCATTGCAGAAGTCGAGCATGTTGCGCGAGGCCTTCGGCGACGAGGTGATCGACCACTACGTGCACACCGCAGAATGGGAACAGAAAGAGTACGACCGGCGAATCACCGACTGGGAACTGCAGCGCGGCTTCGAGCGCTACTGAGAGCACTATGACAAACACTGTTCAACTCATCTCGCCGGTCGATGGCCGTCTCTACGCCGAGCGTCAGTACGCCGATATCGTGCAAATCGAGCAGGCACTGGCGGCGGCCACCTGCGCCCAGGCGCAATGGAAGCGCCGGCCATTAAACGAACGCGCGGCGTTTTGCAGCGCCGCAGTGGACGCGTTGCTGGCCATGAAGGCCGAGATTGTCCCGGAACTGGCCTGGCAAATGGGCCGGCCGGTGCGCTATGGCGCCGGCGAGTTGCGCGGTTTCGAAGAGCGTGCCCGGCACATGATCGCCATTGCGCCGCAAGCCCTGGCGGCGCTCGAAGCCGATCCGGTCGCGGGTTTTCGCCGGCATGTCAAACGTGAGCCAATGGGTACCGTACTGGTTGTCGCGCCGTGGAATTACCCCTACCTGACAGCGGTCAACACGATTATTCCGGCACTGATGGCCGGCAACAGCGTGATCCTCAAACACGCTTCGCAAACGCTGCTGGTGGGCGAGCGCTTTGCCGAAGCCATGCGCCGCGCCAACCTGCCTGAAGGGCTGTTCCAGAATCTGCTGCTCAGTCACATTCATACCGGGGTGGTCATCGGCTCCGGACAGGTGCAGCAGGTGAACTTCACCGGCTCGGTGGCGGCCGGCCTGGAAATGCAACGCTCTGCGGTCGAGGGTTTCCTGCGCGTCGGCCTGGAGCTCGGCGGCAAAGACCCGGCCTATGTCCGGGCAGACGCCAACCTTGAACACGCAGTGGAAAATCTGGTGGACGGCAGTTTCTTCAATTCCGGACAGAGCTGCTGCGCCGTGGAACGTATCTACGTCGATCAAAAAATCTACCCGGCGTTTGTCGAACGCTTCGCCGAATTGACCCGTCAGTACGTGCTGGGCAACCCGCTGGACGAAGCCACCACCCTCGGCCCGCTGGTGAATCCGCGCGCGGCGGATTTCGTCCGCGGGCAGATTGCCGATGCGCAGGCCCAGGGCGCGAAGACGCTGATCGACCCACGGGCATTTGCCGCCGACGTGCCGGGCAGCGCCTACCTCGCCCCGCAAGTGTTGATCGACGTCAACCATCAAATGTCGGTCATGCGCGATGAAAGTTTCGGGCCGGTGGTCGGCATCATGCCGGTGGCCAGCGACGACGAAGCCGTGGCCTTGATGAACGACAGTGAGTTCGGGCTAAGCGCGTCCATCTGGACCCAGGACCTGGCCGCCGCCGAACGCCTGGGCGACGAGATCGACACCGGCACCCTGTTCATGAATCGCTGCGATTACCTGGACCCGGCCCTGGCCTGGACCGGGGTGAAGAACAGTGGGCGCGGCGTCACACTGTCGGCCCTGGGTTATGAACAGCTGACCCGCGCCAAATCCTTCCATCTGCGCCACGAGATCTGAGCCATGAGCCTGACTGGAAACTGGAACTACCCCACGAGCATCCGCTTTGGTGTCGGCCGCATCGCGGAACTGGCCAAGACCTGTCGCAGCCAGGGTATCCAGCGCCCGCTGCTGGTCACCGACAGTGGCCTGGGGCGAGCGTCGATCACCACCGCTGCGCTGGACGCGTTACGCGATGCAGGGCTGGGCGCCGCGCTGTTCTGCGACCTCAAGCCCAACCCGGTCGAAGCCAACCTGGCAGGTGGGCTCGACGCCTGGCGTGCGGGAAACCACGATGGTGTGGTCGCCTTTGGCGGTGGCAGCGGTCTGGACATGGGCAAGCTCATCGCCTTCATGAGTGGCCAGACCCGCCCGGTCTGGGATTTCGAAGACATCGGCGACTACTGGACCCGCGCCGATGAAAGCCGCATCGCCCCGGTCATTGCGGTGCCGACCACCGCGGGTACGGGCTCTGAAGTGGGGCGTGCGGCGGTGATCATCGACGATCGCACCCACACCAAGCGCATCATCTTCCACCCGAAAATGATGCCGAGCGTGGTCATCAGCGACCCGGCCCTGACCGTCGGCATGCCGGCCAAAGTCACCGCCGGCACGGGCATGGACGCATTGGCGCACTGCCTGGAGTCGTACTGCGCCCCCGGATTCCACCCCATGGCCGATGGCATCGCGGTCGAAGGCATGCGCCTGGTGAGCAATGCCCTGGTGCGTGCCGTACACACCCCTTCGGACCTCGATGCACGAGGGCAAATGCTGGCGGCGGCGGCGATGGGCGCCACCGCCTTCCAGAAAGGCCTGGGCGGGATGCACGCCCTCGCGCATCCGATCGGCGCGCTGTACGACACCCACCACGGCATGACCAACGCCACCTTGATGCCCTACGTGCTGAAGTTCAATCGCCCGGCCATCGAGGAACGCATCACGCGCCTGGCCGCGTACCTGCACCTGCCCTCCCCCGGCTTCGACAGTTTCCTGGCCTTCGTCCTCAAACTGCGCAAGGACATTGCCGTGCCGCATACGCTGTTCGAGCTGGGGGTGGATGAAAAGCAAGCCGACCTGATCGCCGACATGGCGATTGTCGACCCCTCGGCCGGTGGCAACCCAGTGCCGTTGACCCGGGCCGGCGTGGCGGAAATTTTCGAAGCGGCGTTTCACGGCCGCCTTCTGTAGGAGCGAACCTGCTCGCGATGGACGGCAACGATAACGCTGGGAACCTGACACCCCGCGTCATCTGTGGGAGCGAGCCTGCTCGCGATGGACGTTAACGATTACGCGGGGAACCTGACACCCCGCGTTATCGTTAACGTCCATCGCGAGCAAGCTCGGCTCCTACAGAAAGCAGGCAAGTGGGAAACAGGAGCAGTACGACAAGGGGTTGAAAGCCACCCCATCCGGAGACCCGGATGGCTGCGTATCAAAACCTGAAGGGGCACACGACGATGAACCCAGCAAGCCAGCCCGGCACCGACGCGCCGCACGACGATGACGTCAAGGTGCTGCACAGCATGGGCTATGCCCAGCAGCTTTCGCGACGAATGGGGGTTTTCTCCAACTTCGCGATTTCCTTTTCGATCATCTGCATCCTCTCCGGTGGGATCAACTCACTCGCCCAGGGCACCTCCGGCGCCGGCGGTGCAGCGATCGGCATCGGCTGGCCGATCGGTTGCCTGATTTCCGGGGTATTCGCCCTGGCCATGGCGCAGATTTCCTCGGCCTACCCCACCGCTGGCGGCCTGTATCACTGGGGCTCGATTCTCGGCAACCGTTTCACCGGTTGGCTCACGGCCTGGTTCAACCTGCTGGGGCTGGTCACGGTGCTCGGTGCGATCAACGTCGGCACCTACTACTTTTTCTTCGGTGCCTTCGGCCCGGCAATGGGCATGGAGGACACCACCACGACCCGGGTGATTTTCCTGGCCATCCTCACCGGGCTCCAGGCCTTGTGTAACCACCTGGGGATCGGGCTGACCGCCAGGCTCACCGACTTCTCCGGTTATCTGATTTTCGCCACCGCACTGGCGCTGACTGTTGTTTGCCTGATCTCGGCTCCCACGTTTGAGTTCTCTCGGCTGGTGACCTTCGGCAACTATTCCGGCGAGGCCGGCGGCAGCGTCTGGCCACAGGTGTCCAACGGCTGGATCTTCATGCTCGGCCTGCTGTTGCCGATCTACACCATCACCGGCTACGACGCCTCCGCGCATACCTCCGAGGAGACGCGCAATGCCGCCATGTCGGTGCCGCGGGGCATGGTCATGTCGGTGGTCTGGTCGCTGTTGTTCGGCTGGGTGATGCTCAGTGCATTCGTGCTGATGCTCCCGAGCATGGACGAAGCGGCCAAGCAAGGCTGGAGCGTGTTCTTCTGGGCCATGAATACCCAGGTGAACCCGCTGCTCAAGGACGGGTTGTACGTGGCGATTTTCATCTCGCAGGTGCTCTGTGGCCTGGCCACCGTGACCTCGGTTTCACGCATGATCTTCGCGTTTTCCCGCGACGGCGGCCTGCCTTGCTCGAAAGCGCTGGCCTCGGTTTCGCCGACCTTTCGCAGTCCGGTGGCAGCCATCTGGACCGGTGCCACACTCGCGGTGCTGTTCGTCTGGGGATCGTCGGTGATATCGATTGGCGAGACACCGGTCTACACCATCGTGGTCTCCTGCACGGTGATCTTCCTGTTCTTCTCCTTCGTCATTCCCATCGTGCTGGGCCTGTTTGCCTACGGCACCTCGAAGTGGCCGACCATGGGGCCGTGGAACATGGGGCGCTTCTGGTACACCGTGTTCGCCCTGCTCTCGGTCCTGTCGATGGTGATCATTTTCGTCATCGGCATCCAGCCACCGAACGACTGGGCCTTGTACATCACCATCGGCTTCCTGGTGTTGACAGCCATCGTCTGGTTCGGTTTTGAAGCGCGACGCTTCCAGGGACCACCGATGGGCGACATGATTGTCAAGCGCCAGGCTGAAATCGCGGCGGCTGAGGCGGCGTTGAACAAACGCTGAAGTCCTGTAGATACCGTCTTGAGACTGGTCGCGCAACAGCGGCCAGTTTCTTGCGGGGATACATATTCATTGCTGCGAGTGAAGATCCTCTTGAGCCGCTCGACCGCATTGTTGATGTGATTGAGCGCGGCATGGCGCGCGCCTTCAGGGTCTCGTGCGGCGATGGCCCTGCTGACACTCAGGGCCAGTTTCCTCCTGCGCCCCCATGGCAAGTCGTTGAGCGTGGGGGCGGTGCAACTGCGCTATGTGCTGCTGGTCCATGGGAGAACACATAGCCCGTTTGGCCGCGCGCGATCCGTTGACCGCCCTGTACAACCGCCGTGCCCTCGAAGTGCGAGCAACGCGTCTGCTCGTAGCGGGTTGCGTGAGCAGTTTCACCCCGCTGCCGCACAGACGTTCGCCACACCCGAAGCGGTGACCCTGAGCATCGGCGCCAACCTGTTCGACCATCCGCCGGCCAGCCTGGCGACACTGATCGAGCAAGGCGATGCGGCGCTCTACCAATCCAGGCGTGGCGGGCGAGACAGTATTGGCCTGGTCGATCAGACCTTTGTCAGCAACGAACCGCTATGATTTCCGAGGATCAGAAACCGGCCTTGAACGCCTCGACACTGTACTCACCCAACACTGGAACCGCTGTATCGCTGTCCGGTAAACCATGGGAGAATTTTACCGGAAAACCGACGCTGATCGCTCGTTCTTCCGGCAGCACGCGAACGGTGCCCCGCGCCTGCACATGAGGATCGTCGAACAGCTCACTGGCGGTGAGCAGCGGCGAAAATGGCAGGTCATGCCCGGCGAACGCCTCGGTCCACTGTTCCAATGCGCGAGTGAGAAACACCTCCTTGAGCACGGCATTAAGCTCCTGCTTGTGTCCAAACCGACTCATGCGATTGGCAAAGCGCTCAAGCCTGAGCGTCGGGAACTCCTGCCCCAGCACATCGCACAAGGTCACCCAGAATTTGTTTTCGAGAATGCCCAACGCCAGGTAACGGCCGTCGCGGGTCTGGAAGATATCGTTCTCCGGCATGACGGTCGGCGATGCCACGGGGTTGTCCTCGAAACCGCGTGCCAGCCAGGCCATGTGGGCAGTCCAGGATAAGATGGCGTCGTGCACTGACACATCCAGGTGCTGGCCGCTACCCTGCTGGCGGGCACTCATGATTGCCACCGACAGCGACAGCGCAGCGTAGCTCGAGGCGGCATAATCGGACAGGCGCACCTTCGGCCGGGCGATCTTGTCCTCGACCTGCACCGGGATCGACCAGTAGCCGGCCATGGCCAGGTAATTGAGGTCGTGGCCGGCATGGGCGGCATAGGGACCGCTCTGGCCGAAACCGGAAATCGAGCACAGGACGATCGCCGGGTTGACCTTCGCCAGGTCTTCATAACCCAGGCCCAGGCGCTGCATGACACCGGGGCGAAAGCCCTCGACCACGGCGTCGCAATGGCGCACCAGCTCAAGAAAGGCTGCTTTGTCGGTCGGATCCTTGAGGTTCAACGCGATGGAGCGTTTGCCACGGTTGAACTGGGCAAATACGGCATCGCCCAGCATCCGCGAGCTGTCGCCGGTGCCGGGTTGCTCGACCTTGATCACATCCGCACCCAGCTGCAACAACAGCGAGGTGGCGTGGGGCCCGGGTAGCAGTTGGCTGACATCGATGATCTTGACATCCTTGAGGCAGGACCAGTCCGGCTTCATGTTACGACTCCTTATCGCTGGGGGAATTCAGGCTTGGGCGATCAACGCCAGTGCCGCCAACAGCGCCGTGCACAGCGTGAGGATCAGTAGCGGCAACGGGTTGCAAGTCGTGCCATGTCCGGCGATGCCGAGACGTGCACGCTGGTAGCAACGGCCCTGCTCGATCAGGATCAGCAACGCCAGCAGCGTGGTCAGGGCGACGACCACGGCGCTCAATCGCGGATGGTGCTGCAGGCCACGCAGGGCCAGGCAAGCCACCAGCATCAGCAGGATGTGCGTGCGCCTCCAGGCCAGGGTGGTGCGCTCCGGCTGCAGCCCCGCATCGCTCATCCCTGCCCCCAGAACGCCGCCAGCACACCGGCGACGAGAACAGCGCAACCCAGTGACAGCAGCGGCGTCAGCAGCGACACCGGCAGCGCAGCTTGCTGGCGCAGCGCGCGCTCGACACCCAACCAGCGCCAGAAGGCGCTGAGGCTGACAATCAGGCTCAGGCTCAGCAAACCGACCACCAGCAAGCGTTTGAGGCCGAGGCTGAACACACCCTGGGTGAACGCTTCGATGGCAATGCCACTGGCGAGCAGCGCCAGTGCCGTGCGAATCCAGGCCAGGAAAGTGCGCTCGTTGGCCAGGGTAAAACGGGGATCAGGCTCCTGCCCCTGTCCCAGCAATAGCCGATTCAGGGCAGAGGAAAACGCAGTCGGCTTCATGCAACGCACTCCATAGTGCCTGGCCACAAGGTATTGAAAATCAACACACTGGCGTTGCAACCAGACCGATAAACAGGTCATATAAAAGTAATGGCGCCATCCTAGTGAGGCGCTGCGTGCTGGACCAATATCGTCTTTCAATACAGCCCATAACGCGCCGGCATGGCCGCGGAAACCCCGATGACACTCAAACAACTGCGTTATCTGATTGCGATTGCCGAAGCCGGGAGTTTCTCCTCGGCGGCGCGCCGGGCCTACATCGCGCAACCGGCGCTGAGTCGGCAAATCAACCTCCTGGAAAACGAGCTGGAGATGCAGTTGCTCGAGCGTCTGCACGATGGCATCAACCTCACCGATGCCGGTCGACGCCTGTACGAGATCGCCCGTTCGGTGGTGCAGACCATCGACTCGGTCAAGGACGAGTTGGAATCGACCAAGGGCAACCCCAAGGGACGGGTGGCCATCGCCATACCGGTCACCGCCTCGGCGTTGCTGCTGCCGCTGATCATCGTTCGCGCCGGCGAAAAATTTCCCGGCATCGAGCTGACCGTGCGCGACGGCCTGAGCCAGGAAGGTGGTGAAGCCATCGAGTTGGGCAAAGTGGATTTCGGTGTGGTACCCAATGCCGAAGAGCTCGAGCATGTGCATGCCGAGCCGATCTTTACCGAAGAACTGTATTGGTTGAGCCTGCAGGCACCGGCCCGCGGCGACGACAGCATCACACTGGCCCAGGCGATCAGCGGCCCGTTGGTCATGGCGCCCCGGGCCAGTTCACACCTGCGTCGACGGGTTGAACAGGCGGCTATCGAAGCCGGGTTGGAACTCAAGGTGCAATACGAGCAACAGACCGCACAGGGCATCAGCAGCCTGGTGCGCAGTGGCCTGGCGGCAACCATCGGCAACTGGCCGGCGGTGGAAGAGAATCCGCAGCAGATGGCCCGCCGGATTGTCGAGCCGAACGTACGACGCACCTTGTCGATCGCCTACTCGACCCACAAGCCCCTGACCTTCGCCGCCTCGTGCATGCGCGATCTGGTGCGCACGTTACTGATCGAAGTGGTGCAGTCGGGGCGCTGGAAAGGTGAGTTGATCGAACGCCAGCGCGAACCGCTGGACGCTTGAAGACGTTCAGCCGCGCAGGACGATGGCCGGCACTGGCACCTGGAGCTGGTTGCGCGAACGCTGCGGATTCATGGTCAGCAGGCCGATCAGGCCGGCACTGATCAGGATCGCGCCACAGACCATGAAGCCGTGGGCATAACCGTCACCGTTGATGCCTTGGGCATTCTGCAGCAAAAACCCGGTGACTATCGGTGCCGCCAGACCTGCCAGGGAACCGCAGGCATTGCCGATGGCGAGCATGCTGCCGCGCTGGCCGCTGGGCACCACTTCGGCCAGCATCGCCGGGCCAATGGAATACATGACCAGGGCCAAGCCACCGCTGAAGGTCAGGCAGCCCATGCGTTCGGCGACCGACAGCCCCGGCAACATCAGCGAGGCGGCGAGTATGCCGCTGAGGATCAGGCACACAGAGACGAACACGCCCCGGGCCAGCCGTGACGGCAAACCGCGACGCAACAGGCGCTGCGACCACCAGGCCATGATCAGGCTGAGCGGCGTAGTCACCAGCACGAACACCACGAACATCCTCCCGGCGCTCAGCGACGGCATGCCCAGAAATTTCTCCAGATAGGCCGGGACCCAGGTCAGGGTCAGCGCCAAGGACCAATTGGCGGCAAAGTGACCGACGTAGTTGCCGATGACCGTCGGATCACCGAGCAGTCGCCGATAAGGGATGCGCGTCTGCGCCGCGGCGGTTTCGGCATTGGCCGGGGCAATGTCGTCCAGCTGCCCTTCCTTGCCCAGGCGATACCAGGCCATGCACCAGACCAGGCCGATGACTGCCAGCACGCCGAAGTTGCTGCGCCAGCCGTAATGCACGCTCATCCACGGGATCAGCAGGCCGGCCACCAGCAGCCCCATGGCGCTGCCCGAATGCAGCAAGGCCACCGGCAGACTGCGCTTGTTATCCGGGAACCATTTGTAGAGAGCGTGGGTGGCCACTGGCGAGGCCGGGCCTTCGCCGACTCCGAGCAGGACCCGGCAGGCAACGATAGTCCACAGTGAGGTGGCAAACAGCATCGGCAGTTGCACCAGCGCCCAGAACAGGCCCATGCCGAGCAACAGGGTACGGGTGGGTTTGCGGTTGGCCAGAAAGCCACCGAGCACTGCCGAAATGGAGAACAACCAGTGCAAGGCGCCACCGATCAGGCCGAATTCTGCCGGGCTCAGTTGCAGTTCAGCCATCATCGGTACGGCGACCAGGCCGATGACCACCTTGTCGAGAAAGTTCACCAACATCATTACTGCCAACAGCACCGCAATGGTCCATGCGGCTTTCGGGCGGTAGCTGGATTCGATGCCGAGCATTGGATACCTCTGGTTATTTTTATAGGTAGAAGTCGCCCGCCTATAGGCGGGCGCAGGTTCATGGGCTCAGCCCGGCATCAGGATGCCTTTGGCGATGGTATTGCGTTGAATCTCGCTGGTGCCGGTGAGAATACGCATCATGCGAGTGGCACGGAACATCCACTCCACCGGATTGCCGCGAATCAGACCGGCGCCTCCATGCACTTGCACGGCGCGATCGACGATGCGAAATGCCGCCTCCGAGGCATACAGCTTGCACATCGGCGCCTGGGTGCGGATGTCGCCGCCGGCATCGTTAAGCGCCGCCGTGGCGTACATCATGCTGCGCGCTGCCAGCAACTCGGTGGCCATGTCGGCAATCATGTGATTGACCGCCTGGAACATGGCGATCGGCTTGCCGAACTGGGTTCGGGTGCGGGCATGGTCAATCGACAGGTTCAGTGCCAGGCCGGCCATGCCCAGCATGGTCGGGCAATGCAGCAGGCGGTTGAGGGTGATTCGTCCCATGGCCAGCTTGAAACCTGCCCCCTCCTCGCCGATACGGTTTTGCACCGGTACCCGCACGTCCTTGAGCTCGATATTGCCGTGGCTGCCGCCGCCGGACATCACCTGGTAATCAGCGTCGATCTGCACACCTGGCCCCTTGAGGTCGATGAAGAAGGCCGAGATGCCGCCCGCGCCCTGTCCAGGTCCCGTCACCGCCAACAGCACCGCGAAGTCGGCGTAGGGGGCGCCGGAGATGTAGCGCTTGGCACCATTAAGCACGTAGTGATCGCCGTCACGCCGAGCGCTGGTCTTGATCGCGCTGGCATCGGAGCCGGCTTCGGCTTCGGTCAGGGCGAAACACACGGCCTTCTCGGCCCGGCACACCGGTTGCAAGAACTTTTCGACCTGCACTTCGCTGGCCACTTTGAACAGATGGCCAATCCGCGACGGGCCGCTGAGCTCGCCCAATACATGAGGCGCAAGCATAGAGCCGGTTAGAATCGCCGCCTCCTTGACCGCGCACAGGTCGACCACACTCAGGCCGGCACCGCCGAGGTTTTCCGGCAGCATGACGTTGTAGAAACCCAGTTCGCAGGAACGTTTCCAGACATCGGCGAGAATCGCCCGTGGGTGCGCTTCGCCCCATTGCAGATTCTCTTTCTTCTCCAGCGGGATGATTTCATCGCGGATGAAGGTTTGCATGTCGCTGATGATGCGTTGGGCTTTTTCGCTTGGTTCGATCATTTCGGTTCTGCTCCTGCGGCGTCAGATCTTGCGCTGAGTGTTTTTCCAGTAACCATCGCGAACCACCCGGCGCACGACTTTACCGTTGGGGTTCTTCGGCAGTTCATCGATGAAGTCGACGCTTCGCGGCTTTTTGAAGCCGGCCAGGTTCTGGGCGCAGAAGTCGATGACTTGCGCCTCAGTCAGGTGCGCACCTGGCTTGAGCACCACCACGGCTTTCACCGCCTCACCCCACTGTTCGTCCGGTACACCGACAACGGCGGCCTCGAATACTTCCGGCAGGCGATAGAGCACTTGTTCGACTTCGGTGGGATAAATATTGAAGCCGCCGGAAATGATCATTTCCTTCTTGCGGTCGACGATGAACACGTAGCCCAGCTCATCGATCGTGGCCAGGTCACCGGTGAGGTAGTAACCATCCTTCATGACCTCCGCGGTGAGTTCCGGCGCCTGCCAATACCCCTGCATGATGTCGTCGCCCTTGACCACGATCTCGCCGATCTCGCCAGGCTGGATGTCCTCGAACGCTTCGTTGACCACCCGCAGGTCAGTCTCGAAATAGCAGCGCCCACAAGAGGACAACAGGCGTGCGTCTCCATCTTTGACCAGGTGATCCTGCTCGGTCAGCACGGTCACCAGCGAGCAGGTTTCACCTGCGCCATAACCCTGGGCCAGGATTGGCCCGAACACCTCGATGGCGCGCTCCACCAGAGCCGGGGCCATGGGGGCGGCGCCGTACATCACCAGGCGCAGGCTGCTCAGGTCGAAGCGTTCGACGCCCTCGACATTGACCAGGCGATTGACCATTGCCGGCACCAGGAACAAGCGCGTAACCCGCTCCTGCTCGATGGTGCGCAGCAGCAGTTCGTCGTCGTAGCGCTCGATCAGCAGGTTACAGGCGCCCACCGCCAGCAGCGGCATGATCTGCATTCCGCTGGCATGGGTGATCGGCCCGACATGGGCCATGACATCGTCAGGGCCGGCGCCGCGCACGGGGCTGGCCAGGCTCTTGCGCACCAGCGCCTTGCGATTGCCATAGGTCAGCATTGCCGCTTTCAGTACCCCGGAGCTGCCAGAGGTGTAGTGCAGCACCGCCAGTGCCTTATCGTCCGGGTCACTGTTGAACGCGCGCTCATCGCCCATGTCGAGCACTTCACGATAGGGAATATCACCGCCCTCATCGGCTAGCACGATGATCCATTTCAGGTGCGGCAGTGCCGCGCGGTTGGCCGCCAGGGCCTTGGCCGCTGCACTGCCGGTAATGACCGCGACGCTGCGTGAATCGTCAAGCACGCGCACGATTTCTTCTGGCGACAAGCGTGCGTTGATCGGCACCTTGACCATGGCGGCCTTGTAGAACGCCACCTCCGCCTCGACCAGTTCGACGCGATTCATCGCCAGGATCGCCACATGGGCGCCAGGCTCCAGCCCAAGTTTCAACAAGCCGGAAGCCAGGCGGTTGCTGCGTGCTTCAAGTTGCGCGTAGGTCAGCCGCTGGCGGCTGTCGACGACTGCTTCGTTATGCGGCCAGTAACGCGCACTTCGGCTCAGTATTTTTCCAAGGTTCACTTTTTATTCTCCGAAGTAGAACGGGGTGCGCCGATCTTACAAGTGGAGAAAAAAAGCCCGCCAATACAACTCTTGAGCGGTCCCCCATAACAAAATGGGATGGCGGGTGCCTACAACCACTCCTGGATATTGCGCTCGCAGGCTTCGTCCTTGAACAGTTCGATCAGCCGGTTGCACACCGGTGACAGGTAACCACCGGGCCGGGTGATCAGGCCGATGCGCCGACGCAGGTCGAGGCCACCCAGGTCCAGATTCAAGGGCGCAAGGCCGGCAGCCTGGGTCATCCGTCCGCAGCGCGAAAGGGTCAGGGTCGGCGTGCCGACGATCAGCTCGAACAGGGCTTCGCTGCTGAAATCGGCTTCGATGCGCAAGGTCGGCGGCGCTAGGCCTTGCTTGATGAAAGCGTTGTCCAAGGCCTGGCGAATGCTGATGTGGCCTTCCGGCAACAGCCATTGCTGATCGTGCAGGTCACTGAGTTGCACTCGCTTGCTGGTCACCAGCGGGTGCTGGGCATCGGCTACCACCGCCAGGCAATCCTCATACAGCACCTGGGTGTCGAAGCCCTCGGTGGCCGCCGAAATCGGCATCACCGCCACGTCGATCTCGCCATTACGCAGCAGTTCCAGCAACTCGCTGGCCAGGCGCCTGCGCATGCGCAAGCGTGCCGCCGGGCGTTCGCGCAACAGCCGACGGCAACTGGCAACCACCAACGCGTCGGGTAGCGACGGCGAGTACCCCAGGCGAACTCCACCCTGTTCGCCGCTGCGGATGCTGCGCATCTCGGCCAATGCATCGTCGAAATCGCGGGTCAAACGCCGGGCGCGGGCCAGGAACAACTCTCCAGCCTGGGTCAGGCGCATGCCGGTGGAGGTGCGTTCGAACAACATGACCCCCAACTGGGTCTCGACACGACGCACTGCCTTGGTCAACGAAGGTTGAGTAATACCCAGCTGTTCCGCTGCCTTGCCCACCGTCCCGCATTGCTGGACCGCGATGATGTATTCCAGGTCACGCACGTCCATGACATTCCTCTTGGCTATGGATCTATAACCGTTGATGCATTGCGCATAGATATATCGCGCTCTCAGACTGAGTTCAATGTCAGCTCGCTATTGAGCTGCGATGCAGGGGATAGGCGCTCCCCTCAAGTTGTACTGCCAGGAGATAACAACAATGAGCTGCACAACCCCTGAACCTTCATCTACTTGCAAACGCCTGTGGCCTGCGCTGCTGCTGGCCCTTGTCAGTGGCCAGAGCCTGGCAGCCGCCGAGACCAGCGCCGGGGCAGCACCGGTAAGCCCTCGCCAGGCGGCGGATACCACTGCCGCTTCCAACAGCATGGCCAGCGCCCTGCTTCCAGCCGTGCTGTAGCGCGGCGCCCGAAGCCGACCCACCGGGTCGGCCGCCCCTACCCCTGTCGATTCAACAGCACCTGGCCGATGCTGGGCCCGGTGCTGCCGGTCTTCCTATAACAATAATCAAGAGGCAGCCGCCATGAGCTCCCAACGAACCCGCCAGAAGAAACTACTCCACCGCCATCCATTGGCAACTTTTCTGCTGACGCCCTTGGCCTGTGCCCTGTGTAGCTATGCCAGCGCCGCCGAATTCAACCTTGGCGAAGTCAGCGGTCGCTTCAACGGCAGCCTGAGTATCGGCGGCTTGTGGAGCGCAGAGAAACCCGGCGCCGACAACATCTTTCAGGGCAACGCCAATGTCATTGGCTACGGTAAACCCGGCGACTTCAATGCCAGCGGCGGACGCACCGGCGATGACGGACGCCTGAACTTCCGCAAGCGCAACCTGGTGTCATCACCCGTCACTCTGCTTGGCGAGATGGAACTCAACTGGCGCAACTTCGGCGCCTTCATTCGCGGCAAAGCCTGGTACGACTACACCTTGAGCAACCGCGAAGTGGACTTTGGCCATTCGTCCAACGGCTACAAGGCCGACAGCAAACTGGACGACAGTCACTTCGATGAATTGGCCAAGTTCCAAGGGCTGGCCCTGCTCGACGCCTACGTGTTCGGTGACTTCACCATCGCCGACCATCCGCTCAATGCGCGGGTCGGTAACCAGGTGATCAACTGGGGCGAGGGGCTGTACTTCCAGAACGGCATCAATGCCATCAACCCTATCGACGTCGCCGCTTTGCGCCGCCCGGGTTCCCAGGTCAAGGAGGCACTGCTACCGGTGCCGATGCTCTACGGCAACCTGGGCCTGACGGACAATCTCAATCTGGAAGCTTTCTACCAGTTGCAGTGGCGCCGCACCGTGCTGGAAGGTTGCGGCACCTACTTCTCGACCAACGACTTCATGCCCGAAGGCTGCTTCGGTGTGCCACGGGGTGGCGCCAACGACCCCGCCAGTTTTGCCAACGACCTGATCATCCAGCGTGCCGGCGACAACGAACCCTCCAACGCCGGTCAGTTCGGCCTGGCGTTGCGCTACTTCGCCGACAGCATCGACACCGAGTTCGGTGCCTACGCCATGAACATTCACTCGCGCACGCCCTACTCCAGCCTGATCACCGATCTGCGCCCTGGGCCCGGGGCCGGCTGGTTGCCCGGACAGCAGGCCACCAATGGCCGTTACTTTGCGGACTTTCCGGAAGACATCCGCATCTACGGCCTGAGCTTCTCGACCAACCTGTGGGGCACTTCGGTGTTTGGCGAATACAGCTTTCGGCCCAACCAGCCCGTGCAACTGGCTACCGGTGACTTGATACCGGCCTTCGCCGGCAATCCCGCTCAACTCAGCCAGTTGATCGGCCAGAACATCACCCTTGGGCAGGATGCCCTCAATGCCACGCCGGGCTCGGCCTACAACGGTTACGACCGGCGCAAGATCTCGCAGTTGTCGCTCGGCGCGATCCAATCCATCCCACAGGTGCTGGGGGCCGACAGCCTCAACCTGATCGGCGAAGTGGGCATGAAGTACATGCACGACCTGCCCGGCCTCGACGAGCGCCGTTACGCCAAGGCCGACACCTACGGTTCGGACCTGGCCAATGGCAACGCAAGAGGCTGTGCACTGGGCGTGCCCGAAGCCAAGTACCACAAGCTCGGCTGTTCCAGCGATGGCTACACCAGCAAGTTTTCCTGGGGTTACCGCCTGCGCGCACAGCTTAACTACCCGGGCCTGCTGGCCGGGATCAACGTCTCGCCCTATGTCGCCTTCGGCCAGGACATCAAAGGCTGGTCATACGACGGCGTGTTTTCCGAGGATCGCCTGCAGGGCTCGGTCGGCGCCAAATTCGATTACCTGCAGAAATACTCTGCAGAGCTTTCCTGGTCGGGCAGCGGCAACACCCCCTTCGCCGCCACCGACAAGGATTTTGTCTCCCTCAGCCTGCGCATGGGTTTCTGAAACGTGAGGTCTACCATGAATACCACTCTGCTTCGCGCTGCCGCCCTGGGCAGCTTCCTGAGCCTTATCAGTGTTGGCGCCTTGGCCAAAACGGACAGCGCCGAGGTCGCACGCCTGGGCCAGGACCTGACCCCCACCGGCGCCGAAAAAGCCGGCAACGCCGACGGTAGCATTCCAGCCTGGACCGGTGGCCTGACTCAGGCCCCGGCTGGTTCCACCCCCGGCCAGGGCTATGTGGACCCGTTTGCCGGCGAGAAAGCCCTATACACGATCAATGCCAGCAACTTCAAACAATATGCGGCGCACCTCAGCCATGGCTACCAGGCCATGCTGGCGAAGTACCCGGACTTCTCGATGCCCGTGTACCAAAGCCACCGCACCGCGGCCCTGCCGCAGAGCGAGTACGCGCTGATCCGCAAGGAGGCGGCCGGGGTCAGCCTCGCCGCTGACAACAACGGGCTGGCCGGTTATGAAAAAAGCAGCGTGCCCTTCCCCGCTCCCAAGACCGGCGTGGAAGTACTGTTCAATCATTTCGTGCGCTATCGCACCGGTGGCTACCAGTACTACCCAACCGAAATGGTGGTGCAAAGCAACGGCAACTTCACCCCGATCCGCCGCGAGGTCAAAGCCGTCATGGCGTCGGCAATGGGTAACCCGGAGCCCAACCGGCTCTACTACTACCTGGGCAAGGTGACTTCGCCGGAAAGCGTGGCCGGCGGCCAGACCCTGATCCACGAACCCATCGACCAGACCCGCGAAGCGCGCCTGGCCTGGACCTACAACCCGGGGCAACGTCGTGTCCTGCGCGCGCCGGAAGCGGCCTATGACTCGCCGCTGGGCACCTCGGACGGCCTGCGCACCTACGACACCATCGATATGTACAACGGTGCGACCGACAAGTACGACTGGAAGCTGGTAGGCAAGAAGGAAATGCTCGTGCCCTACAACACCTACAAGCTGGCCAGCCGCAGCCTCAAGTACAAGGACATCATCCAGCCCAACCATCTCGACCAGGATTTGCTGCGCTACGAAATGCACCGGGTCTGGGTAGTCGAGGCGACCTTGAAGCCGAGCGAACGGCACATCTATGCCAAACGGGTGTTCTACGTCGACGAGGACAGCTGGAGCATCCTCGCTGCCGATCTCTATGACGGTCGTGGCGAACTGTGGCGGGTTCAGGAAGCTCACAGCCTGCAACGCTACGACGTGCTTTCGGCGATCCATATCAGCGAAGTGATCTACGACCTGCAGGCGCGCCGATATGTGGTCTATGGACTGGAAAATGAAGAGCGCAGCGCCACTTTCGGTCTCACCGCCAAGCTGACTGACTTCAGCCCGTCGGCACTGCGCCGCTCGGGTCGCTGAACCCACCACTGCGCCCAGAGGATGGCCTTGTGGCCATCCTCTCCTCGTTTTTGAGATCTGTGCGATGAAAATGTCTACCTTTGCCCGCTGTGGCCTGGCCTTGAGCCTGAGTATCTGCCTGCAGTCGACCGTCGCCTGGGCGACGCCACTGGCCGACCGCCTCGAACGTCCCTCACGCCTGACTGCCAAGGCGCAGCAGGCACCCTTGCTGGATGCGCAGGCGCTGGCGGATCGCCTGGTCATGGTCGGCGCCGATGGTCATATCCTTGTGCGCACGGCAGATGGTCGGATCGACCAAGCCAGGGTTCCGGTTGACCTGCTGCTGACCGCTGTGCATTTCGTCGACGACCAAAACGGTTGGGCAGTGGGTCATGACGGTGTGGTGCTGCACAGCGACGATGGCGGCGCCTCCTGGACCCGGCAACTGGATGGCAGAGCCATCAATGCGCTGATGCTCGAATGGGCGCAGCGTGAAGTCGAGCGTCTGCAGGCCGCGCCCTCGACTGACGAGCAAGCACTGGATATCGCCCGCTTCACCCTCGATGACATCAGCGCCGGCGCCGAAGCCGGACCCTCTCGCCCCTTGCTGGATGTGTGGTTTCGCAACGCCCGCGAAGGTTGGGTAGTCGGCGCCTACGGGACCGTGCTGCACACCGCCGATGGCGGCAGCACCTGGGCTTATGTTGCCAGCCTCGACAATCCCGATCGCCTGCACCTGAACACCATAGTAGGCCTGGCCAATGGCGATTTGCTGATCGCCGGAGAAGGCGGACGCGTGTATCGCCAATCCGCTGGCCAGTGGCAACCGGCGCAAGTACTGACCCCAGCCTCGCTGTACAAACTGATTCAATTGCGCGAAGGCCAGGTTCTGGCCATGGGTTTCGGTGGCGCGCTGTTCAGCAGCCAGGACGACGGTCAGCACTGGCGGGCCGCCACGCTGCCGAGCGCAACCAACTTGTATGGCGCCGAACAACTGGCTGACAACAGCGTGCTGCTCACCGGCCAGGCGGGCCTGCTGCACAGCAAGGATCTGGTGCATTTCCGCGTTCTGCAATCCCGCAACAAGGCCCCATGGCTGAGCGCGGCGACGTTATCCGACGGGACCCTGGCGCTGGTCGGCACCCGCGGCTTGCGCCTGCTCGGGCGAGAAGAGTTCAAGGAGTACCTGCAATGACCGCCCAAGCCAATCACCGCCTACAACTGGACATCCCCGAGTCACGCTTGATGAACGCACTGGAGCGGGTCCTGTTCCACAACCGCGTCGTCGTGCTGCTACTGTTCCTGCTGGTCTCGCTGTTGCTGGGCTACAAGGCTCTGTCGCTCAAAGCGGACGCCAGTTTCACGCGAATGATTCCAACCAGTCACCCGTACATTCAGAACTACCTGCGCTTCGAGGATGTACTGCGCCCGCAAAGCAATGTACTGCGCATCATCGTTGAAAACCCCGAGGGTGAAATCCTCACCCCGGCGTTTCTGGAAACCCTGCGCGAGGTCACCGACAGGGTCTTTTATATTCCCGGGGTTGACCGCGGCAAGCTCAAGTCATTGTGGACCCCCAATGCCGTGTGGTCCGAGGTTACCACCGAGGGCGTGCGCAGCGGCCGGGTCATTCCCGACGACTACGATGGCAGCCCAAAGGCCCTGGCCCAGGTGCGGCAGAACATCCTGCGCGCCAACATGCCTGGCAACCTGGTGGCCAATGACCTGCGCTCGACCATCATTCGCGTGCCGCTCCTGGATGCCGATCCACAAACCGGCCAGGCCCTGGACTATGGCGCTTTCAGCCAGGCCCTGGACCAGCAGGTTCGCGAGCAATTCTCGGCCAAGGGCGTGACCATTCGGGTCATCGGCTTTGCCCAGATCATCGGTGATTTGCTGGCGGCAGCGGCGAATATTGCGCTGTTCTTCGCGCTCACCGTGCTGCTGATCAGTGCCCTGCTCTATGCCTATTGCCGGTGCTGGCGCAGCACCGCAATCACCGTCTTCACCTGCCTGCTCACCGTGGTGTGTCAACTGGGTATCCTCAGCCTGCTGGGCTACGGCCTGGACCCCTACTCGATCCTGGTGCCCTTCCTGATTTTCGCCATCGGCATCAGCCATGCGGTGCAGAACATCAACCTGATGGTCAGTGAAACGGCCCAGGGCCACGGACCGGTAGAAGCCTCGCGGCGCACTTTCCGCGCGTTGTTCATCCCCGGCACCACGGCGCTGCTGGCCGACGCTGTGGGTTTCATCACCCTGCTGGTGATCGATATCGGCGTGATCAGACAACTGGCGATCACCGCGAGCATCGGCGTGTTTGTCGCCATCTTCACCAAGATGTTCCTGCTGCCATTGCTCATGTCCTATGTCGGCGTCAGCCCCCGCGCCACGGCACGCCAGCACGCTCGGGCGCAGGCCTCCTGGCCGCTGTTCCGGCGCCTTGCCGCGGTCGTCGAACCGCGTCTCGCTGTACCACTGGTACTGGCCTGCCTGGTGCTGCTGACCATGGGTTACCAGGCGCGCCAGGACCTGAAGATCGGAGACCTCGACGGCGGAGCGCCGGAGTTTCGGCCCCAGGCCCGCTACAACCAGGACAACGCCTACCTGCTCGCCCACTACACCACCAGCACGGATGTCTATGTGCTGATGTTCAAGACGGCGGCCGAGCAATGTTCACGCTTTGCTGCCGCCGACCTTGCTAATCAGCTCGAACAACTGCTGCGTGAAGTCGAAGGTGTGGAGTCGGTGCAATCGCTGTACGACACCATGCGCTTCAATATCGTCGCCCGTAACGAAGGCAACCCGAAATGGGCAGAGCTGTCTCGCGATCCGTATGTGATGAACAACGCCCGCTCCGGCGTACCTGCCGAACAGGTCGACAGCGACTGCAGCATGGTGCCCATCAGTCTCTACCTGCGAGACCACAAGGCCCAGACGCTCAGCCGAGTCGGCGACGCTGTCGAACAGTTCAGTCAAGACTATGCCGGCGGCCAGTTCGAGGTGCTTCAGGCAGCCGGTAATGCCGGCATCGAGGCCGCGACCAACAGCGTCATCAAGCACTCCGAAAAGTTGATGCTGGTACTGGTGTTCGTGATCATCTCGCTGGTGGTGCTGTGGGAGTTCAAATCGCTGAAGGTCACCTTCGCCCTGATGGCGCCACTGTATCTCTCGACCGTGCTGTGCGAAGCGGTGATGGCGAAGATGGGCCTGGGGGTGAAGATCGCCACCCTGCCCGTGATTGCCCTGGGGGTCGGCATCGGCGTCGACTACGGCATTTACCTTTTCAGCCGCATGGAAAGCTTTCTGCGACAAGGTATGGAACTGCGTCAGGCCTACTTCGAAACCCTGAAGACCACAGGGACATCAGTGGCCTTTACTGGCATCACCCTGGCATTGGGGGTGAGTACCTGGGCGTTCTCGTCGTTGAAGTTCCAGGCGGACATGGGGCTGTTATTGGTACTGCTGTTTGTATGGAACATGGTGGGGGCGCTAGTGCTCATGCCGGCACTTGTATCGTTGCTGAGGGTCAGGCATCCCACCCCCGCTACCCGACCCTTTACGCCGTCTAATAATCAGGAAAATCGCCCAAATAACACACTGGCGAGCTAGGTTCCGCGTGCCGATCCAACTCGTCTTCCAGCCATTGAGCCAGGATAATGGCATTATTTGCCTGCAGATCCCTGGCCGCAAAAATCAGCGTAAGCGTGCCTCTTTCGGCGAGCAGCAACAATTGCCACCAGCTCTGTGGATTGGCCGCCAGCTCCCGGCGATAGGCAACGGTGAACTGCGCAAAGCTGATTTTTTTGCTGTTGAAGGCTTTGCGGGATCCCGTGGAGGGGGCGACATCGGGGAGCCATGCCGCCAATTGAAGACTGTCCTTTGGACAATTGCGCGGCCACAGGCGGTCAACCAGCACACGGCATCCATCTCCTTGAGTGGCGTCTGTATAGGCACCCTTGCACTGAATCATGGGGGTATGTTCCTTGCTGCCAGGTCGCTCAGTGATGCCTGGATTCAGAGAAGGCTAGTATCTTTTGGTTGGGTACGATCTCCATGCCGTCGCCTGTACCGGATGTGGAGCGAGCCTGCTCGCGAAAAACCTGAGAGCACCGCGGGGTGTCAGGTTTCCCGCGTTATCGTTGGCCTCCATCGCGAGCAAGCTTGCTCCTACAGGGTTCTGGGCAGATCGCGATGATGCGTTTGCCGCGATTACTGTAGGAGCGAGCTCGCTCGCGAAAAACCTGAGCACGCCACGGGGTGTCAGTTCAGGGTTTTGGGCAAGATCGCGATGAATGCGTTCGCCGCGATTACTGTAGGAGCGAGCCTGCTCGCGAAGAACCTGAGAGCACCGCGGGGTGTCAGGTTTTCCGCGTTTTCGTTGGCCTCCATCGCGAGCAAGCTCCTACAGGGTTCTGGACAAGATCGCGATTAATGCGTTTGCCGCGATTACTGTAGGAGCGAGCCTGCTCGCGAAGAACCTGAGGGCACCGCGGGGCGTCAGGTTTCCTGCGTTATCGTTGGCCTCCATCGCGAGCAAGCTTGCTCCTACAGGCTCGTCGCTTACCTCAGCGACTTGAACCCGGCCCGGACTTCCCGTGAGAAAAGCGCCGGCTGCTCCCATGCAGCAAAGTGCCCGCCTTTGGGCACTTCGTTGTAATGCACGAGCTTGGGATAGGCCTGCTGCGACCAACTTTTCGGCGCCGCATACAGTTCATCAGGAAACACGCTCACCGCAACCGGGATCTTGACGCCCTTGACCGCGAAGAAGGTTGACTTGTTCTCCCAATACAACCGAGCGGAGGAAATGGCCGTGTTGGTCAGCCAGAACAGCGTGATGTTGTCGAGGACGTCATCGGGTGTCAGGCCTTCCGGTTGTCCGTCAATCGAACGCGCGATCATCTCGTAGCTTTTAGGATCGTGATCGAGCATGAAGGCCGCCAAACCGACGGGTGAATCCGTGAGGCCTGTCAGCGACTGAGGCCTGTCACCCATCATGATTGCGTAGCCGATGTGCTTGTAGGTGTAGGCGAGTTGATCGGCCGCGCGCTTTTCCTCTTCGGAAAGACCACTGGGTACCGGTTCGCCGCGAAACAACGCCGCATCGATTTCAGGCGGGATGACCCCAGGCATGTTCGAGTGAATGCCGATCAAACCAGCTGGCGCCTTTACAGCCATCAGATCGACGACAATCGAACCCCAGTCACCGCCTTGTGCCCCATACCGGGTGTAGCCCAGACGCTTCATCAGCTCGATGTATGCATCGGCGATTCGCTCAGGATTCCAACCGGCCTCGGTCGGCTTCTGCGAGAAACCATAACCAGGCATCGATGGAATCACCAGGCTGAACGCATCGGCGGCACTGCCACCGTGCGCCGTCGGATCGGTGAGTGGCCCGATGACTTTCATCAACTCGATCACCGACCCAGGCCATCCGTGCGCCATCAATAGTGGCAACGCGTTCTCATGTTTCGAGCGGACATGAATGAAATGTATATCCAGGCCATCAATATGGGTGATGAAGTTTGGAACTGCGTTTATTTTCGATTCAATGACGCGCCAGTCATACTGGGTTGCCCAGTGTTTGGCCAGTTTCTGGATCGTCGCCATTTGTACTCCTTGCGAGGAGTCATTGACTATTTCCTTGTCCGGCCAGCGGGTTGCTGCAATACGTCTGCGCAACTCTGCAAGTTCGGCTTCCTGGGCGTGAAAATGAAAGGGACGTATTTCAGCGGCACTGTTTGTTTTTATTGCAGTATTGGTCATAGCGTCAAGATTCCTGGGCGCGAAGTGATACGCAGCGCCAACTTTTGATTGGCCACTGTTAATGATGATATTTAAAATTAACAACGTCAGCTAACCAACTGACGGGATTGATTTTATAGGCACGACTGCGGCGCGAATAGAACGGAAAAACCGATCTCCTTCGCCTTTTCCGCCCACCGCCGCTACACCACCGCTCGTCGTCAAAGCGCCACATTGGCTTTGACATCATCAGGTCTTTGGTTGAATATTTATATATCGCATGCGATCTTATCGATATCGATTAGATGCGTTTACCCTTTGGAGATTCAGCCATGAATACCCGCCACAAAATGTTTATCCCTACTGATCACGCTTCCCATGGCCACAACGGCAACAACTGGATCACTGCACCCTATAACCGTCCCAGAGGCTGTGCCGCATGAAGCTGGTTCAGCTTCGAGCCTTCTGCTCAGTGGTCGACATGGGCAGCTTTCGTTCGGCGGCACGAGAACTGGACGCGGCCCAAAGCACGTTGACAGAGTCGATTCAAAGCCTGGAAAGAGAACTGGGGGCAACCTTGTTGGTACGCTCCAATCAGGGCATCAGCCTGACCACCGCCGGCAAGGTGTTCCTGACCCGGGCCCGCTCGATCATCCTGGACTGCGATCGCGCGGTACAAGACGTCCGCCAGTGCAATGGCATGCCCGAAGGCCAGATCGCATTGGGTGTCACGGCGGAACCTTTGGCGGCTTGCCTGATGCCGGTCTTCAGCAGTTTTACCCGTCGATTTCCTCAGGTGCGGCTACACGTCGCCAGTGGCAAGACCAGGATGCTGATCGAGATGATTCGCGCTGGCCGACTCGACTTCGTGATGTGCCCGCTGACGTCCAACGTCTGCGATATCGACCTGCACATCGAGCGGCTTTACCGCTCCAAAACCAGCGTCGTTGCGCGCAAGGGACATCCCCTGGCGAATGCTCGCTCGCTACACGACCTGGTCGATTGCCAGTGGGTCAGCGTCCGCCCGGCCGGGGTTGCAGGTAGCGCGGAGAAGCATCTGCTCGAGTTGTTCAGCGCCCAAGGCTTGCCACCGCCAAAGATCGCCATCACAACCGAATCGCTCCTGGAAATCCTGCACATCATCTCCGAGACGGATTACCTGACCATTGAGCCCGGCATGCTTGCCGACATGAAGCTGTTTTCCTCGTCGCTTGTCAGCATTGCGATTCGCGAGCCTTTGGAGTCGAGTGAGGTGTGCTTGATCAGCCGTCGAGTGACACCCTTCACCCAAGTGACACAGGAACTGACCAGCATGCTGATTTCCTACTCGCGCTTGCGTCACCGGGCCAAAGGGTGAGCGCCGAGTCATCACTCGGCCGCATCGGCATCCTCTTGCAACACCTCCCCTTCCCGCGTCGAGTGCCGCGCCGGACGAGCATTGGCAGTCAGAAACTCAAGAATATGGGGAAAGACATCTCGATGAACATTGATGCCCATGAACACGTCCTGATGCCCGTACCCTGGAATGACGCGCAGTTGATGACGACCTGGAACCCTGCGCTCGAGCCTGACATGGCAGAGGATGTTGGAATCACTGAACACATGGTTTTCCTGGCCCGTCATGAAAAGGACAGGTGTTTCAATCTCGTGGGCGTACGTCATGAAGTTGTCGGGTAACGCGCCGTGTTCAGTGTTCAACGGGTCATACTTGACCGCGGTGTTGTCCGCTTTCACCATCTTCAGCACATGGCGGTAGTAATGCACACTCGTTGGGCCATAGAGGTCACCACCGCGCCGGTGGGTGATGTCTGCGAGGTTCTTGTGGTTGTAGAGTGCCGGGCTGCCTGCACCCCACATAAGACTCAGCATATGGCACGCCGGCACATCGCATTCACGGTGAAAGTAGCTCGTGACTTTGCCCATGATCTTGCCAATGGTCAGCCCTGGTCGCTCACTGAACAAAGGGTCCAGATACGTCATTCCCAAAACGTACTCGGTCACGAACGGCGCGACCGTCAGCTTGACCCTGGACCAGTTGGGTACCCGCGGTGTCAGTGCCGCGCTGTTGGCCACGACGCTGCTCACACCTGTCACGGCCTTGCCGAAGAGGCTCATGGTAAAGGACACGGCACCGAGACAATGGCAAATGACATGGATCCGTACCGACTGCCCGACCTCCTCCCTGATCCGCTCCAGCGCTGGCGGGTAGTCGAACAGAGCGACGTCGTCCAAGGTGAAGCGGTGTCGCAGCAGGTTGTAGGGCAACCGGTTGCTCATGCGGCCATCGAGCGTCCAAACATCAGTAAAACCGTGGTCGAGCAGATAGCTGACGAGGTTGTAGTGCTCCGGCATTATGAACATGTCGCTGGACGAAGTTAGCCCATGTATGAGCATCACCACGTCATCGCAAGCGGCGCGTTTGAACCGTAGCATTCCCAACCCGAGTTTATCTGCCGTGGTGATGGAGTGGTGGGTGCACTGTGCATCCGGCACGCCCTCTGTGGTGAACAACGGGATCTCCCGCTCGTACCTGGTGTTCGCCAGCGAAAACCCGGGACGCCCATACACGTCCCAGAGGTTTCCCAGAAAGAAACGACCGAAGCGTTCCAGCAATGCCCAACGCTCGGAACTGGTGGCGGCGAAACAACGGAACGTCGCCATCAGCTTCATGAAATCGAGCGCGCCCAGGCGCATGATGCCTGCGGCGACAACATCAGCCTTCGAGTCATCTGCCGGTTCGACGTGGCCTTGGAGAATCGTCACGTAGAGGGTCGTCGTGTCGGACCAAAGGTCAGGGCCAGGGTCATCAAAGATGTCTTTATGGCCTGCAATCGTCAGCGGCTCGTTCTGCCGGTTGCGGACGAACAAGCGGTACAACATCTTTTTCCGCAGACGATCACCGACACTCTCCACGAAGAGGTTGAAGCGCCCCTTCTCTACATGCGCATGACCGCCCAGCAAGCCACAATTGAGATGGCCTGCCGCATCGGCCTGGTGCAAAGGCGAGTCGACAAAGCGGTTGACGTCGTCAATGCCGATCGTGAGCGTGAAGGCGATAGACGACGCAACGCCTTTACCCGCTTCATAGCCACTTTGAAAGTCCTTCTGCCCTGCCCCCACATACCCCTTCATGGTCTCGGTAAACTGCAGTGACGGCCTGGCCGAATCTTTGCCTGCCCTGTCATTTGTCATGGCGCAGGCCCCTTCTGCGGGGTGTTGCAACCGTTCCTGCGATCAATGATGCCCAGTGCAATCAGGCGCGACATCGCTGCAATGGTGAGACTGGGGTTGGAGCCAACGGGCCCGGGCATGATCGAGCCGTCGGCTATGTAGAGATTGGGATAATGGAATACTTCACCATTAGTACCGACCACCCCGGAGTCGGCATCTTTGCCCATCGGACAACCACCGAGCGGGTGAACGGTGATGATGCGTTGCAGATACCGGGTCAATGGGTTTGAAGCGAGCGTGCCACCCATTTCCACGGCGATCTTGCGACACCATTCGGTCAGCGTATCGAAGCACTCTGCCGAGTTGCGTGACGTCCAGTCAACATCGAGATACGCGCTCCCACGACGGGACTTGCGCAGCCTCAGACGGCCGTCTGCCCTGTCACATCCCATGCCCAGTAGCGGGAGGGAGCTGCTGCTCAATGCCGCCGGCCCCAGCAGCTTCGATATCTCGATGCCGAACTCGCTGCGTGGGTTAGCCGACCACCATGCGTGGATCCGGTTCATGACGAACCGCAGCGCTCGCGGCATGACCCCGCCCACATCGCTCGCTTCGACCAGCCAGTTGACGAACTCTGGATAGCCCGCATCCTGGATCATGCCTCCCCTCCCTGGGCCGAATTCGATTTGCGCAGACGTCGTGATCACCGGGCCCAGGCTTGGGTCGAGAACTCGTGGTTGCGCTGAGCGGGTGGCGCCGTCGCGGCAGCGCATGACAAAGGCAAGAAGGTCGCCGTTGGTTGAGTAACCGCTACCAAGCAGGTGACTGATTCGCGGGAAACGATGGTGGTTCTTGAGCAGCAGATAGCTTGTGCCCAGTGTACCGGCGCAGAGTATCAGCCAATCACAGGTGATCACATCAAGGGGCAAATGACGCGAAGGCGTCTGAACCAAAGGCGTATGTCGAACGTAGGAGACCTCGTAGCCGTGCGAGGGATCGCTGTGATCGACAGGGCTGATACTTCGCACCTCGGCAAGCGTTCGACAATCTGCACCGAAGCGCTTCGCCGCACTGAGGTAGTTGAAGTCGAGTGAGTTCTTGCTTCCGTGGTTACAGCCGATATTGCATTCACCGCAGTGCCTGCAGGTGGAACGAGGAGCGTTGTGCAGGTTTGGCTCGGCCTCCCTGATTGGCTCGCCCATGGCTGGCCGGCCGCCTGGATTGGCAAATGACACGGCCAATAATGGATGATAAGGATTGAGTCCCGCCTTTGCAGCGGCCTCAGCGAACGCTCGCGCCTTGGTCGTTGCCTCCTTCGGCAGATCGCTTGACGGATAGGCCTGGCCACCCAGCATCCGCTCGACTTCATCGTAATGAGGTTCGAGCGCCTTGTAGCTCAGGGGCCATGGCCCCCGCGTCCCATCCGCCAGGTCACGTTCGAACCATTCCGCAGGTTTGCGAATCAGCACGTTGGCGTAGATCAAGGACCCACCGCCCAGCCCGCTCGCCACCACGGCCTCACTCTTGCGGAATGACCAGAGGTCAAACATGCCGTAGAGACGCTCGCCAGGGTCCCAGAAATTGCGCGCCACTTCACGCGGGCTGCGCGGGAAAGAGCCTGGGGGGAAGGCCTGGCCACGCTCCAGCAGGCAAACCTTCATTTTGGCTTTAGCCAGTTCGTAGGCCATTACCGATCCACCGAAACCAGAACCCACAACCACCACGTCAAAATGTTCGGGCATGTCTTCACGCTCCGGCGGATGAATTTACGTGGCAGGCTTGTGTATCCAGCGTAGACGACCAGCGGGATGGAATTACCAGGCCTTTGCACCTATTTTTTCAGCGCCTGATCAAACGATGGCGTTGACGACATTTATCAACTCTCCAGTGCTTCAGGCCGAAGCGTGGCCGTCAGGTACCGTAATGCCCGACGGAAGACCGGATGACAATCGGCAATCGGCAATTCACCAAGCGGGGCCCAGAAAAAGCTGAAGGTGTGGCCATGGTCATCGAGCGTTTGGTGTGTCCATTGCTCCGGCAGCTGCGCCTGTGCGTGGCACAGTTGAAATGACCATACCTGCTCGAGATGTTCGGCGTTCCAGCAACCCAAATCACTGACAACCGAGGCGTCGTCAATTCCGGACTCCTCGCTCAATTCACGAAGAGCGGCCTCGGCGGGTGTTTCACCTGACTCGATAGTGCCTTTGACCAGTTGCACGCCTGCCAGGGGATGGCGAAACAGAAGGATGCGTGGTCCGGAAATATTGGAGAGGATTACAGGGCAAGCCTTGTTCGGTGACATGGCGACGTCCTTATCGACAATGAAGCCAACATCATACGGCCAGTTCACCTTGCTGGCGATGCGATGGCGACTGTTATGCCGACATCGCTGGCAAGCCAGCTCCCACAAAATGTATGGTTGGCCCAGAGGCAGGCAAAGAAAAAAAAGAGGATCGACCGATGGACCACGTCAACCACATCCTGATCGTCGACGACGATCGCGAAATTCGCGAACTGGTCGGCAACTACCTGAAGAAAAACGGCCTGCGCACCACCGTGGTCGCCGACGGCCGGCACATGCGCAGCTTCCTCGAAACCAACCAGGTCGACCTGATCGTGCTCGACATCATGTTGCCCGGTGACGACGGCCTGGTCCTGTGCCGCGAACTGCGCGCGGGCAAGCACAAAGCCACGCCGATCCTGATGCTCACCGCACGCAACGACGAAACCGACCGTATCCTCGGCCTGGAAATGGGCGCCGACGACTACCTGACCAAACCGTTCGCCGCCCGCGAACTGCTGGCGCGGATCAACGCCGTATTGCGCCGCACCCGCATGCTGCCACCCAACCTGCTGATCAGTGAAAGCGGCCGCATGCTCGGCTTCGGCCGCTGGCGCCTGGACACCACCGCCCGTCACCTGCTGGACGAAGACGGTACCCTGGTGGCCCTCAGTGGCGCCGAATACCGCCTGCTACGGGTATTCCTCGATCACCCGCAACGGGTGCTGAGTCGCGACCAGTTACTCAACCTGACCCAGGGCCGCGACGCCGACCTGTTCGACCGCTCGATCGACTTGCTGGTGAGCCGCCTGCGCCAACGGCTCAAGGACGACTCGCGGGAATCGACCTACATCAAGACCGTGCGCAGCGAGGGCTACGTGTTCTCCTACCCGGTGGAAATGCTTGATGCACAGGCCTGAATGGCCGCGATCCCGCATGCAACAGATACCCCTGTGAAGATCAACAGTCTCGATAACGACTATGCGCAAGGGTGTTTTTTCATCGCGATGCCCCAGCTCTACAGTGGCCACATCTTCTCACCACGCTCTGGAGCAACATCATGAAAAGCATCATCGGTCTCGGGTTCGCCCTTTCGGTCCTTGGCGCCACTTCCGCCATCGCCGCCCCACACGCCACCACACCCATCGTTGCAGCGGCGAAAGTCAGCCAACCGGCCACACTGAACGTGAACACTGTCAACGTTGACCACAAAGACACACTCTACGTCGCGGAAAACCGCCCTGAGTTCGGCTCCAAATATCAGCGCTATTGATCAACGGCCTTGGCCTCCCTGAAACAAGAAACCCCGCCAAGTGCGGGGTTTCTTGCATCTACACAGGTCTGTAGGAGCTGTCGAGTGAAACGAGGCTGCGATCTTTTCCCGCGAACACTTGAGTATCAAGTGCAAGATCAAAAGATCGCAGCCTCGCAGGGCTCGGCAGCTCCTACAGGTTTTGCGTCGCTGCTAATCGTGTGGCCAGCGCTTTTGCCTGACTTGCCACGTCCGTCACGGCAGTGCTTTCCCACCACACCCCGCGCAACGGTGGGCCCATGGCAAACAGACGGCTGGCGGCCTGGCCGTCGGCATCCAGCACCGCACCGTCGACCTCTGCGGCAATGCCCAGCGCCAGGTGTCCCGGTCGGATCAGCCCCCGCGCCAGCAATTGCCGTGGCAACGGTCGAGCCACCCGTCGCCAGTCATATTCGATGCCGCTGGAGTTGATCAATGCCGCGCCACTGACAACAACCGTTTGCGCTTCACCCCGACGGCGGATACGAATCCTCACTTGATGACCCGAAGAAGGCTCCAGCCCTTTGAACGACGCCGCCTGAATCCGCAACCGCCCTTCCCCGTGCAAGCGTTCCACCAGTTCGGCGCTCAACGGCGGCGAGCGGTGATGATGGCTTTCCCACCACGGCCGTACATGCCGCACGAATTGCCGGCGCTGTACGTCGCTGGCCTGATTCCACAAACGCCCGATGTGCGCCCGCACCGTGTCCAGCGGCGCCTGCCAGTCAATGCCCTGGGCGATGGCGTTGCGGCAATGCCGGCGCAATTCACGCACCAGCTGTCGTGGCGTGCGAATGCTGTGATCCTCGGCGAGAAAATCCACCCAGGCCGGTGGCTGTCGCCGCACATGGGGCAGCAGGCCGTGACGGGAAAACACTTCGATCGGCCCGCGATGCCCGGCCTGTTCCAGCGACACCACGGCATCGACCATGGTCAGGCCCGAGCCGATGATCAGCACCGTCGACTGCGGATCGAGCTGCTGCATCGCAGCCACGTCCCACGGGTCAAGCGCCGCCGCGTTCAAACCGCTGGATTCAGTCTGCGGCGTGCGCGCGGCCGCGAACATCCCCGTAGCGAGCACGGCTAAAGAACCCAGCAATCGCTGGCCGTCGCTCAAGGTCAAGCGCACCGACTGAACATCGGTTTGCAGATCAACCACCTCGGCTTGCACATGCTCGACCGTTGAGCCGCTCAACGCCCCCACCGCTTGCGCCTCGGCCAGACGTTGCTGCACGTACAGGCCGAAAATTCCCCGTGGCGGGAACAGCTCGCTGATCGGTACATGCTGCTGATCCGACTCCGGCCAGCCGCCAGCCGCAATGTAGCTGGTCAGCCATTGGGTCAGGTCATCGGCGTTGTCCGGGTCGACACTCATGCGCGCCGCGTTGCCGTTGAGCGTATGCCCCAGCTCCACGGCGCTGTAGGCCTCGCCGCGACCCAGTTCGGCGCGCGGTTCGATCACCAGCACCTGGCGCTTGCCCGGCAGGCGCAACAGTTGCGCCGCCAGCATCGCGCCACTGAGGCCGCCGCCGATGATCAGGATGTCCGCGTGACGGATGACGCCGGTCGCCTGTCCGTTTTGGGTTTCACTCATGCCGTTCTCACTGATCAGTGTTTACCTGGATAGAAGTCATGCAGATCGCTCCGGGGGATCTCGAAAATGTCCTGGACGATAATAGGCGCCAAATCCATGGAAGGTTCATCGAGCAGTACCAAAGTAGGATGCGTCTTGCAGGATGGAATCGGTCGAGGTCATGCGATGTTCCGTTTGAATTCGGCGAGCCAGGTCGGCTCGGCTTGCGTCTGCGCTGTGCGCGTGGCTTGCCAGATGAAGTGCAGGTTGTGAAAACCCAGCAGCCGGCGAACGCGGTTTTTGATCAGGCGTTGCAGGCGCTTTTCCGGGTGGGCAATGGCCCAGTCGCACAGGCGTCGGCGCCAGGTGCCCGATGACGCGAGACGGCTTTTGATTTCCGTCGCGAGCAGTTGCAGGCGCTCGGCGGAGAGCAGCAGGCCCGAGGGCGCCATTTCACGGCGATCACGACTGGCGCTGCCGGGGCTTTCCGGGAAGGCCAGGGTTTGCCCACTGCTTAGCCAAAGTTCGAACAACACGGTTAGGCCGTCCTGCCACTCGGTGCCCTCTTCGCTCCACAACTGCGCACTGGAGACCCCGAGGCGCAGGCGTTGCGGATGTTCTGTCGGGCCGAGCAGTTCGGTGAAGTCGAGCAGCGACCGGCCTTGGTTCAGCCAGAGTTGCTGCGTCTGCCGGCCCTGCACAAAGGCGTAGGTAGGACCGCTGCGCCACAGGACGTTGTGCAAGGCGGGTGCGTCGAGGTTGTCCGCGATGGCCAGCAGCTCCCCGCCGATGTGTTGCGCGGCCAGGGCCAGCAGCAACAGGTTTGGCTCGAAGGCGCCACTGAGGGCCAGGCGAGAAGTTTCGCTGAAACCTTGCTGGCGCAAGCCATCGGCCAGGCGCTCGACATCGCGCAAGACATCGATCCAGCGCCAGACGAACCATTGCCCGTGACGCTTGTGCCGCAATGCCGGCTGCAATGGACTGACTTGCGCCCAATGGCGCAATTGCTCCAGCGCCTTGGGCGCGCTGACCTGCCATTCCTTGGTATCCGCAACCGCCGGACGCTTGAGTTCGTGCACGCTCATGGGTTGACCTCTATGTCATGGGCCTTGCTCGCGATGGCGTTTTGCCAGGCGACATCGATGTTGGCTGTGCTGGCCTCATCGCGAGCAAGCTCGCTCCCACAGGGTTTTGCGGTGACCACAGAATTTGTGAACGACACAACAACCTGTGGGAGCGAGCTTGCTCCGGGCGGCGTTCCGACGATGGCGTCTAGGCCGACACCACCTTCTTCTCCTGCTACCGCAACGCCGCCAGGTCGCGATAACCGCTGCCCGGATGAATCTGGGGCAAACGCGGTCCCTCACCGAACAGCTTCTCGCGCAGGGTCCCCGGCGCGTATTCGGTCTTGTACACCCCGCGTTTCTGCAACTCCGGCACCAGCAATTCCACGGCGTCGATGAAGGTTTCGTGCGTCAGGGCATAGGCCAGGTTGAAGCCGTCGACATCGGTCTCCTCGACCCATTCCTGCAACAGATCGGCAACGGTTTCTGGACTGCCGACAAACAGCGGCCCAAAACCGCCGATGCCGACCCAGTCGGCCACATTCGGAGTCCAGACCTTGTTCGGATCGGCCGTGGAGAACGCTTCCACCGCCGATTGAATGGCGTTGGTGTGCACATGCTTGAGCGGTTCATCCGGTTTGAACTGGCTGAAATCGATGCCGGTCCAGCCAGAGATCAGTGCCATCGCACCTTCATAACTGACTCAGGTCTTGTATTCCTCGAACTTGGCCTTGGCCTTGGCGTCGGTCTCGCCGAGGATCACCGTCTGCAGGTTGAAAATCAGGATCTTCGACGGATCACGCCCCGCCTGCGCCGCACGCCGGCGGATATCGGCCACGGTTTTCTTCAGCAGCACTTTCGACGGTGCGGCAACGAACACGCATTCGGCATGTTCGGCGGCGAACTGCTTGCCCCGGCTCGACGCGCCGGCCTGATACAAAACCGGGGTGCGTTGCGGCGACGGCTCGCAGAGATGAATCCCCGGCACCTGGAAGTGTTTGCCGACATGCTGGATCTCGTGGATTTTGCTCGGGTCGCTGAAAATCCGCCGCTCACGATCGCGCAGGATGGCATCCTCTTCCCAGCTGCCTTCCCACAGTTTGTAGCAAACCTGCAGATACTCTTCGGCGAAGTCGTAGCGGGCGTCGTGTTCGGTCTGGGTGTTCTGCCCGAGGTTCTTCGCGCCGCTCTCCAGGTACGAGGTCACTATGTTCCAGCCGGCGCGGCCCTTGGTCAGGTGATCGAGGATCGACAGGCGTCTATGCAGGAGTCGCGCCAGAATAGATAAGCCGCGCAATTTCGACACTTCATTCAGCGCGACAAGAAACAGAGGGCCGCCTAACAACACAGAATGTTGAACAACTGTTCCTGAAGCAACACATGGAATTAACAGTGCTCTAATCAAACACGCGGAAGCATAATCTCTTTTGAGCGATACTTCTCATAACTGTCGGTGCCATCTACAGTATAAAGAAATATCACGGTCTTACCCTTCAGGTGCACTTTGTTTTTTTCAAGCTTGAATTCCACCCCGCCGCCCTGCCCATCGTACATCACTCGGTGACGGCCAAACGCAACCCTAGTGGTATTTGTCCCTTTAAACCAAGCGTGAATATGATAATCTTCCTTGGTCACTTCACCAATTGATTTTGGGATAATAAAGCTATAATCCGTTTTTGTTTCATCAACCTTTGGAGCCTCAAGTTTGTCTGACATTTGGATTTCCCTTCTAAAGTATAAAATTTTGATTGATTTGGTTTTCGGCGCCCAACCTGGTTAGTGCTCGCAGTTGCACCGAGCAATATATAAAACCGGCAACGCGAAGGCGTCTACTGTCAAAAATAACAGCTCGACTCTTGTTTCAGACGAATGGTAACGGAGGATTAACTGGCTGCGTCGAGCACGAAGGGGGCTACGACAAAGCCTGTCATTGCGCCAGGCTTGAAGTTATTACCGAAAAACTTGTTTATTTTTCCGCAAGCTACCTAATAAAACTTAGGTGGATGAAAGTCGCGAGCGGATAACATGGGCAGGGCTGACATTGGCCGAGCGAGAGAAAATCTTTTAGCTTCAGAACAGCAAAGTGTTTATCCAGTGTTGATCGGCGAACAGTTCAGATCACCACATTGCGCACAAAGCGCACCGCCACTTCTCCCTCATTGCGATAGGAATGAGGCTGGTTGCTGGCGAACATGAAGAACTCGCCGGCGGCGATCTTGTGCGGCACGTCACCGACCATCAGCGTCAGGCAGCCTTCGAAGACGTAGAACTGTTCGCTCCAGCCTTCGGCGTCCGGCTCCGACGGGTAATGCTCGCCAGGTTCGAGGCGCCATTCCCAGAGTTCGACTTCACGGGTGGCATTGGCCTTGGCCAGCAGCACCGCCTTGCTGCCGGGGATCGTACCGGCCCATGCCAGCTCGTTGATGCGGCTATGGTCGCGCACATCGGGGGCCTGGATCAGGTCGCTGAAGGCCACGTCCAATGCTTCGGCCACACGGTCAAGGGTGGTCAGGCTGACGTTTTTTTCGCCGGCCTCGATGGCCACCAGCATCCGGCGGCTGACACCGGATTTTTCCGCCAAAGCGGTCTGGCTCATATCGGCGGCATGGCGCAAACGCCGAATATTCTGGCTGACGTGCTGCAGGACCGAAGCCCGGGGCGAGGAATCTTTGTGCACTATATTGCTCACTTGGTGGTGTTGCGCAGTATACTGCCCAACTTCCGGCGCATTGTGCGTCCCCCTCAAATAGTGTGCAAGATCATGACGTCGGCGAACTCCTCCCAGGCTTCCTCCCGTTTCCTGCGGCTCAGCAAGGCCGAGTGCGTGCTGGTGTTGATCACCATGGTCTGGGGCGGGACCTTTTTGCTGGTCCAGCATGCGATGACCGTCAGCGGCCCGATGTTTTTCGTCGGCCTGCGCTTTGCCGCCGCCGCGATCATCGTCGCCCTGTTCTCCTGGCGCAGCCTGCGGGAATTGACCTTGTTCGAACTCAAGGCCGGCGCCTTTATCGGCGTGGCGATCATGCTCGGTTACGGCTTGCAGACGGTCGGGTTGCAGAGCATTCCCAGCAGTCAGTCGGCGTTCATTACCGCGTTGTACGTACCCTTCGTGCCGTTGCTGCAATGGCTGGTACTGGGTCGTCGTCCGGGGCTGATGCCGAGTATTGGCATCATGCTGGCCTTCACCGGGTTGATGCTGTTGTCGGGGCCTTCTGGCGCGGCGTTGAACTTCAGCCCTGGCGAAATCGCTACATTAATCAGCGCCATTGCCATTGCGGCGGAGATCATTCTGATCAGCAACTTCGCAGGTCTTGTCGATGTGAAACGGGTGACCGTGGTGCAGTTGGCGGTCACGTCGCTGCTATCGTTTCTGATGGTGGTGCCAACCCAGGAGCATATTCCGGATTTCTCCTGGTTGCTGTTGTGCAGTGCGCTTGGACTGGGCGCAGCGAGTGCGGCGATCCAGGTGGCGATGAACTGGGCGCAGAAAAGTGTTTCGCCGACCCGGGCGACCTTGATCTACGCCGGTGAGCCGGTGTGGGCGGGGATTGTCGGGCGGATCGCCGGGGAGCGGCTGCCGGCGATTGCGCTGCTGGGGGCCGGGTTGATTGTGGCGGCGGTGATTGTCAGTGAGTTGAAGACCAAGGGTAAGGCTGCCGTGGTAGAGGAAGTGCTGGAGCGGGAGACCCGAGGTTAAGACGCTAAATCTGCAGCGTCTGGTAGATAGCTTTCGCGAGCAGGCTCGCTCCCACAGGTGAAATTCATTCCCCTGTGGGAGCGAGCCTGCTCGCGAAGAGGCCGGTCCTGCTGAACACAGCCCTTTGAAACAATGTTAAGCAGGGATTTTCCGTCTACCTTGTAGGATTCTGCGACAGCTTGGCGTTTGGCGATCCGGGAGCTGGCACGTATGATGCTTCACAAACTTCCGCAGATTAGAAGCCTATGTCTCTGATAGTTCTACTGCTTCTGCCTTTCATAGGCAGCTGTCTGGCAGCGGTGCTGCCACACAACGCGCGAAATACCGAATCGCTTCTGGCTGGCCTGGTTGCCTTGATCGGCACTGTCCAGGTCGCCCTCCTGTACCCGCAAATCGCCAATGGCGGCGTAATCCGCGAAGAGTTTTTCTGGCTGCCGAGTCTTGGCCTGAATTTCGTTCTGCGCATGGACGGTTTCGCCTGGCTGTTCTCGATGCTGGTGCTGGGCATCGGCACCCTGGTGTCGCTGTACGCCCGCTACTACATGTCGCCGGACGATCCGGTGCCGCGTTTCTTCGCATTTTTTCTGGCGTTCATGGGTGCCATGCTCGGGCTGGTGATTTCCGGCAACCTGATCCAGATCGTGTTTTTCTGGGAGCTGACCAGCCTCTTCTCGTTCCTGCTGATCGGCTATTGGCACCACCGCGCCGACGCACGACGCGGCGCGTACATGGCGCTGATGGTCACCGGCGCGGGCGGCCTGTGTCTGCTGGCGGGGGTCATGCTGCTTGGCCATGTGGTCGGCAGCTATGACCTGGACAAAGTCCTGGCCGCCGGCGACATGATTCGCGCACATGACCTCTACCCCATCCTGCTGCCCCTGATCCTGATCGGCGCGCTGAGCAAAAGCGCGCAATTCCCCTTTCACTTTTGGCTGCCCCACGCCATGGCCGCGCCGACACCGGTTTCGGCCTATCTGCACTCGGCGACCATGGTCAAGGCCGGGGTGTTTCTGCTGGCCCGGCTGTGGCCGTCGCTCTCGGGCAGTGAAGAATGGTTCTACATCGTCAGCGGCGCCGGAGCCTGCACCCTGTTGCTCGGCGCTTATTGCGCGATGTTCCAGAGCGACCTCAAGGGCCTGCTGGCTTACTCGACCATCAGCCACCTGGGCCTGATCACCCTGCTGCTGGGCCTGAACAGCCCGCTGGCCGCCGTGGCCGCGGTGTTCCACATCCTCAACCACGCCACGTTCAAGGCCTCGCTGTTCATGGCCGCCGGGATCATCGACCACGAAAGCGGCACCCGCGACATTCGCCGGCTCAATGGCCTGTTCAAGCTGATTCCGTTCACCGCAACCCTGGCCATGGTCGCCAGCGCCTCGATGGCTGGTGTACCGCTGCTCAACGGCTTCCTGTCCAAAGAGATGTTCTTCGCCGAGACCGTGTTCATCAACGCCACGGCCTGGATCGAAGCGACCCTGCCGATCGTCGCGACCATCGCCGGGACCTTCAGTGTCGCCTACTCCCTGCGTTTCACCGTTGACGTGTTCTTCGGCCCGACCGCCACCGACCTGCCCCACACCCCGCACGAGCCGCCGCGCTGGATGCGCGCGCCGGTCGAGCTGCTGGTGTTCACCTGCCTGGTGGTGGGGATCTTCCCGGCGCAAGTGGTCGGCCCATTGCTCGCCGCCGCTGCGCAGCCGGTCGTGGGTGGCACCCTGCCGGAATATAGCCTGGCGATCTGGCACGGCTTGAACGCGCCGATGATCATGAGCCTGATCGCCATGTCCGGCGGCATCCTGTTGTATCTGCTGCTGCGCAACCAACTCAAGCGTGGACGCTTCCACTACCCGCCGCTGATTGGCCGATTCAACGGCAAGCGCCTGTTCGAACGCAGCCTGGTGCTCATGATGCGCCTGGCCCGACGCCTGGAGCCACTGATCAGCACCCGGCGCCTGCAGATGCAATTGTTCCTGATGGTGCTCGCCGCGGTCCTGGCCGGGTTGATCCCGATGCTGCACAGCAGCCTGAGTTGGGGCGACCGGCCGAAGATTCCGGGCTCGATCGTGTTCGTCATCCTCTGGCTGCTGGCGATTGCCTGCGCCCTCGGTGCCGCGTATCAGGCCAAGTATCATCGTCTGGCCGCCCTGACCATGGTCAGCGTCTGCGGCCTGATGACCTGCGTGACCTTCGTCTGGTTCTCGGCCCCGGACCTGGCATTGACGCAACTGGTGGTCGAAGTGGTGACCACGGTGCTGATCCTGCTGGGCCTGCGCTGGCTGCCACGGCGGATCGAAGAGGTTTCGCCGCTGCCGAGCAGCCTGCGCAAGGCGCGCATCCGCCGCATCCGCGACTTGCTGCTGTCGGCCGTGGTCGGCGGCGGCATGGCATTGCTATCCTACGCAATGCTGACCCGGCAGACGCCGAACGTCATTTCTTCGTTCTACCTGAGCCGCGCCCTGCCCGAAGGCGGTGGCAGCAACGTGGTCAACGTGATGCTCGTGGACTTCCGCGGCTTCGACACCCTGGGCGAAATCACCGTGCTGGTGGCGGTGGCCCTGACCGTGTTCGCCCTGCTGCGGCGTTTCCGTCCGCCGAAGGAAAGCCTGCAGTTGCCGGCCCAGCAGCGCTTGCTCGCGCCCGACGTGGTCACCGACCTGGTCAACCCGCGTCACGCCAGCGACACCGCGCTCGGCTTCATGATGGTCCCGGCGGTGCTGGTGCGCCTGCTGCTGCCGATTGCACTGGTGGTCTCGTTCTACCTGTTCATGCGTGGCCACAACCAGCCGGGCGGCGGCTTTGTCGCGGGCCTGGTGATGTCGGTGGCGTTCATCCTGCAATACATGGTCGCCGGCACCCAGTGGGTCGAAGCGCAAATGAGCCTGCGACCGCTGCGCTGGATGAGCGTCGGCCTGCTGTTCGCCACCGTCACCGGCCTTGGCGCGATGGTCGTCGGCTATCCGTTCCTGACCACCCATACCTGGCATTTCGACCTGCCGCTGCTGGGCGACATTCACCTGGCCAGTGCGCTGTTCTTTGACGTCGGCGTATACGCCGTGGTGGTCGGTTCGACGCTGTTGATCCTCACCGCCCTCGCCCACCAATCGGTGCGGGGTCACAAGACTGCGGCGCAGCCCAAACCCGCCGTCATGAAGGAGGCTGTCTGATGGAAGAAGTCATCGCCATCGCCATCGGCGTCCTGGCCGCGTCCGGCGTCTGGCTGATCCTGCGTCCGCGGACGTTCCAGGTGGTCATGGGCCTGTGCCTGCTGTCGTATGGCGTCAACCTGTTCATCTTCAGCATGGGCAGCCTGTTCATCGGCAAGGAGCCGATCATCAAGGACGGCGTACCGCAGGATCTGCTGCACTACACCGACCCGCTGCCGCAGGCGCTGGTGTTGACCGCGATCGTCATCAGCTTCGCCATGACCGCGCTGTTCCTGGTGGTCTTGCTGGCTTCCCGCGGCCTGACCGGCACCGACCATGTGGATGGCCGGGAGCCTAAAGAATGAATCCGATGTCGCACCTGATCGCCGCGCCCATCCTGCTGCCGCTACTGACCGCCGCGATCATGCTGATGCTCGGCGAGAAACATCGCCCGCTCAAAGCCAAAATCAATTTGTTCTCTAGCCTGCTCGGTCTCGGTGTTTCCGTTCTGCTGCTGCAATGGACGCAAACCACCGGCATCCCCGGTTCCATCGGCGTGTACCTGCCGGGCAACTGGCAAGTGCCGTTCGGCCTGGTGCTGGTGGTCGATCGCTTGTCCGCGCTCATGCTGGTGCTGACCGGCATCATCGGCGTTTGCGCCCTGCTGTTCGCCATGGCACGTTGGGACAGTGCCGGTTCGAGCTTCCACGCGCTGTTCCAGATCCAGTTGATGGGCCTGTACGGCGCCTTCCTGACGGCAGACCTGTTCAACCTGTTCGTATTCTTCGAAGTGCTGCTGGCCGCGTCCTACGGCCTGATGCTGCATGGCTCGGGGAGGGCGCGGGTATCGTCGGGGTTGCACTACATCTCGATCAACCTGCTGGCCTCGACGCTGTTCCTGATTGGCGCGGCGCTGATCTACGGCGTCACCGGCACCCTGAACATGGCCGACCTGGCGCTGAAGATCCCGCTGGTGCCCCAGGCCGATCGCGGCCTGCTGCACGCGGGCGCGGGCATTCTGGCGGTAGCATTCCTGGCCAAGGCCGGGATGTGGCCGCTGAATTTCTGGCTGGTGCCTGCGTACTCCTCGGCAAGCGCGCCGGTGGCGGCGATGTTCGCGATCATGACCAAGGTCGGCATCTACACCTTGCTGCGCCTGTGGACCCTGCTGTTTTCCGGTCAGGCCGGCGCCTCGGCGTACTTCGGTGGCGACTGGCTGATCTACGGAGGCATGGCCACCATCGTCTGCGCGGCACTGGCGATCCTCGCGGCCCATCGCCTGGAACGCATGGCCAGCCTGAGCATCCTGGTGTCGGCGGGGATTCTGCTGGCGGCGATCGGGTTCGGCCAGCCCAACCTGATCGGTGCGGCACTGTTCTATGTGGTCAGCTCGACTCTGGCACTGAGCGCGCTGTTCCTGCTGGCGGAACTGATCGAACGCTCGCGCTCGGCCGTCGAAATCCCCTTGGAGGATGAAAACGAAATGCTGCCACGGCCGCTGGAATCGTTGCATCCGGTCAAGGGCATCAACCTCGACGACGACCAGAAAGCCGTGGTCGGCCAAGTGATTCCCTGGACCATGGCGTTCCTCGGCTTGAGCTTCATCGCCTGCGCCCTGCTGATCATCGGCATGCCACCGCTCTCCGGGTTCATCGGCAAGCTCGGTCTGCTCAGCGCCTTGCTCAATCCGATGGGCCTGGGCAACGCCGGCGACGCGCCGGTATCGAATGCCGCGTGGGGCTTGCTGGCGCTGCTGATCCTCTCGGGACTGGCGTCATTGATTGCTTTTTCCCGCGTGGGCATCCAGCGTTTCTGGACACCGGCAGAACGCCCCTCGCCCGTGCTCCGGCGCCTGGAGTGCGTACCGATTTTCGCGCTGCTGGGCTTGAGCATCCTGCTCACGCTCAAGGCCGAACCGCTGCTGCGCTACACACAGGCGGCCGCCAACGCCCTGAACAACCCGCAGCAGTATGTGATGGCCGTGCTCGGCACCCGTGCGGTGCCAGGCCCGCAAGCCAGGGCGGCGCTGCTGGAGGTGCAACCATGAAGCGCCTGTTGCCTGCGCCATGGCTATCGCTGGCGCTGTGGCTGTTGTGGTTGCTGCTGAACCTGTCGCTCAGCCCCGGCAACGTGCTGCTGGGCGCCCTGTTGGGGTTTTGCGCACCCTTGATGATGCGCAAGCTGCGCCCGCTGCCGATCCGCATTCGGCGGCCCGGGGTGATCCTGCGCCTGTTCCTGCTGGTCGGTCGCGATGTGCTGGTGTCCAACCTGGCGGTCGCCTTCGGTGTGCTCAATGCCGGCCGCCGGCCACCGCGCTCAGGGTTCATCAAGGTGCCGCTGGACCTGCGCGACGCCAACGGCCTGGCCGCGCTGTCGATGATCTGCACGGTGGTCCCCGGCACGGTCTGGTCGGAACTGGCGCTGGACCGCAGCATCCTGCTGCTGCACGTGTTCGACCTGGATGACGAAGCGCTGTTCATCCAGCACTTCAAGGCGACCTACGAGCGCCCGCTGATGGAGATTTTCGAATGAGCAGCTTGCTGTCGAACGCGATCCTGCTGAGCCTGTTCCTGTTTTGCGTGGCGATGATCCTGACCCTGATCCGCCTGTTCAAGGGACCGTCGGCCCAGGACCGGGTCCTGGCCCTGGATTACCTGTACATCGTGGCGATGCTGATGATGCTGACGCTGGGCATTCGTTATGCCAGTGACACTTACTTCGAGGCAGCGTTGCTGATCGCGCTATTCGGGTTCGTCGGCTCGTTTGCCCTGGCGAAATTCCTCCTGCGTGGCGAGGTGATCGAATGAGTGCGCCATTGTCCCTGTGGGTCGAAATACCCGTGGCCATCCTGCTCGTGCTCAGCAGCCTGTTTGCCCTGGTGGGCGCCATCGGCCTGGTGCGGATGAAAGATTATTTCCAGCGCATGCACCCACCGGCCCTGGCCTCGACCCTGGGCGCATGGTGCGTGGCCCTGGCCTCGATCATCTTCTTTTCGGCGCTCAAATCCGGGCCGGTCCTGCATGCCTGGCTGATTCCGATCCTGCTGGCGATCACCGTGCCGGTGACCACCTTGTTGCTGGCCCGGGCGGCATTGTTCCGCAAACGCATGGCCGGGGATGATGTGCCGGCGGAGGTTTCGAGCCGGCGTACGGAAAGCGGGGGCTGAGCAAAAGAGCTTTGGCGTACATATCCATTCCTGCGGTAACGGCCACCGATGGTTTCGCCCTTACTGTAGGAGCGAGCTCGCGATGGTCGTCAACGATGACGCTGGGCACCTGACAATCCTCAGTGCTCTCAGGTTTTTCGCGAGCAGGCTCGCTCCTACTGGGTCCGCCGCGATGGGCCATCCCTGGCCCAGCGCGGCTAAACCGGCGTCCTGCCGGTTTACCCACTGCGCAATGCCTGCGTTCGGCCATCGTGGTTTAACGGGGCGCCCAAATCTAAAGCCAAAGCGAGGCGGCCTGACAGCCGACCTGACTTTTGCAGATACCCCCCACTCCCCTGTGGGAGCGAGCCTGCTCGCGATGGACGCCAACGATAACGTTGGCTGTCTGGATGAACGCGTTGTCCGGACGTTCATCGCGAGCAGGCTCGCTCCCACAATTGGATCGCGGACAGACCTGCAATCAGGTCGGCTATAAGGCCGCCTTGCTTTGGCTTTTGATCTGGCTTTTGATTTTCTTGCCCCCTCACGCCCTGAGCCTGTCCGTCAACCTGTGACTACCTCCATCGGCGCCTCTACCAACGTTGATCCGCGCCGCGTTAAAGCCTGCAAGTAAGCCATTTCGTCATAGACGGTGCCGTTTTTCCAGCAGCGATAGACGATTCTGATCCACTTGAAAGCAAGTGCTCTCAGGGTCGCCTGGTATGAGCAGCCTTTAGCCCGCTGCTGCCGATAATAAGCCTCGGCCCACGTTGATTGAGTGATGCTGTGAGCGGCCCATTCGACAAAGGTCTGACGCAAGAAGGTTGAGCATTGGTAGCGCCAATACACGACTTTCTTCTTTCCGCTACGCTCGGTAACGGGTGCGATTCCGGCATATCGCTGCATCGCATTGGCGTCGCTAAATCGATCACGCTGTTCACCAAAAGCCACCATCAGGCGCGGCGCAAGATGTTGGCCGGCGCCAGGGAGTGCCTTAAAGATCGGGTAATCGGCCAAGGTGCTGGCCGTTTCTTCGATCTCGCGATCAAAATCCTTGATGGTGGAAAGGAGCCCTTTGAGTTGCGACGCCAAGGCTGTTGCGTACAACTGCGAAGGACGTATTACCCCCGGGTCCTGTGTCAAAGGCATCGCTTGGGTGATGATTTCCCAGCGCGTTTGATTGAGTTGAGCGTGACGAGCGTTGTGCTCATTAAAGAACTTGAGAAAAGTACTCTGGCGAGAACGCTTGATGTGCTCAAGCGTGGGCCAGCGCATCAGAAAGTCACAGAACACCACGGTGTCATGACTGCTAAACAGCTCCAGGGCCAATGGATAATACTGTTTGAGCGTACAGATCAAGCGGTTGCTGACCTTCACTCGCTCATCAACCAGTGCACGTCGATGTTCTGTCAGGCTGGCCAAAATACGCATGGCCGGGCTTTGCGGCATCAGCTGCGCAAACCGTTGGGGATAGGTGAGCAACAACTCAAGCGCCCATTGAGCATCGGTCGGATCATCCTTGGCACCGCTGCGGACAAAGGTTTTACGGTGTTTGGCCAAGGTGCTCGGATTGATTGGAAACAGGCAAAAGAACTCGTACTTTTGCAGGGCCGCCACCAACGGGCCCTTGTTGAGCTCAAGAGCAATCGCGATCGGAGCGCCGTAGCGCTCAAACAACGATTTCGCCCAACGATCAATCGATTGGGGTGTGTGGTCGATGACAGAGAAGTGCCGCCGGGTTTCCCCCGCGACCTGCAAACACACGTCATGCTTGGTATCTGCCCAATCTATTCCGACATAAGCAGTGAATTTCTGAGACAGGAGCGTTTGCATCAACAACCTCCACAGGCGCTAAAGTACATGCAGGAACATGCATGCTTACGTCCAGCGAAAGCGATATAGAGAGCCGTGTCGGGCTTTCCCTGAGTATTCGTTAGAGGGCGCAAGCGCACCTGTGGGCTCGAAGGTGAGGAGGTAATCATCGCGTGCTTGAGAGGCATATTCGTAGCCCACAGGTGCATGCTCCTTCCCTTGATTAAAACTGACTTCCAGACACCGAAGTATGGAAGAGGAAAGGAACGGACAACCTATATCGAGAGGCTTCGTTCCGGTTCTGCGCAGTGGGTAAACCGGCATGGATGCCGGTTTAGCCGCGCTGGGCCAAGGATGGCCCAGCGCGGCGGGCCCTGTAGGAGCGAGCATGCTCGCGAAAAACCTGAGAGCACCACGGGGAGTCAGGCGCCCGGGACTGTCATAAATTTTGTGTTCGGGCATAACATGTTGAAGAGGTGCATGTATGCCGACCAAAAAGAAACCGGCCCGCGAGGCCCAGCGTGACCTTCCATCCATTCCAAAAGAGCTGATCGACCAGTTCGTGAACGGTCCGATGAGTGCCGAAGCCATTCAGGACGCTTCGATGGCGTTCAAAAAGGCGCTGATTGAACGAGCCTTGGGAGCCGAACTCGGCCACCACCTTGGCTACCCTCAGGGCGCGCAGCGCCCTGAGGAGTCGAGCAACCAGCGTAATGGTAAGAGCGGCAAGACCGTGCTGACCGATGACGGCCCGCTTCGCCTGGACATCCCCAGAGACCGCGATGGCAGCTTTGCTCCGATTCTGATCCCCAAGCACGAGCGCCGCTTTACCGGCTTCGATGACAAGATTATTGCCATGTATGCACGCGGCATGAGCGTGCGCGAGATTCGTGCATTTCTATCGGAGCAATACGGCACAGATGTCTCCCATGACTTCATCAGCTCAGTCACCGATGCAGTTCTGGAAGAGGTCAGTGCTTGGCAGCAGCGACCACTTGAACCCATGTACCCAGTCATTTTCTTCGATGCTCTGCGGGTCAAAATCCGTGACGAGGGGGTGGTTCGCAACAAGGCCATTTACTTAGCCCTGGGCGTATTGCCGGACGGTACACGAGATATTCTGGGCATCTGGATTGAAACGACCGAGGGTGCCAAGTTCTGGATGAAGGTTTTCAATGACCTCAAGACTCGAGGCGTCGAAGACGTTTTGATCGCTGTCACTGACGGACTCAAAGGCATGCCAGAAGCCTTGAGTGCGGTGTTCCCTCAGACGACGCTGCAGACCTGCATCGTCCACTTGATCCGTAACAGCCTTGATTACGCGGCCTGGGATAAACGTCGCGAACTGGCCAAAGCCCTGAAGCCGATTTATCAAGCACTCAACGCTGAAGTTGCCGAGCAGGCTTTAGATGCCTTCGAATCTGGACCTTGGGGTAAACAATATCCAACGGTGGCTGCTGCCTGGAGGCGTGCCTGGGACCGAGTCATCCCGTTTTTCATCTTCCCGCCAGCCATACGAAAAGTGATCTACACCACCAACGCCATCGAGAGCATCAATGCTCAGTTGCGCAAGATCATCAAGACAAGAGGACATTTTCCAACCGATGATGCGGCGACAAAGCTGATCTGGCTGGCACTGCAAAATATCACCGCCAATTGGGGCAGTCCGGCCCATGACTGGAAGAACGCAATGAATCAGTTCGCGGTTTTGTACGGAGATCGATTCATCAGGCCAACTTGGTGAAATGAAGGCCTGCCTTACGGCAGGCTGTTACCGGCCCGCACACAAAAAATCTGACACTCTCGGCGCCCCGCGTCATCGTTGACCTCCATCGCGAGCATGCTCGCTCCTACAGTAAAGGCGAAACCATAAGTAGCCGTTACCGCAGGAACGGATATGTACTCTGTCAACGCAAGCTCCGATCCTTTGATCCTAGACCCAGGCCACCGCCAACAACCCGGCCCCCAGCACCACACACAAGGGCGAATAAACCCAAGTGTCCCAACGGGCAAATCTCGACCCCTTGACCTCCTTAAAAAAACCCACTAGTTCCGAATCGCCAATCGCCCGGGCGAACAGCAATAGCGCAATGGCGCTGATCACCCACTGCAACACTCGATGATCCACCCGCGGCAGCCACCAGCCGACCCGCAAGCACACCAACAGGGCAATGGTCAGCAACGCCGCCGCCACCAGCATCGTCATCCAGCCACGGGGTTTGAAGGCGGGCTGCAACCGCGCACCACCCTCCACCGGCACCTGCGGCACCACTGCCACGGCGGCCCGTTCACCACCCAACGCCCAATACACGTGTACCAGAGCGATCGCCGCAATTACCGTCGCCAGCCATTGAGCCAACACGAAGGTCATGGTCTGAAATCCTTGAAAGGGATTTGAACAGACTCATCCTAGTCGGCTTTTTCTGCAGTGCACGACCTCACACCAGCGACCCGACCAACGCGGCACATGGGCCATTCACAGTCAGCACCTACAGGCCGGCAGACACCTTGTCCGCGACCTCTTTGGGCAACCAGGCCTTCCAGACCTGCGGATGCGCCTTCATGAACGCTTCGGCTGCCTGACGCGGTGGCGTGTGCTTTTCACTCATCTCGGCCAGCGCCCGGTTCAACAGGTCGATGGGAAAATCGACCTTGGCGAAGAACTCGGCAATCTGCGGGTACTGCTTCTGGAACGGCGTGGACACGCCGATGGACAGCTTCGAGGGCAGCGAGCGGGTCGGTTGCGGATTCGGGTTGTCGGCGTCGGTCAGGGTTTTCCAGGCCTGCGCATCGAAGGGCGGCTCCTCCAGCTGGATCAACTTGAAGCGACCGAGCAGCGGCGTGGGCGACCAGTAATAGAACAGCACCGGTTTGCCACGGCGAATCGACGAGCTGATCTCCGCATCCAGCGCCGCTCCCGAACCGCTGCGAAAGTTCACATAGCTGTCATCGAGCCCGTAGGCCTTGAGCTTCTGCTTGTTGACCACTTCCGAGGTCCAGCCGATGGGGCTGTTGAGGAAGCGTCCCTTGTTCGGGGCTTCAGGGTCCTTGAACACGTCCTTGTATTTGGGCAGGTCGGTGACACTGCGCAAGTCCGGCGCCATCGCCTTGATGCCCTTGGCCGGGTCGCCCTTGATCACGTACTCCGGCACCCACCAGCCTTCAGTGGCGCCTTTGACCGTGTCGCCCAGGCTCGCGACCTTGCCTTCGGCCTCCGCCTTGACCCAGACCGGGCTGCGCCCCGCCCACTCTTCGCCAATGACCTGGATGTCATTGTTGGCCAGTGCGGTTTCCAGGGTGATGGTGGTGCCCGGCAAGGTATCGGTCGGCAGCCCGTAGCCCTTTTCGACGATGATCCGCAGGATATCGGTGATCAGGCTGCCGCTTTCCCAGTTGAGGTCGGCGAAGTGGATCGGTGCGCTGGCAGCCAGCACCGGAACGGGTGACGCCCACAATCCGAACGTGGCCACGACAGCGGCCAGCAACCGGCGAATGCCTTTCATGCTTGTGCACCTCGTGCTGTTCACAGCAATAGCAGGATGGCCTGGCAGAAGACCGCGAAGCCTCTGAGTACTCAGTCAACTGACTGTAGTAGAGGTTCCTGCTTTCGAGGGACGTGGATCAGTTTTCGGACGTGTCCTGCAGGCGGGCCAGTTCTCTCCTGACCATGCTGGCGTACGCCGCAGGTCGCAACGCGTAGATCTGCGAGGCCACCCAGTTCAGCCAGGCACCCTGCAGAACTGCCTTGTGCTCAAACAGACGCAGGGCCTCGGCTTGCGCACTGGCCTGGTGCTGTTGGTGGAAATCGGCGCGGGGCAGATCCACTACTCACTGGCCTTGAACGTCACCAGTTCACCCTTGCGCCACTTGGCGGCCTTGGCGGTCACGGCCTTGAGGGTCTTGGTCAGGCCTTCCTGCAGCTGCTGGTGGGCGGCGAACACCGTCACCACGCTGTGGCCTTCCTTGAACAGGATGGCATGGCCGTCGGCGGTGGTCACGAAGGCGTAGTCGCCCAGGCCGTAGACTGTCAGTTTGATGTCACGGAATTTGATTTCCAGTTTGCCGCCTTCGCGACTTGGCAACACCGACGCGCTGAAATGATCGCCGACCTTGAGTTTGAGCCCCGGTTTATCGTCCACCACCAGCGCCGATTCGGTGTCGATTTCGGCAACGTAAATGCCTTCAGCGCTCTGTTCGGTGATGTATACGAAACGAGACTGAAACTGTTTAACCAGCTTTGCGCGCAAATCACCCAGCACGAACAAAGCATGCATATCGAGATTACTTACTGCCAAGGAAACATCCCCACATCTGAAAATGACGCCGCACACGAAAAAAGCGCACAGCAAAAAAAGCGGCAATGCCGAGGTGAAGCCAGATAACCCGGGTTGAGATCCTGGATGAGCAGAGCGCTCATCCATCTCGAAGCTTGAGCAGATTACTGGATGCCGCTCACATCGTCTCGTCCGGCGTTCGACAAAGGCTGAAGGAAAACGCCCTTGGAACGGCCAGAGAAATACGGACTATCAACTTTAGTGAAAAAACTCTTATAAAAAAGCACTTTTCTTACATATCGCTAGCCAGAAATTGCTTTAGATAAGCCTTGTCCACCCACCAGTGACACTGATTCTAGAGCAGCGATGCTCACCGAGACTACCCATGACGACGTACATTACGTCGGCAAACCTACGAAAAGGACTTCATATGTGCACACTGACACACTTTGCCCATCCCCAGGCATCTTACTCCAACACCTCACCTTCGCTGCACCCCGCGGTGTTTCTTGCTGCCGAAGCCGCCCCCCGGGCCCCTTCGCCACCACGATTTCACGTGGTCCTGGCGGGCAACGCTTTCTTTCATATCAAGGAAACTTCCACGGGGCACGTAAGAGGTTTCCGCGGCGATCATAACCAGGCCTGCGCCCTCGCCCGCGCACTCGAGTCACGTATGTGACACTTTCGTCCCGTTTTCCCTGGAAGGTTTCGTCAGGCCGGCGACTTTACTCAGCCGCAGGCAGGCAACTGCTGCCATACTGCCCGACCAATCAAACGCGCCTTGCTGAGGCGGGCGCGTTAAACAACAATATTTTTCATGGGATGGCCGCAACGTGACGGAATTTGATATCGGCGAGTTTTTCATCAGGGGCGAAGCCAGAGAGATCGACGGCGAATACCAGGCCGTGATTGTGATGCGCGCCAAGCCGCCGCTGAAAACCGTGACCTATCATCAGGTCGAGAAAGATCGCTGGTTCAAGTCCTCCGATATCGCCGCCCTCGCCGCACAGGAATCGGCCAGGGAATTGAAGGCCGCCGTCGATGCAGGCGCCTTGAAAAACTGACACGCGGATTTGCGGTCTATGCTCACTGCTGCGTTTGAACATCGTTTTCGAATTTACTGAAGCACGGCTCCCTCAGATGAAACAGAGACGTCCTTCATCACTCTCACTCGACGCGACCGATGACCTGCAAGGAGATCAAGATGGAATCACCGACCCACGACTTGAAAGGTTTGTTCGACCAGCTCGGCCTGGATTCCAGCCAGCGAGCCATTGACGATTTCATTGCCAGCCATTCCCCCCTGCCCGACAACAAGAAACTCATCGATGCCGAGTTCTGGACCCCCCAACAGGCAGGCTTCCTCAAAGAACAACTGCGTGAAGACGCCGACTGGGCGCGGGTGGTCGACGACCTGAACCTGCGCATGCATCAGGTCCACTAGAATCAGGCACAGTGCAGGCTATCGAGTTTTTCGCGGTTGGATTCTGCGCCGCGGGCGATCGCCCCGGATCAATAGAAGTTTCACAGGAATTGCAGACAGCAAAAAGCAAAGATCGCAGGCTGCGGCAGCTCCCAAGGTTTCATGTGAACCTGTGGGAGCTGCCGCTGGCTGCGATCTTTTCCAGGCATCCCGGGTTAATGGGGCTACCCAACAGAATCAGGCCTGACGCTGGTGCTTGTCGATCTGCTCGTGACGTTCTTGAGCTTCGATGCAGTACTTGGTAGTCGGGCTGATCAGCAGGCGCTTGAGGCCAATCGCCTCGCCGCTGTCATCGCACCAGCCGAAGCTGTCTTCCTTGATGCGTTCCAGGGCTTGTTCCAACTGAGGCAGCATGCGCTGATCACGATCGATCGCGTTCACCAGCCAGGTGCGCTCTTCTTCGACGGAAGCGGCGTCAGCCGGGTCGGCCGGGGTGTCCAGGCTTTCGATGGCGATGCGGTTCTGTTCGATGCGCTCATGGGTTTCGACTTTCATGTTCTGCAACAGCTCAGAGAAAAAAGCATGTTGCTCGGCATTCATGTAGTCATCCGCCGGCATGGCCAGCAACTTGTCCTTTGTCATTGATATCTCTATAAAAAAACGTGCATTAAGGCGAATTAGGGAGCGTTGCGGCGGACCATCGAAGGTCATCGCAAAGGCGCCGTTTATACCAAGCGCCACCCGGCACTCAATTTACGAGGGGCGGCAGTCTAAGGCCGACTTGAGGCCTCAGCAACTGAAAAGACAGCGAATTTGTCCGACAAAGCCTCGAAAATGCTCTATGGCGGGCATCCAGGCGGATATCGGAGTGCGTTTATAGCAAGAAATTCAATCCTGCGAAGCTTATATAGAAGACAAACCGCTGAGCTGCATACCCCGGTTTGCAGGTCGATCGGGCTCAGCTATGGTTGTGGCTCGCGAAATGGCTATCTCAAGGAGCGGTTATATGAAGCTGATCGGCATGCTGGATTCACCTTACGTGCGACGCGTCGCCATTTCTGCCAAGCGCCTGGGCATCCCCCTGGAGCACGAATCGGTGTCGGTGTTCAGGACCTTCGAGCAATTTCGCCAAATCAACCCGGTGGTCAAGGCGCCTACCCTGATACTGGATGACGGTGAAGTGTTGATGGATTCGACGCTGATCATCGATTACCTGGAAGCATTGGCCGGCCCGGATCGCAGCTTGATGCCTGCGGGTATCGAACATCGCCTGCGGTCATTGCGCCTGATTGGCCTGGCGTTGGCCGCCAGTGAAAAATCGGTGCAGCTTTATTATGAACGCAACCTGCGTCCGACAGAGATCCAGTTCCAGCCCTGGGTCGAGCGGGTCGAAGGGCAATTGGCGGCCGCCTATTGGGCACTGGAACGGGAACTGGAAAAGCAGCCGCTGAAAACCGATGGTTTGATTGACCAGGCTGGTATTACCCTCGCGGTGGCGTGGAGCTTTACCCAGTACGTAGTGCCGGATCAGGTCGCAGTGGAGCGGTTCCCGAGGATCGGTGCGTTCACCGACTATGCCGAGGGGCTTGAGGTGTTTATCGACACTCCGATTGACTGACGGCATAACGGCCACCATCGCATCGCCAGCAAGCCGGCTCCTACAGATGCGTGTCACACCTTTACATCCATATACAAAAATGCCGCTCCTGCCAAAGGCAGAAGCGGCACAGGCACGAGGCCAGGAACTATCAGTTCATGTAAACAACGCGATCAGAATGATGATCGGGATCGGTATGCCGAGAAATAGCAGCAGTAATGAACGCATGATGAATCTCCTGGGTTAGCGAACAGGTGTAGTGTTTACGTAGGTGTCGGTTTCCAGATACACCACGGCATCCCGGCGACGACCGCCGAAGGTGGCGGCAAGGCTAGCGAAGAACGCACCGGCCAGCAGCGCGACGAACATCCACAAGGTGGTCCAGGCAGCGATTTTGGCGGCGGTGTCAGCAGCCTGTTGCGCAGCCAGCTTGGCGTCGGCCACGGCTTTTTGCGTGCGGGCATAGACCTCGTCGACACGACGCTCGGCGTCCGCCTGCGTCATGTTGGTCCGCTGCGCCACCAGTTGCGCCAGGTAGGTGCGGTCTTCAGGGGACAATTGACCGTCGCTCAGAGAGCGCACGAAAATGCGCGTTACAGTGCCTCGGGCGGCGTCGTCGCTGACGGCGGCCGGCTGGTCAGTACGAAACAGGCTGTCGATGTAATAGCCGTACTGATCGCTGTCGGTGTTGGCTGCCACGGTGCCCGCCGCTGCTGTCATGGCAGTGGCGGCGCCACCGGCAACCTGCGCCCCGGCCTGTACGCCACCGCTGACAATGCTGCTGACCGAACCGGCCACCAGCGTCGCCGTCACCAGCGTCGCCACGCACCACGCAAGAAAACCGTGGGCGGTGTCGCGGAAATAAACTTCATCGCCGTGCATATAAGCCCACTTCACCCGCAGCCGACCGGCGATGTAGCCCCCGGCACCGGAAGCGACAATTTGCGTGACGGCCAGCCAGACAATCGTCGATATGCCCAGGCCCTTGGCGCTCATGCCTTCATTGGCCCACGGCGAAACCGCCGAGAACCCCAGGCCGAATCCGAGCAGCACCAGAATCAGCGACAACGCCGCCGCAGCCGCGGCCCCGGCGAAGATCGCACCCCAGGACACGCCGGACACCGTGCTCGACTCATCCGTGGCGGGATAGAAACCCTCAGAGGATCTATTCATTGTTGTATCGCTCCAGGCAGAAAGATGGTGTTACAAGTCTCAAAGGAGCAATTGCAGTCACCGTGCCAGTCGGGGGTTTTTAATAAATCCTGTTTTTTCAGCGGGTTAGAAAATTTGAACTTCCACGACCCATGCAATTTGCAATGAAGGGGTGGGCGCAGCGGGTTTTATGCATTGACCGACGATGGATTCGTCCATGAACTTTTATTTAGTAAGCCTGCGATCATTTCTTGGCAAAATGGCGCACAACGTTGTGAAAACCTAATCAGGCCAGCCCCATGACCCGCATCTTGACCATCGAAGACGACGCCGTGACAGCCCGGGAAATTGTCGCCGAACTGAGCAGCCACGGCCTCGACGTCGATTGGGTCGACAACGGTCGAGAGGGTCTTGAGCGTGCGGTCAGCGGCAACTATGACCTGATTACCCTCGACCGCATGCTGCCCGAGCTCGACGGCCTGGCAATTGTCACCACGTTGCGCACCATGGGTGTGGCCACGCCGATCCTGATGATCAGCGCCCTCTCCGACGTCGACGAGCGCGTGCGCGGCTTGCGTGCCGGGGGCGACGATTATCTGACCAAACCCTTCGCCACCGATGAAATGGCCGCCCGGGTCGAAGTCCTGCTGCGCCGCCAGAACACCGTGATCGCGCTAGCCACCACGTTGCGGGTGGCGGACCTGGAACTGAACCTGATCAGCCACGAAGCCAGCCGTGACGGCCAGTTGCTGACGCTGTTGCCCACTGAGTACAAGTTGCTGGAATTCCTGATGCGCAACACCGGGCAAATCCTCTCGCGGATGATGATTTTCGAAGAGGTCTGGGGTTATCACTTCGACCCTGGCACCAACCTGATCGACGTGCACATCGGCCGCCTGCGCAAGAAGATCGACCCACCTGGCAATGTTCCACTGATTCGAACGGTGCGAGGCTCGGGTTATGTCATTGCCGAACCCGTCTAAAGGCTGGCGCTCTTCCAGCAGTCGCTTGCTGGCGCTGTACAGTGCGCTGTTCGTGGTCTGGAGCGGGATTCTCATGGGCGTCATGTACTACGAGGTATCCGCTTACCTGGACAACCTGGCCAAGCATTCGCTGATGCAACGCCAGCACCTGTTCTCGCGCTTCCAGGGTGAACAACTGCTGGACGCCCTCGCCGTCAGCATGACTTTCGACATCCGTGGCATCGACGCCTATGGCCTGTTCGACAGCCAGCATCGCTACCTCAGCGGCGCGCTGAACCATATCCCTCACGGCTTGCCGCTGGATGGCAAGATCTACATGCTCAGCGACTGCGCCGACTCCGACGACCCTACGCTGCCCAATGACAGCTGCGACGCCGTGGCGACCCAGACCCGCGATGGCCTCTGGCTGGTGCTGGTGCGTGATAACGGCTCGCTGTTTGCCGTGACGCGGATCATTTTGCACGCGCTGTTCTGGGGGGTGACCCTGACCATCCTGCCGGGCATCGTCGGCTGGCACTTGTTGCGCCGCCGTCCGCTAAGGCGGATTCGCGCGATCCAGGCCAGCGCCGAAGCCATAGTCGCCGGTGACCTGACCCGACGTTTGCCGCTGTCCAATCGACGCGACGAACTGGACATGCTCGCCGCCATCGTCAACGCCATGCTCGAACGCATCGAGCGTCTGATGCACGAGGTCAAGGGCGTGTGCGACAACATTGCCCACGACCTGCGTACCCCCCTGACCCGCCTGCGCGCGCAGCTCTACCGCATGCAACAACAGGCCGGCGAAGGCTCGGCGCAAGCGGCCCAACTGGATCTGGTGCTTGGCGAGGCCGATACGCTGATGGCGCGCTTTCGCGGCTTGCTGCGGATTTCCGAACTGGAGGATCGCCAGCGCCGTTCCGGCTTTGTGCAGCTCGACCCGGTGCCCTTGCTGCAGGAACTGCATGACTTCTACTTGCCCCTGGCGGAAGACGACGGCCTGACGTTTGAACTGCAACTACCGCAATCATTGCCGCCACTCAATGGCGACCGCGCCTTGCTCTTTGAGGCCATAGCCAATCTGTTGAGCAACTCGATCAAATTCACCCCGCCCGGTGGCCAGGTGATTTTGCGTGGGGTCAATGAACGCGGACATACCCGCATCGAAGTACTCGACTCCGGCCCCGGTATTCCAGAGGCTGAACGGGTGGCGGTGTTCCAGCGTTTCTATCGGGCCGAGGCGGGCAATCAGAAAAGCGGTTTCGGGTTGGGGCTGTCGATCGTCGCGGCGATTGTGAGCCTGCACGGGTTTGCGCTGGAGGTGGGGACGAGTGAGTTGGGTGGGGCGAAACTGGTGCTGGATTGCGGGCAGAGTTTGATTACGCAGACCTAGCAACGAACAACCACTGTGGGAGCGAGCCTGTGGCGAGGGGATTTATCCCCGTTGGGCTGCGAAGCGGCCCCAGCATTCCTTCAGGCACACCGAGTTGTCTGGCTTTGCGACTGCTTCGCAGCCCAACGGGGATAAATCCCCTCGCCACACAGGCTCGCTCCTACAAGGGGTTTTGTGGTGTTTGTCAGGCCGGGTAATTGGCCCGAAGTGCCTCAAGGCCACCCTGATAGATCCCGGTAAACAACGCCACCACTTCCTCATCACTCACACCGACCGGCTCAAACCGACCGAACCAGGTCACCCGGGCGCCCTGCCCCTGCGCTTCAACGCGGATCGTCGCCAGATAATCAGTCGCCGGAAACGGCGCCTGCAAGATCGAGTAACTGTAGGTTTTGCCGTCATTGTCGAACGCTTGCAGACGTTCGATCACCACCGCGCCGTCCGCCGTCTGCAGGCTGCGCACGCGCCCGCCTTCGCTGAGCTCACTCTTGGGAATGAACGGCAGCCAGTCCGGCAGCGAGTTGAAGCCGCCGATCAATTGCCAGACCTGATCGGCCGAGGCCGGGATGTCGATGAATGCTGATGCAGTTGCCATGTAATGCTCTCTCTTAATCTAGCAGGTTCAGATGGCCAGGCTGTCGACGACGCCGCCGTCGACTCGCAAAGCGGCGCCAGTGGTGGCCGAGGATAGCGGCGAAGCGATGTACGCCACCAGGTTCGCCACTTCCTCGACATTCGCCACGCGCTGGATGATCGACGTCGGCCGCGCCTTGCGCACAAAGGCGTCGGCTTCTTCCTGAACACTGCGACCGGACGCGGCTATGGCATCCTTGAGCATCAGCTCCACGCCGTCGGTCAACGTCGGGCCCGGCAGGATCGCGTTGACCGTTACCCCAGTGCCCGCCAGCCGTTTGGCCAGTCCGTGGGACACCGCCAGGTTGGCGCTTTTGGTCACGCCATAGTTGAGCATGTCTGCGGGGATCGCGATCCCGGATTCCGAAGACAGGAAAATCACCCGCCCCCAGCCCTGCTTGACCATGTCCGGCACGTATTGCCGGGACAGGCGTACACCGGAGATCACGTTGACCTCATAGAAGCGCGTCCACTCACTATCGGGCGTGTCGAAGAAATCCACCGCGTTGTAGATCCCAAGGTTGTTTACCAGAATGTCTGCCCGTGGTTCGGCGGCGAACAGTTTCTCGGCGCCTTCAGCCGTACCGAGATCCGCCGTCAGCCCGCGCAGTTGTGCGCCGGGCACCTGCTGGCGAATGCTCGCCAGTGCCTGCTCGACCTTGTCCGTCTCACGGCCGATCACCACTACCGTGGCGCCGGATTCGGCCAGCGCCTTGCTGATGCCCAGGCCAATGCCGGCAGTGCTGCCGCTGACGATCGCCAGTTTTCCACTCAGATCGATTTTCATGCTCAAGCTCCAATGATCGGCAACGGTGCGCGCTCGGACACCAGCTTCGCTTCACGCATCGCTTGCCAGAAAGCGGCGGGAATCACCGCCGACAAAGCGGCCACATCTTCGGCAATCCGCTCCGGGCGACTAGAGCCTGGAATCACCGCTGCCACGGCCGGGTTGGCCAACGAGAACTGCAACGCCGCCCCCTTGATGTCGACACCATGGGCCGCCGCAATGCGTTTGATCTGCTCGACCCTGGTGATGATCGCCGAGCTGGCCTTCTGGTATTCATGTTGCCCAAGGGTGCAGTGCCGAAACCCAGTGCGCCAGGTAGTCTGTCTTTCAAGCTCATAAGTGAATCCTCTTGGTGTCAGTGGTCAGCTCAACTGACCGATGAGCAGATCCTAAATTGCGACGTTCTGACCGTCCAAGACATAATATGCAGTACTTGAGTCCCTGGAGGTCTTACATGATCGACATCCGCCAACTGCGCTACTTCGTCGCCGTCGCCGAAGAAGAGCACGTCGGTCGCGCCGCCGAACGCCTGCACATTTCCCAGTCGCCCCTGAGCCGGCAGATCGCCCAGCTCGAAGAACGCCTGGGCCTGACCCTGTTCGAGCGCAGCCAGCAACGCATCCGCCTGACCCGGGACGGCCAGACCTTCCTCGCCGAAACCCGCGCCCTGCTGACCCACGCCAATCGCTTGGAATCCCTTGGTAAACGGCTGGGGCGTGGCGAGGAAGGCGGCCTGTGCATCGGCTACATCGAATACGCCATGCACGCCGGCGTCCTGCCCAATGCCTTGCGCGTGCTGCGAAGCGAGCGGCCGAACGTGCACGTCGCGCTGTACAACATGAGCTCCAGCGAACAACTCGAAGGCCTGCGTCAGCGTAGTCTGGATATCGCCCTGGTCAGCGTGCCGCCGACCGATGACGACCCTGACCTGCTGGGCTTTCAGGTGCTGGACGACCCGATGTTGCTGGCGCTGCCCGAACATCACCCGCTGGCCAGCCAGGCGCAACTGACCGCCGCCGACCTTGCCAAGCAGGAATGGATCGGCGTGCAGCACCAACAGAATGTCACCAGCCGCGAAAACTTCGTCAGCGCCTGCATCCGCGCCGGCTTCACTCCGGATATCCGCATGGAAGCCACCGGCCCCTTCACCGCAATGGCTCTGGTGGCCTCGGGGCTGGGCATCGCCATGATTCAGAAAGGCCTGAGCCGCAACGCACCGCCGGGCGTGGTGCTGCGGGAAGTGCCGTGGATTCCCCTCACCAGACCGCTGTGGGCGGCGTGGCACCGGATCAATCTGCGGCCATTGGTGGAGACGTTCAGGAAGGTGCTGACCGAGCCGCGGCCGGTTCCTGCCTAGTGCACAACCACTGTGGGAGCGAGCTTGCTCGCGATGGCACTCTGGCAGGCGAAAATGATGTCGCCTGACACTCCGCCATCGCGAGCAAGCTCGCTCCCACATGGACCGCGTTTAACATCGATTAATACTATTTGTTTAAAAGAGCTGTAGGTTAATTGATGAAAGCTACAACGCCTTGCGTCATTGCCTACGGTTACGCCAGAATCCGCCGGCTTGTGCGCCTTGAGGCCGGGCTCTATCGTTTGCCGGTCGCTGAAAACACAGCGATCGGGTTTGGTAGCCCGTCTTCTCATATGGCGTATAGCGCCACCCTTTTCAGGTCCTTTTTCGGTACTTGATTCAATGGTGGCTATGCGCAGGGTGCCCTCGGGCGCGCCGGTTTTTCCATATGGGCCGGTCTACCAACCTTCGTATGGCCACCACCCTTCGTTTGGTAGCGAAAGTGATGGCTCCATTATTCCCATATGGAGTTTCATCTATGCTCAAGATCACACCCGATCCGCCACACACCCCCTCCACGATGTTCACCATCAACCCGCAAATCAACACCGAAACCCTGCTTGCCCATGCCTGCGAATCACTGGCCTCGGCCAATGTCATGGCCAACGATCTGGCCGGCTTTCTACAGGGATCGCACCGCAATACCCTGCTGGGCATTGCACAAGTCATCATGCTGGGCGAACTGGCGGTGAACCGCGCACTGGATCAGCTCGACCCGCCTTAGCAGGTACTGCCAAGCTCCGTGGCGAGGGGCCAAGCTCCCTGGCCACGGAGAATCATCGGCCGAAAAACCTAGCAGTTCTGATAGTTCCAACTAGCAGCGCAAAAACCAATACTGAACGCCTGCCTGTTGGACCCTTGGAGCACTCGCCCATGCCATCGTCACACGAGTCCCTACTATGCCAGTATCGCTACGACGCCCTCGACCGGCTGATTGGCCATGCCCCAGCGAACGAAGCACAGCATCAGCGTTTCTATTGCGAAAGCCGTCTGGCTACCGAGATACAAGGCGCGCTTCGCCACTCCATCGTTCAGCACGGCGACTTGTTGCTGGCGCAAAGATCTGGTGATGCACTCGACACCACGCTGTTGGCCACCGATCAGCAGCATTCGGTGTTGCATGTAGTTTCCGAAGCGGATCAACAGCAAAAATCCATCGCGTATTCACCCTATGGTCACGGTTTTGCTGAAAATGGGTTGCTCAGTTTGTTGGGGTTCAATGGCGAACGTCCCGATCCGGTGACGGGGCATTATTTGTTGGGAAATGGTTATCGGGCATTCAATCCGGTGCTGATGCGTTTCAACAGTCCGGACAGTTGGAGTCCGTATGGAAGGGGTGGATTGAATGTATATGCATATTGCTTGGGTGATCCCATTAACAGACATGATCCCGATGGACACGCCCCCTTAATGTTCGGATTGGATCAAGCGCTAAATATCCTTAATAAAAAAATTACTCGTTTCTTCGCCTCCAAGCCCAGAAAGCCAGAAGACTATAGCATTCTACAAAACACAAAAAAAGATATGCTAGTCTTCGAACAAAGAGAGTACGCCAATGCTCAATTTCACCATGACGAATTCGATACAATTAAAACAATATCAAACCTAGAAGACGTTAAAGCACTCAACATTACACCTCACAAGTTTATATTTACAAATGAGGGGAAACTTATCGTTGGCACACCGTTGAAAAAACTTGATCCAGAAGGAGAAATGATTTACATGAGCCATGCAGTTCTTAGCGAACCCTCTCAAAGCCAGAGAATTATTAGTGCCGGATATCTTACCCCTACAACCGAATCCCACATAACTATAAACAATAGATCCGGACACTATTTACCGCGATTCAAAAGACTAAATCCAGTTTCCAGTTTTCTAAAAGGAATGAACGCCAAAGTTACTAAAATACGCCACGTGCAAATAAAAGCGAAAAAATGATAAGGAATAAAAATACAATCACCAGAACCCTTGCAACTCAAGGGCGATTGCGACTCGTTGCTACGAGGCAGGTTGAGCTTATCTACCCCCACTCTCTCAAGGTTTGGTGCTTTACTGAGAAGATTCCCCAAACCCCACCGAGCCCCCACCCATGAACCGCAACGACCTGCGCCGCGTGGACATGAACCTGTTGGTGATTTTCGAAACCCTGATGTTCGAAAAAAACCTGACCCGCGCCGGAGAAAAGCTGTTCCTCGGCCAGCCCGCCGTCAGTGCGGCACTCGCCCGGTTGCGCGATTTGTTCGACGACCCGCTGCTGGTGCGCAACGGGCGGGTGCTGGAGCCGACCCCGCGGGCCCTGGTGATTCTCAAGGAGCTGCAACCGGCAATGGACACCATTTCCGGGGCAGTCAGCCGGGCCAAGGATTTCGACCCGTCCATCAGCCGCGATGTGTTTCGCATCGGCCTGTCTGACGATGCCGAGTTCGGCCTGTTCCCGCCGCTGCTCAAACAGATCCGCGAAGAAGCGCAGAACGTCGTGGTAGTGGTGCGCCGGGTCAATTACCTGTTGATGTCGTCGATGCTTGCCAGCGGTGAGGTTTCCGTCGGCATCAGCTACACCACGGAGCTGCCGGCCAACGCCAAGCGCAAGAAGCTACGGGATCTGAGCGTCAAGGTCCTGCGCGGCGATGACCGGCCTGGCCCCCTGACCCTGGATGAATTCTGCGAGCGTCCCCACGCACTGGTGTCGTTTTCCGGGGATCTGAGCGGCGCCATCGACAATGACCTGGCGCGCATCGGTCGCTCCCGTCGCGTGGTCCTGGCAGTGCCGCAGTTCTCAGGCCTGCGCGCCTTGCTGGCGGGCACCGACATGCTGGCCTCGGTGCCCGATTACGCAGCCGGCGCGCTGATCGATGGCAGCAGCCAGCTGCGCGCCGACGACCCGCCGTTCGAGATCGTGCCGTCCGAACTGTCCATGGTCTGGAACGGCGTCAACGATAACGATCCGGCAGAACGTTGGTTGCGCTCGCGAATAGTGGAGCACATGTCGGCGCCACTGCCGGGGCATTGAGCGAGTTGAATCTCGGGTCGGTCTCGCGCAGGTAGATCGGCATGTCCGTCATCGGCGGCATGGCCGGGATTTCGAAGTACATCTGGATCACCCAACCCCGGTGATAGCTGGCGTGATTGACCACGTGCATCAACATCGCGCCGGCACTCATGGTGCCGCTTTCGCCGGAAACGAAGGTGAACCTGAGGGGTTTGTCCAGCGAGGCATCGGTTTGCCTCGCGCACCAGTTGCAGTACCAGCGATCCACGTCCTGTTGCGCCAGGCGCAGCACTGGCAGCTCAGGGTGAACCAGGTCATGGGAGGTCTTGAAGCCGTGCCCTCGGCCTTCGAGGTGAGCCTGCCAGATACGGTCCACTACATAGATGTGATTGAGCGTGCCGATCATGTTCTTGAATACCCCGGCGCGTTCTTTTTCGACTTCGCCCGGCGGCAGTTGCGCCAGGTTGTCGAAGAGGCGCCGGTTGGCCCATTGTTTGTAATCGGCAAGCATGCGGGCAGTGCGTACGTTGATCATCAGACTTCTCCGATGGCGAAGAGCACATCTTCCAAGGATAGCGCTATCCACGCGTAGCGGTGCGGGCACTGATTATCGGTAGAATGCGGGCACCTGCATTTGTGGCGAGGCCGTTACCTATCCAGCGCCCCCTTCACCCGTTCAGCCAGCGCCAGGCAACTGGTCAGGCCCGCTCATACGATGCCGAACAGATTGACCAGCCCTGGCATCCCATGCTTCAACTGTGCGGGCATCTGGTGTGGCACCGTAATAGATGCCGGCGTGGATAACCGGCGCCAAACAACGACAGGGGAACTCCAGACGACCACCACGCATCCTAAAGGTGAGGTACTTCCTTTTTGCGTCACGCCTTCAGAGGACACCGTCATGCGCCGTCTGATTATCATTTCTTCCATTTTGCTGTGCTTACCCGTCGGCTCCGCGATGGCCAAGGTGGATGCAAAAGATGTCGCCACGTCGGCCGGGGTTTCCGCCTCGCTGTACTCGACGTTCAAGGACCACAAACTGATGATTCCCGCCCGGGATGACGCCTCCAGCTTCGTGGCCAGTGGCGGTGCAATTCGCGGCGCTTATCTGGAGCAGGTATTGCAGCGGATTCGCCAGGAACATCCAGACCTCAACAGCGCTAGCGACGAAGATCTGGCTCGCGCCATCCTCGTCCAGGAAGGCGTGCCGGCTGGTCAATAGCAAAGATCAAAAGATCGCAGCCTCGCTTCGCTCGACAGCTCCTACAGGGGATTAACGTCACCTCTAGGAGCTGTCGAGCGAAGCGAGGCTGCGATCTTTTAGTTAACGATAACGCGCCGCTGCCGTGGAATTGCCGAACAACCCGGAAAGCACCTGGCGCTGGGCTTCGTAGCGATCCCACTGCTCCCCGTCGTGCAATCCCGGAATGGTCACCACTTCCCCCATCTCCAGCCCCACCAGTGCGGCATCGACCATGTCTTCGGCGGACATCACGATCTCCTGTGGCAGGTTCTCGACCGGATTGCCGGCCTCACTCCAGAAGTCGGTGGCGGTCGCGCCCGGCAGTACGGCCTGGATACGAATGCCTTTATCTGCCAGTTCACGATGCATCGATTGGCTCAGCCCCAGGACAAAGGCCTTGGTCCCGCCGTATACGCCGTTGAGGATTTCCGGAGCGATGGCGACGATCGAGGAAATGTTGATCACGGTCCCGGCACCACGCGCGACGAAGCCCGGTACCGCAGCAAAGGCCAGGCGTGTCAGCGCGGTGATGTTGAGGGTGATCATGTCTTCCATGTCATCCACGGGGCTGCCGAGCAACGGCATGACCGCGCCGACTCCGGCGTTGTTGACCAACAGGGTGATGCTAGCGTCGCTACGCAGAATCTGTTCGACCCGCAGCAAGCCGGCCTTGTCTTTCAAATCCGCGGCAACCACTTCCACAGTGCGGCCGGTCGAGTCACTCAGGTGGTTGGCCAGGGCATTGAGTTTTGCCTGACTGCGCGCGACCAGAATCAGGTCATAACCCTGCCGGGCGAGACGGTCGGCATACACCGCGCCGATGCCGGAAGAGGCGCCAGTGATCAGTGCAGTGCCTTTGGAGGAGAGAGCCATGTTCAATTTCCTTCACAGTGAGGCGAGACAGTCGCCAGCCATGAGCAGTTATAAATTGACTCGTGCCCGTCGCAAATGACGTTTAATCTACGTTTTTCGGACATCAGCGTTTTGAGGACCTGCAGATGATTAGCGTGGCGTTTGTGGTTTTCGAGGGTTTCCAGTCCATGGCGCTGGCGGCCATGTCGGTGTTCGAGTACGCCAACTTCAGCGCTGGTGAAGCCCTGTATGACGTGCGTGTACTGTCCGAAGACGGCCGCACCTTGCGCGCTTCCGGTGGCCTGAGTGTCGGCACCGAGGCGTTCGACGAGCGGGTGTTCGATACGGTGATCGTGGTCGGTGGCGACGCCATCCTCGAACAGGCACCCGAGGGCGTACTCGGCTACTTGCGTGCCAGCGCCAGAACCGCGCGCCGCACCGCGTCGATTTGCTCCGGAGCCTTTGTGATGGCCCAGGCCGGATTGCTCGAGGGCCGGCGGGCAACCACGCACTGGGCTTATGCACGGCAACTGCAAGAACGCTTTCCATCGATCAAGGTAGAAGCCGACCGTATCTACGTGATCGACGGTTCGATCTGGACCTCCGCCGGCATGACCGCCGGCATCGATCTGGCGCTGGCCATGGTCGAAAAGGACCACGGCGCCGAACTCGCACGTGCCGTGGCGCAGAAACTGGTGATGTACCACCACCGTGCCGGCGGCCAGTCACAACACTCGGCGCTGCTGGAACTGCAGCCGAAATCCGACCGCATTCAGACCGTCCTCGGCTACGCCAGGGAACACCTCGCCCAAACGTTATCGGTGGAACAACTGGCGCAGGTGGCGCGTCTCAGCCCGCGGCAGTTCAGCCGGGCATTTCGCGCCGAAACCGGCCAGTCGCCGGCTAAAGCCATCGAAAACCTGCGCCTGGAGGCGGCACGGCAGATGCTCGAACGTGGGCGCCTGACGCTTGAGCAGGTCGCTTTGGAAACCGGCTTTCTTGATCCTCGGCGCATGCGCGAAGCGTTCCTTCGAGCGTTCGGGCAGCCGCCGCAGGTGATCAGGCGCAATGCGCGGCTGGAAGTCTGATCGTTCCCAAACGCTCTGCGTGGGAATGCAGCCCGTGACGCTCCGCGTCACTGGACGCGGAGCGTCCCTTGAGGCATTCCCACGCAGAGCGTGGGAACGATCGGCGCTACACTGAAGAGTGTCGGCAGCCCTATGGGAATCGCCTATGAAAATCTCCGCAAAACTGGCGTTTTTTGCCATCGTCTCTACCCTCGCTTACCTCTGGCTGGCGATTTGGGGGCTGGGCGGCATGGCGGCGTTTTTCTCCCATGCAGCCTTGGTGGTTGTTGCCCTGGCAACGCTGGTCATGACCATTGCTTCGCTGTTTACCGAGGTCAACCTAAGCTCCGGTGAACGCGAGGACCGAGCCAATCGCTGGGTGCTGCCAGCGTTCGGGGTGATCGGATTGTTGAGCGGTTTTTTCCCGGCCTACACCGACCGGATTGACTTCTGGACCTTCGGTGGCGAGGGCATGCGTTGGCTCGGGGCGCTGCTCTTCATCATCGGCGGCGTGCTGCGAATGTGGCCGGTGTTCGTGCTCGGCAAACGCTTCAGTGGACTGGTGGCGATTCAGCCGGGCCATAGCCTGGTAACCGATGGGATCTATCGCCGCTTGCGCAACCCCAGTTACCTGGGGATGTTGGTGATTGCCGTGGGTTGGGCGCTGGCCTTTCGTTCGGGGGTCGGGCTGCTCCTGGCCGCGCTGACCGTGATTCCGCTGATCGCGCGCATTCACGCCGAGGAAGCGCTGTTACGGGCGCAATTTGGTGGTGAATATGAGGCTTATTGCGCCCGGAGCTGGCGGTTGATTCCTAAAATCTACTAAGTCCCACATTAGATTGTGTTAAGTCGAATCACGCCGTCGGTGTCTACACGGGCCACAACTTCGTCATAACTTGCCACCGTGGCATGCGCCGTCACAATCGGCTGTTCATGCGTCGCCGTAACGATCAGCAAATCCGCCCCCGCCGCCTCGGCCGCAAGAATGCCTACCGTCGCATCCTCGAAAACCAGGCAATCCGATATCTCGACACCCAGCCGCTGCGCAGCCAATCGATAACCGGCCGGGTCGGGTTTACCGGCGGTGACGTCTTCGGCAGTGACCATCACATCCGGCTCGGGAATCCCCGCGGCTGCCATCCGCCGCAATGCCAGCGCCCTTGGTGCAGAGGTCACGATCGCCCATTGATGAGCGGGCAAAGACTGGAGAAAAGCCGCCGCGCCAGCCACCTCTTCAACGCCATCGACATCCTCGATTTCAGCTTCGGTGATCCACGCCGCTTCAGCCGCGGCATCGACGCCAGGCAACGCCAGGCGATTGATAGTGTCGATTGCGCGGGCGCCGTGAATAGTGGGCAGGAAGGTCTCGACATCGACACCATGGCGCCTGGCCCAGGTGGCCCAGACTCGCTCGGCGGCGGCAATCGAGGTGAGGATGGTGCCGTCCATGTCGAAGAGGAAGGCGCGGTAAGGGACATTGAAGACGGATGTGGGAGCAGGCAAAGGGCCCTTCCTATCAAGGATCAGCGGGATTCCTGCAATGTACACGATCAATGTAGGAGCTGCCGCAGGCTGCGATCTTTTGATTTGGCTTTTTAAAATCAAAGTCAAAAGATCGCAGCCTGCGGCAGCTCCTACAGGGTCCGACGAGACTTGAGGGCGCTGTCTACGCAATCAAGTAGCTGCCCCAGCGCCCAGGGTTTCTTGATGAACGACACCTCATGCCGAACCCCGGAGCTGGCCGGGGTTTCGAAGCCGGACATGATCATGATCGGTTTGTCCGGCCAACGATCACCGAACAGATTGGCCAGGTCCGCGCCGTTGAGCGTGCCCGGCATGGTGATGTCCGTAAGCAACATCCCGACTTCGGGCGCATGCCCCTGCAAATACACCGATGCTGCGTCCGCATTGGTCTGCGCTTGCACCACATAACCTTCGTCCTGAAGAATTTCACAGAGAAATTCCAGGATCAGCGGGTCGTCTTCAACCACCAGAATCAACCCGCCAGGAAGGTGTTCGCCCGCTGTCGATACTCGACTCATGACCTTGCCGCTCCCTGATCGCACCAATAAATACGCGGGCTCGAAATCCGCTACCTACAAGTATGAGCAGCGGCTTCTGCGGAAATTCATTTTTGATACAAACGGTCGACGAAATCGGTGTTTCTGAGGACGTTGCAATATTACCAAGCTATCAAATGTCATGGGGGCATGAGCTCAGGTCACACCCCGAATGAAGGTTTGCGTTACTGGGACATCGGGTCTTTTTTCATGGCGTCCTTGGACATGGCGTCTTTCTTCATGCCGTCCTTGCTCATTGCATCCTTGGACATGCTGTCTTTTTTCATCGTGTCCTTGGCCATGGCGTCCTTTTTCATTTCGTCTTTGTGCATGGCGTCCTTGGACATCGAGTCTTTGCTCATGCTGTCCTTGCTCATCGTATCGGCAGCAAAGACACTGGCGGCGCCGATGGCCAGGCACATGGACAGAACAACGGTGGTCAACTTTTTCATGATGAAACTCCTTGATGCATGGGGTGTGGACGAGGGGTATTGCCGGGACTTCATCAGCTGCCACCGAACCAGTTGTAGCCCTGGTCTTCCCAGTAGCCGCCGCTGTAGGTGTTGCTGACGAAAATCGCCTGGATGTGTTTGGGGTTCTTGTAGCCGAGCTTGGTGGGCATGCGCAGCTTCATCGGGAAGCCGTATTCGCGCGGCAGCACGGCGCCGTCATAGGTCAGTGTCAACAGGGTTTGCGCATGCAGTGCGGTGGCCATGTCGATGCTGGTGTAGTAATCGTCGGCGCACTTGAAGCCGATGTATTTGGCGTCGGTGTCGGCTCCGACCCGTTTGAGGAAATCGCTGAAGCGCACGCCACCCCAACGGCCGATCGCGCTCCAGCCTTCGACGCAGATATGCCGGGTGATCTGCTCGGTTTGCGCCATGGCGCGCAACTCTTCGAGGCGCCAACTGCGCTTGTCCGCCACCAGGCCGGTGACTTCCAGCCGGTAGCTCTGCTCCTCCACCGTCGGCGCCTCGTCGATGCCGTAGAAGGCATTGAACGGGAATGGCCGGGTGATCATCGACGCCGGATAGGTCGGCGCCATGGCATTGGGGTTGAATAGCCAGCCTTGCACCCGGTCGTTGAAGCGCGACATGGACGACAACGCGGTCTCGACGCTGTCGTTGTCGGTGAGGTTGCAACCGGACAACATGGCCACGCCGCCAAGTGTCAGGCCACGCAGCAGGAACGAGCGGCGTGAGCGGTCTTCGATCTGCGGGGCGAGGATTTTCCGGGCGTCGGTCAGGATGGACGACTCGTCCAGCCCGGAGCCTTGAATGCGCTTGTTCATACGTGCTCCTTGCGACCAACGATCATGGCCAGCAGCGTTTTTGGAACCAGTGCCACCATCACCAGGTGCACCGCGACAAATGCCACCAACAACGCCATCGCGATGAAGTGCACATGGCGCGCACCTTCGTAGCCCCACAGCAATTCACGCAACAGCGGGAACTGCACCGACTTCCACAGCACCAGCCCGGAGATCACCAGCAGCGTGATATCGACCATCACGAACAGGTACGCCACACGCTGCACCTGGTTGTAATGACTCAGGTCGGCATGCCCCAACCGGCCCCGCAACGCGGCCCACAGGTCCTGCAGCACACCTTTGGGGGAAACCGGGAAGAAGCGTCGTTTCAGGCGGCCACTGGCCAGGTTGATGATCAGGTAGCCGAGGCCGTTAAGCGCGAGAAACCACATCGCCGCGAAGTGCCATTGCAAGGCGCCGCCAAGCCAGCCGCCAAGGGTGATCGACTTGGGAAAGCTGAAATCGTAGAGCGGTGAGGCGTTGTAGATGCGCCAACCGCTGGTAACCATCACCAGCACCGCCAGGGCGTTCAGCCAATGGGTGAGCCGTAGCCAGCGTGGATGGCTGGCCTTGGGTGAAGCAGTTGACTGCGACATGTCCGGCTCCCGGTTGTTGTTCGTTGGAGCCGAGTATGGGGGCCGGAAGATCGCCAAATCCTCACGTAAAGTTAAATTAAACGTGATAACTCACCACAAATCTGTGGGCGCAATTATGGTTAAATGCCGCCCCCCCAGATTACCGACCCAGACCGATGAACCCTGAAGCCCTCGCCACCCTCCACGCGCATTTGTCGACCGCCCTGGCGGCCGCCCCCGCCGAAACCCGCCGCCTGTTCCACGGCCGCGGCCGCTGCTGGCCGGGGCTCGAACAACTGACCGTCGACTGGTTGCAGGGCGTGGTGCTGGTGTCGCTGTTCAAGGAACCGGAAACGGCGCAACTGGACGCTTTGAAGCAGCTGTTGCTGGACGTCACGCAGTCACCGGCATGGGCGCAATCCGGCGCGCATACCCTGCTGCTACAACATCGCTACCTGCTGCAAAGCACCACCGAATGGCTACTCGGGGACGTCATCGAGGAAATGACCATCACCGAGGGCGGTCTGAAATATCGGGTGGACCTGGGGCGCAAACAGAACACCGGGCTGTTCCTCGACATGCGCTATGGCCGCGACTGGGTGCGGACCAATGCCCAGGGCAAACGGGTGCTGAACCTGTTCGCCTACACCTGCGGCTTCTCGGTGGCGGCCATCGAAGGCGGCGCGACCCACGTGGTCAACCTGGACATGTCCAGCCCGGCCCTGAGCCGCGGTCGCGACAATCACCGGCTCAACGGACATGACCTCGGCAAGGTGACTTTCCTCGGCCACGACCTGTTCAAGTCCTGGGGCAAAGTCATCGGCAAGGGCCCGTACGATCTGGTCATCATCGACCCGCCGTCGTTTCAGAAAGGCAGTTTCCTGCTGACCAAGGACTACCAACGGGTGCTGCGTCGCCTGCCGGAACTGCTCAGCCCCCAAGGCACGGTGCTGGCCTGCATGAACGACCCTGCCTTCGGTGCGGACTTCCTCATCGACGGCGTGACCCGTGAAGCGCCAAGCCTGCGGTTTGAACAACGGCTGGACAATCCGCCGGAGTTTGCGGATGCCGATGTTGAGTGTGGGTTGAAGGCGTTGGTGTTTACCCTGGCGGATTGAGCACCAACGCAAACAATTCACCATGCCCGTTCACGTTGAGCTTGTGATAGAGATTGCGCCGATGCACCTTCACCGTCTCCGGGGAAATGCCCATTTGCTGGGCGATGGCCTTGCTGGAGAAGCCCTGGAGAATCAGGCGTGCGGTTTCGATTTCGCGGACCGACAGGCGAGCGTCGAAGCGATCGAGCAAGGTCGCCAGGTCCCCAGCTACAGCTTCGACAGCCGGGCCTTCCGGCGGGAGCAATTGCAGGTGCCGACGCATCGCGGCCAGCACCCAGTCGCGCACGCACAGCAAGCGGCCCTGCTCTTGCAGTGTGAAGCGGGTCGAGCGGCCCAGGGATAAACCGAGTACGGCGCCGTCAACGTTGAGCATGAACTGCAACTCGTCCCCACCCACCACCGTGCGGAAGTAGCTCAGGTAATACTCGCTCTGCTGGAACTGATCGGGCGCCACCGAATCGAGGCTGTGTAAGCCATCGGCGATGCCGGCGCATACGGCCAGGTAAAACGGATCGAGCAGGTACATGCCGGCGCTGTAGTCCGCCAGTTCTTCATGTTCGTCGCCGCTGTCCTTGGAGTCGAAATCGATCAGCAAGCGCGGCACCCTTCCCGGTTGCATCACTGCGACCAAGGCGTTGTCCAGCGGTACCAGCAAGCGCAGGGTGTCGACCAGCGCACGCCAGAACCCGTCCTGGCCCACCGCGCCAAATACCCGCGCCAATCCCTGGTGCAGCGGCAACTCTTTCAACAACGCGTCCACGCACTACCCCTTTCGAGTAACCCATGATGGGAATGGGTAACGGCCACCCCGGTCGATACGCTGCAAGCTCCTGATCATCACCGGCCTGCAGCAGGCCAGGAGTGCCGCATCATGAGTGGTCACCGCTCGTATTTCAATCTGGGGATGGGCGCCTGTCTGGTGGCCTCGCTGACTGCGGTTGCTGCCGATGGCCCAACTGTGCACGTGTACAACTGGTACGACTACATCGGCCCGAACACCCTGCATGACTTCAAGCGGGACACCGGTATCCAGCCGGTCTACGATACCTTTGACAGTGCCGAAGTCCTCGAAGGCAAACTGCTGACCAGCCGCAGCGGCTACGACGTAGTGGTGGCCAGCAACTTTAGTTTGCCGACCCTGATCAAGGCTGGTGCCCTCGCCCCTTTGCCTCACGCCCAAATGCCGGATTTCAAGAACATGGACACCGATCTGCTGGCGAAACTGGCCAGCAACGATCCGGGCAACCAGTACGCCGTGCCGTATCTGTGGGGCACCAACGGCATCGGCTACAACGTGGATAAGGTGCGCGCCGTGCTGGGCGACAAGGCCCCGGTGGACTCCTGGGACCTGGTGTTCAAGGAAGAAAACCTGGCCAAACTCGGCGAATGCGGCGTGGCGATGCTCGACTCGCCCTCGGAAATGCTGCCGGTCGCCCTGCACTACCTGGGCCTGCCGCCCAACAGCACCAACCCCGAGGACTACAAGAAGGCCGAAGCGCTGCTGCTCAAGCTGCGCCCGCATATCGCCTATTTCAATTCGTCGAAGTTCATCAGTGACCTGTCCAACGGCAACATCTGCGTCGCCGTGGGTTGGTCGGGCGCGATGCTCGAAGCCAAGGCCACCGCCGAGCAGGTCGGCAATGGCGTGAAGATTGCCTACAGCTTGCCCAAGGAAGGCGCGCCGGTGTGGTTCGACACGCTTGTATTACTCAAGGACGCACCGCATCCGCAACAGGGCCTGGCCTTCATCGATTACCTGATGCGCGCCGAAGTCATCGCCCCGGTCAGTAATCACCTCAACTACCCCAACGGCAACCGCAGCGCGACAGCGCTGGTGGCGGAAGCTACGCGCACCAACCCTGCTGTTTACCCGTCGGCCGAAGCCCTGGCCACGTTGTTCACCCTGCAACCCTTGCCACCGGCCACCGAGCGCGTGCGTACGCGGATCTGGAGCAAGGTCAAAAACGGGCAGTAAACCGGCGCAATCCCCTGTGGGAGTGGGCCTGTGGCGAGGGGATTTATCCCCGTAAGGCTGCGAAGCAGTCGCAAAGCCAGACAACTCGGTGTGCCTGAAGGAATGCTGGGGCCGCTTCGCGGCCCAACGGGGATAAATCCCCTCGCCACAGGCTCGCTCCCACAGGGAATGCGGTGCTCACAAAAGCATTTTTCCACCACGAATTTGAAGACGAGAGAAACCATGAAACCACGTGCCCGCGACCTCAACATCCAGTTCGGCCAACTGCAACCCGGCCCCCTCAACGCCATCACCGATGTACCCGGCGTGCGGGTCGGCCACAGCAATGTGCGCGGTCGCACCGCCAAGGGTCGCGATATCCTCACCGGGGTTACCGTGATCGAACCCCGTGCCGGTTCCACCAGCCAGCAACCGTGTTTTGCCGGGGTCCATGTGCTCAATGGCAACGGCGATGCGACGGGCCTTGAGTGGATTCGCGAGGCCGGTCTATTGACCAGCCCGATCGCCTTTACCAACACCCATAGCCTGGGCGTGGTGCGCGATGCATTGATCGTGCTGGACCGTGAGCAGCAACCGGACGACGGGCGGCTCTACTGGAACATGCCGGTGGTGCTGGAAACCTTCGACGGCTTGCTCAATGACATCAACGGCTTTCACGTTAACGTCGAGCATGTGGCCGAAGCCTTGCGCACGGCTGTGGGCGGCCCGGTAGCCGAAGGCAATGTCGGCGGCGGCAGCGGCATGATCTGTCACGAGTTCAAGGGCGGCATCGGCACCGCTTCGCGACGGTTGAACAATGCCCAGGGCGGCTGGACGGTTGGCGCGATTGTTCAGGCCAACCATGGCATCCGCAATGAGTTGCGCGTCGATGGCTACCCGGTCGGGCGCTACATGGAGCAGGTCGACTCACCGTTTCTCAAGGCTTCACTGCCGCATCCGGGCATGGGCTCGATCGTGGTGTGCCTGGCCACCGATGCGCCGTTGCTGCCGCACCAATGCACACGCCTGGCCCAGCGCGCCAGCCTAGGCCTGGCCCGCACCGGTGGCGGTAATGAAGACCACAGCGGCGACATCTTCATCGCTTTCGCCACCGGCAACCGGCATGTACCACCGGCGGCTTACGAGAGCAAAAAAGCGCCGACCTGTGACAACCTGAACATGGTCAACAACGATCACATCAGCGAATTGTTCCTGGCGGCGACCGAGGCCGTTGAAGAAGCCATCATCAACGCCTTGCTCGCCGCCGAAACGACCGAAGGTAACGGCCACGCGGTGCCGGGGCTGGATGCCGAAACGCTGCTCGAGGCCCTGAATCAGGCCGGTTGGCCCGGGGAACGCAATCGCAGAAGCTGACACTTGTGGGGGGATTCGACTAGTGGTACTTGAGACCGCCCCCCCATCTTCCTACGATGGAGTTGCGCAGCCGCTTGCTTGTCCAAGCCGTTGCGCAGGTGGTGAGTGCACTGAACCCCTATCAAGCTCACCGCCTGCTTCATGCGCATCTTGAGCCTCAATGGCTCCACTTCTCCCCATCAAAGAGCTTTGAGGCTCTTTTTTTAAATGCGCGAAAACCAGACACTGAAAAGCCCGGCACCTGGCCGGGCTTTGTGCATTCTGATACCACCGCAAATCCCCTGTAGGAGCGAGCCTGCTCGCGATGGCCGTTAACGATAGCGCTGGAAGCCTGACACCCCGCGGCGTGCTCAGGTTTTTCGCGAGCATGCTCGCTCCTACAAGGGGGCGTCATTGGTTTTCGAATGTGGCAATCGAGCGCCACGCCGCGTCGGCCAACAGATCCCGATACGCTTTCGGACTGCCCTTGGCCCGACCCGACAACCAGGCGCGGCAGTAGCTCTCGGCCTGGCCGATGATCAATGACGGCAGCAACTCTGGCGGATAACCGCGCAACACTTCGACCCGCTCCGAGGCGCCCAGCCACTCGAACAGCAGTTTGTTGCGCGCCTTGTTGCGCGTCACCAGTTCGTCCTTGAACGGACCTTTGGTGACGGCGAATCGAGCGTGATATTGAAAACGCGCCCACTCAGGCTGGCTATCGACCCAATCGACGTAGCTGTGCACCAACGCGTGAACGCCCGCCTGGGTGGTTTCGGCGTCGGCCAGGTAGCTGTCGCGCAGCTTGGCCTGATCGTCCAGCGCCGTGAAAAACAACGCCGCCACCAGCCCTTCCTTGTTGCCGAAGTGGTGGTAGATCGCGCCGACGCTGGTATCGCACTCGGCCCGAATCATCTCGATGGTGGTGGCCTCGATGCCCTGCTTGTTAAACAGTTTGAGGGACTTTCTGAAGATGTCGCGCTTGAGTTCGGCGCGGCGGCCGGGGTAACAGCGTTCGAGTAAATCGGCAGTTTCCATGCGGATGCAGTCCAAAAAAGTCCAAGGTTGAGGCTGATGCTAGGTTGACAGATTTCGCGCCGACAGAATACTGTTCCGTTACAGAACAATATTCTGTGACGGAACAACATTCTGCAAATTCGCCATCCAGGAGGTTTCAACCAATGAGTCAATTCCTCAGCATGTTCAGCAGTGCAGGCCCGCAAGCGTTCAGCAAAATGGCCTGCCAAGTGGCGCCCTACTTCTCTACCATCAATCCGCAGGTCACGGACCTGCGCAAAGGCTCCGCCACCGTCCAGGTGCCGTTCGCCCGGGAGATCACCAACCATTTGGGCACCGTGCATGCGATAGCGATGTGCAATGCGGCCGAGCTGGCGGCCGGGATGATGACCGACGTGTCCATTCCGAAAGGCGCACGCTGGATTCCCAAAGGCATGACGGTCGAATACTTGGCCAAGGCCAAAAGTGATGTGACGGCGGTGGCTGATGGCGAAGCGGTGGACTGGAGTTCGGAAGGCGACAAGATCGTGCCAGTGGACATTCACGATGTGGAAGGCAAGAAGGTGTTCACGGCGCGGATTACCATGAATGTGAAGCTGTCCTGATCACACGCGAACCAATGTGGGAGCAAGCTCGCTCCCACAGTTATTAGTCGCGTTTTTCCAATCGCTCGCGGACAAACTCATTGGCCTTGCGCGTCAACTGATCCAGATGCCGGTCTCGCTGCTTCTCCGCATCAAGCATCGCACGCTTGCCGTGCTTTTGCAGCAGGTAGGTATGAATCTGCCGCACCTCCAGCGAGCTATAGATCGGCGCCACATCCAGCAGCGCCATCAAGCCGTCGCTGCCGTGATCGCGGGTGTTCATCAGCACCTGGGTGGCGCGCACGCCCACCACCTGAAAGCCCATCGACTCAAAGTACGGCACCTTGGCCACTGCGCACGTCAGCTCGGCATGCGGATAACGACCGACCATCTCCCGCAGCATCCTGCGCGCAATCCCTTGTCGCCGATGACCGGCATCCACGGCCATATAGGCCACGCTGCACGCGTCGGGATCGTCCTTGACCGGCAGGTACAACAGGAAACCGACGACCTTGTCCAGATCGTCCAGATCCGTGGCGACGATCAATTCCACCTCAATCCCTTTCGCCCCGTTCAATGCCTCCAGGTACAGGTGCACCTCGTAGCCAATCGCGTACTGGTAGACGTTGTACAACAGGTTGCTCGGCGCGATGGCGACCATGCTGATGTCGGTCAGGTTGTCGACCACCATCTGCAGGATCTGACTGTTGACCGACTCAGGGCACGGGGTTTTGTAGTGGGTGATCTGGGGCATTGCTGGGATTGACTCCGGGGAATGGGCGCGGCTGCCTATCATAGCGTGCCGGACCGCGTTACTCGCCTGTCTTGATCGACTCATGAGCCACACGCATAACTCTATAGCCGAAAACCGCAAAAACATTTCCCTGACCACGCAGGTCAGTCATTGGATGAGAGCTGTAATCACCAATCAACCATAGGAAACGCACCGATGCTCGACGTGATGACGATTTCCCGACGAGAATTGCTGATAGTGGGCGTGGTAACAGCAGCGGCCATGATCCTGCCTCCGTTCATTTCTGCACAAGCATCGGCCGCCAACGCGGCGCTGCCGGTCAAAACCAAAGTGTCGATCTGGATCAACGGTGCGCAACAGACAATGGAACTCGACACCCGCACCACCCTGCTCGACCTGTTGCGCGAACACCTGCAGCTCACCGGCACCAAGAAGGGTTGCGACCACGGTCAATGCGGCGCCTGCACGGTGATTGTCGACGGTCGCCGCATCAATTCCTGCCTGACACTGGCGGTGATGCACGAAGGCTCGAAGGTCACCACCATTGAAGGGCTCGGAACGCCGGACAAGCTCCATCCGATGCAGGCGGCGTTCATCAAGCATGACGGCTATCAATGCGGCTATTGCACGCCGGGGCAGATCTGCTCGGCGGTCGCGGTGCTGGGGGAAATCCGCGATGGCATTCCCAGCCACGCCAGCCCGAGTCTCACCGAACCACCCAAGCTAATCGCCAGCGAACTCCAGGAGCGCATGAGCGGCAACATCTGCCGCTGCGGTGCGTACTCCAACATTATCGAAGCGATCACCGAAGTCGCGGAGACCAGCGCATGAGGCCCTTTACCTATTTACGCGCCCAGTCGCCGGCCGAAGCCGCCTCGCTCTCCGCGCAGGTCCATGGCTCGCGCTTCATCGCTGGCGGCACCAATCTGTTGGACCTGATGAAGCTGGACATCGAGACGCCGACGCAACTTATCGACGTAAACGACCTGGCTCTGGACCGCATCGAAGACATGCCAGAAGGTGGTTTGAGAATCGGTGCGTTGGTCAGGAACACCGACCTCGCCGCCGACGCGCGCATCCGCAAGGATTACGGGGTGCTCTCCCGCGCCCTCCTCGCCGGCGCTTCCGGACAGCTGCGTAACATGGCCACGACCGCCGGCAACCTGCTGCAACGCACGCGCTGCCCGTACTTCTATGACACCCATCAGGCCTGCAACAAGCGCCAGCCCGGCAGTGGCTGCGCCGCCATTGGCGGATTCAGTCGGCAGTTGGGCATTATCGGTGTCAGCGATGCCTGCATTGCCACCCATCCCAGCGACATGGCCGTGGCAATGCGCGCGCTCGATGCCCAGGTCGAAACGGTTCGACCCGACGGCACGACACGCGTCATTGCCATCGCCGACCTGCATCGATTGCCCGGCAATACGCCGAACATCGAAACCGCCTTGGCGCCGCACGAGCTGATTACCGCCGTGACCTTGCCAGCGCCGATTGGCGGCACGCACATTTACCAGAAAGTTCGTGACCGCGCCTCTTACGCATTCGCCCTTGTCTCGGTGGCCGCGGTGATCCAGCAGGACGGTTCCGGTCGCATTGCCCTCGGCGGCGTCGCGCACAAACCGTGGCGCGTAGAAACCGCTGAAACAGCGATGGCCAAAGGCGCAAAAGCGCTCGCCGAACAGTTACTGGCCGGCGCCACACCCACCCATGAAAACGCCTTCAAACTGACGCTGGTCGAGCGCACGCTCGCTCTAGTGATGGCGCAAGCGAGGGCCCAGGCATGAAATTCGACACCCCGGCCACCACCAACCCCATCGACCAAGGCAAGGTCATCGGCCACGCCACCACGCGCATCGAAGGGCCGCTGAAAACCACAGGGCAGTCGCGTTACGCCTACGAACAGCATGACGCCGTGCCAAACCAGGCCTATGGCGTGGTGGTCGGTTCGGCCATTGCCAAGGGCCGCATTGCTTCGATGAACCTGGAGCCGGCACAGTCGGCGCCAGGGGTGATCGCCATCGTCACCGCCGCGAATGCCGGCAAGCTCGGCAAAGGCAAATACAACACCGCCAAGCTGCTCGGTGGGCCGGACATTCAGCACTACCACCAGGCCGTGGCCTTGGTGGTAGCAGAAACCTTCGAACAGGCACGCGCCGCCGCAGAACGGCTGGACATTACCTACACCAGCACGGATGGGGCGTTCGATCTCGCCAGCTCCCGCGGCTCGGCGGTGGAACCCAAGGAGCAGATGGCGGACACCCTGCATGGGGATTTTGCAACGGCGTTCGCGGCGGCACCGGTGCAACTGGACGCAACCTACACCACGCCCGATCAGGCCCACGCGATGATGGAGCCCATGGCCTCGATGGCCGCTTGGGAAGGTGACCGCCTGACCCTGTGGACGTCGAACCAGATGATTGATTGGTCCGTCACCGACCTGGCGACCACCCTCGGTATACCGAAGAAAAATGTGCGCCTGATCTCGCCGTACATCGGCGGAGGATTCGGCGGCAAATTGTTCATCCGCGCCGACGCAGTCCTTGCAGCCCTGGGGGCGCGCATGGCCGGCAGGCCGGTGAAAGTGGCGCTGGCACGGCCACTGATCTTCAATAATTGCACCCACCGCCCGGCGACTATTCAACGCATCCGCATCGGCGCCGGCAGCGACGGCAAGATCATCGCCATGGCGCACGAAGGCTGGTCCGGCGACTTGCCCGGCGGCAAGGTGGAACTCGCCGCGCAACCGAGCAAACTGCTGTACGCCGGGGAAAACCGTCGGGTGGCCATGCGCCTGTCGACACTCGACTTGCCGGAAGGCAACGCCATGCGTGCACCGGGCGAAACGCCGGGAATGATGGCGCTGGAAATTGCCATGGACGAGATGGCGGAGAAGCTGAAACTCGACCCGGTAGAGTTTCGAATCATCAATGACACCCAGGTCGATCCCACGAAACCGGATCGGCCTTTTTCCCAGCGCCATTTGGTCGAATGCCTGCGCACCGGGGCCGATCGTTTTGGCTGGAGCCAACGGCATGCGCAACCGGCCTCACAGCGCGAGGGCCGCTGGCTGATCGGCATGGGGGTCGGTGTCGCCTTTCGCAATAACCTGCTGGTGAAGTCCGGGGCCCGTGTTCGCTTGAATGATCAGGGAATCGTAACCGTGGAAACCGACATGACCGATATCGGCACCGGCAGCTACACGATCATTGCCCAGACGGCGGCGGAAATGCTGGGCGTCAGCCTCGACAACGTGGTCGTGCGCTTGGGCGATTCGAGCTTTCCCGTTTCGGCAGGCTCGGGTGGGCAGTTCGGCGGCAACTGCTCGACGGCGGGGGTGTATGCCGCCTGCGTCAAACTTCGTGAGGCCGTTGCGCAACGTCTGGGGGTGAAGGTCAACGAGGCGGTATTCACCGATGGCGAGGTACGCGCGGCAGGCAAAAGCATGCCGTTGCGCAATGCGGCGCAGACGGGTGAAATCGTCGCCGAGGACAGCATCGAATTCGGCGAGCTGAGCAAGAAGTACCAGCAATCGACCTTCGGCGCGCACTTTGTCGAAGTCGCGGTCGACAGCGCCACCGGGGAAACCCGCGTGCGCCGGATGCTGGCGGTGTGCGCAGCCGGGCGTATTCTCAATCCGACCTCGGCACGCAGCCAGGTGATTGGCGCGATGACCATGGGTGTCGGCGCGGCGCTGATGGAAGACCTGGTCGTGGACAAGCGCCTGGGCTTTTTCGTCAATCATGACCTGGCCGGGTACGAGGTGCCGGTGCATGCCGACATCCCCCACCAAGAGGTGATCTTCCTCGATGAAACCGACCCGATTTCCTCGCCGATGAAAGCCAAGGGCGTTGGCGAGCTGGGTATTTGCGGCGTCAGTGCGGCCATCGCCAACGCGGTGTACAACGCGACCGGGATTCGGGTGCGCGACTACCCGATCACGCTGGACAAGATGCTGGATAAATTGCCACCGATGATTTAAGCGCTAAGATCAGGTCAGACCCATGAGGGAGCGTCATGAATGCTGCGGGAAAACGCCAATGACCTGCTTGCCTTCCTCGCGGTGGCGCGGGAGCGAAGCTTTACCAAAGCGGCCGGCAAGCTCGGGGTTTCCCAGTCGGCGCTGAGCCATACCATTCGTGCCCTCGAAAGCAGATTGGGTTTGCGCCTGCTGACGCGCACGACCCGCAGCGTATCGCCGACCGAAGCCGGCCGACACTTGCTGGAAACCATAGGCCCGCACTTCGAGGAAATCGAAATCGGCTTGGCGGCGCTGAGCAACCTGCGCGACACACCCGCCGGCAATATCCGCATCAATGCGATGGACCACGCACTGGAGTTCATCCTGTGGCCAGTGCTCAAACCCTTCCTGGCACAGTATCCGGATATCTCGGTGGAAGTCTGCTGTGACTACGGCTTTGTCGACATCGCCGCCCAGGGTTTCGACGCCGGGGTGCGCCTCGGCGAGGACGTGGCGCAAGGTATGATCGCCACGCGCATCGGGCCGGACATGCGCATGGCGGTGGTGGGTTCGCCGGCGTTTGCATTGTTGCTGGAGGCACTGCGGTATCGGGGGTGATGTTGAATGTACCGGCCTGCTCGTGAAGGCGACACTCGGTCTTTCAGACAAACCACAGCGACCAACCCTTTGCTTGCTGCAAAACCGCTGATTGTACCTTTGATCGTTTAAATCCGGCTCAGAAGGAAATCTTGACCTCCACCCACAAACCCGTTGGGTGATAGTCCAGAACAGCTCGTTTTTTTTCTGCGGTTGGGTGTGTCATGAACGTTGCCGTTTCATCGGCGATCACACTGTCACCGATCACAACGCGTTTTTGGGTCCTGTCCTTCAAGGCTTGATAAAGCTCGGGATACGGCATGTTCCATTCGTTGTCCTGAGCGACTTGCGTGACCACCGGAATCATCGCCACCAACCTGCCGTCGGTCATTTTCTCCAGCCCCAACTGCCGCAGTGTGGCGTTGTGGCTGCAATGGTGGCCGACTTTGTACAAGGTCACACGTGCGAGGATGTCATCGACGGTCAATGCACCGCCCTGCTGCGGATCCGGAGTTCGCGGATAGGTCTGCTCGGCCCACGAGAGCCAGTTACCTACCTGAGCGTCACCTGGAAACAGCAGGATCTGCCCGTCCGGAAGTTCAAAGGCCAGCACCAGGCTGGTGTTGTTGGTGTCGGAGTCCATCTTCAACGCCATCGTCTCGGCGGATGAGTACCATTCGTCATCGATTTGTCGCGACGCCGATGCGGGGTCGAAGTACAGCTTCTGGGTAATGGTACGGTCCTTTGGATTTTGCAGTTTCACCTCGGCCAGTGGCCGATGATGGGGACTCGCAAATGGGAGGTCAGCATTATCAATACAAGCGTCATCGAGTTGTTTGAGGTGAAGACTGATCGCGTGTGCATCCTCCTCATTGCTCAGGTACACCTCTTTGTTCGCGCCCCGGGCGGGCGAATCCTTGCGCAAATACTTCTGGTCCCTGGGTGGCCCCAGGACGTAGGCCTTGAGCCCGTCAATGGTTGTCGGACTGACGACATCGCCCGGTTCCAGATAACGGGTTCGAGCCGATGTGGCTTTTTCCTTGAGCATGCGCAACGTGCTGGCACCGGTCGGACGCCCTTCCTCGCCCAGGAACGCACTGAGTTCCAGAATGGTCTTTATGCGAAAGTTACTGCCCTTCAGTGCGGCCATTTTTGAATGGTTAGCCAGCGCCGACAGCGCTTGCCTGGTTTTGTCGAAACGCTCGCGCAACGCGTTTGCCGTGGGATCATTGGGACTCTCCGTCCAGGCAAGCCAGAACTCACGGATCTCGAAACTGCTCTGGAAGCACTCCCGCTCATACAGGAACCCCGACAGGTGATCGTGGTGCTCATGGGTCACCACCAGCAGATCAAGTTTACCGCCTGTGGTTTCCAGAAGATCACGGACAATCTCAGTCATCCGGTCTTTGGCATTCTTGACGCCCTGCAATACGCCACAGTCGATCAGGATGTATTTGACCGCGGCTGCGTCCAACTCATGGCGCAGCAAAAAACAGTCACCCAGAATGCCGCGATACATGCGCACCGACACCGACCCTGATGGGGTACTTGTACTCATGGCCTCAGACTCCACGATGGGTCATGGCGAACGGATTATCCTGAGTGTTTGCGCCACGGTAGGTCAGCGCCAGACTGCCAAAGCCCGTCTCGAGAAAGCAGCGCTGAAACTCGAGCCGATCGTTGTCATTGATGCGCTTGCATATGACATAACGCACCTGGCCATCACGCAGATCAATGATCAGCGTCGCACCGCCGCGGAACTGGAAGTCGCTGGCCGGAGGTGTCGCTGTCCTGACCAGGTCCTGCTGATCCTGAGTGGCTTGCACCTTGGGATCGAGGAAACCATGGCGTTTTTGCGTGACTTCGATCACCAGCTGACGCAAATCCTGGCCGTCAGGCCCTGCACGACGGCAGGTACGCACCGAATGTACCTCGACCGCAGGCCGACTGACGTCCCCTCCAAGGAAGAGACTGCCGGCAATGTAGTCTTTTGTGCGATGGGTATTGAACACCACACCCAGTGCATCGGCCCAACCGGAATCCGAGTTGCAGACCTTCATAATCCAATGCCAGACGATCTTGCGATTACTCTCGGCCTGGCGAAAGCCTTTGTGCCGTTGATATTGCGGTGTGATATCAAGCGCATCCTCCCCTTTCGCCGCATGCAGCAGTTCAGTGGCCGCCAGCGCACCCCGAGGCGATTCCCACAACAGGCTGTCCGGTGCCAGTGACAGGCATTTTTCGGGCAGAATGCCGCGACGTCGGAATGCCTGAATCATCGCCAGGCGATACTGCATCGGATCGTCCGGAATCAGGTCGCTGTCAGCGGTGATGATTCCACGCAAGAACTCACCAAACCTCACATCCACGGGTGGCAAGTAGTCCAGTGCACGAATGCACATGCGCAAGACATGGTCCGCCGATTTGGTCGCTTCGCGGGTTAAACGTTGAACCAGTTCCGGTGGCAGGCGACTGCCTGTGCGCCCCGCCCCATCGGCCAGGCGCAAGAGATCGGCCGAGCGTTGCTCATAGATACTGATAAAGGCGTCGAAGACCGCGGCAACCAGGATTGCACCGCGTGCGTGTGGCTCGCTTGTCCTGGACAACAGGGTCGGGTCGGGCAACTGCTGGTTGTCCTTGTCATCGATGGCCTCGCGCAACGCAGCATAGCGTCCCGTGGCTTCACCGAACTGCCGGGCCAGGCCGCTCATCCAGGAGCGTTGGTTGAGGCTGCCGCCATTGCCGGCAACATGCTGGGACACTGCCTCCGGCAACATGAAATGCATCATCAGGGCGACGATGTCAGCAAACGCCTCATGAAACGCCAGGCTATCGGCACTGGTCGCTTCACTGTAGCGACGGTGCAAACCATCGAGAATGGCGTGGGTGGTTTCGTGGGCGATGATGTCGTGGGACAACGCCGTGAACACCCAGCTGCCCGGAAGATTGACGCCGGGATCGGTCATGGACGCCTTGAAGTAACCGAACAACAAAGCCTTTTTTTCTTTGCTGTAATAAGCATTGGCTTCGCGTAGCGCATGAGGATAAATGCGCAGTTTGCGCACCTGCTGGTAAGAGCCGGACCGTTCATCCCACTGCGGGCACCAATACACCTTGCGCCCCAGCGCCCGCTCGAACAGCTTCACCGTTTTCATCGCCACGGCAAACACCATCTGCTGATGAAAGCGTGGGTCACCCTCCGAAGGCGTGAGTCCGTCCTGCGCCAGCAAATGACGATCATTGAGATCCACCGGGTCGTAAAACTGCCCACTGCTCGGATCGATGTCTATGACTTCAAAATACTCGTTGACCGGGCCGGGTTTCACCCTGGCTTCCCACCGCTCTTCCCAGGGAATCTGAATGGTCGCGTGGCTGATGCGAGCCGTATCAAGCTGCGTGGAGGCCTGCGGGTCAAATGCATAAACCCTCAGTTTACGCATGGCGGGTGGTGGGTAGTCGGTCATATGCCCTCCCTTTGCAGCAATCCTCATGGCGGTACACGCTAAAGAAGTTCCGGGGCGTAGGCCAATAGTCGTGCTTTAACCAGAGCCGCACCGTGGCGAGTCAAGACGTCCATCTCTTCGGCAGACAACCGGCGCAGATTCGTATCAATGGCGGACGCAAACGCCGCGTCGCCCTGCTGCGCTTGACCTTCTTTACTGTCGATCGAAAACCACATTGGCTTGGGTCCCTTCCCTGACAGAAAACGATATTGCAGTCGGTCAAACTCCAGACCACGTATTTGCTCCATCATGATGTCCAGCGCCGCCTTGAGCACGATGGCACCAGACTCCGTCGGCTGGCTGCTGTTTACAAACGGCTTTCCACCGTCGCTGACAATGACGTAGTCCAACTCATTCTTCTCGCGCACTAACGGGTTGATCCCCATGTTGTCGTAGACGCCACCGTCGGTCAGTGTCACGTACTCAACGATGTCTTTGGGGTCGAATGGTTGGGAGTCGAGCCTTAAGGGAGGGAACACCGGCGGAAAGGCGGATGAAGCCGCAACAGCGTTGCAGATAGGGAAATCGAGTGCCGAGGCTTCCCCGAGGTCATGATCGCCCATCACGCATTCCTTACCACCGCCGACAACGAAGAAAAACATGTTGCCGGTCGCAAGATTGGTGGCATTCAAATAAATACGAGGGCCATTGCCCAGTGCCGACAGCTTTTTCGCCTTGAACAGGTCCTTATCGTAAGACTCGGCCAGTTTCTCAAGTCGAGACTCGAAGGGATCAAGAGCCCCCACGATAAATGACGACACCGCGATTGAACGAGTTCGCAAGTAAGTATCGAGCAATTCGAGTTTGTTTGCAGAGCCCCAGTTCAAGGCAACCGTGGCCCCCGCGATACTGCCGCCGCTCACGCAACTCAACAGGTCGATTTTGTCGAGAAGTCCATTGCGTTTCAGCTCCTGCATAACACCCAAATGAAAGGCGGCAGCTCGGAACCCGCCTCCCGACATGGCCAGGCCGATGCGTTTGGTTTCACCGTTTATCACGATTGACATGATCAGCTCCCTTGATTCGAGAACCCATGAGTGTAAGAAAATCGAGAGAATCAAACGCTCAACTTTGAAACGAAAAAAAATAAACACCACCGCAAATACTAGCTGAGCCCTCAATATCAACAAGCAAGGCAAAAGTAATTAACAGACCGCGCCTTATTTCAATTAAGTAGATAAGTCATTTATCGCCCAACCAACTTTTTCAACCAGCATCAATCAACAAACAACACCTTCAGTGCTCCGGCGCAACCATTCGGAAACGTATGTCGATGTCGTCGGAAACCACGCTGTCAGCCCACTCGCCAGCACCGATATTGAAGTCACTGCGTTTGAGTACCAACTCGCCATCGAATATGCCGATGGCGCGCTCCGATTTCAGGAGCACCGACACCGTGACCTCCAGGGTTTGCCCCCTGAGCGAGAGGTTGCCGGAGATCTGATAGCGGTTGTTGCCCAGGTCTTTGATGCGGGTCGACTCGAAGATCGCCACTGGATAAGTGTCAGTATCGAACCAGGCAGGCTTTTGCAGTTCCTCGTTGGCATCGCTGCTGCCGGCATCGATGCTGGCGAGTTCGATGGTCAATTTGGCGCGGGCGGCCTCGGGGCGGTTTGTATCGAAATCGAGGATGCCCTCGAACTTGCTGAATGTGCCATACACCCGCGACCCCATCTGGTTATAGGTGAAGCTGATGGTACTGGCGGTGGGATTCACGGTGGTGTATTCGACCGCATCAGCGCAGAGACAAAAGCCAAGCGCCAGGAGGGCAGTCAATGCGGTAAAGCGCAGAGATCGAGGGCTCATGGAACTCTCCGGGCCAAGCCCCTCTCATGGGTTGAAGGGCGCGCAAGCCAGCAGTAGATGGACTAAAGCAAACAACCGCCGCTTGTTCCAGCCGGCGGACGGACTTCATCCAGCGCTGCTGCCATCGATCGTCACAGATCGAATAGATCCGCCTGCACACTGCCATCATCACCTTTTCTATGGTCGGCGGGCGCGTCATACACTACCAGCAGCGAAGGCCCGGGCAAATCGGCCATTGAAAAAAGGGATAGACCTTCCGCGTGGTCATTCGCCTGGCCAAAGGGAACATCCAGAACCTTCTCGAGGTCCTGACTGAATACCACGCTGTCGCCGCTCGTGTGCACGCCATCAGGCCAGCGAGTCACTGTAACGGGGCCATCGAGATCCATGGTAGGGCCGGCCAGAATCAGTAAATCATCCCCCTGCACGCACAAGTCGCGCACACCCAAGCCGCCCAACTGGATGAAGTGCTTGAGATAGGGACGAGCATCCTGACCGATTTTTCCCAGCTTCAGCCTGCAGGGATCGGCCTTGTCCACAACCGGTTCGATCTCCAGGATAATGGCCCAGCCTCTGAGTACAGGCCCCCGCAAACCAATGAAAAGCCGTGAGCCGGCCACGGCCAGGCCTTCAATATCGAAACCGTTGTCCTTACCGGGAACCGCAAAAAAATCCCTCAGGTGCACATCATGCTTAAGCGATTCGGTCAGTGCATTCCACGATTCCTGGCCGTCCAGTTGAGCAGCGGCTCTCTGCAGGCACGCAGTCTGTCGCACTAGACTCCAGACGCCGTCTTGTTCCACAACCGGAATACGCGCCAACAAATAACGATTGCCGTCGCTACTCACTTTGCCCAGTCCCTCGATATTCCTGGCGCTGCTTTTCTTCTCATCGGCCTGTTTGCGCTTGAGACTGTGGGAACCGATCAACCAGAGATACCCCTCCTTTTCATCATGGGCCAACCCCTCTATGTCAGCCTCCTCGAACTTTTGCGGCGACGTCGGTGGCACAGGCAGGTACAACAAATCGTTCAGAGCAAACCGTCGATGATCTGCAAAAACCAATTCATCCTCAGTGGACCGACCTTGATAGGTTAGACGCTCCAGACTCAAGGTTTCATCATTGGCCAGCCAAAGGGTCGACCCCGTCTGCAATACCGTTGATAGTCCATCCCTGATTTTCTTTTCGAAAGAATCGATTTGACCGTTAAATTGAAGTAACACTGTTCTCTTGCGTTTCATGCGATCCACCTAAGAATGAATAACCGAACGCGAAGAATGGCTGCGTCGAACCAAAAACGTCTGGTAATACGCAAACGCATCCCGACCTACCCACGCTCACGCTGCCACGCCCGTGCCAACAGATCCATGACTTCTTTATCCGACGTCTGGGAAAAATCCATGTACCAATGACCGATCGACATGAACCAATCGGGCATGATCGGACACACCAACTCATCCACCTCACTGCGCAACGCCTCGACCGTTTCAACCGGCGCCACCGGCACCGCCACCACAATGCGCGCCGGCGCCTGCAAACGCACCGCCCGCACCGCCGCCAGCATCGAAGCCCCTGTCGCCAACCCGTCGTCGATCAGAATCACCACCTGATCCTTGAGCTGCATCGGCGCCCGCGTGCCTCGGTAAACCTGCTCACGGCGCAACAGCTCACGGGTTTCCCGGGCGACTACGGCCTCAAACGCGGATTTTTCAATGGGGTGAGCCCGAAGCGCCCGCTCATTGCGAATTTGAATATCGCCACTGGCAATGGCGCCCATGGCGTACTCCGGGTGAGACGGAACACCCAGCTTGCGCACCAGCAGCAGGTCCAGGCGCACGCCGAGCGCCGTGGCCACTTCATAGGCCACCGGCACCCCGCCCCGGGGCAAGGCCAGGACGATCACATCGGCGCGATGGGCATAAGGGAGCAGCGGCTCCACCAGGCGGCGACCGGCGGCGGCACGGTCCTGCAGGATGGTTTGCGATGAGTGATTCATTTGAAAACCTCCCCAGGCGATCAACGCCTGTCGGTTCGCATCACATCATCAATTGTCGGTTCGACGGGGGCTGTCAGCAAGCCCGAACACAAGGACAGTGCTCAGCCCCAATTCCCTGTGGGAGCGGGCTCGCGATGAACGCCAACGATAACGCGGGGTACCTGACACCCCGCGGTACTTGTAGGAGCAAGCTTGCTCGCGATGGAGGCCAACGATAACGTGGGCTATCTGACACCCCGCGGCGTTCTCAGGTTTTTCGCGAGCATGCTCGCTCCTTGTATGTTGACCTTGATTCCATGAGAGAGGTTACGCTCAAGGATTCATTCAACAGCAAGTACGTTTCTGGGGGAGGCCGATCGCTCCTGAAGGCAGGATTTGCTCCTGACCTTGTCTGTAGAGAGGCCCCCCCGCCTCATTGCCCACCACGAAGAGTATCGAGAAGCCGACAAGTCGGACTTCGCATTACAAGGTTGCAGTGGCATGAAGTTCGAGGTCGGGGGAACCAGGTGCAATCTTACCTAAAGCCAAGGAAGTGAAAAGCAATGAATGCGCATGTCGGCATAGATATCAGTGCTCGCAGTTCAGCCATGGGATGGCGGCAGAACGGCAAAGCAGCAGGCAATGGAGACATTCTGCACACGCCCAAAGGTCGCAAGGCCGCTGTGGAAAAGCTGCTACGTCTCAAGCCGCTGAGCGTTGTCATGGAGGCTACCGGTATTTACTACCTGGATCTTGCGATGGAATTGCACGCCGCCGGCTTGCCGGTCTCGGTGATCAACCCCAAAAGCTTCCACAACTTTGCCAAGCTGATGTTGCAAAACAGCAAGACTGACCAGATCGATGCCCAACTGCTGGCCGAATACGGCGAGCGTATGGGGCCTAGGCTGTGGGTCCCGCCCACTGCGGAACAGATGATGCTGCGTGCGATTGGTCGCCACATCAACCGACTGATTGGCCATCGGACGCGAGCCAAGAACGAGCTGCATGCGCTACAAGCGACAGAAACGAGCATCGCACTGCTGATCGAGGATGAGAAAGACGCGATAAGCGCGTTGGACGCTCGAATCGATCGATTAAAACAGGCTGCGCGCGACGCCATCGCCAAATGCCCTGATCTGAGCCTGCAATTTCGCTGCATGATGGCGGCGCCCGGCGTTGGAGAGGCCTCGGCCATCGCCGCACTGGCTGAGCTGACGACCCTTCCAGTGACGCTTAAATCGGCACAGGTAAGCCGCTATGCAGGCCTGGATGTCAGACTGACCCAGTCAGGCACCAGCGTGAACCGGCCAGGACGAATGTCCAAGTGCGGTAATGCTTACTTGCGTGCAGCGATGTTCATGCCGGCGATGACGGCAATCCGTTGTGATGAGAATGTGAAGGCCTTCTACGAGGCACTGGTAGCGCGCGGCAAGAAGAAAATGCAGGCCATCGGCGCGGTCATGCGCAAATACCTAACCGGGTTATGGGCATGCATGCGCTCTGGAGAAGAATTTAATACGGCCAAGCTTTTTAGCAAAAAACATCTCGCGAAAGCTTGACCGTGAACAGAGTATCTACAGGGCGGCCCGCCGCGAGGGGGCAAGAAAGATCAAAAGCCAAAGCAACAGCAAAAGCGAGGCGGCCGACCGGCCTGCCTGATCTCAGGTGAACGCGTTCCCCTGTAGGAGCTGCCGAAGGCTGCGATCTTGGCGTCCGACCAACCATCACACCCCTAAAACAAACACAAAACTACCTACACCAACCGCTCAATCTTCTGATGCTGCCACACCAGCTTGTAGTACAAAGTCTGCAACGCCAGCATCCCCAGATACGCCACCGGAAAAGCCATCCACACCCCTTGCAACCCAAACCGCGCGTCCAACAAATACGCCACCGGCAACTGCACGCCCACCACGCAGACAATCGAGATCGCGACCGGCACCATCACCGTGCCGCTGGCGCGCATGATGCCGCCGATGATTGCCTGGAAGCCAAACACCAACAGGCTCCAGAGCATGATGTGCAACAAGTGCTCGGCCATGCTGCGCGTCGCGTCTTCAGTGAGGAACGAGCCCAGCAACCAGTGCGACAGCAAATACCCCAACACCACCAACCCACCGGTCAAACACACGTTGATCATCAGCCCCGTACGCAGGATCGGCCCGATACGCTCGAGGCGCCCTGCCCCTATCGCCTGCGCGCCGAGAATCGACGCCGTGATCGCAATCGACAGCGCCGGGAACTGCACGTAATTGACGATCTGCGTCACCGCGCCATACGCCGCCGTCGCCTGGGAACCGTGCTGGTTCACCAGCGCCAGAATCACCAGCTCCGACAGCGACAACACCACCATCTGCAACCCGGTCGGCAAGCCAATGCGCAACACCTTGCCGAGGATCGCCATGTCCAGCTTCATCGCCGCGAAAAACTCCCGGTCCGGCGCCAACGGATGCCCCTTGCGAATCAAGCGCCACGCCAGCCACCCCATCGCCGCCAGGTTGCCCGCCAACCCGGCAAACGCCGCACTCTGAATCCCCATCGGCGGCAACCCCAACCAGCCGCGAATCAACGCCGGCGTCAGTGCCAAGCCGATGCAGGTCGACACCACCAGCGCCAACAACGGCGACAACGTATCACTCACCCCGCGCAACAACTGCGTGAACAACACGAACACCAACAGCGTCGGCATGAACCACAACATCACATGCGCATAGGCCACCGCATCGTCCAGCACATCCCCCGGCGTTCCCAACCCCACCAACGAAGACCGCGCAAACACACTCCCCACCACCGCCGCCACCAACCCGATCAACAGCCCCAACAACAAAGTCGACCCGGCGATGGCCTTGACCGAATGCGTCTCCCGCGCACCCCATGCTTGCCCGATTAACACACCAGCGCCGGCGCCGAGGCCGATGACCAGGGCGATGAAGAAGAACACGATGGGGAACATGCCCGACACGGCGGCCAGGGCCTGGGTGCCGAGCATTTGGCCGATGTAGATGCTGTTGACGGTGCCGGACATGGATTGGAGGAAATTGGAGAGGACCATGGGGGCGAGGAACAGCAGGTAGGTTTTCCAGAGGGAGTGTTGGGATTGGGTTGGGGTTTGCATTGGGTAGAGGTCCATCTCGACGGCGGGCGTGTTAGTTGAGGATAGCTTCGGCGGCTGAAACCAACGGGCGATGAACATCTCAGGTCTGTGTTTAGATTTCCAGCAAAGTGGTGTGAACGGTCTGAGATTTCATCATCACGGGTCCTACATAAAGTTCGGAATGCCTCACCTACCGCGTTGATCCCATGCGGTTTATAGTCAGCCTCGTCGCCCAAATGGCGATTCAGGTTTGGCGACCTGATCACAGAGAATGCGAAGGCTATCCGCTTCATTGCAGGTATCATCGCACCCGCAAAGCCGCTGTAATGGCGGCTGTGCGCGGGAGGCCTTCGGGTCTGCCGGTTTTCTCTGTGCCGGTTCGCCAACCTGCGCACAGCTGCCACCCATTCGTTTGGCGACGACTGGGTGACGGCCTGGAGCCAATCAAACAGAGATCTTCAAATGAATCGATATATGCCCCTCACCGGAATCGACCTGATCCCGGCCTCCCTGCTCATCGACACCCAAGCCCCACTCGACGTCCTGCAAGCCATGGCGGATTACCGCATTCGCACGGTGACGCAGGTACTTGAGAACATCGCCTTTCGCGCCGAGATTGGTTGCGACACGGTGGTGTTGTCGGACTTTTCCAAGCTGCTGGCGATTCCATTGCGCGATGGTTGTGACTTGATGGATGTAATTGGGCGGCGCTTGCGGGCGCAGGCGGCGGAGTAAATGAAAACGGGCGCCAAGGCGCCCGCTTCTTGTTAACCGTCGCCCCTTAAAGAGGCAGACACTCAGTCATATCAATCAAAGGTATATTTCCCCTCTAACATAAACGCAGGTTCTCTCCAGTTGACGCCCCTGGTAATTCGGGTACCACTCATTTCTATGAACCCTGCATCACGCATCTTCCAGACAAGATACAACAACCCCATATTGTCATTCACATGCGCCCAGCTAGCCCGATTGTAAAGTCCATCAAGCCGAGGAAGATCGATGCCTAATTCATTTTTGGTAAGAAATAGAATTACCTCTTCAGGTTTCTCGTTGAGCACGATGGTTGTTATGACACTCATTACTTTGCTCCTCCTAATTGTTTGTATTCTCTATCGACTTGCTTGTTATCTGCCTCTATAGTTTCAGGCGTGTAAAGTGACTCAAATTCAACATTTAGTTTGTAGTCTTCCAGTGTTGCGGCATGAGTATTGTTCCAGATGACACCTTCATCCTTCGGATTTACGCCGTCAGCCACCCCTAATGCTCTGAAACGTTCAAGCTCTCTGAGTTCATGAGTATAGAAACGCTTGTCGATAGCCGTGACTACTAATTTACCCTGGAGAATTTTTTCCAAGCGCTCAATCATGATGGCATTGGCATCCGAAGGATCGAATCGGCCCGTATGCACTTTCACCAGGTCAATACCCGCTTGAGTCACGGTAGCACTCGTCCAATCGAGATCAAGGATCGGGCCTCCCGCTTTGGCGGGATTGTACAATCGACCGCTGTACTTTCCTCTCGTGGTAGCCCCTTCATAAGGACTATTGAAAACAACGTAAATCGGTGCCAAGCCGCTGGCGATCGGAAAGCAGTAAATACAATCCCTGAAGTCAGGCGACTCGAACGCAGGCAATGTTTCGGGCTGCACGAGTAGTGGCAACAGCTCAACGCCTGTATAAAGCGGTACCTCCACTGGTCTGGCAGGTGACGTTGTCGAACTGCTTTCCCAGTGGATAATAGGAAAACTGAGGGTGATGGGTGGCATGTCGGCGGAGGTGAAACTGTAGCTGTTAGTCTTCTGGTCGAACTCTAGCGCTCGAACTGGCACCGCTGGCGAAATCCTCCCTCCCCCCGGTGTTGCAACGAGTGTGTATTGGCCAAGGTCACCATAAATCCGATACGGAAGATCGATGGTTCCCTGGACAGCGGCGATTTCGATCAGATTAGTCGGTGCATCTGGCAAGATCGCACCACCAGAGAGTTTGAGAACCGTTTGAGGATAACGCTCGCCATTACCCAGAGCGGGTGAATAGAGTAAGGTGCCAATACCAATGGCCGTCGCTCGACTGAGAAGTGCTTCTCCCAAACCTGCCAACAACAGAATGCTTCTACGGATCGCTGCCTCGAAGGTCCAGCCGTCCGCGCTTTGGAGAGCAGCGGCACCCGCGACAGTTACCACCTGTGCGGCTTGACCAAAGGTTAAATTGAAGCTGCGGGCAGTTTCACCTCTAGCCAGGGCAGAATGGATCGCAGCATCTATAGCTGGAGAAGCGTCCTCTAAGATGGAAACAGCCTCGACAAGAATTCGTTTAACATAGGCGGCCGTCAGAGATCTCAGGAAGCTTTCATAAAGGCCTAGGCGTTCTTCCTCGTGTTCTACGGTATCCACATAAGCCGCGAATAGCTCGGCACTTTCCATACGGTCTAACGACAAAGCATCTATGCCAAAAAATATATTCGCCTCAGACCAACTCGCATTCATTCGAACTTGTTGCAGAAGCTCGACAATCATCGCTTTCTTTTTTAAGGCGTTTTCCAACTCATTGAATAGGTGAGTATCAATAGTCGCATTTATGCGCATCTCTATTTCATTTCGCACACTCATCGTGCCATTCGAAAATATGCCTCCTATTTGATCTTGCACCGAATGCCCTATAGCTACCAACTTTGAATATGGGTTGTGTTCTTTATCGATAGTTTCAATTCGGTAATCCACAGTAACCGTCGGAATAGCTCCATCCCAATATAGAACACTGTCAAAGCTTGAAGGAAATCCGGGATATTCCTTGTGTGAATTGAACAGAGCGTTCGACGATTTTAAAGGCGGAGGAAAAGCAGTAGATTTTTGCATGCAGCATCCCTTGCAATAATTTGAATTCCACGCGATTTGAAGCAGCCAACTTATGCCGCAACAACGAAACTCTATCAACCGTAAAATATTTACCGCATATGCCGTGCTTAGAGATGGCCAAACTTCAATACCAACTGTTATCCATAGTAAAATTTCTTACTTAAAAAATTCCGATTGCAGGCGAATATTTTGGTGCATTTCGTATAGATTGATGGCTGCTACCCGAATTTGACTCAGCAGCAACACACACAACCGGTCTACCTCAGGTGCAGAGAACAAAGGGATGGTTGTGAGTTGATAGATGTGATTTGGCGGCGAAATAAATGAAAACGGGCGCTTAAAGGGTCAGTTTCTTCGGCCTGACGAAAAGATAAATCCCCTTTCTGTGCCCGTTTCTACCGTTTTCTATTCATCGCCGTGCTGCCGGCAGAGGAATTCGCGTATCGCTTCCGCGGTTCGCCTGGCGCTGGTCACCACGAAAAAATGCCCCTCGCCCTGCAGAACGTGGAGTTCGGCACGGCGTATGGTGCGTCGCAGGATGTGCGCGTTGTACAGCCGCACCAGGGTGTCGCGTTCGCCGGTGAGGATCAGCGTGCGATGGCGCAGACGGAACAGCCGCAGCAGGCTGGTCCAGCCGACCAAGGCGGTGAGCTGGTGGTAATAGGTTCGCGGGTTGACCGTGAGCATGCCGTTCACCACACCGAAACGCAGCAGCGTCTGTATCGAATTGCGCGAGCCTTTTTGCTTGCGCAGTTTGGCGCTTTTGCTCCTGCCAAAAAAATCCAGGATGTCGGCGGGCTTCACCAGCATCGCCGGGCCGGCCGAGGTCGCCGCGAGGATCAGCCGGCGCACCATGCTCGGGTAACGCAGGGCGAATTCTTGCGCCAACGCACCGCCCCAACTCACGCCGAACACATCGACCTGGTCGATTTCCAATTGCCTGAGCATCTCGGCGATCAGGTCGGCATGGCGCGGCAGACGCATCGGCCAGTGGGGCATTTGCGACTTGCCGACCCCAGGCACGTCTAACGTAATGGTCCTGTAGTCCACCAATTCATCGCGCAAGGGATCGAAGGTACGGATCAACCCCCCCAGGCCGTTGAGCAAGAGCAGCGGTGAGCCTTGGCCGCGGATTGAAACGTTCAACTGCAAGTCATTAACGGTTAATTTGTGCGTTGTCATGGTTTCCCCCTTGGCCTACCCGCTATTAAGACAGCGTCTGGCGTTTTGAGACTGAAATAGGTGTAAACCTATTACAGGACTAGACAAACTGTTTGGGTTTACAAGGGAGCGGTCGGGAACCGTAGATAACAAAAAACCCGCACTAGGCGGGTTTCCTGGGTGTTTCGGATGGTGTTGGAACCACCTGAAAACGAAAGGTGGTGCCCAGAGACGGAATCGAACCGCCGACACGGGGATTTTCAATCCCCTGCTCTACCGACTGAGCTATCTGGGCCGCGGCGCAATTAAACGTTTTTTACTGCTGGGGCGTCAAGCACCAAATCAAAAAAACTTAATGAATACCTATACTTATGATTTTCCGTAATTTGGAAAAGCACAAAGGAACACAAAAGGGACCGACCACAAAAGGAATTTATTTTTTAACCTGTCCCCTGTGTCCCTTAGTCGTCGAGGCTTTCGGGAAGCCCCCGGTGCTCTGGCCGCGTTTTTCACCTTGAATGAAGCGCTTCATCAGTATTTTCGCCCTGATTACGTGGCATCTACTAATGACTTCTCATGAGTAGCAAAATCATCTTCTATCTTTTGGAACCCCCCGGAAACGTTTTCGCTCTGTGAGTCCATTACGGGTCCGATTGCTGCCCTTCACGACGGGCACTGATCGGCCAAAAGCGGCCCTTCACGACCAGTTAAATCCATGTCGCCTTAGGGCAAGCAGCCCTACCAAAAGCGGTCGGTGAAACAGGGCCGCTACTATCTCCATAAATGGGGTATTTCACCCACCTGAACGAGCCCCATGAAAGACAGGACACCGTTTCCCCCTTACGATAAGGGATAGGCAAACGGTTATGTTTATGACTAACAGCAATGATAAGAGTGGGGAGCTTTTGGGCCAGGAGCGGCGGCGCCGCTGGAGCCCAGAGCAAAAACTGGCCATGGTTCGCGAGAGTCTTGAGCCAGGGCAAAGCGTTTCGGTGGTGGCTCGGCGCAACGGCATCAATGCCAACCAGCTGTTCCAGTGGCGCAAGCTTTACCAGGACGGCAGCCTGTCGGCGGTCAGTGCTGGCGAAGCCGTGGTGCCTGCCTCCGAGCTGAGCGATGCGCTCAAGCAGATCCGTGAACTGCAACGGATGCTGGGCAAGAAAACGATGGAAGCAGAAATCCTCAAAGAGGCCGTGGAGATCGCCCGGTCGCGAAAATGGATTGCGCACTCACCCTTGTTGCCGGGGGACGACCAGTGAAGCTGGTCAGCGAATGTCTCGGTGTGGCGCGCTCGCAATTAACGGTTCGAATCAAACAATCGGTATCGCCCAAGGCACGGCGAAGCAGACCTGTGGACGACGCTGAGTTGGTGGTTGAAATCCAACAGCAGGTCAGGGAGTTGCCCAGCTATGGCTACCGTCGTGTCTGGGGATTACTGCGTCGGGAACGTGAAACCCAGTCGCTGCCGGCGATCAACGTGAAGCGGGTTTACCGGGTCATGCGTGATCACAACTTGCTGCTGGAGCGTCGACTCAAACAGCCCGGCGTGCCGCGGCGGCACGAAGGCCGTATTGCGGTGCAAACCAGCGATACACGTTGGTGCTCGGACGGCTTTGAGTTCCGCTGCGAGGACGGCGCCAAACTGAGCGTGACCTTTGCCTTGGACTGCTGTGACCGCGAGGCCATCGGCTGGGTCGCGAGCCCGACCGGGTACAGCGGCGATGATATCCGCGACTTAATGCTGGAAAGCGTGGAGAAGCGCTTCGGTGATCAACTGCCCGCCACGCCGGTGCAATGGCTAAGCGACAACGGCTCGGCCTACACCGCCGAACAGACGCGCCTGTTTGCACGGCAGATCGGCTTGCAACCGGTGACCACGCCAGTGCGCAGCCCGCAGAGCAACGGTATGGCCGAGAGCTTCGTGAAGACGATCAAGCGTGACTACGTGGCGCACATGCCCAAGCCGGATCGAGAAACGGCGCTGCGTAACCTGGCCATTGCCTTCGAACACTACAACGAGCAGCATCCGCACAGCGCCTTGAACTATCGCTCACCGAGGGAGTTCAGGCGATTGGCGGCAGCATCAATTTAACAGGGAGTTGGTGTCCGGTTTTGTAGGGGCAAGTCCACCACCCAATCGGGCGTTTACCACCTAATTTGTGGAATATTCCCCACTCCCCCTTTCTCTCGCTTAAAGCACTCAAAAACAGCTTGTTAATTAATTTGAATTTTTTCTTCGCCCTATGGTAATGGCTCATTAGTTGCACTACCGCCCCTGGTACCCGCATCAGCTGTCACCGCGACCTTTACCTATCAGGCCAGCGATGCCAAGCGCGCGGAGTCGGCTCCGGCGACGGTGTCCGTGGCGGTCTCGGCAGCGGTCGTCGAGAACCTGATCGTTACCAGCGCTACAGTCACCGCCCGCAGCAACAGCCGCTACTACTGGGTCCTGTCCGGCACCACCTCGCGTGGCACGGGCAATACCATCACGGCGACTGCCACGACCACATCCGGTCCGCTGAACCTTGGCACCGCCACCCTGACGCTTACGCCCACAGGCGCGCGCTGGCAGATAGCGGTGACGACCACCGGCAGTGGTCCGTCGCCTGGTCCGACGGTGACCATCAAGTCGGCCTTCGGCAAGACCGTGACGGTGCCGATCACCTTCCGCTGAGTTTCAACTTACTTTAGCGATGAGGGCCTCATAGGTTTCGAGGCCCTTCTGCTATAAGCAAATCAGCGGATCTCATCGATCAATACGAAGTGTCTGTCGTGCAGGTCACGACCTCTTGCCAACCAAGTACCCTGTAGACAGTGTCAATTTGACGCACGAACTTCAAAGGCCCGCCAGTGTTTCCATCATTGCCTGTTTCCCCTGCTGGGGAATGTTGAGTCCGAGTTTCAGAACTTCCCATGAACCCTCTGAACCCTCATGACTCTTCTCTTGTAAATCACCCCAGGTCTCTTGGACTATGTATAAACTCTGCCCTGAAGGCGCCAAATGCGCCGGTGGCGCTTTTCAAAGGAAGGGTGTCGCCGTTTCAGAACTATTTAAGGAAGCAACATGCCTCATCAGCCTTTGGCAGTTCCTCTCGCTGCAATAAAGGACGTCGGATCCGGAACGGCTAAGCAGTTTGCGGCAAAACTCAAGGTTCGGTCTGCAATCCTCTTTTTGATGGCCGTCTGCATGTCCCTGGTGGCGGTGGCTATCTGGGAGGGCTGGAACTCCCGCCAGTATCGTTTGCATGACAAAGAAGTAGCTATGTCAAACCTTGCGCAAACCCTGTCATCCCAGGCACAAGCGTCGATCAAGCAGGCCGACACCGTTTTGTTCAGCCTGGTAGAGCGCCTTGAAATCGATGGTATGGGCCGCGACCGGTTACCCCGATTAGGACTGTTGCTCACTGCCCAGCGCAATGAACTGCCTCAGTTACACGGCCTGTTCATCCATGACGAAAAAGGCGAGTGGGTAGCGAGTTCGAGTAAATTTCCCCCATCAAGCACCAATAATTCCGACCGCGAATATTTCATCTTTCATCGCGATCATCCAGAGCGTGGTCCGCATATCGGGCCCTCGATAAAAAGTCGCACCACGGGCGACTGGGTCATGCCGGTGTCGCGCAGGATTAATCATCCCGATGGCAGTTTTGCCGGCGTTGTGGTGGCAACCCTGTATCTCGATCATTTTCTCAAGCTCTACAACAGCATCGATATCGGCGGTAATGGGGTCATCAGTTTGATCTCCGACGATGCCAGGATCGTGGCGCGCCGCCCTTTTAATGAAGCTGTACTCGATACCAGCGTCGCCAAAGGCCCGCTCTTCATGCAACTCTTGCCCAAGGGACCTTTTGGCTCGGCAATCGTTAAATCCTATGTGGACGGTGTGGAACGAATCGTGGGATTTCGGCGAGTCGATGAATATCCACTCATCGTTTTTGCAGCTCACCATAAGGAGGAAGTCCTGGCGAGCTGGCGGCAAGAGTCGTTGCTGACCGCGATGATAGTTGCTTTGCTGATGGCAATTCTGGGTGTGCTCGGCTTTCGCTTTATCAGACTGATGAAGGGGCAGAATCATATTCAGAACGAATTGCTGGGCACTCAAGAAAAATTGATTGAGGTCAATCGAACGCTTGAGTTGTTGGCGCTGGAGGACGCATTGACCGGGCTGGCAAATCGGCGTCAGTTCGACCTTTTCCTTCGTGCAGAAATGGGGCGCGCCAAACGCAACCAACAGAGCCTTGCGTTACTGATGATCGATATCGACGACTTCAAGTGCTTCAATGATCAATACGGTCATTTGTCTGGAGACGACTGTCTACGCACCATCAGCGCGATCATCGGAGCGAACATCAAACGGCCCGGCGATCTCGCCGCTCGCTATGGCGGCGAGGAATTTGCCGTGGTCTTGCCTGGAACTGACTATGTGGGGGCATTTCTGGTGGCAGAGAAAATCCGGCATGCCGTGCAGCAAGCGGGAATCGAGCACAGCGAAAGTGCCCAGGGCATCGTCACGGTCAGCCTTGGCGTAAGTGCATGTAAACCAACAGTTGAAGACTTACCCAAAGCCTTGATCGGCGCCGCTGACAAGGCTCTCTATGTAGCCAAAGCCAGCGGAAGAAACATGAGTGTGATCGCCAACGAACCCCATAACGGATCAGCAAAGGTCAACGAAGGGCCGAGAAACCTCACAGGTGGTGAGTAGGCTCTCCGATGGTGTCGTACCTGAGTTCAGGCAAGCTGAAAGTCCAACTTTTTCAACAAAATCAGCTGATGGTGGCCTGTCGCGAAGGGCTGCAAACGGCCCAGATTGTGTAAAAACTCCGGCGAAGGCTCGACTGCTTAGAAAACGACACCTCAACTGGCGAGATCGATCTGGATAATCCGCTCAACTTCATCGTGAGGAACGCCGAGGCCGCGAAGGATGTACTGCACCATGCTCTCCACTGCACTCGCTGGGCGCTCCCCCTCGAGGATCTTGCGCAGCAGGTAAAGCATGCCGCCTATGATGCAGTCGACGGTTGAGGTGATATCGACGACGTCGAAGACCTTGGAGTTGTTTCCACTTAGAATATCCCGAGCCAGGGGGTTGCCCATGGTCGATATCATGTCGTTGATGCTGTACACCGAGTGCACCAGAAACCAGCCCCAGACCGGATCGGTAAGACCGCGGTGGATGGTTCTACGAATGTTGACCCCGACTCTTTCGGCGATGCCGGCCTCTGGCGAGGTTCCCGCATCCAGCGCCTCGATCATCAGCATGGCGTCTTCGATGAAGACCGCGCGGGCGACTTCTTCTTTGCTGGAGAAGTAGTTGTAGAAAGAGCCGAAGGACAACTCGGCTTCCTCGGTGATGTCGTTGATCGCGGTGGCTTCGATGCCCTTGCGGCCCATTACCGAGCGGGCGGCCCGCAGCAGTCTGTTGCGGGTACGCAAGCGGGCCTTTTCATGGATACGGGGTTGGCGCGGCGGGGTTGCTTCAACAGCATCGGGGGAAGCGGCGGGTAAGGCCTTGCCCTTTTTAGCAGCCGGGGCTTGCGCTTTCGGGCGTTTGGGCGGCTTGGCCTCGGGCGTTACCTTGTCTTTCATGTCACTTACCATCATCGGCGCTAGAGCAATCGGCCCAAGGATACTCGAGTCCGCAGGGGCATGACAGTGGCCAGCCCAGTGCGCGAATGGCGGTGCTTCGTTATCCCAGGTTGGCCCTGGTGATAACGAAGCATCCACGCAATGACGTCACTAAAATTTCTTGCCCAGCCCGGCAAAAAACACGCCGGGTAGCCGCCGCCAGAGCGGTGTTTCAGCTAGCCAAGATCAAACCAGCAGGTGGCCGGGTCGAGGGCATGCAACTGTTTGTAGGCCCCCGAGAAGAACAACAGCGGACGGCCGTCCGACTCCTCCAGTGCCTCGACATCGGCGGTGTAGATCAAATGATCGCCGCCGACATGCACGGCATTGGCGCGCACCGCTAATTGCACCAACGCACCGTCCAACACCGGCGTCTGGGCCAACTGGCTGAATACGGGCTGCTGATCAGGGATGGGGCGACCGCCGAAATGGCTGCTGACCGCCTCATGCTCCTCCCGCAGAAAGCTGATGCCAAAGGCATCGCCCGCCTGAATGCTGCTGGCAAAACGCGCCTGGGTGCGCACCGCGATCAGCACCATGGGCGGGTCCACCGACAACGACATGAAGGCATTGGCCGTCATACCGGTGGGCTGGCCTTCATGGATGAAGCTGACCACGGTAACGCCCGTGGCAAACTTGCCCATCACGCGGCGAAACGACCGCGCATCTACGTCACAAACTTGCATAACTTGGACTCCTCGTCGATACGCACGATCACGCCGCTTAGATAAAAGGCGTACCCGGGGTAATGCCGCAGAGGATCCGGCCGTAGGTTTCGAAATTGGTGTTGGGGCTGACGATGCCATGCAGCGACGCGATGCGGGCATCCTGCCAAATCTTGGCCATGGGGTTATTGACCGCCGCCAGCGAGCCGCCTGAAGCTGAGGCCAACAAATCGACGGCTTCCCAGATAAGCTTTTCGGCGTATCCGACATCGCGGCGTACCTTGGCGCGTTCGAGAAAATCCATGTAGCTGCCGGAAGCGGCGCTGATGTCCATGGCGTCTGCATGGCGTTCGAGGATGGTGCGCGCCGCATCGATTTTGGCGGAGGCTTCACCGACTTGCAGGTGAGTGATCGGCGCCTCGGACTGCTTGGCGTACCAGGAGTATTGAATGCCCCGACGTGGCAGGGTTTCCAGAAAGGTTTCCAGCGCTGCTACGCCCAGTCCTAGCGCCGGGAAGGCCAGGATTATCGAAAGCATCGGCATGCACGCAGTGCGGAACAGCGGTTCATCCGCCAAGTGGGTGGACAGGTATTTCCCCTCGATGGCCTGGGAGACTGACGCGATGCGCGCCTGCGGCACGAACACGTTTTTCACCGCAACGCTGGAACTGCCGCTGCCGCTGATCCCGATCACATTCCAGTCGTGCAGAATTTCGATCTGTTCAACGGGAATCAGCGCAACGCCTTGGTCGACCATATTGCCGCTGGCGTCCACCAAGGGAATTCCCAGCATGTCCCAGGTAGCGTGATAAACCCCGGAGTTAAAGCCCCACAGCCCCTCTTCAATCAGGTAACCGCCTTCCACCTTCTTGACCACCGCCTTGCGCGGCGACAGCACGCCCACTACGCGCGCCGGCTTGCTGCCACGAAATACCTCTTGCGCCGCAGCTTCGCCAAAGAACGTAGCGGCGGACCAGGTGGTGACATTGATCAGCGCCGTTACCCAGGCTACCGAGGCGTCGGCGCGACCCAGTTCGGCCACCACGTTGAGGAAAGTGCGCACCGAGACAGCCTCACCACCGAACTGGCGCGGCGTAGTCATGCTTAACAGACCGCCGGCTTCGAGGTCCGCGATGGTCTCGGCGGGCAGGCGGCCGAGGGCTGCGGTTTCCTGGGTGCGAGCCTTGAGCGTAGGGATCAGAGAGCGAGCGTAGTCCTGCAAAGCAAGGCCGCGATCGCTAGGGCTATCGATGGTTTGCACTGGGGCTGCTGGGTAAATCGCGTTCATGATTCATCCTTTTTTGGTGTTGTTTTGTGATGCTCATGTCCAGGAGCGAAGGCCGGGGCAGGAGTTATTGATATAGTCATCATATTTGATGATGTCATCAATAGTTTTCTTAGAGTGTTTGACTCTTACGATCACAACATCGGTGCGCAATACGTTCTAAACGTACTCGGCCTTGTGTCTGTGACGCGGGCTTGGGGGGTGCAGCTGCTGCACATGGTCGAGTACCTGCCTTCGATGCAGCAGATGGTGGCTCGGCGCAACGTGAAGCCCGCGAAGTTCCCGTTGGACCCCAAAGCCACGCCGCTCTACGCGATGGTGTGCGGTTGGCCGCTCGACGACCAGCGCGCGCCTGGAAAGATCACCGTCGCCTATGCCGAACGCGACGACGCCAATACGCAGGTCAAGGAGTCTGCTCAATGTGCGTTGGGTACCGGTGCCCGCCTCGCGCGCCGTGAAGAACTTCCAGGCCATGGACTACTGCGGCGAGGTCGCCAAGACAAAGAAGTCGTCAGCCTCGCTCTGGCTAACCACGACCACCGAGTAATCGGCCCTGCCAGACAATGAGCAAGGAGCGAACGATGTCGGCCTGGACGTTATGCGGATGTGTTGTGCCAGGGTTAGCGAATGAGATTCACGGCGGTGGCACGGATCAAAATTTCTTCCTGTTGAAAACGCTCTTCAAGATCACGTTTGTAACTTTGCCACCAAAGCCGATCAACAACTTCCACCATGACCTCATAGATGATGATGTCGTCCTCTGATCTCTCGTTGCCTTCCTGTAACGAGATACCTTTCGCTGGATTGCGGATGAACGCCGTCACTCCTCCGAACTGGTCGGTCAAATGCTCCCGCACACGGCGGTAAAGCTCGACCGGCTGCGGTGTGCCATCGTTGGTGTTGAGCGGTAGGAAGACCTCGATCAAGTGCATGATGATGACCTCTCCAGGAGCGATTTGTCCTGACGCCAGACGCGAGCTAGCGCTTCATCGGCTTTTCGCTGAAGGTCGCAGCGGTCATGTGCCAGTTCAGTTCTCCTGGCTGACGGTACGATCTGATCGACGTCCGAATCGACATTCAGCAATAGCGCCGAGAGGCTTGCGTGCATGATCAAGACGGCGGCGACCACATCGCATTGCAAGAATGGCTTTACACAGGGTAAGCCTCTCTGCGCAAGTTCGATGCCTTGAAGGCAGCCTCTCGCAGCAGCGAGTGCACCCAGGGTAACTTCCAGGGTGCGTTGCTGACTGTGACCTTGAGCGTCAGCCAGTGGCTCTTCGATATAAGCACTGAACGCTCGAACATCATTGTCGGCGTGGGCCTTCATGACGTCCATCAGTTGCTCCGCCTCATGGATGGATTTTTTTCGCTCGTCTTCCAGGCTGCGGGTATCGGATTTACGTAGCGCCATGAGCAGAAGCGCAAGGCCGAAGCTGGCACAGACGCATGACGTGGCACCACAGCTTGGTACCGATGTATCGGCCGCGATTTTGTCTCGAAAAGACTCAAGGCTTGATAACCAGATGCTCATCCGCAGCATATCCTTCAAGGCAGGGGTTTTCTTTGGAGTAACCCAGTGCATCCCCAGTGCAACGCAAGGGACAAACGGTCTGGGTATACACTTCAGGAACCATCGAAATTGAATAAAGAGTCGGCCATGGATCTCATATTTCTGGGTACCTCATCAGGTGTTCCGACCCGAAATCGAAATGTGAGTGGCACCGCTCTCATAGAGTCCTCTGGCAGGGGTTGGTATCTGGTGGATTGCGGTGAAGCCACTCAACATCAAGTGATGCGCACCCCGCTGTCTCTACGGGAGCTACGCGGGTGCTTCATCACCCATGTACATGGCGATCATTGCTTCGGCTTACCCGGCTTGCTGGCCAGTGCCGGCATGTCGGGACGTTTCGAACCACTCGATATAGTGATGCCGGTTGCACTACATCCCTGGGTGCGCCTCAGCCTGACCGTCAGCAAGTCCTGGCTGCCCTTCGAATTGCATCTGCACGCGAGCGAAACATTCAATGGCTGGCAAAATGGCAAGGTTCAGGTCAACACCGTTGCCCTCTCCCATCGCGTTCCCTGCCATGGCTATGTTTTTGCCGAATCAGATCCTCATCCGCGACTGGATATTCAACGTCTGGAGGCCGAAGGGATTCCTCGTGGCCCGCTGTGGGGCGAGATGGCGCATGGACGTGAGGTTGAACACGCCGGACGTGTAATCCGTGCGGAGAAATATTTGCGCCCTGCGCGCCCCGCTCAACGGATTATTATCTGCGGCGATAACGATACCCCTGAACTGTTGGCAGAAGTGGCTGCTGGTGCGAATGTGCTGGTACATGAGGCGACTTTCACTCAGGCATTGATCGATCATAATCGCGAGAATTACGGGCACAGCAGTGCCGCCGCCGTGGCGCGTTTTGCCGAGTCAGCCGGCATTCGCAATCTGGTTCTTACCCACTTCAGTGCGCGCTACCAGTGCAATCCCGAGCGAAGTCCGTCCATCGAAGATATACACAAGGAAGCAGCAGCACACTTCACCGGAGAGCTGGTCCTGGCGCGAGATCTGCAGCGTTATCACCTCGACCTGGACGGTCGGTTGAAAGTCGTCATGGGCCGCTTGGCGTAATAGTAATCACGCTCGGGGAATCCAAGGGCACGGTCAGCAGCCTCACGGCGCACAAATGACGGCCAGCGCCGGTCCTGATACCATAAACCTAATGTTAGGCACTTGGGTGAAAGACAGCGTGAACAAGCGCAACAGTGATGCAGACTTCAAGACCGAGCGACCGATGCTGGGGGCCGAACGCGGCGTTACCCAATATCAGCGATTAGCTTCCCTGCTGAGGCACCAGATCGCGAAGGGTGAATACCCACTCGGCGCACAGCTGCCGACGATCACGAAACTGGCGGACGACTTGGGCGTCGCGGTCGTGACTGTCCGGCAAGCGTACGAGCTGCTTTCCAAGGAAGGGTTGATCCGCAGCCAACGGGGTGTCGGCACCCACGTGGCTGCGTTGCCCGCCGCCACGGGCGACCTCGAACTGACGATCAACGATCCGTTCGCCGCACCGCAGGCGCTTTCCTACGAGATACTCGAAGTCCGGCACCACACTCAATTGCCCCAAGAACTGCTGGGTGCGGACGATCGGTCGGCGGACGACAACGTGTGTGTCCGCAAGCTGCATACCTATTCCGGCGAGGCGTTCTGCTATGCCGAGATTTACGTGTCCACCGCGGTCTTCGAGTCGCTGCCCAAGGACATCGCCAGGAAAAGGAAGCTGCTCGCCGCGGTGCTCGACAAACTGGGCACCCGCGGCAAACGCGTGAGACAACGCGTTTCTGTGATGCCTGCGGATTTTCCTCTGTGCGACCTGCTGAAGATCCCGTTTGCCTCTCCCGTGGCGAAAATGTCACGGTGCCTCGTCGACGGCAAAGGCAACGTGCTGTACGCCGGTGTCACCTGGTATCGAGGCGACCGCTACGTTGCCGAGATCGACTTCCCTGCGTCCACATTGAAGATCATGCCCGGCATGACCGAACCCCAACCGGGCATGGTGGGTGAGCGCAAGCGCGATTAGAAGCGCTCGTGCGGACCTCTGCGTAAACCCGGCGCGGCTACTTCCGCCTTCTTTGAACAGTCGCCGCTAACTCGTCCTGCCGTGTACGCCAGATCTCGTACCGGCCGGCCAGAATCTCTGCAGTCACGCCCCTTGAGGTGCTTGACGAGGGTCTTTTTTCATGGCAAAACTCCTAACATTGGATTTTTAGGTTTAAGTCTCGTTGGAGGTTCGATGCGGATGAATGTCGGCAGTGCATTGGCCTGCACGACAGAACCCGACGCTGAGCAGGTTCTCCATGTCGAAGACGGACAGATCGAGGCCAATCCACTACCAAGATCAAATGAAAGGAAATGGCATGGGTAACTTCACAGTAACATCGCCTGAATTTAAAGATCAGGAACCGCTGCAACGGGTGCATGAGTTCGATGGCTTCTACGGCACCGGCCAGAATCGTTCGCCCGCGCTGCAATGGCAGGGCGCGCCGGAAGGCACCAAGAGCTTCGCGTTGACGCTGTACGACCCGGACGCGCCTACCGGCAGCGGCTTCTGGCACTGGATTCTGTTCGACATCGATTTGTCCGTCACCCAGCTCGCCGCGGGCCTGGGCTCCACCGACGCCACTGACCTGGGCGCCAGTGGCACTCAGGTCCCCAACGACTATGGCACCGCCGGCTATGGCGGTCCCTGCCCGCCCGCGGGCTTGCCCGCGCACCGCTACATCTTCACTGTGCACGCGCTGAGCGTTCCCAAGCTGGAGCTGCCGGCCAACCCGACCAACGCGGTGGTGCGCTTCCTGATCCACCAGAACACACTCGCCACGGCCACCCTGACCGGCCTTTACAAACGCTGAATGCACGCGCCGGTGGTCACCCTGCGCGCATCCGTTCCCGCGCGCAGGGGCTGCGGTTAAGCCGGTTTACGGCCAAGGGCAATCTTGCCGGCGCCTGAACTTGGTTGTTGTCATTGACGCTACTCCATCTATATTTTTTGTTATGGATTGGTACGCGCAATACTTTTGCCGGCAGCGCCGACCACGCTCACGACCTGGCCCTCAAACCATGTTATGAAACTGTCCTCCTGGCTTTGCTCATGCTCACGCCGCTCACAACGCAGTGCGCGCAATGGTTGTCATTCTGTTTTCCCGGCGACGTCCATTCCTGCCGGTATCCGCTTCTTGATTTTCGAGATCGTGTGAACCTTCACCTGGCGAGCCCACGGTCCATCAATGGTTCGCAGAGTCTTGGGTACGAGATGCGTCAAGCCGAGCTCATCGCTAAGCTGCGATAGAACCGTCTCTATATCGAAGGACAGGTTGGTGACAAGAACGTCGTCACCGTGAAATACGAGGCTGTTCGACCAAAGAAAGCCGATAGGCGCACCGTCGCGATTGATTCCGCCGAAATCGCCGAGCTTGGCAATCACACGACCCTGGGTCGGCTCCAGCACGAGAATCTCGTTGGACTGGTTGCACGCGACCCAAAGGTTGTCGTGCTCGTCGATGATCAGACCGTCGGGCCCGCCGCCGACACGGTTGACGAAGACTTCAGGCGTACCGGGCTCGAGCGTCGGGCCTGTCACCGGAATCTTCACAATGGTGTCGTTCGCCGTATTGGCGACGAACACCGCCGTCTTCTGGTTATTGAACTTCAGACCATTGGCGCCGATGGTTGGCGGTATACGCGTCGGTTTGAGCAGTGGGCTGCTGACCCATGCCGACGCTTCGCCGCCCTCGGGGCCGACTTTCCAGATGATGCCCTGATGCGCATCGGTCACGTATACGTTGCCGGCGGCGTCGAACGTTATCCCGTCGAGGCCGGGGTGCTGGCCCGTGACCGTCATGAACACGGACGAGGCACCCGACACGGGATCGACGCTCAGAACCTTCGCGGCCTTGAAGTCGACCACGAGCAACTGGCCGGTCCGGGGATGAAAGCCGAGGTCAAGCAACAACCTGCTCGATCCCTTGATGTCGACAGTGCGCAAATGCTTGCCCAGCGGGTCGAACACGAGAAGCGCTCCCTCGCTCGTACTGGGTTTGTCCGCCGCCACCGTGACGACATAGACGTTGCCCTCGCGGTCCACCGTGATCCCCTCGGGATGTGCCTCACCGGCGGGCAACGTGGCGAATGTCTCGACCTTGCCCCGCTCCCAGGCCATTGTGGCGAGCGGCGTCGCCAGGAACGCCAGCGCCAGCAATATCGGCATCGTCTTCGCTTTGTTCATTCTCATGTCGACGTTCTCATTATTGTTATAAGTGTTTCTGGATGCGCACAGGTGCGCCGTAACCCGGGCGACGGCAGCGCCCGCGCACTCAAGCTCTGGATGCGGTTTATCGTATTGCGCAGATCAATACGATTTAGGCAGGCCAAGCGCCTGTTCGGCGACGTAGCACAGCGCGAGTTCCTGCGTCACCGGCGCGACCAGCGACAGCACGCTTTCGCGCAGGCCGCGCTCGACGTGGTACTCCGTGGCATAGCCGAATCCGCCGTGTGTGCGCACCGCACGCAATGACGTCTCGAAACTGGCCTCGGCCGCCAAGTACTTCGCCGCCGTGGCCTCGACGCCGCAGGACTTGCCGGCGTCGTAGAGCGCCGCCGCCTTCCACATCAGCAGCTCGGCCGCTTGCAGGCGCATCCAGCATTCGGCAAGCGGATGCTGGATCGCCTGGTTCATGCCGATCGGCCGCCCGAACACGACGCGTTCCCTGGCATAGTCCGTCGCACTCGTCAGCGCCGTCTGCGCGGCACCGAGCGCAGAGGCCGCGACGAGGATGCGCTCCGGGTTCAGACCGTGCAGCAGGTACCTGAACCCCTGGCCTTCCTCGCCGATGCGATCCTCGACCGGGATCTCCAGACCGTCGATGAACAGTTCGTTCGAGTCCACGGCCTTGCGCGCCATCTTCTCGATCTCGCAGATGCGCACACGCTTGCGGTCGAGGTCCGTATAAAACAGCGTGACGCCGTCCATCGGCCTCGCGCATTCCTCGATCGGCGTCGTCCGGGCCACCAGCAGGATCTTGTTGGCGTGCTGCGCGGTCGAGGTCCAGACCTTCTGGCCGTTGACGATGTAGCGGTCGCCCGCGCGGCGCGCGAAGGTTCTGATGCGTGTGGTATCAGAACCGATGTTCGGCTCGGTCACGCCGAAGCAGGCGCGATCCGTGCCTTCGATCAATGGCGGCAGAAAGCGCCGCTTCTGCGCCTCGCTGCCGAATACGACCACGGGCTGCGGGCCGAACAGGTTCAGATGCACCGACGACACCGCCGCCGAGCCGAGTTTGCCGATGGTGCGCATCACCATTGCGGCTTCCGAGATGCCGAGGCCGGCGCCGCCATGCTCTTTGGGCATGGTCACGCCGAACCAGCCGCCGCGGGCGATGGTGTCGCAGAATTCACTCGGCCAGCGTCCGTCGCGCTCGCGCTCGAGCCAGTAATCGGCACCGAAGTCGACGCAGATCGCCTCGACGGCGTCGCGGATCGCGAGCTGGTCTTGCGATAAATCGAAATTCATGCGGGCAGTTCCTGCAGCAGGCTTTCGGGCACCTCGACCGGCAGGTCGAGCAGCATCTGCCCCATGCCCTTGCCGAGCGGGTCGTTGCGCAGCGACGCCATGCCGCCGCCGCCCAGTGCGCGCTCGCAGAGGAGGTTGATGGCATGAATGCCGGGCAGTTCGTAGCGGTGCACCGGCCCCAGCACCAGGTGGCCGAGGTAATCCTTCACGCGTTCGGGCGTCACCTGCTCGATCAGCACCGGCAACAGTGCCGGATGGCGGGCGATCAGGCCGATATTGGACGTGTCGCCCTTGTCGCCGCTTCGCCCGAGCGCGATTCTCACCAGCGGCACGGTCTGGCGTGGACCGGCGGGCAGCGCACCCTCGATGGGCGCCAGCCGTTCCGGCAACACCTCCGGTGTTGATGGCGGCAACGTCACGGTGAACGTCGTCTCGCCGAGCGTGACCGTCGGCGTTACCTGTTCTTTCGCAATGAGCCAGGCGAACTGCCTCAAGACCGGCGACACGGAGGGACGGCCACCTGAACCGGTCGTGCCCGGCGACCATGACGTGCCGGGGGCGGCGAACTCGCGGCTGTACAACTCCAGCGCGCGTCGGTCGGCATGCGTCGCGGTCAGGCGCAGCACGACTTCGCGCGTCGGCAACGGCCGGGCGTGCGGGCCGTAGGCCGACTCGGTGCCGAGCAGCTCGATGCGCGTCGCCAGGAAGTCCGCGAACCCGTTCTCGCGCAGCAACCGGCGGCCACGCTCGAGCAGCGCTTCGCCGGTGCGCTGGGCTTTTGCGGCGGCATCGATCCCGACGATGGTGAGCTGCCCGGACACCTTGAAGCCCGCCGGCGCAGTGGCGCTGACCTTGTAGGTAGTGGTCGGCGGCAGGCCGCGCGCACCGGTCACCCGCACGCAATGCGGCCCGACTTGCTCCAGGCGCACCTGGCGGAAGTCGCAGATCACATCCGGTAGCAGATAGCGGGCCGGGTCGCCGATCTCATACAAAAGTTGCTCGCCGACCGTCCCGGTCGAGACGAGCCCACCGGTGTCCGCAGGCTTGGTGACGACGAAGCTGCCGTCGTTGCGGCACTCCACAATCGGATAACCGATGTTGGCCCAGTCGGGCACCGCGGCCCAGTCGGTGTGCAAGCCGCCGGTGGCCTGACAGCCGCATTCGATGATGTGGCCGGCGAGACTGCCCGCGGCAAGCCGGTCGAAGTCGTCAGGCGCCCAACCGAATTCGTGCATCAGCACGCCGAGCGTGACCGCACTGTCGACGCAACGGCCGGTGATGACGATGTCGGCACCTGCGTCGAGTGCCTGCGCGACCGGCAACGCGCCAAGGTAGGCATTGGCCGTCACCAACCGTTCCGGCATCCGTTCGCCGTTGTACATTCCGACCGTGCCGGCCGCCCGCATGGCGGCCGCCAGTGGCAGCACGTCGTCGCCTTCGACGATCGCGATGCGTACCGCCACGCCGAGTTCGTCGGCCAGAGCCTGCACCGCCGCGGCGCAGCCCTTCGGGTTCACGCCGCCGGCATTGCTGACGATGCGAATGCCCTTCTCTACAGCCTGCTTTAGCACCGAGCGCAGCGCCACCGTGACGAAGTCGATGGCATAGCCTTCCTCGGGACGCTTCATGCGTGCGCCAGCAAGGATCGACATCGTCAGCTCGGCGAGATAGTCGAACACCAGGTAGTCGATGTCGCCCTGGCTTACCAGTTGCATAGGCCCGAGGCTGCTGTCGCCCCAGAAGCCCGAGGCGCCGCCGATGCGCACGAGCTTGTTCGCGGCTTTCGAATTCATTTGTTGGTCCATTGCGGTTTCCTTTTGTCCTTGAATGCGGCGATGCCCTCGCGCGCATCCTGGGTCATGGCCAGCAGGCCGATCTGGCCTTCGCCGAACGCGATAGCCTCTTCGAACGACATCGAGCGCATCGCCTTCATCGCATACAGCCCACGGCGTAGCGCGGTGGGCGAGTTGCCGAGCAATCGCGACAGCAGGCGCTCGATCGCACCGTCGAGGTCATCCGCCACGTCATTGATCAGGCCGATCTCGCGCGCTCTCGCGGCATCGATCGGGTCACCCGTCAGGCAAAGTTGTACCAGGCAGCGCTGCGGCACTTGGGCTTGCAACACGGCGAGCACCTGCATCGGGAACACGCCGACCTTCGCTTCTGGCAGGCCGAAGATCGCGTGCGGGGCAGCGATGGCGAGGTCACACATCGCGAGCAGGCCCATGCCGCCGGCCATGCAGGCGCCGTTGACCCGGGCGATGAGCGGCACGTCGAGCGTGCGGGCGGTGCGCAGCAGGTCGGCATAGGCGATGGTTGGCGTGGCGTAGTCGAACGCGAACGAATCCGCGCCCAGGTCGGCACCGGCGCAGAACGCCTCGTCGCCCGCGCCGGTGAGCACGACAGCGCGGATCGAGTCGTCCGCCCGGGCGCGCTGCAGGGCTTGCTGCAGCGCCGCGATGACGTCCGCGTTGAGCGCATTGCGGCGCTCCGGGCGGTCGATGGTGAGAATCAGCCGACCCTCCTGCCGGCTTTCTTGAAGGACCGTCGTCATGTCTTGACCTCCGTTTCCTTGGGTACCGTCGTCACCTGGGTCACGCTGGTCAACACCATCTCGCGGATCTGCTCGGGCGAGTAGCCAGCCTCCGCGAGCACTTCCTCGCTGTGCTCACCCAAAAGCGGCGGCGGGCGCAACGGCGGCAGCGGTGATTGCGGCCATTCGCTCGGTACCGCCATGGTCCGCAACACGCCCTCGGTGGGATGCTCAAATTGTTGGAAGAAGCCGATGTCCTTCAGGTGCGGATCCTCCAGCAGGGTCTCGAAGGTATGCGCCGGGAGTACCGGGATGCCGAGCGGCCCCAGCAGCTCTTCCCATTCTTTCGTGGTCTTGGTTTTCAGGTTGTCGGAGAGGATTTCGTACAGCACCTCGACATGCTGCGTGCGTGATTCGCCGTCGGCAAACCGCGGGTCGCTCTCGAACCGCTCGGCCTCGCCGACCACGCGCATGAAGGCCTTCCACTGGTCGTCGGTGTAGACGACCAGACATACAAGACCGTCCTGCGTGGCGTACGGCCGCCGATGCGGGTTGAGCAGTCGCGGATAGCCGAAGCCCCCGCGCGGCGGAATGAACGTGTGGCCGTAGAGGTGATCGCCCAGCATCATCTGCGCGGTCGTCTCGAACATCGGCACATCGACCGACTGGCCGCGTCCCGTGCGTTCGCGCGCAAGCAGCGCCGCGCAGATCACACCGAACGCGTACAGGCCCGTCGCCCGGTCCGAGAGGTTGAGCGGTGCATAGCGCGGTACCTCGGACCCCGCCCGCACGCTGGCCTCGGGGATCGCGACGGCGGCCTGGATCAGGTCGTCGAAGGCGCGCGAGGACGCATAGCGGCCGCGCTGGCTGAAACCGAAGGTGCCGACGTAGATAATGCGCGGGTTCACCTGCCGTACCGCTTCGTAATCCAGCCCGAGCCGCTGCATGGCCTGCGGCCGAACGTTGTAGATCAGTGCGTCGGCAGTCTGCGCCAGTTTCAGCAGCGCCTCCTTGCCGACAGGATTCTTAAGGTCCAGCACGATGCTGCGCTTGTTGCGGTTCAGGTTGAGGAACAGCGGACCGGCGCCAGCTCGGCCACCGGGCCCGGTGGCGCGCAGCATGTCGCCACCGGGCGGCTCCACCTTGATCACGTCGGCGCCAAGGTCAGCCAGCATCTGCGTGGCTGAAGGTCCCATGACGACTTCGGTGATGTCGATAATGCGCAGGCCGGCGAGCGGCCCACCCTGGCTTGAGTTGTTATTCATTCGGTCCGTGCTCCTCTTTGCGGTCAGGAACCGGCTATGTCGGCGCTGTTGCCACGGATGTAAGGCACTGGTCCGAGGCCGTGCGCTGCAGCGATAGTCTCGATCGCGTACTGGATCGAAGCCGCGTCATTCATCGAGTGGAAGGTGCCGTCGTCGTTGAAGCTGACCTGCGCGCCTTCGATCCAGGCGATGGTGATGGTGTCCTCGGTGTTTTCCTTGGGGGTGTAGAAGGTGTGTACCGAGCCGCCCGGCTCGAACAGGTAGGAGCCCGCCGTCTGCGGCTGGTCGGGGTACTCGAGATACTTCCAGCAGCCCTGGATCGTCCACACCTGCGCCGTACCGGTGTGGTAGTGAATCGGCAGGGAGCAACCGGGCTCCACGATGGCCTTGATGACCCACTCGCCGCGCTCAGGGTCGATGCGTAGCGGCTGAATGTGGATGCCCGGGAAGACATTCTTGATCAGTGGGATCTGCTCGATGTTGACGGTCAGCAGAGTGTCCTGCGGGAGGCCGACCACCGGCAGCAACGCGCCGGTGGAAGTTTTTTGCTGGGTGGGAAATTTAGCGTTCATGCGTTGTTTCCTTTTGTTGTTGGGAATGAAGCGGTGGTGGGAAGCCGTCCTTGAATGAGAAAGCCGGATGCGGGCTGCTCCGGCGGGCAGCGCAAGGCTGTGGAAACCCCGCAAGGTAAAAACAGAAAGTCGCCCGCCGCGAGCAGGAAGTCCTGCCCGTCGACGTGCGCCTCGATCCGTCCGTCTTCGACGTAGAGAACCTGCTCGGCGTCGGGTTCTGTCGGGCAGGCCAATGCGCTGCCGGCAAGCATCCGCAGCGCCGAGATGTCGACCCACTGCGCGCCGACGGTGTCGTGATCGATCAGTGGAACCCTGCCGGTAGCGGCCGCGTCGACGGTCAGCAAGCGGACGTCGCCGCACTCAGCAACCGCAGGGTCGGGTTCCGTGATCGTCTGCGCCGGGTTCTCGCCATAAGGCGGCGCATAGACCACCAGCAGCCGTCCGGGCTGGTCGCTGGTCACGCGAAATGTATGGAACACGCCCGCCGGCGCGTAGGTCCAGGTTCCGGGGCCCATCACGTCGACGCGCCCCTGCGCTTGCGACTCGCCAGTGCCTTCAATCATGTAGGCGCATTGCTCCAGGTACGGATGCGCGTGCGGCTTCGCGCCATGGGATTTCACGATCGTACCGACCAGCACTTCGAGTGCCGTCGCGCCCACGGTCTCAGGGCCGATCACGCGCACATTGGAGGTGCCGGTGTGGTTCGCCGGCGAGTAGGCAGCAAGGTCCGCCGCCCTGATCACAGTGGGGATGGCTTTTATTGCAGCTGGATCCTGAACGTTATGCGTAAGCATAGAACCTCCTACGAGACTTAAACCTAAAGATCTAATGTTAGGAGTTTTGCCATGAAAAATGACCCTCGTCAAGCACCTCATTGGGGTGACCACAGAGATTCTGGCCAGACGGTACGAAGCAGAGGCGGATCTGTTTTCAATGGATTAAACGCCTCCTGCGGGTCGATTGTTGCCCTTCCCGACAGACAGCACAGCCAAAAGCTGCCATCCACTTAAGTAAGTGATAGCGGCTTGGCAACACAACACCTCTAGACTTTGATTTGCGTATTTCGGTGGCGCCGTCCCGAACTCGCAGAGCGCGAGTTCGGAGTCTTTCAAATCGCCACGGATAGCGACGACCTTCAGACAGGCGCAGAGATAAAACAGAGACTCTCTTGTGGAGAGTGCACCGACAGCAAGGAGCTTGGTAAAGCGCCTCGATCAGGCATGGCTACTAACGCCGTGGAACGCGTAGCGTCCGCCCGCTGTAAAGAGCCCCCATGACAGGTTCAGTAATGGGCGCTGGAAAAACTACTCAATCAATTCGTAGTGGAAATGCTCTGGGTCAAATCGATTAGTACCGATAGGTCGCCTGCACAGAAACCCCATTCGCGCTATTTTCGTAGTTGGCACTGTATGCCGGTTGCAGACCGGAGTCGTTCGACTGGTTTACTGAAACTTTGGAATCCCAGAGATAACCATAAGCAAGGTCTATCGTCAGATCGGTGTTCGGTGAATAAGCGGCGCCGAAGGTGACGGCCTGGCGGTTGCCAACCGGAACGCGCACGCTGCGATCCTCATTTCCCACTGGCGATGGATCATAGGCGTATCCTGCGCGCAGCAGCCATTGGGGGTTCAATTGATAGGATGCGCCCACCGCGGTGCTCCACGTGTCGTGCCAGTTCATTAGTTCGGTCATGGTCTCCATGCCAACCGCCTGGCCCACGGGGGAAACACCGCTGTTGATTGCCTTGACCTCCTGGATCCGGCTCCAACGTGTCCAGGTGGCTCCCAGGTATCCGGTCCAGCGACTATTGAATCGATGGGTGATGGACGTATCCACGGATTCGGGCATAGTAATGTCTACTTTGTTGTCATAATTTCCGTCCATGACAGCGCTCGGGGAGCCGGAAACTTCCGTATGCCCTTTGAGGTGATAGTCCACCTTCGAGTGGTAAGTAATTCCCCAACGGGTTGCCTCATTAAAGTCAACCAGGAGGCCAAGGTTGTAGCCAATGGCCGTGTCATCGCCTTTGATGGTGACCAGTGTATCCTCGCCATTGTTCAGGGCGCCGGTGGCCATATAATTCTGAAGCTTGGCATTGAAACGGTTTATGGTCGGTCCGCCACCAATGGACACGTGATCATTGATCCGATAGGCAATGGTGGGCTGCAGGGTTATTTCTTTGGTTGTGCTATAGGAACCATGGTAGCGGCCCTGAAAACTGCTCTCGTAATCATTGATCAGACCACTCGGCGCATACAGGCCCACACCTATCGAAAATCGATCATCAAGCGGCGTCGACATATAAGCGAAGGGCACCACCCCCAAAGGTACCGAGTCCCCCTCATTCGTCCCTGCGGCACTGCTCTGCGCATCACTGATGTCGATGTTGGCCGAGACGACCGCGGTGCCGCCGGAAATCTCACTGCGCTTCAACTTGGTCAAGCCTGCGGGGTTTCCATAAATGGTGCTGGCGTCCAGCGCCGAAGACGACCTTCCCGCGTAAGCAGTCCCTGCACTGCTGGCACTTTGTTCATTCAGGCCGATGCCGTTGGCGCCTGCCATTGTAGAGGCGCTGAGGAGTGCCATGGCACTGCTGAATTTAATCCATACAGCACATTTTCGCTGAGCGGAGAAACATGGGATCGCACGGTTATTCAGCTGCATTTTCCACCTCTTGTTTATTGTTTTTGTTAATCGCACGCAGGCAAAGCTTTGCCTTCCCGTACCCTTCCCAGTGCCGGTTGGAGTTGATCGAAGTTGTGTAAAAGGCCCTGGCTGAACAGCGCCAGGGCATCATTGCTGTACTACAGATGCGATTCAGAAACTCAATTAAGCCACTCGACAGCAAAGCTATATCGCCCCAAGAGCGGAGCCAGGACTTCCTGGCCAGTGCCGGCCCTGACGTAGGCAACCTGCCCACGACGATTGTCCTGCACGACTTCAACAGCAATATCCGAAAGCCCCAGACGTTCCACTTCCTGCAGGACCACTTTGGCAATTTCGCGCTGCTGCAAAGCGGGCTTGAATATCTTGCCCACGGCAGTCAGTGGCAACGCTTCGAGGATTTCAATGCGCTTGGGAACGGCTGCCCGCTCGCTGATGTTCAATTGAGCAAACGCCTCAAGTTCTTCGGCGCTGCAGGCTTGCCCGGGACGCAGTTGAACGTAGGCGACCGGCACCTCGCCCGAGTAGGCATCGGGGCTGCCGATGGCAGCGGCCAGGGCGACGGCGGGGTGCGCCTGCAGAGCCTCCTCGATTTGCTTGGGATCGATGTTGTGGCCGCCGCGGATAATCAACTCCTTCTTGCGTCCAGTCAGCCAGAAATAACCCTGCGCATCCTGGCGACCCAGATCGCCGGTATTGAGCCAGCGCTGGCCGTCGATATCGATCCAAAGGCCCTGGTTATGACGCTCATCCAGATAACCTTCGAAGAGGTTCGGACCACTGATCGTGATCAGACCGATCTCATCCACGTTGGCGTCGCGCACGTATTCTCCGGAATCATTGAGCACGACCGCGCGCATGTTCTGGTAGGCGAGCCGTATCCCAATGGAGCCGATACGGCGCTCGCCATAGGGCGGATTGATTGAGGACACGCAGGCGCCCTCAGTCAGACCGTAACCTTCAAGAATTTTAACCCCGGTACGGCGCTCGAATTCCCGGAAAAGCTCAGCCGGCATCGGTGCGGCGCCACAGATTGCATAGCGAAGACTGGACAGGTCGCGGCCCTGCCATTCATTTTGCAAAAGTGCGGCATAGACAGTAGGCACGCCGGAAAAGAGGTTGATACCGAAGTGCTCGACCATCTCCCAGAATCGAGGGATCACGCCCTCGCCACGATACCCCTGAGGCGTCCCGAGGATCACATGGTCGCCTTGAGTCCAAGGCATCAGTCCAGTCACCAGTTGGCCATTGACATGAAACAGCGGCAGGCCACAAAACATAACCTGGACACCACTGCGTGGCTGCATGTGAGCGGCGATGGCCCATGCATTGAATACTTCAGAGCCATGGGTACGCGCGGCGATCTTGGGAAGTCCCGTGGTGCCGCCCGTACAGATGTAGGAGGAGCACTCATCCTGGCGGATTTGCCGACCGCTCTGCAGGTGTGTGTGCGGCTGAGCATTCATCAGCGATTGCCAATCGTGGATCGCGATGCCGCTGTGCAAGTCTCGTTCCTTCAGTGCCACGGCTTTCAGGGCCTCACGTACAGGTTCCGCGACATAGGGCTCCATGCTGACCCAGACAACAGACTTGACCATGGGCAACTGATCCAGTTGCGACGCCAATTTAGGCCACAGGTCACTGCCCGCCGTCGGCGCAAGTGTCACCACCACGGATGCCTTCGCGGCATTCAGCAAGCCAGCCATCTGCTTGGCTTCAAGTAGAGGATTGATCGCCATGACGATCCCCGCCGCCTCCCCGCCCCATATCGTGAAATGGGTTTCCGGCAGATTGGGCAAAACAAAGGCAATCACCTCACCCGGTTTTATGCCCAGGTCATGGAAGGCATTTGCCGCGCGGGTGATATCCGCGAAAAGCTGGGAGTAGTTCCACTTGTAGGTGCGTTTGAAATCGGCGGCATCAGCGAAGAAACTGAGCGCTGGTGCCTGGGGGGTGCGCTCGGCCGCCTGACGCAGCGCTTCATAAGTGCTGCAAGCCAGACCACGCTCCGACAAAGGGACTCGTTCGAGACTTTCGATGTCATCCAGGGTCTGCACAACCATCAGGCTTCCCCCACGACGCGGTTGCGTTGTACGCCGAGGTCGATCACACCATCGGCGCTGCGAATGCGCGCCTCGACCACGTCACCGGCCTTGAGGTACTGCGTCCGGCCTTCCTGCGCCTTGAGGAAAAGCTTCCACTTGGTGGCTTCGGGCAGCATGGCGGCAATGCGCATTTTGGCAGGCGAAGGGATCGTCAGAGCACAGCCTGCAGGCGTACCGGTGGCGATCAGGTCTCCAACGGCGAGATCCTGCAAGGCGGAGAGTTCGGTCAGGGTTTCAGCGGGGCCGTAAACCAGATTGGCCGTGCTGTCGTTCTGTCGCACCTGATCGTTGACTGTCAGGCGCAGCTGCAGTTCTTTCAGGTAATGCATGCTCTTGTCATCCAGAAGGCACAGGTACGGGCCGACCGGGCCGAAAGTGCGGTAGCTCTTGCCCTTGTAGAACTGCATTTGGGGAATCTGAATGTCACGCGCCGAGTAGTCATTGACTATGACGACGCCTGCAATGAACTCATGCAGATTGGCGTCGGTGACAGAAACAGCGCCGGTGATCGCGCGCTTCATCACCAGGCCCAGTTCGATCTCGTAGTCAAGGAAGCGCACGTGGCGCGGCTTGATCAGGTCGCTGTCAGCCGCCACCAGGCAACTGGTTGCCTTGGTGAAGATCATGTTGAATTTCTTCGCATCCGGGTCCATGCCCGATTCGATCATGTGCTGACGGTAATTGGCGCCCTGGCAGACGAACTGCTGGTTACGGGTCACCGGCGACAGCAGTTTCACTTCGCCCGCATCCAGCTCCGTGCCTTTCAGTTGAGCGAGGTCGTCGATACTGTTCTGGCTAATGAAGTCACCGGTGGTATCAAAAGTACCGGGAACAACTGTGATACGGCCCTGGCGAAGTACGCCCCAGTGGATACCGTTCTGAAACTCAAAGCGAACTACGTGTACAGCAGACATTGAAGGTACTCCTGGAGCGGTGTTTGTCTCGCGCTCGGTGGCGCGGGAATTGTGGTGTTGTTCTGAGGGAGCGCTGGCAAGGGTGTAGACCCACGCACTGCCAGCAATCACAGCGCCGGCTTTAAGCACGTCCCGCCGGCCAAACCGGTTTGAGTTGTCCGACATGGCGGCAGCTCTACCCGAACATCCGCATGAGTGTTATCAGCTTGCGAAAGGTCAGGTCCGGGCTGCGCCGCAGGTTGCGAACCAGCAGAATCAGATTGGCCAGGCTCATCTTGGGTTTGGTAAAACTCTTGGGCATGCGCTGCCCCCACTGGGCCATTGCCTCGGGACTCACCGGATGAATGCCCATAGGTCGAGCGGCCGTGAAGACATCCCCGTCGCAGTAATGCTCGTGCTTGTCGCCCCAAGGGTCTTGCCAGTAATCGAAGATCTGACTGCCCAGGATGTGCCGGCCGATGCCCCATGAGTGCTCCCAACCGCGCTCGCGCAGGACGCGCTGCCCCATCCCCACGGCGTCTGCATCGACGACCTCATAGGCGCTGTGGCTATAGGTCGCCATGAACCCTTGTGCAATCGCGAGCGTATGGTGAGCCGCGGGAATGTCACCGAGATCCAGGCGCATGAAAGTGACGATAGGCGTGCCGTCGGGGAGTACCTGCACATCACTGGGAATAAACCCGAAGTGCTGCGTATACCAGGCACAGGTCGCCTGGTAGTCGGCCACTTCGATCACGATATGGCCTAGCCTGAGCACTTCAGGGGGAGCAATCGGCGGGCGCTGCGTGGTGTTGATTCGCGGTTGCTCCTGCGCCAGATTCCAGTGCAGAGGAGCTCTGTGTGCCAGCGTCTTGCCTGGTGTCTGGTCAAAAACGGCTTCCACAACGAAACCGGAAGGATCGGTCAGTCTGACGTAATACCCTTCGCCAGGATGTTCCGACTTCTCTACCGATGACGCACCTGGGATTCGAGAGAGTTTTTCCAGATCTTTGAGAGATCGGACTGCCAGGCCGAACCCGATAAAACGTGCCTGTTCTGCACGATGGACACGGTAACAATATGAAGTGGCATCGGTGGCTCGTAGATAGAGCGTTTCGGCGTCCTGCCGTCTTACCGTCAGACCGAAGTCGCTCAGGAAACGCGCCGCCTCGTTCAAGTCCGGCCGTTGAAAGATCAGGTGAGTCAGATCCTGGGCCTTTACCGTCGGCTGCGGATGCCGGGCGGGTTGTGGCGTGGCCAACCGGTGCAATTCGATTTTGTTGTTCATTGTTGTTGTTTTCCGGTTTTTTAGGGCAAAACTGTCCCAAACCCATGAAAAATAAGGGGTTTAGCCAATCAAGTCAGTTACGGGCTCAGTCGAGAGCTGGAAGTGCCGGCAACTCTTTGGTCGCCAACGCACGAGCCTCCTCTGACGGCACACCTAATGCGCGCAGTACCAGCTCGGCGGTGTCGGAGCCCGATTCGCGCCACGTTTTATGACCTTCCAGTACCAGGAAAATCGAGCCCAGGGTGCTGCTCGATATCAAGGTCAGTACCGAGAGCAATTGCTCCTGCGCAAACGTGTACCGTCCAATGGAAAGCCCGCTCAGAAGATCCTTGGTCGCCTGGCTGCTAAATATTTCGCGCAACGAAGAATTACTCATGGCGAATTTATGGATGAATGCGCCCCACTGGGAATCCTCGTGCGCTCGACGAATGAACAATCGAATGCCATTGGCCAGGCGCTGAGCCGGATCAGAGAGGGAATTGAAGCTCTTGTTGACGCGCTCATGCATCTCCTTCGCGAGATGGCTGGCGACCGCCTCGAACAGGCTTTCCATGCTGTCGATGTTGCTATAAACCGTTCCGCGCGCTACGCCAGCCTCTTGCGCGAGGTCAAGGATGTTCACTTGTGAGGTGCCTCTCTCGGCGAATAGGCGAAAGGCAGCTTGATGAATGCGGCGCTGTGTTGGATTCAGGGATTCCACGGTTCTCTCTCCAGGATTACCTTATGAACCGATTGAACACTCGTGTTCATTCCGCGTCAACCATATTTTTATGGCCTGTTGGTTCTTCTGTCTGAAACCGGCCTGAAACCTAATAATCCTGATGCCTGGATCGAGGTCGCCGAATCAATAAAAGCACTGCACATTGACACAATTGAACACGCGTGTTCAATTATGTTGGCCGACTTTTATCAGCTGAAGGACAGAACATGACCGGCTCAAATCTCTTCAAACCGCTTCGATTGCCCAACGGCACGGTGATTCCAAACCGAATCGCCAAGGCTGCCATGGAGGAGAACCTTGCCAATCAGGAACACGCTCCGGGGGAAGCGCTGGTTAAGCTCTACCAGCGCTGGGCGGAGGGTGGTGCCGGCCTGATCATCACTGGCAACGTCATGGTTGACCGCCACGCCTTGACCGGACCCGCTGGCGTAGTGCTTGAGGACGATCGGAACCTGGGTAAATTCAAGCTATGGGCCGATGCTTGCCGAAGTCGTGGGGCGCAGGCCTGGATGCAGATCAATCATCCCGGACGGCAGCTATTGGCTTCAATGGGACAGCCGGCAAGAGGCCCCTCCGCCGTTGCGGTCGATATCCCCGGACTTTCAAAAGCTTTTGTGCCGCCCAGGGCTTTGGAGGAGCAGGAGATCGAAGAGCTGATCGGGCGTTATACCCAAGCGGCGGTGCTGGCCGAGCGCGCCGGATTCACCGGCGTGGAGATTCATGCCGCGCATGGCTACCTGTTCAGCCAATTCCTGTCGCCCTTGACCAACCAGCGTAACGACCGCTGGGGCGGCAGTCTGGAAAATCGTGCACAAATTCTCCTGCAAACCATCGACGCAATACGTCAGCAAGTGGCACCGACCTTTTGCGTCGCGGTGAAGCTCAATTCCGCGGACTTCCAGCGCGGCGGTTTTGACGCCAAGGATGCGGCTCGCGTGGTGAAAATGCTTAACGCCAAGGCGGTCGACCTGGTCGAGTTGTCGGGTGGCAGCTACGAAAGTCCGGCCATGCAGGGACAGACCCGCGATGGCAGCAGCCTGGCTCGAGAGGCCTATTTTCTTGATTTCGCGGAGAAAATAGGAGAAATAGCGCGCATGCCGCTGATGGTCACCGGCGGCGTACGTAGAAAGGAGGTCGCGGAGCGAGTGGTGAGCGGCTCGGTGTCGATGGTCGGCCTTGCCACTGCGCTGGCAATCGAGCCAGCCCTGCCGAAACAGTGGATGGCAGGCCGGGACATCAAGGTGGAGCCCATCGTCGTCCGCTGGAAGAACAAGACGCTGGCATCGCTGGCATTGGCATCGGTGATCAAGAAGCAGCTCGGCTTGCTGAGTCAAGGGAAACGGACAAACCCCGGGACTTCGCCACTCATGGCATTGATCGGCAATCAACTGAAAGCTCGTCGCCAGGCGAAGAGCTATCGGCAATGGATTGATCAAGCCAGGTAGAGGTTCAGGCCGGTAGCGGCTTGCTGGCGATTTTCCTGGCTCTGGCAGGTGTGACGCCCAGAGCCTGGAGAACCATTTCGGCGACCCGCAGATCGTGCTCCGCCACTGCCCGCCCCTCGACAACCGAGCGCATTGCTCCGGTTGTGCACGACAAGACAATATCCAGGGCGACCCCTTCGTCCTCGTAAGCAAGCGTGCCCGCACGCAGTCCTTCACGCAGATCGCCCTGTACATGGTCAGCCAGACGCGAGCGCATTGCCTGGTCGAAATGGATGATGCGCAGCAGCGCATTCGCCCATTGGTGGTCGGCAGCGGCCCGGCACACAAACATGCGCACCCCGATCGAAAGCCGCTGTGCGCCGCAGTGCACGTCCCTGCTCATGGCGGAAATGGCATCGGAGAACTCGGCGGCCATGGCGATGCCCACCGCCTCCAGTACTTCGTCGCGAGTTCGAAAATAGTTGTAGATGGTGCCGTTGGATACCGCTGCTTCCGCAGCCACCTCGAGCAGTGCGATCTCCCCCACTTCCTTACGTGCGATAAGACGCAATGCCGCGTCCACCAGGCCGCGACGGGTGCGCTCACGCTTCTTGTGACCTCTCGTGAGAGGTTCCGGCGCATCAGCTTCTGAAGGAAGAGTGGGAGAATGCATTATCAAGCTCGTAATTTAATGGGCTCGTTGATGGTAACGGAAACGCTGTTTGGCGTGGCGTCTTCGCTGACCAGCAAGTCCCTGCAGTCTCGAAGGAGGCTTCCTGCCTCTGCGCCAGGGGCGTGGTGCATGATGATACGGTCGGGGCGAACCGCGACGAGCGTACCTTTAGCAGCCATGGGCAGGATCTCATGGTTCATGTCTTCGATGAAGTCACAGCTGCCGCCGGAGCGTTGGCCACGTGCTCTGACCTCTAAAAAGTGGCCGCCCATTTTTTCCCAGGAAACGATCTGATCAGGGGTAAGCAGTGACAACGGGTCAACACCGAATCCAACCAGGGTCAGGTTATCTCCAAGTGCATCGTCGCTCAGTTTGATCTGCTTTTGCAGGTTGCGAATCCAGGCCTGGGGAAACAGGCTGCCACGTACCAGCTTGTCGCCCCGGCGATTCTGTACGAACAGGCCTTTTTTGAAGGTGTTCTTCGGCTTGATGTCCAACTGTTCGAAGTACCTCCTGGTAGCGGGAGTCAACGCCAGCGTACGCATCAGGCCGTGGATAAAGAATGCGGCGATCTTGTTCTTGGGCATCACCAGGCGCCCCATGAGTTTCGCCAGATTGATCATCGCCTGAGCATGGGGGCGGCGCTCTACGTCATAGGTATCGAGTATTGCAGGCGCGGCATGGCCGCGAAGGACCCAAGCCAGTTTCCAGGCAAGGTTGGCGCCATCCCGAAGTCCCGCGACGAGACCTTGCCCGACAAAAGGGGGCGTGATGTGCGCGGCGTCGCCGGCGAGAAAAACGCGCCCCTGGCTGAATTTGTTGCAGCAGCGAGCGTGGAATCGATACACCGCCTTGCGCTCGATTTCCAGCTCTTGCGGGTTGATCCATGGCGAGATCAGTCGGGCTATGCTTTCCGGGCTTTCCAGCTCTTCCCGGGATTCGCCGGGCTGCAGCATGAACTCCCAGCGTTCCCTGCCGCCGGGTGCAGGCATGTGCGGCGTCGGGCGGCGCGGATTACAGAGAAACTCAACGTGATCAATCGCTGTCTTGTGCCGGTTCTTGACATCGACAATCAGCCAATCCTCCGCATAGGTCTGCCCTTCGAACTCCTGGCCAATCAGCGCCCTGACCCTGGAGCTTGCGCCATCCGCACCGATCAGGTACTGGGCGCGAACGGAATGCGACTGCCCATCTTCATCCCGTACGGAAGCGAAGACGCCATCCGACACCTCGACCAGGCTCTCAAGCTCAAAGCCACCCAGGCTGGTTACGGACTTGAGCCGGGAAACCTGGCCGCGCATCGCTCGCTCGAGGTCGGGTTGATAGAACGTCACCAGCTTGGGATGGCCGTCGATACACCCCTCAGTATTGGCTCGACCAAATTGCCCGAGCACCGGGGAGTGCATCTTCACTTCAGGGATAACGATCTTCTCGAACGCGTCTTCCGACAACCCGGCGAGTTGCAGGATACGCAGCGCCTCGTTGTCCAGAGCAATGGCACGAGGCATCAACAGGATCTCATGGACCTTGTCCAGTACCAGGGTCGTTATCCCATAGCGGCCGAGCAGCGCCGCGATTGTCGCACCTACCGGACCGTAACCGATGACCAGCACGTCGACGGCAGCGGGAGGCAATACGGAAGCTTTCTTGTTGTTGTTCATCTCGAGCCCTTGTTGTGATTGAAGTCGTGAGACGCGAGGTCTCATCGTCAGGCAAGGTGAAAGGTATGCAAAATTGAGGAATATTTCAATATTGATGTTTTTGTCATTGTTTTTTGGGATCATGGTCAAGCCGCGCTGGGGCCAAGGGACGAGCCGAAATGCGCGGCGTGAACCAAGTTTGCGCGCGTGCCTTTTTCCGACCGGCGACGCTTGGCTTCTGTGCCGATCAGCGTTGTCATGGGAGCACTGGCCCAGGAAGCCGGGTACATCGGTTTAGTATCGAACCCCATGTGAAGCTTCGCGGCGCACACCATGTTTTAGTCTTCAGGAATCAACAGTGGCACGTCCGCAACCCCATCCAAACCCAATCTTGCTCCGCTTTGTCGAGTTCGAGCTCGACGAGACCAACGCCTGTTTGTCGCGTAATGGGCAAGCGGTGGCGTTGGCGCCGACGCCCTTCATGTTGTTATGTGTGCTGGCACGCCAGCCAGGCTCGCTGGTGACCAAGGATGCCTTGCTTGATGCCGTGTGGGGGCATCGGTTCGTCAGCGATTCGGTCCTGAAAACGGCCATCAGCGATCTGCGCAAGGTGCTGGGCGACGACCCCAGGCAGCCTCGCTTCATCGAGACTGTGTCGCGGCGTGGGTATCGCTTCATCGCCCCACCCTCCTGCGCACTTTCGATACCGCCTGCACCCGCTACGGTTACAGCGGCCGGCACGCATCCGTCATCGTCATTCATCGGCCGCACCGAGGAGGTCTCCAGGCTGCAACGGGCCTGGGAGCGGGCGTATGGCGGACAGCGCGCAGTGGTCTGGCTCGCCGGAGAGCCGGGGATTGGCAAGACGACGCTGATCGAATATTTCCTCGCGAACCTTGGCGATATCGCCTGCGCTCGCGGCCATTGCGTGGAGCACTACGGCGCCGGCGAACCGTATCTGCCGGTGCTGGAGGCGTTAGCCGATCTGTGCCGCAGCGACCCCACCCTGCCGGCGCTGATGCGCGCAGTGGCACCGACCTGGCTGCTGCAACTCCCGTGGCTGAGTACCACGCAGGAGAAAGACGTATTGCGGCGCGAGCTTGCCGGCGTCGGCCCGGATCGCATGCTAAGGGAAATGGGTGAATTACTGGACCAATACACAGAGCAGCGCCCGCTAATGCTGGTGACCGAAGACCTGCATTGGAGCGATCGGGCTACGGTTCAGCTTATCGACTATGTGGCGCGGCGACGTGGCCGCGCGCGGCTTATGTGGTTGTCGAGCTTCCGCCTTGCCGAGGTTGTAGCACTCGAGCATCCGCTCAACTCGTTGCGCCATGAACTGCGCCTGCAGCGTTTGTGCGAGGAAGTGGTGCTCGACCCCTTTTCGGAAACCGAGGTCGCCGCCTATGTTGCGCTGCGTTCAGTCTCGCTGGCACGCGATGAAGCCTTCGTGCGCGCCCTGCACGAGCGGACCGACGGTGTGCCCTTGTTCGTTTCGTCCATCACCAGTGAAGTGATGGACCCGAAGGACGACAAAGCCACCATCGAGGCTCGGCTTGCGGATCTGGCGGTCCCCGAAAACCTCGCCGCCATCATTGATCACTACATCGCCAGGCTGGGTCCGGAGCAACGTACCCTCCTCTCGGCAGCAGCAGTGTGCGGGGTCGAATTCCGGGTTGAGACGGTTGCGCTGGCCCTCGAATGCGACTTCTCTTCGGTCACCAGCTCTTGTGAGGAGCTGATGCGCGAGCAGGTCTGGCTCACACAGTCCCGGGCCACCAAGGTTGAAGACACGGTAGAGCAACCCTACTCGTTCCGGCATGCGCTCTTTCGCCAGGTGCTGTATGAACGCACGCCACGTTCATTGCGCACTCATCTTCATCGCCAGGTCGGCGGTGCCCTCGAACGCGAGCGCACCACCGGCGTGCCGGTTGCTGCCTCGGAGCTGGCGATGCACTTCGACCGTGCCCGGCTGCCGATGATCGCGCTGCGCTACTACGCCGAGGCCGCAGAAGCCGCGCTACTGCACTTCAGCCCGGACTTGTGCATTGGCCTCACTGAGCGCGCCTTGGTCTTGCTCATGCAGACACCCGAAGGGACGGAGCGCAACTCCCTCGAAATTACCCTGGCTACGCTGCAGGGAGTTTCGGCATTCCACATGTTCGGTGTCGGCAGCGAAGCCAGTAGCGCCTTCGAACGTGCATACAGGCTGCTGGCGGATGTACCCGAGCACCCCATGCGTGGTCGCCTGCTGCACGGATTCGGCTATCTGCTAGGGCTGCGCGGCGACTATGCGTTGGCGCTTGAGGTGGCGAAGCATGCTGAAGCCCTCTCCTTAGATGCAAATGATCAAGAGCTCATGCTGGCGGCGTGCATCGTCCAGGGCGAGGTGCATCACCTCCAGGGACGCACGAAAACGACTCGCCGCTGGCTCGAACGCGCCCTTGCGATCGCTGAGCCGCTGGACATCGGGACGAACGAGATTTTTGCGGCTGATCCTCAGGTTACGCTGCACGGCATGCTGGCTATAGAACTCGTGCGTTCTGGTCTGGTTGAGCAAGCCCGAGCCCACATGCAGCAGGCGCGGACACGCGCGCAGGCGTTGCGTCAACCCATGACCGGGCTGGTCGCCGCCTGGCAGGAGGTGCTGATCGAGGTACGGCTGGGGAACCCTCGGCGTGTAGCCGCGCTGGCTGACGACATGCAGGCGCTGGTCGATGAATATTCGCTCGCACTCGGGCGGACGGCTTGCCGCTGGTGGCGCGGCTGGGCCGACGCGCGCAACGGTGCGTCGCGCGATGGCTACCTTCGCATCCGTGAGGCCTATGAAGAACACACCGGGCTTGGAATGCGCTCCGGTGCCAGCGAGGTACTCGGCTACGCCACCGAGGCGTTGCTGCTCGCAGGTGATTGCAACGCAGCGCAAGTCGAGCTGCAGGAAGCATTTCGGGTGGGCGAGGAACTGGGCGAGCGCGTCTACCTGCCGCAGCTATTGCTGCTGGAGGCAGCGATCTCGCAAGCACAGGGGCGGCCCGACGCCGGCATCGCCGCGGTGCGGCGCGCGGTTGAAGAAGCTCGCGCCCAGGATGCACCGTGGCTGGAACTGCAAGCGCTGGTCGAACTGTGCGAGCACCATGACGCTACATCCGAGGACCACCAGACATTGCTGACGCTGATTGACCAATTGCCCGAAACGCATGGGACTGAAACGGTAAAACGTGCGCGGTCGCTGATTCAGGATGCAAAGGCGACATGATGTGATGTGAAGGGCTCACCCTCCATGCGCAATGGAGGGCACCTTTTTATCTCACCTGCATTCATGGCCGCCTGCCCCCGAGGCAATAGCCACTTTATTTTTTCACTCAGTGACGCAGTAACCTGCGTAGCGGGACCCCATCTTTCAGTACGGGCGATTTGATGACGATGTAACTGAAGTACTTTGAAATACCGATGTTCTTGTCCAGCAGGCCTTCCATCACTTCCTGATAATGCTGGATGCTGCAGGTCATGAAACGCACCAGATAATCGTAGCCGCCGCTGATCAAGTGGCATTCGAGCACCTCGTCGACCAAGCGGATATTAGACTCGAATTTGGCGAAGTCCTCCCGCTTGTGGTCGCTGAGCGTGATCTCCGTGAATACCGTGACCGAGTCAGTGATCTTGGCAAGATTGAGATGGGCTCTATATCCGGAAATATAACCCGCCGACTCAAGCCGCTTGACCCGTTGCAAGCATGGGCTGGACGACAGCCCCACCGCATCGGCTAGACTGACGTTGGTCATTCGGCCGTCTTTTTGAAGTTCAACCAGGATACTAATATCAATTCGGTCTAGTTTAATTAAACCTTCCATCGCATCCTCTTGGTTACCGTTCAGTTAGGCAGTGGTTTTAACAAACTCAACGTCGCAAAGATAGCTGATGCTGAGTGACCAGATCCGCCATGCTAGTGATGTAAAAATCTGCCGAATACTCCTTAGTATAACTCTCTTGGCCACGGCGGATCAGGCACAAGCCAGCCGCTTTCGGCGGCTGCGCAGGAGGTCTGGAAACCTGCAGAATATTTTGGGGCTTAAGGTTGTTGGCCAGCAACCATTCGCTGTCCTCCAATGGATTGCTGATTCGGGAATAGAGGTCTTCGGGCATAATCCCCAACCGTTCGCAGAGCTGTTCGCGATCCTCGGCATCACGATCGCAGTACACCAGCAACCGATAGAATTTACGCAGATACAACATGGCACCGGGCGCATCTTCGAACAGTGACCAGTTGGATGCCGAACGGGCAAAACTCATGCCCTCTTCCCAACTGGCCTGGAGCCCAAAACGCTCTGCCAGCTGACGATGGGCAAAGCACAATAAGCCACTGAAACCCAACTCGGCAAAACGTGGATAGAGCGTGCGCACCGCCTCGTCAAACTCAGCCAATACCTCTTCCCTGCCTGCCTTGCCCGTGTGGTTTTCGAGCAAAGGTTGCAGGGCCGTCCAGATACCGGAATCCCGATCGACCAGGACCTCGTCGCAATCGATCAGCAGTGCACGATAATCAGTCAGATACATGGTTTAGCCTCCCATGATGCATTCATCAATCCATGTGCTCTAAATGCCCTCGGTCGGCGCATTGCTACATTGCGCCAACCGAGACCTGAGATTAATCCAACACTCGTAACAATGCCGCTTCAAGAATTGTCAGCGCTTCGTCGATCTGATCCTCTTGCGCTACCAGTGGGGCAAGGAAGCGCAGCACATTCCGGTACACCCCGCATTTGATCACCAACAGCCCGCCAACCCTGGCCTGATCGATCAGTTGTTGGGTGAGTTCTGCATCGGGGCTGCGGGCCTCATCGTCTTTGATCAATTCGATTGCCAGCATGAAGCCGGTGCCACGCACGTCACCAATACGAGGATGACGCGCCTGTAAGCGCAGAAGGCCCTGACGCAGCCGCTCACCCAATACCTCGCCACGCTCGAGCAACTGATCTTGTTCGTAGGTTTCGATCACCGCCAATGCGGCCGCACAAGCCAGGGCGTTACCGCCGTAGGTACCGCCGAGACCACCGGGTAATGGCGCGTCCATGATGTGCGCACGCCCCACCACGCCCGATATTGGCAAACCACCCGCAAGACTCTTCGCGACAGTGACCAGATCCGGCTGAATCCCGGCGTGCTGAAAACCGAACCATTTGCCGGTACGGCCGAAACCGGTCTGAATTTCATCGAGAATGAGCACGATGCCATGTTGCTCGGTCAGAGCCCGCAGCGCCTGGAGAAACTCCGGTGGCGCGCAAAGGAAACCTCCGTCGCCCTGCACCGGCTCGATGATGATCGCAGCTACTCGATCTGGAGCAACTTGGGTCGCCAGCAATTCGTTCAGGGCTTGCAGCGCCATTTCGCTGCTGAAACCGCGATAGGCGTTAGGGTATGGGGTATGGAAGACTTCGGGAGCGAAGGGCCCGAAGTTCTGCTTGTAGGGTTGGCTCATGCCAGTCAGCGTCGTGCCCAGCAAAGTACGCCCATGGAAGCCGCCACGAAAGGAGATAACGGCTGGACGATTGGTATGTGCGCGGGCGATCTTCACCGCGTTCTCCACAGCCTCCGCACCGGACGTAAACAGCGCCGCCTTGTAGGCTTCTTGACCACCCACCAACTCGCACAAACGCTGTACCAGGTCGATGTAAGGCTTGTAGGCCACCACCTGGAAGCAAGCATGGCTGATCTTTTGCAATTGGGCCTGCACTGCCGCCACCACCTTCGGGTGATTATGACCGATGTTCAAAACGCCAATGCCGCCGACGAAGTCCAGATAGCGCGTTCCGTCCACGTCCCACACCTCAGCACCCTGGGCCCGGTCGATGACCAGCGGGTGTGCCGTGACCAAACCCCGTGGCACGAACTGATCGCGCTGACGGAGCAAACTCGGGGTTTCTTCGACTTTAATGTTCATGGCATCTCCCATAGTGAACCTGGCAACCGGGAAGCGGCTGCGATGTGTTCCACAGGTTAAGCTTTCGACGCAATTGTCTAAGCCGAACTTGGCCTTTGAGAAATCCGGAACGACTGTTTTCACCCCGGTAAACAGCAGAATCCTTCAGCTGTTGCTGGCCCCCATGGAATCTGCCGACATGCGCCCCATACAACGCAACGTTATGCGTTTACGCAGATTCTTTCGACATATCCTGCTCTGCCAATCGGGCATGCTGGATACTTCCCAATCCAATGCGAGAAGTTACCCATGGCCCTGCTCTATAAAGCTGACCCGGTACGCGGCGAACAATGGAAGCGTCTATTCGCTGAGCACGCTCCGGATATCGAATGGCGTGCCTGGCCGGACATCGGCGATCCGAAGGATATTCGCTACCTGGCAGCCTGGCAGGCGCCGGACGATCTCGACACACTGTTGCCAAACCTGCAGGTACTCTTTGCCTTGTCGGCCGGGGTCGACCAGCTTGACCTTGACCGTCTGCCAACGACCCTGCCGGTGGTACGTTTACTCGACCCGAGTATCACCCGGGGCATGTGCGAGTACGCCAGTTTTGCGGTGCTTAGCCTGCACCGGGATATGCTCCGTTATCGCCAGCAACAAATGGCTCGGTGCTGGCAGGCTCACTTGCTGCAACCGGCAGCCAGACGTCGGGTAGGTGTCATGGGGCTCGGCACGCAGGCTCAACAGATTCTGGCCACCTTGCAGACCTTTGGTTTCGCCTTGTCGGGCTGGGCACGCAGCGAGCATCGCATTGTCGGGGTGGACTGCTTTGCGGGTGACGAGCAACTTCCGGCCTTCCTCGGCCAATGCGACATCGTGGTTTGTGTCTTGCCATTGACCGAACAGACTAAAGGGATTCTCAACCGTGAGTTGTTCCAGCACCTGCCCAAAGGCGCTGCCTTGGTCAACATGGGCAGGGGTGGGCACCTCATAGAAGAGGATCTGCTCGAGGCTTTGGCCAGCGGCCAGCTCAACGCGGCGATACTCGACGTACTGGAACAGGAGCCGGCAGCGCCGGACCATCCCTTCTGGCACCATCCGCAGATATTGCTGACACCGCATATTGCTGCGATGACCCAACCGGAAAGTGCGTTTAGCGTGTTGCTGGAGAATATCCGCCGCCATCAACGCGGTGAGTCAATGCTTGGCCAGGTTGACCGCAAGCGAAGTTATTAAGCATCGGGTGTTGAAAATCGACCCGGTATTTGCTGCCGATCCTGCTTCTCATTTGAGCAATTACTGTGGCCTGCAGAGCCGTCGCTTACAGAATCTGCCGAATCAATGTTCGTCTCTTGTCAGGCCTGGCAGCAGGTGAGATACAAATACTTTCGGCGGAGAAATCCGACCGGTCACGCTCCTTGTCTACGGATATCTGTCATGTCCAAATCGCAACGCCCTGCGTATATCTATCGCCCCATGACTTCTGCCGATGTGGCATCAGCCCATGCCTTATCGGTGCAGTTGAAGTGGCCCCACCGCCTGGAAGACTGGGCCATGTTGCAGCGTATCGCGCAGGGTTTTGTCGTAGAAGACGCAGGCCGCTTGATCGGTACCGCGTTCACCTGCCCGCAGGGAGATTACGCCACTATCGGCCTGGTGATTGTCAGTGATGAGTATCAGGGCCAAGGGATAGGTCGCAAGCTGATGGAACAGGCACTTGAGGCTTGCGGATCGCGCTCCGCCATGCTCAATGCGACGCTGGCCGGCGCCCCACTTTATGCCAGTCAGGGATTCGTTGACTTTGGCCATATCCAACAACATCAGGGCAACGCAATGCCCCCTTTACCAAAGGATCTGCCAGCCGGTGAGCGCTGCCGCCCGCTGATCGAAGCCGATCGAAGCGATCAAATCGAACTGGCCAACGCCGGCAGCGGCCTGAACAGAAACGCCGTACTCAACGATCTGTTCGATATTGTCGAACATTCGGTCGGTATCGAGCGCGATGGTCAGCTACGCGCCTTCGCCGTACTGCGTCCATTCGGCCGTGGTCGCTGCATCGGCCCGGTCATCGCGGAAAATCCAGATCAGGCCAGGCACTTGATCGCGGTGTTGTTGGCCCAGGTGCCGAACGCATTCGTCCGCATGGATATACCCTCCGACAGCGGACTAGCCCCTTGGCTGGAAGAGGCTGGGCTGAAGCAGGTCGACACAGTTGCCCAAATGGCTCGTGGAACTCCACCGCAGGCGATCGGCGGAGTGCGCCAGTTTGCTCTGGTGACTCAGGCCATCGGCTGACAACCCCACGGTTACATCCAACGCGACACAATGCATTTTCCCTGGAGATACACCTTCATGCTAGAGCCCACTGCAGTGCTGTTGGCACACGCCGACGGCAGTCCCGTTCTGACAAAATTCACCCGCGGTTCGTTGGGGGCCAATGATCCTTTCGACAGGCACATTGCTTATGTCGGGCTGGATGACATTGCTGCCGGCGTGGTCCAGGCGAGCGGACAATTCAGCGTCAATGAATACCCCTACAGCGAAATGATCGTCGTACACACGGGACAAGTCACCCTGCAGAGCCAGGATGGCACGCTCCAACTCAATCCCGGTGACAGCGCAGTGATTGCCAGGGGGACATCGATTCAGGTCGAGGCGCAACCCGACTCTCTTTGGGCATTTTGCGCGGATACCCAGCCCGTTGAGGCGCGCAATCGCGGACTAACGCCTCTCCCCCAGCAAACCTTGCTCTCTCCCTCCGCAGCACCGGATGCAGAAATTCTGCTAAGCCCGGCACCGCAATGCCGCTCGCACAATGTGTTTGTCGAAGAAGCGACCAACCTGCGCATCGGCGTCTGGGACTCGACACCCTATACCCGCAGGGCGAGGCCACACATGCTGCATGAACTGATGCACCTGATCGAAGGCAGCGTCACCCTCCAGGTGGCGGACGGGACCCATCTGACGGTCAACACTGGCGATACGGTATTCGTGCCCCGAGGCGCGCCATGCGCCTGGAAGAGCAGCGTTTATGTGCGCAAATTCTACGTCGTCAAATAACTCGAATTGCGTTAGCGCCGGCAGATGGATTTATCCTGCGCCGGCCCCACCACCCAATTGTTCAATCATTTGTTACGGAGTACAGATAATGGGATTAGGTGGCTTCAGTACCGGAAAAATCCTGATCATCCTGTTGATCGTGGTCATGCTGTTCGGAACCAGGCGCTTGAAAGGCTTGGGGTCGGATCTCGGCGAAACGATCAGGGGATTGCGTAAATCCATGGGCGACGATAAGCCAGTCACTGATGAGCCCAACGCAGCGCGCCAAAACCATCAATAACATCCGCCTACTCAACTTCCCTCACATTCCTTGATCCCTCTTCGCTGGCGCTTCGCAACACGGGAACGAGCCGTTCGATGCGGTTCCACGCGCGGCGCCCGGTAGATCACCTTGAGCGAAGACTGTCAGAGGGGTATTTGTGCGTGATAAAAAAAGCCCGCAGTGAGACGGGCTAATAGAGTGACACACAAGAATGTATGGAGCGGTCAAGCCGCCTTGGTGTTTGCTCAGTTCAACGCCGCGGCGATTGCCATTCCGACATCCTGGGTCGAGCCCTGTCCACCCAGATCAGGGGTGATCGGTCCTTCGGCAATGACCTGTTCGATGGCCTTGAGAATACCGTCATGGGCTGCACGGTAGCGCTCATCGCCATTGCCCAGGAAGTCCAGCATCAAGGCACCGGACCAGATCATCGCAATCGGGTTGGCGATGTTCTGCCCATAGATATCCGGCGCCGAGCCATGGACCGGTTCGAACAGCGAGGGGAAGCGGCGCTCTGGATCAAGGTTGGCCGAAGGAGCGATGCCGATAGTGCCGGCGCAGGCGGGTCCCAGATCGGACAGAATGTCGCCGAACAAATTCGACGCCACGACCACATCGAAACGATCTGGCTGCAGCACGAAGCGCGCACATAAAATGTCGATGTGTTGCTTGTCCCAGCTGACCTCCGGGTACTGCTGCGCCATTAGCGCCGTGCGCTCGTCCCAGTAAGGCATGCTGATGGAAATACCGTTGGACTTGGTGGCCGCTGTCAGACGTTTGCGCGGCCGGGTCTGGGCCAGATCGAAGGCGAACTTGAGAATCCGGTCCACGCCGCGCCGGGTGAACACCGACTCCTGTAGCACGAACTCATGCTCGGTGCCTTCGAACATCTTGCCGCCGACCGAGGAATACTCGCCCTCGGTATTTTCGCGGATCACCACAAAATCGATGTCCCCCGCTTCGCGTCCGGCCAGCGGACACGGCACGCCGGGGAAAAGCCGCACCGGACGGATGTTCACATATTGGTCGAAATCACGGCGAAACTTCAGCAGCGAACCCCACAGGGAAATGTGATCCGGCACTTTGTCCGGCCAGCCCACGGCGCCAAAGTAAATCGCGTCGAAGCCCTTGAGTTGTTCGAACCAGTCGGCGGGCATCATCTGCCCATGTTCCAGGTAATAATCGCAGTGTGCCCAGTCGAGCACTTCGACGCTCAAATCCAGTTGCCATTTCTTCGCGGCCTGCTCCAGTACCCGCAGCCCTTCAGGCAAGACTTCCTTGCCGATACCATCGCCGGCGATCGCGGCGATTCTGAATGGTTTGCTCATCAATGGTGGCTCCTCAATGTCCTGTTCAAACGGTGATCCGATCACAGCCCACCGATGTGGAAAGCTTTGACTTCAAGGTATTCATCCAGGCCGTACTTGCTGCCTTCACGGCCCAGACCCGATTGTTTGATACCACCGAATGGAGCGACTTCCATGGAAATGAGCCCGGTGTTGAGACCGATCATGCCAAACTCCAGCGCCTCGCCGAATCGCCATGAACGGCGCAAGTCCTGGGTGAAGAAATAGGCGCCCAAGCCATAAGGCGTGGCATTGGCCAGGGCCAGCGCTTCTTCTTCAGTGGTAAAGCGCATCAGCGGTGCAACTGGGCCGAAGGTTTCTTCGTTGGCCAGCAACATCCCGGCATGGGCCTCACCGAGCACTGTCGGCTGGACGAACTGGCTGTCGCCCTCGGGGATGCCACCACAGAGCAGACGGGCGCCCTGACTCAAAGCATCGTCGATATGTCGAGCGACCTTGCTCACCGCCGCCGCATTGATCAGTGGGCCGATGGTCACGTCGGCGTCCAGGCCATTGCCAACCTTGAGCTTGCCCACCTCCTCCACCAGGCGCTGGGCGAAGCGCTCGTAGATCCCGTCCTGCACCAGAATCCGGTTGGCGCATACGCATGTTTGTCCGGCGTTGCGGAACTTGCTGAGCATGATGCCGGCCACTGCCTGTTCCAGATCAGCGTCGTCGAACACAATGAACGGCGCGTTACCGCCCAGTTCCAGGCTCAAGCGCTTGATGTGTTCGGCACTCTGGCGCATCAGCAGCCGACCGACAGCGGTGGAACCGGTGAAGGAGATCTTGCGCACCGTCGGGTTGCCGGTCAGTTCTTCGCCGATGCCGGCGGGCATACCGGTCACTACGTTAAACACGCCGGCCGGAATACCGACGCGCTCGGCGAGCACCGCCAAAGCCAGGGCTGACAGCGGAGTCAGATCCGAGGGTTTGACGATGACCGGGCACCCGGCGGCCAGGGCTGGCGCGCACTTACGGGTGATCATCGCGTTGGGGAAGTTCCACGGGGTGATCGCGGCGCAAACCCCGACCGGCTGCTTGAGCGTGAGCAAGCGGCGGTCGCCGCTGGGTGCCGGTATGGTCTCGCCGTAAACCCGGCGGGCTTCTTCGGCGAACCATTTGACGAAACTGGCGCCATAGCGGATCTCGCCCTTGGCTTCATTCAGCGGCTTGCCCTGTTCGCAGGTCATGATCAGCGCCAGGTCGTCGAGATTGTCGATCATCGCCTGATACCAGCGCTCCAGCAGAACCGCCCGTTCTGCTGCGGGGCGTGCGCGCCAAGCGGGCCAGGCGCATTCGGCAGCTTCGATAGCGCGTCGGGTTTCGCTGCCTTGCATCGCGGGTACGCGGGCTAGCAACTGGCCGCTGGCCGGGTCGATGACGTCCAGGGTGGCGGCGTTGTCGGCGCTGATCCACTGACCGTCGATGTAAGCGAGTTCTACCAGCAGGCTGGGGTCTTTCAGGCGATTCTTGAGCATGGTCGAGTCCTGTTCCGAGACAGCCTTCAGTCTATTTTGTCGGCACAGGCGAGGATGCTGAAAGCATCGCTCCGGCAGCCTTGAATGCTGAAAATCAGCATTCGACAGCAGGCTCTACTGTTGGTTTGTGATGGCTAACGTCACGGTTCCCGGTGCCGAGATACAGCCAGTTATCGGGCATGAATGAAGCGCAGTTTCGATCAGACGATAAAATGCCTGACCATGCTATTGAGCTCGCTGGCCAAGCCCGCGAGTTCTCGGCTAGAGGCCTGGCTCTGATTGGCCCCGGCCGAGGCCTGTTGGGAAACATCACGGATATTGAGCAGATTGCGATCCACCTCACGGGCGACATGGGATTGTTCTTCAGTGGCACTTGCAATACACAGATTGCGTTCATTGATCTGGGCGATGCCGTCTACGATGGCATTCAGTGCCGCGCCGGCCGCACGGGCGACCTCCAGGGTCTCTCGGGTTTTACCATTACTGCTTTGCATGGCTCGCAGGGTGCCGTGACTGCTTTTTTGCACCGAGCCGATGATGGTCTCAATCTGTTTGGTCGACTCCTGGGTTCGTTGCGCCAAGGCCCGGACCTCATCGGCCACCACGGCGAACCCCCGTCCGCTTTCGCCCGCGCGAGCCGCCTCGATCGCCGCATTCAAGGCGAGCAGATTCGTTTGCTCGGCAATGCCGCGAATCACATCCAACACCGAGCCGATGTCTCCTATCTGGCCTGCCAGGGTTTGCAGGGCGCTTGCGGTATCCCCGATATCTTCGGTCAACGACTCGATGGCACCGACTGTACGGCTGACGCGCTCCTGACCCTGACGCGAATGCTGGTCTGCTGCTTGGGAAACCTGCGAGGCCAAGGCGGCATTACGCGCCACGTCTTCGATCGCACCCCTCATTTCTGTGACCGCAGTGGACGCCTGGTCGAGTTCAGCGCTCTGCCTTTGCACACCACGGGTGGCGTCATCGGTCACTGAACTTAACTGAGCGGACGTCGTGGCCAGTCGCTCGGAGGAACTCAAAATCTGACTGACTGTACTGCGCAGGTTCATTTGCATGCGCTCAAGCGCCTGCAACAGGCGCGCCGCTTCATCCGTACCCATGGTATCCAATGGTTGGGTCAAGTCACCCTCGGCGATACGCTCGGCTGCCGCCATGGCAATAGCCAACTGTTCAAGAAGACGCAGCACGATCAAGGTGGCCAAGGTGCCGCCCGCCAACAGCAGCGCCAGCAAACCTGCAGACATCACGATGAGGCTCTGTCGGGCATTGTCGCGACGCTTTATGAGCGCTTCATCGAGCGCCGTCAGCGCTGAACGGCCAAGGGCATACAAAGCGTCAAGAGGTTTGTTGTAAGCAGTCAGATAGTCGGCAACCGGGTAGTTCAGCTTAAGCGCGTACAAGGCATCGGCAGGCTCGTTATTTCCTGCCGGGCTAACGCTGGGCGCGAAATCCAGGTCCATTTCCACAGCCGACACCAATCGAGCACTGGTGAGTTCGAGCGCCTGCTGGATTTGCGGACCTAGTGCCGTTAGCGGAGCTTCAAGCAGAGCCTTGAGTTCCGGTTCGGCGGCACTCGCCTTGGTCATGGCGCGAGCCGTCTTGTCAACGCTGCCCAGCGTCTGGGTGGCCAAGCCACGCAGCGCACCTTGTTGCTCGGGCAGGATCCGGCCTTGTGCCAGATACAGGCCGCCGGCACCGCGCAACTGACTTAACAACTCGGTGGCTTGCGGCAATTCGATCAGGGCACCCGCCATCAGCGAGTAAGTCCCCAACACCGGATCCAGTGACAGTTCGAAGTGATCAAGCAGGGCATCCTCGATCAGCAGGAAGGCTGCGATCAACTGGCTATGTCGGGCCAGACTCTGCGGACCTTTGACTGTTGCCTGGGCAACTTCGCCGGCCAGCTCGCGCCATTGTTGTTGCGCCTGCCGCCAGGCCGTCAGGATGTCGGGGCCGACCTCGGCCTCCTGTAGCACGCGCTCGGTTGCCTCGACGGCGCTAGCCACTTCGGCCTGTTTGTCCAGACGCGCCTGGCCCAAGGCTAAACTGTTACCCAGCACGACGGAGGACAAATCGCGATGCTGCTGCGTCAAGTGGATCAACTGGAGCAACGCCTGCACCGGCCGTATGCCGCGCAGCTCCAGGTTCGTCTGGTCGCTGTCGTGATACGCATCAAGCACGCAGAGGGTGGTTGGAGTGGCAATCAGGGTCACGGCCAGCAAGCCGAGCAAGGCGAACTTGCCAGAAAATGACAGGCGTTCAAGCACTTTCATGGAGGGGCTCCGCAAGGGTTGCGAGGGGCTATCGCAGTGATCAAGTGTTTGCAGTAGGCAAACAGAACGCTAAAGCCGCATTGAGCCCAACAACCCTTGCAGGAAATGCTCGCCGGCTTCCATCTGGCTGATCTCGATGAATTCGTCAGGCTTGTGTGCCTGTTCTATCGAGCCTGGGCCGCAGACCACCACCGGCACATCCAGGCGTTGTTTGAACAACCCGCCCTCGGTGCCGAATGAGACTTTGGCAGTACCGGTGTCTGGGGCGGCGAAGTTTTTCAGAAACCGCACCGCTTCGACGCTCGGGTGGGTATCGAGGCCTGGATAGACATTCAGGGTCTCAATTTCGATATCCGCCACGCTAGACAACTTTTTGGCTTCGCGCACGATCACTTCGGCCCGCTCGCGCATCTGCTCCAGGAATTGATCCAGGTCGTCAGCCGGCAAGTTACGCACTTCGAAATCAAGGGTGCACAAGTTCGGCACGATGTTCAGCGCCTTGCCGCCGACGATCTGCCCGACATGCACGGTGCTGTAGGGCACATCGTATTCGGCATCCTGAGCGCCCTGCTCTTGCAGTTGCTGCTGGCCCTGACGCAGCGCGGCGATGAAATCGCAAGCCACGTGAATCGCATTGACCGAGCGTGGTGCCAGGGAGGAATGGGCCTCCAGGCCACGACAGTAAGAACGGTAAGAACCCTTGCCCTTGTGCCCAAGCACAAACTGCATGTTGGTTGGCTCACCGATCACACACAGAAACGGCCGCACCGGCGCCAGATGCAACACATCCAGTAAGCGTCGAACACCCACGCAGCCGATTTCTTCGTCATGGGACAGCGCCAGTTGCAACGGCCGACTCAACGGATGATCGGCGGCATCGAGCATGGCGTCGATTGCCAGGGCGACAAAGCCCTTCATATCGCAACTGCCACGGCCATAAATCCGTCCGTCCTGCACGGTCGCCTGAAACGCCGGAACGGTCCAGGCCTGCCCCGCTGCCGGCACCACGTCGGTATGACCGGACAGCAGAATCCCCGGCACCTCCCGCGGACCGGTACTGGCGAACAGGTTGGCTTTCTTGCCTGAGGCGTCTTTGACGATCAACGACTCGATGCCCTTGGTCAGGAGCAGATCGCGTACATACTCGATCAAGGCCATGTTCGATTCCGAAGATACGGTTTCAAAGGCCATCAGGCGATTGAGGATGTCCAGTACACGGGGTTTCATGAGGCCTTGCTCCGTTGCTCGACGTTAGTGGCGAACCGCTTGATGGAGAATGGCAAAATCGAAGTGCCGGTGCTGCCGGTGCTGATCAGTTCGGCCATCACATCGCCGACGCCCGGGCCAAGCTGGAAGCCATGGCCGCAGAACCCGAATGCATAGAACAAACCATCAACGGTGCCGCTCGGCCCCATCACGGGCAGGGAATCAGGCAGGTAGCCTTCGATACCACTCCAGACCCGAATGATATTCAGGTTGCCAACACCGGGTAGCAGACGACGCATTTGCTCGAACTGATTGAGGATGCTGCGCGGCTCAACCTGAGCCCGACGCGTAAGCATGTCCGGTCTGCTGCGATAGCCACCGCCGATGACAATGTTTCCGCGGGGGATCTGGCGAAAATAGATCACTTCCTCGGGAATTTTGGTGTAGACGCCGATAACTGTCGGCAAGGCGTAGGGTACGGGCTCGGTCACGGCCATTTGCGGGCCATGGGTCTCCAGCGGCACCGGTTCGCCGAACTGCGCCGAGAGTTTTTGGCCCCAGGCGCCAGCGGTGATCAACAGCTGAGCGGCGCTGAACTGACGGCCGTCGGTGGTACTGATGTTGAACTCTGCGCCGACCTTCTGCACCTCAGCCACTTCAGTCCGCTCTTCGATCCGCGCACCGAGGCGTCGAGCTGCGCGGGCAAACGCCGGGGCTGCCAAACGTGGGTTGGCGTGCCCATCGTGTGGGGCGTATGAGCCGCCCTTCACATCGGGGCCGAGAAACGCAAAGCGCTTGTGCAACTCGGCGCCCTGAAAGATCTTCAGGTCCAGCTGCTCTGCCTCAGGAGCGTCTGCGTAAGCTTGCAGCTCGGCAATCTCGTCTTCGCGGTAACACACCCGCAAATGCCCACTGGCGATGAATTCCAGGTCATCGTCGATCAGTTCCGGCAGACGCTTCCACAACGCCCAGGAACGATTGGCCAATTCAAGCTGCCCGAGGTAACGCCCCTGACGTCGCACATTGCCGAAGTTCACACCGCTGGCGTACTGACCGATCTGGTCGCGTTCCAGCAAAATCACCGACTGCCCGCGCTGGCGCAGGAAAAACGCTGCCGCCGAGCCCATCAGGCCGCCGCCGACAATCACGACATCGGCTTTCTGTACCGTCATGGCGCCACCTCCTCGGTGAGTATCGAAAGGGGTTTGACCGGCGCCTGCCCCCGTTGTCGGCCGACCTGTTGCACGCTGACGCCCGCGGCGGCAGCGATCACCTCAGCCCCGGCCTGGGAGCAATAACGACCCTGGCAACGGCCCATGCCAACCCGGCTGAAGGCTTTGGCCCGATTCACTTCACAGGCACCCTTCTCACTGACGGTCCGGCGCAACTCGCCGGCCGTGATCATTTCGCAGCGACAGACGATCGCCTCATCCGGCAGCGCTTTGGCCTGGGCGGAAGGCCAGGGAAATGCCTGGGCCAGACCGAGGCGAAATTCATCCATCGCTTTCAAGGCATGGCGTTGTTCATCGACCTGTTTGGCATCCACCGGATGTTGCATATCGCGCAACAGCGCCAGTGCGGCCAGACGCCCCGCGCACTCAGCGGCATCGGCCCCGCGAATCCTGGAGCCGTCACCGGCTGCATATACACCGCTGACTGAGGTCCGACCGTCTTCGTCAGTGGCCAGGACCCATTGGCTCGACGCTTCATCGAAGCGCAGAACGCAGCCGGCCAGGTCGGCCAGTTGGGTTTCCGGACGCAAGTGGTAACCCAGCGCCACGGCGTCGCACTCCACCGCCAGGGTCTTCCCGTATGCGGTACGCACCCGCACCCCGCTGACACCACGGGCCGCATCGCCCAACACTTGCAGGGGTTCAACCCCCAAATACACCGGGATCTTCGCTCGGTACAGTTGCGCCAGCAGTTTCATTCCGGAGAACAGCAATCCGGGACGCGCCAGCAGTTTCGGCATGGCGAGGATGCGTTTTCTCAGCGGCGAAGTGTCGAGCACCGCCGCAACCACGGCGCCGGCCTTGACGTATTGGCTGGCAACCAGATACAGCAACGGCCCGCTGCCCATGAACACCACGCGGTGGCCGATGGACACAGCCTGAGACTTGAGGGCGATCTGCGCCCCGCCGAGGCTATAGGTGCCCGCGTATTGCCAGCCTTCGATCGGCATCAAGCGGTCAGTGGCGCCGGTGCAGAGGATCAGCGCGTCGTAATCCACCGTCGAATGCTTGCCCTGGCTGACACAGCACAGTTGCCCCGGTGTCAGGTTCCATACCAGCGTGTCAGGGCGGTAGTCGATCTGCCCGCGCAAGCGGTCGAAGCTCTGGTGCAGGTTCCCTGCCTTGTCGGCTTCGGTGCCATACAGCGTGGCGTAATCCCGGGTAAAACCTTCGGGCTGGCGACGGTAGATCTGCCCGCCATCCCGGCGATTTTCATCGATCAGGATGGGCTTGAATCCAGCGGCGACCAGGGTTTCGGCACAACGCGTACCGGCCGGCCCGGCGCCGACGATAACGACTCGATGAGTGCTCAGCCGCGCAGTGGCCATATCGCCTCCGGTTGTGTGGTGACAATATCCAGGCCTTCACGGACCTCATTGGAACAGGCGCGTAGACGCTCGCCGCTGCGGGTCCAGACCCAACAGTCCTGGCAGGCACCCATCAGACAGAATCCGGCGCGCCGACCTGGATCGAACTCCGATTGGCGCAACGCCGAGCCCTGAGTCAGTAACGCGACCATCAGCGTATCGCCCTGCAACGCTTCGATGGGCATGCCGTCGACCTTCAACTGGACGGTTGGCCGAGCTTGTTCGGCCAGCCTGACGAAACGCCCGTTCATGCATAGGCTCCCACGATCATGTTGTTCGAATACTGCTGGGTTTTCATCAGCTCGGCACTGTCGTGATGGCAAAGGATTTCACTGCCGCCAACAATCATCCGGCGTTCCGGCGGGACGCAATTGCACAGACCGTCCACCCGCACCGGGCAGCGATTGAGGAAAGTACACAGCCCTGGCACATTGGCCTTTGCTCCGATGGGCGGCAGCGTGCCACAGGTCGTTGTTCCACAGCTTTCCAGCCAACCCTGGCGCAACTCCGGCACTGAATGGATCAACAGATCGGTATAGGGATGGAATGGTGCTTCAGCGTACGATTGTCGAGTACCGGCCTGAATCTTGTGGCCGCTGTACATCACCACAATGTCGTCGCACAGGGCTCGCACGGTGGAGATGTCATGGCTGATGAACAGATAGGACACCCCCAGTTGCTGGCGCAGGTCGCGCAACAGTTCGAGAATCGCTGCACCGACCACGGTATCCAGCGCCGAAGTCACTTCGTCGCAGAGAATCAGATCAGGCTTGGCGGCCAGGGCCCGGGCCAGGTTGACCCGTTGTTTCTGCCCGCCGGACAGTTCGTTCGGACGACGTTCAGCCATCGTGCGCGGCAAACGAACGAGATCCAGCAACTCGCCAATACGCTCGCGCAAAGCCGCACCCTTGAGGCCGAAATACATCTTCAGCGGACGACTCAGAATAGCGCTGACACTGTGCATCGGGTTGAGTGCGGTGTCGGCATTCTGGAAGACCATTTGAATGCGTCGGAACTGCTCGTCGGTGCGCGACGACAGGCTGCCACCCAGGGGCTGGCCATCGAAAGTCAGCCCGCCGAGGGCTGGCGACAACAACCCGGCGACCACCCGCGCCAACGTCGACTTGCCGGAACCTGACTCACCGATGACTCCAATCGCCTGGCCCCGACGCACGGTCAGATCAATGTCCTCCAATACGAGGATCGATGGCATGCCATGCCCGTTCTTGTTGCCATAACCGGCAGTCAGACCCTGGATTGTCAGCAAAGGCGTGTCTTCAGCAACACCACAAGGTGGACGAATTGTGGTGTCCGGCCGTGCTGCCGCCAACAAGCTGCGGGTGTATTCGTGGGCCGGGCCTTTGAGCAATGGTGCCGTGGCGCTCTGTTCGAAGATCTCGCCGCCATTGAGCACCACAATCTGATCGGCCATCTGTGCCACCACAGCCAAGTCGTGGGATACGTAGACCGCCGTCGCGCCACGTTCGCGTACCACTCGTTTGAACGCCCGCAGAACATCGATCTGGGTCGTCACATCAAGCGCCGTCGTCGGTTCGTCGAGCACCACCAGCAATGGATCGCTGATCAGCGCCATGGCAGCCATCACACGTTGCAGTTGCCCGCCGGAAACCTGATGAGGGTAACGCTGGCCAATGTGATCGGGGTCTGGCAGGGCCAGGTCGCGGAACAACTCTATGGCTTTGGCCTCAAGTACAGCCTGGTTGCCCAAGCCATGAATCAACGCGCCCTCAATCACTTGATCGATGAGTCTTTTCGCCGGATTGAACGCCGCTGCGGCGCTCTGGGCGATATACGAAACCCGGTTGCCTCTCAATTTTTGCAACTGGCTTTCGTTCAACGCCAGCATGTCGTGCTCGCCGATTTGCACCATGCCGCCAGCCAGCCGACAACCGCGTCGGGCATAACCGAGCAACGCCAGGGCGATAGTGGTCTTGCCGGAGCCGGACTCACCGATCAACGCCAGCACTTCGCCTTTGCGCAGAGAGAAACTTACGCCCTTGACGATTTCCACCTCACCAAGCTCGCCACAGGCGACCACTCGCAGGTCCTGAACCCGAATTAATTCACTCATTTCAATGACCTCCCGAACGTCGACTACGTCGCGACGACAGCCGGTCGATAAACAGATTCACACCGATGGTCAGGGTACCGATGGCCAGGGCCGGAATCACGATGGCCGGTGCGCCCTGATTGAGGCCGCCAATGTTCTCGCGCACCAGCGAGCCGAGGTCGGCATCCGGCGGTTGCACACCCAGGCCAAGAAAGCTCATGCCGCTGAGCAGCAGCACGATGAAGCCAAATCGCAAGCCCAGGTCCGTCAGCACCGGGTTGAGCATGTTCGGCAGGATTTCCACGCAGGCGATGTATAGCCGACGCTCGCCGCGAGTACGGGCCACTTGCACGTACTCCAGCGCTTCGATGTTCACCGCCATGCTGCGGGCGATGCGGAATGCACCCGGGGTGAAGCTCAATACCGCCGTGCAGATCAGCAAGGTGACCGAGGAGCCGAAGGCCGAGACCATGATCAGCGCCAGCATCTTGCTGGGGATCGAAATGAAAGCGTCCATCAGGCGACTGATCAGTTCATCCAGCCACTTCGGTGACACCACCGACAACAATGCACAACCGGTCCCCAGACTGCTGGCCAGCACCGCGGCCACCAACGCCAGGCCCACAGTGAATCGTGCACCGACAAGGACCCGGCTGAGCATGTCGCGGCCCAGGTAATCGGTGCCGAACGGGTAAGCAGCACTCAGGTTGTCAAAGACATTATCAGAGACTACTTGCCCCACCGGATGCGGTGCCAGCCAAGGGCCGAAAATGGCCACCAGCAACCAGATCACACACATCGCAGCGCCAATCAGGCCGAGCCAGGACGATCCGTGGGAAACCTTGCCCAGCGCCAATTTGGTAGTAGCCGGCGATTTCACAATGAGATTGTTCATTGATTTCTCAGCCTCGGATTGGAAAGAATCGCGCACAGGTCGGCAATCAGTACCAACGTCAGATACGCCGCACAAAACAACATGGTGCAGGCTTGAACCAGTGCCATGTCACGGTTGGTCACGGCATCGACCATCAGGCTGGCGATGCCGGGGTAGTTGAAGATCGTTTCAACGATCACCACCCCGCCCAACAGGTAGGACAGGCTCAGGGCGATGGCATTGGCGATGGGGCCGATGGCATTGGGCAAGGCATGGCGCAGGACGATCCGAATCTTGCTTACACCTTTGAGCCGGGCCATTTCCACGTAAGGGCTGTCGAGCTGGTCGATCACTGCCGCCCGGGTCATGCGCGCCATTTGCGCGACAATCACGCAGCACAGCGTCATCACCGGCAACGCGTAAGTACGCATGAATTGCCAGGGTGACGTGATGTCACTGGCGTAGGACAGCGCCGACAACCAGCCCAGGTTTACCGCGAATATCAACACCGCCAGGGTCGCGACCAGAAACTCCGGAACCGCCACCATGGTCAAGGTGAAAAAACTGAGGACGCTGTCGATACGTCCGCCCCGGCCCATGGCCGAACCGATGCCCAGGATCAACGCGACCGGTACTGACACTAACGCCGTGGCGGCCGCCAGCATCAGGGTGTTGGGCAGACGTCCGGACATCAAGTCACTGACCGGCATGGCATTGGACACCGACACCCCCATGTCACCGCTGAGCAGGTTCATCAACCAGTGCAGGTAACGCAACACACCGGGCTGATCCAGCCCCATTTTCAAGCGCAAGGCTGCCACTTGTTCTGGCGTGGCGAATTGCCCCAGAGACTGTTGCGCCGCGTCTCCCGGCAGCACCGCCGTGATGGCGAACACCACCATGGACACAATCAACAAGGTCACGATCGCCGCGCCCAGGCGCCGGCCGATCAACCACAGTGTGTTGCTATTCATCACCCTATCCTCATGCAATGTAGCTGCAGCAAAAACCCGACTGACATCAAGCGTCCAGCCAGACCTGCTCGGCAAACATGTACCCCATGAAACCGCCCAGGGGATTGGTGCCATAGCCTTTGACTCGCTGATCGGCACCATCGATGTTGCTGATAAACACTGGCACGCCTATGCCGCTGTGCTCATGCACCAGGGTTTGCATGTCTGCGTACATCTTGCCGCGCTTGGCCTCGTCGGTTTCACCTCGGGCTTGAACCAACAGCTGGTCGAACTGATCGTTTTTCCAGCCGGATTCATTCCAGGGTGCTGTCGACTGGAAGAACTGCGAGAAAAGCATGTCGGCATTGGGACGCGGGTTGATGTTGCCAAAGCTCAGCGGATGCTTCGCCCAGTGGTTGGACCAGTAGCCATCGCTCGGCAGACGGTTGACGTCGAGCTTGAGCCCGGCCTGTTTGGCTGACTGCTGCATCAGCACAGCGATGTCCACCGAACCGGTCGCTGCCGGCGAGCACATCAGCGGCATGGTGATGCTTTCCATGCCGGCCTTTTTGAGCAGGAACTTGGCTTTTTCCGGATCGTAAGCACGTTGTGGCAGGTCAGCGTTGAAGAAGCGCGCACCGGGTGCAATCGGGTGATCGTTGCCGACCCTGGCGTAGCCACGGAATATCGCTGACTTGATCTGTTCCCGGTCCAGCAGCAATTTCATGGCCTGGGTGAATTCCGGGTTCTGGCCTGGCATCTGGTCCTGACGGATGATCAAGTCAGTGTAGTTACCCGACGGCGAGTCCACGACCCGATGTTTGGTGCTGCCCTTGATGCGAACCGTTGAGCGCGGGTTAACCTCGTTGACGATGTGTACGTCGCCCGACAACAGGGCGTTGATCCGTGACGGCTCGTCGGCAATGGCGATAAATTCGATCTCGTCCAGATACGGCAAGCCGGGTTTCCAGTAATTGGTATTACGCACACCAATCGAACGCACCCCGGGCTTGAACTCCTTGGCTTTGAACGGGCCGGTACCGATGCCCTGACTGAAATCGCTCGTCCCCTCGGGAACGATCAACATGTGAGAGACGGCAAGAACAGACGGCAGTTCAGCATTGGGGCCGCTCAATCGTATCTGCACTTCGTGGGAGCCGTTGGCTTTGACTTCGGCGAACTGCGACGCCAGCGGCAGGACCTTGGAACCGGTGATGGGGTCCTTGTGCCGCAACAGAGAAAACACCACATCGGCGGCGGTCAGTGCCTTGCCGTTGTGGAAGGTCACTTCTTTGCGCAGGCTGATCACCCAGAGCGTAGCGTCAGTGGTTTCGATACGCTCGGCCAACTCCAATTGCGGCACCATATGGCTGTCGAAACGGGTCAGGCCGTTGTAGAACATGTAATGACGCACGTAGTCGGTGGACGACGAACCTTTGGCTGGGTCCAGGGTGTCGGCGGTGGAACTGGACGAGCCTGCGACGCGAATACGACCGCCGGGCTTGCCTTTGCCAGGACTGGCAGCTTCATCATCGGCAAACAGCTTGCCAGCGGCGCCGAACAGACTACTGGCGCCCGCGACAGCCACCCCTGCCAACCCCAGCATCTGCAATGCATTGCGGCGCGACATCCCGCGATTGAGCCCTTCGAAAACCCGCAGACTTTCTTTACCGGTGATCAACTGGGAGTCGATACTTTTTTTATTGTCCGTCATGTCAGTTCTACCTTTGGCAAATGGATAACGCTAGATTGCTCGCGATTAATGCAATTTGTGGAAATGTAAAGCGTCCCCACGAACTCAGTGCAAGTAGTCCTGCAGGCGGTAATACGCACCCACCAGAGGCAGGAACCAAGGCTTGCCGAAATGTCCGGGGATGGCTGGCCAATCGAGTTCGCGCCAGGGATTGGCTTCGACCTTTCCGGCCATGACCTCGGCCATGACCTGCCCCATGTGCACCGACATTTGAACCCCATGACCGCTGTAACCCATGGAGTAATAAACGCCTCCATGCTGGCCGGCCCGGGGCAACCGATCAGAGGTCATGTCCACCAACCCACCCCAGCAATAATCGATCTTCACGCTGGCTAACTGCGGGAACATCTGCACCATCGCCGCTTGCAACACTTTGCCGCTCTTGGCGTCGGAAACGCTGTCAGACATGGCAAACCGCGCACGACCGCCAAACAGCAAGCGGTTGTCCGGCGTCAGGCGGAAGTAGTTACCGATCATGCGGCTGGTGACATAGGAACGCCGTGCCGGTAGCAAGCTGTCGATCAGGGCCTGCGGTAGCACCTCGGTGGCAATCACGAAACTGCCCACCGGCACGATCCGCCGCCGATACCAGCCCAATCCGCCCTGCTGGCAGGTGCCTGTGGCCAGCAGAATCTGCTTGGCGTGTAGCGAGCCCTTGGTGGTGTTGACCTGATAGCCGCCGACCCTGGCTTTCCAGTCCGTCACTGACACGCCCTGAAAGATCAACGCGCCATGTCGTGCTGCCGCCTCGGCCAACCCGACACCGAAGCGCCCGACGTGCATCTGCACACCGTTGCGCTGCAACAAGCCTCCATGGAACTCGGCCGAGTTGGCTTCAGCACGGGCCTCTTGCGCAGAGAGCAATTCAACCTCGGCGTCGACCTCCCGCCGAATCAATTCGCAGGTGCGCGCCAAACCTTCGTAATGCATCGGTTTGGCGGCCAGCTTGAGCTTGCCATTGCGCTTGAGGTCGCAGGCAATCTGCTCCTGCTCCACCAATGAGACGACGCTCTGTACTGCGCTTTCATAGGCCTGGTAATAAGCACGCGCCTTGTCAGCGCCGAGGCTGGCGCTGAGTGCCGCGTAGTCTTGGGCAACCCCGGTGCTGCAGTGACCACCATTGCGCCCCGAAGCTTCGCCAATCACCCGCCCCCCTTCCAGCACCACCACACTGGCCCCCTTCAAGGCCAAGGCGCGGGCCGCCGACAGGCCGGTGAGACCACCACCGACGATGGCCACATCGACCTGCCCGGGCAACGCACCGAGCTGAGCACCGGTGAATACTGGTGCGGTATCGAGCCAATAGGACTCACTGCCCATGTCTAACCCCTTTTACCTTGAAGAGAGCCCTGAGACTTAGAGACCGACCAACCCGGGCAATGCGCCGATATCCGGGATTTGATGGTAGCCATAGACCGCATTCGCTGGCTGTTCATGACCACGAGCGACGAAGGCTTTGTTCTTGATCTTCATGTCGCTGGCCGGCATCAGGTCATAACGGAAGCTCGAGGACACATGCAGAACGTCCTCTGGTCCGCAGCCCAGGTTATCGAGCATGAACTCGAAGGCGGCCAGGCGCGGCTTGTAGGCTTGGGCTTGTTGGGCGGTGAAGACTTTATGGAAAGGAGCGCCGAGTTTGTCGACGTTGGACATGATCTGTTCGTCCATCGCGTTGGAGAAAATCACCAAGGGAATCTTGTCGGCGATTTTTGCCAGGCCAGCCGGTACGTCGGCATGCGGACCCCAAGTCGGTACGGCGTCGTAGTAGAGCTGGCCTTCGCCCTTGTACTCGACACCCCAACGCTTGCAGACGCGCGCCAAGGCGGTCTTGATGATTTCATCATATGGCCGCCAGTCACCCATCACCTGATCCAGGCGATAGGCGGAGAAGTCCTTGACGAACTGATCCATTTGCTCGAAAGGGACACGATCAGCGAACAGTTCGCGCGTCATATTTCCCATTTGAAAGTTGGTCAACGTGCCATAGCAGTCAAAGGTAATAAACTTGGGTCGAAGAAAGCTCATGAGTGCGGTCCTTTGTGATTGTTGAAGTCATGACGGGGCAAGCAGTTACTCCGCTCTGGAAGCATCGGTGCAACGCTGCATCACGGATTTATTACAACACCAAGAGACCATGCAGAAACGGTTAAAAGTATAGGCCGCTTGGTACAAACCACCGTTTTACAGGGCCTGCTCAGCAGACTTTGCGGGATGCTCCAGACTCGGGCGTTCCACCCCTGTTTCCAAGCGTTCGCGGGCTGTCATGGTGCACTGACAAGCCACGCACGACGCGAATTGCGGCAGTATTTAAGCCTGGTTGAAGGAGAACGGGGCATTCGCTGAGGGCGCGCCCGCTGATTGTGCTGCGAGGTCAGGCGGGGCCAGTCAAGAGTCAATGCGCTTGGGGACAACCTTGCTTTTATTAGCCGAAAACCGGGTCAACTTGCCCTCATGCAAAGTCAGCCTGGCAGATACGGCAGATTCTCCCTTGCGAACCGGAAGAACAGCACATTTTATCTGGCACGCTTTGTTAGCTTATTGAGAAGACTCGACATAGCGATGTCCTGGTGATTTCCGCGTTCGGCTTGATCTTTGTTTCACCGGCCTTGCAGGTCGCGAGAAAGAGCACCCTCTGCTGCTTGCAGTACCTATTACCGCTCTCGGGAGCCAGTTGGATGACAATACAATCTTCGAATAGCTACGGCGTCGATCCGCAAACGTCTCACAAATTTTATATCAATGGCTGTTGGTCTTCCCCGGCAATCCCGGCAAGTTTGCCGGTGGTCAATCCGGCAAGCGAAGATGTTGTTGCGCAGGTCGCGCAAGGGTCTGCCGAGGACGTTGATCGGGCGGTATCTGCGGCGCGTGCAGCGTTTCCTGGTTGGGCTGCCACCTCGGCAGAGTCGCGCGCGCTTGTCCTTGGAAAGATCCATGACCTCATCCTTGAGCGAAAAGAGGTTCTTGCGCAGGCGCTCTCTCTCGAAATGGGCGCTGCCATCGGTTTCGCGCGGGCAATGCAAGTGCCCCTCGCTGCCGAACACGTTAGGGTCGCACGTGATCTCCTGTCCACCTATCGTTTCCAGACGGTTGAAGAAGGCACCGCGATTGAACGCGAACCCATAGGCGTCTGCGGTCTCATCACTCCGTGGAACTGGCCGCTTTATCAAATCACCGCGAAAGTCGCCCCAGCTATAGCTGCTGGATGCACAGTGGTCCTCAAACCAAGCGAACTGTCGCCTTTGAGCGCCCTACTTTTTGCACAACTGGTCCATGACGCGGGCCTTCCATCTGGCGTTTTCAATCTCGTGAACGGAAGTGGTCCCGAGGTCGGCGCAGCAATCGCTGCGCACCCGGATATCGATATGATTTCGATTACCGGCTCAAACCGCGCCGGCGCGCTGGTCGCACAAGCGGCCGCCCATACGGTGAAGCGCGTCACGCAAGAACTGGGAGGCAAGTCCCCTAATGTTCTGCTGCCCGACGCCGACTTCGCCAAAGCCGTTCCGCTGGGAGTAATGTCTGCGTTCCGAAACGTCGGACAATCGTGCAGCGCCCCGACAAGAATGATCGTTCCAAAGGACAGGCTGGCGGAAGTCGAATCGCTGGCTGCCGCAACGGCCAATGCGATCGTCATTGGGGATCCACAATCGGAGGAGACGATACTCGGCCCCATTGCCAACGAGGCCCAGTTCAATCGCGTGCAAGCCATGATCGAGACGGGCCTGAATGAGGGCGCGAAACTCGTTTGCGGCGGACCTGGACGTGTACAGGGTTATGCAAAGGGCTTCTACGCCCGAGCGACTGTTTTCTCCGAGGTAGATTCCGCAATGCGGATCGCCCAAGAAGAAATTTTTGGTCCAGTGCTGTGCATCATTCCCTACGAAACCATCGATGAGGCGGTCGCTATCGCCAACGATACGGTGTATGGGCTGAGCGCTCATGTTCAGGCTCAGGACCTTGATCTTGCACGTTCAGTTGCTTCTCGTATCCGCGCAGGACAAGTGCATCTGAATTATCCCGCCTGGAATCCAATGGCACCATTCGGCGGCTATAAGCGATCCGGCAATGGCCGGGAGTTTGGTGTCCACGGCTTCGAGGAGTACCTGGAAACCAAAGCAATCATTGGATTCGGCTGATCACTTTTATTACTGGTTTAACGCGTGCTCCGCTGCCTGGACTTGCGCTCGGCAGTGGGCGCCGGAAAATCGAATTTCGTGACTGAACGAACGTCTGCTGTCTTCAGATTGAAAAACCGCCATTCAGATCACCCCCCGAGGGGACAGGGCGAACGCTGTCCCGACCTTATTCTGACCTTTCGCTTACGACTCAGCCCAAGGGGCGGCTTACGCTGTCATCGAACTTTCTCGATCCCCAGGTCTGCGATGAGCCTTAACCCTGAATCCAAGTACCCGAGCCGCCGCTCATACGTAGTCAAGTTGCGTAGTGATGCCGCGCCGGGGGCCCTGGTGGGCCGCCTCGAAAACCTGGTCACCGGCCGTCAGCGAGAGTTCTCGTGCGCTGAAGAATTGCTGGAGTCGATTGGCCTGGATCTAGCGGCGGCGGTCAGTGAGCAGGCGACAGACCCCCATCGCGAGTGACCCCTTCAACCTCTGCAAACGCGTGCATGGCGACCGAACCGCGACGGTTCGCTGACGACTTCGCGCGCCCCCGAACTTACGCTGATGCAACCTCGAATCTACACGAGTCCACTCTAATGCCGCGACTTTCCACCTGCCATCCGCTGCCCCATCACACCGGTCAGACAACCGTACAGTGCACCAGGCGCATGACCGGCTTCGTTATTGCGGCAGCCCTTGCCACTTCGATCTCCCTCGCCCTTTCCGGTTGCTCCACACCGGTCGTCAAGCCATCGGTCGACCTGCCGAGTAACTTCGCCGCAAGCACTGCCTCCGAGATGGAACCCGAAGCGGCGTGGTGGGAGGTCTACCACGACCCGTTGCTGACGGATCTGGTGCGCCGAGCCGCGCGAGAAAACCGCGACGTCAAGATTGCCGCCGAACGCTTGCGTGCCGCGCGAGCCGGCGAAACGGTCAGCCAGTCCTGGCTGTTCCCGAGCGTCGGAGCATCTGTCTCCGGCAGTGACCGCAGCAGCGGCTACAACTCGACCACGAAACAGGGTTATCCGGATACAAAGACCACCAGTGTGGGTCTGGACGTCTCTTGGGAACTCGACCTGAGCGGCCGTCTGCGAGCCGGAGCAGCGGCGGCTGACGCCGATGCGCTAGCCGCGGAACACAGCATGCGTGGAGTGCGCCTGCTGGTGATGAGCGATGTCGTCAGCAACTATTTCACACTGGTAGGTGCACAGCGCCAAGTCGCGACGCTGCGCGCAATCTCGGCGATGCAGGATGAAACGCTGCGCTTGGTTACCGCGCGTCAACAGGTAGGGCTGGCATCGGCCTTCGACGTAGAACGCGCGCAGACCGACGCCTTGTCGGCTCGGGCGCAGATTCCGCCGCTGGAAACCCAAGCGGCGGTGTCACGTCACCGTATCGCAGTGCTGATCGCCGACCAGTCTTTCAACACCACAAACATCCAGCCTTCAAGCGGTGATTCGATCGACGTGCCCGAGGCCAAGCCCGGTCAGCCCGCCGAGTTGCTGCAGCGCCGACCCGACGTACTGGCGCTGATGGCACAGCTCGACGCCGCCAATGCGCGTCGCCAGCAAGCGAAAGCTGAGTGGTTCCCGCAACTCTTCCTTGGTGCGTCCTTTGGCCGTCAGGGCCTGAGCCTGAACGGAGCCGATCTCGGTGCTGCGCGCTTCACTAACGTCGCAGGCCTGCTGGCGATGCCGCTCTTCAACGCCGGGCGCACGCAAGCGATCAACGAAGCGGCTGAAAGTGCTCAACAAGAGGCGCTGCTGCGCGCCGAAGACGGCATCGTGCGGGCGCTCGAGGATGTGGAAAACGCCCTGGTCACGCTGGCCCAGGAACGCCGCCGTTCCGGGTCGCTGCAATTGGCCGCCGCGTCGTCCGAGGCTGCGCAGAACCGCGCCCAGTCGCTCTATAACCGCGGGCAAATCGACCTGTTGCCGCTGCTGGATTCGCAGCGGGCGCGCCTGGCGGCACGCCTGAATTCCAACGAAAGCAACACCCGCCTGCTGCTCGATAGCGTGCAGCTCTACAAGGCACTGGGCGGGGGCTGGCAGGTGTTCGAACAACCCTCCAATCCAACCGCATCCGCCAAAGCCGACCGGCCACCACTGTCCTAAGAATCTGTCGTTTTCCAAAGAGGAACCGTCTTGAAGAATTCCCTTACTGCGGCCGGCGCCCTGGCCGTAGCCGTCATGCTGTCCGCGTGCAGCCCTGACCAGCCCACCGTGCAGGCACCACGACCGGTGCGCACCGTTGCAATCAACTACGACAATGCCCGCGACGCCAGTCGCTACGTGGGCACCGTACAGTCGCGACATGAAGTCGACCAGGCCTTCCGCGTGGGTGGCAAGGTCGCCCAGCGCAAGGTCGATGTGGGCCAGTTTGTGCGTGAAGGCGACATCCTGGCTGTACTGGATGACAGCGACTACCGCCTCGCTGAAGAAACGTCGCGACACCAGTGGTCGGTTGCTGTCGAGCAGGCGCGCCAAGCCGACTCGGACCGCCAGCGCCTGACCGCGTTGAAGACTGATGGCTCGGTCAGTGCGGCCGACGCCGAGCGCGCGCAGACCAATGCCCAAACCGCGCACGCGACCGCCGAGGCCGAGGCGCGAAAGCTCGAACTCGCGCGCAACCGCCTCAAGTACACCGTGCTGCGCGCCTCACGTAGCGGCGTCGTCACGACTGTGCGCTTTGAGGCCGGACAGGTCGTACCGGAGGGGCAACCGGTAGTCTCGATCGCGAATCCGGGCGAATCCGAGATCGTTATCGACGTGCCCGAGGATCAGCTAGCCGACTTCAAGGAGGCGCGTTTCAAGGCCTCGCTGGCCAGTGCGCCGAAGGAGATCTTCGATGTCACGCTGCGCGAGCTGTCGCCACAGGCTGCAGCGCAGACGCGCACCTATCGCGCGCGGCTCAAGCCGATACAGGCGCTGCCGCTTGGCGCCACCGCCACAGTGATGGCCGAGCGAGTCATGACAAGTGTCTCTGTGGCGGCAGTGCCAGCCACGGCATTGACGCAGAACGGCGGTCAGCCGGCGCTATGGGTGGTCACGCCCACGGGCAAGGATCCAGCAGGCATCGTCGATTTGGAGCCTGTGGCAGTTTGGGGCTACCGCAATGACGAGGTGCTCGTCTCCGGGCCGCAGGCTGGCGTATTGGTCATCACCGCCGGCGTCCAGAAGATGACGTCCGGACTGAAGGTCGCGCTCCCCGGTGCGGCGATCGCTGACACGAATACCACACAGCAGGCCGCCCGATGAACAACCTCAACCTCACCGACTGGGCGCTGCGCCATCGCGCCATCGTCTTGTTCATGCTTCTGATTGTCGCGGCAGCTGGCGCCTTCAGCTTCACCAAGCTCGGCCAACTCGAGGATCCGAACTTTTCCGTGCCCTCCATGACCGCCATGGTCATCTGGCCGGGCGCCACTGCCCAGCAGTTGCAGGACCAGGTCCTCAACCGCATGGAGAAGAAATTCGAGCAGATCGACAACTTCGAGAAGGTGGTCACCTACGCGCGGCAAGGTTACGCAGGCATGACGCTCACCGTGCGCGGCGGCACTTCCAAGGCTGACCAGCGAGAAGCCTGGTACCAGGCGCGCAAGAAACTCAACGACCTGAGCCTCGAGATGCCTGACGGCGTGATCGGCCCGATCCTGAACGATGAGTATGGCGACGTGTATGGCCTGATGTACGCGGTCAAGGGCGACGGCGTTGGCCACGCCGACCTGTCGGACGCGGCCGAGGACATCAAGCGCCAGATGCTGAAGGTGCCGATGGTCAAGAAGATCGATCTCATCGGCAAGCAGGCCAAGCGTGTCTACGTCGAGTTCTCGCACGAGCGCCTGGCCGCACTGGGGATTACCCCGCTGACCATCGCCGACAGCCTCAAGAGCCAGAACACCATGTTGCCCGCAGGCCAGGTCGACACCCGCGGCGACCGCGTCATGGTGCGCGTAAGCGGCCAATTCGCCAGCGAAGAGGCTATCCGCAACGTGCCCATCTCCGCGGGCGGCCGGCTGATCAAGCTCGGTGACATCGCGACCGTTACACGTGGCTTCGAGGATCCGCCGACCTACACGGTACGCCACAACGGCCAGCCAGTGCTGATGCTCGGCATCACAATGACCAGTGACGGCAACATCGTTGATCTTGGCAAGGCGATGGACACGGCAGTCGCCAAGATCCAGTCGGAACTTCCGCACGGCGTGGAACTGGAGCTGGTGGCCGACCAGCCAACCACGGTAAAGGATGCAATCCTGGACTTCGGGCGTGCGCTGGCCGAGGCGCTGATCATCGTGATCGCGGTGAGCCTGGCCAGCCTTGGCTGGCGCGCCGGCCTCGTGGTCGCAGCCACGGTGCCGTTGGTGCTGGGCGGCGTAGCGCTGGTGATGTTGGCGATGGGCTGGAACCTCGAGCGCATCTCGCTCGGCTCACTGATTATCGCGTTGGGACTGCTGGTGGATGACGCCATCATCGCCATCGAGATGATGGTGGCGAAGATGGAAACCGGCATGGACCGCGTGAAGGCGGCCGCCTTTTCCTATCAGTCCACCGCCATGCCGCGCCTGACCGGCGCGCTGATCACCGTCGTAGGCTTCCTGCCGATCGGACTCTCGAAGTCCACCACCGGCGAGTACGCGGGTGGCATTTTCTGGATCGTTGGCGCCGCGGTGCTGTTCTCGTGGATATGTTCCGGCATCTTCACACCGTACCTGGCGGTCAAGATGCTGCCCAACGACTTGGGCGCGCACCAGCACGCTGATCCGCACGACACCAAGTTCTACCGCAGCCTGCGCCGCCTGATCGACGCCGCCATCGAGCGCCGCTGGGTGGTCATCGGTGCGACGGTTGGCGCTCTGGTGCTTGCTCTGGCCTGTATCAAGCTGGTACCGCAGCAATTCTTCCCCAACAGTTCGCGTCCTGAACTGGTCATTGACCTGCGTGTCAAGGAAGGCTCCTCGTTCGCCGCAACGACCGAGCAGGTCAAGCACATGGAGGAGATCCTGGCGAAAGACGAGGACGTGCGTTTCTATACCGCCTACACCGGTGCTGGCGCACCGCGCTTCTATCTCTCGCTCAACCCCGAGCTGCCCAATCCGGGTTTTGCCCAGTTCGTTGTGATGACCAAGGATCTGGATGCACGCGAGCGAGTACGTGCGCGGCTGGTGGCCTCGGCTGACCAACAATTCCCACAGGCGTGGGTACGCGTGACCCGGCTCGAGTTGGGACCACCTGTCGGCTACCCGGTGCAGTTCCGCGTCGTAGGCCCGGATACCCAGGTGGTGCGCAAAATTGCCCGTGATGTGGAGAAGGTGGTGGCGTCCAACCAGAAGGTGCGCGACCTTCAGCTCGACTGGAACGACCCGGTGCGTACGCTGAAAGTGGAGCTTGATCAGGACAAGGCGAGCGCGCTGGGCCTGACGCCGGCCGACGTGTCGCTGGCGACTCAGACCGTGATGAACGGCGCAACCCTGTCGCAGCTACGTGAGCGCGAGGACCTGATCGACATCGTGGCCCGTGCCGTGCCAGAGGAGCGCTTGAACCTCGACACACTGAAAAACATCAACCTTTACACACGCCAGGGCACGGTGGTGCCGCTGTCGCAAGTCGCACAGGTGCGCTCAGAACTGGAAGAGCCAGTACTGTGGCGCCGCAATCGCGACATGGCGATCACGGTGCGTGCCGACGTGAAGGATGGTGAGCAAGGTGTATCGGTGACTCAGGAAATCCTGCCATTACTCAAAGACATCGAAGCCAAGCTGCCAACCGGTTACCGCATCGATGTGGGCGGCGCGGTTGAGGAAAGTGACAAGGCCAACAAGGCGCTACTCGCGGTGGCCCCGTTGATGCTGATCACCATCCTGCTGCTGCTTATGCTGCAACTGCAGAACTTTTCCCGCATGTGGATGGTAGTGCTGACCGCACCGCTGGGCCTGATCGGCGTGGTGCCGGCGCTGCTGGTGTTCCAGTCGCCGCTGGGCTTCGTCGCCATCCTGGGCATCATCGCATTGGGTGGCATGATCATGCGCAACGCAGTGATCCTGATCGATCAAATACAAATCGAGATCGCCGAAGGGCGCGACCCGTGGAATGCTGTGCTGGATGCCGCCATTCACCGGGCCCGTCCGGTGATGCTGACGGCGCTGGCCACCGTGCTGGCGATGATCCCGCTAACGCGCAGTGTGTTCTGGGGACCAATGGCAATTGCGATCATGGGCGGCCTTACCGTGGCGACGCTGCTGACGATTTTCTTCGTCCCGGCGTTGTACGCCGCATGGTTCAAGGTGGGTCGCCGGACGGCCGCTGACACCCAACCGGTGAGGGGTGAGGCCACGCTCGCTTCTGGGTGATGAGTGCCGTGGCGTTATGCCTCGGGACTAAAGCCTAAAGATAGAATCTTGTTTTGAAAAAGGAGTTTCATCTGAGGCTGGTAAAAAGAGTTGCCCCTATTGCGCGGAAGCCATCATGGCTGAAGCCATGTTATGCAAACACTGCCAATCCGTGAGGCAGAAAAAACGGATTCCGCCTGGGGGTCCACTACCGTCAGAAAAGAGAACGGGCCGTGTCAGCACGGTCCTTGTCGGAATCATTATTGCCATCGCCTTGTACTTGGCTTTCGGCTTTTATGTCCGTGAAACGCCGCAAGACAAGGAAAGAATGAAGGTCCGAGATGCCGTCGAACTATGCCGCCAGGACGTAAACAGCTACTCGGGCCCGGCGGTCGGGAAAAGCGTAATCGCAGAAGTTTGTCGAAAGAGAATTCTTTGGCAGGAGTTGCGTCGACCCACAGAATTAGGCGTTTTATTTAATGATATTTGCGAATTTTTATAACCTCTTTGTATTGGCTCACCTTCAGTATTCACCAGCTTTTTATGAGTAAGATCCATGGCAAATCGCGACCACTTGGTCATCTGTGAGCATTGTGACTGCGTGTATGAAAAAGTTACCCTCGTCAACTATCAAACTTCCTATTGTTCGCGTTGCGATGGCGTGCTGCAGCGCTTTAACGGCCTGTCGATAGAGCAGCGTTTAGCGTTGACCTTTACCGCGGCGGTGCTGTGGGTTTTCGCCAATTTCTATCCAGTCATGAGTATCAACCTCCAAGGTATGAAAAGCAGCGCCACGTTATGGGATTCGATACTGGCCCTCAGCCTGGGACCGATCACGTTTATTGCCATGGTGGCGGCGATTGCCATCATCATCGCGCCAATTTTTCAGCTGCTTTTATTAATGTGGGTCTTGAGTTTCGCAGTAGCGAACAGACGTTCGCCGGCGTTCAAGCCGTGTATGCGCTGGCTGGAAACCCTCCGGCCCTGGAGCATGCTGGAAGTCTGCCTGTTGGGGGCGATGGTGGCGGTGTTCAAACTCGCAGGCTTGCTCGAGGTAATGCCCGGTATCGGCCTGTTTGCCCTGGCCGTGCTCAGCCTGATGATGATCCGCCTTGCCGGGCGTGATATTCGAGAATTGTGGGACATCCTATGAATGCGCCACCGACCTCCAGCGAACTCAACCTTTGCTTGTGTCATACCTGTGGCCGGGCCTGCGACTTGAGCAATCGTGCGCATCAATGCGACCGATGTGACGCTCCGCTGCACGAGCGAAAAATCAATTCTCTAACCCGAACCTGGGCTTACTTGCTGGCGTCGCTGGTGTTTTATATCCCGGCCAATCTGCTGCCGGTGATGAATACAACCATGCTCGGCTCCGGAGCCGACAGCACCATCATGAGCGGTGTGCTGGATTTCTGGCAGCACGGTGCCTGGGATATTGCCCTGATTATTTTCATCGCCAGCATCGCCGTACCGGGTATCAAATTCGTCGCCCTGACGTTGCTGCTGGTGACCGTGCAACGCAACAGCCAATGGGCGCGCAAGGAACGATCAAAACTGTACCGTTTCGTCGAGCTGATCGGCTATTGGTCCATGCTTGACGTGATTGTCGTCGCGCTGGTGGCAGCGTTGGTGAAGTTCCAGGCGCTGGGCGATATCGAGCCGCGCATGGGCATTCTATTTTTTGGCCTGGTGGTGATATTCACCATGCTGTCGGCGATGAGTTTCGATCCACGCCTGATCTGGGACAACCCACAAAACAAGGAGCAAAATTGATGACGCTGCAAGCCGCTGACGGCGCGAAAATCCCGGGTCAAGCCCCCATCAAAACCCGACGTTTCAGTGTATCGCTGGTGTGGATCGTGCCGATCGTTGCGGTGCTGGTAGGGATCTCGCTGGTGGTGCACAGCTTGATGCAGGAAGGACCGACCATCACTCTGAACTTCAAGACCGGCAGCGGTCTGACTGCGAACAAAACCGTGGTCAAGTACCGCAACGTGGTGATCGGAACAGTGTCCGACGTGGAATTGAGCGACGACCAGAAGAGTGTCAACGCCACCATCAAACTGGCCAAACAAGCCGAAAGTTTTACCCGCGAAGACTCGCAATTCTGGGTGGTGCGACCGCGTATCGGTGCTGGCGGCGTCTCGGGCATCGATACCCTGCTCTCTGGGGATTACATCGGCGCGGATATTGGACAGTCCAACGCTCGTGCGAAAAAATTTACGGGCCTCGAAAACCCGCCGCCGATTACCTATGGCGAGCCGGGCAAACGCTTCACCCTGCGCACCCAGAACCTGGGTTCGCTGGACATTGGCTCCCCCGTTTACTACCGCAAGATTCCAGTCGGCCAGGTGGTCGCCTATGCCCTGGATGCCGACGGCAAAGGGGTTAACATCGAAGTCTTCATTCATTCACCCAACGATGCCTACGTCACCGAAAACACCCGGTTCTGGAACGCCAGCGGGATTGATGTGAATGTCGGCGCCAATGGTTTTTCAGTGAAGACCGAGTCGCTGTCCTCCATATTGGTCGGCGGCATCGCCTTCCGTGCCCCGGAGTACAGCCCCAACGATGTACCCGCCACCGAAGAAAAAACTTTCGACCTGTTCGACGATCAACAAACCGCCCTCGCCCCGCCCAACGGCAAGCCGCAATACCTGAGCTTGCGTTTCGATCAGGCCTTGCGCGGGCTCAAGGTCGGTGCGCCGGTGGAATTCCTCGGCATCGAGGTCGGCAGGGTGGTCTCGGTCAATCTGGATTTCGACGCGAAAAAACGCAGCTTCCCGGTCAACGTCGGTATCGTGATCTACCCGCAACGACTGGGTCAGGCCCACGTCAAAATGCTTGAGGTCTTGAAGCATGACCCCAATGACGAAGCCGCTGGCGTTCGTCTGATGGGAACGTTCATTGAAAATGGTCTGCGCGCTCAGGCCCGCAGCGGCAACCTGTTGACCGGTCAGCTGTACATCTCGCTCGACTTCTACCCGAAAGCCGAGAAGGTCGTGTTCAACCCGACCGCTCGGCCCGTCACTATCCCGACCATTCCTGGCAGCCTTGAGCAGTTGCAGGAAAAACTCGAAAACATGGTTACCAAAATCAACGATCTGCCGATCGAACGCATTGCCGGCAATCTGGACAGCAACCTTGTCGAACTGCGTAAAGGTCTCGTTCAATTCAACGCCAAGACCCTGCCCGGCGTGCAGACCACCTTGGCGGACGTCAGCAAAACCTTGCAATCGGCCAATTCGACACTCGCCGAAGATTCGCCGCAACGGGAGCAGTTGACCCAGACCCTCGACGAACTCGGACGCATGTCGCGCTCCTTGCGAGAACTCTCAGACTACCTGGGCCGGAATCCGGAGTCGCTACTCCGCGGTCGTCCCGAAAATGCCGCGCCGATGGATCTGAAGGCCCCTCCACGCAACTGACTACAGGAGCAACACTCATGGTTTTTCCGCTGAAGATCAGCTTGGTCACTGCATTGTTGCTGCTCGCCGCTTGCCGCAGTGAGCCGATTCAATTCCACACCCTAATGCCGGCCCAGTTGAGCGGTAGTTCAAAGCCAGGCGCCGCGGATATCCGGATCGAAGGTATCAGCGTTCCGCCCCAGGTCGATCGCCCGCAGATTGTCATCCGCCAAGGAAACAGTGGCCTGGCCATTCTGGAAACCCAATGGTGGGCCGCGAGTCTGGTAGATGAATTGCGCAGTGCGTTGGTCGATCAACTGACCAACAGCTCGCCCCAGCGCAAACTGTCGGTGCGGCTGGACGTGCAGCGCTTTGACTCGATTCCCGACCAGTTCGCCTTGCTCGACGTGAAATGGCGCCTGCGCACAACAGGCGAAGCCAATAACTCGCTGATGACTTGCCGAACGACCCTTCGCTCGCCATCCGGCCCTACCATCGATGACTTGGTGATAGCTCACCAAGACAATGTAAAACGCCTGGCCGGGGTAATCAGTGAGGCTTCGGGCAGGACATCTGGTGACTGCCCCGTCGAACGGTAAAAAATGTTTTAAAGCCAGGAAACGGGGACTGATTTATTTTTTGCTGCGAATGCCAGCTTTGGCTCCAGGCTGTGTGAAAACTCCCGATGAAATTCAAGGTTTGCGTTACTACGCGAAATCATTGGAGTACTCCGAGGCGTAGCCGATGAGCTTTTTAGGATGTTCAGCTCTCAGTACCTATCGGTGCATCACCCAAAGCCTATCTCGACGCATCAAAAAAATTTGAACCGCTTTTGGACGCAGTCGCCTAATGATCAGCTTGTGGATAATCGCACAGGCAATGTGCCAATACCGGCATACTCCGAGAGGTGGTCAACGTGGCTAAAGACGAGAAGAAAAGCAAAGGTGACGCTTCGAACGCCAGCAAGGAATTGAAAGACAAAAAGTCATCACCGGCAAAGAAATCAGCTGCGGCCTCGGCTCTTTCAAAATCTTCCGACAAGAAAGACAAGAAAAAAGATGCCGAACCAACGAAATCTGCAAAAAAAGCTGATAGCAAGCCAGAAAAGGCTAAGAAATCAGCGAAGGCAGAAAAGCCGTCGAAAAAGAAAAAGTGACATTTGCTATCTGCTAGGGCTTTACGCCCTAGCATCCTCAGGCCGTGTTGCCTTCGATAGCTATCAATAGCCGTAAAATTTCAGGCTTGGTTAGTCACGTTTTGGTTGCAATCGCTAGCCCGGCGGTGACCTGCGGCCGAAGTAAGGAGCTTCACGCTGCAAAGTCACTCACCATCAATTGCGCTGCACCTGATGCCAGGAAATCCACAATTTTCCCTTCATGAACACAGCCGATATTGGGCCGTACCCCATCGCATAGAGAATCGTCATGTCTATCCGCCCTTTCACGCTCGCCATTACCAATGAGCAATTAGACGACCTTGATCGACGCCTGCGCTCTTCACGTTTGCCAGACACCTTGGCAGCGGACAGTTGGGATGACGGTACTAATGCGAGTTTTCTTGCGCGCCTCCTGGATTATTGGGGCAACCAATTTGATTGGCGCATTCATGAGCAGCGAATAAATCAATTGCCACAGTTCCTGGCGGAAATTGACGGCCAGGAGATTCATTTTCTGCACCAGCGTGGGATTGGGCCCAAGACTATGCCACTGATAATTACCCACGGCTGGCCCGGCTCTTTCTTAGAGATGGAACGGTTACTACCGCTTCTAACCGATCCTGCGAAATACGGAGGTCATGCCTCGGATGCCTTTGATGTAGTCGTGCCATCTCTACCAGGCTACGGTTGCTCTCCTGCTCCGACCAAAGCGGGTATCAGCTCCAGGCAAATCGCAGGACTATGGGCATCGTTGATGGGAGAACTGGGCTACGATCGATTTGGCGCTCAGGGAGGAGATATCGGTGCTGGTGTATCAATGTGGCTCGCTCGTAACTTCGGCCCCAACTTGATAGGTGCCCATCTCAATTATATCCCGGGTAGTTTCAGGCCATCTCTAGGGGGGACCCAAGACGCCTTGAGCGAAGAAGAACAGGATTTTCTGAATCGAAGCAGCCAATTCGCGGCGACCGAAGGAGCTTACGCTGCTTTGCACGGTACGAAACCTCAAACCCTGGCTTTCGCACTTGCAGACTCGCCAGCGGGTCTTGCTGCGTGGATTGTCGAAAAATTCCACTCATGGGTAGATCATCCCGACGATCTTGAACAAGTGGTGCCGTTTGACTCTCTCCTCAGCGACATAGCGCTTTATTGGTTCAGCGGGAGCATTCAAGCAACCTTGAGGCTATACAAGGAAAATCGACTTGATCCGCTCGTTTTCCAAGACAACGAGCGAGTGGAGACTCCGTTGGGTGTGGCGTTATTTCCCAAAGAGCTGCCCATGCCACCACGCAGCTGGGTCGAGCGCGTATTTCATGTCCACCGATGGGAGCATATGGCGCGTGGCGGTCATTTCGCAGCGCTGGAGCAGCCCGAAATCCTTGCTGAAGAGATCAGGGCATTCTTTAGACCTTTTAGGAGCTAGATCCAGAAAAAAAAAGGGCGCCTTATTGGGCCCGTGATTCCTTCCGGCAGACTGTTTCACATTTAAAACAATTCGTTATTCCCCGACGCTCAGCGTTACTTGAAAAAGCACCGCCTCCTCGCAAATCCGAGCCTCGACAGGCAGCAATCGGCCCGAAATCCGAGATTGCGTGCGGCGCCGCTCGGTGAAAACGAATGCGTACTGCTATTAACTATAATAAATACTTCCATTGATTCTAATGCATCTATATTGGCGGACTAGTATCAAGGCAACGAGCAAATGCTCTTGAATATATATGTGCAAGATTGAGTTATCGCCAGATAATATGGCGGTTCGACGTAAGCAATATTAATCATATGAGGCACAAAACATAATACTTGGTAGAGTTTTTTGTCGATCATGAAGATCAAGAAAGTTCCACTACTTTTCATAATTCATGAAGGATCTTTCAATCATGTACGAAAAAATTCTGGCCAGGCTGGGCGGCTTTGCCATTACCGCATTTTTCCTCAGCGCAGGCTGCTGCGTCGCTGGGGATGATGTAGAAAACAGGATCAGGGCTGTCGTGGACGCGGCTATCCGGCCGGTTATCCAAGAGTATGGCATTCCTGGCATGGCGGTGGCCGTGACACTCCACGGGAAGCAGTATTACTTCAACTACGGCGTCATCTCCATGGAGGAAGGGAAGCCGAAAGTTACCGAGGAGACGATTTTCGAGATCGGCGCGATTAGTCAAACCTTCACGGCGACCCTCGCATCCTACGCGCAGGAAATCGGAAAGCTCTCCCTGTCTGATCCCACCAGCCAATACCTGCCTTCGCTGCGTGGCAGGAGTCTCGACAACATCAGCCTGCTCGATCTTGGAACCTACACGGCCGGCGGTCTGCCGCGGCGGTTTCCGAGCGATGTGGACAGTCACGAAAAGATGATCGGTTATTATAAAAACTGGCAACCGATCCATGCCGCCGGAACAACCAGGCTCTACTCGAACCCGAGCATCGGTCTGCTCGGCTATCTGACCGCCGAGAGCATGGGGGAGCCTTTTGAAGATCTACTGGAAAAGAGGCTGTTTCCGATGCTCGGCCTGAAGCAAAGTTACGTCAGGGTCCCTCAAGCGCAGATGAGTCATTACGCGTACGGCTATAGCAATGAGGGCGTACCGTCCAGGATGGTCCCAGGTGTTCTGTATGCCGAGGGTTATGGCGTGAAATCCAGCTCGGCGGACATGATTCATTTCGTCGAGGCAAACATGCAGGGGGTGGACCTGGATGAGCCTCTGCAACGTGCGATCACTGCAACGCATACAGGCTACTACAAGGTCGCAGATATGACGCAGGGCTTGGGATGGGAGTTTTACCCACTCCCGATAGAGCTCGACCGCTTGCTCGCGGGCAACTCGTACCCAATGCTCCTTGAGGCCCATGAAATTACCCGGCTCAACCCTCCGCTGCCACCGCAGGGTAACGTGCTCATCAACAAGCCAGGCATGACGGACGGTTTCGGCGCCTATGTGGCCTTTGTTCCAGCCAAGAGCATGGGCATCGTGACGCTGGCGAACAAGAACTATCCCCTCCCTGCGAAGGTGAAAGCCGCCCATGAAGTATTGACTGCCCTGGATACTCGGATTGGCTCGAGTGCACGTCAGTGAGCGCTTGATACCGACTGTCCCTTAAACCTGTCAGCGAGCGGATATTGCTCCAGCTAACGTCGCATAAGACTAGGGTGAATGAGCAGTTCCATTCATGGGCGGAGTTCATCGCATGGCATATGACGCAAACATCAACACACGCTTCAAGGATGAAACTGATGGGCTGACTGGCGAATACTGGGTGGAATTCTTGCCGGACGGTACTCCCATACTGATTCGTGAGTTGGCAGAGTCTGATCGAGAGCGGGATTTAGCCTTTTTCAACGAGCTGGGCAAAAGCAAACCGCATTTTCATTTTCTTGCCTCGTTCAGCAATCTGGTAGAACCCCACGACCAGCTCATGGACATCAATCTGCACAATCGCATGGCCTACATTGCTCTGGCATACGAAAGCAACCAGCTCATTGAAATCGGTACCGCGCGTTACGGGGCATACGAAGGCGATGCTCATTGCGAGTTCGCCGTTGCTGTTGGTGACCGGTGGCAACGACGGGGTGTCGCCACTGCGCTGTTACAACATTTGATGGACACCGCAACACGCCAGGGCTTCAGCAAAATCTCTTCAATGGATTCGTCAGGTAACGAGCCGATGCACGGCTTGGCCATGAGTATGGGATTTACCAGCAGAAACGATGACCAGCATGGTCCGCAGATTTTTCATGAGTATATTTTAGCGCCCTAGTTTTATAAGGCCAGTGATCGACCAGCACGGCCTGGCGCCGAATGGCGCGGCGGATAAATCCGTGGCCGTGACTGTTTCCACGCTGACGGGTAGATAAGTCAGGTTCCCAGCCCCTTTACCCCTCCGATTTAGCTTTACCTGTCGTCCCCTTTGTCAAAGGCATAGAACGGCCAGCCCTTCAGAAAACGTTCATTCCAACAACGAAACCAATCGCGATTCAATCAAGCCCTTATGCACTTCAAGTAACGCCAACGCAACCGGCAACTTGAACCGCCGCGGCCCCGCGCTGCCCGGGTTGAGGAATAGACGTTCGCCGCGCCACTCAATGCGTGGCTTATGGGAATGCCCGGTAATTACCAGCATTGTGCCTGCATCAAGCAGGGCCGGGACGTCGGCCATGTCATGGACCAGCAGAGTCTGCCAGCCATTGAGGTCGAAACTCAGGTGGTCAGCGAAGTGTTCTGCCCAAGGCAACGCCAGGTCAGTATTCCCACGCACGACATGCAGGGGCGCAATCGACGCCAGTTGTTCGATGATTTCCGGTTTGCCGATGTCGCCGGCGTGAATGATCCGTTCACAGCCCTGCAATGCCACGAGGGCTTCAGCGCGGAGCAAGCCGTGGGTATCGGAGATCACGCCAACTATCATGCAAGGCTCCAGGCCAGATTCAAGAATGAACACAGGGTTCAGGCGGCCAAGGCTAGCGTGCAGCGCGCCGGGTACTCGCGAATGCACTCGTGCCAAGCCAGCGCCATAGGTTTTCCGAGTCCTGCACTGCGCCGTCTACACGCAGCTCTCGCGACTGAAGCACCTCCTGCGGTGTGCGGTCGCCCGCCCACACTTCGGTCAACGCGCGTACGCTGGAGTCGACAACGAGCGTCAATTCACGCCCGGGATCGTCGCGGCACAGGTCTGCCACACCCTGTTCGACCACGAGCCACCACTCTTGCTCGCCGGACCGCGCGTCGCGGAATTTGAACTGGATGATTACCGGCCGGGACGGAAAAGTCTCGAGGCGCACGAACCGGCGTACATCCCACATCAGCAGGCCCGCGTCGAGTTGGTCGTCGCGCAGGCGACTGCCGATCCAGCGCGCGCCCCAATGCCCCAGCGCCATGATGATGGGGCGCAATTCCTCGCCCGCTTCGGTCAGGCTGTACTCCCAGACTTTTCCAACAGCCGTGCGATGCACGACACCGATTTCTTCCAGATGGCGCAGCCGCTGTGCCAGCAAGCCGGTGGACATTCGGGGTACGCCACGGTGCAGTTCATTGAAGCGTTTGCTCCCACACAGAAGTTCGCGCACCACCAACGGTGTCCAGCGCTCGCACAGTGCTTCCGCACCGCGCGCGACCGTGCAGAACTGACCGTAGCTTTCGTCCATCGCCTGCTCTCCCATCGCTGCAACGCTTCAGATTCTGAACTAGCCCCGCGACTTCGCCACGCGCACGCTGAAGCCTCCGACAGTCAACCGCCCCAGGAGAACGCCATGACCAAGATAGCCATCATTCAGCGCCCGCCCGTGCTGCTCGATCGCAGTGCGACGATCGCCCGGGCCGTGCAATCGGTCGCTGAGGCCGCGGCGGCGGGAGCCTCGCTGATTGTTTTACCCGAATCGTTCATTCCAGGTTACCCGTCGTGGATCTGGCGACTGGCCGCGGGAAAGGACGGGGCGGTAATGGGTCAGTTGCACGCGCGGCTGCTGGCCAACGCCGTCGATATCGCCAACGGTGACCTGAGCCAATTGTGCGAGGTGGCCCGCGTCCACGCGGTGACGATCGTGTGCGGCATCAATGAATGCGACCGGCGCAATGGTGGCGGCACGCTCTATAACAGCGTAGTCGTTATCGGCGCGAGCGGCGCCGTGCTCAACCGACACCGCAAGCTGATGCCAACCAATCCCGAGCGCATGGTGCATGGCTTTGGTGATGCAACCGGGTTGCGTCCGGTCGATACACCGGTCGGCCGCGTGGGCGCGCTCATCTGCTGGGAAAACTACATGCCGCTGGCGCGCTATTCACTGTATGCCCAAGGGGTGGAAATCTACGTCGCACCCACGTATGACACCGGCGAGGGTTGGATCAGCACGATGCGTCACATTGCACTCGAAGGCCGTTGCTGGGTGCTCGGCAGTGGCACCGCGCTGCGCGGCAGTGACATACCCGATGACTTCCCGTCTCGCGCACAACTGTTTGCCGATCCGGACGAGTGGATCAACGACGGCGACTCGGTGGTGGTCAATCCTCAAGGCCGGATCGTGGCCGGTCCATTGCACCGAGAGGCAGGCATTCTGTATGCGGACATCGACGTCTCACTCGTGGCGCCAGCGCGGCGGGCGCTCGACGTCACCGGGCACTATGCGCGCCCGGACATTTTCGAACTGCAGGTGCGGCGCACTCCGGCGACAGCGGTGCGCTATATCGACGGGTGAAGGTCCTGCCATATTCGGCGGCATCGCCTGACCATTGATCAAGGCGTGATTCCATGAACATTGAACGGTCTTACAAAGGCAGTTGTTTTTGCGGTGCAGTCGAGTTCACCGTCAGCGGTGAGCCGGCCGGGATGGGCTATCGCCATTACGAGTCGTGCCGGCATTGGTCAGCGGGGCCGGTCAATGCCTTCACGCTGTGGAAACCCGAGGCGGTGCAAGTGACTCGGGGTGCCGACAACATCGGCACCTACAACAAGACACCACAGAGTTACCGCAAGTGGTGCACGACTTTGCGGCGGGCATCGCGGCGGGCATCTCTTCACCGAGCATCCGGGGATGGGGCTATTGAACAGCTGCAAGGCCCGGTTAATTTGGTGCTGCACTCCGACCAGGGTTGGCAATACCAACAGCCCCGATACCGGCATGCCCTGAAGGATCGAGGCATAAAGCAAAGCATGTCGAGAAAGGGGAACTGCTTGGACAATGCGGTAATAGAGAGCTTTTTCGGAACGCAGAAGTCCGAGTTTTTCTACCTCAACCGTTTTGAAAGCATAGAAGAACTCCAAACGGGCCTGGACAAGTACATCCGTTACTACAACCATGACCGAATCAAATCGAAGCTCGGCGGACTGAGCCCTGTGGAATGCAGAACACGATCCGCTGGCTAGCGACAAAGACCGTCCAACATTTGGGGGTCAGTTCAGGTTCAGGCGCTACCCCGTATGCCTGCCTGGACATAAGCAACCAGAAACCGACCCTATCAATGCCATCGATGTTCACAATCACATCAATGAAGTTCTCTTAAAAAATCCGCGGCGTAACATTGGCTCCATACCAACCAACAACACCCCGGAGCACACGATCATGAAACGCCAAACCATCCTCAGCATCGCTTTCTCGATCTTTGCAGTTAACGCTTTCGCCGCCACTTCTGCTCAACCTGTAGTCGCTGAAGGCGGCTCGGATCGTCTGATTGAAAGCCGTGTGGCTGAAGGTGGTTCGGATCGTTTGATCCAGAATCGTGTGGCTGAAGGCGGTTCGGATCGCCTGATCGAAAATCGCGTTGCTCCCGATGGTTCGGACCGACTGCAAGGCAACACCGTTGCTGCCGATGGGTCGGATCGTCTGCAAGGCAACACTGTCGCTGCCGATGGCTCCGACCGCCTGCAAGGCAACACCGTCGCTGCCGATGGTTCCGACCGCCTGCAAGGCAACACCGTCGCTGCCGATGGTTCCGACCGCCTGCAAGGCAACACCGTCGCTGCCGATGGTTCCGACCGCCTGCAAGGCAACACCGTCGCCTGAATCCATCGCCTCACCGCGCCAAAAACAAGCCCGGCCTGATCAGCCGGGCTTTTTCGTGTTCACTGCATTTCATCCTGCATGATGTGAAGCAATACTCACACACCGTCTATCAAGGCACCGCACCCACCTTGTTCACCGGCAATCCAGGTTCAGGGTTTCTACCATTCTCCATGGCAGCCACCAGGTCCTTGGCGCCCGCTCCTCATTTGGAGATGACTTTGAACGTATCGATGACCGTACAAACGGGACGATTTATTTTTAACTTAAACTCATGAACAAAAATGTGAAGGCAATCATGATAGAAGGTGCCAAGCAATTGCCAAGACCCCAATGAAATTGGGGACAAGCAACTAGTTCCAATGTGAAATTAAATGCGAAGCAGGCTCCCGGCGGAGCTCCGACGTTGGTCGTGAAACGATAACGCGTATAACCCCATACCTGCGGTACCCTTGGATTTTTTCGCGAGCAAGCTCACTCCTTCACTGGCATGACGGAGTTACCTACATGGAAGTTTCCAGCCAATTGCAACCTGCAGAATGCACAGGAATGGAGGACATCAGACGCGAGATCGATGCCCTCGACCAAGCCGTTATCAAGCTGTTGGGCAGGCGTTTTCAGTACGTGCTTGCTGCTTCGAAATTCAAGACCTCTGCGGCGTCGGTGCGTGCCCAGGAGCGATTCGATACCATGCTGGCGACACGTCGTGAATGGGCTGAGGCAGAAGGTCTGAGCCCGGATGCAATCGAAAAGATGTATAGCGATTTGGTTAAGCATTTTATTGCCGAGGAGATGAAACACTGGTCGGCGCAATTGTCCAAAACCTGATTCCCGTGCATTCACCGAAGGCGCCTTTTACCTTGACTACGCCGTAAACAAATTCGTCACGCTGACTCTATGGGTGATTGGCATTGATAATAACGGCGTGATCGCGCATTACAGATGATAAGCAATGAAATCAATGCTCGGTGGCACATCATCAGGCTCACCAGAGGTAGGCCGCTGGCCCTATCAATGCCATCGATGTTCACAATCACGTCAATGAAGTTCTCTTAAAAAATCCGCGGCGTAACATTGGCTCCATACCAACCAACAACACCCCGGAGCACACGATCATGAAACGCCAAACCCTCCTCAGCATCGCATTCTCGGTTTTTGCAGTTAACGCTTTTGCCGCTACTTCTGTTCAGCCTGTTGTCGCTGAAGGCGGCTCGGATCGTCTGATTGAAAGCCGAGTGGCTGAAGGTGGTTCGGATCGTTTGATCCAGAATCGTGTAGCTGAAGGTGGCTCTGACCGCCTGATCGAGAATCGCATCGCTGCTGATGGTTCTGACCGTTTGCAAGGCAACACCGTAGCCGCCGATGGTTCCGACCGCCTGCAAGGCAACACCGTAGCCGCCGATGGTTCCGACCGCCTGCAAGGCAACACCGTAGCCGCCGATGGTTCCGACCGCCTGCAAGGCAACACCGTAGCCGCCGATGGTTCCGACCGCCTGCAAGGCAACACCGTAGCCGCCGATGGCTCCGACCGTCTGCAAGGCAACACCGTCGCCTGAATCCATCGCTTCACCGCGCCAAAAACAAGCCCGGCCTGATCAGCCGGGCTTTTTCGTGTTCTCTGCATTTCAGCCTGCATGATGTGAGGCAATACTCACACACCGTCCAGCGCGGCGGGGACGCATCGACTGCTATTAGCCTGGGAGCCGAACGTATTCCGGGCAGAATTTTTATGTTTGCTACTATCAATGGACGGCGTCGAAGCTGAGGTCCGGGGTTTGCACAGTCGGCTTGCATTTGCCTGGCATTGATCCACTCATTTCAAATCTGCCTGACCACTGGGAGCTGTGATGCGCACTCCACTATTTTACGTGTTGTCAGCGGTGCTTTTTCTGAGCGGCCCTCCCTGCGTGGCGCAGGCAGCGGATACAGCCCCCACCCCAACAGCTAACGTTGCTGGTACAGCACCGGTCACGGCGCCCGCCAAAGATCCGGTATTTGCCCAGGAACAGCTGGATCAAATGCTGGCGCCGATTGCGCTCTACCCGGACCCACTGCTGGCGCAGGTACTGATGGCGTCCACCTACCCTGGGGAAGTGGCCGAAGCGGTCACCTGGTCCAAAGCTCACCCGGACGCCAAGGGCGATGACGCGGTCAAGCAAGTGGCGAACCAGCCCTGGGACCCGAGTGTGCAGGCGCTGGTTGCCTTCCCGCAGGTTTTGGCAACGCTGGGACAGGATCCCGTCTGGGTACAACGCCTGGGTGATGCCTTCCTGGCGCAGCCCGACGATCTCATGAATGGAGTGCAACGCTTGCGTCATCAGGCCCAGGCAGCAGGCAACCTGCAGAGCAACCAGTATCAGAACGTGACGATCCAGAACGTTGCGGCACCGGCACCCGCACCGGCCGCCACGACCACAACTGCGACCCCGGCCCCTGCTCAGGCCCCTGCCAGCAGCAGCTCCACCATCATCATTCAGCCGTCCGACCCTCAGGTGGTGTATGTCCCCACCTATAACCCGACAACCACGTACGGCACTTGGGCCTATCCCGCGTCGCCTCCTGCGTACTATCCACCGCCGCCCGCCTATTACCCCGGTCAGGCGCTGATGGCCGGGCTGGCGTTTGGTACCGGGGTGGCGATCGTCGGTGCGCTGTGGGGTGATTGTGACTGGGGCAATAACGACGTCGACATCGACGTCAATCGCTACAACAACATCAACGCCAACAACCGAATCACCAATAATCAGAACAAGTGGCAGCACAACTCCGCCCATCGCAATGGCGTGCCCTATCGAGACACCAGAAGCCGTGAACAGTACGGTCGGCAACTGGACGGTGCCACTCAGCGTGCAGCTTATAGAGGGGAAAATGCCCAACGAGCCCAGGCTCGTGATAGAGCCCGTAGTTCAATGGACAGCCACGGTATCGAACGACCTGCCACCAGCAACCTCGAAGCCCGCGATCGGGCGCGCGAAGCCCAGTCCCGGGCCTCGGCCAGCAATCGGATGCAGGCCGGTACAGACAGACCGAAAGCGTCCGATAGACCGAAGGCATCGGACAGAAGCCAAGGCGCTGCCAGAAACACTCGGGAGAATCAGCAACCGAGGAATCAGGCCAACCAGGCGAATCAACGCGCACAGGGCAATTCTCAGGCGCGCCAGACGGCGCAAAACCGCCAGACCGCGCCGGCCGCCAATAGAGGCGGTGCCCGCAACAATGCCTTCGCCGGCGCGCGCTCACCGTCCCAGGCCAACCTGCAAGCCAATCGTGGCCGGGCCAGCCAGGCATCCTATCAGCGCCCCAGCGCCTCGCGAGCAGCCGGCCATCAGATCAGTCGGCCGTCCAGTCCACCAGCGCGTTCAAGGGGGGGCCGCCGTTGAATAACCATCCTCGAGTAAAGGCACGCAAGGGCGTGATTGTGCATGCCTTGGCGATCACTGTCGGCCTGGCATGGTCGTGCATTGTCGTGGCGCAGCAGGAGTTTCCAACGCCGGAAAAGGCCGCTCAAGCGTTCGTCGAAGCATTGGGTACGAAAAACGCCGATCAGAAACGCCTGACCGAGTTGCTGGGTGAAGATTGGCGCAGTTTCATCCCTCGCGACGGCGCGGAACGCGAAGACGTGGAGGCATTTTTGAAGCAATACCACGAGCAACATCAGATCGAAAAAACCGGCGACAACAAGGCGATTCTATCGGTGGGAAGTGACCACTGGACACTGCCGATACCCATGGTAAAAGGCGCGAACGGTTGGCGCTTCGACGTCAAGGCCGGTAGTGCCGAACTTCGTGCACGGCAAATTGGCCGCAACGAGCTGGCCGCGGTGCAATCGGCACTGGCCTATCACGATGCCCAGATGGACTATGCCTCGGTGGATCGCGACGGGGACGGCGCACTCGAGTATGCGCAGAAAATCTTCAGCACCCCCGGCAAGCACGACGGACTCTATTGGGCGGACGACGATAGCGGGCAGATCAGCCCGGTGGGCCCCTCGTTCGGCAAAACCATTGCCGGCGAAGCCTGGCATGGTTACCACTTCCGCATCCTGCTTGGCCAGGGGCCTTCTGCACCGGGCGGAGCCTACAGCTACCTCATCGGTGACAAGATGAGCCGCGGCTTTGCACTGATCGCTTGGCCGGCGAAATACGGTGAAACCGGGGTGATGAGTTTCATGATCAGTCATGAAGGGCAGGTCTTCGAAAAAGACCTGGGACCTGGTGGTGAAAAGTTGGCGCCGGCGATGAAGCGCTTTGATCCGGATGACAGCTGGACAGAAGTGCCGGCCGATCAAGAAAAGCCGGATTGACTCAAACCTCAGGCGCAAGAGTCAATGAAACCGGGCGCGCAAGACGCCCGTTGATCGTTCCCACGCTGTGCGTGCTAATGCATCCTGTGACGCTCCGCGTCACCATTGCGCCAATTGCGCATTACTTGCCTCTAAATCTGACATTATTGCCCACGCACGCCATCGCTCACTTCAACAATGATGGCTAACGGCTACTCTCTCCCCGATTTCTCTTACACACCTCAACCAACCCAAAAAACAACAAATGACCCTGTGGCGAGGGAGTTTGCTCCCGTTCAAACGTCCCGTGCTCGTGTGCAACCGGAGCAAGCTCCCTCACCACAGGGTCATCGTCAGGCTTGCCTGATTGGCATCAGCCCCACCTCTGCTTCATCCTGCACCTTTCATCAGTAGCGGGCAAAGGTCGTCAGCCACGTTTTCGACGGGCTTTTTCATCCTCATCCAGCGCCTGGCGCACCAGCGCCCGCGCCGCCCAGGCGGTAGTGGCGAGTGATTCTGAGAGGCTCGCGCCACCGATATCGCGCACGGCGATCAACGCCTCGGTGCCCATGACGATCGACAGCGCCTGCTTCAGGCGTTTGCGCGCCCTTGGTGAAAGCACGTCTTTCATCGAGTCGACAATCGGCTCGATGTAGCTCAGGCGTCGGCCCGGTCGCAGGGGCTCGTGGGACTCGCTTTCGAGCCACACGGTCATGAACGAACGCTCCATCACGTGCAGGCCGATCTCGTCGTCGATCAAGAGTTTGTTCAACGCGTTCGCCGCCAGGCCCATGCCCTTTACCGGATCGTCACCCGGCCGCCAGATGCGCTCCAGCGGCGGCATGTCACGATCGGCCGCCGTCTCGCTGATCAACGCCTCAACCGTGGGAAAGTAGCGATAGGCCGTGGCGCGCGACACCCTGGCGCGCTCGGCCACTTGTGCAACCGTGGGGTGATGGCCCTCGTCGCGCAAGGCGACGGCGGCCTCTATCAGCGCTTGGCGGGTGCGCAACTTCTGGTTGACACGGCCTTGTAGATCGCCCTCGCCGATCGACGGGCTTGGCTTGGGTCTTGACTGGGGGCTCGACATGGAATAAATGATACCTTGTCTTGTAATGAGACTTAAGTCTCATAATAGACGCACGGCACGGGATCTGCCACCGCCCCTGTGCGCGGCACCTGCGGGCATCACGATTTCAGGGATTTTCCAGCAACTGAGCGCGCCTCCGGGCGCTTGAGGTGAATGCCATGAATCACAATCCCCGTTCGCGGGCCTGGTTTCGACTCGCTGCCCTGTACTTTGCCATTGGCGTGATGCTGGGGGTGGTGATGGGCGCATCCGGCGACCACTCGCTCTTCGCGGTACATGCCCACATCAATCTGTTGGGATGGGTGTCGATGGCACTGTTCGGCGTCATCGGCACACTGCACCCGTGCATGACCGAAGGTCGCGCCGCTGCAGTGCAGTTCTGGACGTACAACCTGGGCGTGCCGGTGATGCTCGGCGCACTGACCCTGCGCCTGAAGGGCTTCGCGTCGATCGAGCCACTGATTGGCGTCGCATCGATCCTGATTGGCGTGAGTGTGCTGCTTTTTGTCTGGCTGGTGTACTCGCGCATCGGCGTTGCTGCCGGATACTTGAGCCGCGCGACAGGCGAATCGCGCCTGTCATGACCCGGTAGCCGCTGCCGCGGGTGCCGTAAGCTCACCCGCGCAGGCGGTGCTTTGCCCAAGCAACCCCAGGCTCGTCACCCGGCTGCGCAACGGTGCCATTTAATCCGGGTCATGCTGATTGCCGGCGCCAGGCGCCGGGAGATGTGCCGAACTGGCGTTTGAATGCGCGACTGAACGCCGCTTCGGATTCGTAGCCAACTGCAAAGCCGATTTGCGCCACGTTCCCGCGACCTTCGCACAAGTGTTGAGCCGCCACGTGCATACGCCAGAGCGTCAGGTATTGCATCGGTGGCTGTCCGACCAATGCGGTGAATCGCTGGGCGAATACCGAGCGCGACATGCCCACCTCAAGCGCCAGGGTTTGCGCAGTCCAGCCCTCGGTCGGACGAGCATGGAGCAGCGCCAGTGCGCGCCCGATATGCGGATCGCGCAAACCCGCCAACCACCCGCGCCGCTCGGCCGGGAGGCTCGCGACATACTGGCTGACGGCTTCAACGAACAGCAATTCCGATAGTTTGGCGATCACCGCCGTCGAGCCGACACGCCCCGCCGCGATCTCACTCACCGCGAAACGGAATGAGCTTTCAATCCAGGCCCCCGAAGCCGTCGCGCGCACGTCCAGTTTCAATACCGATGGCAGCGACGAAAGCAACGGACTGAAGGGGGTTTCGGAGCCGAGGAATCCGCACAACAACTGTGTGGCCTCGCCGCCCCCGCCGTACTTGATTCGTGAAATGCCGCCAACTTGCGGCGGCGCAATGACGTCGCGCGCCGACATGGGCGCAATGCCCAGATCACTGCCAAAAGTATGAACGTCATTGCGAGCAAGCAGAATGAGTTCGCCTGCCCGCACGTCGAGGGGGGCGCCATCGTCGATGCGCAATTGCATGTGCCCCGCCGCGACAAAATGCGAGGCAATGATATGTCGAGGTGCCGCCAGGAACGGTTTGCAATCGTCGGCAGAGATTCTTCCGCTCATGCACCAGGGCGCAGTGAACTCCGCCTCGAGGAACACCCCTCCAGACAGCCGGATCACACGCAAGACATCAGAAAGCGCATCCAGCAATTGCCACCCCTCCTTTGCGGAGTCTGGAGCAAGTAATCAGGCGCACCGGTCATTCTTCGCCTGAACGGCGAGGCCTAGATTAGCACCAACGCGGACTCAGCGATCGAGGCTCTTCCCAGAGGCTCTCCCCAGAAGCTTCACCCAGGGTCATTGGCTCCGACGGCAACCGTAACCGCCCCATTGCAACTCGACCTGGAAAGCAGGAGATCGATATGAACACCTTCGCGACCCTACCCACCCCTGATTCGGGCAACGCCGCCCGTTACGCTCAACTTGTCAGATCATCGAAGAAAGCCGAATGGCAGATCGATCGTGATTTGCTGCAGGACCGGCGTTTCGACTTCTCGCGCAAATTCTTGCCCGACTCACTGTCGCTGGTCGACCGCCTGACCTTTCTCGCCGCGCACGAGGCGCGCCTGCTCAGTCAGATTCAAGGCCGGACCTATGCGTACCTCTTTGGCCTGGTCGAGCGCTTTATCAGTGCCAAAATGCTCGATCAAGGTCGCGCCCATGTATTTGACGATCAGCTCGCACTCGAAGCGCTGGTGCGCTTTTCCAACGACGAGATCAAGCATCAGGAGCTGTTCCGGCGCATGGAGACGATGATTGGCTCGCAATTGCCAGCGGGATATCGTCAGGTGGCCGATCCAAACGAAGTGGCGCGCGCGGTACTGGCGGCGAGCACCTGGTCGGTACTGGCGCTGACCTGTCATATCGAGCTGTTCGTTCAAACGCACTACGCGCAAAGCATCGCCCCGCGCGAGGAGTTATGCCCACTGTTCAAGGACGTCTTCAAATTTCACTGGATCGATGAAAGCCGGCACGTCGTGCTCGATGAACTGGAGTGGAAGGCCGAGCACGCGAAACTTTCGCCCACCGAGTGCGACCAGGCGGTGAACGATCTGATTGCGCTGGTGGCGGCCGTCGACGCCATCCTGCAGGCACAATCGGCATCCGATGCCGATTACTTTACTCGCAATGCTTCACGGTCATTCAGTGTCGACCAGACAGCGCGCATCAACGCCTGCGTGCTGAGCGCCTACCGCTGGCAATACATTATCTCGGGCGTGCAGCATCCACATTTTGGCCGGCTACTGACGCGCATGACAACGCCAGCCCAGATGTCCAGGATCCAGACCGCACTGGCACCCATCATGAGCCGTTGATCGAGGATGGCAGCCATGACGATACCTATGTGGATGTTGCTTGGATTTGCGACCTGGACTTTGCTGCTGTTGATGGCAACCGTCGGGGTATATCGCTGGGTCAGAATACTGTTCTCGAATGTGCCGATTGCCTCTTTCCGAAGCGACCGGCTCGAAGGCGAGGATTGGTATCGGCGCGCAACCAGAGCGCACGCGAACTGTGTGGAAAATCTGCCTGTCTTTGGCGCGATCGTGGCCGTGATTTCAGCCCTTGGTATCGACGGCCCTGCCGTGAACTATTTGTCCATACTCATCCTGGTTGCTCGGGTGTGCCAGTCGCTGGTTCATGTCTGCCATGTGCAAACCAATAGGTTCGTGGCGGTTCGGTTTACCTTCTTTTTCGTTCAACTGGCCTGTTTGCTCACGCTCATTGTCATGGCCGCCTGTTTTGGCCAGGCTCCTACAGGCTGTGCCGCTGGTCGAGAGGACCTTGTTCTGTAGATGCAATCTAACTATCTTTGAGTCCATGGATTCAAAGAAAGGTAATGAGCATGGCCGTCGCCTCCCAGCCCCAATCTTTCAGTAAAAACCAATGCGTCACCGGCCTGCGCGCCGCCGTAGGCATTCTTGAAAAGTGGCACGCCAGCAGCGAGCAGGCCTGCCACATTCTGCGCATTTCCCGCAGCACCTACACCCGCGCGCGGCAGCATGACCCTGACTGGGCGGTGGCGCTGGATGCGGACCAGATGCAGCGCATCAGTTTTGTGCTGAACATTCACGCCACGTTGCGCCTGGTGTTCGACAACCCGGACAACGTGTATGGCTTCGTGTCGATGGCCAACGACAACGAGTTTTTCAATGGACGCTCGCCGCTGGCGATCATGGCCCAGGGCGACATGATTTCGCTGTATGAGACCTTTCGGCGCATCGATATGTTGCGGGGCGCGCAATGGTGAAGTTGAGCGCGCTGGCGGTGTTTGCCGGGCAGGCGTTGCAGGCTTACCGGCTGGTCAATTCGAAGTTTCCACCGATTGCGTTGTTCGATGACGTAGCGAACGCGGATGAATTTGAGGTGCTGTTCGAGATCCAGGCACTGACCAATCCCAGGTTGAAGAATGAGGTCGGTCAGCTTGAGTTGATCCCGCGGGGCGAAATCCCGTTCGGGATTGCTGGCTGCTCGTACGCCACCGCGCCCTTTACTCACATCAACCCGGCGGGCTCGCGGTTCAGCGATGGCAGCTTCGGGGTGTTGTATCTGGCGGATTCGATGGAAACCGCGCTGGCCGAGGTGCGGCATCACCAGAGCCTGTACTGGTCGAAGGTGCCGGGCCTGAACTATGAGCGGTTTGTGTTCCGGGGGCTGTCGTGTTCATTCATGGATACGGGGATGAAAGACGCCACTACCCTGCCGATCAATGATCCGGTGTATGCGCCTGACGATTACAGCCATTCCCGCACACTGGGCCGGGCTATTCGGAAGGCCGGTTGCCCGGGCCTGCGTTATCGCTCGGTGCGCCTGCCGGGCGGTGTTTGCTGGGCGTTGATGACGCCCAGGCCTGTCTCTTCGATCATCCAGACCGCCCATTACGAGATGGTCTGGAATGGTCAGATCACCAGCGTCAGCCAGATCAGCGAGGCCTGAGGGAAATCACGACCGGGTCTTCACCGTGGTGAACATTTTGATGCGGTCGTGGATTTCCTGGACGGTGTGGCGGAACGGTTCATGTCTTTCGCTGAGCGTCGGGTCTTCGAAATTCCACACGATGACTTCGTCGGACGCGGGCATGCGCGAGGTGTCTTCCGAGGATTTGTCACACAGCGTGATGACGTAGTGGAAGGGCCGATCTTCAAGCTCATCGATGGCTTTGCTGCGCAGCCCGGTGCTATCGATACCGATATGGTCCAGAGTTTCCAGGGTGCGCGGGTCGACTTCAGTCGCTTCAAGCCCGGCGCTGAAGGATTCGAAATGCTCGGAATCGGTGTGGCGCAGCAGTGCTTCGGCCATCAGTGAGCGAACATCATTGTGCGCGCAAACGAACAGCACCCGACGTTTGTCTGTCATGACTCTTTTCCCCCCTGATTCCATCTCGCGGACAAGTGTCCAGTCAGTTTAGACGCCAAGGCTTGGCGCGCCTGCAGCCATATTAGTGTTTGGACATCAGCCCATGCAGCACGCCCAGCCTCAATCCCGGTTCGGAGGGCGTCATGTGCAACACACCGAACACCTTGAACGCCGCCAACATCGTCACCAGGCCACCGGGCAGGATGCTCAGGCGATGGGCTTGCAAGCCCGCCAGCTTGAGTTGTTTGACATGCCCGACCTCCAGCAGTCGCAATGACAAGCGCAGCAGGCCGCTGTAGGTGATACCGCTTTGGCGGTCGTCGTTCAGCCCGTTGGCCTTGAGCACTTTGGCCAGCATCCGTGCGGTGCCGGAAGAGCCAATGACCTGCTGCCAACCCAGCGTTCGATAACGCCGTGCGACCTTTTCGAACTGCAGGGTGGCGACTCGCTCGGCTTCGAGCAGCGCCCTGGCCGTAATGACACCTCCGGCGAAGTAACGCGCCCCCAGAGTGCCGCTGCCGATGGCAATACTTTCGGTGACGAGCGGCTGTGAACCCTTGCCCAGAATCAATTCGGTGGAGCCACCGCCAATGTCCACCACCAGCCGCATGCGCTCGGGATCAGGAATCGTATGGGCAACACCGGCGTACACCAGGCGGGCCTCTTCATGCCCGGAGATGACATCGATACGAAACCCCAGGTGGCGCTCGGCGCTGGTGAGGAACAGTTGCGCATTCTCGGCTTCACGCACGGCACTGGTGGCCACCGCCCGCACCCGGCCCGCTTCGAAACCGCGCAGTTTTTTGCCGAAGCGTGCCAGGGCTTGCCAGCCGCGGTCCAGCGCCAGTTCGTCGAGCGCGCCGCCCTGCAAACCCTCCGCGAGACGGACGGGCTCACGCAGGGTTTTCACTTCCTGGATCAGGATCTGCTGGCTGTGCTTGACTTGCTGGCCAATCATCATGCGAAACGCGTTGGAGCCCAGGTCAATGGCCGCAAATAGCGAAGCGTCGCCTTTCATGGTGGGGTTCCTGGCAAATTCATCGGCCCGTGGACGAGTCTGATCGCCCGTGGCGGTTGCGCGGATGTTGCCATGGGTTCAGTGACACCCAGATGACACTGCGATTAATTGTGCTGCCTTATCTGCGTCACCGGTTCGTCACATCGCTGAAGCGCTCCTACACTTCAGAGGCTCATCATTGGCAACAACGCTTGCCGACCCGGCAAAAACACGATGCCGAAATCTCCACATCAGCCCGGGCCATGGCCAGGTTGAGGCGAACCTGCGCAGCGGCCGCTTCGCCATCGCGACCCAGTCGCTTCAAACATTCCACGTAGCCGTGCAGGCTCCACACATTGTCCAGGTGCCAGGACGCTCGACTGAGGGTGTTGTCCAGGCCCAGGTCGGCACGATAGGCCTGCAGGGCTTCTTCCACCCTGCCCTGTTCCAGCAACAGCGCGCCCAGTGCATGGCGCACCGGTTGCATCCAGCCCCAGGGCTCGTCGTAAGGCAGGTGATCGTCCAGCGATTGCGCCTCGCGCAGGTGGGCGAAGGCTTCGTCGAAGTTGCCTTTGCGGTACTCGATTTCACCGCGCAACATGCCCGCGGCCACGGCCAGGATATCGTTGCATTGGTTGTTGAAGAGGTAGCGAGTGTCCGGCACCCGGGCCCAGGCCTCGAGGAACAGGTGATGCTCGGTTTCGGCGCTGGCGACTTGCCCGCAGGCAGCAAAGGCCACGCCTTTGGCGTAGTGCAGCATGGCCGTGGTCACGCAGTACAGCGCCTGGTCGTCGGGCAGCGGTGTGGCGAGGATGTCTTGCCATCTACCGAAGCGGATCTGTACATGGACCTTCATCGACACGAAGCTTTCCAGCCAGTCGGCCATGGGCGGTTTTTCCACCCGCAGGAGGTCTTCCTTGATGGTATCGGCCAACTGCTCGGCGGCTTCCAGGGCCGGCTGGTACTGGCCGAGGAACATCGCCGAATAGAGTTTGAAATGGTAATTGTGGCTGCGGTACAGGGTGTAGAAGTTGATCGGCCCTTCCTCGGCCAGATAGAGGCTGTCGGCCTGGATTGCCCGGTGATTGGTGATCATGGCCCCGCGATAATCGCCGCAGAGTACGTCGATGTGCGACGGCATATGGCGCAAGTGTCCGGCGTCCGGCACCAGGTCGCGCAGAATATCGCCCGCGCGCAAGGCCCGTTCCGGGTACGGCGACATTTCCAGGGTGTGGACATACATGTGCAGCACGCCGGGGTGCGGTGCGTCGCCGTGTTGTTCCATGCGTTGCAGGGCCCGTTCGAGCACGGCCACTGTTTCAAGGGTATCGGCGCCGGCTGCCGGCTGACCGGTTTTCAGGTCCCACAACTGCCAGGGTGTGCGGTCGATCAGCGCTTCGGCGAACAGCGCCACCACGTCGGGATCGTCGGCAAAGCTGTGGTAGACATCGCGCATGGACGCAGCATAGGCATCGTTCCAGGTGAAAAGCTCCTCAACGCTACTCGCCTGCTCGGCCTGGTAGCGTTGCTGCAGCGCGCGGATCAGGGCCTGCTCAACTGGCGTCGCGCCGTCGAGGTGCACCAGCGCGATTTGCGTCGCCAGTCGCGCCTGGGCCACGGCCTCTTTGAGCTCTTGTTCGATGAAGGCGTCCCAGCGCTTGTTGTAGTTGGGCCCCGAGGCATAGGCGATGCCCCAGTAGGCCATCGCACAGTTGCGGTCGTGTTCCAGGGCCTTCTGGAAACAGCGGATGGCTTCGTCGTGGTTGTAGCCGTAGCACCACATCAGGCCACGGTCGAACCAGAGTTGGGCCTGGGCTGAACTGGTTGTCACGGGGCGGCTATAGCTGCCCAGATCGTAGTAGTCGTGCATCGGTTTATCCTCTCGATCAGAGTGTGGAACCTGCGAAAAACCAGCATACCCCTGCGCTCCTGATCGGGCGCCACAGCCGACGACAGGCTGCGTCGTATCATCACGCCCACCACAGGTGTGCCGCTGGCTATATCAATGCCATCGATGTTCACCATCACGTCAATGAAGTTCTCTTAAAAAATCCGCGGCGTAACATCAGCTCCATACCAACTGACAACACCCCGGAGTACACGATCATGAAACGCCAAACCCTCCTCAGCATCGCTTTCTCGGTTTTTGCAGTTAACGCTTTTGCCGCTACCTCTGTTCAGCCTGTTGTGGCTGAAGGTGGCTCGGATCGTCTGATTGAAAGCCGAGTGGCCGAGGGTGGTTCGGATCGTTTGATCGAGAATCGTGTGGCTGCCGATGGTTCGGATCGTTTGCAAGGCAACACCGTCGCTGCCGATGGCTCGGACCGCTTGCAAGGCAACATCGTCGCTGCCGATGGCTCGGATCGTCTGCAAGGCAACACTGTCGCCGCCGATGGCTCGGATCGTCTGCAAGGCAACACTGTCGCCGCCGATGGCTCGGATCGTCTGCAAGGCAACACTGTCGCCGCCGATGGCTCGGATCGTCTGCAAGGCAACACCGTCGCCTGAATTCATCGCTTCACCGCACCAACAAAAAGCCCGGCCTGATCAGCCGGGCTTTTTCGTCGTTGTAATCGTCTATCCTGTGTGCCCGATTCTACCCTTGCCGCCATCCCGCCGGAGACATCTGTGCCGACCCTGACAGCCCGAGAGGTTTACCAGCAACTGCGCGATGCCGCCCTGGGCTTGCGCCCGCTCAAGCGCTTTGATGAGCAACCCGGCCCGGTACTGGTCGACATCGAGGGTTGGCGCTTGAGCCTCGATGTCGACCACACTCACCTGCGCCACTGCCTGTATTGCCAGAGCGCGGACGGCCGAGTGTTCGACGGTGGGCAGCGTTTCGGTACCGACCCTGTGAGTTTACTCAGCACCTGGGAGCTGGCGCAGATCGAGCGGATACTGGCTGGCGACTGAGTCCGGGCCGGGCGATTGCGAAAGTGCTCGTTGAACTATCGTTCATCTGACTCAGCTGTGATACATAGGACTTGATGCGCATCCCGTGCCCGAGAGGTTGCTTATGCTCCACTGCCCACGCTTGCCACAAGTCCTGACTTGCTCGCTGTTCGGCTTACTCGCCAGCGTCGCCAATGCCGCCACGCCCTCCCCGGCACCCGAAACGCTGCAGCCACTGCTGAACACCATCAACGAGCGCCTGAACATTTCCGATCTGGTGGCGCTGACCAAGTGGGACAGTGGCAAACCGATCCAGGATACCGTCCGGGAAACCCTGCTCATCAATAACGCCCGGAAGCAGGCAACCGGTAGCAACGTGAATCCGGACGAAGCCGCCGACTTGATCGCCGCACAGATCGAAGCCAACAAACTGGTGCAGTACGGACTGATCGCGCAATGGCAAGCGGCGCACAAGGCACCCGACTTGCCACGGCCGGACCTTAATCAACTGCGGGTAAAACAGGATGAGCTGCAAGCCCGTCTGTTGCAGCAATACGCCGATTTCGTGCCCTATCGCGTCGACCCGGAATGCCCGCAGTGGCTGGCTGAGCAGCGCTCGGGGCTGATCAAGGATGCCCTGCATGGCCAGGCGCTGATTCGCGCTACGGGGGAATTGTGCGTTACGGATCTGTAATCGAAGCCAATTTGTAGGAGCAGGCTTGTCGGGTCGCCGCATCGCAGCGATGGCGGCCTGACAGCCGACCCTTTTCTTTCGGCGTACATATCCATTCCTGCGGTCACGGCCACCTATGGTTTCGCCCTTACGGCGAGTCACTTGGAAAAGCCCCAAGTAACCAAGGGCTCTTGCCCCTGGCGTTCGGTGCCTCGCTGTGGCTCGGCATACCCTCGCTCCGGTCCTGCTCCGTGGGCCCGCCGCGATCGGCCATCCATGGCCGTGCGCGGCTAAACCGGCATCCATGCCGGTTTACCCACTGCGCAGAACCGGAACGAAGCCTCTCGATATAGGTTGTCCGTTCCTTTCCTCTTCCATACTTCGGTGTCTGGAAGTCAGTTTTAATCAAGGGAAGGAGCATGCACCTGTGGGCTACGAATATGCCTCTCAAGCACGCGATGATTACCTCCTCACCTTCGAGCCCACAGGTGCGCTTGCGCCCTCTAACGAATACTCAGGGAAAGCCCGACACGGCTCTCTATATCGCTTTCGCTGGACGTAAGCATGCATGTTCCTGCATGTACTTTAGCGCCTGTGGAGGTTGTTGATGCAAACGCTCCTGTCTCAGAAATTCACTGCTTATGTCGGAATAGATTGGGCAGATACCAAGCATGACGTGTGTTTGCAGGTCGCGGGGGAAACCCGGCGGCACTTCTCTGTCATCGACCACACACCCCAATCGATTGATCGTTGGGCGAAATCGTTGTTTGAGCGCTACGGCGCTCCGATCGCGATTGCTCTTGAGCTCAACAAGGGCCCGTTGGTGGCGGCCCTGCAAAAGTACGAGTTCTTTTGCCTGTTTCCAATCAATCCGAGCACCTTGGCCAAACACCGTAAAACCTTTGTCCGCAGCGGTGCCAAGGATGATCCGACCGATGCTCAATGGGCGCTTGAGTTGTTGCTCACCTATCCCCAACGGTTTGCGCAGCTGATGCCGCAAAGCCCGGCCATGCGTATTTTGGCCAGCCTGACAGAACATCGACGTGCACTGGTTGATGAGCGAGTGAAGGTCAGCAACCGCTTGATCTGTACGCTCAAACAGTATTATCCATTGGCCCTGGAGCTGTTTAGCAGTCATGACACCGTGGTGTTCTGTGACTTTCTGATGCGCTGGCCCACGCTTGAGCACATCAAGCGTTCTCGCCAGAGTACTTTTCTCAAGTTCTTTAATGAGCACAACGCTCGTCACGCTCAACTCAATCAAACGCGCTGGGAAATCATCACCCAAGCGATGCCTTTGACACAGGACCCGGGGGTAATACGTCCTTCGCAGTTGTACGCAACAGCCTTGGCGTCGCAACTTAAAGGGCTCCTTTCCACCATCAAGGATTTTGATCGCGAGATCGAAGAAACGGCCAGCACCTTGGCCGATTACCCGATCTTTAAGGCACTCCCTGGCGCCGGCCAACATCTTGCGCCGCGCCTGATGGTGGCTTTTGGTGAACAGCGTGATCGATTTAGCGACGCCAATGCGATGCAGCGATATGCCGGAATCGCACCCGTTACCGAGCGTAGCGGAAAGAAGAAAGTCGTGTATTGGCGCTACCAATGCTCAACCTTCTTGCGTCAGACCTTTGTCGAATGGGCCGCTCACAGCATCACTCAATCAACGTGGGCCGAGGCTTATTATCGGCAGCAGCGGGCTAAAGGCTGCTCATACCAGGCGACCCTGAGAGCACTTGCTTTCAAGTGGATCAGAATCGTCTATCGCTGCTGGAAAAACGGCACCGTCTATGACGAAATGGCTTACTTGCAGGCTTTAACGCGGCGCGGATCAACGTTGGTAGAGGCGCCGATGGAGGTAGTCACAGGTTGACGGACAGGCTCAGGGCGTGAGGGGGCAAGAAAATCAACAGCCAAAGCAAAAGCCAAAGCGAGGCGGCCTGCCGGCCGGCCTGATCGGGAGCCGTACGTATTTCCCCTGTAGGAGCCGGCTTGCTGGCGATGGGGCCGTTGAATGTTTCATCAGGCTATCGAGGCGCCTTCGCCGGCGAGCATCCCAAAGAACCCCGATGTAAAACACCCTTTACATTCACAAAAACTCCAGCGAATATGTAAAGGTACTTTTACATCAGGACGATGCAATGAAACGCTACTACATGGAAATGGGCGCAGCGCTGGCGCTGTACATGGTGTTCTTGATCCTTTCGCTGACCCTGCTCAAGAATCCGCAAGACCTGGGTACCGGTTTGCGTATCGTCATCACGTTGTTGCCAGTGATTCCAGCGGCGCTGATGTGTTGGGCCATCGTACGGATGATGCGTACGCTGGATGAAATGCACCTGCGCATTCAATTCGAGGCGCTCGGGTTTGCCTTCGCCGCTTCCGCGTTGCTGACATTCAGCTACGGTTTTCTGGAGAATGTCGGCTTCCCCCACATCTCCTGGATCTGCGTATGGCCGGTGATGGGCTTGATGTGGATCATCGGGCTTGCCCTCGCCCGACGTCGCTACCAATGAAAAACCGACTCAAAGAACTGCGTGCTGAACGCAAGTGGTCGCAGGTGGATCTGGCGGCGATGCTCAATGTCTCGCGACAGACCATCAACGCCATCGAAAATGGCCGCTATGATCCAAGCCTGCCGCTGGCGTTCCAGATCGCCCGGACGTTTGCATTGCCCATCGAAAGCATTTTCGACGATGAGTTCACCGGCTGATCCATGGCGCCCAGCAGGCAAGCTTTGCACAACAACAAAAAACAGGAGTTGAATATGTCTGAACTGCAACTGCACCCCAAAGCCGCAGAATCCTTGAGCCTGTGGCACGGGATGATCCGCACCGGCGATTTGAAGGCCTTGCCTGCGCTGCTGGACCCGCAAGCAGTGTTTCGCTCGCCAATGGCGCACACGCCCTATCCGGGTGCGCCGGTGGTTTCGATGATTCTCAACACGGTGTTCAGCGTGTTCGAAGATTTCACCTATCACCGCGAACTGGCGAGCGCCGACGGCTTGAATGTGATCCTCGAATTCAGCGCCAGGGTCGGCGAGAAACAGCTGAAGGGCATCGACATGATCCGCTTTGACGAGCAAGGAAAAATCGTCGATTTCGAAGTGATGGTCCGACCCCTCAGTGGCTTGCAGGCGCTGGGCGAGGAAATGGGCCGGCGCCTCGGCGCCTACCTGGCCGCCAGCAAAGCCTGATCGTTGTGCAGCGCCTTGGCTGTTTTTTCGGGTTTTTTGTCCTAACGGAATGAGATCGCGTGCTTCCAGGATACTCAACCGATTCTCCGATCCCAGCCCGAACGAACAACCGAGGCGTGCATGCTCGCCCCCCCGAACAAAAAATCCTGCCCACGCCCGCAGCGCGCACCCCCTTCTAAAATTAACCGGCAGCAAGATGCAGCACGACTCAGGCCAGAAGACGTATCGCCTCTTGCTCGGTCTGAGTTTCAAGCCGCTGGAAAACCTGTTGGTGTGGCTGATGTGGCTGATCGTGGCGTACGGGATACTGATCAATACCCAAACCCTCGCCGACCTCGGCAGCGGGTTGGCGAGCATCTGCACATGCTTAATTCGCCCATCGGGCATGACCAGCCGGTACGTGAAAGTCTTATTCCGCGATGACTCTATTTCTTACTGCACATCTCGATGTCGTTCTGTACTTTTAACTCAGTGTCGATCCCGAGCCTATACCTGCAGTAGTCGATGATCCACTTTCGTTCTTTGTCCGTAAGACGTTCGACTTCCCTGATCTCACCATCATTGGCGTGGATGTTGTAAAACCTCATCTGAAACGTCGGGTATTTCTTGATGAACAAGTGGGTCTCAATATCGCCATCTTCAAGGGATTCGTAGTAGCCGAGGTAGAGCACAGCCAGCACCGCCAATACCGCGGCAATCAACAACTTTTTCATTCTCGCGGCGCCGGAGGGGGCAACAGATGGGTCTTGACTCTAAGATTTCTCACCAACTCCATCCCGATATTACCCGGACAGATTTTTCCTTCGGAAGCCTGCCCTGGGTACTCCCTATGCCCACCAAAATGTTTGATAACGAACACGCTTTTCAGCGAATCGATCAGGTGCATCAGTGCGACAATTTGAGCCGCCGGAATCACGTTTGTGGTGCTGTAGCCGATGCTGTCGAGGGCGATGCGCCCCTTGGCAACCCAGTCGCCCCCTTCTTCCGGCGTTGTCAGGTTTTCCAGTAGTACAATACCGATCAACCCAGTGTTGAACTTCCAAACGCTCGAACCCTGAAGCCGGATATCACGACCTTCGAAAATCTGTCCGGTGCAGTCGATCCCGTAGTGATAGCCGATATCGTCGTACTTCTGACTCAGATGACCCTTTTGTATCTCCTGCATCTGTTCTGCACCGGGTGTGCAGCTATGACTTCGCCCTGCATGGTGCAGGGCAATCATGGAGTAATCCCAATCCATGACCATGCCCGTCTTGCCGTTCAGCGCTCCCCAGGATGATCGTTCGACGAACGTTGCGTTCAGTGCTCGAACCTTTTTGATAATCGCCTCGCGTGTGGCGGCGCGATCATTAACGGTGATGGAGACAGGAATTGCCGGCTGGCCCGGTTTCACCTCCTGCGCTTTTGCTGTCGTCGTAAAGGTCGCTCCGCTCATAGGGTCGCCTCCGAAAACTCAGTCAGCTCGCGCGCAGGGGCCTGGAACATCACGTGAAGCTCGATCATCGAGCCTGCAGTAGGTGCCTCGACAATAGCTATGCCGTTAGTGTCTGTGAGACCTATTTTCCGGCATCCATCAACCAGCGCAATGTAAGTCCGGTTAGCCAGCGGCTGACCAGTGCGGCTATCGGTGATGGCGAAAGATTTTGCGAAGTGAGTTGAAGTTGGGGTGGGAATCCCGACGCTCGACGCTTGGACAGAGGCATGCACAGAGTTGGTTGCAACAGTAGTGTATTGAGTAGTTGAACCGTACACCACATGATCAGCGCAACTACAGGCTACCTTATCGCCCGTTGCAATATAGGGTTGTTGTTCAGACCAGTCAAAAGCCGTCCCTATGATAGGGAACGCCCCCTTACACTTACTGCAACGAGCGAGGTCGCCCGTTTGAGCAATTGCTTTATTACCTTCAAACCATGTTGCCGAAGCCGATAGGACTTCGCCGTATGTGGTTTTGTCTCCAAGACAGGCTAATGCTCTCAATCTGAATCCCTCTGCAATTTCGATGCTCCTTATCCTTGGAGCTTTTTGGTGGTGATAATCAGGACAATGAGGGCGAGAAGAACGGCCAACTGTTCGATGATAGAGCCTGGTTCATCGAAAGTAAGTAGGACGTTTCTGATTCAGTCCCTTGGAATGCAGCGGCCATCAAACGCAGGTTTGAAGAACGGAACACAGAAGGACAGTGGCCCTGCGCAAATGCCGCATCCCCGGCATAAGGCCAGCCCTACACAATGCAAACATGTTGCGTGTGCGCAAGCCGAGCGTCGATGGCATCATCACCCGCTTCGAAGGTTTCGATGCCGACGGTGAATGGGTCATCCCGTTGTTCGGCGTGCCCTGGCCGAAACCGCCACTGTCCTGATCGACTAAGGAAGCGTCCTGATGCGTATCAAATCACTGCTGGCCTGCGCCGGCGTGCTCCTGAGCCAAATGGCCGTGGCCGACGCCCTGCCCCAGCGCTGGGTCAGCGCCGGTGGCGCGTTCAGCGAATGGGTGGTCGCCCTCGGTGGCCAGGGCAAACTGGTGGGTGTCGACAGCACCAGCCAGTACCCGCGCTCATTGCACAGCCTGCCGAGCATCGGTTACCAGCGGGCGCTAGCGGCCGAAGGCATCCTGGCGTTGAAACCGGACATCCTGGTGGGCAGCGCTGAAATGGGGCCGCCGCCGGTACTGGCGCAACTCAAGGCTGCCGGTGTGCGCATCGAGCTGCTGTCGATCAAGGCCAATGTGCCCTCGTTGCAACACAACCTGACCGAGCTCGGACAACTGCTCGGCAAACAGGCTGAAGCACAGGCGCTGATGGCCGGTTACCAGCAGCGTCTGGAGCAACAGGCGGCGTGGGTCAAGCAGGTACAACAGCACAACCCCGCCCCTCGGGTATTGATGCTGCTCAGCCATGCCGGCGGCAATCTCCAGGCCGCCGGCAAGGACACCCTGGCCGCCTGGATGATCGATCAGTCCGGCGGGAAAAATCTCACCGACCACAACGGCTACAAGCCGGTGTCCAACGAGGCCATGCTGGCCCTGGACCCACAGGTGATCATTTTCGCCGGTGGCAAGCTTGAAGGCGATGCCGCGCGGGCAGCGCTGCTCGAGCAGAATCCGATCCTGGCGCAAACCACGGCCGGTCGTGAAGGTCGGGTGCTGATAATCGACCCGACGCTACTGGTCGGCGGTCTGGGTCCGCGAGTGCCGGACGCACTGAACACACTGTCGAAGGCATTCTATCCGTCGGCACAGGTGCAGACTGCCGAGCTCCAGACAACAGAGAGCAACCGATGACAGCCATCGTTCGGCCGCGGCCGATGTTGATTACCCTGGGTCTGTTACTGCTGCTGGTGTTCTGGCTGTCCCTGGCCCTGGGGCCGGTCAGCCTGCCGCTGGGCGATACGCTGCTGGCCGGGCTGCGGCTGCTCGGGTTGCCGGTGGATGGCGGCGACAGCCAACAGGCGCAGCTGATCCTCGGTCAGATCCGCTTGCCGCGTAGTTTGCTGGGCATCGCGGTCGGCTCGGTGCTCGCGTTGTCCGGCGTGGCCATGCAAGGGTTGTTTCGCAATCCGCTGGCGGACCCGGGGCTGGTCGGGGTGTCCGGCGGCGCGGCGCTGGGCGCGGCTGTCGCCATTGTCGGCGGCAGCCTGCTGGGCGGTTTGCCGCCTGCCATCGAGCCGTACCTGTTATCGGTGTGCGCCTTCGTCGGTGGCCTGATCGTCACGGCGGTGGTGTATCGCTTCGGCCGCAGCGATGGCCAGACCAACGTCGCCACCATGCTCCTGGCAGGCGTGGCGATGACGGCCATGGCCGGGGCCGGAGTCGGTCTGTTCACTTACCTGGCCGATGACGCCACGCTGCGCACCCTGACCTTCTGGAACCTGGGCAGCCTCAACGGCGCCAGCTACCCACGCCTGTGGCCATTGCTGATCGTGGCGGTGGGCGTGGCATTGTGGTTGCCGCGTCGCGCGGCGGCGCTCAATGCGATGCTGTTGGGGGAATCCGAAGCCCGTCACCTGGGATTCAATGTCGAGCGGATCAAGCTTGAGCTGGTGCTGTGCACGGCGCTGGGTGTGGGGGCCGCGGTGGCAGCGGCAGGCCTGATCGGTTTTATCGGTCTGGTGGTGCCGCACCTGATGCGACTGCTGGTCGGTCCGGATCATCGGGTGTTACTGCCGGCTTCATTGCTGGCCGGTGCCAGCCTGTTGTTGCTGGCCGATCTGGTCGCCCGTTTGCTGCTGGCACCGGCCGAGTTGCCGATCGGTATCGTCACCGCACTCATCGGTGCACCCTTCTTCCTTTATCTGCTGGTACGGGGGCGTTCCTGATGCTGCGGGCCAACAACTTGCTGGTGCGGCGCGGCAGTCGCACCGTGCTGGCGGGCATCGATATCCAGTTGCATCCGGGTCAAGTCCTCGGCGTGCTGGGCCCCAACGGCGCCGGTAAAAGCACCCTGCTCGCCGCCTTGTGCGATGAGCTGCCGGCCAACGAAGGCACGGTCAGCCTCGACGATCGTCCTCTGGCCGACTGGCCGGGTCAGGAGCGGGCCAGACGCCTGGCGGTATTGCCCCAGAGTTCGAGCCTGAACTTTGCCTTCTCGGTCAATGAAGTGGTGGGCATGGGTCGCCTGCCCCATGCCAGCGGACGCGTGCGCGATGCGCAAATCGTCGCCCAGGCCCTGAGTGTCGCCGACGCCCTGCACCTGGCGGGGCGCAGTTATCTGGCCTTGTCCGGTGGCGAACGCCAGCGCGTGCACCTGGCGCGGGTGCTCGCGCAATTGTGGCCGGGTGCCGAGGGGCAGACCCTGCTGCTCGACGAGCCGACCTCGATGCTCGATCCGCTGCACCAGCACACCATTCTGCAAGCGGTGCGTGATTTCGCCGGGCGTGGTGCAGCGGTACTGGTGATTCTGCACGACCTCAACCTGGCGGCGCGTTACTGCGATCACCTGTTGCTGTTGCAGGACGGTCGCCCCCACGCCTACGGTACGCCGGACGAAGTCCTGACCGCCGAAGCGCTGGAGGCGGTGTACGGGCTGCAGGTACTGATTCACCAGCACCCGGAACGCGGCCACCCGTTGATTATCGCGCGCTGATATCCGCCCCCTCCCGTGTGAGGGGGCACCGTCTAGTAAGGAAAACCGATGCGCATTGTGCTGTTATGCCTGTTCAGCCTGCTGGCTGCCTGCCAGTCCCATTACGTATCGCCGCCACCGCCAGCGATCGCCCTGCAGGGGCGAGATCACGCCGATCTCGGGGTGATCCGCGAACTCGCCAGCGGGCGCACCCTCACCCCGCAAGAGCTGGTCGAACGCCTGGCGGTTGCGCCGCGGGTGCTGGTCGGTGAACAACACGACAATCCCGATCACCATGCCTTGCAACTGTGGCTGCTGCGCCAACTGGCGGCGCAACGTCCGCAAGGCAGCCTGTTGATGGAAATGCTCAACCCCGACCAACAGGCAAAAGTCAATGCGGCACAGGCCGCCACCCGTGCCGGTCAACCGCCGGCCGACCCGTACCAGGCACTGTCCTGGCAAGCCAACTGGGATTGGGGCGTTTACGGCGCACTGGTGACTTACGCCCTGCACCAACCCTACCCGCTGTTGTCGGCCAACCTGGACCTGGCGCAGATCATCCAGATCTACAAACAGCGTCCGACGCTCAGCGGCGAAGCGTCCACTACCCAACAGGTGCAAGCGACATTGCTGGCGGACATCCGCGAGTCCCATTGCGGCTTGTTGCCCGAAACGCAGATGCCGGCGATGCTCGCCGTACAGCAGCAGCGTGACCGGCGCATGGTCGAGCACCTGTTGGCGGCGCCGACGCCAGCCCTGTTGCTGGCAGGGGCGTTCCATGTGCGCAAGGATTTGGGGGTGCCACTGAATCTGCAAGACCTCGGCGCTGGCCAGGGCAATGCAGTGCTGGTGCTGGCCGAAGTGGGCAAGACGGTAAGCGCCGTTAGCGCGGATTACGTGTGGTATACGGCGGCGCAGCCGGAGCAGGATCACTGCGCTAAATTGCGACGTTAAAAGATCCCTGTAGGATCGCGATATATCTGCCAGGATTACGGTGTCTGGAAGGTCTGCAAGTAGGCCAGCAGATCATCGATTTTTTCCCGATCGCTGATGCCCCAGAAAATCATCCGCGTGCCGGATACCACGGCTTTCGGATCCTCGATGTAAGCGGCGAGCTTTTCCCGGGTCCAGATGATCCCGGATGACTTCATGGCATCGGAGTACTGATAGTCGGTAGTACTCCCGGCAACCCGCCCGATGACATTGTTGAGCTGCGGACCAAAAAAAGCCCGCGCCGACTCTCCTACCTGATGACAGCCACCGCACACCCGCTTGAACAGTTTTCCGCCCGCCTCGGCATCACCCTGGGCGTTCGCTGGCGTGGCGAACAGGCCTGCACCCAGGGTCAAAACGAGGGTCATCACAGCCGCTTTGTTCATTTCCAGCTCCAGCCTGCAGCGAAAAAATGGCCGCCATTTGAGCATGACCAAGGCACTAAACCGAAGCTTTTCAGACGCAAGAGGCCCAAGCCTACCGACCATCCCGCCAACCACGCCCCGCTTTCGCCCGCCTAAACTAGCTACTCACAACGTGCGTGGCATGAGCAGCCGCCACCCCACACCAACAGACGGAGGCTCAATCATGAAAATTGTCGTCATCGGCGGTACAGGCTTGATCGGAACACAACTGTGCAAACTCCTGCGCGAAGGTGGACATGATGTGGTGCCCGCCACGCCGAGTACCGGTGTCAACGCCGTCACCGGGGAAGGATTGCAGGCAGCGCTGCAAGGCGCCGACGTGGTGGTCGACGTCGCCAACTCACCTTCGTTCGAAGATGCTGCCGTGCTCGAATTCTTCGAAAAATCCGGACGCAACCTCGCCGCCGCGGAGAAAGCCGTCGGGGTCAAACATCACGTTGCGCTTTCGGTGGTGGGCACGGAACGAATGCTCGAAAGCGGCTACTTCCGCGCCAAGATGGCCCAGGAGGAATTGATCAAGAACGCCGGAGTGCCCTACTCGATCCTGCGCGCTACGCAGTTTTTCGAATTCATTGGTGCCATTGTCCAATACAGCATGCAAGGCGACACCGCTCGCTTGACCTCGGCCGCCCTGCAGCCAATTGCCTCGGCCGATGTCGCCGCGGCACTGGCTAAAATTGCCGTGGCGCCACCCACTGGCAAGACCGAGGAGGGGGCGGGGCCCGACAAGCAACCTCTGGTGTCGTTTGCCAAAACGTATCTGCAACACACCGGGGATGCGCGCGAAGTGATTACCGACGATAACGCCGGTTACTACGGCGCAGTAATCAACGACCAATCACTGACCCCGGGTGCCAATCCCATCCTCGGCAAGATTCACTTCGATCAATGGCTCAAAAGCGCCGGCGTCTAGCAGTCAGCCCGCTAACTTCATCAGGAGCGTCTCATGCGAACCTACGTTCTCCTCGCCCTGCTTGCACTGTCCACCCTGCCGGCCCGGGTCCTGGCCGCCGACGCGCCGCACCCGGATGTCAAGGAAGTGTCGGTCACCGCGCTTCCCGATTACCCCGGCAAGGAAGTACTGATGCTCACCGTCGAATACCCACCGGGCGGTGCCGACCCGGTTCATCGGCACGACGCCCACGGCTTCATCTATGTGCTCGAAGGCACCATCGTCATGGGGGTCAAGGGTGGCAAGGAAGTCACGCTGATGCCCGGACAAAGCTTCCACGAAGGCCCCAATGACATCCACACGGTGGGCCGCAATGCCAGCAAGGACAAGCCTGCCAAATTTGTCGTCTTTCTGTTGAAGGACCAGAACAAGCCGCCGGTCATCCCGGTTGATTGATACCCAGTGGCGCCCTTGGTTTTTTCGTCGGCACGCCACCCGTAGCAAGCTAGCTCCTGCAATGGCAAATCCCATGCACAAAAAATCCGGAACCCTGTGAGGGGGTCCGGATTTTATTTCCTGCCGTCAGTCGTTGAAATCGGTGGACAGCGCCAACTCATTCCACTGCGCCAGTTCCTGGGCGACAAAACGGTTTTTTGCTTCGATGCGCGCGATGGTATCGCTGCCCAGTGCCAGACGTTGCGGCGGGTTAGGTGCATTGACCAGGGCCAGCATGGCCTCGGCAAATTTCACCGGATCGCCCGGTTGGGCGTGGTTGGCGGACTCGGCATATTTACGCATCGCGCCCACGGTTTCATCGTAGTCCGATAGCTCCAGCGCGGTCTTGACCAGCGACTGCTCGTCGAGGAAGTCAGTGCGGAAGAAGCCCGGCTCCACCACCGTGGCGTGGATACCCAGCGGCGCCAGTTCCTGATGCAGCGCCTCGGTAATACCTTCCACCGCAAACTTGGTGGAACCGTAGACACCCCAGCCCATGTAGGCCTGGTAGCCGCCGATGGAGGAAATGTTGATCACATGCCCGGAGCGCTGGCGACGCATGTGCGGCAGTACCGCGCGGGTCACGTTGAGCAGGCCGAAGACGTTGGTGGCGAACAGACGCTCGGTCTCGCTGGCGCTGGTTTCTTCTACCGCCCCCAACACGCCGAACCCGGCATTGTTGATCAGCACATCAATGCGGCCGAAACGCTTGATGCCTTCTGCCACGGCCTGATGCGCTTCCTCCTCGCGAGTCACGTCCAGACGCACGGCCAGCAGGTTTGGATGGCCGCCAAGTTTGGCGGTTATTTCTTCGGGTTTACGGGCAGTGGCAATGACCGCGTCGCCGGCACGCAGAGCACGTTCTGCGATGAGAGTACCAAAACCACGGGAAGCCCCAGTAATGAACCAAGTACGCATTTCAACTCCTCCTGTCAGCGACCCGAGCGTTATTGCCGGGCTTTCTTGATGAGTTGACGCAACTTTAAAACTGCATTAGTGATGTGATAATCCCAGTAATATTGCATGACTTTATGAAAGGCATTCACATATGAAAGCGCCTTCGGCAGTTGACCTTTCGACCTTCCTGTGTGTGGCCACGCATCTGAATTTCAGCCGGGCAGCGGTCGAACTGGGGCTGACGCCTTCTGCGCTGAGCCATGCGGTGCGCACCCTGGAGAACAGACTCGGCGTCAGGCTGTTTAATCGCACCACCCGCAGCGTGGGCCTGACCGAAGCCGGCGAGCGTCTCTTTGCGCGACTGAAACCTGCCTTTCGCGATATCGACGATGCCTTGGAAGACCTGAACAATTTTCGCGACAAACCCTCGGGCAACTTGAGAATCACCGCGGGTCGCCAGGCCGCCGAATTGGTGCTGTTGCCGCTTGCCAGCAGGTTCCTCGAAGCCTATCCGGACGTGAAACTGGAGATCGTGACGGACGATGCGCTGGTCGATGTAGTGGCGCAGGGCTTTGACGCCGGAGTCCGTTTCGGCGTTCGGTTGGAGGCGGACATGGTCTCCCTGCCGATTGGCAGCTACATGCGCTCCGTGGTCGTGGGCTCAGCGGAATTTTTCCGCAAACATCCCGTTCCGCATAAACCCGAGGATTTGCATGGCCTGCCGTGCATCCGCCATCGTTTCCCCAGTGGCGCGTTGTATCGCTGGGAGTTCGAACGTGGCGGGATCGTCCAGGAAATCGAAATAGACGGCCCGCTAACCCTGGGCGACGTCAGCCTGATGGTCGGCCCGGCGTTGCAGGGCGTCGGCGTGACCTACCTCTTTGAAGACATGGTCAAGGCGCAGATTGCCGACGGCAGCCTGATCCAGGTGCTGGGTGACTGGTGCCCCTACTACCCCGGCCTGCATCTGTACTATCCAAGCCGACGGCATGTGCCGGCAACGCTCAAGGCTTTCATCGAATTTGCCCGCGCCGCACGGGAGGTCAGTCCACGATAGCATTGCCCGTGAAAACCCGAGGCCGCCTCTGCTTTGTGATACCTGAGCGAGCTTGCTCGCGAAAAACGTCCGGAATACGCGATCCTTCAGACAGAGCGCGTTATCGTTTTCGTCCATCGCGAGCAAGCTTGCTCCTTCAGACAATAGACTCCGGTCGTGGACGAGCAAATCGCGCTGCGCCATGGCGTCCACAACGACTGTTGTCTACCTTCGGCGGCGAGAACTTCATCCTGAGGCCGCGCCCTGCTGCACTTTTGCCAGGACGTCCAGCGTCTTTACCCGGGCGTCTATAAACAGGCGAAGACGTGCCCGCAGGTGACGGCGTGGGTCATACAATCTGCTGAAAACTTTTAGCCCAGAGAGAGAACCGATGATCACTTGCTACCTGAAATACGTTATCGATCCCTACCAGCTCGATGCCTTCGAGCTTTACGGCAAACTGTGGATTCCCCTGGTGGAAAAATTCGGCGGCCAGCATCACGGCTATTTCCTGCCGTCGGAAGGCGCCAACAACATTGCCATGGCGATGTTCAGCTTTCCAAGCCTCGCCGCCTACGAAAGTTACCGACAACAATCGATGAACGACGCGCAGTGCATCGCCGCCTTCAAATTCGCCGAAGAGAAAAAGTTCATCCTCAGCTATGAGCGGACCTTTCTGCGGCCGGTGTTTGGCGACGCCTGATTCAGTCTTGTTGCAGATCCAGGCAATAGGTGTAGTAGCCCGGATCGCGCGCATAGCCCAGTGACTCATACAGACGCTGGGCACTGAAATTGTCGGTGGCGGTTTCCAGGGACATGCCTTTGGCTCCCATCAACCGCGCAAAGTCGCGGGCGGTGTTCATCAGCAGCGTGCCAACGCCTTTGCCCCGGGCGGCGGGCGTGGTGAACAGGTCGCCGAGCAGCCAAGTGCGGTGCGCATCGATGGAGGAAAAGGTCGGGAACATCTGCACGAAACCCAGCGCTTCGCCGTTGGCGTCCTCGGCGTAGAAAATCACCGACTCGTCGCGGGCGATGCGTTCGGCGATGAAGTTGCGCGACTGGGGCAGGTTCGACGGCTGGCCGTAGAAGCCGCGATAGGCATCGAACAACGGGGCGATTTTTTCGATGTGGGAGGCGTCAGCGCGCAGGGCCAGGATAGCCATGAGGGTGCTCCATTGCGGTCTGGGGGAGTTTGAGCCTAGCAATGGGAATCGAATTTTTCCTGTGGGAGCGAGCCTGCTCGCGAAGGGGCCATAACATTCAACATTGATGTTGACTGGCCCACCGCTTTCGCGAGCAGGCTCGCTCCCACATTGGATTGTGTCAAACCCGCACGTTACGCCCCGGCAACGTCGTGCGCTGGCTGTTTTCCCAGTTCTCCACCAGCCCCACCGGCACATCCGACGCCGGCAACATCTTCACCCCGCGAACTAGATCCGAAGCCCGCTCGGCGAGCATGATGGTCGGCGCATTGAGGTTGCCGTTCGGTTCGGTCGGGAACACCGAAGAGTCGATCACTCGCAACCCTTGGATGCCATGCACCCGCAGCTCGGAATCCACCACCGCCATGTCGTCCTCGCCCATGCGGCACGAGCCACACGGATGGTAAGTGCTTTCGAGGTTGTCACGGACAAAGGCATCGAGATCTTCATCGCTGGTCACCAGCGCTCCGGGGGCGATTTCGCCGTCGCGGAAACGGTCCATGGCCTTCTGGCCGATGATCTCCCGGGTCAGGCGGATGCAACGGCGGAAGCCTTCGCGATCTTCTTCGCGTTGCAGGTAGTTGAAGCGGATTTCCGGGTGCTCGTACGGATCGGCCGATCGCACCCGCACATAGCCACGGCTTTTCGGTTTGTTCGGGCCCGTGAGCACCATGAAACCGTGGCCCTTGATCGGCTTGTTGCCGTCGTAACGCATCGCTGCCGGCAGGAAGTGGAACTGAATGTCCGGCCAGCGCAGGCCCTTCTCGGAGCGGATGAATCCACCGGCCTCGAAGTGGTTGGTGGCGCCCAGGCCGTCCTTGAACAGCAGCCAGCGCAAACCGATCATCAGTTTGCTCAGCGGGTCCATCTTGCTGTTGAGCGTCACCGGTTCCTTGCAGCCGAACTGAATGTACACCTCGGCGTGATCCTGCAGGTTCTCCCCTACCCCCGGCAGGTCATGGCGCACGGCGATCCCGGCCTTGCGCAGGACCTCGGCCGGGCCGATGCCGGAGCGTTGCAGCAGGTGCGGCGAACCGATAGGCCCGGATGAGATGAGCACTTCCTTGTTGCAATAGACCTGGTGGGTCTGGCCACCGTGGTCATAGATGATGCCCACGGCACGCTTGCCTTCGAGGATCACCTGGCGAGTCATCGCGTGGGTGATCACCGTCAGGTTCGGACGGCCCATGGCCGGACGCAGATAAGCATTGGCCGTGGAGCAGCGCACGCCATTCTTCACGGTCATGTGCATCGCACCGAAACCTTCCTGCATATAGCCGTTGCAGTCTTCGGTCTTGATGTAGCCCGCCTCGGCACCGGCTTCGACCCAGGCCCCGTACAACGGGTTTTTCATGTGGTTGCCGTTGGTGGTGTGCAGCGGTCCGGTCTGCCCGCGATAGCTGTCGCCACCGGACTCGTAGCTTTCGGCACGCTTGAAGTACGGCAGGCAATTCTTGTAACCCCAGCCCTGGGCGCCGAGGGATTCCCATTCGTCGAAATCCAACGCGTGGCCGCGAATGTACACCAGGCCATTGATCGACGACGAACCACCCAGCACCTTGCCCCGTGGGCAATGAATGCGCCGGCCGTTGAGGTAGGTTTCCGGCTCGGTTTCGTAGCGCCAGTTGTACTTCTTGGTGTTCATCGGGATCGAGAACGCACTGGGCATCTGGATCACCACGCTCTTGTCGCTGCCGCCGAATTCCAGGACCAGCACCGAGGTGGCCGGGTCTTCGCTCAGGCGGTTGGCCAACACACAACCTGCCGAGCCTGCGCCAATGATGATGTAGTCGTATTTTTGCGTGGTCATTCTTTGCGTGGTCATGGCTATCTCCCGACCGTCGATTCAGTGAATACCGGCAGTGGTTGCTGTTTGTGGGTCAGCGTGTCGCCAGTGGTGTATTGCGGGCAGGTCTTCTCGATCTGCTGGATAACGGCTTCTTCGCGTTTGAGGTCGATCGAGCGGCTCAGCCAGTAGTACGCCAGCCCCGAGACGATCAGCCCCACCAGCCAGGCGATGTCGATGCTGCCCAGCGCCTTGGCCAGCGGGCCGACATACACTTCGCGTTGTTCAACGCCGTCGTAGATGTAGAAGAACGGAATCATCGAGATAAAACCGATGGCATAGGCGGCGATACCGCGCAGGCCCCAGCTGCCGTAGATGTTGCCGTGGGGCATGAAGAAGTGCGGGATGGCGTAGCGGCCCTTGCGCACGAAGAAGTAGTCCGTGAGGTTGACCGAGGTCCAGGGCACCAGGAAGTACAGCATCACCACCAGGTAGATGCCGAGCACCGACAGGCCTTTGCCGGAACTCTGGATGCTCAGGGCCACGCCCAGTTGCAGCAGGATCACGAAGGCGATGGCGAGGATCCGCGCCTTGCGGGTCGGCTCGATGTGCTTGATCGAATCGACACAGGTCAGGGTGGTCAGCTTGGCGCTGTAGATGTTCATCGCGATCACCGGCAGGAAGGCCAGGATGGTCACCACCACGACCACGGTGCCCATCAGCGGCGACACGGTGTTGCCGACTTGACCCAAGGCCACCAGCACATCGGTTGAGTGCAGGTGATCGGCCAGCCAGCCACCGACGGAGATCATCCACGCACCGGACAGCGAAGCACCGAGAAACACCACGGCAATCAGCTTGCCGCTGGAGGTGTTCTTCGGCAGGTAACGCGAGTAGTCCGACACGTACGGGGCATAGGCGATGTTGTAACTCGCCGCCGCCGCGAACTGCGCGATAAAACCGGTCCAGTTGAAGCCCAGCGGTGCCGGGGCCGCTTCGCCCTCGGCAAGCGCCGGCAGTACCGCATCCGGCACCCAGCCCATCAACACCGCCAGTGTCACCAGGCCGTACAGCGGCAGCGACAGGTACAACGCCCATTTGAAGCTGCGGTGCATCCAGTCATGGCCGAGGATCGCCAGCACCGCCGCCGGGATGGTCACCGCCACCGCGATCACCGCGGGGTTGAATCCGAACAGCGTGTGCAGGCCCTGCATCATCAGGACCAGATTGACGATGTTGAACCCGGCGAACACGAACAGCGTCGCCAGCAGCACCAGGATCACCCCGCGGTAACCGAACTGCGCGCGGGACTGGATCATCTGTGGCAAGCCAAGGTGCGGGCCTTGCGAACCGTGAAACGCCATGAACAGCGTGCCGAACATGATGCCCAGCGTGCCGGCGAGTGTGGTCCAGAGCGCGGTCAGGCCGACACTGGGGCCGACGAAGCCGATGGTCATGGTGAAGAAGGTGAAGTTGCCGAGGAACCAGAACGGGCCCTGGCTCGACAGTTTGTCGGTGCGCTCGCTCTCGGGGATGAAGTCAATCGAATGCCCCTCGACGACGGATTTGTCGTCGAGGGAGGACACACTCGTGGCGGACTTGGCGTTAGTGTTCATGATGGACTCTTATTGTTGGAAGATCATGACGAGATAACCGCGTTCTTTCGGGTGAACGACATCCCTGTTGGGGTTCCTGTGGGAGCGAGCCTGCTCGCGAAGGCGATGTGTCAGGCAACATTGATGCTGGATATGCCGGCCTCTTCGCGAGCAGGCTCGCTCCCACAGGTTTTGTGTCGTTCAAAGAGTCAGCCTTGACTCACGGCAGCGTGATCCACACCGCCTTGGTTTCGAGCAGGTAATCGAGCTGCTCGGCGCCCAGGTCCTTGCCGAACCCGGACTGCTTGTAGCCACCGAACGGCATCGACGGGTCGAGGGTGCCGTGGGCGTTGACGTAGACCGAGCCGGCCTTGAGGCGTGGTATCAGGCTGTGCACCTTGCCAAGGTCGTTGGAATACAGGGCTGCCGCCAGGCCATAAGGCGAGTCATTGGCCAGGGCCAGCGCCTCTTCCTCGTCATCGAACTTTGCTGTCACCAGCACCGGACCGAAGATCTCTTCCTGGACGATGCGCATGTCGTTGCGGCAGTTGGCGAAGATGGTCGGTTCGACGAAGAAGCCAGGGCCATCGACCGGTTGGCCGCCGTAGACCAGTTCGGCGCCTTCAGCCTTGCCGGTCTCGATGTACTCGGTCACGCGCTGCTTTTGCAGGGCCGAAACCAGTGGGCCGATGAAGCAGTCCGGGTCCAGGCCCGGGGCCATTTTCAGGGTGCGTGTGTAGGCGATCAGCTCACGCAGGAATTCGTCGTAGACACTGCTATGAATATAGGCCCGCGTGCCGGCATCGCATACCTGTCCGGAGTTGAAAAACACGCCATTGGCGACCGCTTGTGCAGCGGCCGGAATGTCGGCATCGGCAAAAACGATGACCGGTGATTTTCCGCCGAGTTCGAGGGTCAGCCGCTTCATGTCGTCCAGTGCTGCGCGGCCAACGGTACAGCCCACCGGGGTCGAACCGGTGAAGGTCAATTTGTCGATGCCGGGGTGGGTGGCCATGGCCGCGCCGACCACGCTGCCACGTCCGGTGACGATGTTGATCACACCGTCCGGAATGCCCGCTTCCTGCACCAGTTCAGCGAAACGCAGGGCCGACAGCGACGTCAACTCGGCGGGTTTCACCACTACGGTGCAACCGGTGGCCAACGCCGCGCCGAGCTTCCAGGCCATGGTTTGCAGGGGGAAGTTCCACGGCACGATGGCGCCGACCACGCCCACCGCTTCCTTGCGGGTATAGGCCAGGTAATTGCCCGGCAGCGAAGGCTCGACGGTGCGCCCGTGGAGCTTGGTGGCCCAACCGGCGAAATAGCGCAGGGTATCGACGGTGCCCTGGATATCGACGTCCTTGGCGAAGGCGACCGACTTGCCCATGTCGATAGATTCGATTTCCGCCAGTTCGGCAGCGTTCTGTTCAATCAGGTCGGCCAGGCGCTGGATCAGGCGTTCGCGTTGCGCCGGTTTGGCCTGGCGCCATTCGCCACCGTCGAACTGCGCACGGGCGGCTTGCACGGCGCGGTCCAGGTCATCGGTAGTGCCCATGGGAATGCGGGTGATCAAGCCTTCGGTCGACGGCTCGATGACGTCGGAATTCTGGCCGTCGCTGGCTTCGACCCAGGCACCGCCGATGAACATCTTCTGCACTTTGCTGAGGAAGGTCTGGGTGGCTTCGGAGACGCCGAATTTCTGCAGGTAACTTTTGACGATCGTGTCCATTTTTATTCTCTCTGCCCGGCAGTCAGGCACTGCCGGGGTATGTGGTTTCGATGTTCAGGCTCGGCTCTTAAGCCAGCGTCGATTCACTCACGGCGGCCGCCCGCACCTTGCCACGCTCGTGGAAGATGAAACCGATGCTGTTGAGCAGCAGTTGCGCGGCGAGGATCGAGGTCATGCCGGTCGGGTCGTACACCGGTGCGACCTCCACCAGGTCCATGCCGACGATGTTGCCTTTACTGCGCTTGGCCAGGGCCTGGATGATTTCCAGCACTTCGTAGTAGAGGAAGCCGCCGTGACTCGGGGTACCGGTGCCAGGGGCGATGGACGGGTCGAAACCGTCGATGTCGATGGTGATGTAGTAGTTGATGTTCTGCGGGATCAGCGCCAGTACACCTTCGACGCCAAGGCGACGCACATCACGCACCGAGAGGATCTTCGAGCCGGCTTCGTGGGCCGCTTCGTAGTCGTCGCGGTTGGACGACGAGACGTTGCGGATGCCCATCTGGGTCATGCCGACGATGTGGTTCATTTCCGAGGCGCGGCGCAGCGGATTGCCGTGGCCGTAACGCACGCCGTGGCGCTCGTCGACGAAGTCCAGGTGCGCATCGAAGTGGATGATGTGGATCGGCCCGCGCCCTTCGAAGGCCTTGATCACTGGCGCGTGCACCGAGTGATCGCCGCCGAGCACCACCGGCATCACACCGGCATCGAGGATCTTGCGCACGGCGTATTCGGTGTTCTTGTTACTGGTGGCCATGTCGGTGTGGACGATGTCGGCATCACCGACGTCGACCATGCGCACGTCCGACGCCGTGAGGTACATCACGTCGTCTTCGTGGTCATAGGCGCCGGCGTGGCCGAAGGAAAACAGCGTCGATGCTTCGCGAATCCCGCGTGGTCCGAAGCGTGCGCCGGAGCGCCACTGGGTGCCCATGTCGTTGGGCACGCCCAGCACCGCAACGTCGGCATCCAGCGCGTCCCAATCGGTGCACACCGGGGATTTGCCAAAGGTGCAATGACCCACGAATGGCAGGTTCAGACGACCGGATTCATAACCGTTGTTCGACATTTCTAGCCTCTCCACTTCTTGTTATCGGCTTGGCGGACTGCAAGGCGACCGCCGTTGGAAAGACTATGAGCGCAGGTTTTCGTGGAAAAAATGCTAAACATCAGATACTCATATCGGCATTACCGATGCATCCACAAGCGGGAGGTTCCAGGTGATTCAACTGCACGATGTCGACCTGAAGTTGCTTCGGGTGTTTGCCACAATTGTCCGTTGCGGCGGTTTCTCGGCCGCCCAGGCGGCGTTGAATGCCGGGCAGTCGACGATCAGCGAACAGATGACCCATCTGGAAACCCGCCTTGGGGTCAAGCTCTGCCAGCGCGGGCGCAGCGGCTTTCGCCTGACCGAGCAAGGGGTGGCGATTCACGAAGCCACCCAGCGCCTGCTGTCGGCGGTGGAAAATTTCTGCATGGACGCCGACGTGCTCAAGCAGCACATCAGCGGCAAGCTCAACCTGGGGATCATCGACACCACCATCACCGACCCGGATTCGCCGATCCCGCGCACCACCCAGCGCTTCGTGTCGCGCGGGCATGATGTGCACCTGAACGTGTACGTCGGCACCCCCGCCGAACTGGAGGAACGGGTGCTCGACGGCCGCTTGCACCTGGCCATCGGGCACTTTCCGATCCATCTGCCAGGCCTGTTGCAATCGCCGCTGTATCAGGAAGCGCTGGGGTTGTATTGCGGGCGCCGGCATCCGCTCTACGGGAGCAAGGCCGAAGGGGCCGAACTGCTTGAAGAAATCGGCGCGGGCCGCATCGTCGTGCGCGGCTACATGCAGCAATACGACCTGGAACACTTGGGCGTGAGCAAGGCGGCGGCCACCGTGGACAACATCGAGGCCTCGGCGATCCTGATCATCTCCGGCGCCTACATGGGTTTCCTGCCCGAGCACTTCGCCTCCCAGTGGCTCAAGTCAGGCGAGATGCATCAACTGGGCCCGTCGAGCCTGCGTCTGAAGTCACCGTTCGACGTGATCACCCGGCGCGGCGTGGCACCATCGCCGATCCTGCAGGCGTTCCTTGAGGACCTGGCCGCCAGCGCGCGCAAAACGGCTAACGGATGACGTGACGCTCGCCAAATTCAAATTCGCCCCGGCATACTGATTTCCGTTCGCCCATCTTGCAGGCCTGTCATGCGCATCCACGTCACCTTCATCGACCGCGTCGGCATCACCCAGGAAGTACTGGCCCTGCTCGGCGGGCGCAGCTTCAATCTGGACGCCGTGGAGATGGTGCCGCCGAACGTCTACATCGATGCTCCGACCCTCGGCGCCGAAGTGCTGGAAGAGTTGCGCGAGGCACTGTTCGGCGTGCGCGGCGTGCAAGCGGTGACCATGGTCGACATCCTTCCTGGGCAACGTCGGCGCCTGCAACTGGATGCCTTGCTCGCTGCCAGTTCCGACCCGGTGCTGGCAGTGGATGATCGTGGGCACGTGCTGCTGGCCAACCCGGCATTGATCGCCCTGTGCGGTCGCGAACCGGCCGGTGAATCGCTGAGCGCGCTGTTCGACGATGCCGATTTGCAAAGCACCTTGATCGCCCACCATTTCCGTCTGCCCATGCACGAGGTCAGCCTCGGCGGCCACACCTTGCTGCTCGATGCCATGCCGATCACCGACGCCGGCGCCCTGCTCACCCTCTATCAACCGAACCGCATCGGCGAACGCCTCTCGGCGCTGCACCATGATCATGCCGAAGGTTTCGATGCGTTGCTCGGTGAATCGCCGCCGATCCGCTCGCTCAAGGCCCGCGCGCAACGGGTGGCGGCCCTCGATGCACCGCTGTTGATCCAGGGTGAAACCGGCACCGGCAAGGAACTGGTGGCCCGCGCCTGTCACGCGATCAGCGGTCGCCGTGACAAGCCATTCCTGGCCCTCAATTGCGCTGCGCTACCGGAGAGCCTGGCCGAAAGCGAGCTGTTCGGCTACGCCCCCGGTGCGTTCACCGGTGCGCAACGGGGCGGCAAGCTCGGGCTGCTGGAACTGGCCGACCAGGGCACGGTGTTTCTCGACGAAGTCGGCGAGATGTCGCCGTATCTGCAAGCCAAGCTGCTGCGCTTTTTGAGCGATGGCTGCTTCCGTCGGGTCGGTGGCGATCGTGAGGTCAAGGTCAATGTGCGGATCCTCAGTGCGACCCACCGCGACCTGGAAAAAATGGTCAGCGAAGGGCATTTTCGCGAAGACCTGTTCTACCGCCTCAATGTGCTCAACCTGCAAGTACCGCCGCTGCGCGAACGTGGCCACGACATCCTGTTGATGGCCCAGCACTTCATGCAGCAGGCCTGCGCGCAGATCCAGCGCCCGGTCTGTCGCCTGGCGCCCAGCACCTTTCCAGCCCTGCTCGGCAACCGCTGGCCGGGTAACGTACGGCAATTGCAAAACGTGATCTTTCGCGCCGCGGCGATTTGCGAAAACCCGCTGGTGGACATTGATGATCTCGACATTGCCAGAACGGCTGTGGAGCGCCAGAACGATGGCGAGGTGGGCAGCCTTGAGGATGCTGTCGAAGGGTTTGAAAAGAATCTGCTGGAAAAGCTTTATCGCACCTATCCGTCCAGCCGCTTGCTCGCGGCGCGGTTGCAGACCTCCCATAGTGCGATTGCCATTCGGTTGCGTAAGTACGGGATTCCCAACAAGCTCTGACCGCCGATTTCACAAACACTGAAAATCCCTGTGGGAGCGGGCTTGCCCGCGATGAGGCCGTGTCAGTCACCATTTTTTTGCCTGATACACCGCAATCGCGGGCAAGCCCGCTCCCACAGGGATTGAGTGCTACCCGACATTGTCTGCAAATCGATACAGCGTATCGAAATCAAGACAAAACCCTCTCAACCCTCTGGACCGGACTTCGGGCCGTCATCCTGGCATCTCTGTATTGATTTCAATACGAACTCAATCCCCCCAACCGCCTTTCATAATCATAACTATATGATTTAAAACAAATAAACAAGATTGGCACCACCCTTGCTATCTCTCCTCCAGTCAAGCTCGCTACCCACACACGAGCCTGCCCATCGACCTCCGCCACCTGCAGCGGATGAGTCTGAACAATGAGGAGTTGATATGAGCGAAATGCGTTTTACCGTCGAACACGAATGGCTGCGCACCGAAGCTGACGGCAGCGTCACCGTCGGGATCACCGCGTTTGCGCAACAGGCGCTGGGGGATGTGGTGTTTGTTCAAGTGCCTGAATTGGGAAGCTTCAACGCCGGTGCCGAAGTGTCGGTCGTGGAATCGGTGAAAGCCGCCAGCAGCATCGGCATGCCGCTGGACGGTAAGGTGCTGCAAGTGAACTCGGAATTGGACAGCACCCCGGAGCTGGTCAACGAAGATCCGCTGGGCGAAGGCTGGTTCTTCCGTTTCCAGCCCGCTGACGCTGCCGCTGTCGGCCAATTGCTGGATCAGGCCGCCTACGACCGCCTGATCCAAGACCAGACCGACGCGTGAGGATTGCCCATGACCGCCCTCCTCGACACCCGTAACGAATTCATCGCCCGCCACATCGGCCCCCGCGCCGGTGACGAGCAAGCCATGCTCAACACCCTCGGTTTCGACTCCCTCGAAGCCCTGAGCGCCAGCGTCATTCCCGACAGCATCAAGGGCACCAGCGTACTCGGCCTGGAAGACGGCCTGAGCGAAGCTGACGCACTGGCAATGATCAAAGGCATCGCCGGCAAGAACCAACTGTTCAAGACCTTCATCGGCCAGGGTTACTACGGCACCCACACGCCGTCGCCGATCCTGCGCAACCTGCTGGAAAACCCGGCCTGGTACACCGCCTACACCCCGTACCAGCCGGAAATTTCCCAGGGCCGTCTCGAAGCCCTGCTGAACTTCCAGACCCTGATCAGCGACCTCACCGGCCTGCCGATCGCCAACGCTTCCTTGCTCGACGAAGCCACCGCCGCCGCCGAAGCCATGACCTTCTGCAAGCGGCTGAGCAAGAACAAGGGCAGCCACCAGTTCTTCGCCTCCGTGCATTGCCACCCGCAGACCCTCGACGTGCTGCGCACCCGTGCCGAGCCGTTGGGCATTGAGGTGGTGGTCGGTGACGAGCGCGAATTGAGCGACGTGACGCCGTTCTTCGGTGCCCTGCTGCAATACCCGGCGAGCAACGGTGATGTGTTCGATTACCGTGCCCTGACCGAGCGCTTGCACGCTGCCAACGCCCTGGTGGCGGTGGCCGCCGACCTGCTGGCCCTGACCCTGCTGACCCCGCCGGGCGAATTCGGCGCCGACGTGGCCATCGGCAGTGCACAACGCTTCGGCGTGCCGCTGGGCTTCGGTGGCCCGCACGCGGCTTACTTCTCCACCAAGGATGCGTTCAAGCGCGACATGCCGGGCCGTCTGGTCGGTGTCTCCGTCGACCGTTTCGGCAAGCCGGCCCTGCGCCTGGCGATGCAGACCCGCGAGCAACACATCCGCCGCGAGAAGGCCACCAGCAACATCTGCACTGCGCAGGTATTGCTCGCCAACATCGCCAGCATGTACGCCGTGTATCACGGTCCGAAGGGCCTGACGCAGATCGCCCAGCGTGTGCACCAGCTGACCGCGATTCTGGCCAAGGGCTTGAATGCTTTGGGCTTGCAGGTTGAACAAGCAAACTTCTTCGACACCCTGACCCTGAACACTGGCGCGCAAACCGCTGCGCTGCACGAGCAGGCCCGCGCCCAGCAGATCAACCTGCGCGTGGTCGACGCTGAACGCCTGGGCCTGTCTCTCGACGAAACCAGCACCCAAGCTGACGTTGAAACCCTGTGGGCGCTCTTCGCCGCCGGCCAGACCCTGCCGGACTTCACCGCCCTCGCCGCTGCTACTCAAGCGACTATCCCGGCGGCCCTGCTGCGCCAGTCGCCAATCCTCAGCCACCCGGTGTTCAACCGCTACCACTCGGAAACCGAGCTGATGCGCTACCTGCGCAAACTGGCGGACAAGGACCTGGCGCTGGACCGCACCATGATCCCGCTGGGTTCGTGCACCATGAAACTCAACGCCGCCAGCGAAATGATCCCGGTGACCTGGGCCGAATTCGGTGCCCTGCACCCGTTCGCCCCGGCCGAACAAAGCGCCGGCTACCAGCAACTGACCGATGAACTGGAAGCGATGCTCTGCGCCGCCACCGGTTACGACTCGATCTCGCTGCAACCGAACGCCGGTTCGCAAGGCGAATACGCCGGCCTGCTGGCGATTCGCGCCTACCACCAGAGCCGTGGCGAAGACCGTCGCGACATCTGCCTGATCCCGTCCTCGGCCCACGGCACCAACCCGGCCACCGCACAAATGGCCGGCATGCGCGTGGTGGTTACCGCCTGCGACGCCCGCGGCAACGTCGACATCGAAGACCTGCGCGCCAAGGCCATCGAGCACCGCGAACATCTCGCGGCCTTGATGATCACCTACCCGTCGACCCACGGCGTATTCGAAGAAGGCATCCGCGAAATCTGCGGCATCATTCACGACCACGGCGGCCAGGTGTACATCGACGGTGCCAACATGAACGCCATGGTCGGCCTCTGCGCCCCGGGCAAGTTCGGCGGCGACGTCTCGCACCTGAACCTGCACAAGACCTTCTGCATTCCCCACGGCGGTGGCGGCCCGGGCGTCGGCCCGATCGGCGTCAAGTCGCACCTGACCCCGTTCCTGCCGGGCCACGCGCACATGGCACGCAAGGAAGGCGCGGTCTGCGCCGCACCGTTCGGCAGCGCGAGCATTTTGCCGATCACCTGGATGTACATCCGCATGATGGGCGGCGCCGGCTTGAAGCGTGCTTCGCAGCTGGCGATCCTCAACGCCAACTACATTTCCCGCCGCCTCGAAGAGCACTACCCAGTGCTGTACACCGGCAGCAACGGCCTGGTGGCCCACGAGTGCATCCTCGACCTGCGCCCATTGAAAGACAGCAGCGGCATCAGCGTCGATGACGTCGCCAAGCGCCTGATCGACTTCGGCTTCCACGCCCCGACCATGTCCTTCCCGGTGGCCGGCACCTTGATGATCGAGCCGACCGAAAGCGAATCCAAGGAAGAACTGGACCGCTTCTGCGACGCCATGATCCGTATCCGCGAAGAAATCCGCGCGGTGGAAAACGGCACCCTGGACAAGGACGACAACCCACTGAAAAACGCCCCGCATACAGCGGCTGAGCTGGTGGGCGAGTGGTCGCATCCGTACAGCCGTGAGCAGGCGGTTTACCCACTGGACACCTTGATGGACGGAAAATACTGGCCGCCGGTCGGTCGGGTCGACAACGTGTTTGGCGATCGCAATTTGATCTGCGCCTGCCCTTCAATCGCCGACTACGCCTGACCACACATCCCCTGTAGGAGCAAAGCTTGCTCGCGATGAACGATAACTCGGTGCATCGCATAGACCGCATAACGGCCATCGCGAGCAAGCATTGCTCCTACAGAAAAAACAATCAGAGGAAATCACCATGTTCAGCAAACACGACCAGATCAAAGGCTACGACGACGAACTGCTGGCGGCGATGAACGCCGAGGACGCGCGGCAGGAACACCATATCGAGCTGATCGCTTCGGAGAACTACACCAGCCAACGGGTCATGGAGGCGCAAGGCAGCGGCCTGACCAACAAATACGCCGAAGGCTATCCGGGCAAACGCTATTACGGCGGCTGCGAACACGTCGACGTGGTCGAGCAACTGGCCATCGACCGCGCCAGGCAACTGTTCGGTGCCGACTACGCCAACGTCCAGCCGCACTCCGGCAGCCAGGCCAACGCGGCGGTGTACCTGGCGTTGCTGCAGGCTGGCGACACCGTGCTGGGCATGAGCCTGGCCCACGGCGGTCACCTGACCCACGGCGCCAAGGTGAGTTTTTCCGGCAAGCTCTACAACGCCGTGCAATACGGCATCGACACGGCGACCGGGTTGATCGACTACGACGAAGTCGAACGTCTGGCCGTCGAGCACCAGCCGAAAATGATCATCGCCGGATTCTCCGCTTATTCGAAGACCCTGGACTTCCCGCGTTTCCGTGAGATCGCCGACAAGGTCGGCGCCTATCTGTTCGTCGACATGGCCCACGTCGCCGGGCTGGTGGCCACCGGTCTCTACCCGAACCCGCTGCCCTACGCCGACGTGGTCACCACCACGACCCACAAGACCCTACGCGGTCCACGCGGTGGCCTGATCCTGGCCAGGGCCAATCCTACACTTGAGAAAAAGCTCAATGCTGCCGTATTCCCCGGTGGCCAGGGCGGCCCGCTGATGCATGTGATCGCCGCCAAGGCCGTGTGCTTCAAGGAAGCACTGGAGCCGGCGTTCAAGACTTATCAGGCGCAAGTGATCCGCAACGCCCAGGCGATGGCGCAGGTCTTTATCGAACGGGGCTATGACGTGGTGTCCGGTGGCACCGACAACCACCTGTTCCTGGTCAGCCTGATCCGCCAGGGCCTGACCGGCAAGGACGCCGACGCCGCGCTGGGCCGTGCCGGCATCACCGTGAACAAGAACGCCGTGCCCAACGATCCGCAGTCGCCGTTCGTGACCTCAGGCCTGCGCATCGGTACGCCGGCGATCACCAGCCGTGGTTTCAAGGAAGCCCAGAGCATCGAGCTGGCCGGCTGGATCTGCGACATCCTCGATCATCTCGGCGATGCCGATGTCGAGGCTCAGGTCGCCCGCCAGGCTGCGGCGATGTGCAGCGATTACCCGGTCTACCGCGACTGATCACACACCACAAATCCCCTGTAGGAGCGAGCATGCTCGCGATGGTCGCTAACGATAACGCTGGGAGTCTGATGCCCCGCGGCGTTCTCACGTCCATCGCGAGCATGCTCGCTCCTACAACTGAGGAAAACCTATGAACACAGTGCAAGTCGGCACCAAACTGCGCGGCGCGGAAAAGGTCGCGCGGATTCCAGTGAAAATCATTCCCACCGATGAGTTCCCGCGCAAACCCGACTGGATTCGCGTGCGCATGCCGGCCTCCCCCGAGGTCGACCGGATCAAGCAACTGCTGCGCAAACACAAGCTGCACAGTGTCTGCGAGGAAGCCTCGTGCCCAAATCTGGGCGAGTGTTTTTCCGGCGGTACCGCCACCTTCATGATCATGGGTGACATCTGCACCCGTCGCTGTCCGTTCTGCGATGTCGGCCACGGGCGTCCGAAACCGCTGGACGTCGATGAGCCGACCAACCTCGCCGTGGCCATCGCCGAACTGCGCCTCAAATACGTGGTGATCACCTCGGTGGACCGCGACGACTTGCGCGACGGGGGCGCCCAACACTTCGTCGACTGCCTGCGCGAGATCCGCAAGCTGTCGCCGGGCATTCAACTGGAAACGCTGGTGCCGGACTATCGTGGCCGGATGGACGTCGCCCTGGCGATCACCGCCCTTGAGCCACCCGATGTGTTCAACCACAACCTGGAAACCGTACCGCGCCTGTACAAGGCCGCGCGGCCGGGCTCGGATTTCGAGTGGTCGCTGGATCTGCTGCAGAACTTCAAGCAGCGGGTGCCGCAGGTTCCAACCAAATCCGGGCTGATGCTGGGCCTGGGGGAAACCGACGAGGAAGTCATCGAGGTCATGCAGCGTATGCGCGAGCACGATATCGACATGCTCACCCTCGGCCAGTACCTGCAACCGTCGCGCAGCCACTTGCCGATCCAGCGTTTCGTGCACCCGGATGTGTTTGCGTGGTTTGCTGAGGAAGGCGCCCGCATGGGCTTCAAGAACGTGGCCTCTGGACCGCTAGTGCGCTCGTCCTATCATGCCGACCAACAACTTCATGGAGGTGCCGCCGGTTTCAAGCCATGATGAGGTGACTTGTCATGCAATTGCGGAGGCCCGGCCCGATGCCATTTGTCGTTCGAACATTGCTCCCGTTCCTGAGTCTCGCCTTGTCGGGTGTCGCCGGTGCCGAGCCCAGGCCCGAGCACATGGTGTATTTACGCACGATCGATCCGGGTATCGAGCAAGACATCCGTTATGCCAGCGCCCACAACTTCACCGGGCACCCGCTCGACGGTTACGAAGCGCCCGAGTGCTTGCTGTCGCTGGATGCCGCCAAAGCCCTCGTCCGGGTGCAAACGGCATTGCGGGCGCAAGGCTATGGCTTGAAGGTATTCGATTGCTATCGCCCCAGCCGCGCGGTCGCGGACATGGGGCGCTTCGCCACGGAGCCGGGCGACCCGCGCAAGGCCGAGTTCTATCCTCGGGTGGACAAGCAAGACTTCTGGCGCCTGGGCTATGTGGCGCGGGTATCCAATCACTCCAAAGGCGGCACCGTCGACCTGAGCATGACGGGACCGGGCGCCCTGCCCGCCGACACCTGGACGCCGTCGGCCACGCCAGTCGATTGCACGGCACCTTATGGTCAGCGTTGGCACGACGGCGCAGTCGACATGGGCACCGGTTTTGATTGCTTCGATGAACGTGCCCATACCGATTCGACGTCGATCACTGCGACGGCCATGGAAAATCGCAAGCGACTGACCCGCGCCATGGAGCAGGAGGGATTTACCGGTTACTCCGCCGAGTGGTGGCACTTCACTTATACCCGGGATGCGACGTTGAAGACCGTCATGAACTTCCCCATTACACCGCTGGCGCCATGAACAGTCTTTGCAGAATCTGCGCGTTGCTGATTCTGCTGATGCCCTGTGCCGCGAAGGCGCAAGGGCTCGACGGTAGTGGTCAGTTGATCGTGGTCACCAGCAAGAACTGGGATGACATCCAGGGCAGCGCCCAACGTTATGAACGGCACGGCAGCACCTTCGAAAAAGTCGAAGCGCCGTTTGCGGTGGTTCTCGGAAAACACGGCATGGGCTGGGGCAAGGGACTGCTCGACACTCAGCAACTTCAGGGGCCGGTGAAACAGGAAGGCGATGGAAAGGCGCCAGCCGGGATTTTCAAACTGGGCAGCGCTTTTGGCTACGACGCTTCAGTTGAAACTCACCTGCCCTACCTCGCACTGACCTCGACCATCGAATGCGTGGATGACAGTCAGTCCACTCATTACAACGAACTGGTCGACGGCTCCACGATTGCGAAAGACTGGAACAGCTCCGAACGCATGCGCCGCGGTGACGACTTGTATCGCCAGGGCATTTTCATCCACCACAACACGCCGGCTTCCCCCGCCGCCGGGTCGTGCATCTTCTTTCACATCTGGCGCGGCCCCACGACACCGACCCGTGGCTGCACCGCCATGGCCCCGGCGGATATCGCCCACTTGTTCAGCTGGCTGGACCCACGCCAGTCCCCGCTACTGGTGCAACTGCCCGAGGCGCAGTACGAGCAGTTGCGGGAACGCTGGCGCCTGCCACCGCGCTGACCCCAAGCGAGCGCCTGGCCAGGCGGATCTTGCCCAGCGTTTCGACAAAGGGCGTAACGATCAGGCTGTAGAGGGTCAGGTAACGGCCATGATCCGCTTCGCCGGTGCCGAAGCGGATGGGCTCCGGTTGCGCTTGGGTGACGTACAGCGTGCCGAACATCCAGTCCCAGATTGACAGGTTGACCCCGAAGTTCTTGTTGAAGTGCCGCGGTGCGTCGCTGTGGTGAATCTGGTGCTGGGCCGGGCTGTTCAGCACGTGCTCGACCCGCGGCCCGAAGGACAGCCAGACATGGCTGTGGCGCAGATTGGCTGCCAGGGCGTTGAGGATAAACACCATGTAGGTTACGCCGAACAACGTGTAACGGCTGATCTCCCCGCCACAGGCGTACCAGAAAAAGCCGGCAAAGGCGCTGATGAACACGAGGTCGATCAAGCGCTCGACCACCTTCTCGAGGAAATGCACCCGGCTCGCCGTCACCGGCACCAGCACCAGCACCGTCGCCGAATGATGGACCTTGTGGAACGCCCACAGGTAGCGCGAGTGGTAAGCGCGGTGGGCCCAGTAATGGAGGAAGTCCCGCAGCAAGAACACGCCCAAGCCATAGAGCAGGGACAACGCCAGGTGCTCCTCGAACTGCCCCCGTGCGCCCCACAGCTGAGTGAAAAAGCGGATGTAGTCCCCGGAGCGCAGTACGTACGGGTCCACCAGGCCGACGATGGGCACCACCAGCAGGACTTTGAGGATGGCGCGCACGAAGTAGTAGCGGTAATCGAGCAGCGCCGAAGGATGAAAATGCACACGGTTGCCGCCGATGAACTGCCAGAAGGTGTGCGCGTCGGTCAGCCCGCGGGATCTGCGCCAGCGGAACAGGCCGTAAGCCACAGCGTAGGAGGTGAAAAGAAAGGCCACACAGAGACGACCATTCAGGTCGAAGAGCCCCAGGAACCGGTCGCTGACAGGCGCAATCAGCCACCGGTACAGGTACTGGTCGAACGGTGCGAGAACATCCATGAAAAGGCTGCCCCCTGCTGAAGTAGAGCCTTGTGTGTCGGTTCGAAAAAATGCTTTGCGCAGGAGCACGGCAAGCCGGCTCCTGCGATATGTGATTGCGGATGTATCTTATTCAGGTCTTTGGATTTCGGCAACCGGCACAACCCCTGCCGATGTCCTGGCCAGCAGGAAATACAGAATTCCCGGCACCACCAGCCCGACGATCCAGGAAATATCCACGCCGCCGAGTTGCGCGACCATCGGCCCGGAATAGAAATGGGTGTCGACAAAAGGCAGCTGGATCAACACGCCGATCACGTACACGCTGATCCCCAGCAGGTTCCAGCGGCCATAGCGCCCCGCCGGGTCGGACAATGCCGGGATGTCATAACGCTCCTTGTTGATGAAGTAGTAGTCCACCAGGTTGATCGCGCTCCAGGGGGTGAAGAACGTCAGCAGGAACAGGATGAAGTACTTGAACGAGTTGAGGAACGAGTACTGGCCCAGCAGAGCCAACGTGGTGGACGCCGCCACAATCACCAGCACGAACAGCATGCGCTGGCCGACGGTGATTTCCAGGCGACTGCGAAAGCCGCTGATGATGGTGGCTACGCACATGAAGCTGCCATAGGCATTGAGGGTCGACACCGTGACCTTGCCGAACACCACGCTCAGGTACAGTAAGGAGGCCATCACCCCGGTACTGCCCAGGCCGACGATGGTCGCCACTTCATGACCGCGAAAGTTCGCCCCCGCCAACGCCGCGGCAAACACGCCCAGTACCATCGACGCCTGGGCGCCCAGCACTGTGCCGAGGCCGACGGCGGTGAAGGTTTTCCAGGATGAGGTCTTGCTTGGCAAGTAGCGCGAATAGTCCGCCACGTACGGGCCAAAGGCGATCTGCCAGGAAGCCGAAAGCGACACCGCCAGCAGGAAGGTGCTCCAACTGAAGTGGCGGTTTTCCAGCAGCAGGCCGATGTCGTTGAGGCTCATCAAGCGCGTAAACAGATAGACGAACGCGATGACGCCCAGCACGCTGGCCACCCGCCCGACCAGGTGGATCACCCGGTAACCGAACATCGTCAGCAGCGCGATGCACGCGGCGAAGATCAGGATGCCGGCGCTGTCGCTGACGCTGATCAACTGGGCAATCGCCTGGCCCGACAACACCGCACCGGTGGCGCTGAAGCCGAGGTACATCAGGCACACCAGCACAATCGGGATCGCCGCGCCGTACACCCCGAACTGCACGCGGCTGGAGATCATCTGCGGCAACCCGAGTTTTGGCCCTTGCGCTGCGTGCAGCGCCACCACGGCCCCGCCCAGCACCTGGCCGATCAGCAAGCCGACGAGCGACCAGAACACGTCACCCCCCAACACCACGGCCAACGCTCCGGTGACGATCGCGGTGATCTGCAGGTTGGCGCCGAGCCACAGGGTGAACTGACTGTACAGGCTGCCGTGACGCTCGGCTTCAGGGATGTAATCGATCGAGCGGGTCTCGATCAGGGGACTTCGTTGTGGACTATCGGTCATTATTTTTGTTCTCTTCAAAAGTAGAAGGCATCGCACAAATCCTGTGGGAGCCCCTTGTGGGAGATTCTATGGTTGGTGGGGGAAGCCTCTGGACGTGAAGGCAGCCTGGTTTCGCGGATGTACTCGTTCCCTGTAGGAGCAATGCTTGCTCGCGATGGAGGTCCGAACGACGCGATTATTCAGACTGGGCGCGTTATCGTTCACGACCATCGCGAGCAAGCATTGCTCCTACAGGGGAATGCGTTTATTTCTGTTGTTCGGTCATGGCCACCGGCCCCACAAACGGCGCCTTGGCCCACACCACCTTGCCGCCGACCAGCGTCAGCAACACCTGATTGCGCCCCAACTCGTCCTCAGGCACCTGCATGAAGTTTTTGTCCAGGACGATCAGGTCGGCAAACTTGCCCACCTCGACCGATCCAGTCACTTTTTCCAGCCTGAGCTGCTCGGCAGCGTTCAGGGTGATGGTGCGCAGCACGTCGGCACGGGACAACGCCGGGTCGCCGTTCAGCCTGCCCGCGTATTTGGGGCCGTAGCTGTGCGGGTTCTGTGGATCGCCCGCGCGGGTGACGCCGATCTTCAGCGCGAGAAACTCGTCGAGCGGGTCGACCGGCCAGTCACTGCCATAAGCCACCCGGCCGCCAGCGCGGGCAATGCTGCCCGACGGCTCCATGCGGGAAAACCGCTCTGCACCCAGATGATCGTTGGTCCCATCCACCGTGGACGGTGCCTGCTGCGCCCACTGGAACGACATGTTGGCAGTCACGTCCAATGCCTTGAAGCGCCCGTAATCGGCGGGATCCACCGATTCCGCGTGGGTAATGGCCGGGCGGAATGGATTGCCGGGCAATTGCTGGCGTACGTATTCGATGCCGTTGAGCGAGTCGCGTACTGCGCGGTCGCCGGTGGCGTGCAGGTGCGGATCAAGACCGGCCTGAACGGCTTTGAGCAGCAGCGGATTGAGTACCTGTGGCGGGAAATACAGCTCGCCACGGTTTTTGCCTGGCGTCCATTTCGGCGTCTTGTCGGTGCCGGCATTGTGCAGATACGGCGTCAACATCGCCCCGGTGTCGGCCGGTGCGTTGATGATGCCGTCCATGAACAACTTGACGTGACGCATGCTCACGCCCGGCGCGACCTTGGCTTCGCCCTGGTCGTAGGTGCTGGCCAGGGCCTTGGCCTCGGCGATGGTTTTATCCGGGTCTGCGGTGGCGGCGGCCGGGTCAAGCTTGATTGCGAGCAAGGCACGGGCGGTCAATTCGCCGGACTGCGCGAGTGTGGTGAACGCCTTGGCGTTCTCCGCTCCCGACAAGGCATCAAAGAAACTGGTGATGCCTTGCTGGCGCATCGCGTCGAGCGCGGCGCGGCTTTGAGTCAGCTTCTCGGCATCGGTGGCGGGCGGCACCACGGCGGCCATGGCATCCGCCGCACCGTCCTCGCAAATTCCGGTCGGATTGCCGGCACTGTCGCGCACGTACTTGCCATCGCCGGGGTTGGCCGTGCGCTTGTCGATGCCCGCCACCGCGAGGCCGCGGGAGTTGACCAGCACGGTGTGGAAGTCGGTGGAGCGTACCTGGATCGGACGCTGGGTCTTGAGCGCATCGAGGGTCGATTTGTCGGGATCGCCGTCGAGGCCGGTCATGCCCATGCGATCCCAACTGCCGACTTCGAGCCAGACATCAGGGCCCTTGTCCTTGTCCGCATCCAGACAGGCCTGGATGGTTTCCTGGAACACCTTGCGGGTCATGGTCTGGTATTTCAGGTCGCACAACGTCATGGCGCGACCGCCGTCCCCCGGATGCATGTGCGCATCGATGAAGCCCGGCATCAGCATGCGCCCTGCCAGATCGATCAGTTGCGTCTGCTGGCCAATGTACGAAGCGGCCCCCTCATCGCTGCCGACATACACAATCTTCCCGCCCGTCACCGCAACCGCCTGGTGCACCGAATCCTTGCCGTCGACGGTGTACACATAACCGTTGCGCATGACCATGTCGGCGCTTGTTGAACCTTGGGTCTGGCACCCCACCAGCGCCACGCAGGACACGGCCGTTGCACCGGCAACGGCGATAAATAGCCTGGACATTTTCAATGGCCTTACCTCTGTTTTTATAGTTTTGCAAGGGTGAGCGCAGACTGTTACGCAAGCCCTTGATATGCAGTGCATACCCTATAGAGCGCGGCGCTCGAATGGACCTCTGCAAATGAGGAGGGGTAAGGCAAATGTCCTACAGTGGCGTTATGCAGGCGGAACGCAGCACCGATCCCAGTTCCACCTTGCTCTTCACGCCCAATTGCAGGTAGCAGTTGCGCAGGTAGGTGCGCACTGTGGCCGGGCTCAGGGCGAGGATTTTGGCGATCTCCTTGTAGGAATGACCGGCAGCGAACAGCATCGCCACCGTCCGCTCCCGGGGCGCCAGCACTGCACCGCGCGGCTGCGTTTCCAGCGACAGGATGACGTGCTCGGCGTTCGGGCTCAGGGTCAGTGCTGAGCGGCCCAGGCGCATGACACAGGGCGCTTTGGGCAAGTGCGCGATGACCTCGGCGGGCAGCGTCGAGCCGTTCCAGCCGGGCAACTCCCGTTGAATGAGCGTGCACAATCCGGCGCCGATGTAGAGCAGACCACCGTCGCGCCGCGCGACCCCGAAGTCGCTTGCGCCGTTGCCGGTGTCGACGCGGATCATGTCCTGCACCTTAAATCGCCACAGCTGCAACAGATGATCGCAGAACGCCGAAAACAGACCGGCCTCGCCGTCGCTGAAAGCCGTTGCATCAGCGCCACGGTAGACGCAGACGAAAAACATCAGGCCGCTTTCCGGCAGTTCGAAGGTGATGCACATCAGCTGATAGAGATCATGGCGCCGGGCGAAGGCGTCGACTTCGGCGTGAGGGTCGTTGAAGCCGCTGTCGCGGATGACCTCGCCGGGACGACTCAAGGTGTCATGGGAAAATCTGTCGCTGCCGGCGCTCTGTTGCCATTCGCCGGCAAACGAGTCAGGCAGGTTGATGCGTCCGTGCATCCAGCTTTGCGGCGCTGCGCTGGCGACCGAGGTGGACATCTCGCCCCACCACGCCGAGGTGAAGGGCACCAGTTGGCGCAACGCCTGCAAGCCGTCGGCGATGAATTCGGCGGCACCGCGTTCTCGCGCCAGATGCCCCAAGTGCAACACACAACGGTTGAACGCTTGCAGCGTGGTCATCGACGTGTCGACGTCGCCCTGATTACCCTGCTCCATCGTGCCGTTCCTGTTCGCTGCATGGTCTGTCGATTCGACCATGCCACAGGCGCCGCGATGGCGTCTACGAAGTGCGTGATTTTTGGATGAGTTCCAGGGATGCTTCGATTTCCTCGGCCACCAGGCTTTCGAGGTGGATCATATTGCGGTCGCGGATGCCCTGTTCCTTGAGCATGGTCACCGTGCGGAACAGGTACTGCGCCGCCGATCCCCAATGCCCCGCTGCGCGAGCCAGGACTTGCGCAACCTTAACCATCGGCAACTTGCCGGCATAGGCCCTGCCGTCCCGTGCGGCGACAAAGGCCAACGCTCGCAGTGGTCCGGACGCGGTTTTCACGGTGATCCAGCGCGCCACGTTGGTCGGTGGATTGGCGTCGATTTCCCGGGCCAGCAAAAGCCCGAGCTGCTTGAAATGGTCCTGCGCGGGCAGGCGGAAAGCCACCCCCTGACAGCTGCCACCGCGATCCAGGGCGAGCATCAGCGCCGGCAACTCGCGGGTACCGCGCCAGCGGGTCAGGGTCAGGCAGAACGAGCGATGCCAGCCAAAAGCGGTGGCACTGCAGCACTCTTCGAATTCGAATTCCGGGTTCCAGATCAACGAGCCGTAGGCGAACACCCAAAGCGCTTGCGGCCTGTACTCATGCAACAGCGCTTGCACCATCGCATCGAACTCCGCCGGTGTATGTTCGGCCGTGCCGGGTTCGGGCCCAGGATCAGGCTCGAACCGTTCGACATGGGCGACCAGTTCCGCCGTGAGGTTACGCCTGGTGGATTGTCGGGCTTTGCCTGCGTCCATATTCGCCTCTCAATATGGATTCAACTGGAACTTGAAAGACTAGCAGCGTGCGAGCATTGCATGCCCTGTGGGAGCGAGCTTGCTCCGGGCGGCGTTTCGACGATAGCGGTGTGTCAGCCAACATCGATGTTGGATGTGCTGCCATCATCGCGAGCAAGCTCGCTCCCACAGGGAATGTGGTGGTGTCAGAAGCGGATTTCGCTGGCCGGCGTGACGTCGATCCGCGCCACCGAACCGGTCAGGTGCGCCAGATCCTTGTTGTGCTCGGCAATGATGTCCTCCGCCTTGAGATTGCCGTTGTCGACAGTGGAGTGCGCGTCCGCCGCCAGCACCACGTCGTATCCCAGTTTCAACGCCTGGCGCACCGTGGCATTGACGCAGTAATCAGTTTGTAGCCCGCAGATCACCAGGCAATCGAAGTCATGCTCCGGCAAGAGCTTTTGCAGGTTGGTGTGGTAGAACGAATCCGGCGTGGTCTTGCGCACGCGCGAATCCTTTGGCGAAGCTTGCAGCCCTTCTGCCAGTTGCCAACCGGCCGCTTCATGCGCAAAGGGACTGCCCTCTTCCTCGTGCTGGATGAACACCACCGGCACTCCGGCCTTTCGCGCCCGGGCAGAGAGATCGTTGATGGTAGTGATGACACGCGAGATTTCAAAACATTCGTACTCGCCTGCGCACAAGGCTTGCTGTACATCGATAATCAGCAATGCAGTGGTCATGGTTCCTTCCTTGCAAAGTCATTGGATCAGGGGACGGGTCCGTCCCCATTCAAACACAATACTCAGTAACCCAGCGACAACCCGGTATTACGCCGCGGATCGTTGGCCCCGTAGAAACGGTTCTTGCCCACCGGCTTGCCCTCCAGCGACGGTGCGCCCACCAGGATCGCTGCCAGGTGGTTGGCATCCTGGGGACCGGCAAACTTGTGGCCCCAGCTTTCGAGGATCTTCACCGTGTCCGGGCTGGTGGTGAAGGCCTCCAGGTTGGTTTCCTCCGGCAGCCATTGCTGGTGGAAACGCGGTGCATCGACTGCTTCCTGGATGTTCATGCCGTAGTCGATCACATTGAGCATGGTCAGCAGGGTCGCGGTGATGATACGGCTGCCGCCGGGGGTGCCGACCACCATCACCACTTTGCCGTCCTTGGTGACGATGGTCGGGCTCATGGACGACAGCGGCGCCTTGCCGGGCGCGATGGCGTTGGCCTCGCCCTGCACCAGGCCGTACATGTTCGGCACGCCGATTTTCGAGGTGAAATCGTCCATTTCGTCGTTAAGGATGACCCCGGTCTTGCTGGCCATGACCCCGGCCCCGAACCAGTCGTTGAGGGTGTAGGTCACCGACACCGCGTTGCCCCATTTGTCGACGATGGAGTAATGGGTGGTATTGCTGCCCTCATGGGGCGCCACGCCGGGTTTGAGATCGCTGGACACAGCGGCCTTTTGTGGCTTGATGGCTTCACGCAGCTTGGTCGCGTAGTTTTTGTCGAGTAAATGAGCGATCGGGTTTTTCACGAAGTCCGGGTCGCCCAGGTAGCTGTTGCGGTCCACATAGGCGTGGCGCATCGCTTCGATCTGGTAGTGCATGCCCTGGGCCGAATGGTAGCCCAGGTCCTTCATCGGATAGCCTTCGAGGATGTTCATGATTTGGCAGATCACCACACCACCGGAGCTCGGTGGCGGTGCCGAGACCACATGGTAGCCGCGGTAGTCGCACTCGATGGGCGCCAGTTCACGGGTCTTGTAATTGTCGAGGTCCGCCTGGGCGATGATGCCCTTGTTGGCCTGGCTGGAGGTGACGATGGCGTCGGCCACCCAGCCCTTGTAGAAGCCGTCGGCGCCTTTCTCGGAGATTTCCCGCAGGGTTTTGCCGAGGTCTTTCTGCACCAGTTTCTGCCCGACCTGCATCGGTTCGCCGTTGCTCAGGAAGATCGCGCCGGAATCCTTGATGTCCTTCTTGAACACGTCGGTGGCGTACTCCAGCAACTCGACATCGCCCTGCTCCAGCTCGAAACCGTCTTCAGCAAGTTTGATCGCCGGGGCGATCACTTCCTTGCGCGGTTTGGTGCCGTATTTGGAGAGCGCCAGTTCCATGCCGGACACGGTGCCCGGTACGCCAACCGCCAGGTGGCCGCGAGTGCTCAGGTCGGGGACGACGTTGCCCGCCTTGTCCAGGTACATGTCAGCGGTGGCGGCCAGCGGGGCTTTTTCACGGAAGTCGAGGAACGTCTTGCGCCCGTCGGCCAGTTGAATGGTCATGAAACCGCCACCACCCAGATTACCCGCCGCGGGATACACCACCGCCAGCGCGTAACCCACCGCAACAGCGGCGTCGACCGCGTTGCCACCGTTCTTCAGCACATCCACGCCCACATGGCTGGCCAAATGCTGGGCAGTGACCACCATGCCGTTTTCGGCCGCAACCGGCGCCACAGAGGCCGCATGGGCCGTCAGGCAGCTGAGCGCCAACGAGGTCGCAATCAGCGATTTGGCAAAAGGTTCGTACTTCATGAGTCGGTCTCTTTTTGTTTTAAAGTAGGAAAACGCTTCAAGAGCAGTAGGCAGTATGGTCGGGATTACGTATTGCGCCTCCCCGGCGAGGCAGTATGCTTAACACCTGTTCAGCAATTCGGCGATGCTTGCGGCATGACCTACACCTATATCACCCTGGCGTCACCGGTCGGCGAGCTGAAGCTGGTGGCGAACGATGCACGTCTGGCCGCCATCCTCTGGGAAAATGACAAACCGGGCAGAGTGCGCCTCGGCCCGATGAACGAAGTGCCGGACAACCCGGTCCTGCTGCGCACCGCGCAACAGCTGCGCGAATACTTCGCTGGCACACGCCAGTCTTTCGAGCTTGAACTTGATTTTGCCGGGACGGAATTTCAGAAAAAGGTCTGGATGGCCTTGCTGACCATTCCATTTGGCGAAACCCGCAGCTACAGCCAGATCGCCGAGCAGATCGGCAACCCGAGCGCGGTGCGGGCGGTGGGTGCGGCGAATGGCAAAAATCCGATTTCGATTATCGCGCCCTGTCATCGGGTGATTGGCGCGTCGGGGAAATTGACCGGGTTTGCCGGGGGGCTGGAAGCGAAGCAAAAGTTGCTCACACTGGAAGGCGGCCAATGGCCTGAAACCGCGCGCCTCCCAGGCTTGTAGGAGCGAGCCTGCTCGCGATGGACGTAAACGATAATGCGGGCTGTCTGGATGCACGCGTCATCGTTGACGTCCATCGCGAGCATGCTCGCTCCTACATTCCTCAAGCAAGCTGCGCCTTGTATTCCTTTTCATACTGCGTCGCCAGCGACTCTTTCTGCTTGTCGTCAAGCAACTTGCCGGCCATCTGGAAGAACTTCTGCTCTTCTTCCTCGAGATGATGGTGAACCTTCTCCGACAACTTCTTCGCGGTCGCCAGCCAGGCCGGGCTGGACATCTCGGTCCCGTCCAGTTCTTCCATCATTTCATCCATCTCGTGATGCTCGGCGATCGCGTGGCGGCTGAGGTCGACGCCATTGTCGAATTCCATCAGCGGGATGTAGAAATGCCGTTCTTCAGCGGTTTCGTGAGCCTGCAGTTCTGACTTGAGCTGCTTGTACGCCTCGACGCGTTCAGGGCTATCGCCGCTGGTGCGGATCAGGGCTTTGGCGTAGGTGCGCTGGCGCTCGTGGCTTTCGCGCAAGGCTTCGAAAATATTCACGGAATGTCCTCATCGGTCGCACTCTGGAATGGCGCGTCACAATAAATGACATCTGCGCGTTGGCGACGGTTCCACTCCTTGGAGTGATGGAACAATGACGGCAACCACGATAGGCTGCCGATTCACTGCCATAAGGACATAGCCATGACCCTGCGAATAGAGTTCTCGCCTAACCCCACGGAAGAGGAGCGCCAGGCCATCCTGTTGCCGCTGCGCGCCTACAATGCCTCGAAGGCCGACGGCGCCGTACCCGAGCAGATTGCCCTGCTGGTCCGCGACGAAAACGATGTGATCCTTGGCGGCCTTTACGCCCGGTTGTTTTACCAGTGGATGTTCATCGACCTGCTGTCGGTGCCGGAGCAGGCCCGGGGACAGGGCATGGGCACGAAGCTGATGCAGATGGCCGAAGACCTGGCGCGGGAGAGGAAGTGCGTCGGACTGTGGCTCGACACCTTCGAATTCCAGGCACCGGAGTTCTACCGCAAATGCGGTTACAGCGAGATCGGCCACATCGCCGACTACCCGCCGGGGTACAAGCACTTCTTCTTCCAGAAGCGCCTGAACTACTGATTATCTACACCCCCCCCTGTAGGAGCGAGCATGCTCGCGATGGACGTTAACGATAACGCGGGGAGCCAGATACCCAGCGGCGCCCGGAAGTCCATCGCGAGCATGCTCGCTCCTACAGGGGGGGTACAGTGTCAGATCAGAGGCAGGTCGCCAACGCCGCCAAACGCCGCTTGGCAACAAAGTCATCCTGCTGCGCGTAGTAACTCAACACGGTGCCCGAGGCATCGGTGGTCACATCGACAAAAGACTCCGCCGAGCGGGTGTAGACGGTGGTGCTACCCTTCTCTCCAGGCTCCAGGTACGCGGCAGCATCGACACCGAACACCGCTTCGTCCTGCCAGGAAAACTGCACGCACTGGACGACGTCTTTCGCCGGCTTGTCAGAGTTGAGGGTCTTGTACGGGGCCTTGGTACGAGCATCGTTCATCGCCGAGCCCGCGCATCCCGCCAGCAAGGTGACGGCCAGCGCCACCATCAGAATTCGCATTGCATTCACTCATCAGGAAAAAGCGGACTGTATCACCGTGGCACAGCGTATCGTTCTGCTTTACTTCATTTATACCGCGACACCGCGTGACGATTCGCGCACCCTGTCGCGCCAATAGCACTGTATTGCACCTTTCACTGGAAGCCTCATGACACCCAACGCCGAGTTTTACAAACCGACCACTGAATATGCCGACAAGCTGATCAGCCAGATCGGTCAGACACCTTCCTGGATCGCCAAGCGAATCGGCGTCACCGACAAGCGGATTCGTTACATCCTTGACGGCGAAAGAACCGTCAAGGGCGAAACCACGCCGATCCAGATGACCTATACCGAGCAGTTCGCCCTCGAGTGTCTGGCGGCAGCGGCCGCGGCCCGCAAGAAACAGTCTTCGTAATCCGTTCTCAAGGAGTGACCATGGCGGCATCCGAGCTGCAACACGAACAGGCACTGAACAAGTTTCTCGACGAACGTCCCGAACTGCGCGTCGAGCTCGACCACCTCAACCCGCTGCTGGCCCAGGCCAAGGGCGAAACTCTCGCGCAGTTTCGCGATGAGCGTTTGCATGAGGCCTTTGAAGCCGAAGCCGAGCAACTGGGTTTGTTTGCCTGGGAGCTGACGCTGCAACTGACCGCCGCAACACCTGAGGACTATCAGGCCCAGCGTCTGGAAGTGCACCGGGAAGTCGCGGAAATGGCCGGCATGGAATGGCTGGAGTATTGCGACCTGTACGGGATAACACCCTGACCACCGTTTGAGGACGTCATCGCCGATGCTGCCTTCCCCTTCCAGGACACACGCCAGCCCCGGACACCTGCACACGCAGAAATGGCGCGGGCGCATCGGCCTGAGCCTGGTGGCCATGCTCTCGGTGCTGGCCGGCATGACCGACGCCATCGGCTTCATGGCCAGCGGCGATTTCGTCTCGTTCATGAGCGGCAACACCACCCGGATGGCCGTCGCCATCAGTGCTGGCGACCTGGGGTTGACCCTGCGCCTGGTGATCCTCATCGCTACCTTCATTGTCGGCAATGCGCTGGGCATTATCGTCAGCCGCCTGGGCGGGCGCCGGTCACTGCCCTTGCTGCTTTGCATCGCCACCCTGCTGTGCGCCGCCGCGGCCTGGCCCTATGACTCGCAACTGCCCGCCCTGTTGGCGGCAATCATCGCCATGGGCATGCTCAATGCCGCCGTGGAAGAGGTCAACGGGCTGCCTGTGGGCCTGACTTATGTCACCGGCGCCCTGTCACGCTTCGGCCGCGGGCTGGGGCGCTGGATGCTCGGCGAGCGCCGCAGCGGTTGGCGCGTGCAACTGATCCCCTGGACCGGCATGTTCGTGGGTGCGGTACTTGGTGCGGTGCTGGAACATCATTTTGGGCTCAAGGCACTTTTTGCCAGCGGCCTGCTGGCGGCGGCGCTGGGATTGCTGTCGTTGAAGATTCCGCGGCGTTGGCAGTTGGGGTATATGCCGCGCTGATTTTTGTACTGCCTGAGCGGGCCCCTTCGCGAGCAGGCTCGCTCCCACAGGGGTTTTGTGGGGGATTCCAGTTTTGTATTTGACACGGATCCATTGTGGGAGCGAGCCTGCTCGCGAAGAGGCCCGCTCAGACAACATCGATTTAGCCGCCCCGCCGATAAAGCTTTATCATGGCCGAAGTTTCGCTGATCGAGTCCGCCATGAAGTTCGCCATCGCCGTGTTTTCCGCCGCCCATGCGCCCTCCTCGCGCCGCGCCTTGCTGTTCGCCCAGGCGCTGCTCGCCGGCGGGCATGAGATTGTCCGGCTGTTTTTCTACCAGGATGGCGTCCACAACGCGTCCAGCAGCGTGGTCACGCCCCAGGACGAACAGGACTTGCCCAGGCAATGGCGCGCCTTCGTCAGCGAAAACCAACTGGATGGCGTGGTGTGCATCGCCGCCGCCTTGCGCCGTGGGGTGTTGAACGAGGAAGAAGCCAAGCGCTATCAGCGCGAGGCTGTCGCCGTCGGCGCGCCGTGGGAATTGTCCGGCCTCGGCCAGTTGCATGACGCGGTGCAAGACGCTGACCGCCTGATCTGCTTCGGAGGTGCGTGAGATGGCTAATTCCTTGCTGATCATCAGCCGCCAATCACCATGGTCCGGTCCGGGTGCGCGGGAAGCGCTGGACATCGTGCTGGCGGGCGGCGCCTTCGATCTGCCGATCGGCCTGCTGTTTCTCGACGACGGCGTGTTCCAGCTCGCCAGGAATCAGGACGCCAAGTCCCTGCAACAGAAAGACCTGAGCGCCAACCTGCAGGCACTGCCAATGTTCGGCGTCGAAGAACTGTTTGTCTGTGCCGACAGCGCTGCCGAACGTGGTCTGGACCCTGGTGCCCTGGCGCTGGAGGAAGCCCGCGTGTTGGCCGCCCTCGAAATCACTGCACTCATTGACCGTTACGACCAGGTGATCACCCTCTGATGTCGACTTTGCATGTGTTGTCTCATTCCCCGTTCGGCGACGACCGCCTGAACAGTTGCCTGCGCGTGATCGGTACCAACGACGCGCTGCTGCTGTGCGGTGACGCGGCCTATGCCTTGCAGCCGGGCACCGCACCTTTCACGGCGCTGAATGCGCGCGGCCTGACACTTTACGTTCTGGCCGAAGATGCCCAGGCCCGGACTATCGATGTTCCGGGCTGGGCAACGGCTGTCGATTATCCGGCCTTCGTCGAACTGTCGATCCACCACGACAAGGTCAACAGCTGGTTATGAATGTATTGACGGTCGGCAAGCGCGCCATCGAGTTGGACAAGGACGGTTTTCTGCTGGAGCTCAGTGACTGGTCGGCGGACGTCGCCAGTGCCCTGGCCGTCGCCGAAGACATCGAGTTGAGCCCCGAACACTGGGAAATCCTCGAACTGCTGCGCAGTTTCTACGCTGAATTCCAGCTGTCGCCGGCCACCCGGCCGCTGATCAAGTACACCGCATTGAAACTCGGCCCGGAGAAAGGCAACAGCCTGCACCTGAACCGACTGTTCAAAGGCACCCCTGCCAAACTCGCCGCGAAACTCGCGGGCCTGCCCAAACCGACGAATTGCTTATGACCGACTATCCAGCGCTGACCCTCGAAACGCCTGTCGAGCACCCGTTCGCCCAATTCGTGCGCATCCTCGGCAAAGGCAAGCGCGGCGCCCGCGACCTGACGCGTGAAGAAGCCCGCGCCGCCATGGGCATGGTGCTCGACGACCAGGTCGAGGACACCCAACTCGGCGCCTTCCTGATGCTGTTGCGCCACAAGGAAGAAAGCGCGCAGGAAATGGCCGGCTTCACCGAAGCCTTGCGCGAGCGCTTGCAAGCGCCGGCACTGGCGGTCGACCTCGACTGGCCGACCTATGCCGGCAAGAAGCGTCATCTGCCGTGGTACCTGCTGGCGGCCAAGTGCCTGGCGCAGAACGGCGTGCGGGTCTTCATGCACGGCGGCGGCGCGCACACCGCGGGTCGGCTCTACAGCGAACAACTGCTGGATGAGCTGAACATCCCGATGTGCCGTAACTGGCAGCAAGTTGGAGCAGCGCTGGACAACGGCGGCCTGGCCTTCATGCCGTTGGTGGACTGGGCGCCGCAACTGCAACGCATGATCGACCTGCGCAACACCCTCGGCCTGCGCTCGCCAATCCACTCGCTGGCGCGAATTCTCAACCCATTGAGCGCCCGTTGCGGCCTGCAAAGCATCTTCCACCCCGGCTACCAGGCGGTGCATCGCGATGCCAGCGGCTTGCTCGGCGACACCGCGATCGTGGTCAAGGGCGATGGCGGCGAGATCGAGATCAACCCCGACGCCGACAGTCACTTGTACGGGACCACCGGCGGCGAGAGCTGGGATGAGGAATGGCCGCAACTGTCGAGTCAGCGCCACGTCAAACCCGCCAGTCTGGAACCTGCGCACCTCAAGGCGGTATGGCGCGGCGATGTGGTGGACAGTTACCCGCAAATGGCCCTGATCTCGACCATGGCCCTGGCATTACGCGGCCTTGGCCAGACCCGCGAGCAAGCGTTCGAGACCGCCCAGCGATATTGGGATGTGCGGGACAAATCGATTTAATCGATCATAACCCTGCAAACTTTGCGCTTTTTTATCGAACCTACCAGCATAGACTCCTCTCCAACGCTTATCGGTTGAGGAGTCTCGGACATGGGTTTGTTAGTTGAAGGTCGTTGGCAGGACAAGTGGTACGAAAGCAAGGACGGCACGTTCCAGCGTGAACAGGCGCAGCGTCGCAACTGGGTCACTGCTGACGGCCAACCCGGCCCCAGTGGTGTCGGTGGTTTTGCTGCCGAGCCGGGCCGCTATCACCTCTACGTGTCCCTCGCCTGTCCGTGGGCCCACCGCACGCTGATCCTGCGCAAACTCAAAGGTCTGGAAAGCCTGATCGATGTGTCAGTGGTCAGCTATCTGATGCTGGAGAACGGTTGGACTTTCGACAAGTCCCACGGCTCCACCGGTGACAAACTCGATCACTTTGACTTCATGCACCAGCGCTACACCGCCGATACCGCCGACTATACCGGCCGCGTCACGGTGCCGGTGCTCTGGGACAAACAGCAGCATCGCATCGTCAACAATGAATCGGCGGAAATCATCCGCATGTTCAATGGTGCCTTCGATGAGCTGACCGGCAATGACCTGGACTTCTATCCGGCACCGCTGCGCGGCGACATTGACGCGCTGAACGAGCGAATTTATCCAGCAGTGAACAACGGCGTATACCGCGCCGGGTTTGCCACGTCGCAAACCGCTTATGAAGAAGCCTTCGATGAATTGTTCGCAGAACTGGATCGGCTGGAGCAGTTGTTAAGTGCCAATCGCTACCTGACCGGTGAGTACCTGACCGAAGCAGACATTCGCCTGTTCACCACGCTGATTCGTTTCGACGCGGTGTATTACGGTCACTTCAAGTGCAACCTGCGGCGCATTGCCGATTATTCGAACCTGTCGAACTGGCTGCGGGAGATTTACCAGTGGCCGGGGATTGCCGAGACGGTGGATTTCGAACACATCAAGAACCACTACTACGGCAGTCACAAGACCATCAACCCGACGGGGATCGTCCCGAAAGGGCCGCAGCAGGATTTCACCGCGGCCCATGATCGGGAGCGGTTGAGTGGGAAAGGGGTTTGGCGCAAGGCCTGAGATTTGTGGAGGTTTTGAGGGCCTCATCGCGAGCAAGCTTTGCTCCTACAGGGGATTTGTGTCGCTCACAAATCCCCTGTAGGAGCAAAGCTTGCTCGCGATCGGCGCGACGCGGTCTCTAGACCTGCCCCTGAGCCCCTTCGAACCACGCCAATTTCTCGCGCAGTTGCACCACTTCCCCCACGATCACCAACGTCGGCGCATGCACTTCATGCTCCGCCACCAGTCGTGGCAGGTCCGCCAACGTGCCGGTAAACACCCGCTGATTGACCGTGGTGCCCTGCTGGATCAACGCCGCCGGGGTATCCGCCCCGCGACCATGCTTGATCAACTGTTCGCAGATGCTCGGCAAACCCACCAACCCCATGTAGAACACCAGGGTCTGCGCCGGTGCGACCAGGTCGGCCCACGGCAGATCGGTGGAGCCGTCCTTCAGGTGACCGGTAATAAACCGCACCGACTGCGCGTAATCGCGGTGGGTCAGCGGTATCCCGGCATAGGCGGCGCAACCGCTGGCCGCCGTGATGCCCGGTACGACCTGGAACGGGATGCCATGGGCCGCCAGTTCTTCGATCTCTTCACCGCCACGGCCGAAGATGAAGGGATCACCGCCCTTCAACCGCACCACACGCTTGCCCTGTTTCGCCAGGTCGACCAATTGCTGGTTGATCTGGTCCTGCGGCACGGCGTGATCGGCGCGGCGCTTGCCGACGTAGACGCGCTCGGCATCGCGCCGGCACAACTCGAGAATCGCCGGTGCCACCAAGCGGTCGTACAGCACCACGTCGGCTTGCTGCATCAGGCGCAAGGCGCGGAACGTCAGCAGGTCCGGATCACCAGGACCTGCGCCCACCAGATACACCTCACCAGTGGCCACTGGCGCTTCTCCAGCGATTTTCGCCTGCAGCAAACGCTCGGCTTCACCGCCCTGCCCGGCCAGTTGCCGGTCGGCAATCGGGCCCTGGAAAACGTCTTCCCAGAACGCGCGACGCTGCTGCACATCCGGGAACAGCTTTTTCACCTGATGACGGAAACGCGCCGCCAGGCCAGCCAGTTGACCGTAGGTCGAAGGAATCCAGGTTTCGATCTTGGCGCGGATCAAACGCGCCAGCACCGGCGCATCGCCACCGCTGGACACGGCAATGATCAACGGCGAACGGTCGACGATGGCCGGGAAGATCACGCTGCACAAGGCCGGCGCGTCCACCACATTGACCGGGACACAACGCCGACGGGCATCGGCGGACACTTGTGCGTTCAGCGCTTCGTCGTCGGTGGCAGCAATGATCAGCGCGCAACCATCCAGATCCGTCTCGACGTAACCGCGCATCAGGCACTCGCCAGCGCTGGCGGTGACCAGCTCGCGCAGCTGCACTTCGATTTCAGGTGCGACCACCCGCAGCAGCGCACCGGCATCGGCCAGCAGGCGGGATTTGCGCAAGGCAATTTCCCCCCCACCGACGACCAACACACGACTGCCGCGAAGGTTATGGAACAGCGGCAGATAGTTCATTTAGCCGATGACCTCAAGGCCACCCATGTACGGCTTGAGCACCTCAGGTATACGGATCGAACCGTCGGCCTGCTGGTAGTTTTCCAGCACCGCCACCAGGGTACGACCGACCGCCAGGCCGGAACCGTTCAGGGTGTGCACCAGTTCCGGCTTGCCGGTTTCCGGGTTGCGGAAACGCGCTTGCATACGGCGGGCCTGGAAGTCGCCGCAGTTGGAACATGACGAGATTTCGCGGTATTTGTCCTGGCTCGGAATCCACACTTCCAGGTCGTAGGTCTTGACCGCACTGAAGCCCATGTCGCCGGTGCACAGGGCAATCGTGCGATAAGGCAATTCCAGCAGTTGCAGGACTTTCTCGGCGTTGGCGGTCAAGCCTTCCAACGCTTCCATCGAGGTCGACGGCTCGACGATCTGCACCATCTCGACCTTGTCGAACTGGTGCTGACGGATCATGCCGCGGGTGTCGCGACCCGACGCACCGGCTTCACTGCGGAAGCACGGAGTGTGGGCAACGAACTTGATCGGCAGCAGTTTCGAATCGACGATTTCGCCGGCGACGATGTTGGTCAGCGACACTTCGGCGGTCGGGATCAGGTACAGATCGGCTTCGCCTTCGCGCGCGATCTTGAACAGGTCTTCTTCGAATTTCGGCAGTTGACCGGTGCCTTGCAGCGCCGGGGCCTGGACCAGATAAGGCGTATAGGCCTCTTCGTAGCCGTGCTCGGTGACGTGCAGGTTGATCATGAACTGCGCCAGGGCGCGATGCAGGCGGGCGATCGGGCCGCGCAGCAAGGCGAATCGGGCGCCGGACAGCTTGGCGGCGGTTTCGAAGTCGAGCCAGCCGAACTTTTCGCCCAGGGCGACGTGGTCCTGCACCGGGAAATCGAACGCGGTCGGCGTGCCCCAGCGGCGCACTTCGACGTTGCCGTCTTCGTCTTCGCCGATCGGCACCGATTCATGCGGCAAGTTCGGAATGCCGAGCACGATCGAGTCCAGCTCGGTCTGGATCGCGTCCAGTTCGACTTTACCGGCGCTCAATTCGCCCGCCATGCGCTCGACATCCGCCATCAACGGCGCAATGTCTTCGCCGCGCTGCTTGGCCTGACCGATGGATTTGGAGCGCGCGTTACGTTCAGCCTGCAGTGCTTCGGTGCGGGTCTGGACGGTCTTGCGCTGTTCTTCCAGCGCTTCGATGCGCGCGACATCCAGGGCAAAGCCACGGGATGCCAGGCGGTCCGCTACGTCCTGAAGGTTGCTACGTAACAGTTTGGAATCGAGCATGTCGGTCTCTCGTTATCAAAGTTTGGTCAAGGACAGGCCAGCCCAGGTGGCGAGCAGCCCGCCGAATACGCTGATGGCAGCATAGCCCAGGGCCAGCGGCACTTGCCCGCTTTCCAGCAGGCGCAGCGTATCCAGTGAAAAGGATGAAAAAGTCGTCAGCCCCCCGAGGAAGCCGATGATCAACCCGGCGCGCACCTCGATCGGCACCTCCGGGCGTAGCAAAAACAGACCGTATAAAACGCCGATCAGCAAACAGCCGACGATATTAACGGCCAGCGTGGCGGTATAGAAGTGCCGCGGCCAATTAGCGTTGATCCAGTTACCCGTGGCAAAGCGTAGCAAGGTGCCAGCCACCCCGCCGACGGAAACCGCAACGATCAAGGCAAGCACTATTTTCTCCGCTGCCGGGGGCTTAAACGGTCGAGTTTCGCCAGGTGATTGAGCTTTTCGCCAATCTTCAGCTCCAGGCCACGGGGCACCGGCTGATAGAAGGGGATCGGGTCAAGTTCTTCCGGGAAGTAGTCTTCCCCGGCGGCGTAGGCATCGGGTTCGTCATGGGCATAACGGTATTCGTCGCCATAACCGAGCTGTTTCATCAGCTTGGTCGGCGCATTGCGCAAATGCAGTGGCACTTCCAGCGAGCCGTGCTCGGCGGCAGCACGCAGTGCGGTCTTGAAGCCCATGTACACCGCGTTGCTTTTCGGCGCGCAAGCCAGATACGTAATGGCCTGCGCCACCGCCAGTTCGCCTTCGGGGCTGCCGAGGCGCTCCTGCACTTCCCACGCCGCCAGGCACAGGCTCAGCGCACGCGGGTCGGCATTGCCGATGTCTTCGCTGGCCATGCGCACCACGCGCCGGGCCAGGTACAGCGGATCGCAGCCGCCATCGATCATGCGCGCGAACCAGTACAACGCGCCGTCGGGGTTGGAGCCACGCACGGACTTGTGCAGCGCGGAGATCTGGTCGTAGAACGCTTCGCCACCCTTGTCGAACCGCCGACGGGTATCACCGAGCAGGCTTTGCAGCAGATCGGTGCCGATCTCGCTGTTGTCTTCGGCCAGGTCCGAGGCGTTTTCCAGCAGATTGAGCAAGCGCCGGCCATCGCCATCGGCGGCCGCCAGCAGCATCTGGAAGCCTTCATCGCTGAGGGTCAGGTTGCGCTTGCCCAAGCCGCGCTCTTCGGTCAGCGCGCGGTGCACCAGTTTGCGCAAGGCGGCTTCGTCGAGGCTTTTGAGCACATAAACCCGCGCCCGGGATAGCAAGGCGTTGTTGAGTTCGAACGAGGGGTTTTCCGTGGTCGCGCCGATGAAAATCAGCGTGCCGTCTTCGACATACGGCAGGAACGCATCCTGCTGGGACTTGTTGAAACGGTGCACTTCGTCGACGAACAGAATCGTCCGTCGGCCGTACTGCGCGGCCTGCTGCTTGGCGATTTCCACCGCCTGGCGGATTTCCTTCACGCCGGCGAGCACCGCCGACACCGTTTCGAAATGCGCCTCCGATACTTCCGCCAGCAGCCGCGCCAGGGTGGTCTTGCCCACCCCCGGCGGCCCCCAGAAAATCATCGAATGCAGGGCACCCTGCTCCAGGGCTTCGCGCAATGGCTTGCCGCGAGCGAGCACGTGTTCCTGACCGACATACTCGTCCAGGTTGGTCGCCCGCAAACGGGCGGCCAATGGTTGGGCGATCGGGGTGCTGCGAAACAGGTCCATCACTAATTATGAAACCTCGGGTAGTACAACTCTCTCAAGCCTGCTGCGAACCTGTGGTGAGGGGATTTAGCGAAACGTCGCACCGCCCCGTTGGGCCGCGAAGCGCCCCCAAAAAATGCTACTGCGGAGTATCAGTAATTACGCATGCAATGATTTCGCGACTGCTGCGCAGCCGAACGGGGATAAATCCCCTCACCACAAAAGCCCGCCCACAGGTCCGGTGTCTTACTCCTGGATCACGTCCGCCCCTTTGGGAATGTCGAACTTGAACTTGGAGGCCGGGATCGGCTCGTTGGCCTTCACCCCGGTGAACAGGATATTGGTGCGCTGGCCGACACTGTCGATCAGCTGCATGTCGTTGACCAGGCCATTGCGGAACGACAGGCGCAGGCTGTCGAACAGGGTGTCCTTGGTTTTCGGCTTCAGGGTGAAGTCGATCACGCCGCCGGCTTCCTTGGCGCTGATATCGAAGCTCTGGCTGATCTTCGACACGTCACCGGACAGCAGCAGCGCTGGCGTCTGGGTCAGGCGCTGATCGAGGTTCTTGATGGTGGCCTGTTCCAGATCCGGGTCCCACAAGGTGACCTTTTTACCGTCGGAGACCATGGTCTGCTCGGCAGGCGCATTGGTGTGCCAATAGAACAGGCCCGGACGCTGTAGCGACATCTCGCCGGCGGTTTCCTGCAACTGGGTACCGGTGCCATCCAGGGTCAGCTGGGAGAAACGTGCGGTCAGGGTCTGGGATTTTTCCAGCAATTGGGTCAGGCGTGCCACGTCCTTGTCATCGGCGTGGGCCGAGAGCGTGCTCAAAGCCAGTACCGGCAGCAACAGCATGCGGATCAGACGCATGGGAGTCCTCATAACATTCGTGGGAGTGCGGGCGGAGCCTCGAGACGCCGCCCCTTTTCAGTATCGGGTCAGTCGCGTACCGGGCCAGGGGCCAGGACTTCACGCGAACCGTTGGTGTTCATGGACGTCACGACCCCGGCCATTTCCATGGCTTCGATCATGCGCGCGGCGCGGTTGTAGCCGATCTTCAGCTTGCGCTGAACCGCGGAGATGGACGCGCGACGGCTTTCCAGGACGAACTGCACTGCTTCGTCATACAGCGCGTCGGCCTCGGGATCATCGCCATCGCCGCCACCGCTGCTGCCTTCAAAGCCGCTGCCCGCCTCTTCGACACCGTTGAGGATGTCATCGTTGTATTCCGGCGCACCGCGCAGTTTCCAGGCCTCGACCACGCGGTGAACCTCATCGTCGGAAACGAACGCGCCGTGCACCCGGATCGGCAGGCTGGTACCCGGCGGCATGTACAACATGTCACCGTGACCCAGCAATTGTTCGGCGCCGCCCTGGTCGATGATGGTCCGCGAGTCGATCTTGCTCGACACCTGGAACGCCATGCGGGTCGGGATGTTGGCCTTGATCAGACCGGTGATCACGTCCACCGACGGGCGCTGGGTCGCGAGGATCAGGTGAATACCCGCCGCCCGCGCCTTCTGGGCGATACGGGCGATCAGTTCTTCAACCTTCTTGCCGACGATCATCATCATGTCGGCGAATTCATCGACGACCACGACGATGGTCGGCAGCTTCTGCAGCAATGGCGCTTCGTCGTGGATGCTTTCGCGCTTGTACAACGGATCGCTCAACGGCTCGCCGGCGTCCTGCGCCTCCTTGACCTTGGCATTGAAGCCGGACAGGTTACGCACGCCCATCTTCGCCATCAGCTTGTAGCGTCGCTCCATCTCGGCGACGCTCCAGCGCAAGGCGTTGGCGGCGTCCTTCATGTCGGTGACCACCGGGCACAGCAGGTGCGGAATGCCTTCGTAGATCGACAGCTCGAGCATTTTCGGGTCGATCATGATCAGCTTGGCGTCTTCCGGGCCAGACTTGAACAGGATCGACAGGATCATCGCGTTCACCCCCACCGACTTACCGGAACCGGTGGTACCGGCTACCAGCAGGTGCGGCATCTTCGCAAGGTCAGTGATCACCGGCTTGCCGCCGATGTCATGGCCCAGGGCCAGGGTCACCGGGGACTTGAAGTTGTCGTACTCGGGGGTCGACAGCACTTCGGAGAAGCGCACGATCTGCCGGTCTTCGTTGGGAATCTCGATACCGACCGTGGTCTTGCCCGGAATCACTTCCACCACGCGCACACTGGTCACGGCCAGGGAACGGGCCAGGTCTTTCGCCAGGTTGGAGATACGGCTGACCTTGACCCCGGCCGCTGGCTGGATCTCGTAACGGGTAATCACCGGACCCGGGTGGATCGAATCCACGGTGACTTCGACGCCGAATTCCTTGAGCTTGATTTCCAGCAGGTGGCCGACGGCCGCCAGGGATTCGGGCGAGTAATTGAGTTGTTTCTTTTCCGCCGGGTCGAGAATCGAGATCGGCGGCAAGGTGCCTTCCACGGCGCTGTCGACGAACAACGGCGCCTGTTTCTCTTTTTCCACGCGTTTGCTCGGCGCTGGCGGCTTGGGTGGCGCCGGGGCGATCACCGGCGGCACCTGCTTCTCACGCTCGGACATGTGCTTGCTCAGGGCCTGCTCGCGCTCGATCAGGCGCTCCTTGACCTTGGCCTGTTCACGCTTGTCGGTGACGGACGGCGCGACCACATCGTGCACGCGCTCATCGACTTCACGCAGTTGCGCCACCAGTTGCTTGCGCTCGGTACGGGCCGCCCACCAGCGATTGGCGGCGCCCTGGAACAGTTCGAACAGGTCGAGGGTGATCTTGCCGGTAACGTCCATCACCTTGAACCATGACAGGTCGGTGAACACCGTGAGGCCGAACAGGAACAGGGCGATGAACAGCAGTGTGCTGCCCTGGATGTTCAGCGCGTTCTTCGCCAGTTCGCCAAGACTCTCGCCTAGCGCCCCGCCAGCGCCGGCCGGCAGACCGGTCGCGGCATGGAAATGAATGTGCGCCAGCGCGGCACCGGACAGCACCAGGAACACCAGGCCGATCAGGCGCCAGGAGAACAGCCAGCCGCTCCACTCCCACGGCTCGTGGCGTTGGCGGAAGATCTGATAGGCCTTGATCGCCAGCAACAGCGGAAAGATATAGGCAAAGTAACCGAGCACCATGAACAGGATATCGGCGCTGTAGGAGCCCGCCGGGCCGCCGAAGTTCTGCACGTCGTCGATCTTGCTGTTATGGCTCCAGCCCGGATCGTCCTTGCCATAGGTCAGCAAGGCCATCATCAGGAACAGGCACAACGCACCGATGGCGATCAATGCACCTTCCTTGAGGCGGTAGTGCAAGTGCTGGCGCCAGAGTGGAACGACTGTTTTGGGTGCTGCGGTGGATTTCTTCAAAACCTGTTTTTCCTGCGCCAACGGCGCGTCCATCTGTTGAATGACTATAAAACTGCCCAATCCAGGCAGGTAAAAAAGTTAACAGGCGTAACCGGGACTACTTTTAACACTGCGCATCGGTTTTCATAAACACGAAAGGCGATGCCTATTTTGTTACAAACACTGTTACAGCCAGGCATTGTACGGGTTTGTACGTACGATGCCATGCTGGCAACTCTTGGGTGTAGCATAGTCAAAGCACATTACGTGCGACTCAATTTGAGCACGCATTCTCTTTTGTGACAAAGGCTTATGAGGTGTTTTTATGAGCGAAGCGAAGCATTCCCGCCTGATCATCCTGGGTTCCGGTCCCGCGGGCTACAGCGCAGCCGTGTATGCCGCTCGCGCCAACCTCAAACCCGTTGTCATTACCGGCATACAGGCAGGTGGCCAGCTCACCACCACCGTGGAAGTCGATAACTGGCCTGGCGATGTCGAAGGCCTTACCGGGCCAGTACTGATGGAACGCATGCAAAAACACGCCGAGCGTTTCGCCACCGAGATCGTTTACGACCACATCCATACCGCCAAGTTGCAACAACGCCCCTTCGAACTCATCGGTGACAGCGGCACTTATACCTGCGACGCCCTGATTATTGCCACTGGCGCCTCGGCACAGTATCTGGGGCTGCCCTCGGAAGAGACCTTTGCCGGCAGAGGGGTTTCAGCCTGCGCGACCTGCGACGGCTTCTTCTATCGCAACCAGGTGGTCGCGGTGGTGGGCGGTGGCAATACCGCCGTTGAAGAGGCGCTCTATCTGTCGAACATAGCCCGGGAAGTCCATCTGATTCACCGTCGCGACAAGTTGCGCTCGGAAAAGATTCTTCAGGACAAACTCTTTGAAAAGGCCGCCAAGGGCAATATTCGCCTGCACTGGAACCAGAATCTGGACGAGGTACTGGGTGACGCCAGCGGCGTGACCGGCGCGCGCCTGCGCGACAGTCATACCGGCGCACTCACGGAGTTGCCGCTGACTGGCGTGTTCATCGCCATCGGTCACAAGCCCAATACTGACCTGTTCGCCGGTCAACTGGAAATGCGTGATGGTTATCTGCTGGTAAACGGCGGCAGCGAAGGCAATGCGACGGCAACCGCCATCGAAGGCGTGTTTGCCGCGGGTGACGTCGCCGATCACGTGTATCGCCAGGCCGTCACCTCCGCTGGCGCCGGCTGCATGGCCGCCCTGGACGCGGAAAAATACCTCGACGACATTCCCGCTGTTTGACGGCACACTTTACGGCGGGCCCGACGCCCGCCATCGCCCTCCCCTTCTGTAAGCCCTGACGCCATGCTGACTTGGTTACAACGCAACACCCTGACGTTCCCGGCGCTGGAAAAGGCCATGCGCGATCCCAACGGATTGCTGGCGGCCGGTGGCGACCTGTCCGCCGATCGATTGATCCAGGCTTACCGCCATGGTTGTTTCCCCTGGTTTTCCGAAGGGCAGCCGATTCTCTGGTGGTCGCCGGACCCTCGCACCGTGCTGTTTCCCGATGAACTGCACGTGTCCCGCAGCCTGAACAAGCTCCTGCGCCAACAACGCTACCAGGTGACCTTCGATCAGGATTTTGCCGCAGTCATCCGCGCCTGCGCCGCTCCCCGGGAGTATGCAGACGGCACCTGGATCACCGAAGCCATGCAGAACGCCTATATCGAGTTGCACAGTCGCGGCCATGCGCATTCGGTTGAGGTCTGGGACCAGGATGAACTGGTGGGTGGGTTGTATGGCCTGGCGATGGGCCAATTGTTTTTCGGCGAATCCATGTTCAGCCTTGCCGACAATGCCTCGAAATTTGGCTTTGCCACACTGGTGCGACATCTGAAAGACTCGGGTTTTGTGCTCATCGACTGCCAGATGCCCACCGACCATTTGCACAGCCTGGGCGCGCGGGCGATTCCGCGCCGTGTGTTTGCCGATTACCTGGCGCAGCATCTGGACCAACCCAATCGTGCAACCTGGGTTTGCTGAGCGACTTTGGCGCGCGTGGCTTACACTTATTCAAAAGCTTATCCCGAGGGTTGATCATGACCGAGTTGGCGCGTTTGAAGTTTTATGCCACTCAACCCCACTCCTGCAGTTATCTGCCCGAGGAGCAGGCCACCACCCTGTTTCTCGACCCTAGCCAGCCCATGGATGTGCACGTCTATGCAGATCTGTCTGAAATGGGTTTTCGGCGCAGTGGCGACCATCTGTATCGACCCCATTGCCAGAATTGCAATGCGTGCGTACCGGCGCGCATTCCTATAGGGCAATTCACACCCAATCGTCAGCAAAAACGCATTTTCAAACGCAACGCCGACTTGCAGGTCCGCCCCGCCAAGCCAGGTTTCAGCGAAGAGTATTTCGATCTTTATCAGCGCTACATCGAAGAACGCCATGCCGATGGCGACATGTACCCGCCCAGCCGCGATCAGTTTTCGACCTTTCTGGTCCGCGACCTGCCATTTTCACGGTTCTACGAATTCCGCCTCCAAGGCCAGTTGCTGGCCATCGCCGTCACCGACCTTCTGCCGAACGGTCTGTCGGCGGTCTACACCTTCTATGAGCCCGCCGAAGAGCGCCGCAGCTTGGGGCGCTACGCCATACTCTGGCAAATTGCCGAGGCCCGACGCCTGGGGCTGGACGCGGTTTACCTGGGCTACTGGATCAAGAACTGCAAAAAAATGAGCTACAAGACCCAGTATCGCCCCATCGAACTGCTGATAAACCAGCGCTGGGTTGTTCTGAACTAAAGCAAGCCCTAAACCCCTTGGCTTAAACACCACTTTTCGGGCACAATGCACGCCGCTTTTGCCTGGCGCAGTTGCACCGGGCCATTCATTGGACACCGAGGGCTTTACTGCATGTCGAAAGAAGACAGCTTCGAAATGGAAGGCACTGTCGTCGACACCCTGCCCAACACCATGTTTCGTGTGGAGTTGGAAAACGGGCACGTCGTAACCGCGCATATTTCCGGCAAGATGCGCAAGAACTACATTCGTATTCTTACCGGTGACAAGGTGCGCGTCGAGCTGACGCCCTATGACTTGAGCAAAGGGCGCATCACTTACCGCGCTCGTTAATCAGGTCAATACAAGACGCCCGGCTTATGCCGGGCGTTTTTGTTTGCGCGTGATCGATCGTTCCCACGCTCTGCGTGGGAATGCCTCAACGGACGCTCCGCGTTCGGCTCTTAAAGGGACGCGGAGCGTCCCGGGCTGCATTCCCACGCGGAGCGTGGGAACGATCAGAACAGCAGACAGCAAAAAGGCGCCTCTCGGCGCCTTTTTGTTTTGCTTCCGAACGTCAGGCCATTTCAGCCGTGGTTTCGAACTCGAAGGTCAGCTCGCCGTCCTTGATGTCGATGTGTACCACACCGCCATGTTCGGCCAGTTCGCCAAAGAGGATTTCCTCCGCCAGTGGACGCTTGATCTTGTCCTGGATCAGGCGCGCCATGGGACGTGCGCCCATCGCCGAGTCGTAACCGCCGGCCGCCAACCAGCTGCGGGCCGCATCGGTGACTTCCAGCAATACACGCTTGTCTTCCAGCTGCGCCTGAAGTTCGGTAAGGAACTTGTCCACCACGCTCTTGATGACCTCATGGCTGAGGCGACCAAACTGGATGATGGTGTCCAGACGGTTGCGGAACTCTGGCGTGAAGCTCTTCTTGATCACTTCCATCGCATCGGACGAGTGGTCCTGATGGGTGAAACCGATCGAAGCACGGGCTGCGGTTTCGGCACCGGCGTTGGTCGTCATGATGACGATCACGTTGCGGAAGTCGGCCTTGCGCCCGTTGTTATCGGTCAGCGTCCCGTGGTCCATGACCTGCAGCAGCAGGTTGAAGACTTCCGGATGCGCCTTCTCGATTTCATCTAACAACAGCACGCAGTGTGGCTGCTTGGTGATGGCTTCGGTCAGCAGACCGCCCTGATCGAACCCGACATAGCCTGGAGGCGCACCGATCAGACGCGATACGGTGTGGCGCTCCATGTACTCGGACATGTCGAAGCGAATCAGCTCGACCCCCAGCGCCTTGGCCAGCTGACGTGCCGCTTCGGTTTTACCGACACCGGTGGGACCTGCGAACAGGAACGAACCGACTGGCTTGTCAGGCGACTTGAGGCCGGCACGGGACAGTTTGATCGCGGTCGCCAACGAATCGATTGCAGCATCCTGACCAAACACCGTCAGCTTCAGGTCACGCTCAAGGTTACGCAGCAGTTCCTTGTCGGAACTGGTGACGTGTTTTGGCGGAATCCGCGCGATTTTCGCGACGATGTCCTCGACTTGAGGCACTTCGATGCGTTTTACCCGTTTCTCCACCGGCTGCAGGCGCTGGTAGGCACCGGCCTCGTCGATGACGTCGATGGCCTTGTCCGGCATGTGCCGGTCATTGATGTAGCGCGAAGCCAGTTCGGCAGCGGCGCGCAGGGCCTCATCACTGTATTCGATATTGTGATGGGACTCGAAACGCCCTTTCAGGCCCCGCAGAATACCGATGGTGTCTTCCACCGACGGCTCCGACACATCGACCTTCTGGAAGCGCCGAGCCAGGGCACGGTCCTTCTCGAAGATCCCGCGGAATTCCTGGAAGGTGGTCGAGCCGATGCAGCGGATATCACCGGACGACAGCAGCGGCTTGAGCAGGTTCGAGGCATCCATGACGCCACCGGACGCGGCACCCGCACCGATGATGGTGTGGATTTCGTCGATGAACAGGATCGCCTGCGGACGTTTTTTCAGCTCATTGAGCAACGCCTTGAAGCGCTTCTCGAAATCGCCGCGGTATTTGGTCCCGGCCAGCAAGGCACCCAGATCGAGGGAGTACACCACGCTGTTGGCCAGCAGGTCCGGCACCTGATTGTCGACAATGCGCTTGGCCAGGCCTTCGGCAATCGCGGTTTTACCCACGCCCGCCTCGCCCACCAGCAGCGGATTGTTCTTGCGGCGGCGGGCCAGGATCTGGGCGACGCGCTCGACTTCCATCTCACGGCCTACCAATGGATCGATTCGACCCTGGCGCGCGAGCTCATTAAGGTTGCTGGCATAAGCATCCAGTGGATTGCCTGAAGATGAAGACTCACCGCCCTCGTCGTCCTGCATATCTTGCTCACCCTCGGAGTGATCGCCGTGCCCAGGCACCTTGGAAATGCCGTGGGCGATGTAGTTGACGACATCGATGCGGGCAACGCTCTGCTGTTTCAGCAGGAACACCGCCTGACTCTCTTGCTCACTGAAGATCGCGACCAGCACGTTGGCGCCAGTCACTTCGCGTTTGCCCGAGCTCTGTACGTGAAACACAGCACGTTGCAGTACACGCTGGAAGCCCAGGGTTGGCTGGGTCTCACGATCCTCGTCATGCACGGGGATCAATGGCGTGGTGGAGTCGATGAACTCCTGCAGGTCATGCTTGAGTTTGTCGAGGTTCGCGCCGCACGCACGCAAAACGGTGGCGGCAGCCTCATTGTCCAATAGGGCCAGCAGGAGATGTTCGACGGTCATGAATTCATGACGCTTCGAACGAGCCTCCTTGAAGGCAAGATTGAGGGTGACTTCGAGCTCGCGGTTTAACATAGCTTCACCTCATACCCAAGTGGTCGGCGATTAACCGTCCTTCTCGATTTCACAGAGTAGCGGATGCTGGCTTTCCCTGGCGTACTGGTTGACCTGCATGGCCTTTGTCTCGGCGATGTCGCGGGTAAACACTCCACATACTGCCCGCCCTTCTGTATGGACAGCCAGCATGACCTTGGTCGCCAGCTCGCGATTCAGGTTAAAAAACACCTCGAGCACTTCGACGACGAAATCCATCGGTGTGTAGTCATCATTGAACAAAACCACCTTGTACATCGGCGGCGCCTGTAAAGCAGGCTTGGCCTCCTGAACAGCAATGCCTGCGGAATCGTCGTCGTGTTCCTCCGGGCGATCTTTCTGGAGAGTCGGGCGATCCTGATTGAATGTTAGTCGAATCTGGCTGATTGCATGCATGGAAAGAAAGGTTCGTCAGTTGTGCAAATACAGTGGTGGGGGCGGTCTTGGGCGATTTCAACTCCGACTGCCTGGTCAGCTTGACTATCGGCAAAACGGTGTTACAACCAATAGAGCCCACAGTGGGTAAAAAAGGTCCGCGGAGTCAACTTTTTTTCTAAGAAGTGACTGCGGATGTACTGGATGATACTCCAGTGATGGAGTCTGTTGCAGAGGGAGTTGGTATGTCAGGTGTCAAGGTCAGCGGCAAGGTGAAATGGTTCAACAACGCCAAGGGTTACGGTTTCATCAACGAGGACGGCAAATCGGAAGACCTGTTTGCTCACTACTCGGCCATTCAAATGGAGGGTTATAAAACCCTGAAAGCCGGGCAAGCCGTTGTCTTCGAGATTATCCAGGGGCCTAAAGGCCTGCACGCCGTCAACATCGGCGCCCCTGTCGATACGACGAAGGTCACTACACCTGCTACGCAACAGACAGTTACGGTTTAACGCAGCACCGTCACCCAGTCATAAAAAAACCGCCCGGTTCAATCGCTTGAGCCGGGCGGTTTTCGCATGCCTGGGTTTTGTTACATGTGCGAGATCAACGCATCGCCGAAGCCAGACGAGGAAACCAGCTTGGCGCCCTCCATCAAGCGCTCGAAGTCATAGGTCACGGTCTTGGCGGAAATCGCGCCGTTGGTGCCCTTGATGATCAGGTCGGCCGCTTCGGTCCAGCCCATGTGGCGCAGCATCATTTCAGCCGACAGGATCAACGACCCCGGGTTCACCTGGTCCTTGCCGGCGTACTTAGGTGCGGTACCGTGGGTGGCTTCGAACATGGCCACGGTGTCGGACAGGTTGGCGCCCGGCGCGATACCGATACCGCCCACTTCCGCCGCCAGGGCGTCGGAGAGGTAGTCGCCGTTCAGGTTCAGGGTCGCGATCACATCGTACTCGGCCGGGCGCAGCAGGATCTGCTGGAGCATGGCGTCGGCGATGGCATCCTTGACGATGACGTTCTTGCCGGTTTTCGGGTTCTTGAACTGCATCCACGGACCGCCGTCGAGCAGCGTCGCGCCAAATTCTTCAGCCGCCACTTCGTAGGCCCATTCCTTGAAGGCACCTTCGGTGAACTTCATGATGTTGCCTTTGTGCACGATGGTCAGCGAATCGCGATCGTTGTCGACCACATATTGCAGGGCCTTGCGCGCCAGGCGCTTGGTGCCTTGCAGGGACACCGGCTTGACGCCGATACCGCAGTTTTCGTCGAAACGGATCTTGGTAACGCCCATTTCTTCTTTAAGGAACTTGATGACCTTGGTGGCTTCCGGGGTACCGGCCTTCCACTCGATGCCGGCATAGATGTCTTCGGAGTTCTCGCGAAAGATCGTCATGTCGACGTCGCCTGGCTTCTTGACCGGGCTTGGCACGCCTTCAAACCAACGCACCGGGCGCAGGCAGACATACAGGTCGAGTTGCTGGCGCAGGGCCACGTTGAGGGAACGGATACCGCCACCGACCGGCGTGGTCAGCGGGCCCTTGATGGAAACCACGTAATCCTTGACCGCGTCCAGGGTTTCCTGAGGCAGCCAGGTGTCCTGATCGTAAACCTGAGTCGCTTTTTCCCCGGCGTACACTTCCATCCAGGAAATCTTGCGCTCGCCGCCGTAAGCCTTTTTCACAGCAGCATCGACAACCTTGATCATGACCGGGCTGATGTCGACACCAATGCCGTCGCCTTCGATGAAGGGAATGATCGGGTTATTAGGAACATTGAGAGAATGGTCTGCATTGACGGTGATTTTGTCGCCGACGGCTGGAACCTGAATCTTCTTGTAACCCATGCTGAACTCCATTGATTGGATTGAACATCTGGCTTGGTTCGAGCGTAACCCAGTTAAATCGGCGCGCAAACCCTATGTTCCATTCATATGCCGCAAAGCCACGTTACCTGCGACCTACAAGCCTGAAAGCAAAGGGAAAAGCGCCAAACTCAAGCACGACGAATGACCTTACGCCTTGCTCGTCCCTGCGACCTTTAGACCAATGGACGACAATCGTTGTGTATGAACCATCGGCAGATTGCCAGCAACCTATGTATAATGCGGCCCGCTGACTAAAGGGTCACGACGGCTGAGATGTTCTATGACGAGCTTTTCCGCCCGACAATCCGGCCTGTTACCGCAGCCCGGCTGCTTGACGCCCTACTGATGCACCCAACATCACAGCAACGAAATCTCGATATTCGGCTCATGGATGACTTTGAACGAACGCGCTTACCCGGCGCCCCTCGAGTTTCTGCGCACGCTTTAGCAAAGAAGAGAGAGTTAATCCGAATATGCCCACCCGCTCGAAGATCATCTATACCTTCACCGACGAAGCTCCCGCCCTCGCCACCTATTCACTGTTGCCTATCGTAGAGGCCTTCACCGCCTCGGCTGATATCGCCGTTGAAACCCGCGATATCTCTCTTGCAGGGCGCATCCTGGCCAGCTTCCCCGAGCAATTGGGCGACAAAGCCGTAGCCGACCACCTCGCCGAACTGGGCGCCCTGGCCGTTACGCCTGAAGCCAACATCATCAAGCTGCCGAACATCAGCGCCTCGGTTCCGCAACTGCAAGCCGCGATCAAGGAACTGCAAGCCCAGGGCTACGCCCTGCCGGACTACCCGGAGACCGTGAGCAGCGACGCCGACAAAGAAGCCAAGGCGCGCTACGACAAGATCAAGGGCAGCGCCGTGAACCCGGTACTGCGCGAAGGCAACTCCGACCGTCGCGCTCCGCTGTCGGTAAAGAACTACGCGCGCAAGCACCCGCACAAAATGGGCGCCTGGGCTGCGGACTCCAAGTCCCACGTCGCGCACATGAGCAGCGGTGATTTCTACGGCAGCGAAAAAGCCGCCCTGATCGACGCCGCCGGCGCCGTTAAAATCGAACTGATCGCTCAAGACGGCACCACCACCGTCCTGAAGGAAAAAACCAGCGTACATGCCGGTGAGATCCTCGATTGCGCGGTCATGAGCAAAAACGCCCTGCGCAGCTTCATCGCGGCCGAGATCGAAAGCGCCAAGCAACAAGGCGTGCTGCTGTCGGTCCACCTCAAAGCCACCATGATGAAGGTCTCCGACCCGATCATGTTCGGCCAGATCGTTGCCGAGTTCTACAAAGACGCCCTGGCCAAGCACGCTGACGTGCTGGCGCAGATCGGCTTCAACCTGAACAACGGCATCGGTGACCTGTACTCGCGCATCAAGGCTTTGCCTGCCGAGCAGCAAGCCGCCATCGAAGCGGACATCCAGGCGGTCTACGCCGTTCGTCCGTCGTTGGCCATGGTCAACTCCGACAAAGGCATCACCAACCTGCACGTGCCGAGCGACGTCATCGTCGACGCCTCGATGCCAGCGATGATCCGTGACTCGGGCAAGATGTGGGGCACCGACGGCCAGCTGCACGACACCAAGGCCGTGATCCCGGATCGCTGCTACGCCACCATCTACCAGGCAGTCATTGAAGACTGCAAGGCCAATGGCGCTTTCGATCCAACCACCATGGGCAGCGTGCCGAACGTTGGCCTGATGGCGAAAAAAGCCGAAGAGTACGGTTCCCACGACAAGACTTTCCAGATCAAGACCAACGGCGTTGTCCGCGTGACCGGCACCGATGGCACCCTGCTGCTGGAACAGTCGGTTGAAGCCGGCGACATCTTCCGCATGTGCCAGACCAAGGACGCGCCGATCCAGGACTGGGTCAAACTGGCCGTCAACCGTGCTCGCGCAAGCAGCACTCCAGCGATCTTCTGGCTGGACCCAATGCGTGCCCACGACGGCGTAGTGATCGAGAAAGTTCAGGCTTACCTGAAGGATCACGACACTGCCGGCCTGGACATCCAGATCATGGCACCCGTTGACGCGATGAAGTTCACCCTGCAGCGCACCCGCGCCGGCAAGGACACCATCTCGGTGACCGGCAACGTATTGCGCGACTACCTGACTGACCTGTTCCCGATCATGGAACTGGGCACCAGCGCCAAGATGCTGTCGATCGTTCCGCTGATGAATGGCGGCGGTCTGTTCGAAACCGGCGCTGGCGGTTCGGCTCCGAAGCACGTTCAACAACTGCTGGAAGAAAACTTCCTGCGTTGGGATTCCCTGGGCGAGTTCCTGGCCCTGGCCGCTTCCCTTGAGCACCTGGGCATGACCTACGACAACCCCAAGGCGCTGGTTCTGGCCAAGACCCTGGATCAGGCCACCGGCCAGTTCCTGGACAACAACAAGTCGCCATCGCGCAAAGTCGGCAACATCGACAACCGCGGCAGCCACTTCTACCTGGCGCTGTACTGGGCTCAGGCCCTGGCTGCCCAGACTGAAGACGCTGCACTGCAAGCGCAGTTCGCGACCCTGGCCAAGACCCTGACCGAGAACGAAGCAACCATCGTTGCCGAGCTCAACGCTGTTCAGGGCAAGCCAGTGGACATCGGCGGTTACTACCACGCCGACGCCGAGCTGATCAGCAAGGCCATGCGCCCGAGCGCAACTTTCAACGCGGCGGTTGCAGCGTTGGTGTAAGGCTGTAGTGATGTAAAGAAACCCCGGCCCAAGTGCCGGGTTTTCTGTTTCTGACACACCAACATCCCGTAGGAGCAAAGCTTGCTCGCGATGCAGGCACCGCGATATTCCGGATACACCGCAGTGATACCATCGCGAGCAAGCTTTGCTCCTACAATGATTCGAGGCAAATTAATGGACTGGCAACCCCACATCACCGTCGCCACCATCGTCGAAGACAACGGCCGCTTCCTGATGGTCGAGGAACTCAAGCACGGACGCGTGGTGCTCAACCAGCCGGCCGGCCACCTGGACCCGAACGAAACCCTGACCGAAGCCGCCGTGCGCGAAACCCTCGAGGAAACCGGCTGGGACATCGAACCCACCGGCGTACTGGGCATTTATCTGTATACCGCCCCGAGCAACGGCGTGACCTACCAACGGGTCTGCTTCATCGCCAAACCGCTGAAACATCACCCCGAGTATCAACTGGACGACGGCATCGTCGGCACTAAGTGGTTGACCCGCGAGGAATTAATCGAGCAGCGCGACAATTGGCGCAGCGAACTGATCATCCGCTGCATCGACGACTATCTGGGCGGTCAACACTTCGGTCTCGAATTGATCCGTCCTTCTCTTTAGCCTTGCAGGCTGTTGCCTGTTAGAATCGCGTCCTTTTTCAAGACACTCATTGAATCCCTATGCGTGATCCAGCCCCTTCTGACACACAAAAGAAGCGCGTCATTGTCGGCATGTCCGGCGGCGTGGACTCTTCCGTTTCCGCCCTCCTGCTGATCGAGCAGGGCTATGAGGTGGAAGGCCTGTTCATGAAGAACTGGGAAGAAGACGACGGAACCGAATACTGCACCGCCATGGACGACCTGGCGGACGCCCAGGCCGTGTGCGACAAGATTGGCATCAAGCTGCACACCGCCAACTTCGCCGCCGAGTACTGGGACAACGTGTTCGAGCATTTCCTGGCCGAATACAAGGCCGGACGCACGCCGAACCCGGACATCCTGTGCAACCGCGAGATCAAGTTCAAGGCGTTCCTCGACTACGCCATGATGCTCGGCGCCGACCTGATCGCCACCGGCCACTACGTGCGTCGCCGTGACATCGACGGCCGCACCGAACTGCTCAAGGGCCTGGACCCGAACAAGGACCAGAGCTACTTCCTGCATGCCGTCGGCTTTGAGCAGATTGCCAAGACCCTGTTCCCGGTCGGCGAGCTGGAAAAACCGCAGGTTCGCGCAATTGCCGAGAAATACGAGCTGGCGACCGCGAAAAAGAAGGATTCCACCGGCATCTGCTTTATCGGCGAGCGCCGCTTCAGCGACTTCCTCAAGCAATACCTGCCGGCGCAACCGGGCGAGATCAAGACCACCGAAGGTGAAATCATCGGCCGCCACCATGGCTTGATGTACCACACCATCGGCCAACGCCAGGGCCTGGGCATCGGCGGTCTGAAAGACGCCAGCGACGAGCCGTGGTACGTGCTGATCAAGGACCTGGAACACAACGAGCTGATCGTTGGCCAGGGTAACGATCACCCATGGCTGTTCTCCCGCGCCCTGCTCGCTTCGGATATCTACTGGGTCAACCCGATCGACCTGAGCCAGCCACGCAAGCTGACCGCCAAGGTTCGATATCGCCAGAGCGACCAGCCCTGCACCCTGGAGAAAACCGCTACCGGCTACCGCGCGACCTTCGATGATCCGCAACGCGCGGTCACGCCAGGGCAGTCCGTGGTGTTCTACGACGGCGAGATCTGCCTCGGCGGCGGCGTGATCGAAATTGCGGAACCATGGACTAGCAAAGGCCAGGCCCAATGAGCCCCACCCAGGAACAACTGACGGCGCTCGGCGGCGTATTCCTCGCCGCGGTGCTGGTCGACAAGATCGCCAAGACCGGCCAGACCAACGAGGCCGGCCTGACCTGCATGCTCGGCAGCCTGCTGATTCGCGATCCCAAGGACACCCTGGAAGTCTATGGCGGCGACGATATCAACCTGCGCGAAGGCTATCGCGCATTGATCGGCGCCCTCGAACGCGACCCGAGCGCCCTGCAGCGCGAACCGCTGCGCTATGCCCTGGCCATGCTGGGCCTTGAGCGTCAGCTGGCCAAGCGCGAGGACATGCTGGAGATCATCGGCAAGCGCCTGCCGCAGATTCAGTCCCAGGTCGAGCACTTCGGTCCGGCCCACGAAAACGTGATCGCCGCGTGCGGCGCGCTGTATCAGGACACCCTGAGCACCCTGCGCCAACGCATTCAGGTGCACGGTGACATGCGCAACCTGCAGCAACCGAGCAACGCCTCGAAAATTCGTGCCCTGCTGCTGGCCGGCATTCGTTCGGCACGCCTGTGGCGGCAATTGGGCGGTCATCGCTGGCAGCTGGTGATCAGCCGCCGCAAATTGCTGAAAGAGCTTTACCCATTGATGCGTAACGAATAACCCGCATCGACAGCACCGAACTTAGCAATACGCGTAATACGCCGGTCAGTTGGCGACGGACCGGCGGATTTTTTCATGTATGATACGCGCCCCATTTCGTTGCCCGACTGTCCGAGAACACCCCATGCAGCTCTCTTCGCTCACTGCGGTTTCCCCTGTTGACGGCCGCTACGCCGGCAAAACCCAGGCCCTGCGCCCAATCTTCAGCGAGTACGGCCTGATCCGTGCCCGTGTTTTGGTTGAAGTGCGCTGGCTCCAGCGCCTGGCCGCTCACCCCGCCATCAGCGAAGTGCCGGCGTTCTCCGCCGAAGCCAACGCGGTATTGAACACCCTGGCGGAAAACTTCTCCCTGGAGCACGCCGAGCGTGTCAAAGAGATCGAGCGCACCACCAACCACGACGTAAAAGCCATCGAATACCTGCTCAAAGAGCAAGCGGCCAAGCTGCCGGAACTGGCCAAGGTCAGCGAATTCATCCACTTCGCCTGCACCAGCGAGGACATCAACAACCTGTCCCACGCCCTGATGCTGCGCGAAGGCCGTGATGATGTGATGCTGCCGCTGATGCGCCAGACCGCCAACGCCATCCGCGAACTGGCGATCCGCTTTGCAGACGTGCCGATGCTGTCGCGCACCCACGGTCAACCGGCCTCGCCGACCACCCTGGGCAAAGAACTGGCAAACGTGGTTTACCGCCTGGAGCGCCAGATCGCTCAAGTCGCGGCCGTTCCACTGCTGGGCAAGATCAACGGCGCTGTCGGCAACTACAACGCTCACCTGTCGGCCTACCCTGAGATCGACTGGGAAGCCAACGCCCGCGCCTTCATCGAAGACGAGCTGGGCCTGGGCTTCAACCCGTACACCACGCAGATCGAACCGCACGACTACATTGCCGAGCTGTTCGACGCGATCGCGCGCTTCAACACCATCCTGATCGACTTCGACCGCGATATCTGGGGCTACATCTCCCTGGGTTATTTCAAGCAGCGCACCATTGCTGGCGAAATCGGCTCGTCGACCATGCCGCACAAGGTCAACCCGATCGACTTCGAAAACTCCGAAGGCAACCTGGGCATCGCCAACGCGCTGTTCCAGCACCTGGCGAGCAAGCTGCCGATTTCCCGCTGGCAGCGCGACCTGACCGACTCCACCGTACTGCGCAACCTCGGTGTCGGCTTCGCCCACAGCGTGATCGCGTACGAAGCCAGCCTCAAAGGCATCAGCAAACTGGAGCTCAACGAGCAGAAGATTGCCGCTGACCTGGACGCGTGCTGGGAAGTGTTGGCCGAGCCGATCCAGACCGTCATGCGTCGCTACAACATCGAAAACCCGTACGAAAAGCTGAAAGAATTGACTCGCGGCAAGGGCATCAGCCCTGAGGCGCTGCAAACTTTCATCGACGGCCTGGACATGCCAGCCGCCGCCAAGGCCGAGCTGAAACTGCTCACTCCGGCGAACTACATCGGCAACGCTGTAGAGCAAGCCAAACGCATCTGATCGACCGCTTGACCCTTTTAAGACGCCCGGCCGCGCCGGGCGTTTTTATTCCCGTATGAAAAGTGCTTTTTTTCAATAGGTTACACATGAATCCTGACATTCCTCTTCAACTTCTGGGCGGCATCACGGCACGCGAGTTCCTGCGCGACTACTGGCAGAAAAAACCGCTGTTGATCCGTCAGGCGATTCCCGATTTCGAAAGCCCGATCGATGCCGACGAACTGGCCGGCCTGGCGCTGGAAGAAGAAGTCGAATCGCGCCTGATCATCGAGAACGGCGAGCGTCCGTGGGAATTGCGTCGCGGTCCGTTTGCCGAGGACGAATTCAGCAAACTGCCGGAACGCGAGTGGACCCTGCTGGTGCAGGCCGTCGACCAATTCGTGCCGGAAGTCAGCGAACTGCTGGAAAACTTCCGCTTCCTGCCGAGCTGGCGCATCGACGATGTGATGATCAGCTTCGCCGCCCCTGGTGGCAGCGTCGGTCCGCACTTCGACAACTACGACGTGTTCCTGCTGCAAGGCCACGGCAAGCGCAACTGGAAAATCGGCCAGATGTGCGACTCCGAAAGCCCGCTGCTGCAACACGCGGACCTGCGCATCCTCGCCGACTTCGAAGCCACCGACGAATGGGTGCTGGAGCCGGGCGACATGCTCTACCTGCCGCCGCGTCTGGCCCATTGCGGCGTGGCCGTCGACGACTGCCTGACCTACTCCGTAGGTTTCCGCGCACCGAGCGCCGCTGAAGTGCTGACCCACTTCACCGACTTCCTCAGCCAGTTCCTGCCGGACGAAGAGCGCTACACCGACGCCGACGCCCTGCCTGCAGCCGACCCGCACCAGATCCAGCACGACGCCCTCGACCGCTTGAAAAGCCTGCTGGCCGAACACATGAGCGACGAGCGCCTGCTGCTGACCTGGTTCGGCCAGTTCATGACCGAGCCGCGCTACCCGGAACTGGTGGTCGGCCCGGAAGACCTCGAAGAAGACGACGTACTCGGCGCGCTCGAGCAAGGCGCCGTGCTGATCCGCAACCCGAGCGCGCGCCTGGCCTGGTCGGAAGTCGATGACGACCTGCTGCTGTTCGCCAGCGGCCAGAGCCGTTACCTGCCGGGCAAACTGCGCGAACTGCTGAAGATGATCTGCGCCGCCGACGCGCTGCACGTCGACAACCTGGGTGACTGGTTGACCGACGAAGATGGCCGCGGCCTGCTGTGCGAACTGGTCAAGCAAGGAAGCCTGGGGTTTGCCGATGAATAAGATTCACGTACGTGTCGCAGACTGGCAGAAGGACAACGCCGAGATCCGGCGCATTCGTGAAGCGGTGTTCGTCGCCGAGCAATCCGTTCCACCCGAGTTGGAATGGGATGCCGATGATGTGACGGCCGTGCACTTCCTTGCCCTCGAAGGCGACTTTCCGGTTGGCACTGCCCGCCTGTTGCCTGACGGTCACGTCGGCCGGGTGTCGGTACTCAAGGACTGGCGCGGCCTGAAAGTCGGCGATGCACTGATGCAAGCGGTGATCGGCGAAGCCGAAGAGCGCGGGCTGAAGCAGCAGCAGCTCAGCGCCCAGGTGCAAGCCACGGCGTTCTATGAGCGCCTGGGCTTTCACATGGTCAGTGAGGAGTTCCTGGAAGCAGGGATTCCGCATGTGGACATGGTCCGCCATTCGGCTTGAGACCCTGTGGCGAGGGGATTTATCCCCGTTCGACTGCGCAGCAGTCGCAGACCTATGCATGCGGTGTGCCTGAAAGATATCTATAGCAGGCTCCAGGGCTGCTGCGCACCCCAACGGGGATAAATCCCCTCGCCACAAAGGCTCTGAATTACACCCCAAAACGCCCCGCCATTTTCGGATGCCGGGGCGTTTTGCTGTCTACGATTCAACTTGCCCCATCCCAGGCCGACAAACTGGCACTACCAACAGCTATAGGAGCGAGCATGCTCGCGATGGACTTGAGAGCGCCGCGGGGTGTCAGGCTTCACGCATTATCGTTGACGACCATCGCGAGCAGGCTCGCTCCTACACACCCCTGGCCGACAAAGTGGCAACATCACGTCTTTGATTGCGGAGATAACGGATATGTCCTTACGCACCCTGCTCACCACACTGCTGGTGACCTGCAGTTTTTCGCTCATGGCAGCCACCGAAGTCGTGCCGCTGAACTACCACACCAGCGCCGACATGTTGCCAGTGGCGCAGGATTTCATCGGCAAGGACGGCCAGGTCAGCGCCTACGGCAATCAGCTCATCGTCAACGCCGATCAGCGCAAGATCGGCGAACTTAAGACCCTGATCGGCCAGCTCGATACCGCGCCCAAACGCCTGCTGATCACCGTCGACACCAACGAAAACAACGTCCAGGGCGATCAGGGTTACTCGGTCAACGGCGCCAGGCCCGGCCAGACCCGCATCATCAACCGCAGCACCGCCAGCCGCGAGGGTGGCATCCAGCAAATCCAGGCCACCGACGGCATGCCGGCGCTGATCCAGGTCGGCCAGAGCGTACCGCTGACCAGCACCCAGATCGACGGCTACGGGGACCTGCGCAGCCAGACCGAGTACCGCAGCGTGACCCAGGGCTTTTACGTCACGGCCAACGTCACCGGGGAGATCGTCCACCTGTCGATCAGTACCAACCGTGACCGCATGAGCCAGGAACGTCCAGATGTAGTGAACGTACAAAGCACCGACACAACCGTCACCGGCCGCCTGGGTGAGTGGATCCTGTTGGCCGGCATGAACGGCCAGACTCAGGCCGACAAACAGGGCCTGACTCGCAGCTACTCGACCCAGAGCAGGAACGACATGACCCTTCGGGTGAAAGTCGATACTTTGGACCACGGCACCAAAAACTGACTGCCAAGTCGTATTAGACCAAAGATGTAGTGCTTGAAAAAAAGCACTACAAAACGTTTGACGAGGCAAAAAAGCGAAGGCATTATGGCCTCGCTCCCGCTAATCAGGGGCCCTGGCAAGGGCCTTCGAGGCGATGTTCGCACCTACCTCGCGAACCGCTTCGTGTCTGTACCGCCCACAAGGTGTGTTTGACGAGGTTGCCGACTGGAACGAAGTTGTCCCGAGGGACGGAAGCGTATTTAGGTAAACCCGGCATCACACTGAAGTTCGCACCAAGGCCCACGACGCCCGAATGCGCCCGCCAGTTCGCCCTTACCTGCTCACTTCCCCTCGAGCCCATCGTTCATCCCGTCGCCATCTCCGCCGAACCCGACTTGACCGCCTAAGCTTCTGGTCAGCGAGCGCAGAAATTTTCCACCGCAGAACAACTTTTCATAAAGACGCGACGAGGTTTATCTCCCATGGCACTGACACGCGAACAGCAAATTGCAGCCCTCGAAAAAGACTGGGCTGAGAACCCGCGCTGGAAAGGCGTGACACGCAATTACTCCGCTGCTGACGTCGTCCGCCTGCGTGGCTCGGTTCAACCTGAGCACACTTTTGCAAAAATGGGCGCCGAGAAGCTGTGGAACCTGGTTACCCAGGGTGCCAAGCCTGCCTTCCGTCCTGAGAAAGATTTCGTCAACTGCATGGGCGCCCTGACCGGCGGCCAGGCTGTACAACAAGTCAAAGCCGGTATCCAGGCGATCTACCTGTCGGGCTGGCAAGTGGCTGCGGACAACAACTCCGCCGAATCGATGTACCCGGACCAGTCGCTGTACCCGGTGGACTCCGTTCCAACCGTGGTCAAGCGCATCAACAACTCGTTCCGTCGTGCTGACCAGATCCAGTGGAAAGCCGGCAAGAACCCGGGCGACGCTGGCTACATCGACTACTTCGCACCCATCGTGGCTGACGCCGAAGCCGGTTTCGGCGGCGTACTGAACGCCTACGAGCTGATGAAGAGCATGATCGAAGCAGGCGCCGCCGGCGTTCACTTCGAAGACCAACTGGCTTCCGTGAAAAAATGCGGCCACATGGGCGGCAAGGTACTGGTTCCTACCCAGGAAGCCGTACAGAAGCTGACCGCTGCCCGTCTGGCTGCCGACGTTGCCGGTACGCCGACCATCATCCTGGCGCGTACCGACGCTAACGCAGCTGACCTGTTGACTTCCGACTGCGACCCGTACGACCAGCCATTCGTGACTGGCGAACGCACCCAGGAAGGCTTCTACAAAGTGCGCGCCGGCCTGGACCAGGCGATTGCTCGCGGCCTGGCCTACGCACCGTACGCCGACCTGATCTGGTGTGAAACCGCCAAGCCAGACCTGGACGAGGCTCGTCGCTTCGCCGAAGCGATCAAGAAGGAATACCCGGACCAACTGCTGTCGTACAACTGCTCGCCTTCTTTCAACTGGAAGAAAAACCTGGACGACGCGACCATCGCCAAGTTCCAGCGCGAACTGTCCGCCATGGGCTACAAGCACCAGTTCATCACCCTGGCCGGCATTCACAACATGTGGCACAGCATGTTCAACCTGGCGCACGACTACGCCCGCAACGACATGACTGCCTACGTGAAGCTGCAAGAGCAAGAGTTCGCTGACGCATCGAAGGGCTACACCTTCGTGGCGCACCAGCAGGAAGTGGGCACCGGCTACTTCGACGACATGACCACCGTGATCCAGGGTGGCTCGTCTTCGGTTACCGCGCTGACCGGTTCGACTGAAGAAGAACAGTTCCACTGATCTGCTTCGCCTGAGACATCAGCCGCTGCGGGCCCTATAGAAAGCTAACCGCAGCGCTGCACATCTGACGCCCCGACTGGTTCGGGGCGTTTTTTTGTCCGCAATTTGATGCCACAGCAACCGTAGGAGCAAAGCTTGCTCGCGATGAGGGCCAGACAGTCAACCAAGAGGGTGGATTTGCCACCGCTATCGCGAGCAAGCTTTGCTCCTACAGGGAACGGTGTTATCCCTGACGAAGGTTGCATCGAACCCGGGAAAATCCGGTAAAACGTCCGCCGCCGCTACTTGCAGTAACCCCCATAAAAGACAACTTCCCAACTTCCCACCAGATAAACACTTTAAAAACCCATCCAAACAATATTGATTATCATTTAGCCAAAACTATGTTCGTTTCATTCCCTACAAAACATAATTCCCGAAATGCCGGCTAATGCCCGCAACGCAAGGGCTACGGCGCTTTTGCCGCTCGCTATGTCCTTATTCCTATAAATAATTTCGCTATAGGAATTTTACTTGCTGGGTGTTTAGCCATAAAATCAGCGGGATTGATTGCTGCGACATATCGTCACTGCGTTGTTACTTTTTCAAGCTCAGAGACCTTTGCTCTCTGTTAAGGATTACCAGCATGCCCGAAGCGACAGGACTCATGGCCCACAACTGGGGCTTTGCCATTTTCCTTCTAGGCGTCGTCGGCCTCTGTGCCTTCATGCTGGGCGTTTCCAGCCTACTCGGGTCAAAAGCCTGGGGCCGCAGCAAAAACGAACCGTTCGAGTCCGGCATGCTACCTACAGGTGGCGCCCGCTTGCGGCTCTCAGCCAAATTCTATCTGGTCGCGATGCTCTTCGTGATCTTCGATATCGAAGCCCTCTTTCTCTTTGCATGGTCTGTGTCCGTCCGCGAAAGCGGCTGGACCGGATTCGTCGAAGCTCTCGTTTTCATAGCAATTCTGTTGGCAGGCCTTGTCTACCTATTCCGAGTGGGCGCCCTTGACTGGGCTCCGGAAGCTCGTCGTAAGCGGCAAGCGAAGCTGAAACAATGAGGCTTTGGCAATGCAATACAATCTCACCAGGATCGACCCCGATGCTCCTAACGAGCAGTATCCGATTGGCGAACGGGAAACCGTTTCCGATCCGTTAGAAGATCAAGTCCACAAAAACATTTTCATGGGCAAGCTCGAAGACGTGCTTAACGGCACGATCAACTGGGGGCGCAAGAACTCCCTGTGGCCGTATAACTTCGGCCTTTCGTGTTGCTACGTGGAAATGACCACCGCCTTCACGGCGCCCCACGACATCGCGCGCTTTGGCGCCGAGGTCATCCGGGCATCGCCGCGTCAGGCGGATTTCATGGTTATCGCCGGTACCTGCTTCATCAAGATGGCGCCGATCATCCAGCGTCTCTACGAGCAAATGCTCGAACCTAAATGGGTCATCTCCATGGGTTCGTGCGCCAACTCCGGTGGCATGTACGACATCTACTCCGTCGTTCAAGGGGTGGACAAGTTCCTGCCCGTGGACGTCTACGTGCCTGGCTGCCCGCCCCGCCCTGAAGCTTTCCTGCAAGGCTTGATGCTGTTGCAGGAGTCGATTGGACAGGAGCGTCGTCCGCTTTCCTGGGTCGTTGGTGATCAAGGCGTGTATCGCGCCGAGATGCCTTCGGAAAAGGATAAGCGCCGCGAACAGCGAATCGCAGTCACCAACCTGCGCAGCCCCGACGAAGTCTGATCCAGATCTGCTTCTTCTTTCTAGAACGAGACACTGGCTTCATTCTTTACGTTGACCGAAAGCGATAAAATAACCATGACTACAGGCAGTGCTCTGTACATCCCGCCTTACAAGGCAGACGACCAGGATGTGGTCGTCGAACTGAACAACCGTTTTGGCCCGGAGGCGTTTACTGCCCAGCCTACCCGCACCGGCATGCCGGTGCTTTGGGTTGCCCGCGCCAAACTCGTCGAAGTCCTGACCTTCCTGCGCAACCTGCCCAAGCCGTACGTCATGCTCTATGACCTGCACGGCGTGGACGAACGTCTGCGCACCAAGCGTCAAGGACTGCCGAACGGCGTCGAGTTCTCCGTGTTCTATCACTTGATGTCGATCGAACGTAATAGTGACGTAATGATCAAGGTCGCCTTGTCCGAGAGCGACCTCAGCCTGCCGACCGTCACCAGTATCTGGCCGAACGCCAACTGGTACGAGCGTGAAGTCTGGGACATGTACGGTATCGACTTCAAAGGCCACCCGCACCTGTCGCGCATCATGATGCCGCCGACCTGGGAAGGTCACCCGCTGCGCAAGGACTTCCCTGCCCGCGCCACCGAATTCGATCCGTACAGCCTGACCCTGGCCAAGCAACAGCTCGAGGAAGAAGCCGCGCGCTTCAAGCCTGAAGACTGGGGCATGAAGCGTTCCGGCCCGAATGAGGACTACATGTTCCTCAACCTCGGCCCTAACCACCCTTCGGCGCACGGTGCATTCCGCATCATCCTGCAGCTGGACGGTGAAGAGATCGTCGACTGCGTGCCGGACGTCGGTTACCACCACCGTGGTGCCGAGAAGATGGCCGAGCGTCAGTCCTGGCACAGCTTCATTCCGTACACCGACCGTATCGACTACCTCGGCGGCGTGATGAACAACCTGCCGTACGTGCTCTCGGTCGAGAAACTGGCCGGCATCAAGGTGCCGGAGAAGGTCGACGTCATCCGCATCATGATGGCCGAGTTCTTCCGGATCACCAGCCACCTGCTGTTCCTGGGTACCTATATCCAGGACGTCGGCGCCATGACCCCGGTGTTCTTCACCTTCACCGACCGCCAGCGCGCGTACACGGTGATCGAAGCCATTACCGGTTTCCGCCTGCACCCGGCCTGGTACCGCATCGGTGGCGTCGCCCACGACCTGCCGCGCGGCTGGGAAAAACTGGTCAAGGATTTCGTCGAGTGGATGCCCAAGCGTCTGGACGAATACCAGAAAGCCGCCCTGGACAACAGCATCCTGCGTGGCCGTACCATCGGCGTCGCCGACTACAACACCAAGCAGGCCCTGGAATGGGGCGTGACCGGTGCTGGCCTGCGTTCGACCGGTTGCGACTTCGACCTGCGTAAAGCGCGTCCGTACTCGGGCTACGAGAACTTCGAGTTCGAAGTCCCCCTGGCCGCCAACGGAGATGCCTACGACCGTTGCATCGTGCGCGTCGAGGAGATGCGCCAGAGCATCAAGATCATCGACCAGTGCCTGCGCAACATGCCGGAAGGCCCGTACAAGGCGGATCACCCGCTGACCACGCCGCCACCGAAAGAGCGCACGCTGCAGCACATCGAAACCCTGATCACGCACTTCCTGCAAGTTTCGTGGGGCCCGGTCATGCCGGCCAACGAATCCTTCCAGATGATCGAAGCGACCAAGGGCATCAACAGTTATTACCTGACGAGCGATGGCGGCACCATGAGCTACCGCACCCGGATTCGTACCCCAAGCTTCCCGCACCTGCAGCAGATCCCTTCGGTGATCAAAGGCAGCATGGTCGCGGACTTGATTGCGTACCTGGGTAGTATCGATTTCGTTATGGCCGACGTGGACCGCTAAGCATGAACAGCACGCTTATCCAGACAGACCGTTTCACCTTGAGTGAAACCGAGCGCTCGGCCATCGAGCACGAGCTGCATCACTACGAAGACCCGCGCGCGGCGTCGATCGAAGCCCTGAAGATCGTCCAGAAGGAACGTGGCTGGGTGCCGGACGGCGCCCTGTACGCCATCGGCGAGATCCTCGGCATCCCGGCCAGCGACGTTGAAGGCGTGGCGACGTTCTATAGCCAGATCTTCCGTCAGCCGGTCGGCCGTCACATCATTCGCGTCTGCGACAGCATGGTCTGCTACATCGGCGGCCACGAATCCGTGGTCAGCGAAATCCAGAGCAAGCTGGGCATCGGCCTGGGCCAGACCACCACCGACGGTCGTTTCACCCTGCTGCCGGTCTGCTGCCTCGGCAACTGCGACAAGGCGCCGGCGTTGATGATCGACGACGACACTTTCGGTGATGTGCAGCCAGCAGGCGTTGCCAAATTGCTCGAGGGCTACGTATGACCCTGACTTCCTTCGGTCCTGCCAACCGCATCAAGCGTTCGGCCGAGACTCATCCGCTCACCTGGCGTCTGCGTGACGACGGCGAAGCCGTATGGCTCGACGAATACCAGGCCAAGAACGGTTACGCCGCTGCGCGCAAGGCCTTCGCCGACATGGCCCAGGACGACATCGTCCAGACCGTGAAAGACTCCGGCCTCAAAGGTCGCGGCGGTGCAGGCTTCCCCACTGGCGTGAAGTGGGGCCTGATGCCCAAGGACGAATCCATCAACATCCGCTACCTGCTGTGCAACGCGGATGAAATGGAACCCAACACCTGGAAAGACCGCATGCTGATGGAGCAACTGCCCCATCTGCTGATCGAAGGCATGCTGATCAGTGCCCGCGCACTGAAAACCTACCGTGGCTATATCTTCCTGCGTGGCGAGTACACCACCGCCGCCAAGCACCTGAACCGTGCAGTGGAAGAAGCCAAGGCAGCGGGACTGTTGGGTAAAAACATTCTGGGCAGTGGGTTCGATTTCGAGCTGTTCGTCCACACCGGCGCCGGGCGTTACATCTGCGGTGAAGAAACCGCGCTGATCAACTCCCTCGAAGGCCGCCGCGCCAACCCGCGCTCCAAGCCGCCCTTCCCTGCCGCCGTTGGCGTTTGGGGCAAGCCGACTTGCGTGAACAACGTTGAAACCCTGTGCAACGTGCCGGCGATCATTGCCGACGGCGTGGACTGGTACAAATCGTTGGCTCGCGAAGGCAGTGAAGACATGGGCACCAAGCTCATGGGCTTCTCCGGCAAGGTCAAGAACCCGGGCCTGTGGGAACTGCCATTCGGCGTCACCGGTCGCGAATTGTTCGAAGACTACGCCGGTGGCATGCGCGACGGTTATAAGCTCAAGTGCTGGCAGCCTGGCGGCGCCGGTACCGGTTTCCTGTTGCCGGAACACCTCGACGCACAAATGTACGCCGGCGGCATCGCCAAAGTGGGCACCCGTATGGGTACCGGCCTGGCCATGGCGGTGGACGACAGCGTCAACATGGTATCCCTGCTGCGCAATATGGAGCAGTTCTTCGCCCGCGAATCCTGCGGCTTCTGCACCCCTTGCCGCGATGGGCTGCCATGGAGCGTCAAGCTCCTGATGGCCATCGAGAACGGTGAAGGGCAAGCCGGCGACATCGAGACCCTGCTGGGTCTGGTCGGTTTCCTTGGCCCAGGCAAGACCTTCTGTGCTCACGCTCCGGGTGCCGTGGAGCCGTTGGGCAGCGCCATCAAATACTTCCGCCATGAGTTCGAAGCCGGCATCGCGCCCACCAGCGCAGTCGTCCCGCCTCTGGCAAGGCCGATCGTAGTCGGCGCGTAAACGCTTAAACAAGGCGAAGGGTCCGTGCCCTTCGCTTTTCGTGCGATGACGCCTTTACCGGCTGTGTTGATTCGCGCGGATAACAAGATTCCATTAGCCACGCCCGCTGACACCGGGCCAACGAAGAACTTTGAACCATGGCCACTATCCACGTAGACGGCAAAGCGCTCGAAGTCGACGGGGCAGACAACCTGTTACAGGCATGTCTGTCGCTAGGCCTCGATATTCCTTACTTCTGCTGGCACCCCGCCCTTGGCAGCGTTGGCGCTTGCCGCCAGTGCGCGGTCAAGCAGTACACCGACGAGAACGACACCCGTGGTCGCATCGTCATGTCCTGCATGACCCCTGCCACTGATGGCACCTGGATCTCCATCGACGATGAAGAATCCAAGGCCTTTCGCGCCAGCGTTGTTGAATGGCTGATGACCAACCACCCTCACGACTGCCCGGTCTGTGAGGAAGGCGGTCACTGCCACCTGCAAGACATGACGGTAATGACCGGCCACAACGAGCGCCGTTACCGCTTCACCAAGCGTACTCACCAGAACCAGCAACTGGGCCCGTTCATTTCCCACGAGATGAACCGCTGCATCGCTTGCTACCGCTGCGTGCGCTTCTACAAGGACTACGCCGGCGGCACCGACCTTGGCGTATTCGGCGCCCACGACAACGTGTACTTCGGTCGCGTTGAAGACGGCACCCTGGAAAGCGAGTTCTCCGGCAACCTCACCGAGGTCTGCCCGACCGGTGTGTTCACCGACAAGACTCACTCCGAGCGCTACAACCGCAAGTGGGACATGCAGTTCTCGCCGAGCATCTGCCATGGCTGCTCCAGCGGTTGCAACATCTCCCCGGGCGAACGCTACGGTGAACTGCGTCGTATCGAAAACCGTTTCAACGGTTCGGTAAACCAGTACTTCCTGTGCGACCGTGGCCGTTTCGGCTATGGCTACGTCAACCGCGAAGACCGTCCGCGTCAGCCATTGCTGGCCAACGGCGCCAAGCTGAGCCTCGACGAAGCACTGGATAAAGCTGCCGATCTACTGCGCGGTCGCAACATCGTCGGTATCGGTTCCCCCCGCGCCAGCCTGGAAAGCAACTATGCATTGCGCGAACTGGTCGGTGCCGAGCACTTCTACTCCGGTATCGAAGCGTCAGAGCTGGAACGCATTCGTCTGGTGATGCAGGTGCTGAAAGACAGCCCGCTGCCGATCCCGAACATGCGCGACATCGAAGACCACGACGCAATTTTCGTCCTCGGCGAAGACCTGACCCAGACTGCCGCCCGCATGGCGCTGTCCCTGCGTCAGTCGGTCAAGGGCAAGGCTGAAGACATGGCCGACGCCATGCGCGTCCAGCCTTGGCTCGACGCCGCAGTGAAGAACATCGGTCAGCACGCGCTGAACCCGCTGTTCATCGCCAGCCTGGCTGAAACCAAGCTCGACGACATCGCTGAAGAGTGCGTTCACGCCGCTCCAGACGACCTTGCGCGTATCGGCTTCGCCGTGGCTCACGCCCTCGATGCCAGCGCTCCGGCCGTTGAAGGCCTGGATGCAGAAGCGCTCGAGCTGGCCAAGCGCATTGCCGACGCCCTGCTCGCTGCCAAGCGCCCGCTGATCATCGCCGGTACTTCCCTGGGCTCCAAAGCCTTGATCGAAGCCGCCGCGAACATCGCCAAGGCCCTGAAGCTGCGCGAGAAGAACGGTTCCATCAGCCTGATCGTGCCAGAGGCCAACAGCCTCGGCCTGGCCATGCTCGGTGGCGAATCGGTCGACGCCGCGCTGCAAGCGGTGATCGACGGTAAGGCCGACGCCATCGTCGTGCTCGAAAACGACCTGTACACCCGCACCGACAAAGCCCGTGTCGATGCTGCCCTGACCGCCGCGAAAGTGCTGATCGTGGCGGACCATCAGAAGACCGCTACCAGCGATCGCGCGCACCTGGTTCTGCCAGCCGCCAGCTTCGCTGAAGGCGACGGTACCCTGGTCAGCCAGGAAGGTCGCGCCCAGCGTTTCTTCCAGGTCTTCGATCCGAAGTACATGGACGCGAGCATCCTGGTTCACGAAGGCTGGCGCTGGCTGCATGCCCTGCGCGCCACCCTGTTGAACCAGCCGATCGACTGGACCCAACTGGACCACGTTACCGCTGCCGTGGCTGCAAGCACGCCACAACTGAACCGCATCGTTGATGCCGCACCGTCCGCCGCGTTCCGCATCAAGGGCATGAAACTGGCCCGTGAACCGCTGCGTTACTCCGGTCGTACCGCCATGCGCGCCGACATCAACGTGCATGAACCGCGTACTCCGCAGGACAAGGACACCGCGTTCGCCTTCTCGATGGAAGGTTACTCGGGTTCGGCCGAACCGCGTCAGCAAGTGCCATTCGCCTGGTCTCCGGGCTGGAACTCGCCGCAGGCCTGGAACAAGTTCCAGGACGAAGTCGGTGGTCACATCCGTGCTGGCGACCCGGGCACCCGCCTGATCGAAAGCAACGGTGACTCGCTGAACTGGTTCGCCAGCGTTCCGCGCGCGTTCAACCCGGCCCAGGGCACCTGGCAGGTTGTGCCGTTCTTCCACCTGTTCGGCAGCGAAGAGAACTCTTCGAAAGCCGCACCGGTCCAGGAACGCATCCCGGCCGCCTACGTCGCCTTGGCCAAGTCCGAAGCCGACCGCCTGGGTGTCAACGACGGTGCCATGCTGAGCTTGAACGTGGCTGGCCAGACCCTGCGTCTGCCACTGCGCATCAATGACGAGCTGGGCGCTGGCCTGGTGGCATTGCCTGCGGGCATCGCCGGCATTCCGCCAGCCATCTTTGGCAAATCCGTTGACGGTCTGCAGGAGGCAGCGCAATGACCTTGTTCACTCCTGAAGTGATCGACATCATCATCGCGGTCCTCAAGGCCGTGGTGATCCTGCTCGCCGTGGTGGTCTGCGGCGCCCTGCTGAGCTGGGTCGAGCGTCGTCTGCTCGCCCTCTGGCAGGACCGTTACGGTCCGAACCGTGTCGGTCCGTTCGGCGCGTTCCAGATCGCCGCCGACATGATCAAGATGTTCTTCAAGGAAGACTGGACCCCGCCGTTCGCCGACAAGATGATCTTCACCCTGGCACCGGTAGTCGCCATGAGCGCCCTGCTGATTGCCTTCGCGATCATCCCGATCACCCCGACCTGGGGCGTGGCGGATATCAACATCGGCATCCTGTTCTTCTTCGCCATGGCCGGTCTGTCGGTCTACGCGGTGCTGTTCGCCGGCTGGTCGAGCAACAACAAGTTCGCCCTGTTGGGCAGCTTGCGGGCCTCGGCACAAACCGTGTCGTACGAAGTGTTCATGGGCCTGTCGCTGATGGGCATCGTGATCCAGGTCGGCTCGTTCAACATGCGCGACATCGTTGAATACCAAGCGCAGAATATGTGGTTCATCATTCCGCAGATCTTCGGTTTCCTGACCTTCTTCATCGCTGGCGTGGCCGTGACTCACCGTCACCCGTTCGACCAGCCGGAAGCGGAACAGGAACTGGCCGACGGTTACCACATTGAATACGCCGGCATGAAATGGGGCATGTTCTTCGTTGGCGAGTACATCGGCATCGTGTTGATTTCGGCGCTGCTGGTGACACTGTTCTTCGGTGGCTGGCACGGTCCGTTCGGCATCCTGCCGCAGATCCCGTTCATCTGGTTCGCACTAAAAACCGCGTTCTTCATCATGATGTTCATCCTGCTGCGCGCCTCGATCCCGCGCCCACGGTATGACCAGGTGATGGATTTCAGCTGGAAGTTCTGCTTGCCGCTGACCCTCGTCAACATGCTGGTGACCGCTGCGATCGTGTTGCTCAACACGCCCGCCGTCGCGGCTCAGTGAGGATAGAGAATCATGAAGTACATATTTGACATCGTGCATGGCTTCTACACCCAGCTTCGCAGCCTGGTGATGATTTTCGGCCACGCCTTCCGCAAGCGCGACACGCTGCAGTACCCGGAAGAACCGGTCTACCTGCCGCCGCGCTACCGTGGACGTATCGTCCTGACCCGCGACCCCGACGGCGAAGAGCGTTGTGTAGCCTGCAACCTGTGCGCCGTGGCGTGCCCGGTCGGTTGCATCTCGCTGCAGAAAGCTGAAACCGAAGACGGTCGCTGGTACCCGGAGTTTTTCCGTATCAACTTCTCGCGCTGCATTTTCTGCGGCCTCTGCGAGGAAGCCTGCCCGACCACCGCGATCCAGCTGACACCGGATTTCGAGATGGCCGAGTTCAAACGTCAGGACCTGGTTTACGAGAAAGAAGATCTGCTGATCTCCGGCCCCGGCAAAAACCCTGATTACAACTTCTATCGTGTTGCAGGTATGGCGATTGCCGGTAAGCCCAAGGGCTCCGCGCAGAATGAAGCCGAACCGATCAACGTGAAGAGCTTGCTGCCTTAAGGAAGAAAGATGGAATTCGCTTTCTATTTCGCATCGGGTATCGCTGTGGTGTCCACGCTTCGCGTGATCACCAACACCAACCCTGTGCACGCCCTGCTCTACCTGATCATTTCGCTGATCGCCGTGGCGATGACGTTCTTCGCCCTCGGCGCGCCGTTCGCCGGTGTGCTGGAAGTGATCGCCTACGCTGGCGCCATCATGGTGCTGTTCGTGTTCGTGGTGATGATGCTGAACCTCGGCCCGGCCTCGGTTCAGCAGGAGCGCGTCTGGCTCAAGCCCGGTATCTGGCTCGGCCCGGTCATCCTCGGCGCCCTGCTGCTGGCTGAACTGCTGTACGTGCTGTTCGCCCACCAGACCGGCGAAGCCGTCGGCCACACCACCGTAGACGCCAAGGCCGTGGGCATCAGCCTGTTCGGTCCTTACCTGCTGGTGGTCGAACTCGCCTCGATGCTGCTGCTCGCCGCAGCCGTCACGGCGTTCCATTTGGGCCGTAACGAAGCCAAGGAGCAATGACGATGCCTGCTATCCCTATGGAGCATGGTCTGGCGGTCGCCGGCATCCTGTTCTGCCTCGGTCTGGTCGGCCTGATGGTCCGCCGCAACATTCTCTTCGTGCTGATGAGCCTGGAGGTCATGATGAATGCCTCCGCCCTGGCGTTCATCGTTGCCGGTAGCCGCTGGGCGCAGCCGGATGGACAGATCATGTTCATCCTGGTGATCAGCCTGGCAGCCGCCGAGGCCAGTATCGGCCTGGCGATTCTGTTGCAGCTGTACCGCCGCTTCCACACTCTCGATATCGACGCTGCCAGCGAGATGCGCGGATGAATCTTCTCTATCTGACTTTCGTATTCCCTCTCATTGGTTTCCTGCTGCTGTCGTTCTCCCGTGGACGCCTCTCGGAAAACCTCTCGGCGCTGATCGGCGTCGGTTCCGTCGGCTTGTCTGCCATCGTCACGGCTTACGTGATCTGGCAATTCAACGTCGCGCCACCTGAAGGCGGTCACTACACCCAGGTGCTGTGGCAGTGGATGGCGGTGGAAGGCTTCACGCCGAACTTCGCCCTGTACCTGGATGGTCTGTCCCTGACCATGCTCGGTGTAGTGGTCGGCGTGGGTTTCCTGATCCACCTGTTCGCGTCCTGGTACATGCGCGGTGAAGCCGGTTACTCGCGCTTCTTCGCCTACACCAACCTGTTTATCGCCAGCATGCTGTTTCTGGTGCTGGGCGATAACCTGTTGTTCCTGTACTTCGGTTGGGAAGGCGTGGGCCTGTGCTCGTACCTATTGATCGGTTTCTACTACAGCAATCGCAACAACGGTAACGCTGCACTGAAAGCCTTCATCGTGACCCGTATCGGCGACGTGTTCATGGCCATCGGCCTGTTCATCCTGTTCGCCCAACTGGGCACGCTGAATGTCCAGGAACTGCTGGTGCTGGCACCGCAGAAATTCCAGGCCGGCGACTTCTGGATGGTCATGGCCACCCTGATGCTGCTGGGCGGTGCTGTCGGTAAATCCGCGCAACTGCCGCTGCAAACCTGGCTGGCGGATGCGATGGCCGGCCCTACCCCGGTTTCGGCACTGATCCACGCCGCAACCATGGTGACCGCCGGTGTCTACCTGATCGCCCGTACCCACGGCCTGTTCACCCTGGCGCCGGAAATCCTGCATCTTGTAGGCATCGTCGGCGGCGTGACCCTGGTCCTGGCCGGTTTTGCCGCACTGGTGCAGACCGACATCAAGCGTATCCTTGCCTACTCGACCATGAGCCAGATCGGCTACATGTTCCTGGCCCTGGGTGTCGGTGCCTGGGATGGCGCGATCTTCCACCTGATGACCCACGCCTTCTTCAAGGCCCTGCTGTTCCTTGCCTCCGGTGCGGTGATCGTTGCCTGCCACCACGAGCAAAACATCTTCAAGATGGGCGGCCTGTGGAAGAAACTGCCTCTGGCCTACGCCAGCTTCATCGTCGGCGGCGCGGCCCTGGCGGCCCTGCCACTGGTGACCGCAGGCTTCTACTCCAAGGACGAAATCCTCTGGGAAGCGTTTGCCAGCGGCAACGAGGGTCTGCTGTATGCAGGTCTGGTCGGTGCGTTCATGACTTCGCTGTACACCTTCCGCCTGATCTTCATCGCGTTCCACGGTGAAGCGAAGACCGAAGCCCACGCCGGTCACGGCATTGCCCACTGGCTGCCGCTGTCGGTGCTGATCGTGTTGTCCACCGCCATCGGCGCGATGATCGTTCCACCGCTGCACGGCGTGCTGCCGCAAAGCGTCGGCCATGCCGGCGGCGAAGCCAAGCACAGCCTGGAAATCGCTTCGGGCGCCATCGCCCTGGCCGGTATCCTGCTGGCCGCGCTGCTGTTCCTCGGCAAGCGTCGCTTCGTCACCGCCATCGCCAACAGCGGCATCGGCCGTTTCCTGTCGGCCTGGTGGTTCGCTGCCTGGGGCTTCGACTGGATCTACGACAAACTGTTCGTCAAGCCTTACCTGGCGATCAGCCACATCCTGCGCAAAGACCCGCTCGACCAGACCATCGGTCTGATCCCGCGCATGGCCAAAGGCGGTCACACCGCCCTGAGCCGTACCGAGACTGGTCAACTGCGTTGGTATGCCGCCTCGATGGCTGCTGGTGCCGTGCTGGTAATCGGCGCCGTCGTGCTGGTAGCGGTCTGATATGAACCTTGCGAACTTGCGAAAGGAATTGAGCCCGTCATGATTCTGCCTTGGCTAATCCTGATCCCCTTCATCGGCGGCCTGCTGTGCTGGATGGGTGAGCGCTTCGGCGCCACCCTCCCCCGCTGGATTGCGCTGATTACCATGTCCCTGTTGCTCGGCCTCGGCCTCTGGCTGTGGGCCAACGGTGACTATTCATTTGCCCCGGCGCCTGGCGCCGATCCGACCTGGGTGCTTGAGTTCAAGCACATCTGGATCCAGCGTTTCGGCATCAGCGTGCACCTGGCCCTCGACGGCCTGTCGCTGTTGATGATCATGCTGACCGGTTTGCTGGGTGTCCTCTCGGTACTCTGCTCGTGGAAAGAGATTCAACGTCATGTTGGCTTCTTCCACCTGAACCTGATGTGGATCCTGGGCGGTGTCGTCGGCGTGTTCCTCGCCCTCGACCTGTTCATGTTCTTCTTCTTCTGGGAAATGATGCTGGTGCCGATGTACTTCCTCATCGCGCTCTGGGGTCACAGTTCTTCGGACGGCAAGAAAACCCGGATCTACGCGGCGACCAAGTTCTTCATCTTCACTCAGGCTTCCGGCCTGATCATGCTGGTGGCGATCCTGGGCCTGGTACTGGTCAACTTCAACGACACCGGCGTGATTACGTTCAACTACGCCGACCTGTTGAAGACCAAGATGTCGACGACCACCGAGTACATCCTGATGCTCGGCTTCTTCATCGCCTTCGCGGTGAAGCTGCCCGTGGTGCCGTTCCACTCCTGGTTGCCTGACGCTCACGCCCAGGCGCCGACCGCGGGTTCCGTGGACCTGGCCGGTATCTTGCTGAAAACCGCGGCCTACGGTCTGCTGCGTTTCGCCCTGCCGCTGTTTCCGAATGCCTCGGCCGAGTTCGCGCCGTTCGCCATGGCCCTGGGTCTGATCGGGATCTTCTACGGTGCGTTCCTGGCGTTCGCGCAAACCGACATCAAGCGTCTGATTGCCTTCTCGTCCGTTTCCCACATGGGCTTCGTACTGATCGGCATCTACTCCGGCAGCCAACTGGCGCTGCAGGGTGCGGTCATGCAGATGCTGGCGCACGGCCTGTCGGCGGCGGCACTCTTTATCCTGAGTGGCCAGCTGTACGAGCGTACCCACACCCGCGACATGCGTGAAATGGGTGGCCTGTGGTCGAAGATCGCTTACCTGCCGGCCCTCAGCCTGTTCTTTGCAGCAGCGTCCCTGGGCCTGCCGGGTACCGGTAACTTCGTCGGTGAGTTCCTGATCCTGATCGGCACCTTCCCGATCGCTCCATGGGTCACCATCATCGCGACGTCCGGCCTGGTGTTCGGTTCGGTCTACTCGCTGATCATGGTCCACCGTGCCTTCTTCGGCCCGGCCAAGTCGGACGCGGTGCTGCATGGCATGGACGGTCGCGAAATGATCATGGTGGTCGGTCTGGCTGCACTGCTGATCTACATCGGCGTCTACCCGCAACCGTTCCTCGATACCTCTGCCGCTACGATGCATGGCGTGCAGCAATGGCTCGGCACCGCCTTCACTCAACTCGCTTCGGCCCGGTAAGAGCGCTATGGAATTCACACTTCAACACTTTATTGCGCTTGGGCCACTGTTGATCACCAGCGCCACGATCATCGTGGTGATGCTGGCGATCGCGTGGCGGCGCAACCACTCCCAGACCTTCCTGCTGTCGGTGGCGGGTCTGAACCTGGCACTGCTGTCGATCCTGCCGGCCCTGAAAGTCGCGCCTCTGGCGGTGACTCCACTGCTGCAGATCGACACCTTTGCCTGCCTGTACATGGCGCTGATCCTGGTAGCCACCCTCGCCTGTGTGACCCTCGCCCACGCCTACCTCGGCGATGGCGGTTCGGGTTACCCGGGCAACCGTGAAGAACTGTACCTGCTGATCCTGATGGCCGCCGCCGGTGGCCTGGTGCTGGTCAGCGCGCAGCACCTGGCCGGCTTGTTCATCGGCCTGGAACTGCTCTCGGTGCCGGTCTACGGCCTGGTGGCCTATGCCTTCTTCAACAAGCGCTCGCTGGAGGCCGGCATCAAGTACATGGTGCTGTCGGCTGCCGGTTCGGCGTTCCTGTTGTTCGGTATGGCCCTGCTCTACGCAGACGCCGGCTCCCTGAGCTTCAACGGCATCGGCCAGGCCCTGGCGGCCACCGGCCTGCCAAGCTCGCTGGCCCAACTGGGCCTGGGCATGATGTTGATCGGCCTGGCGTTCAAGCTGTCGCTGGTACCCTTCCACCTGTGGACCCCGGACGTTTACGAGGGTGCTCCGGCACCGGTCGCAGCCTTCCTGGCCACCGCTTCGAAAGTGGCTGTGTTCGCGGTGATGGTGCGCCTGTTCCAGATCTCGCCAGCGGCGAGCAGCGGCGTACTGAGTGACGTGCTGACCATCATCGCCATCGCGTCGATCCTGTTCGGTAACCTGCTGGCGCTGACCCAGAGCAACCTCAAGCGTCTGCTGGGTTACTCGTCCATCGCCCACTTCGGGTACCTGCTGATCGCCCTGGTGGCGAGCAAGGGTCTGGCCGTGGAAGCCATCGGCGTGTACCTGGTCACCTACGTGATCACCAGCCTCGGCGCCTTCGGCGTGATCACCCTGATGTCCTCGCCGTACAACGGCCGTGACGCGGACGCCCTGTACGAATACCGCGGCCTGTTCTGGCGCCGTCCGTACCTGACCGCGGTCCTGACCGTGATGATGCTGTCCCTGGCCGGCATCCCGCTGACCGCGGGCTTCATCGGCAAGTTCTACATCATCGCCACCGGTGTCCAGTCGCAACAATGGTGGCTGGTCGGATCCCTGGTACTGGGCAGCGCCATCGGCGTGTTCTACTACCTGCGCGTCATGGTCACCCTGTACCTGATCGAACCGAACCTGCGTCGCCACGATGCCCAGCTGCACTGGGAACAACGCGCCGGCGGCGTGATGCTGCTGGCCATCGCCGTGTTGGCGTTCTTCCTCGGCCTGTATCCACAGCCGTTGTTGAACCTGGTACAGCAATCGGGTCTGGCGGGTTGATCGCTTAGCGACACTTGGTAGAAAACAGAAACGGCACCTTCGGGTGCCGTTTTTGCGTTTGTGGGATTTGTTACCACTGCTCGGCTCGCCTTCGGAAAACCCGGAACGCTCTCGCGCAATACTCAGGGTCGTCCTACAGCCAGCATTGAGTATCTGGCTTTATCTTGGATGACTTCAGGATCAATAAATCAACGCGGGAGCTAACCATGAAACGTGACATTTTTGCCGAACTAATGGATGGCCTCAAAACCCTGTCCGATGAACGCCTGCGTGCGGCTCAACCCTGTAACCGCCGGATAGGAACAATGAAAGGCAAACTGGTGCTTCCTGAAGACTTCGACGCGCCGTTGCCTGATGACATGCTTGTTGACTTCGAAAGCACTCAAATTTGAGACTGCTGACAGATGTTTGTTCGCTGATGAAATTTGGTGACGGGAGTGGCCTCTTCGCGAGCAGGCTCGCTCCCACAGTGGATCTCCAGTGAAAACAAAATGTGTAAACACCCGCGATTAACTGTGGGAGCGAGCCTGCTCGCGAAGAGGCCTTATCAGACACCAACAAAAACGGCACCTCACGGTGCCGTTCGCTTTAAGCAAACCCGCGCTTTACTTGCGCGCCGCCTCCCACGATTTCAGCAGTTCGGCGTAACTCACGGTTTCACCCTGCGGCTTCTCGTTCGCCAGTTTCGGTTTCGGTGCGCCCGGCTGATCGAACCAGTATTGCGCATCGCGTTCGGGGTTCATTTTCGGGGCGCAGGTGGCTTGGGCTTTCGAGCGCTCCAGACGGGACATGATCGCGTCCTGATCCTTGGCCAGTCCGTCCAGCGCCTGTTGCGGGGTTTTCTCGCCGCTGGCGGCTTCGGCGATGTGGCTCCACCACAACTGCGCGAGACGAGGATAATCAGGCACGTTGGTCCCGGTCGGGGTCCATTGCACACGGGCCGGGCTGCGGTAGAACTCCACCAGGCCACCGAGTTTCGGTGCCAGGTCGGTCATGGCTTGCGAGTTGATGTCCGATTCGCGGATCGGGGTCAGGCCGACGATGGTTTTTTTCAGCGAGACGGTTTTCGAGGTCACGAACTGCGCGTACAGCCAGGCGGCGAGTTTTTGCTTCTCGGGCGTGGACTTCATGAACGTCCAGGAACCTACGTCCTGATAGCCCAGTTTCATGCCCTCTTCCCAGTACGGTCCGCGCGGCGACGGCGCCATGCGCCATTTCGGCGTGCCATCGGCGTTCATTACCGCCAGGCCCGGTTTGGTCATGTCGGCGGTGAAGGCGGTGTACCAGAAGATCTGTTGGGCAATGTTGCCCTGGGACGGCACCGGCCCGGATTCGGAGAAGGTCATGCCCGCCGCTTCGGGTGGCGCGTACTTCTTCAGCCAGTCGACGTATTTGGTGGTGGCGAACACCGCCGCCGGGCCGTTGGTGTCGCCGCCGCGGGTCACGCTGGAGCCGACCGGGTGGCAGTCTTCGACGCGGATCCCCCACTCGTCCACCGGTAGACCGTTGGGGATGCCTTTGTCGCCGGCGCCGGCCATGGAGAACCAGGCATCGGTAAAGCGCCAGCCCAGGGACGGGTCTTTCTTGCCGTAGTCCATGTGCCCGTAGACGCGCTTGCCGTCGATTTCCTTGACGTCTTCACTGAAGAATTTGGCGATGTCTTCATACGCCGACCAGTTGACCGGTACGCCCAATTCGTAGCCGTACTTTTCCTTGAACTTGGCTTTGAGGTCCGCGCGTTCGAACCAGTCGGCGCGGAACCAGTACAGGTTGGCGAACTGCTGGTCAGGCAATTGATAGATCTTGCCGTCAGGCGCGGTGGTGAAGGAGATGCCGATGAAATCCTTGATATCGAGGGTCGGCGAGGTGAAGTTCTTGCCCTCGTTGGCCATCAGGTCGGTAATCGATTCGGTCTTGCCGTAACGCAAGTGCGTACCGATCAGGTCCGAGTCGTTGACCCAGCCGTCATAGATGTTCTTGTCCGATTGCATCTGGGTCTGCAGCTTTTCCACCACGTCGCCTTCCTGCAGCAGGTCGTGGGTCAGCTTGATCCCGGTGATTTCGGTGAAGGCCTTGGCGAGCACCTTGGACTCGTATTCGTGGGTGGCGATGGTTTCCGACACCACTTTGATGCTCATCCCGCGAAACGGCTCCGCCGCCTTGATGAACCACTTCAACTCTTCGAGTTGCTGATCGGCCGTCAGGGTCGACGGTTTGAATTCACTGCCTATCCATTTCTTCGCGGCGTCTTCATAGGCATCGGCCCAGGCCGAAGCGCTCAAACCGCTGAGTGCCAGCATGGCCGCCAATGAAATGCTATGTCGCAGCTTATTGTTTTTGTCGAACATAGAGACCTCCTTATTGAATTTCGGAGCAACATTGCCGAGCGATTCGACTAGCCCCACCGCATCACAGCCAACAGCCACACCAGGGACAACGCGAACGCTACCCAGATGCTCCAGTCGGTCACGCCGATTACCAGCAAATGCAGGTAGGCGCTGCCGAGAAGACCGATAAACAGCCGATCGCCACGGGTGGTGGCAATCGGCAAAAAACCACGCCGAAGGATGCTCGGCGAACGTAACTCCCAGGTGGTCATGCCCACCAGGATCAAGCCAATAACGCTGAAGAACGCGGCCGTCGGGACGGTCCAACTCATCCATTCCATCATCAGTTCCTCATACCCGGCCCAGGGCAAAGCCCTTGGCCACGTGGTTGCGAACAAACCAGATCACCAGCATGCCCGGCAGGATGGTCAACACCCCCGCCGCCGCCAGCACGCCCCAGTCGATACCCGACGCCGAGACCGTGCGGGTCATCACCGCCGCGATGGGCTTGGCGTTCACCGAGGTCAAGGTTCGCGCCAGCAGCAGCTCGACCCAGGAAAACATGAAGCAGAAAAACGCCGTGACGCCGATACCGGAGCCGATCAGCGGGATAAAAATCTTCACGAAGAACTTGGGAAAACTGTAGCCGTCGATGTAGGCGGTTTCATCGATTTCCTTGGGAACGCCAGACATGAAGCCTTCGAGAATCCACACCGCCAGCGGCACGTTGAACAGGCAGTGCGCCAGGGCCACTGCGATGTGGGTGTCGAACAGGCCGATCGACGAATACAGCTGGAAGAACGGCAACAGGAACACCGCCGGTGGTGCCATGCGGTTGGTCAGCAGCCAGAAGAACAGGTGCTTGTCGCCGAGGAAGCGGTAGCGCGAGAACGCATAGGCTGCCGGCAATGCCACGCTCAGGGAAATGACCGTGTTCAGGCTCACGTAGTACGCCGAGTTGATGTAGCCGGTGTACCAGCTCGGATCAGTGAAGATCACCTTGTAGTTGGCCAGGGTGAAATCCTGTGGGAAAAGCGTCAGGCCGCCGAGGATTTCGCTGTTGCTCTTGAAGGACATGTTCAGCAGCCAGTAGATCGGCACCAGCAGGAACAGGATGTAGATCAGCAGTGGTATCAGCTTTCTCATGCTCATGATGGCCTCAGCGGTTGGCGTCAGAGTGAGTCATGGCGGTATAGAACAGCCAGGACACCAACAGGATGATCAGGAAGTACACCAGTGAGAACGCTGCGGCCGGCCCCAGGTCGAACTGCCCGATCGCCATCTGCGTCAGGGTCTGACTGAGGAAGGTCGTGGCATTGCCGGGCCCGCCACCGGTCAGTACGAACGGCTCGGTGTAGATCATGAAACTGTCCATGAAGCGCAGCATCACGGCGATCAGCAGCACACTCTTGAGCTTGGGCAGCTGGATATGGCGGAACACTGCCCAGGCTGAGGCACGGTCAATCCGCGCCGCCTGGTAGTACACGTCCGGAATCGCCCGCAACCCGGAGAAACACAATAGCGCTACCAGTGAAGTCCAGTGCCAGACGTCCATCACCAGCACGGTGACCCAGGCGTCCATGGTGTTCGCCGCATAGTTGTAGTTGATACCCATGGCCTTGAGGCTCGCCCCCAGCAGGCCGATGTCGGCCCGACCGAAGATCTGCCAGATGGTGCCGACCACGTTCCACGGGATCAGCAATGGAATCGCCAGGATGATCAACACCACCGACGACCAGCGACCCTTGGTCGGCATGGTCAGGGCAATCGCGATGCCCAGCGGGATTTCGATCAACAGCACGCAAGCCGAGTAGATGAACTGGCGCAGCAGCGAATCGTGCAGGCGCGGGTCGAGCAACACTTGCCTGTACCAGTCGGCGCCGACGAAGTAGCGGCTGGACTGGTCGAAGATGTCCTGCACCGAGTAGTTGACCACGGTCATCATCGGGATCACCGCACTGAACGCCACCAGCAGGAACACCGGCAGCACCAGCCACCAGGCCTTGTTGTTCTGCACCTTGTTCATGGCTGCACCTCACCTACAGATTGCGGCGCCAGCAGGAAATCATCGGCATAGACCATCAGCCACTGCGCCGGAAAACTGATATACGCCGTGCCTTCGGGCACCGGCTTATCTTCGGCCAGGCGCACTTTCAGCGGTACGCCGTCGAGGTTCAGGGTCATGATCTTGTAGGTGCCGAGGTCTTCGACGTGTACGACTTGTGCCCGCAGCGCGTCATCAAAGGGTTCGTCCCAGACATGGATGAACTCTGGGCGAATGCCGACCTTAAGGGTGTGCCATTCGGACTCGGCGATGCGTTTCTGCATGGCCTCGGACAACGGTAGATGAGTCGAAGCGAAACCAACGCCCCCCGGTTGTAACTCGACCTCGATCAGGTTCATCCCCGGACTGCCGATGAAATAACCGACAAAGGTGTGGCTCGGCCGCTCGAATAATTCCCGCGGCGTGCCGAACTGCACGATCTGTCCGCCGTACATCACCGCGATCTTGTCGGCGAAGGTCGAGGCCTCCAGTTGATCGTGGGTGACGTAGACCATGGTGATGTTGAACTGCTCATGGATCTGCTTGAGCTTGCGCCGCAGCTTCCACTTCAGGTGCGGGTCGATCACCGTCAGGGGCTCGTCGAAGAGGATTGCCGAGACGTCATCGCGCACCAGCCCGCGGCCCATGGAGACTTTCTGTTTTTCGTCGGCGGTGAGGTTGCTGGCTTTTTTGCTTAGCAGGCTTTGCAGGTCGAGAACTTCGGCAATTTCCTGCACCTTGGTGTGAATTTTCGCCTCGGCCATGCCCTGGTTACGCAACGGAAAGGCCAGGTTGTCGAACACCGTCATGGTGTCGTAGACCACTGGAAACTGGAACACCTGGGCGATGTTGCGCTTTTCCGGGGTCAGGTTGTTGACCGCTTTGCCATCGAATAACACATGGCCCTGGGACGGGCTGAGCAAGCCGGAAATGATGTTGAGCAAAGTCGACTTGCCGCAGCCCGACGGGCCCAGCAACGCGTAGGCGCCGCCCTGTTCCCAGATGTGATCCATCTGGCGGATCGCGTAGTCCTCTGGGCCGCTCGGCGTGCTGGTGTAACTGTGAGCGAGGTTCTGCAAACGGATTTCGGCCATCAGGCAACCCTCGCGACGCGCCGGCCGGGCGCCTGGACCAGCCGCCCCTGCGCATCGAACACAAACAGTTTATGGGTCGGGATGTAGATGCGGATCGGCGCATCGACGTCGTATTCGTGAACGCCGGGCAAGTGCAGCACCAGCAGGAAATGCTCGTTGCGCACGTGCAGGAAGGTTTCCGAGCCGCTGATTTCCGCAACTTCGACGGTCACCGCCAGTTCCAGGTCATCGTCGTTGCTCGGTACCAGCGAGATATGGCTGGGGCGCACGCCGAAGCGGAACTCGCCCTCGCCCACCGGGCGCAAATCGACGTTGAGCGGGAAGTGCACAAAATTGGCGAAGCTCACTTCGTTGCCGACAATGCGACCCGGCATCAGGTTGATCGGCGGCTCGGAGAACAACTCCGCCGCCAGCACGGTCTGCGGCTGGTGGTAGACCTCGGACGACTGGCCGCTCTGGATCACCCGGCCCTCATGAAGAATGGTAGTGGTGCCGCCCAGGGCCAGGGCTTCGTTGGGCTCGGTGGTGGCATAGATGGCGATGGTGTGGCGCGCCTTGAACAGCTCGCGCATTTCCTGGCGCAGCTCTTCGCGCAATTTGTAGTCGAGGTTGACCAGTGGCTCATCGAACAGGATCAGTTCGGCATCCTTGACCAGCGCCCGGGCCATGGCGGTGCGCTGCTGCTGGCCACCGGACAGTTCCAGCGGATAACGCTGCAGGAACTTCTCGATGCGCAGCATCTTCGCGGTTTCCAGCACCTTGCTCTGGATCTGCTCATTGGAGACACCGGCCTGGCGCAACGGCGAGGCGATGTTCTCGAAAACGGTCATGGTCGGATAATTGATGAACTGTTGATACACCATCGACACGTTGCGCAGGCGTACCGGGCGCTGGGTGACATCGACGCCATTCATCAGGATGCGGCCGGTGTCAGGTTTGTCCAGCCCGGCCATCAGGCGCATGAGACTGGTCTTGCCGGACAGCGTGCGTCCGAGCAAAACGTTGAAGGAACCAGGTTCGAAACGCAGGCACGCATCGTCTATCCAGGTCTGGCCCTCGACGGTGCGGCTGACATGCTCCAGGGTTAATGACATGGCTCGGCCTTTTTTATTTTTGGAGTCAAGCGACCTGAGCTGTATAGCGACATTTGTGCCAGAAATCGCAAGCGATTGATCTGACTAAAAAACCCCTGAAAAAATGGGAAGTCTGCGTTCGATGCTGAACACAAATGAACAATCGCGACTGAACAACTGAACACTTCAGCGGTTGACAATGAACATTAGTGAACAACACTCTACAGACCGTTTCACGCAATCCTGTAGGAGCACGGCTTGCCGGCGATGGCGTCCTCGAGATCGCCATCGCCGGCAAGCCGTGCTCCTACAGGTATGTGGCGTTTGAACGTTATGCAAAACCCATAAAAACAATAAAAGCGTTAACCAGAGACTGACTGCCATGGCCGCACCTGCCTCGCCGCTGTCCCACGACGCCATCATCCAGGACTCCTGGAACCGTTGCCGCGCCTTCGGCCTCAATCACCAGAGCACCCCGGCGTTCGATCAACTGCCGGCTGAAGGCATTGCGCAGTTGCTGGAGAGCCAGCATTCCTTGGTTCAAACCACCCATCAGGAAGTGCTGCCGTATTACGAGAACATCCTGAGCAACTCCAATTGCCTGATCATGCTCGCCGACAATCAGGGCCAGGTGCTTACATCCTGGGGCACCCAACGGTTTATCGAACCGAGCCTGACCCGTGGCTTCAGCGTTGGTGCCAGCTGGATGGAGCGCTGCAGCGGGACCAATGCGATCGGTACCGCGCTGGCCTGCGAGCAGGCGGTGCACATCGAGCACGATGAACACTTTCTTAAGGCCAATCGCTTCATGACCGGCTCCGCCGCGCCGATTTTCGATGCCGAGCGCAAGGTCATCGCCGTGCTGGATGTGTCCAGCGACAGCTACCTGCCGCCGTCCCATACCCTGGGCATCGTCAAGATGATGAGCCAGACCGTGGAAAACCGGCTGATTCTCAACCTGTTCCACGGTCAGCATTTCCAGCTGACCTTCAACACCGGCCTGAACAACCTTGACAGCCAGTGGGCCGGGTTGCTGATCTTCGACGAAAGTGGCCAGGTGCTTTCCGCCAACCGCCGCGCCGACAATCTGCTTGGCGTGCGTCTGTCGCGGGTCAGTATCGAAAGCCTGTTCAAGGTTTCCTTGCTGGAATTGCTCAATCAACCCGAAGACCTGCCCTTCTCGCTCCAGGCCTCCGGGCGCAATCGCTTCCAGTGCCTGCTGAAACGGCCGAAACAGGTACCCATACAGGCGAGGGTGTTCGCCGAAACCGTGTCTACTCCAGCTCCGGCCACAATCAGCCTCAACACCCTGCACTTCGGCGACAGTCGCGTGGAAAAAGCCGTGCGCCAGGCCGAGCGCTTGCTGGAAAAAGACATTCCGTTGTTGATTCACGGCGAAACCGGGGTTGGCAAGGAGGTGTTCGTAAAAGCCCTGCATCAGGCCAGTTCGCGCAGCAAACAGGCGTTCATCGCCGTGAACTGTGCAGCGATCCCCGCTGAACTGGTGGAGTCTGAGCTGTTCGGCTATGAAAAAGGCGCGTTCACCGGCGCCAACCAGAAAGGCAGTATCGGCCTGATTCGCAAGGCCGACAAAGGCACGCTGTTCCTCGATGAGATCGGCGACATGCCGCTGCCGACCCAGGCCCGTTTGCTACGTGTGTTGCAGGAGCGTTGTGTGCAACCCGTGGGCAGCAGTGAATTGTTCCCGGTGGATATACGCATCATTTCCGCGACCAACCGCTCGTTGCGCGAGCAGGTGCAACTGGGGCGCTTTCGGGAAGATTTGTACTACCGCATCGGCGGCCTGACCCTGGAACTGCCGCCGTTAAGGGAGCGCAGTGATAAAGAAGCGCTGTTCAAGCGCTTGTGGGAACAGCACCGCGAACCGAGTCAGTGGGCCGGGTTGAGCCGCGAAGTGCTGGAGTTGTTCGGCCGTCATCCGTGGCCGGGGAATTTAAGGCAGGTCAGCAGCGTGATGCAGGTGGCGCTGGCCATGGCCGAGGAACAACCGGTGCGGCCGGAGCATTTGCCGGATGATTTTTTTGTCGATCTGGAGATGGAGTCGGTGGATACGCCGGAGCCGTTGGCGGTGGATCTTGATGATGCCGAGGATTTGAATCGGCAGTTGCAGGCGGTCGGGGGAAATATTTCGCATCTGGCACGGCGGTTGGGGGTTAGTCGCAATACCCTCTACAAGCGCTTGCGCCAGTCAGAATGACAAGGTTGCCGCACCTTGATCGTTCCCACGCTCTGCGTGGGAATGCCTCAACGGACGCTCTGCGTTCGGCTTTGGAAGGGACGCGGAGCGTCCCGGGCTGCATTCCCACGCAGAGCGTGGGAACGATCATCAGTCCGCCAGACGCCAGGTCGTCCCGCCCTTGCCGTCTTCCAGGACCACGCCCATGGCGGTGAGCTGGTCGCGGATGCGGTCGGATTCGGCCCAGTCTTTACCGGCACGCGCCGCCAGACGCGCAGCAATCAGCGCCTCGACTTCGGCTGCATCCACGCGCCCTTCGGCACCGGCCTGCAGGAAGTCATCGGCTTCAAGCTGCAACACGCCCAATACGCTGGCCAGTTCTTTCAAACGGGCAGCCAGGCCGGCCGCTGCGTTCAAATCGCTCTCGCGCAGGCGGTTGATCTCGCGAACCATCTCGAACAGCACCGCACAGGCTTCCGGCGTACCGAAGTCGTCGTTCATCACCGTGGTGAAGCGCTCGACGAACGCTTCGCCGCCAGCCGGCGCGACGTTCGGCAGGCCTTTCAACGCGTGGTAGAAACGCTCCAGGGCGCCCTTGGCGTCCTTGAGATTGTCTTCCGAGTAGTTGATGGCGCTGCGGTAGTGGCTCGACACCAGCAGGTAACGCACGACTTCCGGGTGGTACTTGTCGAGCACGTCGCGGATGGTGAAGAAGTTGTTCAAGGACTTGGACATCTTCTCGCCATTGATCCGGATCATGCCGCAATGCATCCACGCGTTGGCGTAGGTCTTGCCGGTGGCTGCTTCGCTCTGGGCGATTTCGTTTTCGTGGTGCGGGAACTCAAGGTCGCTGCCGCCGCCATGAATGTCGAAGGTCTCGCCGAGGCAGCAGGTCGACATCACCGAGCACTCGATGTGCCAGCCCGGACGCCCGGCGCCCCATGGCGATTCCCAGCTCGGCTCACCCGGCTTGGCGGCTTTCCACAGCACGAAGTCCAGCGGGTCCTGCTTGGACTCGTCGACTTCGATGCGCGCGCCGATGCGCAGGTCTTCGATTTTCTTGCGCGACAGCTTGCCGTAGCCCATGAACTTGCCGACGCGGTAGTACACGTCGCCATTGCCCGGGGCGTAGGCGTAGCCCTTGTCAATCAGGGTCTGGATCATCGCGTGCATGCCGGGGATATGATCCGTGGCACGCGGCTCCATGTCCGGTTTCTTGATGTTCAGGCGCGCTTCATCTTCGTGCATCGCCGCGATCATGCGCTCGGTCAAGGCTTCGAACGACTCGCCGTTCTCATTGGCCCGGTTGATGATCTTGTCGTCGATGTCGGTGATGTTGCGCACGTAGGTCAGGTCATAACCGCTGAACCGCAACCAGCGGGTAACCAGGTCGAACGCGACCATGCTACGGCCGTGGCCCAGGTGGCAGTAGTCGTACACGGTCATGCCGCACACGTACATGCGCACCTTGTTGCCATCGAGCGGCTTGAAGACTTCTTTGCTCTTGGTGAGCGTGTTGTAGATCGTTAGCACGTCAGTTTCCTTGAATCACTGGCCCCACGAATCACGCAGGGTCACGGTACGGTTGAATACCGGCTGACCTGGTTTCGAGTCCTTGATGTCCGCGACGAAGTAACCTTCGCGCTCGAACTGGAAACGGTCTTCCGGCTGTGCGTTGCCCAGCGAGGGTTCGGCACGACAACCGGTGAGTACCTGCAGCGAGTCAGGGTTGATGTTGTCCAGGAAACTGGCGCTGTCTTCGGCCTTCTCCGGGTTCGCAGAACGGAACAGGCGATCGTACAGACGCACTTCACATTCGACGCTGGCAGCGGCCGGCACCCAGTGCACCACGCCCTTGACCTTGCGGCCTTCAGGGTTCTTGCCCAGAGTGTCCGGATCGTACGAGCAACGCAGTTCGACGATGTTGCCATCGGCGTCCTTGATCGCTTCGTCGGCACGGATCACGTAGCTGCCGCGCAGGCGCACTTCGCCGTTCGGTTCCAGGCGCTTGTAGCCTTTTGGCGGCTCTTCCATGAAGTCATCACGGTCGATGTAGATTTCACGGGCGAACGGCAGGACGCGCACGCCCATGTCTTCTTTCGGGTGGCATGGCAGTTCGAGGTTCTCGACCTTGCCCTCCGGATAGTTGGTGATCACGACTTTCAGCGGACGCAGCACGCACATGGCGCGCGGAGCGCTTTGGTCGAGGTCGTCACGGATGCTGAATTCGAGCATGCCGAAGTCCACCACGCCGTCGGAACGGTTGGTGCCGATCATTTCGCAGAAGTTGCGGATCGATTTCGGCGTGTAGCCACGGCGACGGAAGCCCGACAGCGTGGACATGCGCGGATCGTCCCAACCGTTGACGTGCTTTTCATCGACCAGCTGCTTGAGCTTGCGCTTGCTGGTGATGGTGTAGTTCAGGTTCAGGCGGCTGAACTCGTACTGGCGCGGGTTGGCCGGTACTGGCAGGTTGTCGAGGAACCACTCGTACAGCGGACGGTGGCTCTCGAACTCCAGGGTGCAGATCGAGTGGGTGATGCCTTCGATGGCGTCCGACTGACCGTGGGTGAAGTCGTAGTTCGGGTAGATGCACCACTTGTCACCGGTCTGGTGGTGGTGCGCGTGACGGATGCGATACATGATCGGGTCGCGCAGGTTCATGTTCGGCGAAGCCATGTCGATCTTGGCCCGCAGCACACGTGCGCCGTCCTTGAACTCGCCGGCCTTCATGCGGGCGAACAGGTCCAGGTTCTCTTCGACGCTGCGGTCACGGAACGGGCTGTTCTTGCCTGGCTCGGTCAGGCTGCCACGGTATTCCTTGGCTTGTTCAGGGGTCAGGTCGTCGACATATGCCTTGCCGGACTTGATCAACTCCACTGCCCAGTCGTGCAACTGGTCGAAATACTGCGAGGCGTAGCGCACTTCACCGGACCATTCGAAGCCCAGCCATTTGACGTCGCTTTCGATCGCGTCGATGTATTCCTGGTCTTCCTTGGCCGGGTTGGTGTCGTCGAAACGCAGGTGCGTGACGCCGCCGAACTCCTGGGCCAGGCCGAAGTTCACGCAGATCGACTTGGCGTGACCGATGTGCAGGTAGCCGTTGGGCTCAGGCGGGAAACGGGTGACGATCTGCGTGTGCTTGCCCGAGTCCAGGTCTGCCTGGATGATCGGCCGCAGGAAGTTGACCGGCACGGCAGGGCCGGTCTTGGCATTCGAGGTAGGGTCGACAGTGGGCTTGCTCATAGGATCCTTGAACGTACAAGTGCGTGGCCGTAATGAAGGCCGGACAAAACAAAGCCGCTATCATAGCCGATGCTGTCAAGCAGCTGACAGAGCAGGCCTGCAAACGGTCGCATTTAATAGGTCATAAATGAAAAACAGCCTCGAAATTCGCGTCTGTCACGCTAAACTGCGCACCTTGGCCGAGACAGGCTGAACCGGTTATGGGATGGAATGTCCCAAAACCACGAATTCCTTAGAAGAGTAACGATCATGACCCAAGTCAAACTGACCACCAACCATGGCGACATCGTCCTCGAACTGAACGCCGAAAAAGCCCCGCTGACCGTGGCCAACTTCGTCGAGTACGTTAAAGCCGGTCACTACGAAAACACCGTTTTCCACCGCGTCATCGGTAACTTCATGATCCAGGGCGGCGGTTTCGAGCCAGGCATGAAAGAAAAGAAAGACAAGCGTCCAAGCATCCAGAACGAAGCCGACAACGGTCTTTCCAACGACAAGTACACCGTCGCCATGGCCCGCACCATGGAGCCGCATTCGGCTTCCGCGCAGTTCTTCATCAACGTGGCTGACAACAGCTTCCTCAACCACAGCGGCAAGAACGTGCAGGGCTGGGGCTACGCGGTATTCGGCAAAGTGACCGCCGGCACCGACGTTGTCGACAAGATCAAAGGCGTGGCCACCACTTCCAAGTCCGGCCACCAGGACGTACCGGCAGACGACGTGATCATCGAGAAAGCCGAGATCATTGAGTGATATTGCTGATTTCAGATTTACATCTGGAAGAGGAGCGCCCGGACATCACCCGGGCGTTTCTGGATTTGCTCGCCGGACGCGCCCGTCCGGCGAGTGCACTGTACATTCTGGGCGACTTTTTCGAGGCGTGGATTGGCGACGATGCCATGACGCCGTTCCAGCGTTCCATCTGCCAGGCCCTGCGCGATTTGAGCGACAGCGGCACGGCGATTTTTCTGATGCACGGCAATCGCGATTTCATGCTCGGCCAGGCCTTCTGCAAACAGGCCGGCTGTACTTTGCTGAAAGACCCGAGTGTCGTGCAGTTCAACGGCGAACCCGTGCTGTTGATGCACGGCGACAGCCTCTGCACCCGCGACGAAGCGTACATGAAGCTGCGCCGCTACCTGCGCAACCCGATCACCTTGTTCATCCTGCGGCACTTGCCGCTCCGTACCCGCCATAAGCTGGCACGCAAGCTGCGCAGTGAAAGCCGGGCGCAGACACGGATGAAAGCCAATGACATTGTCGATGTCACGCCCGAGGAGATTCCGCGGATCATGCAGCAATACGGCGTGAAAACGTTGATCCACGGGCATACCCATCGTCCGGCCATCCACAAGTTGCAGATTGGCGAGCAAGCGGCCAAGCGCATTGTGCTGGGGGATTGGGATAAACAGGGTTGGGCGTTGCAGGTGGATGACAGCGGGTTTGCCCTGGCACCGTTCGACTTCACCCCGCCGCCGCAACTGCCGCCCCCTTCGATCTAAAGATCACACACAAAACCCTTGTGGGAGCGAGCTTGCTCGCGATGACATTGGATCAATCAACATAAATGTTGAATGTCATACCGCTATCGCGAGCAAGCTCGCTCCCACAGGTTTGACTTAGTGGCCGGAGGCTTCAGGCCCCGCCTTTGCCGCAAACGGCGGTTTCGCCAGCCATACGATCACGATCAACCCCATGAACGCCCACCCCAGCAACGTGAAGTAGTCCACGGTGGAGAGCATGTACGCCTGGCTGGTCAACACATGATCGAGCTGCGCATACGCCGGGTTGCTCGCACCACCCAGTGCGTGCAGTGCCTCGCGGGTTGCCGGCTCATAGGTGCTGATGCTTTCGCTCAGGTACGCATGGTGCTGATCCGCCCGGCGAATCCAGATCCAGGTGGTCAACGACGCGGCAAAGCTGCCGCCCAAGGTCCGCAGGAACGTCGCGAGGCCCGCGCCATCGGCGATCTGGCTCGGCGGCAAGTCCGACATCAGGATGCTCAGGGTTGGCATGAAGAACAACGCCACGCCAATGCCCATGAACAACTGCACCAGGGCGATGTGCTGGAAGTCCACTTCGCTGGTAAAGCCGGCACGCACGAAACAGCTCAAGCCAATGGCCAGGAACGCCAGGCCCGCCAACAATCGCAGGTCGAACTTGTGCGCGTACTTGCCGACAAACGGCGACATCAGGACCGGCAGGATCCCGATCGGCGCTACCGCCAGGCCGGCCCAGGTTGCCGTATAGCCCATCTGGGTTTGTAGCCATTGCGGCAGCATCAGGTTGATCCCGAAGAATCCGGCGTAGCCCAACACCAGCACCAGGGTGCCGATACGGAAGTTGCGGTAAGCGAATAGCCGCAGGTTGACCACCGGGTGTTTGTCGGTCATTTCCCAGATCACGAACACCGCCAGGGCAATCACCGAAATGGCCGCGCCGATGAGGATGAAGCTCGATTCGAACCAGTCGAGGTCGTTGCCCTTGTCGAGGATAATTTGCAACGCCCCGACGCCGATGACCAGGGTGATCAAACCGACGTAATCCATCGGCTGATAACTGGTCACCACTGGCCGCGCCTTGAGCTGTGAACGCACGACCATGACCGCAAAAATCCCGATCGGCACGTTGATGAAGAAGATCCACGGCCAGCTGTAGCTGTCGGTGATCCAGCCGCCGAGGATGGGTCCTGCAATCGGCGCGACCACCGTGACCATCGCCAGCAACGCCAGGGCCATGCCGCGCCTGGCGGGTGGATAAATGGCGATCAGCAGCGTCTGGGTCATCGGGTACAACGGCCCGGCCACCAGACCTTGCACCACCCGAAAGCCGATCAGTTCCGGCATCGAGGTGGAAATACCGCAGAGAAACGAGGCCAGCACAAACAGAACGGTCGCCCACAGGAACAGCTTTACCTCACCGAACCGCCGGCTGAGCCAGCCGGTCAGCGGCAACGCGATGGCGTTGCTCACCGCGAAGGACGTGATGACCCAGGTGCCCTGCTCCGAACTCACCCCCAGGTTGCCGGAAATCGTCGGCAGCGCCACGTTGGCGATGGTGGTGTCGAGCACCTGCATGAAGGTCGCCAGCGACAGGCCGATGGTGCTCAGCACCAGGCTGGGGGGCGTGAAAGAGGCGTTATTGCTCATAGCGAATCCTTTGATACTTGGCTGGCGCCGCTAACCCTGTGTGGCGAGGGGATTTATCCCCGTCCGGCTGCGCAGCAGTCGTAAAACCATTGTCCGCGATGTACCTGAGACACCGCGATTTTAGGTTCTGGGGCCGCTTCGCAGCCCAACGGGGATAAATCCCCTCGCCACAAAGGCTCGCTCCCACAGGGGGGCGGTGTGATGGTGGATTGGCGAATCAGCGATGCACGGTCTTGCTGACCGCGGCGCTGTTGTCGTGGATCAATTGGGTGATCATGGCATCGGCCTCGACCAACTGGCGGTCATAGATGCCGGTACTAAACGACGCCTTTTGCGGCGGCTGTTGCGCCAGCACCGGGCCGCTCTGGTCACGCAGGTTCACATCGACCAGGGTCGACAGGCCAACGCGCAAGGGATGCTCGGCCAGCTCCTGGGCGTTGACATGAATCCGCACCGGCACCCGCTGCACGATCTTGATCCAGTTGCCGGTGGCGTTCTGCGCCGGCAGCAGGGCAAACGCGCTACCGGTGCCGGCACCGAGGCTGTCGATGGTGCCGCTGTATTTCACGCTGCTGCCGTAGAGATCGGTTTCGATCTCCACCGGCTGGCCGATACGCATGTCACGCAGCTGGGTTTCCTTGAAGTTGGCGTCGATCCACAATTGATCCAGCGGGATCACCGCCATCAGCGCCTCCCCCGGCTGCACCCGCTGTCCCAGTTGCACGGTGCGTTTGGCCACGTAGCCGGTGACCGGCGCGATCAGGGTGCTGCGGGCGTTGTTCAGGTAGGCCTGACGCAATTGCGCAGCAGCCGCCATGACGTCCGGGTGCGATGAAACCACGGTGTCATCGACCAGTGCGGCGGTGGTCTTGAGCTTCTGTTGTGCGTTGGCCAAGGCGTTTTGCGCCGAGGTCAGGTCGTCACGGGCGTGGGACAGCTCCTCTTGGGAGATCGCCCCGCCAACGGCGAGATTTTTCCGCCGGTTGTAGTTGTCTTGGGCTTTTTGCACTTCGGCTTGTTGGGCATTGACCTGGGCTTTCATGCCGTCGACGTCGCTGTACAGGCCACGAACCTGACGCACGGTGCGGGCCAGATTGGCCTGGGCGCTTTGCAGGCCGACTTCCGCGTCGTTCGGGTCGAAGTTCACCAGCACCTGGCCTTCGTGGACCAGATCGCCATCGTCAGCTCCGATGCTGACGACGGTACCGGTGACCAGGGGGGTGATTTCCACCACGTTGCCATTCACATAAGCGTCGTCGGTGCTTTCGCTCCATCGCCCGTAAAACTCGTGGTAGGCCCAGACGCCCGCGCCGCTCAGCGCGACCACTACGGCAAGGGCCAGAAGCATGAACTTGCGCTTGCCCGAATCGGGATTGGCCGGGGTGTTTTCAGCGGTTGGCGTTGTATCGGCAGTGGCCATGACAAATTCCTTGAATTAGTGGGTCAGCGTGGCTGGCGCGGCGTTGGCCGAGGCAATGGCCTCAGGCTGGAAACCGCCACCCAGCGCCTGAATCAGCTGGATCGACAGGTCGATCTGCTCGGCATTCAGGTTGGCCAGCTGACGCTGGGCCTGGAGCAATTGCTGCTCGATGCTGAGCACGTCCAGGTAGTTACCGATGCCGGAACCGTAGCGCTGGACCACGGTGTTGTAAGAATCCTGGGCGATGTCGGTGGCGTGTTGCTGGGCAGCGATCTGCCGACCGATGTCACGCAACTGGTTGATGCTGTCGCTGACGTCGCCCAGCGCCCTGACCAGGCTTTTGTTGTACTGCGCCACCGCCAGGTCGTAGTCGGCGTCGCGGGAATCGAGGTCGGCGCGTAGACGGCCACCGTCGAAAATCGGCACGGAAATCGTCGGTGCGACATTGAAGAAGCGACTGGCCGAACCAAACATCGCATCCCCCAACAACGATTCGGCACCGGCCGCGGCGCTGAGGTTCAAGTTCGGATAGAACTGGGTTTTGCCGGCAGCGATATTTTTGCTCGCCGCCTCGACCCGCCAGCGCGCGGCCACCAGGTCCGGACGACGTCCGAGCAGTTCGGCCGGCAGTACCGATGGCAAGGCCACGGCACTCGGCTTGAGAATGTTTGGCCGGGCGATTTCGTTGCCGCGATCCGGGCCTTTGCCAAGCAGCACGGCCAGCGCGATCTTGGCGCTTTGCAGGCGCTTCTCAGCGTCGATCAGATTGGCTTCGGAGGTGGCTGCAAGGCTTTCGGTCTGCTGGAACTGGTATTGGCTGTCGATCCCGGAACTCAGTCGGCGCTGGCTCAGATCAAGCATTTGCCGGGTGCGCTTGAGGTCTTCGGCGGACAGGTCATGGACGATGTGCGCCTGCCCCAGGTCGCTGTAGGCGCGGGCCACTTCAGCTGACAAGGTCAACTGCGCGGCCTGTTGATCGACTTCGGCGGCACGGGCCTGACCCAGCGCCGCTTCCCAGGCGTCACGCTGACCGCCCCAGAGGTCGAAGTTGTAATTGAAGATGGCGCTGATGTTGCGCACGGTGGCGTAATTGTCGCCCTGCCCCAACGGGTCCTGGTCACGGGCCAGACGCGAGCGGCTGACGCCGGCGCTGGCATCCAGGGTCGGCATCCGCGCGGCGTCGGCGGCATAGGCAGCGGCACTGGCCTGGTGGGCGCGGGCGTCGGCGATCTGCATGTCCGGGCTGTCGCGCAGGGCTTCGCGGATCAGACCGTCGAGCTGCGGATCGCCGAGACTTTTCCACCAGTCGCTTTTCGGCCAGGTGGCCTGCGACAGCGTCACGCCGCTGAGGGATTGCCCGGCCTTGAGGTTTTTCGCATCGAGGATGACGCCTTCGGTGGTCAGGCCACTGTAACTGGCGCAACCGGCCAGGCTCATGGCCAACAGCACCAGGCTCAGACAGGTGCGCAAGATTTTACTGCTCATTGGTCACCTACCCGCAGCAGGGTGATCGAGTCACCGGCCGCTACCAGGATTTTCTTAAGGATCGACTCAAGGGTTTTCAATTCTTGCGCAGTGATGGCACCCGCCAGTTCATTCATGGCTTCGGCGCCGATGTGCGGCAGAAGATCGGCCAGTTTCCGGCCCTCGTCGGTCAGCACCAACTGCACCTGACGACGGTCTGCCTCGGAGCGCTGGCGCGCGAGGAAACCTTTCTGCTCCAGACGATCGAGCATGCGGGTCATCGAACCGCTGTCCAGGGACAGGTGCCGACACAGCTCGCCAGGCGAATCGACGCCGAACTGGGCAATGATGATCAGCACCTTGAACTGCGCGGCGGTGATGCCGTGGGGCTCCATGTGCGTGTCGATGATCCGGTCCTTGAGCAGCGCAGCGCGCCCGAGCAGGAGGCCGAGGTGGCAATTGTGGAAATCGTCTGGCGTGAAATGTTTCATCTGAACACCAATTAGCTGCCTAGGCAGTGAATGTATGTCGAGATATTACTGCCTAGGCAGACAATGTCAACATAATAGTTAGGTTGCTTAGCAATTACTTGGCCAATGCCGTCGGTTATTGAGGCAAATTTACCGGCGTCATCGCCCGGAAAACCGTCGACACAACTGGAAGCAAAACTACCCAACTGGTTAAACTATGCCGCCGCGGCTCAAGGAGCCTGACTGAAGATCACGGGGACATCACAGTGGCCGCTCGACCACCCAAGCATTCGCGACTCACACCGCGCTGGCCAGCGTTGCGCCGCCTCTTCGGCAAGGTATCGGCCGGGCCTGACCGCCACTGCGCGAATGCGCGGGTCATTCACGACTACTTCCACCACAAGGCCTGTTCCCAGGGCTACACCCTCAGCCACAGCCAGCAACGGGTAATCGACTGCATGGCGCAGCACGCCTCGACGCTGTTGGGCACGGCGGGTAAGACACTGCCCGGGCTTTACCTGCATGGCGCCGTCGGGCGTGGCAAGAGCTGGCTGCTCGACGGCTTTTTCCAGGCGATCCCCTTTGCCCAAAAGCAGCGCCTGCACTTCCACGGTTTTTTTGCCCGCCTGCACGAGGGCATGTTCAGCCATCGCGATCAACCGGATCCGCTGGCGACCACGCTGGATGAGTTACTGCGCGATTGCCGGGTACTGTGTTTCGACGAGTTTCACGTCCACGACATCGGTGATGCGATGCTCATCACGCGGCTGTTCAAGGCGTTGTTCGACCGGGGGATCCTGCTGCTGGTTACCTCCAATTACCCGCCGGAAGGCCTGATGCCCAACCCGCTTTACCATGCACGCTTCAAACCGGTGATCGACCTGATCAATGCGCGCATGCAAGTCATGGAAGTCGGCGGGCCCCACGACTATCGCAGTCAGGCCAGACCCCATGCGCAACAGTTGTTCACCCAGGGCCGCTACGTCTGGCCCGCCACGCTGACGCAACGTCAGGCATCGAACCTGCCGGGGCCGAACGCGCCGGCCATTGCCCTGCCCGTCGGCACTCGCCATCTATCGGCCCGCTACTGCGAAGGACGCACCATCGGCTTTACCTTCAGCGACCTGTGCGATCACCCCACAGCGGTCATGGATTACCTGGAACTGTGCCGACGCTTCGATCACTGGATCATCGACGACCTGCCCGACCTTGCCGACTGCTCGATTGCCGCCCAGCAGCGTTTCATCAACCTGGTCGACGTTTTGTATGATCAGGACAAGCACCTGACATTGCTGGGCCAGCGCTCCCTGCGCGAAAGCCTGGGCGGCGACGCTATCGACCTGGCGCGCACGCGTAGCCGGTTGGGGCAATTGGGGGAGATAAGGGAGGAGATTTGATTCGGGGCAGGCATCTGTAGGAGCGAGCACGCTCGCGATGGTCGTCAACGATGACGCTGGGCACCTGACACCCCTCGGTGCACTCAAGTTCATCGCGAGCAGGCTCGCTCCTTGTATGTTGACCTTGATTCCATGAGAGAGGTTACGCTCAAGGATTCATTCAACAGCAAGTACGTTTCTGGGGGAGGCCGATCGCTCCTGAAGGCAGGATTTGCTCCTGACCTTGTCTGTAGAGAGGCCCCCCCGCCTCATTGCCCACCACGAAGAGTATCGAGAAGCCGACAAGTCGGACTTCGCATTACAAGGTTGCAGTGGCATGAAGTTCGAGGTCGGGGGAACCAGGTGCAATCTTACCTAAAGCCAAGGAAGTGAAAAGCAATGAATGCGCATGTCGGCATAGATATCAGTGCTCGCAGTTCAGCCATGGGATGGCGGCAGAACGGCAAAGCAGCAGGCAATGGAGACATTCTGCACACGCCCAAAGGTCGCAAGGCCGCTGTGGAAAAGCTGCTACGTCTCAAGCCGCTGAGCGTTGTCATGGAGGCTACCGGTATTTACTACCTGGATCTTGCGATGGAATTGCACGCCGCCGGCTTGCCGGTCTCGGTGATCAACCCCAAAAGCTTCCACAACTTTGCCAAGCTGATGTTGCAAAACAGCAAGACTGACCAGATCGATGCCCAACTGCTGGCCGAATACGGCGAGCGTATGGGGCCTAGGCTGTGGGTCCCGCCCACTGCGGAACAGATGATGCTGCGTGCGATTGGTCGCCACATCAACCGACTGATTGGCCATCGGACGCGAGCCAAGAACGAGCTGCATGCGCTACAAGCGACAGAAACGAGCATCGCACTGCTGATCGAGGATGAGAAAGACGCGATAAGCGCGTTGGACGCTCGAATCGATCGATTAAAACAGGCTGCGCGCGACGCCATCGCCAAATGCCCTGATCTGAGCCTGCAATTTCGCTGCATGATGGCGGCGCCCGGCGTTGGAGAGGCCTCGGCCATCGCCGCACTGGCTGAGCTGACGACCCTTCCAGTGACGCTTAAATCGGCACAGGTAAGCCGCTATGCAGGCCTGGATGTCAGACTGACCCAGTCAGGCACCAGCGTGAACCGGCCAGGACGAATGTCCAAGTGCGGTAATGCTTACTTGCGTGCAGCGATGTTCATGCCGGCGATGACGGCAATCCGTTGTGATGAGAATGTGAAGGCCTTCTACGAGGCACTGGTAGCGCGCGGCAAGAAGAAAATGCAGGCCATCGGCGCGGTCATGCGCAAATACCTAACCGGGTTATGGGCATGCATGCGCTCTGGAGAAGAATTTAATACGGCCAAGCTTTTTAGCAAAAAACATCTCGCGAAAGCTTGACCGTGAACAGAGTATCTACAGGTTTTTACTCGCCGTAAGGGCGGGGTTTTCAGTCGCTGTGAGGGCGGAAGTTAACCGGCCAGGCCAACAAACATATCCTGCACGTCGTCATGGTTATCGAGGCCTTCGAGGAACGCTTCGACTTCAGCCATCTGCTCATCGCTCAGGCCGCTGACCGGGTTCTTCGGCTGGTAGCCCAACTTGGCCGACAACACGGTGAAACCTTGCTCAGGCAGGGCTTTTTGTACCGCGTCCAGGTCAGTAGGTTCAGTCAGGAACAGCGTCGCGCCGTCTTCGCCCGGCTCGAAATCCTGGGCACCAGCTTCGATGGCGGCCATTTCCGGATCGGCGTCCGGGGTGTCCGGCGAGGCTTCGATCATGCCCACGTGGTTGAAGTCCCAGGCCACCGAGCCGGAAGCGCCCAGTTGGCCCTTGCGGAAGGCGACGCGGATTTCAGCGACGGTACGGTTGATGTTGTCCGTCACGCACTCGACGATCAGCGGCACCTGGTGCGGCGCGAAGCCTTCATAGGTCACACGATGGTATTGCACGGTTTCGCCGAGCTGGCCCGAGCCTTTCTTGATCGCACGTTCCAGGGTCTCGCGAGGCATCGAGGCCTTTTTCGCCTGTTCGACCACCAGACGCAGGTGTGCGTTGGTGGCGGTATCGGCACCGTTGCGCGCAGCAATGGTGATTTCCTTCACCAGCTTGCCGAAGATCTTGCCCTTGGCGTTGGCTGCCGCTTCTTTGTGTTTAACCTTCCACTGTGCGCCCATTACTCACTCTCTTGTCTAAGGCGCCGAAACATCTATTGGCCGACGCATGCCGCCAAGTTTATACGGCCTAAAGTTGGCAATCGACCAAAAAATCTCAGGGTCATCCACGGATCGACATCTTTACCGATGGTTGTAGGGCGATTCTGAAATTTCAATTGGCGATGTCCACAAGGCATGCGGGTTTCGTACTCTCTGCGGCCGTACTCCATGGCAGAAGCGCGTTCGATGCACAACGACAAGGAAAGTCCCTTCACCCTGACACTCCTCGACGACCAGCTGAGTTTGCAAGTGCTGCAGTTCAGTGGGCGCGAGGCCCTCAACCAACCCTATCGATTCGATATCGAAGTGATCGGCCTGGCACCGGCCCTCAACCTTGAACAGCTGCTGCAACAACCGGCGCTGCTCGACCTTGGGCAAGGCCAGGGCATCCATGGCGTGCTGCACAGCGCCAGCTGCGAACATCGAGGGCGAGGCCGGGTCGGCTATAAACTGGTCCTGGTGCCCGCCCTTCAAGCGCTGGATCGATTCAGATCGCGGCGGGTCTTCCAGCGTCTCAGCGTGCCCATGATCCTGCGCCAGCTGCTGGAGGAACATGACTTGCACGCAGACGGCTATCGCCTGGAACTGGCAGACGGGCACTATCCTCTGCGGCCTTTTTGCATTCAGTACGAGGAAACCGACCTGGCCTTGCTGCAGCGCCTGTGCGAGGAAGAAGGCATTCACTACCACTTCGAACACTCCCGTCACGGTCATGTATTGGTGTTGGCCGACGACAACATGAGCTTTCCCCAAGAGCCGCTGCTGATGCCTTTCCATGGCGATGAATCAGGCGATAGCGCTGCGCCGGTGATCAGCGAGCTGTTCCAGCGCCATGATTCACAAGCCGTTTACCCACGAGTGGAGGCGAAAAATCGCGGTGTTCAAGTCGATGAAGGCGCGGCCAATCACGCTTTTACCCACGCGTGTGCCCCCCCACCCACCCAGGAGCAGCGTCATCGAGATCAACTCGAGCGCCGCGATCTGCAGCGTATGCGTTGCCAGCAGTTACAGCTTCACGGTCAAAGCAATCAGTCTCTGTTACGCAGCGCACGCATCGTGCAGGTGGCAGACCATCCCGTGCCGGTGTTCAACGACCAATGGCTGGTCTGCCAAGCGCTGCATCAGGGCCAGCAGGGTTCGATCCTGTCTGAGGACAGCATTGCCCGGCGCTATCGCAATCAGTTCACGGCCATTCCCTGGTCGACAGTATTTCGCCCACCCCTGGACCAGGCCAGGCCGCGCATCCCCGGTTTCCAGCCTGCCCGGGTCTTTGGCTTGGCCGGGCAGCACGCTGCACAGGATGATCAAGGTCGCCTGCAGGTGAGTTTGTGGCCCGACACGGATGTCGATCCCGAGGCGGCCACTGGCCTCTGGCTACCTGTCGCGCTGGCAATGTCCGAGGCCCCAGCGCAAGCGATCCAGCTGTCTCCGACCCAGTTGCCACCGGCCGGCAGCGACGGCTGGGTCAGTTTTCTCGACAGCGACCCTGACCGTCCGGTGTTCTGCGCCAGCAGTGGGCAGCGCCGCAACCCGCCAGCGGTGCGCGCCGACACCCGCCGCAGTGACACCCGCCTGCTGCTCGACTGGCTGATCAATCGCACCGACCCCGAGCCTTGAGCATCAGCCCCTCCTGTTATTGCACGCACAGGCTAATGGCACCCGCGCTGTTTGACTGAGCAGTCACGGGGGCTGAGATGAATAAAAACAATTACTGATTAATAAGTGAAATCGATTTATCGTATTTCCAAAACAAGCTCAGCTTGTTACTGGAGATTCCCATGTCGGTTTCCCACGCCCAACTCAAAGCCTTCCATGCCGTGGCCGTGCATGGAAGCTTCACCAAAGCCGCCGAGCGGTTGTTTCTCACACAGCCAGCGATTTCCGACCAGGTGCGCAAACTCGAAGAGCGCTACGGTGTGTTGCTGTTCCACCGCAACAAACGCTCGGTACGCCTCACCGACCTGGGCGAGCGCTTGCTGAGCGTCACCCAGAAACTGTTCGTGATCGAAGCCGAGGCCCAGGAGTTGTTGCAGGATTCCCAGGCGTTGCAGACCGGCAGCCTGATTCTGGCGGTGGATGCGCCGGTGCATGTACTGCCACAAATCGCCCGGTTCTGCGAACGCTACCCTGGCATCAGCGTGAAGATCGAAACCGGCAACACTGATGAGTCGTTGTTCCGACTGTTCAACTATCAGGCCGACCTGGCGTTGCTCGGCCGCGAGGTGAGCGACGAACGATTGATCACGCTGCCGTTGCGCAATGACCCGATGGTGGCGTTCGTGTCGCGCAATCATCCGTGGGCGGATCGCGAATCCATTACCCTCGCGGACCTGGACGAGACGCCGCTGGTGTTGCGGGAAATCGGTTCGGTGACCCGCCAGACCCTGGAAGAAGAAATGGCCGGCGCCGGGTTCCGCATTCGCCCGGCGATTCAAGTCGAAGGTCGGGAAGCCGCGCGTGAGGCGGTGGTGGTGGGGATTGGGATTGGCGTGGTGTCGGCGGCTGAATTCGGCGCCGACTCGCGGGTGTGCGCATTGCCGATCACCGATTGCAAACGGCGGCTGACGGAAACGCTGGTGTGCTTGCGCGAACAGAGCTCGCGACGGGTGGTGGCGACGTTTCTGGAGATGGTGCGTGGGAGCCTGGTGTAGGCAAGCCCGACCCCTTCGCGAGCAGGCTCGCTCCCACAAGGGATCTGCGTCTACCGAAAATTTTATATACGACATAAAAACAGTGTGGGAGCGAGCCTGCTCGCGAATGCAGGCGACTCGGTCTACCTGCCTGGCGCCAACCCGAAAAACGCCTGAATCAAACGCAAATCCCGCCGCCGCTCCATGCACCCCATCATGTGTCGATTGACCAACCCCTCGCCAATGATCGGCACCGCCGCCACCCGCGGGTCATGGCTGACCTCCACCGACGACACCACGCCCACCCCCAACTCGGCAGCGACCGCCTCGGTCACCGCTTCCCGGCTGTCCAGCTCCAGCAACACCCGCGGATTGACCTTCGCCTGGACGCAGGCGTCATCGAAGGTGCGTCGGGTGATCGAGCTCGGTTCACGCAACACCATGATCACCTGGTCCAGTTCCTTGAGCGGCACGCCTTGGGTCCGCCGCGCCCAGGGATGACCCTCGGGTACCAGCGCGCAAATCCGCGATTCGCTCAGGGCTTGAAAATGCAGGCCCTTGCGCGGCTCGACCTCGGTCAATACCGCCACGTCGGCATGCTCGGACAACAGCGCCGCCAAGGTTTCCTGGGCATTGCCCAGGCGCAGGTTCACGGTGATTCCCGGATAACGCGCGCGCAGGCTCGCGAGCATCGGCATGACCATGTGCGGGCCGTCCGCCGCCACTTCCAGGCGCCCGGTCAGTAACTGCCGGTTGGCCTCCAGCATCACTTTCGCCTCCTCGGCCAGGCCAAACATCGCCCGGGTGATCGCCGCCAGCCGGGTGCCCTCCTCCGTCAGCTCCACCCGTCGGGCGGTGCGGCGCAACAGGGTGATCTGGTAGTGCTCTTCCAGCGACTTGATGTGCCCGGTGACCGCCGGTTGGCTGATGAACAGCCGTGCGGCGGCCCGAGTGAAACTGCCCTCCCGGGCCACGGCATCGAAAGCGCGGAGCTGAAACAGATTCATGAATAACTCTCACTGATGGCTGGCATAACAACAAACAATTTGATTGATAACTCGGCAAATTGCAATTTAGGCCCCGTAGCTTCATCCCATCGATTGCGAGGACACGAGAATGAGTACTGCCGCCCCCATCCTGCTCACCCCCGGCCCGTTGACTACTTCGGCCCGCACCCGGCAGGCGATGATGGTTGACTGGGGTTCATGGGATGACCGCTTCAACCAGCTGACCGCCAGCCTCTGCGAACAACTGCTGGCGATCATCAACGGCGCGGCCAGCCACCACTGCGTGCCCCTGCAAGGCAGCGGCACCTTCGCCGTCGAAGCGGCGATCGGAACGCTGGTGCCGCGCGACGGCAAGATCCTGGTGCTGATCAACGGCGCCTACGGCAAACGGCTGGCGAAAATCTGCGAAGTGCTGGGGCGCTCTTTCAGCACCTTCGAAACCGCCGAAGACGAACCGACCACCGCCGCCGACGTCGACCGTCTGCTGCGGGCCGACGGCGGCATCACCCACGTTGCACTGATTCACTGCGAAACCAGCACCGGCATCCTCAATCCGCTGCCGGAAATTGCCCAGGTGGTCGAGCAACACGGCAAACGCCTGATCATCGATGCCATGAGCTCCTTCGGCGCGCTGCCGGTGGACGCACAAGAGGTGCCGTTCGACGCGCTGATCGCCGCATCCGGCAAATGCCTGGAAGGCGTGCCGGGCATGGGTTTCGTTTTCGCCCGCAAAGAATCCCTGGCCAACGCCGCCGGCAACTCGCACTCCCTGGCGATGGACCTGCACGACCAGCACACCTACATGGCCAAGACCGGGCAATGGCGCTTCACCCCGCCGACCCACGTGGTCGCCGCGTTGCATGAAGCCCTGCTGCAATACAACGAAGAAGGCGGCCTGCCAGCCCGGCACCAGCGCTATGCCGCCAACTGCCAGGCCCTGATGGAAGAGATGGCCGCGCTTGGACTGCGCAGCTTCCTGCCCGCCTCCATCCAGGCACCGATCATCGCCACTTTCCATGCACCGAAAGATTCGCGTTATCAGTTCAAGGAGTTCTACGAGCGGGTCAAGGCCAAGGGTTACATCCTCTACCCCGGCAAGCTGACCCAGGTCGAGACGTTCCGCGTCGGCTGCATCGGCCACGTCCAACCAGCCGAAATGCGCGAAGCCGTAGCGGCCATTGCCGAGGTGTTGCGCGAGATGGAAGTGCTAGAGATCTAACCAGTCCCCCTACCTCCTGTAGGAGCGGGCTGTGGCGAGGGGATTTATCCCCGTTCGACTGCGGAGCAGTCGCAAATCCGGTGAATGCGGTTTATCTGATGCACCGTAATCACAGGCTTAGGGCCGCTTCGCGACCCAACGGGGCGGTGCGACGTTTCGCTAAATCCCCTCGCCACAGCCCGCTCCCACAGGTCAATCGAACTCCCAAATAGCTCGTTCTCATAGGAATTTGATCACCATGAACTACACCAACCCAACCAAACTCCAGGCCGCTATCCTCGACTGGGCCGGCACCGTAGTCGACTTTGGCTCGTTCGCGCCGACGCAGATTTTCGTCGAGGCCTTCGCCGAGTTCGACGTCCAGGTCTCCATCGAAGAGGCTCGTGGCCCGATGGGCATGGGCAAGTGGGACCACATCCGCACCCTGTGCGACCAGCCGCAAGTCGCCGAGCGCTATCGCAACGTGTTCGGCCGTACGCCGACCGACGATGACGTCACCGCCATCTATCAGCGTTTCATGCCACTGCAGATCGAGAAAATCGCCGAACACTCGGCGCTGATTCCCGGCGCCCTGGACACCATCGCCAACCTGCGTGAGCAAGGGATCAAGATCGGCTCCTGCTCCGGTTATCCGAAACAGGTCATGGACAAAGTCGTCGAACTGGCCGCCACCAACGGCTACGTCGCCGATCACGTGGTCGCCACCGACGAAGTGCCGAACGGCCGCCCATGGCCAGCTCAAGCATTGGCCAACGTGATCGCCCTGGGTATCGACGATGTTGCCGCTTGCGTGAAGATCGACGACACCGTGCCGGGCATTCTCGAAGGCCGTCGTGCCGGCATGTGGACCGTGGCGCTGATCTGCTCGGGCAACGCGCTGGGCCTGGACTACGAAGGCTATCGTGCCCTCGGCAGCGACCAACTGGCCAGCGAACGCAAGCGCATTCACGCCTTGTTCGAAGGCTCACGCCCGCACTACATGATCGACACCATCAGCGATTTGCCAGAAGTGATTGCCGACATCAACAAGCGCCTGGCCAAAGGCGAGATGCCGCAGGCCAACTGATTCACCGCCCCCCCTGTAGGAGCGAGCTTGCTCCTACAGAGGGCATTCCGCGTCCCCCCTCGGCTACTGGCTGATCGGCCTGCACGCCGTCGCCGGGCTGTATCACCACTATGTAGTGGGCGATAACACCTTGCTGCGGATGACGCCCAAGCGGGTGACCAGCAATACCTGAGACCAACGAAAATCCACCCCATATCAGGTTTGTGGATTGAATCCCCGACGGCCCTGCAATCCACCGGTGTGGATAAAGACCAGTCGCGTACCTCGGGCAAACTTCCCCGCCTCGACCTGCTGCCTGAGCGCCAGCAACGCCTTGCCGGTGTACAGCGGTTCCAGCGCAATGCCGCTGGCTTGTTCGGTCTGCCCGATGAATTCGAGCAACAGCGGGTCGACCTTGGCAAAGCCACCTCGGCTGGCGTCGAACAGTTCATAAGACGGATCATTCACGCCCGCCTCCTCTACGATGCTCTCGACCTGCTGTGCCACACCGTGATCACCGGGCACCGCCAGCGCACCGTAGACCGGGTGCTCTCCCGCTTCGGCCATGACCAGGCCGGCCAGGGTCGTACCGGTCCCACAGGCCAGCCACCAACCGTCGTAGTCGCTCCAGCCCAGGCCACTCAGTTGTCGGCGGGCCAGTGCTTTGAGCTGCACGCAGCCCTGTGCCCCCTGCAAACCGCCGCCGCCTTCCGGGACCGCAAGCAGATCGGGATACTGCGCCTGCCATGGTTCCCAGAAACCCGCTTCATTCCGCGCCCGATAGCCGCCATAACCGAGCCAGTGCAGTTGCATGCCGAGCGCCTGCAAATCGTTCACCGTCGGCGTTTGCTGAGGGTGCCCGCGCAACAGGCCGATCGTGGCGAATCCGAAACGCTTGCCGGCAGCGGCCAGCGCATGCAGGTGATTGGAATGCGCTCCGCCGAGGCTGATGATGCCTTTGGCGCCAGATTGGTCGGCGGCTTTGAGGTGTTCGGTGAGCTTGAACCATTTGTTGCCGCTGATCAGCGGGTCGATCAGGTCCAGGCGCAGGATGGCGACTTCGATGTCGGCGGTGGCGAGCCAGTCGAGGTGGAGGTGGTCGAGGGGGGTTGGGGGTAGCCAGTTGGAAGCAGAAGAAAACATTGGCGCCTGATTTAGCTCATGAAGAGCCAGCATTCTAGTCGCTCATAAGCAGCTATCGCGAGCAGGCTCGCTCCCACAAGGGATCTATGAACGACACAGATCAAATGTGGGAGTGAGCCTGCTCGCGATTGCCATTGGCACGCTGGTCCTGCGGATTACAACTCGGCCGCCAACCGCGATCCCTGATTGATCGCCCGCTTGGCATCCAGCTCCGCCGCGACATCCGCGCCACCAATCAGATGCACGTTCTGCCCCGCCGCCAGCAGGCCGTCCTGCAACTCGCGCAACGGGTCCTGCCCGGCGCAGATCACCACGTTGTCCACCGCCAGCACTTGCGGCTCGCCGGTTTCGCCGATGCGGATGTGCAGGCCTTCGTCGTCGATCTTCAGGTATTCGACGCTGTTGAGCATCTGCACCTTCTTGTTCTTCAGACCGGTGCGGTGAATCCAGCCGGTGGTCTTGCCCAGGCCGTCGCCAACCTTGGAGTTCTTGCGTTGCAGCAGGAACACTTCGCGGGCCGGGGCATGGGGTGCAGCCTTGATCCCGGCGACACCGCCGCGTGCTTCAAGGTGCGTATCGATGCCCCACTCCTTCCAGAACTCATCGCGGTTCAGGCTGGTGGCCTCGCCCTGGTGAACCAGGAATTCCGAAACGTCGAAACCGATACCGCCGGCGCCGATCACCGCTACGCGCTGGCCCACCGGCTTGCGCTGCAGGAGCACGTCCAAATAGCTCAGCACCTTGGCATTCTCCACACCCGGAATCGCCGGCAACCGCGGCGCAATGCCGGTGGCCAGGATGATCTCGTCGTAGCCACCCTCGACCAGTTTCGCCACGTCGACGCGGGTGTTCAGGCACACCTCGACGTTGGTGGTCTGCAGTTTGCGACCGAAGTAACGCAGAGTTTCGAAGAATTCTTCCTTGCCCGGCACCCGTTTGGCGACGTTGAACTGGCCACCGATTTCGCTGGCCGAATCAAACAGCGTCACCTCATGGCCACGCTCGGCCGCCACGGTCGCGGCGGACAAGCCGGCAGGCCCTGCACCGACCACGGCGATTTTCTTGATCTGCTGCACCGGCACATAGTTGAGTTCGGTTTCGTGGCAGGCTCGCGGGTTGACCAGGCAACTGGTCAACTTGCCGCCGAAGGTGTGGTCCAGGCACGCCTGGTTGCAACCGATGCAGGTGTTGATTTCATCGGCGCGACCTTCAGCGGCCTTGTTGACGAAGTCCGGGTCGGCCAGGAACGGCCGCGCCATGGACACCATGTCGGCATCGCCCTCTTTGATGATCTGCTCGGCGACTTCCGGGGTGTTGATGCGGTTGGTGGTGATCAGCGGAATGCTCACAGAGCCGCGCAGCTTGGCCGTGACCTTGCTGAAGGCCGCGCGCGGCACTTTGGTGGCAATGGTCGGAATCCGCGCTTCGTGCCAGCCGATACCGGTGTTGATGATCGTCGCACCGGCCTGCTCGATGGCCTTGGCCAACAGCACGATTTCTTCCCAGTTGCTGCCGCCTTCGACCAGGTCGAGCATCGACAGGCGGAAAATGATGATGAAGTTCGGGCCAACCGCCTCACGCACGCGGCGCACGATTTCCACCGGCAGGCGCATGCGGTTTTCGTAGCTGCCGCCCCAACGGTCGGTGCGGTGGTTGGTGTGGGCGGCGAGGAACTGGTTAATGAAATAACCTTCCGAGCCCATGATCTCGACGCCGTCGTACTCGGCCTGCTGGGCCAGGGTCGAACAGGTGACGAAATCGCTGATCTGCTTTTCGATGCCTTCCTCGTCCAGCTCCTTGGGTTTGAACGGGTTGATCGGCGCCTGAATGGCGCTTGGCGCGACCTGTTTCGGGCTGTAGGCATAACGACCGGCGTGGAGGATCTGCATGCAGATCTTGCCGCCCGCCTCGTGCACCGCGCGGGTGACGATGCGGTGTTTGAGCGCTTCTTCCTCGGTGGTCAGCTTGGCCGCACCGGAATACACGCCACCCTCGTCGTTCGGGCCGATCCCCCCGGTGACCATCAGGCCGACACCGCCACGGGCACGCTCGGCGAAGTACGCCGCCATGCGCTCGAAACCACCGGGCTTTTCCTCAAGGCCGGTGTGCATCGAACCCATCAGGGTGCGGTTGCGCAACGTGGTAAATCCCAGGTCAAGCGGGGCCAACAGGTGCGGGTAATGAGCGGCGGTCATCGGTAACTCCACAGCGAGCGATCACGGAAAAAGCGGGAGCTCTACGGCCCCCGTCAATCATGTTCGACAGACTAAGAGCCGAATCGCTGGCGCTCAATGACCGTAACTGACAACTTAATGACCGAAATGCGCAGCTGTACTTGGCAAGCTTCAACGCTGCCTTTCCTATTGGTCATTACTCAACGTTGAGTTTCATTAGAAATTGAACTCGAATCATTAAAAACTGAACTGCACCCCGCCCCCTACGTGCCTAAGGGCTTTTTTCGGGCTAACGGCTGATTGCGAGAGGCAGCGAGCTGTCGACATCTGCCCGCCACGATGGGCAGTGAATGGCCAGACGCTGACGCTCGCCAATATTTGGTGGCCCTCTACCGCTTCATATCTGACCCAACGACGCTTTACTACAGAGTCCGGCCGTGCTGATAGAATCGCTCAGGTTATACATAACGCCCTTCTGAGAATGGTATGAATACAGAATTGACGGAAGAAGAGATGCGTCGGGCGCTATTCGGTGGTTCTGAGTCCCCTGCGCCGGCAATTAACTCACTCGTGCAAGACACCGTCCCGGATGTCGTGATCATGCAACCGGTAAAGGCAGCAAAGAAAAAGAAAGCCTCGAAAGGCTTCACGCCTAGGCTGAGAGTCACGCTGCGCGTGGGAAATGAATTTGAAGGCGAGATGCATGAGGTGGTACATGAGGCCGATACGCTGAGCTCCCTGGTTGCAGAGCAAGAAGCTACTAAAACGGCCAGAAAAAAATTCAGGTTTGTGGAAGTGGTGTCGGCCAAGTCGATGTAAGTTGGCACTTGCACTTGGCATCAAACTTCCTTCGGTTACCACGGGTCACCCGACCGACCGGTTTGGTTCAACGCGGAATTGGTTACCCTTTATCAGTGCCTGTCACCGTTGGGCTGGGAACATATCAACCTGACCGTTATTTACGTCTTGCGGCAGTACGGAGCGGTTTTCCATGAAGTCACGCAGCGACTAGGGGCGGCAGGAATCAAGACATGGATAAGGGCCGCCATTCGCGACGCTATTTTTCCTTCTGCTGTTTCTCATCCCGCCGTCCCCGGCTGAGACTCCCGGCTTCGGCCTGATCAACTATTTTTTTGCCCTTAACCATGTTCGTCTGCTGGCACTGTGTTTGTTGCTACCGGCATTTTTCGCTCTGCGCAGGCGAGCAGACACGGTTCCTTTCGGGCGCACCTGGCCTGACAAGCTGTTAGCCGCCAACATCCTGTTACGAGTCTGCTTTGCCTGCGCGAAACCACGGTCACCGACACTTTGCGCCAAACGTTCTACCTGTTCATTGAAGTTTTTTTGCCTTACTACGTTGCCAGCCGGGCGCTGAAGAACCTCAGCGACTTCAAGGACGCTCTGTTCGCTCGCCCTTCCCTTGCTGGCCGTCGTGCCGGGCGGGGAAAAAGTGCTTGATCTGCTACCGCTTATCGGCACGGTGGAAGTCGAAAATATCACCTACCGGCAGCGCTTGATTGATAACGCCGTGATCGTTATCCAGCGCAACCCTTGGCTGGGTTCTTTCGGTTACCGCAGCACACCGCAAATGCAGTCCATGACTCAGGGCCAGGGGATCATCGATATCGTAAACACCTATATCGGCGTAGCGCTGTCGTTCGGTTTGATTGGTTTGACGCTTTTCGTGGTTTTTTTCGTCAGTGTTCTGCAGGGCATCCGCAAGGGGATGCGTTCGCTCCCCAACGAAGACGATGAGGCACGCCGACTCGGACGTGCACTTCTGGCGACACTGGCCGGGATCCTGATCACCATCGCTACCGTTAGCAGTATCACGGTGATCCCCGTGGTGTATTGGTCGGTGGCTGGACTGGGAGTTGTCTATGCTCAGATGGCGCGCAGGCTCAAGTACACCTCGACCGCCGTCACGGCGAGTGCCCATCTCCAACTCAGGTAGAACCCATGGTCCAATTGTTTCGCCGTCCCCAGATACTGCTCCTGCTACTGCTGTTTTTTGCTATTTGGCCGTTTCGTACCTGGGCGTCGGACTGGGTCGTCAGTGTGGATGAGCGCAACGGCCTGCCAATGCTGGTGCGTGGTGGCAGTCCGGTAGTTGCTACGACATTCTCGTTCTTTGGGAGGAACTGGGACTGGACGTATTTGCAGACCGAATTCAAGGTAAACACCCCTTATCGATACTCCCTTGCAGGTAAAAACAAAGCGCTGGATTTCGACTTGACTGCGCAGATTCAGAAGCAAGGCGAGCAAAAGCTGACCTGGAACTTTACCCTGGATGCACACAGCGGGAAGTCTGGCGTTTCAGGTGGTGGCATCGTCTTCGAATTCGACCCCGCTCTTTTCGCTGGAGAAATGGGCGAGCCCACTTTGCTACCCGAAAACCGCGGCTGGACCTGGGGCAATGCACAAGGTCGACGCATCGAAATGCGCTTCGAGCCCGCACTGGCGGGTGTGTACTTTGAATCGGGCAGTAAATCCGAGGTGCGCGCCTTTTTCTACAAGAACACGATCAAACCTGGCCGCCAGGATTTCACAGCCACCTTGAGCGTTTCTGGCGATGTGGCGGTCGGCCCGACCACTACCGAGCGCTTCGGGCTGTCGGACCCAAAGAGCTGGCCGACTGACAAGCTCGACTGGAAAACCTCGCCGGTCGACCTGTCCTTTCTCAACACTCAGGAAAAACCTGCAGGCAAGCGCGGCTTCGTCAAAGCCTCCGGCGAGCAATTGCTATTTGCCGACAACACTGCGGCGCGTTTCTGGGGCACCAACCTTTCGGCCTACACGCTGTTCCTCACGCCAGACGATGCAATCAAGCTGCAGGCCAAACGCCTTTCGGCACTGGGCTTCAATCTTGTCCGACTGCACCACCATGACTCGCCATGGGTCTTCCCGAACATCTTTGGCGACGGTAGGGTCACGCGCAGCACCCAGCAACTGAGCCCGGAATCGCTGAAAAAAATCGACTGGTGGATCAAGTGCCTGAAAGACGAAGGCATTTATGTGTGGCTCGATCTGCACGTCCAGCGAGTCTTCACTGAAAACGACAACATTTATGGCTTCGATGAATTGCCAAAAGAAGAGCAGAATTTTACCTATCTCAAGGGCTATTCCTATGTGAATCTCACCATTCAGAAAGCCATGAAGCGCTTTGCCGAAGCCTACCTGACCCATGTAAACAGCTACACCGGTCTCGCCTACAAAGACGACCCGGCGATCGCCGCCGTATTGATTACCAACGAAAACGACGTCACCAATCACTTTGGCAACGCCTTGTTGCCAGACAAGAATTTGCCGAAGCACAATCGCGTCTACATGGCGGAGGCCGAGGCTTTTGCCAAACAGCACAATCTGTCTGCAGACCAGACCTGGCGCTCCTGGGAGCCAGGCCCCTCCAAGCTGTTCCTTAACGATCTGGAGCGACGTTTCAACGTCGACATGATTCAACACCTGCGTGGAATAGGCGTGAAGGTCCCCATCGCCACAACCAGTAGCTGGGGCCGCAATGGTCTGAACTCCCTGCCGGCCCTTACTGCCGGCGACGTAATCGATGTCCATAGCTACGGGGGCTCGGGACAGATAGAGAAAAACCCGCTCTACAGCGACGGCATAGTGAATTGGATTGCCGCCGGCCAGGTCACCGGCAAACCCTTGACTGTCACCGAGTGGAACAATGAGCCCTTCCCGACACCAGACCGTCACTCGCTGCCACTCTATATCGCCGGCACCGCCAGACACCAAGGCTGGGATGCACTGATGCAATATGCCTACAGCCAGGAGCCACTGGGGGGCGAAGACATGAGTGCCAGCAACTGGCACACCTATAACGACCCTGCAATGCTGGCCACTCTGCCCGCCGCCGCCTTGCTTTATCGCCGTGCAGACGTTCGCGAAGCAACAACGACCTACGTCTTCGCGCCGACGCCAAGCACCCTGTTCAACCAAATGATCACACCGGCCAACTCTGCTCTACTGCGCACAGCCATGGAGAAAGGCAAGCTGGAAATCGCGATGCCACAGACGCCGGAATTGCCTTGGTTGCAACAGAGCGTTATCCCAAGCAATGCACAGGAATTTCATGACCCTGGCCAGTCGCTGCTGGACACCAATGCCAGCGAGTCCACGACAGACACGGGTGAGCTAAAGCGCAACTGGAAACAAGGCATCTACACCATCAATACACCACGTACCCAGGCCGCTACCGGCTGGATCGGCGGCGAGTCGATCAGCCTTGGCAACATTCAAGTTCAAGTGAAGACCGCCAACGCCAGTGTGGTGGTGCAAAGTCTGGACGACGCGCCTTTGGGCCGATCGCAGGATTTACTGATTTCGTTAGGCACCCGTGCCATCCCCCAAGACGACGCCAAAATACCTTTTTACGTTGAGCCCCTCGAGGGCACGCTAACAATCCAGGCGCCGCAAGGCTTGACACTGTTCACCCACGGCATTCTGGGGCAAATGAAGAAGCTGCCCGCGACCTACCTTGATGGCCGCTATACAATCAAGTTCGACGGCCTGCAGGCGTCGAACTGGTTGTTTTTGAAAAAAGGCGTCACGCAAGCACAACCTTAGGCGACGCGCAGCCGCCCCCTGCCAATACAGCATCATCACGCACGCCTGCGAGCCAATAACTAGCCCGTCTATTTTAAAATAATGGCCTGGTAGATTGCGCTGACGTTGCAATCTGCGCCTCCACATCAATAGCTTCCAGGAGCGCTGGATGATGTTGCCACAGGCCGTGTCGTGAGATGACTTTGAAGCCTTACTGCCGTGGAATTGCACGCCAGACCTGAAATCAGGAAGTCAACCTGATGGATCAACGCCTTGCGGCGTTATTCAGCGAGGGCTATTTAATGGGTGTCAAAATCAAACGATGGAACATAGCCTGCGCCGAGCAGATGTGGACATTTCGACGATACAAAATTATCACTTAATAAATCATCCGAACTTTTATACTTACTCGTGAAAACCCCAGTGATATTTAAAAGAGTATGTGGCAAGGATGATATGCTGATTTTCTGACTTTCTCTTTCCCTCAGCTTTAAAAGCTTGAGCGATTGCTGGCTTGAAACATTATCGGACGCCCAGATAAATGCCGAAACCGGGAGGTCATATTTATTGCCAATTCCATGACCCAAGAGCCCTCGGCTGTCATCCATCATGTTCTCACCATGATCCGATGAATAAAACAAGACAGATGGTTTTTTACTTGACTTCAACCGATCAATAATTGTGCTTAACAGCCAGTCCGTATACAAAATACTATTATCATATTCCGCGGTAATTTTGTCTTTGAAGCTGTTTGTTGACGGTTTGAACTTATCGAAATGTTCCGGGTATCGGCGTGAATACTCGAAATGACTACCCTTGACATGAATGAATATGGCTTTCTTTCCTGTATCGCTTTTATTTAGTATTTCTTCATATTCTGAAATCAATGCTCCATCATAGCTCCTCTCAAAATATTGACGATATTGTGCCTCTGCGGCTATTTGTGGGATTATTCCGCCAAAACTATCAACCTCCTGTACAGACAACCAATAGGTCATGTACCCGGCTGCGCGATATATACTCACCAATGATTTTGTTGACGCAATGGAGTCCCAATCCGATATAGGCTCAAGGCTCAGCATTGAAGGTACCGCGAACGAGGTATAGGGGGCTGTCGTGCAAATATGATTAAACTTGAAAATCCCCGCCTGCTTACCGAGATTTGGGGTTGTTTCCTTGTTATAACCGTAGAGGGACCAGTTGTGCGGCCGTGATGACTCACCGATCACAAAAACAATGGTTTCTATATTTGATTGATTCGACATGCTGGTTATTTTTACATCAGATTCTCGACGGCGCTTGATAAGTTTCTCCGTCCCCAAATACAAGTCTGCAGTAAGGGCAATTTGCGATAAATAACCTACTGGCGTGCTTTGATCTTTTGCAAGGAGATCCATGACCGCAGATTTCCCGAGAGAATTAAGTTTGACGGTTTTATAAAAATACGCCCCATACCCCACTAGCAAGGCGCTAACAACCAGAACAAAAATACCTTTGTTTTTATATAATTCGCGCTTATGCAGGCCTATTAATCCAGCCCCATAGCAAAATATAAAGATCACCAAAACGATACTGATGGACTGCCAATAGGTCGGTAAAAATTCGCTTGCCTCCTTATAGTTTGTCAAGCCAATAAATATATAGGCCGCTGTTAATTTCGAGTTGAAATTTAAAACCAAAAAGAGATCAACAGCTGCTACCAAATAAAATGGCAGCAGAATGATGTGAACTTTGAATTGATTGGATGAAATAAATCTAATTGCCAAAAGCCACAACACCGACATGCTAAGGGTGTAAAAGACCAATAAATCAATTTTAGAGTATTGATAGTTTGTTAGCGTTCTAACAATCAACGGTGATAGCAGATATGACCACAATACTAAATTTGGCCATTCTGCTTTTAATATTTTAAATGAGTAATCGATAATTTTGGCGGAGTTTTTCATTTGATAATTATTCTCGCAGGATACCCATATGCCTCCTCAGAGGGTAGCTCCAATTGGCGCGCTCGCTGTATCTTGTTAAAAATATTCTCTCCTTTGGCGTCCAAACGTCGCGAGTCTCAACTCTTGCCAGCAAGCTTGTAGCGAAAAAACCAACTTGCAGAGCCCCTCGAGGGCACGCTAACCCTCCAGGCGCCGCAAGGCTTGACACTTGTTCACCCTAGGCATTCTGGGGCAAATGAAGCAGCCCGCGACCTACCTTGATGGCCGTTATACAATCAAGTTCGACGGCTTGCAGGGTTCGAACTGACGTTGCAATCTGTGCTTGCACAGCAATAGTGTCCAGGAAATCGGAGATCAGGATGAAATTTTTGGTGGTGGGTGGCGCGGGCTATATCGGCTCGCACATGGTTAAACAGTTACTGCGTGCAGTTCACGACGTGGTGGTGGCAGACAACTTTTCCACAGGCCATCGCAGCGCCTTGGCGGGCGGAGAATTGGTCAGAGAAATTCCACGCTCAAATCACAGTGCACACCGAGCACGGAACGGCGAGTTCGGGAGAGTCGCTAGTTCCATAAAAATTTAAGGCAGATGCAGTAATGCAGCGTGGTCAAGGCAAAGAGTTTAAGCGGGTTGTTCGCCTGAAAGTAAGGCAAGAACTAGACCCTTTTGCGGGTCAAAATGGCCCGCTAGCATTGCCTGATACGCCTTCTCGACTGCATCAACCCGGTAGTTCTCTTCACGCTGGGCTCGATGACGCTGAAGCAAAAAGGCCATACCTATAGCCGTTTTGCTGTAACCGTCCGGCCAGCACCCTCTCCGGACAGCCCTCCAAATTGGTCAAGATAGTGGACACCATTTTTTAATGGACACTATCTTGGATACAGTCCCCCCAGCTCGTCGAACCGGCCGCCGCCCCAACTTCCCGTTGGACTTCAAACGCCAGGTCGTTGAGGCCACGTTTCAGCCTGGCGCCTCCGACTATCTATATTGGATCGATTCTTTTGAAAAAGTCGGTCTTGGTTTCTATGGTCAAAAAATACACGTCTGAGTTTGAAATCTTGAATCGTCCTGCTCTGGAATTTACTGGATTTCCCTATATGGAAGATCATTCAATTAGTTCGCACCGCTGACCGAGGTCGGTTAAAGTGCGACCCAAACTTAACTTTCATATTTATGAAGTCAAATTCAACCCAGAGACGTAGTTTCCCACAATAGGAAATTGCTTTATAAGGTATCTACGATATCGATGTAGCGAATACCCATGTATAAAAGCAACTCAAAGCATCACACATGGATAGCAACCTGATTAAAAGCTAATTATTTTTTTATTTCCAACTTACCACTCGTCGTCATGCAGAAAAAAAATTCAACTTTTTCAAAAGCGGATGACTCCCATCAGTACCAGCCATCAAGGCTGTGTGTTGACTTTTTGATTGATTGGCGGTTGCTGATAGGAGATAGCAATGAACTATGAAGATCGCGATACCTATGGCATGTACAAAACCAACCTCCTGCGAGACGCTGGCTCCGAGGAACAGGGGCCTGGCCCCGACCTGATGGGGGCAGACACACTCATTGGAAATGATGTTTATAACCATAATGAAGAAGACTTGGGGGATATTAAGGAAATCATGCTAGATGTTCGCAGCGGTAGAGTGAGTTATGCCGTTCTATCCTTTGGTGGCTTTCTTGGCATGGGAGAAAAACTGTTTGCGGTACCCTGGAATGCATTGACACTGGATACAGTAAACAAGCGCTTTGTACTAAACGTCGAGAAAGAGCGCTTGGAAAATGCACCAGGTTTTGACAATGACAGCTGGCCTAATATGGCCGACGAATCTTGGGCAGCAGAAATCCATTCTTTCTATGGAACTAAACCCTTCGATTACAACAGGTAGCTGTCCATATTCGAAACGAAGAGTGATGCGCGCCGAGTAAAACAACGACCTGTTAAGGCTGGTCGGTGGGATGCCAAACCCTAAGGCGCGCATTGCGTTGAGAAAAGGTTCTGTTGTCTGTTGGCAGCAACAAGGGTTTGGAGTGGATTCTGCTGACGGCCGCCGAATCAAGGCTAGGTCCCAGCCGCATCGTACCCGCATTGCCGGGTCCGCTGTGGTCGTGTGGCAGGAAGAAGTTGAAGTCTTGGGAATTGTGGTTGCCACCAGCCGGACACCGGCCCCGGTTGTTGGGGGTCGCCGTTCCAGAACATGGAGAAGCACTTGTCGCAGAAGCGCCATTGCTCTTGACCGCCCAGCGGCCCAGCGTGGTCGTGCGGCTACACGGGCCTAACGCTCCGCAGCAGCCGCCTCGGGCCAGCGGCCCGAGGGGAACCGCAAGCTCGCTTGCGGCGGTCAGGTGCAGGCGGTTGTCAGGCGTATGACCTCGTCTCAGACCGGCTTGATGTTCTGGTTCATCCGGAAGAGGTTCGTCGGGTCGTACTTTTTCTTGAGCTCCACCAGCCGGTTGTACGTCGCACCGTAGGCGAACGCGATGCGGTCCGTCTCGTCTTGGGTGAGGAAGTTGATGTACGCGCCCGCACTGGCGAACGGCTGCGACTTGGCGAAGAACTCGCGCGCCCAGGCAATGCAGCGCTCGTCCTCGGCGGCCGACTCCCAGCGGCTGTGTACGTTCATCACGTAGTTTGCGTCTCGGCTTGAGTAGGCCATGGCCTCGGGCGCTACGCGGGCCGTCTGGCCGCCGATCGTGCCGACGAAGATCTCGCACTGGGGAGACGGGAGCTTACCGGCATATTCGATGATGGCGTCGATCGCGCTGTCGCTGAGCCGCGAGAAGTTGTGCGACTTCCAGTAGTTGCGCGCACCCTTCGTCAAAAGGGGATCGAAGGCCTGCTGCCAGGCGGTGTACGGCTGCACGCCGATGTGCTCGCCAAGCGCCGTGCCGAACCCGCGGAGCGGCTCGATGAGCTTTTCGCCATGCGTAGGGTCGCCCGCATAGAACAGGGCAAGTGCGACCATCTCTTTACCGTGGACGTCCGCGGGCAAGAAGGGTAGCGGGGGCGCCTTCCGAGTGACTGCCCAGACGTTGAGGTCATCCGGCATTGTCTCGGTGAAACGGGCGAACTGCGTGAGCACCGATTTCGCCTGGTCGAACGGAAAGACGATGAGCCCGCTCAGCACATCCGGCCCGACGGGATGAAGCCGAAACTCGAAGCGGGTGACGATACCGAAGTTCCCACCGCCACCACGCAGTCCCCAGAAGAGGTCAGCGTTTTCCGTTTCGCTAGCGTGCACCTGACTGCCATCTGCCGTAACGACATCCGCGGAGAGCAGGTTGTCGATGGTCATGCCGTACTTCCGGCTCAGCCAGCCGAAGCCGCCACCGAGGGTTAGGCCGGCCACGCCCGTGGTCGAGTTGATGCCCAGCGGCGTGGCGAGGCCGTGCGCTTGTAGGGCCGCGTCGAACTCACCGAGGGTGCAACCGGGCTCGACGATTGCCCGGCGGGCGTTCGGGTCCACCTGGACGCCCTTCATCAGCGCGAGGTCGATCATGAGGCCGTCGTCGCAAACGGCATTGCCCGCGATGTTGTGCCCGCCTCCTCGGATTGAGACGAGCAGGTTTTGCTTGCGTGCGAGCTTGACGGCCTGGACGACATCTTCTGGCGACGTGCAGCGGGCGATCAGCGCTGGCCTACGGTCGATCGTCGCATTCCAGATTTGCCGCACCTCGTTGTAGTCCCCGTCGCCAGGGAGAAGTACATCCCCTCGGAAGTCCGCTTTGAACTCGTCGATCGTCGTCTTCTGTAGCTGCTTCATGCTTGCGTCCTTTGTTACAGCCTAACTACTATTAAACGACATTCCTGTCCCATAACATCCGTGCCTATGTCGGACAACGTTCCTCGCCGAGATCTAGGTGACTGTTTCTTTAGACACTCTTTTGGAAATACGACATCGAACAAGACTAGGCCGGAAAGTACGGTTTGCCAAATGACGAGGCAGAAGTAACCAATACCGCAGGTCCGCTTGGGGTCGAATAGCGACCACCACTCGTTGTGACAGATCTACCTTTGTCGTCCCTCAACGTGGAGGACGAGCCATGAACACTATTGCTAGAAACAGCCATCAGCCTTGGAACAAGGGAAAGCTTGTTGGGCAGAAAGCCCCGCTCCGAGTAAGAGATATCTGGGCCATCCGGGTCAGGCTCCAGGTCGCGGAGAAGACACGTGATTTGGCGCTCTTCAACTTGGCCATCGACAGCAAACTACGTGCCTGTGACTTAACCAAGTTGCGAGTCCGAGACATCGCCCATGGGGAGCATGTTTCGTCGCGGGCCATCGTGATGCAGCAGAAAACTCAGCACCCAGTGCAATTTGAAATCACTGAGCAAACCCGAACGGTTCTTGAGGCGTGGATGCACCTCCGCAGCGAGGACTTCTTGTTTCCGACCCGATTGCACGCTTCAGACCATCTTTCCACCAGGCAATACGCTCGAATAGTCAAAGCGTGGGTGACAGCCATTGGCCTTGACCCGACCATGTACGGTACTCACACACTACGGCGAACCAAGGAATCGCTGGTCTATCGCAGGACGAAGAACCTGAGAGCTGTCCAGCTCCTGCTTGGTCATACGAAGCTTGAAAGCACCGTCAGATACCTGGGAATCGAGGTCGATGATGCCCTGGAAATGGCGGAACAAACGGAAGTCTGAGCATCCATAGTGACGGTTGATGCTTGACCGTCGCTATCCGACCCATAGCAGCCAGTCCTGCAGGGTCCAAAATAGCGTGAAGCAGTCGTTCAGATATTTTCGTCGAACCAAAACGATTCAGTTCGCAGGTACCGTGATCACATGGCGCTGGCATCGGCTTCGTGTTCGTCTGCGAATGCCATGAGCACCTCCAGATCGAGCACATCCAGCTTGATCCGGGCGATAAAGGCAGAGAAGGCAAGGTTGGCGGCGAGTAGGCGCAGATCGGAGGCCCAGGCCGGTAGATGGGCCGGTTCTCGGAGCCAGCCGGACTCGAAAAGTGGAGCCAGGCGTACGGTATCACCCAGACTGAGGCGCCCCGCAAACAAATGGCCCACCAGTTCCGGCCGGTTGTCGCGGATCGCGATGCGCAGCAGCGTATGGACGCTGAGCAATCCAGTCAGGTAGGCGGCATCCTTGGTGAACGCCGAACCGCCATGCAGGTCGGCGCCGCGGAAAACCCGTTGGGTCGAGCGGTAGGACTCCTCTTGCGACTGGCCGGCAGCAAGAAAACCTTCGAATACCTGGATGAAATCGGCGCCATCCAGCGCTTGCTGGACCGCGAGCACGCGCAGGGCAAGGCGACGCATGCGGTTGATGTCCATGCTGCCAGTGAACAGCTCGGCCAGGGTGGCAATGCCCTCTTGAGTCAGGGTCGTGCGTGGCGCTCCCAGGCCCAGGCTTTTGAGGTTGGGTTGTAGCGCGCCGTTTTGCGCCGTGGCGACATGCACGAAGGCCTCGTGCTGCAATAACTGATTCTTGTCCAGTTCCGAGAACAGAGCGCTGGCCCGTATGCGGATGCGGCTCGCCCCGGCGATGGCCTTGGCGGCCAGGGTCGGGTCGAGCACCACCGTGATCCGGCCCGCGCCGAAGAAGCGGTCCAGTTCCGGCTGTATCCAGGCTGCGAAGGCCTCGGCCGGGAGCTCTGCCGGGGTCGGTGGAATCCGGGCACCGCCCAGTAGGGCGTCGGTGGTCTTGAGGAAAAATTGTGCCGCGTCCAACATGCTCATCTGTTGGCTCGAATAGTAGAAGTCCGGGCGCCGGTACAGTGCTGACGAATACTGAGTAAAGGCGGGTGTACCAATGGCACCGAGCATACGTCCGGCCGTGGCATAGCTACGCGCTGTCATGGCAAGGTAGGCCCCGGCCGGATGCCCCTCATCGCAACGGCCAATAAAGGCTTCCAGGGCGGCGATGTCGGCGCTGTGCTCGCGCGGGCGCAGATTGACTCTGGGCAACTCTGCTTTCCCGCCGCGCCAATGGGCCAGGAAGACTTCCTCGACTCCATCAGGCCAGGACAGGGCATCCAGTACGCGGATCTTGCGAGCCAAACCGGGCAGTGCGGCATCGAGTTCAGACAGGGACGTGGCGCTCATGGAGATCACCTTGAGAGACGAGGTTCATTTGAAAAGGCTTAGTCGTTGCCGATGTATGGCGTTGTAGCAGGTCAAGGGGTCCTGCTTTTTCACGCGGCATTTACGACGAAGGGGGGTTATAAGGAGTTATGCACCACACAATTTCTTTACGTGTGGTGTTTGGCTGCATTGACCTTACCTAAGCGCAGAGTTCAAGCAAGCGTTATGAGCGTGCGTTCTCAAGCGCCCATTTCGAAATGGCCACTAACTGCTTTTTGCCAATTTCTGCCTGTAATGACGCAGTGCCAAGGACCGGTAAAAGCAATGACTGCGACAGCAATATTGTCGTGAGGGATCTCCGGGGCGCGCTAATTGATCTGCACAATGACCGGACCTTCCGTGACGACCGGCGGGTTCGCGTGGATGTGCGAGGCGTTGTTCTGAATCCAGTCGCGAGCGACTTTCATGCTCTCATCGGTGCCTGCCTTGTCCATGCAAACAGTCACCGACATACCGCCATCACCGAGAGGTAGCAGTGTGTAGCTTGCAAGGCCGGTCACTTTCCGGAGGGCAGCTTCGACGTCGGCCTTTTGCTTTTCTAAAAGATCGAAAAGCTGCTTTGCGCCAGGACCCGAGTAGGTTCTTATAACCGCGTACATAGTCGCCTCCTTTGTCAGTTAGCGTCTTGATACCAACCCAGATCCGCTGATGGCAGTTATCACTTGGGTTTCAGTTCGTACCGATTTGTTCAGCTTAGTCAACCGCCGGTGAGAAGCGAAATGCAGCGACCACCGGCAGCTCCTGGCCGATAGCTGTCTGTCTTCTGTGGCTATGCGATCGTCTTCTCCACCGCAACCTATGATCCGGGAATATCGTCGGGCGCGCCGATGGATCGAGGGTACCCTCGCACTCGTTTTTGGAGCCGCAGGAATAAGGCTGCTGCTCTCCCGCACATAAACCCGCCCTGGGCTGCGCTGCAAGGGCGTTTCCGCGTCTGCAGTTCTCACGGACCGGTGACACCGGTACCTCGCCGCGTTTCACCCCCCTAAAAAGGTCAATATATTGACTTTAATGGTCATAAATAGATAACGTCTGCACCATCGGTCAGTGACGGCATTACCAATGCAATCTGAACAACCGTTTTCTGACTTTCCGTTGCTGAGCTGGCCCCAGAATTACCAGCCAGTGGAGCATCATTAATTAAACGTGGAGACATCAATGATTCATAAAATGTTTCAGGTTGATGCTTTTTCTGACAAGGTTTTTGGTGGCAACCCTGCAGCGGTGCTTGTTTTAGAAGAGTGGCTTAGTGACAATCTGATGCAATCTATCGCAGGCGAAAACAATCTAGCTGAAACCGCATTTGTCAAATCTGCGGGGGATCACTGGGATCTGCGGTGGTTTACCCCCACGGTAGAAGTGGATTTTTGTGGTCACGCGACCCTTGCTGCAGCACATATATTGATAACTGAATATAACGTGCAGAGCCCCTTGTCCTTCTTTACTCGCGTAGGTACTTTGAAGGTAGAATCACTGGGAAATGAATATCTATTAGATCTTCCATGCATTGAACCGGAAAAGATTTCTCAACTACCCATTATCATCGAGCCCCTCTTTCGTGACATTGCTATAAATCATTTCAAAAACTTTGAGAATATTTTCATAGAATTAGCCGACGAGGGAAAAGTTAGATCATACAAACCAGACTTCAACAAACTATCTAGCCTGGGACCAACCGGAGTAGTAATAACAGCAAAGGGCGATGAGTATGACTTCGTTTCGCGTTACTTCGCCCCCGGCGCAGGTATTCCTGAAGACCCGGTTACAGGGTCTATACATGCAACACTGGTTCCCTTCTGGGCAGCACGACTGGGTAAAAATCGTTTATCTGCGTTTCAAGCATCTCAAAGAGAGGGCATTTTGTTATGTGAACTAAAAGGAAATAGAATCACCATAAGAGGAAAAGCAGCAACGTTCATGAAAGCTGAAATTTATCTTCCTGATTGAAGAGAGGGCTACCTTATATCCGGATATGTAAAAGTTATTTCTGTTCTGAGAATCTCGTTTATTGCGTGTAGTGATTCCGGATACGGCTAAGGCGCATGCCAGGTGTGTCTTACCAGTTCCCGGCCCGCCGATGAACACGACGTTCTGCGCGGAGCCGTTCAGTGCCCGGTGGCTTGCCAGCCGCCCCCCAGGCTCTGGATCAGCGCGACACTGCCCTGACTGAGCTGGCCCTGGGTGTCCCGCAGGTTCTGCTCGGCTTGCAGCAACACCAGTTGCTGGGTCAGCACCGCCTCTTGGCTGACGGTACCAGCGCGCAACTGCGCCTCCTGACTACCGAACAGTTGCTGGTTGCGCTGATAAACCTGCTGGAAGGCGTCGGCCTGGGTTTGCAGGTGGTTGATGGCCGAGAGGTTGTCTTCAACGTTCTGCAAGGCGCTAAGCACAGTGCCGCGGTAATTGGCGGCGATTTGGTCGTAGCTGGCCTCGGCCTGTTTGAACGCTGCCTCGCGGGCGCCGCCGTCGAACAGGGTTTCGGCCAATGCAGGGCCCAGGGTCCAGATGAGATTGGGCAAGGAGAACAAGCCGCCAAGGGCGCTGCCGCGATAGCCGAGCTGGGCGGTGAGGTCCAGGGAGGGAAAGAATGCGGCTTCGGCGACGCCGATTTTCGCGTTGGCCGCCGCCGCCGAGCGTTCGGCAGCCACCACATCGGGGCGGCGCTGAAGCAGGGTCGAAGGCAAGGTCAGCGGTGACCGAGGCAGGACGAAGGTGAAGTCATTGCGCGATGCTACAGCAAACTCGCTCGGTGCCACGCCCACCAACACCGCCAAGGCATGTTCATATTGCTCGCGATCGCGCAGCGAGGTCTGCAGATCGGCAATCGAGGTAGTCAGTTGGTCCTGGGCTACCAGCAGTTGGTCGTTGGTGGCGACACCCTGGGTGTACTGGGACTGGATCATGTCCAGCAGCTGCTGATTGATCTTCTGTTGCTGTTGCAGCAGCCGCACGTCGATATCCATCTGCCGCAGCGCGAGGTAGTTACTGGCCACGCTGGAGCTGATGGACAGCCGCACCCCAGCCAGCAAGGCATCGGATTGCTGGGCCGTCGCCTGGCTCGACTCGATGCTACGGCGTACCTCGCCCCACAGGTCCGGCTCCCAACTGGCGGTCAAGGTGGCGCTGAAGCTGTTCTTGACCCCGCTTGAGGTGGTGCTGGTGGTGCTATCGCCGCCCTCCCCCCGCGAAACCGACAAGCCCACGCCAACCGTCGGCCACAGCCCGGCCCGACTCGACGCCACCTGCGCCTTGGCCAACCGATAAGCCGCTTCAGCAGCAATGATCGACTGGTTGGCCTTGGCCGAGCGCGCCACAAGGTCATTCAACACCGGGTCCTGATAAGCCAGCCACCACTGGCTGTCCAACGCGCCTTGGGGATTGGCCGCCGCCCGCTGCCACTGCGCGCCTTCCTTGAACGACTGCGGCAACTCCATTGCAGGCTTCTGGTAGTCAGGCCCGACCATGCAGCCACCGAGTACCAGGCTGATGAACAGCACGCTGTATTTCAGTTTCATAACCTTGCTTCCTTACGCCGCCCCAGGCGCTGGGACGCCCGGTCGAGCCACAGGTAGATCACTGGAGTGGTGTACAGCGTCAGCACCTGGCTGAGCAGCAAACCACCAATAATCGAAGTACCCAAAGGCCGGCGCAACTCCGAGCCGTAGCCGGTGCCCAGCACCAGCGGCAATGCGCCGAGAACGGCCGCCAGGGTGGTCATCATGATTGGCCGGAAACGAATCAGGCAGGCGCGGCGAATCGCTTCCTTGGCCGTCAGTCCGAACTCCCGGCGCTCGGTGATGGCGAAGTCGATCATCATGATTGCGTTCTTCTTCACGATACCGATCAGCAGAATCACCCCCACCAGCGCAATGATCGACAACTCGGTGCCCGTCAGCAGCAAGGCGATCAACGCGCCCACACCGGCCGAGGGCAAGGTCGAGAGGATGGTCAGTGGGTGCATCAGGTTTTCGTAGAGGATGCCCAGCACGATATACACCGACAGCAGCGCAGCGACGGTCAGCAACGGCTCGCTGGCCACCGACGACTGGAACACCTGGGCGGTTCCGGCAAACTGGCCGACCACACTGGCAGGCATGCGCAACTGCTTCACGGCGTCGTCCACCAGCGCGGTAGCCTGGCCGATGGAGGTGCCAGGGGCCAGGTTGAACGATACGGTCACCGCTGGAAAGGTGCCTTGGTGGCTGATGGAGATCGCCGTGCGTGCCACCGAGTTATCGGCAATCGCCGACAACGGTACCAAGGTTGTCTTGATGGCCAGGTTGGGGGCCGGCGTACTGCCTTTGGTGGTCGCCACGGTGCCCGTCGGCACGTAAGTACCCTTGAGCACCGAGGGATCGGTCCAGTACTGCGGGGCGATTTCCATCACCACGTGATACTGGTTGGCGGCACGGTAAAGGGTCGCGACCTGCCGCTGGCCAAATGCGTCGTACAGCGTCTGGTCCGCCGCCGAGATACTGACCCCGAGCCGCGCCGCCGTATCCCGATTGATCGTCACATTGGCCAGCAGGCTGTTGTCCTGCTGGTCGGTATTGAGGTCTGTGATTTGCGGCAACTTGCGCAACACCTCGACCACTTTGGGCACCCACTCGTCCAGGGATTCCTGGTCATCGGCGGTCAGGGTGTATTGGTACAGCGCGCCACTTTGCCGGCCGCCAACCGTGATGTCCTGTGCCGATTGCAGGTACAGTTTGGTCCCCGGCAGGTCGCCGAGGGTGTGGCGGATTTGCCCGATCACGTCGGTGGCGCTGTTCTTGCGATCGGCCAGTGGCTTGAGCAACACAAACAGCCGCGCACTGTTGACCGCCCCGCCACCACCCCCGCCGCCGACAAAGCCGGCGGTGTTTTCAATATTGGGGTTTTGCATCACCTTGCGGTTAATCTCAGTGAAGTCCTTCTGCATCGCCACATAGGAAATGCTTTGGTTCGCGAGGATGCTGCCCTGCAGGCGGCCGGTGTCTTCCTGGGGAAAGAAGCCCTTGGGCACCAGCACGTACAGGGCCCCGGCGAGGACGATCACCAGCACTGTCACCAGACCCATCAGCAGCGTGTGGTCGATGACCCAGCCTAGGGTACGGTCATAGAAGCGATGAAAGCGTGAGTCCGGGTGTTCGTTGCCCGCGCGGATTTCCTTCGGTGCCCGCAGCAATATGCTGGCCAGCATCGGTGTCACCGTCAGGGAAATCAGCATCGAAATCACGATGGCCGTCGACAGCGTCACCGAAAACTCACGGAACAACCGCCCGACAATCCCGCCCATCAAGAGCAGCGGAATAAACACCGCCACCAGGGACACACTGATGGTCAGCACCGTGAAACCCACTTCCTGCGCCCCGGCCATTGCGGCTTCCACCCGGGTCTTGCCGCGCTCCAGGTGGCGCATGATGTTTTCCACCACCACGATGGCATCGTCCACCACAAAACCGGTGGAAATGGTCAGCGCCATAAGCGACAGGTTGTTCAGGCTATAGCCAAGGAAATACATGGCGCCGAAGGTCCCCAGCAACGACAGCGGCACCACGATCGCCGGCACCAGGGTGCTGCGCCAGTCACGGAAGAAGCCGAACGTCACCAGGGTCACCAATAGGATCGACACCAACAATGTCACCTCGACGTCATGCAGAGACGCGCGAATGGTGGTGGTGCGATCCATCAGCAGGTTGAGCTTGATGGACGCCGGGATCGAGCTTTGCAGGAACGGCAGCGAGGCCTTCACCGCGTCCACCGTCTCGATCACGTTGGCCCCAGGCTGCTTGAACACCACCAACAGCACCGCGGGCTTGCCGTTGGACAGGCCGAAGTTGCGCAGGTCCTGGACATCCTCGCGCACATAGCCAAGGTCGGCTATGCGGATTAGGTCACCGTTGTGCTCCTTGACCACCAGCGGCCCGTAGTCCTCAGTGTTGAGCAGTTGATCATTTGCGGCGATGCCATAGGACTGGTCACCGATGACCACCGAGCCCTTGGGCAGGTTGACGTTGGAGGCGCTGATCACCTGGCGCACCTGTTCCAGGCTGACGCCGTACTGGTTGAGCCGGTCCGGGTTCAGTTCCACCCGCACCGCCGGCAATGCGCCGCCGCCCACGGTGACGTCGCCTACCCCGGTGGTTTGCAACAGCCGTTGCTCCAGCAAGGTCGAGGCCACGTCATACATCTGCCCCGGCGTGGCGCTGTCGGAGGTCAGGCTGATAATCAGGATCGGCGAATCGGCCGGGTTGACCTTGCGGTAAGTCGGGTTGCCGGACAGGTCGCTGGGCAGGTTACTGCGGGCGGCGTTGATTGCCGCCTGCACATCCCGGGCGGCGCCGTCGATATCGCGGTTCAAGTCGAACTGCAAGATGATGTTGGCCGAGCCCAGGCTGCTGGATGAGGTCATTTGCGTGACCCCGGCTATCTGCCCGAACTCTCGCTCCAGAGGCGTGGCCACGGAACTGGCGACAGTGGTTGGATCGGCACCGGGCAGCGAGGCACTGACGCTGATGGTCGGGAAGTCCACCTCCGGCAGCGGCGCCACCGGCAACAGCATGAACGCCAGCGCCCCAAACAGCGCCAGCCCTGCCGCCAGTAACGTGGTGGCGATTGGACGCTTGATAAACGGCGCGCCGAGGTTCATCGCCATCAGTCCGTTTCAACCGGGCGACGGCTGAAACGCTGCCCCAGGCCGTGCATGGCGAGAAAGATCACCGGGGTGGAAAACAGCGTCAACAACTGGCTGAGCAACAGGCCGCCGATGATCGCGATCCCCAGTGGATGCCGCAGCTCCGAACCGATACCGGTACCCAGCGCCAGTGGCACCGCGCCAAACAGCGAGGCCATGCTGGTCATCAGGATCGGTCGGAAGCGCAATTGCGCCGCCTGGCGAATCGCCGCCGTTGGGCTCAGGCCGCCCTTGCGCAACAACTCCAGGGCGAAGTCCACCATCATGATGCCGTTTTTCATCACAATGCCAATCAACAGGACAATTCCGATCAAGCCAATGATGTCGAACTGCGTACCGGTTACCAGCAGCGCCAGCAACGCCCCGAGGGCCGCCGACAGCAGCGTCGACAGGATCGTCACAGGGTGCACGAAGCTCTCATAGAGAATCCCCAGCATCAGGTACACCACCACAATCGCCGCCACCACCAGGAACACCTGGTTGGACAACGACGACTCGAACGTCGCCGCCGCGCCTTCCAGGTTGGCCTGCACCGACAGCGGCAAACCGACCTTGGCCTCGATGTCCTGCAGCAGCGTCAGCGCCGTGCCCAAGGTCTGGCCGGGAGCGAGGTTGAAGGACACATCGGCGTAGGGAAATTGTCCCAGGCGGTTGATGGTGAGCGGCGTGCGCACCACCTGCAGGGTCGCCATACTTGACAGCGGCGCCACACCGCCGGCGGGAATGTCGACGTACAAACCGGTGAGCAGATCCGGCAGATTGCGCGGCAGATGATCGGTGGCAATCACCACGTGGTACTGGTTGAGCTGGGTGTAGATGGTCGACACCTGGCGCTGGCCAAAAGCGTCGTACAGCACGTCATCGATGGCTTGCGGGGTGATGCCGAGGCGCGAGGCAGTGGCGCGGTCGAACGTCAGCTGAATCTGGTTGCCGAACTGCATCGCTTGGCTTTGCACATCGATAAACATTGGGTCTTGCTTGACCGCCGCCAGCAGCTTGTTAGTCCACTGTTCCAGTTCATCCAGGTCGTTGGCTTGCAGGCCAAGTCGATAGCTGGTGGTGGACACCGTGGCGTCGAGGGTCAGGTCCTGCACCGAGTGCAGGTACAGCCGGATGCCGGCGTCGTCGGCGTTGACATCGGCCAGTCGGCGGATCACCTCGGTGGCGCTGTCGCGCTCGTCCCGGGGCTTGAGGTTGATCAGCAGGTTGCCTTGGTTGATGGTGGGGTTGGTCTGGTCGATGCCGACGAAGGACGACAGGCTCTGCACCGCCGGGTCCTTGAGGATCCGTGCCGCCAAGCGCTGCTGCTCGATCTGCATCTGCTGGAAGGAAATGGTCGGCGACGCCTGGGAAATACCCTGGATCAGGCCGGTGTCCTGGTCGGGGAAAAAGCCCTTGGGCATGATCACCAGCGTCATCAGGGTCAGCGCGGCGGTGAACACCACCGAGATCAGCGTCAGGGTGCGGTGAGCCAAGACCCAGTCCAGTCCTCGGACGTACTGGGTGTTGATGCGGTCGAAGAAATCTGCGCGTCGCTCCTCGTGCTTATTCCTCAGCATCCGCGCGCACATCATCGGCGTCAGGGTCAGGGAAATCAGCACCGAGATAACGATGGTCACGGCCACGGTCATGGCAAATTCGCGGAACAGTCTGCCGACCACATCGCCCATGAACAGCAGCGGGATCATCACCGCAATCAAGGCGATGGACAGCGAAATGATGGTGAAGCCGATCTGCTCCGAACCCTTGAGCGCCGCCTCCAGCGGTGAGTCGCCGGCCTCGATGTAGCGGGTGATGTTTTCGATCATGACGATGGCGTCATCCACCACAAACCCGATGGCGATGGTCAACGCCATCAGCGTCAGGTTATTCAGGGAAAAGCCTAGGGCGTAGGCCACCGCCAGTGTGCCCACCAGGGTCAGCGGCACGGTGACCGCCGGAATGATCGTGGCCGCGATATTGCGCAGGAAGATGAAAATTACGATCACTACCAGCAGCACCGCCACTGCCAGTTCGTACTGCACGTCGGTGACCGAGGCGCGGATGGTTTGCGTACGGTCCGTCAGCACCTCGACCTTCAAGGTCCCCGGCAGACTGGCCCGCAACTTGGGGAGCAATTGCTGCACGCGGTCCACCACCTCAATGACGTTAGCGCCGGGCTGGCGCTGGATATTCAGCACAATCGACGGCGTGCTGTTGGTCCATGCGGCCTGGCGCGGGTTCTCCGGGCCCTGGGTGGAACTGGCGATCTGCGACAGGCGAATCGGTGCGCCGTTTTTATAAGCGATCACCAGGTCGCGGTATTCGTCGGCGGATTGCAGCTGGTCGTTGGCGCCAATGGAATAAGCCTGGAACTTGCCGTCGATATTGCCCTTGGCCTGGTTGACGTTGGCCGTGCCCAGGGAGGTGCGCAGGTCATCGAGGGAAAGCCCGAGGTTGTTCAGCGTCGACGTATTGGCTTCGACTCGCACCGCCGGTCGCTGGCCGCCGCTGATGGTCACCAGGCCGACGCCGGTGATCTGCGAAATATTCTGCGCCAGGCGGGTGTCGGCCAGGTCTTCGACCTTGGTCAACGGCAGTACGTCCGAGGTCAGAGACAAGGTCAGTACCGGTGCATCTGCCGGGTTGACCTTGCTGTACACCGGCGGGTAAGGCAGGTTGGCTGGCAGGAAAGTGCCGGCCGCGTTGATGGCCGCCTGCACTTCCTGTTCGGCAACGTCCAGGGAAAGCGACAGGTCGAATTGCAGGGTCACCACCGAGGCACCGTCGGAACTGGTGGAGTTCATCGACTTCAGGCCGGGCATTTCGCCGAGCTGACGTTCCAGGGGGGCGGTGATCGACGAGCTGACCACGTCCGGGCTGGCGCCGGGGTATTGTGTGAAGACCTGGATGGTCGGGTAGTCCACCTCCGGCAACGCCGACACCGACAACAGGTGATAACCCAGCATCCCCAGCAACAGCACCGCGACCATCATCAAGGTGGTGGCTACAGGACGTCCGATAAAGGGCCGCGAAATATTCATGATCGGCAGCTCCTCACTGTACGACGACCTTCACCAGCGAGCCGTCATCCAGTTTGTCGGCGCCTTCGGTAACCACCTGTTCGCCCGGCTTCACACCGTTGTCGAGCACCGCCGAGACATCGCCCATGGCCGGGCCGGTCTTGATATTGCGCAGGCTGGCCATGGTGCCGTTGACCACGAACACGAAGTCCCCCTTGCTGCCGTGCTGGATCGCCCGGGTCGGCACCACGGCGAATTGAGTCAAGGTGTCGGCCTTGAGGAGCGCGTTGACGAACTGGTTGGGAAACAATGCATTTCCCGAATCATCGAACTGCGCCTTGACCTTTATGGTGCCGGTGGTGGTGTCCACCTGGTTATCCAAGGCCAACAGACTGCCGGTGGCCAGCAAGTTCTTTTTATCGCGGTCGTAGGCCAGCACGGTCACCGCGCCACGGCCCATGGCCTGGTTGATCGCGCCTAGGTCATCCTCGGGCACGGCGAACACCACGGTGGCCGGATTCATCTGGGTGATGACCACAATGCCTGTATTGCTGGTGGTGGTGACGTAATTGCCGGGGTCCACCAGGCGCAGGCCGACTCTGCCGTCGACGGGGGAAGTAATGGTGCAATAACTCAGTTGCACCTCAAGGTTCTGCACATTGCCCTGGTCGGCGGCCACGGTGCCCTGTTGTTGCTGGACCAGGGAGGCTTGCGTATCGAGGGTTTGCTGGCTGGTGGAGCCGGCCTTGACCAGTTCGCGGTAGCGCGCCAGGTCGCGCTGGGCATTACTCAATACCGCCTGATCGTGGGCCAGGTTGCCCTTGGCCATCGCCAGCTGGGCTTTCAAGGCACGGTCGTCGATTCGGGCGATGACCTGGCCCTTGCTCACGAGCTGGCCTTCCTTGAATTCCACACTGCTGAGAATGCCGTCGACCTGGCTGACCACGGTCACACTGCGGGTCGGCGTGACGGTGCCGAGGGCGTCGATATAGACCGGCACATCTTGCACGGCGGCCGGTACCACCGCGACCGGTTCACCAGCGGCCGGCGGCTTGCCTTTGTGCTGGCCGCCAAAGAAGTGCAAACCCAGGGCAATTAACAACGCGACCAGCAACAACGTGCCTACTGCCCAGGCGAACGTACGTCGTCTGCTTTTCTCCACGGGTTTCTCACTCGAACGCCGAAATCAGGATGCCGCACCAAGGCCAAGTGGCACTTCGCTGATTGCAATTTAACAGCGCGTTCGGTCTTTGTTTGTACAACCGTGTATGCGTTCAGCATCAAGACAGAAAAAGCCAGCTGCAACCTCGGTAACGCAATGGTGCGCACAGACAATCAACGATACCTGTAGGGTGTCAGCGCCGTGTGGTCTGTGGTGATCCTGGCGTTATTCGATTCGCCTTGCTACAAAATGCCCGAGCATGTGAGGGGCTGTAATGTACCCGGCGAGTAGCCCAGCCAGGCTCCCGCTGCCTCCTTGCATCGTCACCAAGGTGGGCAATGCGCTCGTGGAGCTCGTCAGTAAATTCGAAATGGGTGGTGCCGGGGTTGTCGTAAACAGCGCTCGGCCCGAGAAAGATACGCATAGCTGCCTGTAGATCCGAGCGCACCGATGGAGTCCACTTTCGCAGCTACCAGTTGTTCCACAAGACGAGTAAATGCTGCTACGTCTACACCCTGCTCATTCATGGGTGTCAAAGGAAACGCACTAAGGCCGGTAAACATAGTTCATGACTCCATCGTGTAATTCTGAAACTGGATTGCTACAGGACCGGTTGCCCCCGAAGACTCATCGCTTGAGCCACTCCAAGCGCTGATAACAAAAAGCTGCGTGCGAGGCAAAGCTGGACTTGACCCACATGCCCCTCCCCCAAGCAGCCTCCCGTCTTGATTATTTATCAATGGGCGCCGGGACCAATCAGTGCACTCTCAATCTGCGCACCTGGCATCATCAGCTGCAGGCCTTCGATCAGCTTGTCACCGGCTTCAGTCAAGGTTTCAAGTGGCATGGCCGGTAGGCTTTCCAGAATGAACCACATGTGCTTTGCATCTGCACTCAGTCGTGTTCTGACACCTTGCCGCCAATTCCATCGACGACAAGTCACGCCTTTATCGTCCCGCCAAACAACTTCGCCGGCATCAGGATATTCGTGGGCTCGGGCGCCTTCTTTCATGGTGTCAAAAGGTTCGGTGCCATCCGCGACAGCGAGTCGTGGGGAGCCCACATAGGCCTCAATGTTCTCACCGCCGACAGGGACTGCGTACTCAATGCTGATGGCGTTGTAGAGATCAACCACTGGATCGATACTCGGCAGGCTGCCGTCACGCAGGACCCGTTTACGCAGAGCTTCAGCTGAGCAAGGAGTGCGCTGCGGCTTGGAACCAAACTGTCGGAAGAGATCCGCCCAAGCCGCCAGATGTGCTTCTGCCCAGCTGGCACCACCCGTCGTGACCGAATGGCAAGCTCGAGCCAGAGCGTCCTTGCCGATATCTGGATTGGCGATCGGTGCAGCTTCGACCACAATGCTCAGCGCTCTGAACTCAGGTGCCAACTTGATTACATCTTGGTCGATTGACGGCAGTACGGACAGCATCAGAGAATCCTCTTAATCCTAAATACCATTTCATACTAGCGACCAATGACCAAAATAGTCAATATACCGACCAACACGGGCGCCGACGTACAGACGGTTAGCGAAGCAGTTTCCCGTAAGCTCAAACAGGAGCGAAAGAAGCGAAAAATCACGCTGGACGAGCTTTCCCGTCGCTCCGGTGTCAGCAAGGGCATGGTGGTTGAGATAGAGAAATGCACGGCCAACCCAAGCATCGCGATCCTGTGCAAAATCGCGGCTGCCTTGGGCCTTTCAGTTGCTGATGTCGTGAACGTGTCCGACGCCCCCTCTGCCCACCTCATCGAGAGTAAGGATATCCCTACACTCTGGACAGGAAACTTGGGGGGTACGGCTCGGCTCCTTGCTGGAACAAGCGGTCCAAACATGATCGAGCTTTGGCGATGGGAGATGTTTCCTGGTGAGACATTTGCATCATCAGGACATCCTCAGGGGACTTACGAGTTGTTTCACGTGGAGAAAGGTACACTCAGCTTCAAGGTGGGTGAAACCGAGTTAAGCATTTCTCAAGGTTGCTCTGCTGTAGCAAAAACGGATGTTCCTCATGCCTATGCCAACAACAGCAAATCAAAACTGATATTCACTATGTCCGTAACAGAAATCCATCAATCCGCGCCTGAAATATAGTAGCCACACTTCACTGGACATCCCCTTTGATTGATTCCCTTTACCCTCGGTCCAAATCCTAGTGAAAGACCATGATTCATTGCCAAGCGAAAGCCGAGGTGCGACATGGAATTCATCGGGTCTGCGCCCTGCCTGGCACGGGTTCGAAAACTCGTGCAGTAGCTGGCGCATTCAGGCTGATATCATTGAAGAATTTACAAGCTGAGTGAAAAACCATGAACCGTCAAAAAAAACTAAAGCAGTTGTTCAAGGCCAACGCCAAAAAGGCCAGCGCCAAATTGGCACCGAAAAAGCCTAAATACATTTGCAAAGCTGACCGATTGAAACTGGCTGCTGAAGCCAGTCAGGAATCGATCATTTCTGCTGAGAGCTGATCTACACAACATTCAAACAGCCTGTAACTGACCACGCAAAACCTGCATAATCGCCGGCTTTTTTGCGACAGGAAGTCAGCGCATGCAACGGATTGTAATTCTGGGCAATGCCGGTAGCGGCAAATCCACCCTCGCCCGCGCCCTCGGCAAGCGCCTGAGTCTGCCGGTGCTACACCTGGACAAGCTGTTCTGGGAGCCAGGCTGGGTCGAACCCGACGCCGAGCTGTTCCGCGCACGGGTGCGCGATGCGATCGCTGCGGATGCCTGGATTTGTGAAGGCAACTATGCGCGGCGTACCTTCGACCTTCGCCTGCCCCGTGCCGACCTGATCATCTGGCTCGATACATCGCGGCTCACCTGTTTCACCCGGGTGATCAGGCGCAGCGTAATGAACCGCCCTCGCCCAGACCTTGCAGCAGGTTGTACCGAGAAGCTCGACCGGGCGTTCCTGACCTTCCTGAATTTCGTGTGGAATTTCGATCGTGAGTACCGCCCAGGCATCGAGGCGGTGCGCCTGGCCACAGGCCCGCAAATTCCTACGGTGCACCTGCGTGGTAGCCGGCAGATTACCGCGTTTCTCGATAGCTTGTGTCTCGGCGGTCTGAGCGAGCACAACTGACAAGTTTTCCCCACCCACCCCTAGATTCGCTTTATCCTTGCTGCAAACCCGATGAAAAGCCATGAATCCTGTATACGGCTGTTGACTGTTCCCCATGCGCAAACTTCTGTACCTGACTTTCTCCATGGCGCTGATCGCCGCTCTTACGACCTACGCAATGTGGGCCGCGGATCGCCCGACGGGCCTTTACCTCTCGGATCTGCGGATCGATGTCGCCGTCGATCAGGGCACGCCCGCTGACCGTGGCAATTTGCTGGGCATCCAGCCCGAGCTGTTTCCTACCGACTACCAAAGCCCCGAACGCTTGCACCGCAAACTCGCCGCCTACTTGCAGAAGGCCCGGGATCAGGGGCTGCTGAATGAAAAAACCATCGTCGTATTGCCCGAACATGTCGGCACCTGGCTGATGGTCAGCGGCGAAAAGGACGAGTTGTACCAGGCCAGCACTTTCAAGGAAGCGATGAACTGGCTGGCCGTGAGCAATCCGCTGAAGTTCGTCCGCGCGCTGATCGGTGCCGAGGGCGACAGCCGCATCGACGACGCGCACCTGCGCATGAAAGCCAAAGGTATGGCCAAGGATTACCAGGCGTTGTTCGGCGGGCTGGCTAAGGAATTTCACGTCACCCTGGTGGCAGGCTCCATCGTGCTGCCTGAGCCCAGCGTCATCGACGGCACGCTGAAAATCGGCCGTGGCGCACTGTTCAACAGCAGCGTGGTGTTCGGCCGCGACGGCCTGCCAATCGGCCAGCCCCAGCGCCAGATGCATCCGGTTTTCGAGCCGCAGGAGGTGATCAAGGCCAACGGCGAACACACGCTCAATGTCGTCGACACCCCGGCCGGGCGCCTGGGCGTGCTGATCGGCAGCGACAGCTGGTACCCGGACAACTACCGCAAACTCGACACTCAGCAAGCACAGTTGGTCGCAGTCCCGGCGTTTGTTGCCGGCCGCGGTACCTGGGACCGGCCGTGGCGTGGCTACAAGGACTCATCGACACCCGGCTCCGTAAGCCTCAAGGCCGGGGAGATCAGTGAAGGCCAGGCCTGGCAGCGCCTGAACTTGAGCACTCAGTCTCCCGCCAGCCAGGCCATCGCCGGCATGAGCGTATTCCTGCGCGGACAGTTCTGGGATCAGGGCAGCGCCGGGCAGAGTTTTCTCAGCAGCAACGGCCGGCATTTCGCAGATGGCAAGGCCCGCGGCGCGCGCTTGCTGAACCTCTGGCTGTAAATCATGAAACCCACCCCCATGCGTCTGGGTAATCTGTCGGTGGGCTTTGTTCACAGCCTGGCCGACGCCGTGCGCAGCCACGGGGCAGATCCGCAGCCACTGCTCGAGCAATACGGCCTTGATGCGGCCCGACTGAGTGAAGCCGGTGCCCGTCTCTCGATCCCGCGCTACATGCGCCTGGGCCACGCTGCCATCCAGTTGACCGGCAACCCGGCGCTCGGCTTGCAGATGGGCCAGCTCAGCCGCCTGAGCCAGGCCGGCCTTGCCGGCGTCACTGCCGCCCAGGCACCGACAGTGCGTGAGGCGGCGCGCTGCCTGATTCGATTCGAAGCCTTGTATGGCTCCAACTATCGCGGTCAATCGAGCTTCGACGAGGACCCTCAGGGTGCCTGGTTGCGCTTCTACTCCATCAGCCCCTACAACAGCTATAACCGTTTCGTGGTGGATTCGATCATCTGCGGTTGGTTGCAGCAATTGTCCAGCGTCAGCCCTGCCCGGCTGCGCGCCGAACGCATCGACATCGAGTTCGAAGCTCCCGGCTACCGCGCGGCCTACGACGTGCTGGGCGACTGCCCGATCCAGTTTGGCGCCGAGCACAATCAATTGCGCCTGAGCCTGGCCAGCCTTGCCCAGCGCAACCCCGAGCATTGCCCCAGCACCTGGCGGCATCTGCTGCAACTGTGCGAGCGGGAGCTGGAGCAATTGACACGCACCCTCAGCCTGCGTGAACGCATCACTCAGTTGCTGGGTCCGTTGCTCAATGGTGGCCGGGAACCCGACCTGGAAGAAGTGGCGGCACGCCTGAAGCTGCCCGTCTGGACCCTGCGTCGCAAACTCGCCGAAGAAGGCACGCAATTTCGTGCGATTCTCAACGACACCCGTCGCGACCTGGCCATGACCTACATCCGCGACACCGAATTGGCGTTCGGAGAAATCGCCTACCTGCTGGGCTTTGCATCAGCCGAAGCCTTTCAACGCGCCTTCAAGCGGTGGACCGCGCAGACACCCGGCGAGTTTCGCCGTAGTCGTAGAGAAACAGCCATAAGCAGCAAGCTTTAAGCTGAAAGTTAGAGCTCGGTAGCGTCTTCGGCGGGCTCCAGTGGGTCCAGTTCAAACGCCTGATACTCGAGCAGCTCTTCTTGATAATCGTCCATTTTCGAATCCCCCACAGCTCATTGAAAAACGTCTGAATAAATGACCAGCGCCTTGAGCCTAAAGTGCCCGCATGAAAGAAAAATGACGCGGACACGACACTTCGTCGCTTCTAGATAAAACGTAGCAGGCGGTGGGGAATTTATCACAGGATTTTTTCGCTGCAGGCCGCAGGACGACGGTCTGTTTGACACTGATCAATCTTTGTTGCGGTGACGGGGCCGGCGCGATGTCGTCTGGCCCCGTGGCCGCCCGTCACTGGCCAGTGATGGGCATGGCCTGGATCGGCTCCGAAGGTGGCGCCATGTCACTCGGGTTGGCCGGTGGCGTGATCGCTTCGGCGGAAGGCGTTGGCTCGGTGGCTGGGGTCGAGGTAATCGGTGCAGTCTCCGGCGGCGGAGCTACCGGCTCTGAAGCGGCAGGGGCAACTTCGGCAGCCTTCGCTGCCTCTGGCGCTGGCGCTGGCGCAGTCTCTGCCGCGGGTTCCGGGGCCAACGGCGCCGGTGCCGGTGCCGCCTTGGGCTCGGGCATACCCAGGTCGGTTTTCGGCTTCTCGGGGATGTGCGCCGCTTCTTTCACTTCCTTGGGCAGGAACAGTTCGACCAGGGCGAAGAAACGCTCGTAGAACTTGGCCGATGTGACGGTTTCGCTCGCGACCTTGACCATCGAGTCGTCGGACGAGCCGATCGGCATCGACACCGAGCCCAGCACGCCGACACCGAGGCTTGCCGAGTTGTTGGTTTTCTTCAGCGCGTACTTGTCCTGCAGGGCGTTGGCGAACACGGTGGCATGATGCGCCGCACTGCCGTCTTCGGCGCAGACCACACTGAAACTGATTTCCATGTGGGTTTCACCGGTCTGCTGGAAGCTCTTGTGCCCACTGACCAGTTTCGGATTACTGCTGGTGATGATGTAGCCCTGGCTCAGCAAGGCCCGACGAGCCGCTTCACAGGAGGCCGAATCGGTCACCGGATAGTTACGGGAAAACGTTCCGGAATCATCGAAGTTCTCATGCTCGTAGATGGCGGCTTTCTTCGACGAACAACCGGCAGCAGCAGCCAGTACCAAGGCCAGCCCGACAACCCGCATGGGAATTGATTTAAACATTGAACATCCTGAGAGAAACGGTTCTGGGCGTATTGTGCAACAGATCGATGCTTAGCGGCGCACCGATTGTGTCTTAAAACAGTTACAGAGGTGTTGACCCCGCATATGCAGGAAAGTCACCCGGCATTTTTACAAAAGCAAAGATCAAAAGATCGCAGCCTGCGGCAGCTCCTACAGGTGTCGATCCCGTGTAGGAGCTGCCGCAGGCTGCGATCTTTTGATTCTGCCATACAAAACCCCGGCCAATGGACCGGGGTTCTTGTGTAGCGCAAAACTCACCCTGGCATCAGAAACGCTCGATCTCGGCCTGGCTTTCCAGCTGCTTGCGGTAAGCAGCGAAGTCTTGCTGGCCAACGCGCGAAGCGAGGAAGCGACGGTATTGAGCCTTCTCTTCTTCGGTTGGCGCTGCGGCCTCGTTCACGCCGGTCAGACGCACGATCATCAGACTGCCATCAGGCAAGGTGACGCTGCTGAAAGTCGGTTTATCCTTGGCGGCTGGCTTGGGCATGCGGAACAGCGCCTGCAGCACAGTCGGGTCCAGCCCTTCCTGAGCGCGGGTCGCGGCTTCGGTAACCTTCCAGTTCTGACCGTCGATCAGGGTGTCCAGTGGGGTCTTGCCATCGCGCAGGCTGGCGATCAGCTCATCAGCCTTGGTCTTGGCGGCAGCACTGGCGTGCTCCTTGGCCAATTGTTCACGGATCGGGCCCTCGACCTTTTCCAATGGCAGTTGCGCAGGCTTGAGGTGTTCCTTGGCGCGCAACACGATCACGGTTTCGGGGTCGAGCTCGATGGCGGTGCTGTTGGCACTCTCATCCAGCACTTCCGGGCTGAACGCTGCGGTGATCACGGCACGGTTGGCCGCAATGCCTTCGCCACCTTCACGGCCGAAAGGCTTGGAGGTGTGAACGGTCAGCTTCAAGTCCTGCGCAGGCTGGACCAGATCGGACGCTTCGAACGACGCGTCTTCCAGTTGCTTGGTCGCTTCGACGAAACGCTGCTCGACCTGCTGGGCCTTCAATTCGCGGGTCAGCTTGTCTTTCAGGCTGGCGAACGTCGGCACTTCAGGCGCCTCCACGCCCAACAGCTTGATCAGGTGGAAACCGAAGTCGGTGCGAACCGGCTCGGAAACCTGATCCTTGGCCAACGAATACAGGGCTTTCTCGAACGCTGGGTCATAGACGCTAGGACCTGCGTAGCCCAGGTCGCCGCCGTTGGTTGCCGAACCCGGGTCCTGGGAGAATTCCTTGGCCAGGGCTTCGAACTTCTCGCCCTTGTTCAGGCGGGCCTGGATCTCCTCGATCTTGGCCTTGGCCTGCGCTTCGGTAGTCTTGTCGTTAACTTCGATCAGGATGTGCGCAGCCTGGCGTTGCTCGGACAGGTTCGCAGTCTCTTTCTGATATGCCGCTTGCAGGTCTTCGTCCTTGACGCTGACCTGATCGAAGAAGGAAGCCTTCTTCAACTCCAGGTAATCGATGACCACCTGATCCGGCGTCATGAATTCCTTGGCGTGCTCGTCGTAATAGGCCTTGACCTCTTCGTCGGTCAACTTCACGGCTGCCGGGTCGACCTTGATGCTCAGGGAAGCGAAATCGCGAGTCTGTTTTTCCAGACGGGCAAAGGCCAGGACCTGGGCATCGGTGACGAAACCGCTACCCGCCAAACCGGCACGCAGCTGTCCGATCAGCATTTCCTGAGCCAGCATCTGGCGGAACTGCATACGGCTGTAGCCGAGTTGACGAATTACCTGATCGAAACGCTCAGGGCTGAATTTGCCATCCACCTGGAATTCAGGCGTTTGCAGGATGACCTGGTCCAGCGCCGCTTCGGAGAAAGCGAATTTGGAGTTTTCTGCGCCTTGCAGCAGCAGTTTTCGGTCGATCAGGCCTTTGAGGGCCGATTCGCGCAGCATTTTTTCGTCGAGCAAGGAGGCGTCGAAATCCTTGCCCAGCTGTTGCATGAGTTGACGGCGTTGCATATCGACCGCCTGGCTCAGCTCGTTCTGGCTGATTTCTTCACCATTGACCTTCGCCGCCTCATTTTTGGTCGTCGTAGCCTGAAAAATGGCGTCGAAACCGGTCAAAGCCATCAGTGCAACGATGACCCCGATAATGGTCTTGGCAATCCAGCCTTGTGAATTGTCCCTGATATTTTGCAGCATGCGTCCCCCATAAACGGTTGAACTTCAAAATTAGGCAACCGTGGAGCGTGGGTAGAATCCGGATAGAAGAAAGGCGCATCCGAGGATGCGCCTTCTCGTAACTGGCGGAGCGGACCGATGACTCGACCTTGCGAGCCTCGGTGTCTCGGACCGGCGACCTGCCGACTGGACTACCGCTCCGCTGCCAGGTCAGGCATGACCCCGCCCCGGATAGGCAAAAACCTGAATGGAACTTAGTTGACAGCTTCTTTCAGTGCTTTACCAGCTTTGAAACCTGGTTTTTTGGCAGCTGCGATTTCCAGCGTCTTACCGGTCTGTGGGTTACGACCGATGCGAGCTGGACGATCAGTTACGGAGAAAGTACCGAAACCAACCAGAACCACGGAGTCGCCGGCCTTGAGAGCGCCAGTGACGGATTCGATTACAGCGTCCAGCGCACGGCCAGCAGCAGCTTTCGGGATATCAGCGGATGCAGCGATAGCATCAATCAGTTCCGACTTGTTCACTCTAAGTCCCCTTATATCTATTTGAGTATGATTCTAAGTTTTTTGGTAAAAGCAAAAACGAGTGCTGAATGGCCTACAGACACTTAAGAGCCGCTTTATAACAAGGGCTCTAAAAAACTGTCAAGGAAGCCCCCCAGGCAAATACGTACTAATGCGTGCTAATTCTTTCCTTAGAATCCGACTCGCGCTTTTCATCCTTCGCGACTATCTCTGGAGCCACATCCGGCAAGGGCTCCGGGGCGTATTGCAGCGCAATTTGCAGGACCTCGTCAATCCATTTAACTGGTTTAATCTGAAGATCTTGCTTGATATTGTCCGGAATTTCCTTCAGATCGCGAACATTCTCTTCAGGAATGATCACCGTCTTGATTCCGCCACGATGCGCGGCGAGCAGTTTTTCCTTCAAGCCACCGATCGCCAATACTTGGCCACGCAGGGTTATTTCACCCGTCATGGCAACATCCGCGCGTACGGGAATGCTGGTCAGTGCCGACACCAGTGCCGTGCACATGCCTACGCCCGCGCTCGGGCCGTCCTTCGGGGTTGCCCCTTCCGGCATGTGGATGTGCGTGTCGCGCTTCTCGTGGAAGTCCAGGGGAATGCCCAGGCTCTTCGCGCGGCTGCGCACAACGGTCAAGGCTGCGGTGATCGACTCGACCATCACGTCACCCAGGGAACCGGTCTTGATCAGCTGGCCTTTGCCCGGCACGACAGCGGCTTCGATGGTCAGCAATTCACCGCCCACCTGAGTCCACGCCAACCCGGTCACCTGACCGATCTGATCCTGCTGCTCGGCCAGGCCGTAGCGGAATTTGCGCACGCCCAGGAAGTGTTCCAGATCGTCCGCAGTGACCTTCACCGAGAAGCGTTTTTCCAGCGCATGCTCTTTGACCGCCTTGCGGCAAACCTTGGCAATCTGGCGCTCCAGGCCCCTTACACCGGCTTCGCGGGTGTAGTAGCGGATGATGTCGCGGATCGCTTCCGCGTCGAATTCCAGCTCGCCTTTCTTCAGGCCGTTGGCCGTGATCTGTTTCGGCGAGAGGTATTTGACGGCAATGTTGATCTTCTCGTCTTCCGTGTAACCGGGCAGGCGAATGACTTCCATCCGGTCCAGCAGCGCCGGTGGAATGTTCATGGAGTTGGAGGTGCACAGGAACATCACATCGGACAGGTCGTAATCGACCTCCAGATAGTGATCGTTGAAGTTGTGGTTCTGCTCGGGATCGAGCACTTCCAGCAACGCCGACGCCGGATCGCCACGCATGTCGCTGCCCATCTTGTCGATTTCATCGAGCAGGAACAGCGGGTTGCGCACACCCACCTTTGTCATCTTTTGAATCAATCTTCCTGGCATCGAACCAATGTAAGTACGGCGATGACCACGAATTTCCGCTTCATCGCGCACGCCGCCGAGGGCCATTCGCACGAATTTACGGTTGGTGGCGTGTGCAATGGACTCCGCCAGCGAGGTTTTACCCACCCCCGGAGGACCTACCAGGCACAATACCGGGCCACGGATTTTCTTCACGCGCTTCTGCACGGCGAGGTATTCGAGAATCCGCTCCTTGACCTCTTCGAGGCCATAGTGATCGGCGTCGAGAATGTCTTCTGCGCGAGCCAGATCAAGGCGCACCTTGCTCTGGGCCTTCCACGGCACCTGGACCAGCCAGTCGATGTAGGAACGGACCACAGTCGCTTCGGCGGACATCGGCGACATTTGCTTGAGTTTGTTCAGTTCGGCGGTCGCCTTGGCGAGCGCGTCTTTCGGCAGGCCGGCGGCATCGATGCGCTTTTTCAGCTCTTCGACTTCGTTATGCCCTTCGTCGCTATCACCGAGCTCTTTCTGAATGGCCTTCATCTGCTCATTCAGGTAGTACTCGCGCTGACTGCGCTCCATTTGCTTTTTGACACGACCGCGAATGCGTTTTTCGACCTGCAGCAGATCGATCTCGGCATCCAGCAAGGCTAGCACGTGCTCGACACGGGCCGACAAATCGATGATTTCGAGAATTTCCTGCTTCTGCTCGATTTTCAGTGCCATGTGCGCGGCCATGGTGTCGACCAGGCGGCCTGGCTCATCGATGCTGTTGAGCGACGACAGGACCTCGGCAGGGACTTTCTTGCCCAACTGCACATATTGCTCGAACTGCGACAGCAGGCTGCGGACAAACACTTCCGACTCGCGCTCAGGCGCATCGACCTCGTCGATCAACGAGACTTCGGCACGGCAGTGGCCATCCACTTCGCTGAAGCGCTCCACGGCGCCGCGCTGCTCGCCTTCGACCAGAACCTTGACCGTACCGTCAGGCAGCTTGAGCAGCTGCAGAACGGTCGCAATCGTACCAACGCGATAAAGTGCGTCTTCACCGGGATCGTCGTCAGCGGGGTTTCTCTGGGCCAGCAGAAGGATCTGCTTGTCGCCCGTCATCGCTGCCTCGAGGGCTTCGATGGATTTCTCGCGCCCCACGAACAGCGGGATAACCATGTGCGGATAAACCACAACATCACGCAATGGCAGGAGAGGCAATTCGATGGTTGTCTTCATGATTTCGCCTCTACGGCGGCCATAAGGCCGGAAACAGATGGAAGTAAGCTTGAAACCAAGATGGGGGCAGCCTTGAAAAAAAACAAGCACAAAGACTGTGTAAAAACCTGCAAAAAGCAAAGGGGCCCGAAGGCCCCTTCTTTATACCGACTGCGCGACGCTTAGGCGTCTGGCGCGGCCTTGGCAGCAGGCTCACTGTTTTCGTAGATATACAGTGGCTTGGACTTGCCTTCTATAACGCTTTCATCGATCACTACTTTACTCACCTCAGACTGCGAGGGGATTTCATACATAGTGTCGAGCAACACACCTTCGAGAATCGAACGCAGCCCACGAGCACCGGTCTTGCGTTCCAGCGCGCGTTTTGCGACCGATTTCAGTGCGTCGGCCCGGAATTCCAGGTCCACGCCTTCCATCTCGAACAGCTTGGCGTATTGCTTGGTCAGCGCGTTTTTCGGTTCGGTGAGGATCTGCATCAAGGCAGCTTCATCAAGCTCGTCAAGCGTGGCCAGGACCGGCAGACGACCGACGAATTCCGGGATCAGACCGAACTTGACCAAATCGTCAGGCTCGACTTCACGCAGGGACTCACCGACTTTCTTGCCTTCTTCCTTGCTGCGAACTTCCGCGTTGAAACCGATACCGCCCTTGGTGGAACGGTTTTGAATAACCTTTTCCAGACCGGAGAACGCACCACCGCAGATGAACAGGATGTTACGGGTGTCGACCTGAAGGAATTCCTGCTGCGGATGCTTGCGACCACCTTGCGGCGGAACGGAAGCGACCGTGCCTTCGATCAACTTGAGCAGGGCCTGCTGCACGCCTTCACCGGAAACGTCCCGGGTGATCGACGGGTTGTCAGACTTGCGCGAAATCTTGTCGATTTCGTCGATGTAGACAATGCCCATCTGGGCTTTTTCCACGTCGTAATCGCACTTCTGCAGCAGCTTCTGAATGATGTTCTCGACATCTTCACCCACATAACCCGCCTCGGTGAGGGTGGTTGCGTCGGCGATGGTGAACGGAACGTTCAGCAAGCGGGCCAGTGTTTCGGCAAGCAGGGTCTTACCCGAGCCTGTCGGGCCGATCAGCAAGATGTTGCTCTTGCCGAGTTCGACGTCGTCATTCTTCTTGTCACGCTGGTTCAGGCGCTTGTAGTGGTTGTACACCGCTACGGCGAGAACCTTTTTCGCACGCTCCTGACCAATCACGTATTGATCAAGGATGCCGCTGATTTCTTTAGGCGAAGGCAATTTATGCGCGCTGCTCTCGGCCTGGGCTTCCTGCACCTCCTCACGGATGATGTCATTGCACAGGTCGACGCACTCGTCGCAGATAAAGACCGAGGGGCCGGCAATCAATTTGCGCACTTCATGCTGGCTTTTGCCACAGAAGGAGCAATAGAGCAGCTTGCCGTTGTCCTCGCCGTTGCGGGTGTCAGTCATTCGTTCGATCCAAATCCGATAGGCTTGCAACACAAGATGAAGGCTATTGCGGGCTTTTTCAAGCCCGCCGGTGATCAGACCAGCCGACCAACCCTATTTTGAGCTGCTTATTTTAAGCGGGGCGTTGGGTGATCACTTCATCGATCAACCCATACTCACGTGCGGCTTCTGCACTCATGAAATTATCGCGATTGGTATCGCGCTCGATTTCTTCGAGAGTGCGCCCGCTGTGCTTGGCCATCAGCGTGTTGAGACGCTCACGGATGAAGAGGATTTCCTTGGCATGGATTTCGATATCCGACGCCTGGCCCTGGAAACCGCCCAGTGGCTGGTGAATCATCACACGCGAGTTCGGCAGGCAGTAACGCTTGCCTTTGGCACCGGCCGTCAGCAGGAACGCGCCCATGCTGCACGCTTGACCGATACAGGTGGTCGACACGTTGGGTTTGATGAACTGCATGGTGTCATAGATCGACATGCCCGCCGTCACCGAACCGCCCGGGGAGTTGATATAGAGATGGATGTCCTTGTCCGGGTTTTCCGCTTCAAGGAACAGCAGTTGCGCACAGATCAGGTTGGCCATGTAGTCCTCTACCGGACCCACCAGAAAGATCACTCGTTCCTTGAGGAGGCGCGAGTAGATGTCGTAGGCGCGCTCGCCACGAGCGGACTGCTCGACAACCATCGGGACCAGGCCGCCTGCGGCCTGGATATCAGAGTTCTGCTGAATATACGAATTACGGAACATGCTCTGCAGTCACTCCCAAATAGTTATGTCTTGAATACGCATAAGCCAGCTCGAGAGCTGGCTTATGGTGTGTGCTTCTTACCGCAAAAACGATCAGTCGGCTTGTGGAGCTTCTACCGGCTTGACTGCTTCTTCGTAAGAGACCGATTTGTCGGTCACGCTAGCTTTCTGCAGAACAGTATCCACAACTTGCTCTTCCAGCACAACCGAACGAACTTCGTTCAGCTGCTGGTCGTTCTTGTAGTACCAGGACACAACTTGCTCAGGTTCCTGGTAAGCCGAAGCCATTTCCTGAATCATCTCGCGAACGCGGGCTTCGTCAGGCTTCAGGTCGAATTGCTTGACCACTTCAGCCACGATCAGGCCCAGGACAACGCGGCGCTTGGCCTGCTCTTCGAAAAGCTCGGCCGGCAGTTGGTCAGGCTTGATGTTGCCGCCGAACTGTTGAACAGCCTGCACGCGCAGTCGGTCGACTTCGTTGGACAGCAGAGCCTTTGGCACTTCGATCGGGTTGGTAGCCAGCAGACCGTCCATGACCTGATTCTTGACCTTGGATTTGATCGCCTGACGCAGTTCGCGCTCCATGTTCTTGCGAACTTCGGTGCGGAAGCCTTCCAGACCGGTTTCCTTGATGCCGAATTGAGCGAAGAACTCTTCAGCCAGCTCAGGCAGTTTTGGCTCGGAAACGGTGTTCACGGTAACGGTGAACTCAGCGGTCTTGCCAGCCAGGTCGAGGTTCTGATAGTCCTCTGGGAAGGTCAGGTTCAGAACGCGCTCTTCGCCGGCTTTAGCGCCAACCAGACCGTCTTCGAAGCCCGGGATCATGCGGCCGGAACCCAGAACCAGCTGGGTGCCCTTGGCGGAACCGCCAGCGAACACTTCACCCTCGACCTTGCCGACGAAATCGATGTTCAGTTGGTCTTCGGTCTGGGCAGCGCGATCGGCCACTTCGAAACGGGTGTTCTGCTTGCGCAGGATGTCCAGCATCTTGTCCAGATCGGCATCAGCCACGTCAGCGCTCAGGCGCTCTACGGCGATACCTTCGAAACCGGCAACGGTGAACTCAGGGAACACTTCGAATACAGCGACGTATTCCAGGTCCTTGCCGGCTTCCAGGGATTTAGGCTCGATCGAAGGCGAACCAGCCGGGTTCAGCTTCTGCTCGACAACGGCTTCGTAGAAGGAAGACTGGATGACGTCGCCTACCGCTTCCTGGCGAGCTTCAGCGCCGAAACGACGCTTGATTTCGCTCATTGGCACTTTGCCTGGACGGAAGCCAGCAATCTTGGCCTTTTGGGCAGTCTGCTGCAGACGCTTGTTGACCTGAGTCTCGATGCGCTCAGCCGGCACGGTGATGCTCATGCGGCGCTCAAGAGCAGAAGTATTTTCAACAGAAACTTGCATGGATATTCCTCGTTGCACAGACGTTAGCCGGCCGTTTCCGACCCCAGAATCAAGGGCATGCATTCTAGTGGGTCAAACTCAAGAAGTCACCCTACTGAAAACGGGTAAAAACGCAGCAGGCAATTTATAGGTGCGAATGCACGAGTGCACCTCGCCCCGGTGGCAAATACAGCCAATCACGCCAAGGCTCTGCGCCAACCCTTCCTTATATGAAAGAGGTTGCCAATCATCTCCCTGACAGCCGATCTTGCGAGCAAGGCCGGCGGGCAGTACGGCATCATCGCGAAACATAAAAACGACGAAACGCCCTGCCCTTGCGACCCGGAACCCGCGGTCGCTGGATCCACTGAAACAAAAAAGGCGCCAGACTATTAATCTGGCGCCTTTTCGAAATATGGGGTGGACGATGGGGATCGAACCCACGACAACGGGAGTCACAATCCCGTGCTCTACCAACTGAGCTACGCCCACCATATTGCGTAACAAAGAAGCCAAATCACTTCTTTGTTGAACCTCAACCAGACCAGGCGGCATGGGTGAAGTCTTGTTTGGTGCGGATGAAGAGACTCGAACTCTTACGCCTCGCGGCGCTGGAACCTAAATCCAGTGTGTCTACCAATTCCACCACATCCGCGAGATGAAGCCTTTAAAGCAAAGGCGCCAGACTGTTAATCTGGCGCCCTTCGAAATATGGGGTGGACGATGGGGATCGAACCCACGACAACGGGAGTCACAATCCCGTGCTCTACCAACTGAGCTACGCCCACCATATCGCGCTACTTGTGCCAAAGCTGCCTAATGGCGCACCCGGCAGGACTCGAACCTGCGACCATCCGCTTAGAAGGCGGATGCTCTATCCAGCTGAGCTACGGGCGCCTTGTTAATCTGTACTCTTGGAGGACTACAAACTAAGTGCTTTTCAGTCTTGCAGAATCTTAATCCCGCTCAACCTTCTCAACCAGTGCTAGGCTGTGCCCGACAAGTGCGACGAATAGTATAGAGCCCCCCGCAGGTCGTCAAATCCTTTTTAAAAAAAATTCATTTAATTAAAGGGGTTAGCGGAATTTGCAGACCAAGCGCCTTTGCCCTCAACGCATGACATGCGAGAATGCGCTCTCTTTTTTTCCCCTCTCGATGGTTAATCACGCGCAATGACTGCACAACTTATCGACGGCAAATCGATCGCCGCCAGCCTGCGCCAGCAGATCGCCCAACGCGTCAACGAGCGGCGCCAGCAAGGCCTGCGCACGCCCGGCCTCGCGGTGATCCTGGTCGGCAGCGATCCTGCCTCTCAGGTTTATGTCTCGCACAAGCGTAAAGACTGTGAAGAGGTCGGCTTCCTGTCCCAGGCCTATGACATGCCTTGCGACACCACTCAAGAAGCGTTGGCCGAGCTGATCGATCGCCTCAATGACGATCCGGCGATTGACGGCGTTCTGCTTCAGCTCCCTCTTCCTGAACATCTGGACGCCTCCAAATTGCTGGAACGCATTCGTCCGGATAAAGACGTAGATGGCTTCCATCCTTATAACGTCGGCCGCCTGGCCCAACGCATTCCATTGCTGCGTCCATGCACGCCAAAAGGCATCATGACCCTGCTGGAAAGCACCGGTGCCGATCTCTACGGGATGAACGCGGTGGTGGTCGGCGCTTCCAATATCGTCGGACGCCCGATGGCGATGGAATTGCTGCTGGCCGGTTGCACCGTGACTGTCACCCACCGCTTCACCAAGGACCTGGCGGGTCATGTCGGCCGCGCCGACCTGGTGGTCGTCGCCGCCGGCAAGCCGGGCCTGGTAAAAGGTGAGTGGATCAAGGAAGGCGCGATCGTGATCGACGTCGGCATCAACCGCCAGGAAGACGGCAAACTGGTGGGTGACGTTATCTATGAAACCGCCCTGCCCCGTGCCGGCTGGATCACTCCGGTGCCAGGTGGCGTCGGCCCTATGACCCGCGCCTGTCTGCTGGAAAACACGCTGTACGCCGCCGAAACCCTGCATAGCTGAAGCTCAAGGCAGAGGTAGCCAGCGACACAAGGAACCCCGCCCATGGCGGGGTTCTTTTTTGCCTGCGGAACAGGATCGACCATCCGCCGGAAAGTGACTTTTTTTTCATGTTTCCAAGGACTTTCACCCCGCCCTCGAACAACCATCGACAGTTATTCAGCCATACTCCAGAATGTCGCGCTTTTTTAAGAAATAGCCCGTTACAAAACGGCTTATCAACACTTTATTGAGTCCGCCAGCGTGAAAATCCGTCTTTCCATCCTGAGCCTATTTTTTGCTGTTACAGGGACTTTCATCACGCCACTGGCCATCGCGGGCGACACCACCACCGCAGCGCCTCGAGACACCTCGCAACTCAAGCTCGCTTCCGGCAGCTCCTTGCTGCTGGACATGCAGACCAACAAAATCATCTATGCCAGCAATCCGGACGTCGTCGTCCCCATCGCTTCCGTCAGCAAACTGATGACCGGCCTGGTCGTGGTTGAAGCCAGGCAGAACATGGATGAGTACATCAACATCAACATCAGCGACACGCCGGAAATGAAGGGTGTGTACTCGCGGGTAAAACTCAAGAGCGAACTGCCGCGCCGGGAAATGCTGCTGATTGCCCTGATGTCCTCCGAGAACCGCGCCGCCGCGAGCTTGGCCCACCACTATCCGGGCGGCTATGTCGCCTTTATCGCCGCCATGAATGCCAAGGCCAGGGCGCTGGGGATGACCAACACCCATTTCGTCGAGCCGACCGGCCTCTCCCCGCGCAACGTGTCCACCGCTCGCGACCTGAGCAAGCTGCTGATCGCCGCGCACAAATACCCGTTGCTGACAGAGCTGAGCACCACCAAGGAAAAAACCGTTACCTTCCGCAAACCCATCTATAGCCTGGGTTTCCGTAATACCGACCATTTGGTGCGCAAGCCAGACTGGGACATACAGCTGACGAAAACCGGTTTCACCAACGCAGCAGGTCACTGCCTGGTGCTGGTGACCCGGATGAGTAACCGTCCGGTTGCCCTGGTACTCCTTGACGCTTACGGCAAATACACACACTTTGCCGATGCCGCCCGCATCCGCAATTGGGTCGAATCCGGCAAGAGCGCCAACGTGGCTTCTGCAGCCTTGCAGTACAAATCGGAAAAGAACCTGAAGCAGCGGCAGAGTGGTGTCGTTGAAGCTTCGAAGTAAGCAGGCAGATACCGCAGGCAAAAAGCCCCCGACAATCCGGGTAGGGGGGCTACATGAGCGTATTTGGATTGGGTGTATATCCGTTGCTGCGGTCACGGCCACCTATGGTTTCGCCCTTACGGCGACTCACTTTTCCAAACGCCGGAATGCCGGCCCAGCGAAAAGTAAGCAAAAGGCTTTGCCCCACCACTCGGTGCCTCGCTAGGGCTCGGCATGCTCTCACTCCGGCATTGCTCCGTGGGTCGCCGCGATGGGCCATCCATGGCCCAGCGCGGCTAAACCGGCGTCCTGCCGGTTTAGCCACTGCGCAATGCCTGCGTTCGGCCATCGTGGTTTAACGGGGCGCCACGATCAAAAGCACAGCGAGGCGGCCTGACAGCCGACCTGATATCGAGTGAGCACGTTCCCCTGTAGGAGCGATGCTGCTCGCGATGGTCGTCAACGATAACGCGCCCTGTCTGGATGAACGCGTTGTCTGAACGTTCATCGCGAGCATGCTCGCTCCTACAATGGATCGCGGACAAGCCTGTAATCAGGTCGGCTGTCAGGCCGCCTCGCGTTGCTTTGGCTTTTGATTTTCTTGCCCTATATCGAGAGGCCGAGTGGAGGTTCTTCGCAGTGGGCCCTGTAGGAGCGAGCATGCTCGCGAAAAACCAGAGAGCACCGCGAGGTGTCAGGCTCCCCGCGTAATCGTTGACCTCCATCGCGAGCAGGCTCGCTCCTACCGGGCTCTTCCAAGTGACTCGCTGTAAAAGCGAAACCCTAGGTGGCCGTTACCGCAGGAATGGATATGTACTCCGTCAACAAAAAATAGGTTGGCTGACAGGCCGCCCTCGCCGGCAGGCCAGCTCCCACAGTAGATCGGGTACAACCGCAAACGCCTCTCCGCAATCAATCGTTGGGCAATGGCATCTGGTCATCATCGGGAATGCCATCACCTTTGCTGGGGTCGCGCCAGCCTTGCGGATGTTCGACCGGCACCACCGTCGGCCGTGCCAGCGGATCGCGCATCGGACTGTCCGGATCCATCACCGGGTCCGTGTCCTGCTCAGGAGTGGTCGGCACGGTTTCCGGACGTTTGTCGTTGAAACTCGAATCAGTTGACATACGCACCTCCAATAGACCTAGGGTTTCAGATCACCCAGTGGATCGTAGGGTTTGGCCGGAGCCTTGGAGTTATCACCCGGCTTCACATCCCTCGGTGCCTTGGCCGGCCCGATTGGATCGACCGCCGGATCAGCAAGGTCCGGGGAGTCGGGATCGAACCCCAACTCATCGCCAGACGAATGCTCGGACGAGTGAGGGCCGTCGGGGGTATTGGAATGTGCCATGGCACCTCCTGAGAGCCCGGGAAAATCCGGGCCTTTTGCATAAGAGGCTGGCAACGGGCGCAGGTGCCCGGCGGGTGACGAACGGGCTTACTGCGCTTCCAGCGTTTTCTTCGCCTTGGCGGCAGCCTGTTCCTGGCCCGCCTGAGCGAGGTCGTTGGCTGCCTTGAGCCAGCGTTGCTGATCGACCTGAGCGGGCAGCTGGGTCGGATTCTGGATCAACACCGCCCATCCACCGGCGTCTTTGAACGCCGATTCGAACGAGCTGAAACCCATCATCAACCGCTGATCCATGCCTGCGCGCAGCAAAACGGTCTGCTTCTGACGGTTGTACCCGCTCAAGATCGCGTAACGCGGCTCGGCCCAGAGCGCCGAGCCTTCAGTGAAGCGCACCATCACCGGATAACCGGCGGCGACCTGGGTCAACAAGGCCGGCAGATTGCTGTCGAGGGGATAGACCACCATCCCGTACTCGCGGGCGAGGTTCTGCATGTTCTGTTGCAATTGCGCCTCGCCGCCCGGCAGATGCAAGGGTTTATCGAGCAAGCCAGGGGTGATCACGATGCCCTGCTGGGACAGCATGCTCGCCAGCACTTGTGGCCCGCTTTGGTTCGCCACGCCCTTGTAGAACCTGCCGCTAAGCTCGACACGCTCTGGCAGACGCTTGATCTGCGGCGCAACGCTCCCCGCGCAACCCGCCAGGCCGACAACGCACCCCACTATCAGCGCCGCCGACAGCATTCGAGACATTACTCGCACCATCATCACTCTCTTATTCAGCCGCCAGGCAATCGCGGTCCCGGCTTGGCCGTCGATCATAGGACGCCGAACCGCAGCGGTATAGCCTTAACCGGCAGTTGATTGCATCCGATAGAGCAAACTGGTTGGTGATAGCCGACCTTTGGTCAATAGCCTGAAACACGTCAGCGACTAGACTGTCACTTGAATAGGGTGTGTGCCCGCTGCAGGGCAAAGAGGAGGCCTCGATGAGCCTGGCAATGACAATCGTAATGTTGATTTCTGGCTGGTTGGCAGTAGCCGCCGCCATGTTATGGGGTGTCCTGCGCATTTCCCGCCGGCACCATCACCCTGTCCAGCCGGCACCTCTGGCGAAAACCGAAAAAGCCGCCGCACAACACGCCACCGCCCACTAAACGAAAGCCTTCGGTCATCCAAAAAAAAACGGCCGCCTGGACTCCAGGCGGCCGTTTCGTTTCAGCGAGGGTCAGGCTTGAGCGCTAACCCGCTTCTGCCTTGCCCGACGGGACATCATGTTCAACATTTCGATCGCTGCCGAGAACGTCATCGCGGCATAGACGTAGCCCTTCGGTACGTGGGCGCCGAAACCTTCGGCGATCAGCGTCATGCCGATCATGATCAGGAAGCCCAGCGCCAGCATGACCACCGTCGGGTTGTCATTGATGAACTTGGCCAACGGATCAGCCGCCAGCAACATCACCAGCACCGACACCACCACGGCAATGATCATGATCGGCAAATGCTCGGTCATGCCGACAGCGGTAATGATGCTGTCGATGGAGAACACCATGTCCAGCATCAGGATCTGACCGATCGCCGCGGCAAAGCCCAGGGTCACGGTCGAGGTGGCCGACTTCGGATCGTCTGGCGCCGGGTCCATGCTGTGATGGATCTCGGTGGTGGCCTTCCACAACAGGAACAGGCCGCCGGCGATCAGGATCATGTCCTTCCAGGAGAACGCATGGCCGAGGATCTCGATCACTGGCGCCGTCAGCTGAACGATGAAGGCGATGGTGCTGAGCAAGCCCAAGCGCAGGATCAAAGCCATGCCGATACCGATGCGCCGTGCTTTCTGCCGATGCTGCTCGGGCAGTTTGTTGGTCAGGATCGAAATGAAGATCAGGTTATCGATGCCGAGCACGATTTCCATCACCACCAGGGTGGCCAAGGCGACCCAGGCAGTGGGGCTGGCGGCTAATTGTAAAAGGTATTCCATGGGTCAGTCCTGACTCGCTGTAAGACGGTTTAGATTTCCTGGGAGGACGATGCGGATTTTTCCGCATCTTTTTCCGATGATTCTTTTTTGCTGATCAGCCCGCCGGTGGCATCGCTGAGCGCTTGCTCGGCGGCCTTGTGGGTGTCGTCGATTGCCTGCTTCGCGCTTTCGGCAGCCTTGCCCATCAACTGCTGGGCGCTTTTTTCTGCCTGATCGCAACCGGCCAGAACCAGTAAAGACGTGATCAGCAGTGCCGTGGCTTTAAATTTCATTGTGTATTCCTCGATATAACGAACGCAGCCGAAACGATGGCCCGTTGATAGCGAGGGATTCTAGGGAATTGAATACTTCAGGAAAATTCGTTTTTTTAGCGGTTATACTTCGGTTTTCACGAACTGTTGGTTTCCATGCTCAACTATCGGCAATTGCATTACTTCTGGGTGGTAGCCAAGACCGGCAGCATCGTGCGCGCCTGCGAGCAACTGAACCTGACGCCACAAACCATCAGCGGGCAGATCTCGCTGCTCGAACAAACCTATGGCATTGAGCTGTTCCGCCGGGTTGGCCGGCAGCTTGAGCTGACGGAGGCAGGCCGGCAAACCCTGCCCTACGCCGAGCAAATGTTTCAACTGGGGGGCGAACTGGAATTGATGTTGCGGGCGCAGCCCAACGAGCAGCAAATCCTGTTTCGCGTGGGCGTGGCCGACGTGGTGCCCAAGTCCATCGTATATCGCCTGATCGCGCCGACCATGGAATTGAGTGAGCCGTTGCGCATTACCTGCCGCGAGGACAAACTTGAGCGGCTGCTGGCCGATCTGGCCATCCAGCGCCTGGACCTGGTGATTTCCGACAGCCCGATGCCATCGCACCTGGACATCAAGGGCTACAGCCAGAAACTCGGCGAATGCGGGATCAGTTTCTTTGCCACAGCCGAACTGGCGGCGCGCTACGGCCGGGACTTTCCCCGCAGCCTGCACGGCGCGCCCCTGCTGATTCCCGGGCCGGAAACCGTGGTGCGCAGCCGCTTGCAGCGCTGGTTCGCCGAGCAGCAGATCCAGCCGCAGATCGTTGGTGAGTTCGACGACAGTGCCTTGATGCAGGCGTTCGGCCAGTCCGGCAGCGGAATATTCATCGGCCCGAGCGTGATCGCCGACGAAGTGCAACGCCAATGCGGCGTGCAAGTGATTGGCCAGACCGACGCGGTAAGCGAGTCGTTCTACGCCATTTCGGTGGATCGCAAGGTCAAGCACCCTGGCATTGTCGCCATTACCGAAGGTGCCCGACGCGAGTTGTTTACCGAACTGTGAAGCCTCAGGCGCAGACTTCACGCGGCTTGAAGGTCATCAAGGCGATGGCCAACAGGATCGAGGCCAGGATAAAAGCCGCCGCCGCGAAACCGAGGCCTTGCAGGCCAACGCTGTCGATCACCCGGCCGCCGACCATGGCCCCCAGGCCAATCCCGAGGTTGGCCCCGGCAATATTCAGCGACGCGGCGAACGCCGGCGCTTCCGGCGCGGCTTTCATCAAGCGCACATGGCTGACCAGGAACATCGCCGCCTGAGTCACCCCCCAGATGCCCATCGCCGCCGCCAGGCCGAGGGGCGAATGAATGTTCGGCACCAGCGCCACCAGGCCAGCGATCATGAATGCGCAGAACATCATCGAAGCCATCAGCGGATGACGGTCCACCGCACGACCACCCAACGAATTACCGATCAACCCGACCGCGCCGAAGCCCATCAGGCACCAGCCGACCACCGTGCCGTTGAACCCGGCCAGGCGCTCAAGGATGTCCGCCAGATAGGTGTAAGCGGTGAACATGCCGCTGAATACAATCACCGACAGCAACACGTGACCGATCATCAATGGGCTGCGCAGGATCTTGAACTGCGAACGAAAACTGACCTGATGCTGGTGCAGGTTCGTCTTCGGCAGATAGATAAACAGCAGCAACGCCTTGGCAAAGGCGATGACCGCCAGAATCGCAAAAGCACTGCGCCAGCCGAACGCATCGGAAATCAACGTACCGACCGGAATGCCGAACACCGTGGCGCAGACAATGCCGAAGCCGATCTTGGCGATGGCACGTCCGGCGTAATCCGGCCCGACAATATCGACCGCTGTTTCACTGGCCAAGGCCCAGAACACCGGCAACCCCAGCGCCGGAATCAGCCGCGCGAACGCCATTACCCAGATATTCGGCGCCAGTGCCGCCAGCGTGTTGGCCAGACCAAACATGATCAACACCGAGATAAACAGCTTGCGCCGCTCGAAGCGGGCGAAGTACGCCGTGAGAAACGGTCCGAACGCAGCAACGGTAAAGGCGAACAGGGTCACCAGCAACCCCGCTTGCGGGATGCTGACGTCAAGATCACGGGCGATCGCTGGTAACAGGCCGACGATGACGAATTCCGTGGTCAGCACCGTGAACCCGGCGGCAGACAACAGAAGGATGGGCAACAGCATGCAAAACTCCAGAAAACGAGAACACCAGCGATAGCCCGAAGGCCCACTGGCAATATGAAAATGAGGATGGCGAATCTTACCAGAGTGATTGCGGATGCGGTTGCACGAACCTGCAATTCGCGTTGAATGCCAGGGCGGCAGTTCGTCACAGGTCTGAAGGATCGTGCCTACGCTGTGATAAAGTCCGCGCCCTGCAAAACGTACACCCGGTGTTCATCGATCTTTCATGACGTCGATGTCGCGACCCTCTTCGGTTTCCTGCCTGTGGCCCGCCCCTCAGAAGCTGCGAAGCCTTGCACTTATAAAAAATCAGAGATGCCGTTTTATGACTGCTTCATCCCCTTCTCTATTGCAACGCCTGAAACGCCTGAGCCTGGTCACGCAAATCGTGATCGGCCTGATCGCCGGTATTGCCCTGGCCTTGTTCGCGCCTGAAACGGCCAAGTCCACGGCGTTTATCGGCAAAGTCTTCATCAGCGCGCTGAAAGCGGTCGCGCCGATTCTGGTGTTCGTGCTGGTCATGGCGTCGATCGCCAACCACAAGCACGGCCAGGAAACCCATATCCGGCCGATTCTGTTCCTGTATCTGCTGGGGACTTTCGCCGCCGCCGTGGTCGCGGTGGTTGCCAGCATGATGTTCCCGTCCAGCCTGGTGCTGTCGACCCATGACGTTGCGGTGACCGCGCCGGGCGGGATTGGTGAAGTGCTGCAAAGCCTGCTGCTGAGCGTGGTCGACAATCCGGTCAGCGCGCTGATGAACGCCAATTTCATCGGCATTCTGGCCTGGGCCATCGGCATGGGCATCGCCATTCGCCACGCGGGCGACACTACTCGCGAAGTGCTGGGCGACCTGTCCAATGGCGTGACCGTGATCGTACGCCTGGTGATCAGCTTCGCGCCGCTGGGTATCTTCGGTCTGGTGGCCTCGACCCTGGCCACCTCCGGTTTCGGCGCCTTGATCGGCTACGCGCAACTGCTAGCCGTGTTGCTCGGTTGCATGCTGTTCGTGGCGCTGGTGATGAACCCGCTCATCGTGTTCTGGAAACTGCGCCGCAACCCATACCCGTTGGTGCTGATGTGCCTGCGCGAAAGCGGCATCACTGCGTTCTTCACCCGTAGCTCGGCGGCGAACATTCCGGTCAACCTGGAACTGAGCAAGCGTCTGGGTTTGCATGAAGACACTTACTCGGTATCGATCCCGCTGGGCGCGACCATCAACATGGCCGGTGCAGCCATCACCATCACCGTGCTGACCCTGGCGGCCGTGCACACGCTGGGGATCGCCGTGGACATTCCGACCGCCATTCTGCTCAGCGTCGTTGCGGCGATCTGCGCCTGTGGCGCTTCGGGGGTGGCCGGTGGTTCGCTGCTCTTGATTCCACTGGCGTGCAGCCTGTTCGGCATCCCGAGCGAAATCGCCATGCAGGTGGTGGCGGTTGGTTTCATTATTGGTGTGTTGCAGGATTCGGCGGAGACGGCTTTGAATTCGTCCACGGACGTGCTGTTCACTGCGGCAGCTTGCCTGGGTGAAGAGCAGAAAGTACAGCGATTGGCGTAACACCGAGGACCCTGTGGGAGCGAGCTTGCTCCGGGCGGCGTTCCGACGATAGCGTTTTATCATTCAACAAAGCTGTCGACTGACACTCCGCCATCGCGAGCAAGCTCGCTCCCACAAGGATTGATGGTGTAGCTGAAAAATGCGTACAAATGAAAAAGCCCCCGCAACCAAAGGTTGCGGGGGCTTTTTTGTACCTGGGCCGGTTTAGAACGCGCCCATGTAATCGCGCTTGCCAACTTCAACGCCGTTGTGGCGCAGCAGTGCGTAAGTGGTGGTGACGTGGAAGAAGAACTGCGGCAGGCCGTAGGTCAACAGGTAAGCCTGGCCGGAGAATCGCTTCTCTTTAGGCGTGCCAGGACGGGTAACGATCTCGATGCCTTCCTTGCCATTGATCTGCTCAGGCGAGAACTCGCCGATGTAGGCCAGGACCTTGGCGATTAGCGCTTGCAGTTCGGCGAATGTGGTTTCGCTGTCTTCGTACTTCGGCACTTCAACCTCGGCCAGACGCGAGGAAACGCCCTTGGCGAAATCAACGGCGATCTGCACCTGACGCACCAGCGGGAACATGTCCGGGTACAGACGGGCTTGCAGGAAGGCGTTCGGGTCGATGTTCCTGGCGGTAGCGTGGGCCTCGGCTTTTTTCAGCACGTCGCTCAGGGCATTGAGCATTTGCTGGAAAACAGGCACGGAAGCGTCGTACAGGGAAATAGTCATGGCAGTCTCGTGTGATGACAGGAGGAAAACGTCGGCCGATTATAGCCGTGCGCGGCCCTCCCGAGACGGCTCTTTTTTATCTGTTCGGACGCGGCTCTTTGGGCATGCCCAAGGCACGCTCGGCGATGATGTTGCGCTGGGTTCCGGGTTGCCGTGCGGCAATGATCAACAGGTCGGCGCCGTGCCCATCGAGTACATGCTTGAGCGTGCCGTCGAGGACAAAGCCGTCGCCTTCGACCACCACGGTTGCCTGGACGTCGGCGGCTGACCAGCCGTTGGCGCTGCTCAAACCCAGGGTCGCGGTCACGCTGCCGTCGGCAATCGACGGCAACCAGCGCAGCTTCTGTTCATCGTTGGCAGCCAACAACAGCGCAGGCGTGGCCATGCAGGCGGTGGCGAAAAACGGCGAGCACAGCAAACGCCGGCCCATCTGCTCCAGCAGGATTGCCAGTTCGACAAAACCCAGGCCGAGACCGCCGTAGGCTTCGGGAATATGAATCGCCGGCCAGCACATTTCCTGGCATAGCCGCTGCCAGAGGGCCTCGTCGAATCCCCGTTCGCTGGCCATTGCCGCACGTACGGCGGCGGAATCCGAGACATCGGCGAGGAAGCCCTCGGCGGATGCGCGGATCATTTCCTGTTCGTCGCTGAATGCAAACTCCATCGCGGCGCCTTCTGCTCGTTTGGCGGGGCGCGCGTGGCGCAGCACCCCCTTTGAACATAGAGGCGGTAGAATCGTTAGCCTTGCCTAGTCCGAACGGGTGATGCCGCCGAGAATCAAGCGCGGCAACACAGCAATGCTCGACTAACCTCCCTGAACGAGGTTTTATTAGCCGATATTTTCCAGATCAACCGTTAGCGAGGTTCCAGACACTGTGAGTACTGAGCAAGAAACGACGTTCGACGAACCACGGCTCAACAGCACGGAAATCCGCATTCTGGGCTCCCTGATCGAGAAACAGGCCACCAGCCCGGAAACCTATCCGCTGACCCTCAATGCCCTGGTGATTGCCTGCAATCAGAAAACCAGCCGCGAACCGGTGATGAACCTCACCCAGGGCCAGGTTGGCCAGAGCCTGCGCGCCCTCGAAGGACGCGGCTTCGCCAGACTGGTGATGGGCAGCCGTGCCGATCGTTGGGAGCACAAGGTCGACAAGGCACTGGAACTGGTGCCAGCGCAGGTGATTCTGACCGGGCTGTTGTTTTTAAGGGGGCCACAGACGGTCAACGAACTGCTGACCCGCAGCGGGCGCATGCATGATTTCGAGGATGCCGAGCAGGTCGTGCATCAACTCGAACGCCTGATTGCCCGTGGCCTGGCAGTGTTGATCCCGCGTCAGGCCGGCCAGCGTGAAGATCGTTATACCCACGCACTGGGTGATCCGGCGGATATCGAAGCGATCCTCGCTGCACGGCAAAATGCGCCGGAGCGCGGTGCTGGCGGCGCTGTGTCGGTTGAGCGAATTGAAGAGCTCGAAGCACGAATCGCCGCGCTGGAAGAGCGTTTGGCACGCCTCGAATAAAAGGTGCGAGCTCGTTCCGGGCGGCGTTCCTGGCTGCCCGTCAATCAATAGGCAAGGCTGCTGCGGGCAAACTCCACAGCTTTTTGAAACTGCTCATCGGTCGGGCGCACACCGGTATAAAGCACAAATTGCTCCAGTGCCTGGATCGCAATCACTTCGAGCCCGGTGATGACATGTTTGCCCTCGTCACGAGCGCGCACGATCAGCGGGGTTTCCGCGGGAACCGCGACGACATCGAAGACGATATCCGCAGCAGCAATGGCTTGGGCATCGAACGCCAACTGCTCGGCTTGCGGGCCGGTCATGCCGATTGGCGTGACGTTGATGAGCATTTGAGGGCGTTGCTCACCCAGCTCGGCCTGCCAGGGGTAGCCCAACGACTTGGCCAACGCCTGGCCCGCGCGCTCGTTACGGGCCACGATCAGGCCATTGTGGTAACCACCATCGCGCAAGGCGCTGGCCACTGCCTTGGCCATGCCACCACTGCCCAGCAGGGCAAAAGTGCTGTCTTTGGGCACCTGGTGGATCTGCAGCAACTGGGCAATGGCGATATAGTCAGTGTTGAAGGCCTTGAGATGGCCGTCGGTATTGACGATGGTATTGATCGACTGGATGGCCGCGGCAGAAGGGTCCAGTTCATCGACCAGGGCAATGCAGGCTTCCTTGAACGGCATCGATACGCCGCAACCGCGAATACCCAGGGCGCGGATGCCGCCGACGGCGCCCGGCAGGTCCTGGCTGGAAAACGCCTTGTAGTAGAAATTCAGCCCCAGTTGCTCATACAGATGATTGTGAAATCGCAGGCCAAAGTTCCCGGGGCGCCCGGAGAGGGACATGCACAGCTGGGTGTCTCGGTTGGGGTTCATCTGCATGTGAATCTCCTTGTGCTGCACTTTCGGATGGACGGGATTAGCCAGCCCATCGGGTTCTGATCAATCATATTCGCGTGCCCTGATCGACGCCGCGTGACCGTAAGGATGACGACACAGACCTTACACAAAATTTACCTGGCGGCTGTGCTGATTATGAAAAAAAAGCTGTCTTAGAAGTATCCCCGCGACATTCCTTGTGTCTATGGCAGACACAAGCGCCGGGGCGAAGAACCGAGGAGTCATCATGATCCGTAGAATCCCTACAGTGGCCTTGCTGATCGGCGCCCTGGCTGTCGCAGGGCAAGCAGAGGCGCATGGCGGTGGCGGCTGGGAAGGTCCGGCGGTATTTGGCGCGATCGTCGGCTCGGCCATCGTTGGCTCGGCAATCATCAACAGCAACCGGCCTGTGTATGTGGCACCGCAACCGGTCTACGCTCAGCCGGTTTACGCGCAACCACAGCCGGTATACATGGCGCCGCCTCCACCGGTCTACTACCAGCCCGCACCGGTGTACATCGAACAACCGATCTACTATCGCCCGGCGCCGGTCTATTACGGTCCACCTCGTGGTTACTACGGCCCGCCTCGCGGCTATTACGGCCATCCCCGCGGCTACGGCCGCTGGTAGTCCCCGCGCCCGCAATCCGCCGTTCTTCAACGCCCTGACCGAACTCAAGCACCTGGAAGGTCACGCAGCGCCAAGTTCCTTTCGCGGCTGACGCAGAACCTGGTGCGCAAGGGCCTGCTGAACGAGCAGGAAGTGGTTCATATGCTCGATCAGGTGGTCGCCTGAGCGTCAGCCGCTGAGCTGACCTCACTGGCATCAATGACCACTATTGAAAACGTTGATTTTCCCTCGAAGCGCCCGGACCGTAAGGTGACTCCACAAATTGATGGAGGTCCTTATGATGTCTCAGGTTCAGATTATGTCCGTTATCGGCAGCGCCGTTCCCGCACCGCTCAGAGCGCTTGGATTGCTCGCCTGCTGGTACCTGGTCCAGGACGGCGAACAAATCAGCGGCCCGCTCACTTCGCTACCGGACGCCCAGGCGTTGTCCCAGCGAATCGGCACGGGACAGGCAGGCAAGCTCCGTGCCTAAGGCAGCTGGACCCGTGGTTTGGTCTCGATGAAAATGTCCCAGCTCGACATGAACAGGGCCGCGATCAACGGGCCGATGACAAAACCGTTGAGTCCGAACAGCGCCAGGCCACCCAGGGTCGAGATCAGGATCATGTAGTCCGGCATCTTCGTGTCCTTGCCCACCAGGATCGGTCGCAGCACGTTATCCACCAGGCCAATCACGAACACCCCGAACAACCCCAGCACCACGCCTTGCCAGACTGCACCGGTGAGCAGGAAAAACGCCGCCACCGGCGCCCAGACAATCCCTGCCCCGACCGCCGGCAACAGCGACAGAAGCGCCATCAACACCGCCCAGACCAGTGCGCTGGGAACGTCCAGAAACCAGAAAATCATGCCGCCCAATGCGCCCTGGGTAATCGCCACCAACAGGTTGCCCTTCACCGTGGCCCGCACCACGCGATTGAACTTGAGCTGCAAACGGCGCTTCTGGTGCTCCTCCAACGGCACGGCCATGCGCACATTGCGCGCGAGTTCGGCACCGTCGCGCAGGAAGAAAAACAGCAGGTAGAGCATGATGAAAAAGCTGACGATGAACCGGAACGTTCCCTGGCCAAGACTGAACATCTGATTCGTCACCTCGCCGCCTGCCATCGCGCTCTTGACGATTTTCTCCCGCAGCCCGTTCAGCTCACCCACGCCGAACCGGTCGAGCAAATGCTGGAAATACGGTGGCAGGCTGTGCTTGAACTGCGTTACATACCCGGCAATGTCCAGCTCACCGCTCTCGACACTCTTGTACAGCGCCGCGCCTTCCTGAACCAGCAGGAAGCCGATGATGATTACCGGCAGGATCGCAATCACCAGGCAGATGCTCAAGGTACACAGCGAAGTCAGGTTGCGCTGCCAGCTGAACTTGAGTTGCAACCGGCGCTGCATGGGCGCAAAGACAATCCCCAGGATCACCGCCCAGAACACCGCACCGTAGAACGGCAGCAGGATCCAGATGAAAGCGATGCTCACCAACACCAGCAAAACCGCCAGCGATCTATCTTTTAGCGTGTCTTCGTTCATGTCCGATCCAGGTCAGTCCACCGGGACACAACGTTGCGCCCTGATGCTTAGGCCATCACAGCTCGCGCGAGTGCCGTCCGTTTGTGCAAAAAGCATAGGGGAAGGTGCCCAAGGGACCAGTCGTGAAAGTCCAGGCCAAAAAAAGGCTCTTCACGGAATCCCGGGAAACATAGTCAACGCAATACCTGTAGGAGCCGGCTTGCTGGCGATGGACTCAAGTGCGCCGCGTTTAACCAGTTTCTTCCGCGGTATCGTTGACGACCATCGCCAGCAAGCCGGCTCCTACAAGTATCGCGTTACCTGTTTTTCCCGGGATAGCGTGAAGAACCAAAAAAAAGGGGAGCACATGCCCCCCCGAGGTTTAAAGCGTTGTATCGCGGCCGTTAACTCAGCCTTCGATCTCGATCAGGATCTCGCCCGGGTTCACCCGGTCGCCCTTGGCCACGTGAATGGCGGTGACTTTGCCGGCGATGGCTGCCTGGACTTCGGTTTCCATCTTCATCGCTTCGGTGATCAGCACAGCCTGGCCCGCCTTGACGGTGTCGCCTTCCTTGACCAGCACATCGACGATGTTGCCCGGCATGGTGGTGCTGACGTGGCCCGGGGCCGACGCCTGCTTGCGCTTGCTGCTGCCACCGCCGACGAATTCATTGAGCGGTTCGAACACCACTTCTTCCGGCATGCCGTCGATGGACAGGTAGAAGTGACGCTTGCCTTCAGCCTTGACGCCCACACCGGTGATGTCGACGCGGTAGGTTTCGCCGTGGACGTCGATGACGAACTCGGTTGGCACACCTTCGCCGCCGGCCGAAGCGACGCCACCGGCTTCAGGAATCGGCAACAGCACTTCGGGGGTCAGGGTGCCCGCCGCACGCTCTTCGAGGAACTTGCGCCCGATATCCGGGAACATGGCGTAGGTCAGCACGTCTTCTTCAGACTTGGCCAGGGCACCGATGTCGGCGCGCAGCTTGGCCATTTCCGGCTTGAGCAGGTCGGCTGGGCGCACGTCGATCACTTCTTCGCTGCCGATGGCCTGGCGACGCAGTTGCTCGTTCACGGGGGCCGGCGCCTTGCCGTAGCCGCCTTGCAGGTACAGCTTCACTTCGTTGGTGATGGTCTTGTAGCGCTCGCCGGCCAGCACGTTGAAAAACGCCTGGGTGCCGACGATTTGCGAAGTCGGGGTCACCAGTGGCGGGAACCCGAGGTCTTCGCGAACACGCGGAATCTCTGCCAGCACTTCGCCCATGCGGTTCAGGGCGCCCTGCTCTTTCAACTGGTTGGCCAGGTTGGAAATCATCCCGCCCGGCACCTGGTTGACTTGAACCCGGGTGTCGACGGCGGTGAATTCGCTTTCGAACTGGTGGTACTTCTTGCGCACGGCGTAGAAGTACAGACCGATTTCCTGCAGCAGCTCCAGGTTCAGGCCGGTATCGAACTCGCTGCCTTTAAGGGCGGCAACCATCGATTCGGTACCCGGGTGGCTGGTGCCCGAGGCGAAGCTGGAGATCGCGGTGTCGATGTGGTCGGCGCCGTTTTCGATGGCCTTGAGTTGGCACATGGTGGCCATGCCGGCGGTGTCGTGCGAGTGGATGAACACCGGTAGCGACTGCTCGGATTTCAACGCCCTGACCAGTTCGCCGGTGGCGTACGGGGTCAGCAGGCCGGCCATGTCCTTGATTGCCACCGAGTCGCAACCCATGGCTTCCATTTGCCTGGCCTGCGCTACGAACGCATCAATGGTGTGCACCGGGCTGGTGGTGTAGGCGATGGTGCCCTGGGCGTGCTTGCCGGCGGCTTTGACCGCTTCGATGGCCACGCGCAGGTTACGTACGTCGTTCATGGCGTCGAAGATGCGGAACACGTCGATGCCGTTGACCGCTGCCTTGGCGACGAAGGCCTTGACCACGTCGTCGCTGTAGTGGCGATAGCCCAGCAGGTTCTGGCCGCGCAGGAGCATTTGCAGGCGTGTGTTAGGCAACGCCGCGCGCAGTTGGCGCAGACGCTCCCACGGATCTTCCTTGAGGAAACGTACGCAGGCGTCAAACGTCGCGCCACCCCAGCACTCCAGCGACCAGTAGCCGACCTTGTCGAGCTTGTCGCAGATCGGCAGCATGTCTTCGGTGCGCATGCGGGTCGCGAGCAGCGATTGGTGGGCGTCGCGCAGGATGGTGTCGGTTACATGGATTTTTTTAGCAGAATCAGTCTTACTCATTGTTCTAATCCTCACAGGCCTGCGTGGGCGGCGATGGCGGCGGCGATGGCCAGGGCCAGCTCTTCGGGTTTGCGCTTGATCGAGTAGTTGGTCAGTTCAGGGTGGCTTTCGACGAAGCTGGTGTTGAACTGGCCGCTACGGAATTCCGGGTTACGCAGGATTTCCTGGTAGTACGCCGCGGTGGTCTTGACCCCTTGCACACGCATGTCGTCCAGCGCGCGCAGGCCACGGTCCATCGCTTCCTCCCAGGTCAGCGCCCACACCACCAGTTTCAGGCACATGGAATCGTAGAACGGTGGAATGGTGTAGCCGGTGTAGATCGCCGTGTCGGTCCGTACGCCCGGACCGCCGGGTGCGTAGTAACGGGTGATCTTGCCGAAGCTGGGCAGGAAGTTGTTTTTCGGGTCTTCGGCGTTGATCCGGAATTGCAGCGCGAAACCGCGGTGCTGGATGTCTTCCTGTTTCACCGAGAGCGGCAATCCGGACGCAATGCGGATCTGCTCGCGGACGATGTCGATACCGGTGATTTCTTCGGTGATGGTGTGCTCCACCTGCACCCGGGTGTTCATTTCCATGAAGTACACCTCGCCCTCGGCGAGCAGGAACTCCACGGTACCGGCGTTTTCGTAACCCACGGCCTTGGCTGCACGCACCGACAGGTCGCCGATGTAGGCGCGCTGTTCCGGGGTCAGTTGCGGGCTCGGTGCGATTTCGATCAGTTTCTGGTTGCGGCGCTGGATCGAGCAATCACGCTCGAACAGGTGCACCACGTTGCCAAAGCTGTCGCCGAGGATCTGCGCTTCGATGTGCTTCGGGTTGACGATGCACTTTTCCAGGAACACTTCCGCGGAACCGAACGCCTTGGTGGCTTCGGAAATGACTCGCGGGAAGGCCTGTTCAAGTTCTTCACGGCTGTTGCAGCGACGGATACCGCGACCGCCACCACCGGAAGTGGCCTTGAGCATCACCGGGTAACCGATACGGTCGCCTTCGACCAGGGCCTCTTCGATGCCCGCGACGTTGCCTTCGGTACCCGGTGTGACCGGAACACCTGCCTTGATCATGCTGCGGCGGGCTTCGGTCTTGTCACCCATGCGGCGAATGACTTCAGCCGATGGACCGATGAATTTGATCCCGCGTTCGGCGCAGATGTCTGCCAGCTCGGCGTTTTCCGAAAGGAAACCGTAGCCAGGGTGCAAGGCATCGCAACCGGTTTCCACGGCCAGGTTCACCAGCTTGCGCGGGTTCAGGTAACCGGCCAGTGGCTCGGCACCAATACTGTGGGCCTCATCCGCACGCTTGACATGCAAGGCATGGCGATCGGCGTCGGAATAGATCGCGACCGAGCGAATGCCCATTTCGGCACAAGCGCGTACGATTCGTACGGCAATCTCACCACGGTTGGCGATCAGGATCTTTTTTATCACTTGGAGTTTCCCTTGATCCGGTGGTACCCACGACCTGCTAGACAGGTCGACGCGTGACCAAATGTTTCAATCTGGTCGCAACGCCACACTAGCGCTCACAAGGGATTAACAAAAATGAATAATTATTGGGTCATGCATAAGTAAAGACTTATAGTTGACGCACCAGCCTGTGGCCAGAGTGCTCAAATAATGCGTAAGTCCTTGATGCGTATGACATTACGTCAATTACAGATCTTCAATGAAGTCTGTGACCTGAGGTCCTACAGCCGCGCAGCCGACGAAATGTCCCTCACGCAACCGGCCGTCAGCCTACAGATCCGTCAACTTGAGGAGCTAGTGGGGCAGCCCCTGTTCGATTATGTCGGCAAAAAACTCTATATGACGGAAGCGGCAGAAGCCCTGCAACGTGCGAGCCGGGACATTTTCGGGCGCCTGGAAAACCTCGACATGCAGCTGTCGGACATGCAGGGCTCGCTGCAAGGCCAACTGAAACTGGCGATTGAATCCAGCGCCAAGTATTTCGTACCGCACCTGTTTGCCGCCTTCAAGCGCCAGCATCCGGAAGTGAACCTGCAACTGACGGTGGTCAATCGCGCCCAGGTGATTCGGCGACTGTCGGATAACCGCGACGACCTGGTGATCATGTCCATGGTGCCGCAGGACATGGGGCTGGAGTTCCTGCCGTTCCTGAACAATCCGATCGTTGCGGTAGCACCGCCGGACCACCCGCTGTGCCACCTGGGGCCATTGCGCTTGCAGGATCTGGAGCCTTACACCTTGCTGATGCGCGAGGTGGGTTCGGGAACGCGATTGGCCTGCGAAGAATACTTCAAGGAGAAGCGTGTGCACTTCAATCAGACCCAGGAGGTCTCTTCGGCCGAAGCCCAGCGTGAATGCGTGCTGGCGGGTCTGGGCGTGGCGCTATTGACCCGCCACGCCCTGAACCTTGAATTGGCCACCGGCGGCTTGATCGAGTTGCCGATCGACGAACTGCCGCTCTACCGCAGCTGGTGCCTGGTACAGGCCAAGGCCAAGCGCCTGTCACCGGTGGCTCACGCTTTCCTTGCGTTCATTCGTAGTGAAAGAATTCAGATCAGCGCGCTGGTTGAGCGCTTCGACGGGAAGTTGTCGCTGCCGCCTGCCAGTAATTAAGCTCCAGGTCGCCAGTAAAATCGGCAATCTCGGCCAGAAGCTGACGCTGCTCACAGCGATCTTCGATCGCACGGCGAAACGCCATGCGGCGCTGGTCTTCCTGCTGACGACGGGTTTTGACGGCGCTGTTGCGTTCTTCGTAGGTCTGGGCCATTTCAGTTCTCCCAAGTCGAGTACGGGAGTTTCAAGATAGGCGCGAGGGATGACGGTTTGGCGGCTTGGGCGTTACAGACTGATGAAAATTATCCCGTGGCGAGGGGATTTATCCCCGCTGGGCTGCGAAGCAGCCCCAAATCCGTGACCACATCGCTGCATGGGATTCTTACGACTGCTTCGCAGCCCAGCGGGGATAAATCCCCTCGCCACAGCGACTTCAATCAGTCGTCCAGCGCTTTCACCGATTTGGGTGACAGGCGCAAGCTGCGCAGGCTGCGCTTGACGCTCTTGAGGTGGTTGACCAAGCTCGGCCCGCGGGCCATGGCCACGCCCATGGCCAACACATCGATCACCACCAGGTGGGCGATACGCGAGGTCAGCGGCGTGTAGATTTCGGTGTCTTCGTGAACGTCGATGGCCAGGTTGACGGTCGACAGTTCGGCCAAGGGCGTCTGGCTCGGGCACAAGGTGATCAACGAGGCGCCGCTCTCACGCACCAGGTTGGCGGTAATCAGCAAATCCTTGGAGCGACCGGACTGCGAAATGCAAATGGCCACGTCGTTTGGTTTCAGGGTGACGGCCGACATCGCCTGCATGTGTGGGTCGGAATACGCCGCCGCCGTGAGCAGCAAGCGAAAGAACTTGTGCTGCGCATCCGCCGCCACCGCACCGGAGGCACCGAAACCATAGAACTCGACGCGCTGGGCCTGGGACATGAGCGTCACCGCCCGCTGCAACTCCAGCGGATCGAGCTTCTCACGAACCTCCATCAGCGTGTGCAGGGTGGTGTCGAAAATCTTCAGGCTGTAGTCGGCGACCGAATCGTCCTCATGGATCGCGAACTGCCCAAAACTCGCCCCTGCCGCCAGGCTCTGGGCCAGCTTCAGCTTCAAGTCCTGGAAACCCGAGCAACCGATGGCGCGGCAAAAGCGCACGATGGTCGGCTCACTGATACCCACGCTGTGGGCCAGGTCGGCCATGGAACTGTGCATCACGGCCGCAGGATCAAGCAGAACGTGATCGGCGACCTTGAGCTCCGACTTGCGTAACAGGTGGCGTGACTGGGCGATGTGTTGCAGCAGATTCAAAGGGCTGGACTCTTTTTTATTTGGCAGGCGCCGGGGATGTAGCACGCTTGTAGTTATACTACATGAATTGCCTTTTTGCCTGCTGAATAAGTAACTGAATTGTCTTCGTCACACCCTGTTTTGGCGGGATGGGCTTTATGTAGCAGCAAATCCGGCCTTTGCCGCCAAAGATTTTTTGCGAAAAAAAGCCCGCAGTGTGAGCGGGCGAAAGACCAAAGAAGCTATATGCGCAGTCGCTTCCATGATGAGAAAGCTGCTTGGGGGATCAGCTTCCTCGGTACGTTGAATAGCTGTAGGGCGAAATGAGCAGCGGCACATGGTAGTGATCCTGCTCGGCAGAGATGCCAAAACGCAGCACCACCACATCCAGGAATGCCGGCTCCGGCAACTGAACGCCACGGGCGCGGTAGTAGTCACCTGCATGGAACTGAACCTGATAGACCCCGGTCCGGTAGTCATCACCCTGCAACAGCGGTGCATCGACACGACCATCGCTGTTGGTTATCGCGCTGGCGACCAATTCCAGCTGCGATCCTTCAACGCGGTACAACTCGACCTTGATCGAGCTGCCCGGGCAACCATGTGCAGCGTCCAAAACGTGTGTAGTCAAACGTCCCATTGATTCTGCGCGCCTGCCTGCGTGGAGCAGCCAGACTTCGCGCCTCCCGAAGTCAGATGAAAGGAGACCGCACCGATTCGGAGCACGAAAAGCTGCGGCGAGCGATTAATTAAGACACTTTTCAAAAAAATTGTACACAATAAAAACGACATTTTTGCAACTGAAGGCGCCATCGATGGAAAACCCGCCGATTTCCTGCGGAACCTTACATCCTCTGAACCCCACAATCATTAACTGACCAGTCAGGCAGATTTCTTGCAGGTGCGTATCAATAGCACGCAAAGATGACCGTTAACGAAAAATGCAAAAAATCAGGCTTACAAAGTGGATATAAAGTTGTATACAATCAACCCATCGCTGTGACGCCAGCCAGTGATCAACCTTTAGTCGCGTCACACCAACTGTCACCACGAATACAAGAAGGAAGACTGCAGTGAGCGCTGACTACCCTCGCGACCTGGTCGGTTACGGCAGTAACCCTCCGCACCCACACTGGCCGGGCAATGCCCGCATCGCCCTGTCATTCGTACTCAATTACGAAGAAGGCGGCGAGCGCAATATCCTGCACGGCGATAAAGAGTCCGAAGCGTTTCTTTCGGAAATGGTGTCCGCCCAGCCGCTACAAGGCGCGCGCAACATGAGCATGGAATCGCTCTACGAGTATGGCAGCCGCGCCGGCGTCTGGCGGATTCTGAAGCTGTTCAAGGAATTCGACATTCCGCTGACCATCTTCGCCGTGGCCATGGCCGCCCAGCGTCACCCGGATGTGATCCGCGCGATGGTCGATGCCGGCCACGAGATCTGCAGCCACGGTTACCGTTGGATTGACTACCAGTACATGGACGAGAATCAGGAACGCGAGCACATGCTCGAAGCGATCCGCATCCTCACCGAAATCACCGGCGAGCGTCCGCTGGGCTGGTACACCGGTCGCACCGGCCCCAACACCCGCAAGCTGGTGATGGAAGAAGGCGGTTTCCTCTACGACTGCGACACCTACGACGACGACCTGCCCTACTGGGAACCGAACAACCCGACTGGCAAGCCGCACCTGGTGATCCCGTACACCCTGGACACCAACGACATGCGCTTCACCCAGGTCCAGGGTTTCAACAAGGGCGACGATTTCTTCGAGTACCTCAAGGATGCGTTCGACGTGCTCTACGCCGAAGGCGCCGAAGCCCCGAAAATGCTGTCGATCGGCCTGCACTGCCGCCTGATCGGCCGTCCGGCGCGTCTGGCTTCGCTCAAGCGCTTTATCGAATACGCTAAAAGTCATGAACAGGTGTGGTTCAGCCGCCGCGTCGACATCGCGCGCCACTGGCAAGAAACCCACCCGTACCAAGGGGCCGCGAAATGAGCGCCTTTCAAACATTGAAACCATCGACCTTGAGCCGCGACGCCTTCGTCAAAGCCTTCGCCGACATCTACGAACATTCGCCATGGGTGGCCGAGAAGGCTTTCGACCTCGGCCATGACGCTTCGATCGACGAGATAGAAACCCTGCACCAGCGCATGAGCGACATCCTGTTGAGCGCCGATCACGAAAGCCAGCTGGCACTGATCAACGCTCACCCGGACCTGGCCGGCAAAGCCGCCGTCCAGGGCCAGCTGACCGAAGCCAGCACCAATGAACAAGCTGGCGCCGGTATTCACCAATGCACGGCCGAAGAGTTTTCTCGCTTCACCGAGCTGAACGACGCCTATAAGGCCAAGTTCAAGTTTCCCTTCATCATGGCGGTAAAAGGCAGCAACCGGCATCAGATCCTCGCGGCGTTCGAAACGCGCATTCACAACCCGCAAGACACCGAGTTCAAGTGCGCGCTGGCGGAGATCAACAAGATCGCCCTGTTCCGATTACTGACCCTATAGCGAGTTTTGCCCGAGTGTTAAAAACGCGGAAGCACCCAGGGCACTGCAAGCATCCCAAGCCACTTATTTAAAGGCAGACAAGAAGAATGAAAGCTTACGCCGTACCTTTCGAGAAGTTCGTCAACCTGGCCGACGCCCGCCTGGGCACCAAAATCATCTCGGTCACCGATGACTGGTTCGCAGACGCCAACCGTCTGTTCCAACCGACCCCGGCCGTGTGGAAGGAGGGCGTGTTCGATGACAACGGCAAGTGGATGGACGGCTGGGAGTCGCGCCGCAAGCGCTTCGAAGGCTACGACAGCGCAGTGACCCGCCTGGGCGTGCCTGGCTCGATCAAAGGCGTCGACATCGACACTTCATTCTTCACCGGTAACTTCCCGCCGTCGGCTTCCCTGGAAGCCTGCTTCCTGGCCGAAGGCGAGCCGAACGAAAACACCCAGTGGGTTGAAGTGCTGTCTGCCGTCGAGCTGCAAGGCAACAGCCACCACTACCACGAAATCAGCAACGACCAGGCGTTCAGCCACCTGCGCTTCAACATCTACCCGGACGGCGGTGTTGCCCGTCTGCGTGTGTACGGCATCCCGTTCCGCGACTGGTCCGCTGTGGGTGACAACGAGCAAGTCGACCTGGCCGCAGCCCTCAACGGTGGCCGCGCCCTCGCCTGCTCCGACGAACACTTCGGCCGCATGAGCAACATCCTCAACCCGGGCCGTGGCATCAACATGGGTGACGGCTGGGAAACCGCACGTCGTCGCACGCCAGGCAATGACTGGGTGATCGTCGCCCTGGGCCACCCGGGCGAGATCGAGAAAATCATCGTTGACACCCTGCACTTCAAGGGCAACTACCCGGACACTTGCTCGATCCAGGGCGCGTTCGTGAAGGGCGGCACCGACAGCCAGATCGAAACCCAGTCGCTGTTCTGGCGCGAGCTGCTGCCAAGCCAGAAGCTGGAAATGCACGCCGAACACACCTTCGCCGAGCAGATCAAGGCCTTGGGCCCGATCACCCACATCCGCCTGAACGTGTTCCCGGATGGTGGTGTGAGCCGTCTGCGCGTTCTCGGCAAGGTCGCTAAGTAAGCGGTGAAGGAAAACCTGTAGGAGCACAGCTTGCTGGCGATGGCGTCAGTGAGTCCGCCATCGCCGGCAAGCCGTGCTCCTACAAAAGCAACACACCAACGAATTTGAGATAAGAAGAACAGCATGCGCACACTGACGATTGAACCGCTGACCAAAGAAGCCTTCGCCCCATTCGGTGACGTGATCGAAACCGACGGCAGCGATCACTTCATGATCAACAACGGTTCGACCATGCGCTTCCACAAACTGGCGACGGTGGAAACCGCTACGCCTGAAGACAACGCGATCATCAGCATTTTCCGCGCCGACGCGCAGGACATGCCCCTGACCGTCAGCATGCTGGAGCGTCATCCGCTGGGCAGCCAGGCTTTCATTCCGCTGCTCGGCAACCCCTTTCTGATCGTGGTCGCGCCACTTGGCGATGAACCTGTATCAGGCTTGGTCCGCGCCTTCGTCACCAACGGCAGGCAGGGCATCAATTACCATCGCGGCGTTTGGCACCATCCGGTGCTGACGATCGAAAAGCGGGATGACTTCCTGGTGGTTGATCGCAGTGGCACAGGCAATAACTGCGATGAGCATTTTTTCAAAGAGGATGAGCGTTTGATCCTTGCCCCCCACCAATAAGAGAAGGTCTGATCACTCGACAACAGAGTGACAGGCGAGAGGTAAAGACTGTGGAAGCACATCTGTTGGAATGGCTGAACCTGAGCGTGCGCTGGGTTCACATGATTACTGGCGTGGCCTGGATCGGCGCATCGTTCTACTTCGTCTGGCTGGAAAACAACCTCAATCGGGTCAACCCGAAAAGCGGTCTGGCCGGCGATTTGTGGGCGATCCACGGCGGCGGTATCTACCACCTGGAAAAATACAAACTGGCCCCACCGACCATGCCGGACAACCTGCACTGGTTCAAATGGGAAGCCTACTTCACCTGGATGTCGGGTATCGCACTGCTGTGCGTGGTGTTCTACTCCAACCCGACGCTCTACCTGCTGGCTCCTGGCAGCAGCCTGACCGGTCCTGAAGGCGTTCTGTTGGGCATCGGCTCGCTGTTCGTCGGCTGGTTCGTCTACTCCTTCCTCTGCGACTCGGCCCTGGGAAAACGCCCTGCCCTGCTGGGTTTCATCCTGTTCGTACTGATCATCGGCGCCGCCTACGGCTTCAGCAAGGTGTTCAGCGGTCGTGGTGCGTACCTGCACGTCGGCGCGATCATCGGCACCATCATGGTCGGCAACGTGTTCCGTATCATCATGCCGGCGCAACGCGCACTGGTGGCGGCAATCGCCGAGAACCGCACGCCCGATCCGGCGCTGCCGGCCAAAGGCCTGCTGCGTTCGCGTCACAACAACTACTTCACCTTGCCGGTGCTGTTCATCATGATCAGCAACCACTTCCCGAGCACCTATGGCAGCCAATACAACTGGCTGATCCTGGCCGGGATCGCGGTGCTGGCGGTGTTGGTGCGTCATTACTTCAACACCCGTCACGACAGCCACAAGTTTGCCTGGACCCTGCCAGTGGCAGCAGTGGGCATGATCTGCCTGGCCTACGTTTCTGGTCCGAAACCGATGTCCAGCGCTCCCGAAGTGGCCAACGCTCCAGCGAAAATCGAATACCAGCCGCTGCCGGAAACAGCAGTGGGTGGTGGTTTGAAACCGGCTGAAGCAAAACCTGCCGAGACGCCTGCAGCCGCACCGGCGCAAGCGTCCAACGCCGGTCCCGGCTTCGACAAGGTGCACAGCGTGATTCAGGAACGTTGCACAGTCTGTCATTCGGCCAAACCGACCAGCCCGCTGTTCAGCGCCGCTCCCGCCGGTGTGATGCTCGACACCCCCGAGCAGATCCGCCAGAACGCGGCGCGCATCCAGGCTCAAGCGGTCGCCACCCAGATCATGCCACTGGGCAACATCACCCAGATGACCCAGCAGGAACGTGACTTGATCGGCGCCTGGATTGTGCAAGGTGCTCCGACCAATTAATCGTTGAAAAGCTTCGCGAGCAGGCTCGCTCCCACACAGACAATGCGAAACCTGTGGGAGCGAGCCTGCTCGCGAATGGCCGCGCCGCGGTCAACCTGATGCAAATAATCACAAGAACAAAAAAGATCCGAGGTGTTGCATGTCCGAGCTCTCCCAAGCACGCATCCCCGACGCACCCGCCATTCAGCGTTTGCCCCTTTTGCAACTGATCCTGGTCGGTCTGCAACATGTTCTGCTGATGTACGGGGGCGCTATCGCGGTGCCGCTGATCATCGGACAGGCCGCTGGCCTGAATCGTGAAGAAATCGCCTTCCTGATCAACGCCGACCTGCTGGTCGCCGGCATCGCCACCATCGTGCAATCGCTGGGCATCGGCCCCATGGGCATCCGTATGCCGGTGATGATGGGCGCCAGTTTCGCCGCCGTTGGCAGCATGGTCGCCATGGCCGGCATGCCGGGTATCGGCCTGCAGGGGATTTTCGGCGCGACCATCGCCGCCGGGTTCTTCGGCATGCTCATCGCGCCGTTCATGTCCAAGGTCGTGCGCTTCTTCCCGCCTCTGGTGACCGGCACGGTCATCACCTCGATCGGTTTGTCGCTGTTCCCCGTGGCCGTGAACTGGGCCGGCGGCGGTGCCGAAGCCGCGCAATTCGGTTCGCCGATCTACCTGACCATCGCCGCATTGGTGCTGGGCACCATCCTGTTGGTGCACCGTTTCATGCGCGGCTTCTGGGTCAATATTTCCGTGCTGATCGGCATGTGCCTGGGCTACGTGCTCTGCGGCGTGCTCGGCATGGTCGACCTTAGCGGCATGGCCCAGGCGCCATGGCTGCAATTCGTCACCCCGCTGCATTTCGGCATGCCGAAATTCGAGCTCGCGCCGATCCTTTCGATGTGCCTGGTGGTGGTGATCATCTTCGTCGAGTCCACCGGGATGTTCCTCGCGCTGGGCAAGATCACCGGCCAGGAAGTCTGCCCACGGATGCTGCGTCGCGGCTTGCTGTGCGATGCCGGCGCCTCGTTCTTCGCCGGTTTCTTCAACACCTTCACCCACTCCTCCTTCGCGCAGAACATCGGCCTTGTGCAGATGACCGGCGTGCGTTGCCGCTCAGTCACCATCGTTGCCGGTGGTTTGCTGATCGTGCTGAGCCTGCTGCCCAAAGCCGCGTTCCTCGTGGCCTCGATTCCACCGGCGGTGCTGGGGGGCGCGGCGATCGCGATGTTCGGCATGGTCGCCGCCACCGGGATCAAGATTCTGCAGGAAGCCGACATCGGTGACCGGCGCAATCAGTTGCTGGTGGCGGTGAGCATCGGCATGGGCCTGATCCCGGTGGTACGCCCGGAGTTTTTCGCCCACCTGCCCCTGTGGATGAGCCCGATCACCCACAGCGGTATCGCCATGGCCACGCTCAGCGCCCTGACATTGAACCTGCTGTTCAACATCCTCGGCGGCGCCGAACGCGCGGCCATCAACGACTGCCACGTCCACTAAGACAGAAACGCACACTCCCCCTGTAGGAGCGAGCATGCTCGCGATGGTCGCTAACGATAACGCGTATTTGTTGGATAAACGCGGCGCACTCTAGTCCATCGCGAGCATGCTCGCTCCTACAGGGGGCAGGGGTTTCCTGCGCCTTGAAAATAAAAACAAGAGGGAGCAACAGATGATTCGAACACAGACAAACATGCTGTTGGGTGCGGGTCTCCTGGCCGCGAGCCAAGCCATGGCCAGCGATTTACTGCTCTGGCAAACCAACAGCCTGAGCTATCTGTACGGCAAGGATTTCGCGGTCAACCCGTCGATCCAGCAGACGGTGACATTCGAGCACGCCGATCGCTGGAAATACGGCGACAACTTCCTGTTCGTCGACAGCACCTACTACAACGGCGAGCAAGACCGGAACAAAGGCGTACACGCCTACTACGGCGAGTTCAGCCCGCGCCTCTCGTTCGGCAAAATCCTCGACCGCCGTTTCGAGTTCGGACCGATCAAGGACGTGTTGCTGGCCATGACCTACGAGAATGGCGAAGACGACAGCGAGGCCTACCTGATCGGCCCCGGTTTCGACCTCGCGGTACCGGGCTTCAACTTTTTCACCTTGAACTTTTATTATCGCCAGACCGAAGGCTCGCGTCCCGGCGATGATGTCTGGCAGATCTCGCCGGCCTGGTCCTACACCGTGCCACTGGGTAATTCGAGCCTGTTGATCGACGGCTACCTCGACTGGGTCGTCGACAACGACCAGAACTCGCGCGGCACCTATCACGCCAACCTGCACTTCAACCCGCAGATCAAATATGACCTGGGTAAAACCCTTGGCTGGCGGGAGAAACAGGTGTACGTCGGCGTCGAGTACAGCTATTGGAAAGACAAGTACGGCATCGAAAACAACGCCAACCTCGATACCCACGAAAGCACCACCAGCCTGCTGGTGAAGGTGCATTTCTAAGATGACCCGCAACCGTGCCCCAAACCTGTCGTCGGTGCGCTGTTGCGGAGCACTTGAGACCTGGCCGAGGAGTCAGTATTCTCCGCGGCCGCCTGAATCCGCTTTAAAAAAAAGCCCGGATTTAATTCCTGACCAGAAAGCCAACTTATCCCGGCTCTGGACGGTACCAAGGCATCCCCAAACCACTCTCAATCGACTGCTCAAGAGCCGCCGAGCGGGAGTTTTTTTGTTTTTCGAAAGCCTTGGCGCAGCTCTTGCTAACAGCACAAAGCTGACCGAATGGATGATTTTTTGAAGCTACAGAAAAAGGCGCCACACCAGAGCGTCGACCTTAAAAAAATAACGTGAAACCACTACTTTTTGGGAGCAACCGAATGAAACGTACGTGCACTAGCCTGATGCTGGCGGGATCGTTGCTGGCGGGGGGTCAGGCCATGGCCGGCGACTTGCTGCAATGGCAGAACAACAGCCTGACCTACCTGTATGGCAAGGACTTCCAGGTCAACCCGCGCATTCAGCAGACGGTGACCTTCGAACACGCCGACGGCTGGAAATACGGCGACAACTTCTTCTTCATCGACAAAATCTTCTACAACGGCAAGGAAGACGCCTTCGCGGGTGAGAACACTCACTACGGCGAATTCAGCCCGCGCTTGTCGTTCAACAAGATTTTCGACCAGAAGCTGGAGTTCGGCCCGATCAAGGACGTGCTGCTGGCCATGACCTATGAGTTCGGCGAGGACGACACCGAGTCGTACCTGATCGGTCCGGGTTTCGACCTGGCCATCCCAGGCTTCGACTACTTCCAGTTGAACTTCTACAACCGTCACACCGAAGGCGACCGTCCGGGCGACGATGTCTGGCAGATCACTCCAGCCTGGTCCTACACCATCCCGGTGGGTGACTCGGACGTACTGATCGACGGCTTCATGGACTGGGTTGTCGACAACGACGTGAACGACAAAGGCGAATATCACGCCAACCTGCACTTCAATCCGCAGGTCAAATACGACCTGGGCAAGGCGCTGAACCTGGGCGCCAAGCAGTTGTACGTCGGTGTTGAGTATGACTACTGGAAAAACAAGTACGGTATCGAAGACAGCCAGGGCTTCAAGACGGATCAGAGCGTGACCAGCTTCCTGGTCAAGGTTCACTTCTGATCCTGCGGCGTCTGTAAGACCGCCATCGCGGGCAAGCCTTGCTCCTACAGGATTTGTGTCGTTCGCCGCTTATGTGAACGACACAAATCCTGTAGGAGCAAAGCTTGCTCGCGATTGCCGCACCGCCGATCTCAAGCCGAAACCACCGGCCGCGCCAACCCGAGAAACCGGCAAAGCTCCTCGCGCTTGGCCAACGCATCCCGCCGCCCCAAATCAATCAACTCACTGCAATACCCCGCCTCGAACAGCAGATAACTCAACACCCCTGCCCCGCTGGTCTTGGTCGCCCCCGGCCCACGCAAAAACAGACGCAGCGCCGCCGGCAATTCCTGGCGATGGCGTGCGGCAATCTCGTCGATCGGTTGACTCGGTGAAATCACCAACACCTCCACCGGCGCCACGCCGAGCACGCGGGTCGGTGTGCCATCGGGCATGAGGTGGCTGAACTGATTCAAACGCTGCAGCAACTCGATGTCACTTTCCAGGCTGTCAATGAACGTACTGTTGAGCATGTGCCCACCGATCTGCGCCAGGGTGGGTTGTTGCCCGGAATAGGCGCGTTGCAGCGATTGCTCGGGATCGACGCCGCGCGGGTTGCCGCTGACACCCACCACCAGCACTCGACTGGCGCCAAGGTGCAACGACGGGCTGATGGGTGCCGATTGGCGCACCGCGCCATCGCCGAAATACTCTTCGCCGATTTTCACCGGAGCGAACAGCAGCGGAATGGCCGAACTGGCGAGCAAATGGTCAACGGACAATTGTGTGGGAATGCCGATCCGCCGATGGCGCAACCAGGCGTCGATGGTGCCGCCGCCCTGATAGAACGTGACGGCCTGGCCGGACTCATAGCCGAACGCTGTGACGGCTACTGCGTGTAACTGCCTTTGTGCGATGGCTTCGGCGATGCCGTGCATCTGTAATTTGTCGTCGAGCAACTCGCGCAACGGCGAGCTGTTGAGCAACGCCACCGGGACCTGCGCGCCAAGGCCCAGCAGGCTGTGACTGACAAACCGAGTGGCCTGGCTGATCACGCCCGGCCAGTCGCTGCGCAATACCAGATGACTGCGAAAGCCCTGCCAGAACGCGGTCAGACGCTCGATGGCCGCGCGAAAATCCATCGCCCCGCTGGCCAGGCTGACCGCATTGATAGCCCCGGCGGAGGTTCCGACAATCACCGGAAAAGGATTGTCCGCGCCCAGTGGCAGCAACTCGGCAATCGCCGCCAGCACGCCCACCTGATAGGCCGCCCGAGCCCCGCCGCCGGAAAGAATCAACCCTGTGACCGGTTCAGCAGGACTCATACTCTACGCTCCATGCTGCTTGATGGGATTTCATTGCTCCAACCTCTTCCCCTGTAGGAGCGAGCACGCTCGCGATGGTCGTCAACGATAACGCGGGGTGCCGGATACCCCGCGGCGCCCTCGGGTTTTTCGCGAGCGTGCTCGCTCCTACAGGGATCGGCCGTTCAGCCGCGTTTTGCGTACAGCTTCGGTTCACCGGGTGGACGGCTCTTGAAGCGGCGATGAGCCCAGAGGTACTGCTCTGGACAATCACGCAAGACACCTTCGATCCACTGGTTGATGCGCAAGCAGTCGGCTTCCTCGGTTTCACCGGGGAACCCTTCGAGCGGTGCGTGGATCACCAGGCGATAGCCACTGCCGTCGGCCAGGCGTTCCTGGGTGAACGGAACCACCAGCGCCTTGCCCAGCCGCGCGAATTTGCTGGTGGCGGTGACGGTGGCGGCCTGTATGCCGAACAACGGCACGAAGATGCTTTGCTTGGCGCCATAATCCTGGTCCGGCGCGTACCAGATCGCACGGCCGGCCCGCAGCAACTTGAGCATGCCGCGCACGTCCTCGCGCTCCACTGCGAGCGAATCCAGGTTGTGCCGCTCGCGACCGCGACGCTGCACATAGTCGAACAACGGATTCTTGTGTTCGCGGTACATGCCGTCGATGGTGTGCTGCTGGCCGAGCAGCGCCGCACCGATTTCCAGCGTGGTGAAGTGGACGGCCATCAGGATGACGCCCTTGCCCTCATGCTGGGCGTTTTTCAGGTGCTCCAGGCCCTCAATATGGGCCAGTTTCGCCAGCCGCTCGCGCGACCACCACCAGCTCATCGCCATTTCGAAGAAGGCGATACCGGTGGAAGCGAAGTTTTCCTTGAGCAGACGCTTGCGCTCGGCAGCGGATTTTTCCGGGAAGCACAGCTCGAGATTGCGCTTGGCAATGCGCCGCCGGTCGGCCGCGGCCCGATACATCAAGGCACCCAGGACCCGACCGATCCACAGCAATACAGGGTACGGCAGCTGGACAATCAGCCATAACAGCCCCAGGCCGCACCAGAGCGGCCAGAAACGTGGCATCAGAAAAGTTGTTCGAAAACGCGGGCGATCCATTAAAGGTTCCGAAAAGACGATGGCCGCGCATTCTACATCGTTCGACCCGGCTTGCGGCTCGCGTGCGTTCTCGTTATAAGTCTGGGCACTTTTAGTGACAAGTCGTTGTATGCCGACCATGAGCCAAACCGAACCGCTAGACCAAGATCCCGTGTTCCAGTTGAAGGGCAGCATGCTGGCCATAACGGTGCTGGAACTGGCCCGTAATGACCTTGAAGGTCTCGATCGGCAACTGGCCGCCAAGGTCGCCCAGGCGCCGAACTTCTTCAGTAACGCGCCGCTGGTCCTGGCCCTGGACAAACTCCCGGCCAACGGCGGCGCCGTCGATCTGCCCGGCCTGATGCGCATCTGCCGCCAGCATGGCCTGCGTACCCTGGCTATCCGCGCCAGCCGCATCGAAGACATCGCAGCCGCCATCGCGGTCGACCTGCCGGTACTGCCACCGTCCGGAGCCCGTGAGCGGGCGCTGGACCTGAACGAAGGCGTCGTTGCGAAAAAGCCGGAGAAGCCGGAAAAACCAGCGGAACCGAGCATCAAACCGACGAAAATCATCACCTCGCCAGTACGCGGTGGCCAGCAGATTTATGCCCAGGGCAGCGATCTGGTGGTGATCTCCTCGGTCAGCCCGGGGGCGGAACTTCTCGCCGATGGAAACATCCATGTATACGGCCCGATGCGCGGACGTGTGCTGGCGGGCGTCAAAGGCGACAAGAAGGCGCGGATTTTCTGCCAGCAAATGAGCGCTGAACTAATCTCCATCGCCGGTCATTACAAGGTTTCCGAAGATCTGCGCCGCGACCCGTTGTGGGGCTCGGGCGTCCAGGTCAGCCTGTCAGGCGACGTGTTGAACATCATTCGGCTTTAACGGATACTGCCGCATTTTCCAAACATCTCTAAAACGTAGCGAAAACGGCTCAAACGAAGTAGGAAAAAGGCTACAAGCAGTGTTTACCGGGGGTAAACGCCGTCTGCGGCCAAATTCCAGCCAAGGCTGTCCAACTGCTGTAGTTTTTCAAGAGATGTTTTTCAGGGGCTAAAAGTCCTTTTTCCTTAGGGGTGAAACACCTTGGCCAAGATTCTCGTGGTTACATCCGGCAAGGGTGGTGTGGGTAAGACCACCACCAGCGCCGCTATCGGTACCGGCCTCGCTCTGCGCGGTCACAAAACAGTCATCGTCGACTTCGACGTCGGTTTGCGTAACCTCGATCTGATCATGGGTTGCGAGCGCCGCGTGGTGTACGACTTCGTCAACGTGGTCAACGGCGAAGCCAACCTGCAACAGGCCCTGATCAAAGACAAGCGCCTGGAAAACCTCTACGTACTGGCGGCCAGCCAGACCCGTGACAAAGACGCGCTGACGGTCGAAGGCGTGGAAAAAGTCCTGATGCAACTCAAGGAAGACTTCGAGTTCGTGGTCTGCGACTCCCCGGCGGGTATCGAAAAAGGCGCCCACCTGGCCATGTACTTCGCTGACGAAGCGATCGTTGTGACCAACCCGGAAGTATCCTCGGTGCGTGACTCCGACCGCATGCTCGGCCTGCTGGCCAGCAAGTCCCGTCGCGCCGAGCGCGGGGAAGACCCGATCAAGGAACACCTGCTGATTACCCGTTACCATCCAGAGCGTGTGAGCAAGGGCGAAATGCTCGGCGTCGAAGACGTCAAGGAGATCCTCTCGGTGGCCCTGCTCGGCGTGATCCCTGAATCCCAGGCGGTGCTCAAGGCATCCAACCAGGGCGTTCCGGTGATTCTCGACGACCAGAGCGATGCCGGCCAGGCCTACAGCGACACCGTGGACCGCCTGTTGGGCAAAACCGTGGAACATCGTTTCCTCGATGTACAGAAGAAGGGATTCTTCGAGCGCCTGTTTGGAGGCAACTAAGCAATGAACCTTTTTGACTTCTTTCGTGCCAACAAAAAGCAAAGCACCGCGTCGGTAGCGAAAGAGCGTCTACAGATCATCGTGGCGCACGAACGCGGCCAACGCAGTACCCCGGATTACCTGCCGGCCTTGCAGAAGGAACTGGTCGAGGTGATTCGCAAGTACGTCAATATCGGGTCCGATGACGTGCACGTCGCACTGGAAAGCCAGGGCAGCTGCTCGATTCTGGAACTCAATATCACCCTGCCAGATCGCTGAGTCGATCCGGCTGGAACCACGGCGGTTCAGGCCTGCAGGCCTGAACCGCCGTTGGCGTTTGTAACGAGGCTGTTTGATGCCGCTGTCCAATATCCACATCATCCATGAGGACGCCGCTGTCCTGGTGGTGAACAAACCCACCCTGTTGCTCTCCGTGCCCGGCCGGGCCGACGACAACAAGGACTGCCTGATTACCCGCCTGCAGGAAAACGGCTACCCGGAAGCGCGAATCGTCCATCGACTGGATTGGGAAACCTCCGGCATCATCCTGCTGGCCCGCGATGCCGACACTCACCGCGAACTGTCCAGGCAATTTCACGACCGCGAAACCGAAAAAGCCTACACCGCATTGTGCTGGGGCCAGCCGGGGCTCGACAGTGGCAGCATCGACTTGCCGCTGCGCTACGACCCTCCGACCAAGCCACGCCACGTGGTGGACCATGAATTCGGCAAACACGCCCTGACCTTCTGGCGCGTGCTGGAACGCTGTGGCGACTGGTGTCGGGTCGAACTCACGCCGATCACCGGACGCTCGCACCAATTGCGCGTGCACATGCTGTCGATCGGTCATCCACTGCTGGGCGACGGACTCTACGCCCATGAGCAAGCCCTGGCCGCCTGGCCGCGACTCTGCCTGCATGCAAGCATGCTCAGCTTCACTCACCCACAAAGCGGTCAGCGACTGCGCTTCGAGTGCCCTGCGCCTTTTTGAGTGAATGACTATCGAAGCTCATTGAAAACGCCCCCCCTCTGAAGGTAATGCTGTTCACATAAGCATGGGGTTGTATATAAGAACTGAATTGGGGGGATATCCATTGCTGCGGTAACGGCCACTTAGGGTTTCGCCCTTACGGCCATCCCTTTCAAGGTCTTTGTTAAAATCCTCCAAAAACTCCGGTCAGGAAGACGAGACGATGTGGGCAGAGGTTTTAGCGCGGTTCGAGAAAAAAGCACCGGCCAGTGTCATGGCCAAATTGGTGTTGGAGCAGGCCATTGCAGCTGAGTGGGTCGATCAGGTGTTCGAAGAACACCGTCAACGCCAGTACCCGCGTGAGCTTTTGTTTTCGACCATCGTTGAGCTGATGTCCCTTGTTTCACTGGGGTTGCGGCCTTCGCTGCATGCCGCTGCACGGCAGATGGATGATCTGCCCGTCAGCTTGGCGGCGCTTTACGACAAGGTCAGCCGCACAGAGCCCGCGCTGCTGCGCGCCTTGGTGAGCGGCAGTGCGCAGCGCCTGACTCCGACGATTGAGGAGTTGGGCTGTTCTGCCATTTTGCCCGGCTGGCAACTGCGGGTCGTTGACGGCAACCACCTGCCTTCCAGTGAAAAACGTCTGGGTGCTTTGCGCCGTGAACGAGGTGCCGCCCGGCCTGGTTTTTCGGTCGTGGTTTACGACCCTGATCTGGACCAGGTCGTCGATCTCCAACCCTGTGAAGATGCTTATGCCAGTGAGCGCGTCGGTGTGCTGCCGTTGCTGGAAAACGCCAGTGCGGGCCAGTTGTGGATGGCGGATCGACTCTACTGCACGCTCCCGGTCATGGAGGCCTGTGAAGACGCCGGGGCTGCATTCATTGTTCGTGAGCCGAGTAAGCATCCGCGCCTGCTTCAGGAAGGCGACTGGCAGGAACCTGTCGCGGTCGCGACGGGAAGCGTGCGTGAGCAAATCATCGAAGTGAAAGGTGGACGTCAGTGGCGGCGTGTCGAGCTGAACCTGCAAAAAGCTACCGAATCAGGCGACACCACGTTGTTGTTCTGGAGCAACTTGCCTGAGACCATCAGCGCTGAGCAAATAGCCGACTTGTACCGTCGTCGCTGGAGTATCGAAGGGATGTTCCAACGCCTGGAATCGGTGCTGGACAGTGAAATCGCAACCTTGAGCAACCCCAAGGCGGCCCTGCTCGGGTTTGCTTCGGCGGTGTTGGCCTACAACGTGTTGTCAGTGCTTAAGCGCAGCGTTGAGCAGGCTCATCGCCAAACGCAGCCAGAGGGATGGGAGGCTTCGATCTTCCACCTGACCGTGCAAGTGCGTAGCGGTTATGAGGGCATGCAGATCGCGTTGCCTTCAGATTACTTATCACTTCAATCGACCTCAGAAACTCCGGCACAGCGCCTGTTGGCGCTGGCCAGGAATATCAAACCCAAACAGGTCGCCAAAAGCATACGTGGCCCAAAGGTGCCCAAGCCCAAGGAGTGGCTTGAAGGTAAGGCAGTGCATGCCCATGTGTCGACGGATCGGGTGCTCAAGGCCGCAAAAGTCAAAAGACCTTGAAAGGGATGGCCCTTACGGCGAGTCCCTTTTTCAAACGCCTGTACGGACCGGACACATGGTTGACGGGTGTGCGGGGACATGGTGGACACTTTTCGGCGAGCCAACTTCGCCGGAAAACCATCATGCCCTGGGACACGAGAGATACCATGAGCCTGAAAGAAGAGTTTGTTGCCTTAGCACGGCAACCCGGCGCCCTGCCGGTTTACCCACTGCGCAATGCCTGCGTTCGGCCATCGTGGTTTAACGGGGCGCCCAAATCTAAAGCCAAAGCGAGGCGGCCTGACAGCCGACCTGACTTTTGCGGCTGTACCTGATGGGATCGTTCCCACGCTCCGCGTGGGAATGCCGCCAGGGACGCTCCGCGTTCCGCTGACGACGCATGACGTGAGCCATGCGCAATGGTGACGCGGAGCGTCACAGGATGCATTCCCACGCAGAGCGTGGGAACGATCACAACAGCGCACCTGCATTGCCCCAGGCCAATACGGTAAACTTGCGTTTCTGTTGCCTGGAGCTACTTATGCGCGAAGCGCTGTCCCCCCTAGAGAAAACACCGCACCAGTTGCTCTACCTCATCTATGGCAACCAGGATGTTTACCGGCGCGAAGCCAAATTCAGCATGCTCACCGCCCTGGCACAGCTCAAACGGGGTGAGTCGCTGTGCATCAGGGTCATGACCGATCGCCCAGAGGATTATGCTGGCTGGCCGGTCGACACCGTCGCCCTGAGCGAGCAGACCATGGCCCAATGGCAGGGCGAAAACGGCTATCACCACCGACGCAAGGCCTGCGCCATTGCCCAAGGGCTGACGCTTGCGCACAAGACGCTGTTCGTCGACACCGATACGCTGTTTCTGGAATCGCCGCATCGCGTTTTCGAACGGATCGAGCCCGGGCGCTATGTCATGGACCGTTTCGAGTACGACTGGAGCTACGTCTGCGAACGTCCGGACTACGTCAAGCTTGGCCGCTGCCTGCAAGCCCATGGCATCTCGTCCAACAACAGTTTCAAGCTGTATAACAGCGGGCTGTGCGGTGTCACAGACGGTGATACGCCGTTACTCGAAGAATCGATCCGCCTGATCGATGAATGGACCCAAGGCTCGTTCGACATCCATACCATCGAGCAAATCGCCCTGTCGTTCGCGATGCGCAACCAACCCGTTCAGGAAGCGAAGAAATTCATTTATCACTACTTCGCTGAAAAACGCTTCTTCCATGCCATGCAGAAGCATTTTTTCACCCGTCATGGCGAGCAGTTCCGTCCCGAGCTGCCGGCCCTGTGCACAGAAGTCCCACGCTGCAAACCCGTGCCTTCACCCTGGCAGCGCCTGCGCATCAAGTGGAAACTGCGCAATAAGCACAAGAGCATGAAAAAGGTCGGTCGTGACCTGCTGTATGGAAGCGCGGCGCCTGAACATCCGTATTACGAAGTGTGCCGCCATGAATGGTGGGAGTCCGCTTCCCGAGAAATCCTGCGTTGGGATGAAGACAAACAGAAGAGGTTCTTCGGCACGGAAAAGGGGCACTGGCCAAAACATCTGCCCCGGCCGGCAAGGTCCTCCGACGAACAAACCATCATTGCTTACCTGCGCGAGCGGATGACACATTGACCCCCTGGCGCACGATACCGGCCCGGCGCTGAAAGCTCTTGTCCAATGCGTCGGGCCAATACGTTAAACTGGCGCCATTGCTGTCTGGAGCTACTTATGCGCGAAGAGTTGAACCAAGGCCTGATCGATTTCCTCAAGGCCTCCCCTACCCCGTTCCATGCCACCGCCAGCCTTGTTCAGCGACTGGAAGCGGCGGGCTTCCAACGCCTGGATGAACGCGAGCCATGGAACACCGAGGCCAATGGTCGCTACTACGTCACCCGCAACGACTCGTCGATCGTCGCGATCAAGATGGGCCGGCACTCGCCGCTGCACGGCGGCATTCGCCTGGTCGGGGCCCACACCGACAGCCCGTGCCTGCGGGTCAAGCCTCAGCCGGAATTGCAACGCCAGGGTTTCTGGCAGTTGGGCGTCGAAGTCTATGGCGGCGCCCTGTTGGCCCCCTGGTTCGACCGCGACCTGTCCCTGGCCGGCCGCGTCACCTTCCGTCGTGATGGCAAGGTCGAGAGCCAGCTGATCGACTTCAAGGCGCCGATCGCGATCATCCCCAACCTGGCCATTCACCTCAATCGTGAAGCCAACATGGGCTGGGCAATCAACGCCCAGACCGAGCTGCCACCGGTACTTGCGCAATTCGCCGGTGACGAGCGCGTGGATTTCCGCGCCGTGCTCACCGACCAGCTTGCCCGCGAACACGGCCTGAACGCCGATGTGGTGCTGGATTACGAACTGAGCTTCTACGACACCCAAGGCGCGGCCGTCATCGGCCTGCATGGGGATTTCATCGCCGGCGCGCGCCTGGACAACCTGCTGTCATGCTATGCCGGCCTGCAAGCGCTACTGACCACCGACACCGACGAAACCTGCGTCCTGGTCTGCAATGACCACGAGGAAGTCGGTTCGTGTTCGGCCTGTGGCGCCGACGGTCCGATGCTGGAGCAGACGCTGCGTCGCCTGCTGCCAGAAGGTGATGAATTCGTGCGCACCATTCAGAAATCCCTGCTGGTTTCGGCCGACAACGCCCATGGCGTGCACCCCAACTACGCCGACAAGCACGATGCCAATCACGGCCCAAAACTCAACGCCGGCCCCGTGATCAAGGTCAACAGCAACCAGCGCTACGCCACCAACAGCGAAACCGCCGGGTTCTTCCGTCACCTGTGCATGGCCGAAGAAGTGCCGGTCCAGAGCTTCGTGGTGCGCAGCGACATGGGTTGCGGGTCAACCATCGGCCCAATCACCGCCAGCCACCTGGGTGTACGTACCGTGGACATCGGCCTGCCGACCTTCGCCATGCATTCGATCCGCGAACTGTGCGGCAGCCATGACCTGGCGCATCTGGTCAAGGTGCTCAGCGCGTTCTACGCCTGTCGCGAGCTGCCGTAGGCCCGCATTTATCTGTATTTGTAGGAGCGAGCTTGCTCGCGATGGTCGTCAACGATGACGAGGGGAGCCTGACACCCCGTGGAGCTCTCAGGTTCATCGCGAGCATGCTCGCTCCTACAGACAGCACCCTGCAAAAAGCCACCTAGACTTTAACTATCCCTTTTGACAAGGCAGTCGCAATGATCACGATGTCTTCGTTCCACGCCATGCTGATCCCTATTCTTATCGGGATGATCATGCTGGCAGTCGGTTTCAATTTTCGCGACAAGAACGCGGGTGTGCTCGCCATGTGGCTCGGCATGTTGTTGATCCTGGCCACGGTGATCTTCAAGATCCTCGCCAAACTCAACGAATAAATCCCTAGCCCGGCTCGCATTGGTTTTGACGGGCTCGTACACTCGGTCGATCTGCCCATTTCGAGGTTGACCGTCTAGTGTTCGCTCGTCTATTCGCCCTGCCGTGCCTTTTCCTTATCTGCCTGGTGACGCTGATGCCATCAGCACCTGCCAAGGCCATCGGGCTGCCGAGCCTGCTTGGCAGCCTCGGCAAAAACCCTGCCGCAACACCCCAGGGCCTTGGACATGCTGCTTTTCGCCCTGCGCAAGCTGGGGCCGTGGCTGATTGCCCTGGTCATCACTGTCTACATGAGTTACGCCCTGCCGTCGTCACTAGGTAAAAGCCTGGCCATGGTGCACGACGACTACGTGGACGTCGGCGGCATCGTCCACACCATTCCGTTCAGCGAAATCAAGAGCATCAAGAATTACTCCCAGGAATTTGGCTACGCGATCTTCCGGGTCGCGGTGCCTGCCGCACCGATCCGCTGCAACGGCGCAATATCTGGTCGCCCCTGGAATTTCAGGGCGTGGAAAGTTTCGAGTCCGGCAATGCGATTCTGCGGGCCCGGTTCAAGACCGCTCCGATCAAGCAATGGGAAGTGTCACGGGCGTTCAACCTGTCGCTCAAACGGCATCTGGATGAAGCCGGGCTGGAACTGGCGACACCGCGCATGAGCATTCAGGTGGTAACGGCGGGCGGGGTGTAGGAGCGAGCATGGTCCGGGCGGCGTTCCGACGATGGAGGAGCAAGCACCGCGGGGTGTCAGGCAGCCAGCGTTTTCGTTGACGACCATCGTCGGATCGCCGTCCGGAGCATGCTCGCTCCTACAACAAATCACAGGCATAAAAAATCCCCGAACCAGTCGGGGATTTTTTATGTTCGATCAATCAGCCCGAGGGCGGATCAATCTTCGCGGTAGCGACGCAGCTTCAACTGCTTACCGGCAACGCGAGTGTCCTTCAGTTTGGTCAGCAGACGCTCCAGACCATCTTCCGGCAGCTCGACGAGGCTGAAGCTGTCACGCACCTGGATGCGACCGATGGCTTCACGCGCCAGACCACCTTCGTTGAGGATGGCGCCCAGCAGGTTCTTGGCAGCGATGCCATCACGCGCACCCAGCGCGGTACGGCAACGAGCACGGCCTTCAGCCAGTGGCATTGGTGCGCGACGCTCGCGATCACCACGCTCAGGACGATCACCGGAACGCTCTGGACGATCGCCACGCGGTGCGTTATTCGGCACCAGTGGGCGTTCTTTCTCGATAGCGGCCAGGGTCAGCGCTTGACCGTTGGTTGCCTTGCGCAGCAGGGCTGCGGCCAGGGCACGCGGGCTGCAACCGATGTCGGCGGTCAGGCGATCGAGCAGATCACCGTGGGTCGATTCGGCATCAGCTACCAGCGGCGACAGGCTGTTGGTCAGCTTCTTGATGCGCGCATCCAGAACGGCTTGAGCGTCCGGCAGGCGAACTTCAGCAACCTTTTGACCGGTTACACGCTCGATCACTTGCAGCATGCGGCGCTCACGTGGAGTCACCAGCAGCAGCGCACGACCTTCGCGACCGGCACGGCCGGTACGGCCGATACGGTGAACGTAGGATTCCGGATCGTACGGCATGTCAACGTTGAACACGTGAGTGATGCGCGGAACGTCCAGGCCACGAGCAGCAACGTCGGTCGCCACAACGATGTCCAGACGGCCATCCTTGAGGGAGTCGATCACGCGCTCACGCTGGTTCTGGGCAATGTCACCGTTCAGCGCAGCGGCTTTGTAGCCTTTGGCTTCCAGGGCACTTGCCAGGTCCAGGGTCGCTTGCTTGGTGCGCACGAACATGATCAGGGCGTCGAAGTCTTCCACTTCCAGCAGGCTCAATACAGCCGAGGTCTTCTGGTCAGCGTGAACCAACAGGTGAGCCTGTTCGATCGCGGTAACGGTCTGAGTCTTGGTCTGGATCTTCACGTGTTGCGGATCGCGCAGATGGCGTTCGGCAATGGCACGGATCGACTGCGGCAGGGTAGCCGAGAACAATACGGTCTGACGGGTTGCAGGCAGGGCCTTGAAGATGACTTCGAGGTCGTCCATGAAGCCCAGTTTGAGCATTTCGTCGGCTTCGTCGAGAACCAGGTGGTTCACGGTCGCCAGTACTTTTTCGTCACGACGCAGGTGGTCGCACAGACGGCCCGGAGTAGCGACAACGATCTGTGCGCCATTACGGATTGCTTTCAGTTGCGGGCCCATAGGCGCGCCGCCGTAAACGGCCACAACGGTAACGCCGGGCATTTGCTTGGCGTAAGTTTCAAAAGCGGTTGCTACTTGCAGCGCCAACTCACGAGTTGGCGCCAGGATCAGGGCTTGCGGTTCGCGCTTTGCAGGATCGATGCGATGCAGGATCGGCAGGGCGAACGCTGCGGTTTTACCCGTACCGGTTTGCGCCTGACCAATCATGTCGTGTCCGGCCATGATGATCGGGATCGATTGCTGCTGAATAGCCGATGGCTCTTCGTAGCCAGTCGCGATGACGGCTGCAAGAATATTCGGATTAAGATTAAAAGCGGCGAATCCGCCGGATTCCTGGGTCATGGGTCTGCCTCTAAGTGCATCCGCAAAGACCCATGCTCCAAAGCTGCGCGTGCCGTGTTGAGACTCAAGAGTCGCCCTGGCAGCTTTGTCGGCGGGGATTTGCGAAAACGAATGAATGAAAGAATCGTTTAGGAAGTGTTCGTTGGGCGAACGTGCAACCGAATCTGACTTCGGGGAATTGCGCCACCTAAACGCGGCCCGGCTAAAGGCCGGCGCGCACTATACCGGAATTTGCCGAAAAAGGGAGCTTTTTTTATCGCAAAACTCCCGCACACTGCGTTTGTCACAGGCTTTGCGGATAATCGCGCGAACGTCTACTTTTCAAGGGCCCTGCCCTGCGGGCGATGACGCTAAAACGGTTCACCCACCCGCCACAGACCTCTGGTCTGCGCCCCCTCTCCCGCTTGAGGAAATGCAGCATGAAAGAGCTCAATACCAGCCGCGTGAGCCGTGAAAAGCGTGGTCATGTCCTGTTGATCGGACTGGACCGGGTCGCCAAACGCAACGCCTTTGATCTCGACCTGCTCAACGAATTGAGCCTGGCCTACGGTGAATTCGAAGCCGACAGCGAAGCACGTGTGGCCGTGGTCTTCGGCCATGGCGAACATTTTACCGCCGGCCTGGACCTGGTCAATGCCAGCGCGGCACTGACCGAAGGCTGGCAAGCCCCGCCCGGCGGCTGCGACCCGTGGGGTGTCTTCGCCGGGCCCAGGGTCAGCAAACCGGTGATCGTCGCCGCCCAGGGCTACTGCCTGACCATCGGTATCGAGTTGATGCTGGCCGCCGATATCAACCTGTGCGCCAGCAACACCCGCTTCGCGCAAATGGAAGTGCAGCGCGGCATCTTCCCCTTCGGCGGCGCCACCTTGCGCCTGCACCAGGTTGCTGGCTGGGGCAACGCGATGCGCTGGATGCTGACCGGCGACGAGTTCGATGCCCATGATGCCTTGCACCTGGGTCTGGTGCAGGAAGTCATGGCCAGCGAGGATTTGCTGCCGCGGGCGATTGAACTGGCCGAGCGAATCGCCCGGCAGGCGCCGCTTGGGGTTCAGGCAACGCTGATGTCTGCCCGGCAGGCCCGTTATGAAGGGGAAACGGCGGCGGCGCAGGGGTTGCCGGCGCTGGTGAAGAAATTGCTGGTCAGCGAGGATGCCCAGGAAGGTGTGCGGTCGCTGGTTGAGCGGCGGCCCGGCGTATTCAAAGGATGTTGATATTTGCGTCGACATTGATATAGCTATCGCGGGCAAGCCATGCTCCTACAGGTTTTGTGTTGTACACAGAAAAAGTGAACGACACAAAACCTGTAGGAGCCTGGCTTGCCCGCGATGAGGCCCTCACAGCCACCGGCTTATGTCGCCGGGCGAATCACCTTGATCAACGACTGCAACGAATACCCCAACCGCGGCGCCAGCGCTTCGGCCCGATCGGCCAGGCTTTCCATGTTCAGCACCTGATCCAGTTCGGAAGGCACGATCAGGATCACGTTGCCCTCCTTCACCGGCAGTTCCCAGTAATGCCGATGATAAAGCCCGCGCAGCAACGCGGCGCCCAGTGGCTTGCCATCGTCGGTGGCCCATTGGTTGATCACCAGCCAGCCTCCCGGATTCAGGCGTTTCTGGCAATTTTCCAGAAACGACCAGGCCAGATGCCCGACACCCGGACCAACGTCGGTATACAGGTCGACGAAAATCAGGTCCGCCGGCTCGGCGCTGTCGAGCAGCTCCAGTGCATCGCCTACCCGGATGTACAGGCGTGGGTCATCATCCAGCCCCAGGTATTCGATGGCCAGGCGCGGCACATCCGGGCGCAGCTCGATGGCTTCGACATCTTCCAGCGGCAGGAACTTCAGGCAGGCCTGGGTCAGCGTACCGGCACCGAGCCCCAGGAACAGCGCGCTTTCCGGCTGTTCATGGCACAGCGCTCCAATCAGCATCGCCCGGGTATAGTCGTACTCAAGCCAGCTCGGATCGGCCGTGAACACGCAACTTTGCTCGATGGCATCACCGAATTCGAGAAAGCGGTAATCGGCCACTTCCAGCACGCGAATCACGCCAAATTCGTCCTGCACCTCGGCGAGCAGATGCTCGACGCGCTCCTCAGTCATTTCGTCTCCTGATCGTTGCCGGGCCTTCTTGGGCAAACAGCAACGCGATAAACCGCAGCGGAAGCGGCAAAGGCGCGATTGTCCGCGAAGCGACGGGAACAGGTCACGCACTAATTGCTGATAACATGGACGTCCGAGCGTAAAACACTAGAGATCATGATGAGCCAACCCTGGAGTCCTGACAGCTGGCGCGCCTTGCCGATCCAGCAACAACCCCAATACCCCGACGTGGCGCATCTGCAGCACGTCGAGCAGACCCTGGCCAGCTACCCGCCGCTGGTGTTTGCCGGGGAAGCCCGGGAATTGCGCCGTCAGTTTGCCGAAGTGACCCAGGGGCGAGCGTTTTTGCTGCAGGGCGGCGACTGCGCCGAAAGTTTCGCCGAGTTTTCCGCCGCGAAAATCCGCGACACCTTCAAGGTGCTGCTGCAAATGGCCATTGTCATGACGTTCGCGGCCGGCTGCCCGGTGGTCAAGGTCGGGCGCATGGCCGGACAGTTCGCCAAACCTCGCTCGGCCAACGACGAGACCATCGACGGCGTGACACTGCCGGCCTACCGTGGCGATATCGTCAACGGCATCGGTTTCGATGAAAAAAGCCGCGTGCCGGACCCGGAACGCCTGCTGCAGTCGTACCACCAGTCCACCGCCACCCTGAACCTGCTGCGCGCCTTCGCCCAGGGCGGGTTTGCCGACTTGCACCAGGTACACAAGTGGAACCTTGATTTCATCGCCAATTCGGCCCTGGCGGAAAAGTACAGCCACCTGGCCGACCGCATCGATGAAACCCTGGCGTTCATGCGCGCCTGTGGCATGGACAGCTCGCCGCAACTGCGCGAAACCAGTTTCTTCACCGCCCACGAAGCGCTGCTGCTCAATTATGAGGAAGCCTTTGTCCGTCGCGACAGCCTGACCAACGACTATTACGACTGTTCGGCCCACATGCTGTGGATCGGCGACCGCACCCGTCAGCTCGACGGCGCGCATGTCGAATTCCTGCGCGGGGTGAACAATCCGATCGGGGTCAAGGTCGGCCCGAGCATGAACCCCGAAGACCTGATCCGCCTGATCGACGTGCTCAACCCCGACAACGATCCGGGTCGCCTGAACCTGATCGCACGGATGGGCGCGAACAAGGTCGGCGATCATTTGCCACAGCTGATCCGCGCCGTCCAGCGAGAAGGCCGGCAAGTGCTCTGGAGTTCCGATCCGATGCACGGCAACACCATCAAGGCCAGTAGCGGCTACAAGACCCGCGACTTCGCGCAGATTCTTGGCGAAGTGAAGCAGTTCTTCCAGGTCCACGAAGCCGAAGGCAGTTACGCCGGCGGCATCCACATCGAGATGACCGGGCAAAACGTCACCGAGTGCATCGGCGGTGCGCGGCCGATCACCGAGGACGGCTTGTCGGATCGCTACCACACCCATTGCGACCCGCGAATGAATGCCGATCAGTCGCTGGAGCTGGCATTTTTGATTGCCGAGACATTGAAACAGGTTCGGCGTTAAATAGCGCCGACATGGGACTGTCATAAATTTTGTGTTCGGGCATAACATGTTGAAGAGGTGCATGTATGCCGACCAAAAAGAAACCGGCCCGCGAGGCCCAGCGTGACCTTCCATCCATTCCAAAAGAGCTGATCGACCAGTTCGTGAACGGTCCGATGAGTGCCGAAGCCATTCAGGACGCTTCGATGGCGTTCAAAAAGGCGCTGATTGAACGAGCCTTGGGAGCCGAACTCGGCCACCACCTTGGCTACCCTCAGGGCGCGCAGCGCCCTGAGGAGTCGAGCAACCAGCGTAATGGTAAGAGCGGCAAGACCGTGCTGACCGATGACGGCCCGCTTCGCCTGGACATCCCCAGAGACCGCGATGGCAGCTTTGCTCCGATTCTGATCCCCAAGCACGAGCGCCGCTTTACCGGCTTCGATGACAAGATTATTGCCATGTATGCACGCGGCATGAGCGTGCGCGAGATTCGTGCATTTCTATCGGAGCAATACGGCACAGATGTCTCCCATGACTTCATCAGCTCAGTCACCGATGCAGTTCTGGAAGAGGTCAGTGCTTGGCAGCAGCGACCACTTGAACCCATGTACCCAGTCATTTTCTTCGATGCTCTGCGGGTCAAAATCCGTGACGAGGGGGTGGTTCGCAACAAGGCCATTTACTTAGCCCTGGGCGTATTGCCGGACGGTACACGAGATATTCTGGGCATCTGGATTGAAACGACCGAGGGTGCCAAGTTCTGGATGAAGGTTTTCAATGACCTCAAGACTCGAGGCGTCGAAGACGTTTTGATCGCTGTCACTGACGGACTCAAAGGCATGCCAGAAGCCTTGAGTGCGGTGTTCCCTCAGACGACGCTGCAGACCTGCATCGTCCACTTGATCCGTAACAGCCTTGATTACGCGGCCTGGGATAAACGTCGCGAACTGGCCAAAGCCCTGAAGCCGATTTATCAAGCACTCAACGCTGAAGTTGCCGAGCAGGCTTTAGATGCCTTCGAATCTGGACCTTGGGGTAAACAATATCCAACGGTGGCTGCTGCCTGGAGGCGTGCCTGGGACCGAGTCATCCCGTTTTTCATCTTCCCGCCAGCCATACGAAAAGTGATCTACACCACCAACGCCATCGAGAGCATCAATGCTCAGTTGCGCAAGATCATCAAGACAAGAGGACATTTTCCAACCGATGATGCGGCGACAAAGCTGATCTGGCTGGCACTGCAAAATATCACCGCCAATTGGGGCAGTCCGGCCCATGACTGGAAGAACGCAATGAATCAGTTCGCGGTTTTGTACGGAGATCGATTCATCAGGCCAACTTGGTGAAATGAAGGCCTGCCTTACGGCAGGCTGTTACCGGCCCGCACACAAAAAATCTGACACTCTCCCGACCCCATCGCGAGCAAGCTCGCTCCCACATTGGACCGTGTCCTACAGGGCAACTCGGTCAACTGTGGGAGCGAGCTTGCTCGCGATGGGGTCGTCTCAGGCACCATCAATATTGGCCAATGCCACCCTCAACCTTGCCGCACTCGCCCGCGGGCAATTCAACTGGATCCGCGCCAGCCCCAGCCAATCCGCCATCCGCCGCAAATTGACCGCCAACGCCAGCATTCCTTCATCATCCAGCCCTTGCTCTTCTTCATGCACCGCATTCACCGCCAACCGCCCTGCAGCCCGTTCGGCACGCAGGTCGACCCGCGCGGCAATCCGTTCATTGTGCAAAAACGGCAGGACGTAATAGCCATAGACCCGCTTGTCCGGGGGCGTGTAGATCTCCAGCCGGTAGCGAAAATCGAACAGGCGCTCGGTACGGCTGCGTTCCCAGATCAGCGAATCAAACGGAGAAAGCAACGCGCTGGCCTCAACCTTGCGCCGCACCTTCGGCTCAGACAGGCAATAAGCAGGTTGCCGCCAGCCCTCGACTTCGCAGCAGAGCAATTCGCCGGCCTCGATCAACTCCGCCAGACGCGGACGACTGTCCGCGGGGCTCAAGCGAAAATAGTCACGCAGGTCTTTCTCGGTACCGACGCCCAAGGCTGATGCGGCATGCCGTATCAGCCCGCGCTGGGCCTCAGCCTCGCTGAGCAGCGGTTGCGCCAGAATCGTCGAAGGAATGACCCGCTCCGGCAAGTCATAAAGCCGTTCGAAGCCACGCCTGCCGGCCACTGTCACTTCACCGGCGGCGAACAGCCATTCCAGCGCATGCTTTTCCGCGCTCCAGTCCCACCAGGGCCCTGCCCGTTCCTGGCGAGTCGAGAGGCTGCCGGCGCCCAACGCGCCCCGCTCTTGAACGCAGGCCAGCACCCGCTGAACCGTGTCCTGCTGTTCACGACCGAAACGCGCCAGTTGCTGATAAATGTCTTCACCACGGCTTGCCCGCCGCATGCGCCAGCGCATCAACGGGTATATCGACAACGGCAGCAAGGACGCTTCATGCCCCCAGTATTCGAACAAGGTACGGTGTCGCCCCTGGCTCCAGGCAGCCTGGTCGAGCAAGTCCGCGGAATAATGGCCAAGCCGGGAAAACAGCGGCAGGTAGTGCGAACGCACCAGCGCATTGACCGAGTCGATCTGCAAAATTCCCAAGCGTTCGATCAATCGGTTGATCCCGGCTGGCTTGACCGACACTGGCGACTGGCGCCCGGCAAAACCTTGGGCGGTCAGCGCCATACGTCTGGCTTGTTTCAAGGAAAAGGACAGGGACGCAGGCATCTGACGGCTCATCTGCAAGGCTCTTCCCACCTTAGCGGCAGGTGGGAAAAACGCCAATGCCAACGCCTCATCGCTTGAGTGGATCATCCCAGAACGGGCGCGCTGACTCCCGACGGACATCGGCTCGACTCAAGCCAATATCGCGCAAGCAGTCATCGCTCAATCGCGCCAGTTCGGTTCGATCCCTTCTCAGTTGGCGCCAGCGCTGCAATTGCGTGATCGCCGCCCAGACTGGCTGTCGTAGCCTGAGCAGTGCATGCCTCGTGTCTCTCTCTTCAATGCCTATCCCTTCAATGCCTCGTCGTTCCATGACACCACTCCTCAATGTTGGGGAGAGGATCTTCAGCCAGTGCAGAAACAGGCTCCAGCAAAGCTCTATGACCATCTGTTTCGGGCTCGCGTCTACCCCATCAGCTCGGGCTTTGGCCGGGATGATGAGGTAGTGACAGGACATTTCCATGGGTCGTCGAGCCTACTTTCCATTGCCCATCGGGTCTTGCCAGAAGTGCAGTTCAGCTTCCTGCGCGACGTCGGCACGACTCAAGCCGATGTCCTTCAACGCTTCATCACTCATGCTTGCTAGCAATTCGCGCTCACGGTGCAGCTCGTACCAGCGGCTGACCTTGTGCAACAGATCGGATACCAGGTGAATCGAATGTTTTTCAGCGCCGTGAAACTCATGTTGACCTTTCATCTTGTTGCCCTCCGTTTGGATGGCCCAAGTCTCTGCCCAGGGCTAAGATCAATCCAACGAATGTTTCTGATGGTAACCATCTCTGAGATTGATGCATGTCGGCCTACCCGAGTATCGATACCGAAGTGCTGCGCACCTTCGTCGCCATCGCCGACCAGGGTGGTTTCACCCGCGCCGGTGAATTGGTCCATCGCACCCAATCTGCCGTCAGCATGCAGATGAAGCGACTGGAAGAAGATGTGCTGCAGCGCCAGTTGTTCCAGCGTGATGGACGCCAGGTGCGGCTCACGGCCGAAGGCCAGGTTCTGCTGGGTTATGCGCGGCGAATCCTCAAGTTGCATAGCGAGGTGTTCAACACCCTGCGCGAGCCGCACATGATCGGCACGGTGCGCATCGGCACCCCGGACGACTACGTGATGCGTTTTCTGCCGGGGATCCTGCGCCAGTTTGCCCAGTCCTACCCGCTGATCCAGATCGAAGTGCATTGTGAATCATCAAAACAACTGCTGATGCGCCAAGACCTGGACCTGTCCATTGTCACCCGTGAGCCGGGTAGCGAAATCGGCCAGTTGTTGCGCAAGGAACGTTTTGTCTGGGCAGAGGCGCAATGCTACAGCGCCCACGAGCAGACGCCGTTGCCCCTGGCGATGTTCAACAGTGATTGCTTCTGCCGGATGTGGGCCTGCAACGCCCTTGATGCCCAAGGGCGCGATTATCGCGTGGCGTATAACAGCGACAGCCTGTCGGCGATCATGGCGGTGGTCAGCGCCGGTCTGGCTATCACCGCGCAACTGGAAAGCCTGATCACCGCGGACATGCGCATCCTCGGTGAAGCCGAGGACCTGCCGGTGCTGCCCGAGGCCAGCATCATGCTGGTGCGCAACCTGCATAATCCGTCACCGATCACCGAGTGCCTGGCTGAGCATATCGTCGAAGGCTTCAAGCTTTAAACGCAAGCATGACCGCACAGCACAGCAGAAAGCCGCAAAACAGGGCGCGCAGCAGGCGTTCCGGCAGGCTGTGGGCGATCTTCACGCCCCAACTGATACTCATCAACCCGCCGATGGCCAGTGGCACTCCGATCATCCAGTTCACCTGGTGATGCACCCCATAGGTGACCAGCGTGACGCCGGTGCTCGGCAGTGCCAGTGCCAGGGACAGGCCCTGGGCAACCACCTGGGTGGTGCCGAACACGCTGGTCAACACCGGCGTTGCCACCACTGCTCCGCCGACGCCAAACAGGCCGCCCATGGTGCCGGATGCGGCACCGAGCACTCCCAGCCATGGCCATGAATGGTTCATCTGCGCCGAAGCCGCTGCGCTGGCGAGGAACATGCGCACCAGGTTGTAGGCGCAAAGCGCGATCAGGAACGCAACAAAACCGATACGCATGGTTTGCGCATCGACACCCACTGCCCAAATCGATCCGAGCCAGGCGAAGCAAAATCCCATCGAGGCCAGCGGCAGCGCGTGACGCAACTCGATCTTGTTACGCTGGTGGTAGCGCCACAGCGCCAGCATCACGTTCGGCACCACCATCACCAACGCCGTACCTTGGGCAATCTGCTGATCGAGACCGCACAACACGCCCAGCAACGGAATGGCGATCAATCCCCCGCCGATACCAAACAGGCCGCCGAGGGTTCCGAGGGCCGCGCCGAAAGCCAGGTACGACACAAACTCAATCACAGCGTATATCTCCCAAACGTCAGGCGATCCATCCTACGCAACTGGTTCTGGTGTGGAAACGCACAGCAACGCACAATGGCTATGCCAATCTCGCACAAGCATCGAGCCACACATGAATCCCAACCAACTGACCGAGCAACTGGGCCTGTTTCTCGACGTGCTGGAAACCGGCAGTTTTTCCGCAGCATCACGCCGTCATCCACTGACGCCCTCGGCAGTGGCGCGGCGCATAGACAGCCTGGAAGGCGCCGTCGGCAGCCAGTTGTTCATTCGCAGCACCCATGCGGTGCGCGCGACGCCGGCGGGGCTGGCGTTTGCCGAACGCGCACGCAGGATCGTCGCCGAATTGCGCCTGGCCCGGGCCGAAGCGGTGTCCCTGAGCAGTGCTCCGGAAGGCCTGATTCGTATCGATGCACCGGCCGCGTTCGGGCGGCGCCATCTGGCACCGATGATTGCCGATTTTCTGCTGCTCTATCCCGGCCTCGACGTGCAATTGCAGTTGATCGACAGCTTTGTCGACATGCAGGGCTTGAACCTGGGCAAGGTCGATCTGGTGTTGCGCGCCGGGCAATTGGCCGATACCCGGTTGGTCGCCACGCCGCTGGCGAGCATGGTGCGCATCGCCTGCGCCAGCCCCGACTACTTGCAACGCCGCGGCGTACCGAATGATCCAGCGCAGCTGGTCGAACATGACGGCCTGGACTGGGCCGGCCTGGCCCCTCCGTTCGCCTGGCGTTTCGAAAGGGACGGCCAGATGCAACTGCATCGGCCGACGCGCGTGCGCATGAGCGCTAACAATGCCGAAGCCCTGGTCTGCGCCGCACTGGCCGGTCTGGGCATCGCCCACTTGCCGACCTGGCTGGCCAGCGAGCACTTGTTGCGCGGCGAACTGCTGCCCTTGTTCTGCGAAAACGGCCTGCCGAATCCGGAAAGCACCGGGATCTATGCCTTGCGCCTGCAGCAGCAACCCAATTCACGCAGTCGCCTGCTGCTGGAATACCTGAAAACCCGTTTCAGCCCCATTCCACCATGGGACCTGGTGTTGCAAACCCATCTGGGCCGGCACTAGTCCAGAATTGTATGGCGCATTAAAGATTTGCCCGCTAGATTCATCAAGATCACTGATCAAGGCTTCCAAATGACCACCAAGCGCGACACCCCGGACAACTGCGACGACCTACTGCTGGACAATCAGGCCTGCTTTGCCCTGCATTCCACTTCGCTGATGTTGACCAAGGTCTACAAACCCTTGTTGCAGGCGCTGGGTCTGACCTATCCGCAATACCTGGCGATGATGGTTCTGTGGGAAAAGGACGGTTTGACCGTAGGTGAAATCAGCGCGCGCCTGTTGACCGATCCTGGCTCGCTCACGCCGCTACTCAAGCGCCTGGAGGCCGAAGGCGTGCTCAGCCGCACCCGCAGCCGTGAGGACGAGCGCGTGGTGATCGTCGAACTCACCGAACAGGGCCGCGCCTTGCGCGACAAAGCCCGTGACATTCCTCAATGCATCCTCGGCGCCAGCGGGATGACGCTGGAGCGACTGCAAAAGCTTCAAGCGGAACTGCAAGAACTGCGTCGGCATCTGCAAGACAGCCTCTAATTTTCAAACCACCGAAAATCCCCTGTGGGAGTGAGCCTTTGTGGCGAGGGGATTTATCCCCGTTGGGTCGCGCAGCGGCCCCAAAACCTGCAACAGCGGAGTTTCGATACACCGCTTGCACTGGCTTTGCGACTGCTTCGCAGCCGAACGGGGCGGTGCGACGTTTCGCTAAATCCCCTCACCACAAAGGCTCACTCCCACAGTAGTTTTGCGCCTGTGCTCGATTTTTTTACAAATTTATCTTGCGCGCTAATTATTTGCGCGATACATTCACCCCGCACTTACTTAGCGCGCAAACATTTAGCGCAAAACAACAAGCCCAAACGAGGCTTTCACCATGCAAACTCTCTACACCGCAATCGCAACTTCCACCGGTGGTCGTGACGGTCGGGCGATTTCCAGCGACAACATTCTCGACGTCAAACTCGCCACCCCGAAAGAACTCGGCGGTGCTGGCGGCGCGGCAACCAACCCGGAGCAACTGTTCGCCGCCGGCTACTCCGCTTGCTTCATCGGCGCATTGAAATTCGTCGCCAGCCAGACCAAGCGCAAAATCCCCGACGACGCTTCGATCACCGCCCACGTCGGCATCGGCCAGATCCCTGGCGGCTTCGGTCTGGACATCGACCTGCACATCTGCCTGCCAGGCTTTGAACAAGCCGATGCACAAACACTGGTCGAGGCTGCCCACCAGGTCTGCCCGTACTCCAACGCCACCCGTGGCAACGTCGATGTGCGCTTGCACGTGACCGTCTAACTGCCGACCTATCAGGCCCGAACAGGAAATGAACATGAACGCTTTCAGCAAAGTCTTGACCGGTAGTCTTCTCGCCCTGTCCATTCACAGCGCATTTGCCGGCGACGTTGAACACAACACCCAGGCATTCCTCGACGTGCTGAATGCCGGCACCGGCAAGCCGATGGAGCAGATGACGCCTGCCGATGCCCGCGCCGTGCTGGTGGGCGCGCAGTCCGGGGTGAAGCTGACGCTGCCAAAAGCCGATGTCAGCCAGAAGACCATCCAGGTCGATGGCCAACCGCTCAACCTGACCATCGTCAGGCCGGCCGGGGTCAAGGGCGAGGTGCCGGTGTTCATGTTCTTCCACGGCGGTGGCTGGGTGCTGGGGGATTTCCCGACCCACGAGCGGCTGGTTCGCGACCTGGTTGCCGGTTCCGGCGCAGCGGCGGTATTCGTCAACTACACGCCGTCACCGGAAGCGCACTACCCGGTGGCGATCAACCAGGCTTACGCCGCGACCCAGTGGGTGGCCGAGCACGGTAAAGAGATCAATGTCGATGGCAAACGCCTGGCGGTAGCCGGCAACAGCGTCGGCGGCAACATGGCGGCCGTCGTTGCACTCATGGCCAAGGACAAGGGCACTCCGGCGATCAGGTTCCAGGTGTTGTTGTGGCCGGTGACCGACGCCAACTTCGAGACAGCGTCCTATAACCAGTTCGCCAATGGGCACTTCCTCAGCAAAAACATGATGAAGTGGTTCTGGGACAACTACACCACCGACCCCAAGCAGCGTAACGAGATCTACGCCTCGCCGCTGCGGGCCACCACCACGCAGCTGAAGGGGCTGCCACCTGCCCTGGTGCAGACGGCGGGTGCCGACGTGCTGCGCGATGAAGGTGAGGCCTACGCCCGCAAACTCGACGAAGCTGGTGTGGCGGTGACCTCGGTACGCTACAACGGTATGATCCACGACTATGGTTTGCTCAATGTGGTGAGCCAGGTGCCAGCGGTGCGTTCGGCGATGTTGCAGGCGTCTGAAGAGCTCAAGCAACACCTGAAATAACACCACCTCCCTGTAGGAGCGAGCATGCTCGCGATGGACGCCCAGACAACGCGGGTATTCAGATAGCCCGCGTTATCGTTAACGACCATCGCGAGCATGCTCGCTCCTACAGAGGACCTGTGTGTATCCGACACGATCGAGTAGGAGGCGGTTTCACAACCGCCGTCCTCTCACGCCACCGTACGTACGGTTCCGTATACGGCGGCTCAAGTTATGCGGCTAAGCCGGTTTATCGTATCCAGTATCGAGACCAGCCCTAGCTGATCCCACAGCTTCTTCGGTAACGCCTGATTCATATGTGACGCCCCCGAGTTCCACCATGGTCCGCGACCATTGAAGGCTGATTTGCAGGCGCGCGCTTCGCTAAGCCCCAAGCGCATCAAGTTGCGCGCCCTCGTAGAGGGCTGCTTCCATTGGCGCCAGATGACGCAGCGAAGTTTATGCCGCACCCACCCGTCCAGCTCCTCAAGGGGGCGCTTGCTCTGACTGAGCTTGAAGTAGCCCGCCCAACCGCGCAGTACGGGGTTAATCCGCTCGATGACGTTCGCCATCTTGTGGCCCCGTGCGCCGCGCAGCAGGTTTCTGAGTCGGTCGCGTAAGCGACCCAGACTCATCGTCGCTACTCTTAACCTCGGTTGTTGATGCCAGCTCATCCCGTAGCCCAAGTAATCACACATCCACGACCCGGCTACTCGGCTCTTTTCCCGATTCAGCGTCAGTTTCAGACGCTGATTCAGGAAACGCTCAACACCAGCCATCACTCGCGCGCCAGCACGAGGACTGCGCACATAAATGTTCGCATCGTCGGCATAGCGCACGAAGCGATGGCCCCGCCGTGTCAGCTCTTGGTCGAGTTCGTTGAGCAGGATGTTCGACAGCAACGGCGAGAGCGGGCCGCCTTGCGGCGTCCCTTCCTGCCGTCGGCTGGCGATCCCGCCCGACATCACGCCGGCCTCTAGATAACGACGGATCAGCCTGAGCACCCGCTTGTCTTCAACCTGACGCTGCACATGGGCCATCAATACATCGTGGTTGACCCGATCGAAGAACTTCTCCAGATCGAGTTCCACACACCAGCGGTGGCCCGCCGCCACATGGGCACGGGCTGTTTCGATGGCTTGGTGGGCGCTTCTGCCCGGACGGAAGCCGTAGCTATAGTCCGAGAACAGCGGGTCAAAGATCGGCGTGAGCTGTTGCAGCAGTGCCTGTTGGATCAGGCGATCCACGACGCTGGGGATACCCAGCTGTCTTGTCCCGCCTTTGGGTTTGGGGATTTCGACGGCGCGTACACCTTGCGGGTGATACTCACCGGCCAGCAACCTGGCCTTGAGGGTTGGCCAATACTGTTCCACGTAGCCCGCCAATTCGTCGACCGTCATGCCATCGGCACCCGGCGCCCCCTCGTTGCTGACCACGCGGTGATACGCACGCTTGAGGTTGGCCGATGCAAGCACCCGCGCCATCAGCGTGTCCGGCTCCGCGTTCGTCCACATCACAGACGTCGCCGATGCCTGCGCACTGCCAGCCGTCGCCCGCGGATTCTGTCCGGAACTAGGGGTCACAGTTCTCCCTCGGAGAAATTTCTGCTTTTCGACATTCGACGAGACTCTGACGCCTACTGGCGGCATAACCTGTTCGGCCCTTGGTGGCAGGGTTATTTGCCACTTACTACGGCCTCGGCTGACTTCTGCACGTTCATCCCGTCGCCTCTCGACGCTCGGTAGCACAGTGGCAAACGTGCAGATCTCCCAGGGTAATTCGCGCGACCTTCCTGCTTATGCCTGTCGGATCTACGTCACAGCGTTCCGTGCAAGTATTGGGCTTTGGCAATTATGGCTACCTTACCCCGCTGCACCGCCTAATCCGCTTCCTGTTCGTCAGGCCAGCATTTTGCCCCGGGCTTCCTTCAGATTCGCAGTCGCCTGCGACACCCTTGCCTTCGGCTAACACTTCCCCTTGCCGGGTGTGTAGAGGACTTTCACCTCCAAGTCACCAGCGTGACCACCACAGCCAAACTGGTTGCGCTTGCGCGCAACGCGCCATGCCTGGCGCACCACAAAAAAGCCCGACTCAATGGTCGGGCTTTTTCATTCCTCAAGCAGTGCTTATTTGGCACGGCCTTTGTAGGAACCGCCTTCGCGGGTATCGATCTCGATCATGTCGCCGATTTCGATGAAGTCAGCAACCGACAGCTCGGTACCGTTCTTCAGTTTGGCAGGCTTCATCACCTTGCCGGAAGTGTCGCCGCGAGCGGAACCTTCGGTGTAGTCAACCTGACGCACGATGGTGGTCGGCAGCTCGACGGAAACCAGACGGTCTTCGAAGAACACGGCTTCGCAAACGTCGGTCATGCCTTCTTCGATGAACGGCAGAACGCTTTCGATGTCTTCGGCGTTCAGTTCGTACATGGTGAAGTCGGTGGTGTCCATGAAGGTGTAGCTGTCGCCGCTGATGAAGGACAGGGTCGCTTCTTTGCGGTCAAGGATCACGTCGTCCAGCTTGTCGTCGGCGCTGTAAACGGTTTCGGTCTTGTAACCGGTCAGCAGGTTTTTCAGCTTGGTCTTCATGATCGCGCTGTTACGGCCCGACTTGGTGAATTCAGCTTTCTGAACCAGCCAAGGATCGTTGTCGATACGGATCACGGTACCGGGTTTGAGTTCTTTACCAGTTTTCATTACGAATATCCGAATTTGGATGGGATTTACAAAAATCTAGGCCGCGTATCATATCCAATTTACATAAAACTGTACCAGCGCCGCGGCAAGATCGGTCTGCAAGGCCTGTTCCAGACACCACGTCTCGGCGTGTTTTTGCAGCTGCGGCCAGTGTTTGCGGGTTGATTGCCAGTGGTCGGTCATTGTCTCACCGGCATTCCAGGCCCGCCAGAGACCGCTGATCGCCTCGCCAGCCGCTGGCGTTAGGTCTTTGACGTAGAGCGCGAGGAAGGCTTCGAGCTTGTCCAGATGGACATCTTCCTCCTGCTGATAGATGTGCCACAGCATTGGCCGGCCCGCCCATTGCGCGCGGACAAAGGAATCTTCGCCGCGTACGGCGTTGAAATCACAGCACCACAGCAACTGGTCATACTGGTCCTGTCTGACGAACGGCAGTACCTGCACGGTCAAGGCATCGCGCACATGCAGTGCCCCCGCCTGCAGATCCTGCACCCCCAGCCAACGCTCGACGTCGCCCAGGATCCGCCCTTGCGGCACCAGCAGATGAGTGGGCGTCGAATCACTGGCCAATGTGTCCAGCCAGCTGGCCAACCCGACATTTTCGTAGGCAAACAACGAAATCAGTAGCGCACCGGGCGCGCGATCAACCCCCAGGCCTTGCAGGAAGGCTCGCTGCGCCTCGGGGCTCTGCTGAAACTGCCGACGCCGTTCGAGCAATCCGCTTTCACGCAGCAGGCCGCCCGTCCCTTTATTGAAACCCGGGAAGAAAAAGTGCTTCTGCACGTGCTTGTATTTTACCGACGGCAAGCCGTGGCAGCCAATCACCCAGTCCTCGGCGCTCAAGTAGTCGAGGTTCATCCACAACGGCGTTTTATCCCGCAGGGCCATGGCATCCATGTAGGCGCCTGGCAACTGACAGGCGAATGCGGCGATCACCACATCGGCCGCCTCGACCGGTTGCCAGTCGGCCGACCATTGGCACACCTCGACACCCTGCTGCCATTGCCGGCCAGCGTGAATGTCGATCTGCGGACACAGGCGCTCGAAGGCACGCAGATCGTCGACCCACAAACGCACCGTCACCCCATGCTCGGCCACCAGTTGCCGGGACAGCCGCCAGGTCACGCCGATGTCGCCAAAGTTGTCGACCACGGTGCAAAAAATATCCCAGCGGGTTTTCATATCAGGCATTCCAGGCTCCCGTTGGCAAAGGCACCGATTGTCCGCATAAATCAGCCCGCGCAGAAGAGCCGACGACGATTAATCTTCGTGCGACAATCGTCACTCGCCCGCGACCCCTCGCCAGGAGGCAACCATGCCCTACCGCCCTACTCCGCGCCGATCCATTTCGATTCGCCTCAACGCCTTGCAACTGACCGGCAGCATCGCCCTCGGCATGTGGCTGGGTTTCATCGCCATTGCGTTGACCGGCTGGCTGGTGTCCCGGCTGTTTTTCAGCGAACAACTGGCACCGGTCGCAGCAGCGGTGGAGCAACTGGCCAAACCGCCGGTGGTGACACGACCAATACCGGACATTCCCGCACAGAGCCCATTGTTCGAGCAGTATGAAGAAAACCTGCGCAAGAACGAGCAGGCGCAACGACTCGATCAGGCGCGCGGCAGCAACCGCAACCTGTCGAACCCCCGATGCCAGTTCTGGTTGCAACAGGACCAGACGGCACCCAGTGAAAAAAGCCGCGCCAATGTCCTGCAATTCTGCGATTGATCATGAATAAGCATACCGTCCATAAACTGATTCTAGACAAGCTGCGGGTCGACCTCGACATTGCCGAGCGCGCCGCGCAAACCGCGTACGAAACCGCGACCCACGAAGAAAACATCGCCGAAAACAAGTACGACACACTGGGCCTGGAGGCGTCTTACCTGGCCGCCGGGCAGGCCAGGCGGGTCGAAGAGATTCGCCAGTCACTGGCGCTTTGCCAGAACCTGGCGCTGCGTCCGTATGACGAGCAACGGGGTATCGAGATAGGTGCCCTGCTCGGCCTGGAGGACGAAAAGGGTCGCGAGCAATGGCTGTTTCTGGCGCCGGATGCGGCGGGCCTGAAGGTGGACCTGGTGGGGCAACTGATTACCGTCATCACCCCGCGCTCACCGCTGGGCAAAAGCCTGCTGGGCAAGTTCGCAGGTGACGAGGTGGAGATTCTGGTGGCGGGCGCTCGGCAACAGTTTGCTGTCACCGAGGTGGTTTGACCGGCTGTCCTGTCTGCGCGGCAGGACGCTCTATCAGTGAACGGGCAGCTCGACGCCGTCGAACAGCTCTTCCAGCTCCTGCTTGTTGTGGCACTGGATGGCCTTGGCCATGACTTCGCGGGTCAGGTGCGGGGCGAACTTCTCGATGAAGTCGCACATGAAACCCCGCAGGAAGGTGCCGCGACGGAAACCGATCTTGGTCACGCTGGACTCGAACAATTCGCTGGCATCGAGCACCACCAGGTCGTTGTCGAGCTTGGTATCGACCGCCATTTTCGCCACGATGCCCACACCCAGGCCCAGGCGCACGTAGGTCTTGATCACGTCGGCATCAGCGGCGGTGAACACCACTTTGGGGGTGAGGCCGCGGTGGCTGAAGGCTTCGTCGAGCTTGGAACGGCCGGTGAAACCGAACACATAGGTCACGATCGGGTATTCGGCCAGGGCTTCGAGGGTCAACTTCGAGAGCTTGGTCAGCGGGTGTCCCTGGGGCACCACCACACAGCGATTCCAGCGATAGCAAGGCATCATCACCAGGTCGCCGAACAGCTCGAGGGCTTCGGTGGCAATGGCGAAATCCACAGTGCCATCAGCGGCCATTTCGGCGATCTGCATGGGCGATCCCTGGTGCATGTGCAGGGCAACATCCGGATACTGTTTGATGAAATTGCTGATCACCGGCGGCAACGCGTAGCGCGCCTGGGTGTGGGTGGTGGCGATCGACAGAGTGCCTTTCTTCTCGTTGGAGAATTCCTGGGCGATCTGCTTGATGCTTTCGACCTTGCGCAGGATCTCGCCCGCGGTGGTGATGATGCGCTCACCGGCCGGGGTCACGCGGGTCAGGTGCTTGCCGCTGCGGGCGAATACTTCGACGCCCAATTCGTCTTCCAGCAAACGGATCTGCTTGCTGATGCCCGGCTGAGAGGTGTAGAGACTTTGGGCTGTAGCGGAAACGTTGAGGTCGTGGTGCGCCACTTCCCAGATGTAGCGCAATTGTTGGAGCTTCATATGAATCCCTCAAAGCAGGTAGACGCCACGGGCATCAGCGACGGTATATAACTATATTAATGGTTTGAAGAATAAATCTAGAACTTTTTATCAAAACGCCACTATTCGTGTTCTAGCGATCCCCTTGGCGACGACGCTGCACCAGCGGCACCAGGTAGACCGGTACCTTGGCCAGTTGCAACACCCGTGCTGCGGTCCGGCCCAGAGGCGTTTCCGCACCCGCACCATGGCTGTGACTACCTACGATCAGTAAATCCACCGAGAGTTTCTGCGCCTGGTCGAGAATCACCTGCGATGGATCACCCTGCAGCACCCGTACCGCCTTGATCCGCTCAAGGTCCTGCTCCCCCTCGTCACCCAGCTCTTCGCGAAAATTGTCGAGCACCCGCTGCTCGATGCTGGCAATCACCGTGTTAAGACCCTGGCTGTGAAATTCGTTCAACGCCTGCTCGTCGAGATAACTCTGCAGCACCGATTCGGCAAACAGCCCCATAGGCTCGACGGCGTGCACCACATACAGGTCGGCATTGAATGTTCGCGCTAATTCCAAGGCATGCTGCATCACCACAGGTGCGTACAGCCCGAGGTCAGTGGCATATAGCATCGAACGAATCATATGACCTCCTCGCGTGCCAACATGGCGGAGATTGATTCAGCTTAGCAGTGCCTTGGCGAGTACGACGTCCGGCGTAACACGTTGAACGGCGGGCTTAAACCTTTTGCTCGTTGCTTATGCCATGTGGCACATGGCCGGTGGCGACCACTTCGCGGGCCAACTCGCAATGGCCGGCCTGATCGTCGAAAAACACGTCAGCGGCAAAGGCTTCAAGAAAGGCCGACTTGGTCAGGCCACCGAGGAACAGCGATTCATCCAGGCGAATATCCCACTCGCGCAACGTGCGGATCACCCGCTCGTGGGCCGGTGCCGAGCGCGCCGTGACCAGTGCCGTGCGAATCGGACAAGCGTCATCCGGGAATTCGCGCTGCAGCAGATTGAGGGCGGCGAGGAAGCCCTTGAACGGCCCACCGCGCAAGGGCTCGCGGGCCGCTTCGCGCTCACTGGCCTGAAACGCTTCCAGGCCACCGGCCTGATAGACGCGTTCGGACTCGTCGGAAAACAGCACGGCATCACCGTCAAAGGCAATGCGCAGTTCATCGCTGGCGGCACGGCTGGCGCCACCGGACAGAATGGTCGCCGCGGCGAACCCGGCGTCCAGCGCGCTGCGCACGTCTTCGGCGTGGGTCGAAAGAAACAGATCGCAGCCAAAGGCCTTGAGGTACGGATACGGACTGCGCCCGCCGACAAACGCCGCACGGGAAATCGCCAGTCCATAGTGGTGGATGGAGTTGAACACCCGCAGGCCGGTGTCGGCGCTGTTGCGCGAGACCAGGATCACCTCGACCCGGGCGCGGCCGAGGTGGGCATTGAGGCTCAGGAGTTTGTGCACCAGCGGGAAGGCGTCACCGGGCTCGAGGATTTCGTCTTCGTGTTCAATCTGATATTGCCGGTAGGCCTCGACACCACTCGACAGATAGACCTTGTGGCTTTCACTCAGGTCGAACAACGCTCGCGAAGAAATCGCCAGCACCAGCTTGTCGTCTATGGACTTTGGCATCCCCTTCCCCCTCCGATTGATCGACTCAGGTATTACGTCGATCGATAAAACTCAAACTGCGATACATCGCCTCGATGCGTGGCAATTCACAGCCGGCAGCCTTCGCCGCGGCCAGTGGCCGGGCGTAAATGGCCTCCAGTTCCAGAGGCCGCTTGTACAGAAAATCGTGGTACATGCTCGGCCAGTAGTCGGGCATTCTCTGCGTCACCATCATCAGCTGCTCGGCATAGCCGGCGGGCACGTCGTGACCGCAGGCGTTTGCGCCCTGGATCACTTCGACCATCAGCGAACTGATCAGCTCACGACTGTCGGCATCGGCCATCAGCGGCGTGGTACTCGCCCCGAGCAGCACGGACAGACCGTTGAACGGGATATTCCAGACCAGTTTCTGCCAGCGCGCCTGGTGCAGGTTCGCCATGGCCTGGGCGTCGATGCCGGCCGCACGGAACAACCCGACACCCTCCTCGACAATCGCGGCACGCGCAGGACCATCGGACGCCGGCCCACTGTGATAGCCGACATGCACCGCCCCCAGCGCCTGATGAGTAACTATACCGGGGCCCTGGCGATGGACGCAGATATAGCAGAGCCCGCCCAGCACATGCAGCGCGTCGGGCAGCAGTTCACGCAGGCTGTCTTCGACATCCAGGCCATTTTGCAACAGCAGCACCCTGGCACTCGGTGCGGCGGCTTGCACAATGGCGGGTGCGAGATCGCTGTTACTGGTGGTTTTTGCGCCTACCAGCAACCAGTCGCAGGGTGGCATGTCTTCGGCCGCCGAATAGGCCTGCACCGGATTCAGCGTCAGCGCACCATGTACCGCGCTGTGGAGTTGCAGCCCGCGCTCGGCCACCGCGCTAAACTCGCTGCGCAACAGAAAATGCACATCGAAGCCGGCCTGCGCCAGCATCATCCCGTAGAACCCGCCGATTGCACCGGTCCCGATAATTCCGATTGTCGGTTTGGCAACTGCACCCGTCATGGCAACTCCTCTGCTGTTCGACTCAGCGCCCGCCCCAAGGCGGCGTTGAGCTCGGCGCCGGTCAGGCGCGATTTTAGTGCCCCGAAGAATTCGCCGTCGCGTACGACAAACAGCGCCGGCAAGTGAAAGACCTGATAGCGCTCGACCACCCCGCCATTGTTGCTGGCATCGATCCAGCACAGTCGATCGACATCCAGATCGAGCGCAGGCAACTGCTCGCGGGCAAAACGGCAACTGGCGCAACCGACACTGGTGAAAATCACCAGCGATACGCCGCTCAGTGCCAGCAGCCGTTGGTCGGCGTCGAAATCGGTCAGTTCCAATTCGACCACTATACTGGGGGAAACAATGTCAGATGGCCGACACATGGAGTCCGAGCTCATGGGACGTTTTCTTCCTCATCCTGACGATATACCTGTCGAGTTGACGTTGCTCAAACCTGAGTGCATTTCAAGGCAACAGCTGCACACTATCAGCCTCGGGGGCATGGCTTGCAATTATCACCGCGCCTGGCGCCACGGTACGGCGCTTGAGGTACGCATGCCGAGCCTGAACCCGGACATGCGCTTCCTGGGCTACGTGGCCTGGTGCCTGCGACGAAAGCGAGGCTACCTGGTGGGCATTGCCTTCGTCGACGAACAGATGCTTTTCAGTGCCCGGATGGGTGAGCAGGTGTGCCAGATCGAGCGCTATTGCCGCCAGAATGACGCTCACAACGACCTGCAGGATATCCAGGCCCTGGCCCTTGAATGGGTCCAGCAACATGCCGACGAGTTCTCCCACGACAGGGTCCACCAGGCATTTGCACAGGCAGTGCTGGATTAAACCGGGCCAGCCCATTGTCGAGCCACGGTGTAACGCGCTAAGGTTCGGCTCCCCGACGCGCTTAATTTGCTGTGCTCCGCCGCGCGGGTTCGCTGGCGGCCGGCACCCGTGACCTGACGAGTAAACGATGGCTGATTTACCGATCAACGACCTAAACGTCGCCTCCAACGAGACGCTGATCACTCCCGACCAGCTCAAGCGTGATATCCCCCTGAGCGATGCCGCCCTGCGCACCGTCACCAAGGGCCGCGAAGTCATTCGCAACATTCTGGATGGCACCGACCATCGCCTGTTCGTAGTCATCGGGCCCTGCTCGATCCACGACATCAAGGCGGCCCACGAGTACGCCGAGCGCCTGAAGGTTCTCGCGGCGGAAGTGTCCGATACCCTGTATCTGGTCATGCGCGTGTATTTCGAGAAGCCACGCACCACCGTTGGCTGGAAAGGCTTGATCAACGACCCGTACCTGGACGACTCGTTCAAGATCCAGGACGGCCTGCATATCGGTCGCCAGCTGTTGCTGGACCTGGCCGAGATGGGCCTGCCAACCGCTACCGAGGCGCTCGACCCGATCTCCCCGCAATACCTGCAGGACCTGATCAGTTGGTCGGCCATCGGCGCGCGCACCACCGAATCCCAGACTCACCGTGAAATGGCCTCCGGCCTGTCCTCGGCCGTCGGCTTCAAGAACGGTACCGATGGCGGCCTGACCGTAGCGATCAACGCCCTGCAATCGGTTTCCAGCCCGCACCGCTTCCTGGGCATCAACCAGGAAGGTGGCGTGTCGATCGTCACCACCAAGGGCAATGCCTATGGTCACGTCGTATTGCGCGGCGGCAACGGCAAGCCGAACTACGATTCGGTCAGCGTCGCCCTCTGCGAGCAAGCGCTGAACAAGGCCAAGATCAAGCCCAACATCATGGTCGATTGCAGCCACGCCAACTCCAACAAGGACCCGGCCCTGCAACCGCTGGTGATGGAGAACGTCGCCAACCAGATCCTCGAAGGCAACCAGTCGATCATCGGCCTGATGGTCGAAAGCCACCTGAACTGGGGCTGCCAGGCCATCCCGAAAGACCTCGCCGACTTGCAATATGGCGTGTCGATCACCGATGCCTGCATCGACTGGACTGCCACCGAAAATACCTTGCGCAGCATGCATGCCAAGCTCAAGGATGTACTGCCAAAACGCGAGCGCACCTGATCAGCGTTTGTCGCAGACAAAAAAAAACGCCGGGCTGAGCCCGGCGTTTTTTTATGCTTAGGTTTTGTTGAGGGTCACTGGCTCAGCTTGGCAGCATGGCGCTGGTGACGCTCCATATAGCGCTCGACGTAGGAGCACGAGGGAATGACGGTGTAGCCCATTTCCTCGGCGTACTGCAGCGCCTGTTCGGTCAGGGCCGCGGCGATGCCGCGACCGCGCAATGCATTGGGCACAAACGTGCGATAGATATCCAGGGTCTGTTTCCCCAGATCCATATAGGTCAGGTAGGCACGATGACCGTCCACATTGGTCTCGAATTGATGACCAGCCTGGTCATGGTGGATGGACAACGCCTCGCTCATCACTACTCCTCGCGGGTCTGGAATTCTGACCCCTACCTTACCGATGTTTTTCCGGCGAAGGAACAACTACGCCACCCCGTGCCTGAATCGACACCGAGAAGAGCCACACCGATCTCGCGCAATCGAGCACGTACAAATAGTAGGCGCCATTGGCAGAAATGCTCAAGGTTCGCTCGTCATCGTGCTGGTTGGCAGGTGCTGCTGTGGATGACGCAGGAACAGCTCGACCGAAGGTCTTGCAGCGGTCGGTAGCCTGAACATTGCCGGATGTTGAGACATAAGACGAGCACCCCTCGTTAAAGTCACCTGAACATGGAGAAAGATATGAGAGACGCCGCGCAAATTCCGAACAAAAGTGTAGACGAATGCATCTAGACGGACTTTAGCCAAGACTGGAAAAAGAGCTTTGAGCTTGGGGAACTTTTCGTTGGCGGCTCGCTCATCTCGGGCCTTGCAGCTGGATATTTTTTATACAACGCAGTTAAAAGTTGCTCGAAAAAGAATCAACGCCTACAATTTTTTTTGCTTCTTGCTTCACGTCAGTTTACTTACGACAAGTAATGGGTAGTATGTACGCCGGCTATTTCCTCACTCGGAGGAGACAGCCACTTAATAGAAAGTCCTTGAAGGGGAACACGATGAACAACGTTCTGAAATTCTCTGCTCTGGCTCTGGCCGCAGTTCTGGCTACCGGTTGCAGCAGCGCATCGAAAGAAACTGAAGCACGTCTGACCGCTACTGAAGACGCAGCAGCTCGCTCCCAAGCTCGTGCAGACGAAGCTTACCGTAAAGCTGATGAAGCTCTGGCTGCTGCTCAAAAAGCACAACAGACTGCTGACGAAGCTAACGAGCGTGCTCTGCGCATGCTGGACAAAGCTAGCCGCAAGTAATAATCCTTCGGGATTATTATCAAGCCGACCCATTTTTTGGGTCGGCTTTTTTATTGCCTGCTGTTTCCTGCAGCCAATAAAAAACCCGCCGACGCGGCCTGCGTCGGCGGGTTTTTTTCAGGCATTACTGCAACGGGTCGATCGGCGCACTCGTCACCATCGGCGCGGTAGTGTTCGGCACGCCGATTTCCACCGGCAGGCCATCTTCGGCCGCGACAATATCACGCACCACATCCCAGTTCATGCGCAGGTTGTTGGTGATGTCTTCACGCTTGAGCATCGCGTTGATCACAGCAGTGTGCTTGTCGACCACCGATGGGTTGCCCTTGTCGTCCAGTGGCGTGTGCGCTTCCAGGTAAACCTTGCCGCCACTCACGCCGAACTTGTAGGACTCGTTGATGATCCGCACCGACGTCCCGACCGGCACCATGCCCGCCATTTCCAGCACGTTATTGTTGAACATGCGGAAGCAGCCGTGGCTGGTGCGCATGCCGATGCCGAACTTCTTGTTCGAGCCGTGGATCAGGTAGCCCGGAGTCCCCAGCGTGAACTTGAACGGCCCCAGAGGGTTGTCTGGGCCGGCCGGCACCACGTTGGGCAGCGGATCACCATCGGCGGCATGCTCGGCCTTGATCGACGCAGGAGGCGTCCAGGTCGGGTTAGGCGTCTTGGCGGTGATGCTGGTGTGGGCAATCGGCGAGCCCCAGCCTTCACGGCCGATACCCAGCGGGAAGGTGTACACCACATTCCGGCCTTTCGGGAAGTAGTAGAGGCGGTACTCGGCCAGGTTGATGACGATGCCTTCACGCGGGCCGGGCGGCAGGATGAAGCGGGTCGGCAGCACGATTTCAGTGCCGGCGCCTGGCAGCCATGGATCGACGCCAGGGTTGGCGGCCACCATTTCCGAATAGCCCAGGTCGTAGGTCGTGCCCAAGTCGGCGAAGGTATCTTCGTACTTGGCCTGGATTACTTGTACCTGACCGACGATGTCTTCACCAGGCGGTGGCAGGGGTAGCTCCAATGCTGCGACGGGACCCGCTACACAGAGAGCGGCAAGTGTCAGGCAGCGGGTGACGGCGGGAAAGCGCGGCAACATCCGGAAAATCCTTTGCATGATCGACAGAGGGTATAAGAACGCGATTGTACACCGCTGACCGTTATTTCGGGGAGGTTGCGGGCGTTGCAGGCGATGCAAGGCATTTCATGTGGGCGCTGGCTTGCCAGTCAAGGCGGCCTGACAGCCGACCTATTGCTTGTTGACGGAGTACATATCCATTGCTGCGGTAACGGCCACTTAGGGTTTCGCTCTTACAGCGAGTCACTTGGAAGAGCCCCAAGTAACCAAGGGCTCTTGCCCCTGGCGTTCGGTGCCTCGCTGTGGCTCGGCATGCCCTCGCTCCGGTCCTGCTCCGTGGGCCCGCCGCGATGGGCCATCCTTGGCCCAGCGCGGCTAAACCGGCATCCATGCCGGTTTACCCACTGCGCAGAACCTCCACTCGGCCTCTCGATGGGGCAAGAAAATCAAAAGCCAAGCACCAGCAAAAGCGAGGCGGCCTTATAGCCGGCCTGATTGCAGGTCTGTCCGCGATCCCATTGTGGGAGCGAGCCTGCTCGCGATGAACGTCCGGACAACGTGTTCATCCAGACAGGGCGCGTTATCGTTGACGTCCATCGCGAGCAGGCTCGCTCCCACAGGGAATCACGGGCATCTCCAAAAGTCAGGTCGGCTGTCAGGCCGCCTCGCTTTGGCTTTGGATTTGGGCGCCCCGTTAAACCACGATGGCCGAACGCAGGCATTGCGTAGTGGGTAAACCGGCAGGACGCCGGTTTAGCCGCGCTGGGCCAGGGATGGCCCATCGCGGCGACCCACGGAGCAATGCCGGAGTGAGGGCATGCCGAGCCACAGCGAGGCACCGAGTGGTGGGGCAAGAGCGTTTGGTTACTTTGCGCTTTTCAAAGTCACCCGCCGTAAGGGCGGAACCTTAAGCGGCCGTTACCGCAGGAATGGATATGTTCGCAGTTAACCGCCTTCGCTAAGCCGCCGTTTCCGCAGCAATGATCAAAGCTCGAACCGCAACTCCGGCCAAATCGGCGAGGTGCCACGCTTTTGCGATTCAAGAATGGCCCGGCACAACGAGCACAGGCGCTGGTCCTGGAACACCCGGCGATCGACGTTCGACCAGCGTGGCTGAGCCGGCAGCAGACTGCCGCACAGGGTCCGGTCCGCCGAGCCGCCCAGCTCCAGTTGTCGGGTCACCAGGTGTACGCGCACTTCCTGGCAGGCGAACAGATCCAGCTGTTCGTCAGGCTCGATCAGTTGATAGGCATAAAGTGACCAGGCAGAACGCGGCATCGGGGGCTCCAAATCGGGGGCGCCACCTTAGCCGAAAGCCTGCTCCTAGAAAAGTGTCATAACAGCGGTTTTAGCGTAGGCCAGACATTTTCCAGCAACTTGTCCTGAGCCCCGGCTGCCGGGTGAATGCCATCGGCCTGCATCAAGTCCGGATGACCGCCCACGCCGTCGAGGAAAAACGGTACCAGCGGGATGTTTTTCTCATTGGCCAGGTCGGTGTAGACCTCGGCGAAAGCCTTGGTGTAGCGCACGCCATAATTGGGCGGCAATTGCATGCCCAGCAGCAGCACTTTGGCGCCCGCCTCCTGCGACTGCTGAATCATCGACGCAAGATTTTGTTGCAATTGTGTTGGCAGCAAGCCGCGCAGGCCGTCATTGCCCCCCAACTCTAGGATCACCAACTCCGGCTTATGCTCTGCAAGCAGCGCCGGCAGGCGTGCCTGGCCTCCGGCACTGGTGTCGCCGCTGATAGACGCATTGACCACCTTATCGTCGAAACCTTCACGCTTGAGCCGCTGCTCGAGCAACGACACCCACCCCAACCGGGTATCCAGTCCGAAACCGGCGCTGATACTATCGCCAACGATCAGGACTGTACCCGCCGCTGCGTTCTGGGCCATGCATATCAAGGCCAGGCCAGCACTCAAAAACCACACACGCATCGGATTCTCCATGGGCGCAAGCATTCTCACCGCGAAGAACCTTAGCAAAGTGGTTCCCAGCGCGGAAGGTGAACTGACCATCCTGCACGAACTCAGCCTGGAACTGAACAAGGGCGACAGTCTGGCCATCGTCGGCGCCTCCGGTTCCGGGAAATCCACCCTGCTGGGCCTGCTCGCCGGCCTCGACTTGCCGAGCAGCGGTGAAGTCACCCTCGCCGGCCAGGGCCTGAGCAATCTCGACGAAGACCAGCGTGCACGCATCCGCGCTGAACATGTGGGCTTCGTCTTCCAGTCATTCCAACTGCTCGACAGTCTCAACGCCCTGGAAAACGTCATGCTGCCACTGGAGCTCGATGGCCGCCAGGACGCCCGCGGCCGTGCCACCGAGCTGTTGCAGCGGGTCGGCCTTGGGCAACGCCTGACCCACTCGCCACGCCAGCTCTCCGGCGGTGAACAGCAGCGCGTGGCGATTGCCCGCGCGTTTGCCGCCGAACCCGATGTGCTGTTCGCCGACGAGCCCACCGGCAACCTCGACAGCCATACCGGCGAGCGCATCAGCGACCTGCTATTCGAACTCAACCAGGAACGCGGCACGACCCTGGTGCTGGTGACTCACGATGAACGCCTGGCACACCGCTGCCGGCGCCTGATCCGTCTTGAAGCCGGCCTGCTGGTCGCCCCCCTGGAGCCTTGATGGCACGCCTGCCGCTGTTGCGCCTGTTCAGTCTCGCCGTCCGTCAACTGTTGCGCGATGCCCGCGCCGGTGAACTGCGCGTGCTGTTTTTTGCCCTCGTGGTCGCTGTGGCCGCCAGTACCGCCATCGGCTACTTCGGTGCGCGCCTGAATGGCGCGATGATGTTGCGCGCCACCGAGTTTCTCGGTGCCGACCTGCTGCTCGAAGGCAGCTCGCCAGCGCGCCCGGAGCAAGTAAGAAGCGGCACCGAGCTGGGCCTCGAGCACGCCCAGGTGGTGGAGTTTTCCAGTGTCATCGCCACGGACAACGGCATCCAGTTGTCCAGCATCAAGGCGGCCGATAGCGTCTACCCCCTGCGCGGCGAACTGAAAAGCGCCCCTGCGCCTTTCGCTCCGGAAGAACCCGGCGGCGGGCCGAAACCCGGTGAGGCCTGGGTCGAAGCTCGGTTGCTGACGGCGCTGGACTTGAAGATCGGCGACAGCATCGATGTCGGCATGAAAACCCTGAAGCTGGCACGGGTGCTGACCTACGAACCCGACCGCGCCGGCAACTTCTACAGCCTGACGCCGCGGGTGTTGATCAACCTCAGTGACCTGGAAGCGACTGGCGTGGTGCAACCCGGCAGTCGGGTCAGCTACCGTGAGCTCTGGCGCGGCGATGCCTCGGCCCTGGAAACCTATCGTCAACTGATCAAACCCGGCTTGGCCGCCAACCAGCGCATCCAGGATGCCCGCGATGGCAACCGGCAGATCGGCGGCGCGCTGGGCAAGGCCGAGCGCTATCTGAACATGGCCAGCCTGGTGGCGGTGCTGCTGGCCGGGGTGGCCGTGGCGTTGTCGGCGACCCGCTTCGCCACCCGCCGCTTCGATGCCAGCGCGCTGTTGCGTTGCCTCGGCCTGTCCCGTCGGGAAACCATGGTGCTGTTCAGTCTGCAGCTGACCGTGCTCGGCCTGCTCGCCAGCCTCATTGGCGCCGCCATCGGCTGGCTGGCGCAACTGGGACTGTTTGCCCTGCTGTCTGACTTGCTGCCGACCGACGTGCCACCGGGCGGCCTGTTCCCGGCCATCGCCGGTATCGGCACCGGACTGGTGGCCTTGGCCGGTTTTGCCCTGCCGCCGCTGGCGGCGTTGGGTCGGGTTCCACCCTTGCGGGTGCTGCGGCGGGACCTGCTGCCGATTCCTTCCAGCACCTGGATGGTCTACGGCGCCGCATTGGGTGCCCTTGGGCTGATCATGTGGCGCCTGAGCCTGGACCTGTTATTGACCTTCGCCCTGCTCGGTGGCGGCGTAGTCGCGGCACTGGTACTGGGCGCCCTGCTGTTACTGCTGTTGAAAAGCCTGCGACGCATGCTGGCCCGTGCCTCCCTACCTTGGCGCCTGGGGCTTGGCCAATTGCTGCGCCATCCGTTGGCAGCCGCCGGGCAGTCCCTGGCATTCGGCCTGATCCTGCTGTCGATGGCGTTGATCGCCCTGCTGCGTGGCGAGTTGCTGGATACCTGGCAAAACCAGTTACCGAAAAACGCCCCTAACTATTTCGCCCTGAACATCCTGCCCGCGGACAAACAGGCGTTCACAGATCGCCTGATCTCGTTGTCGGCGCAGTCCGCGCCGCTGTACCCGGTTGTGCCGGGGCGCCTGATCAGCATCAATGGCGAACCGGTGCAGCAAATCGTCACCAAGGAGTCGGCGGGTGACCGGGCGATCCAGCGTGACCTGAGCCTGACCTGGGCGGCGGACCTGCCCGCAGACAACAAGATCACCGCCGGCAATTGGTGGCCAGAGCAACCGCCGGATGAAATCCCCGGTGTGTCGGTAGAGGGCAAGGTCGCCGAAAGCCTGAAGCTCAAGCTCGGCGATCACCTGGTCTTTACTGTGGGCGGCGCCAATCGCGAGGCGAAAGTCACCAGCCTGCGGGAGATCAACTGGGACAACTTCCAGCCGAACTTCTTCATGATCTTCCAGCCCGGCACCCTGAAGGATTTACCGGCGACCTACCTGACCAGCTTCTATCTGGCGGCGGGGCATGACCAGCAGATCGTCGACCTGTCGCGCAGTTTTCCGGCGGTGACGATCCTGCAAGTCGAAGCACTGCTGGCGCAACTGCGCAGCATCCTCGCCCAGGTCACCCTGGCGGTGGAGTACGTGCTGCTGTTTGTCCTGGCGGCGGGAATGGCGGTGCTGTTCTCCGGTCTGCAGGCGACCCTGGATGAACGCATCCGCCAGGGCGCCCTGTTGCGAGCGTTGGGGGCCGAACGGCAATTGCTGGTGAAGGCGCGACGGATCGAGTTCGGGTTGCTGGGTGCGGTCAGCGGCTTGCTCGCGGCACTGGGTTCGGAAGTCGTCAGCCTGGTGCTCTACCGTTACGCCTTTGACCTGCCCTGGCATCCGCATCCGTGGCTATTGGTACTGCCACTGATCGGCGCCGTGCTGATCGGCGGCGCCGGCGTGTTCGGCACCCGGCGTGCCTTGAACGCCAGCCCCCTGACAGTCCTGCGCGAGGGTTGATAGACTCAAGCGCTCCTGACTCGAAGAAAAGTTGCCATGAGCCGTTATCGCCCTCCCCGTACCGCCGGTACCGCGCTGATCACCCCCGAAGGTGAAGCGCGGATGCGCGCCGAGTTTCATGAACTGTGGCACGTACGCCGCCCCCAAGTGACGCAAGCGGTCAGCGAAGCGGCAGCCCAGGGCGATCGTTCGGAAAACGCCGAGTACACCTACGGCAAAAAAATGCTGCGCGAAATCGACAGTCGCGTGCGCTTCCTGACCAAACGCCTGGAAGCCCTCAAGGTCGTCAGCGAAAAGCCCAGCGATCCGAACAAAGTCTATTTTGGCGCCTGGGTGACCATCGAGGACGAGGATGGCAAGCAATCACGCTATCGCATCGTCGGCCCGGATGAACTGGACTTGAAACAGGGCCTGATCAGCATCGACTCGCCATTGGCCCGTGCCCTGATCGGCAAGGCACTGGACGCCGAAGTACGGGTCCAGACACCGACGGGGGAGCAATGTGTGTACATCGTGGCGATCGACTATCCCTGAGGCCTCAGCGTGCCTCAGCGACGGGTGATCAGCCCTTGCCGGGCAACGCGGGTCAGTTGCCTGATCATTTCAGCGGCGTCTTCGACGCTCGGCGACTGAATCACTGCCAGATCGAAACTGTCCGCGGCAAAGCGCGCCAGGGATTCACCGTCTTCGACAAACTGGATCAGGAAAGCTGCCGGCCCACCGGTACGACGTGGCCAACCATCGAGGTAACGCAGCAGCGTCGGCTGATGTTTACCGCCAAGCAGGATTTTTGGATTGCGCTGGGTGAGATGTGCCGTGATCGGCGCGGGACGTACAACGGGGCTTAGTGCATTCATCGTGTCGTGTCTCTGCCTCAAAAAGTCTGCATGGCAGGTGAGAGGCAACACCGAACCAGCGCTTTAGCGGTATTTCGAAGCCTGCTTCAAGCTTCTGTCGGCAACTGAATAAGTCACCTGGCGCCCCGCAAGTAGCTGTTTAAATCGGCGCATGAGCAGCATCCTAGAGAAGCTGACCGGACAGTGTCAAGAATGACGCACAACAAAAAAGGCTCGTCCAATCAAGCGACGAGCCTCGTTTAAAACAAGCCTTGCCCCTGATCGGGGCCGCTTCAAAGTCGATCGCGAGCGATCCCACTGCGAATTCGCAGGATATCGGCGAGCACCGCCAAGGCGATTTCCGCCGGGGTCTTGCTGCCCAGATTCAGCCCGATGGGCGCATGGATCCGCGCCAGTTCCGCCTCCCCCAGCCCACCAATGCGCCGCAGCCGCTCGAAGCGCTTTTGCGAAGTCTGCAGGGAACCCATCACGCCGATGTAGAACGCGTCGGTACGCACCGCTTCCATCATTGCCAGGTCATCGATGCGCGGATCGTGGGTCAGCGCCACCACCGCCGTGTCGCTATGGCAGCCGCCGTCGGCGATGAACACCGATGGCAATTGACGACGAATCTCCACGTTGTCCAGCACCACGCCTTCCAGTACTTCGTCCCGCGGATCGCAAAGAATCACCTCGAAGCCCAGGCCCACGGCAAACTCCGCGCAGGCCTGCGCCACACTGGAATACCCGGCCAGCAACAGGCGCTGCGCCGCGCCGATGCGCAGCCTGACGCGATCGATCTCGCGTTCGACGCGCACGCCCTGCTCGCGATCATCGAACAGGTTGCGCGCGCCGCTGGCCAGGTCGACTTCACGGATCAGCCGACGTCGACCCAACAGCGCCGACTCCAGCTCCCGCAGATGCGCCTGCACCTCGCAGACAGGCTCAAGTTTTTCCACCAGCACATCGAGCACGCCACCGCAGGGCAGGCTGACTCGCGAGCGCGGGTCATCGCCTTCGCCGTAGCGCACGACGCTGACCGCTTGCTCGAATGCCCCTTCGGCGACGCGCTCGAGGAAGTCCTCCTCGACACACCCGCCGGACAGCGAGCCGATCCACTGCCCTTCAGCATTCACCGCCAGTAACGAACCCGGCGCACGCGGCGCCGAGCCGTAAGTGGCGAGTACGCTGCACAGCCAGACACGCTGCCCGGCCGCCGACCACGCCAGCGCCCGCCGCACCACTTGCAGATCCAGATGCTGCATGTCAGTGCGCCTTGTGCTCGAGCGGCGGCGCATCGGCCCGCAGCTTCTGCACATCGCTCAAGGCCAGATCACCCGGCTGACCGCCCCACCCTTGGCGCAGGTAGTTCAACAAATCCGCAAGCTGCTCGTCGGTGAGCTTCTGCGCGAAACCCGGCATGGGTTGCATGTGTTCGAAGCCTGCGAACTTCTGTTCGCCGATGCCATCGTCGATCACCCGCACCAGGTTGCGCGGATCTTCCAGGCGCAAGGTGGTATTGCCGCGCATGGCCACGGCGATGTGCGGTTTGCCTTCGCCACCTGGCGCGTGGCAACCGGCACAGACGTTCAGGTAGTCCTGACGCCCGCGCTGCGCGCTGGCACTGAGCTGGTCCAGTGGCACGTCGGTCAGCACTTTCGCCGCCGGTGGCTGGTCGCCGAGCAGGAAGGTCGCCATCGCCGCCAGGTCCGGATCGTTGAGGCCCTGGGTGCTGTTGTGGAACACCGGGAACATCTCGTTGAACATGGTGCCTTGGGCGCTCATGCCGTGCTTGAGGAACGAACTCAGGTCCTGATGATTCCAGCCGCGGGCAGCCAAATCAGTGGCCAGCAGGCTCGGGGCCAGATAACCATTGAGGATGCCGCCGGTCATGCGCTTGTCCTGCTGCATAGCACCAGGCAAGCCACGTGGGGTGTGGCATTCGCCGCAGTGACCGAGCACGTCGACCATGTACTGGCCGCGTTTCCAGGCTTCGCTTTTGCCTTCGGCCGGCGCCAGCTTCACGTCCTTGCCGTACATCATGTTCCAGCCCATCAGGCCCAGGCGCACGTTGAACGGAAAGCTCAGGCTTGTGACTGGCGCGGCACGTTCAATCGGCTCGACGGTTTTCAGGTAGGCGTGAATCGCGTCGGAATCCTCACGCGGCATCAGGTGATACGAGGTGTACGGCATCGCCGGGTACAGGTTGGCGCCATCACGACGCTTGCCTTCGGTGAGCGCAGCGAAGAACTCGTCATCGTTGTACAGGCCGATGCCGTGCTCTTTGCTCGGAGTGATGTTGGTGCCGTAGATCGTACCGAACGGCGAGACGATCGGCAGCCCACCGGCATAGGGCGCGCCACCCGGCGCGGTATGACAAGCCATACAGTCAGCGGCGCGGGCCAGGTAAGCCCCACGAACAACCTGATCATCCGCCTGCGCCAGCAACACAGGCGCAGCCAGGCCGACCGCCAGCGTCAGGCGGGTAAGTAGATGCTTCATGCTTAACCCTCCTTGACCAGGCCGAGATCGGTCAGCACGTTGCGCGTGGCGCTGTAGTAGCGCACGTACCCGGTGCAACGGCAGATGTGATGACCGAGGCTGTCCTCGATGACTTTTTCCAGCTGGCTCTTGACGATCGGCTGACGTTGCAGTTTTTCCACCAGCACCGTCGCGGCATTGACAAAACCCGGTGCGCAGTAGCTGCACTGGAAGGCGAATTCGTCGACGAAGCGCTGCTGGATCGGGTTCAGCTCGGTGACCTTGCCCTGCTCGTCACGGGTCGCATGACCTTCGATGGTCCGTACTTTCTTGCCTTCGAAATAGTGCGCGCCGGTGATGCAGGTGCGCACTTCTTCGCTGGTGCCGTCGGGGTTGTCGACGATCACCACACAGGCGTGGCAGATGCCCTGGCCACAGCCCAGCCGCGAGCCGGTGAGGTTTTTGTATTCGTGCAGGTAGTCGATCATCGGCAGGTCATCAGGGATGTCCACCGGGCCGACGGATTGACCGTTGAGGGTCAGTTGAAGCGGACGGTTAGCCATTGAGGGCCTCCTTGATGCGTGCAGAAGTGATAGGCAGGTCGCGGACACGTTTGCCGATGGCGTGGGCCACGGCGTTGCCGATGGCACCGACCACCGGGATCATCACCACCTCGGCGATGCCCTTGGACGGATCGCTCGGCGACAGCGGCGGCAGGATTTCCGCGGTCTGTTTCCACACCGCCACGTGCCGCGCCATCGGCAAGCGGTAACGGTTGAAGTTCCAGTCGCCCTCCCCCGGCCCGCCTTCGTACAGCGGCATTTCTTCCATCAAGGCATGGCCGATGCCCATGGCGATGCCGCCTTCGAGCTGGCCCTTGACCAGTTCCGGCACCAGCACCCGGCCGCACTCGACCCACGAGTGGTGGTTGAGCACTTGCACTTCGGCCGAGCCCTTGTTCACTTTCACTTCCACCAGCGTCGCCACCGGGCTGTAGTAGGTCACTGCCGCGTTGTTCAACTGGGTTGGCGGGTAGGCGATGTTCTGCCGAACCAGCAGATGGAAACCGGCGCTGTTCATTTGCGCTTTCTTCGCCTTCGGCGCACCGTCGCCGTACTTGACCGCCAGGCCATCGAGCGGCAGACGTTCACGCACGCCGTCGATGCTGTACTCGGCCTCGGCCCAGCTCCAGCGGTTGAAGCCGTGCACCGTGGCACCGGTGACCAGGCCGCGCTCGTGGGCACGTTTGGCCAGCACGGCGAACGGCAAGGGTTCCATGCCGTTGGCGGTGAGTTTGCCATCGACCCAATGGGCGTCTTCGCGGCGCACCACGTAAGGGTTGGCCTGGCCGCCATAGGGGCCTTGGCGCCAGATCTCCAGCGCCGCCGGCCACAGGCCGTGGTTGAACAGCACACGCGCCGCTTCACGGGTGGCGTGGCTGAAGTAGTAGGCGGAGTTGGTCGCCGACGACGCCGACGCGACCTTGCCGACCCAGCGCGGATTGCGCAGGAAGTTGTCCTGCTCGGCCTGGCTCATGATGTACGGGTTGCCGCCGCTGATCAGCTGCAACTCCTTCCACTCGGTTTCGCCGGTCTTCACTTCGTGCGCCGGGTTGCCGAGGAAATCGGCCACCACCATCGCCTGTGAGGTGGACATGCCGGTACCGATTTCGATACCGATGTGGCGCAGGGTGATGCGGCCATCAACGGTGTATTCGATGCTGGCCATGGGTGCTTCGGAACCGGTGCCGAAGTCTTTCTGGCAGATGGCGAAACCGACGCCATACCAGTGGTCCGGGTCCGCCGCTTCGCGTTGTTGCTTGATCGCGTTGCGGTTTTTCCAGACTTCGTTGACCGCAGCCTTGTCGAGAATTTCGTGCAGGCGCAAGGCACCGGCCGGGACCGCGCCCTGGGTGTTTTTCATGCCCGAACGCAGGGCATTCTTGCGCCGAAGTTCAATGGCATCGACACCGAGGCGATCGGCAATTTCATCGACCATCATCTCGGTGGACGCCATGCTCTGCAGCGTGCCGTAGCCTCGCATCGACCCGGCTTCGACCGCGCGCGAGTGATAGGCGGTGACCTGCAGATCGTTCTGCGGCATGTAGTAGATCGACTGCGCCGCCGTGGCGCCTACTGCCGCCACCGACGGGCTGTAGTTGACCCGTCCGCCGCCATCGACGCTCATCTCGGCGCGGAAGATCTTGAAGCTGTGGTCGGTCTTGTCCACCGCCAATTGATAACGGATGTCGAACGGGTGACGCTTGATGCCACTCTGGAATTGCTCGTAGCGATCGTTGGCCAGGCGTACCGGCACACCGGCGCCGTACAACGCCGCAAGCGCCGCGTAGTACACAAAAATGTTGTGGTCCTTGGAGCCGTAGCCCACGGTGTAGCCGGGGTGCATGTTCAGGTTGGCCAGGCCGAAACGTGACGGCGCGATCATCTTCGCGGTCTCGGTCGCGGTCTCCAGCGGGCACTGCGTCGCAACGACAAAGTGCAGGGTCTTGGTCGCCGGGTCGTACCAGCCGTTGCCGTTGTCCGGCTCCATCGCAGCGGGTTCGATCGACGGGGTCTTGTAGCGCTCGTCGAACACCAGCCAGTTGTCTGGCGGCGTATCGATCTGCTGCTTCATGCGCTCGGCGTAGAACAAGCCGCGCTCGGTCAGGTTGCCGTGCAGGTTCGGTTGGGAATCCCATACCGGACGGCGGTTGCGCAGCATCGGGAACAGGATCGAATCCTTGAGGCTGGCGAATTCGTCTTCGTCGGCCGAGGTCGCACCGCCGACACGCACGTAGCGGAAGCTGCCGTACGGGTCGCCTTCGTAGAACGGCGCTTTATCGCCATAGCGGATTGCTTTGTCATTGAACTTGAGCTGGGCCTTGGCCTGGCGGAAGCGCTCGAAGTCGTTCCAGATCAGGATCGCCACCGGGTGGCCGATGAACATCGGCACCTTGCCGGCCGGCAACAGTGGATCGGGGGCGTGTTCTTCCGGGAAGACGATGCCGTCCTTGACCAGGTCTTCGGCGGTGACGATGCGGTCCGGCTGCAATTCGGCGCCGAGCCACGACAGGTCTACACCTGCGTAGATGCGGTCGGCCTTGATGGTTTTCAGCAGCATGGCGTGGCCTTGCTGCTGTGGCCAGCCCGGCATGTCCTTGGCACGGATGTCGCGGGCAAAGACCTTGCTGCCGCAGACCTTGGACAAGGCATCGTTACGGGCGCGCGCCTTGCCGTTGTTGCCCAGCCATTGCTCGGACGGCACAGTGACGCTGTTTTCCATCAAGGCTGCCAGCGCCTGACTGCTGAGCGGTGTAAGCGTCACGCTCACACCCGCCACCAGCCCGCCCTGAAGGAATGAGCGCCGGGATATTTCACGGTTGGACATGGATCATCCTCTGGGCGGTCATGGGGGCCGCCCTTCTGGTTATGTTCTGGAAATCTCGAGTCTTGCAGAAGCCCTTTTTGACGGTGCAAAGGGCTGTGATGACAGTGCAAAGCTGACCGAAAGGTTAACTTTAAAGGTTTATGCGCTCGCGGAAAACAAAAACTGACCAAGAAATCAAAAAACCGGGGCTTTTCGACGCAGCAGATTGGTGGAGCGGATGGCAAGCACGGGGTGTATGAGTACACCCATACCCATGCGGTGTACTTCCAAGGCTGAGCCTTGCGGTGTCGCTTATGCCGCTATCGCGAGCAAGCTCGCTCCCACACTGGTTTTGCGTTGTTGCATAGATTCAATGAACAGCACAAATCTCCCTGTGGGAGATTCTATGTTGCAGGGGAACCCTGCAGCCTTATATTCGGCTGGTATTCGCTCTGGTGTTTCATGAGTGCAGGGACGCCAACGCACTCAGGTTGGCCTGTTCAAGACTGCGACGCTGGTAGCTCAGCAGGCGTTTGCCTACCGTCAGCAGATGCTTTATGCAGCAGATGCGCAGAAAGATTGGACGGGAGGCGTCATAGAGGAGAAAAGCCAAATTCCAGACACAAAAAACCCCGGCCTTTCGACCAGGGTCTTTGCTATCGACTCGAAGTAAACCAGCGGCTTTCTTCGTAGCTCCAAGGCGTTCAGTGGGCCTCGGGGCAGATATGGCGCAGCGGACGGGACTCGAACCCGCGACCCCCGGCGTGACAGGCCGGTATTCTAACCGACTGAACTACCGCTGCGTATCGCTTTGAGCTGACGCTCAATTAACTCGCTTGATTGAAAGCTTCGGTGCTTTTCAATCGCGAACCGAACAAATCCGATTCGTAAAATATGGCGCAGCGGACGGGACTCGAACCCGCGACCCCCGGCGTGACAGGCCGGTATTCTAACCGACTGAACTACCGCTGCGCGTCGGTGGAGGCATTTCAGCCTACCTCTTGCTTTCGCAAGCTTCTCGGGAGTGGTGGGTGATGACGGGATCGAACCGCCGACATTCTGCTTGTAAGGCAGACGCTCTCCCAGCTGAGCTAATCACCCGTTTGCATCTCCGAGGCCGCGAAATTTACGCAGGTAGCGAACCTAAGTCAATAGCAGGATTGAAGTTTTTTTCAAAAACAGCTTTTAGCGGCAAGCTTCAAGCGGCAAGAGAAGAGCGGGACTGCGTAAGCAGGCATGGCACAGTCTGCTTTTACTTGCAGCTTGAAGCTTGAAGCTGCCCCTCACTGCTCGTAAATCATCTTCTTGGTCATGCCGCCGTCCACCACGAACTCCTGACCCGTGACAAAACCGGCGTTCTTCGACAGCAGCCAGGCCACCATCGCCGCCACGTCCTCGACCGTCCCTACCCTGCCCGCCGGATGCTGGGCATGGTCTGCATCGGTCAGCGGCTCGGCACGGCGCACGGAAGGGTCCCGCGCATCGATCCAGCCGGGGCTGACCGCATTGACCCGAATCTCCGGGCCAAGGCTGATAGCCAGTGCGTGAGTCAAGGCCAGCAGACCGCCCTTGCTCGCGGCATAGGCCTCGGTGTCGGGTTCGGACTGCCCGGCGCGGGTCGAGGCCAGGTTGACGATCGCCCCGCTATGCGCCCGCAGGTACGGCGCACAGTGCTTGGCCAACAGCATCGGCCCACTGAGGTTCACCGCCAGCACCCGGTTCCAGTAAGCCAGGTCGAGGCTTTCCAGGGTGATGTTATGCGGATCGGCAACCGCCGCATTGCACACCAGCGCATCCAGGCGCCCGAACTGCCCCAGCACCTCGGCAACACCCAGCGCCACCTGCCCTTCGTTCGAGACGTCCATGGCGATGAACCAGGCGTTGTCGCCAAGCACCTTCGCCACCTTCGAGCCACGCGCCCGGTCCAGGTCCGTCAGCACCACTTGCCAGCCTTCACTGATCAACCAGGCCGCAATACCCAGGCCGATGCCCCGCGCCGCACCGGTCACCAGTGCAACGCGGCCATTGGAACCCAGTGGCGTGGACAACTCGATCACAAGGCAGCCAACCCGCGCGCCAGGTCGGCTTGCAGGTCTGCCACGTCTTCAAGGCCGACCGCGATGCGGATCAGGCTGTCACGAATGCCCGCGGCCTCACGCTCCTGCGGCGCCAGGCGGCCATGGGAGGTGGTGCTTGGGTGGGTGATGGTGGTTTTACTGTCGCCCAGGTTGGCGGTGATCGAAATCAGACGGGTGGCATCGATAAAGCGCCAGGCGCCCTCTTTGCCGCCCTTGACCTCGAAACTCACCACCGCACCGAAGCCCTTCTGCTGACGCAGGGCCAGCTCGTGCTGCGGATGGCTCTTGAGACCGGCGTAATGGACTTTCTCGATGCCGTCCTGCTGCTCCAGCCATTCGGCCAGTTGCTGGGCGTTGGCGCAATGGGCCTTCATCCGCAGGTTTAGGGTTTCCAGGCCCTTGAGGAAGATCCAGGCGTTGAACGGGCTCAGGGTCGGCCCGGCGGTCCGCAGGAAGCCGACCACTTCTTTCATCTGCTCGCTGCGCCCGGCCACGACACCGCCCATGCAACGGCCCTGGCCGTCGATGAACTTGGTCGCCGAGTGCACGACGATGTCCGCGCCCAATTTCAGGGGCTGTTGCAGCGCCGGGGTGCAGAAGCAGTTGTCGACCACCAGCATCGCGCCCTTGGCATGGGCGATTTTCGCAAGTTCCGCGATGTCCACCAGTTCCGCCAGCGGGTTGGACGGCGATTCGACGAACAGCAATTTGGTGTTGGCCTTGATCGCCGCATCCCAGCCGGACAAGTCCGCCAGGGGCACGTAGTCGACTTCGATGCCGAAGCGCTTGAAGTACTTCTCGAACAGGCTGATGGTCGAGCCGAACACGCTACGCGACACCAGCACGTGATCGCCGGCACTGCACAGGCTCATCACCACGGCCATGATCGCGGCCATGCCGGTGGCGGTGGCCACGGCTTGCTCAGCGCTTTCCAGGGCGGCAATGCGCTCTTCGAAGGCACGCACTGTCGGGTTGGTGTAGCGCGAGTAGACGTTACCCGGCACTTCCCCGGCAAAACGCGCGGCCGCATCGGCGGCGGTGCGGAAGACATAGCTGGAAGTGAAGAACATCGGATCACCGTGTTCGCCTTCCGGCGTACGGTGCTGACCGGCACGTACGGCCAGGGTATCGAACGCTACGCCGTCGAGGTCGCTGTCCAACCGACCGGCATCCCAATCCTGACTCATGCTGTCACTCCTTTCCCTATTCTCGTAAATTAAAAGCCGGATACAAAACCGGCCCCTCAGGGCCGGTAGAAATCAGTTGTTGTACAGATCGATGATCGCACTGACTGCCTGGGTCTTGACCTTGGAGGCATCGTTACGCGCCTGCTCGATCTTGTTCAGGTAAGCCTCGTCGACGTCGCCGGTGACGTACTGGCCGTCGAACACCGCGCAATCGAACTTGTCGATCTTGATCTTGCCGCCACCGACCGCTTCGATCAAGTCAGGCAGGTCCTGATAGATCAGCCAGTCGGCACCGATCAGGTCCGCAACGTCCTGGGTCGAACGGTTGTGGGCGATCAGCTCGTGGGCGCTCGGCATGTCGATGCCGTAGACGTTCGGGAAACGCACGGCCGGGGCCGCGGAGCAGAAGTACACGTTCTTGGCGCCCGCTTCGCGCGCCATCTGGATGATCTGCTTGCAGGTGGTGCCGCGCACGATGGAGTCGTCCACCAGCATCACATTCTTGCCGCGGAATTCCAGCTCGATGGCATTGAGCTTCTGGCGTACGGATTTTTTCCGCGCAGCCTGGCCCGGCATGATGAAGGTCCGGCCGATGTAGCGGTTCTTCACGAAACCTTCGCGGAACTTCACGCCCAGGTGGTTCGCCAGCTCCAGGGCCGCGGTGCGGCTGGTGTCCGGAATCGGGATGACCACGTCGATGTCGTGATCAGGACGTTCGCGCAGAATCTTCTCGGCGAGCTTCTCGCCCATGCGCAGGCGGGCCTTGTACACCGACACACCGTCGATGATCGAGTCCGGACGCGCCAGGTAGACGTGTTCGAAGATGCACGGGGTCAGGGACGGGTTGGTCGCGCACTGACGGGTGTGCAGCTTGCCGTCTTCGGTGATGTAGACCGCTTCACCCGGGGCCAGGTCGCGAATCAGGGTGAAACCGAGCACGTCCAGGGACACGCTCTCGGAGGCGATCATGTACTCGACGCCTTCGTCGGTGTGACGCTGGCCGAACACGATCGGACGGATGCCGTGCGGGTCGCGGAAACCGACGATGCCGTAGCCGGTCACCATGGCCACTACCGCGTAGCCACCGACGCAACGGTTGTGCACGTCGGTGACGGCAGCGAACACGTCTTCTTCGGTCGGCTGCAGCTTGCCGCGCTGGGCCAGCTCGTGTGCGAACACGTTCAGCAGTACTTCCGAATCGGAGCTGGTGTTGACGTGGCGCAGGTCAGATTCGTAAATCTCCTTGGCCAGTTGTTCAACGTTGGTCAGGTTACCGTTGTGCGCCAGGGTGATGCCGTAAGGCGAGTTGACGTAAAACGGTTGAGCTTCGGCCGAGGTCGAGCTGCCCGCGGTCGGGTAGCGCACATGACCAATGCCCATGTGGCCGACCAGACGCTGCATGTGACGCTGATGGAACACGTCACGCACCAGGCCGTTGTCCTTGCGCAGGAATAACCGGCCATCATGGCTGGTCACGATACCGGCAGCGTCCTGGCCGCGGTGCTGGAGGACGGTTAGCGCGTCATACAGCGCCTGATTGACGTTCGACTTACCGACGATACCGACGATGCCACACATGCGACGCAACCCCTACTTAATGGATCTGAACTGAACAACACTCACTGAGGCGTTTTGGCCATCGGCAAGAGCTGCTCCTTGAACGGTATATCAACGGGTACGCTGATACCGCTGGCAAGCCACTGACTGCTCCACCCGAGAATCAGGTTTTTGGACCAGTCGGCGACCAATAAAAATTTTGGCACGAGTTGGGACTCTTTCCACCACCCGTCCTGCTGTACCGGCCCCAGGCTCAACAGCCCGACCGCCACGACCACCAGCAATACGCCACGCGCTGCGCCGAAAGCCATGCCGAGGAATCGATCGGTCCCGGATAGCCCGGTGACGCGAACCAACTCGCCGATAAGATAATTGATCATTGCGCCTACGATCAGCGTGGCGACAAACATGATGGCGCAGCCCGTGATCACACGAGCCGATGGGGTCTGGATATATCCGGCGAGGTACTCGGACAATGAGCCACCGAACATCCAGGCAACGGCTCCTGCGATGATCCAGGTCACCAGCGACAGTGCTTCTTTGACGAAGCCGCGGCTCAGACTGATCAAAGCGGAGATGGCGACGATTGCAACGATCGCCCAGTCAACCCAGGTAAATGGCACAGTGCAGCCTACAGACGGATAAGGCGGCGCATTTTAGCAGAGCCCATGCTTATCGGTAAGCTGCGATTGTCAGTGCATTTCAAATCGTGACGATAGATTTAGCCACGTTCTGGCTGAAAGCGTACGACAAACCCCTTGAGGTTCTGCTGGCGATTCAACAAGTCGCGCAGGCGATCGGCCTCTGCACGCTCGATCAACGGCCCGACAAACACGCGATTCTTGCCGTCGGCAGTACGGATGTAGGCATTGTAACCCTGGCTGCGCAGGGTTTTCTGCAGTTTTTCCGCGCTTTCACGATTGGCCAGGCTGGCCAGTTGCACCGACCAACTGACCGACAGGCCATTGGCGTCGACACGGCTTTGGCTGGTATCCGGTTTGCCCGGCGCGGCGCTGATCGGCTGCGACGGCGCTGTGGCGGGCTTGGCAGCCAGCGCCGGGACGGGGGCTGGTGCAGGGGGCGGCGTGACCGGCTTGGCGGTGGGCGCCGGAGCGACAGGCGCAACCGGCGCAACCGGCGCTTCCTGCTGGGCGATTTCTTCGTCGCTCGGCACGGGCTCCTGCGGCAGGGCTTGCGGTTCAGGCACCACCACGGGCTCCACCTGCACTTGCGGTATCGCCGGTGCTTGCGGCGCAGCCGGGGCCTGGACCGTCACCTGGCGCTGCTCATCCTGGCGGGAAAACAGCATCGGCAGGAAAATCACGGCAAGCGCCACCAGGACCAGGGCGCCGACCATGCGCTGCTTGTAAGCCTTATCCAGCAATGCCATTTGCCACTTCCTCCGTGGAGCGCCGGGCCAGCCACTCAAGGGCCTCGGCAACACAATAGAATGATCCGAACAACAGAATCTCGTCGTCGCTCGTCGCCTGTGCACACTGCCCTTCCAGAGCGGCGGCCACGCTGCCATAGGACGTCACCGAAGCACCGCGCTTGTCCAGCGCCTCGCGCAAGTCGGCCACCGGTCGCGCCCGAGGCGAATCCAGCGGCGCGACAGCCCAGTGCTCGACACTAGCACTCAATTCGCCTACAACACCATCCAGATCCTTGTCTGCCAGCAATCCGAATACCGCCAGACGCTTGCCGGCCGGTGGGCGACTGGCCAGGCGACGAGCCAGATACTCTGCGGCGTGGGGGTTATGCCCCACATCCAGCAACAGATTGAGGCGCTTGCCCTGCCAGTCGACCTGCCGGCGATCGAGTCGACCAACCATCCGCGTCGCTTGCAGTGCCTGGATAATCTGCGCACTCACCCAAGGCAAACCTAGCAACAAATAGGCCTGCAGCGCCAGGGCGGCGTTTTCCATCGGCAGATCGAGCAACGGCAGGTCGCGCAGCTCAACTACACGTCCTTGAGCATCAACACCACGCCATTGCCAGCTGTGATCGGTAACACCCAGGTCAAAATCGCGTCCACGCAGGAAAAACCGGCAATTGAGCTCGCGCGCCTTGTCCAGCAGGGGCTGCGGGGGATTCAGGTCACCGCAGAGCGCGGGCGCGCCCTGGCGGAAGATGCCGGCCTTCTCGAAGGCCACGGACTCACGGGTATCGCCCAGGTAATCCGCATGATCCACGCCAATGCTGGTGACCAGCGCCATATCGGCGTCCACCACGTTGACCGTGTCCAGGCGTCCGCCCAGCCCCACTTCCAGGACCACGGCGTCGAGCCCGGACTGTTGAAACAGCCAGAACGCCGCCAGGGTCCCCATCTCGAAATAGGTCAGGGAAGTGTCGCCGCGACCGGCTTCGACCGCCGCGAAAGCCTGGCAAAGCTCGGCGTCAGTGGCTTCGACGCCATTGACCTGCACCCGCTCGTTGTAACGCAGCAGGTGCGGAGAACTGTAGACACCGACGCTCTGCCCCTGCGCTCGCAGCAATGAAGCCACGAATGCACAGGTAGAGCCTTTGCCATTGGTGCCGGTGACCGTGATCACCCGAGGCGCCGGCTTGCCCAGTCCCATGCGGGACGCTACCTGCTGCGAGCGCTCAAGGCCCATGTCGATGGCCGAAGGGTGCAACTGCTCAAGGTAGGCGAGCCACTCGCCAAGGGTACGTTCGGTCATAGGTTGGCAGGTACCGGTGGAACCACGATTGGCTCGATTGGCGCAGCGACGAATTTCGGCGTCGGCAGGCCCATCATTTGCGCCAGCAGGTTACCCAGGCGCGGGCGCAGTTCCTGACGGTGAATGATCATGTCGATCGCGCCGTGCTCCAGCAGGAACTCGCTGCGCTGGAAGCCTTCCGGCAGTTTTTCGCGAACGGTTTGTTCGATTACGCGCGGACCGGCGAAGCCGATCAGGGCTTTGGGCTCGCCGACGATCACGTCGCCCAGCATCGCCAGGCTGGCGGAAACACCGCCGTAGACCGGGTCGGTCAGTACGGAGATGAACGGAATGCCTTCTTCACGCAGACGCGCCAGCACCGCGGAGGTCTTGGCCATTTGCATCAGCGAGATCAGGGCTTCCTGCATCCGCGCGCCACCGGAGGCGGAGAAGCAGATCATCGGGCAGCGTTTTTCCAGCGCGTAGTTGGCGGCGCGCACGAAGCGCTCACCAACGATGGCGCCCATCGAGCCGCCCATGAAGGAGAATTCGAACGCCGAAACCACGACCGGCATGCCCAGCAGGGTACCGCTCATCGAGATCAGCGCATCTTTTTCGCCGGTCTGCTTCTGCGCCGCGGTCAGGCGATCCTTGTACTTCTTGCCGTCGCGGAATTTCAGGCGGTCAACCGGCTCCAGGTCAGCGCCCAGCTCGGTACGACCTTCGGTATCGAGGAAAATGTCGATACGCGCGCGCGCGCCGATACGCATGTGGTGATTGCACTTGGGGCAAACGTCCAGGGTCTTTTCCAGCTCCGGACGATACAGCACAGCCTCGCAAGACGGGCATTTGTGCCAAAGACCTTCAGGCACCGAGCTCTTCTTGACCTCGGAACGCATGATCGAAGGGATCAGTTTGTCTACCAACCAGTTGCTCATGCTTTCTTTCTCCAGTACCGGCGGCCCGAACGCTCTGGTTCGCAGCCCCGTGTATGCCCTTGAGCTAAATTCATGTGTGCGGCGATGATTAATGGATTGCCGGGTCGGGGAAATGTGACCTGCGTACAACCCAAGAAACCCTCAGCCATGCCTGCTTTGTGCAAGTGCTGTTATGGACGGCGGCAGTCTGCCAGCCGTCACATCAACGTACCGCGTACCGCGTCGATGAACGCCTGAATCTTTGCGTGATCCTTGATGCCCTTGCTCGCCTCTACCCCGCCGCTGACATCCACGGCATAAGGTCGAACCCGCGCCACCGCCTCGGCGACGTTTTCCGGGGTCAGTCCACCCGCCAGGATAATCGGTTTGCTCAAGCCTTGCGGTATCAATGACCAGTCGAACGCATGGCCGGTTCCACCGGGAACGCCTTCGACATAGGCGTCGAGCAAAATACCGCTGGCACTCGGATAAGCATCGCAAGCCGCCGCGATATCATCCCCCGCCTTGACCCGCAGCGCCTTGATGTACGGACGATGCCAGCCCTCGCAGTCCGCTGCACTTTCATCGCCATGGAACTGCAGCAGGTCCAGCGGCACGGCGTCGAGGATTTCACCCAGCTCGCAGCGGCTGGCGTTGACGAACAAGCCCACGGTGGTGACGAACGGCGGCAACGCCTTGATGATCGCGCGCGCCTGCTGGAAGGTCACGCCCCGCGGGCTCTTGGCGTAGAACACAAAGCCGATGGCATCGGCCCCGGCCTCGACCGCCGCCAACGCATCTTCCATGCGGGTAATCCCGCAAATCTTGCTGCGAACGGCTGACATGTCGATAAAACCCCACGGCAAATCCGAGAAAGTCCCGGATGGTAACAAAAGCGTTCGAAGGCGTCAGCCGTCAAGTTCGCTGAAACCGGTGAGGAAATGTGGGCCGATGTAACGCTCAGGCAATTGGAACTCGTCGCGGTACTCGACCTGCACCAGATACAGGCCGAACGGATGCGCCGTCACCCCGCCAGTACGACGAATACGGCTCTCCAGTACTTCCTTCATCCACTCCACCGGACGCTCGCCGGCACCGATGGTCATCAGCACGCCGGCAATGTTGCGCACCATGTGGTGCAGGAAGGCGCTGGCGCGGATATCCAGCACGATCATCTTGCCGTGGCGCGTGACACGCAGGTGATGAAGCTCCTTGATCGGCGACTTGGCCTGGCACTGACCGGCACGGAAGGCGCTGAAATCGTGGGTGCCCACCAGGTACCGGGCGGCTTCAGCCATGCGCTCGACGTCCAGCGGACGGTGGTTCCAGGTGATTTCTTCGTTCAAGTGCGCCGGACGGATCTGGTCGTTGTAGATCACGTAGCGATAGCGCCGGGCAATGGCCTTGAACCGGGCATGAAAATGCGCCGGCATGACCTTGGCCCAACTGACGCTGACATCGTGCGGCAAATTGATATTGGCACCCATGACCCAGGCCTTCATCGAACGCTCTACTTGCGTGTCGAAGTGCACCACTTGGCCACACGCGTGTACGCCGGCATCGGTACGCCCGGCGCAAAGCAGCGAAACGGGAGAGTCGGCCACCTTGGACAAGGCGTTTTCGAGGGTTTCCTGCACCGTGAGCACGCCGGAGGCCTGACGCTGCCAGCCACGATAACGCGAGCCCTTGTATTCAACGCCCAACGCGATCCGGAAAAAGCCGTCGGCCGCCATTTCGGCGGCCGGGTTATCTATGTTTGCCAAGGAGTGACAGCCTGCTGATGTACGCAAAGGGGGGCATTATAAGGCTGCCAGACGAGGACGCCAGTACAACAGCAGGTACTGTGGCGAATCGGACGTCGCCTTCGCGAGCAGGCTCGCTCCCACAGTGGACCGCATTTCTTCAGGCAAAACGCGGTCCACTGTGGGAGCGAGCCTGCTCGCGATAGCGGCAGCACAGACGCCATCGCATCACCCGCAAACAAAAACGGCAGCCTCAATGGGCTGCCGCTTTGTTTACATCCGGTCAATCACTCAAACCAGGCGCGCAAGCATCTCCTTGGCTTCGCTCTTCTGGCCGTCGTCGCCTTCGGTCACCACCTCATTGAGGATGTCGCGGGCACCATCGTTGTCGCCCATGTCGATGTAGGCCTGGGCCAGATCGAGCTTGGTGGCGACTTCGTCGGTACCGGACAGGAAATCGAATTCCGGCTCGTCATCCACGCTTGCCAGGGCGTCATCTATCGTGAATCTTGGCTCGCTGATGCTTTGGGACAGGCTTTCCAGTTCGGCGCTGAGATCATCCAGCTCAGGGGTAACCACCTGCGCAGGCGCCGGGACGTCCATTTCATCGGCCAGGGACAAATCGAAATCGGCCGGCAGCTCCAGATCGTCCAGGGTCACTTGTGGCACGTCCGGCGCTGGTGCGGCCGGCAGGTCCTTGATGTCTTCATCCAGGCTCAGCAGGAAATCGTCCTCGGCCAGGATCGCCGGCGAAGGCTCGCCACCGAGGTCCATGTCCAGGTCGAACTCCGACAGGTCATCGAGGTTTTCCTTGATTTCAGTCTGTTGCTGCAAGACCGAGTCGAAACTCAGGTCATCGTCCAGCGGGAAATCTTCCAGATCGGCCAGGGTTGTTTCCGGCTCTGGTTCTGGTTCTGGCTCTGGCTCCGGCGCTGGCGCTGGCGCAACCGTTACCGGCGTTACGTTTTCCAGGTCATCCAGACTCAGGTCGAAAGCGCTGTCAAAATCGTCATCGACCGCAACCGGCGCTTGCGGCTCGTCGAGCAACAGGTCCTTGACGTACTGCGCGTCCAGCTCGGCAGCGGCGGCGGCAGCGGCAATACCGCCAGCAGCGACCAGCGCCATGGCCGGGAAACGGCTCTTGAGTTTTTCTACCTGGGCATAGTTGTCGCCGTTGGCCACCAACTGGCGCTCCTGGACCACGAACGCGTCGCGATCACCCTGCAAACCGTAGACTTCCATCAGCTTCAGGCGCAAATCGCTGCGTTGCGGCTCCTGCTTCACGCCCTTCTCCAGCAGCGTAGCAGCCTGATTCAGTCGACCGCCGTCGATGTGCGACTGCGCGCGGCCCAACACATCGTCGGAATGCTCGGCGGCGGGCGACACCAGCGGCGCGGCAATCGGCGGCGTGACCACGACCGGGGCAATCACCGGGGCTGGGGCTGGAGCTGGAGTTGGAGTTGGAGTTGGAGTTGGAGCTGGAGCCGTGGCAAGTTTCGGGCTCGGCTGCTCAACCTCTTCCAGGTCATCGAAGATGCCTTTTGGCAGGTCAAGCTCGGAGGGAAATTCCTGCTCTTCGGCCAGGGCGCGGGCCATGCGCAGATGTTTCTCGGCTTCCTGCTGGGCTTTGCGGCGACGGGCCAGCAACAGCAGCAACAGCAGCACCACCACGGCCCCGCCACCCACCAGACCCAGCAGCCACGGATTGGTCAGCAACTCATTGAACTTCTGCTCGTCGGAGACCGCAGGCGTCGGTTCGATCGGCGTTTCTGCCGGAGCGGGAGCAGGAGTCGCTTCAGGCGCCACTGCAGCCGGGGTTGGCGCAGGCGCTGCTGCTTCGGCAGGTGCCGGCGCTTCGGCAGGCGTTGCTGCAGCATCGGCCGCCAGTTCAGCCGGGATCGCTGCAACGGTAGCAGTCGCCGCAGGCGTTCCCGCCGCACCTTCGGCCTGCAATTTGGCCAGTTGGTTGTTCTTCAGCTCAATGAGACGTTGCAGCTTGTCCATCTGACTTTGCAGATCGGTCATGCGGCTTTTCATCTCAGCGCTGTCACGACGCTTGGTATCGAGACTTTCCTGGGTCACCGCCAGCTTGTTATTCAAGGCCTTGGCATCGCCTGCGGCGCCCTTGCCCCCAGCCTTGCCGGATTCGGCGGAAACCAGGCTCAGCTTGTCTTGAGCGGGTTGCGCCGAAGGCGCTTCACCGCGACCGCGATTGGTGGCATCGAGCTGCTGCTGGCCTGTACCAGGCTTGGCGACATAACGACGACCCTGACGCCAGGCGGTGTTCTGTGCAGCCACTTCGGCGATGGCCTTCGATTGCGCCAAGCTCGTGCTTTGTACCTGATCCGGCAGACGCAACACCTGACCGGTTTTGAGCCGGTTGATATTGCCATCGATGAAGGCATCCGGGTTCAGCGCCTGGATGGCCAGCATGGTTTGCTGAATCGAACCGCCATTACGCGCCTTCGCGGCGATTTCCCACAGGGTGTCGCGCCGCGTAGTGGTGTATTCGGACGGCTTGGTCGCACCGGTGACCGGCGTGGTACCGGTTTGAACAGGTGCAGATTGCGCAGCCGCTTCAGCGGTCTGCGGCGAGAATTTGGACGGATCGAGCAGCACGCTGTAATCACGCAGCAGACGACCGTTGGGCCACATCACCTGAACCAGGAATTTCACCATCGGTTCGGTCAGGGGTTTGCTGGAGGTCACGCGCAGGATGCTTTTACCGCTGGCATTGAGCAGCGGGGTGAAGGTCAGGTCGTTGAGAAACGCCTGGCGGTCGACACCGGCCTTGGCGAAATCTTCAGGTGAAGCAAGGCTCGGCACCACTTCGGCAGCGGTGAGTTCCTTGACGTCGAGCAACTCGATTTCCGCCACCAGCGGCTGGTTCAGCGTCGATTTCAGGGTCAGTTCCCCGAGCCCGAGGGCATGCGCCATACCGGAGGACAGCGCCGAGGCGGCCGCTATTGCTAACACCAGTTTGCGAACTTGAACCATAGCTAATCCTTAGTTTTTACATTCCTCGGCCAGCGAGGTTGATAGCCGCTGCCAAAAGGCATTGCGCGCGGGCGAAGGTCGCCGCGCGCGATCGTTTCATGCATGCCCTGCAGGGTGGCTCGCCTTCAGCATTGCGGCCAGGCATAGCGCTCGCCTGGAACCCTTCGATATTGTTGCAAGTATCTTTTACAGAAGGTCTTTTATCAACAATTCGGCCACCTGCACAGCATTGAGCGCAGCACCTTTGCGTACGTTATCTGACGTCAGCCACACATTAAGTTCCGACGGTTCGTCGATACCCAGTCGCACCCGACCAACGTAGACCACATCCTGCCCCACCGCATCGCCGACCGCGGTCGGGTAATCGCCGGCTTCCACCAACTCGATGCCGGGAGCGTCTTCCAGTGCGGCGTTAACCTTTGCCAGGTCGATGTCACTCGCGGACTGCAGGGTCACGCTATAGCTATCGCCAAAAAACACCGGGGCTTGAATGCAAGTGACGGAAATCTTCAATGAAGGCAACGCCATGACTTGACGCAGTTCGCGCACCAGGCGCTTTTCCAGCAGTGTATGGCCCTGTTCGTCCGGTTTGCCGACCTGGGCCAGCAGGTTGAATGCCATCTGCCGGTCAAAGAAGGTCGGCTCCAGTGGGCGCACATTCAGCAGTTCGGCGGTTTGCCGGGCCAGCTCGGTCACGGCTTCGCGGCCCTGGGCAGATACCGCCAGGCTGGCGGTCAGGTTGATGCGTTGCAAATCAAGCAACTCCAGCAGGGGTGCGAGCACCACCGCCAGGGTGGTGGCCGACGGGCTCGGGCTGCTGAGCTGGAATGGCTTTTTCAGGCTGGCCAGCACTTGCGCATTCGCTTCCGGCACTACCTGTGGCGCCTGGTCGGCCGGCAAGGCGCCAGAGAGGTCGATCAGCGAGCAACCGGCAGCGGTGGCACGCGCGGCGTAACTCAATGTCACTGCTGGACCGGCGGCAAAGAACACCAGCTGAACCTTGCTGAAATCGAACTCATCGACTTCGCGCACCCGCACGTTCTTGCCGCGGTACGGCACCGAACTGCCGGCGGATTCGCTGCTGGCCAGCAAATGCAGGGTGCCGATCGGAAAATCGCGTTCTTCGAGAATCTGCACCAGCGTTTCGCCGACAGTACCGGTGGCGCCGATCACGGCAATATCAATGGTCTGGCTCATGGTTTTACCTCTGGCGAAACGGGGGGAGCGGCACTTTACCGGGTGGTTGGCATGCAGGCAATTCGGCGGGGATCTGTGGTGGCAGAACCGAAGCCATCGCGAGCAAGCTTTGCTCCTACAAAATCAAAAGCAACCGCAAACCCTGTAGGAGCAAAGCTTGCTCGCGATAGCGGTCTGACTCACGACACAAATCCATAAAAAAACCCGCACCTCTTTCAAGGCGCGGGTTAGTTCATTGCATCAAGCGATCAACGCTCGAGCAGGATCCGCAGCATGCGACGCAGCGGCTCGGCCGCGCCCCACAACAACTGGTCGCCGACGGTGAACGCGCCGACGAACTGCGAGCCCATGTTCAGCTTGCGCAGGCGGCCAACCGGGATGTTCAGGGTGCCGGTAACCTTGGTCGGGCTCAGCTCCTGCATGCTGATGTCGCGGTTGTTCGGCACCAATTTGACCCAAGGGTTGTGCTGGCTGATCAACCCTTCGATATCAGCGATCGGCACGTCCTTGTTCAGCTTGATGGTCAGCGCCTGGCTGTGGCAGCGCATGGCGCCGATGCGCACGCAGATGCCATCTACCGGGATCGGGCTCTTGAAGCGACCGAGGATCTTGTTGGTTTCGGCCTGGGCCTTCCACTCTTCACGGCTTTGACCGTTCGGCAGTTCCTTGTCGATCCACGGGATCAGGCTGCCGGCCAGCGGTACGCCGAAGTTTTCGGTCGGGTACGCGTCGCTGCGCATGGCTTCGGCAACACGACGGTCGATGTCGAGGATCGCGCTGGCCGGATCGGCCAGTTGATCGGCGACAGCGGCATGGGTCGCGCCCATCTGCTTGATCAGTTCACGCATGTTCTGCGCGCCGGCACCGGAGGCCGCCTGATAGGTCATGGCGCTCATCCACTCGACCAGGCCAGCCTCGAACAGACCGCCCAGGCCCATCAGCATCAGGCTGACGGTGCAGTTGCCGCCGATGTAGTTCTTGGTGCCGGCATCCAACTGCTGGTCGATGACCTTGCGGTTGACCGGGTCCAGCACGATGACCGCGTCATCCTGCATGCGCAGGCTGGAAGCGGCGTCGATCCAGTAACCCTGCCAGCCGGCTTCGCGCAGCTTCGGAAAGACTTCGCTGGTGTAGTCGCCACCCTGGCAGGTCAGAATCACGTCAAGGGTTTTCAGCTCTTCAATGCTGTAAGCGTCCTTGAGCGGAGCAATGTCCTTGCCCACGGACGGGCCTTGGCCACCGACATTGGAAGTGGTGAAAAACACCGGCTCGATAAGATCGAAATCCTGCTCTTCCAGCATCCGCTGCATGAGCACGGAACCGACCATGCCGCGCCAACCGATCAGACCTACACGTTTCATCGCAACTACACCTTATTGAAAAGTGGGCCGCTGCTTCCAGGGGTGAAAGTGGCAGCGGGCCCGAGAGATTACAGATTCCGCAGCGCGGCGACTACTGCGTCGCCCATTTCCTGCGTACCGACTTTAGTGCAACCGGTCGACCAGATGTCACCAGTGCGCAAGCCCTGGTCCAACACCAGGCTAACGGCTTTTTCGATGGCATCGGCGGCGGCCTGCTGGTTGAAGCTGTAACGCAACATCATCGAGACCGACAAAATGGTCGCCAACGGGTTGGCAATGCCAAGGCCAGCGATGTCTGGCGCCGAACCGTGGCACGGCTCGTACATGCCTTTGTTATGGGTGTCCAGGGACGCCGACGGCAGCATGCCGATGGAACCGGTGAGCATCGACGCCTGGTCGGACAGGATATCGCCGAACATGTTGTCGGTGACGATCACGTCGAACTGCTTCGGTGCCCGCACCAGTTGCATGGCGGCGTTGTCGACGTACATGTGGCTCAGTTCGACTTGCGGGTAATCCTTGGCCACTTCCTCGACGATTTCCCGCCACAGCTGGCTGGAGGCCAGTACGTTGGCCTTGTCCACCGAGCAGAGCTTCTTGCCGCGGACCATGGCCATGTCGAAACCGACACGGGCGATGCGGCGGATTTCGCTTTCGCTGTACGGCAGGGTGTCGTAGGACTGACGTTCGCCGTTTTCCAGGGTGCGGGTGCCGCGTGGTGCGCCGAAGTAGATACCGCCGGTCAGCTCGCGAACGATCAGGATGTCCAGGCCGGCAACGATTTCCGGCTTCAGGCTGGAGGCCTCGGCCAGTTGCGGGTACAGGATCGCCGGACGCAGGTTGCCGAACAGGCCCAGTTGCGCACGGATTTTCAGCAGGCCGCGCTCAGGGCGGATGTCACGCTCGATGGTGTCCCATTTCGGGCCGCCCACCGCACCCAACAGCACGGCATCGGCCGCGCGGGCACGCTCCAGGGTTTCATCGGCCAATGGCACGCCGTGCTTGTCGATGGCCGCGCCACCGATCACATCGTGGCTCAGCTCGAAGCCCAAAGCGAACTTGTCACTGGCCAGCTCCAGCACCTTGACCGCTTCGGCCATGATTTCCGGGCCAATACCGTCACCTGGGAGAATCAGAATCTGCTTGCTCATGCGTTCCTCATGTCATCAGTCGGTGCGCCTGGGGCGCTCCCGGAAAAAATCTGTCAGTCGCTTATCTTTCAGCCATCAGTACCAGCACATCTGTACTGAACGAACCATCGGCCTCAATCTCAAAATATTCGCGCACTTCGTTGCCCATCGACTGCTGCAACTGGCGGATCGCCGCGCGCATCACCTGTGGCGTGCGCATGCGCTCGACCCAGGCGTTGTATTCAAGACGCAGCCGCTGGCGGGTGGTGCTGCGGGTATGCAGCCCTGCCTCACTGACCTGGCGCAGCCACTCACCGGCGCTATAGTCGCGCACATGACTGGTATCGCGCAGCACTTCGACGCTCTGCAGGTAAGTGTCGAACAATGGGCTGCCCGGTGACAACACGTCGATGAAGGCCGAGACACCGCCTGGCTTCAATACTCGCCGCACTTCCCGCAGGGCCAGGCCAAGATCGCTCCAGTGGTGTGCCGAATAGCGACTGAAAACGAAATCGAACTCGCCATCGGCGAACGGCAGGCGCTCGGCGGCGCCGTTGACCGTGGAGACGTTGCGCAGGCCTCGTTCGGCGGCAGCAGCGGTCACCACGTCAAGCATCTGTTGCGACAAGTCGTAGGCCACCACTTCCTTCACCTGCGACGCCACTTGAAAACTCACGTGACCGGCGCCGCAACCCAGGTCCAGGACCCGGGCTTCACCCTGCCCTGCCAGTTCGGCCTGTAGCAGCGCGAACTCGGTGCCTTGAGCGTGTACGGCGCTGCTCAGGTAGGCCGCGGCCTGTTCACCGAATTGCTTTTGGACTACCTGGGTGTGCTGGGCGGTGCTGGTCATCGGGACTTCCTTTTTGGGGTGAGTCTTGTGGTGTATGGGCTGCCGTCATCGCGAGCAAGCTTTGCTCCTACACAGGTCTGGGGCGCTCACAAACCCTGTAGGAGCTGAGCTTGCTCGCGATGGGGCCGGCCCTGTCTACATCAAAACCGGATCAATCAAGCGTCGCGAAACAACCAAGGCTGGCTCGCCCGGTGCTTGGCCTCGAACGCCGCAATCGCATCACCGTCCTGCAACGTCAGGCCGATATCGTCCAGACCGTTGAGCAGGCAGTGCTTACGGAATGCATCGATTTCAAAACCCAATACCTTGCCGTCCGGGCGGGTCACGGTCTGGGTCTGCAGATCGATCTGCAACTGGTAGCCCGGATTGGCCTCGACCTGCTGGAACAGCTCGTCGACTTCAGCGTCGCTCAAGATGATCGGCAGCAAGCCGTTCTTGAAGCTGTTGTTGAAGAAGATGTCGGCATAGCTCGGCGCGATGATGCTGCGGAAACCGTATTCTTCCAGCGCCCAAGGCGCATGCTCGCGGCTGGAGCCGCAACCGAAGTTTTCCCGGGCCAGCAACACACTGGCGCCTTGGTAACGCTCGGCGTTGAGGACGAAGTCCTGGTTCAGCGGACGCTTGGAGTTGTCCTGATATGGCTGCCCCACATCCAGATAGCGCCACTCATCGAACAGGTTCGGGCCGAAACCGGTGCGCTTGATCGACTTCAAGAACTGCTTCGGGATGATCTGGTCGGTGTCGACGTTGGCACGATCCAGAGGCGCGACAAGTCCAGTGTGCTGGGTGAAAGCTTTCATGCTGCGCTCCTTTAGATCAATTCACGGACGTCGACAAAGCGACCGTTTACAGCGGCGGCGGCGGCCATGGCCGGGCTGACGAGGTGGGTACGACCACCGGCGCCCTGACGGCCTTCGAAGTTACGGTTCGACGTGGAAGCGCAATGCTCGCCCGATTCCAAACGGTCCGGGTTCATCGCCAGGCACATCGAGCAACCCGGCTCGCGCCATTCGAAACCGGCTTCGAGGAAAATCTTGTCCAGGCCTTCCGATTCAGCCTGGGCCTTCACCAGACCCGAACCCGGCACCACGATGGCCTGCTTGATGGTCGACGCTACTTTGCGGCCCTTGGCGATCACCGCCGCAGCACGCAGGTCTTCGATCCGCGAGTTGGTGCAGGAGCCGATGAACACGCGGTCCAGCTGAATGTCGGTGATCGCCTGATTGGCGGTCAAACCCATGTATTTCAAGGCGCGCTCGATGGAACCGCGCTTGACCAGGTCCATTTCCTGCGCAGGATCCGGAACGTTCTGATCGACAGCCAATACCATCTCAGGCGAAGTGCCCCAACTGACTTGCGGCTTGATCTGGGTCGCGTCGAGCGCCACAACGGTGTCGAACACCGCGTCGGCGTCGGAAACCAGGTCTTTCCAGGCTTCGACGGCCAAATCCCATTCCGCACCTTTCGGGGCGAATGGACGGCCCTTCACGTAGGCCACGGTTTTTTCATCAGCCGCCACCAGACCTACGCGAGCGCCGGCCTCGATAGACATGTTGCAGATGGTCATGCGGCCTTCGACGGACAGGTCGCGAATCGCGCTGCCGGCGAATTCGATGGCGTGGCCGTTACCGCCGGCAGTGCCGATCTTGCCGATCACCGCAAGGACGATGTCCTTGGCAGTCACGCCGAACGGCAGTTGGCCCTCGACGGATACCAGCATGTTCTTCATTTTCTTGGCGACCAGGCACTGGGTGGCGAGCACATGCTCGACCTCGGAGGTGCCGATACCGTGGGCCAGGGCACCAAAAGCGCCATGGGTCGAGGTATGGGAGTCGCCGCAGACCACGGTCATGCCCGGCAAGGTTGCACCCTGCTCCGGGCCGATGACGTGGACGATGCCTTGGCGGACGTCATTCATCTTGAATTCGACGATGCCGTATTCATCACAGTTATCGTCGAGGGTCTGGACCTGCAAACGCGAAACCTCGTCGGCAATGGCTGCGATGCCGCCCTTGCGCTCAGGGGTGGTCGGTACGTTGTGGTCCGGGGTCGCGATGTTGGCATCGATGCGCCAAGGCTTGCGCCCGGCCAGTCGCAGGCCTTCGAAAGCTTGCGGCGAGGTCACTTCGTGGATGATGTGACGATCGATGTAGATCAGCGCCGAACCATCGTCGCGCTGTTTGACCAAATGCGAATCCCAGAGCTTGTCGTAGAGCGTTTTGCCGGCCATCAGACGGTTTCCTCATCAGCTTGTTTCTATGCCCTGGATCATGAGTGATTCAATAACCCTTTGGCTTGTGAGGCTGATCCTATGGGGTTACATTAAATAACTCAAATTCATATTTTTTATGCTTTGGATAACCAACTGGAATACAGACATGGACCTGGCCAACCTCAACGCCTTTATTGCCATCGCCGAGACGGGAAGCTTCTCCGGCGCGGGCGAACGGTTGCATCTGACGCAGCCGGCGATCAGCAAGCGCATCGCCGGGCTGGAGCAGCAACTGAAGGTGCGGCTGTTCGATCGTCTGGGTCGCGAAGTCGGCCTGACCGAGGCCGGCCGCGCCCTGCTGCCCCGGGCCTACCAGATTCTGAATGTCCTCGATGATACGCGCCGCGCCTTGACCAACCTCACCGGGGAGGTGACCGGTCGTCTGACCCTGGCCACCAGTCACCACATCGGCCTGCACCGTTTGCCGCCTTTATTAAGGGAGTTCACCCGGCGCTATCCGGAGGTAGCGCTGGATATCCAGTTTCTCGATTCGGAAGTGGCCTACGAAGAAATCCTCCATGGTCGGGCCGAACTGGCGGTCATCACCCTGGCGCCGGAACCCCACGCCCTGGTCAAGGCTACGCCGGTGTGGGACGACCCGCTGGACTTCGTGGTCGCCCCGGAGCATTCGTTGCTCAACAACGGCAAGGTCAGCCTCGCGGACATCGCCCGACACCCGGCGGTGTTCCCCGGCGGCAATACCTTTACCCACCACATCGTCCAGCGCCTGTTTGAAGCCCAGGGCCTGACGCCGAATATCGCCATGAGTACCAATTATCTGGAAACCATCAAGATGATGGTGTCGATTGGCCTGGCCTGGAGCGTCTTGCCCCGCACCATGCTCGATGACCAGGTTGCGCGAATACCTTTGCCGGGCATACAACTGACTCGCCAGCTAGGCTATATCCTGCACACGGAAAGGACGCTATCGAATGCAGCGCGGGCCTTCATGGCCTTGCTGGATGCCCAAATCGATCTGCCAGGGACTCAAGGCTAACTTGTGCTACTCCTATAGAGCCCGAATTTCTGTACCCGATACCCAATTCAGCTCAAGGCTTGCCAATGCCGAAATCTGTTGACCGTATTCCGCCGATGCCGCGCATCCAGGCGCTTGACCCGAAAAGCTCCGAACAAAGCTGGGAAAGTGCCTCGCAATTGCTGGCCGCGCTCAACGGCGCGCGCCTGGGCGCGTGGTATTGGGATATTGAGCGTGGGCAAATCAGCTGGTCGCGGGGCACGCAGGCGCTGTTTGGCTTCGATCCCCGGCAACCGTTGCCGGCCGACCTGGAATACCTCGACTTGTTGCCAGCCGAAGATCGGGCAAAGACCCTTCGCGCCTTCCATGCCGTTATCGCCGGCGCGCCGCTGGAGCAAGCGATGCACCACCGTGTTCGCTGGCCCGACGGCAGCCTGCATTGGCTGGAGATCAGCGGCAGCCTGCTGCCGGACAAGCACGGCCGTCCACGAATGATTGGCGTGATCCGCGAAATCACCCACCAACGCCTGCGCGAACAGGCGCTGAGCAGTTCGGAGAAACGCTTCGCGACGCTGTTTCACCTGTGCCCGAACATGGTCCTGCTGACGCGCCAGGAAGACGGCCTGATCACCGAAGCCAACCAGTATTTCGAAAGCCTGTTCGGCTGGCCGGTCCAGGACGCGATCGGCCGCACCACGCTGGAACTGGGCCTCTGGGTGCACCCCGAGCAACGCGCACAACTGGTCAAGGCCACCAAGGCCAAGGGCGAGCTGACCAGCATGGAGGTGCAGTTTCGCGCCAGCAACGGGCAGATCCACGATGGCATCCTCAGTGCACAGAAGGTCGAACTCGAAGGCCAGCCCTACCTGTTGAGCACCTTCCTCGACACCACCGAACGCAAAGCCGCCGAACACGCCCTCAAAGACAGCCAGGAGCGCCTCGACCTGGCCCTGGACTCGGCGCAACTGGGCACCTGGGACTGGCACATTCCCAGCGGCATGTTGTATGGCTCGGCCCGCGCCGCCCAGTTGCACGGCATGGAGGCCAAACCTTTCCATGAATCCTTCGACGATTTTTTCGAAGGCGTGCCCGGCGAAGAACGCGACACCATGCGCGATGCCTACCGCAGCCTGCGCGAAGGCCCGGCCGGCAACTATCAGCTGACCTATCGGGTGCAAATGCCGGACGGCAGCTCACGCTTTCTGGAAAGCCGCGCCCGCCTCTACCGCGATGAAAACGGCGTGCCCTTGCGCATGGCCGGCACCCTGCTTGACATCACCGACCAGGTCGAGCGCGAACAACGCCTGGTGGCCTCCGAAGAGAAATTCGCCACCCTGTTCCAGGTCAGCCCGGACCCGATCTGCGTGACGCGCCAGGACACCGGGCAGTTCATCGAGATCAACTCGAGCTTCACCCAGACCTTTGGCTGGAGCACCGCCGATGTGATCGGGCGCAGCGCCGACGAAATCGGCCTGTGGGACGCTTCGGCAAAAAGCCTGCAACGAATCGAACAGGTGATCCGCGAACAAGGCCTGAACAATGTGGCGATCCTCGTCCAGCACAAGGACGGGCAGTCATTGACCTGCGTGATTTCCAGTCGCCAGATCAACGTCAGCGAACAGCCGTGCGTCGTCACCACCTTGCGCGACATCACCCAGCAGCAACGCTCGGAAGCGGCGCTCAAGGCCAGCGAAGAGAAGTTCGCCAAGGCTTTCCACTCAAGCCCCGACGCCATCACCATCACTGAACGCGATACTGGACGCTATCTGGAGGTCAACGACGGTTTCTGCCGCCTGACCGGCTACCGCGCCGACGAAGTGATCGGCCGTACCGTGTACCAGGTGGGGATCTGGGCCGAAGAGAAACAACGCTCGGCGTTGCTGGCCGAACTGCAGATCAAGGGCCGGGTACACCACCAGGAAATGCTCGGGCGCAACAAACGTGGCGAGTTGCTGACAGTGGAGGTGTCGGTAGAACCGATCACCCTCAACGAAACCGCGTGCCTGTTGTTGACCGCGCGGGACGTCAGCCTGCTGAAAAACGCCGAGGCGCAGATCCGTCACCTGGCCTACCACGACCCGTTGACCAACCTGCCCAACCGCGCACTGCTGATGGATCGCCTGAGCCAGCAGATCGCCCTGCTCAAGCGCCACAACCTGCGTGGCGCATTGATGTTCCTCGACCTCGACCACTTCAAGCACATCAACGATTCCCTCGGCCATCCGGTGGGCGATACGGTGCTGAAAATCATCACCGCGCGCCTGGAAGCCAGCGTGCGCATGGAAGACACCGTCGCGCGCCTGGGCGGGGATGAATTCGTGGTGCTACTCAGCGGCCTCGAAGGCTCACGCAACGAGGTCAGCGATCAGGTCTGCGAGCTGGCCGATACCATTCGTGAGCTGCTGTCTGAACCGATGTTCCTCGACGGTCAGCGCCTGCAGGTGACGCCGAGTATCGGCATTGCCTTGATTCCCGACCATGGCTCCACGCCGACCGACCTGCTCAAGCGTGCCGATATCGCCCTTTATCGCGCCAAGGATTCAGGGCGCAATACCGCACAGATGTACCACAACACCATGCAGAAGGCCGCGAGCGAGCGCCTGCGCATGGAAACCGACCTGCGCCTGGCGCTTTCGCGCGGTGAGTTTCGCGTGCACTACCAACCCCAGGTGGACGCCCGGGATAACCGCATTGTCGGTGCCGAAGCGCTGGTGCGCTGGAACCATCCGGAACTCGGCGCGCAGTCCCCCACCGAGTTCATCAAGGTGCTGGAAGACAGCGGGTTGATTCTGGAGGTCGGCACCTGGATTCTCGACGAAGCCTGCCAGGCCTTCAGGCACCTGATCGCTAACGGCCTGGTGGACCCGCTGGAATTCAGCCTGTGCGTCAACATCAGCCCGCGCCAGTTCCGCCAGAACGACTTCGTCGAGCGCATCGAAAACAGCCTCGCCTCCTACGGCCTGCCCTGCTCGCTGCTGAAACTGGAAATCACCGAAGGCATCGTCATCCAGAACCTGGAAGACACCATCAACAAAATGCTGCGCCTGAAAAAACTCGGCGTGAGCTTTGCCATGGACGATTTCGGCACCGGTTACTCCTCGCTGACCTACCTCAAGCGCCTGCCGGTCGACACCCTGAAAATCGACCAGTCGTTCATTCGCGACGCCACCACCGACCCGAACGACGCCGAGATCATCCGCGCCATCGTCGCCATGGCCCGCAGCCTGGAATTGAAGATCATCGCCGAAGGGGTGGAGACCCCGGAACAACTGGAGTTCCTGCAAGGCCTGGGCTGCCATCTCTATCAGGGGTATCTGCACAGCCGGCCGCTGCCGGTGGAGGACCTGCAAAAGCTCCTCCTGTAGGAGCGAGCCTGCTCGCGATGAACCTGAGAGCACCGAGGGGTGTCAGGTGCCCAGCGTCATCGTTGACGACCATCGCGAGCATGCTCGCTCCTACAACCTTCGATTCAATCTCCCTTTCCTACACGCATTCCGGAAACGTCTGATTTACGCCTGAAAGCCTCGTATAGAACCCTTGCGTTGCACTTTGCCCTGCCTCCATTTCTTCGGAGGCAGGAGCAATTTGACCGTTATCAGACAAGGAGTTGCAGCAATGGCTAAGGGATATTTCATACGCAAGGGCGACAAGACCAGTTGCGGTGGCGAGGTGCTGGACACCGATACCCGCATCATGATGTATGGCTTCGCCCACGCTCGCGCCGGGGATCCGGTTTCCTGTGGCAAGAACGACGAAACCTATGAAATCGTCGGTGGAATCTCGTTCTTTGACAGTCACGGCAGGCTGGCAGCTGGCTCGCTGGATAGCCGCAGCAGCTGTCCCTGCAAAGAGTAAAGGAGAGTAAAGGGGACAGATTTATTTTTACTATCAAAAAAGGGCGCCTGATGGCGCCCTCTTCCTGCTCTGACTCAGTGTTGCAAAGCTGGCTTTTCCATCCCGTTAATCGGAATGCGTTTGGCCTTCGCCTCTTCCGGAACCACCCGCAACAGGTCGATGCTCAACAGACCGTTGCGCAGGTCCGCGGCCTTGATTTCGATGTGATCGGCCAGGCGGAACGACAGCTTGAACGCACGCTGGGCAATGCCCTGGTGCAGGAAGGTCACGCCTTCATTGGCGTCGCGTTTGCCACCACTGATGGTCAGTACACCCTTCTCGACTTGCAGCTCCAGGTCTTCTTCCTGAAAGCCAGCAGCCGCCACCACGATGCGGTATTGATCGTCGCCGTGTTTTTCAACGTTGTAGGGTGGGTAGGTGCTGCCCGGTTCGTTGCGCAGCGCGGTTTCAAACAGGTCGTTGAAACGGTCGAAACCGACAGAGGAACGGAACAGTGGCGCCAGGGAAAATGCAGTAGTCATGATTCAAATCTCCTGAAAACAATCAGCAAGGTTTTATGTCTCCGCGACCCGAATTCGGCATCGCGTAACCCTTAGATAGGGACCGCTGATTGCTTTTCAAGAGATTATTTTCTGCTTTTTTTAAAAAATGTTTCAGGCTGCCTCAGCCACCTGCAACCCCAGCAGGCGCGAGACATGGTCCAGCTCAGTCTCACGGCGCAGCACGCTGAACAGCTCGACCGCCTCGGGATAATTGCGGGTCAGCATCGCTAGCCACTGCTTCAAGCGACCCGGCGATTGACGCGCTGTCATCTGCGCCTTGGCTTGCAGCCAGAAATCCTGGATCAGCGGCAGCAGTTCGGCCCAGGTCATCTCGACGACCTCCTCACCGGCCCGCGCCGCCGCGATTTGCCGGGCCAGATCGGGGCGCGAGACCAGGCCGCGACCGAGCATGATGTCTTCCACACCACTGATTTCCCGGCAACGGCGCCAGTCTTCGACGCTCCAGATATCGCCGTTGGCGAACACCGGCACCTTGACCACCTCCTGTACGCGCGGGATCCACTCCCAGTGCGCCGGCGGCTTGTAGCCATCCACCTTGGTCCTGGCATGCACCACGATATGCTCGGCGCCGCCCTCGGCCAGCGCCGTGGCGCAGACCAGCGAACCGTCCGGGCTGTCGAAGCCCAGGCGCATCTTGGCGGTCACCGGGATGTGCGCGGGCACAGCGCGACGCACATGCTCGACGATCTGGTTGAGCAGCTCAGGCTCTTTGAGCAGCACCGCGCCACCACGGGACTTGTTCACGGTCTTGGCCGGGCAACCGAAGTTCAGGTCGATCACTTCAGAGCCCAGTTCGCAGGCCAGCGCGGCGTTTTCCGCCAGGCAAACCGGATCGGAACCCAATAGCTGCACACGCAACGGCACGCCGGAGGCAGTCCGGGCACCGTTGAGCAACTCGGGGCCGAATTTGTGGAAGTAGGCCGGCGTGAGCAACTGGTCGTTGACCCGAATGAACTCGGTCACGCACCAATCGATGCCACCCACTCGGGTCAGCACGTCGCGCAGGATGTCGTCGACCAGCCCCTCCATGGGCGCCAAGGCAATTTGCATGAAAAACACACTCAAGGAAAAACGTGCGGCAGTTTACTGGTTTCAGCGGGAATCTGCTGAACATCGCAGATCCCTGATTGGGTGGAGGCAACGGGCTTACGCCCGTTACCCCTCCCACACCACCGGACGTGCGGTTTTCCGCATCCGGCGGTTGAACAGCTCAGCGAGGTGCTGAGGCGAAGTCCTGCGGCGTCCACAGTCCCCAGCGACGCATCATGTTCAGACTCATCGCCTGCTGCATCACTGGGTGGCGCGCCGCTCGCCAGGCACCGTCGTGAAAACTTACTCGCGCGAGTTGCCGGCTTGCGATACCAAGCCCGCGCAGCTTGCGCATTCGTCCTTCACGGCTGTGCCAGCGTTGCCAGAAACATTTGCGCATGTGTCGGCGAGTCCATTGCGATAACCGCTTGAAGTCGTCCTTCACCCAGCGGAAGTATTCGTACCACCCCCGGATGTAACGGCCCCATTGAGCCACCAGCTCGGTGCTCGTCAGGCTTTGCCTGGCCGACCACAGCTCGCGGACTTTCTTGCGGTATTTCTTCACGGTCTTGCCAGACAGCTGGCCATTCCCTTGTTCGTCGATGTTGTAACCCAGGAAGTCGCGATCCCAAGGCCGCCCCGTGCCACTCTTGCTGGCACTCACTTTGAGCTTGAGGTGTTTCTCTATCCAAGCCGTCACACTGCCCAGCACGCGGTCCGCGCTGCGCTCGCTGGTGACATAGATCACCAAGTCATCAGCATAGCGACAGAAGCTTAGGCCTCGGGTCTCCAACTCTTTGTCCAGAGCATCCAGATAGAGGTTGGCAAGCAGCGGGCTTAGCGGCCCCCCTTGCGGAGTTCCGGCCGTCCTTTTGACCCGCTGACCGTCCAACAGCATATCCGCTCGAAGCGTCTGGCCGATGTACCGCATCAGCCGCTTGTCGCGGACATCCCTGGATATGAGGCTCATCAGCCTGTCGTGGCTGACCTGATCGAAGAAAGCTTCGATGTCGATATCCACAACCCAGGTCTTGCCTTCCAGGACAAAGGCCTTGGCGGCTCGTATGGCATCGAGATTGCTCCTGCCTGGCCGGAAGCCATAGCTGTGTTCGCTGAATTTGGCATCCCACAGCTGTGTCAGGTGCTGTTGAACCGATTGCTGGATCAGGCGATCCTGCGTATTCGGAATGCCCAACAGCCGCTCCCCGCCTTGCGGCTTGGGGATCCTGAGGCCTTTGATAGGGCCCGGTTTATAGGTCCCGTCCAGAAGTTTGCCCTTGATGGCCGGCCAGTGCGTTTGAAGGTGCGCGGTAAGCTCGTCGGTAGTGATTCCGTCGACCCCCGGCGCCCCTTTGTTCGCCCGGACCTTCTTGAGCGCTCGGTGCATATTCTCCTTTTCGACGATCGTTTCCATGCAGGTTTCGCTCAACACGTCTCTATTCCTGTTCCGTCTGCCTGCTGACTCGCCCCTTCCTTGCGCACGTTCGTCGAGGTCCACCCGACTTTCCCACGCAAGGCCATCCCGCTACGTGCCACATGGCATTTCCGGGTGCGGTTTCAAAAGGCTCTCGCTTTGTAGGCAGCAGTCTATGGTGAGTGTTTCTGTTCTTCAGCCCTTCGCTCCGGATCCATTACGACCTTTCTTCACTACTACGGCATCTGCTGACTTCTCGCGGGCTACGCCCGCGAGATCTCCCCGGGTAAGGTGCCAAAACCTTCGGCTCGGGCCGCCAAGCTCTACCTGATGCGTCTTTCGGTGACCGTTGGATTTCGTGGCTCCCAGCACACTTATCGCCCGCATCCGGCCTCACTGCTTGTTCGTGTTCCTGCGGTCGCGCCTTTGCTACACGCTTCTTTCAGGCTGGCCTCGCGGCTTCCCCCTTGCGTTTCACTACAGTTCTCGTCACTCATTCTGGTCACCACTTTTCAGGTGACTGGTTTTGGCCCATGCCGGGCACACTAGGAGCGAGCATGCTCGCGATGGTCGTCAACGATGACGCTGGGCACCAGACACCCCACGGTGCTCTCAGGTTCATCGCGAGCAGGCTCGCTCCTTGTATGTTGACCTTGATTCCATGAGAGAGGTTACGCTCAAGGATTCATTCAACAGCAAGTACGTTTCTGGGGGAGGCCGATCGCTCCTGAAGGCAGGATTTGCTCCTGACCTTGTCTGTAGAGAGGCCCCCCCGCCTCATTGCCCACCACGAAGAGTATCGAGAAGCCGACAAGTCGGACTTCGCATTACAAGGTTGCAGTGGCATGAAGTTCGAGGTCGGGGGAACCAGGTGCAATCTTACCTAAAGCCAAGGAAGTGAAAAGCAATGAATGCGCATGTCGGCATAGATATCAGTGCTCGCAGTTCAGCCATGGGATGGCGGCAGAACGGCAAAGCAGCAGGCAATGGAGACATTCTGCACACGCCCAAAGGTCGCAAGGCCGCTGTGGAAAAGCTGCTACGTCTCAAGCCGCTGAGCGTTGTCATGGAGGCTACCGGTATTTACTACCTGGATCTTGCGATGGAATTGCACGCCGCCGGCTTGCCGGTCTCGGTGATCAACCCCAAAAGCTTCCACAACTTTGCCAAGCTGATGTTGCAAAACAGCAAGACTGACCAGATCGATGCCCAACTGCTGGCCGAATACGGCGAGCGTATGGGGCCTAGGCTGTGGGTCCCGCCCACTGCGGAACAGATGATGCTGCGTGCGATTGGTCGCCACATCAACCGACTGATTGGCCATCGGACGCGAGCCAAGAACGAGCTGCATGCGCTACAAGCGACAGAAACGAGCATCGCACTGCTGATCGAGGATGAGAAAGACGCGATAAGCGCGTTGGACGCTCGAATCGATCGATTAAAACAGGCTGCGCGCGACGCCATCGCCAAATGCCCTGATCTGAGCCTGCAATTTCGCTGCATGATGGCGGCGCCCGGCGTTGGAGAGGCCTCGGCCATCGCCGCACTGGCTGAGCTGACGACCCTTCCAGTGACGCTTAAATCGGCACAGGTAAGCCGCTATGCAGGCCTGGATGTCAGACTGACCCAGTCAGGCACCAGCGTGAACCGGCCAGGACGAATGTCCAAGTGCGGTAATGCTTACTTGCGTGCAGCGATGTTCATGCCGGCGATGACGGCAATCCGTTGTGATGAGAATGTGAAGGCCTTCTACGAGGCACTGGTAGCGCGCGGCAAGAAGAAAATGCAGGCCATCGGCGCGGTCATGCGCAAATACCTAACCGGGTTATGGGCATGCATGCGCTCTGGAGAAGAATTTAATACGGCCAAGCTTTTTAGCAAAAAACATCTCGCGAAAGCTTGACCGTGAACAGAGTATCTACAGGGGTGGTGTCAGGCGGGGGTTTGCAGCGCCGGGCCGTAGCCTTCGATGAACTCGGCGGGCATACGCTTGGGCTTACCGCTGGACAGCTCGATGCAAACGAACGTGGTCTGCGCACGCAGCAACGTTGAATTGTCGCTAGGACGCTTCAACTGGAAATGACGGGTCATTCTCAGGCGCTGGTCCCAATCGACGATCCAGGTCGCCAATTGCAACTCGTCGCCTTCATAGGCGGCCGCCAGGTAATCGATCTGGTGCCGCACCACTGCCATCGCCCGGTCCAGCCGCCGATACTCGACCAGGTCCAGGCCGAGGCGCTGAGAGTGGCGCCACGCACAGCGTTCGAGCCAGGTCACGTACACCGCGTTATTGGCGTGCCCCAACCCATCGATGTCCTCGGCGCCCACTTGCAGATCAATGATAAATGGCGTTGCCCGATCCCAGCCCATGCCCCACTCCCCGGTCAGATTGATTCGACCGGGGCAGTGTAACGGATGCTCAGGCCGATTGGCGCGATTGCAGGCTGCGACCGGACAGCAGTGATAACACGCCATCAATCATCCGCGGGTCGGCCAGCACCCGCTGATGACCGCCCTCCTGCAGGCGCAGCAGACGACTGTCGAACCAGGCTTCGTGGATCAATTGTGATTCCTTGACCGGGACATGGGTGTCATCTTCGGCGTGCACGATCAGGCCAGGCATATCGAGTTGGTAGTGCGCGACATCCAGCATCGCAGCGCGTATGCCGACATCACTCTCGACCTGGCGGATGAACGCCGAACGGGCTTTCGGGGGCAGCCCTACATAGCGGGCGAAACCGCGCAATACAGCAAGAATCCGCGCCGGGGCGGCAATGCTGACCAGGGTTTCGGTGCGCAGGCCCAATTGCACGGCAAGCATGGCACTGGCGCCGCCCATGGAGTGGCCGATGACCGCTTGCAGCGGCGGCAACTCGGCGGCGGCTTCAAGCATGGCACGGGCGAACAGCACTACATTCGCCTCGTGACCGGGTGAGCGACCGTGCGCCGGGCCATCCAGGGCGACAACTGAATAACCGGCATCGACCAGCGCCGTGATCAGGCTGGCAAACTGCGTGGGCCGACCTTCCCAGCCGTGCATCAGCAACACCGCCGGGCCTTGCCCCCAGCGCAAGGCCGAGAGGCCGAAACGCAAAGTGATTCGTTCGGATTTGGCCAGCAGCGGCAATTCCCAATCACGCGGTGGAAAATCGCGCGGCGTCATGAACGCCAGCCGCATTTTGCTCGCCACCAGCTTGGGGGCGAACCAGCCCAAGGTGCCATTAACGCCACGAACCCACTTCAACGTGCTCATCGCATTCTCCCCAGGCCGCAGCCTTCAGGTCAACGCACCGCCGACTTGGCCGCGCGCAGCAAACGATCGGATAAATCACCGGGTCCCAGCGCCCGTGCCAGCGCCAGGCCGCCCACCATCAAGGCCAGATCGGCCAGGGCTTTGTCGGTGTCTTCAGGACTGGCCGCCAACTGCGCGACCATCAGCTCCATGTGTTCATTCAGGGCGATTCGAAACGCCTCGGGCAGGCGTCCGAGTTCACCGATCGAGGCCGGGATCGGACACGCAGACTCGCTGGAATCACGGTGTTTGCGTGACAGATAAAACGCAGCGACCAAGGTACGACGCTCTTCACCGGTCAATTCGGCATCCATGGCGGCAATCAGGTCACGACGGTGACCCAGCAACTGCTTGAACGCTTCCAGCATCATTGCGTCCTTGCTTTCGAAGTGCGCATAAAAACCGCCGACCGTCAGGCCGGCTGCACCCATCACTTCGCCAACGCTCGGCTCGGCCGGACCACGCTGGATCAGCGCGGCGCTGGCAGCCTTGAGGATGCGTTCGCGGGTTTGAGCTTTTTTATCGTTCATCGTTGCCTCCGAATATTACGACTAGAATATTATTCTCATAATAATTTTCTGCAAGTCGTGGATGTGACCGCTGGTCTGAAGAACAGTTTGAGAGAAAGAGGGAGATTTGGCCAAACGCCAGACAAACAAAAGGGCCATTCAATAATTGAATGACCCTTATAAAATCCCGCAGAGCGGGTAATCGTGGCGTCCCCTAGGGGACTCGAACCCCTGTTACCGCCGTGAAAGGGCGGTGTCCTAGGCCACTAGACGAAGGGGACACAAACCCTTCTATACAACTGATCAGTGCTGAGAGCTGATCGATTCAAGGCCGGTGTGGCCAGACCTTGAACTGTAAAATTGGTGGAGCTAAGCGGGATCGAACCGCTGACCTCCTGCATGCCATGCAGGCGCTCTCCCAGCTGAGCTATAGCCCCGGATTTTTCGCCTCGCGGCGGAGCGACATCTTGTAACATCGCTTCTGTAAAACTGGCGTCCCCTAGGGGACTCGAACCCCTGTTACCGCCGTGAAAGGGCGGTGTCCTAGGCCACTAGACGAAGGGGACGCAAACCCTTCTATACAACTGATCAACGCTGAGTGTTGATCGCTTCAAGGCCGGTGTGGCCAGACCTTGAAGTGTAAATTGGTGGAGCTAGACGGGATCGAACCGTCGACCTCTTGCATGCCATGCAAGCGCTCTCCCAGCTGAGCTATAGCCCCTCATCGTTGATGTCATCGCTGAGGACGGGGCGAATCTTAAGGGCGTATCGAAGGCCTGTCAAACTTATTTTTCAAAAAATTTAAAATTTTTTGTCGGCATAACAATCACTTACCGCCCTCCCCCCGGAAATCCGGGCGGTTTGCGAGGAACGCAGACCTGTAGGAGCTGCCGCAGGCTGCGATCTTTTGCTCTTGCTTTAGAAGGCCAAAGACAAAAGATCGCAGCCTGCGGCAGCTCCTACAGAGGCAATCAGGCGATAGCGCCCAACAGCTTTTCCCACTCCTTGTTTTCTTTCTTGGACACGCCGCCCAGCAAGTCGATTGCCTGGCGCAGACGGAAACGGGTCAGGTCCGGACCGAGGATTTCCATCGCATCGAGCACCGACACCGAGCTGGCCTGGCCGGTGATCGCGGCGAACATCAGCGGCATGGCATCACGCAACTTCAGCTCCAGGGATTCGACCACCGCCTGAATGGTCGCGGTGATGCTGTCCTTCTCCCACTGGCGCAGGCTTTCGAGCTTCCACAGGATCAACTGCATCAACTGGCGAACCTGATCGCCCGACAGCTTCTTCGATTCGAACAGCTTGGCGTCCGGATTCACCCCACCGGCAAAGAAGAACCCGGCCAGCGGTGCAACCTGGCTAAAGGTCTCGACGCGGCCCTGCACGTGCGGCGCGATCTTCATCATGTATTCGGAATTGAACGCCCACTTCTGCACGCGCGCGGCAAATTCTTCCACCGGCAAGTCGCGCAGCCACTGGCCGTTGAGCCACGACAGCTTCTCGATGTCGAAAATCGGCCCGCCGAGGGAGACGCGCTTGAGGTCAAAGTTGTCGACCATTTCCTGCAGCGAGAACTTCTCACGCTCGTCCGGCATCGACCAGCCCATGCGCCCCAGGTAGTTGAGCATGGTTTCGGGCATGAAGCCCATGCGCTCGTAGAAGGTCACCGAAGTCGGGTTCTTGCGCTTGGACAGCTTGCTCTTGTCCGGGTTACGCAGCAGCGGCATGTAGCACAGCTCCGGTTGTTCCCAGCCGAAGTATTCGTACAAGAGGATCAGTTTCGGCGCCGATGGCAGCCACTCTTCGCCACGCAGCACGTGGGTGATGCCCATCAGGTGGTCATCGACCACGTTGGCCAGGAAGTACGTCGGCAGGCCGTCGGTCTTCATCAGGACTTGCATGTCCATGCGGTCCCACGGGATTTCCACGTCGCCACGCAGCATGTCCGGCACCACGCAGACGCCTTCGCTGGGCACCTTCATGCGGATCACGTGCGGTTCGCCAGCGGCAAGGCGGCGCGCCACTTCTTCCTTGGACAGCAACAGCGCACGGCCGTCGTAACGTGGGGTTTCGCCACGGGCCATTTGTTCGGCGCGCATCTGGTCCAGCTCTTCGGCGGTGCAGAAGCACGGGAAAGCGTGGCCGAGCTCCACAAGCTGCTGGCAGTACTTCTGATAGATCTCGCCGCGCTCGCTTTGACGGTACGGACCGTGCGGGCCGCCAACGTCAGGGCCTTCGCTCCAGTCGATACCCAACCAGCGCAGGGCGTCGAAAATCTGTTGTTCGGACTCGCGGGTCGAACGCAGCTGGTCGGTGTCTTCGATCCGCAGGATGAACTCACCGCCGTGCTGCTTGGCAAAGCAGTAGTTGAACAATGCGATGTAAGCGGTACCTACGTGGGGGTCCCCGGTAGGCGATGGCGCGATGCGCGTGCGGACGGTGGTCATGGCAAGTCTCGAAATGAAGATCAAACAAAGGGGCGAATGGTAACAGGCGACACCCGCCCCGCTCCAGCTAACAGGGCATTTAAGCCAAGATTGCGCCTACAACGCCCGAATGCCGCAGTGAATGGCCGAATATCAGCCGATGGCATTTACCGTTTATCGGCTGTATGCCAGATTCACCTGCTGATAACTTTCCTTACATATTCTCGACGACAGTTTGCCCCATGCCTGCCCAACTCAAGCGTCGCCTGTCCATCTTCCTGTTAATTGTCCTGCTGATCGCCGGGGGCTTTTTTGCCCATTGGTTTTTCAACGGACGGTTTTATGAAAGCACTGACAACGCCTATGTCCAGGGCGAGATCACCCGCGTGTCGAGCCAGTTGGGGGCGCGTATCGATCAGGTGCTGGTGCAGGACAACCAGCACGTCGAGAAAGGCCAGTTGCTGATCAGGCTCGAAGGCGATGATTTCCGCCTTGCGGTCGACCGCGCCAACGCAACACTCGCCACCCGCCAGGCCGAACGCCTGCAAGCCCAGAGCAAACTGACCCAGCAGGCCAGCCTGATTGCCGCCAGCGACGCGCAAGTGGCATCCAGCCAGGCGAGCCTCGGCCGTTCACAGATCGACCTGACCCGCGCCGAGACCTTGCGCAAGCCCGGTTATGTCTCGGAAGAACGCGTGACCACGCTCTCCGCCGACAATCACATTGCCCGCTCACAGTTACTCAAGGCCCAGGCGGACGCCCAGGGCCAGCGCCAGCAAATCAATGCGCTGAACGCCGAAATCAAACGCCTCGATGCGCAGATCGCCAATGCCAAGGCCGACCTGGCCCAGGCCGAGCTGAACCTCACCCGCAGTGAAATCCATGCGCCGATCAGCGGCCTGATCGGCCAGCGTGCCGCGCGCAATGGCCAATACGTGCAGGCCGGCGCCTATCTGCTGTCGGTGGTGCCCGATGAAGACATCTGGATTCAGGCCAACTTCAAGGAAACCCAAATTGGCCGCATGCAACCCGGACAGAAAGCCGAACTAACCTTCGACGCCTACGGCGACACGCCGATCCAGGCGCGGGTCGACAGCCTGTTCGCCGCCTCGGGTGCGCAGTTCAGCCTGTTGCCGCCGGACAATGCCACGGGCAACTTCACCAAAGTCGTGCAACGGATTCCGGTGAAACTGACCTTCGCCGCGGACAATCCGCTGCGCGGCAAGATCCGCCCGGGCATGTCGGTAACCGCCAAGGTGAACATCAAGGACGCGCCTGAAGATCTCACCACCAAAGTGAGCAGCAAAGACACCCCTGACGATGGCCGGTGATCAACTGATCCGCACGGTCGGGGAACCGACCCGGCGGGACTGGATCGCGGTGATGAGCGTGATGCTCGGCGCCTTCATGGCAGTGCTCGACATCCAGATCACCAACTCCTCGCTCAAGGACATACAGGGCGCGTTGTCGGCAACACTGGAAGAAGGCTCGTGGATTTCCACCTCGTACCTGGTGGCGGAAATCATCATGATCCCGTTGACCGCGTGGCTGGTGCAGCTGCTCTCGGCGCGACGACTGGCGGTGTGGGTGTCACTGGGGTTTCTCGTCGCTTCGCTGCTGTGTTCCATGGCCTGGAGCCTGGAAAGCATGATTGTCTTTCGCGCCCTCCAGGGTTTTACCGGTGGCGCGCTGATTCCGCTGGCGTTCACCCTTACACTGATCAAACTCCCCGAACATCACCGCGCCAAAGGCATGGCCATGTTTGCGATGACGGCAACCTTCGCGCCCTCCATCGGCCCGACGCTGGGCGGTTGGCTGACCGAAAACTGGGGCTGGGAATACATCTTCTACATCAACATTCCGCCCGGCCTGATCATGATCGCCGGCCTGTTGTACGGCCTGGAGAAAAAAGAAGCGCACTGGGAACTGCTCAAAAGCACCGACTACGCTGGCATCGTTACCCTGGGCGTCGGTCTGGGCTGTCTGCAAGTGTTCCTGGAAGAAGGCCATCGCAAGGACTGGCTTGAGTCGGATCTGATCGTGACCCTGGGCAGCATCGCCCTGATCAGCCTGATCACCTTCGTGATCGTGCAGTTTTCCAAACCCAATCCGCTGATCAACCTCGGCATTCTGGGCAATCGCAACTTCGGTCTATCGAGCATTTCCAGCATCGGGATGGGGGTTGGCCTGTACGGGTCGATCTACCTGTTGCCGTTGTATCTGGCGCAGATTCAGAACTACAACGCCCTGCAGATCGGCGAAGTCATCATGTGGATGGGCGTGCCGCAGCTGTTCCTGATTCCGCTGGTGCCCAAGTTGATGAAGGTTGTCTCGCCGAAATGGCTGTGCACGATTGGCTTCGGCCTGTTCGGTCTGGCGAGCTTTTCCTCGGGGGTGCTGAATCCGGACTTCGCCGGGCCGCAGTTCAACCAGATCCAGATCGTTCGCGCATTGGGCCAGCCGATGATCATGGTCACCATTTCGCTGATCGCCACGGCGTACATCCTGCCCCAGGATGCGGGGTCGGCGTCGAGCCTGTTCAACATCCTGCGCAACCTCGGTGGCGCCATCGGCATCGCCCTCCTAGCCACCCTGCTGGATGCGCGGACCAAGACCTACTTCGATTACTTGCGCGAAGCGATCGTGCCGACAAACCCGCAGGTGGCGGAGCGGATGGCGTCACTGACGGATCGGTTTGGCAGCGAGACCGCAGCCCTGGGCAAGCTCAGTGAGATCGCCCACCAGCAGGCATCGATCATGGCCTACAACGATGCGTTTCATTTTGTCGGGATAGCGCTGGGGGTCAGCATGCTGGCGGTGTTGTTGACCAAGACATTGCCGGCGGGGTTGAAGGCTGGGGAAGCACATTGAGACCGAGCTGTCTCCATCGCGAGCAAGCTTTGCTCCTACAGGTTATGGGGTGTTCGCTACAAAACCTGTAGGAGCAAAGCTTGCTCGCGATGAGGCCAATTCAGGCACCGCAAATCTCAAACCGTAATCAACCGCTCCCGCAACTTGGCAATCTCGTCACGCATCTGCGCCGCCGCTTCGAATTCCAGGTCACGCGCCAGCTGGTACATCTTCTCTTCCAGCGCCTTGATGCGCTTGGTGATCTCGCCCGGTGAACGCAACTCGGCTTCGTACCTGGCGTTTTCCTCGGCGGCCTTGGCCATGCCCTTGCGCTTCTTGCTGCGCGAACCCGGCACGGTGGCGCCTTCCATGATGTCGGCAACGTCCTTGAACACGCCCTTGGGCGTGATGCCGTTGGCCAGGTTGAAGGCGATCTGCTTGTCGCGGCGACGCTCGGTTTCCCCAATCGCCCGCTCCATGGAGCCAGTGATCCGGTCGGCATACAGAATCGCCCGACCATTCAGGTTACGCGCCGCCCGGCCGATGGTCTGGATCAGCGAGCGCTCGGAACGCAGGAAACCTTCCTTGTCGGCATCGAGGATCGCCACCAGCGACACTTCCGGCATGTCCAGGCCCTCGCGCAGCAGGTTGATCCCCACCAGAACATCGAAGGTGCCAAGGCGCAAATCGCGGATGATTTCCACCCGCTCCACGGTGTCGATGTCCGAGTGCAGATAGCGCACGCGTACGCCGTGATCGGCCAGGTAGTCGGTCAAGTCCTCGGCCATGCGCTTGGTCAGCGTGGTGACCAGCACTCGCTCTTCCAGAGCGACGCGCTTGGTGATTTCCGACAGCAAGTCGTCGACCTGGGTCAGTGCCGGGCGGATCTCGATTTGCGGGTCCACCAGCCCTGTCGGACGCACCACCATGTCAATGACGCGCCCGGCGTGCTCGGCTTCATAGTTGCCCGGTGTCGCCGAGACGAAAATCGTCTGCGGGCTGATGCTTTCCCATTCGTCGAAACGCATCGGCCGGTTATCCAGCGCCGATGGCAGACGGAAGCCGTACTCCACCAGCGTCTCTTTACGCGAGCGGTCACCTTTGTACATGGCACCGACCTGCGGCACGCTGACGTGGGATTCGTCTATCACCAGCAAGGCGTCGGCCGGCAGGTAATCGTAAAGGGTCGGTGGCGGTGCGCCGGCTTCACGGCCGGACAGGTAGCGCGAGTAGTTCTCGATGCCGTTGCAGTAGCCTAGTTCGAGGATCATCTCCAGATCGAAACGGGTGCGCTGCTCCAAACGCTGTGCTTCCACCAGTTTGTTGTTGGAACGCAGGTATTCCAGGCGCTCCTGCAACTCGACCTTGATCCCTTCGACGGCGCCCATCAAGGTTTCCCGTGGCGTCACGTAGTGGCTTTTCGGGTAGAAGGTGAAACGCGGCAGCTTGCGGATGACTTCACCGGTCAGCGGATCGAACGCCGAGAGACTTTCCACTTCATCATCGAAGAGTTCGATGCGGATCGCTTCGAAATCCGATTCCGCCGGGTGGATATCAATCACGTCGCCGCGCACACGGAACGTCGCACGGGCGAATTCCATGTCGTTGCGGGTGTATTGCAGGTCAGCCAGGCGCCGCAGCAATTCACGCTGGTCGAGCTTGTCGCCGCGATCCACGTGCAGAACCATCTTCAGATAGGTTTCCGGGCTGCCCAGGCCATAGATGCACGACACCGTGGTGACGATGATCGCGTCCTTGCGCTCCAGCAAAGCCTTGGTCGCCGAAAGTCGCATCTGCTCGATGTGATCGTTGATCGAGGCGTCTTTCTCGATGAAGGTGTCCGAAGACGGCACGTAGGCTTCAGGCTGGTAGTAGTCGTAATAGGAAACGAAATACTCGACGGCATTGTTCGGGAAGAACGCCTTGAACTCGCCGTACAACTGCGCGGCCAGGGTCTTGTTGGGCGCCAGCACCAGGGTTGGGCGCTGTACCTGGGCGATCACGTTGGCGATGCTGAAGGTCTTGCCCGAACCGGTTACACCGAGCAACGTCTGGTGAGCCAGCCCGGCTTCGATGCCCTCGACCATCAGGCGAATGGCTTCCGGTTGATCGCCGGCGGGCTCGAAGCGGGTGACTAACTGGAATTCAGACATGAAGTACCTCTCGGTTCTCGGAGCTCGGTTCTCGGAGCAGGGATATCGCACCCGCACAGTCAAACCGGCAGGTACGAGAAAGGCCGCAAACGACGCACGTCGCCCGAGGAAAATACTGGATTGTGCTCAATGTGGAGCCGATTGCCCGCGCTTTCAAGGCAAACGTCCTACATCCCTTGAAGTCTTTGACGCAGGCATTCGACTAACGGTCGAAAAAATAATCGGAAAAACTTACTGTAAAAGCCGAATCGTCTGTCGCCATCAATCGCGGATGGCCTCTATACTAGCTCCCCGTTTGTGCACCGCTCTAGTGCATTCGGCTGGAGCGCGACACGTCCCTCCACTCTCCATTCAGAGCCGCCGCAAAAATGAGCCTGTTCTCCGCTGTCGAAATGGCACCACGCGATCCAATCCTGGGCCTCAACGAAGCATTCAACGCCGATACCCGTACCGACAAGGTCAACCTGGGAGTCGGTGTTTACTGCAACGAGGAGGGGAAAATTCCACTCCTGCGCGCCGTTGTCGAAGCCGAAACCATTCGCGTCGCTCAACACGCTTCCCGTGGCTACCTGCCAATCGACGGCATCGCCGCCTACGACCAGGCCGTGCAAAAACTGCTGTTCGGCAATGATTCGCCGCTGATCGCCGCTGGCCGTGTCATCACCACCCAGGCCGTTGGCGGTACTGGCGCACTGAAAATCGGTGCCGACTTCCTCAAGCAACTGCTGCCGAACGCCGTCGTGGCGATCAGCGACCCGAGCTGGGAAAACCACCGCGCGCTGTTCGAAACCGCTGGCTTCCCGGTACAGAACTATCGCTACTACGATGCCGCCACCCATGACGTGAATCGGACTGGCCTACTGGAAGACCTGAACGCCCTGCCGTCCGGCTCGATCATCGTGCTGCACGCTTGCTGCCACAACCCGACCGGCGTGGACCTGAGCCCGGCGGACTGGAACAACGTCCTGGAAGTGGTGAAAGCCAAAGGTCACGTGCCGTTCCTCGACATGGCGTATCAAGGTTTCGGCGATGGCATCGACGAAGACGCCGCTGCCGTGCGCCTGTTCGCCGAATCGGGCCTGACCTTCTTCGTTTCCAGCTCGTTCTCCAAATCGTTCTCGCTGTACGGCGAGCGCGTTGGCGCCCTGTCGATCGTCAGCGAATCGAAAGAAGAGAGCGCGCGCGTACTGTCGCAAGTCAAACGCGTGATCCGCACCAACTACTCCAACCCGCCGACCCACGGTGCAAGCATCGTCGCCGCCGTACTCAATAGCCCGCAGCTGCGCGCCCAGTGGGAAGACGAGCTGGCCGAAATGCGCCTGCGCATTCGTGGCATGCGCACGCAGATGGTCGACACCCTGGCGAAAAACGCGCCGCAGCGCGATTTCAGCTTCGTCGGTCGTCAGCGCGGCATGTTCTCCTACTCCGGCCTGACCGTTGAACAAGTGCATCGCCTGCGCAATGAGTTCGGCATCTACGCCCTGGACACCGGCCGTATCTGCGTGGCTGCGCTGAACCAGAGCAACATCAAGGTTGTGACGGATGCGATTGTTCAGGTGATCTGAGCCGTCTGCTGATGCGAAAAACGGGGAGCCTGTTGGCTTCCCGTTTTTTATTTGTCGCAGATAAATCTCAAAGGCTTGACCCACCCCTCTAAACTACACACAGGTTTTATGTACACCCGAGATTTCTTACGAGAGCCGATATGAAAAACGATGACCTACGCGCCGACCGCGATGACCTGGATGACCTGGATGACTTCATCCCCCGCACGCCGGCCAAACAACGCGGCAACAACCTGGTGATGCAAGTCGCTGCAGGCGTGTTTCTCGGCGGCCTGGCCCTGTGGCTGGTGCAGTTGGGTGCCACGGCGCTCTACGCCAAACTGATGCTTGGCACCATTACCTTCGGCGGCTAGGCCAGTTCGGTCGCGCGCTGGCTGGCGGCATCGTCATAGGCGACATACAGCGATTCAGCGACCTGGCTCTTGATCGCCTTGGTGCTTTCCAGGCCCAGGACAAAACCCTCGGCCTTGCCCCCCGCACGGTTCAACTCATCGGCGTTGCTGGCCTGGGTGATTGCATCGAACAGTTTTTCGGCGTGCGGGCCGACTCCCTTGGGCAGGCTGATTTGCGCGATGCTCATGGGAACACCCCGTCGTTTCGAGGTTTTGCGGCGGTCAAACAAGTCATGGCACGTACCTTATCGGCGAATGGCCGGCAGCGCGTGGAACCACTTCCGGGTAGCCATGTTAGCCTCCGCAAGCAATTCCGGTAACCGCCAATCACCGATAAACCACCGTCCGTCCCGATGAAACCCTCATTTTACTATGAGACGCTTGACTTCTCTTTTTGAATCAGTAACATAGGCGCCATTCCGCGATAGCTCAGTTGGTAGAGCAAGTGACTGTTAATCACTGGGTCCCTGGTTCGAGTCCAGGTCGTGGAGCCATACAAGGTTCCAGAGAAGGCTTCCAAAATCTCTGATAGCCCTGAAAAACCCGCCTTCTGGCGGGTTTTTTCGTTTTGGCGTTCCGTCGTAAAGTTTGCGATAAAAGTCAGTTCGATATAAGGGAATACCCTTATGGCGAGCACCACCGCTCCACTCTCCGACGCCGCTTGCCGTTCGGCCAAGCCCACAGACCGCGCCTGCAAGCTTTTCGACGGCGACGGCTTTTACCTTCTAGTCCAACCCAATGGCCGCAAAGGCTGGCGTCTCAGATACGTCAAACCTGATGGCCAGGAAGGACTGACCTCATTCGGCAACTACCCCATCGTTGGCCTCGCCGATGCGCGCCGCAAGCGCTTGGAGGTCAAGCGGATGCTGGCGGATGGCGCTGACCCTCACAGCGATGTGATGGATGCCTACTTCTACCAGAGTGCCCACTGCGGAACTCATATCCCTTCCTAACTGCTCTGCAGCAACCTATCCACTTGGCCATTTCATGCGCCAACCAGCGCCCGTCTCTTTATCAGTATGTGAGTGTCTCGACGATGCCTGACAGCAAGCGGTGCTGACAATCAACAGTCCAGTAATCGTCATCCCCATTAAGCGATTTTCCTATTGTTCAGGACCTAATTATCCATACCTTCGATTGCGTTGATAGTGAAAATCAGCATGAGCACATTGTACGCCTACCAACTGGATGGTAGCTTATTAACAAGTTATTTTATAACTGTAATCACCACCATCCCTGTGAGAATCCCATGCAAGATTGGAAACAAACCCGCAAAGACATCAATACTCGCTTGGTAGAACTAAACGGCCTGTCTCCGGAAACAATGAAAGGCATGGCGGCACTCGGCGCTGCTGGCGGCAAGACCAATCACCTGGACGCGAAGACCCGGGAACTGATCTCCCTCGCCGTGGCCGTGACCACCCGCTGCGACGGTTGCATCGCCTTCCACGCCGCCGAAGCCAAGAAACTTGGCGTCACCAGTGAGGAAGTCGCCGAAGCACTGGGCGTGGCAATCAACATGAACGCCGGTGCCGCGTTGGTGTACAGCACACATGTGCTGGACGCATTCGATAAGTCGTAAATCAAACGCTGACTTTCAACCTGTTAACGACTTCGAGATTAATCATGAACAAACTGCTCACCCCTTACGATCTGTCCGGTATTGCACTAAAAAACCGGGTCGTCATGGCCCCCATGACCCGCACTCGGACCCTGGACAACATCCCTAACGAGTTCACCGCGCTGTATTACGCACAGCGTGCTTCTGCTGGTCTGCTGATCACCGAAGGCCTGCCGATTTCCGACGAGGCCCGTGGCTACCTGTACACCCCAGGTATTTATGCCGACGAACACTTGCCAGGCTGGCGTCAGGTCACCGACGCGGTGCATGCCAAGGGCGGGAAGATCTTCGCGCAGTTATGGCACGTTGGCCGTATGTCCCATATTTCAGTGCATGGCATGGTTCCGGTTTCTTCGGGTACTCAGCCGGCGGTCGAAACTACGGTCTATGCCTGGATCGAGCCTGGCGAATCCGGCCCTGTGCAACCCAGCGTGCCCCGTGCGCTGGAAACGGATGAAGTGAAACGTGTCATCGCTGACTTTGTGAAGTCTGCGCGTATGGCGATGGAAGCCGGTTTTGACGGTATCGAAATCATGGCCGCCAACGGGTTCCTGTTCGATCAGTTTCTCAGCAGCGCCTTGAACACCCGAACCGACCAGTACGGCGGCTCGATCGCCAATCGCCAGCGCTTTCTGCTGGAAACCATTGACGCGATTTCTGCCGAAATCGGCGGCTCGAAGGTTGGCGTACGGTTCTCGCCGTTTGGCCGCCTGTATGACTTTGGCGTGTACGAAGGCGAAGCAGAAACCTGGATGAGCATGGCGGCAGCGCTTAATGAACGCGAACTGGCCTACGTCCACCTGAACTACCAACCGACCATCGTCGCCGCTGAAACGCCGCCGGGGTTCGGCGCCGCGTTCCGTGAAGCTGGACTTGCCCCTACAAAACCGGACACCAACTCCCTGTTAAATTGATGCTGCCGCCAATCGCCTGAACTCCCTCGGTGAGCGATAGTTCAAGGCGCTGTGCGGATGCTGCTCGTTGTAGTGTTCGAAGGCAATGGCCAGGTTACGCAGCGCCGTTTCTCGATCCGGCTTGGGCATGTGCGCCACGTAGTCACGCTTGATCGTCTTCACGAAGCTCTCGGCCATACCGTTGCTCTGCGGGCTGCGCACTGGCGTGGTCACCGGTTGCAAGCCGATCTGCCGTGCAAACAGGCGCGTCTGTTCGGCGGTGTAGGCCGAGCCGTTGTCGCTTAGCCATTGCACCGGCGTGGCGGGCAGTTGATCACCGAAGCGCTTCTCCACGCTTTCCAGCATCAAATCGCGGATGTCATCGCCGCTGTACCCGGTCGGGCTCGCGACCCAGCCGATGGCCTCGCGATCACAGCAGTCCAAGGCGAAGGTCACGCTTAGCTTGGCGCCGTCCTCGCAGCGGAACTCAAAACCATCCGAGCACCACCGCGTATCACTGGTTTTCACCGCAATACGGCCTTCGTGCCGACGTGGCACGCCGGGCTGTTTGAGTCGGCGCTCAAGCAACAGATTGTGATCACGCATGACTCGGTACACCCGCTTCACGTTGATCGCCGGCAGCGACTGGGTTTCACGCTCCCGGCGCAGTAATCCCCAGACACGACGGTAGCCATAGCTGGGCAACTCGCTGACCTGCTGTTGGATTTCAACCACCAACTCAGCGTCGTCCACAGGTCTGCTTCGCCGTGCCTTGGGCGATACCGATTGTTTGATTCGAACCGTTAATTGCGAGCGCGCCACACCGAGACATTCGCTGACCAGCTTCACTGGTCGTCCCCCGGCAACAAGGGTGAGTGCGCAATCCATTTTCGCGACCGGGCGATCTCCACGGCCTCTTTGAGGATTTCTGCTTCCATCGTTTTCTTGCCCAGCATCCGTTGCAGTTCACGGATCTGCTTGAGCGCATCGCTCAGCTCGGAGGCAGGCACCACGGCTTCGCCAGCACTGACCGCCGACAGGCTGCCGTCCTGGTAAAGCTTGCGCCACTGGAACAGCTGGTTGGCATTGATGCCGTTGCGCCGAGCCACCACCGAAACGCTTTGCCCTGGCTCAAGGCTCTCGCGAACCATGGCCAGTTTTTGCTCTGGGCTCCAGCGGCGCCGCCGTTCCTGGCCCAAAAGCTCCCCACTCTTATCGTTGCTGTTAGTCATAAACATAACCGTTTGCCTATCCCTTATCGTAAGGGGGAAACGGTGTCCTGTCTTTCATGGGGCTCGTTCAGAAGCCTACAAAGGCACCTTGATGGCCGCCGGTGGGTTTGACCAAACCCTCGCTGAGTCGGAACTGGTTAAAGGTGAACTCGACTTGATCGCCTTCGGTACGGCCTACATCGCCAACCCCGATTTGGTGGAGCGCATGCAGAACGGCTGGCCACTGGCAGAGGGTGATCGCGCGACTTACTACGGTGTCAGCGATCGCATTGCCAAGGGTTACACGGACTACCCGGAATACGTTGCAGCCAAAGCCTGATTAATCGCTGTTTCATCACTGTCCACTTCAGACGTTGAGGAGCACACCAGGCGTCTCGTTACAAACGGTCCAACTCGGCAAGAATGGCTTTTTTCATTGTTCCAGTTGAACGGGATCCGGGCATGACCCGCAGCAGCCGCCCCTCATGGAACACCGCCAAGGATGGCACCGCCACACGCTGAAAACAGCACGACGCTGCTGCCTTTGGCCACAAAGCGGGCGAACTGCTGAGCACTCAACTCAACGATACGGCTCATTTGGATCTCGCTCTCAATATGAATGAAGGGCGGCACAACCCGGTGCCGCACCGCTGTTGCTGATCAAATTTTGCAACCATCTATGCCGCAGACTTGACCGCTGAATGTGTCATCTTCGGCTTTCGACTTCTCCTGCATCTTGTTCAGCGCTTCAAGAAAAGCAGACTCAGGCTGAGCGCCGGACAATGAAAAGGCATTGTCGAATACAAACAAAGGCACGCCCGAACCTAGTTGCGCGGCGATATGTTCGTCCTCCTTGACCAGTACATGGGCATCTGCGGTATCGCCAAACAGCATGCTGTCAAAGCGGTAAGCAAGCCCATCGGCCCGGCCATAGTTACTGACGGTGTTCATCATCGCGACAGCGGAATCCGGATTGCCGAGCTTGCGTTTAAGGGCAGCGATCATAGGCTCTGGCGCGTAATTCGCCGCCAGGCGATAGGCCCTGACGTTGACTTGTACATTGTTTTTTTCAGCAAATTTATCGAGCGCCTGCTCGAATCGACGCTTGGCTACCCAGCACCAAGGGCAAACAAAATCAGACCAGATATCCACTGCATATTTTTTCGAAGAAGTTTGCATGACTCGTCCCGTATAACTGAACGCGGAATAGCCCTTGGAGCGCATTTGGGTTTCCGCGACTTTCAACAGCGCTGCCTTTGTCGCGATCGACATTGAAGACTCCTGCAGCCAACATTCAGCCTTCTTTCACTTGTACTCAGTGAAGGCGTGAAAGCTCCCAGGGAGGGTAATGCTGTTCACTTTAGGTTGGGGGCTGCAGGTGCATATTTGGATTGGGTGTATATCTGTTGCTGCGGTAACGGCCACTTAGGGTTTCGCTTTTACAGCGAGTCACTTTTGAAAGAGCCGGAATGCCAGCCCAGCCAAAAGTAACCAAAAGGCTCTTGCCCCACCACTCGGTGCCTCGCTGTGGCTCGGCATGCCCTCTCTCCGGCATTGCTCCGGGGGTCGCCGCGATCAAAAGCAAAGCGAGGCGGCCTTATAGCCGACCTGATTTCAAGTGAGCACGTTTCCCTGTAGGAGCGAGCCTGCTCGCGATGGACGTCAACGATAACGCGCCCTGTCTGAAGGATCGCGTTGTCCGGACGTTTTTCGTCGGAACGCCGCCCGGAGCCGGCTCGCTCCTACAATGGGATCGCGGGCAGACCTGCAATCAGGTCGGCTATAAGGCCGCCTCGCTCTGGCTGTAGCTCTGCTTTTGCTTTTGATTTTCTTGCCCTATATCGAGAGGCTTCGTTCCGGTTCTGCGCAGTGGGTAAACCGGCATGGATGCCGGGTTAGCCGCGCACGGCCATGGATGGCCGATGGCGGCGGGCCCTGATTGGGTGGAGGCAACGGGCTTACGCCCGTTACCCCTCCCACACCACCGGACGTGCGGTTTTCCGCATCCGGCGGTTGAACAGCTCAGCGAGGTGCTGAGGCGAAGTCCTGCGGCGTCCACAGTCCCCAGCGACGCATCATGTTCAGACTCATCGCCTGCTGCATCACTGGGTGGCGCGCCGCTCGCCAGGCACCGTCGTGAAAACTTACTCGCGCGAGTTGCCGGCTTGCGATACCAAGCCCGCGCAGCTTGCGCATTCGTCCTTCACGGCTGTGCCAGCGTTGCCAGAAACATTTGCGCATGTGTCGGCGAGTCCATTGCGATAACCGCTTGAAGTCGTCCTTCACCCAGCGGAAGTATTCGTACCACCCCCGGATGTAACGGCCCCATTGAGCCACCAGCTCGGTGCTCGTCAGGCTTTGCCTGGCCGACCACAGCTCGCGGACTTTCTTGCGGTATTTCTTCACGGTCTTGCCAGACAGCTGGCCATTCCCTTGTTCGTCGATGTTGTAACCCAGGAAGTCGCGATCCCAAGGCCGCCCCGTGCCACTCTTGCTGGCACTCACTTTGAGCTTGAGGTGTTTCTCTATCCAAGCCGTCACACTGCCCAGCACGCGGTCCGCGCTGCGCTCGCTGGTGACATAGATCACCAAGTCATCAGCATAGCGACAGAAGCTTAGGCCTCGGGTCTCCAACTCTTTGTCCAGAGCATCCAGATAGAGGTTGGCAAGCAGCGGGCTTAGCGGCCCCCCTTGCGGAGTTCCGGCCGTCCTTTTGACCCGCTGACCGTCCAACAGCATATCCGCTCGAAGCGTCTGGCCGATGTACCGCATCAGCCGCTTGTCGCGGACATCCCTGGATATGAGGCTCATCAGCCTGTCGTGGCTGACCTGATCGAAGAAAGCTTCGATGTCGATATCCACAACCCAGGTCTTGCCTTCCAGGACAAAGGCCTTGGCGGCTCGTATGGCATCGAGATTGCTCCTGCCTGGCCGGAAGCCATAGCTGTGTTCGCTGAATTTGGCATCCCACAGCTGTGTCAGGTGCTGTTGAACCGATTGCTGGATCAGGCGATCCTGCGTATTCGGAATGCCCAACAGCCGCTCCCCGCCTTGCGGCTTGGGGATCCTGAGGCCTTTGATAGGGCCCGGTTTATAGGTCCCGTCCAGAAGTTTGCCCTTGATGGCCGGCCAGTGCGTTTGAAGGTGCGCGGTAAGCTCGTCGGTAGTGATTCCGTCGACCCCCGGCGCCCCTTTGTTCGCCCGGACCTTCTTGAGCGCTCGGTGCATATTCTCCTTTTCGACGATCGTTTCCATGCAGGTTTCGCTCAACACGTCTCTATTCCTGTTCCGTCTGCCTGCTGACTCGCCCCTTCCTTGCGCACGTTCGTCGAGGTCCACCCGACTTTCCCACGCAAGGCCATCCCGCTACGTGCCACATGGCATTTCCGGGTGCGGTTTCAAAAGGCTCTCGCTTTGTAGGCAGCAGTCTATGGTGAGTGTTTCTGTTCTTCAGCCCTTCGCTCCGGATCCATTACGACCTTTCTTCACTACTACGGCATCTGCTGACTTCTCGCGGGCTACGCCCGCGAGATCTCCCCGGGTAAGGTGCCAAAACCTTCGGCTCGGGCCGCCAAGCTCTACCTGATGCGTCTTTCGGTGACCGTTGGATTTCGTGGCTCCCAGCACACTTATCGCCCGCATCCGGCCTCACTGCTTGTTCGTGTTCCTGCGGTCGCGCCTTTGCTACACGCTTCTTTCAGGCTGGCCTCGCGGCTTCCCCCTTGCGTTTCACTACAGTTCTCGTCACTCATTCTGGTCACCACTTTTCAGGTGACTGGTTTTGGCCCATGCCGGGCACACTAGGAGCGAGCTTGCTCGCGAAAAACCAGAGAGCACCGCGGGGTGTCAGGCTCCCCGCGTAATCGTTGACCTCCATCGCGAGCAGGCTCGCTCCTACAGGGCTTTTCCAAGTGACTCGCTGTAAAAGCGAAACCCTAAGTGGCCGTTACCGCAGCAATGGATATCCCCCCAATCCAGTTCTTATATACAACCCCATGCTTAAGTGAACAGCATTGCCCGGGGAGGGAGCTTTCATCAGGCAGTGCTCGCCACTGTGGTCAGGCCCGAACAGACATAATTCCAGCATCCTGAAACAGGCGAATCAGCCCTCACGCACTTCGAGGGTCGGCACCATACGGATAGCTTTCGAAAAGTTGGCGTAGTTGACAGAGGTTTTGAGCACCACGCTGTGCAGCTCTTCAACACGCTCACGGGAGGCGTCGGTATGCAAGCGAATCACTACACTCACTTCGTCGTAGCCCGGGTTGACGCTTTCGTCGATGCCCAGGAAGCCACGCAGGTCGAGGGTGCCGTCAGTCTCGATTTCCAGGCTGTGAATCTTGATTCCCATCGTCGCGGCATTGGCGGCATAACCGACCGACATGCAGGCGTTGAGAGCGGCCATCAGCAGCTCTTGAGGGTTAGGGGCAGTGTTTTGGCCCAGCAATTCATTAGGCTCATCGGTGACGATTTCGAAATCCCGCGAGAAGGTTTCACCGGCCAGGCTGTAGCGGTTGACTTTGGCCACAGAGCGAGTCTGGCCTTTCCACTGAGTCTTGACGTTGAAGCTCGCGTGGCGCTTGGTCGCATCCTCGGCAACGCCTTGGGCAAACTGCTGGAGTGCGGCGACATCGATACCATTCAGGTTGTTGCTCATGTGTTCGTTCCTCTTCGGATGGGCCGGGCGTTTGGCCCGGAAGAGAAACAGGCTACCTACTAGTAGGTTGGCAATCAAGAAAATAGATGTACGCAAGTCAGATTGAGTGCGCGCCAAAAAGAAATCAGAGAGTGTGAGCTAAGGGGAACCACTTACGAGGCGGGAAAACGGACCGAGCCAGCAGTGGCAGAATCGGTCGTTCTATGATGCAGAAAAAAGCTGATCGAAGCTCAGTGATGCGTTTCAGTAACCCGAAGTCCATCTAAAATGAAATCAATTCCAGAAGACTGTTCGTAATTGTCGTTCAGCGCCCAAGATACAAAGCTGCCACCTTCCAACGTATTCAAGATGAACCTGGCAACCTTCCCGCCGTCCAGCTCAGCTTTGAGTTCCCCTGCCGCTTGGCCCAGTACGATATTGGCCTGAAGCCAATTGAGATGGATTTCGAAAAAATCCCGCGTCATTTCCTTTAGGCTTTCAGGCAAAGCCAGCAACTCCGCCGCCAAGGCGCCGCAAAGCGGAAGCATCGCGTTTTTACTGCTTTGTGCGAACATCAAGGCGAAGGCATTGAGCCGATCGATAATGCCGGTATTTTCATCATTGATGCATTCCAACTGATTCTTGAACCGGAACAGATAACTCTCAACGATGGCAATCGCCAGACTTTCTTTGGTGGGAAAGTGGTGGTGAATACTCGCCTTCCTGATACCGATGTCTTCCGCCAGATCGGCATAGCTGAAGGCTGCGTAGCCCTTGGTACGCAACAGAATCTCAGCGCTTGTCAGTAGGTCGGAACGTGTACTCATGATGCCGTTTCCAAATTTATCAATGCGGCATCATAAATTAGTACTTCTTCACAAGACAGCGCTCAGGTTGCGCACCTATGAACCACCCACTGGAATCGGCCTGTAAATGAGACCTGCGCGGCCTTGAATGGCGGTAAATCCGGCGCAGGTATCAAGCAACATGAGTGCTCGCTGCAAGCTCATGCGCGGGCTCAGGCTTGATCTTGAACCAGAGGGCATACATCGCTGGCAGGAACACCAGGGTCAGCACGGTGCCGGCAAACGTACCGCCAATCAGGGTGTAGGCCAGCGTTCCCCAGAACACCGAATGGGTCAGCGGAATGAACGCCAGCATCGCCGCCAACGCCGTGAGAATCACGGGCCTCGCGCGCTGCACAGTGGCTTCGACCACGGCGTTGTAAGGCGACAGGCCGGCTTGCTCATTGGAGTGAATCTGGCCAATGAGGATCAGCGTGTTGCGCATCAGAATCCCTGACAAGGCAATCAGTCCCACCAAGGCGTTGATCCCGAACGGTTGCTGGAACAGCAGCAGAATTGGCACCACACCAATCAGGCCCAACGGCGCGGTGGCGAACACCATCATCATGGCCGACATCGAGCGCACCTGAATGATGATGGTCAGCAACATCAGCGCGATCATGATCGGGAACAACGGTAGCAATGCCTTGTTCGCTTTACCCGACTCCTCGATCGAGCCGGCAAACTCAATCCGGTAGCCCGCCGGCAGTTTTTCGATGGTGGGCTGCAACTGCGTTATCAAGGCGTTGGAGACATCGGGAGGCTGAAGACCTTCAGCCACGTCACCGCGCACAGTCATCGTCGGCGTACGATCACGACGTCGCAGAATGGGCTCCTCCATGCGCACATCCACCACCCCTACCTGGGACAGCGACACGCGCTGCCCTTGGGCGCCGGTCAGCGTGAAGGCGGCAATTTTCGACGGATCCAGACGCGTCTCTCCCGCCGAGCGAGCGACCACTTGAACCGAACGAATGTCCTCGCGCACCTCGGTGACAGGCACTCCCGTGAGCAGGAATTGCAACTGTTGCGCGACATCGGTCGAGGTCAAGCCGAATGCTTGCAGGCGATCCTGATCCAGCGCGAGATGAAGCGCTGGTGTGCGCTCGCCCAAATCGGTGTTGACGGTCCTCATCATGGGGCTGGCGGTCATGACCTCACGCACCTGCGCGGCGATATCTCGCAACACCGCAGCGTCGGCGCCCATCACCCGAAAGGCCACGGGATACGGTGAGTAAGGACCAAATACCAACTGCGTCACCCGCACCCGGGCTTCAGGCGCCAAGCCATCGGCTGCGGCTTGCCTGAGGCGGAGCTTGAGCGCCTCGCGCTCTTGCTGGCTCGCGGTCAGGACGACGATTTTTGCGAAGGATGGATCGGGTAGCTCAGGGGCCATCGCCAAATAGAAGCGCGGCGCGCCCTGGCCAATGTAGGCGGTGACGATCTTGGCTTCCGGCTGCCGAGCCAACCACGCCTCGACCTTGGCCGCCGCCACATCAGTCTGTTCGATAGAGGTGCCGTAAGGCATCTGCACCTCAACCAGCACCTCAGGTCGGTCGGATGTTGGAAAGAACTGCTTCTTGACCACGCCCATGCCCAGAATCGCAACAACAAACAAGCCCACGACGGATGTCGCCACCAGGCCTTTGCGGCGAATCACACTGCCCAGCAGGCGCCTGAAACGCTGGTAGTTCGGTGTGCCGTAAATCGCGGTATGCCCGCCTTCAGGCACCTTGATCTGCGGCAGCAGTTTGACGCCCAGGTAAGGTGTAAACACCACAGCCACCACCCAGGAAGTGATCAGCGCAATACCAACGATCCAGAACATGTTCGCGGTGTACTCACCAGCGGTCGACTTGGCAAAACCGTTGGGCATAAAGCCGATCGCCGTCACCAACGTACCCGATAACATCGGCGCGGCCGTGTGGCTCCAGGCATAAGCGCAGGCCTTGATTCGGTCGTAGCCCTCCTCCATCTTCACCACCATCATTTCAATGGCAATGATTGCATCGTCCACCAGCAGTCCCAGCGCCAGAATCAACGAGCCCAGGGTAATTCGATCGAAGTCCTTGCCCGTGGCCGCCATGACAATGAACACTGCGGCCAGGGTCAGCGGCACCGCTGCGGCAACCACAACGCCGACACGCCAGCCCATGCTGAGAAAACACACCAGCAGCACCACGCCCAAGGCAGCAAAAAACTTCACCATGAACTCGTTGACGGATGCGCCAATATTCACCGCCTGATCCGTGATCTTGGTCAGGCTCATGCCCAAAGGCATCTGCTCGTTGATCGCTGTCGCCTCGGCCTCCAGCGACTTCCCCAGATCCAGACCGTTCCAGCCATCGCGCATGACCACGCCGAGCAACAATGCGGGCTCGCCATTGTTGCGTACCAGGAACGTCGCAGGGTCCTCGTAACCGCGCTTGACCTCAGCCACATCGGACAATTTGAGGGTTCTGCCCTGCACCGTCAGTGGGGTATTGCGAATCTTCTGCAGGTCATCAAACGCGCCATCCAGGCGGATGAAAACCTGTGGCCCCTTCGCTTCAACTGAGCCGGCCGGCGTTATCATGTTCTGCGTGTTCAACGCACTGAAGATGTCTCGTGCGGAAATGCCCAGTGTCGCCAGACGCTCGTAGGACAGCTCGACAAAAATGCGCTCGGCCTGTTCACCGATGATGTTGACCTTCTTCACACCCGCCACATGCAGCAGACGCTGGCGCAAGCTCTCGGCTTCGCGCACCAACAGACGTTGCGGCTCGCCCTTGGCCTTGAGCGCATAGAGCGCGAAGGTGACATCGGAATACTCATCATTGACCATCGGGCCGATCACCCCGGACGGCAACCCCTTTTGCTCATCCAGGATTTTCTTGCGCGCCTGGTAAAACTCCTCCTGGACGGCTGAGGGCGGCGTGCTATCGAGCAGAAAAACCGTGGTGAATGCCAAGCCGGGCCGGGTAAAGGTCTCGGTCCGGTCGTACCAACGCAGTTCCTGCATGCGTTTTTCCAGCTTTTCTACCACCTGGTCTTGGATCTCCTGGGCCGTCGCACCAGGCCAGGCGGTGACCACCGTCATTTGTTTAATGGTGAATGCGGGGTCTTCCGCACGCCCCAGTTTGAAGAAGGCGTACAACCCACCCACAGAAATCAGCAGGATCAAAAACAGGGTGATTGAGCGCTCGCGTACTGCCAGCGCCGAAAGATTGAAGCCGCTCATCGACTCACCTCAACCAGCGTTTTTTGCGTGGCACCGGCAAGTTCAGTCCTGACCTTCTCTCCCTCATTCAATAAGTGCGCACCCATTGCGACGACACGATCACCCACCTGGAGATCACCCGTTACGCGCATGCTGGCCTCGTTATTCAGACTGAGAACCTTGATGGGGCGCCATACCACCTGCTCCGGATCTCCCTCAACCACCCAGACACCCGGGCCTTTACCCGCGTCGTAGAGGGCCCCCATGGGCACCTGCAATTCCTTGGCATCAGCAACATCCGTGTCAGCGATAACCACTGAGATCGTCGAACCCAGGGTGGCGTTGGAGAGCGCACCCTCCAGTACATAACGCGCTTCAAACGTTCGGGTCTGTCGGTCGGCAGAGTCGGACAGCTGACGTAAACGGGCGCTGCCTGCACGCTGGTTCTGCCCGTAGAGCTCAACCGTCGCCGCCGAGCCCAGCGCAGGACGTAGCGTCTCGGGTAACTGGATCACGGCCTCGCGCTGCCCTGAGTGGGCAACACGCACCACCACCTGACCGGCGCCAATCACCTGCCCCGGCTCGGCCAAGGTGTCCACCACAACCCCATCAGCATCAGCCAATAACGTCGAGTAACCGGTCGCGTTTTTCGCCACATCAGCCTGGGCTTGGGTAGCGTTGAGTTGGGCCTTCGCCGAGTCGGCAGCCGCTTTGAACCCTGCGTAAGCTGAAGCAGATACCGCTCCGACGGACACCAGATCACGGTAGCGACGCTCATCATCGGAGGCCTGCCGGGCTCGGGCCGTAGCGGCCAGCACCGCTTCCTGCTGCGCCCTCGCGGTCAGCGTCAGGTCGTTGGCATCGATGCGCATGAGTGGCTGCCCACGTTTGACACTCTGCCCAGAGTCCACCAGGCGCTCCAAGACTTTCCCAGGCACCCGAAAACCGAGATCGCTCTGAACTCGAGCCGCGACAATACCGGTGAATACCCGTGCCTCAGGCGCGGAGGGTTGAACCACGCCGATGCGCACCAAGGGCACTTGAAGGCGAGGATCGGCAGGCGCGGCCTCGTTGCAGGCCGCCAGGGCAAACGGCAACAAGACAATGAAAATGAGTGACATACGGTGGCGCTGGATCATAAAGACCTCCCCGGTAGCGGATGCATCATGCTTATTCAAGTGACCAATTATGTCAATAGTCACTACCGAGATGAATGGACATCGCCCACTTGATCAGAGCAAAGCAAAGAGGCTTGATATCTGGTTTTTTCAGTCGCACACGCTGATACGGATGCGCAGCGCATCCGTCAGCACAGGTTTAAGGCATCAGGCTGCGCAGAACAAGATTGGAGATGAGAGAAGGGGCTTCTTCAACAAAATCGAGGTTGTACTGCAATAGCAGAGGATTGATGAAGGGCCGCAGAGTGAGATGAATCGCCTCTACCGTCTCGTCCAGCGGTGTCTTGCGTTCAAACTCGCCGAGCTCTCGCCCCTCACGCACGATTTGCAACACGAAGCTCTTGATCTGAGCGTCATAGACTTGTGAGCTGGGCCAGCGCTCCGACGCGGCGAACGCTGCGATGTCGTAGAGTTTACGGTCGTTAAAGAACAGGCTCACACCTGTAGCGATTAAGGTTTTGACCAGGCGCCGAAAACGTTCAGTCGGCGAGATGCTGTCTACATTGATGGCCTGCTCTACTGCCACAACGATTTCAGTCAGGCAATTTGTACAGATTGCTTCACCAATCGCCTGCTTGGAGTCAAAGAATTTGTAGATGTAAGCCTTGGAAAAGCCGATAGCCTTGGCTAGGTCAGAAACCGTTGTTTTGCCATAACCGTACTGACTGAAATGCTCGTTGGCCGCCGCGACAATCTGGTCTCGAATGTCGTGATCGGCTGGGCCACGGGCGCTGGGCGAAGAAACTGATGGCTGATTCATGCGAGCAGCTTACTCATCCCAAAGCTGGTTGACAACTTGTGACCAAATTGTAATACCGTCACAAATCGACCCTTTCGCAGGTATCGCATCCACCCTCCTCCTCGTTTCGCCGTCTTACTGTGTTTGGGTATGGTTGCAGGTTGCGCAGCGGGCCCCGACTACTCAGAACCCAGTGTGGAATTGCCCGAGCATTTCTCCGATCAGGCTCGCGAATTAGCGAGCCCGAGGATTTATCGTCGTTAAGTGGTTTCGACACGCTTTGCATGGTGCAGGTGACGGAGTTCGGCCCAGCCGATAAGCGCGGTCATTGTAGGGGCAAGTGCATGACCCAGCTCTGTCAGGGCGTACTCCACCCGCGGAGGCACTTCTGGGTAAACGGTTCGGTGAACGATGTCGTCTTGTTGCAGCCCCTTCAACTGCTGGATAAGCATCTTCTGCGTGACGTCGGGAATGAGCTTCTCCAGTTCGGAGAACCTAAGCGGCCGGCCTTTGGCGGCCATCAGCTCATTGATGATGACGATCTTCCACTTCCCCTCCAGCACGCGAAGCGTGGCGTTGATGGCAGCAGACCAGGCCTGCCGCCGTAATGGGTTCTCACATTCCCACTCACGATCCATCAATACTTACCTTTTGGTGCGTTACAGACAAAAACGTCGGTTCTTGCGAATTTTACAGCATCGATAATACCGTGTCCGGACTTTGAATCCTTGGAGGGACTATGAAAATCGCTATCGTTGGAATCGGATCTATCGGTGGGAACCTTGCCCGTCGGCTCGCCACTGCTGGCCATGAGGTCCGCGTGGCCAACTCCCGCGGAAAAGCTGCTGTGAGCAGCTTTGCTAAAGAGGCCGGCGTCACCCCTGCCGACCTCAAAGATGCGATAGACGGCGCCGATGCTGTGATACTTGCCATCCCACTGCCAGCAATGGTAACGCTTCCAGAAGGTCTGCTGGCCGAACTACCCTCCTCGGTTCCGGTGGTCGACACCAGCAACTACTACCCAGGCCTGAGAGACGCGCAGATCCCCGCATTGGAATCTGATCAAACGGAGAGCGTCTGGGTCAGCGAGCAGCTCGGCCGACCGGTCATCAAGGCATTCAACAATCTCCTGGCTTACTCGCTGGAGAATCTTGGTCAACCGAAAGGGGCGAAAGGCCGTCTTGGCGTCGCCGTCGCTGGCGACGATGTCAGTCAGAAAACTCTCGTGATGAAGCTCGTCGATGACGTTGGCTTCGATCCGGTCGACAGCGCAAGCCTCGAGAATTCGTGGCGGCAACAGCCATGCACCCCAGCGTACTGCTGCGATTACACCGCTGATCAAATGCGTCCGGCGCTGGCCGCCGCAGTCAAGGGAACCGCCGCGCAGAAACGAGAGGAGTTTAATGCGCGTTTACCTGAGCTATTCGCCAAGAATCCTTCCCACGCCGACGTGGTGGCATTTAACCGGAACTTCAACGCGGTCAACTGAGTGCCTCGTCACCGATCCATTCGTAAGCCATGGTGTATGGAATTGCGCAAAAGACTGCGATCTTTTGATCTGCAAAGAAAAAGCCGATCTGTCTATTCAACAGATCGGCTTTTTTTCATCCGCGATGCAGGTCAGACATGCTCGCTGCTTTTAGCCAGCACCGGCCGCGGGTCCACGGCCCCGTGCGCCGACTCCACCACTGGAATCTCCTTGCCATCACAGTCGTGCAACTTGCCGTCGCTGAAGTAATCCCCTTCGCGCAACGCCGCCAGGTCCTGATAGCGCAACACCCGCTCGGTACCGGCCGCAAACACCGACTGCTGGTCGGAGTTACCGGCCGTGAGGTGGTTGAAGGTCAGGTTGAGCACGATGGCCATGATTGCGGAGGAGCTGATGCCCGAATGGAAGATCGTGGCGAACCAGCTTGGGAAGTGATCGTAGAAGTTCGGCGCGGCAATCGGGATCATGCCGAAACCGATGGAGGTCGCGACAATGATCAGGTTGACGTTGTTGCGGTAGTCGACCTTGGACAGCGTCCGAATGCCGCTGGCCGCGACGGTGCCGAACAGCACGATACCGGCCCCACCGAGGACAGAGGTCGGCACGGCGGCGATGACGCGCCCCATGAACGGCAGCAGGCCGAGGATAACCAGGAACAGGCCCCCGGTGGCCACCACATAACGGCTCTTGATGCCGGTTACCGCCACCAGCCCGACGTTCTGGGCGAAGGCGCTTTGGGTGAAGGAGCCGAAGATGGGCGCGATCATGCTCGACAGCATGTCCGCGCGCAGACCATTGCCCAGGCGTTTGGAATCGACCTTGGTCTCGATGATTTCACCAACGGCCAGGATATCGGCCGAAGTCTCCACCAAGGTCACCATGACCACGATGCACATCGACAGGATCGCCGCGAAGTGGAAGGTCGGCATACCGAAGTGGAAGGGTGTCGGGAAACCGAACATCGGCCCCTGGCTGACGGACGAGAAATCCGCCATGCCGAGGAACACCGCGATGATCGTACCGATGACCATCGCCAACAGGATCGACAACCGGGAGATAGTGGCGCTGCCGATCTTGCTCAACAACAGCACCAGCATCAGCGTCACCGCTGCCAGGCCGATGTTGGCCATGCTGCCAAAGTCAGGGGCGTGACTGTTGCCACCCATGGCCCAGCGTGCCGCCACCGGCATCAGCGTCAGGCCGATGGTGGTGATTACAATGCCCGTGACCAGCGGCGGGAAGAACTTGGTAATTCGCGAGAATACCGGCGTGATCAGCAACCCGATCAGGGACGCGGCTATCACCGCCCCCAGGATCGACTGGAACCCGCCTTCACCACCACTGCTGACAATCGCCACCATGGTCGCGACGCCGGAAAACGACACGCCCTGTACCAGCGGCAACTGACAACCGAAAAACGGTAGACCCAGGGTTTGCAGCAACGTGGCCAGCCCCCCCGCAAACAATGAGGCAGCAATCAACAAACCGATGTCCGCCGGCGACAGCCCGGCCGCCTGACCAATGATCAAAGGCACCGCGACGATGCCACCGTACATGGTCAGAACATGTTGCAGGCCGTAAGCCATATTCGCGCCGATCCCGAGATTTTCATCTTCAGGTCGTTGGTGTGAAACATGGGGCGTTTTCATGTTAGGGGGTTCCCTGGTTTTTGTTATGCGCACACTGTATTCAAGATCCCGGACAAATGTCTATAGAGTTGTATACAACTTTCCAGTCAAATTATGAACGGTCGTTCATGCAGACTGTGTGCCACCGCGCTCCACATCGCAAAAAACCTTGAAATACATCCGTCCGGTCCATTCTCCAGCGCCCACTAGTCTTTTGAATTCCTGGCGACCATCGGCAGAGATCGCCCTCTTCCATATACATATAAAGTATGCATAATGAAGCCATTCGAAATTCAGTATCACAAGGCGAAGAACGCAGCCAATAAACTCAAGCACCTGGGCATCAGCCTCGCAGAGACGGAGCCTGTCTTCCATGATGAACATGCCCTGACCCTTCAGGACGATCACCATGATGAACAGCGCTGGATCATCATGGGGCTGGACGGCAAGGGTCGTTTGCTGGTCGTGGCGTACACCTACCGTGATCCGAATTTCGTTCGAATCATTTCCGCGCGCCTCGCCAGCAAAAACGAGCGCCGCCAGTATCTGGAGGCTTGACCAATGAAAGACGAGTACGACTTCAGCCATGCCAGGCGTGGGGCAGTTGCCCCCAGCAAAGGCAAGACCCGCATCACCATCATGCTCGATGACGTCGTCATCGAGGCGGCACGCGCGCTCGCAGAGAGCGAAGGATATGGCTACCAGACCGCGATCAACAACACGCTGCGTCGGGCATTGCTGACCGAGCATGACAAAGCAGAGACCAGTACTGCCAGGCACCTGAAAAAGGGGATCACCGCCTCTGAGCTGAAAAGCCTGGAAAAAAAGCTCGCGCAAGCCCTCAGCGAAATTCAGCGGGTGATGGAGCCCGAAGCCCGGCCATGATCAAGCACGAAAAAGGGGCATGCTGATCCAATCCGCCCATTTTTTGTGTGCACGATGATCCGCCTATTGCGGCGCTATCAATCGCTCAAGTGTGCGCATCAACGTCCCATGCGTGGGCACCCGAATCTCGAACTCGCTTTCCAGCACGCCGATCAACTCCTGTACATCGGCCACTTGCCGGCGTTCGCTGTCCTGCCCCATGCGATGGATCGCAAAGCTGCCGTTATTAAGGGTACGTCGCCACCCTTCCCCGGTTCGGGCCACCATCAGTTGCTTGGCGAACGAAGATTCGGGGTGGGTCGAGACGTACCAGTTGCCGACGGTGTAATCGATGTCCTCTTGGCGCTGCAGGTCGAAGATGTACATTGGGCGCCATTCATTCGCGACCTTGGCGCGAAGGGTGTAGCCGTCGGCGTGCTGTTCGATGCGATACGGCTCGTGGGGAGTCAATTGCTCATCAAGGCTGTCGAGCAACAGCGGTGCGGTGGGCACCATGCCGCCAAAGCCGACATCGGTGATGTAGCGCACGCCATCGAGCGTCACCAGGCTCAAGCGGTGCGTACGCGCTGGCCAGGCGCCGTCCGGCTGACCCATGACCACGCGCCCGCTGATGCCCCGCGCGTCGAAGCCAAGCGCCTGGAGCAAGGCCAGAAACAGATAGTTGAGTTCGTAGCAGTAACCGCCGCGTCCATCCTGCAGGACCTTTTGCTCGATCGACGACAGGTCGATGCGCACCGGCTCGCCCGCCAGCGTGGTGAGGTTTTCAAACGCAAAAGCACCGGTGTGACGCAATTGAAGCAGGCGCAGGGTTTCAAGGGTCGGCGCCGGGGGAGCTTCGAATCCCAGACGTTGCAGGTATGAGGCAGGGTTTGTCAGACGTGGCTCGCTCATCGCTTGATCCTTATGCACGCAAGCTGTGGACGCTATGTATAAGGGATGAACGGGTACGGCCGACAATTGATTTAGCCAATCGACCGGCAAGAAAAATCAACGGCGCTTGCGCGAGCCCAACTGAATCCAGGTGGGCGCATGGTCGCTGGCATGGGGTTCGTTGCGCACCCAGGCATCGACACCGGCCTCCTCCAGGTAAGGACTCAAGGCCGGATTGAGCAACAGGTGATCGATGCGTAACCCGGAGTTCTTCTGCCAGTGCTGGCGAAAATAGTCCCAGAAGGTGTAGACCCGATCGTGCGGATACAGATGACGCACGGCATCGGTCCAGCCCTGATCCAGCAGACGCTTATAACACTCGCGACTCTCGGGTTGCAGCAAGGCATCCTTGAGCCAGGAACGCGGGTTATAGATATCGAGGTCGGTGGGAACCACATTGTAGTCACCCGCCAGCACCACCGGATGCTCACTGCCCTGCAGCGTCTGCGCGTAGCGTATCAGGCGCTCGAACCAGGCCAGTTTGTAATCGAACTTCGGCCCCGGTTGCGGGTTGCCGTTGGGCAGGTACAGGCAACCCACCAGAACCCCGTGTACGGCGGCTTCCAGATACCGGCTGTGACTATCGTCATCATCGCCCGGCAGACCTCGGCGGCTTTCCAGCGGCTGCGCATCCCGCGCCAGAATCGCCACCCCGTTCCACGACGCTTGTCCCTGCCAGATCGCGCCGTAGCCGATGGCCTCAAGCTGCGCGGCAGGAAACGCACTGTCGACCGACTTGAGTTCCTGCAGACAGGCGATGTCCGGCTGCTCGCGCTCAAGCCAGGCCAACAGATTCGGCAGGCGAGCGCGCATGCCGTTGACGTTGAACGTCGCGATTCGCAGCTTTTTCATGACCACCGTCGTCCCGTTTGTCTGAGCCTCTTGGGTGTGACCGCGGCGCCTGCAAGGTGTTCTGTCCACCACAGCTTGTGCCACTCGTCATCCAGCTGGCACCAACCGCCCTGCCCTTCACACCAACTTCAGGTAACGACTCATCTTTTGGAGACGAACCATGATGAACACCAGAATCACTTCGCTGGTTCTCGCTGGATTGCTCTGCTCGGCCCCCTTGGCCACCTTCGCAGCGTCCGGCGATGATGCTGATGCGACGGGCACCAAATCCGGTTCAACCAGCGGCCCTGTCATGCCGCCGGACAACACGCCGAGCTCGCCCTCGGGCGGCAACGCCGGTGACGGTGGCGCAACCGGTTCTTCAAGTGGAAGTGCGGGCGGCAACAGCGGCTCGGGTGCCGGAGGGGGCACCGGGTCGGGCGGCGGCGGGACCGGCGGGGCTGGCGGTGGGACGGGCAGCTGAACGCGTAAAGGCAGCCGATGATGATCCATCGTCGGCTGTTTGCAATACTGGGGATTTATCGATGTCTGAGATATGACATCAGTGCATTAAATTTATTCGACGCTTGTCGGTAGACTGTCCAGATTATCGCCTGGCGGGGACTGTCATAAATTTTGTGTTCGGGCATAACATGTTGAAGAGGTGCATGTATGCCGACCAAAAAGAAACCGGCCCGCGAGGCCCAGCGTGACCTTCCATCCATTCCAAAAGAGCTGATCGACCAGTTCGTGAACGGTCCGATGAGTGCCGAAGCCATTCAGGACGCTTCGATGGCGTTCAAAAAGGCGCTGATTGAACGAGCCTTGGGAGCCGAACTCGGCCACCACCTTGGCTACCCTCAGGGCGCGCAGCGCCCTGAGGAGTCGAGCAACCAGCGTAATGGTAAGAGCGGCAAGACCGTGCTGACCGATGACGGCCCGCTTCGCCTGGACATCCCCAGAGACCGCGATGGCAGCTTTGCTCCGATTCTGATCCCCAAGCACGAGCGCCGCTTTACCGGCTTCGATGACAAGATTATTGCCATGTATGCACACGGCATGAGCGTGCGCGAGATTCGTGCATTTCTATCGGAGCAATACGGCACAGATGTCTCCCATGACTTCATCAGCTCAGTCACCGATGCAGTTCTGGAAGAGGTCAGTGCTTGGCAGCAGCGACCACTTGAACCCATGTACCCAGTCATTTTCTTCGATGCTCTGCGGGTCAAAATCCGTGACGAGGGGGTGGTTCGCAACAAGGCCATTTACTTAGCCCTGGGCGTATTGCCGGACGGTACACGAGATATTCTGGGCATCTGGATTGAAACGACCGAGGGTGCCAAGTTCTGGATGAAGGTTTTCAATGACCTCAAGACTCGAGGCGTCGAAGACGTTTTGATCGCTGTCACTGACGGACTCAAAGGCATGCCAGAAGCCTTGAGTGCGGTGTTCCCTCAGACGACGCTGCAGACCTGCATCGTCCACTTGATCCGTAACAGCCTTGATTACGCGGCCTGGGATAAACGTCGCGAACTGGCCAAAGCCCTGAAGCCGATTTATCAAGCACTCAACGCTGAAGTTGCCGAGCAGGCTTTAGATGCCTTCGAATCTGGACCTTGGGGTAAACAATATCCAACGGTGGCTGCTGCCTGGAGGCGTGCCTGGGACCGAGTCATCCCGTTTTTCATCTTCCCGCCAGCCATACGAAAAGTGATCTACACCACCAACGCCATCGAGAGCATCAATGCTCAGTTGCGCAAGATCATCAAGACAAGAGGACATTTTCCAACCGATGATGCGGCGACAAAGCTGATCTGGCTGGCACTGCAAAATATCACCGCCAATTGGGGCAGTCCGGCCCATGACTGGAAGAACGCAATGAATCAGTTCGCGGTTTTGTACGGAGATCGATTCATCAGGCCAACTTGGTGAAATGAAGGCCTGCCTTACGGCAGGCTGTTACCGGCCCGCACACAAAAAATCTGACACTCTCGCCTGGCGTGTTATTGGCGACTGTTCGTAAAAAAATCTCGTCAAAGACTTCGACCCTGGCCCCCTTTACATAATCATTCTCGCTTTGCTTCAACAGTGTGTTGAACGGCACACCCTGATGGATCAACTGCACCACAAACCCCACAGGAACCCAACACCATTGGTGTTCGTCTTTACCACAGGCAAAAACAGCGAGAATATTTCCGTCCCTGCGGTCTGTCCTTGTTTTGCTAATGTAAAACTGCATACGTTTCATACTACTTATTCCTTTAAATAAAACATCCCTGTCACGCGCATCAGCAATACACCCGCAACAAACGAACCACTTAAACCGCAGATCATAAAATACAGCTCTTCAATACACTCGAATGCATTTGTTGGGAGAGATTACCTGCGCCTACATCTGCTTGACCGCCGGCGGATTCCACTTGCCGTTCAACGCCTCGGCCTTCGGACCGTACAAGCCCATGGGCAGGTTGAACGGTCCGAGCTATCGGAACTCTAGACGATCAATTGAACAAGTTCTGACAGGCAGACCATCGGCCATCGGGCAGTCACAGACTTGCGTCAACGATCCGAACGCATCAGTGCCTCGACCCCGCCCTCCATCGACAGCACCGCCGAACGGTTCCTGCCCGAATGCTTGGCCTGATACAGCGCAGCATCCGCGCGCTGGATGAACACTTCCATGCTGTCACGCCCCGTCGGCACGAACGAATAGCAACCGAGACTGACGGTCACGTATCCGCTGGGCGAGCCCGTATGACTGATGTTCTTGCCCATGACGCTGCGGCGAATCTGTTCGGCAAGGGTCATGGCACCATGGATATCGGTGTCAGGCAGCAACACCGCAAACTCTTCACCACCGTAACGCACCGCCAGATCGGCTTTGCGATGGCAGCAACTTTTCACCGCACGCGCCACTTCGGCCAGACAGTGATCGCCCACCACGTGACCGTAGGTGTCGTTGTAGCGCTTGAAGAAATCGATATCGAGCATGATCAGGCTCAGCGGGCTGTGTTGCCGGGCGCCGCGACCGAATTCGATATCCAGGGCCCGCTCGAACAATCGGCGATTGGCCAGGCCGGTCAGGCTGTCGTGGGTGGCAATCAGCTCCAGCGCTTGCTGAGCCTGGCGCAAATCCGCCTCGACCTGTTCACCCACACGCACCTGACGAATGAACACCCAGCCGATCAGTCCGATGCCCAGCATGACCAGCAAGACGATGGCGCTGGAGCGAAACGCCGTGTCGTACCAGCCCGCCAGAATCGAGTCCCGGGACGATGCCGCCGAGACCACCAACGGGTATGCCTCCAGCTGCCGATAGCCATGCAGGCGGACAATCGCGTCCATCTCGGAGGCGAACATGGCGTTGCCGGAAGTCGCCCGGGGCAACAGGTTCTGAAAGATTTCACCCTTGGCCAAAGATGTACCGATCTGCGCCTGCACATAGGGTCGGCGAGCCAGCACCGTGCCATCGGTCAACGCCAGAAACATCGCGCCATTGTCGTCGATACTAAAGCTTTTGAAGAACTGCTCGAAGTACGACATCTTGATCCCGGCCAGCAGCACTCCCTGGAACTGGCCATTCCGGTCATTGACCCGCCTGGAGATCGGAATGATCCATTCGCCATTTTCCCGACTGCGGATGGCCGGGCCGATGTGCGCAACGGTTGAGACGTTCTGCTGGTGAAATTTGAAGTATTCGCGATCTGCCACGCCGTTGCCGCGAGGCAGTGCTTCAAACGAGGTGACGACCCACTGGCCCTTTTGGTCGAACAGCAGGATGCCGTGCAATTGCTCCAGCGCCTGCACCCGCCGGGCGAAGGTTTTCTGCAACCGAGGACGCTGGGCCAAACCGTTTCCGTCGGCCTGAATCCAGTCCACCAGACTGGTCAGCACCAGATCGGCTTGCATGAAGGTGTCTTCGGCCTGCTGTGCCATGGCCCGCGTCAGGTTCGACGAAGCGACCTGGGCCTGGCTCAGGTCGTGGCGCCGGGATTGCTCCAGTTGCAAGCAGAGCAAAGCGCACAGGCACAGACACACCGTGCCGATAAACAACACCGCGGCCTTGCGCAGCGGTATGCGTTTCAAGGCAACGCCGGGGGCGTGGTACAGGTCATCAAGGCGTGTTGGCAAAAAGCGCTCCCTGAAAGGACAAGGCACGAGCGATACCCCATGCCCCCTGGTTTTGGGGCGCCAAGTCTACGGTGTTAGCAACGGGAAAAGGGCAGCAGATGCCAAATGGTTACCCGGCCCGCCTGGAAACCGTCAGCGACATGACGCAGGACAACCGCCACATCACCGTCAAGGAGCTACGATGAGTCTTACACCACCATAGGGATTTGAAATGAGCAAGGCAGACGATCTGGCCGTAAAACTGAAACAGACCCGCCCGACCAGCATTATTGATCAGGCGATCGACAGCTGGCCGGACCAGGTCAACGAGCTGTATCACCGGGTCGAGGCCTGGTTGCAGCCCTTGACCGAGGCCGGCCTGGTCCTGCGGCGCAACCCCACTCATGTGTTCGAGAGCCATCCGCAGGGAGACACTTTCGACTATGCCATCGACCAATTGGTGATCACCGGCAATCACCACAGCATCACATTCGATCCTGTTGCGCGCTTCACGGCGGATGGCGAAGGGCGTGTCGAAATTCACTCCAGAGACAACGAACATGCCCTGTTGCGCACCGTGGACGAACACGGCGCAACACATTGGTGGCTACAAGTGATCGAGCAAGCCGCAACGCGACCGGATGCGGTGGCGCTGACTGAAAACAATCTGCTGTCGGTGGTACAGGCAGGACTGGCGCTCGGTTGAAGCGATTGGCCGCCATCGACCTGGCGCCGACCGATTGATCACCGCAAAGGCGGAACCCGGATGTCCCCGGCACGGCATTGTGTCTTCACGCCTTTGCCGCAAGAGGCAAACGCCAGGTCCTTGTCCATGCAGACCCGAACCTCCGACAACTGCGGCCCGTTGCAGATCACCACAACGCCATCCGCCGGGATCTGCGGATTGCTCTGGCGGAACATCTGCGCAATGTCCCGGGCTGAAAAATAATGCGTGCTACTCAACGGTTGCAGTTGCTCAGGAATCCTGACCGCGCCCAAGGCCTTGTCGGAGGCTTCCAGATAACCGATGGCGCCGAGGCCGCTGCAAGTGCCGTGTTTGGCCCATTCGTGCTCGAGCAGCTTTTCGGACGGGAACAGCATCAAGCCCTTCGCCCGCTCCTGCGGCGATAGTCTTACCCTCGGCGCGCAGGACTTTGGCCAACCACCCCGGGTGTATTGCGGCCAGAGGCCGTGGAGCACAAAGCCATAGCCTTTGCCGGAACATTGCGAGTCGTCACGATGGGTCAGGCAGTAGGTGGGTGACCAGGACAGCGCCAACAGGTAGTAATCGAACACCCCCGCTACGGATTCCGGTCTGCCGCTTCCCGAATCCCGGGCGCTGCTCGGGCCCACGCTGGCGAACGTCAATACGATCAGCGCGACCACGGCGTAAAGTCTATTCATCGGCACGCTCCTGCGGGGTGGCTTGACCGGAAATATCATCGACCGACGATGGGCCGATCAAAAGCCGGTACTTTGGCATAGCCACGAACGCTTTCGCACCACGAGAGTGATTCGAAATGATTAATGTCGTGCAAACGAACGATTTGTCAGCCGAAAGGACCTGTGATGAGGGTCATTTTTTTGTCGGCAACATCCATCGTCAATGACCCCTGTTAATTGATTAGCTGTGACCCATTTCCATGTCGACAGTTTCAACAAGTGAACCCTCGGTGGCCTCTCGCCAAGGCGCCATGGCTACAACTTGTCTTGGCCTGATACTACCAGTGGCGGTTCTGCACGCTGCAACTCCAGGGCGGGCAACCTGGAAGGTTGGTCCAAGAGTCGCAGCACCGGGGAATCGTAGCCGTACACGTCGGGTTTGAACGTTACCCGTCCGTCGGTATTCAGGTCCACCGTCCAATAGGCCAGCAGCACGGGCACCTTGACGGGAAGCTTGATGTTTTCGGTTTTGCCATTGGCCAGTTGCTTTTGAATACCCGCCGCGTTCCAGCGCACAGGGTCGTTGAACAGCAGCTCGACCAACTGCAACGGATTCTCCACCCGGATGCAGCCGGAGCTGGTGGCACGCATGGATTTGGCGAACAACTCGCGATGAGGGGTGTCGTGAAGGTAAATCGCATAGTCGTTGGGGAACCGGATGACCACCTGCCCAAGCGAGTTTTCCGCGCCGGCGTCCTGACGCAGGGTGATGCCGCGCGCATTGGACCAGTCGACGGTCGAGGGATCGAGCACGTTGCCTTCCCGGTCCAGGGCGCGAATCCGGTTGGCCGCGAGGTAGCCCGGATTCTGCTGGATCTTGGGCAACATATCCTTGACGAGAATCGTCGGCGGAACGGTCCAGGTGGGGTTGAATGTGACGTAGGTGATTTCGGACTGGAACACCGGCGTGCTGCGAAAGGGTTTGCCGACCTGCACCCGGGAACGCCAGATCGGCTGACCGTCGCGGTACAGGGCGACCTTGTAGCCGGCAATATCGACGATGACAAAAGTGCCCTGCAGCTTGTAGAGCAACCAGCGCGCCCGCTCCATGTTCACCCGGACCTGGTCGATTCGCGCCTCGACCGGCACGTTCAGTGCCGCCAGCGTCCCCGCCCCCGCCACGCCATCGGCGCCGAGGTATTGTTCGAGCTGATACTTCTTCACCGCAGCAATGACACTGTCGTCGTAATCGGTACGCTTGGGCTTGCGCGGGTCCAGGTACCCGGCCGCCGCCAGGCGTGCGCGCAATTGCTTGACCGCAGCATTGTCCATGCCGGGCTTGAGCGACTGCCCTTCAGCGACTTTCGGCCAACCGCCTGCGTCGCGAACCTTGCGCAAGTGCGCGAGGCTCTCGCGCAGGCTGCGATAAACCGCCTCCTGGGGCGGCGCTTGAGCGAACGCACGAGCCACGTCGTGATCATCCAGGGCGGTAAAGAAGGTGTTCATGTCCTCGCGGGGATCAACGCCCTCGGGATCGAAGTTCCAATGAAAATCCAAGCGTGCCGGATCAACCTTGCCCCGCCGCAACTGCAGCAGCGCCGTGATGTACGTGCGGGTTGCCGCGATATCGAAAGCCGCCCATTGCGCCGGTGTCGGCGCCATTGCCTGCAACGCCAGTTGCGCCTGGGCCAGTTCGCCAGCCCGGTAATCCTCGGGGACCAGACCATCGGCGTGGGTGTCATCCAGGCCCTTGAGCAATTGGCTGATATCTCGCCCGTTCGTCCAGGCGGCGCGAAAATTGCGATGCGAATAGAAATCCAGAACCACTCGACCCACATCCAGCCGTTGATGTTTACGCGAGGTCAGCAGCGGAGGAAATGCCGATTGCAGGGGTTCAAGCTCGGCCTGGATTGCCTGGCCGACCCCATCATCGGGTGCGGCACCGAGCACACTCACTGGCGGCGGAGATACCGGCACGATCGGCGAAGTTTCACCCATCGCAGTGCCGCTGATCAGAAAGACCATAAAAAATACGCGGCTTATGACGAATAACCTTGTTAATTGACCCATGGATAATCCTTAATCGCCTGTAATCAAAGGGCTAGCGTTCAACTCACTGCTAGACTCGACATATTCCTGATGAGACATTTTTATGGCGCTACATCGCTTTGGCTTGCTGACAGCCCTCTTGCTGACGTCGGCTTTCCTCCCATCAGCCTACGCCGATTCGCTCGAAGTCGCGCTGGCCAAAGCTGCTCCAAAGGCCAATGCCAAGGTCATTGCCCTGGCGGTTCGCGCAACACAGTGTACCCGCACCCAAGGCGCAGCCCCGGCACAGAGACTAGCAGTGATCGATTATTCCCTGCCTTCGACCGAACAGCGCCTGTGGGTGTTCGACCTGAAAAAACGCAAGCTGCTGTTCCACGAACTGGTCGCCCATGGCCGCAACAGCGGTGAAAACATGACTACCCGGTTTTCCAACCAGAATGAAAGCTTCGCCACCAGCCTTGGCTTGTACCGTACCCAACAGAGTTACGTCGGCCAGAACGGCTATTCCTTGCGCATGGAAGGCCTGGAGCCTGGCTTCAACGATAATGCCTTCGACCGGGCAATCGTCATTCACGGCGCGCCCTATGTCAGCCCGGTTCTGGCGCGCGCCAACGGCCGGATCGGCAGGAGCCTCGGCTGCCCGGCCGTCAGGCCGGCCATCGCACACCGCCTGATTGACTCGATGAAAGATGGGCAGCTGTTGTTTTCCTACTATCCGGACCAGCGCTGGCTGAAATCCTCTTCGTACATCAATTGCGGCGGCGGCACGGTGGCCTCGTCGGACAAGGTCACTTCACGCCAGTAAACCGCCCACTCAAGCGGTCATCGTCAAAAGACAGGCACGACATCAGGGAAATTGCGTCTCACACACGCTTATAATCCGCTCGTTCGCCCGCATTCGAGACCGGTATGACCGCTATCCATATCAAGTTCCCCTCCCTTACCCTCAAGGCCGGCGCCCGGGCGTTGGCACGCATTCGCGAGAGTGGCTTGAGCGCCGCCGATGTCGGCACGCTACCCGGTGCCGCTGGCGGCCCTAAAGCCCTGGGGATCCAGGGGCTGGACCTGGCACTGTTCGGCGAATGGCTGCCGGCGGCGCCGCGCGAGCGCTCGTTGATCGGCGCCTCGGTGGGCTCTTGGCGTTTTGCCAGCGCCTGCCTGCCGGATGCCGCCGAAGGCCTGCGGCGCCTCGGCCGCCTCTATACCGAACAGAACTTCGCCAAAGGCGTGACCATGGCGCAGATCAGCCAAAGCTCGCGGCGCATGCTAGATGATTTGCTCGATGGCCGTGACACGGCCGTGCTCGACAACCCCCACTACCGCTTGAACATCATGGTGGTCAAAAGCCACGGCTTGCTCGCGGACGACCATCGTGGCCGCTTGGGATTGGGCCTGTCGTCGGTGATCGCCGACAACCTGCGCGGTCGTGCGCGGCTGGCCCGGCACTTCGAACGGCTGATCATCCACGACCCGCGCCTGGCACCGCCGGTCAACGCGCTGAACGACTTCCCGTCGCGCTTCGTCGCGCTGGACACCGCCAATCTACGCCAGGCCCTGCTGGCCTCGGGTTCGATCCCGATGGTGATGGAAGGCGTGCGCGACCTGCCCGGCGCTGGCGCGGGCACGTTCCGCGATGGCGGCCTGCTGGACTATCACCTGGATCTGCCCTACAGCGGCAACGACATCGTGCTCTATCCGCACTTCACCGACCGGGTGATTCCCGGCTGGTTCGACAAGACCTTGCCGTGGCGCCGCGCCTGCCCTGCGCGCTTGCAGGATGTCGTGCTGCTGGCGCCATCGAAGGAATACCTGACGCGCCTGCCCTATGGCAAATTGCCAGATCGGAATGACTTCAAGCGCTTCATGGGCGACGCCCCGAGCCGCCAGAAATACTGGCGCACGACGATGGATGAAAGCCGTCGCCTGGGCGACGAGTTTCTCGAACTGACGGCCAACGGTCGTCTCGCCGAACGCTTGCTGACCCTTTAGTCAGGACAAGCTGTTAAACTCGCCACCTGCCCACATCGCCGCGGCGATCGCCACCTGAACAGAGCTGAAACCACTGTGGAAATCTTCAAAGAATTTACCTTCGAATCCGCCCACCGCCTGCCCCACGTCCCGGACGGCCACAAGTGCGGCCGCCTGCACGGTCACTCGTTCAAAGTGGCGATTCACCTCAGTGGCGACCTCGATCCGCACACCGGCTGGATTCGTGACTTCTCGGAAATCAAGGCGATCTTCAAGCCGCTGTATGAGCGTCTGGACCACAACTATCTGAACGATATTCCTGGTCTGGAGAATCCGACCAGCGAAGTGCTGGCCAAATTCATCTGGGCTGAACTCAAGCCGCTGTTGCCGGAATTGAGCGCAATCCGGATTCACGAGACATGCACCAGCGGGTGCATCTATCGCGGCGAGTGAGCCAATCGATCAAAAAAACCACCGAGACCGGTGGTTTTTTTATGCCTATTCTTTTGCGCTCGCATCCGCCAAGAGGACACGCAAATGACTGACTGGCCAATGGGCATTTCATAGGCGGGGCGACCGCCCTGCGCAGCCATTTGCTGAACGGCAAGGATTACCGCAGCCTGACACTGATCGATCCGGTGGCGCTGACGCCCTGGGGTTCGCCGTTCGTGCAGCATGTGCGTCAGCACGAAGCCGCTTTCAGCGGCGTGCCTGACTACATTCAGCGGGCCATCGTGCCGGCTTACATTCGCGGGGCGATCAAGCGGGACAGGCCTTGAGCATTGCGTTGGTCTTTCGGGCGCCATCGTCAGCAAGCCGGCTCCTACAGGGGGAAATGCGTACGGCTCCCGATCAGGCCGGCCGGTAGGCTGCCTCGCTTTGGCTTTTCCCCGAGCGCAGGTTCTGCGCAGTGGGCAACCCGGCGTGGATGCCGGGTTAGCCGCGCACGGGCCATGGATGGCCGATCGCGGCGGGCCCTGTAGGAGCGAGCTTGCTCACGAAAAACCTGAGAGCACCGCGGGGTGTCAGGCTCCCCGCGTCATCGTTGATCTCCATCGTCGGAACGCCGCCCGGAGCAAGCTCGCTCCTACAAGCTCTTCCAAGTGACTCGCATAAGGGCGAAACCATAGATGGCCGTAACCGCAGCAATGGATATGTACACCTCAAGACGATATCTGCAAACACCGCTGGCGGCATTTACCGCTGCCGAGATAACGTAGAGATATTGTCCAAACGGTTCTCTGAAAGGATCTGCCCGATGCACATCATCAACGCCCGGCTGCGCAACCAGGAAGGCCTGCATGAGCTGCACCTGGAAAACGGCCTGATCAGCAACATCGCCCGGCAGACCGAAGCCCCCACCCTGGGCCCCGACGATCTGGACGCCGGTGGCAACCTGGTAGTGCCGCCCTTCGTCGAACCGCACATCCACCTCGACGCCACCCTGACCGCTGGCGAGCCGCGCTGGAACATGAGCGGCACGCTGTTCGAAGGCATCGAATGCTGGGGGGAGCGCAAGGTCACCATCACCGAAGAAGACACCAGGGTCCGCGCCAGGAAAACCCTCCAGGCCCTCGCCGCCCATGGCATCCAGCACGTGCGCACCCACGTCGACGTCACCGACCCGCAGCTCACGGCGCTCAAGGCCATGCTCGAGGTGCGCGAAGAAAGCCGGCATCTGGTCGACATGCAGATCGTCGCATTTCCCCAGGAAGGCATCGAGTCATACCGCAATGGTCGCGAGCTGATGGAAGAAGCCATCCGCATGGGTGCCGATGTGGTGGGCGGCATTCCGCATTTCGAGTACACCCGCGATCAGGGTGTCAGCTCGGTGAAATTCCTCATGGACCTGGCCGAGCGCACCGGTTGCCTGGTGGACGTGCATTGCGATGAAACCGACGACCCGCAGTCACGCTTCCTGGAAGTGTTGGCCGAAGAAGCCCGCAGCCGCGACATGGGCTCGCGGGTCACCGCCAGCCACACCACGGCCATGGGCTCGTACGACAATGCCTACTGCGCCAAGCTGTTTCGCCTGCTCGGGCACTCCGGGATCAGCTTTGTCTCCTGCCCCACCGAAAGTATTCACCTGCAAGGGCGTTTCGACAATTTCCCGAAACGCCGGGGCGTGACCCGGGTCAACGAGCTGCTGGAAGCCGGCATGAACGTGTGTTTCGGCCAGGACTCGATCGTCGACCCCTGGTACCCGCTGGGCAACGGCAACATTCTGCGGGTACTCGAAGCCGGCCTGCACATCTGTCACATGCTCGGTTATCGCAACCTGCAAAACGCCCTGGACCTGGTCACCGTCAACAGCGCCAAGGCCATGGCATTGGGTGAGCGCTACGGGCTTGAACCCGGACGGCCGGCGAATTTGTTGATCCTGTCGGCGGAAAGCGATTACGAGGTGATCCGCAGCCAGGGCTTGCCGCTGTATTCGGTACGCGGCGGCAAGGTGTTGATGAAGCGGACGATGCCGGTGGTGGAGTTCTCCGGCGAACAGATCTGAAGGTTGCGGTGACTGGATTGGCCCCTTCGCGAGCAGGCTCGCTCCCACAATGGACCACTGTGGGAGCGAGCCTGCTCGCGAAGGCAATTTCAAATTTACCTCACCAATCGCGCCGTACCAAACAGACTGACCCGACTCAGCTCCCCCTGCTCTTCCTCCAGCAAAATCGGCGCCGTGCCACCGGGCATCGTCACCTTCACCTTGCCGGTGCCGACCCAACCTACCCGCCACGCCGCACACGCCACCGCCGTCGCACTCGTCCCAGAGGACGCCGTCGGACCTTCGCCGCGCTCGAACACCCGCGCGGCGATGTGCCCTTCGGACACGCGCATCGCCCATTGCAAATTGATGCCCGCCGCACAAGGCTGCCCGGCCCCCGTGGGCATGGCGAAAGCGATACGCGTCAATCCTTCGCTCAACGCTGGCTCGCGCATCTGCTCATTGCTCGGCAAGGCCTCGGCGCTGTCCACCAGCGTCACACAATGCGGATTGCCGACCCGGGCAAACTGACTGCGCGACCAAGCGCCATTGAGTGCCGACAATTGTCGCACGTGACTGAGCTCACGCCCGTTCAACTGCGCAGTTTCAACGCCAACGGCACTGACCGCTGTCGGCCCGAATCCAGGCCGGCCCAGGTCGAGCCAGAAACCCTGCACGCCCTCGACTTGTGCGGCTTTCACCGATGTCTGCCCCGGTGAAGGCGTGTCGGATTTGTCGTGATGCACCCTGAGTACACAGGCTTCATCGCTCGGAAATAGTCCCTGATCGCTCAACGCCTGGGAAAAAATCGTCAACCCGTTGCCGCTGCGCTCGGCCAGGGTGCCGTCGGTGTTGACGATCAACAGGTCAAAGGGAGGCGATGACTGAAAGGGACCCACCAGCAAACCGTCACTGCAGTGATCCTTGCTGCCCGGCGGTTGCGTGCCGGGCGCCCAGGCACAGCACACTTCGATGGCCGCCAGCGCCCAGGCCTCGCGGGTCTGCACGGCGCGGCCGGCCTGATCGGGCACGTCGATGCCCTGATGGCGCAGCACCTCTGGCGCCACCACACCATAGATATTGCCCCGTGCATCGTACATCCGCGCCATAGCGCCCTCCCTGCTGGAAATGTGGGTCTGGTACAACATATCGCGAAACACCGTCTGGCTGTGCAAGGATGTCAGCCTGTCGGCGCGCAAGATCTCGCGGACGCTGACCGAACCCTCGGGGCCAGATCACTGTCCCTTGGAGACGCGACGTTTTTTGCCAAGGATTGATATGACCAACCTCAACACCCGGACCTCATTCGTGCCAGGGCGCCTGGAACAAATGTCCACGCGCATCGCCTTTTTCATCGCCGGGTTCGGCATCGCCGCGTGGGCGCCGCTGGTGCCGTATGCCAAGGCGCGGGCCGGGCTGGATGAAGGCACCCTGGGTTTGTTGCTGTTGTGCCTCGGCGTGGGCTCGATACTGGCAATGCCCGTGGCCGGTATCCTGGCCACGCGTTTCGGTTGCCGCAAGGTGGCGACCGGTGGCACCTTGCTGATCTGTGCGGCGCTGCCGCTACTGGCCACGGTATCGTCGATTCCGGCCTTGATGGGCGCATTGTTCATGTTCGGCGCGGGCCTGGGCACCGTGGATTCGACGGTGAACCTGCAGGCGGTGATCGTCGAACGCGCCAGCGGCAAAAACATGATGTCGGGGTTTCACGGGTTGTTCAGCCTCGGCGGAATCGTCGGCGCGGCGGGCGTCAGTGCGCTGCTCGGCCTGGGGCTTGCGCCGCTGGGCGCGATGCTGGTGGTCATTGTGTTGCTGCTGGTTGCACTGCTCAAGGCTGCACCGCACATGCTGCCCTATGGCAGCGAAAGTTCGGGGCCGGCGTTCGCTGTTCCCCACGGCATCGTGCTGTTTATCGGCGGGATGTGCTTCATTGTGTTCCTCGCCGAAGGTGCCGCGCTGGACTGGAGCGCGGTGTTCCTGGCCCAGGAACGAGGCATCGACAAGGCCTATGCCGGACTGGGTTACGCGGCGTTTGCACTGACCATGACGGTGGGTCGATTGACCGGTGATTCAATCGTGCGTCGCCTGGGCGCGACGCGGGTCATTGTCTTCGGAGGGGTGATGGCTGCGACCGGACTGTTCCTGGCCACGTTCGCCCCCAGCTGGGAAGCATCGCTGGTGGGCTATGCACTGCTGGGAGCCGGATGTTCGAACATTGTGCCGGTGCTGTACACCGCGGTGGGCAAGCAGACCGTGATGCCGCAAAGCATCGCCGTGCCGGCCATTACCACCCTGGGTTACGCGGGGATACTCGCAGGGCCTGCGGTGATCGGATTTGTCGCCCATGCCGCCAGTTTGAGTTTTGCTTTCGGGTTGATGGCACTGTTGCTGCTGGCGGTGGCGATTGGCGGGAAGGTATTGAAGGTTTAACGCGAAAAGATCGCAGCCTGCTCACCTGTAGGAGCTGCCGCAGGCTGCGATCTTTTGATCTTCGGCTATTAAAACCCGACGCTTGCCTGCACGAAGAACGTGCGCGGTGTGCCGACATACATGCCCGCATTGTTGTCGCTGGAGCGGGTGAAGTACTGCTTGTCGAAGATGTTTTTCACCCCGGCCCCGAGCTTCAGGTTCGACACCTGAGGACCGAAATCATAGCCGGCACGCACGTTCCAGGTGACGTAGCCCGGAATGTCGCCGTACTGCCCATCCGCCGTGCCTTCGGTGATGTAGTTGTTGCTGAAGCTGCCGTCAGCGTTCACAGCCACGCCCGGCGAGCGTTGTTTGGACTGGGCGAAGGCATCCAGGTTGTAGGTCCAGCGATTGATGTCGTAGCGCAGGCCGGCGGTCGCCACCTGGCGCGAGTAGAACGGCAGGTCCCGGCCCTTGAAGTCCGGAATCTCACCTTCATAGACAGCGCGGGTGTAGGTGAAGCCGGCGTTCGCGGTCAGGCCAGCGAGGCGCGGGTCCAGCGCCGCCATGTCGTAGTGCACCGACGCCTCGATGCCCCGGTGCGTGGTGGCGCCGAGGTTGGTCCAGCCCGCATCGTTGCTGATGTATTGCAGCTCTTTATCGAAGTCGATGTAGAACAGCGTCACTTCACCGCCCCACACTTCATCGTTGTAGCGCGTACCGAGCTCGTAGGTCTTGGCTTTTTCCGGCTCCAGGCCGTTGGCGGGTTCGTCACCCGTCCCGCCCTGGCCGAGCTGGAAATACTGCAGGCTGCCGAACGAGGTTTCGTAGTTGGCGAACAGTTTCCAGGCATCGGAGATGTGGTACATCACGCTCAGTGCCGGCAGCGGTTCGTTGCTTTCGATACTGCGGCGCTTCTCCGGCACCGGCCTGCCGGCGGTGTCGAGCACCGGACGGTCATGCCAATCGGTGCTGATGTGTTCGAAACGGATACCCGGGGTGACGGTCCAGTTGCCGACATCGATCTTGTCGTCGATGTACACCGAGTTGGCTTCAGTGCCACCGGTACGGTCCTGATACACGTGGCCGTCCGAACCCGGACGCACGACCGGCTCGTTGTTGACCAGCGCAAGACGGCTGGCTTCTTCGTGCATGGCTTCTTTCAGGTAGCGATAACCGACGCTGACTTCCTGGGTGCTCGGGCCGACATCGAACACATGGGAGACCCGTGGTTCGATACCGAAGGTGTAGTAGCTGCGCGGGAACGAGCCGAGGGTTTTCTGATCGCGAGCGGCGATGTTGCTGCCACGAAAACTGTCGGTGTAATAGGTCAGCACTTCGGCTTGGGTGCGGTCATCGATTTGCCGAATCCACTTGAACGACACATCCTTGCGGCGGCCGCTGAAGTTGTCGTTGTTGCGGTCGGACTGGAACGGGTCGGCGTCGTACTGCGCCTGTGTCAGGCCACCGGGCATGTCGGCGCTGGCGTCGTAATAGTGGAAATTGAGGCTGAAATCATCCACATCGGTCGGCGCCCAGTGAGTCTTGAGGATCACGTCGTCGATGTCATTGCCATTGTTGCTTTTGCGATAACCGTTGCCGTTCACCCCGGAATACAACAGCGCCACGCCCATGCCGTTGTCTGCGGTGCCGCCGGCGAATACCGTATCGATGTGCTTCCAGCCACCGTGCTGGGAGGTTTGCAGCGTGCTGCCGATTTCAGCCGAGGCTTGTTCCGGGATCGCACGGGTCACGAAGTTGATCACCCCGCCGACGTTCTGTGGCCCATAACGCACGGAGCCGGCGCCGCGCACCACGTCGATGCTGTCGAGGTTGCCAGAGGAAATCGGCGCCATGGACAACTGCGGCTGGCCATAGGGGGCGAAGGCCGCCGGCACGCCATCGATCAACACGGTCGAGCGTGGCGACAGGCGCGAGGTCAGCCCGCGAACGCCGACGTTCAGCGAAACATCACTGCCACCGGTGCCGTTGGCCTCTTGCACTTGCACACCAGGCACGCGCTTCAATACGTCGCCGACGTTCATCGCGCCTTGCTCGATCATGGCCTCGCGGCGAATCACGGTACGGGCACCGGGGTGGTTCTGCACCACCGCGGCATCGGCATCACCGAGCCAGTCGCCCACCACCTTGATGTCCGTAACGCCAAGTTCCAGCGGGCCGTTTGCCGCAGAGGCCGGGGCCGGCAGCAGCGTCACCGAGCCCTCATTGATCTGGTATTGCAGGCCGCTGCCTTGCAGCAACTGGCGCAGCGCTTCTTCCGGGTCGATATTGCCCTCCACCGCCGGGGCCTGTTTGCCGGCCACCAGTTCAGGACTGAAAAAAACCTGTAGCGAGGTTTGCTGGCCCAATTGACTCAGGGCCTGCCCCAGGGGTTGCGCCGGGATGTGGATAGCGTCGGCAGCGAATGCCTGAGGCAGCGCCAGGTTGACCGCCAGTGCAAGGGCCAGCGGCAACCACGGGGATTTGTTGTTTTTGGCGATGGTCTTTTTCACGTCGAACGTAGTCCTGAAGATCGCAAGAGTGTGCGCTTGTTAATGCAAACCAGTTGCAGTTGAACAGGAAGACGATGAACTCGAAAAAAACCTGAATTTTATTTTGAAATTATTTCCTGGCTGCCGTCATCGAGGGTGCGCACGGCCACCGGAAGGATGCTTGGCAAGGCCTTGAGCAACGCGTCGGTGTTGTCGGACTTGAACACGCTGGTCAGGCGCAGATTGCCCACTGCGGCATTGCCGACCTTGAGCGGCTTTTCTCGATAACGCGAGACCTGCTCGGCAACATCGGCCAGGCTGGCGTTGTTGAACACCAGTTTGCCGTTGCGCCAGGCCGTCATTTCGGCGGGATTGACCGCGTAGGCCACAGCGACCTTGCCCCCGGCATCGACATGGGTGCCCATGCCGGCGGTCAGGCTGATGAAATCGTTGTCGGCGGCATCGCGTCCCTGCACCTTGACCGTGCCCTGCTCCACCACGACCCGGGTCTCGGCGCTGCCCCGGCGTACATCGAAGCGGGTGCCGGTGACGGTGACCTTGCCGCTACCCGCCTCAACCACGAAAGGCCGGCTGGTGTCGTGTTCGACGCTGAACATCGCTTCGCCTTCGCTCAGTTCAATGGCGCGACGATCTTTTTCAAACCGCACCTGAATGCGGCTGCGGCTATCGAGATCGACCACAGAACCGTCGGGCAAGGCCACCTGGCGACGCTCGCCCAGCGCCGTGGAAAACTCGGCCGTGTAAGGCGCCGGTTGCTGCAAACCGTTGAACAGGCCCAAGCCGACTGCCACCGCCAACACACTGGCGGCCACCGCATAGCGCACCATCGGGCGTCGCTTGCTGCGACGCGGCGCTTGCTCGGACAACGCCTGCAGACGTGCCGCCGGCAGCAGGTCAGCGGCTTTCCACAGGCCCTGGAGCAATTCGAATTCGTTGCGGTGTTGAGGATGTTCGTTCAGCCAGCTTTCGAATTGGCGATACGCATCCACATCGACGGCGGGTTCCTGCAAACGCACAAACCACTGCGCCGCCTCATCGCGAACCGTTGTTTGCCCGCACGCACAATCACGAGTATCCATCATGGAAGTTCCTGTTTGGCTGGGGATGAGTAAACGCTGCCGCTCATGGGTACAGTCCTTCAAGGCGGTCGCGCAGATGCCGCAGCGTGCGGATCATATACTTTTCCACCATGTTCTTGGACAGTCCCAGGCGTTCGGCGATTTCAGCCTGGGTCAGGCCTTCGATTTTCTGCCAGACAAACACCTTGCGGCAGTTGACCGGCAGCTCGGTGAGCGCCCGTTCGATGGAATCAGCCAACTGGATCGCTTGCATGTAATGCTCCGGGTCGCCGGATGACGACACACTTTCGTCGATCGCTTCTGACTCCATGGCGCCCCGCCGATCCTCACGTCGATAACCGTCCACCGCGATGTTGCGCGCGGTCTGATGCAGATAGGCCCGCGGTTGCTGCACCGCCGCCGAATCCGACTCGAGCACCCGCACAAACGTATCGTGGGCCAGGTCCTCGGCCTGCTGACGGTTTCTCAGGCGACGGGTCCAGGTGCCAACCAACTCTTCGTAGTGCTCGAAAAAGCCGTGTCTGCGGGGCAGCTTGGGGGTCATTGTGGTGTGCTGTGGATGCGAGGGCGTGAATAGTAATGCTTCCTATTAACCCAAGGCAACGGTTTGCGGCTGAGCGTCAGAACGGTCAGTCACGGCGAGACAACCGATCACGTTCATACGGTTTGGCAGGCACTCAAAGCAATCTGGCAGAAATCCCAATGCAACCATCGACGGGCTGTAGCAAAGTGCAAGCATGCCAGCCAACGGCTTTTCCCCAGGAACGTACACATGTCCAGCGCCAAAGCATCGCCAAAAAGATCACCGCTTGCCCGGCTCGCCCTGGCCATCTCCCTGAGCGCGCTCGGCCTGCCTTTGTGCATGAGCAATGCCCAGGCCCACGGCGGTCACGCCGAAATGGTGCCTTTGCAAGCGGGCCTCGAGGAGTTTGGTGCCACCGTCAAATGGGACGACTACTCGAACCTGTTCACCATTGCCAAGGACGGGGTCTACCTCAAGGTCAAGCCGGACAACAAAGTGGCCATGGTCAATGGCAAGCGCATGGAGCTGACGGTGCCCGTGGTGTTCAAGGGCAAGACGGCGTTCATGTCCAAGGACTTCATCAACCAGGTCTTCCAGTCCGGCCTGGACACGACCTTCGTCGTCGAGACCCGCCCTAACCCGCTCAACCCCCTGAGTGCGAACGAAATCACCACGGCGGTGGACATCGTCAAGAAATCGGAACACTACAAGCCAGGTTTTCGCTTCACCGAAGTATCGGTCAAGGAACCACCGAAGGATCAGGTGTGGAATTTCGTCTACACCGGGCAAAACGTGACCCAGCCGCGCCAGGCCAATATCGTGGTGCTGGACGGCAAGCATGTGATCGAAGCGCTGGTGGATCTCGACAGCAAGGCGCTGCAATCCTGGAAGCCGATCGAAGGCGCCCACGGCATGGTGCTGCTGGATGATTTCGTCACGGTGCAAACCGCTGTCGAGACCAGCCCCGAATACGCGCAAGCCTTGGCCAAGCGCGGCATCAACGATGTGAAGAAGGTCGTCGCCACGCCGCTGACCGTCGGGTACTTCGACGGCAAGGACGGGCTGGCCCAGGACAAGCGCCTGCTGAAGATCGTCAGCTACCTCAATGTCGATGACGGCAACTATTGGGCGCACCCGATCGAGGGCCTGGTGGCGATTGTCGATCTGGAGCAGAAAAAACTCATCAAGATCGAAGACGAAGCGCTCATTCCGGTGCCGATGAAATCGACGCCCTACGACGGACGCGGGCGCAAGGGCGTGGCGGTCAAGCCGCTGGAAATCATCGAACCTGAAGGCAAGAATTACACCATCACCGGCAACAGCATTCACTGGCAGAACTGGGACTTCCACGTACGCCTCGATTCGCGGGTCGGCCCGATCCTGTCCACCGTCACCTATGACGACAAGGGCAAGAAACGCAAGATCATGTACGAAGGCTCCCTGGGCGGGATGATCGTGCCTTACGGCGACCCGGATGTCGGCTGGTACTTCAAGGCTTACCTCGACTCGGGCGACTACGGCATGGGCACCCTGACCTCGCCAATCGCCCGCGGTAAAGACGCCCCGGAAAATGCCGTGCTGCTGGACGCCACAATCGCCGATTATACCGGCGCACCGACCGCGATCCCACGGGCCATGGCGGTGTTCGAGCGCTACGCCGGCCCGGAATACAAACACCAGGAAATGGGCCAGCCCAACCTCAGCACCGAACGGCGTGAACTGGTGGTGCGCTGGATCAGCACCGTCGGCAACTATGACTACATCTTCGACTGGGTCTTCCAGCAGAACGGCACCATCGGCATCGACGCCGGCGCCACCGGCATCGAAGCGGTCAAGGGCGTGAAGTCCAAAACCATGCACGAAGAGACCGCCAAGGAAGACACGCGCTACGGCACCCTGCTGGACCACAACATCGTCGGCACCACGCACCAGCACATCTATAACTTCCGCCTGGACATGGACGTGGACGGTGAAAGCAACTCGCTGGTGGAAGTGAACCCGGTGGTGCTGCCGAACGACCGTGGCGGGCCGCGCACCAGCACCATGCAGACCGAAACCCGCGTGGTCAGCACCGAACAGCAGGCCGCGCAGAAGTTCGACCCATCGACCGTGCGCCTGCTGACCAATTTCAGCAAGGAAAACAAGGTCGGCAACCCGGTGTCCTACCAATTGATTCCCTATGCCGGTGGTACGCACCCGGTGGCCAAGGGCGCCAACTTCGGCACGGACGAATGGCTTTACCATCGCCTGAGCTTCATGGACAAACAGCTGTGGGTGACGCAATACAACCCGGAGGAAAAGTACCCGGAAGGCAAGTACCCGAACCGCTCGGACAAAGACTCGGGGCTGGGGCAATTCACCCAGGATAACCATTCCATCGAGAACACCGACGATGTGGTCTGGCTGACCACCGGCACCACCCACATCGCCCGGGCCGAAGAATGGCCGATCATGCCCACCGAGTGGGTGCATGTGCTGTTGAAGCCGTGGAACTTCTTCGATGAAACGCCGACGCTGAACCTCAACTCACCAAAATAATCAGGCAATACACAAAAGCCTGTGGGAGCAAGGCTGTGGCGAGGGGATTTATCCCCGTTGGACTGCGTAGCAGTCCCATTTTCAGGGGCCGCTTCGCGCCCCAACGGGGATAAATCCCCTCGCCACAGCTCGCTACAGGGTTATGTGATCTTCACGCATGCCGCTTGCGATATTCCCCCCGGCGCAACGCCGAAGCGCGATTTGAACGCCGTGGAAAAGTAGCTCGAATCGGAAAAACCCCACGAATACCCCAGCACCGACAACTTCTGTTCCTTGCCCGATTGACGCAGGGATTCGGCGCACAGGTCCAGCCGGCGGTTCTTGATGTAGCGCGCCACCACCAGGCCTTTCTTGGCGAACATCCGGTACAGGCCACGGGTCGACATGCCGACTTCCCGCGCCAGCCATTCCGGGCACAGCTCTTCGCAGCGGATGTGCTGGTCGATGACGCTCAGGGTCTTGCGGAAGGTGCGCTCGTGCAGATCCGTGCAATCGTCGCTCTGGCTGATTGCCGGGCGCAGCAGGCTGACAATCGCCTCCAGGGTCGCTTCGCTTTCCTGACGGCTGAGGTTCTGCTGGCGCGTGGCATCGAGAATCAAGCGGTGCGAGAGCATGGCGATGGGCGATGTCGCGGCTATCCGGTGGCCGCACTTGACCTGGTTGAAGCGCAGGGTCTGCTCGACCAGTTGATACGGCAGGATCAGCGACAATTGTCGGGAGTTTTCGCTGTAGGTGAAGTCGCTGGGCCGCGCAGCATCGATCAACGTGATGTCCCCAGCGGACAGCAGGACCCTGTCGTCGCCCTGGGCCATGCCCGCGGTGCCATCGAGCTGGAATACGGCAAAATACTTGCCACCCTCGCCCGCCGCGACTTCCCGCGGCGTGCGATACAGCCGCGCCTGGCAGGCGTCAACGAAGCTGAGCTTGAGGGCATCGCTGCGGTATTCGCGGATCTGGCCGGCAAAGCCGGTGCCCAGGGGTTGTGCGTTGAAGGCGCCACAGATCTGGTTGATCTGATGGATCCACTGATCGAACCCATCCTGGCGCTGTGCGGTTGTAGAAATCATGTCAGGCCTCACGCAGGCTTATTTTTATTGTCTACGTCAATTAACAGGTTCTCCTGAACAGCGACTCTCCCGGACCGTCGACGGGTTAATTCAACCCGCCAAAGCGTCGATAAAAACTCTCGCCCACATCCGGTAACGGTCCGTCGGCGGTTTCCAGTGCACTGTTCAGCCATACCTCGGCCTTGGCGTAGATCAAACGGTAAATGTTGCGGCACAACTGTCGGGCTGCTCGCCCTTCCCAGTCGCCGGGCAACAACTCGTCCGGCAGTTGCGGGTCGCGCAGCAGCAGCTTGCGGTACTCGTGAATAAGCAGGATCCGCGCCAGGAAGCAGTCGGACGGCTGCAGGTTTTCCTGCTCGCGCAGTGCTTGCCACAGTGGTCGGAACAGCTGGATGAATTCGCTGTAATGCGTCGCCAGTTCCTCGATGTTCCAGCTCTCGCGCACCTGCAGGCGCAGGGCCTTGGAAGCCAGCACATTCTGGGCGGTGGTTTCGAAGACGATGGTTTCTTCCTGGGCACCGAGGTCGAGCAGCGTCGCGTTGACATCAGTGCGGTCGCTGCGCGGACAGGCCAGTACCACCGGCGAAATCGCACCAAAACCTTGCCATTCCAGCTCTTCGCGCACTTGTTTGCGCTTGTCCTGGGTCAGTTGCGACAGCATCACCAGAAGCGCGAAGACTGATCCTCATCCGGCATCGCTGTCGGATGCAATGGCCTCATCGCGGCAGGCTCGCTCCCACAAAAGATCCACGCCGTACACCACAGCCCCACTCATTTCGCGGAAAAACCATCCGTAATCCAAGAAGCGTCTGACTGCCTGGTCGTATCCATTTGGATACAGTCGCGCAATGCACGCAAATGGCAAAGAATGTTTAACCATGAGCCAGACTTTGACGACTTTCGATATCGCGCCCCTGCTCGACAGCGATGAGGCCATCAACGAATACCTGTCCCAAGTGCTGGCCGAGGGTGACAATGAGGAATTTCTTCGTGCCGTCGGGCACGTGGTAAAGGCCCGCGACGATGATGGTGAAACGCTAAGACTGATCAAGCCTTCTGGTTGATCACAGATCTTTTGGTCAACGAGCAACCCCCTGTAGGAGCAAAGCTTGCTCGCGATAACGGAGTGCCAGTCGACATCATCGTTGGCTGACACCCGCTTTCGCGAGCAAGCTTTGCTCCTACAGTTTTTTTGGTGCTCACAATTGTTGTGTTCAACCGCCTATCCCCTGTGGAATTGAGGTGATGGAGGCGTCAATTGATGTAGGACGTTTCTGTTTTTCCCAGGCTTCGGTCATGCCCGTTGTGCCCTACCCACAACCCACCACCCCCGTTTTGCGAATATAAATTGCGCAGGTCCTAGGAAATTTCCGGTCAAGGTCTTCGGAGATTTCCTTCGAATTGTGGCGACTCGCGTGAACTGGTTTGGAAGGTGCTCAATCGATAGTCTTTGGTGGTCACTGAAATTCAGTGGTGGGGTGTAGGAACCTCCAGATTCTCGATAACTATGTTGACGCCAGTCACTTGGTTTGCGGCCGTTCAAATGCGTCCGTAAGATCAGCTGCGGCGGCTATGTACGGGCACGCTTCGGCGTGGTCGAGGTTCTCGGGACTCGATATTCCTACCCCGTACATGGCTGCCACCCTAGCCCGTAGGAAGGCTTTCGGCAGCTCCTTATTCTCTTCCCGAGTTAGAAATTATGAAAACCATTCATCCCGATCCACCCTACGAAAAACCAACCCCTCACCCCGACAACCGCTTCATGGCATTGACCAGCAACTGCACCGACATGCCCACCCTCTTCGTCGACACTCACGCACCACTCAACATCCTGATGGACGCCGCCAACTACCGCATCCGCGCCGTCACCCAGGTACTGGAAAACCTGTCCATGCGTGGCTCGATTGAATGCGAATCCTTCATCCTCAGCGATTTTTCATTGATCTGCGCCATCCCGTTGCGCGATGGCTGTGATGTGCTGGATGTGGTCGGGCGACGGTTGCGGGCGCGCTGACAAGCCCTGTGGGAGCGAGCCTGCTCGCGATGGAGGTCAACGATAACGCGGGCTGTCTGAATGAACGCGCCGTCTGGGCGTTCTTCGCGAGCAGGCTCGCTCCCACAATGTTCTCGGCTGATTGCAGATTGATCAGTGCTTGCGCAACCACTCGATAAACAGCGCAAACAACTCCGACTGCGACCCCACCTCCAACTTCAGATACAGATTCTTGCGGTGCATGCGCACGGTTTCCGGTGAGATGTTCATCTGGCTGGCCGTGGACTTTACCGAGTGCCCCCTAAGCACCATGTGCGCCACCTCCCGCTCACGCTCGGTAAGCAAATCACTGCCGAAATGCTCGAACGCCGATTGCACCCGATGTTTGAGATCATCACGCAGGCCTTGATCGTCATTGCCCTGGATCTCGCTACTGCGCAGCAGGCCGCGGCGGCTGAATCCGCTGATGAATTCACGCACCAGCGGTTCGACGGCGCGCAGCAGATTCAATTGATCAACCCGCAGGCATTCACCGCCGAAACCTTGATAGAGGCTGACCGAAATCTTCGTGTCATCGCCCGTATCGACGATGTAGTAGCTATCTTCCGAACAGCCCGCCTTCAGGTAATAAGCCTTGTAATAGTCACTGTCGAAGAAGTTGTCCGGCGCAATCTCCTCCAGGTGATAGAACCCCTGCGCCAGTCCTTGCTCAACCGCCAGACAGAACGGATCGAGCAGATACCCCCCAGAAAAATAGCGTTCAAGAATCGAGACCTGATATTCCTGCGCAATACCGCGCTGATGCAGCAACTGCGGTGCGCGGTCCTTGCGCTCCAGGCTGATCATCACCGACTCGATGGACACCAGTTGCCCCAACGCAGCCACCAGGTATTGCAGTGCGTCAGGCTCATCGATATGGGCGAATGCCTCGCGCATTCCCCCATGCCATTTGTGCAACGCCCCGAAGGGCATTGCGATCAGCGTATCGTCGTTTGGTTTGCTCATGCCCCGCAGTCTAGCGGCTGGGCAAGCCCTTGGTAACAGCCTGACTGACGAAATCATTGGCCGGCGTACTGTCCGCTCGCCTCAAGCTCGGCCGCCACTTCGAGAATGCACACCCGCAGGATCTCGACGATTTCATCGACTTGGGCATAGGTGAGAATCAGCGGCGGCGACATCACGTTCAGATGCATGATCGGCCGCACCAGCAGCCCCCTCGCCTGTGCCCGCACATGGATTTTCTCGCCGATGTTGATCTCGTCGGCGAACAGCGCCTTGGTGCGTTTGTCGGCGACGAACTCCACGCACGCCATCAATTTCAGGCAACGCACATCACCCACCAGGGGCAGATCGCGCAACGTGGCCAGGCGCTGCTCCAGGTAGCCGCCGACATCGTCGACGTGGGCCAGCAGGTTTTCCCGTTCGATGATTTCGATGTTCTTCAGCGCTGCCGTGCAGCACACCGGATGGCCGCTGTAGGTGAAGCCATGGGTAAAGCAACGACCCTTGCCCGGCTCGGCGATGACTTTCCAGATCCGGTCGGAAAAGATGCACGCCCCCAGCGGCAGATAGGCTGAGGTCAGGCCCTTGGCGGTGGTGATGATGTCGGGCTGCACGTCGAACACATCCTTTGATGCGAAGAACTTGCCCAGGCGCCCGAACGACGTCACCACCTCGTCGGCGACGAACAGGATGTCGTAGCGCTGGCAGACTTCCCACATGCGCTTGAGGTAGCCCTTGGGCGGAACAATCACTCCGCCCGAGCCCATCACCGGCTCGGCGAAAAAGCCTGCGACCTTATCCGCGCCGATCGACAGGACCTTGTCTTCGAACTCCTTGACCAGGAATTCGAGGAACTGCGCCTCGTCCATGCCATCCGGCGCGCGGTATGGATTGGGGTTGGACACGTGGTGAATCAGCGGGTTGGCGTAATCGAACTCCGGCACCCGGTCGGCCGCCTTGTTGCCGATCAACATGGTCAGGGTGGTGGAGCCGTGGTAAGCGTTGAAACGGGCGATGACATGCTTCTTTTCAGGCAGGCCGCGGCAGTTCTGGTAGTACTGGATCAGCCGGTACGCGGTGTCCACGGCGGTTGAGCCGCCGGTGGTGAGGAACACGTGGTCGAGGTCACCGGGCGCCAGGCTGGCGAGTTTTTCGCACAACTCGATGGCCACGTTATTGGACATGTCGGAAAACGGGTTGGAATAGGCCAGTTGCCGCACCTGATCGGCAATCGCTTCGGCCATTTCCTCACGGCCCAGGCCGATATTGGTGCACCACATGCCGCCCACGGCATCGAGAAAGCGGTTGCCCTGGGTGTCGTAGATATAGGCGCCGTCGCCTGCGACGATGTTCAGGGAACCTTGTTCGGCGTGCTCGTCGAACACGTGATAGCCGTGCATATGGTGGGCCTTGTCGGCCTTGACCAGCCGGGACTCGTCCGCTGGGGAAAAAACGGTGCGTGTTGGCGTCGCCATAAATAAACCTCTAACCGGATTGACTAACGATCGAACGAATCAGATGCCGCTTTTCACCGTGCTCCAGACCCGGGTCATGGCCCGCATGTCCTTGGCGTCCTGGGTTTTCTGCGGGAACAGGCGCTCGCGGGTTGCTTCATCGGGGTAAATCGCCGGGTTGTTGCGCACATCGGCATTCAACAGCGGCGTGGCTGCCGCGTTGCTGTTGGCGTAGTGGATATAGTCGGTGACGTCCGCCATCACCTGCGGCTGCATCAGGTATTCAAGAAACTTGTGCGCATTGGCGACATGGGGCGCGTCGGCCGGGATGTACATATTGTCGAACCAGATCAACGAGCCTTCCTTGGGAATGAAGTACGACAGGTTGATGTTCAACTTGGCTTCTTCAGCGCGGGCCATGGCCGTCGCGTAATCGCCGGACCAGGTCATGGCCATGCACACATCGCCGTTGGGCAGGCTGGTCAGGTAATTGACCGAATCGAACTTGCGGATGTACGGCCGTACGGACAACAACAATTCCTGCGCCGCCTTAAGATCCTCCGGCTTGGCGCTTCGTGGATCGCGGCCGAGGTACTTGAGCGCCAGGGGGATCACTTCGGTGGGCGCATCGACCAGGGTCACTCCACAGTCGGCGAAGCGCGAGACGATCTTCGGATCGAAAATCATCGCCAGCGAACCGATCGGCGCATCCGGCATGCGCTCCTTGATCTTGTCGACGTTGTAGGTGATGCCGTTGCTGCCCCAGGTATAAGGCGCCGAGTAGGTCGGGCCCGGATCGTACCCCTGCAGGTCGTGCAAGACTTTCGGGTCCAGGTTGCTCCAGCCCGGCAGCAGGTTCTTGTCCAGTGGCTGGAACACTTTGGCCTGGATCAGCGGCGGCGCGAGGGACGCATTCAGCACGATCAGGTCGTAACCGGAGTGGCCGGTGAGCAACTTGGCCTGCACCGTTTCATAGGCATCGAAGGTGTCGTAGATCACCTTGATACCGGTGGCCTTTTCAAAATCGGCCAGGGTTTTCTCACCGATGTAGTCCGCCCAGTTGTATAGCCGCAGCGTATTGCTGTCGTTCACCTCGCCAGCGTGGGCACTCAGGGTCAGCGGTACAACAAACAGACTGGAAATCACCTTAAGCAGGGTCTTGCCCATAGCAAATGCACCTTATCAAGCGAGTTCGGCTCTGGATGAGCGGATGACCCTACTATTGGTGGATTCGCCGGACCGCACCATACCCCGAATGGGTGTGTGGTCGTTTTGACGGCGCGATATGGCAAAAAATATCAGGTCGGTTGACCCGTTTTGTCATAGCTGCGGGGATTGCCTGACGCTTAAAGTGTCCGCTGAACCGACTCTGCCAGAGCCATCCATGACCGACCTGATCAAACAAGAACTGCGCGATGGCATGCTGACACTGACCATCGATCGCCCCGACAAGCTCAACGCACTGACCAACGGCATGTACACGCGCTTGGCAGACCTGTTGTTTGCGGCTGACGAAAACGACGAAATCGGGGTGGTCATCGTGACCGGTGGCCCGAACTGTTTTACCAGTGGCAACGACCTGGTGGACTTTCTGCAAGACCCGCCGACCCACCTGGACAGCCCGGCATTCCGCCTGATGCGCGCCGTGACCCACCTGCAAAAGCCATTGATTGCGGCGGTGTGCGGGGCAGCAATCGGCATCGGTACCACACTGCTGCTGCATTGCGATCAGGTGCTGGTTACCCGTAATGCCAAGCTGCGCATGCCGTTCGTCAATCTGGGCCTGTGCCCCGAGTTCGGCGCCAGCCTGCTGTTGCCACGCCGGCTGGGTCAGGCCCGAGCAGCGCGCCTGCTACTGTTGGGAGACAGCCTCGATGGCAGCGAGGCGGTGGCCTGGGGCTTAGCCAACGAAGCCTTTGATGACGGCGAGCAATGCCTGGCCGCGGCAACCAGAATCGCCCAGCGCTTTCTGGCGATGCCCCAGCAAGCCTTGCGCCAGTCCCGGCAACTGATGACGCACGCCGGCATGGCCGAATTGCAAGCTACCCTGCGTGAAGAAAACCTGCTGTTCATCCAGCGCCTTAACAGCATCGAGGCGAAAACGGCCTTGAACGCCCTGCTCAATCGCAGTACAGATAAGCATCCAGCGAAAGGAACACAGCCATGAATACCCCGGAAATTTTCGTCGTCAGCGCCGCCCGTACCGCCATTGGCACCTTCGGCGGTTCACTCAAGGACGTGCCACCGGCCGACCTCGCGACCACCGCCGTGAAAGCCGCCCTGCAACGGGCCGCCGTGGACCCGGCCCTGGTCGGCCATCTGGTGATGGGCCACGTGATCCCGACCGACACCCGCGACGCCTACATCTCCCGGGTCGCCGCAATGAACGCCGGCATCCCGAAGGAAACCCCGGCCTACAACGTCAACCGCCTGTGCGGTTCGGGTCTGCAAGCGATCATCAGCGCGGCGCAGACCCTGCTGCTGGGCGACGCCGACATCGCCATCGGCGCCGGTGCCGAGTCCATGAGCCGCGGGCCGTACCTGCTGCCATCCGCCCGTTGGGGCGCGCGCATGGGAAATGTCCAGGCCGTCGACTACATGCTGGGCATCCTGCATGACCCGTTCCACAACATCCACATGGGCATCACCGCAGAGAACGTCGCCGAACGCAACGGCATCACCCGGGAAATGCAGGATGCCCTGGCCCTGGAAGACCAGAAACGCGCAGCCCATGCGATTGCCAATGGCTACTTCGTTGATCAGATCGCGACTGTGGAAATCCTGGATCGCAAGGGCACCAAGCTGTTCAACGTCGACGAGCATCCACGCGCCACGTCCCTGGAACAGTTGGCGGCGATGAAGCCGGCGTTCAAGAAGGACGGCTCGGTCACCGCCGGCAACGCCTCTGGCTTGAACGACGGTGCTGCCGCACTGGTCATGGCCACCGGCGCTGCGGTACAGGTCAACAACCTGCGCCCACTCGCCCGCCTGGTCAGCTATGCCCACGCCGGCGTCGAACCGGAACTGATGGGCCTGGGCCCAATCCCGGCCACGCGCCTGGCGCTCAAGCGCGCCGGCCTGACCGTCGCTGACATGGACGTGGTCGAAGCCAACATCGCTTTCGCCGCGCAAGCCTGTGCGGTCAGCCAGGAACTGGATCTTGATCCGGCCAAGGTCAACCCGAACGGCTCGGGCATCGCCCTGGGTCACCCGGTGGGCGCTACCGGCGCCATCATCGCCACCAAGGCCATCCACGAACTGCACCGCATCAATGGCCGTTACGCGCTGGTGACCATGTGCATCGGCGGTGGCCAGGGGATTGCGGCGATTTTCGAGCGCGCCTGACCCTACCCTGCAGGACCTGTAGGAGCTGTCGAGTGAAACGAGGCTGCGATCTTTTGATCTGAACAATCAAGGTCAAAAGATCGCACCCTGCTACAGCGCCTACAGATCCCCTGACGCCGGCCCACGGCGCCAGGCCACCGCAAGTCATCATGAACTCCCACGACTGCCTTCTTCCGTCGACGTGGCGGTTAATGCCCGCCAACAAATGACAGATTCGGAAAGCGCCGACAGTCATCTCGGAAACGTCCCACAGCCACAAACCGATCCTCCCGGTAGTGTCAATGCGCCCAACACACGTTGGATTCCCTCCAAGGAAGAAAAAAGCATGACTAAAAAGGCAGTTATCGTTTTCAGTGGCGGACAAGACTCAACAACCTGCTTGATCCATGCGCTACCGCTCTTTGATGAAATTCACTGTATTACCTTCGACTATGGACAGCGCCATCGCGCGGAAATTGAGGTCGCGCAACAACTTTCCAGGAAGCTTGGCGTGAAAGTGCACAAAGTGTTAGACACTTCATTGCTTAATGAGCTGGCCATCAGTAGCTTGACGCGAGATAACATTCCCGTACCAAGCACAAGTAACGCAGGGGACAATCTGCCGAGCACCTTCGTACCCGGTAGAAATATTCTGTTTTTAACCTTGGCGTCTATTTACGCCTATCAAGTGCAAGCCCATACCGTTATCACCGGTGTTTGTGAAACCGATTACTCTGGCTATCCTGATTGCCGGCATGAATTCGTCAAGGCGCTGAACAACGCCATCGCGCTAGGAATGGATTACAAACTACACCTTGAAACCCCGTTAATGTGGTTAAACAAAGCAGAAACGTGGGCGCTGGCCGATTACCATAAAAATCTGGACTTGATCCGCGACCACACATTGACTTGTTATAACGGAATAAAAGGCAGCGGCTGTAGCAATTGCGACGCCTGTAATCTTCGCGCGAAAGGGCTTAATAATTTTCTGGAAAACAATGAGGAAACCATGAAAAGCCTGAAGAACAAAATGAACCTGAAATAGCAAGGACGTTATCGGGCGTATAAATTCCAGATCATTAATTTATACCCCCATGGCTTATGCCGCCTGACCTCCAACCACATATTTCTTGAACAACGACCTTGCACCATAGGCGGGCAACACATTGAACACAGCAAAGCACATTTTTATGACTATCTGAACATAAACTATATTCAGGATTTTGTCATTTTCCATAGTACCGTAAAATGCAATAAAGCAGAAAATAAAACTGTCTATTATTACTGCAAAAAAGGTACTAAAGAAAACCCGCAAAAATAGAAACCTTGAGCTTGTAAGCTCTTTAATTCTACACAACAAGTACGAGTTTATATACTCAGAAAAAAGAAAAGATACAGATGAGGCTACTAACACAGACGAGACATGAGAGATAACCTCACTACAGGACTCATCAAGCTGCCAAGTAGGCAAACCAGGAAGATAACTAGTAGCAGTTAGTAGTGCCAGAATAAAGGCATTGCTTGCGAAGGCAAAAAATATCGCTCTCCTTGCAAGTCTAAGCCCGTAAGACTCATTCAAAAGATCAACTATTAAAAAGGTCAACGGATAGAGAAAAACGCCAGGAGTCACAACAATATCGAAATACTCTAAATAAACAAGCTTGACTGCAGCAACATTTGTGAAAATATAAAGAGCGAACAGCATTAGGTTGAGAGCAACATAAATCATCCACGACCTCTCATGACGATCAGTTACCTCATATGCCGTCAACGCCAAGCCACCAGAATAAAACTTTCTGTAAACATCTTTTACTTCAACCTTATTTAAGTTATCCATCACCTCGCTCTTCATCAACTCACCGAGCTTGATCTTGATAACCTTCCCTGTGGATACAATCATAACCACAGCAAAATTATTGCTCTTTTCAAACCCAAGCAGCCTATACCTGCTATTTTCCAGTTCCCTACCCATTAAATCTTTCCTCTATTATCTCTCCCACGACACCGACAACATCAGAATCAATAATTGGCTCACGCGTCACAAACAATTTTTTCGCTGTTTTGTCATAGACAAGCTTATCCTTATCACCACTCGGCGTTCCTTTTTTTACTATCAATAGATCTCCGGGCTCGTTCACGCCACTGATTTCCGTCTCCAAGAGCACACCAATCAGATTGCAAGCGGTTCCAAAATAATAAGTAAGAGGATGAGTTGCAGCCAGCTCGCCGATCCGCTTATCAAGGCTTTGAAACAGCAAGCTTTCTTTGATGATAGGTACTGCAGCCGGATTCATGTTCCCCTGCAGAGAAACACTACTTTCTATAATCTCCTTCTCTTCAAAATCAACGGTCTCAATTTCCTTGTAAGACACGCCAAAAAAGTCAGAAATCTTACGAATAGTGGATTGCTGAACATTGACGACTTTCCCTTCCAGAATGTTATAGATCGTTGTTCTGGTCAAACCACTTGAATTGCACAACGACAACCGTGTCTCTCCACGACTCTTGATTAGATACTTAATATTACTCTTCAACTTTTCTGTTTTTTCTTTCTTGTACATTAAATATCTACCACTTTAGTTATCTATCAAAATAGCTACACAGGTATTTTTGTTCAAGACCGGCGTCTGCACCCTACCCTCCGGGCAACAAAACAATACTGCAACCACACTTAACACCCGTCAAATAATGTTTCACACCATCATATTCAGCGTCAATTCCTACAGCCCTGCCCCACTTACATCTAGGAAGTTTCTTACAGAAACAAGAAATCATCTAGCGACCAAACCTACAGAAAAACTGAAGCAACTAGCAAGACAACTAAACACGAATCATTTAATTACATAGATGTTCATTTTTTTGATTAATTAAATGGTATTTTCTGGTAATAATTTTAGCGGCCCGCCAACTCACGCAGTGCTGCTACTCAATCCTGATTGACGGCATGAGTCTGGCACTTCAACTTTGCAAGGAACTCCGACATGAAAAAAACCGCCCCCAATTCCCCGCAATCGCCCGACCCGTCGGCCTTCGAGCCTATCGATATCTCCAAGCTCTCCGAAATCACCGAACCCCTGGTCAGCGCACGCCTGCGCAATCCAAATCGCCCAGACCCTGTCAGCCATGTTTTCACAATCATGCCGAACATCGACACCGAGTCCTTGCTCTGCCACGCGTGTGAAACGCTCGCGTCCTTGAATGTCATGGCCACCGACCTCGCGTGTGAACTGGAAGGCTCGCGCCGCAATGTCATGCTGGCCATTCAGCAACTGGCCGTGCTGGGGGAGCTACTGGTCAATCGAGCGCTGGACAACCTTGACCCACCGGGCGGTTTTCCTGAGGCACCGCCAAACAACTAGCTGAGTGGTCACGTTCTATTACCCAAAGGAGGTTTTTTGTCATGGATCGATACATGCCTGTCACCGGCATCGACTGTGCTGTCCCATCGTTGCTGATCGATACCGAAGCACCACTGGACGTGCTGCACGAGATTGCGGCCTACTGCATCCGCACCGCGACTCAACTGCTGGAAAGCTTTGCGCTCAGCGAAGGCGTTCACAGCGATTTAGCGCGGGTACTGGTGACCTCGTTGCGCGACGGCTGTGATTTGTTGGATGTCGTTGGACGACGATTGCAGATGCAGCGTTCGGCTTAGGAACAGCGGTGCAGCCAGAACCGAGGAAGGGCGCCTTTTTGGCGCCCTTTGATAAACAGGTACGAAACAGCGGTATGTCAGGCAACATCCTTTTCGACTGAACCACCACCCTCGCGGCTAGTCGCGCGCGCATCCTTCTGCTTGATGACGGACAGCATCAGCGCCAATACGGCGCACAGCAACAGTGTCTGACCCAATGCCTGACCCCAGACTGCAAGCAGCAACCCGCCACCGATCAACAGGTAATACAGCAATCCAAACAACGCTCCCGCCGTGCCCAGTCGATCACCATAGCGGACCAGGGCCAAGCCGAGGATGTTCGGGATCGCCATGCCGAACGCCAGCACCACCAACAGCATCGGCAGGACAAACAGGGCGCTTTGCTCCAGCAGCAATACGCCGCTCGCGCCCAGCAACATCACGGCTGCGGCCACCTGTATCAGTTGTGGGCCGCTCAGTCCTCGTTGCAACAGTCGTTTGTTGAGCCAGGCGCCAAGGCCGGAGCCCAGTGCCAGGATAACGCCGCTATAGCCGAACCAATGCGCACTCAAGTCCAGTCGCTGGAACACGAAGGGGCCGAGGCTGTAGTAGCTGAACAGCGCAATGTTGAATGCCGCTACCAACAGCGTCGAACGCCAGATGTCGCGATCGCGCAACATTTGCCACAGCGTCTCGAGCATAGCCGGTGTCGTTAACGACTGCGGCCGGGTTTCGGGCAGGCTTCGCTGGCACCACAACAACAGGCCCAGGGACAACAGCAACAGGCATCCCAACACGCCCCGATAACCGAAGACTTGCACCAGACTCGCCCCGGTGAACAAGCCAATTGCCGGGCTGGCCGCCAGCGCGATGCCCATCACCGAAAACACCTGCGCCAACTCTGCGCCCTTGAAACGGTCACGCAGTACAGTTTGCGTCACGACCGAGCCCACCGCCGCCCCCAATGCAGCCAGCGCCTGGGCCATCAACAGGGCATTGAAGCTGCTGACACTGAGCGCCAGCACCGAAGCCCCGGCGTACAACGCCATTCCGGCAAGCATCGAAGGTCGACGACCGATCCGGTCGCACATCCGGCCCCACACCACCACACCGAACGCGAAGGCCAGGAAATACACCGACAAGGTTTGCGCCACTTGCTGCGGTCCGACGGCAAACACCCGGCCGATGTCCGCCAGCGCCGGGCTGTAGAGGGTTTGGGCGATTTGCGGAAACATCAACAAGGCGACGGCCAACACCAACAGGTTTCTGGTATTCATCACGACTTCACTCTTCAGGAAAAACCAGTGAACAGCTTAAAAAACCGTGATTGACGTATTATCGAAACCAGGACAACTAATCGATGAAATCGGACAAACATGGCCTGGCTCGATGCCCACGCGCGATTCAATCCCGACAGCTACCCGGCACCGGTCATAGGTATCGCCGCGAACCTTGGCGATCACGATTCGGGCATTCATCGACATCAGCGCGGGCAACTGTTGTTCACCCGACAGGGCTGCACCCGAATTACCCTCGCGCAGCAGTTGTGCCTGCTGCCGCCCTCCCGCGCCGCATGGATTCCGCCGGGCGTTGCCCACCGCGCCGTGATGCAACAGAGCGTCGACTACCGTTCGGTTTACCTGATACCCGCGTTATGTGCGGACCTGCCGCAACAGGTCTGCGTGATTGATGTCAGCCCGTTGTTGCGGGCGGTGCTGGAGTCGATAGCCCACGCCGACTTCGACACCGACTGGCGGCAGGGCAAATTCGAGCATTTGCTGGGGCTGTGCCTGAGCGAAATTCGCGACGCCGTGCAGCACCCCATGCTGTTGCCGCTACCTTGGGACAAACGCCTGGCGCCGCTGCTCGCCACTGTCGAGCAACTGCCGCCGCCCCTGCAGATGCTGCAGCAACAGATCGGCGCCAGTGGCCGCACCATCGGGCGGATCTTCCAGCGGGAAACCGGCATGAGCTATCAGCAATGGCGCCAACAATGGCGGTTGATGCGCGCCATCGAACTGCTTTCGACCGGTCGCAACATCGGCTACAGCGCGTTCGAACTCGGCTTTGCCAGTGACAGTGCGTTTATCGCGTTCTTCAAGGACATGACCGGCATCACCCCTGGGGCGTGGTTGAAATGAGCAGCGGACAGCCGGCAGCAAAAATCATTTGCGACTAAATATGACATACGTCATATTACGTGCGTAATTAAATGATTTCCCCCACAGGTATCCTCCATGACCAGCATGCCCACCGTTGAGCCCGACCTTGCTGTCCCGGTGAACACTCCCAAGCCTCTGCTCAAACGCCTGCTCCTGCCGACACTGGGCATCGCCGCGTTGGTACTGGCCGGTGTGTACGCTGCGCACTGGTGGACCAGCGGCCGGTTCATCGAGGAAACCGACGACGCTTATATCGGTGGCGACGTGACAGTGATCGGGCCGAAGGTGGCGGGTTACATCGATGAAGTGCTGGTGACCGACAATCAGAAGGTCAAGGCCGGCGCTGTGCTTATCCGCCTCGATTCGCGCGACTATCGCGCCAATCTGGCCAAGGCCGACGGTGCGGTGGCGGCTGAAGAAGCCCTGCTCGCCAACCTCGACGCCACCGAACAACTGCAACAGGCCGTTATCGGCCAGGCCCGCGCCGGCATCGATGCCGCCGGTGCCGAAACCGCCCGTTCGCGCGATGACGATGCACGCTACAAAAAACTGGTAAGCAGCAACGCCGTCTCGGTGGAAAGCGCGCAACGGGCCAACGCCACCTTCAAGACCGCCCAGGCCCAAAGTAACCGCGCGCAGGCTGAGCTGTTGGCGGCGCAACGGCAGTTGAACGTGATCGCCACGCAGAAACAACAAGCCCGCGCTGCCCTGATTCAGGCTCGTGCCGAGCGCGATCTGGCGCAGTTGAACGTCGGCTACACCGAACTTCGCGCGCCGGTGGATGGGGTGATCGGTAATCGACGGGCACGGGTTGGCGCTTACGCCCAGGCCGGCTCGCAACTGCTGTCGGTCGTACCGTCCAGCGGCTTGTGGGTCGATGCCAATTTCAAAGAGGATCAACTAGCACGCATGGTGCCGGGGCAGCGGGTAATCATTCACGCCGACGTGCTCTCGGGGCAGGTGTTCCACGGTCATCTCGACAGCCTCGCACCGGCCAGCGGTTCACAGTTCAGCGTGCTGCCACCGGAAAACGCCACCGGCAACTTCACCAAGATCGTCCAGCGGGTACCGGTGCGCATCCATCTCGACCCGGCTGACAGCGTGCTTGGCCACCTGCGCCCCGGCCTGTCGGTCACCGCCGAAGTGGACACGCGCAAGGAGCCTGAAACGCCAGCCGTGGCCAGCGCGCCATGAGCCGCGCCCTCGCCGCCCCGGCACTACCGTTCAATGCCGCGAACATGGCCACGGCGACCAAGGTCTTCGCCTTCGCCAGCATGTGCATCGGCATGTTCATCGCGCTGCTGGATATCCAGATCGTCTCAGCGTCGCTGCGTGACATCGGCGGCGGGCTCTCCGCCGGCACCGATGAAACCGCCTGGGTGCAAACCAGTTACCTGATAGCCGAAATCATCGTGATCCCCCTCTCCGGCTGGTTGTCCCGGGTGTTTTCCACACGCTGGCTGTTCTGCGCATCCGCCGTGGGATTTACCTTGACCAGCCTGCTCTGCGGCGCGGCCTGGAACATCCAGAGCATGATCGCCTTCCGCGCCCTGCAAGGGTTTCTCGGCGGCTCGATGATCCCGCTGGTATTCACTACGGCCTTCGTTTTCTTCACCGGCAAGCAACGGGTGATCGCCGCTGCAACCATCGGCGCGGTGGCGTCCCTGGCCCCTACCCTGGGGCCGGTGATCGGTGGCTGGATCACCGACATTTCGTCCTGGCACTGGCTGTTCTACATCAACCTGGTGCCGGGGATTTTTGTGGCCGTGGCCGTGCCGATGCTGGTGAAGATCGACCAGCCGGAACTGTCGCTGCTCAAGGGCGCCGACTATATAAGCATGGTGTTTCTGGCGCTGTTCCTCGGCTGCCTGGAATACACCCTCGAAGAAGGTCCGCGCTGGAACTGGTTCAGCGACAGCACGATCCTGACCACGGCGTGGATCAGCGGCCTGGCCGGCCTGGCATTTATTGGCCGCACCCTGCACGTGGCCAACCCGATCGTCGACCTGCGTGCCTTGAAAGACCGCAACTTCGCCCTCGGCTGTTTCTTCTCCTTCGTCACGGGCATCGGCCTGTTCGCGACCATTTACCTGACACCGCTGTTCCTCGGCAGGGTACGTGGCTATGGCGCGCTGGACATTGGTCTGGCGGTTTTCTCCACCGGCGTGTTCCAGATCATGGCGATTCCGCTGTACGCCTTTCTGGCCAACCGCGTCGACCTGCGCTGGATCATGATGACCGGCCTGGGTCTGTTTGCCTTGTCGATGTGGGATTTCAGCCCGATCACCCATGACTGGGGGGCCAAGGAATTGATGCTGCCACAAGCACTGCGCGGGATTGCCCAGCAACTGGCGGTGCCGCCTGCGGTGACATTGACCCTCGGCGGCCTGGCGCCGGCACGACTGAAACATGCTTCGGGGTTGTTCAACCTGATGCGCAACCTGGGCGGCGCCATCGGCATCGCCGCGTGCGCGACCATCCTCAATGACCGCACCAACCTGCATTTCACAAGGTTGGCGGAGAACCTCAACAGCACCAACGAAGCGCTCAACCAGTGGCTGTCCCAGGTCGGCAACAACTTCGCCGCCCTCGGCCAGAGCGGCGACATGGGTGTCACCGCCAGCCTGCGTCAGCTCTGGCTGCTGACCTACCGCGAAGCGCAGACACAAACCTACGGCGACGCGTTCCTGATGATCATGGTCTGCTTCATCATCGCCACAGCGATGGTACCCTTAATGCGCAAGGTGCAACCACCGGCTGCGCCGAGTGCGGATGCGCATTGAGAAATGCTCGGGGCCTAGGCGATAGCCCTTCAACTTTTTATCAGCTAAAGAAGTTGAACGACGATCTGTGACTTCAAATCACTGACCATTGAGCCAATCACTGAACTCATGCCTTTGAAATCATCAGGAGTACACAATGCACTTGGGTTGTAAAACTTTAAATGGCGACGAACTACGACTGCACCAGGCTCTGTTGAATAGCTAGAGGTGTATTCAAATTTATCATCGCGCAACGTTACTGACTTAGGCACAGCGATAACACTGACCTCTTTTGAAAACTCAAAACGCGCCTGTTCTTCAGTCACTCCCGAAATGCAGGTAAAGACCTGCACACGATCGCTCTCCGCTGCGAAAGAAAAAACGTTTTGTGCAATACCTCCAACGATGCTGCTTATAGTGGAAACGCCCGTAGGCCCAGGAAAGCTGACCTGCTTCTGCGAACGACCGACCATTTTCAATGATAATTCGTTATCGGTAGCCTCAAGATCGGCCACACTGAACTTTCCTTTACCCGTCTGTCCGTAGCTGGCCAGAACGTTCTGCACAAACTGATTTCGATCAACAGGGCTCATGGCGTTAACGGCGTAACGATTGAACTCTGCGGCCCAACCAATGATTCGGGATGAGTGAGTAAAGTCTATGTCACCGCTCGCATCAACCTGAAACACTGTATGACTCTGAACCGTTCCCTCTTGTGTGGCAGGTGTACGTCCAAATGTGCCTGACTTGATGAATACTACGGGCTTATCGAGGTCAAAAATCGGCAAATAGCCGCCCGCAATGCCTTCTGCTGTCGCATCCAGAAACAGGTCCAGGCTTGGGATATACGTGATTAGATGATTGAGCACACCAAGAGTAGGAACCTTGGGCAAGGTATAGGCATTATCCGAGTTGATCAGCGCCGGCGTGCTTTCTATACCCACAGCAGCGAGCAATGCCTCCAAAAGCGCCACGTGATCCTTACAATCTCCATAACGATTGGCCAGAATCGTTTCCACAGGATGAGGAACGACGCCCCCCGCCCCCACGTATACAGCCACATAGCGGATGTTTTTTCGTACCCAGTCATTCAGCGCGATCGCTTTGTCCCGAGGGGAAATCAGGTTGGCGGTTATCGTTTTTGCCAACTGGCTCACTTCAGTTGTTACATGAACCCTCGCACGAGCATCGTAAGCCTGGGCAAAAGCCTTGAAGTCAGGAAATGTTGAAACTGCCAGATACTGGCCATAGTCCTGATAGGAGACAGAGCCATTTTCAATACGATCTTTTTTATCCGGGATATTGTCCCAACGATAAATTTTTCGCCCCGCCGCAACCACAGTGTCGCTAGCCTTGAATCCACGGGCATCGGCATACAACGGTATGCTTTGCGGCAAGTCATAAACAAGCGTGTATTGCTCGGTAGGATGAAACGCCGGATGTGATAAGGATTCGAAGTGCTGCGGGAACAACGCAGTGTTGCGGTACGTTTTGAATTGGATAATCAGGCGATCGCCAACAGCGACTTCAGGAAAGATGACAACCTTGACGAGACTGTCCTGGAACATTGGCGCGTCCGATGATTCGCGCTCTTGTTGCTCTTTGATCTGGTCTGGCCTGACCAACACTTTTCGACCATCCGGCTTTTGCGTGAAGGCCTCAACGACCTCCAGACTTTCAAGCGTGCGGTTATAGCTCAAGTAACGTTGTGCATAAACGTTAACGGCACGTTCTTCGTTAATCAATATCACGAGGTCGTTGGTGGCTATAAAGCTACCGTCTGCGTTGATGACATGATGTCGAATATCTTTTTCGATTGTGATCGAGGTGTCATTGCCATCTACGGTGGCGAATGCTGTATTCAATACCACCATGAGACAGCAGACAATGAAGCGAAATACTCGCAAAGAAAGGAATACTGGGATTCGCATACATGAACACACCGTATAAGTGAGATGTGTTCGCAATATACAGCGGCATTACATCATTTAGTGCGCCTGTCCGGCGCTAAAAGAAGATTCAGAACACTCTTACAACGTCCTACAGAAACGTCCTCAGATGATCGCCAATTGCTTCAGCATCACTGCGCCGAGTGCCGATGCGCATTGACGCTCGGCACCCGTGCTCAAGATCAGGCCTGTGGCGTCTTGCGAAAGCCCACCGCCAGACGGTTCCAGCCGTTGATGGTGTTGATCGCAACGGTCAGGTCGACCATTTCCTTGGGCGTGAACTGGGCGCTGACCACTTCGTAGTCTTCGTCCGGGGCGTGGGTCAGGCTGAGTTGGGTCAGCGATTCGGTCCAGAGCAGTGCAGCGCGTTCGCGCTCGGTGAAGAATGGCGCCTCGCGCCAGGCCGTCAAGGCGAACAGGCGACGCGGGGTTTCGCCGCCCTTGATCGCGTCGGCGGTGTGCATGTCGATGCAGAAGGCGCAGCCGTTGATTTGCGAAGAGCGCAGCTTGACCAGTTCGATCAGGGTCTTTTCCAGCGGCAGTTTGGAAACGGCGGTTTCCAGGGCAATCATGGCTTTGAGGGCGTCAGGGGAAGCGGTGTAGAAATCGATACGCGGTTGCATTGGCATGCTTCTGGGCAAGTGGGTGTGTCACTAAGTTAGCCCCCGGGGCGGCGCACACAAATAGCCAATCCGGCAGAAGTCCAGGAGGCCAATGACCTGCGCAGCGGCCATCCCCCCTCACACCCGACTGCGCAACCACTGCAAAAACCCTTTCTTCTGCACAACGACGGGTACATCCGCGATCAACGACTGTGCCTTGTTCAGGCGGAAATCCAACAGGGTTTTCATCGCATCGTTGATGTCCTGGCGGGCATCCAGGCAGGGCTTGAGGTACTGCTTTTCGATGCGATAAAGCGTGCAAGGGGTTTTCGCGGCGAATTGGGCGGGCAACGAGCTCTCGGTCAGGATACCGGCCTCGCCGATCACCTCCCCCGGCCCCATGCGTCCGGATTCGATTGGCGTACCGTGACGGTTCAGCGTGACCGAAACCACCCCGGACTCGATGATGAACAAGTGATCGCTGACCTCCCCCGCATCCAGTATCGTCTCGCCGGTGCGGAAGGTTTGCAGGGACATGTTCTGGCTGAAGGTTTCTTTCTCATCGTGGCGCAGGGTGGAGAACAGCGGCGAGCTATCGAGCAGCGCCCGTGGCCGTGTGAGGTCGCTCGACGGGTTAGGTTCGACGCTCGACAGCAAATTCACCCCGGATGCCCGCAAATGCCGGTACGCCAGGTCAAACAGTTGATTGCGTACCGAGCGCTTTTCGCTCATCGAGGCGACAAACCCGCTGATTTCATATTCGTTGCCGGCAGCGCTGGAGCTTTTGAGCGCTACTTTGGCGCCAGGTGAAGTCAACAAGGTTCGGCAGCCCTGCATCGCTCGCTCAAGGGCATCGATCACGGCCTGCGGACGGACATGGGGGCTGACCTGCAGGCTGATCGAAACGCCGAACATATCGCTGGGTCGGCTGAAGTTGGTGATCTTGGCCTTGCCCGCCAGCGAGTTGGGAATCACGATCATGCTGCCCTGGGAGGTCTGCAACCGCGTGGCCCGCCAATCGATATCGATGACCCGGCCTTCGGTGCCGTCGATGGCGATCCAGTCATCCAGTTGATAGGGTTTGGTGGTGTTCAGGACGATCCCGGAAAATACGTCGCTGAGGGTGCTTTGCAAGGCCAGGCCGACGATGATCGCCAAGGCGCCGGACGTGGCCAGTACGCCTTTGACCGGCAGATTGAGCACGTAAGCCAGGGCTGCGATGACCGCGACCAGGAAAATCACGGCACCCAGCAGGTCCTGCAGCAGTCGCCCGGTGTGTCCCACCCGCTGCATCATTCCCGCACCGATCAGCACGGTCAGGGTGCGCGCAGCGAACAGCCACCAGCCGATCTGCAACCCGGTGGCCGCCAGATGCAACGGCACGTTGTCGACCCAGGGCGCAGGTTCCAGCGGGTTCATGCCTTCGTTGAACAGCACCAGGCTGAACAGCGAGAAAATCACCACCCGCACCAGCAGTTTCACGTTGTGGCCCCGGGTACCGATCAAGCGCCACAACACCAGATCGGTCAGGATCAGGACCAAGGCGCAAATCAGCGGGTGTTCGGCAAGTAGGGACAGCATCGAGCAGCTCCGGCGCGGGACAATGTGCAGAAGATCGCACACATTGGCCAGAGTGTAGGAGCAATTGATGCTTTCAGAACACTGTAGGAGCGAGCATGCTCGCGAAAAACCTGAGAGCACCACGGGGCGTCAGGCTCCCCGCGTCATCGTTGACCTCCATCGCGAGCATGCTCGCTCCTACAGGGGGCGATTCTTCCTGGTTACTTGGTCAGGGTGCTGTAGCTGGTCATCAGGTTGCGGTAGTCCGGGATGTGGTTGGAAAACAGCGTGCCCAGGCCTTCGACGTCGTTGCGCCAGTCGCGGTGCAGCTCACAGGCCAGGCCGAACCAGGTCATCAATTGCGCACCGGAAGATGACATGCGATCCCAGGCGGATTGACGGGTCAGTTCGTTGAAGGTGCCGGATGCGTCAGTCACCACGAATACGTCAAAGCCTTCGGCCAGGGCCGACAGCGCCGGGAACGCCACGCACACTTCAGTGACCACGCCGGCAATGATCAATTGCTTCTTGCCGGTGGCCTTGATCGCCTTGACGAAATCTTCGTTGTCCCAGGCGTTGATCTGACCAGGGCGAGCGATGTACGGAGCATCCGCAAACATCGCCTTGAGCTCGGGCACCAGTGGGCCGTTGGGGCCTGTTTCGAAACTGGTGGTGAGAATGGTCGGCAGCTTGAAGTACTTGGCCAGGTCGGCCAGGGCCAGCACGTTGTTCTTGAACCGGTCCGGGTCGATGTCGCGCACCAGTGACAGCAGGCCTGCCTGATGATCCACCAACAGAACGGCGGCGTTGTCCTTGTCGAGACGCTTGTAAGAAGTAGTCATTGCAGTAGTCCTCGGGGGTTGGGGTAAAACTGGGTGTCGCCAATACGCGGCCAGACAAGCGTAGTCACCCAAGCCTGGCACGCCACAGCGTTACAACGATTAAGTCAGCCGTGCATCTGGCCGAAGTGGCCGGACTGGAAGTCGGTGAACGCCTGGTGAATTTCTTGCTCGGTGTTCATCACGAACGGACCGTGCCCAACGATCGGTTCGTCAATCGGCTCGCCGCTAAGCAACAGCACCACCGCGTCGTTGCTGGCTTCCAGGCTCAGCTGGTTGCCATTGCGTTCGAACAGGGCCAACTGCCCTTCGCGCACCGGCTCCAGGCCATTGACTTGAACCGAGCCACGCAACACCACCAGCGCAGTGTTGCGCCCTTCATGCAGATCAAGCGTGAGCAACTTGCCGGCCTTCAGGCGGATGTCCCAGACATCAACCGGGGTAAAGGTGCGCGCCGGTCCGCTGTGACCATCGAATTCACCGGCGATCAAGCGCAGGCTGCCCGCGTCGTTCTTCAAGGCGATGCTGGGGATGTCGCTGTCGAGAATGGTCTGGTAACCGGCGTCGGCCATTTTGTCCTTGGCCGGCAAGTTGACCCACAACTGGACCATTTCCAGAGTGCCGCCGCTTTTGGCGAAGCCTTCGGAGTGAAACTCTTCATGGAGAATCCCCGAAGCCGCGGTCATCCATTGCACGTCGCCGGGGCCGATCTTTCCGCCACTGCCGGTGGAGTCGCGGTGTTCCAGTTCGCCCTTGTAAACAATAGTCACGGTTTCGAACCCACGGTGCGGATGCTGACCCACACCCCGTCGCTCGGTGGTCGGGGTGAATTCAGCGGGGCCGGCGTGATCCAGCAGCAAAAACGGGCTGATGTGTTTGCCCAGGTTGTCGTAGGAAAACAGTGTGCGCACCGGGAACCCGTCGCCGACCCAATGGGTCCGTGGGCTGGTGTAGATACCGATGATGTTTTTCATGGTGTCTCCTGATGAGGTGGGTGAAGCCATGGACAGAGCTTAAAACCGCGACCTTTACTGCGCTAGACTGCAAAAATCAGCTTTAGCGTTCTATCTGGAGAACGATGGTGGAAGACCTCAACACCCTCTACTACTTCACCCAAGTGGTGGAACATCAGGGTTTCGCAGCCGCCGGGCGGGCCCTGGACATGCCCAAGTCCAAGTTAAGCCGACGTATTGCCGAACTTGAAGAACGCCTCGGTGTACGATTGCTGCATCGCAGCAGTCGCCATTGTTCGCTGACTGAAATCGGCCAGGCTTATTACCAGCGCTGCCTGGCGATGCGGGTAGAGGCGGAAAGCGCCGCCGAACTGATCGAACGTAACCGCTCCGAACCCCAGGGCCTGGTGCGTATCAGTTGCCCGACGGCGTTACTGAACTCCTGGGTCGGGCCGATGCTGACCCGCTACATGCTCAAATATCCGCTGGTGGAGTTGTTCATCGAGAGCACCAACCGCCGAGTCGACTTGATCCACGAGGGTTTCGACATCGCCCTGCGCGTGCGTTTTCCGCCGCTGGAAAACACCGACATGGTGATGAAGGTGCTGGGTAACAGTACCCAGTGCGTGGTGGGTAGCCCGGCGTTCGCCGAACGTCTGTCTTCACCGCCCTCTCCCGCTGATCTGAGTGGCCTGCCCAGCCTGCACTGGGGCGGCGGGCAGCGTGAGTATCAGTGGGAGTTGTTCGGCGCCGACGGCGCCAGCGCGATGATTAGGCACACGCCCAGAATGGTCACCGATGACCTGTTGGCACTGCGCCACGCCGTACTTGCGGGGGTCGGCATCGCACACCTGCCCATCGTGGTGGTGCGGGACGACATTGCCGCTGGTCGACTGGTGGAGTTGGTGCCGGGCTGGGCACCCAAATGCGGGATCGTCCATGCAATTTTCCCGTCACGTCGCGGACTGCTGCCGTCAGTGCGGGCGTTAATCGACTTTCTAGGGGAGGAGTTCGGTCACGCCGATATAGCTTAGGCGCAGCGGCAAGCTTTAGCTGGAAGCGACGAGCTGATTGAGGGGTGGCGGGGATTTTATTTCGGACATAATATTGACCTGGATTACAACCATAATATTCACACTATCCGAGGTCATGATCATGCAAAGCCCAAACCGCGAAGCCACGCTCGCCCAATGGATCGCTCAGGAACAGGCCATGCGCGCCCGTCTGGCCGGGCCTGGCAGCTTGTCCCTGGCCGAAGTCAGCGCGCTGTCTCCCACCGAGTTTTTCGAGGGCATCGGCAACGGCGAACTGCCCTCGCCGCCCATTGGCACGCTGATGGACTTCATCCCGATCGAATGGTCCGCCGGGCTGTTCGTCTTTCAGGGCACACCGGATTCGCGGCATTACAATCCGCTGGGCACCGTACACGGCGGCTATGCCGCAACCCTGCTGGATTCGTGCATGGGTTGCGCGATCCATACGCAACTGAAAAAAGGCCAGGGTTATACGACGCTGGATCTGCGTATCAGTTATGTCCGCGCGTTGAATAGCGCCAACGGACCGGTGCGGGCCGAGGGCAAGATTGTGCATCTGGGGCGCTCGACGGCGTTGGCCGAGGGGCGGATTTATGATGTGGATGGGCGCTTGTATGCGACGGGGTCGACGACTTGCATGATTCTTGAGGCTCGGGGGTAAAAAGCAAAAGATCGCAGCCTGCGGCAGCTGGGTGATTCCTTCGTCGACCAAACGCACCAACCTCGCCGGCAACCTCAAGGCCAGCGCCATCACGTTGAGTGATGCCGACATGCATCGATCGCCAGCCTGGATCGCGGCCATCGCCTGACCAGCCCCAAGGGCCTTGCGCCGGTCTGGGATTAAACAGCCGGGTTCAAGCCCCAGCCCTGTTCAAGACTGTGGTCCAGGCGCGTCATGGCTTGGTGCAACTGATCGACGGCTGCGTCGATCAGTGAGGCATCGCCCTCGCCACAGGCACGCTCCAGTCGTTCGCAACACGCCACCAGAGCCTGCGCCCGGACCATTTGCGCCCCACCCTTGATGCGGTGCGCCAGGTCCTTCAAGCCGTGGTAATTACCCATGGCATGTTCTTGCAGCAGACGTTCGCGATCATCGCGGTTGGTCACGGCCAGATCTTGCAGCAGTTGAACGATCAGTTCACTGTCGGCCCCCGTGTAGTGTTGCAACCCGCTTAAATCGATTTCGGTGCTGGAAGGCGCTTCGGGCACGCCTGCCGATTCGCTGGAAAATCTGCTGGCCAACCATGCGCTCAGGTCGACCAATCGAATGGGTTTGAACAGACAATCGTCCATGCCCGCTTCAATACAACGAATTTTCTCCTCAGGTTGCGCGCTGGCGGTGAAGCCCAGAATCACCGTCGGCGACCCCACCTGGAAGCGCTCCTCATCGCGGATCGCACCCGCCAGTTCATAACCGCTGACCACCGGCATGTTGCAGTCGGTGACGACCAGATCGCAGACGTGTTCGCGCCATTGCTCGAAACCTTGCTGGCCATCCTCTGCGAGCAGAACCTGGTGCCCGAGGTAACTCAGTTGCCGCGAAAGCAGCAACCGATTGGCCGGGTAATCGTCCACCACCAGAATCGTCAGCGGCCGGGTCCTTGCCGGCGATTCGCTCGGCGCCATTTCAGTGGCGGCCAACGTCTGCAATGCCACCAGTTCAAGGCTGATGTCCAACCGGGTGCCGCGCCCCAGGACACTGGCGAGTTGCAACCGCCCGCCCATCATTTCGCACAGCGTGCGGCTGATCACCAGCCCCAGGCCGGAGCCCTGTCGGTCTGATGCCTGACGGTTCCCGGCCTGCACGAACGGGCTGAACAGGCGTTGCTGGTCAAAGGCGCTGATACCGCTGCCGCTGTCCTCGATACACACACTGACCGCGACACGGTCCGGCGACGCGGGCACGACCCGCAACCTCAGGCTGACCTCGCCTTTGTGGGTGAACTTGATGGCATTGCTCAGCAGATTGGACAGCACCTGCTTGAAACGCGTGGGGTCGATCAACACATCGCGGTCGCTGTGTTCGTCCAGGTCGATCCGCCACTGCAGGTTCTTCTGCCGAGCCAGGCCTTCGAAGACCCGGCACACCGACACCACCAGCGCCTGCAGATTGGCCCGCTCCGGTGTCAGCGACAAATGCCCGGACTCGATACGGGCAATGTCCAGTATGTCGCCGATCAGGGCCAGCAACTGTTGCCCGGCATTTGACGCCACCTCGATGGCCGCGCGGTCGGTAACGCCCTCATCGGCGCTTTTCAGCGCCAGTTCAAGCATGCCGATCAGGGCATTCATCGGCGTGCGGATCTCATGGCTCATGGTCGCCAGGAACGTGGTCTTGGCCCGGTTGGCATCGTCGGCGGCATCCTTGGCTTCCTGCAATCGGGCAAGCCATTGCTGGCGCTGGCGGATCTGCCGGCGCTGCCAGGCGATCCAGGCCAGGGCGAGCAAGAGCAAGGCGCCGGCGGCCGCGAACGCCTGGAAAATGCTCTGGCGATGACGCAGCCAATAGCTCTGCTCCACCATCAGGTCATTTCGCCAAGGCATTATCAGCTCGTCGATTTCTTCCGGGGGGATACTGAGCAAGGCCTTGTCCAGGATCGAATGCAACTCGGTGGCGTCGCGACCGGTCGCCAGGGTACTGCGCGCGGGATCGGTGCCCACCGTGCTGGTGACCTGGAGGCGATCACGGTACTGCCGGGATATCAGGTAACGGGCGCTGATCAATGAGTTGATGCCACCCTGTGCCTTGCCTTGGGCGACCATTTCCATGGCATCGGCCGACAGTGGCGCATCCACACAACGGATCAACGGGAAGTGTTGGCGAATGAACTCGCCAGCGATATTGCCCTGGGTCAGCGCCAGGGTTTTTCCGGCCAGATCATCCAGGGTCCTGGGGCTGTCCGGCGCCAGGCGCGTCACCAGCACGGAAGGGCTGGTCAGAAACGCCCGGGTAAACAGCAAGTCTTCCTCACGCCGGGAACTCAGGCCGATACCGGCCAGCACATCGACCTGGCCGCTCTTGATCGCCTGCAGCATCTCGGCCACTGACCGCATGGCCCGGATGTCGAATTGCAAGCCGGTGCGCAGGCTGATTTTCGCCAACACATCGACACCGATGCCGCGAAACTTGCCTTCACTGTCCATGAACGTGATCGGCGGGATGTTCTCGTTGATCGCCACACTCACGCGCGGGTGCCGGTCGAGCCAATCCTGCTCGGCCACACTCAATTGCAGTGACTGCGTGCCCGGCATGGACACCCCGCTCGCTCCCCAGCGTCGCAGGATGTTCATCTGTTCATTAGCTGTTATCGCCGTCAGGGCCTTGTTGACAATGCGCAGCAGCGCCGGGTTGTCGCGGGCCATGGCAAAGGCGAAGCGCCCCGATTCCATGGGCGAGAAGTCAGCCAGCTGAACGTTGTTCAGGTAGTTTTTGCTGATCAGGTAATGGGCGCTGATCGCATCGCCCAGGTAGACATCCGCCTGGCCAAAGGCGACCGCGCCGACCGCTGCCAATGTCGAGGGGAAAAGCTGAACCTGGGCTTTGGGATAAAACCGCTGCACGCTTTGTTCAGGCAAGTAGTGGTAGAGCGTTGCCAGACGCTTGCCGGCCAGTGTCGGGTCCAGTACCTGTGGTGAATCAATGCGGGTCACCAATACCGGCTGATCCACCGCATAGGCGCGGGACATTTGTAATTGCCGGTCTTGGGACTCGTAGCTGTTGGACGTTCCCAGCAGGTCTGCCGCCCCTTGCTTGACGGCTCGAACGGCGTCTTCGCGGGATGAATAGCGCCGGACTTCGATCTCCACCTGCAGCAGCTGCCGGAGCAGATCGGCGTAGTCGGCTGTCACCCCCTCCAGCGCGTGATCGGTGGTGATGTCGAAAGGCGGATAATCCGGGGCTGAAACGGCGAGCACCAAACGGGCTTTTTGCTGCAACCAGCGCGAATCGGCTGCCGACAACTGCAGCACATGGCCTTCCACGCTGGAACGGCCCAGCAACGTCAATGTTTGCGGCTGCGCAAAGACACTCGATACCCCCAGGCAAAGAGCCAACAGCAGGTATCGAATAGTGTTCATTCAGATCAAATGATGACGCATGGCAAGATCCCTCAGATGCACCGACGACTCCACGTTGAGTTTTTCAGTCAAACGGGTTTTGTAGGTACTGACTGTCTTGTGGCTCAGGTGCATGATTTCGGCGATAGCCTTGTTGCTCGTGCCCCGGGCCAGATACTGGAAAATGGACAACTCGCGGTCCGAAAGCCTCTCAATCATTTGTTTTTCACTGCGTTGCACCTGGCTCACGGACACCGAGCTCGAGGGCAACCGGGTGAAATAGGTGTAGCCGGCCATCACGGCGTGCACGGCTTTGTGCAAATGCTGCAGATCGTTAGTCTTGGCGACGTAGGCCAGTGCACCGGCGCGCATGCAACGATCCTGGAAAAAAGCCGGTTCCTGGGCCGTGAACACCACCACCCGGCAGTGCACCTCGTCCATCTGGATCCGCGCCAGTACACCCAGGCCGTCGATCGACGGCAGGTTGAGATCCAGCACCACCAATTCAGGTTTATGCTCGCGGATCATCGGCAAGACTTCGTTACCGCAGGCCGCTTCGTGGATGCGTTTGTATCCCTCCAGCTTGAGTACGATTTTGACTGCACCGCGAATCACCGGATGGTCGTCCACAACCAACGCTGACTTCATGGCAACTCCCTATGCATAAACACGACATTCGGACACTGACGGTCCATGGGCAAGGACCCGGACTGGACACAGTAGCTGCGCATAGACTCTTGCACGTAAAACCCGATTGAACTACCTGACAGAAATGACAGTCCCGACGAACGGTCGTGGTCGATCGATGATCGCCATCAACCGCTGGATCGTCGCCAGGTCCGGCAGCAAAGCGTGGCTCACCTGCACCTTGTGCCGCTCACAGGCCGCAATGGCGGGGAGCTGCGCCCTCTGGCCATCGAAGATCAGCGCGTGCGCCAGCTGCCCGTTGTCGAGACAGAAATCCAGCAGGTCCAACTTGCCGTGCGCCAGGCCAGCATTGATGACCAGCAGATCAAATGGCTCGCAGCCATACTCGACCAGGTTCAGAAGCTCCTCGAGGCTTTGCACCGGCGCCACCCGGAAGTAATCGAGCTGGTTGAACAACCGCTCGATTTTCATCCGGTTGAAGTGTTGTTCGTCGGCGATCAGGATGCGTAAGGACTTGCTGGGCAACGTGGCCCCCCGGGTCAGTTTGATGAGGCTGCAAGGCTACGGAAGACCCATCGCGCATTCTGTAGGAAAAATCCGAAATACCGCCTGCTAAGTCTGACGCGGATCATTTCCCACGCCTGCGTAGGAAAGTCTGACGATCCGGAGTACTGGCGGCGAACACGTACCACATCAGCGCAAACGTGGTGATGTCGAAGATCGAGCTGATCGGCCCGAAAAACAGCATGAACCGACCGACATCCGCCGGCTGCCAGCGCTGCGGTTGCCTGAGTATTTGCTCGTCGACGTTATCGAACGCAATGGCGGTCTGCGAAATGTCATAGAGCAGGTTCTGCACTAGCAGGTGCATCGGTAGCATCGGCAGGAATGGAATGAACGCGCTGGCCACCAGCACCGAGAAAACATTGCCGAAGTTGGAACTGGCGGTCATCTTGATATACTTGAACATGTTGGCGAAGGTCCGCCGCCCCTCCAGCACGCCCTCCTCCAGCACCATCAGGCTTTTTTCCAGGAGGATGATGTCTGCCGCTTCCTTGGCGATGTCCACGGCACTGTCCACGGAAATCCCGATATCGGCGGTGCGCAGGGCCGCAGCGTCGTTGATGCCGTCGCCCATGAACCCGACCACATGGCCATTGCCCTTGAGCAGGCGGACGATGCGCTCCTTGTGCGACGGCGTCAGTCTGGCGAAGACGTTCGTGCGCTCCACAGCTACCGCCAGTTCGGCGTCACTCATGCGTTCGACGTCGTTGCCCAGCAGCAGGCTTTGTTGCTCCAGGCCGACTTCGCGGCAGATCTTGGCCGTCACCAGTTCGTTATCGCCGGTGAGCACTTTCACCGCCACGCCATGGGCCGCCAGTGCCTGGAGCGCCGGTGCCGTGCTATCTTTCGGCGGATCAAGGAAAGCCACGTAACCGATCAGCGTCAGCGCCTGTTCATCAGCGAGGCTGTAGCTGTCGCGCCCCTCGGGCATCGGCCGTGCCGCCACCGCGACAACCCGCAGCCCTTCGCCATTGAACGCCGCGGTGACTTGACGAATCCGCACCAGCAGCGCTTCGCTCAGCCCTTCATCCACCACGCCTTGGCGCACCCGGGTGCAGACCGCCAGCACTTCCTCTACGGCGCCTTTGCAGATCAGCAGATGCGGTTGATCACCCACGCCGACCACCACCGACATGCGCCGTCGGGTGAAGTCGAACGGGATTTCGTCGACCTTGCGAAACGCCGTGCCGACCTTCAGTTGCCGGTGAATTTCCAAGTGTTCGAGCACCGCCACATCCAGCAGGTTTTTCAGGCCGGTCTGGTAGTAGCTGTTGAGGTAAGCCATTTCCAGGACGTCCTCGCAATCATTGCCCCAGACGTCGATGCTACGTGCCAGGAAGATCTTGTCCTGGGTCAGGGTGCCGGTCTTGTCGGTGCACAGCACATCCATCGCGCCGAAGTTCTGGATGGCGTCCAGGCGTTTGACGATGACTTTATTTGCGCGACAGAAACACCGCGCCCTTGGCCAGGGTCGAGGTGACGATCATTGGCAACATTTCCGGGGTCAGGCCGACGGCAATCGACAGTGCGAACAGCAGTGCCTGCGTCCAGTCGCCCTTGGTGAAGCCGTTGATAAATAACACCAGCGGCGCCATGACGAACATGAAGCGGATCAACAACCAGCTGACTTTGTTGACCCCGGCCTGGAACGAGGTCGGTGCGCGGTCGGTGGCGCCAACGCGCTGGGCCAGGGCACCGAAATAGGTGCTGTTGCCGGTGGTGAGGATCAGCGCCATGGCCGTACCGGACACCACGTTGGTGCCCATGAACAGAATGTTGTCGAGGTCCAACGGGCTGACGGTGTCGCTGTTGCGCTGACGCGGGAATTTTTCTACTGGCATCGATTCGCCGGTCATGGCCGCCTGGCTGACGAACAGGTCCTTGGCACCGAGTACCCGGCAATCGGCTGGGATCATGTCGCCGGCCGACAACAGGATCAGGTCCCCCGACACCAGTTGCTTGATCGGCAATTCGAAGCGCTGGACGCTGTTGTTTCCCGGGTCTCGACGCAGCACCGTCGCGGTGTTGCTGACCATCGCCTGGAGCGCATCGGCGCCCTGGTTGGCTTTGCTTTCCTGCCAGAAGCGCAACAAGGTCGAGAGCACCACCATGGAAAAAATCACGCTGGCGGCCTTCATGTCTTCGGTCAGCCAGGAGATGACCGCCAGCAACGTCAGCAGCAGGTTGAACGGGTTTCTGTAGCAGTGCCACAGGTGTATCCACCATGGCAACGGCTGTTCATGTTCGACTTCGAACTGGACGCGGCGCGGACCAGGGTTTGCGCCAGGCTCGGCGGCACCTCACGGCTGACCGTGGTGTCGGTGAAGTTTTCCAGCAGCGCCAGTCGACGGAAGTGTCGGGCGATGTGGCGGGTGCGCAGAAATCCGGCGAAGAATTCCTTGAGCAGGGTCAGGTTCATGGCGGCGCCCCCAGAGTCAGCCTCGTTTCTGGAGAGTAAACGCAGCGTTGGGGAAGGTTGGGGGAATCGCAGGATTCTTCAGGGAGGGTTCAGGATTCAAGCGTTGTGGTGTTCTTCAGGGCCTCTTCGCGAGCAGGCTCGCTCCCACATTAGCCCTGCGAACACAGTTCCATTGTGGGAGCGAGCCTGCTCGCGAAGGCGGCCTTACAACCGCCAAAAAACTCAGCTGGCAGTCGCCAGGAGCAAATCCACCATCGAGGGATGCCCGCGCTTCTTGCCATGGTCATACAGCGACCCGGCAATCTCATCCGCACGAATCGGCAGGATCGACAGCAGCGTGTCGCTCAAGCCATGGCTGGCCTGGCAGAAGCCCTGCATATAGATGCCGGCCTTGCAGCGCTCATCGGTGATCAATTTGTAGTTGCGATCCACTTCGAAATCACCCAGGTACTGTTCCAGCGGGGCCAGCAACTTGCGGTGCATCTGCCGCTCGTAACCGGTGGCCAATACCACCGCGTCGTAGTGACGGACCGTGACTTCGCCGGTGGCGTTGTTGCGCACCGCCAGTTCGATGCCACGCTCGGTGGCGCTGGCTTTTTCAATGGTGGTCAGGGTACTGAACGCATGGCGAGCGATGCCCGAGACTTTCTGCCGGTAGAAAATGCCGTAGATGCGTTCGATCAGGTCGATGTCCACCACCGAATAGTTGGTGTTGTGGTATTCGTTGACCAGGCGCTCACGCTCGCTGCTTTCCTGCTGGAACACCAGGTCGGTGAACTCCGGCGAGAACACCTCATTGACGAACGGACTGTCGTCCGCCGGTTTCAGGGCAGAACCGCGCAGGATCATGTCGACCTGCACCGACGGGAAGCTGTCGTTGAGGTCGATGAAGGCTTCCGCCGCGCTCTGCCCGCCACCGATGATCGCGATGCTCATCGGCTGGTTGTTCACGCACGGCTGCGTGGCCATCTGCGCCAGGTACTGCGAATGGTGGAACACGCGATTGTCGCCCTTGAGCGCCTTGAACGCCTCGGGAATTCGCGGCGTTCCGCCCGCGCTGACCACCACCGAACGGCTGGTTCGCACATGTTGATGGCCTGTGCTGTCGCGAGAAATCACCCGCAGCGCTTCGACTTGCTGGTTGTGCAGCACCGGTTCGATGGTCAGCACTTCTTCGCCATAACGGCTCTGTTTCTCGAATTGCGCGGCCACCCAGCGCAGGTAGTCGTTGTACTCCATGCGGCACGGATAGAACGTGCCCAGGTTGATGAAGTCCACCAGGCGACCGTGAGCCTTGAGGTAATTGACGAACGAATAAGGACTGGTCGGGTTGCGCAAGGTCACCAGGTCCTTGAGGAAGGAAATCTGCAGCTCGCTCTGGGTCGACAGGGTGTTGCCATGCCAGCTGTAGTTGGCTTGCTTGTCGAGAAACAGTACATCCAGCTCGCCCTGGGTCGGCCCGCGCTCTTGCAGGGCGATGGCCAGCGCCAGGTTCGAAGGGCCGAAACCGACGCCGATCAGGTCGTGAACGATGGGCGATGCAATTGCCTGTGTCATTTCCAGTGTCCTCTGGATGAACCCCCGAGCGGCGGGGAGATAAGCCTAAGTGACCTGACCGGCCTTGAGCAGGACAGCAGGTCGTCTGTTGATTAGGAACGAGGACAGTGAAATAAAATTTAACAAGAACAGATTAACGCGAGGATCAATGCGCATCCCATTGCAGCATGCGCACCCGACAATGCTTCATCGCATTGACAATGTGTTTCTCGACCAACGCCTTGGAAATTCCCAGGTGTTCGGCGATCTGCGGGTGTGACAGGCCTTCGATCTTGCGCAGCAGGAAACTCTCGCGGCACAGTCGCGGCAATTCCGCCAGGGCGCGCTGGAGCATGTCCAGGCGCTGGCCGTGATCGAGGCTGCTGAGAGGCGATGGGCTGAAATAGCGCTCTTCGTTGTCGAGCACCTCCAGCGACTCGACCTGACGCAACGCATTGCGTCGGTGATCGTCGATCACCAGGTTCAATGCCGTGCGATAAAGGAATGCCCGGGGCTGCTCGATCGGCGTGTCGCTGGAGCGCTCCAGGACTCGCAGATAAGCGTCATGCACCACATCTTCGGCCACCTGACGGTTGCCGAGCTTGGCGTTGAGGAAACACACCAGCTCTCGATAGTAGTTTTCCAACATGACTCCCGTCCGCACGGGTGCGGTTTCTGTCCTTGAGCCCGCTACTCGACCACAAAAGCAGGCAGTGGCACGGTAGTGGCAGTTTGAGGTGCGTAATTTATAGTAATTCTCATATAGATTTAAAGTGTTGCTTTGTCTTGCCCGACAAATAGTCAATGGGCTGTGGGAGCGAGCCTGCTCGCGATGAACTCGAGAGCGCCGCGGGGTGTCAGTTTTCCAGCGTTATCGTTCACGACCATCGCGAGCGAGCTCGCTCCTACAGTTGATTGCGTCGCAACCCTAAATCCCCCGGCCCTTTACTCGTTTACAGGACAGCTCCATTTCCCTGCCGGCTCCACGGCAGTGTTCAACTGCTTTGGAACCCTGCATGAAACGTCCCCGTCACACCCGACGCGCCCTGCTTGTAGCACTCAGCCTGATCCCCGTTATCGCCGTCGCGGCCTGGCAGTTCATCCCACCCGGGCGCGACCAGTTCGCCACCGTGCAGGTCACCCGCACCGACATCGAAAGCAGTGTCACGGCATTGGGCACCCTGCAGCCCAGGCGCTATGTCGACGTCGGCGCCCAGGCGTCCGGGCAGATTCAAAAGATCCATGTGGAAGTCGGTGACGTGGTCAAGGAAGGTCAGTTGCTGGTGGAAATCGATCCATCCACGCAACAGGCCAAACTCGATGCCGGGCGTTTCTCCATCGAAAACCTCAAGGCGCAACTCCAGGAGCAACGCGCGCAACACGACCTCGCCCAACAGAAATACCAGCGTCAGCAAAACCTCAAGGCCGGCAACGCCACCCGCGAAGAAGACGTGCAGACCGCCCGGGCCGAACTGCGTGCCACCCAGGCGCGCATCGACATGTTCCAGGCGCAGATTCGCCAGGCCCAGGCCAGCCTGCGCAGCGATCAGGCCGAGCTTGGCTACACCCGGATCTACGCGCCGATGTCCGGCACCGTGGTCGCACTGGATGCCCGGGAAGGCCAGACCCTCAACGCCCAGCAGCAGACCCCGCTGATTCTGCGCATCGCCAAACTGTCGCCGATGACCGTGTGGGCCGAGGTCTCCGAAGCCGACATCGGCCACGTCAAACCCGGCATGAACGCCTGGTTCACCACCCTCAGCGGCGGCGGCCGGCGCTGGAAAAGCACCGTGCGGCAGATTCTGCCGGTGCCGCCCAAACCCCTGGACCAGACCAGCCAGGGCGGCGGCAGCCCTGCCAGTTCGAGCAAAAGCGGCAGCGCGCGGGTGGTGCTGTACACCGTGCTACTGGACGTCGACAACGCCGACAACGCGCTGATGGCGGAAATGACCACCCAGGTATTTTTCGTCGCAGGCCAAGCGCAGAACGTCCTGACCGCGCCGATCGCCACCCTGCAGGCAGGCGTGCAAGCCGATAGCCAGACCGCGCAAGTGGTGGCCAAGAACGGCAGCATCGAACAGCGCAACGTACGCACCGGCATCAGCGACCGCCTGCGGGTGCAGATCCTCGACGGCCTGCAGGAAGGCGATCACTTGTTGATCGGCCCGGCCGACGGGAGTGGCGGTTGAATGCAGACGCCCCTGATCGACCTTTCGGACATCCGCAAAGCCTACGGCGGTGGCGACGCGCCTGAAGTGCACGTGTTGCGCGGCATCGACCTGTCGATCCATGCCGGTGAGTTCGTGGCGATTGTCGGCGCCTCCGGCTCCGGCAAGTCGACACTGATGAACATCCTCGGCTGCCTCGACCGTCCGACCTCGGGCGAATACCGCTTCGCCGGAGAAAACGTCGCCGCCCTGGGCAGTGACGAACTGGCCTGGCTGCGCCGCGAAGCCTTTGGTTTCGTGTTCCAGGGTTACCACCTGATCCCGTCCGGCTCGGCCCAGGAAAACGTCGAGATGCCGGCGATCTACGCAGGCACCCCGGCCGCCGAACGCCATGCCCGCGCCGCCGCCCTGCTTGAGCGCCTCGGCCTGGCCACGCGCACAGGCAATCGTCCGCACCAGCTCTCCGGTGGCCAGCAGCAACGGGTGTCCATCGCCCGCGCCTTGATGAACGGCGGCCATATCATCCTCGCCGACGAACCCACCGGCGCCCTCGACAGCCACAGCGGCAAGGAAGTCATGGCGCTGCTCGACGAGCTGGCTAGCCAGGGCCACGTGGTGATCCTCATCACCCACGACCGCGAAGTGGCGGCGCGGGCCAAGCGCATCATCGAGATCCGCGACGGCCTGATCATCAGCGACAGCGCCCGGGACAATCCCGCCGCGCAAACCTCTGCCAATCCCGGTGCGTTGCAGGCGGTGGATCTGCGCAAGCGTCTGACTGAAGGCGCACAAGCCAACGGCGCCTGGAAAGGCGAGCTGGTCGACGCAGTGCAGGCCGCCTGGCGGGTGATGTGGATCAACAAGTTCCGCACCGCGCTGACCCTGCTGGGAATCATCATCGGCGTGGCGTCGGTGGTGGTGATGCTCGCCGTCGGCGAAGGCAGCAAGCGCCAGGTCATGGCACAGATGGGCGCGTTCGGCTCCAACATCATTTACCTCAGCGGCTCGTCCCCCAACCCGCGAACACCGCTGGGCATCGTCACCCTGGACGAAGTCAAGGCGGTGGCGAGCTTGCCGCAGGTGATGCGCATCATGCCGGTCAACGGCCAGGAAGCCGGGGTACGTTTCGGCAACCTCGACCACCTGAGCTACGTCGGCGGCAACGACACCAACTTCCCGGCGATCTTCAACTGGCCGGTGGTAGAAGGCAGCTACTTCACCGAGGCCGATGAACAAAACGCTGCGGCGGTCGCGGTGATCGGACACAAGGTGCGGACTAAACTGCTCAAGGACGTGGCCAATCCCATCGGCCAGTACATCCTGATCGAAAACGTGCCGTTCCAGGTGGTCGGCGTGCTGGCGGAAAAAGGCGCCAGCTCCGGCGACTCCGACAGCGACGACCGCATCGCCATCCCCTACTCCGCCGCCAGCGTCCGATTGTTCGGCACCTACAATCCCGAATACATCGCGATTGCCGCCGCCGATGCGCGCAAGGTCAAGGAGACGGAACACGCCATCGAGCAATTGATGCTGCACCTGCACAACGGCAAGAAGGATTTCGAGCTGACCAACAACGCGGCGATGATCCAGGCCGAAGCGCGCACGCAAAATACCCTGTCGCTGATGCTCGGTTCGATTGCCGCGATTTCGCTGCTGGTGGGTGGCATCGGCGTGATGAACATCATGCTCATGACCGTACGCGAACGGACCCGCGAGATCGGCATACGCATGGCCACCGGTGCCCGTCAGCGAGACATCCTGCGCCAGTTCCTCACCGAAGCGGTGATGCTCTCGGTGGTCGGTGGTCTGGCCGGGATCGCCCTGGCGCTGATCGTCGGCGGCGTGCTGATCCTCAGCGAAGTCGCCGTCGCGTTCTCCTTGATAGCGGTGCTGGGCGCGTTCGGCTGCGCCCTGGTCACCGGTGTTGTCTTCGGCTTCATGCCGGCCCGCAAAGCTGCCCGACTCGACCCGGTCACGGCCCTTACCAGTGAATGATCTCGCCATGAAGCCGCAATTGAGTTTGCTGACCCTCTGCCTGCTGCTAGGCGCCTGCGGCAGTCCCGCCCAGCGCCCGGACAGCGGCATTGCGCCGCCCGCCGCCTGGCAATCGCCGCACACCATGGGCGCCACCCGCGACAACCAGCAATGGTGGAACCGCTTTGGCAGCCCGCAGCTGGGTCGCCTGATCGAACAGGCCCGGGTCGGCAGCTACGACCTGGCCGCGGCCATTGCGCGGGTGCGCCAGGCACAGGCCGAAACCGTGGTCGCCGGTGGCTCGCAGCTGCCGGAGGTCAAGGCCGCGGTCAATGCCAACCGGCAGAAACTGCTGCGTGGCGATGGCTACAGCCAACTGGATGCGGACAGCGACAACAGCGCCGTCGATTACTTCAACGCCAGCCTGAGCGCCAGTTACGAAATCGATTTCTGGGGTGGCCAGCGCGCTTCCCGTGACAGCGCGCAATTCGCGTTGCGGGCCAGCGAGTTCGATCAGGCGACCGTGGAGTTGACCCTGCTCAGCGGTGTCGCCAACACCTATGCGCAAACCTTGTCGTTGCAGGAGCAGAGTCGCATCGCCGGGTTGAACCTCGCCAACGCACAGGACGTGTTGAAACTGGTACAGACCCGCTTCGACTCAGGTTCGGCGACAGCCTTGGAACTGGCTCAGCAAAAAAGCCTGGTGGCGGCGCAGCAACGGCAATTGCCGCTGGTGCAGCAGCAGGCCAGGGACGCGCAGATCAGCCTCGCCACCCTGCTCGGCCGCCCGGTGCAGGAACTGGCGCTGGGCCAGGAACACTTCGATCAATTGTCCTGGCCTGGCATCGACGCTGGCGTGCCCAGTGAATTGCTCAGTCGGCGCCCAGACATCGCCCGGGCCGAAGCGCAACTGGCCGCTGCCCAGGCCGACGTCACCGTTGCCCGCGCCGCGATGTTGCCGACCGTGACCCTGAGCGCGGAAATCGGCTCCGGCGCCGACAGTGCGGGCGATATTCTGCGCAGCCCTTTCTACAACCTGACCGCCGGATTGCTCGCCCCGGTGTTCAACATCGGTCGACTGGGCGCAGAGCGCGACAAGGCCACGGCGCGCCAGGAAGAACTGCTGGAAACCTATCGCGGCGCGATCATCAATGGCTTCGCCGACGTGGAAAAAGCCTTGAACAGCATTCGTGGGCTGGACGAACAGCGGCAGTGGCAAAGCGAGGAACTGAGCCAGGCGCAGACCGCGTTCAACATCGCACAAAGCCGCTATGAAGCGGGTGCCGAGGATTTGCTGACGGTGCTGGAGACGCAACGCACGCTGTATGCGGCGCAGGATTTGAATGTGCAGCTGCGGCTGTCGCGGATGCAGGCGAGCATTGCGTTGTACAAGGCGTTGGGTGGGGGGTGGCAAACACTTTAAGATCAAAAGATCGCAGCCTTCGGCAGCTCCTAAATTGATCGTTCCCACGCTCTGCGTGGGAATGCAGCCCGGGACGCTCTGCGTCCCATCCAGAGCCGAACGCGGAGCGTCCGTTGAGGCGTTCCCACGCAGAGCGTGGGAACGATCATGTAACGACCGGCTTGGCCTTCAGATTCCGCGCATACCACGGTCGCTGCGGCACTTTCCTGAACAGATCCGCGAGTTTCTTCTCATCCTCACCAAAGGTAATCCGCAACGCCAGCTTCATGGTCTCCGGATCCATTTCCACCGATTTACCCGCCTGCAAGCCCGGCGTAGTGCTGCAACCATGGGTCCCCGGCCCCAGCCACGGATCGTCGATCTCGACCCAGCGCCCCGGTGCGAACCACTGCACGCCATTGACCTCAAGCCGACTCACTTCCCCCGGATGGAAACGCTCATGCGCGCGGAACCAGTCTTCCAGGCGATCGTCGATCCAGCCGTGGAAGTGCCAGAACACCGGGTTCACATGGGACGAAAACGGATCGCCGAGGAAGTCGTTTTCCGGCGCATACCAGCGCGCGGAAAAATCCGCCGGATCGCGGGCGAACGGCACCGGCTGGCCGTTGGACGGATCGCGCGGCACCGAGGCCCAACGCATGTGCAGCCAGTCATGCAGGCCCAACTCGACCTCTGAGCCAAACTGCCCCAGGGTCAACTTCGACAGGTAACGCGGGTCGCGGTACTGCGACTCCCAGACCTGGAAATTGCTGTGGTAGGTCTCGGCGGTCTTGATGTCGCTGACCCATTGCGAATACTCGTCATCGTCTTCGGCCAGCCAGGTGGGCGGCAGCGCTGTGCCGTCGTGGTTGTCGAAGTAATTGGCGAAGCCGATGCGGTCCCGGGCCAGCTCCGGTTGCGGCAAGGGGAATTGCGTCCACGACGGCAAGTCCATCATCGAACGCGCCGTGCCGAGCATGTGCCGGTGCATGAAGAAAAAGTCTACGCCGGAGCCGTTGCGATCCTTGCGCTTGCCACGGGCGTCACGCTCCTGGTCCCGCGACCCAGGCTGCCAGCCGATGCCGCGCAAGGCGTTGCGCTTGTCTTCGGGCAAGGTGTGCCATTTATCCCTGGACGCATGCCAGAGCTGGTGGAACAACCGATGCTCCTGGGACGTCAGCCAGGCCAACAGCGGCGGATTCAGACCGGTTCGTTCGCGGGCTTCAGGGAACACTTTCTTGACCGCGACGAAGCGATTGTCCTGGGCCGTCATCATCAAGGGACGATCCAGATCCAGCACGCGACCACTGAGACTGCCGCTGCCGGCATTACCGAAACCGGCCCAGACTTCGTCCAGCGCCATGCTGAACTCGTAGTCACAACTGCCACCGGCGCTGAGCAAGCGCCAACTCAACTGCGCCGGTTTGACCCCGGCGATATCACCGAGCACCCGATAACGCGGCGCATCGGTGGACCGCAAACGCTCGGCGGTGTCGAGAAAGCCAACCAGGCCACGGCCTTTGTGGCCGATGTCGAGAAACAGCTCCAGGCCGTCCCGTGGCAAGCCTTCAAGTCCGGCATCACAACCTTCGAAACGGATCTGCCAGACACCTCGCAGTGTATCCGCCAAGCGTTGGCCGGCGACATCCGCCACATCGAACGAAGCTTCGCCGGGGGTGATCGTCGGATCCGGCTTCGTCCATCCGCGATGCCCATAAAAAGCCGCAGGCACGGCAGCACCGGTTAGCGCCAGGCCTGCCATGAACCATCGTCGAGAAATCTTCATTGCCCTACCTGTGTCAGCCATGAAGCAGGCTTTATCCAAGCTAGAACGTTTGTTGCCCCCATAAATTTAAAAGCATCGCGAGCAAGCATTGCTCCTACAGGTTTTGTGTCGTTCCGCACAAACACTAAATTCCTTCTCGGCTGACTCGTTCCTCCCAGATAGCAAAGGCTCCATGACTGAGACGGCAATGACAAAACCACGTTCGAAAAAGGCTCTTTTCATCGGCCTGCCGCTGGCCCTGGCGATCAGCGCAGGTGCTGGCTTTGCGGCCTGGGATTACTGGTTCAAGGACAATCCCGGCTACCCGGTCAAGGTGATGAAGCAGGCCGATGAATTGCATGAGCGCCTTCTCTCGTTCGACAGCCACATCACCGTACCCATGGATTTCGGCACCGCCGGCAATGAAGCCGACAAGGACGGCAGCGGCCAGTTCGACCTGGTCAAGACCGGGCGTGGACGCCTGTCCGGCGCGGCCCTGACGATTTTCGGCTGGCCGGAGATCTGGAACGGCCCCAACGCGCCGCATCGTCCCACCGCCGGGTTCATCGAAGAGGCACGCTTCGAACAGGAAACCCGCTACAAAATCATCAGCGCCCTGGTGCGTGATTTCCCCAATCAGGCCGCCATCGCCTACACCCCCGACGATTTCCGGCGCCTGCATGGCGAAGGCAAGTTCGCGATCTTCCTGAGCATGCTCAACGCCTACCCGCTGGGCAACAACCTCAATGCACTGGACCAATGGGCGGCGCGGGGCATGCGCATGTTCGGCTTCAGCTATGTGGGCAACAACGCCTGGGCCGATTCGTCCAGGCCGTTGCCGTTCTTCAACGATTCCCGGGACGCCCTCGGCGGTCTCTCGGACATCGGCAAGCAGGCCGTGCACCGTCTCAACGACCTCGGCGTGATCATCGATGTGTCGCAGATGTCGACCAAGGCCCTGGAGCAAGTGGCCCGGTTGAGCCGCACGCCGATGGTTGCCTCGCACTCCGCCCCGCGCGCCCTGGTGGACATCCCGCGCAACCTCAGCGACCACGAAATGCAGTTGATCAAGGATAGCGGTGGCGTGGTGCAGATTGTCGGCTTCCCAACCTACATCCGCCCGCTGAGCCAGGCCACCCGGGACAAACTCAACGCCCTGCGTGCGCGTTTCGACCTGCAACCGTTGCAAGACCTGGAGATGGCGTTGATGCCGGGCGACCCGATCATCACCGTGTGGTCTGAACAACGATTCGGCGAATACGCCAGCCAGCTCTACGCGATTGTCGATGAAGAACCCAAGGCCACCCTCAAGGACTATGGCGACGCGATTGACTACGCAGTGAAGAAAATTGGCATCGATCACGTCGGCATCAGTTCCGACTTCAACGATGGCGGCGGCCTGGACGGCTGGAAGGACGTCAGCGAGGCGCGCAACGTGACCGCCGAGCTGATCAGCCGCGGTTACAGCGAGGCTGATATCGCCAAACTCTGGGGCGGCAATTTCCTGCGGGTCTGGGACCAGGTCGAGAAATCCTCCAGACCCGTCGCCAAAAACTGATGCCACTTTTGCCAAGCGAACCCGAAGCCATGACCAACCGTCGCTCATTCCTCAAACAGGCCGGCATTCTCGCCGCCGGCCTGCCCCTGGCTGCTGGTATGAACCTGCCAGCGCTGGCCGGCAATCTACAACAGCAGCCGCAACCCCTGCCCAAGGGCAAATGGGCGCAATTGCGCCAGCTGTTCAATCAGGACCCGGACTACCTGCATTTCGCCAATTTCCTCGTGACCTCGCACCCCACGCCGGTGCGCAACGCGATCGACATGCACCGTGCCAACATCGACCGCAACCCTGGTCGGGCCATGGACTGGGACCTGCAGGAAACCGAGAAACGCGAGCACAACGTACGGGTCTGGGCCGGGCGTTACCTCAATGCCAAACCCGAGCAGATCGCGCTGACCGGCAGCACCACTGAAGGACTGGCGATGATCTATGGCGGGATTCATGTGCGGCCGGACCAGGAAATCCTCGTCAGCGAACACGAACACTATTCCACCCACTACACCCTGGAATTTCGTCAGCAACGCCAAGGCACGAAAGTGCGCAAACTCAAGCTGTTCGAGAACAGCCACGACATTTCCGTGGACGAGGTGCTGGGTTCGATCGCCCTAGGCATCCGCCCGCAAACCCGCGTGCTGGGCATGACCTGGGTGCAATCGGGCAGCGGCGTGAAATTGCCGATCGGCGAAATCGGCAAACTGGTCGAAGAGCAGAACCGTAAGCGCGACGAGAAAGACCGCATCCTGTATGTGGTCGACGGTGTGCATGGCTTTGGCGTCGAGGACCTCGAGTTTCCCGACATGCACTGCGACTTCTTCATCGCCGGCACTCACAAATGGATGTTCGGCCCCCGTGGAACCGGGATCATTTGCGCCCGCTCCGCCGAGGTCAAGGACGTCACGCCGATCATTCCGACCTTCAGCGAATCCACCGACTTCGCGACCATCATGACCCCCGGCGGCTATCACAGTTTCGAACATCGCTGGGCCGCGGACGAAGCGTTCAAGCTGCACCTGGACCTGGGCAAGGCCGAGGTCCAGGCGCGCATTCATGAACTCAACACCTATGCCAAGGATCGCCTGCTGGAACAGCCGCGGATCGAACTGGTCACGCCGAAGAGTCCGCTACTGTCCGCCGGTTTTACGTTCTTCCGGATCAAGGACCAGGACTGCGAAAAGGTCGCCAGCCAACTGATGCAGAGCCGCGTGGTCTGCGATGCGGTGGACCGCGACGTCGGCCCGGTGATCCGCATCGCCCCCGGCCTGCTCAACAATGAACACGAAATCGACCGCTTCATGGTGTTGCTCAACAAGACATCATGAAGCTGCCCCTCCTGTGGGAACGAACTGTGGCGAGGGGATTTATCCCCGCTGGACTGCGCAGCAGTCCCGCCTTTTGGGGCCGCTTCGCAGCCCAGCGGGGATGAATCCCCTCGCCACAGATACCCCCCATTTGACGAAATCTCGTTTTACTTTGATCGAGAGGATTCATGACCAACACTCCATTAACCCTGCCACTCAAGGCCCTCGCCTTGTCCACCCTCATGGCCGGCCTGCTGCCTTCCGCCGTACAGGCCGCCACTGCCCCGCCACCGGGCAAGGTATTCAAGGACTGCAAGAACTGCCCGGAAATGGTCGTGCTGCCCGCCGGGACCTTCACCATGGGCACGCCCGATGACGAAGTCGGCCGCGAGCCCGATGAAGGTCCGATGCATGCAGTCACCTTCGCCAAACCATTCGCCATGAGCCGTTTCCAGATCACCGCCGGTGAGTGGGACAGCTATGTGAAGGAAAGCGGCGTGACCATCGCCAACGGCGATACCCGGCCAGGTCGCGAGTGCGTCGCCAGCAAGCCGCGCTACCCGCAGAGCCCGCGCCAGCCGGCGGTGTGCATGAATTTCGATGACGTGAAGAACTACGTCGCCTGGCTGTCGAAGAAGACCGGGCAGACGTACAGCATGGTCAGCGAGGCCCAGCGTGAATACGCCGCGCGCGGCGGCACCCAGGGGCCCTTCCCCTTCCCGTTCGATGAAGGCAAGGGGTACAGCATCGCCAAACACGCCAACACCTACGGCCCAGCGGACGGCTACAGCTACAGCTCGCCAGTGGGCAGCTACCCGCCGAACGCCTTCGGCCTGTACGACATGCACGGCAACGTCTATGAATGGGTCGAAGATTGCGAACACCCCAACTACGTCGGCGCCCCCACCGATGGCAGCGCCTGGCTGGAAGCCAATTGCGAAGCCGTGCGCATCCGCGGCAACGACTGGGGTGAAGCCCCGGTGTTCTCCCGCTCCGGTAACCGCAACAGCCAGTACCCTCAAGAGCGTGGGGACTGGATGGGCTTTCGAGTAGCGCGCGAACTCTAAACCCACACACCGTCCCCTGTAGGAGCGAGCTTGCTCGCGATGGTCGTCAACGATAACGCGGGAAGCCAGGTACCCAGCGGTGCACCTGCGTTCTTCGCGAGCGTGCTCGCTCCTACAGGGGATTGGTGGTCTTCGTCACCACCAGTCGCCCCCCTCTAAATTAAACCCTCGACCAGACGTTCTACTGGGTATCTGCCTTCCGACCCAAGGAACTGTCTTCCATGACCCTGCCTACCCGAGGCGCCATCGGCGAATTGTTCGCCCTGCTCAAACCCTTTCGACTCATCGTCGCTGCGTCCATTTTCCTTGGCATGGTCGGCGGCCTGAGCGTCACGGTGTTGCTGGCGACCATCAACAATGCCCTGCATTCGGACAGCGGCCTGACCCAGGGCGTGGTCGCGCTGTTCGCCGGCCTGTGCCTGCTGGCGCTGGCCAGTTCGATCTGCTCCGACATCGGCACCAACTACGTCGGCCAGCACATCATCGCCAAGCTGCGCAAACAGTTGGGCGAGAAGGTGCTGTCGGCGCCGATCGAACAGATCGAGCGTTATCGCAGCCATCGCCTGATCCCGGTGCTGACCCACGACGTCGACACCATCAGCGACTTCGCCTTCGCCTTCGCACCGCTGGCGATTTCCGTGACCGTGACCCTGGGTTGCATGGGCTACCTGGCGATCCTGTCGTGGCCGATGTTCCTGATCATGGTGGCCGCGATCCTGATCGGCAGCGCAATCCAGGCCTACGCCCAGAGCAAGGGCGTGCAAGGCTTCATGGCCGCCCGCGACGCCGAAGACGAGCTGCAAAAGCACTACAACGCGATTGCCGAAGGCGCCAAGGAACTGCGCATCCACCGCCCACGCCGCCAGCGCATGTTCACCTCGGGCATCAAGGGCACCGCCGAATTCATCTGCAACACCCAGGTGCGTTCGATCAACACCTTCGTCATCGCCAAGACCTTCGGCTCGATGCTGTTCTTCGTGGTCATCGGCTTGGCCCTGGCCCTGCAAACGTTCTGGCCGAGCGCCGACAAGACCGTCATGAGCGGCTTCGTACTGGTGCTGCTGTACATGAAAGGCCCGCTGGAACATTTGATCGGCACCCTGCCGATCGTCAGCCGCGCGCAGATCGCTTTCCGGCGCATCGCTGAACTGTCCGAACAGTTTTCCACCCCGGAACCGCACCTGCTGCTCGGCGACCAGCGCAACGTCAAACAGGCCGTGCACGAACTGCAACTGGCGGACGTGCGCTACGCCTTCCCGTCGGTCGAGGGTGCGGCGCCGTTCCAGCTGGGCCCGGTCAACCTGTCGATCAAGCAGGGCGACATCACCTTCATCGTCGGCGAGAACGGCTGTGGCAAGACCACCCTGATCAAGTTGCTGCTGGGCCTGTACTCGCCGCAACAGGGGCAGATCCGGGTCAACGGCGAGGTCATCGACGCGCACAACCGCGACGACTATCGCCAGTTGTTCACCACCATCTTCGCCGACTACTACCTGTTCGACGACGTGGTCCAGGGCGACACGCAGATCCCCGAAGACGCCAACAAGTACCTGCAGCGCCTGGAGATCGCGCACAAGGTCAACGTCAAGGACGGCAACTTCACCACCACCGACCTGTCCACCGGCCAACGCAAGCGCCTGGCGCTGGTCAATGCGTGGCTGGAAGAGCGTCCGGTGCTGGTGTTCGACGAGTGGGCGGCCGACCAGGACCCGGCCTTCCGGCGGATTTTCTACACCGAGCTGCTGCCGGACCTCAAGCGCCTGGGCAAGACCATCATCGTGATCTCCCACGATGACCGTTACTTCGATGTCGCCGACCAACTGGTGCGCATGGAAAGCGGACGGGTCGTCACCGAGCTGATGCCTGCCTGATCGCTGTTCTCATAAACGCCACACAAACCTGTGGGAGCGAGCTTGCTCGCGATGGGGTCGTCACTTTCAACATAGAAGGCGACTGATCCACCGCTATCGCGAGCAAGCTCGCTCCCACAGGTTTTGCGTTTTGGCCCAATAAAACTTTTTTCCGGATTTCTTTCCGGTTTCGCCATCGCATCTCGTCTTAATAATCATTCCTATTAACAAAAACTCTGCACGACACTTTTCAGGAGCACAGGCAAGTAATGCGATCTCTTCCACGCCGTACACCTCTCGCGCTGGCTGTACAGCGCCCGTCACTGCATAAAACCCTGTTGACCAGCGTTCTGCTGACCGCCACCTTGCTGGGGAGCTCGATGGCCAATGCAGCACCTGTGAAAGTGAGTATCTCGGTTCAGCCGCTGTCCAGCGCGCTGACCCAACTGGGCATGCAGACCAACCTGCAAATCCTCTACAGCCCAGATCAGGTGGCCGGCATCAAGTCCCGTGCGGTATCCGGCTCGCTGGAGCCTTCCGCGGCCCTGGCTGAGATGCTCAAGGGCACCGGCATTTCGTTCCAGATCAACGGCAACAGCGTGACGCTGGTGTCTGGCGGCTCGTCGAGCCTGCAACTGGGCGCCACCACCATTTCCGGCCAGGCCCTGGGCCTGACCACCGAAGGCACCGACTCCTACACCATGGGTGCGACCACCACCGCCACCAAGCTGCCGCTGACCATTCGCGAAACGCCGCAGTCGGTGACCGTGGTGACCCGTCAGCAAATGGACGATCGCGGCGTCCAGAGCGTTGGCGATGCGCTGAAGAATACCCCCGGTATCACGTCCCAGAAGTACGACAGCGACCGTACCGAATTTTCCGCACGGGGCTTTGCCATCACCAACTTTCAGTACGATGGCGTCAACATCCCCTACGACGGCGTGTACGGTGAAAACCCGAACAACAGCGATGACGCTGCCAGCCTCGACCACATCGAAGTCATCAAAGGCGCGACTGGCCTGATGACCGGCGCGGGTGACCCGTCCGCAACCGTCAACCTGATCCGCAAGAAGCCGACCAAGGAATTCAAGGCTTCGGTCAGCGCCACCGCTGGTTACTGGGACAGCTACCGCACCGAAGGCGATATCTCCGGCTCGCTGACCGAATCCGGCAACGTGCGCGGCCGCTTTGTCGGCGCCTTGCAGGACAAAGATTCGTACATCGACCACTACAGCCAGAAGAGAGACCTGTACTACGGTGTTCTCGAAGCCGACCTGACCGACGATACCCTGCTGACCCTGGGCGTCGACAAGTCCAGCGCCACCCCGCGCGGCAGTTCCTGGACCGGTAACACCGTTTACTATGCCGACGGCGGCAAGACCAACTTCTCCCGCGGCTTCAACCCGGGCGCCGACTGGAGCCGTCGTGACTTCGACAGCACCACCTACTTCGCGTCCCTGGAGCAAGCGCTGGCCAACGACTGGAAATTCAAGGCCAGCTTCGACCAGAAAACCACCGATCACGATACTCAATTGGCCTCGGCCAGCGGTGGTTACCCGAACCGCGACACCGGCGAAGGCATGTTCTTTTACCAGGGGCACTGGGAAGGCCATCGCGTACAGAACACCGCTGACGTGAACGTCACCGGTCCGTTCTCCCTGGGTGGTCGCGAACATGAACTGGTGGCGGGTTTCATGGCGGCACACTCCCGTCAGACTGGCGCAACCTATGGTACCCCCACCGACTCCGATGGACTGGTACCGGGCAACATCTTTGACTGGGCAGGCCATATTGCGAAACCGGACTTCCCGAAAAACGGTAAATACGAGCGCACCCTGAGCCAGAATGGCGCCTACCTGGCCACACGCCTGCGTCCGACCGACGACCTGTCGTTCATCCTCGGCGGCCGAGTCAGCACCTACAAGTACAACGAAGATTACTCCTACTACCCGGGCGCCGGCCTGACAGACACACACGCCAGCTACAAGGAACACGGCGTCGTCACGCCTTACGCCGGTGTGGTCTATGACCTGGACGATACCTACTCGGTCTACGCCAGCTACACCAGCATTTACCAGCCACAAATCAACAAGGACGCCGATGGCAAGACCCTGGACCCGGTTGAAGGCGACAGCTACGAAACCGGTCTGAAAGCGGCCTACTTCGAAGGAAAACTCAACGCCAGCCTGGCCTTCTTCCGCATCGAGCAGGACAACTTTGCTGAGCCGATCGGCACCAATGAGATTACCGGTGACGGCATTTACAAAGCCGTCGACGGTGCCACCACTAATGGCGTTGAACTGGAACTGGCCGGTGAACTGGCTCAGGACTGGAACGTATCGGCCGGCTACACCTATGCCCGTACTCGCGACAAGGACCATCAACGCATCTTCGGTTTCCCGTTGGCCACGAGCAAACCGGAACACGTGGTGCGCACCTTTACCACCTACCGTCTGCCCGGCGCGCTGGACCAGGTCACCGTCGGTGGCGGTGTCAGCTGGCAGAGCGCGTTTTACGGCCAGAGCTACAGCCCTAACGTGGGCGGCGGCGAAGGCGGCAGCACCATGCTCAAACAAGGCGGCTACACCCTCGTCGACCTGATGACCCGTTACCAGTACGACGACCACCTGAGCTTCACCGTCAATGCCTACAACGTCTTCGACAAGCGCTACCTGACCGGCCTTGGCAACTTCGGCACCACCTTCTACGGCGAACCGCGCAACATGCAGATCACCGCGAAGTACGATTTCTGAGGCTGAGCTGAAATTGAAAATGCCCGTATCGAGAGATGCGGGCATTTTTTATGGGCCGATATTGCGGTGCCTGTGCTGCCGCCATCGCGAGCAGGCTCGCTCCCACAGGGGATCTTCAGTAAGCTCAAAGTCTGCGTTTACCTCGGTCAACTGTGGGAGCGAGCCTGCTCGCGAAGGCGTCAGTCGCCCCAACATTGATTACTCAGGCGGATCGATCCGGTCCAGCGCCCGGTTCACCGCCAACTCCCCCAGCATGATGACCTGCGCAATCCCCAACAACGAATTACGACTAGTCCCTTCCATATGATCCGCCAGATCCAACGCCATGACATTGGCCGAAGCCAGCGACTCACAGGCGTGGGCCAGCAGGGTTTCGACATCGAGTTCAGGGTTGACGATGAACATGCTGCAGAGCTTGCGCGGGGTAGCCTGGATATCGGCGGCTGAGGGGATGCGGTCGTTGGGATTGTTTGAGTCGGAATTTTCTGACGATGATGTCGGATCGAGGTCCGGCGGATTCGGTGTGACCTTGAACATGGGAATTTTCTCCAGTAAGGACCACAACCATCTCGCTACTACACAAAAGGGTGGTGGCCGTGCGCAAGTTAGTAGACCGGTAAAGTTTCCCAAAACCCGGCGCGCCCGAAGACGCCATGCGCACAGCCACCATCAAGTGCAGGCCGATGCCTGACTGGATGACACTGGTGCAACCGAGGAAACTAGCCGGGCTACTAAACCCGATCACTGACAATCAGTGACGCGAACCAAGTTACCGAGCGCCCCCAAGGCGCACAAGCCGGCGGATTCTGGTGTACCTGTAGGCAGTTACGCAAGGTGATGTAGTTTTCGCGAAGTAACGCTGACAGCCGTTAAACAGCACTTTGAACGGAGGCCGCCTTCGCGAGCAAGCTCGCTCCCCCAGAGGATCTCCGTTGGACACGAAATCCGAGTTCACCTCGGTCAACTGTTTGCGGGCTCTGCGCCAAGTCTAGTCCTGAAATAGGTTTACACCTGGTTCACCCCAGCGCCCGACGCCCCGCACGGGGCGTTTTGTATTTTAAGGACAGGTGCGATCGCTCCTGGTTGTAGATCAAGATCGCTTCGCGCACCATCTGTTCTGCTAGCGCCAAATCAGTTGGCCGCCGGGCCAGGTGTGCAGCGCAGGGTTCAATGCAACCCCGCTGCCTTGCAGGCGTCGACGAAGCTCGCGCCTTTTTTGTCCATGGCGGTCTTGACCAAGACGTTGGCTTTTTGCAGGGCGGGGCTGGGCTGGGCCCGTTGTTCAGGGGGCAGCGGTTGCGACCAGGCTTGCACGCTTTTCGGCAGGGTCGGGCGGCCCTTGCGGTGGGACCACTCGGCGATCAGGTAGGGCATTTTCCAGAAAGTCAGCACACGACGAACGTACCACCAGCGCAGGGGCCATCTTGTGGGTTGGGGATGGCCATAACGTTTGCGGTATGCATCATCCATTTCGTCATCGAGATCGCCCATAAACCTGGCGTCGAGCCGTTCGATTTCAAAGGTGTGCAGTCCTTCATAAGGTTTGAGTTCGTCCTCGCTCAGGGTGATGTTCAATATGGCAAGCATGGGGTTGGGCGTATCCACCTGCTCCCCTTCTTCCATGTAATTGCGAATGAACGTCCACATCCCCAACGCATGCGCATCGCTGGGTTGGGCCGACAAGATAAACTGCACGGTGTCCTGCTCTTCGTCCTCCAGCCCCATGCCGAAGGTGTAATCGCGCATCGCACCGTAGCTGGTCACGCCCTGACTGCGGGCGACCCAGGCCACCACGCTCTCCCAGGACACGATCAGCACCCGATGGCTGGTGTCATCGATGTAGCAGACTTCGCGGCGCTGGCGGTTGAAGCGGACCGGGTAGCTTTTGGCCAGGGTTCGGACGTTGGAGAGCATGCTGTAGATGAATGCACCGATGGGCAGAATGAAAGGAAGCGAAACTTTGGTAGTAACTTCAAAGAACATGAGTAGCTCTTGCAATGGGTTCCTGAAGTTTTCTGGATAAAAAAGCACCCCATATAGGATGAATATACTTGGAGCTATAAAAGCTACAAACATAGGCATCCAGAGCATGAACGCCAATCTTTTCCCCAGCTCTACCATCCCGTAGTTGCTGCCCCCCAACTCCAGATAAATCTCGTTCATCGCCGAAAAGTTACGCCGAGATACTTGTGCCTGACCGGTGTACACCGGCAAGGGCGCCAGGAACAGGGTTTCATTCAAGCCTCGGACCCGCAGTTCACCAGCACATGGCCGCTGGCTACGGATGTCCGGTGTTGGCTCTGTAGCTTCAGTCGGTTTTCTGCGTTTGAACAGTCGGCTAATCATCGAGCGCCGCCATTTCTTCGCGCTTGAACCGCCTGAAGAGCGTCTTTTCGAGCCCGCTGGGCAAGGCTTCCACGTCATCGAGCACAAACCGGCCCTCGGCCGGCAACCGTACGCCCCGCACCGTCGCGATGCGCAGGTCGCGCAGGACAAAATTGGTGTAGTGAAACAAGTTGCGTTCGGCTTCCAGTTGGTAGCCGATGGTGAGGGCCAGGGCGAAATCCGAGGTTTGCTGGGCTTCGCTGATCGGCAGCTGAAGCGTGAGTGCCTCTTCCTCCTGGCTGACGACCACGTTTACCGCAGCCCAGGCCGCACTGTTTTCCTGCCAGCGTGCAGATGGTGCCTGCCGACTGTAGGGTTGGGGTTGCCGATCGCGGGTTTGATGAAAGGCCCGCAGGCGCAGGTGACGGCTGTCCATTTCGCGGGTGCGCACACCCGGCAGTCGCAGTTGCAGGTAGGTGCGCGTGCCTTCGCGGACCAGCTCACAGGTCGGTTGCTGCACCACCCGGGCCAAGGCGCTCCAGTCCTCGGGCAGGCTGCGTTGCTGGTTGGCCGTGCCCCAGGCGCTGGCTTGCAGTTGGCCGCCGGGCGATGTGTGCAACGCAGGGTTCAATGCAGTCCCGCTGCTTTGCAGGCATCGACGAAGCTCGCGCCTTTTTTATCCATAGCGGTCTTGACCAGGGCGTTGGCTTTTTGCAGGGCCGAGCTGGGCTGGGCCCATTGTTCGGGGGGCAGCGGTTGCGACCAGGCTTGCACGTTTTCCGGTAGGGTCGGACGGCCCTTGCTGTGCGCCCACTCGGCGATCAGGTAGGGCATTTTCCAGAACACGATCACCCGTCTGACGTACCACCAGCGCAGAGGCCAGTGGGAACGCTTGGAGTATCCCCAACGCTTGCGCTCTTCGGCAGTCAGATCGCCTCCTCCGTCGTCCAGCCTACCCAATGCCCTGGCGTCGAGCCGTTCGATTTCAAAAGTGTGCAGCCCTTCATAAGGTTTGAGCTCATCCTCGGTCAGGGTAATCCCCAACGCGGCAAGCATGGGGTTGGGCGTATCCACCAGTTCCCCGTCTTCCATGTAGTTGCGGATGGACGTCCACATGCCCAGCGCATGCGCATCGCTGGGTTGGGCCGACAAGATAAACTGCACGGTGTCGTGCTCTTCGTCCTCAAGGCCCATGCCGAAAGTGTAATCGCGCATCGCACCGTAGCTGGTCACGCCCTGGCTGCGGGCGACCCAGGCTACCACGCTCTCCCAGGGCACGATCAGCACTCGATGGCTGGTGTCATCGATGTAGCAGACTTCGCGGCGCTGGCGGTTGAAGCGGACCGGGTAGCTTTTGGCCAGGGTTCGGACGTTGGAGAGCATGCTGTAGATGAATGCACCGATGGGCAGAATGAAAGGAAGCGAAACTTTGGTAGTAACTTCAAAGAACATGAGTAGCTCTTGCAATGGGTTCCTGAAGTTTTCTGGATAAAAAAGCACCCCATATAGGATGAATATACTTGGAGCTATAAAAGCTACAAACATAGGCATCCAGAGCATGAACGCCAATCTTTTCCCCAGCTCTACCATCCCGTAGTTGCTGCCCCCCAACTCCAGATAAATCTCGTTCATCGCCGAAAAGTTACGCCGAGATACTTGTGCCTGACCGGTGTACACCGGCAATGGCGCCAGGAACAGGGTTTCATTCAAGCCCCTGACCCGCAGCTCCCCGGCACGGGGCCGCTGGCTGCGAATGTCCAGTGTCGGCGCTGGGGTTTCCGGCGGTTTTCTGCGCTTGAACAGTTGGCTAATCATCGAGCGCCGCCATTTCTTCGCGCTTGAACCGCCTGAAGAGCGTCTTTTCGAGCCCGCTGGGCAAGGCTTCCACGTCATCGAGCACAAACCGGCCCTCGGCCGGCAACCGTACGCCCCGCACCGTCGCGATGCGCAGGTCGCGCAGGATAAAATTGGTGTGGTGAAACAAGTTGCGCTCGTCCTCCAGTTGGTAGCGGATGTTGAGGGCCAAAGCGAAATCCGACGTTTGCTGGGCTTCGCTGATCGGCAGCTGAAGGGTCAGCGCCTCGTCTTCCTGGCTGACGACCATGGCAACTGCAGCCCAGGCCGCACTGTTTGCCTGCCAACGGACGGGCGGTGCCTGCCGACTGTAGGGTTCGGATTGCCGATCGCGGGTTTGATGAAAGGCCCGCAGGTGCAGTTGGCGACTGTCCATTTCGCGAGTGCGCACACCCGGCAGTCGCAGTTGTAAGTAGGTACGCTGGCCTTTGCGAACCAGCTCACAGGTCGGTTGCTGCACCACCCGGGCCAAGGCGCTCCAGTCCTCGGCCAGGCTGCGTTGCAGGTTGGCCGAGCCCCAGGCGCTGGCTTGCAACCATTTTTGCAGGGCGTCCAAGTTGAAGTAGTTGTACAGGCCTTCGCCGACCAATTGCAGGGCCGTGCCGATCAGCCCCACCACGTTGACTCTGGCGGCGATGCTCAGCAGCCGCGGGCTGGCTTCGGCCCAGGCCAGGGCTCGCAGTTGAGCAGGCTTCTTGAGGATCTGGCTGATGATTGTTGTCGTGTGTTTGGCGCCCCAGGTGTTGGTGCCCACGAGAATGCCGTCGCCCGCGATTTGCAGGGTCGTAGCCGCCAATGCCTGATGATTGCCTGCGGCGAGCGCTTTACCCCATTGCTGGGAATGCTTGCCTAAATCAATGGCCGCAGCCGCAGCACCAAATCCAAACGCACCCGACCCTGCGATACCTGCCCAACGTCCCAGGCGGCTCATGGTATTGAGCTTGCCGGCGGCACTGTCCATTTGTTCGATATGCGCTTGAAGGATCGTTACTGACAAGCCTTGTACCAAGGCAAAACCTGCCGCCGACATTCCGATCAAGGACTCTGCAAAAGCCGCTTTATCAGATATAGAGCGGTCATCCTTTTTCAGGATTGAACTCAACACCTCAACAAACTTCTGCCCCTGATACACAAACAACAACAGCGCAATGCCATCTCCACCGGAGTTCAGGGCGCCACTCAGCGGCTTGCCAAACGTCCCCGTCGCGCGGAAATCCCGCACCGTGCGCTGCATTTCCTTACGCAGCGCCGGGTCCATGCCTTCGACCACCGCACCGATCTGCCGCCGCCCGCCGCCGCCCACCGTCAACGCCCGGCTGAGACGCTCTTCCAGCGGCAGCAGCGCAACCTTGAGCTCATTGATCCGCTGGTTATGCGCCTGCTCGCTGCCCGGCGCGCTCAAGCCGTGGGTTTGCCGTGACAACTCAAGACGGCGCAGCTGGTAGGCGCGCTTGAGGTGGCGGCGCAGATCGAGGGCGGCATCGCGGGTCTTGTTGAAGGCCTGGATTTCGTCAGCCGACGCCGCCCGCAAGGTCAAGCCGCTGCGGGAAAACTCGCGCAACAGTTGCAGGCGTGTCGACTGTCCGAGGTCACGGAGGAAGTTATTGGGGTCGATGTGCTGTCGCTGCTTTAATGCGTCATGGGCAGTTTCTAGCTCGTCCGCAATGCTGAGTTGCCTGGCCGGGTTGTACGCCCCATCCAACAAACTCTGTAGCCCCTTGAACCGCGTATTCAGATCCGCATAGTTGGGCAGCCGTTCATTCATCAGGCTGTTGAATTGATTGGCCAGCGCGTTGACGCTGGCCAGGCTGTCCGGAGCCGTGGCGACCTGGATCGAGAAGTTGCTCAGATCCAGCAGCTTCTTGCTCATATCCAGTTGATCGGCGAGGGTCAGGGTTTCCAGCCCCGCTACGACGGTGAGCGGGTTTTGTTCGAGGAAAGCGGCGAGCCTTTCAGTCGCGTCGCGATGGCTGCACAGGGCTGCCACACAGACGAATTCGGTTTCCAGGCGATGCTGAATTTGCGTGTTTTGCTCGAAATCGTAGTACCAGGCGGCACGGTGAAAGTGGCCGCCGGTAATCATGTTCAAGCGGTCTTCACGAATGGCGTGCAGGCGCTGTTGCCAATGGCTGAGCAGCGTTTGCTGCTGGCGGACGAACGCTTGCATCTCCGCCCGCTTGACCAGGTGATCAATGCCCCGCTCGCCGATGGCCTTGCCGTTCAGCGCCTCCCAGGTTCGCAGGTGGAGGCCGCCGATGGTGCTTTGATGTTTTTGCCACAGCGCTTCGCCCAGGGCATCGAGCAGGTTGACGAAGGCGCGCGCGTAAGGATTGCTGGTCGCCGCCTTTCGCCAGGCCTGCTCGTCGCCATAGATTGACTGCCCGTTGTGTTCGCGCTTGGCCCGTAAGTAATCATGAACCGCCGTCTGCTGTTGCGGGTTGAGGTCGTCCTGCAGGGCTTTGACCGCGGGATCCGTGGTGGCCAAGTCTTGCAGGCGCGCCGGCCCCACCTCATACAAGGACTGGATGTAAGCGCCGGTGAGGTATTTGCGCTGAGCCACCTCGTCGGCACTCCAGTGCTCGATCCAGTCCGCCACCTGCAGTTGGGCGCTGGCCAGGTCGCGCATCACGCCAAAATCGTCGCGCAAGACCAAAAACAGATAGTCGTTCTGGTAGACGCCCAGCACCCGACTGGTGAGCGCTTCGATCGCCGTTTCCTTGAACAGCGACGCGGCTTCCCAGCTATAGGGTTGGCGTTCCTGCGGGTGGGCGCCCTCGGGCAATGCCTCGGGGCCCTTGCCCGTGGCTAGCGCGATGGGTGGCGCCACTTCCGCCAACCATTTTTCCGCCTGCAGCTTGCTCAACAAGCCAGGACCGCCATTAACGGGGCAAGCGCTGGCCAGATCGATGCGTTGCATCAGGCGTTCACGCTCGGTGGCGTCCTTGAGCATTTGCGCGCATTTGAAGGCCGTCCACTGGATTTCCGAATAGTTGGCGTACAAGCGGTGTTGCCGGGTGAACACCAGATGCGGCTCGCTGACCGACGCGGTGCGCGTGTCGCCCGCCACCTCCTGGCCCTGCCACAGCAGTTTGCTGATCTGCCCTTGTTCGACGCGGTATTCGTGCAGGTAGCCGGTGTTGTTATCGATGATGTACAGGAAGCCGTCACGCAGCAGCCGAATGCCCAGGGGCTGGCTGTTCAGTTTGAGCGGCATTGACAGTTTCGCAGAGGGATCGAGGTGCTCGACCAGGCCGTAGCGCAACGGCAGCAGCTGCACTTTTTGGCCCATCAAGGGGCACAGCCCGATGGGTGAACGGGCGTCCTTGGCGCTCATGGCCATGGCCGCCGTATTGGCGCTGACTTTGGGTTGTTGTCGGACAGTCACAGTAGGCCTCCTTGTCGATCGGCAGCACGGCTTTCGGCCAGCTCGGCAGCACGTTGTACGCGCGCCAATGGCGCGCCCGCTGCCGCCCCCGCCAGCAGTTGCGCAATATCAGGATGTTCAATCACCGGTTGCCCGGCCAGATAAGCAAAAACGTTCGCGTATAGCGCCATTTCCTGATCTGAGGAAAAGCCTTGCTGGTAGGCTTCGCTCGCCAGTGTTTGTACATATTGACGACACTCAGGCCCTGGAAAATTCGCCATGAACTCCGGGAAGTGCGCTTGCAAGTGCTCACCCAAGGCTGAGACGACGGTGCGAAACTCGACCTCTCCCAGTGCCGTAAGCTCCTGATCGGTCAGCCGATACGTTTGCGGTTCAGCGCGGGCGTGATCGAGACGGATGTGCTGCCGCCAGACGCCCGCTACCCCATCGGGCAGACAGACGCTTGCGACAGGCCCAAACCAACGTGCGCTGTTGTCTTGCGCGGCGAGATGGAACAACTGATGCATGACGGCTGGATCAGCAATACGCGGCATGACATCCACGCCCTCTGCCTGCTCAACACTGAGCAGGCGGCGCCAATGTTTGCAAAGCGCTAACGCGTCGGCCTCGCTGAACAGCAGATACCCCCATTCCAGCGCCGCATGTTCCTGGAAGTACGCCAGCAGTGAATCCCCTGCCCCCTTGAGCGTGACCAGACAGGGTGAGATGTTCGCCAGCTCATGCCAGCGCGTGCCGTGGTACAGGCAATACACCGGGTTATCCCAGCGGTGCAGGCGATGCGCCAGATTCGCGGCGCTGACCCCGTCCAACAGCAGATAGGACGGTAACGACCAGGGCAGGTCATCTGGCAATGGCGGCAACTCAAGCATGGGTTGCCCCTCTCTGCTGTTTGAGGACTTCGCACATCGCGCAAACAGGCTTTTTGGCCATCAGCACCAAGCGCTGCGCGGGTGCCAACACGGGCGCCTGAACCACCGCGGCTACCGACCCTTTGGCCGACAACGGCGGGGCCGGCGGCACTCCCGCCAACGGGATGCCACCCTCTTCGATGGGCACACTGCTGAAAATCCCCTCTGGGTTGATCACGATGTAGTGCTCACCGGCCTTGAGCGTCAGGCTCATGCCGGCATCGATCACCACATTGGCGGCAGTGACATGGACCTGGGGCCCGGCTTGAATCACCAGCGTGCCGCTGGCCGTGGTGCTGCTGTTGCCCGCAATGCTGATCAGCTCGTTACCACCGATCATGGTGTGGCGCTGGCCTTGCGTGGTGTGTAGTTCGTCGCCCTTGATCAGGCTGGAACTGTTTTTTCCGACCTGTTCGAACCGGTCGTTGCCAATCAGGCTGTGACTGTCTCGCGTAATCTGCTCACGGCGGTCGTTACCGATCCGGGTGTCGCTGTCGTTGAGGATCAGCTGTTCGAGGTCGCGCTGGGCGCGCAGGTAAATTTTTTCTTGCCCGGCACGGTCTTCAATCGACAGCTCGTTGTAGCCGCCACTGGCGGGCGAGCTGCGGCTGCGCAGCACGGTTTTGGTCTTGTGCTGCGGCAAGGGGTACGGCACGGCAGTGATCGCATTGGGCACGCAACCGGTAATCAACGGATTATCCGGATTGCCTTCCAGGTAAGTCACCACCACTTCCATGCCGATGCGCGGGATGGTCACCGCGCCGAACCTGTCTCCTGCCCAGTTGGATGACACCCGCAGCCAGCAACTGCTCTTGTCATTGCCCAGGCCGGCGCGGTCCCAATGAAACTCGACCTTGACCCGCCCGTACTCATCGCAAAAGATTTCTTCGCCCTCAGGCCCGGTGACACGGGCGGTCTGGCTGACCAGCAGCGTTTTGCGCGGGACCAGCGGCGGGCGATAAGACCCATCCCAAGGCATCGCGCTGAAGCGGTTGCGGTAACCCTGGGTGAAACCGTCTTCGGGCTTCACCTCGCTGGGCATCACTTCTTCAAGTACCTGGGGTTGTTTTCCAGCGTGACTGACACTGAGCAACAACCACAAATCGTTGTAGGGTTGACGCGGGTGTTCGGTCAGGTCAAAGAAGTGGCCACTGCGCAAATTCGGTTGATCGCTGCTGCCCTCGGCCAGCTGGTAATCAGTGCGATGACGTTCCAGCGCGTGCCGGGCAAGCTGCTTAGCGTGTTTTTCATTGTCGATGAACACGGGGTAGCGATAGTCTTCCAGTTCCGGCCCGCTCCCGGTCGTGACGCGGCCTTCGAGTGGCGGGTTCGGGCGTGTGAAGTCGTAGTCGCGGCGCATGGCCGTGCTGGTCCGGGTGCTCAAACGCGTGGAAAAACGATCGATCACCGGGTGCTCTGCGACCATACCGCTGCCAGGTTGATAAGGGGTTGCACCCAGCTTGGGGAAGAAATTCTGATGGTCGGTAAACACCAGCCTATGGCCATCGGGAGAGTGCTGATGGTGCCAGGCAATGCCCTCCTCGGCGCATAACCGCTGGACCAGTTCGTAGTCGCTTTCCGCATATTGAGTGCAGTAGACGCGCTCGGGGCCGGGGGAGACGTGGAAGGTAAACACATCGGCCAGAATGCCATGGCCTTTGAGTACCTGGGCGATGATTTGCGGAACGGTCAGGCTCTGGAAAATCCGCTGGTTGTGGCTGAACTGCAGGTAGTGCAGTGCTGGCACCAGGTTCAGTTGGTAACGGGTCAGGCGCCTGCCGCTTTCACCCACCGAGACATCTTCGATGCACCCATGAATGCCTTCACCATCGAGGCCGAACTGGAGAAACGCCGGCTGGCGCAGCAGGCTTTCCAGATCAAGGTCACGGTACTCGCTGACCAGCTCGATACGGATCGCGTACAAGCCGCTGATGGCTTCCGTACCGTCAAAGGCCAGTACCTTGAAATCGTTGGGAACCGTGGGGATTTTCAGTTCGAAATGAGCAACATTGGCCGGTGCGAACATAGGCTGATCCTTGAGCTGAGAACGACAACCGTGCGAGTCTCTGTCCATGACGACATCAACAAGCGGTAATGGCCGAGAAAGCTAACAAGAGGCAGCGAAAATGAATGCCGGAAAATTCCACCGATGACGTGGGAAATTTCCGTATTTCGGAATGTTTTGTTTTTCAGGCACAGCAAAGCCGCCATTCCCAACTCAGAAATGGCGGCTTTTTACTTCAGATCAAATCCTTGAACGTACCCACCCCGCCACTTCCGCGTGAATCCCTTCCACCTCACCCAACAACCCCGCCATGCGCAAGAAGTCATGGGTCATGCCCGGTTGCTCCAGCAACGTCACCTCATTCCCCGCAGCCCGCAAGCGCTCGGCGTAGGCCAAGCCTTCGTCATGCAACGGGTCATAACCGGCCAGGTACACCAGCGCCGGCGCCAAACCCGACAGGTCCTCGGCCAGCAGCGGCGAGTAGCGCCAGTCGGCGAGGTCCTGAGGGGTACGTGCGTAATGGGCGTAGAACCAGTCCAGGGTCGGGGTTTCCAGCAAGTAACCCTCGGCGAAAACCCGGTGTGAGGCGCGGTGGGTGGTGGCGTCGGTGACGGGGTAAACCAGTAGTTGGGCCTTGGGTTTCAACGCCAGTTCTGCAGGTTCGCGAACGGCGATGATCGACAACACCGTGGCCAGTGTCGCGCCGACGCTGTCACCGGCCAGTGCCGCTCGTGTGGCGTCCAGGCCGCGGGCAGCGCCTTCGCGAGCCAGCCAGTTGCCGGCGTCGCAGGCGTCCTGCACAGGGGTTGGAAAACGCCATTCAGGGGCCAGGCGATAATCCACGGTCAATACGGCAAAACCGCCCTGGGCCGCCAGGCGTCGACACAGTGCGTCGTGGGAGTCGAGGCTGCCGACCACGTAGCCGCCGCCGTGGAAATACAGGATTACCGGTTGCAGGTCGTTGACGGTTTGGCCGTCGCGATACAGGCGCGCCGCGATGCTGTGGCCGTCGCGGGCGGTGATGGTGAAGTTGTCGCAAGCGATGTTGTCCAGCGGCACATCGAGGAACCCGGAGGATGCTTCGAAGTCGATCCGCGCTTGTTGCGGGGTCTGTTCGTGCATCGGGCGACTTTTGCCGGTGAGGCGGCCGAACTCGGCGAGTTCGAGGAAAGCTTCAAGTTCTGGCAGTACGGCCATGGAGGGGAATCCTTTTACACAAAGAGGTCAATAATCAATCTTGAAACGAGCGACGCTCCCTGAGGTGAGTGCTGTCATCTGTGGCGAGGGGATTTATCCCCGTTGGACTGCGTAGCAGTCCCTATGTTTTGGGGCTGCTTCGCAGCCCAACGGGGATAAATCCCCTCGCCACAATTTTTGTCATGCAGTGGCCAAGCGACGCTCCAGCAAGTCTTCCAGTTCATTGAGCAATTGATCACCACGCAGCAACTCGTAGTGCCCACCGGCCAACAGACGATCCATTCCGTGATGCCCCACCTGGGCTTCGAACACCCGGCGTTCGTCGTCGCGCCCGGCCACCCACCAGCGGTGGGCCGAAACCTGTACCTTCGGCAATTGCCGCTGCGACAGAGCAAGCTGTTTGAGCGATGAACCGGTGGCAAAGATCTGCGTCAGTTCACTGGCGCCCAATGCCGCGTGGCCATTGGAACCGTGCATGGCCGCTTCGATCACCGCGGCGGCGCCTTCGCGCTCGTTCAGGCCTGCGGCTTTCACGGCAATCAATGCCTGTGCTTCTTCAGACGGTTGACCGAGGACAAACTTCAGGAAGTCCGCCAAATCTTCGCGCCAATCCCCCGCCTCCGCCGTACCGGCCACATAACTGTCGACCAGCCCGGCAAACGCCACCGTCTGCCCCTGGCTTTCCAGTTCATGGGCGACCAGTTGCGTCAACGCGCCACCCAGCGACCAGCCGAGCAAGTAGTACGGGCCTTCAGCTTGCTGTGTGCGAATTCGCTGCGCGTAGGTCTGGGCCATGGCCAGCAGCGACTGATCCTGCCATTGCGGGTCGAGCAGCATGCGGCATTGCAGGCCGTACACCGTGCGCCGGCCTTCCAGGCGACGGGCCAGCGGCTCGTAGTCGAACACCGTGCCGAAACCGGCGTGCAGGCAGAACAGCGCCGGCACGTGGGTGACCCGGCCATTCAACGCCAGCAGCGGGTCCGGCGCTTGCGCCGGTTCTGCGACCTGATAGCCGCTGAGTTCGGCGATGCAGGGTTTCTGCATCAGATCCCGTAGCTTCAATTCGAAGCCCAGTTGTGGCTGGCTGCGCACCCGCGAGATCACTTTGAGCACCTGCAATGAGTCGCCGCCGAGTTCAAAGAAGTTGTCGTCGATGCCCACTTGCGGCACACCCAACACCTCTTGCCAGATCGTGGCCAGCGCGCTTTCCAGCGCATTGCGCGGCGCGCGGTAACCGCCAAGCGCCCATTCCGGCACAGGCAGTGCGCGACGGTCGAGCTTGCCGTTGGCCGACAGCGGGAAGCGCTCTAGCACCAGGATCCGCGCCGGCACCATGTAGTCTGGCATCTGCGCCTGCAGATCGGCCTTCAAGCGCCGATCCAGCCCGGCGGCAGCGGCGGCCACCACATAACCGACCAACTGTTTGCCAGTCGGCGTGTCGTGCACCACCACGGCGGCATCCTGCACCCCTGCGCAGTCACGCAGACGGGCTTCGATCTCGCCCAGCTCGATACGGAAGCCGCGGATCTTCACTTGCTGGTCGAGCCGGCCGAGGTAGTCGATCAACCCGCACTCGCGCTGGCGCACCAGGTCGCCGGTGCGGTACATGCGGCCACCGGCCGCGAACGGATCGGGAATGAAACGCTCGGCGCTCATGCCCGGCCGCTGGTGATAACCGCGCGCCAGGCATTCGCCGCCCAGGTACAACTCGCCGCTGACACCTACCGGCAACGGATTGAGGTCGGCATCGAGGATGTACAGGCCACGGCCCGCGACACCACGGCCAATCGGCGCATAGGCCGCCCCGCAGGTTTCGCTGGCTTCGGCACGCCACAGCAACGGCGTGACCACGGTTTCGGTCGGGCCGTAGCCGTTGACCAGGCGTTGCGCACCCAAGGCGCGCTTGACCTGCTCGAAGCTTGCGTCCGGCACCGCATCACCGCCAAAGCAGTACACCTCGACCGCCGGCGGATTGCCCAGGTGCTCGGCCACTTCGGCCATCTGTTGCAGGTACGCCGGCGGGAAGCAGGCGACGGTGACGCTGTGGCGATGCAGCACCTCCAGGGTGTGTTCCGGGGTCCACAGGCTGTCTTCGCGAATCACCAGGCTGCCGCCGGCCAACAGCACACTCAGCCAGCGTTCCTGGGCACCGTCGAAGGCGAACGACATGAAGTGCAGTTCGCGGCTGCGGGGCGCCAGTTCGTAGAGGTCGATGATGCCGCGGCAATGCCGGGCAATCGGCCCACGTTCCACCGCCACGCCTTTGGGCTGGCCGGTGGAACCGGAGGTGTAGATCAGGTACGCCAGGTGCCCCGGCAGTGGATGGGAAACCGGGCATTCGGTGCTGCCGGCAACGCTCAGCTGATCAAGCAACAAGCGTGGCGGGCTGTCAGCCAGTGTCAGGCGATCACCCAGGTCGCTGTCGCACAGCAACAGGCTGGCGGCCGAATCACTGAGCATGTAGGCCAGGCGCTCGGCCGGGTATGCCAGGTCCAGCGGCAGATACGCCGCACCGGCCTTGAGCACGGCAAGGAACGCGACGATCGTGCGTTCCGAGCGCGGCAAGGCCACCGCCACCAGGCTTTCCGGGCCAATGCCACGACGGATAAGCAGCTGCGCCAGCGCATTGGCCTGGTTTTCCAGATCGGCGTAGCTGATTTCGCGATCCTCGCAGAACAAGGCGATTTTCTGCGGTTGGGTGCGCACATGCTGATTGAAGCTGTGCAGCAGATCGGCGTTATCGCTGCACGCTTGCGGCAGGCTCAAGCGTGCTTCGGGCAGGCCGATGTTACCGAGCAGGCAGTCAGCGTCCTCTGGCAGCGCACGCAGCAAACCTTCCATCTGTGCGCGAATCCGTTCCACCTCCTGTTCACTGAAGCGATCACGCAGGTACAGGTACTCGACTTCCAGGCCTTGGTCATTGGCGCTGACCATCAAGTCCATCGGGAAGTTGGTGACGCCGCCACTGCCGACTTCGGCAAAGCGCAACTCACCTTCCTCGCCACCGCGCAAGGCACGGTCCACCGGATGGTTTTCGAACACGATGATGCTGTCGAACAGGCCCTGGCCACCCTGCCCGGCCCAGCGCTGGACGTCGGACAATGGCGTGTGTTCGTAGTCGCGCACGGCCAGGTTGTAATCCTGCAAGTCGCGCAGCCACTCGCCCAGCGGCTGTTGCGGATCGAGGGTCTGGATCACCGGCAAGGTGTTGATGAACAGGCCGAGCATGTCCTGGGCACCGGCCAGCCCCGTCGGCCGCCCCGCCACCGTGGCACCGAACGCCACGCTGCGTTGGCCGCTGTGACGTTGCAGCAGCAACAGCCAGGCGCCTTGTACCAGGGTGTTGAGGGTGACGCGCTGACGCTTGGCGAAGCTGTGCAACTTGCGCGTCGCCTCGGCGTCGAGGTCGCTGTACATCACGCCGTGGCCGGAGCCTGTGGCACCCGACGCCGTGGCCAGGATGGTAGGAGCCTCAAGCGACGCCAGGCGCTCACGCCAGAAGCCTTCGGCCTGCGCCTCGTCCTGACGTTGCAGCCAGGCGATGTAGTCGGCGTAACGCCCGGTCAGCGCCGGCAGGCTGTCGTGGTGGTACAGGCGCAGCATCTCGCCCAGCAGGCGCGAAGCACTCCAGCCGTCCAGCAGCAGGTGATGGTAGATCCAGATCATCTGGTAACGGTCGTCACCCAGGCGCACCAGAAAGAAACGCATCAGCGGCGGGCAGCTCAGGTCGAAACCCTTGGCCTGTTCGGCGGCCGCCAGTTCGCTCAGCGCCTGCTCGGTGTTGCTGCGGTCGCGCCAGTCGAATTCTTCGATCGGCAATTCGACCTCGGCGAACACCGCCTGCAGCGGATCGGCCAGGCCGTCGCGCCAACGGAACGCCGCGCGCAGCACTTCATGACGCTCAATCAGCGCTTGCCAGGCGGCGCGGAATCGAGGCACCTGCAAACCATCCACGGCCACGCTCAACTGGTTGACGTAAGGGTTGAGCTGCGGCGATTCGAGGCAGTGGAAAAGCATGCCCTGCTGCATCGGCGACAGCGGATAGAGGTCTTGCAGACCGTCGCGGGAGGCCACATCAATGTGGGGCACCAGCGCAAACGCCTCGACTGTCGGTGTTTCGATCAAAGCCGTTTCACGACGGCTCGCCACCGCAGCTAGTGCCCGAATGGTCTGCTGCTCGAACAACTGCTTTGGACTGAACACAAGCCCACGCTGCCCGGCACGACTCACCGCTTGCAGCGAGATAATCGAGTCACCGCCCAGTTCGAAGAAGTTCTCGGTGACGCCCACCGATTCCAGACCGAGCAAGTCCTGCCAGATTTCCACCAACAACGCTTCGGCAGGCGACGCGGCGGCCACCTGATCCTGAGTCTGTCGAGTCGCTTCAGGCGCTGGCAAACCCTGGCGATCCAGCTTGCCATTCGGCGTCAGCGGCAACGCGGCCAGGCACATCAAATGCGCCGGCAGCATGTGCGCCGGCAAGCGGCTGCGCAGGTGCGCCGTCAATGCGTCACGCAGCTCCTGCTCGTCAGCGAGCGGATCGCGCGGCACCACGTAGCCCACCAGTTGACGGCTCACCGGACCGTCGCGATCGATCACGAAGGCTTCACGCACGCCTTCATGTTCGAGCAGACAGGCTTCGATTTCGCCGAGTTCGATACGGAAGCCGCGAATCTTCACTTGCTGGTCGATACGGCCGAGGTACTCGACGACGCCATCGGCACGGAACCGGGCGAGGTCGCCACTGCGATACAGACGCGCCCCCGGCACGAACGGGTCTGGCACGAAACGTTCAGCGGTGAGGTCCGGACGTTGGTGATAACCACGGGCAACGCCCTCGCCACCCAGGTACAACTCACCCGCCACGCCGACCGGCAACGGCTGCAAGCCGCCGTCGAGGATGTAGGCGCTGCGGTTGCCCACCGGCCGGCCGATCGGCATGAACGCCGAGTCGAATTCGGTGTCCGGATAGGCCAGCCAGATCAGCGGCGTGATCACCGTCTCGGTAGGGCCATAGCCGTTGATTAAGCGCTTGGGTTGCAGGACTTGCTGCACCTCGTCGAACGCATGCCTGGCCATCCCTTCACCGCACGGGGTGTAGGAACGGATCGGCAGATCACGCCCGGCTTCGCCCATGAAATCGGCGATCTGCCCCAGGTAGCTCGGGGTGAAACAGGCGATGGTGATGCCGTGCTTTTCAATCTCGGCGCAGGTGCGTTCCACGCTCCACAACTCGTCGTCGCGGGGCATCACTGCCGAACCGAACACCAGCGGCGTCAGCCAGCGCTCGTGGGCGCCGTCGAAGCTGATCGAGGCGAATTGCAGTTCGCGGTCGTCCGGGGTCATGCCGTACAACTCGCCGATCTTCACGCAGTGCATGGCCAACGGGCCGTGGGCCACGCTGACGCCTTTGGGCCGGCCGGTGGAGCCCGAGGTGTAGATCAGGTAGGCGAGGTTTTCGCCGCAGGTCAGGTTGACCGGGTTGGTTTCGGCCATGCCCTCGAGCGGTTCGCGGTCGATTTCCAGAACCGGTAAACCTTCAGGCAATGGCAGTTTTTCCCGCAGCCAGGATTGGCTGACCAGCAGGGAAATCCCGCTGTCTTCCATCAGGTAGCGCAGGCGCTCCGCCGGGTAGGCCGGGTCCAGCGGCACGTAGGCGCCGCCGGCCTTGAGGATCGCCAGCAGGCCGATGATCATCTCTGGCGAACGCTGCATGGCCAGGCCGACCCGCACTTCCGGGCCGATGCCCAATGCGCGCAGGCGATGGGCCAACTGGTTGGCGCGGCGGTTGAGTTGGTCGAAGCTCAATTCCAGGTCGTTGAAGATCAGCGCCGTGGCGTCAGGTCGGATAACGGTTTGGGCCTCGATCAGTTGATGCACGCACAGCGGGTTTTCTTCTGCGCTGAACGGCGGGTTCCACTCCAGCAATTGCTGGGTGCGCTCCGGGGCGGTCAGCAGGTCCAGTTCGCTCAAGGCCGCCTGTGGCGCGGCCACCATCGCCGTCAGCAGCGCGGCCAGGTGCTCGCTCATGCGTGCAATCGCCTCGCGGCTGAAGTGGCTGCACTGGTAGCTCCAGTTCAGGCTGAGCTGACTTTCGGCGGTGGCCGCCAGGGTCAGCGGGAAGTTGGTGCGCTCGTGGTTCTGAGGGATCGAGAAGCTCAGCCCGGCCGGCGCACCCTGTTGCAGCGCCTCGGCCACCGGGAAGTTTTCGAACACCAGCAGGCTGTCGAACAGCGGCTCGCCGGCACGCCCGGCCCAGCGCTGAATGTCGCCCAGTGCGGTGAATTCGTGCTCGCGCAGTTCCAGGTTTTGCGCCTGCAAGCGCGTCAGCCAGTGCTCGACGCTTTCCACCACGTCCGGACTGCTGATCACCGGCAGGGTGTTGATAAACAGTCCGAGCTGGCTTTCGACCCCCGGCAAATCCACCGGGCGACCAGCCACGGTGGCACCGAACGCCACACTGCGTTGACCACTGTAGCGTTGCAGCAACAGTGCCCACGCACCTTGTACCAGGGTGTTGAGCGTCACTTTCTGCTGACGGGCAAAGTCGCTGAAACGCTTGCTGGTCGCGACATCGAAGGTCTGGCGATGGTCGGCGAATGCAGTGTCCGACGGGTTGTTGAGGCTCAGGCTCTCAGCCAGCAGCGTCGGGTTGTCGAGACTCGCCAATTGCCCGCGCCAGAACAACTCGTCGGCCTTGGCATCCTGGCGTTGCAGCCAGCCAATGTAGTCGGAGAAACGCCCGGTTGGCGCCTGCACGTCCTGCCCGGCATAACGCTGCAGCACTTCGCTGAGCAGCAGCGAATTGCTCCAGCCATCGAGCAGCAAGTGATGATGGGTGTAGACCAGTTGCTGGCGCTCGTCGTCCAGGCGCACCAGGGTCAGGCGCATCAGCGGAGCCTTGGTCGAATCCAGTTGCAGCCGCTCGCTGTCGATCAGTTGAGCCAGCGCTTTGGCCTGATCCTCGCGGCCACGCCAGTCAAGGCAGGTCATCGGCAGTTGCAGATGTCGATGCACCAGTTGCACCGGCGCTTCGAAACCTTCAGGGAAATGAAAACTGCTGCGCAGGATCGCATGGCTGTCGAGCACCGCTTGCCACGCCCGGCCCAGCCGTTCGGCATCGAGGCCACGGGCTTCGACGCTGAGCTGGTTCACGTAGGCGCCGGATTCGGATTCATACAGGCTGTGGAACAACAGACCCGCCTGCATCGGCGACAGCGGATACACATCCTCGATCTGCGCCGGCAGCACTGGCAGCGCGTCGAGTTGTTCCTGGCTCAGGCGCGCCAGCGGGAAATCCGCCGGGGTCACACCGCCGGCGCCGTCGCTCAGGCAGTGCTCGATCAGTGCCAGCAATTCATTGCGGAAATCGGCGGCGAGGGTTTCGATTTCACGAAGGTCGAAGCATTCGCGGCTGAAGGTCCAGTCGAGTTTCAGTTCACCGCCATAGACCTGTCCGTCCACCGACAACCAGTTGGGCAACGGTGCATCGGCCGATTGCGCAGCACCGCTGGACTCCCCGGCAGGCGTGAACAACGCGTCCTCGGCAAAGCTCGGGTCGAACTGGCCGAGGTAGTTGAAGGTCACTCGAGCCTGTGGCAATGCGGCCAGGGCCGCTTGAGCCGGAGCATCGCCCATGTAGCGCAACAGGCCGTAGCCCAGGCCTTTGCCGGGGATTTCCCGCAGTTGCTGCTTGATCGCCTTGATCGAGCCGCCGAGGTCGGCAGTCGGCGTCAGGCGCACCGGGAACAGGCTGGAGAACCAGCCGACGGTGCGGGTCAGGTCGATGTCGTCGAACAGCTCTTCGCGGCCGTGGCCTTCGAGCTGGATCAGCGCCGATTCGCTGCCGGTCCAGCGGCTGAGGGTACGGGCCAATGCGGTCAGCAGCAGGTCGTTGACTTGAGTGCGATAGATCGCCGGGGCCTGTTGCAGCAGCTGGCGGGTCTGCTCGCGGTCCAGACCGATGCTGACGCCTTGGCGCAGATGCCCGGCCTGATTCGCTTGTATATTGGCCGCCGGCAACGAATCACTGGCACCGTCCAAATGGCACTGCCACCAGCTCAATTCATTCATGGCAGTTTCGGACTTTGCATAGGCATCGAGCTTGTCCGCCCAAGCCTGGAAGGCACTGGTCTTGGGCGGCAGTTCCTGGCCTTGATAAGCGGCCTGCAAATCCTCCAGCAACACGCGCCACGAAACACCGTCCACCGCCAGATGGTGGATGACCAACAGCAACCGCTGCGAACCATCGGCCTGGGCAATCAGCGCCACGCGCAGCAGCGGCCCGTCTTGCAGGCTGAGGCTGCGCTGAGCTTCGTCGCACACCGATTCGAGCGACGCATCGCTGGCGACGCGGGCGGTCCAGAGCATGTCGATGACATCGGCACTGTCGGCGCCGACGTATCGCGCCGACCATTGACCGTCGACCTGGCTGAAACGCAAGCGCAGGGCATCGTGTTGCTTGAGCACACGTTGCAAGGCGCCTTGCAAGCGCGGCAGTTCGAGGGTTTCGCGCGGCGTCAGCAACACCGCCTGGTTCCAGTGGGCGCGCTGCGGGATCGGTTCTTCGAAGAACCAGCGCTGGATTGGCGTAAGTGTTTGCACGCCGTCCACCGGCCCTTGTTGCGCCAGCGGGGCGGCTTGTTCCTTCACCACCGCGGCCAGCGCTTGCAGGGTCTGCTGCTGGAACAGGTCGCGCGGTTGCAGGCTCAGGCCGGAGCGGCGGGCGCGACTGACCACCTGGATCGAAATGATCGAGTCACCGCCCAGTTCAAAGAAGTTGTCCTGACGCCCGACCTGCTCCAGGCCCAGCACGTCCTGCCAGATCTGCGCCAACACGCGCTCGTGTTCGCTGCGTGGCGCTTCGAACGCGCGCTGGCTGACTTGCGCGGTCGGTGCCGGCAGGCGCTTGCGGTCGAGTTTGCCGTTGGGGCTCAGGGGCATCTGTTCGATCAGCACGGTCTGCGCCGGCACCATGTAGTCCGGCAGGCTGCCGAGCAGATGGCTTTTCAGGGTTTCGCGCCAGGCGCCTTGCTGCTGAGTATCGGCGCTGACCAAGCCGCGATCCTTCGGCACGATGAACGCCACCAGTTGCTTGCCACTCGGGCCGTCGAGGGCCAGCACCACGGCTTCCTGCACCTCGACATGTTCTTGCAGGCGCGCTTCGATTTCCCCCAGTTCGATACGCAAGCCGCGAATCTTCACCTGGTGGTCGATCCGACCGCAGTAATCAATGGCGCCATCGGCGCGGTAGCGCGCCAGGTCACCGGTGCGGTACAGACGCTCGCCGCTACCGAATGGGTCGACGACGAAACGCTCGGCGGTCAGTGCGCCACGACGGTGATAACCGCGCGCCAGACCGACGCCACCGAGATACAACTCACCCACCGCGCCCAGCGGCAAGGGTTGCAGTTCGCTGTCGAGGATAAAGGTGCGCAGGTTGGCGATCGGTCGGCCGATCGGCACGCTGTCGCGGCCCTCTTCCACACAGGTCCAGTGGGTCACATCGATGGCCGCTTCGGTCGGGCCATACAGGTTGTACAGATTGGCTTGCGGCAGGCTGCGCAGGGTCTGGCGTTGCAGCTCCATCGGCAATGCTTCACCACTGCAGATGAGGCGGGTCAGCGAGGTGCAGGCCAGCGCTTCGTCGGCAGCGATGAAGGCCGACAGCATCGATGGCACGAAGTGCAGCGTGGTGATTGCCTGCTCGACGATCAGTGCGGCGAGGCGTTGCGGATCGCGATGCTCGCCCGGCGCTGCGATGACCAGTGTGGCGCCTTTCATCAACGGCCAGAAAAACTCCCACACCGACACGTCGAAACTGAACGGCGTTTTTTGTAGCACGCGGTCCGTGGGCAGCAAGTTGTAGGCGGCCTGCATCCACTCAAGGCGGTTATGCAACGCAATATGACGGTTGCCCGCGCCTTTCGGTTTTCCGGTGGAACCGGAGGTGTAGATCATGTAGGCGAGGTTTTCGGCGACAGCCAGGTTGGGTAGATCATCGCCCGGCAAGTCGTTCAGCCACTCGGCGTCCGCTTGCAGGCACAGGGTGCGCACGCTGTCCGGCGTCGGCAGTTGCGCAAGCAGGTGCTCCTGGGTCAACAGCAGGGAAATGCCGCTGTCTTCGATCATGTAGCTCACGCGATCAAGCGGATATTCCGGGTCCAGCGGCACGTAGGCGCCACCGGCCTTGAGGATCGCCAGCAGGCCGACGACCATTTCCAATGAGCGGTCGCAAGCAATGCCCACGATCACTTCCGGACCTACACCTTGGGCGCGCAAGTGGTGGGCCAGGCGGTTGGCCCGCAGGTTCAGCTCGGCGTAGCTCAGGGATTGGCCCTGGAACACCAGGGCCGTCGCTTGAGGATTTTGAACCACGCGTTCTTCGATATGCCGCTGAATGCAGACTTCGCCTGGATAGGCTTGAGCGGTGTCGTTGAGGTCGTCGAGGATGCGCAGGCGCTCGTCGGCCTCCAGCAACGGCAACTCTGCCAGCGGGGTTTGCGGGTTCGCCAGCACCCCGGCCAGCAGGTTGCGCCAATGCCGGGCCAGGTGCTCGATGCGCTCGGCGTCGAACAGGTCGGTGGCGTAGGTCAGGCTGGCGAACAGCTTGTCGCCCTCCTCCTGGGTGTCGAGTTGCAGATCGAATTGCGTGGTGTGCGCCGTGGCGTTCAGCGCCTCGACACGAAGGCCGGCCAGCAAGCCGCTGACGGCTGCGGGTTTGGCTTGCTGGTGGTTGAACATCACCTGGAACAACGGACTGTGACTCCGGCTGCGTTCGCCTTGCAGCGCCTGCACCAGGCGCTCGAACGGCAAGTCCTGATAATCCTGGGCATCCAGCGCAAAGGCGCGGGTCTGGTCGAGCAACTGAGTGAACGGCAGTCGCCCGTCGAGTTCGGCGCGCATCGCCTGGGTGTTGACGAAGAAGCCGATCAAGCCACGGGTTTCGGCGCGATTACGGTTGCCGATTGGCACGCCGATGCGCAGGTCGGCCTGACCGCTGTAGCGATAGAGCAAGGCCTGGAAACTGGCCAGCAACAGCATGAACGGCGTGACGCCGTGCTGTTTGGCCAGGGACATCAGGCCGGATGCGAGCGTGGCATCCAGGGCGAAATCCAGACGCGCACCGCGCTGGCTCGGTTGCGCCGGTCGCGGGCGATCCGTCGGCAACTCCAGCAGCGGCTGTTCGCTGCCGAGCTTTTCACGCCACCAATCGAGTTGACGTTCAAGCTCCCCCGCTTCCATCCACCGACGTTGCCACGCGGCGTAGTCCGAATACTGGATCGGCAGCGTTTGCAGCTCCGCGCGCAACCCCTGGCAATGGGCGGCATACAGTCGGGAAAACTCTTCCACCAACACGCCCATCGACCAGCCATCGGTGACGATGTGGTGCAGGGTCAGCACCAGCACATGATCCTCGACGTCCAGCTGCAACAGGCTGACGCGCAACAGCGGCCCATGCTGCAGATCGAACGGTCGGGCGATTTCCTGCTCGACTTTTTTCATCGCCAGTTCGAGGCGCTGCGCTTCTGGCGAGCCGCACAGGTCGTGCTGCTCGATGGGTAGCGTGGTGAACGACGCCAAGGCCTGCATCACCTGGCCGTCGTCCTCGACAAAACGGCTGCGCAGGCTCTGATGCCGCTCCAGCAATACATCGAAACTCTGTTGCAGCGCCGCGACATTCAGCGGCCCCAGCAGACGCAGGGCCGCGGGAATGTTGTAGGCCGAACTCTGCGGGTCGAGCTGCCAGAGGAACCATTGGCGCTGCTGCGCATAGGACAGCTCAAACGTCGCTTGCGGCCCGGCGGCGGGCGGGATCGGCAGTTGGCCAAAGCTCACGCCCTGCTCCTGCATTTTTGTCAGAAACTCGCGGCGCTTGTCGGCAGGCAGGCCAGCGAAGCGGGAGGCGATACGCGAGGCAGTGCTGTGTTCCATCAGTTGATCTCCATCTCGTCTAGAAGCGACTCAAGCGCATCCAGACGTGCATCGTTGTCAGTCGGGGCTTGGTGCCCGGCCGTGGCGGCATAAGCCTGAAGGTCGTTGCTTTCGAACAGCGCGCGCAGCGGCAGCTCGATACCCAGTTCCAGTTCCACACGGGCACTGGCCTGGGCGGCGAGCAGCGAATGCCCGCCCAGTTCAAAGAAGTTGTCGAGCCGGCCGATCTGCGCCACGCCCAGCACGTCGGCCCAGATCGCCGCCAGTTGCTGTTCGAGCTCGCCCTCGGGGGCTTCGAAGGGTCGTTGCCAGGCCTCGGCATCCGGCACCGGCAAGGCCTTGCGATCAAGCTTGCCGTTGCTGGTCAGCGGCAAGACATCGAGCAACAGCCAGTGGCTGGGCACCATGTAGTCCGGCAAGTCGACCTTCAGCGCGGCGCGCAGGTTGTCGCGCCAGGCGATTGGGTCGTGTGGGGTTCGCTCGGCCACCACGTAGGCGCACAACTGTGGCCCGGCGTCGCCCGCGTGCACGCTCAACACCGCCTGGCGCACGCCCGGTTGTGCCAGCAGCGCGGCTTCGATCTCGCCCAGTTCGATGCGGAACCCGCGGATCTTCACTTGCTGGTCGATCCGCCCCAGGTAGTCGATGCTGCCGTCGGCGCGCTGGCGCGCCAGGTCGCCGCTGCGATACAGACGTTGCGAGGCATCGAAGGGGCTCGGCACAAAGCGCTCGGCGGTCAAGCCGAAACGCCCGTGATAACCGCGCGCCAGGCCGGCGCCGGCGATGTACAGCTCACCCGCCACGCCCACCGGCACCGGTTGCAACTGGCTGTCGAGCAAATACCAGCGCAGGTCACGGATCGGCAGGCCGATCGGGCTCTGGGCCTTGCCGTCGAGGTCGGCCAGGCGGATCGCGCGGTAGGTCACGTGCACCGTGGTTTCGGTGATGCCGTACATGTTGACCAGGGTCGGTTGCTGGTCGCCGAAGCGTTCGAACCATGGGCGCAGGCTGGCCACTTCCAGTGTTTCGCCACCGAAAATCACCTGGCGCAACACCAGGTGGCGTGGGCTGGCGCAGGCTATCGGCAACAACTGACGGAAGGCCGTCGGGGTCTGGTTCAACACCGTCACCCCTTCATCGCAGAGCAGGCGGTGGAACTCCTGCGGCTCGCGGCTGATGTAGTACGGCACGATCACCAGGCGCCCGCCGGTGCACAGTGAACCGAACAACTCCCACACCGAAAAATCGAAGGCATAGGAGTGGAACAGGGTCCAGACATCGTCCGCGCCGAAATTGAATTCGGCAGCGGTGGCCGTGAGCAAGCGTCCGACGTTGCCATGGCTGAGCAAGGCGCCTTTGGGTCGGCCGGTGGAACCGGAGGTGTAGATCACGTAGGCAAGATTGTCCGGGGTCGCCAACGGCGGCAGGTTGTCGGCGCTGTAGTGGTCCAGCTGCAACGCCGCCAGGTCCAGGACCTGCACGCCTTCGCGGGCCGGCAAGCCGTCGATCAAGTGAGCCTGGGTCAACAGCAACCCAATGCCGCTGTCATCGATCATGTAGCTCAGGCGCTCGGCCGGGTATTGCGGGTCAAGCGGCACGTAGGCGCCACCGGCCTTGAGAATCGCCAGCAAGCCGACCACCAGCGGCATCGCCCGCTCGGTGGCGATACCCACCCGCACTTCGGGGCCGACACCCTGCTCGCGCAGTTTGCGTGACAGTTGGTTGGCCTGGGCATTGAGCGCGCCGTAGGTCAGTTGCTCGCCTTCATAGGTCAGTGCGATGGCGTCGGGCTGTTGCGCGGCTTGAGCTTCGAACAGCTGATGCAAGTTTGGCGATTGAGGTTGCGCCTCGAACGTCGGATTCCAGTGCTGGATCAACGCGTGCTTTTGCGGCGCTTGCAGCAATGCCAATTCGGCGACGCGCTGCTGTGGGTTTTCGACCACTGCACGCAACAGGTTCAGCCACTGCTCGGCGAAGCGCTGCATCGAGGCCTCGTCGTAAAGATCGGTGGCGTAGCTCAGGCTGGCGGCCAGCGTGTCGCCCTGCTCCTGGGTATCGAGCAGCAGATCGAATTGCGCGGTGTGTTGCTGCCAGTGCAAGCGCTCGACCTGCAGGCCGGCGACCACGCGCTCGACACTCGCGCCCAGTTGTTGCTGGTGGTTGTAGAGCACCTGGAACAATGGGCTGTGATTGAGGCTGCGATCCGGTTGCAGGGCATCCACCAGTTGCTCGAACGGCAAGTCCTGATGAGCCTGCGCGTCCAGCGCGACCTGCTTGACCTGTTGCAGCAAGGCGCTGAACGGTTGCTGCCCGTCGATCTCGGCGCGCAGCACCTGGGTATTGATGAAGAAGCCGATCAGGCCTTCGGTTTCCAGACGCGAACGTCCGGCGCTCGGCACGCCGACGCTGATGCCCGCGTGCCCGCTCTGGCGGTGCAGTAAGGTCTGGAAACTCGCCAGCAACAGCATGAACAGCGTCACTTGCTGTTCCTGCGCGCGCACGCGCAAACCGGCCAGCAATTCACGATCGACGTTCAGCGTCAGACTGGCGCCGCGCTCGCTTCGCTCGCTGCGGCGGGCCGGACGGGTCAGTTCACTCGGCAACTCCAGCAGCGCCTGGCTGCCCGCCAGTTGCTCGCGCCACCAATTCAATTGCCGCGCGCCCTCGCCGGCCTCCAGCCAGTCGCGCTGCCAGCGGGCGTAGTCGCTGTAGTTCACCGGCAGGCTCGACAGGTTTGCCGTATGGCCTTGGACAGCCGCCTGATACAGCGCGCTGAATTCATCGACCATCACCTGCATCGACCAGCCATCGGCCGCGATGTGGTGCACGGTGAGTACCAGCACATGGTCTTCGGCGCTGACTTGCAGCAGCAAACAGCGCCACAGCGGGCCGTTGCGCAGATCGAAAGGCTGGGCGATTTCTGCGGCTACCGCACTGTTGATCGCCGACTCATTGATTGGCCATTCGTTGAACTGCAACGGCAGCTCAACATGCACCACCGGGCTCGCCTGCTGACCATCCTGTTCGAAGGTGGTGCGCAGGGTTTCGTGGCGGACCTGCAACTGGGCGAAGGTTTTGCGCAGGGCTTCGCGGTTCAGCGGGCCTTTGAGGCGCAGCGCCGCCGGGATGTTGTAGGCCGCGCTGTGCGGGTCTAGTTGCCAGAGAATCCACTGGCGTTGCTGGGCGTAGGACAGGAGGCGTGGCTGATCGTCCGATGCGCGTTGCAGCTGCGGCTGGCCACTGAGGTTCGCTTGCGCAGCGCGCTCGGCAAACTCCGCCAGATTCGCCGCGGAGAACAGGCTGCTCACCGACAGCTCAAGTTGCAGTTGCTGTCGTACGCGGGAGATCACTTGCAGCACCAGCAACGAATGGCCGCCCAACTCGAAGAAATTGTCGTCGCGACCGACTTTCTCGACCTGCAGCACTTCTTGCCAGATCTGCGCGAGTTGCGTTTCCAGCCCTTGCGTCGGGGCAACAAAGTCGCGTTGCACATCGCCCGCTTCGACCCGTGGCAAGGCCTTGCGGTCGAGCTTGCCGTTGTTGTTGAGCGGCAACTTGTCCAGCAGGACCATGTGGTTGGGCACCATGTATTCCGGCAACGACCGCTGCAGAACGGCTTTGAGCCCTTGGAGATACTCGACCTGAGCAACCACCGGGCCGCTGGCCACGACGTACGCCACCAATAGTGTGCCGTCCTGGGCGATGACGGCGGCTTCGCGCACCTCGTCCCGGGCTTGCAGACAAGCTTCGATCTCGCCCATCTCGATGCGGAAACCGCGAATCTTCACTTGATGGTCAATGCGACCGACGTATTCCAGATCGCCGCCTGCGTTGTAGCGTGCCAGGTCACCGCTGCGGTACAGCCGCGCACCCGGTTCGCGGGCGAACGGGTCCGGCAGGAAACGTTCGGCGGTCAGCGCCGGACGGTCGAAATAGCTTTGCGCCAGGCAGGCCGGCGCGCCGATGCACAACTCGCCGACGCCATCGGCCGGCAGCAACTGACCGGCCGAATCCAGTACGTACAACGCGCGACCGGCGATGGCGCGACCGATCGGGATGCCGAATGCATCGCTGGCATCCTCCAGGCGGCACTCATGCACACTGGACACCACTGTCGCTTCGGTCGGCCCGTAGGTGTTGAGCAGGCGCACGTGACTCAGACCGGCCTGATGCCACAGGCGCAGACCTTCCACCGACATGGCTTCGCCGCCGACGTGCACTTGGCGCAAATCGCCGAGGTTGCGCACCACACCGCTGGCGCATTCACCGGCCAGCAGGAACCAGTAGGCGGCCGGCAAGTCGGCCACGGTCACGCCCTGATCGACGATTTCGGCGGCCAGTCGGCCAGCGTCCCACAGGTCATCGCCACGCATGATCAACGCCGCGCCGACGCACAGCGCGGGGAAGCATTGCTCGATGAAGCCGTCGAAGCTGAAGGTGGCGAACTGTAAGACGCGATCCGTGGGTGACAGCTTGGAGTAGTCGGCGGCGGTTTGGCAGAACTCGCGCAGGGCAGCGTGGGTGATGGCGACGCCTTTGGGGTGGCCGGTGGAGCCGGAGGTGTAGATGATGTAGGCGAGATCTTCGGCGGCTGGGAGACCGCTATCGCGAGCAAGCTTTGCTCCTACAGGGGGTGAGGTGTCTTCTAGGGTTAGGCACCGTACGTTTGGAACTTCTTCGAGCAGGCCGGATTGGTGCAGCAACACGTCGAGGCGGCTGTCGTCGATCATGTAGGCCAGGCGTTCGGCCGGGTATTTCGGGTCCAGTGGCACGTAGGCCGCGCCGCTTTTTAGTACCGCCAACAGGCTGACGATCAGTTGCGGACCGCGACGCACGGCCAGGCCGACGCGTTTGCCGGGCCCGGCGCCCTTGTCGATCAGGCGCTGGGCCAGATGGTTGGCTTGTGCATTGAGTTGGCCGTAGCTCAGCGTGTGGCCGTCCACCTGCAATGCCAGTGCATCTGGAGTGGCAGCGGCTTGCGCGGCGATTTGTTCGTGGGCCAAAAGCGTTGTGGATAACTCAACCGCAGGCGGCTGGCTGATCGCGAGCACCGCGTTTTTTCCCTCGACATCGAGCAGTTCCAACTCGCCCAACGCCGCATCCGGCGATGCCACCAATTGCATCAGCAGGTGCTGCAAATTGGCTGACAACTGTGTGACCTGAGCCGCGCTGAAACGCGCCGCGTCATAACTGAACTCCAACCCCAGGCCTTCGCCCAGTTCAATGCCCAACGTCAACGGATAGTGGGTGCGCTCGTGGTTGTGCAGGTTGCTGAACGATAACCCGGCCGGTGCGCCCTGCTTCAGCGCTTGGGCGACTGGGAAGTTTTCGAACACCAGCAGGCTGTCGAAGAGCGCTGAGCCCTGCTGCCCCGCCCAGCCCTGAATGTCGTACAGCGGCACATGCTCGAACTCGCGCATGGCCAGGTTCAGGCCTTGCAATTCGTCCAGCCATTGGCTGACGGTCTGGTCCGGCTTCATCGCGCACACCAGCGGCAGGGTGTTGATGAACAGGCCGAGCTGTTCTTCGATCCCCGGCAACGGCGCCGAACGCCCGGCCACAGTGGCGCCGAACGCCACGCAATCCTGGTCGGTGTAGCGTTGCAGCAACAGGCTCCACGCCGCTTGCAGTAGGGTGTTGAGGGTGACTTTCTGCTGACGGGCGAACTCGGCCAGACGCTGGGTGGCGCGACGGTCGATGGCCACGCGATATTCCTCGCTGCCTTCGCCACCGGCGGGAGGGCGCAAGGCTTCGGCCAGCAGCGTTGGCGCTTCAAGCGGTGCCAGGACGGCTTTCCAGAATTGTTCGCCGGCGACCGTTGATTGCTGCTGCAACCAGCCCAGGTAATCGCGGTAGTGCCCGGTGGGCGCTGGCAACGGCTGGCCGGCGGCGTAGTGCTGGATCACTTCGGCCAACAACTGCGCGTTACTCCAGCCGTCCATCAGGATGTGATGGCTGGTGTAGATCAGGTGCCAGGTGTCAGTGCCGGTACGCACCAGCTTCAAACGGAACAGCGGTGCCGTGCCCAGTTCGAAACCTTGAGCGCGTTCGGCATCAGCCAGGGCGTCGGTATCGGTCGCTTCAAGCACTTGCAGTGGCAACGCGATCTGACGGGCAATCGCCTGATGTGCGGTATCGAGGCCTTGCCAGTGGAAGCTGCTGCGCAGGATGTCGTGACGCTCGACCGCAGCCTGCCAGGACCGGGTGAAACGCTCACTGTCCAGGCCGCCGATGTCCAGGCGTAGCTGACTGATATAGGCGCCGACTTGCGGCTCGTACAGGGTATGAAAGAGCATGCCCTGCTGCATCGGCGACAGCGGGTACAGATCTTCGAGGGCCGCGATGCTGAGCGGTAACCCATCGAGTTGCGCCTGATCGATCTGCGCCAACGGGAAGTCCGACGGCGTGGCCTGGGGTGCTGGCAGCGTGCAGCAGTGATCGATCAACGCGTTGAGTTGCAGCGCGTATTCGTCGGCCAGACCCTGGATGGTCGCGATGTCGAACATCTCGCGGCTGAAGCCCCAGCTCAGGGACAACTCGCCACCGTAGACCTGACCTTCGACCGTCAGCCAGTTGCCCAGCGGCGCCGCCGGGTCCTGCGCCACGCCGTTGCCTTCGGTGGATGGGGTGAACAACGCGCCTTGATCGAACTGACGATCGAACTGCCCCAGGTAGTTGAAGGTGATGCGCGGTTGCGCCAGCGCCGCCAGTTCGGCACGAACCTGCGGCGTACCAAGGTAGCGCAGCGCGCCATAGCCCAGGCCTTTGTCAGGAACGTTGCGCAGTTGTTCCTTGATGGACTTGATGCATGCGCCGAGGTCGGCGGCGGGTTTCAGATGGACCGGGAACAGGCTGGTGAACCAGCCGACGCTGCTGGTCAGATCGACGTCATCGAACAGGTCTTCGCGGCCATGGCCTTCGAGCTGGATCAGCGTGCTGCCCTGCCCGCTCCAAAGGCAAACGGCGCGGGCCAGTGCGGTCAGCAGCAGGTCGTTGACCTGAGTGCGGTAGGCCGCCGGAGCCTGTTGCAGCAGCTTGCGGGTTTGCTCGGTATCGAGCTTGAGTTCGAGTTTGTGTTCGAAGCGGTTTTCCAGCGCACCGCTCGGGCGCTCGCACGGCAGGTCGTCCGGTGCGTCTTGCAGTTGGGTCTGCCAGTGGCCGAGGCTGTGTTCAAAAGCTGGCAGATGCTCCTGCAAGCGCGCGACCCAGCGCTGATAGGTGCTGGTTTTCGCCGGCGCAGTGCCGCCGTTGTAGAAGTGCTGAAGATCTTCCAGCAGTACACGCCAGGACACGCCGTCCACCGCCAGGTGGTGAATCACCAGCAGCAACCGTTCGCTGCCATCGGCCATCGCGACCAGCAGCGCGCGCAGCAATGGCCCGTTGTGCAGATCGAGACTGCGCTGGGCCTCATCGCACAAGGCATTGAGCGCTTCGAGCGATGGCGCCTGACGCTGCCAAAGCACCGAGTCGGTGGTCGGCGCGGCATAGGCCTGCTGCCAACCGCTGGCAGTGTGTTGATAACGCAGGCGCAGGCTGTCGTAATGGGTCAGCAAATGTTCCAGGGCGCGGTCCAGCGCTTCGACGTTCAACGCTTGGCGCGGCATCAGCAACAGCGACTGGTTCCAGTGCTGACGGGCGGGAATCGATTGTTCGAAGAACCAGTGTTGCACCGGCGCCAACGCCACCACGCCGCTGGCCGGGCCCTGGTCGATCAGTTGCTGCTCGCCACTGCGCGCCGACTGGGCCAGGCTGCGGATGGTCTGGTGCTGGAACAGGTCCTTGGGGCTGAGCACGATCCCGGCCTGCCGTGCACGGCTGACCACCTGCATCGAGACGATGGAGTCGCCGCCCAGCTCGAAGAAATTGTCTTCCAGGCCAACGTTGTCGATGGCCAGCACGTCCTGCCAGATCGCGGCGAGGGATTTTTCCAGGGTACTGCGTGGCGCGACGTGTTCGCGTTGTTGCTGGCTGCCGTCCACCGCCGGCAACGCCTTGCGGTCGATCTTGCCGTTGGGGGTCAGCGGCAGTTGCTCGAGGAACAGCAGGAACGCCGGAACCATGTAGTCCGGCAGGTGCTGACGCAAGGCCGCCTTCAGGGATTCACGCAGGGTCGCTTGCGCGTCGGGGTCGAGCAGCAACGCCGACTCGTTCGGCACGACGTAGGCTACCAAGTGCTGACCGTTGATACCGTCCTGGGCCAGCACCGCCAGTTCGCGCACGGCAGCCTGCTGCAACAGCCGTGCTTCGATTTCGCCCAGCTCGATACGGAAGCCACGAACCTTGACCTGATGGTCGATACGGCCAACGTACTGCAAGGTGCCGTCGGCCTGATAACGGGTCAGGTCACCCGTGCGGTACAGGCGTTCGCCGGTGCTGGAAAACGGGTTGGGAACGTACTTTTCCGCGGTCAGGCCTGGCCGTGCCAGGTAACCACGGGTGATGCCCGCACCGCTGAGGTACAGCTCGGCGGATACGCCTTGTGGCACCGGTTGCAGGTCCGCATCCAGCAGATAGCTGGCGGTGTGCTTGAGCGGGCGGCCGATATTGGCGCGGCCACCGGCTTCTCGGCGGGTCCAGGTGGAATAGGTGGTGTCTTCCGACGGACCGTACAGATCGAAGACGTGCTCGACGGTCGGCTGCTGGTACAGCGCGTCCACCAGGCTCTGCTTCAACGGCTCACCGGCCAGGTTGATGATGCGCACGCTCGGCGGGACCTGCCCGTCGCGTTGCAGCGCGTTGATCGCCGACGGCACGGTGTTGATCAAGCGCACCTGATCCCGTGCCGGCAGCTGCGGCAACTCCAGGGCGTTGCGGGCAATGATCAGCGAACCGCCGTTGGCCAAGGTGACGAACAGCTCCCACACCGACAGGTCGAAGCACACCGAAGTCGAAGCCAGCACGCCTTGAATGTCGTCGCGGCTGTACACCGTCTGCGACCAGTCGATCAGCGCCAGCACGTTGCGATGGGCAATCGCCACGCCCTTGGGCTTGCCGGTGGAACCGGAGGTGTAGATCACGTAGGCCAGGTTGTCCGGCGTAACGAGGGTGACCGGGGCGCTGTTTGGGTAATCGGCGAGCACCGCCTCGATATCGTCCATCGACAACACTTGCGTACCGGACGCCACGTTCAGCGTTGCGGCGACCGCCTGCTCAGTCAGCAGCACCAGAGCGCGGCTGTCTTCGAGCATGTAGGCGACGCGTTCGGCCGGGTAATCCGGGTCCAGCGGCACGTAGGCACCACCGGTCTTGAGCACCGCCAGCAAGGCCACCAGCAGTTGCTCGGAACGCTGCATGGCCACGCCGACCCGCACTTCCGGGCCGACGCCGAGTTCGATCAGCTTGTGTGCCAGGCGATTGGCTTGCTGGTCGAGTTCACGGTAGGTCAGTTGGCGGCTGGCGAAGGTCACAGCGAGCGCATCCGGGGTCACGGCCACTTGCTGGTCGATCAACTGATGAATGCACACATCTTGCGGGGCGCTGTCATCGGCGCGGTTCCACTCGTGGACGATGCGCTGGTATTCAGCCTGCTCCAGCAGAGGCAAATCGCTGATGCGCTGCTGCGAGTCGCTGACCATGCCGTGCAGCAGGTGGGTCCAGTGCTGCGCCATGCGCGCGATGGTCGCGGCGTCGAACAGGTCGTTGGCGTAGGTCAGCGCGGCGTGCAGCTTGCCGCCTTTTTCGAAGGTGTCGAGCGTGAGATCGAACTGCGTGGTGCGCCCTTGCCACTCGATCATGCCCAGCGCCAGGCCGGACGCCGTGGTTACTGTGGAAATGTCCGCGACCTGCGGCTGGTGGTTGTACATCACCTGGAACAGCGGCGTGTGGCTGAGGCTGCGCGTAAGGTTCAGCGCTTCGACCAGGCGTTCGAATGGCAGGTCCTGGTGGGCCTGGGCGCCGAGTGCGGTTTGCTTGATGCGGCGCAGCAGTTCGTCGACCCGGGTCTGGCCGTCCAGTTGCGTACGCAGCACCTGGGTGTTGACGAAAAAGCCTATCAGCCCTTCGATTTCCCCGCGGTTGCGGTTGGCGATAGGTACGCCGACGCGGATGTCGGTCTGCCCGGTGTAGCGGTGCAGCAGCACGTTGAAGGCGCCGAGCAGCAGCATGAACAAAGTGATGTTGTGTTTCTGCGCGGTGGCCCGCAGTTGCTCGGCCAGTTGTCCGTCGACGGCGAACTCGTAGCGGGTGCCGCGATAGCTCGGCATCACCGGGCGCGGGTGATCGGTGGGCAGCTCCAGCACCGGATGCTCGTCGCCCAGTTGCGCCTGCCAGTACTCGAGCTGACGCGCCTGCTCGCCAGCCTCCAGCCAGCGGCGTTGCCACAAGGCGTAGTCGCTGTACTGGATCGGCAAGGGGGCCAGTTGCGGTTGCGCGCCAGCATCGAAGGCGTCGTAGCAGCGGATGAACTCGTCGATCAGCACGTTCATCGACCAGCCGTCGGACACGATGTGGTGCAAGGTCAGCAGCAGGACGTGTTCCTGTTCGGCGAGCTTGAACAAGGTGACGCGTAGCAACGGGCCGCTGCCCAGATCGAACGGCAGCACCGATTGCTGCTCGGCGGCTTCGGCCACGGCCTGCTCGCGCTCAGTTGCCGGCAAGGTGCTGAAATCCACCTGTTCGATCACCAGCGGCGCCGTGGCCGGCACTTGCAGCAAGCTGTCGTCGGCCTGCGAGGCGAACACCGTGCGCAAGGTTTCGTGGCGCGCCACCAGGCTGGCAAATGCCTGTTGCAGCGCCGGCAGATTCAGACGACCGCTCAGGCGCACCGCACCCGGCAAGTTATAGGCGCCGCTTTGCGGGTCCAACTGCCAGAGAAACCACATGCGTTGCTGGGCGTACGACAGCGCCTGGCGATCATCGGCCTCTACCCCGGCAGGAATCGGAAACCGGGCGAAATCCACGCCCTCCTTGTGCAAGGCCGCAAGGAACATCTGGCGCTTTTCCACGGGCAACCCGATAAACCGGCGAGCAAGTTTCAAGGAGTCTTCAGCATTCATTTCTCAGCATCCGGATCAGTAGGCAGGAAGCACAAAGGCACGTCGTCCCTATAAAACGAATGCAGACCGAAAAAATTAGCGAATGAGAACAACTGTCAGAAAGGAGGTGGAGCGAGGGCTGTTACTCTGTAGGAGCAAAGCTTGCTCGCGATAGCGGTGTACCTGTCGACATCAATATTGAATGTCAGCAAGTCATCGCGAGCAAGCTTTGCTCCTACAGGGGTTAGGTGATGTCTGGGGCAGGCGCTTGCGGCCATGGCGTGCCGCCGATGGTGAACCTCCAGCTGATCCTTGATCACCTTGAGCACCTTGGCTTCATGCTCATGGATAAAGAAATGCCCACCCGCCAGTATGTCCACGGAAAAGCTGCCGTGGGTTTCCTTGCGCCATCCGATCAACTGCTCGCTGGTGGCGCGGTCGGCCTTGCCGCCGAGCACGTGCACAGGGCATTTGAGCAACGGCCGCTGCAGCGGCTCGAAACGCCCGCACAACTGGAAGTCGGCGCGCAGGATCGGCAGTGTCAGGCTCATCAACTCCTGGTTGGCCAGCACTTCCTCGCTGGTGCCGTTGAGGCTGCGCAATTGTTCGATCAATTCGGCATCGGTCTTGGGTTCGGCAAATCCCCGGTCGTAGTCCGCGCGCATTGTCGGCGCGGCCGTGCCCGAGGCAAACAGCGCCACCGGTTCAGGGCAGCCGAGCGAGCGAAAGCCATGGGCCATTTCACAAGCGAGCAACGCGCCGAGACTATGGCCGAACAAGGCATATGGCGCCTTGAGCGTGGTTTTTTGTTCCAGCGCCAGTTGCAGCGCCAGACGGCGCATGTCGGTGTGCAAGGGTTCGCCGAAGCGGGCACCCCGCCCCGGCAGCTCCACGGGCTGCAGCGTGATCCACTCCGGCAACTTGCGCCGCCAGCGGCAATAGACCATGGCGCTCGCGCCCGAATAGGGCAGGCACAGCAATGTCAGCTGGGTCACCGGGGTTACCTCGAACGTTGTCTGTATAGGAGAACGGATGAGCGCCACGGGGAATTAGTCGTGCGTATATACCCTGTAGGAGCAGCCGGTCGACGCTCGAATGCTCGCGAAGGACGTCAACGATAACGCGGGGCATCAGACAGCCCGTGTCGTCCATGCGTCCATCGCGAGCATGCTCGCTCCTACAGGTAATGCTTTATTTCAGATGGCGATAGCTTTGAATCGCGGAACCGAGGACGACAGCCCCCGCCCCAATCGCCAGCCAAAACCCGCTCCTCGCCCCGAACGCATCCACCAGCCACCCCGCCCCCGCCGCGCCAATCGCTACGCCGATGCTCAACCCGGTCACCAGCCAGGTCAGGCCTTCAGTGAGTTTGGCCGGCGGCACGATCTGCTCCACCAGCGCCATCGCAACAATCAGGGTCGGCGCAAAAAACAGCCCGGCGACGAACACCGCCAGGGACAACCCGAGAATATTCACCGCCAGCAACAGCGGCAAAGTCGTCACCGCCGTCGCCACCCCACCGTAGAGAAACAGGCGAGGCAATGGCACCTTCGAACGCAGCGCGCCGAACGCCAATCCGGCCAGGCACGAGCCGATGGCGTACACCGACAACACAATGCTTGCCGCGGCCGGCTGCCCCTGCTGCTGGGCGAAGGCCACGCTGACCACATCGATCACGCCGACGATGGTGCCCATGGCGACCATCAGCAGCATCAGCCACTGAATGTCGCGGGAACGGATGATCGAGCCTTGCTGGTGTTCCTCATGTGGATGCACCGGCGGCTCGGTGCTGCGTTGCAACACGAAGGCCGTGACGCCGATCGCCAGCATCAGCAACGCCGCCAACGGCCCGGCCTCGGGGAACGCCACCACGCATAACCCCACCGACAGCGGTGGCCCGACGATAAAGCAGACTTCGTCCAGCACCGACTCCAGGGCATAGGCGGTTTGCAATTGCGGCTGGCCGCGATACAACTCGGTCCAGCGCGCCCGGACCATCGCCGACATGCTCGGCATGCAACCGGCTATCGCGGCGAACACGAACAGCGTCCAGTTCGGCGCCTGCAAACGGGTGCAGAGCAACACCAGCAACAACGCCCCGCCACCGATCAGCGCCGACACCGGCAGGATTCGGCGCTGGCCAAACCGATCCACCAGCCGCGACACCTGTGGTGCACAAAACGCCGTGGCCAGCGCAAAGGTCGCCGCCACCGCCCCGGCCAGGCCGTAGCCGCCCTGCAACTGCGACAGCATGGTGATCAGGCCGATGCCGGTCATGGAAATCGGCATACGCGCGATCATCCCGGCCAGCACGAAGGCTCGGCTGCCAGGGGCATTGAACAGTTCGCGGTAGGGGTTTGCCATGGGTGTGGGTCTCGACAAGGGCCTGCAAGTTGCCATAAACGCTGGTTGAGGGGAAAGCAGCCAATTGTTGCTTGAATGTGAAGGCCCCATCGCCAGCAGGCTGGCTCCCACAATGACTTATGTACACCCATCCAATGTGGGAGCCAGCCTGCTGGCGATGGGGCCAGAACAGTCACCGCAAAATGAACTCCAGCCCGCCAAAACCAGTCAGCTATTTAGACCCTCAGTTCCCGGAGCCCCGCGCCAATGGCTGATCACCCGGAACGCCAAAGCCCCATCGACGCCCACGGCATCATCGGCGACATGCGCAGCGCTGCGCTGGTCAATGACAAGGGCAGCGTGGATTTTTTCTGCTGGCCGGAATTCGACAGCCCGTCGATTTTCTGTTCGCTACTGGACACGCCCGAAGCCGGTATTTTCCAGCTGTCCCCGGACTTGCCGGACGCTCGCCGCGAGCAAATCTACTTACCCGACACCAACGTGCTGCAAACCCGCTGGCTCAGTGATCGTGCCGTGGTGGAAATTACCGACCTGCTGCCCATCGGCGACACCGAAGACAACCTGCCAGTGCTGATGCGTCGGGTCCGGGTGCTCAGCGGCCAAGCGACGTTTCACCTGCGCTGCGCCGTGCGCCACGACTACGCCCGCGCCCGCACCCTCGCCCACCAGGATAAACAGGACGTGATCTTCGAAGCCGCCCATCAGCCGTCCCTGCGTCTGGCGGCAGATCAGCCATTGCGCGTTGACGGGCAAGCAGCCGTCGCCGAATTCACCCTTGATCAGGACCAGACCGCCGAGTTCCTGCTGGGCGCCATTGACGATCCGCGCTTCAAGGAGGGGGCGGCCACCCTGTGCCTGGAACGCACGCTGAAGTTCTGGCGCGACTGGATCGGCCAGTCCAACTACCGTGGCCGCTGGCGGGAAATGGTCAACCGCTCGGCCCTGGCCATGAAGCTGCTGACCTCGCGCAAACATGGGGCAATCCTCGCCGCGGCGACCTTTGGCCTGCCCGAAACCATCGGCGGCGAACGCAACTGGGATTACCGCTACACCTGGATCCGCGACGCGTCCTTCACTGTCTATGCCTTCATGCGCCTGGGTTTCACCGAAGAGGCCAACGCCTATATGCGTTGGTTGCGCGGGCGCGTCAGCGACTGTCGCGGCCAACCGATGAAACTCAATATCCTGTATGGCATCGACGGTCGCCAGAAACTGCCGGAAATAGAACTCTCGCACCTGTCCGGCCACGGCGGCGCCACGCCGGTGCGCATCGGCAACCTGGCGTATGCGCAGGTCCAGCTGGATATCTTCGGCGAACTGCTGGACGCGGTGTACCTGGTCAACAAGTATGGCGAAGCCATTTCCCACGAAGGCTGGAAGCACACCGTGGAAGTGGTCGATCAGGTGTGCGAAACCTGGCAGCAGAAGGACGTCGGAATCTGGGAAATGCGCGGCGAACAGCACCACTTCCTGCACTCGCGACTGATGTGCTGGGTCGCCCTGGACCGGGCGATCCGCCTCGCCTCGAAACGCTCGTTGCCCGCGCCGTTCGCCCGCTGGGACCAGACGCGTCAGGAGATTTACACAGACATTTGGGAAAACTTCTGGAACGAAGAACGCGGCCACTTCGTGCAGCACATCGGCGGCACCGGCCTCGACGGTTCGATGCTGCTGATGCCGCTGGTGCGCTTCGTCAGCGCCAAGGACCCGCGCTGGCTCGCGACCCTCGGCGCCATCGAGAAAAACCTGGTGCGCGATGGCATGGTCTACCGCTACCACAACGACGATAACCACATCGACGGCCTGCCCGGCACCGAAGGCGCATTCGCCGCCTGCTCATTCTGGTACGTCGAATGCCTGGCCCGCGCCGGCCAGGTGGAAAAGGCTCATCTGGAATTCGAACAACTGTTGCGATACGCCAACCCGCTGGGGCTGTACGCCGAAGAATTCGACAGCCGGGCGCGGCACATGGGCAACACGCCACAAGCGCTGACGCACCTGGCGTTGATCAGCGCGGCGTGTTTTCTGGATCGGAAATTGAGCGGGGAGAAGAGTAACTGGCAGCCTTGAGTGTGATCTATCAGACACCACCTATCCCCTGTGGCGGGGGGCTTTGTGGCGAGGTGAACGAGCCCCATGAAAGACAGGACACCGTTTCCCCCTTACGATAAGGGATAGGCAAACGGTTATGTTTATGACTAACAGCAATGATAAGAGTGGGGAGCTTTTGGGCCAGGAGCGGCGGCGCCGCTGGAGCCCAGAGCAAAAACTGGCCATGGTTCGCGAGAGTCTTGAGCCAGGGCAAAGCGTTTCGGTGGTGGCTCGGCGCAACGGCATCAATGCCAACCAGCTGTTCCAGTGGCGCAAGCTTTACCAGGACGGCAGCCTGTCGGCGGTCAGTGCTGGCGAAGCCGTGGTGCCTGCCTCCGAGCTGAGCGATGCGCTCAAGCAGATCCGTGAACTGCAACGGATGCTGGGCAAGAAAACGATGGAAGCAGAAATCCTCAAAGAGGCCGTGGAGATCGCCCGGTCGCGAAAATGGATTGCGCACTCACCCTTGTTGCCGGGGGACGACCAGTGAAGCTGGTCAGCGAATGTCTCGGTGTGGCGCGCTCGCAACTAACGGTTCGAATCAAACAATCGGCATCGCCCAAAATACGGCGAAGCAGACCTGTGGATGACGCTGATCTGGTGGTTGAAATCCAGCAACAGGTCAGCGAACTGCCCAGCTATGGCTACCGTCGTGTCTGGGGATTACTGCGTCGGGAACGTGAAACCCAGTCGCTGCCGGCGATCAACGTGAAGCGGGTTTACCGGGTCATGCGTGATCACAACTTGCTGCTGGAGCGTCGACTCAAACAGCCCGGCGTGCCGCGGCGGCACGAAGGCCGTATTGCGGTGCAAACCAGTGATACGCGTTGGTGCTCGGACGGCTTTGAGTTCCGCTGCGAGGACGGCGCCAAACTGAGCGTGACCTTTGCCTTGGACTGCTGTGACCGCGAGGCCATCGGCTGGGTCGCGAGCCCGACCGGGTACAGCGGCGATGATATCCGCGACTTAATGCTGGAAAGCGTGGAGAAGCGCTTCGGTGATCAACTGCCCGCCACGCCGGTGCAATGGCTAAGCGACAACGGCTCGGCCTACACCGCCGAACAGACGCGCCTGTTTGCACGGCAGATCGGCTTGCAACCGGTGACCACGCCAGTGCGCAGCCCGCAGAGCAACGGTATGGCCGAGAGCTTCGTGAAGACGATCAAGCGTGACTACGTGGCGCACATGCCCAAGCCGGATCGAGAAACCGCGCTGCGTAACCTGGCCATTGCCTTCGAACACTACAACGAGCAGCATCCGCACAGCGCCTTGAACTATCGCTCACCGAGGGAGTTCAGGCGATTGGCGGCAGCATCAATTTAACAGGGAGTTGGTGTCCGGTTTTGTAGGGGCAAGTCCACGAGGGGATTCATCCCCGTTCGGCTGCGCAGCAGTCGTGAAACCATTTAAACAAGGTGTATCTGACGGATCGCACCCATAGGTTTTGGGGCTGCTTCGCAACCCGACGGGGATAAATCCCCTCGCCACAAAAGCCCGCTTGCCGAAGGTCCAATGCAGGCCTAAGTCCTACATCTTTTAAACAAAACAGCCGGAAATACCCTGTTGCCAGCCGTTACATCCCCACCTAACATCCCCGATCAACGGGTACAGCGGAGCTGTCCAACACAACCCGAATTCAAGGAACCAGAATGTCCCAACGCATCCATCGCAGCATCGACCTCCCCCTTCGAACCGGCCTGAACCGCGACGAATTGTGGGAAGCCCACGACAAGGGCCTGATCAAATGCTGGGAAGTCGGCCGCCAGCGCGCTACCCGTTTCCCCGACCTCGCCCAGCAATGCCTCGCCGGCGAACTGCCGGTGCTGGGCTGGAAAGGTGGCGTCAGCCGCAGCCTGAAAAAACTGGAGAAATACGGATCCCTCAAGTACCTCGCCCAATGGCAGGGTTTGCGCGGGGAGGATCTGGATGTGGACTTGAAGGAAGAACGATCGCTGACCTGTTCACGGACCGGGATGGTGGTGACGTTTACCCCGGATCGGACGAAGTATTTCAACCAAATGGCGGAAGTTTAATCCTGGGAGATATCTGACGAATGAGTAATCACGCGCTGATCCAGCATGCCCGTACTCCAAGCCTGAACCTCGCCTACGAGGAACACGGCCCCACAACTGGTGACCCGGTGATCCTGCTTCACGGCTTCCCCTACTCACCACGCGCCTACGACGAGATCGCCCCGCCCCTAGCGGCAAAGGGTTACCGCGTCATCGTTCCCTACCTGCGCGGCTATGGTCCGACCCGTTTCAACAGTCCCGATACACTGCGCTCTGGTCAGCAAGCCGCCCTCGCCCAGGATTTGCTCGATCTGATGGACGCCCTTTGCATCCCGCAAGCGGCCCTTTGCGGCTACGACTGGGGAGGTCGGGCGGCGTGTATCGTGGCGGCGTTGTGGCCGAAACGGGTGCGTTGCCTGGTGACGGGTGATGGCTACAACCTGCAGGACATTCCTCGTTCGACCCGGCCACGGGACCCGGAAACCGAGCATCGCCTCTGGTATCAGTACTATTTCCACACCCCACGAGGCATCGCAGGTCTGACGGAAAATCGTCGATCCCTGTGTGAGTTACTCTGGAAACTGTGGTCGCCGACCTGGACCCAGGGTCCTGAGTTGTACCCGTTGAGCGCGCCAGCCTTCGACAATCCGGATTTCGTCGAGGTGGTGATTCACTCGTATCGGCACCGGTTCAGGTATGCGCCCGGCGATCCGGCTCTGGAGTGGATGGAAGAAGCACTGACCCAACAGCCACCAATCAGCGTACCGACGATTTCCCTGTGTGGCGCCGACGATGGCGTGGGCCCGGCCCCCGCGCTCGACGACGACATCGAGCACTTCACCGGATATTACGAGCACCGGGTGCTGGCCGGTGTCGGGCACAACATTCCCGAAGAAGCGCCCGAGGCCACGCTCAAGGCGTTACTGGATCTGTTGCAGCGCTGACCGAAAACCGCTCCCGATAGGCTTGCGGAGTCACCCCCATGGCCCGCAGAAAATTGCGACGCAGGGTCTCTTCGCTGCCGAATCCGCATTGCACGGCCACCCGCTTGATGGGCACGCTGGTATCGCTGAGCAGGCGCCGCGCCGTTTCGACGCGGATCAGCTCGATGGCCCGGGCCGGGGTCTGGCCGGTGTCGGCGCGGTAGTGGCGCACGAAGCTGCGTTCGCTCATGCCGGCCTGGATCGCCAGGGTTGGAATGCCCAGATCCTTGCTGAGGTTTTCGCTGATCCAGGCGTGAAGTTCGTCGAAGCGGTTGCCCTCTTTCTGCAAAGCCAGGGTTACGCTGAATTGCGACTGGCCGCCAGGGCGTTTCAGGAACACCACCAGTTGCCGGGCCACTTCCAGGGCCATGGTCCGACCGAGGTCGGCTTCGACCATCGCCAGCGCCAGGTCGATACCGGCGGTCACGCCGGCCGAGGTCCAGACCGGACCATCATTGATGAAGATCGGATTGGGCTCGACCTGAAGTCGCGGGTGTTGCTGCGCCAACAGTTCGCAACGGGTCCAGTGGGTGACCACGCGACGGCCATCGAGCCAGCCACTGGCCGCCAGCAAAAACGCCCCGGTGCACACCGATGCCACCCGCCGGCACTGCGCCGCGTGCTCACGCACCCAACTGACCAGCGACGGGTCCTGCGCCGCCGCATAGACGCCCCAGCCCCCGGCAATAATCAAGGTGTCGCTGCCCTGCTCGGGCAAAGGCTCGGCCAGCAACGCCAAGCCCGCCGACGACATCACCGCCCCGCCACCCCAGGCAATCACCGACGGCGCATAAGGTGGCGGCGAACCTTGCTGGCGGGCGATGTCATTGGCTGACGCAAACACCTGCAACGGCCCGGTGACATCGAGCACTTGCACATCGGCGAAGGCGAGTACGTGAATGGTTTTCGGCATATTGGCGTAATTCGTGGGGTGATTGGCGTATGCGCCAAATCCTAGGCGCCTACAGTGAAGGCGTCCACCCACTTCAAGAGAAAAACACCATGACCTTGCAGATCGGTTTTCTGTTGTTTCCACAGGTGCAGCAACTCGACCTTACCGGCCCGTACGACGTTCTGGCCTCGCTGCCGGAGGTGAAGGTGCATCTGATCTGGAAGGACCTGATGCCCATTACCGCCAGCACCGGGCTGGTGCTCAAACCGACCGTTACCTTCGACGACTGCCCGGCGCTGGATGTGATCTGCGTCCCCGGTGGCAGCGGTGTCGGGCCGTTGATGGAGGATGAGCCAACCCTGGCGTTCATCAAGGCCCAGGCCGCCAATGCGCGGTATGTGACATCGGTCTGCACCGGTGCGTTGGTGCTTGGTGCGGCGGGCCTCCTCAAGGGCAAACGCGCCACCACCCATTGGGCGTATCACGAGTTGTTGGCGCCGCTGGGAGCGGTTGCGGTGAAGGATCGGGTGGTGCGCGACGGCAATCTGCTGACCGGTGGCGGGATTACCGCAGGCATTGATTTTGCCCTGACCCTGGCCGCAGAGCTGTTCGATAAGGACACCGCTGAGCTGGTGCAACTGCAACTGGAATACGCACCTGCGCCGCCTTTCCATGCGGGTAGCCCGGAAACGGCTCCCGCCAGCGTACTGGAGGAAGCTCGCCAGCGGGCCGCCGGTTCATTGAAACTGCGCGCGCAAATTACCGAACGCGCGGCGGCGAAACTCGACCGGCAATGAAATACTGGCTGCGGGAACCCGGTTCACGTAGCCAGAATTTTTTGACGCCCATAAAAAAACCCGCCTAAGCGGGTTCTTCCAAGACCATTACAACTCCGTGTCGTCAGTATCCTTACAATGGCCGATCATCCATGATCCTGAGCACTCCCTGTGCATCAGTGGATGGGGCCAGAATACGCAACGGATCCAATTTGTAACAGACGACATAGTTGTTACCGCGTGTAAGACATTCGCTATAGCTGCCCTTCCCAAAGCCCTTGGATAAGCTGTAACCAAGGGTCGAAAATTCTGCCGTCAGTCGCTCCCGCGCTCGCGGGCCTTGGCGTTTTCCGCAAGGAATTGTTCGAGTCGGTTCATTTGCTCTTCCCAGCCACGGCTGTCCATGTAATACGCCTCCTTCTGGCGTATGTCGGGAATGTGAGCGAAACCTGACTCGGAAACCTTGAGCAACGTGCCGTCTTCGTAGTCTTGCAGTTCGAATTTGACCAGCGTGGTGGGCTCCTGGGAGTAGTCGATCTTCGGGTTCACCGCATAAGGGTGCCAGCGAAACGAAAACAACTGCTGCGGCTCGACCCGCTCGACCAGCACGTTCCACAACACATGTTCATAACCGGGATAGGTAACCTGCCCCTGCGTCCACTCGCCGGCGATGAAACGCCTGCCTTCGAGCGCAACGCCGAACCACTGACCGAACGCCTCGGCATCGACCAAGGCTCGCCATACATGGGAGCGCGGCGACTTGAGCATGATTTTGCGCTCAAAACTATTGGGTACTGGTTTCATACGTCACCTCCTGTAATGAACAACAGTAGGCCTCTAAGACCACATGTCCAGCCCGAAAGTTGTATCAATCCGGTGCAAGTTGTCGAAATTGCAGTCTTTGCATCGCTACACTGCCCAAAATTCCCCTGTCACAGCGAGCCTTCTCCATGTACTCACGCTTTCTCCTGGCACTGACACCTTTGCTGTTCACTCCCTTGGCCCAGGCCCTGGACTGCGACAACGCCAGCGACCAGGCCACGATGAACCAGTGTGCAGCGCAGCAGCATGCGGCGGCGGACAAGGAGTTGAATGCGCTTTACCAGCAGATCACCACACGTTTGAAGGGCAACCCCGACAGCAAGAAACTGCTGGTGGGCGCGCAACGTTCGTGGATTGCGTTTCGCGATGCCGAGTGCAAGTTTTCGGCGTCCGGGGTGGAAGGTGGGAGTGTTTATCCGCTGATCTACAGCAATTGCGTGACCGAATTGACCAGAGCGCGGGTGGAGACGTTCAAGACTTACCTGAAGTGCCAGGAGGGGGATTTGGGGTGTCCGGTGCCAGGGGTTTGAATCTTTAGCGCCTGTAAGGGCCTCATCGCGGGCAAGCCTTGCTCCTACAGGTTTGTGTTGTTCACAAATTATGTGACCAACACGGACCTGTAGGAGCAAGGCTTGCCCGCGATGGCGTCAGTGCAGACGCCGCAAATTACCGCACAAAAATCTGCGCCGTGGTAATCGCCATGTCCCCACCCGGCAACTTGATGTTGCCCACCTGTTTCAGGCTGTCGGCATCGAAGATCGCCACATCGTTGAAGGTGCCGGCCAGATAGATCTTGCTGCCGTCCTTGTTGAAGGCCAGTTGCAGCGGCGTAACCAGGTGCCCAATCCATTGGCAAGACCGGGATCGAAAAATTCTACGAGTCGCAACTGCACGGCCATGGCGGTTACGAGGAAGTCGAAACCAATCTACGACCTCGCGCACACGCTGGGCATCGATCGGCTGCATGACTACATGGCAATGTTCGGCCTCGGGGAAAAGGTCTCGCTGGACATGTTGAAGAGTCCGCCGGGTTGATGCTATCCCAGGCCTGGAAGCGTGCCACGCGTCGTCAGCCATGGTTTCCTGGCGAACCGTGATCCTTGGCATCGGTCAGGGGGTTGAGCCTCGGAACGCCGCCCGGAACAACCCGGTGACAGATTTTCCTGCGGACAAAAACAAAACCCCTACCTGCATGCGCAGATAGGGGTTTTGGAATTTAATCTTGACGATGACCTACTCTCACATGGGGAAACCCCACACTACCATCGGCGATGCATCGTTTCACTGCTGAGTTCGGGATGGGATCAGGTGGTTCCAATGCTCTATGGTCGTCAAGAAATTCGGGTACCGAGCCGTCTTTCGACGATTCAGCAAATTGGGTATGTGATAGCTTCGGTGTTTTGTGAGCATCTCGAACTTTCGGTTCGTTTCGTCTTCACACACCGCAATCTGGTCTCTTTCGTCTTTTCAACGAGGAGCATCAAATTGCTTGGGTGTTATATGGTCAAGCCTCACGGGCAATTAGTATTGGTTAGCTCAACGCCTCACAGCGCTTACACACCCAACCTATCAACGTCGTAGTCTTCGACGGCCCTTCAGGGGACTCAAGGTCCCAGTGAGATCTCATCTTGAGGCTAGTTTCCCGCTTAGATGCTTTCAGCGGTTATCTATTCCGAACATAGCTACCCGGCAATGCCACTGGCGTGACAACCGGAACACCAGAGGTTCGTCCACTCCGGTCCTCTCGTACTAGGAGCAGCCCCTCTCAAATCTCAAACGTCCACGGCAGATAGGGACCGAACTGTCTCACGACGTTCTAAACCCAGCTCGCGTACCACTTTAAATGGCGAACAGCCATACCCTTGGGACCGGCTTCAGCCCCAGGATGTGATGAGCCGACATCGAGGTGCCAAACACCGCCGTCGATATGAACTCTTGGGCGGTATCAGCCTGTTATCCCCGGAGTACCTTTTATCCGTTGAGCGATGGCCCTTCCATACAGAACCACCGGATCACTAAGACCTACTTTCGTACCTGCTCGACGTGTCTGTCTCGCAGTCAAGCGCGCTTTTGCCTTTATACTCTACGACCGATTTCCGACCGGTCTGAGCGCACCTTCGTACTCCTCCGTTACTCTTTAGGAGGAGACCGCCCCAGTCAAACTACCCACCATACACTGTCCTCGATCCGGATAACGGACCTGAGTTAGAACCTCAAAGTTGCCAGGGTGGTATTTCAAGGTTGGCTCCACGCGAACTGGCGTCCACGCTTCAAAGCCTCCCACCTATCCTACACAAGCAAATTCAAAGTCCAGTGCAAAGCTATAGTAAAGGTTCACGGGGTCTTTCCGTCTAGCCGCGGATACACTGCATCTTCACAGCGATTTCAATTTCACTGAGTCTCGGGTGGAGACAGCGCCGCCATCGTTACGCCATTCGTGCAGGTCGGAACTTACCCGACAAGGAATTTCGCTACCTTAGGACCGTTATAGTTACGGCCGCCGTTTACCGGGGCTTCGATCAAGAGCTTCGCGTTAGCTAACCCCATCAATTAACCTTCCGGCACCGGGCAGGCGTCACACCCTATACGTCCACTTTCGTGTTTGCAGAGTGCTGTGTTTTTAATAAACAGTCGCAGCGGCCTGGTATCTTCGACCGGCGTGGGCTTACGCAGTAAATGCTTCACCCTCACCGGCGCACCTTCTCCCAAAGTTACGGTGCCATTTTGCCTAGTTCCTTCACCCGAGTTCTCTCAAGCGCCTTGGTATTCTCTACCCAACCACCTGTGTCGGTTTGGGGTACGGTTCCTGGTTACCTGAAGCTTAGAAGCTTTTCTTGGAAGCATGGCATCAACCACTTCGTGTTCCAAAGGAACACTCGTCATCAGCTCTCGGCCTTAAGATCCCGGATTTACCTAAGATCTCAGCCTACCACCTTAAACTTGGACAACCAACGCCAAGCTGGCCTAGCCTTCTCCGTCCCTCCATCGCAATAACCAGAAGTACAGGAATATTAACCTGTTTTCCATCGACTACGCTTTTCAGCCTCGCCTTAGGGACCGACTAACCCTGCGTCGATTAACGTTGCGCAGGAAACCTTGGTCTTTCGGCGTGGGTGTTTTTCACACCCATTGTCGTTACTCATGTCAGCATTCGCACTTCTGATACCTCCAGCAAGCTTCTCAACTCACCTTCACAGGCTTACAGAACGCTCCTCTACCGCATCACCTAAGTGATACCCGTAGCTTCGGTGTATGGTTTG
>NZ_CP166807.1:4752500-5302500 GCF_059716155.1 Pseudomonas sp. LBUM1649
AAACACGGCAAGAAAGGCATCCACATCAACTGTTCGGGGCTATCGTCCTCATGGGAACAGTGCTACACCAGCGCCGCCAACTCGTGCGCCCCCAAGAACTACAAGGTCATCGCCAAATCCGGCGATGCCGTGGAAGAACCGGGTGATTATCTGTTCGGACTCAACCCGGCGGGCTACACCAGCCGCAGCATGATCGTCATCTGCAAATAAGGTGAAGCCACCCGGTCAGGCTCTCGGGCCTGCCAGCTGGCGGCCAATCTCCTCATGGCTGGACTTCAGTACTCTGCGCTGCAGATCCGGCGTGACCAACATTCGCGCCACCACCAATGCACCGATGCATTGCGACAGAATAGCCCAGGCCAGGCTGTCGCTCTCCAGCACCCGCGCCCAACTCTCCTGAAGCTGGCAGATCCAGTGCTCCGCCTGCCGTCGAATCAGTGGATCGGAGCGGGCAATCTCGGCCCCCAATGCCGGTAATGCACAACCGGTTTCCGGGTGCTCGACGTGGGACATGCTCAAGTAGAGCTTCAGGCAACGCTCGAATTTGTCGCGATCCTGATCAGCCCCCAACCGTTCCAGGCTTTGACGCAGCTCACGCTCGACAATGGAAGCGAACAACTCGTCTTTCGACGCAAAGTGACTGTAGAACGCGCCACCACTCAAGCCAATGGCTTTCATCAAACCGTCGACACCCACCGTGGCAAAACCGGATTGCTTGGCCGACACAGCGCTGCTTTGCAGCAGTTTCTCTCGGGTTTCCAGTTTGTGATTGGCCGAATAACGCATTGCCCTTCCCTCAGGTTCGATCATCTTGACGCCTGTCGAATCGTAGCATAACGTGAGTTTAGTTAACGATCGTTTACTAAAGGGGTCCAGGCAATGAATAACAACAAGGTCGTACTGGTTGTCGGTGCGGGAGATGCCACGGGTGGCGCCATTGCCAAACGGTTTGCACAGGAGGGATACGTTGCCTGTGTGACCCGTCGCAGCGCGGACAAACTCCAGCCTCTGGTCGATGCCATCAGGGCCGGCGGCGGCGAAGCCCACGGCTTCGCCTGCGATGCCCGCAAAGAAGACGATGTGGTTGCCCTGGTCGAGCAAATCGAAAGCGACATCGGCCCGATCGAAGCACTGGTGTTCAACATCGGCGCCAACGTGCCATGCAGCATTCTCGAAGAAACCGCCCGCAAGTATTTCAAAATCTGGGAAATGGCCTGTTTCTCAGGCTTTCTCAATGGCCGGGAAGTGGCCAAGCGCATGGCCAAGCGGCAACGGGGCACTATCCTGTTCACCGGCGCCACCGCCGGTTTGCGCGGTGCTGCAGGGTTTGCCGCGTTTGCCGGCGCCAAGCACGGGATCCGGGCGCTGGCACAAAGCATGGCTCGCGAACTCGGGCCGATGAACATTCATGTCGCCCACGTCGTGGTCGACGGCGCCATCGATACCGATTTCATCCGTGACAACTTCCCCGAGAAGTATGCAACCAAGGACCAGGACGGCATTCTCGACCCCGAGCACATCGCCGAGAACTATTGGTACCTGCACAGCCAGCCCCGCGACGCCTGGACCTTCGAGCTGGACCTGCGCCCCTGGAGCGAACGCTGGTAATCCCTCCCCTACAACAACAAAAAGAGTGCATCGACCATGAGCAAAACCGTGGAGTTCTATTTCGACCTGGGCAGCCCCGCCACCTACCTGGCATATACCCAGCTACCGAAGATCTGTGAGCAGACCGACAGCCAGCTGATCTACGTGCCAATCCTGCTCGGCGGCGTGTTCAAAGCCACCGGCAACGCCTCCCCGGCGACCATCCCTGCCAAGGGCCGTTACATGTTCATAGACCTGGATCGGTACGCCAAACGCTACGGTGTGCCATTGAAAATCAACCCGCACTTCCCGATCAACACACTGGTGCTCATGCGTGCCGTAACAGGCGTGCAGTTGCGTCACCCTGAGCGCTTTGCCGCGTTCATCGATTGCCTGTTCAAGGCACTGTGGATCGAAGGTCGCAACCTCAATGATCCGGCCACTGTTGGGGCAGTACTGAGCGAAAACGGTTTCGACCCAGAAGAAATTCTGGCCCTGAGCGCCGATGAAGAGGTCAAAACCGCCCTCAAGGAAGCCACCGAAAAAGCGGTGCAACGCGGTGTATTCGGTGCACCGAGCATGTTTGTCGGTGATCAGCTGTTCTTCGGCCAGGATCGACTGGACTTTGTCATCGAAGCCCTGAGTTAAAACCCGCGGACCAGATCGACAACATGAGCCGGGCGCTGGAGACAGCGCCCGGGCTACATCCGGTCAAACAGCCGCAGTACGCGTGTTCAACCACTCCAGGGCAGCGCCGTCGAGCAACGGGCTCAAACGCTCGCGCACTTCGGCGTGGTAAGCGTTGAACCAGTTCTTTTCCTCTTCGCTCAGCAGCGAGGTTTCCAGGCAGCGCGTGTCGATCGGGCACAGGGTCAGGGTTTCGAACTTGAGGAATTCGCCGAATTCGCTGCTGCCTGCCTCGCGGTTCATCGCCAGGTTCTCGATGCGCACACCCCAGCGGCCTGGACGGTAAGTGCCAGGTTCGATGGATGTGATCATGCCTGGCAGCATGGCGGTTTGCGGCGCGGGTGCGGCCTGATAGGCAATGACCTGCGGACCTTCGTGAACGTTGAGGAAGTAACCGACGCCGTGACCGGTGCCGTGACCATAGTCGACGCTTTCGGCCCAGATCGGCGCCCGGGCGATGGCGTCCAGCAGTGGCGACAGGATACCTTTGGGGAATTGCGCACGGGACAGGGCGATCACGCCCTTGAGCACGCGGGTGCAATCGCGTTTCTGCTCGCTGGTCGGTGTGCCGACCGCCACCATCCGCGTGATGTCGGTGGTGCCGCCCAGGTACTGACCGCCAGAATCGATCAACAACAAGCCGTCACCTTCGATCACCGCGTGCTCTTCTTCGGTGGCGTGGTAATGGGGCATGGCGCCGTTGGCGTTGAATGCGGCAATGGTGTTGAAGCTCAGCGACACGTAACCCGGCCGGCGCTCACGCGCTGCGGTCAGTTTTTCGTCGATGGTCAGTTCGGTAATACGCTCACGGCCCCAGGCCGATTCGAGCCAGGTGAAGAATTCGCACAGCGCTGCGCCGTCCTGCTCCATGGCCTGGCGGATGTGTTCGGCGTCAGCCAGGCTCTTCTGGGACTTGGCCAGGGTGGTCGGATTCAGGCCTTCGAGCAGTTTGACACCGCTATCGAGGTTATCCAGCAGGCCCGCCGTCACCCGCGCCGGATCGACCAGCAAGCTCGTCCCTGTCGGAACCGCGCGCAGGGCGTCAGCTACTTCGGTGTAATCGCGCAAGGTCACGCCGTCCTGTTCCAGGACCGCACGCAACTGCGCATCGACCTTGCTCAGCGCTACGAACAGCGTCGCCTGCTGCTGGCTGATCAAGGCGAAAGAAACGAACACCGGGTTGAACGACACATCGCCGCCACGCAGGTTGAACAGCCAGGCGATGTCATCCAGGGTGGCGATGAAATGCCAGTCGGCACCACGTGCCTGCAGGGTTTCGCGCAGCCTGGCGAGTTTTTCGCCGCGGCTGACGGTGGCTTGTGGCGGCAAGTGTTGATAGATCGCTTCGTTCGGCAGGCTCGGGCGGTCGCTCCAGACTTCGCTCAACAGGTCGATATCGGTGCGCAGGCGTGCGCCGCGCTCCTCAAGCTTGCTGCCCAGCGTGCGAGCGGAAGCCACGGCCATCACCGCGCCATCGACCGCGACCACGCCGCCTTGCGGGGTTTGCTCGGCCAGCCAGTCCAGCGGCCCGGGTTGTCCCGGTTGCAGCTTGACCAGCTCGATGCCACTGCCGTTGAGTTCCTTGCTCGCTTGTTCCCAATAACGGCTGTCGGCCCAGACGCCGGCGAAATCCGCGGTAACGATCAGGGTGCCGACCGAACCATGGAAACCCGACAACCATTGACGCCCTTGCCAGTAACCCGGCAGATATTCGGACAGGTGGGGATCGGCCGACGGCACCAGCAAGGCATGGATGCCCTCCCGGCTCATCAGCTCGCGGGTTTGCGCCAGGCGCTGGGGCACTGACCCGGTGATCGTAAACTGCGTATTCATCGTGACTCCTGCTAACCACTCGTCATTATTGTTCAGTGCCGATCAAGGTCGGCGCTTTGTTGCCCTATTGCCAGAATGCCGGAGCACTGGCGCAGGCGGTTTTAATCAGCTGTACCGCTTGATCGACATCCTGTTCGGTGGTGAAACGGCCCAGGCTCAAGCGAATGGTGCGACTCGCCGTGCGGGCATCATGCCCCAGGGCCAGCAGCACATGGGATGGCGCATTGCTGGCGGAATTACAGGCCGAGGTCGCGGAAAACGCCATCGAGGCGAGCAACGTCGCCGAGTTGAATTCGCCTTCACTGAAGGTCAGGCTCAACGTATGCGGGATGCGTTGAGTCACGCTGCCATTAAGCCGCACGCCCGGTATGCTCAGCAATTGTTCAAGCAGGCGTTCGCGCAGATGCACGATCATGGCCTTTTCTTCATCGAACGATGCCGCGGCCAAGGCAAAGGCCGCGCCCATCGCGGCAATCTGGTGGGTCGCCAAGGTGCCGGAACGCAGGCCGCCTTCATGACCGCCGCCGTGGATCTGCGCCAGAAGGCGCTGGTGCGCACGCGGGCCGACATACAGCGCGCCGATGCCTTTGGGGCCATAGAGCTTGTGCGCCGAGAAGGACATCAGGTCCACCGGCCACTGCGCCAGGTCGATCGCCACCTTGCCCGCGCCTTGCGCCGCGTCGACATGAAACAACGCGTTACGCCCACGCACCACCTGGCCGATGGCCGGGATGTCGTTGACCGTGCCGAGTTCATTATTGACCAGCATCAGCGACACCAGGAAGGTGTCCTCGCGCATGGCTTCGCTCACCGCTTGCGCGGTGATCAGGCCATCGGCGTCCGGCACCAGGTACGTCACCGCCACGCCGCTGTCCTGCAACTGCCTGGCGGTGTCGATGATGGCCTTGTGTTCAATCTGGCTGGTGATGATGTGGCCGCAGGCCGAGCCGCGTGCCTGGGCAACACCCTTGAGGGCAAGGTTGTTGGATTCGGTGGCACCTGAGGTCCAGACGATCCGTTCCGGCATGGCGCCGACCAGTTCGGCGACCTGGCGTCGCGCCTGCTCGACCGATTGCCGGGCCTGTTGGCCAAAGGCGTGGGAGCTGGAGGCCGGATTGCCGAAGTTACCATCAAAGCCCAGACACTCGACCATGATCTTGATGACTCGCTCATCCACCGGCGTGGTGGCGGCGTAGTCGAAATACAGCGGACGTTTATTCATAAAAGACTCGCAGAGCGTGTTCCGGGATCAGGAGGCTCATGACTGCAAACGGCGAAACGCAGCCTTTTGAGCTGCGTGCGGTTTTCAGAAGGTTACCAATACCTGATCGGATGCCGTTAAAGAAGAACAACTTCATTTAAAAGTGCGTCGGAACGCTCCTGAAAAGCCAGCTTAACAGGCATCGGGCAAGCGGTTGAAGCGATGCGTCAGCTAAAGCTATCGAGCAATATCGGATACAGCGACGCCACCAGCAGCGCGGCCATGCCCCAGTTGAACAGGCGCAACCAGCGCCGGTCCTTGAGAACGTTGCGCAACAACGTGCCGCAGGCGGCCCAGACACCGACGCTCGGCAGGTTGATCAGGGCGAACACCGCGGCAATCACAATCACGTTGGTGAAATAGCCCTGCATCGGTGTGTAGGTGCTGATGGCACCGATGGCCATGATCCAGGCCTTGGGATTGACCCACTGGAACGCGGCGGCGCCCAGGTAGCTGATCGGCTTGGCCTCGCCTTTCCCGGTGTCCGAGACGGGACCGGAATGGGCGATTTTCCACGCCAGGTACAGCAAGTACGCCGCACCGACGTAGCGCAGCACGGTGTAGAGAACAGGATAAGCCTGGAACACCGCGCCCAGCCCTAATCCCACTGCCACGACCAGCACGAAGAATCCGCAGGTGATGCCCAGCATGTGGGGGATGGTCCGCTGAAAGCCGAAGTTCACCCCGGATGCCAGCAACATGGTGTTGTTCGGACCGGGTGTGATCGAGGTGACGAGGGCAAACAGGGCAAAGGCCAGCAGCAGATCGAGTGAGAGTGTCATGGGTGGCAGTCCATCGGGGTCAGTCAGGTATTGACCCTATCGCGAACGCTCAGGGAAACCCATGGACAGTTAGGCGAAAGTTCGAGCAGTACAGTCTTGGCTCAGCTCTGGCGACCGTGCAGCTGTACAGCTCGCTCGGCGTTCATTTCGCCCTGCTTGTCGAAGCCAACGGCTTTTTGTGGCTCGCCGAGCAATTCGGCTTTTTTCGCGTGGTATTCGTCGAAGGACAAGCTACGACGATTCAGTGCTTCCAGCGCCAGCTCCCGGGTTTCTTCAGCGGTGTAGGGGCGCAATTCCGGGGAAACATGGCTGGCACATCCGGCAAGTACAGAGACCGCGAGCAGCAAGAAAGTGGCGATTAGAGGTTTCATCTTCGGCGTCCTGGCATCGGGTTCGGGGCAATGAACACAGGCTACTCGCGCCTTTGCCCAAGCAGAAATCAACGCTCTCGATAGTCGCTATCGGGTTTTTCTGATGCAGCTCTTGCAGCCCTCGGATTGGTACAACTCTTGCTCAACCCGGTGACTACTCACTGCTCGCTGAGCAACTGTTTAAAAAGGAACCGATCATGTCGCGTCCATTGAAAGTCGTTGCCCTCTCCGGTGGTACCTGGCGCCCTTCGCGCACCCTGGTGCTGACCCAAGCGATTTTGGCGCAATTGGCCGAGCAACTGCCGATCGACAGCAAGCTGATCGAACTGGGTGACATTGCCCGGCCACTGGGCGCGGCGCTGTCCCGTCAGGAATTGGCTGCGGACGTCGAAGCCGAACTGCAAGTGATCGAAAACGCCGACTTGCTGATCGTTGCCGCGCCGGTTTATCGAGGCTCCTACCCGGGCCTGCTCAAGCACCTGTTCGATCTGATCGACCTGAACGCGCTGATCGACACACCGGTTCTGCTGGCCGCAACCGGTGGCAGCGACCGTCACGCGCTGGTGCTCGATCATCAACTGCGGCCACTGTTCAGTTTCTTCCAGGCGTTGACCTTGCCGATTGGTGTGTATGCCACCGAAGCCGATTTCTTCAACTACCAAATAACCAGTGAGCCCTTGAAGGCGCGCATTCGTCTTGCTGCAGAACGCGCGGCGCCGTTGTTCGGCGTGCACCCTAACAAACTGCTGAAAATCGCTTAAGGATTTTTTCATGGATGTTTTCTGGTTTCTGCCGACCCACGGCGACGGCCATTACTTGGGCACCACTCAAGGCGCACGCCCGGTAACGCTCAATTATCTGAAACAGGTGGCCCAGGCTGCGGACAGCCCCGGTTACCACGGTGTGTTGATCCCCACCGGGCGCTCCTGCGAAGACTCGTGGGTGATCGCTTCGGCGCTGGTGCCGCTGACCGAACGCTTGCGGTATCTGGTGGCCATTCGGCCCGGGATCATCTCGCCGACCGTGTCGGCGCGCATGGCCGCGACCCTGGATCGACTGAGGTCAACGGCGCATGGCTGCACTGCATGACGGACGTCGTGACAACCTGGATATCTCGCCCCACCTGTGGGCCGGTGTCGGCCTGGTGCGTGGCGGTGCGGGGACGGCGCTGGTGGGCGATCCGCAGCAGGTGGCGGCGCGGATCAAGGAGTATGCCGACCTGGGAATCGAAAGTTTCATCTTCTCCGGCTACCCGCACCTCGAAGAGGCCTATCGCTTTGCCGAACTGGTGTTCCCGCTGTTGCCCGAACCGTACGCCAGCCTGACCGGCCGCGGTGTCACCAACCTCACCGGGCCGGTTGGGGAAATGATCGCTAACGACGTGTTGCCCGAGAAAGCCAAAGCCTGACGCCGATCCTGTAGGAGCTGCCGCAGGCTGCGATCTTTTGACTTTGAAGATCAATATCAAAAGATCGCAGCCTCGCTTCACTCGTCAGCTCCTACAGGGTTCCGACATAACCAAAGGAATTTCCCGCGTGACTGCCAAACCGCAAAGCGCCCTGATATCCCCGTTGCAGACAGCCCGCCAATTGGCCGCGAGTTTGCCTTGACCGCCGTCGAGCGCGACGAACGCGGCGGTACGCCCAAGGCCGAGCGTGATGCCCTACGCCAAAGCGGCCTGCTCGCGTTAAGTATTCCCACCCAGTTCGGCGGCCTCGGCGCCCACTGGAGTGAAACCCTGGCCATCGTCCGTGAGTTCGCCAAGGTCGACAGTTCGATTGCCCATGTTTTCGGTTTCCATCACCTGATGCTCGCCACCGTGCGCCTGTTCGCCCGGCCCGAGCAATGGCAGCCGTGGTTTGAACAAACCGCACGCAAGAACTGGTTCTGGGGCAATGCCCTCAACCCGCTGGACACCCGCACCGTGGTGAAAAACCTTGGCGGCTGGCCTGAGTTTTCCGGCAAGAAAAGTTTCTGCTCCGGCGCCAGCGATTCAGAAATGTTGATCGCCTCGGCGGTGGACGAAAACGCCGGTGGCAAGCTGTTGATCGCCGCCATTCCCAGCGGTCGCAGCGGCATCACCCTGCACAACGACTGGAACAACATCGGTCAGCGCCAGACCGACAGTGGCAGCGCCACCTTCGAACGGGTGCGGGTCGAAGAGTCGGAACTGCTGCTCGATCCGGGTCCGTTGAGTACACCCTTCGCCGGCCTGGGCCAAAGGCCCGAACCTCAGCGCCGAAGAACGCGGGCATCTCGCGCCACCGCCATCGCCACGGCCAAGGTCGCGGCAACGCGCAATGGTGCCCCATGCAACTGCTGACCTTACCGCCCTCGCCCGCTCTGGCCACGTCGATCCGCGCCACGGCGCAGGTCTTCGGCGGCCTATCGTTTCAGCCACTACAACCAGGTGCACACCGCCGCCCTGCTGGGGCTGAGCCGCAACGTGACCCGCACGCGCCTGATCAAGATCGGTGAACTGGCGGTCAACAAACGCCGGCCCACGGAAAACATTCAGGGCGAGCGGTTGATGCAGCTGTCGATCTAACCCAGCAGATTGCAGTGCAACGCGTGGTCGTGGCTGCGTTCCAGGCTGTGCAGCACCTGGAACGAGCCAAAGGTCACGGTCTTCGCCTGATGGGCGCGAATCAATTGCCAGAAATCCTGTTCCCCGCTTTCAAACGCCTGAAACGCCGCCTCCCCCGCCTCGCGGGTTTGCCATTGCAGGTAATTGAGCACCCGCCGGCCGTCTTCGCTGGCCTGGATGCTGGCACTCAGAAAACCGCTGTGGTGCTGGGCCAGACGCTCGGTCTGCTGCGACAGCGCCGATACCAGCGCCGGTTGTTGCTGCGGTTCGATTTCGAATTCGATCAGTTGGGTGAAGCTGCGATGTTTCGCTGGCGCGTGCATGGATAGTCCCCACTCTGTTGCAAGGCGAATCTTGCGATCCGAAGGCATGCAGGGTAAAACCTCCAGTTAAGTAAAGGTCAAGAGGCATTTTTTAAATGATCACCTCGCAAAACCTGCATAAAGAACTCAGCGTCGGCCAATTGGCCGCCCGCAGCGGCGTCGCGGTCACGGCGCTGCACTTTTATGAATCCAAGGGATTGATCAAGAGCAACCGCAATCAGGGCAACCAGCGACGCTATCCACGGGAAGTGTTGCGGCGGGTGGCATTGATCAAGGTGGCCCAGCGGCTGGGCATTCCGTTGGCGGAGATTGGCGAGGCGCTCAAATCCCTGCCGGATAACCGCGCCCCCACGGCGGCGGACTGGAAGCTGTTGTCAGCGCAGTGGAGTCGGGATCTGGATGAGCGGATCAATCAGCTGACGTTGTTGCGGGACAAGTTGAATGGCTGCATTGGTTGCGGCTGTTTGTCGATGGAGGCGTGTCCGTTGCGTAATTTTGGTGATGTGTTGGGGGAGCAAGGGTCGGGGGCGCAGCTGCTGGAGCCGAGTTGATTACATACCTGTGGCGAGGGGATTTATCCCCGCTGGGCTGCACAGCGGCCCCAAAAAATGGGCCTGCTGCGCAGTCCAACGGGGATAAATCCCCTCGCCACAACCCATTACGGTTAGAACCCCGGCGCAATCTGGCCTTTGTAGCGGGTCAGGATGAACTGCCGCACCTCATCGGAGTTCAACACCTTGGCCAGTTTCTGCAGGCCCGGGTCGTTGATGTTGTCCGGCCGTGCCACCAGGAACTCGATGTACAGGCTCTTGCCCTTCTCCACGATCAAGGCATTGTTGGTATCGATCCCGGCTTCCAGGGCGTAGTTGGCGAAGACGAACGCCAGGTCGACCTGACTCACCGAACGCGCCAGCAATGCGCCTTCCAGTTCACGGATTTTCAGGTGTTTGGGGTTTTCAACGATGTCCCGTTGGGTCGCCAGGGTGTTGCTTGGGTCCTTGAGTTTGATCAGACCCGCTTCGTGCAAGAGCACCAGGGCTCGGCCGGTGTTGACCGGGTCGTTGGGGATTGAAACGGTGCACCGTCCTTGAGCTCGGCGATGTTTTTGATCCTGGTCGAATAAGCACCGAACGGCTCGATGTGCACGCCCACCACCGGCACCAGGTCGGTGTGACGGGTCTTGTTGTAGTCATCGAGAAACGGCCGGTACTGGTAATATTCAACTGGGCGAACGGGACGGCCAGGGTCGGGTTTTCGTAGGAGCGATACGTCGGAACAGGTTGAACGCCGCGACGTGCAGATTCTCGGCCAAAACGGTGCCGCTGGAGGTGGTGCGCTGACCAATGCTGTCCCAGTCGTCGACAATCACCAGGCCTGGTGTGCCGCGCTCGACGAAGGCCAACTGGCCCTTCTGCTCTTCATCCAGCGCCAGCACCGCCAGCCAGTGGGCATACAGCGACCCGGTGCAGTAACCCTTGCGTCCATTGATCACATGACCGTCGCCGTAACGGCGGATGGTCGCCTGAATGTCCTGCACGTTTTTGCCGCCGGTTTCCGACAAGGCGTTGGCAAAGCGATGCGGTCGCGTTCCGCATCCTGCTCCAGCAGGATCGCGGCGACCTGTTCAGCCACCTGCAGCGCTTCGGCTTCGTCGGCGATCCGGTGGGCGGCCTGCGGGTTGATCGGATAAACGGCAGATTGGGACATACAAGACTCTCGATACCAGTATTTATCGAAGGTCATTGCAGCTTCTGTGCCTGACGGCGTGGGCCAATGTTTTAAGGGGCTTCTTGGGATTTCCGGGGAATTTAGCGTAACGAAGACAAGCAATCTGTTGCTTCACTGTTGATGGCTGAACAGTGACGTGCGCTCCGGAATCCCCTGCTGGAGCTGCCGCAGGCGGCGATCTTTTTGTGAACTTGAAACATGCTGAAGATCAAATCAAAAGATCGCAGCCTTCGGCAGCTCCTACAATTGTTCGGCTGGAGAGCGATCTTCAATCCATAACAAAAAGAGGGAGAACCATCATGAGCGTTAAACCCATTCCAGAGGGTTATCACAGCATCACCCCGTACCTGGGCATTCAAAAAGCGGCTGAAGCCATCGACTTCTACAAAAAAGCCTTCGGCGCCATCGAGGTCATGCGCCTGGCCATGCCCGACGGCGGCATCGGCCACGCTGAACTGCGCATTGGCGACTGCCCGATCATGCTCGGCACTCCGTGCGATCAAGGGCCGCTGAGCAATCCGGACAACTCACCGTCGGTGGGCCTGCATTTGTACGTGACCGATGTGGACAGGTCTTACAAACAGGCTATCGATGCTGGCGGCATCGTGGTTTCCGAGGTCAAGGATCAGTTTTACGGCGACCGTTCAGGGACCTTGAAGGATCCCTATGGGCATATGTGGTTTCTGGCCTCGCGCAAAGAGGATCTGACCCAGGAGCAGATCGAGCAGCGGGCGAAGGAGATGTTCCAGCAAGGGTGACATCTGCGGGGCCTGAGCGGGCCTCTTCGTCGGAACGCCGCCCGGAGTTCCGACGATGGCCTGGCGAAACACGAAACATTTTCTTTCATATCACCCTTCGGGATTTCGGGTGCTCATCCGTCCTATATAGATGCAGTCCTGTTGCGTAGGCAAAAGCCACGACCGGACCTTCCATTGGCCTCATGGCTGCGAAGCCGTAGTAGAGGCCTTTTCATCGATATAAGACCCTTATTCATGTCGAAGAAATCCCGTTCAAAAATCTGGTTCCTGGTCCATAGCTGGCTGGCACTGCCGATCTGGTTTTTCGTCCTGATCGTCTGTGTGACCGGCACGCTGGCGGTGGTCAGCCAGGAGATCGTCTGGCTGGCTAATCCGCAAATGCGCGCCAGCCAGCCTGCGGACGATGCGCCGCGGCTCAATTACGACCAGGTCGTCGCCGCGATCAAGCAAGCCGAACCCGACATCATCGTCGACAGCATCAGCCGCCCCGACGAAGCGCATTTCGCGCTGGACGTCAGCGTCACCTACCCCGACGGGCGTGCGTTGACGGTGTACGTCAACCCTTACACCGGTGCCATTCAGGGCCCCGCTCCGCAATTCAACTTCCAGGCGTTCACGCGTGCCCTGCACGGCTGGTGGCTGGTGCCGTTCACCAACGGCTACAGCTGGGGCTGGTACCTGGTGTCGTTCCTCAGCCTGCCGATGCTGGCCTCCCTGGTGACCGGGCTGGTGGTGTACAAGCGCTTCTGGAAAGGCTTTTTCCGGCCAACCCTGCGCATTCGCCATGGCGCCCGGATTTTCTGGGGAGATTTCCACCGTCTCAGCGGCATCTGGTCGATCTGGTTCATCGCGGTCATTTCCGTCACCAGCACCTGGTTCCTGATCGAAGCGTTCATGTTCGATAACCAGATTTCCATCTCCACCGCGCCGGTGGCTGCCGTGGTCCCGCGTGAAAGCGTGCCGCTCACCACCGATGGATCGCCCACTCCGATGATCAGCCTGCAGGCGGCGATCCGCGAGGCCAAGGAGCGTATTCCGGGGCTCGACGAGAGCTTTGTCAGTATGCCGGCCAATGCCTACAGCTACCTGTCGGTGGGCGGGCGCAGTTGGTATCCGCTGATGTTCCAGACCGCCGACATCAACCCGTACACCGGCGAAGTCGCCGCCACGCGCCTGCTGTCGGACCGCTCGGGCCTTGAGTTCGTGACCGAATCCATGCGTCCGCTGCACACCGGTGATTTCGGCGGTATCTGGATCAAGCTGATCTGGTGCTTCTTCGGCCTGCTGTTGAGCATGATGGTGCTCAGCGGCCTGTTGATCTGGACCAAGCGCACCGCCCTGGCCACGGCCAACGCCCTCAAGCGCAGCAACAAACGCCCACGCATCGAGCCTGCTACGGCCAGCAGCGGTGAAACCACGGAGGTCAGCCAATGAGCCAGGTCGCGACTCAAGCACCCCGTTTGACGCTGAGCCGCTTCTGGCACAAATGGCGTTTCCACATCAACGTCCTGCTGTTGCTGGTGCCGCTGGGTTTCATGCCCAAATATTTCGCCGATGCCGCGCTGTTTCGCGGTGACACGGGCCTGGGCGAGCGGGAAATCGGCGAAGTCCAGGTCGGACCCTGGAGCCTGCGCCTGGCCGAACTTCGTAACGAAGCACCACGGCCCGATGGTCCGGCCGGCTACATGAAGAGCTTCAACGCCGCGCTGTGCGACAGCTGCCGCGAGCAGGTCAAGGCGACTTACCTGCGCATCGGCAAGCCACGCAGCCTGCGCGCCGCCGGGGTGATTTTCTTCGGCACGCCCTACCGCATGGGCGCCATGCTGCCGGTCCCGGAAAAAACCAAGGCCGACGCCGAACTGTGGATCACCATGGAAGGTTGGGACGGCTCCATGCATCAGGCATCCATTCCTCTGAGCCAGGCCTCCCCCGCCACTCTCGCCTGGCTGTCCACCCAAGGAGGCAAACCATGATCAAACCTATCCGCCCGTTGAGCGCCGCGTTGCTGGTGCTCTGTGCCGGCTTCAGCGCCAGCGCCCTGGCCCACAACCCGATGTGCGAATGCAAGGCCATCGACGCCGAGCAGATCAAGTGCACCGGCGGTTTTTCCGACGGCAGTGGTGCACCGGGCGTGACCCTGGACGTGATCGGCTACGACGAAACCATTCTGGTGCCGGGCAAGCTCGGGGCCGATTCGACCTTGACCTTCAAGAAGCCCGGGGCCGAGTTCTATGTGCTGTTCGACGCAGGCCCCGGCCATGTGGTCGAGATCGACCAGGCGGACATCGAAAGCCCATGAGTACGCCAACCAGCCAAATCGTCCGCCCGGCCGGTGCCGGCCATGAAACCCTCTACGTATTGCTGTTGTGCCTGATGATCCTGGCGGTGGCCGGTTCGGTGGTCGCCTGGCGCGGCGAGTCGCAGCAAGTGAGCAGCGTTAACAGCCATCAACTGGATGCCCGCCGCGATCTGAGCGCGTCCGAACAAGGTATCTACGCCGATTTGCGCGTGACGCTGGATGAGATTCACTTGTTGCGCCAGGAACAACACAGCCTGCCGACACCTGAAACCCTCGCCGATGAAGGCTTTGCACCCTTTGCCAAGGACGCCAGCTCAGTTAGCCGGGGTGGCCATGCCTGGCAGTTGCTCGACACCAAGGCGTACTTCGGACAGAGCCAGAGCGCCACCGTGGCCGGCTCGTTCCTGATGCGCCTGAGTGCAGACGACGACGCCCCGGACATCTGGCTCAACCGCGCCACCGACCTCGAGGCTCCTGCCGACCTCAGCGATGCCGCGCTCGAAGGCGCCGGCTGGCAGCAGATCGTCGCGCAATTCGATGCCGGCGTGACCCGCCAGCACCGGCACTGAATCCTCGCCTTCATCCGAGAGAAGACCGCTTTCCCATGCCTATTTCATCGCTACGTTCTTTCCTGCGCCTGTCACTGGTCGGCCTGCTGGCCTGCCTGCTGACACCCCTGGCCAGCGCCGAAGAGGCCAAGCGCCTGCGCATCGGCATCACCCTGCACCCGTATTACAGCTACGTGGCCAACATTGTCGGCGACAAAGCCGAAGTGGTGCCGCTGATTCCGGCCGGCTTCAACCCCCACGCCTACGAGCCACGGGCCGAGGACATCAAGCGCATCGGCGGGCTCGACGTGATCGTGCTCAACGGCGTCGGCCATGACGACTTCGCCGACCGCATGATCGCTGCCAGTGAAACGCCGAACGTGCCGGTGATCGAGGCCAACGAAAACGTGCCGCTGCTGGCCGCCACCGGCGTCGCCGCGCGTGGCGCGGGCAAAGTGGTCAACCCGCACACCTTCCTGTCGATCAGCGCCTCGATTGCCCAGGTCAACAATATCGCCCGTGAACTGGGAAAACTCGATCCGGCCAACGCCAAGACCTACACCGAGAACGCCCGTGCCTACAGCAAGCGCCTGCGCAAGATGCGCGCCGACGCCCTGGCCAAATTGACCGAGGCGCCGAACGCCGAATTGCGCGTGGCCACGGTTCACGCTGCCTACGATTACCTGCTGCGCGAATTCGGCCTGGAAGTGACAGCGGTGGTCGAACCGGCCCACGGCATCGAACCCAGCCCGAGCCAGCTGAAAAAAACCATCGACCAACTGCGCGAGCTGGACGTCAAAGTGATCTTCTCGGAGATGGATTTCCCTTCCACTTACGTCGACACCATCCAGCGCGAATCCGGGGTGAAGCTGTACCCGCTGTCGCATATCTCCTACGGCGAATACACCGCCGACAAGTACGAAAAGGAAATGACCGGCAACCTCAACACCGTGGTGCGGGCGATTCAGGAGTCTGGGGCATGACATCGAAAGAAACCATCCTGGCCGATGCAGAATCCCCTGTGGGAGCGAGCCTGCTCGCGAAGGCGTCCAGTCAGGCGACATCATCATTGAATGACACACCGCAATCGCGAGCAGGCTCACTCCCACAGGTTTCGGGGCCGACCCTGGGTTTTGCTCATGTCAGCCTGACCCTCGGTCGCACGACGATCCTCGACAATGTCACTTTTCAAGTCCGCCCCGGCAGCGTGCATGCGCTGGTCGGCCCCAACGGTGGCGGCAAAAGTTCGCTGATCAAGACCCTGCTCGGGCAGATGCCGCACCAGGGCCGCTTGAGCCTGCAATGGCCGGGCGAACCGGGAACGATCGGTTACGTGCCCCAGGCGCTGGAATTCGATCGCGGCTTGCCGATGACCGTCGACGATTTCATGGCCGCGATGTGCCAGCGGCGCCCGGCGTTCCTCGGCTTGAGCAAGCACTACGCGAAGGCGGTTGGCGAGGCGCTGGAACGGGTCGGCATGCAGGACAAGCGCAAGCGCCGCATGGGCGCGCTGTCGGGCGGCGAGCGCCAGCGGGTCTTGTTGGCGCAAGGGCTGATTCCGGCGCCGCAATTGCTGGTACTCGACGAACCGATGTCGGCCCTCGATGAAGCCGGAATCCGAGTGTTCGAACGCTTGCTGGGCGACTGGCGCGCAGCGGGCATCACCGTGCTGTGGATCGAGCACGATCTTGAAGCGGTCGCACGCCTGGCCGATCACGTCACCGGGCTGAACCGCCGAGTGCTGTTCGACGCCACACCGCAACAGGCGTTGACCCCTGATCGCCTGCTGACCTTGTTTTCGACCCATCCACGGAGCGCTGCCTGATGAGTTACGAAGCCTTTCGTTTGATGGTCCAGGGCTGGGCCTCGTCGGGTTATCTGCCTGAGGCGCTGGCCTATGGGTTTGTGGTCAACGCCTTGCTCGCCGGCCTGTTGATCGGCCCGGTGCTGGGCGGTTTGGGCACCTTGGTGGTGGTCAAGCGCTTCGCGTTTTTCTCCGAAGCGGTGGGTCACGCGGCGCTGACCGGCGTGGCCATCGGCATCCTTTTGGGCGAACCCTACACCGGGCCCTACGGCAGCCTGTTCGGCTACTGCCTGCTGTTCGGCATTTTGCTCAACTACTTGCGCAACCGCACGGGTCTGGCGCCGGATACGTTGATCGGTGTGTTTCTGTCGGTGTCGTTGGCGCTGGGTGCCAGCCTGCTGCTGATCCTGGCGGGCAAGATCAACGTACACATCCTCGAAAACGTGCTGTTTGGCTCAGTGCTGACGGTCAACGGCAATGACCTGCTGGTGTTGGCCATCGTCGGCTCACTGGTCATGGCCCTGGCCTTGCCGCTCTACAACCGCATCATGCTCGCCAGCTTCAACCCGCAATTGGCGGCGGTGCGCGGGGTGGCGGTGAGGTCCCTGGATTATCTGTTCGTGATTCTGGTGACGCTGATCACCGTCGCCGCCGTGAAAGTCATCGGCGCCATCCTGGTCGGTGCGCTGCTGGTGATACCGGCCGCGGCGGCGCGCCTGCTCAGCCAGTCACTGAAGGGCTTCTTCTGGTGCTCGGTGCTGATCGCCACGGTGAGCACGCTGTGCGGGATTCTCGCGCCGATTGTCTTTGACCTGCCGATCCCGTCTGGTGCCGCGATCATCCTGGTAGCCGGTATCGCCTTCGCATTGGCCGCCATCGCGCGCGGCGTCGTCCCCAGCCTCAAAGGGAACCTTGGATAAATGTCATTTGCTCTGCGACAACTGACCCTGGCGCTCGCCCTGTGCGGGCTGGCCACGACATCCTTCGGCGCCGACAGCAGCAAACCGCTGCGGGTGCTGGCGTCACTGCCAATCACCTACGGTCTGGGCGAAGTGCTGCTCAAAGGCACCGATGTCAGCCTTGAGCGCGCGGCGCCAGCCAACCTGCCCGGCAGTCGCCAGACCGCCTACTTCACCGGTCGTGGTGCACCGGCGCTGGCCAAACTGGCGACGGACGCCGATGCGGTGATCGGCTTGCGCTCGCTGTGGCCGGACGATCCGCTGTACCCGATCTCCCGACGCAGCAATATCCGCATCGTCGAAGTCGACGCGGCCCGACCGATGGATGGCGCCCTGCCCGGCATTGCCGTGCAGCCGGGCAACAAGGTCGATGGCTTGAACAGTCAGCCCTGGCTGGCCAGCAACAATATGGGACGCATGGCCGACGTGATGGCGGCGGACCTGATACGCCTGGCCCCCACGGCCAAACCTGCGATCGAGGCGAACCTGGCGGCGCTGAAACAGCGTTTGCTCAAACTCAGCGCCGACAGCGAAGCGCGCCTGGCGGCGGCCGATAACCTTAGTATGCTGAGCCTTAGCGATCACTTTGGTTACCTGATCGGTGGGCTCAATTTGGAGCTGGTGGGGCTGGATGCGCGGCCGGATGCCGAATGGACGCCGGAAGCGCTCAAGGCATTGGGCGCGACGCTCAAGGACAATGATGTGGCGGTGGTATTGCATCACCGGCAGCCTTCGGAGGCGGTGAAAGCGGCGATTACTGAGGCCGGGAGTCGGTTGGTGGTGTTGAGCACCGATGCCGAGGATCCGGTAGGTGAGCTGGAGGGGAATGTGGATCTGGTGATCAAGGGGTTTAGCAACGGGCCTTCGGCCTAAGATCAAAAGATCGCAGCCTTCGGCAGCTCCTACAGGGAAAAGATGTGCGTCCTGTAGGAGCTGCCGAAGGCTGCGATCCTTTAAAAACGCCCGCTGACCGTTCCGGTTCAGCGGGCTTTTTTCAGGCGATTGACTCAGTGCGCCACAGCCACCTGCTCGTCCATCTTCTGGCGCAGACTCAGCGGACGCATATCGGTCCAGGTCTCTTCAATGTAGGCCAGGCATTCTTTTTTCAGCCCGCTTTTGCCCACGGTACGCCACCCCTCAGGCACCGCTTTGTAGTCGGGCCAGATCGAGTATTGTTCTTCATGGTTGACCACGACCTGAAAGAGGATGTCCTCACGGTCGAATACTGACGTCATGCTGTCTCTCCATCGCTGTAGGGTGGGCTGTACGCTATATGCAGCCGCTATGTAGAAGGAACGTTCCAGGGCCCGGAAAATTTAGAGGCTGACTGTGGCAGCAGCCAAGGCCCTGCCGAATATCTCGGCCACTCGATCGATTTCTGCGGCGGTGATCACCAGCGGTGGCAGGAAGCGCACCACGGCACCATGGCGGCCACCCAGCTCAAGGATCAAGCCGCGTTTTAGGCATTCGCGCTGCACCAGCGGCGCCAGTCGCGCAAACGCCGGTGGATGACCTAGGGCATCCGGCGCGCCGGTCGGATCTACCAGCTCCACACCGAGCATCAGGCCTCGACCACGAATATCGCCCAGATGCGGGAAATCGCTCTGCAGGATGCGCAGGTGCTCGCTCAGGCGTTCGCCCATGGCGGCGGCATGTTCGCAAACCTTGTGTTCGACCAGGTAACGCATCACGGCGGAACCGGCGGCCATCGCCATTTGATTGCCACGGAAGGTCCCGGCATGGGCGCCCGGCAGCCAGGTGTCGAGCCAGTCGCGATAGACCACCACGGCTAATGGCAAGCTGCCGCCGATGGCCTTGGACATCACCACCACGTCCGGAATGATCCCGGCGTGCTCGAAAGCAAACATCTTGCCGGTGCGGGCAAAACCGCTCTGAATCTCGTCGACGATCAACGCCACGCCGGCTTTTTCGGTAATCCGGCGCAAGCCGCGCAACCAGTCGAGATCGGCCGGAATGACTCCGCCCTCCCCCTGTACCACTTCAACGATCACAGCCGCCGGCAGTTGCACGCCGGCCTCGGGATCGTTCAGCAGGTTTTCCAGGTAGTTGAGGTTGGCCTTCACCCCCTGCGCGCCACCCAGGCCAAACGGGCAACGGAAATCGTAAGGGTATGGCATGAACTGCACGCCGCTACTGAGCAAGGCGCCCAAGGGCCTTTTCGGCCCGAGGCTGCCCATCAGGCTCAGCGCGCCCTGGCTCATGCCGTGGTAGCCGCCCTGGAACGACAGCACGGTACTGCGGCCGGTGGCCGTCCGCACCAGTTTCAGCGCAGCTTCCACCGCATCGGTACCGGTGGGACCGCAGAACTGGATCTTCGCTTCAGCCGCCAAGGCTGGCGGTAACAAGCCGAACAGGTCCTGGACGAACTGATCCTTGACCGGCGTGGTCAGGTCCAGGGTGTGCAGCGGCAGTTCGTCGCTCAGCACGCGCTGGATCGCTTCGATCACCACCGGGTGGTTGTGCCCCAGGGCCAGCGTGCCGGCGCCGGCCAGGCAATCGATGAACGTGCGGCCTTCGACGTCTTCGACATACAGGCCCTTGGCGCGCTTGAGTGCCAGGGGAATACGTCGCGGGTAACTGCGGGCGTTGGACTCCTGCTGTCTTTGACGCGCCAGCAACGGCGATTCGTTGAACTGATAAAGCGTCTCGGCCGGCACCGGAGCAATCCGGGCCGACTGGTCTTCCATAAGCCTGGTAGCGACTGACATCTCTCGACCCCTCAATAAGGTTTTCCTGTTCTGGAAACGCATCAGGAGCCCGAGGATTTAGACCTCAGGCAACGCTTTGTGCATGGGGATGGCATAGAGGCCCGCTACCGCGAACGCTTTGGCGTACGCCTGATAACCCAGGCGCCGGTAAAAGGCCTCGCCGGTGCGGGTGCTGTTGAGTCGTGAATGACGCAGGCCTTGTTCGATCAACCAGCCTTCGAGATCGCGCACCAGCGCCTGCCCGACTCCGCGACGAAACCATTCCGGTAGTACGTAACAGAACGCTACCTTGCCGTTGCTGGCGGCCATGGCGACACCCACGGGCTTGTCCTGTAACAGCGCGATGTTCAGGTACAACCGCCGGTCGGTGAACCAGGGAAGAATGTGTTCGATGGTCTTGTTGTGGGTCCAGTTGGCAACGGTTCGCAGGTTGTTGCGATGGTCGAGCGCGCAACCGACCCGAATGGAGCGCTCGATGATGCGACTGATGATGCCGGCGTCGGCCGGGGTTGCCTTGCAGGTGCGTACGGATGCTTCCATGGTGCGGTCACCTCAATCCATTGAGTATGAGCAACGATAGCCCTGCAAGGTCCGGGCGGCCAATCGAGAGAAGTTACATTTGATGTGCGACAGAGATCCCTGTAGGAGGTTTTGTGGTGTTTTAGACGGGTTGCAACGGCATCGTCAGCTCCACCCGCAATCCATCCGGCCGACTGTCGAAACGCAGGGAGCAGCCGCAGCGCTGGACGATTGCCTGGACAATCGCCAGGCCGAGCCCGCAGCCGTTGCTCTGGCCGTTGCGCCAGAAGCGTTGGGTCAGGTGTTGCAGGTCGTCTTCGGCAATGCCCGGGCCATGGTCGCGTACCACGAACTGCACGCGGTTACCGGTGGTTTGCAGGCTCAGCTCCACCGGCCCGTCGCCCGGTGTATGGCGCAAGGCGTTGTCCAACAGGTTGCGCAGTGCCGCAATCGACAGCACCGCGGGCATTTTCACCGGGGCGTGAGAGACCCTGGTCGGCAGCTGGAGCCTGATGCGTTGACGATCACCACCGGCCGTGTCCTGAATTGCGAGTTTCGCCACCTGCTCGGCATTGCACTGCACGCCATCATCAAATGACAGGCTGCCCTCGACCCGCGCCAGCAACAACAATTGTTCAAGCGTGCGGTGCAGGCGATCGGCACCCTCTTCGGCCCGGGCCAGGGACTGATCCCGGGCCGCGCCTTCGGTCATGCGCGCCACTTGCAGGTGGGTCTTGATCGCGGTCAGCGGGCTGCGCAATTCATGGGCTGCGTCACCGGTCAGTCGACGTTCGCGTTCGATGGTCTTGCCGATGCGCTGGAACAACTGGTTCTGCGTGTCGAGCAACGGTTGCAGTTCGCTGGGCAACGGCTGGACCTGCAAAGGCTCCAAGGAGTCGGGGCTGCGGCGCATCAAGGCGTCGCGCATGCGGTTGAGCGGCGCCAGTCCCTGGCCGATGCCGAGCCAGAGCAGGCACAGGCAACCGAGCAGCGCCACGCCCACCGGCACTGAAGCGGCCAGCAGGATCGACATGTTCAGCGCCTCGCGTTCGATCTGCCGGTCGGCCGTGGTGATCCGCAGGTCGCCACGGGCCAGGGTGAAACTGCGCCACGGCGCGCCGTCGATGATCTGATCGTGGAAACCCATTTTCTCGGCTTCCAGGGTTTGCCCCGGATCGCTGTGGCTGCGGGCGAGGATTTCACCCCGCAGAGAACTGACCTGACACGCCATGCCACCGGGAATATTCAGTTGTTCGGCACTGAAATGGGTGCCCTCGCCCTTGCTCGGCAACGCTGGCAATTGCTCCATGAGCCCGGCGACCATGCGCGCCGACGCCACCAGGCGCTGGTCGAGGGAAAACATCATCTGATTGCGCAAATCGCTGAGCATCCAGGCCGCAGCCAAGGCCCAGATCAGGGCAAAAGCGCCGCCGAGTGTCAGGCTCAGGCGCAAACGCAGGCTCATCACTTTGATTGATCTCCGCCATCGGCCGGCCCCAGGCGATAACCCAGGCCGCGCACGGTCTCGACGATGCCGTTGCCGAGCTTGCGCCGCAGGTGATGGATATGGACGTTGAGGGCATTGCTCTCCAGTTCATCGTTGAAACCGTAGACGCTGTCCTTGAGCTGCTCGGTCGACAGCACCCGGCCGCGGTTATGCAGCAGCGCCTGCAACAGCGACTGCTCGCGGCGCGACAGGTCCACCGACTGGCCGCCAAGGGTGGTTTCGCGACTACTCGGGTCGTAAGTCAGGGCACCGTGCTCGATCAGGTTGACGCTGCGTCCGGCCACCCGCCGCAACAGCGTGTGCAAACGCGCAGCGAGTTCGCGCAGGTCGAACGGCTTGAGCAGATAATCGTCGGCACCGGCCTGCAAGCCGTCGACACGATCGGTTACCGAGTCGCGGGCCGTGAGGATCAGCACCGGCAACTCCAGGCCGTTGTGGCGCAGTTGCTGCAAGAGCTTGAGACCGTCTTCGTCCGGCAGCCCGAGGTCAAGCACCATGACATCGAATTCGGCCACCTTGAGCATCGCCCGGGCCGCCGACGCGGTGGCGACATGTTCTACGGTCAGGCCTTGGGCTGTCAGGCCGGCGACGATGCCGCTGGCAATCAACTCATCGTCTTCGCAAACCAGTACGTGCATGGAAAGCCTCGTGTAAATAAAGCTGATTAGGCCGGTGACCGATTAAGCGGACATTATGCCGCAAGTGCCCCTGCCACAAGGCGGCCAGGGTTAATCATCGGTTAATCGCCACCGCCCATTGTGCAGCCCACTTGCTAAAGGATAAGGCTTTTCCATGCGTCAGCTGATTCTTCTCGTCGCCCTGCTATTCTCCGGCCTGACCCAGGCTGGCAGCAATCCGTTCGAGACAAAACCCGACTTTCTCCCCGTCGACAAAGCGTTCGTTCTCACCTCTGAACGCCTTGAGTCCGGCGAAACCCAGCTGTTCTGGCAGATTGCCGATGGCTATTACCTGTATCAGAAACGGTTGAAGTTCGACGGTTTGCCTGTCGACCAGCATCCAGCGTTGCCGGAGGGCGAAGCCCACAGCGACGAGTTTTTCGGTGAACAGCAGGTCTACCGTCAAGGCCTGGAACTGAAGATCCCTGCGGGCGCCAGCGGTCAGGTCAAGGTCGGTTACCAGGGGTGCGCCGATGCCGGGCTGTGTTATCCACCGCAAACCAGGATTGTGGACCTGGGCAACTCAAATGCCCTGAGTACGGCCAATGAAGCGCCGGACCAGGCCCTGGCCAGCAATCTGCAGCAACGTGCACTGGGTTGGAGCCTGTTGGTGTTCTTCGGTCTGGGCCTGCTGCTGGCGTTCACCCCGTGTTCGCTGCCGATGCTGCCCATTCTGGCTGGATTGATCGTCGGCAGCGGCGCTACGCCGAGGCGCGGCGTAGCCCTGGCCTGCAGTTATGTGGTGAGCATGGCGCTGGTGTACGCGGCGATGGGTGTGTTGGCTGCATCCCTCGGGGCGAACCTGCAAGCCTGGTTGCAAAACCCTTGGCTGCTGGGCAGTTTCGCGACGATTTTCGTGCTGCTGGCGTTGCCGATGTTCGGCTTCTTCGAGCTGCAACTGCCGGTGGCCGTGCGCGATCGACTGGAACACGTCTCACGCAATCAGCGCGGTGGCAGCCTGATCGGCGCTGGCGCGCTGGGCGCGTTGTCCGGTCTGCTGGTCGGCCCGTGCATGACCGCGCCGCTGGCTGGCGCGCTGCTCTATATCGCGCAGAGCGGCAACGCGCTGCACGGTGGGTTGATCCTGTTTGCCATGGGCATCGGCATCGGTGTGCCGTTGTTGCTGCTGGTGACGGTTGGCAATCGCTTCCTGCCCAAGCCTGGCGCCTGGATGAACCTGTTAAAAGGCATCTTCGGCTTCCTGTTCCTCGCCACGGCGTTGCTGATGCTGCGCCCGGTGCTGGATGAATCGCTGTGGGTCGGCTTGTGTGGTGCATTGCTGCTGATCGCGGCTTACAGCGCCTGGAAGCAGTCAGACGGTTTCGGGCGCATCGCTCATCTGTTCGGCGCCACCTCGCTCCTGCTTGGTTTGTGGGGCAGCCTGTTGATGATCGGCGCGGCGGGAGGCAGTGATGATCTGTTCAAGCCGTTGCAGGTCTTCCGCGCTTCCAGCTCGGCCGTCGCCGCCGTGCCGACCGGCCACGACGCCTTTACCACGATCAAGGACCCTGCTTCCCTGCAACGGGAACTCGACGCGGCGCAAGTGCAGGGCCAATGGGTGCTGCTGGACTACTACGCCGACTGGTGCGTGTCGTGCAAGGTCATGGAAAAACAGGTCTTCGGCAAAGCTCATGTCCTGGAAGCCTTGAGCGACGTGCGCTTGCTCCGACTGGACGTCACCGCCGACAATGCCGCCAGCCGCGAACTGCTCGGCCGTTACAAAGTGCCAGGCCCACCGAGCTTGCTGTGGATAGGTGTCGACGGCATCGAGCGGCGCAGCCAGCGCATCACCGGCGAGGTCAATGCCGACACTTTCCTGCAACGCTGGACCACCACCCGAGACGCCCGTTAATGCTGACTTTTACCCTCGGCACCTTTGCCATCGCGCTTAACCATCTGCTGCTGATCAGTGCATTGGTGCTGGCGACGTTCGTCGGCTGGCGGGTGGCCAAACGCGGTGGCGAGAACCCTGAGTCGGTGCTGTTCGGCCTGTTCCTGATCGGCATGCTCGCGGCGCGGATCGGTTTCGTCGCCGTTTACTGGACGCACTATCGCATCGATCCCTGGCAGGTCATCGACCTGCGCGACGGCGGTTTCCTCGCCTGGCCGGGCGTCATCGCGCTGGTGCTCGCCACGCTGTACCGTGGCTGGCGTCGCCCGGGCCTGCGCCGTCCGCTGGGCTTCGGCGTGGCCAGCGGCCTGGCGTTCTGGTTGCTGGCGACCTTCTCGCTGACCATTTTTGAACAGGGCACGCGCCTGCCGGACATCAGCCTGCGCAATTCCGCCGGTGAAACCGTGCAATTGGCGGACTACAAGGGCGGCCCGCTGGTGATCAATCTCTGGGCCACCTGGTGCCCGCCCTGCCGCCGGGAAATGCCGGTGCTGGAACACGCCCAGCAACAGCGCCCTGACCTGACCTTCCTGTTCGTCAATCAGGCCGAAAGCATGCAAAGCGTCAGCACGTTCCTGGAAACCCAGGGCCTGAGCCTGTCCAACGTACTGTTCGACGGCAGCGGTCGCCTGGGTCAGGCCGTCGGCTCCATGGCATTGCCAACTACGCTTTTCTATAGCCCCGACGGTCGCCTGCTGGGCAGTCATCTGGGCGAGCTGTCGCAAGCCAGCCTGGCCCGCGCCCTGGAAAACTTCGATTCCGTACCTGCCACTTCTTCAAGGAAACTGCCATGCCCCGCCTCCGCCATCTGCTGACCCTGAGCCTGGGCGCCGCCCTGTTGCACCTGCCGACGGTGCAGGCCGAAGAGCTGCCCGAGGCGATCAAGAAGATCGAAGCCAAGGGCGCGAAAATCGTCGGTCAATTCGACGCCCCCGACGGCTTGCGCGGTTATGCGGCGCGATACCAGAACCGCGGCATGGCGCTGTACCTGACGCCCGATGGCAAGCACGTTTTGCTGGGCAATCTGTACGACGCGCAAGGCAATGACCTGAGCAGCGCGCCGTTGCAGAAACTGGTGTACGCGCCAATGTCCAAGGAAGTCTGGGGCAAGATGGAAGCGAGCAACTGGATCGCCGATGGCAAGAAAGATGCACCGCGGATCGTCTACATGTTCAGTGACCCGAACTGCCCTTACTGCAGCATGTTCTGGGAACAGGCGCGGCCGTGGGTCAAGGCTGGCAAGGTGCAGCTGCGGCACATCATGGTCGGGATCATTCGTGAGGACAGCCCGGGCAAATCCGCCGCGCTGCTCGCCGCCAAGGATCCGCAAAAGGCCCTGCACGACCACGAAGCCGCTGGCAAGGGCAGTTCGCTCAAGGCCTTGAAGAATGTGCCGCCGGCGATTCAGGCGAAACTCGCGGCCAATATGCAACTGATGGAAGACCTGGAGCTGCAAGCCACTCCGGCGATTTTCTACATGGATGACAAGGGCGAGTTGCAGCAACAGCAAGGGGCGCCGTCGCCGGATAAACTGGCGAAGATTCTTGGGCCTAAGTGACCTCATCGCCGCCATCGCGAGCTGGCTCGCTCCCACAGTGGACTTGTGGCGCTCACAAAACCTGTGGGAGCGAGCCTGCTCGCGATGGCGTCAGTACTAACGACTAATTTCTCTGGGCTAAAAACTCGAGCAGTGCCTCGGTCACGCCCCCCGGGTTTTCCAGATTGGAAATATGCCCCGCCTCCGGCACCAGCACATACGGGCAGCCAATCAACCCGGCCATTTCCTGCGTTTCACTCGGCGGACGTGGCTTGTCCTGATCGCCACACATCAGCAGCGTCGTCGCGGCATTCAACTCGCCCAGGCGCGGCAACAGGTCATCCCGGCCAAAGGTAATCCGCCCCATCGGCACGATGCTTTCGCGCAACCGCTCAGGCGGCAGCGCGGCGAGTTTGGCGCGAAACTCCTGGTACAGCGCCGACTGCGGATCGATGCCCGGACGGAAAAAGATCGGCACCACGATATCCAGCAACTGCGGTGAGATGACGCCGGTTTCTTCAATCATCTTGAACAGCGAAAAGTAGTGCTGCCGGGTCGGTTCCGGCTCTACACCGACGTAGGTGCCCATCAACACCAGCCCGTTGAGCCGTTGTGGTGCCGACAGCGCCAGACGCACACCCCACATGCCCCCCACCGACAGGCCGACCAGGGTCACACGATCGATGTCCAGATGATCGAGCAGCGCCAAAGCCTGGCGGGCGATGTGATCCAGCGACGTTGTACCGGCAGGCAGCGGCCCGGATTCACCGTGGCCCCACAGGTCCAGGGCGATCACCCGGTACTGTTGCGACAACGCGGCAATCTGCGGTGCCCACATGGCCTGGTCCCACAGGTAACTTCCGGCCAGCAGGACCGCCGGGCCGGTGCCTTGATCGATGTAGTGGAGGGGTTGGCCGTCCAGGGTCACGAAGGGCATCGCAGTGGCTCCGTTTGAAAATGAAGCCGGAAGATTGAGCGGCAGACGGTCCGCAGTCAATCACACGATTGTATGCGTCTGTACCGGCCTCATCGCGAGCAGGCTCGCTCCCACAGGGTTTTGCGGTGTTGACACATATTGTGTTCACCAACGAACCTGTGGGAGCGAGCCTACTCGCGAAGGGGCCAGTGCAGGCGCTAGAAAGTCAAAGCCCCTCCAGCTCCGCCATCAAATCATTCAACCGATCCACCTTCTCCTCGGTGATATCGCTGGCCGCCAACCCGCCGATGTACTCGGCCAGTTCCTCCACCGTGCTGCATTCGAACATCGCCCGCAGCGGCACATCCCGCTGCAGGGTTTTCTGCACCCGCGAGGCGATCTGCGTGGCCAGCAGCGAATGCCCGCCCAGTTCGAAGAAGTTGTCGCGGATGCCGACTTTCTTGACCTTCAGCACCTCGGCCCAGATATCCGCCAAAGTCTGCTCCAGGTCGTTGCGCGGCGCCTGGTAGTCCTGGCTTTGCAACTGGCCGATCTCCAGCGCCGGCAGGGCCTTGCGGTCCAGTTTGCCGTTGGCGTTGAGCGGCAGCTTGTCGAGCCACAGCCAGTGCAGCGGCACCATGTATTCCGGCAGCTCCGCGCGCAGGCGTTGCTTGATACCCTCCAGACGTTCAGCCGGATTGAGCGTCGAATCCGCCGCAACCAGATAGCCCACCAGATGCTTGCCATTGACCCCTTCCTGCACACCGACCGCCGCGTCGCGGACCTCCGGCCGCTCATGCAGGCGCGCTTCGATTTCACCCAGTTCGATGCGGTAACCACGAATCTTCACCTGGTGGTCGATACGCCCGACGTACTCCAGCACGCCGTCACTGCGACGGCGCGCCAGGTCGCCGGTGCGATACAGGCGATCGCCCGGTGCACCGAACGGGTTCGGCACAAACACCTGGGCCGTGCGCAGCGGATCGCTGACGTAGCCGCGCCCGACGCCGGTGCCAGCGACGCACAACTCTCCCACTGCCCCCAGCGGCACCAGTTCCAGCGCACCGTCGAGCAGGTACAGGCGGTTGTTGTCCGTCGGCGTTCCGATCGGCAAGTAGCTGCCGCGGGTGGAGCCCATGTCGACGCGGAAGAACGCCACGTCGTCCGAGCATTCCGCCGGGCCATAGGCATTCACCAGCCCGATATCCGGGTAGCGCAGCAGCCATTGATGCGCCAGTTCCGGCGGCATCGCCTCCCCCGTCGGCAACATCCAGCGCAGGCCATCGAGGCTCATGCGTTCCTGGGCGAGCATGCCCTGGATCAGCGACGGCACGCTTTCCAGCACGCTGATCCCCTGGCTTTGTACGTGGGCGAGCAAACCTTGCGGGTCGTGGGCGATGCTGTTCGGCACGATGTCCACCCGCGCGCCGAACAACGGTGCGGCGAGGAACTGCCAGACCGAAATATCGAAGCTTTGCGAAGCGGTCTGCGCAATCACATCAGCCACGCTCAGGCTCAGGTACGGCACCTTGCTCAACTGGTTGTTGAGCATGCCGCGCTGTTCGACCATCACGCCCTTGGGCAAACCGGTGGAGCCGGAGGTGTAGATCACGTAGGCCAGGTTATCCGGCCCGCTGTAGACGCCCGGGTTGACCACCGATACAGCGCTCGCCTGCACCTCTTCCCAAACCAGCAACCGAGGCCGACTGGCGCAACCAAACTCATCCAGCAACGCCAGTGCTTGTGCGTGGCAGGCTCGAGTGCACACCAGCAACGGCGTGCGACTCAAATCAATGATGCGACTCAGGCGCTGGCTCGGCAGCCCCGGATCCAGTGGCAGATAACCGGCACCGGCCTTGAAGCTGCCGATGATCATGCCGAGCAAGTCGAGGCTGCGTTCGGCCAGCAGCGCCACCGGTTGATCCAGTCCGACGCCAGCCGCAATCAGCGCATGACCGAGGCGGTTACTGCGCTGGTTCAGTTCAAGGTAGCTGTAGTGCTGATCCAGGCAACTGGCGGCAATCCGCTGCGGATGCGCAGCCACTTGCGCTTCAAACAATGCAACGTAGCTCTGCTCCAGGGGGTAGGCGTGTTCGCTCTGGTTGCAGCCGTGGATCAGGAAGTCCTGCTCTTCGGCACCCAGCAGCGGCAGGTCCGCCATATCGCCATGGAAGCCTTCGACCAACGCCAACAGCAAGCGCTTGAACTCGCCGAGCATGCGCTCGACGGTGGACTCATCGAAATAACGCTGGTCATAGGACAGGTGCAAGCCAAGGTCATCACCCGGATAGCACACCGCCGTCAGCGGGAAGTTGGTGTGGGTGCGGCCCGAATCCGAAGTCGCATTCAGACTTTGCGCACGGTCCAGCACCGAGACTTCCACCGGGGCGTTTTCGAACACGAACAGGCTGTCGAATAGCGGCTGGCCCTTGGGCAGTTCGCTGTTTTCCTGAATGCTCACCAGCGGCAGGTACTCGTACTCACGCAGTTGCATGTTGCTGTCGAGCAAACCGCTCAGCCATTGGCGCACGCTGCAACGCTGATCGTCGTCAGGCATCTTCACCCGCAGCGCGATGCTGTTGATGAACAGGCCAACGGTGCGTTGCATCTCGGGAATTTCCACCGGACGTCCGGCCACCGTGACACCGAACAACACGTCTCGGTCACCGCTCAACCGGCGCAATACCAGGGCCCACGCCGCCTGGGCAAAGGTGTTGATGGTCAGCTGATGCGCCTGGGCCAGTTCACGCAGCCGTGCTCCGTCACGGGCATCGAGGCGGGTGTAGCGGTCGCCGACGATCATGCCGCCGCTGTCGCCGGCATGTTCGCGCAGGAACGGTCGGTCGCTCGGAATCGGCGTGGTCCGCTCAAAACCTTGCAGGTTGGTTTTCCACCACTGCCGCGCTTCGGCCAGGCTCTGGTGTTGCAACCAGGCGATGTAGTCGCGATAACGCGGCGGCACGGCCAACTGCGCTTCCCGGCCTTCGCCGAGGGCGGTGTAGATCTCGAAGAAATCGTTCATCAGCAACGAACGGCACCAGGCATCGATCAGGATGTGGTGGTTGCTCATCATGAACCAGTAACGCGCCGCGCCCACCCGGATCAAGCGCAAGTGGAACGGTGCCTGATTGAGCAGATCGAACCCGGCCTCGCGCTCGGCCTTTAGCAAGGCTTGCAGCTTCGGCTCCTGCTCGGCGGCGGCGATTTCGCTCCAGTCCAGGTATTCGATCGGCGTGCTGCCCGGCTTGTGGATAACCTGCAGCATGTCTTCGCCGACGTTCCAGCAGAACGATGCGCGCAAGGCTTCGTGGCGGGCGATCACCGCTTGCCAGGCCTGGGCGAAACGCTGCGCATCGAGCTCGCTGTTGATGCGGTAGCGATCCTGCATGTAGTACAGGCCCGTGCCGGGTTCCAGCAGGGTGTGCAGCAGCATGCCTTCCTGCATCGGCGTCAGCGGGTAGACGTCTTCGATCACTGCCGCTGGAATCGGTAGAGCATCCAATTGCGCCTGGTTCAGTTTCGCCAGCGGGAAGTCCGACGGCGTCAAGCCGCCCGCGTCATCGCGCAGGCAGTGCTCGATCAGGCTGCACAATTCGCCCAGGTAAGCATCGGCCAACTCGCTGATGGTCTGTGGAGCATAGCGTTCGGCGCTGAAGGTCCAGCGCAGCACCAACTCGCCGCCGTAGACCTGACTGTCGACGCTCAACTCATTAGGCAATGGCGCCTGCGCATCGTGGGCCGCGCCAATGGCTTCATCCAGCGGATGGAACAGCGCATCGGCAGCAAAGCTCTGGTCGAACTGACCCAGGTAGTTGAAGGTGATCGGCGCCACCGGCAGCTCGGCCATGCGCTGGCGGCTCGGCTCATCCGCCAGATAACGCAGCACGCCATACCCAAGCCCTTTGTGCGGCACGGCACGCAGTTGCTCCTTGATCGCCTTTATCGATGCGCCCTGCCCGGCCGCCTCCTCGATGTTCGAGGGTGTCAGGCGCAGTGGGTAAGCGCTGGTGAACCAGCCGACGGTGCGGGTCAGGTCGATCTCGTCGAACAGCGCCTCGCGGCCATGGCCTTCGAGTTGAATCAGCGCCGATTCGTGACCGCTCCAACGGCACAGCACACGGGCCAAGGCGGTCAGCAGCAGGTCGTTGACCTGGGTGCGATAAGCACTCGGCGCCTGTTGCAGCAATTGCCGGGTGTGCTCGCTGTCTAGGCGCACGCTGACGGTTTGCGCATGACGATTCTGTCGACCGCCCTCAGGACGATCACAGGGCAATTCGGCGCTCGGCCCGGCCAATTGCGCCTGCCACCAGCTCAGTTCTTCACGCAGGGATTCGCTGCCGGCATAGGCCTGCAAGCGTGCGGCCCAGTCCTTGAAGGCGCTGGTCTTGGCCGGCAGTTTCACCGGCTGTTGCGCGTCGAGTTGGCGATAGACGTTCTGCAGATCGTCCAGCAGCACGCGCCATGAAACGCCGTCGATCACCAGGTGGTGAATTGCGATGAACAAGCGTTGCTGGGCGTCGGGACCATCGACCAGCAACACGCGCAGCAATGGCCCGTCTTCGAGATCCAGGCTGCGCTGGGCGTCGGCGAACAGGGCAGCGCATTTGTCCATGGACGAGACGCGGACTTGCCACAGTACCGGCATGTCGGAAATCGCCTGGTGCTGCGCCTGCCATTGACCGCCAACCTGGCTGAAGCGCAAGCGCAACGCATCGTGCTGTGCAACGATCGCCAGCAGCGCTTGCTCCAGGTGATGGGGTTCCAGGGTCACGCTCGGTTGCAGCAGCAACGCCTGGTTCCAGTGTTGGCGCTGGGGAATGGCGGTGTCGAAGAACCAGTGCTGGATCGGCGTCAGACGCGACTCGCCGCTGAGCAAACCTTGCTCGGCGATGACCTGCTCGGTGCGGGTCGCCACGGCGGCGAGGGTCTGCACGGTCTGGTGCTGGAACAGGTCGCGGGGGCTGAAGTGAATGCCCTGCTGCCGCGCGCGGCTGACCACCTGAATCGACAGAATCGAGTCGCCACCCAGCTCGAAGAAGTTATCGTTGAGCCCGACCTGCTCGACGTTCAGCACTTCGCACCAGATCTGTGCCAGCGTCAGCTCCAGTTCGTTGCTTGGCGCCACATAATGCTGACGGTTCAACTCCGGGTCTGGCGCCGGTAATGCGCGGCGGTCGAGTTTGCCGTTGGCGGTCAGCGGCATGCTGGCCAGCAGGATCAGGTGAGTCGGCACCATATAATCCGGCAACTGGGATTTGAGGTGCGACTTGAGTGATTCACGCAGTGCGGTTTGTTGCGACTCGTCCTGTTCGGCGACGTCGGATACCAGATAGCCAACCAGTTGTTTGCCGCTCGGCGCATCGAGCGCCAACACAACCGCTTCACGCACCGATTCATGTTCCAGCAAACGGCTTTCAATTTCGCCCAGTTCGATGCGGAAACCGCGAATCTTCACTTGATGGTCGATACGCCCGAGGTACTCCACCAGGCCATCGGCGCGCTGGCGCACCAGGTCGCCGGTGCGGTAGATACGCCCGCCATTGCCGGCAAAGGGATCGGCTACAAAGCGTTCCGCCGTCATGCCCGCACGCTGGTGATAACCCTGGGCCAGGCCAGCACCACCGACGTACAACTCGCCGGTCGCGCCCTGCGGCACCAACGCCAGGTCTGCATCGAGAATGTACGCCACGCGGTCGCCGATCACGCTGCCGATCGGCACGCTGCCGGCGCCTTCCTCCAACACCTCGGGCGCCAGGCTGGCCAGTGGCATGACCACGGTTTCCGTCGGGCCGTAGGCGTTGAAGAACAGGTTCGGATTGAACGCTGCACGAATCCGCGCCAGGTGTTCACCGGTCAGCGCTTCGCCGCCGGTGATGATCATGCGCACCGGCAGGGTTGCGTTTTGCGTTGCCAGCCACTGCGCCAACTGGCTGCCGTAGCTCGGGGTGAAACCGAGGATGTTGATGTTGTGGCGGTGGATCAGACCGCAGATCTCTTCCGCGTCCCATTGGCCCTGGGCACGTAGCACAACCTGAGCACCGCTCAACAACGGCACCAATAGTCGCTCGGTAGCAGCGTCGAAGTTGATCGAATAGAAGTGCAACTCGCAGTCGTCCGGGCGCATACCGAAACGCTCGATCACGGCGCGGCAATGCATGGCGATTTCGCCGTGGGACACCACCACGCCTTTCGGTTTACCGGTGGAACCCGAGGTGTAGATCAGGTACGCCTGATGTTGCGCCAGGCTGATGTTAGGCAGTTCGGAGACTGGATAATTGGCAAGCGCCGCCGAGTCTTCCTCCAGGCACCAGCGGCCGACGCCCGCGGGCAAATCGCCAAGGGCCTGGAGCATCGCCGCGTCACTGAGCAGCAGACCGACGCCGCTGTCTTCGATCATGTAGTGCAAGCGATCCAGCGGGTATTCCGGGTCCAGCGGCACGTAGGCGCCACCGGCCTTGAGGATCGCCAGCAGGCCGACTACCATCTCCAGCGAACGCTCGAGCGCCAGGCCCACGCGCACCTGTGGGCCGACACCGCGCTCGCGCAGCATCCAGGCCAGGCGATTGGCACGGCTGTCGAGTTCGGCGTAGCTCAGGGTTTGCCCGGCGAAGGTCAGTGCCGGCGCATCGGGGCGCGCCAGTGCCTGTTCGCTGAACAGATCATGGATGCACTGGTCGAGTCGATGCTCGCCCGGCTCGACGCCAAGGCTGTCGAATAGCTGTTGTTGTTCGCCGGCGTCGAGCAATGGCAACTCACTGAGGCGCTGTTGCGGATCGGCAATCAGCGCTTGCAGCAGGTTGCGCCAATGCGCGGCCATGCGTGCAATGCGCGGCTCGTCGAACAGATCGGTGCTGTAGGTCAGGCAGCAGCCGAGGCGATGGTCGAGATCGGTGACTTCCAGGTTGAGGTCGAACTTGGTCGCGCGGGCATCGTTGGCCAGGTATTGCACGGTCATGCCGGCCAGGGTGCGGCTCTGCTGGAACTCCCAGCGCTGCACGTTGCACATCACCTGGAACAACGGGTTGTAGGCGGCGCTGCGCGGTGGCTGCAAGGCTTCCACCAGATGATCGAACGGCAGGTCTTGATGCGACTGGCCCTCGATCACGGTGTGACGAACCTGCTCGAACAACTCGCCGACGGACATCTGCCCGTCGAGCTGGCAACGCAGCACCTGGGTGTTGAGGAACGCGCCGATCAGTCCTTCGCTTTCCGGGCGAATCCGGTTGGCCACCGGCGCGCCGATGCGCAGGTCGGTCTGGCCGCTATAGCGATACAGCAGCGTGGCCAAGGCGGCGGTCATGGTCATGAACAGGGTCAGGCCGTTTTGCGTATTGAAGGCGCGGACCCGTGCCGCCAGGTCATCGCTCAGGTCGAAACGGTACAACTCGCCCTGGTGGCTTTGCACCGGTGGACGCGGACGGTCGGCCGGCAATTCCAGCAGCGGATGCTCCCGGCCCAGTTGCGTCGTCCAGTAGTCGAGCTGGCGCTGACGTTCACCGGACTCCAGCCATTGACGCTGCCAGACGCTGTAATCCAGGTACTGCACCGGCAACGCTGCCAGCGGTGATTCGCGGTCGTCGACGAAGGCTTCGTACAGCGCACTGAGTTCCCGGGCAAAGATGTCCATCGCCCAGCCTTCGGTGACGATGTGGTGCAGGGTCAGCACCAGGTAATGTTCCTGCTCGGCGGTCTTTACCAGACAGGCGCGCAGCAGCGGTCCGGTTTCCAGATCGAAGGGTTTGTGCGCTTCATCGTCGGCCAGTTGCTGGACTTGCCACTCGCGGCCATCGACATCCAGCGCGGTGAAGTCCTTGCAGTCCATGCGCACACAGGTTGAGGCATGCACCTGCTGACGCGCGACGCCGTCGATGCTCGGGAAGGTGGTGCGCAGGGTTTCGTGACGCAGGATCAAGGCCTGCAACGCAGCCTCGAAACGCCCGACATCCAGCACCCCGCGCAAGCGCGCCATGCCGCCAACATTGTAGGCCGGGCTGTCCGGCTCCATCTGCCAGAGGAACCACATGCGCTGCTGGGAATAGGACAGCGGCACCGCTTGGCTGCGGTCGACTTTGGCGATCGGCGGCTGTTCGTTGGTACGGCCGCTGGCCTGGATCAGGCGCACCTGTTCGGCAAACGTGCCAAGCTCACTGTGTTCGAACAGCGCGCGCAGCGGCAACTCGACGTCGCAGGCCAGGCGCGTGCGGGAAATGATTTGCGTGGCTAGCAGTGAATGGCCGCCGAGGGCGAAGAAATCATCGCGCAGGCCGACTTGCCCGAGGCCCAGCACTGCACGCCAGATGCCGGCAATTTGCTGTTCAAGTTCCGTTACCGGCTCGACGTGTTCTCGCACCTGCCACTGCGGTTCCGGCAAGGCACGATGGTCGAGTTTGCCGCTCGGGCTGAGGGGCATTTGGTCCAGGCGCATCAGTTGTGCCGGGACCATGTATTCCGGCAGTTCGGCCGCCAGTGCGGTTTTCAGGCGGGTGGTTTGGGCTTCTTCGGATTCAGTGGAATCGGCAGTGTAGTAACCGATCAACTGACCACCGGCTGAAGTTTCGCGCACCAGCACCACCGCTTGGGCGACACCGATTTGCGCCAACAGCCGCGCTTCGATTTCTTCCGGTTCAATACGGAAGCCGCGCAGTTTGACCTGCTGATCGAGACGACCTAGATATTCGATCACGCCGTCGGAGGTCCAGCGCGCACGGTCACCAGTACGGTACAGACGCGCGCCCTGCTCGCCCATGGGATCGACCACAAAACGCTCGGCGGTCAGGCCCGGACGGCCCAGATAACCGCGGGCCAGGCCGATGCCGCTGATGCACAGTTCGCCCGGCACACCGGCCGGCACCGGGTTGAGGTCGCTGTCGAGGACACGGCAGACGACGTTGCCCAACGGCCGGCCTATGGGCGAGCGCTCGCCATCGGCGGCTGTGCAGTGCCAATGGGTCACGTTGATCGCGGTTTCGGTCGGGCCATAGCGGTTGTGCAATTGCACGGCCGGCAGTTGCTGCAGCACGCGGTTGCGCAGTTCGGCCGGCAGCGCTTCGCCACCGGAGAACAGCCGACGCAGGCTGGTGCATTCGGCGCTGAGCGGCTCGTCGATGAACAACGCCAGCAGCGGCGGCACGAAGTGCAGCGTGGTCACGCCGTACGCTTGCACCAGCTGCGCGATGCGATGCGGATCGCGGTGTTCACCCGGCCCGGCAATCAACAACCGGGCGCCTGTGATCAAAGGCCAGAAGCACTCCCACACCGACACATCGAAACTGATCGGCGCTTTCTGCATCAGCACATCGGTTTCATTCAGACGGTAAGTGTCCTGCATCCATTGCAGACGTTCGGCGAGGGCCGCGTGGGTGTTGCCGACGCCTTTCGGTTGGCCGGTCGAGCCGGAGGTGTAGATCACATAGGCTAGGTTGTCGCCGTGCAGGTGCAGGCCCGGCGTATGGATTGGCCAGCTTTCCAGATGCAGGGCGTCCATCGCGATCACGCTGACGCCGTCAGTCGCTGGCAAGCGATCGAGCAATTGGCTTTGCGTCAGCAGCAACTCGGCGCCGCTGTCGCTGAGCATGTAGGCCAGGCGTTCGGCCGGGTAATCCGGATCGAGTGGCACGTAGGCGCCACCGGCCTTGATGATCGCCAGCAGGCCGATCAGCAGTTGCGGCGAACGCTCGGCGACAATGGCCACGCAGACGTCCGGGCCGACGCCTTTGTCGCGCAGGTAGTGGGCCAGGCGATTGGCCTGGGTGTGCAGCTCGGCGAAATCGAGGCTGCCGCCGTCCCACAGCAGCGCGGTGCGATCCGGGGTCAGGCGTTCCTGTTCGTTGAGCAGTTCCGGCAGCCAGCGTTGGGCGCGCGTGCACGGTGCAACGGTCCACTGCGCTTGCTGATCGGACTCAGGTCCGGTCAGCAGTGGCAGGTCACCGATTGCGGTTTGCGGTTGCTCGCTGATCGCGCGCAACAGGTTGCTGTAATGCTCGGCCAGACGCTCGATGGTCGCCACATCGAACAGCTCGCTGGCGTAGTCGAAGGACAGGCTCAAGCGCCCGTTGCGATCTTCTTCGCTGTGCAACTGCAGGTCGAACTTGGCCTCGCGACTGTGCCACGGCAGCTCTTCGGCGAGCAGCCCGGGCAAGCGTTTCAAGGCGCTGAGATCGCGCTGCTGGTGGTTGAACATGACCTGGAACAGGCCTTGTTCACGCGCCTGCGGGAAGGCTTCGAGCAGTTGCTCGAACGGCAGGTCCTGATGCGCCTGTGCACCCAACGCGGCCTGCCGGGTTTGCGCCAGCAACTGTACGAATGGCAGTCGCGAATCCACCTCGGCGCGCAGTACCTGGGTGTTGATGAAGAAGCCGATCAGGCCCTGGGTTTCCAGGCGCGGACGGTTGGCATTTGGCACGCCGATGCGGATGTCGCGCTGACCGCTGTAGCGATGCAACAGGGCCTGGAACGCGGCGAGCAACAGCATGTACGGCGTGGCCTGATGGGCTTGGGCGGTCTGGCGAATGGCATCGCTCAGCGCCGCACCCAGACGCACGGTGTGGCGGGCGGCGCTGTGCAGCTGTTGCGCCGAACGCGGGTGGTCGCTGGCCAAGTTCAGAGTTGAATGCTCATCGCCCAACTGCGCCTTCCAGTAAGCCAGTTGGCGCTCGCCCTCCCCTTGCGCCAACCATTGGCGCTGCCAGCTGCCGTAGTCGGCGTACTGGGTCGGCAGTGGCGCGAGCGTGGACTGTTGTCCTTGCGCAGCCGCCGCGTACAGCCGGGAAAATTCGTCGATCAACACATTCATCGACCAACCGTCAGCGATGATGTGATGCATGGTTACCACCAGTTGGTGATCTTCCTCGTCGAGGCGCACCAGCGTCACCCAGAGCAACGGACCGTTCTCCAGATCGAACTGAGTGCGCGCTTCGTCCTCGCGGATTTGCAGCGCCCGGGCTTCACGCTCGGCCAGCGGCAGATCGCTGATGTCGATGCGTTGCAGATTGAATTCAGCGGCCGCATCGACCTGCTGCAACGCCACCCCGTTACGTTCGAAGAAGCGCGTGCGCAGGGATTCGTGGCGCTCGATCAACTGCTGGAAACTTGCGCGCAGGGCGTCTTCGTCCAGTTCGCCGCGCAGGCGCAAGGCACCGGGGATGTTGTAGGCGCTGCTCTGCGGATCGAGTTGCCAGGTGATCCACAGGCGATTCTGCGCCAGGGATTGCGGCATGGCCTCGCTGCGCGACAGCGTGCTGATCGCGCCTTGGGCGAGGCCACCGTCCTGCTGTTGCCGGGCCACCACTTCGGCGAACGCGCCAAGGGTCGGCGCTTCGAACAGCAGACGCAGGTTCAGCTCCAGGCCGAGTTGTTCCCGTAAACGCGCCACCACTTGCGTGGCCGCGATGGAGTTACCGCCCAGCAGGAAGAAGTGATCGTCGGCAGAGACCTGTTTGACCTGCAACTGCTCGCACCAGATCTGGCCGATCAGGCATTGCAACACCGAGCCGGATTCGCTGTTGCCTGCGCTTTCGCTGACCGCTGAAGGGAACACCGCGTAACTGTCGAGGCTGCCATCCGCCAGGCGATTGCGGCACGCCGAACGTTGCAGTTTGCCGCTGGACGTCTTGGGCAAGGCGCCCGGATTGAGCAGCACCACCACGCTCGGTGCTTCCTGATACGCCTCGGCCACGGCCTGGCGGATGGCCTTGATCAAGGCTTCCGGCGGCAGGATTTTTTGCACGCTACGGCTGATCTCCGCAGCGATGCCGATGCCTTCCTGACCGTCGATATTCACCGCGAAGGCCGCGACGCGCCCCTTGCGCGCCACCTCCACTTCACGCTCGACGGTCTGCTCGATGTCCTGTGGATAAAGGTTGTGCCCGCGCACGATCAGCATGTCTTTCAGGCGCCCGGTGATGAACAACTCACCGTCGCGCATGAAGCCCAGGTCACCGGTGCGCAGCCAGGTACGACCGGCGTGCTGGACGAAGGTCTTGGCCGAGGCCTCGGGGTTGCGCCAGTAGCCGTGGGCGATGCTCGGCCCGGCGGCCCAGACTTCGCCGACCGTGTTGTCAGCCAGTTCGCTGAGCGACGCCGGGTCAATGATCAACACCGCGTGATCCGGCTGGCTGATGCCGCAGCTCATGATCGCGCTGCCCTCGCCGGCTTCGGCACGGTTCTGCGCCAGGGCCTGATCTTCCACCCGCAAGTTGCCGATGCCTTGACCGCGCGGAGTACCGGCAACGAACAGCGTGGCTTCCGCCAGACCGTAGGAGGCCATGAAACTGTCTTCAGTGAAACCGCAGGTGGCGAACTTCTCGGCGAAGCGTTCCAGGGTGTCGAGGCGAATCGGTTCCGACCCGGAATACGCCACGCGCCATCCGCTCAAGTCGAGGCGCTTCAGGGCCGACTCACTGACCCGTTCGCTGCACAGGCGATAGGCAAAATCCGGCCCGCCGCTAATAGTCCCGCCGTATTCACTGATCGCTTCGAGCCAGCGCAGAGGTCGGCCGAGGAAGTACGCCGGCGACATCAACACGCACGGCACGCCGCTGAAAATCGGCTGCAACAGGCCGCCGATCAGGCCCATGTCGTGGTACAGCGGCAGCCAGCTGACGATCACGTCGTCAGGGTTCAGGTCGATGCCGAAACCGTGGCGGATCAGCAATTCGTTGGCCACCAGATTGCCGTGGCTGATCTGCACGCCTTTAGGCAATGCGGTGGAACCGGACGTGTATTGCAGGAAGGCGATGTCATCGTTTGCAAGGGCAGGCGCGACCCAGCGTTCGGCGTGGGCGCTGTCGAGGGTATCGACACACAACAGCGGCGGCGCGCCTTCGATTTGCAGCAGCGAATCGCGCAGGCCGGCACTGGTCAGCAGCAGGCGTGGCTCGGCATCGCCGATGATCGACAGCAGGCGCTCCTGATGATGCCGACGCGCCGACTCCGGCGGATAGGCCGGCACCCCGATGACCCCGGCATACAGGCAACCGAAGAATGCCGCGACGTAATCCGGCCCACTGGGAAACAGCAACACCGCGCGATCGCCAAAACCGGCCTCGGCCTGCAGCGCACCGGCAATCGTCCGCGCCCGCTGATCCAGCTCGCGATAACTGAGCACCACAGCATGGTCCTGGGTTTCGGCGAGAAAACGCAAGGCCACCCGATCCGGCGTCAGGGCCGCGCGGCGCTGGAGGGCTTGGACCAGAGTGCTGGGGAGTTCGAACGCGTCGGTCATGAGGTTTCCTGCCTGAATTCGGCTTGGTAGGAGCGAGCCTGCTCGCGAAAATCCGGAGAACACCGCGGGGTGTCAGGCGCCCATCGTCATCATTGACGACCATCGCGAGCGAGCTCGCTCCTACGGGGTGATGAGGGTTGCGCTGTGCAATTTCTTCCTTGAGAACGGATGAAGTCTGGAAATAATTAGTCGCCAGGCATGAGCGCCAACCGGGCCGGGCCGCGACAGCGTGTCGCAGTTCTCACTCTGCACCTTTGAGGAGCATTAGTTCTCTTTCTCAATTGACAATCATTATCATTCAACCTAATTTGTCGCTCGATGTGTAGGGCGGCCCCGGCCTTCTTGTCGTCCCACTAACCTATTGGCAGCAAGGTGATTTCCATGACGGAACAAGCGTCCACAAGCAGGTGCGATTCGCCGCTACTTCAAGCATTCGTCGACAATCGACTGATACTGGTCAAGATTGCAGCCCGCATCACCGGCTGCCGCTCGCGCGCTGAAGATGTGGTGCAAGACGCGTTCTTCCGCCTGCAATCGGCGCCGAACATCACCTCCTCGTTCAAGGCGCAGCTCAGCTACCTGTTCCAGATCGTGCGCAACCTGGCCATCGACCACTACCGCAAGCAGGCCCTGGAACAGAAATATTCCGGCCCTGAAGAAGAAGGCCTCAACGTGGTCATCCAGGGCGCCTCACCGGAAACCTCGCACATCAACTTCTCCACCCTGGAAAACATTGCCGACGCATTGACTGAACTGCCGAGCCGGACTCGCTATGCCTTTGAGATGTACCGCTTGCATGGCGTGCCGCAGAAGGACATTGCCAAGGAGTTGGGGGTGTCGCCGACGCTGGTGAACTTCATGATTCGGGATGCGTTGGTGCATTGCAGGAAGGTGTCGGGGAGTCGGGCGGATGTGGTGGCTGGTCGCTGAGGTTGGGGTGACGGGTTGAAATAGAAAACGCCCGATACCTATTTCGCTACGCGTCCGAGTTTGGCGCACGTCTCCAGGTAATCGGTGACAGCTTCTTCAAATGCCGCTCGGAATTCACTGACCGACTCGCCGTGAAAACCCACGACATCCTTGATACCCGCGATGCGCCCAACAAACAGGCCGTCTTCGTCGCTGTGCTCAATTCGGGCGGCGTAGCCTTTGTAATTCATGATGCTCACGGAGTAACTCCTGCCTGTTTAAGGAAAGCCCGGAGCGTCACGCACCTGATGGGGCTTGGTTTCTTTGTCGGGAGGTGGTCGGTGGAAGGTTGCGACCACACCGTTGGGGCCAAAACGCACCTTATAAGTCATCCAGTTCTACCGGCACGGCCGTTTCGTCACGGCGAGCGCGGACCAGTTCCGCCAGATCCAGATCGTCCAGCCGCTCCATCATGGCTTCGAAGACATCGGCAGGGACCATGTAGCACATGACACGATTATGGTTGAGGATTGCGACCGCAGTGCCATGGGCGCCACTCAGTACTGCCATGGGATCTTTCTTCAATTCACACACGCTGACGGCAATTTCGGCAGATGCGCTTTGCATGATTGAGACTCCAACTCAGGACACTGATTGATTTTTCCAGTTCAGGTGGTTCGTGACGGATCAGTCGTCATGTAGCAAACCAGAACTGTATTTGCTGAAACTGCTACCAAGCGTACTGTAGTGGTCAACTAATCCCGGACACGACGTTAAGTTTTTCTTCGGCCCGAGCTGGCGCCAGCCCATCGTTGAATTGATGGGGTCGAACCCAGTTGTACCGATGCATCAAGAAGTGGCTGATATCGCGCTGAGCCTCTTGAGTCGTTCTGTAACCCGTGGTCGGTATCCATTCCGTTTTCAAGCTGCGGAACACGCGCTCCATTGGCGCGTTGTCCCAGCAATTCCCCCGGCGACTCCTGCTTTGGCGCATGCGATAACGCCACAGCCGCTGGCGAAATAAACGACTCGCATACTGCGACCCTTGATCCGAGTGAAACAGCAGTCCCTGAGGTTTTCCTCGTTGCTCGTAAGCCATATCCAGCGCCTTAATAACCAGATCGGAGTCCGGCTTTTCCGACAACGCCCAGCCCACCACCCGGCGCGTGCAAAGATCCAGCACGACAGCCAAGTAATGCCATTTCCCCTGGGCCCAGATGTAGGTGATGTCACCGCACCACACCTGGTTGGGTGCCGGAACATCGAACTCCCGATTCAAGATGTTGGGGATATCCAACCGTTCAACCGTCGCTCGTTTATAGGCATGTGATCCGGGTTGTTTACTGACGAGATCAAGCTCGCGCATCAAGCTGCGCACTTTGAATCGACCGAGCTGCTCACCGTCGTCACGCATCAGTGACAGGATGCTGCGGCTGCCCGCAGCACTGCGACTTTGCGAGAACAGCTCGCTCACCCGGCTGCGCAACCGAAGCCGTTCGACATCCGGCGTTCGGCGCCTATGGCGCTGGGCGTAGTAGCACGAACGGGGGACTTCAAACACCTTGCACAGCCAATCAATCGGCTCATGGACGCTCAGCTGATTGATCAGCGCGTACGCTCGTGATCTTCCGACATCAAGAGCGCGGTAGCCTTTTTTAATATCGATTTTTCCCGTTCAAGGCGGGCGATCCGGGCTTCCAGCTCCTGGATTTTCTGCTGTTCTGGGGTCAGCGCTTTGCTCTGCGGAGTGACGCCTTGGCGCTCCTGCTGAACCTGATCGACCCAGCGGCGCAGGGCCGACTCGCCGACGCCGAGTGAACGGCTAGCTTCGATGTAGCTATAGTTTTGCTTGAGCACGAGGTCGGCAGCCTCGCGTTTGAATTCAGCAGAAAAGGAACGGCGTTGTTTGGTCATCTGACACCTCGATCTGGCGAGCATTCTCGCCTAAATGGGTGTCCGGTTTCATTAGACCACTACATTTTCCCACTTTTCCCGTCCCATTCCCAGGGGTCAAATGGTGCTTTCGCGCCTCTTGGAGAGCCGGAGTAGATTGCGCCGGAATTACAACGATCGTGTCACAAACGTCACAAACCCCAACCAAAACGTCCTTCGCCTCGCCGTGGCCATCGCTGAATGGAACATTGCGGCGGACATAAGTCGTGATAACAATCTGCTGGCAGTGCTCACATAAAGCCTTACCGTGATCGCCTTCAAATAGAAGCTTCATAAGCTCACTCACCGATAGACGCTAATGAACCACGGCGAAAAGGGGGACGGATTAATTTTTTGTACGCGCATGCATATAAATAATAAATCCGCCCTTTTTCCAACTACGCAGCCGAATAGGGCAAGCCCCACCTCGCCTCAAGAAAAACGTGACTACTCAGGTGGCTCGAGTCGACCCAGCGCCCGGTTCACCGCCAGCTCACCCAACATGATGACTTGCGCAATACCTAACAAGGAATTTCGCCTGGGCCCCTCCATATGATCCGCCAGATCCATGGTCAGGAAATTGGCCGACGCCAGCGACTCACAAGCATGGGCCAGCAGGGTTTCGGTATCGAGCTCTGGGTTGACGATGAACATGGTGCTGGGTGTTCGCGGGGTATCCATGATGGGGACGTCCAGCTTTAGGTGATCGTCGAGGGCGCGCTCGGCGGCATCGTGGAGTTTTTTTGAATCGAGGGTTTCGTACGGGGATGCCGGATCGGTGTCCGGCGGATTGGGTGTGACCTTGAACATGGATGGAACTCCGATGCTATTTAGAAAGGAGCCATCACCGCCTCGCTACCAAACGAAGGGTGGCGACCATACGAAGGTTGGTAGACCGGGCATCGTAACCGGCGCTCCCGAAGGAGCCCTGCGCATGGCCACCATAAAAACACCGTCCAAACATTGGACAGTCAAAGGTGACGCCAGGCGTCGATGCTACGGGCCTACCAAACCCGATCACTGGTTTTTTCAGTGACCGGCAAACGATAGAACCCATGCTCTAGACGCACAAGCCGGCGGATTCTGTCTCAGCTGTAGGCAACGACGCAAGGTGTTGTAGCCGGTGCGAAGTATCACTGAGTGTTTTTAAACACGCGCTCTACAGCTGTTGAAAACGTAACTAACTACGGCGTTTCCGATGGCTGCAGAAGGAGCAAGACTCACCCAACCCCCAATCCTGATAAACTCCCCCACCTCCCAGCCTCACCGATTCCAGATCCCCAATGTCCGTATCCAACGCCACACCCGCCCCGTTCTCCCGCCGTTTCTCCGTCGCCCCCATGATGGACTGGACCGACCGTCACTGCCGTTTCTTCCTGCGCCTGCTCTCCAAGCACGCGCTGCTCTACACCGAAATGGTCACCACCGGCGCTTTGCTCAACGGCGATCACGAGCGGTTCCTGCGGCACAACGAAGCCGAGCACCCGCTTGCGTTGCAGTTGGGCGGCAGTGTGCCGCTGGACTTGGCGGCGTGTGCGCGGATGGCGCAGGAGCATGGGTACGATGAAGTGAATCTGAATGTTGGCTGCCCCAGTGACAGGGTGCAGAACAATATGATCGGGGCGTGCCTGATGGGGCATCCGCAGTTGGTGGCCGATTGTGTGAAGTCGATGCGCGATGCGGTGTCGATTCCGGTGACTGTGAAGCATCGGATCGGGATCAATGGGCGTGACAGTTATGAGCAGCTGTGCGATTTCGTCGGTACGGTGCGTGATGCCGGTTGTACCAGTTTTACCGTGCATGCGCGGATCGCGATTCTGGAGGGATTGTCGCCGAAGGAGAATCGCGATATTCCGCCGTTGCGTTATGACGTGGCCGCGCGGTTGAAGGCGGATTTTCCGGAGTTGGAGATTATTCTCAACGGCGGGATCAAGACCCTGGAAGCCTGTCACGAGCATTTGCAGACGTTCGACGGTGTGATGCTCGGGCGTGAGGCTTATCACAATCCCTACGTGATGGCCGAGGTGGATCAGCAGTTGTTTGGCAGCACCGCGCCGGTGATCACGCGCGCCGAGGCGCTGGCACAGTTGCGGCCTTATATCGCTGCGCACCTGGACGCCGGGGGGGCGATGCACCATATCACTCGCCATGTGCTGGGGCTGGGCACCGGGTTTCCGGGGGCGCGCAAGTTTCGTCAGTTGCTGTCGGTGGATATCCACAAGGCGAAGGAGCCTTTGGCCTTGCTGGATCAGGCGGCCGGGTTGCTTGAGGGGCGTTGATCGCCCCGCTGTTTCAGCGTTTGGGCAGTTCGATGGACACTTTCAAGCCGCCCCACTCGCTTTCGCGCAGCAGCAACACCCCGCCCCAGGTGTCGACGATGTCGCGCACGATGCCCAGGCCCAGGCCATGTCCGTCGGTCTGTTCATCCAGGCGCGTGCCGCGGCTGAATACCTGATCGCGCTGGTCCTGGGGAATCCCCGGGCCGTCGTCTTCCACGCTTAGCTCAAAGGCCTGCGCGGTTTCGACCACGCTCAGGCGCACTTCGGCGTCCGCCCATTTGCAGGCGTTGTCCAACAAGTTGCCGAGCAGTTCCAGCAGGTCCTCGCGGTCCCAGGGCAGCTGCAGGCCGGTGGGCGCGACATAGCTGAGGTGCAGGTGTAAACCGTGGATCATGTTCAGGGTGGCTAGTAACCCCGGCAGTTCGGCATCGCAATCGAACAAGGCCCCCGGCAAGGCGTCGCCGGCCAGGCGGGCGCGGTTGAGTTCGCGATTGAGTCGCAGGCGGACCTGTTCCAGTTGGTCCTTGAGGACCTGGCGCAGTTGCGGGTGGGCGTCGAGTTGCTCGCTGGAGGCCAGGCTCAACAACACCGCCAACGGGGTTTTCAGGGCATGGCCGAGGTTGCCCAAGGCATTGCGCGATCGCTTGAGGCTGTCTTCAGTGTGGGCCAGCAAATGGTTGATCTGGGTCACCAGCGGTTCCAGTTCGATCGGCACTTGATCATCGAGTTGCGAGCGCTGGCCCTGTTGCAGTTGCGCGATCTGTTCCCGGGCTTTTTCCAGCGGGCGCAAGGCGCGCCGCACGGTGATCCGTTGCAGCAGCAGGATCAGCAGCAAGCCCGCCAGTCCCAGCCCGAGGCCGATCTGCTGCATGCGCTGGAAGCTCTCGCGCACCGGGGTGTAGTCCTGCGCCACGCTGATGGAAATCGACTGGCCCAAGCGCCGATAGTCCGAACGCAGCACCAGCAACTGCTGGCCTTCCGGTCCCAGTTGCAGATTGCTCTCCAGGCCCGGGCGGTCGAGGCGTGGCAGCTCCTGGTCCCACAGTGAACGGGAACGCCAATGTCTGTCGGCAAAATCGATGCGGAAATAGTGGCCGGAAAACGGCCGCTGATAAGCCGGCGACAACAGCCGCTCATCCAGTTGCAAGCCCTGGGGGCCGCGCACCAGTGCCACCAAGAGGTTTTCGCTGTCGTTGCGCAACCCGGCTTCGAGGTAGCGCTGCAAACCCACTTCGAACAGCCACAGGCTGGTTTGCGCCAATACCAGGCCGACGATCACCATCACGCTGATCAGGCCCAGGCTCAAACGGCGCTGGATCGACTTCACCGGGCTTGTCCACCGAGCAGGTAACCCTGACCGCGACGGGTTTCGATGACGCTGCGCCCGAGTTTGCGCCGCAGGTGATTGACGTGGACTTCCAGCACATTCGAGTCGCGCTCGGTTTCACCGTCGTAGAGGTGTTCGGCCAGGTGGCTTTTGGAAAGGATCTGTTCCGGGTGCAGCATGAAGTAGCGCAACAGGCGAAACTCGGCGGCCGTGAGCTGGATGTCGGCGCCATCGCGGGTCACGCACTGGCGCCCCTCATCCAGTTGCAGCCCGGCCGCCTTCAGGGTCGGTTGATTGACCTGGCCATGGGAGCGGCGCAACAGGGCCTGAATGCGCAGGTGCAGTTCTTCGGGGTGGAAAGGTTTGGTCAGGTAGTCGTCGGCACCGGCCTTGAGGCCTTCGATGCGCTCAGCCCATGAACCGCGTGCGGTGAGGATCAGCACCGGCGTCGCCAGGCCAGCGACGCGCCACTGCGTCAACACCTCAAGCCCCGGCAGCCCCGGCAGGCCGAGGTCGAGGATGATCAGGTCATAGGGTTCGGTGCTGCCCTGGTACACCGCGTCGCGACCGTCGGCCAGCCAGTCCACGGCATACCCTTGGCGATTGAGGCCGGCCACCAGTTCGTCGGCCAGCGGCACGTGGTCTTCCACCAGGAGCAAACGCATCGGTCAATCTTCCTTGTCTTTGAGTAAATGGCCTGTGGTGGCGTCGATGTCCAGTTCGCGGACCACGCCTTCGGTGGTCAGCAGTTCGACTTCATAAATGTAGACGTCGTGCTTCTCTTCGAGCTCGGCTTCCAGCAGCTTGGCTCCCGGATAACGATCCAGCGCTTTTTGCAGAAGCTGCTCGAGCGGCAGGATCACACCCTGTTGGCGCAGGCGCAGGGCCTCGTCCTGGTCGAGGTCGCGGGCCACGACCACCGAGCAAAAAACCAGCAGCGCCAGCGCCAGGCGGCCGCTGGCGCGTCGATGGGAAAAGGATTGCAGCGTCATTACGTGTCCTGATGATCCTTGAGAATCTGCCCGCTGACCGCGTCCATTTCCAGGTCCCACTCGATGCCGTGCGGATCGCGCAGTTCAACCTGGTAGATGTACTTGCCGTACTCTTCTTCCAGTTCGGTTTCGGTGACGGTGGAACCTTGGTGCTTGGCCAGCGCGGTGGCATTGAGCTTCTCGAAAGACACAATGTTACCAGCGTCGCGCAGCCTCAGGGCTTCGTCGGGGCCGAGGTCACGCGCGTGAGCGAGGCTCGCGGTCAGGCCGATGAGGGATGCGATGAACAGGGCAGTGAAGGATTTCATGGGGTGTCTCCGTATCTTTTATGTGTTGCCTACGGAGGTCACCTTAGCGAAACGAACTTAATTGAAACTGAATTGCCATCATGCACAACTATTGCGCCAGTACCTCATCCGCCCTGCCTCCCTCGCGCTGGATCACCAGGTGGATGAAGTGCAGCTTGCCGATCACGGCTGGCGGCAGCACGAAGGGGTAGAAATCCGGCTGGCCCATGCTGCGCGACAGTTCATTAAGCATGCCGGCCAGTTCGATCCAGGCATTGACGAATGACAGAAACGCGGTGCCGCCGGGATGCTGCGGATCGTATAGGGTGCTGGGAGCAAAGGGCTGATAGTCGAGGTCCATTTCCCGCGCGCTCATGCCAAACCCGAGCGCGGTGTCGACGGCGTCCATCATGTGCAGGTAGTGAGCCCAGGTTTCGGCCCAGTCTTCCCAAGGGTGCATGGTGGCGTAGGCGCTGACGTATTGCTGCTGCCAGTCGATCGGCGCGCCTTGCTGATAATGCCGTTCCAGGGCCTCGGCGTAGCTGGCGCGTTCATCGCCGAACAGGCCGCGACAAGGTTCCAGCCAATCGCTGTTGGCGATCAAGCGGTCCCAATAGTAATGCCCGACTTCGTGGCGGAAATGCCCGAGCAACGTGCGATAAGGTTCGTGCATTTGCACCCGCACCTGTTCGCGGTGGGCGTCGTCGGCTTCCTTGATATCGAGGGTGATCAGGCCGTTGGCGTGGCCGGTGGTCGGTGCCTTGCCTTCGAGGTCGACGCCGATGAAATCGAAGGCCAGGCCGACTTCTTCGTCCAGGGTTTTCGGGATGACCGGCAACCCGAGGCTGAGCAACTGCGCGATAAGTCGGCGCTTGGCGGTTTCCATCTTGCGCCAGCGCTCGTGGTTTTCGGCGATGGATAAATCGGGAATGGTGCGGTTCAGGCTACAGGCGACGCACAACGCATCGTGGTCATTGGCCGGCAGCAGCCAATTGCACGCGGCCGGCGAATCGAGATTAGCGCAGCGACGGAACACGCCGGCACCGGGATCGGCATCGAGCAGCCAGGTGTCGGGTTGCTCGCCCGGTTGCAGCGAGGACAAGCGACTCAGCTGCGGTTGATAACCCAAGGCTGCCGAACAGGCCAGGCACTGGCTGTTGCGAAAGAACAGCGACTGCCCGCAACGACAGGGCCAGATCTTGCTGTTGCGCGAGCTTTCGCCGATGAAGGGTGCGGCGATGCGCGAAGTGAGCTGTTCGAAGAAGCGGTACATGAGCGATCTCTCCCTGGGGCTTGCCAAGACTAGATCATTCCTGGGTGTAGATCGTTCCGTGCTTCAAAACAGCTTTGTGGCGAGGGGATTTATCCCCGCTGGGTCGCGAAGCGACCCTAAATCCATTCAACCCGTTGTGCCAGATTGAACACGATTGCTGGATTTGCGCCGGCTTCGCCGCCGAACGGGGATAAATCCCCTCGCCACAGGTTTGGTGTCAGACTGGGATACCGTGGTTTTTCAGGAACACCACAAACGCCTCTTCATCCAGCACCTTCAAGCCCAACTCGTTAGCCTTGGTCAACTTCGACCCCGCCCCCGGTCCCGCGACCACGCAGTGGGTTTTGGCCGATACGGAGCCGGCCACTTTGGCGCCGAGGCCTTCGAGTTTGTCCTTGGCCACATCGCGGCTCATCAATTCCAGCGAACCGGTGAGCACCCAGGTCTGGCCGGCCAGGGGCAGGCCTTCGACGACTTTCTTCTCGCTCTGCCAGTGCATGCCGAAATCGGCCAGTTGCTTCTCGGCGGCCACGGCCAGTTGGCGATTGTCCTCGACGGCGAAAAACTCGCGAACCGAGTTGGCCTGCTTTTCCGGCAAAGCCTGGCGCATGTCCAGCCAATCGGCGCTGATCACCGCTTGCAGCGAGCCGAACTTGTCGGCCAGTTTCTGCGCCCCGCCCGGCCCTACCGAAGGGATGTGCAGCTTGTCGAGGAAACCGCCCAAGGTGGTGCTGGCGGCAAACTCGGCGCCCAGCCCGCCCTGATCCTGAATCTGCAAGCCGTGGTTGAGCAGCTCGGTAATCACCTGCTGGTTGTGCGCGTCTTCGAAGAAGCTGTGAATTTCGTGGGCCACTTCCAGGCCGACGTCCGGCAAGTAGGTCAGCACTTGCGGCAAGGCCTGCTGGACCCGCTCCAGCGAACCCAGGGAACGTGCCAGCACCTTGGCCGTCTCTTCGCCGACATCGGGAATCCCCAGGGCGTAGATGAAGCGTGCCAGGCCCGGTTTCTTGCTGTCGGCGATGGCACTGAGCAGCTTGTTGCTCGACAGCTCGGCGAAGCCTTCCAGGTCGACAATGTCATCGAACTTCAGGGCGTACAGATCGGCCGGCGAACTCACTAGCCCTTCATCGACCAGCTGTTCCACACTCTTGTCGCCCAGGCCTTCGATGTCCATGGCCCGGCGGGAGACGAAGTGAATGATCGCCTGCTTGAGCTGCGCACCGCAGGCCAGGCGACCGACACAGCGATACACCGCGCCTTCGCTGACGGTCTCGCGGCCCTTGCTGCGCTTGACCAGTTGTGTGCGCTCGACGTGGGAGCCGCACACCGGGCACTGCTCAGGGATCTGCACCGGCCGGGCGTTTTCCGGGCGACGCTCGGTGACCACTTGCACTACTTGCGGAATCACGTCGCCGGCGCGGCGAATGATCACTGTGTCGCCGATCATCAGGCCCAAACGCGCCACTTCGTCCATGTTGTGCAGCGTTGCGTTGGCCACGGTGACCCCGGCGACCTTGACCGGCTTGAGGCGCGCCACCGGCGTCACCGCGCCGGTGCGACCGACCTGGAACTCCACGTCGAGCAACTCGGTGAGTTCTTCCATGGCCGGGAACTTATGGGCGATGGCCCAGCGCGGTTCGCGGGCACGGAAGCCCAGTTCACGCTGGGACGCGATGCTGTTGACCTTGAACACCACACCGTCGATTTCGTAGGGCAAGGCATTGCGGCGTTCGCCGATGTCGCGGTAGTAATCCAGGCACTCATCGATGCCGTTCGCCAGCTTCAGCTCATGGCTGATGGGCATGCCCCAGGCCTTGAGCTGTTGCAGATTGCCGATGTGCGTATCGGCGATGTCCGCAGACACCTGGCCGATACCGTAGCAGCAGAACTCCAGCGGACGGTTGGCGGTAATCTTCGAGTCCAGCTGGCGCAAGCTGCCTGCCGCGGCGTTGCGCGGGTTGGCGAAGGTCTTGCCGCCGACTTCCAGTTGCGTGGCATTGAGCCGTTCGAAACCGGCCTTGGACATGAACACTTCGCCGCGCACTTCCAGGGTCGCCGGCCAGCCAGTGCCGTGCAGCTTGAGCGGGATGTTGCGCACGGTGCGCACGTTGACGCTGATGTCTTCACCGGTGGTGCCGTCGCCGCGTGTGGCACCGCGTACCAGCATGCCGTCCTGATAGAGCAGGCTGACCGCCAGGCCATCGAGCTTGGGTTCGCAGCTGTATTCCACCGCCGCGCCAGCGCCGAACAAATCACCGGCCGGCAGGTCCAGGCCTTCGGTCACCCGACGGTCGAACTCGCGCATGTCGGTTTCTTCGAAGGCGTTGCCCAGGCTGAGCATCGGCACTTCGTGGCGCACCTGGGTGAACGCCGACAGCGCCGCGCTGCCGACCCGCTGGGTTGGCGAATCGCTGGTGACCAGATCGGGATTGGCCGCTTCGAGGGCTTTGAGCTCGTTGAACAACCGGTCGTACTCGGCGTCCGGGATGCTCGGCTCGTCCAGCACGTGATAGCGATAGTTGTGCAGATCCAGCTCGGCACGTAGCTCTAGAATGCGGTCTTGGGCGGCAGTCATGGGTGTTCTCTCATAAAGCAAAAGAGCAGCCGAGGCTGCTCAATCTGTTGATACGGCAAAAAGCTCATTGTAGGAGCAAAGCTTGCTCGCGATGGCGATCTCACGGACGCCATCGCCGGCAAGCCGTGCTCCTACAAATCAACGCTTCTGGGTCAGTGCGCGGCGTTCGAATTCGACGATGCGTTGACGGTAGTGCTCGATCGTCTGGGCGGTCAGTACGCTGCGCTGGTCGTCCTTCAGTTCGCCGTTCAGCTCTTGCGACAATTTACGCGCTGCAGCCACCATCACGTCGAAAGCCTGTTTGGGATGACGCGGGCCTGGCAAGCCGAGGAAGAAGCTCACCGCCGGGGTGCTGAAGTGGTCGATGTCGTCCAGGTCGAAGACGCCAGGCTTGACCGCATTGGCCATGGAGAACAGTACTTCGCCATTGCCTGCCATGCTTTCGTGACGGTGGAAGATGTCCATTTCGCCGAAACGCAGACCGCTTTCGAGAATGTTCTGCAGCAGCGCCGGGCCTTTGAAGCCGGCAGGATCGCGGCAGATCACGCTGATGACCAGCACTTCTTCGGCTTGCGGCTGTTCCTTGTCGCTGGCCGCTGGCGCTGGCTTGGTGTCATCCGGGAAATCGTCGTCACGGCTGCTGAAGCTCGGACCGCCGTCCAGATCCAGGCTGAGGTTCATGTCGCCCTGGGAAGGCTCGCCATGGCCACGCTTGCCGCGCTTGGAGCCCGATTCGCGGGCCGGCATGCTCACCGACGGCAGGTCATGCTCGTCCAGTTGCGGTTCCTTGTGCGTATCCAGGACGCGAGACGGGCCCAACAGCTCGGGGCTGGCGTCCTCTTCCGGCAGGTTGGACAGGCTCCGGTCAAGACGGAATTTCAGTTTTCCCTTGCCGCCGCGCATACGGCGCCAGCCATCGAAAAGAATACCGGCAATGACAATAATGCCGATGACGATCAGCCACTCGCGCAGACCGATTTCCATGTAATCCCGTGCCTCTATAAAAAATGCTGAAAAATAAGGGGCTTACAATCTGTAAACCGCTTTAAAACGTGGCGCCAACTCTATGTTCTGACAGGCGTTTTGCCCACGCATACGAAATTTTGACATTAAACTAGCACGACCAAAGGCAACTTTACACCGTCTGTCACGTTGGTCCCGCGAATATGTCGATTGGCCAGCAAGTCGGCATGGCTAATTGTGTCCCACAGCTAAAAGATCCCCCCTGAAAGCCACGCTTCAGGCGTCCACCATCGCCATGGCCTCTTCGACATCCACCGCCACCAGACGCGAGCAACCCGGCTCGTGCATCGTCACCCCCATCAGTTGATCGGCCATTTCCATGGCGATCTTGTTGTGGGTGATATAGATGAACTGCACCGTTTGCGACATCTCCTTGACCAGTCGTGCATAGCGTCCAACGTTGGCGTCATCCAATGGTGCGTCCACTTCATCGAGCATGCAGAACGGCGCCGGGTTCAACTTGAAGATCGCAAAAACCAGGGCCAATGCGGTCAGGGCCTTTTCGCCACCGGAGAGCAAATGGATGGTGCTGTTCTTCTTTCCTGGCGGCTGCGCCATGATCGTCACCCCTGTATCGAGTAGATCTTCGCCCGTCAGTTCCAAATACGCGCGGCCTCCACCGAAAACTTTTGGGAAAAGTGCCTGTAAACCGCCATTGATCTGATCAAAGGTATCTTTGAAACGGTTACGGGTTTCCTTGTCGATCTTGCGAATCACGTTCTCGAGCGTATCGAGCGCCTCGACCAGATCGTCGTTCTGGGCGTCCAGATAACGTTTACGCTCCGATTGTTGCTGGTATTCATCGATGGCCGCGAGGTTGATCGCGCCCAGGCGCTGGATCCGCGCGCCAATACGCTCGAGCTCTTCCTCGGCGGCTTTCTCGCTGGCCTCGGCGGTCAGCGTGGCCAGCACACCGTGCAGGTCGTAACCGTCTTCGAGCAACTGGTCCTGCAAGGCTTTGCGCCGCACGGTCAGGGCTTGCCATTCCATGCGCTGGGTTTCGAGTTGACTGCGAATCAGCTGGGACTGTTGTTCGGCCTGGTTGCGGCGCTTCTCGGCCTCACGCAGTTCGCGGTCGGCATCTTCCAGGGCGATCTGCGCGGTCTTGAGCTCTTCGTCGACGGTCATGCGCTTGTCGAGCAGCTCTTCGAGTTTCAGGCGCAACTCTTCCAGGGGCGCCTCGCCCTCCTCCAGGTTGAGACTGAGTTGCTCGCTTTTTTCCGTCAGGCGCTCGGCCTGCATTTCCAGGCGCTCCAGGGCCTGGCGCGTCGAATCATGCTGGGCCCGCAGCGAACCCAGGCGTACCGCCAGTTGATGGGCGTGATCCTTGTGCTGACGGGCTTCCTGGCGCACCCGGTCAAGCCGTTCGCGCAGGCTGTCGCGCTGGGCCAGCAGCAGCTCGCGCTGCTCGGTGTCCAGCGCCATGCTGTCGAGCGCTTCCTGCAATTGCAGGCGTGCTTCGCCGATGTGTTCATGCTCCAGGGCACGCTGTTCGGCCAACTCCTGGAGTTCTTCATCGAGGCGCGTGCGGCGCAAGTTCAACTGCTCGGCCTTGGCTTTGCCGGCCGACAATTGAGCTTTCAACTCACCTTGCTGACGCGCTTCGTCTTGCAGCAGACGGCGCAAATGTTCGCGGCCGTTTTCCTGCTGGCGCTGTTGCGCCCGCAGGTTTTGCAATTCGGTTTCCAGGGTTTCGACGGCAGCTTCACGTTCTTCGCGTTCAAGGCCCAGTTTCTGGATTTCCTGACCACGGGCGAGCATCCCGCTTTCCGCTTCGCTGGCGCGGCGCACGCGCAAAAAGTGCCGACCGACCCAATATCCGTCGCGGCTGATCAGGCTCTGGCCCGCTGCCAACTGTCCACGCAACGCCAGCGCTTGTTCGAGGCTTTCGACGGGCTTGACCTGCCCCAGCCATGGCGACAGATCAATTTGCGCCTCGACTTTGTCGAGCAGACTGCCGGGCACGCGCGCGCCGTCGGTAGCGAGGCTGAGCAAGCGCAAATCGCCTTGGGTAAACCCGGACAAATCGAAATCGCTGAAGTCATCCACCAGCACCGCTTGCAGGTCGGCACCCAGTACGGTTTCCACCGCCAGTTCCCAACCGGCTTCGACTTTCAGGCCTTCGGCCAGACGCGGGCGGTCCGCCAGGTGCTGCTCGCGTAGCCATTGAGCGGTGCCGGTGCCCGGGTCGAGCGCGGCTTGCTGCAAGGCTTCGAGCGAAGCCAGGCGACCGTTGAGCCGCTGCAGATCGCCCTGGGCCTGTTGTTGTGCCGACAGTGCGTGCTGCAATTGCTGGCGCAGTTGCTCAAGGCGCTCGACCTGCGCTTCTTCACTGGCTTGCAGGTCTTCCAGGGTCGCTTCGCTGGCCTCAAGCTGCTCGTTGAGCGCCATGATCGCCGCATCTTCCGGGTCCGCTGACAACAGGGCGCGCTCTTCACCCAGGCGCCTGTGCCGATCGGCCAGGCGCTCCAGGCTGGTTTCCAGCTGCTGGATCCGTGATTGCTGGACTTCCGACTGGCGCCGTGGCTCGGCAGCGCTCAGGTTGAACGTGTCCCACTGCTCCTGCCAGCCGTGCATGGTGGTTTCGGATTCTTCCAGCGTGGCGGCGGCCTCTTCGGCGGCGGCGCTGGTGACTTCCTGCTCCGGCGTGAGCATGTCCAGTTCTTCGCCGAGGGTCAGCAGCAGCGTGCGGTCGTGGCCCAGGTGCGACTCGGTCTCCAGGCGCGCACGCTCGGCTTCCTTCAAATCGTCCTGCAATTGGCGCAAACGCTGCTGCCCATGCTGGATGCTCTGTTCGACCCGGGCGATGTCGCCGCCGACCGAATAGAAGCGCCCCTGCACCAGATTGAAGCGCTCGGAGAGGTCGTGATGGCCGTCGCGCAAGCGTTCGATGCTGGCGTCGGCGTTGCGCTGTTCGGCCACCAGGGCTTCGAAACTGATTTCCTGGGTGCCGATGATCGCTTCGCGCTGGCCGACCTGTTCGTTCAGGTCCTGCCAGCGCAGGGCCGACAGTTGCGCCTTGAGCTGACGCTCCTCGCCCTTGTATTCCTGATACTTCTTGGCCGCTTCGGCCTGACGGTGCAGGCGTTCGAGCTGACGTTCGAGCTCTTCGCGCAGGTCGGTCAAGCGCTCCAGGTTTTCGTGGGTGCGGCGGATGCGGTTTTCGGTTTCGCGCCGACGCTCCTTGTACTTGGAGATCCCCGCCGCTTCTTCGATGAAGTTGCGCAAGTCTTCAGGCTTGGATTCGATCAACTTGGAGATCATCCCCTGCTCGATGATCGAGTAGCTGCGCGGGCCGAGGCCGGTGCCAAGGAAGATGTCGGTGATGTCGCGGCGACGGCATTTAGTGCCGTTGAGGTAATAAGTGGTCTGGCTGTCGCGGGTCACTTTGCGGCGAATGGATATTTCCGCATAAGCGGCGTATTCACCGAGCAGTGTGCCGTCGGAGTTATCGAACACCAACTCGATGCTCGCCTGGCTCACCGGTTTGCGGCTGGTGGAACCGTTGAAGATGACGTCGGTCATCGACTCGCCGCGCAGGTTCTTGGCCGAGCTTTCGCCCATCACCCAGCGCACGGCGTCGATGATGTTCGACTTGCCGCAACCATTGGGTCCGACCACCGCCGCCATGTTGCTGGGGAAGTTCACCGTGGTCGGATCGACGAAGGACTTGAACCCCGCCAGCTTGATGCACTTTAGCCGCACGCTTATGCGTCCGTCAGGGCAGAGATCACCAGATCGCAACTGCGCTGGCCGTAAGCGGTCAGCACTGCGCGAATCTGTGGAAAGTCACGGGCAATCACGGCGGCGAGCAGACGCTCGAACAACGCCAGGTACTCGCTCATCGAGGCTTTGCGCTGGTCCAGGGCGAGGAAATACGCACGGCTCATGGCCGGCTGCAGATTTTCGACGGTTTCCTGCAAGTACGGGTTATCGGCGAACGGATACGTGGCGCGCATCACATTGAAACTGTCGTCGACGAAGGTATGGATGTCCTGACGCTCGTAGCTGGCCGTCAGGCGCTGCTGAATCTGCAGGAACGGCGCCAGGTCGGCCTGGACTTTCCAGCCACTGGCCACGGCGTTGGCGAGCAGGATGTACATCTCGCCCATCAGCGTGCACAGGCTCTTGACCTTGTGCGCCGTGAGCTCGGTGACGTGGGCGCCTCGTCGCGGCAGGATCGCGATCAGGTGCCGGCGCTCGAGAATCAGCAACGCCTCGCGGACCGAGCCGCGGCTGACGTCGAGTGCCTGCGTGACCTTCTGTTCCTGGATGCGCTCCCCGGGCTTCATTTCGCCGCGAATGATGCGTTCGGCGAGGTGATGCGCGATTTGCTCGGCGAGGCTGTCCGGCGCCTTGAACGTCATGGTTGTCCTTCAAACTCTTCGATTTGCACAAGCGGCGCAGTGTAGCGCAATTGATACGTCATGGCGCAGGGCCCTATCGGCGGTTTTTGGCACGATTCAAGCAAAAAGCAACCTATCCCGCGAGGGTCAATACTGTAGGAACGAGTCGTTAATCGACGAAACACATTTTCCTGACCTTTAAGTCAGAAAATCATTGACCGAAAAGTCAGACCTGCTAAATTCGGTTCATGGCGGTTAACAACAATAATGAGTCTGCGAGGCCTTCCGTGATCCAGTTTTTACTAAACCAGGAACTCCGTAGCGAGCACGCCCTGGACCCGAACCTGACCGTGCTCAATTATCTGCGCGACCATGTGGGCAAACCCGGTACCAAAGAAGGCTGCGCCAGCGGTGACTGTGGCGCGTGCACCGTTGTCGTCGGCGAGTTGCAGACGGATGACGAAGGCCGCGAACACATTCGCTATCGCAGCCTCAATTCCTGCCTGACCTTCGTTTCGTCCTTGCACGGCAAGCAACTGATCAGCGTTGAAGACCTCAAGCACAAGGGTGAGCTGCACAGCGTACAGAAGGCCATGGTCGAGTGCCACGGCTCGCAATGCGGGTTCTGCACCCCAGGTTTCGTGATGTCGTTGTTTGCCCTGCAAAAGAACAGCGACGCACCGGATCAGCACAAGGCCCACGAAGCCCTGGCCGGCAACCTCTGCCGCTGCACCGGCTATCGGCCGATCCTGGAAGCCGCCGAACAGTCCTGCTGCGCTAAAAAACCGGATCAATTCGATGCCAATGAAGCCCAGACCATTGCCCGGCTCAAAGCCATCGCGCCGACCGATATCGGCGAACTCAACAGCGGTGACAAGCGCTGCCTGGTGCCCTTGACCGTCGCCGACCTGGCCGACCTGTACGACGCCTATCCACAAGCCCGCCTGCTGGCCGGCGGCACCGACCTGGCGCTGGAAGTGACCCAGTTCCACCGCACCCTGCCGGTGATGATCTATGTCGGCAACGTCGCCGAGATGAAGCGCATCGAACGCTTCGACGACCGCCTGGAAATCGGCGCCGCCACCGCACTCTCCGACTGCTACGAGGCACTGAAGGCCGAGTACCCGGACTTCGGCGAACTGCTGCAGCGCTTCGCGTCACTGCAGATTCGCAACCAGGGCACCCTGGGCGGCAACATCGGCAACGCCTCGCCCATCGGTGACTCACCTCCCCTGCTGATTGCCTTGGGCGCACAGATTGTCCTGTGCAAGGGCGAAACCCGCCGCACCCTGGCCCTGGAAGATTACTTCATCGATTATCGCGTCACGGCGCGCCAGGAAAGCGAGTTCATCGAGAAGATCATCGTGCCTCGCGCCAGCGTCGAACAACTGTTCCGCGCCTACAAGGTGTCCAAGCGTCTGGACGATGACATTTCTGCCGTGTGCGCGGCGTTCAACCTGCGCCTGGAAAACGGTGTGATCGCCGATGCCCGCGTGGCGTTCGGTGGCATGGCGGCCATTCCAAAACGCGCCAACCATTGCGAAACCGCGTTGATCGGTTCGCCCTTCAACAGCGCCACCGTTGAACGCGCCTGCGCCGCCCTGGCCGAAGATTTCACGCCGCTGTCGGACTTCCGCGCCAGCAAGGAATATCGCCTGCTCAGTGCGCAGAACCTGCTGCGCAAATACTTCATCGAACTGCAAACGCCGCACATCGAGACTCGGGTGACCGCTTATGTCTAACCATCACGCCGTAGAGAAGACCCAGGCCGAACTGGCTGAACTGTTCGCCAAGGACCTGACCACCGGTGTCGGCCGCAGCGTCAAGCACGACAGCGCCGCCAAGCATGTGTCCGGTGAAGCGCAGTACATCGACGATCGCCTGGAGTTTCCGAACCAGCTGCACGTGTACGCCCGCTTGTCCGACCGCGCCCACGCCCGGATCATCAGCATCGATACCAAGCCGTGCTACACCTTCGAAGGCGTGCGCATCGCCATCACCCACGAAGACGTGCCGGGACTGAAAGACATCGGCCCGCTGCTGCCGGGTGATCCGCTGCTGGCCATCGATGACGTACAGTTCGTCGGCCAACCGGTGCTCGCCGTCGCCGCCAAAGATCTGGAAACCGCACGCAAGGCGGCGATGGCCGCGATCATCGAATACGAAGACCTGGAGCCGGTGCTGGACGTGGTCGAAGCCTTGCGCAAGCGCCACTTCGTGCTCGACAGCCATACTCATCAGCGTGGCGATTCGGCCACGGCGCTGGCCACCGCCGAGCACCGCATTCAAGGCACCCTGCACATCGGCGGCCAGGAGCACTTCTACCTGGAAACCCAAATTTCTTCGGTGATGCCCACCGAAGACGGCGGCATGATCGTCTACTGCTCGACCCAGAACCCCACCGAAGTGCAGAAGCTGGTGGCCGAAGTCCTGGACGTGTCGATGAACAAGATCGTTGTCGACATGCGCCGCATGGGTGGCGGTTTTGGCGGCAAGGAGACGCAAGCGGCGAGCCCGGCATGCCTGTGTGCCGTCATCGCGCACCTCACCGGCCAGCCGACCAAGATGCGCCTGCCGCGTGTCGAAGACATGCTGATGACCGGCAAGCGTCACCCGTTCTACGTCGAGTATGACGTGGGCTTCGACAGCACCGGGCGCCTGCACGGGATTGCCCTGGAACTGGCCGGTAACTGCGGTTGCTCGCCGGACCTGTCGGCGTCGATTGTCGACCGGGCAATGTTCCACTCCGACAACTCGTACTATCTGGGCGACGCGACCATCAACGGTCATCGTTGCAAGACCAACACCGCCTCGAACACCGCTTACCGCGGGTTCGGCGGCCCGCAGGGCATGGTCGCCATCGAAGAGGTGATGGACGCCATCGCCCGCCATCTGGCCCTCGACCCGCTGGCCGTGCGCAAGGCCAACTACTACGGCAAGACCGAGCGCAACGTCACCCATTACTACCAGACCGTCGAGCACAACATGCTCGAGGAAATGACCGCCGAACTGGAAGAAAGCAGCCAGTACGCCGAGCGCCGCGAAGCGATCCGTCGCTACAACGCCAACAGCCCGATCCTGAAAAAGGGCCTGGCGCTGACCCCGGTGAAATTCGGCATCTCCTTCACCGCCAGCTTCCTCAACCAGGCAGGTGCCCTGGTGCACGTCTACACCGACGGCAGCATCCACCTGAACCATGGCGGCACCGAAATGGGCCAGGGTCTGAACACCAAGGTCGCGCAAGTAGTGGCCGAGGTGTTCCAGGTGGAAATGGACCGCGTGCAGATCACTGCGACCAACACCGACAAGGTGCCGAACACCTCTCCGACCGCAGCTTCCAGCGGCGCCGACCTGAACGGCAAGGCTGCGCAAAACGCCGCTGAAATTATCAAGCAACGCCTGGTCGAATTCGCCGCTCGTCAGTACAAGGTCAGCGAAGAAGACGTGGAGTTCCACAACGGTCACGTGCGGGTTCGCGATCACATCCTGACCTTCGAAGCGCTGATCCAGCAGGCGTACTTCGCCCAGGTGTCGCTGTCGAGCACCGGGTTCTACAAGACCCCGAAAATCTACTACGACCGCAGCCAGGCCCGGGGGCGTCCGTTCTATTACTTCGCCTTCGGTGCAGCCTGCTGCGAGGTGATCATCGACACCCTGACCGGCGAGTACAAAATGCTGCGCACCGACATCCTCCACGACGTCGGCGCCTCGCTGAACCCGGCCATCGACATCGGCCAGGTCGAGGGTGGTTTCATCCAGGGCATGGGTTGGCTGACCATGGAAGAGCTGGTGTGGAACGACAAGGGCAAGCTGATGACCAACGGCCCGGCCAGCTACAAGATCCCGGCCGTGGCGGACATGCCGCTGGACCTGCGGGTGAAGCTGGTGGAAAACCGCAAGAACCCGGAAGACACGGTGTTCCATTCCAAGGCCGTGGGCGAGCCGCCGTTCATGCTTGGCATCGCCGCCTGGTGTGCGATCAAGGACGCCGTGGCGAGTCTGGGCGACTACAGGCATCAGCCGAAAATCGACGCGCCGGCGACGCCGGAGCGGGTGTTGTGGGGGTGTGAGCAGATGCGCCAGTTGAAGGTGGCGAAGGCTGTCGAAGCCGAAACCGAGTTGGCTTCGCTCTAGACCGAGGCGCTGCCATCGCGAGCAAGCTTTGCTCCTACAGGATTGAGTGATCGCCGCAAACCTGTAGGAGCATAGCTTGCTCGCGATGGGGCCCGGACAGACAACAGAGATGTTGAGGTGAGACATGTACAACTGGATCGACGCCCTCGCCGACCTGCAAAACCAGGGGGAACCCTGCGTGCTGGTGACCATCATCGAAGAGCTCGGCTCGACGCCGCGCAATGCCGGCTCGAAGATGGTTATCAGTGCCCACCAGACCTTCGACACCATCGGTGGCGGACACCTGGAATACAAGGCCATGCAGATCGCCCGCGAGATGCTCGCCAGCGGCAAACAGGATACCCATCTTGAGCGCTTCAGCCTCGGCGCCAGTCTGGGCCAGTGCTGCGGCGGCGCGACCGTGCTGCTATTCGAACCGATGGGCCAGGTCCAGGCGCAGATCGCCGTATTTGGCGCCGGCCATGTCGGCCGCGCGCTGGTGCCGCTGCTGTCCAGCCTGCCCTGCCGGGTGCGCTGGATCGACTCGCGGGAAGACGAATTCCCGGATCAGATCCCCCATGGCGTGCGCAAGATCGTCAGCGAAGAACCGGTGGATGAAATCGACGACCTGCCCGCCGGCAGCTACTGCATCGTCATGACTCACAATCATCAGCTCGACCTCGAACTCACTGCCGCGATTCTCAAGCGCAACGACTTCGCCTATTTCGGCCTGATCGGTTCGAAGACCAAACGGGTGAAGTTCGAACACCGCCTGCGCGACCGCGGTTTCGACAGCAGCATCGTGCAACGCATGCGCTGCCCGATGGGCATCGGCGAAGTCAAAGGCAAGCTGCCTGTGGAAATCGCCATCTCCATCGCCGGCGAGATCATCGCCACCTATAACGCCAATTTCGGCCAGCAAACGTCCAGCGCCGAACCGATTGCCAAACTGCTGCCCGTTTCACGCCGCAGTCAGGCCACCCACTTGAAAGCCTCAAACTGATAAGCCTCATAAATAGAGAACGACTATGCCTCTGACTCGCAAAGCCTACCGCGCCGCCATTCTGCACAGCATCGCCGACCCCGCCGAAGTCGGGATCGAAGCCTCTTATGAGTATTTCGAGGACGGCTTGTTGGTGATCGAAAACGGCAAGATCAGCGCCCTTGGCCACGCCAGTGAATTGCTGCCAACCCTGGCGGCCGATATCGAGATCACCCATTACCAGGATGCGCTGATCACCCCCGGCTTCATCGACACCCACATCCACCTGCCGCAAACCGGCATGGTCGGTGCCTACGGCGAGCAACTGCTGGACTGGCTCAACACCTACACCTTCCCCTGTGAAAGCCAGTTCGCCGACAAGACCCACGCTGACCAGGTGGCGGACATTTTCATCAAGGAACTACTGCGCAACGGCACCACCACCGCGCTGGTGTTCGGCAGCGTGCATCCGCAATCGGTGAACTCGTTCTTCGAAGCCGCCGAGCAGCTGGATCTGCGCATGATCGCCGGCAAGGTGATGATGGACCGCAACGCCCCGGACTACCTGACCGACACCGCCGAATCCAGCTACCTGGAAAGCAAGGCGCTGATCGAGCGCTGGCACGGCAAGGGTCGCCTGCACTATGCCGTCACCCCGCGCTTTGCACCGACCAGCACGCCGGAACAGCTGACCCTGGCCGGCCAGTTGCTGACCGAATACCCGGATCTGTACATGCAGACCCACATCAGCGAAAACCTCAAGGAAATCGAGTGGGTCAAAGCGTTGTTCCCGGAGCGCAAGGGCTATCTGGACGTCTACGACCACTACCAGTTGCTCGGCGAGCGCTCGGTCTTCGCCCACGGTGTGCACCTGTGCGATGACGAGTGCGCGCGACTGGCAGAAACCGGTTCAGCCATCTCGTTCTGCCCGACTTCGAACTTCTTCCTCGGTAGCGGCCTGTTCAACCTGCCGATGGCGGAGAAGCACAAACTCAATGTCGGCATCGGCACCGATGTGGGCGGCGGCACCAGTTTCTCGCTGCTGCAAACGCTGAACGAAGCGTACAAGGTCATGCAGCTGCAAGGCGCGCGCCTGAGCCCGTTCAAGTCGCTGTACCTGGCAACCCTCGGCGGCGCCCGTGCGCTGCGCCTGGAAGACAAGATCGGCAACCTGCAGCCGGGCACCGATGCCGACTTCCTGGTGCTGGACTACAACGCCACGCCGTTGCTGGGCTATCGCCTGCAGCAGGCCAATAACATTGCCGAGACGTTGTTTGTGTTGATGACCCTGGGGGATGACCGGACTGTGTTGCAGACTTATGCGGCGGGGAATCTGGTGCATCAGCGCTGAGTTTCCCCCGGGCACTGATCGTTCCCACGCTCTGCGTGGGAATGCAGCCCGTGACGCTCCGCGTCACTGGACGCGGAGCGTCCCTAGAGGCATTCCCACGCGGAGCATGGGAACGATCCAAGACTCAAAAAAAATCCCCCGCGACCTTTCGGTCCGGGGGATTTTTTCATCATGGTTATCTCAGAGCTTCGCGGTCGGCCGCCCTGGCTTCTTGGTCTGCAGCAAATGCGAGAACACCGCATGCAAATCATCCGACGCACTTTCTTCATCGAGATTGAGTTTGCTGTCGATGTGATCCATGTGATGCATCATCAGGTTCACCGCCAGTTCAGCGTCACGCTTTTCAATGGCGTCGATCAACTGGGTGTGCTCGTCGTAGGAGCAGTGAGAACGGTTACCGCTTTCGTACTGGGCGATGATCAGCGAAGTCTGGGACACCAGGCTGCGCTGGAAGCTGATCAGCGGGGCGTTTTTCGCCGCTTCGGCCAGTTTCAGGTGAAACTCGCCCGACAGGCGGATGCCGGCACCACGGTCGCCACGGGAGAAACTGTCGCGCTCGTCGTTGACCATCTGCCGCAATTCGGCAATCTGTTCGGCGGTGGCGTGCTCAACCGCAAGCTCAGTGATCGCACGTTCCACCAGACGCCGGGCCATGAACACCTGGCGCGCCTCTTCGACACTCGGGCTGGCAACGACGGCGCCGCGATTGGGACGCAGCAATACCACGCCTTCATGGGCCAGGCGCGACAGCGCGCGGCGAATGATGGTACGGCTGACCCCGAAAATTTCCCCCAGCGCTTCTTCGCTCAACTTGGTGCCGGGCGCCAGGCGCTGTTCGAGGATGGCCTCGAAGATATGCGCGTAGACAATATCGTCCTGGGTTCCGCTGCGGCCGGCTTTGCCTGCTCGCGGCTGTTTCTTTAGGGGTTGCAACTGTTCGTTCATGGGCACTCGAGTCGGGAGAACTGCGGCGAATTGACGGTGACTGTAATACGGCACAGTGGGTCGCTGGCAAGTATCGCTTATAAAACAGGACGATTGTACACAATGCTCAGTGGCAACACGACTGTACGGCTGTTTGTCACTTCCGCTGTATCGCAACGATCCATTACGTTTGAGCTTAGGCTTTAAAGCAGAATCCGCAGCCTGCACAAGGAACACCGCTGTCATGACAGACGCCACGCACACGCAGCTCCGCCCTCTGGCCGACACCTCGCCTTCGGCCATCGTCGCCGGGTTCATCGCCATGATGACCGGCTACACCAGTTCCCTGGTGCTGATGTTCCAGGCCGGGCAAGCGGCCGGGCTGACCAGCGGGCAGATTTCGTCGTGGATCTGGGCGATTTCCATCGGCATGGCGGTGTGCTCGATCGGCCTGTCCTTGCGCTATCGCACCCCCATCACCATTGCCTGGTCCACCCCGGGCGCGGCCTTGCTGATCACCAGCCTGGGTGGCGTAACCTACGGCGAAGCCATCGGTGCCTATATTACCTGCGCGGTGCTGGTGACGATCTGCGGGCTGACCGGCAGTTTCGAACGCCTGGTAAAAAAGATTCCCGCATCACTGGCGGCGGCATTGCTGGCGGGGATTCTGTTCAAGATCGGCAGCGAGATTTTCGTCGCGGCCCAGCATCGCACCGCACTGGTGCTGGGCATGTTCTTTACCTATCTGGTGGTCAAGCGCCTGTCGCCGCGTTATGCCGTACTGGGCGCATTGCTGATCGGCACGGTCTTGTCCGGCTTCATGGGGCTGCTGGACTTCAGCGCGTTCCACCTGGAAGTGGCCACGCCTGTGTGGACCACACCGCATTTCTCCCTCGCCGCGACCATCAGTATCGGCATCCCGTTGTTCGTGGTCGCGATGACTTCACAAAACATGCCGGGCATTGCCGTGCTACGCGCAGACGGCTACAACGTGCCGGCCTCGCCGCTGATCACCACCACGGGCATCGCCTCATTGTTGCTGGCGCCATTCGGTTCCCACGGGATCAACCTGGCAGCCATCAGCGCGGCGATCTGCACCGGGCCGCATGCCCATGAGGATCGCAACAAACGCTACACGGCGGCGGTCTGGTGCGGGATTTTCTATGGCATCGCCGGTGTGTTCGGCGCGACGCTGGCAGCGTTGTTTGCCGCGCTGCCCAAGGAGCTGGTGCTGTCGATTGCCGCACTGGCGTTGTTCGGTTCGATCATCAATGGCTTGAGCATCGCCATGAGCGAAGCGAAGGAGCGTGAAGCGGCGCTGATCACCTTCATGGTCACGGCATCGGGGCTGACGCTGTTTTCCATCGGTTCGGCGTTCTGGGGGATTGTGGCGGGGGTGGTGACGCTGGTGATCCTCAACTGGCGCAAGGCATAAGGAACAACCATCTGTAGGAGCAAAGCTTGCTCGCGATAGCGATTTCAAGAACGCCATCGCAAGCAAGCTTTGCTCCTACAAAAAAGCAGGATCGAGTAGGAGGCGGTTTCACAACCGCCGTCCTCTCACGCCACCGTACGTACGGTTCCGTATACGGCGGCTCAAGTTATGCGGCTAAGCCGGTTTATCGTATCCAGTATCGAGACCAGCCCTAGCTGATCCCACAGCTTCTTCGGTAACGCCTGATTCATATGTGACGCCCCCGAGTTCCACCATGGTCCGCGACCATTGAAGGCTGATTTGCAGGCGCGCGCTTCGCTAAGCCCCAAGCGCATCAAGTTGCGCGCCCTCGTAGAGGGCTGCTTCCATTGGCGCCAGATGACGCAGCGAAGTTTATGCCGCACCCACCCGTCCAGCTCCTCAAGGGGGCGCTTGCTCTGACTGAGCTTGAAGTAGCCCGCCCAACCGCGCAGTACGGGGTTAATCCGCTCGATGACGTTCGCCATCTTGTGGCCCCGTGCGCCGCGCAGCAGGTTTCTGAGTCGGTCGCGTAAGCGACCCAGACTCATCGTCGCTACTCTTAACCTCGGTTGTTGATGCCAGCTCATCCCGTAGCCCAAGTAATCACACATCCACGACCCGGCTACTCGGCTCTTTTCCCGATTCAGCGTCAGTTTCAGACGCTGATTCAGGAAACGCTCAACACCAGCCATCACTCGCGCGCCAGCACGAGGACTGCGCACATAAATGTTCGCATCGTCGGCATAGCGCACGAAGCGATGGCCCCGCCGTGTCAGCTCTTGGTCGAGTTCGTTGAGCAGGATGTTCGACAGCAACGGCGAGAGCGGGCCGCCTTGCGGCGTCCCTTCCTGCCGTCGGCTGGCGATCCCGCCCGACATCACGCCGGCCTCTAGATAACGACGGATCAGCCTGAGCACCCGCTTGTCTTCAACCTGACGCTGCACATGGGCCATCAATACATCGTGGTTGACCCGATCGAAGAACTTCTCCAGATCGAGTTCCACACACCAGCGGTGGCCCGCCGCCACATGGGCACGGGCTGTTTCGATGGCTTGGTGGGCGCTTCTGCCCGGACGGAAGCCGTAGCTATAGTCCGAGAACAGCGGGTCAAAGATCGGCGTGAGCTGTTGCAGCAGTGCCTGTTGGATCAGGCGATCCACGACGCTGGGGATACCCAGCTGTCTTGTCCCGCCTTTGGGTTTGGGGATTTCGACGGCGCGTACACCTTGCGGGTGATACTCACCGGCCAGCAACCTGGCCTTGAGGGTTGGCCAATACTGTTCCACGTAGCCCGCCAATTCGTCGACCGTCATGCCATCGGCACCCGGCGCCCCCTCGTTGCTGACCACGCGGTGATACGCACGCTTGAGGTTGGCCGATGCAAGCACCCGCGCCATCAGCGTGTCCGGCTCCGCGTTCGTCCACATCACAGACGTCGCCGATGCCTGCGCACTGCCAGCCGTCGCCCGCGGATTCTGTCCGGAACTAGGGGTCACAGTTCTCCCTCGGAGAAATTTCTGCTTTTCGACATTCGACGAGACTCTGACGCCTACTGGCGGCATAACCTGTTCGGCCCTTGGTGGCAGGGTTATTTGCCACTTACTACGGCCTCGGCTGACTTCTGCACGTTCATCCCGTCGCCTCTCGACGCTCGGTAGCACAGTGGCAAACGTGCAGATCTCCCAGGGTAATTCGCGCGACCTTCCTGCTTATGCCTGTCGGATCTACGTCACAGCGTTCCGTGCAAGTATTGGGCTTTGGCAATTATGGCTACCTTACCCCGCTGCACCGCCTAATCCGCTTCCTGTTCGTCAGGCCAGCATTTTGCCCCGGGCTTCCTTCAGATTCGCAGTCGCCTGCGACACCCTTGCCTTCGGCTAACACTTCCCCTTGCCGGGTGTGTAGAGGACTTTCACCTCCAAGTCACCAGCGTGACCACCACAGCCAAACTGGTTGCGCTTGCGCGCAACGCGCCATGCCTGGCGCACCATAAAAAAACGGCGACCCTCGGGTCGCCGTTTTTTAGAACATCATGCTACCGGATTGATCGGCTTTTCCGGGTACCAGACGTCCAGCAGCGGGCTGACTTCAACGCTGGTCAGCTCGGTGCGGCCTTTGAGCCAGGCTTCAACGGCAGCGCGCTGTTCAGCGCTGACCGAGCCACGCTTGATCAGGCACACCAGACCGTAGTCATCACCGCCGACATAGCCCAGACCGTTGGCTTCCATGGCATCTTTGAGGAACGCCTCGAGGAAGGCATCAATGGCTTCTTCGGACAGATCTTCCTTGAAATCCAGGTTCAGTTCGAAACCCAGCTCTTGAAATTCATCGACGCACAGTTTTTTGCGCAGACGCTGGGAACGGTTAGTCGCCATTGGAACAATCCTCTTAAGTAATAACGGGCCGCACTTTAGCAGTTTAAGCCGCCAATTGCCCGACTCTCTGGGCCGCAACACCTACCGTCGGTAAAAAATAGCCCATTAGAAGGCCCCGGAACGGCACAAGCCGTTACACCTTGGGGCATAATGCCGACACTTTCATGACCACTGAGGGAATTTATCTTCATGCCCTCGTCTTTTTTTCCCCTCGGCTGTAGGGTTTTATCTACATGATCAAATCGTTGCGTCCATTGCTCCTGGCCGGCCTGCTTTTCCCCCTGGCCCTCCCCGTTTCCGCTGACCCGATCAATACCAGCCTGTCGCCCAATGTCGAAAAAGCCCTCAAGGCCAGCAAATTGCAGGACAACGCCCTGTCGCTGGTGATGATTCCGCTCAACGGCCCCGGCACCCCGACCGTTTTCAACGCCGACGTCTCGGTCAACCCGGCGTCGACCATGAAGCTGGTCACCACTTACGCGGCCCTGGAAATGCTCGGCCCCAATCACCAGTGGAAAACCGAGTTCTATACCGATGGCACCCTCAGCGGTGGCATCCTTAACGGTAACCTCTACCTCAAGGGTGGCGGCGATCCGAAGCTGAACATGGAAAAACTCTGGCTGCTGATGCGCGACCTGCGCGCCAACGGCGTGACTCAGGTGACCGGCGACCTGGTCCTGGACAAGAACTTCTTCGTGCAACCGCAACTGCCCGAGTTCAACGACGACGGCAACGACGACAACAAGCCCTTCCTGGTCAAGCCCGATTCGTTGCTGGTCAACCTCAAGGCCCTGCGTTTCGTCGCGCGCAATGACTCAGGCAGAGTGCTGGTCTCGGTGGAACCGCCGATCGCCAGTATCCGCATCGACAACCAGGTCAAGGCCATCAATTCCAAGCAATGCACCGGGGGGGTGCGTTACAACCCGGTGCCCCAGGCCGATGGCAGCGTGACCGTGACGGTCGGCGGCCAGTTGGGTGAAGGCTGCAGCTCGCAGACTTACCTGTCTTTGCTGGACCACGCCACCTACACCGCCGGCGCCGTACGCGCGATCTGGAAAGAACTGGGCGGCAGCATCCAGGGCAAGGATGTGCTGGCGCCAACGCCCAAGGACGCCAAGGTACTGGCGCGGGCGTTCTCGCCGGATCTGGCGGAAATCATCCGCGACATCAACAAATACAGTAACAACACCATGGCCCAACAGCTGTTCCTGAGCCTGGGCCAGAAGTTCCGCACCGATGCCGACGCCGACGACGCCAAGGCCGCCCAGCGCGTGGTCCGTCAGTGGCTGGCGAAGAAAGGCATCACCGCGCCGCATCTGGTGATGGAGAACGGCTCCGGCCTGTCCCGTGCCGAACGCGTCAGTGCCCGGGAAATGGCGTCGATGCTGCAGGCCGCCTGGCGCAGCCCTTACGCCGCCGAGTACATCAGCTCGATGCCGATTGCCGGCACCGACGGCACCATGCGCAAACGCCTGAAGACCACCGCGATGCGCGGTGAAGCCCACGTCAAGACCGGCACTTTGAACACCGTGCGGGCGATCGCCGGCTTTAGCCGCGACATCAACGGCAATACCTGGGCGGTGGTGGCGATTCTCAACGACAAGGCACCGTTTGGCGCGTCGTCGGTGCTCGACCAGGTGCTGTTGGACCTGTATCGCCAGCCGAAACTGGCGCAGACCGCTTCGGTGTTGTAATCGGAGATCCCCCTGTAGGAGCAAAGCTTGCTCGCGATACGACGGCACATCCAACATAGATGTGACTGACACTCCGCTATCGCGAGCAAGCTTTGCTCCTACAGGAATTGCGTACAACGAAGCTAGTTCATCTCCCCCTGAACCCGATCCCTGCCCTCTTGCTTCGCCACATAAACCCCCGAGTCCGCCCGCAACAGCAGCGCATCCGCGCCCTCGTCGGGCCGCCAGCTGGCAATACCGAAACTGGCGGTGACGACGCCTACTTCATCGATCGGCGCGCTGCGCAGGCTTTGCCACAACTCCAGCGCCAGCAGATGGGCCTGCTCGCCGCCGATGTCCGGGCAAAGGACCATGAACTCCTCACCGCCCAGGCGGCAGAACACATCCGTGCGCCGCAGCCGATGGCCAATGCGTTCGCACACGGCCTGCAACACCCGATCGCCCACGGCATGGCCGTACTGATCATTGATGCGCTTGAAGTGGTCTATGTCGAGCATGATCACCGACAGTTCGCCACCACCGCGCTCCACCCGGGCCATCTCGGTGGTCAGGCGCTCCTGGAAATAGCGGCGGTTGTGGATACCGGTCAGGGAGTCGGTGACCGACAGCGCCCGCAGTTCTTCTTCCACCCGCTTGGTGTCGGTAATGTCGGAGATGTAGCCATGCCAGAGCACACCGCCGCCAGTCAGTTCTTCCGGGGTCGCCTCGCCGCGGACCCAGCGCAGGCCGCGTTGGGGCAATTGCACGCGATATTCCTCGCGCCAGTGGCTGAGGGTGTTGGCCGAAGCCCGGATCGAGGCACGCACGCGGGAGGTGTCCTGAGGATGAATCCGCGTGAAAATCGCTTCGGCATTGTGCAGCAGCACGTCCGGCTCCAGCTCATAGATCTCGCGAATGCCGTCGCTGGCGTAGATCACGCTGAATCGCCCGTCGAACTCCATCTTGAACTGGTAGATCCCGCCGGGCACATGGGCACTGAGTTTCTTCAACAACAGGTCCCGTGCGGCCAGGGCCTCATGCACGCGCTTGCGTTCGGTGATGTCGATGCAGATCGCCAGGTGCCCGACCCACAGCCCCTGCTCGTCGAGGACCGGGGTCGCCAGCATGTTGACGATCAGATGGCTGCCATCGCCCCGCACCAGCGTCCACTCCCGCGCCTCATGGCCGCCCTCCACGCCGCCCTCGACCAGCATTGCATGACAGGTCGGGACCGGCTTGCCGTAACGCGCACTCAATTCTGCCGAGCGTGCCGCGAGCTCCCGGGGCAAGTGCAGGTTTTCCAGGGTCATGCGCCCGACCACTTCGGCGACGCTATAACCGAGCATCTGCTCGGCACCGGCATTGAAGGTACTGATCACCCCGCGCAGGTCCGTGGCGATGATCGCAACTTGGGTTGCGGCATTCAGCACCCCGCGCAACTGGCCATGGGTGCCGCGCAATTCCTGTTCGCGGGCGCGCAGTTCCTCGGTCCTTTGCTCGACCATTTTCAGAGCCCGTTGCCGCTGACTGACCAGTACATAGAGCAAGGCGCTGAGCAACACACTGAGCAAGCCGCCGAGCACGACCAGCGTGGTCACTGAAGAGTGGTTGGCCTTGAGGAAAGCCTCGCTGGGCTGGATATCGACCTGATAATCATGATCGGCAAGACGTAACAACCGTGTCGCGGACAAGTTACTGAGCGCCGCCGCATTGGGCGATTCAAACAGCACCTCGTGCTGCTCATCGGTGGACAAGTCGAGGATGCGCACCGAGAGATAATCGCGGCCCACCTCCGGCAACCCGTCCGCCAGCAACTGGCGCATGCTGATCACCGCCATGACATAACCGAACGGTTTGCTGGTTGCGCCGCCGGCGCTGCTGCGCGGCATGACCGGCGCGACCAACAGTACGCCTCGCGCATAAGCCGGCTCGATACTGACCAAGTGCATCGGTTGCGACACGGCCATGCCCTGGTGCTGATCGGCCCGTTCCAGCGTGGCGCGACGCAAGGGCTGAGCCAGCAAGTCATAGCCCAGTGGCGCACCGAGCTTGCTTTGCGTCTGGCTATACAGCACCACCACGTACTCATCCCGCTCGCCGGCCAATTGCAGTTGGCCGTCGGCATTCAGCTCGCGCAGAGTGAACTCGCTCAGGCCCTCCTCGCGCGCCCGGCGTTCGAAGGCTGGCCGCTGGTCTCGGGTGACCCGTTCGGCGAACGAATACGCCTGGGTCCGGTGCAATAGGGGCTGGGTGTAGCCGTTGAATTCCGCGCGGGAAACCGTATCGGAGTTGGCAAAGAACCGGCGCAGGCCATCGAGGCGCTGCTCCTGATCCTGGAAACGTTCTTCGATACGGCTGTAGCGCTCGCTGGCCAGCAACTGGAAGCGTTGCCGCAATTGATGGTGAAACAGGTTCAGCGTCGACCAGGCGAGCAATGCCGTGAGAATCCCGCCGACGAGCAAGACCATGAGCGCGACCAGCCCGGCCGAGACATCTTCGCTGATAAAACCCAGGATCTTGGGGCGCACGGCGTGCAACGACATAGACGCAACTCAAAACGCCATGTGCGGGAAAGCCCATTGGCCATGAGTTGAGTTATAGCTATTAGCCACTAATTTGACCAGTACTGTAGGAGCGAGCCTGCTCGCGATGAACTTGAGAGCGCTGCGGGGTGTCCGGTTCCCAGCGTTATCGTTGACGACCATCGCGAGCAGGCTCGCTCCTGTAGGAGCGAGCCTGCTCGCGATGAACCTGAGAGCGCCGCGGGGTGTCAGGTTCCCAGCGTTATCGTTGGCGACCATCGCGAGCAGGCTCGCTCCTACAGTGGGTCTAATCTTCAGCGGGCGGTGATTTTCCAGGCACGATGGATCTTGGCGTTACGGGAAAAATCCGCATCGATGGTCTGAGTGGTGATCTCTTCGATCGCGTAGCGCTCGCTGAGGTTGGGCTCGAGCTCGAACTTGCGGAAGTTGTTGGAGAAGTACAACACCCCGCCCGGTGCCAGCCGCGCCATGGCCAGGTCGATCAGTTGCACCTGGTCACGTTGCACGTCGAAGATCCCTTCCATGCGCTTGGAGTTGGAGAAAGTCGGCGGGTCGATGAAGATCAGGTCGTACTCATCACGGCAGGCTTCCAGCCAGACCATCACATCACTCTGCTCCAGGCGGTTCTTGTCGGAGAAACCGTTCAGCGACAGGTTGCGACGCGCCCAGTCCAGATAGGTTTTCGACAGGTCGACGCTGGTGGTACTGCGCGCGCCGCCCTTGGCCGCGTGAACGCTGCCGGTGGCGGTGTAGCAATACAGATTGAGGAAGCGCTTGCCGGCGGCCTCTTTCTGGATGCGCATACGCATCGGCCGGTGGTCGAGGAACAACCCGGTGTCGAGGTAATCGGTGAGGTTGACCAGCAGCTTCACGCCGCCTTCATTGACCTCGACGAACTTGCCCTGGGCGGCCTGGCGCTCGTACTGCTTGGTACCGCTCTGACGCTCGCGGCGCTTGACCACCACCCGGTTCTTGTCGATGTTCAGGGCCTGCGGGATCGCCGCCAGGGCATCGAACATGCGCTCCGAAGCCTTCTGCGGATCAATGGATTTCGGTGCGGCGTATTCCTGGACGTGGACCCAATCGTGGTACAGGTCGATGGCCATGGAGTATTCCGGCATGTCGGCATCGTAGACGCGATAGCAGTCGATGCCTTCACGCTTGACCCACTTGCCCAGCGCCTTGAGGTTTTTCTGCAGGCGGTTGGCAAACATCTGCCCGCCTTCGCTCAGGCGCGGCTGCTCGATCACCGGTGCCGGCGCTGGCGTCGGTTTGATCGGGTTGCCGTTCTTGTTGTACTGGCGCTCTTGCGGCTCGCTCGGCGCCTGATCGTAGGCCGCCTGTTCACGCTCGGCCTGACGCTGCTCCGGGGTACGACGCTCGCCGGTGACGAATTGATCCGGCAACACCTTGATCAGCAACAGCTTGCACGGCAAGGCGCCGTTCCAGAACGAATACTGCTTGTGGCTGCGGATGCCCATGCGTTTGCCCAGGTCCGGGGCGCCGGTGAACACCGCGGCTTCCCAGTTGAGGCAAGCCTGACGCAGGCGTTCGCCAAGGTTCTGGTAGAGGTAGAGCAAGCTCGCCTCGTCGCCCAGACGCTCGCCGTACGGTGGGTTGCAGATCACCAGGCCTTTCTGGTTCTGGTCTGGACGCGGCTCGAAGGTCGCGACTTCGCCCTGATAAATTTTGATCCACTCGCTCAGGCCGGCACGTTCGACGTTGTTGCGCCCTGGTTGAATCAGGCGCGGATCGGCTTCGTAACCGCGAATCCACAGCGGTGGCTTGGCCATACCGGCTGCGGCGCGCTCGCTGGCTTCTTCATGGAGTTTTTTCCACAGCGCCGGTACGTGACCGAGCCATGCGGTGAAACCCCATTGCTCGCGGCGCAGGTTCGGCGCGATGTCGGCAGCGATCATCGCCGCTTCGACCAGGAACGTACCGACACCGCACATCGGGTCAGCCAGGGCTCCGCCTTCGGCCGCAATACGCGGCCAGCCCGAACGGATCAGGATCGCCGCCGCCAGGTTTTCCTTCAGCGGCGCTGCGCCTTGCTGCAGGCGATAGCCGCGCTGGTGCAGGCTATGGCCGGACAAGTCGAGCGAGAGGATCGCTTCACCGCGATCCAGGCGCAGATGGATACGCAGGTCCGGGTTGAGCTTGTCGATCGACGGACGGTCGCCCTGCGGTGTACGCAGTTTGTCGACGATGGCGTCCTTGACCTTCAAGGCGCCGAAGTGGGTGTTGTCGATGCCCGAGCCATGACCGCTGAATTCGACGGCCAGGGTGCCGTCATTGAGCATGTGGTCTTGCCACTCGATGTCCAGCACACCGTGGTAGAGGTCTTCGGCGTCTTTCATCGGGAAACGCTTGAGCACCAGCAGCACCCGGTTGGCCAGGCGCGACCACAGGCACAGGCGATAAGCGGTTTCCATGGTGGCCATGCCACGCACGGCAGAAGTGTGCTCTCGCGCTTCCTCAAGGCCAAGCCCGACGGCTTCCTCGATGAGCAGGCCTTCAAGGCCTTTAGGGCAAGTGAGGAAGAGTTCGAAACGATCGGACATGAGGATTTCAGAGCCTTTGCTGAGTGGACCGGCAACGCATTGCCGGCCCGGTTTTCAATCAGGCGCTTTTCTCGAAGAGCGCCCGTGTGGCACGAAGGTGTGCCGTTCCACCCTTGCTGCCCAGGTTAGATGAGCTTAGATGCAAGGACAGATAAAGAATTTGATGCAACAAAATGACATAAGTCGACCCTTCGTCGAAAAGTACATCCCGGCAACGGGAGGCATTCTCAGCAAAGGATTAACCTGATCATCCAACGCAGGGCCGATCATACCGGGGTTTGATCAATAAATACGCCAAAAACATCAAGTTACTTAGTGCCATAGCACATTAACAGTTACGTCCTTATGACAAAACGATCATTCCCTCGATGTGACGCATTGGTTAGAACTCAATACAGGTTGGCGGCGCAATGACGCCAACACCTTGGCTCGTCACGCCGGCAACGAGCCCCCAACGGCAGAGTTTTTCTGCCAGACCTCGATTGAGGTCAACGCGATAAATACAGTCAACAAGTGAGGGCAACACCCTATGAGAAGACTTAAGCGTGATCCGTTGGAAAGAGCATTTTTGCGCGGATATCAATATGGCGTTGGTGGCAAATCCCGTGAGCTTTGCCCATTTACTCTACCGTCGGTACGCCAAGCCTGGATTAACGGCTGGCGCGAAGGACGCGGCGACAATTGGGACGGTATGACCGGCACTGCGGGAATCCACAGACTCAACGAACTTCACGCCGTCGGCTAACACGGGGCACACACTCCGACACACAATCTGATCATGTAGCGAATTAACCACGCACGTCCCATCCGGACGGCGGGCTACGGCCCAGGGGCTCCTTTGAAGGGGCCCTTTTTTATGCCTTGAAAACACTAACGCTGAGGCACCTTGTGGCGAGGGGATTTATCCCCGTTGGGTCGCGAAGCGGCCCCCTGCTTTCTTCAGTCAAACCTCGCAAGCAGGTTTTGCGACGGCTTCGCCGCCGAACGGGGATGAATCCCCTCGCCACAGATGAATCCCTTCGCCACAAAAGCCCTCGCCATCGTATTAGCGCAGGGCAGCGATGGCATCCACAGATTCACGAATCAGGGCCGGGCCCTTGTAGATAAAGCCCGAGTAGATCTGCACCAGGCTCGCACCCGCGTTGATTTTCTCCGCCGCGTGCCGGCCTTCGGTGATGCCGCCCGCCGCGATGATCGGCAAGCGACCGCCCAGTTCCGAAGCCAGCACCTTCACGGTGTGCGTGCTCTTGTCACGCACCGGTGCGCCGGACAGACCGCCCGCCTCGTCACCATGTTCCATGCCTTCAACACCCACGCGACTCAAGGTGGTGTTGGTGGCGATGACCGCGTCCATCCCGGTTTCGATCAACGCCTGTGCGACCTGCGCGGTTTCTTCGTCGGTCATGTCCGGCGCGATCTTGATCGCCAGCGGCACGTGCCTGCCGTGACGCAGCGCCAGTTCTGCCCGACGCGTGGCGAGGTCAGCCAGCAGCTGCTTGAGCGAGTCACCGAATTGCAGGCTGCGCAGGCCCGGGGTATTGGGCGAGCTGACGTTGACCGTCACATAGCTGGCGTGGGCGTAGACCTTGTCCAGGCAGATCAGGTAGTCGTCCACCGCGCGCTCGACCGGGGTGTCGAAGTTCTTGCCGATATTGATGCCCAGCACGCCCTTGTACTTGGCGGCCGCAACGCGGGCCAGCAGGTGATCGACGCCAAGGTTGTTGAAGCCCATGCGGTTGATGATCGCCTCGGCCTCCGGCAGCCGGAACAACCGGGGTTTCGGATTGCCCGGTTGCGCACGCGGGGTGATGGTGCCGATTTCGACAAAACCAAAACCCAGTTGCGCAAAGCCATCGATGGCCGCGCCATTCTTGTCCAGGCCGGCGGCCAGGCCCACCGGGTTCGGGAAGTCCAGGCCCATGACATTCACCGGCAGTTTTGCCGGAGACTTGCACAGCAAACCGTTGAGCCCCAGACGCCCGCCCGCGCCGATCAGGTCCAGGGACAGATCGTGGGAGGTTTCCGGGGAAAGTTTGAACAACAGTTGACGGGCCAGGGTGTACATGGGCGGGGTTGACTCGATTGGCGGCGAAATGAGGCGGCGATTATACCCGCGCATCGGGGTCGCAAGCGAGGCGCGCGACAAAATCATAGGGCGATGGCATATGCCTTGCACCAGCACAGGCATCAGCACGCAGGCCAACGGCGGAATGCGTGCCAGGACAATGGCGTCGTCAGCCGGCCCAGCTCATACGGGGTCCGGGACGACGTTTTTTTTGGAAGGTGCGAAATCGATGAACGAACCCTCAACCGGCCCCTTGGCCTGGGTAAATGGCAGCGATGCCCCGGAAAAGACCGAAATCAACCTCGGCTTCATGGCCTTGAGCGACTGCGCTTCGGTGGTGGTGGCCGCGACCCAGGGCTTCGCCCAGCCCTACGGGCTGACCTTGAACCTCAAGCGCCAGTCGTCCTGGGCCAACCTGCGGGACAAACTGGTCAGCGGCGAACTCGACGCCGCCCACAGCCTCTACGGCTTGATCTACGCCGTGCATCTGGGCATCGGTGGTGTCGCCCCCACCGACATGGCGGTGCTCATGAGCCTGAACCAGAACGGCCAGAGCATCAATCTCTCCCACGGCTTGCAGGCCGTCGGCGTGACCAGTCCTGAAGCACTGGACCGTCACGTGCACCAAACTCGCCCAAAACTGACCTTCGCCCAGACCTTTCCCACCGGCACCCATGCCATGTGGTTGTACTACTGGCTGGCGAGCCAGGGCATTCATCCGCTGCACGATGTCGACAGCGTGGTGGTGCCGCCACCGCAGATGGTTGCGCACCTGCAAGCCGGGCGTATCGACGGTTTCTGCGTCGGCGAGCCCTGGGCCGACAGCGCGGTGAAGCAGCACCTCGGCTTTACCATGTCCACGTCCCAGGCCATCTGGCCGGACCATCCGGAAAAAGTCCTCGGCTGTACTCGCGCCTTCGTCGAGCAATACCCCAACACCGCCCGTGCGCTGGTGATGGCGATCCTCGAAGCCAGCCGCTTCATCGACGACAGCACCGAGAATCGCCGCAGTACCGCGCAATTGCTCAGCGCACCGCAGTACCTCGATGCGCCGCTGCCGTGCATCGAACCGCGGCTGCTGGGTGACTATGCCGACGGCCTCGGCAACGAATGGCAAGACCCGCACGCGCTGCGCTTCCATGGAGAGGGGGCGGTCAACCTGCCCTACCTGTCCGATGGCATGTGGTTCATGACCCAGTTCCGTCGCTGGGGCCTGTTGCGCGACGACCCCGATTACCTCGCCGTTGCCCGCCAGGTGCAACAACTAGACTTATACCGTGAAGCCGCCGGCGCCGTCGGTATCGCCGCCCCAGGCAATGAGATGCGCAGCAGCCAGTTGATCGACGGCAAGGTCTGGGACGGTTCGGACCCGGCCGGTTACGCCCGCAGCTTCAAGTTGCACGCCATGAGCGACAGCTCGCCACTTCTCGCCAGCCGCTGACAGGAGACTGCAGACATGTTGCGTATCCTGCTGATCAACGACACCGCGAAAAAAGTCGGCCGCTTGAAAGCCGCCCTGACCGAGGCCGGTTTCGAGGTCATCGACGAATCCGGGCTGACCATCGACCTGCCCGAGCGCGTCGAAACGGTGCGCCCGGACGTGATCCTGATCGATACCGAGTCACCGAGCCGCGATGTCATGGAGCAAGTGGTACTGGTCAGCCGCGACCAGCCACGGCCAATTGTGATGTTTACCGACGAACACGACCCCGATGTGATGCGCCAGGCGATCAAGTCCGGGGTCAGTGCCTACATCGTCGAAGGCATTCACGCACAGCGCCTGCAACCGATTCTCGACGTGGCCATGGCGCGCTTCGAAAGCGACCAGGCCCTGCGCGCCCAACTGCACGCCCGTGACCAGCAATTGGCCGAGCGCAAGCGCATCGAATTGGCCAAAGGACTGCTGATGAAGATGAAGGACTGCAACGAAGAAGAGGCCTACACCCTGATGCGTCGCCAGGCGATGAGCCGCCAGCAGAAGCTGATCCAGGTGGCGGAACAGATTATTGCCATGAGTGAGTTGCTCGGCTGAACCCCTATAGCGCCTGAAAGGACGCCATCGCGAGCAAGCTTTGCTCCTACAAGGTTGAACTGACCCCCAAATGTTGGACGGTCTTTGTCGCTAGCCAGCGGATCGTGTTCTGTATTCCACAGGGCTCAGTCCGCCGAGCTTCGATTTGATTCGGTCATGGTTGTAGTAACGGATGTACTTGTCCAGGCCCGTTTGCAGTTCTTCTATGCTTTCAAAACGGTTGAGGTAGAAAAACTCCGACTTCAGTGTTCCGAAAAAGCTCTCTATCACCGCATTGTCCAAGCAGTTCCCCTTTCTCGACATGCTTTGCTTTATGCCTCGATCCTTCAGGGCATGCTGGTATCGGGGCTGTTGGTATTGCCAACCCTGGTCGGAGTGGAGCACCAAGGAAAGTCGTTCTTTGCGCATACATTCAACGACCGAACGCTTGAACGCCGCACTGTAGTGGTGACCATTCGCTCGCAGACCCGCACTGCCATGGACTTGAAAAGCGGCAACCCAGCGTCGCAGGAGACTGCAATCAATCGAGTAGCGATTGGCGATTCTGCGAAACCCATCGTCGCCGTTGATGTAGGCCTTAATGGCTGTGATTTTGAACTGCACGGAATACTTGCCCATGGAAACACCCCCAAAAGTCAGGATCGGTGTCCAACTTTTGGGGGGCAGTTCAAGGTTCACCACTGACCTGTAGGAGCAAAGCTTGCTCGCGATTGGCCGTTACTCGGTCCCCGCCTGTTGGCACAGATCTGGCTAGGTAATCACCACAGGTAACCAACGGCGGTTGCCCCCACCTACGACAAAGACGTCGCTCACCTCATTTGCCCCATGGCGAATCAGGTGGCGGCGTTTTTTTGTTTTGGCCCCCGTTCGAGACTCCTATCAGCTGAGGTGCGCGATGAATTCAAGCTTCTGGAAATCCGGCCATACCCCGACACTGTTCGCGGCCTTCCTCTATTTCGACCTGAGTTTCATGGTGTGGTACCTGCTCGGCCCGCTGGCCGTGCAGATCGCCGGCGACCTGCACCTGACCACCCAACAACGCGGGCTGGTGGTGGCCACGCCGATTCTGGCCGGGGCGGTACTGCGCTTTGCGATGGGGATGCTGGCTGATCGCCTGTCACCCAAGACCGCCGGCCTGATCGGCCAGGTGATCGTCATCTGTGCGTTGTTCGGTGCCTGGAAACTCGGCATCCACAGCTACGAGCAAGCGTTGCTGCTGGGGCTGTTCCTCGGCATGGCCGGCGCCTCCTTCGCCGTCGCCCTGCCCCTGGCATCGCAGTGGTATCCACCTCAGCATCAGGGCAAAGCCATGGGCATCGCCGGGGCCGGAAACTCCGGCACCGTACTCGCAGCGCTGATTGCACCGGTCCTGGCGGGTGCCGTTGGCTGGAGCAACGTGTTCGGCTTCGCGCTGATCCCGTTGATCCTGACGCTGATCGTCTTCGCCTGGCTGGCCAAAAACGCGCCTGAGCGGCCGAAAGCCAAGTCGATGGCCGACTACTTCAAGGCGTTGGGCGACCGCGACAGCTGGTGGTTCATGTTTTTCTACAGCGTGACCTTCGGTGGCTTCATTGGCCTGGCCAGCGCCCTGCCCGGTTACTTCAACGACCAGTACGGCCTGAGTCCGGTCACCGCCGGTTACTACACGGCAGCCTGTGTGTTCGGCGGTAGCCTGATGCGTCCGCTGGGCGGAGCCCTGGCCGATCGTTTCGGTGGCATTCGCACCCTGCTCGCGATGTACACCGTGGCGGCCATCTGTATCGCTGCCGTCGGTTTCAACTTGCCCAGTTCCTATGCCGCGCTGGCCCTGTTTGTGTGCACCATGCTCGGTTTGGGTGCAGGCAACGGTGCGGTATTCCAGTTGGTGCCACAGCGTTTCCGTCGCGAGATCGGCGTCATGACCGGCCTGATCGGCATGGCCGGCGGCATCGGTGGGTTTGCCCTGGCGGCAGGTATGGGTGCGATCAAGCAGAGCACCGGCAGCTACCAGATGGCACTGTGGTTGTTCGCCAGCCTGGGGGTTCTCGCCTGGTTCGGCCTGCATGGCGTAAAACGCCGCTGGAGGACCACCTGGGGTTCGGCCGCCGTGACGGCTGCACGGGTCTGACGCCGTCATGAGCCTGCAACTGAGTTTCGCGCAAGCCAGCGCCATCGGTCCGCGCGAAGAGAATCAGGATGCCTTGCGCCTCGTCACGCCGGCCCCGGCGCTGGCAGCCAGCAAGGGCTACCTGTTCGCCATCGCTGATGGCGTCAGCCAGTGCGCCGACGGTGGCCTGGCGGCTCGCTCGACCTTGCAGGCCTTGGCGCTGGACTACTACGCCACTCCGGAAACCTGGGGGGTTGCCCAGGCGCTGGATCGCTTGCTGCTGGCGCAAAACCGCTGGCTGCAGGCCAACGGCGCAGGCCAGCCGCTGCTGACCACCGTCAGCGCCCTGATCCTGCGCGGCCGGCGTTTTACCTTGGCCCATGTCGGCGATTGCCGGGTGTATCGCTGGCACGCCGAGCAGTTGCAGCGGGTCAGCGAAGATCACGTCTGGGACCAACCGGGCATGCAACATGTACTCAAGCGTGCACTGGGACTGGATCAGCACCTGGTGCTGGACTTTCTCGACGGCGAATTGCGCATCGATGAAAGCTTTGTGCTGCTCAGCGACGGTGTCTGGGCGGTCTTGGGCGACACCGCCATTGCGGCGATCCTGCGGGATCAACCTGACCTGGACAGCGCCGCGCAAACCCTGGTTAACGCCGCGCACCTGGCGGGCAGCCAGGATAACGCCAGCGCACTGCTGGTGCGGGTCGATGCCCTGGGTGAAGCGAATATCGGCGATGCATTGATCCATCTGCAGCAATGGCCGCTGCCCCCGGCACTGAAACCGGGCCAGGTTTTCGAGGGCTGGCAGATTGAAGGCATTCTCGGCCAAAGCCAGCAATCGTTGCTCTATCGGGTACGCGACAGCCAGCAGCAACCCTGGCTGCTGAAAACCTTGCCCGCACGCCTGCATGACGATCATCAGGCCGGGCAAGCGTTGCTGTCCGAAGAATGGTTCCTCAAACGCGTGGCCGGGCGGCACTTTCCCGAAGTGCATGCGGCCAGCCAGCGTCAGCACCTGTACTACGTGATGCGTGAGTATTCGGGTTCGACACTGGCGCAACTGCATGAACAGATCGGCCCCATGCCCCTGGCCCAATGGCAGGACGTGGCTGAACGCCTGCTGCGAGCGGTCGGCATGCTGCATCGACGGCAGATCCTCCATCGCGATATCAAGCCGCAGAACCTGCTGTCAGGGGACGACGGCGAATTGCGCCTGCTGGATTTCGGCCTCGCCTACTGCCCCGGCCTGTCTGAAGATCAACCCAGCACCCTGCCTGGAACCCCCAGCTATATCGCCCCGGAAGCCTTCCGCGGTGATGCACCGACGCCGCAACAGGACCTGTATGCGGTGGGGGTGACTTTGTATTTTCTGCTTACCGGGCATTTTCCCTACGGTGAAATCGAAGCCTTTCAGCGCCCCCGGTTCGGCGTTCCGGTCAGTGCCAGTCGCTACCGCCCCGACCTGCCGGAATGGCTGGCGCAAAGCCTGGAACGCGCGGTTGCTGCAGACCCGGCTCAGCGCTTTGAAACTGCCGAGGAATGGTTGCGGCTGCTGGAACAGGGCGAACGACGCAGTTTAAGCGTACGCCCCAGGCCGTTGCTGGAGCGCGAACCGCTGAAGGTATGGCGGACATTGGCACTGCTGTCGCTGCTGGCGAACCTGGCGTTGCTGTTTCTGGTGTTCCATGGCTGAGCCTGCATTGCCTTTAAAACCGATCATCGTCATTTCGTGAGGAAAAACACTATGAACGCAAAAGTCTGGCTGGTGGGTGCGGGACCCGGTGATCCTGAATTGCTGACCCTCAAGGCGGTGCGCGCATTGAAAGAAGCGGACGTGGTGCTGATTGATGACCTGGTCAATGGCGCGATACTCGAACACTGCCCTGAGGCACGGATCATTGCGGTGGGCAAACGCGGTGGTTGCCGCTCCACGCCGCAAGCGTTCATCCATCGCCTGATGCTGCGTTACGCCCGGCAGGGCAAATGTGTGGTGCGGCTCAAAGGGGGTGACCCGTGCATTTTCGGGCGTGGTGGCGAAGAGGCTCAGTGGTTGCGCGAGCGCGGGGTTGAGGTCGAGCTGGTCAATGGCATCACTGCCGGGCTCGCGGGCGCCACGCAATGCGAAATTCCGCTGACCCTGCGCGGTGTGGCGCGCGGCGTGACACTGGTCACCGCCCATACCCAGGACGGCAGCAGCCTGAACTGGCAGGCACTGGCCCAGGGCGGTACGACCCTGGTGATCTACATGGGTGTGGCCAAACTCAGCGAAATCCGCAAGCAGCTGTTAACCGGCGGGATGGCGGCGGACACGCCGGTGGCGATGATCGAAAACGCTTCACTGCCCCATCAGAGGGAATGCAGGAGCGATCTGACAGCCATGGAGGAAGATGCCTACGCCTTTGAGCTGAAAAGCCCGGCCATATTGGTCATCGGCGCTGTCGCGGCCAGCGAACAGATCAAAAGATCGCAGCCTGCGGCAGCTCCATTGGTCCTGCGCAAATCCCTGTAGGAGCTGCCGCAGGTTCGGGCCGCGTTCGGACGATTTTTTCAAGTCACCACACAATTCCTCAAATCGCAGACAAAGAAAAGCCCGGCCTGAGCCGGGCTTTTCTCGGAGCTACGGGGTAATTACTTACCTTGAGCTTCAACCTGCGCTTCTACGCGACGGTTTACAGCACGGCCAGCGTCAGTAGCGTTGTCAGCAACTGGGCGGGATTCGCCGTAGCCAACAGACTGAACGCGGGACGATTCAACACCGTACTGGTTGGTCAGAACCTGCTTAACGGCGTTTGCACGACGCTCGGACAGTTTCTGGTTGTAAGCGTCAGGACCGACGGAGTCAGTGTGACCTTCAACAGTGGTGCTGGTGGATGGGTACTGCTTCATGAAGTCAGCGAGGTTTTTGATGTCGCCGTAGCTGTTAGGCTTGACTACCGACTTGTCGAAGTCGAATTTCACGTCCAGCTCTACACGAACAACTTCAGCAACTGCTGGGCAGCCATCAGCGTCAACGGTTACGTTGGCTGGGGTATCCGGGCACTTGTCAACGTTGTCGCACACGCCATCGTTGTCGCTGTCGGAGCAGACTTCTGGTGCTGCAACTGGAGCAGGAGCAGGCTTGGAGCCGCCACCGAAGTTCACACCGATACCGACGCTAGGAGCCCACTCAGTGTTGCCCTGGTCGATGTTGTATTGAGCTTCAACGCCGGCACGGGCGTAGAAGTTGTCGGTGAAGTACAGCTTGGCGCCGCCGCCAACGTTGGCGAAGGTGGAACGGTTACGACCGTTCGAACCGTTCTGGTCGATGCTCTGGTCGGAGAAACCGGCCGAGACATACGGACGCACCATGTCGCCTGGGTTGTTGAAGTGGTACAGAGCATCCAGGGCGGTGTCCGCGCCTTTGATGTTCTGGCCAGAGTCGGAACGCACGTTGTGGACTTCGTCGTAAGCCAGACGCAGTTCAACGTCGTCGGTCAGGAAGTAACCAACAGAACCACCGAACAGATTGCCGTCGTTTTTGAAGTTACGGTCGCTGTCATAGTACTCTTTCTTTGCGAAGCCTTCGATTTCAACTGCGCCTTGGCCCTGTGCCAGAGCGCCGATCGAAGTGGCGGCAATAAGAGAACCAATGGCCAAGCCCAAGGTGTTTTTCAGTTTCATCCGTTAAATCCCCATCTGGTGATTGTGAAGCAGTCCCGCAAACCGGGGGACAACTCGGCGGCAAGTCTATCAGAACTTGCCTACACGTAAGAGATATTTGCGCCGAACTAAGTTTCAGCAATGCCTGCAAATTTCTCACGCAATTTATCTAGAGCGCGTTTGTACCGCATCTTTGTTGCGCTCAAGCCCATGTGCATGATGTCTGCGATCTCCTGAAACTCCAGCTCTGCGACAAATCGTAGCACCAGAATTTCGCGGTCAATCGGGTTCACATACACTAACCAGCGATCAAGTCCACCCTTCTCTTCGGGTTTCGGCGCCTTTTCTTCGGACGCTTCCTCGAGGGGGTCAAGACTCAATGCGTCCATCAAGCGACGCTTTCGCCGTTCCTTCCGATACTGCGTAATGCACTCGTTGTACGTGATGCTATATAGCCATGTCTTGAACTTCGATTTGCCCTCGAAGTTCTTCAGGCCGTACAGCACCTTCAACATGACCTCCTGACAGACATCATCAGCGTCGCGATCGTTCCCGAGATACCGTGCACAGACGTTAAATAATGTTCGTTGGTAACGCCGCATCAGTTCTTCATAGGCGCGCGTTACGTGAAACAGCTCGGTATGCGAGCGCGCGACCAACTCCTCATCAGAGAGCTCGCGGGGGTCGTAGCGCATGGATAGCGATTGGGCTTTATTCAAAACAAGTCGTGCCGACAGTCAGGTCAATGTCCGCCGCAGCCAGCATCAGGCGGCATTTTTGCGGCGGCATACATTAGCAGGGTTTGCCGGGTTAGCGGCTACTCACATGCTGCTCGAGGAGGATCCGATTGGAAAGAGAGACTAGCTCACCCTCATCGGTCAGCAATGTAGTTTTAACCGTGCCGATCTCTTCGATCTGCCCTTCGACCTCTCCAACTCGCACTTGTTGCCCAACCTGGTACAACTCACGCACATAGATTCCCGCAAGAATCTGACCGGCAATTTCCCGGCTTCCAAGCCCCATGGCCAGCGCAACCGCCAGACCAACGGTAATCAAAACGATCACGATCACGTGGTTGAGCAGGTCAGTCTTGACCTCCAACTGACTGATCGCGACCGAGATACTGATGATGATCACCAGGCCCTGGGCAATTCTCCCAAGCCCCGAAGCGTAGTCCAGGCCTACGCCTTCTGCCGCACCGCGCACCAGCCCATTAGCCAATTGCGCCAGCAAGACACCCACCAGCAGCACCAGCGCCGCGCCGAATACTTTCGGCAAATACAACGCAAGCATATCCAGCGTAGCTGAAACTCGCTCAAGTCCAAGGGATTCTGCGGCAGAAACCAGAAAAATCAGCAGAACGAACCAATAAACGATTTTACCGATCAGCGTCGAAATGGGCACTTGAAGTCCGGCGCGGGACAACAATTTGGTCAAACCGGTGCCGCCCATCAGGCGATCCAGACCCAGTTTGGCGAGCAATTTGGACAGCAGGGTGTCCAGCAGCTTGGCCACGACAAAACCGAGCAGGAGCACGACCAGTGCGCCGAACAGATTCGGAATGAAGTTCGCAACCTTGGTCCATAACGCAGTCATTGCAGTGACGAGGCTCTGTGTCCAGAGATCAAGTTCCATATTCAATCAGCCTTATCAGCAGTGCGAGCGGTAGGTTTACGTAGACGGGAGACCGGCGTGACATGGGCCGAGCCGTTATTGAGGGCGATCATCAGGGCGGGCAACCAGCGGCCCAGCAGGCTGAACAAATCACCGGCGCCGACCTGGCGATTGGCGGTTTTCAGGACACGCCCCAGGCACGCATCGTCGTCCCGGGTGGACGGTGATGCCTTGAGCATGTCACGCAAAGACTGTTCAAACGGATCGTGCATACGCACCTCTCGTGATGTCTGTGAAAGACGCGGTCAAATTTGCCCGGGTCACATGGCGCACGTTCAAACCCAGCGCAAACGTCGGAATAACCACCACTGCCCGAGCGCCACCGAGATCATCAGCAGGCAGGCGACGAGGAATCCATAGGGGCTTTCTGAAAATGGAATGCCTCCGACGTTGATCCCCAAAAGACCGGCCAGAAAACTCATCGGCAAAAAAATCCCGGTGACGATGCCGAAGCGATACATGGTGCGGTTCATGCGCACGCTCAATCGTCGGTCTTCAGTCTCCAGGACCAGCCCCACGCGCTCCCGCGTTAACTCAAGCTCCTCTAGATAGCGGGTCAGGCTGTTGTTCAATTCGTTCCAATAATCCCCGTCATCCTCTACAAACCAAGGCAATTTGATCCGCGTCAGCTGACCGAAAATGTCCCGCTGCGGAGCGAGAAACCGCTTCAACGCAGCAGCCCGGCGCCGGATCTGTAAAACGGCATCGTGCTCGGGCGTATACCGTTCGTCTGAATCCAGCCTTTCCTCTTCTTCATCGACCACTTCAGAGAGGCATCTCACCAGATCCTGCACCTTGTTGGTGAGGTACTGCGCCATGTAGAGAATGAGTTCGGAGGCGGTTTTCGGCCCCTTGCCCTCCTCGAGTTGCACCAGCAGCTCTTCGGTGGCGCGCAACGGGCGCAAACGCAGGGATATCACCCGCTGGGCGGAGCCAAAGATGCGCACCGACACCATGTCTTCAGGCTCGGCACCCGGATTAAGGTTTACCCCACGCAAAAATAGCAGCAGTTCGCTGTCTGAAAGCTGTAGAAGACGCGGACGGGTGTTTTCTTCCAGCAAGAGGTCGCAGCTGAACTCACTCAGGCCGCTGGACTTGCGCAGCCAGGTCTGGGTCTGCGGGTGACTGCGATCCCAGTGCAGCCACAGGCTTTCGTGGGCCTGCAGCTGCAATTCGTCGAGTTCTGTCCGGGCTATCGAACGCGCACCGCCTTTACCGTCCAGCACCAGGGCATGTACCAGCCCCCACTGCGCGTTTTCTTCCTCGAACATCCGCATTCCATTCTTCAAAAAAGTCGGCCAAAGCTTACTCAGGCATTGCAAGTGGGCTCGGCGAGATGATCACGCCGTTGTTGTCCGCATAGATGTAGTGGCCGGGATGAAAGGTCACGCCGGCGAAGGTCACGGCAACATTCAGGTCGCCAATACCGCGCTTGTCGGTTTTCATCGGGTGGCTGGCCAATGCCTGAACCCCCAGATCGGTTTGCGCGATGACGTCGACGTCACGGATGCAACCGTATATCACCAGCCCTTCCCAGCCGTTTTTCGCGGCTTTCTCGGCGATCATATCGCCCAGCAACGCACGGCGCAGGGAGCCACCACCATCGACTACCAACACTTTGCCATTACCCTTGAGCTCTGCTTGCTCCTTGACCAGCGAGTTGTCTTCGAAGCACTTGATGGTCACGATCTCGCCGCCGAAGGAATCCCGGCCGCCAAAATTGCTGAACATCGGTTCCAGCACCTGCACCAGCTCCGGGTAGGCGTCGCACAGGTCAGGCGTGAGGTAATGGTTCATCGAGAAACTCCTGTAAAGAGGAAGAAAGCACGAACATCACTACTGATTCAGTCACGGAAAATGACCAGAACAGCTCAATGCGTCATATCTTAGCCGCAAGCCGACAAGAGCGAAATGCCCTTGATAGAGCGTCCAGCTTAGATCGCCTTGGCCAAATCCGCTTTATCACCGAGCAACGGCGTGTGCTGATCCGCCAGCCAGCGAGCGACCAACGGCCAGACTTCAGCCTGGGCGGCTTTGCTGACCAACATTTCCACATGACCGAAATTATCGGCAAAACCCTGCTCGCGTCCCAGGTTAATAAATTGCTTGTGCTCGGAACCCACTTGATCAAACAACTTGCGGCAAGCCCAGGCCGGGTCCTGGTGATCGCCTGCGGCGCTCACCGCCAGCACCGGCATCCTGACCTCCGCCAGGCCCGCCCACCAGTCCTTGTCGGCATCGCCAAAGCGCCCGAACAGGCCGTACCAGCGCATGCTTTCCAGGGCCAGGCCGATCGGCTCGTCCTCCGGGCCACGCTTGAGCCGTGAACCGGACAGCTGGGCAAAGCGCTTGAGGAGGAAACGACCGCTCCATTCCACCGGTGGAATCTTCAGCGGCCAGTAGGTGCGGCTGACTTGCGTGCCAAAGAACGCCGCGGACGCGACCACGGGTTCGCCAATGTATTCGCCACCCAGCGCGGCCGCCAGGGTAATGCCGCCCAGCGAATGGCCGATCCAGTGCGGGACCTGGCCGCTTTGCTCGCGCACGAACGCGCCAATGGCTGGCAGATCGTAACGCGCATAGTCGGCAACACGGTTCTTGCGATAATTCTGGTTGCGCTGGGACAGGCCGTGACCGCGCATTTCCGCAATCCAGACATCGAACCCCAGGCGCGTCAGAAAAGCACCCAGGCCCAGCCCCTTGGGGGAGAACCAGAAGCGTCGATTGGAAAAACTGCCGTGCAACAGGATCACCGGCACGCCACGGGATGCCGGTTCATCAGCCATGCCGAGGCGCGTCACCGCCAGTTCTACGGTGCCGTCGGGGCTGTTACCGGGTTTCAACCGGTAGACATCTTCGCTCAGATCGCCGCGCCGCTCGGCGCTGATCAGGGCGACAGGAAAAAGGTCGCTGCTGCTTTGCATAATCTCTTGCACAAAAAAGGGCGGCATCCAGGTGGAGCCCGCCCTACTTGGATCTCAAAACGGGCCAACCCATCCCTGTAGGAGCGAGCATGCTCGCGAAAAACTTCAAGACACCATGTTCATCCAGGACAAACGCGTTATCGTTGACGTCCATCGCGAGCATGCTCGCTCCTACAAAGGCATGTGAGCGGCCCGTTCACACCATCAAGCCTGCGCCTGACCCTCAGCCAGGAAGAACCAGGTTTCCAGTACGGAATCGGGGTTCAACGAAACGCTTTCGATGCCCTGCTCCATCAGCCACTTGGCCAGGTCCGGGTGGTCCGAAGGGCCCTGGCCGCAGATGCCGATGTACTTGCCAGCCTTGTTGCAGGCGGCAATGGCGTTGGCCAGCAGCTTCTTGACCGCCGGGTTACGCTCGTCGAACAGGTGCGCGATGATCCCGGAGTCACGGTCCAGGCCCAGGGTCAGCTGGGTCAGGTCGTTGGAGCCGATGGAGAAACCGTCGAAGAATTCGAGGAACTCTTCAGCCAGGATCGCGTTGGACGGCAGTTCGCACATCATGATAATGCGAAGGCCATTTTCGCCGCGCTTCAGACCGTTCTCTGCTAACAGGTCGATGACCTGGCTGGCTTCGCCCAGGGTACGGACGAACGGCACCATGATTTCGACATTGGTCAGGCCCATCTCGTTGCGCACGCGCTTGAGGGCGCGGCACTCGAGCTCGAAGCAGTCGCGGAACGACTCGCTGATGTAACGCGAGGCGCCACGGAAGCCCAGCATCGGGTTTTCTTCTTCCGGCTCGTAGAGCTTGCCGCCGATCAGGTTGGCGTATTCGTTGGACTTGAAGTCCGACAAACGCACGATGACCTTTTTCGGAGTGAACGCAGCAGCGAGGGTGCTGATGCCTTCGACCAATTTGTCGACATAGAAGCCAACCGGATCGTCGTAACCGGCGATACGCTTGTCGACGCTGTCCTTGATGTCCTGTGGCAGGCCGTCGTAGTTCAACAGCGCTTTCGGGTGAACACCGATCATGCGATTGATGATGAACTCCAGGCGGGCCAGGCCCACACCGGCGTTCGGCAGCTGTGCGAAGTCGAAGGCGCGGTCCGGGTTGCCGACGTTCATCATGATCTTGAACGGCAGATCCGGCATGGCATCCACGGAGTTCTTCTTGATGTCGAAGCCCAGTTCGCCTTCGAAGATGAAACCGGTGTCGCCTTCAGCGCAGGAAACGGTCACGCCCTGGCCGTCTTTCAACAACTGGGTGGCGTTGCCGCAACCGACTACCGCCGGGATACCCAGTTCACGGGCAATGATCGCCGCGTGGCAGGTACGGCCACCACGGTTGGTGACGATGGCGCTGGCGCGCTTCATGACCGGTTCCCAGTCCGGGTCGGTCATGTCGGACACCAGTACGTCGCCTGGCTGGACCTTGTCCATCTCGGACACGTCCTTGATGATGCGGACCTTGCCGGCGCCGATGCGCTGGCCAATGGCACGGCCTTCCACCAGCACGGTGCCGGTTTCTTTCAACAGGTAACGTTCCATGACGTTGGCCTGGGTACGGCTCTTCACGGTTTCCGGACGGGCCTGCACGATGTACAGCTTGCCGTCGTCACCGTCCTTGGCCCATTCGATGTCCATCGGGCACTGGTAGTGCTTCTCGATAATCATCGCCTGCTTGGCCAGCTCGCTGACTTCGGCGTCGGTCAGGCAGAAACGCGCGCGGTCGGCCTTGTCGACGTCGACGGTCTTGACCGAACGACCGGCCTTGGCCTCGTCGCCGTAGATCATCTTGATGGCCTTGCTGCCCAGGTTGCGGCGCAGGATCGCCGGGCGACCGGCTTCCAGCGTACCTTTGTGGACATAGAATTCATCCGGGTTCACCGCGCCCTGCACGACGGTTTCACCCAGGCCGTAGGCGCCGGTGATGAACACCACGTCACGGAAGCCCGATTCGGTATCGAGGGTGAACATCACGCCGGCGGTGCCGGTTTCGGAGCGGACCATGCGTTGTACGCCGGCCGACAGGGCTACCAACTTGTGGTCGAAGCCCTGATGCACGCGGTAGGAAATCGCGCGATCGTTGAAAAGGGAGGCAAACACTTCCTTGGCGGCGCGAATGACGTTCTCGACACCACGGATGTTCAGGAAAGTTTCCTGCTGACCGGCGAAAGAAGCGTCCGGCAAGTCTTCGGCGGTGGCGGAAGAACGCACGGCCACGGCCACGTCGGGGTTGCCGGCGGACAGCGCAGCGAACGCGGTGCGGATTTCGGCGTTGAGCTTCTCGGGGAACTCGGCTTCCATGATCCATTGACGGATCTGGGCACCGGTCTTGGCCAGGGCGTTGACATCGTCGACGTCCAGGGCGTCGAGGGCAGCATGGATCTGATCGTTCAGGCCGCTCAGTTCCAGGAAGTCGCGATAAGCCTGAGCGGTCGTGGCGAAGCCACCGGGTACCGATACACCGGCACCTGCAAGGTTGCTGATCATCTCGCCCAGGGATGCGTTCTTGCCCCCCACATGCTCAACATCGTGTTTGCCGAGCTTATCGAGGGAAACTACGTACTCTACCAAGGTGATCTCTCCACTAACTGTGTTGGAAAAGCTCAGAAACCGGCTGCTCAGGGGAGCGTTTGCCAGTTGTATGGCCTGGACCTGGAAAATAAGTGAGAATGCGGGCCATTGGCGGCCGGCAAATCGCGCCTATCATATCCAAGAATGATCATTAGCTTAAGGCCCAAGGTGCAAATGAAACGATCTGCTTTCTTTATCTCCGATGGCACCGGCATTACTGCCGAAACCCTGGGTCAAAGCCTCCTGGCGCAGTTCGAAAACATTACCTTCAGCAAATTCACGCGGCCGTACATCGACAGCGTGGATAAAGCGCGAGCCATGGTACAACAAATCAACAAAGCCGCCGAAACCGACGGTTTCCGTCCGATTATCTTCGATACCATCGTCAATCAGGACATTCGTGAGATCCTCGCGACTTCCAATGGTTTCATGATCGACATTTTCTCGACCTTCCTGGCGCCGCTTGAACAGGAACTGACCGAGCATTCTTCCTATACCGTGGGCAAATCCCACTCCATCGGTGCCAACACCAATTACATGGAGCGTATCGAGGCGGTGAACTTCGCCCTCGACAACGACGACGGTGCCCGCACGCATTACTACGACAAGGCCGACCTGATCCTGGTCGGCGTATCGCGCTGCGGCAAGACCCCGACCTGCCTGTACATGGCCATGCAATTCGGCATCCGCGCGGCCAATTACCCGCTGACCGAAGACGACATGGAGCGCCTGCAACTGCCCAGCGCCCTGCGCGCCCACCAGCACAAGCTGTTCGGCCTGACCATCGACCCGGACCGCCTGACCGCGATCCGCAACGAGCGCAAGCCCAACAGCCGCTATTCGAGCTACGCCCAGTGCGAGTTCGAAGTGCGCGAGGTGGAAAACCTGTTTCGCCGCGAGAACATTCCGAATATCAATTCCACGCATTTTTCCGTGGAGGAGATCTCCGCGAAGATTCTTGTCGAAAAAGGTGTAGAGCGGCGTTTCAAGTAGCCCTCTATTGCCTGTTCTGGCCTCATCGCTAGCAGGCTAGCTCCCACATTTGATCTGCGGTGAACAAAAATCAACTGTGGGAGCTAGCCTGCTGGCGATTGAACGATAACGCGGTCTCTCAGATTACAAACAAATCCACAAACCGGTTCACCGCTGTCGCCTCTAACTTTTCCTGATCCTTGCACAACGCAAAAATCTCCTCGCTACGCTGACCAGTGAATCGTGTCAGCAGGTTCGCCCTGAACTTGTCCTCCAGCAACGGAATGCCATCGGCACGGCGCCGACGATGACCGATCGGGTACTCCACCACCACGTTCTCGGTGCTGGAGCCGTCCTTGAAAAACACCTGAATGGCATTGGCGATCGAGCGCTTGTCGGCTTCCAGGTATTCACGGGTGTAATCCGGGTTTTCGACAATGACCATCTTGTCGCGCAGCACATCGATGATCGGATGCGCCTTGTGAAAAACATCTTCGTAGTACTCGGCCACCAGATTGCCGAAGGCCAGTGGCACCGCTGTCATGTACTGAATACAGTGATCGCGGTCGGCGGCATTGGCCAGCGGACCGACCTTGGAAATGATGCGGATCGCCGATTGATGGGTGGTGATGACGATCCGGGCGATTTCGTGCAGGCGATTGCGCACTTGCGGGTGCAGGGTCACCGCTGCTTCACAGGCCGTTTGCGCGTGGAATTCGGCGGGAAAACTGATCTTGAACAGCACGTTTTCCATCACATAACTGCCGTATGGCCGCGAGAAACTGAACCCGCGCTTGTCTTCAGGCTTGAGCGACAGGTCGTTGTTGGTGTGGCTGAACAGCACGTCGTAGAAGCCCCATTGTTTGGCACTCAACACACCGGGAATGCCCATCTCGCCACGCATGGCGATGTCCGCCAGGCGCACACCACGACTGGACGCATCGCCCGCCGCCCAGGATTTGCGCGACCCGGCATTCGGGGCATGACGGTAGGTGCGCAATGCCTGGCCGTCAGCGAACGCATGGGACAATGCCGACAACAACTGCTCACGGTTGGCGCCCATCAACTTGGCGGTGACCGCGGTCGACGCCACTTTCACCAGAATGACGTGATCGAGGCCGACGCGATTGAACGAGTTTTCCAGCGCAATCACGCCCTGAATCTCATGGGCGATGATCATCGCTTCAAGCACCGTGCGAACGGTCAGCGGCGCCTCGCCATTGGCCAGGCGCTTTTGCGACAGGTGATCGGCCACCGCGAGAATACCACCGAGGTTATCCGACGGATGACCCCACTCGGCCGCGAGCCAGGTGTCGTTGTAGTCGAGCCAGCGCACGATGCAACCGATATCCCAAGCGGCCTTGACCGGATCGAGTCGATAACTGGTGCCTGGTACCCGGGCGCCGAACGGCACGACGGTACCTTCGACCACAGGTCCCAGATGCTTGGTGCACTCGGGAAAACGCAGGGCCAGCAAGCCACAGCCGAGGGTATCGATCAGGCAGTTGCGGGCGGTATCCAAGGCTTCCTGGGATTCGATTTTGTAGTTCAGGACATAATCGGCAATGTCCTGCAGGACCTGGTCGTAGTCGGGGCGGTTGTTGAGGTCGACGTTGGCGCTCATGTTCGATTCACCTGTAGGAGCGAGCTTGCTCGCGATGGTCGTTAATGATAACGCTGGGGGCCTGACACCCCGTGGTGGTCTCAGGCCCATCGCGAGCAAGCTCGCTCCCACAGGGTTTTGGGTGATTTTAGAAAGAATCGCCCGGCACGCGGACAAACCCTTCCATCAACACCCGCGCACTACGGCTCATGATGGCCTTGTTCACGGTCCAATCGCCGTTCACCTGGCTGGCTTCAGCGCCCACGCGCAAGGTGCCCGACGGATGCCCGAAGCGCACCGCGTTGCGTTCTACACCGCCCGCCGCGAGGTTTACCAATGTGCCGGAGATCGCCGCTGCCGTGCCAATGGCCACCGCAGCGGTGCCCATCATCGCGTGGTGCAGCTTGCCCATGGACAGCGCGCGCACCAGCAGGTCGACATCGCCCGCCGCAACCGCTTTGCCGCTGGACGACACGTAATCCGCCGGCTTGGCGACGAACGCCACCTTCGGCGTGTGCTGCCGTTTGGCCGCTTCGTCGATGTTGGAAATCAGGCCCATGCGCAGTGCACCGTAGGCACGGATAGTTTCGAACATCAGCAATGCTTTCGGATCGCCGTTGATCGCGCCTTGCAACTCGGTACCTTTGTAGCCGATGTCTTCGGCATTGACGAAGATGGTCGGGATGCCAGCGTTGATCATCGTTGCCTTGAAGGTCCCGACGCCAGGCACTTCCAGGTCATCCACCAGGTTGCCGGTAGGGAACATCGAACCGCCACCGCCCTCTTCTTCCGCTGCCGGATCGAGGAACTCGACCTGCACTTCCGCCGCCGGGAAGGTCACACCGTCGAGTTCGAAATCGCCGGTTTCCTGTACTTCGCCGTTGGTGATCGGCACGTGGGCGATGATGGCCTTGCCGATGTTGGCCTGCCATATGCGCACCACGGCAATGCCGTTGTGCGGGATGCGGCTGGCGTCCACCAGGCCGTTGCTGATGGCGAACGAACCGACCGCCGCGGTCAGGTTGCCGCAGTTGCCGCTCCAGTCGACGAACGGCTTGTCGATCGACACCTGACCGAACAGGTAGTCGACGTCGTGATCGGCCTTGATGCTTTTCGACAGGATCACGGTTTTGCTGGTGCTGGACGTCGCGCCGCCCATGCCGTCGATTTGCTTGTCGTACGGGTCGGGGCTGCCGATCACGCGAAGCAACAGTGCGTCGCGGGCCGGGCCTGGAATCTGGGCTGCTTCAGGCAGATCCTGCAGGCTGAAGAACACGCCTTTGCTGGTGCCGCCGCGCATGTAAGTAGCGGGTATCCTTATTTGCTTTGGAAAAATAGCTGCGTGAACCATGGTGTTCCTACTCCTTAGCTGGAAACAGACACGGGACTCAAAGTCCCGTGTCCGTGCTGCGTGTATTAGACGGCAACCGCCGATTCTTCGAGGAAGTCCTGGGCGAAGCGTTGCAGCACGCCGCCCGCCTCGTAGATCGACACTTCTTCAGCGGTGTCGAGGCGGCAGGTCACCGGCACATCGACGCGCTCGCCATTCTTGCGATGGATCACCAGCGTCAGGTCGGCGCGCGGTGTGCGATCGCCGATCACGTCGTAGGTTTCACTGCCGTCGATGCCCAGGGTGTGGCGGTTGGTGCCCGGTTTGAACTCCAGCGGCAACACGCCCATGCCCACCAGGTTGGTGCGGTGAATGCGCTCGAAACCTTCGGCGGCAATCGCTTCCACACCCGCCAGACGCACGCCCTTCGCTGCCCAGTCGCGGGACGAACCCTGACCGTAGTCGGCACCTGCGATGATGATCAGCGGCTGTTTGCGATCCATGTAGGTCTCGATGGCTTCCCACATGCGCATCACTTTACCTTCCGGCTCGACACGGGCCAGGGAGCCCTGCTTGACCTGGCCGTTTTCCAGAACCATTTCGTTGAACAGTTTCGGGTTGGCGAAGGTCGCGCGCTGCGCGGTCAAATGGTCGCCCCTATGAGTCGCGTAGGAGTTGAAGTCCTCTTCCGGCAGGCCCATTTTCGCCAGGTATTCGCCGGCGGCGCTGTCGAGCATGATGGCGTTCGATGGCGACAGGTGGTCGGTGGTGATGTTGTCCGGCAGCACCGCCAGCGGGCGCATACCCTTGAGCGGACGCGCGCCGGCCAGTGCGCCTTCCCAGTACGGCGGACGGCGGATGTAGGTGCTCATCTCGCGCCAGTCGTACAGCGGCGCGACCTTTGGACCGGTGTCTTCATGGATGGCGAACATCGGGATGTAGACCTGGCGGAACTGCTCAGGCTTGACCGAAGCTTTCACCACTGCATCAATTTCTTCGTCGCTCGGCCAGATGTCTTTCAGGCGGATTTCCTTGCCGTCGACCACACCCAGCACATCTTTTTCGATGTCGAAACGGATGGTCCCGGCGATGGCGTATGCGACCACCAGTGGCGGCGAGGCGAGGAACGCCTGCTTGGCGTACGGGTGAATCCGCCCGTCGAAGTTGCGGTTACCGGACAACACGGCGGTGGCGTACAGGTCACGGTCGATGATTTCCTGCTGGATCACCGGATCCAGAGCGCCGGACATGCCGTTGCAGGTGGTGCAGGCGAAGGCCACGACGCCGAAACCGAGTTGCTCCAGCTCATCGGTCAGGCCAGCTTCATCCAGGTACAGCGCGACAGTTTTCGAGCCCGGTGCCAGGGACGATTTGACCCACGGCTTGCGGGTCAGGCCGAGCTTGTTGGCGTTGCGCGCCAGCAGGCCAGCGGCGATCACGTTGCGCGGGTTGCTGGTGTTGGTGCAGCTGGTGATGGCGGCGATGATCACCGCGCCGTCCGGCATTTGCCCCGGCACATCGTCCCACTGGCCGGAAATGCCTTTGGCGGCCAGATCCGCAACCGCCACACGGGCGTGCGGGTTGCTCGGGCCGGCCATGTTGCGCACCACCGAGGACAGATCGAAGGTCAGGCCGCGCTCGTATTGCGCGCCTTTCAAACTGTCGGCCCACAGGCCCGTGGTCTTGGCGTAGTTCTCGACCAGCTGCACTTGCTCGTCTTCACGGCCAGTGAGCTTGAGGTAGTCGATGGTTTGCTGGTCGATGTAGAACATCGCCGCGGTGGCGCCGTACTCCGGGGCCATGTTGGAAATGGTCGCGCGGTCACCCAGGGTCAGGGCCGCTGCGCCTTCGCCGAAGAACTCCAGCCATGCACCGACGACTTTTTGCTTGCGCAGGAACTCGGTCAGCGCCAGCACCATGTCGGTGGCGGTGATGCCTGGTTGCAGCTTGCCGGTGAGCTCGACGCCGACGCTTTCCGGCAGACGCATCCACGATGCGCGGCCAAGCATCACGCTTTCGGCTTCCAGGCCACCGACACCGATGGCGATCACGCCCAGCGCATCGACGTGCGGGGTGTGGCTGTCGGTGCCGACGCAGGTATCAGGGAACGCCACGCCGTCGCGCACCTGGATCACCGGAGACATTTTCTCCAGGTTGATCTGGTGCATGATGCCGTTGCCCGGCGGGATCACGTCGACGTTCTTGAACGCCTTCTTGGTCCAGTTGATGAAGTGGAAACGGTCTTCGTTGCGACGGTCTTCGATAGCGCGGTTCTTCTCGAACGCCTCAGGATCGAAGCCACCACGCTCGACGGCCAGGGAGTGGTCGACGATCAGTTGCGTCGGCACCACCGGGTTCACTTGCGCCGGGTCGCCGCCTTGCAGGGCGATGGCGTCACGCAGGCCGGCGAGGTCCACCAGCGCGGTCTGGCCAAGAATGTCGTGGCACACCACACGGGCCGGGAACCATGGGAAATCGAGATCGCGTTTGCGCTCGATGAATTGCTTCAGGGATTCGGTCAGCGTGGCCGGGTCGCAGCGACGCACCAGGTTTTCCGCCAGCACGCGGGAGGTGTACGGCAGGGTGTCATAGGCGCCGGGCTGGATGGCCTCGACCGCCGCGCGGACGTCGAAGTAATCCAGGTGGCTGCCGGGCAGCGATTTACGGAATTCTGTGTTCATCGGTCAGGACTCGGGTCACGGTAGTTTCAAAAGGTGGGGCCTGGCACCGGGCTCGAACTCAAACAAATCCCTGTAGGAGCAAAGCTTGCTCGCGATAGCGGTGTAACAGTCGACATTATTGTTGAATGTCAGTCCGTCATCGCGAGCAAGCTCGGCTCCTACAGGTTCCCGGTTAGCCGCCCCCACCATTCAGCGTTGTTCGATTGGCACGAACTTGCGCTGTTCGACGCCGGTGTACTCGGCGCTTGGGCGGATGATGCGGTTGTTGGCACGCTGTTCGTACACGTGGGCCGCCCAGCCGGTCAGGCGCGAGCAGACGAAGATCGGTGTGAACAACTTGGTCGGGATGCCCATGAAGTGGTACGCGGAGGCATGGTAGAAGTCGGCGTTCGGGAACAACTTCTTCTGCTCCCACATGGTCTTGTCGATGGCTTCGGAGACAGGGAACAACACCTTGTCGCCCACTTCGTCGGCGAGTTTTTTCGACCAGCCCTTGATCACCTCGTTGCGCGGATCATTGTCCTTATAGATCGCGTGGCCGAAGCCCATGATCTTGTCCTTGCGCTCGAGCATGCCGAGGGTGCCTTTGATCGCGTCTTCCGGCGAGCTGAAGCGTTCGATCATTTCCATCGCCGCTTCGTTGGCGCCGCCGTGCAGCGGACCGCGCAGCGAGCCGATGGCCGCGGTGATGCAGGAATACAGATCGGACAGGGTCGATGCACACACGCGCGCGGTGAAGGTCGAGGCGTTGAATTCGTGCTCCGCGTAGAGAATCAGCGAAACGTTCATCACCTTGACGTGCAACTCGCTCGGCTTCTTGCCGTGCAGCAGGTGCAGGAAGTGACCACCGATGGACTGCTCGTCACTCACGCAATCGATGCGCTTGCCTTCGTGGCTGAAGTGATACCAGTACGTCATGATCGCCGGGAACGCGGCCAGCAGCCGGTCGGTCTTGTCGTGCTGCTCGGAGAAGTCGTTCTCCGGTTCCAGGTTGCCCAGGAACGAGCAACCGCTGCGCATCACGTCCATCGGGTGGGCGTCGGCGGGGATGCGTTCCAGCACTTCTTTCAGCGCTTGCGGCAGGTCACGCAGCTTGCTCAGTTTGGTGATGTAAGCCGCCAGTTGTGCCTTGGTCGGCAGTTCGCCGTACAGCAGCAGGTATGCGACTTCTTCAAATTGTGCGTCAGCCGCCAGTTCGCGGACGTCGTAGCCACGATAGGTCAGACCGGCACCCGACTGGCCCACGGTGGACAATGCGGTTTGCCCGGCTACCTGGCCACGGAGCCCGGCGCCACTGAGTACTTTTGCTTCGGCCATTTTTTGTCTCCAGCATTCTTGAATTTGTTAGGGAAACTTCCTTCCTGTAGGAGCGAGCATGCTCGCGATGGTGGACGCTACACCACGGGGTAACTGGCTTCCCGCGTTATCGTTGACGTCCATCGTCGGAGCGCCGCCCGGAGCATGCTCGCTCCTACAGTGACAGGGTGTTGATTATTTCTTCGCGGCGAACAACGCATCGAGCTTCTGCTCGAAGGTGTGGTAGTCGATGCGATCGTAAAGCTCCATGCGCGTCTGCATGGTGTCGATGACGTTCTGTTGCGTACCGTCGCGGCGGATTGCGGTGTAGACATTTTCCGCGGCCTTGTTCATGGCGCGGAAGGCCGACAGCGGGTACAGCACCAGCGACACGTCGGCAGCGGCGAGTTGTTCGGTGGTGTACAGCGGCGTCGCGCCGAATTCGGTGATGTTGGCCAGGATCGGCGCTTTCACGCGGCTGGCGAACAGTTTGTACATCTCAAGTTCAGTGATGGCTTCCGGGAACACCATGTCGGCGCCGGCCTCGATGCATGCGGCAGCACGATCCAGTGCCGATTCCAGGCCTTCCACCGCCAGGGCGTCGGTACGGGCCATGATCACGAAGCTGTCATCGGTACGGGCATCGACCGCCGCCTTGATGCGATCGACCATTTCCTGCTGGGTCACGATTTCTTTATTAGGACGGTGACCGCAACGCTTGGCGCCGACCTGGTCTTCGATGTGAATCGCCGCCGCGCCGAACTTGATCATCGACTTCACGGTACGGGCGACGTTGAAGGCCGAGGAACCGAAACCGGTGTCCACGTCCACCAGCAGCGGCAGGTCGCAGACGTCGGTGATGCGGCGCACGTCGGTCAGCACGTCATCCAGGCCGGTGATGCCCAGGTCCGGTACGCCGAGGGAGCCAGCAGCCACCCCGCCACCGGACAGGTAGATCGCCTTGAAACCGGCGCGCTTGGCCAGCAATGCGTGGTTGGCGTTGATCGCACCGACCACTTGCAATGGATGCTCGCTGGCGACCGCATCGCGGAAACGCTGGCCTGGTGTGCTCTTGTTCAAACTCATGACTCACCTCGTTTGGCTGTCGGGTTAGCGCCGTCCTGGTAATGACGGGCGATGTTGCGTTTGGAGGCGCCGATGTGACGGCGCATCAACAACTCGGCCAGTTCACCGTCACGGTCGGCGATGGCATCGAGAATTCGGTGGTGCTCGGCAAAGGCCTGGTGCGGGCGATTGGGCGTGGTGGAAAACTGGATGCGATACATGCGCACCAATTGATAGAGCTCGCCGCAGAGCATTTGCGTCAGGGTGCGGTTGCCGCTGCCCTGGATAATCCGGTAGTGGAAGTCGAAATCGCCTTCCTGCTGGTAGTAGCCTCGGCCAGCCTGGAAAGCCTCGTCGCGCTCGTGGGTTTCAAGGACCCGGCGCAGCTCATCGATTTCCTCGACGCTCATGCGCTCGGCGGCCAGGCGACAGGCCATGCCTTCGAGGGATTCGCGGATCTCGTAGAGTTCCAACAGCTCGGCATGGTTGAGCGACACCACCCGCGCACCGACGTGCGGCACGCGCACCAGCAGGCGCTGGCCTTCCAGGCGGTGGATGGCTTCGCGCAACGGGCCACGGCTGATGCCGTAGGTACGGGCCAGCTCGGGTTCGGAGATTTTGCTGCCCGGGGCGATCTCACCCTTGACGATGGCCGCCTGAATGCGCCGGAAGACGTTTTCGGAAAGCGTTTCCGAGTCATCCTGAACGGTAAGCGGGGGATCCAGTTGATCCAGCATATTGTCGACACCTTGAAAGCCAGTGCGGCAAAAACTAACCAAAACAGCCGCTCACGTCAAAGGATAATTAGATATTGTCGACAATCGTCTAATAACCGCTTGGACCATAACCAAGCAGAACCCTTTGCTTGTAGCCGCCCGGCAGCGCTGGCGCCCTCAACCCACCGTGCTAGAATGCCGCCCGCATTTGTTTGTCACATCTGCACTGTCTGTCATAAATAACTGATAGGCATACGAGGAGCTTGCGCAGCGATGCCAGGGTCTTGAATCAAAGAACAGACCGCTGCGCACCAGGATTTATGAGACTCAAGCCCTTCCCGATTGTCCTTTTTCTTCTTTGCCTGCCCGGTTTCGCCGCCGCAGGGGAAAAGACCGTGTACGGCCTCAATGAATACGCATCGTTGGGCGGCATCGACCTCGAAGTGGCCGCCAAACTCGATACCGGGGCGAAAACCGCGTCCCTGAGTGCCCGCGACATCAAGCGTTTCAAACGCAATGGCGAGTCCTGGGTGCGCTTTTACCTGGCCATCGACGCCGCCCATTCGCACCCGATCGAACGACCGCTGGCCCGTGTCAGCAAGATCAAGCGCCGGGCCGGTGACTACGACCCGGAAGAGGGCAAAAAGTACACCGCCCGTCCGGTGATCGAGCTGGATATATGCATGGGTTCGGCTTTACGCAGCATCGAAGTGAACCTGACCGACCGTAGCGCGTTCCAATATCCGCTCTTGATCGGCTCCGAAGCGCTCAAACGCTTCGATGCGCTGGTCGACCCCAGTCTTAAATACGCTGCCGGCAAACCCGCCTGCGCCACCGACGCTCATACCGCCGAGTAATTTAAATGCGCTCTCTTACCCTTCATCTGAAAATGCTGATCGCCATCCTGGTGGTGTTGGGCATTTCAGTCACGGCCTACCAGATCTTCGTACTCGGCATTCCCGTGACGGAAGACGCCACCGACGACTTGTGGAACATCGACGCCAAAGTCGAGTTCGTCGCCAGTGCCAAGGATCCGGTCAAGATCCAGATGTTCGTGCCACCGTTGAGCCGCGATTACGTGAGCCTCAACGAAAGCTTCATCTCCAATAACTACGGCGTGGCCGTGAACCGTGTCGACGGCAACCGTAAGGTCACCTGGTCGGCGCGCCGGGCCAAAGGCAACCAGACCCTTTATTACCGACTGGTGCTGACCAAGCGCTACACCGCCGAAAAAGCCAAGATCAAAGGTCCGACCTTCCGCGACAGCATTGCCGTGGAAGGCCCTGAGAAACTCGCCGCCGAAGCGCTGCTGGCGCCGATTCGCCAGCACTCGGCCGACGTCGAGACCTTCATCAGCGAAGCGATCAAGCGGGTCAACAACAGCAACGACGAGAATGCCAAGATGCTCCTGGCCGGCGACCCGACACCGGCCCACAAGGCGAAGATCGTCGAACTGCTGCTGTCCATCGCCCACGTCCCGGTGGAAAAGGTCCATACCATTCGCCTGGTGGCCGACCAGCCACAAACCCCGGAACTCTGGCTGCGCAGCTTCAACGGCACCGACTGGCTGTACTTCAACCCGGAAACCGGCGAACAGGGCCTGCCGACCGACCGCCTGCTGTGGTGGACGGGCGATGAAAACCTGATCACCGTCGATGGCGGCAAGAAGGCCACTGTGACCTTCAGCATGAACAACAGCGAAATGAACGCCATTCGCCTGGCCAAGCTGACCGACGAAAACACCGACGCCAACTTCCTCGAATACTCGCTGTACGGCCTGCCACTGCAAACCCAGCAGACCTTCATGATCATGGTGATGATCCCGATCGGCGTACTGGTAATCCTGATCCTGCGCAACCTGATCGGCCTGCAGACCCTCGGCACCTTTACCCCGGTACTGATCGCCCTGGCCTTCCGCGAGACCCAGCTCGGCTTCGGTATCGTGCTGTTTACCATCATCACGGCGCTGGGGCTGTCGCTGCGCTCTTACCTTGAACACCTGAAACTGCAGATGCTGCCGAGGCTGTCGGTGGTGTTGACGTTCGTGGTGGTGTTGATCGCGGCCATCAGCCTGTTCAGCCACAAGCTCGGCCTGGAGCGCGGACTGTCGGTGGCGTTGTTCCCGATGGTGATCCTGACCATGACCATCGAACGCCTGTCGATCACCTGGGAAGAACGCGGTGCCAGCCATGCCATGAAAGTGGCGATCGGCACCTTGTTCGCGGCCTCCCTGGCACACCTGATCATGAGCGTGCCGGAACTGGTGTACTTCGTGTTCACCTTCCCGGCGATCCTGCTGATCCTGGTGGGCTTCATGCTGGCCATGGGTCGCTATCGCGGCTACCGCCTGACCGAGCTGGTGCGCTTCAAGGCCTTCCTGAAGAAGGCTGACGCCTGATGTTCGGCTTCTGGAAGACCTGGAAAGCCCTGGAGGCCCGGGGCATCATGGGCATCAACCGGCGTAACGCGGACTACGTGCTCAAGTACAACAAGCGCAGCCTGTACCCGATCGTCGATGACAAGATCATCACCAAGGAACGCGCGATTGCCGCCGGCATCCATGTGCCGCAGCTGTATGGGGTGATCTCCACCGAAAAGGAAATCGACAAGCTCGGCGAGATCATCGACGGGCACAACGACTTCGTGATCAAGCCGGCCCAGGGCGCTGGCGGCGACGGCATCATTGTCATCGCCGACCGCTTCGAGGGCCGCTATCGCACGGTGTCCGGCAAGATCATCGGCCACGAAGAGCTCGAACACCATATCTCCAGCATCCTCACCGGCCTGTATTCCCTCGGCGGGCATCGCGACCGTGCACTGATCGAATACCGGGTGATCCCGGACCAGATCTTCAAGAGCATCAGCTATGAAGGCGTGCCGGACATCCGCATCATTGTGTTGATGGGGTATCCGGTCATGGCCATGCTGCGCTTGCCCACCCGTCAGTCGGGCGGCAAGGCCAACCTGCACCAGGGCGCCATCGGCGTCGGTGTCGACCTGGCCACCGGCCTGACCCTGCGCGGCACCTGGTTGAACAACATCATCACCAAGCACCCGGACACCACCAACGCGGTGGATGGCGTGCAACTGCCCTACTGGGACGGCTTCATGAAACTCGCCGCGGGTTGCTACGAGCTGTGCGGGCTGGGCTACATCGGTGTCGACATGGTGCTGGACCAGGAGAAAGGCCCACTGATCCTCGAGCTCAACGCCCGACCCGGCTTGAACATCCAGATTGCCAATGATTGCGGCCTGACCTTGCGCACCCATGCGGTCGAGGCGCGACTGGAGGATTTGAAGGCACGCGGCGTCAGCGAAACCGTCGAAGAGCGGGTGGCGTTCGTGCAGGAGATGTTTGGGCATATTCCGCCGGTTGAGGGTTGATCCCTTCCTGTAGGAGCGAGCCTGCTCCGGGCGGCGTTCCGACGATGGACGTCAACGAGTACGCGGGCTTTCTGGATACCCGCGTTGTTCCGGCGTTTTTCGCGAGCATGCTCGCTCCTACAATCCCCTCTAGGAGCAATTCCCCGAGAGGACTACAATCGCCACCCCGCCTCGATGGCTGATCTCCCCCGCCCATGCTGACCTGTTCCGTACATCCGCTGCCCTATCGCGCCAACCCCGCCGAATACTTTGCGGCCATTCGCCATGCCCCGGGTGCCGTGCTGCTCGACAGCGGCCGCCCCAGTGCCGAGCGCGGGCGCTTTGACCTGCTCAGCGCCTGGCCGCTGGAACAACTGGCGGTAACGCCAGACGAACGTGGCAGTGATTTCCTGCAACGCCTTCGGGACAATCTGACGCGACTGGGCGAAGCGACAGTTGCCCATGACCTGCCTTTCGCCGGCGGCTTGATCGGCTACCTGAGCTACGACTTCGGCCGCCACCTGGAACACCTGCCGAGCCAGGCCGTGGATGACCTGCAGTTGCCGGATGCGCGATTCGGCCTGTACGACTGGGCGCTGATCAGCGATCACCAGCAGGCCACCAGCCAATTGGTGTTCCACCCGACGCTGGCCGACAGCGAACGTCAGCGCCTGATCCAGTTGTTCAGCCAGCCAGCCTTTGAAACGGCCGAGCCGTTCAGGTTGCAGGCGCCGATGAATGCCGATCTGAACGCTGATCAGTATCGCCAGGCGATCGAGTGCATTCAGCAATACATTCAGGCCGGCGATTGCTATCAGGTCAACTTCGCCCAACGCTTCCGCGCGCCCTGCCAGGGTGATCCATGGACGGCGTACTGCGCGTTGCGACGGGCTTGCCCAACCCCGTTTTCCGGCTTCCAGAGCCTACCAGACGGCGGCGCGGTGCTGAGTCTTTCACCAGAACGCTTCGTCAAAGTCAGCGAGCGCTGTGTTGAAACCCGCCCGATCAAAGGCACGCGCCCACGTGGCCTCACGGCTGCCGAAGACGCGGCGAACGCCGCCGAACTGCTGGCCAGCCCCAAGGACCGCGCGGAAAACTTGATGATCGTCGACCTGTTGCGCAACGACCTCGGTCGCACCTGCCGCACCGGTTCGGTTCGTGTGCCAGAGTTGTTCAGCCTGGAAAGCTACCCGAATGTGCATCACCTGGTGAGCTGCGTGACTGGCGAACTGGCGGATGATCGGGATGCGCTGGACCTGATCGCCGGCAGCTTCCCGGGCGGCTCGATTACCGGTGCGCCGAAAATTCGCTCAATGCAGATCATCGACGAGCTGGAACCCACCCGACGCGGTCTCTACTGCGGTTCATTGCTGTATCTGGACGTGCGCGGCGAGATGGACAGCTCCATCGCCATCCGCAGCCTGCTGGTCAAGGATGGGCAGGTGTGTTGCTGGGGCGGTGGCGGAATCGTCGCCGATTCCGAGTGGCAGGCCGAGTATCAGGAATCGATCACCAAGGTGAAGGTGCTGCTCGATACCCTGCAAAACCTGTAATCCCCACCGATCGTGGGACGCGGAGCGTCCCGGGCTGCATTCCCACGCAGAGCGTGGGAACGATCATTGCGCAGCCTAGAGGCTCAAGGTGCGGTTGGAAGCCGTGATGAATTCCTGCTTCAACTCATCAAATGTATGCACCGCCGGGAATTGCGGGAACTCGGCGATCACGTTGTCCGGCGCATGGAACAGAATCCCTGCATCCGCCTCACCCAGCATCGTGGTGTCGTTGTAGGAATCCCCCGCTGCAATCACCCGGTAGTAGAGGCTCTTGAAGGCCAGCACCGACTGACGCTTGGGATCTTTCTGACGCAGCTGATAGCCCGTGACACGCCCGGTATCGTCAGTAATCAGACGATGGCAAAGCAAGGTCGGAAAGCCCAATTGACGCATCAGCGGCTGGGAAAACTCGTAGAAGGTGTCCGACAGAATCACCACCTGGAAGCGCTCACGCAGCCAGTCGACGAACTCGACAGCACCGTCCAGTGGCTTGAGCGTGGCGATCACCTCCTGGATGTCGGCGAGCTTCAAGCCGTGTTCGTCGAGAATCCGCAAGCGCTGCTTCATCAGCACGTCATAGTCGGGAATGTCCCGGGTGGTGGCCCTGAGGGATTCGATCCCGGTTTTTTGGGCGAAGGCGATCCAGATTTCCGGGACCAGCACACCTTCAAGATCCAGACAGGCAATTTCCACAAGACACTCCCATTGGTATTGTTTATTGAGTAGAGCGAGCCGGAACTCTAACGACAACTCCCCCACCACGCAACGCAGAGGACGCCCCGGCCAGTGCAGCTTTTTGTTACCATCGGCCCCATATAGAGCGCCCAGCGCCACCGACCTGTAGGAAGCCGCCCTGATGAGCCCAACGTTCGACGTCGTGGAACTCGCCACGACCTATGCCAACAAATCCGCCCAGGACATCCTGAAACTCGCCTTCGCCGAGTTCGGCGATGACCTGTGGATATCTTTCAGCGGCGCCGAAGACGTGGTGCTGGTGGACATGGCCTGGAAGCTGAACAAGAACGTCAAAGTGTTCAGCCTCGACACCGGCCGCTTGCATCCCGAGACCTATCGTTTCATCGATCAGGTACGCGAGCACTACAAGATCGACATCGAACTGGTATCGCCGGACTACACCAGACTCGAACCGTTCGTGAAGGAAAAAGGCCTGTTCAGTTTCTACAAGGATGGTCATGGCGAGTGCTGCGGCATCCGCAAGATCGAGCCGCTGCGTCGCAAGTTGTCTGGCGTGAAGGCCTGGGCCACCGGCCAGCGCCGCGACCAGAGCCCCGGCACGCGCAGCGCAGTGGCGGTGATGGAAATCGACACCGCGTTCTCCACCCCGGAACGCACCCTGTACAAGTTCAACCCGCTGGCACAGATGACCAGCGAGGAAATCTGGGGCTACATCCGCATGCTGGAACTGCCGTACAACAGCCTGCACGAACGCGGGTTCATCAGTATCGGCTGTGAGCCGTGCACCCGCCCGGTACTGCCGAACCAGCACGAGCGTGAAGGTCGCTGGTGGTGGGAAGAAGCCACGCAGAAGGAATGCGGGTTGCATGCCGGGAACATCATCAGCAAATCCAAAGCCTGAAAGATCGCAGCCTGCGGCAGCTCCTACAGATGAAACACGATCCCCTGTAGGAGCTGGCGAGCCTGCGATCTCTTGATCTGTTTATATATTCGCTACTGGCACGAATATGGCTTAAGTGCATACATGTTTTGTATACAATAATCAAAACATACACACTCGGCTATAAGGACTTCCCATGCGTATTCTCGTAGTCAACGTCAACACCACCGAATCCATCACCCAGGCCATCGCCCGCTCAGCCCAGGCCGTGGCCGCGCCCGGTACGGAAATTGTTGGCCTGACGCCCTACTTCGGTGCCGACTCGATCGAAGGCAACTTCGAAAGCTACTTGGCCGCCATTGCGGTGATGGATCGGGTCATGGCCTACGACCAGCCCTTCGATGCCGTGATTCAAGCCGGCTACGGCGAACACGGTCGCGAAGGCCTGCAGGAATTGCTCAACGTACCCGTGGTAGACATCACCGATGCGGCGGCGAGCACCGCGATGTTTCTCGGCCATGCCTACTCGGTCGTCACTACCCTCGACCGCACTGTTCCACTGATCGAAGATCGCCTGAAACTGTCCGGGCTGTGGGACCGCTGTGCCTCGGTGCGGGCCAGCGGGCTAGCGGTGCTGGAACTGGAACACGAGCCGCAACGCGCGCTGGAGGCCATCGTGCATCAGGCTGAGCTGGCAGTGACCCAGGACAAAGCCGAAGTGATTTGCCTGGGTTGCGGCGGCATGGCCGGGCTGGATGAGCAGATTCGTCAGCGCACCGGCGTGCCGGTGATCGATGGCGTGACGGCGGCGGTGACCATCGCCGAATCGTTGGTGCGGCTGGGGTTGTCGACGTCCAAGGTGCGGACTTACGCGACGCCGCGACCGAAGAACATCATTGGCTGGCCGGGGCGGTTCGGCAGGTAAACCGCGTTATCGTTCTTCGCGAGCAGGCTCGCTCCCACATTGGTTCTTCGGCGTACAAAAATCCCCTGTGGGAGCGAGCCTGCTCGCGAATGGGGACGACTCGGTCCCGAGTAAACTCACACAGCACTGAACCGCCGCCCCAACCCCTGCTCGGCCAACTGCTCGATAATGAAATCCACAAACGCCCGGGTCTTGCCCGGCAGCAGCTTATGTTCGGCGTAATAGATAGAAATATTGCCATCATCGACATACCAATCCGGCAACACCCGCTGCAACGTCCCTGCCTCCAGATAGCCCACGGCAAACGGCATGCTCACCAGCGCAATGCCCAAACCCTGGACCGCCGTAGCACAAGCCGCCTCCGAATCGCTCATGGTCATCCGCGCCTTGAGCGTCAGCGGGCTGTGTTGCCGGGTGCGACTGGTCAACTGCCAGGAACGCACGCGGCCGGTCTGCGGCGAGCGAATGAGGATGCCGTCGTGAAGCTTGAGATCATCGGGCTCGAGGATCGCTTCGTGCGCCGCCAGGTAATCGGCAGAAGCGACCAGCACGCGATGGGCTGGGGTCAGCTTGCGCGCCACCACCCCTAGGGGCAGCTCGAACCCGCCACCAATCGCGGCGTCGAAACCCTGGGCTATCAGGTCGACCTGACGGTTATCGAAATGCCAGTCCGGGTTGATCGCCGGAAAGCGCCGCAAAAACTCCCCGAGTAGCGGCACGATGTATAAACGCCCGAACACGGTGCCCATGCTGACCTTCAACGTGCCCGCCGGACGACCTTCGGCGCTGGCGAGATTGGCCACGGCATTCTGGATCGTGTGCAGGCTGGCACTGACCTCACTCAGAAACAGCTGCCCGGCCTCGGTCAGCGTCAGGCTGCGGGTGCTGCGCTGAAACAATCGCACCCCCAGCCGCGCTTCCAGTTTGGCCACGCTCTTTCCCACTGCCGCCGGAGTCAGGCTCAAGCGTCGCGCGGCCTCGGCAAAGCTGCCAACCTCGGCGCTGCGCACAAAGCATTCGATACTGCTGAAGGTTTCCATAGGCGCCACTATAAACTTATGGTTTACACAGACTATCGCAATTACCGTCTACTCAGCGTGTAATCCTGAATCGATACTAGGCTCCATCAACCGGGACATCTCGCCTCGGGACTTTGGAGATCGATATGACTACTCAGAACCTCAGCGGCAAAGTGGCGTTGATCCAAGGCGGCTCCCGCGGCATCGGCGCTGCCATCGTCAAACGCCTGGCCGCTGAAGGCGCGACGGTCGCCTTTACCTACGTCAGCTCCACGGCCAAGGCCGAAGAATTGCAAAACAGCATCACCCATGGCGGCGGTAAAGCCCTGGCCATCAAGGCTGACAGCGCTGACGCCGAGGCCATTCGCGGCGCCGTAACGGCTACCGTAGAAGCGTTTGGTCAGCTGGATATCCTGGTCAACAACGCTGGCGTGCTGGCCGTTGCACCGCTGGAAGACTTCAAACTCGAAGACTTCGACCAGACCCTGGCGATTAACGTACGCAGCGTGTTCATCGCCACCCAGGCTGCCGCCAAACACATGACCGAAGGTGGACGAATCATCAATATCGGCAGCACCAACGCCGACCGCATGCCCTTCGCCGGTGGCGGTCCGTACGCCATGAGCAAATCGGCGCTGGTTGGCCTGACCAAGGGCTTGGCCCGCGACCTCGGCCCCAAAGGCATCACCATCAACAATGTGCAACCGGGTCCGGTCGATACCGACATGAACCCTGCCCACGGCGACTTCGCCGACAGCCTGATTCCGTTGATGGCAGTGGGGCGTTACGGCAAAGCCGAAGAGATCGCCAGTTTCGTCGCTTACCTGGTCGGCCCCGAAGCCGGCTACATCACCGGCGCGAGCCTGACCATCGACGGTGGTTTTGGCGCCTGATGAATTGAACGCAATCAAAATGTGGGAGCAAGCCTGCTCCCACATTATCGTCAGGACCCATCGAGCGCTGGCAAGCCACAGGCACTTGGTTTGAACGCCTTCAGCGTACGAAGAATGCCATCGGCGTGTGCGTACTTTTCGTCAGCCATCGCCGCATCCGGAATCGCAATCGCCGTCATCCCCGCCGCTTTGGCCGCCGTGACACCGAACGGCGAATCCTCGAACACCAGGCAATCCTGCGGCTCGACACCCAGGCGTCGCGCCGCCGTCAGGAAGATATCCGGCGCCGGTTTGGCCGCGCGGACTTCAGGATCATCGGCCGTGACGATGAAATCGAACAAGGCGAACCAGTCGCGATGCAAGGTGGTTTTCTGGCCGAACGACTGGCTCGAGGAACTGGTACCCACCGCAATGGGAATGTTATGCGCCTTCAGGTGCCGGACCAGCTCTTCTGCACCCGGCATCGCCTGCGCCGCAGGAAAACGCTCGCGCATCAGCGGCTCGCGAATCTCCAGAAACTCTTCGGCGCTGATCGGCAAGTCCAGCGCCTGCACCACATAGCGCGCCAGATCACCCGCACCACGGCCGATGATGTTCTGTTTGACGCTCCAGTCGAACGTCCGTCCATAGCGCGCGGCGATCGTGGCGGTGACTTCGGTGTAAATCCCCTCGGTGTCCAGCAGCAAGCCGTCCATATCGAAAATCACGGCCTTGATGGGGCCGAACTCTTTGAGCGGTGAATTCATCGCATCTGATCCGTTTTCATGACATCCCAGGCGGCTCAGGTACGGCCTGCTGCGTGACAGATTAAAGGTTTCAGCAGCATAACGAGCAGCCGTGGCCAAGAGCAACGGGAGGATGACGCAAAAAGCCCGGCAAATCGCCGGGCCCGGTCAGCTCACTGCTGTTGATCCTCTATCAGGCTAACCGCCCGCTTTACCTGTCCCACTACCCGCAGGCCCTGTACTCCCGCCACTGCCGGCAGAATTACCTGATCCTCCAGACCCACTCCCAGAACCGCTCCCCATCGAACTGCCACCGCTGGTCGAATCGTTTGCCGTCTCCGGGCGGGTGCTGCTCCCCTTGGCATCGCCTGCATTGCCATCCTTGATGGCGCCAGGCGGCAACGCATTCTCCGGGCCAGAGCCTGCATTCATTTCGGTAGACGGTGGCATTCCGCCCTTATCGATCGGGGCATCGTTGCCATAGGACTGTGAAAAGGCCGTGCCTGAACCAAGCGACAACAGACCGGCCACTGTCAGGGCCATCCATCTTGACCTGATCATGTGCGTCTCCTTTATGAGTTGCATACCTTATGTCTGGCAACAGAGCGTTGGCATGGTTGCCACTCATTCGACAGGCGGCCTTGTACCAGACGTCGATCAGCTTGGCTCGCCGGAGGCATCTTCCCCGGCGATGTCCGGATCGTTCGGGTCTGCTTCGACATCAGTACGCTTGACGTCTTCGTTTGGAACCTGCTCGACACCAGCCTCGTCATCGGGCGGACGTTGATCCCGACTCAGGGAATCGGTGGGTGAAGGCAGGGGGTATTCGGGGGTTTCGTCGATGTCGGAGTCTTTCGGATCAGCGTTCATAGGGCACCTCTCAACGGACCTTAAAGGCAGGTCCTGACCATTGGAGGGATAGTCGATCGTCAGGTTCGATCAGAGAGACCATCGGTTGCGCAGTTCGTTATCAGTCAGTGATGCTTGTTTTTATGTTTGTTCTTATGTTTATGGCCGCCACCGGAATGGGATCGGTCATTGTCGCTTCCCAGATTGTTGCCGACCGCACCACCGGCTGCGCCGCCCAGGCCTGCGCCAATGGTCGAACCGGTTTTGCCACCCAGGCTGTTGCCGATTATCGAACCGCCCGCCGAACCCAATCCACCGCCCACCGCCGCTTCGGTGCGACTGCCCTTGGGTGCGCCGACCGCACTACCAGCGGCGCCACCGACACCGGCGCCAATCGCGGCGCCTGTGCTGCCGCCCATTTGTCCGCCAACCACGTTGCCCAATGCACCGCCAATACCACCGCCAACTGCGGCAGTACCGTCTCCTGCTGCCAGCACGAGCGGTGTAAGCAACAATCCAAAAACAAGCGCCGGCAACGTCAAGCGGGTTTTCAGTTCCATGGCACGCCTCGCATTCTATCGGGGGTATGGAGCATTCGAGGCGCGAAAGCCAGAAACGTTCAAAAACGCAAAAGCCCGGCATCAAGCCGGGCTTTTGGTGCCGATCCCTGGGATCAGTGACGCTTGTGACCTTTGGCCAGGTTGTTACCTACGCCGCCGCCCAAGGCGCCACCCAGGCCTGCGCCGATGGTCGAACCAGTCTTGCCACCCAGGCTGTTGCCGATCACCGAACCACCGGCAGCGCCAACGCCACCACCGATGGCCGCGCTGGTACGGTGGCCTTTCTTGGCGGCAACCGCGCTGCCCGCTGCGCCTGCGACACCCGCGCCAATCGCTGCACCGGTGCTGCCGCCCATGCTGTGGCCAACAACGTTACCAAGCGCACCACCCAAGCCGCCACCAAGGGCGGCAGTGCCGTCGCCGGCCATTGCACCTTGAGCAACCAGAAGACCCAGAACCAGAGCAGGCAGTGTGAAACGCATGACAGAAACCTCAAAAATAGGGGATGAAATTCAAAGGGGTCGAGATTGAATGCTTTAGAGGAGGCAAAGTCCAGACATGCGCGCGCTCAACCTCGTGGTAGGCGACAGTTGGACAGCATTTTTGGAAAAGGTTTTATCGCGGGCAAAAAAAAGCCCGCTGGGGAACGGGCAGGGTGTTGCTTCTAACGGATGAGTTGAGCCTACGTAGAGCCTTGTGAAAAGTTTGTGAAAACTTTCCAGATTAAATATTCGTTCACATTTGCTCGCGATGGACGTTAACGACAACGCGTGTTTCCCGACGGAACGCGTCGCCTTCAAGTCCATCGCGAGCAAGCTCGCTCCTACCCGCACAAAAAACCCCGTTCGATGACGGGGTTTGCTCGCGGGTCATTTACTTGCTGACCGGTTCCGTAAGCTTGGGCAGGAATTTTCCCTTCAGTATTCGACAAGCCTTGGTCTTGATCTTGAGGACCTTGGCCTGATCTTCGCCAAAGCTGGCCACATATTCTGTCTGGCCGCACTGAACGTAGTTGTTGATCGGAAATTCTGCGCCGTCATCTTCGATATACGGTTCAGTCATCGCTTCACCCCTCTCATATGCGGGATCGACACCGGCAAGCCCTTTGCCCGAAAAATATCGATCACCAAGGATTTTGAGACTAGTTGGTCATTACCGGACTTGTTATTCATAAAACCCAATGCCCGACGAATGGGCAACGCAGTGTCACTTCAGTAACACCATCACCATGCCGCCCTTTCCTGTCGGCATGCTGATCTGGTAATCGAGCCCCACGACTGCAACCGCCTGCAGTGCTCGCGCTCGCTCTCTGATCAACATGGATGCGCTGACCATGCACCCCGCGTGCCATGAATGCCCCGCCCTCCTTGTCCGTTGTTCCCACGTCATCGCGGCATGCGAACCGAGCGGGAGAAAACTGATGGCATCGATATCCTTGTGCAGTGCCGTCACCAACGGCGCGGGTGCCCTCCAACCACGTGAAACATTGGTGGTTGGCATCAGTTGCCGAAAGTTCGAGACGCTCCAGCGCATCGCCGGAAACCCCTGCCGTCTTCAAACCGCACGGTGCGGTCGGAAGGTGGCGGAAAACCGACCATCCAGCCAAGCCTGGACGGGTCGCTGGCGGCTGCGTCGGGAAAAGCCGTGGGGGAGGCTGCAGAGGCCAATGATGGGGCGAAGCCCAGCACTACAGTGGCGATAGATATCGCAACACCGCAAAAAGCGGCGCGAAAAGGGTGCATGGTGTCGATTCCGTTCGAAGAGTTTGGGCAGTCTAACAGGTGAACGAAAGTGGTCGCCGCCCCTCTGGAAAGAGCTTTACGAATATCGAACGAATGGCGTCAGATCAGTTTCACCAGCACCGCAGTGACGGTGGCTACTGTGCCAATAAGCCCGGTGGCCACCGCCACCGGATACCAGAACGTTTCACGGGTCATCTTGCCTGCTTCGGCGTTCAGCTTGCGCTGTTCAGCCATCAGCTTGACGATTTCCACATGAACCCTTTCGAGTTCGGCCTGCTTCATGGTGAATTCCTGCATAGCGGGTGCCTTTCCATCCTGGAGTGGGTCGCGTTGGGTGCTTTCATTCATTTTGCACCCGGAATACCAAAACGAATACCCTTTGCCCAGACGACTTCTTTCAGGTGGCAAGACCTATGAATGCAGCTATCAACTTGACTCGCCAGTATGACTTCCCACACGCCGATCCCGTTTCCTACGGAAATTTCGGAAATGTCTTCGTTCAGTTACCTGGTGGAGTTTATTTGTGAGGCGACACATTGGAGTGGCAGTGGTCAGAGTAGGATAAAATGCCTGCAAATCAGGCTCGCTGTGAGTAGCCCCGCATGACAGAAAACAGTCGGAACACCACCCGTCTGATCAAGAAGTACCCGAATCGCCGTCTGTATGACACGCACACCAGCAGTCATCTGACCCTTGCGGATATACGCAAATTGGTCGTCGATAGAATCCCGTTCGAGGTGGTCGACGCCAAAACTGGTGAGGATCTGACCCGAAGTATTTTGCTGCAGGTCATTCTGGAAGCCGAAAGTGGCGGTGAGCCGATTTTCTCCAGTGAGATGCTGATGGGGATTATCCAGTTCTACGGTCCCTACCAGAGCGTCCTCGGCAGCTATCTGGATAAAAGCATCCAGACGGTCATCGACATCCAGTCCCAGACCGGCGCTCAGTCCTCCGAAACCTGGAGCGCGTTCATGCACCAGCAGGCACCGGTCATGCAGGATTTGATGCGCCAGTATGTCGACCAGTCAAAAGCCCTCTACCTGAACACTCAGAACCTCTTCGGGCTGTTCGGCGGCATGCCACCAGGCAAGCCAGGTGCCGGTGGCGGGCCGAAAAAAAATGGCGATGGGGAGTAAACCCATCGCCATTATGCAACCACTCTAATCAGACTTACTTGTTATCGCTTGTAGCCTTGGTGCCAGGAGCGGTTTTGCCCGCGGCGGCGGTCGCTGCGTCAAAACCGCTCTGGGCAACGTCCGCAGCCTGTTTTACGGCTTTCTGTGCACTTTCAAAAACGACACCGGCATTCGCCAGCGACGATTTGAACCCGGCCACAACAGGCTCGGAGCCAGCCGGTGCATTTTTGCTGATCACCTCAACGAACTCTTGCACCTGCTGGGTGCCTGCCTCGACCTGACGCGAGGTCAGTTTGGCGATTTCCGAGTGAGTATCGACAATCAACGCTTGCACTTGGCGATTGAAATTAGCCAAGCGTTCGGCTTGCACATTTGGCTGGGTCAAAGAAGCCTGGAGCTCAGCGAATCCTTGTGGATCACGTACCGCAAGCAGCTTGCGAAAGCCGTCGAACTGCTCCTCGGTAGAGGCCTGCAGGGTCTTGAACTGCAACTGGCTCAGCTGCTCAACACTGGAGAAGATTTTGCCGCTGATTTGCTGCAGGAGGTCGAGGTTGGCTTTCTGAGCGTCTTGCAATTTTTCCGAGTTGAAAAAAGACATGCTTGAATCTCCTGGTACTGGAAGGCCGACTCTGGCCTGAGGACGCGATAGCGATCCTGCCGGTCATCGCGTTAGACTTTATATTGCAGCGCACAAATTTTTTTGGCAACGTTTTTTGTGCGGCGCACAAAGTCTTTCCCCTCCTGTCGATATTCGCTATAGACTCCTAACATCGAACAGACAGCCAAGCTCTACCTGTTAACGAGCCGCAGGCACCTGCTTCTCATGCATATCGTCAGGGGATCACCATGGGCCAGGAAGATACTATTGCATCGCAACATGAAAAGCCCTCCTCACAACGCGGCCTGTGGGAACACCTGAGTCATCTGCAGCGCCTCAATACGCTCAACCTCCTTGATGCTGTGCGTCAGCGCCAGAAAGAAACCCTCGCGCCCCTGAAACGAGGTCAACTCAGACAACCTACACCAGCTGAATGGCAGGAATATGTCACCGACCTCGGCCAACGCTGCCTACTGTTCTGGGACACCCTGCGCCAGCGCGGCGACAATATGCTGGCCCATGAACGCGCCGGGTACCCGCTGCTGCTCAAGTTCGACCATGAAACCTTGATCGCAGGCTCAGATCTTCCACGCCCGGTCAACTTTTCACTGCTTCGAGTCTTCCCCGGCCCCGAGCAGAAAATCGGCAGCAACAGCCAGCCGGTGGTCATCATTGACCCACGCGGCGGCCATGGCTCGGGAATCGGCGGCTTCAAACAGGATTCGATATTAGGTGAGAGCCTCAGAGCTGGGCACCCCACCTATTTCATCTCTTTCAGTCACTCGCCACAGCCTGGGCAAACCCTGGCCGATATCGTCGAAGCCCAGGCCCGGTTCATTGAAGCCGTCAGCGCCCTTCACCCGACCAACAGCAAGCCGATCATCATCGGTAACTGCCAAGCCGGCTGGGCCTTGATGGGACTGGCGGCAACACGGCCGAAATTACCGGGATTGATCATTATCAATGGTGCCCCTTTGTCATACTGGGCCGGTGTCAATGGACGCAATCCAATGCGCTATACCGGCGGCCTGCTGGGTGGCGGCTGGATGGCTCACCTTGGCAGCGACTTGGGCAATGGCCGTTTTGACGGTACCTGGCTGGTCAGCAACTTCGAAAACCTGGACCCGGCCAACACCTATTGGGGCAAGTACTACCAGCTGTTCAGTCAGGTCGACAGCGAGGCTGCGCGCTTCCTCGACTTCGAACGCTGGTGGGGTAGCCCGACCCTGCTCAATGGCGAAGAGATCGAGATGATTGTCGATGATCTTTTCATCGGCAACCAATTGTCCGGCGGTCTCGACCGCAAGAGCAGCGGTATCGACCTGAAACGGATCGAAGTACCGGTGGTGGTGTTCTGTTCCTACGGAGACAACATTACCCCTCCGCAGCAGGCATTGAACTGGATCGCCGATGTCTATTCCAGCGATCTCGCTTTGCATGAGGCAGGACGTACCATCGTCTACCTTCGGCACGCCAGCATCGGCCATTTAGGTATTTTCGTCTCCGGCCAGGTGGCGCGGCGCGAACACCGAGGGTTGCTCGGCGCGGTCGAAGCCATCAATGCGCTGCCGGCGGGGCTGTATGAAATGCTGATTGACGATCTGCCGGCCCCTTCAGGCAGCAGTGACATGCAATATCGAGTGCGTTTCGAATCAAGGCGAATTGCCGATATCCATGATGACATCGAGCCGGCCCGTGATGACGATCGCGAATTCTCTCTGGTAGAGCGCACCTCTGAAATCAACAACGCGTTTTACGATGGATTAATACGTCCGTGGCTGCGTCAGGTAGTCAACGAGCCCATCGCCGAATTGATGCGCAGGACGCACCCTTTCCATCGGCAGCAATTGCTATGGAGCAGCCTGAATCCGGCGCTGTGGTGGTTAGCCGGGACCGTTTCCACAGTCAACAGTGATCGTCGTCCCGCACACAAAGACAACCCGTTGCTGGCCTGGCAGGAGCTGTTCTCCAACCAGATGCAAGACACCCTGAATGCGTACCGCGATGCGCGTGACGCCACTCAAGAGATCTGTTTTTACGGTATTTACGGCGCACTGGGCGCCGTCGTTAAACCCCCCAGGTCTCAATGAACCTTCAAACGGGATTAGCGGTGCATCCGTTCGGCGTAGTCGCTGGCGAAGCCTGCAATCTTGTGATCTCTGCGCAGACCCAATGGGTTCATGGCTCGGACCGGCGCGACTTCCTTGGGCACGAGCAACAACTCGTGGGCTCGATATTGACCGGGGGTCATACCGAACCAACGGGTGCATGCCTTATGGAAGCTACTGTGGTCATGAAAGCCGAGCAGGTGAGTCACATGCTTCAGGTTGAAATGAGAATGGCGCAAATAGAAGTCGGCCATCTGCCGGCGCACATCATTCAGGACATCCTTGAATTGCGTGCCATCCTTCTCAAGGCCTCGTTGAAGCGTTCGCTTGCTGATGTTCAGTGCTGCCGCAATCGATTCCATATCACATTGCCCTTGGCCTTGTCCCTGACTCAAGCGCTCGGTAACCAGCCCGCGAATCCTGCCAACAATTGTGTAACCGGACAACAGGTCCAATTGAGCCACGGCAAAACTGTCATGGAGTATTGCCAACGCCTCGTTGGCCATACTCAACGGACTCAGAAGCTCCTGGCCATCGAACAAGATGCTGTCATAGGCCGCCCCGAAACTCAGCGGACAGCCAAAAAGTCGCTGATGCTCCGACGTGTCCTCAGGTTCGGGATAAGTGAACTCCACACTCAACGGTTGCGGTGACTTGCCACCTGCCAACCAACGGCAGAAACCCAGCAGCGAAGCCAAGGCTGCATCCGTGTATTGCCGGGGTTTGACCGAGCCATGTTGCTGATGATCGAGACTGGCCAATCGGAAGTGCTGCTGCTCCTGGACAAGGAAAAGGCTGAATCCGGTACTGATCAACGGGCTGAAACGAACCAGACGCTCAAGCGCCCTTTTCAGATTCGAACTGGACATCATCGTGTAGCCCACGATCTGAAAACTACTGGGATGAAATTCCCCGTAGGCTTTCAAACCGATATTCGGATCATTCGAAGCTTGAGCCGCCAGATCCCAAAGACGATAGATAACGCTTCGCTCGCAGAATGCTCCTGGTTTATTCACGAACTCGACATCCAGTCCCGCCTCCTGGCACAGACCGTCAAGGTCCAGTCCTTGGGCCAAAAACGTATTCGCCAGCACGCTGGCATAACCTGAACTCACTCTATACATGGCGTCCTCAATGACCAGTGGAACCGAACATCCTGTCCGGAGCCGATACTGACATGCGTTGAACATATTTCAACTCTGTTGCAGAAATATTAACTATCCATTCAGTTCTGAGTACTGATCCCAGTATAGGTACTCCTCATTTTTTGCCATCCCCCTCCCTCCCAGCGTGGCACCGAAGGACAGGAGAACGTCACCTTCAAACACTTCCGCCCGGCCCGTCGATAACCAACAATCTTCTCTCCTGCAGCGCAAAAAAAAATGGAGTAGATGTATGGAATCGCGTAATCGTATTGCTTTGGTAACGGGTGGTATGGGCGGTATCGGTACGGCAATCAGCCAACGTCTATACAAGGAAGGATTCAAGGTAATCGTCGGCTGCAGCTCTGATTCCAGCCGCAAGAACGACTGGGCAGCCAGCCAGCGTGAGGCGGGTTATGAGTTCGAGTTCATTTATGGCGACGTCACCGATTGGGAGACCACCCGCAAGGCATTCGAAATGGCTCGTGAACAATTCGGCCCGATCGATGTGCTGGTCAACAACGCCGGCATCACTCGCGACGCGTCTTTTCGCAAGCTCACCCCGGAAGACTGGAACAGCGTGATCGGGACCAACCTGACGGGCTTGTTCAACACCACCAAGCAGGTCATTGAAGGGATGCTGTCCAAAGGTTGGGGGCGGATCATCAATATCTCCTCGATCAACGGTCAGCGTGGCCAGTTCGGTCAGACCAACTACTCCGCCGCCAAGGCAGGCATCCATGGTTTCACCATGGCACTGGCCCGGGAAGTCTCCGGCAAGGGCGTGACCGTCAATACCGTATCCCCAGGCTACATCCAGACCTCCATGACTGCGGCAATTCGCCCGGACATTCTCGAAGGCATGATCGCGGCAACACCGGTTGGTCGCCTTGGCCAACCGGAAGAGATCGCCTCGATCGTGGCCTGGCTGGCTTCCGATGAGTCTGGCTACAGCACCGGTGCCGACTTCTCGGTAAACGGCGGCATGAACATGCAATAACCCTGACCAGGGCAGAAATGCCCTGGTTTGCTCGTCGAATTTTGTCTTTTCCATGAGGTCACGCATGAACGAAGTCGTAATCGTTGCCGCTACTCGTACCGCCATTGGCAGTTTCCAGGGTGCTTTGTCTGCAATTCCCGCGACCGAACTGGGTGCCGCAGTGATTCGCCGCTTGCTGGAACAGACGGGTATCGATGCTGCGCAAATTGATGAAGTGATACTCGGCCAGGTACTCACTGCCGGCGCTGGGCAAAACCCGGCACGCCAGACAGCGATCAAGGCGGGCTTGCCACACACCACGCCTGCCCTGACCTTGAACAAGGTCTGCGGCTCCGGTCTCAAGGCGGTCCATCTCGCCGTCCAGGCCATCCGTTGCGGCGATGCGGAACTGGTCATCGCTGGCGGTCAGGAAAATATGAGTCTGGCCCCCTATGTTCTGCCCAAGGCACGCACCGGCTTGCGTATGGGCCATGCGCAACTGCAAGACAGCATGATCCAGGATGGTCTGTGGGACGCCTTCAACGACTATCACATGGGTATCACCGCTGAAAATCTGGCGCAGAAGTACGAGATCTCTCGTGAAGCACAGGATACCTTCGCTGCCGCCTCGCAACAGAAGGCCGCCGAAGCCATTGAGGGCGGGCGTTTCCAGAGCGAAATCACCCCAATCCTGATTCCTCAGCGCAAGGGCGAACCGCTGGTCTTCGACACCGACGAACAGCCGCGTATCGACAGTACTGCGCAAGCCTTGGCAAAACTCAAACCGGCATTCCAGAAAGACGGCAGCGTGACCGCCGGCAACGCTTCGACCCTCAACGATGGTGCGGCCGTGCTGTTGCTGGCCAGCGCCGCTAAAGCCCAGGCGCTTGGCCTTCCGGTACTGGCACGGATCAAAGCCTATGCCAGCGCCGGTGTGGACCCGTCGATCATGGGCATCGGCCCGGTCCCGGCTACACGCCTGACCCTGCAAAAGGCCGGCTGGAGCGTCGAGGACCTGGACCTGATCGAAGCCAATGAAGCCTTCGCCGCCCAGGCGCTGGCGGTTGGCAAAGAGTTGGGTTGGGACACCAGCAAAGTCAACGTCAACGGCGGCGCGATCGCCCTTGGCCATCCGATCGGCGCATCGGGGGCACGGATTCTGGTGTCGCTGGTGCACGAACTGATCCGTCGCGACGGCAAGAAAGGGCTGGCGACTTTGTGCATCGGTGGCGGACAAGGCGTCGGCCTGGCTATCGAGCGCTAACCAACGTCATCCGAGTAGCCAATGCGCGGACTTGGGACCCTTGTTCCGCGCATCAGGCTGGCATCAGACAACGTGGCCCGCATACCTGCCGTCGCTACGCCGGAGTCCGGCAAGGCGCGGCTTTTTTCTGCCCGGCTCATCGGAATGGGCAAGGAATTTTATGGACAACAACGCACATACATTCAAAACCTATTGGTCAGGCCAGGTTCCGTTCATCGCGTCCTTTGCAGTGCAACAACTGCGCCTATGGGTCAGCACCAATCCCTGGTTTTCCGGGCATGAGCACGACACCTGGTTCGATCTGCCTCGCGAAACCCTGGACAGCCTTCAAGCGGACTACCATGTTCAATGGAGCCAACTCGGCCAGAAACTGCTGACCGGCCAACCCTTCAGTTTCGATGACCGACGTTTCGCCAGCGGCAACTGGAGCGAGCCACTGTTCGGCTCCCTCGCTGCGTTTTACCTGCTCAACTCCAGCTTTCTCCTGAAACTGCTCGACAAACTGCTGATCGACGAAAAGAAGGCACGCCAACGTCTGCGCTATCTGGTGGAGCAAGCCATTGCCGCCAGCGCGCCAAGCAATTTTCTGGTCAGCAACCCTGATGCGCTCCAGCGTGCGGTCGAGACTCAAGGTGCCAGCCTGCTCACAGGTATGCAGCATCTGGCCAGCGACATGAACGAAGGCAAAATGCGCCAGTGTGATAGCGGAGCCTTCAAGGTTGGCATCGATCTAGCCAACACCCCCGGCGAAATCGTTTTCGAGAATCATCTCTTCCAGCTGATTCAGTACTACCCGCAAAGCGAAACCCAGTACCGGCTCCCGGTATTGGTCGTACCGCCGGCGATCAACAAGTACTACATCCTTGATCTGCGCCCGGACAACTCGATGGTCCGCCACCTGCTGGAAAAGGGACATCCCGTATTCATGGTCTCCTGGCGCAACTTTGACCAGGAACACGCTGGCACCACCTGGGATGACCTGATTGAGCACGGGGTGATCGACGCCCTGCAAGTGACCCGCGAGATCAGTGGCCAGCAGCGACTCAATTGCGTGGGTTTCTGCATTGGCGGCACCCTGTTGAGCACTGCGCTGGCCGTACTGGCTGCACGTGGCGACCGAGCGATCGCCAGCGTAAGCCTGTTCGCCACGTTCCTTGATTATCTGGATACCGGTCCCATCGACATCTTCGTCGACGAAGAGCTGGTGTCCCATCGCGAGCGCACCATTGGTGGTGTGAATGGCCCCATCGGTCTGTTTCGTGGCGAGGACATGGGCAATACCTTTTCCCTGCTGCGTCCCAACGATTTGTGGTGGAACTACAACGTCGACAAATACCTCAAGGGGCAAAAACCGATCCCGCTTGATCTGCTGTTCTGGAACAACGACAGCACCAACCTTCCGGGGCCGATGTACTGCTGGTACCTGCGCCACACCTATCTACAGAACGATTTGAAATCAGGCGAGCTGGAGTGCTGCGGGACCAAGCTGGATTTGCGTGCAATTGACGCTCCCGCTTACATCCTTGCCACCCATGACGATCATATCGTGCCCTGGAAGAGCGCCTACGCCAGCACCAACCTGCTCTCCGGGCCCAAGCGTTTTGTATTGGGTGCTTCAGGGCATATCGCCGGCGTCATCAATCCACCGGCCAAGCAGAAGCGCCATTACTGGACCAACAATCGGGTCACGAAAAACCCGGAGACCTGGTTCAAGAATGCCGAGCAGCAACCCGGTAGCTGGTGGAATGATTGGTTCAACTGGCTGGCGGGACACTCCGGCGAGCGCCAACCAGCGGTTGCACACACCGGGAATGACAAATTCCCACCTCTGGAGCCGGCGCCAGGCAGTTATGTAAAGCAATGAAAGACTGCTGTGGGGCAGAGCGCGACAGCGCCTGCGACACAGCAGCTTGATTGCACAGACAAAGATCAAAGGAGAGACGCTCCATGAGCACCCCGTTTCGCATCAACGAAGCCCTTTTGATTGCCGGTCAAGCATTCGAACCGTTTCAATGCGTCGCCTGGGCTGGGCAAGACGGTAATGGCGAACTGAGCTTGACCGTCATCGACCAGGCCAGCACGCGTATTTGTCGCAAACAGATTCCAAGCAGTACCTATTCCGACCCGGCGCAACTGGAAAGCCTGCTGCAAGAGGTGCGCGCCGAGTTGAGCCAGGGGGGCTACACGCTGCAATCCTGGGCAATGCCAGAGTAAACATTCTCGCGGACTGGAATTTTTTCAGAAACGCAGAAACGAAAAAGCCCTGAATAATCAGGGCTTTTTCGTATATATGTGGCGGTGAAGGAGAGATTCGAACTCTCGATACAGTTTCCTGTATACACACTTTCCAGGCGTGCTCCTTAAGCCACTCGGACACTTCACCGTATCTCTTCAAACATGTTCTGTCTGTCGAGGCGCGCTAATGTAGTCGAAAGCTTTTCTGATGGCAAACATTTTTTTCAGAATTTTCATGCGCTTAACTCGCTTAGCTGTTTCTGGTTGCCCTGGGTAATGGCAAACCGGCCAATCTCCGGCCTGGCACCCACCTCCATATAGCTGGCGATGCGCGGCTGGCGGGCCGGGTGACGCTTGCCGACGGCGTAAAGGGTGACTGGCGAGTCAGTCACCGCGCTTTACCTGGCCGGTGGCGGTGAGTAACTTCTGCCCTACTTTATTGAAAGGATTAGCGTCATGAGTGAGTTGATTTCCTACCACCTCGAAGACGGTATCGCGACCCTGACCTTGAGCAACGGCAAGGTCAATGCCATCTCTCCGGACGTGATTGCGGCGTTCAACGCTGCGCTGGATCAGGCAGTGACTGATCGCGCGGTGGTGATCATTACCGGTCAGCCAGGGATTCTGTCGGGCGGGTATGATCTGAAGGTAATGACGTCCGGCCCCAAGGAAGCCGTGTCGCTGGTGACTTCCGGCTCGACGCTGGCTCGTCGCCTGTTGTCGCACCCGTTCCCGGTGATTGTGGCTTGCCCTGGCCATGCCGTGGCCAAGGGCGCGTTTCTACTGCTATCCGCCGACTATCGCATCGGTGTCGACGGTCCGTTCAGCATTGGTCTTAACGAAGTACAGATCGGCATGACCATGCACCACGCCGGTATCGAGCTGGCCCGTGATCGTCTGCGCAAATCGGCGTTCCACCGCTCGGTGATCAACGGTGAAATGTTCAATCCGCAGACTGCAGTGGATGCCGGTTTCCTTGACGTGGTGGTGTCGGCCGAGGAGCTGCAAGGTGCAGCACTGGCGGCGGCTCGTCAGTTGAAGAAGATCAACATGACCGCACACAAAAACACCAAGCTCAAAGTACGCAAGGAACTGCTGGAAACCCTGGACAACGCAATCATCCTGGATCAGGAGCATATGGGTTAAGCCCCCTTCCTGCAGCAACGAAAAGCCCGACCGTCGTGTCGGGCTTTTCGTAAGCGCCGCGCTGAAAAGTCTACAACCGCTCTAGAACGCGTCTGACCCACCAGTCGGAAACAAGTACTCAAACATCGCCTATCTCCCGCCTCTATAGTGGCAATTGCCGAAATCAGTGCACATCCGTACACTGCGCCACCTTTTGTCCGGGTGGGGCCTGCAAATGCTGTTCGCTTTACGTATGTCATTGATGGGCCTGCACTTTATTGTGGCGGGTGTGCTGGGTGTAGTGCTAGGCCTGTGTCGCCCGTTCAATCCGGACAACAGTCGACTGTGCGCGCGCCTCTATGCGTGGCCAGCGATGTGCATTTTGCGTCTGCGAGTAAAAGCCGACGTCGGGCCGTTGATGGATAAACCTGACAGCTGCGTGATCATTGCCAACCACCAGTCCAACTACGATTTGTTCGTGTTTGGCAACGTAGTGCCCCGCCGTACTGTGTGCATCGGTAAAAAGAGCCTGAAATGGGTGCCATTGTTCGGTCAGTTGTTCTGGCTGGCCGGTAATGTGTTGATCGACCGCGGCAATGCGCAGAAGGCGCGTCAGTCGATGTTGACCACCACCCATACCCTGCAAAACGAAGACACTTCCATCTGGGTCTTCCCGGAGGGCACGCGCAATCTGGGCGAAGAGCTGTTGCCGTTCAAAAAAGGCGCCTTCCAGATGGCCATCGCGGCCGGGGTACCCATCGTACCGGTGTGTGTCAGCAGTTACGTCAAACACATGCGTTTGAACCGCTGGCGCAGTGGGAAAATTCTGATCCGTTCCTTGCCGGCCATTCCTACCGCGGGATTGAGCCTGGACGACATGCCCATGCTGATGGCCCAGTGCCGAGAGCAGATGCGCGAATGCATTGATTCGATGGATCGGCAACTGCAAGCTGCCTGAAAAAGAAACCTGCCGTGGGCGTAATGTAGTCTGGCCATTCGGTGCTTCGCCAGTTCCTATGAGACCACATACGTCCGAAATCAGGCCGGCTGGTAGGCCGCCTCGCTTTTGCTTTTGATTTGGCTTTTGATTTTCTTGCCCCCTCACGCCCTGAGCCTGTCCGTCAACCTGTGACTACCTCCATCGGCGCCTCTACCAACGTTGATCCGCGCCGCGTTAAAGCCTGCAAGTAAGCCATTTCGTCATAGACGGTGCCGTTTTTCCAGCAGCGATAGACGATTCTGATCCACTTGAAAGCAAGTGCTCTCAGGGTCGCCTGGTATGAGCAGCCTTTAGCCCGCTGCTGCCGATAATAAGCCTCGGCCCACGTTGATTGAGTGATGCTGTGAGCGGCCCATTCGACAAAGGTCTGACGCAAGAAGGTTGAGCATTGGTAGCGCCAATACACGACTTTCTTCTTTCCGCTACGCTCGGTAACGGGTGCGATTCCGGCATATCGCTGCATCGCATTGGCGTCGCTAAATCGATCACGCTGTTCACCAAAAGCCACCATCAGGCGCGGCGCAAGATGTTGGCCGGCGCCAGGGAGTGCCTTAAAGATCGGGTAATCGGCCAAGGTGCTGGCCGTTTCTTCGATCTCGCGATCAAAATCCTTGATGGTGGAAAGGAGCCCTTTAAGTTGCGACGCCAAGGCTGTTGCGTACAACTGCGAAGGACGTATTACCCCCGGGTCCTGTGTCAAAGGCATCGCTTGGGTGATGATTTCCCAGCGCGTTTGATTGAGTTGAGCGTGACGAGCGTTGTGCTCATTAAAGAACTTGAGAAAAGTACTCTGGCGAGAACGCTTGATGTGCTCAAGCGTGGGCCAGCGCATCAGAAAGTCACAGAACACCACGGTGTCATGACTGCTAAACAGCTCCAGGGCCAATGGATAATACTGTTTGAGCGTACAGATCAAGCGGTTGCTGACCTTCACTCGCTCATCAACCAGTGCACGTCGATGTTCTGTCAGGCTGGCCAAAATACGCATGGCCGGGCTTTGCGGCATCAGCTGCGCAAACCGTTGGGGATAGGTGAGCAACAACTCAAGCGCCCATTGAGCATCGGTCGGATCATCCTTGGCACCGCTGCGGACAAAGGTTTTACGGTGTTTGGCCAAGGTGCTCGGATTGATTGGAAACAGGCAAAAGAACTCGTACTTTTGCAGGGCCGCCACCAACGGGCCCTTGTTGAGCTCAAGAGCAATCGCGATCGGAGCGCCGTAGCGCTCAAACAACGATTTCGCCCAACGATCAATCGATTGGGGTGTGTGGTCGATGACAGAGAAGTGCCGCCGGGTTTCCCCCGCGACCTGCAAACACACGTCATGCTTGGTATCTGCCCAATCTATTCCGACATAAGCAGTGAATTTCTGAGACAGGAGCGTTTGCATCAACAACCTCCACAGGCGCTAAAGTACATGCAGGAACATGCATGCTTACGTCCAGCGTGCGGATTCCACGCCATCCGGCCACCCAGCCCACCAACATCCGGCCACCTGTTCCACGATCATCCGGCCGGGCAGTCGGAGCGCAGCGACGCAGGTTTGCATTGTTAGTCTGAAGTCTCTGTCGCCGTCAATTTCGTTGCGCGTCTGCGCATCGATTCGCCCTTCAGTTCGATCCGATAAGCGTTGTGCACCAGCCGGTCGAGGATCGCATCGCCCAAGGTCGGATCGCCGATCAGCGCGTGCCATTTGTCCACTGGCATCTGGCTGGTCACTAGCGTCGAGCGGTTACCGTAGCGGTCGTCCAGCAGTTCAAGCATGTCGCGCCGTTGCGCAGCGGTAAACGGCGCCAGGCCCCAGTCGTCCAGGATCAGCAAGTCAGTCTTGGCATAACCCGCCATCAGTTTCGCGAAGCGGCCGTCGCCGTGGGCCAGGCCTAGTTCTTCCATCAAGCGCGGCAAGCGCAGATAACGCACGCTGTAACCGTCGCGGCAGGCCTTATGAGCCAGCGCGCAGGCGAGCCAGGTTTTGCCTACGCCAGTTGGGCCGCCGATGATCAGGTTCAGACCATCGCGCAGCCACTGGCCGCTGCCCAGTTGCAGGATCAAGGCCTTGTCCAAGCCACGCGGACTGCGATAGTCAATGTCTTCCAGGCAGGCGTTATGGCGCAGTCGGGCCGCCTTGAGGCGAGTCGTCAGGCGGGCGTCTTCGCGCTCGGTCAGCTCGCGATCGACCATCAGACCGAGGCGTTCGTCGAAGCTGAGATCGTTGATGTCAGGCGTTGCGTGTTGTTCGCCAAGGGCCTTGATCATGCCGTGCAGGCGCAGGGTTTGCAGCTTGTCGAGTGTCGGGTTGGGCAGCATTTTGGTGCTCCTTTTTCAGGTCAGTGGTAGTAGCCAGGGCCGCGCAGGTTGATGTGTTCTTCAGGCAGTAACGGCAGGTTTTGCTGGGCCAGCGGCAGCCGTTCCAGCCCTTGGCGCAGGATCGATTCCAGGCTTTTGTAGCTGCACGCGCCCAGTGCCAGTGCTCGCTGGCAAGCGGCTTCCAGCCGCTCTTCGCCGTGCTGTTTGCTCAGGCGCAGGATGCCCAGGCAGGCGCGGAAGCCGTGCTGCGGATGGATCCGGCGTTCGAGGATGTAGGCGATGACACCAGCGGTGTTCGGCCCGGTCTGCTCAGCCCAGTGGATCAGTCGCTGCGGCGTCCATTCGGCATGTTCGCGGTGACTTTTGGGCATGTGCTCGGTTTGGGTGGTGTGGCGGCCTTTGTGCGGTGAGCGCAGATGGCTGGCTACCCGCTGGTTGGCGTGGAAGCACTCGACGGTCCTAGCGGTTAGCCGCACTTCGAGTTGGTGCTTCACCAGCTGGTATGGCACCGAGTAGTAATGACCATCGACCTCGACGTGGTAGTCGATGTGCACCCGCACCTTTTTCCATTCGGCGTAGACATACGGATGTTCTGGTAGCGGTTGCAGTGCGGGTTGGTCGATGGTCTCGAAGGCTGAGCGCCGTGAGCCGGGCAGCTTCTTGAAGGGCTTCTGATTGAGGCGATCGAGCAGCAGCGCGATGGCTGTGTTGAGTTCGCCCAAGGAGAAGAACTGGCGGTTGCGCAGCACCGCCAGGATCCAGCGCTCGACTACCTGTACGCCGACTTCAACCTTGGCTTTGTCCTTGGGTTTACGCGAGCGCGCGGGCAGCACAGCTACGCCGTAATGCTCGGCGAGATCGCGGTAACTGGGGTTGATATCCGGCTCATAGCGATGCGCCTTGGTGACGCCGCTGCGCAGATTGTCCGGTACCAGGATCTGCGATGTACCGCCGAGAAAGGCGAAGCAGCGCACGTGCGAGCCCAGCCAGTCGGGCAGTTTCTGCGACCAGGTGGCCTCGGCGAAGGTGTAGCTGGACGCGCCGAGGACGGCGACGAAGATCTGCGTTTGGCGGATCTCGCCGGTTCGCCGATCAATGACTGGCACGGTCTGGCCGGCGTAGTCGACAAACAGCTTTTCGCCGGCGCGATGTTCCTGGCGCATGACCACATCGATCTTCGCGGCCCAGAGGCGGTAGTGCTCGCAGAACCAGCTGTACTGGAAGCCTTGCGGGTGGGTGAGCCGATACTCTTGCCAAAGCAGGGCCAGGGTGACGCCGGGGCGACGTAACTCGGCATGGACATGAGCCCAGTCCGGCATCGGGCGTTGGTCGCTGGGAACATCGGGCGGAGGCGGAAAAAGGCGCCGTTGCAACTCAACGTCGCTCAAAGCACACGGCCAAATCAGCCCGCTGGCAGCAAAGCGATTGAGGTACTCACCGATGGTCGCGCGACCCACTTCCAAGCTGACAGCGATCTGGCGAGCAGACAGGCCGACCTCGAATTTGAGACGTAGCACTTCCTTAATTTTACGCATGGATAACCGCTCCACGACGACCTCTCTGCTTCGATAAAAGAGGTCGATGGTAGTGAATTAATCCTGCGTTGCTGCCTGCCTTATGAGTGGCCGGATGGCCGTGGAATGGGTGGCCGGATCATCGTGGAATCAGTGGCCGGATGTTCATGGAATAGATGGCCGGATGCCCGTGGAATCCGCATCCAGCGAAAGCGATATAGAGAGCCGTGTCGGGCTTTCCCTGAGTATTCGTTAGAGGGCGCAAGCGCACCTGTGGGCTCGAAGGTGAGGAGGTAATCATCGCGTGCTTGAGAGGCATATTCGTAGCCCACGGGTGCATGCTCCTTCCCTTGATTAAAACTGACTTCCAGACACCGAAGTATGGAAGAGGAAAGGAACGGACAACCTATATCGAGAGGCCGAGTGGAGGTTCTGCGCAGTGGGCAACCCGGCATGGATGCCGGGTTAGCCGCGCTGGGCCAAGGATGGCCCATCGCGGCGGGCCCTGTAGATACTCTGTTCACGGTCAAGCTTTCGCGAGATGTTTTTTGCTAAAAAGCTTGGCCGTATTAAATTCTTCTCCAGAGCGCATGCATGCCCATAACCCGGTTAGGTATTTGCGCATGACCGCGCCGATGGCCTGCATTTTCTTCTTGCCGCGCGCTACCAGTGCCTCGTAGAAGGCCTTCACATTCTCATCACAACGGATTGCCGTCATCGCCGGCATGAACATCGCTGCACGCAAGTAAGCATTACCGCACTTGGACATTCGTCCTGGCCGGTTCACGCTGGTGCCTGACTGGGTCAGTCTGACATCCAGGCCTGCATAGCGGCTTACCTGTGCCGATTTAAGCGTCACTGGAAGGGTCGTCAGCTCAGCCAGTGCGGCGATGGCCGAGGCCTCTCCAACGCCGGGCGCCGCCATCATGCAGCGAAATTGCAGGCTCAGATCAGGGCATTTGGCGATGGCGTCGCGCGCAGCCTGTTTTAATCGATCGATTCGAGCGTCCAACGCGCTTATCGCGTCTTTCTCATCCTCGATCAGCAGTGCGATGCTCGTTTCTGTCGCTTGTAGCGCATGCAGCTCGTTCTTGGCTCGCGTCCGATGGCCAATCAGTCGGTTGATGTGGCGACCAATCGCACGCAGCATCATCTGTTCCGCAGTGGGCGGGACCCACAGCCTAGGCCCCATACGCTCGCCGTATTCGGCCAGCAGTTGGGCATCGATCTGGTCAGTCTTGCTGTTTTGCAACATCAGCTTGGCAAAGTTGTGGAAGCTTTTGGGGTTGATCACCGAGACCGGCAAGCCGGCGGCGTGCAATTCCATCGCAAGATCCAGGTAGTAAATACCGGTAGCCTCCATGACAACGCTCAGCGGCTTGAGACGTAGCAGCTTTTCCACAGCGGCCTTGCGACCTTTGGGCGTGTGCAGAATGTCTCCATTGCCTGCTGCTTTGCCGTTCTGCCGCCATCCCATGGCTGAACTGCGAGCACTGATATCTATGCCGACATGCGCATTCATTGCTTTTCACTTCCTTGGCTTTAGGTAAGATTGCACCTGGTTCCCCCGACCTCGAACTTCATGCCACTGCAACCTTGTAATGCGAAGTCCGACTTGTCGGCTTCTCGATACTCTTCGTGGTGGGCAATGAGGCGGGGGGGCCTCTCTACAGACAAGGTCAGGAGCAAATCCTGCCTTCAGGAGCGATCGGCCTCCCCCAGAAACGTACTTGCTGTTGAATGAATCCTTGAGCGTAACCTCTCTCATGGAATCAAGGTCAACATACAAGGAGCGAGCATGCTCGCGAAAAACCTGAGAGCACCGCGGGGTGTCAGGCTCCCCGCGTCATCGTTGACCTTCATCGCGAGCACGCTCGCTCCTACAGGCTTTTCCAAGTGACTCGCTGTAAGAGCGAAACCATAGGTAGCCATTACCGCAGGAATGGATATGTACTCCGTCAACAAAATCCAGCTCGGCTGTAAGGCCGCCATCGCTGGCAAGCCAGCTCCTACAAAATTTCACTGACTCTCAAGTAGCAGACAAGGCTAAGCTGAACGCTGCCTGCCACGGCCATTTGCCATAGAAAGCTGCCAATAAGAAGTGAATCACCATCATGGGTAGAGTTGTTGCTGCTGCGGTTTACAGCGCTGGTAAGAAAGTCACCAATATCACCCTCGACGAAGGCGCGGCCTGGGCTGCAAAGCCGGGGCACTTTGTTTGGATCGGGCTTGAAGAGCCGAACGCCGAGGAACTGTACAACCTGCAACGCCAGTTCAACCTGCACGAGCTAGCCATTGAAGACGCCCTGGAAAAACACAGCCGCCCGAAGCTGGAAACCTTCGGCGATGCGCTGTTCATCGTCACGTATTCGCCCATTATGGAAGAAGGCAAACTCAAATTTATTGAGACCCATATCTTTGCCGGCAATGGCTACATCATCACCGCGCGCAACGGCCATTCGGCGTCCTACGCCTATGTCCGGCAGCGTTGTGAGGCGCGTCCGTTGTTGCTGGAGCATGGGGAAGATTTCGTACTCTATGCCATTCTCGATTTCGTGATTGAAAACTACCAGCCGATGGGCGAAGCCATTCATGCCCAAATCGATGAGCTGGAACGCAACGTCATGTGCAGCTCCCTGAACGAGCGCGACATTCAAAAACTTCACAGCCTGCGCCGCGATGTATTGCGCTTGCGCCGGTTTGCGGCGCCGATGGTGGAGATCGGCGAGGAACTGCAAAAGCTGAACTTCCCCTTCATCGACAAGAACATGCGCCCGTACTTTCGCGATGTGCAGATTCATGTGACGCGGCAGATGGAGGACCTGACGACCCTGGCGGACATTGCCAGCCAGACCATCGAGGTCGGGGTCTTGCTGGAAGCCTCACGCCAGAGCGTGGTGCAGCGCAAGTTTGCCGCTTGGGCAGCGATTCTGGCGTTCCCGACGGCGGTGGCAGGGATTTACGGGATGAACTTCCAGAACATGCCGGAGTTGACCTGGCATTACGGGTATTTCGGAGTGTTGGGGTTTATTGCGGCGGGATGCGTAGGTTTGTGGGCGAGCTTCAAGAAGTCGGGGTGGCTGTAGGAGCGAGCACGCTCGCGAAAAACCTGAGAGCACCGCGGGGTGTCAGGTTTGGCGCGTTATCGTTCACGACCATCGCGAGCAGAGCTCGCTCCAACAAGCGTTAAACGCTTTCTGGCTTGTGCGCCACAAAACGCATCATCCACTCGGCAACCGTGCTGCCGTGATGTTCACTTTCCAGGCTCGCGATTCCTTTCGAATACACCTGCTCACCCAGCGCCTGCTGGCGAATTTCCAGCAACGCCCGGGAATAGTCGTGGATAAATTCCGGATGCCCCTGGAAGCACAGCACCTGATCGTTGATGTGGTAGGCGGCAAACGGGCAGAAATCGCTGGAGGCGATCACCGTGGCGTTTTCCGGTAGCGAGGTGACCTGATCCTGGTGGCTGATCAACAGGGTCAGCTCTTCCTTCACCGGGCTCATCCATGGCGCCTTGGCGGCGAGTTTGTATTTATGGGTGCCAACGCCCCAGCCTTGCGTCGCACGTTCGCTTTTTCCACCCAGCAGCAGCGCCAGCAACTGATGGCCGAAGCATACGCCCAGCAACTTGTCGCCGCGCTCGTAGCGGCTGCGCAAGTAAGTCCTGAGTGTTTCGATCCACGGGTCGGTGCCAAAGGAATCGGCCTTGCTGCCGGTCACCAGGTAGGCGTCAAACGTCAGGTCATCGCTGGGATACTCGCCCTGCATCACGTTGTAGACGGTGAACTCGGCGGCGATGGGTTGCTGCGAAAACAGGTGCTTGAACATCTGCCCGTAGCCCTGATATTGGTCAACCAATTCCGGACGCAGGATGTCGGTTTCCAGAATGCAGATGCGTAACGACATAAAAAATACCTGACACGTGATGGGAATAATGCACACCCCAGAGCCTGCCTTGAAACACCGTGACAAGGCAAGCCCTGCAGTGGGTCACCGATCCCTAAAACCCCTCCCCTTTGGCGGCTTTTTCCAGCAGCAAGGCCGGCGGTGCAAAGCGCTCGCCGTATTGCCCGGCCAGATACTGGGCGCGGGCGACGAAGTCCTTGACCCCGTACTGATTGATGAACTGCAGTGCACCGCCGGTCCAGGCGGCGAAGCCAATGCCGAAGATCGAGCCGACGTTGGCATCCGCCGTCGAAGTCAGTACGCCCTCCTCCACACAGCGCACGGTTTCGATGGCTTGCACGAACAACAGGCGATCGCGCACATCCTTTGGCGAAATCTGCCCATCAGCCTTTTCAAAGCGGGTTTTCAGTTCCGGCCATAAATGTTTTTGCCCGCCCGCCGGGTATTCATAGAAACCACCCCCGGCGGCCTTGCCCGGACGCTTGTACTCGCTGAGCAGCAAGTCAATCACAGCGTACGCCGGGTGCTCGATCAGCGCTTTACCTTCTGCCTGCAAGTCTTTGGCGGTTTGCTGGCGGATATGGCTCATGAGGCTGAGGGAAACTTCGTCGGAGATCGCCAGCGGCCCGACCGGCATGCCGGCCTTGCGCGCCTCGGTCTCGATCATCGCCGCACTGACGCCTTCCCCCAGCATGGCAATGCCTTCATTGGTGAACGTGCCGAACACCCGAGACGTGAAGAAACCACGACTGTCGTTGACCACGATCGGGGTTTTCCTGATTTGCAGGACGAAATCGAACCCGCGAGCCAGGGTTTCGTCGCTGGTGCTGGCGCCCTTGATGATTTCCACCAACGGCATTTTTTCCACGGGGCTGAAGAAATGCAGGCCGATGAACTTGCTCGGGTCCGGCACCGCCGTGGCCAGGCTACTGATCGGCAGGGTCGAGGTGTTGGAGGCGATCAGCGCATCCGCGCCAACCACTTTTTGCGCAGCCGATGAGACCTTGGCCTTCAACTCACGGTCTTCGAATACCGCTTCGATAATCAGATCGCATCCCGCCAGTTCGGAATCGGTATCGCTGGTATGGATGCGCGCCAGCACGGCTTCACGTTGCTCGGCGCTGATCTGCCGGCGCGCCACTTTCTTGTCCAGCAACGCCGCCGAGTGCGCCTTGCCCTTCTCGGCCGCCGCGAGGTTGATGTCCTTGAGCACCACATCGATACCAGCCGAGGCGCTGACAAAAGCGATGCCCGCGCCCATCATCCCGGCACCGAGCACGCCGACTTTTTTCGTCACATAAGGTGCGAAGCCTTGAGGACGCGAACCTCCGGCATTGATTTCGTTCAGCTGGAACCAGAAGGTGCCGATCAGGTTTTTCGCGACCTGGCCGGTGACCAGCTCTGTGAAGTAACGGGTTTCAATAAGGTGCGCCGTGTCAAAATCCACCTGGGCGCCCTCCACCGCGGCACACAGGATTTTCTCCGGCGCGGGCAGCGTACCCTGGGTTTTACTGCGCAGGATCGACGGTGCAATCGCCAGCATCTGTGCAACTTTCGGGTTCGACGGCGTGCCACCGGGAATCTGATAGCCCTTCACGTCCCAGCGCTGAACCGCCCTCGGGTTGGCAGTTATCCAGGTGCGCGCCTTGCTCAGCAGTGCCTCGCGATCTATCGCCAGGTCATCGATCAAACCCGCCTGCAAGGCCTGCTGCGGCCGGATTTTCTTGCCTTCAAGCAGGTACGGCAGGGCTTTTTCAATGCCGAGCATGCGCACCATGCGCACCACCCCGCCACCGCCCGGCAGCAGGCCGAGGGTCACTTCCGGCAGGCCTAGTTGCACGGAGGGATCGTCCAGCACTATGCGGTGATGGCAGGCCAGGCAGATTTCCCAGCCGCCGCCCAACGCCGCGCCATTGATCGCGGCGACCACGGGTTTACCGAGGGTTTCCAAGGTGCGCAGTTGGCCCTTGAGGGTCAGCACCATGTCGTAAAAAGCTTTGGCCTGGGGTTTGCCGACCTTGATCAGTTCATTGAGGTCGCCGCCGGCAAAGAAGGTTTTCTTGGCCGAGGTGATGATCACTCCCGCGATGTTGTCCTTGTCGGCCAGCAGACGGGCGACACAGTCAGCCATGGCCTCGCGGTAGAGCGCATTCATGGTATTGGCGCTCTGGCCCGGCATGTCGATGGTCAGGACGACGATCTGGTCCTGGCCTTTTTCGTAGCGAATGGCTTGGCTCATAAACAGGTTCCTTGAAGTCCGGGCTCAGAGGCGTTCGATGATGGTGGCAATGCCCATGCCGCCGCCGACACACAAGGTCGCCAAGCCATAGCGCAGGTGTCGGGCTTGCAGTTCATCGAGCAGAGTGCCGAGAATTGCGCAGCCTGTGGCGCCCAACGGGTGGCCCATGGCAATGGAACCGCCGTTGACATTGACTTTGTTCGGGTCGACGGCCATGTCCTTGATGAACTTCAACACCACCGAGGCAAACGCCTCGTTGACCTCGAACAGATCAATGTCTTCGACCCGCAGCCCGGCCTTGGCCAACGCCTTGCGGGTGGCCGGCGCGGGGCCGGTGAGCATGAGGGTCGGGTCGGTGCTGGTGACCGCCGTGGCGACGATCCGCGCCCGTGGCTGCAAGCCCAGCGCCCGGCCCTTGGCTTCGGAGCCGATCAACATCAACGCCGCGCCGTCGACGATCCCGGAACTGTTGCCGGGGGTGTGCACATGATGGATCCGCTCCACCTGGCTGAAGACCCGCAGCGCGGTGGCGTCGAAACCCATTTGTCCGATCATTTCGAAACTCGGCTTGAGCTTGCCCAAGCCTTCCAGGGTCGATTCGGCGCGGATGAACTCATCATGATCGAGCAGGATGATGCCGTTCTGGTCCTGCACCGGCACCAATGAGTTTTTGAACGACCCATCGGCCCGCGCCCGTGCGGCTTTTTGTTGCGAGTGCAACGCGTAGGCATCGACGTCCTGACGGCTGAAACCTTCAAGCGTGGCGATCAGGTCGGCGCTCACACCCTGTGGAATGAAATGGCCGTACAGGTTGGTTTGCGGGTCCAGCGCCCACGCCCCGCCGTCGCTGCCCATAGGGACTCGCGACATGGACTCGACGCCGCCGACCACCACCAGGTCTTCGAAACCGGAACGGACTTTCATCGCCCCCAGGTTCACCGCCTCCAGCCCCGAGGCGCAGAAACGATTGATCTGCACACCGGCCACGCTGACATCCCAATCCGCCACCTGGACCGCGGTCTTGGCAATGTCGGAGCCTTGATCGCCGATGGGCGTCACGCAACCGAGCACCACGTCATCGACCTGGCTGGTGTCAAGGTCGGTTCGCTGTTGCAGCGCCGTGAGCAAGCCGGCCACCAGGCTCACCGGTTTGACGCTGTGCAAGGCACCGTTGGCCTTGCCTTTGCCACGGGGTGTGCGTAATGCGTCGAAAATCAAAGCTTGGGTCATGACGTCCTCGAACCTGACTGTAGAAGCTGCCGAAGGCTGCGATCATTTGATCTTCCAAAGAGCCTCCACCTTATTCCCAGCTGCTGGGGATTCAATGACCGCAGTGCTCAACGGCATTGACGCTCACGCTCAGACGGACGGTCATCCAGCAGACGGTGAACCGGTTCAGGACCCGCAGGTGTCTAGCAAAAGGCCGCCCAAGAAGCTGGCAATAGGCCTCATACCTTTTTAATAGCATTCGGTTAGAACACCATACTAAATGGATCTAAACCAAGCGTGACGCGGGCTCTAAGGTGAAGGTGTACGAAGTTGTCGTCGGGTTTTGCCGAGGCGCTCGTCCTACAGGAAGTGCATTGCCGTCATGGAGATGTGCAGGCAGGCATCAGGAAAAAACAAAAAAAAGGCGGTCAGCCATGTTCAAACAATCGAAAGTTCGTCAAGCCGGGCTCATTCTTTTCGCCACCACTCTGTTGTTGATTTTGCCGAACCTGACCAAGGTGATCGGTTAGTCGATCTTAAAAAAGACGGCGGCAGATTTTTTATCGCCTCGTAAAAATGTGGCTGGCTTGCTTCCCGGGCCAGCGTGGCTGTGCCAACCTTTGCGGCACTTCCACGACATGGATGGCGATCATTTGAAAACGCTCATTGTGTTCGGGGCCCTGCTGCTCAGCACGCCTCTTTCTGCCGCACAGCTGAACCTGGAGCTGGGCGCGAACAGTCGCACGTGGAAAACCGAGGAGCTGCTCAAGCACCCTCAGGTTCAGACCATCAGTATCAGCAATGACGTGTCCTACAAGCGTGACATGACCTACCGCGCCGTGCCGCTCGCCGCGCTATTGACCGACATCAAGCCTGACGACCACTTGCAAGCCGTGGCACTGGACGGCTTTGCCGCGGAACTGGCGGCCGCACCGCTGCTCAACACTCAGGGAGCGCGTGCCTGGCTGGCGATCGAAGATCCCGCCAAACCGTGGCCGCCGCTGGCGGAAGGCAAACACAGCGCCGGGCCGTTTTACCTGGTCTGGACCGATCCGCGGGCAGGCAACATCAGCCCGGAACAATGGCCGTTCGAGGTCGCCAGCATCAAGCGCATGGCCCCCGTGGCCGCGCGCTTCCCTGCCCTGCTACCAGATCCTGCGCTAAAGGCCGATGACCCGGTCAACCAGGGTTTTGCGCTGTTTCAGAAAAACTGCCTGGCGTGTCATCGATTGAATGGCGCCGGGGATTCACAGTTCGGGCCGGACCTGAATATTCCGTATAACCCGACCGAGTATTTTGGTGCGGATTTCCTCCAGCGCTATATCCGGGATCCGCAGAGTTTGCGCCAGTGGCCGCAGGCGAAGATGCCGGGGTTCTCGGCCGAGGTGTTGCCGGATGAGGATCTGCGGATGTTGGTGGGGTATTTGCAGCACATGGTCGGGCGCAAGGAAAAGCCCTGAGTCGCGTCCCACTGTAGGAGCGAGCCTGCTCGCGATGGTCGTTAACGATAACGCGGGGAACCTGACACCCCGCGGCGCTCTCAGGTTCATCGCGAGCAGGCTCGCTCCTACAGTAAGCGAACCATTGAATTACTGTTGTTGCACTGAGATCACCGGCATCGGCGTCGGCGATACGAACACCTTCGCATGCATCTGTTCACACCCACCCCCGCGGCGCATGCCACGCACCGGGCAGGCGTCCAGGTAATCCAGGCCCACCGCCAGTTTCAAGTGACGCTCGGGGCGTGCCAGTTCATTGGTCACATCGAAGCTGTACCAGGCGTCATCGAGCCAGGCTTCGGCCCAGGCATGGCTGGCCAGGTGTTCGCTGTTTTCGCTGTACAAGTACCCTGACACATAACGCGCTGGCACGCCCAGGCTGCGGGCACAGGCGAGGAATGCGTGGGTGTGGTCCTGGCACACGCCCGAACGCCCGGCGAAAGCCTGCGCGGCGCTGGTGTCCACTTCGGTGGCGCCCGGCGTGTAGGTCATGTGCTGGTTCAGCCCATGCATCAAGTCGATCAGCGCCGTACGATCGCGGCGCTGCTTGCACGCCTTGTCGGCGAACGCGCGTAGCGCCTGGTCGGCTTCGGTCAGCCGGGTGAAGCGCAGGAACGGCAATGCCGACCGGCTTTCGTGCTCAGCTTCGCGCAACTCGTCGATGTCGACCTGGCCACGGGCACCGATGATGATCGCCTCGTGGGGCTCGTCCATGGTCAGCACGTGCAGGATGTTGCCGAACGGATCAAGTTGCGCGCGCACCGGCCGCGGCAGATCGAGCTGCCAGCTGAGCACGTGCTGGCGCTCGCTGTCGTGGGGGGTCAGCCGCAGGTACTGGATGCTCGCCCGCACCTGATCCTCGTAGTGATAGGTGGTCTCGTGGCTAATGGAAAGTCTCATGCGGCCTCCAGGTAGGAACTGTGAATGGCGTTACCCAACTGGCGCACCAGCGGGATGAACTCGGTCAGCCAGGCATGCAGGCCTTCGTCGAGGATTTCGTTGATGCCGGTGTAGCGCAATCGCGCGTCCATCTCCGCCGCCAGGCGCTGTGCAGGGCGGCCATTGGCCCCCGGCAGTTGCGCGAGGATCTGGTCGATTTCTTCGGTGCAGGCCCGCAAGGAGCGCGGAACATCGGCCCGCAGCAGCAGTAACTCGGCCACATGCCGGGCACCGGGTGCGTCACGGTAGATCTCGGTGTACGCCTCGAAAGACGACAAGGCCCGCAGCAACGCACTCCACTGGTAGTAGGCGTGGGCCGTGCCGTCGCTGACCGCTTCGGCCTGATCGCCAGCCATTTCATAGCGGGCATCGAGCAGGCGCAGTGTGTTGTCGGCCCTTTCGATGAACGTCCCCAGGCGAATGAAGCGGAACGCGTCATTGCGCATGATGGTGCCGTAGGACGCGCCACGGAACAGGTGGGAACGTTCCTTGATCCACTCGCAGAAACGGCTCATGCCGTAGCGGCTCAGGCCCTGTTCGGCGATGCCGCGAATCTCCAGCCAGGTGGCGTTGATGTTTTCCCACATGTCGGCGGTGATGCGTCCACGCACCGCATGGGCACTGGCCCGTGCGGCGCCTAGGCAGCTGTAGATGCTGGCCGGGTTGGCCGCGTCCAGGGCAAAGAAATGCAGCAGCCGTTCGGCATGCAGATCGCCATGGCGTTCGAGGTAATCGTCCAGCGTGCCAGTAATCAGCAACGGCATGGCCAATTCGTGCAGGCCATTACCGCGGCCATCCTGCGGCATCAGCGACAGCGAATAACTGATGTCGAGCATCCGTGCGAGGTTTTCCGCCCGCTCCAGGTAACGCGACATCCAATACAAATCCGAGGCAGTTCTACTTAACATGTCAGGCTTCCTTCAATCCTCGACCACCCAGGTGTCCTTGGTTCCACCGCCCTGGGAGGAGTTCACCACCAGGGAGCCTTCGCGCAGGGCGACACGGGTCAAACCGCCGGGTACGACCCGGGTTTCGCGGCCAGACAATACAAACGGACGCAGGTCGATGTGGCGTGGCGCGATGCCGCTTTCGACAAAGGTCGGACAGGTCGACAGCGACAGCGTCGGCTGTGCGATGTAGGCATGGGGCTTGGCGATGATGCGCGCGCGGAAGGCTTCGATTTCCGCTGCGGTCGCCGCGGGCCCCACCAGCATTCCGTAGCCGCCGGAGCCCTGGGTTTCCTTGACCACCAGCTCTGGAAGATTGGCCAGAACGTGGGACAGTTCAGAAGGATTGCGACACTGCCAGGTGGGTACGTTTTTCAGGATCGGTTCTTCGTCCAGATAGAAACGGATCATGTCGGTGACGAACGGATAGACCGATTTGTCGTCCGCCACCCCGGTACCGATGGCGTTCGCCAACACGACATTGCCGGAACGATAGGACGACAGCAGCCCCGGCACGCCAAGCATCGAGTCGGGATTGAACGCCAGCGGGTCGAGGAACGCATCGTCGAGACGGCGGTAAATCACGTCGACGGCTTTCGGTCCGTCGGTCGTGCGCATGAACACCTTGTCGTCACGCACGAACAGATCCGCGCCCTCCACCAGCTCGACACCCATTTCCCGCGCCAGGAACGCATGCTCGAAGAACGCGCTGTTGAAGCGCCCCGGCGTCAGCACCACGACGCTCGGGTTATCGATCGGGCTTGAGCTTTTCAGGGTGTCGAGCAACAGGTTCGGATAATGGTCGATCGGGGCAATGCGCTGGGCCGCAAACAGCTCGGGGAACAGTCGCATCATCATCTTGCGGTCTTCGAGCATGTAGCTGACGCCGCTCGGTGTACGAAGATTGTCTTCGAGCACGTAGTACGTGCCGTCGCCGTCGCGCACCAGGTCGACGCCGGAAATGTGCGAATAGATATCACGGTGCAGGTCCAGACCCTGCATTGCCAGCTGGTATTGCTCGTTGGCCAGCACCTGCTCGGCCGGAATGATCCCGGCCTTGATGATGCGTTGCTCGTGGTACAGGTCGGCGAGGAACATGTTCAGCGCCTTGACCCGCTGGATGCAGCCGCGCTCGACCACCCGCCATTCACTGGCGGGGATGCTGCGAGGGATGGTGTCGAAGGGAATCAGGCGCTCTGTCCCCTGCTCATCACCGTAAAGCGTGAATGTGATCCCGGCGCGATGAAATAACAGATCGGCCTCGCGTCGCCGTTGTGCCAAAAGCTCGTCAGGCGTTTCGGCCAGCCAACGGGCAAACTCCCGATAATGCGGGCGGACCTGGCCGCCGGCATCGTACATCTCATCAAAATAGGTGCGGATCATGCCGTACTCCTTGTCACCCGGACATCCAGGCCTTCGCAAAGCCCGTGCCATCGGCAGAAACGCTTAGATTTCAATCAGTTGGATAATTACCACGCGAGTACCGCACCAATCCTGTGCGGCAAATGCCCCAACCTGACTGCCCCCGCTTCATTGCAAGGCGTTGTTGTCGCCCATCACCAGCATAGACTGTAGGCGCCGGCTTGCTGGCTATGGGATCGGCCCTGTTCAATTTTCCCTGGGCAAAAAAGCTTGGGCAAAAACGAAAACGGCCAACCCGAAGGTCAGCCGCTATTGCAGGTTGTCACTGTTCATAAGTTTATGCGAGTCGCCCTCGTACCTCCTGTTTCACACCCCAGCCTTCAATGATGCCGCCCAGAGGCTCAACCACTGCCTCGAAACCCTGTTCGAAATCGCCAATGTCGTCATAGGTGGCATACATGACTTTGCACAACTCCAGCGCCCAGGCGCCATCGTCGCGCACACTGACTTGCGCATCCAGGGATTCACCACGGTGGAAATGACCTGCCGCCCTGCGTGCCCGCTCCTCGTCCGGGAAAATGGCGTAGAACTCGATGGGATGGAACCGGGAAAAGTCGAAACCACCTTCTTTCATGCGGCGCAGTACACTGCTGCTGATGTCTTCTTGATAGGCTGTGCTCATGAAACGTCCTCCTCAAACTGATGGATAGACTTTCCGTACTCCCTACGTGCGCAACCCGATGGTGCGCACGAATCGACAACCGATTTGCCGATGGGAAACAAGCATGGAGCTGACAAGACCAGACCTTAGCGATCCATTCGCTGATCTCGATTGCAGAGTAGCCCCAAGATAGAGCCGCTGCCAAGGCCTGATTTTGCTGTCGTCGATGACAAGAAGAGGTTCAGACGGGGGTAATGCTGCGGATTTCAATACTGTTCTGGGTTTTCAGGCTTTTGACGCCTGCGTCAGTGGTGCGCCCCTCCAGATCGTTCAGATCCAGTTCGGCGGCCACGGGAAGGAACCGTTCCTTGATCAGTCTGGCGGCTTGCTCGTGATCCGGGCACTCCTCGCACTCGAAGACTTCGTCGATCACTTCACCATGATCATCCACGAAAGTGACTTTCCACTTTTGCATCGGTGCCTCCTCGATAAAACCCATGGATGGGCTTACACCTATCTCGACCCTGAACACTGGGCAAATGTTCCGGCGAATCAACAATAGCAGGCATCCAAAAAGACCGCCTTACGCCCCGTACAGACGGTGTTCCTCTGTCAGATGCGCACATTCCCCCGGGGACCGGCAATGGCCCAGATAATCAGGCCCAGAACCGGCAGCAACAGGATCAACAGCACCCAGAAGATTTTCATCCCGGTTTCGGCACCGCTTTTCAACACGTTGATGATTGCCCAGATGTCCAGGGCAAGAATGATCAGGCCAACCAGGCTGTTGAACGTGGAACCCATGATGACGCTCCCTAAGAGTGATATGCCCTCTTAGGATAGCCGGCCCTGACCAGGGTTCCTTTTTTTTGACAGCTTTACCGGTTCAGACGTGGATCGCCACTTTCAAGGCTTCCAGCGACGGAGCGGCGGCGATTCCAACTTTGGCGCACAGCTCGAGTACCCGCGGAACAGCATTGCCGTAGACCAGTACCACTTGCAGTTCATCGTCCAGCAACTGGCTGAAGTTCATCAGCGTGTAACCGCCGTTTTCCTTATTCAGGCTGCTCATCTGCACCTGGATGCGGTTCAGCGCGGTCAGGGCTTCGGTCTTGGCCAGTTGCTTGGGCTTGAGATTGAACGCCACCCCCGGGCCGAACGAGGCAACGATCTGGGCGAACAGGTCCACATAGGTGTCGGCCTGGAACAGCACTGTCTCGGGCAGGCTGCCAACGACCACCCACTCACCCAGCGGGATCGGGAAGCTGTCGTCGTAGTTGATGTCCGGGTTGGCGCTCAGGAAAGCCGCTGGATCAGCGTAAGCCTGGGCCGCTTCGTCAGCGACTTTCTCGATTTCGTCATCGCCCATGCACCCGGAGCTGATGTTACTGATGAGTTCGATGAGTGCGGCTTTCATGGGGGCGGATCCTGTAGCAAGAAAATTTTTGAGGGCGCGCAGGATAGCGCATTACGCTCTGCGATGGCGGCGGGCAAGCAAGGCTCGCGATGTTGACCTGCATCAAGCGTTCGACCAACGAATAGCGGCACAATAATGGCACCTTGCCAAAACTGTTTCCGCTATCAGAGAAGACCTCCATGGGTGCCTGGCTTAGCAACATCTCACTGAAGTACAAATTCTGGGCGGTGAATGCCGTCGCCTTCGTCACCACGCTACTGCTGGTGTTTTATGCCCTGCAACTCGAACAACAAGCGCGCAGCCATGCCGCCCAGGTATCGGCCCAGGCTCAGGCGCGATTGCTCGCGGCCTGGCCTGCCGGGCAGCCGCTGCCCAGGGCGGAGAATCTGCTGACGTTCGATCACGGCCAGGTACCGCGGCTGAACGGACAGCCGGTGCCCGCACTGGCCGACGCCAACGGCTGGATCGAGATCGATGCGCCGCGGTATTTCGGTGATAACCTGCCGATCGGCGCCGAAGTCTTTACCCGCGCAGATGGCCAGCGGGTTGCGCTGATTGCCTATGGCCCAAGCCTGAGCCAGGTGATGGGCGAGCGCGTTGCCAACTATGCGCTGGCGGTGTTCATCCTGATGCTGGCGATGCTCGGTGCCTCACAGTTGTTGATCCGTTTTTTGCTCAGTCAGCTCAATACCTTGAAAGACGTGATGCTCCACGTTGAAAAAACCGGCGACCTGTCGGCCCGCGTCCCGCTGACCTGCAGTGACGAAGTCGGGCAGATGGCCAACGCTTTCAACGCCATGCAGGCCGGTTACCAACGCGTGGTCAGCACCGTCGCCAGCACGGTCCGGCAACTGGACGACGGCGCCGCACGCCTGGCATCGAGCATGAATGAAGTGCGTCACGGCATGCTTGGCCAGCAGAGCGAAACCGATCAGGCGGCAACGGCCATCAATGAAATGACCGCCACCGTCTATCACATCGCCCAGCACGCCGGTGCCACCCGCGACCTGTCGCAATCCGCCGACACCTTGGCTGGCAGCGGGCAAGAAGTGGTCATGCGGGTGCAACGATCGATTGCCGGACTGTCTACCGGAGTGCAGCAGACCGCCGAGATGATCCAGCGCCTGGCCGAGGACAGCCAGAAGATCAACGGTGTAGTCAATGTGATTCACAGCATTGCCGAGCAGACCAATCTGCTGGCGCTGAACGCGGCGATTGAAGCAGCCCGGGCCGGTGAAATGGGCCGTGGGTTTGCGGTGGTCGCCGATGAAGTGCGCAACCTGGCCAAGCGCGTACAAACCTCCACCGATGAAATCACCGTGATGGTGTCCGCATTGCAATCGGGCACTCGCGATGCGGTGGACTTCATGCAGGAGAGTTCATTCAAGGCCGACGAATGCGTACAGCAAGCCCAGGAGGCTGGGGCCGCGTTGGCGCAGATCACCGGGGCAGTGGCGCAGATGCGCGAAAGCAACACACAGATCGCCGTGGCGGCCGAGCAACAAAGCCAGGTGGCCGAAGAGATGAACCGGGCGGTGGTGAGCATCCGCGATGTGACCGAGAATACGGTGCGCCAGACCGTCAGCTCGGCAACCACCAGCGATGAGCTGGCGGTGTTGGCCGGGGAGTTGAGCAAGGCGATCGGGCAGCTCCGGCTGTAAAGGTCTCTTCGCAGGCAACATCGATAATGACCATGATCCCTATCGCTTCGATAGCCAAGCTTGATTCGCCGCCCGCATTTACCGGGCCTATCCTTCACTCATGAGTTCAACATGGATCGAGGATCGGCATCATGGGTAAACGTCACCCCAATCTTCCCGCCTGGCAATGGCGTGCGTACCCGAACAATCACCAGCACCCGACCAATCTGGTGTTGCACCTGATTGCCGTGCCCTTGTTCATCGTCGCCTTTCTGCTGATCGTCACCGGGGTGTTCGGCCTGAACCTGGCAAATTTCGCCATCGGCGTCATCGGTGTGATTGCCGCCCTGGGTTTGCAACGCCACGGCCATAACCTGGAGGCGCAAGCCTCCGAGCCGTTCAGCGATCGTAAAGATGCGCTCTCGCGCTTGCTGGTCGAGCAGTTCCTGACCTTCCCACGGTTTTTCCTCAGCGGCGGCTGGTGGCGCGCCTGGCGGGAGCGCCACCGTCGTCATTAATCAGGCGAACACCGTCACCGTCTGCCGGCTCATGGCAATCAATCGCCCCTCCACGTCCAGCAGCTTCGCGGCGGCATGGCCGTAGCCGTCCGCGGCATGTTCGGTTTCAACCAGGTATTTGCACCAGTCCAGAGTGCTCAGCTCCAGCAATGGCTGGACGAATTCGATGGTCCAGGTCAGTGTGCTGCCCATCGCCGGCTTCTTCAGAAACGGCATCAGGGCCGGTGGCCAGGCATCCACCAGCGCCAGGATGTGCGCCTCGGTGACCGGCTCCTCCTTCACATCACCGCGCAAGCGCACCCAGCCGCCCATCTGGCGGGATGTATTGCCGGTGAATGGCAACCCGCCAACACTCCAGCGCATTGCCAGATGCTGCATGAATTGCGGGACCACGCCCTCGATGAAAGGCAGCTCCTGGCAGTCGTCCCAATGCTTCATTTCTGGCGCCGGCTCTGCTTGCACCTTCACTTGCGATGGACGCGAGGCGCCGAAGCTGCCCTGGACCAGGGTCACCACCTGGCCCCTCTGCATCGCCCGGCCCAGCACCTGGCTGACGGCCTTGCCCTCGCGCAGCACATCGACTTCAAAACTGACCGGCACGTCGGGTTCGACCGGGCCGACAAAGGTGATTGCCAGCGAGCGCACCGGCCGGTCCGCCGGCACCTTGGCGCGCATGGCTTCGTATTGCAAGGCAGCCACCAGGCCGCCGAAACTGGCGCGGCCTTGCGCCCATCCGGCCGGGATCGACAGTTCCAGTGGTTGACGGCGGACAGCGTCGAGCAGATCGCAAAAGCGCATGAAAACCTCAAGAAAAGAAAAAGGATGACGGGATCTTAACCAGCTCGCGAAGGCTGTACAGTGCCTATTACAGTCAAATTGACTGACAGATGAGCCGCCTGTGCCCCTGTAGGAGCGAGCATGCTCGCGATGGATGTCAACGATGACGCGGGGAGCCTAACACCCCGCGGTGCTCTCTGGTTTTTCGCGAGCATGCTCGCTCCTACAGGGGGCCGTGATGGTTTCAGGATTTGAAACAGGCCTTGCTGAGCTTGTCCAGCACACGGTCGGCGCGCTGTTCGGCCACGGCCATGGTGGATTGCCAAACGGCGACACAAGGTTGCAAATCCGCTTCCTGCTCGGCCATGGCCAGCCATTGCACACAGTCGTGCCAGTCCCCCAGGGCCCCCTGGGCCGATTTCAGTCGGGGCATGGCGGCCTTGGGCAGGCGATCCAGTTCGGGATAGGCGTCGATGCCATAACGCACGCGCTTGATCAGCAGGCGCAAACGATGACGGTCATGGGCGGGATCGTGCAGGGCGGTGTCGAGTTTCTTCCACTGCTTGCCCAGGCGTTTTTCGATGCGCTTGCCGAGCCCCTTGAGCAACCCCTGACGCTGGGCGGCGCGCAGGAATCGCGGGAAGGCATCGAGGATCATCAGCAACTGCGCAAGCTCGTTACTGGTCGCCACCGCGGGATAAGCCTTGGCCATTTGCGCCATGCGCCATTGCGCGGCTTCTGCTTGATCGTGCTCGAGCAAGTAGGCCGCCATTACTTCGCGATCACGCAATGGTGTGGTCAAGTCGCCCACCCGGGATGCCGCCACTTCCAACTGCTCGACCCCGGGCAAACCCCGCAACGGCCGCAACAGGCTGCGCAACCGGCGCACAGTGGTGCGCAAATCGTGCAATGCCTCAGGGTCGGTGTGGGCACTCAAGCGTGCCTGACAGGCCAGCAGACGAATTTCCAGGCCCAGGACCCGGGCCACCAACCTATCGATCATTGGTTTACTCCGTAAACAGCTACAAGCTGCAAGCTGCAAGCGAACTGACTTGTAGCTTGCAGCTTATAACTTATAGCTGCTTCTATCGCCTATCGCCCCGCGCGCGATTCACGAATGTAGAAACGCGCCTTCTCGGCCTTCTTCGAGCAGCCCTCGAAGCCTTCGAATTGCTGCTGGGTCTTGGCCGCGGTCAACAGCGACAACGCCTTTGAATAACTGACGTTACCGGCGAAACCTTCGGCCTTGGCCAGGTCCAGCTCACGCCAGGCGGCATCGAGCTGGCTGCCGCAGCTGTCGCGATAAGCGGTTTTGCCGGCACAACCGGCCAGTGCCAAAGCAATCAGTGGCACACAGATCCAAGCTTTCATTTCTTACACCTCAAAGATAGGTAAACACTCATGCAGGTAGGACGGTCTGGCGGGCAAAAAGTGCCGTCCATCGCCAACCCAAACCCTGCGGCGCGAGAATACCCATCTGCCGCCTTGGAGTGTCGAAAAAACGACCCGTTCGCGCGACCGAACGACCTGGCGATTGAAGCGGGCCCCTCGATGGGTGCATTGTTGAACCATTCAAACGAGGGCGATCAATGAAAAAGCGTGTCGCACTGGTGTTGGGCTCGGGTGGAGCCCGGGGCTATGCCCATATCGGCGTCATCCAGGAAATCGAACGGCGTGGCTACGATATCGCCTGTATCGCCGGTTGTTCCATGGGGGCGGTGGTCGGCGGGATCTACGCCGCCGGCAAACTCGATGATTATCGCGACTGGATCGAGAGCCTGGATTACCTCGACGTGTTGCGCCTGGTGGATGTCAGTTTTCGTCTGGGGGCAATCCGCGGGGAAAAGGTCTTCGGGCGGATCCGCAAGATCGTTGGCGAAATCAATATCGAAGACCTGCGCATCCCCTATACGGCGGTGGCCACCGACCTGACCAACCAGCAGGAAATCTGGTTCCAGGAGGGCTGCCTGCACCAGGCAATGCGTGCCTCGGCGGCGATTCCCAGTCTGTTTACACCGGTGATGCAGGGTAATCGCATGCTGGTGGATGGCGGCATCCTCAACCCATTGCCGATCGTGCCGGTGGTGTCGAGCCATTGCGACCTGATCATCGCGGTCAACCTCAACTCCACCAACCAGCGCCACTACCAGTTGCCGGTGATCCAGCGCCCGGCCGCGTTCAAGACCCGCTTCGACAGCCTGATCAGTTCCCTGGGTTCGAAGATGCCGTTCCGGCGCAAGCAGGCCGAACAATTGCTGCTGCTGGAGAAGGAAGCGTTGCTGGCCGAAGCGGCGGAGATCAACCCTTGGGTCGAGTCTGCCAAGCCTGAAGCCCAACAACCGGCGGCCGCGCCAGAACGAGACGGTGCGCCGAAGTCCGCCACCGGGTCGTTCATCATCGACAACGTGGGGCCGGCGTCCCTGCTGGATTTGATCAACCAGAGTTTCGAGGTGATGCAGACCTCTTTGGCGCAATACAAGATTGCCGGGTACCCGCCGGACATCCTGATCAACGTGCCGAAACGGGTGTGCCGGTTTTTCGAGTTCTACAAGGCGCCGGAGTTGATAGCGCTGGGACGGGAGATTGCGCGCGATACACTGGATCGGTATGAGAGTGAGCGGGATTCCTGAAACGACGATCGTTCCCACGCGCAGCAAAGGAATGCATCCTGTGACGCTCCGCGTCACGAACTCAATAGCGGACGCGGAGCGTCCATGGCGGCGTTCCCACGCAGAGCGTGGGAACGCTCATGAATCGAGTAACCGATACCCAACCCCCGCCTCGGTCACGATAAACCGTGGCTGGGTAGGATCATCCGCCAGTTTCTGGCGCAGATGCCCGACCACGATCCGCAAGTAATGCGTGTCTTCGGTATGGGTCGGCCCCCAGATGTCCTTGAGCAGTTGCTGCTGGGTGATGACCCGTCCGGGATGCCGTGCCAGTTGCGCCAGCACCGCGTACTCCTTGCGAGTCAGTGCGACTTCGCTGCCGTCGAGCAGTACCCGGCGATAGGCCAGGTCCACCGTCAGCGGGCCGAACACCAGCGCCGCTTGCTGGGCCTCACCCACCGGAGCCTGACGCAATAGCGCGCGAATCCGCGCCAGGAATTCCTGGATACCAAAGGGCTTGGTCACGTAGTCATTGGCGCCACCGTCCAGCGCCTCGACTTTCTGCCCTTCACCGGCACGCACAGAGAGCACCAGCACCGGCACCGTCGACCACTCGCGAAACTCGCGCAGCACCTGTTGGCCGTCCATGTCCGGCAGGCCGAGGTCGAGCACCAGCAAGTCCGGTTTGTACAACGCCGCTTGCGCCAGGCCTTCGGTGCCGGTACCGGCCTCCAACACTTTGTAGCCCTGCGAAGCGAGGCTGATGCGCAGGAATTTACGGATCTGCGGTTCGTCGTCGATGACCAAAATGGTCGCGGTCTGGCTCATGGATTCACATCAAAAAAGAGAGTTGGCAGGGAGTAACGCTAGCACGATCAGGCTTCACCTTCGGCTCTCAATCTTCAAGGGCAGGCTGAGCCTGCAAGGGCAGGTGCAAGGTGATGCAGGTGCCGCGCCCTTCAATACCGTCGGCGACGCTGATTCGCCCGCCATGGGCGCCGACCATGCCCTGACAGATCGCCAGCCCCAGCCCCGTGCCCTGCCCGCCGCGGTCACCACGGGCGGCGGTGTAGAACATGTCGAAAATCTTCGCCCGCTCCGCTTCCGGAATCCCCGGCCCTTCGTCGCTTACCGAGAAAAACAGCTCCGTGTCATCGGCCCCAGCGCGCAATTGCAGGCGCCCATGGGACGGCGAGAAACGTGCGGCGTTTTCCAGCACGTTGACCAAGGCCTGCTCGATCAGCGCGGCGTGGACGAACAGCAGCGGCAGTTGCGCCGGCATTTCCGTGCTGACCTGCAACGGCGCCAGCACGGCGCGCAGGCGATTGAGCGCACTGCCGACGATGTCCGCTGGCGATACCCAGTCCCGTGCCAGCTTCAGCGCGCCGTGACCGAGGCGGGTCATGTCCAGCAGGTTTTGAATGTAGCGATCAAGGCGTTCGGCTTCGTCGCGGGTACCTTCCAGCAGTTCACGGCGATCCTCCAGGGGGATGGCCTCACCGAGGGCCAACAGGCTATCGATGCTGCCGCGCATGGAGGTCAGTGGCGTGCGCAAATCATGGGACACCGAGGCCAGCAAGGCACTGCGCAGTTGCTCGGTTTCTCCGTGCAGTCGCGCAGCTTCAAGATCATCGGCCAATCGCGCGCGGGCCAGCGCCTGGGCCAGCGGCTGACTCAGTGCGGTCAGCAACCGTCGACGCTGGCCGCTCAAGGTCTGGCCTTCTTTGGCACACACGCCGAGCAGCGCCAGCGGACCGTCCTCCACCGATAACGGCCACCACCACCAACGCCCGAACGGCAAGGTGCCGGTGCCCGCGCCCGCCGGTTGATCGTGTTGCCAGGCCCAATCGGCGGCGGCGCGTTCGGCTTCGGTAAATTCCAGTGGGCCACCGGTTTCGACTTTCCAGCCGCTCTGGCCGTCGCGATTGAGCAGGCACAGTTGCAGGTCGCTCCAGCCCTCAAGGTGATGGGCGGCGGCATTGATCACGGCCTGACGGTCAGTGGCTGCGGTGAGTTTGCGCGACAGGTCGAGCAATTCACTCGTTTCCTCCTGGGTGTCGCGCAAGGCCTGCAATTGCCGTCGCTGTTGCGCCGCGAGGTTACCCGTGAGCGCCGCCATCAGCAGGAAAAACAGCAAGGTCAGCACATCTTCTTCGCGCTGGATGCGAAAGGAAAAATTCGGTGGGATGAACAAGAAGTCGTAGGTCAGAAACGACAGCACGGCACAGGCCAGCGCCGGGCCCAGGCTGCTTCGCACCGCCACCAGCAACACGGCGGCGAGGAACACCAGCGAAATATTCGGCAGCGGCAAAACACTCGCCACCGCCCAGGCCAGGGCACTGGCGAGCACAGTCGCAATCAGCGCCAGCGCATAGTCGAACCACACCAGCGACTGTACCTGGCGTTGTCGTGGCTGATCCTGTTCATGATCGCTGTCGATGACGTTGATTTCCAGCCCGCGCGCATGGCGCAACAAACGCGCCGCCAAACCGCCACCGAACAGCCGACGGCGCAGTCGCTGGCGGGACTGGCCGACCAGCACCAGGCTGGCACGGCGTTCAGCGGCGTGCTGGATCAGGGTCTTGGCCACTTCGCCGGCCCGCAGCAATACCACTTCGCCGCCCAGGCGTTCGGCCAGTTGCTGGGCACTTTGCAGGCGCAGGCGCGACTGCTCGTCACGCACGCTGCCGTTGTCCACATGGACCAGGCTCCACGGCAGATGTCGACGCTGAGCGACGCGGCTGGCGTGTCGCACCAGACGTTCGGCCTGGGCATCACCATCGACCCCGACCAGCAAACGACCGCGCACCGCTGGCGCCGCCTGACCGAGCTGGCGATAGCCCTGGGCCAGGTCGTTATCGACCTGGGCCGCCGCGGTTTGCATTGCCAATTCACGCAGCGCTGTGAGGTTGGTCTGGGAGAAATACGCATCGATGGCCGCCCTCGCCTGCTCGGGCACGTAGACCTTGCCGTCGCGCAAACGCTCGAGCAATTCGCGCGGTGGCAAGTCGATCAGCAGCAGTTCATAGGCTTCTTGCAGCACCCAGTCGGGCAGGGTTTCGCGGATCTGTACGCCGGTGATACCGCGCACCTGATCGTTAAGGCTCTCCAGGTGCTGCACATTGACCGTGGTGTACACATCAATACCGGCGGCGAGCAATTCCTGGATGTCTTGCCAGCGCTTGGCGTGGCGGCTGCCGGGGGCGTTGGTGTGGGCCAGCTCATCCACCAGCACCAGTTTCGGCTTGGCTTTGATCAAGCCGTCGAGGTCCATTTCTTCGAGCATCACGCCACGGTATTCCGAGCGCACCAGCGGTTGCTGCGGAAGGCCACCGAGCAGCGCTTCGGTCTCCGCGCGGCCATGAGTTTCGACCACGCCGGCGATGAGTTTCACGCCTTGGCGCAGTTGGGTGTGGGCCGCTTGCAGCATGGCGTAGGTCTTGCCGACGCCGGGCGCGGCGCCCAGGAAAACCTTGAGCCGGCCACGGCCATCGCGGGGCAGGTCTGCTAACAGCGCGTCGGCGCGGCCGGAGTCGCTCATTTGTCTTTGCCTTGTTCGTCTTTAAATGGAGAGTTGCCTAAAAGATCGCAGCCTTCGGCAGCTCCTACATTGGGCGGCGTACACCCTGGAGCTGGCGCAGCCTGCGATCTTTTGCTCTACAGCTTTTCCAGCGCCAGATTCAACTCAAGCACATTCACCACCGGCGGGCCTACCAACGGCTGCTCGATGTGCGCATCCAACAGGTTCTGAAGCGTCGCAACCGGCAGATTGCGCGCCGCCGCAACACGCGTCAGTTGATAGGCAATCGCGGCCGGTGGCAAGTGCGGATCGAGGCCGCTGCCGGAGGTGGTGAGCATGGCCAACGGCACGGGCCCTTGACCTGGTACCAGCAGTTTGTTGGCGTCGTCGATCACACGAGTGGCCAGAGCCGGGTTGCTCGGCGACAGGTTGCTGGCGCCGCTCGACACAGTAGCGAATGCACCAGCCGATGGCCGTGGATGGAACCAGGCGTCACCGACGAAATCCTGGGCAATCAGCGATGAGCCGCGGACCTTGCCCTCGGCATCGCGCATCAGGCTGCCATTGGCCTGATTCGGGAAGGCGACCTGGGCCACGCCGGTGACCACCAGGGGATAGGCGACACCGGTGATCAGGGTCATCAGGACCAGCAGGCTCAGGGCCGGACGTATCATTGTGGACATTTCAAAATCCTCGAATTCGATAGTTGAAACCGCCACCGCTTTTTGTGGCGAGGGGATTTATCCCCGTTGGGCTGCGCAGCGGCCCCCAACCTGTCACATGCAATATGTCTGAAGAAATGAAATTGCAGGTTTTGGGGCTGCTGCGCAGCCCAACGGGGATAAATCCCCTCGCCACAAAAAGCAGCCCCCAGCCAGCAATCATCAAACCAGATGCAACGCCGTCAACAGCATGTCGATCGCCTTGATACCCACGAACGGCACCGCAATCCCGCCCAGGCCATAGATCAGCAAATTGCGCCGCAGCAACGCCGCCGCACTCGCCGCCTGCACGCGCACACCGCGCAACGCCAGGGGGATCAGCACCACGATGATCAGGGCGTTGAACACGATCGCCGAGAGAATCGCGCTCTGCGGGCTGTGCAGCTGCATGACGTTCAACACGCCCAGTTGCGGGTAGATCGCAGCAAACAGGGCCGGCAGGATGGCGAAATACTTGGCCACGTCGTTGGCGATGGAAAAGGTCGTCAGCGCGCCGCGGGTCACCAACAATTCCTTGCCGATCTGCACAACGTCGAGCAGCTTGGTCGGGTCGCTGTCGAGGTCGACCATGTTCGCCGCCTCGCGCGCCGCCTGGGTCCCGTCGTTCATTGCCATGCCCACGTCCGCCTGGGCCAGGGCCGGAGCGTCGTTGGCGCCGTCACCGCACATGGCGACCAGGCGACCGTCGTTCTGCTCGTGACGAATGCGCGCCAGTTTTTTCTCCGGCGTGGCTTCGGCCAGCACGTCGTCCACACCGGCTTCGGCAGCGATCGCTGCAGCGGTCAGCGGGTTGTCGCCGGTCACCATGACGGTGCGGATCCCCAGTTTGCGCAGCTCGGCGAAACGTTCACGGATGCCGGGCTTGACCACGTCCTTGAGGTGGATCGCACCGAGCAGTTTGCCGTCGGCGCAAACCAGCAACGGCGTGCCGCCACTCTGGGCAATCTTGTCGATTTCCCGGGACAGCGGCGCGGCCAGGTCGGCGCGTTTGAGGCCGACAAACGCCAGCAGCGAATCCACTGCGCCCTTGCGATACACGCGGCCCTGATAGTCGACACCCGACAGCCGGGTTTCGGCGCTGAACGGTACAGCCGTCAGCAATTGCGCGGCGGGCTCAGGTTGCGGTTGCGTGCCACGCAGGTATTCGACGATGGATTTACCTTCCGCCGTGTCATCGGCCAGGGAGGCAAACAAGGCACCCTCGGCCAGTTCCCTGGCCGTCACACCCGGAGCCGTAACAACGGCGGTGCAACGACGGTTGCCGAAGGTGATGGTGCCGGTCTTGTCCAGCAGCAGGACGTGCACGTCCCCCGCCGCTTCCACGGCGCGACCGGACTTGGCGATCACGTTCAGGCGCACCAGGCGGTCCATGCCGGCGATACCGATGGCCGACAGCAAACCGCCAATCGTGGTCGGGATCAGCGTGACCAGTAACGCCACCAGGAACACCAGCGGCAGGCTGCCATTGGCGAAGTGGGCGAACGGCTGCAGGGTGACCACCACGAGCAGGAAGATCAGGGTCAGGCCGATCAACAGGATGTCGAGCGCCACTTCGTTCGGGGTTTTCTGACGCTTGGCGCCTTCGACCAGGGCGATCATGCGATCCAGGGTCGACTCGCCGGGGTTGACGGTGATCTTCACCAACAGCCAGTCAGACACCAGCCGGGTGTTGCCGGTAACCGCCGAGCGGTCGCCACCGGATTCACGAATCACCGGCGCCGATTCACCGGTGATTGCCGCTTCGTTGACCGCCGCGATGCCTTCGATCACTTCGCCGTCACCGGGGATCATCTCCCCCGCTTCGACGCGCACCACATCCCCTTTGCGCAGGCTGGCGGCGGGCACCACCTGAAAGGTGCCGTTGCTGGTTTTGCGCCGAGCGCTCAAGCCTTCGCTACCGGCCTTGAGGCTGTCGGCGCGGGCCTTGCCGCGACCTTCGGCCAGGGCTTCGGCGAAGTTGGCGAACAGCACGGTGAACCACAGCCACACCGCGATCTGCGCGGCGACGAAGGTGGGTACCGCGGTGTCCGGGACGAAGCAGAGGACGGTGGTGAGGATCGCGGTCAGTTCGACCACCAACATCACTGGCGCACGCTGCAATTGCCGCGGGTCGAGCTTGACGAAGGCTTGCACCAGCGCCGGGCGCCAGAGGGCCGAGATCGCGGTTTTCGGTGCTTCGGCCGACTTGGTCGGTGAAGCAGGTTTTGAAGCTGGAACGTGCATATTCATGATGGATTCCTTAGCTCCTTATTTTAGAAGAGCAGCCATACTCAAATGTTCAGCAATCGGGCCCAACGCCAGGGTCGGCAGAAAGGTCAAACCACCCACCAGCAAAATGGTCACAGTCAGCAAGGTCACAAACAGCGGGCCATGAGTCGGGAAGCTGTTCTGGCCGATCGGCGCGGTTTTCTTCATCGCCAGGCTGCCGGCCAGGGCCAACACCGGCAGGATGTAGCCGAAGCGACCGATCAACATGCCCAGGCCCAGCATCAGGTTGTGGAACGGTGTGTTGGCACCGAAGCCACCGAACGCGGAACCGTTGTTGGCACTGGCGGATGTGTAGGCGTAGAGCAATTGGCTGAAACCATGAGCGCCGGGATTGCTAACCGAGGCCACAGGCCCTGGCAGGCTGGCGGCAATCGCACCGAGGACCAGCACGCCGATCGGCATCACCAGCAAGGTCACCACCAATAGCTGCACCTCCCGGGCCTGCAGTTTCTTGCCGAGGTATTCCGGGGTCCGGCCGATCATCAGGCCGGCGAGGAACACTGCGATCAGCACGTTGAGCAACATGCCATAGAGCCCGGCGCCGACGCCGCCGAAGATCACTTCGCCAACCATCATGTTCACCAGCGCGACCATGCCGCTGAGCGGGTTGAGGCTGTCATGCATGCCATTGACCGAACCGTTCGAGGCCGCCGTGGTGGTCACCGACCACAGCACCGTGGCCGTGGTACCGAAACGCGCCTCTTTGCCCTCCAGCGGTGCGGTCTGTTCGACGGCGACGTTGGCCAGGGTCGGATTGGGTTGGTATTCAGCCCAAAGCGACGTCGCGCCGCCGATCAAGAACAGCGCCAGCATGCAGGCAATGATCGCCCGGCTCTGACGCAGGTCTTTGACGTAATGGCCGAAGGTGAACACCAGCGCGACGGGAATCAGAATGATCGACGCCACTTCGAACAGGTTGCTCCAGGCCGTCGGGTTCTCGAACGGATGCGCCGAGTTCACGCCGAAGAAGCCACCACCGTTGGTGCCCAATTGCTTGATCGCAATCTGGCTGGCGGCCGGCCCCAGCGGGATCACCTGATCGACACCCTGCACGGTCACGGCATTCAGGTACTGCGCGAAGGTTTGCGGCACGCCCTGCCAGACCAGGTACAGCGCCAGCAGCAGGCACAGTGGCAGCAACCCGTAGAGTGTGGCGCGAGTCATGTCGACCCAGAAGTTGCCCAGGGATTGGGAGGACTTGCGGCCGATGCCGCGGCACAGAGCAACCAGTACAGCGAGGCCGGTGGCGGCGCTGACGAAGTTCTGCACGGTGAGGCCGACCATCTGGCTCAGGTAACTCAGCGATGCTTCGCCGCTGTAGGCCTGCCAATTGGTGTTGGTCATAAAGCTGATGGCGGTGTTGAACGCCAGCGTCCACTCCTGGCCCGGCAGATTTTGCGGGTTCAGCGGCAAGTGGTCCTGGAACAACAGGATCGCGAACAACAGCAGAAAACCCGCAAGGTTGAAGGCGAGCAAGGCCAGGGTGTACTTCTGCCAGCTCTGTTCGGCCTGCGGATCAACGCCGGCCAGACGATAACAACCGCGTTCGACCGGACCGAGGATCGGCGTCAGCCAGGTGCGCTGGCCTTCCATGACCTTGTAGTAGAAACGCCCAAGAAACGGCGCCGGGACCAATACCAGGGCGAAAAACGCCAGGATCAGCCAATAGTCATAACTGTGCATAGCCGCTCCTAGTTCCGGTCCGCGCGCAACAGCGCAACCAACAGATAAATGAACAGCCCCACTGCCAGCAGCAGTGACACTCCGTCCAGAACGCTCATGGAAGTTCTCCGTGTTACGGCGTATTGCCGCGTGTGGAGGCATTGTCGGCAGGGAGGCTGTAAAGGAACGAGACCGAGGGGTGTGGCGGGGCATAAATAAAGCGTAAAGAGTGGGTTTATGGCTTTGCTGCAGCGTTGTACTGGCGGGCCTCATCGCGAGCAAGCTCGCTCCCACAGGGGGGGAATGCGTTAGCCCAGACACTGCAAAAACCTGTGGGAGCAAGCCTGCTCGCGAAGGCGGCAGGGCAGGCAACAACGCAGGGGTGAACGACGCAGAACAGGCATAGAATGGAACCACTGCGAAATCCAATCGCTCAAATTGGTATGCACGTTCGACAGGCGAAACCCTCGCCCGCCGTCCGGCTTTCAAGGAGGTCCTATGCCCTGGTATGCCTGGTTGATTCTGGTGGTTGCCATTGGCTCTATCGTTGGCGGTTTGATGATGCTGCGCGACACCGCCCACAAGGTTGAGCTGACCGATGAACAGCGCAAACGCGTCGCCGAACGCAATGCGGAAATGGACGCCAAGGAAGCGCAGGATCGCTAACTGCAAAATCGTCCGAAGCTGCGCACTGCATTCGGACGATTTTTTGGCGTTGTCCCGGTTCAGGTCAACGAGCAGCGATCAAAAAACCGCTCGCGCCCCAGCGCCATCAATGCTGCGCGCTTGTGTGGAAAGTCGAATTCCTTCTCGCAATGAAACTCCTGTCCCTGCATGTGCCCGATCATCTTCGCGTTGTCGGCACGAGGCTCGGCGACCACCCGCTGGGTCCGTGGATCATCGAGAAACAGGTAGTGCACCAACGCCGACAGCCAGCTCGCCACCTTGTGCGGACCACGGTGATTTTCTTCCCCCACCAGCATATGAATGCCACGGTCGTAATCATCCGCATCAAAGAAGGGTGCAATGCGATCTTCCTTGGCCCAGTAGGCTTCGAAATAGGCAAACGGTTGATCGTCGAAACAACCGATCAATGTCAGGGTATGGGGATCGTCCTGGAGTTTGCCCAGGTACTCTCGATGCTGTTCGAGACTGCCCTGCTCCTGCCAGAAACTCGCTACCCGAGGGCTGTTCTGCCAGCGATTGAAACGCGAAAGATCCTCGTCGATATCCACCGTGCGCAGGGAAATCCAGGCCCCCAGCCTGGCATCGAAACGCCGATACACCTCGCCACGCGGCTTCGGCGGGCGCAGTGGGTGACGCTTGCCACCGCTGATGACCATCTGCTGTGGGTAACAGCCCGTCAGCGAGTAACCCACCCACGGCTGTGGCAACTGCCAGAACAGCGTGCGTTCGCTACGATACTGGCCGGCCGTTTCGGTAGGGACCAGCAATGCGCTGAGCAAGGCTTCCGGCGGCGCTTCATCCAGTTGCCAGAGCAGTCGCTGGCAAACAGGATCACGGGCGAACAACCAATAGCAAGCGGCCCAGACGGCTCGGTTGTCGAGGCTTACTGCGCCCTCGTGCAACTGCAGCAGCAACTCGGGCTCGCGCGTCAGGTGCAGCTGGATCAGCGGCTGGCCTTCAAGACTCAGGCTCAGCCCGGTTGCGGTTTCATCGGCTACAAGACTGCTGCCGGTCGGTAAGGCCAGCGCAGTCAGGACATTCGGATTGGACATGGGTCGGGCTCACGATATTCGTCGACAGGTCAACGGTTGACGTGAGTGGAGCCTGGAAATTTAAGCGCCATGAGCCGATACGCGACCTGCGGTGCCCGCTCAGTTACCCGGCACTGGCAATACCGCGATTTTATAGGGGTCGAAAATCTTCAACATCTGGCCATTATCGCGCAACCCTTGCAGCAACTTGCCGAAGGCCTCGCCGCTGATCGGCGCGGCCGGGCGAAGAATGGCGTAGTGGTGATAGATCTGGTCAACGCGCTCGGACACTAGCAACTCATTGGCGACTTTCTCATTGCGCAGAAAGTAGTCGCTCAGGTAAGACCGTGTGACCAGGGCGACATCGGCGCGGCCACGCAGCACCATCAGCAGGTTGCTGTCATGGGAATAGGTCGACGTGGCGTTGTAGTGAGTGGCGAGGTACTTGGGATCGGCGTTGAAGTTGGCGAATTCGTAGTGATACCCGCTGAACAACGCCAAGCGCTTGCCGGAGAGCTCGCTGAAGTAGCTTTGCTGTCGCTCCGGCAGGCGTTGCGCCACGAAGATTTCGGCATCTTCCAGGCCCATATCGACGCTGCTGTGGGGAATGTCCCTCCAGCCCCAGTCGGGGTTTTCGAAGATCGCCATGTCCACCCGGCCTTGCTTGAAATCGCCAAAACGGCGGGGAATGGAGGTGGGTACCAAGACGAATTGATAATCGCTTTGCAGGCTGTTGAGGGCCTCGACCAATTGCGGCAACAGGCCGGTGTCCGCACCGGACTCCGGGCGCACCGTATAGGGCGGAAAGTGTGCGGCACCGATGCGCACCAGTTGTGCGGCCTGGGTCGGCAAGATTGATAACGCCGCGAGCACCGCCAGTATAAGTCGCGAAGCCGTCCGAATTGGCGAAGACATCAAAACAACCCACTCCCCGAAATACTGCATCAATGCAATGAAACCAGGCGGTTTCGCCCAGTTAGCCAGTTTCCTGCCGACCCGCACACGCCTTATTTGCCCGCCAGCACCAGAATCAAGGCCTCCTCGGCCAGTTGATCCAGGCTCATGCTGCCATTGGCACGAAACCAGGTGGTGGTCCAGGACAACGCCCCGGTCAGAAAGCGCCGGGTCACAAACACATCACCGCGGATAAAACCGGCGCTCTTGGCTTCACCCAGCACCTGCAGCCAGATGTCTTCATAGATATCGCGCAACGCCAGGACCCTGGCCTGCCCCTCATCGGACAGTGAGCGCCATTCGTAGACGAGCACGGCCATGGCCTCGCCACTGCCGCCCATGATGGACTGCAATTCACAACGGATCAGCGCCAGTACCCGCTCGCGCACGTCGCCAGCCTCGGCGATGGCCGCACGCATCAACGCGGTGTTATAGCGAATAGTCTCCTCCATCACCGACCGCAGGATCTCGTCCTTGCTTTTGAAGTGATGAAAAATACTCCCCGACTGGATGCCCACGGCACCGGCCAGGTCGCGCACGGTAGTACGTTCATAGCCTTTGTTGCGAAACAGGTGGGCCGCCACTTGCAGCAACTTGCCCCGGGCGCTGTCCGGGTCGGTCAATTGCCCGCTGTCGACCAACTCGCGCATGACCCTCAAGGCTTTTTGCTCATCCACCCGTTCTCTCCTACAGTCGATCAGTCCAATGCCGCGCTCCCCGCGAAACATTGGGGCTGTGCTGGCAATTTAAGCAACTGGCGACGACCAAGCAAGCGCTCGGGCAGAAGATAGTTCAGCCGTTTACAAACCAAGCGCTTGCTTGGTAGTCTCGAAGCATTGCTGCCGGAGGTGGTTATGGAGTTGACTGCGCCAAGAACAATTCGCATCGGTTGCGCCAGCGCCTTCTGGGGCGACACCTCGACCGCCGCCGCGCAACTGGTGGAAGGCGGACGTCTGGACTACCTGGTTTTCGACTACCTGGCCGAAATCTCCCTGTCGATCATGGCTGGCGCACGGATGAAAGATCCCCAGGCCGGTTACGCCAGCGACTTCATCGAAGTCCTCGGTCCTCTCCTCTCTCAACTTGCCGAACAAAAGATCCGCGTCATCAGCAATGCCGGCGGGGTCAATCCACAAGCCTGTGCCGCTGCCCTGCAGGCAGCCTGCGACAAGGCCGGGGTCGCACTGAAGATCGCCGTCCTGTTGGGCGATGACCTGCAACCGCAGTTCAAACAGCTGGGCAGCCTTGGCATTCATGAAATGTTCAGCGCCGCCCCCCTGCCGCCGATGTGTGTCTCGACCAACGCTTACCTTGGCGCGCCGGGCATCGTCGAAGCCCTGCGCCTGGGCGCGGACATCGTGATCACCGGGCGCGTGGTCGACAGCGCCGTGGTCAGTGCCGCGCTGGTGCATGAGTTCGGCTGGTCGTGGCACGACTACGATAAACTGGCCCAGGCGGCGCTGGCCGGGCACATCATCGAATGTGGCGCCCAATGCACCGGCGGCAACTTCACCGACTGGCGCGATGTACCCGATTACGAGCACATCGGTTTCCCCATCGTCGAAGTCAGCGCCGACAGCCAGTTCATCGTCGGCAAACCCGAAGGCACTGGCGGCCTGGTCACACCCTTGACCGTGGGCGAACAGATGCTCTACGAAATCGGTGACCCGCGGGCCTATCTGCTGCCCGACGTGGTCTGCGATTTCACGCAGGTCAAACTCGTGCAGCAAGGCAAGAACGCGGTCCGTGTCCATGGCGCAAAAGGCTTGCCGCCAACCGCTCAGTACAAGGTCAGCGCCACCTATCCGGACGGTTTCCGCTGCACCGCCAGTTGCCTGATCGCCGGGATCGATGCGGTCGACAAGGCCCGCAGGGTCAGCGAAGCGATCATCAACAAGACTTCGCAGATGTTCAGCCAACGCGGCTGGGCGCCCTATAGCGAGGTGAATATTGAACTGCTCGGCAGCGAAGCCACTTACGGCCCCCACGGCCAGCGCCAGGACAGCCGCGAAGTGGTGATCAAGCTCGCGGTGCGCCATCCGCACAAACAGGCATTGATCCTGTTCTCCCGGGAAATCGCCCAGGCCGCCACCGGCATGGCGCCGGGGCTGACCGGGATCGTCGGCGGCCGGCCGACGGTGTATCCGCTGATCCGCTTGTTTTCGTTCCTGATCGACAAAACCGCCTGCACGCTGGAAATTGATCTCATGGGCCAGCGCCACCCGTGCGCCCTGCCCGCCCTCGATGTGCTCGACAGCGCCGACTTGCCCGTGCCATTTGAGCCGCCCCGCCCCACGGGACCTGCTGACGCCAGCGTCGCCCTGGTCAAGCTCGCGGTCGCCCGCTCCGGTGACAAGGGCAACCACAGCAACATCGGCGTCATGGCCCGCGACCCGCAGTACCTGCCGTGGATCGCCGAAGCCTTGACCCCGGAAGTGATCGTCGACTGGATGAGCCATGTCCTCGACCCGATCCACGGGCGTGTCGAGCGATGGTACTTGCCCGCCACCCACAGCCTGAATTTCCTCCTGGAAAACGCTTTGGGTGGCGGCGGCGTGGCCAGCCTGCGGATCGATCCGCAGGGCAAAGCCTTCGCCCAGCAACTGCTGGAGATCCAGATTCCGGTGCCACAGCGCATCGCCGACCAGGTCAACTAGAGGATTGCCTTCATGGCCTACGATTCGATTTTCAAAGCCGATGTGTTTGCCGGCCAGACCATCATCGTCACCGGTGGCGGCAGTGGCATTGGCCGCTGCACCGCTCACGAACTGGCGGCCCTCGGTGCGCATGTGCTGCTGGTCGGGCGCAAGGCCGAGAAGTTGAAAACCGTCGCCGCCGAGATCGCCGAAGATGGCGGCAAGGCTGACTGGAGCACCTGTGATATCCGTGAGGAAGAAGCGGTCACGCACCTTGTCAGCGAATTGATCCGCAAGCACGGCCCGATTCACGGCCTGGTCAACAACGCCGGCGGCCAGTACCCGTCGCCACTGGCCTCGATCAATCTAAAGGGTTTCGAAACCGTGATGCGCACCAATCTGCTGGGCGGATTCCTGATGGCCCGGGAAGTGTTCAACCAGTCCATGAGCAAGCACGGCGGCGCCATCGTCAACATGCTCGCCGACATGTGGGGCGGCATGCCCGGCATGGGCCACTCGGGCGCGGCGCGCTCGGGCATGGACAACCTGACCAAGACGGCGGCCTTCGAATGGGGGCACGCCGGGGTCCGGGTCAACGCCGTGGCGCCGGGCTGGATCGCGTCCAGCGGCATGGACACCTACGAAGGTGCGCTCAGAGCGGTGATTCCGACGTTGCGTGAACACGTGCCACTCAAGCGCATCGGCACCGAATCGGAAGTCAGTGCGGCGATCGTTTTCCTGCTCAGCCCGGCCGCGGCGTTCATCAGCGGCAGCACCCTGCGCATCGACGGCGCGGCCAGCCTCGGCGGACGGGCATGGCCGATCCACAAGGCGACCAACAGTGAGTCGTACAACGGCTTCCACCGCGCGTACTTGCCTGATGTGCTCAAGGACAAGGAATAAGCCATGCCGGTGATTGAGTCGCAACTCGACCCCCACAGCGAACAGTTCGCCCGCCATCGCGCGGCAATGCTGGACGCCGTCGAGCAGGTCCGCACACTTGACCAGAACCTGCTGGACAAGGCTGCCGACGCCAGGCCCAGGTTCGAAAAACGCGGTCAGTTACTGCCCCGCGAACGCCTCAACCTGTTGCTCGACCCTGGCGCGCCCTTTCTCGAACTGGCCAGCCTGGCCGGCTACAAGTTGCACGACGACAAGGACGGCAGCTCGGCCGGCGGCGGCTTGATCGCCGGGATCGGTTACGTGTCGGGTGTCCGGGTGCTGGTGGTGGCCAACAACAGTGCGATCAAGGGCGGCACCATTTCCCCCTCGGGCCTGAAAAAGTCCCTGCGCCTGCAACAGATCGCCATGGAAAACAAACTGCCGGTGATTACCCTCGCCGAGAGTGGCGGCGCAAACCTCAATTACGCGGCGGAAATTTTCGTCGAAGGCGCGCGCAGCTTTGCCAACCAGGCACGCATGTCGGCCATGGGCCTGCCGCAGATTACCGTGGTCCACGGCTCGGCGACGGCAGGCGGCGCCTATCAGCCGGGGCTGTCGGACTATGTGGTGGTGGTACGTGGCAAGGCCAAGCTGTTTCTGGCCGGCCCGCCTCTTTTAAAAGCGGCCACCGGAGAAATCGCCAGCGACGAAGAACTGGGCGGCGCCGAGATGCACGCGCAAACCGCCGGCACCGCCGAATACCTGGCCGAGAATGATGCCGACGGCGTGCGCCAGGTTCGCGAGATCGTCAGCCTGCTGCCATGGAATGCGCGCTTGCCGGTGTTGCCTGCCAGGCAATGGCCGGAACCGCTCTACCCCATCGACCAATTGCTGGGCCTGATCCCGGATGACCCGAAAAAACCCTACGACGTGCGCGAGATCGTCGCCCGAATCGCCGATGGCTCGAACTTCCTCGAATTCAAGGCCGAGTTCGATCAGCAGACCGTTTGCGGCCAACTGAAAATCCAGGGTCGCGCTTGCGGATTTATCGGCAACAACGGTCCGATCACGCCCAAGGGCGCGAGCAAGGCTGCGCAATTCATTCAACTGTGCGACCAGAGCCAGACACCGCTGCTGTTTTTCCACAACACCACCGGGTTCATGGTCGGCACCGAAGCGGAGCAGCAAGGGGTGATCAAGCACGGCGCCAAGATGATCCAGGCGGTGGCCAATGCGCGGGTGCCGAAACTGACCATCGTGGTGGGCGGCTCCTATGGCGCCGGCAACTACGCGATGTGCGGCCGTGGCCTGGACCCGCGTTTCATCTTCGCCTGGCCCAACAGCCGCACCGCCGTCATGGGCGGCGCCCAGGCCGGCAAGGTGCTGCGCATCGTCACCGAGGCCAAACAGGCCAAGGACGGCCTGTTGCCCGACCCAAAAATGCTTGACATGCTCGAACAGGTCACCGCACAGAAACTCGACAGCCAGTCCACGGCGCTTTATGCCAGTGCCAATCTGTGGGATGACGGGTTGATCGATCCACGTGACACCCGGACCTTGCTCGGGTATTTGCTGGATATTTGTCACGAGGCCGAGGTGCGGCCGCTGCAAGCCAACAGCTTTGGTGTAGCGCGTTTTTAGTTTTGATCGTTCCCACGCTCTGCGTGGGAATGCAGCCCGGGACGCTCCGCGTCCCAGAAGCGGACGCAGAGCGTCCATTGAGGCATTCCCACGCAGAGCGTGGGAACGAGCGGGTTCGTCAGGAGAACAACAAGAATGATCTTCACCCAGGAACACGAAGCATTGCGTCGCACCGTTCGCCAATTCGTCGATCACGAGATCAACCCTCACGTCGAGGAATGGGAAAAGGCCGGGCGCTTTCCGATCCACAAGATCTTTCGCAAGGCCGGCGACCTCGGCCTGCTGGGCATTTGCAAACCGGAAAAATTCGGCGGCATGGGCCTGGACTACAGCTACTCGATCGTCGCCGCCGAAGAGTTCGGCACCATTCATTGCGGTGGGATTCCCATGTCGATCGGCGTACAGACCGACATGTGCACCCCGGCCCTGGCGCGTTTCGGTTCCGATGAGTTGCGTGATGAGTTCCTGCGCCCGGCCATCAGCGGCGAGCAGGTCGGCTGTATCGGCGTCTCCGAAGTCGGCGCCGGCTCCGACGTGGCCGGCTTGAAAACCACCGCGCGCAAGGACGGCGACGATTACGTGATCAACGGCAGCAAGATGTGGATCACCAACTCGCCGAGCGCCGACTTCATCTGCTTGCTGGCCAATACCTCGGACGACAAACCGCACATCAACAAATCACTGATCATGGTGCCGATGAACAGCCCTGGCATCAGCCTCAGCTCGCACCTGGACAAACTGGGCATGCGCAGCTCGGAAACCGCCCAGGTGTTTTTCGACAACGTGCGGGTGCCACAGCGCAACCGCATCGGTCATGAAGGCGCGGGGTTCATGATGCAGATGCTGCAGTTCCAGGAGGAACGCCTGTTCGGTGCGGCCAACATGATCAAGGGCCTGGAGTATTGCGTCGACAGCACCATCGAGTACTGCAAGGAGCGCAAAACCTTCGGCAGTGCGCTGATCGACAACCAGGTCATTCACTTTCGCCTGGCCGAGCTGCAAACCGAGATCGAATGCCTGCGGGCGCTGGTCTATCAAGCCACCGAGCAATACATCAAGGGCCAGGACGTCACGCGCCTGGCGTCCATGGCCAAACTCAAGGCCGGTCGCCTGGGCCGCGAGGTCAGTGACAGCTGCCTACAATACTGGGGCGGCATGGGTTTCATGTGGGACAACCCGGTGGCCCGCGCCTACCGCGATGTGCGCCTGGTGTCGATCGGCGGCGGTGCCGACGAAATCATGTTGGGGATCATCTGCAAGCTCATGGGCATCCTGCCGGGGAAAAAGAAATGAGTACCCTGCCGGTTTGCCAGACCCTGCTGCTCGAACTGCACAACGGTGTGCTGCACATCACCCTCAATCGACCGGCCAGCCGTAACGCCATGAGCTTGCAGATGGTCAGCGAACTGCGTGCAGTGCTGGCGGCGGTGCACGATGACCGGGGGATCAGGGCCTTGGTGATCGGCGGTGCCGGCGGGCATTTCTGTGCCGGAGGCGACATCAAGGACATGGCCAACGCACGCGCTCAAGGCCCGAGCGCGCACCGCGATTTGAATCGATTGTTCGGTGCGTTGCTACAAGAGGTGCAGCACGCACCGCAAGTGGTGATCACCGTGCTGCAAGGCGCGGTGCTCGGTGGTGGCTTCGGTTTGGCCTGTGTCGGCGATATTGCCCTGGCCGATCACCAGGCGCAGTTCGGCCTGCCGGAAACCAGCCTCGGCCTGTTGCCAGCGCAGATCGCGCCGTTCGTGGTGCAGCGCATCGGCCTGACCCAGGCACGCCGCCTGGCCCTGACCGCGGCACGTTTCGACGGCACCCAGGCACGGCGGATGGGGCTGGTGCATTTTGTCGAGCACGATGCGCAGGCATTGGCCGAGCGCCTCGATGAAGTACTGGCCCATGTGCTGTGTTGTGCGCCTGGGGCGAATGCGGCGACCAAGAAACTGCTGCTGGCGAGTGCAGTGCAGCCATCGGATGAACTGCTGGATCAGGCAGCCGAATGGTTCAGCGAAGCGGTGGCCGGGGCTGAAGGGATCGAAGGCACCATGGCTTTCGTGCAAAAGCGTAAACCGGGGTGGGCCTCTTAAAAGCTTCGCGAGCAGGCTCGCTCCCACAATTGGAATGCATTTCAACTGTGGGAGCGAGCCTGCTCGCGAAGAGGCCATCACATTCACCGCACATCTAAGGGAATGAAACATGCCCGGATTCAGCAAAATCCTGATCGCCAACCGCGGTGAAATCGCCTGCCGCATCCAGCGCACCGCCCAGGCCCTGGGCTACCGCACCGTCGCCGTATTCAGCGATGCCGACGCCGATGCCCTGCACGTGCAAATGGCCGACGAAGCGGTAAACATCGGCCCTGCCCCGGTGCAACAGTCTTACCTGAACATCCAGGCGATCATCGACGCTGCCCGACGTACCGGGGCTGACGCCATTCATCCGGGCTACGGTTTCCTCTCGGAAAATGCCGGTTTCGCCCTCGCTTGCCAGGACGCCGGCATCACCTTCATCGGACCCAGCCCCGAAGCCATCGAACTGATGGGCAGCAAACGCCGGTCGAAAATCGCCATGCTCAATGCCGGCGTGCCTTGCATCGAGGGTTATCAGGGTGCCAAACAGGACGATGCAACCCTCATCCGCGAAGCCGGCCGCATCGGCTACCCGTTGATGATCAAGGCCAGTGCCGGCGGCGGTGGGCGTGGCATGCGCGTGGTGCACGCGGCCAGCGACCTGGCGGAACAGCTGCGCACCGCTCGCTCCGAAGCCTTGCACGGTTTTGGCAGTGACGAACTGATCCTCGAGCAGGCATTGATCGAACCGCGCCATGTCGAGGTGCAACTGTTCGGCGACTCGCACGGTAACCTGATCTACCTTGGCGAGCGCGATTGCTCGATCCAGCGTCGCCACCAGAAAGTCATCGAAGAGGCCCCCTGCCCCGTGATGACCGATGAATTGCGCCAGGCCATGGGCGAAGCGGCGCTCAAGGCGGGGCGCGCGGTCAACTATGTCGGCGCGGGCACGGTGGAATTCCTGCTGGATGCGCGCGGACAATTTTACTTCCTGGAAATGAACACCCGATTGCAAGTGGAACATCCGGTGACCGAACTCATCACCGGACTGGACTTGGTGGCCTGGCAGTTGAGCATCGCCCAGGGACAAGCGCTGCCGCTGCGTCAGGAGGACGTGCAACTCAAGGGACATGCCATGGAAGTGCGCTTGTATGCCGAGGACCCGGCTCAAGGCTTCCTGCCACAAACCGGACGAATCGCGGCGTGGGAACCGCGCTTGCAGGACGGTGTGCGGATCGACCATGGCCTGGTCGAAGGCCAGGACATCAGCCCGTTCTACGACCCGATGCTTGGCAAAATCATCGCCCACGGAGAGAACCGAGAAGAGGCTCGGCGCAAGTTGTTGCGGGCAGTGCAGGACAGCGTGCTGCTGGGGGTACAGAGCAATCAGCGCTTGCTCGCCAGCCTGCTGCAACATCCACAATTCATCAGCGGCGAGTTCAGTACCGGGTTCATCGCCCGCCATTTCGCTGACCATCCCTGTTTGCAGCGCCATGTGCCGAGTGCCGAACAACTGGCCATTGCCGCGGCGTTGTTCTTTCAGGCATCCGCACAGGCGCATCCGGTTGCGCTGGCCGGTTGGCGCAACAACGCCAGCGTGCCGTTGCACTATCGTCTCGCACTGGACGATCAGGACTGGCCGGTGGCGTTGCACGCGGTACCCGGGGAGCCGCTGCGGATTCAAGTCGCCAGCCGCCATCTCGAACTGAAGATCATCCACAGCGACGGCCACTGGGCCACTCTGCAAATCGACGGCATCCGCCAGCGTCATGCTTACCGGATGGAGGCCGGGCAACTCTGGTTGTACACAGGCTTAGGCAGCCTGCGGCTGGTGGATCGTACTCAAGCGCCGGTCTGCGTTCAGGCCGGAGTCAGCTCCGGCACCCTCAAGGCGCCAATGGACGGTGCGGTCATCGACGTGTTGGTCAGTGAAGGCAGCAAGGTCAGCAAAGGCCAATTGCTGGTGGTGCTGGAGGCCATGAAAATGGAGCACCCGCTCAAGTCGGGCATCGACGGCGTGCTCAAACGCTTGCAGGTGCAGGTCGGTGACCAGGTGAAAAACCGTCAGATTCTGCTGGAGGTCGAATAAGCCGCTAGGCGTAACCGTCGGCTTTGGCTACGCTCAAGCCCTATCAGCATGCAGATACCGGGAACCCTGCGATGCCTCACTGGCTGGTCATTGATCTGGAAGCCACCACCGATGAGGGTGGTTGGCCCATAACGGAAATGGAAATCATCGAAATCGGTGCCACCCTGGTGGATCGCAAAGGCCGCGAGCTGGATTACTTCCAGCGTTTCGTGCGCCCGTTGCGACGCCCCTTGTTGACGCCGTTTTGCCGGGAGCTGACGCACATCACCCAGGCCAACATCGATGCCGCACAGCCCCTGGACGAGGTCTGGCCGTCGTTCGAGCGCTGGTTGGGCCAACATCACTCGCGGCTTGAAGGCTGGGTCAGCTGGGGTGACTACGATCGCAAACAGTTGCTTCAGGAATGGCAACGCCTGGCACTCGACAGCGCTTTGAGCCAGGTGCCGCACATGAATCTCAAGCAGCGCTTTGCCAAGGCCCGGCGACTGGAACGACCACTGGGGCTCAACGGTGCCCTGCAACTGGCGGGACTGCAGTTCACCGGCCAGCAACACCGGGCGCTGGAAGACGCGCGCAATACCGCACGCCTGTTGCCCCTGGTCCTTCCGCTTTAGGCAGGTGACTAGGCCCTAGGCCTTGTGCATACTGGCCAGCCCTTTATTAGTCCTTTTCAGCCCTTTTCGAGGAATCGCCCATGTTTAAAGTCAACGAGTACTTCGACGGCACCGTCAAGTCGATCGCCTTTGGCACTGCTGAAGGTCCAGCGACCATCGGCGTCATGGCTGCGGGCGAATACGAATTCGGCACCAGCCAGCGCGAAATCATGCACGTGGTGTCCGGCGCCCTGACCGTCAAGCTCCCGGACAGCAACGATTGGGAAACCTTCGCCGCCGGCAGCCAGTTCAACGTGCCAGCCAACAGCAAGTTCCAGCTCAAAGTGGCCGTCGACACGGCCTACCTGTGCGAATACCGCGGCTAAAACCCCGGGTTCACCACGAAAAAAAAATGCCCGTGTCCATCGACACGGGCATTTTTCATTGAAGGGCATTTATTCGAGGACGGTGACCGGCATGCCGACTTCGAGCCGGCCATTACCGTCGTTGACCAGATTCTGCCCAAACATCGCACCATCGGCTTCGGTACGGTACTTCTGCAAGGTGGCGAAGGGTTCGCGGTCAGCGCTACGCTCGCCGGTTTGCGGATCGATGGTGGTCAGGATGCAGCGTGAACAGGACTTGACGACGCGGAACTCGACATCGCCGATGCGAAGGCGCTTCCAGCCATCTTCGGCATACGCCTCGCTGCCCTCTATCACCAGGTTTGGCCGGAAACGCAGCATCTCCAGCGGGCGCCCGACTCGTTGCGACAAATCCGCAAGCGACGCCTGGCCAATCAGCAACAACGGGAAGCCATCGGCGAAGGCGACCTGATCGTCGTCCTTGCCATAGCCCGATGCGGTGGTCCGTGCGCGGTCCAGTGGCACCTGCACCAGGCGCGTTGGCTTGCCGATGAACCGGCTGACCCAGGCGCCCGCCGCATCGCCGGCATCGGGCACGCGCAAGCTGTCACGCCAGATGGTCACGCCACGCAATTGAGCATCATTGGCGGGCAAGGCGACATCGATCGGCAAATGGCCAGGGGCGCTGAGGGTCAAACCACCCTCGGCATTCCACAACGCCGACAGCTGGCTCATCTGCGCCACCGCGCGCTGGGTAAAAAAGCGTCCGCTGGCTTCATCCACCAACATCCAGCGTCGATCGCCGTCCAGCCCCAGCTTGTCGAGGCCGACCTGTTGCATGATCTCCCCTTTGCCGGATTTCAACGGATAACGATACAGCGCGCTCAGACGCAACATGGCCAGCTCCCTGGATGGACAAAAACGCCACCCTATACGAGCTTGATCACCGAATCAAAGCCCCAACCACTTAGGTCGCCGCATCGCAGCGATAGCGGCCTGACAGCCGACCTGGATACTGGTCTGTCCGCGATCCCATTGTAGGAGCGAGCCTGCTCGCGAAAAATGTCCAGACAACGCGATCATCCAGGCAGGGCGCGTTATAGTTGACGACCATCGCGAGCAGGCTCGCTCCCACAGGGGATCAGGTACAGCCGTAAAAGTCAGGTCGGCTGTCAGGCCGCCTTCGCTGGCACTCCCGGTAACCCATCCCGATCAGGCAGGCACAGCATCACGCATCAAACGCTGGCGCACCACGTCGACGAGTTTGTCCGGCTGGAATTTGGAGAGGAAGTTGTCGCAGCCGACCTTCTTGACCATCGAGTCGTTGAAGCTGCCGGACAGGGACGTGTGCAACACCACATAAAGGCCGCGCAGGCGCGGATCGTTGCGAATTTCGGTGGTCAGGCGATAGCCATCCATTTCCGGCATTTCCGCGTCGGTGAATATCATCAGCAGCTTGTCGGTCATGTTGACGCCGGTATCCGCCCAAGCCTTGAGCATGTTCAGGGCCTTCAAACCATCGCTGGCGATGTGCATCTTCACGCCCAACTGTCCCAGGGTATCGCGCAATTGCGCCAGGGCCACATTCGAGTCATCCACCAGCAGCACCTCGCGGCCACGGGCGCGTTCGAGCAGCGGATCTTCGAGTTTTTCCCGGGAGACCTTGGCGTTGTAAGGCACGATTTCAGCGAGGACTTTCTCGACGTCGATGATCTCCACCAACTGATCATCGACCTTGCTGATCGCGGTCAGGTAATGTTGCCGACCGGCACTGCTGGGCGGCGGCAGAATCGCTTCCCAATTCATGTTGACGATGCGGTCCACCCCACCGACCAGGAAGGCTTGCACCGATCGGTTGTACTCCGTAACGATGATCGTGCTGCCAGGGCCTGGCACCAGCGGACGCATGCCGATGGCCTGGGAAAGGTCGATGACCGGCAGGGTCTGGCCGCGCAGATTGACCACGCCGCAAACGAACGGGTGACGCTGGGGCATCAGTGTCAGCTTCGGCAGTTGCAGGACTTCCTGGACTTTAAACACGTTGATTGCGAACAATTGCCGCCCGGCCAGCCGGAACATGAGAATTTCCAGGCGATTCTCACCCACAAGTTGCGTACGTTGGTCTACCGTATCGAGAATGCCGGCCATCGATGACTCCTGGGCTTGTTCGGATGAATTCACTGGATAGAGGGTTATCGGCTGTATTTGCCGGACCTTGACCCCTTGGCAAATGCCATGCTCGGGCATTGATGTCACATTAACACCATGCTTTACTGGCGCTGCTATTTCATCTGCTGCATTCTTTTCGTCGCGACCCCAGCTCGTGCGATTGGTTCCGCTATGTAAGGGATTCCCTTAGCGACAATCAGGTGCAACCTGATATTCGCAATATCCAATAGCCATTAATGTGACGCCATTCTCATTGCATGAAATGGAGTCGAGCCTTTGTGGGCGATCGCAAACCAGTGGCCAGCCACCCTCTCAAGCGTTCAGCCCGCACTTGAGCCGTCCAGAGCGCGAACTCAAGCCATCAGGTTTACATTGCTCTCGTCGACACACACGACACCCTCCTCATTTGACATGACGTTGTGGAGATAAGCATGCCGAACAATCGTAAAGAGTGGGCAAAGCGTATTCCGGAGTTTATCGTCGAGGCTGAAACACTCCTGGCCAAAACTGAGGAATGCCTGAGTCATCTGCAATTGATCAGCAATGACCCGGACGCCATTGACTGCATGCTCAGTACCCTGCTCAAACTGGCCAGCAAGGCGGATGCCCTTGCCCTCGCCGCCGTGTCAGAGTTTTCATTACATATCCATGGCCTGCTCAATCACGCCCACAACCACATGGAATTGCACGACCAGGCCCTGGATGCGCTCAAGGACTGCCTGACGCTGATCGCCTGGCAACTTGAACTGATCGACCAGAACACCGGCCAGCTCAGCCTCGATGAAACGGAACAGGCCACCCTGATCGAAGCCTTCGCGTTCCAGGTCGGCCAGAGTCAGTTTCGCCCCCCGGTTAATTCCAGGCCGTTCACACTCGTTTCTTATTCGGAGCGCCAGGCTTAACTTAGCGCAAGTACGTCCAGCTGCGAATAGATGACTGCATCACAAGATTCATGTCGCAATTGAATACTTCATATCTGCCAACGACACTTCGAAACAAGTAACTATTGCTTGTACAAGTGTTCGCCTGCCTGAGCCGCGCGACCAACGGTATCCGAAGTGGTATTATGCCGCCCATTAGTTGACGTCAATTAACGGTAAGGCGATTGCAGCCTACCAAGTTCCAGGTCTGATTTCTTATACAAGACCCTGTTCTTATACGAAATTCCGTAGAAGTCGACAGCTGACAACAAAAATCATCGATCTGTCAGCGCGCATGACCGATCGGCCCGCAGCGAACATCCATTGGCTCCATCCGCTATGTACGCCAGCCTCAAGTCAATCGCCAAGTGGCCAACCTCCCGAGAAAACGCACGCAGGTTCACGCTGTTGCTGTGCGCCGGCTCGACGCTCGGCAGCCTGCTGGTCTACAGCCTGTCCACGCGGTTGCCGCTGAGCCTGCTGGTACTCGATATTGCTGCTCTGGGCTGCGTCTGGGTGCAGTACCGCCTGTCACGCAAGTCGATCAAGTTCCAACCCCAGGAGCTCGCCGACCGGTTGCTGCAAGTCCAGGAAAACGAACGCCACCGCCTCAGTCGGGAATTACACGACGACATCGGCCAGTTGCTGACCGCGGCAAAACTTCAGAGCGACTGGCTCAAGCGCAGGCTGCCCGAAGACCTCCAGGGGCAATGCTCGGTGCTGTGCGACACCCTGGAAGAAACCCTCGCCAAGGTTCGCGATGTATCGGCCATCCTCAACCCCCGACAACTGACCAGCCTGGGGCTGGAAGCCAGCCTGCGGGCGCATTTGCTCAAGACCCTGAGCAACACTCCGGTGCACTGGAGCCTGGAGTGCCATCAACGATTGACCGGCATCCCGGAAGAAATGGCCGTGGCGGCGTTTCGTATCACCCAGGAGGCTGTCACCAACATGCTGCGCCATGCCCAAGCGCAAAACCTGCTGGTCTGCCTGCAGCGTTTGCCCCAAGGCCTGGCATTGAAGATCAGTGACGATGGCCTGGGATTCGCGCCCGCCACTGACCCGGGGCGTGAAGGACAACGCGGAATGGCCGGGATGTCGGAACGGATCAAACAACTGGGCGGCACGCTGACCGTGACCAGCGAGCCAGGCAAAGGCACTCAAATCGAAGCCCTCTTCCCATGGGCGCCTCGTGCGTTCGAACGGGCCAGTACGAATAAGGTTATGCATTGACTTGTAACTTACTTCTGGTGGATGACCACTCGCTGATCAGGGCTGGCGTGCGCGCCCTGGTGCTGGACCTACCTGGCTATGCGGTTATCGGCGAGGCCAACGATGGCTCGCAGTTACTCGACATGGTCCAGCAACTGTCCCCGGATATCGTGCTGCTGGATATTTCCATGAAGCAGACAGGCGGCCTCGAAGCCTTGCAACAGCTTAAGCGGGTACGTCCGCAGAGCAAGGTGCTGATCCTGTCGATGCACACCGACCCGGCACTTATCATGCAGGCCCTGGAATCGGGTGCCCATGGGTATTTGCTCAAGGACACCACGGCCACCGAACTGGAACACGCGCTGCACGCCTTGCGTAACAATGAGCGCTACCTGAGCCCGGCAATCGCCCATACCGTGATCACCCAGGCATTGACCCGGACCCAGAAAAACCAGGCGGACCCGGCAGACTCGCACAACCTGACAGCCCGTCAGCTGGAAATCCTTCGGCTGATCGTGCGTGGAAAATCCACCAGGGAAATCGCCAACGGCCTGGGTCTGAGCGTCAAGACGGTCGAAACCCATCGCTCGCAAGTCATGAAGCGCTTGCAGATCTTTGACGTGGCCGGCCTGGTGTTGTTCGCCGTGCGAGAGCAGATCATCAGTCTGGACGACTGACAGCTTCAGTCCCGCTCAACAACGGTGACTGCTCGGGTAAATGCACCCGCAACGCTGCCGGTCGAGCCGAGAACCGCAGGCTGTCACCCTCGAGCGGCTCTCCGTCGAGGTTGATGTAAAGACCCTCCGAAGCTTTGATTTCAACCCATGGCAGGCGGGCCCGTACGAACATGTTATCGATGCCGAAGCCATCGGCCAGCAGGTCTTTCAAGGTGCTAACCAGCTCCTGCGGCGCCGGCAAAATACTGATGTCGAGCATCCCGTCATCAGCCAGGGCCTCCGGGCAGAGTACATGCCCCCCGCCAGCCTGCCGGCCATTGCCGATCCCCAAGGCTAGCAACTCGCCACTCCAGTGGAAATCAGGCCCCTGCAACTCACCGTACGCCGCATGCAACTCACTGAAACGCGTTAAGCCGGTGAACAGATACGCCGCACCACCCAGGACCTTTTTCAGTTCCTCGGAGGTATTGGCCGTGACCAGACTGCCAAACCCCCCGGTGGCCATATTCAGGAATACCTGCCCGCCGACTTCCCCCAGGTCGATGGCAGTGGGTGCAACGTCCAGAAGCGCCAGTGCCTCATCCGGCTCCAGCGGAATACCGGCAGCACGGGCAAAATCGTTGGCGGTTCCCAGCGGCATCAACACCAGGCTCGCCTGCTGCGACTGCCCGGCCATGGCTTCGGCAATATCGCGCAAGGTGCCGTCGCCGCCACCGGCGATGATCTGCCGATAGCCCGCCCCTAGCGCTTCGCCCACGAACCGTTGCGCATCCCCGGCTTCCCAGGTCAATCGAACGGCCAGCTCCCAGCCTTGTTCACGCTTGCTCTCGACGGCGGCCCGAACCGCTTCGTTGAGCGCCTGCTTGCCATGCAAAATCAACAGCGCCTTGCGTTCGCTCATTGTCGTCACTCCCATCATTGAAGGCGTATGGAACATGTGACCTTGCCACCCTGCGGAAAAGTCGCAAAAAACTGAATTATTTACAGTTGAGTCCAATAAGGAGATTTTTCTTACAAAACGTGAGGAATCGGCTCAATTGACCAGAAATGGCAATTGGTCCACTTTTGTGTCAGCGGTTTTCAGTCATCAGCAGGACAGACACAAGGATGTGCAATGCAACAACATGACATCAGGTCACCGGTGATTCCGGTGGTGCCGCTCGCACCGAAACGGGCCAATCATCAAGCTGAACTCGTCAGCAGCGCCAAATCCAGCGGAGAAGTTGATATGCCACCTCGCGTCAACGAGCTTGAGACACACCTCGACACCCTGCGCAGCGATCTGGAAAAGATTCGAAGTGACATCAAGTCCGTCAGGCACAGGCTTGCCTATTCGGCGGGCGGAACAGCCGTTGTCCTTGGGCTGCTGGGCTGGATCGCCAACAGCCGTTTTGATCAGGTGGTATCACTGCTGCTGGCCCATTGACGCGCCATGGATGCAAAACCCGGCTCGATCGACCGGGCTTGTTAACCTGGCGGCGTCCAGATTCAGCTCAACACTTCGCTCAGCGGGATGAAGTAGACGCTATCACCCGCTACCAGTGTCCGCTCCTCCATGACCTCGACCAGCCCATCGGCCCAGGCCGCGCTGCGCAGCACACCGGAACTCTGATTGCTGTAGATGATAGCTCGACCGTTTTCCAGGCGACCGCGCAGGTACTCGCGTCGGTTGCCGGCCTTGGGCCAGTCGAACCCTGCCTGCACTTGCATCTTGAGAGGCTCCACCTCCAGGGCACCCATGCGCCGCAGCAGATAAGGTCTTGCCAGCAAGGCAAAGGTGACCAGGGTCGAGGCTGGATTGCCCGGCAAGCCTATCACCGGCACGCCACGAAAATGCCCGAAAGTCAGGGGTTTTCCCGGTTTGATGGCGAGCTTCCACAGCGCCAGCTCGCCCTCTTCTCTCAGGGCGATGCCTAGAAAGTCGGCCTCCCCCACCGATACGCCACCGGTCGAGAGGATCAGGTCGACATCCCCTAATTCGCCCAGGCGCGCGCGCGTGGTGTCCAGGTTATCCGGCAGAATCCCGGCGTCGATCACCTCGCAACCCAGGCGTTGCAACCAGCTGCAGAGCAACACACGGTTGCTGTTGTAGATCTGCCCTGGCCCCAGCGCCTGCCCCGGCTCGATCAGTTCATCCCCGGTGGACAGCACCGCCACGCGCACCTTGCGAATCACTTCCAGCCCGGCACACCCCAGCGAGGCTGCCAGGCCTTGTTCGATCGGCCCCAGCCGTGTGCCCGCCGGCAGGATCAGTTCGCCAGCGATGGCTTCCTGTCCTTGTGGACGAATGTTCTGCCCGATGACCAGGGTTTCGTTGAAACGTACACGTCCATCGGACTGGACTTCGGCGTTCTCCTGCATCTCGACGCAATCTGCGCCCGGCGGAACAGGTGCCCCCGTGAAGATTCGTGCACAGGTGCCCGGCGTCAACGCAACAGGGGCCTGGCCGGCAAACACTTTCTGACTGACTACCAGCGGCTCTGCGTTCCAGTCGGCCACGCGCAAGGCATAACCATCCATCGCGCTATTGGGCCACGGCGGCAGATCGAGAGTCGACAGCAGATCATCGGCCAGCACCCGGCCCTGAACCTGCGCCAATGGCAAACGCTGGCGCTCGACAATCCGTGAGGCGTCCGCCATTTCCAGTAACCGCGCCAGAGCCACCTCGACCGGCATCAGGGTACCGGTCTTGCCCGGCTTACCCGCGGGATTCACAGGGTGCCGCCTGTTTCAGGTGAGTTACGAAATTGCACGGGCGATGCCGCGAATCCAGCTGCTCGCCAAGAATGCCATCCCAACCGGTGCGCACGGCATTGGTCGACCCCGGCAAGCAGCACACCAACGTGCCGTTGGCCAGGCCGGCCAAGGCGCGGGACTGAACGGTCGATGTGCCGATGTCCGCCACCGATATCTGGCGGAACAATTCACCAAAACCATCGACTTGCTTGTCGAGCAGACAGCTCACCGCTTCCGGCGTGCTGTCGCGACCGGTGAAGCCGGTGCCGCCGGTGATCAGCACCACCTGTACGACCTCGTCGGCGATCCAGTTGGCAACTTGCGCGCGAATCTTGTAGAGATCATCTTTGAGCAAGACCCGACAGGCCAGGTTGTGTCCGGCAGCCGTCAGGCGGTCAACGAAGACCTGACCTGAGGTATCGGTTTCCAGGGTTCGGGTATCGCTGACCGTCAGCACCGCGATGTTGAGCGGCGCGAAAGGTACATCAGCCTTGGCTTTCATAGGCTCGTCCAGTTGTAGGAGAAACAGCCCGGTGTTATATCACAGCGACCCCATTTTTCGCCGCCCTCATGGAGGCCTGCCATGACTTCGAATTCACTGTTGCCACCCTGCTCCATTTTGCTCCTGGCAGGCGGCCGCGGCCATCGCATGGGCGGCCAGGACAAAGGATTACTGGAATGGCACGGCGAGCCGCTGATTGCCCATTTGCATCGCAAGACGCGCCCGCTGAGCGATGACTTGATCGTCTCGTGCAACAGGAACCTGGAAAAGTACGCGCCCTACGCCGATCAACTGGTCCACGACGACGAAGGCGACTTTCCGGGACCATTGGCGGGCATTCGTGCAGGTCTCAAGGCTGCTCGGCATACCTATCTGCTAGTCTTGCCTTGTGATGTCCCGCGCATCGACAACGCACTGCTCACCCGCATGCGCGAAGCCGCCGCCGAGCATCCCGACAAACCGCTGATGCTGCACCATGACGGACACTGGGAACCCCTGCTGTGCATCATTCCGGTGGCACTGCGCGCTGATTTCGAAACGGCCTGGAAGGAGGGTGAGCGCAGCCCGGGTCGACTCATGCGCAAGCTGGGTGCTACTGCGCTGCAGTGCCCCGACAACGATCCGCGCCTGGCGAACCTTAATACGCCGGAACTATTAAGCATGCCAGACACTGTGTCAGACTGAGTACCAAGGAACTTGCACGCGCTGTACACGTCTCAAGCTCAGCAATCAAAAAAGAATTCATTTTCGGAGACACTTCCATGACTCAACGGACCCTGGCCACTTTCATGCTTGCACTGGGCCTCGCTACCCTCGCCGGTTGCGCATCGCCTACTGTGATCACCTTGAATGACGGTCGCGAAATCCAGGCTATCGACACGCCAAACTTTGACAAGGATTCGGGCTTCTACGAATTCGAACAACTGGATGGCAAGCAGACCCGCATCAACAAGGATCAGGTTCGTACCGTTAAAGAGTTGTAATCTTCGCGGTGTCTACCCGATACATGAAAATGCCCCGACTTGTCGGGGCATTTTTATCTGTTAACTGAAAACCTATGTCATGGGTTCGGCTCATTACTCAGTTTATCCACGCGTGCCAGCGCCTGTGTGGCTTCGGTGATGCATTTCTTGTCATCCTTGGCGGCCCGGGCTGCTTCAGCGCTGGCCTGCATCCGCTTGATTTCCATGGTGGTGTTTTCGGACGTGGCAGGCAGGCTGGTGACCTTGTCCTTGAGTTCCTGCAGCTTGATGGTGCACAGGTCGTTGTCTGCGGCGAATACGGGAGAGGCCAACATGGCGGCGCAAATCAACATTCCAGCGAGAACGGTGCGTTTCATGAATATCTCCTTGCATGGGAGGTCTCGGGGGCGCCTGATGACTTTGCGGCTGTGCCGAGTTCATAGGACGCCACATGCGTGGCGCCTGATCAAAAGACTGTAGACATGCGCATAAATTCGATTTTTTTGAATCCCTGGCTCACCATTGCAACGTGATTGCGCTCTCGAACTCCCTGGCCTCGCCGGTCACCGGATCTACAAATTTCAGCCCCTGGGCCAGCAGTTTCAGCGGGTTGGCATAGTCATCTTCCACGTCCTTGAGCACGCGGGGATAAAACGGGTCGTTGCAAATGCTGGCACCCAGGGCTGTCATGTGCACCCGTAACTGATGTTTTTTGCCCGTCACCGGATAAAGCCCATAACGCCAGAGATCACCGTTTTTTTCCCTGACTTCGATAGCAGTCTCGGTGTTGCTGGCGCCAGGACCTTCCTGCATGCGGAAGAACGGCTCGCCATCGATGAGCCGGCTCTTGTGCACCAGTGGGAAAGTCAGTTCAGGCAACGCCCGGGCAATAGCCTCGTAGCGCTTTTCGATTTGCCGCGTTGGAAACAACGACTGGTACGCCGAACGGCTTTGAGGGTTGGCTGAAAACAGCACAAGCCCCGCCGTATGCCGGTCAATGCGATGCAAGGGCACCAGATGCGGGTTATCCAGTCGACGGATAAGGCGGCGCAACAAGGTCTGTTCGACGTACTCACCCGCCGGGGTCACGGGTAGAAAATGTGGCTTGTCCGCCACGACCAGATGCTCGTCCGCGTACAGGATCGACTCGACCACCGGGATCGGTCTTTCGTCCGGCACTTCGCGAAAATAGTGAATCCGCAGGCCTTCCTTGTAAGGCAGGTCAAGGGCAATTGGCGCGCCCTGCCCATCGAGGACGCGGCCGCGAGCGATTCTGTCCAGCCACTGTTCACGACCGATGGCGCTGAAGTGCTCGCACAGGCAATCGAAAACGGTCTGCCACGGGCCAGGCGGCAAGTACAGCGTGCTGGCCTGGCTGTGTGCAGCAGAAAATGATGAAGTGGACATACAAAAGCTCTTACCTTGAATGCAGAGCGGCATTATCCAACAGCGGCGCAAACGAACCTAGCGCAGAATCCTCAAGCCGGTATCTGCGCACGCCCGGCCGCCTCGGTGTACTCCTTGAGCCAGCGCAGCACGTCGACCGCCTCCCAGCGACCCGGGTCATACAGTGCATACAACAAACCCTGATAACCCACGACATCCAGCTGCCGGTGATAGCCTGCGCGCTGGAACAAGGCTTCGATTTCAGCAAAACAGGTATTGAAATGCAGCTTGTTGAAGGGCGTTTTTCCTTCCGTCACCAAGCCGTCGAGACGCAATTCGCCGACGGCTTCGCGTACTACATCCACCGACATGCGGTTAACGCTGCTCTTCAATTGTTCGACATTGACCACGACTCATCCCTCTCACGCCCGGATTTGCCCCACTCAAAGCCGAAAATCAGCGGCGGCAAGGCAATAATCCGAATAACTGTATACGCATACAGTATCCGAATCGCGTCGGTTAAGCCAAGAGGATTGTTCGACGGGCGGGAGCCCGCCCTCACCAAAACCGCTTATTGCAGGAATGCCACGACTTCTTCAGGCCCGAACGGCCAGCCCAACTCGGCACCTGTATCGACCCGACGCAAGATCGGAATCCGCAGGCTGTAGGCTTCGAACCATGTTTCGTCCTCAGCGATGTCCACCAGCTCCACCAGCAAGCCACGCTCGACAAACTCCATCAACATGGCTTCGGCTACTTCACAGAGATGGCACCCAAGAGTGCCGAATAGCTGACATTCAGGAAGCATGAGCGCTCTACCGAAAAATTAAGTGCTTATTCTAGGCCTGCCCCGAAATGCCGTCGAGCCGATGAACCCACTACTGATCCTGACTGACTGCGCCGATCTTGTGCACCGACAAGTCCGCGCCGTAATACTCTTCTTCCTGGCTCAGGCGCATTCCATGGAACGCCTTGATCACGCCATACACTGCAAAGCCACCGACCAGCGCCACCACCACACCCAGTGCAGTGCCGATCAACTGGCTGATCAGGCTCACACCGCCTAATCCACCCAAAGCACTCTTACCGAAAATGCCGCAGGCGATCCCGCCCCAGGCGCCACACAAACCATGCAGCGGCCAGACACCCAGCACGTCATCGATATGCCATTTGCCTTGCGCGGCAGTAAAGCACCAGACAAACAGTGCTCCGGCGATGGCACCGGTGACCAGCGCACCCACGGGGTGCATCAGGTCTGAACCGGCACAGATCGCCACCAGCCCGGCCAACGGGCCGTTGTGCAGAAAGCCCGGGTCATTGCGCCCAACGATCAGCGCTGCCATCGTACCGCCGACCATGGCCATCAGCGAGTTCACCGCTACCAGCCCGCTGACCCCTTGCAGGGTTTGCGCGCTCATCACGTTGAAGCCGAACCAGCCGACAATGAGAATCCACGAGCCCAACGCCAGGAAGGGGATGCTCGACGGCGCGAACGCCACCAGCTTCCCTTCGCGGTAACGCCCATTGCGTGGTCCCAGCAACAGTACCGCCGCCAGCGCCAGCCAACCGCCCATGGCGTGCACCACCACGGAACCGGCAAAATCATGGAAGCTGGCGCCGAAGCGCTCCAGCAGCCAGGCCTGCAGACCCAGGTTGCCGTTCCAGATCATGCCCTCGAAGAAGGGATAGATGAACGCCACGATCAGCGCTGTCGCGCACAATTGCGGGACAAACCGGGCACGCTCGGCGATGCCACCGGAAATGATTGCCGGGATCGCCGCGGCGAAGGTCAGCAGGAAGAAAAACTTCACCAGGCCATAGCCGTGATCGGCATTGATCACGGCCGCCGGTTGCATAAAGGTGACCCCGTAGGAAATCCAATAGCCTATAAAGAAGTAAGCCAGGGTCGAAACGGCAAAGTCACTGAGAATCTTCGATAATGCGTTTACCTGGTTTTTTTGCCGGACCGTCCCGACTTCGAGAAAGGCGAAGCCGGCGTGCATGGCCAGTACCATGACCGCACCGATCAGGATGAACAATGTATTGGAGCTATGGACAAGGGTGTCCACAGCGCTTTGCAGATTTTCCATGGATTTGGCAGACCTTAAGGCTGAAAAAAGCACCAAAGCAGTTCGCGCGGGCAATCCATGCACCAAGTTGAGACTTGTCGATTCCAGCAAGTCTCTCCCGACGAACCGTTTTGGAGCACAGGGTGCATCAAGGCCAATCACGACCTGGACATTTGCGCGGGTTTCGATTGTTTGAGTTAAGGTTTTACTGGAATCTTGCCCAGCAACAGCGCAACGGCGCGGGCTAACGCACCACGACACAGCAAAAGTTGTACCAGTCATTTGTACTGAACCTTCACACAAGGCTCATACTCGAACGATTCAGACGCCACTTATGGAGATCACCAATGGCCAGCATCAAGGCAAAGACTGCTCAAGAAATCCTGATCAACGATTTTCAAACACTGGTCAGCGATACCGAACGGTTGCTGGAACACACCGCCTCCCTGGCCGGTGACCAGGCCGATGAATTGCGCGAGCAGATCCACGACAGTCTGCTGCGTGCACGGGAAACCTTGAAATTGACCGAAGACTCCCTGCGCGAACGCGGCAAGGCTGCCGTGACCGCCACCGAGGACTATGTCCAGGCCAACCCATGGCAATCGGTCGGAATCGCGGCCGGCGTGGGCTTTCTGATTGGCTTGCTGGCGACTCGGCGCTGATATGGCGATCGATGAATCCGGCTTGTCCGGGACAGGCCCAAGCTCCTCACCGCGGCGCCTGGGTGCCGCTTTCCTTGGACTGCTGCACAGCCATGTCGAATTGTTCGGCATCGAATTACAGGAACAAAAAGCCCGCACCGTGAGCCTGTTGCTGTTTGCAGGCTTGGCGCTGGTGTTTGCCTTGCTGTTGCTGGTGGGGTTGTCGACACTGGTGCTGATCCTGTTTTGGGACACTTATCGCCTGCCCGCCATCATCGCGCTCTGTGTGTTCTACACCCTCGCATGCGTCTTCTGCGGGATGCGCTTGAGAGCAGCGATCTTCGATGAATCCTCGCCCTTCCATGGCACCTTGGAAGAACTGGCCAATGATCGGGAGCGCCTGCTGCCATGAACCTGCCCGAACTGCCTCGAAACAGCTCGCGCACGGAAATGCGCAAGGCACTGATCCGCCTGCGCATGGAAATGCACCGCCAGGAAATCCGCCACGAATCCGCGCAACTGCTGCAACCCTTGCAGCGAGTGCGTGGCATGACCCAAAACCTGCAGGACGGGTTCGGCATCAAGCATGCACCGCTGTGGGGCATGGCGGCCGTCACCCTGCTGGGTTTTCTGAGCGGCAAGGGCGCCAGGAACGGCGCCGGCCTGGACAGCCTGACCCGACTGGTCCGACTGGGCACCACCCTGGGGCCTCTGGTCAAACTGGTCTTGCAAGGTTCTTCGCGCAATCACTGACCCTGTCAGTACCTGGCTACATTCTTGCAGTACCCACGGGATCGAACCTCTTCATCGAGGGGTTCAATCCTGCGTGCCTACCCGGTGACCAGGTTTTATCCAAAAACAAGATCCAACAAGGAGGCCTTGTGATCGACGGGCAACCGCTCGCCTGCTTTCAGCCGTTCATCGATACCGCCACGGGCCGTATCGCCGGCGTGGAAGCCCTGGGTCGACTGCGTCAGGCCGACGGCCAACTGGCTTCGGTGGGGCCGCTGTTCGCTGATTCCCGAACGAACGCCGTTGCCCTGCGTCGCCTGGACCGCCAGCTACGCGATAACGCGCTGAGTCGCCTGCATGAAGCGCCCGGCGACTGGTTTCTCAGCCTGAACATTTCCCCACGCTGGATCAGCCGCCTGCGCCCTGACCAACCGTTGCCGAGCCTCGGACAGCTACAAAAGCACGGTGTCGACCCGCGGCGCATCGTCTTCGAAATCACTGAACTGGGTGGCGACATCCAGCGCCTGGCACAAGTGGTGGCGCGTTACCGGCAAGCCGGCGCCCGGATCGCCATCGATGATTTCGGCGCAGGGTACTCTCAGCTCGATCGGGTACTGGCGCTGCAACCGGACATCCTCAAACTCGATATGCGCCTGTTCCAGGCGGCGGCGCTGGGCGGGCCCAGCGGCGATGTCGTCAAGGCCCTGGCACAAATGGCGGAAAAAACCGGTTGCTGGATCATTGCCGAAGGCGTGGAAACCGAAGCGCAACTGAATTTTGCCCTGGAGTGCGGCTCACGTTACGTCCAGGGGTTTCTGTTTGCCGCAGCTCAAGCGGATTTCTTTGCCGCTGACGCCTTCGTCGAGCGCTTTGCGCACCTGCGTCAGCGCTATGTGCAGCAAAAGTTGGTCGAACGCGGTCGCCTGAAGATCATGCGCCAGCAACTTCGCGAACTGATGGCGATCCTGCAGGCCTGGGCACAGACTTGCGCGCCCCTGAGTGCCCTGCCACAACTGGATGCCTTTCCCTGGCTGCTGCGTTTCTATCAGTGCGACCGACACGGTACGCAGCTGACGCCCAACCTGGAATGGCGCAATAACGGCTGGGTCGCCGACAACCGCTACCTGGGCCATAACTGGTCGTGGCGTCCGTATTTTTATCACCTGCTGGCTCAGGGTTGGGAAGAACGTCAGCTGACCCTCTCCAATACTTATCGCGACGCCACCAGCAATCAGTACTGCCTCACCGCCGGGCAATTTTTCGACAACGGCGAACGCCTGCTGCTCATCGATATCGATGCAGTCGGGCTGTAGTGACACTTGCAGGTACCGATGCGAACCGGGAAGCTAGTCAATCAGTCACCTGACGGAGAGAACCAGCCTTGGATTGGCCTACCCTGCTTACCCGCGAACGCCTCGGAAAGCCCCTGCACAGCCCGCAAGAATTGGGCCGCAGTCCTTTTCACAAGGATCATGACCGAATTATTTTCTCGGGGGCGTTCCGCCGTCTCGGGCGCAAGACTCAAGTTCACCCGGTCCACAGCAACGACCATATCCACACGCGCCTGACCCACTCGCTGGAAGTCAGTTGCGTTGGCCGTTCACTGGGTATGCGCGTCGGCGAAACCATCCGCAGCGCCCTGCCCGACTGGTGTGAACCCGGTGATCTGGGGATGGTGGTGCAATCGGCCTGCCTGGCCCATGACATTGGCAATCCACCCTTCGGCCATTCCGGCGAAGACGCGATTCGGCACTGGTTCCAGCAAGCCGCCGGACGGGGCTGGCTGGATGCGATGAGTGAAGCGCAACGCAATGACTTCCTCAACTTCGAAGGTAATGCCCAAGGCTTTCGGGTACTGACCCAGCTTGAATATCACCAGTTCGACGGTGGAACCCGGCTGACCTATGCCACCTTGGGCACTTACCTGAAATACCCATGGACAGCCAGACACGCCGACTCCCTGGGGTACAAGAAACACAAGTTCGGTTGCTACCAGAGCGAACTGCCGCTACTGGAGCAGATCGCGCAAAAACTTGGCCTGCCGCAGCTTGAGGAGCAGCGCTGGGCACGCCATCCGCTGGTGTACCTGATGGAGGCCGCCGATGACATCTGCTATGCGTTGATCGACCTGGAAGACGGCCTGGAAATGGAGTTGCTGGAGTACGCCGAAGTCGAGTCCCTGCTACTGGATCTGGTGGGCGACGATTTACCGCAGACCTATCGCCTGCTCGGCCCGCAGGATTCGCGTCGGCGCAAACTGGCGATCCTGCGGGGCAAGGCCATCGAACACCTGACCAACGCAGCGGCCCGCGCTTTTGTCGAGCAACAGGATGCACTGTTGGCCGGTTCCCTGGCTGGCGACCTGGTGGAGCACATGCACGGCCCGGCCAAACGCTGCGTCCTCAACGCAAAAGACATGGCACGGCAGAAGATTTTCCAGGACAAACGCAAGACCCTGCATGAGATCGGTGCCTATACCACCCTGGAAATTCTGCTCAATGCTTTCTGCGGTGCCGCACTGGAACAACACAACGGTCGAACGCCGTCCTTCAAGAGCCGGCGGGTTCTCGACCTGTTGGGCAACAATGCGCCCGATCCGAACGGCCCTCTACACAACTCGTTCCTGCGCATGATCGACTTCATCGCCGGCATGACTGACAGCTACGCCAGCCACATGGCCCTCGAGATGACAGGTCGTTCCAGCCACTGACGACAAACGGTCGATTAGCCATTACCCCCTCGGTAATGGCCGATCAGGCCTGAAACTCCAAAAACATTCAATGAACACCGAATCCCCCTACAGCACCTGTCGAGTGCACTGATCGAATGCCCGGTCCTTGTCGGGAAACAATCACGCCTATCGGTTCCGATAGAAGAAGCGTGAATAATATGATCAACGACAATCTGCGCATCATGCTGGTGGAAGACCATCCGTTTCAGCTCAGGGCCACTCAGTGTCTGCTTGAAAGTTATGGCTTCACCCATTTGACCACCAGCGACTGTGCCAGAGGCGCCTTGCAACACATGTTCGGGGCAGAGAAGCCCTTCGATATACTGTTATGCGATCAATGCCTGCCCGAAGTTTCTGGCATTGACCTGATAAAAATCGCCAGCCATCAGGGAATGATCAAGCAGGCAATACTTTTAAGTAGCCTGACAGCCACTGAATTGGGCGAACTTGAAAACCTGGCAATCCTCAACGGGCTGCCATTACTTGGCTACTTGATAAAACCTTTGAAACAATGCGAGCTGAGACAATTATTGAAATTGATTCCCTGACCCTGCAACCAGGCGCTCAAAAAAAATTGTGCGATCCACTAATCACCGCCCTGCGCCCCACAATTAAACAGCAACATTATTTGTGAAAACCACCCCAAAAAACCGTTTGACACGTAAGTCATTTCCTTTTCGCATGTAGGAACATTCCTATATTGCCGCGACGGACCCGTCAGTTCATACGTCGTCTCAACTATCTGAGCTAAGGTGCGCGCTTTATTTGAGCTCGCATGGGATTTGATTATGAACTCCGTTTTTATCGTCGACGATCACCCTGTCATCCGGCTTGCCGTTCGTATGTTGCTTGAACACGAGGGCTTTAAAGTCGTCGGTGAAACCGATAATGGTGTCGATGCCATGCAGATGGTTCGTGAATGCATGCCCGACCTGGTCATTCTCGATATCAGCATTCCCAAACTGGATGGCCTGGAAGTGCTGACCCGTTTCAACGCCATGCATACGCCCCCGAGAACCTTGGTATTGACTGCACAATGCCCGACGCTGTTCGGTATACGCTGCATGCAATCCGGCGCCTCGGGATATGTTTGCAAACAGGAAGAGTTGAGCGAACTGGTGAGCGCCATCAAAGCGGTACTGTCAGGTTATAACTATTTTCCCAGTGAAGCCTTGAACCCTGCTCGTGGTGACGAAGCGCGGTGCGCCGAACTTGAACTGTTCAAATCAGTTAATGACAGGGAGCTCATGGTAATGCAACTTTTTGCACAAGGTCGCAATAACAAGGAAATCGCCAAAGGCATGTTCCTGAGCAACAAAACGGTCAGCACTTATAAAAAACGACTCATGCAGAAACTCAAGGCCAAATCACTGGTTGAACTCATCGAGATGGCAAAACGTAACGCGTTAGTGTGAGACACAGGATGCCCAGCCGCTTGAAGGACTATCTGCTGATCATGACCACAGGTTTGTGCCTGTGCACCTCGTTGCAAGCCGCGCAGGCCCCTGAACAATTCACCTTGCTCAGTCGCTCAGCGCCCCTGCACCTCGAAGTCCAGCTGGATCAATCACAACGACATTGGATCGAGGGTAAACATGAACTGATCCTGGGTACTTCAGCGCCAGACTATCCCCCCTTCGACCTGACCAGCAGCGGTCGTGACTACGAAGGTTTTACTGCGGATTACGCGGGCATACTTGGCAAGGTCCTTGGCCTGCCCATCAAGGTCCAGCGCTTCACCTCCCGGGGAGCTGCGATCGAAGCGCTCGAAAACGGCGAGGTAGACCTGCTGGGCACCGCCAACGGATTCGAGGCGAGCAATGACCACATCGCGCTTTCCAGGCCTTATGCGGTAGATCAACCGGTCCTGGTGACTCGAGAAGGCGAAACCCGGCCGCTCAATGATGGACTTTCCGGGTTGCGGCTCAGCATGCTGTATCACTACTTGCCCCTGGAGGAGGTAAAGGCGTTGTATCCGAAGGCAATCATCACGTCCTATCCCTCCTACCAGAACGCAATCAATGCCGTTGCTTTCGACCAGGCCGATGTTTTTCTCGGTGACACCATTTCAACCCATTACATGATCAACAAGGGCTATCTGAACAACATTCGCATGGCCAGTTTCGGCAAGCACGAAGCCCATGGTTTCAGCTTTGCCGTGCACAAGACCAATCCACAACTGCTCGACATCATCAATACGACGCTCGCGGCTATCCCCGCCAGCGAACGGGAAAACATCGCCAAACGCTGGAGCGCCGGGAGCGATATCCTGCTCACCGATCAAAAACTGGAGCTCAGTTACAGTGAGGAGCGCTGGCTGGCGCAACATCCGGTGGTCCGGGTGGTCGTCAATGAGGCCTATGCGCCGCTGACGTTTTTTGACAGTGCCGGCAACTTTCGCGGGATTGCCGCGGATCTGCTTGAGTTGATCAGATTGCGTACCGGCCTGCGCTTCGACATTCAGCGCAGCCGCAGCGACAGCGACATGATCGAGCGAATCAAGACCGACCAGGCCGACCTGATCGCCGCGCTGCTCCCTAGCGCGCGACGGGATACCTTGCTGAACTTTACCCGCCCGTACCTGCAGAACTCCTACGTCCTGTTGACACGCAAGGCGCATGACAGTCCGACAAACCTTGCACAGCTTCAGGGCAAGAGCCTGGCCATTGCCCGTGGCAACCCCCTGATCGACTATCTGCGTAGCGAGTTTCCGCAGATCCGGGTGATCAAGACCCCGGACACCTTCAGCGCCGTAGAAATGCTTGCCGAAGGCCGGGTGGAAGGAGCGGTGAACTCGCTGGTGATCGCCAACTACTTCATCGCATCGCAACTGTTCGAAACCGATCTGCAAATCAGCACCACCATCGGCACCCAGCAGGCGGCATTCTCCCTGGCAACCGGGCGCGAGGCCAAGGAACTCAATGACATCCTCAACAAGGCACTGTTGAGCATCGCGCCGCAGGAGCTGGGCGTCATCAACAGCCGTTGGCGCGGCTATTCGGCCTCCTCGCAAAGTACCTGGCGCAATTATCAACGGGTGTTCTATCAGATCGTCATCGGTGCGGGATTGCTGTTGTTGATCTCCGTGACCTGGAACGCTTACATGCGGCGCCAGATCAATCAACGCAGGGCGGCCGAGCGAGCGCTGAACGATCAATTGGAGTTCATGGGTTCATTGGTCAACGGCACGCCTCACCCGATTTATGTGCGTGATCGTCAAGGACTGCTGCAAAGTTGCAATGACAGTTACCTGCAAGCCTTCAACGCAAAACGCGAAAACGTGATCGGTAAAAGCGTGATCCAGGGCACCATGAGCAACGCCTTCGAAGCTCGGGAGTACCAGGCCGATTACCAGCGTGTCGTGGCCGAGGGCACGCCCATGATCCTTGACCGTGCGCTGCACATTGGCGGCCGCCGGTTGACGATCTATCACTGGATTCTTCCCTACCGCGACTCAAGCGGTGAGGTGCAAGGCATCATTGGTGGCTGGATCGACATCAGCGAACGGCGGCAATTGTTCGATGACCTGCGTTGCGCCAAAGAGCGTGCCGACGAAGCCAACCGGGCCAAGAGCACGTTCCTGGCAACCATGAGTCATGAAATCCGCACCCCGATGAATGCCGTCATCGGCATGCTCGAACTGACGCTCAAGCGCATCGAACACCACCACCCGGATCGTCCCGCCATTGATGTGGCGTACCATTCGGCGAAGGACCTGCTGGAACTGATCGGGGACATCCTCGATATTGCCCGCATCGAGTCCGGGCACCTGAGCCTGAATCCGGAACGGGTCAATCCAGAGGAAATCGTGGCGTCGGTGGCGCGTATCTTCGATGGGCTGGCCCGACAGAAGGGGCTCGAACTGCAACTGGAACTCAACCCGGCCAATCCGACGGTCGACGTGTTGCTCGATCCCCTGCGCTTCAAGCAGGTGTTGTCGAACCTGGTCAGCAATGCCATCAAGTTTACCGAGCACGGCCAGATCAGGATTATTGTCGCCCTGCACATGACCTGCGAGGCTGACCGGGTGCAAATGCTGCTGCTGGTCGAAGACAGTGGCCCGGGAATCAGCCATGAGGATCAGCAACGCCTGTTCGAACCTTTCGCCCAGGCCGGTAATGCCGGGCAGTCGGCCAGGGGCGGTGCCGGGCTTGGCCTGGTGATCAGCCGCAACCTGTGCGAAATGATGAACGGCAGCCTGCACTTGAGCAGCCAGCCGGGCGTCGGTACCCGAGTGAGGATTTCATTGCCGTTACCCACGCTGCCTCGTGAATCCAGGGAACAAATAGCTGAGCCCCCCATCCACTGCGCTACGGTCCCTTTGAATGTGCTGGTGGTCGACGACCACGCGGCCAATCGCTTGCTGATGTGCCAGCAGCTGGAATTTCTGGGCCATCGATTCAGCGTCGCGGCAGATGGCCAGGCTGGATTGGACGCGTGGAAATCCGACGCATTCGACCTGGTGATCGCCGATTGCAACATGCCGGTCATGAACGGATACGAACTGGCCCAAGCCATTCGTCGCCATGAACAGCTCACGCAACAGCCGCGCTGCACCCTCTTGGGCTTTACCGCCAACGCTCAGCCCGAAGAGATTCAACGTTGCAAACAGGCCGGGATGGACGACTGCCTGTTCAAGCCACTCTCCCTGGTCGCCTTGAGTCAATGGGTCAAGGGTATCCAGCCCACGGTCGTCGCCCCGGCCTTCAGCCTGCAAGGCTTGCATTTGTTGACGGGGGGCAACCCGGCGTTGAACCTGCGCCTGCTGACCGAACTGTTGAACAGCAACCGCCTGGATCGACAGGATCTGCTGGCGTTGTCCGGCACACCGGCCCCCCAGGCATTTCTCGACATTGCCCATAAAATCAAGGGCGCCGCCCGAATCGTCCAGGCCACTCGGTTGATCGACAGCTGCGAGGCGCTGGAAGCAACCTGCCACGAGCGCTTTTCCCCCGAGAAAGTGAGCGAATGCTGCGACGCCGTGGAGCGCGCCCTGCTCGAGCTGGAGCAGGCATTACTGCAACAAATCGAGCAAAACGACGCCAGCACAATAAGCGAGCCTTAACTATGCTTGGACGCGGAGCAGTGTGTTAACCATCACGGAGTGACCTGCATGCCCAGCCCACTGCGCCCGGATCAACGGCGGTTTCCCCTGCACGTTCATATCAGCGTGATGTTCACTTGCCTGCTGTTGCTGACCGGGATCGTGCTGGGCATTTTCAACTACCGGCAAACCACTCAAATCATTCTTTCGAGCAGTGAAAAGCTGTTCAGTCGAATCGAGCAGGACGTGCGCCTGGACCTGCACGCGACCTATGAGCCGATTCGACATTTGCTGAGCCTGTTGAGGCTCAACCCCGCAGCCCTGTCCCCCGATCTGCAACAGCGCCTGGCGCTGCTCCAGCCCTTCAGTCAGTCACTCAAGGACAACCCCGACCTGGCTTCGTTGTACCTGGGGTACGACACCGGCGACTTTTTCATGGTTCGCCCGCTGCGCACGCCAGATCTGAAAGCGCTGCTCAAGGCCCCGGATACTGCGGCCTATCAGGTCTGGAGTATCGAGCGAAACAGCAGTGGCCAGGCGCATTCGCAATTCCTGTTTTTCGATCAGGAACTGACGCTCGTCAGCCGTCAGGACAACCTCGGCGAAACCTACGATCCGCGCAGCCGCGCCTGGTTTATCAGCGCCAGCCAGGACCTTGACCAGATCACCACCGAGCCCTACGTTTTTTTTTCGACTCACAACGTCGGTACCACCCTGGCGCGGCGCAGCGGCGAGCATGCCGTGATCGCTGCCGACCTGACCCTGGCCGAGCTCTCGGCCACCCTGGCCAAACATGTGGTGACGCCCGCTACTGAGATCGTGCTGTTCGATGCCCAAGGCAATGCCATCGCTTATCCCGACAGCCGTCGCCTGATCGTTGACGATCAAACCGCCCGCCTGAGCAAGGCCGTCGACCTGAGTCCCGCCCTGGAAGCACTGCTCGACAATCCTGCGCAGGGCAATCGCCTGACTGCCATGGGTCGTCAATGGATCGTTGCCCGCAGCAGCATCCAGGAAGGCGGCCCCCAGGGACTGCAACTGGCGATGTTGGTACCCGAAGATGAATTGCTCGTCGACGCCTACCGCATACGCTGGCAAGGCGCGCTGATTACCCTGGCGACCCTGCTGTTGTGCGTGCCACTGGGATGGCTGACCTCCAGGATCCTGGTCAAGCCCCTGCGCGCCCTGGTGCAGGAGGCGGATGCGATTCGCAGTTTCGATTTCAACTTTCCCGCCGCACGCCGCTCTCCGGTGCTCGAGGTCGACCAACTGAGCGTGTCGATGGCGCGCATGAAAGACACCCTGGCGAGCTTCTTCCAGATCACTGACAGCCTGAGCGCCGAGACCCGGTTTGCCCCATTGCTGGAGCGGGTGCTGTTTGAAACGGTAAGGATTGGCCAGGCCCAGGCCGGCCTGATCTACCTGCGCGAAGGGGATGGCGATCTGATGGAACCCCAAGGCCTGGTGATCAACGACACGGCACAAGCCCTGTCTTCATTCGACCTTTGCGCCCACGGGTTTCAGGACGCGCACAGCCCCGCCTGGCTGCAGCAGCTATCGAAGGCCGATAGCGTCGTCACCCAGCTCGGTTTCGAACAGGCGGGGGATTTACAGCAAGTCCTGCTGGCAATGGTCTGTCCCCGCGTTCACCTGATCGGCATCCGCTTACACAATCGTCACAACGAAACCGTCGGCCTGCTGGTGTTTCTGTTGGCCGACAGCGGTAACCAGAGCGACCTGGACAAACTGCGTCCCGACCGCATCGCGTTCTTGCAGGCGGTGTCCGGTGCGGCCGCTGTGAGTATCGAAAGCCAGCGCTTGCAAGACCGGCAAAAACAGCTGCTGGACGCCTTCATCAAACTGCTGGCCGGCGCGATTGATGCCAAGAGCCCCTACACCGGCGGCCATTGCCAACGAGTACCGGCCCTGACGCTGATGCTCGCCCAGGCCGCGGCAGCCAGCCAGGACCCGGCCTTGCGCGACTATCAGCCCACGGACGATGAGTGGGAGGCGCTGCACATCGCCGCCTGGCTGCATGACTGCGGCAAGGTGACAACCCCGGAGTATGTCGTCGACAAAGCCACCAAACTCGAAACCCTGAACGACCGCATCCACGAAATACGTACCCGCTTCGAAGTGCTCAAGCGCGATGCCTGGATCAGCTATTGGCAAGCCATTGCCCAAGGTGGCGACGAGCAACAGCTGGCGCATCAGCGCGATGCCACCCTGGCGGGGCTCGATGATGATTTCGCCTTCATCGCCCGCTGCAACCTCGGCGGCGAGGCCATGGCCGAGGCTGACCTGCAACGCCTGCGCAGTATCGCTCAACGCACCTGGACGCGAACCCTGGATGACCGGCTGGGTATTTCCTGGGAAGAGAACCAGCGCCAGGCGCGGACGCCGGCACCGACACTGCCCGTTCGCGAAGCGTTGCTGGCGGACCGGCCCGAGCATCTGTTCGAGCGCGCCGAAACCGAATTGATTGCCCAGGACAATCCCTGGGGCTTCAAGCTCGATGTCCCGCGTTACAAGTACAACCGCGGCGAGCTCTACAACTTGAGCATTGCCCGAGGCACCTTGACCTTTGAGGAGCGCTACATCATCAACCACCACATGGTGCAGACGATTCTGATGCTCAGCCAACTGCCCTTCCCCGAACACCTGGGCAACGTCGCGGAGATTGCCGGCGGCCACCACGAAAAAATGGATGGCACCGGTTATCCAAAACGCTTGAAGCGTGAGCAAATGAGCCTGCCGGCGCGGATGATGGCGATTGCCGATATCTTCGAAGCGCTGACCGCCGCCGACCGCCCCTACAAGAAAGCCAAGACCCTGAGTGAAGCGCTGGGCATCATGGCCACCATGTGCCGGGATGCCCACATCGACCCGCAGTTGTTCGAGCTGTTCATCAACGCACAGATTTATCTGCAGTACGCCCGGCGCTTCCTCGACCCACAACAGGTCGATGCAGTGGACGCGTCAAGCCTGCTGATCAAGGCAGGCTTGAAAGTGTGATCAGCAGTCGGTCAGACGCAGGAAAATAGCCGCCAGTTGCTCGATACCCGCTTGATCCTGCGCGGTGAAACGCGCCAGTTGCGGGCTGTCGAGGTCGAGCACGCCGATCAGGCGACCGTCCTTGACCAAGGGCACGACCAGCTCGCTGTTCGACGCACTGTCGCAGGCGATATGCCCGGCAAATGCGTGCACGTCTTCGACCCGCTGGGTCTGCAAGGTCGCCGCCGCCGTTCCGCACACGCCCCGACCGAAGGGAATCCGGACGCAGGCGATTTGCCCTTGAAACGGACCCAGCACCAACTCTTCATTACGATTGAGGTAGAACCCGGCCCAGTTCAAGCCCTCGAGCTGATTGAACAGGAACGCCGAAAACTGAGCGGCGTTGGCAATGAAGTCGCGCTCGTCCGCCAGCAAGGATTCCAGCTGCGCGTGCAGCATGCCGTAGCCCTCAAGGCCCTGGCCGCTCTTGTGTAAATCAATCATGCCTTGTGCTCCAACAGTTTGAGCCCCACCCAGTAGCGGGCAAATTGATACGCGCAACGTCCGTTACGATTGCCACGCCCCGTGGCCCAGCGCACCGCTAGGATGTCCAGCTCTTCGGTGCGCTGCCACGCAAGGCCTGCCTTGTCGGCCAATTGACCGATCCAGTGTTCGACGACGTCGAGGAAGTGTTCCTGGGTGAACGGATAGAACGACAGCCACAAACCGAAGCGGTCCGACAGGGCGATCTTGTCTTCCACTGCCTCGCTGGGGTGCAATTCGCCATCGACCCGTTTCCAGTTTTCGTTATCGCTTTCCTTTTCCGGCACCAGGTGGCGACGGTTGGAGGTGGCGTACAGCAACACGTTGTCCGGTGCCTGTTCGAGCGAACCGTCGAGAACGCTTTTGAGCACGCGATAATCGCCCTCGCCCGACTCGAACGACAGGTCATCGCAGAACAGCACGAAACGCTGCGGCAGCTTGGCGATCTGCTCGACCACCCGCGGCAAGTCTGCCAGGTGATCACGCTCTATTTCGATCAGGCGCAGACCGGCCTTGGCGTGTTCGGCCAGCAAAGCGCGCACCAGCGACGATTTGCCGGTGCCGCGCGAACCCCAGAGCAGGGCGTGGTTAGCCGGCATGCCATCGAGGAACTGACGGGTATTTCGCCCCAGTTGCTCCACTTGGCGGTCGACGCCGATCAGGTCGCTCAGGCGCATGTCCAGGCTGACTTGCAGCGGCAGCAGAAAACCGCTGCGCCCCTCGCGCTGCCAGCGCGCCGCCAGGCAATGTGTCCAGTCGATGGCTTGCCGAGGGGTGGGCAGCAGCGGTTCGATACGGGCCAGAACGGCATCGGCACGTTCAAGAAAAGCATTTAATCTGGAATCCACGTCTTCTCCTCGGGCACGTTCACAGTAATGATGGCGATACAGCGACGAAACACAGCGTTCGATGAACGGTCAACCGCCCTGTAGCAGGGCTCGTGGGATCACCCTGCATGATCGACTATGCTTGAGCAGCGAAGGAAAACGGAAGTGATTCAACACCCCATGGATATCAAGTTCACCAACCGGCTGTCTTACAAACAAGCGCGGCTCACCGTGCTGGTCGGTTTCGTTCTGGGTATGCTGCTCAGCGTGCTGCAAATAGGCATCGATTATGCCAGTGAAGACGCCTCCATCAACCGCGAAATACTGTCTTTGCTCGAAATCAGTCACAACCCCGCCTCGCGCATCGCCTACAACATCGACGCCGAACTCGCCCAGGAACTGGCCTTGGGCCTGCTGCGCTCGCCTGCGATCATCGGTGCGAAACTGACAGACAACAACGGTAGTATCCTGGCCAACGTCAAGCGTCCTGGCCTGCAAAGCGGCTATCGGGTATTGAGTGACCTTTTGTTCGGGGCCAAACGGCAGTTCGAAGACCGCCTGTACCTGGATCATCTGCCCAGCGAATCCCTGGGCACACTGCAACTGGACGTCGACACTTACTCGTTCGGCTACCGCTTCCTGCGGCGGGCCGAGGTGACCCTGCTCAATGGTTTCGCCCGCAGCCTGCTCCTGACCGGTATCCTCCTGGCGTTGTTCTACGTGATGCTGACCAAGCCATTGGTGCGGGTCATCCGCGAACTCAGCGGCCGTGATCCGCGCAGCGCGGAGCCGACATCACTGGAATGTCCGGCGGGACATGCCAATGATGAAATCGGCGTGCTGGTGAAAGTCGCCAACCAGCAATTCGAAAACATCGCCACCGAAATCCAGCAGCGACGCAACGCCGAAAACCGCCTGACCGACTATCTTGGCCAGCTGGAAAACATCGTTTCGGCGCGCACGACCGAACTCGAGGCCATCAATGCCCGGCTCAGTCAATCCAATCAGGAACTGGAAGTCGCCCGCAGTACCGCCCTGGATATGGCCGAAGCGCGCTCAGTGTTCCTGGCCAACATGAGCCACGAAATTCGCACGCCCCTCAATGGCCTGCTGGGCATGATCGCGCTGTCGCTGGACGGCCCGCTGAGCGCCGAGCAACAGCAACAGCTGGCCATCGCCCATGACTCGGGCAAAGTGCTGGTGGAGTTGCTCAACGATATTCTCGACCTGTCGAAATTCGATGCCGGCCAGCTCGAGCTCGAGCACATCCCGTTTGACTTGGGCTCGCTGATCGAAGACACCGCCAACCTGCTGTCGCAGAATGCCGCGCCGAGTGTCGAACTGACCTGCCTGATCGATCCGGACTTTCCAGCACTGGTGCTCGGCGATCCGACACGGGTCCGGCAGATCGTCAGCAACCTGCTGTCCAATGCGCTCAAGTTCACCCGTTTCGGCCGGGTCGATGTGCGTCTGTCGACCTGCCAGGACGGCGTCAGCATCGAAGTCTGCGACACCGGCATCGGCATCCCTCGGGATGCTCAAGTCAAGATCTTCCAGCCCTTCACCCAGGCCGGTGCCGGGATCACCCGACAATTTGGCGGTACCGGGTTGGGCCTGGCCCTGACCTACAACCTGTGCGAAGCCATGCAAGGCCGGCTCACCATTAGCTCTGAACCCGGTTTCGGCAGCCAGTTCTGCGCGCAACTGCCACTGCCCAGTCACACCAGGGCACTTGCCCCGGCTCCCCTGCAGGGCAAGGTCATTGCAATTACCGCCGCCAGCAGCGGTTTGGCGGAACTGCTGAGCAACGTGTTGCCCGGTTGGGGGCTTGATTATCAGCAGCGTTCGATCGATGACCCGTTGCTCGGCCTGGACCCCGATGTACTGATCACCGATTGCCCCGAGTGCCTGTTCAACCTGCGCCCCACCATCCGCGCGCCGATTCTGCTGGTGACCGCTTACGGCAGCTTCATGCCCAGCGAACAAGCCAACGCCCTCGCCCCCCTGCAGCAGCAGGCACGCCCCCTGGCACGCAATGCGCTGCATCAGACCTTGCGGCGAATCCTGCTGGCGAAAACCGACACCCCCAACGATACCCGGGTCGACGCCCGCGTCCCGCAGCGACGTGCGCGGGTGCTGCTGGTCGAGGACAACCCGGTCAACCAACTGGTGGCCAAGGGCATGTTGGGTAAACTCGGTTGCGACGTGGTCGTCGCCGCGCATGGAGCCGAGGCGCTGGATCAATTGGAGAGCCGCGACTTCGAACTGGTGCTGATGGATTGTAATATGCCGGTCATGGACGGCTATGAAGCCAGTCGGCAAATCCGTCGCAGCGGTCGCTGGCCGCAACTGCCCATCGTCGCCCTGACCGCCAACGCCATGTCCGAAGAACGCGAACGCTGCCGTGCGGCGGGCATGAGCGACTACCTGGCCAAACCTTTCCGTCGGGAAGAGCTGGCCGCCCTGCTGGACGTGTGGATACCCGCTACGACAACGCCTTGATTTGCCCCAGCAAGTGATCAAGGCCGTCGCGCAGGTCATTCAGGCGATCCAGGTCCACACCGCTGTCGCACAACAGGCGGGACTTGAGCGGCCCGACCTGATCACGCAGCGCGGTGCCGGCCGGCGCCAGACTCAAGTGCACTTCACGCTCATCGCGCGCCGAGCGCTGGCGCTGGACCAGTTGCAGTTGCTCAAGACGCTTGAGCAACGGCGTCAGCGTGCCGGAGTCCAAAGCCAGACGCTCACCCAGCGCCTTGACCGTGGGCTGCTCCGGGGTTGTTTCCTGCCATTCCCACAACACCAGCATCGCCAGGTACTGCGGGTAAGTCAGGCCCAGTTGATCGAGCATCGGCTTGTAAGCCCGAATCACCGCCCGGGAAGCCGCGTATAACTTGAAGCAGAGCTGGCTGTCGAGGTTCAGGGAATCGACGGACAAGGTGTTCATTTAAGCAGGGCTTCGATCTCGCGGCTCAAATCCTGCGGCTTGGTCGCCGGGGCGAAGCGCTTGACCAGTTGGCCGTCCTTGCCGATCAAAAATTTAGTGAAATTCCACTTGATACCCTGGGAACCGAGCACACCCGGTGCACGCTTTTTCAACTGCACGAACAAGGGATGGGCGCCGTCACCATTGACTTCAATTTTTTTGAACAGCGGGAAACTGACACCGTAGTTCAGCTCGCAGAACTCGCTGATCGCCCCTTCGTTACCCGGCTCCTGCTTGCCAAATTGATTGCAGGGGAAACCGAGCACCACCAGGCCTTTATCCTTGTAGGTCTGCCACAGTTCCTCAAGGCCTTTGTATTGCGGGGTGAAGCCGCATTTGCTGGCGGTGTTGACCACCAGCACAGCTTTGCCGGCGTAATCCGCCAGGGTCTTTTGTTCGCCCTTGATGGTGGTGCAAGGGATGCTCAGGAGGTTGTCGCTCATGATTGGGACACTCGAGTAGGGGGTGATGTGACAAACATAGCGAGCAATTGAATTGTGTGCAATTTAATTAATTAAACATCAACCACTGTAGGAGCGAGCATGCTCGCGATGGTCGCCAACGATAACGCGGGACGCCTGGTGCCCCGTGTTGTTTTCTGGTCCATCGCGAGCATGCTCGCTCCTACAGGGCTCGCATTACTCGCGTGGCACCAGGTCCAGGCACACCGAGTTGATGCAATAACGCAGACCTGTTGGCGGCGGCCCGTCCGGGAATACGTGTCCCAGGTGCGCATCGCATTTGGCGCAGACCACTTCGGTACGGATCATGCCGTGGCTGACATCACGAATCTCGGTCATGGCGCTATCGCCGATCGGTGCATAAAAGCTTGGCCAGCCGCAGCCGGAATCGAACTTGGTCCTGGAGTCGAACAACGGCTCGTTGCAGCAGATGCAGTGGTAAATACCGTCGGTCTTGGTGCCATTGTACTTACCGGAAAACGGGCGTTCGGTGCCCTTGAGGCGGCAAACGTTGTACTGCTCCGGATCAAGCATGGCTTTCCATTCTTCCAGGGTTTTTTCCAACTTTTCCATCATCACACCTCAGCAGCTGAAAAAGCCCGATCTGTACCTTTTCCACGGATCGGGCGGCACGTATGATTGCGCCTCGTCAAACGCCAGTCTGGCAGCCAGACCACGCGCATTCAAACGGATTTATGGGTGCTGCATTCAAGGCGTCAGGCCTGTGTGAATACGCAGGATTCCCAGCACGGTTGTCCATACGCCGCCTGGATCGTTCATTTTCGGGAACACATCGCCATGCAGGTCAGCAAATCGAACAAGCTCGCCAACGTCTGCTACGACATTCGCGGCCCAGTGCTCAAGCACGCCAAACGCCTGGAAGAGGAAGGCCATCGCATCCTCAAGCTGAACATCGGCAACCCGGCGCCCTTTGGTTTCGAAGCGCCGGACGAAATCCTCCAGGACGTGATCCGCAACCTGCCGACCGCCCAGGGTTACAGCGACTCCAAGGGCCTGTTCAGTGCGCGCAAGGCCGTCATGCAGTACTACCAGCAAAAGCAGGTGGAAGGTGTCGGCATCGAGGACATCTACCTGGGCAACGGCGTTTCCGAACTGATCGTGATGTCGATGCAGGCCCTGCTCAACAACGGCGACGAAGTGCTGGTACCGGCTCCCGACTACCCGTTGTGGACCGCCGCGGTGAGCCTGTCGGGCGGTAACCCGGTGCATTACCTGTGCGACGAGCAGGCCAACTGGTGGCCGGACCTGGCCGACATCAAGGCCAAGATCACCCCGAACACCAAGGCGCTGGTCATCATCAACCCGAACAACCCGACCGGTGCGGTGTATTCGAAAGAAGTCCTGCTGGGCATGCTGGAACTGGCCCGCCAGCACAACCTGGTGGTTTTTTCCGACGAGATCTACGACAAGATCCTTTACGACGATGCCGTGCACATCTGCACCGCGTCCCTGGCGCCGGACCTGTTGTGCCTGACCTTCAACGGCTTGTCCAAGTCCTATCGCGTGGCCGGTTTCCGTTCCGGCTGGATCGCCATTTCCGGACCGAAACACCACGCCCAGAGCTACATCGAAGGTATCGACATGCTGGCCAACATGCGCCTGTGCGCCAACGTGCCAAGCCAGCACGCGATCCAGACCGCGCTGGGTGGCTATCAAAGCATCAACGATCTGGTGCTGCCGCAAGGGCGCCTGCTGGAACAGCGTAACCGCACCTGGGAACTGCTCAACGACATTCCTGGCGTGAGCTGCGTCAAACCGATGGGCGCGCTGTATGCGTTCCCGCGGATCGACCCGAAGGTCTGCCCGATCCACAACGACGAAAAGTTCGTCCTCGACCTGCTGCTCTCGGAGAAGCTGCTGGTGGTGCAAGGCACGGCCTTCAACTGGCCATGGCCCGACCACTTCCGCGTCGTGACCCTGCCGCGCGTCGATGACCTGGACATGGCCATCGGACGCATTGGCAATTTCCTCAAATCCTATCGCCAGTAAGCGGCCTGTCACCGTGCGATGCCAGAAACATCGCACGTTGATTCATTCTGCAACACATGCTTGTGCCCTACCCATGACCTCTGCCTCGAAGCCTGTGCAATGACACATTGCCTGGTCACGTCGAGTAACGACGGGCACTCAGCCGCCGGTGGCCTGACAAACACTTCGCCTTCCCACGTCGGAAATGCCCTGCAAACAGCTACGCTATCGCTGTAGGACACAGTTTGAAATAGTCACTCGGTTGAATACCCCGTTGCAGCACCTTATATACCCCGCAGTACGCTACATCTTTAGCATGAGGAGATTTCTACAACCATGATGCGCATCCTGCTGTTCTTGGCCACTAACCTGGCGGTCGTGCTGATTGCCAGCATCACCCTGAGCCTTTTCGGCTTCAACGGGTTCATGGCGGCCAATGGGGTTGATCTCAACCTCAATCAGCTGCTGATTTTCTGTGCGGTCTTCGGTTTCGCTGGTTCCCTGTTCTCGCTGTTCATCTCCAAGTGGATGGCGAAGATGAGCACCAGCACCCAAATCATCAGCCAGCCGCGCACGCGTCACGAGCAATGGCTACTGCAAACGGTCGAGCAACTGTCCCGCGAAGCCGGGATCAAGATGCCCGAAGTCGGTATCTTCCCGGCCTACGAGGCGAACGCCTTTGCCACGGGCTGGAACAAGAACGACGCACTGGTCGCCGTAAGCCAGGGCCTGCTGGAGCGTTTCTCGCCGGATGAAGTGAAAGCCGTCCTGGCCCACGAAATTGGCCACGTGGCCAATGGCGACATGGTCACCCTGGCCTTGATCCAGGGCGTGGTGAACACCTTCGTGATGTTCTTCGCACGGATCATCGGCAACTTTGTCGACAAGGTGATCTTCAAGAACGAAGAAGGCCAGGGCATTGCCTACTACGTGGCGACCATCTTCGCCGAACTGGTCCTGGGTATCCTGGCCAGTGCCATCGTCATGTGGTTCTCGCGCAAACGCGAATTCCGCGCCGACGAAGCCGGTGCACGCCTGGCCGGTACCAATGCGATGATTGGCGCACTGCAACGCCTGCGTGCGGAACAGGGCCTGCCGGTGCATATGCCTGACACCCTGAATGCCTTCGGCATCAATGGTGGCATCAAACAGGGCTTCGCCCGCATGTTCATGAGCCACCCGCCGCTGGAAGAGCGCATCGACGCACTGGCGCGTCGTCGCGGTTGAGAGCTGGCGAAGTAAACAAGAAGGCCCGCAGTGATGCGGGCCTTTTTTTTCTGCTGATTTCGATTACCGGCTGGAAACCCGATAAACGCGCTCCTCAAGCCGCGTGACTCCTGCCTCCAGAAACTTCCCGCCCTCGCTCAGCACATCCTGATCTTCCAGGATCTTCAGCGTCCACGAAGCACCGAACAACCGCTGCACCTCTTCATCGAGCACAGCAAACGGCGGACCGGGCATCTGCGCCTGGTCGTAATCCAGCGTAATCAACAACCCAAGCGCATCCTTCGGCAGAATCCGCGTTAGATGCGCGGCGTATTGCTCACGCATTGGCGGCGGTAGCGCAATCAGCGCGGCGCGGTCGTAAAGAGCGGCGCAATCGGCAACATCACCGGCAGTCAACGCAAAAAAATCACCGCACCAAAGCTCGATCGAGCCCGCCCGATAGACCTTGAACGGGCCCTGCTCGCTGACATCAGGGTCGAAATGGTGCTCATTGAAGAAATCCTCAATGGCCTTTTCCGACAGTTCGATTCCCAACACCTCATGGCCTTCGCGTGCGAGCCACAACAAATCCAGACTCTTCCCACACAACGGCACCAGCACGCGGGCGCCGTCCTCCACACCCAATTGCGGCCAAAACCTTTGCAGATAGGGATTCACTTGCGGCAAGTGAAAGCCGATCTGATTCGACGCCCACTTTTTGTGCCAAAACTCCGGCTGCATAAATAACCCCGAAAATTCGATCAAAACACCCTAAAACTTATATTAGATTTAGATCAATGATCTGACAGAAGATGGCGCTATCTTAACTCTCAGGAGCTCATCCATGTTCCCCAGCCTGTACATATCCCATGGCTCGCCGATGCTGGCCCTGGAACCTGGCGCGAGCGGGCCGGCCCTCGCTCGCCTGGCGGCAGAAATGCCCAGGCCAGACGCCATCGTGATTGTCTCCGCGCACTGGGAAAGCGATGAACTGCTGGTCGGCGGCAACCCGCAGCCAGACACCTGGCATGACTTCGGCGGTTTTCCACGGGCACTGTTCGAGGTGCAATACCCGGCCCCCGGTAACCCTGGGTTGGCCGCACAGGTGGTCAATCTGTTACACGCCAATGCCCTTCCCGCCCGCATCGACAACACACGACCGTTCGACCATGGCGTCTGGGTGCCGCTGTCGTTGATGTACCCGCAGGCCGATATCCCGATTGTGCAGGTTTCACAGCCCACCCGAGGCGGCCCGGCGCTACAGGCCCGAGTTGGCCATGCCCTGGCAGGCTTGCGCGAACAGGGCGTGCTGTTGATCGGCTCCGGCAGTATTACCCACAACCTGCGAGAGCTGGACTGGCATGCCGGCCCCGAGAGCGTGCAACCCTGGGCTCAGGTATTCCGCGACTGGATGATCGAAAAGCTGGCGGCAAACGATGAGGCCGCCTTGCACGACTATCGCCGGCAAGCACCGAACGCGGTGCGTAACCATCCCAGCGATGAACATTTGTTGCCGTTGTACTTTGCCCGCAGTGCCGGGGGCCAGTTCAGCATTGCCCACCAGGGATTCACCCTGGGCGCGTTGGGCATGGACATCTACCGTTTCGGATAAGGGCTAGAGCCTGCGACGGCCAGGTTCAGGCCACATCGACGCCCACATCGACCCCCACATGGATCGCATCGTGGCGCCAAAACTCCAGGTCACAATCGATCAGCCGCTCATGCTGATCGTAATTGACCCGGGCGATGCGCAGTCCAGGACTGCCCACCGACACCCGCAATGCGGCCGCCGCGTCTGCCGACAACGCCGTCGGCACGATCTCGAAGCGCACCCGCCCGTAGTGCAGGTCGTAGTGCCGCGCATACAGCTCGGTGATCGACTGATTCAAGTCGAAATCCAGGATGCCCGGAAAATACTGCGGATTCAGATAGTGCTCCACGTACAACACCAGTCGCCCATCGATACGCCGCGAACGACAGACCTGAATCACGCTCGACAACGCCGGCAACTGTAACCAGGCACAGACCGCCGCCGATGCCGGCTGCAATCGCGCTGAAATGACTTCTGTGGACGGCACTCGCCCCTGGGCGCTGACCATGGCGTGAAAGTGGCTGCGTTGCATCAGGTTATAGGCCAGGCGCGGCGGCGACACGAACCAGCCACGACGCTCTTCGCGATAGATCTGGCCTTGGGCTTCGAGCTGCAGCAACGCCTCGCGCACGGTAATGCGCGTGGTGCCAAACAACTCACTGAGCTTGCGTTCAGCTGGCAACTTGCTCCCGGCAGCCAGCAGCCCGTGATCAAGCTGCTCCTGAAGCACTTGGCCAATGGTTGTCACCGCTTTTGTTGCCTCATCGCGCATCAACGTTACCTATCTGGACTAGACCAGCACTCTTTCAGGGCAGAACCGGCGGGAAAATCGGCTGTTTGAAGATCCTGCAAGCGTAGGCAATGCAGATGACCGAGAGATGACAAAGCCGCCCGACGGTCATTCCAACAACTCGTCCAACAACCTGCAAGACATCGGCCAAGTCCCTTGCGCAATGGGGCTTCGCCCATGGTCTACGCTTACTTGGCACCCGCCAATACCGGGCAGATAAACATCCATCGGGGCGACGAGCGACATCAAAGTGTCATTGAGCCGCCTTAGATTGGCTCAGGTATTGCTGACCTAGACCAACACAATCGCAATCGCAGCGTTGAAAACGCCCATAGGAGCTTCGGAATGAAACAGCTTTTCCTGGCATCACTGTTAGGCTCGACCATTGCCATGTGCACCGCCGCCATGGCGGCTGATGATTTGAAAACCCTTGAAGCCGCTGCGAAAGCGGAAGGCGCAGTAAACAGTGTCGGCATGCCCGATGACTGGGCCAACTGGAAAGGCACCTGGGAAGATCTGGCGAAGAAATACGGCCTCAAGCACATCGACACCGACATGAGCTCGGCCCAGGAGATCGCCAAGTTCGCCGCCGAGAAAGACAACGCCAGTGCCGACATCGGTGACGTCGGTGCAGCCTTTGGCCCGATCGCGGTGAAACAGAACGTTACCCAGCCCTACAAGCCATCCACTTGGGACCAGGTGCCGACCTGGGCTAAAGACAAGGACGGTCACTGGGCGCTGGCCTATACCGGCACCATCGCCTTTATCGTCAACAAAAAGCTGCTGCACGGCTCCGACGTACCGACCAAATGGGCTGACCTCAAAACCGGCAAATACAAGGTATCGATCGGTGACGTGAGCACCGCCGCCCAGGCTGCCAACGGCGTTCTGGCTGCTGCCTATGCCAACGGTGGCGATGAGAAAAACCTGCAACCGGCACTGCTGCTATTTGCCGACCTCGCTAAACAAGGTCGCTTGTCGATGTCCAACCCGGTCATAGGCGCCATGGAAAAAGGCGAGATCGAAGTCGGCGTGGTCTGGGACTTCAACGGCCTGAGCTACAAGGCCAAGATGGCCAATCCGGATGACTACGTGGTGCTGATCCCGTCCGACGGCTCGGTGATTTCCGGCTACACCACCATCATCAACAAATACGCGAAGAACCCGAACGCCGCCAAGCTGACCCGCGAGTACATCTTCAGCGACGCCGGCCAGATCAACCTGGCCAAGGGCAACGCCCGTCCAATCCGCGCCGATCACATCACTCTGCCGGAAGACGTGAAGTCCAAACTGCTGCCAAACGAGCAGTACAAAAAGGTCACGCCGATCAAGGACGCGGATGCGTGGGAAAAAACCTCCAAGGCCCTGCCGCAGAAGTGGAACGAAGAAGTCATCGTAGAAATGAAATGATGCGGTAGGTCCCCAGTGCGGGATCTGATGGAAATCCTTGTGGGAGCGAGCCTGCTCGCGAAAGCGGTCTGACATTCAACATTGGCTCTGAATGTTAAGCCCCCTTCGCGAGCAGGCTCGCTCCCACAAGGAATGGTGATGTTTTCGAGATTTCCGAATTCCTGTTTCACGGAGTTTTGCCCCTATGAAGCACAACGTCATCCTTGTCGTGCTCGACGGCCTCAATTACGAAGTCGCCCGCCACGCCATGGGGCACCTGCAGGCTTACGTCGGTGCAGGACGCGCCGCACTCTACAAACTGGAGTGCGAGCTGCCGGCCCTGTCCCGACCGCTCTACGAATGCATCCTCACCGGCGTGACACCGATCGAGAGCGGGATCGTTCACAACAATGTATCGCGCCTGTCCAATCAGCGCAGCATCTACCATTACGCCACCGATGCCGGCCTGAAAACCGCCGCTGCGGCTTATCACTGGGTCAGTGAGTTGTACAACCGTTCCCCATTCGTGGCGGCCCGGGATCGCCACACCGACGACCCCGCCCTTCCGATCCAGCACGGGCATTTCTACTGGAGCGATCACTACCCCGACTCGCACCTGTTCGCCGACGCCGAAAGCCTACGCTTGCGTCAGGCGCCAAATTTCCTGCTGGTGCACCCGATGAACATCGACGACGCCGGGCACAAGCACGGCCTCGACACCCCGCAGTACCGCAACAGCGCGCGCTCGGCGGACATCATCCTCGCCGACTACCTACAGAACTGGCTCGACGCCAGCTATCAGGTGCTGGTGACCGCCGACCACGGCATGAACAACGACCGATCCCATAACGGTCTGCTGCCCGAAGAACGCGAAGTGCCGCTGTTCGTGCTCGGCGATGCCTTCAGCTTCAACGCCGATGCCACGCCGAAACAGACCGAAATTTGCGGCACCGTCTGTGAACTATTGGGCGTACCCCACGACAAACCTGTGTGCAGGGAGCTGCTCAAGTGAACGCCATGACTCGCGGCAAATGGCTGGCAGCCTTGTGCCTGGTGCCTTTCACCCTGTTCTTCATCGTGTTCGAAATCGCCCCGCTGGTGTGGGTGATGACCAATAGCCTGGAGTCGGAAGAGTTCGGCTGGGGCCTGGCCAACTTCACCAGGATCTTCAGTTCCAAGTTTTACCTGCAGGCGATCCAGTACAGCCTCGAGATCAGTTTTTGGTCCAGCGTGTTCGGCATCATCATCGCGGTACTCGGTGCCTATTCCCTGCGCCGGGTCGACTCGAAGCTGCGCAACTTCGTCAACGCCTTCGCCAACATGACCAGCAACTTCTCCGGCGTGCCGCTGGCCTTCGCGTTCATCATCCTGCTGGGTTTCAACGGCAGCTTCACCATCATGCTCAAACAGGCCGGAATCATTCAGGACTTCAACCTGTATTCGAAAACCGGGGTGATCATTCTCTACACCTACTTCCAGATTCCCCTTGGCGTGCTGCTGCTCTACCCGGCCTTCGACGCCTTGCGCGAAGACTGGCGCGAGTCCGCCGCGCTGCTCGGCGCCAACGGTTGGCAGTTTTGGCGCCACATCGGCCTGCCGGTGCTGACCCCGGCACTGCTTGGCACCTTCGTGATCCTGCTGGCCAACGCCCTCGGCGCCTACGCCACGGTGTACGCCCTGACCACCGGCAACTTCAACGTGATGCCAATCCGAATCGCGGCGATGGTCTCGGGCGATATTTCCCTCGATCCGAACCTGGCCAGTGCCCTGGCCGTGGTGCTGGTGGCGTTGATGACCCTGGTGACCATCGTGCATCAGCTGCTGTTGAAGAGGAGCTACCATGTCACGCGCTGAATTGGGCCCTGTCGGCATCTACCATCGGGTAGTGGTCTACCTGCTGTTTACCATCCTGTTGCTGCCTCTGCTCGGCACCTTCATCTATTCGATTTCCAGCAGTTGGTCGGCAACGATTCTGCCCAGCGGTTTCAGCATCAAATGGTACGCGCAGCTGTGGAGCGATCCGCGCTTTCTGAATGCTTTCGGCCAATCGCTGCTGGTCTGCGTCGGTGCATTGATACTTTCGGTGGTGCTGATTCTGCCGCTGCTGTTCGTGGTGCATTACCACTTCCCCAAACTCGATGCGCTGATGAACATCCTGATCCTGCTGCCCTTCGCCGTACCGCCCGTGGTGTCGTCGGTGGGGCTGTTGCAGCTCTATGGTTCCGGGCCGTTTGCAATGGTCGGTACGCCATGGATCCTGATCGGCTGCTATTTCACCGTAGCGCTGCCGTTCATGTACCGCGCCATCACCAACAACCTGCAAGCAATCAACCTGCGCGACCTGATGGACTCCGCCCAGTTGCTCGGCGCGAGCACTTTCCAGGCAGCGTTCCTGGTAGTGCTGCCGAACCTGCGCAAGGGCTTGATGGTGGCGCTGCTGCTGTCGTTTTCGTTCCTGTTCGGTGAGTTCGTGTTCGCCAACATCCTCGTCGGCACCCGCTACGAAACCCTGCAGGTCTACCTCAACAACATGCGCAACAGCAGCGGCCACTTCACCAGTGCGCTGGTGATTTCCTACTTCTTCTTCGTACTGGTTCTGACCTGGGCGGCCAATATCTTGAACAGGGACAAAAGCGAATGAGCTATGTCAGCGTCCAACATCTGCAGAAAAATTACGCCGGCACCACGGTGTTCAGCGACATCAACTGCGAAGTCCAGAAGGGTGAGTTCGTCACCCTGCTCGGCCCGTCCGGTTGTGGCAAGTCCACCCTGCTGCGTTGCATCGCCGGACTGACCTCGGTGGATGGCGGCCAGATCCTGCTCGATGGTCGCGACCTCGTGCCATTGAGCCCGCAAAAACGCGGGATCGGCATGGTGTTCCAGAGTTATGCGCTGTTCCCCAACATGACCGTGGAACAAAACGTCGCGTTCGGCCTACGCATGCAAAAGGTCAACGCCGATGACAGCCACAAGCGGGTCGCCGAGGTGTTGAAGCTGGTGGAACTGACCGACTTTGCCAGCCGCTACCCGCACCAGCTGTCGGGAGGCCAGTGCCAACGTGTCGCCCTGGCTCGTTCATTGGTAACCCGACCGCGCCTGCTGTTGCTGGATGAACCGCTGTCGGCCCTGGATGCACGGATTCGCAAGCACCTGCGCGAACAGATCCGTCAGATCCAGCGCGAGCTGGGCCTGACCACGATCTTCGTCACACACGACCAGGAAGAAGCGCTGACCATGTCCGATCGCATTTTCCTGATGAACCAGGGAAAGATCGTACAAAGCGGTGACGCTGAAACCCTTTACACGGCACCGGTGGATGTTTTCGCCGCCGGTTTCATCGGCAACTACAACCTGCTGGATGCCGACAGCGCGTCAAAGCTGTTGCAACGGCCGATCAACCACCGTATCGCCATTCGTCCTGAGGCCATCGAACTGAGCCTCGACGGCGATCTCGACGCCCAAGTGCGCAGCCACAGCCTGCTGGGCAACGTGATTCGCTACCGGATCGAAGCCCGAGGCGTGGAACTGGTGGTGGATGTGCTCAATCGCTCGGCGTCCGACTTGCATCCCGATGGTCAGCGCCTGGCGCTTTCCATCGATCCGACGGCACTGTGTGAGGTAGCCTGATGCCCTTGCTGATGTTGAAGAGAGAACTGCACTAATGGCCCTGGCAATTTTTGATCTGGACGAAACCCTGATCCACGGCGACTGCGCCTCGTTGTGGAGTGAGCAAATGGTCCGCCTCGGCTGGGTCGACGGCGAATCCTTCCTGCGTCGCGACAAGGAATTGATGGATGCCTACGGCAGGGGTCACCTGGCCATGGAGGACTACATGGCCTTCAGCCTGGAACCCTTGATCGGCCGTACTCCCGCAGAAGTCGAGCACCTGGTCGGCCCCTGGGTGGAAGACTTCATCGAACCGATCATCTTCAGCGACGCCACCAAAACCATCGCCGCCCACCGCAAGGCCGGCGACCGGATCCTGGTGATCTCGGCCTCGGGTGTCCATTTGGTCAAGCCGATTGCCGAACGCCTGGGCATCGATGAAATTCTTGGTATCGAGCTGGAAGTGGCTCACGGGGCGTATACCGGCAAGACCGTCGGCACGCTGACGTATCGCGAAGGCAAGATCACCCGGTTGCTGGAATGGCTGGATGCCGAAGAGGAAAACCTGGAAGGTGCGAGCTTCTATTCGGACTCACGCAATGATTTGCCGTTGTTGCTGAAGGTCGATTTCCCGCACGTGGTCAATCCGGACCCGGTGTTGCGCGAGCAGGCGGAAAAGGCCGGCTGGCCGATCCACCTCTGGAAGTAACACCGATTCCCTGTGGGAGCGAGCCTGCTCGCGAAAGCGGACATACATTCAACACATACGTCGAATGACACACCGCCTTCGCGAGCAGGCTCGCTCCCACAAGGTTTTGTGGTGTCAGGTCAGGCTCTCATCAACCACCAACACCAGCTTCCCCGCCACCTTATTACTCGCCAACTCGGCAAACGCCGCTTCGGCATCCTTGATCGGGAAAGCCTTGGCCAGTTGCGGGCTCAAGCGTTTATCCGCAAACAGCGGCCAGACATGCAGGCGTAGATCGCTGAACAGATCCGCCTTGAACTGATCATCGCGGCTGCGCAGGGTCGAGCCCAGCAGTTGCACACGCTTGGCCAGCACCTGCGCCAGATCCAACTTCGCCTCGCGGCCGCCCATCAGGCCGATCAACACCCAACGGCCATCAGTCGCCATCAGTTTCAGGTTTAGCGCTGCATAGTTGCCGCCCACCGGGTCGAGGATGACATCGAACGGCCCCAGGTCGCGCAGGCTGTCCAGCTCGTCAGTGCGCACCACACCGCCCTGGGCGCCGAGCGCTTCGCAGTAGGCCAGGCGCTCAGCGGAGCCGACACTGACCCAGCACGGATTGCCGAACGCCTTGCACAGCTGAATGGCTGCTGAACCGATTCCACTTGCCCCGGCGTGTAGCAGAACTTTTTCACCGGGTTTGAGCGCTGCCAGTTGAAACAAATTCAACCAGACGGTCGCATACACTTCCGGCAACGCGGCGGCTTCGGCCAGCGACATTTCGTCGGGAACCGGCAATACATGCCGTCCGTCGACAACCACCTCTTCGGCCATGCCGCCCCCGGCCAGCAAGGCGCAAACCCGATCCCCCACCTGCCACGACGAACCCGGACCCACTTCGCTGATCACCCCCGAGCACTCTAGACCAAGCACCTGACTGGTCCCCGGCGGTGGCGGATAAAGACCGGCCTTCTGCAACAAATCGGCACGATTGAGACCCGCTGCCGCCACTCGAATGCGAACTTGCCCTACATCACACGCAGGACTGGGCTCTTCAAGCCACTCCACTTGACCGTCAACGCCTTGCAATGCTTTCACAGTGCCTCCATAGTGAGTCTGGACTGAGCCCGAAGCTGTAGCGCCGGGCTTTTTGCATTATGCGACCGGCTCTTGTGGAACCGGCGACTTCAAAGACGGCCTAATATGCGTTATCAATTGTCCCCGCGTCGAATCAACATGAAGCGTTTGTTCCCCAGCACTGCCCTCGCCCTTTTCATCGGTTTCGGCCTGCTGCCGATGTCGAGCAGTTCTTTTGCAGCCAATAGCTGGGACAAGCTTCAGCCCGACCGTGACGAAGTCATCGCCAGTCTGAACGTCGTGGAGTTGCTCAAGCGCCACCACTACAGCAAGCCGCCGCTCGACGACGCGCGCTCGGTGATCATCTATGACAGCTATCTGAAATTGCTCGATCCGTCGCGCAGCTACTTCATGGCCAGCGACATTGCCGAATTCGACAAGTGGAAGACCCAGTTCGACGACTTCCTCAAGAGCGGCGACCTCAACGCCGGTTTCACCATCTACAAGCGCTACCTGGACCGCGTCAAGGCGCGTCTGGACTTTGCCCTGGCCGAGCTGAACAAGGGCGTCGACAAGATCGACTTCACCTCCAAGGAAACCTTGCTGATCGACCGCAAGGATGCCCCTTGGCTCAAATCCACTGCCGAACTCGACGACCTGTGGCGCAAACGCGTCAAGGACGAAGTGCTGCGGCAGAAGATCGCGGGCAAGGATTCCAAGCAGATCCAGGAAACCCTGACCAAGCGCTACAAGAACCAGCTGGCGCGCCTGGACCAGACCCGCGCGGAAGACATCTTCCAGGCGTACATCAACACCTTCGCCATGTCCTACGACCCGCACACCAACTATCTGTCGCCGGATAACGCGGAAAATTTCGACATCAACATGAGCCTGTCCCTGGAGGGCATCGGCGCCGTGTTGCAGAGCGATAACGATCAAGTGAAGATCGTGCGCCTGGTACCGGCAGGTCCGGCGGACAAGACCAAGCAAGTCGCTCCGGCCGACAAGATCATCGGTGTTGCCCAAGGCAATAAAGAGATGGTCGACGTGGTCGGCTGGCGTCTGGACGAAGTGGTCAAGCTGATCCGCGGTCCCAAAGGCACCATCGTGCGCCTGGAAGTGATCCCGGCCAGCAATGCGCCGAACGACCAGACCAGCAAGATCGTGCCGATCACCCGCGAAGCGGTGAAGCTTGAAGACCAGGCGGTGAAAAAGTCGGTCCTCAACCTCAAGCAGGATGGCAAGGACTACAAGCTCGGTGTTATCGAGATCCCGGCCTTCTACCTGGACTTCAAGGCCTTCCGTGCCGGCGATCCGGATTACAAGAGCACCACCCGCGACGTCAAGAAGCTGCTGACCGAGTTGCAAAAGGACAAGGTTGACGGCGTGGTCATCGACCTGCGCAACAATGGCGGTGGCTCCTTGCAGGAAGCTACCGAGCTGACCAGCCTGTTCATCGACAAGGGCCCTACCGTACTCGTGCGTAACGCCGATGGACGGGTCGATGTCCTGGAAGACGAAAACCCCGGCGCCTTCTACAAAGGCCCGATGGCGCTGCTGGTCAACCGCCTGTCCGCCTCGGCTTCGGAAATTTTCGCCGGCGCCATGCAGGACTACCACCGCGCCCTGATCATCGGCGGCCAGACCTTCGGCAAAGGCACCGTGCAGACCATCCAGCCGCTGAACCATGGCGAGCTCAAGCTGACACTGGCCAAGTTCTACCGGGTTTCCGGGCAGAGCACCCAGCATCAGGGCGTACTGCCGGACATCGATTACCCGTCGATCATCGACACCAAGGAAATCGGCGAAAGCGCCCTGCCGGAAGCCATGCCGTGGGACACCATCCGTGCAGCGATCAAGCCTGCGGTCGATCCGTTCAAACCGTACATCACCCAGCTCAAGTCCGAGCATGACGTACGCACGGCCAAGGACGCGGAGTTCGTGTTCATCCGCGACAAGCTGGCCCTGGCGCAGAAACTGATGACGGAAAAAACCGTCAGCCTCAATGAAACCGAGCGTCGTGCCCAGCATACCGATATCGAAGCCAAGCAGCTTGCCATGGAGAATATCCGTCGCAAGGCCAAGGGCGAAGAGCCGCTCAAGGAATTGAAGAAAGAAGACGAAGACGCTATCGCGGCCGAGGACGACAAGACCAAGCCGGAAGACGATGCCTACCTGAGCGAGACCGGGCGCATTCTGCTGGATTACCTGAAGCTCAATACGGCGGTAGCCAAGCACTAGGATTGACGGCAATTTAATGCTGACGCTCCCCGGAGCGTCATCAAACAGTCATCATTCTGTCGTGAAATATCGGACCGGTAGCGCCTCTTTCAATCAAGAGCACGCCCGGTCCTTTTTTTTCGCCAGAGATCGCCATGACCACAACCGAACAGCTGAGTGCCTTGAGTTCAATCCTGGCTCAAAGCGGTTTGCACAGCCTGTTCCAACCCATCATTTGCCTCTCTGAACGACGCATCCTGGGCTACGAAGCCCTGAGCCGCGGCCCCTCCAATAGTCCGTTGCACTCCCCTGTCGCCCTGTTCGCCGTCGCCCGCCAGGCGGGTCGCCTGAGCGAACTGGAAATCGCCTGCCGGCAGAGTGCGTGCCGGCGCTTCAACGAACAACAACTGCCCGGCAAACTGTTCCTCAACGTTTCCCCGGAATCCTTGCTCGAAGCGGCTCACCAACCCGGTCGCACGTTGCAGTTGCTGCAGGATTTCGGCATTGCACCGAACCAGGTGGTGATCGAACTCACCGAGCAGACCCCGACCGACGACTTCCAGCTGCTGCATACCGCCCTGCATCATTATCGGGCCATGGGTTTTTCCATTGCGCTGGACGATCTGGGCGCGGGTTACTCAAGCTTGCGCCTGTGGTCCGAATTACGTCCCGACTACGTGAAGATCGACCGACACTTCATCGACGGCATTCACCTGGATGCCCTCAAGCGTGAGTTCGTTGGCTCGATCCTGCAAATTGCCAAAGCCTCGCGGGCACAGGTGATCGCCGAAGGCATCGAATTGCCGGAAGAACTGGCGGTATTGACCGAAATGGGCGTTGACCTGGTCCAGGGCTATTTGCTCTGTCGGCCACAGGAGCATCCGCCGCGCGATGCCCGCACCTTGATGCCCAGGCGCGACAGCACCGCCGTAGCGTTGGGCGACGACGGCAGCGACCTGAGTGCCCTGCTCAACGACCAGCCCGCGGTGGCCCGCGACACCCCGACCGCTACCGTGCTCGAAGCCTTCCGTCGCCAGGCCAACCTTAACTCGCTGGCGGTGCTGGATGAGCAAGGCCAGCCTTGCGGGATCGTCCATCGGCATTCGCTCTCGGATGCCTTGCTCAAGCCGTTTGCCACCGACCTGTTCGCCCGCAAACCGATCAGCCGCCTGATGAGCGACGACTTCCTGGCCGTCGAGATAAGTCAGTCGCTGCAGCAGGTCAGCCGGCTGATTACCAGCCGCGCCCGGCAACGCATCGAAGAAGACTTCATCATCAGCCTCAATGGCAATTACCTGGGCCTGGGTCGGGTGATCGATGTGCTCAAGCTGATCACCGAACTGAAAATCCAGCAAGCGCGCTACGCCAACCCGCTGACCCTGCTGCCGGGCAACGTACCGATCCAGCAATGCCTGACACGACTGCTGCAACAGCAACGCGAATCGGTGATCTGTTACGTGGACATCGACAGCTTCAAACCCTTCAACGACATCTACGGCTACGGCCGTGGTGATGAAGTCCTGTTGTGCCTGGCGCAATGCCTGAATGATCGCATCGACCCCTCCCGGGACTTCGTCGGCCACATCGGCGGCGATGACTTTCTGCTGGTACTGGGCCCGGACGACTGGCGCAAACGTTTGAACCAGTTGCTCGACGACTTCCAAAGCCAGTGCCGGCGCTTCTACCGCAGCGAACACCTGGAAGCCGGCTGCTTCATCGCTCCTAATCGCCAAGGGTTGCGCCAGGAATTCCCCTTGTTGTCACTGTCGATCGGCGTGGTGCATTTACACCCACAGGCCTGCGCACAACTCGATGCCAGCCAGTTGGCGGAAATGGCCTCCCAGGCCAAGCATCACGCGAAGAATGTGCCGGGGTATAGCGTGCATGTGATTGATAGCCTGGCGGGGACGGGGCGAGAGAGTGAATTGTTGATTGCGAAATTGCACTGCACTTGACCACCTGATTGCATTGGTACTGACCAGGCGTTTGTATTGCACTTGACCAGGCGTTTGTATTTCGATCTGAGCACCGATTTCATCGGTTTTTACCAATATGCTTAGTCAACATGATCGGCGGAGAGTTGTCCTTTGCTGCCGGTGGCAACAGGCAGATATCGGCCAGTAGCAGACGGTGGACACAGTGATGGCAAATAGGCCGCGTTACCGATGCTGCTTTCGAATCCAGAAGGCAGCAGGGCTAGCCGCCCTTGTCGTGTTTCTCTCAGGGCGATGTTGCGTTTGCCGCAACCACATCTAAGCTAGACAAGCACTTGCAGGCGACAACGAGCGTTATACGACAAGCCACACCGCAACAAGAAACGCGACATGGCATGTCGTCTAATTAGTAGTTAGACCTCAGGAGAGATCCCCGATGCCCAGAGAATTCGAGCTCATTACGTCCGTGCCAGTCCCCTCGAGGTCCGGCATCTCCCACCTTTACAAATCAATGAACCTAGCGGACGCTTTTGCGATTCAGCTCCCTGCGGGCACATCTAGCAATCCAGATTTGCTAGCTCGATTCATCCTTTCCCACCAGCCATCCTGGATCGGATGGCTCACGAAAGCCCGAGACACTATCGTTGCCTCTTTTGGTCTCAAGACAGCCAAACACTTGGCATCACTTGCTAATCGGATTGGAGTCTTCAAGCTCTACAGCACGAACCAGACTGAAATCGTGTTGGGAGAGGACGACAAGCACCTCGACTTCCGGATATCGGTTCTATGTTCCGGGGAGGCAGAGCCAGAAGGCAGTCACCAACTCGTTGTTTCAACCGTGGTCCAGTGCCACAACCGTCTAGGCCGGGCCTACATCTTCGTCATTGCCCCTTTTCACCGCTTGGTTGTTAAGGCCAGCCTCCTCCGTGCAGCGCGAATCGGTTGGCCTCTGGCTACCTGCCCCTAAGGCTGAGAACGCTGTGTGCCCCTCTGAAATATAACCCTTCCATCGAGAGGCTTGTTCCGCCAAGCCCGGCCATGCCTCTCAAATCAAACGTTAGGCCTCTAAGATTCATTCGCTCCATCTGCCGTACATCACTAAAGGAAAGGAAAATATGTCCAAGTCTGCGTTCAGTGCCAAGGTCTTCGCCATATATTTGTTCGTCGTTGGTGCCGTGTTAGCCGTAGTGCCGAACTTCTTGCTGTCGATCTTTCGGATTCCCCCAACCTCCGAGGTCTGGATTCACGTGGTTGGCGTTATCGCGTTCAATATCGGCATCTACGCATGGGTCGCAGCCAAGCACGAAAACAAGCCATTTTTGGAAGCGTCGGTGTACACGCGCTTCGTCGTCTTCGTGGCCTTCACTACCTTCGCTGTCGTTGGCCTCGCCAGTCCAATGATCGTTCTCTTCGGAGTAGCGGATCTTTTTGGAGGCATATGGACCTACTTCGCACTGAAAGCCGATGCTCAGTCGATCAGGCCTATTCTGGCGGACCAGCACTGAGGCCTAACTCTTCCATCGAGTTGACGTTAGGTTCAATAAATATCTGCTCAATAGACATTCAAGAATGGGAAAGCCAAAGAAAAAAGGGGACTGATTTGAATGGCACTTACTTAGCAGCTAACCACTTGAGGAAAAAGCGAGGAAAAAGGGGACGACGGAAAAAGGGACGGAAAAAGGGGACAGATCTATTTTTCTACTTTTCTGGAAAAAATAAATCTGCCCCTTTTTGCTGGCGTGATGACGGACAGGCCTATTCGTACACAAATAAAAAAGCAGCTCTCAGGAGCTACTTTTCGATCCTACTCCCCCTTTTTGTGCTTATGGGGTTTCAAGTCTGGATGATCTTTTTGCTTTTCGGGCGTAACTCTCTGCCTCTTGTCCGGAGTGCCATCTTCGTTTGTTCTTTTAGGGCCAGGTTTGATACTCATGGTCGATTTCCTTTCTCGCTTGGGTTGTTAAATCCTGCATTGTAACTAGCCGGTTTTTTACAACTGTCAACAGGGAGAGGCCAAGGGTTGCGTAGCCATAACCAACTCCCTATGTGTAGAGTGACTTGACCCGACAGCAGATGCTCCCAGGTAACCTAACTAATTGGGGAGACGAGTTTTGATTTCAAGTGGCCACCATCAAAAAATGTGTTATTACTCTCCGTAGCCCTTGAAATCACATGAATCAGGACAGATCGTATCTAGTCTCGTGGTCACATGATGACCGCCCTTGGCCGTTCTCTGCCGGTCATGGTTACGAAGCGTGCCGGTCAAATCCGATGCAAAGGCTCGGCGTTTTTCAAGGTGGTTGTCGCGTCAACCGTCTAACTATGCTGCTCTTTTCTCGACCTGTTGCTCTCGATCCGGGTTCAACAGCACGGTGCCGATCGGCTCCCAGTTGCGTGTGCAACCCGACCACCGTTCCGGCTTTTTCTCTTTGGCTCGTTCGTACAGCTCATGTCGCCGGGCCAAGACCTGATGGTCCAGTCCTCGATGCCGCTCAGCCGGTGTGACGAACCGGATTCGACTATGCCGGTGCTCGTTGTTGTACCAGCGCATGAAATCCCTCACCCAAGCTCGTGCGGCGTCCAGACTGGCAAAGCCATCCTGCGGCCATTGCGGGCAGTATTTCAACGTTCTAAACAACGACTCCGAGTATGGATTGTCGTTGCTTACCCGCGGTCGGCCCCGCGAGGGCGTGATGCCCAGTTCGTACATCTTGCTCAACAGCGTCACCGATTTCATCGGCGCTCCGTTGTCCGAGTGCAGCACCAGCGGTTCGTGTAAACACTGCTCGCCGATCACGCTGCGTTGCAGCAGCGCGGCGGCTTTCTCGCCGCTTTCCGCGTCGTAGACCTCCCAGCCCACGGCTTTGCGTGCGGATTCCACGACACTTGGACACTCAGCCCACGATCATTTGGACACTCGTTCCATGCTCACTTGGACACCTGATCCACGTCCACTTGGACAGGCAGTCGGAGCGCAGCGACGCAGGTTTGCATTGTTAGTCTGAAGTCTCTGTCGCCGTCAATTTCGTTGCGCGTCTGCGCATCGATTCGCCCTTCAGTTCGATCCGATAAGCGTTGTGCACCAGCCGGTCGAGGATCGCATCGCCCAAGGTCGGATCGCCGATCAGCGCGTGCCATTTGTCCACTGGCATCTGGCTGGTCACTAGCGTCGAGCGGTTACCGTAGCGGTCGTCCAGCAGTTCAAGCATGTCGCGCCGTTGCGCAGCGGTAAACGGCGCCAAGCCCCAGTCGTCCAGGATCAGCAAGTCGGTCTTGGCATAACCCGCCATCAGTTTCGCGAAGCGGCCGTCGCCGTGGGCCAGGCCTAGTTCTTCCATCAAGCGCGGCAAGCGCAGATAACGCACGCTGTAACCGTCGCGGCAGGCCTTATGAGCCAGCGCGCAGGCGAGCCAGGTTTTGCCTACGCCAGTTGGGCCGCCGATGATCAGGTTCAGGCCGTCGCGCAGCCACTGGCCGCTGCCCAGTTGCAGGATCAAGGCCTTGTCCAGACCGCGCGGACTGCGATAATCGATGTCTTCCAGGCAGGCGTTATGGCGCAGTCGTGCGGCCTTGAGGCGAGTCGTCAGGCGTGCGTCTTCGCGCTCGGTCAGCTCGCGGTCGACCATCAGACCGAGGCGTTCGTCGAAGCTGAGATCGTTGATGTCAGGCGTTGCATGTTGTTCGCCAAGCGCCTTGATCATGCCGTGCAGGCGCAGGGTTTGCAGCTTGTCGAGTGTCGGGTTGGGCAGCATTTTGGTGGTCCTTTTTCAGGTCAGTGGTAGTAGCCAGGGCCGCGCAGGTTGATGTGTTCTTCAGGCAGTAACGGTAGGTTTTGCTGGGCCAGCGGCAGTCGTTCCAGCCCTTGGCGCAGGATCGATTCAAGGCTTTTGTAGCTGCACGCGCCCAGTGCCAGCGCTCGCTGGCAAGCGGCTTCCAGCCGCTCTTCGCCGTGCTGTTTGCTCAGGCGCAGGATCCCCAGGCAGGCGCGGAAGCCGTGCTGCGGATGGATTCGGCGTTCGAGGATGTAGGCGATGACACCAGCGGTGTTCGGCCCGGTCTGCTCAGCCCAGTGGATCAGTCGCTGCGGCGTCCATTCGGCATGTTCGCGGTGACTTTTGGGCATGTGCTCGGTTTGGGTGGTGTGGCGGCCTTTATGTGCTGAGCGCAGATGGCTGGCCACCCGCTGGTTGGCGTGGAAGCACTCGACGGTCTTAGCGGTTAGCCGCACTTCGAGTTGGTGCTTCACCAGCTGGTACGGCACCGAGTAGTAATGGCCGTCGACCTCGACGTGGTAGTCGATGTGCACCCGCACCTTTTTCCATTCGGCGTAGACATACGGATGTTCTGGTAGCGGTTGCAGTGCGGGTTGGTCGATGGTCTCGAAGGCCGAACGGCGTGAGCCGGGCAGCTTCTTGAAGGGCTTCTGATTGAGGCGATCCACGAGCAGCGCGATGGCTGTGTTGAGTTCGCCCAAGGAGAAGAACTGGCGGTTGCGCAGCACCGCCAGGATCCAGCGCTCGACCACCTGCACACCGACTTCAACCTTGGCTTTGTCCTTGGGTTTACGCGAGCGCGCGGGCAGCACGGCTACGCCGTAATGCTCGGCGAGATCGCGGTAACTGGGGTTGATATCCGGCTCGTAGCGATGCGCCTTGGTGACGCCGCTGCGCAGATTGTCCGGTACCAGGATCTGCGATGTACCGCCGAGAAAGGCGAAGCAGCGCACGTGCGAGCCCAGCCAGTCAGGCAGTTTCTGCGACCAGGTGGCCTCGGCGAAGGTGTAGCTGGACGCGCCGAGGACGGCGACGAAGATCTGCGTCTGGCGTATCTCCCCGGTTCGCCGATCAATAACTGGCACGGTCTGGCCGGCGTAATCAACGAACAGCTTCTCGCCGGCACGGTGTTCCTGGCGCATGACCACATCGATCTTCGCGGCCCAGAGGCGGTAGTGCTCGCAGAACCAGCTGTACTGGAAACCTTGCGGGTGAGCGAGTCGATACTCCTGCCAAAGCAGGGCCAGAGTTACACCCGGGCGACGTAACTCGGCATGGACATGAGCCCAGTCCGGCATCGGACGTTGATCGCTGGGAACCGTCGGCGCTGGCGGGAATAGACATCGCTCCAGTTCGGCGTCCGACAACTGCGTGGGCCAAGTCAGCCCGCAAGCGTTGAAGCGGTGCAGATAATTGCCGGCACTGCCGCTGCTGATGCGAAGGCTGGTGGCAATTTTGCGCACGGACAGGCCGGCGTCGAACTTTAGGCGTAGTACCTCTCGGATTTTACGCATGGATATACGCTCCACGACGACCTCTTCGCTTCGAGAAAAGAGGTCGATGGTAGTGAATAATCCTGCGTTGCTGCCTGCCTGAGCTTGGGTCGGATCAGTGAGAGATTACTGTCCAAGTACTCGTGGAATCAGTGTCCAAGTGGTCGTGGAATGAGTGTCCAAGTCAGCGTGGAATCGCTGTCCAAGTGTTCGTGGAATGGGTGTCCAAGTGCGCATGGAATCCCCAGCTTTGCGGCTGTAAATATCCTCGATCAGATAGCAGGGAAAAGCAGGGAAAAGGGGACGGATTTATTTTTCCTTGATTTATTTTTCCTTATCTTTTTGGAAAATAAATCCGTCCCTTTTTTTGGACGCCGCTGCTGCAGATGTACCCGGATATCAAGCTGGAATTCGATATCAACTATGGCTTTCGCGATATCGTCGCCGACCGCTTCGATGCTGGCGTGCGCTTCAGTGACACGGTGGCCCAAGACATGATTGCCGTGCCCATTGGCCCCGCGATACGAATGGCCGTAGTGGCAGCGCCAAGCTACTTCGCTAAAAATCCCGTCCCTGAACACCCTCGAGATCTGGCGGCACATCGCTGCATCGACATACGTTTCCCCACCTATGACGGCATGGACGCGTGGGAATTCGAGCGCCAGCGCAAGAAGCTGAAAGTGCGGGTAAACGGCCAATTGCTATTTAACTCCACCACCCATATCGCCGATGCAGCGGTGAGCGGGCTGGGCATCGCTTACCTGCCCGAGGACGAATTCGCCTCACAACTGGCTCAAGGTCGCCTGGTTCGGGTGCTGGAAGACTGGTGTGAGCCTTTCGGAGGTTTTCACCTGTACTACCCCAGCCGCCGGCAACCCTCCCAGGCATTTTCGCTGGTCGTTGATGCATTACGGGTGGACCGCTTGCCACCAGATGACAGCATGACCGTCACGGATGCGTGACCACGACGATTGAGTGAAAAGTGAGAGTGAAAAGGGGACGGATTTATTTTTCCTTCTCTTTTTGGAAAATAAATCCGTCCCTTTTTTTTCCCTTTTTTTTCCTTAACCATGCCGGATGCAATGGGGCACGAGGTGCTTGATTACAAAGGCCCACCCTCCCACAACTCAGCAGCCACCTGCGAGCATTGCTACCTCCAGTAATGGACCTGATGATGCCAGCCGCTCGACAGAAGTCGCAATTCAATCCCGAGCAATCTTGTCATTTGCCAAGGCTTAGGGCAGGGTCGATACCACTGAGATCTCTGCCAAAGGAGTCATTCATGTCAAAGCTCTATCCCAGTATCGATCCCGAGGGGCTGGTCGAGTACTCGGTGGTCTACACCGACCGCTCGCTCAACCACATGTCGCAGTCGTTCCAAGGCGTGATGAAGAACATTTCCAGGACCCTGAAACAGGTCTACAACGCCCAGGCTGTTGCGGTGGTCCCGGGCAGCGGCACATTCGGCATGGAAGCGGTGGCGCGACAGTTTGCCACCGACCAGCAATGCCTGGTGATACGCAACGGCTGGTTCAGTTATCGCTGGAGCCAGATCCTTGAGATGGGCAACATCCCGGCGGCCACCACGGTGCTGAAAGCCCGACCGGTCGACATTGGTCGCCAGGCTGCCTACGCCCCACCCCCTCTGGACGAAGTGCTGGCAGCCATCCAGGCGCAGAAGCCGCAGATTGTCTTCGCCCCCCACGTTGAAACCTCATCAGGGATTATCCTGCCCGACGAGTACCTGCGGGCCGTCGGCGACGCCGTGCATGCGGTGGGTGGCCTGTTCGTGCTGGACTGCATCGCCTCAGGCACGCTTTGGGTTGATATGCAGAAATGCGCAGTCGACCTGCTGATCAGCGCACCGCAGAAAGGCTGGAGCGCCTCCCCTTGCTGCGCCCTGGTGATGCTCAGTTCTTTGGCCCTCGAGCGCATCGAACAGACGCATAGCAGCAGCTTCGCCTGCGACCTGAAAAAGTGGCTTCAGATCATGCAGGCCTACGAACAGGGCGGACATGCCTACCATGCGACCATGCCCAGCGATTCCCTCGCGCGATTTAACGAAGTGATGAAAGAGACGCAAGCCTACGGTTTCGAGAAGGTCCGCGGCGAACAACAGGCTCTGGGCGATCGGGTGCGCGCAATGTTGATCGGCAAAGGCATCAAAAGCGTGGCTGCAGCCGGCTTTCAGGCCCCTGGCGTAGTCGTGAGCTACACCGATGATGCCGACATCAAGAGCGGTAAGAAATTTGCCAACCACGGCCTACAGATCGCCGCCGGAGTGCCGTTGCAATGCGACGAGCCGGCCGACTTCCAGACCTTCCGCATCGGTCTGTTCGGACTCGAAAAGCTGCACAATATCGAGCGCACGGTCAGCACCCTCGAGCAGGCACTGGACGAGGTGATGGGGCAGCGGTGATTAGAAAGGAAGCCTCCGCGGGCAAGTCGATCGCCGCCCGCGAAGAGGCCAGCTCTAACACTACAAATCTCTGAGCTAATCCGCCGCTGACTGAGCCCGTAACCGCCGCCCAATCACATCCAGCACATCACAGCCATCGCGAAGCGGGATGGCGCACAGCAAGGCAAAATCGCTGAGGATGAAGGATTCACATTCGATCGTTCCACGCATGGACAGGTTCTCCAGCACTTGGGTTACAGCGCGAATTCGATAGCCGGCCGCGTCATACAAAACATCCAGCGGCGCTTGGGTATCCACGAACAGGGTGGGTATGTCGGTGCAGTTGCTGGTGAGCGCCATGAAGCGGTTTTCGGGGTGGGGAATTGGTTTTTCGTAAGGTGGATCGGGATGCAGTGATGTCATTTTGAAACCCTAAAAGTCTGAGGGGAACTGCCATCCGCCTTCCTACAGGTTAGGGTGGCAGCTATGCGCGGGGTAGGAATATCGAGACTTTTAGGGCGAAAACTCGACCACGCCGAAGCGTGCCCACACATAGCCGCCGCAACGAATCTTACGGACGCAATTCAACGGCCGCAATCAAGTATCGACGCTATATCACCTTAAAAGTCTTGAAGGGTTCCTACACCCTGTCACTGCATATGCAGCGACCCCCAAAGCCTATCGATTGAACTCCCTGCGCACCAGTTCACGAAAACCGCCACAACTTGAAGGAAACTTCCTAGGACCTTGCCCAGAAATTTCGCCCAATTAAACGCAACGAGGCACAAGGTTTCCCTCAGGCCACGTGTGCTTATCGAACAATAAAGGGATTACTGCGAAGAACCGCCAGCCGCCAACTCTTTGAGTTTGATCTCGGCCAATGGATGTCCGGCTTTGGCCGCCATGTGCCAGAACCGCGCAGCTTCCGCCGGGTCCGGCGCCTTGCTCGGGCTCCCGGCGAGGCTGATCACACCCACCTGGTAGGCCGCCTTGCCATCACCGGCCAATGCCGCCAGGCGCAACAGACGAACACCCTCTTCGCGCGCCCCCAGGCCGACGCCACGAAAGGTCAGGATGTGCCCATAGAAACTCATGGCGCCGACATCGCCCAGGTTTGCCATGCGCGCGAACTGGCCCTCCAGCCAGCTCCAGCCGCGAGGCTGGCGCACAAACCATGGCCAGTGAAACAACCGGCGGGCCAGCCAGTAACCGGCCCGCGCCTTGAGCCGCAGAAACACTCAGGCTTCCGCCGATTCGGGGTACTCATATTCGAATACGCGAACCACTTCCGATGCGTGCCAGGAGGCTGCGGCGACGCCGTCGGACGGGCCGGTGAAACGCCCCAATCGCTCGACACATTCGAAGAATCCGGTGCGCGGCAAGCGGCTGGCACCCTGGCTGATCACCAGCGAACTGCGCAGCGGCTGTTCGGCCTTGGCATCCAGTGCGGCCAGGTGCTCAAGTGCGGCGGTCAGGGTTTGCATGGCGGGCGTAGGAAGCTGCAAACGCTCCAGCAATGCCCGATAAGTCAGGAGATGACGCTGACGGCGCGCCTGATCCAACTCGCCCAGCAATCCGTCCCAATGGTGACGACTGATGCGTACGCTCACGATTCATCCCTCCATCCTGGCACCGTCAATTCCCAGGCCAGGCTGCGGCGAATCGCGGCGTCGGGCAGACGCTCACCACTTTCGATCAAGGCCAGATAAGACGGGCTGATGCCTACCGTGCGGGCGAGCGCCTCGATGGCGATGCCCTTCCCTTCGCGCAAACTGCGTAGTTGATCCAGACCTGGAAGAATGGGGTCTGGCGTTGTCGCGAGCGGCGCCGGGGCCGGACGCGACGGTGCTTGGTTGATGCCTGCTGCTTTCAGTAGAGCCTGATACTGAGCCCACGGCAGAACCGCATATTCGGGCTCGCCTTCGCGTGTAATTATCTGAATATCCATGACTACCCCGTAGGACAACAACACTTAGCGAGTCGGCACTTTTCCCTAGAAGTGTAATCCTAACAGCGGCCAAGGTCGCGGGGGCGATCTATCTGAAGCACAGACTGGATCGAATCAGGTTTTTTTTGGTCCTTGAAGCTTGAGTTGTTCAGGGGTATCGGGCAGGCGCTCGACCACGGCGAGCTTTTCCGGCACCTGGCGTTTGCGCCAGGCGCGGAAGGCGTTGAGTTCATCGTCGAGGACTTTCATCAGCCAGGCCAGCACGGCGATGTCATCGATCATGCCGAACAGCGGCAGAAAATCCGGAATGGCATCGATCGGACTGAGGAAATACATCAGGCCGGCAACGACCGATATCAGCGCCTTGGGACTGATGGCCCGGTATTCACCCCGCCAATACGCCAGGCACAGCGCCTGCAACAGGCGAAGATCATCCTTGAGCTTGCCCAACCGATTACCCTGGCTGGCACCTTTGCTGGCCACTGCAAACAGCAAGGTCGGCAAGCGCCCACGGGCGAGCAGGCGTCCGGCCAAGGGCAGGAAACGAGCAAAATTCCAGGGTGCTTTCATGACGCCTCCGACAAGAATGTTATCCACACAAATTGTGGATAACCTTGTGAACAGAGCCACTTTTCATGGCTGAAAGCCCCGCTGCATAAGGGCTGAACTCAGATCGGGCGTTTTTTGCCCATCTAAAAAATCCTAATATTTCATTGACTTGGAGGTCTGCCGAGGGTTAGGCACGGCCCCCACACTGACTATGACTTCAGCTTACCGCAACTGTTCGCTTTGTTTACCTGTGCACACGGGTTTGTGCAATCAACGCCAGATGCAACAACGCCCCGCATGAGCGAGGCGTTGTCTCAAGGCAGACGCGGATTACTTGGCGGCGTCTTCTTTTGCTGGATCCTTGATTGCTAACAGTTCCAGGTCGAACACCAGTACCGAGTTGGCCGGGATCGCTGGGCTTGGGCTTTGCGCGCCGTAAGCCAGTTCGCTAGGAATATACAGCTTGTACTTCTCGCCGACGTGCATCAGTTGCAGGCCTTCGACCCAACCCGGGATCACACCGCTGACCGGCAGATCGATCGGGCTGCCGCGCTCGACGGAGCTGTCGAAAACGGTGCCATTGGTCAGCTTGCCGGTGTAGTGAACGGTCACTACGTCAGTCGGCTTGGGCTGGGCCCCATCGGCTTTCTTTTCCACTTCATATTGCAGGCCCGAAGCGGTGGTCACGACGCCAGCTTTCTTGGCGTTATCTTCGAGGAATTTCTTGCCGGCGGCTGCCGACTCTTCGCTCATCTTGGCCATACGCTCTTCGGCACGCTTTTGCAGCGCGGCGAAGGCTTCTACCAATTCTTCATCCTTGAGCTTCTGTTCTTTCTTGCCAACCGCATCTTCGATGCCTTGGGCAACGGCTTTGGAGTCCAGATCATCCATGCCTTCCTGAGCCAGGCTCTTGCCCATGTTCAGGCCAATCCCGTAGGAAGCTTTTTGCGCCGGGGTTTTCAGCTCTACGCTGGTTTGCGAGTCGCAACCCGCAAGTACCAGGCTAACCAGGGCCACCGCCGCCGCCAACCGATGCTGTTTCATGCTATTTCCTTGTTCATGCGCCTAAAGGGCAATCGAGTAAAGTCGCGAGCTTATCAGGCGGCCACGACCAATGGCTACCGGCATGAGAGCCGCAAACTGGCGATAAGTTCAGGTGTTTAAACGCATTTCGCCATGTTGATGATGAAACTTCTGTCATCTTGCGCTCAGGGAGGCTGAACATCTGGCGTAATGGCCTCTTGCCGCATATCTGGCGCTGAGGCATAACGGAAGAAAAAATCGACAAGGATGGCCAACGTGCGCCTCTTGCTCCGTTTGCTGGGTCTGATTGTTGCCCTGATGGCCCTCGCCCTGGCCGTGGTCCTGTACTACGTCGCCAACCCGAAACTGCCGCGCCACGGGGCCGCACAACAGGTGCGTTACCTGGACCAATGGAGCGCCGAAGACCGCCAGCGTTACTATTTCACGCCTCAGGGTACTCAGGTCAAGGGCTTGCACTACGACTGGTTCACCGCTCTGGAACTGCCGTTTTCGCAACAACGATTCGCCGCCCCGGAATACCTCGCGCGCTTCGGTTTCCTGATCGACCCCGAGCAGAAACCCACACCGGACAACCCCGGCAACCTGCCCGTGGGCTTCGCCCGGCATCAGAATCCCGGAAGTGCGGATACATTTCTGGATATTACCTGCGCCGCCTGTCACACCGGTGAACTCGCTTGAACGGTCAAGCCGTGCGCATCGACGGCGGCTCTGCGCAGCATGTGTTGCCCTCCAGTGTGCCCACCCTGCAGGGCGGCAGTTTTGGTCAGGCACTGGTGGCGACCCTGGCTTCCACTTACTACAACCCATGGAAGTTCGAACGATTCGCCCGCCGGGTCCTGGGCCCTGACTACGAGGCCGGACAGCAAGAACCAATGGTTTCCTGTTCGACACACGCATTACCGGTAATCACAACAGCGGCCACGAATTCCGCGCCGGCAAGCGTGGCAACGGCGTGATCGGCCGCTTGCTGCAACCCGAAGAGCGCTGGGCGTTGCTGGAGTATTTGAAAGTGCTGGGCGGCCCCCTGGAGGCGCAACTGCCATGAATCTTCTGTGGACGCGCCTGGGCGCCTTTTTCGGCAAGACCCTGCTCTGTTTGCTCGGCCTGGGGTTACTCGGCTGGGCATTGGCCACGGCGTGGTTCGCCTGGCAGCACCGTGGACCGGTATCAAAGCAAGAGCTGATCCCCGACGGCGAAGCCGCGATGACCCAAGACATCATTCAGACGGCGGTGCGTATCGTCGACCAGCACCGTGAAAGCACCCGCTACCTGCGCGATGCCCACGCCAAGGCCCACGGCTGCGTGAAGGCCGAGGTTCAAGTGCTGCCGGACCTGGTGAACGACCTGCGCCAAGGGGTATTCAGCGAACCGGGCAAAACCTGGCAGGCGACTCTGCGCCTTTCCAACGGCAACGCATACCCTCAATTCGACAGCATCCGCGATGCACGGGGCATGGCGATCAAGCTGCACGATGTGTCCGGCAAACAGCTGCTCAGCGATCAACCGGGTCGAGGTGAACAGGACTTCGTGATGTTCAGTCATCCGAACTTCTTTGTCAGCGATGTCGCCGAGTATCGTCAGAATGTGGCCGCCCAGGCGGATGGCAAAAAGGCGCTGGCGTTCTTTCCGGGTTGGGACCCGCGCACCTGGCAGGTCCGCCATCTGTTCATCGCCCTGGCGACACTCTCCCCCGCCCCGGATAGTCCGACGCGCACGACTTACTTTTCGGTTTCGCCCTACAAGTTCGGAGAGGCCAATGCAAAGTTTCGGGTCATGCCGGATCCTGACAGCTGCCCGGCCTACACCCTGCCCGCGCAGAATCAGAAGTTGCCGAATTTCCTGCGCAATGCGCTGTACCAGCAGTTATCGACCGATCGGATGCCGGCGTGTTTCGTCTTGCAGATACAGCGGCAGGACACGGGCAAGTACATGCCCATCGAGGACACCAGCATCCAATGGCAGGAAAGCGATGCACCCTTCGAGACGGTGGCGCGGATCACCATGCCCGCCCAGGATTTCGACACCCCGGCACTGAACCTGCAATGCGACAACCTGTCTTTCAACCCATGGTTCGGGCTTGATGCGCACCGCCCCATCGGCGGGATCAATCGCTTGCGCAGAGCCGTTTACGAAGCCGTCAGCGATTACCGCCACACTCGTAATGCCGGGCAATAGGGATACAAAGGGAAGGAAAACCAAAACCCAGACAGCAAAAAGCCCGCATTGAGCGGGCTTTCTGTGGTGACCTGGCGTTCAGTGTTCCAGGTTACCGAATATGGCGCAGCGGACGGGACTCGAACCCGCGACCCCCGGCGTGACAGGCCGGTATTCTAACCGACTGAACTACCGCTGCGCGTAGCGTTGAAAGTGGTGGGTGATGACGGGATCGAACCGCCGACATTCTGCTTGTAAGGCAGACGCTCTCCCAGCTGAGCTAATCACCCTTTTCCTTCGTTGCGGGGCACATTATGCCACATGTTTTCATAAAGTGTTGATTTAATTGATAAATTTTTCAAAAAAATCTGAAAACCGGTAAAACGATGCATCCCACGGGTACAACGGACAAACGACGGACAGAAAAAAGCCCGCATTAGCGGGCTTTTCCGTGGTGACCTGGCGTTCAGCGTTCCAGGTAACCGAATATGGCGCAGCGGACGGGACTCGAACCCGCGACCCCCGGCGTGACAGGCCGGTATTCTAACCGACTGAACTACCGCTGCGCGTAACACTGAAAACGAATGGTGGGTGATGACGGGATCGAACCGCCGACATTCTGCTTGTAAGGCAGACGCTCTCCCAGCTGAGCTAATCACCCTTCGCTTCGGTGTGGCGCGCATTCTACGGAGCGCTCCCACCTCTGGCAAGCACTTTTTTAATTAATTTTCTGATGCCTTCCAAAGGCTTAGAGAAGGGTTGGCCTATGGCACACGGAAGACAATAATGCCCCCCTTTGTATAAAGGAGAGACTCACCCCATGTGGTTCAAAAACCTGCTTATCTATCGCCTGACCCAAGATCTGCCTGTTAATGCCGAGGCGTTGGAGACTGCACTGGCCACCAAGCTGGCGCGTCCATGTGCAAGCCAGGAGTTGACCACCTACGGTTTCGTCGCGCCGTTCGGCAAGGGCGAAGATGCCCCGCTGGTGCACGTCAGCGGTGATTTCCTGCTGATCAGCGCGCGCAAGGAAGAACGCATTCTGCCGGGCAGCGTCGTGCGTGACGCGGTGAAGGAGAAGGTCGAAGAGATCGAGGCCGAGCAAATGCGCAAGGTCTATAAAAAGGAGCGCGACCAGATCAAGGATGAAATTATCCAGGCCTTCCTGCCGCGCGCCTTTATCCGTCGCTCCTCGACTTTCGCCGCCATTGCGCCGAAACAGGGCCTGATCCTGGTCAACTCGGCCAGCCCGAAACGCGCCGAGGACCTGTTGTCCACCCTGCGCGAAGTGATCGGCACACTGCCGGTACGCCCACTGACCGTGAAAATGTCCCCGACCGCGACCATGACCGAGTGGGTCACCACCCAGAAAGCCGCGGATGACTTCTTTGTGCTGGACGAGTGCGAACTGCGCGACACCCACGAAGACGGCGGCATCGTGCGTTGCAAACGCCAGGACCTGACCAGCGAAGAAATCCAGCTGCACCTGAGCACCGGCAAAGTGGTTACCCAACTGTCGCTGGCCTGGCAGGACAAACTGTCTTTCGTCCTCGACGACAAGATGGTGGTCAAGCGCCTGAAGTTCGAAGACCTGCTGCAAGACCAGGCGGAACAGGACGGTGGCGATGAAGCCCTCGGCCAACTGGATGCCAGCTTCACCCTGATGATGCTGACCTTCGGTGATTTCCTGCCGGCGCTGGTCGAGGCGTTGGGTGGGGAAGAGACACCTCAAGGCATCTGATAGTCTGGATCGGCGGCGCCAGTAAAAAGATCGCAGCCTGCGGCAGCTCCTACATTGGAATGCGTTTCCCTGTAGGAGCTGCCGCAGGCTGCGATCTTTTTTTGCGATGTTCGGCATGAGCCTGACCCTCAAGCTCGAAGACTTCGCCGAGGTCGCCCGCCACCCGCGGCTCAGGAGGCGGCTGACTGATCCGAAAACTTGATCCCCCGGTTAATGTTGGGCACTATATTGCGCAACGCGAGGACGACCTCGCGGCTCGATCGAGTCATTAGCCTGGGGACGACCCCGTCAATCGATGGAGGTCTTCCATGTCCTGGATCATTCTGTTTTTCGCGGGCCTGTTCGAAGTGGGCTGGGCCGTTGGCCTCAAGTACACCGATGGCTTCAGCCGTCCGCTGCCCACTGCGCTCACTGTAACGGCCATGGCAATCAGCCTTGGCTTGCTGGGCCTTGCCATGAAGGAATTGCCGCTGGGCACGGCCTATGCGATCTGGACGGGGGTGGGTGCTGTCGGGACAGTGATTGCCGGAATCATCCTGTTTGGCGAATCCATGGCGCTGTTCCGACTGGCCAGTGTGGCATTGATCATCGCCGGGTTGGTCGGGCTTAAAGTCAGCGCCTGACTGTTCAGGTCATCTGCAAAAAGCCCGCCCCCTGTCGCCAGGGGGGCGGGCTTTTTCATGGGCGTCTACCGATCAGGTTTCGGCCAGCGCCAGGCGCTCACGCATCACCGGGGCCTTTTCCGAGTGTTCCAGCTGCATGCAACGTTCCAGGAACAGGAACATATAGTCGTAGCTCTTGCACACGGCCTGGCGCAATTCCACTTGCAATGACTTGCTCGGGTTCATGCCGGCCAGCGTGCAGATGATTTCCAGCGCTTCCCATGGGTGGGCATCGTCATACTGGGCATGCATCTTCAACCATTTCATGGCCCGCTTGCGATCCTCCTCAGGGAAGGCTGCAGCGTAGACACCATTGGAACAGACCAGCGCCGACCACTCACCGGTCGCGCCCTCAATGGCGTAATTGGTGGCGGCAATGGCAACGATCAGCGAATCGGCAGAGCTTGTGTGCCAGCACCAATGGCTCAACGCGTGAAGCTCAGGGGCTACCTGCTGCGCCTGCAGATCTTCCAGACTGACGCCGTGAGCACGGCTCCAGTTCACCCAGTAGTCGGCATGGTTCAGTTCGACACGAATGTTGCGCATCAACCAGCGACGCGCCATGTCCTCGCCTGAGTGGCGGGCAAAACGGGTCTTGGTCAGGTTCTGTGCCATGTATAACGCGAACTGCTCGACCACGGGCCAGCCACCGATCAGGTACTGGCGCATCGTCTTTGTACTGAGTTTGTTATCTCGCATGCGCTGATACAGTTCGTGCTCTACTACCCGGCGCTTACTCTCGCTGCAATCCTGAATCAGGCGTTGGGCCCAGGCGGGATAACTTGCAGCTTCCATGAGTGGTCCGGTTCGGTTGAATGTCTCGATCACTGTCGGGTTCCTTTAGATTGTGATTGTTCTGATCAACGAGAGACTTCAACGGAACGTGCCGGGCGCCTTGAACAATAAGGGCTGCGGCCTGGCTGGACGACTTTGCAAGCTGTCGCATGTAAACGGATGCGGGCGTTCAATGACATACCCTTGAGCGTAATCAACCCCGATTTCCAGCAATGCCTGCTCGATCTGGGGCGTTTCAACAAACTCGGCAATCGTACGCTTACCCATGACATGACCGATGTGATTAATCACTTCGACCATAGCGCGGTTAATCGGGTCGTCCAGCATATCCTTTACGAAACTCCCGTCGATCTTCAGGAAGTCTACAGGCAAATGTTTCAAGTAGGCGAACGAGGACATTCCGGCGCAAAAGTCGTCCAGAGAAAACAGACATCCTAAGCCTTTGAGTTCATTGATGAATCTAATTGCACTTGCAAGATTGGAAATGGCGCTGGTTTCAGTGATTTCAAAACAAATTATTTCAGGTGGTATTGCGTAAGTAATGAACTGTTGACGCAGGAAGTCCAGGAACGCCTCATCTCCTATAGTTGTGCCTGACAGATTAATCGCACACATCGCTAAAGGCCCTTTGTGCTTTTCGGCTATACATTGGGCAATGATCTTGAACACGTTCTGTACAACCCAACGATCCAGGGAAGTCATCAGGCCATAACGTTCTGCTGCCGGAATAAAACTGTCGGGCAAAATCATGCGCCCGGCTTCGTCATGCAGACGCAGCAAAATTTCGATATGCCCGCCGCCCTGTTCGACATGACCGAGCGGTGCAATTTCCTGGGCGTACAGACAAAACCGGTCTTCTTCCAGGGCCATGTGCAAGCGCTGCACCCAGGCCATTTCGCCAAAGCGCAGGGACAGCTCCGAGTCGTCGGGGTGATACACCTGAACCCGGTTGCGTCCCTTTTCCTTGGCCATGTAGCAGGCCATGTCAGCAGCGCGCAGCGAGACTTCGAGGGTGGTCGGCTGCTGAGTGACATGCACCAGCCCGATGCTCACGGTGGTCACGAACGGCCGACCCTTCCAGACGAAGTGCAAGTTCTGCACGGTCTGACGCAACCCCTCGGCAATTTTCTCGGCCGCCTCGGGCCCACAGTTCGCCAGCAGGATGCCGAACTCGTCACCGCCCAACCGGGCCAGGGTGTCGCCCTCGCGCAATCCGGACTGCAACAGCGCACAGATATGCCGCAGTAACTCGTCTCCCGCCGCGTGTCCACAGGTATCGTTGACCAACTTGAACTGATCCAGATCGAGGAACATCAAGGCATGGCGCCCCGGCTGTCGCGTCAGGACCTGCAGCGCCTGTTCCAGGCGAAATTCGAACTCGCGGCGGTTGGCGAGCCCGGTCAGCGCATCATGGGTCGCCTGCCAGGACAGATTGGCAATGTATTGCCGCTCCTGAGTCATGTCGTGCAGCACCAACACGGCTCCGCTGACCTTCCCGGCATTGCGGATCGGCGCCCCGACCAAGGTGACCGACACCGTGCTGCCATCGAGGCGCTGAATGAGCTTGGAGTGTTCGCTGCCGCCACTGAGCTGACCGCTCAGGATGTGCTCGATCAAGGTAAAGCCGTCGGCCTGGGCATTGTCGTCCAGCAGATTGAACAGCGCCGCCAGCGGCAACCCGGTGGCCTGTTCGGCTTTCCAGTGGGTCAAGGCTTCGGCGGCCGGATTCATGTAGGCGATCGCGCCCTCGACATTCGTGGTGATCACCGCGTCGCCAATCGATTGCAAGGTGATTTGCGCTCGCTCTTTCTCCAGTTGCAGGGCGTCGGCAAAAGCATGCCGCTGCTTGAGCAGTTTATGCGTGCGCAGCAGCGCCAGGGCGATCAGGCCGAGGGCGGTGGCCAGGTTCGTCGCCAGCAGCAGTCGCAGGATCATCCGCGAGCCTTCGCCCAGCGCATCGCTGAAGGCCTTTGCCGCCGGCGTCACCCCGTTGTTGATTTCGAATATCTGTTCCTTCCAGCGTTGGATGTCGGCAGGGTTGGCCTGCTTGACGCTGATGTGCTGATGCATGTCCCTGGCGACGTCATCGAGTTGAACCAGGTACGCATCACCCAGAGTCCAGCGATCGATGGCTTTTTCGAGGTATTTGAAATGGCGAAAATTGAGGTACAGCCAGATCAGGCTGGGGACGTCATCAGGATGGTTGCCACCCTTGAGAATCCCCAGCCTGGCCGCCTCGATATCGGGTGGCTGCTGATCCAGCGCCAGTCGCAGCTCGTGCCCTCCCTGAGGGACGGCAATGGCCTCCTGATACTTGAGGAATTTGCGCTCGTCGCGACTGTCGGCATACAGATTGAGGTAATAGATCGCGTCCTTCTGGCCCTTGGACCACAGGCTTTCACCGGCAACATAACCGCGGACCGCCGACAACACATAAAGGCTGACGCCCCCCAACAGGGCCTGAAATAACACAACGGCGATAAATGGCCAGACGATGCCCAGCAACCGTGGCGTTCCGAGAGTCCGCGCTTGATTCATGAGGTCCCTTATTTAGCACTGCCAGATCATCATCCACGTGATCGCTATAGCTAGACTAGGGTGGGTTATCGATCCCGGCAAGCGCCGGATCAGCCTCAGTGCCCCAAGAGCACGAGGTATGCATATATATGTACAGCCACAGCAAGTTTCGAAATCGATCTACTGAGCACTCCATGCCCCCCTGTTGCGGGAACGTTTTTCCAAGGAGTGCAACGTGACATCAACCTCTTCAGTTTCAACTGAAACATCGACCATCGAAGAATTTCGCGCCAGGCAGGCTCTGGGACTTGATGACGCCCCGAATATCGAAGCTTTGATTTCCCACCCTACCGCCGAGGGTCGAAAACGATACGCGGCCGCGGTGCGCGCCTTACCCTCCCTCGCGCAATCCATGACCATCGACATGCACATCGCAAAACACATCAATGCGCAAATCTTCGACACCGTAAGAGACTTCATGGCGGGCAAGTCCTCGTTGATCCGCCATCTGGGCGCCGATGTACTGCGTCCCGCTTCCATAGAGGAACTACGCGCGAAGCCCTCGGTATTCCTCCTGCGGATACTGAACGCGACCGAAACACAGTATCTGGCAGACCGACTACTGAAGAAACTAAAGTGGTTCGGTGGAAAACCTGGCGAACTGACGCCGACGTCCATACGCCATAAACTGGTTTGCAAAGCCATATGCCTTTACTTGCACGCTCCGTCAGCCCCCGAGTCACAGGACCTCGCCGGTTTCCGGTGGCAAGATTCAGCTCATTGGGGCAAAAGTTACCAGACCCTGCGAAGCGATTTTGAACAGCACTTGCTGCGCACCAAACGGGCCACTGATGCTAAAGAGGCCATCATGCTCGCGCGGGTATTCGAGACCCGCCTCTCGAAAGACTTCGCCGTGCCCGATGTCCCGTTCGACCTTCCTTACAAAAGTTCGGTGGTGTGGGTGAACTTCATGCACGGCGTGCTGCTGGCAGATGAACTTGGCCTTGATCGATTACAAGCGCTGTCCTTCCAACAACTCGTCGACTTGCCCCTGACTCGGAGCGCCGACGCCTCGTCCGAACAACTTGAGCAGATTACTCGACTGAGGATGGGGCCGGCACTGGAATGGGCGGTCTGCTGTGGCGTCGTTCAATCGCGAACAAAATCCGATTACGACGAGGATGATATGAAACAAGCTATCGCGGCGCTGGAAAGCCACAGCGAGAGCCTGAACAACGCCGTTATGACACTGGATTTGCCGCCCCCTGAAAGACTGAAGATGGCCAAACGGGTAAAGGATGAGCTGTTTGGCGATGCAATGTTCGAATCGGACGGATGCAAGTTGCTGAGAGATGACCCACCGAGCGGCGGCCCCAGAGACACGCCCTCATTGAAACTGCCAGGCTATGCATTCCTCGATGTCTATGCCGACGGCCAATTCGATGACAAGAGAAAATGGTTTGTAACCCGGTCCGACGGGAAAACACGAACCAGTCACTGGATCAAGATTGACGATAAACGAACCCTGCGTCATGAGGAATTATTTCGCAAGACTCTTGAGGGGATTGAAAGGCGTGTGTTTACCGAATACGAAGGCAAGATGTTGCCTGATATCAATACACAGTTTGAAACAGACTTCACACACTACCTCTCGAAAATCAGGTCGGCCTATCAGACGCTGATCACGAGCCTGCTGACCTCACTGCCACTGGCCGACCGCCAGGCCCTTGAATGGGGTGACATCCGCTTGCTGAGCCTGCACCTGGACGAAAAACTCATCAAGGTAAGGGGAGACATCCGGCCGAGAAAAGGTTTCGTTCTACAGGTGACTCACAATCATGAAATTACCTACTACGAACTGATCCCAAGTGCTGGCGTCATTCGTTGTCGACCCCACCTGAGAGTTTCAACAGTCAACGGGGTTCGCACCACGTTTGCGTTGTACGCCTCGATCCCCGGACAAACATACACTGCTGAAATCAGCACTACGCTGCTTCTCGATTGGGCCGCTCACTTAGATGGCACACAGCCTGCTGACAGGGCGTACTGCATAGCGATCCTCGGTATGGTAGGTGACGTGCCCGCAGCTGTATCGCCAATCGCAGCCGTTAGCGATAGCGAAGTAACAGCGCTGGCATCCTCCCGTTTGAATGCAGTGGCCCAGTACATTGCAACGAATTTTCTGTACGTCGATGAACAGCGGTTGCTTACCCAGGCCCGCGGCATGACGGCATTCGACACCATCAGGGCCAGAAGCGAACAACGGATCAGTACGGCCATAGAAGTAGCCAAAGGGTTTGTGCCCTTCTGGGGCAGTATTGAAGACATTTTGTCGGGCAAAATTGACAAGATACTCATTGGCGCAGCCGGACTCGTGCTGGACCTGGCTTCATTCATCACCCCTATCGGGAAATTCATGTCGGGTTCGGTGCGGTTGATCCGGGCCGGGGCCGCAGCCTCGCGCATGACCGTCAAAGCAAGTCTGCCTTCCTTTTCAACGTTAACCCGAAAACTCCTGACCGCTTCGCTGAGCAACCTCAATCCCCTGGACGGAATTCCAACACTTCTCAAGACAATGGGAAGCGGTGCATGGAAAGGACTGCATACGGCGGGACGCATGGGTGTTAGCGGGTTCAAGAAACTGTCAGGACACGCCGACGACTACCGACTGGTGCACAACCTGCCCCAGATAACCGATCCGGGGCGCTGGAAGCCGCTGACAAACAATGATCGACTGGCAACGGTGAACGGTGTCGATGATGTACTTGTGCGCAATACCAGCCCGTCGGACCTGACACGATTCCACCCCGTCGATCCGGTGACGTCCTTGCCCTATGGCCACCGCCTGCACAATCACAGCGAAAACCTCATCCAGGGCCGATCAACCTTCAAAACGTTACCTCCTACCGAATCCCACGTCCCGGTAGAACTCCCGGAATACGCCCATATCCGTGAAGTACTTGAGGTAGATGGTCGAACCACACTGTTCGTTGATGACATTCCCTATCGTCTGGACGGCAATCAACTGCGCCGCGCCGACCTGATCGACGATCAGTCAATGTTCAAATCCCTGCCTTGTCGGGTGCAACGCGCACAGAGTAACGAAGTATGCAAAACAAGATTTGTCACTCGTGATCCTGCACCAACGCCGGCCACTGGCAGTTTCGACGAAAACAAAGGCTGGGCGCCGTGGTTCGGAGACAGTATGTACACGCCGGCCACTGCGGATCGGGCGATGCTGCTTAAAACCCTGAAGAAAAAAAGCCGGCTCGCGGCGACTGTGGAGTTCCAAAAAGGGATTTATGGGCGGATCAAGGTGAGTATTCCCTACGGGAAAAAGAATCAATTTGATACCTTCGAGGCCGGAGCCACCATCATCCCGGCGATTGACGATTCGAAGCGCTATGTATTCACCCGACTGGATGCCGGAGCTTTTTACGTCGCCGAGCTGGCACAAGGTCAAAGCATAAGAGACACGCTGAATTTCAAGAAAGCGTCCACATTGCCAGAAGATCTCAAAGCAGAATTGCTGACTGTCTACACCGGATCGTTGAATGCCAACAATGTGGCAAGGATTTACGGTACGGAAGCGGTGGAGCGTGCGTTGAAAACAATGGACGAAATTGCCATTCCGATTGGCGGACATGTAAACCCACCCGATACGCTCAAACTGCTCAAGGTGGATACCAACCCTGGGGAGGCGGTCTTGTTTGATCATTCGACTCGGATGATTGTCACCCGGCTGCCAGAGGGCGCAACAAGCTGGTCGCGCAGTAAGGAAGCACCGGAAGCATTTCGCCTGAAAACGATAGAAATCTTCGATGCATTATTCCGTGAACCGACTATCCATCTGAAGAAACCGGATAGCGCCTTGAGAATAGACAGTGCGATGAAAAAACTTCATCAACTGGACTCGCGCCGCCAGAGGTCCTCCCCCATGAGAAACATCGCCTACGCCGAAGTGAGCACCGCCGCCGGAAAACGCGAGATCTACGTCAGCGTTTCGGGATCCCAAGGAACGACCGGAGAGTTGCCGTTGTTCAAGGCTTATTTTGGGGCGGATGAGGTGAAAGTCGGCGAAACGAGCTATTTCAACATCGATTCCAATGAGCAATTCACTCGCACCGCCCTCGACGTGACTCCGGAGGGCAAGTTGCTAGCCGTGCCGCATACCATTAAAGATATCGACACTTACACAGCCGAACTGACAAGGAGGCCTACATCCCTGGACAGCGAAAGCAAACTGATCAGGTTGATCCGCGAAAAATACCCCGATCCCCGATCAATCAAATCGGTCAACGTCGCCACCACCATGCCACCTTGCGACTCATGCTCGGTGGTGATCAAACAGTTCGGTTACGACGGTGGGGAAAACGCACTCAATGTCCTGTGGCATTGACTCAGTGCTGCTGCAAATGCCCATAAAGCTTGGCATACAAACCACCATCGGCAATCAGCTGCTGATGGTCGCCATCTTCGGCAATCTGCCCACCGTCGAACACCAGCACCCGGTCGGCCTGCTTCACCGCCGACAACCGGTGCGCAATGATCAAGGTGGTGCGGTGGCTCAAGAACCGCGCCAGCGCCTGGTGCAGGTTGTATTCGGTGGCGGCATCCAGCGCTGAGGTGGCCTCGTCGAGGATTACCACTTTGGGGTCGGCTAGCACCATCCGCGCAATCGCCAGGCGTTGACGCTGGCCACCGGACAAACGCACGCCGGAGCGCCCGACGATACTGTCCAGGCCGTTGGGTAACTCGCGGACCGTGGTGTGCAGTTGAGCGATTTCCAGCGCTTGCCAGCAGGCTTCGTCGCTGCGCTCGCGGCCCAAGGTCAGGTTGGCGCGCACCGTGTCGTTGAACAGCGCCGGATGTTGCAGGACCACAGCGACATTTTCCCGCACGGTTTCCAGGCCGATCTCCTGCTGGGTCGAACCGCCGAAACGGATGGTCCCGGCCAGCGGCGTGTACAAGCCCAGCAGTAACTGCACCAGCGTGCTTTTGCCGCCACCGCTGGCACCGACAATCGCGACTTTTTCGCCGGGAGCAATAGACAGATCCATCTGGTTCAAGACCAGTTCGTCGCCATAACCGAAACTCAATCCCTGGACTTCGATGCCAACGGTTTCGCGACCTTTGAACGGGTCGACACCGCCCGGGTATTGCGGCTCATCGGCCCGGGCAAGCAACTCGTTTATCCGCGATAATGCGCCGCCGGCAGCGTAATACGCGTACTGCAAATTCAGCAGTTGCTCGACCGGACCGATCATGAACCACAGGTAGCTGAATACCGCGAGCATCTGGCCGATGGACAGGTCGGAAAACAGCACGGTAAGCATGGCTGCGGCACGAAAAATATCGATGCCGAACTGGAACAGCAAACCGCTGGCCCGATTCGAAGCATCGGTTTTCCATTGTGAGTTCACCGCGTAATCACGAACGTCCCGGGCGCGTTGCCCCAAACGACCGAGGAAAAAGCCCTGGCGGTTACCGGCACGCACTTCCTGGATCGCGTCCAGGGTTTCGGTCAATGCCTGAGTGAAGCGCGAGGTGCTGTCGTTCTCGAGTTTCTTCAGGTGCTTGACCCGCTTGCCCAACTGCACCGTGGCGTATATCACCAGGGGATTGAACAACAGGATCAGTAGCGCCAGTTGCCAGTGCATCCACACCAGAATGCCCGCGGTGCCCACCAGCGTCAGCATGGCCACCAGGAACCGGCTGAGGGTTTCGCCGACGAATTTGTCCAGGGTGTCGAGATCGGTCACCAGGTGTGTGGTCACCGTGCCGCTGCCCAGGCTTTCGTATTCCCCCAGCGAGATGCGCTTGAGTCGATCGATCAGGCGGATGCGAATGCGGTAGACGATGTCCTTGGCCAAGGCGGCGAACAAGCGCGCCTGCACCACGTTGAACAGCAATGCCGCGCAACGCAGGGCCAAGGTCACCACCAGCATCAGGCCGATGTAGCCCGCGGCTTTTTGCCAGACCTCAGGCAGCGCGAGGTTCATGATTTTCAGCGCGGCGTCGCCGTGCCCCAGCAACACTTCGTCCACCAGCAATGGCAGGAGCAAGGGAATCGGTACGCTGCACAGGGTCGCCAACACGGCAACACCGTTGGCGATCCACAGGGATTTCTTGTGATGAAGGGCCAGGCGACGGATTTCTGCCCAGCTCAGCCGGTCGACACGTTTAACGGTTGGGGTGTCGTCGGCCAGATCATGCACAGGCAGCGCGCTCCAGCCAGCGGCCGAGCAAGGGGGAAAGGACACTGAGGGACTGATAGCCATTGGTCAGCAACGCCAATTGACCATTGCGTTCAGCCAGCAACGTCGGGAAACCGGCAATGCCCAAGTCCTGGACCCAGGTGAAATCGGCAGCCGTCGCGGCGTGCGTATCGGCACGGTCGAAAGCGGCGGCGAACTCGATGCGCGGCACTCCGGCCTGTTCCGCCAACTCGACCAGGACACTGGCGTGGGTGACATCTCGACCTTCGGCGTAAAACGCATGTTGGATCAACCCGAGCAGCTTCCACGCGCAATCCGGCGCCAGGCCGCGTGCAGTCACCAGCGCCCGACAGGCCGGCTCGGTGTCATAGACGAAGCCGTCGGGCAACGCACCATCGAGCTTGAAGGGTTGACCCGTGGCCTCGGTGACCGCCTGCCAGTGCTCAAGTATGTAGCGGCGGGTAGTCGGCTCCAGCGCCGCACCGCTGCCGGTGCGCAAACCACCCACCACCAGGTGCACGTCCACGCCTGCGGCTTGCGCCTGCTCGACCAACACGTTGGCAACCGGCGCGAAGCCCCAGCACCAGGAACACATCGGATCCATCACATAGAGCAGGCGTGCAGACATGGTTCAGGCCTCGGTGGATGCTTGCTTATAGTTGTAGCCGATCGGGTGCGGCATGTTGCGTGCCTTGGCCAGTTCGATCTGCTTTTGCCGGTCGATGGCGCTGCGACGGGTCTTCTCGCTCAGCGTATCCCAGCAATGCGGACAACTGATCCCGGCCACATAGTGCTCGGACGTGCGGTCTGCAATGCTGACCGGTGTGCGGCAGGCATGACATTGATCGTAGTCGCCTTCGCTCAGGTCGTGGCGAACTGTCACGCGGTTGTCGAACACGAAGCAGTCGCCTTGCCACTTGGTTTCTTCCTGAGGCACCTCTTCGAGGTATTTCAGGATGCCGCCCTTGAGGTGATAGACCTCATCGAAGCCCTCGCTGAGCATGTAGCTCGAGGCCTTTTCACAGCGAATGCCGCCGGTGCAGAACATCGCCACCTTCTTGTGCACGGCCGGGTCGAAGTTGGCTTTGATGTAGTCGGGAAATTCGCGAAAACTGGTGGTTTTCGGGTCGATAGCACCCTCAAAGGTGCCGATCGAGACTTCGTAGTCGTTGCGGGTATCGATCAACAAGACTTCCGGATCGCTGATCAGCGCGTTCCAGTCCTGTGGATCGACGTAGGTGCCGACCTTGGTGTTTGGGTCCACGCCTTCGACGCCCAGGGTCACGATCTCTTTCTTGAGCTTGACCTTGGTGCGATAGAACGGCTGTTCGTCGCAGTACGACTCTTTATGGTCGATGTCGTCCATGCGCGGGTCGTTCTTGAGCCAGGCCATCAGCCCGTCGATGCCTTCGCGGCTGCCGGACACGGTGCCGTTGATGCCTTCTTCGGCGATCAGCAGCGTGCCTTTGATGCCGTTGTCGACCATCGCCTTGAGCAGGGGCTCGCGCAGAGCGACGTAATCTTGCAGGGTGACGAACTTATACAGTGCCGCCACGACAATCTGTTGTGTCATGGGTAAATCTCCAGGTGGCTACCCTCGTAAGGGGTGAACCGGATGCGAAAAAAAACGCGCCGAGTGAGCGGCGCGTTGCGGATTCTAGCAAAAAACCTGCAATTTTAGGACTGCAAGATGCCTTTGTGGCGAGGGGATTTATCCCCGTTGGGTTGCGAAGCAGCCCTGCATCCGGTGACTGCCACAGTGCAGGTAGACCGCCTTCAGTGATCTTGCGCCTGCTTCGCAGGCGAACGGGGCGGTGCGACGATTCGCTAAATCCCCTCGCCACAACTGCCCTTCAAGCTAGTGTTTGCTACCACCGGCACAGGTCGGCGAGGCCGGGGCCGCGTCGATTTGCGCCCATTCCTCAGGCGTGTAGGTATGCAGCGCCAAGGCATGGAACTCGCCCATCAGCTCGCCAAGCGTGCCGTAGACCTTCTGGTGGCGCTTGACCCGGTTCAGGCCTTCGAACTGCGCACTGACCACCACGGCCTTGAAATGGGTCTGTAAGCCACGGCTATGCATGTGGCTTTCATCCAGCACCTGCAAATGCTCGGGCTGTAGCAGGCCCAGTGTCGATTCAATGCGTTGTTGCATGCTCATGCCCAACTCCGGCTCAAGGCTTTTTCTTGGCTGGAGCGGCGGCGCCTTTCGGATCCAGCTCGGCGGTCATGTCAGCCAGCAGTTTGTTGACCACAGGCACCGCGCTTTCCAGCTTGGCCTGGGTCATCTGGGCCGATTGCTGGGTCAGCTGCGGCATTTTCTCCAGGACTTTCTTGCCCAGTGGCGACTGGTAGAACGCGACCAGGTCCTTGAGTTCCGACTCGGTGAAGTTGGTGGTGTAGAGCTTGACCATGTCCGGCTTCAGCTTGTTCCAGCCAATGGCTTGGTCCAGAGCGGCGTTGGCCTTGGCCTGGTAGGTTTCCAGTACGGCTTTTTTCGACTCGGGGGCTTTGGTTTGCTGAAAGCGCTGGGCGAACATCTGCTGTACTTGCATGTACACCGGAGTACCCAGTTTGTCGGCATGCGCCAGGGTCAGGAAAGCCTCGGCACTGGCGTTGTGGCTGGCGGTATCGGCAAAAACAGGGCCGCTGGCGCAGACCAGTGCAACCGCGGTACAGATGGCACGAAGACGAGTCATCGAGTTTCCTTTTCTAGCAGGCGAGGTAAAACCCCAAGGACGACCATTCTGCGCCTAAAAAACTCTGTCGCTCAACCCCAAGCCTTGTCGCGCCTGATTTAGAGGGGTTGAATGAGCAGAATCCAGACTGATGGAACCACGGCCGCCGATCACGGCCTAAACTGCGCAATCAGACCTACAGGAGTGTGCATGATGAGCCGAATCGAAACCGACAGCCTGGGCCAGGTTGAAGTCCCGGATGAGGCCTATTGGGGTGCTCAGACGCAACGCTCGCTGGTCAACTTTGCCATCGGCGACGAACGCATGCCGCTGGCGGTACTGCACGCTTTGACGCTGATCAAGAAAGCGGCGGCACGGGTCAACGACCGTAATGGCGATTTGCCCGCAGATATCGCCAGGCTGATCGAGCAGGCGGCCGATGAAGTGCTCGACGGCGAGCATGACGATCAGTTCCCGCTGGTGGTCTGGCAGACCGGCAGCGGCACCCAGAGCAACATGAACGTCAACGAAGTGATCGCCGGACGCGCCAACGAACTGGCCGGCAACCCGCGTGGCGGCAAGTCCCCGGTGCACCCCAACGATCACGTCAACCGCTCCCAGAGCTCCAACGACTCCTTCCCCACGGCCATGCACATCGCTGCCGCACAGGCGGTGCAACAGCACTTGCTGCCGGCGATCAGCGAACTGTCCGGTGGTCTGGCCGAGCTATCGGCCCGCCACATGAAACTGGTCAAGACCGGCCGCACCCACATGATGGACGCCACGCCGATCACCTTTGGCCAGGAAGTCTCGGCGTTCATCGCCCAGCTCGATTACGCGGAACGGGCGATCCGCAGCGCGCTGCCGGCGGTCTGTGAACTGGCCCAGGGCGGTACGGCGGTCGGCACAGGGCTGAACTCGCCCCACGGCTTCGGTGAAGCCATTGCCGCGGAACTTGCCGCTCTTTCCGGCTTGCCGTTTATCACCGCGCCGAACAAATTTGCGGCCCTGGCCGGCCACGAGCCGCTGACCACATTGTCCGGCGCGCTGAAAACCCTCGCCGTGACGCTGATGAAAATTGCCAATGACTTGCGCTTGCTGGGCTCCGGCCCGCGCGCCGGCTTCGCCGAAGTGAAACTGCCGGCCAACGAACCGGGCAGTTCGATCATGCCGGGCAAGGTCAACCCGACCCAGTGCGAAGCGCTGTCGATGCTGGCCTGCCAGGTCTTGGGCAACGACGTGACCATCGGCTTCGCGGCGAGCCAGGGTCACCTGCAGCTGAATGTGTTCAAACCGGTGATCATCCACAACCTGCTGCAATCGATCCGCCTGCTGGCCGATGGCTGCAGCAACTTCCAGCAGCATTGCATCGCCGGCCTGGAACCGGACGCCGGAAAAATGGCTGAACACCTGGAACAAGGGTTGATGCTGGTGACAGCGCTGAACCCGCACATTGGTTATGACAAATCGGCCGAGATCGCCAAGAAAGCCTATGCAGAGGGGCTGACGTTGCGGCAATCGGCGTTGCAGCTGGGGTATCTGACCGATGAGCAGTTCGATGCGTGGGTGAGGCCGGAGAATATGCTGGAGGCTGGTGCCAAGGGCTGAGATTTGTAGCGTCTGGTAGTCAGTCTTCGCGAGCAAGCTTTGCTCCTACAAACCGGGACTGTCATAAATTTTGTGTTCGGGCATAACATGTTGAAGAGGTGCATGTATGCCGACCAAAAAGAAACCGGCCCGCGAGGCCCAGCGTGACCTTCCATCCATTCCAAAAGAGCTGATCGACCAGTTCGTGAACGGTCCGATGAGTGCCGAAGCCATTCAGGACGCTTCGATGGCGTTCAAAAAGGCGCTGATTGAACGAGCCTTGGGAGCCGAACTCGGCCACCACCTTGGCTACCCTCAGGGCGCGCAGCGCCCTGAGGAGTCGAGCAACCAGCGTAATGGTAAGAGCGGCAAGACCGTGCTGACCGATGACGGCCCGCTTCGCCTGGACATCCCCAGAGACCGCGATGGCAGCTTTGCTCCGATTCTGATCCCCAAGCACGAGCGCCGCTTTACCGGCTTCGATGACAAGATTATTGCCATGTATGCACGCGGCATGAGCGTGCGCGAGATTCGTGCATTTCTATCGGAGCAATACGGCACAGATGTCTCCCATGACTTCATCAGCTCAGTCACCGATGCAGTTCTGGAAGAGGTCAGTGCTTGGCAGCAGCGACCACTTGAACCCATGTACCCAGTCATTTTCTTCGATGCTCTGCGGGTCAAAATCCGTGACGAGGGGGTGGTTCGCAACAAGGCCATTTACTTAGCCCTGGGCGTATTGCCGGACGGTACACGAGATATTCTGGGCATCTGGATTGAAACGACCGAGGGTGCCAAGTTCTGGATGAAGGTTTTCAATGACCTCAAGACTCGAGGCGTCGAAGACGTTTTGATCGCTGTCACTGACGGACTCAAAGGCATGCCAGAAGCCTTGAGTGCGGTGTTCCCTCAGACGACGCTGCAGACCTGCATCGTCCACTTGATCCGTAACAGCCTTGATTACGCGGCCTGGGATAAACGTCGCGAACTGGCCAAAGCCCTGAAGCCGATTTATCAAGCACTCAACGCTGAAGTTGCCGAGCAGGCTTTAGATGCCTTCGAATCTGGACCTTGGGGTAAACAATATCCAACGGTGGCTGCTGCCTGGAGGCGTGCCTGGGACCGAGTCATCCCGTTTTTCATCTTCCCGCCAGCCATACGAAAAGTGATCTACACCACCAACGCCATCGAGAGCATCAATGCTCAGTTGCGCAAGATCATCAAGACAAGAGGACATTTTCCAACCGATGATGCGGCGACAAAGCTGATCTGGCTGGCACTGCAAAATATCACCGCCAATTGGGGCAGTCCGGCCCATGACTGGAAGAACGCAATGAATCAGTTCGCGGTTTTGTACGGAGATCGATTCATCAGGCCAACTTGGTGAAATGAAGGCCTGCCTTACGGCAGGCTGTTACCGGCCCGCACACAAAAAATCTGACACTCTCTACAAACCTTGCGTCGATCGCGATTTTTGTGAACGACACAAAGCCTGTAGGAGCAAAGCTTGCTCGCGATGAACGATAACGCGGTCTAACTGGCCGCCATCCGAACCTTCCGGGCCCGAAGCCCGGCAATCAACGACGGCCCCAACGCCACCAACGCCGACCCCAATACCACCAACACCGCCCCGCCATAACCCAAACCATTGATGGTTTCGGCGTGCACATACTCCGGCCACCACCAGGCGGCCACGGCAACGGCGGCAAGGGTCACCAGCGGCGTGATCGCCAGCGTCGCACTGACCCGCGACGCCTCCCAATGCGCCAGTGCCTCGGCAAATGCGCCATAGGCAATCAGGGTGTTCATGCAGCACGCCAGCAACAACCAGCCTTGCAAGGGATTCAATTGCAGCGCTTGCAGCGGATGTACCCACGGCGTCAGCAACAACCCGCAGAACAGGTAGATCACCATCATCACCTGCAACGAATTCCACACGGTCAGCAACTGCTTCTGCCCCAGCGCATAAAACGTCCAGACCGTGGAAGCCAGCAACACCAGCAGCACTCCGGCGGTGTAATCGCTCAACGAGGTCAGCAGCTCACTCAGGCGCTGGTTGAAAAACAGCGCAAAGCCGATCAACAACACCAACAAGCCAATCCCCTGCCCCAGGCTGAACCGCTCCTTGAACACGAACACGCTGGCGATCAGCAACATGATCGGGCCCATCTGCACCACCAGTTGCGCGGTGCCGGGGCTGAGCAGATTCAACCCCATCAGGTACAGCACGTAGTTGCCCACCAGGCCAAGCACCGCCATCAGCACCAGCCAGCCACCCCGCGGCCCGAGCACTTTGCGGCTCGGCAGGCGCCTGGTTGCCGCCAGGTAAATGAACAGGCATCCACCGGACACCATCAGGCGAAACCAGGTCACGGTGACCGGGTCCATCACCAGCAGCACCTGCTTGAGTTTGATCGGCAGGATTCCCCACAACAGCGCGGTCAGCAAGGCCAGGAACAGCCCATAAACCCAGCGACCCGATGAAATGTGCATGCGGACCCCGATCCGGAAAACAAGTAGCGCCATTCTAGGCGTTGAGCCGCGTGGCACACAGGGACAGTTGACGCTTGGCCGCGAATGAAACTGTGCAGGTCGCAACATTAATTTGGATCGTGCGGGTGCAGGTTTTTAAGTTGAGCCGGTACCGAGACGCCTGCATTGCGGGCAAGCCCGCTCCCACAGTAGATCACTGTGGGAGCGGGCTTGCCCGCGATAGCTATTTAACAATCACCACAAAATGCCAAGATGTTCAACGCACCGCCTCGAACAACCCGGTAGCCCCCATCCCACCGCCCACGCACATGGTGACGATGCCGTAACGCAGATTGCGCCGCTGCAACTCGCGAACGATATGCCCTACCTGACGCGAACCGGTCATGCCGAACGGGTGGCCAATGGAGATCGAGCCGCCATTGACGTTGTACCTGTCGTTGTCGATCTCCAGCCGATTACGCGCGTACAGGCACTGCGAGGCGAATGCTTCGTTGAGTTCCCACAAATCGATATCGCCCATGTGCAAGCCCTTGGCCTTGAGCAGTTTCGGCACCGAGAACACCGGGCCGATGCCCATCTCGTCCGGTTCGCAGCCCGCCACGGTGAATCCGCGGAAGAACGCTTTGGGCTTCAAGCCCAGCGCCAGGGCTTTTTCCAGGCTCATCACCAGGGTCATGGAGGCGCCGTCGGACAGTTGCGACGAGTTACCGGCGGTGACCGAGCCATCTTCGACGAACACCGGGTTCAAACCGGCCAGGCTTTGCAGGGTGGTATCAGGACGGTTGCAGTCATCGTGATCCACGACACCTTCGAGAATCTGCACCTGCCCGCTGGCCTTGTCTTCAACCCGGTACTTCACCGCCATCGGCACGATTTCATCGTCGAATAACCCCGCCGCTTGTGCCTGAGCAGTGCGCTGCTGGCTTTGCAGGGCATACAGGTCCTGTTCTTCGCGGCTGACGTTGTAACGTCGAGCGACGATTTCGGCGGTCTGGCCCATCGGGAAGTAGATCCCCGGCACCTGCTCCTTGAGCAGCGGATTGATCAGGTGATCGGTGTTGATGCTTTTCATCGTCAGGCTGATGGATTCGACGCCACCGGCAACGATGATGTCACTGCAACCGGATGCGATCTGGTTGGCGGCAATGGCGATCGCCTGCAAGCCCGACGAGCAGAAGCGGTTGAGGGTCATGCCGGCGACGCCGATGCCCAGGCGCGACAATACCGCGACGTTGCGCCCGATGTTATAGCCCTGGGAGCCTTCATTGGAACCGGCACCGACGATGCAGTCCTCGACACTGGCCGGGTCGATGCCGGTGCGCGCCAGCAAGGCGTCGACACAATGCGCCGCCATGTCGTCGGGACGGGTCATGTTGAACTTGCCACGAAAGGATTTGGCCAGGCCGGTCCGCACGCTGTCGACGATCACTACTTCACGCATGGCATACCTCATTGTTGTTGTCGGTTGAGAGTGGACCGAGCATAAGCCCACCCAATTACCGACTGCGACAATCATTCACCCCGCGTATGCGTAACCATCGCCTGACTACTTGCCCTTGCGCGAATGCTTGACCGCCTTTTCGAACGCCTCTTCCAGTGCGCGGTTGATGGTGCGCAACACCTTGACCCGCGCCCAGCGCTTGTCATTGGCCTCCACCAGGGTCCAGGGCGAGATCTCCGTGCTGGTGCGGTCAACCATGTCGCCGACGGCGGCGCGATAGTCGTCCCACTTGTCGCGGTTGCGCCAATCGTCCTCGGTAATCTTGAAGCGTTTGAACGGGATCTCTTCGCGCTCCTGGAAGCGTTCCAGTTGCGTCTGCTTGTCGATGGCCAGCCAGAACTTGACCACAATCACCCCGGCATCGGCGATCTGTTCCTCAAAGTCGTTGATTTCACTGTAGGCGCGCAGCCAGTCCGCCGGGGTGCAGAATCCTTCGATACGTTCCACCAGCACCCGGCCATACCAGGAGCGGTCGAACACGGTGAAATTCCCCCGTGCTGGAACATGCCGCCAAAATCGCCAGAGATACGGCTGCGCCCGTTCCTCTTCGGTGGGCGCGGCAATCGGCACGATGTTGTATTGGCGCGGGTCCAGCGCCGCGGCAACCCGGCGAATCGCGCCGCCCTTGCCCGCCGCGTCATTGCCTTCGAACACCGCCATCAACGCGTGTCGGCGCATGCGTTTGTCGCGCATCAACCCGGAGAACCTTGCCTGCTCGGTGATCAGTTGCTCTTCATAATCGCCCTTGGCCAGATGTACGCTCAGGTCGAGACTGTCCAGCAGGTTCAATTGATCAACGCTGGGGAACACGGGCGCGGCATTGACTTTTTCCGGGTGGATTTTCGGTCGTTTCAGGGCACCCTGCAGGCCTTCGAGCAAAATTTTTCCCACCACCAGGCTGCGATAATGCGCATCCTTTCCGGCGATCACATGCCACGGCGCATAGTCGCGGCTGGTGCGCCGCAAGATGCGCTCACCGTATTTCACAAAGCGGTCGTAGGTTTCGGACTGCTGCCAGTCCAGCGGACTGATGCGCCAGCTGTGCAGCGGGTCGTCGGCCAAGGCCTTGAGGCGTGCCTTCATTTGTTTCTTGGAGAGGTGGAACCAGAACTTGAAGATCAGTGCGCCTTCGTCGCAAAGCATTTTTTCCAGGCGTTCGGCGGCGTTGATGCTTTGATCGAGCCTTGGGTCCTTGATCACGCCGTGGACCCGGGCCTGCAGCATCTGGCTGTACCAGTTGCCGAAGAATATGCCCATGCGGCCCTTGGCCGGAAGCATCCGCCAATAGCGCCAGGCCGGTGGCCGCGCCAGTTCTTCGTCGGTTTGCTGATCGAAGGTGCGGACCTCGATCAAGCGCGGGTCCATCCATTCATTGAGCAACTTGACCGTCTCGCCCTTGCCGGCGCCTTCGATGCCGTTGATCAGGATAATCACCGGAAACCGGCTCTGCTGGCGCAGTTCGAATTGTGCCTCAAGCAAGGCTTCGCGCAGGGCCGGCACCTCGGCTTCGTAGGTTTCTTTGTCGATGGCGTGATCGATTTCAGCGGATTCGAACATGGACGGCTCCCTGGCAGATGTGAGCAAGATTAGTGGATTGACCTCTCCTGCGGGGGAGAAATCCCATTTTCATCGCTTTGGCCGATGCAGGCCTTGCCATGGATCAAGCACCCCACCCGCGATCGGATAGAATGGCGGCCTTGCCGTTACCGAGCCTGCCATGAAACCTGTAATGCCCCACGCCCAGATCGACTGGGACGATCAAGGGCTCCCGCGCTCGCGGGTGTTCGATGATGTGTATTTTTCCGACCTGTCAGGGCTGGACGAAACCCGTTATGTGTTCCTGGAACAGAATGCCTTGCGTGAACGTTTCGCTGCGTTACCGGCGGGCGGGCGATTGGTAATCGGCGAAACCGGATTCGGTACCGGATTGAATTTCTTGTGCGCCTGGCAGTTGTTCGAGCAGCACGCGCTGGCCGGTGCGCGACTGCATTTTGTCAGTGTCGAAAAATACCCGCTGAGTCTGTCCGACCTGCAACGAGCGCTGGCGTTGTGGCCGGAACTCAAGCCGTTCGCTGATCAACTGCTGGCGCAATACAGGGCGATCCATCAGGGTTTCCAGCGGCTGGTCCTGGATAACGGCCGCGTCACGCTCACCTTGCTGATCGGCGATGCACTGGAGCAACTACCGCAACTGGACGCGCAGATCGACGCCTGGTTTCTCGACGGCTTCGCTCCGGCGAAAAACCCCGACATGTGGACTGCCCAATTGTTCGCCGAACTCGCCCGCCTGGCGGCACCCGGTTCGACCATCAGTACCTTCACCAGCACAGGTTGGGTGCGCCGGCTGCTCAATGCCGCGGGCTTCAAGATGAAACGTACGCCAGGCATCGGCCACAAATGGGAAATCCTGCGCGGCACCTTCCTCGGCTGGCCTACAGAAATCCCGACGCCCGCTGTGGCGAAACCGTGGTTTGCCCGCCCGACCTCGCTAACCTTTGAGCGTCGCGCGCTGGTGATCGGTGCCGGGCTGGCCGGTTGTGCCACGGCCGCCAGCCTGGCTGCACGCGGTTGGCAGGTGAGTCTGCTGGAGCGTCATGATGCGCTGGCGCAGGAAGCCTCGGGCAATCCTCAGGGCGTGCTGTACCTTAAGCTGTCCGCCCATGGCACGGCGTTGTCGCAATTGATTGTCAGTGGATTCGGTTACACCCGGCGCTTGCTTGAGCATTTGCAACGGGGCGTTGACTGGGACGATTGCGGGGTCTTGCAACTGGCCTTCAATACCAAAGAAGCCGAGCGTCAGGCGCAATTGGCGGCGGCGTTTCCCGATGACTTGCTGCACGTACTCGATCAAGCGCACGCCGAGGCTCGCGCCGGTATTGCGCTGCCATCGGGGGGCCTGTTTTACCCCGAAGGCGGTTGGGTACATCCGCCTGCGCTGTGCCAATGGCAGGCTGGGCAATCGAACATTGAGCTGTTGACACATCACGATGTGCTGGAGCTGCGCCGTGTGGACGGAGGTTGGCAAGCGTGGGATGGCGACAGATTGCTGGCCGACGCACCCGCCGTGGTGCTGGCCGGCGCTGCCGAGATCAAGCGATTCACCTACAGTAGCGAGTTGCCGCTCAAGCGCATTCGCGGACAAATCACCCGCTTGCGCCAAACACCTTCAAGCCGGACGCTGAGTACGGTGGTGTGCGCCGAAGGCTATGTCGCGCCGGCACGCCTGGGCGAACACACCCTGGGGGCGAGTTTCGATTTCAACAGCGACGACCTGACCCCGACCACGGCCGAACATCTCGGTAACTTGCAGATGCTCGAAGAAATCTCGCTGGATCTGGTCGCTCGTCTCGGCGCGCACACCTTGCAAGCAGATGAACTTGAAGGTCGCGCAGCCTTTCGCTGTACCAGCCCGGATTACTTGCCGATTGTCGGGCCATTGGCCGACAGCCAGGCATTCGCCGACGCCTACAACATATTGAGCAAGGATGCCCGGCAAACCCCGGACATCCCTTGCCCCTGGCTGGATGGCTTGTACGTCAATAGCGGCCATGGTTCGCGAGGACTGATCACTGCCCCGTTGTCAGGAGAGTTGCTGGCAGCCTGGCTCGACAATGAACCGCTGCCATTGCCCCGAGCCGTGGCCGAGGCGTGTCATCCAAATCGCTTTGCCTTGCGGCGACTGATCCGGGGCAAGGCCTGAGGCGTTCAATCCAGCGCAAAGCAAGTCCTTGACTCATCAGCCTTCAGGGCCGCCTCCGTCAGACTCTTCAACAAAGCGGTCTCGGCTTTCTTCAACTCATCCGCGATGCCGTCGACCTCCGGGCGATAGTCCGCGCCAAGCGTCGCCTCGCTTTCAAAGGCCGTCTCCATGCGCACGTGAAAGGGGGCAGCCAGGTCGGTGAACTGTTTGCCATGATGCTGTCGCAAAAAATCGCTCCAGAACGTGCGGCCACTGATGTAAGTCGATAGTTCAGGTGAGATTTCTGCGGCAAGGACTTTGTTGTAGGCAGCCTCCAGATCACTTGCCTTTACGCCACTCAGCGATGCATAACGCATGTGCCGGGGCTGGCCGACCAGTTCGAGCCTGTCGGCCAGACCGGTGCGATAAGCCAGCTCTACTTCCACTGCATCGAGTGCAGGATTGGCCTGGGCCTTTTCCCGAGCAATTCTGGAAAGATAATCCAGACGGAACAGGCTTCGCCCGAGTCTCAATAGCCGAGCGGCCTGATCGTGGGCATTAGCGGACAGTCGAACCACCCTGTCGATCTCGACGGCGACCTCGAGATTACTGAAGATCGTCGCCGCGTCATCAGCGCAATGGGCTTTCACAGCCATCGACAGCAATTGAGTGCGTAACGCCGAATCAGTCTGAGCCGCCTCAATGACACTCCAGACGCGCCGGGTCATGTCTTCGTTCACAAAGCGGCTATCCGCCGAGCTCCCGACTTCTGCCAGCAATTCAAAGAATTCTTTCGATCCGGGTTCGTTCTTCAGCGCCAGCCATGCACGATTACGACTGGCATAGGTCTCTTCAGCCGGTTTGGGCATCCACAGGTCTCGAGCCCTTTGATCATTGAGCACCGCGGTATCATTTTGCAGTAGCCCCATCCCGATGCCCGTACTGTTACGGTAGGTCTCCAGTCTTGTACGGCTTGCCGCGGTTAAGGGGTTATGACGCAGGTTGATCGCTTGAGCGAATCGCTGAGGGAGTTGGAACAGCCATTGCGGTAACTCGCGAATCTGGTTTCCTCGAAGGTCCACGAAGTCCAGATACGGCAAGCGGGAAAGCCCGACAGGCAGTTCCGTCGCGTGGGTATCACGCAGCAACAGTTCTTTCAGATCGAGCATTTTGCTGACATCAATCGTGGCCCCCAAACGATTGCCGCTCAGCCCCAGCGTGCGCAAATTGCGCATGTCGGTCAGTTTGCGCAAGGTGTGTTCGGTCAGTTGTATCTGATTACCCTCCAGGCTCAAATGCTCAAGATCGGGCATGTGCGACAACACTTCAGGCAATCGTGTGAGTTTATTGCGGCCCAGTTTCAGAGTGACAAGCCCTTTGAACGGTGTGAGGAAATACGCCAGCTCGTCGCCAGCCTGCATGTCCTTGATGGAAAGGCTGCGCACATGGGCGACATCCTGTTTGGTCAGCGTTGGCAACGGACCTACAGGGTTGCGCTCCAGCGCGAGCGTTGTAGATGGCTGATTTGGCCAGGCTATCCGGCGCCAGCATTTTTCGATGGCATTGGCCACCTGACGACGGCTGACACGGATATCGTTGAGCTGCCCCGGCAGCTTCTTCATTTCCACTTCATCGTCACGCCAGGTGTGCAGCACCCCAAGCAGTTTCTTCAGTTGCTGCTCCAGCGCCTTGATGTGATTCACCCGCTGCATCGGGGTAGTGCCGGCGTTGTCGAGAAACGACGAAGCCTGGGCATTTGTGAACAGCGGATAGAGCTTTTTGACTTTACGAATCAATCCCCTTGCATAGGAGCCCGCAGCGGGGGGATCCGCCAGGACACAGGCAGAAAGGTGTTTGGGTGTATCACTGCGCTCTCCCCGTAACACTTGCCCGGTACGCGCCGGATCGTCAGCGGCGGCCCTCAACAGTCGTGATCGTAACGTCGGCACATCCAGCGTATCGTCGCCAGTGAGACTCATGCCGGTGCGTTGGGTGGCTGGCAATGCGTCAAGTATCGACTCAAGCAGCGTGTCGCTCCTCAACGTGGAAGACACATTGCCATTGGTTTGGGTGACCTGGTAGCCGATGGGCGTCTTGACAATGATCCCGCGCGACTGCGCATTCGCTTCGCCTACGCTGTCCAGCAAGGTGTTGGTCGCTGAACCCTGTCGCACTTCAAGCCGACAGCTGTCATCCCAGCCTTGCACCCTATCCATCAGCCCGAGCGTCAGTCTGTCAGTGTCGGCATTGGCCAATTGCGGGAGGTGCAACCCGATGAGCGCACGGTCCTGCCTGATCACCGCTTGTGCCTCGCTGACCTGCCCGGCGAGATCCATTCCGAGGATCTTGCGGTCACGCAGAAAGCTACGATCCGTGCCAGAGGCGTTATCCAGCAATTCCTGACACACCTGCGTGGGAAGGTCAGCGGCGTGTTCGCGCAATATCGCCACGTCACCGGTGGCGGTGCCGTCCCAGGTCTTATAGAGCCACTGAAACAGCGGTTGGCGATTACTCTTGAGGCTTGTCGCGATTTTCTTTGCCAACAGCTGCGATTTCGATTCAGTGGTCGTGCGACCGAGGATGCCCTCCACTTCTGTCGGATAGAGGCCACTGATGACGGTATCGAGCAGTTTCCCCGAATCCAGATCCGACTGATGAACGTGCACGCTGTTGACGTCATCATCCTGTGGCGCTGTCTCTGGGAAGCGGGACACGACCAGGTCCTCCTCGTCGCGCACTTCAATGAAGCGATCCGCCGGCCAGCCGGGCAGCTTCGGCAGTGTATGCAGTTGCTCCTGAATGAAGTCCTTGTTTGCGGTCTCTCCCCGTTCCATTGCCGCGATCATCGCGGTGATGCGCCGGTCAATCTTGAAGCGTTCGACACAATCATTCAGCCGCTGCGGGAACTTGAGGTTGCTTTCATGCAACTGGTGCAACTTGTCAAGCGTCATGTCGGTGATGTCGGCAATCGCTTCCAGATCATTGCCGAGCTCGCTCAGGCGAGGATCCGTGCGCCCCAACGCATAAGCACCGTCGCGCCACTCGTGCGCATGCTCATAGGCATGCCGCCAGCCACCTTCCACATTTCGCTCGACGGCAGGCGCAAATGCGTCAGTGCGCACAGGATGATTGATTGTCCATGCCGATCCCGCTGCGTTGCGGATGGCTCGATAGGGAGCACCTTCGATGACGATCGACGTCTGGCCGGCATGCCGGTAAAGCCCTTGCGAATCAGGTTGCGCGTCGATTGGCAGCGTCGTGGTCTGTTTATAAGGCTCGAGGTCGGGTTTCCATAATCTTGCCTGACCATCAGTGCGAGTGACGGCCTCGAAACCGTCGAAGAATGCCGCCTGCTCCTTTGCGCCTTTACCGATAGCCGTCGCGATGATTTTTCCGCCGACGGCAAACGCTGCCAACTGCGCGACGTTTTCCACAACACTCAGCAAATGGGACAACGCCTCGGCCCGCTCGTCATGCGTCCAGTCAATCACACCTTCATATACCTCACTGACGATATCGACGACCGCCGTCACCAGCATCAATTGGCCAATCACGGGTACGAAAAAAGCGGCTGCGTTCAATAGAAGAAGACCGCCATCGAGCAATGTCTGAAGGGTTTTTTCCCGTTGCTGCTCATCGACGTCTTCGGTCGGTACGGCAAGGATTCGCGCGTCTTCTTGAGTTTTTTTGACAAATGCACTGAAGAGAAAATCGCCAAGGCAGGTGTCGGCGGGCGTGGCAGTGAGCGTGCCCAAGTTCTTGCCCTTGTCAAACGAGGTAAAAAACCCGGTTTTATCGTGGCCGTGCAGGTACTGCTCGGCGAAAGTTTTTCTGTAGCTTTTGCTTTGCAAATGGAGGCTCAGGTAGACCTTGAATTCATCCAGCGAGGCGTATTCATACAGCGGTCGCCGGGGTTCGTTCGGCATGTAAACCACACACCGCGCCTTCGGCTCGGTATCAATGGAGACTTTGGTAAATACCAGTGCCCCACAGATGCAGGTGTCATGAATCATCAAGCCCTGCCAGTGCACCGGCCCGCCATCAAACAGTGCGTCCCTGGTTTGAGCCGCAGGGAGATCCTGATCGAGCACACTCAGCAGCATTGTGTAAGCAGCGGGAGTGATGTTTTTTTTCAGGGAGGCCATGTGGAGGGCGACTCGCATGTCCAGCACCTTCAACCGCCTGATGTCCGCGACGCTGGCCCGATCATCGACAGGCGCATCACTTGCGGGTTTGGCCGGCAATGCCAAGGCCTCGTCGATATGGCGCTGATAGCGGGCACCCAGGTCAAGTTCACGACAGAGTGCGGCGAATTTTTCAGGGGTTGTTTCGGCGCCTGATTGGGCCTGTTCATTGATGCGTATTACCGAGTCTGCTGGAAAGCCGCCGCTGCTCGCTTCCCCGGAGGTAAAGTTTTCCATGGCCGTCTGGAGCAGGCTGCGTGAGGTGGTAATTTCTTTATCCTTGGCACCGAGGACCGGGAGCAGAGCTGTTGAGGTGTAGATTTTTTGGGTGACGTCCAGCGTGTCCCGATGGACGTCGAAATCGATCGTCCATTTACCCTTTAGAAACCCGGTCAATTGCTCTTTGCAGAATTCGTCCAACGGTTTGAGCTTTTTGAGCGCCTCCTTAACCTTGCCCTGGGCAACAAAAGACTGCTCGAACGCAGCCTTCAGAGCCTGCACCATGTTCAGATCCGCCGTCGCCAACCATTGCGCAATAGACGCTTGCAGCACTTGCGCCTTGTCCAGATCGCCTGTGTGTTCCAACAACGCTTCGAGGCGTTGTGCGGGGGTCATGGGCACCACCGTAGAGGCGGGCTTGGTTGTTGTGGTTAGCATGAGCAATATCCTTATTGCGCTGAGAGGCCCTCAGTTTATGAAGCTCGACAGGCATTTAATAATTCGAATACCGGGTCGAACGGGCGTGCATCCAAACAGCTACTCCTATGCATCACATCAATAATTACCACCACAGCATGCGCATTTCTGCCTTGGCTGCTGTTCCCCCAGCAACACCTGCTTATTACTTATCGATCTAAAACTCCCAGTATCCCAGCGGGTCATTTTCTGAGTACCCGCCGTTTTGGCCGGGTATCGATTGACCTCCCCAACGGAAAAACCGGTAAGGAATTTATGTGCGGATTAGCTGGCGAGTTACGTTTTGACAATCAACCTGCAGACCTTGCAGCCGTTGAACGAATCACCCATCACCTGGCACCTCGCGGCCCTGACGCCTGGGGCTTTCACAGCCAGGGGCCGATTGCCCTGGGCCATCGTCGCCTGAAAATCATGGACCTGTCGGACGGATCGGCGCAGCCGATGGTCGACAATCAACTGGGCCTGTCCCTGGCCTTCAACGGCGCGATCTACAACTACCCGGAACTGCGCACCGAGCTCGAAAGCCTCGGTTACGCCTTCTATTCCGGCGGCGACACCGAAGTGCTGCTCAAGGGCTTTCACGCCTGGGGTGAAGCGCTGTTGCCCAAGCTCAACGGCATGTTTGCCTTCGCTATCTGGGAGCGCGACGCCCAGCGCCTGTTCATCGCCCGTGACCGTCTCGGCGTGAAGCCGCTGTACCTGTCGCGCACCGGCCAGCGCCTGCGCTTTGCCTCCGCGTTGCCAGCGTTGCTCAAGGGCGGCGACATCAACCCGATCCTCGATCCGGTGGCGCTCAATCATTACCTGAATTTCCACGCCGTGGTCCCGGCGCCGCGCACATTGCTGGCCGGTATCGAAAAACTGCCGCCCGCCACCTGGATGCGCATCGAAGCAGACGGCACCACCGAGCAGAAAACCTGGTGGTCCCTGCCCTACGGCCCACACGCCGACGAGATCAACCTGACTCTCGAAGACTGGCGCGATCGCGTACTCGACAGTACCCGCGAGGCGGTGGCGATTCGTCAACGGGCGGCGGTGGACGTCGGCGTGCTGCTGTCGGGCGGTGTCGATTCAAGCATGCTGGTCGGGCTGTTGCGGGAGGTCGGCGTGGAGAACCTGTCGACCTTCTCCATCGGTTTCCAGGATGCCGGTGGCGAGCGCGGCGACGAGTTCCAGTACTCGGACCTGATCGCCGAGCACTACGGCACCCATCACCATCAACTGCGCATCGACGAAAAAGAGATCATCGAACAACTGCCCGCCGCTTTCCGCGCCATGAGCGAGCCGATGGTCAGCCACGACTGCATCGCCTTTTACCTGCTGTCCAGGGAGGTGGCCAAGCATTGCAAAGTGGTGCAAAGCGGCCAGGGCGCCGACGAACTGTTTGCCGGTTACCACTGGTATCCGCAGGTCGACGGCGCCAGCGATCCTTACGCGGCCTATCGTGAAGCGTTTTTCGACCGCAGTTGCGACGACTACGCCGCCACCGTGCTGCCGAAATGGCTGACGGCCAATGACGCTGCTGGCGACTTCGTGAAGGAACATTTCGCACAGCCCGGTGCCGACGCGGCGGTGGACAAAGCCCTGCGCCTGGACAGCACGGTGATGCTGGTGGACGACCCGGTCAAGCGCGTCGACAACATGACCATGGCCTGGGGCCTGGAAGCGCGCACGCCGTTTCTCGACTATCGCCTGGTGGAATTGTCAGCGCGGGTGCCGGGCAAATTCAAACTGCCCGATGGCGGCAAGCAAGTCCTCAAGGAAGCGGCGCGCCTGGTGATTCCAAGCGAAGTGATCGACCGCAAGAAGGGTTACTTTCCGGTACCCGGTCTCAAGCACTTGCAGGGTGACACGCTGAACTGGGTGCGCGAACTGCTGCTCGATCCGAGCCAGGATCGCGGCCTGTTCAACCCCGCCATGCTCGACCGCCTGCTGACTGACCCGCAAGGTCAATTGACGCCGTTGCGCGGCTCCAAGCTGTGGCAACTGGCGGCCCTGAACCTGTGGCTCAGCGAACAAGGAATCTGACCGATGAAACCTCACACCACGGCTATCAGTCAGCGCTTGTTGCGCGGCCAGACGCCCTCCTACGAACGCTTGCAGGCGCGCCTGGCCGAAGACGGCAGCACTCTTGGCGCCGAGCCGATTGTCGTGCATTGCGGCTGGGGCCGGCTCTTGATCGGCCATACCTTCGCCGATGCCGCCAGCCTGGCCCGGGAGTTGCTCAACGAGCGGCCCGGCGAACGCGATATCGCGCTCTACGTCGCCGCGCCCCAGCAAGTGCTGGGGCTGGAGCCGACCCAACTGTTCCTCGATCCGTCCGATACCCTGCGCCTGTGGTTCCGCGATTACCGACAGGCCACCCGGGTGTTCCGCGGTTTTCGCATTCGCCGCGCCCAGAGCGACGCCGACTGGAACGCCATCAATCAGCTTTACCACGCACGTGGCATGCTGCCGATCGATGTCAGCTTGCTGACCCCCAGACACCTGGGCGGTCCGGTGTATTGGCTGGCGGAAGACGAGGACAGCGGCGCGATCATCGGCAGCGTCATGGGCCTCGATCATCACAAGGCTTTCAACGATCCGGAACACGGCAGCAGCCTGTGGTGCCTGGCGGTCGATCCGCGCTGTTCGCGGCCCGGCGTCGGTGAAGTGCTGGTGCGGCATCTGATTGAACACTTCATGAGTCGCGGGCTGAGTTACCTTGATCTGTCCGTACTGCATGACAATCGCCAGGCGAAAAACCTTTACGCCAAGCTCGGCTTTCGCAACCTCTCGACCTTCGCCATCAAGCGCAAGAACGGCATCAACCAGTCATTGTTTCTCGGCCCTGGCCCTGAAGCGGCGTTCAATCCGTACGCGCGGATCATCGTCGAAGAAGCGCACCGTCGCGGCATCGATGTTCAGGTCGATGATGCCGAAGCCGGCATGTTCACCCTCAGCCATGGTGGACGCCGGGTACGCTGTCGCGAGTCCCTCAGCGACCTGACCAGCGCCATCAGCATGAGCCTGTGCCAGGACAAAAGCCTGACCCATAAAGTGCTCACGGCCGCTGGCCTGAACCTGCCCGCGCAGCAACTGGCGGGTAACGCCGATGACAACCTGGCGTTTCTCGACGAACACCATCGGGTGGTGGTCAAACCGCTGGACGGTGAGCAAGGACAAGGCGTGGCGGTAGATTTACAAACCATCGAAGACGTCCAGCAAGCCATCGAATCCGCCCGCCAGTTCGACAGCCGCGTGCTGCTGGAAAGCTTCCACGAAGGCCTCGACCTGCGGATTCTGGTGATCGGCTTCGAAGTGGTCGCCGCGGCGATTCGTCGGCCGGCCGAGGTGGTGGGCGATGGCCAACACTCCATCGGCGCGCTGATCGAAGCCCAGAGTCGACGGCGCCAGTCAGCTACAGGTGGCGAAAGCAAGATCCCGCTGGACCAGGAGACCGAGCGCACCTTGCAGGCAGCGGGTTATGACTACGACAGCATACTGCCGGCTGGCGAGCATCTGTTCGTGCGGCGTACGGCGAATCTTCATACCGGCGGGATTCTCGAAGACGTCACCGCGATCCTGCACCCGACGCTGGTGGAGGCTGCGGTGCGCGCGGCGCGGGCGCTGGATATTCCCATGGTCGGGCTCGACCTGATGGTGTCTGCCGCCGATCAACCGCACTACGTGTTTATCGAAGCCAACGAGCGCGCCGGACTGGCCAACCATGAGCCACAGCCGACGGCCGAGCGGTTTGTGGATTTGTTGTTTCCGCATAGTCAGCCGGCCGTGTAGTCCCCGATCCCATCAGGAGTTTCCATGACCCGCCAATACCCAGAACCGGACCTGACTTACCTGCAGAAAGTCCTGCTGGAAATGCTCGCCATTCCGAGCCCCACCGGCTTCACCTACACCATCGTGCGTTACGTCGCCGAACGGCTGGAAGAGCTGGGCATTCCCTTCGAGATGACACGTCGCGGCACCATCCGCGCCACCCTCAAGGGCAAGAAAAACAGCCCGGACCGTGCCGTTTCCGCCCACCTGGACACCATTGGCGCCGCCGTGCGCGCCATCAAGGACAACGGGCGCCTGACGCTCGCCCCCGTGGGTTGCTGGTCCAGCCGTTTTGCCGAGGGCAGCCGCGTCAGCCTGTTTACCGACAACGGCGTGATCCGCGGCAGTGTGCTGCCCTTGATGGCCTCGGGGCACGCGTTCAACACCGCCGTGGATGAAATGCCGATCAGTTGGGATCACATCGAGTTGCGCCTGGACGCCTATTGCGCGACCCGCGCCGATTGTGACTCGCTAGGCATCAGCGTCGGTGATTTCGTCGCCTTCGATCCGTTGCCGGAGTTCACCGAAAGCGGCCACATCAGCGCCCGTCACCTGGACGACAAGGCCGGCGTCGCGGCGTTGCTGGCAGCGTTGAAAGCGATCGTCGACAGCGGCGAGGAGTTGGCGATCGATTGTCATCCGCTGTTCACCATCACCGAGGAAACCGGTAGTGGCGCCGCGGCGGCGTTGCCATGGGACGTCAGTGAATTCGTCGGCATCGATATCGCGCCCGTCGCGCCTGGCCAGCACTCCAGCGAGCACGCGGTGAGCATTGCGATGCAGGATTCCGGCGGGCCGTACGACTATCACTTGTCGCGGCACCTGCTGCGCCTGGCCAGTGACAACGAGTTGCCGGTACGCCGCGACCTGTTCCGCTACTACTTCAGCGACGCTCACTCGGCGGTCACCGCCGGCCATGACATCCGCACCGCGCTGCTCGCCTTCGGCTGCGACGCCACCCACGGCTACGAACGCACCCACATCGACAGTCTCGCCGCCCTTAGTCGCCTGCTCGGCGCCTACATCCTCAGCCCGCCGGTGTTCGCCAGCGACGCACAGCCGGCCAAGGGTTCGCTGGACCGGTTCAGTCACCAGATCGAACACGAGACGCAGATGGAAAGCGATACGCGGGTGCCGTCGGTAGATAGCCTGGTGGGACAGCGGTCCAATAGCTGAGTCAGGTATTTTCGTCGATTGATCTAACGCCTTCGCGAGCAGGCTCGCTCCCACAGGGGGTACGCGGTTAACTGTGGGAGCGAGCCTGCTCGCGAAGAGGCCGGATCAAACAATGCAAATCCGTAGGCTAGCGGCGACCTCCCATTCGCCGTAGCATCGCGCCATTGATTTGACCGAGGTACCTATGCTGATTCCCCACGACCAACTTGAAGTCGATACCCTGACCCGCCTGATCGAAGATTTCGTGACCCGCGACGGTACCGACAATGGCGATGACACGCCGCTGGAGACCCGTGTATTGCGTGTTCGCCAGGCATTGACCAAGGGCCAGGCCCTGATTGTCTTCGATCCGGAGAGCGAGCAATGCCAGCTGATGCTCAAGCATGACGTGCCCAAGCATCTATTCGACTGATTTTTTGTTTCGCGCCAGCTTGCGCTGGATTCGCTCGTAGATCTCGCTACGGTGCACGTTGACATGGTGCGGGGCTTCGATGCCGAAGCGCACGTTGCCGCCATTGACGGCAATAATGCGCACCGAAATGGTGTCGCCGATGGAAATCAATTCGCCGACTACGCGACTCAGTACAAGCATGGCTTTGGTCCTTCAGGGTTACCGGACCTTGAAGATGCCCGGTGCACGGCGGGCCTACAAGGCAGCCACGGCAATCCAGACCAAACCTACAACCACAGGATTGCCTTGCTGAAGGAAATGCCTGACACGCCACTTCAATCAAGGGCCGATTCGTCAGGAGGCCGAGAAGCGCGGGCCGAACAGGATAATGCTTGCCCCGATCACGCACAGCGCCACGCCGAGCCAGTCGGAGCCCAGTGGCCGAATCCGCTCGACCACTGCCAGCCAGCCAATCGAAGCAATGATGTAGATACCGCCGTAAGCGGCATAGGCACGGCCTGCATAAGTCGCCTCTACTCGCGTCAGCAACAACGCGAACAACGTCAGGCTGAGTAACGCCGGCACCACCCACCAGACACTTTTACCCTGGCGCAACCACATCCAGAAGGCGAAGCAACCGGCGATTTCCAACAACGCGGCGAGGAAAAACCACAGGTAATTGAGCATGCGAACGTCTCGCGAGGATGGCCGATGGCGGCCACCCTAACGAGGCTGTTCCGTGCGGGCAAGTTCAGCTTGCGGATTGTTTGGCCTTGGCGCGCATCTTGTCGGCCATCAAGGTCATTTCGTTGTAGAGCAGTTGCGGGTTCTTCTGCTTCAGAGCCCAGGCCAGGCGGCCCTGTTCGTGGGGCAGGATCATGAAGTCGCCGGCGGCGACCTGCTGGTAGATATAGTCGGCAATATGGGCGGCACTGATGGGCGAGCTTTCCAGCAACTTGCCAACCTGGGCTTTCATGGCCGGCGTCGGCCCGCGGAAGGAGTCCAGCAGATTGGTCTGGAAAAACGATGGGCAAACCACATGTACGCCGACTTCCTGATGCGCGAGTTCGATCAGCAGGCTTTCGGACAACGCCACCACGCCGGCCTTGGCCACGTTGTAGTTGCTCATGGCCGGGCCTTGCATCAACGCCGCCATCGACGCGATGTTGATGATCTTGCCCTTGCTCTTCTCCAGCAACGGCAGGAAGGCCTTGCAGCCCTTGACCACGCCCATGAGGTTGATTGCGATCTGCCAGTCCCAGTCCTCCAGGGACAGCTCGCTGAAGAATCCGCCCGAGGCCACGCCCGCGTTGTTGACGATGACGTCGATACCGCCCAGTTTCACTTCGCAAGCCTGTGCGAAGGCGGTCAGCTGGCTGTAATCACGCACGTCACAACGCTGGATAAACCCGTCACCACCGGCTTCTCGCACCAGCTTCAGGGTTTCCTGCAGGCCGGGCTCGCTGACATCCGACAAGGCCAGCTGCCAGCCTTCGCGCGCCCAGCGCAGCGCGATTTCGCGACCCAGGCCAGAGCCTGCGCCAGTGATCATCATGCGATTTTGCATAGCAAACTGCCTTGTTGTTCCGGGGAAGATGCGTCGAGTGTAGCGAAGGCTATTGGCCTACCCACGCTCTATCAGATTGCTGAATGCCCCGAACAAACCCCGGACGCGGCTCAAGCAACTAACGCTACAGCAGATGGAATAGGGAATAGTTCTAAAAACAGCAAAAAAACTTGGAATTTTCTGCCCTGCGCTGCGGTCGGATTTTTTAAGCAGCTCGAATAAATGACATTCCCGCTGACTGATAACGGCTAGGTCATTCCTAATACTTACAGCAAGGAAACAGACATGGGCACAATTCTTCTGATCATTCTGATCCTGTTACTGATCGGTGGTCTACCGGTCTTCCCGCACTCCAGAAATTGGGGTTATGGCCCGTCCGGTATCATCGGCGCGGTGTTGGTGGTGATACTGATCCTGTTGTTGCTCGGCAAGATATGAAGTTCTGACCGGTAAAAAAAAGAGGCCCTTTTTCAAGGGCCTCTTTTTTATTGCATCACTGTTTAATCAGGCTTGCTGTCGACCACACCGGCGGTGTTGTCGATCAGGCTCTTGGTCGCCGTTTGCAGGAACGCTTCGAGCTTGGTTTTAAGTTCAGCGGTACGCGGTGCATCCGCAATGACCACGGCACGAGGCGAAGCCCCCAGTTCGTACTGGTACATCTTCGGAGCCATGTCCTTGTCCTTCGGCAAAACCAGAATCTGGTCCGCGGTGATGATTGCGGTGATCTGCTCGCTGCCCGATGGCTTAATCACGCCAAAACCGGTATCGCCTTCCGGCAGGTTGAGCAAGTCGCGGCCCCAGCACTGATGACGCACTTCGCCACCGATCCGGCCCATGATGGTCGGCACGATGTCGACTTGAGTGCCAACGGTGTGGTCGAGAGCGCCGAACTTTTCCTGGATGCCCGGTGCGATCATCAGCATCGGCACGTTGAAACGGCCCAGGTCCATTTCGGTGATCTGGCGCTCGTTGCCGAAACCGTGGTCGCCGACCACGACAAACAGGGTTTCGTTGAAGTAAGGCTCCTTGCGCGCCTTCTCGAAGAACTGACCCAGCGCCCAATCCGAGTAGCGCATGGCGGTCAAATGTTCGTTCAGGCTGCCACGATCGGTTACGCGCTCGACCGGCAATGGGGTCGGCAACGCATAGGGCGTGTGGTTGGACAAGGTTTGCAGCAAGGCATAGAAGGGTTTCTTGTCCTTGCCATCGCGGGCTTTGAGCTCCACCAGGCCACGGTCGAACATGTCCTGGTCGGACACACCCCAGGTCGGGTCGGAGAACACCGGGTTAACGAAGTCGTTACGCCCGATGAAATTGATCATGCCCTGGTTGCTGAAGAAACCCGACTGGTTGTCCCAGGCGAAATCGCCGTTGTAGACATACACATCGTCGTAGTCACGAGCGCTGAGCAACTGCGGCAGGCCAGACAGTTTGTGGCTGCCTTCCGGGGTCTGCATCAGGTATTCGAAACCCGGCAGGTTCGGGAAGCAGGCCATGGTGGCGAACATGCCCTGGTGGGTGTGGGTACCGTTGGAGAAGAAGCGGTCGAACAGCAGGCCTTCCTTCGACAGCTTGTCGAGGTACGGCGTGATGTTGCCCGGTGCGCCCAGTGCACCCACCGAGTGACCGGCCATGCTTTCCATCAGGATCACGACGACATTCTTGATCGGCAGGGTCTTGTCGGCCGGCGGTGTGTAGTCGCGGCGTACCGCGGCGGTTTCGCCATCCACCAGTTTGTCGTCTTTCATCACCAGCAGGTCGCGCACGGTCTGCTGCGCCATCGGTTGAGGCAACGTGGCTTTCCAGATGTTATCGCGATCTTCGGACAACCGGCTCTTCGCCGCAGCCACCAGGGACAGGGTACCGTTGAGGCCCAACTGGTTGGCGAAGTTGGAATCGGTGGTGTAGACATCACCCCAACGCATTGGCGGGCCTTGACGCAAGGTACCGCGGGCCGCGACCACGCAGATCAGCAGGCACACCACGAACACCATGGCGCGCGAGTACCAAGGGGCAACCTGCCGGGTGCCGATGCTGCCGCCGCTGAAAGGGCCACGAGGACGCGTAGCACGGTCGGCGCCCTTGAACGCGAGGCTCAGGATCCAGGTACCGACAGCCCAGGCCAGCAGGTAGCGAACCACCGGAAAACCGTACCAGAGCATGCTCATCACGGTTTTCGGGTCTTCCTTCACATACTGGAAGACCAACCCGTTGAGGCGCTGGTGGAATTCACGGTAGAAGTCCATCTCCATCAGGCCCAGGAACAGCGCGATGCTGGAGGTCACCGTCAGCCAGAGACGGAAGATCCCCCGCGCCGCCATGGCCCGGGCACTGAACAGCGCCAGCACGAGCGGAACGCTCAGGTAGACCACCAGGCGCAGGTCGAAACGCAAGCCATTGGCGAATGCTTCGAGAAAGGTCGCGGCCGGTGTGTCTAGGATCATTTCGCGGTTGTAGACCAGCAGCGCGAGGCGCAGCACGGAAAACATCACCATCATGACCAGGGCGCACAACAGTGTGTAGGCCAGATGCGATTTGACGGTCGGTTGCAGCAAGCGACTCGATGCTCGCTTCTGACTCAGGACGTCCGGGATTGCCATGTCGTTTTTAGGACCCATTGGAAGTTGAAGTTTCGAAAATACAGCTGCGCCCTGCCCTCTGTTGGCCAGTACTCGACCCCGGGGTTTGCGCGGTGCGCAAATGTTGCACGATCAATCGCGGCATTGCCATTGATTACTGTTTGTCGATGGCGGCGCGGGGGGATTGTCTTGGAGGCTTTGTGAAAATTTTGTGCAACGAATATTCGGAAACACATTAAAGATTTCTGTAGGAGCGACGCTTGCTCGCGATGGTCGTCAACGATTACGCGGGAAGCCTGGCGCCCCGCGTCGTTCTCGGGTTCATCGCGAGCATGCTCGCTCCTACAACAGGGAATAGGTGGCACCCGCTTTTATTTCTCGGCCAAAGCCTTCAGGTTTTTCAAGGTGTTGAACGGCGCATCCACCACAAACTTGTTGGCCACCATCGATGGCACGCTACCACCCGGCTCGGTATGCACCTGATAGGTCACTTCAACCTGATCGCCCTTGGGTACGAACTTCCAGAAACCATCGACCTTCGTGACCCGGACAAAGCCTTTTTCTTCAGGCAGATATTTCGGCACGCCCTCGAGCTTGCGCGTCAGGCTGCCATCGGCGCCTGCGATCGTGGTGATATGCAGCACCGAATCACGCGGCGTAACCGGCCATGGCGTATTGAACTGCGTGTAGGTCCAGCTCTGATCGCCTTCGTGCTTGAGCAACTTCTGGGTCTTGCACTCGTGAATCCAGGCGCAGGCGCCGACCACGTCTTCCTGCAGCGCGCTCAGTTTGGCCACGGTGGTCTTCATCAGGGTGACGCCCTGATAGGCTTTGTAGTCGGAGCCGGCCACTTCACTCAGGGAGATCTTGATGCCGTCTTCGTTCCTGGCGACTTTCCAGTCCTCGGCCTGGGCGACCGAAGTGGCCAGTACAGCCGTCAACCCACACAGCACAGCGATACGATGCAGCGAACCCATAATCTTATTCCTTATTGTTGAAATTCCGTTCGTTGGGCTTGCACCTCCGATCACCTTCAGCTTTTTCGGAGGTGATCGGAGGTGCGAGCCTACACATCACGCGGCTGTCATTTGCTCCCACCAGCCAATCAACCGGACAGCCTCTTCGCTGCTGTCGCCACACACCTCGACGTCGGCCTCGAACGCCGAACACACCGCCGGGCGCTCGGGTTTACCGAAAATGTTGCACAGGTTTTCGGCAGACAGTTGCAGGCAACGTTCCCCGGCGGCTTTGCCATGGGGCATACCGGGAATCGGTGAACTGATGGAAGGGGCAATGCAGCAGGCGCCACAGCCCTCACGGCATTTCATGACGAAAAGCTCCTCGCGACGAGCAATGTGTTAAAGGACGGGACACAGAGTAACCGCTAAAACAGTTGTTTTAAATTACCCTTGCCTGGGTATTTACCTGCAAACGGGCGTGACCGGCCAGTCTCCGACAAAGCGTCTGGCTGGCAGGTCAGCTAAAGGCGGGATTTACCGCTTGAACTCGAATTCCAGCGCTGCGCCTTCGACTTCACGGCGCTCTTCGTTACGCATTTGCAACTGCATTTCGTTGTTGATCAGCCTGCCGTTGAGCTGGAACTGGCTGCTTTTGTCACCGAACATTTGCGGCAATACCGGGTCGCGCTTGGGCAATGGAACTGTACCGACCGGTTTCAGCTCTTCGACCATGTCTTTAGGCAGACTCAAATCCAGGTCGGCTGAAGGTATTGTGGTTTTCACCACCTCGCTGGCCGGTTTTGACTTGGAGGCAATCGGTGGGCGCTTTTTTACCGCGGCTGCCTTTTTGGCCGGTGCGGATTTATTCGCCGGTGCGGTTTTTTTCGGGGTTGCCCGGGAATCGCTGGCGGTGGGTTTTTCCTGCACGGATTCGGCCTTCACGGACGCCGGCTGAACACTCACTAACAGGCAGATCAACAGCCAGACGGCAGGAAAAATCGGCTTCATGTACCCAACGATGCAAACGGCAAAGACGACAGAGGTGCATATGCTCGCCTGTTGCGCGCCCCGTGACAAGCACGGACAGAAACCGCCCGGTCAAAAGCCGCCGGTCATCTCCTGGCAGAGCTGGGTGGCAAGCATGCCCAGGGTCATCAACGCACGTTCAGCTTCGCGGTTCCACGGGATCCCGCAATTGAGCCGGATGCAGTGATTGAACTGCTCGGTGTTACTGAAAATCAGCCCCGGCGCGATACTGATGCCCTGCTGCAACGCTCGCACATGCAGTTCCTGGGTGTTGACCCGTCCCGGCAGACTCACCCACAAAATGAAACCGCCGGTAGGCCGGGTCATCTGCGTGCCTTCGGGGAAATACTGCTGCACCGCCAGCTGGAATGCGCTGAGGTTCTTGCGGTACTCCTGGCGGATGTAACGCAAATGGCGGTCGTAACCACCGTTTTCCAGATAGGCGGCAATGCCCATCTGCGTGACGCTGCAGGCCGAATGGGTACTGAAGGTCTGTAAGCGCTGGATCTCCTGCTGGTACTTGCCAGCAATCATCCAGCCGATCCGCACCCCCGGCGACAGGGTCTTGGAGAAGCTCGAGCAATAGATCACCCGATCCAGCCGGTCATAGGCCTTGAGCGATTTGGTGCGGCCCTGCTCGAACATCAGCTCGCCGTAGATATCGTCTTCGACTATCTGGATGTCAAAATCCGACGCCAGGCGCAGTAGCTGCTTCTGCCGCTCTTCAGGCATGGTGCCGCCTAACGGATTGCTCAGGCGAGTGGTCAGCACCAGCGCCTTGATCGACCACTGGTTGGCCGCCAATTGCAGGGCCTCGAGGCTCATGCCGGTGGACGGGTCGCTAGGGATTTCGATGACCTTGAGGCCCAAAAGATCGGCCAGCTGCAGCAAACCGTAGTAAGTCGGCGACTCGGCCGCTATCAGGTCACCCGGCCGGGTCAGCACCCGCAAGGACATCTGCAAGGCGTCGACGCAGCCGTGGGTGATCACCACTTCCGAAGGGTCGACCACCACGCCGGCATCGCGCATGCGGATCGCCACCTGTCGGCGCAAGGGTTCGAAACCGGGGCTGAACATGTAGCTGAAAGCCCGCGGGCTATGGAACCGGGTGACTTTGGCCAATTGCTGATGCAGGGCCCGCACCGGCAAATAGTCCACGCTGGGCACCGCGGCGCCTAGTGGAAAAACACCTTCGCGGCGGGATTCGACCAACACCTGCTGAATGATGCTGCTGCGGGTGACCAGGCCTGGACGTTCGACCCGGGCAATGTCCGGTGTCGGCGCAGTCAGCGCCGGGGTCTGGTGCACGTAGTAGCCAGACTGCGGCCGCGCGCGGATCAGCCCCTGATCTTCAAGGTTGGCATATGCCTGCAACACCGTGGCATGGCTGACGTTGAGCTGCGAACTCATCTTGCGCACCGAAGGCACGCGCTCTCCCGGTTGATAGACACCACGGCGGATGTCTTCGGCCAGTTGTTGGGCAATACGTTGGTAGAGCAAGAGGTTGGTCATGACGCAGCACTCGATTTCACGGGCATTTTATTCTTGTGTGAAACAATACCGGAACAGTTTAGAAGTGTACTGGGACAGTTGCCACAATAGTCGACAGTACAGTGCAGTGTCAGCAAAAACTGTACTGTTTTTTCGCAGAACGCGACCTGATTGGCAGGCGAAAAAAAAGCCCGGCGCTGTCTGGCAGGCCGGGCTTTCCAACGATGCTACCCTTTATCGGGCAGCGCCGAGCTGGCCTTTTTCGTCGGAGAACACAATTTCCACCCGACGGTTCTGCGCCCGGCCCCGTTCGGAGGCATTCGCGTCGACCGGGTACTCATCGCCATACCCTTCAACCCGGATACGCTTGTCATCGATGCCCAGGTCTATCAGCACATCCGCCACCGATTGCGCTCGGTCACGGGACAGCTTGAGGTTTTCCTGCTTGCCGCCGGTACTGTCGGCGTAGCCTTCGATGCGCACCACGCGCCTGGGGTTGAGCTGCAGGAACTGCACAATCTTCAACACCACGCGGTTGGCCGAGTTTTTCAGCTCTGCTTCGCCAGTGTCGAACAACACATCGCCCAGGGTCATCACCAGACCACGGTTGGTCTGGGTGGTGGCCAGTGCAAGGATCTGCTCTTCCAGCCATTTGCCCTGCTGCTGCACGCTGAGCAACTTGGATTCGCGCAAGGCCAGTTGCAGGCGCTGACGTTCCAGCTCGAGCTTGGCTGCGCGCTCTTGGTTGAGCACCTGATTGGTGTGCTCCCTGGCGATTTCGCTGTAGCGCTGGCTGAGGTAAGCGTAATGCACCACATCCGAGCCGCTGCCCCAATAGCTGGACAAACGGTCGGCGCGGGCCAGGGACTCACCGGCGCGAATCACGTCCTTGGGGGCGATGCGCAGCACGTTGGAGTCTTCCTTGACCTTCTGGAAGTCGGCGCCAGCCTGTTGCAGCGCCACTTCGCCGTGCTGGCCGGCGCAGCCAACAAGGCTCACAGTACCTGCGAGGATCAAAACGCCGAGAACGTTGGACTTGAGGCTCATTGGGCATCTCCCAACTGCTTGTGCAGGCGGGCTATACGGGTATTGAGCACGTTCAGTTGTTCTTCACTCTTGAGGGTCAGGACCCGGGCTTCGGCCAGGCGCGCGTCCAGCTCGGCCTGCTCGGCGCGCATCCGCGCATTCCTGAAAGACTGGTCAGCCATGCTGCCCTTGGCCCGGTTGTACTTGTCTTCGGCCAGTTTCATTTCCGGCACATCGTCGGCAGAGGCACCCACGGCCTTGGCTTGCTCGACGGCCTGTGCGGTCAGGCGCATTTGTTCATTCGGCGCCGGATCGGCTGCACAACCCGCCAGAGCCAGAAGGGCCAGGGCAGCGAAAAGAGGTCGAATACTCACTAAAAATCCCTACTGTTTTGGGGTACTGACAGGTTGTTTCTGCCGTTGAGAAAGTTGAGCGTTCCAGCGCTCGATATTGCGCAACAGCACGGCCTCCGTCAGTCCGGACGCGGGCAATTCTGTCATCTTTTTGGCCAACTGTCCGCGCAACCACGGATCGTTGCAGGCGGAGTTGTGGGAAATCGCCAGAAACAGTCCCGGTTTGTCGACCGGTTGCGCGCGGGCGACCAGGTCATTGGCCATGCCCAGGGTCTGCGCCATTGCCATGCCGGAGTAGCGCCCTGCCAAGACAAACTCCACCTCCCCCAAGAGTAGTTTTTGAAAGGCCTGGGTCAGGTTTGGCGTACGGGTGAGGGTCAATTGCTGCTCGGCGAAAGTGGCGAATTGCGAGGTCAATCGAGACTTTTCCGACAAAGCGCCGGGATGACCGTGCAGATCCTGGACTTCGTTGTAGACCAGCGACGAATCCTTGCGGGTCCACACCAGATAATCGTTTTCCAGCAACGGTGGATGAATGTAGTCCAGGGATTCGAGCTCAGCGACCGTCAGTGGCGCATCGGCCAGCATGTCCATGCGCCCGCTGCGCACTTCGTCCAAGGCCTGGGAGCGTTTGCCGGCGTAGAGCAGTTCGACCTTGAGTCCCAACTGCCCTGCTACCTGCTGCAACAAATCGGCACTGGCGCCGATCAGGTGCTTGGGATTTTGCGGGTCTTGCCACAGGTACGGTGGCGCATCGGGGCTGCCGGTCACCACCAGGCGTTCGCACTTGCCGGCGGCGATGGACAGTCCGGGCACCGTCAGCCCCAACAGCAACGACCAGCCACACACGCGGCGCAGATCCATGGCAATACTCTCACATTTAAACGGTTTATATCCCTGTAGGAGCGAGCATGCTCGCGATGGACGTCAACGATGACGCGGGGAACCTGGATGCACGCGGTGCATTTGAGACCATCGCGAGCATGCTCGCTCCTACAGGGGAAAAAGCACAAAAAAAAAGCCCGACCAAAGGGTCGGGCTCTTTATAAGTGAAGCAGCCGGATTAGACCAGCTTCTCAAACTCAGGGATGGCTTCGAACAGGTCCGCCACCAGGCCGTAATCGGCCACCTGGAAGATCGGCGCTTCTTCGTCCTTGTTGATCGCAACGATCACTTTGGAGTCTTTCATGCCGGCCAGGTGCTGGATCGCGCCGGAGATACCGACGGCGATGTACAGCTGTGGAGCAACGATCTTGCCGGTCTGACCGACCTGCATGTCGTTGGGTACGAAACCTGCGTCGACCGCGGCGCGGGAAGCACCGACGGCAGCGCCCAGCTTGTCGGCCAAGGCGTACAGGTGTTTGAAGTTGTCGCCGTTCTGCATGCCGCGGCCGCCGGAAACGACGATTTTGGCAGCGGTCAGTTCCGGACGATCGGACTTGGCCAGCTCTTCGCCGACGAAGCTGGAGATCGCAGCGTCGTGAGCAGCAGAAACGGATTCAACGGCAGCGGAACCACCTTCAGCGGCAACCGGGTCGAAACCGGTGGCACGCACGGTGATCACTTTGACCGCAGCGTTCGACTGAACGGTAGCGATGGCGTTACCGGCATAGATCGGACGCTTGAAGGTGTCAGCGCTTTCTACCGAGATGATCTCGGAGATCTGGTCAACGTCCAGTGCAGCGGCAACGCGCGGCAGGATGTTTTTACCGTTGGAAGTGGCAGCAGCCAGGATGTGGCTGTAACCAGCGCCCAGCTCGGCAACCAGAGGAGCAACGTTTTCCGGCAACTGGTGAGCGTAGGCAGCGTTGTCGGCCACCAGCACTTTAGCCACGCCAGCGATTTTCGCAGCGGCTTCAGCCACGGCACCAACGCCTTGGCCTGCAACCAGAACGTGGATGTCGCCGCCAATCTTGGCAGCGGCAGCAACGGTGTTCAGTGTGGCCGGGGCCACTACTTTGTTGTCGTGTTCAGCAATAACCAAGATAGTCATTTAGATTACCTTCGCTTCGTTCTTGAGTTTTTCAACCAGTTCAGCCACCGACTTGACCTTGATACCCGCGCTGCGTGCAGCAGGCGCTTCGACTTTCAAGGTTGTGTTGGTGGAGGCGGTGGAAACGCCCAAAGCGTCCGGAGTCAGCACTTCGAGAGGCTTCTTCTTGGCTTTCATGATGTTTGGCAGAGACGCGTAGCGCGGCTCGTTCAAACGCAGGTCGGTGGTGACGATGGCCGGCAGCTTCAGGGAAACTGTCTGCGCGCCGCCGTCGACTTCGCGGGTCACAGCAACGCTGTCGCCGCTGATCTCGACTTTGGACGCGAAGGTGCCCTGACCGTAGCCGCTCAGTGCAGCCAGCATCTGGCCGGTCTGGTTGTTGTCGCTGTCGATGGCTTGTTTGCCAAGGATCACCAGCTGAGGCTGTTCCTTGTCGACAACGGCTTTCAACAGTTTTGCAACGGCCAGGGAGGTCAGGTCTTCGGCAGACTCGACGAGGATGGCGCGATCGGCACCCAGAGCCAGCGCGGTGCGCAGTTGCTCTTGAGCGGTGGACGGGCCGACGGAGACGACGACGATTTCAGTCGCAACACCTTTTTCTTTCAGGCGTACGGCTTCTTCCACGGCGATCTCGCAGAACGGGTTCATCGACATCTTGACGTTGGCAAGATCGACGCCGGAATTGTCCGCCTTGACGCGGACCTTGACGTTGTAATCCACAACGCGTTTGACAGCTACAAGAACCTTCATGGATTCCTCGTTACTCTCCGGTGAAAAGAAAATCGCCTAGGCGAACCTGGCGGATAATGCTCATCGGGCGCAAGGGCACCTCCAAAAACGCCGGCAAAGGTGTCAAGTGACCATCGCTCATGATGCTGATGACCGTCCGTCAGGAGTGACTAACGGGTCATTCAATATCGCGACGTGTAAACTGCGCGCCAAACCCGCGCGGCGCATCACCTTCTACTGCCATCGCCCTGTCTTTAGAGGTGCTCTTGAAACCAACAGTCAGCCTACGGCGAGCGCAAAACCGCCCGTATCTTGACCGGAACACCTATTCCGGTCAATACGGCAAAATGGCCGTTCATAACCCGCGTGACTTTGATTTCTCTGGCTTGGAGCCATTTCAAACAAACGTTTGTATTGGACGCTGAGAGTGGTGTAGATATAATGCGCCACCAAAGAGAAAGGTGGTTAATCGATTGTCCTCTCCCGGCGTTGCGCAGGGATTCATGGATGCGACACCCAACCTCCATATTAGAAAAAAAACTGTTGAGCCTTGAGTAGGAGATAACCTGTGGAACGCGAATACATGGAATTCGACGTGGTCATCGTCGGTGCCGGCCCCGCTGGTCTTTCCGCTGCCTGCCGATTGAAGCAGAAGGCCGCCGAAGCCGGTAAGGAAATCAGCGTCTGCGTGGTCGAAAAAGGCTCCGAAGTCGGTGCTCACATCTTGTCCGGTGCGGTATTCGAACCCCGCGCCCTGAACGAACTGTTCCCGGACTGGAAAGAACTTGGCGCGCCGCTGAACACGCCGGTCACCCGCGATGACATTTTCGTGCTGAAAAACGCCGAAAGCGGGCAAAAAGTTCCTGACTTCTTTGTGCCCAAGACCATGCACAACGAAGGCAACTACATCATTTCCCTGGGCAACCTGTGCCGCTGGCTCGCCCAGCAGGCCGAGAACCTGGGCGTGGAAATCTACCCGGGCTTCGCTGCCCAGGAAGCACTGTTCGACGAAAACGGCGTGGTCCGCGGGATCATCACCGGCGATCTGGGCGTTGACCGCGAAGGCAACCCAAAAGAAGGCCTGTACACCCCAGGCATGGAACTGCGTGGCAAATACACGCTGTTCGCCGAAGGTTGCCGTGGCCACATCGGCAAGCAGCTGATCAAGCGCTTCAACCTCGACAATGATTCCGACGTGCAGCACTACGGCATCGGCCTGAAGGAAATCTGGGAAGTCGATCCGGCCAAGCATCAGCCAGGCCTGGTGGTCCACACCGCCGGCTGGCCGATGGACATCATGGGCACCGAGAACACCGGTGGCTCGTTCCTCTACCACTTGGAAAACAACCAGGTGGTCGTCGGCCTGATCGTCGACCTGTCCTACAGCAACACCTACCTGTCTCCGTTCGACGAGTTCCAGCGCCTCAAGCATCACCCGGTGCTCAAACAGTACCTGGAAGGCGGCAAGCGCATCAGCTACGGCGCCCGCGCCATCTGCAAGGGCGGCCTGAACTCGCTGCCGAAGATGGTATTCAAGGGCGGCGCGCTGATCGGCTGCGACCTTGGCACCCTGAACTTCGCCAAGATCAAAGGCAGCCACACCGCGATGAAGTCCGGCATGCTTGCCGCCGAATCGGTGGCTGACGCACTGTTCGCCGACAAGGATGGCACCGAAGAGCTGACCACCTACGTCGACGCGTTCAAGAACAGCTGGCTCCACGAAGAATTGTTCGCCAGCCGCAACTTCGGCCCGGCGATCCACAAGTTCGGCGCTATCGTCGGCGGCGGTTTCAACTGGCTGGACCAGAACATCTTCGGCGGCAAACTGCCGTTCACCCTGCACGACACCAAGCCGGATTACGCGTGCCTGAAACTGGCGGCCGACTGCAAGAAGATCGACTATCCGAAACCGGACGGCAAGATCAGCTTCGACAAACTGAGCTCGGTGTTCATCTCCGGTACCAACCACGAAGAAGAGCAGCCGTGCCACCTGAAACTGGCCGACGCGAGCATCCCGATCAGCAAGAACCTGCCGCTGTACGACGAACCTGCCCAGCGTTACTGCCCGGCTGGTGTGTATGAAGTGGTGACCAAGGAAGACGGCGAGAAGCGCTTCCAGATCAACGCCCAGAACTGTGTTCACTGCAAGACCTGCGACATCAAGGACCCTGCACAGAACATCACCTGGGTGGCACCGGAAGGTGCCGGCGGCCCGACTTACCCGAACATGTAAGCCCAACCGCTGAACATCAAGGCTCCCGAAACGGGGGCCTTTTTGTTGCCTGCAATTCCTGCAACAACACCGCCCACCTGTAGGAGCCGAGCTTGCTCGCGATAGCGGCGGGTCATCCAATATTGCTCTCGCCTGACCCACCGCTATCGCGAGCAAGCTCAGCTCCTACAGGGGATCTACGCGGCTTCAGGCTGCGCGCTCGTCTCCGGGGCTGCGCTCGAAGTAGCGCTTGTACTCCCGACTGAACTGCGAAGTGCTCTGATAACCCACCCGATGCGCCACCTGCGCCACGCCCAGCCCCTCGCCCAGCAACAACTGCTGCGCCCTGAGCAAACGCAATCGCTTCAGATACTGCACCGGCGACAACAACGTGCTGCGCTTGAAATGCTCATGAAAGGTCGACGCACTCATGTTCGCGCAACTGGCCAGGGTCTCGACGTTCAGCGACTCGGTGTAATGCGCGTGCAGATGACTGAGGGATGCCGCGATCCGCGCGAATTGCCCCTGCTGCTCCACCAGTGCGCGCAACACATCGGCTTGCGGACCGCGCAAGGCGACGAACAACAATTCACGCAAACGCGCTTGCCCCATGATCAGGCATTCCAGCGGATCGTGCAGGCAGCGCAACAAGCGCTCGACACAACCGCGCATGGCGTCATCGAGCACTGCCGAGGTCATGGACTCCGGCGTTTGCGCCGGAATTTGCCGCCCCGGTGCCAAGCCCATCGCCAGCACCAATTCGCCCAGCATTACCCGGTCAATCGCTACCGACACCCCGAGCATCGGCCCATCCGGCGCGGCAAAGGTTTCACACTCGAACGGCACCGGTAGCGCCTGAATCAGATAGTGCCCTGCCCCGTATTCAAGGGTGCGCGGCCCCAGATACGCCAGTTTGCTGCCCTGGGCGATGATCACCAGGCTCGGCTCGTAGATCTGCGGCCCACGGGCCACATCGCAACTGGCGCGCAGAACCTGCACACCCGGCAACGCGGTCGGAACGAATCCGTCGCGCGTCGATAGCGGCTCGATCAGCGAAACCAGCGTGGCATTGGCATCTAGATGACGGGTCAACAACATTGAACTCTTCACAAAAAAAGTCACGGAAAAAGGGATGAAAGCATCATCGCAGGTCTGAAAGCCAATGCGCTCGATCAAAGCCGGATGCCGGAGGAATAGGCATGACACCCGGAGGAATCGCCATGGCCGCGACGGGGTCCGGCGCCCAGAATGCGCCGCCTCACCTGTTAACGCTTTTGCGAGGCTCACCATGTACACCGCCATCGGATACGCCGCCCAGTCGGCCACCACTCCCCTCGCCCCGATGAAATTCCAACGTCGCAGCCCACGGCCCGACGACGTCGCAATCGAGATTCTCTACTGCGGCGTGTGCCATTCCGACATCCATCAGGCACGCAACGAATGGGGCATTGCCGTTTACCCGCTGATGCCTGGCCACGAGATTGTCGGAAAAGTTACCGCCATAGGTGCGAACGTTACTCAACATAAGGTCGGCGATCTGGTCGGCGTCGGCTGCATGGTCGACTCCTGCCGCAGTTGCGATGCCTGCCACGCCAACCTCGAGCAATACTGCCTCGAAGGCCCGACCATGACCTACGCCACCCCGGACCGGGTCGATGGCAGCAACACCATGGGCGGCTATTCCGACAGCATCGTGGTCAGTGAGCACTTCGTCGTGCGCATCCCGGAAAAATTCGACCTGGCCAGCGCCGCACCGATCCTGTGTGCCGGTATCACCACCTATTCGCCGCTCAAGCACTACGGCGTCAAGGCCGGCGACAAGGTGGGGATTCTTGGCATGGGCGGACTCGGCCACATGGGCATCAAGTTCGCCAAAGCGATGGGGGCCGAAGTGACGTTGTTCACCCGTTCGGCGAGCAAGGCTGAAGAAGCCCGTCGCCAGGGGGCGGACCACGTCATCGTTTCCACCGATGCCGAACAGATGAAGGCCGCAGCGGGACATTTCGACTTCCTGCTGGACACCATTCCGGTGCAGCACGATCTCAATCCCTACCTTGATACGCTGCGCTTCGACGGCGTGCACATTCTGGTGGGCTTGATCGAGCCGGTGGATCCGCCGGTGCATGCCGGCAAACTGGTGATGAGCCGTCGCGTGTTGGCCGGCTCGCTGATCGGCGGCATCGCCGAAACCCAGGAAGTGCTGGATTTCTGCGCCGAGCACAACATCACCTGCGACATCGAGATGCTCGACATCCGCCAGATCAACGAAGCCTATGCGCGCATGATTGCTGGTGACGTGAAGTACCGCTTTGTCATCGACATGGCAACGCTGAAGCTCTAAACCTTAGCGCCGAGTTCTGCCGAGAGCCGGGCCGTGACCCCTTTGATCAGGGGAATCAGCTCGGCCATTTTTTCCAGCGGCATGTACGGCACGGTGCTGGCGATACTGATACCGGCAACAATGCGTTTGCTGGCATCGCGGATCGGCGCCGCCACGCAGCGGATCGACGGTTCGTTGTCTTCCAGATCGAAGGCGTAACCACCGGCCACGTACTCGATCATGCGCTGCTGGAATTGCTCCCAGGACTGCTCCGGGTGCTGCGGCCAGAATTGATTTTTCCCACCCACCGGCAGGCTGACTTCGTACAAGCGCTGCCATTCTTGCGGCGAGTCATCGAGCATCAGCGCCTTGCCGATCCCGGTGCGCGCCAACGGCATGCGATGGCCGACCCGCGAACGCATTTCCGGGCCGTTGCGCCCCGGATTCTTATGCAGGTACAGCACCTCGTCGCCTTCGCGGATGGCCAGGTGAATGGTGTCGCCGGTCAGCGCCGACAACTCATCCAGATACGGCCCGGCCAGGGTCACCAGCGGCAATTCTTCGCGCGCCTGAAACCCCAGCTCGATCAGCTTGGGCCCCAACAGATAACCGACTTGCGGCACCACCCGCAGATATCGCTCGTCCACCAGGCAACTGGCCAGGCGATGGGTGGTGCTGCGCGTGGTGCCGATCAAACGGGCGATTTCCTTGAGATCGCGGGCGCCACTGGCCACGGCCTGGACCACACCCAGACCGCGAAGCAGTGTCTGGGTGCCGGTGGGTGCGGCGTCCTTGGCGATTTTTGGGGCGTCTTCCTGCATATCCAGCCTTTACCGTTGAGCGAGTGAACGGGCGGCATTATGGTCGCCCGCAGGTCACGACTACAACTTGATACGCTCGACCTTGCCCACCAGCAAGATGTAGGAAAGTGCTCCGATCAACGCCAGAACCGAGATATAGGTGATGGCCGGGGCAAAGGAATCACCGCTGGCAAGGAAGCCGATCACGATCGGCGTGGCGATGGCCGACAGGTTGCCGATGAAGTTGAACACCCCGCCGGTCAGCCCGAGCAAGCGCGCCGGAGCCAGGGTCGACACCAGCGACCAGGTGATCGAAGCCAGGCCGTTGCCGAAAAACGCCAGCGCGAGGAAGGCAATCACCAGCGGCGTCGATTCGACGAAGTTGGCGCCAATGATCGAAGTGGAAATCAGCAGACCACTGATGATCGGCAACTTGCGGGCGAAACCTACGGTGTAGCCTCGACGGATCAGGAAGTCCGAGAAGAACCCGGAACACAGCACACCGACGAACGCCGCGAGGAACGGCAGCGATGCCAGCAAGCCGGATTTGATGAAGTCCATGCCGCGGTATTTCACCAGATAGGTGGGGAACCACGTCAGGAAAAACCACAGTGTCGAGTTGAGGCAGAACTGGCCGAGGTAGATGCCCCAGAGCTTGCGCTTGGTCAGGACAATCCCCAGGTCGGTCCAGCTGAACTTGGCTTTGACCTTGGCTTGTTCGGCCTGGATATCCACCAACCCGCCGCCTTCGCGGATCAAGTCGATTTCGGCTTCGTTGGCACCTCTGAAATCCCGTGGCTCGCGATACACCGCGTACCAGATTACCGCCCAGAGAATGCCCACTGCGCCAGTGGCGACAAACACCATGTGCCAGCCGAATTCGTGCTGGAGCCAGGCCAGCACCGGTGTCAGGAATGCCAGGCCGACAAACTGCCCGGAGGTGTAGAAACCGATGGCCGTGGCGCGCTCACGCTCCGGGAACCAGGTGGTGACCACGCGGCTGTTGATCGGATACGCCGGTGCTTCCAGGGCGCCGACCGCCATGCGCAACACGAACAGGGCGATGAAACTGCCCGCGAAGCCGAGCATCACCGTGGCAATCGACCATAACAGGAGTGCGGCGGTATAGAGAATGCGCGGCGGCACCCGGTCCACCAGCCAGCCCCCGGGAATCTGCATGGCGGCGTAGGTCCAGCCGAAGGCCGAGAAGATCAGGCCGACGTGGATTGGATCAATGCCCAGGTCGCTGGTCAGCGCTGGCGCTGCGATCGACAGGTTGCTGCGGTCCAGGTAGTTGATCACCACGGTGATGAACAGCAGGACCATGATGAAAAACCGCTTGCGGCTGGGCGCCGCCAACGACGCCTGCCCGGTGAGGGTTTGCGGTTGCATGGGGAGTGCCTCTTCTTATGTTTATTGAGGTCAGTGGGCGCAACGTAACCCTGTAGGAGCAAGGCTTGCCCGCGATTGGGCCAACACGTTCTGGCTGATGGTCAGCGGCGTCAGTACTGACGCCATCGCAGGCAAGCCGTGCTCCTACAGGGGCGGGGTGGGTCAGGGAGAACTCACCACTCGGCAAAACTGCCGTCGGCATGGCGCCAGATCGGATTGCGCCAGCGGTGGCCGACTGCGGCGCGTTCGATCACGTATTCCTCGTTGATCTCGATCCCCAGGCCTGGGCCGTTCGGGATTTTCACGAAGCCCTTGTCGTAATCGAACACCCGCGGATCCTTCACGTAGTCGAGCAGGTCGTTGCTCTCGTTGTAATGGATGCCCAGGCTCTGTTCCTGGATGAACGCGTTGTAGCAAACCGCGTCCAGTTGCAGGCAGGCAGCCAGCGCGATCGGCCCCAGCGGGCAATGCAGCGCCAGCGCCACGTCGTAGGCTTCGGCCATGTTGGCGATCTTGCGGGTTTCGGTGATGCCGCCCGCGTGGGAAGCATCCGGCTGGATGATGTCGACGTAGCCTTCGCTGAGTACGCGCTTGAAATCCCAGCGCGAGAACAACCGCTCACCCAGGGCAATCGGCGTGCTGGTCAGCGGTGCCAGTTCCTTCAGCGCTTCGTAGTTTTCGCTGAGCACCGGTTCTTCGATGAACATCAGTTTGTACGGATCGAGTTCCTTCATCAGCACCTTGGCCATGGGCTTGTGTACCCGGCCATGGAAATCGACGCCGATGCCGACGTTCGGCCCCACCGCATCCCGCACGGCGGCGACGTTGGCCAGGGCCAGGTCGACTTTGTCGAAGGTATCGAGGAACTGCAGCTCTTCGGTGCCATTCATTTTCACTGCGGTGAAACCACGGCTGACCGCTTCTTTCGCAGCGCGCGCGGTGTCTGCCGGGCGGTCGCCGCCGATCCACGAATACACGCGGATCTTGTCCCGCACCTGTCCACCCAGCAGATCACTGACCGACACGCCCAGCGCCTTGCCCTTGATGTCCCACAACGCCTGGTCGATACCGGCCAGGGCACTCATGTGGATCGCGCCGCCACGGTAGAAGCCACCGCGGTACAGCACGGTCCAGATGTCTTCGATGTTGCGTGGGTCTTTGCCGATCAGGTAGTCGGATAATTCTTCAACGGCTGCAGCGACAGTGTGGGCGCGGCCTTCGACCACGGGCTCGCCCCAGCCGGTCACGCCTTCGTCGGTCTCGACTTTGAGGAAGCACCAGCGTGGCGGAACGATGAAGGTGGTCAGTTTGGTGATTTTCATCTATTTGTCTCTCTTATTGGATGCAGCGCTCGCAGCGCCAAAAAAGTCTTAGCGAAGGGCTTTCCAGGCAGCGACGTAGGCCTTGGCATTGGCCGCCACTTGCGCCGGGGTCATGCCCGGTTTGAACAGGCCGGACCCGAGGCCGAAGCCTTTGACGCCTGCGTCGATGAACACCTGCATGTTGTCCGGGGTGATGCCGCCGACCGGCGCCAGGATGGTTCCGACCGGCAGCACCGCGAGCCAGGCTTTGACGACCGCCGGGCCCATCTGCTCGGCCGGGAACATCTTCAGCACATCAGCGCCTTCGGCCAGTGCCGCGAAGGCTTCGGTCGGGGTGGCGACACCGGGCGACAGGTACAGGCCGGCCGCTTTCGCCGCGCGCAAAACCTTCGGATCGCTGTGGGGCATGACGATCACCTGGCCACCGGCCGCCTTTACCTGTTCAACCTGCTCCGGCGTCAGCACCGTGCCCGCGCCGATCAGGCAATCGGCGGGCAAAGTGCTGCGCAGGATGCGGATGCTTTCGTACGGCTCAGGGGAGTTGAGTGGCACTTCGATGACGCGAAATCCGGCTGCATACAGGACTTCGCCGATGGCGGCTGCTTCTTGCGGGCGCAGGCCACGCAGGATCGCGATCAGACCGTTTTGCGCCAGTGCTTGTTTGAGCATGTCAGGACTCCAGTCAGGTTTAACGATTTGGATTGGACGCGATCAGACCGGCAGCCAGTGCCAGCTGCCACAACCCGCGTTCGGTGGCCTGTTCGGCCAACGTCACTCGCGCAAAACCGCAGGCATCGAGCGCCCGGCTATAGCGGCTGCACAGTTGGGAATTGCCGATCAGGATGATCGAAGGCAGATGCAGGCTGTTGCGTCGACGCCGCTGCACGCTGGCCAGGGCTGACAGCTCATGGCCAATCAACAGGCCCGACAGATAATCCGGCTGCGCCGTGGCGCTGAGTTCCCCGGTCAGGCCGAGGCTGCGGGCGCTGAACAAGGTCGACAAGGGACCGATTTCGCCGTCCGTCGATAACGCCACCTGCACGCCGCAATCGAACGCATCGCCATCGAATGATGCGCCGCGCTGCTGGGTGCGCCCCAGAATGCTGTGTTCGCTGAGCACGGCGAAGACTTCGCCGGTCATGAAGGTATCGAAATGCACAATGCAGCCGTCGGCCACTTCCACCCATTTCGAATGGCTGCCCGGCAGGCCGATCAGCAGATCGGCGCCCGCCTCACTCGCGAGGTTCTGCAGTACGCCGAGCACCTGGGTTTCCTCGCCGCGCATCACATTAGGCAGGCGCGAACGCTGGATCACCCCCGGCACGATGTGCACATCGACACCGCGAAGACTGCGAACGGTTTGCAGGGAAGTGCCGAGATTGGCGACGTTCGCCGGTGTGTCGCGATAGGCCGCTTCGCACCAGCCCTGGGCGCTGCCGACCATGCCGCAGGCGATCACCGGCAAGTCGGGCTGTTCGTCGAGCCAATCTCCACAGGCCTGGTCAAAAGCCAGTTCAAAACCGTCGACGCATTCGCGGCCGTTGATGATTCGCGCAGCCTTGGGCAACTGCATGATCCCCGACGACAGCGAACGCTGTTCGAGCACCTGGCCGCCCGCGGCAAGTTTGTAGGCACGTAATGAGGTTGTCCCCCAGTCGAGCGCGATCAATTGCGCCTGCATCGCTTCACCTGTTCTGTTTTTGGCAGTGAGTGAGCGGACTATAAACCTTGGCACCGCCAAATCTCAATATATAAATATCTATCCCATATATTGAGATGAGACAAAAAAAATCGCAGCCTTCGGCAGCTCCAGGATCGGCTATACACGCGATTCATGTAGGAGCTGCCGAAGGCTGCGATCTTTAAAACGGTATCAATTGCCCTCAGCAAAATCCCGCAAGACTGCTCCATCCATTCGGTATCGCACCCATTCCTCCTGCGGCTGCGCGCCAAGGGATTTGTAGAAGTCGATGGCCGGGGTGTTCCACTCCAGCACGCTCCATTCGAAGCGCCCGCAGTCGTTGGCACAGGCGATCTTCGCCAGGTGACGCAACAAGGTCTTGCCCGCACCACCGCCACGCTGTTCAGGCGTGATGTACAAGTCTTCGAGGTACAGGCAGTTGCTGCCCAGCCACGTGGAGTAGCTGAAAAAGAACACCGCAAAACCGATGGGCAAGCCATCGCGCAGGCAGACCAGGCCATGGGCCGTGGCCCCTTCACTGAACAGGCTGCGTTCGATGTCGGCGACGCTGGCGATGACTTCATGGCGAGCACGTTCGTAGTCGGCCAGTTCAGTGATGAACGCGAGGATTTGCGGCGCGTCACTGGGGGTTGCCGGGCGGATTTCGATCGTCATGGACGTGCCTTGTCAGAAGTTGAAAACGCCATACTAAGTCGGTGCGTGGCGCTCGTCACATGGGAAATAAAAACATCGCCTGCGACAGGCCTGATCCGTTCGTCGTTCATCGGGCACCAATTTAAAACGGGGGCGGACCAACATCAGGTAAGGACTCTAAATCAATGGAGACACCACCATGATCTCGTCCAGGTTAACCGCCCTAGCCCTCGCCACCCTGCTGTCCCCGCTCGCCATCGCTGCGACCACCGCCTCCGGCACCGGCCCGACCAACCCGGTCGAAAGCCCCAAAGCCCCCGCCATCCAGAGCGCCCCAGGTATGAACACCAATGGTACGGGCGTCCACAGCAGCTTGCCGCCGTCAACCGGCACCGATCCGCGGACCCAGGGCAACGATGCGGGCCGTCAGGGCGGCTTGAACCTGCCCGATACCAAGACACCCGATAACGCCAACCCCGGAATGGGCTCGACCACCACCGGTGGCTCAGGCTCTTTAGGGGGCGCGAGCCAGTAATTCGCGGCACTACCTACCCATCGCAACGAAGAGGTAACCATGAACGTCGATAAAAACCTGGAAAAAGAAGTCCTGACCCGCCTGCTGCACGCCCACCCGAGTGGCCTGGGCAAGGAGGTGCTGGACAATTACCGGGGGGAGAAAGTCGTGGCCAATACCCTCGCCACACTGCAGGAACGCGGGCTGATTCAACATGGTCATGTGGTATGCAACGAAGCGGGCGAGCACTCGTTGAACCTGCCGATCAAACTCAGCGCTGCCGGCGTTGAAGCGGCGCGCAAGCTGGAAGCGTGATCACCCCATGAGAAATTTGAAGGCTGGCTAGAGCCGAATCAAGTATTGGATCTGAGGGCCTCATCGCTGGCAAGCCAGCTCCCACAGGGTGATCTGCTCACCATGTGGGAGCTGGCTTGCCAGCGATGACATCGGATCAGGCGCCGAAAGTCTTGCGGATTAACTCATCCACCTCAACGGTTCCCGGCGAAGTAGCCGGCCCCCACCGGGTCACCGCCAACGCCGCAGCCGCATTGGCCCTTTGCGCTGCATCAAACGCCGACAACCCCTGCGCCAGCCCTGCCACAAACACCCCGGCATGGGCATCGCCAGCGCCATTGCTGTCCACCGCCTGCACCTTGAAACCCGGCACATGTCGACGTTCGCCCTGCTGATGAATCCAGCATCCATGGGGCCCGTCACGAACGACCATGAGCACATCGGGCGGCAAATGCTCGACCAGACGATCCAGCGCCTGGGCGATCTCCGTCGCGCCGGTAAACTTCAGCGCTTCGACACTGTTACTGGTCCACTGATCAATCCGCGCCAGCAGCGCCTGCATCAGCGGCGCGTCCGGCGAATCCACCAACGGCCCCGGATCGAACACCACGTTGATCCCGCTCGGCAATGCCAGCACCCAATCCACCAGCGCCCGTGCCTTCCCCGCCTGCAGCAGGCTGTAGCCGCTGACGTAGACATAATCGCCCGCCTCGGCCGGCACGCTGGCAAGGTCCAGCGCAGTCAATTCGCCTTCGGCGCCGATATAGGAGACGAAACTGCGTTCGGCCGAAGCGTCGGTGATGGCGACGCACAGCCCGGTATCGCGCTCGGCACGCTCAGCGATGCCGAGCTGGATGCCTTCTGCATTCATTGCTTCACGCGCCAGGTCACCGAAACGCCCGGTGCCGTGGCGACCGAGGTAGACCACCGACAGACCGTTACGCTGTGCGGCCGCCATCACATTGAAACCGCCACCGGCTTCGAAACTGGCGGACTGCGCCAACACGTCGCCCCCCGCTTGCGGCAATTTATCCACGGCCATGACCAGGTCGATGATGACCTGGCCGGTGTGCAGCATCTTAGGCATGAGCATTCTCGATCAACGCGGCACGACGATCCTTCGCCCCGCCGAGTGCAAGGTAAATGCCACCGGCGACCACAAAGGTCACGATCCAGCCGAGACCGTTATGCCCCAGCCATGAGTCGGACAGGAAACCTTTGAACCAGACGTTTTCTGCCGTGGTGCCGATGGTGGTGAAGCTGAAACCGAGCACGATCGCCACCGCCCAGGCACCGAACGCGCGCCACTCGACGCCGCCGCGATACCAGTAGGCGCTGCTCGGGCTCACGTCCAGCAGGTCCTTGGGGCTGTAGTAGTGACGATGAATCAGATCGACCACGAAGATCCCGACCCACGCGGTGGTCGGCACCGCCAACAGGGAAATGAAGGTGATGAACGGGCCGTAGAAACTGTCGGCGATCAACATGAAGTAAATCGAACCGGCGAAGATCGCCACGATGTCCACCACCACGGCGTAGACGCGCTTGACCTTCAGGCCGAGGGTCAGCGTGGTCAGGCCGGCGGAGTACACCGACAGGTTGTTCGACAGCAGCAGGCCACCAAAGGCGGTGATCAGGTATGGCACGGCCATCCAGGTCGGCAGCATGTCGCGGATGGCGATGATCGGATCGGTGGCCTGGGCCAGGTCGTTGTTGCCCACCGACAGCAAACCACCGAGGGTGATCAACAGCACCAGTGGGATGCCCGCACCGAACGCCGCGGACGCCACCAGGCGCACGGCCTTGACGCTGCGGTGCTGATAACGCGACATGTCCGCACCGGCGTTGGCCCAACCGATCCCGGTGCCGGCCGCCATGGTGCCGATACCGATGATCATCGCACTCATCGGCGCCGGCGTGGCGTTGAACACCGCGCTCCAGTCGATGGTGGCGCAGAGGAAGCCACCGACCAGGATGTTCAGTGCGCCGAACACGTAGGTCGCCCACTTCTGGATCACCAGCAACGTGGCGTGACCGAGGCCGGAAACCGACAAGGTCAGCAGTACGAAAATCGCGATGAACAACAGGGTCAGCAGCGGCGCACTTTTGGCCTCCACCGGCGAATCAAAGAGGATCGAGCACAGCGACAGCAACACGAACGCGGCGGTGGTGGTGTTGACGGTTTCCCAGCCCAGGCGCGACATCAGCGAGACCAGGGTCGGGCCGATGTTGCCGTGCACGCCGAAGATGGCGCGTGACAGGGTCAGGCTCGGCGCGCGGCCACGACGACCAGCGATGGAAATGATCCCGACCACCGCGAAGGAACCGGCGGCACCGAGGATCGCGACGATGACCGCCTGCCAGATCGCCAATCCGCGAAAGGCCACGAGGGTCGCCCCCAGCGGCAGGCCGAGGATGGAAATATTGGCGGCGAACCAGACCCAGAACAGCTGCAGCGGATGGCCATTGCACTCGGCCTCCGGCACCGGCTCGATGCCGCGGGTTTCCAGTTGCCCGGCGCTCTGCCCGGCGTTCGATGAACTCATGAAAAATGCTCCTGTTGCCATTTTTGTGGTTGTGGGCAAGGTAGGAGCTGCCGAAGGCTGCGATCTTTTGATCTTGATTTTCAGTAGCTTCAAGGCCGCTAAAGATCAAAAGATCGCAGCCTTCGGCAGCTCCTACAGGAAATCACGTACATCAGCGGAGAGTGAGGAGTCCTTTTACCAGCGGTTCAAGCTCCAGATCATTGACGGCCTTGACCTTCTCGATCATCGCCACCGGCCAGCTCTCCAGACCCAGACAAGCCCCGAGCATCGCACCCAGAATCGCCGCGATGGTGTCGGTGTCGCCACCCAGGCCAGCGGCCATGCACAATGCGTCGAAGGCACTCATTTCGCCGATGGCCACTTGCTGGGCCAGGGCAAACGACACCACCACCGACTCCTGCGAAGCCACCGAGGTGCCGATCACGTCGTACAGCACATCGGCGAGCAACGCCTTGTCACTGTCGACGCTTATGCTGCGCGCCCAACTGATGCGCGAAGCGATTCGGCCACCGGCGACCCAGTGGCCATGGCCTTCGGCTTGCTGGGCGATTTGCTGGCCGAGGTTCAGCGCCTCGCCCAAATCCATGCCGTTGATCCCGGCGGAAACTACCGCCGCCACCGCCGCCGCGCTGGAAATGCCCAGCGTGGTGTGGTGGGTGACCTGGCAGGCCTGCACCACGGCATCGATGAAACGCTCGGGATTGGCCACATCCGCGGCAATCCCGACCGGTGTGATACGCATGGCCGCGCCATTGGTGGTGCCGTAGCGCCCGGCTTCTTCAGGCGAATGGCCGGCGAGGATCATTTCGATCGCGCGTTTGGTCGAAGGGCCGAGCAAGTCCTGCGAGCCCTTGGCCTGCATCACCGCCTCCCATTCGATCAAGCGTTGGGCGAGTACCGAGGGTTCGATCTTGCCTTTACCCTCGACCAACAAATGACCGACCAGAATCGCCTGTTCGGTGTCGTCGGTGATCGAGCCCTTGGGCATATTGGCGGCGATCGGCTGATCGGGACCGGCATCTTCAAGGTCGGTGATTTCGCCGAAGCGCGCCTGGATCTGAGCGCGGCTCAGGGATTGGGTCGGCATGCCCAGTGCGTCGCCCAGGGCCAGGCCGTAGAACGCGCCAAGCGCACGATTGAGCGCCGTCATTTCGAAGGTCCAAATTGCAGGTGCAGGCGAAAATGCACAGGGTCGAGCAAGCTTTCCACCTGTTCCATGAAGCGGTTTTGCCGGTCATAGGTGGTGCGCAAGGCCTTGAGGAATACCGTGCCGACCGGACGGCCAAGAAGCTCGGCATCTTCGGCGTTCAACGGCTCGGCGCCAATCCATTGATCGCCGCGCTCGCCAATGTAGCCATAAGCGGCCAACGTGATGGTCAGCGAGTTATCGATCAAGCCAACCCGCGGCAGGCTTTCCAGGCCTCCGGTAGCAGGCATCAATGAGCGTTCGAGGGAGACCAGCGTGCCGTCGTTGGAGCGGCGGCGACGGTCGAGGGTGATGAATTGGGCGGTGCCGAAACGCGGCAGCAGGTCAGGACGGGTCACCGCCTCCAGCCGCAGCACTTCGGTATTGATCAGCGCGCCGCTGTCGGCCAGGGCCTGGGCCCAGCCGCTGCGCTGATCCAGTGCCACACCGTCGAAGGTGACGATGGAACCGACCCCGCTTTGCGTCGCAATGTAGTTGCGCCGTTTCAACTCGGCCAGCGCTTCACGCAAGGTTCCTCGGCTGACTTTGAATTCTTGAGCCAACTGATGCTCGCCTGGCAGATGAAAACCGTCCTCCATGAGACCGCTTTCGATGCGCCGGATGAGTTCGTCGACCACCCGTTGTTTCTTGTCGAATCGTACCTGTCTAATCATGTACAAATTGATAACCGAAACGGGTTGCGACGGGCAAGAAATATTTACGGGAGATGACAGTAGGATTTGGATGTTGGTGTACATGATCATTCCCACGCTCCGCGTGGGAATGCAGCCCGGGACGCTCTGCGTCCCTTCCGAGAGCTGGAACGCGGAGCGTCCCTTGAGGCATTCCCACGCGGAGCGTGGGAACGATCAGTTACGGGGGTTATCGTTGTTTCAAGCGGTCAATCACCACCGCCAGCAACAAGATCGAACCCCGAATCACATACTGATAAAAGGTATCGATGTTCTTCAGGTTCATCGCGTTCTCGATGATCGCCAGAATCAACACCCCGGCAATCACATGCCGGATCATGCCGATCCCGCCACTCAGCGACACCCCGCCCAACACGCAGGCCGAGATCACCGTCAGCTCGAAACCCTGCCCGATCATCGGCTGGCCCGAGGTCATGCGCGATGCCAGGATCACCCCGGCCAGCGCACCGATCAGGCCATGCACAGCGAAGATGATGATCTTGGTCCGGTCAACGTTGACTCCCGCCAGCAGCGCCGCTTCCTGGTTACCGCCGATGGCCATGGTGTTGCGCCCGTAGGTGGTGTAGTTGAGCAACCAGCCGAAGAACAGGAAGCAGACGATGGTGATCAGGATCGGCACCGGCACGCCGAACAACTGACCGTTGCCGAACACGAAGAACGACTCCTGGGACACACCCACCGCTTTGCCGTTGGCGAAGATGTAAGCCAGACCGCGCACTATCTGCATGGTCGCGAGCGTGGTGATCAGCGCATTGACCCGCAGCTTGGCAATCACGATACCGTTGATCAGCCCGACGATCAGCCCCATCGCCAGCGCCGCACAGACACCGAGAAAGACGCTGTCGGTGTCACGCATCACCACGGCGGCAACCACCCCGGCGCAGGCGATCACCGACCCCACCGACAAGTCAAAATGCCCCGACGCCAGGCAGTACAACATGGTGCACGCCGCGATCCCGGTCGTGGAAATCGCCAGGCCCAGGCCGCGCATGTTCAATGGCGAGAGGAAGTTGTCGATCAGCAAGGTGCACAGCACGAAGATACCGACGGCCGCCAGCAGCATCACCCAGTCGTCGAGAAAGCGCCGCAGGTCCAGCGGTTTGCGCGGGGTTGGCAGTGCGTTGTTTTGGCTTGTCATCATAGTCACCTCTCAGTTCGCCACGCCGTCAGCGCGTTGGCGCGGCAAAGCCAGTTGCAGCAGGTTGGATTCATTGGCCTGTTCGCGGCTCAGTTCGCCGCGTAGCGCGCCTTCGCACAACACCAGGATGCGGTCGGAAATGCCCATCACTTCCATCAGGTCGCTGGACACCACGATCACCGCAATGCCACTGGCGGCCAGGTTATGGATGATCTGGTAGATTTCGGCTTTGGCGCCGATGTCGATGCCGCGGGTGGGCTCGTCGAGCAGCAGGACTTTCATCGGCATCGACAGCCAGCGACCGAGAATGGCCTTCTGCTGGTTGCCGCCGGACAGAAACTTGATCTGTTGCCCGGCGTGTGGCGTTTTTACCTTGAGCGCCTTGATCTGCTTGTCGGCGTTGCCCTTCTCCCACAGGCCGCGCAACAGGCAACCGAAGGTCGAATGCGCACCACGGGCGCTGATATTGATGTTCTCGGCGACACTTGCCAGCGGCAGGATGCCCTCCTTCTTGCGGTCCTCGGGACAGAGCAGGATCCCGGCCGCAATCGCATCCCGGGGCGAGCGCAATTTCAGTTCATGACCGCGCAGTTCAAGGCGTCCGGCGCTGTTGCGTTCCAGGCCGCTGAGCAGGCGAAACAATTCCGTGCGCCCCGCGCCGACCAGGCCGAACAAGCCGAGTATCTCGCCCTTGTGCGCGTCGAAACTCACCGGTTCGCGCAAGCCAGGCCCGAGCAGGCTGTCGACCTTCAATGCCACCGCGCCGCGCTGGCGAGGGCGGTAATCGTAGATGTCCTGAATGTTGCGACCGACCATGCAGGTGACCAATTGATCATGGGTCAACTCGCTCATGTCTTCGAAGGTGCACACGTAACGGCCGTCCTTGAACACCGTCACCGCGTTGCAGATGCGGAACACTTCCTCCATGCGATGGGAGACGTAGAGCACCACTTTGCCCTCGTCGCGCAGGCGCGCGATGATCGCCATCAAGCGATCGATCTCCCGTGCCGAAAGGCTACTGGTGGGCTCGTCGAAGGCAATGACATGCGCGCCACGGGACAAGGCCTTGGCGATCTCGACCAACTGCCGCTGACCGAGGGACAGGCGCCCGACTTTCTCCTGCGGGTCGATTTCGTCGGCCAGGCCCCTGAGACAGGCCAGGGCTTGCTGGCGCAAAGTGCCGCGATTGATCAGGCCAAAACTGGCCGGCAGGTGACCGAGAAAAAGATTCTCCGCGACCGTCATTTCCGGCACCAGGTGCAGCTCTTGATGGATAACTGCAACGCCGCTGCCAATGCTGTCGGCGGTGGACTTGAAGGCCATCGTCTGGCCGCCGATCTGCAGGTCGCCGCTGCTCGGGGTGTAGGCGCCGCCGAGGATTTTCAGCAAGGTCGACTTGCCGGCGCCGTTCTCGCCCATCAGGGCATGAACCTGCCCCGGATGGGCGACGAAGTTGATGTTGTCCAGCGCCTTCACGCCGGGAAAGGTCTTGCCGATCCCGTTGAAGCGCAAGCTACCACTGCCACTGCCACTGAAAGAACTGCTGGTGTGTTGTTGTACTTGTGTTTGCGCCATAACCACCTCATCACACAGATCAGGCAACCCCGTTGCCGGGGCCACCAATGAAATCAACCGGCCCTCAGTTCCACAGGCCGATCTTTTCCAGTTCCTGCTTGAAGTTGTCGCGCGTGATCAGTGTCACGTCGTCCATGGCGGTGTACTTCGCCGGTTCTTTGCCGCTGGTGACCCACTCGTACATCATGCTGGCGGTGTTGTAGCCCTCGATGTGCGGGCTTGGCAGCATCGAACCGTAGAAGCCGCTGTCGGGTTTCTTCAGCTCGTCAATGGCGTCGGTGCCGTTGATGCCGATGCCGATCACGTTCGCCGCGGCAAAACCGGCGGCTTCAGTGGCGCGCACGCCGCCGAGCACGGTGTTGTCGTTCATACCGCCGATGATCAGGTTCTTCGCCGCGCTCGGCAGCTTCACCAGCGCCGAGTTGGTGGCATCCATGCTGCCCGGCACGTCGAGGGTTTTCAGGGCCGAGAAGAGGATGTGGTCCTTGGGCATGCCGGCATCTTCCAAGGCCTTGACCGAGCCGTCGGTGCGTTTCTTGCCAGTGTCGAGTTCGTTGAAGGTGTTGATCACCGCATAGGTATCTTTCCATTCCCAGCCGCGTTTTTTAGCTTCGGTAGCCATGGCGCTGCCCTGCTTCTGGCCGACTTCGAACGCGGCCATGCCCAGGTAAGGCACGTCTTCCATGAACTTGCCGCTGGCATCGACGAAGCGGTCATCCACGGCGATCACTTTCAAACCGTTGAGCTTGGCTTTGGCCATGATTGCAGGGCCCAGGGACACGTCCGGCGGGCAGATCACGAAGCCCTTGGCGCCGTTGGCCGCCAGGCTGTCGATGGCGGACAGGGTTTTCTCGCCGTCAGGTATGGCGATCTTGATCAGGGTGAAGCCCTTCTCCTTGCCGGCCTTTTCAGCGAAGGCCCATTCGGTCTGGAACCAGGGCTCTTCCGCTTGCTTGACCAGAAAACCGATTTTCACTTCCTCGGCCGCCAGCAGCGTGCTGCTCAGGCTGACCGCGCTGACCGCCAAGGCGGCGCAGCACAGGGAACGGATGGCATGACGACGATTCATAAGCTGACTCCTTGTTGTTTTTGTTGAGCGTACTGTCAATAGTCATATCGTATGATGATTGGATTTCAGGCGCAGTTTGACCCCTTAAACCATGGGCTTCTAGTCGTGGTACATCACTGAGCGCCCGCCATCGATGGTGATGCACGAAGCGTTGATGAACGGCGCTTCATCACTGGCCAGGAACACCGCGGTCATGGCCACCTCGATCGGCTGGCCGATGCGGCGCGGCGGATGCAGGTCGAAAGCGCGCTGACGTTCGGCCTGCGGGTCGGCAAAGCCGTTCCAGTAGTCGACGTTCAATTGGGTTTCGATGTAACCCGGCGCGATGGCGTTGACGCGAATGCCCTTGGGCGCGTATTCGATACCCAGGGCGCGGGTCAGGCCGAGCAGGCCATGTTTGGCCACCGGATAGGGGAAGCAGCCTGGAATGATGTGGGTGGAATGGGTCGAGGCAATGTTGATGATGCTGCCGATGCCCTGCTCGATCATCTGCGGCAATACAGCCTTGCAGCCGTACCAGGCGCCATCGAGGTCGATGGCGAAGCAGCGACGCCAGTCTTCCTCAGTCATTTCCAGCGGATCACGGAACACGTTGACCCCAGCGCAGTTGACAAGCACGTCGATCCGCCCGTGACGCTCGACCGCCAGTTTGGCCATGGCGTGCAGGTCCTGCTGTTGCGAAACGTCGGCGTTGATCGCCACCACGTCAGCCCCTTGGCCCCGCCACTGCGCCGCGACACTCTCGACTTTTTCCGCCTGGATATCGCTGATGATCAGCTTGGCTTGCTGGGACGCGAAGGCCGCCACAATTGCCTCGCCGATGCCCTGGGCGGCGCCGGTCAATAGCACGACTTTGTTTTTCAGGCGCTCGCCCTTGGGTGGTTCGGGCACCGGTGGTAACGAAAGAGGTTCAGTCATGGATCAGGACTCCTGTTCGAAAGCACGACGAAAACCGGGCATCTGTAATGTCCGGTCGAAAGGCGTTGAGGAAGAAACAGGCAGGCGCGAAGACGTTTCAGCATCGAGGTGCTCTGAAACGCGGACTCCACAACGGAGTGCGGGGGAATATCGCTGCATCACTTCACCCTGTTTTGTTTTTTTAAGTGTGAGTGCGTGTAACTGATGGAGCCGACTATAAACCCGACCGGCGAAGAATCTCAATATATAATTTAACATCCCATATTTTGGGATTCATCCGGAAAATCGGCTACAGAGCTTTCCGGGCACATCGACGCGGATCGACAACACAGCCCCATCTAGCGGATGGCCAAGCGGACTCGCGGCGCTGGTGATGTACAGGGTTTTCAGGTCGGCATCGCCGAATACGCAACTGGTCGGACGGCTGAAGGGCAGTTCGATCACTCGATCGACTTTGCCTTCCGGGCTCAGCCTGAGCAGGCAACTGCCATCCCAGCGGGCATTCCAGATAAAACCCTCGGCGTCCATTGCCGAGCCGTCCGGGCCGCCGAGGGGGTGGGGGCCGAACCAGGCCTGTGCCGGTTCGAGATGGCCATCGGTACGAATGAAGTGCCTGTACAACGTGCCGTCGAGGCTGTCGCCGAAATAAACGGTGGTGGCGTCATCGCTCCATAGCAGCGTATTGGGAATGCCCAGGCCACGCAGCAGCGGCGTCACCCGCGCATCGCGATCGATGCGGAACAGACCACCGGTACGCCGCTCGATTGGCAGGTCTTCGCCCTGCTCGCCGATGTTGTTTTGCATGGTGCCGAGCCAGAGTCGACCCTGAGCATCGCAGCGGGCTTCGTTGGCGCGGTTGCCGGGTTGTGGATCGGCGACGCAGAACAAGTTCAGTCGCGGCTCCAATCCCGGAGAATCAAGGTCAAGCCGATACACGCCGCTGCTCAAGGTCACCAGCGCATCGCCGCTCGCACAGGGGATGAACGCCGACACGTGCTCCGGCATCTGCCAGATCTGCACGTTGGCGCCGATCAACCGCATGGCCTGTTTGCCGGCGATGTCCACCCAGTACAGCGCCTGGGTCGGCGCATCCCAGAACGGGCCTTCGCCGAGTTGCGCCCGGTGTTCGGTAACCGCAGTCAACGTCATGAAACCTCCTGCGTTATTCTTGTTATTATTGTCAGGAGCGATCTCGCTCCGGGCGGGCGTTCCGACGATGGAGTGTCAGCTATATGCATGTCGCCTGACACTCCATCGCGAGCATGCTCGCTCCTACCTTGTCGGCCATGACTTGCGGGTAGTAGCGCTTGATCGCCAGATCGGCGTTATCGATCAGGGTCATGCAGGCCCAGACGCCCCGCGCGGTATCCCGGGCGGCGATGGCGTCAGCCATGTCTTTATGAATGGGCAAGGTGCGGCGCAGTTCGTCGGGGTCGGCAGCGGATACTTCAAAACACACGGCCAACAGCGCTCCAAGAGCCGGGACCATTTGCTCGATGAATTGATTGTGGCTGGCAGCGAGAATGCACTCGTGGAAGAGCTGGTCGGCGCGGTTGTAATCGACACCGCTGTCCACCGCCCGCTGCAGGGCGTTATAGGCCAACACAATCGCATCCAACTGCGCGGCGGTCGCACGCTCGCAAGCCCAGCGCACCGCCATCGGTTCGATGGTGCGGCGCAAGTCGAGCAAGTCATCGACGAAGTTTTCCGGCAACCCGCTGCGTGACAGCCAGCCTACGACCTGTGGATCGAAGAGGTTCCAGCGCCGTACCGGCAATACCCGCGTGCCGACTTTCGGCCCGACTTCGAGCATGCCCTTGGCGACCAGGGTCTTGATGGCTTCGCGAATAACGGTGCGGCTGACACCCAGCTGTTCGCCGAGGTCGGCTTCGACCTTCAGCGCCTCACCCGGCTTGACCTGCCCGGCGGCGATCCAGCAGCCCAGCCAATCGACCGTCGACGCGTGAAAACTGCTGGACATGGACACCTCAAAGCCGTTCGCGATGGATGCCAACGCTAATCATCATATGATTGGGTGTCAAATTGATTTTCAGAGAAATGCAGAGAACCCGATGTGTCAGGGCTCGAGACCGATGGGGAAGAACTCTCCGCCACTCCACACACCCAACCAACGCTGCCCGTCGATCTCCCGCGTCACCGCCAGCTCTACCAGTTGATAGAACACGTTGCGATGGATCAGCGCTTCGAGGTTGGTGCGCACATGCACATAGGGCGCCGGTTCTTGTGTCTCGGGATCGATGACCACGCGAATCGGATGCTCGGTGCCGGCTTCAGCAGTCTCATCGACGTTGCTGGTAAAGCGCAGAACCTGCGCCTCGCCCTCGCCTTCCACGTCCACCGCAATCGCCACAAAAGGCGCGTCATCGACCTTGATACCGACCTTCTCCACCGGAGTGATGAGGAAGTAATCATCACCGTCGCGGCGAATGATGGTGGAGAACAGCTTGACCATCGGCTTGCGTCCGATCGGCGTGCCCAGGTAGTACCAGGTACCGTCGCGGGCGATGCGCATGTCGATGTCGCCGCAGAAATCGGGGTTCCACAAGTGGACCGGTGGCAAGCCTTGGGTCTTGGGGATTTGCCCCAGCAGGTCGTTGGCTTTTTGCGGGCCACTCATGGTGTTCTCCTTGAAATTACTGGTCGCTGAGCCCCAACAGGCTACGCGCGTACTGCTGCAGCGGCGGGCCCATCAGGTCTTCGGGTTTTTCGTCGTGGAATGTCAGCAGACCACCGCGACTCTTGATACGTGCAGTATCAATCAAATACTGGGTGCTGGTCTCGATCAACATGATCTGAATCACGCCGGTGTCGATACCGAGGCGATCCACGGCTTCCTGATCCAGCCATTCATCCGAGTTGCCGATGCGGTCATCGGACTTGGCGAAACGGGTATAGAGAAGGTAATGGGCACCGACCGCACGGGCTTCGCCGATGGCCTGGTCAAGGCCTTGCGGTGTGCGGGCGCGGCGGACCATCGGGAAGTATTCGACGAAACCATCGAAGGCGACTTCGGCGATCACATTGGGGCGTGGGTAGACGGCACTGCCCGGCGGCACAAAGGCGCCCTGGGCAATGTAGACGAAGGAGTCCGGCTGAATGCGCAGGTTATTCACCCGGCGGCTGTCGCTGTGGTCCAGCAGGCCGGCGTCGCTCATGTGGTAGCGAGTCCCTTCGGCCATGTCGCTGACATTCATGCAGCCACCGAGCGCCAAAATGGCCAGCAGCGAAACCAGGCTACGCATCCTATCCTCCAGAGGCCGGTGACGGAAAACCGGCGAATGGGCGTGGGATGCAGCTTTTGCGCCAGCCTTCTGTGGCGAGGGGATTTATCCCCGTTGGACTGCGCAGCAGTCCCATTTTTGGGGCCGCTTCGCAGCCCAGCGGGGATAAATCCCCTCGCCACAGTCCGACTAGCCGCCAATAATTTTCATGACGGTCGCACCACCAGAGAATGCGACTTCCTGCTTGTCCCCCAAGGCTTTGACCAACAGGCGCTGCAAGGCCGGCAACGCCTGATGACGCGGCTTATCCAGCAAATCGCCGACATAGTGACGATTGCTCGACGACAGGCAGCCATGCAGCCAGCCAGTGGACGACAGGCGCAACCGCGAGCAAGTGCGGCAGAACGGCACGCTTTCGTTGGCGATCACGCCAAAATAACCCAGCCCCGGAATTTCATAACGGACAGCGGTCGCATCGACAGGCGCATCGGCCTGGAGATACTCATAGCGCTCGCCGATCACGCTCAGCAACTGTTGCAGGCTGACAAACTGCTGCAGGAAGGCATTGGAGTCGCTGGCCAGGTGGCCCATGCGCATCAACTCGATGAAGCGCAGCTCAAAGCCGCGCTCCAGGCAGTAATCGAGCAGTGGCATCACCTGATCGAGGTTCTGGCCGCGCAGCGGCACCATGTTGACCTTGACCTTCATGCCTGCCGCACGGACCTGGTCCATGCCGCCAAGCACTGTCGCCAAATCGCCGCCACGGGCAATGCTACGAAACGCAGAGGCGTCCAGGGTATCGAGGGAAACGTTGATGCGCCGTATGCCGGCATCCACCAGGATCGGCAGCTTCTTCGCCAACAGCTGGCCATTGGTGGTCAGGCTGATGTCCTGCAGCCCCATCTGGCCGACGGCGGCCATGAAGGCTTCGAGTTTCGGGCTGACCAGCGGTTCGCCACCGGTGATGCGCAAGCGCTCGATACCCGCCGCTTCGATCAGGTAGGCGACCCCACGCGCCATGGCTTCGGCCGACAATTCATCCTGCGCAGCCACCAGCCGCTTGCCATTGGGCACGCAGTAGGTACAAGCGTAATTGCAGGCTGAGGTCAGGCTGACTCGCAAATTGCGAAAACGCCTGCCTTGTCGGTCAACGATCATGATCACTCCGGCGCAAGAATATTCGGGCCGGTAAAACTTGACTCACAAATCAAGTTTTAGCAAGCCCTCTGCCTGAGTATATTCCTGCGGTACTGCGCCATGTAGCGAAATCACGGGCAATAAGGCGGCTGAATGGCTCAGCTGCTCGGGGTGTCGTTGTCGCGCTTGCGCTTGTTGCCCATGCGCACACCGATGTCCATCAGGAACTGGAAGAAGCCTTCCTGATCTTCCAGCACATTGCTCCAGAACGGCGAGTGATACAGCGCCACGGCACCGTGCACCAGCGCCCAGGACGCGCAGTAATGGAAGTAAGGTGGCACGTCTTCGAGCTTGCCTTCGCTGATCCGGCCCTTGATGAGCAAGGTCAGGCGTTCGAAGTTCGACGCACGTATCTTGTGCAGCTCCTCGACCATCTCCGGCACCTGGTTGCCCTTGACGACCTTTTCTTCCAGGCGGTCAAACAACCGGTACCGCTGTGGGTCGCGCATGCGGAATTCGAAATAGGCGCGGGACAGGGCTTCCTTGTCCTTGTCGACATCGGCCGAATGCAACAGCTCGTTCAAATCGCGCTCATAGTCGAGCATCAGGCGCAGATAGATCTCGGCCTTGGACTTGAAGTGCTTGTAGATCGTGCCTTTGCCGATACCGACAGCATCAGCAATCATCTCGACGGTGACACTGTCTTCACCCTGGTCGAGGAACAGCTTGAGCGCGGTATCGAGAATTTCTTGCTCGCGGCGACGAAACTCACGGACCTTACGAGGTTCTTTATGCATAAGAAAAGGTCTGTAGGGGTCAAAATTCGAAGCCGCGTATTATGCCTAACCTGCGCCAAAATGCACGGATCATCCGACCATATCTGTGTTTCTTGATGATTTCTCGCAACATCGTCCGTTGATGAGAACTCTTCTGAAGCGCCCGTATTCCAAATTTGTTTAAAAACCGCGGCCTACAAACTGGACGGTGCGAAATACTGATCAATACTTGAACTGTCGGCGGGGCATCTCCCCCAAGTGTCACGCCGATATTGGTACCAACGGACCGCGTGCCATTGTTTTACTCCTAATGGTCTTAACCCGGATTCACCCCCCAGAACCCGGGTTTTTTTTGCCTGCGATTTAACCTTTCACATGCGCCAGCGGAAACAACCGCTTGAAATTCGCCGTGGTCTGCTCGGCAAATCGCTCGTAAGGTTCACCCCGCAACATTGCCAGAAATTCCGCTACTTCGCGTACGTACTGCGGCAGGTTCGGCTTGCCACGATGCGGGATCGGCGCCAGGTATGGTGAGTCGGTTTCTACCAGCAAACGGTCGGCCGGCACCTTGCTCGCCACGTCGCGCAACGCGTCGGCATTGCGGAATGTGACAATGCCGGACAGGGAAATGTAGTAACCCATGTCCAGCGCGACTTTCGCCATGTCCCAGTCCTCGGTGAAGCAGTGCAGCACGCCCGCCTGGGGCAGCGCCGCCTCACGCAGCAGGTTCAAGGTATCGGCGCGCGCGCCTCGGGTGTGGATGATCACCGGCTTGCCGGTCTGCTGGGCCGCTTGCAGGTGCAATCGGAAAGATTGCTGCTGCAACTCTGCCGCTTCCGGTTCGTAATGATAATCCAGACCGGTTTCACCGATCGCCACCACGCGCGGATGATTGAGTTCGTGCAACAGCCAGTCCAGCGCAGGCGCCGCACCCGGCTGCACATCCAGCGGATGCACGCCGACAGAACAATCGACATCGTCGTAGCGCTCGGCCAGGGCTTTGACATCGGCCGCGTTGTCAGCGCTGACACCGATACACAAAAAGTGCCCTACTCCACGCTGGCGGGCCGCATCGAGGGCGGCATCCAGCGAGCCGTCATGGGCGGCGAGGTCGAGGCGATCGAGGTGACAATGGGAATCTACGAGCATAAAAGGGCTGCAACTTACATCGTATGGATGGGAGGTCGGATTGTCTGATAATGAAGTCTAGGCGCAGACGGTTACCTCTGGGTAGGCAAAGTCGCCCATTGCACCAGCAGCGCCTCCAGCAACAACACCCGGTTAAGGTTGGCTTTGCTCAACACTTTCTGGCGTTGGGCGAGAATCCAGTCCTGGATATTCAGGACTTTGTCCTGCGCGGTTTTTTGCGCCAGGTACTGAATCACCTTGCGCATGTCCATCAGCCCCAGCCCTTGTTCATCCTGGGTCAGCTGATAGCGCAGGATCAGGCTCGACCAATCACAGAACCAGTCGAACAGCAGCAGCAACGGAATCGCATTCCAGCCCTCGGCCAGTTGTGTCGGCGATTGTTGCTGCTTGAGCAACTTCTTCACCCCATCGACCACTTGCGCGCGCTGCTCGCGCACGCCCTGGGCGTTCAGGTTGACGGCGGCCAGCGGCGAACCGGCTGCCAGGGTCAGCAACTCGATACGTTCTTCCTGCGAACAATCCGGCAAGGCCTTGGCCAGCCAGTCCAGGCTCATGGCCTCGCCCGGCAGTGGACAGGCTTGCTGCACACAGCGGCTCTTGATGGTCGGCAACAGGCGACTTGGCTGGTGGCTGACCAATAGCAATACGGTGTCGCCGGACGGCTCTTCAAGGCTTTTGAGCAAGGCGTTGGCAGCGTTGATGTTCATCGACTCGACCGGCTCGATCAGCACCACTTTGCGTCCACCCAGTTGCGCGGTCTGCACCACAAAACTGACCAGGTCGCGCACCTGGTCGACCTTGATCGCCTTGTCGGCTTCTTCCGGCTCCAGGATGTAGTTATCGGGATGACTGCCGGCCTTGAGCAACAGGCACGATTTGCATTCGCCACAAGCGCCCTGCGCGGTCGGACGCTGGCACAGCAGGCTGGCCATCAAGCGCTCGGCCAGGGCCCGCTTGCCGATCCCGGCCGGGCCATGCAGCAAATAGGCATGGGCGTGTTGCGCACGACCGGCCAGATGCTGCCAGAGACTGTCCTGCCACGGATAGGCTTCAGCCACGGCTCAACTCCAACAGGCGTGGCAGCAAGGTATCCAGGGATTGCTGAACCTGCGCTAACGGCTGCGCGGCGTCGATCAGCACGTAACGCGCAGGCTGCGCTGCCGCGCGCTTGAGGAACGCGCTGCGCACGGCATCGAAAAAGGTCCTGCCCTCCAGCTCAAAGCGATCCAGGCGTCCACGGGCACTGGCGCGCGCCAGCCCCACTTCCACCGGCAGGTCGAAAATCAGCGTCAGGTCGGGCCGCAGATCGCCCTGGACAAAGGTTTCCAGCGTCGCAATACGCTCTAGAGACAAGCCGCGGCCTCCGCCCTGGTAGGCGTAGGTCGAATCGGTGAAGCGATCACACAACACCACGGCACCACGGGCCAGCGCCGGGCGAATGACTTCGGCCAGGTGCTGGGCTCGCGCCGCGAACACCAGCAACAACTCGGTGTCCGGGTTCATGACTTCATCGACCGGCGCCAACAGCACTTCGCGGATGCGTTCGGCCAACGGGGTGCCACCCGGTTCGCGGGTCAGCACCACCTCGATACCGGCAGCACGCAGGCGCTCGGCCAGGTATTCGCGATTGGTGCTCTTGCCGGTACCCAATATTTTCCTTAGGAGAGATGTAAACCGGACGTCAACCCCCAGAAAAATCACCAAAAACTTCACTGAGCCGATAATTTTCAATGACTTAAATAACCCTGATAACAGTGAAATGAGACCCGAAACGGCACCTGCGTCAACCAACCCATGAAAGGATCGCTTCGCCGCATCAAATGTAAACCAAGCTGTCTTTTGGGGCGCATGGGCCACCTATCCGAGATGCCCTTCAACCCCAAAAATGTAAACCAAACGAGCTAGGGTCATGATTGTATAGGGTCTTTTCCACACTGTCTGGATCAGATGGACAGCAGCCGCCGGACAGGTAGCTCACCCCCCATCCCGACCATCCAAAACGACGAACGGGTCAAGGCCCGACGCAAGGGCGAGCAAACTTCGTAGCCCCAACAGACGATCCACACAACCTCAACTGGATTTAACTGCCCGCTGACGCTGGCGGAAGCGTTTGAAAAAGCCCGCACCGACGAGCTCGTCGACATCCAGATCCAAGGCGCAGCTAACCAGCGATGTCAGCGCAGCATCTGAGATAGTGAAAATATCCGGAATGTAGCCATACGAACTAACGGTGGTCTCTTCGATCCGGACAAGCATGGCTTTCACGTAATCGGACAGACCGGGCTTTCGACTCTCCGTGACAGCGGCGGTTGCCAAATCGTTGGCAACAACCTCTGCATTCTCAACATCCAGGCCGATCGCTTCACGCTGAGCCATATTTCGTGAGCCACGCTGTACTCAATCTCCTTTCGAACAATGGATTCACAGCTTAGAACTGCTTCAGCAGAAACGTTCGGCACTTGTACCTACGTGGTATAGAAAGGGTGGGCGCAGACTACCGAGTCTTTGCTGGCCGGTCGTTACCTGTAATCAAATATTTTGAATAGCAATAGGTACCCGACCGATTAGGTAGCACCAGACGACTACCAAATGACCATCCAGGCTCAACTGGCCACAAACCAGGAGGTGTTCGAAGTAATTCCTCGAAACGAGTCCTTGATCAATCAGGGGCAGGATGTCGTACTGGAGCCGCATAGCATCTGCTCGGGTGGATACGACTACAACGATTCCTGACCACTTCTACTGGGTCAGCTCTAATCCAGCTACCGCATTCCCGTCTAAGCCTTAAGCCTCGATTTTGGCAATCGTGCGGCGAATTTCCGGTGTAGTGAACGCTTGAGATCGTGGATAAGTTCCAGAGCTTCGACCGACCTAAAATCAAGTCCATTCTCACCAGTTTCTGCAAAAATCTCACATCTATCCGGCAAGCAGACGTGGACAGTGCGAGTCGCTACCAGGAAGTTGGCCAGATGCTCGGAGAATTCAAGCACGGAATGCGCTCGAAGCGGCAACAGCCTGCTTTGTGACCTTAAACCAGAGCTCCCTCCTCTAGTTGACCGATAAAATCCAATACAGCTTGCGTTTCTACCCTCGTCCCCAGCATGTCGATTGGACGCTTCGATCCTAGCCCTCGCACCGGTGAATTCATCCATTCGGTTGCTGCCGCGACATCGCATTCGAGCAAGCAAATGGCGCCCTCAAAGACAGCTATCAATGCTACTAAGCGATCACTTTCTTTGGTGCTCAAGCGACCAGCTTTCGACCTTCTCGACACTGTCGTGGGCAACATGCGAATAGCCTTGCCAATTACCTCTCGCTTAACCTGCAGAAGGTTTGCTACCCGATCAAGGTACTCGAAAGACAGTCCAAGGTAGATGAGGTCAAACAGTCTGGCGCCGCGTGAAGGCAACCCTAGCTCTGTCCAGATGCTTCCTGGAGTCGGCTCCGCAGGTTGATAGTCTTTGATCAACGACTGCTCTATCACCGGTTACCCCTTCGCCTCTGCAGCCATCAGCCGCCACATTTCTCGCCCGTGCTTAGTAATGACGAAACTGTGGCCTTGTGCGACCAGCGCAAACAGGCGGCGGATTCGCCGGCGAGCTTGGGTACAGCTGAATGTGGTAATCATGGCTGATGTACCTCGTTGGTGTGCTTTAGTGCGTGGCCTCATATAGCCTACGACATGACGTCTGAAATGCCCAAGGCTAAGCCGGGCCAGCGGGCCCGAACCAGCGACACCTCCAATCGCCCGTCGCGTAGCCCAATCAGACCCGAGAAGTCGAGATATCGAAGGTAGCAAACTCATCTAGATCATTGCCTAGTAGTTCACAAAGGGCAGACATACATCAGGAAGCTGCGGTCGTCCTCGGGTATAGCGAAGAAGTAGATAAGAAATAGTCCGACGAATGATCCGTGATTCTGGGAGGACGATCGAGGATGAATCCATCCCCAGCTAACGCGGGGAAGAAATAGCAACCACCCGAGGGGAGCTCGACCAGAATAGTGCCGAGTCCGATTAAACTGAGCAAGATATCTTTATGCGGTGATTGATATTTTTACAACTGTATGATTCTAGATGTTAAGTCTATCTGTCGATGACCTCTCATTTCGGTATGGTAGGTACCGCCGCACATTTCTCGATGCGTCAGATCGTGTCTCTTCTAACTATTAGAGTGCCGGCTACACCCCCTACAAATAAACAGCAACAAGCGACCTCAACACAACTATCAATCAAGAATAAAACAAACACTAGCGACAAACTAACAACTCCAAATTATTTGGCCAAATTAACAAATCAACTATATTGTCACAAACATATGACTTCAATTAAATACCATGTATTGACACCCGACAAACGGCTCTACAACATCCTTGACACAACCAAAGAACTGATCTTTAGTAATCAATATTAGCGCACGATTGAATATTCGAGGCCGCAGCAGCCCAGCTTATACGACAAGAAAATCTTGCGGAAAACTTCACTTTCAAAGCTAAATTTCACCCTAAATTACCAGAGGGGTAATCATATGTAATACTCTCGCTTCCTGTACATGGAATATGAGTCCTCATCTATTGATTGCGACGACCGTTGTTCAAAAGTCGACGTTGATCTACGTACATCCAAGAGGGAAGCCGCAATGACCTTTTCAGACATTTTTTACTCTGAATGCGATCCTGTTGAGCCTCGCGACGCCCCCAATCATGTTGTGTTCAGTTGCTTGCAATGGAAAGCCCCAAGTCTGGAGGTGATGCCACAGGCAGCCAAGCAATGCTTTGCAGTCATGTACGGCGATCATTTGAATCCTTACCTTACCGCAGCCCTAGAGCGCGCCTATATTTTGGGAGCGATGTCGCCTGTGAAGCTTATCGCCGTACACGAAGACTCTCTCTACCTTTTTCTGGACAGTGGCGTATCAAGCGCCACCTTCCAGGAAGTCGAGTCACTGTGGGAACAGGTCATATGTTTGAGCCACATTCGGCTAACGGTAGATTTTGCGAACGTTAACGAGGTCTACTCTGGGCACTCCGACTACGTCTTTTGGCAGGATGCGAAAGAAATTCTGGAATCTTATAGCTTGGGAATTGAGCCATACGATCTGAAGGCTCTCGATGACTTCTCGGATATAGAGCTAATCGATGAAGATCTGTGGTTTCGCCAATCACAAGAGGATGGTCAGCCTGAAACTATTCAGCACTGCCCGGTTGAAACACCAAATTTCGCAGACATTATGGGTCATACCAAAAGTCTGATGTCGGCGTATTACATCTATCCGAATAATCGGAAGCCTGACGCTTAATACGGTGGCTCGAAGGGTCACGCCTCATTAAAGGCACTGGCCTACTCCACATCAGCTGTCATTACCGTAGTTTTGTCAAAGGGTGCGTATCGTGATCTATTCCCGCCTGCTTTATACAGAACACGAACATCCCGCGAATGAAGATAATGAGGGTGGGTACACAGTGTTCAGCACACAGCAATCACTGGACGTTAACTATATGCCCCTTGATGTTGTATGCATGCAGAAATTTGCTGTTCTTTGGGAGGGCAAACCTGACACTCGAGTCATCGACTTGATAGAGCAGGCAATCGTCATGGGGCAGCTTTCCCCAGTGAAGGTGCTGCATGCTTCAAAGGGAACGCTTTTCATCGCATACGACGCTCAATTGAACGGAGAGAAATTTGAGGGTTTTGAAGAGGCTTGGGAGGATATTGCTTCTTGTGTGATGTATGACTCTTGGACAACAGTATTTATTAAGGATAGAAATGTTGGCCAGGGATTTGATGGCGGCAGGTTGTTTAGGGCATATGTTCCTGAAATTTTAGCAACCAATGAATTAGGCATTACGGGTTTTACGGCTGATATGTTTTTGTTTTGGGATGAATGGAAACCTGAAAATATTGATTACGGGTCAGAGCCTAGGGAAAGGGGGCTATTACCAGATGATCCAGATAGTTTTGATGATGACATTAAGTTCTGAGGCCCGTGAACGACTATGATTTTTTGCGTGCCCCTTGTAGGGGACGGCTGTCGTGAACCGAGCCTTCGGCGCAAGCACCTGCGTCTCGGCCCTATGGGCATCCATCCTCACGCCTGCGCGCTCCGCTTGCCCCGATGACGAAGCCAATAACTGAACGAATCCAGAAAGCGATCACCCTATTTGTGTTTATCCGAAACAGAATGGGCGCCAATGAGACACCAAACAGTGCAAAGGAAGTCTAATCGTGAACAACACCTACGTCGTCCAAGCCAAAGGCCTTTTGTCTGCTATTGGCGTCCATCAGCTTTCGGAAGGTGTATGGGCATTCACGGATGTTCACATTGCCAGCCAAGCCTACATCCACCATTCACTACAACCAGTCGCCCTTGCTGCCTACGCGGCAGTTAACCCTACGTTCGCTGCTGGCCGTTTTCCAGGATGGGCGTTGGTTGATATGGTTGATAAAGTGCCTTGCATGGACGGTGGTGAACTTACGGCGCTGGCGATGGTTTGCGGAGCCATCCATACATTCCCCTGTGCATCAGAGCGCGGACATATTTTTGGAGAAGCGGTGTGGGGCATCGTTGAGGCTTACTCGCTTGAGGGTTGTTTTGAGCACGTCGAACGCGCCTACGGTAGTGAAGGCAGCCATTACAACTTGCGGCCTCGCGGCTTCGATTGGGCTGGCGGAGAAGAGCCCGTCCCCGAATCCTTGAAAGCAATGCGCAAAAGCTATCGCGCAATGTCGCCGCTGCAACAGATCATGGTTTTAACGATCATGCACTTGTACTGCCCGGGGAAAGACAAGACATATCTGACTGGTGGCTGTCCGACCAAAATCCCTGCCGCCGAGGCAATGAACATCCTTCGCAGCAATGGGCCGGCACTCTCGGCCTGGGGCCGCATAGTTTCTCATTATGCGGGCTGGTAAATACACAACTACCGACTTTGCTATCGACGAGTGCCTAACACCTAAGGAAATGAACACTGACAGTATGATGTGGTAGCAAATGCCCGCAAGCCGGGCCCAAGGGCCCGAAATCACGACGTCTTTAGATAGATCCAGACCTCCCAGCCTGTAGGCCGCCTCATGAGTCCACGCAGCGCGATGGGGCTGATCCCATCGACCTATACTGTACTTCGGAGGCATGATCAGCTCGAACAGTTGCACGCTAATCGTGGATCGAATAAACGAGCTCACTGAGGCCTGGAATAGTGGAAAATAGTGATGATTGACGCGACTTGTCTCTGGCAACGCGAACGCAAACGTCGCTACGCTTTGTGGGATTTAGAAAAGCTGCAGCCTGGATCTGATCTCGCGATTCAGTACCTTGCGATTCTTGATGAAATTGAGCGACAAGATCGAGATGACCCCATTGGCGATGCAATCGCCATGTCGGTTAATGAGCTGAGAGAATGTGTCCCAGACACCGCGATCGTGGGAGTCAGCGGATCCCACTTTGTAGTCGTGCTTGACGAGCACATACCAGAGCCTTGGAAGACGCGTTTCGAAGAAGCGAGCACCGGATCTACTCGCCTGCGGCAAGGCTGTTATGCGAGAGATTGGCGCCGTTTTTTACAACTATGGTCAGCCGAGATGCAGCACCTCGCAGCGCACAGAGATGCGTTAAGAACCTGATGGTGGTGTTCGTGAGTCTCGATTGTCAGAGTGTGCTTAGGTGACAGCCTATCAATTAGTCCGCCTGACGGATCTCACACTAGAACACCCCTTTCCAGCTGGCCGATAAGATAGAGGACAGCCCTCGTTTCCACCCCCGCCCTCATCATATCCAGAGGACGCTTCGAACCAAGCCCACGAACCGGCACACTCATCCATTCCGTTGCAGCGGCCACATCGTTTTCGAACAGGCAGAGTGCGCCCTCAAAGACAGCTACCAATGCAACGAGGTGGTCGCTTTCTACGGAATTGAACCGCCCTGCTTTCGCTCTACGCGCTAACGTCGATGGTGCTATGCAAATAGCCTTGGATATAACGTCTCTCTGCGCCTGCAAAAGGCTCGCTATCCGTTCAAGGTATTCGAATGGCAGTCCTTCATGAACCAGGTCATGATGCGGATTCCACGCCATCCGGCCACCCAGCCCACCAACATCCGGCCACCTGTTCCACGATCATCCGGCCGGGCAGTCGGAGCGCAGCGACGCAGGTTTGCATTGTTAGTCTGAAGTCTCTGTCGCCGTCAATTTCGTTGCGCGTCTGCGCATCGATTCGCCTTTCAGTTCGATCCGATAAGCGTTGTGCACCAGCCGGTCGAGGATCGCATCGCCCAAGGTCGGATCGCCGATCAGCGCGTGCCATTTGTCCACTGGCATCTGGCTGGTCACTAGCGTCGAGCGGTTACCGTAGCGGTCGTCCAGCAGTTCAAGCATGTCGCGCCGTTGCGCAGCGGTAAACGGCGCCAGGCCTCTGCCCAGAACAAACGCTTGCTACGGAGTTGCTGCCGGTGGCTGTACAGATAGCGGCCCAGAGCGACAGCCTGTTGCCGAACCTTATGCAGGTCGCGCTGCTCGCTGGCGACCGACACTTGGTTTTCCCGCAACATGTCGCCCTGAATGAGCAAGTCTGGCGTTTCGATACCCGCCATATTGGCATCCGCCAGTAGTTGCAAGGCCCAAGCCGTGCTGACTTCACCGACGAGCCCCACATGCAGTGGGAGACTGCCAGTCACGGCATGTCCCGTCGCCCTCTGGAATTGATTACACGGAATGGGCAAAGCTCGGCTCGACCCTCGATAAACCTCTGCTCTTCATGATTGTAGGAGAACACACGAAAATTTTTGCGGCCTATCACGCTAATCAGAAAGCTGTGCCGCTGGCTGGTGGCGAATGAACGTCCGGCTGACTTTCATCGGTTTTAACTTACCTAGACATGGAGAAAGGCATGGGTGCGCAGCACACGCAAAAAAAAGCCGAAGATACTAAAATCGTCCAACCTGCTACGCCAAGTACGGGTGGCAAGATCCTCTTCCATACTATCTTTGACCGGGCAACCTACTCTGGCTTATTCAAAGCAAGTACGGTGTGCCTCGCTATCTGGCTGATCGGTGCGTCGCAAACCGCAGTGACGCTGTACGACAAAGAAATTGATGCTTACGCCGACAAATACAAGTTTGAGGCAATGACTCACCGCTTCCTGGATCAGACAGACTGCAGGCTGCTATCGAGCTACGAGGCTGATTGCTTTTTGGCTCAACACAAATTAGAGGCCTCTCAGAGTGCTTTGGAGGCGCTTAAGGCAGTGACTGATGCCGCATTGGTCGGTGGTATCTTTTTCTTCATTGCTTCGGCTCTCGTTTTCTTGTGTACCCCGTTTGCGCGTAACGCATACTCTTAAGGAGTTATTCAACGACTTTGACACCTTGAGCTACTGCGAGTGCTACAGGTCGCTTGATGCCAGACTCGGGATACCCGAGCTCTGGCAGCGTGACGGGGTTGATCCTGTCGACTTATGAGGATTGGGAGAGTTTGGAGTCTGAAGTGGATCTCATCTCGAATCCCATGGCCGACGGGGCCTTCGGTGACCCTCGACTATTGTGATCGGCACACGGCAGTTCATGCCAATTTACTTTGGTGGCTCATCCGGAACACCACTGTTCCTGCTGACCAGTAAACTAGATCGTGTCACACGCGCTTATCTCACGTTGCCTGTGATAAAGCGGTCGCATGAGCCAATGCTGCTGACCAGGGTGAGTAGGATCGCTGATACCCGCATTTGTGCTCTCAGCATGGCGGATCAACCTCACGAATTTCATTACGGGCGCTCGGTTTGATGCGCGGGAGTTTCCTCATCTGTCCTCGGTGCTCAAAGTAGCTATAGCTCTCCAGCTCAACGGATCGTCTATCGAATCTCACACAAGAACCCCCTGCTCCAATCGGCCAATAAGATCAAAGATGGCCTTCGTTTCCACCCCCGTCCTCATCATATCCAGAGGACGCTTCGAACCAAGCCCACGAACCGGCATACTCATCCATTCCGTTGCAGCGGCCACATCGTTTTCGAACAGGTAAACGGCTTTCTCAAAGACAGCTACCAATGCGACGAGGCGGTCGCTTTCTAAGGTGTTGAACCGCCCTGCTTTCGCCCTACGTGCCAACGTTGTAGGCGCGACGCAAATAGCCTTGGAGATTACCCCTCTCTGCGCCTGCAAAAGGCTCGCTATCCGTTCAAAGTATTCGAATGGCAGTCCTTCATGAACCAGGTCATGAAGCATGGTGCCGCGTGATGGGAGCCCTAGGGTCATCCAAATGCTCTGTGGGATCTCGGGCCCTGGTTGGTATTCCTTGATCGATGACAGCACTTTCATCTCCCTCTGACAGACCTCAGGCTAGCCGGGCCAAGGGCCCGAATCAGCGACATACCCTCTCAGCGGCAGCACCACTTTACGACTTCCGAAAGCAGCGCATGACAAGCACTTCACCCAGGGATATTGTCAGTGCCATGAACGATTCAAATCCTACTCCACCTATTTCCAGGATCCACTCTGTCAATGAGCCAGAGCGCTCGTACACCTCAAATAACGACCAGGGGCTCTACGAGTTTCTGACGCTACTGGAAGACGACATCCGGCGTCACCCTGAGAAACTGATCGCCCTTGATTCAACCCTCCTGGCTCGCCTCGACTCTTTGATCGGCGGTATCGAGGTTGACATCAACTCTCCGCTTCCTGCGGAAGATGATTGAAGCAATGCCCTTCTACAGATACCACGCTGATGACTGATTACTGGCTACAGCCCACCCTTCCCGGTTCGATTCCTACATCGACTCTGGCTCGAGCAGATGAGCTTATAAGGAAGACCGCATTCCTCGCTGGCCTAGTCGCGCCAGAGACTGCTGCATGCTTGAGTGACCTGCTAAAAGCCACCAACGCTCATTACTCGAGCAAGATTGATGGAGGGTCTTCTGAGCCAGAGGTCTTTAATCGGGCGGTCATACTTGAGCATCATCAGAGCGTCTTCGGTGAAATCCCGGAGCTTCGTCGACGCATCGTCGCGGCCGTGTGTCAGCACTACCAGCTTCTCCATAGCCGAACACCCCGTCATGGCATCGGGGCTTTTGCGCGGGCGCTTACATTCGAGCACTTCGCACTGCTTGGACTACAGCCACATCTGTGGTCTCTTTCGCGGGGCCTGGGCCGAAGGCTCGACGAGTATCAGTCTGCTACAGGTATGAATGATTCCATGCAGACATATGGGCTTGAGGGTGCTCAACCACTCAAAGGCAAGGAGCTGATCGCCTTCATCGACTTCATGCTTGATGTTTCTCATCAGGAGGTGGACTACATGACTACCGCTCTGAGTCGTCACCAGCTTCGTGAGTCCGTTACCCTTGCGTATAGAACAAACTCGCGATTGACGGGAGCGGGCGTCAGCCCAGAAACGATGCCGGCGCTCCTAGCGCTGTTAGTCCAAGGCTCATTGCCTCGCACTGAATTCGTAACTTTTACCGGTCTTCCACCAGAAGCAGCGAGCGACCAGCTCAACCGGCTGCTCAACCTTGGCATCGTGGTGAGCACGCCATCCAACTTCCAAAGGCTGGAGGCAGGCTTACCACCCTGGTTTGCCCAGAATTTCCTCCCTGATTTCCATTTAGCATGAACTTGACGTACAGCCGGGCTCGAGCCCGAGTGACACCCGACGAAGGCATATCCATTGAATCCTTGGAAATCTGAGGCCGCGTGATCGCAAACCGTCGTGCGCTAAGGCACCTCGTGCGACTGCCCCGTAACCGCGAGTAGCAACCGGCGATGAACCGCTTGGTAGGCTTTGCTGAGCAACCTACCAGCCGTTGGCTAGAAGTTTCGGTCAAGCTGGTTTTAGATTCATTTTGGCCTCAAATATCAGCAGATCGCTCTCCCCATTCACGACCATCATGTTGACGAGACGAGGGCTCACTTCGACCTCACCGCCGAGTGTTGTCCTTACAGTTTCGGGGTATCTCTCAAGCATCAGGTCTGCAAGGCCATGACTGTAACCATCTCGGATCAGCTTGATCTTGGTGTCATCAGCTGTACCGTATTTGATGAGCTTGTAGAACCCCGGATCCAGGGCGCCTAGGCCGTTCAAGACCTCAACGAATTTGAAGATCTTGTTGTCGAAGAAATCGTCCTCGTCTTTGAGGCGGACAATCGCAAGGTTGATCCGCTCGGTGACGTCCTTTTTGGATATCCTTACCCAATTCTCGAACTTGCTGTCGCCATAGGTCGTGTCTCCCCACTTGCCCACAAACACGTGGTCACTACGGTTTTCCTCGACCAGCTTCTTCCAGTAATCGAGCGTAAACCGGATGGTCTGCTTCACGCTGTATTTCTTCAGCTTCCAGTCCAGGATCATGGCGTAGAAATTCCGCGCTGGCTCCTGCTTGAGACGCAGCAGATCGCTGTACTCTCGGCTTTCGTCAAAGTACTCGACGAAAGACTTCCAGATGGCAACCATCAGCCTGTCGACGGTATTGATGACACCGTTCGCCTCAACGCTCCGCCTGATAATGCTGTCGATGGCCTCTTCCTGCTCGAATACATCGATTTCACTGACGCTATTCGCGATGAGGAGCTTGCCTACCTCAGTGGTGACGTACTTACACTCGCGATCTCGAACCACACCAGGGTGCAGGTTTTCCAGGCGCTCAACGGCGTCCTCGTACCGATCCGATACCTTACCGTCGACGATCTTGGTCGCCTCCAGCAGTACATTGCTGACGGTATCCTTGTCGACCTTCGAGACGTTCACGGCCTTCTTGTAGAAGTTTTCCAGATCCGCCCGCTTGCTTGTATAACCATCCACGCCTAGCAGGTAGATGCTGGATTCCAGCTTCTTCAGCGCAGCTTCCGCACCCGGTGCAAAGACTTCACTGAATCGGTTCACGCGCCCCACTAGGTTCTTGAACTGGGATGAGGTCAGGTAGCTTCTGCCCTTGGTGAAGTCATAGACAAACAGCCTCTCGATTGGCAGATTCACCCCCTCAAGCAGGGTCGAGTTGCAGACCAGGAATTTCATCTTTTTGGAACTGCTGAACAGGCTCTCCAGGTACAAGCGAATGGTGTCAGGAATCGAACCATGGTGGTACATGACCCCCTTTCGCAAGCAGCTGATCAGCTTGTAGCGCCGGTCAAAAAGTTCTTCCAGCTCGTCGCAAGCGGTCTGAATCAAGGGGCAATCCATAGGCGGCAGCACTGCCGCCAGCTCGACAGCGAAAGATTCAATGCCCTTCTTCTTGTTGCCGTAAACGATATTTTTGGACAGCGCTTCGCCCTTGATGAACTCGAAGCAGTTAGCATACTTCCTGTCGAATTCCATCGAGTCATTCAGGAAATGGTCGTAAAGCTTGAGCTTCGTCTCGCCCTTCCCTGCCCTAAAATCTCTGATGTAGAAACGCTCTGACTTGATGTACTCGTCGATCTTGAACCCGCTCGGGATCATGTCCAGGAAGCGCACACGGACATTGAGCTCATCGCACAGGAAGGGAGTAAGGAACTTGAACGACGTCTCTGCGTTACGAGCCCCTAGGATGCACAGCATGGCGGCGAGTAACTCACTTCTGCGGTCGCTCTGCAGCAGGTTGTGGGCTTCGTCAACGAAGACCATATCGAAGGTCAGCCCAGCGTTCTCGTTCAGGAGCCTGTTGAGCCGCTCCTGAGTCAGAACAAAGGCCCTGTTATTCCGCTCCACCGAATACATCTCGGGGTGGGTCACCACCTTGCCTAGCCCCTCGATGTCCGCGTAGATCAAGCGCTTCTTCGTCTGGGCCAGCAGGGCCTTCGAGGGCACGAGGATCAGCACCCGCTGCTCCGGATTTTCCTTCACCGATTGGATGATGAGCTCAGATTTGCCGTAGCTGGTCGGAGCAACCACGACTGAGGATTTACGGTACTCCGACTGAACGAATGTCCGCAGGGCGTCCTGTTGCTCAGTCAGCACAATGCCTTGATCGCGGAAGGTATCAACGTAGCTGCCCACAATGTTCCGGATGAATGACTCGCTGCGGTGGTCGTCCTCGGAAAAGTAGCTGCTGATCACTGCTGAGACAGGGTGCAGGCCGCTGTTGACAGCCACATCGTACAGCGCCTGGTACTGACCAGATGCATTCCCGTAAAAGAGGATGATGCGATAACCAAGGCGCCGAATTGCAGGAGTCGTGTGATTTAGGAGGAGCACTGCGATAGCCAGAAGCTTCACGGTCTCCGTTTTACCCAGTTCGTCTCCCTTTAGGAGTTGGAAATACAGATCCTTGAACTTAGTGTTGCCCAGCTTCCTGATAGTCAGCTCTTCCATGCTACAGCTCCGCCTCCGACATCAAGAACTCTTCCAGCTTTTTCATGGTGCCCTTGTGAAGGGATAACACCCACACCGTCTTGAAAACTGCATCAGCGACAAGCTTGGTGGTGAATTTCGACAAGGTTTCCTCGGCGATGGCCTGGGTGACATCGCTAAACAATGCGGAGATCAGAAAGACATTGTTGTCCGAAGCGGTCGCCCCGTCTGCACCGGCTAATTCACCTTCCAACTCCAGAATCTCAATAACCGAATCTCGGTAACTGGTCTTGTTTTGGATAGCATTCTTTGCGGCATTGACCGCGTTATACCAGTGGTTAAGCTCCGGCTCAGCCAAGCGTTTCTTCAGATCGTCCCGAGCGTGGCGCAACAGCGCGCTGGTGGCCGAGCAAGAGGTCTTGTCCGCCCCTCTACCGCCCGACTTGACCTCGGTGATCCAGACATTGTTGGTTGAGGACTCATACAGGAGGAGATCAAACCCCTTCCGGATGCTCTTTTCTTCCATGTTGAAGAACGGCGAGACGACGTCAAAGTCGGGGAAGAGCTTTAGAATGATAACGTGGGACAGAAGCTCGCCCAGCATGCCGATCCGGGTTTCCCAGGGTTTCTTGATGTAGCGCTCGTTCCAGAAATGCTTGATCGTCGCAGGGTATTTGTAGATCGTCCTGTCCTTGCTGGCCTGATCAGCACCATGGCAGATCCGTGTGAGGTTCTCCCTCAGCGCGAGCTTGAGCTCATCAGAAAAGTTCTCGACACGACACAGGGCATACTGATCGACCTGCTTGAAGTTCACGCCGTCCATAACACTTCCTACAAGAGCCAAACCGCAGAATCCTCATGCGGTTACTACGCAAGATCGATGATCCCGCCCTGAGTCAGGGTAGGTACCAGTTGGGCAGAGACAGGCGTATGCCAAGGTGTATCAAGAGATGCACGATAGCGGCACCGTGCCAGCTTGGCCGCAAATTAGCGTGATCGAGGGGCCAGGTAAACAAATATTAGAGGCGAATTTCGGGGGTAACACGTCGGAAACGGTCAGTAAGTGTAGAGCGCGCACCTGAAAGTGTGCCTTAAGTGTTGAAAGCATCTGGTCTTAATTACTTTGCTCGCTGGCTAGCACTGCATGGGCTTAGGCCGTCCATACGCCTATCCCATAATCTGTTTTCACCTACGGCTATGACCCAATAAACCACGCTGTCGGAGCCGTCACGTGAGCCTGCTGAGAAGCTATTTGTTGATTGCCTACGTGGTTGCCGGGCAGAAAAAACGAAGCCCCGGAGGTTCGCGGCTCCAGGGCTTCTATTTTCGTCTCCATCCCTTAATGGTTTGACGAACGTGGCCAGAACATTACCAGCGCCGTTTTGATATTTCACTACGACTTTGGATAAACGTGTTCGATCAGCGAAGCATCGAGGAAAATGCCATGTCGTGTTTACCATGGACGCCGTTTCAACAGGAGGACTGCAAATGGATCTGAAATTCAGTCACGTAGATGTACTGGTCACGAATCTCGACGAAGCCTGTGCTTACTACGCGCAGATACTTAACACCAGGATCTCCAAAACACTTGTCTGGGAACGAGGTGGTCTGCATGTGCGCTACGCGATTGCGCTGATGGGCCAAGAGCGTTTCATGTTGGTACAGCCGTTGGCGGGGAACCTGAAAGAGCTATTGGATACGTCGGGTGAAGGGATGATTTACCGCCACTGCTACTCGACGCCGGACATCGAGAAAGCCTATGACGAATTGATGGCCACAGGTGTTCAGCCAGAAGACGAAAATGGAAAGCCATTGGCTCGTGCGAACCTGCAATCCCCGTCTGGGGCACGCATCATTTGGTTGCCCAAACGCTTCGGGCACTTCTCTATTGAGATACTGGAAGACAAGGCGCTGGAGGCATTTATCGAGGCTGCGTTTCCCTAAGAAATTCTGCAGCGGGCGTGGGCGTCATGCGTACAATGCGCGCCCTTAATTGGCTAATGCTTTCCAATGAAAAAACTGCTTTCCGTAGTAGCGCTGCTGACCTTCTCAGTAATCCCCCCCGCCTTCTCAAGCCCTCCATCGACCTTTTCCGAAGCCAAGGTCATCGCCAAGCAAAAGATCTACCTCGACCAGGCGAACAGTGCCATGGGCGAGCTGTATTGCGGCTGCAAATGGACATGGGTAGGTAAGTCGGGGGGCCGGATTGATGCTGAGTCTTGCGGCTATCAAACCAGGAAACAACAGAGCCGCGCGGAACGGACTGAATGGGAACACATCGTTCCTGCCTGGACATTCGGTAACCAACGCCAATGCTGGCAGAACGGTGGTCGAGAACATTGCGTGGATGATGATCCCGTATTCCGAGCGATGGAAGCTGATCTGTTCAACCTCTACCCATCTGTTGGCGAGGTGAACGGCGACCGTAGCAATTTCAACTATGGTATGGCCTCCGGAGTAGCGCCGCAGTATGGGCAGTGCAAGACTCGGGTTGATTTCGATCAACGGGCTGCGGAGCCGCGTGACGAGGTCAAAGGGTTGGTCGCGAGGACAACCTTTTACATGTTCGACAGATACAAACTGAACATGTCTCGTCAGCAGCAACAGCTACTGATGGCTTGGGACAAGCAGTACCCGGTTTCGTCTTGGGAGAAAGAGCGAGATCGACGCATCGCAGCAATCATGGGGCACTCCAATCCATTCGTAACTGGCGAGCGTCAATGGTCGCAAGGATACAAGGCGGTTGGTGATGGGGTTGTTAGCGCCGTTCCAGTCAATCCTCCGCGAGTAGCAGCCCAGCCAACCCTCGCGAGCGCGACTGGGATAGGTGTGATCATCGGTAACCGGAAGAGCCAGGTGTATCACCTCTCAGTGGGGTGCCCTGGTTATGGTCAGGTGTCCGAGAAAAATCAGATCTCCTTCACGTCAGAATCTGAGGCTCAGGCGGCGGGATATCGAAAGGCGGGGAACTGCAAATAGTTGTTTCTCGTTGAAACCCGGCCTTGCGAAACCGAGGCCGGCACCCAACATCAGACTGAGACATGCGCCTTTTTTTGCTATTTTCATACTTGATAAAGTCATTCACCGCAGACGGTTGCAGCTAAGGCTCGGACGGCCCGTCTTTTCCCATCCAATAAGCCAATCGCTGGCTGCCAATTAGGAGTAAAAAATTGCTTACCCGTCCCGATAAAGACGCCCTCCGTGCGATGCTGGAAACGCAAGTCCAAGAAAAGCTGCAGCACGACCCAGACGCGTTAACGACTTATGCAGCCAAGCCTGAGCCAGAGCGCAAACCGTACACCAGCAAACCCACGGTTCAAGACAAGGCATTTCATAAAGAGCTCGAACAGATGCGTGCTGATGCTGAAGCTGGAGTGACACATACGCCTAAGCGCGAGCCGGAGGACGGGGCTGCTACTAGCCTAAGGCTTGATGATTATCCGGATCTGTAAATGTGCCACTGAGAATGTACAGTCAGGAGCGACTACGTCCGCGACGCGGGTGAGATATTCGAGCGCCTACAATGGTTCGCGACTCAGCCCCACCAGGGCTCAGCCACTACATAATCGTCGATGCACTCGATTGAGGGTGATATGCGATCAGCCTCATCTGGTAAGACTTCCGGCATCAAAAAACAAGGTGCAGCCGGGCCTCGTTGGCCCGAAATAGCGATGCAAAATTCCTGCACGATCCTTCACGCAAGCTTTATTGCTCCGCCTTGGATTTCGTCACGCGCCATTCGCAAATCAATGGCGTCTTGGTTGAGCCGGTGAATCATATTGAGCAGCCATTGACGAAGCACCTCGTCTTGAAGCTGCTCTGCTGCGCGCAGCACATCGAGAGCCGCTGCCTCATTATTCGTTGCAACGGAGTCGAGCAGCTTGCGCATACTCCTTGATGGCCGAGTCATCTCCACCCCTCTAGATTTCGGTGACGCGAATCATATGGCTGGAATATGTCCACGCGACAGCGCCTTGTTGTACCCGCAAGAGGCGGATATACATCAACAACCGCCAACGATGATCCAGGGAGGGTCTTCGCTCCAGGTGAGCCGCTACCGCACCACTAACACGACCTCAATGGGGGTGTCATTAGGGAGTATGATTCTAGCGGTGTCCGGACAGCATAAACCATCATCTAGATAGCTCTGAGAATCGTGTGGCTAGGGCTCTTTTGAATGACTCAAGCCCCACCTTATCCATAGTTGGCATCTGAATGCTCTGACCATCCAAATTCTGGTAGCTCGGGTCAGACTTCACTGACGACTGGACATAAACGATGCCGTCTCCGTCGATCCTTAGTAGCCCAGCATCAAAAAGATGATGAAGGTCGGAACGCATCAGTAACCCATTACTTGATGCGTAGTTGATCCCCGTACTGTGGGGAGCGATGTGGCACGCCTCTAGCACTGGTTCAACCGCACAACCTGTGAGTGCGCACGTTCGACTATAAATGGTCATAAGCCTTTCGCGAAATTCAGCCTGCCCCCGCCGGCGCTTGACCCACGCCAAATCGTCCTCGAGCCAAACCTTCTTTTCCAGAGGTAGGCCGTTTTCGCTTAACACAATCGTACTGCTGCCCCGCATGCGATTTGAAATCCCCTCAATCTTAGCCCACAGATCGAACTGGGCTTTGAGCTCTGAGAGACCATCGGATATTTCACTCAATGGAAAACGAATCCGATAAGCATCTGGGCCTAGCTTCTCTGCTACTTCTGTCCTAATCGCTTTGTCGTCAAAGCGGAGTCCAAAAACGGGGGCGCTAGTATCAGATTTTTTGTAAATTGCGAAGGACGGCCTGTTCTGCTTTCCGCTGTTTTTAGCGTAAGTGCCGAATATGATCGCCTCCGTTCCGCCGGCAAGTACACCCTCCCAAACATCGTGATGGGGATACCTATCTGCCAGATGGCCCATTACACAGATGAAGCCGTTGCGTTCGTTCTTACTGAATTCATCGATCAAAATATTCACGCTCGTTTCGTTCGGTTTCGTCAGGTAGCGAAGCTAGTATAGATAACTGGCGACGCCAAGGAATTCGGTGCCCGCAGCATGGCGTTTAGCCATTGTAGAACCAGTTACATCAGGCTGAACTGCAGAGTCCTCCGCCAAGCCGGTAACGGATACCTGAAGATTTCATATGAAGGAGTGAGATCCACCCGGACTTATGCCCGAAGGAGTGATAGCAACACACCGCGAGAGAGCCTTGAGCCAGGACAACGCGTTTCAGTGGCAGCTCGGCGCAACGGCATCAATGCCAATCAGCGGTTCCTGTGGCGAAAGCTTTACCAGGACGGCAACTTGTCGGCGGTCAGCCCTGGTGAAGCCGTGGTGCCGTCCTCCGAACTGAGCGATGCGCTCGGTGAGTGACAAGATACACGGAGCCCGCGAGGCAATGGCCTCGCAGGCATAAGAGAGCTTAATTACGAGAAAGCACAATAGCGTAAATGACGACCGTTTTCGCTGAAACGGGTCATATGAGTTTGATCGCTAGCTTCGTATACTCACCCCACATCTCACGGAAGTTATCAATAAACGTCGCGAACTCGCCCAGTTCATCATCTGATAGAAAGAACTTTTCTCTACTCTCCTGCGCAGCTTCAGGGAATTGACCCAATGAGTCTTCAAAGCGGTTGTAAAAACTTAGGGAATCTGCAAGGTTAGTTCTAATATCACTCAGGTCGTCCGAGGCGCCTTGAGCCGCCTTTCTTAGTTCTTTCGCATAAGCATAAAACTCTTCGTCTGTCATATTTAATTCATCTCGCCAATTTCGCGAAACTGAAGTCGGTTCATTAATCCAAGAATGATCAGAACTACGTTTTAGCTTCGCAGTGAAATGCTCAGCATCGCTAAAAATGTCATCATCCTCCGGTAGCAAGCCCATCGTAAGCATGCACTCACACGCTTCGTCTAAATAGGCTCTGATTTCATCCACAGCTTTTCCGGCTTTAGTTCCTTTAAGCAAACGCTCCCACATGAACTCATAGCTCTCAAACTTTTTAAGAAGATTATTATGATTTTGCAAAAAGTTATTTCGCTCAACACGAGTCATGTAAATATCCTTTAAAACAGTATGCGTGCAATTAAACGCTTCATAAGTCATCAAAGAGCAGCATCTAGACGCCCACAAACCGAGATGACCAAAGATTAATTGGAGTTTATGATTCTTCCAGCTCTTTACGGAGCTCGCGCATCGCTTGCATCAGCTGTGGGTTGTCCAATATAGGGAGTAGTTTTTCTATAGCCTGCTCGGCGGAGATCCCTTCAGGCACAAACCATTGAAGCATGATGCCTTGCGCCTGCTCCAAGGTGGACAGAGCGATTTGGCTGGGGATAGTCACGGGCAATGTCCTTATGGCGTAGGTGGCTAGGAGGGTAGCAAGAAAGACATGCACTTTTGAACCATCTAGACCAGAATTGATGAGGGCAAGCTATCGCTAGACGAAATTAGAGCCGCACCCAGTACGGTTGCGACATAAGATGACGCACTCCTCCGCCAGAATGACGCTACATTCGGTACAGGAAATGCCTCATGTCCATACGTCGTCGTTCGGCCAGTTCCACCACTCTCCGCGCATCAGGGCCACACTCCTCCGATACGTGTGAGCTATCCCTGAAATGGGTGTTTATGCTGATGCTCGATCTCGGCGGACACCGAAACTTCATTCAGCGGCATCATTTCAACGACGATGAAATCGCTGCAGAACTCGGCCTGCAAGAGTTGGTGGATGCAGACGATTTCAGTCCGGCGATGGCCTTGCGCCGACTCAAGCGCGAGCGCCTCGCCTTCGACTTGGCGTTCCCAGTAGTAGGTTACCCAGACAGGCTGCAGGCGAATGTACAGGCGCTGGGCCAACTGATCGGGTTAGATGCCATCGAGCAGCGCATACTGGCTTTCTGCGTCCTACTGCATACCGATCCCTGCCTCAACGATGCCTCAGACCAACTCGGTGCGCTCGGTTTCAACCGAACAATGAGGGTACTGTCCACACTTCTCGATATCCCTCAACAGGATGTTGCTCCCTACCTGGCCAATGAGGGGCGGTTAGCTCGTGCCGGACTGATTGAGGTCAATGCGCGATCATGCACCGTGAGTACCCTCAGCAGCCGCTTGGTCATTGAAAGCTCTGATTTTCTCCAGCAGTTGCGCTTCAGCCATGGGCAGCCCATTGAGCTGTTCAAGTATGCCTTCCGTCTCAGCCCGCTCGGTCATCTGAGCGAGAAGGATTACCACCATCTGGGGCGATCTCTTGAAATTGCCACCATCTACCTGAAAAAAGCCTTAGCCGAAGGCCGCAGTGGTGTGAACATTTTGTTGTACGGCCCGCCCGGCACCGGCAAGACGCAACTCAGTCGCCTGCTTGCCCGCCTGCTCGGGGCTTCGCTCTATGAAATTGCCTGTACTGACAGCGACGGCGACCCAGTCAGCGCCCATCAACGTCTGTGTGCCCTGCGTTCGGCAATGAGTGCACTGCAGACGCAAAAAGCCCTGTTACTGCTGGATGAGATTGAGGACATCTTTGACACCTCGCCTTTACCTTTTTCTGGCAAGAGCAAAACTCAGAAAGGCTGGATCAATCGCATGCTGGAAGAGAACAGCCTCCCCTGCTTCTGGCTGAGCAACGACATCGAGTGCTTGGACAACGCCTATATCCGGCGCTTTGACGTGGTCATCGAACTGCCCAACCCACCCAAGAGCCAACGGGAACAGATTGTCCGGGAGTATAGCGGCGACCGTCTAGGCGCGGCACTGGTGGAGAAATTGATCGAGCATGAGGAGATGACACCCGCCGTCATCGCCCGGGCGGCTCGCATCGCGCGCAGCCTGCACCCGCGCGCGGGAAAGCGCCTCGATGCCACCGTTGAGTGCCTGGTTGATGCGACGCTGAAAGCTCAGGGTTTCGAGCAACTGGGCCGGCATAAGGCGCAGCAGCTGCCGAGCTTCTATTCCCCGAGTCTGATCAATGCGGATATTCCCCTCGATGGATTGATAGATGGACTACGCAAGCACCCGGAAGCGCGCCTGTGCTTCTATGGCCCTCCAGGGACGGGCAAGACGGCCTTCGGCCACTGGCTCGCGCAGGAGCTGAAGAAACCGCTGATGGTGCAGCGGGTGTCCGATCTCGTTTCACCTTATGTGGGCACGACCGAGCAGAACCTGGCCAGAGCCTTTGAGAAAGCCAGCGAGGAACAGGCCGTGCTGCTGCTCGACGAAGTGGACAGCTTCCTACAGGATCGGAAGAAAGCCACTCAGAGTTGGGAAGTCACGGCCGTCAATGAAATGCTCACGCAGATGGAGAGCTATCGAGGGCTGTTCATCGCCTCCACCAACCTGATGCGCGACCTCGACGCAGCCTCGTTGCGCCGATTCGATTTGAAGATTCATTTTGGCTTTCTGAAGCCCCTTCAGATCCAGACGCTGTTCAATGCACATCTACAAACCCTAAAACTCAAGGATCCCGCCAAGACCAGCGGCTTGCGGCTCTCGAGGGAGGCCAACCTGACTCCAGGTGATTTCGCCCTGGTTGCTCGGCGTGCGCGCTTCAAGCCATTTGCCAGTGCAGAAGAGCTTGCCCAAGCCTTGCTTGCCGAAAGCCGCCTCAAGATGCCCGTGCAGCGCCCTATCGGCTTCGTGAACTAGCTGTTTCTACCGGTCTTCTGCCACTGGGAAAGGTTGAATGGTAGAGCGAGCGGATGTCCGCGTTAGCAGGTCGCCATAATGTCCAATTGCCACGTATATTGGTGAGGATCATTATGCTTGCCTCACTACAACTGACAGAGAGCCAGTCTTGCCATCTTCATCAGTACACGACGCCACAACCCGGCAATGGGATCTGCTGCAGAAAATCCCTTCTCGTAGCCCTGGGCTTACCACGACGGAATTGCTGGATGGAATGCAGGAGGCTGGTTACCAAGTCAGTAAACGCACCATCGAGCGTGACCTGGTCGCGCTATCCAGACTATTCCCACTGCAGTGTAACGATAAAGGCACCCCTTATGGATGGTATTGGGCCGAGGGGGCCAGTGTGAGCTTGCCAGGCATAAGCATGGGCGAGGCCCTGAGTCTTGTCTTGGTCGAAGATGCGATCCGACCGCTCTTGCCAGGCAGCATGTTGAGGGCATTGGAGCCGCGCTTTCGGTTCGCCAGGAAAAAACTGGAAGGCCTGGCGCAGAACAACCAGACAATACGCTGGCTGGGCAAAGTAGCCAGTGTCAGCCCCGATCTGAGCCTGTTGCCACCGAATACGCCGGAAAAAATTCTGGAAACCTTGCAGGCGGCTTTGTTGCAGGAAAAACAACTGCAATGCCGCTATTACTCGGCCCACAACGATAAAGAGCGGGAGCTGGTGCTCAATCCTCTCGCCTTGGTGCAGCGGGGCCCCATCACCTATCTGATCGGTACGTCGCCACCCTATGCCGATGTCCGCCAGTACGCGATCCATCGTTTTCGCCAAGCCGAAACTCTGCCGAGCCCCGCCCTGGGCCTGGATGACTTTGATCTGCAGAAGTACCTGGCCAGTAATGCCTTGCAGTTCGGCAGTACTGCCAAAATCAGCCTGCAGGCCAGGCTTAGTGACAGCCTAGCGCGCTTGCTTCGGGAGACGCCTCTGTCATCCGATATGACCTTGGAAAAACTCCAGGAGGGTTACCGTCTGCGGGCAACGATCAGTGATACGTGGCAATTGCAGTGGTGGATTCTTTCCCAAGGCGACGCCTTGTTAATTGAAGCACCGCTAAGTCTGCGTAAACAGGTTGCCGAAAAACTCAAGCAAGCGTCGGCGCAGTATGAGTGCGTTCACGAGGCGAGTTTGGAAACCTGAACCTAACGTACAGCCACGATTGGCTCGCTTTCAGCGATCCCTACGTTCTACTGCGGCCTAAGGCTTTTTTCTGGAGCGTCCAATGAGTGAACTCTTCTCTTTCCTCTCGTCTGCACTACTGGATCGGGGCTTTTTAATCGAAACCGACGGTCAGGATATTTATCTGACGGATAATGCGTATTTGCACGACTACAAGAGCGGCAGTCGCCTTAGTCTTCCAGCCGGCCACGACCAGTCGGATAGTGAGTTTCTTCGGGAAATGCTCAAACAACTCGATCTGGGTGGCCTAAAAAAAACATCGTCCGCCAACCGGCCATTCCGCCTAGATGCTTGTGATCAGCGCCTCGCGCCTTGGCAAGTCGCTAAGCTATTTCGCTCTCAGCATGTTCAACAGGAATCCGGCTATAACCTCTTTGAGGCTCGACCAAGCAATTTCAAACGCCGTGAGCATGGCCAGAAGATCTCTGTCGCTGTGCTGGACACGCATATTGCCCTCTTGGTCAAAGGGTTGTCTGCAGCAGGCTGTTTCACCTATTCGGCCTGTGAAGGCCATGAAAACCATGCCGTGACAGGCTGTCTCCCACTGCATGTGGGGCTCGTCGGTGAAGTCAGCACGGCTTGGGCCCTGCAATTACTGGCGGAGGCCAATATGGCGGGTATCGAAACGCCAGACTTGCTCATTCAGGGCGACATGTTGCGGGAAAACCACGTGTCGGTCGCCAGCGAGCAGCGCGACCTGCATAAGGTTCGGCAACAGGCTGTCGCTCTGGGCCGCTATCTGTACAGCCAACGGCAGCAACTCCGTAGCAAGCGTTTGTTCTGGGCAGAGCAGTACCAACCTCCTGTTACACAGGATGTCGAGAAGGATAGTGAGCACAGACTGACCGAAAAAAAGCCGCGACGGTTTCGTGTCCGCCTGGTCGACGCGGATGACTATGCCATCGAATTCACAGTCGACAATTACAAGACTCTCGAGGTGGAGTGTCGAAAAGCATTGCAGGCATGGTTGGTACTCAGACGAGACTCCGCACCTGCCCATGTGTCAATACAGGCCGCCAAGCTGGAGACCACGCTTGAGTGGAAAATCCCGTGGGGTGACTCGAAACCTGTGTGGTTGAAAGTCTCACCTGTGGAAGCCAAGCAACGCAAAGAAAGTGAGTTGAAAATCCTGACGCGACGCAGGGCGAAGTCAAAAAGTGACTCCAGAGAAACCAGTTGGTTGTTACTGTGGATGGGGATACGGGAAGCCTTTCCTGAGGATTTTGTTACACCCTGACGTGTCACGACTCTAAGACCCTTTAGGTTCGTTAGGCTGGGCTTGATCTTATTCTAGATCAGTGACCTTAGTGCAATGTTAAACGGCCAATAACCTGCATCGACAGTTTCCAGAGAGTAAAAAGGAAGTTTTAACTATGAAGCGGCTGCAACATAAATCAAATCGAGCAATTCTGGTATTAGAGTGCCCTTGGGAGTTGGACAGTGGCGACTCGAACCGGAGTAGTGTGCTGCCCTTTGTCGAAGGGATTGCCAAGTATGCTGGCGATACCGAGGTCTATCACGCAAATTTCTATGACAGGAGTAGTTTTAAGCGAGCTTTGTCATATCTGTGCAAGTCCCGCTTCGAGAACACCGTTGTCTATATCGCAGCTCACGGCTACAAAAGGAAAGTTGCGGGTATTGATCTCTTTGATTTACTGTATGAAGTTGGGGAGTACTCTAAATCGAGCAATATTACCGGAGTCATGCTGGGCTCATGTTTTGTCGGCAAAGAAACCACCTCCATTCAAGTCTGCATCGAAGGCACAAACATGAAATGGTGTGCAGGCTATGCCTCCAGCTGCGACTGGCTCACCGGCACTATGATTGACTGCTCAATTATGGCCACGCTGCTTGAGATGGACGATGGCGACTTTTCCGACCGGGACAATCTAGTTAGAGAGTTGGCTTTCGCCCTAAGCCCCTTTTCGAAAAAATTTGTTATTGGCGATGACTACAAGGGGGCTTCGGTTACCTTGGAGGATTCTATTCAATTCGTAGTGCAGCCTACTGGACAAGGCAACCGAGCCCGAACAGTTACTAAAGATGTATTTGATGCTTACGAGTCTTATCAAGAGTATGAAACTGCATAAAGCATGGTGTTATGTGTTTCAGCCCGGGTCTTGTCCATCCAGTGTCTGCGCCTCGGCGCTGTAGCGCCGGGCGGTACTCCGATACCCGATATTCCGGCGTAATGTGTCAGGATTCCGGTTCTGGATGGGGCTCGAGTCGGTGCACACACCAGTTGCCGTCGGCCTCAGAGCTGAACCGTCGTCGCCCTGAACCTCTACATACCAAGACCCAGAAATGCACATCCTTACCCTGAGGATCGCTTCGCGTCTCATACCCGAGGCAGGAGCCGTATGTGGTAGTTCCGCACGTACGGGTCTGTGCGGGGGGTGGCAGGTAACTGCAGTCCCTACCGCGACCGCATTGATGAACGCAAAGTCAAAATGAGTCAGGGAGACAACGCCTCTCTGACTCGTGTGTCTCGTAAGAGCTTTCATTGTTAGCAAGCAACAGGGCGACTTCGAGTCACGTAGCCTGGGCAGCCATGGGGTCTTCCCGCGCCGCTCAGTGCGTAAAACCTTCAAATAGCTGACCGTAAGCAGCGGCAGTTGCCAGTAGCGCCTTGTCCATGTTGGCGAACATTCCTTGGATCTTGTCCCAGTCTAGCTGGGGTACAAGGTGCTCTTCGAGCCCAACCGATGCCACCTCGCAAGCCTCATTGGCTTCATGCAGAAAACACTGCAGAAGCTTGTGCAAACCAGCCTTCCCGTGCCCTTCAATGCCACCGGCCTGACAGACCAAAGTGCAGTTCTCTGCCTTGGGCTCATTTAGTTGCTGCCACAGTAACTGAGTGACTTGCAGCAGGTAGGCCTCTCCATGGTGATAGAGAGCCATCAAACCATGCACACGACCGACTTCATCGGCGAAATCGAAGGTGTTGGGCAAAGGATAATCTGGCTCCTCTTCGATCAATTGGTCGTTCTTATCGATCCCATCCCATTCAGTGTCCTCGTCCTCCTCGTCCTGCTCATGCGGCAGCGGCGGTGGGAGCGGAAATGGCTCACCGACACTCATGGGGATACCTCGTGAGAGATCCACATGGCCATCCGCTATTAAATATGGGAAACGCCCCTTGCGGACTTCGCCGAGCAAGGTGGTGAGCCAACCCACATAAGGCCAGTCTTGGCCTTGGCCGGCACGTGCCAGCTCCGGGAACTGTCGCAGGAATTGTTGCGCCATTTCGCCAATTGTGAGGGACTGAGCCCCCTCCCACTCGAACGCCCGCCATCCTGAACCACTCGAGTAGCGAGCAATCAAGCGTTCATTGGTGCCTCTGGGCGGGCGGATTGCTGAGCTGAAGCTTTCTGCAGGAGCCCATTCCAGGCGCCAGTAACCTGAAGGAGACAGGTAAGGAAAGATGCGAATCTTCTGAAAGCCACGCACATGCAACTCAAGAGACATTTCGACCATGCGGATACAGGCGGCCTCGTTTTCGTTGATGGTGACTTTCGGCGGGTAGCTTTGGATTGTGTCGACTGGTACTGACCAATCCTTGGCCTGTGCCACAAGCACCAGAATGTCATCCAGCACATCCAGGCGACGAATCCAGTCATGGGGGATATCGGCAATGCCGTGGCGAGCCCCCCATAACTGACCGGTAATAGAGGCGGTGGAGTCGCTGTCACCATCATGATTGCTAGCGCGGATGATGGCGTCCTGGAAATTGCGCGCCGAGAGGTAGCAATACATCGCAATGGCTAAGGCTTCATCACCCACCCAACCTTGGCCGAGTAAGCGAATAGCCTGCCGGGGGTTGTAGCGCAGTTTACGGGCGAGCTTCAGCGCGAGCAGATAACGGTCAGTACCTGCCGTGACGCCGTACACGTGCCCCCACTCGCTGGCGTCGTCGAAGCCTCCCCGAACAGCCCAGTAATTGCCCATACCTTGGATTAAGTTGGCCACAATGCGAGGCAGGATCCCTGCTGGGGCCCAGCCGTCGGGATGACCGTGGGTTAGCGCACCAGCACGTGCGCCAAGATCAAAGAGGTCAAGTCCTTTAAGAAAGCCGATGGGCGCGGTGCGCATTACCGCACCACAGCCTTTAGAATCATTTATCTTGTGCTCGATGCTACCCATACCGCCGGCTTTCAGGGCCGATAAGCAGGTATTACCAGGGGCTCGTCGAGTCCGCAAGGCTGGAGATCGGGCGAGCTGTCCCGCCAGCCCTTTTCTAGGAGCCTTTATGCTTTGGGTATCCAGCCAATCAAGATAGGCGCCTCGGATTTCATCGAGCCAATCCTGGGGATCTAAGCTTTCGCCTTTGCTGGCAAAGCGCAGCATGCCTTCCAGGGTGAACAGCGTCATCTGGGTATCGTCACTAACGATGAGGCGACCATTCTGGTATGTAGGCTGGGTGAGTCCTTGCTTGCCGTACCTGGACTGGATGGTTTCCAGAGAATCGAACTCGACCGCATAGCCGAAAGCATCGCCTACAGCACCGCCGAGCAGACAGCCCAGAAGGCGATCCAGCCAAGCATCATTCCCGGCGAGTTCAGTGGTGAGAACATAGTTTTCTTGCTGCCGGGTTTGGATCGCGCCAGGGCGTGCCTGTCGAACGTCAGCTATCGCTGCTTTGGGCTGTGCCCCCAGTTCGATCAACAGACGTGCCGCCACCATTCCTGTGCGACCCAGACCTCCTCGGCAGTGCACCAGGATATGTTGGCCGCTGCGCAAGAGCTGTCGGAGGCGCAGTCCTGCATAGTGCCAGTAGCGTTCAAACTCCGTGTCTGGAACATCGACGTCCAGAATCGGCAGGTGGAACCACTGCATACCCCGGGCTTCGACTTCCGTGCCAAGATGACCAACCGCTACTTCCTCGAGCTCCTGTTGGGGCATCAGAGTGACAACTGCAGTAGCGCCCCAGGACTTAATCAGATCCAGATCCAGCGCCAGCTCACGTTGGAAATTGCCAGATGAGGCGTTGGCTTGCTGCTTACCAGGGCAAATAGTCAGTAAGCGTCCGCCGAAGTCACCTTGCATGACTCAGGCAGATACCCACTGATGCGGCAGCAGTTGGTCGATCTCACTCGCTCGCTGCATCGGCAACCGCGTCAGCACATCTTTGAGATAGGCATACGGATCATGCCCATTCATACGCGCTGACTGGATCAAGCTCATGATCGCCGCCGCTCGTTTGCCGCTGCGAAGCGACCCGGCAAACAACCAGTTTGAACGCCCGAGCGCCCACGGCCGGATCTGATTCTCGACTGGGTTGTTGTCGATGGGCACGGCCCCATCTTCCAGGTAGCGCGTCAGCGCGACCCAGCGTTTAAGGCTGTAATCCAAGGCTTTGGCCGTCGCTGATCCGTTGGGTACAAGATCGCGCTGGGCCAACATCCAGTCGTGCAGCGCTTTCGCTAACGGCGCAGCTTTTTCTTGCCGTATCCGCCAGCGATCCTCATCACTCATGTCGCACGCTTGGCGTTCAACTTCGTACAAGCCGCCAATCGAGTGCAGTGCCTGTGCTGCCAACTGACTTTTATTCGCCACGTGCAGATCGAAAAACTTGCGGCGTGCGTGGGCCATGCAACCAATTTCGATCATGCCCTTCTCGAAACCGGCTTTGTAGCCAGCAAAATCGTCGCACACCAGCTTGCCGTTCCACGAGCCGAGGAAGTTACGTGCATGCTCACCGGCGCGGCTCGGGCTGAAGTCATAAACCACTGCCTTAAACGCCGAAAACGGCGTGGTGCAGTAAGCCCAGACATACGCGCGGTGAGTTTTCTTCTCTCCGGGCGCAAGCATCTGCACCGGAGTTTCGTCAGCATGGACAACTCGTTGGGCCAGAACAGCTTCTCGCAAGGCATCAACCAATGGCTGAAGCTGTACACCGGTCTGCCCAACCCATTGCGCGAGAGTTGAACGCGCGATGGCTAAGCCGGCGCGGCCAAAGATTTTCTCCTGCCGGTACAGCGGCAAGTGGTCGGCGAATTTCGCCACCATTACGTGAGCGAGCAGACCTGCTGTAGGTATTCCCTTGTCGATTACCTGGGCCGGCACCGGTGCCTGGATCAGTGTTTCGCACTGACGGCAGGCCCATTTTCCACGCACATGCTGTTCGACGGTGAACACGCCCGGCGTGTAATCCAGCTTCTCGCTGACGTCCTCGCCGATGCGCTGAAGTTGGCAGCCGCAGGCGCACTGGATGTTTTCCGGTTCGTGATGAATTACGGTGCGTGGAAACTGCGGTGGCAGCGGCGCGCGCTTGGGTTGCTGGCGCTTCTCTTCTGGGCCGGGAGCTGGTCGGAGGGCCTTCAACTCGGCGTCGATAGCCTCAAGATCAGTGTTGAGCAGATCGTCGAGCAAGTTGCCTTGCTCAGGGCTGATCTGCTCGCTGCGCTTGGCAAACCTGTGCCGCTTGAGGATGGCGATCTCGTGGGTCAGCTGTTCGATGATGGTTTGATCGCGGTGGATCTTTCTGCCCATGGTGTCGACCTTCGACATCAACTGCGCAGCGAATGCACGCAGTTGGTCGGGGGTCATCTGATCGATATTGGGCGAAGAAGTCATGCCTTGGATTTTACCAAAGCAGATCGCTTGCGGCAGTAGGCCAAAAATCTAATTACAGTTTTTACAGCAGTGTGATTGTGCCGGCAGCTCCAACACGCTGCCAAGGCAAACCTAATACCAAGGCCTGAAGTTGCTCGGTATCCAGCTCTATCTCACAGCCTTGCCGAATGCCTGGCCAGTGGAATTTGCCTTGGTTCAACCGCCGTGCAGCCAGCCAAACACCAATCCCGTCATGAACCAGGACTTTCATTCGGTTAGCACGTCGATTGGCAAAGAGATAAGCACAGTGCGGCTTCGCCGCACCGAATACTGCAATCACTCTGGCCAACGCGGTCTCGGTACCTGCACGCATATCCATGGGCTCGGTGGCGAGCCAGATGGCATCGATGCGGATCACTTGGCAAGCTCACGGACAAAACGAGCACACCCGTCAGGATCTGAGGATGGCCACTTCACAGTGAGTTTTTGCGGCCCGAAAGGAACCTCGATGTTGACCGACATCTGCTGATCGGGCTGGGTTGCGGGCGCAAGCGTCATCGGAACAAAAGCAGGCAAAGCCGGCGCCTGATGATCACGATAAGCAGGTATCCACTTTCGAACCAGGTTGGCGTTAATGCCGTGACGCAGGGCCACGCTGGCCATCGACACGCCAGGTTGCAGGCATTCTTGGACGATCTGGGCTTTAAAGGGTTTGGGATAAGAGGTTCTTTGGCGCATGGCAATCCTGATGATAGGGGCGATAGTGTCCACGTATTTTTAAGTGGACAACATCGCCCTTATCGCTGGGATCGGGTAGGTGACTTCGCCGGACGCTTACAATAGTCATGCCTATATGCCCGCTAGTGTAGGGTGTCTCAACTGAGCCGATGATTAACGGGTGGCTGTGGCTGGTCAGGATGGTCATGCGGGTAAATTCCTTTCAAGCGTGCAAGCGCACTGTACTGATCCAGCAAGTAAGATACGTGCTCACGGTAAAAGCAGCCATCATGGACATCCGTATAGGTACAGTTTTGGTGCTGATTGGGCTGGGGCAGAGCAATAAAACTCAGTATTTCAGGTCAAAAAAGCAAGTGAATAAGATGCCGTTGCCTTAAATTTTGGTCGGTTCGACCATGGTTCATCTTGGTTAAGCGAACCATGGTCACCGGCAGCTGCTTAAAAGAAAAAATCTAGCCGCGACATACGTCGCAAAAAAGCGATTACACCTGTCCTGCGTGTGAGACTGTCTGCCCTCCTCCGCCATATTCATCTTCTCAAAGCTCTTGAAGGCAATAGACAGAGACAAATGCAATGGTAAAGCAAAGAGTCGATAGCCCCAAAATCTGTAGCCGCCTCGAAAGCGCGCAGGCATCGGGATCTTTGCTTTTGTTTGGTATCAAATAATAGAGCTCCGTTTCCTTTTTTCTGTTTCAAGGGTGGCGAAGTAATATTTTTTGAGAGACTTTCGAGCTCTACTGTTTTGGCCTTTTTTTCAGAGCACTTCCCCAGAAACCCACCTCACCCATAAACGCTACAGAGGTCAGTCTGACGGGGCGCTGCGGAGAACGATGCAATCAACCGTGTCCCGCGTGCTGTCATAGACCCTATTCCTTTTGGAGGCTCTATGTCTTGCGTCAATCGAGGATCTGCGTAGAGCTGACACTCGACTTCTGGATATTTGAAGCTCTCCGGGTAGAGCACTTCGCCCCTCAGCGTCAGGATCAGATGATCATGATAATGACCTTCGTTAGCCCTCAAATTATTGGGCAGGGCTAGGCTGAGCGACCACGTAAAATCCCACCCGGAAAGCCTGATTTGATAAAGGGCTCGTTGCGTTTCGCGCCGAGGTCGGCCTCGTTGAGTTTTAGGTTTGTGCTTGGCTGTACGAGACATAGTGATATCCATCAGAAACGGCCAGTCAATGGAAAGGATTAGCTCCCTACCGGGTTGACCTCAAAGCATAGTCGTAGTGAATACTGGACTGCTGCTCCTAATTCTTAAAGGTGGCGCTCGCGCAAACCAATCAATGAATATCCAATGTCGGGCATACCCGGTGCTGCCGTTGCAGCATAATGCCACCCAGTTTTATCAATAATCGTGCTTCGCACCTCGTCAACAACCGCCAAGCACTGAAGGGAATTTCGAAGAATGTCGCAAGCCTCCAACAACCTGGCCGCCTACATCTGGTCTTTAGCCGATTTACTCCGTGGTGACTTTAGACAAAGCCAGTACGGTCGTATCATTCTGCCGTTCACCTTGTTGCGTCGCCTCGAGTGCGTGCTGGAGGCGAGCAAGGCGGCGGTGTTGGCGGAGCATGCACGCGTCCAGCAACTGAATATCTCCGAAGAAGCCCAGGAAAAACTGCTCCTGCGTGCCAGCGGTGGCCTGTCGTTTTTCAATACCTCGAAAATGGATTTGTCCAAGCTCGGTGAATCCGGTATCAAGGCCAACCTGGAGTCCTACCTGCAGGGCTTTTCCAAAGATGCACGGGAGATTTTCGAACACTTCAAATTCACCGAGTTTCTCGGACAGCTGAACGATGCCAACCTGCTCTACAAGGTTGTGCAGAAGGTACAGAAGACGGACTTAAGCCCTGCGGCTGTTTCCAACCACGACATGGGCCTAGTGTTTGAAGAGTTGATTCGCCGATTTGCGGAAAGCTCGAATGACACCGCTGGGGAGCACTTTACCCCCCGCGACATCGTGCGCCTCACTACTTCCCTGGTGTTTATGGAAGACGATGATGCGCTGACCAAGCCCGGCATCATTCGCACCATTTACGACCCTACGGCCGGCACTGGCGGCTTTCTCTCATCGGGCATGGAATACGTGCATGAGTTGAACCCGCAGGCGGTGATGCGCGCCTATGGGCAGGAGCTTAACCCTGAGAGTTATGCAATCTGCAAAGCCGACATGCTGATCAAGGGCCAAGACGTCAGCAACATAAAGCTCGGCAATACCCTGTCGAACGATCAGCTGTACACCACAGAATTTGACTACATGCTCTCCAACCCACCCTTTGGCGTGGACTGGAAGAAGATCGAGCAAGAGATCAGCAACGAGCACACGCAAAAGGGTTTCAGCGGTCGCTTTGGTGCTGGCTTGCCACGGGTCAGCGATGGCTCGCTATTGTTTCTGATGCACCTAATCAGCAAGCTGCGCGATGGCTCGCAGGGTGGCGGCCGGATTGGCATCATCCTCAATGGTTCGCCATTATTTACTGGTGGTGCTGGCTCGGGTGAATCAGAAATTCGCCGCCACATTCTAGAGTCCGACTTACTCGAAGCCATCGTCGCGCTGCCCACCGATATGTTCTACAACACTGGTATCTCGACTTATGTCTGGGTGCTGTCGAACAAAAAATCCGCAGAGCGCAAGGGCAAGGTACAGCTGATCAATGGCGTCAACCTGTGCGGAAAAATGCGTAAATCCCTCGGCTCCAAGCGCAATGAAATGGATGAAAGCGATATCGCTACGGTAATCCGCGCCTTCGGTAGTTTTGCCGCCGTCGATGCCTATGAGCTAGACAAACAAGCCGTACAGAAAAGCAATCGCGGCCGCCAGGCTGCCAACCCCAAAGCCGAGGTCGCCAAGACCTTCGCCAGCAAGATTTTCAACAGCTATGAGTTTGGCTACCGCCGCATCAGCATCGAGCGCCCTTTACGGCAGTCCTACCAATTCAGTGACGCACGCATCGCTGAATGCCGCTACGCCTCCGGCGCCCTCAACAGTGCCATGAAATGGCTCTACCAAGAGTACAGCGCCGTAGAGGGTGAGGACTGGAGCGATGATGACACCTGTAAGCGTTACGGTGACCTGAGCGCACATGAAGACGCCATTCGCCGTTATTTCAAACTGCACTTCGCCGACCTGAAAGAGAAGCACATCAAGGATTTGCTCAACAGAACAACATGGCTGGATCAGAAGCGGCTTTTAGCCAAGGCACAAGGCCTGCAGGCCAGCATCGGCACTGCCCAGCACGACGACATGAACACGTTTGATGACGCGATCAAGGCCGCCTGCAAGCAACAAGGTATTACTCTGGATGCCAAAGACAAAAAGCAGATTATCGATGCGGTGAGCTGGAAGAACCCATCCGCCGCCAAGGTCATCAAGAAAGTTCACAAAGCGAAAGCCAATCCCCTATATGGCTTGTTCGCCGTCGACGGCGAGGTGCTGGAGTACCAAACCGATAGCGACCTACGCGACAACGAAAACGTCGCACTTGACCCGAGCCAGAGCGCTAACGCGATCAACGAAGCTTACTTCTATAAGGAAGTGCAGCCTCATGTGCCTGACGCCTGGATTGATGCCAGCAAGAAAGACGAGAAGGATCAGGAAGTCGGCATAGTTGGTTATGAAATCCCCTTTAACCGGCACTTCTATCAGTATCAACCGCCACGGGATTTACTCGAAATCGATACCGATTTGGATGCCGTGTCTGCAGAAATCATGCAACTACTGCAGGAGGTGCACTCATAATGGTTGAAAAGTATAAGGCCTATCCAGAGTATAAGAATTCTGGAACTCGTTGGATGGGCGACGTTCCTAAGGATTGGAGTCTCATACCGCTTAAATATTTATGTCAGTTTAGTGGTGGAGGCACACCAAGCAAAGATAGTCCCGAATATTGGAACGGCAATATTCCTTGGGTTTCACCAAAAGATATGAAGACTTCCAGAATCACATCAACTATCGACAACGTTACGGAAAGGGCAATCAACGAATCCTCAACAAATTTAGTGGATGAGGGCGCTTTATTGGTGGTGGTACGATCAGGAATCCTTCAGCACTCAATACCGGTGGCAATAAATGATGTTCCTGTAACCTTGAATCAAGACATGAAAGCAATTCGCTTCAACGCTCGACTGAATGCCCAATATGCAATGTATGTAACTATTGGTAGCCAGGTAGCACTATTGCTTGAATGGAGAAAGCAAGGTGCTACGGTTGAAAGCATAGAACAGGAGTATCTCGCAAATACGGTCTTCCCTGTCCCACCAGTCAACGAGCAAGACAAAATCACCAAATTCCTAGATGTCGAAACTGCAAAAATCGACACACTGATCGAAAAGCAACAACAGCTCATACATCTTTTAAAAGAAAAGCGCCAGGCGGTGATTAACCATGCCGTTACCAAAGGTTTGAATCCAAACGCCAAAATGCGCGATTCGGGTGTTGAATGGTTGGGGGAAGTGCCAGAGCATTGGGCCCTTAGTCAACCAAGATATGCTTGTTCTTTCGTTGGTGGGGGAACCCCGACGAAAGAAAACTTAGATTTTTGGGGTGGGGACATTCCTTGGGTATCACCGAAGGATATGAAGCAAGATTATCTATCAAGCGCGCAAGACACAATAACACCCGCTGCGCTCTCTCATTCAGCGGTGAAATTAATTGACACCGGTGCAGTGCTGATCGTTGTAAGGGGGATGATTTTAGATCATTCAGTTCCAGTTGCGCTTTCGGAGGTAAAACTGACTATAAATCAAGATATGAAAGCCTTGATCCCGAATTCTAAACTGGACGGTGAATACCTGCTCTATTGCCTTAAGGGAATGCGGGATAATATTTTGGACTTGGTGGAAAGTTCTGCGCATGGTACGAAGTGCTTAAGAACGGAGCAGTTCGATAGGATGGCGCTGCCACTTCCACCCTTGAATGAGCAGCTTAAAATTATTGCACACCTCAAGGATACACTTAGTCGCATTGACAAACTAACTTCAAATACTGAATTAATGATTGGATTGGCAATAGAGCGCCGCACCGCCCTGATATCCGCCGCTGTTACCGGAAAAATAGATGTTAGAAACTGGATTGCTCCTCAAGCTAAGCTAATCGACAAGGAGGTCGCCGCATGAGTGCGTTGGGTGGCGGTAAGGCCAACGAACTAACCATTCAGAACGATATGCCCAAGCATCTCGTTGCCAAAGGTTGGCTGCTAGGCAAAACGGAAAACTTCAACCGTGCAATCGCCTTGTACACCGAAGACTTGCTAGGCTTTGTCAAAGAAACCCTGGATGAACAGTGGCAAAAATTCCGCGTGCTGTCCCCCACCCACCCCGAGCAGCACTTTCTTGAGCGGGTAACCAGCCCGCTGGAAAAAACCGACCCCAATTCCAGCAGCGCCATGCGGGCTTTTTGCACTGCTCCCGCCGTTGGCCGCTGTGAGCCTGCGAAGGCGCTAGCTGCATGACTAGCCCGGCCTCTGTAACAGTTGCCACACAAACGTTGCGGGAGTTAGGCGAGAGACCTTTGGCCATCCCGGAGTACCAGCGCCGCTATTGTTGGGGGCCACAGCAGGTTGCGTCGTTATTGGCTGATATCGAGCAGCAACTCCAACCAGCGGAGGCAACCTCCTCTCAAGCGCCGTTGTTTCTCGGCACGATAATCCTGCATCAGGAACCCGCAGAGATTACAGGCACTAAAGACCAGCTGGTCGATGGCCAGCAACGCTGTTTGACCTTGGTCTTGCTGTTGCAAGCACTGGGGAAAATTGAACCACTGGCAGTCAAACAACTGCTTCAAGCGGAATTCCCTGACAGCCAGTCGCAGCAGAACCTGGCGGCCAACTTTCGGCAAATTGAACGCTATCTGGCTACTGAGCCCGGCAGCAAGTGGCAGATCGAGAAGCTGCTGGACAAGCTCCAGTTCGTGGTGATCAGCATCTCCTCGATTGACCAAGCTTTTGCCTTTTTCGATAGCCAAAATACCTCCGGCAAGCGCCTGAGCGATTTTGACCTGCTCAAGGCCCGGCATCTTCGCGCCGTGGTCTCGGACGCCAGTGTGGGTATTGGCTGCTCTAACCTGTGGGAGGCGTATGAGCGGCAAAAGGTCGGTAACGGCCAACGCCTGGCCTATTTCTTGACCGAGCAGATTCTGGCGCGCACGCGTTTTCGCCAACGTGGTAATAAAGTGGACGACTTGCAACTGGTGAAGGAGTTCGCCGTACAGGCACCGAAACCCACAGCCGACGGCCCTAAGACCATCCAGCTATCGCCGCCGACGGCCGTGAGTTTTTATCGCGACTGGAATGTTAGCCATGACGCTAACCACTCTGAGGCCGATGTGTTCACATTCACAACGTTGGTCAATGTGAATGGCTCGCAGGTTGCCGTCGAAGAGCGCAGCGTCTCGCGTCTACCGTTACAGCTGAATCAACCGCTATTGGGCGGCGAGCAGTTCTTTTTTTATATCGCCAAATACACCGAGCTGTATAAACAGCATTTCCCGCTGGACATTACGTCAGGCAATTCAACGCTCGTTGAACCAGAGCAGCAGAATGCAACCCTACACGGACGTTTGCTGCAGCTCCATCGTGCGGTTGAGCAAGGGCAGGATGCCGGCTATTCACGGTTAATCGAAATATGGCTGGCGATGCTAGTGTTTTATCTGGATCGCTTTGCTGAGGATGAACGCTTTGCCTCCTTTGCGACCTTGGCAGATCAATACGTGTTCAGCCTGCGCATTACCGAAGGCTCGTTACGCCGCAGTACCGTAGAAAATCATTTTGCAACAAATGAAATTTTTGCCGACCTGTTGCAATGCCCATCCTCACTGCAGGCCGTGGCTCTGATCGAAAAACTGAGTGGCAAACAGGCACAAGCGCTACTGAAATTTGAGCCAGCGCAGGTGGAAAAAACCAAAAAAAGGCCAGTGATACGACGTTATCTCAAGGCGTTCGCAAGCACCTACGCAGTGGGTAATAGCCCGCATTTGAATAGCCACACGTCTTTAGCGACTGTCTTGCACGCCAAGTTCTTCAAGGATGAGCAACATGCCTAATCGCGCCCATGAGCTTACGGCGAATAAATACAGTGCACAGCGTATGGTCAGCGGCAGTGAAGAGCACGCAGGACACATTCCTGCGCTGGACACACCCTTTCTGATTCCCATCTACCAGCGCCTGTACACGTGGGAGACGCAGCACGTCGAGTGCTTGCTCCAGGACGTCTGGGAGGCTTACCAGCAGCAGTCAGACACCGAATATTTTATCGGCGCGGTGGTCGTCAGCCCAATTGATGATGGCCGTCTTGAACTCATTGACGGCCAGCAGCGCATGACCACCTTATGGCTTATTGCCTCCGTGCTGGTGACTGCACCGCTAGGTTTAAGCCTTGACTCGTTACCCAAGTGGCGAAGCTTTATGGCTGTCGGTGCCAAGCAACCACCAGTCGCCCGGTTGGATTTCTCTGGTCGCGAGCAAGACAAGCAGGCATTGGCGGCTTTCATGCGCAACTGGGGCTGCGACTGTGGTTGCGCATCGAGCACTGAATGCAATGGCTGGTTAAAAAACGAAGCTATGGTTGTTGCCCGCAAAACGATAATCAACTTCTTCAACAGACTGGCCAACCAGCCTCAGCAAGAGGAAGGTATGACAGGCGCTGGTCGAGTGCAGGCATTCAGTGACTATCTATGGGCCAAGGCCACGTTCGTCGTTACCAAGCTGCATCAAGAGACCGATAAGAATCGATTTTTTGACAGCATGAATAGCCGTGGCGTGCAGCTCGAAAAACATGAAATTCTCAAGGCGCGATTGCTCAACCAACTGCCAGAGGTAGAGCGACGGGTTTATGCTTGGGCGTGGGATCTGTGCGCCGACATTGATGGGTATGTTAAAAACAGCTTACAGGCCGAGCTCGACTATGGGCGAAGCGCACACCACATTGGAACTCACTTGCTGAGTAAGGTAACTACCCGAAGTGAGGGCGGTACAGACTCTTTAGTAGAGGGTACACGGACATTAGCGCACATACTCAATACCCCAAATGCAAAAACAAACACTGTAGACACTGACGAAGAATTATCCACGAAGTATAAAAGCTTCGTTTCATTTCCAGTTTTTTTGCTGCATGTGTTGAGAGTGTTTGTTGGTGACTCCACACCTAGCAGTGACCATGCGGGTGTTTCGGTCGATCATAAAAAACTGCTTGCTGAGTTTGACAAGCATTTTCCGAGTAACCTCGAGCATCAGCACAAACCGTTTGGTGACAAGACGCAGTGCAAGGCGTTTATCCATTGTTTGCTGCGCTGTCGGCTACTCATGGACAATTTTATGATTAAAGGCCATGTTCATGAGAGCAGTCACGTGGCGACGCGCTGGGAGATTGCCTCACCATTAGCAGAAGCTTCCAAAAACAATCAGCGAACCAAGCGTACCGGCCAACACTGGGACTCCATCAGCATGCTGCAAAGCATGATGTATTTCAGTCAAGACTTGACCCGTGTGCCTTGGTTGACGGAAGCGCTGAAAGCATTATATGAGCCAGGTGCCCAACTTGATGACGCCAAGAACCTGCTGAATGGGCTAACACAGCAAGATGCACGTTATGCGCAAACGGTCGCCAGAGGCAAAAGCCTGCAGGAGATTTTTGGCGTGGGTGATACCTTTGCACTGTGTGACGGCCTAGGCACAGATACTCCGCATTATTGGTTTTACAAGCTTGAGTATTTACTCTGGGAGTGCTGGTTCAATGCTGACGATCCCGACAATAAACCTGTGAGACCAGAGATTTTGAAGGGTAGCGCCACTATTTTTCGTATGCGCCATGTTACCTCAGTAGAACATGTCAGCCCTCAAAGTAAAAACACAGGTGAAATCACTCAGCTGGATCGCTTTGGTAATCTTGCGTTGTTGTCCGTTGGCGAGAACTCGACCTATAGCGATAAAGACCCCGTTGAGAAAAAAGGAATGTTCAGGGCGAGCCTTAACAAAGGCATAATTCAATCATTGAAATTGGCGGATATATTTTCTTCGATAAATGACGATAGCGACTGGTGCGATACAGCCATGAAGAAGCACGAAACCGCCATGGCTGCGGTCTTGCTTGATGCACATCCAGAATTAGCGCAAGGAGCGACGCAATGAGCAAAGCCGGCGAACTGATGTTTCAAAACGACATGCTCAAGCATCTGGTCAGTACCGGCTGGTTGCTTGGCAAAGCCGAACACTACAACCGTGAACTGGCCTTGTACCCAGAAGACCTGCTGGGGTTTGTGCAAGATACCCAGCCCGAGCAGTGGCAAAGATTCTGCGCGCTATACCCCTCCCAACCTGGGCAGCACTTTCTTGAGCGGGTCGCCAGCCAGCTGAATAAAACCGACCCCAACGCCGCCAGTAAAGAGATGCGCACCTTCGGCACCTTAGGCGTGTTGCGTCACGAACTACGCCATCGTGGTACTCGTTTCAGCCTGTGCCAGTTCAAGCCTGAGCACGAGCTAAACCCTGACACCTTGATGCGTTATGCCAAGAACCGTTGCCGGGTGGTGCCGGAGCTGGTGTATTCACCTTGGGCCACACAAGAACACCTCGAACAAACCGGCAGCAAGGCCAAAGCCTGGCGAATCGACCTGGTGTTGTTTGTAAACGGTTTACCAGTAGCCACACTGGAGCTGAAATCCGAATTCAAGCAGGCCGTCCACAACGCCATTAAGCAATACAAAACCACCCGGCTTGCCACCGACCCGGTGACCAAAAAGCCCGAACCGCTGCTGACCTTCAAGCGAGGCGCCCTGGTGCATTTTGCCGTGAGCCAGTACGAGGTCTATATGACCACGCGACTGGAGGGGACAGACACCTTCTTCCTGCCGTTTAACAAAGGCACCTCGGTCGGCGGTGCTGGTAATGATGCGCCGGCAGACATTAACCAGTACGCCACTGATTACCTGTGGAACGAGGTGTTGCTACCCAGTAACTTGCTGGCGATTCTCGCGCACTTTGTGCACCTACAAATTGAAGAGAAGGAAGACTGGCAGGGCCGTAAATACAAAAAAGAAAGCCTGATTTTCCCGCGTTATCACCAGTGGGATGTGGTGAATAAATTGGTCACTGACGCCCGCACTGAAGGCCCTGGGCATAAATATTTGATCCAGCACAGCGCGGGTTCCGGTAAGTCCAACTCGATTGCCTGGGTCGCGCATCAACTATCTGCGCTCTACGACGAGCAGGGCTGCAAGCAATTCAACTCAGTGATTGTGGTGACGGATCGCACCGTACTGGATGATCAGCTACAAGACACCATCAACCAGTTTGAACACGTCGATGGTGCCGTTGGCCGCATCAATAATCAGGAAGGTGACGGCTCCAAATCGGAGAAGCTGGCGGCCGCGCTGGAAAACTCACAGCCGATTATTATCGTCACCATTCAGACCTTTCCCTACGTGCTACGCGCCATCGAGAATAGCGTTAGCCTGAAAGAACGCAGCTACGCGATCATTGCCGACGAAGCCCACTCCTCGCAAACCGGCTCTACAGCGCGTCAGCTGAAAGAAGTGCTGATGATTGAGGCCAAGGCTGATGGTGAGGACGAACTCAACTCTGAGGACATTCTCGATGCCGCTGTGGCGTCACGCAAGGCGTCAAAAAACCTGAGTTACTTTGCCTTCACCGCCACGCCGAAAACCAAGACGCTGGAGCTGTTTGGCCGTTTGCCCAAGCCCACTGAGCAACCCTCTAAAACCAATAAGCCCGAGGCCTACCATGTGTACAGCATGCGTCAGGCCATTGAAGAGGGCTTTATTCTGGATGTGCTGAAGAACTACACCAACTACAAAGTGGCCTACAACCTGGCGCAAAAAATCGATAAGGCCGATCAGGAAGTTGAGAGCAAAAAAGCCAAGGTCAAGCTCAATCAGTGGGTGCGCCTGCACGAGTACAACATCGCGCAAAAGGTGCAGGTGATCGTTGAGCACTTTCGCAGTAACGTCATGGGCCTGCTGGGTGGGCAAGCCAAAGCCATGGTAGTCACCAGCTCGCGCAAAGAAGCTGTGCGCTACAAGCTGTGTTTTGACAAATACATCGTCGAAAAGGGCTACCAAAAAATCCATGCCATGGTGGCGTTCTCCAGTGAAGTGGAATTCACCGAGAAAGATCCTAACGCTGTCGCGCTACTCGGCAACAAATACACCGAGAGCAACATGAACCCCAACCTCAAAGGCCGTGACATGCGCAAAGCCTTTGATAGCGATGATTATCAAGTGATGATTGTTGCCAACAAATTTCAGACCGGCTTTGACCAGCCCAAACTCTGCGCCATGTACGTAGACAAAAAACTCGGCGGTGTGGAGTGCGTGCAGACCCTGTCGCGCTTGAATCGTACTTATCCGGGCAAGGCGGAAGTCGGCACCTTCATCCTGGATTTCTTCAACGAGCCGCAGGAAATCCTCGACTCGTTCCAGCCGTACTTTCAGACGGCAGAACTGGCAGATGTCTCAGATCCAGACTTGATTTTCGATCTGTTTGAGAAACTCAATGCTGCGGGCATTTACAAGTCGAGCGAGGTTGAGCAGTTCTGCGCGGCCTTCTTCGTCAAAAACAAAAGCAATGCGGCGATTGCCAACATTTGCAAGCCTGCGGTCGAGCGCTGGACGAAACGCTACAAGCAGGCGGTTGAGGCCTACGCGCACTCGAAAGAAATATTTGAGCGGATTAAAAAGACTCAAGATGCGGTGTTGATCGCCAACGCGGAGAACGACCTGAAGCAATGCAAGCAAGCCAAGGACGCCCTCGACATATTCAAAAAGGATCTGGGCACCTTCGTGCGCTTCTATGAATTCATGTCGCAGATCGTCGATTACGATGACAAACAGCTGGAAAAGCTCAGCCTGTATGCGCGCAATCTAAGCCCAATGCTGCGCGAAACCGCTGTGGATGAGGATGATATTGACCTCAACAGTATCGTGCTCAGCCATTACCGCGTATCGAAAATACGCCAGCAAGACCTAAAGCTAATAGAAGACTCGCCCGACTATAAACTGGTGCCTGGTGAGGGGCTTGGCTCAGGAACGGCAAAGGACATCAAGGAGGAGCTGCTTTCGCAGATTCTAGAGCGGCTCAACGAGCTGTTTGTGACTGATCAGCTGACTGACAAAGACATGGTGAATTACGCCTACACCATCCGTGACAAGGTCAGTGAAAACCAATTGGTCATGCAGCAACTGGCCAACAATACCGCCGAGCAAGCACTCCTGGGCAACTTTGCCAACGCGGTAGATGACGCAATTATGGACAGTGGCGATGCTCACCAGAATCAGATGATGCAATTGTTATCTGATCCAGCTAAAGCCAGTAAGTTTGCGAAGGTGGTTTTTGATTTGCTTAACTTGACAACGTAATTACTGTCTCCACTATTTGAGAAATAGCTTTTTGTGGGCGTAACAGGGCACTCAACGGGATATCCGCTGACGAGACAGCCGATTAACGTCGGCGTTGGGCCTCACGAAGACACACTGATTCCACGGAGCAAATCTTCATGCCACGAAAAAGTAGACCACTTGCATTTGAGTCAGAAGACTTCAAGAACATACCCATCGAAGTTCGCAGTTTTGCAAAGGCTTTTCACGATTTTTCGGCTGCAACACAACAGGTACGGCGTTGGCTAGGAACCTCACCACTAACTCAAGATATCCATAGCTTTATGGACAAAGTTGAATACACGGTAGCAGGTGCAAAGCAACAACTCCAACGCGCAATTGATCGGGAATCCTTCGAAGGTATCGATGAAAGAATGCAGATTGAAGGGATTTCACTCGAGAACTTCCTACAGTCAGGCCCTACAATCTCGCTTCCGACGCATGAGAGCGAAGAGCACGAACGATTCTTCAGCGCGGTCGATGAGCTCCACGAACACCTCATTGGACTCGCCAAGGAGCCCGCATTCAGTCTCGCAAGATACCTCCTCAAGGCCAAGTTTTAAGACGAGCCCCTAGCCCAACCGAACTAACCACGGCGTGAGACCTTCCTGTGTGGCGCTTTGGGTAAAATCATATTGCATAGTAAGCCTAACAAGTCAGCCAGCCAGACTGTTGAAATGCTACGATTTTTACCCTCTGGCTACGCCCAACGTTAGGTTCTAATTCCAAAATAGCAAACTTAGCTCAACCCAAAACCAAGGATACTATGTAAAAAGACCTGAACGGCTAAAGACATTTCATCCAGGAATGACCTGAAAAGACTTTTTTCCGAAAATTACAAACCAGTAACTATGCAGCGTACAGTACATGTAATATTATGAAAGCGGGGCTTTTCCAGAGCCTCTCTAGAGGCAGCATTATTACTAGCTCACGCCATCCACTGGCACTAGCTGAGCGAAAACATTATTTTTAGACATTCCATAAAAGGAGATGTAAATGGAGTTCGATAAGCTGGTAGAAATTATAAAGCAGGTCGCTACTGAGCAAGGCTATGAAATAACTGACGGAGAAAGAAAGTTTCAAGTTTATATCGACAACTATAATGCTGTTGCATTTGAGATCTTAGCAAATTCCTCCTCTGGATATATTCAGGTTCACCAGTGGGAAAGCGGCGAAATAGAAGGTGACGGAAAATACGGGCGCGGCGTATATTCTCTACGTAACTACAGCGACGTCGTTCACTTTTGTAACATTATGATGGCTAGTGCAGTTATTCGCGCCCGTCGTCGTACTTAATAATCGGTCAAGTCGTTCGCCGGGCCCGCCCCTTAACCTGAGCGTGAGCAAATGGCTGCTTGGGGTCGACTGCGGCCCATCGCCACCGGGGGCACTCGACCCTATGCGGCCGGTCGGCACTGGCAGAAGTCGGCCTGTTGCAGTCGATGCGGAATTGACCTACGTGCCGAAGCAAGAATGACCTATCGCCAATTGGTACAAATCCAACAAGGAGAAGGTTCGCAAGGAATCAGACTGGGTCAGTGACGTCTCGGCAACTGGGCCGATTTGGCATCGGCGCCAACGGCAATATCGGTTGCGTGCGATCCAGTGCCTGGATCTTAGTTTTCTCGTCAACCGACAGCACGATAGCGGCATCATCCGTTACGCCAAAGCACAGGACAGAGCCAAGGTTGAGCATCCATTTCGAGTAATCAGCGCCAGTTTGGTTATACGATAGTGCATTATCATGGTCTGATGAAAAACTCCGCACAACAGGTCACGCTATTTGCCCTGTCCAACCTGTGGACGTGCGAATAGTGCTACTGGGTACGGGAGTGGTGCGCCTGTAATGCAGGAAAAGCATCTTGAAAAGGTGTTATTCAAGGGTAAAACGATGAATCAAGAGCAGGAAAGGTCTGATTTCTGACTAAACCAGCGTTTTTTGAACCTCAACCAAGGAAGGTATCAAAAATCGCTGACTACTTCAGACCATCCCTAGCAAATGTTGTTGCCATGGGAGCATTAGAAATACGCCACCTGCCTCAGGATTCGCATGACTTGCAAGACATTTAAATCCACTAAGCAATGGCCTCGCACCATGAATGTTATATGCTTAGTTTCCAGATACACTTGCGAGCCCCCCAGAATCGCATATGCCTGCATGAACTTACTACATAGGAATCCGATTAATGTCTTCAGTCCAATTTGGTGATTTTTCAGCGGCTTTATCATTCTTGCGCGAAATAAAAGCTGGAATGGTTAAACGCAACCCGCGAGGGCAAGGTTACCAGTGGTCATCAGATAATGAAGACTTAGACGGATACCAGTTATCATTTTTAAAGGCGTATTGTGGAATTGAATCTACCTGGACAGATACAGAAACAGGGTTGACGTGGTTACTGGAAACCACTTATTTTGCCAAATTTTCCTATTCTAAGGGCGAGTTTAATTTCGCCGGACATAATGATTGGAGAGCCCCAACTATAACAGAACTCAAGACTCTGCGAGCACCTATCAAGGATGAACACGGAGCGTTTGTAAAGCCTCCTCTGTCTGGCCGCCTGATGGGGGCTTATGCTTGTTGCACACCAGTGCGAAGGGGTTGCCGCGATGATGGTATGGTTTGGAATTTCACATCCAACAAATCTTCTGAAGTGCAATACAGGGAAGGAAAAATACAGTGGGGAGCCGAAGGAGAATACGCAGGATTTGAAAAAGATAGAATTTCGGGGGAAGGAGCATTAATTTACGTTAGGGGGTGTAGAACAGATAAATTGAGCGAATGGGCCGAAACCCTGGTTCGATGGGCTGATGAAAATGAGTATCACGATTTCCCCGTGACTACAGAAACCATCCTAGCGTTGGAGACATTAGGCCTAGAGGATGGCAAATTTCCCGAACATTTATCCAAATTAGAAAATTTACGTAAAGTAAATTTATACCAATGCAAGACAGCGCCGCAAGAACTTATTACCCTTAAAAACCTCGAAGAGTTAAATTGGAAAAATGACTTCTTCGATGACGAAACTGATGGGGATATTTGCGACCTACCTGATGAACTTGGAAAATTGAGTCGCTTGACTTCCTTAGTGGTGCAAGATGTGGGGATCAAGACGCTCCCATCATCAATAGGTAAACTTCTGAATCTTAAAATCTTGCATATCAAAAATACGCAACTTGATACGCTGCCGGATACAATTGGGGGATTGGAAAGTCTTGAGGAAGTCATCCTCACCTTCAATAACTTAACAGTCTTACCTTCCTCCATTACAGCTTTAAAGAGCTTACGCCACTTAACAATTAGAGAAAGAGGTATTGAAGAACTACCAAATGAGCTTGGCTGCCTAACCACGTTAGAAACTATTGATTTTGACTCAACTCCGCTACATTACCTTCCGGATAATTTTGTCAATTTAAAGAAACTTACGAAACTCTCTATTCAGTGGAGTAAACTGACAGCAATCCCTGACTGGCTTACAGAAATTAATAGCTTGCAATCGCTAAATGTCTCATTCAATAGAATCAACAGCTTACCTTTAAATATAGGGCAAATGCGTCAGCTAGAAAGCCTAAGATTTATCGGAACACTCATATCCGAGCTACCCGAATCGCTAAAGCAACTTGATAAATTGCGGGTCCTTGGCATGTCTGGAACTCCATTGCTTGCTATTCCTGATTGGATTGGGGGCATGAAAAACCTAACCAATATAAACGCTGCTTGCATGTGGTACATAAAAAAACTTCCACAGTTTGAAGGTAAGAACCTTAGTAGCTTTTTGGGTACATTAGATCAACCCTATGGTCGAGCTTGGTTAGAGTCAATTGGGTGGCCAGGAAAATAATCCGGCGTACGTCCTGAGGTGCAAAAGTTGTCGCGTAGATGCGTGCCAAAAAGTGCTTTCACCGATCAATTTATCGGCAGTTTGAGAAAAGCGACTTTTTCAACACAATCGACCAAAAGCGGCCCGCTAAACACCTTGTAATTCCTTAAGATGACCTGAATTCAATTTCGAAACGGTCACCATCCCAAAATGTGACCTTTCCGAGCCAGTCTTCCTTTATATGAAATCGGTTTTTTAGCTTGCTGGCATCTTTCCCTTTGCGAACGGCGTCTTCGTCGTCAGTTCTTGCAATGACAACTCGAACAGGCTGGTTTGTATCGTATGCTTTTGCGATTCGCTCTCTAAATTCAATATTTCCATGACCAGACCAGCGCGAAACGCAATCTACATATTTAATCACGCTGCTCTCTGACTTGATGAAAAACTGCTGCCACAGGCTGACTACCAATTCGCCTTTATTATTTTCTGACGAAACCGACCAATTGACATTCTTGAGCGTCGCTCCATATTTAGCAAAGCAATCTCTAATACCCATTGTTAACCTCTATTAATGCAAAACTATAAATATACACTGAATCACCACTGATTTCGTAAGCATCTGCGATTGACCTCTTTTGACCGTTATCTGCCGATGTGAACGGCTGAGTGCGCTGGTCACATTGGATGCAATGGGTGGTCAAGTGCGGGGCAATTTCGCAATGGCTGCGGATTTCACTCCCACTCAGACACCAGTTCAACGAACATCCGGACACTGAGTCCACACTGATCCGGACATGTACACTCTGCACCGCTTCCTTGGAAGCAGCCATGACCTGATCCCTGAAAACCCTCGATTGAGTTAGGGGTAGAGACGATGTTGTGGGTCAATTCCAGTGCCCGAGTGAGACGATCGAGTAGGAGGCGGTTTCACAACCGCCGTCCTCTCACGCCACCGTACGTACGGTTCCGTATACGGCGGCTCAAGTTATGCGGCTAAGCCGGTTTATCGTATCCAGTATCGAGACCAGCCCTAGCTGATCCCACAGCTTCTTCGGTAACGCCTGATTCATATGTGACGCCCCCGAGTTCCACCATGGTCCGCGACCATTGAAGGCTGATTTGCAGGCGCGCGCTTCGCTAAGCCCCAAGCGCATCAAGTTGCGCGCCCTCGTAGAGGGCTGCTTCCATTGGCGCCAGATGACGCAGCGAAGTTTATGCCGCACCCACCCGTCCAGCTCCTCAAGGGGGCGCTTGCTCTGACTGAGCTTGAAGTAGCCCGCCCAACCGCGCAGTACGGGGTTAATCCGCTCGATGACGTTCGCCATCTTGTGGCCCCGTGCGCCGCGCAGCAGGTTTCTGAGTCGGTCGCGTAAGCGACCCAGACTCATCGTCGCTACTCTTAACCTCGGTTGTTGATGCCAGCTCATCCCGTAGCCCAAGTAATCACACATCCACGACCCGGCTACTCGGCTCTTTTCCCGATTCAGCGTCAGTTTCAGACGCTGATTCAGGAAACGCTCAACACCAGCCATCACTCGCGCGCCAGCACGAGGACTGCGCACATAAATGTTCGCATCGTCGGCATAGCGCACGAAGCGATGGCCCCGCCGTGTCAGCTCTTGGTCGAGTTCGTTGAGCAGGATGTTCGACAGCAACGGCGAGAGCGGGCCGCCTTGCGGCGTCCCTTCCTGCCGTCGGCTGGCGATCCCGCCCGACATCACGCCGGCCTCTAGATAACGACGGATCAGCCTGAGCACCCGCTTGTCTTCAACCTGACGCTGCACATGGGCCATCAATACATCGTGGTTGACCCGATCGAAGAACTTCTCCAGATCGAGTTCCACACACCAGCGGTGGCCCGCCGCCACATGGGCACGGGCTGTTTCGATGGCTTGGTGGGCGCTTCTGCCCGGACGGAAGCCGTAGCTATAGTCCGAGAACAGCGGGTCAAAGATCGGCGTGAGCTGTTGCAGCAGTGCCTGTTGGATCAGGCGATCCACGACGCTGGGGATACCCAGCTGTCTTGTCCCGCCTTTGGGTTTGGGGATTTCGACGGCGCGTACACCTTGCGGGTGATACTCACCGGCCAGCAACCTGGCCTTGAGGGTTGGCCAATACTGTTCCACGTAGCCCGCCAATTCGTCGACCGTCATGCCATCGGCACCCGGCGCCCCCTCGTTGCTGACCACGCGGTGATACGCACGCTTGAGGTTGGCCGATGCAAGCACCCGCGCCATCAGCGTGTCCGGCTCCGCGTTCGTCCACATCACAGACGTCGCCGATGCCTGCGCACTGCCAGCCGTCGCCCGCGGATTCTGTCCGGAACTAGGGGTCACAGTTCTCCCTCGGAGAAATTTCTGCTTTTCGACATTCGACGAGACTCTGACGCCTACTGGCGGCATAACCTGTTCGGCCCTTGGTGGCAGGGTTATTTGCCACTTACTACGGCCTCGGCTGACTTCTGCACGTTCATCCCGTCGCCTCTCGACGCTCGGTAGCACAGTGGCAAACGTGCAGATCTCCCAGGGTAATTCGCGCGACCTTCCTGCTTATGCCTGTCGGATCTACGTCACAGCGTTCCGTGCAAGTATTGGGCTTTGGCAATTATGGCTACCTTACCCCGCTGCACCGCCTAATCCGCTTCCTGTTCGTCAGGCCAGCATTTTGCCCCGGGCTTCCTTCAGATTCGCAGTCGCCTGCGACACCCTTGCCTTCGGCTAACACTTCCCCTTGCCGGGTGTGTAGAGGACTTTCACCTCCAAGTCACCAGCGTGACCACCACAGCCAAACTGGTTGCGCTTGCGCGCAACGCGCCATGCCTGGCGCACCATAAAAAAATCCGATGCCAGTTCAGGCATCGGATTTTGAGTTCTTACGGCCAAAGGTCAAGCGATAGGGCTTTACTGATCGGCATAACCCTCAAAGGGCCCTTTTGTACTCAAACAAAAATCACTTGGTCAGCCAGGACTCAACGGTCGCGGAACCGTGCTCTGCTTTCCATTCCTTCAGCGTTTTGTGATTGCCGCCTTTGGTTTCGACGACTTCACCGGTGATCGGGTTTTTGTAGACCTTAACCTGGCGTGGCTTCCGAGTAGTGGCTTGGGGCTCAGCGACTGGTGCACGACGACCAGACTTCGGATCAAGCAGGTTGATCACGTCTTTCAGGCTGTAGCTGTATTCACCCAGCAGTGCACGCAGCTTGGTCTCAAATTCAATTTCTTTCTTCAAGCCAGCATCGCCTTTCAAGGCTTCGAGAGCTTCGAGCTGTTCTGCAAGGTGCTTTTCGAGTTGGCGGAATTCTGCGAGCTTGGACATGGAAACCTCGGATTAGTAATGTTTAGCACTATATTAAAAATGCACTCAACTGAATAGCAACTCGTAAAACCGTGTCAATTTCTCAGCGCGTCAACGCTCCAATTTGTCCCGTCACAAACCAATTGGTTATTCACGACATGTGCCATCAATTCAAAGTGACTCAATGGCAATAGTGGTGAGCGCAGTGTACGCATCTGGCTTCATGTCTAGGCTTCGTGGTTTAGAAGCTCGGACGGAGCATCAAATCGAAGGCCCTGCTCGTCGGCTGCCTCCATTATGATATAGCCCAACTTGGTCATGGTTTGTTCATAGAGCTGCAGTACCTGCTCCAGCCGCTCCAGTTCCGCAATGTCACGGTCATTAATCGGCTTGAACTGTATTTCCTCGTGGCGCAGCGCCTCCACCTGCTGCCCCAACGCCAAAGCGCTGCGCAATTGCTCAGTTATCTTCAGGGTCTCACTCATTGAGGGGGAGTTCCTTATTTGTGGGTGTGGATTGTTTACACATCAACATTACCGAAACGTCACTTGCGCACTAGCCTCAGTCGCAATTCCGCGTACTTCCTCCAAACCGTCGATACGGCTGGATTGCACGGGTGAAACATGGCACAAAATGAGTCCAGAAACCTCGGTCAAGCCTCCTGAGGCCAGTAGCTTCTGTACACGCCCCTCCAGAATTGCTGAGATTTTCGCAGTGGCACGCCCAAAGCCTATCAGCGCTAGAGCGCCTGAAATAGCTTCTTCCACTGTCATTGAGAAGCCTAGCGTCACAGTTTCCGTTATTGCCAGGTCGAGCTCTTCTGGCGCCACCAGTTCGATTTTTCGTTCAGCCGCCTCCAACTGCGAGCGGTTTCTAATTTTGACGGTTGGGCTACCGCTCGCGTAGACAAAGCCATCCTGATGGCGAAACAGCTGATGACGGCAACCCTCCCGAATGGCCGTCTCTACCGCTGAAGTGATCCTCGCACCAGCGCGACCAACACCAAACGCATCCATGAGCCGTCGGGTGATATCGCTTTCGTGGACAGGGGCTTCGATGTCAATGACGGTCTTAATCATTTGCACGAGCTTTTCGGGCTTCTCTTGATGGAGCTGCACGGCGGTATCTATGACCGGCGTCAGGCGCGCCTTCACATAGGGGCGGTTCGAATTTGAAAGTTTCTCCCCGGCGGGTTGTCCCCGGATGATTTCATGTCTGGCTTGTGGGGTGCCTTCGGGGACAATGATATCGCGGCGTTCGGACAGGCTTTTACGTGCGGCCTCGATCGCCGCCACGGCCCGGGTGATTTCCTGCTGTGGGTTGCGGAACCAATCGGTGCTCCAGATTCGATGGAAGTTCCATCCCAATCCTTCCAGCACCCCCTGGCGCAAACGATCCCTGTCACGGGCAGAGCGCGAGCTGTGGTATGCCGCACCGTCACATTCAATTGCCAGAACATATCGACCAGGATATTCAGGATCTTTGACCGCGATATCAATAAAGTAACCCGCCGTTCCCACTTGCGGTTCGACTTCAAAATTACGTTCACGGAGTGCGTCCATCACCTCCATTTCAAACGGCGAATCTGCCGCTTTCCCCGTTTCTTTGGCGACTTCCAACTCCCCGGTTTCTGCAAACTTCAGGAAATTCTTTAGGGCCCTTACGCCTAGCGGAGCACTGGTCTCCAACTCCATTTCATCGGCCCTAAAATTACAAAATACCCTCATAGCCATCTTCGCGCGCGTGATCAACACGTTCAGTCGTCGATGACCGCCTTCGCGATTAACTGGGCCAAATTCTTTAGCAATTCGCCCAGACTCATTGCGGCCATAGCAGATACTGATGAAAATCACGTCGCGTTCATCACCCTGGATATTTTCAAGGTTCTTGACGAAGAATGGTTCGCTGTTTTCGCGAGTAAAAAACGCCTCGGCGTCAGGTGTTTGCCGACGCAGCAATTCGACCTCAACCAGAATCAAGTCTCGCTGCGTCACACTAAATGCTGCAACCCCCAACGACAGCTCGGGCGTACGCAACGCGTGATCCATCACCGCCTTGGCCACAGACTTGGCCTCTTCTTTATTCGTCCGAGTGCGCCCACGGTCATAAAGAGCCTGGGGCAAATAATCGAAACTGACCCCTTTGGCATAGGGGTGCTGACCGGCAGACGGAAAGACGACCAATTTGCTCTCATAGAACTCAACGTTTGAAACCGCAATCAGTGACTCGTGCCGACTGCGATAGTGCCAGCGAAGATAACGCTCCTGACTGCCCGCAGCCTTAAACATGGTCAGAATGCTTTCGATATCACCAGTCGCGCTGTCGTCGTCATCCAATTCGACTTCTCGACTGAAGAAGTCCGTCGGTGGCATCTGTCGCGTATCACCGACCACCACAACCTGCTTGCCCCGCAGAATCGCACCGAAGGCATCGATAGCTTTTACCTGAGAGGCTTCGTCGAATACCACAACATCAAATTCCAGTTTCCCCGGTGGCAGGAAGTTGGCAATCGACATCGGGCTCATCATGAAGACTGGTTTAATTTGCTGAATTGCGCGCCCAGCTTTCTCGATCAATAGGCGGATGGGCATATGACGGCGTTTTTTGTTGATCTCGGCTCGAAGAACTGCCATTTCACCTGGCTGGTTAATGTTCGGCATACTTTCCCAAACCTGTTTCGCCAGGCTGGTTTGCGCGTGGCGCAACGACGCTATATCCAAATTACGGAATCGGCTTATCTGGTGTTCGTGTTTGATGCGGTCAAACTGCTGCAGGGCTGGTTTTTCGGCGTAAACACGTTGCACCAGACCCGAGTACCAGGAAAGATTCAGAATATCCGGCAATAGCATTGGTTCGTCGCTTGTCGCGGCGAGCTGCACCAACTCTTCGAGCCCTTCCTCTCTTAATTGTCCTGCCAGCACATTGAAGCGCGCCATTTGGTACAGCGCTGTTAGGCCTTCTAACCACTGCTGTAAACATAGGGCGAGGGTATCCAATCCCAGTGCTCGCACATCCTCTTTTTTGTTCTGGGACTGCATGCCTGTGACGTCCAGAGCACTTATCAGTGCCTTATCCAGACCTGTCACATGCTGCTGAATACTCGCGACAGCCTCACCGAGCCCGCTGGCATCTGAGTGTCCAGCCAGAAAGCCAATGATTCCTTGCGGTATTTGACCGTTACCCAAGTCGTCATGCAGCTGAATGACCCAACTACTCAGGCGATCCAAAACGCCCCAATCGGACTTCTGACGTTGCCATTGAGCTCCGAATAGTGCGCTACCGAGTACCTCATGTTGATCATAGGTTTTCTTGCTCTGCTGATACGTCAGGACAGAATCAACCAGCGCCAACATTTCTCCTGTTGTTTTGGGCAAAGTCTCACGTGCTAGCCCCTGTAGTCGCGTGCGCGCTGAGCGGAAGCGACCAGAAAAAATGCGCCACCATTTTTCGCCATGGGCTAGTAGGCTCTGTCGAACCTCTAATAAATCCTGCTCCCAGGCCGCATCAATCAACATACTGTCATGCCTGTCGCGGCATGCAGTCATCTGCTCTCCGGCGTCCAGTAACTCACGTATGACATCACGACGAGACTGCCATTCTCCTGTCGAAAGGTGCACCCCTTCCAACCGGGGCGCCTCAGCGGCTCGTCGCGCGGCACGGCAAATTACATCTACATCAGCCAAAGTCGCTGGTTGAGTGAGTAGTAATCTTTCTGAGAGGGCACCGGCGGCAGATTGGAGGGCTATGAGGTGAGAACTCGCCTGATGCAACGCATCCGTCGCGCTGCTTTGTTCAATTGGAGAAAAATAGGTGCGCTCGGTACCCCAGAACACGCTGTGATCCGGGCGCCCCATTTCCTCCAAGTGCAGCACTAATTCCTTAACTAGCTCCCCGCGATTCCGCTGGTCTGCATGGCTCCAAGTGGCCATAGGAGCGAAAGACAACGTCGGTAAGCCGGAACGTGTACGTTTCAATTTCAGAAAGCTGCCTAGTACCTCAACAAAAGGTAAGCCGCTCGCGCCTGCCAGAGAACTGACCGCCTCGCAGTACAGGTTCAGGCCATCTTGCAATTGCTTCAAGCTGGCCAGATCCTCCTCACCCACTTTGGTAAGAGGTCGCCCCTGCTCGAGGGTGCGTGCCAGCTCTTTAAGCACTGATTGTTTAGTGGATTTATGGCTATGCAACTCGAAGACCGCATCGCCCAGATGGCTCTCATCGAGACGGCGCTTTACCACTTCCAAAGCTGCCATTTTCTCAGCAACAAAAAGCACCGTCTTTTTCTGTCCGATCAGTTCGGCAATGATGTTGGTGATTGTCTGTGATTTACCCGTGCCCGGTGGCCCTTGTATCACTAGGTTTGACCCTGCACGCACCTCGAGAATGGCTTCGGTCTGGCTGCTGTCGGCATCTTTGACGAACCGAATCTCTCCGGGGTTAATGACCGAATCAATATTAACGTCCTCTGGATAAGCTGCCCGGAGATCACCGAAACCGCCCCCAAGCAGGCGTTTCATCACCCCATGCCCATCGGGTTGTTTTTCCTCTGGCCAGCTTTTCGGATCAAGATCTTTGAACATCAAAAATTTGCCGAAAGAAAAGAAACCCAATGCGATTTCATTCGGTGCAACCTTCCAGCGTTTCTGCTTACTGACCACATCTGAGACATCAGAAAAATAACCACTCAGAGCATCATCACTGTCTTGCTCTTCGCGGAAGGTACAAGTTGATAAGTCGAGGCCGAAGTCTGTTTTTAGCTTGGCAACCAGAGAGAGATTCTCAACCAGATCATCACCGGAATATTTGAGCGAAAATCCGTCTTTCGCCCCACTGCGCTGCAAAGTTACCGGCAGCAACACGAGGGGGGCCTTGCGCAAGTTTTCCGAACTGTCGGCCTCAAACCAATGAAGAAAACCCAGCGAGAGGAACAAGGTATTAACGCCCTGCTCTTCGATGAACCCCTTCGCCTCGCTGTGTATTTTCAGCAATTGGAGGAACAGGCGCTCATCTTCCAACGCAGTCTGCAACCGAGTATCGGTATGTCGGCGAGCTTTACCTGTTTCACTATCACAATTATCTGGTGCCGACTTTGACCAATCCAAGCTATCAAGTTCATGGATCATCTGCTCATCATTTGCAGATTCTTCGTCGTACCCTTCCGGATTGGCTGACCTGGCCAGTTCTGCGATTTTATTGCGAGCCATGGATGCGAAAACCATGGCCTTTTCTTGACGATAAAGAATGTTGAAAACTTCCTCGGAAACCTCATCCACCACCATGAGATTTTTGGCTGTCTTACGGAAGTTGAGCATGTTGTTACGAAGCCCGATATCCAGAAGCTCTTTCCGGCTGCTCTGTAGCTTCTGAATAACTCCTTCACTCATTTACCATCCCCCTCTATGAAATTAGCTCGACGACAGAGTATCGCCCGAAAGCAGATGCCTCGTAACCTAATCAACATAGCAGGACGCCATCTATCTGCAGTCACGGTGTCCCCGGTGATCATCGCAGCACAGCGCGTGTCGCTGAAGGCACTGGCGCTGCTGCAGTCCTGAATTTGATTTGAAGGTGATCTGAGGCGAAGCGCATTGGTGAACTATCAGTTCTGTGGAGAGCCCTGCTAGATACAGGGCTGCCACGCCACGAGGTTTTAGCGAGGATGTTGCGGTCTATCCATTACCGCGTTGTCTGTTTCTTCACGTACCCGGTCAGGATCCAGTCCGGTATCGTCATCGTCAAGAGGACGCTCACCTTCGTTGTCAGGAAGCTCTTCGACTCCCTCTTCCCTCACGGGGTCAACGTCAGTGCGCCCGGGGCTCAAGGGGTCGGGCGATGTCGGCATTGGATCGTCTTGCCCCATCCCGCCTTGCTGCTTGGGATCGTTGTTCATACACACCTCTCAGTGCTCTCAATATTGGGAGCATGCAGCTTCGAGATGCTTCAAATTTCGACCGTTCGATTTATCGTTTTACCGGCCGTCGACGTTCATGGCCGTTTTTGTTTGATTGGCATCTGAGGATGAAAGTCGCCTCTTCGCGTAAGCGGCTAGCCCTAAGATTTCTGGCTGCTGCGGCCCAGCTCATTTGGGCTCAGACGAATATCGGGAGTTTTATCTCTCACCCTGTGGCAAGAGCTGGATCAACGGGCGAACCGAATATTGAGGGTTTCATCTCTCGACCCGGTAGCCATTAGCGGCTCCGTGGCCGTTGAGGCCAGCGACAGCTGACCGCAAACGAATATCGGAGGATTTATCTCTCGGCCCTCATCGAGGGTCACTGGCGCGAGAAGCAACGTTAGGCTTGAAAGCGCAAATGTAGGTTTGGAAAGATTTTCGGTGAAAACCAGGCCGGTAAACCTGGCTCGATAGTGCGGGGTAAAAACTGAAGCTAGTCCTGTCCCTTGTTGATTAATTATGCTCTAGGCTTTGTTGCCAAAAACACCGCAGTCCAAAGCTGTTCCGCCAACCACTGCGCTTCACTTCGGCTGATACTCCAGCCAACCCATCCAAAACATAGCATAACGTATTGGCCATCCAATCTGATCTGAAAGTCGTAGATAGGCTCTTCACCATCCCTAAATTCCACCATCGGGTCGGGATCGAGCAGGGCTCCTGCAATTATGAAATCTCTACCCGTCCTCAAAACTTGGAGCAAATCAGATGTTTCCAGTGATGCAATCGGGCCATGGCGCTCAGTGAGAGCAGCCCAATGATCATGAGCACTCTGGATATTAGACTTATCCGGTTTTGAGTGATTGTGATCAACCGAGTTGAGTACTGCTTTGATTAGACCGGACGCGATCTCATAAGCTTGGTGTAGGGTGAAGCATGCTTTGAAGTCGTGAAGAGTTACACGTATGAGTCGAGATGGGGTGAGTTTGACTGTCGCACGATAATGCTCGTCTGTGCCCGGAAAACTGAAAATTTCAGAGGACTTGAAGTTGAGGCGGGATTTCAAACGATCGTTTTCGCTCATAGCACTCTCGAAAAATTGGCTTACTAAATCCAATCGGCGCGACGCCTCCGAACCTTTAACAGGTTCCAAAAATTTTATTGAGCACGTCAACCTGAGAGATGAATCGAAATTGACCAAGATCTCCTAAGACTGAACCAAAAACTAATGCCGATGTGCCATTAGCAGAAAGCAATCGCTTCTTCGCGTAAGCGGCTAGCCGTGGGGGCTGAAAAGTTACAATCAGGAACGATCTTACTGGCCATATAAAATGGGGTGCTTGCTTAAGGGTAAGCTTGGGTATCGCGGTTGAGAGGACAAAGCCATTCAAACTCAGGAAGAATTTCAATTGGAGCAGGCTCTGGCCGAGACACTGAGGAGGAAGCAATGCGAGCAATGGCTGACAGAGAACAGAGAAGCAATAAATGTCCACAACGAACACGTTGATCTCACCAAGTCTTCAGCGATGACGTACGGAGCTTCTGATGCCGATCTCTCACACCTGAGCGACGGATTGGTGAATGCTAGCCCACCCGCATCGCCCTTCTCATCTGTACGCCTCGAATCGCCTTCCCTCGCACATCCTTGGAGGAACAGCATAGGCGGACACTTCGTGTCCGTAGCAGCGACATACTCACGGGATAGACTACAGCGCCGTCGACAACGCAAGTCCCAGCTGCGAGCCCTTTCCCGAACCGAGGCCAGGTGGACGAATCGAGCAAGGATCCCTAACCGGCCCAACTCCTTGTTCCCGCGCAAGCGGCTAGGCTGATGAAGGTAAGCCCGGCTGATCATTCCTTTCGTCAGCCAGCCTAGAGGGCTCACCTACTACGGTGAGCCTATCTCAATCTCGGACTGTCCGACGCCTCACCACCGTCCCTTTCAAAATCCTGTTATTAATTTTCTTTTTCCAAGAAATTTGATCAGGAGACAACTTTCGCTTATTCATGGTGCGTTTCAAGAACAAGTATTCGTTCTCACCGAACAGGTAACCCTTTTCCCAAGAGTACTCGATTAAATCTGCGTTTGCATTCGCGCTCGGATTAAGCGTAATTTTCCGCAAGCCGGCAAACAGATTGCCCGTCTCGATTTGCAGGAAACGGTTGATACACACGTTGCCTACGTAAGTTTTGTTACCATTCCTAGAGTTTATAATATAGCAGTGCTCTTTAATATCCTTCCCGCACGGACACTGATCAAACTCCTCACTAACCTCAACAGCGTGAAGCTTCCATTCAAGCCTAGCCCGATCGAACTCCGAGGCTACTGACAACTGCAATATATGGGCCTTTAAACGCTCAAAATTATGACCTTCCAACCCTGGCCTCCGAAATTAAAAACAATAAAAGCTCTTAGCCTGAGTTTACGACTTAGCGATATGCTGACGTGCCAAATCCAGCTTTCTGAAATGATCTCTCAAAGGTTTAGAGTCCAGATACGTGCCCGCCATGATCGAACGGAGACGATCGAGCGCTTCAAGCACCTCAATGCGGTTTTGGTAGCAAGGGATATCGTAGCCGCCGTAGTAGGCATCTGGATCAAAGTCTGGATGGCGTTCGCCCTTGTATTCGGCATCCATCCAGTTTTCCAGCTCAGCATGGAGCTCCGAGAGCTGCTTGCGGGCAGTGAAAGGCATAGCTGTTGCGTACAAACGCTTAAGTATCCATCCCATTTCGTTATGGTCAGCGATGCTCATTTGCTGAGCTGGTCGCCAGTAGGAACCCCATCCTTCCTTGCGACGGTATTCGATCGCGTTTTTACTGGATCCGTACGTGGTACCAGGACGAGGATTTCGCTTCTTACCAGACTGCGCTCGTGCAGGGCTCACGAACTGGCTGCTGAAGTTTTCTGACTGGAAAGCCCAAGTACTAGCCTCACCTGCACTGAGATGCTCCACCGTGGCGACGACACGGTTTATGAGATCGACGTCGTGCCCCAATAAATGCGGCATCGCATAACCAGGGTTGTACAAACCTTCCCAGCTAGGCCTTGCCAGCTTGAAGCCATTTTCGTTAGACCAGTCGTTGCGCCTAGCTTGATACTCAGGCGCAAGTACATGCCCATAGGGCTCATCAAGCATCAGCCATGCGCCGGTATCGGCACACACCCAACGAGAGATATGATCTGAAGAAGGGAGCTCGCCTGCCCTCTCCATGGCTGACCACTGAACCTTCGTTGTTGCAGGCTGGAGCCGTGCAGCTTCCATGAATTGAAGAGAAAGAGCTGCACGAGTCAGCAACCCCTTTGCTTTCTCCAAGCTGTCGACAGTGCTCCTCATTTCGACATGATCCGACGACTCAACGAAGAACCCTTGTAGATTTTGAGCAAAGTGACATTGATGCTTGCCTAGGAAGTCTGTCAGCGGCCTCCGGAGCTTAATCTCAAAAACTTCAAGCCCAGTTGATCGTGGCTTTGTCGAAGAGTCACGCCAATACGCCGAGAGGTAAATGCTGTGCAGTGAAGGAGCACTCAGCCCGGCCTGCAGCACTCTGCGTGCGTGATGATAGCTTTCGTAGCCGGACTGCTTTGCAGACAGATCCAAAGCGACAAGGTAGGCGATTTCAGCGTTCAGGCCATTGATGCGCTTGGCCTTACGTTTGATACCGGAAAGGGTAGACGGACGAACGTCGGGAATGGTGCTCATGTTGGTTTCTCCGCCCCTAATGCAACGCCACCCGCCTACGCCGCTGCAGGGCCTCGAAATAACATGGCCTTGAGCATAAGAGAACCAACAGGTAGTGCCGTTTCCAGCTTTCAAAGACGGGTGTGATGCGCCTACCCTGCGCGGACATAAATCTAGCAAACCGGTTAACGAAAGCGCAAGCCCTCTCTACCCTGGTACCGGCGACCCTGTAGCAATGATGCGGCATTTCAATCTCTACCAAAAGGCTGGCTACCTTACAGAACCCAGCGATCCGGTACCTCGATGACGCCGGGATTCGAATGAGCCAGGGTTAGTACAAGTCCCGCCGTATTGGCCGCCTCTGAGCGCGGGATGTAGAAGCCCTCCGCTTCTGGAGGAGGCTTACGGCGCAACGTATCAGTGAGACCTCAGCCCGAAGCGCCAGGCGACCGGAAATAACCGCTGCAGGTCTCGATTTAGCTGACTCCAAAAACGACGAAGCCCGCACTAGGCGGGCTTTCGTTCGTCTTTTTCAGTTGGGATTATTAAGCCCCAATGTAAGCTGCAATTGATCCTTCAGATGGGCCACATGATATTCGAGCCCTCGTTTCTTCAAACGCCATTCCATCAGCCCCCTTCCGTGCTTGCTCGCCTCATGCCGACTCTCATCCAACACCTTGCACGCAGCGTCGAAACGCTTTTTCACTGAAAAGGTGCCACGCAAAATCCTATCGATGGTCAAGTCGCACCAGCGAGAGAGCTTACGATCAATCTCCCTAACAAAATCGATCGCCACCTTCGGGTGCAGCCAAATGCCACCCGCCCGACCTCCACTGATCTGGATGAGCTCCTGAGGCCCTTCGGCACCTAGTGCCGTAGCAACATCAGCCAGATACTCCTGTGTCTCACGGGATCTCAACCAGCCGTCTACTGAAGCAGAATAAAGCTCCGCGACGTGGCTAGCGTTCAACCAGCCGCTCGAGCTGAAAACGATGGTCTTATTTTGATAATCAATCTGGATCGAATTTTTCATATCAGGGCCTCCGCCCATTTTCTATAGACGTGCGTAAGCCTCACGAACGAGTGCTCGCGATTCTTCAGCCATTAGGCACGTAAATTAAGGGACACAAACTGCCGCTGGATGCGGCGATAGGAGAAAACCAAGACATAAAAAAACCGGCCAAAAAGCCGGTCTATATGTCTTTATGATGCAATTACCACATCATAGGGTTTATATTGATTTAACTGCACATTTTGCGCAAGCCCTGGACTTGCCCCTACAAAACCGGACACCAACTCCCCGTTAAATGGATGCCACTGCCAAGCGCCTGAACTCCCTCGGTGAGCGATAGTTCAAGGCGCTGTGCGGATGCTGCTCGTTGTAGTGTTCGAAGGCAATGGCCAGGTTACGCAGCGCCGTTTCTCGATCTGGCTTGGGCATGTGCGCCACGTAGTCCCGCTTGATCGTCTTCACGAAGCTCTCGGCCATGCCGTTGCTCTGCGGGCTGCGTACCGGGGTGGTCACCGGCTGCAAACCGATCTGTCGAGCAAACAGGCGCGTCTGTTCGGCGGTGTACGCCGAGCCGTTGTCGCTTAGCCATTGCACCGGCGTGGTGGGCAGTTGATCACCAAAGCGCTTCTCCACGCTTTCCAGCATCAAGTCGCGGATATCATCGCCACTGTACCCGGTCGGGCTGGCGACCCAGCCGATGGCTTCGCGATCACAACAGTCCAGGGCGAAGGTCACGCTCAGTTTGGCGCCGTCCTCGCAACGGAACTCAAAGCCGTCCGAGCACCAACGCGTATCGCTGGTTTCCACGGCAATACGTCCCTCGTGCCGACGCGGCACACCGGGCTGTTTGATCCGGCGCTCAAGCAGAAGGTTGTGATCACGCATGACCCGGTAAACCCGCTTCACGTTGATCGCGGGCAGCAACTGGGTTTCACGGGCGCGACGCAGTAATCCCCAGACACGACGGTAGCCATAGCTGGGCAGTTCGCTGACCTGTTGCTGGATTTGAACTACCAACTCAGCATCGTTCACGGGCCTGCTTCGCCGTACTTTGGGCGATACCGATTGCTTGATTCGAACCGTTAATTGCGAGCGCGCCACACCGAGACATTCGCTGACCAGCTTCACTGGTCGTCCCCCGGCAACAAGGGTGAGTGCGCAATCCATTTTCGCGACCGGGCAATCTCCACGGCCTCTTTGAGGATTTCTGCTTCCATCGTTTTCTTGCCCAACATCCGTTGCAGTTCACGGATCTGCTTGAGCGCATCGCTCAGCTCGGAGGCTGGCACCACCGCTTCGCCAGCACTGACCGCCGACAGGCTGCCGTCCTGGTAAAGCTTGCGCCACAGGAACAACTGGTTGGCATTGATGCCGTTACGCCGAGCCACCACCGAAACGCTTTGTCCTGGCTCAAGGCTCTCGCGAACCATGGCCAGCTTTTGCTCTGGGCTCCAACGGCGCCGCCGCTCCTGGCCCAAAAGCTCCCCACTCTTATCGTTGCTGTTAGTCATAAACATAACCGTTTGCCTATCCCTTATCGTAAGGGGGAAACGGTGTCCTGTCTTTCATGGGGCTCGTTCAAGCCCCTCGTGAGACTATTTCTACTCAGAGGATTTGGTCATCCATCGGAGGCAGGAATGGCAGACGCGAAGGCTTGACCCCGCCGAGTCCTTAGTAAGCTCAGATTGGTCTCTGGTTGTGGGCCGGCGACAGGTTCTGCAGCTCATTGCCCTACCTCGACTTGAGCGAGTGACGAGATTGCCAGGCTCGCAGTTGAGGTAATTGCCATCTTGCATGACCACCTTTTTACCTGGAGTGCGGCCTCCCTCAGCAATCAACTCAGCAAGGGGGAGATGACTACCGTCTGTCTCGCCTGCATAGCTGATCCTGATTCTGGCTCGATGACCTCTTTCAGCGAACAGGCTTTCCACAATCTGCTCAAGCCAGTGCTGATGAGAGCCTTCAGCCCCATATTCCCTGGCCAGGTTCTCTTTCTCCGACGGCTTCATGCTGCTGAATAGTGTTGCTGGTAATTGCGAGCGGATCGGCGTGAGGCCAGATAAGCTGATCTCGATGGTAATGCCGAGCCTATCTCGAGGGGTCTCTCCTCGAGATAGCGCGAGCCACTGCTTAGGCTTCTTATACCCGTCGGAGCTCAGTTCTGATCTCCTGTCCAGGTAGATCCAGGTATCCTCGTATGGGAAATACCCATACAGCATGAGCTCAAGCAGACGTGTCGTGGGAGGCGCAATATATTCAAGGCCGTGGTAGATCCCCCGCCGACTGAAATGATAGGCATGATGAAGTCGCCGCTTCGTCTCGGTCGGGGCTAGAAACTGGCTCGCGGGCGGGCATTTAAAAATCTCGTCCAGGTGGCCGATGAACTGGGCCTCTGCCTCCATGCAGTCCAAGCGATGACCTTCAATCCCGAACAACTGCCACCATCGAACCGAGGCCTCATACTCCATCCGCTCCCGCAGCTTGATCGCCAGTTCGCGATCTAAATACTGCTCCTCCTCAGCCGTGAGGTTTCTAGCATCTTTGGCCTTGGCACGCAGCCACGCCCTCATTCTTTCCCAGTCACTGTAAATCACGAACACCTGACCTTAGCGAGCATCTGAGCCGGTGATGCTGCTGGATTCCGACTCAGAACGAAAGATCCAAGGGGCAGATGTGAAGAAATCCTCCTCTCCGGCGAGTCCTCGTATGTGCGAAACACAGACCCAAGCGCCAGTGCTCCGCTTCGCCTTCACACCCAGATGACTCTGCCCTCTCGCAGCCAGAAATGTGACTTACAGCCATTTTTTAGCCACACGGATGGATGCAGCGTTGGTCGTCCCAGGGGATCGATACTGCATGTCCACCTTGGCGTCATATCCGGCGGCAGTGAAAGCTCAATCGTCCGACCACAACCACATGGACATTTGAACCCAACGCACCAGTCCTCCGCGCCATCCTTAACAAGAATTAGAGATCGAAAAGGCAGTTGGCTTGGCAGGACATCGCCTTGCACGACCTGCAATTTCCTAGCGGGGAGCAGGCCGTCTAACCAGCAGTAAACAGCTTTCTTTAAGACCTTGAGCATCACACATCACCTGCCAAGTCGGCGATCCCGAGAAGCGGCTCAACGGCGCCGAGCGCAAGCCCTGGATCCAGGGTCTTCGGAAAGTCATTTTCTGCGGTGAACTCCTGCTCAGCCTCTCTGAACTTGATTAAGGTTCGCGCGTAGTTGCTGTTTGGCTCTTCACGCATCGGAAATGCTCTGGCCAAAAACTCCATCACGCATGAGGATGCTGCCAGCATGTTCAGGGAAATCACAGCGGGAGCTTCCTCATGGAACCCTCGAATGTACCCATGCTGAATCTGCTGCTGATAGGCCTCAGGATTCGCAGCCAGAAGACTCTCGGCACGAAGCGATTCACCGGTGTAGACCTCACGATCAGCGAGAGATGATCCACCAGGCTGCACGTAATCTATGCGGCCATAAACTCCCGCGATCATCACTCCCGACTCATCTTTCATCGTAGGAATGAGCACGCCAACATCAAAGAGCGGGATGAGAAAACGGCTAGCGATTCGATCAGCGATCATCCTGGCGTATCGCGTGTCCACACAGCAGAAGAGAATATCCGCATCAGCTGCCGCTAATACTGCCTCGCGAGTCCCGATCGATTTTGCAATCGGGCGGGCCACTCCTTTACCCCGCACACGCTCGATGGAGCTCGCGAACATTTCCACCTTGGATGCCGAGAAGGTCGCGTCCTCCAGGGTGCTGTTCAAAATCCGATTGAGGTTTCTCTCCTCAACGCGGTCATGGTCAATCAAGATGATCTCGCCAAAGCCCAAACGGGTAACTTGCTCAGCCACAACTGAGCCAGTGCCAGAGACCCCGATGACAGCCACGCTCAGCTTCGCCAACGCTTGGGTCATTTCAGAAGTGAATGCCATCGGCGCTCCAGATCTACCGTCCAGGACTACATGGCCTTCGACTCCGTCGAAATACAACCTTATGTCGTCACCGATTACTGAGACCAGCCGCACATTGGTAGGGTATTGCGAATCATCGTACGTGCGAGCCACCACCCTGCCGTCCGGGATCATGACAGCTGTGCCATGGATCACTTCCACTCCAGCGTACAGCGATCGCATGGTGATCTGGTCGCTCTCATCATCCAGATCTGAGAAACCCAAGAAACCGCCTGGATGAGAATGGACGAGCACGACTGAGGACTGAGCTTCCTCACTCTGAGCTATAGCAAGATCAAGGTACTCGCCAGGCCAATTCAAAAAATCCTTCTGCCTGACACACGCTCCATGGGGAACCGGGATCACAGATTTCGCGAGCAACTTGGTGCGCTCACCTTCGTGTCGCGTGCAGATGAGGATGGCCGCTGCCTCTAAACCGTCCCCCGGGAACAGATGTTCCCGGAGTGCGGAGTGCAGGGCTTCGGTCATTACGAGCGTCGCCCCAGCTTTCATTGACCAACCTCCTTGTGAAGGCAGCCTTCGACCAGAGCCAGTTGAGAAATGACGTTATCGGCATGCGGATTCCACGGAACAGTTGTCCGGTGGCGTGACCACCCCTGGAAGCCCAAACCGTCGATTTGAGCCGTCAATTGCACGTTGGGAGGGAGCACACCTGTGGCCAGTGACACATGTGGGTACAAGTAGAAGCTATCCAACGGCTCGACCGGGTAACCTGCCAGGACTTGAATCGCCAGCTGAACATACTGGTGGTTGTAGCCCGCCGGCAGTTCATAGTTGTGGATCACCAAATAGCGCAGGCCATCTGTCCCGATGCAGGTTTCCCAGCGCAAGCCAAGCTGGTCAAGGTATGCCGTGTCAGCTGGAAGCAAGTTGAAAACACGACGGGGCGCCGTTGCGACCTCACCGTTCCCAACATCCTTAGGAGTAAAGCGCAGCTTCTCAATGCCCGGAGCGCTGAGGTCAACGATCGCGTCCATGCTGGGCAGTTCGGAATGGTGCCCTGCAGCCGTGAGGGTAATCTTCCAATGCTGGGAGACATCCAGCCCAGCGCGCAAAGCGGCTTCACGAACAGTGACCTGTGGCTTGCCGAACTCCAAGGTACGACCTTGGATCTTGAGCTTCCAGATCGCCTTGCGAATGACAAAGCGCTCAATGCCCTCCTCACCCAGATTGATAACGTCAGCGTCTGCGATTTCGCGATCGACTTCTTCTTCCAGCTGCTGCACCAGGCGCATGTTCTCAGCAATCTGTGCCAGCTTCCGGACTGTGTGGCCATTGATGATCTTGCATGGCCATTCATAACGCTGGCCATCGACCGCGAAGAAGTAGGAGCGGTCAGATTCGACCACGATGAAGCGGCGCGACGTTGCCGCCAAATCCACAAGCTCGTCCGGACGAATATCTTCGAATGCACCGGATGGAAGTGCCTGGAGAATCGTAGGCATCTGATCAGGGAGATAGCCACCGGCACGGGCAATCTGTGTACCGATCGGCGTCTCGTCGTTGATGGGAACCGGCTTGAATTCAAGATCCAAACCAGCGATGAAAATGTGACTTTGAGTAAATTCGTTCATAAGTATCTCCACACGCTCTTATTTAGGCGTGAACAGGTGCCCTAACGGGCTTCTTAAGTGCGTCAGAGCAGCGAGCAGTCTTGACTACCCGATGGCGCATGAAGATACTGAATCTGTGCTTGCATTCTTCATGCACTCGCTGGGGCGCAATTGCAGTTGCGTTTTCCCAGCACCTCCAACTCGTTGATCGGTCAATTTCTTTCTTCGCTAGTTCATCCTTTCCCCCTTGTATTCCCCTTCCGTCGTAGCGTCTCCGCTCATCCGGACGTTAGGCCTATTCTCATTGTCATACGGCCAAGCTGATCGATGAGTACCTCAGCCAGCGTGGTCGTAGAGCCCATTCCAGCAATATTGCCAATCTCTACATACCTTCTCACCGAACGCTGGCATATCAGACTACCGAACGACGACCTCACTGTGCGCCTGATCCGACCACCCTGTCAACAGGGTTTTTTCCGTTCGGTACAGTGGTACACTCACAGAACGAATTAGGAGGTGTTTACAGTGGCATCAAGCCTTGGAATGAAAATCGGCGCCAGAAGGCGAGAGCTCGGCATATCTCTGGAGCGCCTGGCGGAGCTAACAGACTCCAGCAAGAGCTACCTGTGGGAGCTCGAGAACCGAGACAAACCTAATCCGTCAATGGACAAGGTGAACAAGATTGCGCTCGCGTTGAATCTCGCGCCTGAAACACTGCTCGGAAGCGCTACAGAAACTTCTCAAGATGTGGAAACTGACAGCGCTTTCTTTAGGAAATATCAAGCGCTTGACGAAGGTGACAAGAAGCGCCTTCGAAAAATCGTGGACGATTGGTGGGAAGACTGACGATGCAAAAGAACCCGAAGAATGAAGCAAACAAAATCACGAAGGTTCTACGTACTGCTGGATTCGACCAGTTTCCAATAAACGTTAGGGAGGTTGCGCTCGAGTACTCGAAAGCTGTGTGCCCTGAAGCACCTATTTCGGCTATCAAGCCGGTACCTATCCCTAGCTTTGAAGGCATGCTCAAAAAAAGCCCCAAGGGCGATAAATGGATCATTGGGGTCAATGAGGATGTGGCTTCATCGGGGCGGATAAATTTCACGATCGCTCATGAATTCGCTCACTACATGCTCCACCGCGACCTTCAGCAGGACTTCCAATGCGCCCCCAAAGACATGCACACCTGGGATGCACTTGGAAAGAAAATTGAAGCAGAGGCAGACGTATTCGCCTCCTACCTACTCATGCCCGCTGATGACTTCCGAAGCCAAGTCTCCGGTCATGAGCTTTCTATAGATTTGCTCAGGCACTGTGCGGATCGGTATGACGTGTCTCTCACTGCTGCAGCCCTCAAATGGCGGGAAATTGCCCCCGGGCGAGTAGTCGTACTTGCCGCAAAGGATGGTTTCCTCGATTGGTCATCTTCGAATGATCGGGCATTCAAAAGCGGAGCCTACTTAGCCACCTCGAAGCAGTCCATCGAGGTGCCTGCGGCATCGGTGCTCACACGCTCTTTTCGTTCAGCATCGGGAGATAAGGCGCGAGTTGATGCGCGAGCTTGGTTCCCGAAAGAGCCCGAAGGGCTGGAAATCACAGAACACGCATTTGTGGTGGAAGGTGATGGGTACAACTACACCCTGGGAATCTTGACGCTGCCCGAGCGGGATCGCGAAGAGGATGACAAGGAAGATTTACTGGCCCCTCTTACGGGCATGCCTACATTTCGCTGAGCGGTGCCAGCTAAAGCTTGGGACGTACGATGACAAAGCACTGGCGAGTCGCAGTCTCCCATACAGCACCAATAAGATCTTACCCCTGCGGGTTTGCCCATGAGATAGCGCATAGCTGAAGCCATTCCCAGGTCGAAAATCCCGATGGACAAATCGCCACGGCGACAGACATCCGGGGATGTGTATCCCACAGCAGCTCATGAGGCAACGGTGCCATGCAGTTGCTGCCTCAAGCATCATCAGGTTCGGCATCTCAGCCCCCATCCCTACCCTTCCAAGAAGATCAATCATCATCCCCCAATCCACCTACGATTAAGTCGGCTCGGGCGTGGTTTTCCCAGACGCTCCCGGCTCCGTCCGTCGCCTGACCAGTAAATTATGTTTGACGATTTTTTATATGAATTGTTATAGTAAATCGTCAATCAAGAACGCTGAGGTGCTTTATGGACTCGCACAATTCAATTCATGCAATAGTCGATACCCTGGCTGCCACCCTGGAAAAGGTTCCAGATGTAGCAGGTGGATCGGTGCGCGTGCTGAAGCTCCTAACCAATGTGTTCCAGCAGTGGTCTGAGGAAAAAACCAAGGAAAATCTCGGATCCTTGACTGATGCAGAGCTTCTACAAAAGCTTGCGGCCAGCGGATCTATTGCCGGGGCCCTGAGTACTCGGGAGACCCGAAAGCAAGCTCGACGCGTAGCCGCAAAGATTGAGTTCTTCGAACGACTCAAAGAGTTTGGCGGTGTACTGAAAAGTCAGGCTGTAGCGAGCGCCTTGGGTACGACGAGGCAAACCATTAATAACCACGTGAAGAAGGGTACTTTAATCGCGATCCAGGAAGGAAACGATTACCTCTACCCTGCATTCCAATTTGTGGGGGACGTGAAGTTGCCTCACCTCGAAGAAATTTTGGGTCTGATGAAAAAAAATGTCAGCGCCGAGGCTCAGTGTACATTTTTCCTAAACCCTATTGCCTTCGGTGATGGGCAGGTAGAGTTACCGTATGTAGTACTAAAAGACGGAGCTAATGAGGAACAGTTGAGTGCTATCAAGCGTGAAGCTGCTCTTTTCATGAGCTCAACTCCTGCTTAAAAAACAGCGCACCCAAAGGTGGGGCGCTGTGTGAAAGGTAGCGGAGCTTAAGAGCCAAGCACCTTATAGCCGAGGATTTCGGTCATGATTTCCTCTGCATCAATGCTGTCTTCTTCAAAGCCTTCCGGAAGTTCTCCTTTGTACTCGAACTCCGAAAGCTTCGTCATCTTAACGGTCTTAACCGTTGTGGCCTCACCTGGTGCCGTCCACAGTGCATAACAACTGTGGCCGTCCGGGTGATGCCGTGACTCGTAAGCGATACCATCGAAAGGGTTGCCTGGCAACCTGGCCACCGCTGCCACAATTTCTTGCGTAAGCGTATAGTCAGGGCCGGTCACTTCGTCCACCGTCCGGTTCATTTTGGACAGACATAGCCTCAGATTCAGCAGCTTCAAATCTCGGGTCGTCTCAACTACACACATATCCCTCGTTTCGAGATCTGTGGCGTTGATTACGATACCCAGCCCTCTCGACTCCTTGGGCCGAAGCCTTCCGAACGTCTCGGCCAGCGCTCCGCTAGGGTGTTCAGCCCCATACCAGATCCCGATTTCTTTTTTGGGATCGTTAAACCTACCCAGTTCTTCAGGCTTTTGAGGGCATCCGTAGTACTCAGCATTCTCATGCCCGGAATCCTGAGCCCTGTAGGAAGTTGAGCCGCCCGGGAGCAGTTTTACGCTCAGCTTACCTCCAGAGTGCAGCTTTTGAACCAGTTGCTCGGTTTGTTTAATATCGTCGTCGCCTGTAGCCATTAATCACCTCGTTAAAGAAAAGTAGTGTCATAAGTTCACCATTCAAAGGTTTCTTACGAAAAGGACGCTGGAAATCCAGCGGCGTCGACTCATGCCGAGCGCTCGCGGATTCTACCCTTCCATTTCAAGTAGTGGGCATTACTATTTGGCTGCCATCGCCCAGAGGGAAGTTGGCTTCCTATAGATGACTCTTCCCCTTCCGATAATGTTTTCTCGCTCCTCCCAACTACCACGTGATGATCTGGCGCGTGCATTTGCTTTCGGCTTACCCGCCAGTTCAGAGCCGTCTTCTCGATCACCACACTGAGTTTCTTGCGCAGCGTTCAGGGATCCGTTTTGGAAAGATTCCAAGCGGTCTTGCTACCCATCCCCTCCAGGAACTGCAGGCGATCACGCCCTATTCAGATCGTTGTTCGATAGCACCACGATAGGTGTCTTGGCCAGGTCAATCGGAATACGCGCTCGCAGCTCGCATAGAAGCAATTGTTCGATGAGAGCAAATACAGGATCAGGCTTTCGGATCATGGGCACCCACGCTGAACGTCACCACAGCCCGGATGATCAGCTCATCGCCCTCGAGGAAATAGCGCGGCGGATACCGACCACGGGCTACAGAACAGCTCAAGCAGCCCAGCGCGATATCAGCCACTTCTTGATGCATCGGTATAACTGGGTGCGGCCTCACCAATTCAACGATGGGTTGGTGCCAGCTCGGGCCGAGGAAAAACTTAACGTCGTGTCCGGGATTAGTTGACCACTACACAGCCGAATATCGGGGGGTTCATCTCCCACCTGGAGGCGCGGGCCCAATCAGCTGGTTGAGACGAATAACGAGGGTTTTATCTCTCGGCGCTCTAAGGCTATTTAAGTCTTAAAACGCGGGCATCAGACGAATATCAGGAGTTTCATCTCCCACCGGCTGGAGCGGGATAAATCAGCTGGCCGATACGAATATCGAGCGTTTCATCTCTCGACGCTCCATCGACGTTTGAGCCAGACAATGCGGGCCTGAGACGAATATCAGGAGTTTCATCTCCCATCTGAAGGCGCGGGCGAATAAGCTGGCGGATACGAATATCGAGAGCTCTGTCTCTCAATTCCAGGGTTGCTGACGCGCGCAACTCCGGGCCTCGGAGGAATATCGGGGTTTTCATCTCTCACCGGCTAGCGCGGGTCGGATTGCCTGGCTGGAACGAATATCGAGCGTTTCATCTCTCGGCTGTGTGGCTGTTTTTAACGATACAACAGCCAGTAACCGGCCATATAGTGTGCGCGTGATAGCCTCCACTCAGATGACAACGTTATGAGAATTCATCTTGAGCACACCCAGCGTACCTACCGATTTCACCGCACTGATCAGCGCGCCAAAATTTTCGGACGACCCTACTAGGCGCCGACAGAAGCAGCGGTGGCAGCTAATCGCTGGCGACATTTACAAAAGTACTTCCATTGAAGCCTTGCTTGAAGCCAGGGGCAAAGCTGAGGGATACATCCATGGCTTAGTGGATGCTGGGCATCTGTCTTCGAGAGACACCCACCGGGATTATCCAGTCCTGAGCATCTTCCGGCGGTGACGTGAGGTTCTATAGAAATTGCTGGCTGACTACGGATATTAAACACAGCCTACAGATTGAAGATGGCTGAAAATATGATGTGTACGGTGCAACAGTATCAGCGTCCTGTTGCGGCATTGAAACGTTGCTGAGCTACCCCATCAGCAACGTTCACCTGACCGAAGCAACTCGCGAAAACTGCGCCGCCCAAAATCTCGCAGGAAGCCCCCCGGTGTCAGGATAGTTGTCGCCTCTCCGATTTTTCCTGAAAAAGCATATCGGGGGCGGAAAGAGACTGGTCGTGCCGTACTATTCACCTGAACGCAGAGCCGCATTACTCAAGATGCTGCTTCCCCCGCTGAACCTGTCGATGGCCGAGGTTTCCCGGCGCGAAGGGGTCAGCGAAATGTCTTTGTCCAACTGGCGCAAGCAGCTCAGTTCTGAAGGAAGTGCAGTGTCCGAAAACAAGCCGTTCACCGAGAACTGGTCAGCCGAAACCAAGTTTGCTGTCGTCCTTGAAGCCGCCGGTTTGTCCGAGATCGACCTGGGCGAGTATTGCCGCCGCAAAGGCCTTTACCCCGAGCAAATCACTGCCTGGCGACAAGCCTTCATCACCGGCCAGAAATCGGACAAGGCCCAGCAAAAAGAAGATCGGGAGCAGTCTCGCAAAGATAAGAAACGCATCCAGGAACTTGAGCGCGAACTGCGCCGCAAAGACAAGGCGCTCGCTGAAACAGCTGCGTTGTTGGTGCTGCGAAAAAAGCTCAACGACTACTGGGGGACCGACAACGAGGACAACTGACGTCTTTGCCAGAACGGCAGTTACTCGTTGGCTGGCTGAGCAACGCGGTCGTGGCGGGAGCCAGAAAAATCAGGGCCTGCCGGGAAATCGGACTATCGCTGCGGACCTTGCAGCGGTGGACTGAAACAGACGTTATCCAGGCTGATGCCCGAACGACTGCCACACGGCCAACGCCGCGAAATGCGCTGAGCGAGGCTGAGCGACAGACCATTGTGACGCTGTGCAACAGCCCGGAGTACGCCCACCTGCCGCCGAGCCAGATTGTGCCGCGCCTGGCCGATCAAGGGCGCTATCTGGCGTCGGAGGCAACGTTTTATCGCGTCTTGCGAGCGACGGGTCAACAGCAACATCGAGGCCGTAGTCAGCGCCCCAGGCGGCACGCGGCCCCAACGACGCATGCGGCTGAAGCGCCCAATCAGGTGTGGTCATGGGACATCACGTATCTGCCGTCGCCGATACGCGGCCAGTATTACTACCTCTATCTGATCGAGGATATTTACAGCCGCAAGGCCGTGGGCTGGGAGGTCTACGACGCGGAAAGCGGCGAGAAAGCCGCCGTGCTGCTGCAACGCAGCGTGATCGGCGAGCAGTGTTTACACGAACCGCTGGTGCTGCACTCGGACAACGGAGCGCCGATGAAATCGGTGACGCTGTTGAGCAAGATGTACGAACTGGGCATCACGCCCTCGCGGGGCCGACCGCGGGTGAGCAACGACAATCCATACTCAGAGTCGTTGTTTAGAACGCTGAAATACTGCCCGCAATGGCCGCAGGATGGCTTTGCCAGTCTGGACGCCGCACGAGCTTGGGTGAGGGATTTCATGCGCTGGTACAACAACGAGCACCGGCATAGCCGAATCCGGTTCGTCACACCGGCTGAGCGGCATCGAGGACTGGACCATCAGGTCTTGGCCCGGCGACATGAGCTGTACGAACGAGCCAAGGAGAAAACGCCAGAACGGTGGTCGGGTCAGACACGTAACTGGGAGCCGATCGGCACCGTGTTGTTGAACCCCGATCGAGAGCAACAGGTCGAGAAAAGAGCGGCATAGTTAGACGGTTGATGCGACAACTACCTTGAAAAACGCCGAAGCTGCAGAGGACGTAGTTGCCATTTTGAGTTTCAAGAAGCCAGAAACGCCCCTCCTTTTGCGCCTTCTGAATTTTCCCCGTCCGAAGAAGACTGCCATCTGCTGGTCGAAAAGCATCACCTTGCGCAACGTGATCGAAGGACACCCCAACGCATGTGTCATCTGCTATGAAGACATCACTGACGAATGCGGTGACCGGTACCGAATACTTTCGGATGCTCGCTCGCCCGAGGCGGCACAGCTGAAAGTCGGTCAACTCTTTGCTATGAAATTCGACTTCCATGATTTCAGACATCCCGAAAATACTCCAAAACGAATCCAGATGATTTGCCGGCGCGTTTCACTCGTCAGGCCGACATCGAAAAAGCTGCACCGACGGAGGCCTCTTTTCTCTGACCTGAGCCCCAGAGGAGGTAGACGGTGTTCTTGGTTTCAAACAAACAGCCTTCGGTGAAGGATTTTCCGAAATAGCTGCGTACAAACATACTCGGCTCGAAACGACCAGTGCTGTGCAGGACTACTTCGTGAGCAAACAGCGTCGCAGGAAGCAGACCGAGGTTCGTCAGCTTTTCCTTTTCATCGGGCGTTACGGTGAGGTCGATCAAGATCCACTTCCGTACAATGCAGAATGCTTTACCTGGGAACGACCGTGCTGCCAAAGTGATCAGGTCTTCTTGCGAGCCACTCCAACCAGGAATTTCTTCTCCCGCGCCGTAAAAGAGCTGAGAGATTTCATCCAACGTCACCATAGTAAAATCTCAAATTGATTTAGGTTGAGGCGCGCTTGTATAGGTTTGCCCAGCCATGGTTACGAATTCGTAGATTGGTGGTTCTTTGTCAGAACTTTGCAATCTGATTTCGGAAAGCGGTTCCATCAGACGTTCATGCTGCCGGTTCATCCAAGGCGGCGAGATGAGGTATACCTTGGTGACAGCAAGAAACTCTGAATCGCCCGAATTGCAAATATTTTGAACCGATGCTGCGTCACAGACGAGGCGCGCGCTTGGCCCCATAGTCCCATCGAAAAACCCTACCCCTTCTATCAAGAAAGAATATTGGTTGTGACTAAGATCTACTGATTTCCACAGCAGGAGGTTTTCATCCGGCATTTTAAATCTTCCGTGCAGTTGACTCTCGTTTGTTCTGAACAAAACACTACTCCTGGCTGACGATTTATTTCTTTGGCGCTAATCTGAATTCAGATGGTAAGTATTAGGTCGTTTACAAAACCGGTCTCTTCAAAAGGATAGCCCCTCGGATTGGACGCATAGCGAATGCCTTCTATTGTTTTGTCGTAGCCGATGTGCGTATGTCCATGCAACCAAATTTCTATGTTGCATCCTGCAAACTCCTGCCAGTCATTGACATAAGCTGCAGCCAAATTCCCTAGTTCATACTTAATTCCAGGGGCACATTCGGGTAAAGGCGCATGATGTGTTACGACGACCGTCTTTCCTTGATATTTGGTGGACAAGTTCGAGAGCAACCAGTGTTTCGCAAATTGCGACTTTTGCTGGAGGTCTATTGGCTTGATGCGCCGATAATTAGCTCCCATTCGAATCTGCTTATAATCATTCATGGAAATCTGGGCGGTATGAAGCGCAGCTGTAACATTGTCTGTTGAGTAAAAATCTGTCCAGCCTGTTGTGCCAAGAAACCTTACGCCATCAATCACTACTTCATCGTTCTCTAAAACGTGAACATGAGGCAGCGCCTTCTCACGCATTTTTTCCAACGTTCGGTTTAGGTGGCCTTTGTAGAGTTCGTGGTTTCCAGCAACGTAGATCACCGGGCAGTGGAAGTTTTTGTTAGCCCATACCACCCCTCTGGCCAGTAGATCGATGTCCCCTGCCAACACGACAACATCTGCATCATGCGTAGCAGGCGAGAAGTCCTGGAACTCAAGGTGGAGGTCTGACAGCAAGTGAATTCTCATACCCTCACCTCCTTGGTAACAGTGTCAATTTATGGCTAATGTTTTACCTGAGTCGAAAAATAGACGAGCGTGAGCCGTGCAAAATCGAAAATTCGCCTCCCTAATCGCCATAAATTTCATCCGCCTAATATATACGGTCGATGAAATCGAAGCAACATGGCTTTATCCCTTCCTTTTGGGGATACATGATGTCAATGAGGCGCGCCTTCGCTGTCACGCTGCGAGCTCTGCGTAAAGCAAAGGGCATGAGCCAGGATGAATTCTCAGAAGCGATGGGGCGTCATTACACAAGCTGGCTTGAGAACGGAAATTCGAGCGTTACGCTTGATAAGCTAATTGGCATCGCTGCCGTTCTGAAAATCGAACCGCTTGTGATGATCGCTCTGTGCGAGTCCGTTCGGAAGGGACAGTCCATTCAGGAGACGATGAAGGGGGCTCTTGCCGACACTGACCTTCTCGGACAGAGCGGGTTGCTCGAAGCATTCCAGAATGAAGTTGACCGAGCTCAGAGTACAGAAGGCCTCTCCAATGAATCGCGTCAGAAAGTGATTGAAGTAAAGATCGAAGCCCTTCTACATACGGGCTTGGATCAGAAGAGTATTGCTAAAAACCTTGAGCTCAGCCCGGCAACAGTTTCCAGATACTGCAAAAAAATCAGGGAAAAAAATAACATCTAGGCCCAGCGCTTCCCCGACAGGGTCTCCCACTGGGCGACATTGCGACGACCGTAACGCAGTCGCATGTGAGCCCACTCGAAGCGGTCAAAACGTAGGCGACCCTAGAAGTCAGCCAGGAACTCGCAAAGGCTCTCCATCTGCATCCAGTATCCCTCCGGGCCCTTGATCATACAGCCCAAGACCAAAGATCCGCCGAGGAAATTCTGCATTTGGCTCTGAAAGAGTTAGATCAATTGGAACTGCTGGATGCACCTCTCCTCAGCTAGTCTGAGAAGCTATCCCATCCGCAGACGGTAGCTGCGGGAAAAAATGGGAAGCAGTCCAGGAGCGGAAAAAGAAGGTCGTAGCCAAGCTGAGGTTGTGGAGATTTTGGGATTGCCGAAATCAACGGTTGGAAGGCTGTGGCACAAAAAAATCCGTAGAAATAGCTTAGGAAAAAGCCTCTGGTACAGGCGAGCAGTGAAAAGGTTGTCCACGACTAAGCACTGTGATCGATATCACTCAAGCTGAGGCAGCAAGACAACTTAATTTCCCTGGCTCGACATGCTCAGACTGTGGATCAAGCTCGCGGCGGTCTTATGTGCGAGAAAGCGGAGAGGCTTGATGCTTTCAACATGAGCAAGTGCGCACGTTCCAAGATGGAAGGCGGAGATGATTAGGTTGAAGCCACTTGATACCAGAGCTTAGTTCTCAAGAGGTGAGGACACCTTAAGGGACATCGCTCAAATCGAATAGGCGATTGTTAGTGATTGCATCTGCGTTTGACTCATCGGGCGAACGAGAGACCAACTGATGTCCGAGTTCGTAAAAATTATGGCTTAGCCCCTGGATGACCTCTTGCTCATCACGGTGGGAGCGGCGAAGGCAGGAGGGTCACCACCGAGCAAACACGCGCTTTCGCCCTCCCCCCACTCAAGCTACCCTCGCCTTCGGCCTGATAGCGGATGGGGAACGACCGAGATGTCAGAGCAATGTGGGGGAATCCAAATACTGCTCAATGGTTTTGGATGGGTTCGTTACGAGTTCGTGGACAAAGCCCTCGTGAGCCAGCAATAACACCCTAGCGAGATCAAGGTAGTGGTTGTAGGTTGTAATCAGGTGAGCGTGTCCCATCTGGTTTTTTATGACCTGCATCGCGGCGGCATCACGCACCTCGCTCATTTGGCCCAGCAATGCTTTCTTGAAGCGCCGGATCAGGAAGATGGTGGGCCACCAATGCCGGGCATCATAGAATCGAATGGACTTTCGTATGGACGGATCTAGCCTTCGAGCACGCTCCCTCGCATCAACAGTACGGCGAGAAATCATCTTAGGCGTGACGGGTACACCTCGAGAGGACAAAAACAATATTGAGGGTGGGCAAGGCTTGCCGTAACGCTTCGCATACAACTCAGCACGGTGAGCGTAGTACTTTGTAATGTAGTGATCGTCGAGAGCCTTCAAGTCAAGTGTGTGAATGACAACATTACGAGACTTATCGCCTTTACCTTTTATAACTTTATAGTCTACCGTCTCGCCTTCGTAACGCATGTTTTCAAATGGCAAGATATGGGAATTTTCACCATTTCCTATATATGGAAAATTACAGAGCTCCATAGGTCTCATAGCCGTCCCAAGCGAAAGTTTGAACATCGCAGCGTAGACCGGATCGTTGTAACCCAAGATCAAACTCTTCATTTCATGATTTGTGGGCAAAGAGTAAGATCGAGTTTGGTTAAACTCTCTATCGAGCGCACGCACGCCTCGACCATCGAGGGTAGTCAGGGCTTGTTTCTTGATGTGGGCCAACAGCTGTTCATCTTTAAAGTCTGGCTGCCATGTTGTGTACTCGAAATTTACACAGCTTGGATACCCCTTCTTTCCAAGCCACTCAAAAAACTTATAAATAATCTTCCCATCGTCCACGATAGTCTCAGTGCTTGGTCTCGACGACTGCGCAGAAACCCGATCAATTTCTCTCTGTACCTGCCAATCCTTTATATCCTGGTTATCAACAAGGGAGTGATAGCTTGACACCGAAACATCAAGATACTTATCAAGCGGCGAAAGAAACCGGTAAAACATGGAAATGAGATTGGAATATTTATTTGATGTAGCCATTGACGAACTTACATCTTGCAGATAAAGATTCGCATGACTAAGCATTGTCATCTTACTCTTACGCTTGGCAATGAGCACGTAATGGGTTCTGATCCTTCCAGGATTGAAAACATCCGGATAGGTCAGCTGTCTCCTCAATATGGAAATCATTTAATCTCCTTGAGTGACTCTGAAGATCGTCACTCTGTCATACCCATCATGGATGGTAGGCAAAGATTCTCGTGCTGAGGCCTTGAACTCAAATTCGGGAATGTTCCTGAACAAAAATCCACGCTGCGCGTTGATAATAGCCTCACTCTCACAATGGGGAGCGTAGAGCTCCAAGGGCATCGCCCCTTTCAGACTTTGGATGAACTCCTTGAGATCAATTCGAGAGTAGATCGGCAAATTTATTATCACGATTGAGGTGCTATCTGAAAAGTTCCGATTAATAAATTTCTCAAATGAACAAAGGTACCGCTCTTGAAATACTACCACCCTAATTGTGACTTTCCTCAGAATCTTTAGCACTTTTTGCTGCATGGCGTTGATCGCTTTGTCCTTCAGTGCCAGGTAGGCTTCAGGATCACTGCCGTTTGCAAAACTTGCAATGGCAGCAGCCAGGTCTGGCTTGAAAATATGGACGTCTAAATTTTTACTGCGCGCAGGTGGTGGGATCGACTCAGAATTGCTATTGGCCAAGGTTAACTCGACTTCCTTCTCATCCAACTCACGCTTAAGCACTTCGATATGCAGTGCCTTCTTCCGCAGCGCCGCAGTCAACTCTTTAGCGCGATGAGTAAGAATATCGCTAGTCATCAAAGAAGTGAGGATATTATTTTCGAACTGCTCAAACCTTGTGTCCTGTGAAGAGCGTACTTCTTGAAGCTCCGCCTCGACATCCCTCAGCAACTTCTGGATCTGCAATATAACTTTAGAGGTATCAACCCCTTGTCTGAGCAAAAGCTCATCAACGTTTCGCTGCCCAGTGATAAACGGCTTCAAATGCAAATAATTCTTATGAAAGGCTTGGCGGGATATCCCTGCACGCTCGGAAACCACCGCTATGGTCAGCTTATCTCTCTCTCCACTCAAAAAGTGCTCACAGATGACCGAGACAATTCTCTCTTCAGTGTCAGTTATGCTCACGATATAGAACCTCCCCGGTCATTCTAAAAGCCTGTGACTTATGTTCCTGGCAGCAGAGGCCAGTAGCTCACCAAGCAATCTTTCATTTATTGAAATCTTATGCTCCAGTTCCTTAACTGCCTCAGGCCTAAGTTTTGTTTTATTGACGAGTATAGTTCTGTAGAACTTTAGATTATGCTCAAGCGCCTCTTTTGACCCCTGAAGAATCAAATTGTGTTCGCAATGGATCTGACAGCTGGAAAAATCTGGCCTGACCGGAAAAGTCAAGTTGGGCATTGCTGCCAGACAGGGGGGAAGTTCGCCTGTACCATGATAGGTATGGGACATGCAGATAGTCCCGATGGAGGTACGTTGAATGTGAAACGATGAACCTCCTTCAAATAGATGTTTGACATACTGCATGACCGTTGTTTTCAACACCGTGCCAGAAAAAAGATCCGGTCGTTTATTAATCTGATCAGCGACCCGGTGAGCAGCATCACCGGCGTAGACACCAGTATGAATGGCACGTACCACATCTACAAAATCATCAGCAAAATGTTCTTTTAGAGTATCAACGACCGAGGACACCAAGAAAGGATTACGAGCGATATAGCGCAGAGTCATGATATATGAGCTATGTCCAAATATCATACGGATCACGTCAATATTAGCCTCAGACTCATTGATTAGCAGTTCCGCAATAGTCTTGCGGAATCGATGGATATGCAGTTGAGGCACACCAGTTTCCCGCCCTACATTCCGCGCAACCCTCGCGATCATGCGGTCTGTCCTATTGACAGTGACGTTACCTGATGCCGGTTGAAAAATATAACCTTTCAAATAATAACCACCAAACTTTCTAATTTTCTTATATGACTCTATCGACTCCCCCAGATAATCAGGAATAGTAATATGGTCAGCATCTCCTAAAAAATTAGGATCTGTGCTTGTTTTATACCTCGCAAAAGATACTCGCCAGATCCCATCAGCCCCACACTCGACATCGTCGAACTGCAGGGCGGCCATTTCTCTTTTTCGCATTCCCGTCAATAAAGAAAAGAGAATGAATATCGCATTCCGCACCCGGTCGACCGCAGCGCGATATTTATCTCTCCAGCTATATGTAATTCTAACGTACTCGCAACGACGCCCTGATGATGTAGTAACCCGCTGGACTGTAGTCGAACAGCCGAAACCTAAAATTTCAACACCCTTCACCTGCTGTCCCAGAACCTGCTCATAACGCTCATCACAACGACTAACAGTGGATGGTTTTTTCTTCGATAATTTTGGGTGATCCGAAATATATCGTTGTACACTCTCAATAACAGGGATAGCGTCATCAATCCAAAAATATGCGTAGCTCAGCAAATGGCCCAGTTCGTCGTCTGAAAATGGTTTCCATCCGACAGAATTAGAGGCAATGAAATCATAAACATCCTTCCTTCTCTCGAAAGTATCAATCTCATTGATATCAACATCCAAACAAAATTCGTCAGGAATGAGGCGCTGAGCCGATATCGCCAGCCAAAAATTTATATAGAAGAAAAGCATTGAATACGAATGTGGGTATGCTTGAGCCTTGCAATCATCAAGCGCGTGATTCAACATATCCGCACTTATAATTGACGCAAAGTCCGTCACACCACTCAGCCGATTCTCTTCAAATACGAAGCGCTGCACATACTTGAATGCATCCGCATAGTTCATCGACGATACGTAACTTCTTATAGTTCCGAAAGGATTTGTGGATGGCAAAAAATAGTATGATATTGCCCGCTTTAATGATTGCAAATCCTGAGGAGCATTTTGAATCAAAATTGAGACCTCACAGTATTCGCCCCCCTCCATCAAGATCCAGCGACCTTGATTGTAGGATGAATATACTGAAACTGGAAAATCGCCAGATGGAGCGGCAGCCAACTTAAATTTCAAGCCACCTTTTCGTTGAGGTTTGGATTCATGCTCTAGAGACGAAATTTCTTTATCAGATACCTCATCAACCACCAAACTACTAGAATGTCCATGGGATGCCTCATAGAGCTCCTCAAAATAGGCGTTGGCTGCCTGACGAGCTTCAAGATCAATCTCTTCCATTAATTTTTTGAAGTCGTCGTCATCGTCTTTATCAATGGAGTCCATCATCAATCCTCGATATAAGCGACGAGAGATTTAAGATCCAAAGGCAGCAGTGCCTCAAACCTTCTGCGGTACTCCTTTGCTAGCTCAAGCGCACTTTTGTTACCCCAGGAGTCCAGAACATGACGAAGCACCACAAGCTCATTGGCATAGATGTGATGAGCAAGAGGATCCCTTTCAATCTGGAGCTCCAAGGTGGTTGCCCGCTCCATCAGAAAAGGCAATGAATCCTCCAGCACGCACCATTTGTCGCAGCAATTGCACTTATCAAGACGCGTACAGCGCGCTCCTGGAGGCAATGACTGGCTGCCAGGGTATGAGGGATTCCAAGAGTCCATACACGCCCACAAAGCACGCTCATGCCCCATTACAGTCAAGATTCTGAAGCGGGCCGAAGTGCCACCATTGGATTCTCGATTAGCTATAAAGCCTTTGAACTGACCGCCTTGGCTTTTTTCGATGAAAGTCTGTTGAAACGCGTGAAAGCGCTTTCTTCGATCCGCCATGGCGTAAACAGAACGATCGTAATGGGTATCTGTGGTGACAGGGTCGGAATGGCCATAGATCAGGGCTGTGAGGGCCACAGGGTGCTTATGGAGCTGCTTGTTGCTCTGGAGGGAGGTCACCCGCAACCGATTTTGGAGATCTGCTCCAGTTACAAGCGGAACGCCGTTATCTACGAGCTTCGCATCAGCCAAAAATCCCCTCACTCCCACATTCCAATGCATTTGTTTGTCTAAAGAATGGATTCGCTCAGATGGACTCCACGGTAACCTTGGATCCGCAAGAAAAAGGAATGGGGAGCTAAGGCGACAATCGTCCACTTCGACGCTAGCATCCCTTTTCAAAAGGTCGCGACATTTTTTGGACAAAGTTCCGGCCAAGTGGATCAAATTGAAGCCTGAATAAACGTCGGATCGGCTACTTGTCGCAAACATAGCCTTCGGTTTTTCGTATGTCTCACCTTGCCCTTGCGATTTTACTTTTTGAGACAACAACAATACAGAATCGTCATGTGCAAGCTCTGAAATAGGATGCAGATAATCATCGATATCCAAAGCGAGCACCACTTCCTTGTTCCACCCCAGTTGCCGCTGAATAAACATGGCCAAAGAGGCTTGATCTTGTGAGGTTGGATACATAAGCTTAAACAGCTCAACCAATTCGATGGAGTCTGGGGCACGAAACCTTAGAAACCCTTTATAAATACAGCAAGACAAGACAAATTCTAAAGGTGTTCTTCCTGTCGAGCTCAGCGATGAAGTCCGCGCATCCTCGGAGCAAGCGTCGATCTGTGCGTTGCACATATGAAAAGGATATCCCTCGTACGCTAAGGTAGCGGCAGCTCGCACAGGATCGATTACCCAACTGGAACGCTGTCCGCGTCTTAAGCTATAGAGCTCGCGACAAATATCCCACACTTCCCACTTATCGTAAGGCCGAGCAACTGCCACAGCTTCTTTAAACTTCAACTTATCCAGCAGCCGCTTGACTTCCTTATGCATTACTTCATAGAAGTCTTGATCAGCAGTGTCACTCAATGGCTCAGAAGGTGTAGTTGCGGGCTCTTCGATTCTGCGGAGCTTTAAATGGGGCATCCCATCGTCGTATTTGCGCGCGATGAGCTTGAAGGCTGAGCGCAACCGAATGGCCAAATATATCCGGCGTTCGCTCCGCCGAAGATATTCCTCAAATACGGAATACTCTTCAACACCCACATCGCTCAATGACTCGATTCGCAATTCAGGCACCACAGTGCCGTTATATTTCGATGTGAAATCGAGGAAGGCATTGACGGCCATGCGGAGCTCATAGCCTTTCGCATATGAAGTCATTCTTACACCACGTACAAATACGTAGTGCAGACCCGCATGGAGAGGCAGAGATAAGTCGAAATCTTCTCTGCCCAGATAATTCGATTGGATTGTGACTTGGTCGGTCGAGGTTGAGCTTGTTTCACTGCGATACAAGGTTAAGTATCGCATGACGACACCTACGCAAGCTTCGCCAGCAAGTCATCAACTACCGCGAGTACTTGGCTACTCACGGCCTCAAACGACTGAGACGCATCAACAACGACAAATGTCTCAGGCGACTCTTCTGCTTGACGCAAGAAACCCTCCCGAGCCCTTGCAAGGAATTCTCGCTGCTGCATTTCCATACGATCAAGCCCTTCACCTCGGGATGCCACTCTCTTCATGCCGACTTCTGGATCTACATCCAGAATGATGTTGAGGTCAGGTGCAAATCCCTCAAGAGCGAAGCTATTGATGCTCTGAACTAGACTCAGAGGTATTCCCCGGCCATAGTGCTGGAACGCGATGGTTGCCGGCGTGAAGCGATCACATATCACAATCATTCCAGCTTCAATCGCAGGAATGATCTTTTCCTTTAGATGCTGAGCCCTCGCAGCTGCGAACAATAACAGCTCAGTGGTATCACAGAGCTCAGGAGTTTCTGGGTCGAGTACCACCTCACGGATCTTTTCACCAATCCGAGTACCTCCAGGCTCACGAGTGATAACAACCTGGTGGTTTTGAAATTCCAAGTACTCTTTGATCGCGCGGATGACCGAAGACTTGCCTGCTCCGTTGTTACCATCGCACACGATCAGGCAACCTTTTGCCATTTGCTTGTCCCGCTATCTGGTTAGTCGAAGTGAAGGAAGTAGTTTACAGGGTGGTAGAAGAAAATGTATCCGTCAAGCCACCACTCCCCCACCCGGACGCAGGCCTTCCCTCCGGCTACGGGTTGCGTTGGGCGAAAGATGGCTATGGCTTGATGGGAGGGGGCGATTCTAGTTGACGTTTTCGCTAAGGAGCGTTTACTGGAGTAGGTTTACACTGGAACCAAAGGGAATATAAGGCGCCTTCCGGGCCTTCCAGCGTAATAAACAAGCCAGTCACAGGCAGTCCTTAGTCAGATTCATTGCGGGCTTTGCGATGTTGTTGCATTCGGTTCCGTTTGCGGTTCCGTTTGCGGCACCGGCTCCGGTTTCGGCGCGGCTGCAGGTTCAAGCGCGGGTTCTTGCGCTGGCTCCGCAGGTGCAGCCTCGGGCGCCGTGTCGGGCGAAGCCGCCGGGACAGGGGGCTGGGCCTCGGGGGCCTCCGGTTGCGCCGCCTCAGGTTGCGCCGCCTCAGGTGCCACAGTCTCGAGTTCCACAGCCTCGGTTTGCGGCGCCTGGGCATCCCGCGCCTCGGGCGTGGTCACCGGCGCGGGACTGGAACGGTAATCGGCACGACGTTTGAGCTGGAACTCTCGCACGGCGTTGTTGTGCGCGTCCAGATCATCGGAAAACACATGGCTGCCATCACCGCGAGCCACGAAGTAAAGGCTGGTGCCCTCCACCGGATTCAGCGCCGCGTGGATGGCTTCGCGGCCGACCATGGCAATCGGGGTCGGCGGCAGACCGGAAATCATATAGGTGTTGTAAGGGGTCGCTTCCTTGAGATGGGCGCGGGTCAGCCTGCCGTTGTACCGGTCACCCAGGCCATAGATCACCGTCGGGTCTGTTTGCAACAGCATGCCGATCGCCATGCGACGCACGAATACACCGGCAATCTGCCCGCGCTCCTGTGGCACGCCGGTTTCCTTCTCCACCAGCGAGGCCATGATCAGCGCCTGATAGGGTCCGGAGTAAGGCAGGTCGGCCGCACGCTGATTCCACTCCTTGGCCAGCACTTCGTCGAGACGGTCGTAAGCTGTTTTCAGCAGCTCGGTGTCGGTCATGCCACGCACGAAGCGGTAAGTGTCGGGGAAGAATCGCCCTTCAGGAAAAATCCCGCTATGGCCGAGCTTGTCCATGACCTGGCTATCGCTCAACCCGTTCAGGGTTTGCTCAAGCTTTTCTTCCTTGGCCAGAGCCGCACGGACCTGGTGGAAATTCCAGCCTTCGACCAGGGTCAGGCTGTACTGCACCATTTCCCCGCGCTTCCACAGATCGATAAGACCTTCGACGGTCATGCCGGGCTTCATGCGGTACTCACCGCTGTGCAACGGCTGTTTAGGCAAGTTGAAGCGCCAATAGACGCGCAGCCAGAAGGCGTCCTTGATGACACCATCGGCTTCCATCCGCAGGAAGGTGCGGTTCGGGGTGGTGCCCTTGGGCACCTCCAGCAGTTCTTCCTGTGTAATATTCAGCGGTTGCACCAGTGCCGAATGAATTTTCCAGGCAGAAGCACCCAACATCAGCCCCGCCAGAACCAGTCCGGTTTCCAGCAGCAGCAAGAATTTACGTCTCACGTATCAAGCATCCAGTAGCGCGCGGGCAATGGTTTGGAGTTTACGGGTGAGCGGCCCAACCGGCCAGCTCAGTGCGGCATAGGCGCGCACCGGCCAAACGCCATACACGCTGTTGCAGACAAAGACTTCGTCAGCGCCTTGCAGCTGCTCGAGCGTGATATCGGTGATTTGTATGGGGATGCCCAAAGATTCGGCCTGAGACAACAACTCGGCACGCATCACACCTTCTACGCCGCAGCAGCTCAGATCCGCTGTGATCAACACGCCGTCTTGCACCAGGAACAAGTTGCTGAACACGCCCTCGATCACGCGACCGGCCTGATCGAGCATCAAGCCTTCGGCATGTTCGGTGTCCTGCCATTCGGCGCGCGCCATCACCTGCTCAAGACGGTTCAAGTGCTTGAGACCTGCGAGAAGGGGTTGCAAGGAAAGTCGTGTGGTGCACGGGAACAGGCGAATGCCCTGCTCTGCATGGGCGTCCGGGTAAACCGCAGGAGGATTACCCGACAGGATACGACGGGCCTGGGCCGAAGGATCGAAAGCGTAACCGCGCAGGCTGTCGCCGCGTGTAACGATCAGCTTGAGCACACCTTCGTTCAGTTGCTCGGCATAGGTCAACAATTCCGCGACCACAGCACCATGATCCAGATTGATTGCCAACCGCCGGCAGCCCCTGGCCAGCCGCACCATATGACGATCCAGCAAGACCGGAAAGCCATCATGCACGGCGATGGTCTCGAACAGACCGTCGCCGTAGGCCAGGCCGCGATCCTTCAGCGACAATGCGTCAGCCGGCTGACCGTCGACCCAGCTGTCCATCAGCCTGCGAACCGGCGGAACACCAGCGAGCCGTTGGTGCCGCCAAAACCGAAGGAGTTTGACAAGACCACATCGATATCCATGTTACGCGCGGTGTGTGGCACGAAGTCGAGGTCGCAGCCTTCGTCCGGCTCGTCGAGGTTGATGGTCGGTGGCGCCACTTGGCTGTTGATCGCCAGCACGCTGAAGATGGCCTCGACCGCGCCCGCCGCGCCCAGCAAGTGCCCGGTCATCGACTTGGTCGAACTGACGGCCATCTTGTAGGCGTGCTCGCCAAACACCGACTTGATCGCATTGACTTCAGCGAGGTCGCCAGCGGGCGTCGAGGTGCCGTGGGCGTTGATGTACTGCACTTGATCGCCATTGATTTTGGCGTCACGCAGCGCATTGGTGATGCAGCGCGCAGCCCCGGCGCCATCGGCTGGCGGCGAAGTCATGTGGTAGGCGTCGCCACTGGTACCGAAACCGATCAGTTCGGCATAGATGGTCGCGCCGCGGGCCTTGGCGTGTTCCAGCTCTTCCAGAACCAGCGCACCGGAGCCATTGGACAATACAAAGCCATCACGGCCCTTGTCCCATGGACGGCTGGCGCGGGTCGGCTCGTCGTTGCGGGTCGACAGTGCGCGGGAGGCGCCAAAACCGCCCATGCCCAGGCCGCAGGCTGCCATTTCGGCGCCGCCGGCGATCATCACGTCGGCTTCGTCGTACATGATGTTGCGAGCAGCCATGCCGATGCAGTGCGTACCGGTGGTACACGCCGTGGCGATGGCATAGTTAGGTCCCTGTGCCCCCAGATGGATGGACAGGAAACCGGAAATCATGTTGATGATCGAGCCAGGCACGAAGAACGGAGAAATCCGTCGCGGACCGGTCTCATGCAAGATGCGACTGGTTTCTTCGATGTTGGTCAGTCCACCAATACCCGACCCCATGGCGACGCCGATGCGCTCACGGTTGGCGTCGGTCACTTCCAGACCGGCATGGCGCACTGCCTGAAAACCTGCGGCCAGACCGTACTGAATGAACAGGTCGAGCTTGCGAGCTTCCTTGACCGACAGGTATTCCTCGACATTGAAGCCCTTTACCGAGCCGCCAAAACGGGTGGAATAGGCAGAAAGGTCGGTGTGTTCGATCAGACCAATGCCACTGCGGCCAGCCAGAATGCCCTGCCAGCTGCTTGGCACATCAGTGCCCAGTGGCGACAACATACCCATACCGGTGACTACGACGCGTCTACGCGACACAGCACTCTCCTTTTTTCAAATGACGACTTTGCATCAGGCCTAAAGAAAAAACCGCACGCCATGATGGCAGTGCGGTTTTTCCATGACAGCGAGCAACGATTACAAACTATTACGCCTGGTGGGCAGTAACGTAGTCGATTGCAGCTTGTACAGTAGTGATCTTCTCAGCTTCTTCGTCAGGGATTTCGGTCTCGAATTCCTCTTCCAGAGCCATCACCAGCTCAACGGTGTCAAGGGAGTCAGCACCCAGGTCTTCAACGAAGGAAGCAGTGTTGACCACTTCTTCTTCTTTAACGCCCAGTTGCTCGGCAACGATTTTCTTGACGCGCTCTTCGATGGTGCTCATACCTTGTTTTCACTCCTAATGGACAAATTCAGGCAGCTGGCCAGTGGGTAAGTGTATAGAAAGACTTTTCAGCTTTTCAACTGAAAGCTTCACTCCTCAAACCCGGTGACCCGCTGCCTATAAATAGATTGCAGCTTTATAACGGATTTTAGACAGCTCGTATGACATTTTTTTGAAACGATCCGTCACATTTAACTCATGTACATCCCACCGTTCACCGGGATTGTAGCCCCAGTAACGTAAGCCGCACCGTCAGACGCAAGAAAAGCGACCACAGACGCGATCTCTTGAGCTTGCCCCAGACGACCCAGCGGAATCTGCGTCTGCAGGGCTTCACGCTGTGCCTCGGGCAGTTCGCGGGTCATATCGGTATCGATGAACCCTGGGGTCACCGAGTTTACCGTAATCGAACGCGAACCGACTTCACGCGCCAGTGAGCGGCTGAAACCTTCCAGGCCGGCCTTGGCGGCAGCGTAGTTTACTTGGCCTGCGTTGCCCATGGCACCCACAACCGAGCCAATACTGATAATTCGTCCCCAACGGGCCTTGGTCATACCGCGCAAAACGCCCTTGGACAGGCGGAACAGACTGTTCAGGTTGGTATCGACGACGTCATGCCACTCGTCGTCTTTCATGCGCAGCATCAGGTTATCGCGGGTGATGCCGGCATTATTGACCAGGATCGCCGGCGCACCAAACTGCGCCTGAATGCTTGCCAGGACAGCCGCCACGGACTCGTCGCTAGTGACATTGAGCTCGAGGCCAGTGCCCTGAATGCCGTTTTCCTTCAGGGTGGCGGCAATGCGCTCGGCACCAGAAGCTGTGGTCGCGGTGCCAACAACGATGGCGCCCTGACGACCCAGTTCCAGGGCGATAGCCTGGCCGATACCGCGGCTCGCACCGGTGACCAGTGCAACTTTACCTTGCAGACTCATGCAAGCTTCTCCTGATTCAGGCCAGCGCTGCACGGGCGGCAGCGAAAGCGTCTGGGGTATTGAGATTGGAAGTCGATACGCCTTCGGCGCAGCGCTTGTTCAGACCGGCCAGTACTTTGCCCGGGCCGCATTCGACCAGATTGGTCGCGCCTTTGGCGACCAGGGTCTGCACGGATTCTACCCAGCGTACTGGCTTGTACAGTTGCTCGAGCAGATCACGCTTGAGGGTTTCCAGATCCGCCGGCACCTGGGCGCTGACGTTCTGTACGACCGGGATCTGCGGGGCCTGCCAATCAATCGCTGCGATCGATTCGGCGAAACGCTCGGCCGCCGGACGCATCAGTTCGCAGTGCGACGGCACGCTGACCGGCAACGGCATGGCGCGCTTGGCGCCACGCGCCTTGCAGCCTTCAATGGCACGCTCGACCGCCGCCTTGGCACCGGCAATGACCACTTGCCCCGGGGAGTTGAAGTTGACCGCGCTGACCACTTCGCCTTGCGCCGCTTCGGCACAGGCAGCCAGTACGTCAGCATCTTCCAGGCCGAGGATGGCAGCCATGCCGCCCTGCCCGACCGGCACCGCTTCCTGCATCAGCTGGCCACGGCGCTCGACGAGCTTCACCGCGTCAGCCAGGCTCAAGCTGCCAGCAGCTACCAGAGCGCTATATTCGCCCAGGCTGTGACCGGCCACATAAGCCGGGCGCGCGCCGCCTTCAGCCAGCCACAGACGCCACAGGGCGATCGAAGCGGTCAGAATCGCCGGTTGGGTTTTATCGGTCTGGTTGAGTTGTTCTTCCGGCCCTTGCTGGGTCAGTGCCCACAGGTCGTAACCCAGAGCATCGGAAGCTTCTTTGAACGTTTCGAGGACGACCGGGTGTTGCGCGCCCAACTCGGCCAGCATGCCGAGGGACTGCGAACCCTGTCCCGGAAAGACGAATGCGAGGGAAGCAGACATGTAACAAGCCCCTAATGATCTTGTCGTCGGAGAATTGGCGTCCCGCTATGGGGACGCAAGAAACTGACAGTTGGATGGCCAATTGAACCAAGCGGTCACATTTAAGCATTGTCCGACGAAAACGCCTAAAGCAACAAATCCTCCAGACGACCGTGGATGCGTTCCGGCAGGTTTTCCTGGATCTCGATCAGAGCACGGGAAATGGCACTTTGAAAGCCCTGCACCCCTGCAGAACCGTGACTTTTTACGACAATCCCCTGCAAACCGAGGAAGCTCGCGCCGTTATGTCGGGCAGGTGCCAGGTCGGCTTGCAGGCGCCTCATCAATGGCAAGGCCAAGGCTCCGACCATGCGTGACGGCAGGCTTTTCTTGAACAACGCCTCGATGCGCCCGGCAATCATGGTGGCCAGCCCCTCGCTGGACTTGAGCAGGATGTTGCCGACAAAACCATCACACACCACCACGTCCGCTTCGCCGCGGTACAAACCGTCCCCCTCGACAAAACCGATGTAGTTGATGCCACGGGCACTCTGCAACAAGGTCGCAGCCAGCTTGACCTGCTGATTGCCCTTGATGTCCTCGGTGCCGATGTTCAGCAATGCCACGCGCGGACGCACGATGCCCAGGGTTTCCGCAGCAACCGAGCCCATCACCGCGAACTGCAACAGATGCTCGGCGCTGCAATCGACATTGGCGCCCAGGTCGAGCAACTGGCAATAACCTTTCTGCGTCGGGATTGCCGCCACCATGGCCGGCCGATCAATGCCCGGCAAGGTCTTGAGCACAAATCGTGACAACGCCATCAGCGCCCCGGTATTACCGGCACTGACACAGGCCTGGACCTTGCCATCGCGCAGCAACTCAAGCGCCACGCGCATCGACGAGTCGGGTTTGCCGCGCAGGGCCTGGGCAGGTTTTTCGTCCATGGCGATGACTTCGGACGCCGGAGCAATCGTCAGGCGCGCGCGATCCACAGCCGATTGGCCAGCGATCAATTCTTCAAGGAGGGAGGGTTGACCGACGAGGGTCAGGTGCAGCGAGGGTGTGGCAGACAGGCAAGCAAGGCTGGCCTGGACAATGCTGCGGGGACCGAAGTCCCCGCCCATTGCGTCAATCGCGATGACTTGAGCGGACAAGTGATTACTCGTCAGCGCCCTTGTCGATCACTTTACGGCCACGGTATACGCCTTCTGGCGATACGTGGTGACGCAGGTGAACTTCACCGGTGGTTTTTTCTACAGACAGGGTGCTAGCCTCGAGAGCGTCGTGCGAACGGCGCATGTCACGGGCAGAGCGGGATTTTTTGTTCTGCTGAACAGCCATAATTGATTAACTCCTAAACGTTTGGGTCACGCTTTAACTGCGCCAATACACTGAACGGGTTGGACCGCGTTACCTCGTCCTCGCTCGGTTCGGGCTCATCTGCTCCCGCCGGCTGCTGGCATTCTTCCGGATGATGAGCAGGCACAATGGGCAAGGCGAGCAGAAGCTCCTCCTCGATCAGTGACTGCAGATCCAAAGGATCTTCGCCCAGTTCCAGCACGTCATAACCTTTCGGCAACGACTGGGTATTCGCACCCTCCTTCACCACAGCGTAACTGCATTCGCTATGGATCGGCAGGGTGACCAGCTCAAGACAACGCTGGCAAACCATTTTGACTTCAGTGTCGATAAAGCTGTGGATAACCACAGATTTACGTTCATCTCGTTCAAAAACGAATTTAGCCTGCACCGTACCGACATTGTCGGAAAGCGGGTCGCAGAGTCTCTTCAAATCGGCCAGCAGCATTTCACCTTGGAGGGTGGTGCCACGATCAGCCAATTTGCGCGGGTCAACGTGAGGTGGAATCGGGTCATTCAACATAGGCGCAGCATTATAGGGATGCACCCGCCCATGTCAAAGGAAATTCAGCCCTGTCCGTCACTTGGAAGCCCCGCTAGAATTCGCGCCTGTCATTTGGAGTTGCGCATGCTGCCTTTATTACTCGCTTCAAGCTCCGTCTATCGCCGGGATTTGCTGGCCCGCCTGCAGCTGCCATTCAGCTGCAGCTCGCCGGACATCGACGAAAGCCATCGCCCTGGCGAAACCGCCATCGAGCTGGTCAAACGCCTCGCCGAAGAGAAAGCGCGCGCACTGGCCGCCAGCCATACCGCTCATCTGATTATCGGTTCCGACCAGGTCGCGGTGCTTGGCGAGCGGATTATCGGCAAGCCCCACACCTTCGAAAAGGCCCGTGAGCAACTGCTGGCCTCCAGCGGTGCCAGCGTGACGTTCCTGACCGGACTGGCCCTGCTGAACAGCCAGACCGGTCACTGCCAGGTCGACTGCGTACCTTTCACGGTGCACATGCGCACACTCGACAGCGAACGCATCGAACGCTATCTGCGCGCCGAACAACCCTACGACTGCGCTGGCAGCTTCAAGGCCGAGGGCTTGGGAGTGAGCCTGTTTCAGAGCACCGAGGGCCCTGATGCCACCAGCCTTGTCGGCCTGCCGCTGATTCGCCTGGTGGATATGTTGCTGGCCGAAGGCGTGCAAATCCCCTGAAAAGCAAAAGATCGCAGCCTGCGGCAGCTCCTACAGGTGATTTGTGTAGGAGCTGCCGCAGGCTGCGATCTTTTGATCTTGAAATAATTAACGCAGCGACGGACCGTTAAACCCCATCCACATCGCCAAATGCTCAGCCACGCTGGCCCCGAGCTTCTTCGAGAAGCGATCGAACGGCGATTCCTGAACAGTGAAATCGACCAGCTCTTTCTCACCGATCACATCGCGGGCCACCGAACTGGCATTACCCAGGCCATCGATCAAGCCTAGCGGCAGCGCCTGCTCACCCGACCAGACCAGCCCGGAGAACAGCTCCGGATGTTCCTTGTCCTTCAGGCGGTCGCCACGACCCTGCTTGACGCTATTGATGAACTGCTTGTGAGTGGTATCGAGCACGCCCTGCCAGAACGCCGTTTCTTCAGGCTTCTGTGGCTGGAACGGATCGAGGAAGGACTTGTGCTCGCCCGAGGTGTAGGTGCGACGCTCCACACCCAGCTTCTCCATGGTGCCGACAAATCCGTACCCGGCCGCCGTTACACCGATGGAGCCCACCAGGCTCGCCTTGTCGGCATAGATCTGGTCCGCCGCACTGGCGATGTAATAAGCACCGGAAGCGCCCAGGTCGGAAATCACTGCGTAGAGCTTGGTATCCGGGTGCAGGCCACGCAGACGACGGATCTCGTCATAGACGTAACCTGACTGTACCGGACTGCCGCCCGGGCTGTTGATGCGCAGAATGACGCCCTTGACCTTTTTGTCTTCGAAGGCGGCACGCAGGCTACCCACGACGTTGTCGGCACTGGCCGGCTCCTTGTCGGCGATCATGCCGTTGATGTCGATCAACGCGGTGTAGTTGCCACTGCGGGTAGCGACCTTCTCCATGTCCATCAGTGGCGTGAACAGCGCCAACGCGACAAACAGGTACACGAAGGTCAGCAACTTGAAGAAAATCCCCCAGCGCCGGGAGCGACGCTGCTCCTGCACACCAGCCAGCAGGGTCTTTTCCAGCAGCTTCCAGCTTTTTTCGTCACCGCTCTCTGCGCTCGCCTTGGCGGGCGCTTTCCATTCGTCGGCCATGCCATCTACCCCAGCAATAACGTATTAAGCCCGCTGACCCAGCCAGGCGTGCAATTGTGAAAACCGATCGATGCTCAGTCGCGGCTCGAACAGCTTCAGCGCTTCGATTGACTGCGCGCCGTAGCTGACCGCCACCGAATCCATGCCGGCATTACGTGCCATCTGCAAATCGAAGGACGAGTCGCCAACCATCAGCGCCTGATCCGCACGCACCTGACAATGGGCAAGTATCTGCTCAAGCATCAACGGATGGGGCTTGCTGGCCGTCTCGTCGGCGGCACGGGTGATATCGAAGTAATCTTCCCAACCGTGAGACTTCAGCACCCGATCCAGCCCGCGACGGGCCTTGCCCGTGGCCACGGCCAGATGATAACCCTCGGCACGAAACGCCTCGATCGACTCGACCACGCCCTCGAACAAGGGCGAAGGCACCGCCTCCGAGGCGATGTAGTGATCGGCGTAGTGCTGACGAAAGGCAATCAGCTCGGCATCGCCGATGTCGGGATACAGGGTACGAATCGCCTCCGGCAATCCCAGGCCGATGATACCCTTGACGGCAAAGTCATCGCACTGCTCAAACCCGGACCGCTGCGATGCCACGTGCATCGCCTCGACAATCCGACCAATGGAATCGGCCAGCGTGCCGTCCCAATCGAAAATCAGCAGCTTGTAATCAAATGGGTGCACTCAGGCGCTCCACGGTTTTAGCCCACATTTCGTCGACAGGCGCCTGCAACTTCAGTTCGCCGCCATCAGGCAACGGCACAGTCAGCATGTAGGCATGCAGAAACAGGCGCTTGCCGCCCAGATCGCGGATTTCCTTGCTGAAACCTTCTTCGCCATACTTGGTGTCGCCAGCGATGCAATGCCCGGCGTGCAAGGTATGGACACGGATCTGGTGAGTCCGGCCGGTAATCGGCTTGGCTTCGATCAGGGTGGCAAAGTCACCGAAGCGGCGCAGGACCTTGAACACGGTCACGGACTCCTTGCCCTCCTCCTCGTCGACCTCGACCATGCGCTCGCCGGAGCGCAGATTGCTCTTGCCCAGCGACGCACGGACTTGCTTGATCGAGCTCGCCCAGTTACCGCGGACCAGCGCCATGTAGCGCTTGTCGACGCCATCACCGCGCAACGCGGTGTGCAAGTGGCGCAACATGCTGCGCTTCTTGGCGATCATCAACAGGCCGGACGTATCACGGTCGAGACGGTGAACCAGCTCGAGCTCTTTGCAATCGGGGCGCAACTGACGAAAGGCTTCGATCACCCCGAACGTCAGGCCGCTACCGCCGTGAACCGCAATGCCGGCGGGCTTGTTGATCACGATCAAGGCCTTGTCTTCGAAGACAATCGAGGCTTCCAGGCGCTGCAACAGCCCCTGGGCCAGCGGCACCGGCTCGTCGCGCTCAGGCACGCGAACCGGCGGCACGCGCACGATATCACCCGCCTGCAGCTTGTATTCGGGCTTGATCCGACCCTTGTTCACTCGCACTTCGCCTTTGCGCAAAATGCGGTAAATCAAGGTCTTGGGCACGCCTTTGAGCCGAGCGAGAAGGAAGTTATCAATACGTTGGCCGGCATATTCCGGCGAGACCTCAAGCAGTTGTACGCCTGGAGTCGGGGGGGTAGTCGTCGTCATGTCGTGGATGATAACAATTTTTTATGGAATTGAAGCACTTAATCATTACTGCTATAGTCGCGAACGCCGCCAAAAGCGGCCTGGACAGCGGACCAACGGTCAAAAACCGGCCCTGACCAACGCAATTCACCAGGACGCGAGGCCGTCCTACGGGGCTTTCGCTACGTAACGGTGGAGTTTGCAACTGTAACGAGCGCAGGTGACATGAGGCCTGAATCAAACCGCAAAGCAGAGTTTTCACTCGCTTTTCGAGCCAATATTCACGGCCAGTTCACAAAGTGCAGTCAGCTGCGAATGACCCCGAGCGAAACGCTTCGGAAACAACGCCTAAATTAGCCATGATGCGTGACCTCCCCTTTCGGAGCTCACGGTAAATGCCAACCCGCTGCGGATTCTGCGCGCGGCAGCACCCGAATTATCAGGGATACGTGTAGGGTGGAGATGCACAACCGCTGGCCTGTGTAGCAATAGGCTTTATCAAGACGCTTCATCTCGTCCACAGCCGCCGGTTGATTCCTCCTCCTGACTGAGTGCTTAAGTAGCCACAGCAAGCAGGACGCGTACGTCGCGACGAAGGCCCACATTGGCCGGACATCGCTGGACACGGGAATGGCCAACCACTCCCGACGCACCTGACACCGACCATGAGAAGTCGTGTGTGCCGAACGCCGTTTCCGGCAGCCCGGAAACCGACGGTACTACATGAAAAGAATGCTGATTAACGCAACCCAACCCGAAGAGTTGCGTGTTGCACTGGTAGATGGCCAGCGCCTCTACGACCTGGACATCGAATCCGGTGCACGCGAGCAGAAGAAGGCCAACATCTATAAAGGCCGGATTACTCGCATCGAACCAAGCCTGGAGGCTGCCTTTGTCGATTTCGGCTCTGAGCGCCACGGCTTCCTGCCCCTCAAAGAAATCTCCCGCGAATACTTCAAGAAAGCCCCCGAAGGCCGCGTCAATATCAAGGACGTCCTGAGCGAAGGCCAGGAAGTCATCGTTCAGGTCGAAAAAGAAGAACGTGGCAACAAGGGCGCCGCCCTGACCACCTTCATCAGCCTGGCCGGTCGTTACCTGGTCCTGATGCCGAACAACCCGCGTGCCGGCGGTATCTCCCGTCGCATCGAAGGTGAAGAGCGCAACGAACTGCGTGAAGCCCTGAACGGCCTGGTTGCCCCGGCTGACATGGGTCTTATCGTGCGCACTGCTGGCCTGGGCCGCAGTAGCGAAGAAATGCAGTGGGACCTCGACTACCTGCTGCAATTGTGGACTGCCATCAAAGAAGCCTCGCTGGATCGTTCCGCGCCTTTCCTGATCTACCAGGAAAGCAACGTGATCATCCGCGCGATCCGCGATTACCTGCGCCAGGACATCGGCGAAGTGCTGATCGACAGCGTTGAAGCCCAGGACGAAGCCCTGACCTTCATCCGCCAGGTGATGCCGCAGTACGCCAGCAAGATCAAGCTGTACGAAGACAGCGTTCCGCTGTTCAACCGCTTCCAGATCGAAAGCCAGATCGAGACCGCTTTCCAGCGCGTCGTCGAACTGCCTTCCGGTGGCTCCATCGTTATCGACCCGACCGAAGCCCTGGTGTCCATCGACATCAACTCGGCACGCGCCACCAAAGGCAGCGATATCGAAGAAACCGCCCTGCAGACAAACCTTGAAGCCGCCGAAGAAATCGCCCGTCAGTTGCGCCTGCGCGACATCGGCGGCCTGATCGTCATCGACTTCATCGACATGACCCCTGCCAAGAACCAGCGCGCCGTGGAAGAAAAAGTCCGCGAATGCCTGGAAGCCGACCGCGCTCGCGTGCAAGTCGGTCGCATCTCGCGCTTCGGCCTGCTGGAAATGTCCCGTCAGCGCCTGCGTCCATCCCTGGGCGAAAGCAGCGGCATCGTTTGCCCGCGTTGCAACGGCACTGGCATCATCCGTGACGTTGAATCGCTGTCCCTGGCGATCCTGCGCCTGATCGAAGAAGAAGCCCTGAAAGACCGTACCGCCGAAGTTCGTGCACAAGTGCCGATCCCGGTGGCCGCGTTCCTGCTCAACGAAAAACGCAACTCGATCACCAAGATCGAACTGCGCACCCGTGCCCGCATCGTCATCCTGCCGAACGATCACCTCGAAACGCCGCACTTCGAAGTGCAGCGCCTGCGTGATGACAGCCCGGAAGCCGCGATCAACCAGTCCAGCTACGAAATCGCTGCTGCCGCTGCCGAAGTGGAAGAAGTGCAGCCAGCTGCCGCGACCCGCACCCTGGTTCGCCAGGAAGCCGCGGTCAAGACGGCTCCCGCCCGCGCCAATGCTCCGGTTCCGACCGAAGTCGTCGCCGCTCCGGTTGCCGTACCTGTCGCAGCACCAGAGCCAAGCCTGTTCAAAGGCCTGGTGAAGTCGCTGGTCAGCCTGTTCGCCACCAAGGAAGAGCCTGTCGCTCCAGCCGTGGTTGAGAAACCGGCTGCCACCGAGCGTCCAGCCCGCAACGAAGAACGTCGCAACGGCCGCCAGCAGAGCCGCACCCGTAACGGCCGCCGCGATGAAGAGCGCAAGCCTCGTGAAGAGCGCGCCCCCCGTGAGGAACGCGCACCACGCGAACCGCGCGAAGAGCGCCAGCCACGCGAAGTACGCGAGCCCCGCGAAGTACGTGAAGAAACGCCAGCCGTAGCCCGCGAAGAACGCGCCCAACGAGAAGAACGCGCTCCGCGCGCCCCACGTGAAGAACGCGCTCCGCGCGCCCCGCGCGAAGATCGCAAGCCACGTGGCGAGCGTGAAGAGCGTGTGCGTGAACTGCGCGAGCCTCTGGATGCTGCCGCTCCTGCCGCTGCTGCTGTCGCCGATATCGCTGCCGCCACCACTGAAGAACGCCCGGCCCGCCCGCCACGCGAAGAACGCGCTCCACGCCCACCGCGTGAAGAACGTCAACCACGTGCCGAACAAGCGGCTGCTGTTGCCGAAGAAGAGCTGACCAGCAACGAAGAGCAACTGCAGGAAGACGGTCAGGAAGGCGCCGAAGGCGATCGCCCACGCCGCCGCTCCCGTGGCCAGCGTCGTCGCAGCAACCGTCGCGAGCGTCAGCGTGATGCCAACGGCAACGTGATCGAGGGTTCGGATGAGTCCGAAGCCGGCGAGAACAATGAAGCGCCAAGCACTGCCGACCTGGCTGCCGGCCTGGCTGTTACCGCAGCCGTTGCCAGCAGCGTGATCAGCGCTCCGGCCGAAGCACAGGCCAACGAGCAAGCCGAACGCGCCACTGCCGCTACCCTGGAAACAGCTCCGGTCGAAGCGCCAGTCGTGGAAGCGACGACTCCGGTCGAAGCCACCGCATCGCCGGAAATCGAAGTGGCAGCAGCGCCAGAAGCACAACCAGTGGTTGAAGCTGCCGCTGAACCAGCCGTGGTTGCAGAACCGGTTAGCGAAACAGTGACTGAAACCGTGACCGAAGCCGTTCGTGAAGTTCGCGAAGAGCAAACCGCGTTCAACTGGGTTGCCGAGCCAGCCGTTGCCGAAACACCTGCTCCAGCGCCGGTTGCTGAAGCCGAAGTGGCGCAAGCGTTGGTCTCCGAGCCAGTGGTTGCCGCTGCCGAGCCTGCTCCAGTGGTTGAAGCGCCGGTTGTTGCCGAAGTGCCTGCTCCGGTGGTTGAAGCGCCGGTTGTTGCTGAAGTGCCTGCTCCGGTGGTTGAAGCCGCTCCTGCCAGTGCCCTGACGCCAAGTGGCCGCGCACCGAACGACCCACGTGAAGTGCGTCGCCGCAAGCGTGAAGAAGAGCGTCTGCAGAAGGAAGCCGAACAGGCGGCCGCTGCTGCTCAGGTTGTCGCTGCCGAGCCGGTTGATTCGGTGATTGCCGAAGCACCTCGCTCCGTTCAGGAAGCGGTAGAGCAACACGAGCAAGCCCAGGAAAAAGAGCACGAGCCTAAACCTCTCGTCTGATTTCCTCGGTAATTGTTAAGCCCCGCCTGGTGATCCCGGGCGGGGCTTTTTTATGCCTGTTGTCCTGTAGGAGCAAAGCTTGCTCGCGATGAACGATTACGCGGTGTTTCTGGCAAAACGCGTCACGGCCATCGCGAGCAAGCTTTGCTCCTACAAATGGTCTACGTGGACTTGAAGGCCAGCCTTTCAGGCACATCCACATCCCACAAAACACCGGGATCATCCACCGCCACTTCAACCACACGCCCTTGCGCAAACAACGCCTTCGCCCCACGATCACCCGATAACGCCATCAACCCCGGACCAAAACCGCGCCCAAAGCCCACCGGATGCCCGTACTCACCCTCCCGTACCGGTACGCTGATGCAGTCATCGGCCATTTGAGCCACAACTTGTTCGATGCTTGAAGGCAGGATGAACGGCATATCCCCCAGCACCATCAGCCAACCATCAAGCTGCGCACATGCCGCCACCCCGGCCGCAATGCTATCGCCCATCCCGGTCGATTCGATCAGGACGATCTCACAGCCATAGGCCTTGGCCATGCGGCTCACTTGCGGGCGATCGACGGTGGTTACCAAAATGCGCTTTTCCAACGTGGAAGGCAGGTTCACCAGCACTTGCTCGATGACCGATCGAACAGCGCCATCACGCCCCATGCAATCAGCTAGCAGCTTGTCCTTTTCGGCGCCCGCCACCTGTCGAAACCGGCTGCCCTGCCCCGCCGCCAACACGATGACGCCGATGGACTCACTCATACACCCTCCCGTAGCGGTTTCTTCTGTTTCAACTCGATGCCATTTTTGATCGCCACAATCTCGGCCATCAGCGACAGGGCGATTTCCGCCGGGCTATGACTGCCAATGTGCAAACCGATCGGGCCGTGCAGCCGTTCGATGGCCTGCGGCGACAAACCGAGTTGAGCCAGGTTGTCCCGGCGCTTTTGGCTGTTGACCCGCGAGCCGAGTGCGCCGACATAAAAAGCCCGGGAGTCAAGCGCGGTCAGCAACGCCATGTCATCCAGCCGCGGGTCGTGAGTCAGGGCGATGATGGCGGTACGTTCGTCGGTCTCGATGTTCAGTACCGCCTCGTCGGGCATGCCCGAGACAAATCGTCCGTGCTGCGCTTCCCAACCATAGGCAAACTCGGTGCGCGGATCGCAGATCAGTACCTCGAAATCCAGTAGCCGTGCCATCTCGGCAACATACCGGGACAACTGCCCCGCACCGATCAGCAACAGGCGCCAGCGCGGGCCGTAAATAGCGCGCAATGTGAACCCATCGAACGTCAGCACATCGGACTTGCCGGCCTGCCCTAAAACAACCTCGCCGGTTTCCAGGTTCAGTTCGCGCGCGACAAGTTCATGCGCCTCACAACGGGCCAGCAAGTCAGCGACCCAATCCGCATCGCCAACGCGCTCCTCGGTCAAACGCAAGGTGCCGCCGCAGGGTAAACCGAAGCGCGCCGCCTCCTCACGAGTCACGCCGTAGGTGATCAGTTGCACCGGCGGTCCGTCGACCGCAATGCGACCGTCATGCAACCGCGCAATCAGGTCGTCCTCGACACAACCACCGGACACCGAGCCAATCACCACGCCGTCCTCGCGCAACGCCAGCATGGCGCCGGGCGCCCGGGGCGCGGTGCCCCAGGTCTGCACCACGCTGTACAACATCACCCGCTGGCCGGCGCGGCGCCACTCCAGCACGCTGCGCAGGACATTCAGATCGGCACTGTCCATCACGCCTCGACCTTCTGCCAACCCGTCTGCACCGGGCCTTTGGTGGAGAAAATGCTTGCATCGTCAGCAGACCAGGTTAAGCCTGCATTAACAAAAAAGCCCTGCTGAGGCAGGGCTTTTAGCTGCAAGCTGCAAGTAGAAGCAAGCAGCGAGCAGCTCAAGATATAGAGATTGTAGCTCGCGGACTGAAGCCTGAAGCTTGCAGCTACTTCCCTAATACCTATTGGGCTCCATTTCCAGGTCGACATGAAAACGCTCTGAAATGTCTTTCTGGATGCGCTGTGCCAAGCTCAACAGTTGCAAGCCTGTCGCACTGCCGTAATTGACCAGCACCAGTGCCTGCATTTTGTGCACGCCTGCATCGGCATCGCGGAAGCCTTTCCACCCTGCCCGTTCGATCAACCAGCCGGCAGCCAGCTTCATCTGTCCGTCGGGTTGCGCGTAGGCCACCAGGTCCGGATATTCACCCTTGAGCTGTGCGACCAGCGCCGCTGGCACCAAGGGGTTCTTGAAAAAGCTGCCAGCATTGCCGAGCACCGCCGGGTCCGGGAGTTTCTCGTTGCGAATGCTGCAAATGGCCTGGCTGACGTCCGTCGCCGTCGGATGATCGATGCCCTGCTCGGTCAGGCGCTGGCGCACCGGACCGTACTCCAGATGCAGGTGTGCAGTGCGATCGAGGATGAAACGCACGCGCAGGATCAACCAGCGCCCAGGCTCCTGCTTGAACACGCTGTCGCGGTAAGCGAAGTTGCACTCTTTCAGGCTGAAGTCGCGCAGCTCGTCACTCTGGCGATCAAGGGCGGTCAGGCCGGCGAACACATCCTTGATTTCCACGCCATACGCACCGATGTTCTGTATGGGTGCCGCGCCAACGGTGCCGGGAATCAGGCTGAGGTTTTCCAGGCCCGACAAGCCCTGCACCAGGGTGTGTTGCACGAACGGGTGCCATGGCTCGCCCGCCTCGGCCTCGATCACCACTTTGCTGCCATCATCGCTGATCACGCGTATTCCGCGCGTGGCCATGCGCAGTACCAGCGATTCAACATCGGCCGTCAGCAGCAAGTTGCTGCCACCGCCGATCACCAGCAAGGGCACCTGGTGTTCCCGTGCATAGGCCAGGGCCTCACGCACATCGGCGTCGCTATGAGCCTCGGCAAACAGGCGGGCCTGGACATCCACGCCAAAGCTGTTGAACGGCTTGAGCGAAACCCGTGATCGCAGTTGCAAACTCATAACCGTTCCTTCAGTTCGATCACCAGCAGGTCACTGGCGCGCTCGATCAGGTCCAGCACCCGTTCAAAGCCATGTTCACTGTCGTTGTACGGGTCCGGGACTTCATCGATCTCCGATGGGTAGCGACGCAGGAACAGATCCAGCTCCGCCCTACCCTTGGCCGGTTGCAGATCCATGAGGTTGCGCAGGTTGCTATTGTCCATCGCCAGGATCAGGTCGTAGGTGGCGAAGTCGGCGCGGGTGACCTGCTGGGCGCGCTGGGCAGACAAATCATAACCACGCCGCTTGGCGGCCGCCTGGCTGCGCTTGTCCGGTGCACTGCCCACGTGCCAGTCGCCGGTACCGGCGGAGGCCACTTCGACTTGATCGGCCAGCCCCGCTTCGCGCAGTTTATGCCGCAGCACGCCTTCGGCCGTGGGTGAACGGCAGATATTGCCCAGGCAGACAAACAGAACCCGCATCAGGCCTCCAGCAGGCGACGAACGCGCTCAAGGTCTTCAACGGTATCGACACCGGCAGGCGGAGCGATCAGCGCATCGGCGACGTGAATCCGTACGCCATGCCACAAGGCACGCAGCTGTTCCAGGCACTCGGTGTTTTCCAGCCAGCACGGGCCCCAGCTGACGAAGTCGTGCAGGAAACCGGCGCGGTAGGCATAGATGCCGATGTGTCGGCGATACGGCACACCTTCCGGCAATTGCTCGAGGCTCTTGGCGAACGTGTCCCGTGCCCATGGCAAGGTGGCGCGACTGAAGGTCAGTGCCAGGCCATTGAGGTCACTGACGACCTTGACCACGTTGGCGTTGAACAGGCTCTCCACGTCTTCGATCGGCTCGGCCAGCGTGGCCATGCGCGCTTCGGTGTGGGCAGCCAGGTTGACGGCCACCTGATCAATGACACTTGGCGGGATCAGCGGCTCGTCGCCCTGGACGTTGACCACGATCGCGTCAGGCGCAAGGCCCAGCTTCGCCGCGACTTCGGCCAGGCGATCGGTTCCGGAGTTGTGGTCTTCGCGAGTCATCACCACTTGCGCACCAAAACCTTCGCAGGCCTGGGCGATGCGTGCATCGTCCGTGGCAACCACCACGCGCTGGGCGCTGCTCTTGCACGCCTGTTCCCAAACGTGCTGGATCATCGGCTTGCCGGCGATCAACAACAGCGGCTTGCCCGGCAGACGGGTGGAGGCGTAGCGCGCAGGAATAACAACGGTAAAGGCTGTAGTCATTTATCCAGACGCTCGTCGGTGGTCAGGGTACGGGCTTCGGTTTCGAGCATCACCGGGATGCCGTCGCGAATCGGGTACGCAAGGCCAGCGCCCTTGCTGATCAGCTCGGTCTTGTCGGCGCTGAGCTTGAGCGGGCCTTTGCAGACCGGGCAAGCGAGGATATCGAGCAATTTGGTGTCCATGAACACTCCCTGGATAGAAACGGATTTAAGGCAAAAGACGCGCCGGCAGCAGGCGCATCAACTGTGTATCGAACCAGGCCGTGAAGGCTGGCGACGGCACAGCGTCAACCGCCAGGTACCACCAGTCGGCGGCGGCGAAGGCACGGCACTTCACCGCGTCCTTTTCGGTCATCACCAATGGCAATGACGGATTGAAATTCAAGGCCTGCACGCTGTATTCGGCGTGGTCGGCGAACGCATGCGGGACTGGCTCCCAGTGTAGCGTTTCGAGAGTCTTGAAGAAACGCTGCGGGTTACCGATCCCGGCCACCGCATGCAGCGCTTGGCCCGCAGGAAAGTGATCGAGCGGGCGCCGTTCGCCGCTTTGCAGATTGACCAGTGCCGTCGGTTGCAACTGGAAGGCAAAGTTATCACCGTCGTCAGCCGTGGCGCCGTTGTAGAGCACCGCGTCGACACTTTGCAGACGCTCGACCGGTTCACGCAATGGCCCGGCCGGCAAGCAACGCCGGTTGCCTAATCCACGGGCAGCGTCGATCAGGACCAGCTCCAGATCCCGAGCCAGACGGTAATGCTGCATGCCGTCATCGGACAGGATCAGGTCCAGCGGTTCACTGGCCAGCAAGGCTTTGACCGCGCGGCTGCGGTCCGGATCGATCATCAATGGCACGCCGGTACGCTGCACGATCAACAGCGGCTCATCGCCAGCGATGTCGGCGCTTTGATCCGCCTCGACCCGCCACGGCAATTGCGCAGGCCTGGCACCGTAACCCCGGCTGACCACGCCGACCCGCAAGCCGCTGCGCTGACAGTGCTGGATCATCCACAGGATCAGCGGTGTCTTGCCGGTGCCGCCGACGGTGATGTTGCCCACCACGATCAGCGGTACCGGTGGCTGATAGATCTCACCCTCGCCCGCCAGAAAGCGCTTGCGCTTATTGTTGACCACGCAGCGGTACAACCACTCCAGCGGCTGCAACAGTTTCAGGGCCGGATGACCTCGGTACCACGCGGCGAGCAGGCGATCGGACATGGCCATCAGGGCGCGGGCGGCGCCGCCTCGACTGTGGTCATGCGCAAGTGGTTGAAGCCGAGCTTGCCGGCGGCGTCCATGGCGGTGATGACCGACTGATGCTGGGATTTTCCGTCGGCGCTGATGGACAGCGGTCGACTGGTGTCGCCATTGGATTGCTTCTGCAGTGCATCCATCAGGGTCGCCAGGTCGCTTTTGGGTAATACCTGGTTGTTCACCGAAAACACCCCGTCGGCACTGATCGCGACGTCCAGTTGCCGGGTCTGGTCCTCGGATGGCGCGCCGCTGACCGCTTCGGGCAGATCGACGCGCAACTGGGTTTCACGGGTAAAAGTCGTGGTCACGACGAAAAACAGCAGCAGGATAAACACCACGTCGATCAGCGACGCGAGGTTGATGTCCACATTCTCCCGTTGCTTGCGGCGGAATTTCACGCTTTGACCCCCGCCAGATCCACGTCACGATCACCCTGCACGACTTCGACCAGCTTGATCGCCTCCTGCTCCATGCCGACTACCAGTTCATCGATCCGGCGTTGCAGGAAGCGGTGGAAGAATACCGACGGGATACCGACCATCAAACCGGCTGCCGTGGTGATCAGCGCCTTGGAGATCCCCCCGGCCAGCACCGCTGCGTTGGTGGTCATGCCCGTGCCCATGAACGCACTGAAAATGTCGATCATGCCCAGCACCGTACCCAGCAGCCCCAGCAACGGAGCCATGGCGGCGATGGTGCCGAGGGCATTGATGTAGCGTTCCAGCTCGTGGATGACCCGCGCGGCGGCCTCTTCGATACACTCTTTCATGATCTCGCGACCATGCCGGGAGTTCGCCAGGCCTGCGGCCAGGATCTCACCCAAGGGAGAATTGGCGCGCAGTTCCTTGAGCTTTTCCTTGTTGAGTTGCTTGTCCTTGATCCAGACCCAGACCTGCCCGAGCAAATGCTCCGGGGTCACGCGACTGGCCCGCAGGGTCCACAGACGTTCGGCAACGATTGCCATTGCCGCGATGGAACTCAGGATGATCGGCAGCATCATCCAGCCGCCGGATTTGACCAATTCCCACACAGTGACAGTCCCCTCGAAAAAGTGCGCCACTCTAACATAGGGGGTGGGCGCACCGAAGACTGTGATGTCGCATCCGGTCGGGCTTTGATAATTCCCGGTTAATTGCTTGAGGGTGGCGGATCGCGCCAGAAGCGCCGTTCTTGACGCATCGAGCGCGGTGGTTCGAAACGCCCCAGTTGCAGATGAACGGCGCCTTGCTGCGCGCTGTCGTAGATCGCCATCGCGCGATGTCGATAGCGTGCAATCACCACAGGGTGAGGATGGCCGAACGAGTTGCCATGACCACGGGAGATCAGTACCGCCTTGGGCTGTAAAACGTTGAGCAGCGCCATCGAAGACGAACTGCGACTACCGTGGTGCGGTGCCTGCAACCAATCGGTAGGCACAGCCAATGAGCTGTCGAGCAACGCGCGCTCGGCGCGGGTGTCGATGTCACCGCTGAGCAGCAATCGCTCGCCATTGGCTTCGATCTGCAACACGCAGGAATTCTGGTTGCTGTCCCTGGCCAGCGGCCAGTGCCACAGTTGAAAACTGACCCCGTCCCACGTCCATTGCCGGCCGCTCTCACAGCCCTCGGCCTGCAACTCGGCTGGCAGGTCGGCAGGTTCTCCACTGAGCACCCGTTTCACCGGCAACCCATTGGCGACTGCCCGGGCGCCACCGGCGTGATCGGCATGGGCATGGCTGATCAACATCATGTCGACCGCCTTCACACCCAGTTTGCGCAGTGCTGGCAGTACCACCCGCTCACCCTGGTCGAGACCACGCAAACGCGGACCGGCGTCATACAACAGTGTGTGATGGCGAGTGCGCACCATGATCGCCAGCCCTTGACCCACATCCAGTTGCCAGACCTCGGCAATCCCTTCGGGAATTTCCGGCCGCGGAGGAAAAACCAGTAGCAGCAGCAAAGGCCAGCCTAACGGTCGCATCGGCACGCCTCGTGGCAGCAGCAACAAAAAGGCGCCTGAAGTGCCGATACCCCAGACCCACAGCGGGATGGCCGCGGGCACCCACGCGGGAACCTTGCCGGCGACCAACCCCAGCCCGGTGAACAGCCAATCGATCAAACCGCCCGCCAGCCACAGTAACCACTCGCCCACGTAGGGCACCGGCAACAACAGTGTCCCGAGCAATGCAGGGGGCAGCACCACCAGGCTGATCCAGGGCACCGCCAGCAGATTGACCAGCGGCCCGCTGAGGCTGATCGGCAATCCCAGGACCAGCAAAAAAGGGCCAAGGCCGATAGCGATCAGCCACTGGGCACGGGTCCAGGTTTGCCACCATGGCCAGGGACCCAGGCGACCACCGAACGTGAAGATCAGCACCGCCACCGCCGCGAAGGACAGCCAGAAACCCGGTTGCAGACTCGCCAACGGGTCCATCAGCAAGACGCCATTGAGCGCCAGCAACAGCGGCCACCAGGCACCCAGGTGGCGAAAGCGCAGGCGCCACAGCAGGACCAGGCCAATCATCAGACAGGCTCGGCGAACCGGCACTTCGAAGCCAGCCAACAGCCCATATCCAAGGGCGGCCACAAAAGCCAGGCCGCAGGCCCAGGGCAACCATGGCAGTCGGCCTGGCCACAAGCCATAACGGGCAAGCCCGGCGATCAACAGATAAACCAGTCCCGCCAACAAGCCGACGTGTTGCCCGGAAATCACCAGCAGGTGCACGGTGCCGGTGTCTTGCAACACCTGCCAGTCTTCGCGACTGAGCCCTGCGCCGTCTCCCAGCACCAACGCTGTGAGCACGCCTGTTCGACCTTGGGCGTCCACGGCCTGCAGCCTCTGGCGGATACCGTCGCGCCAGGCCCACCGGGCTGGCGCCAGTCGCTCCCCGGCCTTGACGGTCCCGGTCGCACCGATGCGTTGCGCCAACAGCCAGGCTTCGTAGTCGAAGGCATGCGGATTGAGCAACCCCACAGGTCGCTTCAGCTTGACCGCCAGCCGCCAGCGTTCGCCGCTGTTCACAGGCGGGCCGTCGTACCAGGCCAGACGCAACTGTCGCGGCAGGACGGTGCGTCGTGACTGACTGTCGGTCAGTTCGAAACGCACCACACCCTCGGTATTCTGTGGCAACCCGCTGATCCGTCCTTCTACCCAACGCGTTTCCCCATCAAGGGCCGGCGACAACCGATCATCCAGGGCCCACTGGGCATGGGCGCAGGCCCAACTCAAGCCGAACAGGAAAAACGCCGCTGGATACGTCCTGAACGGCAGCAACATCAAACCCATGATCGGCATAACCAACCACAACCAGACCGGCGGTAACACCGGTAAAAAACGCAAGGCCAGCAGGCCCAACGCCAGCGCCATCATCCCTGTGCGCATAAGCCCGTCCTTTAGAGTCCCGTCCCTAGGCATAGTCGGCCAGGCGCACGTCCGTCGTTAACAATTGTCACAAAGTCTGAATGGGAGCTTCATGGAATCCAGACATACTTGCCGCCTTAACCGACCGAGAAGCCTTATGCCCCGGCGCTTATTCAAACGCTACATGCCAGACCCGACCAGCATCAGGGAACACAAGTCCTTACGCTTTCTCGGCACCCTGCTGCATGACCCGAACCTCTGGCACCTCAATCGCCATTCCGTCGCCCGGGCCATGGCAGTAGGCCTGTTCGCGGCATTCCTGCCGATTCCGTTGCAGATGCTGGTCGCCGCGATTCTCGCGATCATCGTGCGCGGCAACATGCCGATTGCCGTCAGCCTGGTCTGGTTGACCAACCCGATCACCATGCCTGCGGTGTTCTTCTGCACTTATCAGACTGGTGCCTGGCTGATGGATGTTCCTGCACGGCATTTGCCGGATGAGTTGACCTGGGAATGGATCAGCAGTCAGCTCTCGACCTTGTGGCAGCCGTTTTTGCTGGGGTCGGTGGTAGTGGGCCTGGTGCTTGGGGCGTCGGCCTATTGCCTGGTGATGATGTATTGGCGTTGGTGGGTTGGGCGGCAGTGGCGGCGGCGCAAGAAAAGTCGGAGTTCAAAGGCCGTTTGATCGTGTACATATCCATTTCTGCGGTAACGGCTACTTATGGGAACGCGGAGCGTCCCCGGCGGCATTCCCACGCGGAGCATGGGAACGATCAGTGCGCACGAACTTCCGATCAGGCCGGCTGGTAGGCCGCCTCGCTTTGGCGTTTGATCTTGATCTGGCTTTTGATTTTCTTGCCCCATCGGGAGGCCGAGTGGAGGTTCTGCGCAGTGGGTAAACCGGCATGGATGCCGGTTTAGCCGCCGCCGGCCATGGATGGCCGATGGCGGCGGGCCCACGGAGCAGGACCGGAGCGAGGGCATGCCGAGCATTAGCGAGGCACCGAACGCCAGGGGCAAGAGCCCTTGGTTACTTGGGGCTCTTCCAAGTGACCCGCTGTAAGAGCGGAACCATAAGTAGCGGGACTGTCATAAATTTTGTGTTCGGGCATAACATGTTGAAGAGGTGCATGTATGCCGACCAAAAAGAAACCGGCCCGCGAGGCCCAGCGTGACCTACCATCCATTCCAAAAGAGCTGATCGACCAGTTCGTGAACGGTCCGATGAGTGCCGAAGCCATTCAGGACGCTTCGATGGCGTTCAAAAAGGCGCTGATTGAACGAGCCTTGGGAGCCGAACTCGGCCACCACCTTGGCTACCCTCAGGGCGCGCAGCGCCCTGAGGAGTCGAGCAACCAGCGTAATGGTAAGAGCGGCAAGACCGTGCTGACCGATGACGGCCCGCTTCGCCTGGACATCCCCAGAGACCGCGATGGCAGCTTTGCTCCGATTCTGATCCCCAAGCACGAGCGCCGCTTTACCGGCTTCGATGACAAGATTATTGCCATGTATGCACGCGGCATGAGCGTGCGCGAGATTCGTGCATTTCTATCGGAGCAATACGGCACAGATGTCTCCCATGACTTCATCAGCTCAGTCACCGATGCAGTTCTGGAAGAGGTCAGTGCTTGGCAGCAGCGACCACTTGAACCCATGTACCCAGTCATTTTCTTCGATGCTCTGCGGGTCAAAATCCGTGACGAGGGGGTGGTTCGCAACAAGGCCATTTACTTAGCCCTGGGCGTATTGCCGGACGGTACACGAGATATTCTGGGCATCTGGATTGAAACGACCGAGGGTGCCAAGTTCTGGATGAAGGTTTTCAATGACCTCAAGACTCGAGGCGTCGAAGACGTTTTGATCGCTGTCACTGACGGACTCAAAGGCATGCCAGAAGCCTTGAGTGCGGTGTTCCCTCAGACGACGCTGCAGACCTGCATCGTCCACTTGATCCGTAACAGCCTTGATTACGCGGCCTGGGATAAACGTCGCGAACTGGCCAAAGCCCTGAAGCCGATTTATCAAGCACTCAACGCTGAAGTTGCCGAGCAGGCTTTAGATGCCTTCGAATCTGGACCTTGGGGTAAACAATATCCAACGGTGGCTGCTGCCTGGAGGCGTGCCTGGGACCGAGTCATCCCGTTTTTCATCTTCCCGCCAGCCATACGAAAAGTGATCTACACCACCAACGCCATCGAGAGCATCAATGCTCAGTTGCGCAAGATCATCAAGACAAGAGGACATTTTCCAACCGATGATGCGGCGACAAAGCTGATCTGGCTGGCACTGCAAAATATCACCGCCAATTGGGGCAGTCCGGCCCATGACTGGAAGAACGCAATGAATCAGTTCGCGGTTTTGTACGGAGATCGATTCATCAGGCCAACTTGGTGAAATGAAGGCCTGCCTTACGGCAGGCTGTTACCGGCCCGCACACAAAAAATCTGACACTCTCTAAGTAGCCGTTACCGCAGCAATGGATATGTACTCCGACAACAAACAATAGGTCGGCTGTCAGGCCGCCATCGCTGGCAGGCCAGCTGCCACAGATCTTAAGTACGCATCCCCCGCCCACTCACCAGCAACCGCGCACAACCGATGTACAACACAATCGTCGCCACCAACATGAACGTAATCGCAATGCTGATCCGGATATCCGATACCCCAAGAATACCGTAACGGAACGCATTGACCATGTGCAGCACCGGGTTGGCCAAGGACACCGTCTGCCAGAACGGCGGCAGCAACGAGATCGAGTAGAACACCCCGCCCAGGTAGGTCAACGGCGTCAGCACGAACGTCGGAATGATCGAGATGTCATCGAAGTTACGCGCAAACACTGCGTTGATGAAGCCCAGCAACGAGAAGATGGTCGCCGTCAGCACCACCACCAGAATGGTCACGCCCAGGTGATGCACTTGCAAATCGGTGAAGAACAGCGACAACAGCGTCACAATGATCCCGACCATCAAGCCGCGCAGCACACCACCGAGGGTGTAGCCGATCAGAATGGTGTGCGGCGACACCGGCGACACCATCAATTCTTCGATGGAGCGCTGGAATTTGCTGCCGAAGAAACTCGACACCACGTTGCCGTAGGAGTTGGTGATCACCGACATCATGATCAGCCCCGGCACGATGTACTCCATATAGGTGAAGCCACCCATATCGCCGATTTGCCGACCGATCAGGTTACCGAAAATCACGAAATACAGAACCATGGTGATCGCTGGCGGCAGCAGGGTCTGAGGCCAGATCCGGGTAAAACGCCGGACTTCACGGTAAACGATGGTATTGAGGGCAACGAGGTTGGGCTGCAGCTCGGAACTCATACCGCCACCTTCGACAGATTTTTCTCCACCAGGGACACGAACAACTCCTCGAGGCGATTGGTTTTGTTACGCAGGCTCAGCACTTCGATATTTTGCTGTGCAAGCTGAGTGAACAGCGCAGTGATGCCCATGGACTTGTCCACCTGGACTTCCAGGGTGTGGCCATCGAGCAAACGTGATGGATAGCCAATCAGCTGCGGCGGCGCGCTCACACCGTTCTTCAAATCCAGCAGGAAAGTCTCGACATGCAGCTGGCCGAGCAACTGCTTCATGCTGGTGTTCTCGACGATGATGCCGTGGTCGATGATGCCGATGTTGCGGCACAACTGCTCAGCCTCTTCCAGATAGTGCGTGGTGAGGATGATGGTGATGCCTTTCTTGTTCAGTTCGGTGAGGAAGGTCCACATCGAACGACGCAGTTCGATGTCCACCCCGGCAGTCGGTTCGTCGAGGATCAACAGGCGCGGTTCGTGGACCAGCGCACGGGCGATCATCAGGCGACGCTTCATGCCGCCGGACAGCGAACGCGACGGCACATCGCGCTTGTCCCACAGGCCGAGCTGGGTCAGGTACTGCTCGGCGCGTTCCTTGGCGACTTTCGACGGGATGCCGTAGTAACCGGCCTGGGTCACGACGATGTCGAAGGTCTTTTCGAACTGGTTGAAGTTGAATTCCTGAGGCACCACGCCGATGGAACGCTTGAGCTGCGCAGGATTACTGTCCAGGTCGTGACCGAAGATATTCACCGTGCCGCTGGTCTTGTTCACCAGGGTCGAAAGAATGCCGATGGTCGTGGATTTGCCGGCGCCGTTGGGGCCGAGCAAGGCGAAGAAGTCACCTTCGGCGACATCCAGATCGATACCACTCAAGGCCTGGAAACCGTTGCCGTAGGTTTTGGTTAGCTGCCGGATGGACAGAGCGGAACTCATATCGGATTACGCACCAAGAAGGGAAGAAAAGGACAAATATGGGCGGGCGGCAAGCAATGCAACCGCGGCGCATGGACGCAATGGTGCTTGTCGCCGCCCTACAAGTACAGTCAAGTGTGTCGATAGTGAGTATTAAGTCAACGCGGTCATGACCGCTTTGCGATACGCCGGACGCTGTTTCAACCTTGCGTACCAGGCCTCCAGATTGGGATGCGGCGAACGTTCGATCGGCATCTCGAACCAGGCATAAATGAAACTGCCCAGGGGAATGTCGCCCATGCCGATCTCCTCACCGGACAGGTAGGGCTGGGTCGCCAGCGCCTGGTCAGCCATCGCCAGCAGCGCTTCGCATTCCTTGATCGCAGCTTTGATCGTAGGCCAGTCCTGTTGATCGGCCGGGGTGCGCAAAACGCCCCAGAACACCGTGCGGAAGGGACCTGCAAAACTGGAAGTGGTCCAGTCCATCCACTTCTCGGCGCTGGCCCGCGCTTGCAGATCTGCCGGATACCACGGGGTATTCGCCGCATGCCTGGCCATCAGATAACGGACGATAGCGTTGGATTCCCACAACACGAATCCATCATCTTCAATCACTGGCACGCGGCCATTGGGGTTCATGGCGCGGTACTCGGGCGTATCGACGACACCAAAGGCACCGCCCGCATCGATGGCCTCATAGGCCAGACCCAGTTCCTCGGCGGCCCACAATGGTTTTCTGACATTCGATGAATTTTTCCGACCCCAGATCTTCAGCATGACCGCCTCTTTATGGATGAATGCGCAGGCAGCATACGCCGGATCAGGCGCGACTCAAATCGCTCTGCATGTCCCCCAACAGCGGCGCAAGTTGCTCGTCGAACAAGTGCGGATAACACTTTTCAAGGTGTTCGAAAAAGAACCTTTCCGGCACGTCGGTGAACTGGCCGTGGTCGATCAGGTACTCCATCAGTTTCTCGCCGTCGCAATTGAAGGGATGAAAAACGCTGTCGTTGATCCCGTCGAATTCCAGCGGCGCCACATTGAACAGGTCGCACAAGCCCTGGTTGAACGCAGGGGTGGCTTTGACCCAACGACCATTCAGATAAAGCTCGGTGTAGCCGTGCATAGCGAACACGTCGCTCTTGAGCAATTGGAGCAGACGCGGCGTCGATAAATGATTGCGCACATCCGCCAGACCGATGCGTGCAGCAATCCCGCAATGCCGTGCTGCACCTGCCAGCAAGGTGGCTTTGGGCACGCAATAACTTTCTCCGGTCGCCAGCGCATAACTGCCACGCAAGGTCTGTGGATCACGGCTGAAGGTATACGGGTTGTAGCGCACCGCCTCGCGCACGGCGTAGTAGAGATGGATCGCCTGCTCGAGCGGGTCGCGACTGGCACCGCGATGTTCTTCGGCGAACTCCACCACCGAGGGGTGGTCACTATCGATGAAGCGGCCGGGGCTCAGATACTCGTGCATGCGGGCAATCTCCGTGCTGGTAATGTCCAGGGCAAGCCCCGAGTCTAGCGAGAGGTTCAGCACAGAGATAACGACGTTTCGGCCAAACATGGGCGCTTTGCCGCCCGCTCAATGAACGATTTTTCACGGTCTGTCACGCAAAAGGCCTACACAATCATCCAGGGTTTCCCACGATTTCAATCCCATCGCTCTGACCACCCCGTTTCGCGGATGCCGTCTAAGCTCTCTGGGTTGGTTTGCCCTGGGTTCACGGAGGATTAAATATGCTGCTGTTGTGGATACTGGTTCTGGTTGTCGGGATAGCTTATTTAGCCCACCGTCGCATCGCGCCGCTGCCTGCCCTGGGCATCGTGGCTGTCTATCTGCTGGCAATGGGCGCGTTCAGCCGCGCACCGGGTTGGCTGCTGTTGATTTTCTGGGTGCTGACCGCCGCCTTGGCGGCCCCCCTGCTATTGCCTGATCTGCGCCGCAAATTCTTCAGCGCACCGATGTTCAACTGGTTCCAGAAAACCTTGCCGCCGATGTCGGAAACCGAACGCGACGCCATCGAAGCCGGCACCGTGTGGTGGGATGGCGAACTGTTCAGCGGTCGCCCGGACTGGAACAAACTGCTGTCCTATCCCAAGGCGCAACTGAGCGAAGAAGAGCAGGCCTTCATCGACGGCCCGACCGAAGAACTCTGCGCCATGGTCAGCGACTGGCAGCTCGGTCAAACCATGGACTTGCCGGCCGAGGCCTGGACTTACATCAAGGAAAACGGCTTCTTTGCCCTGATCATTCCCAAAGAGTTTGGCGGCAAGGGTTTCTCGGCCTACGCCCATTCGCAAGTGGCGATGAAACTGGCCAGTCACAGCGGCGATCTCGCCTCCACCGTGATGGTCCCCAACTCCCTCGGCCCGGCCGAGCTGTTGCTACATTACGGCACTGACGAACAGCGCAACCATTACCTGCCACGTCTGGCGCGCGGCGACGAAATTCCCTGTTTTGCACTGACCGGTCCTCTGGCCGGTTCGGACGCGGGCGGCATGCCCGATACCGGGGTGATCTGCAAAGGCGAATGGGAGGGCAAGGAAACCCTCGGCCTGCGCCTGAACTGGGAAAAGCGCTACATCACCCTGGGCCCGGTGGCCACCCTGCTCGGCCTGGCGTTCAAGGCCTACGACCCGGACCACCTGCTGGGAGATGAGGAAGACCTGGGTATCAGCCTGGCCCTGATTCCAACCGATCTCCCCGGTGTGGAAATCGGTCGCCGTCACCTGCCCCTGGGTGCGGCGTTCATGAACGGCCCGAACTCTGGCAAGGACGTTTTCGTGCCGCTGGAGTTCCTGATCGGCGGCCAGGAAATGCTCGGCAAGGGCTGGATGATGTTGATGAATTGCCTGTCCGTCGGACGTTCGATTTCCCTACCGGCGGTGGGCACCGGCATGGCCAAGTTCACCAGCCTGGTGACAGGCCAGTACGCGCAGATTCGCGAGCAGTTCAACGTGCCGATTGCCGCTTTCGAAGGCATTCAGGAAGCCATGGCGCGCATCGGCGGCAACGCCTGGATGATGGACGCCGCGCGGATGCTGACCGCCAACGCGGTGGACCTCGGCGAGAAACCGTCGGTGCTGTCGGCGATTCTCAAGTATCACCTCACCGAGCGTGGCCGCGAGTGCATCAGCCAGGCGATGGATGTGCACGGCGGCAAGGCGATCATCATGGGGCCGAACAACTACCTCGGGCGCAAATGGAACGGCGCACCGATCTTCATTACCGTGGAAGGCGCGAACATTCTTTCGCGCAACCTGATGATCTTCGGTCAGGGCGCGATTCGCTGCCACCCCTTCGTGCTCAAGGAAATGGCCCTGGCCACTCGGGAGGACAAGGATCAGGCACTCACCGAGTTCGATGGCCTGCTACTCAAGCACATCGGCTTTGCCGTGGGCAACGCCGCCAGCACGCTGGTGTTGAACCTGGGTTTCGGGCACCTGGAGCAAGTGCCGGGCGACAAGCTCAGCCAGGGTTATTTCCGCGCGCTGAACCGTCAGGCTGCCGCATTCGCCCTGCTCGCCGACCTCAGCATGATGCTGCTCGGCGGCGAACTGAAACGACGCGAACGCCTGTCGGCGCGGCTGGGTGATGTGCTCAGCAACATGTATCTGGCCAGCGCCGCGCTCAAGCGTTACAACGACCTCGACTCACCGGAGTACATGAAGCCGCTGTTTACCTGGGCCATGGAGGAAAGCCTCGGTCACGGTGAGAGGGCCATGGATGAACTGCTGAACAACTTTCCGAACAAGGTGCTGGCCTGCCTGTTGCGGGTGATCGTGTTCCCGTTCGGCCGCCGCCACAAAGGGCCGTCGGACAAACTCGGCGCCGAAGTCGCGGCGGTGATTGGCCGCGCCAAGGGCGATCCAGCCCTGGAGGAAGTGCTGCTGGGTTGCTACCGCCCGCAATCGGTCGAAGACCCTGTTGGCGTCCTGCAGCACACCTGCAATCAGTTGAACGCTGCGCAACCCTTGCGAAAAAAACTGCATGTGGCGCTCAAGAGCGGCCAGGTCAAACCGGTCGCAGGGGAAAATGTCATCGATGCAGCATTGGAAGCCGGCGTGTTGCAACCGGTGGAGGCCCACACTCTACGTGAGGCTGAAGTGGCGCGGCGCAAAGTGATCGATGTCGATGCTTTCGATAAAGAGGAAATAGCACTGACCGATGGCAAGATCCGCTGATCCATCCAGCGCTCCATCATGGGAAAATGCGCGCGGGAGCTTTATACTCCCGCGCCCGTTTTGCTCTTGAGGACTTATCTCGTGTCCAACATCGTTGCCGATCATCTCGTTTTGCTCGACCATTTGCGCAGCATTCTGGTCGCCGTAGGTGAGGCCGAGCAGGTTCCCGAAGAAAGCCATGCCCTGTTCCTGGAGCGCTTCGACGAACTGCTGGCGTCACTGCCGATCGATCCTATCGAAAGCCAATACCTGGGCCAGGACATCCTGACTCAAGTGATTTCCCGTTATCCGCAAATCGCCCACCTGATTCCACGGGATCTGCTGTGGTATTTCGCCGGTGACTGCCTGCACTACTTGTCTGATGAAGAAATCGACCTGTATCAAGCACTGGAAGAGCGTCGTTTCGAAGCCGAACAGAATGACGAGCCTTTTGACTGGAACCAGGAAAAACAGCTGCTGGCCTTGTCGAATCAGGACATCAAGCACTGATCCGCAATCCGCAATGCAAAAGGCCCGCATGGTTGAACCTGCGGGCCTTTTTCATGCGGTCAAAACAAACCGTCACTCTCGGGCAACTCATACTCCGATACAGCCGTACTCAGACTTCCAGATTTGCCTGGCTTGCCCAAAGTCGGCTCCTTCTCCAGACACTCCACCAGGTAATCAATCAACACCCGTAGCTTTGGAGGCAGGTATCGGGTGGGCGAGTACAGCAGCCACGCGCCTCCGTGGTAGGACGCCAGAAAAGTCCAGTCCGCCAGCACTTGCACCATCAACCCCTTCTCCAAGGCACGGCGCGCGGTGAAATACGGCAGGCTGCCTATGCCGATGTGCTGCAATACCGCGCCAAAACGTACTCCTGTGTGATTGGCGGCATATCGCCCGCGCACACCGACGGTTACAGATTTGCTGCCTTTCTTGAACTTCCAGCGCGCATCGCTAGGGGTTTCGCCCAAGTAAATGCAACTGTGGTTGAGCAAGTCATGGGGGTGAGTCGGCGTACCGTGTTCAGCCAGATATTGGGGCGTGGCGCAGAGCAGATGGTCAATGGTCAGCAACTGTCGCCCGACCAATCCCGCTGGCGGCCGGTCGGTGATACGAATCGCCAGGTCGACGTGATCGTCGATCAAATCCACCTGACGATCCTCAAGCAATAGCTCCACATCCACCTTGGGATAACGGCGCAAAAACTCCGGTATATGCGGGTGAATCACGATTCGGCCTACCGCTTTAGGGACGCTGATGCGCACCACCCCCTCGGGCTCATCAGTGAACTGACCACTGATTTCCATCACTGACCGGGCGGCGTTGACCATCTCCCGGCACCGCTTGAAGACCTCCTCGCCACCGTCGCTCAAACGTAACTTGCGCGTGGTTCGTTGCAGCAGGCGAGTGGCCAGCGCCTTCTCCAGACGCGAGATGCTGCGGCTGACAGCCGAGGGCGAAGAACCCAACTGGCGAGCGGCTTCGGAGAAGCTGCCGGTTTCGACGACCTTGACGAAAATCGCCATTTCACCCAGTAACGGCAGTGGAAGATTTATGCTCACAACGCAACAGTCCTTTGATGTTTGAACGGATTATCACGCGAAACCGCCCTTCATATAATAAAAAATAGAAATCTGAATACGAGCATGGAATATGACGCTTCGCCTCTTTTTCCATAGTGATGACCTCAAGGCCAATGTGGAAGTCCTGGACTGCGCACCTCACGAGAGCGAATTTGCCGTGGTGCTGCGCGCAACCTTGTTTCACCCTCAGGGCGGCGGACAACCTTGTGATACGGGCTGGATCGGCGACAGCCGGGTACTGCGCGTAGTCCAGGACCCGGACCGGATCGTTCATTTCGTCGATCAGCCGGTCAATCTTGGTATGACCCAGATCCGGGTCGACGAACAACCTCGTCAGTTCAATACGCGCATGCATTCGGCCGGCCATCTGATTGGCCACTTCGTCCAGGCGATGGGCTGGATGCCGATCAAGGCGCATCACTGGCCTGGCGAAGGGCGGGTGCAATTCAAACCGGCCGAATCGGCGCAGGACGTTGATGCGCAGACCGTTCAATACGGCCTCCAACAGTGGATCGCCCATGATCTGCCTCGCCTGACATCGCTGCGCGAAGGCGCGCGGGAAATCAGTTTCGGTGAACTGCCCGCCTATGGCTGTGGCGGTACCCATGTACGTAGCCTGAAGGATTTGGGCACGGTCACGATCACGACCCTTTCGCAAAAGAAAGGCACGTTGTCCGTCCACTACCAAGTGGACTGAGCCTTTGGGCGATGGCGCTGCCGCTGTCGTTGCGGCTGCCGCCTGATGCCCCGCAAGCCTGCATCCGCAAGCTTGGTTGACTCTCCGATAGAGGGACCTGAACCATGATGCTTGATGTCGAGCGTCTCGATGAGGCGTGCATAAAAAAACTGGCCAATGAGGAAGTGCTCGCCATCCGGATCAAAAGCTGGCTGCCCCCGGCGCTGGCGATTCAGATTGGCGACAAGATCCTCGCGCCCGGATTTGAAGGCTATATCAACGCGCCGAGCATCGGTCGCATCGGCATGGCGTTTTACGAAGCGGAAAATCAGGCGCTGCTGATAGAGGATTATTTCGAGCGCGCCACCCGCAACATCGAAGAGTTGCGTAATCGTTGTGCACCCTATGCGTCGCCGGTCGACACCCTGCGCTGCATCCTCGACGAATCCTGGCCAGCCGGCGCGCACCTGGAAAGCCTCTACGGCCGCAAGATGTACGTCGGGCTGTCCCGGGTGGTCAAACCCGGCGTGTGCTTTCTCGCCCATCACGACATTTTCGCCAAGGACGCCCCGGACAGCTTCCAGGCCAGGAGCCTGGAAGCGCAGTTCGCCTGCAACGTTTACCTGAACATGCCCGCCGAGGGCGGTGCGCTGCAAGTGTGGAGCCACGACATCACCCCCGCGCAGTTCGACGAAATGCGTGGCGACAGTTACGGCATCGACCCGGCCCTGCTGGGCATCCCGAGCATGGAGATTCTTCCAAGGCCGGGGGACTTCATCATGTTCAACTCACGCCGCATGCACTCGGTGACACCGGGCGCAGTCGATCCCCGCTTGAGCCTTTCATTCTTTATCGGCTACCGCGGCACTGCTTCCCCCCTGACTTTCTGGAGTTGAGATGCTTTCGAATTACCTGGGCGAGTTCCTGGCGCTGGCGACGATTCACTTTCTGGCCGTGGTCGCTCCCGGACCGGATTTTGCCGTGACGATTCGCCAGAGCGTGCGCTTCGGCCGACTGGTGGGAATCTGCACGGCGTTGGGCATTGGTGCGGGGATTTCCGTGCACGTGCTCTACACCTTGCTTGGTGTGGGTGCGCTGATGCATACGACCCCTTGGCTGTTGACGGTGGCCAAGGTCGTGGGTGGTGCCTACATTCTTTATCTGGGTGTGAGCCTGGTGCGCAGCCGGCCGAAATCTGTATTGGAAAGCGATCAGCCGACTGATCAACCAGTCGTCGAGCAAACGCTGCTGAAGGCGTTTACGACAGGCTTTCTGACCAACGCCACCAATCCCAAGGCCACGCTGTTCTTCCTGGCGATCTTCACCACGATCATCAGCGCGACGACACCGCTGAAGATTCAGGCGCTATACGGTGTCTGGATGTGCGTGGTGAATGCCCTGTGGTTTGTGATCGTCGCCTTGTTCTTTTCCAGCAGCAGGGTGAGGTTGCTGTTCATGCGCATGGGGCACTGGTTCGAACGCAGCATGGGGGTGATCCTGATTCTGTTTGCCGGGCGGTTGGTTCTGTCGATGTAATACCGCGCGCGCACAAAGGCCCGCTCAGTCTGACTGGCGGGCTTTTTTTCGATGACTATAAATCGCGCGAAAACAAAAACGCCGCTCAATGAGCGGCGTTTTTGTTAAATATGGAGCGGGAAACGAGACTCGAACTCGCGACCCCGACCTTGGCAAGGTCGTGCTCTACCAACTGAGCTATTCCCGCAAATGGCGTCCCCTAGGGGACTCGAACCCCTGTTACCGCCGTGAAAGGGCGGTGTCCTAGGCCACTAGACGAAGGGGACACGCTAACTGAAACACATGGTGTGTATTTCAGTGCCCAAATCCGCATCCGAAGATGTCGGTTCTGGTTTCACTCAGTGCCGCCCGAAAGCAACACTGTTTAAAAATGGAGCGGGAAACGAGACTCGAACTCGCGACCCCGACCTTGGCAAGGTCGTGCTCTACCAACTGAGCTATTCCCGCAAATGGCGTCCCCTAGGGGACTCGAACCCCTGTTACCGCCGTGAAAGGGCGGTGTCCTAGGCCACTAGACGAAGGGGACACACTACAACATTCACTCCCTGCTTCGTTTCGCTGTTCGCTTTACGCTGCAAGTGGCGCGCATTCTATGGATGGATTGAGAGGTCGTCAACCCCCTGTTATAAATTTATTTAAATCAATGACTTCGCCCTGCTTTTCGCCCCTCCCGGTTTTTCCGTCGCCTGGGGTCTGGCGCCTATATTCTGACACTCGCCAAGACGTTATAGTCGACGCCATGAGTGATGGCAATATGCTCCAGAGTGCCAGCATTTATATAAGCGGGCCGCGGCCGATAAAACTTCAGCCACGCCGAGCCAAGCAGTCGAGCGGCTCCAGGCGCCTGGAGGCCAGGCCACTTCACTCGCATGCAAACCCTATAAAGAGGTCTTACCGGTGACACCACTCATGATCACCCTGCTCGTCGTAGCCGGGATTGCACTCTTGATCGCCATTGGCTACATCAACCATGTGGTGGAAAACAATAAGCTGGAAAGGGCCCGCGCCAAGGTTGAACTCAATGACCGCCTGCGTCGCTGTGGTGAGATCACCGAGACGTTTCCCGGCCAGTTGATGAAGCCAGCGCTCAAGCTGTTGCTGACCCGTCTGGAGCTGAACGTTTGCCAACGCCTGCTGAACCTGGAAAAGACCAGCGCCAACCTCAAGGCACGGATTAGCGAACTGGAGGCTCTGGTTGCCCAGGGCGAATCGATTCCGGTCAACAACCCGCCGGCACCGATCCAGACTGAAGCCAAGGCCAAGGACGTGCGTTTCCTGCTCGAAGCCCTGCACGGCCAAATCACCCGCGCGGCCCAGGATGGTTTCTTGCCACCCAGCGAAGCCAAGGGCTGGATCCGTGAAGTGCGCCATATCCTTGTGCTGCTGCACATCGAATTTTTCAACAACCTCGGCCAGCACTCCCTGCAGCAGAACCAGCCCGGCCAGGCGAGGCTGGCATTCGAACGCGGCGTGCAGTACCTGCGCAAACAGCAGGAACCCCAGGTCTACGCCGAACAACTGGTATACCTGGAAAAACTCCTGGCCCGCGCCAACGACCAGGTCATGGACCGCATCGCTCCGGCAGAAGGCGACGTCAACCAATTGACCGAAGGCCTCAAAGACGTCGAGGCAGATGCGGACTGGAAGAAGAAAGTGATCTACGACTGATCACCCTGTAGGAGCAGCCGGTCGACGCTCGAATGCTCGCGATGAACCTGAGAGCACAGAGGGGTGTCAGGTGCCCAGCGTCATCGTTGACGCCCATCGCGAGCATTCGAGCGTCGACCGGCTGCTCCTACAGCCTGAAATGCCCCACCATCCCCTTCAACTCAACTCCCAACTGCGCCAGCTGAATACTCGACGCCGCATTGCCCTGCATCGCCAGCGAAGACTGGTCCGCGCTGGCGCGAATACTCGTGACGCTACGATTGATTTCCTCGGCCACCGAGCTCTGCTCTTCGGCAGCAGCAGCGATCTGCTGGTTCATCTGCTGAATCAGGGACACGGCCGCAGCAATACTCCCCAGCGCACTCTCGGTCTGCAGTGCATCACTGACGGCCAGTTTCACCAACTCACCACTGCTCTGTATCTGCTGCACCGACGCCTGCGCCGCCGCGCGCAAGGCGCTGACCAGTCGTTCGATCTCTTCGGTCGATTGCTGGGTCCGCTTGGCCAGGGCCCGCACTTCATCGGCCACCACCGCAAACCCCCTGCCCTGTTCACCGGCCCGGGCCGCTTCGATGGCCGCGTTCAGGGCCAACAGGTTGGTCTGTTCCGCAACGCTCTTGATAACGCCGAGCACCGTGCCGATGTTCTGGATTTCCGCGCTCAGGCTTTCGATACTTGAACTGGCCGAAGTGGCGGAATCCGCCAGTTGCTCGATCCGCACCATGCTCTGGCGCACCACCTGTTGCCCACTTTCAACCTTGCCATCCGCCGTTTGCGCCGCCAGGGCGGCCTCCTCCGCATTCCGCGCGACGTCGTGCACGGTGGCGGTCATCTGGTTCATGGCCGTCGCAACCTGCTCGGTTTCTTCCTTCTGGCTGCTGACTTCGAGGTTGGTCTGTTCGGTCACGGCAGACAAGGACTGCGCTGAAGTGGCCAACTGCTCGATGCCCGCCTGCAAACCACTGACGATCTGGCTCAGCCCTGCGCCCATCTGTTGCATGGCCTGCATCAACTGACCAATCTCGTCACGGCGGGTCACTTCAACCTTCGCGCTCAGGTCCCCGGCAGCGATCTGCTGCGCCACACGAATCACAGTGCGCAGCGGCGCCACGATCAGGCGGGTAATCACCCACGCCGCAATCAACCCGACCAGCAAGGCCAGCACGGAAGAGCCGAGTATCAGCAGCGAGTTGTTTTTCAGCTCAGTCTGCATCGACTGGTCTTCGGCGACATAGGCCTGATCCACCCGCTCCACCACTTGGGCAGCGCGTTGATGCAATTGCTGGTAGACGGTTTTTTCCTGTTCCAGCAGGCCGGTGTACTCAGCGAGCTTGTCGCTGAAACTGGCGATATGGCCGGTGACTTCATTGAGGACCGTCTGGTAGCCCTCATCCTTGACCATGGTCTTGAGTTGCTCGGCCTGGGTCAGCGCCTGACTGGCCTGCTCGATGTTGCCCTGCCCGGCGCTGTCGTCGCCCTTGCGGCTCTGGTCCAGACGCACGCGTGCTTCGTTCATGGCTTGCAGCATCAACCGCGAAACCTGGCTGACCTGGTTGGCTTGCTCGATGAATGACGCCCCGTCCTTGCCTTCGGTTTCCTTCAACGTATAAGCGCCGTCATCGGCGAGCCCGGCTTGCAGGACGTCGAGATTATTGGCCACGCTGGACACCGACCAACTGGCCATTTCCAGCGCCAGGTCCTTGGCCTGACTGAGCGAGACAAACTCGTCAAACGCCTTGCGGTAAGCTACCAGGGACTGCTCGACGTCATTCATGACCGGGACGTTGGCCGCAGACGCTGCCTTCAGCTGGTTTGCCAGCGCGATCAGGCCGTCAACGCCTGCGTGCAAGGCATCGACGGTTTTCGGGCTGCCGTGCAAGGCATATTCCTGCTCCAGCAGTCGCACCTTAAGCAAACCGCTGTTGAGCGAAGACATCTGCTTGAGCCCGTCGAAGCGCTGGCTGATGGTTTGCAGCGACCATACGCCGATGGCCGCCACCAGGGCCGTCAGCAACAGCACCAGCGCAAACCCGACACCCAGTTTTTTTGCCATACCGAGGTTGGCAAAACGTCCTTGCACGGCCGAAATCATTGCACTCAGTCCCCCGCCATTATCAGTAGCGGCAGATTCGCAACGGGCCTGTAGCAACACAAGGCTCTGGCGTCGGAATAATGGCAAAAAGCTACGCCCCCGTCGTTTTCAGAACGCTGGAGGTCGATCCGCTCTCAAAACGCCGTAACCCCGCCATCCACAGCCAATGAGTGCCCCGTGGTGAACGCGGCGCCATCGCTGCACAGGTACAGCACCGCACTGGCGATTTCCTCGACCTTGCCGATGCGGCCAACCGGGTGCATCGCATTGGCGAACTCGCCCTTCTTCGGGTCTGCTTCATAAGCGCGGCGGAACATGTCGGTGTCGATCACCGCCGGGCATACGGCATTGACGCGGATTTTTTTCTTGGCGTATTCGATCGCGGCCGATTTCGTCAAGCCGATGACAGCGTGCTTGGAAGCCGCGTAGATGCTCATCTTCGGGGCAGCCCCAAGACCGGCCACTGACGCTGTGTTGACGATTGCACCGCCGCCCTGGGCCAGCAGCAAAGGCAGCTGGTACTTCATGCACAACCAGACGCCTTTGACGTTGACGCCCATGATCGCGTCAAACTCGTCGACCGTACCTTCGGCCAGTTTGCCTTTCTCGATCTCGATACCGGCATTGTTGAAGGCATAGTCGAGACCGCCGTAGGTATTGACCACTTCATCCATCAGATTTTTTACATCGCTTTCCACCGTCACGTTGCAACGCACGAAGGTCGCTTCGCCGCCTGCCGTACGGATCAGCGCTACCGTGCCTTCTCCGCCCGCGGTGTCCATGTCGGCCACCACCACCTTCAGGCCTTCAGCGGCAAATGCCTGGGCAGTGGCCCGGCCGATACCGGCTGCCGCGCCTGTCACCACTGCCACCTGGCCGGAAAACGTCATGCTCATTGTTCTGTCCTCGAAGAGAAGTTTGCTGGGGATCGCGGGTTCCCAGCATAGCCACAGCCACCCCTGGCCCGGCAGCACTATCAAAAGGCCGGTTGAGCCCCCATGAGTGGCAGTGATGGAACTACCGTACCAACTATCACTGCACTGGATCAGACCGTATTCGCCGAATCAGCCGAACTTGCGACATCGACCCTGAAGGTCTATCAACAAGGTTTCATTCATCCTGAGTGCCTGCCATGACGTCCCAGACCAATCGCCAATTTCTGCTCGCCAAACGCCCAGTGGGCGCCGCGACCCGGGAAACCTTTACCTATCAGGAAGTACCGGTCGGTGAACCGGCTGCAGGTCAGATCCTGGTCAAGAACGAATACCTGTCCCTGGACCCGGCCATGCGCGGCTGGATGAACGAAGGCAAGTCCTACATCCCGCCGGTCGGTCTGGGTGAAGTGATGCGCGCGTTGGGCGTGGGTAAAGTCGTGGCTTCGAACAACCCTGGGTTCGCGGTCGGCGACTACGTCAACGGCGCCCTCGGTGTGCAGGATTATTTCCTGGGTGAGCCCCGCGGGTTCTATAAGGTCGATCCGAAACTTGCGCCGCTGCCGCGCTATTTGTCCGCGCTGGGCATGACCGGCATGACCGCTTACTTCGCGTTGCTCGACGTGGGTGCGCCGAAGGCCGGCGATACCGTCGTACTGTCGGGCGCCGCCGGTGCGGTGGGCAGCATTGCCGGGCAGATTGCCAAGATCAAGGGTTGTCGGGTAGTCGGCATCGCCGGCGGCGCGGACAAGTGCAGATTCCTCATCGACGAACTGGGTTTTGACGGCGTCATCGACTACAAGAATGAAGATGTCGTTGCAGGCCTCAAGCGCGAATGCCCGAAAGGCGTCGATGTGTATTTCGATAACGTGGGCGGCGATATCCTCGACGCGGTACTGAGCCGCTTGAACATGAAAGCACGGGTGGTGATCTGTGGCGCCATCAGCCAGTACAACAACAAGGAAGCGGTCAAGGGCCCGGCCAACTACCTGTCACTGCTGGTCAACCGCGCACGCATGGAAGGTTTTGTGGTGATGGACTACGCCGCGCAGTTTGCCGCCGCCGGACAGGAAATGGCCGGTTGGATGGCCAAGGGGCAGCTCAAGAGCAAGGAAGACATTGTGGAAGGGCTGGAGACCTTCCCGGAGACGCTGATGAAACTGTTCAGCGGGGAGAATTTCGGCAAGTTGGTGTTGAAGGTTTGAAGTAACCACAAAACCCATGTGGGAGCGAGCTTGCTCCGGGCGGCGTTCCGACGATAGCGGTGTATCAGACAACATTAATGTCGACTGACACTCCCTCATCGCGAGCAAGCTCGCTCCCACAGGTTTAGCGGCGTTTACGCGAGTTCGGCGACCACCGAAGCCAGCGCCTTGGCCGGATCCGCCGCCTGGCTGATCGGACGGCCGATCACCAGGTAATCGGAACCGGCATCCAGCGCCTGGCGCGGGGTCAGGATACGGCGTTGATCGTCCTGGGCGCTGCCCGCCGGACGAATCCCCGGGGTCACCAGTTGCAGCGACGGGTGCGCCGCTTTCAGCGCCTGGGCTTCCAGGGCCGAGCACACCAGGCCATCCATCCCGGCTTTTTCCGCCAGTGCAGCCAGGCGCAGGACCTGCTCCTGCGGCTCGATGTCCAGACCGATACCGGCCAGGTCCTCACGTTCCATGCTGGTCAACACCGTCACCCCGATCAGCAGCGGTTTTGGCCCGGTGCGCTGGTCCAGCACTTCGCGGCAGGCAGCCATCATGCGCAGGCCACCCGAGCAGTGAACGTTGACCATCCACACGCCCATTTCCGCCGCCGCCTTGACCGCCATGGCCGTGGTGTTGGGGATGTCGTGGAACTTGAGGTCCAGGAACACTTCGAAGCCCTTGTCACGCAGGGTGCCGACGATTTCTGAAGCGCAGCTGGTGAACAGTTCTTTACCGACTTTGACCCGGCACAGTTTCGGGTCCAACTGATCGGCCAGCTTCAGTGCGGCGTCACGGGTAGGGAAATCCAGGGCGACGATGATAGGAGTCTGGCAGGCGGACATGAGTAGGCTCTCAGGCAAGTCGAAATCGGCGCGCATTGTAGCGGAACCAACGGCCCTGCGGGACCCGATGATCGGTAAATCGTTGAGAACGCTCCGGCAAGACTAGCCTCTGCGGCGATTGTGTCGAGTTCGGTACAGTCACGCGCTGCTCAAGGATTGAATTCAGCGACGGTCATCAACCCGAGCCTGGCTCTTGCTCCAGTCGGTCAACAGGCTGTAGGCCACGGCCAGCAACGTCGGCCCGATAAACAGGCCAATGAATCCGAACGCGATCAACCCGCCAAACACCCCAAGCAACACAATCACCAGCGGTAAATTCCCGCCCCGGCTGATCAGGTAAGGTTTGAGCACGTTGTCCACGCCACTGATGATGAACATGCCCCAGATGCCGAGGAACACCGCCATTCCGTAATCACCCTTCCAAGCCAGCCAGGCAGTGGCCGGGATCCATACCAGCGGCGGCCCCATGGGAATCAGGCTGAGCAGGAAGGTCACGATACCGAGCACCAGTGCCCCGGGGACGCCGGCAATCAGGAATCCGATCAGCGCCAGGACCGCCTGGGCCGCGGCAGTGCCGATCACGCCGTTCACCACCCGTTGCACCGTACCCGCCACCAGCTCGATGTAATACCCGGCACGGTGGCCGATCAGCCGTTCCAGCAAACCATGAACAAAGGCTGCCAACCGTGGGCCGTCGCGATAGAAAAAGAACACGAAGACAATGCTCAGGGTCAGTTCGAGAATGCCGCCGCCAATCTGCGCGCTACGCGCAAGCAACCAGTTGCCGACCTGCCCCAGATAAGGCTTGAGCGACACCATCATCGCCGCGCCCTGCTGATCGATACTGTTCCAGATGACCACCAGCCGCTCGCCCACCAGGGGAATGCTGCCCAGCCAGGTCGGCGCTTCAGGCAAGCCGTCGACCTGCACATCCTTGATGAACGCCGTGGCGTCGCGCACATGGTCCGCCAGGTTGAACCCCAGCCACACCAGGGGCGCCGCCACCAGCACCATCCAGCCCACGGTCAGCAGGGCTGCCGCCAGGGACTCGCGGCCATTGAGCCAGCGGGTCAGCAGGCGCATCAGTGGCCAACTGGCGAAGGCCAGTACTGCGCCCCAGAACAGGGCCGACCAGAACGGCGCCATCACCCAGAAGCTCGCGCCAAACAGCACCAGGAGCAGGATCTGCACCAACAGCCGATCGTTATTGATCATCACAGTCTCGAAAAAATCATTCAGCAAAAAGAGTAGGCGAACACGCCACGCGTGTTCGCCGGATAACGCTTATCGCAGCAATTTGATATGCAGGCCAGAGCCGTCAACACCACCGGACTCCATCCGTGCCGCACGTACGCCCTGTTCGATCAACGACTGCCGCCAGGCTTCGGCGTTGGGCCCGGACACACTGACCCGCAAGGTCGTGTCCAGGTTCAGGCCCCGGGAGATCAGGCGCAGCCAGGTGTCATCGGGTGTTTCAGTCAGCTTGGGAAAGTCGAGTTCACCGGTACTCTTGAGCTCGCGCAGCAAAGTCGCGGACGTCGGCAACAAATCCCCCAGTGGGGCGACGGCGTCGAATTGTTCGACGTGCAGGTAGGCTTTGCGATTGCCACGGGTGATGCTGTAAAGCGCCACCAGCGTATCATCCCGAGGTGCCGCCAGGCGTAACAGCAGATACGCCTGCTCATTATCGGCGCCATAGAGTTTGGCGTTACCGAACACTTCGTTGGCCCACAGGCTGCTTTCGCCGCAATCTCGAGCCTGGCACCAGAACAGCAACTGGGCGTCCTGCTGCTGCAGGGCTTCGCGCGCGGCGGTGAAGGCCTGGGTGGATGAATGCTCCGCCGGCAACTCATAGGTCACCGACGTGACTTGCCCACGGGCACTGACCTGCCCGTCAAAGCGCAATTGACCGCTGATCTTGCGGATCGAGCCGAGCGGGTAGACCCGCTCAAGCTCAGCCGTGGGGCGGTAGTCGACGATCTGCGCATCGGTCATGCGCGGGACGATCGGCAGGTCCTGGCTGCCGGGCAGATCGGCGGCTAATGATAGTGGACTGAAACAACAGAGCATCAGCAAACTGAGTGAGCGCATGGATAGACTCATCGGATCTGCATGACCTTGTGGCCATTCGGGGTCGCAGCGGTGTAGAGGTCTATCATGGTTGTCTCCCTTTTCAACCCGCCCAGCCTCGACAGTTGCCCGGCGCAAGTCAAGGAATGGCGAAGAACCGATTGAAACAGTCTGCGACAAGGTCGGCGCCGGGTTCGTCATTCAGGTGCAAATGATGGCCGCCTGGCAGCTGTTCAAGGCTAAAGGGTAGACGCTCCAGCAACTCGGGGTGCTTGGCGAGCATGCCGTCGGCGGCGACCACCAGTTTCGCCGGGCAAGCGATCCGTTGGACGAAGGCCATGGCCTGCTCGGTGGTGAGACGCAGCGGCGATGGCAGCGTGAGGCGATTGTCGGTGCGCCAGGTGTAGCCGCCCGGCACCGGCATCAAACCACGTTGGGCCAGCAGCTCGGCGGCTTCGCGACTGACCGCCACCAGACCTTTCATGCGCGCTTCGATGGCGCGGCCCTGGGTGCTGTAGACCGGCTTGCGCTTTTCCCGCAGATCCAGTTGCGCCTGCAGGGCCATGCCCATGCGTTCAGCAGCGTTTTCGCCTTTGTCCGTGGGCGGAATGACACCGTCAATCAATGCCAGGTGAGTGACACGCTCCGGTAACGAGCCGGCTATGATCAGCGATGCGATGGCGCCCATCGAATGCCCCAGCAACGCAAATCTCTTTAGGCCAAGCTGCTCTGCAACCTGCAGCACATCGTGGGCATAGTCCCACATGGCGTAACCGGCGCCCGGCGGGCGGTGTCCTGAATGACCGTGACCGGCCATGTCCAGGGCGATGACGCGCAAGCCTTTGAGCTTCGGTGCCAGGCGGGCGAAGCTGTTGGCATTGTCCAGCCAGCCATGCAGGGCAATCACCGGCAAACCGTCTTCGGGACCAAACAAGTGCGCCGCCAACTCGATATGCGGCAGGCTCAGGCGGACCTCTTCGACGACCTGGCTCATGCGCAATCCTGCTGCTGGCGACCGTCCCAGCGGTTGAACAGGTTTTTCAGCAGTACTGCTGTCTCCTGCGGCCGTTCCAGAGGAAACATGTGCCCGCCAGGCATGCTCAGTGCCTCGCCATTTGGCATGCGCCCGACCGAACTGGTGTGATGGCGCATCACCACCCGGCTCTCGTGCCCGCGAACGACCGCCAGCGGCACTTTCAACTGCCGTAAGCGGCCGGGGCTGGTGTGCGGTACGCCACGGTAGATACTGATTTCCGTGGCCGGGTCGAAACGCAGACGCAACCTGTCGCCGTCCTGCTGTAAACCATAGTGCAGGTAGGCATCGAAACACTCCGGATCGAAGCTGCGAAACAGGGTCTTGCCGGCGAAATAACGGCGGGCGCTCTCGAGATCGGCGAATTCTTCACGACGACCCAGGGTGCGACCGGCCGGGGTCAGGCGGTCGATGAAACCCAAGCGCTTGGCCGCGCGGATAACCCATTGATCGGTGCGGGTCAGCACCGGCGAATCGAGCATCACCACACCGCGATACAACTCGGGGCAACGCAACGCCGCGTGCAGATGCAGTACGCCACCGAAGGAATGACCAACGCCCCACACCGGCTGCGCCTGTCGCTGCAGGTGGTGGATCAGTTCATCCACCAGGTTGTACCAGTTGTCGTCCGCCGGGAAACGCGGGTCGTGGGCGTGTTGCTCCAGATGCGTCACCTGAAATTCGGGTGCCAGCGCCGCAAACAACTTGCCGTAGGTTCCCGAAGGAAAACCATTGGCGTGGGCGAAAAATATCTGTTGCGACATACCTGCAAATCCATAAGCGAGACCAGGCATTGATTGTCCGCAAGACCGCGTCCTACAGCAATGACCGTAACGGACAGGAATGATGACAGTCCGGCCATGCAAATAAAGGAACGCGGGGTTCAACGCGCTGGCGGATTCTCACCCAGCGGCACCACTGCCATGGTCAACCGCGATACACAACTGACCTTGCCTTCGTCACTGGTCAAACGGATATCCCAGACATGGGTCGTACGCCCGATGTGAATGGGTTTGGCTACTGCCGTCACCCGCCCGCTGCGCAAGCCGCGCAGGTGGTTAGCGTTGATTTCCAGCCCCACGCAGTAAAACTTGCTGGCGTCGATGCACAGGTAGCTGGCCATGGAACCGACGGATTCAGCCAGCACCACCGAAGCGCCGCCATGCAGCAAACCATAAGGCTGGTGAGTGCGGTGGTCGATGACCATGCTCGCGGTCAGGGACTCGTTATCGAAGGCTTCGTAACGGATGTCCAGCAGTTCGCCGATGGTGTTTTTCTGAATTGCGTTCAACTGTTCGATGCTGGGAACGGTACGCCACAAACTCATAGCAGATTTTCCTTGTTGTATTTTATTCGTGGCTCAATCCTGCCACAGCACCGCTTCGCTGCGCTCGCTCCATTCTTCGAAGCGACCGCCGTAAGTGGCTTCGATCACGTTGCGCTTGATCTTCAGGGTTGGCGTGAGAAAGCCGTTTTCCACCGCCCAGCTGTCCTTGACCACCACCAGTCGCCGCAAGCGTTCGTGCTTGTCGAGGGCGTTGTTGACCTCTTCCAGCAGCTTCTCCAGGCTTGAATGCAACCCGGCCCGTGCCTCCTGCTGCCCGACGACCGAAAGCACGCACAGGCCCAGTGGCGCACTCAAGCCATCACCGACCACGCACACCTGCTCGATGCGCGAATGCACCGCCAGGCGATTTTCGATGGGCGCCGGCGCTACGTACTTGCCTTTGCTGGTCTTGAAGATTTCCTTCAGGCGCCCGGTCAGGCGCAAGTTGCCTTCGGCATCTTCCTCGCCCTTGTCACCGGTGCGCAGGAAGCCGTCCTCGGTGATGGTGTCGGCGGTTTTCTGCGGCTCCTTGAAATAGCCGAGCATGGTTGCGCCGCTGCGCACCATCACCTCGCCCGATTCGTCGATGCGCACCTCGACTTCCGGGCAAGGCTTGCCAATCCAGCCTGGTTTGTTCTGCCCCGGCAGGCAAATGTGCGAGTAGCCGCAACTTTCCGTCATGCCGTAGACCTCCAGCACGTCCAAGCCGAGCCTGCGATACCACAGCAGCAGACTCAGCGGTACTGGCGCCGCACCGGACAAGGCAACGCGCAAGGCATCGAGTCCCAACCCGGCAAGGACTCTATGCCCGACCCGCTTGCCGATAATCGGCAATCCGAGCAGGAAATCCAGGCGTTTTGCCGGAATCTTGCTGTACACCCCCATCTGGAATTTGGTCCAGATTCGCGGCACGCCAAACAGCGCCGTGGGCCGGGCACGGCGCAAATCAGTGAGGAAGGTGTCGAGGCTTTCGGCAAAAAACACGGTTTGCCCGGTATAAATCGATGCCAGTTCGACGAACATCCGTTCGGCAACGTGGCATAACGGCAAATACGACAACAGTCGATCCGTCTCATTCAGACCGAACAGTTGCGTGCCGCGCGTGGTGGCGAACCCCAGATTGGCGAAGCTGTGCATTACACCCTTGGGCATTCCGGTGGTGCCGGACGTGTAGATGATGGTCGCCAGTTGATCGGCGGCGGGCTTGGGATCGTCCTGAATCGGCGAGCTGCGTTGCAGGTCGTCCCAGCTGAAATCGAAGGTGCCGGGCGGATGCAGCGGAAGGCTGATGGTCGGCAGATCGGGATTCACCCCCGGGGACATGCCAGGCCAGTCATCGAGTTTGCCGATAAATGCCAGCAGCACTTGCGAGTGTTCGAGCACCTGGGCCACCGATTCGGCGGTGAGGTTGGGGTACAACGGCACCGAGACATGCCCGGCCATCCAGATCGCCAGGTCGGCAATGATCCAGTGCGCACAGTTTTTCGAGATCAGGGCGATGTGGCTGCCTTGGGGCAGTTCCCGCGACCGTAGCCAATGTGCCGCGCAACGGGCCTGATGACCGACTTCCTCCCAGGTCAAGGTCTCGACATGACCACCGCCCATTGGCTGGACAAGAAAGCGCTGGCGGGGATGTCGGGCCTCGCGCTCGTAGAAAATGTCCAGGGGCAAACGAAAAGCAGCAGGCATGCGACTCGCTCCTTTGTTTTTGGGTCTGGAGCAAGCGTAGCCAACCAAGCAGTTGCTTGGCTGGCTATTTCACAGAAAAAAATTCAAGCCGTTTTCGACAACCTCACGATCAAGGTTGTTTAACGCTGTTGAGCTTCATGGACCCTACCAACAGCTCATCGCCCTTGAGCTCCGCCAGACCGGCAGTGCCGATCCTCTCCGGCGGATGCCCGGCACCATGTTGCAGGTAGCTCAGCAGATTCCCCACCAAGGGGTTGTGACTGACCAACAGCACGTCGCTGACCGCCACCATCTGTTCGGCCACCTTGTCCGGTTCCGTGTCAGGTGTCAGCCATTCGACAGTGCGGATTTCCGGCTCGAAACCCAACGCGTCTCGCACCAGTCGCGCCGTTTCCTGCGCTCGCAGGTACGGGCTGGCGTAGATGGCGGTCAGCGGTTGCCCGATCAAGTTTGCAGCGCTGCGCAGCACTTCCTCACGCCCGTGCTCCGTCAGTTCCCGCTCCGAATCGTGGGGGCGGGACCCGTGTGGCACAGCTTCCCCATGACGCAATACCCAGAGTTTCATAGCTTGGGTTCCTCATCTCGGGCCGGATGTGGCGCAGGCGCCACGACGTGCGGCGCTTCACCTTCCGGCGTACGCGGCGTCGGCCAATCGGCGAACGGCCAGGGTTTCTGGTCGCTGTGGAAACTGCCGAATCGACCAATCTGCGCCAGGAACTGGCTCAGACTGTCGCCGAAGTTCATCAGGCTGGCGCTCGGGGCGCCATAGATTAAACGATAGATCAACTGCACCAGCACCACGGCGCCAAGTATGAACTGCGCCACCTGCCAGACCAGCAGGAACACCACCATCCACAGCACCCGAAGCAGAATGGACTCGTATTTGGGTTCTACTTTTTGATCACTCATGTCGCGCTCCGTTCCTGTGAAGTAAGGTTTCAGTTGAAGCCGCTGGTGGAAATAAAGTCGACATCGGTCTTCGGTTCACCGCGCATCAACAGCCCGATAACCTGCTCAAGCGTGCGCCCTTCGAACAGGATAGCGTGCAGCCCGGCGACCAACGGCATGTACACGCCAACCTCCTGGGACTTGGCCTTGAGCACCTTGAGCGTGTTCACGCCTTCGGCAACTTCGCCCAGGCGATTGACCGCCTCTTCGAGGCTCAAGCCCTGGCCGAGGGCGAAACCGACCTGATAGTTACGGCTTTTTGGCGACGAGCAGGTCACGATCAAATCACCCACGCCCGCAAGGCCGAGGAATGTCATCGGGTTGGCACCCTGATTGACCGCGAAGCGAGTCATTTCCGCCAACGCCCGGGTAATCAGCATGCTCTTGGTGTTTTCGCCCATGCCCATCGCTACCGCCATGCCGGCGATGATCGCGTAGACGTTTTTCAACGCCCCGCCCAGTTCCACGCCAAAACGGTCGGCGCTGGCATACACGCGAAAGGTGCGGCCGTGCAACACTTCCTGGACCTGCTGGCAGAGTTCTTCGTCTTCGCTGGCGACCACCGTGGCGGTCAACGCGTGTTCGGCGATTTCACGGGCCAGGTTCGGCCCGGACAACACACCGATGCGTGCCAGTGGCGCGATCTCTTCGAGAATCTGGCTCATCAGCTTGAACGTTTGGGCTTCAATACCCTTGGTCAGGCTCACCAGCATTTTGCCGCTCAACCGTTCGGCGTGCGGCGCCAGCACCGAGCGCAACGCGCTGGAGGGCAGCGCGACAAAACTCAGGTCGCAGGCCTCCAGGGTGGCCAGCAGATCAGTGACCGGCGTCACACCGGGCAGAATCTTGATGCCTTTGAGGTAACGCGGGTTCTCGCGATTGACCCGGATGGCCTCGGCCTGTTCGGGGTCACGCATCCATTGCAGGACTAGATGACCGTTTTCGGCCAGCAGGTTAGCCACGGCGGTACCAAAACTTCCGCCTCCCAAGACCGCGATCGGGCGCTGTTCAGTCATATGTAATCCGTTAATCCATACCAGTGGCGATGTCGGCATTATACGGAGCGTCCCCGTGTCGGCCAGTCCCTGCTTCAATTACCGCCGTGCGTAGGAAGAGGTCCGGTAATACCTAAGGAAATGCTTATATCGTGACTGGAAAAGTCAACTGGCTCGGTTAACATGCGCGCCATCATTCGTTAACAAGAATGCGGCAATTATCAACAATAACTATAACGAGCGTCGGATGATGTATTTCAGCGCAGAGCTGGCGGTTTAAAATGCTGCATCGTCCGTCGCGCAAGCCGCCAACCCTTGGCCATCTGCTGGCCATGGCCTGGCTTATATTCGGTGGCTGCCTAAACAGCCTGTCGGCCAATGCCGCGGATGTTCTCCTCACCGGTGTCGACGATAGCCCCGGCGTGCAATTCTTTGCCCAGGCCCTGCGGCAATTGCGACCGGCCGACAACGTGCACTTCCAGGCACTGGCCAGCCTGCCGCCACCGGGCAAGCTGGCGGCCGACACCCGCTTGATCCTGCTCGACCTGCCCAGCCTCGACTGGCGCCTGCAGGACCCGCGCGGCCCGGCGACGCTGGTGCTGCGCATCAGCCGCCTGCAGGCACGGCAACATCTGGGGCACGCCCTGCCCCCGCACCTCAGCCTGCTCTGGAGCGATCCGCCACTGGACCGGCAATTGCGCCTCACCCGCGTCCTTCTGCCTGAGGTCAAACGGGTTGGCGTCCTGTACGACAGCCATAGCGAGTTCCTGTTACGGGAACTGCGCCAGGCCGCCCATCCCCTGGGTCTTGAGGTGGTCACCGAGCGTTGGGAAAACACTCAGGACAGTCGTCCTTTGCAGGCTTTGCTGGCCAACAGCGATGTAGTGCTGGGCCTCGACGACCCCGATCTGTACAACCCGAAAACCGCGAAAAACCTGTTGCTCAGCAGCTTTACGCGACAGCTGGCCTTGATCGGCCCCAATGCAGGATTCGTCAGGGCTGGGAGCCTGGCCAGTACCTACAGCGATCAGAGCGACTGGCTGGCGATTCTCGATGAGCTGCTCGACCTGCCGCCGGCCACGTGGCCACGCACGCAGTACCCACACCGCTTCAAAGTCTCGAGCAATCCGCAGGTGTCTCGTTCCCTGGGTCTGGAACAGGTAAATGAAGCGGCTGTCGCAACGCTGTTGGCAGAAGGAGAACGCCACCCATGACCTTCCGTCGCCGCTGGGACATCAGTACCCGTACCCAGATCATCAGCCTCGGCCCTGCCCTGCTTCTGACGCTGCTGTTGATCAGCTTCTTCACCTTCGTGCGGATCCAGGACCTGCGCCAGGAGCTCACCCATACCGGCCAGTTGATTGCCAACCAACTGGCGCCGGCCGCCGAATACGGGGTGATATCGGGCAATAACGAGGTGCTCGACAGCCTGCTCAAGGCCACACTGGCCACGCCCAACGTGCGGTTCCTGGAGGTGCAGGACAGCGCCAACCGGATTCTGGTGTATGTCGAGCAACCTTCGGCAAGTTACCAAAAGCCGCACCAGGTCGAAGTATTCCAGGCCCCCGTGCGCCTGCAACGGATCGCACTGCACAATGATTTTTTCCAGGACGGCACAGCGGCCCCCACGGCTCCCGCCGAGGATTACCTGGGCCGGGTGATCGTCGGCCTGTCCAATGATGCGTTCAGCCAGCGCCAGCAGGAGATCCTGCTCAAGGCCGGCATTCTGGCGCTGTTCGCCTTGCTGTTTACCTTCCTGGTCGCCCGGCGCCTGGCCGCAAGCCTGTCGCAACCGTTGCGTGATATCGGCAATGCAGTTAAGGCGATCCAGGCCGGCGACTACAAAACGCCCCTGCCCATCGTTGACGACACCGAACTGGGCGCCCTGTCGCAACACATCAACAATCTCGCCAGGGGGCTCGAGCAGGCCAGCCACGAACAGCACCAGGCCATGGCGCAGTTGATCCAGACCCGCGAGGAAGCGGAAAAAGCCAACAACGCCAAGTCCGATTTCCTGGCGATGATGAGCCACGAACTGCGCACGCCGATGAATGGCGTGCTGGGCATGCTGCAGTTGCTGGAAACCACCGAGATGACCGAAGAACAGCTCGAATACGCCGCGCTGGCCTCGGAATCCACCGAGCACCTGCTCAAAGTCATCAATGACATTCTGGATTTTTCGCGTATCGAACGCTCGGAATTGGAACTGGAGCATATTCCCTTCAACCTCGCGGACCTTATCGGCAGTTGTGCCCAGTCGTTCCAGCACAGCGCCGTACAACGCGGGCTCGATCTGCAGCTGCAGATTCCGGAGGACATGCGGGCGCTGCAGGTTCAGGGGGACCCGACGCGCATCCGGCAAATACTGGTCAATCTGGTCGGCAATGCCCTGAAGTTCACCGAACAGGGCCGCGTCTGCATCGAATCGCAGTGGCAGTCCCTGGATCACGAACTGCTGTGGTTCACCTGCACGGTACGCGACAGCGGGATTGGCATTCCCCCCGAAAGCCTGGAATTGATGTTCGACGCGTTTCAGCAGGCCGACAGTTCCATCTCAAGACGCTACGGTGGCACCGGCCTGGGCCTGCCGATTGCGCGCACACTCGCCGAACGGATGGGTGGCACCTTGCGCGCTCAGAGCGAGGAAAGCCGTGGCTCGGTGTTTACCCTGGAAATTCCGTTGGCGTTGTATCAACAGGCCTTGCCGGCGCGGGTACCTCGCGTATCGACCCACAAGGGTGACGGCGAAGGGCGCAATGTGCTGCTGGTCGAGGACAATCCGGTCAACCAGACAGTGATCGAAGCCATGCTGCGCAGCCTGGGCTTTACTGTCAGCGTCGCCGCCGATGGCGCACAGGCGGTGCGCAGTGCCGAGAGCCTGATTTTCGAAGCGATACTGATGGATTGCCGACTGCCGGTCCTCGACGGTTATGAAGCCACCCGGCAGATCCGTGAACTGCCCGGCTGCACCGACTTGCCGATCATTGCCCTGACCGCCAACGCCTTGCAGGGGGATCGCGAAGCCTGCTTGTCGGCGGGAATGAACGATTACCTGGCCAAGCCCTTCAAACGGATTGATCTTCAGCAAATTCTGCAGCGATGGGTGCAGTAGTACAGGCCTTTCGAGCATCTGCGACTGGCGTGAAAGGCGAAAGTGCGGCAGTCTTAGGCACCCGTACAAGTCCGAAAATGGACTTGATTAAAAATTTCAGTGCACAAGTGTACATTCATGTCCTTGGTGCTGTGACTTTCACTACAACGCAATAGTCTATGAGTAGGCTGCCGGTTCGAGGCATGAACGCTTCGATCGGCCGGGAAGATTTGCCCCACCTGCCGCATGGGACTATTGAGGAGCTCGCATGACCAAACAAAACGCCTTTACCCGGGAAGACCTGCTGCGCTGCAGTCGCGGTGAGCTGTTCGGCCCAGGTAACGCGCAACTGCCCGCCCCGAACATGCTGATGGTCGATCGCATCACCCTGATCAGCGAAGAGGGTGGCAAGTACGGCAAAGGTGAATTGGTCGCAGAGCTGGATATCACTCCGGACCTGTGGTTCTTCGCCTGCCACTTCGAAGGTGATCCGGTGATGCCGGGCTGCCTGGGCCTGGACGCCATGTGGCAACTGGTCGGCTTCTTCCTCGGCTGGCAAGGTCTGCCGGGCCGCGGTCGCGCCCTGGGTTCGGGCGAAGTGAAATTCTTCGGCCAGGTCCTGCCGACAGCCAAGAAAGTCACCTATAACATTCATATCAAGCGCGTCCTCAAAGGCAAGCTGAACCTGGCCATAGCCGACGGTTCGGTGACTGTCGACGGTCGCGAAATCTATACCGCCGAAGGCCTCCGGGTCGGCGTGTTCACCTCCACTGACAACTTCTAAGGGTTATCCGCATGCGCCGCGTCGTTATCACTGGTCTGGGCATTGTTTCGTGCCTGGGCAATGACAAAGAGACCGTCTCCGCTAACCTGCGTGCAAGCCGCCCTGGCATCCGGTTCAACCCGGAATATGCCGAAATGGGTCTGCGTAGCCAGGTTTCCGGCTCCATTGACCTCAACCTTGAAGAACTGATCGATCGCAAGATCTATCGCTTCGTCGGCCACGCGGCGGCATACGCTTACCTGGCCATGAAAGACGCCATCGCTGACTCCGGCTTGACCGAAGAGCAGGTGTCCAATCCGCGTACCGGCCTGATCGCCGGTTCCGGCGGCGCATCGACCCTGAACCAGATGGAAGCGCTGGACATCCTGCGCGAGAAAGGCGTCAAGCGCGTTGGCCCATACCGCGTGACGCGGACCATGAGCAGCACCGTTTCCGCCTGCCTGGCCACGCCGTTCAAGATCAAGGGCCTGAACTACTCCATCGCTTCTGCCTGCGCCACCAGTGCTCACTGCATCGGTACCGCCATGGAACAGATCCAGATGGGCAAGCAGGACATCGTCTTCGCCGGCGGCGGTGAAGAAGAACACTGGAGCCAGTCGTTCCTGTTCGACGCCATGGGCGCACTGTCCAGCAAGCGCAACGACACCCCGGAACAAGCCTCCCGTGCCTACGACGCCGACCGTGATGGTTTCGTCATCGCTGGTGGTGGTGGCATGGTCGTGGTCGAGGAGCTGGAACACGCTCTGGCCCGTGGCGCGAAGATCTACGCGGAAATCGTTGGCTACGGCGCGACCTCCGACGGCTACGACATGGTTGCCCCAAGCGGCGAAGGCGCGATCCGCTGCATGCAGCAGGCCCTGTCCACCGTTGATACTCCGATCGACTACCTGAACACCCACGGCACTTCGACTCCGGTCGGCGACGTCGCGGAAATGAAAGGCGTGCGTGAAGTGTTCGGTGACAAGGCTCCGGCCATCAGCTCCACCAAGAGCCTGTCGGGTCACTCCCTGGGCGCCGCCGGCGTTCACGAAGCGATCTACTGCATGCTGATGATGGAAGGCAACTTCATTGCCGGCTCCGCCAACATCGACGAACTGGACCCTGAAGTGGCCGATCTGCCGGTGCTGACCAAGACCCGCGAAAACGCCACCATCAACACCGTGATGAGCAACAGCTTCGGTTTCGGTGGCACCAATGCCACGCTGGTACTGAAGCGCTGGGAAGGCAAGTAATTCCCCGCCGCTGAGCCGCACATGAAAACGCCCCGACTGGTTCGGGGCGTTTTTTTGCGCCTGAAAAAACGCAAAAACCTGTGGGAGCGGGCTTGCTCGCGATGGACTCAAGAGCGCCGCGTTTAGCCAGTAAACACGCGTAATCGTTAGCGACCATCGCGAGCAAGCTCGCTCCTACAGTGTGAACAGCCCCATGGCGGGTTCTGTCGTTTTACTTCAGCCTTGAACGACTTACCACATCAGATCATCCGGGATCTGATAGGCCGCGTATGGATCGTCCTCGGCGGCGACTTCTTCGGTCTGCACATTCAGCTGCACGATACGTTGCGGATCGCGCTCCTGGATCTTCAGGGCTGCTTCACGGGGGATCACTTCATAGCCTCCGGCGTGATGCACGATGGCCAGCGAACCGTTGCTCAGCTTGTTGCGCATCAGGGTGTTGACCGAGAGGCGCTTGACCTTCTTGTCGTCGACGAAGTTGTAGTAATCCTCGGTCGTCAACTTGGGCAGGCGCGTGGCTTCGATCAATTGCTTGACCTGCGCGACACGAGCCTTGGCCTCGGCTTTTTCCTGCTGCTGGCGGTTGAGCTCCTGATCGCGCTTGACCTTCTCGGCCATGGCTTCCTGAGCCGCACGCTGTTGGGAGTCATCCAGTTCAATCTGGCCTTTGTGAGCCAGGCGCTGCTGTTTCTGTTTGTCTTTGCTGACCTGCTTGGCCTGCTTCTGGTTGACCAGCCCTGCTTTGAGCAACTGGTCGCGAAGGGAAATGCTCATGGTGCTTATTACTCACTTAGGCAACTGCTCAACCGCAGCTGGGCACATTCTTTTCCTGGCGTTTGGCTTCGCCCCACAGGGCGTCCAACTCTTCGAGGGTGCAATCTTCCATGGGACGGTGGGTGTCGCGCAATGCCTGTTCGATAAAACGGAAGCGTCGTTCGAACTTGGCGTTGGCGCCCCGCAGCGCGGTTTCCGGGTCGACCTTGAGATGCCTTGCCAGATTGACCACGGAAAACAGCAGATCGCCGACTTCATCGGCAACCGCCACCGAGTCGTTGTCGGCCATCGCTTCGAGTATTTCATCGAGTTCTTCCCGGACCTTATCCAGTACGGGCAAGGCGTCGGGCCAGTCGAAACCGACCTGCCCTGCGCGCTTCTGCAATTTTGCCGAACGGGACAATGCCGGCAGTGCAGCGGGGACGTCATCGAGCAAGGACAGCTGTTGCGGTGCGACGGATTTCTCCGCGCGTTCTTCGGCCTTGATCTCTTCCCAGCGCTGCTTGACCTGTTCTTCACTCAAACGCGGGACATCCAGTGGCGCGTACAGATCACCCGTGGGGAATACGTGCGGGTGACGGCGAATCAATTTGCGAACGATGCTGTCGACCACGCCAGCGAACTCGAAGCGCCCTTCTTCCCGGGCCAGCTGGCTGTAGTAAACCACCTGGAACAACAGGTCGCCCAACTCACCCTGCAGGTGATCGAAGTCTCCGCGCTCGATGGCGTCAGCGACTTCATAGGCTTCCTCGAGGGTGTGCGGAACGATGGTGGCGTAGGTTTGCTTGATGTCCCACGGGCAACCGTACTGCGGGTCGCGCAGGCGGTTCATCAGGTGCAGTAAATCTTCAAGGCTGTACATCTGTCATCTCGTTTGATGACCTGTAGGAGCAATGCTTGCTCGCGATGGCGGTGTGTCAGGTAAATTGCTATCGCGAGCAAGCTTTGCTCCTACAGGTTCCGGTTGCATCAGCATCCGTTGCGTACATTTCATGGTGTGCGGTTACGCCGCGTTTCGATGATGTTCGGCAACTGGGAAATCCTGCCCAGCAACCGCCCAAGCGCGTCCAGCCCCGGAATCTCGATGGTCAGGGACATCAGCGCGGTGTTGTCCTCCTTGTTCGAGCGGGTATTGACCGCCAGCACGTTGATCCGCTCGTTGAGCAGCACCTGCGAGACGTCACGCAGCAATCCGGAACGGTCGTAGGCACGAATGACGATGTCCACCGGATAGGTGAGCACCGGCACCGGCCCCCAACTGACCTGGATGATCCGCTCCGGCTCACGACCGCCCAGTTGCAGCACCGAGGCGCAATCCTGGCGATGGATACTGACGCCACGGCCCTGGGTGATGTAGCCGACGATCGCATCCCCCGGCAGCGGCTGGCAGCAACCCGCCATCTGGGTCATCAGGTTGCCCACGCCCTGGATCTGAATGTCGCCACGCTTGCCTGGCTTGTAGCCGGTAGCCTTGCGTGGAATCAGTTCCAGCTGTTCGTTGCCACGTTCCGGCTCGACCAGTTGCTGCGCCAGGTTGACCAGTTGCGCCAGGCGCAGGTCACCCGCCCCCAGGGCGGCAAACATGTCTTCGGCGGTTTTCATGTTGGCCTTGTCGGCCAGTTTTTCGAAATCCACCTGCGGCAGGCCGAGGCGATTGAGTTCGCGCTCGAGCAGGGTCTTGCCGGCGGCGACGTTCTGATCGCGCGCCTGTAGCTTGAACCAGTGAACAATTTTCGCCCGCGCCCGCGAAGTGGTGATGTAGCCCAGGTTCGGGTTCAGCCAGTCGCGGCTCGGCGTGCCGTGCTTGCTGGTGATGATCTCGACCTGTTCACCGGTTTGCAGGCTGTAGTTGAGCGGCACAATGCGCCCATTGATTTTGGCGCCGCGGCAGTTGTGACCGATCTCGGTGTGCACGCGGTAAGCGAAGTCCAGTGGCGTCGCGCCCTTGGGCAAATCGATGGCGTGACCGTCCGGGGTAAAGATGTAGACCCGGTCGGGTTCGATATCGACCCGCAGCTGTTCGGCCAACCCGCCTATGTCGCCCAGCTCTTCGTGCCACTCGAGCACCTGACGCAGCCAGGAGATTTTTTCTTCGTAGTGATTGGAACCGGACTTGACGTCAGTACCCTTGTAGCGCCAGTGCGCGCACACGCCGAGCTCGGCCTCTTCATGCATGGCGTGGGTGCGGATCTGCACCTCCAGCACCTTGCCCTCAGGCCCGATCACGGCGGTATGCAATGAGCGATAGCCGTTCTCTTTCGGGTTGGCGATGTAGTCGTCGAACTCTTTCGGGATGTGTCGCCACAAGGTGTGGACTATGCCGAGCGCGGTGTAGCAGTCGCGCATTTCCGGCACCAGCACACGCACGGCGCGCACGTCATAGATCTGGCTGAACTCCAGACCCTTGCGCTGCATTTTGCGCCAGATCGAATAGATGTGTTTGGCCCGGCCGCTGATATCGGCGTCGACACCGGTGGCCTGCAATTCGTTTTTCAGTTGGCTCATCACGTCGCTGATGAAGCGCTCGCGATCCAGTCGCCGCTCATGCAGCAACTTGGCGATCTGCTTGTACTGGTCGGGCTCAAGGTAACGGAAGGACAAATCCTCCAGCTCCCACTTGATGTGACCGATACCCAGGCGGTGGGCCAGTGGCGCGTAGATGTCGAAGACTTCGCGGGCCACGCGGTTGCGCTTCTCGTCGTCGGCGGTTTTGACCGCACGGATCGCGCAGGTGCGCTCGGCCAGTTTGATCAGGGCCACGCGAACGTCGTCGACCATGGCCACCAGCATCTTGCGCAGGTTTTCCACCTGGCCCTGAGTGCCCATCACCATGGATTTACGCGGGCTCAGGCTGTCGCTGATCGCCGCCATGCGTTGCACGCCGTCGATCAGTTTGGCCACCAAGGGACCAAAACGCTGGCTGACTGCCGGCAACGGGATCTGGCCTTCGCGCACGCCCCGATAGAGAACTGCGGCCACCAGCGAATCCTGATCGAGCTTGAGGTCGGCGAGGATCTCGGCGATCTCAAGGCCCGTGCGGAAACTCGAAGTCCCTTCGGACCACAGGTTCTTTGCCGCATTGGCTTGTTGTTCGGCCTCGCGAGCGAACTCGCAGGCTTCTTTCAAGGCTTCGCGATCCAGTGCCAGATCGACACTGACCGCGTGATCGAGCCAAGCCTCGAGATTGATACTGCCGTCGGTGTTGATCGGCTGGTGTGCTCTCACCTGTACCATCTTGCTTACCTTCCCTACGACGCAGATTCAATGCGTCAAATCGCTGACCTTCGTTGCCCATGAGCCCACGTCGGGCTGGTACGCGGCTGCACGGGCGGGCCAGTCGGACCAGACGAGCATCCTAGCTCGCTTCAAATAACGCCATGGCTTCGACATGTGCCGTCTGAGGAAACATATCGAGAATCCCGGCACGTTTTAACCGGTAGCCCTGCTTGATCAATTCAACCGTGTCGCGCGCCAGGGTTGCCGGGTTGCACGACACATACACCAACCGCTCGGCCCCCAGGGACTTGAGCTTGCGCACGACCTCGAAAGCGCCGTCACGCGGTGGGTCCAAGAGTACCGCACAAAAGCCTTCACGCGCCCATTCGGCATCGGTCAAAGGCTGGGATAAATCGGCCTGAAAAAACTGCGCATTATTCAGATTGTTGCTGACAGCATTCGCGGCTGCGCGATCGACCATCACCTGCACACCCTCCACCGCAACGACTTCGCGAACGGCTTTGGCCAGCGGCAAGGCAAAGTTACCCAACCCACAGAATAGATCGAGAACTCGCTCATCGGCTTGCGGTTTCAGCCAGTCCAGCGCCTGGGCAACCATCGCTTCGTTGACCCCGGCATTGACCTGGATGAAATCCCCAGGGCGATACGCCAGATTCAAATCCCACTGTTCAAGACGATAGCCCAAGGACTGATCGGCCTCGACCGGATGCGGCTCGCCGTCCCCGTGCAACCACAACTGCGCTTCATGGAACGCGCAGAAATCCTTGAGGATGGTCATGTCACTTTCGGACAACGGCGCCATGTGCCGCAGCAACACCGCCAGCGACGAGCCGCTGAACAATTCCACGTGACCCAGGGCTTGAGGCTTGCTCAAACGCCGCAGCATCTCGGGCAAGCGGGCCATGATCGGCTGCAAGGGTTGTACCAGCACCGGGCAATCATCGATGCCGACAATGTCCTGGCTGCCGGCGGCGCGGAAACCGACTTCGAGTTTTTTCGCTTTCATGTCCCAGCGCACCGCTACCCGGGCGCGACGGCGATAAGCGAACTCCGGACCGCTCAATGGCGCGGCCCATTCTTCGGGCTCGACACCGGCTACCTTCGACAATTGCTCGGCGAGCATGCGCTGTTTCAGGGCGAGTTGTTCGTTGTGGGGCAGATGTTGCACGCTGCAACCGCCGCATCGGCCGGCATGGGCGCAAGGCGCCGGGCGACGCAGTTCGCTGGACTTGAACACCCGCTCGGTACGCGCCTCGACCACTTTGCCGTGGGCACCGAGCACACGCGCCTCGACTTCTTCACCGGCCAGTGCGCCGATGACGAACCAGGTGCGACCTTCGAAAAACGCGATACCGCGACCGTCGTTGGCCAGGCGCTCGATGCTCAGACGCTGTTTTTTGCCGGTCGGGACTTGCGGGGCCTTGCTGCCGCCGGTGGGCTGGAAGCGCAGGCCTCTCTCATGCTTGGCCATCAGTTGGGCGCGTCGAAAATGCCGGTCGACAGGTATCGGTCGCCACGGTCGCAGATGATCGCGACGATCACCGCGTTTTCAACTTCTTTGGACAGGCGCAGCATCGCTGCCACCGCACCGCCCGAGGACACGCCACAGAAGATGCCTTCTTCGCGGGCCAGACGCCGGGTGACGTCTTCGGCTTCGCTTTGCGCCATGTCGACGATCCGGTCGACGCGCTCGGCCTGGTAGATCTTCGGCAGGTATTCCTGCGGCCAGCGGCGGATGCCGGGAATGGCCGAGCCTTCCATCGGTTGCAGACCGATGATCTGTACGTTGTCGCTCTGCTCTTTCAAGTAGCGCGAGACGCCCATGATCGTGCCGGTGGTGCCCATGGAGCTGACGAAATGGGTGATGGTGCCCTGGGTCTGGCGCCAGATTTCCGGACCGGTGGTGGTGTAGTGCGCCTCCGGGTTGTCACCGTTGGCGAACTGATCCAGCACCTTGCCGCGGCCTTCGGCTTCCATACGCTGGGCGAGGTCGCGAGCACCTTCCATGCCCTCTTCCTGGCTGACCAGAATCAACTCGGCGCCATAAGCGGTCATCGCGGCCTTGCGTTCGGCGCTGGAGTTGTCCGGCATGATCAGGATCATCTTGTAACCCTTGATCGCGGCGGCCATGGCCAGCGCAATCCCGGTATTACCCGAGGTCGCTTCGATCAGCGTATCGCCGGCGTGGATCTGCCCGCGCAACTCGGCGCGAGTGATCATCGACAGCGCCGGACGGTCCTTGACCGAACCCGCCGGGTTGTTCCCTTCGAGCTTGAGCAAAAGGGTGTTGCTGGTTTCGCCGGGCAGGCGCTGCAAACGGACCAGCGGAGTGTTGCCGACGCAATCGGCGATGGTTGGGTACTGCAAGATCATGGCGTATTCGCAATCCAGACTGCGGGGCGCCTATCATACCGGCAATCCTCGGAAGGCCATATCACGCAAAGTGTGGTGCTTATCGTTTATGGGAATAAGCGGCGGATTCAGCCCTCTTCTGTCTGTGCAACATTCAAGGCATAGAACTCATGCAGCTTGGCCTGCAACAACTGTTTGTCCGGCAGTTGGACCTGATACTCCGCGATCAGCGCTGGTGACAGGCTGCGGTTAAGGGCGTACTCGACGACTTCGTCATCCTTGCTGGCACAGAGCAAGACACCGATTGCAGGGCTTTCATGAGGTTTTCGCTCTTCGCGATCCAAGGCTTCCAGATAGAAGCCCAACTTGCCCAAATACTCCGGTTCAAAACGCCCGACCTTGAGCTCGATGGCCACCAGGCAGTTGAGACCGCGGTGAAAGAACAGCAAGTCCAGTGCAAAATCACGCCCGCCGACTTGCAGCGGATATTCGGAGCCGACAAAGCAGAAATCGCGGCCAAGCTCACTCAAGAACTGCTTGAGGCGACCCAGTAAGCCCCGATGCAGATCGGTTTCGGCGTGGGCGCCGGGCAAGTCGAGAAACTCGACCATGTAGGCGTCACGAAATATCTCAAGTGCTGAGGGATGAGTTTGTTTCAGAACTGCGGAGACTTTTGCAGGCTGGGTCACGCTGCGTTCAAACAGTGCCGCCTTGAACTGGCGCTCCAGTTCGCGCTTTGACCATTTTTCCTGAATCGCCATACGCAAGTAAAACTCCCGCTCTTCCGGGAGTTTGCTTTGGCTGAAGATGACCAGATTTTGGGTCCAGGGTAATTGTCTCACCAGCGGTGAGACTTTCTCGTCGCCCCGGTAAGTCTCGTAGAACTGACGCATACGAAACAGATTGGGACGGGTAAAACCCCGCAAACCCGGTTGAGTTTGAGCCAGATGGGGACTGTCATAAATTTTGTGTTCGGGCATAACATGTTGAAGAGGTGCATGTATGCCGACCAAAAAGAAACCGGCCCGCGAGGCCCAGCGTGACCTTCCATCCATTCCAAAAGAGCTGATCGACCAGTTCGTGAACGGTCCGATGAGTGCCGAAGCCATTCAGGACGCTTCGATGGCGTTCAAAAAGGCGCTGATTGAACGAGCCTTGGGAGCCGAACTCGGCCACCACCTTGGCTACCCTCAGGGCGCGCAGCGCCCTGAGGAGTCGAGCAACCAGCGTAATGGTAAGAGCGGCAAGACCGTGCTGACCGATGACGGCCCGCTTCGCCTGGACATCCCCAGAGACCGCGATGGCAGCTTTGCTCCGATTCTGATCCCCAAGCACGAGCGCCGCTTTACCGGCTTCGATGACAAGATTATTGCCATGTATGCACGCGGCATGAGCGTGCGCGAGATTCGTGCATTTCTATCGGAGCAATACGGCACAGATGTCTCCCATGACTTCATCAGCTCAGTCACCGATGCAGTTCTGGAAGAGGTCAGTGCTTGGCAGCAGCGACCACTTGAACCCATGTACCCAGTCATTTTCTTCGATGCTCTGCGGGTCAAAATCCGTGACGAGGGGGTGGTTCGCAACAAGGCCATTTACTTAGCCCTGGGCGTATTGCCGGACGGTACACGAGATATTCTGGGCATCTGGATTGAAACGACCGAGGGTGCCAAGTTCTGGATGAAGGTTTTCAATGACCTCAAGACTCGAGGCGTCGAAGACGTTTTGATCGCTGTCACTGACGGACTCAAAGGCATGCCAGAAGCCTTGAGTGCGGTGTTCCCTCAGACGACGCTGCAGACCTGCATCGTCCACTTGATCCGTAACAGCCTTGATTACGCGGCCTGGGATAAACGTCGCGAACTGGCCAAAGCCCTGAAGCCGATTTATCAAGCACTCAACGCTGAAGTTGCCGAGCAGGCTTTAGATGCCTTCGAATCTGGACCTTGGGGTAAACAATATCCAACGGTGGCTGCTGCCTGGAGGCGTGCCTGGGACCGAGTCATCCCGTTTTTCATCTTCCCGCCAGCCATACGAAAAGTGATCTACACCACCAACGCCATCGAGAGCATCAATGCTCAGTTGCGCAAGATCATCAAGACAAGAGGACATTTTCCAACCGATGATGCGGCGACAAAGCTGATCTGGCTGGCACTGCAAAATATCACCGCCAATTGGGGCAGTCCGGCCCATGACTGGAAGAACGCAATGAATCAGTTCGCGGTTTTGTACGGAGATCGATTCATCAGGCCAACTTGGTGAAATGAAGGCCTGCCTTACGGCAGGCTGTTACCGGCCCGCACACAAAAAATCTGACACTCTCGCCAGATGCTCAGACAGTTGACCGACCACGGAATCACCCCATTCGGCTTTCTCCAGTTTGCAGCTGATATAGGCACCAACTTGCCAGTACAACTCGATCAGTTGGGTATTCACCGCCTGTATAGCCTGTCGCCTGGCACTTTGAATAAGCGCAAGCACTTCATTGCCTGCTCGCGAAGGTGTTATCACTGACAGTTCCATCATCCGCCACCAAGCGCATATTCATCCGCAACCCGCTCCCGGTGTTCTGCGCCCAAAGCCTTCCGCCCTGTCGCCGCACCGCATTCCTGGCAATGCTCAAGCCAAGGCCAAATCCACCATCCCCCGGCCGCGAGCCGTCGAGTCGGGTGAAGGGCAGAAAGATTCGCTCAAGATCGTCTTGCGCCACACCGCCACCCTGATCCTCCAGCCACAGGTGCCAGAAGTCGCCGTCGCGCCGCCCGCCCAGGTGGACAATGCCACCCTTGGGCGAATGTCGGATTGCATTACGCAGCATGTTTTCCAGCGCCTGGGCGAGCGTATTGAGATGGCCGCGCACCCAGCAGGAGGCGTCTACCGAGCACTGCAACTGCTCGTCCGGCCAACAACTTTCATAACAGGCGTTTTCCGTGAGCATTTCCCACAGGGCCTGGACCTGTATCGCTTCGTCGGGTAAGCGCGTGCGCTCTGTATCGAGCCAGGCCAGTTGCAGCGTGTCTTCCACCAGCCGTTGCATGCCATCAACCTCGCGGCCGATGCGCTCGCGCAGTTGTTCAAGCCCCTGCTCGCTTTCACTGGCCACCCGTAGGCGGCTCAACGGCGTGCGCAATTCGTGGGACAGGTCGCGCAACAGTTGTTGCTGCAATGCCACGGTGCTTTGCAAGCGTTCGGACATGTGATCGAACGCCCTGCCCAGCTCTCCCAGTTCGTCGGCGCGGTTGGTGGTGCGGCGGGACAGTCGCACATTGAGCTGATCGGCACGCCAGGCATTGGCCTGTTCGCGCAAGTGATTGAGCGGCACCACCAGCAAGCGGTACAGGCCGACGCACAACAGCAACGTGAACAACCCCGGAATGATGCCGTTGGTGATTACCCGCCAGAACACCCGGTAGCGCCCGGGCATGAAGCGTTGCGGCAGTTCGATCACCAGGCTGCCGGCGGCCGGATCGCCGGGAAACGGCACACGCATCCACGGTTGTCTTTTCTTGTGGATGGGCCAGTCTAGACCCCGTAAAAAGGTCAGTCGCTCGATTTCCTTGTCGGTCAGCCGCTGGCTGCCCAAGGATTGCAAATCACCGCCAATGACACCTGTAAAACCCTTTTCGCGCCGGTGCATGCCCTGCAACCAGTCTTCGACGCCGGCGCGCTGGCGCTGCGTCCATGCCTGTTCGGCCTCGGCGGCATAACGGGTCAAGGTGCCTCGGGCCTCGTCCGAGAGGAACTGGTTGCGCTGCTCCATGTAGCGGCCCCAGGACCAGCTCAACCAGATCATCAGCAGACAGAACGCCACCAACAGGCAAGCCAGTTTCCAGAACAGCGAATGCCGGCCCGGCAAATTACATTTCATCGACGGCACTCAGGATGTAGCCCTTGCCCCAGACGGTGCGCACCTCCCGCTCGGTATAGTCGATGGCCTTGAGTTTGCGGCGAATCTGGCTGATGTGCATGTCCAGGCTACGATCGTGGGCGGCATAACCGCGTTGCAGTACCTGTTGATAAAGGAAGGCTTTGCTCAACACTTCATCGACGCTGCGGCTCAGGGTTTCCAGCAGGCGATACTCAGTTCGAGTCAGGCCGGCAGGCTGCTGGCCATAAAAAACGTCGAAGCGTTCGTCGTCAAAACGCAGACTGTCGACTTCGGCCACCATCGCCACCGGGGTCGGCCGGCGATCGAGCGCTACGCGGCGCAGGATGGCTTCGATGCGCACGCGCAACTCGACCATGCTGAAGGGTTTGGGCAGGTAATCATCGGCCCCCAGTCGAAAGCCGCTAATGCGATCGGCCTCGGCACCGAGCGCCGACATCAGCAACACTGGGGTGGAATGGCTGCGGCGCAGTTGCGTCAGCACCGCCAGCCCGTTCAGACCCGGCAACAGGATGTCCATCAACACCACATCGAAGGCTTGCTCGCGGGCAATGTCCAGGCCTTCCTGGCCGTTCTGGCACCAGGTCACCTGGAAGCCGCTACGGCCCAGATGTTCATGCACATAGGCACCGAGTACGAGGTCGTCTTCGATGGAGAGGATACGGGGATGGCCAGCGCTGATGGTCGTCATTAGTATCTGCAAATAATTCTCAGTCGTGGATTATTCAAGATTGCCTCGCCCGGGGCAACCCAAGGGTTTGCGCAGGGCGCAGAAGCGCGCGGCCATCCGACGAGTGACGACATCAATTATCGAGGATTGCCCGCTTGCAAATCGCTACACTGCGCAAGTGGCGCGTGCCGGACGCACGCGCAGCCCGATAAATAGCCGGTTGCAGGAGAGAGGCGTGCTGAAGAAACTGGGAATCAAGGGCCGCGTGCTGTTGCTGACGCTGCTGCCGACCAGCCTCATGGCATTGGTCCTGGGCGGCTATTTCACCTGGATGCAGCAATCGGACCTGCAAACCCAACTCCTGCAGCGCGGCGAAATGATCGCCGAGCAACTGGCGCCGCTGGTGGCGCCAGCCATGGGGCACCACAACAACGAACTGCTGGAACGTATCGCCACCCAGTCCCTGGAACAACCGGATGTGCGCGCCGTGACCTTCCTTGCGCCAGACCGCTCGGCACTGGCCCATGCCGGGCCGATCATGCTGACCCAGGCGCCAATGGGCGAAGGCTCGCAGATGCTGCGCCGCAGTGGCAGCGAAGCAACACGTTACCTGCTGCCGGTGTTCGGCAAACACCGCAGCCTGGCAGGCGACGTGATCCCTGATGAAGCCGACCGTCTGCTGGGCTGGGTCGAACTCGAACTGTCCCACAACGGCATGCTATTACATGGCTACCGCAGCCTGTTCGCCAGCCTGCTGATGATCGGTGCCGGTCTCGGCGGCGCGGCGCTGCTGGCATTGCGCATGGGCCGCACGATCAATCGGCCGCTGACCCAGATCAAGCAAGCCGTTGCCCAACTCAAGGACGGTCACCTGGAAACCCGCCTGCCGCCACTGGGTAGCCAGGAGCTGGATGAATTGGCCTCCGGCATCAATCGCATGGCCGGCACCCTGCAGAATGCCCAGGAAGAACTGCAACACAGCATCGACCAGGCCACCGAGGACGTGCGCCAAAACCTCGAGACCATCGAGATCCAGAACATCGAACTGGACCTGGCGCGCATGGAAGCGCTGGAGGCGAGCCGGATCAAGTCCGAGTTCCTGGCCAACATGAGCCATGAAATACGCACGCCGCTCAACGGCATCCTCGGCTTCACCCATCTGCTGCAAAAAAGTGAACTGACCCCGCGCCAGCTCGATTATCTGGGCACCATCGAAAAGTCTGCCGACAGCCTGCTGGGGATCATCAACGAGATCCTCGACTTTTCGAAGATCGAGGCGGGCAAGCTGGTGCTCGACCATATTCCGTTCAATTTGCGTGACCTGCTGCAAGACACATTGACCATCCTCGCCCCGGCCGCCCACGCCAAACAGCTGGAACTGATCAGCCTGGTGTATCGCGATACGCCCCTGTCACTGGTGGGCGATCCGTTGCGGCTCAAGCAGATCCTGACCAACCTGGTCAGCAATGCGATCAAGTTCACCCGCGAGGGCACCATCGTCGCCCGGGCCATGCTCGAAGAAGAACACGAAGACAGCGTGCAATTGCGCATCAGCATCCAGGACACCGGCATCGGCCTGTCGAACCAGGATGTGCGCGCGCTGTTCCAGGCCTTCAGCCAGGCCGATAACTCGCTGTCGCGGCAACCCGGCGGCACGGGCCTGGGGTTGGTGATCTCCAAGCGCCTGATCGAGCAGATGGGCGGCGAGATTGGCGTCGACAGCACCCCGGGCGAGGGTTCGGAGTTCTGGATCAGCCTGAACCTGCCCAAAACCCGCGACGATGCCGAAGACCTGCCTGGCGCGCCGCTGCTCGGACGGCGGGTTGCAGTGCTGGAAAATCATGAGCTGGCGCGCCAGGCGTTGCAGCATCAACTGGAAGACTGCGGCCTGGACGTCACCGCGTTCAATACCCTGGAAAGCCTGACCAACGGCGTCACCGGCGCGCATCAGACCGATCAGGCAATCGAACTCGCGGTGCTGGGAATCACCAGCAACGACATGCCACCGGAACGCCTCAACCAGCACATCTGGGACCTCGAGCACCTGGGCTGCAAAGTGCTGGTGTTGTGCCCCACCACGGAACAGACGCTGTTCCACCTGTCGGTCCCGAACCCCCACAGCCAGCTCCAGGCCAAACCGGCCTGTACCCGCAAGCTACGGCGCGCGCTGTCCGACCTGGTCAACCCGCGGCAGTTGCGCAGCGAGTCCAGCGAGCCGCTGTCCAGCCGCGCGCCGAAGGTGCTGTGCGTCGACGATAACCCGGCCAATTTGCTGCTGGTGCAGACCCTGCTCGAAGACATGGGCGCCAAGGTGCTCGCCGTGGAAAGCGGTTACGCGGCGATCAAGGCGGTGCAGAACGAGACGTTCGACCTGGTACTGATGGACGTGCAAATGCCCGGCATGGATGGGCGCCAAAGTACCGAAGCGATCCGCCAATGGGAAAGCGAGCGGCATTGCACACCGCTGCCGATCGTGGCCCTCACGGCGCATGCCATGGCCAACGAAAAACGCGCATTGCTGCAAAGCGGCATGGACGATTACCTGACCAAGCCGATCAGCGAGCGGCAACTGGCGCAAGTGGTACTCAAATGGAGCGGGCTGGCACTGCGCAATCAGACGCCAGAGCGCGCAGGCGACAGCCACGGCAGCACCTACGAGTTGCAGGTGCTCGATCACGAAGAAGGCTTGCGCCTGGCCGCAGGCAAGGCCGATCTGGCGGCTGACATGCTGGCAATGCTGCTGGCGTCGCTGGAAGCCGACCGCGAAGCCATCCGCCAGGCTCAGCAAAGCAACGACCACAACGCCCTGGTCGAGCGGGTTCATCGCCTGCACGGTGCGACCCGTTATTGCGGCGTACCGCAACTGCGCGCCGCCTGCCAACGCAGTGAAACCTTGCTCAAGCAGCAAGACCCGAAGGCCTTTGGCGCACTTGAAGATCTCGACCGGGCGATCAACCGCCTCGCCGCCCAGGCGCGCATCAATGCCTGATGCACTTTCCAGGAGGACCGCATGCGCACGATTCTTTTCAGCAGCCAGACCTACGACCGCGACAGCTTTCTCGCCGCCAACCTGCCGCCTGGTATCGAGTTGCACTTTCAGTCGGCACGCCTGAGCCTCGATACCGTCGCGCTGGCGGAGCATCACGAGGTGGTCTGCGCCTTCATCAACGATGACCTTGGCGCCCCGGTGCTCGAACGCCTGGCCGCGGCCGGTACCCGCCTGATCGCCCTGCGCTCGGCCGGTTACAACCATGTCGACCTGACGGCGGCGAAGCGCCTGGGGCTGGCGATCGTGCGCGTCCCGGCCTATTCGCCCCACGCCGTGGCCGAGCATGCGGTAGCCCTGATCCTGGCACTCAACCGCCGCCTGCACCGCGCCTACAACCGCACGCGCGAAGGCGACTTCAGCCTGCATGGGCTGACGGGTTTCGACCTGGTAGGCAAGACCGTCGGCGTGATCGGCACCGGGCAGATCGGTGCGACCTTCGCGAAAATCATGAACGGCTTCGGCTGCCATCTGCTGGCCTACGACCCCTTCCCCAATCCGCAGGTCGAAGCGCTTGGCGCCCGCTACCTGAGCTTGCCGCAATTGTTGGCCGAGTCGCAGATCATCAGCCTGCACTGTCCGCTCAACGAGCAGAGCAAGCATTTGATCAACCGCCAATCCCTGGCGCACATGCAGCCAGGCGCCATGTTGATCAACACCGGCCGCGGCGGCCTGGTGGACACCCCTGCACTGATCGATGCCTTGAAGAACGGTCAACTGGGTTACCTGGGACTGGATGTGTACGAAGAGGAAGCTCAACTGTTTTTCGAAGACCGTTCCGATCTGCCGTTGCAGGACGATGTACTGGCGCGGTTGCTGACCTTCCCCAACGTGATCGTTACGGCACACCAGGCCTTCCTGACCTGCGAAGCCCTGGGCGCGATTGCCGCGACCACCTTGCAGAATATCGCGGCCTGGGCGGCCGGAGCGCCAGAGAATCAGGTCGAGGGTGATTGAACCTGATCGAAGGTCATATGCCCGCGCCATGCTGCGCGTATGCCCGTGCTAGCATATTGCGCATATTTGGAGGACCCATGGTCGAACACGATTTCCGCTACACCCTGATGAACCCGCAACACACCCTCACCGAATGCCGCGCCCTGGTGCCGGGACGTTATCAAGTCACCGGCAACGGCGGCTCGATTCGTAATAACGACGTGCTGGTCGTGACCCTCAAGGGCGCCAAGGACTTGTCCATGCGCCTGACCGTCGAAACGGTTCGCCATCTGATCAATCCGCCTGGCCAATGGGTCGCGGTGGCCAGTGGTCCGGTGTTCGGCGAACTGGCGATCCATACCTGGCAGGTGAACTGCGACAGCTGCGCCAAAGAACTGAGTTTCGAGTTCGCCGTTGACGCCAAGCTTGGCAACAAGGCCGAAAAGCCTGCCGCCACCGCGCGTATTGCCGAGTTGGGCTGGACCACCGTTGGCGAGAAACACCTGTGCCCCAAATGCCAGGAGCCTGCGTGATGAAACACCTCGCTCTGACCGCGATGGTCGGTGCAAGCCTGCTGGGCTGCGCCGCGGACCCGGTGCAGCTTGAGCACAATCGCAGCTACATCCTGGAGTGGATCGGCGAACGTCCATTGATGGATTACAGCAATCTGACCATCACCCTGGGTGAAGACGGACGCGCCTACGGTAACGGCGGCTGCAACCACTGGTTCGCGCCGTACACCCTGGAAGGCAACAAGCTGAGCTTCGGCAAGATCGGCAGCACCCGCAAACTCTGTGCGCCGGCGCTGATGGAGCAGGAAAAACGCTTCCTCGATGCGCTGGAAAACGTGCAGCGCTGGGACGTCTCGTCAATCGACCAGATGCGTTTCTGGCCAGCCGAAGGCAAGCCGCTGCGCTGGTGGCTGGAGGAGGGTTGATCCCCTGTGGCGAGGGGATTCATCCCCGTTGGGTCGCGAAGCGACCCCAAAGAAAGGGACTGCTGCGCAGTCCAACGGGGATAAATCCCCTCACCACAAAAGCCCTCGCCACAGGGGAAACGATCAGTTGGCGGCCTGCAACGCCTCGAGCCTGGCCACCACCCCCGCCGCCGTCTGCTCGCCCATCAACTGTTCCCGCACCTTGCCCTTGTTATCGATGATGTAGGTCACCGGCAACGCTTCACTGCGCGGCAGTTCGAACAACTCGGAAGGGTCCTGCGCCAGCACGGTGAACTTGATCCCGAGTTTCTCGCTGGCACTTTTCAGCTCTTCGCCCTGCACGTTGTCGAAGTTGACCCCGAACACGCCGATCTTCTTGTCCTTGAGCTGGTCGGCCAGTGTGTTCAACTCCGGAATCTCGGTACGGCACGGGCCGCACCATTCAGCCCAATAATTGATCACCAGCCATTTGCCGTCCAGGCGCTCGGCGGCGACCTTCTGTCCATTCTGATCGATCCCGTAGTCGTTACCGCAGCCCCCCAGCATCAACGCCCCGATAATCGTCAATGCTGCTGCCAGTCGCCTTGTCATGTCGTGTTCCTTGTCAAAAATTGAAAGCGCTTGCGACCCATCGCCTGGCAAGGTTCAGGATTACGCGCTGCCCAGTTAGAATAGCCGCCACCTTACGCAAGATGCGACCCGCTCATGACCGATCTGACGCTTTATCACAACCCGCGCTGCTCGAAATCCCGCGGTGCGCTCGAACTGCTTGAAGCCCGCGGCCTGGCCCCGACGGTGGTCCGCTACCTGGAAACACCGCTGGACGCCGCGCAAATCCAGAGCCTGCTGGGCAAACTCGGGATCAGTGCGCGGCAACTGCTGCGCACCGGCGAAGACGAATACAAGACCCTCGCCCTGGCCGACAGCAGCCTGAGTGAGGCGCAATTGATAGCCGCCATCGCCGCCCACCCGAAACTGATGGAGCGACCGATCCTCGAAGTCGGCGACAAGGCCATCATCGGCCGTCCGCCAGAGCAGATCCTGGAGCTGTTGCCGTGAGTGCTCCGTACATCCTGGTGCTGTATTACAGCCGCAGCGGTTCGACCAATGAAATGGCCCGGCAAATTGCCCGTGGCGTCGAACAGGCCGGCCTTGAAGCCCGATTGCGCACGGTACCGGCCATTTCCACCGAGTGCGAAGCCGTGGCGCCAGACATCCCGGACGAAGGCGCGCTCTACGCCAGCCTCGATGACCTGAAGAACTGCGCAGGCCTGGCGCTGGGCAGCCCAACCCGCTTCGGCAACATGGCGGCGCCACTCAAGTACTTTCTCGACGGCACCAGCAACCTGTGGCTGACCGGCGCCCTGGTGGGCAAACCCGCCGGTGTGTTCACCTCCACCGCAAGCCTGCATGGCGGGCAGGAAACCACCCTGCTGTCGATGATGCTGCCGCTGTTGCACCACGGCATGCTGATCACCGGCCTGCCCTACAGCGAGTCGGCTCTGCTGGAAACCCAGGGCGGCGGCACGCCGTACGGCGCCAGCCATCACGCCGGAGCCGATGGTAAAAGCGGCCTGGATGCCCATGAAGTGGCACTGTGCCGGGCACTGGGCATGCGTTTGGCCAAGACTGCTCTGAAACTGGAGGGTTGAGGGTGACCAAGAAGCCGAAGGTCCTGCCCGCCATCGAATGGCTTGAACCACGGGTTCGGGCCATGCGCGTTATCAGCCTGTTGTGTTTTTTCGGACTGGTAGGGTTGCTGTGCGTTTACTACCTGATGGTCGCTGACCTGCACGGTGCGCGGCCGTGGGTGATTCTGCTGATTGAGCTGATTCCTTTGCTGTTGCTCGCGCCGGGGATGATCGTCGGCAATGCCCGGGGGCATTCATGGATGTGCTTTGTGGTGAACCTGTACTTCATCAAAGGCGCATTGGCCGCTTATGACCCAAACCGGCAGATCTTCGGTGTGCTGGAGATGGCCGCGAGTCTGGCGGTGTTCTGTTCGGCACTGTTGTATGTGCGGTGGCGGTATCAGTTGAACCGCAAGTTGGCTGGCGAGGGGGAGATCTCCGTCGCCTGACAGATTGCAATCGCCAGCAGGCTAGCTCCCACAGGGGACTTGTGTACGCCACAGATCCAATGTGGGAGCCAGCCTGCTGGCGATTGGCCGAGGTCGCGCTCGACCGACTCGGTCTCAATGATTGACGGTGTACGCCAGCATCATCGAAATCTGGCTCATCGGCCGCCCGCCACTTTCTTCATGCCACTGGTTGAACACATCCTGCACCAACGCCAGGTCCCGCTGGCTGCTCGGCACCTTGTCGACGATCTTCTGCGCATTCAACGCCGCCACCACGTCATAGCTCGGCACAAAGGTATCCTTGCCGACCATGCGCAAGAAGCGCGGCGCCGACAGCCCGCCCAATTGATGACCGCGTTTTTTCAGCAAGGTCCACAGCCCAACGATGTCGGTCACCGGCCAATCGGCGATCATCGCCCCGAAGCTGCCCTTCTCATGGGCCACGTCCAGCACGAACTGCGCATTGCGCGGCACGCTCTTGAGCTTGCCCAAATGGCGGATGATCCGCGTCTCCTGCATCAGCCGCTCCAGGTGTTCGGCGCTCATCAGCACGACTTTTTCCGGGTCGAACCTGAAGAACACTTCTTCGAAGGCCGGCCACTTGGCGTCCACCAGGCTGTGCTTGAGCCCGGCGCGGAATACGCGCAATGCCATGGTCGAGAGGTAGCGGTCGTCGCTGATCTTGCGCAATTGCGCCGAGGTCTTGGGTACGGGCAGATGGGCTTCCAGTTCAACTGCCGAACCGAAGCGGTTCAAGCAGTATTCGTTCAGCCACTTGTAGTCGCGCATGCCCTCTCCTGAGGAATAAAAATGACCTGTGGGCTCGCTCCCACAGTTTTGATTAGAGGTTGACCACGTTGACGAAGCGCGAAGCGGCGGATTCGTCGATCTTCAGGCTGGTGAAGTCGAACAGGTTGCGGTCCGCCAATTGCGACGGGATCACGTTCTGCAGGCTGCGGAAAATGCTTTCGGTACGGCCCGGGGTCTTGCGCTCCCAATCCTGCAGCATGTCCTTGACCACCTGACGCTGCAGGTTTTCCTGGGAGCCGCAGAGGTTGCACGGGATGATCGGGAATTGCTTGAGGTCCGAGTAGGCCTGGATGTCTTTTTCGTTGCAGTAGGCCAGCGGGCGGATCACCACGTTGCGCCCGTCGTCGGCACGCAACTTGGGCGGCATGGCCTTGAGCGAACCGTTGAAGAACATGTTCAGGAAGAACGTCTCGATAATGTCGTCGCGGTGATGCCCCAGGGCCATCTTGGTCGCGCCAATTTCGTCGGCGAAAGTGTAGAGCGTGCCACGACGCAGGCGCGAGCACAGGGAGCAGGTGGTCTTGCCTTCCGGAATCAGCTCCTTGACCACCGAGTAAGTGTCTTTCTCGACGATGTGGTACTCGATGCCCAGCTCCTTGAGGTAGGCCGGCAGCACGTGCTCGGGGAAACCCGGCTGTTTCTGGTCCATGTTCACCGCCACGATCTCGAACTTGATCGGCGCGACCTTCTGCAAGTGCATCAGCACATCAAGCATGGTGTAGCTGTCTTTGCCTTATAGCTCAAGGATATCCCAGGAGACAGTACACTCATGCTCGTAACCCTCTAATTCCACTCAGTTTTACAAACAATATTCTTTACAAAAAAAGTCGATAATGTAAATTTCACGGCTTTGCGAACTCCAGAACCTCCCTTTCCTCACACAAAACGACGTTGAACCTTTACAAAACCTGGACGACATTTATCCAGTTTTCAACGCGGGAAGAAGAAACCGCTGCGTCTTCAAACTTGTAGGGCGGCCGCTCTTCCGATCTGTCAATAGACAGATTTACGAAGTCGAACAGACTGCGATCGGCCATCTGGGAAGGGGTTACGCTTTGTAAGCTGTGAAAAATGTTTTCCACGCACCCGGGATTTACCGAGTCCCACTCCGCAATCATCGATTTAATTTTTTTCCTTTGGAGATTCTCTTGTGAGCCGCAGAGATTACATGGAATGATCGGATACGCGCTATCAGCAGCGACCTTCGCTACATCTTTTTCTCGGCAATAGGCGAGCGGTCGAATAACGATATTTCTCTTATCGTCACTGAGAAGTTTAGGCGGCATTCCTTTCATCTGCGCTTGGAAAAACATGTTGAGAAACAAGGTCTCAACCATATCATCCATATGATGCCCAAGCGCCAATTTAGTAGCTCCTATTTCCTCAGCAAAACTATAAAGCGTACCCCTTCTGAGTCTAGAACAAAGAGAACAGGTTGTTTTACCTTCAGGAATTTTTTGCTTGACGACCGAATAAGTATCTTTGTCAATTATATAATAATCAATGCCTTTACTCTCAAAAAACTCAGGCAAAACATGCTCCGGAAAACCAGGCTGTTTCTGATCAAGATTTACAGCTACAACTCTAAATTTTATTTGCGCAACGCGCTGGAGGTGTAGCAGCGCATCCAGCATTACAAAGGAATCTTTGCCACCACTTACGCAAACCATAACTTTATCGCCGTCTTCGATCATCGCGTAATCTACAACAGCCTTTCCGACATTGCCACGCAGCTTTTTACGACGAAGCTCTGCTGCCTTATTTAATTGAGCTGTATTTTCATCTATCATCATGGCTTTAAATTCCGACCAATAATTTAGAAATAACATCAATGAAAAAATGAACTACCTAAAACACCCACACCACTTGCAATGAGATAAGATAGTAAGTTACCGCAAAAACTAAAAAAAGAAAAAAATCATGACAAATAAAATACATTAGTGCAGACACTTCGCATCTTATCTAGTCGCTTAAAACTCGAAAAAAAGATAAAGCGTACGATATCTGAATTGGCTGCATCATAACAAGATAGTGTCTACATTTTAAGTGTGCCCTGACCAACGATCGCTTTCAGCTTCACTAGGGCGCCTCAGTGATTGACGACACCACGGAGTACTGCTGGTGACCAGGGTTGATTGGCCTCACAGACACTCGTGGCGATAGATAATCATCTACCGTTTGGGACGGCTGCAGCCGCCATCAGCGCAGCTTGGATCATCAAGCGGACGTTACGTCGCTGGTGGTTGCAGCGTGGTCGGGACTGTGATTGGCCCACTGCAGAGAAATAGTCGAATCGACTGTAAACGCCTTGTCAAATACCATACGTTGCCCTAATTTATGTGATGAGCTGCCTCGTCTAAGGTCGCGCGCCGCTACTTACAATAGATCGCCGCTAGCTTGGAGGCATTCCTTAAACGATCATTTTTTTACAGAGCGTCATGACTAGTCCAGATCTAATAGAGCTTCTCACCTGAGCATCCGAAATTGTTCAACGAGCAGGCGTTTTGTTATCCGAAGAGTGGAATCGTCCGGAAGGACCTCGAGGCCAGGGAGAAAAGGCCGCGATTGACGTAGAAAATGAAAATATTTTGAGGCCTGAACTTCTCAGCCTGCTTAGCTGCGATTTTTGGGGTGAAGAGACGGGACACATCCTCACGGGGATTGCTTGGTATTGGGTTGTGGACCCTAATTATGGTACGAGTGTACTTTCTGAACGGCTTGAAGGGATCTGCGATATCAGTGGGGCTACTGCATAAAACCATCCCAGTACTCGGGATTGTATTTGCCCCCGTGACTCCTGAGGGGCCACCAGACTGCATCGGGTGATGCGGAAGGCATGCCCCATCTGATTCGCAATGGTCAACCAGTAAGTTCCTGCCTTGCTGATAAAAAGCTGTCGAGCGACAGCACTATAATGGTCAGCGCCGCGGTTCTAAATAAACCGGACCTCAATCAAGAGATATGTGCTCCAGGGTGTTTTCATGCAATGCCATCCATCGCATACAGACTGGCTAGAGTAGCCGCCGGCGACGGTGTATGCGGCGTCTCGCTGTACGCTGTTTCAGCACATGATGTTGTTGCTGGACATGCACTGTTGAGAGGCGCCGGTGGTGTGCTGCTAAACGAAAATGGAATTGCCATTAGCTACGCCTCGGAGGTCAATATGGAGACCGTATCGCAACGCTGCTTCGGTGGATCACCAACCGTATGCCACGAACTGACAACTCGTAAATGGGATCGAGTCCTCCGAGCTTAAACGGGCCGAGGCCACTATTGAGACAGCATCGAGACAACGAATGCCTACAGAACTAACTGAAGAAGAAATGCGCCGAGCGTTGTTTGGCGGAGCCCAGGCCTCTGCGTCTGTGGATGTGCACGTACAAACTGTCAGCGACGGCATTCCAAACGTGGCGATCGTGGTGCCTATTCAGGAACACCAAAAAAGGACGGTACCGAGAGCTTTGACCCCCAGGCTACGGGTGATGCTGAGCGTGGGCAACGAGTTCGAGGGTGAACGAAAGCCTTTCACGCATGAAGTCGATACGCTGAGTACGCTCCTGGCGGAGCAGGAGGCGGTAAGGACTGCAAAAAAGAAGTTTAGGTATGTGAAAACAGTGTCCGTCGAGCCACTTACATAGTGTCAATACTGAACATTTTCATTGACCAGGCTGTGGATAGTCATGCCTCCGCCATCCCATCTTGGCGGAAGCCTTGACTTAGGGAAGGTCTGAAGTAGTCAGCGTTTTTTGATGCCCTCGTTGGTAGAGGTTCAAAAAACGCTGGCTGGTCAGAAATCAGACCTTTCCTTGTCGGCGCTGATTGAAAACTGACCCACCGGGGGTGCGGTAGAAATCTTGGACTACCTGGAGGTAGTTCATGTATTCATACGAAGACCGCATCCGAGCGGTCAAGCTCTACATCAAACTGGGGAAGCACACCGGGGCAACTATTCGTCAGTTGGGCTACCCGACGAAGAACTCTCTGAAGATCTGGCATGAAGAGTACGAGCGATGCCTCGACCTGTCGCGTGGCTACGTGCTCTCGAAGCCGAAGTACTCACTGGCCCATAGGGAAAAGGCCGTCGGGTACTATCTCGACCACGGGCGCTGCATCGCCTCCACCATCAAGGCTTTGGGCTACCCGGCACGGGATTCGTTGCGTGCCTGGATTCTCGAGTTGCACCCCGAACTGCACACGCGCGTCGTTGGTCGATCTAACGGGCTAGCACGCCCGCCAGCGATGAAGCAGGCTGCGGTCATTGCGCTGTGCACGCGACAAGAAAGTGCGAACGCCGTGGCTCAAAAGCTGGGCGTGTGCAGGCCGACCTTGTACAACTGGAAAAATCAGCTACTCGGCCCAGAGGCATCCGCATCCATGAAACGCCGACAAAAAACTCCATCGTCACCGGAGCGAGAAGAGTTGGAGCGGCAACTTGAATCTCTTCGGCTCGATGTGCGCCGTCTGCAACTTGAGCACGACCTGTTGATGAAGGCGAATGAACTCATAAAAAAAGATACGGGCATCGACCGGCAAGTCCTGACCAATCGGGAGAAGACATTGCTGGCTGATGCCCTGAGGCAGACATACTCCTTGTCAGAGCTGCTTGAAGCGCTGGGCTTGGCCCGAAGCTCCTATTTCTATCATCGAGCCCGAATGCAGGTCGCGGAAAAATACACCGAAGTGCGTCGTGCCATGGCGGACATCTTCGAGCGCAATCATCGCTGCTATGGCTACCGCCGGATGCGGGCTTCGCTTAGCAGGCAGCGTGTGCGTCTGTCAGAGAAGGTGGTGCAGCGCTTGATGAAGCAGGAATGCCTGGTCGTCGCCAAGCCGAAACGGCGTCGATACGGTTCCTACCTCGGGGAGATCAGTCCAGCGCCGGAAAACCTCGTCAACCGCGACTTCACGGCTGTTGCTCCGGATGAGAAATGGCTCACTGACATCACGGAGTTCCAGATCCCGGCCGGCAAGGTGTACCTGTCCCCCATGATTGACTGCTTCGATGGAAAGGTCATCAGTTGGTCGATCGGCACGCGCCCGGACGCCGGGCTTGTGAACACGATGCTGGATGCCGCCGTCGAAACGGTGGCCCGCAACAGCAAACGGCCTATCGTTCACTCCGATCGCGGCGCTCACTACCGCTGGCCTGGCTGGTTATCGCGCATCGCTGATGCGAAGCTGATTCGTTCGATGTCGCGCAAGGGATGCTCGCCTGACAACGCGGCTTGTGAAGGCTTCTTCGGCCGGCTGAAAACGGAACTGTTCTATCCTCGCAACTGGCAGTCAACGAGCATCGAGCAGTTCATTCAGGCCCTGGATTCATACATTCGCTGGTACAACGAGAAACGAATCAAGATTTCTCTCGGCGCTCTCAGTCCTGTTGAGTATCGTGAGAGCCTGGGCCTAGCGGCATAACCAGTCCAAGTTTTTTGCCGCACCCCCACCCTGCCGATTGAAAATTGACCCAGGGCGGATCGCTGGCTTTTGCACCAGCAATTGTGGATAGGCTTAGCAGTCGTGTTCCATTGACAGAGGCTAGACCCCACCACATGCAGGCATGCGGCAGGGTGTTTCGGGGGCAGATCAAATTGGTTCATCGTCCGCCGTGCCATCATCGTCCTTGCGCTTTCGTTCACGTGATTTGATCTTTGTCTGGGCGACCAGGCTGCTGTGTTGCAGGCGGTAGGACTCGTTGCCCGTTTCGACGATGTGGCAGTGGTGCGTCAGCCGATCCAGCAAGGCAGTGGTCATCTTGGCGTCGCCGAACACACTCGACCATTCCGAGAAGCTGAGGTTGGTCGTGATGACCACGCTGGTGTGCTCGTATAGCTTGGACAGCAGGTGAAATAACAGGGCACCACCGCTCTGGCTGAAGGGCAAATACCCCAGTTCATCGAGTATCACCAGGTCTGTGCGAAGCAGCCCTTGAGCGATTCGTCCGGTCTTGCCGTCGTACTTTTCACGCTCCAGCAGATTGACCAGATCCACCGTGGAGAAGAAGCGGACTCGCTTGTTATGCGTCGTGATTCCGGACACGGCCAGCGCGCTGGCCAAGTGTGTTTTGCCTGTTCCTGGCCCGCCGATGAACACGACATTCTGCGCGGTCTCTGTGAACTCCAGATTGGACAGATCCCTGACCAAGCGGGCGTCTGCGCTGGAAGCGCTGAAGTCGAAGCCTGCCAAATCACGATGCATGGGGAGTTTGGCCATATTCATCTGATGATTCACAGACCGCACGGCGCGATCTGCATGTTCCTGTTGAAGCAGATGTTCGAGCAGCCATTTCGACGACGCCGTCGAAGCTTCTCCTTGGGAAGCCAGTTCTTCCCAGGCGCTGGCCATGCCATGCAGACGCAGTTCTTTGAGTTCCCCCATAAGATCACGCATTGCGAGTCTCCTCATCGGTGGTACGGAGCCGGTCGTAGCGGGCCGTATTGGCAACAGGCGCTATCTTGAGTTGAAGGCTGGTTTCGGCGGACGGAGGTGCTGCTGTCGATGTCAGTCGAGCCAGGACATTCAGGATGGGGTCAGCGCTCAAGCTGCCTGATTCAAGTACCAACTCCACAGCCACCAACACGGCATCGAGCCCGGCGATGGGAACAGCCGCCAGTACCTGCGTCATGACTCGATCACCGTTGGTGTGACGTCTCAGGCCGCGCTTGAGAAGCAGCAACGGCATCGGCAGATCGGCAAACGGAGCGCCATTGCGCAACGCTCCGGGCTTGCGTTCGATGAGCGGGATGTAATGCTGCCAGTCGTAGCTGACCTGGTCTCGATCAAAGAGGCGCTCGTGACTGGCAATTATCGTTTCATCGGCGATGACCACCACCCGAGAGGGATACAGGCGGCAGCTAACCCACTGACCGACCCGCTCACACGGCGATTTCGCGTCACGCTGATCAGGCAGGTGCTGGAGACCCGCACGGTTCGTTCGACATAGCCGTCAAAGGCAGTGGGCATTGGCATCATTTCCACCCGATCCAGTTCCAGGACGTCCGCCACCGTCAACCCGTTGTACTGCGGGTGCAACAGCTCGCTCCAGAGCGCACGACAGCGTTGCCCGAGCCAGATATTCAGTTCTTCAAAGGTGTGGAACATGCAATCTTGAGCATCGTGCCAGATGCGTCGTCGGCTGTCTTGGACGTTCTTTTCCACGATGCCTTTTTCCCAGCCCGAGGCCACGTTGCAGAAGTCCAGGTCGAACAGGTAGTGCGCGCACATTACGGCAAACCGGGCATTGACCGTGCGGCCTTGCCCTTGTTGACCTTGTTGACCTTGTTGACCTTGTTGACCTTGTCGACAGCCGTCTTCATGTTGTCGTAGATGCCGCGCCGCGGCACCCCACCTAGCGCACCAAACGAGCGGGTATGGGCATGAACAACATCTCGTGGCCTTGGCTCGGGTAGGCAACTAACCAAAATGCACGACTGGCGCACAGCTTCATGTGGGAGACCTGGATGCGTCGAACAGGCCGCCAATCAGCAGTCCTTCTTCGCTCCAGTCGAATTGAAAGGCCTCGCCGAGTGCGAACGTCAACGGTACGAAGGCACGTAAAGACTTGCCTTGCTCACCGCGCCACGCGCGTACAAACGCTGTGAGCTGGCTGTAGCCGCCGTCGTAACCCTCGGCCTTGATCTGCTCAAAGAGTGCTTTGGCGCTCCTGCGGTTGTGCTTTGCCCGAAACGAATCGGCCTTGAGCGCCTGCACCAGCGTCTCGTGAATGGACTGAGTTTGTTGAAGGCTGCGCACCGCTGGTACGCCGGCTGAGTTGCTTCGGGCGCTCTGACCCATTTTCGGATGGTGTTTCTCGATAGTCCGGTACGCTTGGCGATCTGATGCAGCGACAGCTTGTCGCGAAAATACATGCGCCGAATTTTTCCAATCATTTCCATGCTGATCACCCTGTGTTCTCCTGCCCGGAAATTGAGCATAAGCAGTTGAACACCTGGGTCAGTTTTCGGTCAGCGGCAACACCAATGGCCGCCCCAGTCCATTTCCAGTCAGTTGTAGTCCTTCATTGGAGGGACACACATGGGTAGCATTGCATTACACATTTGCTAAACAAGTTTACGGGCAGCGGCGCTGTTAAATCTGAGTGCCATTGACCGAATTGCGTCAGAATCTGATGATCAATTATGGAGTATCTGCATGAAGTGGGTTAAAGGCGTGATTCTGGGTGCAATCCTGCTTGTAGTCGCTGGTTCCGCACTGGGTTTTTACTACGTCCTGCCTCAGTACAGCGTGGTGTCGATCACAGGTGTCGAGGTAAAGCGTGTTGATGACGATGGTGTCATCAATGCTGAAAACCCCGCCGATGGTCCCACTCGTGACGTGTACTTCATCAATACCGAAAACCCCGACACTAAAAAGGTCATGGTGTACCGCAATGAGGACACCGGTTGGAGTTTCCCATGGTACTTCAAGTTTGACTCCGCCGATGTGCAAGCAAAGGCCCAGGGCTACTCTCGCGATGCACAGCAGCTCGCTCTCATCCGCTATTACGGATGGCGCATTCAGATCTTGTCGGTGTTCCCTAACATTACCGACATCGAAGCCACGAACAGCCGAGATGAACCGTTCCCAGTGTTCAACACGATCTTTTTCAGTCTAGGCACGCTGCTGATCCTGCTCCTTGTGTTCGTGCTACGTCGCCGCTTCAAGCGTACCCGGGGGCAAGTGCTGAGTTGAGTGCCGAAGTCGGTCACGTTGATGGTTTGAGCGCTACAATTCACGAAACAGCTAAATGAAAAATGCCAGTCAGGGAACTGACTGGCATTTTTGTTTTCACCGACACCAGTACGATCACACCGCAGCGGCCTGCAGCGTTACGTGAATCAGTGCTTCAGCATTTCGCACTGTCGGCTCAAGTCGTCATTCTTGATGCTTGCGCGACTACCATTTCCCGTCTTGGCGTAGCAAAGGTAACGCTGATCGTCGTCACGGATGCTGGCGCAACTGCCATTCCCTGTTTCTACATAACAGGTGTTTCGCAGATCATCGTTGTTGATGCTTGCGCAGCTCCCATTGCCGGTCTTGACGTAGCAATACTTGCGTTTATCGTCGTCGCGGATGCTTGCGCAGCTGCCGTTGCCGGCCTCCACATAACAAGTCGCACGAAAGTCGGCATTTTTGATGCTTGCACAACTGCCATTGCCTTCTGTGAAGTAGCAGTAAGCGCGTTGGTCGTCGTCGTTGATACTGCCGCAACCCGCATTTGCGTAGCCGCTGAACAGTAGCAACATCGCTATGATTAGTCTCATCACACTCTCCCTGTTTTTGTCGGGGCCTGCCCTGCCGATGATTGATCTGCTGTTCTCCGTCGATGTGCGCCACCAACTGCGCGTGCAACCGGTGACGATCGACGCAGGGGTTAGCCGCGTGCTTCTTTACGAAGGTCGTCCAGCTCATCGATGATGTCTTCGTCGCGATCTTCAAAGGCCTTGGCCATATCCCGCTGCAGGTCTACCTGGACGTCCATCGCCTTCTTAGCGAGTGCCATCCCATCTTTGGATTGCAGGATGATCGCCGCCGCGTTAGCCGGATTGCGGTTAGCCTCGATCATGAGCTTTAGTTCGTCAGCGTCAAAGTGATCTGAGTAGACCTCGACCAGAGTCTCCTTCAGCAGATCTTTGGAGATGTTCTCCTCGATCACTGCCCTAATTTTTTCTGGCGAAACTTCTCGATACTTAGAGGCATAACCAGCAGTCGCGACCTGCACGACCATCTTGTACTGGGTATCCAGTCCCATCACTTTTACAAGCTCTTCTGCTTTATCCGCGCTCGAGCCACAGCCAACCAGAAGTGATGCGCACAGTCCGGTGATTGCCCATTTGGATACGTTGATCATGAAATGCCCTTACCAGCAGTATTCGAGAAAGACGGGGGTGTTCCAGAAGCCCGGCGGACCAAGCTCCTGGCAGAGGGGGGTGATTGTTCAGTTCGTTTCCAACGTGAAGCTCTTGCTTACGAACAGTCCGGCAAAGAGCGATTTGTCCTCCTTGAAGGTGTAGGACTCCTCGAACTTACCGTCGCTGGCCAGCTTCTGCGCGATTGCACATTCCGAGTCGCTGTGATCCTTGCCCTTTGCACCGAAATCGCTTTGATACCCAGAGAGACCGGATTGCTCGCAGTAAGCAGCGAACTCCTGACGCTTGGTGGCGGTCTTGAATTCGTCGAAACCTTCCTTCAGCTGATCGAACCCCTTGTAAGTCAGCGAGTAGCTGGCCACTTTGGTCTTGCGTGCAAAGTTGGCTGCCGCATCCGCGAATACAGCCTGGCCCATCGAAGTGCTGTATGCCGACATGATGAAACCACTGAGCGCACTTTTTAGCTGTTCCTGGACGTCGTCGAATTCAGGAAGCGATGCGAACTTAGCCTCCCGAACAATGCGGCCGGTCTCACTGCCGTCATTACGGTGCACCACCACAAACTTGATCGAACCTTCGCCGTCGCCGGAGCGTTTGAGGGTGAAATCCAAGTCAACCTTTGACCCGAACTCTCCAGTTGCTCCTACGATGAAGGCACCGGCGAAAGGAAGGCGCTGGACCATGTTGCTCCCCCACGAATAGGAGGACTTGACCACACCACCGTACTGGTCCATTTCGGCACGCGGCTGGATCTCGTCGGCAACGTCCGCCGGCAATACTACATCAGAACCCTTACGCGATACGTAGGGGGTGCTCATGTCCATACCCAGCAATTGGACATGAATCTCGCCTTTCTTGTTGTCACCATCTCGGCTGACCTTAAGTGCGTCGGCCTTCAAGTAAACCCCGCCGGCATGCCCCCCGGTAGTGGATGTGAGCAGGTAGCGCGACCACGCGGCCAGACCAGATTCGTTCGCGCCAGCATCCTTCCCACCCAGCATGCCCATGATGCCTTTCAGGAATTTTTCGGCGCCGTTCGTTTCCACAGCAGCCAACCGGATTTCCGGAGATTCCACTGTGACGTTGCCAGACCAATAGGAATAGGAGATGTCCCCTTCGCTCAGCACATTCTCAAGGAAAAACTGTTGCTTCAATTGGTCGTAGTAGCTGAGCGCCTGCTTCTTACCGGTGCTAGACAGCATTACACCACCTGTAACGATCGCAATGCCCGCGACGGCAGCTGCGACGAGGATGTGTTTCTTGTTCATCGTTTTCATAGTCGGTGGCCTTACTGAATTTGGGCAGATGCTTGCTGCCAAGCTGCCACGTGCAGCTGGGATACTTCTGGCGTCCAGTTGAAATCGATTCCCGCGTCAGGGAACTCCTTGGCCAGGACAGCCCCGAAGGAAACACGATCAGCACAATGGTCCTGCTTGCAGGCCTCGGGCGCGCCAGCGGCGTATACGCGGTAGGTAGGGATCGCACGACCATCCACCAGCGGCAGGTATGGGGTCATGTTCGCCGCCGGCATCACGTACCACTGATTTTCGAGTTCAGCATCAGCCTGCACTCGGCCTTTGTTCGGGAAATCGACCTCGTAGAAATCGCCGCTCTTGCCGGTAACGTGAATCATCATCGGTAGCACGGACTTCGAAGTGCCCGGATCTTGGAGGGCGATCGGAGCTGGGAACGTGACTTTGATTCCGGCCATCTGTGCCAGAGCTTCAGTCTCCCGACCTTCAAACTCCTTCATCCCTGATTTGAGCTGCTCGTACCGCTCCAGCACGCGTGTATGCAATTCGGCCATTTGCTGCTGCAGCCGACGCGCCTCTCTCAGGCGGTTCTCTTCGCGACGCAGTGCGTAATTGGTGGCCTGCCGGGGATCAAAGAAGAACTCTCCGCGGTTTTCGCCCATCCGACCGCGAACAGTATTGTCCTTGGTCTCAGAGGCGTAACCCTCTGGGTAAAGCGCTTCCATGTTTTTCGCGAAGAACAGGTTCGACACACCGACAGTGGTCGGCGACGTTACCTTCAGCAACTGGTAGACCTCGACGACTGCGCGCTTCAACTCGACCGGGTCAAGTGCAAAGGACTCGTCAGAAGTAATGACCACGTAGTACGGATCGCTGGAGAACGGCGTCAGTACGCGGTAATTCGGACGCTCGAATGCGATATAAACCTTCATGCCTCGAGCAAGGATTTCACCAACCTGGAACAGCGCCTGATCGGCCTTGCTGCTCAGGAAGGACAACGCCTTACCTTTCACAGCCGGGGCAATTGCCTGGCTGAACATGAGACCGCTCGGGTGCACCGTGGTTTTATTCCACGTATCGCCACGGTAAGTATTTGGCACCGCCCAACGCAGTTTGTCGTATGTACCCTCGGCATAGCCAGACGCGGCGCATGGCATTACAGGCGCGGCAGCAAAGGACAAGCCTGCCTCATCCTCGACCGCAGACTTACTCATGAACCATTTGCAGCCGCTTGCATCGGTAATCCCGACCACACTCTGGTTGGTCAGCACCAGCGAACGGCCGAAATCGCCAGTTGGTACCGCAGCAATAACAGCCTCTGGTGCTGCTGGGGCCGCAGGCTTCGGCGCTTCTACCACTGGCTCAACTGGCTCAACTGGAGCGGGAGCGACAGCTGTAGGTGCCGCTGGGGCTTCGACAACGGGAACTTGAGCCACCGGTGCCGGCGCAGTTACTTGTGGGACCGGCACAGCAGCCGATACAGGCTCCGCTGGGGCAATTGCTGCCGGGGCAGCGGAGACAGCAGCAACCGCCGGTGCCGGTGGCTCGACTTTGGAGACTGGCGCAGGCGCGGCGTCAACTGGGGTGACCGGCGGTGATGAAACGGGCACCTGAGCAACCGGTGTTGCCGATGCTGCTGGAGGAGAGGCAAGGGTTGCAAGACCCAGGTTGGTTGCGTTACCAGATCCGGTAGCGAATACCGCACCCTTGGCGTTGACTGCTTTCCACGTAACCTTCGCCATCGGGCATTCTTGGCCGAGGATGTAGGGCAGCTTCGACAGAAGTGTGTTCAGGGGCTTCTGGTCATCCCACGTAGGACGCTGCATGGTGATGGTCACTTCTGGTTTGCACCAGGTGCTTGCTTCACCCTCAACGTTCACCTGGATCTGTTCTGTTTTGGAGTAGGCGAGCTGGTGTGCCCAAGCTTGCGGCGCGAGGCCGCAAGCACCCACTACAACGAGAGCGAGTGCGCGGTTTTTCATGGAGATCCTTAGATGAGTTCCCAGGTGCCGTTGGCTTGTTTGCAGAAGGTGTTTTTCTCCTGCTCGGTGTTACCGTCAGCAGCTTTCAGGCTCACGGTCACCGGGCGGCAAGATGTTTCTGCAGCCACCTGCTGAGTCGGCAGCGACGGGATCGCGTCCAAGTCGAAGGCCTTCGTTTCTTTGTCAGCCGAGACGTTCATCTCGTCCAGATTGGCGGCGGGCTTCACACTCTTCGCGACCGCGACAGACTTAGGCTCGACCAAGTCTTTGTGCACGTAGCCGACGGTCACACCTTTGCGGCCGACAAGAATCCAGTCGCCGGTCGAACCAACGGCAGTGAACTCGGTACCCGGTTTCAAACCACCCACTTTGTCGGCGGCTTTTTCAGGCGCAGCGCGGACGTTGGAACTGCTCTTGGTCACATACTGCTCATTGATGAGCTTCATCGACGGAACGGCGACAATCTTTGGAGCACGTTTCACTTCTACCGTTTTGGTTTGGGTGAATTCCTGCCCCTGAACGATCTGAGCGGTTGCACCCGAGTGAGCGGAAGACCAGGTCACTGGCTCAATGGAAGCGGTTGGCGAAGCGTTCAGAGCGTCTTGTGTGCGCTGTGCCAAGGCCTGCCGATCTTGCTCATCGAGCTTAGCGCCGATTTTGTTGCCGATGTAACCGCCTAGGGCACTGCCGACTAGGGTGGCCACGATACGACCGTTGCCTTTGCCAATGAACTGCCCGACGACCGCGCCGGCGACGACACCCATAACTGTGCCAGCTTGCTGCTTGTTGATACCCAACTCAGCACAGCCCGAACTTGCGGCAATGGCCAGCGCCAGCACTGAAACGAGAAACTTTTTACGCACGGTGACTCTCCCTTTGTGTAGGTTCACTCTGCTTTCAGCAGAGGCCTTGTGATGTTGTAAAGCATTGCTTCTGAGGACATGGCCCAGTGGAAAACAGAGGCAAGGACAACTGGTTGCTTACCGGAACTTCTGAACGCATCCCAGTACCCGGGGCTGTCTACAATCGCGTTGCCGACTACCAGAGGAACTAAAACGATCGAGGCTATGGCGACAGGTCGAACGAAGCGAATTCGGCCTGGAAGGCGTCGCCACGCTTCAACACCGGAAATGATCAGGACCACCAAACTGATGGCGCCGAAGAAAAGTCCGCTTAAAAGTGAAAAGGGGATGAACCACATGTTCTTCAGAACATTCAGGCCCTCCGCGCCGTGGATATCGGTGTGAGCGACGTCATCGGCCATGTTGTCGGCAATGCCAGGCAGATAGGTTTGGAATTGCTCCCGGGTCGCCAGCAAGTTCATGCCTCGCACGTAGAGAGGGCCCAGCGCGCTCTTCGCCATGTGACGAACCTCGGTGGTGTTGGCCAGCGCCTCGCGGCTTCTTACACCGGGATTGATTGAACGCGCGTACTCGTCAATGCTCGGTTGGTAACCCAACTCCGCACCGGCACCAGGCCACTTGATTGGTCGCCATTCGTTCCCCGGAATGCCACCAGCGCGAAACCCTTCGTACTTGGCGTACGCCCTGCTGATGACATCAATGGAAGGCACAACCGTTTCTTGAAGGCGCTCATAAAGAGCATCGCCATTACGGGCGGTATATCCGCGAAACACTGCGGCTGCAAAACCCTGGAAGTTCTTGTCGATGCGTTCAACGTACGAACCTTGAACGCTCATCAGAACACCAAGATTGGCGATGAAGGCTTTGCCCTCCCCGTGTTCCTTATAGTCCTTGTAGGGGATTTTCGGGATCGTCAGGGAGTCGTAGAGAAGTCCCTTTTTCGTGACGTAGGCGTAGAGGCTGCTAACCCGTAGCGAACCTGGAAATTTTTCTGCAATCCAGTCCGGGGCAGCGCCCTGAAACCACCACGTCACAGGTGTGACAACGAGAGTTGAAATCGCGAGGCTGAGCCACAGCACCTTCCCCTTACCTCGATAACGCCGGTAGCAAATCCGCCAGACCAGCAGACACATACTGGTCGCTGCCAGGACCTGGCTGTACGCCTCAAGGACTTCAAGTTTTCTGAGGGGGATGTCAGCGCCCGCGTAATTCAATAATTCCGCGTTGAACAGCAAGCTGCAGAGCAAATAAAGGGCGTTCAAAACCACAAGCGCGATTAGCATCCAACTTGTCCTTGTCAGAATTTCGCCAAGCCCTGGATGATGAGGGAGAGCGGGAATAGATGTAGCATATTGCCATCTCACTGGAAGCGGCACCACTCAAAATGGCCCGTCGAATTCCGTAGCAGAGCGGCGTAGCCTGATTCGTTCGTTACCTACGACCAGAACTTAACGTGAGTCAAAGGACTTTCAATGGCGGGTGAAACACACACTCCAAAGCATTCCAAATGCCGGTACCGGCCGGTCGCGAGATGGCTATCGAGGTCTGTTACGCGGAGGCGATTGGTTGTCACGGCTACGCGTTGATCAGCCGTTAAACTGCATTGATGCGGTACCGTCCAAAAAGGGGATCATTCCATGGACGGATCACGCACTTACTCAACGAAAGCGCAGTGCGCGAACAGCGTGCTGCCAAAAACCCATGGAATAGGCGACCTCAATTGAATCAAACACTCAAACCAGGCGAGAACACTACAATCACCGCTACCCAAGGACGGGTGGTAGTCAGTCATTCGACCGGAGCTGGCCTGGACGTAAATCTGACTGCGTTTCTTGTCACCGAAACCGGCAAGGTGGTAGACGATAGCGGCATGGTCTTCTTCAATGCCCCGGAGCATGCTTCAGGCGCGGCGGCGTTTGCCGAGCCTGTAGTAAAAGATGGCACTGTCAGCCACAGCATCAGTTTCGATTCAACTCGCCTCCCACCCAACATCACGAAAATCGCAATCACCCTGACTCAAGATGGCAGCGCCGGCGGCTTCGAGGCAGTCAAGGATCTTCGATCTGTTGTTATTGCAGGTGATCAAACTCTCGAACTGGCACCTGAGTCCTTCTCTCAGGAGACTGGCATCATCGTGCTTGAGTTGTACGTTCGAAATGGCCAACTGAAGGCTCGCTCTGTATGGCAGGGATTCGCTTCAGGCCTTGCCGGTCTTTGCAGTTTTTACGGCATCGAGGTTGAAGACGAAGCACCATCTGCGCCCGCTGCTACACCGACGCCGGCGCCCAAACCCGTCAACATCGCCAAGACCGTTGTTACCCTGGACAAGCCAGGCAGCAGCCATAAGGTGTCCCTAGAAAAAGGGCCGTCGGCTCCAAAAGCGATCCGGGTCAGTGCTACATGGGTTGATAACGGGGACGGCTGTGACAATGACGACCTTGACCTGCGAATCGGAATTCTTCGGCCTGATGGCCGGATGTCCATCATCCAGGCTCCAGACAAGCGCGGCAAATTTGATGCTGACCCCTTCGTTTTTCACACCGGTGACGTGGTCAGCGCCAGCGCTTCCGCCCCGGGCATAGAGACAGTCGAGATCAACCCTGCGATCTCTCAACTCATGGGTGGGAAAGTTGCTCTCGTCTGCAGCGTTTACTCAGCAGTGGACAATGGTGCTGTGTCAGTGGCATCTCTGAAACCAAAGATGCGGATGGAGTACGGTGACCAAGTTGTAGAGTGCGCCTTTGAATTCAAGAGTGGCGGCTTCTTCAGTTCAATGGTCTACACCTATGTGATCGGGCAGATTGAGATAGACCAAGATCATATTCTCCTAAGCCCCTCCGGAGTCACTTCCAAAACTGGCAGTGAAGCCACCCCCTGGCTCACTCGGAAGGGTGAAAAGGTTGAGCTCACAATGGACGGCCCACACGTCTTCAAAGGGCACCCCATCGAAAGAAGTGGCAAAAAACAGTACGTCTGAGGCGTGGGACGTGCATCAGGCATAGTCCGATTTAAGACTACTCTGGTTATCCCGCGCCGGTTCTGCCGGCCGCGGGATTACCAGTCAGCCTAAAGCCACCCGCCCATAGGTACTGCCTCGACCCTTGTGATAGGTCGGGCTGCTTCCTCACTGGCCGTTCTTTACTTGCAGGATCGACATCCGTCGTTAGGTTCTTATCAGGATGGCGCGGAACCGCCGACCGGATATACCGAGGCGGTGCCAGCTAACTCCATCTCGTCATCAGGCTCCATTTTCGTCACAAGGAACAATGCATGCAGATTACCCAAGGCCAGCGCATGCCGCTGGCCAACATCCTTCATGGGCACTCCCTCACTCTGTCCGTCGGCATTGCAAGCTCTAACGTAGTCGACTTTGTCTGCTTCGGTGTTGATGCTCAAGGCAAGCTATCAGACGACCGCTACATGGTTTTCTTCAACCAACCGGTCACGCCGTGCAACAGCGTGAAGCTGGCCAAAGGTGGAGAGTTTGAAATCAACCTGGCGGGCCTACCATCCTCCATCGACCGCCTCGTGTTTACAGCCTCCATCGACGGTTCCGGGGTAATGAGCGAGATCCGGGGAAGCAACTTCCGGATCATCAGCCCGGCCGGAGAGACAGTCGCCAGATGCGATTTCTCTGGCCACACGTTTTCAACCGAAAAAGCCGTAATGGTCACTGAGCTTTATCGTAAAGGTGGTGAGTGGCGGCTTGCCTCGAACCTGCAGGGCTATGCAGAAGGACTGGACGCGCTTGTGAGGCATTTCGGCGGTGAAGTTGCTGAAGAGGTCGCCTCGGCACCCGCGCCTTCCAAAATCTCACTGGAGAAGCGAGTTGGTGCCGTTGCACCACAGTTGATCAGCTTGGCCAAGAAGGCACAGGTCAGCCTCGAAAAAGCCAATCTGATTGGAACAAAGGCGCGAGTTGTGCTGGTTCTAGACGTGACCGACTCCATGAGGAATCAGTACAAGACTGGCCGAGTACAGGAAGTCCTCAATCGACTTGTACCAATCGCCGTGGCCCTTGATACAGATGCCGAACTTGAATGCTGGTCGTTTGCGGAGAGACCGCTGCGGCTCTCACCTGTGACGCTAACCAACTACCAAAACTTTATCGATACCGACAGCAGCGGCTGGACGAAGTGGGACGTCGGTCGTCGTTACAACGATGAGCCGAAAGCGATTCAAAAGGTGATCGAATCCTTTCAGGCGTCAGGTGACAAAACGCCTATGTTCGTAGTGTTCATCAGTGACGGTGGCGTGTCCGAAAACCGCAAGATCACACAACTTATGGTTGATGCCGCAAAGCTGGGGATTTTCTGGCAGTTCGTTGGGCTTGCAGGCCGGAATTACGGCATTCTTGAAAAGCTCGACACCATGCAGGGCCGAGTCGTGGACAACTGCGGATTCTTCGCTTTGGATGACCTGCACGACATGACTGAAGAGCAGCTGTACGACCGGCTGATGCAGGAATTTCGTAACCGTCCGGTCAGCACCCACTCCTGACCGTTCTCCAAATTAGCCAAGATAGTGGACACCATTTTTTAGTGGACACTATCTTGGATATAGCTCCCGCTCGTCGCTCCGGTCGCCGCCCGAACTTCCCATCCGCATTTAAGCGCAAAGTCGTCGAAGCCTCATATCAACCCGGCGCCTCAGTGTCGATGATCGCTCGCGAGCACGACGTCAATGCCAACATGGTCTTTCGCTGGCGGCAGCAATACCAGGACGGAGCATTCGGCCCGGTCAGCCAGAGCGCAACGTTCTTGCCAGTCGAGGTGATCAAAGCACCTGTCGACTTGCCATCAGCAGCGCCGCTGCCGCAAGAATCCCATTCCGAGATCCTTTTAGAAGTAGGAAAAGCCAAGCTACGCATCACCGGCACGCCTGACCCGCAGACCTTGCACCTCACCTTGCAGCAGTTGCTGCGATGATTGCCCCTCCCGCAGGAACCCGTATCTGGATCGCCGCCGGCGTCACCGACATGCGCCGTGGCTTCGACGGATTGGCAGCATTGGTACAAACACAGCTAAAAGCCGATCCCTTCTCCGGCCAGATCTTTGCCTTTCGCGGACGACGCGGTGATCGGATCAAGTTGCTGTGGTGGGACGGCGACGGTTTGTGCCTGTTCTGCAAACGCCTGGAACAAGGCCGTTTTCTTTGGCCGCAAGCGAACAGCGGCAGCGTGTCGCTGACGGCGGCGCAGTTGTCGATGCTGTTGGAGGGCATTGATTGGCGCAGGCCAATTCGTACATCACCCGTCCTCGCGGTCTGACTTTACGCGCTGAAAATTCTTAGTAATATTCGGCCATGACTCACATGACCGACTCCTTGCCCAATGATCTTTATACCTTAAAGGCGCTCGTCTCTGCCCAGCGGGCAGAGATTGAGCGCCTGAAAATGATGATCGCCAAGTTGCGGCGCACGCAGTTCGGTCGCAGTTCCGAGCAACTGGACGCGATGATCGACCAACTCCAGTTGAGCCTTGAAGAGCTGGAGGTCAGACAGGCCGAAGTGATGCCAATCACTGAGCCAGCACCTCGTACAGTTTCCCGCCGTAAACCATTGCCTGAACATCTCCCCCGCGAAATCCATGTCCATCAGCCCGAGTCGCAATGCTCCGGTTGTGGTGGGGCGCTTCGTCAGTTGGGGGAGGATGTGTCTGAGGTGCTGGAGTACGTTCCGGCACGTTTCAAGGTGATTCGCCATGTTCGTCCCAAGCTGGTTTGCCGCTGCTGCGAGCACATCGCCCAAGTACCTGCGCCGAGCCGCCCGATAGCCCGGGGCCTGGCAGGCCCTGGGCTACTGGCTCATGTATTGGTCTCCAAATTCGTTGACCATCTTCCTTTGTATCGACAGTCCGAGATCTACGCCCGCGAGGGCGTGGATCTGGAGCGCTCGACCTTGGCCGACTGGGTCGGCCAGAGCAGCCAGTTGCTCAGGCCGCTGATCAACGCCCTCAAGAGCCACGTGATGAGTGGTCATAAAGTCCACGCTGACGACACGCCGATTGGCGCACTTGCGCCGGGCACCGGCAAAACAAAAACGGCACGCCTGTGGACGTATGTGCGCGATGACCGACCCGCCGGCTACACGACGCCGGCGGCGGTATGGTTTGCTTACTCGCCGGATCGCAAGGGGCTACATCCCCGTGCTCATCTCAAAAACTTCAGCGGGATCTTGCAGGCCGACGGCTACGCCGGTTTTGCTCAGTTGTATAGCTCGGGTGGTGTTCAAGAAGCTGCCTGCTGGGCTCACGCCCGGCGTAAGTTTTACGACGTTTATAAAGACCAGGCCTCACCACTTGCCGCCGAAGTGCTGCAACGAATCGCGGTCTTATATGCCATCGAAAGCGAGATTCGAGGCCAACCACCCGACCTGCGAAAAGCCGCTCGGCAAAGCCGGGCTAGCCCACTGCTGGAACAGATGCACGCGTGGCTTAACCAGACGCTGACTCAGCTGTCGAAAAAATCGGCATTAGGCGGTGCGATTTTCTATGCCCTCAACCGGTGGCAGGCCTTGGTGTGCTACTGCGATGACGGCCGGATCGAAATCGATAATAACGCTGCTGAGCGAGCGCTACGTGCCGTTGCTTTGGGTCGCAAAAATTATCTGTTCGTGGGTTCCGATGCCGGTGGAGAGCGAGCCGCTGCAATTTACAGCCTGGTAGGCTCGGCCAAACTGAACGACCTGAACCCGCAAGCCTATTTGACCCATGTGCTGGAGCGTATCGCCGACCACCCGATCAATCGGGTGGACGAACTACTGCCCTGGAACGTTTCTCTTAACCCTCTTGAATACTGCGAGGCTGCTTGATCCATGCCAAAAACATCTCATCTGTCCGTGGTTGAAACCGACCGTGTGCTGATACTGCACATGGAATTTAAATGGATAAAACCTTCGATCTGGCGCCGGGTGGCGGTGCCTGAAAGCATCACCTTGAGCAAGTTGCATCGCGTGATCCAGACCGTTTTTGGCTGGAGCGATACGCACCTGCACGAGTTTGAAATTGATGGTGAAAGTTATGGTGTGCCGGACGCGGAATGGGCCCGCCAGTGATTTCGGAGCAGCGCAAAAAGCTGATCAGCGTGTTGTACGGGAAGAAGACGTTTCGCTATGTCTATGACTTCGGCGACAACTGGGAGCTGCGAATTAAAGTCGAGAAAACGTTGCCCGCGATTATTTTCCCGCAAGTGCCGTGTTGCATCGAAGGAGCCAATGCTCGCCCGCCGGAGGACATCGGTGGCGCCCCAGGGTACGAAGATTTTCTGGCGGCGTTGGCGGATCCGAATCACCCTGAGCACGAGGCAATGTCGGAGTGGTATGGGGATGATGTGTTCGATCCGACGGCGTTTGATTGCGAGTGGGTCAATCAATGGTTGAAGCAGGCGAAGGTCTGATCAGCAAGAGGGTGTTGGGTGGGGATTCCATGCGCACTTGGACACCCAGTCCACGAACACTTGGACAGCGATTCCACGCTGACTTGGACACTCATTCCACGGCCACTTGGACACTGATTCCACGAGCACTTGGACAGTGATCTCTCACTGATCCGACCCAAGCTCAGGCAGGCAGCAACGCAGGATTATTCACTACCATCGACCTCTTTTCTCGAAGCGAAGAGGTCGTCGTGGAGCGTATATCCATGCGTAAAATCCGAGAGGTACTACGCCTAAAGTTCGACGCCGGCCTGTCCGTGCGCAAAATTGCTACCAGCCTGCGCATTAGCAGCGGCAGTGCCGGCAATTACCTGCACCGCTTCAACGCTTGCGGGCTGACTTGGCCCACGCAGTTGTCGGACGCCGAACTGGAGCGACGTCTATTCCCGCCAGCGCCGACAGTGCCCAGTGATCAACGTCCGATGCCGGACTGGGCATGGGTTCACGCCGAGTTGCGCCGCCCCGGCGTCACCCTGGCCCTGCTTTGGCAAGAGTATCGACTCGCCTATCCGCAAGGCTTCCAATACAGCTGGTTCTGCGAGCACTACCGCCTCTGGGCCGCGAAGATCGATGTGGTCATGCGCCAGGAACACCGTGCCGGCGAGAAGCTGTTCGTTGATTACGCCGGCCAGACCGTGCCAGTCATTGATCGGCGAACCGGCGAGATCCGCCAAACGCAGATCTTCGTCGCCGTCCTCGGCGCGTCCAGCTACACCTTCGCCGAGGCCACCTGGTCGCAGAAACTGCCCGACTGGCTGGGCTCGCACGGGCGCTGCTTCGCCTTTCTCGGCGGTACATCGCAGATCCTGGTACCGGACAATCTGCGCAGCGGCGTCACCAAGGCGCATCGCTACGAGCCGGATATCAACCCCAGTTACCGCGATCTCGCCGAGCATTACGGCGTAGCCGTGCTGCCCGCGCGTTCGCGTAAACCCAAGGACAAAGCCAAGGTTGAAGTCGGCGTTCAAGTGGTCGAGCGCTGGATCCTCGCAGCGCTGCGCAACCGTCAGTTCTTCTCGCTGGGCGAACTCAACACAGCCATCGCGCTGCTGCTGGATCGCCTCAATCAGAAGCCCTTCAAGAAGCTGCCCGGCTCACGCCGGTCAGCCTTCGATACCATCGACCAACCCGCTCTGCAACCACTGCCGGAGCACCCATACGTCTACGCCGAATGGAAAAAGGTGCGCGTACACATCGACTACCACGTCGAGGTCGATGGTCATTACTACTCGGTGCCGTACCAGCTGGTGAAACACCAACTCGAAGTGCGGTTAACCGCTAAGACCGTCGAGTGCTTCCACGCCAACCAGCGGGTGGCCAGCCATCTGCGCTCGCCGCACAAAGGCCGCCACACCACCCAAACCGAGCACATGCCCAAAAGTCACCGCGAACATGCCGAATGGACGCCGCAGCGACTGATCCACTGGGCAGAGCAGACCGGCCCGAATACGGCCGGCGTCATCGCCTACATCCTCGAACGCCGGATCCATCCGCAGCACGGCTTCCGCGCCTGCCTGGGCATCCTGCGCCTGAGCAAACAGCACGGCGAAGAGCGGCTGGAAGCCGCTTGCCAGCGAGCGCTGGCACTGGGCGCGTGCAGCTACAAAAGCCTGGAATCGATCCTGCGTCAAGGGCTGGAACGGCTGCCGCTGGCCCAGCAAAACCTGCCGTTACTGCCCGAAGAACACATCAACCTGCGTGGCCCTGGCTACTACCACTGACCTGAAAAAGGAGCACCAAAATGCTGCCTAACCCGACCCTCGACAAGCTACAAACCCTGCGACTGCACGGCATGATCAAGGCGCTTGGCGAACAACACGCAACGCCCGACATCAACGATCTCAGCTTCGACGAACGCCTCGGTCTGATGGTCGACCGCGAGCTGACCGAGCGTGAAGATGCCCGCCTGACGACTCGCCTCAAATCCGCACGACTGCGCCATAACGCCTGCCTGGAAGACATCGACTACCGCAGCCCCCGTGGCCTGGACAAGGCGCTGATCCTGCAACTGGGCAGCGGCCAGTGGCTGCGCGACGGCCTGAACCTGATCATCGGCGGCCCGACTGGCGTAGGCAAAACCTGGCTCGCCTGCGCGCTGGCCCACAAGGCCTGCCGGGACGGTTACAGCGTGCGTTATCTGCGCCTGCCGCGCTTGATGGAAGAACTAGGCCTGGCCCACGGCGACGGCCGCTTCGCGAAACTGATGGCGGGTTATGCCAAGACCGACTTGCTGATCCTGGACGACTGGGGCCTGGCGCCGTTTACCGCTGCGCAACGGCGCGACATGCTCGAACTGCTGGACGACCGTTACGGCAACCGCTCGACACTGGTGACCAGCCAAATGCCGGTGGACAAATGGCATGCACTGATCGGCGATCCGACCTTGGGCGACGCGATCCTCGACCGGCTGGTGCACAACGCTTATCGGATCGAACTGAAGGGCGAATCGATGCGCAGGCGCGCAACGAAATTGACGGCGACAGAGACTTCAGACTAACAATGCAAACCTGCGTCGCTGCGCTCCGACTGCCTGTCCAAGTGGACGTGGATCAGGTGTCCAAGTGAGCATGGAACGAGTGTCCAAATGATCGTGGGCTGAGTGTCCAAGTGTCGTGGAATCCGCAGGTGTTGGGCGTACGCTTACGGAATTTCCTCTGTGGATCAAGGAAGCTACAGCCAAAGGGATTGTTCGCTGACAACTTCAGATTTCCCGCGACGGCGCCAGACCGTCGCGGGATCTAAACATCAGCCCAGGACAGACATGTCCATCGGAGTCACCTCTACAAATCGCGCTGAACGGTCCAGCTTCACCACAGCCCCACAACCATTCAGGGTCGCCGCCGGGTCGATCGCATCCAGACGATTGAAGTCGATCCCATCCCACTGATCTCGGGTTACCAGGACAGAGAGCACGTAATGATCATCCACTACGCCAGTAGCTGGATTGTCGCGCTGGATGTAGCCAGACACGAGAATCTTCTGGATCGCCGGCAATAGTGCAAAAACTTCCCCCACCACTCGAAATAGAGACCCATAGCAGAGCGCGACGAAATCCCTGCGTACTTGGGCGTCCGACCGATTCTTGAACGTCAGCTTTCCGTTGCCACGAGCTTCGGCGGTACGCTGAGGAATATCGCCCTCATCAGGCAGATCCACATCGAGTGCCACACCCATCACGTCTTGCGTGAATTCATACTCAACCAGAGTCTCTTTTGGCCAGGCAATGCCGCTCAGGACGTAATCAAGAGCCTTCTCCATCTGCGCACTGAAACCCTTGGCCGCTAGCCGGAAAGCCTTCTCGATCTCTGTCCGTTCGAGCTCATGCGCGTCCCGCGTTTCCTGCCAGCTGGCCAGGTCCTGGCGATACTGCTCCTCTGCAGACTCGGCTTCGCGTTCGATCTTCGGGCCCCGCAGAAGCATTCTGTCCATCAAGCCAGGCGTTTGCTGTGTAGGTCTCTGTGGTTCATCGATTGCGAAAGGCGCTGGAATCACTGGCAGGGTGCCCGGCCGTGGCGTCAGCAGATGCACACCCAGGCAGGCATCAAGCTCTTGGTTGACCTTGTCCGCGGCTTTCTCCAGCAAATCCTGAATGGAGTCACCCATCTCCGTCTTAACCCGCTTGATGACGCCGGGCGGGAGTTCTATGTCGGCCATGTCGGTAATCAGCAAGGTGCCATCTTCAGAAACCTTGATTTTTACCTGTCCGGAATACTCGCTGCCGGCGGGCGCTGGCTGTGTGTTGCTTGATCTGCTGGGTCGATCGATCCGTTCCCGGTATGAAAGGCCAGTGCCGGGTATACCGGCATTCAGAAAGGTGCCATTGCGACCCATTGTCATGCTCAAGCCTCGAGGCCCAATGGAAGTACTCAAACCCTTACCGCTGATATTCAGGCGTACGCCTGGCACGATCGTTATCCGCTTGCTGAACCGAAACCCCATGACTGCTCCTTGATCCAGTATTCCTGGTTACTTCGTTTATTTTGGAAGATCCGCATCGACTGAGATATCACCGGACGCCGTGATCGGCGTCCAGTTAAATTCAAGCCACCCCGGTTTCTAGGCCCCCCCAAAGCTGTACGACTCAGGTGCGGCCGGCAATGTAATCGTCGATCGAGCTGAAATGGCGATTACGACACATCCACCCTGAGAGGAAAACAAAAACGGTAGTCGCGAGGACGGCCCAACCGCGACGACGCCGCGCTTCGCTTTTTGTTTTCGCCCCCCCGCAAAGCAGAAGCGCCATCATCAGGAAGTAGAAGGTCAGCAGTGTGAGCTTGGCAAACAATGAGAAAGGGAAAAACCAGATTCTGTTGGTACGGTACGTTTGAACAAGCACCTGCAGCGACATCAGGCCGCCCAATACACAGGCTGCGATGACAGAATAGTTGCGTGGAATCTCAAGCCAGGCGCTAGCCACGAAATAAGCTCCGATGCCCAAGATCGGGGTCAAACTGGTCCAGAGCGCGTCGGTGTAATCCTGGTAAATCGTAATGGTGCCGCGGCGGTGCAGATAAATGCAGACCAGCAGCATGATCGCCATTACAAACAGGCCGATCTTCAAATTCAGGATTGCTTGGTGATCGTCCGCGGCGCTGCGTGTGGCAACCGATTTTACTGGGGCCGACGCGGTAGTGGTGGTCTCGGCCACAGAAGTCCGAGACGCTGCCACTTGCTCAACACGCTTGATGTCAAAGTCAGCCTCAGGGTTTGCCTGTTGATGGCCCTTGGCAGAGAGTACATTCAGGCGCTCAGACATCGATGCGGTAAGGCAAGACGTGGTTTTACAGTTATCGCGCAACCGCAGCCAATCACGCTGTTCCTGACGTACCTGAGTTTTATCCTGCGCGCCATCGAGCGCACGGACGTACTGCGAATTCAGCTGCTCATCCAACCGACTGAGTTGTGAATCGGTGCAAATGGATTTTTCGGCAAAACTCGCTGCCTTGGTGCAGTCAAAACTCGTTGCGTAGGCTTGCAGTGAACACAGTGACAGCAGCAAAGCGACAACGCCTGATCCGTTCTTGAAGCGAGACATACTCAATTTTCCCTTTTATGTTTGTTCCAGCGCGGCCTAACCGATGTTTGGTGCCACTCGATCAGGCGATCGTCCTGCGGTGCAGTTTTACGTGTTCGGCGTCCGGATGAAGGTAGTGCCGTCCCACTTGTAGTTTTCCGTACTCTCAACAGTTGGGCAGCAATCAGCGTCCTCAGGCCCAACGGAAAGCACCTTGAGGCTGAGGATTTGGGAGTCGACCACCTGGATATTCTGGACGCCGTTGCCAACAACAGCTTTACCGCGATAGTCCCACCCTGCAGAGTTGCCTATGAACGCCGCCAATGTCTGGAAGTACCCATTGCCACCGCCCTGGCCTTCGATGGTGTAAAGCACCACAGCATCCTTGATGCCGTCGTTGTTCAAGTCTACAAAGATGACCTGACGACCATCCTTGTACTCATCCCCACCATCCTGGGCAATCTCATTAGCGATCATTCGATCTGCTGATGCATCAAGCTCGACGGGCACTGCCACCTTAGCTTGAACTGCCGGCTCCACTGGCTGACTTGCTGGCTGCGCTGCCGACGCACTCAAGGACACTGGTGCCGGGCTAGGTTGTTGTGGGACTTCCTTGCCCAACAAAATTGCAGCCGTCTCGGACATCGGTTCTACCGGTTTGGCGGGGGTGCCGCTAGCAAGCTGATTGCCAGCGCTGACCTTCCTAAGCACGGCGGCTCGCAGTTCTTGCATGTCCGAAATGTCGAAAAGTTGGTTACGTGTGTTCCTGAATGGTTGGCCCTCGCCAAGGACCCATCGGGCGAAAATTCCGGGGCGCTTCTTTTCTTGCTGCTCGATCAAACCGTCAATCACTTCGTTGGCGGCTTTGGAGAAACGTTCGAATCCCTCTTTGCCGACAGCACTCAGAAGCGTGTCCTTCTCCCGTTCGATGTTGCTGCGCGCGAGCTCGAGCATGATGATGTTGGTATCGACCAACTTGCTTTCACACTCGTTCGTATAGGTACCGAAGCAAGCCTCTCGATATTTTCGCACCGCATTGTTTGCCTGGAAGTCGTTGTAAGCTCCACAGCCTGCCAAGGACACCAAAACACCAACAGCCGCAACCCCACGAAACCTGCCCATCCAAATATCCTTTTCAGTGTTTCCAACTAGCGTAATAAAGTGGATCTTCCACCGCCGACACAAACCATCTCTGTGGTCATTCTGTAGGCAAGAAAAAGCCCCCAATCGCAGGGGGCTTTCTCAACTAGCTCGGGTTAGCCGATGTTCACGCCCATCGATTTAGCCAGAGGCGCCAGGCCGCCAGCAAAACCTTGGCCGATCGCTTTGAACTTGAACTCGTCGCCGTTGCGGTACAGCTCACCGAAGATCATTGCGGTTTCGGTCGAAGCGTCTTCGCTCAGGTCATAGCGAGCCAGCTCTTTACCGTCAGCTTTGTTCACTACACGGATGTAAGCGTTGGCAACCTGACCGAAGCTCTGCTTGCGTGCTTCTGCGTCGTGGATGGTCACAGCAAAAACCAGCTTCTTCACAGCGGCTGCCAGGCCGGTCAGCTTGACGTTGGCTTGTTCGTCATCACCAGCGCCTTCGCCAGACTGGTTGTCGCCCAGGTGTTCAACCGAACCGTCAGCCGATTTTTTGTTGTTGTAAAAAATGAAACTGGCGTCGTCGAGCACTTGGCCGCTTTCACCGAGGATGAAAATCGAAGCGTCGAGGTCGAATTTCGAGCCGTCAGTTACACGTGCGTCCCAGCCCAGACCTACGGTTACTTCAGTGAGGCCTGGAGCCTCTTTGGACAAGCTTACATTTCCGCCTTTCTGAAGGGATACGGCCATTTTTGATTCCTTTTAGTGGGGTAAGTTAGGCCTACAAATCGAGACCTGAACACATAAAACTGTTTTAAATCAATAGATTAGAAGTTCATGCCGTAGTTGTTTGCCAGTGCACGCAGACCGCCAGCGTAGCCCTGACCCACAGCGCGGAATTTCCACTCGCCGTTGTTGCGATACAGCTCGGCGAACACCATCGCCGTTTCAGTCGAAGCATCTTCAGCCAGGTCGTAGCGAACAACTTCGGCGCTGGTCACATCGTTAAGGATGCGAATGAAGGAACCGCCGACTTGACCAAAGCTCTGCTTGCGGACTTCTGCGTCATGGATAGTAACGATGAAGACAATTTTGTCGACGTCGACCGGGATGCGGCTCAGGTCTACCTTGATAACTTCATCGTCGCCATCGCCCGCACCGGTGCGGTTGTCGCCAGTGTGCTCAACCGATCCGTCAACGCTTTTCAGTTGGTTGTAGAAAATGAAGTCGGCTTCGCTGCGTACTTTACCGTTTGCACCCAGCAATAGCGCACTGGCGTCCAGGTCGAACTCCGCGCCATCAGTTGCTCGTGGGTCCCAGCCCAGGCCAACCAAAATTTTGGTCAGGCTCGGGTCGGTTTTGGTCAAACTGAGATTTCCGCCTTTCTGAAGTGTCAAAGCCATGGGTACTTCTCCTTGTAGTGAGGGCTGTTAATCAGTTGCTTTCGGGTTGAGCTTCTTCCTTGCCTGGGAAGACAAGGCTTGCAACTACACCGATCGCCAATACAACCATAACGATCAGCAAGCTGGTGTTCGCGTCGATGGTGTAGCCGTGGTGGAACATATGGTCGGTCGCATTCAAGCCAAGCTTAATGGCGATGAAGAAAAGCAATGCGACAACCGATTTTTCCAGGTGTACCAGGTAGCGTTTCAGCGCTTCGAGCACGAAGTACATGGTACGCAGACCCAGGATGGCAAACAGCATGGCCGAGTAAACGATCAGGGGCTCGCGACTAACAGCGATCACCGCAGGAACCGAGTCAAAAGCGAACAGTACGTCGGACACTTCAGCAACCACAAGGCACAGGAACAGTGGGGTGGCGAAAATTGTCCCTTTTGCTGCCAGGGTCATGCCTTTGTTTTCAGGCTTCTGAAGCTCAACCTGCAGCTGCTTACGGCTCACGAAGAAGTTGTGACCGTGCAGCTTTGGCCACACAGGGAACAGCTTCTGAGCGAAGCGGTAGGCTATGTGCTTGGAATAGTCCTCCTCCTCTTCGTCATCCCCGCCGGCTCGCAGCATCATAACTGCTGTCCAAGCAACGATCACCGCGAACACGATTTCGACCCAAGGACCGAAAGCCAGCAGGCCGGTACCAATGGCAACGAAAATGCCACGGAACACGATCGCGCCGATGATGCCCCAGTACAGAACGCGGTGGCGCATGCCATCCGGTACTTTGAACCAGGCGAAGATGGCCATGAACACGAACAGGTTGTCGACGCTCAGGACTTTTTCCAGTGCGTAGCCAGTTACGAACAGACTGGCAACTTCCGGGCCGTGCTGTACATACAGGAAACCAGCGAACGCTAACGAGATCGCGATCCAGAAAATCGACCAGATCGAGGCCTTCGCCAATGAAATTGGCTTGTCACCGCGGTGAGTGACCATGTCGAGGAGCAGCGCACCGAGCGCGATCCCAACGAATACCGCCATGGTCAGCGGGGGAAAACCGATGTGAGTATCCAAAGTACCGCTCCTTAGAGTTCGAAGTCAGCTGGGTTCAGGCCCAGCTCAAGGCAGACCAAGCGGCAGGCCGCTTTTTCTTGGGCGTCAAAGTCGCCGTCAGACGCACCGATGGCGCAACCAACGCGCACCAGGAGTCGGGCAGCGCCGGCATCGTTCTTGATCTTGCCGATGACCTTCAGTGCTTCGGCTTGGCCGAGTTGAAAGTCGAACTCGAATTTTTCGCAATGCGCGTTGAACGCCTTGATCACATCGCCCATGTCGAACACTTTCAACTCTGGCGAATTTTTGATGAAGCCGGTCATCTTCTGTTTTTCTTCAGAAGAGATACCGCCAGAAGCTGCCGAGATGAGTGCGCAGTTGGCTGTCATGGCATCGAGAAACTTCTGATTTTTAAACTTCGACACTTCGTTAGTCAGTGATTCACGCGCAGCAGCAGCGTTTTGTTTAAGCCATGCAAACATGTTGTGTTCCCCCAAGGGCGGGGCCGTATGACCCCGCCATAATTACTATTTAGAACCGGCTCGCCAGTTCATGCCCCAGCCGTATGCCTTATCCATTACCGAATGGCCACGGTGGAAATCCACACGCCGAGAGACCTTAACGGCGCCGTTCACATTTTCAAGCATCGCAATGGCACACATTCCATCGCGACCGCCCTCTTCATTGAGACGCACCTCAATGTCCGGCTGGCCAGGGATATAGATGGTCACAACACCATCTGTTTCTCGCCAGTTCGGTGCACCTTCGTAGATGAAGGCGAAGATCAAAATACGGCGCACTTCGCTCCATTTGGCCCCGTTGATGTGCAGCCACTCGCCACCGGCCACAGAACCGGTACGATCGTCGCCCATCAGCTGGATGAATGGTTCACTTGTAAGGCTGCCGAACGATCTTCCGAGGGCTTGAACAACGCCCTTCTCGCCGTCCTGCAACTCGTACAGGCAACCAACGTCCAAATCGATGGACTGGCTGCGCTTGAAGAAGCCCCCAGTGCTGCCTTTGTTCCAGTTCAAGTTCACCTTGATTTCGCCGAACCCGGCTGCCGTCTTCTCAAGACTGATCGACGATCGTGTTTTATCGAGGGTGACCTTGCTTAGGCTGATTGTGGACTTCGGCGCTGCCGGTGCTGCTGGCGGCGGCGGTGTTGGTACCACAGGCGCGGGAGCTGGAGCGGCGGCAGGGGCTGCCACTTCAACACCAAAATGCTTGGCCAGAGGCTCCAAGCCACCATTGAAGCCTTGGGCAACACAGCGGAACTTCCACTCACCGTTGCGGCGATAAAACTCGCCGAGGATGAGTGCTGTTTCCTTCATTCCGCTGGTGGGGATCGGAGCTTCAATACCACCCGACACCACAACAGAGAGTTGCGATACGCGGTCAAAGCTGGCCTTGTTCTCGTAAATTGTGGCGGTCAACGCCACTTTCTCGACCGCAGCCTCTAGGCGACTCAGATCCAGTGTGAACATGGCGCGTCCGGCTGACGAATCAGTCAACTGAACAGCTCCGCCCAGGATCTGAGGCTGGCCATAAAAGCACATGTCGCCGTCGCCACGGACTTTTGCCGTTGCGCTCAATGCAAAAGCCGAGACATCGATATCGGCCCCTGGGATTGGCGAATAATTGACATCAACGCGAAGCTGGCCGCTGGCAACCGGCGCATTACCACCAGGTACAAGAGTCGCCATTAGCGCAGCGCCTGAACGGCCAGAGTGATCAAGTCGTCAGCAGTGCGACCATTGGTGGTGGTGCCGATCGCCTTGAATTCCCAGTCGTTGTTCTGGCGAGTCAGACTTGCCATGACGATGCCGGTGTGGCCACCCTTTTCCGAAAGGTTGAAGCGCGCCAGCTCGGAATTGTTGCCAGCATTCACGATACGGCAGTAGGCCTTTTCAACTTTCTCGAAGGACTGTCCCGTGAAAGCGTTTACGGTGAAGACCAGGTACTTCACGGACGCTGGAAGACGCTGCAGGTCAACGTGGATGGTTTCGTCATCGCCATCGCCGTCGCCGGTACGGTTGTCGCCGGAGTGCTTGATCGAACCGTCCTGGGACTTCAGTTGACGGAACCAGACCAGATCGATTTTTTGGAAATCGCTGTTCAGCAGGATGCAAGAAGCGTCGAGGTCGATGTCGGAACCGCCACCCAACATCTTGCCGAGGAACCCGGCTTTAACTGGGTCCCAACCCAAACCGAGGCTGATGCTGGACAGCGAACTGCCGGCGGTTTTTTCCAGGGAGATGGATTGCTGTTTTTGCAGAGAAAGTGCCATGGTTACGCTCCTTGTTGGTCATCAGTGTTCGTGTGGCGATCAGGGTTGACCGTCACTTGCGGCTTGGCGTGTGCGACGTCGCTCACGCCAGGATTCCCGCTTTTACCAACCTGCAAACGTCCTCGACGCCATGCAGGGTGAAAATGTCGCCAGTGTGCTTCTTGCGCCGCAGCTAGCAATTCGTGGTCGCCGCGGGTATCGCCCCAGGCCTTGAGCCTGTATTGGCTCAGTGGTCCATAAACAGCCTCAAGCCTGAGTACTTTGTTCTCGCATCTGCAGTTATTGCCCGTTATGCGCCCGGTCAACTGACCCTCTACAACCTCAAGCTCGGTGCCGATCAACTTGATGCCAAGTCGATCCGCGAACGGTTGCAGCACCAAGGCTGGTGAAGCGGAGCAGAGGGTAACCACTGCACCCGCTTGAACCTCGGCGGCGACGGATGTTAACCCTGAAGGACGCATGAGCTGTTCCCAAAACAACCCGCAGAATTTCACGGCGTGCTCCTGGACCCAGCTCGCTTCAACACCCGTCAGGAACGTGCTGATCAACTGCGCTTTGAGTTCATCACGGTTCAATCGTCGAGTCAGGTAACGAACGCTCGGCAGTGCTAGCCGCAACAGGCGTCGATTAAATTCCCGGGTACCGAACGCAAACCTGAGGAAAGGAACGAAGCTATCGTGCCGGGTCAGCGTGCCGTCGAAGTCAAAAACCGACAGCACCTGTTTTCCCAGCTCGCCAGCGTCGCCAATCCCCAGTGTCATCGGGTCGCCTCTGCCAAACGGATGGTCGCCTCTACAGGACCAGCTTCCGCGTGGCGAACCCCATGCCACTTCGCACGCTCAAGGATGTTGATAGCCCACTTGAAGTGAGTCGCGGGCTCACACATCGCATCGTTGTGTTTGAACACGGCTGGAGCCACATCACTAGCAATCATCTTGGCACTGTTGAGGTCCTCCAGGCTCACGCGCAACGTGTCCTGAATCGTGCTGATCTGCGACGGATGAATAGCCGTCTTGCCGACAAGGCCATGGGCGATATCCAGTTCCAGTTCTTCCTTCAGCAGATGCGGAGTTGCAAGCTGCTCAAAAACTGGAGCGGTCAGAGCAAATCCTTGCGACCCCATTACGCCGGCCAACATTGGGATCACGTACCCCATTGGTGTGCTGTAGAGAGTCGTTGCAGGATTTCGGCGCAGACCAAGACTGCCCATCAAATCATTGCCACCAATGCGCAGCGCGATGATCCGCTGGTTCAGGTTGGCCTTCAGCGCCTGGCCCAGCTCGACCATTGCACCTGGGTTGAACACATCCGTTGTTTCCAACGTCGGCATGAGGTACAGCGCCGGGTTAGTCACGGCCTGCTCCCATTTGCCAAGGTTGCGCAGTGTCAGCTTTGGCACGACGAAGCCATCAACGTGATCCATCAGAGGCCATTCGTTAAGCACGGCGGCCATAACCGAATCTCGGGGACGAACGAACAGCAGTGGCCCATCAGCCGGCCTGCCACCGCGCTCACTGATCGCGGTCAACAGGCCATGCAAATTGCGCAAAGCAGTGTCAACATCGATTTCGGCGACGGCATCCTCCAGGCAAACAACCAAAGAGCGCAGTTCGGAGAGCTTGGTCCCGAAAACAACATCGAGTAGATCTGCGCGGGTGGCCGGCATGTAGAGCGTGGCACCAAGTGCATATGGAGAAAGAATCTTCATCAGCGCACACTCCGAATGATGGTCACGGCCCGGTACGGCCCCAATGCCTCACCGACTTCTTCGACGGATACGCCAGCACCCTCTGTGAGGTGCATGAGCAACTGAACATCGCTATCACTGCGGCTGCGTACCAACACATGATCAGGGACGCGGCGCAGTACAGCTCGGGTTGCTTCAGCGATGCCTGGCTTGACCCGATTGAGATTGGTGATGCTGAAGCGATTGGCCAACGATTCCACAACGTGGCGGGCCGCACCTTGAAGTTCAAACTGTTGGCTGTCGGTCCAAGGAGTTGCTTTAGGGACTGTGCCCAACGCCTTCCGTTCAGCTTCGATCCGCTCGATGAACTCGCGGGTGACATCGTGATCCCTGAGGTGGTCATAAACCACACAGCCGTGCATACCACCGTCAGCGGGCCAAATAGAGCGCGAAACCAGGCCAGACACCGTCGCACCCAAGATGCCGGATGGAATAACCCAATCCTCCGCTGACGCGGAAAGCCAGGCTCGGCCGCAAGGGTCGGCCAACACTACAAGGCGCGGATCTTGAGGGAAGCGGGCGTCGCCGTTGAGGCTGCGCTGAATCTCGCCCGAGATAGCGCCCTTGCCGGTCCAGCCGTCAACGAAGACGATGTTCTCAGCCCCGTGGGTTTGGATGATCGCCTCAAGTGCCGTCTTGTCGATTCCGCGGTCGCGAACGATGCTAATACCGTAATGGTGAGCATCTCGCCCCATCTCGATCAGAGCGCGACGTAGCAACACACCAAGTGGCAGGCCAGCCCGGACGAACGACACTAGTACAATTGAGGGGCCGGTGCACTCTTCGCTCAGCGCCAACGCCAGGGACTGAACATCCATGGCCATGCGGGTACCGTTCTGCACAAGGGCGCGTTCGTACAGCGCTTTGTGCACATCAGTCGGCGCACTCTCCAGACTGATCATTTCGGAGTAGTGCTTCTGCTTCGTCTGAATCAGTCGCTCCTTCTCCACAACATCCGTCGTTTCCATCTGGACAGCCTGCAGCAGAAACTGAACATCGTCCTGCGCGTAGCTGCCGCTTCCGACAGTTACCAGACCCGCAATGGCTTTAGTCATGGACTTTTCCCCCAACCAGCTTGGCCAATTGGCTGCGCGCAGGGGTGGCCCACATGTGGCACTCGTCCATGAAGCCTAAATCGGTAATGCTGTCACCGAAGCCCAGGACCGGGCGTTCGCCGTTCGCTGCACGATCGCGGCGCAACAACTCCTGAACAGCCACCTGTTTCGACAGGCCAATCGGCAAAAAGGCGAGGTTGTTACTGTTCGCGTGGACGTGCATCCCTTCCAGCAACCCTCGGGCCTGGACTTCGGCCAGGACGGTTTGTAAGACGCCGTCGTCGGTTTCGTTGTGCTTGGTCACCACGTAATGACGCAGGCCTTCTTCCTCAACAACCCACCCGCGCAACGAAATGCCTAACTCCTTGCCGATGGCGAGGGTCGCTTCACTGAGATCTGGCAGGCGAGCTTGATAGTCCGCCAGCACATCGCTCATGCGTGCTTGCCATTCCTGGTCAAGCTTCCCATCAGCACCGAGTATCACGCCGCCATGGGAACAGACAGCACCGAGTTTGAAAGGCAGTTGAACGCGACTGAACGCTTCAACGCTACGCGCTGTAACCGGAACAACATCTGTCGAGGACAGCAGCCATGACACCAGGGCGAGTTGCACCGGGCTCATATACCCATTCGGCTGCCCTTCAACATCCAGTGTCGCGGGAAAGCGCGGCGTACCCTCGGTCATCTTCCGGGCTGTTTGGAACAGTGTGTCGTCGAGGTCGACCAAAGCGAGGGGGCGATTATTGACCATCGACAATTACCTCCGCGTTCAGGGTCGCAATCAGATCGGCAGAGACAGCCTGAGCAGGGGTTTCCGAGCAGATCAGGACACGATCAAACTGGCTAGGACGGACGTTATAGAGGAAGTTGGGAATGCCCAGTCCGTAGTTGTCCGCGAAGGACAATGCGTGCTCGATGGAATGACCAAGCGCAATCGGCGAGCGGCTGGTAGAACTGAAATGAACTTCAGCGCCAGCACGTTCCAGGCGTTCGGCTAGCAGGAACGGCCGCCAAACGAACTCACTGGTACCCACCACCAGCACGCGTTCGCCGGCCTTGATCTGCAGATCTGGAGCCAAAGTGTCGGCTACAGCGCGTACACCGTGGCGACCCCAATCGCTGTCGGTCGGCACCGGCCACTCACCCGCCTCGATGGTACCCACGGCCGGCATTTCTGGTAGCGGTGCGTCAGCGTCTTCATGGAAGCTGTACGAACCCTGCAACAGAGACACCTGGTGTGCTGTATCACCGATGGTTTTACGCACAGCGTCGCCTGACCAATCCGTAAGCACGCAAGTGACAACGCGCTCAATCTGGTTCAGGCCTGCATCGACCAACGCACGGTGCAGATTGATGAAAGTTTTGCCTGTGGAGGCTTCGTCATCGACCAGCACCAGAGAGCGGGCGTTCAACATCATTTCCAGAACATCGCGATCGATGGGCCTGTGAAAAATATGAGAGCTCGCATGGCTGTGCTCCTCTTCGAAGCGGGCGAACACCTCGTTGCCCGTCGGGTGACGCGTGCTGACCATATACACGGTGTCAGGTCGGGTGGCGCTGTAGGCGCGATGAACGCCGGCACCGAGGCCTACGGCAGTTTCAGCCATGCCGATGACCAATACAGGGCCTGGGAGATCGTCAGGGATCTGCGACGCGAGACTTTGGAAGCTCGAGTTCATGATCGATGGACGCACAGGGATATGTCGTCCCAGTACTTTGGACACGAACAGAAACGCACGCTTGGGATTTCGGCGCTCAGCAAAACCAAACAATGAGTATGGGTCGATTACTGAACCGTCGACGGTGACATCAAGTCGCCCGCGCATCAGTTGCGCGCTTAGCGTTTGTGTAACTGCGTTACTTTCCATGAACAAATTCCTAGATTGGCGTGAGGTCGATAACCTAACGTCTCGTCCGCAGCTTTCAAGTCAAATTGGGGGTTAAAAATTCCGAGCTTCGACGCGCCACATTGACGCCTGGGCGTTACGCGCCAGCTCAGCAGTTGTGAACGTTTTGCCGCTGAACCCTTTGCTTGGCTCAATTCGGCACGCGTCGAGGAAAGACATGAGCAATGAGGCTTTAACCGCAAAGTTCATGTTTTGAGCATCAGGCATTGTCGAAGTGACCAAACCGACTACAGCGCCTGAAGAATCAAACAATGGAGAGCCGCTGGAGCCGGGTTGGATGGCCGCGGTAAATTGCAGAAGGCTTGAATCGTTATGCAGGCCAAATAAAGCCGACACACCGCCCTGGGTTACGTGAACACCACCGCCGGCGAAACCCGACATTGGGAAACCCAAGGCGACAACGGATTCTCCAAGGTCACAGCCGAAGCCCTCTTTAAAGGACACGGCTTTGAGTGTTGGGGACTCCATTACCCGGAGGAGTGCAATATCGTTTCGCTGATCGACAACAACCGGCTCAGCGCGATAACGCCCATCGAAAGAAGAAATGTAGATCTCACTCATGCTCTCGATCACATGGGCGCAAGTGAGCACATGGTTCTGCGAGACTGCAAACCCGGTACCGGTTGCGCCACTATGAGAACGATCAGAGTCTGGTGCGCTGCTGCGCCCCTTTGGATGGGCATCATTGATATCGAGGCCGATACGGCGGCCAAGCGCCGCCAAGCCATATGCCGAACCCTCAGCCAGGGCGCGAAACTTCCATTGCTGATTTCGGCTGTAGAATTCGCCGATGATGATTGCCGCCTCACCGTTGTCACGAAGGTCGAGGCGGTATTCAATCTGGTTGTCCACCAGCAAATGCAGTGTCCGAAGTTCGCTGACCGGACCTGCTGCAGAAAAGGTGTAGGCGATGAGAAGCAACCGATCGCTACCGGCCGGAAGGCCTGACAGGTTCAGTTTGCAACCGACCTTTGCCTGATCCCCGCTCCACTCCATCCACGACTGGGACGTTTGAAAAAGCGCAGGCTCACCAGTCGGGCGGCGTTTGTCATCAACCGGCAATATGGCAATCGCTGCGTACTCCCCGAAAGCCGAGGAGTTTCCGCATTCCAGAGCCCATTCACTCCGTGCGCTTGATACCGCGGTGTTTGCGCCAGGCGCGAGCACCATCATCCCTTGATCTCTCCTTGAGTGCTTCAACCACCGCGCCAATGGCAGCGGTGCAATGGTACCAAACTTCCGATATCTCGTTGTGAAACGGACATGGATCAGGATGTCATTTTGATGCTACAGCTGCAACGGTGACACCCTTCACTCTTACATCCGGCCGCCAAACGGTAGCTGGCTCAGGGAGGCCAAGCCGGCTTGTTGCAAAAATACCTGCAAGATTGACACCTGCCAAACGGGTGTAGCCGACGCCACCAGAGTAGCGCGGGTTGATTTCCAATAAATGGGGCTGACCGTGCGAATCGTCCTTAGTCTGGACATTCACGATGCCGTCACACTGGAAGTGCTCGGCCGCTCTGAGGGCGAGCTCCACTGCCGGTCCTTCATTTTCAAAAACCTGGTGAACGCCAGACTTTCGACGGGCCACATAGGCAATTGGTCGACCGGCTTCGCAGACCATGTCCACGGAACACTCGTTACCCGCCATGTAGGGCATTACGAGCATTGCCGGCCGGTTGGCCCCATCACCGTAAGCACGCATGTACGTTTCGAAGTTCGCAACCCGCGCATCAGGATCGGCAAAGCAAAGAAAGGGATCAGCGTCTTCTTTGAAGCGCCAAAAACCCTTGCCATAGATGCCGACTGCGGGTTTCACGCAGACCTCGCCCGAGGCAGCAAGCGTTTCGTAAGCAGCAAACATCTCTGCGGCATTCGTTGCGGTGATTGCCGGCACACACGCCAAGCCTGCCCGCTCAGCTTCGGCAGTGAATTTGCTCTTGTTGTCAACCAGGTCAAAAGTGCTCATCGACGTGCCACCGGTGACCAGCACCAGACCGGCTTGCTCGAACCGATCGCGTGCTTGCTCAAAAACGCCGCCGACACGACCGGCCAGGATCACCTTGATGCCGTGCTCTCGAGCCGTGGCAATGACCCAGGCGATACGTTCCTCATTGTCACGTGGCTCGGTGAAGCTGATGTCTGCTCCCGACGTGATCTCTGGGCGATCGTCTCGATGGGAAGCAAAGACCTTTACCTCAGGTGGCAACGCCTCACGCGCGCCAAGAATGATATCGCGCTGGCTGGATTGCCCTTCGAGAAACCAGATCATGTTGTACCTCACTTGTTGATTTGCACTGCCAGTCAACCAAAGTACGGGGACTGCCAGATGCTGATGGTTGTACCGGGAACATAACGCGTCCCGCTGTAGCTTCAAGGTATTGAGGCGCAATGCTTACTGCGTAACAAACCTCTCCAGCAAAGTGAGCACCCACAATTTCAACTTGCAGGTTTGAGCCTGAATTGCACGTATGAGGGAAGACGCTCGGGACTTCGGTGGGTCTAGTGGTGCAGCAAATCAGGTTGAGAGGTGGTGATCAGTACCAGGGCATCACGACATCTTCGTTGAGTCGATCCCGAAATAACCATCTGAGGTGAGATCACAGCATTTCCCTAACTATTCTGCGGTGGCCTCGTATTGGCCGTCCACTGCCAAACTATTTCAGCGTATTAGGCTAAAAAAATCGCCAGCTCCACCAGTGCACCCGAAGCTCCGAGATAGAACCAACTAGCTCGAGTCCGGCATTAAGGTTTCATGCGGCGCTGAAGATTGCACCACGAAACAGTGTCTGGAATATCAAGCTGGCGAGTGATGTATCTATCCTAGGTCCTGATCCCCGACATTTTTTTCTTTAAGCGGCGATCAGCCCAGGCGAAAAGAGCCATTTCAACATCGGCTACCCGCCAACCCGTTGTGTTTCTCCCCTTCGGGAGTTGACATTCCGGGCGGGCGATACCAGCAGACTCGAGGCGTGCAATTAGGCCACCTATGAGATCTAAAAATGCTATATACCCTTCCACCATGGAAGACTTACTGCCATCGCGGATAACCGGAAGCAGGCCTTCTTTCAACAGCGCTCCGCGGATTCGGTTATCCAAGCTCGCATGCATGTCGCCGCGAAGAAAGCGCAAAAGTTTAGATCCGTACGTTAGGCCGCAACCGGGGATGGCCATGGCATTCCTGATTGCCTGGGCGGGATTGTGAAGCTCCGCAACTACAGGGCGGAACAACTCAAGAAGAGAAACATTGCCCAAGCCCGCTTCGAATTTTGTGCGAGGGCTGTTCGCGCCCTCTCCTCAGTCCAGTAGTTCGCGGATCAAGTTGGTTGGGGCAACAGTTATCCTGTTCTGTGCGGCAAGCCATGCTCCGCGCTCCTCGAGCGACTTGATCCAATTAAACCCGGGAAACGTGTCCGCGGGATACCCGTAAACCTGGTGGTTTTTTTTCCCAACGGTACCGCTCGAAAAAAAACAGGCAAAAGGTGGATGTCTCTCGCGGTCAAATTGATCTCCTAGCGTCGGCCGTCGGCGGTGAACGCATGTTCAAATTGTGGGTTCAAGTGAAAGCCGGCCTTACCCGGAAAAGCTCTGCCCCGCCTCTGATGTACTGAGCGTGGATTTCCCCTGTCATCCAAGTACGATTCAGCATTTCAGCGGCGAGAGAAGTCATTAGCCGTCCCCCGCGCTCGACCACATAGAGGAAATGGCCCACTTGTTCGATGGATGGCTTGCCACTCAAGCGACGGAACAGTAGAAATCCAGCCCAATGAGCTATATCGCCAATTGCTAGATTTGCAGGACAGTATGTGGCCTAGGGTCGACTACCTAGACCGCACATTGGGGTGGCAGGAGCATCGACTTGGTGCTTTTCGAGCTGGGCAATACCGGCTCGAAAAGCACGATTCAGCGCTACCTGAAGGAACTCAACAACGTCACCACCGACATCCTGCCACCAACCGTCGATGACGAAGTGCTCTCGTTTGTGATCAGTCTAGCCGAGCGCCTGACCCAGCATGCTCAAAAGGCGGTTGCTGAGGAACGGGGGCAACTCGACCGGCAACAGGCGACTTGTACGCAGGAGCGCGTAAAACTGTGTGAACGCCTTGAACAATCACTGGCCACCATCGCTCATCTAACAAACGAACTGGAGGACCAGCGCCAATGCGAACGGCAACTGCGTGAGCAATTACAAGACAGCGACGGTGAACGTCAAGGACTGCGACAGGTGGTGACGGACCAACAACAAATGCTCGAAGAACGCGCTGCTCAGATGCAATCGCTGGAGGACAAACATCGACACGCTCGAGAGGCGCTGGAGCAATTATCGTCAAGAGCAACTGGCCCAACGAGGGCAGTAACTACGGCGACACGACGAGCTAGTCCAGCAATTACGCCAGGAACTACGGACACTGCAGAATGCGCAACTGGCCAAACAGGAAGAATTGGTCGCGGTGTACCGCGAGCACGAACGCTTGCGCAATGAACACCGAGCGCAACTGGAGCAACTGCGACAACACGCCAGGACCGTCCGCGACAGCCAGCACACCCACGACGCATTGAACGCTCAATTGCGACAATCGGTGACCGAACAAGCGGTGCTGCGTGACCGGGTCAAACCGTACCTGCTGCACCGCGAGGATCGGCGGCAGTTGCGCGAACAAGCGCGCCAAATTGAAACGCTGCAAACGCTCCTGCGTCAAATAACGGCCTCCGCTTAGGTGGCAAACGGCTGGATGTCGCCGTCGTCGCGCCGGTAACGGTAACAAGATGAGCAGCGCGATGACCTCAATATTATCGAGTTCGCCACCAGCGCTAATCAACCAACTTGATCACCGCCTTAGCGTAGGTTGAAAGAGTGGCGTGCCCGCCGCAACAGTCCTCGCGGACAGTCATTTTGGCCTTGGTCAAATCGCTCCGCTATCAACCGACACTCGGATGCTACTTGTCAGAGCATCGTTACACTAAAGGCGTCCCATTCATGGAACCAGTTTCCAGCGTATCCCACAGTAACTCCTGCTCTTCCAACGCCGCTTGAAAGGCCTGCAGGTGCATCGGCCGCCTAGTCGGCCGAGAAGATAGAGTGCATGCAAGTGCCAATAAAAGTTCCGAGCAATAGTCGCAGTATGGCGTCGTCAGACACACGAGCTGTATATAACAGCAAAGGTTCTTTTGCAGCCTTAACCTGTGGATCATGTAGTCCAGCGCACGCCAGCGCAGTAGTGCAACCAGGTAAGCCAGCCGAGTCCAGTCGGAGCAACCGCACAAGGTCTCCATCCCCTCATTGGTGAACGGAAGAAGCGTGCCAATCACCCACAGGCGTTGTATGAACAATCCGCCTCACAGGACGACGTTCCGTAACCGTCTGGCCAATTCATCTTCCTGACGCAGATTATTGAAGCGATGGAGCCAGGAAGATGTGTTGGCCGGATGGTGCTACGAGTCACTGGGGGAAAAATCAGGCGCAGAGCCATTCCCAATATCGACTGCCGCATTGTCAGATTCTGTAATAATTCGTCTCGTATGAGGCGTTCCGAAACATTGTAGGATTTCATCCCCAATTTTTTTCAGGTCTATATGAGCCCCCTCCTGGAGCCTCCCAGTAGCTTTTTTCAATCCACACCCCGTATCAGTTCGATCTCCGCTATCAGGCGTAGATCTCGTTTTTTAAGATCGTTTAATCTCGGAATCTCGGCTGCAGGTTTCTCAGCGATTACCTTCTCCAAGACGTGCTGTGTCATCTCCAAAGCTTCACCTACTTGCATACGCTCGGTGAAACCTTTCTTTCTTATGATTTTCGCCCTGAACATCAAATCCGCTCCGTCGAGCAGGAGTTCGTGTGTTCGTGCAGTTCACTCATTCGCCCTAACTCTACGAGAGATTGAATAATCCCTATGGAATGGATTGCTGACCCCACGGCATGGCTTGGCCTGCTGACCCTGATCGTGCTGGAGCTGGTGCTCGGCATCGATAACCTTGTGTTCATTGCCATCTTGGCTGACAAGCTACCGCCAGAGCAGCGAGATCGTGCGCGTGTCATCGGCCTATCCCTTGCCTTGTTGATGCGTCTTGGCTTGCTGGCCAGCATCTCCTGGATGGTGACCTTGACCGAACCTTTGTTCGAGGTCTTCGACAAGACGTTCTCGGGCCGAGATTTGATCATGCTGTTCGGTGGTGTGTTCTTGTTGTTCAAGGCAACCATGGAATTGCATGAGCGACTTGAAGGGCATGTGACAGAACGTTCAGGTAATGCGGCCTATGCAATGTTCTGGCCTATCGTTGCGCAGATTGTGGTGTTAGATGCGGTCTTCTCGCTGGACGCTGTGATCACTGCTGTGGGCATGGTGGAACACCTGTCGATCATGATGATCGCTGTGATTTTTTCCATTGGCCTGATGATCATCGCGAGTAAGCCACTGACTAACTTCGTCAACAGGCACCCAACCGTCATCATGCTCTGCCTGGGCTTCTTGATGATGATCGGCTTCAGCCTCACCGCTGAGGGCCTTGGCTTCCACATTCCGAAGGGCTATCTGTACGCGGCGATTGGTTTCTCGATCCTGATCGAACTGTTCAACCAGTTGGCTCGCTCGCGCCGCAAGAAGAGCGCCCAAGGTCATCGCCCTATGCGTGAGCGTACCGCGCATGCAGTTCTGCGTTTGCTGGGTGGCCACAAGTTGGGGGCCGATGAAGTCGGCGAGGAAATCGCTGACATGCTCTCAGGCGGAGATGCCGATCAGGTCTTCCATCGACGGGAACGCGTCATGATCAGTGGCGTGCTTCAGTTGGCGGAACGCCCGATACGCGCTGTTATGACTCCTCGTGCAGAAATCGACCACATTGACTTGGCCGACTCTCCAGAAGAAATCCGCACAATGCTGATGCACTCGTCGTACTCCAGATTGCCGTTGATCCGGGAGGGACGCGTTGATGAGCCTTTGGGGTTCGTCCACAAGAAGGAGCTGCTGAAAGAGCTGTTGGCAGGTAACCAGCCCAATCTGGAAACCATTGCCCGCCAGGCAATCAACTTGCTGGACAACTTCACGATTCTCAACGCACTGGAACAGATGCGCAAAGAGTCGACTCACATCGCTTTCGTGGTGAACGAATTCGGCGACTTCATCGGTCTTCTCACCATGACTGACATCCTCGAATCCATCGCGGGTGAGTTGCCGGATGCCAGTGAAATTGAAGGCCCGAACATCGTTGCTCAGGATGGCGGTTTCCTCGTCAGCGGTGCGCTGAATCTCAGCCAGATTCGCGAACACATAGGCTTCCAAGCTAAAGCTACTGATGACTATCAGACGCTTGCGGGGTTGGTCATGAGCTTGCTGGATCGTCTGCCGATCATAGGAGACAAGCTCAATTGGCAGGAGTGGAGCATGACCGTGGTCGAGGTCGAAGAGCGACGAGTGACGAAGGTGCTGTTGCGTAAAGAGTGAGAATAGAAAACAAGGCCGCATTTACGGCCTTGTTTGTTTTCAGGGTATTACTCGTGCGATGCCCGTGGTCAGCCCTCTAAGTGCTGCTTCTTTCTCGCCGCCGCTGCGCCTTCTTACGTCTGTTTTTCTGTTTCCGCACAAGAGGTTTCTCGCATTGGCACCAACGCAGTGCTGCCACTACCAAAATTAACTTTAGGGAGCCGGCATTTTGTGTCCGCTGGGTCGGTGAACTGTGAAGCCGAAGCTGAACCTTTCCAACCACAACCACGCTAATGAGCTCATGCTCTCAATACACGCTCAGAAGCTGAGTTCGGTAGTGCTGAGAAAAATTGAGTTCATACAATGCGGGTTCGGATGAGCCGATAATCGAAATTGCGTGGTCGCTACCCATTCGGGAAACAGCTCCACCCGTTGAGCTTCCTAAGATGGCGATCTCGATGCCGCTAGGATCTGCTGGTTGGTCTTCAATCTGGTCGTGACATTCAAACTCCGAAGCTCGCACGACACTCAGTACGGCATGATCATCGGGCAAATCATCGGCCAAACGCTCCGAATACTGCTGGAGCGCCGGTTCCGCGAGCACATACAGCCAAGCTTTATCGTCCGCATTGCTTGAGCGCCTGAGAATTCTGCCCAACACCTGGCGATAGTGTAATTCGGTACGTATACGACTCAGATGGCAACAAACCTGCAGCCTGGGTATGTCCGTTCCCTCGCTGATCATGCCAACCGCAATAATCCAAGTGCAGCCACCATTTCGAAAATCATTGATGACCTGCTGTGCGTTTGGCGTCTTATTAGTCACTACCTGACAAACCTCGCCTTGAGCACGCATAAGGTCAGCTATACGATGAGCATGCTCAATGTTTGTCGCAACCACGAGCCCCCCCGCTTCGGGGTGTCGCTCGCGAATTTCGCGCAACTTAGTACACCCCAGCAACAGAATCTGCCGCAGAATATCGTCGTGAAACAGCAAATCCTCATAGGACACGGGTGACTCGGAAAGTAGCCTGGCGATACTCGAAAACGTCGTAACGGTGCCTTCCGAGGAGAGCGTTTCAGTTAACCTCACCATGCTGTTATCCAATACGACGATGCGCGGCGACCGGCACACGCCGTCAGCGATTGCCTCCTGCAAGCCATACCGGTAATCACAGATCAACATCCCATCTGGTTGAGAATATCGAGCAAGCGCTATTGCTTTGTGGTCAGATCTCCAGGGAGTCCCCGAGAGGGCAAGGGTGAAGGTGGCTCGATCTTGAATCCTCTGGACAATTTGCTGACCCCAAGCATTGCTCAACAGTAAGTCATGACCGGCGCAGTGATGGATTTCATCAAAAACTGCGAGCACCCTATAGTCGTCGAAGAGTCTCCAGAATGCTGCGTCTCGAAATTCCATACCTTGATACGTGCAAGCAGCACCGACGGCACCGATCAAGCCATCCAGGCGCCTCCCGATAACCGCGGAGAACGTTCTTTGAAAACCATCCATTGTCTGCCGTGACGGCGCAAAGCAGAGGATCAGATCTATCTTGTCTTGCTGCAGCAATTGCCTGGCCAACTCCGCTGCCATTTTCGTCTTGCCGGCACCGGGAGTTGCTTGGCAAAAAAAATGAGGTTGCTGGATGTAATGCTGCAGCGCCAACGTAATGCAGTCGTGTTGCCATACCCTGAGAGTGGTGTTCATGCGGCAGAAATCGCCTTAAGCGTATTCTCGATTGCACGAACGTGACCAAGGAGCTTTGAGCTCCTGTCGCGAACTTCTAGATATACCCCTTCAAGACGCCCCTTCAGATGTGGGATCTCCTCAAACAACTGCTTGTAGCGCTCGGTCTCGCCCAAGGATGAGAGCAGATCAAGCCGGGTCTCCTTCAGCATCACTTGAAGGCGGGCTTGGTCGTCTTGCTCGTCCATTGGGTTAGACGAACGGCATGGTCTTTCTCTTCCCTCATCTGCGAGAACATCCAGCGAATCGACGCTCTTGGAGAAGTTCCCATCTACCAGTACGAGCTGCAGCCGTTGCGGCATATCCAACAAACGAAACACTTGCCCCCGCTTCTGGCGCTGCTCTGTCGTCTCCGCCCAGCCAACGCGAATTAGCCTACGGATCTGTTCATAAACATAAACACGCACATCCGCGAGCCGAAAGCTTGAGGGAGGAAGGAGAGCTGCATACGCGTCTCTCAACTGACGGGTCGTGAATTCCTCAGAAAAATGCTGGCAAAGCAAAGAATGGAGCTGCCTGTCGAATTCGAATAAATCTTGTTTCATGCAGGCACCTCAATGATCTTTAAAAAAAATGCGGATTATAGTCCGTGGCCGATTCATCCGCAAACACTCGATAGTCCTTCCTCATGTGTGTCGAGGCGGCTATGGGGAATCTGGCGAAAGAATTGGGAAAAAAGATCAGGCAAGCGAGAAAATCGAAAGGTCTATCGCAGGACGTTTTCGCTCTGATTTGCCAAGTAGACCGAAGCTACATGGGCCGAATTGAGCGGGGCGAAGTCAATATTACGGTCGAAAAGCTATACCAAATTGCCGAAAGCCTGGAGTGTGGCCCAGCAGACCTATTACCGTAGAAAATATTTAAAAGATAATATGTTAGACGACACAACACTTAACCGCTGCATAAAACTGAATCACCCCTGTTGTCTAGGACTTCTTAGACACTTGTATTTCCTCAGGCCTCCTCTTAACTAAAGCATAGAGATCTAGATTTGGAATATCATTCGCATTCAAAAGCATTCTTTCAATCATTCGTAATTGCTCAGCATTATTTTTTTTTAGCACCTCAACCTCAGCCTTTAAGTGCTCTATCTGTTTATCCAACTTCACATCAGAAGTCGTGATTTTTGTATAGAGCGAAGGTGATACACCCCGAAGTTGCGCTTTTTTGTTTTTGTACGATGTATTTATACCTACATAAGTGCATAGAGTTTGTCTTGTAGTTTTTATTGCGAGTTCAAGCTCAACCTTTATCACTAGCGCGTCCCAAGTAAGCTTACCTGTCCACTTGGTCAGCATAATCTCTATCTTACGTTGCGCCTGGGCAGATATTTTTGGTTCCACCACGTCATACCTCCTTATCGGACAGTCCGAAAGACGAAAAAAGAGAGCGTAGCTTAGGATTGGTATCTGCCGTAGCGTTCATACCTTCATCTTCAATCAAACTTTTCAGGCGTGCCTCAAAATTTGGGAGGGCACACGCAACCCTTTTTATGACCATCGTATCTAAATCGATTAAATTGAATTCAGAGTCTTTGTTTGAGTAACGAATTGTCATACCTGCGGAACAACTTTTCATCAGATCAATCAACATTGAAAGAACATGAACATTTCGAGAATGAATAACATACCATTTTTTCATTGCCTGAGATGAGGGTAGACGAGGATCCGCTGCCACGGACTCTAACCTCACAACTTGAAATGATAAATCTTTCTCAAACAACTCTATAGCATTTACATCGCCGGCAACGTGACAAGTCTCTGGACATAGAAAGCACTGGGAGACGAAATCATTCAAATAATTGCATGGAGTCACATTTAGATTTTGAGTACAAACCCCCGTAGAAGTAAGCGACGCCGGCAGATTTGTAGCTTTAGTAAGCTGCTCTTGAGAGACAACCCTAATATTACGCTTGTCGATATCGGGTGGATTCATTATCGCACTCACTCGGCCTGCCTTCTCGTCGTCGCCCGTATGGATATAAGTATGAGTTTGCTCAGAATTCTTTCTACCAGACCAAGCAGTTATTATTTCTACCGGGATATGACTTAAATCCGCGAGGGTATTGGACAAGTGTCGCAAACTATGCGGGGACAGCGTTAAATCTGAGGAAAATCCGTAACTTTGAAAAATTGACTTTATTTTTGGATTAAGGCCAATTCGAGATGACACCGAGCTCCCTAGAGATGCGAGCGGTACTACTGAATACTTCGACTTTTGAAATATTTTCCCACCGGTGCCTCCTTTCGATGTTTTCCCATAAAGCCAGCTTCCCAAGCAGCAAAACATTGCATTTTTTATATTGATACTTGACTCGCCGCTAGAAAACGAAAGTGGAAACTCTGGAAGAATATTTTCCTTGTAAAAGGAAATCCACCAGTTTTGAACCTCTTCGACTGTGACAGTGATTTTATCGAAAAATACCCTAGGCATATTAGAGTAACCGAACAATTGTGGTAGCGCTGATAAAGAAGCAGAATCAGTATATGATACAGATAACCGGTCTTCAGACCGCAAAGACCAAATTGGTTTCATTTCAAAGCATTGACTTTTTTTAGTCCGGTAAATGGAAGTCAGATCAACACCTTCCTTCAGTACCGGAACGCATTGATCAACTCCATAAAACCCTAACGCATAACCCAAAATGAAAAGATTGGGTCGCTGGGTCAAAGATAAATTTTGCTTTAGGTCTGGCGCAATTTCGAGCTCTCCGAGCAGTCGGCTCAAGCTTTGGTTAGGCTTTTCGTAGTACCTACATAACACTCTTGCCGGTTCACATGTCTTAAAAAAGAAATTCGTAGCTTTTGTGATTGGTTCAGCTAGCGCCGAAAGTACATGATTTTTATTGTTCCTATATCCTTTGCTTCCAATCCAATCGAGATAGTAGACTGGTACCCCATCTCCTTCGGAGTGGCAGTTAAGCTTTTGTTTAGGAAGGAGCGGTATCTCCGCAGAAGTACGATTAGGTGACGCCAGGGATAATGTGGTAAACGTAACAACCAAGGCATCATGCATTATAATGTTCTCACCAGGGAGAAGCGATCCACATTCATCCACATGTTCAAACACACATGAGAATATATTGCCCAGAGCGAGAACTGTCGTGATATCCGGCAATTTCTCCAACGCGTGATCTACGGAAGCATGCCCAGTTCTGTCTCTATCATCACTTCCCTTTAAGTCAATCTTTCGCATCACTCCTTTCTTAGCGCAAAAATCGAGAAACGGGCGTAGACGGTCGGCAGATCTTACTCCTAAATTAAGTCTGCGAATTGTAGATTCTGATTGGGTATAGAGATCCCCCTCCATAAATGACAATAGCTTTCTAGCTGCGGACGTTTGAGCTTTTTTTTCGCTGGCAGATAAATGTGTATTTGTTACTTCGATTACCCACACTTTTATCAGATGACTATAGGGGTAAGGAAGCGCATCTGTGGGTAGATTACCGGCGTTACCCTTTCCCTTACGCCCATGAACTCCGCATAGATACCTAGTTCGGCGGCCGGTATTAGGGTCAATGTGGTACCAAATCAGATCATCGAACTCGGCATTACCACCAAGCCCTTCAAATTGTTTTAGTTCGGCGTCACGATATGAATCGATTAACGACTCTAACCGATCAAAGTACTTGTTAATCTTCAATTGCGCTCTGCCTTGGAAGGTTTTCATCGCAAACGGCTATTGTCAGTTTTACCCAAGCAATTTGTCGCTCCAACTTTTCAATGCTTCGGGCGTGAAGAGGATTGATTAAGGAACTGAGATTTACCGCAAGCTTATTCTCCGCGAGCTCTAACACTGACCTGTGATCGGCTTCAAGCATTGGGCGAAAATTTGGGCACCCATAGCACCCCAATGGTCTCCCCATTATTGTTGAGCAAGTAGTACATGAACGCTTGTTTCGAGGGCTGCCAATAGGATTGAATTTATTGTCAAATATAGTTTCGTCGTCTGCCGAACCTACCGTTACATTACTGCTGAATGCCTTCTTCAGAAAATCATTTCCGATATATTTGGAGTCAATTTCCCGCCTGGATTTGTAGTCCAAGTCTATATAGTGCCTTGCAGCTGGCACAGTAACACCAGTTATTTTTGCCAACTGAGCAGCGGACAAACCATCTTGAGCGCCACGAGTTAATACGGTATGACGAATTCTATTGGAAGTGACCATGCAATCTGCAGTTCGATCAGAGGTTACCGAAACCCATCTCATTGCGTTCGTAACAGCCCCCTCCGAAACGTGGTAGGCCGTAGAACGTGATGTAAAAAGGCTTTTCAAAACATCGATAGACTTAAAACGTATTTCAAAAAGACTAGTATGAGGAAACATAGGCATATCAGTCATTAAATACAATAGCTCGGACTTGTCCACTTTGACTTCCAATGACTGCATTAACATCGCTAGCCCTTCCAACATTACTCTCTTATATTCTATAAGCATTTTTGAAAGATCATCGGAAATATAGATAGGATAGCGCTCGGGGCACTCCCTCGAGAAGCTCATTCCCGTAGACTTTGCGATGAACACTCTTAACTGGAGTGCTAGTCCGCCCATAGCACCAATTTCATCCGCAGCACGGATTCCTGCATCATTAAAACTTGCACCTAAAGGAATCAAGTCGGACCATTTCATAAGAGCAATTTGAATCGGCCTCCGTACAACTGAAAGCAATAATTTGTTAGTCACTAAATTTCTAAGGCGACCATAGAGCCTTGACTGATAAAAGAGAAGCTCTCGATCATCGGTCCATTTAAACTCTTGAAGTCCAACATTAATTTGCTTAGCCAATGAATCAAACTCACTATCACTTAACGCCCCGCTGGAAGAATCAAGTGCATTTACACGCAGTTTATCCAAGTGCATGGAAGTAAACGAATGAAATTCTTTAAACCTCTTATAGCCTTGCTTGAAGAGTGTTCCAAAAAATTGATTAAGCCCCTTCTTTTGGTTTGTTTTAATCCCACTCCAAATTGCCTTTATTCTGTCTAACGAAGGAATTCCACCTGACATAAATGGCTTCACATTAGTATTTATGCCGGACGCTGTGCTGGCAGCCTTGGTTCGGACGTAATATACAAAAACATCCAAAATCAAATTTTTTTCATCATCTGGCATACCCGATGAGTGTACCCATCCTACGTAAAGGCTATGTCCTTTTCCATTATTTGGGAGTATTACCCATACGTCATCTGCAGTATTTACCAACAGGCCAGATTTAGCCGTAATCAAAGAAGCTTTTTGTTTGCTAGCTTTTGCTCCTTCCTGTTTTTTGTATCGAATCATTTTTTTTGATCTACTTTATGCTGGTGTGCTATTGATAACTCCCTCGCCTTCAATGCAAGTCGCTTTTCATTATAAACATTATTCATGGTTGTATTTTGCGACCAACCCATAGCATACTTTCTAATATCCTCAAGAAGAGTAGGATCGATACCACACCGCTCCCCCTTTTCATCAAATATTTCATTCCATTTGTGACGCAACATATGAGGATGTACATGAACCCCCAGCGTTGTAGATATTTTCTGGAAGATTGAATTTATTGATTTCAAGGACAGCGGTTGACCCGCTGTACCTTTTGAATCATTTTCGCTAACAAACAAGAAGTCATGATATTGGGCACGAGTAAATGCTGTACGAACGTGATCAATATAAAACTTAACTTGATGCATTATATTTTTATCAACCGTAGCCAAGTGCGCTTTTGTTTTTTGATTGGGTTTTTCAGCGCGTGGATCTGTTGAATCGTTCCCAGACCTATAGATAGATATCTGGTCGAAAGTGCCATAGAAATTGAAATCTGAAATTTTTAACTTCCCTAACGCGCCTCTTCTAATGCCGCTTTGTGCTAGTAAATTGACGATGAGATAATTTCTGACCCTTGATGCTTTGAATGGATTATTGGGAGAAGAAGGCATTATTAAATCGAGCAACTTCAGAAAAACCTCATTTGAAAGGACCGACTCCTCAGCACCACTAACTTGTTGACTTCTATTTCTTCCAAGCCCATCTTCATCGAGTTTAATTTTAGCAATCAGCTTATTGAATTGCTCCCCTACAACCTCGTCAACGTCATGCACTTCGTGAAACTGTTCAAATAGCCATTCAAGAAAACACCTAAGACGCCTGACGCGACCTAGCAAAGTCTCGTTAGATACCTTCGCCATACCTTTCTGATTGGAGACTATAACGTTTCGCAGGTGCTTATCATTTACCCTAAAGTGTTTTACATTTGAAGCTGCATCAAATGCTCCTTTGCTCAAACAGCACTTATCATAAAACTGCATGTATTCTTTCTGCGAAATCAACTTTCCCGATGCAACCCGTGCGGGTAGGTTGATATTTTTTTCAGAAAAGTACTGCAACACGAACAACAACTCATTCGCGTATCTAAATCTCGTATTAGGCGCATTAGCAGCCAACGGGCCATTGAGATAGCACGAAACATAAGGATCGATAGGGCAATCCGCGTCATCTACTATGGTCACGAATGGCAAGGAATTGAATTGGTATCGTTTAAGCTTCATGATTGACAAAATAGTTCGTCCAATAACTAGCTTACAAACAGACTAGTCGGGAAACGAGCTTTGTCAAATGTGAAGGGGACGTGGGTGCTTTAAAGCGAGGCTTAAAGAGAAGGTCTATAGAATTTTCTGCATTACAAAATATTTGTTGCTTATATCTTGCCGCCGGAGAGGCAGACCATGACCTTGTCACCGTCTTCGATCATGTTGAAATCGGCGACCGCCTCACCGGCCTGTCGGCGAAGGCGCTTTTGCAGTTTGTTCTGGTTGACCGTAAGAGTGCCCATGACGCGAAATCCGTGAGGTGTGACGAAAGGCCGGCATTTTACGCAAAAACCCTTCAGGGGCGAAGTGCCCCGACGGATCGCCGCCCCTACAGACGTAAGTGCGATTAAGTCCGGGCTTTACAGCGCAATTTGCTCTAAGACCTACCCCCTGTAGGGTTAAGTCCTTCCTATACTGCGTCATAAGGTCGCATTCACATACAGACCTACTACTTACTTGGCCACATTGGCCCGTAGGGCGCTCCACTGGGGGGCGACGGTAAAAACAAGAGGAGTGACTGGCATGATCCATCACGTAGTGGGGCTCTTCACCCACCCTGACCAAGAATGGAAAGAGATTCGTGGCGATCAGGAAGAAAGTATCAGCCACATGTACCTGACCCATACGCTGATCCTGGCGGCGATACCTGCGGTATCGGCATTTATCGGGACCACGCAGGTGGGCTGGGTCATCGGCAATCGCCCGCCGGTGATGCTGACCGTGGAAAGCGCACTATGGATGACAGTCATGTCGTACCTGGCGATGCTCGGCGGGGTAGCGGTGATGGGCGCGTTCATCCACTGGATGGCCCGCACCTATGACGCCAATCCGAGCCTCGCACGCTGCATTGCGTTCGCAACCTATACCGCTACGCCGCTGTTCGTCGGCGGCCTCGCGGCCTTGTACCCGCACTTGTGGCTGGGGATGGTCGTCGGCACGGCGGCCATCTGCTACACGGTGTACCTGCTGTATGTGGGACTGCCAACATTCATGAACATTCCATCTGACGAGGGCTTTCTGTTTTCAAGTTCGGTGCTCGCCGTAGGCCTGGTGGTGCTGGTAGCCATCATGGCGTTCACCGTGATTGTCTGGGGACTCGGCGTGGGGCCGGTCTATACCAATTAACAGCTCACCACAAAAAAATCAGATCTGCCGACACAGGCCGCCGCAAGGCGGCCTTTTAATGCTCAGGCACAAAGAGCGCCGAAGACCATTCGACACTTCGCAGATTCGCAAGGCCCCTGGCTTGCGGCATACTCGACTGCTCTGGAGATCCATCAAGCATGCCCGAGCAACTCAATAACCGCGTCGAAGACTGTTTCCAACAAGCCGAATCCTTTTTCAAACGACCTTTCAAACGTCCGGTGGTGAGTTTCAAGCTGCGTGGGCAGAAAGCCGGTGTCGCGCACCTGCACGAGAACCTGCTGCGCTTCAATCCGCAGTTGTATCGTGAAAACACCGAAGATTTTCTCAAGCAGACCGTCGCCCACGAGGTCGCGCACCTGATCGCCCATCAACTGTTCGGTGACCGCATCCAGCCCCATGGCGAAGAGTGGCAACTGATCATGCGCGGTGTGTACGAATTGCCACCCAACCGCTGCCACACCTACGACGTCAAGCGCCGTAGCGTGACCCGCTACATCTACAAGTGCCCGTGCGCCGACAGCGATTTCCCGTTCTCGCCGCAACGTCATGGTTTGGTGAGACAGGGGCGGCGATATTTGTGTCGGCGGTGTCGCAACACCTTGGTGTTCAGTGGGGAATTGCGCATCGAGTAGTGAGATTTGTGGTGTCTGGGTGGGACTGTCATAAATTTTGTGTTCGGGCATAACATGTTGAAGAGGTGCATGTATGCCGACCAAAAAGAAACCGGCCCGCGAGGCCCAGCGTGACCTTCCATCCATTCCAAAAGAGCTGATCGACCAGTTCGTGAACGGTCCGATGAGTGCCGAAGCCATTCAGGACGCTTCGATGGCGTTCAAAAAGGCGCTGATTGAACGAGCCTTGGGAGCCGAACTCGGCCACCACCTTGGCTACCCTCAGGGCGCGCAGCGCCCTGAGGAGTCGAGCAACCAGCGTAATGGTAAGAGCGGCAAGACCGTGCTGACCGATGACGGCCCGCTTCGCCTGGACATCCCCAGAGACCGCGATGGCAGCTTTGCTCCGATTCTGATCCCCAAGCACGAGCGCCGCTTTACCGGCTTCGATGACAAGATTATTGCCATGTATGCACGCGGCATGCGCGTGCGCGAGATTCGTGCATTTCTATCGGAGCAATACGGCACAGATGTCTCCCATGACTTCATCAGCTCAGTCACCGATGCAGTTCTGGAAGAGGTCAGTGCTTGGCAGCAGCGACCACTTGAACCCATGTACCCAGTCATTTTCTTCGATGCTCTGCGGGTCAAAATCCGTGACGAGGGGGTGGTTCGCAACAAGGCCATTTACTTAGCCCTGGGCGTATTGCCGGACGGTACACGAGATATTCTGGGCATCTGGATTGAAACGACCGAGGGTGCCAAGTTCTGGATGAAGGTTTTCAATGACCTCAAGACTCGAGGCGTCGAAGACGTTTTGATCGCTGTCACTGACGGACTCAAAGGCATGCCAGAAGCCTTGAGTGCGGTGTTCCCTCAGACGACGCTGCAGACCTGCATCGTCCACTTGATCCGTAACAGCCTTGATTACGCGGCCTGGGATAAACGTCGCGAACTGGCCAAAGCCCTGAAGCCGATTTATCAAGCACTCAACGCTGAAGTTGCCGAGCAGGCTTTAGATGCCTTCGAATCTGGACCTTGGGGTAAACAATATCCAACGGTGGCTGCTGCCTGGAGGCGTGCCTGGGACCGAGTCATCCCGTTTTTCATCTTCCCGCCAGCCATACGAAAAGTGATCTACACCACCAACGCCATCGAGAGCATCAATGCTCAGTTGCGCAAGATCATCAAGACAAGAGGACATTTTCCAACCGATGATGCGGCGACAAAGCTGATCTGGCTGGCACTGCAAAATATCACCGCCAATTGGGGCAGTCCGGCCCATGACTGGAAGAACGCAATGAATCAGTTCGCGGTTTTGTACGGAGATCGATTCATCAGGCCAACTTGGTGAAATGAAGGCCTGCCTTACGGCAGGCTGTTACCGGCCCGCACACAAAAAATCTGACACTCTCGTCTGGGTCGACCTCTTCGCCAGCAGGCTGGTTCCCACAGGGGATCATCGATACGCCACAGATCCATTGTGGGAGCCAGCCTGCTGGCGATGGCGGCCTGACAGGCACTAGAGAATCACTTTGGTACGCCGCAATTCCTCAATCCGCTCAACGCCAAACCCCAACTCCCCCAACACTTGATCGGTATGCTGCCCCAGCGCCGCGCCAATATGCCGAGGCTCAGGCAAACCTTGCGAAAACTTCAACGGGCAAGCCATCTGCGCCTGGGTCGAACCATCCCCCCGCGGCACTTCAGTCACCAGTTTCCGTGCCTGCAACTGCGGATGCTTCACCGCCTCCCCCAGACTCAATACCGGCTCGACACACGCATCAAGCTCGGCGAACAGCGCACACAGCTCGGCAAAATCATGCTTTTCGAACTCAGTTTTCAGCGCTTCCTTGAGCTTGCGTTGCTGTGCAGGTTGCGCAGATAACCCCAGGCTCGCCCACTCCTCCAGCCCCAGCGCCGCACACAACCGTTTCATGAACTCCGGCTCCAGGCTGCCCACCGACATCCAGCGCCCATCCTGGGAGCGGTAATAGTCATAGAAGCTGCCGCCATTGAGCATCTGATCTTCGCGACCCGGCTCGACACCACAGGCCAGGTATCCCGCACCCGCCATGGCGTTCAGGCTGAACGCGCAATCGGTCATGCTCACGTCCAGATGCTGACCCTGCCCGGTTTGCTGTCGAGCGATCACGGCGGCCAGCAGGCCGATGACCCCGTGCAGCGAGCCTCCGGCGATGTCGGCCACCTGCATGCCCAACGGCAGCGGCCCACCGTCGGTGCGACCGGTGTAGCTCGAAAGCCCGGCCAGCGCCAGGTAGTTGATGTCATGGCCGGCGCGGTCCTTGTAGGGGCCGGTCTGGCCGTAACCGGTGATCGAGACATAGATCAGCCGGGGATTGATCGCTTTCAAGGCTTCATAGCCCAGCCCCAATCGCTCCATGACACCGGGGCGGAATTGTTCCAGCACGATGTCATGGTCCTCGAGTAGGGATTTGATCACTTCCAGCGCTTGCGGCTGCTTGAGGTCCAGCGCCAGGCTGCGCTTGTTGCGATGCAGATAGGCATGGCTGGCCGATACGCCCCGGTCGTGGGGTGGCAGAACGCGCAAGAGGTCGATGCGGGCGGGTGATTCGATGCGCAGCACCTCGGCGCCCATATCGGCCAGTAGCAGCGAAGCGAACGGCCCCGGCAGCAGTGTCGAGAAATCCAGAACCTTGAGTGATGCCAGTGGACCGAGCATGAGAGTTCTCCCTGGATGATGCCCCAGCCTAGGCAGCCAAGCGCTTTGCAGCAATCACCTTATGCGCCACATGCAATGACCGTTGCGCTCAAATCCCGGGTAAGAAAAAACCCGCCGAAGCGGGTTTTTGATTACAACAAGGCTTACTTGGCGCTAGTCGGGATTACCCCGTCGACGTGGCCCAGAACATCGTCTTTAGGCTCGTCGGCAATGCCGCGACCGCCAGACGCCAGCTCGGCTTGCAGCACATCGGTGTCCAGTTCCTTGACCCACTTGGCTACAACGATGGTGGCAACGGCGTTACCGACCAGGTTGGTCAGTGCGCGGGCTTCGGACATGAAACGGTCGATACCCAGGATCAGCGCCAGGCCGGCAACCGGCAGGTGGCCTACGGCGGACAGGGTTGCCGCCAGTACGATGAAGCCCGAACCGGTCACGCCCGCAGCGCCCTTGGAAGACAGCAGCAGCACCACCAGCAAGGTGATCTGGTGCGTGATGTCCATTTGGGTGTCGGTAGCCTGGGCAATGAACACGGCCGCCATGGTCAGGTAGATCGCAGTACCGTCGAGGTTGAACGAGTAGCCGGTCGGGATCACCAGGCCTACCACGGACTTCTGCGCACCCAAACGCTCCATCTTGATCAGCATGCGCGGCAGCACCGACTCCGAAGAGGAAGTACCCAGCACGATCAGCAGTTCTTCACGGATGTAGCGGATCAGTTTCAACACGCTGAAGCCGTGAGCGCGGGCGATACCGCCCAGCACGATCAGGATGAACAGCAGGCAGGTGATGTAGAAGCAGGCCATCAACTGACCCAGTTGCACCAGCGAGCCGACACCGTACGCACCGATGGTGAAGGCCATGGCACCGAAGGCACCGATTGGCGCGAGCTTCATGATCATGTTGATGATGTTGAACATCACGTGAGCGAAGCGATCGATGAAGTCCAGCAACGGCTTGCCGTAGGCACCCAGGCGATGCAGGGCGAAACCGAAGATCACTGAGAACATCAGCACTTGCAGAATGTCACCGGTGGCGAACGCACCGACGATGGTGGACGGGATCACGTTGAGGAGGAAGCCGACGACGCTTTGATCAGCACCGGCCGAGACATAGGCAGCCACTTTGGAGGCATCCAGCGTGGACACGTCGATGTGCATGCCGGCGCCCGGCTGCACGATGTTGACCACCACCAGGCCGACCAGCAAGGCGATGGTCGAAACGATTTCGAAGTACAGCAGTGCGTAACCGCCGGTCTTGCCGACCGACTTCATGTCCTGCATGCCAGCGATACCGCTGACGACGGTGCAGAAGATGATCGGCGCGATGATCATCTTGATCAGCTTGATAAACCCGTCACCCAGCGGTTTTACGGCCACACCGAGCTGTGGATAGTAGTGACCGAGTAAAATACCGATGACAATTGCAACGATCACCTGGAAATACAGGGATTTGTACAGTGGCTGACGAGTCGTCATTGCAAAGTTCCTCAAGAGTGCGCGGCGACAACATCCAACTGTTGCCCACCTCACCTCAATTGCGAACCCTCCTGCACTGGAGGGATTTGTTTTTTCGAGCTGCGCGACGGCAGGCATCTGCAGGTTCTATCGCAAGGCCCGTGCCACCTTGTACGAAAAGCCTGTAAGCCTTATGCCATCAAGGGCCGCAGGTTTTTCCATGTCACCGCTCAGTGTTTGCGCAGTGGCGGATTTCCGCCCACTCGTCTAATCACGCCCTGTAATCTGGCGGATATCCGCCTTGTTCATCCGTAGAAATCACAGCTACCATCCGTCGCTCAATGGACGGACTTGCCTGCTATGCGCGAACGCACCATCGCCAGTCATTTCGCCCGTGCCGCCCTCGGTGGCGCGCAACGGCGTGGCTACGATTACTCGAGACTGTTGCAGCAATTGGGGATCAGCCCCGAGTTGCTCGACGAGCCTCGGGCGCGCATCCCTCCAGAACAATTCACCCATCTGATCCAGGCGCTGTGGCTGGCACTGGACGATGAGTACCTGGGTTTCGGGCAAGGGGTCAGCAAGCCAGGCAGCTTTGCGATGATGTGTCATGCCGTGATCCATTGCCGCAATCTGGATAAGGCACTGCACCGCGGATTAATGTTTTATTGCCTATTCCCGGACGCCCCGCGTCTAACGCTGGCGCGCGAAGACGAAATGATTCGCCTGAGCCTGGACGATTCGCAGCTCTGGGACCCGGAACATTTCCTCACCGAGAGTCTATTGGTGATCTGGCATCGCTTCGCCAGCTGGTTGATCGGCCAGCGAATTCGACTGGAGCACGCCACGTTCAGCTACACGCGACCGGAACATGGCGCCGAATACGAGTTGCTGTTCTCGTGCCCGCTCGAGTTTTCGGCACAACAGAGCAGCCTGCTGTTTCACGGCCGCTACCTGAATATGCCGCTGCTGCAAGACGAACGCACGCTCAAGCAGTTCCTTGAACGCTCGCCTGCCGATCTGTTATCGCGCCCGGATGACGGCCACAGCCTGAGCAGCCAGTTGCGACGCTTGCTCAGTCGCGACCGCTCCCCCTGGCCGGACCTGGAGGCCGTGGCTGCGCACTTGCATATCAGCCCGCAAACGCTACGCCGGCATCTGCGTGAAGAAAACACCAGTTTTCAGGAACTGAAGGACCAACTACGCCGCGACATCGCCATTTATCACCTGGGCCGCAACGACTTGCCCTTGCAACAGATCGCCGAGCAATTGGGGTTTTCCGAGCCATCGGCGTTTCATCGGGCATTCAAGAAGTGGACCGGGCTGACGCCGGGGGCTTATCGGGCTCGGGAAAACTGAGTTCAAGATCACACCAGCGGAAAATGAATACGGAAGGCCGCGCCGCCCAGGGGCGAGTCGCCCAGGGTGAGTTTTGCGCTATAGCTTTCGATGATGTCCTTGACTACCGCCAGGCCAATACCCTGTCCTGGATGCTGGCGGTCCAGGCGTTCACCGCGCTGCAGGATCCGCGTGCGCTGATCGAGCGGGACGCCTGGACCATCGTCTTCTACGCATATCTCGATACCATTGAGGGTGCGCACGCTGATGCGCACTTCGCTCAGGCACAGTCGATAAGCGTTTTCCAGCAGATTGCCCAACATTTCCAGCAAGGCGCCCTGCTCGATAGGGACCAGACACTGCTCCGGCAAATCGAAGGTAACCTGCACCCGCTTGTCGCGATAGACCTTGTCCAGCGTATCGCAAAGGCTCTGCAATACGGGCTGCAGGCGTACCTTATGGCGCACCAGACCGCTTTTGCGCAGGCTGGCGCGTTGCAGTTGGTAACTGATCTGCTGGCTCATGCGCTCGATCTGGGTCTGCAGCACCCAGGCCTGATCCCGGTCCTCGGGGCGTTGCGCCATGCCTTCGCTGACACCCTGCAATACCGCCAATGGGGTTTTCAGGCTGTGAGCCAAGTCGTCGAGGGAATCGCGATAACGGCTACGCTGTTCGCGCTCGCTGTGCAGCAGGCGGTTGAGAGAGCCGGTCAGGCGCAGCAGTTCACGCGGGTGTTGTTCGCTCAGGCTTTCGCGGGTGCCGCTTTCGATCTCGTCCAGTTCCTGGCTCAGCCGGCGCAATGCCTGCAAACCCCAGGTCAAGCCGACCCACAGCAATGCCAAAAGCACCAGCAACGCCGCGCCGAAACCCAGGTACAGGTTGTCCCGCAGGCCGCCGAGCGTGGCATCGTATTCACGCGCCGGTTGCAACGCGACGAAGCTGAACGCCGCACTTTTGCCGCCGAGCAGTTTGACCTCGACGTCATAGACGAAGAATTCCCGGCCATTGTCCTGGCGAATCCTGGCGAATTCATTACCGCGGCCGTCGTAACGCGGCTTGTAATTGATGTTCTCGTCCAAGGTGTCTTTCGAGCGCCACACCAACTGGCCTTCGCGGTTATAGATGTAACCGAGCAAATTGCCATCGGCCAGGTTAAAGCGCTCATCGGGCAACTGTTCCGGCATCAGCAAGCGGTTGTTCTCGACCCGTGCGGCAGAGATCAACGTGGTGACGTCCGACGCCAGTCGCTGCTCGATGGCGTCCTGCAGCGCCAGGCTGAACGCTCCCTGCATCGCCGGCAGCAATGCCAGCATGAACAATACCGCCAGGATCGTGGCGGCGAGCATCAGGCGAACGCGAAGAGAACCGATCAAGTGCAACGCTCAGTGAATAGATAGCCCAGGCCACGCACCGTCTCAATAGGCTTGAAACCGGACGTACCTTCGAGTTTGCGACGCAGACGGCCGACCAGCACTTCGATCACGTTCGGATCGCGATCGTCATCGTCCGGATAAAGCTGCTCCATCAAACGGTCCTTGGGCACCACCTGCTGATGATGGCGCATCAAGTACTCTAGAATCCGGTATTCATACGCGGTCAATGCCAGTGGCTGCTCATCAAGGGACGCCTGCTTGCGATTGAGGTCCAGCAGCAGCGGCCCGGCAACGATCGTTGACTGGGTAAATCCGCTGGAGCGACGCAACAAGGCATTCAGCCGAGCCTCCAGTTCTTCAAACTGAAAGGGCTTGACCACATAGTCGTCGGCACCGGCGGCAAGGCCTTCCACCTTGTCCTGCCAGTTACCGCGTGCTGTGAGGATCAAGATTGGAAAGGTCTTGCCCTGCGAGCGCAACTGACGGATCAGATCCAGCCCGCCCATGCCCGGCAACCCAAGATCGATCACCGCCAGGTCGTGGTTGAATTGCTCTGTCTGATACAGCGCATCGACGGCGTTGGCCACGGACTCGACCACATGGCCGCTATCCGTCAGGCGGGTTTGCAGGTGATGACGCAACAACGCTTCATCCTCGACGACCAGCAGTTTCATGTCGCTCTCCCAGGCAAATCAAATACTCCAGAGGCACGATCGACGCACCTCCATGGCTGACTGGCCGTGCCGGATCAATCTCCTGGAATGATGCGGCACGTCGGTCACACACGCTTTTCAGAAAGCGTAGTTGGCTGAAAGGTAGGTCTGTGCGCTGCTGGTCAAGCTCAGCGAACCCTGTTTGCTACCACCTCGCTCGCTCATTTCGGTGCTGGCGTTGCTGCGCAGGTAACGGTACCCCAGTTCAACCGAAGTGTTTTGCGAAACCTGTTGCAGAATCCCTGCCTGTGCGCCAATGGCGTAACCGATGTTGCTGTCGCGACTGAAGCCTGGAGATTCCTGGGTCATTTTGGTCAACCCGCCCGAGGCGCCGCCGAACAGCTTGGTGCTAGCGCCCAATGGATGGAACAGATCGTAGCTGCCCAGCAGGTTTTCCTGACGCAGTTTAATGCCATTGTGCGAGCCCGATACGTTATCGTAAGTGGCGTAGTAGCGGCCTTGGCTGTTTTGCTGGCCCACACGCAAGCCCCAGGTGTTGTCCTTGCCAATCACGCCGTCGGCGTTCGGACGGTCGAGGTTATCGTTCAAGGCGTGGGACTTTTTGATCTTGTCGCTGGTCTGCCCATAAGTAAGGCTGGCGAAATTGTCGTTGGAGGCGATCGCTGCAGTGCTCGCGCCGAAAATGGTGAATGCCAGCAGCAGTTTTTTGAATCCAGTCATGGGTGAAACTCCTCGTGAGTTACTTGTTGTTTGGCTACGGAGCAAGATTACTCACGCCGCCCTGAACTCACCCTGAACACGCGCTTAACCTGAGCTGAACCATATCCACCTAAAAAAATCCTTGGCTGAACCGATAGTCCGCGGCGTGGCCATCGCGGGGGAGTCGAATCGCCTGCGATGCACGATAACGCTATCTGGCGCCAGGGCTACCCAGCATCAAGGCAACCCGGCAAAATGCCCGACATGAATTCCGTCCCCGCCCTGCCCGTCTGCTGCACGCCCCTCGATGCCCATTGGCCGCTGCCGTTGGTGGTGCCCGATGCAGTGCTGTTGAGTACCCACTTCGATACTTCGCGACTGCTCAGGGATGACTTCCAGCGCAGCGCCATCGAGGCGCCAGCGAGCATTCAGCGCTCGGTCGCCAAACGCCAGGCAGAATTTCTCGCCGGGCGGATCTGCGCCCGCGCAGCCCTGCATCAACTGGAAGGCCTGAACTTCAGCCCGGCCATCGGTGATGACCGGGCGCCTGTCTGGCCTGCGCACATCACCGGCTCGATCACCCACAGCACCGGTCGGGCCGCGGCGATCGTCGCGAAGAAAACCCATTGGCGCGGGTTGGGGATGGACATGGAAAACCTGCTCAATGCCGAACGTGCCGAACGCCTGGCCGGGGAAATCCTCACCCCGCCGGAACTGCAGCGCATGGCCGCTGGGCATCGCGATCAGCTGGCGTTGCTGGTCACCCTGACTTTTTCAGTGAAAGAGAGCCTGTTCAAGGCGCTCTACCCGATCGTCCGGCAACGTTTCTACTTTGAACACGCCGAGGTGCTGGAGTGGACCGAGTCAGGTGAGGTGCGGTTGCGGTTGCTGACTGACCTGTCCGGCGAATGGCGCAATGGCACCGAGCTGGATGCGCAGTTCGGGGTCAAGGATGGGCAGTTGTTGAGTCTGGTCAGTATCAAGGCCTGAGGATTTCTGCTGTCTGCCAGGATCTCACCGCTTCTCCTGACTCCTCGGCCAGCTCAAGCTGAAACACGCGCCGCCCAGGCTTTTGCTCTTGCCAATCAACGCCCGACCGTCGTGCCAATGGATGATCCGCCGCACGATCGACAATCCCAACCCATGGCCGCCCGAGGCCCGGGTCCGGCTGTCGTCGAGTCGCAGGAATGGCGTGAAAATTTTCTCCCAGGCCATTTCCGGTACGCCCGGTCCGTCATCTTCGACATCCACCCGACAACGTTGCTGCCCCACCTGATAACTGATGGTGACCCGCGATTGAGCGTGGCGCATGGCATTGCTCACCAGATTCTGCAGTGCCCGGTGCAGGTAGCGCGGCTCGGCCTCGACCCAGGCGTCGTCGCAGTCGGCGGCCGACAGGCACAATCCTCGCTGCACCGTGACGTCGGCGCGCAAGGGTGCCAGCTCCTCGATCACCTGATTGACCAAGGCATCCAGATCGATACGCTGAAAATTCAGGGCCGGCGAGCCTTGCTCCAACCGCGCGTAAGTCAGCATCTCGTCGACCAGGCGGTCGAGATCCTCGATATCGTTGTCCATGCCTTCGCAGTATTTTTCCAGGGCTTGCGGTGTCTTCGCCGAGCCGATCATTTCCAGGCCAAAGCGCAGGCGCGCCACCGGCGTGCGCAATTCGTGGGACACGGCACGCACCAGCTCTCGCTGAATGGCCAGCAGCTGTTGCAGGTGCTCGGCCATGCCGTTGAACGCCGACGCCAGTCGCCCCACCGAGTCCGCACCCCGCGTCGGCACACGGGTTTCCAGGCTGCCCTTGGCGATCCGCGTGGCCGCCGCTTCCAGCCCGCGCAAGCGGCGCTCCAGTTGCCGCACCAGCAGATAGACGATCAAGCCGATCAGGCTCAACCCCAGTGCGGCAATCAGCACCAGCCACTCCGGCGGATAAGGATTCATCTGGTACAACGGGCCGATTTCCAGCACCCACGGCGTGCCGACCATGCCGGCGAACACCCGGATCGAATCGCCCTCCTTGCCCAGCGCCATCACGGTGTCGCCCTCGGACACCCGACGGCTCTGGTCTTCGTCCATGTCGGCGTCTTCGACCGTGACCAGGCGCAAATCGAACCCAAAACCCTTGTCCTGTTTCAATTGCGCCAGGCGCACCGGTTGCTCGCCCACGGGGTAGCGCACCAACTCGTCCGCCAACAGGTAAATCGTCGCCCGGGCGAGTTGTTCGCTGATCTGCCGGACTTCACCGGTGAGCATCAACTGCTCCTTGTCGCTGACCAGTCGATAAACCCTGGCCGCATGCGGGCCGGTCTTCTCCACCAGGGCCTGGCCGCGCAAGACGCGGGTGCGCTGGGTAAGGTCGAGGTCGGTCTGGGCAAAGGTTTTCAGCGCCAGCGGAATGCCCAGCAGCCGCTCCCACACCAACAACGCCCGGTGGCGTTCGGTCTGGTTCATCGGTTGCAGGTTGTCGGCCATCAGCGAAAACGTGCCGTGGGCCAGTCGTTCGCGGTACTGCTCGCCGCGCACCTGATTGAGCAGGTGCAAGGCCAGCACACCGAGTACCGCCACCAGTATCAGCGCGGCACACATGCCGCCGTAAATACGCAGGAAGATCGAGTTCACAGGGTCGGGTCTACGCAGGCCTCGGGGACAAACAGGTAGCCTTTGCTGCGCACGGTCTTGATCAGTCGCGGATGGTCCGGGTCATCGCCGATCTTGGGGCGGATGCGCGAGATGCGCACGTCGATGGAGCGGTCCTGGCCGTCATAGCCAATGCCGCGCAACGCGGTGAAGATTTCTTCCCGGGACAGGATGCGCCCGGCGTTGGCAACCAGCAGCCAAAGCAAGTCGAACTCGGCGCTGGTCAGTTCGATGCCGTTGTCGTGCAGCCAGGCTTCGCGCAATGCATTGTCCACCACCAACGGGCCGAATTGCAGGCGGCGTTGTTTTTCCGGGGTCACCTCCGGCGTCTCACTGCGTCGCAGCAATGCCTGGATGCGCGCCAGCAGCAAGCGCGGGCGCACCGGCTTGCACACGTAGTCGTCGGCCCCCAGGTCCAGGCCGAGGATCTGGTCGGTGTCGTCGGTGCGTGCGGTGAGCATCAGGATCGGGCCGTCATAGCGGTCACGAACCTTGCGGCAAATGCTCAGGCCATCTTCGCCTGGCAGCATCAGATCGAGAATCACCAGGTCCGGTTGTTCCTTGATGATGCGGGCCGCAGCCAGCGCACCATTACCTTCGATCGATACCCGCAGGCCATTGGCTTGCAGGTAATCGCGCGTCAGTTCGGCCAGACGTTGATCGTCCTCCACAATCAATACCTGCCAGGCTTCTTGCTCCACGGGTGACCTCTACTTGCCAGAACGCTCATAAGGAAGGATCCGCCCGTCTTTTTGTAATGATAGGGGTGGATAAATTGCATACACGCTGACCGATTGTATAAACGTCGCCCACGCAGAACACAAGCTGGTAAACGCGTTCGGACAACCGGTTTTCTTGTGATAGGGTTCGCGCCCTTAAAAATTCGATCGAGCGATTTCGATCCTTGAAAATCGATGAATTAAAGTCGGCTCCAGCAGCATCGCGGCCTGCACGCCGATTCCTTCCATAACACACAATTTACGCACAGGTTTATCCACAGGTAGTACGTTGCAATCCCCCCCCAAAACGCATTATCTTGTAGCCCAGCGTAAAAAAAACCCTAGATGTAGGGTTTTTCGCAAAAAACCAAACACAAACCGGATACCAATTTCAAGCGCTTTTATTGCCTCTTTCCGGTTGAACCAAACGTAATTTCCAAAGCCCAAAACCGCGCGCGCGGATGGCTACTGTATTTCGGCCCATGGGGTGAAAAACGGTACGGGTGTTGCAGTCCCAACTGTCACCTCAAAGGACTCCGGTCTTACGCCCCAGGCGTGAGACCAAAGACTTCGGCATGGAAGCGGCGCCCAATAGCCCCCTTCCTACTGTCCCGAAGTTGTTATGCCCGGCGTTCGCCGGTTGTAGTGCTTCAGGACGGAACGGTGGGCACCGTGATGGTGCCCAATCAAACATAGAGAATGTGGAGACACCCCCCCCGATGCAAACCGACACAACTCGCGAGAACCCGCAGGGCACCTTGCCCCAGGCCGCTGATTCGAATTCGGATCTGTCCGCCACCGCGCCGGGCCAGCTGCGTGTGATCAAGCGTAACGGCACTGTCGTTCCTTACACCGATGACAAGATCACCGTCGCCATCACCAAAGCGTTTCTCGCAGTTGAGGGCGGCACCGCTGCCGCTTCGTCGCGAATCCACGACACCGTGGCCCGCCTGACCGAGCAGGTCACCGCCACCTTCAAGCGTCGCATGCCATCGGGCGGCACCATCCACATCGAAGAAATCCAGGACCAGGTCGAACTGGCCCTGATGCGTGCCGGCGAGCAGAAAGTGGCCCGCGACTACGTGATCTACCGTGACGGTCGTTCGAAAGAACGCGCCGCCCACGCTCCGGCCGAGGCAGCGGTCGACGCTCACCCGTCGATCCGTATCACCCGCGCCGACGGTAGCCTGGCGCCGCTGGACATGGGCCGCCTGAACACCATCGTCACCGAAGCGTGCGAAGGCCTGGAAGAAGTCGACGGCGACCTGATCCAGCGCGAAACCCTGAAGAACCTGTACGACGGCGTGGCCCTGACCGACGTCAACACCGCCCTGGTGATGACCGCCCGCACCCTGGTCGAGCGTGAGCCGAACTACTCGTTCGTCACCGCCCGCCTGCTAATGGACACCCTGCGTGCCGAAGGCCTGGGCTTCCTCGGCGTCGCCGAGAGCGCGACCCACCACGAGATGGTCGACCTGTACGCCAAGGCCCTGCCTGCCTACATCACCAAGGGTATCGAATTCGAATTGCTGAACCCGGTCCTGGCCGACTTCGACCTGGAAAAACTCGGCAAGGCAATCAACCACGAGCGCGACCAGCAATTCACCTACCTGGGCCTGCAAACCCTGTACGACCGTTACTTCATCCACAAGGATGGCGTGCGTTTCGAACTGCCGCAGATCTTCTTCATGCGCGTGGCCATGGGCCTGGCGATCGAAGAGAAGAACAAAGAAGACCGTGCGATCGAGTTCTACAACCTGTTGTCGTCCTTCGACTACATGTCCTCGACCCCGACCCTGTTCAACGCCGGTACCCTGCGTCCACAGCTGTCGAGCTGCTACCTGACCACCGTGCCGGATGACCTCTCGGGCATCTACCACGCGATCCACGACAACGCCATGCTGTCGAAATTCGCTGGCGGCCTGGGCAACGACTGGACCCCGGTTCGTGCGCTGGGTTCGTACATCAAGGGCACCAACGGCAAGTCCCAGGGCGTCGTGCCGTTCCTGAAAGTAGTGAACGACACCGCCGTCGCCGTTAACCAGGGTGGCAAGCGCAAAGGCGCGGTGTGTGCCTACCTGGAAACCTGGCACATGGACATCGAAGAGTTCATCGAGCTGCGCAAGAACACCGGTGATGATCGTCGTCGTACCCACGACATGAACACCGCCAACTGGATCCCTGACCTGTTCATGAAGCGTGTCTTCGATGACGGCAAGTGGACCCTGTTCTCGCCGTCCGAAGTACCGGACCTGCACGACCTGACCGGCAAGGCCTTCGAAGAGCGCTACGAGTACTACGAAGCCCTGACCGAGTACCCGGGCAAGGTCAAGCTGTTCAAGACCATCCAGGCCAAAGACCTGTGGCGCAAAATGCTGTCCATGCTGTTTGAAACCGGCCACCCATGGCTGACCTTCAAAGACCCGTGCAACCTGCGCAGCCCGCAGCAGCACGTCGGCGTGGTCCACAGCTCGAACCTGTGCACCGAGATCACCTTGAACACCAACAAGGACGAGATCGCCGTTTGCAACCTGGGCTCGATCAACCTGCCGAACCACATCGTGGGCGGCAAGCTGGACACCGCCAAGCTGGAACGCACCGTGAACACTGCCGTGCGCATGCTCGATAACGTGATCGACATCAACTACTACTCGGTGCCACAAGCGAAGAACTCCAACTTCAAGCACCGTCCGGTTGGCCTGGGCATCATGGGCTTCCAGGATGCTTTGTACCTGCAGCACATCCCTTACGGTTCCGACGCTGCCGTCGAGTTCGCCGACAAGTCGATGGAAGCGGTCAGCTACTACGCGATCCAGGCTTCCTGCGACCTGGCTGACGAGCGTGGCGCCTACGAGACGTTCCAGGGCTCGCTGTGGTCCAAGGGCATCCTGCCGCTGGATTCGCAACAGATCCTGATCGAAGCCCGTGGCCAGAAGTACATCGACGTCGACTTGAAGGAATCCCTGGATTGGGCACCGGTTCGCGCCCGTGTTCAGAAAGGTATCCGTAACTCGAACATCATGGCCATCGCACCGACCGCGACCATCGCCAACATCACTGGCGTATCGCAGTCGATCGAACCGACCTACCAGAACCTGTATGTGAAATCGAACCTGTCGGGCGAATTCACCGTGATCAACCCGTACCTGGTTCGCGACCTGAAGGCTCGCGGTCTGTGGGACTCGGTCATGATCAACGACCTGAAGTACTACGACGGTTCGGTGCAGCAGATCGAGCGCATCCCACAGGAACTCAAGGAGCTCTATGCGACCGCGTTCGAAGTGGACACCAAGTGGATCGTCGACGCGGCCAGCCGTCGTCAGAAGTGGATCGACCAGGCCCAGTCGCTGAACCTGTACATCGCCGGCGCTTCGGGCAAGAAGCTGGACGTGACCTACCGCATGGCCTGGTACCGTGGCCTGAAAACCACCTACTACCTCCGTGCCCTGGCCGCGACCAGCACCGAGAAGTCGACCATCAACACCGGTAAGCTGAACGCTGTTTCCAGCGGTGGCAACCATGGTGAAGATTCGGTCCTGGCAGCACCTGCCGGTCCAGCACCCGTGCCAAAGGCTTGTGCGATTGACGAGCCGGATTGCGAAGCTTGCCAATAAGCTGAGCCGGTAACAAAAAACCCCCGACAGGCCCCTGGCTTGTCGGGGGTTTTCTTTTGTCCATGAAAAAGATCGCAGCCTCGCTTCGCGGGACAGCTCCTACATTGAAATGCGCTCCCTGTAGGGGCTGTGTAACCGTCCGGCAATTCCACCTTTACGATCACTCTTGGGGTGTTGATTCTTGCGCTGGGACTGAGATTCATTGCACCTAAACCTGACATTTCATGCTGCCTGATCTATATTTTAGCCGTCTATCTGCCTCAGGCGACCTTCATGCTGACTGGCTTTAATCATCTCGCCCTCGCCGTATGCAGCTTGCCACGCAGCATCGCCTTTTATCAGGAATCGCTAGGTTTCAAATTGTCTGCGCGCTGGAAGGCTGGGGCATATCTTACCCTGGGTGATCTCTGGCTCTGTCTCTCTAGTGATAATGTGCGTGCGGAAGACATGCAGCGTAATTACACACACTATGCCTTTTCTATTGATCAAAAAAACTTCGCCGAATTCTCCCAACGTCTGCGTGAACTGAATATTCCGCTCTGGAAGCAAGACAAAAGTGAAGGTGATTCTCTCTACTTTCTTGATCCTGATGGACATCAACTGGAAGCTCATGTTGGTGATTTGAAATCACGACTGGCTACCTGCCGAAGTCATCCTTATAGCGAGATGGAGTTTTTTGACTAGCTGTGCTTCGCAAACGCTGCTGGGCGTTCGATATGTTTTCCAGGATGGAAGCGCATTGCTCAAGGTGCCGACCTCATGCTTGCTCAAGCGAGCATCCACTTGTGCGGCAGTAACTCTGTAATTTCATTCGCCCGCTGCGTCGGCAGACGCGTGAGATTACGGAGCTGCTGCCGCACAAATGGGCGTCCGTTTAACTATCCAGCCCGTGTTCGGCGGACGCCTGCGGAATTAGGTCAGTTCGTTGCGTAAGAGCGGTAATGCGGTTTGAGTGGCGACCGTCAAGAGCGTTGGCAACGTATCCAGAGAGAACCAGCCCATAGCTAAATGTTTATCAGGCTCGACCAGATAGGGTTCTCCTTCAAACCTCGACACCTTATAAACGGGCGCTGCGCAGCGAATGCACGCAGTTGGTCGAGGGTCATCTGATCGAGATTGGGCAAGGAAGTCATGCCTTGGATTTTACCAAAGCAGGTCGCTTGCGGCAGTAGGCCAAGGAGCTAATTACAACTTTTTAAAGCAGTGTGATTACACCGCCAGCCCCAACACGCTGCCAAGGTAGACCGAGCTCCAACGCTTGAAGTTGCTTGGCATCCAGCTCCATCTCGCAGCCTTGTCGAATGCCGGGCCAGTGAAACTTTCCTTGGTTCAATCGGCGAGCAGCCAGCCAGACGCCAATCCCATCATGCACCAGCACTATCATACGAGTGGCGCGGCGGTTGGCAAACAGATAAGCGCAGTGCGGCTTCGCCGCACCGAACACCGCGATCACCCTGGCCAGCGCAGTTTCAGTGCCGGCACGCATGTCCATGGGCTCGGTGGCGAGCCAGATGGCGTCGATGCGAATCATTGAGTGAGTCCCCGGACAAAGCGGGCGCAGCCTTCAGGATCGGAGGTTGGCCATTTCACCGTGATCGATTGCTCGCCAAGCGGCGGCTCAATAATCACCAACGTTTCCGCGTGCCGTTTGGGCGTAGCTCTCAACGGAACGAAAGCCGGCAACGCCACAGGCGGCTGGTCTCGGTAAAGCGGTAGCCACTTGCGGAAAACGTTGGCGTTGATGCCGTGGCTGATGGCAACACTGGATAGGGTTGCGCCCGGTTGCAGGCATTCCTGAACAACCTGGGCCTTGAACGGTTTCGGGTAAGAGCTTCCTGGCGCATGGAAATCCTGACGTTAAGGGCGATCGCGTCCGCTTAAAAATACGCGGACACCATCGCCCTTGATGCTGGAGTTCGGAAGGTGTGTGGCTGGATGCTTACGGAGCTGTCGAGCGAAGCGAGGCTGCGATCTTTTGATCTAAAAAAAAACCCCTCTTGCGAGGGGCTCCTTGTGCAGCGCTTTCAGCTAACCCGCATCAGGCCATTTGAATGATGGTCTGCATGATGGTGCTCTGGGTCGAGATGGTCTTGGCGTTCGCCTGGTAATTGCTCTGCCCCTTGATCAGATCGACCAGTTCATTGGTCACGTTGACGTTGGACTCTTCCAGGGAGTTGGAGCGGATCGAACCCAGCGAGCCGGTTTCCGGCGAATCGTAACCCGCGACGCCCGAGGCGTAGGTTTCTTTCCAGCTGGTACCGCCGACTGGCTGCAGACCTTGTTCGTTGGTGAAGCTGGCCAATGCCAACTGGCCAATCGGTTTGGTCTGGTAGTTGCTGAAGTTGGCCAACAGCACACCGCTGCCGTCGATGGTCAGGTTGGTGATCTGACCCGTGGCATAACCGTTCTGCACGGGAATGGACCGTGCGGTGTCGGCGTTGAACTGAGTCGTGTTACCCATGGCAATCGTCAGGCCTGCCGGATCGGCGGCTGCACCATTGGCCGTCCAGACGCCATCCTTGACTGTGCCCGGGGTCCAGTCGGTGATTTTCAGCTCATTACTGATCACCGGGGCAGGCGTTGGAATGGTCGGAGGCACGGTGGGTGGAACCGGCGTGCTGACCGACACCAACTTGCCCGATGTGTCGAAGGTCATGGTCGAAGCGATTGGCGGCGTCGCAGCGTCCGTCGGGTCGCTGCCGTCCGGATTGCGATCATCGATCAGGGTATAGGTATCCCAGGTGTTCGGCCCAGTCTTGACCATGTACTGATCCATGGTGTGCTGGTTGCCCTGAGTGTCGAAAACCGGAGTACTGAACTGCTTGGTGAAGGTTTCCGACTTGCTCGGGTCGAACTTGTTGGCCGCCACAGTCTGATCGATCACGGGAGCCGTAGCGTTCAGGTTGATCGTCGACGACACCGCGGTGGTGGATTTCGGCGCCAGGTTGGACGTGTCGATACGCAGGTCAGTCAATACGCCGTTGACAATCTTGCCATTGGCATCCACACCGTAGCCTTGCAGGCGCGAGGTACCATCGCTGTTGGTCACGAAGCCTTCCTTGTCGACCTTGAACGTACCGGCACGGGTGTAGGACAGCGAGCCGCTGTTGTTCAATACGAAGAAGCCTGAGCCATTGATGCCCATGTCCAGCACATTACCGGTGGCGCTGATATCGCCCTGGGTAAATTGTTGGGAAACGTTGGCCAGACGCACACCGCTGCCGACGACCTTGCTGCCCGTACCCAGTTTGGACGCCGAGTACACATCTTCGAATTCTGCGCGGGACGATTTGAAGCCGGTGGTCGCAACGTTGGCGATGTTGTTACCGGTGACGTCCAATTGTTTGTTGGCGGCATAGAGACCGCTAAGGCCGATGTTAAAAGACATATTCCACTCCTTTTGTGCCGCGTTAGTCGGCTCTATATACCAATGGTTTGCACTTTGGACAGGGCGACACTGCCGAGCCCGGCCAGGTTCAGCATCAACTCACCACCGGTCTGACTGATGGTCACGCTGTTGACCGTTGCCGGCAGGTTGGTGACCAGTGCCACGCCCTTGTCATCGATGGTGGTGTTCGCCGCAAAGGTATAAGTACCCGATTCGACGACCTTGCCAGCATCGTCCTTGCCATCCCAGGTGAAGCTGCTGGTGCCGGCTTGCTGATCGTCCAGGCTGATGGTGCGGACGGTCTTGCCATCCTTGTCGGTGATTTTCACCGCCACTTCAGCCACCGACTGCGGTATCACAACCGAACCGGTCATGCCCTTCGTGGTGTCGACCACGACCTTGTCGCCCGGCGCGATGACTGAACGCCCGACCAGTGCCGAAGCCTGCAACGCCTGGGACGAGTTGTAGTTGCCGGCGATGCCGGACACGGTCTCGTTGAGCGTGGTGATGCCTTCCAGGCTGCTGAACTGCGCCAGCTGCGCCACGAACTCGCTGTTGCCCTGAGGCTCCAGCGGGTTCTGGTTTTTCAGCTGGGTCACCAGCAATTGCAGGAACGCATCCTTGCCCAGGGCCTTTTTGCCCGTGGCACTACCCGCCGCCGATGCCAGGCTATCGGAGTTGGTATTGGTCTTGATCGAAGAGTTGGCCAGGATGTCGTTGAGGCTCAAACCACTGGTGGTATCGGTAACACTCATCTGAGTCGCCCCTTATCACTGACCGAGGGTCAGGACCTTCTGCATCATGGTCTTGGCGGTATTCATCATTTCGGCGTTGGTCTGGAACGAACGGCTCGCGGAAATCATGTCAGCCATTTCTTCCACCACGTTGACGTTCGGGTAGAAGACATAGCCCTTGGCATCGGCGGCCGGATGGTTCGGCTCGTAGCGTGCTTCAAGGTTGCTTTGGTCTTCGACCACGCCCAGTACCTGTACGCCTTGACCGGCCGCGTCCTGGTTCTGGAACAGCGAGTCGCTGCCACCGCCTTGGCCGCCCTGGAACATGGTGGCGAACACCGGGTGACGCGCACGGTAGGTCTGGTCGATGCTCGACGAGACAGTCTCGGCGTTGGCGATGTTCGAGGCCACGGTGTTCAAGCGCGTGGTCTGGGCACTCATGCCGCTACCGGCAATGTTGAAAACACTGGATAGAGACATGACTTACTCTCCGCGCAGGGCTGACACCAGCCCTTTGAATTTGCTGTTGAGCAGGGTGAAGCTGGCCTGGAAGTTGACGGAGTTTTCCGCGTAGTTCGACTGTTCCAGCTGGGCGTCCACGGTGTTCTGGTCGATCGACGGTTGCATCGGCGTGCGATACATCAGCGACTCATCGCCATTGCCCAAGCCTTGGGCTTCGATATGACGACTGTTGGTCTTGTTCAGGGCGAAGGTGCCGTTGCTGGCTTTATCGTTCTGCGCCTCGAGCACTTTCGAGAACTCCAGGTCCCGAGCCTTGTAGTTCGGGGTGTCGGCGTTGGCAATGTTATTGGCCAGGACTTCGGCACGCTGAGCGCGGAAGCCCAGCGCCTTTTCGTGAATACCGAGCGCTTTATCGAAGCTGATGCTCATGTCGGGAAACCTTCGGCTGACCTGATTTTTCGTAGGATGGACATAGCAAGCGTCATGCCAATTCACAAAACCCCATAAACCGGGGCTTTGCGGGCACCGGCCCATGCGGCAACGACAGAAAAGCGGCAACCGGTTTCCGCTGGATGCCGCTTTTCTGCCGCATCTCAACCTCAACACCGATCAACTGTAGGAGCATGGCTTGCCCGCGATGGCGGTGTGTCAGTCAATAATGATGTTTTCTGACACACCGCCATCGCGGGCAAGCCATGCTCCTACAGGTAGCGGCGACGGCGAATAGTTATCAGGCATAAAAAAACGGGAGCCCCTGAGGACTCCCGTTTTTTAAAGCGTTAACGAATCACTTCGCCTGGTAAATAATCCCCGGGCTGCACTGGACCATCTGGTAATGATCCGGCAATCCGTTCAGCGCTTCGGAAGCACCGAGAAACAGATAACCTCCCGGCTTCAACGTGCTGTGAATGCGCAACAGGATGTCCTTCTTCACTTCGGCGGAGAAGTAGATCAACACGTTGCGACAGAACACGATGTCGAACTTGCCAAGGCTGGCGTAGCTGTCCAGCAGGTTGAACGAGCGAAACTCGACCCGGCTCTTGATAGGCGCCTTGATCGCCCAGCGCCCCGGCCCCTTAGGGTCGAAATACCGCTGCAGCCGCTCGGGAGACAGGCCGCGACCGATGGCCAGGCTGTCGTACTCGCCACTCTTGCAGTTGTTCAGCATGGTGCCGGACAGGTCGGTGGCCACAATCTGCACGCCCATTCTCAACTGCCCGGCATTGAACCGCTCGAACTCGTCGATGGACATCGACAGCGAATACGGTTCCTGACCCGACGAGCACGCCGCCGACCAGATCCGCAGACGCTGGCCGGGACTGGCCTTGATCGCTTCGGGCAGCACCTTGTTCTTCAAGACTTCAAACGGATAGGTATCACGAAACCACAGGGTTTCGTTGGTCGTCATCGCATCCACGACCATCTCGCGCAACCCGCTGCGCGGCTGGGTCTGAATGCGCTGGACCAGCTCACCCAGGGACTTGATACCCTGCTGCTCCATCAGTTTGTTGAGACGGCTGGAGACCAGATACTGCTTGTTTTCACCGAGCAAAATGCCACAGGCTTTTTCCAGGAACACCCGGAACTGTTCGAAATCCAAATTACCCGTAGACAATGCTGCCGCCTCTAAAATCGTGTTGACTGCCGGGGGCCGAACGCCCCTAGCTGATGTCTGCTGCTTTGATCCGGTCGACTACCCGGGATGCCAGGTCATCAGGACGGAATTTGGCCAGGAAGTCATCGGCACCGACCTTCCTGACCATCGCCTGATTGAACACACCCGACAACGAAGTATGCAGGATGATATGAAGCTTTTGCATGCGAGGGTCGTTGCGGATCTCGGCCGTGAGGGTGTACCCGTCCATTTCCGGCATCTCGATGTCGGAAATCATCATCAGGAACTCCTCCTCCGGCTTCTTGCCCTCGTCGACCAGTTTGCGCAGGTAATCCAGCGCTTGCCGACCGTCGTTCAACGCCACCACTTCAACACCGACCGTTTGCAGGCAACGGGTGACCTGTTTGCGCGCCACCGACGAGTCATCGACCGTCAGCACGCGCAAGGAGAGCGCCTTGTGCTGGGTCTCGACATCCACCACGCCGGCGGAAATCGCTTCCGGGGTCGGAGCCACTTCCGCCAATACCTTCTCGACGTCGATGATTTCCACTAACTGGTTGTCGACCCGGGTCACAGCCGTCAGGTAGTGATCACGTCCCGTGCCCTTGGGTGGCGGATGAATCTCCTCCCAGTTCATGTTGACGATGCGTTCCACCGAGCGCACCAGGAATCCCTGGGTCTTGGTGTTGTACTCCGTGATGATCACGAAGGGGTTGTTCTTGTCCTTCAAGCCACCGGAACCGGTCGCCATCGCCAGATCAAGGATCGGAATGGTCGCCCCCCGGATATTCGCCACGCCACACACAACAGGACTGGACTTGGGCATCAACGTCAGTTTGGGGCACTGCAGCACCTCCCGCACCTTGAACACGTTGATCCCATACAGCTGCTGGCCGTCGAGACGGAACAACAGCAGCTCAAGGCGATTCTGCCCCACCAGTTGCGTGCGCTGGTTTACCGAATCCATTACACCAGCCATGCCTGACTCCTACGCCAACGCTAAGTGTTGTTGCGACGCGCCTTCATCACTAAACGGCACGGCGCTTGCTTTTTATCTGTTATGAACACAGAACCGACATTATTCCGACGCCTGACCACCCCCTGCCGCCAATGGCTCGGGGTGTTGTCGGCTGTTTGCCTGTTCAACGCTGGCAGCCCTGCCCTTGCTGACGCCGTTACCTTGCCTGACATGCTTATCGGCGTCACCCAGGGCTTTCTTGAATTCACCGTAGAGGACTATCTGGCGACCAGTCAAACCCAGGGTCGCTATGAAATCCAGGTGAACCCGCTCGATCCGCGCCTGCGCATGCCGATGTGCGACAAGGAATTGACAGCCACGCTGGAGAGTCCGGCCAAGCCTTTGGGTCGCGTAACGGTCAAGGTTCGCTGTGAGGGAACATCCCCCTGGACAGTCTTCGTGCCCGCTCAAGTACGCCTGTTTCGCGAGGTCGTCACCACCACCCGGCCACTGCGTCGCGCCGGTATTGTCGAATCGCAGGACGTCATGCTTCGTGAGCGCGATATCAGTCTGCTCAACCAGGGTTACCTGACAGCCGTGGACCAGGCCATCGGGCAACGACTTACCCGACCAATGGTCAATGATCAGGTCATCAGCCTGGTGCACATCGAACAGGCGGAAGTCATACGAAAGGGCGACCAGGTGGTGATTACCGCCCGCAGTGGTACGCTCAGCGTGCGAATGCCCGGCGAGGCATTGGCCAGTGGCGGCCTGAGCGAACAGATTCGAGTCAAGAATCTCAATTCCAAACGAGTCATCAAGGCGCAGGTCATCGCGCCGGGCCAGGTGGAAGTGTCCATGTAGGGCTTACTGCGGGTGAAGATGTGGCGCCGACCTCGGAGGTTCCCTAAACTGTGTGCCAGGCACGGCAAGCGCTGGCGCGCGCAAGCTCATTTGATAAATGAGCCTAAAGTTTTTCAGGGAATGGCCGAAAACATGGCAAGCGTCCAAATTCCCAGAGGTTTTTTACCATGGTCATCGATTTCAGCCGTTTCAACAGCTCCCCGTCACTTACGGGCAGTACACGTACCAGCGCCGCCAGGGAAACTGCCGAAACCGGCAAGCCTGCCGAGCTGAACTCCCCGGCCGAACAGGCCAGTACCGTCAAAAGCGGGGAATCGGTACATCTGAGCAATGAGGCGCAACAGTTGCAGAAGATCACCGATACGCTGCGCGATCAGCCTGTCGTCGACAAATCCCGCGTGGCTGAGTTGAAAGCAGCCATCGCCGATGGCAGCTATAAAGTCGACAGCAACCGTGTAGCCAGCAAACTGCTCAACTTCGAAGCCCAGCGCTAGGCCTCGGCCAGCGCCAGGCTTTTGGACGCTTAAACCCCAAGGCCAGCCATGCACGACACTACTTTACTGCAACTGATCACCGACGACTTTGCTCCAGCGCAACGCTTGCTGGAGATACTGCGCACCGAATCCCTCGCCTTGCATGGCCGCGACATGCAGTTGCTGGAAGAGATTCTGGCGCAGAAGCAGGCAATGATCATCGAGCTCGATCAGCATGGCCGCAAACGCAGTGAGATTCTCGTCAGCCTCAACCTGCCAGCCAACCGCGCCGGTCTGGAGCAATTGGCCAGCCAATCGAGCGTTGGCCAAGCGCTGCTGGCGCAAAGTGATGTACTGACCGACCTTCTGGCTCAGTGCCACGCCGCCAATGCCAACAATGGACAGTCGATCCAGGCTCAGCAGGCTGCCACGGCTACCCAGCTGAGAATCCTTACCGGCGGTGAACCGCCCGCGCTCTATGACGCCAGCGGATCATTCTCCAGGCTTGTGAAACCACGCACGCTCAGTCAGGCTTGAGCCTGTCGATAAGCACGCTCTATCAAGACGCGAAACATGCTGGCAAAATGCCACTTGCCGTAGTCAACATTTGTCTGGAGATTGATTAACCGTGTCCAATGCCTTAAACGCGGAAGATGCGCCGCAGCCACCCAAGGTGCTCAGCACGCCCCTGGAAATCTCCGGCAATTTGCGCCAGCTGCTAGACAGCCATGACCCGCTGATCATCACGTTCCACGAGCGCAGCCAGCGCTTCCAGAGTTATCTGGTGGACCTTGACCGTGAAGGCAACATGATTGCCCTGGACGAAATGATTCCCCGCGATGGTGAACGTTTCCTGCTGGCCGGCGAACCCTTCAAGGTCGAAGGTTTTCATGAAGGCGTGCGCATCGCGTGGGAAAGCAATGGCCCGCTAACCATCGACGAATCCAACGGCAGCCGTTGCTACCGTGGCACCCTGCCTGACCAAGTCGTCTACCACCAGCGCCGCAATGCGTTCCGTGCCGCCTTGAAATTGGCCCAACTGGTCAACGTCAATCTGGACGGTGAAAAGCTCAAGGCATCGATCAGTGGCAAGCTGCTGGACATTTCCGCCACTGGCTGCAAGTTGCGCTTCGCAGGCGACATCACCGGCAGTCTGCAACTGGGTCAGGTTTACGACCGTTTCAGCGCCGATCTGCCTTTCGGCAAAATGACGGCGCCAGTCGAACTGCGCTACCTGCACTTCGAAGAAAAGATCTCCACCACCTTCGCCGGCGTTCGCTTCCACAACATGAGCGGGCTGGTGCAGCGTCAGGTCGAACGGTTCGTCTACCAACTGCAACGCGAAGCGCGGCGCTTCGACAAAGACGACTTCTGAGACAACGTTTCAAGCAAAAACGGGCAGCCCCTTGTGGTGACTGCCCGTTTTTTTTGCCTGAATGTCAGGGCCTGGCTTCGGTAAAACTCTGCTCCCTGCCCGAATCCGGTTCTTGCGGGGGATGATCGGTTTCCGGTTCCGGACTCGGCTCGGGAGCAATCGGATTTTGCATCTGATCCTGCACCACCTGCTCATCCACCCGCGGATCGAGAGCCGCCACCAGGGGCGAACTCGACATACTGTCCGGCATGGCGACGTGATGCAGCGGCGCGTCGTCCACCTGATGCAGGTTAGTCACCGCTTTCGGACGAATTCGCCACACCAGCACCAAAGCAAAGAAACTGAAGAACGCGTAGAGCATCTGGCTGCCGAACAACTTCATCAGCACACCCGCCACCAGCGGCCCGATGCTGGCACCAACGCCGTAGGTCACCAGCAACATCGCCGTCAGCGATACCCGTCGATCGCCCTCGACATGGTCATTGGAGAAGGCCACTGCCAACGGATACAGGCAGAACTGGACCAACGAGCAGAGGAACCCGGCAATAAACAGGACTTCCAGGGGCACCCGCTCCATGATCGCCAGCGGCAAGGCAGCCAACGCCAGGCTGAACGCAAAACATCGAATCAACAGCGCCCGGTCATAGCGATCGGACAACCATCCCAACGGCCACTGCACCAGCAATCCGGCAAAAATGCAGCTACCCATGAACAGGCCGACCTGCTCCGTGGACAACCCTTGCTGGGAGGCGTACAGCGGCGCCAGACCGTAGAACGAACCGACGATCAGCCCTGCCCCCAGAACGGTACTCAATGACTGCGGCACGCGCTTGATAAAGAACCGAGGCTCCATCGGCGCGGGATGCAAAGGTGCCGGGTGAATCCGTCTAGTCAGGGCCACCGGCACCAGGCAAAGCGCGAAACAGAGGGCCACCAGCATCAGCAGTTCCAGCCCCAGCCCCGGGTGCATGACCAGAATCAACTGACCCAGCACCAACCCCAGGTAGGAGGCGATCATGTATCCACTGAACACCAGCCCGCGCTGCTTGGCATCGGCCTGCTCATTCAGCCAGCTCTCAATGACCATGTACTGGCACATCATGCCAAGACCGACGATCACCCGCAGGAACAACCAGGCAGGCAACCAGTTCACCAGGCCATGGCCCAGCACCGCCGCGCCGACGATCCCGGCACAGGCCGAGTAGGCTCGAATATGCCCGACCCGAGCAATCAACCGATGGCCGATCTTGCCGCCCAGCACCAGGCCGAAATAGTTGGCAGCCATCAACGCACCGACCCACAGGCTATCGACGTGATCGGCAGCCAGGCGCAACGCCAGGTAAGTACTCAACAGACCTGAGCCGATCAGCATCATCAGCGAAGCGAAATAAAGCGCTCGAAAGGATTTCCAGATTTGGCGCAACGAGCGGCTCCTTGCAGTGAGTGACGGGCTATTCAAACGATAGCCCGGTGTCGACATTTAGTCAGGCCTGGGCGGCGAGGACACGCCGCTCCCAGGGAGTAATTTCATCGTAGAAACTGGTCAGCTCCATGGTCTTCGACGCGATGTAACCTTCGATGAACTCCTTGCCGAACAGTTCAATTGCCAACTGGCTACGTTTCAGACGTTCCAGCGCTGCATGCAAGGTACAGGGTAACGAAAGTTTATCCGGTACTTGGAACTCACCCTGGATCGGCTCGTCGGGTTCCAGTTGGTGTTCGATGCCGTGCAACCCGGACGCCAGGCTCGCTGCGATCGCCAGATACGGATTGGCGTCAGCCCCCGGTAATCGGTTCTCGACCCGACGAGCGACTGGCGAACTGGCGGGAATGCGCAAACCGGCCGACCGGTTGTCATGGGACCAGCAGGCATTGTTCGGTGATGCAAAGGGATGGCATAAGCGCTGATACGAATTCACGTTAGGTGCAAACAGCGCGGTGAAATCCGCCATACCGGCTTGCTGACCGCCGATGAAATGGCGGAAGGTCGCGCTCGGTTGACCGGATTCGTCGCTGAAGACATTCCGTCCCGTGCCGATCTCGACGATGCTCTGGTGAATGTGCATCGAACTGCCTGGCGTATGCGCCAATGGCTTGGCCATGCAAACCACGATCAGGCCGTGCTTGAGCGCGACTTCCTTGAGCAAATGCTTGAACAAAAATGTCTGGTCGGCCAGCAGCAAAGGATCGCCGTGCAGCAGGTTGATTTCGAACTGACTGACGCCCATCTCGTGCATGAAGGTATCACGAGGCAGGCCCAGCGCAGCCATGCACTCATAGACCTCGCGGAAGAACGGCCGCAGGCCATTGTTGGAACTGACACTGAACGCCGAGTGACCTTCCTCGCGACGACCGTCCAGGCCCGTCGGTGGCTGGAAGGGCTGGGTCGAATCGGTATTGGGAGCGAAGACAAAAAACTCCAGTTCAGTGGCCACCACCGGCGCCAGGCCAACGGCCGCGTAACGCGCGATGACCGCCTTGAGTTGGCCGCGGGTCGACAGGCTGGAACTTTCGCCCGTCAATTCATCCGCATCACAGATGGCCAATGCCCGAGGCTGCTTACTCCAGGGCAAGCGGTGGATCTGCTCCGGGTCAGGGACCAGCGCGAGGTCGCCGTCGTCGCAACCGTAAAAGCGTGCAGGCGGATATCCGCCCATGATGCATTGCAGCATCACTCCCCGCGCCATCTGCAGACGGCGTCCTTCAAGGAAGCCCTCGGCAGTCATCACTTTGCCCCGGGGTACGCCATTCAAATCCGGCGTGACGCATTCGATCTCATCAATGCCCGTCAATCGCTGCGCGAGTGAACTCAGGCCATCGGTTGTCATGACGCAATCCTTGTTTTTATACGAGCCGCGAGCGGCAACTCGTACAAAATAGGCTCCGCGTGTTCGGAATATCAAGCACGATGCACAAATATGTAGGCCCGAGCCTTCGGCAGCTCCTACGGAAGATAGAGGCTGAAGACGCCCCCACCCAAAGGGCCGCCATTGCTGATTTCCGTGCGTCCGCCTACGCCGTTGCGTTGATGCAGTGCCGCAATCCGACCGGCGAAGTACAGCCCCAGGCCGGTGCTTCCAGTGCTGTGATTGATACCCTGCACGTACTCGGCCTGGCGCTCGATCATCTGTGGGGGATAACCTTCACCATCGTCGTTGATGGTCAAGACCAGTTGCCCAGCTTCGTCGCTGGCACTGATCAACACCGCGTGTCGGGCATAACGGATCGCGTTGTTGATACTGTTGGCCAGTACCGAAGCGATCAGCTCACGGTCGAAGAAACCCAAAGGGCTCAAGGGATCGACCTCAAACGTGGCGGCAATACCGCGGCTGGCGAACACGTCTTGATGACACGCCAATTGCGCTTCGATGAAGTCGTCCAGTTCGTGGTAGGCCGGCTGCAGGGGCATCTGGTTGACACCCAGTTTGTACAGGCCCAGCAACTGCACCAGCATGCCATTGAGGTGCGCGAACTCGAATTCGATCACACCCAGCGAAGGGGTGTGGCGCGCAGACGCCGGCAAACCCGCCAGACATTGGCTGTGGGCCTGCATCAACATGGCCAGCGAGTTCTTCATGTCGTGTACGGTGGACGCAATCACCGTCGAGAAATCCAGTGCCTGTTGGTGCTCGTTCATTCGCCAAATGCCTTGTTCTTGAGCTTTTGATAACGCGCAAAACGCGAGTCGGTGTCCGGCATCAAGCCGACCATTTTCAGGCAGGCCCGACATTCCACCAGTTCTGCCGAGGGGAGATTGGTATCAGTGCCATGCAGCAACGACTGTGCGAGGTTCAGCGCGATACTGATGTTCTTGGGCTGCAGCGCCAGGGCTTTGCGGAAAATGCCCCGGGCCTGCACCAGGTCACCGGTCTTGTACACGCGCACGCCCTGCCGATTGAGATCAGCTGCTACGTTGCCGGAGTTGAGGATGCTCGGATCATCGGTCAACTTTGCAATGCCCTTCATCACCGCAGGATCGTCGCCGTAAATCTCTGCGCAGTTTTTCAACATAGAAGCACCCGCATTGGCCTGACCAAGCATTTGCAATTGCTTGGCCACCAACAGCGCCGCTTCGGCACTCATGAACTGCTCCATGCCATCGAGCCGCATCATGGCTTGCTCGGTCAGTTTTTCCGCCGTTTCGGCGTCGTTGATCAGCAGACTGGTCGCCTTCATCAATCGCGCCCTGATTTGCAGACCGGGATCGGACGGGTTCTCCTTGGCCACCGCACTCAGGGTCGTGTTGATTTCCAGACGAGTCCGGGTATCCAAGCCTTTTTCACTGCCCTTGCTGATCAATGCGTGAGCCAGTCCAAGGTTGCTTTCCGCATCCTTGAAACGTGACTGGGCACCTTGGGCAACAGCCTGGCGGTAGGCTTTGGACGCCGTGTCAAAATCTTCATTGGCCATTGCCAGTTTGCCCAGCTGCGCTTGCCTGCGCACGGCCAGTGGCGACAAGCGAATCGCCTCTTCCAGGACGCGTTGAGCGGCCTTGGTGTCCCCTTCGGCAACCAGCACCTCTGCCATGCCATCGTAGAGCGCCGGCATCATCGGAAACACTTTCAGGGCTTTTTCGTAGGCGGCTTTTGCCTGGGTGACCTGACCCCGCTTGAACAGCAACTTGCCCAGCCCGGCAAATGCCCACGGCAAGGGTCGATCGGCAATGATGCCGTCGTAGAGACGCTCCAGGACCTCATTCTGATTGAGATCGCGCAGAGCATCGGCGCGATAGCGCAAGCACAACGGCGAATAGCGGATGTCCTGTTTGCACAAGGCTATGCAGGCATTGAGCACTTCAACCGGCTTGCCCCGGTCGAGGGCCTGCAGTATCGGCTTGAGCAACGTCTTGCGCTGCACCAGTCGCTCCAGGCGTTGGGCCAGACCGGAACGGTTGAAGGGCTTGGTCAGGTAAGCATCAGGCTCGTGCTCCAGGGCGCTGAGCACCATGGCCTGGCTGGTTTCAGCGGTGACCATCACGAATACACTTTCATGACTGATCAGCTTGTCGATCATCAGGTCTTCAAGCACCTGCTGACCATTCTTCTTGCCATCGCCCAGGTGGAAATCCTGCAGGATGAAATCGTAGGATTTCTGCGAACACATCTTCAGCGCCTGTTCGCCAGTGTCTGCCGTGTCCACATCCTTGACACCCAACTCCCGCAGCATCGACCTGACCGAACTGCGGAAATCCGAGAAATCATCGACGATCAGAAAACTCTTTTGGTGATACGACAGCATCGAAGATTTCCAGGCAATTTAAGAAAAAGAACCGAAAGGCGAATGCACGAACAAGATCAGCTTCACTGCCCTTACGGCGCGCAGATGATAGCGGTTAGCCATCAATGGATTTCTCTGGAACCAGTGATGACTGTTGAAGGCTGCGAGAAGTAAAGATCGCTGCGACCCTATGGGTTATCGGCCAGCAGTAGCGTTCTCTTGAAGCGAGGAGAGTGGAATTTGACGGTTTGGCTTCATTGTAGGAGCGAGCTTGCTCCGGGCGGCGCTCCGACGATGAACCTGAGAACGCTGCGGGGTATCAGGTTTCCCGCGTCATCGTTGACGACCATCGCGAGCATGCTCGCTCCTACACAGGAAAAACGGGCCACAAAGACAAAACCCCTACCTGCATGCGCAGATAGGGGTTTTGGAATTTAATCTTGACGATGACCTACTCTCACATGGGGAAACCCCACACTACCATCGGCGATGCATCGTTTCACTGCTGAGTTCGGGATGGGATCAGGTGGTTCCAATGCTCTATGGTCGTCAAGAAATTCGGGTACTGAGTCGTGGCCAGTTGGCCTCGCTTCAGCAAATTGGGTATGTGATAGCTTCGGTGTTTTGTGAGCATCTCGAACTTTCGGTTCGTTTCGTCTTCACACACCGCAATCTGGTCTCTTTCGTCTTTTCAACGAGGAGCATCAAATTGCTTGGGTGTTATATGGTCAAGCCTCACGGGCAATTAGTATTGGTTAGCTCAACGCCTCACAGCGCTTACACACCCAACCTATCAACGTCGTAGTCTTCGACGGCCCTTCAGGGGACTCAAGGTCCCAGTGAGATCTCATCTTGAGGCTAGTTTCCCGCTTAGATGCTTTCAGCGGTTATCTATTCCGAACATAGCTACCCGGCAATGCCACTGGCGTGACAACCGGAACACCAGAGGTTCGTCCACTCCGGTCCTCTCGTACTAGGAGCAGCCCCTCTCAAATCTCAAACGTCCACGGCAGATAGGGACCGAACTGTCTCACGACGTTCTAAACCCAGCTCGCGTACCACTTTAAATGGCGAACAGCCATACCCTTGGGACCGGCTTCAGCCCCAGGATGTGATGAGCCGACATCGAGGTGCCAAACACCGCCGTCGATATGAACTCTTGGGCGGTATCAGCCTGTTATCCCCGGAGTACCTTTTATCCGTTGAGCGATGGCCCTTCCATACAGAACCACCGGATCACTAAGACCTACTTTCGTACCTGCTCGACGTGTCTGTCTCGCAGTCAAGCGCGCTTTTGCCTTTATACTCTACGACCGATTTCCGACCGGTCTGAGCGCACCTTCGTACTCCTCCGTTACTCTTTAGGAGGAGACCGCCCCAGTCAAACTACCCACCATACACTGTCCTCGATCCGGATAACGGACCTGAGTTAGAACCTCAAAGTTGCCAGGGTGGTATTTCAAGGTTGGCTCCACGCGAACTGGCGTCCACGCTTCAAAGCCTCCCACCTATCCTACACAAGCAAATTCAAAGTCCAGTGCAAAGCTATAGTAAAGGTTCACGGGGTCTTTCCGTCTAGCCGCGGATACACTGCATCTTCACAGCGATTTCAATTTCACTGAGTCTCGGGTGGAGACAGCGCCGCCATCGTTACGCCATTCGTGCAGGTCGGAACTTACCCGACAAGGAATTTCGCTACCTTAGGACCGTTATAGTTACGGCCGCCGTTTACCGGGGCTTCGATCAAGAGCTTCGCGTTAGCTAACCCCATCAATTAACCTTCCGGCACCGGGCAGGCGTCACACCCTATACGTCCACTTTCGTGTTTGCAGAGTGCTGTGTTTTTAATAAACAGTCGCAGCGGCCTGGTATCTTCGACCGGCGTGGGCTTACGCAGTAAATGCTTCACCCTCACCGGCGCACCTTCTCCCGAAGTTACGGTGCCATTTTGCCTAGTTCCTTCACCCGAGTTCTCTCAAGCGCCTTGGTATTCTCTACCCAACCACCTGTGTCGGTTTGGGGTACGGTTCCTGGTTACCTGAAGCTTAGAAGCTTTTCTTGGAAGCATGGCATCAACCACTTCGTGTTCCAAAGGAACACTCGTCATCAGCTCTCGGCCTTAAGATCCCGGATTTACCTAAGATCTCAGCCTACCACCTTAAACTTGGACAACCAACGCCAAGCTGGCCTAGCCTTCTCCGTCCCTCCATCGCAATAACCAGAAGTACAGGAATATTAACCTGTTTTCCATCGACTACGCTTTTCAGCCTCGCCTTAGGGACCGACTAACCCTGCGTCGATTAACGTTGCGCAGGAAACCTTGGTCTTTCGGCGTGGGTGTTTTTCACACCCATTGTCGTTACTCATGTCAGCATTCGCACTTCTGATACCTCCAGCAAGC
>NZ_CP166807.1:5307500-5310000 GCF_059716155.1 Pseudomonas sp. LBUM1649
GCTACCTTAGGACCGTTATAGTTACGGCCGCCGTTTACCGGGGCTTCGATCAAGAGCTTCGCGTTAGCTAACCCCATCAATTAACCTTCCGGCACCGGGCAGGCGTCACACCCTATACGTCCACTTTCGTGTTTGCAGAGTGCTGTGTTTTTAATAAACAGTCGCAGCGGCCTGGTATCTTCGACCGGCGTGGGCTTACGCAGTAAATGCTTCACCCTCACCGGCGCACCTTCTCCCGAAGTTACGGTGCCATTTTGCCTAGTTCCTTCACCCGAGTTCTCTCAAGCGCCTTGGTATTCTCTACCCAACCACCTGTGTCGGTTTGGGGTACGGTTCCTGGTTACCTGAAGCTTAGAAGCTTTTCTTGGAAGCATGGCATCAACCACTTCGTGTTCCAAAGGAACACTCGTCATCAGCTCTCGGCCTTAAGATCCCGGATTTACCTAAGATCTCAGCCTACCACCTTAAACTTGGACAACCAACGCCAAGCTGGCCTAGCCTTCTCCGTCCCTCCATCGCAATAACCAGAAGTACAGGAATATTAACCTGTTTTCCATCGACTACGCTTTTCAGCCTCGCCTTAGGGACCGACTAACCCTGCGTCGATTAACGTTGCGCAGGAAACCTTGGTCTTTCGGCGTGGGTGTTTTTCACACCCATTGTCGTTACTCATGTCAGCATTCGCACTTCTGATACCTCCAGCAAGCTTCTCAACTCACCTTCACAGGCTTACAGAACGCTCCTCTACCGCATCACCTAAGTGATACCCGTAGCTTCGGTGTATGGTTTGAGCCCCGTTACATCTTCCGCGCAGGCCGACTCGACTAGTGAGCTATTACGCTTTCTTTAAAGGGTGGCTGCTTCTAAGCCAACCTCCTAGCTGTCTAAGCCTTCCCACATCGTTTCCCACTTAACCATAACTTTGGGACCTTAGCTGACGGTCTGGGTTGTTTCCCTTTTCACGACGGACGTTAGCACCCGCCGTGTGTCTCCCATGCTCGGCACTTGTAGGTATTCGGAGTTTGCATCGGTTTGGTAAGTCGGGATGACCCCCTAGCCGAAACAGTGCTCTACCCCCTACAGTGATACATGAGGCGCTACCTAAATAGCTTTCGAGGAGAACCAGCTATCTCCGAGCTTGATTAGCCTTTCACTCCGATCCACAGGTCATCCGCTAACTTTTCAACGGTAGTCGGTTCGGTCCTCCAGTTAGTGTTACCCAACCTTCAACCTGCCCATGGATAGATCGCCCGGTTTCGGGTCTATTCCCAGCGACTAGACGCCCTATTAAGACTCGCTTTCGCTACGCCTCCCCTATTCGGTTAAGCTCGCCACTGAAAATAAGTCGCTGACCCATTATACAAAAGGTACGCAGTCACCCAACAAAGTGGGCTCCCACTGCTTGTACGCATACGGTTTCAGGATCTATTTCACTCCCCTCTCCGGGGTTCTTTTCGCCTTTCCCTCACGGTACTAGTTCACTATCGGTCAGTCAGTAGTATTTAGCCTTGGAGGATGGTCCCCCCATATTCAGACAAAGTTTCTCGTGCTCCGTCCTACTCGATTTCATGACCAAGAGATTTTCACGTACAGGGCTATCACCCACTATGGCCGCACTTTCCAGAGCGTTCCGCTAATCTCAAAGCCACTTAAGGGCTAGTCCCCGTTCGCTCGCCACTACTAAGGGAATCTCGGTTGATTTCTTTTCCTCAGGGTACTTAGATGTTTCAGTTCCCCTGGTTCGCCTCTTGCACCTATGTATTCAGTACAAGATAACCATCTTATGATGGCTGGGTTCCCCCATTCAGACATCTCCGGATCAAAGTCTGTTTGCCGACTCCCCGAAGCTTTTCGCAGGCTACCACGTCTTTCATCGCCTCTGACTGCCAAGGCATCCACCGTATGCGCTTCTTCACTTGACCATATAACCCCAAGCAATCTGGTTATACTATGAAGACGACATTCGCCGAAAATTCGATTGAGCTCCTAAGAGCAACTCACAAATTTTACCTTAGCCTGATCCGTTACCAGTGAAAGTAACGTTCAGTCTATCTTTCTATCACATACCCAAATTTTTAAAGAACGAACTAGTCAAAGACTAGAAATCAACATTCACCATCGAACCGATGGAATGCTCATTTCTAAGCTTTAGAACAAAACAGTCATTTCCATAAGTGGAAACGACCTTTTCGTCTTCTTCAATGAATCAAGCAATTCGTGTGGGAGCTCATGGAGCAGCTGAGTCATCGATTAAGGAGGTGATCCAGCCGCAGGTTCCCCTACGGCTACCTTGTTACGACTTCACCCCAGTCATGAATCACACCGTGGTAACCGTCCTCCCGAAGGTTAGACTAGCTACTTCTGGTGCAACCCACTCCCATGGTGTGACGGGCGGTGTGTACAAGGCCCGGGAACGTATTCACCGCGACATTCTGATTCGCGATTACTAGCGATTCCGACTTCACGCAGTCGAGTTGCAGACTGCGATCCGGACTACGAT
>NZ_CP166807.1:5312500-5707500 GCF_059716155.1 Pseudomonas sp. LBUM1649
TGTCACAGAATTGACGCCAATGATCTGGCGAATTTGAGGCATGATGCGAGCCTCTATCAATTCAGGTTGAACATTTGGCCAGAGCTCTTGTCCTATCAGACATCCCGCGGCCAATCCCGAGAACCGCTCCCCTGAACTAACCGGTTAAATATATGCGCCCATTGAAACAGGCAATTTATTCCAGCCGTACGGCTGACAAGTTCGTCGTACGTCTGCCAGACGGAATGCGTGAACGCATTGCCGAGGTGGCTCGCAATCATCACCGCAGCATGAACTCCGAAATCATTGCGCGCCTGGAGCAGAGTCTCATCCAGGAAGGCGCTCTGGGCGAAGAGCTGAGCATGCGCCTGGACAGCCCGGAGCTGTCATTGCACGAGCGCGAACTGCTGCAGCGCTTCCGCCAACTCTCTCACCGCCAGCAAAATGCTCTTGTTTCACTGATCGCCCATGACGCCGAAATGGCTGCTGACGCCTCCTGATTCATCCCCGCAAGTTCAAGCCAGCCTGATCGCTGGCTTTTTTTTGCCTGAAATCCGGCCGTAAAAAAGCCCGCTGTAGGGCGGGCTTTAAAACAAGCACCTCAGAGCAGGAAAATCGTTGCCAGCCCAAGGAAGATAAAGAAGCCACCACTATCGGTCATGGCGGTAATCATCACACTGGCACCCATGGCAGGATCTCGTCCGAGTCGCGCCAGCGTCATCGGGATCAAGACCCCCATCAATGCCGCAAGCAACAGATTGAGGATCATGGCAGCGGTCATCACCACACCGAGCGACCAGCTACCATACAACAGGTAGGCAACAACGCCGATCACCCCGCCCCAAATCACGCCATTGATCAAGGCGACCGCCAGCTCCTTGCGCATCAACCGCGAAGTGTTACCCGTACTCACCTGATCCAGCGCCATGGCCCGAACGATCATGGTGATGGTCTGGTTGCCGGAGTTACCTCCGATGCCTGCGACGATCGGCATCAATGCAGCCAGTGCCACCAGCTTCTCAATGGAGCCTTCGAACAGACCGATCACCCGGGAAGCAACAAATGCGGTGATCAGGTTCACTGCCAGCCAAGCCCAGCGGTTACGCAGGGACTTCCAGACCGACGCGAAAATATCTTCTTCTTCACGCAAACCCGCCATGTTGAGAACTTCGTTTTCGCTCTCCTCACGAATCAGGTCGACCATTTCATCGATGGTCAGACGGCCGATCAACTTGCCGTTCTTGTCGACAACGGGCGCCGAAATCAAGTCATAACGCTCAAACGCCTGAGCAGCCTCGTAGGCCTCTTCATCCGGATGGAAACTCACCGGATCGCTGGCCATGACCTCGGAAACCTGCTTATCCGGATCATTGACCAACAAGCGCTTGATCGGCAGCACACCCTTGAGTACGCCGTCGTAGTCAACCACGAACAATTTGTCGGTATGGCCAGGCAGCTCCTTGAGGCGTCGCAGGTAGCGCAGAACCACTTCGAGACTGACATCCTCACGGATGGTGACCATCTCGAAGTCCATCAGCGCGCCGACCTGGTCCTCGTCATAGGACAACGCCGAGCGCACTCGCTCGCGTTGCTGAGCATCGAGGGTCTCCATCAGCTCATGGACGACATCTCGCGGCAGTTCGGAGGCCAGGTCAGCCAGTTCGTCGGCATCCATGTCCTTGGCCGCAGCCAGGAGCTCGTGATCGTCCATGTCGGCGATCAGGGTTTCACGAACCGAATCGGATACCTCGAGCAGGATGTCGCCGTCGCGATCGGCCTTGACCAATTGCCAGAGCGTCAGGCGGTCATCCAGCGGCAAGGCTTCAAGAATATAGGCGACGTCGGCGGAGTGCAGGTCATCGAGCTTGCGTTGCAGCTCAACGAGATTTTGCCGGTGAACCAGGTTTTCGACGCGATCCTGATTCGGACCTTCCTGGCGATGAGTCAGGTCTTCAACCACTCGCTGACGCTGCAACAGCTCAACAACTTGAGCCAGGCGGTCCTGCAAGCTTTCCTGCGTTTTCTTTACTTCAACTTCAGACATAGGCGAACTCCACTCCCAGCAGCGGGGCGCGCCGGAAGGATCAATCAGTCAATTCATGATTGGAAAATCGGGGTATTGAGTAACTACTGGGTAAGTCCATGGAGGTAATCCAAAAGCCCCGGCGGGGCTGACGGGCGCAATCATACACCGACTGACGGCTTAAAACGTTAAAAAATCGCGGCTGAAACAAGCGCTTGCGAAACAATCTTGAGCGCGCGCTGACACTTGAAAGTGCGACGACTCATCTCGAAAAGAAAACACACTGGCGATGGAAAATGCAGGCGCTAGGCTTGATCGGAAGCCGTCATGGAGGACGCTGAATGTCACCGAGAACATCCCGCCGCCGGCTTGAGCCAACAGGAGGTCGAAAGCGCTCTGGGCAAGATAAGCATTCGAAACTCAAGCACCCGCTACCAGACCAAACGAGGTCGCAGCGCCAACATCGAGTTCGACGAGAGAGGATGCACGAAGGAAAAAGCCAAATCCCAGACGGCAAAAAGCCCGCGTTAAACGCGGGCTTTTTGGTGTATGGTGCACTCGACAGGATTCGAACCTGTGACCGCTCGGTTCGTAGCCGAGTACTCTATCCAGCTGAGCTACGAGTGCATTTGTGTTTTTATACCAGATCACAACTGGTTGGAGCCAAGTCATTCACATTACTGCAAACAACTCTTAAATGGTGCACTCGACAGGATTCGAACCTGTGACCGCTCGGTTCGTAGCCGAGTACTCTATCCAGCTGAGCTACGAGTGCATTTGTTGCCGCGCATTATAGGCCGTCTAATCTCTATGTCAAGCACTTTTTCTAGTAATTTCAACAACTTACCGAAGAAGCCAGATTACAACGTACTACGCAAATAATGGCGGAGAACGGGGGATTCGAACCCCCGACACCCTTTTGAGGTGTACTCCCTTAGCAGGGGAGCGCCTTCGGCCACTCGGCCAGCTCTCCGCAACACGGGGCGTATCTTAACCAACCTTTTCCCCGTTTGCAAACATAAAAAACGATAAAAATTAATGGCTTGGTTCTTCGTCCTTCTCTTTCTTTATACGCAGGTAAATTTCCTCACGGTGGACCGCAACCTCTTTCGGGGCGTTGACACCGATACGCACTTGATTTCCTTTGACGCCGAGCACGGTCACAGTGATTTCGCCATCACCAATAATCAGGCTTTCTGCACACCGACGAGTCAGAATCAGCATACCTTTCTCCTCACGCATTACATTTTCAGGGACAACAGTCTGCAAAAAAAAGGCACTCGACCTACAACCAAAAAGGTCATAGTCCTACATGCCTGAGTATTGACCAGCGCGAGCAAAAGAACAGCCTTGGGGTCGCGCCTTGCAAAAAAACAAAGGGCGCGGTCAGACCGCGCCCTTTGGCAAACGCATCACTCGCCCTGGCGGACCGGTGCGTCCAGTTCGAAAGCCGTGTGCAAGGCGCGCACAGCCAGTTCCAGGTACTTCTCTTCGATCACCACGGAGACTTTGATTTCCGACGTCGAGATCATCTGGATGTTGATGGTTTCCTTGGCCAGGGCTTCGAACATGCGGCTGGCGACGCCCGCGTGGGAGCGCATGCCAACGCCGACGATCGACACCTTGGCGATCTTGGTGTCACCGATGACTTCACGGGCACCCAGCTCGCCAGCGGTTTTTTCCAGCACGGTTTGCGCCGCCTGGTAGTCGTTGCGGTGAACAGTGAAGGTGAAGTCAGTGGTGTTATCGTGCGCAACGTTCTGCACGATCATGTCGACTTCGATGTTCGCGGCGCTGATAGGGCCGAGAATCTTGAAGGCAACGCCCGGGATGTCTGGCACGCCACGGATGGTCAGCTTGGCTTCATCGCGGTTGAAAGCGATACCGGAAATGATCGGCTGTTCCATGGTTTCCTCTTCATCAATAGTAATGAGGGTGCCCGGCCCCTCCTTGAAGCTGTGCAATACGCGCAGCGGGACGTTGTACTTGCCGGCGAACTCCACCGCACGGATCTGCAGCACCTTGGAACCGAGGCTGGCCATTTCCAGCATCTCTTCGAAGGTAATCTTGTCCAGGCGCTGAGCCACGGACACGACGCGCGGGTCAGTGGTGTAGACGCCATCGACGTCGGTGTAGATCTGGCATTCGTCAGCCTTCAAGGCTGCGGCCAGGGCCACACCGGTGGTGTCGGAACCGCCACGACCGAGGGTTGTGATGTTGCCGTGCTCGTCGACGCCCTGGAAACCGGCGACAACCACCACGCGACCGGCCTTCAGGTCGCCGCGAATCTTCTGGTCGTCAATCTGCAGGATACGCGCTTTGTTGTGTGCGCTATCCGTCAGGATCCGTACCTGGTTGCCGGTGTAGGACACTGCCGGCACACCGCGCTTGATCAGCGCCATGGCCAACAGGGCAATCGTCACCTGCTCACCGGTGGAGACGATCACATCCAGCTCGCGAGGAACCGGTTGATCGCCGCCACTGATTTGCTTGGCCAGATCGATCAGACGGTTGGTTTCGCCGCTCATTGCAGACAGCACAACCACCAGGTCATCGCCGGCATCGCGGAATTTCTTAACCTTGTCGGCGACCTGCTCGATTCTCTCGACGGTGCCGACCGAGGTGCCTCCAAATTTCTGTACGATCAAAGCCATTTCAAAGCCGCCTCTGCCCATGTAGGGCGCCCAAATAATCACTCAAACAGCGTTGCGGCCCGCCACTAGACTGCGGGCCGCAGGCACTGCCTTATAAACCCTGCTCTACAAATGGAACGGTCAGCGCCAGTGCCGCATCCAGGGCGCCAGCGTCAGTACCGCCGCCTTGCGCCATGTCTGGACGACCACCGCCCTTCCCGCCCACTGCCGCAGCGGCCTGCTTCATCAAATCACCGGCTTTGAGTTGGCCAGTCAGGTCTTTGGTTACGCCTGCAACCAGAACGACCTTTTCCTCATGGACACTGCCGAGCAGGATCACTGCGCGGCCGAGTTTGTTTTTCAGTTGATCGACCAGCGCCAGCAGCGCCTTGCCATCCTGCCCGTCCAGACGCACGGCCAGCACTTTCACGCCCTTGACGTCCAAGGCTTGCGCCGACAGATCGTCACCCGCCGCGCTGGCGGCCTTGGCTTGCAACTGCTCGAGTTGCTTCTCCAGCAGACGGTTGCGCTCCAGCACAGCTGACAGCTTGTCGATCAGGTTGTCGCGACTACCCTTGACCAGGTTGGCCGCTTCCTTGAGTTGTTCTTCCGCAGCGTTCAGGTAAGCCAGTGCTGCAGCGCCTGTCACCGCTTCGATACGACGCACACCCGAAGCCACACCGCCTTCGCTGATGATTTTCAGCAGGCCGATGTCGCCGGTACGGTTGGCGTGGATACCGCCGCACAGCTCGACGGAAAAATCGCCCATGCTCAGTACGCGCACGTTGTCGCCGTACTTCTCGCCGAACAGCGCCATGGCGCCTTTTTGCTTGGCGGTTTCGATGTCGGTTTCTTCGGTTTCAACTTCGGAGTTCTTGCGAATCTCGGCGTTAACGATTTCTTCCAGTGCCTTCAACTGCTCAGGCTTGATGGCTTCGAAGTGGCTGAAGTCGAAGCGCAGGCGCTGACTGTCGACCAACGAGCCTTTTTGCTGAACGTGATCACCCAGCACCTGACGCAACGCGGCGTGCAGCAAGTGAGTCGCCGAGTGGTTCAGCGACGTGGCGTGACGTACGTCGGCATCCACCTGCGCCTGAACTGGCGAACCAACGATCAGGCTGCCCGAGTCCAGCACACCGTGGTGCAGGAACGCACCGCCGGTCTTGGTGGTGTCGCGCACGTCGAAACGCGCAGCGCCAGCCTGGAGGAAGCCGCAATCACCGATCTGACCACCGGATTCGGCATAGAAGGGCGTCTGGTTCAGAACGACCACGCCCTCTTCGCCTTCGCTCAACGCGTCGACCGATTGCCCGTCTTTATAGATAGCAACGATTTTTGCCGAACCGCTGTGAGCGGTGTAACCGGTGAACTCGGTGTCCACATCAACCTTGACCAGGCTGTTGTAGTCCATGCCGAAGGAACTGGCCGAACGTGCACGGACGCGCTGGGCTTCCATCTCGCGCTCGAAACCTGCTTCGTCGATGGTCAGGCTGCGCTCGCGAGCGATGTCGCCTGTCAGGTCCATTGGAAAACCGTAGGTGTCGTAGAGTTTGAACACTACGTCGCCCGGTACCACTTCGCCTTTGAGCTCGGCCAGATCCTGCTCGAGGATTTTCAGGCCCTGCTCCAGGGTCTTGGCGAATTGCTCTTCCTCGGCTTTGAGCACGCGCTCGATGTGCGACTGCTGGGATTTCAGTTCCGGGAAGGCTTCGCCCATCTCGGCGACCAGGGCCGCGACGATCTGGTAGAAGAAGCTGCCCTTGGCGCCCAGTTTGTTGCCGTGACGGCAAGCGCGACGAATGATGCGGCGCAGTACATAACCGCGGCCTTCGTTGGATGGCAGCACGCCATCAGCGATCAGGAAACCGCAGGAACGAATGTGGTCAGCCACGACTTTAAGGGAAGCCTGAGCGTCGTTGGTGCAACCGATGGCCTTGGCCGAAGCGCGGAGCAGGCTCTGGAACAGGTCGATTTCATAGTTCGAGTGAACGTGCTGCAGCACGGCACTGATTCGCTCCAGGCCCATGCCGGTATCGACCGACGGCGCTGGCAGCGGGTGCAACACGCCGTCGGCGGTGCGGTTGAACTGCATGAACACGTTGTTCCAGATTTCGATGTAGCGGTCGCCGTCTTCTTCCGGCGAGCCCGGTGGGCCGCCCCAGATGTCGGCGCCGTGATCGTAGAAAATCTCGGTGCAAGGGCCGCACGGGCCGGTATCGCCCATGGTCCAGAAGTTGTCGGAAGCGTACGGCGCGCCCTTGTTGTCGCCGATGCGAACCATGCGCTCGGCCGGCACGCCGATTTCCTTGGTCCAGATGTCGTACGCCTCGTCATCGCTGGCGTAGACGGTGACCCAGAGCTTTTCCTTTGGCAGATTCAGCCACTTGTCGGAGGTCAGGAAGTTCCAGGCGTAGGTGATGGCGTCACGCTTGAAGTAGTCACCGAAGCTGAAGTTACCCAGCATTTCGAAGAAGGTGTGGTGACGAGCGGTATAACCGACGTTTTCCAGGTCGTTGTGCTTGCCGCCAGCGCGCACGCATTTCTGGCTGCTGACGGCGCGGGTGTACGCGCGCTTTTCCTGGCCCAGGAAGCAGTCCTTGAACTGGTTCATCCCCGCGTTGGTGAACAGCAGGGTTGGGTCGTTGCCCGGAATCAAAGAGCTGGAGGCTACACGGGTGTGGCCTTGCTCTTCGAAGAAGCGAAGGAAGGCTTCACGGATTTCTGCGCTTTTCATTAGGTTCTTCCACGGAGGCTGCGGCCAAAGGCCTGTTCGAAACGTCAACAGACGAAGCGACGGCAAAGGGCCGCATTATATCGGCCCTGCGCGCGGGGTACAGCGTGTTTATACGATAGAAACGGTCAATTGGAGCGCTAACGCTATCACTTACTGGAAAAGTCGACGAATGTGGCGACGACCTGCTCGATTTGTGCAGGGCTGACGTCCATGTGCGTGACCATGCGCAGACGAGCGGCAGCACTGAGCTTGATCCCGCGCTCGGCGGCGAAAGACTTGAGTGCTTCGGCCTTGTCGCCCATTGCGACGTAAACCATGTTGGTCTGCACCGGCTCGACCTCAAAACCTGCTGCACGCAGGCCTTCGGCGAGCAATTGGGCATTGGCGTGGTCGTCGGCCAGGCGTTGAACGTTATGCTCCAGCGCGTACAGGCCTGCCGCCGCCAGGATCCCGGCCTGGCGCATGCCGCCGCCAACCATCTTGCGCAGGCGCCGTGCCTTGGCAATCAATTCAACCGAGCCACACAGCACGGAACCAACCGGTGCGCCCAGGCCTTTGGAAAGGCACACCGAGACGGAATCGAAATGCCGGGTGATTTCCCGGGCATCGACAGCCAGCTTCACCGCCGCGTGGTACAGCCGCGCACCGTCCAGATGCAGTAGCAACCCGTGTTCGCGGGTAAAGCTGCGGGCCCGGGCCAGGTAATCCAAGGGCAGGACCTTGCCCTGCATGGTGTTTTCCAGCGCCAGCAAACGGGTGCGGGCAAAGTGGAAGTCGTCCGGCTTGATCGCCGCAGCAACCTGCGAAAGGTCCAGCGAGCCATCGGCCTGCACTTCCAGTGGCTGCGGCTGGATCGAGCCGAGCACCGCCGCCCCGCCTCCTTCGTACTTATAGGTGTGAGCCTGCTGGCCGACGATGTATTCGTCACCGCGTTCGCAATGGGCCATCAAGCCCAGCAGGTTGCTCATGGTGCCCGTCGGGACAAACAGTGCGGCAGCAAAACCCAACCGATTTGCCAGCTCGGCTTCCAGTCGATTGACCGTCGGATCTTCGCCATAAACGTCGTCACCGGTGGCGGCGGTAGCCATCGCGTCGAGCATGCCAGGAGTGGGTTGGGTGACGGTGTCGCTGCGAAGATCGATAACGCTCATGAATCTGGCCTCGGTTAGCAGGGGGAAATCCCTTTCAGACAGCAAGTACTGCGGTCATGCCAACGAATATTCAACCCTTGGGGAGTAAACGGCTTCTTGAGCCGACGAAAAAGTCGATAGCAATCATCAGTTAGCAGCAATGCATAGACGAGAAATATGTGTTAAAAACTCTGCGCCGCCAGACAATCTGGCGGCAAAACGTTCTCAGGGCGGGGTGCAACTCCCCACCGGCGGTAATTGCGTGCAACACGCATAGCCCGCGAGCGCTTGGTGACAGACACGGCCTTTGCTGTGTATGGCAACAAGGTCAGCAGACCCGGTGTGATCCCGGGGCCGACGGTCATAGTCCGGATGAAGAGAGAACGGGATTGGCGCCGCCCAGGCTCTATACCAAAGCGCCGTCCGCAGGCACTTGTGCCTGCGTACCCTTAAATCCCCTTCGATTCATAAGCCCTGTTTTTCACACAAACAGGAGTCAGAACATGCAACCCACCGCAATCGACAGCAAAAGCAAACACCATCAGGGCGAGCGCGTTGCGTTCATCCAGGCCTGCTGGCACAAGGACATTGTCGACCAAAGCCGTAAAGGCTTCGTCGCCGAAATGATTGCCCAGGGTTATCAGGAGTCGGATATCGATTTCTTTGAAGTCGGCGGCGCATTTGAAATGCCCCTGCACGCCAAGTTGCTGGCCAAGACCGGTCGTTATGCCGGCATTGTCGCGGCAGCCCTGGTGGTGGATGGCGGGATTTACCGTCATGAATTCGTCGCCCAGTCGGTGGTCAGCGGCTTGATGCAGGTGCAACTGGAAACCGAAGTGCCAGTGTTCTCGGTGTCGCTGACCCCGCACCACTTCCATGCCGGTGAAGAACATCAGAAGTTCTTCTTCGAGCATTTCGTGCATAAGGGTCAGGAAGCGGCGAAGACATGTGCGGATACGTTGCTGAAGATCCGCAGCCTGCGTCGCACTGAACCGCGTGCCGTAGCCGTCTGAGTTGGATGATCGTTCCCACGCTCTGCGTGGGAACGATCAGTACGCGAAGTCAGGCGAGGTTTTCGTCGGTGGTCGGCACGACCAGGATGCCGGCACGCAGGCCGTTCTTCACCTTGGGGTTCGGGAAGATGATCCGGGCGCCCTCCTCCTCGATGATCCAGCGGGTATTGGCGATGTCTTCCGCCAGCAGGTAACCCACTTCCAGTTCCGAAAAGTTCTCGATGTCCACTGGCAGGTTCAGGCGGAAGCTGTCGCTGTGCTTGATGATTTCCCGTGCCACACTGAACAGCTGCAAACCGTCCAGCGCCTCTTCAGTCAATTCGGGCTCGGTGCCTTCGATGATCTGTTGGAGACGGTTTTCCAGCAAGGAGACGTTCACCCCGTCGTTCTGCCCGAACGGCCGCGCCTTGCCCAGTTCGAGCGTGAAGGACTCGGCACCGAGTTTGTCATAGGTATAGGAACTGAAGACGATGGACGGCTTGTTCTGCAACAGCACTGCCTCCATGCCCGCGGCGCGCAGTCGAGCCAGTTCCTGGCGCGAATGCAGGCGCCCTTCTTTCCAGGGGTATAAAGCGAACTGCTCGATTTTCGAGCCGCGAATCGCGGTGTGCAGGTCGTAGTGCAGACGCTGGCGATCCGGCAGGCTGAAGAAACTGGCGGCCAGTCGCTCCAGCTCACAAGCCCGCAGGGCTTCGCAGCCACTGCTCTGCTCGTGACGACCATTGAACAGCCGATTGACGTCCTGCTCGACGAAACGCTCGCCACGGCGAATGGCGTCGGGGTTGCCGAACAGGAACAGAATACGTGCGCGCGGCTTCAGATCGCCGCGAGCGATGTCATGCAGCAGCCGATCAAGTAATTCGATCGGTGCTGTTTCGTTGCCGTGGATCCCCGCAGACAGCAGCAGATCCAGGCCATTGTCGCGCGCTTCGGGTGGCCGGACTTCCAGCGCACCTTCGCTCAACCAGCGCATGCGCACGCCTTCGACAGTCAGTTGAGTCTTCTCCGCCGGTTCGCGGCCGGCGAGGGTCAGTTCAAGCAGTTTGCCGAGGGCGAGCATAGAGCGGTTTCCTTAATGGTCGTGATTGCAATCCGGGCCGTGTACATGGTCCTCGTCGTCACCGATTTCCGCCGGTTCCATTTCCAGCTGCAGACTTACCAGATTAGTCGCCAATGGGCGCAGCAGCAGGTTGGCGTACTCGGCGTCGCCTTCTTCGACGTCTACGCCGATCAGCAACTGACCGCGGCCATCGTGTTGGATCCACAGCTCTTTGCCTTGCCACATGACCGCGACGCGGGTGCAGGACGTTTCCAGTTGCGTGCCGTCGGTGTCTTCAAGGATCAGCTGCAGGGTATCGCTCATGTCTTTACGCTCTCGGTTGAGATGAAGCGGCGCGCTGTCGTGCACAACAACGCGCCGTCGATCAATTGATCTGGAATGGATAAACCGCGCCCAGTTTAAGGATTTGCGTCAGTTCATCCAGTGCCGTCCGGCACTCAAGCAGCAATTGCGGGTCCGCTAGATCGTTTTCGGTCATGCGGTCGCGGTAGTGCTTCTCGACCCATTCGGTCAGAGTGCCGTACAACGGTGCCGTCATGATAACCCCTGGGTTGACGGCCGCCAGCTCGGTTTCGTTAAGTGCGACACGCAACCTCAGGCAAGCAGGGCCACCGCCGTTCTGCATGCTCTGCTTGAGATCGAAGACTTTCACTTCGCGGATCAGGCCGCCGGAGCTGGTCAAACCCTGCAGGTATTGCCATACGCGCTCGTTGCCACGGCATTCTTCCGGCACGATCAACAGCATGGAGCCGTCAGGACGCGACAGCAGTTGGCTATTGAACAGGTAGGACCGAACTGCGTCTTCGACGGTTACCGCGGAACGCGGAACGCACACTGATTGAAATTTCCCACCGACCTTGGCGAGTTTGCTCTGCAATTCGGCGAGCATCTTCTCGGGCTCGAGGAAAGCGTCCTCGTGATAGAACAATACTTCACCATTACCGACCGCGATCACGTCATTGTGGAACACGCCCTGATCGATCACCGACGGGTTCTGCTGGGCGTAGACCACGCCGTCATCGCTCAAACCGTGCAGGCGAGCGACCGCCTGGGACGCTTCGAGGGTCTGGCGCGCCGGGTATTTCTGCGGTGCCGGGTAGCGGGTGTCGAAGGCACTGCGACCGAACACGAAGAATTCGACACCGGCTTCGCCGTATTCACGGCAGAAACGCGTGTGGTTGGCCGCGCCTTCGTCACCGAACTGCGCCACGGCCGGCAACGCGGCATGGTGGGCGAAGTGCTGCTGGTCGGCGAACATGGCGCCCAGCACGCGGCTGGTGGTCGGATGTTCGATGCTGCGGTGGTACTTGCAGTTGAGGTTGGCGGCGGTGAAATGCACGCGGCCATCCGCGGTGTCGGCGCTCGGGCTGACGGTGGCGGCGTTGGCCACCCACATGCTCGATGCCGAGCAGCTGGCGACCAGCAATGGCATCGCTTCTTTGGCGGCGCGCTCGATGACTTGAGCGTCGGTGCCGCTGAAACCCAGGCGACGCAGTGCCGCCACGTCTGGGCGTTCCTGTGGCGCCAGCACGCCTTGTTGAAAGCCCATGTCCATCAGCGCCTTCATCTTCGCCAGGCCTTGCAGCGCCGCTTCCTTCGGGTTCGAAGACTGCTGGCTGTTGCTCTGGGACGCGACGTTGCCGTAGGACAGGCCGCCGTAGTTATGGGTCGGCCCCACTAGACCGTCAAAATTGACTTCATAGGATTTCATCAGCGAGGCTCCACGAGAATCTGTTGTTATGGCTTCAAGTAACAAATCTTTTAGACCGAGTCGCGGCCTTCGCGAGCAGGCTCGCTCCCACATTGGAATGCATTTCCCTGTGGGAGCGAGCCTGCTCGCGAATGGCCGTCACGCCATCTTGACGCCGGGCGTCAAAGCTGCGGGCAACACCAGGCTCGGGGTTTCCAGCGAGGCCACCGGGTACGCGCAATAATCCGCCGCGTAGTAGGCGCTGGCGCGGTGGTTGCCCGAGGCGCCGACGCCACCGAATGGCGCGCTGCTCGCTGCACCGGTCAGTTGTTTGTTCCAGTTGACGATACCGGCACGGCTTTCCAGCCAGAACTGCTGGTAACGCGCTTCGGAATCCGACAACAGGCCGGCCGCCAGACCATATTCGGTGTCGTTGGCTTCAGCGATCGCCGCTTCAAAATCAGCGTAGCGGATCACTTGCAGCAACGGACCGAACAGCTCTTCGTCCGGGCGTCCAGCTACTGCCGTGACGTCGAGAATCCCTGGGGTCAGTAAGGCGGCCCGGGCTTGAGGCTGAGTCATTTCCAGCAGCGCCACGGCGCCGTTGGCCAGTAAATGCTCCTGGGCATCCATCAACGCTTTCGCCGCGCCGAGGGAAATCACCGAGCCCATGAATGGCGCCGGTTGCTGATCGAACGCGCCGACTTCAATCGACGAGCAGACCGCCACCAGACGCGCCAGCAATGTGTCGCCCCAGGCGCCTTGCGGCACCAGCAAGCGGCGGGCACAGGTGCAGCGCTGGCCGGCAGAGATGAACGCCGACTGGATGATGGTGTAGACAGCGGCATCGAGATCGGCGACCTGATCCACCACCAACGGATTGTTACCGCCCATCTCCAGCGCAAGAATCTTGTCCGGACGACCGGCGAATTGATTGTGCAGGTGATTGCCAGTGCGGCTGGAACCGGTGAAGAACAGGCCGTCGATGCCCGGGTTCGCCGCCAGGGCGATACCGGTTTCGCGAGCGCCCTGCAGCAGGTTCAGCACGCCCGCCGGCAAACCGGCTTCGATCCAGCACTTGACCGTCAGCTCGGCGACTTTCGGCGTCAGTTCACTCGGCTTGAACAGCACAGTGTTACCGGCCAGCAGCGCCGGCACGATATGCCCGTTGGGCAAGTGACCCGGGAAGTTGTAAGGGCCGAACACCGCCACCACGCCGTGCGGCTTGTGGCGCAGCACCGCGGTGGCGTCGCCCAGCGGGCCGCTCTTCTCGCCAGTGCGCTCGCGATAGCTCTGTACCGAGATCGCAATCTTGTTGACCATGCTGGTGACTTCGGTGGTTGCTTCCCACAGGGGCTTGCCGGTTTCCTCACCGATGGCATGCGCCAGTTCGTCCGCGTGATTTTTCAGGGCTGCAGCAAAGGCTTCCAGCACCGAAATACGCTCTTGCAGGGTCCGACGGGCCCAACCGGCAAACGCCTGGCGCGCAGCCTGCACGGCCGATTCGACCTGATCAGTGGTAGCACCGGTTCCGGACCACAGCACTTGCTGGGTCACCGGGTTCAGCGATTCAAAGGCTTCGCCCTGACCGGCCAGCCATTCACCTGCAATGTATAGCGACTTCATTATTTCGACTCCCGAGCAGCGGACAACGCCACGGCGCGCACTTGATCGCCAGCGTTGAGTTGAAGACGTTTGGCGGTCAGTGGATCGACCACCAGCGTGCCGGCGGCGAGACGTGCCGGAGCGGCAGTGATGCGGCAGTCATCGCGCTTGCGGTTGTGAATGATGAACGGCGTGGCGTCGTCACCCGGCGTGCCGATGGCCAGCACCAGCGCCTGGCTGTCGCGCACTGCGCGGATCTTGCCGGTTTCGCACTCGATGGCCGGACCGGCGTCGAAGATGTCGACGTAGCCTTGATAGCTGAAGCCTTCGCTCTTGAGCATCGACAATGCAGGCTCGGTGTCCGGGTGCACCTGGCCAATCACGTTGCGCGCATCGGGCGACAGGAAGCAGGTGTACAGCGGAAACTTCGGCATCAGCTCAGCAATGAAGGCTTTGTTGCCCACGCCGGTCAGGTAGTCAGCCTGACTGAATTCCATCTTGAAGAAGTGCCGGCCCAGGCTTTCCCAGAACGGTGAACGCCCGGCTTCGTCGGAAACACCGCGCATCTCGGCAATGATCTTGTTGCCGAACAGTTGCGGGAACTCGGCGATGAACAGCATCCGCGCCTTGGACAGCATGCGGCCGTTGAGGCCACTGCGGTAATCGGCATGCAGGAACAGCGAGCACAGCTCGGAATTGCCGGTCAGGTCGTTGGCCAGGAACAGCGTCGGGATTTCGCGATAGATGTTCAGCTCTTGCGAAGCGCTGACGGTCAGGCCGACCCGGAAGTTGTACCAGGGCTCACGCAGGCCGACGGCACCAGCGATGGCGGAAATGCCCACCACACGACCGTTGTCGTCTTCGAGCACGAACAGGTAGTCCGCATCGCCCCGCCCGGCTTCGCCGCGGAAGGTCTTTTCGGCCCAGCCGACCCGGTGGGCCAGACGCTCTTCGTTGGCCGGCAAGGTGGTCAGGCCGGTGCCCGTGCTGCGGGCCAGGTCGATCAGAGCGGGTAAATCGCTGCTGCGTACGGGACGAACGATCATGCTATCTCCTCAATCGGGCCGCTTGCGCCACCCGTGAAACTCGCTGCTTTTCAGGCATTTTTTGAAGCAGGCGTTAAACCGCCACCAGGCGCACGCTCGCACCTTCACCGACGCCCAGGGCTTCGGCCGCTTCCAGATCCAGGGTCACGGGCTTGCCCGGCGCGTAATCGAGCTCGAGCATGATTGCGCGGTAATCCTGCAACTGGGCGTTGGACACCAGGTACTGACGACCGGCACCTTTGACCGGCTCACCGATCTTCACCGGCACCACGCGGCTCTGGGCGATCGAACGGATCCCCGAGACACGGGCATGCAGGGTCGGGCCGCCGTCGAAGATGTCGATGTAGTGATCGGTTTCGAAGCCTTCGCGCATCAGGATGTCGAAGGTGATCTGCGCCCGAGGGTGCACCTGGCCCATCGCTTCCTGAGCGGAGTCCGGCAGCAGCGGCACGTAGATCGGGTAGTGCGGCATCAGTTCGGCGAGGAAGGTCCGGCTCTTCAGGCCACACAGACGCTCGGCTTCTGCGTAGTTGAGGTCGAAGAAGTTGCGACCGATGGCATCCCAGAACGGCGAGTCGCCATTTTCATCGCTGTAGCCGACGATCTCGGTCACCACCGAATCGGCGAAGCGCTCCGGGTGGCTGGCGACGAACAGCAAGCGGCCACGGGAATTGAGCTCGGCCCAAGGCGAACCCACCAGCTCGCGCTGCACGTAGAAACTGGTCAGCAAGCTGTTGCCCGTCAGGTCGTGGCACTGCGAGAGCACGTGGATCTTGTTATGAATCTTCAGCTCACGGGAGGCGTGCACGAAGGTTTCATTACGGAAACTGTAGAACGGCTCGGAATAACCCGCCGAGGCCACGATCGCCGAACAGCCTGCCAACTTGCCGGTGGCCGTGTCTTCGAGCACGAAGAAATAGCTCTCTTCACCGTTGAAGCTGACTTCGGCAGCGAACGAGGCTTCGCTCGCGGCGATCTTGTCGCTCAGGCGGTCAACGTCATCCGGCAAGGAAGTGACACCAATCGGGCTGTCCGCAGCCAGACGCTGTACCTCGCCCAGATCAGCCATTTGCGCGGGGCGCATCACCAGCATGGTGTCACTCCTTTCTCTTTTAAATTCACAGAAAAAACGCCGGACACTGTGGGAGCGAGCCTGCTCGCGAAAGCGGTGTATCAGTCAGCAGAGATATCGACTGACACGCCCTCTTCGCGAGCAGGCTCGCTCCCACAATGGAACAAGCCCGGCATAAAAATTGGGTTCGACGCCTGAAAGGTCAGGCGCCGAAGGGTCTATCAGGCTTGCGTCAGTTTTGCCGCCGCGCGTTCGAAGCGGTCCAGACCTTCGTCGATGTCCGCGTCTTCGACCACCAGGCTTGGCGCGAAACGCACCACATCCGGGCCGGCTTGCAGCACCATCAGGCCTTCACGCTCGGCGGCGTTGAAGATGTCCTTGGCCTTGCCTTTCCAGGCATCGCTCAGTACGCAACCGATCAACAGGCCCATACCACGAACCTTGGTGAACAGGCCGTACTTCTCGCCGATCTGCTCAAGGCGCGCCTTGAACTTGTCGTGCTTGGCATTCACGCCAGCCAGCACTTCAGGGGTGTTGATCACATCGATCACCGCTTCCGCGACAGCGCACGCCAACGGGTTGCCGCCGTAGGTGGTGCCGTGGGTGCCGACGACCAGGTGCTTGGCCAGGTCTTCGGTGGTCAGCATTGCCGCGATCGGGAAACCGCCGCCCAGGCTCTTGGCGCTGGTCAGGATGTCCGGAGTCACGCCGTAATGCTGGTAGGCGAACAGATGGCCGGTGCGGCCCATGCCGGTTTGCACTTCGTCGAAGATCAGCAGCGCGTTGTGTGCGGTGCAGAGTTCGCGGGCACCTTGCAGGTATTCGAGTTCCGCCGGAATCACCCCGCTCTCGCCCTGGATCGGCTCCAGCACCACAGCGCAGGTCTTGTCGGAAATGGCGGCTTTCAGCGCGGCCAGATCGTTGTACGGCACATGGGTGATACCGGTGATCTTCGGACCGAAGCCGTCGGAGTACTTCGATTGGCCACCGACGTTGACGGTGAACAGGGTACGGCCGTGGAAGCTGTTGAGCGCGGCGATGATCTCGTACTTCTCGCTGCCGAAGCGGTCGAAACCGACACGACGGGCCAGCTTGAAGGCCGCTTCGTTGGCTTCGGCGCCAGAGTTGCAGAAGAAGGCACGCTCGGCAAAGGTGGCATCGACCAGCTTATGGGCCAGGCGCAGGGCCGGCTCATTGGTGAACACGTTGGACACGTGCCACAGCTTGTTGGCCTGCTCGGTCAAGGCACCGACCAGCGCCGGATGCGCGTGGCCCAATACGTTGACGGCGATGCCGCCGGCGAAGTCGATCAGCTCGCGACCGGACTGGTCCCAAACGCGGGAACCGGCGCCACGCACAGGAATGAAGGCGGCTGGCGCGTAGTTGGGAACCATTACCTGGTCGAAATCGGCGCGTTCTACCGCAGCGTGCTCAACGGACATCGGAGTCTCCTGAAGAGGAACACCCGCCTGAAACTGGCGAGCGATGGGGGGGATTGTAAGGACAGTTTTCAGCCCGGCCTTGCCGCCAAGCGACAACTTCTTATAGCGCAAACCCCGGTTTTTCCCGGGTTTACGGCAATGCGACATATAGGGTCGCAAAGGCGCAGTTTAACTGCCCGACAGGGTTAGCGGCAGGTTGTGGGGATTTGATTTGCCGAGATGCCGCGACCTGTCGACGCGCGCGGCACACTTATAAAGAAAGATGAGCGAGGACTTGAACAGGTCGCGCCATGGCAAAACCCGCCATGGCCTTATCAGGCAGGAATCAGCCGCGCTCGGAAGGCACCGACGACAATTCGAACGGGCTGCTGCTGCGCCGCTGGTTGCGATCTTCCCGCGGCGTGGCGCCGAAGAAATTGCGGTAGGCGCTGGAGAAGTGCGGCCCTGACGAGAAGCCACAGGACAGGCCGATCTGGATGATCGACTTGCTGGTTTGCATCAACATCTGCCGGGCCTTGTTCAGGCGCAGTTCCAGATAGTACTGGCTCGGCACGCGGTTGAGGTATTGCTTGAAGATCCGCTCGAGCTGCCGACGGGATACGCACACATGCTGGGCGATTTCGTCGGTGGTCAGCGGCTCTTCGATGTTGGCTTCCATCAGCAACACCGCCTGGGTGAGCTTTGGATGGCTGGAACCGAGGCGGTTCTGCAACGGAATGCGTTGGCGTTCACCACCCTCACGGATACGCTCGACCACCAGTTCCTCCGACACCGCGCCGGCCAGTTCGGCGCCGTGATCGCGCGCCAGTACCGCCAACAGCAAGTCGAGCACCGACAGGCCGCCACACGCGGTCAGGCGATCGCGATCCCAATCGAACAAATGACTGGTGGCGATGACTTTCGGGAAACGCTCGGCGAAATCATCCTGCCAGCGCCAGTGCACCGCCGCGCGGTATCCGTCGAGCAAGCCCAGTTGCGCCAACGGATAAACACCGGCCGACAGCCCGCCGATCACGCAGCCGGCACGCACCAGCTGCTTGAGCGCACTGCTCAGCGCCGGCGCGAGACTGGTCGGTGGCTCGTCAGCGAGCAGGAACAGTTTCTGGAAGTTTTCGAGCTTGCCGGCCCAGGGTTCACCAGGCAATTGCCATTGGCCTTCACCCGGCGGTTCGGCCTGCAAAAATGACAGTTCGTAGACCACGTCCGGGTGCACACGCTGGGCAACTCGCAAGGCCTCCTCAGCCAGCGCCAGCGTCAGTGCTTTTGTGCTGGGCCAAATCAGGAAACCTATTCGATGGGCAGTCATGGCGGGCAATCCGAAACGAAGAACAGTGATGAAGGCATGGGCCAATGCTAGCCCGTAAATGAACGCAAATCTCAAAACCAGCATCGATCCCCTGTGGGAGCTGGCTTGCCAGCGATGGCGGTGTGTCTGCGCCAGAGATGCAAACTGACCCACCGCTATCGCTGGCAAGCCAGCTCCCACAAGAATCGGGGCTAGCCTCTAGATCGCGAAGCATGCACTATCTCGGTGCACAACGGCAGCTCTGATTATTTCAGGCTACCTGAGAGGAATTGTTGCAGACGTTCGGACTGTGGATTGACCAGCACCTCACGCGGGTTGCCACTTTCTTCAACGACACCTTTATGCAGGAACACCAACTGGTTCGACACTTCACGGGCGAAGCCCATTTCGTGGGTCACCACGACCATGGTCCGGCCTTCCTGGGCCAGGGCCTGCATGACCTTCAGCACGTCGCCGACCAGCTCCGGGTCGAGGGCCGAGGTCGGTTCGTCGAACAGCATCACCTCAGGCTCCATCGCCAGCGCACGGGCAATCGCCACGCGCTGCTGTTCACCGCCGGACATGTGGCCCGGGTAAGCGTCTTTACGATGAGCCACGCCAACCTTGTTCAGGTAGAGCTCGGCTTTTTCACGGGCTTCGGCCTTGGACATGCCCAGCACGTGAACCGGCGCTTCCATGATGTTTTCAAGGGCCGTCATGTGCGACCACAGGTTGAAATGCTGGAACACCATCGACAGGCGCGAACGCATGCGTTGCAGCTGTTTCGGGTCGGCAGCCTTCAGTGCGCCGTCCTTGTTCGCCACCAGTTTCAACTCTTCGTTATTGAGCAGGATCCTGCCCGCGTGGGGCTGCTCCAGCAGGTTGATGCAGCGCAGGAAGGTACTCTTGCCGGAGCCACTGGAGCCGATGATGCTGATCACATCGCCGGCCGCCGCTTTCAGGGACACGCCCTTGAGCACCTCGTGACTGCCATAGCGTTTATGCAGGTCTTGGACTTCAAGCTTGTACATGCGGTCGGTTCTCACAAAAACAGTCAGTCAGTCGTTGAGCAAGCGCCCGTGACGCAGCGCTTCGCGCCCCGCCACCTTGGCCAGCCAGAAACCGGGTTGGGCGTAACGCAGCCGTTCAATGGCAAACAGCACCCCGGACGTACCAGCACACACCGTGCTGACCCGATCCGCCAGCGGATCGATCACTTCGAAAATCTCATCGCCTGCCTCAACCCATTCACCGGGTTTGCGCAGGAAACTCACCACACCGGGATGTGGCGCGAACAGCAATTGCGTGCCCTCGAACGGCAGGCCTTCGCACGCCTCCTGCGCAGGTTGCGGCCAGTCACCGCTGATCAACCCTTGCTCGGCGAGGAACGCCAGAATGCCTTCGGCGTAGGCCTCGGTTTCAAAGCGGCCGGTATCAGCCTGACCACCCAGTTCAAGGGTAGTCGCCAAGCACGCCAGCGGAATCTGCGCGTCCGGGAACAGACGCGACAGGCGCAACCAAGGCAGCGAACAGGCTTCATCAAAAGAGCTGCCGCCGGAATCTTCCGCCAGCAAGCCAACCCGAACATTCAGGTGCGCCGCCAGCGAACGCCACTGCGGCCAGTGCTGCGGCAAGGCGTACATGTGCAGCGCGGCTTCGGCATCGCAATGCAGGTCCAGCACCACATCGGCGGTGCAGGCATGGCTGAGCAGGATGCGCTGCATGCCTTGCAACTGACTGGAGGCTGGCGGCAAAGCGGCCAGCACATCGCTCATGGCCTGGCGAATCAAACGAATATTGGCGTGCGGATCATCACCCAGATGCCCATCAAGTTGCGCAGCCACTGGCGCGCTCAACTCAACGAAATCCCGGTTGAAATTCTTGCCGCTACCGGCCTCGAAACGCCCTTGATGATTGCCCTGAAGCAACTGGCCGAGGCCCAGAGGATTGGCCACCGGTACCAGTTCGATCACACCGTTCAACAAACCTTGGGCTTCAAGTTCGGCCAGGCGCTTTTTCAGCGCCCAAGCGGTGCGCATGCCCGGCAGTTCATCGGCGTGGAGGCTGGCCTGGATGTAGGCCTTGCGCTCGCCACTACCGAAGCGGAACACCGAAATCCGGCGTCCGCTGCCCAGGTGGCTCCACGGCAATGAATGATCGATGCGTTCCATATCAGTGCTTCCGCGGGGCCAGGTAGCCCAGCCAGCGGCGCTCGGCCATCTTGAACAGCTTCACCAGGATGAAGGTCAGGCACAGGTAGAACACGCCGGCGGTGATATACGCCTCGAACGGCAGGTAGAACTGGGCGTTGACCGTGCGCGCGGCACCGGTGATGTCGATCAGGGTCACGATGGACGCCAGGCTGGTGGTCTGCAGCATCATGATCACTTCGTTGCTGTACTGCGGCAGCGCCCGGCGCAGGGCCGATGGCAGCAGAATCCGCTTGTACATCTTGAAGCGCGACATGCCCATCGCCTTGGCCGCTTCGATCTCACCGTTCGGCGTGGCGCGCAGGCTGCCGGCGATGATTTCAGCGGTGTAGGCGCTGGTGTTGATCGCGAAGGCGAGGCACGCACAGAACGTCGCGCTGGAAAGCCACGGCCAGAAGATGCTTTCTCGCACCGCTTCGAATTGCGCCAGACCGTAGTAGATCAAAAACAGCTGCACCAGCATCGGCGTGCCGCGGATCACGTAAGTGAAGAGCCAGGCCGACAAATTGACGACTGCATTCTTCGAGACGCGCATCAGGCCCAACGGCAAGGCCGCCAGCAGACCGAAAAACAGCGACAGCGCGAGCAATTTGAGGGTGGTCACCAGGCCGCCGAAGTACAGCGGCAAGGCCTCCCAAATGACGTTGTAGTCGAAGATCATAGCTCAGCCGCCCTTACGCCTACCGAGTAGCGCTTCTCAAGGTGACGCAATGCCAGCAACGAGACACTGGTGATCACCAGGTACATCGCCGCCACTGCGAGGAAGAAGGTGAATGGTTCGCGGGTAGCGTCTGCCGCCTGCTTGGCCTTGAACATCATGTCTTGCAGGCCCACCACCGAAATCAGCGCGGTGGCCTTGGTCAGCACCAGCCAGTTGTTGGTGAAACCCGGAATCGCCAGGCGAATCATCTGCGGCACCAGCACCCGGAAGAACACCTGGAAACTGCTCATACCGTAGGCCATGCCAGCTTCGGCCTGCCCTTTGGGGATCGCCATGAACGCGCCACGGAAGGTTTCCGACAGGTATGCACCGAAGATAAAGCCCAGGGTGCCGATACCGGCGGCCAAGGGGTTCAAGTCGATGTAGTCGTCATAGCCGAGCATCGGCGCGACGCGGTTGAGCAGGTCCTGGCCGCCGTAGAAAATCAGCAGAATCAGCACCAGGTCGGGAATCCCGCGGATCACCGTGGAATACAAATCGCCCAGCCAGGCCAGCCAGCGCACCGGCGACAGACGCAGTGCCACGCCGATCAGGCCCAGGACAATGGCCAGGGCCATGGACGACAAGGCGAGCTGAAGCGTCAGCCAAACGCCATCGAGGATGACAGCCCCGTAGCCTTTCAACATGATTCAGGTCCTCGAAAGTTGGGATGAAAAAATGGCGCAAACCTCAGAGATCCTGTTGCTTGCGCCATTTCGGACTTGTCGTTGCGACGTATTTACTTGCCGTAAATGTCGAAATCGAAGTACTTGTCCTGGATTTGCTTGTACTTGCCGTTCTCGCGAATGGCAGCGATCGCGGTGTTGATCTTGTCTTTCAGCGCGTCGCCCTTGCGAACCGCGATACCCACGCCATCGCCGAAGTATTTGACGTCGGTGAACGCCGGGCCAACGAAAGCGAAACCTTTGCCGGCGTCGGTTTTCAGGAAGCCGTCATTCAACAGGGTAGCGTCTGCCACGGTGCCGTCGAGGCGGCCGGCGGCCACGTCGAGGTAAATTTCGTTTTGCGAACCGTAAGGCTTGATCTCGGCACCCAGTGGCGCCAAGACTTCGCGGGCGAAACGCTCGTGGATCGAACCACGCTGTACACCGATGTTCTTGCCCTTGAGCTCGGTCAGGCCTTCGCTGACCTGAGTGCCTTGCTTCATGACCAGGCGAGCTGGGGTGTTGTAGTACTTGTTGGTGAAGTCCACGGACTTCTTGCGGTCTTCAGTGATCGACATGGACGACAGGATCGCGTCGATCTTGCGCACTTTCAGTGCCGGGATCAGACCGTCGAACTCTTGCTCGACCCACACGCACTTGACCTTCATCTCTTCGCACAGGGCGTTACCGATGTCGTAGTCGAAACCAACGATGCTGCCGTCCGGTGCTTTGGAAGCGAACGGAGGGTAAGCCGCTTCGATACCGATCTTCAGAGGTTTTTCATCGGCGAAGGATGGCAGGGACAACACGGCGGACATTGCCAAGGCGCCAAGCAGCACGAGTTTCTTCATCTTGGGACTCCATCGGTAAAGGGCTAAAACGGCAGAGTGAGCGACAGCCCAATATGCGAATGAGTGGAACCGGAAAGCGTTGCTGCGTCCTGGGATGTGGGTGTTGAAATTAAACACCGGCAACGACGAGCGAGTGATCGGCATTCTAACGACAGGCCCGAAGCCGATATTTCTTCAATGCGACAACTAATTACAGAAGCACCGAGAAAGCCGCCCGGGCGCGTTGACAGCCCTGCAAAATCATGCAAGAGCAAAAGACAGTGAACCGATCTTTATTGCAAGTTGCGGGCCTATTATTGGCAAACCCTTCTAATCCGGCAAGCTTGGCGTGGAATGTTATTTTTTTAGCACCGCAAATGCACCGTTGCTGGCATTTTACGTTTCCCAACGCCCCGTATCGGCGCCGAGCGGTTACACATTCAGTTACTTGAAAACTGACAGGTAACAGTGGGAAAGAGCCTACAGGGTAAGCCGATAATTATTGGCTGTTTTTTATTGGGCGTCTGACAGATCGCCATCGCGGGCAAGCCTTGCTCCTACAGTTTTGTGTCGTCCGCCGGCCCTCGGCACGACACCGACTCTGTAGGAGCAAGGCTTGCCCGCGATGAGGCCCGAACTGCCACCACAAAACCCCAGGCAACAAAAAGCCCCACCGGACTCACACCCGGCAGGGCTTGGATAACGCTGAACGTTACTTACGCCACATTCATGGTCCTGTGCGTATCAATCAAATGCTGCACCACACCCGGATCGGCCAAGGTGGAGATATCGCCCAACGCATCGTACTCAGCGGTAGCAATCTTGCGCAGAATGCGGCGCATGATCTTGCCCGAACGGGTCTTCGGCAGCCCCGGCGCCCACTGGATGACATCCGGCGAAGCAATCGGGCCGATCTCCTTGCGCACCCAGTTTTTCAGCTCCAGGCGCAGTTGCTCGTTCGGCTCTTCGCCGGAGATCAGCGTGACATACACGTAGATGCCCTGCCCCTTGATTTCGTGCGGCACACCGACCACCGCCGCTTCGGCGACTTTCGGGTGAGCGACCATGGCGCTTTCGATCTCGGCGGTGCCCATGCGGTGGCCGGACACGTTGAGTACGTCGTCGACGCGACCGGTGATCCAGTAGTAACCGTCTTCGTCGCGACGGGCACCGTCACCGGTGAAGTACATGCCGCGGAAGGTCTTGAAGTAGGTGTCGACGAAACGGTCATGGTCGCCGTACAGCGTACGCGCCTGGCCTGGCCACGAATCGAGAATCACCAGGTTGCCCTCGGCCGCACCCTCGATGATATTGCCCAGGTTGTCCACCAAGGCCGGCACCACGCCAAAGAACGGACGCGCCGCGGAACCCGGCTTCAAGCCATGGGCACCGGGCAGCGGGCTCATCAGGGTCGCGCCGGTCTCGGTCTGCCACCAGGTGTCGACGATCGGGCAACGGGATTGACCGACATTCTTGTAGTACCAATCCCAGGCTTCCGGGTTGATCGGCTCGCCCACCGAACCCAACAGGCGCAGGCTGCTGCCATCGGCGCCTTCAACGGCGGCCGTACCCGACGCCATCATCGCGCGAATCGCGGTGGGTGCGGTGTAGAGGATGTTGACCTTGTGCTTATCGACAATCTTCGCCACCCGGGTAATGTCCGGATAGTTCGGCACGCCTTCGAACAGCAGCGTGGTCGCGCCGTTGGCCAGCGGCCCGTAGACAATGTAGGTGTGGCCGGTGACCCAGCCGACGTCGGCGGTGCACCAGTAGATTTCACCCGGGCGGTAGTCGAACACGCGCTCGTGGGTCATGGCCGCGTACAACAGATAGCCGCCGGTGGTGTGCTGCACGCCCTTGGGCTTGCCGGTGGAGCCGGATGTGTAAAGGATGAACAGCGCTTCTTCGGCGCCCATCTCCTTGGGTGCGCAAACGGTGCCCGCCACTTTCATCAGGTCTTCGTACCAGATGTCGCGGTGCTGGTTCCACTTGATCTCGCCACCGGTGCGCTGGCACACGATGACTTTCTGGATGCTGCTGGTTTCCGGATTGGTCAGGGCGTCATCAACGTTGGCCTTGAGCGGGATCTTCTTGCCGGCACGAATACCCTCGTCGGCGGTGATCACCACCTTGGAGCGACAGTCGATGATGCGACCGGCCAGGGCTTCCGGCGAAAAACCGCCGAACACCACCGAGTGAATCGCGCCAATCCGGGTACAGGCCAGCATGGCGACCACGGCTTCGGGGATCATCGGCATATAGATCGTCACCACATCGCCGCGGTGCACGTCCTGGCCACGCAAGGCGTTGGCAAACTTGCAGACTTGTTCGTGCAGCTCGCGGTAGGTGATGTTGCGGCTTTCGGAAGGGTCATCCCCTTCCCAGATGATTGCGACCTGGTCGCCGCGCTCGGCCAGATGGCGGTCGAGGCAGTTGTAGGAAACGTTCAGGGTGCCGTCGGCGAACCATTTGATGTCGACATGGTGATCATCGAAGGAAGTCTGCTTCACCGTGGTGAAAGGCTTGATCCAGTCGAGGCGCTTGGCTTGCTCGCGCCAGAAGCCGTCCGGGTTGACGACCGACTGCTGGTACATGGCCTTGTAGGTCGCCTCGTCGGTCAGGGTGTTGGCCAGAACCTCGGGACGAACGGGATACAGGGAAGCCGCACTCATCTTTCTTACCTCGGTGGAATAGTTGTTTTTGTATGACCCTGTTGTAGCCGGGTGGGGCCTATAGAACCATTCGACGATGGTAGTAACAAGCCCACACAAAACGTCCTGATAACCGAACAAACATCCGAAATTCCACGTTCCCCCCCTGTAGATACTCTGTTCACGGTCAAGCTTTCGCGAGATGTTTTTTGCTAAAAAGCTTGGCCGTATTAAATTCTTCTCCAGAGCGCATGCATGCCCATAACCCGGTTAGGTATTTGCGCATGACCGCGCCGATGGCCTGCATTTTCTTCTTGCCGCGCGCTACCAGTGCCTCGTAGAAGGCCTTCACATTCTCATCACAACGGATTGCCGTCATCGCCGGCATGAACATCGCTGCACGCAAGTAAGCATTACCGCACTTGGACATTCGTCCTGGCCGGTTCACGCTGGTGCCTGACTGGGTCAGTCTGACATCCAGGCCTGCATAGCGGCTTACCTGTGCCGATTTAAGCGTCACTGGAAGGGTCGTCAGCTCAGCCAGTGCGGCGATGGCCGAGGCCTCTCCAACGCCGGGCGCCGCCATCATGCAGCGAAATTGCAGGCTCAGATCAGGGCATTTGGCGATGGCGTCGCGCGCAGCCTGTTTTAATCGATCGATTCGAGCGTCCAACGCGCTTATCGCGTCTTTCTCATCCTCGATCAGCAGTGCGATGCTCGTTTCTGTCGCTTGTAGCGCATGCAGCTCGTTCTTGGCTCGCGTCCGATGGCCAATCAGTCGGTTGATGTGGCGACCAATCGCACGCAGCATCATCTGTTCCGCAGTGGGCGGGACCCACAGCCTAGGCCCCATACGCTCGCCGTATTCGGCCAGCAGTTGGGCATCGATCTGGTCAGTCTTGCTGTTTTGCAACATCAGCTTGGCAAAGTTGTGGAAGCTTTTGGGGTTGATCACCGAGACCGGCAAGCCGGCGGCGTGCAATTCCATCGCAAGATCCAGGTAGTAAATACCGGTAGCCTCCATGACAACGCTCAGCGGCTTGAGACGTAGCAGCTTTTCCACAGCGGCCTTGCGACCTTTGGGCGTGTGCAGAATGTCTCCATTGCCTGCTGCTTTGCCGTTCTGCCGCCATCCCATGGCTGAACTGCGAGCACTGATATCTATGCCGACATGCGCATTCATTGCTTTTCACTTCCTTGGCTTTAGGTAAGATTGCACCTGGTTCCCCCGACCTCGAACTTCATGCCACTGCAACCTTGTAATGCGAAGTCCGACTTGTCGGCTTCTCGATACTCTTCGTGGTGGGCAATGAGGCGGGGGGGCCTCTCTACAGACAAGGTCAGGAGCAAATCCTGCCTTCAGGAGCGATCGGCCTCCCCCAGAAACGTACTTGCTGTTGAATGAATCCTTGAGCGTAACCTCTCTCATGGAATCAAGGTCAACATACAAGGAGCGAGCATGCTCGCGATGGTCGTTAACGATAACGCGCCATGTCTGACCCCGTGGTGTTCTCAGGTTTTTCGCGAGCATGCTCGCTCCTACAGGGGATTGTTACAAAATCCGTCAAAGGTGTTTATCAAAACCACGCCTATATGAATGCCACCCCCACGCCTAAAATTCGCCCCGCCAACCCGGCAAACTGAGTTAACCAAGTTACAGCCCCCACGAAGGCAGTTAACCCAAATCCAAGTAGTCCGATCCACACGCAACCCCAAAAAGGTTGCGTGACCCCACTCGACTTCAAAAAGGTAAACACTAGATGAAAGCTTTATTGGTTCTGGCCCTCACTAGCCTGTGCGCAACCGCCATGGCAGACGAGGCCCAGACTGATGTCGCGCAGCAACAACCGGCCATCGAGGATTACACCTACTCGATGCACCTGGACATCGCCAAAGTTATTTCAATGAGCGAAGTCCCCAATATGTGTGAAGTTGTCCCGATGAAAATGGAATATGACGACTCCAAAGGCCAGCGTCATATTCTGCGCTACAGCGTCATGGGTAACGGCTGCTCCAGCGGCTGATCTGACTGCGCCGAATCCGGTCTGCTCAGCAGCTTGCGGAAGGTCGATTCCAGCCCGGCTAACGTCGGGCTCAGTTGTGTCTGGACTGGTCAAAAATCGCCCACAAACACAAGATGTAGTGAAAAAGGCCCTTTTCTGCTTACTTTTTGAGCAAAACCGATTCCACGCCATTTCCACGAAAAAAAATTCTCACCCGCCAAAGCCCTGTAAACCCTCGCTCCGACCGAAATACCTGCCCTCTCGACCGCTCCATGCGCGGATTCGCCCCACCACGATCGTGAAAATTTCCCTATAATGCGGCCTTAAACGGGCCTGCAATATCCCCTTACAGGGATGAATAGCCAGTCTGAAGCCCCGCAGCAGCATTCGATGCTGATTGCGCCCATCAGTGGCTCTCGGAACCCCGTACAAATTTATGTTTATTTGCCTGCGTAGCACCGCAAAAAAACGATATCCAACGCGGCCAGCACTGCCGTGTGAAAAAACCAATCGATCAATTTTCACACGGGCACACTGGCCCTCACGCAGGAGACGACACGTCATGCTGAGCTGGGACGAATTCGACAAAGAAGACACGGAAGTAGCAGTCAAGAGCGCCAACGCTGGCCACGCCACCGAAGCCAACATGGACCGTCTCGACAGCGCCGGCGGTGCCGCCGCCCTGGAAGCTCGCGCCGTGACCGCTTCTGACTCCGCCGCTGTCGCCCGCGCCAAGGCCGCCCTGGATTCGCTCGACGTCGCCGAAGGCCTCGCCGAACTCGAAGGCGCCTCCGCCCGTGTCGCTGTCGATGAAAAGCGCATGATCAACTGCCGCGCCGACCTCAACCAGCTCGTACCGTTCAAGTACGACTGGGCCTGGCAGAAGTACCTGGACGGTTGCGCAAACCACTGGATGCCGCAAGAAGTCAACATGACCGCCGACATCGCCCTCTGGAAAGACCCGGAAGGCCTGACCGACGACGAGCGCCGCATCGTGATGCGCAACCTCGGCTTCTTCTCCACCGCCGACTCCCTGGTTGCCAACAACCTGGTCCTGGCCGTGTACCGCCTGATCACCAACCCGGAATGCCGCCAGTACATCCTGCGCCAGGCGTTCGAAGAGGCGATCCACACCCACGCCTACCAGTACTGCATCGAATCGCTGGCCATGGATGAAGGCGAAATCTTCAACATGTACCACGAGATCCCATCGGTCGCGAAAAAAGCCACCTGGGGCCTGAAATACACCCGCTCGATCTCCGATCCGAAGTTCGAAACCGGCACCGTCGAAACCGACAAAGAACTGCTGCGCAACCTGATCGCCTACTACTGCGTTCTGGAAGGCATCTTCTTCTACTGCGGCTTCACCCAGATCCTCTCCATGGGTCGCCGCAACAAAATGACCGGCGTCGCCGAGCAGTTCCAGTACATCCTGCGCGACGAATCCATGCACCTGAACTTCGGCATCGACGTGATCAACCAGATCAAAATCGAAAACCCACACCTGTGGGACGCCGAAATGAAAGAAGAAGCTTCGCAGATGATCCTGCAAGGCACCCAACTGGAAATCGAATACGCCCGCGACACCATGCCTCGCGGCGTGTTGGGCATGAATGCGGCGATGATGGAGGACTATCTGAAGTTCATCGCCAACCGTCGCCTGAGCCAGATCGGTTTGAAAGAAGAGTACCCAGGGACGACTAACCCGTTCCCTTGGATGAGCGAGATCATGGACTTGAAGAAAGAGAAGAATTTCTTTGAGACTCGCGTAATCGAGTACCAAACCGGTGGTGCGCTTAGCTGGGATTGATTCCAGAGCTAGCCACGATTTGACGACTTGAATCGGCAAATCGAAAATCTAAAAGCCCCTGATCCGTTCGGGGGCTTTTTTTATGGAGTAGGAAAACTCTTACTAACCCTCTCAGTAGTTGCTAAACCTCCCACAGAAATTACAGCTGCGTCCGTATTGAAGACCGTCTCAAGCGCTTTTAAGCTCTGTTGCAGGTGCCTAAGAAACGCCCAACGTAGAGGCAACTCCCTCACACAGTACGCATGCTGGCGCCAGCTATGTTTGCGCAATCCTGTGTGTAAAAGGAGCTGCTGGTTGGGATTTCTTTGATCCTCTACGTCGGGTTCCGGCCCTCTCCAATTTCATACGTAGAGGTAACGGATATGCCTGCAGAAATCCCGCACCGATCAGTCATGCCTGATCCTTGCAGCCCGACAGTCTTTACCCGTCATAACCTTCAACTCCATGCCCTTCTCCTGGAAAACCAAACCTGGTTCTGCGCCCGAGATATCGGTCGCTTAATGGGCGTCCATCTGAGTGATCGTATGGTCAGCAAGCTGGATAAGGATCAGCGCCGCATTTTTTGGATTGAGTATTTCCGGAAACCAGAAAAACAACTGATGCTCAGCGAGTCCGGTGTGTACGCGTTGTTGGTGTATCACTACGTCCCTGGGAATCGATTGCTGCGTGAGTGGCTGACTCATCAGGTGGTACCGGCCTTACGCGACGCTGAACCTTCGGCAAATACGGGCCGACCGATGCTGAGTTTGTTGGATTGGCCGGAGATGTCCCTGAGCCTATTGCATTGGCAGAACGAAGGTTGGATTCGGCTTCGAGACATGCCTTATCTACTGCATGATCACACGCAGCGGCGAGTGCCTGTCGCCAAGCTCTGGTGGCGGAGAATCGCGAAGATTTTTCAGTCGTCGAAGCATTCGATGGGTTGGATGACGCGCTTGTAGGATCTCCTGCAAGATCCGTCGCTATTGCTTGTAGGAAAATTCGTAGACAGTAGTAATGGCCATTCAGTATCGTCCGAGGGTTTACATCCCTCGGCGATTGTATGGATACCCAAAAGGAAAAAAGTGGCTGGAGCGATCAGGAGCTTGAGGCTTCGATCGATGCTTATCTGAAAATGCTGCGCCTTGAACTAAGCGGGAAAACGTTCAAGAAGTCAGTGGAAAGACAGCTCCTGCGTGAAGGTCCGTTGAGCAAACGTAGCGCCTCATCGGTTGAGTACCGCATGCAAAACATTTCTGCGGTGATGGAGCAATTGGATTTGCCGCGAATTACTGGGTATGTCTCAGCAAAAAATCTTGGTACGGGCGTTAGCAGCCGCATCAAAAAAATCCTCACAAAGAAGGACATTGATGAGTTCCGCAAAAACATAGAACAGGCTAAGCCATCCTTTTCAGTTCAGCTGGTTAAAGTTCATCAACCTCAAATGCACGATGCTCCATCAGGCATCTTGAACCCCAAGCTGACCAGTGCAACGGTCATGAGACTTTCGCGTGCAAATAGTGTGAAAAAATGGGTACTAGCTCGCGCTCAAGGCATTTGTGAAGGTTGTGGACAACCTGCCCCGTTTCTGAACGAAAAAAACGAACCTTTTCTTGAAGTCCATCATGTGAAATATCTTATTAATGGCGGCGCTGATAGCACGTGGAATACGGTTGCTCTTTGCCCAAACTGTCATCGACGTTGCCACCACTCAAGCGATAGATGTAAATTCACTGAGTCGCTTTATAAAAATGTTAAAGGATTAAATCCCGAGTAGCTGCGCGAATTGACCTTTGTGGTGAGGGGTTTGCCCAATTCGGTTCCGTAGAGGTCGCCAATAATCACAAGCCGTATTACTGATACACCACGTTTGCTGATTTTAGGGGCGCTTTTCGCCCCAACGGGGATAAATCCACCTCGCCACAGGTTGGTCCTCGGCTTAATGGCTGTGGTGATTTTTGGAATCGGCCAGCAGGCTGCCGGCTCCCACATTGGGAGCTACGGCGGGTTGGGAAAAAAATAGTGGCCGCCCCCTCACAACCTTGCCGCAACCACCCGTACCCCATACTGCGGAATAATCCCGTCCGCTGTAACCAACTCCAACCCTTCCGCCTGAGCCTGGGCAATCAACATCCGATCAAAGGGATCGCGGTGAATCTCCGGTAACTTGCCCGCCTGCTGTCCATGAAACAGCGAAATCGGCAGTTTGGTAAAACCCTCGTCCTCAACCAACGCCTCAAGATCCTCTGGTGCTTCCAGCATCCCTTTAGCCTGCTTGATCGATATCTCCCAGATCGAAGCGGCGCTCACCAGTACCTGATTGCGCGGCTCCCCAATCATTTGTCGAGCTGCTGCGCCTAAAGCGGGATCATCGGACAACCACCAAAGAAACACATGGGTATCCAATAACAATCGCCTCATAAGCTGCCTTCAAATCCAGCAATGATGTCTTCAGGCGTCTTGTCGAAATCCGTGGACATCCGAATTTTCCCTTTCAACCGCCCAGGCTTGCGCGCCCGAGGTGTTTCGACATGAGGTAGCAGATCCAGATATGGCTTGCCGGCCTTGGCAATTACAACCTTGTCACCATGCCATGCACGCTCAGCAAGTTGGGAGAGTTGGGATTTTGCTTCATGCATGTTTACTTGCACCAGTTCATTCATATTGCACCTCGATAAAGTTAGCTAAGCTAGCCTAAGCCGGTGATCTTCTGAAGGCAAGATGTCAGGTTCACCGTCTGTCCGGCAGGCCCTTCGCGAGTGCCGCTGGCTCGAGCGCGTGCCGAAGCTGATCTTCCAGCGCCCATATCTCCCGCTTCACTTCCATGCGCCTATCTCGGGCGGCTTGAATGCGAGACTCATCAAGGCCACCGTAACGACGTAACCAGTGAACGATCATTTCCTCATCCGGGTAGTAATAGTCTTTGTGGCCTTTACTCCCTCGCGGGGTGTCGTTCATATCACTGTCGAAGCGGCCAGCCGCGAATTCATCCGGGGGCAACGTACCCCATTCCGCGGCGCAATCCTCGAATACCCAGGAAATCTCATTGAGATGTTTTTGCGCGCCGCGATGCCCGCGTTTGAAAAACACGTACTCCCGGCAACTCTCCTGGAAACGTTCCATCATCGGCTCTTCATCGACCCAGCGAAGGATGTCGTGGTGGCCCGCATGGCGGATCAGGCCGTTTATCCAACGCTCGGCAAAACGATCGACAAAACCTTCGATGTCCGCTTTTTTCGCCTCCGCAAAAATCATGCAATAGCGGGTTTGCACATGGATGACGAACAGCACGTGCTTGCGTTGAACGGTAATGGCGTGGACCAGCCATTGTTCGGCAGACTCATCAGGCGCATCGTCCTCAATAATGGGCGATGGTGGTTTACCCACCGGGGTGATTTTCTTGCCCTTGTGGACACGACTGAAAAAGTTGGCGGCGGCTTCGGTGCAATTGAAGATCAACATCCTGGTTCTCTGTTAGAAGGCGGGTGATAGCGGTTGTCAGTCCGGCCGCACGATCTCATCAGCCCATTCAATCTCATAGGGCTGGCGAACAGCGTCAGCAATCTCTTCCCGCGCCGCTTCGCTGAGGACCGACAGCTCTGCATCGGTCAGCAAGTCGTGCCTGACCATCATTCTCAAAGCCATAAGTGCGTTAGAGCGACTGTAAGGATCGAAAGTCCGGACGATGTCTTTGTCCCGGTCGCGCATCAGCCGATAAAGCATCCCATACCTGGCTTGAGCCGAACGCGCACCATGTTGAGTGATGGTCTGGGCATCGGCTAACACACCTTGGCAGAAACGGTCGAGCGCAAGCTTGTGCAGTTCCTTGAACTTCTTCCAGTCGCTTTCGATGATGGACATGAGCATTACCTCTGCGAAGAATCATTGACGAAGTAAAACTGAATCTTGCTAAAAAGTCCTGTCGCATTCAGGTCATCACTGTCCGACAGGCGCCGCAATCAAACGCTTATCCGCTTTGCCGACTCAACGAAGTCCAAAGCAGCTGCGCCGCATACCCTCGATAAGGCCGCCACCCCTCAGCCCGCGCCAACAACTGTCGAGCCGTCACCGGCCCACCCTCCAGTGCCGCCAACGCATTGATCAGCCCCACATCTCCATTCGGCAACCCATCCATTTCCCGCATCTGCCGCAGGGCGATGTATTGCGCCGTCCAGTCGCCAATGCCATACAACGCCAGCAACCGTGCCACGCCGCCCTGCCGACCGGGTTCAAACAATAGGGGATCATCGAGTAACGCCTGGGCCACGCCCGATAGCGTACGGCCTCGGCTTTTCGGCATTCCCAATGTCGCAAGGTCCGCCGCCGCCAACACTGCCGCCTCGGGAAACACATGGGTCAAATTACCGCGCGCCGAGGTCAATGGCGCGCCATATTGCGCCACCAGTTTCCCCGCCAGTTTGATGGCCGCGCCTACGGTAATCTGCTGCCCCAATACCGCACGAATCGCCAGTTCCAGACCGTCCCACGTCCCCGGCACGCGCAGCCCGGGACGTTCCGCAATCAACCGTGCCAGCATTGGGTCAGCCGCCAGATGCCGATGAATCGTGATCAGATCGGCATCCAGATCAAACATCCGCCGCAGCCTGGCGACGATCTCTGGCACTGCGCTGGTATCGGAAAAGTCCAGCGTCAGCTCCAGTGAATCCGCCGTCGCAGGCTTGATCGATAGCGTGCCGTGCCCCCCGTTCAAGCCGATGCTGCGCGAGTAGACGTCGTCGACCACTTCTTCGATTCCGGCGATCGCCCGTGCCGACAGGAACCCCAGCATCGCGGGCCAGTCGTAGGGCGGCTGGAACGCCAGCAGCAACCTCACAGGCTGAGCAATCCGCTGTACAGCCCATATGCCGCCAACCCGGCAGCGCCGATGACGCAAGTAAATATACCCTTCTCGATGAGGGTGAACACCGGCTTGCCCTGCTCACGCCTGGCCTTGGCGAACAGGATCACGCCCGGCGCATAGAGCAGCGCCGAGAGCAGCAAGTACTTCACGCCACCGGCATACAGCAACCACACCGCGTAGCTCAGGGCGATGCCGCCGATCAGCAGGTCCTTGGTCCTTTCGGCGGACGCGTGTTCATAGGTTTCACCGCGCCCGCTCAACAATACCGCATAAGCCGCCGACCACAGGTACGGCACCAGGATCATCGATGAAGCGAGGTAGATCAGGCTGGTGTAGGTGCCGGCGGAAAACAGCGTGATCAGCAAAAACAGCTGAATCATCACGTTGGTCATCCACAACGCATTGACCGGCACATGGTTGGCGTTTTCCTTGGTCAGGAACGCCGGCATGGTCTTGTCCCTGGCCGTGGCAAACAGGATCTCCGCACAAAGCAACGCCCAGGACAGCAAGGCACCCAACAGTGAAATCCCCAGGCCGATACTGATCAGCAACGCGCCCCACGGGCCGACGATATGCTCCAGCACCGATGCCAGCGACGGGTTCTGCAAGGTGGCGAGTTCCGGTTGACTCAGGATTCCCAGCGACAGCACGTTGACCAACACCAGCAGCGCCAGCACCCCGAGAAATCCGATGACCGTGGCCCGGCCCACATCCGCGCGTTTCTCCGCCCGCGCCGAGTAGACACTGGCCCCCTCGATGCCGATGAACACGAACACCGTGACCAGCATCATGTTGCGTACCTGGTCCATCACGCTGCCGAAACTCGGGTTGCTGCGTCCCCAGATGTCACGGGTAAAGACGTCCGCTCTGAACGCCACGGCGGCGATCACGATGAACATGATCAGCGGCACGATCTTGGCCACGGTCGTCAGCAGGTTGATGAACGCTGCCTCCTTGATTCCGCGCATCACCACGAAATGCACCGTCCACAGCAGCACCGACGCACAGGCGATGGCGATCGGTGTGTTGCCTTCGCCGAACACCGGAAAGAAAAACCCCAGGGTGCTGAACAGCAGCACGAAGTAACCGACGTTGCCCAGCCAGGCGCTGATCCAGTAGCCCCATGCCGAAGAGAATCCCATGTAATCGCCGAATCCGGCTTTGGCGTAGGCGTATACCCCCGAGTCCAGTTCCGGCTTGCGGTTGGCCAGGGTCTGGAACACGAACGCGAGGGTGAGCATGCCGACGGCGGTGATGGACCAGCCAATCAGGATCGCGCCCGCATCGGCCTTGGCCGCCATGTTCTGCGGCAGGGAAAAGATCCCGCCGCCAATCATCGACCCCACCACCAGGGCGATCAGTGCGCTCAGGCGAAGCTTTTGCGTCGATTGCGACATGGGCGGCGTCTCCAGTTCCCAAGGGGCGGCAGTAGCCGCGAGATCGTCACTAAACCTGTATTAACTAAATGGATGAAGCGTAATGACGTTTATTGGATAACGCCAACCAACGGCCTTTTAATTCCCAAATATGTCGAAATGGGCATCGATATAATCATTCGCTTTATACGAGTTTTAAATAAGCCATTTCTGTTCTTACAACCATGAGGAAAATTTGCGAATTGAAAAAAAGGGACTAGCGTCATACATCGCAAGGAATGCGAAAAAGTTTCAACAAAAATTCAACGAAGCCTCTGGAACAAGCATTACCGGCAATCGTAGTGTGCGCGCCAATCTTTCAGTTATTAACAATGGAATGTAGACCTGGATTGATCTAAGTCAGTCGACTGAATGGCTGGCGGACTTAGTCTCGTTGTCTCTCTTCTCCTGCAATGGAGTCACTGAATGTCTGAAGCTCCCGGAAAACTGAAACTCGGCGCACTGGTTGCATTGGTCGTCGGTTCGATGATTGGTGGCGGTATCTTTTCCCTGCCGCAAAACATGGCAGCCAGTGCTGACGTCGGTGCCATTCTGATTGGCTGGGCGATCACCGCTGTCGGCATGCTCACCCTCGCGTTTGTCTTCCAGACGCTGGCCAACCGCAAGCCTGACCTGGACGGCGGGGTCTACGCCTACGCCAAGGCCGGTTTCGGCGACTACATGGGTTTTTCTTCGGCCTGGGGTTACTGGATCAGTGCCTGGCTGGGCAACGTCGGTTACTTCGTGCTGTTGTTCAGCACCCTGGGCTACTTCTTCCCGGTGTTCGGCGAGGGCAATACCGTCGCCGCCGTGATCGGCGCGTCCGTGTTGCTATGGGCCGTGCATTTGCTCGTGTTGCGGGGGATCAAGGAAGCGGCGTTCATCAACCTGGTCACCACGGTCGCCAAGATCGTACCGCTGATACTGTTTGTGCTGATTGCGATTTTCGCCTTCAAACTGGAGATCTTCACCGCCGACATCTGGGGCCTGAAGAATCCGGACCTGGGCAGCGTGATGAACCAGGTGCGCAAGATGATGCTGGTCACCGTGTGGGTGTTCATCGGCATCGAAGGCGCGAGCATTTTCTCGGCGCGTGCGCAAAAACGCAGTGATGTGGGTAAAGCCACGGTGATCGGTTTTATCACCGTGCTGCTGATCCTGGTGCTGGTGAATGTGCTGTCGCTGGGCATCATGACCCAACCGGAACTGGCCAAGTTGCAGAACCCGTCGATGGCCGCCGTGCTGGAGCACGTGGTGGGTCAGTGGGGGGCGGTGCTGATCAGCGTCGGCCTGATCATCTCGTTGCTCGGAGCGCTGCTGTCGTGGGTGCTGCTGTGCGCGGAGATCATGTTCGCCGCCGCCAAGGACCACACCATGCCGGCGTTCCTGCGCAAGGAAAACGCCAACCAGGTACCGGTCAACGCCCTATGGCTGACCAATGCCATGGTGCAGATATTCCTGGTCATCACGCTGTTTTCGGCCAGCACTTACCTGTCGCTGATCTACCTCGCCACCTCGATGATTCTGGTGCCGTACCTGTGGTCGGCGGCGTACGCCCTGCTGTTGGCCGTGCGCGGCGAAACCTACGAAGGCGCGGCGGGCGAGCGCCAGAAGGATCTGATCATTGGCGCCGTGGCCCTGATCTACGCGGTCTGGCTGTTGTACGCCGGTGGCATCAAATACCTGCTGCTCTCGGCCCTGCTCTACGCCCCCGGGGTGATCCTGTTCGCCAAGGCCAAGCTGGAACTCAAAAAACCGGTTTTCACCAACGTCGAGAAGCTGATTTTCGCCTTGGTGGTCGTCGGCGCCCTGGTGGCGGCCTACGGCCTCTACGACGGCTTCCTGACCCTGTAACACGATTGTTTTGTCATCTGGAGGTTCACTGAAATGACCACGGAAAAAGTTAAGTACGGCGTCCATTCCGAAGCCGGCAAACTGCGCAAAGTCATGGTTTGCTCCCCAGGACTTGCCCATCAGCGGCTGACCCCGAACAACTGCGACGAACTGCTTTTCGATGATGTGCTGTGGGTAGCCCAGGCCAAGCGCGACCATTTCGATTTCGTCACCAAAATGCGCGAACGCAATGTCGATGTGCTGGAAATGCACAACCTGCTGACCGACATTGTCGCCATCCCCGACGCCCTGGACTGGATTCTTGAACGCAAGATCACCGCCGATTCGGTGGGCCTGGGCCTGATCAATGAAACCGGCTCGTGGCTGCGCAGCCTGGAGCCGCGCAAGATCGCCGAGTTCCTGATCGGTGGTGTCTCAGCCGATGACCTGCCGGACAGTTTCGGCGGCAAGACCATCGAGATGTTCCGCGACTTCCTCGGCCACTCCAGCTTCATTCTGCCGCCACTGCCCAACACCCAATTCACCCGCGACACCACCTGCTGGATCTACGGTGGTGTCACGCTCAACCCTATGTACTGGCCGGCGCGCCGCCAGGAAACCCTGCTGACCACCGCCATCTACAAGTTTCATCCGCAATTCACCAACGCCGACTTCCAGATCTGGTACGGCGATCCGGATGTGGAGCACGGTAACTCCACCCTTGAAGGCGGCGACGTGATGCCGATCGGCAACGGCGTGGTGTTGATTGGCATGGGCGAACGCTCTTCGCGCCAGGCCATCGGCCAACTGGCGGTCAACCTGTTCAAGAACAAAGCCGTCGAGAAAGTCATAGTCGCCGGCCTGCCGAAATCCCGCGCGGCGATGCACCTGGACACCGTGTTCAGTTTCTGCGACCGCGATGTAGTGACCATCTTCCCGGAAGTGGTGAACCAGATCGTCGCCTTCACCCTGCGCCCCGATGAAAGCAAACCGGGTGGCATCGACATCCGCCGCGAAGAAACCAACTTCCTCGACACCGTGGCCCAGGCCCTCAACCTCAAGGCCCTGCGCGTCGTCGAAACCGGCGGCAACAGTTTCGCCGCCGAACGCGAGCAATGGGATGACGGCAACAACGTGGTCGCCGTGGAGCCCGGCGTGGTCATCGGCTATGACCGCAACACCTACACCAACACCCTGCTGCGCAAGGCCGGGGTGGAGGTCATCACCATCAGCGCCGGCGAACTCGGACGCGGTCGCGGCGGTGGCCACTGCATGACCTGCCCGATCATCCGCGATCCGATCGACTACTAACTTATCAGCCTTGGCCCGCACTGACCGAGTGCGGGCCAACGGGATAACCGACACCTTAGGAGATCCAAAATGGCGTTCAATATCCATAACCGCAATCTGCTGAGCCTGGAACACCACACCCCTCGCGAATTGCGCTACCTGCTCGACCTGTCCCGCGATCTCAAGCGCGCCAAATACACCGGCACCGAACAGCAACACCTCAAGGGCAACAACATCGCGCTGATCTTCGAAAAAACCTCGACCCGCACCCGCTGTGCGTTCGAAGTCGCCGCCTATGACCAGGGTGCCAACGTCACCTACATCGACCCGAACTCCTCGCAGATCGGCCACAAGGAAAGCATGAAGGACACCGCCCGCGTGCTCGGGCGCATGTACGACGCCATCGAGTACCGTGGCTTCAAACAGGAAATCGTCGAGGAACTGGCCAAGTTTGCCGGCGTGCCGGTGTTCAACGGCCTGACCGATGAATATCACCCGACGCAAATGATCGCCGACGTGCTGACCATGCGTGAACACGCCGACAAGCCGATCCACGACATCAGCTACGCCTACCTTGGGGATGCGCGTAACAACATGGGCAATTCGCTGCTGCTGATCGGCGCCAAACTGGGCATGGACGTGCGCATCTGCGCGCCGAAGGCCCTGTGGCCGGCGGACGACCTGGTGGCCCGCTGCAAACAGTACGGTGAAGAAAGCGGCGCGCGGATCACCCTCACCGAAGACCCGAAAGCCGCAGTCAAGGGCGTGGACTTCATCCACACCGACGTCTGGGTCTCCATGGGCGAGCCGGTCGAAGCCTGGGCCGAACGCATCCAGCAATTGCTGCCGTATCAGGTGAATGCCGAACTGATGAAAGCCACCGGCAACCCGCGCACCAAGTTCATGCACTGCCTGCCGGCCTTCCACAACAGCGACACCAAGATCGGCAAGCAAATTGCCGAGCAGTACCCGAACCTGAAGAACGGCATCGAAGTGACCGATGACGTGTTCGAGTCGCCGGCCTGCATCGCCTTCGAGCAAGCGGAAAATCGTATGCACACGATCAAGGCGATTCTGGTGTCGACCTTGGCTGACTTGTAGGGACTGAAGCCCCCTCCATCCGATCGTTCCCACGCTCTGCGTGGGAATGCCGCCACGGACGCTCCGCGTCCGATGTGACGCGGAGCGTCACGGGATGCATTCCCACGGGGACCGTGGGAACGATCAAACTGAAAGGACATGCACCATGCGTATCGTCGTTGCTCTGGGCGGTAACGCCCTGCTCCGCCGGGGTGAACCCATGACCGCGGACAACCAGCGCGCCAATATCCGGATCGCCACCGAGCAGATCGCCAAGATCCATCCCGGCAACCAACTGGTCATCGCCCACGGCAATGGCCCGCAAGTCGGCCTGCTGTCGTTGCAGGCGGCGGCCTACACCTCGGTGTCGCCTTACCCGCTGGACGTACTCGGCGCCGAAACCGAAGGCATGATCGGCTACATCATCGAACAGGAACTGGGCAATCTGCTGGACTTCGAGGTGCCATTCGCCACCTTGCTGACCCAAGTCGAAGTCGATGCCAACGACCCGGCCTTCCAGAACCCCACCAAACCCATCGGTCCGGTGTACACCAAGGCCGAGGCAGAAAAACTCGCTGCTGAAAAAGGCTGGGCCATTGCCCCCGATGGCGACAAATACCGCCGTGTGGTCGCCAGCCCCAAACCCAAACGCATCTTCGAAATCCGCCCGATCAAATGGCTGCTGGAAAAAAGCAGCATCGTGATCTGCGCCGGCGGTGGCGGCATTCCGACCATGTACACCGCACCCGGCAAACTTGAAGGCGTCGAAGCGGTGATCGACAAAGACCTGTGCTCGGCGCTGCTGGCCGAACAGCTGGAAGCCGATCTGTTGGTGATTGCCACCGACGTCAACGCCGCCTTTATCGACTTCGGCAAACCCACGCAGAAAGCCATTGCCCAGGCGCACCCCGACGAAATGGAAAAACTCGGCTTCGCGGCCGGCTCCATGGGACCGAAGGTGCAGGCAGCCTGCGAATTCGCGCGCCATACTGGAAAGGTCGCGGTGATTGGCTCACTCGCGGATATCGAAGCGATCGTCCAGGGCAAGGCCGGCACCCGCATCAGCACGGCGACACCTGGCATTACCTACTCGTAAGGAGAGACGCCCATGGCACAGTTTGAGCCAGGTCACTTGCACATTGAGCGTCATGCGCTGACACCGGATGATGTCAGCTACAACGTGCACCTCGACTATGAAGTCAGCAAGAATGACAAAGGTGAAAAAGGCATCCAGTTCACCATGCATGGCAGCATTCAGGGCAAGGAGATGTCAGAGCCCTTCTTCCTGCCCAAGGAGGAGGCCTACAACTTCGCCAGGGATGTGACGAGAATTGCCGAGAAGTACGGAATTCCGAAAACACACAGCCAGATCGGCTCGATCCACAAGCATTACGATTTGATGTTTGAAGATATCCGGGAGCAGTTGAAAATGAAATCCGGTGACCCGGTAAACCCCGAGCACTTCGAATAACCCGAACACACATTCTGTGGTCAACCCAAACCACTGTGGGAGCGGGCTTGCCCGCGATAGCGGTACATCTGTCACATCAATGCCGGATCTGCCGCCGTCATCGCGGGTAAGCCCGCTCCCACAGGGAACTTTCATTACCGCAATATCCCGCGCTGGATTTCACCTTACCCCCTGCTCCAAGGCATACTTGCCACCCTCCGCATTCCAGAACCCAAAACCGCACCATGCGTATCCACGTCAGCTTCATCGATCGCGTCGGCATCACCCAGGAAGTCCTGGCCTTGCTCGGTGGACGTAACCTCAATCTGGATGCGGTGGAAATGGTCCCGCCCAACGTCTACATCGACGCCCCGACTCTGAGGCCGGAAGTCCTGGAAGAACTGCGCGATGCGCTGCTGAGCGTGCGTGGCGTGCAGGCGATGACAGTGGTCGACATTCTTCCCGGCCAGCGTCGGCACTTGCAGCTCGATGCGCTGCTCGCGGCGATGACCGACCCGGTGCTTGCGCTGGACAGCGCCGGCAAGGTGTTGCTGGCCAATCCGGCGTTGATTGATTTGTACGGTCGCGAGCCGGCCGGAGAAAGTGTCGCCGACCTGTTCGCCGACCCGGCGCTGCTCGATGCGCTGCTCGAACACGGTTTTCGCTTGCCACTGCGGGAAATAACCGTCAACGGCCAGACGTTGTTGCTGGACGCCACACCCATCACCGACGCCGGCGCCCTGCTGACCCTGTATCAACCGAATCGCATCGGTGAGCGCCTTTCGGCACTGCACCATGATCACGCCGAAGGCTTCGATGCGCTGCTTGGTGAATCGCCGGTGATTCGCACGCTCAAGGTCCGCGCGCAACGGGTCGCGGCACTCGATGCACCGCTGTTGATCCAGGGCGAAACCGGCACCGGCAAGGAACTGGTGGCCCGGGCTTGCCACGCCATCAGTGCACGACACAACTCACCGTTTTTGGCGTTGAACTGTGCAGCATTGCCGGAGAACCTCGCCGAAAGCGAACTGTTCGGCTACGCCCCCGGCGCCTTCACCGGCGCGCAACGGGGCGGCAAGCCGGGGCTGATGGAACTGGCCAACCAGGGCACGGTGTTTCTCGACGAAATCGGCGAGATGTCACCGTACTTGCAGGCCAAATTGCTGCGATTCCTCAACGATGGCAGCTTCCGTCGGGTCGGCGGCGATCGCGAGGTCAAGGTTAACGTGCGGATCCTCAGCGCGACCCACCGCGACCTGGAAAAAATGGTCAGCGAAGGTTTGTTCCGCGAAGACCTGTTTTACCGCCTCAACGTGCTCAATGTCGAAGTCCCGCCCCTGCGCGAACGCGGACAGGACATCCTGCTCCTGGCCCGCTACTTCATGCAGCAGGCCTGCGCACAGATCCAGCGCCCGGTCTGCCGCCTGGCGCCGGGCACTTATCCGGCGTTGCTGGGCAACCGCTGGCCGGGCAACGTGCGGCAACTGCAAAACGTGATCTTCCGTGCAGCGGCCATTTGCGAAAGCAGTCTGGTGGACATTGGCGACCTCGACATCGCCGGTACCTCGGTGGCACGCCAAGGCGATCACGATGTCGACAGCCTGGAGCAAGCCATGGATGAATTCGAGAAAACCCTGTTGGAAAAGCTCTACGTCAGCTACCCCTCGACCCGCCAACTGGCCACCCGCCTGCAAACCTCCCACACAGCGATTGCCCATCGGTTGCGCAAGTACGGGATTCCCAACAAAGCCTGAGGTGCTGATTGATCGTTCCCACGCTCCGCGTGGGAATGCAGCCCGGGACGCTCTGCGTCCCAAAGCGTGACGCAGAGCGTCACAAGAGGCGTTCCCACGCAGAGCGTGGGAATCAAAAAAATATCACTGAAAGCGACCTCCACCTGTACTGAAAGCGCTACAGCGGAACGATATCGCTACACCCCTCTCCAACCAGCCCTGCGCAAGGCTTTGATCCAGTTCAGCTTTTTTCTTCTGCTGCGGCTGTAGCGATTTCGCTACAGGCTGTCGTTTTCGTCGAACCACAAAACAACATAAATCATTGATTTATAACGATAAAAAAACATTGGCCGCGTTCTTGCTTAGTAACCCCTCATAAATCAGGGCATTGCCCAAGCATTCAATCGCGTCCACCAGACGAGTCTGGCCCCCTAGGAGTTTCCATGAGCGAGTTGCGTTTTACTGAAGATCACGAATGGCTGCGCACCGAAGCTGACGGCAGCGTCACAGTCGGCATCACCGCTTTCGCGCAAAACGCACTGGGCGACGTGGTTTTCGTACAACTGCCAGAGCTGCAGTCCTACGAAAAAGGCGCTGAAGCAGCCACCGTGGAATCGGTAAAAGCTGCCAGCGGCGTGTACATGCCACTGGATGGAGAAGTATTGGAAGTGAACCCGGCGCTGGACGGCAGCCCGGAGCTGGTCAACGAAGATCCGCTGGGCGAAGGCTGGTTCTTCCGCTTCCAGCCAAGCGACGCTTCGGCGGTCGCCAAACTGCTGGATCAGGACGCGTACGACCGTCTGATCAAAGCCCAAGCCGAAGCCTGAGGAGCGCCGACATGACTCAAGTCAATCTGACCACCGCCAACGAATTCATCGCCCGTCACATCGGCCCCCGTGCCGGTGACGAGCAAGCCATGCTCAACACCCTCGGTTTCGACTCCCTCGAAGCCCTCAGCGCCAGCGTCATTCCCGACAGCATCAAGGGCACCAGCGTGCTCGGCCTGGAAGACGGCCTGAGCGAAGCTGACGCCCTGGCAATGATCAAAGGCATCGCCAGCAAGAACCAACTGTTCAAGACCTTCATCGGCCAGGGCTACTACGGCACCCACACGCCGTCGCCGATCCTGCGCAACCTGCTGGAAAACCCGGCCTGGTACACCGCCTACACGCCGTACCAGCCGGAAATTTCCCAGGGCCGTCTCGAAGCCCTGCTGAACTTCCAGACCCTGATCAGCGACCTCACCGGCCTGCCGATCGCCAACGCCTCGCTGCTCGACGAAGCCACCGCCGCCGCCGAAGCCATGACCTTCTGCAAGCGGCTGAGCAAGAACAAGGGCAGCCACCAGTTCTTCGCCTCCGTGCATTGCCACCCGCAGACCCTCGACGTGCTGCGCACCCGTGCCGAGCCGTTGGGCATTGAGGTGGTGGTCGGTGACGAGCGCGAATTGAGCGACGTGACGCCGTTCTTCGGTGCCCTGCTGCAATACCCGGCGAGCAACGGTGACGTCTTCGACTACCGCGAACTGACCGAGCGCTTGCACGCTGCCAACGCCCTGGTGGCCGTGGCCGCCGACCTGCTGGCCCTGACCCTGCTGACCCCGCCGGGCGAATTCGGCGCCGACGTGGCCATCGGCAGTGCACAACGCTTCGGCGTGCCGCTGGGCTTCGGTGGCCCGCACGCGGCTTACTTCTCCACCAAGGATGCGTTCAAGCGCGACATGCCGGGCCGTCTGGTCGGTGTCTCCGTCGACCGTTTCGGCAAGCCGGCCCTGCGCCTGGCGATGCAGACCCGCGAGCAACACATCCGCCGCGAGAAGGCCACCAGCAACATCTGCACTGCGCAGGTATTGCTCGCCAACATCGCCAGCATGTACGCCGTGTATCACGGTCCGAAAGGCCTGACGCAGATCGCCCAGCGTGTGCACCAGTTGACCGCGATTCTGGCCAAGGGCTTGAATGCTTTGGGCTTGCAGGTTGAACAAGCAAACTTCTTCGACACCCTGACCCTGAACACTGGCGCGCAAACCGCTGCGCTGCACGAGCAGGCCCGCGCCCAGCAGATCAACCTGCGCGTGGTGGATGCTGAACGCCTGGGCCTGTCTCTCGACGAAACCAGCACCCAAGCTGACGTTGAAACCCTGTGGGCGCTCTTCGCCGCTGGCCAGACCCTGCCGGACTTCACCGCCCTCGCCGCTGCTACTCAAGCGACTATCCCGGCCACTCTGGTTCGCCAATCGCCAATCCTCAGCCACCCAGTGTTCAACCGCTACCACTCGGAAACCGAGCTGATGCGCTACCTGCGCAAGCTCGCCGACAAGGACCTGGCGCTGGACCGCACTATGATCCCGCTGGGCTCGTGCACCATGAAACTCAACGCCGCCAGCGAAATGATCCCGGTGACCTGGGCCGAATTCGGCGCCCTGCACCCGTTCGCCCCGGCCGAGCAAAGCGCCGGCTACCAGCAACTGACCGATGAACTGGAAGCGATGCTCTGCGCCGCCACCGGTTACGACTCGATCTCGCTGCAACCGAACGCCGGTTCGCAAGGTGAATACGCCGGTCTCTTGGCGATCCGCGCCTACCACCAGAGCCGTGGCGAAGACCGTCGCGACATCTGCCTGATCCCGTCCTCGGCCCACGGCACCAACCCGGCCACCGCACAAATGGCCGGCATGCGCGTGGTCGTCACCGCCTGCGACGCCCGCGGCAACGTCGACATCGAAGACCTGCGCGCCAAGGCCATCGAGCACCGCGAACATCTCGCGGCCTTGATGATCACCTACCCCTCGACCCACGGCGTATTCGAAGAAGGCATCCGCGAAATCTGCGGCATCATTCACGACCACGGCGGCCAGGTGTACATCGACGGTGCCAACATGAACGCCATGGTCGGCCTCTGCGCCCCGGGCAAGTTCGGCGGCGACGTCTCGCACCTGAACCTGCACAAGACCTTCTGCATTCCCCACGGCGGTGGCGGCCCGGGCGTCGGCCCGATCGGCGTCAAGTCGCACCTGGCGCCGTTCCTGCCGGGCCACGCGCACATGGCACGCAAGGAAGGCGCGGTGTGCGCCGCACCGTTCGGCAGCGCGAGCATTTTGCCGATCACCTGGATGTACATCCGCATGATGGGCGGCGCTGGTCTGAAGCGTGCTTCGCAGCTGGCGATCCTCAACGCCAACTACATTTCCCGCCGCCTCGAAGAGCACTACCCAGTGCTGTACACCGGCAGCAACGGCCTGGTGGCCCACGAGTGCATCCTCGACCTGCGCCCATTGAAAGACAGCAGCGGCATCAGCGTCGATGACGTCGCCAAGCGCCTGATCGACTTCGGCTTCCACGCCCCGACCATGTCCTTCCCGGTGGCCGGCACCTTGATGATCGAGCCGACCGAAAGCGAATCCAAGGAAGAACTGGACCGCTTCTGCGACGCCATGATCCGCATCCGCGAAGAAATCCGCGCGGTGGAAAACGGCACCCTGGACAAGGACGACAACCCGCTGAAGAACGCCCCGCACACCGCGGCGGAGCTGGTCGGCGAGTGGTCGCATCCATACAGCCGTGAGCAGGCGGTTTACCCGGTTGCCTCGCTGATCGAAGGCAAGTACTGGCCGCCGGTCGGTCGTGTCGACAACGTCTTCGGCGACCGCAACCTGGTCTGCGCCTGCCCGTCGATCGAAAGCTACGCTTAACAAATAAGGGGGCGGGTTTACTCGCCCCACTTTCAAGAACACCACAAAACCCTGTGGGAGCGAGCTTGCTCGCGATGACGGACTGACATTCACCATAAATGTCGACTGGAAGACCGCTATCGCGAGCAAGCTCGCTCCCACAAGGTTCGGTGCCAAGCACCAGATTCCGCCCATACCTATAACAAGAAACCGGAGAACAACCATGTCGTTAAGCGTGTTCGACCTGTTCAAGATTGGCATCGGCCCCTCCAGCTCCCACACCGTCGGTCCGATGCGCGCTGCTGCACGTTTCGCCGAAGGTTTACGCCGTGAAGGGCTGTTGGCTGCAACCACCTGCGTCAAAGTCGAACTTTACGGTTCACTCGGCGCCACCGGTAAAGGCCATGGCAGCGACAAGGCCGTGCTACTGGGCCTGGAAGGCGAACACCCGGACACCGTGGATACCGAAACCGTTGCCGCCCGTCTGCAAGAGATTCGCGGCAATGCTCGTTTGAACCTGCTCGGCGAACACAGCATTGCGTTCAATGAGAAAGAACACCTGGCGATGATTCGCAAACCCTTGGCCTATCACCCCAATGGCATGATCTTCCGCGCCTTCGACGCAGCGGGCCTGCAGATCCGCAGCCGCGAGTACTACTCGGTCGGCGGTGGTTTTGTCGTCGATGAAGACGCCGCCGGCGCCGACCGCATCGTCGAAGACGCTACCCCCCTGACCTTCCCGTTCAAAAGCGCCAAGGACCTGCTTGCTCACTGCGCCACCTACGGCTTGTCCATCAGCCAGCTGATGCTGACCAACGAAAGTGCCTGGCGCCCGGAAGCGGAAACCCGCGCCGGCCTGCTGAAAATCTGGCAAGTGATGCAGGACTGCGTCGCCGCCGGTTGCCGCAACGAAGGCATCCTGCCCGGTGGCCTGAAGGTCAAACGCCGGGCAGCAGCGCTGCATCGGCAATTGTGCAACAACCCCGAATCGGCACTGCGCGATCCACTGTCGGTATTGGACTGGGTCAACCTGTACGCCCTGGCGGTAAACGAAGAAAACGCCAATGGCGGGCGCGTGGTGACAGCCCCGACCAACGGCGCGGCGGGGATCATCCCAGCGGTGCTGCATTACTACATGCGCTTCATTCCCGGCGCGAACGATGACGGGGTGGTGCGCTTTCTGCTGACCGCCGCGGCCATCGGCATTCTGTACAAGGAAAACGCCTCGATCTCGGGCGCCGAAGTCGGCTGCCAGGGCGAAGTCGGCGTGGCGTGTTCCATGGCGGCGGGCGCCCTGTGCGAGGTGCTTGGCGGCACCGTGCAGCAAGTGGAAAACGCCGCGGAAATCGGCATGGAGCACAACCTCGGACTGACCTGCGACCCGATTGGCGGGCTGGTGCAAGTACCTTGCATCGAACGCAACGCCATGGGCTCGGTCAAGGCCATCAATGCCGTGCGCATGGCCATGCGGGGCGACGGGCAGCACTTCGTGTCCCTCGACAAGGTCATCCGCACCATGCGCCAGACCGGTGCCGACATGAAAAGCAAATACAAGGAAACCGCCCGTGGCGGTTTGGCGGTCAACATTATCGAGTGCTGATGCGCGCTCATCTTCACACTTCTCCAGGAGCTGAATATGTCCACCGAACAACTGTTGAAAACGCCGTTGCACGCCCTGCATATCGAATTGGGCGCGCGCATGGTGCCGTTCGCCGGCTATGACATGCCGGTGCAGTACCCGCTGGGAGTGATGAAAGAACACCAGCACACCCGCGAGCAGGCCGGCCTGTTCGATGTCTCGCACATGGGCCAGATTCGCCTGACCGGCGCCAATGCCGCCAAGGCCATGGAAACCCTGGTGCCAGTGGACATCGTCGACTTGCCGGTGGGCATGCAGCGCTACGCGATGTTCACCAACGAGACCGGTGGCATCCTCGACGACCTGATGGTCGCCAACCTGGGTAACGACGAACTGTTTCTGGTGGTCAACGCCGCCTGCAAGGACCAGGATCTGGCTCACCTGCGCAAGCACATCGGCGACCAGTGCACCATCGAGCCGCTGTTTGAAGAACGCGCCCTGCTCGCCCTGCAAGGTCCGGCCGCAGTGACCGTGCTGGCACGCCTGGCGCCAGAGGTTGCAAAGATGACCTTCATGCAGTTCGCCCGCGTGAAATTGCTCGGCGTGGAATGCTTTGTCAGCCGCTCCGGTTACACCGGCGAAGACGGTTTCGAAATCTCGGTACCGGCCGATAGCGCCGAGGCCCTGGCCCGGGCCCTGCTGGCCGAGCCTGAGGTGGCGGCCATCGGCCTCGGCGCGCGCGATTCGCTGCGCCTGGAAGCCGGCCTGTGCCTGTACGGCCATGACATGAACACTGACACCACCCCGATCGAAGCCAGCCTGTTGTGGGCCATCTCCAAGCCACGTCGTGCTGATGGTGTGCGCGCCGGCGGCTTCCCTGGCGCAGAAAGCGTATTCGCCCAACAACAAGCCGGTGTTACCCGCAAGCGCGTCGGCCTGCTACCGCAGGAACGCACCCCGGTGCGCGAAGGTGCCGAAATCGTCAACGAAGCCGGTGAAATCATCGGCAGCGTTTGCAGCGGCGGCTTCGGACCGACCCTGGGTGGCCCTTTGGCCATGGGTTACCTGGATAGCGCTTACATCGCCCTCGATACGCCGGTTTGGGCAATTGTGCGTGGGAAAAAGGTAGCGTTGCTTGTAAGCAAAATGCCATTTGTTCCACAACGCTACTATCGCGGCTGATTGACTGTTCCTATAAGTAACGCGGTTGCGCTTACACTGCACTAATGTGTAACGCAACCGCCATAAAACAGTGCATCGTTTGGCTCTAAGCTTCGATTATGAACTTTGCTTATAACGATCGAAAACAATTGAACACCGCCAGTGCATAAGCCCGTGCTAGTTGTCGGGTGTGCCAGCAACATGAGCAAATCCGGGCCTTCCACGGGGCTTGTTTTTTCTCCCGTAGTTGGCGTAGAGTTTGTTCACTGTGTTTGCATGGGTCGCTTGGAATCGTGACCTGGGCAGTAGCCTACAAGTTAGCTACATCCCGTTCGACGTCTTCTTACTCTCCTGCAACCAGCCCCAGTACTCTTTCATTTGAAGGAGACTGTCATTAATTTTTTGCGTCAAAGGAAATAAGAAATGTCCCAACGTCAGAGCGGTACCGTCAAGTGGTTTAACGACGAGAAAGGTTTTGGTTTTATCACGCCTGAAAGCGGTCCGGATCTGTTCGTGCATTTCCGCGCCATCCAGGGCAACGGCTTCAAGAGCCTGAAAGAAGGCCAGAAAGTGACTTTCATCGCCGTGCAGGGCCAGAAAGGCATGCAGGCTGACGAAGTACAAGCAGAAGCCTAATCTTCTGTAACGAAAAAGCCCCTGATGCTGACATCAGGGGCTTTTTTGTGCGCGTAAATCCGTAAAATGGCTTCTTTTGCGCCCAGAGGCTGCCATGTCGAAACACCTGCTCAAACCCCAGGGCGACTTCCCCGCCGTTGGCCTGGGTCGTCGCCTGGCAGCCATGTTCTATGACTTCCTGCTGTGTACCGCCCTGCTGATCGTCACCAGCGGGGTCTACAAGATGATCCAGATGGCGATCATCGGCGAAGAGAAAATGCGCACCCTCACCGAAGCTGGCGCGCTCGATGGTGATCCACTGCTTTCAACGGTGCTGCTGTTCGTGCTGTTCGGCTTCTTCGCCAAGTTCTGGACTTACTCCGGCCAGACCCTGGGCATGCAGGTCTGGGGCGTGCGCGTGCAGAACGCCGATGGCTCGTCCATCAGCTTGTGGCAGGCGCTGTTGCGCTTTGTGGTGTCGATCGCGTCGTTGCTGTGCGTGGGTCTGGGGTTCTTCTGGTCGCTGTTCGATAAGCAGAAACGCAGCTGGCATGACATGTATTCCGGCACCCAGCTGGTGCGCATTCCAAAGAAGACCAAGTAGTTTCGGCAGACAAAAATCACTGTGGGAGCGAGCCTGCTCGCGATGGCGGCGTATCAGTCAACATGCATGTGACTGACAGGCCGCCATCGCGAGCAGGCTCGCTCCCACAGTTTTTTTGCAACTAGCCGAGAGATATCAGGCGTTGCCAGCCAGCTTCATCCGCGCAGCCTGAGTAAAGTCGAGCATCCGCTTCAACGGCCGAATCGCCTGCGGAATCAACGCCGGATCAACAAAGATCTCGTTAGTCCCTTCCTTCAAGCTCTTGAGCGTGCGCTCAAGGGTGTTCATCGCCATCCATGGGCAATGCGCGCAACTGCGGCATGCCGCGCCGTTACCGGCCGTTGGCGCTTCAATAAAGACCTTGTCCGGGCACAACTGCTGCATCTTGTAGAAGATACCGCGATCGGTGGCGACAATCAGGGTCTTGTTCGGCAGGCTCTGTGCCGCCGCGATCAACTGACTGGTGGAGCCGACGGCATCCGCCAGCTCGATCACCGAGGTCGGCGACTCCGGGTGCACCAGGATCGCCGCATCCGGATACAACGCCTTCATGTCTTCGAGCTGCTTGGACTTGAACTCTTCGTGAACGATGCAGGCACCGTCCCACAGCAGCATGTCGGCGCCGGTCTGACGCTGAATGTAGGTGCCCAGGTGCTTGTCCGGCCCCCAGATGATGGTTTCACCGTTATCCATCAGGCTTTCGACGATTTCCAGCGCGCAGCTCGAAGTCACCACCCAATCCGCGCGAGCTTTGACCGCCGCCGAGGTATTGGCGTAAACCACCACCGTACGCTCCGGATGCTGGTCGCAGAACGCGGAAAACTCATCGACGGGGCACCCAAGGTCCAGCGAGCACGTCGCTTCCAGGGTCGGCATCAGGATGCGTTTCTCGGGGTTGAGGATCTTGGCCGTCTCGCCCATGAATTTCACACCGGCGACCACCACCGTCCTGGCCGGGTGGGCGTTGCCGAAGCGGGCCATCTCCAGCGAGTCGGAGACACAGCCTCCGGTCTCTTCGGCCAGGGCCTGAATCACCGGATCGCAATAGAAGTGCGCCACCAGCACCGCGTCCTGAGCTTTTAGCTCGGCGGCGATGGCGGCACGATAATAAGCTTCCTCATCGGCGGTCAGCGGCTTGGGCTGCTTGGCGTCGAGGTGGGCTTGAACCAGAAGGCGTTCGGGAATCTGCGTCATGTTCGCAAGACCTGCAGGCGCATTCGCGCGAAAGTCGAGTATACACCCGGCTCCGGACCCATCAGGGTACCGCCGGGAAAGTGAGTATTGATCAGGCACGGACAGCGTTGAAGCTGCGCAAGGCTACAGAATATCGGATGGATGCAAAAGATGATTCTGACCTGCGCCCTGCAGTACAGCCCAGGAATCGGGCGGAGTTAAATCGCGGGCAAAAAAAAACCCGGAAATCCTCACTTTCGTGGGCCTTCCGGATTTTCTAAACCGCCAAAAATGGTGGGTCGTGTGGGATTCGAACCTACGACCAATTGGTTAAAAGCCAACTGCTCTACCAACTGAGCTAACGACCCGCTGTGTGGTGGCGCGTATAATACTGATTTTTAAGGACTATTCAACACCTATTTTAAAATAATTCAAAAATAAGGTGTTGGGTCGCTGATTCCGGCCGCGGCAAAGCCTTCTGCACGCAGTCGGCAGCTGTCGCACTTGCCGCAGGCACGGCCGTTATCGTCGGCCTGATAGCAGGAAACGGTCAGGCCGTAGTCCACGCCAAGCTTTACACCTGCCTGGACGATCTGCGCCTTGCTGAGGTTTTGCAGCGGTGCCTGAATGCGAAAACCCTTGCCCTCTACGCCGGCCTTGGTCGCCAGATTGGCCATGCGCTCGAAAGACTCGATGAACTCGGGCCGGCAGTCCGGGTATCCGGAGTAATCCACTGCATTGACACCGATAAAGATATCCCGCGCACCGAGCACTTCTGCCCAGCCCAGCGCCAGGGACAGGAACACCGTGTTACGCGCAGGCACGTAAGTCACCGGAATACCTTCACCCGCGACTTCCGGGACGTCGATGCTGGTGTCGGTCAGTGCCGAGCCGCCCATGCCGTTCAGGTTAAGACCGATGACCTTGTGCTCGACCACACCCAGGTCGCGGGCGACGCGTTCGGCGGCGTACAGCTCAGCGTGAGAGCGCTGACCGTAGTCGAAGCTCATGGTGTAGCAGCTGTAGCCTTCGGCACGTGCCATGGCCACAACAGTTGCCGAGTCCAGGCCACCGGACAACAGGATGACCGCGCGTTTTTCAGCAGTGTTGAGTGGTTCAGTCATTTCAGCGCCCCGGCTCGTCATTCCATAGATATTTATGCAGCTGCAATTGCAAACGCACTGGCAAGTTGTCCGACACCACCCAGTCCGCCAGGTCTCGAGCATTGAGATCATGGTGGCTTGGCGAGAACAGGACTTCACCGGCGCGCTGGTCCAGACCGTACTGGATCAGCTTGGACACGGACCAGTCATAGTCTTCCCGCGAGCAGATGACAAACTTCACCTGATCGTTGGGCGTCAGCAGCTCGATGTTTTCGTAGCGATTGCGGTGAGCTTCCTTCGAACCCGGGGTTTTCAGGTCGACAACGCGACTGACCCGGGAATCTACCGCCGAGATATCAAGAGAGCCACTGGTTTCCAGTGACACTTCGTAACCGGCATCGCACAAGCGCTTGAGCAAGGGAATGGCATTGGGCTGGGCCAGGGGCTCGCCGCCCGTCACACAGACATAACGCGGCCGAAAGCCGGCTACTTGCTCGAGGATATCGTCGAGGGTGCGAATGGTCCCACCGGTGAAGGCGTAGGCGCTGTCGCAGTATTGGCAACGCAGAGGGCAACCGGTCAGGCGCACGAAAACAGTGGGCAGGCCAGCAGTCCGCGTTTCACCCTGCAACGAGTAGAAAACTTCGGTAATTCTCAATGTGTCTTGCATAGTCGCCACGGGCGTAACAGCTAAACAGGCTGTCCGCCTCCGTCAGGCACTTCAAGGAACCCCGGCAATGCGCAGGTCCCAAAAAGCGTGTTTCATAAAAAGGGCGTGAATTCTAACGAAAAAACCCGCGACAAGCGCGGGTTTCTTCGAAACGGGTCAAGCAGCCCTTACATTTTTTGCAGATCACGCTGGGCCAGCTGAGCGGCGGAAGTGCCCGGGTATTGCGACACAACCTGTTGCAGAATGCCTTTTACCTTGTCGGGATGACCCAGGCGGCGTTCTACATCAGCGAGCTTGTACAGCGAGTCAGGCACTTTGGGATGCTTGGGGTACAGCTGCGAAACCTTGGCAAATGCCTGACCCGCACCTTGCAGATCGCCTTTGGCCAGGTTCACTTCGCCCAACCAGTACTGGGCATTGCCTGCGTACTGGCTGTTCGGGTACTTGCGCAGGAAAGCGGCAAAAGCCTGGCTGGCCTTGTCGAAATCCTTGGCCTTGATCAGGTCGAAGGCAGCATCGTAATAGAGCTTTTCCTTCGCCGGATCCGCCGGCTCGCTACCCGCGGCGGGTGCTTGAGCGGCTGCCGCTCCTGCACCTGCAGCTGCGCCAGCTGCTGCACCGGGGGCGTTCAAATCGCCACCGGTGGAAGAATTTTCAGGAGTCGCGGCAGGTGCAACACCGCTTCCTATGCGCCGATCAAGATCCTGGTATCGCTCCAGGCTTTCCTGCTTCATGCGCGCTACATCATTTTGCAGAACCTCGATCACACCTTGCTGGCGCTCGATCTGTTGCTGCATTGATTGCAGTTGGTTGAACAGCTCGCCCTGTGCCGAGACAGGGGCCGAAACCCCTCCCCCGGCATAGGCGCCGTTCGTACCGTAACCTGCAGGCGGATAACTGGTCCCGCTATTGTTATAGCCGGAGTCGTTTTCGACCACAGGAACCGCAGCCCACGCCGCAAGCGGCGCGAGGCTGAGAGCCAGAACAGTTACAGCACGACGGCACGTTCGCATGACGAATTACTTACGCAGTTCGACGCGACGGTTTTGAGCCCAGGACTGCTCGTCGTTGCCGGTAGCAACTGGACGCTCTTCGCCGTAGGAAACCAGTTCCAGCTGAGCTGGGGAAACACCTTGCAGTACCAGGTAGCGTTGAACGGCTTTCGCACGACGCTCGCCCAGTGCCATGTTGTACTCACGAGTACCACGTTCGTCGGTGTTGCCTTCCAGAACAACGCGAGCGCCGTTTGCTTTCAGGTCTTTGGCGTGAACGTCCAGAGCGCGCATGGCTTCTGGCTTCAGGTCCGAGCTGTCGTATTCGAAGTAGAAAGTGGTGATTGCGCGCAGTGCAGCTTCTTCGCTCAGGGAGCCGTCAACTGCACCAGTGTTTGCGCCGTAACCAGCGTTTGGATCTACCGCGCCTTCACCGGCATTGTCGCCGCCTTTGGACGAGCAACCTACAGCTACAGCCATGGCCAGTGCCAGCGCAGCAAATTTACCAAACTTCAGCATTTCCATCGTGAAACTCCTAATGAACCCCAGTGTGTTAAGTACAACGTATAGCGCCGCGTCAGTTCAGGTAAGGGGACCAGGAAGGTTCTCTGACTTCGCCTTGAGCGGTAGGAAGCGGGAGCCTTACGCGTCCATTGATGGACACGAGCATCAAGACTCCCCGGCCCTGCTGGCGGGTGGCGTAGATTACCATGGTGCCGTTGGGCGCGACAGTAGGCGACTCGTCCAGAGTGCTATCAGTGAGGATTTTTACGCTACCGCGTTGCAAATCCTGGGCCGCCACCTTGAAATTGGTGAAACCTTCCTGACGATGGATCATCACCAGGGTCTTTTCATCAGCCGACAGCTTGGGGTTGGCGTTGTAGTTGCCCACGAACGTCACACGCTCGGCACCGCCACCGCTCACGCTGGTCTTGTAGATCTGCGGCTTGCCGCCACGGTCGGAGGTGAAATAGATGGTCGAACCATCCTTGCCCCAGAACGGTTCGGTGTTGATGCCCTGACCGTTGGTAACGCGACTGATCTGGCGTGAACCCAGGTTCATCACATAGATGTCCGGGTTACCGTCCTTGGACAGCACGAACGCCAGGCGCTGACCATCCGGCGACCATGCTGGCGCGCCGTTCAGGCCTTCGAAGTTGGTGATCTGCTCACGGCGACCGGTGTCGATGTTCTGCATGAAGATGCGCGGACGCTTCTGCTCGAACGAGACGTAGGCGATACGCTTGCCATCGGGAGCGAAACGCGGCGACAGGATCGGCTCGCGCGATTGCAGCAGGGTCACGGCACGGGCACCGTCATAGTCCGAACGCTGCAGTGTGTAACGCGTGTTCTTTTCGGAGAAGCGCTCGGCCGTCACGTACAGCAGGCGAGTCGAGAACGCACCCTTGATACCGGTGAGTTTTTCGAACGACTGGTCAGCGATGTAGTGCGACATGTCGCGCAACTGATCGACGCTGCCCGACACGCTGCCGGTGAGCACTTGCTGCTCGGTGGCGACGTTGAACAGGGCGTATTGAACCTGCAGGCGACCGCCCGCTGGCGCAATGCTGCCGACCATGACGTACTGGGCGCCCAGCGCCTTGAAGTCACGGAAGATGATTTCGCTGGCCTGGCTTGGCTGGCTGATCATGTTCTGCTTTGGAATCGGCGAGTAGTAACCCGAGTTGCGCAGGTCGTTACCGATGATTTCCGCCATGTCGTCCGGCAGCACGCTGCCGCCCTGGTTGCCGAACGGCACGACCGCGATCGGGGTGGCCCGATCGCTGCCGCTGGTGACCAGAATGTTTTTCTCATCTGCCATCGCCATCCCTGCCATGCAGCAGATAGCGACCAGCATTCCTCGAAGAAGGTTTCTCACAAGGCTAGATCCTCAGGTGTGAATGTCATCTTGAATGAACGATACGGAGCGAAATCGCTCGGCTTCATTCCCTGCATTTCTGTCAAACGTCCAATATTCTTCACCGCCGCTACCGCCGACGCGTCAAACGGACCATCGCCACTGGACCTGGAAACGCTGACCGAAGTCACCGTACCGTCCGGCAACATGCCGATTTGCAACACGACCGTCATGCCTTTGCGGGCCGAAGGTGGACGAGCCCAGCCTTCCGCTGCACGCGCTCGAATCAGGTCGTCGAAACTGCCAGCGACTTCGTCACCGAGCTCATCGGCCAAGGCCTGCTGACGCTGCGGCGTGTCGGAAAGCAAATCTGCCAGGGCCTGGGCCTTTTTGTCTTCGGCGGATTTACGTGCCGCATCCTGCGACTTCTTCTTCGCAGCATCGGCAGCAGCTTTCTTCTTCGCTTCGTCGGCGACTTTCTTCTTCGCCTCTTCAGCTTCAGCTTTCTTCTTGGCGTCTTCGGCGGCTTTCTTCTTCGCGTCTTCGACGATCTTTTTCTTCGCTTCTTCAGCGGCCGCTTTCTTGGCCTCTTCTTCAGCAGCCTTCTTGGCTTCTTCTTCCGCTTTCTTCTTGGCTATATCAGCCAATTGTTTCTCTTCTGCCTTCTTGGCTTCGGCGGTCTTCTTCGCTTCATCGGCTTTCTTGGCTTCGTCGGCTTTCTTGGCCTCATCAGCCTTTTTCGCCTCTTCCGCTTTCTTCGACTCGTCGGCCTTCTTGGCTTCCTCGGCCTTTTGAGCCGCTTCTTCTTTCTTTTGTTCCGCAGCCTTCACCGCTTCCTGCTCGACCTTCTTCTGTTCCATCTGTTCGACTTCGGTCTGGCGCGCGGCGGATTTCTTCGCCTCACCCGCAATCTTCTGATTGGTCTGGGTGGTTGCCTGACTTTTCGATTTCAGCTGGTACAGGGTCGCCTGGACAATCGGCTTGGCCGGCGGCAACTCCGGGGTGAAGGCAAAACTGACGAACAGCATGCCGAACACCAGCAAGTGCAAGCCAATCGCCCAGACACTAGGCCAGAAGTAGCTTTCCGAGGCGGACGGCTCTCGCTGTTGCTGCATCAGGGCGCCTCGGTAATCAAGCCAACATTACCCACGCCGGCTTTCTGCAACCCGCCCATGGCGCCCATGACGGAGCCGTAGTCGACACTCTTGTCACCGCGAATGAAGACCTGGGTGCGCTTGCCGCCTTCATTGCCCACGCGAATGATCTTGGTCACGGCGTCGGTCATTTGCGGCAAGGTCATGGCCCTGTCCTGCTGCTTCTCGGTGTCGACTTCGCTGCCAAGGTTCCAGTAGTAGGTCTTGTCAGACTTGATCGAAATGGTCAGGACCTGGGTGTTGTTGTCCTGCGGCAAGGCTTCGCTGGAAACCTTGGGCAGATCAACTTTCACGCCCTGATTGAGCATTGGCGCGGTCACCATGAAGATGACCAGCAGCACCAACATCACGTCGATGTAGGGCACCACGTTCATCTCGGCGACCGGCTTGCGCTTTTTGCGAGCTCGAGCGATTAAAGCCATTGGAAATTACCTGCTTATTCTTCGCTGGTGTGCACTTTGCGGTGCAGGATCGCCTGGAATTCATCGGCGAAGGTGTAGTAACGGCCCAGCAAGGTTTCGCTGCGGGCAGCAAAACGGTTGTAAGCGATAACGGCTGGAATAGCGGCGAACAGACCGATCGCGGTGGCGATCAGGGCTTCGGCGATACCCGGTGCCACAGTGGCCAGAGTGGCTTGCTGGGCAGTCGCCAGGCCACGGAAGGAGTTCATGATGCCCCAGACCGTACCGAACAGACCGATATACGGGCTCACGGAACCGACGGTGGCGAGGAACGGCAGGCTCTGCTCGAGCTTTTCTTCTTCACGGGAAATGGCAACGCGCATGGCACGGGCCACGCCTTCCATGACCGCCTCGGGATCGACCCCTGGCTGCTGGCGCAGACGGGAAAATTCCTTGAAGCCGGCGCGGAAGATCTGCTCGACGCCGGAATCCGGGTCCGGGTTGCTACCCGCCTGACGGTAGAGTTTGGACAGGTCGATACCCGACCAGAAGCGCTCTTCGAAGCTCTCCAGGGCGCGTCGACCGGCGCGCAGCAGGTTGCTGCGCTGAAAGATCATGATCCATGAGGTCACCGATGCGGCTACCAGGGTCAGCATTACCAGTTGCACCACGATACTGGCATTGCTGACCAGGCTCCACATGGAGGAATGGTCGACGACGTTAGCTTCCACGCTTTATCTCCTGCTTTGAGTGTGTACCCGCGCCGCTCACGGCGGCAAAGGCCGCTCGTAGAGCTTCGGGAATGGCCCGGGGTTTCAAACTGTCAGTGCGCACACAGGCCACCAAAAACTGCCCTTCACAGAGCAGCGCATCATCCGTAGCCCGCCTGACCTGCTGTTTGAAGCGCAGGCTGGCACGGTTCAATTCGATTACTTCAGCGCTTACCAGCAGTTCGTCGTCCAGTCGCGCCGGCGCGTGGTAGCGCGCTTCGCTGGAATGCACGACGAACAACAGGTCCTCCCCTGCCAGCTGCGATTGGGCAAAGCCCAGCTCTCGTAGCCGCTCGGTTCGAGCCCGTTCCATAAACTTGAGGTAATTGACGTAATACACGATGCCGCCCGCATCGGTGTCCTCGTAATAAACGCGACAACGATGTGCGAAAGGCTCAAGCCCGTTTTGCGCGCGCATACTCTAGTGCTTACTCCTCAGGTTGCCAATCCGGACAGGCAACTGTTTTTCAATGTTCTGCGGCTTTCGCGCAAAAGTACCGTCCTAGGACAGCACAATGGCGGAAAATTCAGCGCGCAAAAGTTAATTAATCGTCCACGGCATCGAGGAACTCGTCTACCACGGGCATCTCGCCCAATCGTGACGGAATGTTTAAGCCGAAGTGCAGGTACGCATGCCGTGTCACTACCCGGCCACGCGGCGTGCGCATGATATAGCCCTGCTGGATCAGGTACGGCTCCAGCACGTCTTCAATGGTGTGACGCTCTTCGCTGATGGCCGCCGCCAGGCTGTCTACCCCCACCGGCCCGCCATCGAACTTCTCGATCATGGTCAGCAACAGACGTCGATCCTGGTGATCGAAGCCACGCTCGTCGACATCCAGCAGGTTAAGGGCCAGGTCGGCAATCGGCTTGGTGATGTGGCCTTTGGCGCGTACTTCAGCGAAATCACGTACTCGCCGCAGCAAGCGGTTGGCGATCCGCGGCGTGCCACGGGCACGGCGCGCGATTTCGAAGGCGCCTTCCGGGTCCAGCGGCAAGCCAAGAATGCCCGCTGAACGACTGACAATCGTCGAAAGATCGGCAGTGTTGTAGAACTCCAGACGCTGGACGATCCCGAAGCGGTCACGCAACGGGTTGGTCAGCATCCCCGCCCGCGTGGTCGCACCGACCAGGGTGAACGGCGGCAGATCAAGCTTGATCGACCGCGCGGCCGGCCCTTCGCCGATCATGATGTCGAGCTGGAAATCCTCCATGGCCGGATACAGCACTTCCTCGACAATCGGCGACAAGCGATGGATTTCATCGATGAACAGCACGTCGTGGGGCTCAAGGTTGGTCAGCAACGCCGCCAGGTCGCCCGGACGCTCGAGGACCGGCCCCGATGTACTCTTGATCGACACGCCCATTTCCTGGGCGATGATATTGGCCAGGGTGGTCTTGCCCAGACCCGGTGGGCCGAAGATCAATGTGTGATCCAGGGACTCCTTACGCCCGCGGGCAGCCTGGATGAACAGTTCCATTTGCTCGCGAACGGTCGGTTGGCCAATGTATTCGGCCAGACTGACTGGACGTATCGCCCGGTCCTGGACTTCCTCGCGATCACGGGGGGCACCCGTGGCGGCGATCAGACGATCAGCTTCAATCACTTAGATCATTCCCTTCAGGGCACGACGAATCAGGTCTTCGCTGTTCAAGCCTTTCTCCTTGATTGCGGAAATCGCCTTGCTGGCTTCCTGTGGCTTGTAGCCCAGGGAGATCAGCGCGCTGACCGCGTCGTTTTCGGCGGTATTGACCGGCGCAGGGGCATCCGGCTGGTTGGGCACCAGGGCAAACATGGCCGGTACGGTTTCCCAGGCCTTGAAGCGATCCTTGAGCTCCACCAGCAGGCGCTCGGCGGTTTTCTTGCCCACGCCCGGCACCTTGGTCAGCGCCGAGGTGTCCTGGGACTGCACGCAACGTACCAACTCGTCGACTTCCAGGCTCGACATCAAGGCCAGGGCCAGTTTCGGCCCTACACCATTGAGACGGATCAGTTCGCGAAAAAAGTCTCGCTCACGTTTGCCGACGAAGCCATAGAGTAACTGCGCGTCTTCGCGTACGACCAAATGGGTATGCAGCGTCAGCGGTTCACCGACCGACGGCAGGCGATAAAGCGTGGTCATGGGCACTTCAAGCTCATACCCCAGGCCGTTTACATCCAGAATCAGGTGCGGTGGCTGTTTCTCAGCCAGTGTGCCGCGCAAGCGTCCAATCACGTTACAGATCCTTGAGCGTTGGCCAGCCCTGAGCCAGCGACTGAGAGAACAAGGGTTTTGCGCCGACAACACAGGCGCATGACCCTCATTCCAGAAAAATGATTGCTGATGCTATCAGAGACGCAGGCGCCCGCCACGACTGCGTGCCGCCCCCAGGCCATGGGGCAACAGGCTGGAACGGGTGTGCGCATGGCAAATGGCGATGGCCAGGGCATCGGAGGCATCGATTTGCGGTTTGCTGGTCAGCTTCAACATATGCATGACCATCATCTGGACCTGCTCTTTATTGGCCGCTCCGGTGCCGACCACCGCCTGCTTGACCTGGGTTGCAGTGTATTCGGCGATTTCCAGGTTTTCTTCCGCGCCGGCCACGATGGCCGCGCCACGGGCCTGCCCCAGCTTCAGGGCGGAATCGGCGTTACGCGCCATGAACACCTTTTCGATGCCCATGGTCACCGGACCGTAGGTCTGAATGATTTCCCGCACGCCGCGATAAACAATCTGCAGGCGCTCATGCAGCTCACCGGCACCGGTGCGGATGCAACCGGAGGCCACGTACTCACAGCCCCGACCGGTATCGCGTACCACGCCGTAACCGGTAATACGCGAACCGGGGTCGATACCAAGAATTAAAGTCATAACGCCTGCGGATTCAGTAAAAGCACGATATTCAATACAGTGAATAACAAATGTGGGAGCGAGCCTGCTCGCGAAAGCGGTTTCATATTCAGCAACGATGTTGCCTGAAAATCCGCATTCGCGAGCAGGCTCGCTCCCACAAAGGATCCTCGTCGCCCTTAACCGAGCTGTGCGGCCACTGACTCCGGAATATCGGCATTGGAGTAGACATTCTGCACGTCATCCAGGTCTTCTAGCATGTCGATCAGCTTGAGGACTTTCTCCGCCCCTTCCAGGTCCAGTTCGGCACTGGTGGTCGGCAGCATGACGATTTCTGCGTCATCACCTTTGAAACCGGCCGCTTCAAGCGCGTTACGCACGGAATAGAACCCGGCAAATGAGGTGAAGACATCGATGGAACCGTCTTCGTTGGTCACCACGTCATCGGCATCGGCTTCCATGGCCGCTTCCATCAGCGCATCTTCGTCAACGCCCTGGGCGAAGGAAATTTGTCCCTTGCGCTCGAACAGGTACGCCACCGAACCGTCGGTGCCGAGGTTACCGCCGCACTTGCTGAACGCGTGACGAACCGCGGCTGCGGTGCGATTGCGATTGTCGGTCATGCACTCGACCATCACCGCCACGCCACCCGGGCCGTACCCTTCGTAGGTCAGCTCGACCATATCGTCGGTATCGGCAGCACCGGCACCACGGGCAACCGCGCGATCAATGATGTCGCGGCTCATGTTCGCACCAAGGGCCTTGTCCAGCGCCAGGCGCAGGCGCGGGTTGGAGCCTGGATCGCCACCACCCTGACGGGCCGCGACGGTCAGCTCACGAATCCACTTGGTGAAAATCTTGCCCTTTTTGGCATCCTGACGTTCTTTGCGGTGCTTGATGTTCGCCCACTTGGAATGACCTGCCATAACTCGCTCCGAATTCTCTTTGAAACATTGCCCGCCGCGCTGTTTTGCGCCGGCCGGCAAACAAAAATCTTGAAGTGCTCTATGTATATAGAAAGGGCGCATCCGCAGATGCGCCCTGCAGGTGAGCCTTACTCAGCCTTGGGCGTTTCGCGCAGACGAATGTGCAGTTCGCGCAATGCCTTGGCATCGACCTGACCCGGCGCCTGAGTCATGACATCCGCCGCGCTCTGGGTTTTCGGGAAGGCGATCACTTCACGGATCGACTGGGCGCCGGTCATCAACATCACCAGACGGTCCAGGCCGAAGGCCAGGCCACCGTGCGGCGGCGCGCCGTACTTCAGGGCGTCGAGCAGGAAGCCGAACTTCTCTTCCTGTTCCGCTTCATTGATACCCAGCAGACGGAACACCGACTGCTGCATTTCTTTGCGGTGGATACGGATCGAACCGCCACCCAGCTCGGTACCGTTCAATACCATGTCGTAGGCACGGGACAGAGCGCCAGCCGGGTTGGCTTCCAGTTCTGCCGGGGTGCACTTCGGCGCGGTGAAGGGGTGATGCAACGCGGTGAAGCTGCCGTCGTCGTTCTCTTCGAACATCGGGAAGTCGACGACCCACATCGGCGCCCACTTGCAGGTCAGCAGGTCCAAGTCGTGGCCGAGCTTGATCCGCAGCGCGCCCAGGGCTTCGCTGACGATCTTGGCTTTATCGGCACCGAAGAACACGATATCGCCATCGACCGCGCCGACGCGATCGAGGATCACGTTGAGGTTGGCTTCAGGAATGTTTTTCACGATTGGCGACTGCAGGCCTTCTACGCCTTTGGCGCGCTCGTTGACCTTGATGTACGCCAGGCCCTTGGCACCGTAGATACCAACAAACTTGGTGTAATCGTCGATCTGCTTGCGCGGCATGCTTGCCCCGCCTGGAACACGCAGAGCGGCAATGCGGCATTTAGGGTCGTTGGCCGGGCCGCTGAACACCTTGAAATCGACTTCCTTGAGCTGGTCGGCAACGTCCACCAGTTCCAGCGGGTTACGCAGGTCTGGTTTGTCGGAACCGTAACGGCGCATGGCCTCTTCGAAAGTCATGTGCGGGAACTCGCCGAATTCCAGACCCAGCACTTCCTTGAACAGGTTGCGGATCATTTCTTCGGTCAGGCCCATGATGTCTTTTTCATCGAGGAAGCTGGTCTCGATGTCGATCTGGGTGAATTCCGGCTGACGGTCGGCGCGCAGGTCTTCGTCGCGGAAGCACTTGGCGATCTGGTAGTAGCGGTCGAAGCCAGCCACCATCAGCAATTGCTTGAACAGCTGCGGCGATTGCGGCAGGGCGAAGAACGAACCGGCGTGGGTACGGCTTGGCACCAGGTAATCACGCGCGCCCTCAGGGGTGGCGCGAGTCAGGATCGGCGTTTCGACGTCGAGGAAGCCGTTCTCGTCCAGGAAGCGACGGATGCTGGTGGTCATGCGCGAACGCAAACGCAGCTTCTCGGCCATTTCCGGACGACGCAGGTCCAGGAAGCGATAGCGCAGGCGGGTCTCTTCGCCGACGTCGGAGAACTCGTTCAGCGGGAACGGTGGGGTTTCCGACTCGTTCAGCACTTCCAGCTCATAGCCCAGGACTTCGATCATGCCCGACGCCATGTTGGCGTTGGTGGCACCGGCCGGACGCAGGCGAACCTTGCCGGTGATCTTCACGACGTACTCGCTGCGCACACGATCGGCAGCGGCGAAGGATTCAGCGCGGTCCGGATCGAACACCACCTGGGCCAGACCGTCACGATCACGGATATCGAGGAAAATCACCCCACCGTGGTCACGACGACGGTGGACCCATCCGCAAAGGGTAATTTCCTGGCCTTCCAGGCTTTCGTTCAGTTGGCCGCAATAATGGCTGCGCATCATGGTAGTGGTTTCACTTCTCGTAATTCGACATTCGGTTGGAGACCTTGCGTCGATCCGCAGACGGATGACGCAAGAGCTCGCGCGTGTGGTTCAACTCAGGTCCTGAACCCTAGTCAGCTTTGTCGCCGCCGGCCAGGTTCTTCTTGGAACCGGTCTTGAAATCGGTCTCGTACCAGCCCGTGCCGCTGAGGCGGAAGCCTGGCATGGACAGCATCTTCTTAAGCTCTGGCGCCTGGCACGCAGGGCAGTCGACCAACGGTGCATCGCTGATCTTTTGAATGGCTTCCAACTGATGACCACAGGAAGCACATTGGTAATCGTACATCGGCATGGGGGTTGTCTCGGCGATCAGATTGCTACCGCGCACGCTGGGTTTTGCGGCAAAGAGCGGGATTATATCCATTAAATGCAGCCTGTGCAGCCGTAAGACTGCACAGATCGACACGCTGCCCTTTGATCATCAGGTTCAAGCCATGACCGGGCAACTTCCTTCCTTGAGGCTGTGGACAACACAGACCACTCGCACCAGCCCACTGAAATTTCTCACCCCGCCATGACGCAAATGCACTTGGCGATCAACATGGGACAGCAACGCGCTGACCGAACAGCTATTGATCCTGGCCATGTCGGCCAAAATATCCCAATACACCTGCTCAAGCCGCAAACAGGTGGCAAAGCCATTCAATCGCACCGATCGGGATAACGGCTGGGCCAGCCCCATATCGAACTCACTGACAAATGGATCGATCCTTATATCCCTGGCCAGCCCACGCCGCCCCTCATCTCTCCCGCCTTCATATTCCATATCGCTGACACTCCTTTGCCATTTGCGGTTTCTATAAAAGCAATTTGAATGCTTATAAAAACGCCAGGGCAAAGTTATAGCCAGATGACTTTATGACCATCCGCGTAGGATAAGCCAACAACGGAAGGCAGATCAGGGAGAGCGTCCTAGTCCGGCACTTTTCCCACAGCAACAAGCGAAGATTCGCTCAAGCAACAGGCCGCCCATCCGAAGGAAAGGAGCGCGCGAACAACAGTGCCATCCACGCGCCGGCATCTCATTGATCCAGCAGTGCGCGGAGCATCCACGCCGTTTTTTCGTGGACCTGCATGCGCTGGGTCAGCAGGTCAGCCGTAGGTTCGTCGCTGACTTTATCGAGCAACGGGAAAATCCCGCGGGCGGTGCGCGTAACAGCCTCCTGTCCCGCCACCAGTTGCCTGATCATGTCTTCGGCAGCCGGTACACCTTCTTCCTCCTTGATGGACGACAGGCGCGCATAAACAGAATAGGCGCCCGGCGCCGGGAATCCGAGCGCGCGAATTCGCTCGGCAATCGAATCGACCGCCAAAGCCAGCTCGTTATATTGCTCCTCGAACATCAAATGCAGGGTGCGGAACATCGGGCCGGTGACATTCCAATGGAAGTTATGGGTTTTCAGGTAAAGCACATAGGTGTCCGACAGCAGGCGCGAAAGTCCGTCGACGATGGACTTGCGGTCCTCTTCACTGATACCGATATCGATTGCCATGTTTTTCCCCTAAAGGTGATGAAGTTCATCCAACAGGTGCAGGACCACTCTAGCAAGCCTGTCGCCAGACCGCAGCCCGGATGCCCCGCCGGGCGGCGGCAAGGCCCTCCGATACACCGCTCGACTCCTTGATTTGAGTAGGCTGCAGCTTTGCTGTTAAATAGGCAGCGTGTCGTCAGTGCCTATTTTTTCGGGCGCGGCGCATAGGCTGATACCGGGTACGTGTCCAACGCCTCTTATTTATTCCGAAGCGAACCGTGCGCCATCAGCTCTTCCTTGTGAGCTGTCTTAACGTGAGTTAATCAAAATGTTGAAAATCGTCCACCTGCTGATAGGCGCAGCGGCCTTGCTGCTGTCCTTCTTCCCTAGCCTGCGATCCGAAGCCCTGCCTTACCTGCAACAACCCGAGGCACTGTACCTGGCCTTTTTTGGCCTGCTCAACCTGACGCTTGCCCCGGTTATCCCTTACTGGAACAAAGGCCCGCGCCATCAACTGCAGAACCTGGTCAGCGCCCTGCTGGTTCTGGCTGTCGTCCTGCAAACCCTGACGCTGATCGCGGAGATTTCGGTCATTGCCGGCCAGCCTGCCGTGCTGTTCAGCCTGGTTGCAGCCCTGATCGCTGTTGCCCTGCACCTGGCCATCAGCTTCTACAAATCGTCACCGGCCGCCGCTTCGCCTAGCTATGACATGAGCAACCGCGATACCGGGACCGTTAAGTGGTTCAACACCTCCAAAGGCTTCGGCTTTATTTCCCGCGACTCCGGCGACGATATTTTCGTGCACTTCCGGGCCATTCGCGGTGAAGGCCATCGCGTTCTGGTCGAAGGCCAGCGCGTCGAGTTCTCCGTCATGAATCGTGACAAAGGCCTGCAAGCCGAAGACGTCATCGCCGCCCTGCCGCGACGCTGATCAAAGGCAATAAAAAACCGCGAACATGTTCGCGGTTTTTTATTGCCTGCGCTTCTATTAGTAGTGCGGTGGCGGCTAGTAGTGCGGTGGCGGCGCTTCTTCTTCGAAAGACTCGAACTGGCCGACCATTTCCTCTTGCCGCTTGAGCAGCGCGGCCATTTGCAGCTGCAGGCGCTCGACCACCCGCTGCTGCGCCACCAGGACATCATTCAACGCCTGGATGGTGTCATCTTGAAACGCCAGTCGGCTTTCAAGGTCGGTTACGCGCTCTTCGAGGCTCATGACTCAACCCTCCACAAACGTAAAATCATCGGTCAACACCAGGCGCAGCCGTTCGCGAATCGCCGCGACCTGCTCTGCACTGTAGGGCCTGGCCGGATGCTTGCCCCAGATCGGTGCCGGCCAGGCCGCGTCGTCACGCTTGCGCACGATCACATGCATGTGCAACTGACTGACCACGTTGCCCAGGGCAGCGACGTTCAGCTTGTCGGCATCGAACGAATCCTTGAGCAACTCTGACAACGAGGTTGTTTCCTGCCACAGCTGCAGCTGATCGGCGACGCTTAACTGAAATATCTCGCTGATATCGTCCCTGCGTGGCACGAGGATGAACCAGGGGTAGTTCGAATCATTGGACAACAGCAACCGACAAAGCGGGAAATCGCCGATCGGTAGTGTGTCTTGTTGAAGTCGTGGATCTAAATCGAACACTGCGCATACTCCCGCCAGGTCATCATTTGTCAGCTTAGCGCCCCTCCAGAGAGATCGCGCGCCAGGCCACTGGACGGCAGCATACCCTGCCGGCTTCACGACGAACCACTGCCTATGCCGCTCGAGGTTCAACAAATGGCTCAAGTCCGCCCCGAGATGAGACATTTTCTGCGAAAACGCACCATTACAGAACCAGCACGCTTTAAAAAACGCCGAAATGACCAGAAAACCACGGCCTGTTCACACTACGTAAACGCCCGACTGTTTGAATTCAGCACAGTCATTGAAATTTTTTGCACCAAAACCGCACAGTACGTCTACGCTGAGTGCTTCGCATATCCGCCTTTTACTCACTGGAGGGGTGAACCGGTAACGCTTTTGCTTGTCACGCGAGCAGACAGAAGGCTGAAACACGATGCCGACCTCGGCGTCAAGCCCGAAGTAAAGAAGCATGCCCCCCCGGCTTTATGAGGTTTTTACCGCATCAGGCAGCCAGACAGAAAAAAAAATCGATGGATTTCTGATTTGTGCACGCTTGTTGCATTGATACCCACATCGTCTATAAGGCAACCGCTGGAAGCGGGCGGCCTTAAGACCAAGAAAACAGTGGCAGGGTAGCCCGATGGAGATTCAAACGTTTCACCAGGGACTCTTTTTATCGATGCGCCAGTCCAGAAAAACAGCACTAAAGTTGTCAGTCCGGTTGCATCGGGGCTGTAAATTTGCGACATCTAGCTAGCCGTTTACGACAGGGTCGTAAAGAAGCTGAAAGGTTAGATGCGCAAGTATCGCCAACATTGTCGGCGTGATATAAGTTTGCGCCGACACAAAAAGAAAGAGCCGCCCAGATAATAAAACAGGTGGGACGGCAGTACTCTTCTAAAAACCAAAGGAGCAAATCACGATGCGCGTGATGAAGTGGAGCATGATCGCACTGGCTGTTGCAGCAGGCACCTCGCAGTTCGCAATGGCGTCCTCCCAGGACGAATCCAAGGGTTTCATCGACGATTCGAGCCTGAAACTCAAAACCCGTTTTGAGTATATGAACCGCGACTACAAAAACGGTGCAAGCAACCCATCCAGCGGCACCGCCGGCTATCGCCAGGACTCCGGTCTGAGCCAGTTGCTCTCTTACGAGTCGGGCTTCACTCAAGGTACTGTTGGTTTCGGCCTTGACGCCATGGCCATGGGTTCGGTCAAACTGGACGGCGGCTCGGGCAAGCGCGGCAACGGCCTGTTCGCCAACGACAGCGACGGCAACCCGGAAAAATCCCAGGGCAAGGTTGGCGGTGCAGTGAAACTGCGTCTGTCCGACACCGTCCTGAAATACGGCCAGCAATTCGTTGCCAGCCCTGTATTCGCCACCGACGACAGCCGTCTGCTGCCAGAAGTCGCTACCGGCACCCTGCTGACCTCCAAGGAAATCAAAGGCCTGGAAGTAAGCGCTGGTCGCTTCACCGCACTGAGCAAACAAACCGGTATGGCCCGTGACAGCATCGGCGGCCTGCCAGATGAAGATGGCTTTCACTCCAAAGGCCTGAGCGACGGCATCAACATCTTCGGTGCCAGCTACGCCTTCACCGACAACTTCACCGGCGCCATCGCTGCATCGGATGCTGAAGAATACTTCAAGAAGTACTACGTCAACCTGAACCTCACCGTGCCAATCAACGACGAACAGTCGCTGAACTTCGACCTCAACGGTTACAAAACCAAGGGCGACAAACGTGGTGACCTGGTTGACGCCATCGGCGACGGCACCCTGGGTGTGGACAACAACCTGTGGTCCCTGGCAGCTGCCTATAGCCTGGGCGCTCACAAGTTCACCCTGGCTTACCAGCAGTCGAGCGGCGACAACGCTTACTACTACGGCGTTGACGGCAACAGCACCATCTTCGTATCCAACTCCATTCAGATCTCCGACTTCGTGGGCCGCGAGGAGAAATCCTACCAAGCTCGCTACGACCTGAACATGGCGACCTACGGCGTACCTGGCCTGAGCTTCATGACCCGTTACGTAATGGGTGACAACATCAAAACCAACGGTTTGGGTGAAGGCAAGGAAAACGAGTGGAACCTGGAGTCCAAGTACGTAGTACAGGAAGGTCCTGCGAAAGACCTGTCTTTCCGTGCACGTTTCGCCAACTACCGCTCGAACGGCGCGTACAGCGGCTACTCGTCTGACGTCTACGACACCCGCCTGATCATCGAGTACCCACTGAGCATCCTGTAATCAGGGTGTAAAACCGGAACTCTGTAGATCAAGAAACCGCCCACCTCTTCAGGTGGGCGGTTTTTTTATGCCTGCCACACGCCAAACACTGTTAGCAAGCAACTTGCGCGCATAACGTTAATATTTTTTTTCAATGAACTGATCATTAGTCACAAAAAAACCCAAGAGGCTATTAACCTCTTGGGTTTGTGTTTCAACTAACAAAACAAGGTTACTGTACTGCCGCTTCCTGAACCACGCGAATTACACGCTGAGGAAATGGAATGTCAATACCCGCCGTTTTCAATCGATCACGGGACTGTTCGTTAAACATGAACATCACGTCCCAGTAATCCTCTGTTTTCACCCAGACTCGCAGGGAAACGGTGATCGAACTGTCACCCAAGGTCGAAATGACTGCCTGCGGCGCCGGGTCGACCAACACGCGCGGATCCTTGGCCAGCTCCAGCAAGACTTCACGGGCTTTTTGCAAGTCCGCTTCGTAATCGACACCCACATCGAACACCACCTTACGGGTCGGCTGACGGTTGGTGTTGGTGATGATGCCGTTCGACAGGTTGCCGTTTGGCACGATGATGGTTTTGTTATCGCCGGTGCGCAGCACAGTGTGGAAGATCTGGATGCTGTCGACGGTACCCGCTACGCCTTGGGCTTCAATCCAGTCACCGATACGGAACGGACGGAACAGCAGAATCAGCACGCCGCCGGCGAAGTTCGCCAGGCTGCCCTGCAAGGCCAGGCCGATGGCCAGACCTGCGGCACCGATCGCTGCCACGAACGAAGTGGTTTCCACACCAATCATCGACGCCACGCTGACGACCAGCAGGATCTTGAGAATGATGTTCGCCAGGCTGCTGATAAAGCCTTGCAGCGCAAGGTCAGCGTTACGCAGGGCTATCAAGCCACCGAGCTTTTGCGTGACCTTGTTGATCAACCACCAGCCGACAGCGAGGGTGATCACCGCCAACAGCACACGGCTGCCGTATTCCATAATCATCGGGATCCAGGACTGGGACACCCTGACCAGGTTGTCTACTTCAGCATTTAAATCCATCTGCTTTCTCCTGCACTTTTCCGGCTACCCGGCACGCGTAAAATAAAGCGGCAGAAAGACCGAACCCTATCCGGATCGATCGTTCCTGCCGTTGCTTGGGCCTCGGACGCCGAAAACGCCAAGAGGTTCCCGCCTCGCACGTCAGTCGCGGAAGTTGTTGAACTGCAGCGGCATGCCGAATTCCTTGGCCCGCAACGCAGCGATGGCTTCCTGCAGGTCGTCGCGTTTCTTGCCGGTGATGCGCACTTGCTCACCCTGAATGGCCGCCTGCACCTTCAACTTGGCGTCCTTGACGTGAGCAACGATTTTCTTCGCCATCTCTTTGTCGATGCCTTCCTTGAGGACAGCTTCCTGCTTCATCAACTTGCCCGATGCAAAAGCGTCCTTGACCTCAAGGCACTGCACATCGATCTTGCGCTTGACCAGGGCTAGCTTGAGGATCTCAATCATCGCTTCGAGCTGGAAATCCGCTTCAGCGGTCAGATTGACGGTCAGGTCCTTTTCCTTGAACTCGAAGCTGCCTTTGCCCTTCAGGTCATAACGACGATCGAGCTCCTTGACGGCGTTCTCGACCGCGTTGGTGACTTCGTGTTTGTCCAGTTCGGATACCACGTCGAACGACGGCATGTAATCTCTCCAATAAATAGGGCGCGCTCAATCAAGATGGAGCACGCCTGGCTTGCGGTTAAAATCCGCGCTGATTATAACGGGTCTTTCCGATCATTCACTGCGAGCCTCCCATGCGCGCCTTAAACAGAGCAAAAAGCTGATGTCCACGACCTGGCATGTTCTAGGCGCCGGCAGCCTCGGCACATTGTGGGCCACCCGCCTGGCGCGGGCTGGAGTGCCGGTGCGGCTGATACTGCGTGATGCGGCCCGGTTGCAGGCGTACGAGGCGGCAGGCGGTTTGACCCTGGTCGAACATGGCCAGGCACAGCGCTATCCGGTGAGCGCCGAAACGGCCGACAGCCACGCCCCTATCAATCGCCTGCTGGTCGCCTGCAAGGCCTACGACGCGGAACAGGCCGTGGCACAGCTGGCACCGCGCCTGGTGCCCGGCGCCGAACTGATCCTGCTGCAGAACGGCCTGGGTAGCCAGGACGCCGTGGCGGCGCAAGTACCACAGGCGCGCTGCATTTATGCGTCAAGCACTGAAGGCGCCTTTCGCGAGGGTGACTGGCGAGTAGTCTTTGCCGGGCACGGGTTTACCTGGCTGGGGGATGCTGGCCACCCTGTCGCACCGATCTGGCTGGATGACCTCGACGCCGCGGGTATTCCCCATGAGTGGAGCACCGAAATCCTCACCCGGTTGTGGCGCAAACTGGCACTCAACTGCGCGATCAATCCGTTGACGGTGCTGCACGATTGCCGCAATGGCGGGTTGCAGGAGCACCACTGTGAGGTCGCCACCCTGTGCGGTGAACTGATCGAGCTGCTTGAGCGTTGCGGCCAGCCGGCTGCTGCCGAAAACCTGCAACAGGAGGTTGAACGGGTGATCCACGCGACCGCTGCCAACTACTCCTCGATGTACCAGGACGTCAGCAACCGGCGCCGCACCGAAATCAGTTACCTGCTGGGTCATGCCTGTAAAGTCGCCGCACGGCATCAACTGAACCTGCCGCACCTCAATCAGCTTGAGTCGAGGTTGATCGCGCGCCTGCAAAGCCTTGGATTGCCCAGCGACTGAGCAGCGGCTACGCTGGCCACTTGTTCCTTTGCAGTGATAAACCTGATGCCATTGCGCCAGCGTCTTGAAAACCTCCCTGTCGGCCAGAAACTGCTGGCCGCCCTGTTGGTGCTGTTGACCACTGTACTGCTGGTTGCCAACCTGACCTTTATCAGCGCCGCGTACTATATCTCCCAGGAAAGCATGGCGCCCCAGGCCCTGCAGACCATCGGCCGGCTGGTCTCCAACCCGAGCCTGGTGTCTGAGGCACTGCAGTCGCCGCAAAGCGCCCAACGCCTGCTCGATGAGCTCGACAGCTATTCACCGCTACGCGCTGCGGCCCTGTATGACGGCAAGGGCGAGCGCCTGGCGCAGTTGCAACATGGCGATCACCTGAGCCTGCCCAAGCGTTACCGGCACATCGAATCCTGGCAAGTCACCGAGTTTCGCAGCAACCAGGTCATCACCCTGCCCCGCCCCGGCACCGCACCCGGCCACCTGCTGCTGGTGGCCAGCAGTGAGCTGCCCATGGCGTTCTACACCGGGACCCTGACCGCCAGCCTGGGGATCCTGATTTTCAGTGTGCTGCTGTGGCTGGTCATCGCGCGGCAGATCAAACGCCTGATTACCCGGCCGATTCATCAGCTGGAGGAACTGTCCCGGCAGGTGACCCGGGAAGAGAACTACGCCCTGCGTGCCTCCCGGGGCAACCACGATGAAATCGGCAGCCTGGCCGAAGCGTTCAACACTATGCTCTCGCGGATCGAGGCACGGGAGCAGCAACTCAAGCGCGCCCGTGATGACTCCCAGGCCGCGTATGACCAGGCCCAGGGCCTGGCCGAAGAAACCCGCCACACCAATCGCAAGCTGGAACTCGAAGTCCAGGTACGGAGCAAGATCGAGAAAAAACTCACGGGTTTTCAAAATTACCTCAACAGCATCATCGACTCCATGCCATCGGCGCTGATCGCCCTCGACGAACAGCTTTACGTGACGCAGTGGAACCAGGAAGCCAGCGCCCTTTCCGGTACGCGCCTGGACGAAGCCTTGAACCAGCCGATCTTCCTCGCCTTCGAACCGCTCAAGCCCTTTCTGCCGCAGCTCAAGCAAACCGTCGAGCAGCACACGGTGGCCAAGATCGAGCGCGTGACCTGGGTCAAGGACGATGAGCCCCGCCACTACGCCCTGACCTTTTATCCGCTGATGGGCGGCGCCGGGCGTGGCGTGGTGATCCGCATCGACGACATCACCCAGCGCCTGTCCCTTGAAGAAATGATGGTGCAGTCAGAGAAAATGCTTTCCGTCGGTGGCCTCGCCGCCGGTATGGCCCACGAAATCAACAACCCGCTCGGTGCGATCCTTCACAACGTGCAGAATATCCGCCGTCGGCTGTCCCCCGAACTGCCCAAGAACCTTGAACAGGCCGAGCAGGTCGGCATCGAGCTGTCGACCGTCAACCAATACCTGCAAGCGCGCGAAGTGCCGCAGCTGCTCGACGGCATCCAGCAGGCCGGCGCCCGGGCGGCAAAGATTGTCACGCACATGCTCAGTTTCAGTCGCCGCAGCACCCGACAAATGGCCCCGTGCGATCTGCCCGCCCTGATCGATCAAGCAGTGGAAATCGCCGGAAACGACTTCGACCTGGCGATCGGTTTCGACTTCAAGGGCCAGGCGATCATTCGCCAGTTCGACCCGGCGCTGGGGCCGGTACCCGGCACCGCCAACGAGCTGGAACAGGTACTGCTCAACCTGCTGAAAAACGCCGCGCAAGCCATTCACCAGCGTTTAGACGACAGCGAACCAGGTCGGATAATTCTGCGCACCAAGCTGAATCCGCCGTGGGCGGAGATCCAGGTCGAAGACAACGGCATCGGCATGAGCGAAAGTGTGCGCAAGCGCACCTTCGAACCGTTTTTCACCACCAAGGAAATCGGTCAGGGTACTGGCCTTGGCCTGTCGGTCTCGTACTTCATCATTACCAACAACCACAAGGGCCAGATGGAAGTGCAATCGACCCTGGGTCAAGGCACCTGCTTTACCCTGCGCCTGCCATTGGCGAGCACTCCGCTCGTCTCTCAAGAATTCAACCAGCTAACGAGGTAACCATGGGCTTTCGCTTGTCGAAGATTTACACCCGCACCGGCGACAAAGGCGAAACCGGTCTGGGCGACGGTCGCCGTGTGCCCAAGGACCACCCACGGATCGAGGCCATTGGCGAGGTCGATACGCTGAACAGTCAGGTGGGCGTTTTGCTGGCCGGGCTAGCTGCGGAAAGTGTCGAGCATCCGGGGCTGAAGGAAGTGATCGAGGTATTGGCGCCCTGCCAGCATCGGTTGTTCGACCTGGGCGGTGAACTGGCGATGCCGGAGTATCAGGCGTTGAATGCGGCGGAAATTGAACGCCTGGAAGCGGCGATCGATGTGTGGAATGAAGAGCTGGGGCCGCTGGAGAATTTCATTCTGCCGGGTGGTTCGGCGTTGATTGCCCAGGCCCATGTCTGCCGTAGCCTGGCCCGTAGTGCGGAGCGCCGGTGTCAGCATTTGAATGCTGTTGAGCCGTTGGCCGGGGTGGGTTTGGCGTATATCAATCGGCTGTCGGATTTGTTGTTTGTGGTGGCAAGGTTGATTGCAAGACGCCAGGGGGTTGCGGAGATTCTTTGGCAGCCGGCGGTGAAACCTGGGGCATAGTCAGCGCAATCACTGGCCTCTTCGCGAGCAGGCTCGCTCCCACAGTTGATTTTTAGTGCTCACAAATATTGTGTTCACAGAAATCCATTGTGGGAGCGAGCCTGCTCGCGAAGAGGCCGGCAGCTTCACCGCAAAATCAGATCTCAGGCCAGAACGCCCGAATCCCCGCCACACCCTGGGCACCTGCCGCCCAAGCCTTCTGAACTTCCGCAGGGCCAACACCACCGAGCAAAAACACCGGCCTGCTGAAGCCCTCGATCAAGCTCGAAGCCTGTTCCCAACCCAGCGGCAGAGCCCCCGGATGAGTCAAGGTCGGCTGCACCGGTGACAAGGTTACGAAGTCGACACCCATCTCTTCAGCCAGCGCCAGCTCTTCAGCATTATGGCAAGACGCCGCCAACCAGCGCGATGCCGGCAACGGCCGACCGGCAGCCGCGTACTTGCGCAACTGTGCCGACGTGATGTGCCAGCCGGCGGAGGGGAAATCCCCCAGCCACTCGAAAGGCCCCTTGATCATCAACTGCGCCTTGCCGGCACACAGACCCACTGCATCCACTGCAAGATCGCGGTACTTGGGGTCGTAACCGTTTGGCGCGCGCAACTGGATCAGCTTGATGCCGCCCGCGATGGCTTTCTGGATCCCTCGCAACAGGGCCGGGGTTTCCAGGTCTTCAGGCGTGATCAGGTATTGCTCGGGCAAGCGCGCGGCCGCCACGATTGGCCGGTTGGCCTCAGGGAACTCGTAACCCGACAGTTCACGCGCCGTCACCCAGGCCAATGGCTGACCTTCAGCGCCGTGAGGTTCGCCGGTGAACGCCGAGACCTCCCAGACATCCAGCAACACCTGTTTGTCCGGGTAATCATGGCGGACCTTGATCAACGGGCGCGCCGCGCCGACCACGATACCCAGCTCTTCCTGCAGCTCACGGGCCAAGGCGCTTTCGACCGACTCGGCGGCCTCGACCTTGCCACCGGGAAACTCCCACAGGCCGCCCTGGTGCTGAGTGTCGGTACGGCGGGCGATGAGGATCTTGCCGCTGCCATCACGGATAACGGCGGCCGCTACATGTACTCGTTTCACCGTTCGATTTCCTCCAGGCCAGCCTTTTGCCAGGCCTTGAAAGCAGGCCATTGGTAGAGGGTTTGAACATAGGCTTCGTCAGCCTCGGGCAGCTTTACCTGATAGGTGCGCAGGCGCACGGCAATCGGGGCGAAGAACGCATCGGCCAGGGTTATACGGCCAAACAGGTACGGGCCACTTTCGGTCGCCGCGGCGCGGCATTCAGCCCACAATGCCGACATGCGCTCGATGTCCGCCTGCACATCCGCCGGGAGCGGCGACAGTGGCGCGTCATGGCTCAGGTCGAATGGCATGTTGCCGCGCATGGCGAAGAATCCACTGTGCATTTGCGCGCACGCCGAACGCGCCTGGGCACGGGCGGCGATATCTTTCGGCCACAGGCCCGCTTCGGGGAACTGTTCCGCCAGGTACTCGGCAATCGCCAGGGAGTCGGCGATGGTGCCGTGTTCGGTCTTCAACAGCGGGACTTTGCCGGTCGGCGAATGCTTGAGCAGGCGCTCGCGGGTGTCTGGCTGGTTCAACTTGATCAGTTCTTCGGTGTAGGAAGCGCCGGTCAGATCGAGGGCCAGGGCACCGCGCAAGGACCAGGAGGAAAGCAATTTGTCGCCGATGATCAGGTGCAGGCTCATGTTCGGGACCTTTGGATGAGGGAGACAGGCCAGTCTAGCCAGCGACTGACAGACTGCCATCGCGAGCAGGCTCGCTCCCACACTGGTTCGAGGTGTACACAAATCCAATGTGGGAGCCAGCCTGCTAGCGATAGGGGCGACTCGGTCTTAAGTACGGTACTCGGCGTTGATCTTCACGTACTCGTGGGACAGGTCGGTGGTCCAGATGGTTTCGCTGCAATCGCCGCGACCCAGTTCGATACGGATAGTGATTTCTTCCTGCTGCATCACCGCCGCACCCTGGGCTTCAGTGTAGGTCGCAGCGCGGGCGCCACGGCTGGCAATACACACTTCACCGAGGAACACATCGATCTTGCTCACGTCCAGGTTCGGTACACCGGCACGACCGACAGCCGCGAGGATGCGACCCCAGTTCGGGTCGGAAGCGAACAGTGCGGTCTTGATCAATGGCGAGTGGGCCACGGTATAGCCGACGTCCAGGCACTCCTGGTGAGTGCCGCCGCCGTTGACTTCAACGGTAACGAATTTGGTCGCGCCTTCACCGTCGCGAACAATCGCCTGGGCCACCTCCATGCACACCTCGAACACCGCTTGCTTGAGCTTGGCGAACAACTCGCCCTCGGCACGGGTGATTTCCGGTAGCGCCGCCTGACCGGTGGCAATCAGCATGCAGCAGTCGTTGGTCGAGGTGTCGCCGTCGATGGTGATGCGGTTGAACGACTTGTTGGCACCGTCCAGCATCAGGTTTTGCAGCACATCGCGGGCGACCTTGGCGTCGGTGGCGATGTAGCCGAGCATGGTCGCCATGTTAGGACGAATCATGCCCGCGCCTTTGCTGATACCGGTGACGGTGATGGTCACGCCGTCGTGCTGGAACTGGCGGCTGGCACCCTTTGGCAGGGTATCGGTGGTCATGATGCCGGTGGCGGCAGCTTCCCAGTTGTTCACCGACAGATCGTCGAGGGCGGCTTGCAGTGCGCCTTCGATTTTCTCGACCGGCAGTGGCTCGCCGATCACGCCGGTGGAATACGGCAGCACCAGGCTTGCATCGACACCGGTCAACTCTGCCAGTTTGGCGCAAGTGCGCTCGGCCGCGGCCAGGCCCGGTTCACCGGTACCGGCGTTGGCATTGCCGGTATTGGTCAGCAGGTAACGCACCGGACCCTGCACGCGCTGCTTGGCCAGGATCACCGGGGCTGCGCAAAAGGCGTTCAAGGTGAACACGCCCGCCACCGTTGAGCCTTCGGCACAACGCATGACCACAACATCCTTGCGCCCCGGGCGCTTGATACCGGCCGAGGCGATACCGAGTTCAAAACCGGCAACCGGGTGCAACGTTGGCAAAGGACCAAGACCAACAGCCATGAATGCGCTCCTTTATAGATGATGTCTGCACCGCTTCAGCAAAAGCGGTGGTCAAATTGGCAAAACGCCGCGACGGCATGAGCCGGTCGCGGCGCGGGTATTTCAGCGTATGAAACGGGGGTTACTGGATCTGCCCGTGGCAATGCTTGAACTTCTTGCCCGAACCGCAGTAGCACAGCTCGTTACGGCCCAGCTTCTGCTCGTTGCGAACCGGGGCGGTGGCGAGGGCCACATCGACCTCTTCACCCAACTGCTCAGGCTGCTCCAGGCCTGGGGCCTCTTCATGCAGGAACTGCATGCGCGCCGCCAGTGCCTCGGCTTCCTGGCGCAGGCGCGCCTCTTCCTCGGCCGGATCTTCGCGACGCACCTGAACGTGCGACAACACACGGATCGAGTCGCGCTTGATCGAATCCAGCAGCTCGGAGAACAGCGTGAACGACTCGCGCTTGTACTCTTGCTTCGGGTTCTTCTGCGCATAACCACGCAAGTGGATGCCGTGACGCAGGTGGTCCATGGTCGACAGGTGGTCTTTCCACAGGTCATCCAGCACGCGCAGGACGATTTGTTTCTCGAAGGTGCGCAGCGCTTCGGCGCCCGCCTGGTCTTCTTTCTCGTTGTACGCGGCGATCAGCTCCTGCATCAGTTTCTCGCGCAGGGTTTCCTCGTACAGGTGATCGTCTTCGTCGAGCCACTGCTGGATCGGCAGCTTCACGCCGAAATCGCTTTCCAGGGCTGCTTCCAGGCCTGCCACGTCCCACTGCTCTGGCAGCGATTGCGGTGGAATGTGCGCGCTGACGGTAGCGTTGAGTACGTCCTGACGGAAGTCGGCAATTGTTTCACCGATGTTGTCAGCGGCCAGCAACGTGTTACGCATGTGATAGATCACTTTACGCTGTTCGTTGTTGACGTCGTCGAACTCGAGCAGTTGCTTGCGAATATCGAAGTTGCGGCCTTCAACCTTGCGCTGGGCCTTTTCGATGGCGTTGGTCACCATGCGGTGCTCGATCGCTTCGCCAGGCTGCATGCCCAGGGCCTTCATGAAGTTCTTCACCCGGTCAGAAGCGAAGATGCGCATCAGGCTGTCTTCCAGCGACAGGTAGAAACGGCTGGAACCGGCGTCACCCTGGCGACCGGCACGACCACGCAACTGGTTGTCGATACGGCGCGATTCGTGACGCTCGGACGCGATCACCTGCAAACCGCCCGACTCGAGCACTTGCTGGTGACGTTTCTGCCAGTCGGCCTTGATCTGGGCAATCTGCTCAGGGGTCGGGTTTTCCAGGGAAGCAACTTCGACTTCCCAGTTGCCGCCCAACAGGATGTCGGTACCGCGACCGGCCATGTTGGTGGCGATGGTCAGTGCACCCGGGCGACCGGCCTGGGCGATAATCTCGGCTTCTTTTTCGTGGAACTTGGCGTTCAGGACCTTGTGCTCGATGCCTTCCTTGTTGAGCAGGTCGGACATGCGCTCGGAGGTTTCGATGGTCGCAGTACCCACCAGCACCGGACGGCCCGCAGCCATGCTTTCCTTGATGTCAGTGACGATTGCCGCATATTTCTCGTCGGCGGTCAGGAACACCAGGTCGTTGTAGTCTTTACGGGCCAACGGCTTGTTCGTCGGAATGACGATGACCTGCAGGCCATAGATCTGATGGAACTCGAACGCTTCGGTGTCGGCCGTACCGGTCATGCCGGACAGTTTGTTGTACAGACGGAAGTAGTTCTGGAATGTGGTCGATGCCAGGGTCTGGCTTTCGGCCTGGATGTTCAGGTTTTCCTTGGCTTCGATGGCCTGGTGCAGGCCTTCGGACAAACGACGGCCCGGCATGGTACGACCAGTGTGTTCGTCGACCAGTACGACCTGACCGTCCTGCACGATGTATTCAACGTTGCGATGGAACAGCTTGTGCGCGCGCAGACCGGCATAAACGTGAGTCAGCAGGCTCAGGTTATGCGACGAGTACAGGCTCTCGCCTTCCGCCAGCAGGCCGAGACGGGTCAGCGTGTCTTCGACGAACTGGTGACCGGCTTCGTTGAGTTCGACCTGACGGGTCTTCTCGTCAACGGTGTAATGGCCGGCCTTGGTGACTTCGCCTTCGACTTCTTCGATGTGCAATTCCAGCTGCGGGATCAGTTTGTTGATCTCGATGTACAGCTTGGAGCTGTCCTCGGCCTGACCGGAAATGATCAGCGGCGTACGGGCTTCGTCGATGAGGATGGAGTCGACTTCGTCGATCACGGCAAAATTGAGTTCGCGCTGGAATTTTTCTTCCATGCTGAACGCCATGTTGTCGCGCAGGTAGTCGAAACCGAATTCGTTGTTGGTGCCGTAGGTAATGTCGGCGGCATAGGCCAAACGCTTCTCTTCCGGCGGCTGGAATGGCGTGACCACGCCGACCGTCAGGCCGAGGAATTCGTAGAGCGGACGCATCCAGTTGGCGTCACGACGGGCCAGGTAGTCGTTCACCGTCACAACGTGCACGCCCTTGCCGGACAATGCGTTGAGGTAAACGCCCAGCGTTGCCACCAGGGTCTTGCCTTCACCGGTACGCATCTCGGCGATCTTGCCTTCATGCAAGGTCATGCCGCCGATCAGCTGGACATCGAAGTGGCGCATGCCCATGACGCGCTTACCGGCTTCACGGGCGACCGCGAAGGCTTCCGGCAGCAGCTGGTCGAGGGTTTCCCCTTTGGCGATGCGGGCCTTGAACTCATCTGTCTTGGCACGCAATTGATCGTCCGAAAGGGCCACCATTCGCTCTTCGAAGGCATTGACGAATTGCACCGTCTTGAGCATGCGTTTGACTTCACGCTCGTTCTTGCTTCCAAAAAGTTTCTTTAACAAAGGCGCAAACATATCGGCAGGATCTTCCACACTAAAGGGATGGAGGGCGGCCCCGTGAGTCGCCCGTGCAGCCCTCATGGCCGCATGCGAACGAGCATTCTACCCGGAAACGATGGTGAGGAAAGTGGCGTTATTCCACGATGCTGGCACAGCGCTGTGACGGGGCTCACTTAAAATAAGGGCAAATGGCTCAACTTCAAGCCATTTACGGCAGAAGTTACTTGTTGATTTGATGGGTAAAGCGCGCGCGAAGCAATGGGTCGGGCGCATCCGGTGCTTTCTGCTACCATGGCGGCTCTGTTACTTCAGGTGTCTGATCATGGCATTTCGCCCTCTTACGGCCAGAGCACCCGCCGTTCTGCTTCGCGAAGCCAAGCCGCTCAAGGCCATTCTCGGCCACGCTCAACGCCTGGGTCATTTGCAACGCCTGCTCGAAAGCCAGCTGCAGCCTGCCGCACGCGCGCATTGCCACGTGGCGTCCTGGCGCGAAGGCAACTTGCTGTTGATTGTCACCGACGGTCATTGGGCCACTCGCCTGCGCTACCAGCAAAAGCGTCTGCTGCGGCAATTGCAGATGTTCGACGAGTTCGCCAACCTCACGCGAATCCTGTTCAAGGTCCAGCCGCCTACCGTTCTGCAAGGTGCGGCCGGGCATACCATGGACTTATCCTTTGACGCGGCCGCGACCATCCAGGCTACGGCTGATGGCATCAGTGATCCGAATCTGCGGGCGGCGCTGGAGCGTCTGGCGGCGCACGCCAGACCCAAAGCATGACATAACCAAGTCCTGTAGGAGCAAAGCTTGCTCGCGATGGGGACGCCGCGGTGCAACAGATGCGCCGCGTTATCGTTCATCGCGGGCAAGTCGGATCGCCGCCCGCTCGCTCCTACAAGGGGTTAGCGGCGTTTGTTGCCACCTAATAATGAACCCATCAACCCGCGCACCAATTGCCGCCCTAATTGATTGGCCGCCTGTCGCATCGCCGATTTCAGTGCCTGCCCCGCCGCCGTGCCGAGAAACTCTCCGGCCTGCTCGGTGAAGCTCGGCTCTTGCGCCGCCGGTTTTGCCGGCGCCGCCTCAGGTTCGGGTGCCAGCCCCTTGCGCCCCATCAGCACTTCATAAGCCGATTCGCGATCGATCGGTTTGTCATACCGCCCCTTGCACGGCGAACCGGCTATCAGCAGCGTGCGCTCCGTTTCGCTCAGCGGCCCGATGCGTGATTGCGGTGGGGCGACCAGCACGCGCTGGACCATTTCCGGTGTCCCCTTATCCTGCAAGGTACCCACCAGTGCCTCGCCGATGCCCAGCTCGGTCAGCACCGACAAGGCGTCGAACGCCGGGTTCGGGCGGAAGCCGTCGGCCACCGCCCGCAGGGATTTCTGCTCCTTGGCGGTGAACGCGCGCAAGCCGTGCTGCACGCGCAGGCCCAACTGTGCCAGCACGTCGTCCGGCAAGTCGCCCGGTGACTGGGTGACGAAATACACCCCCACGCCCTTGGAACGAATCAGCCGCACCACTTGCTCCAGACGATCCTGCAGCGCCTTGGGCGTGCCGGCGAACAACAAATGCGCCTCGTCGAAAAACAGCGCCAGCAGCGGTTTGTCCGCATCGCCGCGTTCGGGCAGTTGCTCGAACAGTTCGGCCAGCAGCCACAACAGGAAGGTCGCGTAGACCTTCGGCGCTTCATGCACCAGACGACTGGCATCGAGCAGGTGAATGCGTCCGCGGCCATCGGCGGTCGGTTGCAGAATGTCCTCCAGTTGCAGCGCCGGTTCACCGAACAGCGCTTCAGCGCCCTGCTGTTCCAGGGTTGCCAGGCGCCGCAGCAGGGCCTGGCTGGAGCCGGTGGTCATCAACGCCGCGTCATCACCCAGCAGTTCGGGGTTGTCCTTGAGATGATTGAGCAACGCTTTGAGGTCTTTCAGATCCAGCAGCAACAGGCCTTCGCGGTCGGCAACCTTGAACGCGGCATACAGCGCCGACTGCTGGCTGTCGGTCAATTCCAGCAGGCTGCCCAGGAGTAACGGCCCCATTTCGCTCAATGTCGTGCGTAACGGATGACCGGACTGACCGTGAATGTCCCACAAGGTCACCGGATACGCCGCAGGCTTGTGGTTTAGCCACGGCATGCCGGCAATCCGCTCGGCGACCTTGCCCTGGGGGTTGCCGGCAGCGCCCAGGCCGCACAGGTCACCCTTGATGTCGGCGGCAAACACCGCCACGCCGGCATCGCTGAAGGCTTCGGCCATACGTTGCAACGTGACGGTCTTGCCGGTCCCGGTAGCGCCCGCGATCAAACCGTGGCGGTTCGCCAGGCGCATGGCCTGGGCGATCGGCTGCCCCGCGAGATCGGCGCCGATAACAAGTTGCAATGAATCAGGCATTTGGTCACCCATGGTTAATCTTTGGTCCTACACGGCCGATAGAAATAACGACAAAGCAGACAGACACAAATTTGTCGGACATTTCCCTTAAGGAGCGTCGGAAATATCTCTTGCTTTCAACATTGCCCATCGTGCGTCCCTTTATAAAAGCACGCGCTGGACATTAAGACCTTAGCGGAACCCCAAGCCATGAATAAAAATCTACGCTTCAGCCATAAAATCCTGCTTGCCGCCGCCCTCATTGTCATTGCCACTTTCGCCTCATTCACCCTGTATAACGACTATTTACAGCGCAATGCCATCCGCGAAAACCTGGACAACTATCTCAACGAGATGGGCGATGTCACCGCCAACAACATCCAGACCTGGTTGACCGGCCGCATCCTGCTGATCGAGAACCTCTCGCAAAACATTGCCATCAACCCGGAACAAGCCAACGTCGCCGCCCTGCTGGAACAGAAAGCACTGATGTCGACGTTCATGGCGTCGTACCTGGGTGACGCTACCGGGCACTTCACCATTCGTCCGGATGCGAAGATGCCGGACGGTTTCGACCCACGGGTTCGCCCTTGGTACAAGGGTGCGCAAAACAGCAACACGCCGACCCTGACCGAACCCTATATCGATGCGGCGACTGGGCAAACGATCATTTCCATGGCCATTGCCTCGACGAAAGCCGGGCAAGGCGTTGGCGTGGTGGGCGGCGACCTTAGCCTGCAAACCTTGATCGATACCCTCAGTGCCCGGGATTTCGACGGCATGGGCTACGCCTTCCTGGTCAGTGCCGATGGCAAAATCCTGGTCCACCCGGACAAAACCCTGGTCATGAAGTCCCTGGGCGAGGCGTACCCGCAAAATACCCCGCGCATCAGCCACGACTTCAGCGAGATCGTGGTCGACGGCAAGACCCGCATCGTCACCTTTACCCCGATCAAAGGCCTGCCGTCGGTCAATTGGTACATCGGCCTGTCGGTGGACAAAGACAAAGCCTTCTCGATGCTCAGCGAGTTCCGCGCCTCGGCGGTGGTTGCCACGGTGATTGCCGTCGCCATTATCATCGCCTTGCTGGGCATGTTGATCCGCCTGCTGATTCAGCCGCTGCACGTGATGACCCGGGCCATGGCCGACATCGCCGACGGTGAAGGCGACCTGACCAAGCGCCTGGTGATCCAGAACAACGACGAGTTCGGTAGCCTCGGCACCGCGTTCAACCGTTTCGTGGAGCGTATCCACGGTTCGATCCGTGAAGTGTCCTCGGCCACGGGCCAGGTCAACGAAGTGGCGTTGCGCGTGGTCGCCGCCTCGAACTCCTCGATGTACAACTCCGACCAGCAAGCGTCGCGCACTAGCAGTGTGGCAGCGGCGATCAACCAGCTCGGTGCCGCCGCCCAGGAGATCGCCCGCAATGCCGCGCAAGCGTCGAGCCAGGCCAGCGATGCCCGCAACCTGGCCGAAGATGGCCAGCAAGTGGTGGACCGCAGCATTGCCGCCATGAATCAACTGTCGAACATGCTCAGCGCCTCCAGCAGCAACATCGAATCGCTCAACAGCAAAACCGTGAACATCGGACAGATTCTTGAAGTGATCACCAGCATTTCCCAGCAAACCAACCTGCTGGCGCTCAACGCCGCCATCGAAGCGGCGCGGGCCGGTGAAGCCGGGCGCGGCTTTGCCGTGGTAGCCGATGAAGTGCGCAACCTGGCGCATCGCACCCAGGAATCGGCGCAGCAGGTGCAGACCATGATCGAAGAACTGCAGGTCGGCGCCCGTGAGTCGGTCAGTACCATGAGCGACAGCCAGCGCCACAGTCAGGACAGCGTGGAAATTGCCAACCTGGCCGGCGAGCGCCTGAGCAGCGTGACGCAACGCATCGGCGAAATCGATGGCATGAACCAGTCGGTGGCAACCGCCACCGAGGAACAGACCGCGGTGGTCGAGTCGATCAACGTGGACATCACCGAAATCAACACGCTGAACCAGGAAGGTGTGGAAAACCTGCAATCGACGTTGCGCGCGTGTACGGACCTTGAGCAACAGGCGGCGCGGTTGAAGCAGTTGGTGGGCAGCTTCCGCATCTAGCGTTTGATCCGTCCTCTTCGCGGGCGGCGATCCGCCTTGCCCGCGAAGAGTTCTCCCAGAAACCAATTCCCCCCCGCCCCCCCCCCCTCCAAACCCCAACCGAACATCTATCCTTCATAAAGGTCAACCAAGGAGATCAACGGCCCGGAGGGATGTTCATCGTGCATATCGCTGACATAACCATGTTCTACGCCCCTGCCAGCGGTGGCGTGCGCACTTATCTGGATGCCAAGCATCATCGCCTGTGCACCAGGTCAGGTATTCGCCACAGCGTGCTGATACCGGGGGCCATTCTCAGCGAACAGGATGGCATCTACACGGTTCCGGCTCCCGCCCTGCCTTTCGGCAAAGGTTATCGTTTCCCTCTGCGCCTCGCGCCCTGGCGCAATGTCCTGCAGGATCTGCAACCCGAGCTGATTGAAGTCGGCGACCCTTACCTCACCGCCTGGGCGGCTCTGGACGCCCGTCGCCAACTGGATGTGCCAGTCATCGGCTTTTATCACTCCGACCTGCCGCTGCTGGCCAGCAATCGAATGGGCAACTGGGTCACGCCAAACGTCGAGGCCTACGTCAGCAAGCTCTACGGCAACTTCGACCGGGTACTGGCACCGAGTCAGGTCATGGCCGACAAACTGACTGGCCTTGGGGTAAAGAACGTTTTCGTGCAGCCCCTGGGGGTCGATCTCCAGGTGTTTCATCCCGATGCACGCGATACCGGCCTTCGGGCCGAGCTGGGCCTCGACGAAAACACTCATCTATTGATCTTCGCCGGGCGCGGTTCCAAGGAGAAGAACCTGCCGGTGCTGCTCGATTGCATGATTCGCCTGGGCCGACGCTATCACCTGCTGCTGGTCGGTTCGTCGATGCCGACCACTGTGCCGGGTAACGTCACGGTCATCGACGAGTTCTGCCCTGCCAAGCAAGTCGCCCGCCTGATGGCCAGTGCCGACGCATTGCTGCATGCCGGCGACCAGGAAACCTTTGGCCTGGTGATCCTCGAAGCCATGGCCTGCGGCATCCCGGTGGTGGCGGTGGCCGCTGGCGCCTTTGAGGAAATCATCACCGATCAATGTGGCTTGTTGTGTGCCCCCAACGATCCGTCGGCCATGGCTAACGCAGTGCGAGAACTGTTCAACCAGGGCAGCGCAGCCCTCGGCCAACAAGCCCGACACCATGTCGAGCGGTATTACGCCTGGGACGCCGTGGTCAACAGTTTGCTCGGCCATTATCACGCCGTCCTCGGCAGCCAATGGCCGCGAGCCGCCAATGGCTGAACCCATGAATGCGCCCGGCGTGCTGCTGGTACTGCACGATGTCGCGCCACCCACCTGGGCCGATTACCAGCCCTTTGTCGAAGCCGTCGACGCGCTTGGCAGCGTGCCGATCACCTGGTTGGTGGTGCCGGATTTTCACAAACACAACGACCTGCAAGCCCACCCGCAATTTTGTCGTCAGCTCAGCGCCCGGCTCGAGCGCGGCGATGAACTGGTGCTACACGGTTATTTTCACTGCGATGACGCTCCGAAGGCGAGCACTCCCCGCGACTGGTTCATGCGCCGGATCTACACGCACGAAGGCGAGTTCTACAGTTTGTCTCGCGAGGCCGCCCTCACCCGCCTGCACGCCGGCATTGAAATATTCCAGCGATATGATTGGCCGTTGCAGGGTTTCGTCGCTCCTGCCTGGTTGATGAGCGAAGGCACGCGCCAGGCCTTGAGCCAATTACCGCTGAATTACACCAGCGACGCGCAGCATCTTTTTCGCCTGCCTGAATTCACTGCGATCGATGCCCCAGGGCTGGTCTGGAGTGCGCGCAGTGCCTGGCGGCGTGGTGTATCGAAACTGGTCAGCCAGCAACTCGAACATCGCTGGCGAACAGCGCCGGTGATTCGATTGGGCCTGCACCCGGTGGACATGCGTCATGAGTTCTCGCGTACATACTGGTTGCAAACCCTCAAGCGCCTGCTCGATGAGGGCCGCATACCCATGACCAAGACCCGTTGGCTGGCCTTGCACAGCGAGCGCATGGGGCGTGCGGCATGAGTCGCACGATTGTGCTGTGCATCGGCCTGCTCGCAGCGCTGCTGATTCCCTGGCTCCTGGGCGGGAGCGAAACCTGGTCGCGGCTCAATGACTTTCCACTGAGCAGCTTGCTGGTCATGTTCGGCATGATCTTGCTGTGTTGGGTGGTCAATACCCTGCGATTGCGCCTGTTACTGGGGGATCAGCGCAACAAGGTCAGCCCGGTCAGGAGCCTGGGCGTGGTAATGGCCGCCGAATTTGCCTATTGCGCCACGCCGGGTGGCAGCGGCGGGCCACTGACCATCATGGCGTTACTGGCGCGCAACGGCGTGCGACCGGCGAGGGGCAGCGCCGTGTTTGCCATGGACCAACTGAGCGATTTGTTGTTTTTCCTCTGCGCATTGAGCGGGATCCTGATTTACGCCCTGTTCCAGCATCTCAGCCAGCACATGGCGTGGTTGCTGATCGTCAGTGCCCTCTCGATGTTCGGTGGACTGGTCAGTTGCGTGGTGGTGGCGCGCTATCACCGCCTGCTGATTCGTATGGGGGGCCGACTGCTGGCACGCCTCAACGTCGAGTCCTCGACCCGTATGCGTTGGGCACGAAAACTCCTGCACTTTCTGGCGGCGTTTACCGACACCCTGAAGCTGCCCCTGCAGACGCTGATCATTGTGTTTGGCTTGACGTGCGTGCATTGGGTCTTGCGTTACAGCGTGTTGTACCTGGCGCTGCGTGGGCTCGGCGCGGACTTGCAGTGGGCCTGGAGCTTTCTGATCCAGATGGTTTCATTGAGTGCGGGGCAGTTCAGCCTGTTGCCAGGCGGTGCGGGGGCTGCGGAATTGACGTCGGCGGCGCTGTTGGCACCCATGGTGGGGAAATCCACGGCGGCGGCAGCCATTCTGATCTGGCGGGCGGTGACCTATTACTTCTATTTGGTGGTGGGTGGGCCGGTGTTTTTACTGATGCTGGGCCGGCCATTGCTCAAGAAGCTCATGAAGAATGTGTATCCGTAGGTGTTGGCCTGCCGGTGAAGGCGGCCTGACAGCCGAACAAACAACCCTCGCCCAAGGTGGCGGGTGCCTTGGAAGTGGCTTTGTCCAGTGGATCGGCCATGGTCATGTCCTCGGTGCAGAAACGGCGAAGGGCCTGCAGCGATTGAACGCCCAGGCCCTTCGAATTTCAACCGTGCCGTGTAGCGATCAGAACACCACGGTTTTGTTGCCGTGGACCAGCACCCGGTCTTCCAGGTGGTAACGCAGACCACGGGCCAGTACCATTTTCTCGACATCACGACCGAAGCGCACCATGTCTTCGATGCTGTCGCTGTGGCTGACGCGCACCACGTCCTGCTCGATGATCGGGCCGGCGTCCAATTCTTCGGTCACATAGTGGCAAGTAGCGCCGATCAGCTTTACCCCGCGCAGGGAAGCCTGGTGGTACGGCTTGGCGCCGACGAACGACGGCAGGAAGCTGTGGTGGATGTTGATGACCTTGTGTGCATATTCACGGCACAGCTCAGGCGGCAGGATTTGCATGTAGCGGGCCAGTACGACCACTTCGGCATCATGCTGCTTGACCAAGCGCGAGACCTCGGCAAATGCCGGTTCCTTGTCCTGGGAATTGACCGGTACGTGGTAGTAGGGAATGCCGTGCCACTCGACCATGCTGCGCAAGTCGTCGTGGTTGGAAATCACGCAGGCGATTTCACAATCCAGTTCATCGCTGTGCCAGCGATGCAGCAAGTCGGCGAGGCAGTGAGACTCGCGGCTGGCCATCAACACCACGCGCTTCTTCTGCTCGGTATCGGTGATACGCCAGTCCATCGAGAACTCTTCGGCAATCGGCGCAAAGGCTTCGCGCAAGGCGTCGATCCCGAAAGGCAGCGAATCGGCACGAATTTCGTGACGCATGAAGAACCAGCCACTGAGATTGTCCGAGTGGTGGCTCGCTTCAGTGATCCAGCCGTTATGTGACGCCAGAAAGTTACTGACTTTGGCAACGATGCCGACGCGGTCCGGGCAAGAAATCACCAGCCGAAAAGTGCGCATGAGGGGGAAACTCCAGAACTTCGCAAAGGCGGCCATTCTAGCGATTGCGCAGAAAAACTGCAGTAATGATGACGCGCCGCCTTTCCCGATGGCTTGCGCCAAGGTTTGCGCAGCACCAGAGTGACACCCGGCACACTGTACTTGGCCATCGACCAGCACTGGATTGTAAATATCTGTAGCACAGGCTGCACATTATTTAACTGCGCATCCAATGTGTGCTGAATTCACTGGAATTTAATTAAATAAACTCGGGTTTAATGTTTACTTGATGAAACAGCCTGACTATTATTGCCGCACTGTCACCTGCATCCAGCGCCCTACATAAGGTAGTAATCATGTCCTTGATCAACGAATATCGCGCCACCGAAGAAGCTATCAAAGAGCTGCAAGCCCGTTTGAAGAATCTGTCCCAAGACGACAAACTGCAGACCGAGCTGGAATTCGAAGGCAAGCTGCGCACCCTGATGGGCGAATATTCCAAGTCCCTGCGCGACATCATCGCGCTGCTGGATCCAGAAGCCAAAACCAAAGCACCACGTGGCGGCGCAGTAAAAACTACTGGCACCAAGCGTGCTCGCAAAGTTAAACAATACAAAAACCCGCACAACGGCGAAGTCATCGAGACCAAAGGTGGCAACCACAAAACTCTGAAAGAGTGGAAAGCCAAGTGGGGCGGTGACGTGGTTGAAGGCTGGGCTACCCTGCTGGGCTAAGCTCGCGCGCTTGTCGCGGATCGATTGCGACAAAAAAAACGCCAGCACACGCTGGCGTTTTTTTATGCCCGGAGTTTAGCCCCCGGGCATTTTCGATTTCAAAGATTCAAACGTTTGCGTAAATCCTGAACATATTCCTGCCATTCATTCAGCACCGCCTGCTGCAACGATGTCGCTGTAAGGGTCAATTGGGCTGCGGCCTCTACGAAACTATCCAGGGTATTTGGCGCGCCCCATTCAGGCACTGACAGACGTTTCTGACAGAATATTCGCCAGCGTTCTTGCTCGTCGAGACTCAAGGTATCGGGAAAGTTACGTGCTCGATATCGAAACAATAGCTCTGGTAAACGTTCATCATCGAAAGGCCATTGCTCTTGTGCCAATTGCAGCGGGTCGACTGTTCTGACTTGCTCGCATAGACGCCGATCACGGTCGCCGATAAATCCATCGTATAACTGTTGTTCAGGATCCTCGCTCGAGGAAAAATCTTCACGGGCATAAATAGCCACAACTTTAGCTTGCCAATTTTGCTGCGCGTCACTTAGCCGCAGTGCGCGTTGCTGATAGAGCGCAACATCCATTCCCAGGCGCAGCTGATCTTTCGCACGAAGAACCGATAACGGCGCCACCACGGGGCATTTATTGATGTGGATAAGCTTGAGCGGTACTGGCAACTCACCCTCTGCCAGGTCTTCGCGGCGGGTATACAAGCGCTGGCGCAAGGTTTCGGCATCGAGATCGAGCAAGCCCTGCGGGTCGAGGTGCAGGTCGCAGACAATCAGTGCGTTCTTGTTGCGTGGGTGCCAGGCCAAGGGCAACACCACGCCGACATAGTTGCGCGCCGCAGAAAAGCGCCCCGACACATGCACCATGGGTTGCAGCAGGCGTATCTGGTCCAAAACCTTTTGCTTGCTGCGAAGTTGAAACAACCAGTCATACAACTTCGGCTGTTTTTCCCGGATCAGGCGCGCCAGGGCAATCGTGGCGCGAACGTCCGACAGCGCTTCGTGGGCGTTGCCATGATCGATGCCGTTGGCGGCGGTCAGGCGTTCAAGCTTGAGGGTCACCTTCCCCTCATCGTCTGTCGGCCAAACAAGGCCATCGGGGCGCAAGGCATAGGCCGCGCGCACGACATCGATCAGGTCCCAGCGACTGTTACCGCCCTGCCATTCCCGCGCATAAGGGTCGAAAAAATTGCGGTACAGACTGTAGCGGGTCATCTCATCGTCGAAGCGCAACGTGTTGTACCCGGCGCCGCAAGTACCCGGCGCCGCCAGTTGGGCATGTACCCGGGTCATGAAGTCGGCTTCGCTCAACCCGCCCTCGGCCAGTCGGGCGGGCGTGATGCCAGTGATTGCGCAGGCCGCGGGATGCGGCAGGATGTCGTCGCTGGGCCGGCAAAAGAGGTTGACCGGCTCGTCGATTTCATTGAGCTCGAAGTCAGTACGCAACCCCGCCATTTGCAGCGGGCGGTCGCAACGGGGATTGATACCCGTCGTTTCGTAGTCGTACCAGAAGATGGAGGTCACGGGCTATTCCTGAACTGAAGATTGGCGAAGTCTAGGCGTTCCCGTCCCGCTCCGGCCAGCAATCCTGCCATTCAATCATTCCGGGGCTCTCAATGTGCAATACATACTTATGTCGTTTTTCCCGGCGAGGCTGCTAGCATCCGATGAAGAGACAAACCGATCAGGCCACACCATCAGGTTGCCCATGCTCGACACCACAGCACTGCCACGGAAAGCGACGCTGTCCCCACCACTGGACACGCGATATCAGGTCGAAACGCCCGAAGGCATAGACTTGCCACTGCGCCCGGCCGGGTTGATGGTGCGCGCACTGGCGTTTTCCATCGACCTGGCGTTGCGCGGGTTGATCCTGGGCCTGCTGTTCATTGCCCTGGCGATGCTCGGAAAACTCGGTGCAGGGCTGGGTTCGATCCTGCTCTTCGGCGTGAGCTGGTGGTACATGGTGCTGTTCGAAGTCTTCAACCAGGGGTGTTCACCGGGTAAACAATGGATGGGCCTGCGGGTCATTCAGGACGATGGCACGCCTGTTGGCTGGTCCACGTCACTGTTGCGCAACCTGCTGCGATTTGTCGACATGCTGCCGTTCGGCTACTTTCTCGGCGCCATCAGTTGCCTGCAACACCCCAACTTCAAGCGCCTTGGTGACCTGGCCGCCGGCACGCTGGTGATCTACCGCGAGCAGCCGCTCACCCGCCCGCAACTCCCACCCTCACATCCCCGTCGCGCACCTTTTGCCCTGACACTGGCCGAGCAACGCGCCATCCTCGGGTTTGCCGAACGCCAGGCCGGACTGTCCGACGCCAGGGTCAATGAGCTCGCCTCGATCCTCGCGCGCCCCTTGCAGGTTCCGGCTCCCCGCGCCGTGGCCGAACTCAACGGCATCGCCCACGGTTTGTTGGGTCCGCCATGAAGCAAAGCCTTTTCGAACATCGGCACCTGGCCGAATGGGAGCAGTTTTCCCTCATGCTGGACAGGCTGGAGCGGGACGGGAAAGCCAATGGAGCCGGCAATTTCCCGGCCGATTATCGGCGCATCTGCCAACACCTGGCGCTGGCCCGCGAGCGGGGTTACAGCAGCTTCCTGATCGACTCATTGCAGCAACAGGTGGTGCGCGGGCATCAGCAGCTTTATCGACATCGCAGTCAGCTGGGGGCCCATGCGCTGGGTTTCATCCTGGCCGGCTTCCCCCGGCTGGTACGCGAACAATGGCGCTTCGTGCTCGCCGCCAGCCTGATGTTTTTCGGCAGCCTGATCGCGTTTGCAGGACTCGTGTATCTGTTTCCGGACCTGGTCTATAACCTGATTCCGGCCGATCAGCTCAGCGACATGCAAAGCATGTACGACCCCGATGCCGGTCACCTGGGGCGCTCGATGGAGCGGGCAGCCAGTGAAGATTGGGCGATGTTCGGCTACTACATCATGCACAACATCGGGATCGCCTTTCAGACCTACGCCAGCGGATTGCTGTTTGGCCTGGGCAGCGCGTTTTTCCTGGTCTTCAACGGTTTGATGATCGGCGCGGTGGCCGGGCACCTGACGCATATTGGCTACGGGCAAAGCTTCTGGTCATTCGTGGTCGGCCACGGTGCCTTTGAATTGACGGCCATTGCCCTGGCGGGTGCCGCAGGCCTGCAACTGGGTTGGGCGTTGATTGCACCGGGACGCCTGTCCCGTGCCGAAGCCTTGCGCCTGGCGGCCCGCAAGAGCGTGCTGCTGATTTGCGGCGTCATGTTGTTTCTGCTGATCGCGGCATTTATCGAAGCCTACTGGTCGTCGATGGCGACCCCGGCGCCCCTGACCAAATACCTGGTCGGTGCGGCCCTCTGGGTGCTGGTGGCGGTTTACCTGCTATTCGCCGGACGGACCCACCATGCGCCTGAGTGACACCACAGTGGTCATTCGCCCAAGACCGACCTGGGAAGCCATGGACCTCGGCGTGCTGTTGAGCCAGCGCCACCGGCGCCTGCTGATGAGCAGTTGGGCGATTGTCACTTTGCCGGTTTTCGCGTTGCTCACCTGGTTGCTGTGGGATTCGCCGACCCTGGCCGTGTTCATCTTCTGGTGGCTGAAACCGGCCTTCGAGCGCTTGCCGTTGTACATCCTTTCCAAAGCCATTTTTGCAGAAACGCCCACCCTCCAGCAGGCGCTTTACCAGTGGCCACGGTTGCTTAAGCCGCAACTGCTGGCCAGCCTGACCTGGCGACGCCTGAGCCTGAGTCGCAGCTTCGTACTACCCGTGTTGCAGCTCGAAGGCCTGAGCGGTGATGCGCGCCAACAGCGATTGCAGGTGTTGCTGCAGCGTGACGCCAGCGCGGCACGCTGGCTGACCGTGATCGGTGCGCATCTGGAAGGCGCGTTATGGATCGGTTTGATGGTGCTGTTTTATCTGCTGTTGCCTCAACAGGTCGCCCTCGACTGGAGCTGGCAGTCGCTGATCAGCGCCGCGACTCAGGATTGGCGCTGGCTGGAACACCTGTCCAACGCCTTCTACGTCCTGGTGCTGGTGGTTTGGGAACCGGTCTACGTGGCCGCAGGCTTCAGCCTGTATCTGAACCGGCGCACCGCGCTCGAAGCTTGGGATATCGAGCTGGTGTTTCGCCGCTTGTCCCAGCGTTTGAGCAGCGCATCCCTTGTCCTGTTACTGGCAGCGACCTTGTTGCTGCCGATCGCACCCACCGTCTGGGCGGCCGGGTCGGCCCCTGCGACGCCCGACAGTCCGCGCTTGCTGGAGCAACAACTGACCAGCCAGGCGTCCCGGGACAGCATCAAGACCCTCCTCGAACAGCCACCGTTCAAGAACAGGGAAACCGTCACCCGCTATCGATTCGGCGAGAACCAGGCCGCCGAGGAACGCGCGGATGACGACAAGCTACCTCAATGGCTGAAGGCGCTGCTCCAGCTGTTTGACAACCAGCACTTCGGCGCATTGGCCACGCTGATTGAAGTCACGCTGTGGGCAGCCGTGATCACCGCTATTGGTGTCTTGATCTGGTACTACCGTGAGTGGTTGCAGGCGTTCGTCAACCGTCGCCCGCGCCCCGCTAAAAAAGCCCCGCACCCGCCTACCCCGCAAGCATTCGGCCTGGACTTCAGCCGCGAGACCCTGCCCCCCGACATCGCTGCCAGCGCCGAAAGTCTCTGGCAGAGCAACCCGCGTGCAGCGCTTGGCTTGCTCTATCGCGCCCTGCTCAGCCGCCTGTTGCACGACTTCGACATGCCACTCAAAGCCGCCGACACCGAAGGTCAGGTACTGGAACGCATCGAGCAACTGCAGCAACCGGCCCTGTTGGCCTTCAGCAAAGACCTGACCGCGCACTGGCAAAACATGGCCTACGGGCACCGACTGCCGCCCACGCATGTGCAGCGCGAACTGTGCGACGCCTGGCGTGGCGTATTCGGCCCGGGAATCGCCCGTTGAACCGGCGCACCTGGGCGATCGTCAGCGCAGTGACCGCTGTGCTGCTCGGCGTGCTGATGACTTGGCTGTACCTGAAGGCAACGCCCTACTCGGCCGAAATCGACCACGGCCCGGCGCCTGAAGCCCTGGCCAATCCCTATCTGGCCGCCGAGCTTTTTCTGCGCAAGCAGGGCCTGAGTGTCAGCCATGCCAACAGCCTCGACATTCTGCCAAGCCTGGCGCCAGACCATCACAGTCTGTTGTTGCTCGGCGACCGCTACAACATGACGCCCTGGCAGATCGATCAAGTGCTGAACTGGACTCGAGCCGGCGGGCGCCTGCTGTTCGTTGCACAGTCGCTGTGGGATGAAAAGACCGGGCAAAGCAATGACCTGTTGCTTGATCGGGTGCAACTGCAGCAATCGCTGAGCAAAGACCTCAAGGACCCGCCGCCCGATACCCCGGGCGACCCCTACCCGCAACTGACCAAACTCTATCTGGAAAAGGAAGACGCACCGGCTTACGCCGGCTTCGATACTGCGTTCCATCTCGAAGACCCGAAAAACCTCGCCCAGGTCTGGGCCAACAGTGCCAAGGCCACTCATATGATGCAACTGAGCCATGGGCGCGGCTCGATCATTGTGGTGACCGACGCCGACCTGTGGAAAACCCCGGCCATCGATCAATACGACAATGCCTGGCTGCTTTGGTACCTGACCGTCGATACCGGTGTGACCCTGCTGTTCAACACCGAGCACGACAGCCTGCTGACATTGCTGCTGCGCCATTTCCCCCAGGCGCTGGTCGCCTTGGTCGCCCTGATCGGCCTGGGTTGCTGGCACTTCGGTGTGCGCCAGGGCCCACTGCTGGAACCGCAAGCCAAAGCCCGTCGCCAATTGCAGGAACACCTGCGCGCCAGCGCCGATTTCATGTTGCGGCACAAAGGCCAGGACAGCCTGCTGCAGGCCTTGCAGCAAGACATACTGCGCCGAGTGAGACATCGTCATCCTGGCTATGAACAACTCGATGTCGCCGAACAATGGCAGGTGCTCGCCCGCCTGAGCGGCCACCCCACGGGCGCGATCAGCCAAGTCATGGGCCCGCTGGCGAAGCAGCGGCTTTCCAGCGCTGAATTCAGCCGCCAGGTCGCCCGTCTGCAAACTTTGAGGAATGCGTTATGAGTCAACCGATCGAGCCCGATGCAATCAACCACGCCACCCGGCAACGCCAGCGCGCCTGCCAGTTGGCCCAGGCGGTGCGCCATGAATTGCAAAAAGCCGTGATCGGACAGAACACGGTCATCGACGACGTTCTCACAGCCCTGCTTGCCGGCGGCCACGTATTGCTCGAAGGCGTGCCGGGCCTGGGCAAGACGTTGCTGGTAAGGGCGCTGGCACGCTGTTTCGGCGGCGAGTTCGCGCGTATCCAGTTCACTCCGGACCTGATGCCCAGCGATGTCACCGGGCATGCGGTGTACGACTTGCAGACCGAGCAATTCAAACTGCGCAAGGGACCGTTGTTCACCAACCTGTTGCTCGCCGACGAGATCAACCGTGCCCCGGCAAAAACCCAGGCCGCGCTGCTCGAAGCCATGCAGGAACGGCAAGTCACCCTCGAAGGCCGCGCCCTGCCCATCGCACAGCCGTTCATGGTGCTCGCCACGCAAAACCCCATCGAACAGGAAGGCACTTACCCGTTGCCGGAAGCCGAGCTGGACCGCTTCATGCTCAAAGTGCGCATGGACTACCCCGACGCCGCGCAGGAGTTGAACATGGTGCGTCAGGTCAGCCGCTCGACCCGGGCCGACATGCTCGATGTGCAACCGCTGCGCACCGTGCTGCAAGCCAAGGAGGTGCTGGCCTTGCAGCGCATCGCCAGTGATTTGCCGCTGGACGATCAGGTCCTCGACTACGCCGTACGCCTGGCCCGCACCACCCGCAGCTGGCCCGGCCTGACCCTCGGCGCCGGGCCTCGGGCGTCCATTGCGCTGGTGCGCTGCGCAAGGGCGCGGGCCTTGTTGCGCGGCGGCGAGTTTGTGATTCCAGACGACATAAAAGGCTGCGCCCTGGCCGTGTTGCGCCATCGCGTGCGCATCGCGCCGGAGCTGGACATCGAAGGGCTGGACGTCGATCAGGTGCTGCGGCAACTGCTCGATCAAGTGCCGGCGCCACGGCTTTGAAACCCTCGCGACTGCTGCTGATCTGGCTCGCGATCCTGCTGGCCATCGGCATCGTGCTGGGCACCTTGCGGGCGCTGGACATGGCGTTGCCATCGAGCCTGTTCTCGATCAACTGGGGATTGCTGCTGGCGCTATTGGCACTGGCGATACTCGACGCTGTTCGCCTCAAACGCCTGCCTTCACCCCGGATAACGCGACAAATGCCAGGCAGCCTGGCACTCGGTCGTTGGAGCGAAGTGCGACTGGAAGTTGAGCACGCCTATCCCCAACCACTGACGATCCAGATTTTCGACCACGTCCCCGACGGTCTGAGCTTCGAGAATCTTCCTCTGTCGGTCGAACTTCAGCCCGGCCAGCACACCCAGATCGGCTATCGACTGCGCCCGCTCAAGCGAGGCCACTTCAGCGTCGTACACTGCGAAATCAACCTGCCAAGCCCATTGCGCCTGTGGTCCGGCAGACGGCTTCTGAGTGTCACTGACCACACCCGCGTCTACCCCGACTTCGCCCGACTCTACGGCGGCCAACTACTGGCGGTGGACAACTGGCTCAGCCAACTCGGCGTGCGCCAGCGCCAACGACGCGGCCTGGGCCTTGAGTTTCATCAGCTACGGGAATTTCGCGAAGGCGACAGCCTGCGCCAGATCGACTGGAAAGCCACCGCCCGCCAACGCACCCCGATTGCCCGGGAGTATCAGGACGAGCGCGATCAGCAGATCATGTTCATGCTCGACTGCGGCCGACGCATGCGCAGTCAGGACGGCGAACTGGCGCATTTCGATCACGCGCTCAATGCCTGTCTGTTACTGAGCTATATCGCCCTGCGCCAGGGTGATGCGGTGGGGCTCAGCACATTTGCAGTCGAGCAACCACGTTATCTCGCGCCGGTGAAAGGTGCAGGCCAACTCAACGTATTGCTCAACACCGTCTACGACCTGAGCAGCACCCAACGCAGCGCTGACTATCAAGCCGCGGCAACTCATTTGCTGGCCCGACAAAAACGCCGCTCGCTGGTGGTGTTGATGACCAACCTGCGGGACGAAGACGATGAGGAGCTGCTCACGGCAGTCAAACGCCTGAGCAAACAGCATCGGGTGCTGGTCGCGAGCCTGCGCGAGGACGTACTCGACAACCTGCGTCAGACAACCGTGCAAACCTTGTCCGAAGCGCTGGTCTATTGCGGGACGGTGGACTTCTTGAATACACGGGCCGAACTTCATGAGCGGCTGAATGCCCATGGCGTGCCGGTACTGGATACAAACACTCATGAACTGGGCGCCGCGCTGGTGACGCGTTACCTGGAGTGGAAGAGAGCAGGAGTCTTTTAACTGTTGTCACGTACGAGGAATAAACAAGCCCTTAAAACACCAAACCGGTAGAACGTCTTGCGATGATTATAATTTGAGTCGATGGGGAGTTGAAAAAGACACTCAATCGTGGGCAACTGAGGGGTGGAACCGAGCAATGATCAAAATAACAGCTGTAAAGCTCCTAAGGAAAATCCTCCTCTTCAAGAGCTCCACAGCTCAAATGCTAAATACAACTACAAAAAAGGCTATTGCACATTAAACCCGCCGCTGGTGTACCAATCCGTCCCTTTCCCCCCCCGTCTGAGAACCTGTATTCGATAACGTTTTGGCCAACTCTCATTGTAAAGTCCGTGCTAAAGCTATAAGTGTACCGTTCGTTTGTCGTCTCGACATCCGTATGATAGTGCTGACTGTTCCTATCAAAGTATCGAACCTCCATATAGCGCCAACTGTCCGAAACAAGTGATAATTCCACCCCCGGACCGCGAGCAATAGTCTGCCCCTTAAAGGGAACAGCCCATTGACGTTCAACAAGTAGTGGATTCGCAGTTTGGGCTGGTTGCTCTTTTTGATCAGTCATGCTTTTAAGCTCCGAAAGTAACTTGGCCAGAAAGGTGGCAAGCACAATCTAGAGCGATAAAAAATCCATGACACCTGTCAAAATTGACAGTCACGACCAACGGTTATCACGGTCAAGCGCCGCAAATTTTCATGCGATGAGCCTCTTCCCCGCCAACCTTACAACCTCGACTCAGGCCGAAGCCGGTAACGGCTGAAAACTGAAGTACTGCTTCAATGCCTCCACCAGTTGCCCATACTCCGGCGGTGCCCGTTGCAGGCTGAACCCGGCGTCGTAATGGTGGGGTGTTGCGTCTTCATGGCACCACAGGCAACACGCCTGCAAATCGATGACCTGCATGCGCCCGCCACTCGCGGGGATTTTCAGGCGCAAATCGAAATCCGCGCCGATCATCATCGGCAGTTGACTGATGAGCATCAGCCCGTCTTCGGAGACGTTGCCGAGAAAGCCAATCGGTTTGTCGGTAATTCTGTTGAACACTTTCAGAAAATACGGCAGTTGATGCCGCTCGATCCGGCGGTCAGTGAACATGCGCAATTCGCCCAGCAAGGCCCTTAAGCAGGACCGCACTAATGCTTCGGAACGGGCCTGCCTGCTGTTGAATCAGGCATGGGCGCGCTCTCCCTGATCCCGGTGCGACAGTCCATGAACCGCTGCCGCTTACTCCTGCCGATCACAGGTGTTACGTCGGTTCAAAGACAAGGCTCTGAACCGGTTTATTCGACTATAGCTCACCGTCGCCGGTGAGCCAGCCCTTGAATGATCATCGCAATTAGAAGCGGGTCGGACGCACCGCCGCTGTACTGCGCAGCGGGTAGTGACCCAGCGCTTGCAAGGTTTCCAGGCGCGCCTGGGCGCGGTAGGCGTATTCGCTTTGCGGATACGAAGCGATGATGAATTGGTAGGTCTGCGCTGCATCGACAAACAGTTTCTGCCGTTCCAGGCACAAACCGCGCAGCATCGACACTTCCGGCCACACATAAGGCCGCGCGCGGCTGGCGCGTTCAACTTTGGACAGCTCGAGCGTCACCTGCTCGCAATTGCCACGGTCATAGGCGCTGTAGGCAAGGTTCAAATGGTGGTTCATCGACCAACGGGTGCAGCCCACAACACTGAGGGCAAGGACGGCTATGAGCACGAATCGCATGGGAGTTCTCCTGACTTGAGCTCTGTATCGACCCGTGGCTCAAAATCTTCAGGCTGCCGGTAACCAAAAGTATTCGGTTCAAGAAACAAACGAATAAGTAGTGCACATGAACAATGACTACACCCCAAGAGCATAGTAGCCTCACTCAGCGCTTGAACTCAGGAGTCTTTGCATGTCCGTCCGTCGTACCAAAATCGTCGCCACCCTTGGCCCGGCCAGTAACTCGCCGGAAGTTCTCGAACAGCTGATTCTGGCTGGCCTGGACGTCGCCCGCCTGAACTTCTCCCACGGCACCCCCGACGAGCACAAGGCTCGCGCGCAGCTGGTGCGTGACCTCGCTGCCAAGCACGGCCGCTTCGTTGCCCTGCTGGGTGACCTGCAAGGCCCGAAAATCCGTATCGCCAAATTTGCCAACAAGAAGATCGAGCTGAAGATCGGTGATCAATTCACCTTCTCCACCAGCCATCCCCTGACCGAAGGCAACCAGCAAGTGGTCGGTATCGACTACCCGGACCTGGTCAAGGACTGCGGCGTGGGCGACGAGCTGCTGCTCGACGACGGCCGCGTGGTGATGCGCGTCGATACCGCCACCGCTACCGAACTGAACTGCACCGTGATCATCGGTGGTCCGCTGTCCGACCATAAAGGCATCAACCGTCGCGGCGGTGGCCTGACCGCTCCAGCCCTGACCGAGAAAGACAAGGCTGACATCAAGCTCGCCGCAGAAATGCAGGTCGACTACCTGGCAGTGTCCTTCCCGCGTGACGCCGCCGACATGGAATACGCCCGTCAACTGCGCGACGAAGCCGGCGGTACTGCCTGGCTGGTGGCGAAGATTGAACGCGCCGAAGCTGTGGCCGACGACGACACACTCGACGCACTGATCAATGCCTCCGACGCCGTCATGGTGGCGCGTGGTGATCTCGGCGTGGAAATCGGCGACGCCGAGCTGGTGGGCATTCAGAAGAAAATCATTCTGCACGCACGCCGCCACAACAAGGCCGTGATCGTGGCGACCCAGATGATGGAGTCGATGATCCAGAACCCGATGCCAACCCGCGCCGAAGTGTCCGACGTGGCCAACGCCGTGCTCGATTACACCGACGCCGTGATGCTCTCGGCGGAAAGTGCTGCCGGCCTGTACCCGCTGGAAGCCGTGCAGGCGATGGCGCGCATCTGCGTCGGTGCTGAAAAGCATCCGACCAGCAAGACCTCCAGCCACCGCATCGGCAAGGTCTTCGAAAGCTGCGACCAGAGCATCGCCCTGGCAGCCATGTACACCGCCAACCACTTCCCCGGCGTGAAGGCGATCATCGCCCTGACCGAAAGTGGCTACACGCCGTTGATCATGTCGCGCATCCGTTCCTCGGTGCCGATCTACGCGTTTTCCCCGCACCGCGAAACCCAGGCCCGCGCGGCCATGTTCCGTGGCGTCTATACCGTACCGTTCGACCCGGCATCGCTGCCGCCTGAGCAAGTCAGCCAGGCTGCTATCGACGAGCTGCTCAAGCGCGGCGTAGTAGAGAAAGGCGACTGGGTCATCCTGACCAAGGGTGACAGCTACCACACCACCGGCGGCACCAACGGCATGAAGATCCTGCACGTTGGCGATCCGATGGTCTAAGTGACCGAGCGCTGAAAAACAAAAGCCCTGCCATGTGAATGGCGGGGCTTTTGCGTTCCTGATCCTGGAGGTGTGTTGCGTGAACGGCCGCCATCGCGAGCAGGCTCGCTCCCACAGGGGATTTGTGGTGCTAGCGCTCAACCACGGGGCAGGAACACATCGGCCAGCAGTTGATTGCGCGGCAGTCCCGCCAGGTACAGGCGCCGGGCAAAGGCGTCGACACTGTCGGGGGCTCCGCAGACCAAGGCCAGGGTTTGCCGAGAGACAAGGCGCAGTTGTTCCAGAGCCGCTGGCAACTCGGCCGGCGTCCACAGCTCGACCGTCAGGTTCGGGCGACTGACCGCCATGGCTTGCAGCGGCTTGGCCAGATAATGCTCATTGGCATCATGGGCCAGGTGGATGACACGAATGGCACCCCGATGATCCTGGCGCAACGCTTCTCGCAACACGCCAAACAACGGTCCCAGGCCGGTGCCGGCCGCCATCAGCCACAGCGGTCGGTCGTGCCAGTCCGGGTCGTAGTGCAACGCCCCGCCGCGCAACTCGCCGAGGCGGATCGGGTCGCCGATGCTCAAGTGACGGGCTGCGTCGCTGAACTCCCCCGACTGGCGACAATCGAGGTGAAATTCGAGAAAGCGGTCCTCTTCCGGCAGGCTGGCGAGGGAATACGGCCGCGCCACATTGCCCGCCCATAGCACCAGATGCTGACCGGCGCTGTAGCGCAACGGCCGTTGTGGGGTCAGGCGCAAGCGCAACACGCTGGCGCTCAGCCAATCGATGGCAGCGACCTCGGCCGGCCGGCCATCCTCCAGCGGGTCGAAAGTGTGCACCTGCAAGTCCACGACCACCTGACACTGGCAGGCCAGTCGCCAGCCTTGCTGGCGCTGCTCCGCGCTCAAGGCATCGGGGCGGCTGTCGCTCGGCAGCCCTTGCACGCATTGCACCAGGCACGCATGGCAACTGCCGGCACGACAGCTATAAGGTACTGACACGCCGTTCTGATTCAGGGCATCAAGCAGATTACTGCCCGCTGCCACCGACCATTGGCGGTCGCCAACGCGCAACTCAGGCATCGACGTTTTCCCACGCCGCCGCGCATCGGTTGCGGCCGTCACGCTTGGCGCGATAAAGCGCCTGGTCAGCCCGCTGCAATGCCTCGTCAAGATCATCGCCCGGTACCAGCAGGGTCATGCCGGCGGACAGGCTGAGACTGCCGACCTTCAAGCCGATCAACTCGACATCGGTGAAGGCTATGCGCAGCCGCTCGCAACAGGCAGTCAACCGCTCGGCATCGCAATCCGGCAACAACACCACGAACTCTTCGCCGCCGTAGCGTGCCAGGACATCTCCGTCGCGCAGGCAGGCCGAGGCCACGCCGGCAAAAGCTTGCAACACCTGATCGCCAGCCGCATGTCCGTGAATGTCGTTGATGCGCTTGAAATGATCGAGGTCGATCAGTGCCAGGCCATGCACGATGCCGGCGTCCATGGCTTTGAGTTCGCGCGACGCCAGGCGCAGGAAATGCCGGCGATTGAACAATCCGGTCAACTCGTCGGTGGCCACCAGGTCCTCGAGCTGGCGCATCATCCCGCGCAACGTGTCCTGGTGCGCCTGCAAGGCGAAGCGGCGCTGACGCATGCGTAGGCGGGAGGCCTGGACGTAACGGGCGTACAGCTCGAGCCAGACCAGCACGATAAACAGCACGCACACCTGCAACGCGGCCAGCGCCGGATGGGCCAGCTGAAAGTGGTAGCCCTCCCACAGCGTGAGCGCGCTGAAACTGAAAAATACCAGCAACGCGCACCGTGCAAACGCACGGCGCGACAGATGAAACAGCCCGAACAACAGAATCAGCACGTAGAACACCAGAAACGCGCCGCGAGCCTCATCCAGATTGGCAATCAGCCAGGTTTGCCAGCCCAGCCCCAGCAGTACCTGCGCCTCGGTCAGGCTGGGGTCGGAAAAACGCAGGTTGCAGCCGCTGTAAAACACCACGAACAACGCCGCCTGGCTGACGACCACGAGCGCGCTGCCGACGGCGACATTAGCTAGCGGTTCATCGTAATGGCCGGTAAAAAACGCCAGCCACAGCAGCAACAAAGCCAGGGCGTAGGTGCCGGCTGCGAGGGCAAAACGTTTGAGCAACAGGCGCTGGATGGCGTTATGGGTCAATCGTTGACTCACCCTATGAAAGGAGACTGACAGAGCGTCCTACTCTACAGACCGAATGTCACTTTAGTGGTGTGTCTGACAAATGACCATTCAATTTTCAAATTGACAAACAGGCGTCAAAGCCATGACCCCGACTAACCGATTACCTGTGGTGAGACGACTTATCTGTGGCGAGGGGATTTATCTGTGGCGAGGGGATTTATCCCCGTTCGACTGCGAAGCAGTCGTCAATCCGACACATGCGATATGCCTGAAGCACCGAGGTGCAGCTTTCGGGGCGGCTTCGCCACCCAACGGGGATAAATCCCCTCGCCACAGATAAATCCCCTCGCCACAAGATTGACTGTCGGCGCGTGTGCCCGCCCGCGAGGCGGGGTATACTGCCGCGCCTTTTTAGCGTCGCGCCAGCATGCCCGGCGTGCCAGAGGATCAGCTCCAAGTCTCAAGCTTCAAGCTGCCCTACAGAATGTTCCCGTCTTTTAGAGGAGCGCGACTCATGACCGTGATCAAGCAAGACGACCTGATTCAGAGCGTTGCCGACGCCCTGCAGTTCATTTCCTATTACCACCCCGTGGATTTCATCCAGGCGATGCACGAGGCCTACCTGCGTGAAGAATCGCCGGCAGCCCGCGACTCGATGGCGCAGATCCTGATCAACTCGCGCATGTGCGCCACCGGCCACCGCCCGATCTGCCAGGATACTGGCATCGTCACCGTGTTCGTGCGTGTGGGCATGGACGTACGTTGGGATGGCGCCACCATGGGCCTGGACGACATGATCAACGAAGGCGTGCGCCGGGCTTACAACCTGCCGGAAAACGTCCTGCGTGCCTCGATCCTCGCCGACCCGGCGGGCGCTCGCAAGAACACCAAGGACAACACCCCGGCCGTTATCCACTACTCCATCGTTCCGGGTAACACCGTGGAAGTGGACGTGGCAGCCAAAGGCGGCGGTTCCGAGAACAAGTCGAAAATGGCCATGCTCAACCCGTCCGACTCGATCGTCGACTGGGTCTTGAAGACCGTTCCGACCATGGGCGCCGGCTGGTGCCCACCGGGCATGCTCGGAATCGGTATCGGCGGCACCGCCGAGAAAGCCGCGGTGATGGCCAAGGAAGTGTTGATGGAGTCCATCGACATTCACGAGCTGAAGGCCCGCGGCCCGCAGAACCGCATCGAAGAAATGCGCCTGGAGCTGTTCGAGAAGGTCAACCAGCTGGGCATCGGTGCCCAGGGCCTCGGTGGCCTGACCACCGTGCTCGATGTGAAGATCATGGATTACCCGACCCACGCCGCGTCCCTGCCGGTGTGCATGATCCCGAACTGCGCCGCCACCCGTCACGCGCACTTCGTGCTCGACGGTACCGGCCCGGCTTCGCTGGAAGCGCCACCGCTGGACGCCTACCCGGAAATCGTCTGGGAAGCCGGCCCGTCGGCCCGTCGCGTCAACCTCGACACCCTGACCCCGGAAGAAGTGCAGAGCTGGAAGCCGGGCGAAACCGTACTGCTCAACGGCAAGATGCTCACCGGCCGCGACGCCGCGCACAAGCGCATGGTCGAGATGCTGAACAAGGGTGAAACCCTGCCGGTAGACCTCAAAGGTCGCTTCATCTATTACGTCGGCCCGGTCGATCCGGTGCGCGAAGAAGTGGTTGGCCCGGCTGGCCCGACCACCGCGACGCGGATGGACAAGTTCACCCGTCAGATCCTCGAGCAAACCGGCCTGCTGGGCATGATCGGCAAATCCGAGCGCGGCCCGACCGCCATCGACGCGATCAAGGACCACAAGGCCGTTTACCTGATGGCAGTCGGCGGCGCGGCTTATCTGGTGGCGCAGGCCATCAAGAAATCCCGCGTGGTGGCGTTCCCCGAACTGGGCATGGAAGCGATCTACGAGTTCGACGTCAAGGACATGCCTGTGACCGTTGCGGTCGACAGCAAGGGCGAGTCCGTACACATCACCGGTCCTGCCATCTGGCAGCAAAAGATCAGTGAAAGCCTGGCGGTGGAAGTGCAGTAAGCGCTTCGACTGGCACGACAAAGGCGTCAGGGGGATTCTCCTGACGCCTTTTTTGTTGCCTCCTTTTGCAGGAGCCGCTTTTGTGGGAGGACCGCGAAGGCCCATGTTATGGTGCGCCCCCCGTACACTGTGTAATGCCCAGCATGTTTGAGTCCTCTCGTCCTTTGCGCCTGGCGCTGTATACCTTGTTGATTATCGCGGGTGCCGCCCTTGCAGCGACCCTGGCCGTTCGTCAAACCGAGCGCCAGTCACTGGTCGATGACGCGGCCCGTGCCAACCAGCAACTGGCGCTGTACGCCACGTCCCTGCATACCCTGATCGAACGCTATCGCGCCCTGCCCTCGGTACTGGCGCTGGACCCGCAGCTGCGTGACGCGCTCAAAGGCCCGGTGAGCCCAGAGCAACAGGACGTGCTGAACCGCAAACTGGAAAAGATCAACGGTGCCGCCGAGTCCTCGACCCTGGAACTGCTCGATCGTACTGGCCTGGCCGTGGCGGCGAGCAACTGGCGCTTGCCCAGCAGTTACGTCGGCCATAATTATGGTTTTCGCCCTTACTTCAACCAGACCCGAACCCAGGGCACCGGGCGCTTTTATGCCGTTGGGGTGACCAGCGGGATACCGGGTTACTTCCTGTCCAGCGCCGTGACCAACGACGACGAGCAGTTTCTCGGCGCCATGGTGGTGAAGCTCGAGTTTCCGGAGCTGGAACGCGAATGGCGCCAGGGCAGCGACACCCTGCTGGTCAGCGACGCCCGCGGAATCATCTTCATCGCCAACCAATCGGGCTGGCGCTATCGGCACCTGAAACCGCTGAGCGACAGCGATCACGCCGAACTCAAGGCCACCCGCCAATACGACAAGCAGCCGCTGACACCGCTTGAATACCAATCGTTGCGCCGCTTCGACGAAAACAGCGACCTGGCACGGGTCAATGGCCCCGACGGCCCTGTCGATTATCTGTGGGAATCTCTGCCGCTGGCCGCCGAAGGCTGGACCCTGCACCTGCTGCGCCGCCCGCACGTTGCCTTCGAAGACAGTCGCAACGCCGCACTCGCCGCGGCCGGCCTGTGGCTGACGCTGGTGTTTCTACTACTGTTCCTCAACCAGCGTTGGCGCCTGGCGAAAATGCGCCAGCGCAGTCGCGAAGAACTCGAACAGCTTGTCCAAGAGCGTACCCGCGACCTGCGCACCGCTCAGGACGGTCTGGTGCAATCGGCCAAACTCGCGGCCCTCGGCCAGATGTCGGCGGCGCTGGCCCATGAGATCAATCAACCGCTGACCGCCCAGCGCATGCAGCTGGCGACCTTGCGCCTGCTGCTCGATCACGGCCGGGTCGACGACGCCTACAAGGCACTGAAACCGGTGGATGACATGCTGACGCGCATGGCCGCCCTCACCGGCCACCTGAAAACCTTCGCCCGCAAAAGCCCCAGCGGCTTGCGCGAACGTCTGGACCTGGCTTCAGTGGTGGACCAATCGTTGCAACTGCTAGACACGCGTCTGCGCGATGAACAGGTCAGCACCGTGCTGCACCTGACGCGCCCGGCGTGGGTGCGGGGCGATGCGATTCGTCTGGAACAGGTGCTGATTAATCTGCTGCGCAACGCCCTGGATGCGATGCAGGATAAACCCTGCAAACGCCTGGAAATCCGCCTCGAAGTCGACGAACAACTGTGGCGTCTGAGCGTCATCGACAACGGCGGCGGCATTGCCGAAGAAAACCTGTCGAAGGTCTTCGATCCGTTTTTCACCACCAAACCGGTGGGCGATGGCCTGGGTATCGGCCTGGCCGTATCCTTTGCCATCGTTCACGAATCGGGCGGACGACTGAGCGCCGATAATCACGACAACGGCGCGGTGTTCATACTCACCTTGCCTATCGATCCGGAGGCTCCTGGCACATGCTGAATTCAGTGATGGTGGTCGACGACGAAAGCAGCATCCGCAGCGCCGTCGAACAGTGGTTGAGCCTGTCGGGTTTCGAGGTGCAACTGTTCAGCCGCGCCGATGAATGCCTGGCGCAACTGCCCGCGCATTACCCCGGCGTGATCCTCAGCGACGTGCGCATGCCCGGCATGTCCGGGCTGGAACTGCTGGCCGACGTTCAGCGCCGTGATGCCGACTTGCCGGTGATTCTGCTGACCGGCCATGGCGACGTGCCGATGGCCGTCGATGCGATGCGCGATGGCGCTTACGACTTCCTCGAAAAGCCCTTCAGCCCGCAAACCCTGCTTGGTAGCCTGCGCCGCGCGCTGGAAAAGCGCCGGCTGGTGCTGGAAAACCGCGCATTGCACGAGCTGGCCGACAACCGCGCCAAACTCGACGCGACGTTGCTGGGTGTGTCCCGTGGCTTGCAAACGCTGCGTCGGCAAGTTCTGGACTTGGCGACGTTGCCGGTCAACGTATTGATCCGCGGTGAAACCGGCAGCGGCAAAGAACTGGTTGCCCGTTGCCTGCACGATTTCGGGCCGCGCGCCGGCAAGCCGTTTGTCGCGCTCAACTGCGCAGCTATCCCTGAGCAGTTGTTCGAGGCCGAGCTGTTCGGCCACGAAAGCGGCGCGTTCACCGGCGCCCAGGGCAAGCGCATCGGCAAGCTCGAATACGCCGATGGCGGCACGCTGTTTCTCGATGAAATCGAAAGCATGCCCCTGGCGCAGCAGGTGAAATTGCTACGGGTGTTGCAGGAGCAGAAGCTTGAGCGCCTGGGCTCGAACCAGAGTATTCGTGTGGATTTGCGCATCATCGCCGCGACCAAGCCGGACCTGCTCGACGAAGCACGGGCCGGACGCTTTCGCGAGGACCTGGCTTACCGTTTGAACGTCGCCGAATTGCGCCTGCCACCGTTGCGCGATCGTCGCGAAGACATTCCGTTGTTGTACGAATCATTTGCCCGCAGTGCCGCCGAGCGCTTGGGACGCACCTTTGCGCCGTTGAGCGGGCCGCAGTTGAGCCATCTGTTGAGCCACGACTGGCCAGGCAATGTACGCGAGCTGGCAAACGTGGCCGAGCGCCAGGTTTTGGGACTTGGCGAGCCTGTACCGGCGGGCATCGAGCCGGGGCAGTCACTGGCTGCGCAGCAGGAAGCCTTTGAAGCGCAGTGCCTGCGTGCGGCGTTGACCCGGCACAAAGGTGATGTGAAAGCGGTGCTTGAAGAACTGCAGCTGCCGCGTCGTACCTTCAATGAAAAGATGCAGCGGCATGGGCTTAATCGCGAGATGTTCCTCGGTGAATGATCGTTCCCACCCTCCGCGTGGGAATGCCTCAACGGACGCTCCGCGTTCGGCTTTTGGGACGCAGAGCGTCCCGGGCTGCATTCCCACGCGGAGCGTGGGAACGATCAACATCGAGAGTGTCAGATTTTTTGTGTGCGGGCCGGTAACAGCCTGCCGTAAGGCAGGCCTTCATTTCACCAAGTTGGCCTGATGAATCGATCTCCGTACAAAACCGCGAACTGATTCATTGCGTTCTTCCAGTCATGGGCCGGACTGCCCCAATTGGCGGTGATATTTTGCAGTGCCAGCCAGATCAGCTTTGTCGCCGCATCATCGGTTGGAAAATGTCCTCTTGTCTTGATGATCTTGCGCAACTGAGCATTGATGCTCTCGATGGCGTTGGTGGTGTAGATCACTTTTCGTATGGCTGGCGGGAAGATGAAAAACGGGATGACTCGGTCCCAGGCACGCCTCCAGGCAGCAGCCACCGTTGGATATTGTTTACCCCAAGGTCCAGATTCGAAGGCATCTAAAGCCTGCTCGGCAACTTCAGCGTTGAGTGCTTGATAAATCGGCTTCAGGGCTTTGGCCAGTTCGCGACGTTTATCCCAGGCCGCGTAATCAAGGCTGTTACGGATCAAGTGGACGATGCAGGTCTGCAGCGTCGTCTGAGGGAACACCGCACTCAAGGCTTCTGGCATGCCTTTGAGTCCGTCAGTGACAGCGATCAAAACGTCTTCGACGCCTCGAGTCTTGAGGTCATTGAAAACCTTCATCCAGAACTTGGCACCCTCGGTCGTTTCAATCCAGATGCCCAGAATATCTCGTGTACCGTCCGGCAATACGCCCAGGGCTAAGTAAATGGCCTTGTTGCGAACCACCCCCTCGTCACGGATTTTGACCCGCAGAGCATCGAAGAAAATGACTGGGTACATGGGTTCAAGTGGTCGCTGCTGCCAAGCACTGACCTCTTCCAGAACTGCATCGGTGACTGAGCTGATGAAGTCATGGGAGACATCTGTGCCGTATTGCTCCGATAGAAATGCACGAATCTCGCGCACGCTCATGCCGCGTGCATACATGGCAATAATCTTGTCATCGAAGCCGGTAAAGCGGCGCTCGTGCTTGGGGATCAGAATCGGAGCAAAGCTGCCATCGCGGTCTCTGGGGATGTCCAGGCGAAGCGGGCCGTCATCGGTCAGCACGGTCTTGCCGCTCTTACCATTACGCTGGTTGCTCGACTCCTCAGGGCGCTGCGCGCCCTGAGGGTAGCCAAGGTGGTGGCCGAGTTCGGCTCCCAAGGCTCGTTCAATCAGCGCCTTTTTGAACGCCATCGAAGCGTCCTGAATGGCTTCGGCACTCATCGGACCGTTCACGAACTGGTCGATCAGCTCTTTTGGAATGGATGGTAGGTCACGCTGGGCCTCGCGGGCCGGTTTCTTTTTGGTCGGCATACATGCACCTCTTCAACATGTTATGCCCGAACACAAAATTTATGACAGTCCCTCAACATCAGAAGCGCCTAAGCAATTTTCCGCTCACACCCAGTCTTCCATGAGCGAATTTCCGCTCACAAACTTTCCTAGACCCCTCTAAACCGGCCATCTCCCTCTTGGCACAGCTCCTGCTATAGCCCCCGCAGGCTGCGTTTATGCGCGCTCCATAAAAAATAATTAAACGAAGGATCCTTCAATGGATAACTCCAATACCCTGCCCCGTGGGTCGGCTGCCGCGCCGACAAAAGAACGTACTACCTCCAGCCGTATCAAATCGATCTTCAGCGGTTCTGTCGGCAACATGGTCGAGTGGTATGACTGGTATGTCTACGCCGCTTTCTCTCTCTATTTCGCCAAGACCTTTTTCCCCAAAGGCGACACCACTGCACAACTGCTGAACACCGCTGCGATCTTCGCCGTGGGCTTCCTGATGCGCCCTATCGGCGGGTGGCTGATGGGCCTGTACGCCGACAAAGTCGGGCGTAAAAAGGCGCTGATGGCCTCGGTGTACCTTATGTGCTTCGGCTCGCTGCTGATTGCCCTGAGCCCGGGCTATGAAATCATCGGTATCGGTGCGCCGATCCTGCTGGTGTTTGCCCGTTTGCTGCAGGGACTGTCGGTCGGGGGCGAATACGGTACTTCCGCCACTTACCTCAGCGAGATGGCGACCAGGGAACGTCGCGGTTTCTACTCCAGCTTCCAGTACGTGACCCTGATCTCCGGCCAGCTCATCGCGCTGGGCGTACTGATCATCCTGCAAAACGTACTGACCACCGAAGAGCTGTATGCCTGGGGCTGGCGCATCCCGTTCGCCATCGGTGCGCTGTGTGCCGTGGTCGCGCTGTACCTGCGCCGCGGCATGGAAGAAACCGAGTCGTTCACCAAGAAAGAAAAGGCCAAGGAAAGCGCGATGCGCACCTTGATGCGCCATCCGAAGGAACTGATGACCGTGGTCGGCCTGACCATGGGCGGTACGCTGGCGTTTTACACCTACACCACCTACATGCAGAAATACCTGGTGAACACCGTCGGCATGAGCATCTCCGACTCCACCACCATTTCTGCGGCCACGCTGTTCCTGTTCATGTGCCTGCAACCGATCATCGGCGGCCTGTCAGACAAGATCGGCCGACGTCCAATCCTGATCGCGTTTGGCGTACTGGGCACGATTTTCACCGTGCCGATCCTGATGACCCTGCACACCATCCAGACCTGGTGGGGCGCGTTCTTCCTGATCATGGCGGCGCTGATCATCGTCAGCGGCTACACCTCGATCAACGCGGTGGTGAAAGCCGAACTGTTCCCGACCGAAATCCGCGCCCTGGGCGTGGGCCTGCCGTATGCCCTGACCGTGTCGATCTTCGGCGGCACCGCTGAATACATCGCGCTGTGGTTCAAGAGCATTGGCATGGAAACTGGTTACTACTGGTATGTCACCGCGTGCATCGCCGTGTCTTTGCTGGTGTACATCACCATGAAAGATACCCGCAAGCATTCGCGGATCCTCACGGACTAAGTCCAGACGCGTTACAGCAAAAGGGGCAGATCGTCGGGATCTGCCCCTTTTTTTGCTTGAGCCCCGTATGAAAAATCCTTCATCCCCTTGGAAGACGGATTAATCACGAGTTAATGCTCGTCCCCCATTCTGAACCTGCCAAATCGATTAGCCCTGATGCGGTTACTCAGACCTTGAAAGCGAAAACAACCGATAGCGTTAACATCTACTTAATCGATTGTTTTTAGCATCATTTTGCGCTTTTTAATCAGTTTAATTGGCGTAGCATGAAACCCATGCCCAAGAGACAAAACGCCAAAGAACCTGGAGAAATGAAGATGAAAACCAAACTGTTCCTCGCCATCGCCCTGTCCGTACTGGCTGCCAACACCTTCGCCGCCGATGGTTACGACCGTACTGGCTCCGCTGTTGCAGCAGACGGCTATGACCGTACCGGCTCCGCTACCGTCGCTGAAGATGGCTACGAACGCACGGGCTCGGCAACTTTCGCCGAAGATGGCTACGATCGTACTGGCGGTGCTTCCGTCAGCTAATCCGCAATAACGGCACCACAGCCCGGCTTCGCCCGGGCTTAGTCATTTCTGGAGCGCACTATTCCCTGTAGGAGCAAAGCTTGCTCGCGATGACGGTGTATCAGCCAACAGTGATGCTGCATGTGCCGGCCTCATCGCGAGCAAGCTTTGCTCCTACAGAAATTCAATTGGCTGGAAAAATGCAGCGGGGCCTTGCACCATGGCCACCTCCCGAAAGCCCCAGGATTTTCTCCATGCCCGACGACATCCACTATTACGAACCCGCCAACGGCCACGGCCTGCCCCACGATCCGTTCAACGCGATCGTCGGCCCGCGTCCCATCGGCTGGATTTCTTCACAGGATGCCGAAGGCCACTTGAACCTGGCGCCTTACAGCTTTTTCAACGCCTTCAACTACATTCCGCCGATCATTGGTTTTTCCAGCGTCGGGCGCAAAGACAGCCTGAACAACATCGAACAGACCGGTGAATTCGCCTGGAACCTGGCCACCCGGCCATTGGCCGGGCAGATGAACCAGAGCAGCGCCATGGTCGGGCCGCAGGTCAACGAGTTCGAACTGGCCGGGCTGACCACCGTCGCCTCGAAAGTCATTGCGGTACCACGGGTCGCCGAAAGCCCGGTGTCCTTCGAGTGCAAGGTCACCCAGATCATTCAGCTGCAGCGGGCGGATGGAAATGTGGTGCCGAGCTGGCTGATTCTCGGCGAAGTGGTCGCCGTGCATATCGCCAAGTGGCTGTTGAAGGATGGGGTGTACGACACCGCCGCGGCAGAACCGATTCTGCGCGGCGGCGGGCCGGCGGATTATTTCCAGCTGGGGCCTGAGGCGTTGTTCAAGATGTATCGCCCGGGGGCGGTGAAGTAATTACCAGAGCAGGTCGGCGTCTTCTTTGACGTCCTTGAGGCGGGTCAGCTCTTTGGCGGCCGCCAGATCGGCGTCATGGGCGGTCTTGAAGGTCTGGCCTACCAGTACTTTGTGAAAACGCGGGGCGCCGGAACCACCCAACGCTTTGACGGCGATTGCGGCATGGTAACCACCCTCGCCCGGTACTACGGCTGAAACGGCTTCGAAGTGTTCAAAGGCTTTGCGTGCCATGTCGCGCATCCTGGCTGGTTGAGAATGCTGCCATTAAACCCTCAACCGGCCAGTTTGTGTACCGCTGCTCCGGACCGACGCAACGCCTGCGCCGCCGACACATCCTTGAAGGTGTGAAAATCCAGGCTGTCGACCACCAGTTCCTGCACCAGCTCGGCAAAAACCTCCATGGCCGGCGTGCTGAAGTACGCGGTCATGGCCTGCTGGTTGACCCAGAAACCGGACACCAGCCACAACTGCGGGTCGCATTGCGAGTGCTGCAAGGCAAAGCTCAGGCAGCCTGGCGCGGCGCGGGATGGCTCGATCAGCGCGCTCAGGCGCACTCCCAGCTCTTGAGAACGCCCGGCGTGCGCCCGGACAAAGGCCATATGACTGACGGGGATCTGCTTCGACATGTTCAACCCTCCGGGGAAGTCGCGTGGCAGCCAGGGGACAGGCTGCGACAGGATCAAAGGTTAAAGGCCTCTGTGCCTGTGTTGTTAGTCGATTCCTGCCGGTGCGTTGCACAATCCTGCGATTGTGCGTGGGCTAACCGTAACAATGTGAAAAACACTGTCAGGGTCTGCCATACGAGTTTCAAGCAAGAGCTCAGGGCTACGTCCTGCCTTGACAGAGCAAGGAAACAAACCCGTGCAGAATCAGGCAAGCATCAGGCAGGATGTGTCTACCGCTGTTGCTTGCACAAACTTATGCTCTGCCCCATCACCCGTGCCCTGCCGAGGATGCCTTGCATGTCGTCTCTCGATCACTTTTTACACCCGCAACAAGCCCCGCTGGACGCCAACATGGAAAAACAGCGCGCGGAACTGGCGGCGATCATCCGTCGCAACACCGCGGAAGATGGCAATTATGCCACTGCCATCGGCTCATTGTTCATGTCGCGCCACAGCCAGTCCCACGAGTTTGCCCCGGTTCTGGCGCAACCGGCGCTGTGCATCATGGCCCAGGGACGCAAGGAAGTTCAGCTGGCTAACGAGTACTTCAATTACGACCCGCTGAACTACCTGGTGGTCTCGGTCTCGATGCCGCTGAGCGGGCGGGTGGTCAATGTCTCGACCGAGGAACCGATTCTGGCCTTGCGGCTGGACATCGACCCCGCGGAAATCACCGCGCTGATCGCCGACGCCGGCCCCCTCGGCGTACCCACCCGGCCAACCGGGCGCGGGCTGTATGTCGAACGGCTCGACAGCGCAATGCTCGACGCCGTGCTGCGCCTGGCGCGACTGCTCGGCACACCGAAAGACATCGCCATGCTCGCGCCGCTGATTCGCCGGGAAATTCTCTACCGGTTGTTACGCAGCAAGCAGGGGCACAGGCTGTATGAAATCGCCATTGCCAACAGTCATAGTCATCGCATCAGCCAGGCAATCAAGTGGCTCAACGGCAATTATGAGCAGCCGTTGCGTATCGATGATTTGGCAAAGGAAGTGAACCTGAGCGTGTCGACCTTGCATCACCGCTTCAAGGCGATGACGGCGATGAGCCCGTTGCAGTATCAGAAGCAATTGCGCCTGCAAGAGGCGCGGCGCTTGATGCTGGCCGAAGGGTTGGAGGCCTCGGCTGCGGGGTATCGGGTCGGGTATGAAAGCCCTTCGCAATTCAGCCGTGAGTACAGCCGGTTGTTCGGGGCGCCGCCGTTGCGGGATTTGGCGCGGTTGCGGTTGTCGGTTTGAGCTGACTTTTTTGCAAGCAGTGCCGGCCCCATCGCGAGCAAGCTCGCTCCCACAGGGGGCTGGGGCACGCCGATCCATTGTGGGAGCGAGCCTGCTCGCGAAAGGGCCAGTCAGTCAGGCGCCGAGAACGCGACACGCCTCAGCCGGCAACGTCACCGACACCGGATGCCCAATGCTCAAGCCAATCCCCTGACACGGCGTGCTCAACGCCGTAAACGACACCCCGGAACACTCAACCGTGGTCTCGATGGTCGCGCCGATATCCCGCACGAACGTTACCTTGCCCAGCAAGCGGTTACCCGCCGTCGCCTGCGGCGCCGACAGTTGCAGGTCTTCCGGGCGAATCAGCATCTTCACTTTTTCACCGACCACAATGCTGCTGCAGATCGGCACTTGCAACGCATCGCCGCCCGGCAGGCTGACCTTGCCATTGCCCAGCGCCGTGGCCGGGAAGATGTTGCCCGAACCGATGAAGTCCGCAACGAACTCGTTGGCCGGGTGACGGTAGATCTCGATCGGCGTACCCACCTGCTGCACTTTATGCTCACCCAGCACGACGACGATATCAGCCATGGTCATGGCCTCACGCTGATCGTGGGTGACCATGATGGTGGTGATGTTCAGGCGCTGTTGCAGCTGGCGGATTTCCACTTGCATCGACTCGCGCAGCTTGGCGTCCAGCGCCGACAGCGGTTCGTCGAGCAAGAGGATTTTCGGGTGATTGGCAATCGCCCGGGCAATCGCCACGCGCTGACGCTGGCCGCCGGACAGTTTCGCCACCGGCCGGTCGATCATGGGTTGCAGCTGAATCAATTCCAGCAACTCCACCACCCGCGCCTGCTGATCAGCCTTGCTGACGCCGCGCAGTTTCAGTGGATAAGCAATGTTTTCCCCCACGGTCATGTGCGGGAACAGCGCCAGGGATTGGAACACCATGCCGAAATTACGCAGGTGCGCCGGGGTATGGCCGATGTCCTCGCCGTCCAGGCGAATCTCGCCACCGCTCAGGGTTTCCAGGCCGGCGATCATCCGCAGCAACGTGGTTTTGCCGCAACCCGAAGGGCCGAGGAAACACACCAGTTTGCCCTCGGGCAAATGCAGGTTCACATCTTTTACCGCGCAGGCCGAGCCGTAATGTTTCTCGACGTTTTCCAGAATCAGACCAGACATAAGAATCACCTCAAGAAATCAGAACGAAACGCCACCTTCACCGACCAGCTTCTCCAGCGCCCAGATCAGGACGAAGTCGATCAGCACGATCAGCACGGCAAACGAAAATACGGTTGGGTCGAGCGAAGACACGGTGCGGCTGTACATCCAGATCGGCACGGTCATGACGTCGATCGTGTAGAGGAAATAGGTCACGGTGAATTCGTTGAACGAGACGATGAAGGCCAGCAGCATGCCCGCCAGGATCCCCGACTTCATCAACGGCACCACCACGTCGACAATCGCCCGCAGCGGGGAAGCGCCAAGCATTTGCGCGGCCTCCTCGACTTCGCTGCCAATCGAAAGCATGGCCGCCGTGCAGTTCTTCACCACGAACGGCAACGCCAGGATCACGTGGGCGATCACCAGCCGTGAGGTGGTCATCTGGAACGGCAGGCTGTCGAACACCAGCAGCAACGCCAGGCCCAGCACCACCATCGGGAACACCAGGGGCAACGACATCAGTTGCAGTGCCACGGCCTTGCCACGGAATTCACAACGGGTCAGCGCATAGGCTGCCGGCACCGCGATGAGCGTGGCGAAGACCATGGTAAGGCACGCCACCATCAGGCTGGTGGTCATGGCCGTGCCCAGGCTCAGCACATCGCTGGCATCCGGCGACACGAAGGTGTGCCAGGCGGCCTTGTACCATTGCAGGCTGTAGCTGCTCGGCGGGAAGTCGAGGTTCGACGCGCCGCTGAACGACATCACGATCATGGTCAGGATCGGCAGCACCGCCAGCAGCAGAATGAAGCCCGAGAGGATGCCGGCGAACTTGCCGGTATCGCCCGGCATCAGTGACTGGCGCTTCTTGATCAGGGTACTCATTGCGAAGCCTCCAGCATGCGCCGACGACGGCCAGTGATGTATTCGGACAGGGTCATGATCGCGAGGGTCGTGACGATCAGCACCACCCCAGCGGCGGATGCGGCGGGCCAGTTCATCAGCGGTGCGATCTGGTCATGGACCATCACCGCCAGCATCGGCACCCGTCGGCCACCGAGCAGCAGCGGCACGACGAAGCTGCTGGCGTTGTAGGCGAACACCAGCGTCGCACCGGTGATGATCCCCGGCAGGCTCATCGGCAGCACCACCTGGCGGAACACCTGCAGGCGACTGGCCCCGAGGGTGGCGGCGGCCTCTTCGTAACTGCGGGCGACGCCGCGCATGGCGCTGGCAATCGGCAGCACGGCCAGCGGGAAAGCGGTTTGCACCAGACCCATCAGTACGCCGTTCTGGTTGTACAGCAGCATGATCGGGCGCTTGATCAGGCCCAGGCCCATCAGTGCCTGGTTGAGCATGCCGCCCGGGCCGAGAATCACCAGCCAGCCGTAGCTTTGCAGCAACAGGTTGACCAGCAACGGCAACAGCACCGCGGCAAGGAAGATCCGGCGCACAAAGGGCGAGGTCAGACGGGACATGGTGTAGGCCACCGGGATCGCCAGCACCACCGCGATCACCGCGCTGATCAGCGCCAGGCGCAGGGTCAGCATCAGGGATTTGAGGTAGTAGGGTTCGAGCAATTGGGCGTAACTGGCCAGGCTGAAACCGGACCATTCCGCGCCTTTGGTGCCCACGCTCATGCGCAACACCAAAAGGCTGGCGGCGATCAGCACGCCCAGAAACAGCATCGATGGCGTGAGGAAAAACCAGGCACGGGCTGTCGGCGAAACACCGCGGTTGGCGCGCACAGGGGCGATGCTCACCGGATGGGTCAGAGGTTGGTGTTCCATAGCAATGTTCTCGTCAATGGAAAGCAGCTGACGAACACAGTCCTCAAAACCACTTCGCCCCCTGTGGGAGCGAGCTTGCTCGCGATAGCGGTGTATCAGTCGACATCAATGTTGAATGACAGTCAGCAATCGCGAGCAAGCTCGCTCCCACAGGGGATCTTCAGTGGTTGAAGATCCTGTGTTCGTCACACGTTCAGGAAGAAAAGATTTCCGTGTAACGACGAATCCATTGGTCATGCACGGTGGCCAGGAAGGCGTTGTCGTGCATGATCGCCTTCTCGGCAATCTGCTCCGGCGTGAGAATGTACGGGCTCTTGCGCGCTTCGGCGGAGATGATCGCCTTGGCGTTGACCGGGCCGTTGTAGATGTCTTCAGCCATCTTGCCCTGCACCAAGGGGTCCAGGGAGTGGTTGATGAAAGCGTAAGTCAGGTCGGTATCGCCCGGACGATTCTTCGGCATCACCGAGAGCATCAGGTCGGTGTAGAAACCTTCCTTCATGCCGAAGGTGGCGCCCAGGCCGTAGGCCGGATCGCGGATCTGTTTCGGGAAAAACGCCGGGGCGTAAAGACCGCCCATGTCCAGGGAACCGGTGCGGAACAGCTCGGCAATCTGGTTCGGGTTTTCGCCCAGGGTCACCACACGATCCTTGAGCTCGGCGAGTTTTTTGAAGCCCGGCTCAATGTTGTGCTCGTCACCACCGGCCAGTTTGGCGGCGATGATGATCAGGTCCATGGCCTCGGTCCAGTTCGGCGGCGGCAGGAAGATGTTCGGCGACAGGTCGGCGTCCCACAGGGCGGCGTAGCTGTTCGGGGCTTCCTTGATGGTGCGCGTGCTGTAGACCAGGCTGTTGCACCAGAGCAGGTAACCGATGCCGTGGCCATTGGCGCCGGTACGGTATTTCTCCGGTACGTCGACCAGGTTGGGAATGCGGTTGAGGTCGGGTTTTTCCAGCAGGTTGGCGGCGGCCAGACCTTCGGCGCCGACACCGGCCAGGGTGATGATGTCGTACTGCGGACGATCACCGCCGGCCTTGAGTTTGGCGACCATTTCCGAAGTACTGCCAGTGCGGTCGGCGATGACCTTGCAGCCGTATTTGTCTTCGAAGGTCGCGGCGATGTTGCGCAGTGCCGCCAGGCCGGTGTCGTCGGACCAGGTCAGCAGGCGCAGGGTCTTGCCTTGAAAGCGGGTGTCGCTGGCATTGGCCTTGACGAACGGCAGGCTCATGGCCGCCGCGGCAACCGAGGCTACGCCCACGGTCTTGATGAATTGACGTCTGTTCAGATCGTGCTCGCCCATTACGGACTCCCTTTGTTTTTTTAAGTATTAGGTTGGTCGCAACCGTTGCATCCGCGCGGCCAGACCAGCTTCAACTCCGCGTTTTTACGAGGTGTGAGCTGAGCCGACGGGTTCATCCTGAGGTCGTGTAAAACACCTGACTATCGATAAAAACTCATTGAAGCCATGACGCGGGCGCATGCCTCATCGCGAGGCATGCGCGAACCTTTTTCGTGCCTTCAGACGGCCCGAATCACGTGTTTGATTTCCTGGAATGCCTGCAAGCCCCATGGCCCCAATTCGCGGCCGATGCTGCTCTGCTTGTAGCCGCCCCAGGCGGTCTGCGGGAAGATCACTTGCGGCGCGTTGATCCACACAAGCCCCGCCTGCAAAGCGTTGGCGACGCGATCCGCTGCCTCGGCATTGCGCGTGACCACGCTGGCAACCAGACCGAACTGGCTGTCGTTGGCCAGGGCAATCGCTTCGGCCTCAGAGGCGAAACGGCGCACGCAAATCACCGGGCCGAAAATCTCTTCACACCACAGCGCACTGTCGAGGGGCACTTCAGTGAAAACGGTCGGCTGCAAAAAATATCCGCGCGGCAGGTCTGCCGGACGATTGCCGCCGCAAACCAGTTTGGCGCCAGCGCTCAAACCGCGATCGATGTGGCCGAGCACGCGCTGGTATTGCGCCTGATTGACCAGCGCGCCCATTTCCACGCTCGGGTCGAACGGGTCGGCCACGCGAATGGCTTCGGCGCGGGCCTTCACACGACTGAGGAATTCATCGGCCAACTCATCGGCAACCAGCACGCGGCTGGTGGCGGAGCACATCTGCCCGGCGTTGAAGAAACCGCCACCGCAGGCCACTTCCACCGCCAGGTCGAGATCGGCATCGGCCAGCACCAGCAAGGAAGATTTGCCGCCCAGTTCCAGGCTCACGCCCTTGACGGATTCCGCTGCACGCTGCATGACCTGCACGCCGACCGCGTTGCTGCCGGTGAACGACACCTTGGCGATACGCGGGTCCGCCGACAGCGGTGCGCCAACGGCCAGGCCGGTGCCGCACACCAGGTTGAACACACCGGCAGGCAAGCCGGCTTGGGCAATGATCGTCGCCAGTTCCAGCTCCGGCAGCGGCGTCACTTCCGAGGGCTTGAGCACCACGCAGCAACCGGCAGCCAGGGCCGGGGCGAGCTTCCACGCGGTGGTGACCATCGGGAAGTTCCACGGCACGATCAGGCCGACCACACCGCAAGGTTCACGACGCAGGCGCGCACTGAAATCGTCAGTCGGCAGTTCTACCGGGCTGTCCTGTTTCGCGTCCAGCCCTTCGGCCAGACCCGCGTAATATTCGAACGTGGCGATCACGTCATCGACGTCGATGGCCGCTTCGAACAATGGCTTGCCGTTGTTGCTCGACTGTAAGTGCATCAACTGGTCACGACTGGCCTGCACACCAGCGGCGATTTTGCGCAAGATGGCGCCGCGCTCGGCGCCGCTGGTTATCGACCAGTCGGCAAAGGCTTTGGTCGCTGCGCTGACAGCCTGATCGACGGCGCGTTCATCGCCGCCATTCACCGTGGTCAACAGGGCTTCGGTGGCCGGGTTGATCACACGCAAGTGTTCGTTGCCGGCCGACCATTTACCATCGATGAACAGGCCATCCAAAGTCGTCGGAAAAATCGTAGAAAAGCTCACTTCGACACCGCCTTCGTCCACTCGGTCTGATCGATTTCAATCAAGGTCGGACCCTGACGATCGGTGGCGACACGCAATGCCGTACGCAGTTGTTCGACACCATTGACCGCCTCGGCGGCGCAGCCCAAAGCCTTGGCCACACCGACGAAGTCCGGGGTATAGATGTCCACGCCGACCGGCTCGATGGCGCGGTTGACCATGTACTTCTTGATCTCTTCGTAACCCTGGTTATTCCACAGCAACACGATCACCGGCGTGCGCGCTTCAACGGCGCTGGCCAGTTCCGGCAGGGTGAATTGCAGGCCGCCGTCGCCGATCAGGCACACCACTGGAGGACGTGCGCCACCTTCAACGGTGCCGCCCAACCAGGCACCAATCGCCGCGGGCAAGGCGTAACCGAGGGTGCCGTACCCTGTGGACGAGTTGAACCAGCGACGCGGGCGTTCCGGGTTGAACGTCAGGTTGCCGGTGTACACCGGTTGGGTCGAATCGCCGACAAATACAGCGTTCGGCAGTTCGTGCAGGACGGTTTCCAGGAAACGGGTCTGGGCCAGGGTCGGCGCATCCCAGGTGGCAGCCAATTCTTCACGCAGGTGGGCGGCGCGCACCTGGCCCCAATCGTTGCGGCGCTCGGCCAGCGACTTGTGCGACAACGCGCTGAGCAAGGCCTGGGCGGCATTGCGCGAGTCGGCTACCAAGGCCACGTGCGGCGGGTAGTTGCGTACGGTCTGGTCCGAATCGATGTCGACGCGCAGCAGCTTGCCAGGAATCTCGAAACCACCGGCGAAGGTAACGTCGTAGTCGGTCTCGGCCAGTTCGGTACCGATGGCCAGCACCACGTCGGCCTCGGCGACCAGCGCGCGGGTCGCGACCAGGCTCTGGGTCGAACCGATCAGCAACGGGTGAGCGGATTCGAGCATGCCTTTGGCATTGATGGTCAGGGCGACAGGGGCGTCCAGCAGTTCGGCCAGTTCGGTCAGTTCGGCGGCGGCGTCGATGGCGCCGCCACCAGCAAGAATCAGCGGACGCTTGGCACCGGCCAGCAGCTCGGTCATGCGGCTCACGGCGGACGGTGCGGCACCGGCGCGGTCGATGTTTACCGGTACACTGGTGAGCAGGTCGTCGGCTTCTTCAACCAGTACGTCCAACGGAATTTCGATGTGCACCGGACGCGGACGACCGGCCTGGAACAGCGCGAAGGCACGGGCCAGCACGCCCGGCAATTCGGACGCCGACATCAGGGTATGGGAGAACGCCGCCACGCCACCGACCAGTGCGCTCTGGTTCGGCAACTCGTGGAGCTTGCCGCGACCGCCGCCCAGCTGGTTGCGGGTCTGTACGCTGGAGATCACCAGCATCGGGATCGAGTCGGCATAAGCCTGGCCCATCGCCGTGGTGATGTTGGTCATGCCAGGGCCGGTGATGATAAAGCATACACCCGGCTTGCCGCTGGTGCGGGCGTAGCCGTCGGCCATGAAGCCGGCGCCCTGCTCGTGACGCGGGGTGACGTGGTTGATACTCGAACGGGCCAGCCCGCGATACAGCTCCACGGTATGAACGCCAGGAATGCCGAACACCTGCTCGACTCCGTAATCTTCGAGTAACTTGACCAATACTTCGCCGCACGTCGCCATTTGATTGCCCTTCTTGTTCGTTTGAGACGCCGGGCCTGCACAGTGTTTATGATGGATTCGCAGGTCCAGGGATGGCCTCATTGGAACGGGCGACACGTAGCCGCAACAATGGATAAAAAATCATACTAGCCATGTCCTCACGTCATACCTTGGATCTTAATGAAACGATTGCCTCCCCTGCCGGCGCTGCACACCTTTCTGATTACCGCGCAGTGCTGCAACTTCACCCGGGCCGCCGAGCAACTGCACATCACCCAGGGCGCCGTGAGCCGGCAGATCGCCGGGCTGGAAGATCATCTGGGTTATGAGCTGTTCATTCGCCAGGCCCGAGGCCTGGACCTGACCGCCGAGGGACGCGAGTGGTTACCACGGGTCCAGCAGATTTTCGGCTTGATCGACGAAGCCGTTGAGCAGATCGGCGAGAAGCGCGAAACCCTGCAGCTCAAGGCCCCGACCTGCGTCATGCGCTGGTTGTTGCCACGGCTGTTGCAGTGGCAAAGAGAACGCCCGGACGTGCCGGTGGAGCTCACCACCACGGTCAAGCACGGCGTGGATTTTCATCGCGAGCAGTTCGATGCGGCAGTGATGTATGGCGCGCCGCCGGATGGCTCACTGGTGTCGCAAAAGCTCTTCGATGAGCAACTGACGCCGGTGTGTTCCAAGCCGTTGCTTGAAGGTTCGGTGCCGCTCCAATCGCCGGAAGATCTGGAGCAGCACATGCTGCTGCACCCGACCCGGGATGAACGGGACTGGAAGGCGTGGCTGGCCACTGCGGATATTCGCTTGAGCAATGTGAGCAAGGGTCAGCATTTTGAAACGCTGGACCTGGCCATGTCGATGGCGTCCCAGGGAACGGGGGTGGCGATCGGTGACTGGTCGTTGATCGGCGATGACTTGAGTGCCGGGAGGCTGGTCATGCCCTTTGAATTGAAGGTGAAAACCGGGTTGGCGTATTACCTGGTTTTCCCGGAAAAACCCGGGCCTTCGGCGAAGTTGCGCGAGTTGATGGGGTGGTTGGTGGAGCAGGCGCAGGCACGGTAATCGAACACTTGTAGGAGCGAGCATGCTCGCGATGGTCGTCAACGATGACGAGGGCTACCTGATTCAACGCGGTGTCCCGACCTCCATCGCGAGCATGCTCGCTCCTACAGGAGATCGGTGAGGTCAGTACCCGACGGTAAACCGCTGCCGCGAATGCTTCGGCGCCTCCACTTCATCGAGCATCGCAATCGCATAATCGGCGAACGTGATCCAGCTACGCCCCGCGCTGCTCACCAGCAAATCATCCTTGCCGACCCGAAAAGTCCCCGTACGCTCACCTTCGACAAACTCCGACGACGGCGACACAAAGGTCCAGTCCAGCGCCTTTTCCTGACGCAGGTTTTCCAGGAACTCGGCACCCGCGCCCGCCTCTGCCTTGTACTCCGCCGGGAAGCCTGCGCTATCGATCACCCGGGTACCGTCCGGCAACAACAGAGAACCGGCACCGCCCACCACCAGTAGGCGTTGGACCCCGGCCTGCTTCACCGGCCCAATGACGGCACTGGCAGGCAGTGTCGCGAAATGCGCCGCGCTGATCACCACGTCATGCCCGGCGATTGCCGCTTGCAACGCTGCCCCATCCAGCGCATCGACAGCCTTGCTCACCACACCATCACGCGCGCCGATCCTTGAGGTGTCACGGGCGATGGCGGTAACGCTGTGACCGCGACGCAGCGCTTCTTCCAGCAGTTGGCTACCGGCACGACCGGTAGCACCGATGATTGCGATTTTGCTCATAGCATTCTCCAGTTGGATTGGGTCGGGTCATTGCACATCTCGATGGCGAAAGCGCTTTTGTGGCGAGGGGATTTATCCCCGTTGGGCTGCGAAGCGGCCCCAGCTTTTCAAAGTCAAACCGCATGCAATGGTTTGACGACTGCTGCGCAGCCGAACGGGGATAAATCCCCTCGCCACAAAAGCCCCCTCGCCAACATCATTCACCCCATTTCATCTCGCCCTTGGCGACCTTCGCGCTCAGCTCCAGGGAGCTTTCTTCGCCCAGTGTCGGGAAGCGTTTTTTCATCGCCGCGATCAGTGCCGCCGAATCTTTTGCCTTGGCGGTTTCTTCGTCGAAGGCCTTGATGTAATCGGCGGTGAACTGCACGGCGGCCAGGGAACGGGCGCTCTGACCGAGGTAATGACCCGGCACGACGGTTTTCGGCTTCAGGGTTTCGATCGAGTGCAGCGTAGCCAACCAATCGGCATGGGACTGCGGAGTCTGGGTGTCGGCCATCCACACGTGGATGTTTTCTGCCACGACCACTCCACCGACCACCGCCTTGATCGATGGAATCCACACGAAGCTGCGATCCGGCTGTTTGCCCTCAAGGCCGACCACCTGCAGTTTCTGCCCTTCGAGCATCAGGCTGTCGCCCTTGAGCACCTCCGGCACGATGGTTCTGGCCGGAATATCCGCACCCAATTTCGGGCCCCAGAACGCCAGTTTGCCGTCGACGGTTTGCTTGATGTGATCAACGGTCGGCTGCGAAGCGAGCACTTTGGCCTTGGGGAATGCTGCGGTCAGGGTATCGAGGCCGAAGTAGTAATCCGGGTCGCCGTGGCTGATGTAGATGGTGGTCAGTTGCTTGCCGCTGGCACGGATTTTTTCCACCACTTGCGCGGCCTGGGACTTGCCGAACTGGGCATCCACCAGGATCGCCTCTTTCTCGCCGCTGACCAGCACCGACGTCACCGGGAATATCGCTTTGGCGCCGGGGTTATAGACATCCAGCGTCAATGTCGACGCGGCTGCGTGGGCGGCGAAACCGAGGGCGACGCTCGCCAGCAAAACGCGTTTGAGTGTGGGGAAACCGATCATCTGTTGCTCCGTTGTTTGCTGGCCAGGGTAGGCCGATATGGGAACAGAGCTTAGTTGCTTGCTTCAGTGCAAAAAATGCGATGATTGAACATAGTTTGTTTCTGAAATCGGTCAAATCATGGATCGTCTACAAGCAATGCGGGTGTTCGTCACGGTGGTCGATCTCGGTAGCCAATCGGCCGCCGCCGATCATCTGGAGCTGTCACGGCCGGTGGTTTCGCGCTATCTGGCGGAACTGGAAAACTGGGTCGGCTCACGGCTGATGCACCGCACCACACGCAAATTGAGCCTGACCGCCGCCGGCAGTGAAATGCTGCCCCGATGCCGGCAGATGCTCGACCTGTCCACGGACATGCAAGCCGCCGTTAGCGTCCCGGACGATGCACCACGCGGCCTGCTGCGAATCAGCGTCAGCACCTCGTTCGGCCAGGCGCAATTGGCCGATGCCATGACGGCATTCGTCAAGCGCTACCCGGGTGTCAGCATCGACATGCAGATGCTTGACCGCACGGTGAACCTGGTGGATGAGCGCATCGACCTGGCCATCCGCACCAGCAATGACCTGGACCCGAACCTGATCGCCCGTCGGTTGACGGTGTGCCGCTCGGTGATCTGCGCATCGCCCGCTTATCTGCGCGAACACTCGACGCCGCAAAGGGTCGAGGACCTGAGTCAGCACAATTGCCTGACCCACTCCTACTTCGGCAAAAGCCTGTGGCATTTGGAACAGGACGGCGAGCAAGTCTCGGTGCCGGTGCAGGGCAACATCAGCGCCAACGAGGCCAGCACCTTGATGCGTGCGGCGATGGCCGGTGCCGGCGTGGCAATGCTCCCCACTTATCAGGCCGGCGTGCACATCCACAGCGGTGAGCTGGTCCGCCTGCTGCCCCAGGCCGAACCACGACAGATGAACGTGTACGCGGTGTACGCCTCACGCAAACACATGCCGTCGGCGCTGCGCAGCTTGCTGGATTTTCTGGTGGTGAGGTTTCCCGAAGAACCGGAGTGGGATATCGGCCTGTAACACCGTTCCCTGTAGGAGCGAGCATGCTCGCGATGGTCGCCAACGATGACGCTGGGAACCTGATACCCCACGGCGTTCTCAGGTTCATCGCGAGCATGCTCGCTCCTACAGGGGGTCATCAGCGTGTTGAATACCGCGTTACAAGCGTGGCCCGTGTGACTGGCAACTCACCGACCCTGACCTATGCTCAAGGTAGTACCGAAGGGTATTCGTTCAGAGGTCTACGCCATGAACATCAAAACAAGAAGGTACCTCGCCATCTTCATCACCTGCGCGGTCACGCTGGGGCTGTATGGCGCTGCCGCCTGGCGTGTCGAGCAGTTGCGCAACTTGCCCCGGGAGGCCGCCAGCTGCAATTTCGAGCGCTGCATTCCGCACAACGCGACCCTTAACGCCCTGCGGTAACGAAGGGGTCAGGCCTCGTTGTCCTGATCGGCCTTCAAGCGGTCGCGGAACGCCTTTGGCGAGATTCCCACGCGGCGTCGGAACAGGCGCGTGAAGTTGGTCGGATCAGAGAACCCCAACACGTCGGACATTTCGTAGATGGTCATGCTGGTGTAGGTCAGCAGGCGCTTGGCCTCCAGCAACTGCCGTTCGTGCATGATCTGCAACGCCGGTTGCCCCGCCAGCTCACGGCAGGTGCCATTGAGGTGAGAGACCGAAATCCCCAGCCGATGGGCCAAGTCTTCAACCTTGACGTGCTGGCGATAGGTCTCTTCCACCAACTGGATGTAGCCATTGAGGTATTCCCGCGCCCGCTGCGGTCGTTGACTGGCTGACCGGCGCTGGATCACCTGACGGCTGACCCACACCATGATTACGCTGACCAGCGAATGCATGAGCATTTCCCGCGCCGGTTGATGGCTGGTGTATTCGTTCTGCAACGCGCTGAACAGACTGTTGAGGTACTCGGCGTCTTTATCCGCCGGGTAGCTCTCGGCCTGGGCCAGGGCATTCACCGAATGCCCCAATTGCACCTGAAGATGCGCGATCAGCGGTGCCGCGAGGGTGACCACGAAACCCTCGACATCTTCGCTGAACCGGAAGCCATGCACCGACAGCGGCGGCAGGATCTGGATCGCCGGCTCAGTCAGTTGCGAACGTTTGCCTTCGATTTCAAGCTCTGCCTGACCTTTGAACACGAAGAGCAACTGGCATAAATCGGCGTGGCGGTGGGGTTTGATTTCCCATTGATGTTCGCGACTGCGTTTGGAAATGGTTTCACAGTGCAGCAAGTCCGGGGTCGGCCAATCCAGGCTTTCACCGTAGAGCTTGAACACCGGAATCGAAGGCAGGTCAGGCTTGTTCATCACTTCAATCCAGGTTTCGGAATGGACGACGGGCGATAATCGCACCGATTGGCAGAATGTACAGCTATCCGCTCAGTTTTCACCTTCAATTGACGAACCCGCAAGGGAAAAATGCAAGCACTCGATCCATAAAAATCATTCACCGACCTTGGTCGCGTGTAGCTTGCGAGCCATAAAAACAATGAAAACGTTGAAAACCCAAGTCGCCATTATCGGTGCCGGTCCGTCCGGTTTGCTGCTCGGTCAGTTGTTGCACAAGGCAGGCATCGACACGGTCATTGTCGAACGCCAGGCCCCGGATTATGTGCTCGGGCGAATCCGTGCCGGGGTTCTCGAACAGGGCATGGTAGAGCTGTTGCGCCAGGCCGGTGTGGGTCAGCGCATGGACGCCGAAGGGCTGGTCCACGGTGGCTTCGAACTGGCGCTGGATGGCCGTCAGGTGCATATCGATCTGCAAGCACTGACCGGTGGCAAGACGGTGATGATCTACGGTCAGACCGAAGTCACCCGCGACCTGATGGCCGCTCGTCAGGTCGAAGGTTTGCAAACGTTTTACCAGGCCGCCAATGTCGTTCCCCACGGCATGAAAACCGACGAAGCGTTCGTGACATTCGAAAAGGACGGCGAAAGCTGGCGACTCGATTGCGACTATATTGCCGGATGCGACGGGTTCCATGGCGTGGCGCGGCAGTCGATTCCCCACGAATGCTTGAAGGTTTTCGAACGGGTCTACCCGTTCGGCTGGCTGGGGATTCTCGCCGATACCCCGCCTGTCCACGAAGAACTGGTCTACGCCCGCCACGCGCGCGGTTTTGCCTTGTGCAGCATGCGTTCGGCAACGCGCACCCGTTATTACCTGCAGGTACCGGCTGACGAAAAGGTCGAGGCCTGGTCCGACCAACGCTTCTGGGATGAACTCAAGTTGCGCCTGCCGCCAGCCTTGGCGGACAAGCTGGTGACAGGTCCGTCCATCGAAAAAAGCATCGCGCCGTTGCGCAGTTTCGTGGTCGAACCGATGCAGTACGGGCGGATGTTCCTGGTCGGCGACGCGGCGCACATTGTCCCGCCCACCGGCGCCAAGGGCTTGAACCTGGCGGCCAGCGATGTCAGCACGCTGTTCAATATCCTGCTCAAGGTTTACCGCGAAGGCCGGGTCGATTTGCTGGAGAAGTACTCCGAGGTCTGCCTGCGCCGGGTGTGGAAAGCCGAGCGGTTTTCCTGGTGGATGACGTCGATGTTGCACCGCTTCGATGATCACGACGCCTTTAGCCAGCGCATTGCCGAATCGGAGCTGGACTATTTCGTCGACTCCGAAGCGGGTCGCAGCACCATTGCGGAAAATTACGTCGGTCTTCCCTATGAGGCTATCGAATAGCCACCTATCGACTTACACTGGCGAGCATCCCGCTCGCCTTGCCTCTGGCGGGTCAATTACTGCCGCAGGTTTGCCCGTGACCAATCTCCATCAGCCTGAATTGCCCAAACCGGCCATCCGCAGCGTGCTGATCGCGCTGATGCTGGCGATTTTCCTCGGTGCGTTGGACCAGACCATCGTTGCCGTGTCGATGCCGGCCATTTCCGCGCAATTCAAGGACGTCAGCCTGCTGGCCTGGGTGATTTCCGGCTACATGGTGGCGATGACGGTGGCGGTGCCGATCTACGGCAAATTGGGCGACCTGTATGGCCGGCGCAAATTGATGCTGTTCGGCATGGGCCTGTTCACCGTGGCGTCGCTGTTCTGCGGCATGGCCCAGAGCATGGAGCAGCTGGTGCTGGCGCGAATTCTCCAGGGGATCGGTGCCGGTGGAATGATCTCGGTCAGTCAGGCGATCATCGGCGACATCGTGCCGCCCCGCGAGCGCGGCCGCTATCAGGGCTACTTCAGCAGCATGTATGCGGTGGCCAGCGTAGCCGGCCCGGTGCTCGGTGGGTACATGACCGAATACCTGTCCTGGCGCTGGGTCTTCCTGATCAATTTGCCGCTGGGCCTGGGGGCGTGGCTGGTGGCCAATCGCACGCTGGTGGGCTTGCCGATTCCGCAACGCAAGCCGGTGATCGACTACCTCGGTACCCTGTTGATGATCATCGGGCTGACGGCGTTGCTGCTGGGCATCACCCAGTTCGGTCAGGGCCACTCTTGGCGCAGTGCCGAGGTATTGGGGTTGCTGGCTTGTGCGGCAGCTGTGCTGGGCTTGTTCGTGCTGCATGAACGACGTGCGTCGGAGCCATTGCTACCGATGCACCTGTTCGCCAACCGTAATGCAATCCTGTGCTGGTGCACGATTTTCTTCACCAGCTTCCAGTCCATCTCGTTGATCGTGCTGATGCCACTGCGCTTCCAGAGTGTCACCGGTGCCGGTGCAGACAGCGCCGCCCTGCACCTGCTACCTCTGGCCATCGGCTTGCCAATCGGTGCGTATTTCGCCGGGCGCCGTACCTCGGTGACCGGGCGCTACAAGCCGATGATTCTGAGCGGCGCCCTGCTGATGCCGCTGTCGATTCTGGGCATGGCGTTCAGCCCGCCCCAGGCCTTTTTGCTGAGCAGCCTGTTCATGCTGTTCTGCGGGATCGCCTCGGGCATGCAGTTTCCGACCTCCCTGGTGGGCACGCAGAACTCGGTGGACCAGCGTGACATCGGCGTTGCCACCAGCACCACCAACCTGTTCCGCTCATTGGGCGGTGCGGTGGGCGTGGCATTGATGTCGGCACTGTTGCTGGCGTTGTTGCAGGATTCGAGCTTCGCCCATCTGGCTGGCTCTGCGCTGATGGCCGAAGGTCATTCGGGGAATGTTCTGCTGGACGGATTGAACGCAGCGCCGGGGGATGCACAGGATGCCTTGCGCGCGGAACTGTCGTTGACGTTCCGGCATTTGCTGATGGTGAGTGCGGCGGTGTCGCTGCTGGGGCTGGCGGCGGCGATTGCCATGCCGAACATGATTTTGCGCGGGCGGGCAGACAAGGTCCGGTAAAGCAAAAGATCGCAGCCTGCGGCAGCTCCTACAGGGTACGCATTCCAAAGCAGGAGCTGCCGAGCCCAGCCAGGCTAACTTGTGCACAAGGGGATCATTCCCGGCAAACCGGGAATGAGGCAGGGCCTACTGGCGAGCGCGCAGCTGCTGTTGCAGGTTCTGGATCTGCGCTTGCAAGCTGTTGATGGTGCGGGTGACCTGGCTGCGGAAAGCATCGAACTCAGCCATGTTTGCGCCTTGAGGGGCGCCTGGACGGTTGTCCTGCTGGCTTTTGAGGACCACGATGTCCTGTTCCAGGCGGTCGATGGCGGCGTTCGGATTGCCCTGTTTCTTCAGCGCCGTGATGTCGGCGCCCAGACTTTTAAGCTGTGCGTCGAATTTTTCGGTGTCCGCCGGGGTGTTTTTCAGCGTGGTCAGTTCACTGCCCAAGGCTTTGACCTGCTCCTGCACTTGTGCATTGGCCTTTTGCTGCTCGGTGTCCTGGGCGGCCATCTGGGCCAGGCGCTTGTCCAGATCGCTGGTTTGCGCGGTCATCTGTGCCACGCGCTTATCCAGATCACTGGTCTGCGCGGTCATCTGCGCCAGACGCTTGTCCAGGTCCGAGGCCTGGCCGGCGACGCCCTGTTGTTGCTTGCCCTGATCCTGCAACTGGCTTTGCAGCTGCCTGATTTGCAGCTTCAGCGCTTCGCTGTCGGTGCTGACGTTGGTCTGGCTGGCGACGACCTTGCCGGAAATATCCTGCAAGCGCCCCGCCGCTTCTTCACTGATTCGCGCAAAGCTTTCCTGGGTCGCCACCAGCTGTTGCTCCATCAACGAAATCTGCTGGAAGCTCCACCAGGCAAGGCCCGCGAAGGCAAAGACCAAGGCGCCGACCAGTGCCCACAACGGGCCGGTGCTCGCCGCCTTGACCTTGACCACTGGCGGCGTGCGCGAATGCACGGCGGCGCGAGCGTTCTTCGGGAAATCATCGTCATCGAGGATGTCTGCACGCAGGCTCGGTACATCGTCGAAGTCATCGTTGGCATCGTTACGCATGGACATTGAGTCAACCTTTGTGAAACGCGGTGATGGCTTGATGCGGCGCAGTATAACCCCCATGGCCGCACCGATTGACCCTGAACCCGAAGCTCGGATCAGTGAAGCCGATTTCAGCGAATGTCCTGAGCCTTCCACCAGGCGCAGAATTCATCGAGCGCCGTCCAGAGACTGACCTTGGGGTCGTAGTCCAGATAATGCCGGGCGCGACTGATATCCAGGGTGAAATTTCTCTTCATGACCTGCATGCCCAGTCGCGACAGGGTCGGCTCGGGACGTCCCGGCCACAACTTGCAAAACCCCTCATTGAGCGCCGCGACGGTGTAGCCCAGGCCGTAGGAACGGTAGCGCGTCACTTGTGGGACTTCCATTTTGCGCATGACGTAATTGACTACGTCCCACAGCGGGATCGGCGCTCCGTTGCTGATGTTGTACACCTTGCCCAAGGCTGAACCGCTGGCCAGCAAACTGCTGAGCAACGCTTCATTGAGGTTGTGCACGCTGGTGAAATCGACCTTGTTCAAACCGTTGCCGATGATCGCCAGGCGCCCCTTGCGCTGCATGTTGAGCAAGCGCGGGAAGATGCTCATGTCACCCGCCCCCGTCACGAAACGCGGGCGCAGCGCCAGGGTTTCGAGGCCAAACTCCTGGGCGCCGAAGACTTTTTGCTCGGCCAGGTACTTGGTCGCGGCGTATGGGTGCTTGAAGCGTTTGGGCACCTGCTCTTCGGTCAGCCCCAGGTGATCGCGGCCATCGAAATAAATCGACGGCGACGACAAATGCACCAGGCGCCGGACCCGCTGTTTCAGGCAGGCTTCGACCACGTTCTCGGTGACCTGGACGTTGCCTGGATGAAAGTCCTGATAACGCCCCCACAGGCCAACGGCACCGGCGCAATGCACCACGGCCTCAACCTCGGAACACAGGTCGCGTGCCAGCAGCGGGTCGCTCAAATCGCCCTGGACGAACTCGGCGCCACGGCGCACCAGATGCTCGACACTTTCGGCCCGGCGACCGTTGACCCGCACGTCCAGGCCCTGCTCCAGAGCGAAACGCGCAAAGCGTCCGCCAATGAAGCCGCTTGCGCCGGTGACCAGAATCTTCATGTAGTGCTCCGAATATTTCGTTTTTTGCGTATTGCGTGAGGTCTTGACGCTGCCTGTCAGTCCAACGGCACCAACCATTGCCTGGACGCCTGCACCAATTGCTCGGTCAGCAACCCCAGCAACTGACCGCCATTGCGCCAATGATGCCAGTACAGCGGCACGTCGATCGGTTTATCTGGCAAAAGCTCCAGCAAAATGCCGCGCTCCAGTTGCTCGCGCACTTGCAGTTCCGGCACCAGGCCCCAGCCAAGTCCGGCTTCGGTGAGGCGGATGAAGCCTTCAGACGATGGGCACAGATGGTGTTCGAAACCGCCATCGACGCCGAGGGACGCAAGGTAGCGATGCTGCAGGAAGTCGTCCGGGCCGAACACCAGCGCCGGGGCCCGGGCCAACTGATCGGCACGCACGCCTTGAGGAAAGTGCCGTGCAATGAAGGCCGGGCTGGCCAATGCCCGGTAACGCATCGCTCCGAGCAATACGCTGCGCGCACCGGCTACCGGGCGCTCGCTGGCACACAGGCAAGCCGCGACTTCGCCTGCTCGCATGCGTTTGAGGCCGACGGTTTGATCCTCGACCACCAGATCCATCAACAGGTGTTGTTGCGCGCAAAAATCCCCCACCGCCTCGGCCCACCAGGTAGCCAGGCTGTCGGCATTCAGGGCGATCCGCAGGCGTTCCGGCAGCCCCTCTTCGTCCAGCGCCGGCACCAGCGTCTGCAAATCCCGCTCAAGCAGACGCACCTGCTGCACGTGGTTGAGCAAACGCCGACCGATCTCGGTCGGCGACGGCGGCGTACCCCGCACCAACACCGGTTGGCCGACCCGCGCCTCGAGCAATTTGATGCGCTGGGAAATGGCCGATTGCGACAAACCCAACACCTGGGCTGCCCGTTCGAAACCGGCCTGCTCGACCACCGCGGCCAGGGCAGAAAGCAATTTATAGTCGAACATCAGTTTTCCTAATGAGCGATCAGCAATATTGGTTTTTCTTATACAGGTTCCTGCCGGAGAATGGCCAGCAAGAACTCTTGCACAGAGATCACCACATGGCTGGCGAAACTTTTGGCAGCCAACGCGGAGTAAAAAAACATGTGGCAAAGCTATATCAATGGCCTGCTGGTGGCCTTCGGCCTGATCATGGCGATCGGCACGCAGAACGCATTTGTACTGGCGCAAAGCCTGCGCCGCGAACATCACCTGCCGGTGGCGGCACTCTGCGTGGCCTGCGATGCCTTGCTGGTGGCCGCTGGTGTATTCGGCCTGGCGACGGTGCTGGCACAGAACCCGACCCTGTTGGCCATCGCCCGTTGGGGCGGCGCGGCGTTTCTGTTGTGGTACGGCAGCCAGGCGTTACGTCGGGCCTGTTCCAGACAGAGCTTGCAACAGGGTGAAAACCAGACCGTTCGTTCGTTGCGCGCGGTGATGCTCAGTGCGCTGGCGGTGACGCTGCTCAATCCGCATGTCTATCTGGACACCGTTTTGCTGATCGGCTCCCTAGGCGCACAACAGACAGAACCCGGCGCTTATGTGGTGGGCGCGGCGAGTGCCTCATTGTTGTGGTTTTTCACCCTGGCGCTCGGCGCGGCATGGCTGGCGCCGTGGCTGGCACGGCCGAGCACCTGGCGTATTCTTGACCTGTTGGTGGCGGTGATGATGTTCGCCGTAGCATTGCAGCTGATCAGTGCTGGTTGATTTATTCCAAAAGGCTCTGGAACCTCTATTCCACACAGTTGTTGCGTGGTTATGCAGCCACCCCGGTGCTATGATCCGACTCCCTGCGCCGCAAAGAGTACAAACTCCCCGGCGCTTGTTTGGCCGCCCGTGATCGGCCTTGCGCTCACCGCAACCGACCTGATTAGGAGAATCATCATGGCTTTCGAATTGCCGCCGCTGCCGTACCCACACGATGCCCTGCAGCCGCACATTTCCAAGGAAACCCTGGAATTTCACCACGACAAGCACCACAACACCTATGTCGTGAACCTGAACAACCTGGTGCCAGGCACCGAGTTCGAAGGCAAGACCCTGGAAGAAATCGTCAAGACTTCCTCGGGCGGCATCTTCAACAACGCCGCTCAAGTGTGGAACCACACTTTCTACTGGAACTGCCTGGCGCCGGACGCTGGCGGTCAACCAACCGGCGCGCTTGGCGACGCCATCAACGCAGCCTTCGGTTCGTTCGACAAGTTCAAGGAAGAGTTCAGCAAGACTTCCATCGGCACTTTCGGTTCCGGTTGGGGCTGGCTGGTGAAAAAGGCTGACGGTTCCCTGGGCCTGGCCAGCACCATCGGTGCCGGCAACCCGCTGACCAACGGCGACACCCCGCTGCTGACCTGCGACGTTTGGGAACACGCTTACTACATCGACTACCGCAACCTGCGTCCGAAGTACGTCGAAGCGTTCTGGAACCTGGTCAACTGGAAATTCGTGGCTGAGCAGTTCGAAGGCAAAACCTTCACCGCTTAAGTCCGACGCCCTAAAAAACCCGGCTTTCATGCCGGGTTTTTTGTGGGTGCAGAAAATGAAGGCAATAAAAAACCCGCTGACGAATCAGCGGGTTTTTTATGGCGGCGATCAAAGGATCAGAAATCCTCCAACCGCCACACTTCATAAGCCGGCGTCTCATAGGGGTGACTCTGTTTCAGGGCCGCCACCACCGAGCCAATCAACTCATCGGCCACCACCAGCTCAACCTTCCATTCCTCGACCTGCTCGACCTGCCCCGCCTCACCAATGAACGGCTGACTGCCGTCCAGTGGACGAAACTGGCCCAGCCCCAGCACTTGCCATGCACAGTGGTCGTAAGCACCGATCCGCCCGCCACCGGCGGCGAATACGGCACTCTTGACCACGTCGACATGACTGTCGGGAACAAAAAAGCTGAGCTTGTACACGACGCTTAGTTAACCCACACGCGAGCATTACGGAACATACGCATCCAAGGTGCGTCTTCGTTCCAGTCTTCCGAACGCCACGAGTTCTGCACGGCGCGGAACACACGCTCCGGGTGCGGCATCATGATGGTCACGCGACCGTCGCGGCTGGTCAAACCGGTGATCCCGCGCGGCGAGCCGTTCGGATTGGCCGGGTAGCTTTCGGTGACCTTGCCGTGGTTGTCGACGAAACGCATCGCCACGCAACCGGACAGATCGGCTTCCAGCAACGCTTCTTCGCTGGCGAATTCGGCATGGCCTTCACCGTGAGCGATGGCGATCGGCATGCGCGAACCGGCCATGCCTTGCAGGAAGATCGAGTTCGACTCCTGGATCTGTACCATCGCCACACGGGCTTCGAACTGCTCGGAACGGTTACGCACGAAGTGCGGCCAGAACTCGCTGCCCGGGATCAGCTCGTGCAGGTTGGACATCATCTGGCAACCGTTGCACACGCCGAGGGTGAAGCTGTCGTTACGTTCGAAGAAGCCTTGGAACGCATCGCGGGCACGGCTGTTGAACAGCGCCGACTTGGCCCAGCCTTCACCGGCGCCCAGTACGTCACCGTAGGAGAAGCCACCGCAAGCGACCAGACCCTTGAACTCGTTCAGGTCGACACGGCCGGCCAGAATGTCGCTCATGTGCACGTCGATCGCGTTGAAGCCGGCGCGGTCGAACGCTGCCGCCATTTCCACCTGACCGTTGACGCCCTGCTCACGCAGCACGGCAACCTGGGGACGAATGCCTTTCTTGATGTAAGGCGCGGCGATGTCCTGGTTGACGTCGTAGCTGAGCTTGACGCTCAGACCCGGGTTGTCTTCTTCCAGCAGCACGTCGAATTCCTGATCGGCACAATCGGCGTTGTCACGCAGACGCTGGATCTGGTAGCTGGTCTCGGCCCACTGGCGTTGCAGCAGACGACGCTGGCCTTCGAACACGGTGTCGCCATTGAAGGTGATGCTGATCTCGCCGTTGTTGATCGGCTGACCGACCACCGACACGCAATCGCCCAAACCGGCAGCGCTGAACTGCGCGAGGATGTCCGGGGTAGCGTCCTGGCGAACCTGGATCACGGCACCCAGTTCTTCGTTGAACAGGATGGCGGCGATGTCAGCGGAAGTTTCCGCCAGGCCGTCGAGGTTCAGGCTCAGGCCGCAATGGCCGGCGAAGGCCATTTCCACGACGCTGGTCAGCAGACCACCATCGGAACGGTCGTGGTAGGCGAGCAGGTGACCGTCGGCGTTGAGGCCCTGGATCACTGCGAAGAAGGCTTTGAGGTCTTCGGCGTCATCGACGTCCGGAGCTTGCGAGCCGAGCTTGCCATGAACCTGGGCCAGGATCGAGGCGCCCATGCGGTTCTGGCCACGGCCCAGGTCGATCAGGATCAGGTCGGTGGTGCCCTTGTCCATGCGCAGTTGCGGGGTCAGGGTCTGACGGATGTCAGTCACTGGCGCGAAACCGGTCACGATCAGCGACATTGGCGAGGTCACGGCCTTGTCCACGCCATCATCGTTCCAGCGCGTGGCCATGGACATCGAGTCCTTGCCCACCGGAATGGTGATACCCAAGTCAGGGCACAGTTCCATGCCGACCGCTTTCACGGTGTCGTACAGACGCGCGTCTTCACCCGGGTGACCGGCGGCGGACATCCAGTTTGCCGACAGTTTGATGTCAGAGATCTTGCCGATGCGCGAAGCCGCGATGTTGGTCAGGGTTTCGCCGATGGCCATGCGGCCCGACGCTGGAGCGTCCAGCAGTGCCAGCGGAGTACGCTCGCCCATGGCCATGGCTTCACCGGTGTAGACGTCGAAGCTGGTGGCGGTGACGGCCACGTCGGCCACCGGAACCTGCCATGGGCCGACCATCTGGTCACGGGCCACGAGGCCGGTGATGGTGCGGTCGCCGATGGTGATCAGGAAGCTTTTGCTCGCAACGGCCGGATGATGCAGAACACGTTCGACACAGTCGGCGATGTTCAGGGTCGACGGATCGAAATCGTCGCCCAGTTCGTTTTCACGCACCACCGAACGGTGCATGCGCGGGGCTTTGCCCAGCAGCACTTCGAGCGGCATGTCTACCGGGCTGTTGCCAAAGTGGCTGTCGGTGACGGTCAGCTGCGGCTCGGCAGTGGCTTCGCCGACTACCGCAAACGGGCAACGCTCACGTTCGCAGATCGCCTTGAAGCGCTCGAAATCCGCAGGACCGACGGCCAGAACGTAACGTTCCTGGGATTCGTTACTCCAGATTTCGTGCGGGGCCATGCCCGGCTCGTCGTTTGGAATGTTGCGCAGTTCGAAGCGGCCACCACGCTCACCGTCGTTGACCAGTTCCGGGAAGGCGTTGGACAGACCGCCCGCGCCCACGTCGTGGATGAAGCTGATCGGGTTCTTGTCGCCCAGTTGCCAGCAACGGTCGATGACCTCTTGGCAGCGACGCTCCATCTCAGGGTTTTCCCGCTGAACCGAAGCAAAATCCAGGTCCGCCGAGCTGGTGCCGGTGGCCATGGAGGAAGCCGCGCCGCCGCCCAGGCCAATCAGCATCGCCGGGCCGCCGAGCACGATCAGCTTGGAGCCAACGACGATCTCGCCTTTCTTGACGTGTTCTTCACGGATATTGCCCATGCCGCCAGCCAACATGATCGGCTTGTGGTAACCGCGCACTTCATCACCGTGCGGGGTACTGATCGACTGTTCGAAGGTCCGGAAGTAGCCGGTCAGCGCCGGACGACCGAATTCGTTGTTGAACGCAGCGCCGCCCAGCGGGCCCTCGATCATGATGTCCAGCGCGGTAACGATGCGCTCAGGCTTGCCGTACGGCACTTCCCACGGCTGTTCGAAGCCCGGGATCTGCAGGTTGGATACGGTGAAACCGGTCAGGCCAGCCTTTGGCTTGGCGCCGCGACCGGTCGCACCTTCGTCGCGGATCTCGCCACCGGAACCGGTGGATGCGCCCGGGAACGGGGCAATCGCGGTCGGGTGGTTGTGGGTCTCGACTTTCATCAGGATGTGCACCGGCTCCTGCACCGCACCGTACTGGCGGGTTTCAGGGTCCGGGAAGAAACGCCCGGCGACGGAGCCGACGATCACCGAAGCGTTGTCCTTGTAAGCCGACAGGACACCTTCGCTGTGCATCACGTAGGTGTTCTTGATCATGCCGAACAGGCTTTTTTCCTGGCTCTCGCCGTCGATATCCCAACTGGCGTTGAAGATCTTGTGGCGGCAGTGCTCGGAGTTCGCCTGGGCGAACATCATCAGTTCGATGTCGTGCGGGTTGCGCGAAAGGCCGACGAAGGCGTTGACCAGGTAGTCGATCTCGTCTTCGGCCAGCGCCAGGCCCAGCTCGGTGTTGGCTTTTTCCAGCGCGGCGCGGCCGCCACCCAACACGTCGATTGCGGTCAACGGCTTGGGTTCGGCGTGGCTGAACAGGCCGGCGGCCTGTTCCAGGTTGCCCAGGACGATCTGGGTCATGCGGTCGTGCAATGCATCGGCGATCAGCTGGGCGTCAGCATCGCTGAACTGGCCGGCGACGTAGAAGGCAATGCCGCGCTCCAGGCGCTGGATCTTGCTCAGGCCGCAGTTGCGAGCGATGTCGCTGGCCTTGCTCGACCAAGGCGAGATGGTGCCGAAACGCGGCAACACCAGGAATAGACGACCGGCCGGTTCCTGAACCGGAACGCTTGGACCGTACTTCAGAAGGCGCGCGAGCACCTGCTGTTCGTCGCCGGTCAGGACGTCGGTAACTTCGGCGAAGTGAGCGAATTCAGCATACAAGCCACTGACAGCCGGAACCTTCTGGCTCAGTTGCTCAAGAAGTTTGCTGTGGCGAAAGGCAGAAAGGGCAGGAGCGCCGCGCAGGATCAACATCTTCGGGACAGCCTCGGGAAGGGGTGTGCTTTGAGGCCGTGCATTCTAGCCTAAACAGCCCGTGACAGCACCCGAAACGCTACGCGCGGTTGCACCCGGGCGTCGGCCCGGCTATCCGGCACGGTCACAGGTGCAGATCGGACTGATCGCCACGGGATATTTTCACTGACACAAAATGTCGCAAGAGCCCATTCCTGCGGGGTCTACACGGGTTTTTCGAGCTTTAGCAGACTAGCCCTTTGCTGTCGATATATGGCGCTCGTGGTCCTTTGCGTATACTGCGCAAATGTTTTCCCCAACGGCTTTGCGTCCGCGGTACGCCAAATGGCTGATCGCAACCGGACTCTTCCTGATGCTCAGTGGCTGTGTTGATAAACCCAACACACTGGAGCGCGTAAAGGAGGATGGTGTGCTGCGGGTGGTCACCCGTAACAGCCCCGCCACCTACTTTCAGGATCGCAACGGTGAAACCGGCTTCGAATACGAGCTGGTGAAGCGCTTCGCCGACGATCTGGGGGTCGAGCTCAAGATCGAGACGGCCGACAACCTCGACGACCTGTTCAATCAGGTGGGCAAGCCCAATGGCCCGGTGCTGGCGGCCGCCGGCCTGGTCAGCAGCGAAGCACGCAAAAAGCAGGTGCGGTTTTCCCACCCCTACCTGGAAGTCACTCCGCAGATCATCTACCGCAACGGTCGGTCGCGCCCTACCGACGCGAAGGATCTGGTCGGCAAGAAGATCATGGTGCTCAAGGGCAGCACCCATGCCGAGCAGCTCGCACAGCTGAAACAGAAATTTCCTGGCATCGAATACGAAGAATCCGACGCGGTCGAGGTCGTGGATCTCCTGCGCATGGTCGACGAAAGTCAGATCGATCTGACACTGGTCGACTCCAATGAAGTCGCGATGAACCAGGTGTACTTCACCAACATCCGGGTCGCCTTCGACCTGGGTGACGCCAGCAATCAGAGCTGGGCGGTGGCGGCCGGTGACGACAACAGCCTGCTCAACGAGATCAACGAGTACCTCGACAAGGTCAAGAAAAACGGCACCCTGCAACGCTTGAAGGACCGCTACTATGGGCACGTCGACGTACTCGGCTACATGGGCGCCACCACGTTCGCCCAGCACCTGCAGCAACGTCTGCCCAAGTACGAGCAGCACTTCAAGGCGTACGCCAAGAAAGAGAAAGTCGACTGGCGCCTGCTGGCGGCAGTCGGTTATCAGGAATCGTTATGGCAGCCCGCAGTGACGTCCAAGACCGGCGTGCGCGGCCTGATGATGCTGACCCAGAACACCGCGCGAGCCATGGGCGTGTCCAACCGCCTCGATCCCAAGCAGAGCATCATGGGCGGCGCCAAGTACCTGGCCTACATGAAGGACCAGCTGGACGAGTCGATCAAGGAGCCGGATCGCACCTGGTTTGCCCTGGCCGCCTACAACGTCGGCAGCGGTCACCTTGACGACGCCCGCAAGCTGGCGGCCAAGGAAGGGTTGAATCCGGACAAATGGCTGGACGTGAAAAAAATCCTGCCGCGCCTGTCGGAGAAGAAGTGGTACAGCAAAACCCGTTACGGCTACGCCCGTGGCGGCGAGCCGGTGCATTTTGTGGCGAACATCCGTCGCTATTACGACATTCTGACCTGGGTTACGCAGCCGCAGCTTGAGGGTGAACAGGTGGCCGAGGGCAAATTGCATGTGCCGGGGATCGACAAGACCAAGCCATCCCAGGAACCTGCACCACTCTAACCCCAGACATCAAACAATTGTGGGAGCGAGCTTGCTCCGGGCGGCGTTCCGACGATGAGGCCCCTCCAGACACATAAATGGTGACTGTCAGGCCGCTATCGCGAGCAAGCTCGCTCCCACAGTGTTTTGTGTCGGTTTTTAGGCCTTGGCAGCCGCCAGAATCAGCGCCTTCATTTCCGCAACAGCCGACTTGAAGCCAACGAACAGCGCATGGGCCACCAGTGCATGACCGATGTTCAATTCGTTGATGCCCTTGATCGCGGCCACGGCCTCGACGTTGTGATAATGCAGACCGTGGCCGGCATTGACGATTAGCCCCTGGGCCAGGCCAAAGGCTACGCCGTCGGCGACGCGCTTGAGCTCTTCAGCCACTTCGGTCGGCGTTTCGGCATCGGCATAACGGCCCGTGTGCAATTCGATGGCTGGCGCACCGACGCGACGGCTCGCTTCGATCTGCCGTTCGTCGGCATCGATGAACAACGATACTTCAGAGCCGATCTTCGACAGGCGCTCCACCGCGGCCTTGATCCGCGCCTCCTGCCCTGCCACGTCCAGTCCACCTTCGGTCGTCAGCTCCTGACGGGTTTCCGGCACCAGGCAGATGTGCGCCGGGCGGATGCGCTCGGCGAACTGCATCATTTCTTCGGTGACGCCCATTTCGAAGTTCATGCGGGTTTGCAGGACGTCCTTGAGCAGCAGCACGTCGCGCTCCTGGATGTGTCGGCGGTCTTCTCGCAGGTGCACGGTAATGCCATCAGCGCCCGCCTCTTCCGCATCCAGTGCCGCCTTGACCGGATCCGGGTAGCGAGTGCCCCGGGCCTGACGCAGGGTGGCAACGTGGTCGATGTTCACGCCAAGGAGAATGCGGGTGCTGGTGGTCACGGAAGCGCTCCAGAATAAGAAAAAGTTCGGTGCACAGCATACGGGGAGACTACGGCTTGCGAAACAGCTCGCGACTGACCAGGGGACGACCGCCCAAGTGAACGGCCAGTGCCTGACGCATCAAACGCTTGGCCGCAGACAATGCACCCGGTGCGCTCCAGTCAGCTTCAGCCATGGCCAGCAGTTCGGCGCCATTGAACAACCCGGGCTGCAGCAGGTAGACCCGCTCCAGCCCCGCATCCACCTGCAAACGGTAGAGACCGTCGGGTGCAATGGGTTTGTCGTGGATATCGGCAATCAATGAAAAGCCGTAGCCCAGATCATCCAGCAAGCGCCATTCGAACGAACGCAGCAACGGCTCCAGCGCCCGACCTTCGGCCAGGGCGAGCAAGGTCGCGGCATAGTGATCGAAAACCGAAGGGAAAGGGTCTTCCGCGGGTAGCAGGCGAATCAACAGCTCATTGAGATAAAGACCGCTGAACAGTGCCTCACCGCTGAGCCAGGTGGCGATGCCAGCACTCTCCATGCGTCCGACATTCTTCAGCTCGCCACGCCCGCGAAACTCGACTTCCAGTGGCACGAACGGCCGCGCCAGCGTCCCGGCCTTGCCCCGCGCGCTGCGCAACACCGCCCGCAGCCGACCTTGCGGCGTGAGGAAGTCCACCAGGGCGCTGCTTTCGCGGTAGGCGCGGGAATGGAGGACGTAGGCGGGTTGGGCGATGGGTTGGGACATGAAGCTCTCAATGACCTGTAGGAGCAGCCGGTCGACGCTCGAATGCTCGCGATGGTGGATAACGATAACGCGTGCTTTCTGAATGAACGCGGCGTTTTCAAGTCCATCGCGAGCATGCTCGCTCCTACAGGGGGTCCTGCGGTGTATTACAGGTCGCCGTAGCCCAGCGAACGCAGGGCGCGTTCGTCGTCGGACCAGCCGCCTTTCACCTTGACCCACAGGTTGAGCATGATCTTGGAGTCGAACAACAACTCCATGTCCTTGCGCGCTTCGGTGCCGATGCGCTTGATGCGCTCGCCCTTGTCGCCAATGATGATTTTCTTCTGGCCATCACGCTCGACGAGGATCAGGGCATGGATGTGCAGGGTCTTGCCCTGCTGCTTGAACTCTTCGATTTCAACGGTGATCTGGTACGGCAGCTCGGCGCCCATCTGGCGCATGATTTTTTCGCGTACCAGCTCGGCGGCAAGGAAACGGCTGCTGCGGTCGGTGATCTGGTCTTCCGGGAAGAAGTGATCGTTTTCCGGCAAGTGCTCGGCGATCACGCGCTCCAGCGCGTCGAGGTTGTGCCCGTGCTGCGCGGAAATCGGGATGATCTGTGCGTTCGGCAGCTGCTCCTGCAACCAGCTCAGGTGCGGCATCAACTCGGCCTTGTCTTCGATGCGATCGGTCTTGTTCAGTGCCACGATCAGCGGACCGGTCACGTACTGGACGCGCTCGAGGACCATCTGGTCTTCGTCGGTCCACTTGGTGCGATCCACCACGAAGATCACCACGTCGACGTCTTTCAACGCCGCCGAAGCGGTCTTGTTCATGTAGCGGTTCAAGGCCTTTTCGCCACCCTTGTGCATACCGGGCGTATCGACGTAGATCGCCTGCACATCACCCTCGGTCTTGATGCCGAGCATGTTGTGACGGGTGGTTTGCGGCTTGCGCGAGGTGATCGCCAGCTTCTGGCCGAGGATGTGGTTGAGCAGCGTGGACTTGCCCACGTTCGGACGGCCGACGATGGCAACATAGCCACAGCGCGTTGCGTTTGTATCAGTCATTGCCATTCTCCACACCCAGGGCAATCAGTGCTGCGGCGGCCGCTACCTGTTCGGCAATACGACGGCTCACACCCTGACCTCGGCTTTTTTCATTCAAAAGGGTGATTTCACATTCGACGAAGAACGTCCGGCAATGCGGTTCACCCTGGATATCCACCACTTCGTAACGCGGCAGCTCGCAACCACGGGACTGCAGAAATTCCTGCAGGCGGGTTTTTGGATCTTTGTTGGTGTCGACCAGCGTCAGGCCTTCGAACTCTCCGGCCAGCCAGGCCAGCACGCGCTCGCGTGCCGTTTCCATGCCGGCGTCCAGGTAGATCGCACCAATCAGCGCTTCCAGGGCATCGGCCAGTATCGACTCGCGACGGAAACCGCCGCTTTTCAATTCACCGGAGCCCAGGCGCAGGTATTCGCCCAGATCGAAACCACGGGCCAGTACGGCCAGGGTCTCACCTTTGACCAAGCGTGCGCGCAAACGCGACAGCTGGCCTTCGCGGGCCAGCGGGAAGCGATCGAACAACGCCTCGCCGGCAACGAAGTTGAGGATGGCATCACCGAGGAATTCCAGGCGCTCGTTGTTACGCCCGGCAAAACTGCGGTGAGTCAGGGCCAGGACCATCAGTTCCTGATCCTTGAAGGTGTAGCCGAGCTGACGCTCGAGACGGCTTAAGGAGACGCTCACGGTTTACCCACGCTGAGTTCGTGGTTGGATTCCACCGCCATCGCCGGGAGTCGGCGCAGGCTTGGGACAATTAACGCTGTGTTCAAAAATAACGTCCTGAATATCGTTGTTTTCATGCATCTGACGCCGATTGTGCCGACTCCAGAAATGCATTCGGCGCTGTGTTCAACAGCGCCGTGTTTGATTACTGGATCAGGCCAACCCGCGAGAAATTCGGCAGGTGGCTGAGTTTGGGTTCCGGCCAGCTCATCCAGACCGCGAAGGCCTTGCCGACGATATTCTTGTCGGGAACCATGCCCAGCAGATCCTTGGGAATGGCTGGATCATCCCAGTAGCGACTGTCGTTGGAGTTGTCGCGGTTGTCGCCCATCATGAAGTAGTGCCCGGCTGGCACGGTCCAGGTACGGTCCGGCGTTGCGCGGTAGCGGCTCATTTCCTTGCGGATCAGGTGCTCGGCGACACCGAGTTTTTCCTTGTAGAGCTCGGCGCTGCCCAGCGTGCCCGGCTCGGAGCCGACCAGCTTTTCGGCAATCGATTCACCGTTGACGAACAGACGCTTGTCAGCGGTGTACCGCACCGTATCGCCCGGCAGCCCCACTACACGCTTGATGTAGTTGACGTTCGGATCGCTCGGATAGCGGAACACCATCACATCGCCACGCTGTGGCTCACCGACTTCGATGACTTTCTTGTCGATCACCGGCAAGCGGATCCCGTAGGAAAACTTGCTCACCAGAATGAAGTCGCCGACGTCCAGGGTCGGTTTCATCGAGCCGGACGGGATCTGGAACGGTTCCACCAGGAACGAACGCAGCACCAGCACGATGAACAACACCGGGAAGAACGACTTGCCGTATTCGACCAGCAGCGGTTCTTTGTTCAGCTTCTCGACCACCACCCCGTCAGGCTGGCTGACGCTGCCCTGATAGGAGGCGATGGCGGCACGCCGACGCGGTGCCAGGATCAACAGATCAAGCAACGCCAACAGGCCGCAGACGAACACGGCGATGACCAGCAACAGCGGGAAATTTAGTGACATAGGACCTAACTATCCAACCTGAGCACGGCAAGGAAGGCTTCCTGTGGGATTTCCACGTTGCCGACCTGCTTCATGCGTTTTTTACCGGCCTTTTGCTTTTCCAGCAGCTTTTTCTTACGGCTGACGTCACCGCCGTAGCATTTGGCCAATACGTTCTTTCTGAGCGCCTTGACGGTTGTACGCGCCACAATCTGCCCGCCAATGGCGGCCTGGATTGCCACGTCGAACATCTGCCGCGGAATCAGTTCTTTCATCTTCTCGGTCAACTGGCGACCTTTGTAGTGCGCATTGTCACGGTGCACGATCAACGCCAGCGCGTCGACCTTGTCGCCGTTGATCAGCACGTCCAGTTTCACCAGACTAGCCGATTGGTAACGATCGAAATGGTAATCCAGCGAAGCATAGCCGCGACTGGTGGATTTCAGGCGATCGAAGAAGTCCAGGACCACTTCGTTCATCGGCAAGTCGTAAGTCACTTGTACCTGAGAGCCAAGGAACAGCATGTCGACCTGCACACCACGTTTTTCGATGCACAGCGTAATGACGTTACCCAGGTGCTCTTGCGGCACAAGAATGTTGGCGCGCACGATCGGCTCGCGCATGTCTTCGATGGCAGACAGGTCAGGCAACTTCGACGGGTTATCGACGTAGATCGTCTCGCCGGTCTTGAGCAGCAGCTCGAAGATTACCGTCGGCGCCGTGGTGATCAGGTCCAGGTCATACTCGCGCTCCAGGCGCTCCTGGATGATTTCCATGTGCAGCATGCCGAGGAACCCGCAACGGAAACCGAAGCCCAGGGCGTCGGAGCTTTCCGGGGTGTACTGCAGCGACGAATCGTTCAGGGTGAGCTTTTGCAGGGCTTCACGGAAATCTTCGAAGTCGTCGGAGCTGACCGGGAACAGGCCGGCGTATACCTGCGGCTGAATGCGCTTGAAACCTGGCAGTACATCGACGTCCGGCGTCGAGCTCAAGGTCAGGGTGTCACCCACTGGCGCACCGTGAATGTCCTTGATACCGGCGATGATGAAGCCTACTTCACCGGCTTTCAGGTCGACGGTAGCGCTGTGTTTCGGGTTGAACACACCAACGCTGTCCACCAGGTGGATCTTGCCGGTGGACTTGACCAGGATCTTGTCGCCCTTCTTCACGCGACCGTGGCGCACGCGCACCAGGGACACGACGCCCAGGTAGTTGTCGAACCAGGAGTCGATGATCAACGCCTGCAGCGGATCTTCGATGTTGCCGGTCGGCGCAGGAATGGTGGCGACCAGGCGTTCAAGCACTTCATCGACGCCCAGACCGGTCTTGGCAGAGCAAGTGACCGCGTCGGTGGCATCGATGCCGATGATTTTTTCGATTTCTTCTTTGACGCGGTCCGGATCGGCCTGTGGCAGGTCGATCTTGTTCAGCACCGGCATCACTTCCAGGCCCTGTTCGATCGCCGTGTAGCAGTTGGCAACCGACTGCGCTTCAACACCTTGACCGGCATCGACCACCAGCAGCGCGCCTTCACAGGCCGCCAGCGAACGGCTCACCTCATAGGTGAAGTCAACGTGACCGGGGGTATCGATGAAGTTCAGTTGGTAGTTGATACCATCGCGAGCCTTGTAATACAGCGTGACGCTGTGCGCCTTGATGGTGATCCCGCGCTCACGCTCAAGATCCATGGAATCCAGTACCTGGGCTTCCATTTCACGCTCGGCCAGGCCGCCGCACATCTGGATGAAGCGATCGGCCAGCGTCGACTTGCCATGGTCAATGTGGGCGATGATGGAGAAATTGCGGATATGACTCAAATCACTCACGGATCAACACTCAAAAAGGCTGCAGGCATAGCCCGCCGAAAAATAGCCGGGAATTGTACCTGATCCACGGCGCAAGCGTCACGTTTGCAGGCCAGACGGCCCGTACAAAAACGCCCCGGTCTTGCGACAGGGGCGTTTTTTATCAGCAGCGAAGCGAGGAACCAGCCGCCATCAGCCGGCGCGACGCAACAACCACAGCCCGGCCAGGGCACAGACACTGGCGGGCACGAGCACCGCAAACAGTGGCGAAAAGCCGAAGACCAGGCTCGAAGGCCCCAGCAAATCCTGGGCAATACGGAAGGTGAAGCCCACCAGTACACCGGTAAACACCCGCTGACCGAGGGTCACCGAACGCAGCGGACCAAAGATGAAGGAGATCGCCATCAGCACCAGGGCAGCGGTGACCAGCGGCTGCAACACCTTGACCCAAAATGCCAACCAGTAACGGCCATTGTTCAGCCCCTGGTCAGCCAGATAGTGGATATAGCCCCAAAGCCCCGAGATCGACAGCGATTCCGGTGCCATGACCACCGTGCTCAGCAATTGCGGGCTCAACGCCACCTCCCAGCGCTCGACCGGTGCGGTAACCACTTCGGTGCTCTTTTCGTGGAATACCGTGGTGGTGACATCGGACAACTGCCAGTGATCCTTATCGAACTCCGCGCGCTTGGCGAAGCTCGCCGACAGCATGTGCCGCTCCTTGTCGAAGTGATAGCGGGTCACGCCATACAGCAGGCCATTGGGTTGCACTGAGTTGACGTGGATGAATTCGTCACCCTGGCGATGCCACAGACCGTGCTTGGCGCTTTGCGCGTCGCCACTGCCCTGGGCCAGCGAGCGGTTGGCCTGGGCGGTGCTTTCAGTCGCCGGCGCAACGTATTCACCAATCAGCACCCCCACCACCATCAGCACCAGCATCGGCTTCATGACCGCCCAGACGATCCGCCCGATGGACACGCCGGCAGCACGCATGATGGTCAGCTCGCTGTTGCTGGCCAGGCTGCCGAGACCAATCAGGCAACCGATCAAGGCCGCCATCGGCAGCATGTCGTAGAGCCGGCGTGGCGCAGTCAGCAGCACGTAGCTCAGAACGTCGACCAAGGTGTAGGTATCGCTGGCGTCGCCCATCTCGTCGATGAACGCGAACAACGTGGCCAGGCCGAGAATGATCCCCAGTACCGCCAGGATCGCCACGAACACGCTGCTACCGATGTAGCGATCGAGCTTAACCACGGGCCACCTCCAGCGCGCTGCGGCGACTCGCCATCTTCAAGCGCAAGGGCTCCCAGTAGAGCAGTCCCAGGCCAATGACCAGGAATATCCCGTGCACCCACCACAAGCCGAGCGCCGGCGGGATCTTGCCCTTTTCAAGGGCGCCGCGGGCGGCAATCAGGATGGTCAGGTAAGCCATATAAAGAAGGATTGCCGGCAACAGCTTAAGGAAACGCCCCTGGCGCGGGTTGACCCGCGACAGCGGCACCGCCATCAAGGTGACGATGAACACCAGCAACGGCAGGGACAGGCGCCATTGCAGCTCGGTGCGCGAACGGAGGTCGTCGCTGCCCAGCAAGGAACCCGTGGTCATGGCGTCACGGTCGGTCACTTCGTCGCTGACGTCCGGCTTGGGCAGCAGCACGCCGTATTCGTCGTACTTGATCGCCCGATAATCGGCCTGCCCCGGATTGCCGTCATAGCGGTAGCCGTTGTCGAGGATCAGGTAGCGGTTGCCGTCGGGGCGGATTTCCTGCCGGCCGTTTTCGGCCACCAGCACGGAGATCCCGCGATCCTTCTTGTCGGAATTGATGTTCTTTTGCGAAATGAAGACCCCCGCCAGATTGATGCGGTCGTCGGACAACTGCTCGGTATAGGTCACCCGCGTGCCATCGCGCAGGGCCTGGAAGCGGCCAGGCTCCAGGGTGTCGAACTCGGTCAGGGCATCCTGCTTGTTCAGCAGCAACTGGAACTGATTGGCACCCTGTGGCGCCAGGCTCAGGCTCAACCAGGCAACGATCAGCGCAACCAGGGTGGCCGGGAACAGGGTCATGCGAAACAGGCGTTGCTGGCTCATGCCGGTGGCCGAAAGCACGGTCATCTCGCTTTCAAGGTACAGGCGGCCGTACGCCAGCAGGATCCCGAGAAACAGGCCAAGCGGCAGGATCAGCTGCAGGAATCCCGGCAGGCGAAAACCCATGATGAGGAACAGCGAGCCCGGATCCAGTAGACCGGAAGCTGCCTGCGCAAGGTACTTGATGAAGCGTCCACTCATGATGATGACAAGTAGCACCGCACTGACGGCACTCAAGGTCAACAGGACTTCGCGGGATAGATAACGGAAGACAATCAAACCAGACACTCCAGGGTTGTCAGGCTAAGGCGGCCAAACAAGCAAAGACAGCAGACAGCCCGCTACGCAGAGCTGCCGAAAAAAAGATGGCGCATTATCCTGTGATTGGGTGCGCCTGTCACTGCGCAATGGTGCGGGGTTGTAGGAGCGAGCATGCTCGCGATGGTCGTCAACGATAACGCGGGAAGTCTGAAACCCCTCGGCGGCCTCAGGTTTTTCGCGAGCAGGCTCGCTCCCACAATTGTACAACCGAGGGTTGTCAGGCGCCGCTGGCGAGGTTCAAACTGCCGCCTTTCTATTTATAAGCAAGCGCTGCCCGCACCTTGTCGAGCGCTTGCGTATTGACCATCAATTCAGGGACCCGGACATGGAACTGGTTGTAAAAAGCGTCAACCCGCAAACGTTGAAAACCGCCACGCTGGTGGTTGCCGTCGGCGAAGGCCGCAAGCTCGGCGCTGTTGCCAAGCAGCTCGACGAGCTCAGCGCTGGCGCCATCAGTGCCGTGCTCAAGCGCGGCGACCTGGCAGGCAAGGTTGGCCAGAGCCTGTTGCTGCACAGCCTGCCCAACCTGAAAGCCGAACGCGTATTGCTGGTCGGCGTGGGCAAGGATGAAGAACTGGGTGACCGCCCATTCCGCAAAATCATCGCCAGCATCCTCAACACACTCAAAGGCCTGGGCGGCAGCGACGCAGTGCTGGCCCTGGACGAAATCGTGGTCAAGGGCCGCGACAGCTACGGCAAGACCCGCCTGCTGGCCGAAACCCTGGTGGACGGCGAATACCAGTTCGACCAGTTCAAGAGCCAGAAAGCCGAGCCGCGCGCCCTGAAAAAAATCACCCTGGTGACCATCAAGGCCGCCGAGGCTGAAGTGCAACGCGCCGTGACCCACGCAACAGCCATCGCCAACGGCATGGCCTTGACCCGCGACCTGGGCAACCTGCCGCCGAACATCTGCCACCCGACCTTCCTCGGCGAGCAAGCCAAAGACCTGGGCAAGCAATTCAAGGACCTGAAAGTTGAAGTCCTCGATGAGAAGAAGATCAAGGCCCTGGGCATGGGCTCGTTCTACGCCGTCGGCCAGGGCAGCGCCCAGCCGCCACGCCTGATCGTCATGCAATACAATGGCGGCAAGAAGTCCGAGAAGCCCTACGCCCTGGTCGGCAAGGGCATCACCTTCGACACCGGCGGCATCAGCCTCAAGCCGGGTGCCGGCATGGATGAAATGAAGTACGACATGGGCGGCGCTGCCAGCGTATTCGGCACCCTGCGTGCCGTGCTCGAACTGAAGCTGCCGATCAACCTGGTGTGCATTCTGGCTTGCGCCGAGAACATGCCCAGCGGCAACGCTTCGCGTCCGGGCGACATCGTCACCACCATGAGCGGCCAGACCGTGGAAATCCTCAACACTGACGCCGAAGGCCGTCTGGTGCTGTGCGACGCCCTGACCTACTCCGAGCGTTTCAAGCCGCAAGCGGTGATCGACATCGCCACTCTGACCGGCGCCTGCGTGGTTGCACTGGGCTCCCACACCTCGGGCCTGCTGGGCAACAACGACGAACTGATCGGCCAACTGCTGAGCGCTGGCAAGGCTGCCGACGACCGCGCCTGGCAACTGCCGCTGTTCGATGAGTACCAGGAGCAGCTGGACAGCCCGTTCGCCGACATCGCCAACATCGGTGGTCCGAAAGCCGGCACCATCACCGCCGCCTGCTTCCTGTCGCGCTTCACCAAGAACCTGAACTGGGCGCACCTGGACATCGCCGGCACCGCATGGACCAGCGGCGGCAAGGACAAGGGCGCCACTGGCCGTCCGGTTCCGTTGCTGACCCAATACCTGCTGGACCGCGCCAAAGCCTGAAACCAATGATCCCGGGCGGCGTCACTTTCGGGTGACGTCGCACAAGGGTCAGGAACCGCAATGACCAAAGTCGACTTTTACATCCTGCCCAGCGCAGATCCTTCGGCGCGACTGGATTTCGCCTGCAAGCTCACCGAAAAAGCCTGGCGCATGGGCCATCGCGTCTACCTGCATTGCAGCGATGCGGCCCAGCGTGACGATCTCGATGCGCGCCTGTGGGCTTTCAAGGGTGAAAGCTTCGTGCCCCACGGCCCCGCCGAAAGCGAACCGGACAGCCTGATCGTGCTGGGCGTTGGCGATGACTGCGGTCAGCATCAGGACCTGTTGGTCAATCTCGATCTGAAAGTACCGACCTTTGCCCAACGTTTCGCCCGCGTGGCGGAAGTGGTGGTCGAAGACCCGGTGATACGCACGGCTGCGCGGGAGAGTTTCCGTTTCTACCGCGAACAGGGCTATCCTCTGCAAGATCACCGTTTACAGCGACTCTGAGCATTCCGATGGACACTCCAAAACCGCTGCAACAATCCGCGCACCTGCTGGACGACCTCGAGTCGATCCGCCAACTGCTCGGCGATGACAACCTGCAACCCCCTCTGCTGACCGACACGGTCGAAGAAGCTGATCAGGAACAGATACCGATGCTGTTCGACACCGTCAGCGAACCCACGCCGACCGTCGAGCCGACACCGCCCAAGCCCGCCGCCGAGCCCGTGCCGAGCACCAACCAGAACGCCGACGCTTTGCTTTACCTGGACAGCGAACTGCGCGCCGCCGCGCAATTGATCATGCAAGACGTGATCGACGACTTCGCGCCGCACATCGAAACCGAAATCAAACGCCGCCTCAGCGCGAGGATGGAGCGGTTGCTGAGCCAGTACAACGACTGAACCATACACAGCCCCAATGTGGGGCTTTTTGTGGCGAGGGGATTTAGCGAAACGTCGCACCGCCCCGTTGGGCTGCGAAGCGGCCCCAGCATTTCAGTCGCAATACGCATTCGCAGCATTGACGACTGCTGCGCAGCCGAACGGGGATAAATCCCCTCGCCACAAGTCCGCACTCGCTCGCCCTGCGCCCCATGCCCCGCTATACTCGTCGGCTTTTCCTGAATTAATGCCAATAGGGTCCCGCCGCGCATGGATAAGACCTACCAGCCGCACGCCATTGAAACTTCCTGGTACAACACCTGGGAGTCAGAGAATTACTTCGCCCCGCAAGGCGCGGGCGAGTCCTACACCATCATGATCCCGCCGCCGAACGTCACCGGCAGCCTGCACATGGGTCATGGCTTCAACAACGCGATCATGGACGCCCTGATCCGTTTCCGCCGCATGCAGGGTCGCAACACCCTGTGGCAACCGGGTACCGACCACGCCGGTATTGCCACGCAAATGCTGGTGGAGCGTCAACTCGAAGCCCAGGGCCAGAATCGCCACGACCTGGGCCGCGACAAATTCCTCGAGAAAGTCTGGGAATGGAAGGATCAGTCCGGCGGCAATATCAGCCGTCAGATCCGTCGTCTCGGCTCGTCCGTGGACTGGAGCCGCGAGCGCTTCACCATGGACGACGGCCTCTCGGAAGCCGTGAAGGAAGCGTTCGTGCGCTTGCACGAAGACGGCCTGATCTACCGCGGCAAGCGCCTGGTCAACTGGGACACCAAGCTGCACACGGCAATTTCCGACCTTGAAGTGGAAAACCACGACGAGAAAGGTTTCCTGTGGAACCTGAAGTATCCGCTGGCCGATGGCGCCAAGACTGCTGAAGGCAACGCGTTCCTGATCGTCGCGACCACCCGTCCGGAAACCATGCTCGGCGACTCCGCCGTCGCGGTTAACCCGAACGATGAGCGCTACAAAGCCCTGATCGGCAAATTTGTCGAGCTGCCGCTGGTCGGCCGCCGCATTCCGATCATCGCCGACGATTATTGCGATCCTGAGTTCGGAACCGGTTGCGTGAAAATCACCCCGGCCCACGATTTCAATGACTACGAAGTCGGCAAGCGCCACAACCTGCCGCTGCTGAACATCTTCGACAAGAACGCCAATGTCCTGCCTGCCGTTCAGGCGTTCAACCTCGATGGCACCCTGAATGAAGCGATCGACGGCAAGATCCCGGCTGAATATGCCGGCCTGGACCGTTTCGAAGCGCGCAAACAGATCGTCGCGGCGTTCGAAGCCGCCGGCCTGTTGGTCAGCGTCGACGATCACGCCCTGAAAGTGCCGAAAGGCGATCGCTCCGGCACCATCATCGAGCCGTGGCTGACCGACCAGTGGTACGTGTCGACCAAGCCATTGGCCGAACCTGCGATTGCCGCCGTTGAAGACGGTCGCATCCAGTTCGTGCCGAAACAATACGAAAACATGTACTTCTCCTGGATGCGTGACATCCAGGACTGGTGCATCAGCCGTCAGCTCTGGTGGGGTCACCGGATCCCCGCCTGGTATGACGAATCGGGCAAAGTCTACGTCGGTCGCGACGAAGCTGAAGTGCGCGCCAAGCACAACCTCGGCCCGGACGTCGCGCTGCAACAGGACAACGACGTACTCGACACCTGGTTCAGCTCTGGCCTGTGGACCTTCTCCACGCTCGGCTGGCCGGAACAGACCGAGTTCCTGAAGAAATTCCACTCCACTGACGTTCTGGTCACCGGCTTCGACATCATTTTCTTCTGGGTTGCCCGGATGATCATGCTCACCATGCATTTGGTGAAGAATGAAGACGGCACACCGCAGGTGCCGTTCAAGACCGTGTACGTGCACGGTCTGGTGCGTGATGGCCAGGGCCAGAAGATGTCCAAGTCCAAGGGCAACGTCCTTGACCCGCTGGACATCATCGACGGTATCGAACTGGAAGAGCTGGTGCAGAAACGCACCTCCGGCCTGATGCAGCCGAAACTGGCGAAGAAGATCGAGAAGCAGACCCGCGACGAGTTCGCCGAGGGTATCGCCAGCTACGGCACCGACGCCTTGCGCTTCACCTTCTGCTCGCTGGCCTCCACCGGTCGCGACATCAAGTTCGACATGGGCCGCGTCGAAGGCTATCGCAACTTCTGCAACAAGATCTGGAACGCCGCCCGCTACGTGCTGGACAAGGGCGAAGACTGCGGTCAGAACGGCGAAGCCTTTGAGCTGTCCCTGGCCGATCGCTGGATAATTTCGCAGCTCCAACGCACCGAAGCCGAAGTGACTCGTCAACTCGACCAGTTCCGTTTCGACCTGGCCGCGCAAGCCTTGTACGAGTTCATCTGGAACCAGTATTGCGACTGGTACCTGGAACTCTCCAAGCCTGTGCTGTGGGACGAAAACGCACCGGTCGAACGTCAGCGCGGCACCCGTCGTACCCTGGTTCGCGTGCTCGAAGTGGCCCTGCGCCTGGCACACCCGTTCATGCCGTTCATCACCGAAGAAATCTGGCAGCGCCTCGCGCCGCTGGCCGGTATCGAAGGCAAGACGATCATGCTGCAACCTTGGCCAGTGGCCAATGAAGCACGTATCGATCAGGCCGCCGAAGACGACATCGAATGGCTCAAGGGCCTGATGCTTGGCACCCGCAACATCCGTGGCGAAATGAACATCGGCCCGGGCAAACCGCTGCCGCTGTTCCTGAAGAACGTCAGTGCAGAAGATCAGCGTCGCCTGACCGAGAACGAAGCGCTGCTGAAGAAGCTGGCACGCCTGGAATCGATCACCGTGCTGACCGCCGGCGAAGAGGCACCGCTGTCCGCCACCGCACTGGTCGGCGAGATGGAAGTGCTGGTGCCGATGGCCGGCCTGATCGACAAAGGTGCCGAGCTTGCGCGCCTGGACAAGGAAATCCAGCGCCTGCAAGGCGAAGTGCAACGCGTCGGCGGCAAGCTGTCCAACGCCGGGTTCGTTGACAAGGCGCCAGCCGAAGTCATCGACAAGGAACGCGCCAAACTGGCCGAAGCTGAACAGGCTCTGGGCAAGTTGGCCGAGCAGCATGCGCGGATTGCCAGTCTGTAACGGCAAATCGCAATAAACGAGGGAGGCCCATGCGGCCTCCCTTTTTTATGCCTGCCGTTCTCCCAACACCACAGCCCCCTGTAGGAGCAAGGCTTGCCCGCGATGGCGTCTTCGGAATCGCCATCGCGGGCAAGCCTTGCTCCTACAGATCCCCGTGCTGACATCGTCTGTGGGACAATACCCGCCACTTTTAGCCATACCCGAATCGACCACACCCATGACCGCCCCCCGCACACCCAGACCTGCGCGTAAAAAGCCCGTATCCGCGACCCCGGCCAAAGCCGTGGAACCGCGCGAGAAGGCCAGCCTGCACCCGCGCAACCGCCACCAGGGTCGTTACGACTTCCCGGCGCTGATCAAGACCACGCCGGAGCTGGCGAAGTTCGTGATCATCAACCCGTACGGCAAGGAAAGCATCGACTTCGCCAGCCCGGACGCGGTGCGAGTGTTCAACCGGGCACTGCTCAAGTCGTTCTACGGCATCGCCCATTGGGACATTCCGGCGGATTACCTCTGCCCGCCGGTTCCGGGCCGTGCTGATTACGTGCACTTCCTGGCGGACCTGCTGGCCAGCGTCAATGACGGCGAAATTCCCCGTGGCGCACCGGTCAAGGTGCTCGACATCGGCGTGGGCGCCAACTGCGTCTATCCGTTGATCGGTTACAGCGACTACCGCTGGCACTTCCTCGGTTCGGAAATCGACCCGACGGCGGTAGCCGCGGCCAAAGCCATCGTCCAGTCCAACGGTCTGAACAAGGCCATCCAGTTGCGCCAGCAGACTAATCCCAAGCACATCCTGCTGGGCTTGCTCGAACCCGGCGAACGCTTCGACCTGACCCTGTGCAACCCGCCGTTCCACGCTTCGATGGACGAAGCGACCAAAGGCAGCGAGCGCAAATGGCGCGCCCTGGGCCGCGTCGATCCGAAACGCAAACTGCCGGTGCTTAACTTTGGCGGACAATCGGCAGAGTTGTGGTGTGAAGGTGGTGAAGCACGCTTCGTGACTCAACTGATCGCCGAGAGCGCGCATTTCCAGCACAAGGTGCTGTGGTTCAGCACCTTGGTTTCCAAGGCGTCGAACCTGCCTGCCATCGAGATCGCCCTGAAAAAGGCCGGCGTGCTGGAGAGCCAGGTCGTGGAAATGTCCCAGGGACAAAAGAAAAGCCGTTTCGTCGCCTGGACCTTCCAGACCAAGAGCGAACAGCAGCTCTGGCGCGAGCGCTGGGCTCGTAAAAGTTGAGTGAAGGCTGGTTTGCCATATTGCCGACTACAAACGCCCCGAATATCGGGGCGTTTGTACTTCAGGAGGTAAAAGCAGGAGCTGCCGGAGACCACAAACTGTTATTTATGACAGTATAAGCCTGGAAAATTCAGCGGCATTGTTATGGACGATCAGAAAATTTCTGGAGCCCACAACATGCCCCTGCAAGCATTCGCTGCACCGATCAGAAAATGTTTATATGCCCTGTGCCTGAGCAGCGCTTCGATGCTGCCCGCTGTCGCCAGCGATACCGAAGGATTCTGGCGCGAGATCAAGCCAGCCAGTTCAATCGCAGCCCAGCCACAGCCAACCCAAGGGTCTGCCATTCCCTCGCGCTACCGACAAATCGATCTTGACCTGCCCGGCCTTCACCGACAACTCTCAGCGGCCAGGAAGGCGCCCAATCCATCGCTTGAGGTGGATCTGCCGCTACCTAATGGCGGGTTCAGCCGATTCAAGCTAGCCGACTCAGGCGTCCTGCCTGCCAAGCTTGCTGAAAAATTCCCGAACATCCTCAGTTTCAAGGGCAGCGATATCGACGGTCAGCTGGTCAGCCTCGACCTGTCCGGCAACTCGCTACGCGCTGCCATTTCAACCGGCCAGGATGAGTGGCTGGTGCAGCGCGCATGGGATGCACAAAGCAAGACACTACCAAAGGCACTAGCCGCATCCCGATACTGGAGTTTCAGTCAGTCTGATATACCTGCGCAGGTGTCACCGATGGACCCGGAAGACAAGACATCACCCGCCACCGCGCAAAGCAAAGCGCATCGCGTGGAGCCAACCGGTACGCCCAAGGGGAATATTCTCTACAACTTCCGTGTGGCAATTACTGCAACCAGTGGATTCACCCAGGCGTTTGGCGGTTCCGTAGAAGACGGCCTGCTGGGCGTGGTTAACACGGTCAATCGGATGAATCGGACGTTTGAAGTCGATATGGGCGTGCATTTCACGCTGATTGATGAAAACGACAAACTGATACTCACCAATCCGGATGAGGACCCTACAAATGATTTTGACTGGCACGAAGCAAACAGAAAACTCCTGGAAAGAGTGGTTGGCGCAGCCGCTTACGATACGGGCTTCATGCTCAATACATTTAACGGGGGTGCTGCAGGAGGAGTCGGCAATACCTGCATCCTGGAAGTAGAGCCAGGCATACTAAAAAAACATACGGCTTATGGGTATGCAGGACATGAGGACCCGGTGAACGCTCCGAAATTCATGGAGACCACCGTGCATGAGTTCGATCTCGCACTGTCAGGATGTAATTCAAATCGCGGGATTTGCCTGGATACTGGTCGCCTGGCTGGGGTGGTTTTTCGTTCAAAATCACCGGGAGAGAGGGGAAGGTTCGTTCGGCCGACGGCGAAGGTGGGAAAGAGGTAGAAAGATTGCCGTACCCAGGATCCACAGGGGCAATACTCGCCCAGGTCGATCTCGGACAAACCGGCGGCTTCAAGGACGACAGCAAACTTGGTTTCGGCTGACCAGTTCTCGGTGAACGGCTTGTTTTCGGACACTGCACTTCCTTCAGAACTGAGCTGCTTGCGCCAGTTGGACAAAGACATTTCGCTGACCCCTTCGCGCCGGGAAACCTCGGCCATCGACAGGTTCAGCGGGGGAAGCAGCATCTTGAGTAATGCGGCTCTGCGTTCAGGTGAATAGTACGGCACGACCAGTCTCTTTCCGCCCCCGATATGCTTTTTCAGGAAAAATCGGAGAGGCGACAACTATCCTGACACCGGGGGCCCCTGTCTCCTGCCCGAGAGTGGCAGTACATCTGTCAACCGACGGGGGCTACCATTATCTGGAGCAGCCACTGGCCTCCAATCGGCCAAATAATGGGCGTGCCACTGTAGGGCTTCCACAGGTAAACACCCTGAAGGCCCGCCTGCGTGTGAGCTGCGAGAACAATATTTTCTTCGCAGTGTCCCCTACGGATATCGTCATCACTCCATAACCCGATGCTGAATCGAAAAATCGCAGACACAAAAAAACCGTGCCCGGATCGCTCCGGCGCACGGTTTTTTTTAACAAGTCTTACTTGTTAACAGCGTCGGTCAGGCCTTTGGCCACAACCAGCTTGATCACTTTCTTGGCAGCGATTTCGATGGCAGCGCCAGTCGAAGGGTTACGGCCAGTACGGGCAGGACGCTCAGTCACTTTCAGTTTGCCGATACCTGGCAGAGTGATTTCGCCGCCGTTTTCCAGCTGATCGGCAACGATTTGGCCCAGTTGGTCCAGAGCATTACGCGCGGTGGTTTTCGGCGCGTCGATAGCTTCAGCGATGTCGGCGATCAGTTGGTCTTTAGTAAGAGCCATGTAGTGTTCCTTCCCTATCAAATTCATATGGATTGCAGAGTGCAGTGTCAGCCATCGAGCCCGATCTTCTGGATCTGGCACCCTCGGCCAAATAACCACGGGATCGGGGTTATAGATACCGAAATCAGGGTTTGGTTCGACCTGACAAATGCTGAATGCACGCTTAACGCAGTGACTACGCGTAAGACCGGGCAAAACTAGCACAGAGACGGGGAAATATCCGCCTCTAGCTACCCAATTGGTCAGCTTTATTGCTCTAAATCGGCAAAAAAACGCATAAGCACCTCGGGTCGCCCCACAATTGCCGTTCGCACCGCGCCAAAACCAGTGGTTGCGGTACACTGAGCGCTTTTTCGGGGAGCGCGCCCTCCCGTCTTCAATCAGCCGAGAAGCCCATGCCGATCCGTCATTGCATCGTCCACCTGATCGACAAAAAACCCGACGGCACGCCCGCAGTTCTCCACGCTCGTGACTCGGAACTGGCCGAGTCCAGCGCCATCGAGAACATGCTTGCCGACCTCAACGAGAGCTACAACGCCAAACAAGGCAAGGCCTGGGGTTTCTTCCATGCCGAGTCCGGGGCGCACCCGTTCAGCGGCTGGCTGAAGGAGTACTTCGATGGCGGCAAGGACTTCACCGCCTTCAGTCGCGTGGCAGTGGAGCACCTGCAAAAACTGATGGAAGAGTCCAACCTCTCGGTCGGCGGTCACGTCCTGTTCGCCCACTATCAGCAAGGCATGACCGATTACCTGGCCATCGCCCTGCTGCACCACAGTGAAGGCGTCGCGGTGACCGAACAACTGGACGTGACCCCGTCCCGTCACCTGGATCTGGGCCAGTTGCACCTGGCGGCGCGAATCAACGTGTCCGAGTGGCAGAACAACAAGCAGTCCAAACAGTACATCTCGTTCATCAAAGGCAAGAACGGCAAAAAAGTCTCGGAGTATTTCCGCGACTTCATCGGCTGCCAGGAAGGCGTCGACGGCCCGGGCGAAACCCGCACCCTGCTCAAGGCCTTCAGTGACTTCGTCGAAAGCGAAGACCTGCCCGAAGACTCCGCGCGCGAGAAAACCAAGACCCTGGTGGATTACGCCAGCAGCCAGGCCAAGCTCGGCGAACCGATGGGCCTGGAAGAGTTGTCGGAACTGATCGACGAAGAACGCCCGAAAGCCTTCTACGACCACATCCGCAACAAGGACTACGGACTGTCGCCGGAAATCCCTGCCGATAAACGCACCCTGAACCAGTTCCGCCGTTTCACAGGCCGCGCCGAAGGTCTTTCCATCAGCTTCGAGGCGCACTTGCTGGGCTCGAAAATCGAGTACGACGAAGAAGCCGGCACGCTGATCATCAAGGGCTTGCCCACTTCGCTCACCGATCAGCTCAAGCGCCGCAACTGATGCTCGGAAGCGTATTGAAGAAATTCCTGCTGATCCTGCTGGTGGTCGTGGTCTATCAGCACTGGGGCAAGATCGAGCGGGTGTTCAACCCGTCGCAAGTGGTGTCCGAGCAGACCCAGGCCAAGGCCAACGTCGTGCTTTACGCCACCGAGTGGTGTGGCTACTGCAAGCTGACCCGGCGCTTTCTCGATCAGAAAGGCATTGCGTACAAGGAATTCGACATCGAGAAAGATGCCGTGGCGCGCAAGGCCTATGAGGCATTGGGCGGCGGCGGGATTCCGATCATCGATGTGAACGGGACGCTGATTCGCGGGTACGACCCGGATGCGATTCTGGCTGCCCTGAAATAACTTCTTCAGGGCAATAGACTCTTGTGGCGAGGGGATTTATCCCCGTTGGGCCGCGCAGCGGCTCCAAAAGAGGGACTGCTGCGCAGTCCAACGGGGATAAATCCCCTCGCCACAGTTGTGTGTGCAGGTATAGGTTTTCAGCGGGCCTCGATGCGGAATCCAAACCGCGGAACGTGCACATGCACTAAGCCGCAGCGCTCATCCTCACGACGCACAATCAATTCCTCGTTACCGGCAAACAACAACTCACCCGCCACCGGGTCAACACCATAATCAGTGGCTGCGATCACCACCTGCTGACCCGCCTTGAAACCATTCGGATCATCGAACGCTTCATCCGGCAGCGCAGCAGGCGTGGCGTTGCGGGCTACGTTCAGGGCTTCTTCAGAGGTCATCTCGCTGGGGGCACCATGACCGAAACCCAGCACCCGCGCCAACCAGGCCGACACCGCCGGATAGTTATCCACAAGTGGTGAGGTCACCGGTGTCGCCTTGAGGAACCACAATGGGTGAGCCAGAGCGAAGTCGGCAATCGACGGCTCGCCGAACAGATAATCGCCCTCCTCGCGTTGCAGTTGCTGCTCCAGGCGCGCCATGATCGTCGGCCATTGATGCCTGGCCTGCTCGGCGGATAAGCGGGTTGCACTGCCGCCACTGAACACGCCCGCCCGGTCGGCGATAAACGCCTTGATCGCTTCGGGAGGTAAATTGGCAAAACGAACCGCTATCGATTCCGGCTGAAACACCAGGCTGACCGCATGCTGGAACACCACCGAATCGGCCCACGCCGCGAAGGACGCGGCGATCATTTCCTGCCCCTCGGGAAAGAATGCTGGCAAGGCTTTTTCCTGCTCAAGACGACGGGCGATCAATGCGGTGTCGCAATAGATATCTGCACCGATCTGCAGTACTGGAGTTTTGCGATAGCCGCCGGTCAACGCGGTCAAATCGGGCTTTGGCATCACCGGCGAGATTTTCACCGAACGCCAGGACAACCCTTTGAAACCCAGCAGCAGTCGGGCTTTTTCGGCGAAAGGGGACGTCGGGTAATGATGCAGGATCAACTCGGACATGCTCGGCTCCGCCGCACGAATAGGAACCCCAGCTTAGCGCGCAATCGGCAGGCAGCCTACAGATCTGCCTGATGGGAACTGATCAATCAGATTGATAAGTCGGCGGTAGCACTGGCCACCAGACATTCCTTGGCGCTTTTCTTGAGTTTTTTGATCAACCGTTCCTGACGCAGCGCCTCGCTTTTGTCGCGGCAAATTTCGGTATAGACCAGCGCCACGGCCGGGCTGGAAAGAAAGAACCGCGCCCCTTTGCCACTTTGATGAGTGGCAAAGCGTCGCACAGGATCATCGCTGATTCCGCAGTAGAGCGAACCATTGGCCGCGCGAACCAGATAGACGAACCACGGCTTAGTCACCTGTGAGTCGGCGTCGGCAGGTTTTTCGTTGAGGGTGCTCACGTAACGATCAAGACTTGAAAGGAAACAAGCGGCGATCTTATCAGCGACTGGCCTGGAAAGCCTTCAGGCCCTTCAACGCTTGAGCGCGAACAGCGTTTTTCACCAGTGGCGTCCATCCCAACAACAGGCCTTTGACACCCAAGGCCTGACGTGACCAGGTCCATAGATCGAAGCTGTCGTGATGCTCGCAGATCTTGCCGTCACGGAAGACAAAACGCGCCTGAATATCGTTGACCACGGTGTTGCCAGTCTGGCTGAACAAATACGTCGCCACCCAATGGGCGCCGCCCGTGCGTTCATCGCTGCGCACATTGTCGAATGTCAGGGAAAAATCCTTGGCCCGGGTGGTGAGCATGCGCCACATGTCGCCGGCGTCGCGACCGCGCAACTCGCCGAACGCCGGATCACTGAACACCACGTCATCGGTATAGCAGGCGCTCATGGCCTCGGCATCCAGCCGCTGGAAGGCTTGGTAGAACTGGGTGATCAATGCGCTGTGGGCATCACTCATGGGCAGGCTCCGAACGTTCGCAAATTTTCCTGCACGATAGTCTGCAAATGCCCGCAAGACCACCGGCATTCGTGACGGGAATACCCCACCTGCACCGGCGCATCGATTGCTCATTGCACGATGCCGCTCTCACGGGCGTAGGCAAAAAGATCCACATCCGAGGAAATGCCCAGCCGTTGCATGGCCATGTTTTTCTGTTTGCTGATTGTTGAAACGCTGCGTTTGAAGTATCCGGCGATTTCACTGACGGTCATGCCGCTGGCAAGCATTCTTACGACTTCATGTTCTTTGGCCGACAATGCCGGGGAACTTGATTGGGCACCCGCATCGGCCTGAACCAGCGCCGTGCGCAAGGATTGGCTGATAAACCGCCGCCCTTCTTTCACCGCTTTGATCGCCTTGGGGAGTTCCGTTGCCGACGCGCCTTTGGCAACAATTGCCACCACACCCTGAGCGAACGCTGCCCGCAACGTCGCGACGTTGGCAAGCATCGTGACCAGAATGATGGGTGTCGCAGGATAGCGCCGTCGAACCGTGCCCAACATTTTCAGGCCGTCGGCCTGCTCATTGCCCGGCATCGAAAAGTCCGTGATCAACAAATCGCAAGGCGTGACGCAGAGCAGGCGCAAAAGACTGTCCGGGTCATCGGCCTCACCCACGACCACGCACGTCCTGCTCAGATCGATCAGCATCCGCAAGCCGATGCGAACGACGGGATGGTCGTCAGCAATAATTACCCTCATTGTCGGATTTTTCCTGTTTGGTGACTGGAATGGGCGAAAAATAGCGCCGTCCAGTTCCCACCACAACGACCAATTTTGAGCGAAAAATCGCCTCGCCCAACGCATTGGGGGTGTTGGTCTTTATCCTATAAAAGAATAAGAACTGCCCTACGATTTCAGGCTACAAGGGTTACGCAGAAGGACTACAGACAACACTACAAAGCAGCGTTTTGTACTGGGCCAACACACTTTCATACGCCGAGCCGCCCGTTTTCGTATTAGTTGCATTCCACCTGGCTACATCGATCGATAGATTGCGCCCACCAACACTGGGCACAGCCCGCCAATCTTTCATCGAGGTAGCGTTCCACATGAACAAACGTATATCCCTTCTGACCGCTGCATTGTTGTTGACCGGCGCATCGTCGGCGTTCGCGGCGTCCAGTACCGACCTGACGGTTACTGGCGTGATTACTCCGGCCGCCTGTACCCCTGTTCTATCCAACGGCGGAGCCGTCGATTTTGGCAAAACATCGGCCAAGGATCTCAGCCAGGACCGCCGCACACATTTGGGCATGAAACAATTGCAGTTGGATGTGGGTTGCGATGCCGCAACAACGTTTGCACTGACGCTACTCGACAACCGCTCCAGTTCCGCGACGACCCCCTATGAATACGGCCTGGGTAAGACCAGTGCCGATGAAAAACTCGGCTCGTTCATAGTGACTTTCTCCAACCCCATTACTGACAGTGGCCCAAAAAGAGTGATTGTTTCATTCGATGAGGGCAAAACGTGGAGAAACCATTCCTTTCTGCCGCTTGATCCTGGTAGCTGGGCCGCAGTCGGCGACACCTCGACTGGAAGCTGGTTTCCGGTATCGACCAAGACGCTGGCGATGAACGTGGACGTAGAAGCTTACATCGCGCCTGCTAAAGGCCTGACCCTAACCGACGATGTCACACTCGACGGCTCTGCGACGCTGCAGATCAAGTACATGTAACCCTCTCCGTCATTTAGCGGGCAACGCCAGCCACCACGTCATTGCCCGCTCACTCAAAGGACGACCCATCATGGATAGATACTCCCTTGCTCTACTGGCGCCCCTGTTGATCGCCTGCGCCCCCGCAACCCATGCCGCCAGCAGCACCGAGTTGAGCGTCACCGGACTGATCACTCCCAGCGCCTGCACACCCAGCCTGTCCGGTGGCGGTGTCGTCGACCACGGCAAAGTGACGGTCAAAGACTTGAATTCGGAAAAGCCCACCAGCCTGCAAAACGGCACGCTGTACCTCGATGTGCATTGCGAAGCCGCCACGCTGTTTACCCTGACGACCATCGACAATCGCGACGGTTCTTCCGCTTTTCACCCCAATAGTCACGGGCTAGGCGTCATCAATGACGACCAGAACCTGGGCAGCGTTGCGTTCGGGCTGTTTGATGCGATAGCCGATGGGGCTCCGGTGAAAACCATCATGTCCCTCAACGATGGCGCCAACTGGCGAGTGTCTTCCTACCTGGGGCATGCCGGCCTGACTTCGTTTGCGTCTTTGACTGACCAGACCACACCGATCGCCATTAAAGACCTGAACGCCCGTCTGACGGCCTTTACCACCATCGTTCGCGCGAACGACCTGACGCTGTCCGACGAAATCCCCATCGACGGGCACGTCACCGTGCAGCTGAACTATTGATGGGCCGCAGATCCCGGCTTCATTTACTCGCACTTTCAACGGGACACGTCATGACCAGATTTTCAACCGGTACGCGTCACCTGCTCCATTACGGCGTCGGTGCACTCGCCCTCCTGCTGACCGTGCAGGCTCAGGCCGACGGCATGGTGCCGAATACTTCCGTGGTGATCGTCGACGAGGCCGACGGCGAAGCCTCTGTTTCCGTGACCAACACCGATACCAACCTGGCATTGATGCACGTCACCATCGAAGACATCGCCGAGGACAGCGAGTCCCTGGTGTTCGTGACGCCGCCGCTGGCGCGGGTAGAAGCCTCGAAAACGCAATTGGTGCGGTTCATCCTTCAAACAGAAAAACCTTTGCTCACTCAGCGTTTGAAGCGGGTGATCTTCGAAGGCATACCCCAAGGCAAACCTGCGGCCCAGGCCGGGCAGGCACGGGTTGGCGTGACCGTGCGCCAGAACCTGCCAGTCATCCTTCATCCCAAAGGCCTGGCGCCCAATCGCACACCGTGGACCGACCTGCAATGGTCGCTGCAAGACGGTCAATTGAGCGTGCGCAACGACACGCCTTACGTCGTGCGTCTGGGCCAGGAAGTGCAATTGTTGCCTTCGGCGGGCCATGTGATGTTGCCCAAAACCTATGTGTTGCCCGGTGAGCACATCAGCATCAAGGCGCCTGAAGGGGCCGCCACTCAGGTGCGCTTTCAACCGGCGACTGTCTACGGTTTCGCCGTGCCGCATTACGAGGCGCCAATCAAATCCTGAAACCCACCCTGAGAGCGTCCACAACGCAACAGTGAGCGCCTGATTCAAGGCGGCGGCACTTCAACCGTCGTCACAGGCGTGTCTGAGCCACAGCGAACGGGCCGGCACGCCGACATAACCCAAGTGAACCCGATGAACACAGTATCAATTTACCGTGATGGCGAAGCCGTGCCCGTTAATCGTGTCAGCGCTCGCCCTCACCTGTTGCGGCGGCGAACCACGGTGGCGTTGCTGCTGACCCACGCGCTGATGGTGCCCGACGTCTACGGTGATATTTTGATACCGTCGTCGTTCGACAAAGACACGTTGCAGCAGCGCGGTATCGACCCGGCACTCGCGACGTCGCTGATGCAAGCGCCGCGATTCACCGCCGGAAGGCACCCGGTCACCCTCACGGTCAACGGCCAGCGGCATGGCCGGGTCGACGTCACGTTCAATCGCGAAGGCGCGGTGTGCTTCGATCGCCCGTTACTCGATGCGGCCAACCTGAATGCGCCCACCCGCTTGCTGGACGATGGCCCGTGTCACGACTTCCTCGGCTCCTCGCCGCAGACCGTGATTGAACCGGATCCGGCGAGCCTTTCCCTGGCCCTGGTCGTGCCTACCGATGCGATACGTCCCACGGCACGGGATTTCACCGGCTATCAAACCGGTGGTGTCGCCGGTCTGCTCAACTACGACGTCACCGGCCTGCACAGCCGTTTTGGCGATCAGTCGAGTCGCTATGCCTCGGCCAACACCGAACTCGGCTTCAATGCCGGCGACTGGATCGTGCGCAGCCGTCAGGTACAGACCTGGCAGGACGACGTTTCCCGCACGACCCATATCGCGGCCTACGCCCAACGCACCTTCGCCAGTCATGAGGCGGTGCTGCAGGCGGGTCAGATCAATCTGTATAACCCGGTGCTGGCCGGTGCGCAGATCACCGGCGTGCAAGTGCTGAATGAGCAAGCGCTGCAGATCGAAGGACAGAGCGCGCTCATCGAAGGTATCGCCAACAGTCAGGCTCAGGTCGAGGTTCGGCAGAACGGTTCGTTGATCCATTCCACGGTAGTGCCCGCCGGGCCGTTTGCCCTGACCAACGTACGACGCCTCAACACCCGCTCCGACGTAGAAGTCACCGTCAAGGAAACCGATGGCAGCGAGCGCAGCTTTACCATCCCTGCCGCGATGCTCGGCATAGGTTTGCCGGCACCCGGCTATTCGCTGGCGGCCGGCCAGGTACGCAGTATTGGCGATGAACAGGGTGGCGATCCATGGGTGATCAGTGGCGGCTGGAGCGGTGCGCTCACCCCGCAAGTGTTGCTCAGTGCAGGCCTGACCGGCGCCGCCGACTATCGCGCGGCAGGTGCCGGTGTGGGGCTGTTGCCCTCGCCCGTCACCCAGGTTCAAGCCACGCTGACCGGCGCCGACGCCGCTGGCCGGCAAGCCAGTCAAGGACTTCAGGCAGACCTGAACGTATCGCACCGTTTAAGCGAGCAGTGGGCGCTCAATGCCAGCAGTTCTTACCGAACCCTTGGCTACCGTGAACTGGAAGACGCGGTGTTCGACAACACCGCAGGCGACAGTAAATCCCGTTATCGCGATCAGCAAAGCGCAGCCCTGTCATGGTCCCACCCGTGGCTGGGCGCCTTCAGCGGTGGCTTCAGTCGGTCCAGCTCGTTCGACGGGCAAAGCAACAGCCGCGCCCTGGCCTCCTGGGGCACTTACATCGGTGGGGTTTCTGTCTCGGCAACGGCCGAATGGCAAGTCAGCGGTGCAAACCGCAGCGATGACAGCATTTACCTGAACCTCAGCATTCCCTTGGGCGAGAACCGCCGGGCACGCACCTGGGTGCGCAACTCCGGTGGCGAATACCGCAGCGGCGTGGGCCTGAGTGAACAGGTCAGCGATCAACTGGCGTACCGGGTCGGCTTCGAACATGACACACGGGATAAACAGGTGCAGTCCACTGCCGGAGTTTCGCTGTTGCCGCGCTACAGCCAACTGGACCTGAACTACACCCGTTCCGACGCCGAGCAATCCAGCTATCAGGCCAGCGCCCGTGGCGGCGCGGTACTGCACGGCGGTGGCGTGACGCTGTCGCCTTACCCGGTCAGCGACACCTTTGCCCTGCTCTCGGTGGGCGACATGGGTGCGATCAAAGTGACGACGCCCAGCGGTCCGGTCTGGACTGACTGGCGAGGTCAGGCGGTGGTCCCGCAAGTGGCGGCTTATGGCCGCAGCCCGGTGGAAGTCGACACCAAAACCCTGCCGCGCAACGCCGACATTCACAACGGGCTGGCGGTGATTTCCGCCGGACGCGGTGCCGTCGACAACGTCGAGTTCGGCATCAGCCTGACCCGCCGCGCCTTGCTCAAAGTCACCACAGCCAACGGTGCACCACTGCCGCGTGGCGCGGCTGTGAATACCGAAGATGGCGAGTTCGTCACCCTGGTGCAGGACGGCGGCCTGGTGTTTTTGCCCAACGTCCTCGACGCCCGATCGTTGTGGATAAGTGCGCCGGGGCTGGATCGCTGCGAACTGCGTTTCGAGCTGCCGGCCGACGCCGACACCAACGCGTATTACGAAACCGTCTCCGCCAAGTGCCGAGCGCTCTGAGTATGAATGCAATGAATCTGACCCGATATTGGCTGCTGTCCCTCGTTGCCATGGCGCTGAGCGCGCTCCCCTCGTTGGCCGAGGCGTCCACTGATGACTGTCAGTTCAACCTGAGCCAGCCCGTGCTGGATTACGGGTTGATGAACCGGGCGATTCGTCCCGATTCTGCACCGGAGCGAAACCTGGGCCAACGTCAGTTGAGCCTGAACCTGAGTTGTTCACAGCCCATCGACATGAGCCTGTTTTATCGAGCCACGGCTGCGACGGCTGAACGTTTTCGCTTTGCCGAACGCGGCAGCTATCAGGTACGTATCCGTGACGCAGTACTCGATGGAAAATCGGTCGATATCGGATTGATTGCCGGTGCCGGCCAGCCCCCCAAGGAAACGGCGTCCAACCTGATCTGGCGACCGGGGCATGGCGTTGTTCCCATACAATCCGGCGCGTCGTTACAGGGCCGCCGTTTCTCGGCACAGCTTGAGCTGAGCGCCTGGGTTCAAGAGCAAGGAATGCAGGTGCGTGACGCGGTCACCTGGGAGACTTCCGGTGTGTTCGATGCCGTCGCTGCCGGGCGCACCCAAGATGCAACCCTGCGTGCCCGATTCGCCCCGGCGGCCTGCGAACCCATGCTGTCCAACGGCGGCGTGGTCGACTTCGGCACCCTGTCGAAAAACGACCTGAACGCCGACAAGAGCAACCGCCTGCCGCCCAGGTCGTTGACGTTGAGGGTTGGTTGCGACGCGCCCACTTCATTCGCGCTGATCATGCATGACAACCGCTCAGGCTCGGCCACGGTCACCAGCGACATTTACTACGGCCTGGGAACTGACAGCCGCCAGAACAAGATCGGCCTGTATTCACTGAACGTCGACCCGGCCGACGCCAGTGCCGACGGCTTCGCCCGCCTCTATAGAACCGACTCCACTACCAGCGGCGTGGCCTGGAGCACTGCCAGCGCCAACCCGCTCCCCCTCGGCAAAACCAGTTACCTGGGCTTTACCGACAACCCCGGCAGCAACGCCGGCCCGGTGCTGATCCAAAACCTTCGCACCACCGTAACCGTCGATGCCGTCATCGCCCCCACCAACAACCTGGATTTGAGCAGTGCCATCGACCTCGATGGCGCAGGGACGATCGAGATTATTTACCTGTAACAACCAACCCGATCCTGCTGAAACCGGGGCGCGTTTGAGCACCTCGGGGCCGTCAGGACAACAACCGTAGAAGTGAATGAAAAATGATAAAAAAATACTTTGCAACACTCTCCGCCACCACGCTGATCAGCATTGCGCCTTATGCGCTGGCAGTGTCCAGCACTGACCTGACCGTCACCGGTACCATCACGCCGGGTGCTTGCACGCCGACCCTGTCCAACGGTGGCGTCGTTGATCATGGAAAGACTTCGGCGAAAGATCTAAATCTGGACCGCATTACAAACCTGCCAAAAGAGACGCTGCAGTTGTCGATCAACTGCGATGCAGAGCAGCCGATCAAACTGCGCACCGTCGATAACCGGCCTGGTACGTCGATCAACAGCTACAGCTACGGTCTGGGCTTTATCAATGGCAATCAAAAGCTCGGGGGGTTTTACATAAAAATGGCGAATCCATTGGCAAACGGCGTCCCGGCATTGACCTTGAGCTCTCACGATGACGGCACAACGTGGACGCGTAACCACTGGATGGATCCTGAAAATCCCCTGCTCTCGGTCGGTTCCGTTAGCGACACAACCACCCCGATAGCCGTCAAGGACGTGACAATGGACCTTGAAATATCCACCGCAATTGCCCGCGCCGACGGCCTGGACCTGACTGACGAAGTCGCTATCGACGGCTCCATCACCCTGGAAGTCGACTACCTGTAACTCCGTAGCCACCCTTGCCCGGGGTCACGCTTCGGGCAAGGATTGATTCCGCTGACCCTCCATAGCGAAACACTGCCCCATGAAAATAATCGCCCATGCTCTGACGATGGCGTTCATCGTCACGACTTCGCCACTCACATTCGCCGCCTCGTCGACGGATCTGAGCGTAAAAGGAACCATCACCCCGCTAGCCTGCACCCCAAGCCTGTCCAACAGCGGCCTCGTAGATTTCGGAAAAATCCCCCGGCAGAACCTGAGCGTCGACGAACGAACGCGACTGCGCGACCAGACGCTAGACCTCGGCATCCAGTGCACTGCCCCGACACGTTTCGCCCTGCTCATGCGTGACAACCGCGACGGCTCGGCCATCGTCAACAGCGAGATTTATTACGGCCTGAACCTCGACCGCAGCAACAATAAAATCGGCCTGTATTCGCTGCACTTCGAGCCAGCCAGCACTGTGGTGGACGATCTGTCGCAAGTCTTCAGAACCGACTCCACCACGGGCGGCGTGGCGTGGAGCTCATCGAGCAGCCGTTCGATTGCGATTGGCGCCAGAAGTTACCTGGGGTTTACCGACGTGGCCGGCAGCAGCGCCGGCCCGATCGCTATCCAGAACCTGACGAGCCGGGTGACCGTCGAAACCGTCATCTCGCCCACCTCCGAGCTGGACCTCAGCGCCGAGGTGCAACTCGACGGCTCGGCGACACTGGAGGTTGTTTACTTGTAGTTCAGACCTTCTCACTGACCACCTGAACGTACAGCGAACGCCCGGCACCGAGGCCGGCAATGATTGCGCCGAGGCCGATCACGCCGAAGATCCAGCCCACGGCGGTCCAGCCGCCGGTCCAGTCGTGCACGATGCCGACTGCGAACGGCCCCATGGATGCCAGGGTGTAACCGAAACCCTGGGCCATGCTCGACAGGTTCGCCGCCACGTGGGAATCGCGCGAGCGCAATACGATCAGGGTCAATGCCAGGCTGAACGTCGCCCCCTGCCCCAGCCCCAACAGAATCGCCCAGCCCCACAGGCCCTCGATCGGAGCATACAAACAGCCAAACAAACCGCCGAGGGTCAGCGCCATGACAATCACAATGGCCAGACGCTGATCCTTGCCGCGCGTCGCCAGCCACGGCGCCGCCAGAGAGCTGGCCAACTGGACGATGACCGAACCCGACAACACCAGACCGGCCTGGGTTGCGGTCAGGCCACGACCGATCAGGATCGACGGTAACCAGCCGAACACGATGTAGGCCAGGGACGATTGCAGGCCCATGTACAAGGTGACTTGCCAGGCTAACGGGTCGCGCAACAATCCCCGGACGCGGTAGGCAACGTTATGCGCGCCGTGTTTCTGCCCAACTTGCGGCAGCCAGAAAATCGCCGCGATCAAGGCTGGAATCACCCAGAACCCGAGGCCCAGCGCCCAGCTCTTGTCGAAGTGTTCGCTCAGCGGCACCGTGGCGCCCGCCGCCATGGCCGCGCCCAGGCACAGGGCCATGGTGTAGACACCGGTCATGGTCCCGGCCTGTTTGGCGAAGTCGCGTTTGACGATGCCGGGCAGCAACACACCGATCACACCGATGCTGGCGCCCGCCAGTACGCTGCCGGCGAACAGGCCGATCTCGCCAAAGGAACTGCGCAGGATGATCCCGCCCGCCAGCATCAGGAGAATGCCTAACACCACCCGCTCCGCGCCGAAACGACGCGCCAGCACCGGTGCCAGCGGGGCGAACAGGCCCAGGCACAGCACCGGCAACGTGGTCAGCAACCCGGCCTGTGACGCTGACAGACCGAGGCTTTTCGACACCTCGCTCAGCATCGGCGCCATGCTCGACAGCGCCGGGCGCAGGTTCAGCGCCACCAGAATCAGGCCCAGCAGCAACAGCCACCGCCGACCCAGGATCGGCTGAGTTTGCTGGACCTCGTCATCGGCCTCGGCGTCGATCAGCAGCTCTTCCAGCTCTGCCGTGCGCTTGGGTGAGGTGAGATCGGTGTGCTGGCTGGACATGGTGCTCTCGGTTTCAAGGTTCATTGATCAACTGCCTCGACAGGGCTTTGGCCCGCTCCGGGTCGCGTTGCTCCACGGCATCGAGCAGTTCGACGTGCAGGTCGAATACCTCCTGGCGCCGGGGTGTGATGTTCAGGCAGTGGCGCAATTGCGCGCCCACAACGCTGGAGAAATAGCGATACAACTCGCTGAGTGTCGGGTTGTGCGCGGCGTCCACAAGACGGCGGTGGAACACCAGGTCGCAAGCGATATAGGTGTCGAGATCGCCGTGATAGTGGCTGCCGCTGACGCCCAATGCCTCGCGCAATGCCACCAGGTCTTCCTCGGTGCGGCGCAATGCAGCCAGGCCGATGGCCTCGACTTCGAGGATGTGCCGGGTTTCACGGGCCTGCTCCTGGGAGCAACGAGTCAAGGCCTTCATGGTGTCCAGCGGATCGACCACGGCACGCAGATAACTGCCATCGCCCTGACGAATCTCGATCAGCCCGGAAAACGCCAACACACGCATGGCTTCGCGCACCGTGTTGCGGCTGATGCCCAACTCTGCGGACAACTCGGGCTCGGTGGGCAAGCGCTGGCCCACCGCCCAGACGCCCTGATTGATGCGTAGGCGCAACTGTTCCAAGGCCTGATCGACCAGGGAACGCTTAATCAATGGAGAAATTTCTGACATAGGATTCGCCCTGTCATCCAATCATAGGATGAATTTTCTGACATCTTAGTCAGCTTGACTCCATAGAACAACCTTCCCGCACCTTGTAGGAGCGAGCATGCTCGCGATGGACGTTAACGATAACGCTGGTAGCCTGATGCCCCGCGGGGTTCTCAGGTACATCGCGAGCATGCTCGCTCCTACAATTGGCAGACGAAAAAAAGGCCCTTCACGGTTTGCCGTGAAGGGCCTTTTTAGATGCCTTGTATCAGGCTTCGGTCTTGGCTGCCGCAGCTTTGGTAGCCGCATCCTTGATCAGGGACTGCAACGAACCGTCAGCGGACATTTCGGTCATGATGTCGCTACCGCCGACCAGCTCGCCAGCCACCCACAATTGCGGGAAGGTTGGCCAGTTGGCGTATTTTGGCAGGTTGGCGCGGATTTCCGGGTTCTGCAGGATATCCACGTACGCAAATTTTTCGCCACACGCCATCACGGCCTGCGCGGCTTTCGCGGAGAAGCCGCACTGCGGGGCATTCGGCGAGCCTTTCATGTAAAGCAGAATGGTGTTGTTGGCAATCTGCTCTTTAATCGTTTCGATGATATCCATGGAGCACCTCGGCTGAACTTTCCGACTCATGGGTCGGCACGGTGGCGCATTGTAACGGAAAGCCGAGCGCCCTGCTCGGTCTCTCCGTCAGATGCGATCAGGCCGCTGCGACCGTCACAGGAACGCCGTTCAACGCCGCATTACCCGACAATTCGTCGAGCTGACACTCGTCAGTCAGGTCATTGGCGCTGGAGCCCGGCTGACCGCTGGCGATAGTCATTTGCACCCCCGGCCGCGCATGTCCCCAACCGTGCGGAAGGCTGACTACACCTTTCATCATATCCAGGCTGGCCAGCACTTCCACTTCGATGACCCCGACCCGCGAACTGACCCGCACCTTCTGCCCGTCGCTTAACCCGCGACTGGCCAGATCATCCGGGTGCATCAACAACTGGTGACGCGGCTTGCCCTTCACCAGACGGTGATAGTTGTGCATCCACGAATTATTGCTGCGCACATGCCGGCGGCCAATCATCAGCAACTCATCGGCAGCCGGTGCCTGCAACGCCGCGAAACGTGCTAGGTCGGCGAGGATCACCGCAGGAGCGGCCTGGATTCGCTGATTGGCGGTTTTCAGGCGTGGCACCAGATTGGGCTTCAACGCCCCCAAGTCCACCCCATGCGGATGATCGAACAGCGTTGCCAATGACAGCTTGTGCGGCGACGCGTCGCCGTACAGTCCCATGCGCAAACCGCGGTCGATCATCTGCGCCGGGGCGATGGTGGGCTTCAACTCCTTGCCGGTCTTTGCCGCGAACGCCTTGGCCAACCCGACGAAAATCTCCCAGTCGTGCAATGCACCTCCAGGCTTGGGCAGGATGGCGCGGTTGAAACGGCTGACGTTGCGCACCGCAAACATATTGAAGGTGGTGTCGTAATGATCGTTTTCCAGGGCCGAGGTGGACGGCAGGATCAGGTCGGCATATCGCGTGGTTTCATTGATGTACAGGTCGACACTGACCATGAACTCCAAGCCGTCCAGCGCCTGCTCCAGCTGGCGACCATTGGGCGTGGACAGCACCGGGTTACCCGCCACGGTGATCAACGCACGGACCTGTCCGTCGCCTTCGGTGAGCATCTCTTCGGCCAGCGCCGAGACCGGCAGTTCTCCGGCGTATTCCGGGCGTCCGGAGACCCGGCTCTGCCACAGATTGAAGTGCCCACCCGACGTCGAGGCCACCAGGTCCACCGCCGGCTCGGTGCACAACGCACCGCCGACGCGGTCGAGGTTACCTGTGACCAGATTGATCAACTGCACCAGCCAATGGCACAACGTGCCGAATGCCTGGGTCGAAACACCCATGCGGCCGTAGCAAACCGCTGTTGGTGCGGCAGCAAAATCCCGTGCCAATTGGCGGATTTGTTCCGCCGGCACCGCACACAATGGACTCATGACTTCGGCGGTGAAACCTGCCACGGCTTCGCGCACCTCATCCAGACCGTCCACTTGCAAATGACTGTTGCGGGTCAGGCTTTCGGCGAACAGGGTATGGAGCAGACCGAACAGCAACGCCGCATCGCCACCGGGGCGCACGAACAGATGCTGGTCGGCGATCGCCGCCGTTTCGCTGCGACGCGGGTCGACCACCACCACTTTGCCGCCCCGGGCCTGGATCGCCTTCAAGCGTTTTTCGACATCTGGCACGGTCATGATGCTGCCATTGGAGGCCAGCGGATTGCCGCCCAGGATCAACATGAAGTCGGTGTGATCGATGTCCGGTATCGGCAACAGCAAACCGTGGCCGTACATCAAGTGACTGGTCAGGTGATGGGGCAACTGGTCGACCGACGTCGCGGAAAACCGGTTGCGGGTTTTCAGCAAGCCCAGAAAGTAATTGCTGTGGGTCATCAACCCATAGTTGTGCACGCTGGGGTTGCCCTGGTAAACCGCCACCGCGTTTTGCCCGTGGCGCGCCTGGATGGCCGCCAGACGTTCTGCGATCAGGTCAAAGGCTTCGTCCCACTGGATAGGCTGCCATTCGCTGCCCACCCGCCGCATCGGTTGATGCAGGCGATCCGGATCGTTCTGAATGTCTTGCAGGGCAACCGCCTTGGGGCAGATGTGCCCGCGGCTGAAGGTGTCCTGGGGGTCGCCCTTGATCGAGGTGATCTGCAGGTTGCCTTCGAGCTCAGTGGTTTCGATGGTCAGGCCGCAGATGGCTTCACACAAATGGCACGCACGGTGATGGAGAGTCTTGGTCATGGCCAGTCTCTGTCTTGTTCTGGGCGGGCAATAGCGACCGCGGGAACAAAACTATGGCGCCTGCCCCGCCACCGCGCCAGCGACGTTCGTCTTGTGAATCGGTGGCCATCAGGCCTGCCGATAACCGCTGGCGATCAGCTCGATGGCAACCTCGGCGGCGTGTGCAACTGGATTTCCTGGATGGTTCGATCTGCTCAGGGGCGACGAATATTTCAGATCGGCTGCGCCCGGTGCCACGCACGACAGGCCGCAAACCCCTGTCTGCTCGTCATCCCCGCCCCGCTGGATTGCCAAGTTCCACGGCGCCGGTGTACAAATGCTTGGCTGCTGGCAGGAAACAGGCTTCAAAAGCGCTATTGCGGTTACCCCATAGCCCCTTCTGAAATCCCCTAAAAACCGTAGCCCTATTGGTAAGACGCGACATTTAATTATAAGATCGCGCCTTCCCCTATTTCGTCGCCCCGTGCGGCTTACGCCGCAGGTCTCGCCCGTTGTTCCGTTAAACAAGGCTTTGAGCATCTGCGGTTTGTAGCAAAAAGGTAGTCAATGATGAGCGCAAGGCACTTTCTCTCCCTGATGGATTGCACGCCCCAAGAGCTGGTCAGCGTGATCCGTCGAGGCGTTGAGCTCAAAGACCTGCGTAACCGCGGCGTACTTTTCGAGCCTTTGAAAAACCGCGTGCTCGGGATGATTTTCGAAAAGTCCTCGACTCGCACCCGAATTTCGTTCGAAGCCGGCATGATCCAGCTCGGTGGCCAGGCGATCTTCCTGTCGCCCCGCGATACCCAGCTGGGCCGTGGCGAACCGATCGGCGACTGCGCGATCGTCATGTCGAGCATGCTCGACGCCGTGATGATCCGCACCTTTGCCCACAGCAACCTGACCGAATTCGCCGCCAACTCTCGCGTGCCGGTAATCAACGGCTTGTCCGACGACCTGCACCCGTGCCAGTTGCTGGCCGACATGCAGACGTTCCTCGAACACCGTGGCTCCATCCAGGGCAAGACCGTGGCCTGGATCGGTGACGGCAACAACATGTGCAACAGCTATATAGAAGCGGCGATCCAGTTCGACTTCCAGTTGCGCATCGCCTGCCCGGAAGGTTACGAACCCAATCCCGAATTCGTGGCCAAGGCCGGTGACCGGGTGACCATCGTTCGTGATCCGCAGGACGCCGTGCGCGGTGCGCATCTGGTGAGCACTGACGTCTGGACCTCTATGGGCCAGGAAGAAGAAACTGCCAAGCGCCTTCAGCTGTTTGCCCCCTTCCAGGTCAACCGCGCCCTGCTCGACCTCGCGGCGGCGGACGTACTGTTCATGCATTGCCTGCCGGCTCACCGTGGCGAAGAGATCAGCGTCGACCTGCTCGACGACCCGCGCTCGGTGGCATGGGACCAGGCTGAAAACCGTCTTCATGCACAAAAGGCCCTGCTCGAGTTTCTCGTCCCGCCTTCGTACCACCACGCATGAGCCAGCCATTACTGCTTAACCTGCGCAACCTCGCCTGCGGCTATCAAGACCAGCGCGTGGTGCAAAACCTGAACCTGCATTTGAACGCCGGTGACATCGGTTGCCTGCTGGGCTCCTCAGGCTGCGGCAAGACCACCACCCTGCGCGCCATTGCCGGCTTCGAACCGGTGCACGAAGGTGACATCCAGCTGGCTGGCGAGACCATCTCCAGTGCCGGCTTCACCCTCGCGCCCGAGAAACGTCGCATCGGCATGGTGTTCCAGGATTACGCCCTGTTTCCGCATTTGAGCGTGGAAGACAACATCGCCTTCGGCATTCGCAAACATCCGAACAAGGATCGCGTCACCGAAGAGTTGCTCGAACTGGTCAACCTGAAAAACCTCGGCAAGCGTTACCCCCACGAGCTCTCCGGCGGCCAGCAGCAACGGGTCGCCCTGGCTCGCGCCCTGGCGCCGGAACCGCAATTGCTGCTGCTGGACGAACCGTTCTCCAACCTCGACGGTGAATTGCGCCGCAAACTCAGCCACGAGGTGCGCGACATTCTCAAGGCCCGCGGCACCAGCGCGATTCTGGTGACCCACGACCAGGAAGAAGCCTTCGCGGTCAGCGATCACGTCGGCGTGTTCAAGGAAGGCCGGCTTGAGCAGTGGGATACGCCCTACAACCTCTATCACGAACCACTGACACCCTATGTGGCCAGCTTCATCGGCCAGGGTTACTTCATTCGTGGCCAGATGAGCAGCCCGGAGTCGGTGCAGACGGAGCTCGGAGAATTGCGCGGCAACCGCGCCTACACCTGGCCGGTCGGCGGTGCGGTGGATGTATTGCTGCGTCCGGACGATATCGTTTATGCGCCAGACAGTGCATTGAAGGCGCGGATCGTCGGCAAGTCTTTCCAGGGCGCTTCGACGCTTTATCGCCTGCAGATGCTGACCGGCGCGCAACTGGAATCGATCTTCCCGAGCCATGTCGACCATCTGATCGGCGCAGAAGTCGGCATTCGTGTTGCGGCGGAACATCTGGTGCTGTTCCAGGCATCCGGCAGCAAGGCGGCGCAAATTCCAACCGTCGATTCAGGCGTCCGGCGCCACAGCACCGCGCACTGATCAACCCGCCCCCCTGTGTAGGAGCGAGCATGCTCGCGATGGTGGTCAACGATGACGCGTGGAGCCTGACACCCCACGGCGTTCTCGAGTCCATCGCGAGCATGCTCGCTCCTACACAGTTCAGGCGCGGCCGATATCGGCGAATGTTGCCTGGGTATGTTCGGCCAGCACGGCGGGGGCCAATTCGACTTCAAGGCCCCGCCGTCCCGCGCTGACAAAAATGCTCGCAAATGGCTGGGCCGAATTGTCGATAAAGGTACGCAAGCGCTTCTTCTGCCCCAGCGGGCTGATACCGCCCAATAGATAACCGGTGGAGCGCTGGGCCGCCGCAGGGTCGGCCATTTCGACTTTCTTCACCTTGGCCGCATGCGCCAAGGCCTTCAGATCCAGGCTCCCGCCAACCGGCACCACCGCCACCAGCAACTCGCCTTTTTCACTGGCCGCCAGCAAGGTCTTGAACACTTGCGCCGGGTCCAGTCCGAGCTTCTCCGCGGCTTCCAACCCATAGGACGCCGCCTTCGGGTCATGTTCATAACTGTGCACACGGTGTTCGGCCCGAACCTTTTTCAGCAAATCCAATGCGGGTGTCATGACAGCTCCAGACTGGTGGCAGTAGAAAATCCTGGGCCGGATTCTAGGACATTGATCCACAAAAGGCTCTATCGCGGCAGCGTTGCAAGAAGCGCCCGATCCGATTTCGCCCACGCCGCGACGCGATCATTCACACAACTAATAGTTTATTTGTGACCAACGGTTCACTTTCGACCTTTGACAGCAGCGTTTCTTGTCTATATTTTTTCGTTTCTGAAACTGTATGAAATGTCCTACCGCAGTGCCCAGCTGTAAAACGGGAACAGGATGGGGATCCTGCCTCAGTGAAAAACGCGCTTTGACCATGATGGAATGGAAGCGTCAGACAAGAAAAAAAATGAGGTTTCAATGACAACTGCTTTACAACAACCGTCGCTGTCGAGCCAATGCATGGCCGAGTTCCTGGGTACTGCGCTGCTGATCTTCTTTGGTACGGGCTGCGTGGCCGCGCTCAAGGTCGCGGGTGCCAGCTTTGGCCTCTGGGAAATCAGCATTATCTGGGGTGTCGGCGTGAGCATGGCGATCTACTTGACCGCCGGGGTTTCCGGCGCCCACCTGAACCCCGCTGTCAGTATCGCGCTGAGCATTTTTGCCGACTTCGAAAAGCGCAAACTGCCTTTCTATATCATCGCTCAGGTGGCTGGCGCCTTTTGCGGCGCCTTGCTGGTGTACACGCTCTACAGCAATCTATTCTTCGATTTCGAACAAACTCACCAAATGGTTCGCGGCAGTGCAGCCAGCCTTGAATTGGCGTCGGTGTTTTCCACCTTCCCCAACCCAAGCCTGTCCACGGCCCAGGCGTTCCTGGTCGAAGTGATCATCACCGCCATCCTGATGGGTGTGATCATGTCGCTGACCGACGATAACAATGGCCTGCCCAATGGCCCGCTGGCGCCCATCCTGATCGGCCTGCTGATTGCAGTGATTGGCAGTTCAATGGGGCCGCTGACCGGTTTCGCGATGAACCCGGCACGAGACTTCGGCCCTAAACTGATGACTTTCTTCGCTGGCTGGGGTGAAATTTCCTTCACTGGCGGCCGCGATATTCCGTACTTCCTGATTCCGGTTTTTGCACCGATTGTCGGTGCCTGCCTGGGTGCTGCCGCCTACCGCGGCTTGATTGCCCGTCACCTGCCTGGCGCCGCACCTGCTACAAAGGATGCACTACCTGCCATTGACGGCAAGCCCAGAACTTCTTGATACCGTTGGCGCGCGACCCTGCCCGTTTGTTCGCGCGCCAGACTTCATTCCCTATTTCGTCCAAGGCAATCGACATGACCGACACTCAGAACAAGAACTACATCATTGCCCTCGATCAGGGTACGACCAGCTCCCGCGCGATCATTTTCGACCGCGACGCCAACGTGGTCTGCACCGCACAGCGCGAGTTCGCGCAGCATTATCCGCAAGCCGGTTGGGTCGAACATGACCCGATGGAAATCTTCGCCACCCAAAGCGCGGTGATGGTCGAGGCCTTGGCGCAAGCTGGCCTGCATCACGATCAGGTCGCGGCCATCGGCATCACCAACCAGCGCGAAACCACCGTGGTCTGGGACAAGAACACCGGCCGCCCGATCTACAACGCGATCGTCTGGCAATGCCGGCGCAGCACTGAGATCTGCCAGCAGCTCAAGCGCGATGGCCATGAGCAATACATCAGCGAAACCACGGGACTGGTCACCGACCCGTACTTCTCCGGCACCAAGCTCAAGTGGATTCTCGACAACGTCGAAGGCAGCCGCGAACGCGCGCGCAACGGTGAGCTGCTGTTCGGCACCGTCGACAGCTGGCTGATCTGGAAATTTACCGGCGGCAAGGTGCACGTCACCGACTACACCAACGCCTCGCGCACGATGCTCTTTAACATCCACACCCTGGAGTGGGATGTGAAGATGCTGGAAGTGCTGGATATCCCGCGGGAAATGCTGCCGCAAGTGAAGTCGTCGTCGCAAATCTATGGCCGCACCAAAAGCGGCATCGCCATCGGCGGGATCGCTGGCGACCAGCAGGCCGCCCTATTCGGCCAGATGTGCGTCGAAGCCGGCCAAGCGAAAAACACCTACGGCACCGGTTGCTTCCTGCTGATGAACACCGGTGACAAAGCCGTGAAGTCCAATCACGGCATGCTCACGACTATCGCTTGCGGCCCACGTGGCGAAGTCGCCTACGCGCTGGAAGGGGCGGTGTTCAACGGCGGCTCCACCGTCCAGTGGCTGCGCGACGAGTTGAAAATCATCAACGATGCCCACGACACCGAATACTTCGCCAACAAGGTCAAGGACAGCAATGGCGTGTACCTGGTGCCGGCCTTCACCGGCCTGGGCGCGCCGTACTGGGACCCGTACGCCCGTGGCGCACTGTTCGGCCTGACCCGTGGCGTGCGCGTCGATCACATCATTCGCGCTGCGCTGGAATCGATTGCCTACCAGACCCGCGACGTGCTCGACGCCATGCAGCAGGATGCTGGCGAACGCCTCAAAGCCCTGCGCGTTGACGGCGGTGCAGTGGCGAACAACTTCCTGATGCAGTTCCAGGCCGACATTCTCGGCACCCTGGTCGAGCGCCCGCAAATGCGCGAAACCACGGCACTGGGCGCCGCTTACCTGGCGGGCCTGGCCTGCGGCTTCTGGGGCAGCCTGGACGAGTTGCGCGGCAAGGCAGTGATCGAACGCCAGTTCGAACCGACACTCGATGAAGCGGCGAAAGAAAAACTCTACGCCGGCTGGAAAAAAGCCGTCAGCCGCACACGCGATTGGGAGCCACACGAAGGGGCTGAATAAGCCAGGCTGAGGGCTCGTATCGGGATGTAACTGGTAGGGAGCAGATTCCTGCGGCATCATGGGCAAATTTTGCACGGCAGCCCAAAGGACGCCCCATGAATCTGCCTCCCCGTCAGCAGCAAATCCTCGAACTGGTACGCGAACGCGGTTATGTCAGCATCGAGGAAATGGCCACGCTGTTCGTTGTTACCCCGCAGACCATCCGCCGCGATATCAATCAACTGGCGGAAGCCAATCTGTTGCGCCGCTACCACGGTGGCGCGGCTTACGATTCCAGTGTTGAGAACACCGCCTACGCCATGCGCGCCGATCAGATGCGCGACGAGAAACAGCGCATCGGCGAAGCCATTGCCGCGCAGATCCCCGACCACGCCTCGCTGTTCATCAATATCGGTACGACCACCGAGTCGATTGCCCGCGCCCTGCTCAACCACAATCACCTGAAGATCATCACCAACAACTTGCATGTGGCCTCGATGCTCAGCGCCAAGGACGACTTCGACGTTCTGCTGACCGGGGGCAATGTGCGGCGTGACGGTGGCGTGGTCGGTCAGGCCAGCGTCGATTTCATCAACCAGTTCAAGGTCGACTTTGCCCTGGTCGGCATCAGCGGCATCGATGAAGACGGCAGCCTGCTGGACTTCGATTATCAGGAAGTGCGGGTATCCCAGGCGATCATCGCCAACGCCCGCAAGGTGATTCTCGCCGCCGACTCCAGCAAGTTCGGGCGCAACGCCATGATCCGCCTGGGGCCGATCAGCCTGATCGATTGCCTGGTCACCGACCAGCAGCCGGTGCCGGCGTTGGCGCAGTTGTTGAATCAGCACAAGATTCGGCTCGAGGTCGTTTAACCCCCCCATTGTGGTGAGGGATTTCTGTGGCGAGGGGATTTATCCCCGTTCGGCTGCGCAGCAGTCGTCAAACCATTGCATGCGGTTTGACATTGAAATGCTGGGGCTGCTTCGCAGCCCAACGGGGATAAATCCCCTCGCCACAGAAATCCCCTCGCCACAAAGTCCTCGCTCGCCTGCAAAAATGTTCGAATATTTTCTTTTAACTGCCCTTCGATGAGTTTTTTCAATCGAGGTCGACTGGCTGTGCGCGTCTTTATGGGCTAAGATTTTCGCAAATGAACATTAATGTTCGAATTCAAATACAGAAAATCAAAGAATTCCGAGGCCTTAGCCGATGCCCACTTCTACTTCACCTACGCCACCTCTCGCCGAGGTCTACGATATCGCCGTCATCGGTGGCGGCATCAATGGCGTAGGGATCGCGGCAGATGCCGCCGGTCGCGGCCTCTCGGTGTTCCTTTGCGAAAAGGATGATCTGGCCAGCCACACCTCGTCGGCCAGCAGCAAGCTGATCCACGGCGGCCTGCGCTACCTTGAACATTACGAATTCCGCCTGGTGCGCGAAGCCCTGGCCGAGCGCGAAGTACTGCTGGCCAAGGCCCCGCACATCGTCAAGCCAATGCGCTTCGTGCTACCGCATCGCCCGCATCTGCGTCCGGCCTGGATGATCCGCGCCGGCCTGTTCCTTTATGACAACCTGGGCAAACGGGAAAAACTGGCCGGTTCGAAAAGCCTGAAGTTCGGCCCCGACAGCGCGCTGAAAAGCGAAATCACCAAAGGTTTCGAGTATTCCGACTGCTGGGTCGACGATGCGCGCCTGGTGGTATTGAACGCCATGGCGGCCCGGGAAAAAGGCGCCCACGTCCACACCCAGACCCGCTGCGTCAGCGCGCGTCGCACCAAAGGCCTGTGGCACTTGCACCTGGAACGCGCCGATGGCAGCCTGCTGTCGATCCGCGCCAAGGCGCTGGTGAACGCGGCCGGCCCTTGGGTCGCCAAGTTCATTCGTGACGACCTGAAAATGGAATCGCCCTACGGTATTCGCCTGATCCAGGGCAGCCATTTGATCGTGCCGAAGCTGTACGAAGGCGATCATGCGCACATCTTGCAAAATGAAGATCAGCGCATCGTATTCACCATTCCGTACCTCAATCACTTTACCCTGATCGGCACCACCGACCGTGAGTACACCGGGGATCCGGCAAAAGTGGCGATCACCGAGGTCGAAACCGATTACCTGCTGCAAGTGGTCAACGCCCACTTCAAAAAACAGATCGGCCGTGACGATATCCTGCACAGCTATTCCGGCGTTCGTCCGCTGTGCAACGACGAGTCCGACAACCCATCAGCCGTCACCCGCGACTACACCTTGGCGCTGTCGGGCAGCGGCGAGGAAGCGCCCCTGCTGTCGGTGTTCGGCGGCAAACTGACCACCTACCGCAAGCTGGCCGAATCGGCACTGGCGCAACTGGCGCCGCACTTCCCGCGCATCTTGCCAAGCTGGACCGCCAACGCCACCCTACCGGGCGGCGAAGACATGAGCACACCGCAGGCGCTGAGCTCGCTGATCCGCGACAAGTACGACTGGATCCCCAGCGAAATCTCGCGCCGCTGGGCCACCACCTACGGCAGTCGAACCTGGCGCATGCTCGAAGGCGTACAAAACCTCATCGACATGGGCGAACACATTGGTGGCGGCCTCTACACCCGTGAGGTCGATTACCTGTGCAGCGAAGAGTGGGCGACCAGCGCCCACGACATTCTGTGGCGTCGCAGCAAACTCGGCTTGTTCACCACCCCCGAGCAACAGCAAAGGCTCGCCGATTATTTGAGCAAGGTCGAGCAGAACCGCAGCAAGATCGAAGCGGCCTGATCTCCACCCAGGTAATGCAAAGCCCCTGAATCTTACGATCCAGGGGCTTTGTGCATTCTGGAGCCCGGATTGTCGGGGGCATTCGGTTTTCCGAACGCGACTTGGCGGTCAATTCGGTTAACCGGATGTCTTCTGACCAAAAAAACTTCAAAAAATATTTAATTTCCTTATAAATCAACGTATTGAGCCGTTAAGCCTGGTCTGGCACGAGTCATGCTCTACACTCTTGGACGAATGCCTGTTGCGCCATCACTTCAGGACCCGGCAGGCATTCGAAGCACAAAAGGGCCGACAAACTGGCTCCATAAAAAAAACAATGTCGAGGAAAATTTGATGCGCATCGTTCCCCATATCCTGGGCGCAGCCATTGCTGCCGCTCTGATCAGCACGCCAGTTTTCGCCGCCGAACTCACCGGCACCCTGAAGAAGATCAAAGAGTCCGGTGTCATCACCCTCGGGCATCGTGACGCTTCCATTCCTTTTTCCTACATCGCGGACGCTTCCGGCAAACCGGTCGGCTACTCCCACGACATTCAGATGAAAGTCGTCGAAGCGCTGAAAAAAGACCTGGACCTGCCGAACCTGCAGGTCAAGTACAACCTGGTCACCTCGCAAACCCGTATCCCGCTGGTACAGAACGGCACCGTGGACCTCGAGTGCGGTTCGACCACCAACAACGTCGAGCGCCAGCAACAAGTCGACTTCTCCGTCGGCATCTTCGAAATCGGTACTCGCCTGCTGTCCAAGGCAGACTCCAAGTACAAGGACTTCCCGGATCTGGCGGGCAAGAACGTCGTGACCACCGCCGGCACCACGTCCGAGCGCATCCTCAAGGCGATGAACGCCGACAAGCAAATGGGCATGAACGTCATCTCCGCCAAAGACCACGGCGAGTCCTTCCAGATGCTGGAAACCGGTCGTGCCGTTGCGTTCATGATGGACGACGCCCTGCTGGCCGGTGAAGCAGCCAAGGCCAAGAAGGCGTCTGACTGGGCCGTGACCGGTACACCACAGTCTTACGAAATCTACGGATGCATGGTGCGTAAAGGCGACGAGCCGTTCAAGAAGGCCGTGGATGACGCCATCAAGGCCACCTACGCGTCGGGCGAGATCAACAAGATCTACGAAAAATGGTTCATGCAGCCAATCCCGCCGAAAAACCTGAACCTGAACTTCCCGATGAGCGACGAGCTCAAGGCCCTGATCGCCAATCCGACCGATAAAGCGGCTGACGACAAGAAATCCTGATTTCTGACTAACCTTATCTCCTGGGAGGGCCTCGGCCCTTTCGGGAGGTTGTCACTCCCTGCTGGCATTTCTGGAAACTCGAACCGGTGGCTGTCGAGCCGTTCGCGTGTGCCTGACCGACAAGATCAGGCGGGAACGGAGCTTCCCCCAAGCGGGTACCTGTACATCGATCGATCTGAGGGGAGACCCTAATGAATTACAACTGGGACTGGGGCGTGTTCTTCAAGTCCACTGGCGTTGGCAGCGAGACGTATCTCGACTGGTACTTCACCGGTTTGGGCTGGACCATCGGCATCGCCATCGCGGCCTGGATCATTGCCCTGACACTGGGTTCGATCCTGGGTGTCATGCGCACTGTGCCGAACCGCATCGTATCGGGCATCGCCACCTGCTACGTCGAACTCTTTCGTAACGTGCCGCTGCTGGTTCAGCTGTTCATCTGGTACTTCCTGGTACCCGACCTGCTGCCTGCCGACCTGCAAGAGTGGTACAAGCAGGATCTGAACCCGACCACCTCGGCGTTCCTCAGCGTCGTCGTGTGCCTGGGCCTGTTCACCACCGCACGGGTTTGCGAACAAGTGCGTACTGGTATCCAGGCACTGCCCCGCGGCCAGGAATCGGCTGCCCGCGCCATGGGTTTCAAGCTGCCGCAGATCTACTGGAACGTGCTGCTGCCCCAGGCCTACCGGATCATCATTCCGCCGCTCACCTCGGAATTCCTGAACGTATTCAAGAACACCTCCGTGGCCTCGCTGATCGGCCTGATGGAGCTGCTGGCGCAGACCAAACAGACCGCCGAGTTCTCCGCCAACCTGTTCGAAGCCTTCACCCTGGCCACGCTGATCTACTTCACCCTGAACATGAGCCTGATGTTGCTGATGCGTCTGGTCGAGAAGAAAGTCGCCGTACCGGGCCTGATTTCCGTAGGGGGTAAATGATGGAATTCGACTTCTCGGGCATCATCCCGGCCATTCCCGGATTGTGGAACGGCATGGTCATGACCCTCAAGCTGATGGTCATGGGTGTGATCGGCGGGATCATCCTCGGCACGATCCTGGCGTTGATGCGCCTGTCCCACAACAAGCTGCTGTCGAACATTGCCGGCGCCTACGTCAACTATTTCCGCTCGATCCCGTTGCTGCTGGTGATCACCTGGTTCTACCTGGCGGTGCCGTTCGTATTGCGCTGGATCACCGGCGAAGACACCCCGATCGGCGCGTTCACCTCCTGCATCGTGGCGTTCATGATGTTCGAAGCGGCGTACTTCTGCGAGATCGTCCGCGCCGGTGTGCAGTCGATTCCCAAGGGCCAGATGGGTGCCGCCCAGGCACTGGGCATGAGCTATGGCCAGATGATGCGCCTGATCATCCTGCCGCAGGCGTTCCGCAAAATGACCCCGCTGTTGCTGCAGCAGAGCATCATCCTGTTCCAGGACACCTCGCTGGTCTACGCTGTCGGCCTGGTGGACTTCCTCAATGCTTCGCGCGCCAGTGGCGACATCATTGGCCGCTCCAATGAGTTCCTGATTTTCGCGGGTCTCGTGTACTTCATCATCAGCTTTGCCGCCTCGCAGCTGGTCAAGCGTCTGCAAAAAAGGTTCGCCGTATGATCTCTATCAAAAGCATCAACAAGTGGTATGGGGACTTCCAGGTACTGACTGATTGCAGCACCGAGGTCAAAAAAGGCGAAGTGATCGTGGTGTGCGGGCCGTCCGGTTCCGGCAAATCGACCCTGATCAAATGCGTCAACGCCCTGGAACCGTTCCAGAAAGGCGACATCGTGGTCGACGGTACGTCCATTGCCGACCCGAAGACCAACCTGCCGAAACTGCGTTCGCGGGTGGGCATGGTGTTCCAGCATTTCGAATTGTTCCCGCACTTGACCATCACCGAAAACCTGACCATCGCGCAGATCAAGGTGTTGGGCCGCAGCAAGGAAGAGGCCACCAAAAAAGGCCTGCAACTGCTGGAACGTGTCGGCCTCTCGGCCCATGCCCACAAGCACCCGGGCCAATTGTCCGGTGGTCAGCAGCAGCGTGTGGCGATTGCCCGTGCGCTGGCGATGGACCCGATCGTCATGCTGTTCGACGAGCCGACCTCGGCGCTGGACCCGGAAATGGTCAACGAAGTGCTGGACGTGATGGTGCAACTGGCCCACGAAGGCATGACCATGATGTGCGTGACCCACGAAATGGGCTTCGCCCGCAAAGTGGCCGACCGCGTGATCTTCATGGACCAGGGCAAGATCATCGAAGACTGCAAGAAAGAGGACTTCTTCGGCGACATCAATCACCGTGCCGAGCGTACGCAGCACTTCCTCAACAAGATTCTGCAACACTAAGAAAACACCGCTCCCCAACTGTGGGAGCGGGCTTTTGTGGCCAGAAAATTTTCTGTGGCGAGGGGATTTATCCCCGTTCGGCTGCGCAGCAGTCGTCAAACCATTGCATGCGGTTTGACATTGAAATGCTGGGGCTGCTTCGCAGCCCAACGGGGATAAATCCCCTCGCCACAGAAATCCCCTCGCCACAAAAACCCGTGGTTGACCCAAGGCATCTGTGATGAAATGCGACCCCATTCTCTATCGCGCCACGTCGCCATCACTCGCCGTGAAACCTCGCCTGATTCGCCATCTGTTCCTGCCGCCGCTGATCATCGCGCTGATGATCGGACTGGGTTATATCGGCTTCTGGACCAGTGAGCACTATGGTATCCGCAACCTCGGCGAAAACGGCCAGCGCCAGCTGGAACTGCACGCCCGCGCCGTCGAAAGCGAGATCAGCAAATACACCTACCTGCCCAGCCTGCTGGAACTCGAAACCAGTGTTTCCAAGCTGCTGGCCGACCCGACGCCGGAACACCGGCAGACCGTCAACGATTACCTCGAAGGCCTGAACCGGCGCAGCCGCAGCCGGGCCATCTACGTGATGGACACCACCGGCCGTGTCATGGCCACCAGCAACTGGCGCGATGTCGACAGTTACCTGGGTGAAGACCTGTCTTTCCGCGCCTATTTCCAGAACGCCGTGCGTGGCCAGCCCGGACGTTTCTACGGCATTGGCAGCACCAACGGCGAACCCGGTTACTACTTGGCCCATGGCCTGGAAGAACGCGGCAAGATCATTGGCGTCGCGGTGGTCAAGGTCCGCCTCGAAGCCATGGAAGAACGCTGGCAGCGGGCGCGCCTGGAAGCCTTCGTCAGCGACGAGAACGGCATCATCATTCTCTCCAGTGACCCGGCACGGCGCCTGAAGTCAGTGGTGCCGCTGAGCGAAGAAACCAAGGAAAAGCTCGCCCGCAGTCTCCAGTACTACTGGTTCCCGCTGAACGAGTTGCAACCGTTGGCCCGGGAAACCCTGTCCGAGGGCGTGGAAAAACTCACCTTCCCGGCCAATAGCGAACTGGTTTCCGATGATGAAAACATCAGCTACCTGTCGCAAACCCGCCCCTTGAGCGATACCCCGTGGAACTTCACCCTGCTCACGCCACTACAGGATCTGCGCCGCGAAGCGATCAACCAGGGGATTCTGGTCGCCGTGGCATTTGCCCTCGTGGCGTTCCTGCTGATTGCCTGGAACGAGCGGCGCAAAGTGATCGCCACCCGCCTCGCCGCCCGGGAAGCCTTGCAGGAAGCCAACAACCAGTTGGAGCGTCGGATTACCGAACGCACCACAGACCTACGCGCCAGCAACGAGCGGCTCAAGGGGCAGATCCGCGAACGCCGTCACGCCGAAGAGACGCTGCGCCGTGCCCAGGATGAACTGGTGCAGGCCGGGAAACTCGCCGCTATTGGCCAGATGTCCACCAGCATCGCTCATGAATTGAACCAGCCATTGGCGGCGCTGCGCACCCTGTCCGGCAACACCGTGCGGTTTCTTGAGCGCGGTCAACTGGACGTGGCCAGCACCAACCTCAAGACCATCAACGAATTGATCGACCGCATGGGCCGGATCACCGCCAGCCTGCGCTCCTTTGCCCGGCGCGGTGACGACAAGGGTCAGGCCTGTCTTGGCAAAGGGGTCGACGCGGCCTTGCAGTTACTCGGCAGCCGCGTTGAAAACGCCCATTTGAAACTGCACCGCCACTTCGACGGTGTGCAAGTGCAGATCGACCAGACCCGTCTGGAGCAGATTCTGGTCAACCTCATCGGCAATGCCCTGGACGCCATGCAGGCGCAACCGCAGCCAGAGTTGTGGCTCGAAGGCGAAGTATTCGAGGGTAAATATCGGCTTCGTGTACGGGACAACGGCCACGGCATCGATGCCGAAGCGCGCAAGCATCTGTTTGAACCCTTCTTCACCACCAAACCCGGCGAACAAGGCCTGGGCCTCGGCCTGACCCTCTCCGCGAGCCTGGCCGCTGCCACTGGCGGTCACCTGGGTGTCGAGCACCCGGCCAGCGGTGGTACCGCTTTCGTCCTCAGTTTACCGTTGGTAAGCCCCACTTCCGCTGAGCCAATATGAACAACGACCTTAGTGTATTGATCGTCGAAGACGACCCCCATGTGCTGCTCGGCTGCAAGCAGGCGCTGACCCTGGAAGACATTCCCTGCATCGGTGTCGGCAGTGCCGAGGAAGCCCTGGAACGGGTGGGCGAGAACTTCGCCGGCATCGTCATCAGTGACATTCGCCTGCCGGGCATCGATGGCCTGGAATTGCTGAACCGACTCAAGGCCCGCGATCGCAGCCTGCCGGTCGTGTTGATTACCGGTCACGGCGACATTTCCATGGCCGTCGGCGCCATGCAGAAAGGCGCCTACGACTTCATGGAGAAACCCTTCTCTCCCGAACGCCTGGTGGATGTAGCCCGCCGTGCCCTGGAACAACGCAGCCTGGCACGGGAAGTCTCGTCGTTGCGCCGGCAACTGGCCGAGCGCGACTCCCTCGAAGGTCGGATCATCGGCCGCTCGCCGGCCATGCAGAACCTGCGCGAACTGATCGCCAATGTCGCCGATACTTCGGCCAACGTGCTGATCGAAGGCGAAACCGGCACCGGCAAGGAACTGGTCGCGCGCTGCCTGCACGACTTCAGTCGTCGGCACACCCGGCAATTCGTGGCGCTCAATTGCGGTGGCCTGCCGGAAAACCTGTTCGAAAGCGAGATCTTCGGCCACGAAGCCAACGCCTTCACCGGCGCAGGCAAACGGCGGATCGGAAAAATCGAGCACGCCGATGGCGGCACGCTGTTCCTCGACGAAGTGGAAAGCATGCCCCTGCCCCTGCAGATCAAACTGCTGCGGGTGTTGCAGGAACGCACCCTCGAACGCCTCGGTTCGAACCAGAGCGTGGCGGTGGACTGCCGGGTGATCGCGGCCACCAAATCCGATCTCGACGAGTCGAGCAAGGCCGGTGAATTCCGCAGCGACCTGTATTACCGCCTCAACGTGGTGACCCTGGAACTGCCTCCCCTGCGCGAGCGCCGCGAAGACATCCTGCAATTGTTCGAGTACTTTTTGCAGCAGTCGTCCTTGCGTTTCGACCGCGCCGCACCGGAACTGGATAACCAGACCCTGTCAAACCTGATGAGCCACGACTGGCCAGGTAACGTGCGCGAACTGCGCAACGTCGCCGAGCGATTTGCCCTGGGCCTGCCGGCGTTCAAGAAACCTGGAGCGGGCGGCAGCGCCCACGGCCTGGCCTTCGCTGAAGCGGTGGAGGCTTTCGAGCGCAACCTGCTGAGCGACGCCTTGCAACGCAGCGGCGGCAACCTGACCCAGGCCAGCCAGGAACTGGGCATGGCCAAGACCACACTGTTCGACAAAGTGAAAAAGTACGGGCTGAGCCACTGATGGATCTGATTCTCAAGGCAACCCTGGGCGCGGCGACGGTGCTGGTCAGCGTCAGGGTTCGCCTGCACGGCTGATCACAACCCCCTGTTACAGCCCTGCGCGAATGCCCGCTGTTGCTGACGCTTGCGACAACACCCCCGGTGCGAGTGATTGCCGCAACCAACAAAAACCTGCTGGACGCGGTGGCCAACAAGGAGTTTCGCGAAGGGGAAGCCGCACTGGCGCACGTCGAAAAGAATTACATCCTGGCAGCCCGTGCCCAGAGCAACGGTGTGCAGGCTGCGGCGGCGCAGTTGATCGGTATCTCCGAGCGCAGCTTCTGGTACCGGCTGAAGAAACTGGGCATTCACGTGGACAAGATCGTGCGTTAAAGAAGGTTGTGTTCAGCCACAGGCTCAATCTGCGCCCAATGCGAAGTGTCCTCTCGATGAGCCCGCAGATACGGCAATACGGCCGCCAGCAAAGGCGCCTTGAACGCTTCCTGAAAACGATGAGCGAACCCCGGTATCAACTTCAATTGGCTGCCACGCAAATGCGCCGCCAGGTGTACGCCATGCATCACCGGCAACAACGGATCGGCCGTGCCATGCACCACCAGCGCCGGCACCCGTAATTGGTTAAGCAATGCCACTCGACTCGGCTCGGCCAGGATCGCCAGGATCTGGCGCTTGGCCCCCTCAGGATTGAATGCCCGGTCATACGACAGTGCCGCCTGATGCAGCAGTGCCTGTCGATCATCAGTCACCGCCGGACTACCCAGTGCCGCCAGCAGGTCCGCCTGCTGCTCCAGTGCGACTTCACGATTGGGTGCCCCCCGACGCGCCAGCAACTGCAGCAGCGCCGCACTCGGCGCGGGCAAACCTTCGGCTCCGGAAGTGCTCATGATCAGGGTCAGGCTCTCGACCCGTTGTGGCGCCATCGCCGCCATGTGCTGGGCAATCATGCCGCCCATGCTGGCACCGAGCACATGGAATTGCTCGATGTGCAACGCATCCATCAGGCTCAGCCCGTCGTCCGCCATATCGGTCAATGAGTAGGGGGCCGACACCGGCAAACCCAGCTTGTAGCGCAACACCTCAAAAGTCAGATTGGCCTCCACCGGGGTTTGCCGCCATGTCGACAGGCCGACGTCGCGATTGTCGTAGCGAATCACCCGAAACCCTTGCTGACAGAGCGCGACCACCACTTCGTCAGGCCAGTGAATCAACTGCCCACCCAGGCCCATCACCAGCAGCAACGCCGGGTCCGAGGCACGACCGATGCTCTGGTACGCCAGGCTTACCTGATCCAGGTCGACCCGTTCGGTCGCCACATTGACGTCACAGCGAGACGCCGAAAAAGATGGAAAACTCAACAACAACGCGGTCAAAAAGGCCGCTGTCGATAAAAATCGTGCACACATGAAAAACACCGAAACACAGAACCCCAGTAGAGCGCGAGTCTGATGAAGTTTGTTCAAGCGCGCTGCCACAGTTGCATGACAGTTTCATGAATGCCGCTCAGTGGTCGACGCGATAACTATGTAGTGCCACAGGACTGGGGGATTTTTTTTTAATGGCGCTCCATCAGGAGTGGACACGCCGCTCCCCTTAGAAGAGCCCCGTCACTATGACCGAAAGACTGCTCCCGACGCTCCCCACCCCCGAGTTAACCGCCATACCCGAGTTTTCAACGCTGCCGAGCAATATCGATCAGAGCCTGTTGCAAAGCGCCTTGACCCGTTGGCAAGCATGCCAGGAAGGTTTGCAGGCGCTGTTCGCAGGCGCGCCGCTGAACGAAGGCGCAAATGCCTATTGGGCTGCCCGCGCCTCCGGTACACCGCTGTCGCGGCGTGATCGAGCCAATCAGTTGTACCGCGACCATATCGAAGCAGCGGCCCAAGTGGCATTCGCCCTGAGAACCCTGAGCGCCGAACAATTGAAACCGCTGTGGTTGGTTCTGGACTCCGAAACCTTGGCAATGCGTCTGGACGATCAACTGATCCACTGCGAACACCTGGCGCTGAAGTTGAGCGACAACAGCATCCTGAAACTCCCGGCGGCCTGGGTGATTAGCGTGGGCAACCAGCAACCGGTCGCGCAATTGCTGTACTTGCCCTCTCGACCGGTTCCCGTCCAGGCCTTCAAAGAACGCAGCGACATGGAGCATTGGTTGTCCACGCAATTACTCGCTCCGCCAGAGTTACCCAGCCATTACAGGTTTGAATACACGGCCAAGACCGGGCCATTGACGACAGGCATCGCGGAACTGTTTTCGCCCGCACTGCAAGCCCCCCTCGCCGAGGTGTTTGCCCAAGCGCCCACCCTTGAGGACCTGGAGCTGACCGAAGGCTTTGGCGATGAAGATCAATCATCGCTATTCGATAGCCTGGCTGCCGATATTCCACTGGCGTTACGCCAGACCTCGCTTGGCAAACAGCGTGCGGCGCTGGAAACACTGCTGGGTGAAGCTCTGGACAGTGACCGTCATCAGGCACTCGACAACACACTCAAGGCGCTGGAAACCGCAGAGCTTGCTGCAGACACGGCCGCATCCACCCTGCTTTACCGATCGCGCACGCTGGACCTGACAACTTTCAATCGTGGCTTCAACGCACTTTACCAGGCACACAAGGACGGCTTGAAGGCCGAGGTTGAACTTCAACGCACGCTCAATCAGCTCGATAGCACGGAACTCGAATTGCTCAGGGTCTTGCTGGACACGCCTGATGCCGCCGAGCACGACCCTGACGTTGCATTCGCCAGTCTGTCGCTGAGTATGAGAACAGATACTGGCGACCCTTTGCGCCAGGAGCTCAAAGGGGTGTTTGTCATTGCCCCACCGCAAACGCTGTCCAATCCAGACTCGCCCCACAGTCTGCTGCTTTACTGGCCCGGCATCGGCGGCGGCTTGCAGCGATTGGCCAACCGCAAAGACCTGGAACAGCAGTTATTGAAAATCCAGGGACAGGACTCGATGCTGACCCTGCAACTGAAGACCATCACGACAGATCCGCTGCTGTACAGCCTCAATCAACAGATCAGCCTTTTCGAAGAACAGGCCGCGCAAACACGCCAGCGCTATCCTGACAGCGCGCAGGCGTCACAACGTGCGCAGGAACTGGAAAAGCTGCGCAGACAAACACTGGCGTTGCTGCAGGTCCCGGTGAACGCAGCGAGAAGTCTGGCCCTCACGCATATACAGGAACAACGCCGTAGTGCCTTGATGGTTGCCCGTCTTCCCACCTGGCTGGCCACCTTGGCAGCACCCGACTGTGCCAAGCTCAAAAGCCTGACCAGCGACTATATCCAGGCCATGCAGCGCAGCCACGAACAACTGGAAACAACCCTGGTGCCTCGCGACGCATTCACCCGTCGACACCTTCAGGCGCAGCTGCGCACAGACTTCTCACTCAAAGGTGACTTTGACGTCCAATTGGACCTGCCCGACTCCGTCACACTGCAAAAACAACTGACCGACGGTGCGGCTCCCGGCACCCCGCAAAAACTGGTGGCAGTGCCCAGTGCCGGCAGAAGCAAGATGTCACTCGAAGAACTGGCCCAGCTCAATATCGACAACACGCCGTCGATGCGGCTTGAGCCCTTGTCCCTGCGCCTGGGCTTCATGCGTGTGGAGGTCACGACGGCGGACGCCGGTGAACGCCAAGCCCTGACGGCCGGCATCACCCATGCCTACCTGCTCAAGACGCTGCCGGAGCTGGATCTGCCCAAGGCCTACGAACAACTCATCTACGACACCTTCATGGGCAGTCACAGCGAACCGTTGTTTGTAAGGGAACATCGCCGGGAATGCCTGATCGAGCCCTGGCGCCTGACCCTCAAGCTGCAAGGTGAGTGTGCACGCCTGCAAAGGCAGATCAGCCTCGACGACCTGCAAGTCCTGAACACCGCCATCGACGCCGATACCCCGCAAGCCTGGCACGCAGGCGGCAAGCGCATCGAGATATTGCCGGCCTACCTGAGCGCGGGCGGCAAGGACACCCCCAACGAAGGCCCGGTGACCTTGTCCGGCGTGACGTTCATTCAGGAACAGGCCAGCGGCATGACTTTGTTATACCTGCCGGACAGTCCCGATGGCCAGTTCCTGCGCCGTTACGACAGCCTCGAAGAAGCGCGCAAGTCCCTGTTCAACCTGTGCCTGCGCAGCGAGATGGTCAGCTATCTGGCCGGTCGCGCCTTGCTGGGAGACGTGCGGGCTCATGAAAGCCGGATCAACCAGGCAGTACTCAAACACTTCGACGCCATGATCGGTGTCGGGGTGCGCTGGCCGGCGGTCACTTCGCTGGCCGCGCACCTGCTCAATACACAGATGGGACGCCTGATCGAAGCCCATCGCGGCACTTCGCGTTCCAACGATGCGTTATTTCTGGAACGCTACGCGCTCAGCGGACCGAAGGCATTGAATTACATAAAAATGGCCTTGGGTATTGTGCCCTTTGTTGGCGCAGTCGTTGCTCTCTACGATGCCTGGAGCAGTGCCAATCGGGCCGTCGCGGCGCTGTTACGCGCTGATGTGGGTGAAGGCCTGACAGAGATAGAGTCGGTGCTATTGTCTTTGATCGATGCCGCCATGGACCTTCTTCCCAGTAGGGTGGGCACCAAATCGGCCACGGCCGCCCGCGCGTTGACCCGTGCTCGTCAGTTGCGGGCGCTCGGCGAAGGCGCCATGGCCTTGCCACCGACATCAAAATACCAGGCGCGGCACATCGCCCAACGCTTCGCCGGTTACGAGTATGAGAAACCGATATCCCTCGTCGGGTTGCAACCGGTCGAGCACGGTGTCTATCGCAATGTCTACCGTCATGCCGATGGCGACTTTATCACTCGCCAGGGCCGTATCTTCCAGGTTGAACCGAGCAAGGACTCACGCGGCTGGCGACTGAGCGGCACTCATAAAAAAACCTACAAGCAACCCATCGCTCTCGATGAAGCAGGCCGCTGGGACACCTGGTTCGGTGTTTACGGGTCGACTTTCGAGGGTGGCGGGCTGGGTGGTGGCGGCGTGCTCGGGCATCTGGCGGACACCCTCGACCCGCTCTGGCCGGCCGCCATTCGCCAACGACTGCCACGGTGGTGGGCCGATCGGTTGTTTCGCCGTCACCACGCATTGACCGAAGCCGCCGACGACTTTGCGCCGCGGCTCGATACTCGGGTCCAGCGCACCAACGCGGCCCTGGAGACGTACAACACCAGCCCCATCGAAGCCCGTCCGGCCCTGCTTCGGGCCACCGAAGCAGCCTGCATCGGCGACATCGAAATGGCCAGCACGCACTATCAGACACTGGTCGACCTGGCGCCCCTGACCCATGGCAACAAAAGGCGCGTACTCAAAGACATGCAAAGTCATGACGCCCTGCTGATCGCCGACAGGCAAAAGCAGCGAGTTTTCTTTGCCAACCATCGGGCTGATCCGCTCATGGACAAAATCGACGCTTTAGTCGACCAACTGGACACACTACCGGACAGTGCGCTCGCCGAACGCATTCGGATTCTGCACGACATCCGAAAGCTGCGTGTGGAGTTCATCGGCCACGTAGAGCAGATGGAAACTGCAATGCGCGACCTCAACCGGTGGTACGAGCGCATTACGGTCAGCGCCGAAAAGGCACAACTGACACCCGAAGTAACGATGTTGAACGGACGTCTCAGCGAATCCAATCTGCTTTACCTGAAAACCGGTCATCTGCTGGAAACCGTCAAACGCTTCGACACGACAAAGGATCTCTCCTGGTTCCATCTACAGGCCCAAGCCGACAGCCTGCGGACCCAAGTCGACCGCGCACTGTTCGTCCAATATAGCCTGCCGGAAGTCACCGCCACCCGGGCCCAGCGCAATCAGATTCTTCAGGAGTGCCTTGAGCACTACCGACAATTCCGTCGTGGCATGAATGTCTGGACCGCCAGCTATCCACAGCACTTTCATCTCGACGCTGTGGCGCCCTTGCTGGAGGGTATCGAGAAAATGGCCGAACGGGCCAGCAAGGCCATCGACCTACCGGCTCCCGCCCTGCCAGCCGGGCAACGCAGCAAGAAAGTCTTCACCACTGAAGACGACCACTTGTTGATCGGGGTAGAACGCTGGGAACCGACAACCCAGAAGCGCCAATACATCCTGACCGGTCGCAGTGGCGTCGAGGAAATATGGGAACAGGGTGCAAACGGCAAGTTTCGCTTGCTCAATCCACCAGAGCCGACCGCTCGTCCCGCGCAAAGGGACCTCAGTGCCATGATTGAAGATGCGCGTAACCGCCTGCAGTCGCAGCAGGGCTATCAGACGAAGATTCAAGCCTATGCAGCGCAGGACATGCTCCCGGTCGATCTGGAGCACATGATGGTCAGTGAGGCCAGCGAACTGACGCGCCGGGCGCTCGATATCGAAGCCGTTGCCCCACAGAGCCCTGTCATCCAGCAACTGCGTAACAAGGCGACGGAACTGATTGCCACCGGACGGCAGATGCGCACCCGGCAGTCACTGCGCAGCAAAAACCCTACGGATGGAATGCTCGATGATCTGATCAGCCAAAACGCCGTGGAGATACGTAAAACCAGCCCGATCAAAAGTCTGCGAAAACGCCCTGACGGCCGAGCCGATTACCTGCAGGAATACGAAATCTGGGACCTGACCGACGTCCCGCCCAAAGTGTTGTGGTACGCCCATTTTCATTACACCAAGGCGGCGCCTATCTTCGCCGGGTTCGAAAAGGCGCACCTGAAACTGCCGCAATACCGGTTTCTGACCCACGCCGATGACGCCAACCTTCCCTATGCCGACATCGGCAAAAGATCACCGGCATTGCGACATTTCGAGCAGGTCTGACAGGTAACACGGGAGCGGTTGATCCGCTCCCGTTATCGTCCTCAAGCCAGTTGGCTGCGCAGTTGTCGTGCCGTGGCGACCCTGTTCACCAGGGCGGCCTCGGTTTCCAGCCACGCCCGGGTCTTCAAACCGCAATCGGGGTTGACCCACAGCCGCTCGGCCGGGATCCGCTTCACGGCTTTGCTGATCAACTTGACCATCTCGGCGGTGTCCGGCACCCGCGGCGAGTGGATGCGCGACACGTTTTCGCGGCTTTTCAGTTCCGGATCGAGTTTGTCTTCGCGCTCCAGGTCCACCGGGCTGTGCAGCAGCGAGCAGGAGCTGCTGACCCACAGGTTGTCGCCAAAGCGCTCCTGGGCAAATTGCAGTTGTGCCAGCACCGGTTCCAGCTCGCAGCGCCAGACGTTGCGGCCGTTGACCAGTCCCACCGAGAGAACCTTGTAGGTTGGCAGGCGATCGAGCACGTGCAGCAGTTGATCCGGCGCGCGCACCGCGTCGATGTGCAAGCCTTGCACCGGCAGGCCGACGGCCAGGCCGAGGTTGTCCTGCAGGCCGCTGAAGTAGGTCGCCAGCAGCTTTTTCAGCGGCGAGTACTGCAAGATATGGTAGGCGCGTTCAAAGGCGTTTTTCCATTCTTGTGGCAAGTCGAGGGTCAGGATCGGTTCATCGATCTGTACCCACTCCACTCCTTGGGCAGCAAGACGCCCGAGGATTTCGTTATAGACCGGCAGCAGGCGTTCCAACAGGTCGAGTTTGTCGAAGTCTTCGCCTTTGACTTTGCCCTGCCACAGGTAAGTCAGCGGGCCGATGATCACGGGTTTGACGGTGTGACCCAGGGCCTTGGCTTCGTCGACTTCGTCGAATAGCTGTTCCCAACTCATCTTGAAATTTTGCTCAGCGCTGAATTCCGGGACCAGATAGTGGTAGTTGGTGTCGAACCACTTGGTCAGCTCCTGGGCGTATTGCGCCTTGCCGTGCTCGCCGCCGCAGCAGCTCGCCGTGGCGCCACGGGCCATGGCGAACAGCGTGTCGAGGCTCGGCAGGCCTCGCTCGTCCCGCGTGCTGTCGAAACGCTCGGGGATCACGCCAAAGGCCAGGGAATGGGTCAGTACCTGGTCGTACCAGGCAAAGTCGCCGACCGGCAGCAGGTCGATGCCCGCGTCTTTCTGCAATTGCCAGTGGGTGGCGCGCAATTGGCGACCAACGCTTTTCAGCGCCTTTTGGTCGAGGTCGCCCTTCCAGTAGGATTCGAGGGCTTTTTTCAGTTCGCAGTCGGCACCGATGCGGGGAAAACCAAGGGTGTTGGCTACGGCCATGTCGAATTGCTCCTGGGTAAAAGATGGCGCTATTATCGACATCCGACCCATCATGAGACAAACTCAACCTTTTCGTGTTGATCACAAGTTTTCCTCATGGAGCCCCCGGTGCTTGAAATCCGTCACCTGAAGACCCTGCACGCCTTGCGCGAAGCCGATAGCCTGGTGGATGCGGCCGACCGCCTGCACCTGACCCAGTCGGCGCTGTCCCATCAGTTCAAGGAGCTTGAGGAACGCATGGGTATGCCGTTGTTCGTGCGCAAGACCAAGCCGGTGCGTTTCACCAGCGCAGGTTTGCGCCTGCTGCAACTGGCCGATGCCACTTTGCCGCTGCTGCGCGCCGCCGAGCGCGACATCGCGCGGCTGGCCGGTGGCACCGCCGGGCGCCTGCACATGGCGATCGAGTGCCACAGTTGCTTCCAGTGGCTGATGCCAACCATTGACCAGTTCCGCGACGCCTGGCCGGAAGTCGAGCTGGACCTGGCTTCGGGCTTCTCCTTCGCCCCACTGCCCGCCCTGGCCCGTGGCGACCTTGACCTGGTGGTGACGTCCGACCCGGTGGAACTGGTAGGGATCACCTATGTGCCGCTGTTTACCTATGAAGCGATGCTCGCGGTGGCGAACCAGCACCGCTTGGCCAGCAAGGCCTACATCGTCCCGCAAGACTTGCTCACCGAGACCCTGATCACCTACCCGGTGGAACGTGACCGGCTGGATATCTTCACGCGCTTCCTGGAGCCGGCCGACGTCGAACCGGCCCAGGTCCGCACCTCGGAACTGACGGTGATGATGATGCAACTGGTGGCCAGCGGCCGCGGCGTGTGCGGCATGCCCCATTGGGCGCTGCATGAATACAGCTCACGGGGCTACGTGAAAGCCAAGCGCCTGGGCGAGAAAGGCTTGTTTGCGACGCTGTATGCGGCAATTCGGGCCGACATGCTCGATGCGCCGTATATGCGCGATTTTTTGCTGACGGCCAAGGACACATCGTTTTCGACGCTGGATGGTGTTAGCGCGGTTCGTTAGAACACTCCTGTGGCGAGGGGACTTGTCCCCGTTGGAGTGCGAAGCACTCCCCTGCATTTTTCAGACAACCGTGCTCGCAGGTCTTAGGGCCGCTTCGCAGCCCAACGGGGACAAGTCCCCTCGCCACAAAAGCGGATCTTGTCGAAGTCCACATGTTCAGGCCATCCGTTTTTGCTCAAGCATCAAGCGCAGCGCCAGCGCCGACAACACAAAGCCCATGAAATAACGCTGCATCGCCAGCCAGGTCGGATTGCTGACAAACCATGACGCGATGCCCGCCGCGAACATGGCGATCATCAGGTTCACGCAGAAACTGACGCTGATCTGGGTCAGCCCCAGTACGATACTTTGAGTGAACACCGAACCGTGCTCGGGGGTGATGAATTGCGGAAACACCGACAGGTAAAACACCGCAATCTTCGGGTTCAGGGCGCTGGTGAGAAAACCCATGGTGATCAGCTTGCGCGACGAGTCCGGTGGTAACTGTTGGGCTTTGAACGGCGAACGCGCGCCCGGCTTGACCGCCTGCCAGGCCAGCCACAACAGGTACAGCGCGCCAGCCCACTTCAACACTTCATAGGCCATCGGCACCGCCAGGAACACCGCGGTCAAGCCGGCCGCGGCGGCGAACACATGCACGAAGAACCCCGCGACCACGCCGAGCAACGAAGTCACCCCGGCCTTGCGTCCCTGGCAGATCGAACGGGAGATCAGGTAGATCATGTTCGGCCCCGGTGTCAGCACCATCAACAACGCGGCAGCGGCGAAAATCAGCAGGTCTTGAAGCGGGATCATGGGCGAAGTCTTTTGCGTAAATGATCAAGCGGTCGCGGTCAGCGAAGCTCGATAAAACGGCAGGATCAGGTCCCGTGTCAATGGCGCCAGGACGACACCACCGTCGGTGGCCGGGTCGATCCAGAGCACTTCTTCGATCTCGGCGGCCGGGGTGACATCAGCATCGATGGTCAGCAGAAACAGTTCGGCCTGTACGACAAAACCCGGCTCATTGGCGGCAGGGGCCGAGAACTGCCCGAGGAAAGTGGCGTGCGTCGGATCGATGAGCAGCCCCAACTCTTCTTCCAGCTCCCGGGCCAGTGCGCTGACCGGTTGTTCATGGGCCTCGATCTTGCCGCCCGGTTGCATGAACGCCTGGGTGCCGCGCTTGCGCACTAGCAGGGTGCGGCCGTCGGGGCCGATCAACAGGGCGGCGGCGATGTGGATAAGTCCACAAGGTTGGGCAGGAAACGTCGACATGAAAAAAGGCCTTTGACTCAAAAGCGGCAAGGATCACATGTCCGCCACCTATGATCAAAGGCCCCCGTATTGATGCGGCGAGTCGGACCGTAGGGGTACATGTTGCCGTTGGTTACCAGCAGCAACTCGGCCCCAGTTGTGCGGCGGCCTGACCTTCACAGCCCCGACATTGCGCTTCACCAATGAAGCGATTTGATCGGGGCAGGTTCCTTCATGACGATAAAACCGTAATCCCCAATCAGGTAAATCCGGTAGTACTGGCTCTCCACCAGCGGCGGGTAGCCTTGATAACCCACCCGCGTCGCGTTGCGTCGCTCCTTCTCCGCGACCACGTTGGTGATACCCACCTTGGGCAGGTTTTCAGCCAGCATGTAGAAGTCGACGTTCAGCAGATAATGCAACACCGGCATCTGCTTGAACGAACCCGCCGCCCCCAGCAGCCAGTGATCGGAATAGGTCACCGACATGTAAATGCGCTTGGCGTCACGCAAGGGTTGATGGCTGGTGATGTCGCGTTCAAGGCTGTTCAGCGCACTGCTGGCGAAGGATTTCTGCACCGTCAGGACCCGGCCATAGGCAAACGATAACGACAACATGGCCAGCAGCGGTATCAGCAACAGCAGCGGCAAGCGTTCGTGGACCGTTGCCAGCGCCAGATGACTCAAATAGAACAGCAGCACCAGCAACACCGCGAACCCCATCAAGGTCCTGGCGCCTTCGTTGAAGTCGCGGAAGAACAGCGCGACACCGGATACCAACAACACCACGACCGGCACTGCCAACAAACACAACAGGCCGATCAGGAGTTTCTTCGGCACGCTGTCATTTCGCTCGACAACCTTCAATCCCAGACGAACAGCACCGGCAATGGCGCATAGCAGCAACCCGGCGGACACCCAGGCAAATCCGCCATGGAACAGCAGCACGACTTTTTCCAGTACTCGCGCGATGTTGATGTGGATTTGCAGCAAAGGCTGCGCTGCACCGTTCAGCAACACAGTGCGATCCTGCCCCATGAAGGGGTATGCACTGACGCAGTAGATCAGCCAACCGAGAATCAGCTGGGCGATTCTCCAGCCGATCAAACCGCCCCACCGCGGCCAGGCCACTTTGTCATTGACCGCCCTGAGTACTTCAAGACAGCACAGGCCGAGAAACACATTGATGCTGACTTGATACAGGCCCAGCGCCAGCGCAATCAGGAAGGAAGGCACCAGCCATTGCAGGCTGCGCGACGGATGACGAAAGGTGATGGCGTAGATCACCGCCACCACACTCAAGATCATGACCGGGCCGTCGTATTGATAGGTCAGGTTTTGCAGGAAGAACGGGTTGTACCAGAGCGGCAACAGCACCAGGCAGCAGGCGATGGTCGGTTGGCGGAAATGATGAAAGGTCAGGCTGGTCAGTGCCCAGGACATGGACAGGGTGGCGATCAACAATGGCAGCGGGAAGATGTTCGGCGCACCACTACTGAAGGTCAGCGCGTTGTAGAACAACTCGGCGAACAACCGCCCTTCCTTTGCCCAGGCCATGCCGGCCGACAGCGAGCGCCAGTTGTCATCGATGTAGGGATAATCCGCGAGGATCAACGGCAGGACATACACAAAGGTCGCGAGCAGAAAAAACAGCCAGGCCTGACGTCGAGTGAGTTCCTTGATGAAGAAATCGCTGAACCTGCCCATGCTAGGGTTCGCGCCTGTCTTTGCCGCCGACGATGTCCTTGACCACATAGCGCGGTCGGTGTTTGGCTTCGATGTAGATCCGGCCGACGTACTCGCCAAGGATACCGATGCCGATCAGTTGCACGCCGCCGAGAAACAGAATAGCGGTCATCAACGAGGGGTAACCGGGCACGCTGTTACCGAAGAATATCTTGTCCAGCACCATGTACACCGCGTACAGCACCGCAAAAATCGAAATCCCGCCGCCAACGTAGGTCCACAGGCGCAACGGCACGGTACTGAAAGACGTCACGCCCTCCAGTGCCAGGTTCCACAGTTTCCAGCCATTGAACTTGCTGCTTCCTGCCACGCGCCCGGCCCGCTCGTATTCCACCACCACTGTGTTGAACCCGGCCCAGGACAACACGCCTTTCATGAACAATTGATGCTCGGGCAAGGTGCGGATCACGTCCACCACCTTGCGGTCCATGAGCCGGAAGTCACCGACGTTCTCTTCGATCCGGGTGTAGGAAATTCGATTCAACAGGTGGTAGAACAGCGCCGCGCTGTGGCGCTTCAAATAACTATCGGAGGTGCGGTCGCGGCGCTTGGCCAGAACCACGTCCGCGCCTTTTTGCCACTGTTCGATCAACCGCGGGATGACGCTGATCGGGTCCTGCAGGTCGACGTCCATCGGGATGACCGCATCACCGCTGGCATATTCCAGACCGGCAAATAGCGCCGGTTCCTTGCCGAAATTTCGCGAAAAATTGATCAGCATCACCTGTTCGTCCACCTGCGCCAGGGCCGACGCCTGTTCGGCCGTGCCATCGGTACTGCCGTCATTGATAAACACGATCTCGACTTCGGCCCCGTCGAGTTTCAACTCACGTCGTACCGCCTGATAAAATAGATTGATCGCCTGTTCTTCGTTGAACACCGGGACGATGAGCGAAACCTTCATAGGTCACGCTCACGAAACACCACGTACTTGGAAAACAGGAAACCGAACACCAGGCTCAACGCAGAAAACAGCGCCACGGTCAGCAAGCCATGCAACCGCCAGACATCGCCGGCGTGGCCGACACCGAGGCTGAGCGCACCCATCGCCACCATGAACGACAGATAACCGCCGACTGACGCCTTGGCATCAAAGGTATAGAGCGCGTTCATATAAAAGGAAAACGAGGCCGCCACGCAAAAGGCTGCCAGGTTGCTGGCCGCTTGTGTGAAGCCGGCAGCCACGCTCAAGAGAAAAAAGATCTGCCAGTGAATCAGCGTGTTCGCAACGCCAATCACGGTGTAGCTGGACAAGCCTTTGCATGAAAGTCTCACGTGACGCTCCTGCGATAGAACGCGGATCACACAAGTATTTGAGCTTGTCTGCTGTCAGAAATCGCAGGAATGGCAAGCTTTCAGACCAGCGGTAAGGATCTGCGATCACGCCAGGAGACATTCCGAAATATCCCGCTTTTGCAATTGCCGGCGAATCAGTCCACCCTGCGCGCCGCCAATATGTGGCGCGCAAGTTTTTGCGCCTTCGTCTAATCCTTTGTTCAATACCTGTTTACGAGCCTGCCGTCATGACGCTAGCGCGCGATCACCGGATCGATTTTTTTCGCGGTCTGGCACTGATCTTCATTTTCTGGGATCACGTGCCCCACAACCCTTTGGGTCAAATCACCCTGCGCAACTTCGGCTTCAGCGATGCCGCCGAAGTCTTCGTGTTCCTGGCCGGTTATGCGGCCGTCCTGGCCTACGGCAAAGTGCTTGCACGGGAAGGCTTGCTGATCGCCTGTGTGAAAATCCTGCGCCGCGCCTGGGTGCTCTATGTGGTGCACATCTTCCTGCTGGCGATGTTGATGGGCATTGTGTTCTTCGCCAACAGCCACGTGGAAACCCGCGATCTGGTGGAAGAAATGGGCATGCACCACTTCATCAGCGACCCTCAGCAGGCCTTGATCGATGAGCTGCTGTTGCGTTTCAAACCGAACCTGATGGACCCGCTGCCGCTGTACATCGTGCTGCTGGCGGGCTTGCCGCTGGTGCTGCCGATTCTGGTGCGCAAGGTCTGGCCGGTGGTGGCGGTGTCCTTTGCGCTGTACCTGACCGTGCCGTTGTTTGGCTGGAACCTGGCCGCGATCAAGGATGGCGTCTGGTACTTCAACCCCGTGGCCTGGCAACTGCTGTTTGTCCTCGGCGGCGCGGCGGCGATTCATGCTCAACGCCCACGTTTGCCCGACACCCGGCCGCTGGTGCGCCAGCCGTTGTTCATGACGGCGGCGGTCTATGCAGTACTCGCCGGGGTGTTGACTATCGCCTGGCGCTGGCCACAGATCCACGACGCCCTGATGCCCACCAGCCTGAGCAATCTGCTGTACCCGATCAGCAAGACCAACCTGTCGCCTGTGCGCCTGCTGCACTTCCTGGCGCTGGCCTACGTCACCGCGAAACTGCTTCCCGATACCGGCTGGACAAAAAATTGGCTGGCTCAGCAAAGCTGTCGCATGGGGCGTTTTTCCCTGGAGATTTTCTGCCTGGGCGTGCTGCTGGCGCCCTTGGCGGACATGCTCAATGCGCTGACGGACGATGCGTTCGCCATGCAGATCTTCACTGCTTTGGTGGGGGCTGGATTGATGGCGTTGCTGGCGGTCTGGCTGGAGTTCAACAAACGGCTGAATCAGACAGTCAAAAGATCGCAGCCTTCGGCAGCTCCTACAGAAACGGACCGCATTCCCCTGTAGGAGCTGCCGGAGGCTGCGATCTTTTGATCTTGAAAACCCAAAAAGCCCCGATCATTTCGATCGGGGCTTTTGCATTTCGGGCGTTACGACTTACGAGGCCGAACGCACCGCACCTTGCGTCGCATTGGTCGGTTGCAGCTTGAATACATAGAACAACACCGTCAGCAGCACCAGGAACGCCGGGCCGACATACAGCGCCACGCGGGTATCCGGGAAATACGCCATCAGGCCGACCACCAGCACCAGGAACGCCAGCGCCAGGTAAGAGCTGATCGGGTACAGCCACATGCGGTATTTCAGGCCCGCACGCTCGCTGGCGCTCAGCCCTTTGCGGAATTTGAGCTGGGCCAGCAGGATCATCACCCAGGTCCAGATCGCGCCGAAGGTGGCAATCGCCGTCACCCAGACAAACACCTTCTCAGGCACCAGGTAGTTGAGCAGTACGCCCAGCAGCAGGGCGCCAATCGACAGCAGCAAGGCGCGACGCGGCACGCCATTGCTGGAGGTCTTGGCGAAACCGGCCGGGGCCTGGCCGTTCTGCGCCAGGCTGTAGAGCATGCGCCCGGTGCTGAAGATGCCGCCGTTGCAGGACGACAGCGCGGCAGTGATCACCACGAAATTGATGATGCCGGCGGCGGTCTTGATGCCCAGACGCTCAAAGGTCATCACGAACGGGCTGCCCTGGGTGCCGATTTCGTTCCACGGGTAGATCGACAGAATCACGAACAGCGCGCCGACGTAGAACAGCAGGATCCGCCAGAATACCGAGCCGATTGCGCTGGGAATGGTCTTCTGCGGGTTCTTCGCTTCACCGGCGGTCAGGCCGATCATCTCCACGCCGAGGTAGGCGAACATGACCATTTGCAAAGACATCAATACGCCCTGAACACCATTTGGCATGAAGCCGCCGTGGGTCCAGAGATTGGAAATCCCCAGCGCCACACCGTCATTGCCGAAACCGAATGCAATGATGCCAATACCACCGAGCACCATGGCAATGATGGTGACGATCTTGATCAGGGCGAACCAGAATTCGAATTCACCGAAGGCTTTCACCGCAATCAGGTTGATCGAACCCATGCTGAGCAATGCCGCCAGCGCCCAGATCCAGCGCGGCACATCGGGGAACCACACGCCCATGTACACCGCCACGGCAGTGATTTCCGCGACACAGGTCACCAGCCACAGGAACCAATAGTTCCAACCGGTCAGGAAGCCCGCCAGCGGGCCGAGGTAGTCTTGGGCGTAACGGCTGAACGAGCCGGCGACCGGGTTGTGCACGGCCATCTCGCCGAGCGCACGCATGATCACCAGGATTGCCAGGCCACCGATGATGTAGGACAGCATGATGGCCGGGCCAGCCATTTCAATGGCTTTGGCCGAACCGAGAAACAGACCGACGCCGATACAGGCACCGAGTGCCATCAAGCGAATATGTCGTTCGCCGAGTTCACGTTTGAGCGGGCCGCCCTGGGCGGTCTCGCCGTGGGGCAGGTGATTGCCTACGGGCATGGGGTACAACCTCGTCTTGTTATTGGATATATCCACCGAATGGCGAAGCGTTGACCGATAAGCCATCGCCTCCCTTGACCGACCCTGCTTCGTGGGCAGAACCGTCTTGCAGGCCAAAACCTGCGAGATCAGCGGGGGGGTAGTATAAAAAGCAGATGATAGAGATTTTCACTCTATAAACCACAAAAATCAGGAGTAAATCTCGGCAAAACCCCCATCTACGGAGATGAATTATCTGAGCCTTGTAGGATATTTCGCTTTTTGAAGCGCACGGTATTTGGTAACAGCACTGTTGTGGCGAGGGGATTTATCCCCGTTGGGTCGCGAAGCGGCCCCCTGCGTCCATTCAGACTGACTGAGCTGTCAGGATTTACGACTGCTTCGCAGCCGGACGGGGATAAATCCCCTCGCCACAAAGCCGCACTCACCAGTCCTTCGTCACAATCAGAATATTCACTCAACAATTGAGGACCCGAAATGGCTGTCGGCACCTAGCCTGATAGCGTCACCCGACAATCACGCTAAGGAAGCAATGGATTGCCTACTCATCCGAATTCACATCGCCTGCGCTTCGGCCGGCATTCCGAAAACGGTCGCGCCTATCTCATCACCACAGTCATCCACAAGCGCCAGCCCATCTTTTCTGATTGGCGTTTAGGGCGCTTGCTTGTTGCGGAACTTCGTCGAGCTCAGGACTCGGGGCTAGTGAGCTCAATTGCCTGGGTTGTTATGCCCGATCACTTTCATTGGCTGATGCAGTTGCATGACAGCAACCTGGGGAACGTTATCGGCGCTACCAAAGCACGCAGCACCCAAGCTGTGAACAAAATGATTGGTCGGCGTGGCCCACTCTGGCAAACCGGCTATCACGACCAGGCTATCCGCGATGGTGAAGATCTCTTGCCGTTCGCACGTTATATCGTCGCCAACCCATTGCGAGCAGGAATTGTAGAGAAAATCGGTGACTACCCGCTTTGGGATGCCTGTTGGCTGTAATGCCGAACAGGATTTACTGTGGCGAGGGGATTTATCCCCGTTGGGTCGCGAAGCGGCCCCCTGCGTCCATTCAGACTGACTGAGCTGTCAGGATTTACGACTGCTTCGCAGCCGGACGGGGATAAATCCCCTCGCCACAAAGCCGCACTCACCAGTCCTTCGTCACAATCAGAATTTTCACTCAACAATTGAGGACCCGAAATGGCTGTCGGCACCTAGCCTGATAGCGTCACCCGACAATCACGCTAAGGAAGCAATGGATTGCCTACTCATCCGAATTCACATCGCCTGCGCTTCGGCCGGCATTCCGAAAACGGTCGCGCCTATCTCATCACCACAGTCATCCACAAGCGCCAGCCCATCTTTTCTGATTGGCGTTTAGGGCGCTTGCTTGTTGCGGAACTTCGTCGAGCTCAGGACTCGGGGCTAGTGAGCTCAATTGCCTGGGTTGTTATGCCCGATCACTTTCATTGGCTGATGCAGTTGCATGACAGCAACCTGGGGAACGTTATCGGCGCTACCAAAGCACGCAGCACCCAAGCAGTGAACAAAATGATTGGTCGGTGTGGCCCACTCTGGCAAACCGGCTATCACGACCGGGCTATCCGCGACGGTGAAGATCTCTTGCCGTTCGCACGTTATATCGTCGCCAACCCATTGCGAGCAGGAATTGTAGAGAAAATTGGTGACTACCCGCTTTGGGATGCCTGTTGGCTGTAATGCCAAACAGGATTTACTGTGGCGAGGGGATTTATCCCCGTGCGGCTGCGAAGCAGTCGTAAATCCTGACAGCTCAGTCGGTCTGAATGGACGCAGGGGGCGGCTGCGCCGCCCAACGGGGATAAATCCCCTCACCACAGATAAATCCCCTCGCCACAGATCAAAGTGGATCCACGATGATTGGGACTTCACAATTTTTTCACCAACGCCAACCACCGACTAAGCTTCAGACAAGTCCGATCAATCTGCGTGAATGGATCAATCGACTATGGGCGCTTTACAGCAATCCGATTCGAGTACAACCGTGGTCCAGACTGAACCTGTGGATGAAGCGCCAATACCTGAAAAACCTCCTCGCAGCCGCGTCAAGCACGGCTGGAAAGCGTTCTGGTTGCTGCTGGTGATCATTGCGATTGTCCTGGGCCTGGCGGCGTCCAAGGAGATGCGCACGTCGAGGTTTCAAGCCCGGGAAGTCAGCAAGTTCGCGAAAACCCTGAGCTATGAACTCAAACCCGGTCCCAGCGACGCGATTCACTACCCTGGCGCTGGCCCATTCGACCTGCGTCTGGGTTACAGCTCGCTGGATGAATTCCTGCCGCGCCTGCTCAAGCGTGATTACGTCATTTCCGCCCAGATCCGGTTTTCCCCGGCACTGATGGACTACACGGCCAAGGGCCTGTTCGTGCCCTATGCGGAGAAAATCCAGGCAGGATTGTCAATCACCGATTGCCGCGCAAACCCCGTGTACCAGTACAAGTATCCGCAACAGCTCTATTCCAGCTTTGAGGCGATCCCGCCGGTGGTGGTCAATAGCTTGCTGTTCATCGAAAACCGCTTTTTGCTCGACCCTCGCCAGCCCCTCGCCAACCCGGCCGTGGACTGGCCGCGATTCGGCATGGCGGCGTATACCCAGGTCGCCAAGATGCTGCACCTGCCCGGTCAATCGGCGGGCGGCAGTACCCTGGCAACGCAACTCGAGAAGTATCGGCACTCACCGGATGGGTTGACCGTGTCGGGCGGGGAAAAAATTCGCCAGATGATTTCCGCCACCGTGCGCGCCTATCAGGATGGGCCGCAAACGCTCAAGGCTCGGCAGAACGTGGTGCGCGACTACCTCAATAGCGTGCCGCTGTCGGCGGTGCCGGGCCACGGTGAGGTGCATGGCATGGCTGAGGGTTTGCGCGTGTGGTACGGCGCCGACTTCAACAAGGCCAACGAAACCCTGGCGAGCGACGCCACGGATGAAAAAACCCTGGCGGAAAAAGGCCTGGCCCTGCGCGAGATGCTGTCCTTGATGATTGCCCAGCGCCGCCCTTCCCATTACCTGACCAAGGGCCACGATGAACTGGCCGACCTCACCGACAGCCACATCCGCTTGCTGGCACAAAATGGCGTGATCGATGCGCCCTTTGCCGCCGCGGCATTGGCCAGCAAAGTGACGTATCGCGACTGGGCGACCCAACCGACCATTCAACCGATCGAAACCAACAAGGGCATCAGCGTGGCGCGCAGCCGCTTGGCCGGGTTGCTCAATCGTCCGCTGTACGATCTCGACCGGCTCGACCTTTCGGCCACCAGCACCTTGCAAGGCGAGTTGCAAACCCAGGCCACCGCCTACCTCAAACGCCTGGCCGACCCGGCCTATGCGGCGGAAATCGGCCTGATGGGCGAACGCTTGCTGACCCCCACCAGCACCACCCAGGTGCGCTACAGCTTCACGTTGTTCGAGCTGACACCGGATGGCTCTCGGGTGCGGGTCCAAACCGACAGCACCGATCAACCATTCGATATCAATGAAGGCAGCAAACTGGAACTGGGCTCCACCGCAAAAATGCGCGTGCTGACCACTTACCTGCAAATCATTGCCGAGTTGCACGACAAATATGCCGAGATGGCCGTCCCGGAACTGAAGAAAGTCGAGGTGCCGGATCAGGATCGCCTGAGTCGCTGGGTGGTCGATTACCTGATAGAGAACAAAGACCACAGCCTGCAACCCATGCTCGGCGCCGCGCTGGATCGCAAGTACTCGGCCAGCCCCGGCGAAGCGTTTTTCACCGGTGGCGGCTTGCATACGTTCAATAACTTTCGCAAGGAAGACAACGGTCGCAACCCGACCCTGCGCGATGCCCTGCGCGAGTCGATCAACCTGCCATTCATTCGCCTGATGCGCGACCTGGTGCGCTACACCACGTATTCCGGCACCAACAACAGGGCCGAATTGCTCAAGGATGACCGCGACCCTCGCCGTCAGGAATACCTGGCTTCGTTCGCCGACCGCGAAGGCACGTCGTTCCTGCTCAAGTTCTGGAAAAAATACCGCAACAAGGACACCCAGGCGCGGCTCGAGACCTTCCTCGACAGCATGCGCCCGACACCGATCCGCCTGGCCGCCGTGCACCGTTACCTGTTGCCGCAGGCCAGCCAGCAAAGCTTCAACACCTTTGTGCGTTCGCACCTCACAGGCGAAAAGCTCACCGACAAAGAGAAACTCACCGACGAGCGCCTCGAACGCCTGTACCTCGCCTATGGACCCGGCACCTACGACTTGCCCGACCAGGGCTTCATCGCCAAGGTCCACCCGCTGGACCTGTGGATGGTGGGCTACTTGCTAACCCACCCGGACGCCACGTTCAAAGACATTGTCAAAGCCAGCCAGTTCGAGCGCCAGGAAGTCTACAGCTGGCTGTTTAAAAGCCGTCACAAGGGCGCCCGTGACAACCGGATTCGCACCATCCTGGAGATCGAAGCCTTCCTCGACATTCACCAGCGCTGGCAGAGCGTCGGCTATCCGTTCGATCACCTGGTGCCGTCGCTGGCCACCGCCATCGGCAGCTCCGGCGACCGCCCGGCAGCCCTGGCCGAGCTGATCGGCACCATCCTCAACGACGGTGTGCGCATGCCGACGCTGCGTATCGACAGCCTGCACTTCGCGGCGAACACACCCTATGAAACCAAACTGATCAATGACCCGGACGTCGGCAAACGGGTGATGCCGTCCGAGGTCGCCACGGCCATGCGCGAAGCCTTGTCGCAAGTAGTGGATGCCGGTACGGCCAAGCGGGTTTCCGGCAGTTTCATCACGCCGGATGGCAAGCCGTTGGCCATGGGCGGCAAGACCGGCACCGGCGACAACCGCATCGAAGCCATCGGTTCGGGTGGTCGAATTCTGAGTTCGAAGTCGATCAACCGCACGGCGACCTTTGTGTTCTTCATCGGCGACACCCATTTCGGCACCCTGACCGCGTTCGTGCCGGGACGCACGGCCGAAGCCTTCAAGTTCACCTCAGCGTTACCGGTGCAAGTGCTCAAGGGAATGGCACCGATTCTCACGCCGTATCTGCAACCGGGGAGCGACACGCAGTGCCTGCCGGTTGAGGTGGCACGGCGCTGATCCCGGCTCACCCGACTTCCGAATCCCAGACGACGGTCACGCTTCCCGAATACTGTCGCTGAAGTCCTGGGCGAATCATCTCGGCGACTTCACTCGCCGGGATTTCGAAGTGCAGCGTTCCCGGTGTGCGATCCACATAAATCCCTGGCTGGAACAACTGCGTGCCACTACCGTCCAGCCGCAGTGGCTGGCGATTGACGGCCTGGCCGCCAGCGTCCGTCAGGCCATGGGGCAGGCTCACGCTGACGTTCAGTGGCACGAAATGACCGGACAGCGGTTCACTCAGCGAACAGGTATTGCCCTGGACATACTGGCACTCCATCTGCATTTTGAAACGCGAACTGGCGGATATATTGAAGGTCTGGTCGCGGAAAAGTCGCGTCGGTTTTCGCCCCTGCGTCAGCCACGATTGCCAGCCGCCCTGGGGTATCAGTTCAATGCGATTGCCGCCCGGCGGTATATCGACTTTTAGCGTGTGCTGAACATCCAGAACGAAGTTCAATCCCAGGGTCGAACTACTGGGCTGCATGATGTCGCCCATGTCGAAGTCCATCCCGGGACCCAGGGTGTAGGTCAGTTTTCCGGAGTACTTTCCTGAGGACATGCCCAGTGGGTTGGGGGTGACCAGTTCATAGGCAAAGTCGAGGTACTCGTAACGCAGCCACGGGATATCAAACTTCGCCTGCCTTGAGCACACCCCATCCGTGGGCGTCTTCCAGAAAAACCCGTAGGCGTTTGACCAGATACTCCCCACGCCGCTGTAGGTGCAGGGCAGCGGTGTGTTAACCCATGTGCCGTCCCACAGCTTCCAATGCGCATCCCGATAAGTATCAGTAGGGCCGACCAATTTCATGATGTCTTCGGTCACATACCTCGAACCGAGTCCGGCGATCCGGACTTTGAGCATTTCACTTTCACCGGTGCTCTCATGAAAAACCGTCAGGTCCCGCCATTGCGCCGGGACTTTGAACATGGCGCCCTGACGTTCAGATGGATGATTGGCCAGAATCGGTGCACTGGAGTCGAACCGAATCGGCACTTGCAGGCTGAACATTTCGTTGTCAATACATTGCTGAGGGAAAGCGGCGCAATACCCACTGGGCGGTGTATCGTTGTTGAATTTATTGCGCTGCGGGTTCGCCGAGTCCGGCTTGAAGGAGGCCTGGATCGACATCTCCTCAGACCAGGCCGATGACAACCACATCGACAAAAAAAAACCCGCACCCGCACATCGTTTAAACACCTGAAAACGGTTCATCCCTTTAGCCTCGTAAAGTCGGAATCAAGCACCTGGCTAACACGTTGACCCCGGCGCAGAGGGGCTTCCTGTAGTACTCGCGTTCTTCGCTGGGAGACAGCGAACTCCTCTTCTTTTGCAGGCACCACCGGCACGATCAGCAATGCCGCGACGAACTAAAGATCTGAGTCCCAGATAACCGTCACACCTCCCGAGTACTGTCGCTGTAGTCCTGGGCGAATCATCTCGGCGACTTCGCTTTGGGCGATCTCGAAGTGCAGCGTCCCGGGTTTGCGATCGACATAGAAACCCGGCTGGAACAACTCAGTGCCACTACCGTCACGCCGCAGTGGCCGGCGACTGACGGGCTGTTCGGTCGCGTCGGTCAAGCCATGGGGCAAGCTCACGCTGACATTCAACGGTACGGTATGCGTGGACACGGGATCTTGTACGGCGCAGCTTTGACCGTCCTGGGAATATTGGCATTCCAGGTTCATCTTGAAACGACTCGACGACGAGATGTTGAAGGTCTGATCACGAAACAGCCGCGTCGGTCTGCGCCCCTGAGTCAGCCACGATTGCCAACCGCCCTGTGGCACCAATTCGACGCGATTGCCGCCGGGGGGAATTTCCACCTTGAGTGTGTGCTGCACATCCAGGGTGAAATTGAGGGTCAGTTGATTGTCAGCCGGAATCATCACATCGCCCATGTCGAAATCCTGATGAGGGCCGACTGTGTAAGTGATGGAGCCGGTGTATTTACCCGACTGCATGTTCAACGGATCGGGGGTGCGTAGCTCATAGGCAAATACAAAGTACTGATAACTGAAGGACAACGGGATTTCGAACCTTGCCTTCTTGCTGCACACGCCAGCGCCCACCGGAACCATCCAGAAACTGTTGTAACCATGAAAACCGGAAGTGTGTCGACCTACGCCTACGCAAGGCGCGGGTGCGTAGACCCACCCACCACCTTCCCACAAGTCGTCCCACCATCCTCCATTGGTTAATTCGTTTACGGCACGCGGGAGCCCGGCCTCATGACCAATACCTCCAATACGGATGGAAAGCACTTTCGAATCACCCGACTCATGAATCACGCGCACGTCTCTCCACTCCGAGGGCACCCGAGCCATGCCGCCTTGGCGAGGGTCCGTGTGATTGGCCAGGATCGGCGCGTTGGCCTTGAATGAAATCGGCGCGCCCAGACTGAACAACCCATGGGGCTCGCATGCCGCCGGAACCTGGCGACAGAACCCTTCGGACGGCGTCTGATTGACGAATGCATTCTGTTGCGGCTTGCTCGGGTCAGGCTTGAAAAGAGCCTCGATATCCACCACTGCCGCTTGCGCCGACAGTGCAAATATCGCGTACGACACGCCGGCAGTACCGCCACTCAGTATCCGGACGACTCGTGCGCGCAATACATTCACCATTTCGGCAAGACCGCATTAAAGATCATATTGACGCTGCCAAAGTAACTGCCGGGCTTGTACACCCCGTCCGCGGGTGGCATCGGGATGATTTCCAGCAACACCCGTTTGCCGGAGGCTGCGTCGGTCAAGGACACCACTTCGCTGTTTTCGCGCTCGCTCAGCAATTGGCCGTTGAACAGCACGCGCAAGCCAATGTCGTGGGCATCGGTGCCGTTGGACAGATACGGCCGGCCTTCAAGCCTGGCTTCGATCGAGCCGGCTTCGTTCTTCACGTCGAAGTATTTGCGCAGACCGCCCAGGGTCGACGTGGTCAGGTTCCACGGCAGTTGCTGTTCCCGATGAATCCAGCCGGGGTCTGCGGGAATGACGTAGAACGCCAGGGTCGGGATCGTCACGAAGACATCGAAACGATGTGTCTCCCGAGCTGCAAACACCGACGCACAAGTCCACAGGGCAATGGCCGAGACAAGCACGAGGGTCAGATTTTTGAACATAGCCATTCCCCGGGATTAACCCTTTACGTTGAGTTTTTCGCTGCTGTCACCTTCAACCAGAGTGAAGCGGTACTCGCGACCGGTCTGTTTCTCGAACTGAAACGTCCGGCCCGCGAGGATGTGATGCTTGGTCGTCGGCTGGCAGTCCTGCTCGTTTTTAGCTGAACAATCCATGAACTCGTCGATCACCACCACGGTGTTGCCGTTGTTGCGAATACGGTAGCTACCCGCGACGTTTTCAATCGCGCTGTCAAAGCGTGCCTGCTTGGGCCGTACGAAAAACACCGCGCCGTAACCGGCCAATACGTTGACCCCGGCGGAGAGGCTTTTCTTGTAGTCCTCACGCTCTTCGCTCGAGACGGCGAACTCGTCTTCCTTCTCGGGCACCACCGGCACGAAACGCACGCGGAAATAACGCTCGCGGTCCCGTTCGCCCATGTAAAGCAGTCGCGTACCCTGCATGCCATTGGCCGGCACAATCAGCCGCGCCGGGCTGGCCATCAAGCCGTCGCGGGAGTTGCCGTCGGCATTGGTTTTAAGCGGGACTTCCTGCGACTTGCCATCGGCGTCGTAAAGGATTTCCAGAATGTTGACCTTGACGAACGCCGTGCTGTCGCCGCCATTGAATACACGTTTCAGGTAGGTACTTTTATCGCCGTCCAGATAATCGTAAACGGTGCCGATATTGATGTTCGGTCCGGCGTGAACGGTCTGGGTGCACAAACAAAAACCAAACAATGCCAACAGGCGCTTCATATTCCTGTACCTCATTTAATAAACTCGAATATTGCAAACCACTAGACTTCTGAATCCCAGATAACCGTTACATTCCCGGAATAATGTCGAGATTGGCCAGGACGGATAATTTCAGCCACTTCGCTTTGGGGGATTTCGAAGTGCAGCGTCCCTGGCCTTCGCTCCACATAAAAACCGGGTTGAAACAACTCGGAACCACTACCATTGCGAAGTAATGTTCGACGGGTGACCGGCTGCCCACTTGCATCGGTCAAGCCATTGGGTAGACTGACGCTGACGTTCAACGGCACAAAGTCACCGGAAACCGGCTCTTGCAAAGAGCAGGTATTGCCATCCTGAGTGTATTGGCACTCCAGCTGCATTTTAAAACGCGAGCTGGCCGAGATATTGAACGTCTGGTCCTTGAACAAGCGTGTTGGTTTTCGGCCTTGCTGCAACCAGGATTGCCAGCCACCCTGCGGGACTAACTCCACACGATTGCCACCGGGGGGAATTTCAACCTTTAGCATGTGTTCAACGGTAAGGGTAAAGTTTAGAGTGAGGGTGTCTTCACTAGGCAACATGACATCACCCATATCAAGATCCTTGCCCGGGCCGACGGTGTACTGAATACTTCCCGTGTAAGTGCCTTGCGACAACTTTAAAGGCTCAGGGGTTTCAAGCTGGTAAGCAAAGTCAAAAAATATATAGTCAAAACCCGGAATAGTGTAGTTGGGTGTTTTATGACAAGCGCTCCCGGCCGGAGTGTGCCAGAAAGTTTCAAACTCTCTCTTATTTCCATGTGCCATTATTGCCCACCGGCATGGCCAAGGAGCGTCCGACCACAGCCCGCCTTGCCATAAAAGGCTGTGAGCATCAAAGTCACCTGCATCTGGGCGTCCTACCAACTCTCTCGCATCATGGCTAAGACGATAGCGAACCGCGAAACCGGGCATACGGACTTTCACTTCCGCCGTTTCAGTGACGCTTGCGCCTCCTACTTTAGTGACGGTCAGTGTTCGCCACTGCGCCGGAATGCGGAACATTGCTGCTTCGCGGGGATTCGCCCGGGCCAGTATCGGTTTGCTTGCCGTGAATGTAATGGGAGTCCTGAAACTGGATAACCCGAGCTGCTCGCACCGGCCCGTCTGTGTACAGAAACCGGTGAATTTCGTTGTATTGATAAATTTATTAACAAGCGGGTTTGCTGGATCGGGACTGAATTTCGCTTCTATCTCCATGACCGCCGCTTCACCCGCCGACACCATTACTCCAGACAACATCACGACATTGGAGATTTTTTTTAGTAGACCTATCACACTCATTTCATTCTTCATGCTCACTAACCCGCACTTGCAGCTATGGATGTTGCATCGGCCAGGGTGTCCGGCGTGCAGCGCAGATCGCCGATCATCAACACGTTGTTTTCCGTGCGCCCAAGGCTCGGATCGAGGCGGAACTGGCACAACAACTGGCTGCCGCGACGCACCTCCAGGGTCGGTGAACCGGCGTTCATTTCCATGGAGAAGAAGCCGTCCACTTCACTCACCCCCCGGCTGGCGTGGTTGATAATGTGATGGCCCTTGAGTGGGTTGCCCTGCGGGTCGACAAGACGACCGAGCACGGTGAGGGTTTTCATCACCTGCACCTTGCGATAACCCACGCCACCCTTGTTCAAGTGATAACTGGAGCGCGCCGGCTGGATGGTCGCGGCGGGCACATGATTGCCCTCGAAATCGAAGCTCACGGTGCTGCTTTTGTAGGCGGTGATCGGCACGAAATTGCGCCCCGGCCTGAGGACCGCGCTGCCGCCGCTCAAATCATCGGCGCGCAGGGCGATGCCGTCGATGTCGGATTCCACATCGATGATCATGCCGGCACCGTTGCGGCTGTATTGGCTGGTCATGACCATCTTCTGGCCGCCCACCGCCACGGTGCTGTCCAGGTTGAGTCCGCCTGTGAGGTCATTGTTGTAAGACGAACGCTGGATGAATCCGTCGCCGTGGACCAGGTCCGTCTGCATCGTTGCCATGGCATTCAAGCCGACGCCGTAGGTGTCGGTGATGGCAGTGGCCGAGACGCTTTGCAGCAGATGATCCTGCAGGTCTTTGCGGTAGGTGACCGAGGCGTTGTTATCCCGACCGCCGTCTCGGGCTGTGCGAGTGCCAATGCTGCCGGAGATCTGCTCACCCGGGCCGCCCAGGGCAATGTTGACGCTCAAGTCGATGCCACGATTGCGGTCGTCACCGGAACTGAAGCTGCCGGGTCGGTCGAACAATGACAGCCGCCAGTTGGCGTCACTGCCAAACAGTCGGGTGCGTTGGGTCCAGCCCAGATCCACGCCCGTGCCTTCGGTGTTGCCTTCGCTGTGGGAGACCCTGGCATTGACCGAGCTTTTGCTGGTGATTCGATGATTCACCGAAAGCGACGAGTTACTGGTCTGACCGACAAACACATTGCGCTGGCGCACTCGCGTGCCGTCGGGCAGGTGTCGCGCTCACCGGGTTTGATCGTACTGTCGCTGACATCAGCGAAGTCAACGAGGGTGATGCGATCGTCGCGTGTTAACACCACCATCGCCTCACCGAGAAATTGTTGGTCAAGCTCCACGCGCACTGCCAAGGGCACATCAAAAAAATGCTCTTCGAACTCGCTGGGCAGACCCTTGGCCTGCGCCAGCAAACTTCGAGGCGTATTAGCGTTATCCGCTGGCGCGGCCAAAGCCGTTGCGCAGAAAAAAAGGGCAAGCGCCGTCGCGATGGAAGTCATCGGGAACATGAACGAAATACTCTGAAGATAAGTGCGTTAAAACCCGATCGACAGGCAGTGATTACCCATCGACCGGTAAGTGTTAACGAATAAGGCCGAGCCTTAAGTCAGGGCTGTCTTATGGGATACGCGGGATGGCATCGAAGACCACGACCGGGTTAGCCGTGTACAGGCCCGTTTGAGTGGCAGTGGGCTTGGCCGCGGCAATCACCAGATCAGCCCGCATGCCCCCGTTGGACTCGGTATCGCCAACCACTTCCTGAGAAGCGCCGGTCAAGGTGACGCCGTTGAAGGTATAGGTCAGATCGATGTTGTTGCTACCGTTGAACAGGGGTTGCGGCCCGCCTTCCACATAAGCGCCGACCGAACCATTGGTGTGTCGAACATCGTAAGCAGCACGCAGCGGGTTCAGGGTACCGGCCGCCAGGTTGTAGGCCATTATTTCATCCTTGCCGAAATCAGGATTGACCGGTTGGGCATGGAAGACCTGGGTAGGAATGGTGGCGCTGATGTTGATGGAGGTGCGCGTTTCTTCCGCAGCGAACGCCACCGAAGTGCTGAGGGCCAGGAGGGTCATCGGGACGGCGATTGCAAACTTCTTGAACATTGTTGAGTACCTGTTTTTTTCAAAGGATTGGTCCGTGGAAAGTTTTAATGATCCGTGCCAACAACCAAAGTGATGGCGTTTCGGCTCAACTTTCGACGGGGATAATGATCGACCAAAGTCCTAAGAAAGTAAGTACGAAATCTCTACGAAACATGTAGTAAAAGTGACCCGCACACCTGTAGAAAAAGTAACTAAATCAGCAAACTACGACATTTATCCATCAGCTGTATCCTACACACAGTTTTATCTGAAAAAACATACAGACAAAAACACAAACAACTTCTGTAAGACCCATACTACTTATCCAGAAACTAACTACCAGCAATAAATACAGCCTGATAATTAGTTTAATTACTCTAAATAGCCAGCACTCCCTTGTCCCATCGGACCGGTGGGAAGCTGGTCTCCCGACCGTCGGTCAATAAAGCTTGCATGCACCATAAGATATATCTTACGTTGTATCTAGACACGACAGGAGAAGGAAAAAATGAGAGACCATCATTCCCCGCACCGCGAACACGGCGACGGTCGCGACGGCTTCGAAAAACGCCCCGGCCGCGAACGTGGCGGTCGCGGACCACGGGTATTCGCCCCCGGCGACCTGAAATTGCTGCTGCTGGCGCTGATCGCCGAACAGCCCTGCCACGGCTACGACCTGATCCGCCAGATCGAAGGCATGTTCGACGGCGCCTACAGCCCCAGCCCCGGCGTGATCTACCCCACCCTGACTTTTCTGGAAGAAAGCGAAATGATCCAGGGCGATGCCGAAGGCGGGAAAAAACGCTACAGCGTGACCGACGCCGGCCGCCTGTCCCTGAGCGAACAGGCCATTGCTCTGGAAGGCGTGCGGGTACGCATCGATGTCAGCAAACGCTCGCTGCGCGGTCATGATCGTCCGCCGGAAATCCACGAGGCGGTGCATAACCTGCGCCATGCCTTGCAACTGCACCACGGCCGCTGGAGTCCGGAAGAAATCCAGCGCGTCGCCACTCTGCTCAACAACACCGCCAAAGCCATTGTCGACGGCCCTGCCGTTCAATCTGCTCAGGAGCCAGCCGAATGACTGACGTTATCGTGCCTTCCCAAACCATTCACCGTGTCGTGCATGAGATCAAACGGCGTCGACTTGAAGTCTTGCGAGTCGTCGACCTGACCCCGCGCATGCGCCGCATTACTCTGGGCGGCCCTGAGCTGGCCGGCTTCGTCAGCCTCGGCACGGACGACCACATCAAACTGCTGTTCCCGCAGAACGCGGCGGAACAGGCGGCGCTGCAAACCCTGGTGCTCGGCGCCGGCAAAGACAACGGCCCAATGCCGGCCATGCGCGACTACACCCCGCGCCGCTACGACCTGGAATCCCTGGAGCTGGATATCGATTTCGTGCTGCACGGCGACGGCCCTGCCTCGACTTGGGCCGAACAAGCCCAACCCGGGCAGTTCCTGCACATCGGCGGGCCTCGGGGATCGATGATCGTGCCGGATATCTTCGACAGCTACCTGCTGATCGGCGACGAGACCGCCCTGCCCGCCATCGCCCGACGCCTCGAAGGCCTGGCGGCCAATCGCAAGGCGCTGGTGGTGATCGAGGTCGAAAACGGCGCCGAACAGCAGGTGCTGGAAAGCGCCGCGCAGGTCAACGTGATCTGGGTATTGCGTGAGGGCGGCAAGGCCAACCTGTTGACCACCGTGAAACAACTGCAGGTGCCCAAGGGCAATCTGTACGCATGGGTGGCCACGGAGAGCAAAGTGTCGCGACAGGTTCGCCGGGTCTTGCTCGACGAACATGGCTTGAACGAGCAGTTGGTCAAAGCCGTCGGCTACTGGCGGCTGGACGAAAGCGACGAGGAATAAACGAGGTATGAACTGTAGGAGCGAGCCTGCTCGCGATGGTCGTCAACGATGACGCTGGGCACCTGACACCCCACGGTGATCTCAGGCTCATCGCGAGCAGGCTCGCTCCCACAGTAAATCGGGTACATCCAAGAGCAACTGGTAGCTCCAGAAATGACAGTGGTCACCGCCGCCGACGATCCAGGCCCATCAACAGCAAAGCAATCACCACAAACCCCACCAATAATCCGCCGGCATTCACAAACACCTGTGGATAACCCAGCTTGTCGACATCAACGAACGGATAGGGATAAGCCGCCAACAGGTGCCCGCGAAGCAGTGCGTAAGCGAAGTACAGCAACGGGTAAATCAGCCACAGCGCGATGTGCCGCAGACGCAAGGTGCCTTTCGGCACACAGAACCACCAATACGCCACAAACAGCAGCGGCATGACGTCATGCATCAGTTCATCGGCCAGCCATTGCCAGCCTTCGGGATGCCAGAGATGGCGCAACAGCAGGCTGTACGCCAGGCCCACCACGGCGATGCTCACGGCAATGCCGCTGCTCACCGACGGGTGCAAAAACCACCGTCGCGCCGCCGACTCTCGAGACGTCAGTTCACACGTGAAAACTGTCGCTACCAGCGTGTTGCTCAGCACGGTGAAGTAGCTGAAAAAGCTGACCAACCCGCCGAGCAGACTGGCTTGCAGTGTCCAGCGCGAGTAAAAAATCAGGTACAGCTGAATGCTCAATCCCGCCCAACCGAGAACCGCCGCCACGGCTACAAAACGACGCCTCGCGGCAGACCGGGTAACCATGTTCAGACGGGGCGCTTGGTGCGCATCAGTTTCACGTACAGGCGCTCGACCTTCTCCCGTGCCCATGGGGTCTTGCGCAGGAACGTCAGGCTCGACTTGATGCTCGGATCGCTCTTGAAGCAACGGATATCGATGCGCTCGGCCAACCCCGACCATTGGTAATGGGTCACCAGCGCATTGAGGATCTGTTCCAGGGTCACGCCGTGCAGCGGATCGGGGTTGTGTTCGTTCATGCCAGGCCTTTGGGCGAAGTGAAAATGCAGAAGGCGCGCACCTTAGCCGAGGGCTTCGCTCGGGGGAAGCGATCTGTGTGCTCTGGATTAAATGTAGGTGAAACGGAAAAGATCGCAGCGCCTGCAGGACTGTTACCAAATTTGAAAGGATGCATGTCTGTAAAAGCCCTTTCTCTATTTGTAACAGAACATTATCCTTACGCCCACCCTGGCTGAAACGCTTCTGCCATCCGCTTTGCGTCTGCTGTTCACGTTCATTCCCCAGAAAAAGATCAAGAAATTCTTCCCTATGCCTGATTTACAATTATCGAAAGACAGCGCTGTCTTTACGTCTGTCGCTCGCCGAAAAGCCTTGGGCCTGTTCGCCGGGCTTAGCGCTTTGAGCCTCGCCACCGGCACCCAGGCGGCGCCAGCCTTCGATAGCGACTCACCGTGGATGCTCGGTGACTGGAACGGCACCCGCGGTGAACTGTCGGCAAAGGGCTACGATTTCACAATCGACTACACCGGCGAAATGGGCAGCAATCTGCATGGCGGCTACGACCACGATCGCACCGCTCGCTACAGCGATCAGTTCGGTTTCGGCACTCACCTGGACCTGCAGAAAATCCTCGGCTGGAACGACGCCGAGTTTCAGCTCACCATCACCAAACGCAGCGGCAACAACATCAGCAACGACCGGCTTAACGACCCGCGAGTCGGTGGATTCACCTCGGCGCAGGAAGTCTGGGGCCGTGGCCAGACCACGCGCCTGACGCAGATGTGGTACCAGCAGAAATTCTTCGACCAGAAACTCGACATCAAGGTCGGGCGTTTCGGCGAAGGTGAAGACTTCAACAGTTTTCCCTGCGACTTCCAGAACCTGGCGTTCTGCGGTTCCCAGGTCGGCAACTGGGTGGGCGATATCTGGTACAACTGGCCCGTCAGCCAGTGGGCGATGCGGGTCAAGTATCACTTGACACCCGAGTTGTACGCGCAGGTCGGGGCGTATGAGCAAAACCCCTCCAACCTCGATCGCGACAACGGCTTCAAGCTCAGCGGCAGCGGCACCCAAGGGGCAATCCTGCCGGTGGAGCTGGTGTGGACGCCAAAGCTCAACGGTCTGCCAGGTGAATACCGTGCCGGCTATTACTACAGCAACGCCGACGCCACCGATGTCTACAACGACAGCAACGGCCAGCCTGCCGCCCTGAGTGGCGAGGCTTACCGCAGCGCTTCGAGCAAGCACGGTGTGTGGCTCGGCCTTCAGCAGCAAGTCACCAGCAGCGCCAGCGACCATTCCCGTGGCCTGAGCCTGTTCGCCAACGGCACGATGCACGACAAGAAAACCAACGCCATCGACAACTACGTCCAGGCCGGCATCGTCTACAAAGGCCTGTTCGATGCCCGCGCCAGGGATGACATCGGCTTTGCCATGGCCCGCGTGCACGTCAACCCGGCGTATCGCAAGAATGCCCAGGCGAGCAATCAGGCCAAGGCTGTCTTTGACTACGACAACCCGGCTTTCCTGCCGCCGCAGGATACCGAATACAGCGCCGAACTCTATTACGGCGTGCACGTCACGAACTGGCTGACCGTGCGCCCGAACCTGCAATACATCCGCCACCCCGGTGGCGTGAACGAGGTCGATGACGCGCTGATTGGCGGGATCAAGATCCAGTCGTCCTTCTAACCAACACCACAAACCCTTGTAGGAGCAAAGCTTGCTCGCGATGACGGAGTGTCAATTGCCGCAGATGCAGCCGACAGACCGCAATCGCGAGCAAGCATTGCTCCTACAGGGTGCAGCGCCCAAACACAAACAGCTGAACCACGCCCACGCAGTATCGTCATCTACAGTGACCCTGCGCGGGACCACTTGAAACGTCACGGAGAACCACACTATGAGCACTGAGGGTGCTTTGAGTCGAAGCCGTCTATTGCCGACCCTGCTCGGCATACTGCTTCTGCTAATGGGCCTGGCCATGCTGGCCGGCGGGATCAAGCTGAGCATGCTCGGCGGCTCGCTGTACTACCTGCTGGCCGGTATCGGCCTGGCGCTGACCGGCATCCTGCTGATCGCCGCGCGCCGTCCCGCGCTGGGCCTGTACGCACTGGTGCTGTTCGCCAGCACCGTTTGGGCACTGTGGGAAGTCGGCCTCGACTGGTGGCAACTGGTGCCGCGTCTGGCGATGCTGTTCGCGCTGGGCCTGGTCATGTTGCTGCCGTGGTTCCGTCGTCCGCTACTGCGTGATGGCGCTGCCCCCGTGGGCACCGGCGCCCTGAGCGTGGCCGTGGTGATCGCGGGCGCAACGGCCCTGGCCAGCCAGTTCACCCACCCGGATGAAATCAAGGGTCAACTGGACCGCGACAGCGTACCGGGCATGACCAACACCGCCCCGGCCATGCCCGACGGCGACTGGAACTCCTACGGCCGCAGCGCCCATGGTGACCGTTACTCGCCGCTGGCGCAGATCACCCCGCAGAACGTCAACAAACTGGTACCGGCCTGGACCTACCGCACCGGTGACCTGCCAGGGCCGAACGACCCGGGTGAAACCACCGCCGAAAACACCCCGCTGAAAGTCAACGGCATGCTCTACGTGTGCACGCCGCACAGCCAGGTGATCGCGCTGGACCCGGACACCGGCAAGGAAATCTGGCGTTTCGATCCGAAGCTCTCGACACAGAATGCGGCGAACTTCAAGGGTTGGGCGCACATGACCTGCCGTGGCGTGACCTATCACGATGACGCCGTCTATGCCTCCGAGCAGAGCCCGACCGGCAGCGCCAGCGCCCCCGTCGCCAACGCTTGCCCGCGCCGGATCTTCCTGCCGACCGCCGACACGCGCCTGATCGCGCTGAACGCCGACACCGGCAAGATGTGCGAAGACTTCGGCGACAAGGGCCAGGTCGACCTGCGCGCCAACATCGGAGGCTTCACGGCCGGCGGTTACTACTCCACCTCGCCACCTGCGGTCACCAAGGACCTGGTGGTGATTGGCGGTCATGTCACCGACAACGTCTCCACCGACGAGCCAAGCGGCGTGATCCGCGCGTTCGACGTGCACACCGGCAAACTGGTGTGGAACTGGGACAGCGGCAACCCGGACGATACGACGCCGATTGCCGATGGCAAGACCTACACCCGCAACTCGCCAAACATGTGGTCCATGTTCGCGGTCGATGAAAAACTCGGCATGCTGTACTTGCCGATGGGCAACCAGACCCCGGACCAGTTCGGCGGCGCGCGTACCCCCGAATCGGAACTGCACGCCGCCGGCCTGACCGCCCTGGACATCGCCAGCGGTAAAGTGCGCTGGCACTTCCAGTTCACTCACCATGACCTGTGGGACATGGACGTCGGCGGCCAGCCGACCCTGATGGACCTGAAAACCGCTGACGGCGTGAAACAGGCTGTCCTGGCGTCGACCAAGCAAGGCAGCATCTACGTGCTGGACCGCAGCACCGGCCAGGCCATCGTGCCGATCAACGAAGTGCCGGTGCCGCAAGGCGCGGTGGAAGGCGACCACACCTCGCCGACGCAACCGAAGTCCGACCTGAACCTGATGCCGCCGCCGCTGCAAGAGCGCGACATGTGGGGCGTCACGCCGTTCGACCAACTGATCTGCCGGATCGACTTCAAATCCATGCGCTACGACGGCCCGTTCACCCCGCCATCGCTGCAGGGTTCGATCGTGTACCCGGGCAATTTCGGTGTGTTCGATTGGGGCGGTATCTCGGTTGACCCGGTGCGTCAGATTGCATTCGTGAACCCGAGCTACATGGCGTTCAAATCGAAAATGATCCCGGCCGCCGAAATCGCCGCCCAAGGCCCGCGCAAAAGCGAAACCGAAGGCGTGCAGCCAAACAAGGGCGCGCCGTACGGCGTGGTGCTCGAAGCCTTGCTGTCGCCAATGGGCCTGCCGTGCCAGGCGCCAGCGTGGGGCTACGTGGCCGCGATCGACCTGACCACCCATGAAAAAATCTGGATGCACAAGAACGGTACCGTGCGCGACAGCTCGCCGGTTCCGATCCCCCTGAGCATGGGCGTCCCGAGCCTGGGCGGCACCTTCACCACCGCCGGTGGCGTCGGTTTCCTCAGCGGCACCCTCGACCAGTACCTGCGTGCCTACGACGTGAAAAACGGCAAGCAACTGTGGGAAGGTCGCCTGCCGGCGGGCGCGCAAACCACGCCGATGACCTACACCGGCAAGGATGGCAAGCAATACGTGCTGGTCGTGGCTGGCGGTCACGGTTCGCTGGGCACCCAACAGGGTGACTATGTGATTGCCTACAAACTGTCGGAATAAGCGACAACCGTAGTTAACTCCAAGGCGACTCTTGCAAGGGGGTCGCCTTTTTTGTGGGCGAACGACCCGTCCGGCACCTTGCCTCAACGCCACAGCCGTCTAACATCAAACAAAAGGAAATTTTGTCCCAATTCCCCTCAAGTTGAAGGACTCGACTACCGACACAGTACTCATCGGGCAATTGCCCCAGACAACAGCAAATCGGCCAAGCTGCAGGCAAAATCCCGCAGGGTGGATTGTCCCTTTGACTGCCATCACGGGATTGCCAATACTCATGGCAACTTGATGCTACCCGCACGGAACAAGGAATTACCCTTTGAAGCTGGAACTCAAGAACAGCTTGTCGGTGAAGTTGCTCCGGGTCGTGCTCCTGTCGGCATTGATCGTCGGCGTAGTCTTGAGCTGCGCGCAGATCGTTTTCGATGCCTATAAAACACGCCAGGCCGTCGCCGGCGATGCCGAACGCATCCTCGACATGTTCCGCGACCCCTCGACCCAGGCCGTCTACAGCCTGGACCGGGAAATGGGCATGCAGGTGATCGAAGGCCTGTTTCAGGATGATGCCGTGCGTCAGGCGTCCATAGGCCATCCCAACGAAGCCATGCTGGCGCAAAAATCACGTGAGTTGCAGCACTCCAGCAGTCGCTGGCTGACCGACCTGATCCTCGGCAAGGAACGCACCTTCACCACCCAGTTGGTGGGACGCGGCCCTTACAGCGAGTATTACGGCGACTTGAGCATCACCCTCGACACCGCCACCTACGGCAAGGGCTTTATCGTCAGTTCGGTGATCATCTTCATTTCCGGGGTATTGCGTGCCCTGGCGATGGGGCTGGTGCTGTATCTGGTCTATCACTGGCTGTTGACCAAACCCCTGTCGCGAATCATCGAGCACCTGACCGAAATCAATCCCGACCGCCCCAGCGAGCACAAGATTCCATTGCTCAAGGGCCACGAGAAGAACGAACTGGGGCTGTGGATCAACACCGCCAACCAGTTGCTCGAATCCATCGAGCGCAACACCCACCTGCGCCACGAAGCGGAAAACAGCCTGTTGCGCATGGCCCAGTACGATTTTCTCACCGGCCTGCCGAACCGCCAGCAATTGCAAACGCAGCTGGACAGGATCCTCGTCGATGCCGGCAAGCTGCAACGCCGGGTTGCGGTGTTGTGTGTCGGGCTCGATGACTTCAAGGGCATCAACGAACAGTTCAGCTACCAGACCGGCGACCAGTTGCTGCTGGCCCTGGCCGATCGCCTGCGCGCGCACAGCGGACGCCTTGGCGCCCTCGCCCGCCTGGGTGGCGACCAGTTCGCCCTGGTCCAGGCCGATATCGAACAACCCTACGAAGCCGCCGAACTGGCCCAAAGCATTCTCGATGACCTGGAAGCGGCGTTTGCCCTGGATCATCAGCAGATCCGCCTGCGCGCCACCATCGGCATTACCCTGTTCCCTGAGGATGGCGACAGTACCGAGAAGTTGCTGCAAAAAGCCGAGCAGACCATGACCCTGGCCAAGACTCGCTCGCGCAACCGCTATCAGTTCTATATCGCCAGCGTCGACACCGAAATGCGTCGCCGTCGCGAGCTGGAAAAAGACCTGCGCGAGGCACTGACCCGCGACCAGTTCCTCCTGGTCTACCAACCGCAGATCAGCTATCGCGATCACCGGGTGGTCGGCGTCGAAGCGTTGATCCGCTGGCAGCATCCCAAACACGGCCTGGTGCCGCCAGACTTGTTCATTCCCCTGGCCGAGAAGAACGGCACCATCATTGCCATCGGTGAATGGGTGCTGGACCAGGCCTGCAAACAGTTGCGCGACTGGCACGACCAGGGCTTCAGCGACATGCGCATGGCAGTGAATCTTTCCACCGTGCAGTTGCACCACGCCGAGTTGCCACGGGTGGTCAACAACCTGATGCAGATGTATCGCCTGCCCCCGCGCAGCCTGGAGCTGGAAGTCACCGAAACCGGCCTGATGGAAGACATCAGCACCGCCGCACAGCATTTGCTCAGCCTGCGCCGCTCCGGTGCGCTGATCGCGATCGACGACTTCGGTACGGGTTATTCGTCACTGAGTTATCTGAAAAGCCTGCCGCTGGACAAGATCAAGATCGACAAGAGTTTCGTACAGGACCTGCTCGATGACGATGACGACGCAACCATCGTTCGCGCCATCATTCAATTGGGCAAGAGCCTGGGCATGCAGGTGATTGCCGAAGGCGTGGAAACCTTGGAGCAGGAGGCCTACATCATCTCCGAAGGCTGCCACGAGGGTCAGGGCTACTTCTACAGCAAACCGCTGCCGGCCCGGGAGCTGGTGGTTTATCTGAAGCAGGCCCAGCGCAGTAACGCGGCTATTTTGTAAGAATCGCGGCTTGGTTTCACCCTGTGGGAGCGAGCCTGCTCGCGATGAACCTGAGAGCGCTGCGGGGCGTCAGGCTCCCAGCGTTATCGTTGACGACCATCGCGAGCAGGCTCGCTCCTACAGTTTGAATAAGAAATATTTCCAACCACAACCCTTTACACATAATGCGAAAGATTTGCATTATGTGGCAGTTTTGCGCGCTGGACGCGTTATACCCCCCTCTCGAAGCAGGATGTTCGCCATGATTCGTATGCCTCTGGCTACCGCCAGTCTGTTGGCCATCGCCATTTCCCTCGCCGGTTGCGGTGAAGGCAAAGACAAGGAAAAAGCTGCCGCTCCTGCGCCGGCGGCCAGCACTGCCGCAGCCCCGGCCGCTCCAGCCGCTGCACCTGCCGCTGCCAGCAAGGTCGACGAAGCTGCTGCCAAAGCCGTTGTCGCGCATTATGCCGACATTGTTTTCGCTGTTTACAGCGATGCCGAATCTACCGCGAAAACCCTGCAAACCGCCGTCGACGCCTTCCTCGCCAAGCCGAACGCCGACACCTTGAAAGCCGCCAAGGCCGCCTGGATCGCTGCTCGCGTTCCTTACCTGCAGAGCGAAGTGTTCCGCTTTGGCAACACCATCATCGACGACTGGGAGGGTCAGGTGAACGCCTGGCCACTGGACGAAGGCCTGATCGACTATGTCGACAAATCCTACGAGCACGCACTGGGTAACCCTGGCGCCACGGCCAACATCATCGCCAATACTGAAATCCAGGTCGGCGAAGACAAAGTCGACGTGAAGGACATCACTGCGGAAAAACTCGCCAGCCTGAACGAGCTGGGCGGTTCCGAGGCCAACGTCGCCACTGGCTACCACGCCATCGAATTCCTGCTCTGGGGCCAGGACCTGAACGGCACCGGCCCTGGCGCCGGCAACCGTCCAGCTTCCGACTACCTGGAAGGCAAAGGCGCCACCGGCGGTCACAACGATCGTCGCCGCGCCTACCTGAAATCAGTGACTCAACTGCTGGTCAGCGACCTGGAAGAAATGGTCGGTAACTGGAAGCCGAACGTGGCCGACAACTACCGCGCCACCCTGGAAGCGGAACCTGCTGAAAGCGGCCTGCGTAAAATGCTGTTCGGCATGGGCAGCCTGTCCCTTGGCGAATTGGCGGGCGAGCGCATGAAGGTTTCCCTGGAAGCCAACTCCCCGGAAGACGAACACGACTGCTTCAGCGACAACACCCACAACTCACAGTTCTACGATGCCAAAGGCGTGCGTAACGTGTACCTGGGCGAATACACCCGCGTCGACGGCAGCAAAATGACCGGCGCCAGCCTGTCGTCCCTGGTGGCCAAGGCCGACCCGGCTGCAGACACCGCGGTCAAAGCCGACCTGGCCGCCACCGAAGCCAAGATGCAGGTCATCGTCGACCACGCCAACAAGGGTGAGCACTACGACCAACTGATCGCTGCCGGCAACACCGCCGGCAACCAGATCGTCCGTGACGCCATCGCCTCCTTGGTCAAGCAGACCGGTTCGATCGAAGCCGCCGCTGGCAAACTGGGTATCAGCGACCTGAACCCGGACAACGCTGATCACGAATTCTGATCAACGCTGACTGAATGAAAAGGCGACCTTCGGGTCGCCGATCATTCCCACGCTCCGCGTGGGAATGCAGCCCGGGACGCTCCGCGTCCCAAATCAAAAGCCGAACGCGGAGCGTCCGTTGAGGCATTCCCACGCAGAGCGTGGGAACGATCAGTCCAAGTAAACGATAATTCCTCTTATTCAAAACCCCCTGCCCTGTTAGACTTTGCGCCCTTGTTTTGCCCGTCTTGCAGGATGTCTGATGCCCTCGCTGCCTCTTCGCTTGTCCGCACTGTTGCTGGCCCTGGGCCTGAGTGCCTGCGATGACGCCCCGAAGTTCACCCAGGCCGAACCCGGTGAAGCCCGCTCCGGTGGCAGCACGACCGTACGCAAGACCGATCAGAACGCGTTTTCGCTGCCCTCCGCCAACCTGCCGCCGTCGCGGCGCGTGGACTTCAGCGTCGGCAACAGTTTCTTTCGCAACCCCTGGGTGATCGCTCCGTCGACCACCACCGCCCGCGACGGCCTCGGCCCGCTGTTCAATACCAATGCCTGCCAGGGCTGCCATATCAAGGACGGGCGCGGTCACCCGCCGCCCGCCGATGCGTCGAATGCCGTGTCGATGCTGATACGCCTGTCGATTCCCGACGCCCCGGCCTACGCCAAGGTTATCGAGCAACAAGGTGTCGTACCGGAGCCCGTCTATGGCGGGCAGTTCCAGGACATGGCCGTGCCCGGTGTCACGCCGGAAGGCAAGGTGCGGGTCGACTACACGGCGGTGTCGATTCGTTTCAAGGACGGCACCGAAGTCGAGCTGCGCAAACCGAGCCTGAACATCACCCAACTGAACTACGGCCCGATGCACCCCGACACGCGATTCTCGGCACGGGTGGCGCCGCCGATGATTGGCCTGGGCTTGCTGGAGGCCATCCCGGAGGAGGCGATCCTGGCCAACGCCCAAGCTCAGGCCCATGCCCATGCGAAGTCCAACAACGGCATCGCCGGACGCCCCAACCGGGTCTGGGATGACGTGCAGCAGAAAACCGTGCTCGGGCGATTTGGCTGGAAAGCCGGGCAACCGAACCTCAATCAACAAAATGTCCACGCGTTTTCCGGTGATATGGGCCTCACGACCCGCCTGAGACCCTTTGACGACTGCAGCGACGCGCAAACGGCCTGCAAGCAGGCACCGAGTGGCAACGGCCCCGATGGCGAGCCGGAAGTCAGCGACAATATTCTGCGTCTGGTGTTGTTCTACACCCGCAACCTCGCCGTACCGGCGCGTCGCGATGTCGGCGCACCTGAAGTGCTGGCCGGCAAGAACCTGTTCTACCAGGCCGGCTGCCAATCTTGTCACACACCCAAGTACACCACCGCCGCCAACGCCGCCGAACCTGAATTGGCCAATCAAGTGATTCGCCCGTACACCGATCTGCTGCTGCATGACATGGGCGACGGCCTGGCCGACAACCGCACTGAATTCCAGGCCGGTGGCCGCGACTGGCGTACCCCGCCGTTGTGGGGCATCGGCCTGACGCAGGCGGTCAGTGGCCACACCCAGTTCCTGCATGACGGCCGCGCCCGCAATCTGCTCGAAGCCGTGCTCTGGCATGGTGGCGAGGCAAAAGCGGCGCAGCAACAGGTTTTGTCTTTCAATGCCGAGCAGCGCGCTGCGTTGCTGGCGTTTTTGAATTCCCTTTAATACGCATCTTCCAGCGGGAGCCCGACATGTTCCGTCCCAAATTGTTGTTCACCAGCCTTGCCGCGCTAGCCCTGGGCGCCTGTTCGCCGCAGGACCCGCAAGCCGTCACCTCGGCAGCGATCGCCAAGTCAGTGATTCTGCCGACCTACACCCGCTGGGTTGAAGCAGACCGCCAGTTGGCCGTCAGCGCCCTCGCCTACTGCGAAGGCAAGGAAAACCTCGAAACCGCCCGCGCCGACTTCCTGCACGCGCAAAAAGCCTGGGCCCAGCTGCAACCACTGCTGATTGGTCCACTGGCCGAGGGCAACCGTGCCTGGCAGGTGCAATTCTGGCCGGACAAGAAGAACCTGGTCGGTCGTCAGGTCGAACAACTGGTCACCGCGCAACCGCAAATCGATGCCGCGGCACTGGCCAAATCCAGTGTGGTGGTTCAAGGCCTGTCGGCCTACGAATACATCCTGTTCGACAGCAAGCCTGATGTTGCCAACGCCGAGCAGAAGGCCAAGTACTGCCCGCTGCTGATCGCCATTGGCGAGCGTCAGAAACAGCTGGCCGAAGAGATTCTCAAAAGCTGGAACAACACCGACGGCATGCTCGCGCAGATGAGCAAGTTCCCGAACCAGCGTTACGCCGACTCCCACGAAGCGATCGCCGATCTGCTGCGCGTGCAGGTCACCGCCCTCGATACCTTGAAGAAGAAGCTCGGCACACCGATGGGCCGCCAGAGCAAAGGCGTGCCGCAGCCTTTCCAGGCCAATGCCTGGCGCAGCCAGTCGTCCCTGACCAGTATCGAAGCCAGCCTCGCCGCCGCCAAAACCGTGTGGGAAGGTGTCGACAACAAAGGCCTGCGTGGCCTGTTGCCGAGCGAGCAGAAGCCATTGGCCGACAAGATCGACGCGGCCTATGCCGCCTCGTTGAAACTGTTCGCCAGCAGCCAGCGCTCGTTGACCGAAATGCTCAACGACGACGCCGGTCGCCAGCAACTCAATGATATCTACGACAGCCTCAACGTCGTCCACCGCCTGCACGAAGGCGAGCTGGCCAAGGCGCTGGGCATCCAACTGGGCTTCAACGCCAACGACGGTGACTGATGAGGGCGAGTTCCATGCTGCGACGCCAGGCTCTGAAGTTAGGGAGTTTGCTGCTGGGTGCGGTGACACTGGGCGGCTGGACGCTATCCAGGCACAAGGATAAAAGCCCGCTGCTGCTCTCGGCGCGGGACGATACCGACGGCAAGCACTACGCCGTCGGTTACCGGCTGGACGGCACCCGGGTGTTTGCCACCCAGGTCGGCCAGCGCTGCCATGACATCATCAACCACCCTGCGCTGCCGATCGCGCTGTTCGTTGCCCGGCGTCCGGGCACCGAGAGCTACCTGATCGACCTGCGTGACGGCACGCTGCTGCAAACCGTGACGTCGCAGCCGAACCGGCACTTCTACGGTCATGCGGTGATTCACCACAGCGGAGACTGGCTGTACGCCACCGAAAACGACACCACCGATCCGGGTCGCGGCCTGCTCGGTGTGTATAAGTTCGAAGGCGAACGGTTGGCACACAGCGGCGAGATTTCCACCCACGGCATCGGCCCGCATCAAGTGTCGTGGATGCCCGATGGCGAAACCCTGGTGGTGGCTAACGGCGGCATCCGCACTGAAGCCGAAAGCCGGGTCGAGATGAACCTCAATGCCATGGAGCCGAGCCTGGTCCTGATGCAGCGCGACGGCACCCTGCTGAGCAAGGAAACCCTCGACCAGCAGATGAACAGCGTGCGTCACCTGGGCATTGCCAGCGATGGCACCATCGTCGCCGGCCAGCAATTCATGGGGGCGGCTCACGAGCACTCGGAGTTGCTGGCGATCAAGCGTCCCGGCCAGCCGTTCGTGGCGTTCCCGGTGCCTGAGCATCAATTGCAGGCCATGGGGCATTACACCGCCAGCGTTGCGGTGCACAGTGACTTGCGCCTGGTCGCGTTGACCGCGCCTCGGGGCAACCGCTTTTTCATCTGGGACCTGGACAGCGGCGAAGTGCGGCTGGACGCGCCACTGCCCGATTGCGCCGGGGTGGGCGCGGTGGCCGACGGATTCGTCGTAACCTCGGGCCAGGGGCGCTGCCGGTACTACGATTGCCGCCAGACAAATTTGATCGCCAAACCGCTGGAACTGCCTGCGGGGCTCTGGGACAACCATCTGCATCTGATCTGACTCAGCCCTGCTCTTTGTAGGAGCAAAGCTTGCTCGCGATGGCGGTGCATCAGCCACTACGATGTTGGATGTGCCGCCGCTATCGCGAGCAAGCTTTGCTCCTACAGGTCTGCGTCTGCCTGTGAGAAGTGCCAGTTGGATTCCCCTTCCCACTCGCGGTAATGTGCCCCACTGTCTCACCTGATTTTCTCCAAGGAACTGGAAATATGCTGCGTCGCCGCATGCTGATCATGTTGGGTGTTGTTCTACTGATCGTGCTGGTGCTGGCCGGGTATAAAGCCTTCTCCATCTACACGATGGTTCAAGGCTTCTCCGCGCCCAAGCCGCCGATCAGCGTCGCCGTGGCCACGGCCACCGAACGGCCATGGCAAGCCCGCCTGCCCACAGTCGGCACGCTCAAGGCGCTGCAAGGCGTAGACCTGAGCCTGGAGACCGACGGCACGGTCGTCGATTTGCAGTTCGAGTCCGGGCAGAAAGTCAAAGCCGGTCAACCACTGCTGCGCCTGGACAGCGCCGTGGAAAGCGCCTTGCTCGAAACCGCCATGGCCGACCTCGGGCTGGCCCAACTCGATTACGGTCGCGGTAGCCAGCTGGTGGGCAGCCAGGCCATTTCCAAAGGCGAGTTCGATCGACTGTCGGCGGTACAGAAAAAGAGCAAGGCCACGGTCAATCAACTCAAGGCTGCGCTCGGCAAAAAAAGCATCGTCGCCCCCTTCAGCGGGACCATCGGCATTCGTCAGGTGGACGTTGGCGACTATTTGGCCAGTGGCACCATGATTGCCACCCTGCAAGACCTCAGCAGCCTCTACGTCGACTTTTTCGTGCCCGAGCAGTCGGTGCCGAAGATCGCCATCGGCCAGTTGGTTGAAATCATCGTCGCAGCCTATCCGTCCCAGACCTTCCCGGGCACCATCAGTGCGATCAATCCGAAACTGGAGAACAGCACGCGCAACATGCAGGTTCGCGCGACCCTGGCCAACCCCGATGGCAAGCTGCTGCCAGGCATGTTCGCCAGCCTGCAGGTCATGTTGCCCGACCCCCGACCGAGCATCGTCGTGCCGGAAAGCGCGATCACCTACACGCTCTATGGCAACTCCCTTTATGTAGTCGCAGAGAAAAAGGCCGAAGACGGCAGCCTCGAAAAAGATGACAAGGGCCAACCGATCCTGATCGCTGAACGGCGGTTCATTGAAACCGGTGAACGCCGCGACGGGCAGGTGGTGATCACCAAAGGCGTGCGCAACGGCGAAAAAGTGGTCACGGCCGGCCAGATCAAACTGGACAACGGTGCGCACATCGCCATCAGCGACGACAAGACCCTGGCCGAGAAGAACAGTCAGCCACGCGCTGACTGATCAAGGAACCCCCAATGGCTTTTACCGACCCGTTCATCCGTCGCCCGGTGCTCGCCACCGTGGTCAGCCTGTTGATTGTGCTGCTGGGGTTCCAGGCCTGGAGCAAGTTGCCGCTGCGCCAATACCCGCAAATGGAAAATGCCCTGATCACGGTCACCACCGCGTACCCCGGGGCCAACGCCGAAACCATCCAGGGCTACATCACCCAACCATTGCAACAGAGCCTGGCCAGCGCCGAGGGTATCGACTACATGACCTCGGTCAGTCGCCAGAATTTCTCGGTGATATCGATTTACGCGCGCATCGGCGCCAACAGCGACCGCTTGTTCACCGAGCTGCTGGCCAAGGCCAACGAGGTCAAGAACCAGCTGCCCCAGGATGCCGAAGACCCGGTGCTGAGCAAGGAAGCCGCCGATGCCTCGGCGCTGATGTACATCAGTTTCTTCAGCAAGGAACTGAGCAACCCGCAGATTACCGACTACCTGTCGCGAGTCATCCAGCCGAAACTGGCGACCCTGCCGGGCATGGCCGAAGCCGAGATTCTCGGCAACCAGGTCTTCGCCATGCGCCTGTGGCTGGACCCGGTGAAGCTGGCCGGTTTCGGCCTGAGTGCCAGCGACGTGACCAACGCGGTGCGCCAGTACAACTTCCTTTCCGCCGCTGGCGAAGTGAAAGGCGAGTACGTGGTCACCAGCATCAACGCCAACACCGAACTCAAATCAGCCGAAGCCTTCGCCGCGATCCCGCTCAAGGTCGACGGTGACAGTCGCGTGCTGCTACGCGATGTCGCGCGGGTCGAGATGGGGGCGGAGAACTACGACACCATCAGCTCGTTCGGCGGAACGCCCTCGGTGTACATCGGCATCAAGGCCACGCCCGCGGCCAACCCGTTGGACGTGATTAAGGAAGTGCGCAAGATCATGCCGGAGCTGGAGGCCCAGTTGCCCCCCAACCTCGAGGCGGAAATTGCCTACGACGCCACACTGTTCATCCAGGCCTCGATCAACGAAGTGATCAAGACCCTGTTCGAAGCGGTGCTGATCGTGATCGTCGTGGTGTTCCTGTTCCTCGGTGCATTGCGCTCGGTGGTGATCCCGGTAGTCACCATTCCGCTGTCCATGATCGGCGTGATGTTTTTCATGCAGATGATGGGTTACTCCTTGAACCTGCTGACCCTGCTGGCGATGGTGTTGGCCATCGGCCTGGTGGTGGACGACGCCATCGTGGTGGTGGAAAACATCCACCGACACATCGAGGAAGGCAAGACACCGCTGGACGCCGCCATCGAGGGCGCCCGGGAGATTGCCATGCCGGTGGTCTCGATGACCATCACCCTGGCGGCGGTGTATGCGCCGATAGGCTTCCTGACGGGCCTTACGGGGGCGTTGTTCAAGGAGTTCGCCCTGACCCTGGCCGGTGCGGTGGTGATTTCCGGCATCGTCGCCCTGACCCTGTCGCCGATGATGTGCGCCCTGCTGCTGCGTCACGATGAAAACCCCACTGGCCTGGCCCATCGCCTGGACATGATTTTCGAAAGCCTCAAGCGCCGTTACCAGACTATGCTCCACGGCACCCTCAACACCCGGCCGGTGGTGCTGGTGTTCGCGGTGATCGTGCTGTGCCTGATTCCCGTGCTGCTCAAGTTCACCAAGTCGGAACTGGCACCGGATGAGGACCAAGGCATCATTTTCATGCTGGCCAACGCTCCGCAACCGACGAACCTCAACTACTTGAACACCTACACCGACGAGTTCATCACGATCTTCAAGGCATTTCCCGAGTACTACTCGTCGTTCCAGATCAACGGCTTCAACGGTGTGCAATCGGGAATCGGCGGTTTCCTGCTCAAGCCCTGGAACGACCGCAGCCGGACGCAGATGGAGATCCTGCCCGAGGTTCAGGCCAAGCTGGAGAGCATTTCAGGGTTGCAGGTTTTCGGCTTCAACCTGCCTTCCCTGCCGGGTACGGGCGAGGGTCTGCCGTTCCAGTTCGTCATCAATACCGCCAACGATTACGAGTTGCTGCTGCAAGTGGTCGACCGGGTGAAAAAACGCGCGATGGAATCGGGCAAATTCGCCTTCGTCGACGTCGACCTGGCCTTCGACAAGCCTGAAGTGGTGGTGGATATCGATCGTGCCAAGGCTGCCCAGATGGGCGTGTCGATGCAGGACCTGGGCGGGACGCTGGCGACGTTGCTGGGTGAGGCGGAAATCAACCGTTTCACCGTTGATGGCCGCAGTTACAAAGTCATTGCCCAAGTCGAGCGGCCCTTCCGTGATAACCCTGACTGGCTGAACAATTACTACGTCAAGAACACCCAGGGCGAACTGCTTGCCCTCTCGACCCTGATCACCATGACCGACCGGGCGCGCCCTCGGCAACTGAACCAGTTCCAGCAACTCAACTCGGCGATCCTGTCCGGGGTGCCGCTGGTCAGCATGGGTGAAGCCATCGACGCCGTGCGTCAGATCGCCCGGGAAGAAGCGCCGGCGGGCTTTGCCTTCGACTATGCCGGTGCATCGCGGCAATACGTTCAGGAAGGCAGTGCGCTGTGGGTGACCTTCGCCCTGGCATTGGCGATCATTTTCCTGGTATTGGCTGCCCAGTTTGAAAGCTTCCGCGACCCGCTGGTGATCCTGGTGACCGTCCCGCTGTCGATCTGCGGCGCCTTGCTGCCGCTGTTCCTCGGCTGGTCGAGCATGAACATCTATACCCAGGTCGGGTTGGTGACGTTGATCGGTCTGATCAGCAAGCACGGGATCCTGATCGTCGAATTCGCCAACCAGCTGCGCAAGGACAAGGGCCTGACGCCCCGCGAGGCGGTGGAGGAAGCCGCGGCCATTCGTCTGCGTCCGGTGTTGATGACAACGGCGGCAATGGTGTTCGGCATGGTGCCATTGATCATCGCCACGGGGGCGGGAGCGGTGAGCCGGTTCGATATCGGTACGGTCATCGCCACGGGGATGTCGATTGGTACGTTGTTTACCCTGTTTGTGTTGCCGTGCGTGTACACGCTGCTGGCAAAACCCGATAAACCCTAGTGCTGCTGATCGTTCCCACGCTCTGCGTGGGAATGCAGCCCGGGACGCTCCGCGTCCCATCCAAAGCCGAACGCAGAGCGTCCGTTGAGGCATTCCCACGCAGAGCGTGGGAACGATCACTGCTGGGCGCACACAAAAAAGGCCTCGCATCAGCGAGGCCTTTTATTTGGGCTTCAATCTGTTCAACTTTGCGGCCTCAATCCTTGAGAAAGTCCGAACATGAACAGCAACAAATCATGATCGGGTTGAGTCGCCACCGATGCCTTGGCAACCCGTGGCAACGGACAGTGCGCGTCACTGTGTACTGAACTGAGGACTTGCGTGCGGGGCTGCTCCCATGCCGCCACCGCGAGTGAAGCAACTGCCAAGGCTCCTACCAGAAACAAACCTCGCGCAACTTCAAGTTTCATTTCTATAAACCTTTGATAGCGCTGCCAAACGCCGTCTCATAAAAATAGACGAGTTTCTTCCAGTCTGTCGCGCTGAATGACGAGTGGCGGCGCAGCTGCTTCATGTCATGGGCAGCCGCCTGCCGAGCGCTCAATCGCTGCCGGCATTTCTCCAGATCGATCAAGGCGACCTCGACTTTGGCAGCCTCGCCCTCACCGGTGACGCGAACGAATACGTGCTTGATATAGATGCAGCTGTGTTGCCAACGCCCCTTGTGCATTCGTGCCAGATTCTCGGCCAGGTCCTTGAGCACGCGATCGTGCACAGCCTCACCATGGCGCTCGCGCCCGCCACCGGCGTACCAATGTTCGATTTCCTCGAAGCCGTCCAGGGACTTGGTCACCAGCAATGCGCGCCATTTGTGCACGGGATCGCGTTGCGCAGCGCAGAAAACGATTTCCGGAACTCGCACACCGAGCAGGCGCAGGCCGGTGAGTGCATCACGCTCGCGCAGCACCGTCGGCCGTCCGAAAGGGTGCAAAAGACCACGATGGATATGACCGGTCTGACGTTTTACGTAAAGCAGTTGTCCATCACTGCCCATGAGGCGCTGCACGCCACTCTCACCACCGCGCCGGACGTTGGGCTCTTCCACCCATTCTCCGCGCTGATTCCAGAAGTAATCGAATCGGTCCTGGGAAGCGACCTCCGATCCTGCTGCACCCTGCTCTGCCATCTGTTACCTCTTGCGTAATACATAAACTCGCCACATGGCATAGAGCGGCAAAAAGTCGATACGTTCCTGAATACGGAAACCTGCCTGCTCAAATTCTTTTTCTACGGTAGCCGCCGGTAATACAAATCGATTTTGGTAACCTTCCTGCCCACGGGTTCTCTCCGCGCGCTTGCGTTTCCAGGCTTTGAAGTTACCGTCGACCCACAGCGAGAGGATGACGCTGTCACGGCTGACGCGCTCGAATTCGCGCAAGATCGCCAGTCGATGCTCGGCTTCACCGATGTGGTGGAGCAAACGCATGCAGAAAATACTGTCGACGGCGTTATCCGGCAAGGCGATGTCGAACGCAGACGTCTGCAAGGGTTGTACCCGTTTCACCACTTCAGCCGGTTGCGACTGTGTAGCGATCTTGATCATGGACTCGGAATTGTCGGCACCGATGATCACGCGGTTGGGTTTTTCCGCCAGCAACGGCCAGAAACGCCCCGCGCCGCAGGGCAGATCGAGGACCAGGCCCGGTTCGCCGACCAATGTCAGCGCCTTGCGCGCCATTTGCTCATCGCGCCAGTGGGACAAGCGGCGGCCAACGCCATCCTTATGCTTGCGCAGGTAACGTTGGGCGTGTTGATCGTCGTACTTTTTGGAAAAATCCAGTTTGATCGGGCCATCCACCATCTTCAATGTCTCCTGAGCTTCTGATACCGACCACCTTAGGTAGCGATGTGTCAGTGTCAGGTCATCTGATTGTGAAAAATTTGTATTGGGAAACCTCGAATCGTTTCGAAGTTTTACAAGTGACGATCTCGATCAGCTCTCTACCGGCCGATCAACTCACATTTGACGTATTGAACTGAACCTGAAAACGACAGCCATTGGGTTCCATGGTCGTCAGGCTGACGCTCCAGCCCTGGTTTTCACAGATCCGTTGTACTAACGATAGCCCAAGCCCGAGGCCCTCTCCGCGTTTCTCGTTACCTCGCACGAAAGGTTCGAACATCGCTTCGCGTTTTTCCTCGGGAATGCCTACGCCACTGTCCTCGACCACGAACCCCATGGGCATCAGGCTCAGTCGGATAAACCCCCGGTCGGTGTAATGCACCGCGTTACGCAGCAGGTTGCCCATGACCGCATGCAGAAGCGTCGCGTTGTAACGGGTATTGTGTGGGCTTCCCCAGTCGACGATCAGCTTGAGACCTTTGGCCTCGATCGGCTCGCGCCACAGGCTGATCAGCCCATCGGCTACTTCGCCCAACGTCTGCTGCGCAGACATGCCGGCGTCTTCGCGCTGGGTGCGGGCCAGCATCAGGAAGGTCTGTACCAACTCGCGCATCTCTTCACTGGCGCGGGCAATTCGCTCGACCTGGGCACGGCCGCGCTGATCGATGCCGGGGTTTTCCAACAGCAACTCGCAGGAACTGGCCAGCACCATCAAGGGTGTACGCAGTTCATGGCTGACGTCACTGGTGAACATGCGCTCGCGGGTCAGCGCCTGGCGCAAACGGCCGAGGGTAGCGTCGAAGGCCACGGCCAGCTCACCCACTTCATCGGCCGCATAATCCGGCGCCAGTGGCGGTGCCAGCCCCAGCAACTGATCGCGATGACGGACCTGGCGCGCCAGCCTTACCACCGGCGCCATCACCTTGCGTGCCAGCACCCAGCCGAGGAACACCGCCAGCGCCAGACTCAGCACGAACCCCACCAGCACCACGGCAAACAGCACCCGCTCGCGTTCTTCGAAGTCACTCTGGTCCTGCAACAGCACATACCGCCGGCCATCGACGATCTCGACCATCGCGTGGTACGACAGCTGCTCGCGAAAGACCTCGTGAAACCCCGAATCCAGGTGCCGCAAATCCTTGGGCAACTCGAAATCACCCGGCCCGCCGCTGAAATAGAACAACTGGTCCGGTTCCGGGCGATGGCTCCAGTCCGAGACTTTGTCCATCAGCAACAGGCGCTGCAAATCGCCGCCCAGGCCCGCCGAGATCAGTTTTTCTTCCACCAGGTGCACAGTGGCGACGATGCCCATGGCAAAGGCGCCCGCCACCAGTGCGCTCATCAGCGCAAAGGCAATGATGATCCGTTGAGCAAGGCTCTGTTTAAACTCCATCACGCCCCTCGGCCAGGCGGTAACCCACACCGTGCACGGTTTGCAGCAGCGGTTTGGCGAACGGCTTGTCGATCACCTGGCGCAATTGATGGATGTGGCTGCGCAGGCTGTCGCTGTCCGGGCAGTCATCACCCCACAGGGCCTCTTCGAGAATTTCGCGGCGCAATACATGCGGGCTTTTCTGCATCAGTACCGCCAGCAACTTCAGGCCCACCGGGTTGAGTTTGAGCAATCGGCCTTCGCGGGTGACTTCCAGCGTGTCGAGGTCATAACTCAAGTCGCCGACCTGCAAGGTTCGGCGACCGCCCCCTTGGGTGCGACGCATCACTGCTTCGACCCGCGCCGCCAGCTCAGACAAGGCAAAGGGTTTGACCAGGTAATCGTCGGCACCGGACTTGAAGCCCTGCAGCCGGTCGTCCAGTTGATCGCGAGCGGTGAGCATGATCACCGGTGTGTCGCGCCGCGCATCTTCGCGCAGGCGTTTGCACAGGGTGTAACCGTCGATGCCGGGCAGCATGATATCGAGCACGATCAAGTCATAATGCTCAGTGGCCGCCAGATGCAGGCCCGACAAACCGTCCTGTGCGCAATCCACGGTATAGCCCTTGAGTCCCAGGTAATCGGCAAGATTGGCCAGGATATCGCGGTTGTCTTCAACCAATAAAATTCGCATGGGCACCTCCTCCGTACACAGTAACGGCCGTCTTGGCCCGCGCAGCTTAAGGCCAAGTGTGACTCAGGGCCAGGGTTGTGTGCAGTCGTCAGTTTGGCGAAATGGCCGGCTCGAGCCTCAACGTTTTTTTCACTATCGGTTCACAGGTTGACGACAGGATCGAGCGCAGACTCCGCGCGGCTGCGTATTCAAGAACACTTCACTGACCAAGGATTTGCCATGGTTTCGATCTCTGCACGCCCCGCTTCTCGCCCGCTCAACTTCTGGGTGTGCCTGGGTGTTCCCGCCGTTGCAGCAATCATTCTGGTATTGCTCGAACTGACGACCCTGGACATGGACCTGGCCAGGTTGTTCTACGACCCGGTCGCCGGGGATTTCATCGGGCGGCACAGTTATTTCCTGGAAACCGTCCTGCATGACCGGGCCAAGCAAGTGGTCATCGCCTTCTCGGTGCTGGCTATCCTCGGTTTTGTCAGTTCGTTCTTCATGACCCGGCTCAAGCCGTTCAAGCGGGAATTGGGCTGCCTGGTGCTGTCCCTGGGGCTGGCGACTTCCTTCGTCACCCCGATGAAAGCGGTAACAGCGGTGCAATGCCCGTGGAGCCTTGAGCAATTCGGCGGTCACGAGACCTACAGTGAATTGTTGAGCCCGCGTCCGGCCACGGAAAAACCGGGTCGTTGCTGGCCTGGCGGTCACGCCGCGACCGGATTCACCCTGTTTGCGCTGTTCTTCGTGTTGCGTGATCGCCGTCCACGCATGGCACGTGCGGCGCTGGTTTTCGCCTTTGCCCTGGGCATGGTGTTTTCCATCGGTCGGATGCTGCAGGGGGCACACTTTTTTTCGCACAACGTGTGGACGGCGGTGTTCTGCTGGCTGATTTGCCTGGGGGCGTATTACTGGATTCTTTATCGGCCAGCATTGAAAGCTGAGCGGGTAGTCGAGAGGGAACCTGTAAGCGCCTGAACTGACGCCATCGCGGGCAAGCCTTGCTCCTACAGGAACGGAGTCGGACACAATGCCTGCGTAACACCACATACCTGTAGGAGCAAGGCTTGCCCGCGATGGCCGCGCTGCGGTCTGGCGTCAAAGCCATGCCGAAGGTAAAAAAAACCCCGCCTGCTTACGCAGACGGGGTTTTTTAGTACAGGGGTAAGGCTGGCTTACATCATGCCGCCCATGCCGCCCATACCGCCCATGTCTGGCATGCCGCCGCCAGCACCGCTGTCTTTCTTCGGTGCATCAGCTACCGCAGCTTCGGTGGTCAGGATCAGACCGCCAATCGACGATGCAGCTTGCAGCGCGGAACGGGTGACCTTGGTCGGATCCAGGATACCCATTTCGATCATGTCGCCGTATTCGCCAGTCGCAGCGTTGTAACCGAAGTTACCTTTGCCGTTCTTGACTTCGTTGACCACAACGCTTGGCTCGTCACCGCTGTTGGCAGCGATCTGACGCAGCGGTGCTTCAACGGCACGGCGCAGAACAGCGATACCTACGTCCTGATCAGCGTTGTCGCCTTTCAGATCGTTCAGGGTTTGCAGAGCGCGGATCAGCGCAACGCCACCGCCAGGTACCACGCCTTCTTCAACGGCTGCACGGGTAGCGTGCAGGGCGTCTTCAACGCGGGCTTTCTTTTCTTTCATTTCTACTTCGGAACCAGCACCAACCTTGATCACTGCAACGCCGCCGGACAGCTTGGCCAGACGCTCTTGCAGTTTTTCACGGTCGTAGTCCGAGGAAGTCTCGGCAACCTGAGCACGGATCTGAGCAATGCGGGACTCGATGTCGCCTGCAACGCCAGCACCGTCAACGATGATGGTGTTTTCCTTGGAGATGGTCACGCGCTTGGCGCTGCCCAGGTTTTCCAGGGTGGCTGCTTCCAGGCTCAGGCCGATTTCTTCGGAGATAACGGTACCGCCGGTCAGAACGGCGATGTCCTGCAGCATGGCCTTGCGGCGGTCGCCGAAGCCTGGAGCCTTGACGGCTGCGACTTTAACGATGCCACGCATGTTGTTCACGACCAGAGTCGCCAGGGCTTCGCCTTCAACGTCTTCGGAAACGATCAGCAGTGGACGGCCGGCTTTGGCAACGGCTTCCAGCACTGGCAGCATTTCGCGGATGTTCGAGATCTTTTTGTCGACCAGCAGAACCAGCGGGTTGTCCAGCTCGGCAACCATGGTTTCCGGCTTGTTGACGAAGTACGGGGACAGGTAGCCACGGTCGAACTGCATGCCTTCTACAACCGACAGTTCGTTTTCCAGGCCAGTGCCTTCTTCAACGGTGATCACGCCTTCTTTACCGACTTTTTCCATGGCTTCGGCAATGATGTCGCCGATGGAGTTGTCGGAGTTGGCCGAGATGGTGCCAACCTGAGCGATTGCCTTGGTGTCAGCGCATGGCTTGGACAGGTTTTTCAGCTCTTTGACAATGGCGATGGTCGCTTTGTCGATACCGCGCTTCAGATCCATCGGGTTCATGCCGGCAGCGACGGCTTTGAGGCCTTCGTTGACGATCGACTGAGCCAGAACGGTAGCGGTGGTGGTGCCGTCGCCTGCGTCATCGTTGGCACGGGAGGCAACGTCTTTGACCAGCTGCGCGCCCATGTTTTCGAAACGGTCTTCCAGTTCGATTTCTTTGGCTACGGAAACGCCGTCCTTGGTGATGGTCGGAGCGCCGAAGCTCTTCTCGATGATCACGTTACGGCCTTTCGGGCCCAGGGTCGCTTTTACCGCGTCAGCCAGGACGTTGACGCCTTTGAGCATTTTCTTGCGGGCGGAATCGCCAAACAGAACTTCTTTAGCAGCCATGATCGATATTCCTTAAATACTTTGTAGTAACGGGAAAATGAGCGGGTAATCAGCCTTCGACAACAGCGAGGATTTCGTTCTCGCTCATTACCAGCAGGTCTTCGCCGTCGACTTTCACTGTGTTGCTGCCGGAGTAAGGACCGAACACAACCTTGTCGCCCACTTTCACGGACAGTGCACGCACTTCACCGTTTTCCAGTACGCGGCCGGTGCCGACAGCGAGGATTTCGCCGCTGTTGGCTTTTTCAGCAGCCGAACCTGGCAGGACGATACCGCCAGCGGTTTTCTTTTCTTCTTCGCTGCGACGGATGACGACGCGGTCATGCAGAGGACGAAGCTTCATTGTCGATCTCTCCTAATTGTGGTTTTCATCGGCCGGTGTAGTCCCGGCGGGTTTAACAAAGTCCGGCGGTGCCGGGTGCGGTTCGTCGAGCGAACCGCGGAAGTCTGTCTGGCGTGATCACCAGAAACCTTGCGGTGACCGTTACATAAGGGCGCATAAGCTTATTACAAGGGCGGGGATCGAAAAATTTTTACGGCGATCTCCCGAAAACGAACACGGCACCCGAAGATGCCGTGCCGATAGGGGTGTTACTTGGTATCGCGGTGTTCGAACTCGCCTTCGATCACGTTAGGCTCGCGGCCCAGTGGCTCGCGTGGCGCAGGGCCGCCACGGGACTGAAGGTCATCGGCGAACGCACGCTGGCGGATCGCTTGCTCCTCGGCACGCTGGCGCATTTTATTGGCCAGCAGGCGACGGCTGATCGGCAGCAGCATGATCAGGCCGATCACGTCGCTGATGAAACCCGGAAGGATCAACAGGCCACCGGCCAATGCCAGCATCAGGCCTTCAAGCATGGTCTGGGCGGGCAGCTCGCCACGGTTCAGGCTTTCGCGGGCACGCAGCGCCGTGGCCAGCCCGGCGACGCGCAACACGAAAACCCCGAACATCGAGCCGAGAATGATCAGCAGCAGGGCCGGGAAAAACCCGATAGCCCCTGCCACCTTGACGAATACGAACAGCTCCAACACCGGGAACAGCAGAAAGAGCAACAAAAAAGGGCGCATCAAATGGTTCCTCAACGCAAGAATGCCTTGCCAGTAATCCTTAGATGACGTCGCCGTTTCGTGAATTCAAGCGTCAGCCACTGCATTTTTCGGCCAATGCTCGGCGTGAGCCAGGGAAACCAAGGCTTCGCGGACTTGTGTCGGCGTATTACATGGCGCCTGGAATCGCAGCCAGTAGAGTCCTTGACCGATGCGCAGGTGCATACCTTCGCTGTCGATACCGACCAGTTGCGCCGGCGAGGTTTTCGGCAGACCGGCCAGATCGACGTAATGGGCAATGGCCTTGGCGTGATCGGCGTTCATGTGTTCGACCATGCTCACCTCGGCCTTGCCCGCAAAGGGGTTGGCCAGGATCAGATCGTTGACCCAGTGAATCGCACCAAAACCGCCGATGTACCGATGGCGTACAGGTTTGAGCACCCAAAAATCGAAATCGTGGGCCTTGTGATAGTTCTGCGAATCAGGGAAGTAGCGGTAATAACGCTCGGCGGCCGCTTCGATGGCCTCCTCGTCTTGAAGCTGTTGTGCCTCGGCCAGATAGGTCAGGCGACCAACGGCTTGCACGTCTTCGGCCCCACGCTCGCCTACAAAAAGCGAGCATTTCGGGTCTTTTTGCAGATTATGGGTGTGTTGGGCGATGCGGCTGATCAACATCAGCGGTCGACCCTCGTCGTCCAGGCAATAAGGCACCACAGAACCAAACGGGAAACCTGGCATAGACTTGGAATGCGTCGAAAGCACTCCACGGTATTCCTTGAGAAGCAATTCTCGGGCATTCTTGGCCGCTTCAACGCTCAATTTATGACTCCTTATAGAGATTCCGTCGAAAAAACGGACGGGCGCCCCGGGAAAGTCCCGGTACGCGATCGGGGCAGTTCTCATGTGCAGCCAGGCCATGTCAGGCGCAGATCGAGAGACTCTCTAAAAGGAATCCACTCAGATCTGTTACCGGGGGCATACGAATGCAACTCACTGACAAAGTAATCATTATCACGGGCGGTTGCCAGGGTTTAGGCCGCTCCATGGCAGAGTATTTCGCCGCCAGGGGCGCGAAGCTGGCGCTCGTGGACCTGAACCAGGAAAAGCTCGACGATACCGTCGCTGCCTGCACGGCCTTGGGCGTCGAAGCCCGAGCCTATCTATGCAACGTCGCCAACGAAGAGCAAGTGACCCACATGGTCGCCCAGGTCGCCGACGACTTCGGCGCGATCCATGGCCTGATCAACAACGCCGGGATCCTGCGCGACGGCCTGCTGCTCAAGGTCAAGGACGGCGAGATGACCAAGATGAGCCTGGCCCAGTGGCAGGCGGTCATCGACGTCAATCTGACCGGCGTATTTCTGTGCACCCGTGAAGTCGCGGCGAAAATGGTCGAGCTCAACAACAGCGGCGCGATCATCAATATTTCGTCGATTTCCCGCGCCGGCAACGTCGGCCAGACCAACTACTCCGCCGCCAAGGCCGGTGTCGCGGCAGCAACCGTGACCTGGGCCAAGGAACTGGCGCGCTACGGTATTCGCGTGGCCGGCATTGCACCGGGCTTCATCGAAACCGAAATGACGCAGGGCATGAAACCTGAAGCGCTGGAGAAGATAACATCGGGAATTCCGCTCAAGCGCATGGGCAAACCGGAAGAGATTGCTCACTCGGCGGCCTACATTTTCGAAAACGACTACTACACCGGTCGGATTCTGGAGATGGATGGCGGATTGCGTATTTAGGGCCTGCACAAAACATATGTGGGAGCGGCTGTGGCGAGGGGATTTATCCCCGTTGGGTGGCGCAGCCGCCCCAAAAAAATGGGCCTGCTTCGCAGTCCAACGGGGATAAATCCCCTCGCCACAGCTCGCCCACAATTGGATCGCGTTTCTTCAGCGGATCAATCGTCGCTGATGGTGATATTCGGCATCGCCGGCGTGGCGGCTTCCTGCAACACGATCCGCGCGCCGACATGGCGGGCCAGTTCCTGGTAAACCAGTGCAATCGGGCTGTCCGGCTCGGCGATCACAGTCGGCTTGCCACCATCGGCCTGTTCGCGGATAGCCATCGCCAGTGGCAACGAAGCCAGCAGCTCGACGCCATATTGATTGGCCAGCTTCACACCGCCGCCCTCACCGAACAGATGCTCGGCATGCCCGCAGTTCGAGCAGATGTGCACGGCCATGTTTTCCACCACGCCCAGCACCGGGATGTTGACCTTGCGGAACATCTCCACGCCCTTGCGTGCGTCCAGCAGTGCCAGGTCCTGTGGCGTGGTCACGATCACCGCGCCGGCCACCGGGACTTTCTGCGCCAGGGTCAGCTGGATGTCGCCGGTGCCTGGCGGCATGTCGATGACCAGGTAATCCAGGTCGCCCCACGCAGTTTGTGTCACCAGTTGCAGCAATGCGCCGGAGACCATCGGCCCGCGCCAGACCATCGGCGTGTTGTCGTCGGTGAGGAACGCCATGGACATCACTTCGACACCATGGGACTGGATCGGTACGAACCATTTCTGATCCTTGATCTGTGGCCGGGTGCCTTCGGCGATGCCGAACATGATGCCTTGGCTCGGACCGTAGATGTCCGCATCGAGAATCCCGACCTTGGCGCCTTCGCGGGCCAGGGCCAAGGCCAGGTTGGCGGCGGTGGTGGACTTGCCCACGCCGCCCTTGCCGGATGCCACGGCCACGACGTTCTTGACGTTGGCCAGGCCCGGGATCTGTGCCTGGGCCTTGTGCGCGGCGATCACACTGGTGATGTCGACGCGGGCAGCGCTGACACCGTCAAGGCCTTCAATGGCCATTTGCAGCATCTGCGCCCATCCACTCTTGAACAAACCGGCGGCATAACCCAGTTCCAGCTGCACGCTGACGCGCTCGCCCTGGATCTCGATGTTGCGCACGCAACCGGCGCTGACCGGATCCTGGTTCAGATAGGGGTCGGTGTATTGGCGAAGGACGGCTTCCACCGCTGCGCGATTGACGGCGCTCATGGGCAACTCCGAAACAAGACTGGGAAAAGATGGTGGGTATCCTACCCCTTCTGTCTTCCGGACGGCATGCCCGGCAACGATTTGCAGGGGTGAAATATCTTTGCCGGCGCTTTATAGTGGCCGACCTCCGTTTCATCAAGTAGCCGAGCCCCATGTCCGAGCCACGCAAGATTCTCGTCACCAGCGCCCTGCCCTATGCCAATGGTTCGATTCACCTCGGCCATATGCTGGAATACATCCAGACCGATATGTGGGTGCGCTTCCAGAAGCACCGCGGCAACCAATGCATTTATGTCTGCGCCGACGACGCCCACGGTTCGGCGATCATGCTGCGCGCGGAAAAGGAAGGCATCACCCCGGAACAACTGATCGCCAACGTCCAGGCTGAACACAGCGCCGACTTTGCCGAGTTCCTGGTGAACTTCGACAATTTCCACTCCACTCACGCTGAAGAAAACCGTGAGCTGTCGAGCCAGATCTACCTGAAGCTGCGCGACGCCGGGCACATCGCCACGCGGTCGATCACGCAGTATTTCGACCCGGAAAAGAAAATGTTCCTGGCCGACCGCTTCATCAAGGGCACCTGCCCGAAATGCGGCACCGAAGACCAGTACGGCGACAACTGCGAAAAATGCGGCGCGACCTACGCACCGACCGACCTGAAGGATCCAAAGTCGGCGATTTCCGGCGCCACCCCGGTGCTCAAGGATTCCCAGCACTTCTTCTTCAAGCTGCCGGACTTCCAGGAAATGCTGCAAACCTGGACCCGCAGCGGCACCCTGCAAGACGCCGTCGCCAACAAAATCGCCGAGTGGCTGGATGCCGGCCTGCAACAGTGGGACATCTCCCGCGATGCGCCTTATTTCGGTTTTGAAATCCCCGACGAGCCGGGCAAGTACTTCTACGTGTGGCTGGACGCGCCGATCGGCTACATGGCGAGCTTCAAGAACCTCTGCGACCGCACGCCGGAGTTGGACTTCGACGCGTTCTGGGGCAAGGACTCCACCGCCGAGCTGTACCACTTCATCGGCAAGGACATCGTCAACTTCCACGCCCTGTTCTGGCCAGCGATGCTCGAAGGCGCGGGTTACCGCAAGCCAACCGGCATCAACGTGCACGGCTACCTGACCGTCAACGGCCAGAAAATGTCCAAGTCCCGTGGCACCTTCATCAAGGCCCGGACCTACCTGGACCACCTGTCGCCGGAATACCTGCGCTACTACTACGCGGCCAAACTGGGCCGTGGCGTCGACGACCTGGACCTGAACCTCGAAGACTTCGTACAGAAGGTCAACTCCGACCTGGTCGGCAAAGTCGTCAACATCGCCAGCCGTTGCGCCGGGTTCATCAACAAGGGCAATGCCGGCGTGATGGTTGAGACCAACGCCGCGCCGGAGCTGACCGAAGCTTTCCTGGCCGCCGCGCCAAGCATCGCCGACGCCTATGAAGCCCGCGACTTTGCCCGCGCCATGCGCGAGATCATGGGCCTGGCCGACCGTGCCAACGCCTGGATCGCCGACAAAGCACCATGGTCGCTGAACAAACAGGAAGGCAAGCAGGATGAAGTCCAGGCCATCTGCGCCACCGGCGTCAACCTGTTCCGTCAACTGGTGATCTTCCTCAAACCGGTGCTGCCGCTGCTGGCCGCCGATGCCGAGGCGTTCCTCAACGTCGCGCCGCTGACCTGGAACGACCACGCGACCTTGCTCGCCAACCATCAGCTGAACGAGTTCAAGCCGCTGATGACCCGTATCGACCCGGTAAAAGTGCAGGCCATGACCGACGCCTCGAAAGAAGACCTGACCGCCAGCCAGACCGACACCGGCGAAGCCGCACCGGCGGGTAATGGCGAGCTGGCCAAGGATCCGCTGTCGCCGGAGATCGAGTTCGATACCTTTGCGGCGGTCGACCTGCGCGTCGCCCTGATCGTCAAGGCCGAACACGTGGAGGGCGCCGACAAGCTGTTGCGCCTGACCCTGGACATCGGTGACGAGCAGCGCAACGTATTCTCCGGGATCAAGAGCGCTTATCCGGACCCGTCCAAGCTCGATGGTCGCCTGACCATGATGATCGCCAACCTCAAGCCGCGCAAAATGAAATTCGGGATCTCCGAAGGCATGGTGATGGCGGCCGGTCCTGGCGGTGAAGAAATCTACCTGCTCAGCCCTGACAGCGGCGCCAAGCCTGGTCAGCGGATCAAGTAAGGCACTGCGGTAAACCGATCCCACAGTCGTGCCTGGCGCGACTGTGGGATTTTCATGTCTGGCCCACCCTCCGTCCTTGCCGGATAATGCCTAAACTTTTTAGACCGCTGCGTTGAAAAGCCCCGTTCTTGCCGCAATGCTGTTCACTTACGACAATTTTAAGGCGAGCAAGAAATGTGTGGTGAGGGGATTTAGCGAAACGTCGCACCGCCCCATTGGGCCGCGAAGCGGCCCTCAGCGTCCGTTCAAACAGACCGAGTTGTTCGGATTTACGACTGCTTCGCAGCCGAACGGGGATAAATCCCCTCGCCACAAAGCACGATCATGACCGAAACCCTGCTTACGCTTATCAGCACCGCCCTGCTCAACAACCTCGTGTTGCACTGGCCGCTGGGTGTCGATCCGCTGCTGGGCAGCGAACGTCGCCAAGTCCATGCCCTGGGCATCGCGACGACCGGGCTGATGCTGATCACCGGGGTGCTCGGCTATGCGTTCTATCAATGGCTGCTGGTACCGCTGGAGTTGACGGCGCTGCACCTGTTCGTGTTTCTGCCATTGAGTACGCTGCTGATCGGTCCGTTGTTGAAGCTGCTTGCACGGGTGTTTTCGACACTGTCCTTCGAAGGCCTCTGGCCGTTGCTGCTGTGCAATGCCGGGGTGCTTGGCGTGGCATTGCTCAACGCTCGGGAGGACAAAGGATTTCTTAACGCCACAGCCTTGAGCCTCGGTGCCGGGCTGGGCTTCTGGCTGGTACTGAGTCTGTTCCATGACCTGCGCCAGCGCATACTCGACAACGATGTGCCCCTGCCCTTTCGCGGCCTGCCGATCGACCTGATCGGCGCCGGTTTGATTGCAGTGGCCTTTCTCGGATTCAGCGGACTGATCAAAACATGAGTCTGATTCAACGCATCGACGCCCTCTTGCCGCAGACCCAATGCGGCAAGTGTGGCCATCCCGGATGCAAGCCGTACGCCGCCGGTATCGCCAGCGGTGAGCCCATCAACAAATGCCCGCCTGGCGGCAGTGAAACCATCAACGCCCTGGCCGAACTGTTGCACGTGCCGGTGCTGGAACTGGACGTCAGTCGCGGCTCGGCCCCGGCGCAGATTGCCTATATTCGTGAAGCGGAGTGCATTGGTTGCACGAAATGCATTCAGGCCTGTCCGGTGGATGCCATCGTCGGCGCGGCCAAGTTGATGCACACGGTCATCATCGACGAATGCACCGGTTGCGACCTTTGCGTGGCGCCATGCCCGGTGGACTGCATCGAAATGCATCCGCTGCCCTTGAGCAGCGTGCTGCCGATTGTCGGTGGCCTGGCCTTCAGCCTGGAAGAGCAACGGGCCCGCGCCGCCAAACGCAATCATGCACGGCGCCGTTTCGAGCAGCGCAACGCCCGCTTGCAGCGTGAAGAACAACAAAAAACTGCCGAGCGAGAGGCCCGTGCGCAACGGGCCGCCCAGCCCAGCCCAGCACACACACACATGACGCTCGACCCGGTACAGGCGGCCCTGGAGCGCGTCCGCGCGCAGAAGGCCGCGAATGCTGATGCGGCCCTGAAAAAAGCCAAGGTCGACCTGGCGATGAGCCGGGCGCAATTGAACAAGTCGCTCAAGGCCTTCGGTCATCCACCGACCTTCGAACAGCAATCGCAGTTGATTGTCTTGCAACAGCAGTTTGAAGCCGCCGAGCAAGCCTTGGCCCAACTGGAGCGCACTGCGCCGCCGGCTCCCAGGGCACCCGTCGCGGCTCCGGCGCAGGACGCCGAGCTGAAACGCGCAAAAGTTCAGCTGGCCATGCGCCGCGCCGAACTGAAGAAAGCCCAGGCCAGCGCAGCACCCGCCGAGCAGATCGAAGCCCTGGAGCGAGCCCTGAGCGAAGCCGAAGGCCAGGTGGATGCCCATGCCGCCCCTTGAATCGGTCGACGAGCGCCTGCAGCAGGCGATGAAACTGGTTCTGCTGGCGACGCTGCCAGGGATGTTGGCGTTGTTCTGGTTCTACGGCTGGGGGGTGTTGATCAACCTGTTGCTGGCAGGCAGCAGTGCGTTGGCCGTTGAAGCGGCGGTGCTGCGTTTGCGCAAACGCGCGCTCAAGCCCACCTTGAGCGACGGCAGCGCCCTGGTCAGTGCTACGCTACTGGCCCTGGCCTTGCCGCCCTATTGTCCCTGGTGGCTGACGGTCAGTGCTGCCGCGCTTGCCATGGTGTTCGGCAAGCACCTGTATGGCGGGGTCGGCAGCAACCCGTTCAACCCGGCGATGCTCGGTTTCGCCCTGGTGATGGTGACCTTTCCACAACAAATGACCCATTGGCCTACCTCCCACGTCATGGACCTGTGGAGTGGTGTGCAGCAAGTGTTCGGCTTCGGCCACAGCCCGGACGCCTGGGTCCGGGCCACGGCACTGGACAGCCTGCGGATCAACAAAAGCCTGACCATGGACGAACTGTTCTCGGCGAATCCGGCCTTTGGTCAGTTCGGCGGCAGCGGCGTGGAATGGGTCAACCTGGCCTTTCTAGCCGGTGGCGCGTTTTTGCTGCAACGCCGCGTGTTCAGCTGGCATGCACCGGTCGGCATGCTCGCCAGCCTGTTCGTCATCAGCCTGTTGTGCTGGAACGGTTCGGGCTCAGACTCCCATGGTTCGCCGCTGTTTCATCTGCTCACCGGCGCCAGCATGCTGGGAGCATTCTTCATCGTCACTGAACCGGTGTCCGGCGCCAAAAGCCCCGGTGCGCGATTGCTGTTTGGTGCAGGCGTGGGGTTGCTGACCTATCTTATTCGCACCTGGGGCGGCTACCCGGACGGCGTGGCCTTTGCCGTGCTGTTGATGAACCTCTGTGTACCGGCGCTGGAGCGGCTGGTGGCAGCCAGGCAAGAGCGGAGCGCACCATGAGCCGAGCGTCGAGCGCCGCCATCCTCGCATTACTGGCCGCCCTCGGGGCTGGCCTGACCTATCTCGCGCAGCACGCCAGCGCGCCACGCATTGCGGCGGAGCAGCGCCTGATCGACAGTCGCAACCTGCTGGACCTGCTACCGCCCGACAGCTACGACAACCAACCGCTGGAACAACCGCTCGGCCTTGAAAACACCGCGCTGGGCAACAGCACGCTGCTGGCGGGTTACCGCGCGACCAAGGCCGGCCGAGCCTGTGCCGTGTTGCTGCGCAGCCAGACCCTGGGCTACGCGGGCGCCATCGATTTGCTGATCGCCATCGATACCGACGGCAGACTGCTGGGGATCAAAACCCTCAAGCAAACGGAAACCCCGGGGCTCGGCGCACGCATCGCCGACTGGCCCAATGCCTGGCTTGACGCATTTTCCGGCAGGTCGCGAACCGATCCGGGTGACAACGCTTGGGCCTTGAAAAAAGACCAGGGACAGTTCGACCAGATTGCGGGAGCGACCATCACCTCAAGAGCGGTGATCCATGCCACCCATGAGGCATTGCGCTATTTCGATGAGCACCGGCACTCACTGCTTGGGAGCCCTGCAGATGAATAAATCGTTGCGGTTGCAGAACACCTTGATGCTCGTGCCGCTGATTGGCGCCACCGGCTCACTGGTCAATGCCCTGGGCCTGTGGTTGATGTTCATGGTGGTGACCAGTGCTTTTGGCCTCTGCATGAACGTCTTGCGCTCGCGCCTCCTCCCGGCGACCCATTTGCCGGCCAGCGTGCTGCTTGCCGCAACGTTGACCAGTTGCGCAGAACTTGGGGCACAGGTCTGGTCGCTGCAATGGCATCAGCATGCCGGGATCTATGCCGGCTTGATCGCCTTGCAATGCGTCGTGCTGGACCGCAGTGATTTCTTCCAGAGCCCCTGGCAGGAACGTTGGCGCCTCTGTGGCCTGTTCGGCGCATCGATGGTGGCCTTAGGCCTGCTGCGCGAACTCATTGGCTACGGGACACTCGGCAATCATCTATCGTGGCTGGCGGCTGCGACACACGCGGATTGGCAGGGCTGGGTGCTGACCGCTGACGGTGGCTTGCAACTGGCCACGCTGGCCCCTGGCGGCTTCATACTGCTGGGATTGCTGATCGCCGCCTGGCAGGCATGGCACCGCCGGCCACCCTCACACTGACCGCCTTCGAGGAAACGCATCGCACATGAATGCCGCAAAACGTCTGGAAATTTTCCGCAGGCTGCATGAAGACAATCCGCAACCGAAGACCGAACTGGCCTATTCCTCACCCTTTGAATTGCTGATTGCGGTGATTCTTTCGGCGCAATCGACCGATGTCGGCGTCAACAAGGCCACGGCAAAACTGTTTCCGGCTGCCAACACCCCTGCGGCGATTCATGCCTTGGGCGTCGAAGGATTGTCGGAATACATCAAGACCATCGGCCTGTACAACAGCAAGGCAAAAAACGTGATCGAGACCTGCCGACTGCTGGTTGAGCGTCATGCCGGTGAAGTACCACAGACCCGTGAGGAACTGGAGGCCTTGCCCGGCGTAGGCCGCAAGACCGCCAACGTGGTGCTCAATACTGCATTTCGCCAATTGACGATGGCCGTGGACACCCACATTTTTCGGGTCAGCAACCGCACCGGCATCGCGCCCGGCAAGAATGTGGTCGAAGTCGAGAATAAATTGATGAAGTTCGTGCCCAGGCAGTACCTGCTCGACTCCCATCACTGGCTGATCCTTCACGGACGTTATGTTTGCCTGGCCCGCAAGCCTCGCTGCGGCAGTTGCCGGATCGAAGACTTGTGCGAATACAAGCACAAGACCTCGGACGATTGAGCCGCTATTGGGTTTTTCGATTTATCGATTGAAAAAATCTTTTTTACCCGTCGCACGATTGTCGATATAAGGAGCCCCAAAGGCCTTCTTCGCCTGGAGTACTAAATGAGCACTGGCAAAGAGCAATTGGACGTAGATGACGACTTCACCCCAGTAGAGGCTGATGATGCCGAGCCGGTGGCTGAAGTTGCGAAAACCAACCTGAGCAAGCGCCGAACCATCGACAATCTGCTGGAGGAGCGCCGACTGCAAAAGCAATTGGCCGATTACGATTTTGACCTGTAAGACCTAAAAGCCTCCCGAAACGGAGGCTTTTTACTAAGTGTCGAGTCGCGATAAATGCTCGCCTGTCGCACTTCGTCAAACCCAGGCTCATCATGCCAGGCCGTTACGCTGGGCCAGTTCGATCAGATCGACCAGCGAGCGCGCATTGAGTTTCAACAGCAGTCGGGTCTTGTAGGTACTGACGGTCTTGTTGCTGAGAAACATTCCATCGGCAATCTCTTTATTGGTCTTGCCTCGGGCCAACTGCTGCAACACCATCATTTCCCGCCCTGACAGACGATCTACCATATCGGCTTCACTGGCGTTACCAAGACTGGCACGCACAGTATGCAAGGCCTGATTGGGAAAGTAACTGTAGCCTGACAAGACTGCCTTTATTGCACTGAGTAACTCCGTGAGGTCCTGTTGTTTGCACACATATCCGGCGGCTCCCGACTGCATGCAGCGCATGGAAAAATGTCCAGGGGACTGAGAAGTCAATATCAGCACTTTCATCGGCATCGCAGCCGATGTCAGTCGCGCAATAACTTCCAGCCCATCCAGTTTCGGTATTCCAATATCCAGGATGACAATGTCCGGCATGTATTCCCGGGCTAGTTGTAATGCATCCACACCATTATCTGTTTCTGCAATGACTTCGTAGCCATGACGCTCCATCAGCATTCGTACCGCAAGACGAATGACGGGGTGATCATCCACAATCAGCACTTTATTCATGGGCAAGTCCAATTTCGCTATTCGAATTTTTAGAGCCCGCACAATAGCCTAGTCGTTTCGTCCCTGGCATGTCGCCCCCCCCGGCCACTCGCACCAAGAGACATTCCCTACAAACATCAGAGATTTTTCTTACAAAAAATCTAAGAAATCCCCGGGCAGAAAACTTTTGTTGAGGTCTTGACTTTCCAATTGTAATTATTTTTTTGTATCGACCTGCAACAAAAAAATCAAGAGTAATTGATGTTTAGACAGCGATCAGACATGTGTCTACCCGACTAAAAAACTAAAGGCAACCGGAGTTATCCAATATCAACCCCCACTCCAGAAACATCACACACAACTTATCCACTCGTTCTTACAGCAAAAAACAACACAGCATCGATCATAAGAAAATTACAAACAGGAAGAGCACCTGCCTGACATTAAATCAATTGAAAAACAGAAACTCCAGGATGCCCAAGACCAGTTAGATGCATTAAATTCAAAACAACCAAGCATCACCCAATCAACAGACCAACGAGAATGAAAATGGATAAGCTCAAAAAAAGAATAAGCAACCCCATGACAGTGATTGCAATATTTGCCACACTGTCTGAAACATCGGCAGCCGTTTCATTACCCTTCCTCGATGACGAGGATAGAGACGTCTACATCTGGTTCCTGATCAGCTTCCCCTTTTATCTGCTGTTGCTATTCTTCGCCACGCTCAACTTCAACTATCGATCGCTTTACGCCCCCTCCGACTTTGAAAAGGGAAAGCATTTCATAAAAGTCATGGACGGTGCCGAGCAACCCGAGAACAAGAAGAGTAGAACTTCCGCTGGCAGGACGTCAGACATTGGCGGCCGATCCACTCGCCGTCCCTCCAAAGCACAAGACCCACCTTCAGAATCGGTCTCTGGCGTCGCTCATTCGGCGCTACACCGCGTACGTTTGCCTGAACGGCTGAGAGATCTGTATGTCGTTGATGCACGCGCGATGACAGGAAGCGCCGAGTTCAGTCACTTGATGGAAAGCATTCACAACGAACCGGGAAAAGCTGCACGCGCAGTCATGTTCCTCACCTGTACCGAGTCAGATTCAAAACTCAAGGAAAGTGCAGCCATCCCTTCAAAACACGTGAAGAAACGCTGCCGCACAACGTTCTGTGCTGCCTACAATTTAAATTCACAGGGTTTGACGGTCATTGATCAACACTTGCCCATCGACGCACGGCAACCCGTAGCGGTGGACGATCAATCAGAAGGGAAGGATGAGAGAGGTAGCAGCAAAAACCAGGAAGAAAGCTGATGCGCGCAGGATCCCCCTTTTCAAATGTGCGGCCCCGTCGACGACCGGGCCACACATTCCATTACATCAAAGGTCTCAGAACAGCTTGCGACCTTTGTTCGCCGCGATGCGCATGCGCAAGGCGTTGAGCTTGATGAAGCCCGCTGCGTCGGCCTGGTTGTACGCGCCGCCATCTTCTTCGAAAGTGGCGATGTTGGCGTCGAACAGCGACTCGTCGGACTTGCGACCCGTGACGATCACGTTGCCCTTGTACAGCTTCAGGCGAACCACACCGTTCACGTGGGCCTGGGAGGCATCGATCATCTGTTGCAGCATCAGACGCTCAGGGCTCCACCAGTAACCGGTGTAGATCAGGCTGGCGTACTTGGGCATCAACTCGTCTTTGAGGTGAGCCACTTCGCGGTCCAGGGTGATCGATTCGATCGCACGGTGAGCGCGCAGCATGATGGTGCCGCCAGGGGTTTCGTAGCAGCCACGGGACTTCATGCCCACGTAACGGTTCTCGACGATGTCGAGACGGCCGATACCGTGTTCGCCACCGATACGGTTCAGGGTCGCCAGCACGGTGGCCGGGGTCATTTCGACGCCGTCCAGTGCAACGATGTCGCCGTTGCGGTAGGTCAGTTCCAGGTATTGCGCTTTATCTGGAGCCTTCTCCGGGGAGACGGTCCATTTCCACATTTCTTCTTCGTGCTCGGTCCAGGTGTCTTCCAGCACGCCGCCTTCATAGGAGATGTGCAGCAGGTTGGCATCCATCGAGTACGGGGATTTTTTCTTGCCGTGACGCTCGATCGGGATCGCGTGCTTCTCGGCGTAATCCATCAGTTTCTCACGGGACAGCAGGTCCCATTCGCGCCACGGGGCGATCACTTTCACACCTGGTTTCAAGGCGTAGGCGCCCAGTTCGAAACGAACCTGGTCGTTACCCTTGCCGGTGGCGCCGTGGGAAATGGCGTCAGCGCCGGTTTCGTTGGCGATTTCGATCAGGCGTTTGGCGATCAACGGACGAGCGATGGAAGTACCCAGCAGGTACTCGCCTTCGTAAACGGTGTTGGCGCGGAACATCGGGAAAACGAAATCGCGCACGAACTCTTCGCGCAAGTCGTCGATGTAGATCTCTTTCACGCCCATGGCTTGAGCCTTGGCGCGTGCAGGTTCGACCTCTTCGCCCTGACCCAGGTCAGCGGTGAAGGTCACTACTTCACAGTTATAAGTATCCTGCAGCCACTTGAGGATCACCGAAGTGTCCAGGCCGCCGGAATACGCCAGAACGACCTTGTTTACGTCCGCCATGCCATCACTCCACGGGGTTCTACGGAAAGCCGTCAAGTCTACCGCCCATGCAAGATAATTTACAGTGGCGCGACAGCTTATGACGACGAAGCGACAGATTATGTCGAGAGCGCGACGATGACCAAGGGGTCAGGAAGTTGCCGAAGCGGCGGGCTTCGTCGCTTGAGGGGCCACCTGCTCCGCGGGGGCTCCCCGCTCCAGCCGTATCGCTACCCGACGGTTTTTCGCGCGGTTAACGTTGCTGGAATTGGGTGCCAGGGGATACCGCTCGCCATGGAAACGCAGGGTGATTTGCGATTCCTGGATGCCGTTGGCCTTGAAGAACTCCATCACCGCCAGCGCCCGACGCCGTGACAGGTCACGGTTGGTCAGGCGATTGCCGCTGTTATCGGAGTGGCCGTCCAGTTCTATGCGATTGACCGTCGGATCGGCTTTCATGTATTCCAGCATGACTTGCAGCCTGGCCTTGGCGGCCGCATCCAGATCAATACCGCCACCGGGGAAGCCGACCTGGGATTGCTTCACCTGATCGAAGTTCTGCGGCAGCAACTTGGCCACGCAGCCCTGATAGTCGGCAAATGCCTTGTTGAACCTGACCGGCAACAAACGCACCTCCGACGCCCGGCCATCGCCCGAAGAGTGCCGGACCACGGGACTGCGTCCGTCCATCAGGCCGCTGATCAAGCGTCCAGCCTGGGCCTGCGAGCTGTTGAACAGGACGTTGCCGCTGCCGATCCTCACCGTGCCCAGATTGATATCACCGCGTCCCGGCTGCCAAGGCGCGGCAGCGGCCAGCAAGGTGGCAGAACCGCCGCCCATCATTGCGTTGTAGGAATTCAAACGAAACGTCGCCTGTTCGCCCGCGCGCCGCACGAATTCGCCCGAGCCGAAATCGGTGATCGGCTGAGTCAGCCGGCACTCGAATTTGTCGCCTTCGACCGTCCACTCAATGGTCTCCAGGCGAGTCTGGAAAGTGAGCGCCATTGCGGGAAGGCTGGCAAACACACTGAGCAAGGCTAAATAACGCTGGCGCACGGGAGGCTCCACTGGCTTCTACGACAAAAAGACCGACACACAGATGTTTACGGCATACCTGTTGGATATCGGAAGCTTCCCGTAAAACTTGATAGCGAGTGCCTGCAAGAGTCTTTTCCGGTAGCATTCCCTTCAGTTTGACCCGCCTGGAATCCCCTCATGTCCGACCGCCTGACCCTGCTGCGTCCCGACGACTGGCATATTCATCTTCGCGATGGTGCCGTGTTGACCAATACCGTCGCGGATGTCGCGCGCACCTTTGGCCGCGCCATCATCATGCCCAACCTGGTACCACCGGTGCGCAATGCGGCTGAAGCCGACGGCTATCGCCAGCGGATTCTCGCTGCCCGCCCGGCCGGCAGCCCGTTTGAGCCGCTGATGGTCCTGTACCTCACCGACCGCACCCAGCCTGAAGAAATTCGCGAGGCCAAGGCCAGCGGTTTCGTTCACGCCGCCAAGCTGTACCCGGCCGGCGCGACCACCAACTCGGACTCGGGCGTCACCAGCATCGACAAGATCTTCCCTGCACTCGAGGCCATGGCCGAAGTCGGGATGCCCTTGTTGATCCACGGTGAAGTCACCCGCGGCGATGTCGACGTGTTCGACCGCGAAAAAATCTTCATCGATGAACATATGCGTCGTGTGGTCGAGCGTTTCCCGACGCTCAAGGTGGTGTTCGAACACATCACCACCGCCGACGCCGTGCAGTTCGTCAACTCGGCGTCAGTCAACGTTGGCGCGACCATCACCGCGCATCACCTGCTGTACAACCGCAACCACATGCTGGTGGGCGGAATTCGGCCGCACTTCTACTGCTTGCCGATCCTCAAGCGCAATACGCACCAGGAAGCCCTGCTCGACGCCGCAACCAGCGGCAGCGAAAAGTTCTTCCTCGGCACTGACTCGGCACCCCACGCCCAGCACGCCAAGGAAGCCGCCTGCGGCTGCGCCGGTTGCTACACCGCTTATGCGGCGATCGAGATGTACGCCGAAGCCTTCGAACAGCGCAACGCGCTGGACAAGCTCGAAGCCTTCGCCAGCCTCAACGGCCCGCGTTTCTATGGCCTGCCGGCCAACACCGATCGCATTACCCTGGTCCGCGAAGAATGGACCGCCCCAACCAGCCTGCCGTTTGGCGAGCTGACCGTTATCCCGCTGCGCGCCGGTGAAAAACTGCGCTGGCGCCTGCTGGAGGAACACGCGTGAGTGAAGACCATTTCGACGACGAACAGGAAGGTCAAGGCGGTGGCGGCGGTTCCCGTCATCCAATGGCCGCCAGGTTTCGTGGCTACCTGCCAGTTGTCGTCGACGTAGAAACCGGTGGTTTCAACTCGGCCACCGACGCCCTGCTGGAAATCGCTGCAACGACGATCGCCATGGATGAAAAGGGTTTTGTGTACCCCGATCACACCTACTTCTTCCGGGTCGAGCCTTTTGAAGGAGCGAACGTCGAAGCGGCAGCCCTGGAGTTTACCGGGATCAAGCTCGATCACCCGCTGCGCATGGCAGTGAGTGAAGAGGCGGCGCTGAACGATATCTTCCGCGGCGTGCGCAAGGCGCTCAAGGCCAACGGTTGCAAACGGGCGATTCTGGTTGGGCACAACAGCAGTTTCGACCTGGGCTTCCTCAATGCCGCGGTCGCGCGCCTGGACATGAAGCGCAACCCGTTCCATCCATTCTCCAGTTTCGATACCGCGACGCTCGCGGGTCTGGCTTATGGTCAAACCGTGCTGGCCAAGGCCTGTCAGGCTGCCGATATCGACTTCGACGGTCGCGAGGCTCACTCGGCTCGCTACGACACCGAGAAGACTGCCGAGTTGTTCTGCGGCATCGTCAACCGCTGGAAACAAATGGGCGGTTGGGAAGACTTTGGCGATTGATTGAAGATTTTCTGCTCTTTTGCTCCTTGTAGGAGCCGAGCTTGCTCGCGATGGACTCAAGAACACCACGGGGAGTCAGACTACCTGCGTTATCGTTAACGACCATCGCGAGCAAGCTTTGCTCCTACAGGGCGCGTGACTTAATCCCGAGCATAAAAAAACCGGCCTCGATAGCCGGTTTTTTTGTACCTGGAGCGTGCCTTACAGTGCAGCAGCGTGCTCGGTCAGGTAAGCCGCAACGCCTTCTGGCGAAGCGTTCATGCCTTTGTCGCCTTTTTTCCAGTTGGCAGGGCAAACTTCACCGTGCTCTTCGTGGAATTGCAGAGCGTCGACCAGACGCAGCAGCTCTTCCATGTTACGGCCCAGCGGCAGGTCGTTGATGATCTGCGAGCGGACAACGCCTTTGTCGTCGATCAGGAATGCGCCACGGAACGCCACGCCGTCAGCGGACTGAACGTCGTAGGCCTTCATGATTTCCTGCTTGATGTCGGCAGCCATGGTGTAACGAACCGCGCCGATACCGCCATCGTTTACCGGGGTGTTGCGCCATGCGTTGTGGGTGAAATGCGAGTCGATCGACACAGCGACCACTTCAACGTTGCGCGCCTTGAACTCAGACATGCGGTTGTCCAGAGCGATCAGCTCCGACGGGCAAACGAAGGTGAAGTCCAGCGGGTAGAAGAACACCAGGCCGTATTTGCCTTTGATGGCCGACGACAGGGTGAAGCTGTCCACGATTTCGCCATTGCCGAGTACGGCCGGTACGGTGAAGTCAGGGGCTTGTTTGCCTACGAGTACGCTCATTGGATATCTCCTGGTGTAGAAGCGTTAAGAACAAGGTTTGCATCAGCCTGCCACCTTCAGGCGACAGCCCTGTGACACGAACCCGTTTCGAAAAGACCGGCCATCATACACTGCGTTTTTGGCCTGTCCGTAACGGTTTCTCCCATGGACGTAAAAAAGGACGAAGGGTATTTCGGTTTACAGCGCATCGTTGGCAACCGTTCGTCAGGCCTGTCAAAAAGCCCTCTCAAAGCACTTTGACAATCATTCTCGTTAACATTAAGATCCATCGCATTCGAGACATAAACAGCGACGGTTTTCACTTATGTATGTTTGCCTCTGCACTGGCGTCACCGACGGCCAAATCCGCGATGCGATCTATGAAGGATGCTGCAGCTACAAGGAAGTGCGCCAGGCCACCGGCGTTGCCAGTCAATGCGGCAAATGTGCCTGCCTCGCCAAGGAAGTGGTCCGCGAGACCCTGACCAAATTGCAAACGGCCCAGGCTGCGATCCCTTTTCCTGTTGAATTTACTGCTGCGTAAATACCGTATTTCAAAGAACCGGACTCATGTCCGGTTTTTTTATGCCTGAAAATCAATTGCTTAGGCTCTAGACGCGGAACACAAACATTCTTATTCCGATTAATTTTCATATATTATTCAATAACTTAGGTTTGACACTCTTAGTTGTGCGGCTCAAACTCTGCCTTATAGACAGTTAATCTAGGGCAGGACCCCATCATGAAAGGCGACGTTACAGTCATCCAGCATCTCAACAAGATCCTTGCCAATGAACTGGTCGCGATCAATCAATACTTCCTGCATGCACGCATGTACGAAGATTGGGGTCTGAACAAGCTCGGCAAACACGAGTACCACGAATCCATCGACGAGATGAAGCACGCGGACAAGCTGATCAAGCGCATCCTGTTCCTTGAAGGCCTGCCGAACGTCCAGGACCTGGGCAAGCTGCAGATCGGCGAGCACACCAAGGAAATGATCGAGTGTGACCTGCGAATCGAGAAGACCGGCCATGCCGATCTGAAAGTGGCGATCGCGCATTGCGAAACCGTGGGCGACTTCGGTAGCCGTGAACTGCTCGAAGATATCCTTGAGTCCGAAGAAGAACATATCGACTGGCTGGAAACCCAACTGGGCCTGATCGACAAGATCGGTATGGAGAACTACCTGCAATCGCAGATGGGCGACGACGAGTAAGTTCTACTCCGCCCGGCTCGATGTAACACAAGAGCCCCGCTCTCTTTTGAAGAGGCGGGGCTTTTTTGTTTCAATTTGCATGGGTCTGGACCGGCTCAGGGGATTTTTACTAAAGCCTGCCCCTGACAAGTCGATAACCTGGCATCGATAGCTGTGGGTGATCCACCGATCGCCTCACCACCTTTTTCCACAGAAGGTTTTTATGTCCTCCACCAAAGCCCGCGCAGATTCACTTTCGCTTCTGCTGTTTACCTTGCGCAGTGGCAAGCTGATGGCGATCAACCTGCTCAAAGTCAGTGAAATCATCCCTTGCCCACCACTGACCAAACTCCCCGAATCGCATCCCCACGTCAAAGGTATCGCCACCCTGCGCGGCGCCTCGTTGTCGGTGATCGACCTCAGCCGCGCCATCGGTGAGCGCCCGCTGGAAGACCCTGACGGTGGGTGCCTGATCGTCACTGACGTCAGCCGCTCCAAGCAAGGCTTGCATGTGCAGGCGGTGAGCAAGATCGTGCACTGCCTGACCACCGACATCCGTCCACCACCCTTCGGCTCTGGCGGTTCGCGCTCGTACATCACCGGCGTCACCTCGGTCGACGGCACCCTGGTGCAGGTGCTGGACATCGAAAAGGTCATCCATGGCATCGCCCCGGTACCCATCGACATGGCGCCGACCGAGCTCAGCATGGAAGATGCAGAAATACTGGGCAGCGCTCGTATTCTGGTGGTCGATGACAGTCAGGTCGCGCTGCAGCAATCGGTGCACACCTTGCGCAACCTGGGCCTTCAATGCCACACGGCCCGCAGCGCCAAGGAAGCCATCGACTGCCTGCTGGATCTGCAAGGCACCGCCCAGCAGATCAACCTGATCGTCTCCGATATCGAAATGTCCGAAATGGACGGCTACGCCTTCACCCGCACCCTGCGTGAAACCCCGGACTTCGCGCACCTCTATGTGCTGCTGCATACGTCCCTGGACAGTGCGATGAACAGCGAAAAGGCACGGCTTGCGGGTGCGAATGCGGTGCTGACCAAGTTCTCTTCGCCGGAGCTGACCAAGTGCCTGATCGACGCGGCCAAGGCTGTGGCCGAACAAGGTCATTGAGTCTTGAACGAGCAATTCTGCTTTCTCATGCGGCGCAGTCTCGTTGAAGCTGTGCCCGCCATCATCTGGCCTCAGGGAATCCTCCTGACCGGGTATCGTCCAGATCAGGCAGAAGAGGTTCATCGCTTGCTGGAACTGGGTCACTCGCAAGGAGGTGGCCGCGTCCCGGCTCTGGACGTATGGCAACAGCGATTTGAAACCGATCCTGAATATGATCCGACACTGTGCTTCATCGCTCTGGATGCCCAGGGTATCGTGGGTGTATGTCAGTGCTGGACCAGCGCCTACATTAAAAATCTGGTGGTGCATCCGCGGGCTCAAGGCCGCGGCTTGGGGCGAGCGTTGCTGCTCAATGCCTTCAAGGTGTTTCAACTTCGGCGCGAAGGGTATGTCGATTTGAAAGTGCTGGAAGTCAACTTTCGCGCACGGCGCTTGTATGAGAGCGCCGATATGTATGTGGTCCGCCGGGAACCGGTTCCGGCCTGACCCAGACCTTCAGGCATACTCACACCTTGGCCAGCACCCGCCCAAGGATCCCTGAACCATGAAAGCTGTCACCCTGACCTTCGTCTGCCTCACTACCCTCGCTACCCAGGTACACGCCTCCAGCCCCGACGCCTGGGCCGCCTTCGACAAAGTCATACTCGCCAGTTGCACCAAGGCCAGCGGTCTTGCGAATGCCAAACCCGTCGGCAACGCCGCACAGTTCGATGATCGGGTCGGCTACACCGCCCTGCTGCTGCAAGGCCAGTACCCGCAAAAGCACATGAAAGGCCGGCAAGGTACCGAACTGTGCCTCTACAACAAGAAAAGCAAAACAGCCTACGTGACCGAGTGGGACTCCATACGACCAAACTGACACGGCTGTCAGTCAGCAGTCACCTTCCTGACCGGGTCACAGGGATATAACGTAGGTAGATAAAGCTGCGCACACTTCCATTTCCCGACCCGGCGCCCCTCTCGCATGCGAACTCAGAAAAAAACCGTTGTTCTTGCAGCCTTTCTGATCGTGCTGGTAGCGCTGGGTGCGTGGTACCTGGTCAAACCCTCCGCGGCCAGAGTGGCTGCACCGACCGCCATCCCGGTGCGCGTGGTCAACGTGGTCGAACAAGACGTGCCCCGCTACGTCAGCGGCATCGGTTCAGTGCTGTCGCTGCACAGCGTCGTGGTCCGACCGCAAATCGACGGCATCCTCACCAAAATCCTGGTCAAGGAAGGCCAACTGGTGGCCAAAGGCGACCTGCTGGCCACTATCGACGACCGATCGATCCGCGCCAGTCTGGACCAGGCCAGGGCGCAATTGGGCGAAAGCCAGGCGCAACTGCAAGTGGCCCAGGTCAACCTCAAACGCTACAAACTGTTGAGCGTCGACGACGGTGTTTCCAAACAGACCTACGACCAGCAACAAGCATTGGTCAACCAGCTCAAGGCCACGGCTCAAGGCAACCAGGCTTCGATTGACGCGGCCCAGGTGCAGTTGTCGTACACGCAGATTCGCTCCCCGGTTAGTGGCCGCGTCGGTATTCGTACAGTGGATGAAGGTAACTTCCTGCGCATGACTGACACCCAAGGACTGTTCACGGTGACCCAGATCGACCCGATCGCCGTGGAGTTCTCCCTGCCGCAGCAAATGCTGCCGACCCTGCAAGGCCTGATCAGCGATCCACAACACGCCAAGGTCAAGGCCTACATCGGTGCCGACACCGACGGCGAAACCGGCAACCTGCTGGGCGAAGGCCACTTGACCTTGATCGACAACCAGATCAACGCCAACACCGGCACCATCCGCGCCAAAGCCGAATTCAATAATCCCGGGCAAAAACTCTGGCCCGGCCTACTGGTGACAGTAAAGATTCAGACAGCCCTGGATAAAGACGCGCTGGTCGTACCGCCCACCGTCGTACAGCGTGGCCTCGATCAGCACTTCGTCTATCGGGTAAACGGCAACAAGGTTGAAACCGTGCCGGTGCAGATGGTTCACCAAGGCAGCGGCCAGAGCATCATCAAAGGTGTAAATCCCGGTGACGTGCTGGTCAGCGACGGTCAGTCGCGGCTCAAGCCCGGTGCCACCGTGCAAGTGCTCACCGAGCCGCCGCAGGTCGTGCAATCGGAGTCGGCGCCATGAAAGGCCACGGTTCGGTATCCGCCTGGTGCATCGACCACCCTGTGGCAACGATTCTGCTGACGTTTGCCTTGGTGCTGCTGGGGGTCATCGCCTTCCCGCGCCTGCCCATCGCGCCGCTCCCGGAGGCAGAATTTCCGACGATACAGGTGGCTGCCCAACTGCCCGGTGCCAGCCCGGAAACCATGGCGTCATCGGTGGCCACGCCCCTTGAAGTGCAATTCAGCGCCATTCCCGGCGTGACACAAATGACCTCGAGCAGCGCCCTGGGCTCAACCAACCTGACCTTGCAATTCACCCTCGACAAAAGCATCGATACCGCCGCCCAGGAAGTCCAGGCCGCCATCAACACCGCGGCAGGCAAACTGCCCAAGGACATGCCGAACCTGCCGACCTGGCGCAAGGTCAATCCGGCCGACAGCCCGGTGCTGATCCTCAGCGTCAACTCGTCCTTGATGCCTGGTCCCGAACTCAGCGATCTGGTGGAAACCCTGTTGTCCCGTCAGATCAGTCAGATCGACGGTGTGGGCCAGGTCGCTATCACCGGCCAGCAACGTCCGGCGATTCGTGTCCAGGTCTCGGCGGACAAACTCGCCGCCATCGGCCTGACCCTGGCCGATATTCGCCTGGCGATCCAGCAGACCAGCCTCAACCTGGCCAAAGGTGCGCTGTATGGGGAATCGAGCATCTCAACCCTGTCCACCAACGACCAGTTGTTCCATCCCGAGGAATACAACCAACTGATCGTGTCCTACAAGGATGGCGCACCGGTTCATCTGCGGGATGTCGCCAAAGTCGTCAACGGCTCGGAAGATGCATACGTCCAGGCTTGGGCGGGCACACAACCGGGCGTCAACCTGGTGATCTTCCGCCAGCCGGGAGCCAATATCGTCGAAACCGTGGACCGGATACAGGCGGCGCTTCCGGGCCTGAAAGCGATGCTGCCGGCTTCGGTGCAGGTCAAGACGCTGATCGACCGCACGCAGACTATCCGCGCATCGCTGCATGAAGTGGAAATCACCCTGCTGATCGCAATCATGCTGGTGGTGGCGGTGATGGCGCTGTTCCTACGCCAGCTGTCGGCAACCCTGATCGTGTCGGCAGTACTGGGGGTTTCACTGATCGCCAGTTTTGCACTGATGTACGTGATGGGCTTCAGCCTGAACAACCTGACGCTGGTGGCGATCGTGGTGGCCGTGGGGTTTGTGGTCGACGATGCGATCGTGGTGGTGGAAAACATTCACCGCCACCTGGAGGCTGGCGACGGCATGCGCGAGGCCGCGATCAAGGGCGCCGGAGAAATCGGCTTCACGGTGGTATCGATCAGCTTCTCGCTGGTCGCGGCGTTCATTCCGTTGCTGTTCATGGGGGGCGTGGTCGGACGCCTGTTCAAGGAGTTCGCCCTGACCGCAACCTCGACCATCATGATTTCGGTGGTGGTGTCGCTGACGTTGGCGCCAACCCTGGCAGCGCTGTTCATGCGCGCGCCAGTGCATCACGCCCACGATAAGCCGGGCTTCGGCGAACGCCTGCTGGCGCTGTACGAAAAAGGCCTGCGCCGCGCGCTCGCGCACCAGAAGTTGATGATCGGCGTATTCGGTCTGTCGCTGGCCCTGGCCGTTGCCGGTTACATTTTTATTCCCAAGGGTTTCTTCCCGATTCAGGACACCGGGTTCGTCCTCGGTACAACTGAAGCTGCCGCCGATATTTCCTACGGCGACATGGTGAAAAAACACCTGGCAATGGCTGAAATCGTCGCCGCCGACCCCGCAGTCGAGACCTTTTCGCACTCGGTCGGGGTGTCGGGCAGCAACCAGACCATCGCCAACGGCCGCTTCTGGATCGCCCTGAAAAAACGCGGCAACCGCGATGTTTCAGCCAGCGAGTTCATCGACCGTATTCGTCCGCAATTGATGAAAGTACCGGGCATCGTCCTCTACCTGCGCGCCGGGCAGGACATCAACCTCAGCTCCGGCCCGAGCCGGGCCCAGTACCAATACGTGCTCAAGAGCAATGACGGTGCAGTCCTGAGCACCTGGACCCAGCGCCTGACGGAAAAACTGCGCGGCAACCCGGCCTTCCGCGACATTTCCAACGACCTGCAACTGGGCGGCAGCATCACCCATATCAGCATCGACCGCAGTGCCGCGGCACGCTTTGGCCTGACCGCCAGCGATGTCGACGAAGCGCTGTACGACGCCTTCGGCCAGCGCCAGATCAACGAATTCCAGACCCAGATCAACCAGTACAACGTGATCCTGGAGCTGGACACCCGGCAACGCGGCAAGGCCGAAAGCCTCAACTACTTCTACCTGCGCTCGCCCCTGAGCGGGGAAATGGTGCCGCTGTCGGCCCTGGCGCAATTCGATGCGCCAACGGTGGGGCCGCTGTCCATCGCCCATGACGGCATGTTCCCGGCCGCTAACCTGTCGTTCAACCTGGCACCCGGTGTGGCGCTGGGCGATGCGGTGATCATGCTCAACCAGGCCAAGGTCGACATCGGCATGCCAACGGCCATCAGCGGTAACTTCCAGGGCGCGGCCCAAGCGTTCCAGAGTTCGCTGGCCAGCCAGCCATGGTTGATCCTGGCGGCGCTGGTGGCGGTGTACATCATTCTCGGCGTGCTCTACGAGAGCTTCGTCCACCCGCTGACGATCATCTCGACACTGCCCTCCGCCGGACTGGGCGCGGTGATCATGCTGTGGATCTGCGGCCAGGACTTTTCGATCATGGCGCTGATCGGGCTGGTGCTGCTGATCGGCATCGTGAAGAAAAACGGCATCCTGATGATCGACTTCGCCCTCGACGCGCAGCGCAAGGGTGGCATGGCGCCGGAAGAAGCGATCTACCAGGCGTGCCTCACGCGGTTCCGGCCGATCATCATGACCACCCTCGCCGCCCTGCTCGGCGCCCTGCCGCTGATGCTCGGCTACGGCACCGGAGCCGAACTGCGCCAACCCCTGGGGATCGCCGTGGTCGGCGGCTTGCTGGTGAGCCAGGCACTGACGCTGTTCACCACGCCGGTCATATACTTGTGGTTGGAGCGTTTATTTCATAGGCCCAAACCTTCGCCCGTACCGGCGCTGGCGACCACAGACTGAGGCGGGGTCATGCGCGTTCTGATTATCGAAGACGAAGAAAAAACCGCGGACTATCTGCACCGCGGCCTGACGGAACAGGGTTACACCGTGGACCTGGCCCGCGATGGCGTGGAAGGCCTGCACCTGGCGTTGGAAAGCGACTACGCGGTGATCGTCCTCGACGTCATGCTGCCGGGCCTGGACGGCTTCGGCGTATTGCGCGCCTTGCGTGCGCGCAAGCAAACCCCGGTGATCATGCTCACCGCCCGCGAACGGGTCGAAGACCGCATCAAGGGCCTGCGCGACGGTGCCGACGATTACCTGGGCAAACCGTTTTCCTTCCTCGAACTGGTGGCACGCCTGCAGGCGCTGACCCGGCGCAGCGGTGGCCACGAACCGGTGCAAGTGAGCATCGCCGACCTGTGGATAGATTTGATCAGCCGCAAGGCCACCCGCGCAGGCTTACGCCTGGACCTGACAGCCAAGGAGTTCTCGCTGCTCAGTGTGCTGGCCCGTCGCCAAGGTGAAATCCTGTCGAAAACCGCCATCGCCGAAATGGTCTGGGACATCAATTTCGACAGCGACGCCAACGTGGTCGAAGTCGCGATCAAACGCTTGCGGGCCAAGCTCGACGGGCCGTTCGAAGAGAAATTGCTGCACACCATCCGCGGCATGGGTTATGTGCTGGAGAGCCGTGGTGTCCAGTAACTCTATCGCCCTGCGCCTGAGCGGCATGTTTACGCTGGTGGCGCTGCTGGTGTTCCTGTTGATCGGCTGGGCGCTGTACCAGCAGGTCGACAAAGGCCTGGGCCTTCTGCCCGAAGCGGAACTCGATGCACGTTACAGCGTGCTCGAATCCACCGTCGGCCGCTACGGCACGCCCGAGCACTGGGTGAAGATCAATAACAAGCTCAAGCTGCTCGGCGAAGAAGACAAGCGCATCAGTTTCTGGATCGTCAGCGGCGATCCGCACTACGAATTTGGCAATCCGACACCGAGCATCCGTGCCTTCGCCGAAGGACCGCTGGGCATGCGCGACATGCAACTGGCGGATCACCCCTACCCGCTGAAAGTGCTGGTCAGCCAATTCCCGGCCAAGGATCAGCGCCCGCCACTGCGCTTCATGATCGGTATCGATACCGAAACGTTTTTACATACCCAGCACCAGTTGCTGATCGCCCTGATCAGCCTGGCGGTTATTGGCGTGCTGATGGCCTCGGCGCTGGGTTACTGGGTGGCGCGGATCGGGCTCAAGCCATTGATCAAGCTGTCTCAAGAAGCCCAGCGCCTGGCCCCTCCGTTGCGTTCAGGCCGCTTGCGGCTGGCATCGCTGCCCCCGGAGCTGAATCAGTTCGTCGACTCGTTCAACTCGACACTGGAGCGGGTCGAACAGGCCTACTCGCGACTGGAATCGTTCAACGCCGATGTCGCCCATGAACTGCGCTCGCCGCTGACCAATCTGATCGGCCAGACCCAGGTCGCTCTCACACGAGGGCGTTCGGCAGAGCACTATTTCGAGGTGCTGCAATCGAACCTTGAAGAGCTTGAGCGACTGCGCTCGATCATCAATGACATGCTGTTCCTGGCCAGCGCCGACCAAGGCAGCAAGGCCACCAAACTGACGTCCACCTCGCTGGCCGAGGAAGTGGCCACGACCCTGGAATACCTGGATTTCATTCTCGAGGATGCCCAGGTACAGGTTCAGGTCAGCGGCGATGCCCTGGTGCGAATCGAGATCGCCCACCTGCGCCGGGCCTTGATCAACCTGCTGAACAACGCAGTGCAGCACACCCGCCCCGGGCAAGTCATCGAGGTGAGAATCGAAGCAGGCGAGCACCAGGTCAGCATCGGCGTCGCAAACCCGGGCGTACCGATTTCCAGCGAGCATCTGCCGCGTCTGTTCGAGCGCTTCTACCGGGTCGATGCCTCGCGCAGCAACAGTGGCAACAACCACGGGTTGGGACTGGCCATCGTCAAGGCGATTGCACTGATGCATGGCGGGGATGTGTTCGTGCGCAGCGACCATGGCATGAATACATTCGGCATGCATTTGCCCGTCTGACAGCCCCACATTCCCCCCGAAACAGGCCGGCCGGCCGCCTCGCTTTGGCTTTTGATCTTCTTGCCCCATCATCACGCCCTGAGCCTGTCCGTCAACCTGTGACTACCTCCATCGGCGCCTCTACCAACGTTGATCCATGCCGCGTCAAAGCCTGTGGGAGATTGTTGTCGGAGTACATATCCATTGCTGCGGTAACGACCACTTAGGGTTTCGCCCTTACGGCGACTCACTTTTCCAAACGCCGGAATGCCGGCCCAGCGAAAAGTAAGCAAAAGGCTTTTGCCCCACCACTCGGTGCCTCGCTGTGGCTCGGCATGCCGTAACGAAGGCATTGCTCCGTGGGTCGCCGCGATGGGCCATCCCTGGCCCAGCGCGGCTAAACCGGCGTCCTGCCGGTTTACCCACTGCGCAATGCCTGCGTTCGGCCATCGTGGTTTAACGGGGCGCCCAGATCAAAAACAAAAGCGAGGCGGCCTTATAGCCGACCTGACTTTTCCGGATATCCCCAATCCCCTGTAGGAGCGAGCATGCTCGCGATGGATGTCAACGATTACGCGCCCTGTCTGGATGATCGCGTTGTCTGGACATTTCTCGCGAGCATGCTCGCTCCTACAGGGGGGGCGAGTACAGCTGCAAAATCAGGTCGGCTGTCAGGCCGCCTCGCTTTTGCTGTTTGCTTTGGCTTTTGATTTTCTTGCCCCCTCGAGAGGCTTCGTTCCGGTTCTGCGCAGTGGGTAAACCGGCATGGATGCCGGTTTAGCCGCGCTGGGCCAAGGATGGCCCATCGCGGCGGGCCCTGTAGGAGCGAGCATGCTCGCGAAAAACCTGAGAGCACCACGGGGTGTCAGGCTCCCCGCGTCATCGTTGACCTCCATCGCGAGCATGCTCGCTCCTACAGGCTTTTCCAAGTGACTCGCTGTAAAAGCGAAACCATAGGTGGCCGTTACCGCAGGAATGGATATGTACTTAGTCAACAAAATCCAGGTCGGCTGTCAGGCCGCCATCGCTGCGATGCGGCGACCCGACAAGCCAGCTCCCACAGTGGATCGGGTACATCCGCGAGCGACTGGTTGGCTGTCAGGCCGCCTTCGCTGGCAAGCCAGCTCCTACAAAAAAGCGTTCACGCGCATTGTGCCGGGGCGACCGATCTTTGCTCTTTGCGTAACAGTCCTTCCATGAATCCGCTCTTTTTCCTTCACCCCAAGCCCCTTATCTTTGCCCGCACCAAACAGCACTTGCCAAGCAAGAAGGTTTAAAAGATGTCCAACAGTATGGGTATTGCCAGCGCTTTCGTTCTGTCTTCTCTGTTCCTGTCTCCGTTCGCCATGGCCGAAGAGTCGCAGGCTTTCGTCGCCCAAAACGCCGCCCGGGCCGCCGCATACGAAGAGCACCAGATCGAGATGACCGCCAAAGCTCAGGAGGCCACCCAAGCCCCACAATCGTCGAGTGCCCAGGCCAAGCAGGCTGAGAAAGACAGCTGATCTACGCGCATCGCTCCAGTTTCCCTCGACACTTTTCATTGGCTCTTCCCATTGAAAAGTTGTCTTCAACGCCGCTGTCATCAGCGGCTTTTTTTCGTTGTGGTTTTACCACCCGCTGCCGAGTACCGGGTGATTTTCGACTACCCGCTCAATGTCTTCTAAGCTTGAATAAACAAAAGGCCGGCACATTTTGCTGGCTTTTTTTATCCGGAGTGAGAATGGATGCTGTGGATATAGCGGGTGTCCGGGACGCTGCCCGATTCTTGCAAAAGAATGTTCCCGACGCCTAGACAGCAGAAACCAGAACCATGAGCGAGCGCAGCGCGACATCTCACCCAACAACCCAATCCACGCGATCCGAGCGGCTGGTGATTCTCGGCAGCGTGTTGCTGGTGATTGCCATCCTGAGCATCGTGGCGTTTCTGCTGGTGCGTGAACGCGCCAATGCCGAACTGTCAGCCAGCCGCTCCGCCGCCAACATCGTGCAATTGATCGAAGCCGACGTCCTGCGTAACGTCGAGCTCTACGACGTGTCCTTGTTGGGCTTGATCGCGGCCTCACGACGTGAAGACCTCATGCACGTTTCTCCGCAGATCCGTCATCTGGCCTTGTTCGATCGCGCCACCGCGGCACCGTACAAGGGTGACATTCTGTTGCTCGATCAGCAGGGCAACGTGCTCGCCGACTCGGCTTCGCGAGAACCCAGGACAGGCAACTTTGCCGACCGCGAATACTTCCTGCCCCACGTGAACAACAGCGACCCGAGCATGTTCATCAGCCGTCCTTTTCGCTCGCGGTTGGCAAACAACGAATGGCGCATCAGCTTCAGTCGCCGGATCAGTGGCGCCCAAGGCGAGTTCCTTGGGGTCGCCGAAGCGGCCATGCGCCTGAGTTACTTCGAACAGCTGTTCAACAGCCTGAACATCGGTCCTGATAGCTCGATCAGCCTGATCAACAAGGATGGCATCCTGCTGGCCCAGGTCCCTCGCCTGAGCGAGGACCTGACCGGCACGGACTTCAGCAAGCGCCCCAATTTCCAGCGCATCGTCAAAGAAGGCAACGGCAGCTTCAGCAGTGTCTCGAGTCGCTATCGGGACCAGCGGCTCTACACTTTTTCCCAGGTTGGCAATCTGCCGCTGATTGTCATCGTGGCACTGTCGGGTGCAGAAGTGTTTGCTTCGTGGCAACGCACGGCGTTGGTGGTCAGCCTGGCCACGATTGCCCTGTGTGCGTGCCTGCTGTGGCTGACCTGGTTGCTCTGCCGCGAACTGCGCCTGCGTCACCATGCCGAACTGGAACTGGCACAACTGGCCGCCACCGACGCCTTGACCGACCTGGCGAACCGCCGCACGCTCGACCAGACGTTGCGTCATGAATGGTTTCGCGCCCAGCGTTCCGGCAAACCATTGTCGTTACTGATGATCGACGCCGATCACTTCAAGGCCTTCAACGACCGCCATGGCCATCAAGCTGGTGATGAGGCCTTGCGTGCGGTGGCCAAGGTGTTGCGCACCCACGTTCGGCGGCCTGCCGACCTGGTGGCGCGCTACGGTGGCGAGGAGTTTTCGGTGGTCCTGGCGGAAACCGACATGGCGGGCGCACAAAAGATCGCCGAGAACATTCGGCAGGCTGTCGAGCAGCTACCGCCGATCGACGGCACCGACTCGCCGATTACCGTGAGCATTGGCATCAGCACCTGGAACGCCTGCACCGACATCAACCTGGAGGTGCTGATGTTTGCCGCGGACAAGGCATTGTATCAAGCCAAGGAAACTGGACGTAACCGGGTGGTGGCGCTGTAGCGGCCGGCGATCAATATTCGCACACATAAAAAAAGGCCACCCGAAGGCAGCCTTTAAAAAACTAGAGAGGTTTTTTACTTACACGGCCGCGACAGGGCGCATGTAAGAGATCGGTGCAGTGCTGGCGTCTTCGAACGTCACGACTTCCCAGGCATCTGTCTGCTCAATCAACTTGCGCAGCAGCTGGTTGTTCAGCGCGTGGCCGGACTTGAAGCCCTTGAACTCACCAATCAGGCTGTTGCCCAGCAGGTAGAGGTCACCAATTGCATCGAGGATCTTGTGCTTCACGAACTCGTCTTCGTAGCGAAGGCCGTCTTCGTTCAGTACACCATCGGCGTCGACCACGATAGCGTTTTCAACGCTGCCGCCGAGTGCGAGGTTGTGCTTGCGCAGGTACTCGATGTCACTCATGAAACCAAAGGTACGGGCGCGGCTGACTTCTTTTACGAACGAAGTGCTGGAAAAATCCACGCTTGCACTTTGTGTGCGGTCACGGAAAACCGGGTGATCGAAATCGATCTCGAAGCTCACCTTGAAACCTTCGAAAGGGACGAAAGTGGCGCGCTTGTCGCCGTCTTCCACAGTCACTTCCCGCAGGATGCGGATGAACTTCTTCGCGGCGTCCTGTTCTTCCAGGCCAGCCGACTGAATCAGGAATACGAAAGGTCCAGCGCTGCCATCCATGATTGGCACTTCAGACGCGGAGAGCTCGACGTAGGCGTTATCGATGCCCAGGCCAGCCATGGCCGAGAGCAAGTGCTCCACCGTGTCCACTTTGACGTCACCGTTGACCAGCGTGGTCGACATGGTGGTTTCGCCAACGTTTTCCGCGCGTGCAGGTATTTGCACCACAGGATCGAGGTCGGCACGACAAAACACAATGCCGGTGTCGATCGGCGCAGGCTTGAGGGTCAGGTATACCTTCTCCCCGGAGTGCAGACCTACACCTGTGGCACGGATAATATTTTTCAGTGTGCGTTGTTTAATCATGGCTTGGGCCGCTTCAGCGCAAATTGCGAACTGGTATCAACAAAGGCTGGCGATGATAGCAGACCATGCCTTTGCTGAACACCAATCAACTTCATAGCCCTGATACATTTCATCAATCGGCCTGACGACGCAGGAAGGCCGGGATGTCCAGGTAGTCCAGGTCATCTTGCGGATTCATCTTCGCGGCAGTCGCAGCACCGGCCTGGGCCTGGTTGCGCATGACGGTCGGACGGTCCAGGTCACGGTAGTTCACCGCTGGAGCTTCCTGACGAACAGGGGCTTGTTGTTGCGGCTGGGAAGCCATCGACGTGTGAACGGTATTGTCGATGATCTTCACCGGCTTTTCTATTTTAGCGCCCAAACCGGTAGCAACGACAGTTACGTGCAGCTCATCGCGCATATCCGGATCGATAACGGTACCGACCTTGACCATGGCGTGCTCGGAAGCGAAGGCTTCGATGATGCTACCCACGTCGGAGTACTCACCCAGGGACAGGTCAGGACCGGCGGTGATGTTCACCAGGATGCCGCGTGCACCTTGCAGGTTCACGTCTTCGAGCAACGGGTTGCGAATGGCCGCTTCGGTGGCCTCGCGTGCACGGTTCGGACCGCTGGCGCAGCCAGTGCCCATCATCGCCATGCCCATTTCGCTCATCACGGTACGTACGTCGGCAAAGTCGACGTTGATCATGCCCGGGCGCTTGATGATGTCGGAGATACCGCGAACGGCACCGGCCAGTACATCGTCAGCCTTGGCAAAAGCCGACAGCAGGCTGGCGTCTTTACCGAGGATGGTCAGCAGCTTCTCGTTGGGAATGGTGATCAACGAGTCGACGCTTTCCGACAGCAGGCGGATGCCTTCATCGGCGATCTGCATGCGCTTGCGGCCTTCGAACGGGAAAGGGCGGGTCACCACCGCAACGGTGAGAATCCCCATTTCCTTGGCCACTTCGGCAATGATCGGCGCAGCACCGGTACCGGTACCACCGCCCATGCCTGTGGTGATGAACACCATGTTGGTGCCCTGCAGGACTTCGGCAATGCGCTCACGATCTTCGAGAGCGGCCTGACGACCTACTTCAGGGTTGGCGCCGGCGCCCAGACCTTTGGTCACGCCGGTACCCAGTTGCAGGATGGTCCGCGCGCCAATGCTCTTGAGCGCCTGGGCATCAGTGTTGGCGCAGATGAATTCAACGCCTTCAATGTTGCTCTTGACCATGTGATTCACGGCGTTGCCGCCGCCACCGCCTACACCGATAACTTTAATAACCGGGCTTGCGGGGATGTTGTCTACGAGTTCGAACATTTTCCCTCTCCTTTACGTTCTCTAGTTTTTTCGCCTACTGCTTTTTACTGCCTGTCGCTTTTACTGCTCTTGCTCTGCTCTTGCCGCTTGAAGCTTGCCGCTAGAAGCTGCTCTTAAAAATTGCCTTGCACCCAGCTCTTGATGCGATCGAGCAAGGCGCCTTTGGGTTCTTCGTTGCTGTAGCTGTCGCGGCTGCCGATACCCGAGAACGAGATGCCGTCGGATTGCTTCTGCAGGCCGTACATCAACAGGCCAACGCCAGTGGAATAAATCGGGTTGCGCACCACGTCATCCAGGCCCTTGACGCCGTGGGGCACGCCCAGGCGCACTGGCATGTGGAAGATTTCCTCGGCCAGTTCGGTGGCGCCTTCCATCTTCGCCGTACCGCCGGTAAGCACGATGCCGGCCGGGATCAGGTCTTCGTAGCCACTGCGACGCAGCTCGGCCTGGATCAGCGTGAACAGCTCGTCGTAACGCGGCTCGACTACTTCGGCCAGGGCCTGACGGGACAGCTCGCGCGGCGGACGGTCGCCGACGCTCGGGACCTTGATGGTTTCACCGGCGCCCGCCAGTTTGGCCAGGGCACAGGCGTAGCGGATCTTGATTTCTTCGGCGTACTGGGTCGGGGTGCGCAACGCCATGGCGATGTCGTTGGTCACCTGGTCGCCCGCGATCGGGATCACCGCGGTGTGGCGGATCGCGCCTTCGGTGAAGATCGCGATATCGGTAGTGCCGCCACCGATGTCCACCAGGCAAACACCCAGTTCTTTCTCGTCGTCGGTCAGGACCGAATAAGCCGAAGCCAGTTGCTCGAGAATGATGTCGTCGATTTCCAGGCCGCAGCGACGCACGCATTTTTCAATGTTCTGTGCAGCGTTGACGGCGCAGGTGACCACGTGGACCTTGGCTTCCAGGCGCACACCGGACATGCCCAGTGGCTCGCGGACGCCTTCCTGGTTATCGATCACGTAATCCTGCGGCAGGGTGTGCAGCACCCGCTGGTCAGCCGGGATCGCCACGGCCTGGGCAGCGTCGAGTACGCGCTCAAGGTCGGCGGAGCTGACTTCGCGATCACGAATCGCCACGATGCCGTGGGAGTTCAGGCTGCGGATATGGTTGCCGGCCACGCCGACAAACGCCGAGTGGATGCGGCAACCAGCCATCAGCTGCGCTTCTTCGATGGCGCGCTGGATCGACTGCACGGTGGACTCGATGTTCACCACCACGCCTTTCTTCAGCCCACGGGACGGATGGGTGCCGATCCCGACGATTTCCAGCGTGCCGTCGTCCGCGACCTCGCCTACCAGCGCCACCACCTTGGAGGTGCCGATATCGAGACCGACGATCATTTTGCCGCTTTGCACGTTTGCCATGGGGTCCTGCCTCTTCTTAATTCTGTGCGACAGCCGGTTGGGCTGTCGTCGGCGCTACTGGTTCGCGCCAGCCAACGGCGAGGCCGTTGGCGTAGCGCAGATCGATGCGCGCAATGTTCGTAATCTGTTCTTTGAGCGTCTTGTCATAGATGGCAATGAAACGGCGCATCTTCTCCACCAGGTTGCCGCGTCCCAGCAGCAGTTCGATCCCGGGCCCGGCACTGCCAGGGCCGGTCGTCAGGAACCAGCTGCCTCGCTCACGCAGCTCCAGGCGCGCAATCGAGAAGCCCAATGGCCTGAGCAACTGGCTCAGTACCTGGTATTGCTGCATCACTTGCTGTTGAGCCCGCTGTGGACCGAACAACTGCGGCAAGTGTTCGTAATTGGCCAGCTCGCGCGGGGTAAACGCCTGCCCCTGGTTGTTCAGCAGCGATTCGTCGCCCCAACGGGCCACCGGCAATTGTTCCTCCAGGCGAATCACCACCTGATCCGGCCATACCCTGCGCACTTCGGCGTGGGCAATCCATGGCATCGTTTCAAGCTCTGTGCGCATGCTCGCCAGGTCGATGGTGAAGAAGCTCGACGCCACATACGGGGCGATCCGCTGCTGCACCGCTTGTTGGCTGATGTAGCTCAGGTCGCCCTGCACCGCGATCTTGGTGATCGGCCGGTCGGCATACGGCATCAACCGTTGCGCACCTTCGTAAGTACCGAACCCCAGCGCTACCAGCAGCACTGGCCAGAACAGGGCTTTGAGAAAACCGAAGTTGGCTTTGGGCAGGCGCGCGGACATCGGCTCTTTGGCCACCATTCGGCTGGCACCCCGCGGTACCGGCTTGCGGCCGGTCGGTGCGGTAGGCTGATGACGTAGCTGTGCGCCTTGCATGGTCTTAACCTCGCGGCTCTTGCTTGCCGAAGCTCTCGGCCAGAATGGCCAGAACCAATTGCTGGAAATCCAGTCCGGCAGCACGGGCCGCCATCGGCACCAGACTGTGATCGGTCATGCCCGGTGCCGTGTTGACTTCCAGGAACCAGAACTGCCCTTCGGCGTCCTGCATCACGTCCGCCCTGCCCCAACCGGCGATACCCAACGCTTCACAGGCTTTCGCCGTGAGGTCCATGAGTTCCTTTTCCTTGGCGCTGTTCAGGCCGCAGGGAATGCGGTACTGGGTATCGTTGGCGATGTACTTGGCGTCGTAGTCGTAGAAACTGTGCGTCGTGCCCAGGGCGATTGGAGGCAACACCTGGTCACGCAGGGTGGCGATGGTGAACTCCGGACCTTGAATCCATTGCTCGACCAACACTTGCGAATCGTAGGTACTGGCCGCTTTCCAGGCGTCGATCAATTCAGACGCGGAACTCACTTTGGCCATCCCGATACTTGAACCTTCATGGGCCGGTTTGACGATCAAAGGGAAGCCCAGTTCCGTCGCCGCCGAAATACAATCGGCTTCGCTGCTCAGCACCGCATGACGTGGCGTCGGAATGCCCAGGCTGTGCCAGACCTGCTTGGTGCGCAGCTTGTCCATGGCCAGCGCCGAGGCGAGGATGCCGCTGCCGGTGTAGGGAATCCCCAGGCACTCGAGCAGGCCCTGCATGCTGCCGTCTTCACCGCCACGGCCGTGGAGGATGATGAAGGCGCGGTCGATCTTTTCGTTCAGCAGACGCTGCAGCAGGTCATCGCCGACGTCGAGGCCGAACGCGTCCACGCCTGCACTTTGCAGCGCATCGAGAACGGCGTTGCCCGACTTCAGGGACACTTCGCGTTCGGCACTCTTGCCGCCGAACAGCACGGCGACGCGGCCGAAGTCTTTCGGCGCGACGGTGCTGACGAGGTTGGCGTAGGCAGCAGTCATTTCAACTTCCCCTTGACCGGTGCGACAACGGCACCGGCGAACAACTCACTTTTCAACAGTTTCGGTGCGAGACCGCCGATATCACCGGCGCCCTGGCACAGCAGGATGTCGCCGGCACGCAACAGCGGCTTGACCAGCGGCGCGAGGTCGACACCGCGCTCGATGTAGATCGGGTCGAGCTGGCCGCGCTGGCGGATGCTGTTGCACAACTTGCGGCTGTCGGCGCCGGGGATCGGTTCTTCACCGGCCGGATAGACTTCCATCAGCAGCAGGACGTTGGCGTCGGCCAGTACATTGACGAAGTCGTCGTACAGGTCGCGGGTACGGCTGTAACGGTGCGGCTGGTAGACCATCACCAGGCGACGCTCCGGCCAGCCACCGCGCACGGCCTTGATCACCGCGGCGACTTCGGTCGGGTGGTGACCGTAGTCGTCCACCAGCATCACCTGGCCACCGTCCACCGGCAGTTCGCCGTAGACCTGGAAGCGTCGGCCAACACCCTGGAAGCCGGACAGGCCCTGGACGATGGCTTCATCGCTGACACCCTCGTCGGTGGCGATGCAGATCGTTGCCAGGGCGTTCAATACGTTGTGGTTGCCCGGCATGTTCACCGACACGTCCAGTGGCTCGCGGTCTGGGCGCAGCACGGTAAAGAACGTCTGCATGCCTTGCTGGCGCACATTGATGGCGCGCACGTCGCAGTCTTCGCCGAAGCCGTAGGTGACGGTCGGACGTTTGACCTGCGGGAGGATTTCACGCACCACCGGATCGTCCAGGCACACCACCGCCAAGCCGTAGAAAGGCAGGTTGTGGAGGAACTCGACGAAGGTTTTCTTCAGTTTGTTGAAGTCACCGTCGTAGGTCGCCATGTGGTCGGCGTCGATGTTGGTGACCACGGCCACCAGCGGCTGCAAGTGCAGGAAGCTGGCGTCGCTTTCGTCGGCTTCGGCGATCAGGTAGCGGCTGGTGCCGAGCTGGGCATTGGTGCCCGCGGCGTTCAGGCGGCCACCGATGACGAACGTCGGGTCCAGGCCACCGGCGGCGAACACCGAGGCGATCAGGCTGGTGGTGGTGGTTTTGCCGTGGGTACCGGCAACGGCGATGCCGTGGCGATAACGCATCAGCTCGGCCAGCATTTCTGCCCGTGGTACTACCGGGATACGACGTTCCAGCGCGGTGGCGACTTCCGGGTTGGAAGTGTTCACGGCACTGGACACCACCAGCACGTCGGCAGCGGCAGCGTTCTCGGCGCGGTGACCGATGAAAATCTGCGCGCCGAAAGATTCCAGGCGCTCGGTGACCGGCGAAGCCTTAAGGTCCGAACCGGACACTTCGTAGCCCAGGTTCAACAGCACCTCGGCAATCCCGCACATGCCCACGCCGCCGATCCCGACGAAGTGGATGCGACGGATGCGGCGCATTTCCGGGTGCGGCATGGCTTTCTGATTCTCAACCATGGGCCACCTCCAGGCAGGTATCGACCACGTTACGGGTGGCATCGGGTTTGGCCAGGCGGCGGGCCGCAGTGGCCATATCGTTGAGTCGTTGTGGTTGCATCAGGACCTCTGTCAGGCGCGCGGCAAGATCCGCTGCACCGGTCGTTCTTTGCGGCATCAGGAAGGCTGCGCCTTCACGGGCCAAATAATCGGCATTGCGGGTCTGGTGATCGTCGATCGCGTGGGGCAACGGCACCAGCATCGAGGGCAGACCGGCGGCAGCCAGTTCACTGATGGTCAGCGCACCTGCGCGACATACCACCAGGTCGGCCCAGCCATAGGCTTGGGCCATGTCTTTGATGAAGGGCTGCACCTGCGCCTCTACGCCAGCCGCGCGATAGCGCTCTGCAGTCACTTCATCATGGTTTTTGCCGGCCTGATGGAACACTTCCGGACGCAAGTCGACGGCGACTTGCGACAGGGCTTCAGGCAGCAGCTTGTTCAACGGTTCTGCGCCCAGGCTTCCGCCCAGGATCAGCAAACGCGCCTTGCGACCCGCCAGGGCGGTCCGCGGTGTTTCGAGGAACAGCTCGGTGCGCACCGGGTTACCGGTGGTCCGACGGCTGGTCGACAGGGTAAAGGTGTCGGGGAACGCTTCACAGACCCGGGCGGCCAACGGCACCAGCAACCGATTGGCGGTACCGGCCACGGCGTTCTGTTCGTGAACGATCACCGGCACGCCGGCCAGTTTGGCAGCGACGCCACCAGGACCGGTCACATATCCGCCAAAACCCACCACGCAAGCCGGCTGCAAACGACGAATGATCGCCCGCGCCTGCCAGACCGATTTGAGCAACATGAACGGCGCCTTGAGCAGAGACAACTTGCCCTTGCCACGCAAACCGCTGGCGTTGATCCGATGCAGTTCGATGCCGGCCGCCGGGACCAGCTCGTTCTCGATGCCGCGCGGCGTGCCGAGCCAGTGCACGGTGTAGCCGCGGGACTGGAATTCGCGGGCACAGGCCAAGGCCGGGAACACGTGGCCCCCGGTGCCGCCGGCCATGATCAACACATTAGCGCCCATGGTTCGGCTCCTCGGCGAAGTCGCTCTCATGGAACTCCATCTCTTCGCTGCCCAGGTGGGTTCGACTCTCCCACTCGATGCGCAGCAACAAGCCGAGACAGGCACAGCAGATCACCAACGAACTGCCGCCATAGCTGAGGAACGGCAGCGTCAAACCCTTGGTTGGCAGCAGGCCGACGTTCACGCCGATGTTGATCAGGAACTGACCAATCCACAGGAACGACAAACCGTAGGCGACATAGGCGGCGAAGAACTGCTTTGCCTTCTCGGCCCACAAACCGATGTACATGCCGCGAATACAGACGAAGACGAACAGCGCCACCGTGCACAAGGAACCCACGGCACCCAGCTCTTCGGCCAGGACTGAAAACACGAAGTCGGTGTGGGCTTCCGGCAGGTAGAACTGTTTCTGCACGCTGTTGCCCAGGCCAACGCCGAGCCATTCGCCGCGACCAAACGCGATCAACGCCTGGGACAACTGATAGCCGGCACCGAACTGGTCAGCCCACGGGTCGGCAAAGTTGGTCAGACGCGCCATTCGATAGGGCTGCATCTGGATCAACAACACCACCGCGCCGACAGCCAGCACAACCATCAAGGAAAAGCGGAACAGCCCGACCCCGCCGAGGAACAGCATCGCCGCCGCCGCGCCCATCATCACGACGGTGGCACCGAAGTCCGGCTCCATCAGCAACAGACCCGCCATCGGCAGCAGCACGATGAATGGCTTGAAGAAACCCATCCAGCTTTCACGCACTTCTTTCTGGCGACGCACCAGATAACCGGCGAGGTAGATCACCACGAATACCTTGGCGATCTCGGAAGGCTGGACGTTGAAAAAACTGAAGCCGATCCAGCGCATCGAACCGTTCACCTCACGGCCGATCCCCGGAATGATCACCATCACCAGCAAACCGAAGGCACCCAGCAGCATCAACCAGCCCAGGCGTTGCCAGGTGGCGATCGGGATCATCATGGTGACGATGCAGGCACCCAGGCCCAGCACCGCGTAGATAAGGTGGCGAATCATGTAATACAGGGCGCTGCCCGCCTGTACTGCCGCCACTTCGGTGGAGGCCGATGCAATCATGACCAGCCCCAGGCCGAGCAGCGTCAGGCAACCGGCGAGCATCGGGAAGTCGAGGTCGATACCGCGCCCGGTGATGAGCGGCGATGGGTACGGCTTGATGATGCCTCGAAGACTCATGCCAGTTCCTCCACTGCTTGGACGAACTGGTGACCACGGTCTTCGTAGTTCTTGAACATGTCGAAACTGGCGCACGCCGGCGACAGCAGCACCACGTCGCCCGGTTGCGCAGCGGCGCGGCATTGCTCGACGGCTTCGACCAGGGAGCTCGCACGAATCAGTGGAACGGCATCGCCAATGGCCTGGCCGATCTTGTCGGAGTCGCGACCCATGAGGATCACGGCGCGGCAGTTGGCCCCCACCGGATCGCGCAGGTCCTTGAATTCGGCACCCTTGCCATCACCGCCAGCAATCAGCACGACCTTGCCGTCGATGTCCGCACCCAGGCCTTCGATGGCCGCCAGCGCGGCGCCCACGTTGGTGGCCTTGGAGTCGTTGTAATAACCCACGCCATCCAGGTCGCGGACCCATTGGCAACGATGCTCGAGCCCGGCGAAGGTGCGCAGGGCCGACAGCATGGCGTCGAACGGCAAGCCGACGGCGTGACCCAGTGCCAATGCCGCCAGGGCGTTGGATTGGTTATGGGCGCCGCGAACTTTCAATTCGCGCACTGGCATCAGGTTCTGGAATTCGAAGGCCAGGTACTTCTCGCCGCCTTCTTCGCGGATTCCGAACGCCTTGAAATCCGGTTTGTTCAGGCCGAAGGTCCAGCATGGCTGGCCCTCACCCATCAGCGGCCGGCTCAGGGCATCCTGGCGGTTGACCACGAACTGCCTGGCACCACGGAAAATCCGGTGCTTGGCCAGGTGATAAGCCGGCAGGCCGCTGTAGCGGTCCATGTGGTCTTCGCTGATGTTGAGTACGGTCGCCACTTCGGCGTTGAGTTGATCGGTGGTTTCCAGTTGGAAGCTTGACAGCTCCATCACGTACAGCTCGACGTCGTCGCCAAGCAAGTCCAGCGCCGGCGTACCCAGGTTGCCGCCAACGGCCACTCGCTTACCCGCCGCAGCCGCCATCTCGCCGACCAGGGTGGTCACGGTGCTTTTCGCGTTGGAACCGCTGATGGCCACGATCGGCGCCTTCGCGTTACGCGCGAACAGCTCGATGTCGCCGGACAATTTCACGCCACGGGCAGCGGCGGCCTGCAGGGCCGGGGTCGCCAGTGCCAGGCCGGGGCTCACGTAAAGCTCGTCGGCACGGCACAGGAACTCGACGTCCAGCTCGCCACAACGCACTTCCACCTGCGGGTAGTCACGCTTGAGCGTGGCCAGTTCCGGTGGGCTTTCGCGCGTATCGGCCACCGCAAACGCCACGCCCCGGTTCGCCAGGAAGCGAACCAGGGACATGCCGCTCTTGCCGAGGCCGACAACGATGCGGAAGTGGTCAGACGCGATCAGGGACACGAGTTTCTACCTCAGTTTCAGGGTGGCAAGGCCGATCAGCACGAGAATCACGGTGATGATCCAGAAACGGACGATCACGCGTGGCTCGGGCCAGCCCTTGAGTTCAAAGTGGTGGTGAATCGGTGCCATGCGGAACACACGGCGACCGGTCAGTTTAAAGGAAGCAACCTGAATGACGACTGACAGGGTTTCCATCACGAACACGCCGCCCATGATGAACAGGACGATTTCCTGGCGGACGATCACTGCGATGGTGCCCAGGGCCGCGCCCAGCGCCAGCGCGCCGACGTCACCCATGAAAACCTGCGCCGGGTAGGTGTTGAACCACAGGAACCCGAGGCCCGCACCAATCAGCGCGCCGCAGAACACGATCAGCTCACCCGCGCCCGGCACATAAGGGATCAGCAGGTATTCGGCGAATTTCACGTTACCCGACAGGTAGCAGAAGATCCCCAGGCCACCCCCGACCATCACGGTCGGCATGATCGCCAGGCCGTCGAGGCCGTCGGTCAGGTTGACCGCGTTGCTCGAGCCCACGATCACGAAATAGGTCAGGACGATGAAACCTGCACCCAGGGCAATGCTGTGGTCCTTGAGCATCGGCAGGATCAGCGTGGTTTCCACCGGCGTCGCCGCGGTCTTGTAAAGAAAGATCGCCGCGCCCAGGCCGAACACCGACTGCCAGAAGTACTTCCAGCGACTCGGCAAGCCACGGGAGTTTTTTTCGATCACTTTGCGATAGTCGTCGACCCAGCCGATGGCCCCGAACAACAGGGTTACCAACAGAACGACCCAGACATAACGGTTGGTCAGGTCAGCCCACAGCAGGGTGCTGACACCGATCGACGATAGAATCAGTGCGCCGCCCATGGTCGGGGTGCCGGACTTGGACAGGTGCGATTGCGGGCCGTCGTTGCGAACTGACTGGCCGATCTGACGGTTCTGCAGGGTGCGGATCATCCACGGGCCATAGCACAGCGACAAAACCAGCGCGGTCAGCACACCAAGAATCCCGCGCAGGGTCAGGTACTGGAAGACCGCGAAGCCTTTGTAGAACTGTTGCAGATACTCCGCTAGCAGCAGCAGCATTAATGTTTCTCCAGACTGGTCCCGCACAAAGCGGCAACGATGTTTTCCATCGCAGCACTGCGCGAGCCCTTGATCAAAATGGTGGTATTTGTGTCTTGCTCGGCCCCCAGGGCCTTAATCAGTTCAGCCTGCGTGCTGAAGTGAAAGGCTTGTGGTCCGAAGGCGTTGACGGCGTGAACCATCATCGGCCCGACGGCGTACAGCGCAGAAACCTTGCCACGGGCGTAGTCGCCCACGTCGCGGTGCCCCTGCTGCGCCCAGTCGCCCAACTCGCCGATATCCCCGAGCACCAGAACGGTACGACCGGAAAAGCCGGCCAGTATATCAACGGCAGCGCACATGGAGGTGGGGTTCGCGTTATAAGTGTCATCGATCACGCGCATGCCATTGCTGGCCAGTTGCGCGACAGTGCGACCCTTGACCGGTTGCACTGCACCGAGGCCGGTGGCGATGCCGAACAGCGACACACCCAGGGCATGGGCGGCAGCCGCGGCGGCCATGGCATTGGCGACGTTATGGGTGCCGAGCAGGTTCAGTTGAACGCGCTCCACACCTTCAGGACTGTGCAAGTTGAACGCCGGGCAACCGCGGGCGTCGCGATCCAGATCACTGGCGTAGAAATCGGCACTGACGTTACTCAGGGCGAATGTCAGAACCTTGCGCTCGCCGGCACGGGTCTTCCAGATGTCAAAAGCCTTGTCGTCCAGATTGAGAACGGCGACGCCATCGGCCGCCAGCCCTTCAATGATCTCGCCCTTGGCTTCGACGATTTTTTCCGGCCCGCCAAACTCGCCAACGTGGGCGGTCCCGGCATTGTTCAGAATGGCCACATGGGGATTGGTCATGCCCACGGTGTAGGCAATTTCACCCAGGCGCGAAGCACCGAGTTCGATCACGGCGGCGGTGTGTTCCGGCGCCAGTTCGAGCAGGGTCAGCGGCACGCCGAGGTCGTTGTTCAGGTTGCCACGGGTGGCCAGCACCGGACCGCGGGTACGCAGGATGCTCGCGAGCATTTCCTTGACCGTGGTCTTGCCGCTGGAACCGGTGACGGCGGCGACTGGCTGGGTGAACGCCGCGCGATTCAGCGCGCCCAGTTGCCCCAAGGCCTGGCGGGTATCGGCCACCAGCAATTGCGGCAGCGTGCTGTCGGCGACTTCGCGCTCGACCAGGGCTGCCACGGCACCTTTGGCCGCTACTTCATTGAGGTAGTCATGGCCATCGAAGCGTGGACCGGCCAAGGCAATGAACAGCTGGCCCGGCTTGATCGCGCGACTGTCGATGCTGACGGCGTCGAAGCTCGCGTCAGCGGTGATCAACCGCGCACTCAGCGCGCCGGTCAGTTCGCTCAGTTTCAAGGCTTTAAGCATGGGCCACCTCCCACGCGGTCAAGGCATGATCGGCCTCGACCAGATCGGAGAAGGCATGACGCTCACCGTTGATTTCCTGATAGTCCTCATGACCTTTACCGGCCAGGACAATCACGTCATCCGCCGACGCACCGGCGATCAACTGGGCAATTGCCTGGCCACGGCCGGCAACGAAGGTCACTTTATCCACCGCGGTGAAACCGGCACGGATGTCGTCGAAAATCACTGCCGGGTCTTCAGTGCGCGGGTTGTCGTCGGTGACCAGCACGCCATCGGCCAGACGCTCGACCACTTCGGCCATCAGCGGACGCTTGCCGCGATCGCGGTCGCCGCCACAGCCGAACAGGCACAGCAGCCGGCCTTTGACGTGAGGGCGCAGGGCCGTCAGGACTTTTTCCAGTGCGTCCGGGGTGTGGGCGTAATCGACCACCACCAACGGCTGGGTACCACCACCCAGGCGCTGCATGCGCCCGGCCGGGCCTTCGAGTTTCGGCAGCACCTTGAGAATTTCGTCCAGTGCGTAATCCAGACCGAGCAAGGCGCCAACCGCCGCCAAAACGTTGCTCAGATTGAAACGACCCAGCAACGTGCTGCGCAGGTGATGTTCGCCCTGGGGCGTGACCAACGTGGCACGCACGCCTTCGTCGTCGAACTGCGCCTGGCGGCAATAGAGGTAAGCGCTGCTGTCGAGCAGGCTGTAGGTGATCAGCCGTGATTCGCGCTTGTCGTTGGCCAGTTTCCGGCCGAACTCGTCGTCGAGGTTGATCACCCGGCATTTCAGATCGTTCCAGGCAAACAGCTTGCCCTTGGCTTCGCCATAGGCCTGCATGGTGCCGTGGTAATCCAGGTGGTCGCGGGACAGGTTGGTCATCACGGCTACGTCGAACGCCAGCGCGGTGACCCGGCCCTGATCCAAACCATGGGACGAGACTTCCATGGCAACCGCCTTGGCCCCGGCCTTTTTCAAGTCGCCCAAGGTCGCTTGCACCGCGATCGGGTTGGGCGTGGTGTGCAGGCCGCTTTCCAGCGCGCCATGAAAACCGCAGCCGAGGGTGCCGACAATGCCGCAGTGCTGGCCAAGCAGATCCAGCGCCTGGGCCACCAGTTGGGTCACGCTGGTCTTGCCATTGGTGCCGGTCACGCCCACCAGTTTCAGGTGATGGCTCGGCTCGCCATAAAAGCGCCCGGCGATGTCCGACAGCTGCGCCGCCAGCCCCTTGACCGGAATCAGCGGCACGTCAGTGATCGGCAGCACAGCGGCGCCTTCCACTTCATAAGCCACAGCCGCCGCACCGCGCGCAAGCGCATCGGCAATGTGCGCACGGCCGTCGAATTTGCCGCCCGGCACCGCGAGGAATAAGTCACCGGCGCGTACGTTGCGACTGTCGAGCGCCAATTCACGGATCAACAGATCGTGGCCGGCGTGGGGAAAAATCTTGTTCAGGCTCAAAGACATCAGCCGCGCCCTCCATTGGCTTTTAGTGGAACGACCGGCGTTGCGTTCGCTTGTTGGGTAGGTGGCAGGTTGTCCGGGGTGATGTTCATCAGACGCAGGGTGCCGGACATCACGCGGCTGAACACCGGCGCAGACACCAGACCGCCGAAGTAACCGGCCTTGGTCGGCTCGTCGATAACCACCACGATGGCGTAACGCGGATCGCTCATCGGGCCGAAACCGGCGAACAGCGAGCGGTAGGAGTTCTCGGCGTAACCTTTGGTGCCGACCGAAGTTTTACGCGCAGTACCGGACTTGCCGCCCACGTGATAGGCCGGCACCTGCGCACGGAATACACCGCGCGGCGCTTCGATCACTTGCTGCAGCATGCCTTGCATGGTTTTCGCGACTGCTTCCGGCAGCACCTGGGTGGTCTGCGGCGCCTTGTCGGTTTTGATCAGCGTCAGTGGCGCGAGGCGACCGTTGTTGGCCAGCGCCGAGAAGGCGTGAACCAACTGGATCGCCGTCACCGAAACACCGTAGCCGTAGGACAGCGTGGCGGTTTCAGCCTTGCGCCATTCACGGTAGTTCGGCAGGTTGCCGACACGCTCGCCCGGGAAGCCGAGGCCGGTATCCTGGCCGAGACCAACTTTCTGTGCGAGACGGAAAATCGTCTCGCCACCGATATCGAACGCGATCTTACTCATGCCGACGTTACTGGAATTGATCAGAATGCCGGCCAGGTCGAGCACCGGTCCTTCGGATTTGGATACGTCCTTGATGGTGTACTTGCCAATCTGCAAGGAGCCCGGATACACCTCGACAGTGTCGCTCGGTTTCCAGCGCCCGGTTTCGATGGCCGCGCTCATGGAGATCGCCTTCATGGTCGAGCCCGGTTCGAACACGTCGATCATCGCGCGGTTACGCATCATCGCCGGTTGCAGGTTGCGACGGTTGTTCGGGTTGTAGGTCGGCTGGTTGACCATGGCGAGGATTTCGCCGGTCTTCACGTCCATGATCACCAGGCTGCCGGCCTTGGCGCCGTTCTCGATGATCGCGTTGCGCAACTCGCGGTTGGCCAGGTATTGCAGGCGCAGGTCAATGGACAACGCCAAGGGCTTTCCGGCCTTGGCGTTTTTGGTGACCTGGACATCCTTGATCAACCGGCCGCGCCGGTCCTTGATCACCTGTCGTTTGCCGGGGACCCCGGCCAGCCATTCATCGTAGGCAAGCTCGACGCCTTCCCGTCCGTGGTCATCGATGTCGGTAAAGCCGACCATATGGGCGGTGACCTCACCGGCCGGGTAGAAACGGCGGAACTCTTCGATCCCGTAGACACCCGGCACTTTCAGGTCGAGTACGGCCTGGCCTTGCTCAGGCGTCAGCCCGCGCACCAGATAAATGAATTCCTTGTTGGCTTGTGCCTCAAGGCGCTCGGCCAGGGCTTTGGGGTCTTGCCCCAGCGCAGCAGCCAGTGCTGGCCACTTTTCCTTGGCCAGTTGCATTTCCTTGGCATTGGCCCACAGGGTGGTGACCGGGGTACTGACAGCCAAAGGTTCGCCATTACGGTCGGTGATCAGGCCACGGTGAGCCGGAATCGGAATATGCCGAACGCTGCGCGCATCACCCTGGCCTTTAAGGAAGGCACGGTCGACCACTTGCAGGTCAATGATGCGCCAGGCGATCGCCGCCACCATGACGCCGAGCAGACCCAGCACCAGGCGGAAGCGCCATGGAAAAAGAGCGCCTTCGAGTTTCATCATGGCGCCACCATCTGCACTTCGGCGGCGCCGGGAATGCGCATTTTCAGCTGTTCGGTGGCCAGCACTTCGATACGGCTATGGGCGGTCCAGGTGCTTTGTTCAAGAATCAAGCGACCCCATTCGGCCTGCGCCTTGTCGCGCACGCTCAATTCGCCGTACAGCGCGTTCAGCAACTGGCGGTTCCAGTGTGCGCTGTAGGACACGCCAATTGCCGACACGAGCACGCCAACGAACAACAGCAGCATGAAAAAGCTTCCGCCGGGAAGTGGCTTGGCGAAAAGCTTGCTCACCGCAGCTTCTCCGCCACACGCATGACAGCACTACGGGAACGTGGGTTGGCCTTCAGCTCGGCGTCGGAGGCCGTCTGCGCTTTGCCATGGATTTTGATTTTCGGTTCGAAAGCGACGTGCCGAACCGGCAGGTTGCGTGGCAGGTTGTCAGCTTCTCCTTTGACCAGCTTGCGCATGAACAACTTGACGATGCGATCTTCCAGCGAATGGAAGCTGATGACCACAAGGCGACCGCCCACTTCCAGGCTCTCCAGCGCCGCTTCGAGGCCGGCTTCCAGATCACCCAGTTCGTTGTTGACGTGAATGCGCAGGCCCTGGAATGCACGGGTTGCCGGGTTCTTGCCCTTTTCCCAGGCCGGATTCGCAACTTTCAGGACTTCAGCCAGATCGGCGGTGCGTTCGAACGGCTTGATATCACGACGTTCGGCCACGGCACGGGCCATGCGCCCGGAAAAACGCTCTTCGCCGTATTCCTTGAACACCCGGGCGATTTCTTCCACGGGCGCGGTATTGACGAATTCGGCAGCGCTGATCCCGCGGGACGGGTCCATGCGCATGTCCAGCGGACCATCGTTGAGGAAGCTGAAACCGCGCTGAGGATCATCCAGCTGTGGCGAAGAAACGCCAAGGTCCAGCAACACACCGCTGACCTTGCCGTTCATGTCGCGCGCGGCAACTTCCGCACCCAGCTCGGCAAAGCTACGCTGTACAACGACAAAGCGGCCGTCTTCGGCCGCTAGCGTCTGCCCGGTGGCAATCGCTTGAGGGTCTTTGTCGAACCCGAGCAACCGACCATCGGGACCGAGCTGGCTGAGGATCAACCGGCTGTGTCCGCCGCGTCCGAACGTGCCGTCCAGATAGCAGCCATCAGGACGTACGGCGAGAGCCTCGACGGCTTCGTCAAGCAGTACGGTGATGTGGTTAAAGCCGCTATCTATAGTCACAGGATCAATTCACGCAGTTCGTCAGGCATCGCGCCCGGTTCTTGAATAGCAGCCAGGTCAGCGGCAGCAACCGCATCCCAGGCATCCTCGTCCCACAATTGGAACTTGTTGAGTTGGCCTACCAACATCGCGCGCTTATCCAACTTGGCATATTCACGAAGACGCGGCGGAACCAGAAAACGACCACTGCCATCGAGCTCGAGGTCGACGGCATTACCAATCAGTAAACGTTGCAGACGGCGGTTCGCTTCGTGAAGCGAAGGCAGTGCGCGCAGTTTGGTTTCAATAATTTCCCACTCATCGAGGGGGTAAACACACAAACACGGATCAACGGCATCAATTGTGACGATTAACTGACCGGAACTACGCGAAACCAGCTCGTCGCGGTACCGGCTCGGCATGGCGAGACGGCCCTTTGCATCGAGACTGATAGCGTTGGCTCCGCGAAACACGTCAGCGTTTCTCCAAATTCTAGCGTTTTTAGCTCAAAAAACCCACTTCATGCCACTTTTCGCCACTTACGCACACTATAGGAATGCGCCCACCGCACCGTCAAGGCGCGGATTAAAGGAAAACCCTTACAGAACTGAGATTTAGGAGCATAAAGAGAGGAGCTAGCAGGATCGGGCGGTTGAAACTGCCCAACAACTTGAATCAGCACAAGGGGCTGCGTTCAGAAGTTAAAGTGATTTATTAAGAGTAAGATTTTTTTGATATTACGAAAGTGATAATGAGGACGATTGAGGAAGGAGGGAAATTGCCATCATCGGACCCCTGCTCAATGATTTAAGCAGAGGGGAGAAAAAAGGTGGAGAGTCGATCTGTAAGCCGGGTTCTGTCTTGAACAGTCATTCGTCTACGATGGCCATCACTGGACATCTTTAGCAACCTACCCGGTCCCAGCGCGGGCCACGCCTTGGGACCCTATTTGGTCTTGCTCCAAGTGGGGTTTACCTAGCCACGAACTGTTGCCAGACGTGCGGTGCGCTCTTACCGCACCTTTTCACCCTTACCGGCGCCGAAGCGCTTAGGCGGTTATTTTCTGTGGCACTTTCCGTAGGCTCACGCCTCCCAGGCATTACCTGGCACTTCGCCCTATGGAGCCCGGACTTTCCTCCCCCCCCTAATTTTCATAGAGGGCAGCGACTGTCCGATCGACTCTCCGCCGCGAAGGTTAACGGCAGAGCGGCCGAAGAACAAGCGATAAACGCCTCCAGCCCCGCCAGCGCGTCGGGTTTTTACTCACCTTTCTGTTTATCCAGCGCAACCTGATAGAGAACATTCTTGCGTTCGCCGGTAATTTGCGCGGCCAACGCCGCGGCGCGCTTGAGCGGCATCTCTTCGAGCAACAGATCGAGGATGCGCATCGCTTCACTGCTGACAGCGCCTTCCTCCTCGGGAGCCGTCCAGCCCGCCACCAACACCACACACTCGCCACGCTGCTGGTTACTGTCCGACTCGACGAACTCGCGCAACTCGGCGAGCGGCAAGCCCTTGAGCGTTTCGAACGTCTTGGTCAGTTCGCGCGCCAGCAATGCCGGGCGCTCGGCGCCGAACACCTGCTCCATGTCCTGCAGGCATTCAAGGATACGGTGCGGCGCCTCGTAGAAAATCAGCGTGCGCGGTTCCTCTTTGATGAGCTCCAGACGCGCACGCCGCCCCACCGCCTTGGCCGGCAGGAAGCCTTCGAAGATGAAACGGTCCGATGGCAAACCCGCCGCCGACAGGGCCGCAATCAACGCACAAGCCCCCGGCACCGGCACCACATTGATGCCCGCCGCACGCGCCTGACGGACCAGGTGATAGCCCGGATCGGAAATCAGCGGCGTGCCAGCATCGGAGATCAACGCGACATCGTCACCCGCGAGCAAGCGGGTAATAAAGCGACTACCTTCATCGCGCTCGTTGTGTTCATGACAGGCAGCAAGGGGCGTGGGAATGCCGAAATGCTGCATCAGGCGCTGGGAATGACGGGTGTCCTCGGCGGCAATCAAGGCGACCTCACGCAGAATCTTCAGCGCCCGGGCACTGATATCGTCCAGGTTGCCGATGGGCGTCGCCACCACATATAGCGAGCCAGCAGCGGAATTCAAAGCACCTGGAGCAGTCAAAGCGCACACCTCATGATCGATAAAACGGCCATTGTAGCGCGTAGCGACGCTCGCGATACGGGCAAGCAGCACCCGCTTTTGCAGCCTTTTGTGCCGCTCAGCAACATTTACACCAGCTAAATTGGTCGATTCACACCAGCAACATCGCGCCCCGGCCAGTGCTTGGGTACAATTCCACGCTAATTTGATCGAGTATCAGGAACACTACATGATCGCTTGCCTGCGGCTGTTCTCTGCCCTATGCCTCGCTGCCTTGCTGGCGGCTTGCGCCAGCTCGCCCTCCTCCAGCCTTGGCGAACTTCCACGGACCCCGGATGCCAGCATCGAGCAACTGCTCGAAAAGGCCGCCCAAAGCAAAACACCGGAAGACGCGGCGCTGCTGCGCCTGAGCGCAGCCGACCTGGCCTATCGCCAGGGCAATGCCGGCCAGTCCGCGCAGATCCTGCAACAGGTTCCCGTGGAAACACTCAAGCCGGGCCAGCAGATCTTCGCCAACACCCTGGCGGCTGAACTGGCCATGACACGCAATCAGCCGAAAGCTGCGCTGAGCGCCTTGAGCCATCCAAGCCTGCAGCGCCTCGGTGAAATGCCGGAAGAGCAACAGGTGCGCACCGGCACCGTTCACGCCCGCGCCCTTGAAGCCGATGGCCAGACCCTCGCCGCTGCACGGGAACGCATCTTCATCGCACCCATGCTCAGCGGTGAAGCGGCCAGCAAGAACCACGAGGCGATCTGGGTCCTGATCGCTTCGCTGCCGACCGATCAATTGCAGCCGACCACCACCGACGATCTTGGCGGCTGGATGGCCTTGGCGCTGGCGGTGAAATCTGCCGGCACCCTCGAACAGCAGCAGGCAGCGATCGACAACTGGCGCGCGCAGAACCCGAAACACCCGGCCGCCATCCAGCTGCCACTGCCACTGACCAACCTCAAGGACCTGGCCAGCCAGCCCCTGAGCAAAATTGCCCTGCTCCTGCCGCAGGACGGCCCGCTGGCGTCGGTCGGCAAAGCATTGCGCGAAGGCTTCATGGCCGCCCACTACCAGGCGCAACAAGCCGGGCAGAAACCTCCAGCCATCGAGTTCTACGACAGCTCGCGCCTGACCTCGCTCGACGAGTTCTATAGCAAGGCCCAGGCCGATGGCGTGCAACTGGTCGTCGGCCCTCTGGAAAAACCATTGGTTAAACAGCTCAGCGCCCGCCCGCAACTGCCGATCACCACACTGGCACTGAACTACAGCGAAGGCGCACAAGGTCCAGCCCAGCTGTTCCAGTTCGGCCTGGCCGCTGAAGACGAAGCTCGCGAAGTCTCTCGCCGCGCTCGCGCCGACGGCCTGCATCGCGCCGCCATCATGGTGCCCAAAGGCGAATGGGGCGACCGCGTACTAAAGGCGTTCAGCCAGGACTGGCAAGCCAATGGCGGCAGCATCGTCGCCACCGAGCGCGTCGATCAGCCGGTACAACTGGCCCAGCAGATTGCCGACATGTTCCAGCTGCGCCAGAGTGAAGGTCGCGCCAAGAGCCTGCAAACCACTGTTGGCTCGCAGGTAGCCGCCCAGCCTTCGCGCCGCCAGGACATCGAGTTCATTTTCCTCGCCGCAACGCCACAACAAGCGCAGCAGATCAAACCGACCCTGAATTTCCAGTACGCAGGTGACGTTCCGGTCTACGCCACGTCCCACGTCTTCAGCGCCAGCGGCGACGTCAACCAGTACAACGACATGAATGGCGTGCGCTTCTGCGAAACCCCATGGTTGCTGGACGCCAATGACCCATTGCGTCGCCAGGTAACCGCGCAATGGCCGCAAGCGGCCGGCAGCCTGGGCCGCCTGTACGCCATGGGCGTGGACGCCTATCGCCTGGCACCACGCCTGGGCCAGCTCAAGGCCCTGCCGGATAGCCGTATCGAAGGTCAATCGGGCAGCCTGAGCATGTCCCAGAACCAGCGGGTGGTGCGTGAGTTGCCATGGGCGGAGTTCGTCAATGGCCAGGTTCAACGCTTGCCGAACACCCCACGCTGATGCCTGAAAGGTCACGCCAGCAATGCGGTAAAGATGCCGAGCGCCATGCGCTCGAGCATCTTCAGCAACACGGCCTGCAGCTACTGGCGCAGAACTGGTTGTGCAAACGTGGCGAGCTTGATCTGGTCATGCTGGAGGGCGATACAGTAGTATTCGTTGAAGTTCGCTACAGAAAAAACACTCAATGGGGTGGTGCGCTCGATAGCATCGATGAGCGCAAACGGCAAAAACTGATTTTTGCCGCGCAGTATTTTCTTCAGCGAGAGTCGCGCTGGGCCAACTCCCCTTGCCGCTTCGACGTGGTTGCGATCGACAGCGACCTCGATCAGTTGAACTGGTTGCAAAATGCCTTCGACAGCTGATTGCCTACGCCCCGAACCGGACACTACCACTCAACACTTTTGCTCTTTGCTTTGCGGGCTGCACATTCACGTGCCGGACAGCCGCGCTCATTAAGGTCACACAGATGGACATGCAATCCCGAATTCGCCAGCTTTTTCAGGCCAGTATCGACACCAAGCAACAGGCGATGGAAGTACTTGCACCGCACATCGAGCAAGCCAGCCAGGTGATGGTCAACGCCTTGCTCAACGAGGGAAAGATGCTTTCCTGCGGCAACGGTGGTTCTGCTGGCGACGCTCAGCACTTTTCGTCCGAGCTGCTCAACCGCTTCGAGCGCGAACGTCCGAGCCTGCCCGCCATTGCGCTGACCACGGACAGCTCGACGATCACCTCGATCGCCAACGACTACAGCTACAACGAAATTTTCTCCAAACAGATCCGTGCACTCGGCCAGCCGGGCGATGTACTGCTGGCAATTTCTACCAGTGGCAACTCGGCAAACATAATCCAAGCGATCCAGGCCGCACATGATCGCGAAATGATTGTCGTAGCATTGACCGGTCGCGATGGCGGCGGCATGGCGTCGCTGCTTTTGCCCGAGGACGTCGAGATTCGCGTACCGGCCAACGTCACCGCACGTATCCAGGAAGTCCACCTGCTGGCGATCCACTGCCTTTGCGACTTGATCGACAGCCAACTGTTCGGGAGTGAAGAATGACCCCTAATCGCCTCGGCCTACTGGCCCTGACCCTCTGCCTCGGCATCAGCGGCTGCACCTCGGTGGTTAATGCCAGCCGAGAAGCACCGATTGAAGATGACCGCGGCACCCGCACTTTTGGCAGCAAGATCGACGATTCGTTGATCGACACCAAGGTCGGCGTCAACATCGCCAAGGCCGATCCGGCCCTGGACAACGACTCGCACATTGTCGTCACCAGCTTCAACGGCGTCGTGCTGCTCGCCGGGCAAACCCCGCGTGCCGACCTCAAGGCCAAGGCCGAACAAGCCGCTGCAGCCGTTCAGCGGGTGAAGACGGTCCACAACGAACTGCAGGTTCTGCCACCCTCCGGCTTCCTTGCCCGCCAGAACGACACCTGGCTGACCTCCAAGATCAAGACCCAGATGCTCACCGACCCGAACATCCCCGGCTCGCGCATCAAGGTTGTCACCGAGAACGGCATCGTTTACCTGCTGGGCTTGTTGACCAAGCAGGAAGCCGCTCAGGCGACGAGCCTGGTGCAAGGGGTTTCCGGGGTGCAGAAGATCGTCAAACTGTTCGAGTACATCGACTAACCCCCCTGTAGGAGCTAGCTTGCTCGCGAAAAACGTCCGGATCACGCGTTCATTCAGACAGCACGCGTTATCGTTAACGTCCATCGCGAGCAAGCTCGCTCCTACAGAAATAAAAAAGGGCGATCCTTACGGATCGCCCTTTTTTATTTCACCACCTTCAAGCTGGGTCTCCCGCTTGGCCGCGGTGGCTCGCTGTCCGGAGGCGGAATATCATCATCCGGCTCGATCTCTTCCTCGTCCTCCATGGGCGACTCCAGATCGAACACCATGCCCTGGCCATTCTCCCGGGCGTAGATGCCCAGGATCGATGCGATAGGCACGTACAGGGTATGCGGCACCCCACCAAAGCGGCCTTCGAAGCTCACCGCCTCGTTGTCCATGTGCAAATGACGCACAGCCTGTGGCGATACGTTCAGGACGATCTGTCCATCACTGGCAAAACCTTGCGGTACCTGTACCGAGGGATACTCGGAATTGACCAGCATGTGCGGGGTGCAATCGTTATCAACAATCCACTCGTAGAGCGCACGGACCAGATAAGGTCGACTGGAGTTCATAGCGGCTCCTTAAGCCTTAGCGCATGTCGCGTTCGACACCAGACAGACTCGCCTGGAAAGCCTCACGCGCAAACTGGCGCTCCATGTAATCAAGCAGCGGCTTGGCTGGCCGCGGCAGTTCTATACCCAGAATCGGCAATCGCCAGAGTATTGGCAATAGGCAGCAATCCACCAGGCTTTGTTCCTCACTGAGGAAAAACGGCTTGTCGGCAAACAGCGGCGACACGCCCGTCAGGCTCTCGCGCAGCTCTTTGCGCGCCACGGCACGCGCCGCTTCCTTGGTCCGCGAATCCAGGATCAGATCCACCAGACCACACCAGTCACGCTGAATACGATGAATCAGCAAACGACTGTTGGCACGCGCCACCGGATAGACCGGCAACAGCGGCGGGTGTGGGTAACGCTCATCCAGATATTCCATCACCACCGTAGACTCCCACAACGCCAAGTCACGATCGACCAGCGTCGGCAAGCTGCCGTAAGGGTTCACTTCGATCAGTTTAGGCGGCTGGCGACCAGCCTCCACGTAAATGATCTCGGCGCTGACACCCTTCTCTGCCAGTACGATTCGCACTCGGTGGGAATAGTGGTCGGCGGGGTCGGAGTAACAGGCCAACCGATTGGTCACGCCCATGGCGATCCTCCTCGCTTGTTGAAATTATCGGAAGCGGAAAAACGAGCGCGCCCAGAGGGCGCCTCCCGTAACGCCTGGCTCACCAGGCTCGTTACCCTTCAGAGGCGCCCTTGGGCGCGCGCGATTAACAGCAATTGCTTGAAGCTTTATCAGTGCACATCTTTCCAGTATTCGCGCTTGAGCAAGTAAGCGAATACGAAGAAGAACGCCAGGTACAGCAATACGTACGTACCGATGCGCTGATGCTGCAGCTTAACCGGGTTAGCCGAGTAAGCCAGGAAGGTTACCAGATTCTTGACCTTCTCATCGAACTGCTCTTCGGTCAGGGCACCACTCTTCGGCACGATGGTCAGCTGATCGCACGCTTCATGAGTCAGCGCCGTACCGGTCAGCGGATCATATTGCTTCTTGCCGTCCTCGACGATTTGAACCTGCTTGCAACCGACGACCTGACGACCTTGCAGGCCGACCAGCACGTTGGGCATGCCCACGTTCGGGAAGACCTTGTTGTTCACACCCCATGGGCGCGACGGATCTTCATAGAACGACTTGAGGTAACCGTAGAGCCAATCGGTGCCACGCACACGAGCGACCAGGGTCAGGTCGGGCGGCGCCGCACCGAACCAGGTCTTGGCATCAGCCGGCTGCATGCCGATGTTCATGTGATCGCCGATCTTGGCACCGGTGAACACCAGCTTGTCGAGCATCAACTCATGTGGAATGCCGAGGTCATCGGCAACACGCTCATAACGCTGGAACTTGGCGCTGTGGCAGCCCATGCAATAGTTGGCGAACGTACGCGCGCCATCCTGCATCGCAGCCTTGTCGGAAACGTCGATGTCGACTTTTTCCAGCTCGGGACCACCCTGTTCAGCCGCAAAGGACAACACCGGCAGGGCAGCAAGAATCAGTACAGCAAATAGTTTTTTCATCAGCCAGTCACCCTTTCCGGAACCGGTTTGGTCTTCTCGAGCCTGGTGTAGAACGGCATCAGAATGAAGTAGGCGAAGTACAGGAAGGTACATACCTGCGACAGCAACGTACGGCCTGGAGTCGGAGCCAGAACACCCAACACACCCAGGATCACGAACGAAATGCAGAACACCCAGAGCCAGATCTTGCTCATCCAGCCCTTGTAGCGCATCGACTTGACCGGGCTACGGTCCAGCCATGGCAGGACGAACAACACGGCGATGGCCGCACCCATGGCGATCACACCCAGGAGCTTGTCCGGAACCGCGCGCAAGATCGCGTAGAAAGGCGTGAAGTACCAGACCGGAGCGATGTGCTCTGGGGTCTTGAAGGCGTTCGCCACTTCAAAGTTCGGCTTCTCGAGGAAGTAGCCACCCATTTCCGGGAAGAAGAACACGATCGAACAGAAGATGAACAGGAACACCACCACGCCGACGATATCTTTCACGGTGTAGTACGGGTGGAAGGCAATGCCGTCCAGCGGTACGCCGTTTTCGTCTTTGTATTTCTTGATGTCCACACCGTCCGGGTTGTTCGAACCGACTTCGTGCAGCGCCAGGACGTGCAGCACCACCAGGCCGAGAATCACGATGGGCAGTGCAACCACATGCAAGGCAAAGAAGCGGTTCAGGGTGATGCCGGAAATCAGGTAGTCACCACGAATCCACTGGGTCAGGTCGTTGCCGATGACCGGGATCGCACCGAACAGCGAGATGATCACCTGGGCGCCCCAGTAGGACATCTGCCCCCACGGCAGCAGGTAGCCCATGAAGGCTTCGGCCATCAGCGCCAGGTAGATCAGCATGCCGAAGACCCACACCAGCTCACGCGGCTTCTGGTACGAACCGTAGAGCAAACCACGGAACATGTGCAGATAGACCACGACGAAGAACGCCGAGGCGCCGGTGGAGTGCAGCAGGCGCAGGATCGAGCCGTACTCGACGTCGCGCATGATGTACTCGACGGAAGCGAAGGCTTCTTCCGCCGACGGGGTGTAGCTCATGGTCAGCCAGACACCGGTAACGATCTGATTGACCAGAACGAGCAGCGCCAGGGAGCCAAAGAAATAGAAGAAGTTGAAGTTCTTCGGGGCGTAGTACTTGCTGAGATGGTCTTCCCACATTTTGGTCGCGGGAAAGCGCGCATCAACCCAATCCATGAACTTGCTCATCACGCTTTCTCCGTATCGACGCCAACGACGATGATGTCATCGGTTTCATAGGAATGCGGGGGAACTGGCAGGTTCAAAGGCGCAGGTTGCGACTTGTAGACGCGGCCAGCCAGGTCGTAGTGGGAGCCGTGGCAAGGGCAGAAATAGCCACCTACCCAGTCCTTGCCCAAGTCTGCGGGAGCGACTTCGGGACGAAAGGTCGGCGAGCAACCCAGGTGCGTGCAGATGCCGATCAGCAGCAAAACTTCAGGCTTGATCGACCGCGTTTCGGGGTCGACATAGGTCGGTTGTGTCGAGTTCTTGGAGGTCGGGTCAGAGAGCTGGCCCTCGATCTTTTTCAGATTCCCCAGGATTTCCTCGGTACGGCGGACGATGAACACCGGCTGGCCGCGCCACTCAGCAATCATCTGCTGGCCTGGCTCGATCTTGCTGACATTCACTTTCACCGGTGCACCTGCGGCTTTCGCCTTGGCACTGGGAAACCATGACCCCACGAACGGGACCGCAGCCCCCACCGCTCCTGCAGCACCCACCACGGATGTGGCTGCTACCAAGAAGCGACGCCGGCCTGCATTCACGCCGTCATTGCTCATTCAGTCCTCTCCCATCAGCTTTGTGGCCTGTTAAATCAGGCATCTACTAAGTAAAACTCTGTACTTATAAAAATTTTGCCGAATGGTAATGAAAAGCCCCAATTCTGACAAGGTAATTACCCCAGGGCACCACTGCCAAGCCTTGTAGTATAGGGCCTCTGCTGATGTGGCAAGTTGTCACAGCGCAATTCTTTGAGAAATCGCACGCACAAAAAAACGCCCAGCTCCGTGAGGAAACTGGGCGTTCTTTTTTGAACGTGGAAGCGAATTAACGCTTCGAGTACTGCGGACGCTTACGCGCTTTACGCAGACCAACTTTCTTACGTTCAACTTCACGTGCATCGCGGGTTACGAAGCCAGCTTTACGCAGAGCGCCGCGCAGAGTCTCGTCGTAGTCCATCAGAGCGCGGGTGATGCCGTGGCGGATTGCGCCAGCTTGACCACTCACACCACCGCCGATCACGGTGACGTAGATGTCGAACTTCTCGACAGTCTCAGTCAATTCCAGCGGCTGACGAACTACCATGCGGGCAGTTTCGCGGCCGAAGAAATTATCCAGCGAACGGTTGTTGATGGAGATGTTACCAGTACCCGGACGCAGGAAAACGCGTGCGGTTGCGGTCTTGCGACGGCCAGTGCCGTAATTTTGAGTCGCCGACATAATGTACTATTCCGTTAAAACTTCAGTTCTTGGGGCTGCTGAGCAGTATGTGGGTGTGCAGCGCCCGCATAGACTTTCAGCTTACGGTACATGTCGCGACCCAGTGGGTTCTTAGGCAGCATGCCTTTGACCGCGGTCTCGATCACGCGCTCAGGGGCCTTGGCGATCAGCTTTTCGAAGTTGATCGACTTGATGCCGCCCGGGAAACCGGAGTGGGAGTAGTACATTTTGTCGGTGGTTTTAGCACCGGTTACACGAATCTGCTCGGCATTGATAACGACGATGTAATCGCCGGTGTCAACGTGAGGAGTGTACTCAGCTTTATGCTTGCCACGCAGACGGCTCGCGATTTCGGTGGCCAGACGACCCAGGGTCTGACCAGCAGCGTCGACGACAAACCAGTCGCGCTGTACTGTTTCCGGTTTAGCAGTAAAAGTTTTCATTCTTTATAGCCTCAGGGGCCGCCCTGTAAATTAGACGGCGGATCTTACTGAATAGTGCGTACTTTGACAAGTCAAAGGCAGCCGGATACAGACGCTTTCGGGGGCTCGGGTCGGCGCGTCCGTTCAACGGCAAGATTCTTCGGCGGCGGCGCATCACTTCCACTGCAGAAAGAGGTGCGCAATTATGCAGATTGCGAAAAATAATTCAACCTGCTTTTATGATTGTTTTGCCCAGGGAGCACCCGATGGACTATCGCCAACTAGGCCGAACCAACCTGAACGTGAGTGCAATCTGCCTCGGAACCATGACCTGGGGCGAGCAAAACAGCGAAGCAGACGCCTTCGCCCAGATCGAGCGCGCCAAGGGCGCCGGGATCAACTTCATCGACACCGCTGAAATGTACCCGGTGCCGCCCAAGGCCGAAACCTACGCCACCACCGAACGCTACATCGGCAATTACTTCAAGAGCCGCGGCGACCGCAGCGACTGGATCCTCGCCAGCAAGATCGCCGGCCCCGGCAACACCATCGACTACATCCGCGACAAAAACCTGCGGCACAATCGCCAGCACATCACCGAGGCCGTGGATGCCAGCCTCCAGCGCCTGCAGACCGACTACATCGACCTGTACCAGCTGCACTGGCCGGAGCGCAGCACCAATTTCTTCGGGCAACTGGGCTACAAGCACCAGACCGAAGCCAACCTGACGCCCCTGGAGGATACCCTCGAAGCGCTGGACGAACAGGTCCGGGCCGGCAAGATCCGCCACATCGGCCTGTCCAACGAAACGCCGTGGGGCACCATGCGCTTCCTGGCCCTGGCCGAGGCCCGGGGCTGGCCGCGCGCGGTGTCGATCCAGAACCCCTACAACCTGCTCAACCGCAGTTTCGAGGTCGGCCTGGCGGAAATCGCCATTCGCGAACAGTGCGGCCTGCTCGCCTATTCGCCGCTGGCGTTCGGTTTCCTGTCAGGCAAGTACGAAGGTGGGGCGCGTCCGCCAAAAGGTCGCCTGAGCCTCTACAGCCGCTTCAGCCGCTATTTCAACCCGCAGTCGGAAGCGGCATGCAGCCGTTACGTCGCACTGGCCCGCGAGCACGGCCTGGACCCGGCGCAAATGGCCCTGGCATTCGTCACGCAACAGCCGTTCGTGACCAGCAACATCATTGGCGCGACCACGATGGAGCAACTGGAAAGCAACATCGCCAGTTTCTACTTGAAGCTGTCGGAGGAAGTGCTGGAAGGGATCGAGGCGATCCACAGGGATCATCCGAATCCTGCCCCGTAGTTTGTACCGATCGTTCCCACGCTCTGCGTGGGAATGCAGCCCGGGACGCTCCGCGTCCCTTTCTGAAGCTGGAACGCGGAGCGTCCCTTGAGGCATTCCCACGCAGAGCGTGGGAACGATCAATCACGCCGCATCAAAGTGACCGCGCAATGATCTCCTTCATGATCTCGTTCGTCCCCGCATAGATTCGCTGCACCCGCGCATCCGCCCATGCCCGGGCAATCGGGTATTCCCACATGAACCCGTAGCCGCCATGCAACTGCACGCACTCGTCGAGCACCTTGCATTGCAGGTCCGTGCCCCAATACTTCGCCATCGCCGCCGTCGGCACGTCGAGCTTGCCTTGCAGGTGCAACTCCAGGCAGCGGTCGACAAAGACCCGGCCGATCTGGATCTCGGTCGCCATCTCGGCGAGTTTGAAACGGGTGTTCTGGAAGTCGGCAATCGCCTTGCCAAAGGCCTTGCGCTCGCGGGTGTATTCCAGGGTCCATTGCAACGCCGCTTCGGCTGAAGCCAGACCGCCGATGGCCACCGTGAGGCGCTCCTGCGGCAACTCCTGCATCAAATACGCGAACCCCATCCCTGCCTGGCCCAGCAGGTTTTCCTTGGGCACCCGGACGTCCTGGAAGAACAGTTCCGAAGTGTCCTGGGCTTTCATACCGACCTTTTCCAGACGCTTGCCCTTGTCGAAGCCCGGCGTATTGGCCTCCACCAAAAACAGGCTGGTGCCCTTGGCGCCCGCCTTCGGATCGGTCTTGGCGACGACGATCACCAGGTCTGCCAGAAAACCGTTGGTGATGAAGGTCTTCGAGCCGTTGATCACATACTCGTCGCCATCGAGCACTGCGGTGGTCTTCACCCCTTGCAGGTCGGAACCGGCGCCAGGCTCGGTCATCGCAATAGCACTGACCATCTCGCCAGATACCAGTTTTGGCAGGTATTTGTGTTTCAGCATTTCACTGCCGTAATGCAGGATGTAGGGCGCAACGATGTCTGAATGCAGGGAAAAACCGATACCGGTCAGCCCCAGGCGCCCCACCTCTTCGATAACCACCGCGCTGTACAGAAAGTCCGCCCCCAAGCCGCCGTACTGTTCCGGCAGATGCGAGCACAACATCCCCGCCTCCCCTGCCTTGTTCCAGAGTTGACGGTCGATATAGCCCTGTTTTTCCCATTGCCCATGGAACGGCACCGCCTCTTTTTCGAGGAACGTTCGCACGCTGTCGCGAAAAAGTTCGTGCTCGGGACTGAACAAGGTTCTGGGAATCATGCGGCACCTTATCTTTGTTTTTAGAAGGACTAGACCTTTAGAGACTATGCCTCGCGTCCGATACAGGACACTGGACACATCCGACAAAAAATAAGACGATCCAGCCGTCTGGTGACCACTTTCCCCTATAAGAATAAAGTTGAATTATGTCTAACCAAGCCTCCACGCCCTTGCGGCGCGTCAGCATCCTGGCCATTGACCGGGTTTTCGCCTCCACCCTCATGCAGGCCAAGGATTTCTTCCACCTCGCCAGCCTGCGCTACGGAAAACAACTGGGCCACGGCCTGACTCCTGCGTTCGAAACCCGACTGGTCAGTCCCGACGGCAAACCGGTCAACACCTTCAGCGACGTGATGATCCCGGTGGATGGCGGCCTGGAAAATGCCGACATCATCGTCATTCCCGCGTTCTGGGACGATTTCGATACCTTGAGCAAACGTTATCCACAGGTCCTGTCCTGGCTGCGTCAGCAACACGCCCGCGGCGCTGTACTCTGTGGCGAGGCCACCGGCGTGTTCTGGCTCGCCGAAGCCGGCCTGCTCGATGGCAAGGAGGCGACCACCTACTGGCGCTTCTTCAATGCCTTTGCGGAACGTTTCCCGAAGGTCCAACTCAATCAGGACAAGCACCTGACCGACGCCGACAACCTGTATTGCGCGGGCGGCACCACCTCGGCATGCGATCTGTACATCTACCTGATCGAGCGCTTCTGCGGCGCCAACGTCTCCCAGGCCGTGGCGCGAGACATCCTCTATGAAGTACAACGCAGCTACTCGCCGGGAAGAATCGGCTTCGGCGGCCAGAAGCTGCACCAGGATGTGATCATCCTGCAGATCCAGCACTGGCTCGAAGAACACTTTGCCGACAAATTCCGTTTCGAAGACGTCGCCCGCGAACACGGCATGAGCATCCGCAACTTCATGCGCCGCTTCCAGACCGCTACCGGTGACAAGCCACTGCACTACCTGCAGAGACTGCGAATCGAAACTGCCAAAGGCTTGCTGTCCGGTAGTCGCAAGAGCATCAAGACCATCAGTTATGAAGTCGGCTACGACGATGCGAGCTTCTTTGCACGGCTGTTCCGCCAGCATACGGAGTTGTCGCCGAACCAGTATCGGCAGCAGTTTCAGCAGGCTGCCTGATACAACAGAGATCCAATGTGGGAGCGAGCCTGCTCGCGAAGAGGCCGTCACATTCAACATCACTGTTGGACGACACACCGCTTTCGCGAGCAGGCTCGCTCCCACAGGGATCAGCGGTGATGTCATAAAAAAAGGCCTGCATTTGCAGGCCTTTTTCATTTTTCGAAGGGTCCTACGGCTTGTGCGCCCGGGACAAAAATTCGTGGGACTGCATTTCCAGCAGGCGGCTCAGGGTTCGCTGGAACTCGAAATTCAGGCGACCGCCGGTGTAGAGGTCCTTGAGTTCGACTTCGGCAGAAATGATCAGCTTGACGTTGCGATCGTAGAACTCGTCGACCATGTTGATGAAGCGTCGGGCGATGTCGTCGGTGGTGACGCTCATCTGCTCGACACCGCTGAGCAATACGGCGTGGAAGATCTTGCCCAGTTCGATGTAGTCGTTCTGGCTGCGCGGGCCGTCGCAGAGTTCACGGAAGTCGAACCAGGCCACGTCGTCGCAGGTACGCACGGAACGGATTTCGCGGTTCTCGATCATCAGCACATCGTTCTCGATCGCTGCCGTACATTCCGGCGTCAGCGCGCGGAAGCTTTTGCGCAGGCTTTCGTGGGCGGCTTCGTCAAGGGGGAAGTGGAACAGTTCCGCTTGTTCGAGGTGACGCAGGCGATAGTCGACGCCGCTGTCGACGTTGACGATCTCGGTGTTCTGCTTGATCAGCGCGATGGCCGGCAGGAAACGCGCGCGTTGCAGGCCATCCTTGTACAGGCCGTCCGGCACGATGTTCGACGTCGCAACCAGGGTCACACCGTTCTTGAACAGCTCTTCCATCAAGGTGCCGAGGATCATGGCGTCGGTGATGTCGGAAACGAAGAATTCATCGAAGCAGATCACCCGGGCTTCGGTGGCGAAGCGCTTGGCAATGATGGTCAGCGGGTTTTTCTCGCCGCCCAGAGTCTTCATCTCTTCGTGCACGCGCTTCATGAAGCGGTGGAAGTGAGTACGGGACTTTTCCTTGAACGGCAGCGCTTCGAAGAAGGTGTCGACCAGGTAAGTCTTGCCGCGACCCACGCCGCCCCAGAAGTACAGGCCCTTGACCGGTGCCTGATCCTTCTTGCCAAACAGTTTGCCCAGCAGGCCCGGCTTGTTCTGCTCGGCCGCGACCAGATCGTCGTACAGGCGCTGCAGATGACGCACGGCAGTTTCCTGCGCGGCATCATGGAAGAATTCCGGGCGTTTCAGATCAGCTTGATATCGTTCTAGGGGCGTCATAATTCGTTAGCAAGGCAACAAAAACGGGCCGTCACTGTAGCGATGGCCCGTGGGAATGGCAATCAGCCCTTGGTCGGGCCGAGCCGTTGATTATTCCTGAACTGGCGTCAGGGCGATCCGCAATGCCTCGATCGCAGCATCGCGCGCGGCGCTGCCAGCGAACGCCGGGCTGTCACCCACGCACTGACCTTCAAGCCAGACGCTGAAGCTCAGGTCTTCGCTGCGCACGTCCAATGGTTGGCCCGATTGCAGCTGCTTGGTCACCTGACCTGCGGTTTTACCGTCGGCGAAGTTGCGCGACAGGAGCAATTGCTCGCCATGGGCCGCCAGCAAACGGAAGCGGAAACTGCCGTCGTCTTCACGGAAGCTGACAAAACGTGCAGCTTTCGCAGCTTTTTTCTTGGTGGTCGCTGCCACTTGAGCCTGGGCAACGAACGAACGCAGGCCTACCGCTTCACGCAACTCGTTGAGGAAAGGGGTCGCGACTGCACGCGCCTTTTTCGCACCGTGCTGCAGGATGTCTTCAAGATCCGCCGGGCGCTCGATCAGTTGGTTGTAACGCTCGCGGGACTCGCCCAGTTCGCTGTCCAGCAGCTGGAACAGGCGGTTCTTCGCCTCGCCCCAACCCAGGCCCTGCAGCAGATCGCTGCGGAACTCGTCAGCTTGCGCCGGGGTGGCGAACGCCTGGAACAGGGTGAACAGGTGCGAATTGTCCGGATCTTTTGCCTCACCCGGTGCACGGGAGTCGGTGACGATACGGGAAATCGCGTCTTTCATTTCCTTGGCGCTGCTGAACAACGGAATGGTGTTGTCGTAGCTCTTGGACATCTTCCGGCCGTCCAGGCCCGGCAGCGTGGCCACGCTTTCCTCGATCAACGCCTCGGGCATGGTGAAGAATTCCTTGCCCTGGCCGAACAGGTGGTTGAAGCGCTGGCCGATGTCCCGGGCCATTTCCACGTGCTGGATCTGATCGCGGCCGACCGGCACTTTGTGCGCGTTGAACATCAGGATGTCCGCGGCCATCAGCACCGGGTAGCTGTACAGGCCCATCGTGATGCCGGCGTCCGGGTCTTCACCGGTCTCGACGTTCTTGTCCACCGAGGCCTTGTAGGCATGGGCGCGATTGAGCAGGCCCTTGGCGGCGACGCAGGTCAGCAGCCAGGTCAGCTCGGGGATCTCCGGGATGTCGGACTGACGGTAGAAGGTCACGCGGTCCACATCCAGGCCACCGGCCAGCCAGGTCGCGGCGATTTCCAGGCGCGAGCGCTGGATGCGCAGCGGGTCATCGCACTTGATCAGGGCGTGGTAGTCAGCCAGGAAATAGAACGAATCGGCATTGCTGTCACGGCTGGCGACGATCGCCGGGCGGATGGCGCCGGCGTAGTTGCCCAGGTGCGGCGTGCCGGTAGTGGTGATGCCGGTGAGGATACGGGTACGAGTCGTCATGGGTAATCGCTTGTCAGACTGCAATCAATTCGAGAGACGCGGCAGGATCAGATCCTTGAGATCGGTCAGCTTGCCATGAAAAAAGTGTCCGCATTCTGCCACTTTCAGCAGCTCATGGGGACGTTCAAGCTTCTCGGACCATTGGTAAACCAGCTGCGGATCGATCACTTCGTCGGTTTCCGGTTGGATCAGCGTCAATTCGCCATGCTGCGGCAGTTGATCCTGAGCGCCCAGACGCATGACCGCCGGTGCGACCATGAACAGATGCTTGAGCCGCTCGCCCTGCGCTTCCAGGCGCCCGCCGAGACTTGCAGCAACAAAACCGCCAAAGGAAAAACCGAACAGGGTCAGCGGCAATTCCGGGTATTTGGCCCGAAACCATTCGGTCACGGCCTGGGCATCGTCGACTTCGCCGGTGCCCATGTCGTGGGTGCCTTCGCTGGCACCGACGCCACGGTAGTTGAAACGCAAGGTAATCAAACCGGCATCGCGCGCGGTACGCTGCAGGGTCGAGACCACTTTGTTGAGCATGGTGCCGCCCTGCACCGGGTTCGGATGGCAGATCAGTGCCAGGCCGCGCGGCTGCTCATTATCCAGCAGCAGCGCTTCCAATTGCCCGACCGGGCCGTCAATCACTACAGGGGTTTCACGCATAAGCAAGGAAGGAACTCCGTGACCTCGAATCGGGTCGACTCGTCTAGCAAATTGTCTGTAGCTGTCTATTGCGAGTGAATCGCGGTATACAGCGCAGGTTCGAGCCGTTAACGTAAAGCAAAGCCGTTTATAGAGGAAGGACTCGTGGAACACTCGCTCTTAGTTTGGTTGTTGCCGACTCTTGCCCTGGTTGTGGGTGTCGCCATTGGATTCCTGATCGCTCGCCTTGCGCCGAATGCCGCGCCTAGCAGCACGCAACGTCAGCTGGACGATATTCAGGAACGTTTCGACAGTTATCAGAACGAGGTGGTGACCCACTTCAACAGCACTGCGACACTGGTCAAGAAACTGACTGCGAGCTATCAGGAAGTGCAGGATCATCTCGCCGAGGGTGCCAACCGCCTGGCCCTGGACGAACAGACCCGCCAACGCCTGCTGGCCTCCCTGCAGGCCGATGCGACGCAGACCCCACGGGAACGCCTGACGCCGCCGCGCAATCAGGAACCGCCGCGCGACTACGCACCGAAAGCCCCGAACGCCCCAGGCATGCTCGATGAGCATTACGGCCTGAAGAAGTAATCAGGTTTCAGGTGTGATAAAGCCCTCGGACACGTGAATGTTCGGGGGCTTTTTTGTTTCTGAATGCCTCGCTGCCTGTAATGCCCCCTTCGCGAGCAGGCTCGCTCCCACAGGGGAACGCGTTTCCAATGTGGGAGCGAGCCTGCTCGCGAAGGGGCCAGTTGTGGCAACACAAAAAAACCGCCCGATCTGTTGAGAATCGGGCGGTTTTTTTATGCCTGGGGTTCAGTCAGGCGATTATGGGTATTGCTGAACGTTGCCTTGTTGCTCACCACCATACTGCTGGCCTGGAATCGCCTTCAGGTTGACCTCTACCCGGCGGTTCTGCGCCCGACCATTAGTGTCGGCGTTGCTGGCGACCGGGTTATCCGGGCCGGCGCCACGGGCGCTCAGGTTGGTACCGCTCACGCCTTGCGAGGTCAGGTAAGTCGCCACGCTCTGGGCGCGACGCTGAGACAGGTCCATGTTGTGCTGGCGGCTGCCGGTGCTGTCGGTGTAGCCGACGATTTCGATCTGGTTCTGATTGAACTCTTTCAGCGAGCCTGCCAGGTTGTTCAGCGGCTGGTAGAAGCTCGATGCGATGTTCGCCGAATCGGTGGCGAACGTGATGTTACCCGGCATGATCAGCTTGATCTGATCGCCTTCACGCTGCACTTCGACACCGGTGTTGGCCATGCTGGCACGCAGCTTTTTCTCCTGCTGGTCGGCGTAGTAACCATAACCGGCAGCGGAAGCACCCACTACAGCAGCACCGATCAGCGCGCCCTTGCCACGGTTGTCGTGGTTGATGGCAGCACCGGCCACTGCACCGGCCAGAGCGCCGAGGCCACCGTATTTGGCGGTTTTGCTCATGCCTGTGGAGCCGCTATCGGCCTGGCCCTGGTTGTCGTAAGCGTTGGGCGATGCGCAACCGGCCAACAATGCCACGGCAGTAGCGACAATAATCAAACGAGGCGTGGTGAACATGAAGAGCTCCTACTTTTTTGCATTCTGTGGTGCAACGGACTTAAGCATCGAACCTTTGCGGGCGTTGGATCATATCCCGAGGTAATAATTCCGCGCGTTACAATTCAAGCGCGAACAAAAGGGTTCTCGCGCATTTCATCACCCAAACGGGTGTCCGGACCATGTCCGGCAACGACCGTCGCCTCTTCGTCGAGGGTATACAAACGCTGCTTGATCGAACGCACGATGGTCGCCTGGTCGCCGCCCCACAAATCCGTGCGCCCTACCCCGCGACGGAACAATGTGTCCCCGGCAATCAGCAGTTTCGCATCGGCAAACCAGAAACTCATGGAGCCCGGTGTATGACCCGGTGTGTGCAACGCCACGCCACAGCCACACGCCAGCTCTTCATCGTCGTCCAGCCAGCGGTCCGGCGACGGTACCGGCGTGTAGGGCACGCCGAACATCTGGCATTGCATCTCCAGGTTGTCCCAAAGAAATTGATCTTCCTTGTGCAAATGCAGGGTGGCGCCGGTTTTCTCCTTCAACTGGCCTGAGGCCAGGAAGTGATCGAGGTGCGCATGGGTGTGAATGATGCTGACCACCTTCAAGCCCAGGGCGTCTAGCCGCGCGAGGATCAGCTCATGATTGCCGCCCGGGTCGACCACGATGGCTTTTTTCGTGATCGGATCGCCGATGATCGTGCAGTTGCACTGCAAAGGGCCGACGGGGAAGGTTTCGCGGATCAGCGCAGGTTTGGCAGCGTCCATGGATGTTCCTGGAAAAAATGGATGGCCTATTCTGGCACAGCTCGACGACATCGCCGATGCCGTTCACTGCCCTCGCCAGATTGCGGAAACGGACTACAGCAAGCAAGGAAACGTCCGATTTACCCCTGACAGCCCCGTATAGAACCCTGTGCACGGCATTTTGCCACTCCTCCGTTCCATCGGGAGCAGGAGCAATTTGATCGTCAACAAGGAGTTCTAGCAATGGCAAAGGGATATTTCATTCGCAAGGGTGACAAGACCAATTGCGGTGGCCAGGTACTGGAGACCGATACCCGCATCATGATGTTTGGCTTCGCCCATGCTCGCGTAGGGGATCCGGTTTCCTGCGGCAAAAACGATGGCACCTACGAAATCCTCGGTGGCATCTCGTTCATGGACAGTCACGGCAGGCTGATGGCGGGCTCGTTGGACAGCCGCAGCAGCTGCCCCTGCAAGGCCGGGCTCATCCCCTCGTTTACCACCGCCACCTATGACTCCAGACAGGGTGCTGCGCCGCCAGTCGCGAGGAGTGCCCCTCGACAGGCGGCCGCGCCCGTTGCGCCCAGCAATCCGGTGACGCCACGACAATCCAGTTTCACTTCAGCGCGGGCACCCTCACCGACGCTCAGCGAACGGCCTGGGACGGTCTGCGAGAACCTCTGGCGCGGGTACCAGCAAAGGGTCGAAAACGTCGTGGCACCGGGCGGCAAGTTGATCGCCGACCCGAAGGCGCGCAACAAGGCGATCAATGCCGCCTACGCCCAACTGTGGCGCCATGACCCGCGTTTCCAGTGGGCCGGGCTGGCGGCTTTCGCCTCGAAACAGGTGGGCTGCGGACTGCTGCACGCGGCCGAAACGGTTGAGAAGATTCAGGCGGAAGAGCAGGCGATACAGCAATTGAGGGACAGTGCCAGACAAGGACTGAGAGGCTTGCTCAGTCCCAGTGAGCGGGAAAAGCGCGCGACCATTCGGGCGTTTGAGCAGCGCCAGCACGAGTACGAAGAGGCCAACCGGGACAACCCGGTGTGGGGCTTCACCCATTGGGGTGCCGACCTTCCCTTGTCGTACTCGCAACGAATGTACCGGTTTGTGCACGAGATGCTGGCCATGGGCAATACCACGCTGTTCCTGGATGTGTATCCGCTGCATGTGTTCTACAAGGAACGGGGGTTGGAGGCGCTGAAGGATTGTCTGGAATCACGTAGCAACATTTATGGGAATGGCCAATATCCGGTGTTGTGGCCGGTCGGGCAGGAAACGCTGAAGTTCGGGACTGACCACGAGGAAATCCTCCTGGCCTTCGAGGCGATCGAGGCGGGTAACATTGCCAAAAGTGTTGAGTTTCTAGCCAAGCACGAACAGGTCAACATCCTGCAACCGGCGATGTACGACGACAACGGTCTGAAATGGTTATTGCGCGGTAACCATGCCTCCTACGTCACTAACATCCCCTCCGGTGCCGCTCAGGCCATCGAGCTAACGCTGGCCAGCCAGTGCCGTCCCATCGAGGACGGACGCACCATTGGTTTTGGCAGCAATCCCTTTGCCAACCTGGCTGACATCGAACGGCGCATGGCCTTTGTGCTCAAAGCCGCGGCGCAGTTTAACGATTTACTGCACAGCGACCAGCGCGACCAGATTGAGCAATCGATTCGGGATATCGCCTGGGGTGGAGGCGTGCGGTGAACCTGATGCAGCGCATGGGCTGGCGACGCGGTGTGTTGGCACTGGCGATGGCGGCCCTCCTGACGTCAGCCGCGATTCAAGTACTCTCGGATGAGCCGGAAATCGCCCTGTTGATTGGCGAGCCCTACGAGTCTATGCGCCAGCGCTCCAGCGCTAACATTGGCCCAGCCATTGCGGGGCGCTCATGGTTCAGTGTTCCGAAATCAGATGCACGCCTGCGCTTCATTGATCCCAAGTACGGTTTTGTAACCCCTCTGGCCCGTTTTTTTACTGTGATGTTTGATGATGAACAGATCCACGGTGTCCGCATGTCTCCACAAATCGAGCCGCTGCTGCTCGACGATACCCTCAAGGTCGTGCTGGATCTGCAAGAGCAATGGCGCAACGCTGGCTGGACCCCCATCAAGGTCGATTCCTTCCCTTCATTCGCCGACACTCCCGAGTGGCGAGCCCAATTACGGGACGTTAACAAAGGCGGCAAAACTTATTGGCACGCGTGCAACCGGTATCAAGTGATGTTGATAGTGAATCGATTCAGGGACCAGAAGCGGCCCACAGAGGAGCGCTATCTCATCACGCTGTCACTGGCCACGCCATGGACGAACCCTTGACCATACTTCATAACGACCTGGCGAAGCGGCCAAGGCTGGTTCTTGGCTGCGCCAGCGAGAAAACCCGCCCAACGCTACACCAACACCCCCAACTCCTTCGCCCGAGCCACCGCCTGAGTACGCCGCTCAACCCCCAGCTTGCTGTTGATATGGCTGGCATGGGTTTTCACCGTGTGCAGCGAAATAAACAGCTGATCGCTGATTTCCTGATTCGAGCACCCTTGGGCAATCAGGCGCAGGACGGCCATTTCCCGGGTGCTGAGTTGTTCCGACGCGGGGATGGGCTCCAGCGGCGGGCGAGAGGCCATGGATGGAAGTTTTTCTGCAAGATCCTGGGAAACCGGGGTCGGCGCACAGAGTTGAAGCTGTCCACGCAGCCAGTCCGGATGCTCGGTCAACAGCCCTTCAAAGGGTTGCAGCACGCCGCCGGCTGCGGCGTCCAATGCCTGAACCAGCGCCTTGCGAGCCTCGGGTTCGCGTCCGCTGCCCAGCAACAGTGAAACTTTTTGCGTCAGCGCCATTGCACTGAGCATCTGCCGACCGGTTTGCTGACCATGTTCGAGCAGCGCATTCAAACGCCCTTCGGCCAGCATTGGCTGGTTCTGGATGACCTCCAGCAACGCTTGCTGCAGTTCGATATGCAGCGGCAGTTGCGGATGGAATTCCGGTGGCGCCGCCGGCTGCTCGCCGTTATAGGTCTGCCCCAATCGCGTCAACCAGGCTTGCGCCAGATCGGTACGCCCCTGGGCCAGCCAGAGTTCGCATTTGACCAGGGTAATCATTGCCAGGTAGTAGATCGGCGGTACGTCCCAGATGTGCATCAGCCGTTCGGCTTCGGCGAGCTCGGCAAAGGCCTTGGCGAACTCACCGCTGCTGCCTTCAAGCCGGGCGATCACGCAATGGCCGATCAGGACGCTGATGTCGCGACAGGCACGGGCCTCGCTCAAACCGACCTGCAAGCGCAGCCGCGCCGCTTGTGGTTGCAGGCGCACGGCCAACAGGAAGCCCTCGTACAACGTCAGTCGAGCGCGTACCGCATAGAGCCGCTGCGCAGACAGCCCCTGCAAGCGTTGCAGCCCTTGCCGGACTTCATCCAGCGAACGCAGTATTTCGCCCCGCGTCTGCAATACTCGCGCGCGGTCGTAGTGGGCCAACGCCTCGAACAGCGGGTTGCCAACCCGTTGCGCCAGTTCCAGGGAGTCGCGATTCAATTCCCTGGCGCGCCACATATCGCCATCGGCAATCGCCAGGTTGGACAGGGTCGAGAGGCACATCAATCGCTGGCCATAGCGCTTGCACGGAAGGCTCTCCAGCGCTTCGGTGCAATAACGTATCGTCAGTTCGCGGTTACCGCGCCCGCGCGCGATGATCCCGCTCAGGGCCAGCCATTGCGCCAGCATCGACTTTTGCGCGGTGGCCGACGGCGCCGGCAGGAAGCGACTCAGGTGGCTGGCCAGTTCCTCGGCGGCGTCCAGCTGGCAGGCCAGCCCCAATGCCCAGCTATAGAGCACAATCAGTCGAGGCGTGCTGATCAGCAGGCTATCGGGCAAGTCCATTTTCCAGCGCAGCAACATGCCGACATTCTGTTCGGCCAGCAGTTGTTCTTCGGAAAGGTTTTGTACCAGGTTTGCCGCAACGTCCAGGTGCCCGGCCCGCAACGCCTGCTCTACCGCCTCATCAAGCAGGCCCTGGGCATTGAACCAGCGACAGGCGCGCAGGTGCAGGCTGGCGGCCGGCACCATCGATTGCGCGCCAGGCCGTGTGCGCAGCAGATCGGAAAACAGATGGTGATAGCGATACCAGTGGCCGTGCTCGTCCAGCGGCACCAGGAACACCTGGTGGGCAGCCAGAAAGCGCAGGATTTCGGCGCTGTCATGGGCGTCACGAACAGCGTCGCAAAGTTCGCTGCAAAAGCGTTCCTGGTGGGCGGTGTCGTAGAGAAAGGCTTGTACCTCGGCGGGCAGGCAATCAATCACCTCCTCGAGCAGGTAATCGCGGATCAGCCCTTCCCCGCCGTGGAGCGCCTGGGGCAATGCCCCCTGGGAGCCTGCCTCGGAGGCGGCCAGCAACCAGAAGCGCAACCCGGCAACCCAGCCTTCGCTACGCTGGATCAGGTTTTCCAGCGCCTCGCCACGCAAGGAACTGCTGTGCCGATCGAGCAGGCTCAAGGCTTCATCATGGGTCAGGCGCAAATCCTGCTCATGCAGCTCCAGCAGCTGGCGCGACAGGCGCAATCGCGCCAGGTGCCAGTCCGGACGCTGTCGACTGGTGACCATCACCAGCAAGCCATCGGGAAGGTGATTGAGGAAAAACTGCAGGCAGCGATCGAGCACCGGCCCCTGGGCCAGATGATAGTCATCGAGCACCAGCAACAGGGGGGTCGCTGTCGACAGATGCGCGGCCAACTCGTCGAGCAGGCCGTCCAGCCATTCTTCGAAGGCAAACGGCTGATGCCGCTGGCGCATCTTCAACAACCCGAGGGACTGCCTGCCCAGCTGCGGAAAAAAAACCTGCAGGCCTTCGAGCAGCCGCTCGAGGAATCGGCCCGGGTCGTTGTCTCGCGGGCTCAACCCCAGCCAGAGACTTTGCCAGTGGACCGGCAGTGCCTGACAGAACTCCACCGCCAACGAACTCTTGCCGAACCCGGCCGGTGCGCTGACCAGCAGCAGCCTGCCACCGAGACCGGCGCTCAAGCGCTCGCACAGACGTGGGCGCAGCACATGGCCGTCGGGCAATGGCGGTCGGAAAAAGCGCCCGTCCAACGCGGCGACAGCGACGCTTGCAGGACCGGGTGGTGGGGACAGATCAGTCATGGCCGGCTCTTGTTTGAATTGCGGGTGGCGGCGTTGCAGATGTCCGCAGACTAGCGGTAAACGAGGAGGGAATGAAGGTTAATGCTACAAATGGCTACAAAAAGTCTACGAACACTGTAGGAGCGAGCATGCTCGCGATGGACGTCAACGATGACGCGGGGAACCTGAATACACGCGGTGCATTTGAGATCATCGCGAGCATGCTCGCTCCTACACGGGAAAAGCCCCCCCAAAAAAACGCCCCGAACCAGTCGGGGCGTTTTTCCGGAGGATGCGGCCTCAGGTCATTGCACGTCAGCGAACACCCTCCTGGCGCAATGCCGCCGGGGTGAAGTCGCTGGTGGTGGCGGTGAAGCCGAAGTCATACGCGGACTTCTCTTCGTTCTTCATGCCCAGCGCCAGGTAACGGCCCGATTGCAGGTCGTACAGGGCTTCCAGGGCATACCACGGCACTTGCTTGTCGTAGTAGTTCTCGGCATGCGCCTCGGCGACGCGCCACAGTTGATTACGACCGTCGTAGTGATCGATCACCGCAGCCTGCCAGGTGTCTTCGTCGATGTAGAAGTCACGTTTGGCGTAGATGTGACGCTGACCTTCCTTCAGGGTGGCAACCACATGCCAGACCCGGCGCAGCTCGTAACGAGCCAGGTCCTGGTTGATGTGGCCGGCCTTGATGATGTCGGCGTACTTCAGCTGTGGCGAGTCGAGCTTGTAGCTGTCGGAAGCGATGTACATCTCTTTCTTGCCTTCGAGCTTCCAGTCGTAGCGATCCGGTGCACCGTTGTACATGTCCAGGTTGTCGGATGTACGCAGGCCATCGGCAGCGGTACCCGGCCCGTCATAGGATACTTGCGGCGCACGACGCACACGACGCTGGCCGGCGTTGTAGACCCACGCCGAGCGCGGCTCTTTTACCTGGTCGAGGGTTTCGTGCACCAGCAGCACACCACCGGCCAGTCGTGCCGGGGCGGTCACTTTCTGCTTGAAGTAGAACAGGATGTTGCCCGGGTTCTTCGGATCCCAGTCCTTCATTTTGTCGCGGAACACGAACTGGTCCTGGAAGTACACCAGGCTGAACGATCCGTTTGGCTGCGGCGTGGCCTGGGTTATCAGACGGGTCACGCTACCACCGCGATAGCGGGTGATGTGGTTCCAGATGACTTCAACACCGCTTTTCGGAATCGGGAACGGTATCGCGGTTTCGAAGTTCTCCAGACCGTTGCCGCCGGACACCAGATTAGTGTTGGTGGCGTTCTTCTTGATGGATGCGAACACGTCATCCGGCACGGTGGCGCCGCGGTGGGACGGGTAAACCGGCATCTTGTAGGTTTCCGGGTAGCGCTTGAACATCGCGTACTGGCCCGGGGCGAGCTTTGCCTTGTATTGGTCGACGTTCTGCGCCGTGATGGTGAACAGCGGTTTTTCACTCCCGTACGGATCGGACAGGAAGCCTTTGCTGTCGATGCTTCCGGCGTTTTTCGCCATTGGTTTCCAGGCCGGGATCGAACCGTCGGCATTGCCCGCCATTTCGGCGCCCATCGGGGTCAGGCTCTTGCCCAGCTTGTCCGCTTCTGCCGCCGGGACCGCTGCCATTACGCCGGTCGCCAGCAGCGAAAGCCCCAGGACACCGACGTGGAACAGACTCTTGGTTATTTTCATATGTGTGCTCGTCCTGAAAATACAGTGCTTAGAAGTTCACGCCGAAGCTGAGCGCAACGAAGTCGCGGTCATCCACGGTGGTGTACTTGCCGTCGAAGAAGTTGGTGTACGCCAGGCTTGCGGTGTAGGTGTTCTGGTACTCGGCATCGACACCCAGGCTGACCGCTTTGCGACCTTCCTCGAAGTTGCCGCCAGGGCCAGGGGAGTAACCTTCCACGTCGTGGGACCAGGCCACGTTCGGCTTGAGGTTCACACCGGCGAATACGTCGTTGTATTCCCAGATGGCGCGACCGCGATAACCCCAGGAGTTGGCAGTGGTGTAGCCGTCGTTTTCGCAGTAGCGACTGACGTTGTTTTGCGGCCCGCCTGCCAGCGTTCCGCTGTTCAATGTCACGCACTGATTGTTTGGCAATGGGCCAGGGCCATAGCTCGGGTCACGGCCGTAACGTGCCTTGGAATTGCTTTCCAGGCCGCCGACGTGGGTCCAGCCGACCTCACCCACCAGGGTCAGACGCTCGGCGCCCATCACCTGGTCGAAGAAGTGGGTCAAGGTCGTTTGCAGCTGGGTCACTTCCTTGCGGCGATAGCCATGCTGATCCTGCCCTGGCGCGCCCTGGAGCACGGAAACGTTAGGGTTCAGTGGCGTCAGGCCGGAAAAGAGGATGTCGGTGGTGTTGAGCTGTACCGGTGCGTTCGGACGGTAGCTGATTTCACCACTCCACGCGGTACCGGTTGGCAACGTGGTGGAGAAGCTCAGGCCATACAGGCGAATGTCTTCCGGGTATTCGACGAAGTAACTGGAGTTACCTGCCACTTGCAACGGCAAAAACTGTGCAGCCAGACCCGTCGGGCCACCCACGATACCACCCACGGCGGCGGGCGGAATGCCCGCGCCAATCAGTGCGCCGCCCAGTGCGGCGCCCAGTGCCTGCGGGTTATAGGCACTCGCAGGGGCACCCTTGCCACTGAAAATCGGCGCACGACTGTGGTAGTTCATGAAATAGCCACCGAACTCGGTGTCCAGCGGCTCGAACATGTACTTGAAGGACACGCCGAACTGGCCGCTGTCACGCGCATCGCGATCCGGACCACGACGAACAATGACGCCTTCATCCGGGTTACCCCAGGTCACGCCCCTGGCAGCCAGCGTGTTGATGGCAGCGTTACGCGCCCCGGCCGGCAGCCCCGCCGCCGCCAGAGCGTTGTTGATCCCGTTACGGGTCCGCAGCACGGCCAGGTTTTGGTCGCAACCATCGGCGATCACGTCCGGTTGCGAGAAGAAGGTGCCGCAGTTGTCGGCAACCGTCTGGTCCCATTCGATCTGGTAGAACGCTTCGGTCGAGAGATTCTCGGTGAGGCTCTGGGACACGTAGAACATGTTGACCGGGATCAGGCCTTCCTTGATCTCGGCACCGGGACGACGGAATGCGGACACATCGATCGGGTTGATCGAGTTGATACCGCCGCCGATGAAGGTACTTTCACCCCAGCTCACCACTTGCTTGCCCAGACGTACGGAACCTGGCTGATCGGCAATGGCGTAGTTGTGATAGACGAAAGCGTCGAGGATCTGGCCGCCGGCGGATTTGGCGCCTTCCTTGCGGTTGCTGTCGCTGATGTCCTTGAACGGACGGCTCTCGTCCTTGAGCTCAAAGTCGTACCAGTATTTGCCACGGACGAAAATGCCGGTGTCGCCATACTTCAACTCAAGGTCATGGATACCCTTGAAGATTTTCGAGAAGGTTTCACCGCTTTTGAAGTTCAAGTGACCGTCATCGGAAGTCTGGGACAGGCCGCGACCGCCGTTGTTGACGCCGATGAGGTTTTTGTTGGCGCTTTCAGTAGACCAACTCGCACCGACCGACAGGGAAGAGTCGAATTGACCTTCGATTTCACCGATGTTGAAACTGACGCCGAATGCAGGCCCGGCGAGCGTAGAGGCAAGGCTGACGGCCAGAGGCAGTTTAGCCCGGCGCCAGAACTGGTTTACTGATGTCATCGACGCTACTCCATGTGCATTTTATTGTTATGGCAGTGAGCACTTCTAAAAACGCTTGGATAACAGGGAGCCATGGCTTCCCAAAAGTCATTCCAAAGTTGCATCGCCCCGGTTTGTGCGTTTGCTCCGTTCTTAAAAATCCTTGAGCGGACTATAGCCAGCAGGTAGTAGTGCTTGATCCCTCTAAAGTGTGATTTGCGCCTGCCAGCCACTCTGGAACAGTCCTTTGCCATGCCGACACCTGTCGGCATGGCAAGAATGGCTGAAAATCCGGATTTGACAAGCCAAGCGCTTGCTTGGTGGGGCTGGCGTGCCCTTTTGGGCACGCCAAGGGACGCTTAAAGCGTCGAGAGGAAGGTGCTGTTGTTGGCCTGCCATTTGGTGATGTCGATGCGAATTTGCTTCTTGTCGAGCTTACCGACACTGGTCTTGGGAATTTCAGTAACAAGGGCGATCTGACTCGGAATGGCCCACTTGCTCAGGTGCCCCAGCTCCACGAACGGCTTGAGATGCTCCTTGAGTTCCCGGGCGCCGATGGCATGGCCCTCGCGCAGTACCAGCAAGGCAAACGGCCGCTCGCCCCACTGCGGATCGGCAATCCCCACCACTGCTACTTCGCGTACCGCCGGGTGACGACTGATCAGGTCTTCGAGGTCCAGGGAGGAGATCCACTCGCCCCCGGTCTTGATCACGTCCTTGATCCGGTCGCGAATGTCGATCACACCCATGCTGTCCAGGGTTGCCACGTCCCCGGTGTGCAGCCAGCCACCGGCCCAGAGTTCGGCGCCCTTCTGCGGTTCGTTGAAATAGCCCTCGGTGAGCCACGGCGCACGCAACACCAGTTCGCCTTGGGTTTCGCCATCGGCCGGCAGGAAGTTGCCTTCGGCGTCGACGATCGCCGCTTCCACCAACGGCCCTGGCACACCGGCCTTGATCCGGTAGGTGGTGCGTTCGTCCTCGGTTCCGGCCATCAGTTCATCATTGAGGTGCGCGCAGGACACCAGCGGCCCGGTCTCCGACATGCCGTAGGCGGCGGTCAACTGAATGCCCTTGGCCTTCGCGGCTTCGTACAGCGCGTGGTTGAGCGCACTGCCACCGATGACGATTTTCCAGCCACCGAAGTCAGTGTCCTGGGCAGCCTTGGCGTTGAGGACCATCTGCAGGATGGTCGGCACACAGTGCGAGAAGGAGACTTTTTCCTTGCGCCACAACTCCACCAGATACTCCGGATCGTAGCGTCCCGGATACACCTGCTTGAGCCCGAGCATGGTCGCCACATAGGGCAGGCCCCAGGCATGCACGTGGAACATCGGCGTGATGGGCATGTACACGTCGTTGGTGCCCAACAGGCGCACGCTGTCGATCGCCCCCATAATCGTCGATACACCCATAGTGTGCAGCACCAGCTGCCGATGGGTGAAATACACGCCCTTGGGGTTGCCAGTGGTGCCCGTGGTGTAGAACGTGGTCGCCACCGAGTTTTCGTCGAAGTCCTGGAAGTCGTACTGCGGGCTTGCCGCTGCCAGCAATTGCTCGTACTCACCGACGAGGTTTGGCAGGTCGGCGGTCTTTTCCGGCAGGTCGGTCAGGAGCAGGGTTTTCTCGACCGAGGTCAGGTTCCCGGCGATCGCGTTGTACAGTCCGACGAATTCGCTGTTGACCAGGACATAGCGGTCCACGGCGTGATTCATGGTGTAGAGGATCTGCTCCGGCGACAGGCGCACGTTGATGGTGTGGATCACCGCGCCGATCATCGGAATGGCAAACATGCATTCCAGGTATCGGTGGCTGTCCCAGTCCATCACCGCCACGGTATCCCCGGGCTTGACCCCGGCAGCCGTCAGCACATTGGCCAGCCGTGCGACCCGTTCGATCAGGGTCGGATAGCTGTAGCGCAACTGGTCGCGGTAAACGATCTCGCGGGTTTTCTCATAACGCGCGCCGGACATCAGCAGCCGTTTGATCAGCAGCGGATACTGGTAAGCGCCTTCGGCTGGGGGGATAACGCGAGTCTGCAACATAAGAATCCCTTTTCTGACTACTCGGTCGTGACTGTAGAGTAAGCACTGTAGTGCCCCTGATCGCCAGCCAAATCAGCCAAAGGGATGATTTGCAGAACCGCACATGTAGGAGCTGCCGCAGGCTGCGATCTTTTGATTTGGCTTTTTGAAGATCAAAAGATCGTCCGAACGCGGCCCGAGCCTGCGGCAGCTCTTACAGGGATTTGTGTTTGGTCAGTGCATCTCGGTAAACGCGAGTTTCACACCAATGGCGATCAACACCGCGCCCATGGTCCGGTCGAACCAATGACCCATGCGGGCGAAACCGGCGCGCACGCGCTGCTGGCTGAAGAGCATGGCCACCAGGCAGAACCAGATCGCTGTCGCCACCGCCAGGTAAACCCCGTAACCGGCCTGCACGGCCAGCGGTGTATGCGGATTGATCACCACGGTGAACAGCGACAGGAAAAACAGCGTGGCTTTCGGGTTCAGACCGTTGGTCACAAACCCCGAAGTGAAGGCGCCACGCGCGGTGCGCTCGCCGGCTTCCTTGTGCAGATCGTCTGTCACGGCCTTGGCCGGTTTCGCCCGCAGCGCCTTGAAACCGATGTACAGCAGATAAGCGGCGGCGGCCCATTTCAAGGCGTTGAACAGGACGATCGACTGGGACACGATCAGGCCGATGCCCAGCAGCGAGTAACCAACGTGGAGGAAAATCGCCGTACCGACGCCAAGCGCTGTCCAGGTGCCGGCGCGACGACCATGAGTCACGCTTTCCCGTACCACCACGGCAAAGTCCGGGCCGGGGCTGGCCACGGCCAGCAGGTGAATCAGCGCAACGGTCAAGAACTCGGTCCAGTACATGGGGGCTCCTTTAGGCCAAGCGTAACTATTTATTTCATCTGGTAGGCTCGGCAGATTACGCCTTCAGTTCATTGCACAAAAGGTACAGTTGATGACGAACATTCACCGCGCTGTTTTCCTCGACCACCCGTCCCTGGACCTGGGCGATCTCGACCTCAGCCCGCTGCGCGAAGCTTTCAGCGAACTGCAGCTGTTCGCCCAGACCTTACCCGATCAGGTGATCGATCATCTCAAGGGCGCCAGCGTCGCCATCACCAATAAAATCCGGATCGACGCGGCCGCCATCGCTGCCAGTCCCGAGCTGAAACTGATCCTGATCACCGCCACCGGCACCAACAACGTCGACCTCGCGGCCGCCCGTGCCCATGGAATAACCGTGTGCAACTGCCAGGGTTACGGCACACCATCCGTGGCACAGCACACGATCATGCTGCTGCTCAACCTGGCAACGCGTCTGGCCGACTATCAGAAAGCCGTCGGTGAGGGGCGCTGGCAACAGGCCAAACAGTTCTGCCTGCTGGATTACCCGATCGTCGAGCTGCAAGGCAAAACCCTTGGTCTGCTCGGTCATGGCGAATTGGGCGGTGCGGTCGCGCGCCTGGCCGAAGCCTTTGGCATGCACGTGCTGCTGGGCCAGATTCCGGGACGCCCCGCCCGGCCAGACCGCTTGCCGCTGGAACAACTGCTGCCGCAAATCGACGCGCTGACCCTGCACTGCCCGCTCAACGAACACACCCGCCACTTCATCGGGGCCCCAGAACTGGCTTCGATGAAACCCGGCGCCTTCGTCGTCAACACCGCCCGTGGCGGCTTGATCGACGAGCAGGCGCTGGCCGATGCCTTGCGCAACGGTCACCTGGGCGGTGCCGCCACCGACGTGCTGAGCGTGGAGCCGCCGGTCAACGGCAATCCACTGCTGGCCCAGGACATTCCACGCCTGATCGTCACCCCGCACAACGCCTGGGGCAGTCGCGAAGCGCGGCAGCGAATCGTTGGCCAATTGACCGAAAACGCCCTGGGATACTTCAACGGTGAGGCGCTGCGGGTCGTCAGTTGATAAACTGCGGCACTTTTTTTCACAGGAGCAGTTATGGATCCGCGCAGTGAAGTACTGCTTCGTCAGGCTGAGTTATTCCAGGGTTCGGTGTTGTTGGCCGGTCTGCCCGCCGACGACTTGTTGGGCCGCCTGCCCGACGCCCATGGCTGGAGTTGGCACGCCGGCGATCAGGCCGCGCTGGATGCGCGCTTCGCCGAGCGCAGCCATTTTGGTGTTAACGCGCCTGAGCGCGCATTCGATAGCGCCGTGGTGTTTCTGCCCAAGTCCAAGGACCTGACCGATTACATCCTCAACGCGCTCGCCTCTCGGCTGGCCGGCCGCGAGTTGTACTTGGTCGGTGAGAAAAAAAGCGGCATCGAAGGCGCCGCCAAACAGCTGAACCCGTTTGGCAAACCACGCAAGCTCGACAGCGCGCGGCATTGCCAGCTCTGGCTGGTCACCGTGGCCAACGCACCAGACGCCAAACCGCTGGAAAGCCTGGCCCATACTTATGAATTGCCGCTGGCCGAAGGCCCGTTGAAAGTCATCAGCCTGCCAGGCGTGTTCAGCCACGGTCGACTGGATCGTGGCAGTGCGCTATTGCTGGAACACCTCGATAAACTGCCAAGCGGCCACTTGCTGGACTTCGGTTGCGGCGCAGGGGTGTTGGGCGCGGCGGTGAAACGTCGTTATCCCCATAACCAGGTCACGTTGCTGGATGTCGATGCCTTTGCCGCTGCCAGCAGTCGCCTGACCCTGGCGGCCAACGGTCTGGAAGCAGACGTCATTACCGGTGACGGCATCGATGCTGCACCGATGGGATTGAGCGCCATCCTGAGCAACCCACCCTTCCATGTCGGCGTGCACACCGATTACTACGCAACAGAAAACCTGCTGCGAAAAGCGGCAAAACATCTGAAAAATGGCGGCGAACTTCGGCTTGTGGCGAATAGCTTCCTGAAGTATCAACCACTGATCGAAGAGCATCTCGGGGTCTGCGCAATCAAGGCCGAAGGACAGGGTTTCCGCATCTACCGTGCAAAACGCGGATAGACATTTGTACTTGCCGAATGGATTTTGCCTAGGCAGAATCCGCACCGTCCTAGGGGAGTAGTCTCCCACGAGCGCCATGCTCGTCCGGCATGCGTCAACATACTTGGTCAACAGACCATGGCGCATGCGACCCAAGCGTCCGCATCAGACGGATCGCAGGGTTTGACAAGACCTATGACACGAACACCTTACCCGGGGCGGGAAGGCTGTACGTGTCATAGCCGTGTCGACCCGCCCCTTAGGAAAAACCCTGATGCTGGATTCACTACTGGTACCCACCGCCATCGTTGCCTTGGCCGAAATCGGCGACAAGACGCAATTGCTCGCGCTCATTCTCGCCGCCCGTTTTCGCAAACCCTGGCCGATCATCGCCGGCATCGTAGCCGCGACCCTGGCCAACCATGCGGCGGCCGGCGCGGTAGGCGCCTGGGTTGGCAGTTTCTTCTCCGACACGATGCTGCACTGGATTCTCGCCGCCAGCTTTGCCGCGACGGCACTGTGGACCCTGGTGCCGGACAAGATGGACGATGACGAAGCCAGTACCGCCCGCAAGTTCGGACCGTTCCTGACCACGTTGATTGCGTTTTTCCTCGCGGAAATCGGCGACAAGACCCAGATCGCGACCGTGATGCTCGCCGCGCAATATCCTGAACTATGGCTGGTGATCATCGGCACCACCCTCGGCATGTTGATTGCCAACGTGCCGGTGGTTCTGGCGGGCAACTTTGCGGCGGACAAACTGCCATTGACGTTGATCCGTCGACTGGCGGCGTCGGCGTTTTTCATCCTGGCGATTGTCGCGGTGTACAAGGCAATGCAGAGCAGCGGGTGGGTTTGACGGTGTAGGTCGGTAGACCGCGTTATCGTTCTTCGCGAGCAAGCTCGCTCCCACAGGGGTCAGTGTCGATCACAAAACCAATGTGGGAGCGAGCTTGCTCCGGGCGGCGTTCCGACGATGGCGCCAGCGGCCTCACCGCATCTTTATCAGTGCTTCTTGGTCTGCTCGTAAAGCGGCATGACCTTCGGGATCGCCGCCTGCAACGAAGCAATACGGCTCGACGAAGCCGGGTGAGTACTCATGAACTCAGGCGGCGAACCTTCCGATGCCTTGGCCATCTTGTTCCACAAGGTGATCGCGGCGTTCGGGTCGTAGCCGGCACGCGCGGCCAGCTCGAGGCCAATCAGGTCCGCCTCGTTTTCATTGGACCGGCTGTTGGGCAAGGTCATGCCGTAGTTGGCCACGGCATCGGCGAGAGCCAGGCTGCCCTGACCCAGGCCGAACAAGGCACCGGCGCCCTGCTTGGCCATTTCCATGCCATAGGCCTTGGACATCGCCTCACGACCGTGCTCGCGCAGGGCGTGGGCGATTTCGTGGCCGAGGATGGCGGCGATTTCGTCATCGGTCAGCTTCAGGCTGTCCATCAGGCCGGTATAGAAAATGATCTTGCCACCAGGCCCGCAGTTGGCGTTGAGCTCATCGCTCTTGATCAGATTGACTTCCCAATTCCACTGGGCCGAATCCGGACGAAAAACCGGAGCCTGGGCAATCAGCCGATCGGAAATCAACTGGAGGCGCTTGGCATCGCTGCTGGTCTTGTCCAGCACACCCTTGCCGCTCGCCTCGCCCACGGTCTTTTGATAAGACTGGGCGTACATCTGATTGACCTCATCAGTGGACAGCATGCTGAACATGTATTGCTTGCGTTCAACACCCACGGCGCCACCGCTGGTGGTGTTGACCGACTGGCAGCCGGTGAGCAGAAGCGCTGCGCCCAGTGCACCTACGACCAAAATCTTGTTCATCGAAAAACTCCATGAAAACTGCCGCCTATCCTAGGCGTGGAAATGTATCGACGCCAGATACACAAGAGATAAGACGTCTATTTCCAGCAAAGCTCTCATCAACGCAGGAAAAAAATCACAACGCCAGTTGAACGGACAGCAGCGAGTTCAAGAGCAAGGTCAAAAGATCGCAGCCTGCGGCAGCTCCTACAGGAGCTGCCGCAGGCTGCGATCTTTTCAACCCGGAGTAAGACACTCCGGCCCATTGAGCTTCGGATCATTGACCATGTTGGCCAGCACCCGCTCACGCAACGCAGCGGGTTCGCTGGCGAGCAAGGCTTGCAAGGCATGCAGCGGCGTCTCGGGATCGAGCCAGATTTCCTGCCCCACCTCATCGAGAATCAATGGTCGACGCTGACTCGCCGCCGGTTGCGTGATCACCGCCGTGCTCAGCCACACCTGCTCCTGCACCGGGTAGGCCTCCCAAATGGCGGCGAAAAACAGCGACGAGCCCTCACCTGGTGTCAGCCAGTACGGCCGCTTGCGAGTGGTACCGCGCCATTCATAGAAACCGTTGGCCGGCAGCAGGCAGCGGCGCTGACGCAGAGCCTCGCGAAACATCGGCTGTTCGGCAACGGTTTCGGCCCGGGCATGGGCCGGGGTGCGGGATAAGTCGGTCAGCCACGGCGGTGTCAGGCCCCAGCGGGCGCGGGCCAGTTCACGCTGGCCGTCCTGGCCTGCGCGCAGCATCAGCACCGAATCATTAGGGGAAATGTTCCACTGGGCCTGTTGATCGGCTGGAAAACCTGGCAGGGTCGCAAAGTCGCGATTCCAGCGAAACAGGGCATAACGTCCACACATGGGGCAGCACGACTCTTGATCAAACGAACGCCAGCCTAACAGACCAGCGTGCCGGGAAAGCTGTCTGGTTCATCGCCGGACAGCGGCAGCGCAGCATTGTACGCGGTGATCAGCTCGCGGGCGTATTCAGCCTGGTCATTATCCACCGCCAGCCCCAGCACACCAAAGATCGGCAGTTCACCAGAGGCGCCAACCAGATCTCGCCCCACCAGATGCGCTTCGATGCCTTCGCTGGCGAGCATGCCCTGCAGCAACTCGCCTTCCATCAGGTTTTCCGGTTCGTAGACTCGCTGCATACACACCCCTCATTCGTTTTCACTGAAAACTTCGAGATGCCATTCCTCACCGTGAACTTGCAGAACGAAGGTTATCGGCTTGCAACAGACCTGACAGTCCTCGATATAGGTTTGATCACCGCCGGATAAATCCAGCGTAGTCTCAACCGCCTCACCACAATACGGACATTCATACTGCGCAGTTTCCAGCATCGCGGTCTCCCCAGGTGACTTGTGCGTATAATCGCCGGTCTATTTGCAGGGCTATTTTGTCTGACTACTTTTTCAGACCCTGCCCCGCTGGTTTTCGATCAAAACCTTTACTTACCCTAGCCGTTTCTAACAAGAGAGCATGATGGGCGAATTCGATGCCATCCGACCTTACGACGATTGCGAAGTCCCAGCGGTGCTGGCACGACTGCTCGGCGACAAGGCGTTTCTAGATATCCTCACCCACTTCCGCTTCCCGCGTTTTGCCGGCGCCTTAGGCTGGGCACTCAAACCCCTTATAGCTCATCGGCTGCGCCGCGAGTTCGCTGGCATCACGTCGGTTGCCACCTTGCAGGACAAAGTCGAGTACTACGTCGACCACACCATCGAGCGCGCCACGGACGGTGTGACGTACACCGGTGTGGAGCAGTTCAAGTCCGGCAGTGCCTATCTGTTCATCGCCAACCACCGTGACATCGTGATGGACCCGGCCTTCGTCAATTACGCCGTGTACCACGCCGGCCTGCCGACCCCGCGCATCGCCATCGGTGACAATCTGCTGCAGAAGCCCTTTGTCAGCGATCTCATGCGCCTGAACAAGAGCTTCATCGTGCACCGCTCGATCAGCGGTCGCCGCGAGAAAATGGCGGCGTACCAACTGCTGTCGGCGTACATCAACCATTCGATCCGCAACGATTGTGCCTCGATCTGGATCGCCCAGGCCGAAGGTCGGGCCAAGGACGGCGACGACCGCACCGAGTCGGCGATCCTCAAGATGTTCCACATGAGCCGCAAGGACGAGCCGTTCGGCGAGGTTATCCGCTCGCTGAACCTGACCCCCGTGTCGATCAGCTATGAGTACGATCCGTGCGACCAGGCCAAGGCCCGCGAACTCTACATCCGCGCCACCACCGGCAGCTACACCAAGGCCCCGGGCGAGGATGACGTGAGCATCGCCAAGGGCATCACCGGCTACAAGGGCCGGGTGCACGTGAACTTTGCGGCGCCCATCACCGAGCTGTTCGAAGACACCAAGCAATTGGCGGTCGAGATGGACAGGCAGATTCTCGGCGGTTACCGCTTGTTCCCGGTGCACTACCTGGCCTACGCCCAATGGCAGGATGCCGACCCGCAACTGCAGGTGCCAAGCGCCAGCAAGATGTTCCCGGCCGACGAACTGGCCAAGGCTCAGGATCAATGGCAGCAACGCCTGGACGCCTGCCCCGAAGAACATCGCCCGTACCTGGTGCTGCAATATGCGACCCCGGTGCGCAATCAGTATCGGGTGAAGGCTGGATTGCCGCTTTAACCGCTTGTGGCGAGGGGATGTATCCCCGTTGGACTGCGCAGCAGTCCCAAAACCTGTAACTGCGATCTTTCTGATACACCGCATTCTCAGGGTTTGCGACTGCTTCGCAGCCGAGCGGGGATAAATCCCCTCGCCACAAAAACCCCCTCCCCACTGAAGCCCCTCACCACAGTGTTCAGACGCGCGTGCTGATCCAGGATACGAGCAGCGCCAAGCCGAGGCAGGCAAAACCGAAGCGGTAGAAAAACCGGTTCATGCGCAGGGTTGCCCAATCCAGCGTCGGTTCCTGACTTGGACTGCTCTGGCGCTGCGCCTGGAGACTGGCCATCGCGCGCTGTTCACGGCGACGCGTGGCGTGCAGCAACCAACCGCCCGGGAAGGTAAGCAGCAAGGCCAGCAGATTGATCAATTTGGCGGGATGGGCGGTAAACAGCGTCATCAAATGCAGCGACATCACAAACCTCAAAAAAACCTTGGCAGCAGGCACCTCACCTGCGACCGCGGGCGAATTCTACCGAAAGCCTGCGCGCCTGCCCCTGCCGTTGAGACAATTAACAAATCAAATGACCAATGGCCAAGAAAAAAGCCCGAGGTCATTGCTGGCACCGGGCTTTTCGGCATCTGGCGAACCGTTTACTCGCCGAGAACCTGACCCACGGTTGGATCCTTGAACAAGCGGGTCAACGCATCGCTCAACACGTCGCTGACCAGCTTGGTGTTGGTTTCCTGGTTCGGTGCCATGCCAAAACGCTGGTCCAGGGACGCGCCATAACGACCGCTGTAACGACGGTTGGCATTCTGCACATCGGAACGGAAGGTCGCGCCAATGGTGGCTTCGGTAACGTACATGCCTTCTTTCGGCGACTGGTACTTCAACTCGGCCAGGGTCACGGTGATTTGTGGCGCGTTCAGCGCATTAGCTGTCGGGGTGAAGCCCAGCAACCGCACGGCCGCTTCGGCCTGCGCCTGCAGTTTCGGCAGGATCTGCGCGCCCTGCACGGTAATCGCGCTGGTTTCCGGGTACAGACCGCCACGGGTGCCCAGGGTTGGCGACGGACGCCCGTCGACCACTCGCACCACCACCGGCTGGCCGTGGCCGACCGGCGCCAGTTGAGCCGTCAGCTTGGGTTCCGGGTTCAGTTGTTGCGGGCTGTGGGCGCAGCCGACCAACGTCAAGCTGGTCACAGTGATCAAACCGAACAACAGGCGTTGCAACATACTCTTCTCTCCAGAATCAGGCACTAACAGGCCCGCAGTATAGCGGTGCGCCACTGCAGCGAACCAGCGCAACAATTGCAGAAAATTCTGACAAAAGTTTCAGAATCCCCTTCCTGTCACACATCTGTCACCCCCCATACACTTGCACGTAACGGCTCGCTGCCATTCTTCACAACAGTCACCCGGAAGGTACTTCGCCATGCGCTTTCTCGTTTCGCTGTTCGCCCCACGCCCACGGCACCGCAGCTTTGCCCTGCTCGACAGCAACGGCCATTGCCAGGCATTCAAGCAGTGCAGCCTCCAGCCCATGGGCGATGGCTGGGTCGAAATCGAAGAAATTCGCCTCAACTGGCTGCAGCAACCCCTGCCCGCCAGTGCCCGCGTCAGCCCGCATCCACCGCACTCACGGGCACAGCACCTGATGGCGACCTGACCAGACGCCTAATAAAAGTCATTAAACACGACCAATTCCCTGCGTTTCTTCGCTACAATCTCCCCCCGATTATAAGGACGTCTCCTGATCGGGCCTCGCAGCATCGTCAATGCTTCGGTTTTGGCACCCCGCACCGCCCACAGAGAGCCGCCCACACAGATCGAGTGAAGCTGGCGCGCTTGCTGTTCCTTTGGCAAAACCTCCACTTTTCGCGAATCTGCAGAGCTGTCATTACGCTCGGTCACTGAGCTGTTTGCCCGTATTTCGGGCACGGTGCCAGGCTGGGACAGCCCTTTTTTGAGGTTCACGTCTCCAAAAGAGCGTGAAAAAAACGGGTTTTCACAACTTCACAAGAGTGTGGCGAGCAAATGAATAGTTTTGCGTCTGAATATGCACCATTAGCGTCCAGTACAGCCCAACGACACAGGACCGAGTACACCTCGAATACCGGAGCCTGAAGCCTGTCCGCTACGGATTTGGTTGCACAAGCGGATGTATCGACCATAAGTCGAATTGCCAGTCGCTCGTTGAAATGAGTTCATATGACTCTTATTAGACCCGGCAGGTAGCGTCCGTCGAAGTTGCGAAAAATTGCGAAGATTCGGACATGGCGATCCTGCCATGGGTACCTGGGGCATCACTGACACGCCCCGTCACTCCTGGCAGCCATGCCGACAATTTGGTGCTGCAGATTTTGGAGACGCGTTAAATGGCGCATAACGAAGCAGTCGACGTAGTACTGGTTGGGGCCGGCATCATGAGTGCCACCCTCGCGGTACTGCTCAAAGAGCTCGACCCCGCGATCAAGCTGGAAGTCGTCGAGCTGATGGATTCCGGTGCCGCGGAGAGTTCCAACCCGTGGAACAACGCCGGTACCGGTCACGCCGGCCTGTGCGAGCTGAACTACACGCCGCAGGCTGCCGATGGCACCGTCGACATCAAGAAAGCCGTGCACATCAACACCCAGTTCGAGGTGTCGAAGCAGTTCTGGTCGTACCTGACCAAGAAAGGCACTTTCGGCTCGTGCAAATCGTTTATCAGCCCGGTGCCACACCTGAGTTTCGTGCAGGGCGAGAGCGGCGTGTCCTTTCTCAAGGAACGCTTCAACGTGCTGAGCAAGCACCACGCCTTCGACGACATGGAATACACCGAAGACAAGGCCAAGATGGCCGAGTGGATGCCGCTGATGATGCCGGGGCGCGATCCTGGCGAAACCCTCGCGGCCACTCGCGTGATCAACGGTACCGACGTCAACTTCGGCGCCCTGACCAACCAGTTGCTCAAGCACCTGACCAGCGCCCCCGATGCCCAGGTCAAGTACTGCAAGCGGGTGACCGGCCTCAAGCGCAACAACGGCGGCTGGACTGTCAGCATCAAGGACGTCAACAGCGGCAACAGCCGTGAAGTCGACGCCAAGTTCGTCTTCCTCGGCGCTGGCGGCGCGGCATTGCCGCTGTTGCAGGCTTCGGGCATCGAAGAGAGCAAAGGCTTCGGCGGTTTCCCGATCAGTGGCCAATGGCTGCGTTGCGACAACCCGGAAGTGGTCAAGCACCACCAGGCCAAGGTCTACAGCCAGGCTGCCGTGGGTTCGCCACCGATGTCCGTGCCGCACCTGGATACCCGTGTCGTCGACGGCAAGAAATCCCTGCTGTTCGGACCTTACGCCGGTTTCACCACCAAGTTCCTCAAGCACGGTTCCTTCATGGACCTGCCGATGTCGGTTCGCGCCGGCAACATCGGCCCGATGCTGGCGGTGGCGAAAAACAACATGGACCTGACCAAGTACCTGGTCAGCGAAGTGATGCAGTCGATGGAGCAGCGCCTGGAGTCCCTGCGTCGCTTCTACCCTGAAGCGAAAGCCGAAGACTGGCGCCTGGAAGTGGCCGGCCAACGGGTGCAGATCATCAAGAAAGACCCGAAAAAAGGCGGCGTCCTGCAATTCGGTACCGAACTGGTCGCGGCCAAGGACGGTTCCCTTGCCGCCCTGCTCGGCGCCTCGCCAGGTGCCTCGGTGACGGTTTCGATCATGCTGGAACTGATCGAAAAATGCTTCCCGGGCAAAGCCAAGGGTCAATGGGCTGCCAAACTGGCAGAGATCTTCCCGGCCCGGGAGAAAGTCCTGGAAACCGACGCGGCGCTGTATCGCAAGATCAACACGCAGAACAACGTTGCCCTGGAACTGGTTGAGGCCAGTAGCGAGACTGAAAGCTACGCTTGATCCGGCCCCATGAAAAACGCCCCGTCCATCATTGATGGCGGGGCGTTTTTTTGCCTGATGAAACCAATATCGCTGGCTCAACTGACTTTGTGGCGAGGGGATTCGGTTCGCCTCAGATAGATCAGCCGCGAGCCTTCTCGATCAACTCGATGTAGTCCGGCGCATTGCGCTGATCCTGGATCAGGGCAACGAAGTCCTTGCCGTGCTCATCCTTGCCGTCCAGGTCCAGGCCTGCCTCGACGAAGAACGTCAGGAAACGCTCGAAGTCGTCGATCCGCAGACCACGGTAGGCCTTGATCAGCTTGTGCAGGGACGGAGAAGTCGCGTCGACCGGTTCGAAATCGAGGAACAACTTGATCTGCTCATCGCCGATCTCGTCACCAATCACTTGTTTCTTATCTTTACGCATTGCCGACTCCAGCTCGCAGACATTTCACGGGGCGGGCAGTTTACCCCTGCGCGGGCGCCGGGCTCAACGCGGACGAACAGCCCCGGTGTGCAGATCGGCCCAGATGTGGCCGTTGGCGTAGCTGAGAAACTGGCAATACACCGTGTCGTTACGCAACAAGTCGATGACCACCCGGTATTGAGCCAGCGGGTAATAAAGCGTCAACGTTTTGCTCTTGTCGTCGTAGAGTGGTTTTTTCAGGCTTTTGCTTTCGCCATCGAAATTGACAAGCACCTGACTGATGGTCGCACCCTTGTTCAAGGATTTGCCCTTGAGGCGAATCATCAGCGGCGAGGTGACCGGGATCGGCTGCTGGCTGGATTGGCGCTGACTGCCGACCACCACCGAATACTCGGTGACTTGCAGCAGTTGTTGCTGCTCCGGTTCCGCGTCACGCAGGGTCAGGTCATCCGGCGGCAGGAACTGCCCGTGCATAGGTGCCGGGGCGGCCGCCAGGGGCAGGCTGAGGGTCAGCAACAGGGCGGCACAGCAGCGGATAAACAGACTCATGACAGGCTCCAAGGGTGAACGCGTTGCAAAATCAATCAATCGAACTGCGCGCGCATCCAGGCCTGATACTCGGCAACACCGGGGTCGCCTTCACGTGGCGCCCAATGCGCCAGCTCACCTTCGCCGACCGGACGATAGGGACCCGCCTTGCACTCGAACATCAGGCTATCGGCTTCGAGCACTACCAGGCCGTGGAACACTCCCGTAGGCAGGTCCACGCCGACACAGTCGCCACCGGCCTGCAGGACCGTCTTGCTCAGGACAGCGCCGGACTCATCGAAGATCAACACGCCCAGCCGCCCCTTGAGCACCAACAAGGTTTCGGCCTTGTTGTCGCCCAGGTGACGATGGGGCGGGATATACGTCGAAGGTTGCAACCCCACGGCCATGCGATGGCAGGCGTCTGCCATCTGGTGGAAGTTGTGATGCTGGCGCCCGCGAGGGTTGGCCGCGGCTTTCTCGGCCAACTCGGCGAACAGGGTCTGATCAAGAAAGCTCGGCACGTTCATGTTCTTACATTCCTTTAACGGCAAAAATCCCGTTGGCGTTACGCCAGTAGCCTTTGTAGTCCATGCCGTAGCCAAAGATGTAACGGTCGATGCACGGCAAACCGACAAAATCGGCCTTCAAGTCCGGACGAGCCTTGCGGTCGTGGTCCTTGTCGATCAGCACGGCAGTGTGCACTTTACGTGCGCCGGCGTGTTTGCAGAAGTCGATGATAGCGCCCAGGGTATGACCTTCGTCGAGGATGTCGTCGATGATCAGTACATCACGGTCGATGAACGACACTTCCGGCTTGGCCTTCCAGAACAGCTCGCCGCCGCTGGTTTCGTTGCGATAGCGGGTGGCGTGCAGGTAGGACGCTTCCAGCGGGAATTGCAGGTGAGTGAGCAGTTTGCCGGCGAAAATCAGCCCGCCGTTCATCACGCAGAACACCACCGGGTTGCTGTCCGCCAATTGATCGTTGATGTGTGCACCGACGCGGGCGATGGCCGCCTCGACTTCAGCTTCGGTGTACAGGCAGTCAGCCTCTCGCATGATTTGACGGATATGCTCGAGATCAGCGGACATGGCGCTCTCCAATGGGGGGGACGGATTCGGAAAAGCGGGCAAAGGTACGCATCCCGAACGGCCAGATCAAGCGTTTGTGGACTAACGTACTCTATGTCTATAGGACAACAACCTCGGATAGATTAATCTAGGCCGGTTTTTTTGCCCGCCGCCGGAGCCTTTCCCATGCCCATCCTCGAGATCCGCCACCCGCTGATCCGTCACAAACTTGGCCTAATGCGCCGCGCAGACATCAGCACGAAGAATTTCCGCGAGCTCGCTCAGGAAGTCGGTGCACTGCTGACCTATGAAGCCACCAAAGACCTGCCGCTGGAAACCTACGATATCGAGGGTTGGTGCGGCACCGTGTCGGTGGAGAAGATCGCCGGCAAGAAGATTACCGTGGTACCTATCCTGCGCGCCGGTATCGGCATGCTCGAAGGCGTGCTGAGCCTGATCCCGGGCGCCAAAGTCAGCGCCGTGGGCGTGGCCCGCAACGAGGAAACCCTCGAAGCCCACACCTACCTCGAGAAACTGGTGCCGGAAATCGACGAACGCCTGGCGATGATCATCGACCCGATGCTCGCCACCGGCAGCTCCATGGTTGCGACCATCGACCTGCTGAAAAAGGCCGGTTGCCGCGAAATCCGCGCCATGGTGCTGGTTGCCGCCCCTGAAGGCATCGCCGCTGTCGAGAAGGCTCACCCGGACGTGACCATCTACACCGCTTCCATCGACCAGAGACTCAACGAACACGGTTACATCATCCCGGGCCTGGGTGATGCTGGCGACAAGATCTTCGGCACCAAGCAGAAGGACGCGTGAGCATGCAGCAAGAGTTCAACGATCCGCTCTGGCGCACGGTGCTGTCTGGCGCCCAGATGCTGTTCGTGGCCTTCGGGGCCCTGGTGTTGATGCCGCTCATCACCGGTCTCGACCCGAACGTGGCGCTGTTCACCGCAGGCCTGGGGACGATTCTGTTCCAGATCGTCACCGGGCGTCAGGTGCCGGTGTTCCTGGCGTCGAGCTTCGCGTTCATCACCCCGATCATTCTCGCCAAGGGCCAGTTCGGTCTCGCCGCGACCATGGGTGGCGTGATGGCGGCCGGTTTTGTCTATACCTTCCTCGGCCTGGCAGTGAAAATCAAAGGCACTGGCTTCATCGACCGCCTGCTGCCGCCGGTGGTAATTGGCCCTGTGATCATCTCCATCGGCCTGGCCATGGCGCCGATTGCTGCCAACATGGCGATGGGCAAGGCTGGCGACGGTAGCGAACTGATTCATTACCAGACGGCGATGCTGATCTCGATGCCGGCGTTGCTGACCACCCTGATCGTCGCAGTGTTCGGCAAAGGCATTTTCCGCCTGGTGCCGATCATTTCCGGCGTGCTGGTGGGGTTTGGCATGGCGTTCTACTTTGGCGTGGTCGATACCGCGAAAATTGCCGCTGCACCCTGGTTCGCGATTCCGAACTTCACTGCCCCGGAATTCAACTGGCAGGCGATTCTGTTCATCGTTCCGGTGGCCCTGGCCCCGGCCATCGAGCACATCGGCGGCGTGATCGCCGTGGGTAGCGTGACCGGTCGCGATTACCTGAAGAAGCCTGGCCTGCATCGCACCCTGCTGGGCGATGGCATTGCCACCACCGCCGCCGGCCTGTTCGGCGGTCCACCCAACACCACGTACGCCGAAGTCACCGGCGCGGTGATGCTGACCAAGAACTACAACCCGAAAATCATGACCTGGGCGGCGATCTTCGCCATCAGCCTGGCGTTCATCGGCAAATTCGGTGCGCTGCTGCAAAGTATTCCGGTGCCGGTGATGGGCGGGATTCTCTGCCTGTTGTTCGGCTCGATTGCGGCCGTGGGGATGAACACGCTGATTCGCCACAAGATCGACCTGGGCGAAGCACGCAACCTGGTGATCGTCTCGGTGACCCTGGTGTTCGGTATTGGCGGCGTGCTGGTCGGTACTGGCACCGGCCCGGACGACTTCGGCCTCAAAGGCATCGCGCTCTGCGCGGTGGTGGCGATTGCGCTGAACCTGATCCTGCCGGGCAATGACAGCTGGAAGCACAAGAAGGCGAATGAGCCGCTGATCTAACCCTGTGGCGAGGGGATTCATCCCCGTTGGACTGCGCAGCAGTCCCATTTTTTAGGGCCGCTGCGCGACCCAACGGGGCGGTGCGACGTTTCGCTAAATCCCCTCACCACAATTGGCACCTCTTCACAATTACCACCTCTTACAGCATCAACGGCGCCCTTTCGCACAAGGCATTCAACGCCTTCGCCCACTGCGGATCATCGTTGAGGCACGGCACCAGCACCAACTCTTCCCCCCCCGCTTCGCGGAATTGCTCCAGCCCGCGATCGCCGATTTCTTCCAGCGTCTCGATGCAATCGGCCACGAAGGCCGGGCACATCACCAACACTTTCTTGACGCCGCTTTTGCCGAGTTCATCCAGGCGAGCTTCGGTGTAGGGCTCGATCCACTTGGCTCGCCCCAGGCGCGACTGGAACGACACCGACCATTTGCCGTCCGGCAATCCCATGCGCTTGGCGAACGCTGCGGCGGTGCGCAGGCATTGACCGCGATAACAGGTCGCGACCACTTGCGGCGGTGCACCGGCGCAGCAATCGCCCCCGCCTTCGAAGCTGTGCCCCGGGTTGAGTTTCGTCAGGTGCCGCTCCGGCAAACCGTGGAAGCTCAACAGGAGGTGATCGAAGTCCTGTTCCAGATAAGGCCGGGTCGTGGCCACCAGCGCATCGAGGTATTCCGGTTGATCGTAGAACGGCTGGAGCACCGACAGTTGCACGTCGAGGTTTTTCTCACGCAGTACGCGTTTGACTTCTTCGATCACCGTCGTGGTGGTGCTGTCGGCGAATTGTGGATAAAGCGGTGCCAGTGTGATCCGCTTATGCCCTTGTGCTGCCAGGCGCACCAGTGCCGATTCAATCGACGGCTCACCGTAACGCATCGCCAGCTCCACCGGGCCGTGATGCCACTGCGCAGTCATGGCCTGTTGCAGGCGACGGCTGAGCACCACCAGCGGCGACCCCTCGTCCCACCAGATCGACGCGTAGGCATGCGCCGACTGCTCGGGGCGCTTGATCAGGATCAGCGACACCAGCAAGCGCCGCAGCGGCCATGGCAGGTCAATCACGTACGGGTCCATCAGAAATTGATTGAGGTAACTGCGCACATCCGCCACCGAGGTGGAAGCCGGAGAGCCCAGATTGACCAGAAGCAATGCGTGATCGGTCATGCAACGTCCTATTTCAAAGGCGGCTGGAAAGATCGTCCAGGGCCGCGCGCAAATCAGTGAACTGGAAAGTGAAACCCGCTTCCAGCAAGCGAGCCGGTACTGCCTTCTGGCCGCCCAGCAACAGCAATGACAACTCGCCCAGGCAGACCTTTAAAGCCAGCGCCGGCATGGGCATGAACGTCGGGCGGTGCAGCACGCTGCCCAACGTCTTGGCGAACTCGCGGTTGCGCACCGGTATGGGCGCGCAGGCATTATAAGGACCACTGGCGCTTTGCTGATGCAGAAGAAAATCAATCAGGGCGATTTGATCGTTGATATGAATCCACGGCATCCACTGCCGGCCACTGCCAATAGGCCCGCCCAGCCCCAGTTTGAATGGCAGCAACAGGCGCGACAAAAAGCCGCCCTCTGCCGACAACACCAGCCCGGTGCGAATGAAGATCACGCGCATGCCCAGACCTTCGGCGCGCTGGGCAGTTTCCTCCCAGGCTATGCATAACTGACTGGCGAAATCATCGATGACCGGTGGCGAATTCTCGGTCAGTTCACGCTCGCCACCATCGCCGTACCAACCGACCGCGGACCCCGAAATCAGTATCTGCGGTTTCTGTTCACGGCTTTCGAGCCAGGCCAGCAGGGTTTCAGTCAGGGTGATGCGGCTACTCCACAACAGGGCTTTGCGCTTGTGGGTCCATGGGCGATCGGCAATCGGCGCACCGGCCAGATTGACGATGGCGTCCACCGGGTCTTGCCCCACCTCTTCAAGCCGCGCAATACCACGCACCTGGGCGCCGCAGATTTTGGCGACTTTTGCCGGCGTCCGGCTCCAGACTGTCAGGCGATGCCCTTGACTCAACCAGTGTCGGCAGAGCTGACGTCCTATCAAACCAGTACCGCCGGTCAGCAATATGTGCATGACTACTTCCTCGCGTGGCGTTTTACCCTGATCACTAGTCTATTTTTATAAGTAAGGGATCTTTTGGTATCGGGCAGGCTCTGTGTTTAACAATAGGCCAAGCTGTCAGAACGAGAACGCTGAAAGTTATACCAAAAAACAATATTGTACAGGTTTCAACCCCGGCGTAGTCTGTACAGACAGGTAAACGAGGCCCTTATGACTGTACCTATCGCAATCATCGGCACCGGCATTGCCGGACTCTCAGCCGCACAAGCCCTGACCGACCTGGGGCATGTCGTGCAACTTTTCGATAAAAGCCGCGGCAGCGGCGGACGCATGTCGAGCAAGCGCAGCGATGCGGGTGCCCTGGACATGGGCGCGCAATATTTCACCGCCCGCGACCGTCGCTTTGTCACCGAAGTCCAGCGCTGGCAGGCCCATGGTTGGGTCGCCGAATGGACACCGCAGCTGTATACCTTCCATGGCGGCCAGCTCGATCTGTCGCCGGACGAACAGACGCGCTGGGTCGGTACCCCTCGGATGAGCGCCATCACCCGCGCCCTGCTGGGCGACCTGGAAGTGCATTTCGCCTGCCGGATCACCGAGGTGTATCGCGGCGAAGAACACTGGCATCTGCAGGATGCCGAAGGCTTTACCCATGGTCCGTTCAGTCATGTGATCATCGCCACCCCGGCACCTCAGGCAACCGCACTGTTGGCCTCCGCGCCGAAGCTCGCTGGCGCCGCCGCCGGGGTAAAAATGGACCCCACCTGGGCCGTGGCACTGGCGTTCGAGACTCCCCTGGAAACGCCGATGGAGGGCTGCTTCGTGCAAGACAGTCCGCTTGACTGGCTGGCTCGCAATCGCAGCAAACCGGGGCGCGACAACACCCTCGACACCTGGGTGTTACACGCCACCAGCGCCTGGAGTCGCCAGCATATCGACTTGCCAAAAGAAGCAGTGATCGAGCAATTGCACGGCGCATTCGCCGAGCTGTTGCACGATGCCATGCCCGCGCCCAGCTTCAGCCTGGCCCACCGCTGGCTCTACGCCCGCCCCGCCAGCAGCCATGAATGGGGCACCCTGGCCGATGCGGACCTGGGCCTGTATGCGTGCGGCGACTGGTGTCTGTCCGGACGCGTCGAAGGTGCGTGGCTCAGCGGCCAGGAAGCCGCCCGCCGCCTGCATGCACACTTGCAGTGAACCACATCAACCCCGGCAAATTGCTGCTGTCGAAATGGACAGCAGCGCACCCGCAACACCGCGAAAAACATTTTCTGGTGACTGAGCTGTTTCGTGATGAGGACGGAACGGTGCGGGAGGTTGAATTGCAGGCAGTGCTTACCCAACGCAGTGAACGGATCGAGTGGCAAAAACTCTCCGATCAGAACAACTGGAAGTTCGGTTGGGCGTAGGGCCCATTAAAACTTATACAAATAATTTGACTTGCACACCTTTGGATCTATGATGAAGCTAAGTTGTACATGATTACGAATCTGTACAAGTTTAGATTCCGAGGTGCTCCGATGCTACTGCCAGCCACCAAACCGAAAATCGCCATCAGTGCCTGCCTGACGGGTGCCGAGGTGCGCTACAACGGCGGGCACAAGGCATCACAACTGTGCAACCGCATCCTCACCGATTACTTCGACTTCGTGCCCGTCTGCCCAGAGGTCGCCATCGGCCTGGGCATTCCTCGCGAGCCGATCCGGCTGGTGGGTGATCCGGATCAGCCCGAAGCCGTCGGCACGGTCGATCGCCACCTCAATGTCACCCGGCCACTGGCCGAGTACGGGCAAAAAATGGCTACGGAGCTGGACGATATTTGCGGCTACATCTTCATGCAAAAATCCCCATCCTGTGGCCTGGAGCGGGTCAAGGTCTATCACTCCAACGGCGCACCGCTGAACGGCGGTGGCCAAGGCATTTACGCCCAGGCGTTCTGCACCTTGCATCCTGACTTGCCGGTTGAAGAGGACGGCCGGCTCAACGACCCGGTGCTGCGAGAAAATTTCCTTACCCGCGTGTTCGCCTACAGCGCCTGGCAGCAACTGCTGCAAGATGGCCTGAGCCGACGCGGCCTCACGGATTTTCATTCGCGCTACAAGTACTTGCTGATGGCTCACAACCCGGTGCAATACAAAACCCTGGGCAACCTGCTGGGCAATATGGGCCACAGCGATCCGCAAGAACTCGGCCCGCGATACTTCAGCGAACTGATGGCCGCCCTGAAAAAATGCGCCACGCGCCGCACCCACACCAATGTCTTGCAGCACATCAGTGGCTATCTCAAACAAGCGATAAGCGCCGAGGACAAACAGGAAATGCAGCACGTCATCGGCCAGTACCGCCTGGGCATCGTGCCACTGGTGGTGCCCCTGACGCTGCTCAAGCATCACTTTCGCCAACATCCGGATCCGTACATCGCGCAACAGGTTTACCTGCAACCGCACCCGGAAAATCTCAGCTTGCGAAACGCCATCTAATGAAAACCCCACTCGATAGCAGCGCCAGCGAAGGCCTTGGCACGGACTTCAAGAAAGCCCTCGATGAAGGCTGGCTGCCGATTCGCGAAGTGGCAAGGCAGACCGGCGTCAACGCCATCACCTTGCGCGCGTGGGAGCGGCGCTATGGCTTAATCGTGCCGCAGCGCACACCCAAGGGGCATCGGCTGTTCTCGGCCGAGCATGTGCAACGGATCCTGACGATCCTCACCTGGCTCAACCGCGGCGTCGCCGTCAGCCAGGTCAAGCAACTGCTCGACACCCCACAGGCCTTTAGCGAATCGGTGGAAAACGATTGGCAATTGCTGCGCCAGACTTTGCTGCAGGCGGTCACGCGACTGACCGAACGTACGTTGGACGACACCATCAATCAGGCGATGTCGCTGTACCCGCCGCGAACCCTGTGCGAACAGCTGCTGATGCCATTGCTGGCAGAACTGGAACAACGCTGGCAGGGACAGTTCGGTGCTCAAATGGAGCGCGTGTTCTTTTATTCCTGGCTACGCAGCAAATTCGGCGCGCGCATCTACCATAACAACCGCCAGCTGCACACCTCGCCACTGCTGTTGATCAACCATTCGGACCTGCCACTGGAACCCCACCTATGGCTAACCGCGTGGCTGATCAGTAGCGCCGATTGCCCGGTGGAGGTGTTCGACTGGCCGCTGCCCGTCGGCGAATTGGCGCTGGCGGTCGATCACCTGCAAGCCCGGGGCGTACTGCTGTATTCCAGCAAAGCCATGAACCTTTCGCAGCTGCCGAAACTTTTGAACGGCGTCAGTTGCCCAAAAATGATCGTCGGACCAACGGTGACCATTCACCACACCGAATTGTCCACCAGAACCTCCGTCATTGCTGATTTGTCCCTGGCCGAAGATCCGTTGTTGGCACACCAGGCACTCGCTCAGCGTGGGCTGATTTAATGGGGTCACTACCATGCAATTGATCTGGCTGCGCAGCGATTTGCGCATAAACGACAACACCGCCCTCTCGGCTGCCGCCGCGGTTGGCCCGTGCGTGGCGGTGTACCTACTGAGCCCGGAGCAATGGCGTGAACACGACGATGCACCGTGCAAAGTGGACTTCTGGTTACGCAACCTGGCTGAGTTGAGCCAGGCACTTGGCGAGCTGAATATTCCCTTGCTGATCCGCAAGGCCTCTCGCTGGGACGAGGCACAGAAGGTTTTGCTCGATCTTTGCCAGCAATTGAAGATTGGTGCCGTTCACGTCAACGAGGAATACGGCATTCACGAAAGTCGTCGTGATGCAGCTGTCGCGCAGTTGCTCAAGGCCAAGGGCATCCCACTCCACAGTTATCTCGACCAGTTGCTGTTCTCGCCTGGCACCGTACTGACCAAAACCGGCACTTACTTTCAGGTTTTCAGTCAGTTCCGCAAGGTGTGCTACGACCGTCTGCACCGCTCACTGCCGAACCTGGTCAGCGCGCCCATGGCTCAAGCGCCGCTGAGTATCGTCAGCGACGCAATTCCCTCAAGTGTCGAGGGCTTCGAAACGCCGAGCGAAACCCTGCGTGTCCTCTGGCCTGCCGGTGAAGGCGAAGCCCGGCGGCGCCTCGACACCTTCGCCGACGCCCAGATCGACTACTACAAAAGTGAGCGGGACTTCCCGGCCAAACCCGGCACCAGCCAGCTCTCTACCTACCTCGCAGCCGGCGTCATTTCCCCGCGCCAGTGCCTGCATGCTGCCCTGCAAAGCAATCAGGGCGAGTTCGAAAGCGGCAAGGTTGGCGCCGTCACCTGGATCAACGAGCTATTGTGGCGCGAGTTCTACAAACACATTCTGGTGGGCTACCCACGGGTTTCCCGCCACCGCGCGTTTCGCCCGGAAACCGAAGCCCTGGCCTGGCGCCACGCCCCTGAAGAACTGGCCGCCTGGCAACAGGCGCGCACCGGTCTTCCCATCATCGACGCCGCCATGCGCCAACTGCTGGAAACCGGCTGGATGCACAACCGTCTGCGCATGGTGGTGGCCATGTTCCTGACCAAGAACCTGCTGATCGACTGGCGCGAAGGCGAACGCTTTTTTATGCGGCACCTGATCGATGGCGACCTTGCAGCGAACAACGGCGGCTGGCAGTGGAGTTCGTCCACCGGTACCGACTCGGCACCTTATTTCCGGATCTTCAACCCGCTGAGCCAATCAGAAAAATTCGACCCCGAAGGTGTCTTCATCAAGCACTGGCTACCGGAGTTGGCGGGGCTGAACAAGAAAGACGTGCACAACCCGGCGAACCTCGGCGGATTGTTCGGGGTGGCGGATTACCCGTCGCCAATCGTCAATCTAAGTACGTCCCGCGCGCGCGCGCTGGCTGCGTTCAAGAACCTGCCTTCTCGACAATATGACGCCGGAGGTGGCTATGAGTGATTTCCTGCGGCGCTTTGCCCGGCAGTTTGCAGACCTGAACAAAGACAATCTGCAACGCCTGGATGAGCTCTACACCACCGACGTGCACTTCACTGATCCGCTGCATGAAGTGCAGGGGCTCGGAAATTTGCGCAGTTATTTCGGCGAGCTCTACGCCAATGTCAGCGAATTGCGTTTCGATTTTCACGGCTACGACCAGGTGGCTGAAGGCGAAGGCTACCTACGCTGGGTCATGAACTACCGTCATCCGCGCCTGGCCAGCGGGCGGCTGATACGCGTCGACGGCTGCTCACACCTGCGCTGGCACGACAAGGTTTATCGCCACCGGGACTACTTCGATGCCGGCGCACTGATGTATGAACATTTACCTCTATTGGGCCGAGCGATCGCCTGGCTGAAAAGGAGAATGGGATGAGTTTTACGTCTCCACGGCGGTATTGGCTGACCGGAGCCAGCAGCGGCATTGGCGCCGCGCTGGCCGAAGAAATACTGAAAACCGGCGCACACCTGGCCGTCAGTTCGCGCTCAGTGGTGCCACTGAAAGTGTTGTCGCAGCGCTATCCCGGGCAAGTGCTGATTGTTCCGGGCGATTTGACCAACAGCCAGACCGTGCGCGAAATCGGCGAGCAGATCGCAGAAGCCTGGGGTTCGCTCGATACCGTGATTTTGAATGCCGGCACCTGTGAATATGTCGACGTTCAGCAGTTCGACTCATCGATCATCGAGCACGTCGTGCGCACCAATCTGCTGGCCAGCAGTTATTGCATTGAAGCAGCGCTCCCGCTGTTAAGGGCAGGTCTCGCGCCGCACCTGGTGGGCGTCGCCAGCTCGGTGACCTACCTGCCGCTGCCGCGTGCTGAAGCATACGGCGCATCAAAGGCCGGGTTGCGTTACCTGTTCGAGTCGTTGCGCATCGACCTGGCGCCGGAGGGCATTGAAGTCACGGTGGTCAGCCCAGGATTTGTCGACACACCCTTGACCGCGAAGAATGATTTCCCGATGCCCCTCAGTGTGCCGGCGGGTAAAGCAGCGCGGCACATCTTCGCCAAACTCAAGCATCGACCCCTGGAGATCGCCTTCCCGGCGCTGTTCATGGCGGTCCTCTGGCCACTGTCGAAAATGCCCAACCGGGTGCAGCTGGCCATTGGCAAACGCATGGTGCGCAGCAACCCGCCGATCAAGGACATACCGTGAACATCGCCATCATCGGCAGCGGTATCTCGGGGTTGACCAGCGCTTATCTGCTCAACCGCAACCACGAGATCACCCTGTTCGAGGCCGGCGACCGGGTCGGCGGGCACACCCACACCGTGGAAGTGGCCGCCGATGGCCGTCGCTATGCCGTGGACACCGGCTTCATCGTGTTCAATGACTGGACCTACCCGAATTTTATCCGCTTGCTGAGCCAGATTGGCGTGGGTTTCAAACCGACCCAAATGAGCTTTTCGGTATCCGACCCGGACAGCGGTCTGGAGTACAACGGCAACAACCTCAACAGCCTTTTTGCCCAGCGCCGCAACCTGCTGTCGCCGGGCTTCTGGGGCATGCTGCGGGACATTTTGCGTTTCAACAAACAAGCTCAGCTTGACCTCTGCGAAGGCCGGATCACCGCCGATACCACGCTGGATCAATACCTCAAGGCCGGTGGTTACGGCGAGCGCTTCATCCTGCATTACATCGTGCCAATGGGCGCGGCGATCTGGTCGATGCCCATGGCCGACGTGCTGGGTTTCCCGCTGCGAAGCTTCATCCGTTTCTTCAAGAATCATGGCTTGCTGTCGGTCGATCATCGCCCGCAATGGTGCGTGATCGAGGGGGGATCAAGTGCCTACATCAAACCGTTGACGGTAACTTTCGACAAAAAGGTCCGCCTCAATTGTCCGGTGACGCAAGTCGAGCGCGATGACGGAGGTGTAGTTATCCACAGCACCGCCGGCAGTGAACGCTTCGATAAAGTGATATTCGCCTGCCACAGCGATCAGGCGCTGAACCTGCTGGCCAGGCCGAGCGCCGCCGAACAGTCGATTCTCGGCGCCCTGCCCTACGCCGACAATGAAGTAGTGCTGCATACGGACACACGGCTGTTGCCTTCGAACAAACTTGCCTGGGCCAGTTGGAATTATCGCCTCGGGGGCGCCGGCCACACACGAGCTGCGGTGACCTACGACATGAACATCCTGCAAGGCCTCGAAAGCGATACCACCTTCTGCGTTAGCCTCAACCAGAGCGCCGGGATCAGCCCTTCCAAGGTGCTAGGCCGATTCACCTATGCCCATCCGCAGTACAGTCTGGCGGCAGTGGCGGCACAAGAACGCTGGGAAGAACTGAACGGTACGCAACACACCTTTTATTGCGGCGCCTACTGGGCCAACGGTTTCCATGAAGATGGCGTGGTCAGTGCGCTGCGCGTTGCCCGCTCGTTCGGTGAAACGTTGTGAACAGCGCCCTTTACAGCGGCTGGATCGCCCATCGGCGGTTCTCGCCGAAATGCCATGAGTTCCGCTACCGGATCGGCTTGCTGTACCTCGACCTCGACGAACAGGACGCCGTACTGGGGTTGTCGCCACTGTCGGGCAGCCACCGCTTTTCACCCTTTTCGTTTCGCGAACGCGACTACCTCAAGGCCTTTACCGGTAACGGCATGGGACTGCGCGATGCCGTGCGCGAACAAGTTCGCCAGGCGCTCGGCCATGCGCCACAAGGTTCGATCTGCCTGCTGACCCAGCCTCGCAGCTGGGGCCTGTCGTTCAACCCGGTGAGTTTTTTCTACTGCTACGAAGCCGATGGCCAACTGGGGGCGATCCTCGCCGAAGTCACCAATACCCCGTGGCGCGAGCGTTATCACTACGTGCTGCCAGCCAGGACGCCCGAGGACCTGCACGACTTCTATCAACATTTCACCGTCGCCAAGGCCTTTCACGTATCGCCGTTTTTGCCCCGGGATCTCGAACACCGAATGAGCTTCAGCCCCGCTGCGAAAAAACTCGGTGTGCACATGGCGGACTGGCAGGGCGATCTGAAACTGTTCGACGCCACGCTGAACCTGAAACGCGAAGCCCTGAATCGCGCCAGCCTGCACCGGTACCTGCGGCGCTTCCCCTGGATGACCGCGAAAACCTGCCTGGCGATTTACTGGCAGGCCCTGCGCCTGCTGTTCAAACGCGTTCCGATATTTGCTCATCAGGCTGCCGATGGCAGCTTTAAAACCGCCATCGTTACACCCAGGGATCGCCGCCATGAAATCCTCTAGTGCCTTTGCCAAAGCGAGCCTGTTGAGTACCAACGGCCTGACCGGATCGCTGCTGCGCCGAGGTGTACTGCGTCAACTCGCGCACCTTCAGCATGGGCAACTGGTGGTCATCGACGAGAGTGAACGGTACGTGTTCGGCACCGCCGGCAGTCATTTGCTGGGAGAAATCCAGATCCACGATGCCGCTGCCTGGGGGCTAGTGGCGAGCAATGGTTCGATCGGCGCGGGCGAGGCTTACATTCATGGCTACTGGAGCTCGCCGGACCTGACGGCGGTAATCCGCATCTTCGTCAGCAATCTTGAGGTGCTGGATGCACTCGAAGGTGGCCTGGCGAAACTCGGTCAACCATTCGTCCAGGCACTGCACTGGCTCAATCGCAATACACGCAAGGGCTCCCAGAAAAACATTGCCGCTCACTATGACCTGGGCAATGACCTGTTCGAACAGTTTCTCGACCCGACCATGATGTACTCGGCTGCACAGTTTCTGAGCCCCGAGGACAGCCTCGAACAAGCGCAGTTGAACAAGCTTGCGCGGATCTGCCAGAAACTCGACCTGAAACCCGACGATCACTTGCTGGAAATCGGCACCGGCTGGGGCAGCATGGCGTTGTACGCGGCGCAGAATTACGGCTGCAAAGTCACCACCACTACGCTCTCCAGGGAGCAGCACGCTTATACCGCGCAACGCATCGAAAACCTGGGGCTGCAAGGCCAGGTAACGCTGTTGCTCAAGGACTATCGCGACCTCACCGGGCAGTACGACAAACTGGTGTCGATCGAGATGATCGAAGCGGTTGGTCACCGTTTTTTGCCGACCTACTTCAAGCAATGTGCGCATTTGCTCAAGAGCAACGGCTTGATGCTGCTGCAGACCATCACCATTCGCGAGCAGCGCTACGAACAGGCCAGGCGCAGTGTCGATTTCATCCAGCGCTATATTTTCCCCGGCGGTGCCCTGCCCTGTGTGCAGAAAATGCTGGAGATCGTCAGCCGCGAAACCGACATGAACCTGCTGCACATGGAGGACTTCGGTCTGCACTACGCGCGCACCCTGCGCCTGTGGCATGTGAATTTTCGCCGTGCCCAGGCTCGCCTTGGCGAATTGGGCTACGACGAGCATTTCCTGCGGCTGTGGGAGTTTTACCTGTGTTACTGCGAAGGCGGCTTTCTTGAGCGCAGCATCGGCACCGCGCAGTTGCTGCTGGCTAAACCTTCGGCGATCACCGCGCCGCTGCTCGGGCGCTTCGATGCTTGAACGCAGCGTTTGGTTGGCGATCCACAGGTCTGAGCGTCCGTCAGGGCTTTCACACAGCACCTACCGACTGCCTTACACTGCGCGCCATGAAAACTATTCCCCACACCCAAATCTCCGAACCGGTCGTTACATGCTCGACCTGTGCAGCCTGCTGCTGTCAGCTCGAAGTCATGCTGATCACCGATACCGGCGTGCCCGAGCGATTCATCGACACCGATGACTGGGGTGGGGAGGTCATGCTGCGCCTGGATGATGGCTGGTGCGCCGCGCTGGATCGCAACACGATGATGTGCACCATCTACGAAAAACGCCCGCTGATCTGCCGGGAATTCGAGATGGGGGCACCGGAATGCATTGAGGAGCGCCAGGGGATTTCGACGGCGTATCGCTGAAGCTCAAATGTGGCGAGGGGATTTATCCCCGTTCGGCTGCGAAGCAGTCGTAAATCCGAACAACTCGGTTTGTTTGAACGGACGCTGGGGGCCGCTTCGCGACCCAACGGGGATGAATCCCCTCGCCACAGGCTTCTTGCTCATCTGGAAATTGCATTACCCACATTTACCGAGCCTTACAACGGCATCGTGTAATGCAGTGCATAACTTTCTATACCATCGTTCGGACTTGTAATACCGGCATTGGAATAGTGCGTCGCGCGAATTCCGACTTCATGCCCGCCGGCAAAGCGCAGGCCAACACCGAAGCGGTCCTCGAACTGAAACGCGCTGCCCAGTTCGTTGCTTTCGACTTCGGTACTGGCGAATACCGCCACGCCAAACCCGAGCTCAACGTAGGGTTTAACGCTCTGACCGGCAAACTCGTAAACAAATACTGGCGAGAACGAAAGGCTGTGGTTGCTGGTGGTCTCGTTGCCATCCCAATAGGTGTAGGCGCCGCTCCAGTAACCGGTCAAACGACCCACGTCGCTCTGCCACCAACTCTTGTCCCAATCGAATTGCATGCCCAGGCGATACGTCATGGTCGATTCGCCGGTCTGGCCGACCCCGAACTCCACGCCTGCCGCCTGTGCTGTGAAACTGTGCCCCATCAGTGCAGCCGCAATCGCGGCCAAGCAAAAGAGTCGCTTCATAGAAACATCCTTTTCCGAACGATAACGTTTGGTTTTTTTTGTTGCTCTACGTTCCCAGCTATAGAAGTCGACGGTTATGCAGAAGTTCACCCCAAATTCTTGCCCTTGCGCAAAACTTGCTTACCCTTCAAAGCTTCGCACAACGCCAGCGTTATTCCACAAGATCGGCAATATATTTGTGAAATGAACTGGATCGGCGCTCGTCCAGAATTGCGCAGCACGCGCAGGTCCGGCGGCGAGCAATTCGCGCTCGGCCAGCAGGCGCTGAAGCTGGCGCGCGACCGCCGCACCGGTGTCGATCAGGCTGATGTCGTCGGGGATCATCTGTTTGAGTAGCGGCTTGAGGAACGGGTAATGGGTACAGCCCAGGATGATGGTGTCGGCGCCCTCGCCAAGCAGCGGCTGGACGTAACCTTCCAGCAATTGACGCAGGGCGGGACTGTGCAGATCGCCTTTTTCGATCAACTCAACCAACCCTGGGCAGGGTTGGGTGATCACTCGAACGTCGGTGGCGAAACGGTCGAGCAACGCGGCGAACTTGGCGCTCTGCAGGGTGCCCGTAGTGGCGAGCACCCCGACCACGCCACTGCGGGTAGCGGCGGCGGCCGGCTTGACGGCGGGTTCCATGCCGACGATGGGCCACTGCGGGTAATCGCGACGCAAGTCGGCAACACCGGCGACAGTGGCGGTGTTGCAAGCCAAGACCAGGGCCTTGGCGCCCTGGCGTTGAAAAAACTCGGCCATGACGCTGCAACGCTGTTTGATAAATTCCGGGGTTTTCTCGCCGTAAGGAATATTCCCGCAATCGGCGACATACAACAGAGATTCGTCAGGCAACAAACGCTGGATCTCGGCCAGCACCGAAAGCCCACCGACACCGGAGTCGAATACGCCAATCGGCGCTTCACGCATGCTTGGGCCCACAGACGCTGCAACCTGGATCACGCTTGACCCGCAACTCACGGAAGCGCGTGCCCAAGGCGTCGATCAGCAACAGGCGCCCCACCAGCGGCTCGCCAAAACCCGCCAGCAACTTCAGCGCTTCGAGGGCTTGCAGGCTGCCGACCAGCCCCACCAGGGGACCGACCACCCCGGCCTCGCTGCAGGTCAATTCGGCTTCGCTGCCGTGCCCATATAAACAGTGGTAGCACGGACTTTCTGCTCGACGCGAGTCGAACACCGACAATTGCCCTTCAAGGCGAATCGCCGCGCCGCTGACCAGCGGCTTGCTGGCGCTCACGCAAGCCGCGTTGACCGCTTCACGGGTGGAGAAATTGTCGGAACAGTCGAGGACCAGATCGACCCCGGCTACAACAGCAGCCAGTGAGTCTTCATCGAGCGCCGCGCGATGGGCGATCAGCCCGATCTGCGGGTTGATTGCCGACAGGCGCTTGATGGCCGAATCGACCTTGCTCATGCCGACGCTGTCGGTGTCGTGAATGATCTGGCGTTGCAGGTTGGTCAGGTCGACCGTATCGAAGTCCGCCAGATGCAACTCACCCACGCCGGCCGCGGCCAGGTACATCGCCACCGGCGCGCCAAGCCCGCCGAGGCCGACAATCAGCACGCGGCTTTCCTTGAGCCGTAACTGACCGTCGATATCAATGTGCTGCAACAGAATCTGCCGGCTGTAACGCAGCAATTCCTGATCATTCAGCATGGCAGGCACCCCAGGCTGATGCGTTGATGACCGCCCAGATCGATGCGGCTGTGGACCTGTTCAAAACCACGGTTCAGCAGCAAGTCACGCACCGCCTCGGCCTGATCGAAACCGTGCTCGAGCATCAGCCAGCCGCCCGCGTCCAGATGGTCCGGGGCCTGGGCAATGATCAAGCGCAAATCGTCGAGCCCGTCGACACCGGCTACCAGGGCGCTGGCCGGCTCGAAGCGCACGTCGCCTTCCACCAGGTGCGGGTCGGCGGACGCGATATAAGGCGGATTGCTGATGATCAGTTGAAAACACTGACCCTGCAGGGCACCAAACCAATGGCTGAGCAGCACCGTGGCGTTGTTCAGGTGCAGACGCTGGCGATTGCGTTCGGCCAGGGCCACGGCTTCCGGCACCCGATCCACGGCAGTGACTTTCCATGCCGGGCGTTCGCTGGCCAGGGCCAGGGCAATCGCACCACTGCCAGTGCCCAGGTCGAGTACTTTGGCGGGGGTGGCCGGCAACAGCTCCAACGCGGCCTCCACCAGCAACTCAGTGTCCGGGCGTGGGATCAGCGTGTGCGGCGCGACTTCCAGGTCGAGCTTCCAGAAACCTTGCTGGCCGAGAATGTACGCCACCGGTTCACCGCTGCGGCGGCGCTGCAAATACTCGGCGAAGGTCAACGCCGCTTCGCTCGGCACGATGCGTTCCGGCCAGGTGTGCAAGAAGCTGCGGGACTTGCCCAACGCGGCCGCCAGCAACAATTCGGCATCCAGGCGCGCCGTGGGCGAGTCGGGCAGATCGGCCGCACGCAACAAACTGGCAATGATCGTCATTTACTCACCTATCGCTGCCAGTTGATCGGCCTGGTACTCGGCCAACAACGGCTCGATCACTGCGTCGACGCCCCCGGCGAGGATTTCGTCGAGCGAATACAGCGTCAGGTTGACCCGGTGGTCGGTCACCCGGCCCTGGGCAAAGTTGTAGGTGCGGATACGTTCGGAGCGATCCCCCGAACCCACCAGCAATTTACGCTCACTGGCGATGGCATTGGCGGCGGCACTGGTTTGCTGGTCGTTGAGCTTGGCCGACAACCAGGACATCGCCCGCGCACGGTTCTTGTGTTGCGAACGCTCTTCCTGGCATTCCACGACGATACCGGACGGCAAGTGTGTGATGCGGATCGCCGAATCGGTCTTATTCACGTGCTGACCGCCCGCACCGGAGGAACGGTAGGTATCGATGCGCAGGTCTGCCGGGTTGATCTCGATCGCTTCCTGTTCGTCCGGCTCGGGCAATACCGCCACGGTGCAGGCCGAGGTGTGGATGCGCCCCTGGGACTCGGTCGCCGGCACTCGTTGCACGCGGTGGGCGCCGGACTCGAACTTCAGCTTGCCGTAGACGTTGTCGCCTTCGACCCGCGCGATGACTTCCTTATAGCCGCCGTGTTCACCCTCGTTTTCCGAGAGGATCTCCACCCGCCAACCGCGACGCTCGGCGTAACGCGAATACATGCGGAACAGGTCGCCGGAAAAAATCGCCGCTTCGTCACCGCCGGTGCCCGCGCGGATTTCGAGGAACACGTTGCGCCCATCGTTCGGGTCTTTGGGCAACAACATGCGCTGCAGATCGGCTTCCAACTCGACCAGGCGTTCCTTGGCTTCGCGGACTTCTTCCACGGCCATTTCGCGCATGTCCGGGTCGCTGTCCTTGAGCAGGGCCTGGGCGCCTTCGAGGTCGCCCTGCACTTTGAGCAACTGTTTGTAGGTTCCGACGATCGGCTCGACTTCCGCGTATTCCTTGGAATAGGCGCGGAACTTGTTCTGATCGGAAATGACCTCGCCATCGCCAAGCAAGGCGGTCAATTCCTCGAAACGGTCCTGGAGGATGTCCAGCTTATTGAGCAGTGACGCTTTCATTGCGGTTTCTTATCCGAAAAGCTTTCCGATGAGCCCTCACCGAGGGCAAAGAGTTCCTGGGCCATCGCCAGCGCATCGAGGCGACCTTCGGCAGAGAGCTTTTTCAACTGCACGCTCGGTGCATGCAAGAGTTTATTGGTCAGGCCGCGTGCCAATTGCACCAGCACCTCTTCGGCACTGCTGCCGTTGGCCAGCAGGCGCTGGGCCTTGTGCAATTCTTCATCGCGCAAGCGTTCGCTCTGTTGACGATAGGCCTTGAGCACATCCACCGCCGCCAGTTCACGCAGGCGCACCATGAAATCTTCGGCGCCGACCGAGACCATCTCTTCCGCGGCCTGGGCTGCACCCTGGCGACTCTTGAGGTTCTCGGCGACCACTTCGTGGAGATCGTCGACGCTGTACAGGTAGACGTCGTCCAACTCGCCGACTTCAGGCTCGATATCACGCGGAACGGCGATATCGACCATGAAGATCGGTTTGTGCTTGCGCAACTTCAGGGCGCTTTCAACAGCGCCCTTGCCAAGGATCGGCAACTGGCTCGCCGTGGAGCTGATGACGATGTCGCTGCGCACCAACTCCGCCGGAATGTCCGACAGCAGCACCGCATGGGCGCCGAACTGCTCGGCCAGCGTGCTCGCGCGCTCCAGTGTACGGTTGGCGACCACGATACGCTTCACACCCAGGTCGTGCAGATGGCGGGCGACCAGGGTGATGGTCTCGCCAGCGCCGATCAGCAAGGCCTGGCTGCGTTGCAGGTCACTGAAAATCTGTTTTGCCAGGCTGACCGCGGCAAACGCCACGGACACCGGGTTCTCGCCAATGGCGGTGTCGGTGCGCACTTGCTTGGCCGCATTGAACGTCGCCTGGAACAAGCGCCCGAGCAACGGCCCGATGGTGCCGGCCTCGCGAGCCACGGCGTAGGCCGATTTCATCTGGCCGAGAATCTGCGGTTCGCCCAACACCAGCGAATCGAGCCCGGAAGCCACCCGCATCATGTGACGAACTGCCGCATCGTCTTCGTGCACATAAGCGCTCGCGCGCAGCTCATCGAGGCTCAAATGATGATATTCGGCCAGCCAGCGCAGCACGGTATCCGCCGACAGGTGATCCTGTTCTATATAGAGTTCACTGCGATTGCAGGTGGAGAGGATCGCAGCTTCGCGGCTGTCGGTGAGTCGGCAGAGCTGCTGCAAGGCCTCAACCAGCTGCTCAGGGGTAAAGGCCACGCGCTCGCGGACGTCTACTGAAGCAGTCTTGTGGTTAATACCGAGTGCAAGGAAGGCCATTCAAGGTCGCTGGTGGTGACGTGAAGCCGGCAATTGTCCTACTTCGTCAGATTCAGAACAACTACTCGATATCTATCACCCTGGTAGGAACCGCCCAGGTTTGCGAGCGGTTCTCGTTTACACGCTCCCCCCTGTAGGAGCGAGCTCGCTCGCGATGGTCGTTAACGATGCCGCGGGGTGCCTGAATGCACACGGCGCCTATGCGTTTTTCGCGAGCAAGCTCGCTCCTACAAGGGCGGTGCAGATGGAAATTGGCCGGCCGGTTATGTTTGACCGAAGGCTTGTGTCATGATGGCCCGACCGCAGGTTAGTCGTCCTCTTCCTATATGAATAGATCTTCCGCGTTGCTCCTTGCCCTTGTCTTTCTCAGCGGCTGCCAGGCTCTGGCCCCTGTGTCGACGGACGACCCGTCGCCGGTCGAAGACGCGACCCCGGCCCCTGAAAAGCCCAAGGTCTACAGCTCGTTCAGCGAAGACACCGTCTTCAGCCTGCTGAGCGCGGAACTGGCTGGCCAGCGCAATCGTTTCGACATCGCCCTGGACAACTACGTGACCCAGGCCATCAACACTCAGGATGCGGGCATCTCCGAGCGAGCTTTCCGCATTGCCGAGTACCTGGGCGCCGACCAGGCCGCCCTGGACACGGCACTTATCTGGGCCAAGAACGCTCCGGATGACCTTGAGGCCCAGCGGGCCGCCGCCGTGCAACTGGCGCGTGCCGGGCGCTATGACGACTCCATGGTCTACATGGAGAAAGTGCTGCAAGGCAAGGGCGATACCCATTTCGACTTCCTCGCGCTGTCCGCGGCCGATACCGACCAGGACACGCGCAATGGCCTTATGAAAAGTTTCGACCGCTTGTTGCAGCGCCACCCGAACAACGGCCAGCTGATTTTTGGCAAGGCCTTGCTGCTGCAACAGGATGGCGACACCAAAGGCGCGCTGACCCTGCTGGAAGACAATCCGCCGGACGACGGCGAAATTGCCCCGATCCTTCTGCGCGCGCGCCTGCTGCAAGCCCTCGATCGCGGTGACGAAGCCTTGCCGCTGCTGCAAAAGAGCATCAGGAAATACCCGGACGACAAGCGCCTGCGCCTGACCTACGCGCGCATGCTGGTTGAACAGGACCGCATGGATGACGCCAAGTCCCAGTTCTCAAGCCTGGTGCAGCAATACCCGGAAGACGACGACCTGCGTTATTCGCTGGCGCTCGTCTGCCTGGAAGCCAAGGCCTGGGACGAGGCCAAGGGCTACCTGGAAGACCTGATCGCCCGTGACAGCCACGTCGACTCGGCGCACCTGAACCTGGGGCGCATCGCCGAAGAGCGTAACGATCCACAAGGCGCGCTGATCGAGTACGCCAAGGTCGGCCCGGGCAACGACTACCTGCCGGCGCAGCTACGCCAGGCCGATATCCTGATGAACAACGGCAGGACCGCCGAAGCCCAAACCCGCCTCGCGGCCGAACGCGACGAGCAACCGGACTACGCGATCCAGTTGTATCTGATCGAAGCCGAAACCCTGTCCGCCAATAAACAAGGCGACAAGGCCTGGAAAGTTTTGGAACAAGCCCTGCAAAAATACCCGGACGACCTGAACCTGCTCTATACCCGCGCCATGCAGGCGGAAAAGCGCAATGACCTGGCACAGATGGAAAAAGACCTGCGCCTGATCATCAAGCGCGACCCGGACAATGCCATGGCATTGAACGCCCTCGGCTATACCCTGTCTGACCGGACGACGCGATACGCTGAAGCCAAGGCGCTGATCGAACAAGCACACCAGATCAGCCCGGAAGACCCGGCGGTTCTCGACAGCCTCGGCTGGGTGAATTACCGCCTGGGCAATCTCGACGAAGCCGAGCGCCTGCTGCGCCAGGCCCTGGAGCGCTTTCCCGACCAGGAAGTCGCCGCCCACCTAGGCGAAGTCCTGTGGGCCAATGGCAAACAACATGAAGCCCGGCAAATCTGGGGCAAGTTCCTCAAGGAACAACCCGACAGCCCTACCCTGCGCGGCACCATCAAGCGCCTGACCGGATCAGAGACTCTTTAAGATTATGTTTTTGCGCCACCTCATCGTTTTCAGTTTCATCGCCTTGCTCGCCGGCTGCGCGGGTTTCACTGCCCGCGAATCGGTCGAAGGCCACGGTAACCCTGCGCAATGGCGCGAGCACAAACAGCAGCTTGCGAGCCTTGACGGCTGGCAGATCGACGGCAAGATCGGCATCCGTGCGCCAAAAGATTCCGGCAGCGGCACGCTGTTCTGGCTGCAACGCCAGGATTACTACGACATCCGCCTTTCGGGCCCATTGGGTCGCGGTGCGGCGCGCCTGACCGGGCGTCCGGGCAAGGTTTCCCTGGAAGTCGCCAACCAGGGGCGCTACGAAGCGTCGTCCCCGGATGCCCTGCTTGAAGAGCAGCTGGGCTGGAAGCTGCCGGTTGCCAACCTGGCCTGGTGGGTCCGCGGGCTACCGGCGCCGGACAGCAAAAGCCGCTTGACGCTCGATGGCGACAGCCGCCTGGCCAACCTCGAACAGGACGGCTGGCAGGTCGAATATACCGCCTACACCGAGCAAAACGGCTACTGGTTGCCCGAGCGAATCAAACTGCACGGCACCGACCTGGATGTCACATTGGTGATCAAGGCCTGGCAACCGCGCAAATTGGGGCAGTGACATGCCGACCAATCGCCTGACCCTGCCCTCCCCAGCCAAACTCAATTTGATGCTGCACATTCTTGGTCGCCGTGAAGACGGCTACCACGAGCTGCAGACATTGTTTCAATTTCTCGACTACGGCGACGAAATCACCTTCGCCGTGCGCGACGACGGTGTCATTCGCCTGCACACCGAGTTCGAAGGCGTCCCGCACGACAGCAACCTGATCGTCAAAGCCGCAAGACAACTTCAGGCGCAATCCGGCTGTTCGCTCGGCATGGATATCTGGATTGAAAAGATCCTGCCCATGGGCGGCGGCATTGGCGGCGGCAGTTCGAATGCCGCCACCACCCTGCTCGGCCTCAATCACCTCTGGCAACTGGGTTGGGATGAGGATCGACTGGCCGCGCTGGGCCTGACGCTGGGCGCCGATGTCCCGGTTTTCGTGCGCGGCCATGCGGCTTTCGCCGAGGGCGTGGGGGAGAAACTGACCCCTGTCGACCCGGAAGAACCCTGGTATCTCGTGCTGGTGCCGCAAGTCTCTGTAAGTACGGCAGAAATTTTTTCAGATCCGTTGTTGACACGTAACACTCCTCCCATTAAAGTGCGCCCCGTTCCCAAGGGAAACAGTCGAAATGACTGCTTGCCGGTGGTAGCAAGGCGTTATCCAGAGGTACGTAACGCATTGAATTTGTTAGGTAATTTTACCGAAGCAAAACTCACCGGAACTGGAAGTTGTGTGTTTGGGGGCTTCCCAAGCAAAGCTGAAGCTGATAAAGTCTCGGCCCTTCTTACAGAGACCCTTACAGGGTTTGTAGCAAAAGGAAGCAACATTTCGATGTTGCATCGCAAGCTGCAAAGTCTGCTCTAAAGGAACACGAGTACTGGGTACTCGTTGCAACAGATACAGGGGCGTCGCCAAGCGGTAAGGCAGCAGGTTTTGATCCTGCCATGCGTTGGTTCGAATCCAGCCGCCCCTGCCATTTTCCTATACTCATCCAGGTATACCCTCAGCCTTCAGGTACTGCGCGTGTCCAAGATGATGGTCTTTACGGGGAACGCTAACCCCGATCTGGCTCGGCGTGTCGTACGTCAGCTGCATATCCCTCTCGGTGACATCTCTGTCGGTAAATTCTCCGACGGCGAAATTACAGCCGAGATCAATGAAAACGTCCGCGGTAAAGATGTCTTCATTATTCAGCCGACTTGCGCTCCGACCAACGATAACCTGATGGAACTGGTAGTGATGGCTGATGCCTTCCGCCGCTCCTCGGCTACTCGTATTACTGCTGTTATTCCTTACTTTGGTTATGCCCGTCAGGATCGCCGTCCGCGTTCTGCACGTGTGGCTATCAGCGCGAAAGTCGTGGCTGACATGCTTACCGTAGTCGGCATCGACCGTGTTCTCACGGTTGATCTGCATGCTGACCAAATCCAGGGTTTCTTCGATATTCCGGTAGATAACATCTACGGCTCCCCGGTTCTGGTGGATGACATTGAAGATCAGCGCTTCGAAAACCTGATGATCGTGTCCCCGGACATTGGTGGCGTCGTGCGTGCACGTGCTGTTGCCAAGTCGCTGGGCGTGGATCTCGGAATCATCGACAAACGCCGTGAGAAAGCCAATCACTCTGAAGTGATGCATATCATCGGTGATGTCGAAGGGCGTACCTGTATTCTGGTCGATGACATGGTCGATACCGCCGGCACCCTGTGCCACGCGGCCAAGGCCTTGAAAGAGCATGGCGCTGCCAAGGTTTTCGCCTACTGCACGCACCCTGTGCTGTCGGGTCGGGCGATCGAAAACATTGAAAATTCCGTGCTGGACGAGCTGGTGGTGACTAACACCATCCCGCTGTCCGCTGCAGCACAAGCCTGTGCACGTATCCGTCAACTGGATATCGCACCGGTTGTTGCCGAGGCGGTCCGCCGCATCAGCAATGAAGAATCGATCAGCGCGATGTTCCGCTAAGGGCCCTGCCCTTCTCGAAATGTCTCGTTGACGAAAAGCGCCCCGCCCCGGCATTCCTGTCGGGGCGGGGCTTTTTTGCCCATATCGCCTTTAGCGCTGGTCGCAAACGCTGGGGCGAGTGTGGTTATTTTGGAGATACAACATGAACGATTTTACTCTGAATGCTGAAGTGCGTTCCGACCTGGGGAAAGGTGCGAGCCGCCGCCTGCGTCGTCTCGCAAGCCTGGTTCCAGCTGTAGTTTACGGTGGCGAAAAAGCCCCTGAATCCATCAGCATGCTGGCTAAAGAAGTTGCCAAACTGCTCGAAAACGAAGCGGCTTACAGCCACATCATCGAGCTGAACGTTGGCGGCACCAAGCAGAACGTAATCATCAAGGCTCTGCAGCGTCACCCGGCCAAAGGTCACGTACTGCACGCTGACTTCGTACGCGTTGTAGCGGGTCAGAAACTGACCGCTACCGTGCCTGTACACTTCGTTGGCGAAGAAGCTCCGACCAAGAAAGGCGGCGAAATCTCGCACGTTGTTTCGGAAATCGAAGTGACCTGCCTGCCGAAAGACCTGCCTGAATTCATCGAAGTCGACCTGGCTAACGCCGAAATCGGTTCGATCATTCACCTGTCCGACCTCAAGGCTCCTAAAGGCGTTGAGTTCGTGGCCCTGGCACACGGCGATGACAAGGCTGTTGCCAACGTTCACGCTCCACGTGTTGCTCCAGAAGCTACCGAAGAAGGCGCAGCAGAGTAATTTTACTCTGTTCGCCGGAGTGACCGGAAACATCGCGGACTAGAGCGTAGCGAGAAAGCGGGCGAGAACGCGGAGTTTACATCTATGGTAAATGAGCAATTTTCGTCCACTTTCGCCGCACGCACCGATTGCAGCGATGTTATCCACCACTCCAAGGAAGGGCCCCTATCGTGACTGCCATAAAACTGATCGTTGGCCTGGGTAATCCAGGCGCTGAATACGAACAGACCCGGCATAACGCAGGGGCCCTTTTTGTTGAGCGCATCGCGAACGCACAAGGCGTGAACCTTGTGGCGGACCGCAAATATTTCGGCCTGACCGGGCGCTATTCGCATCAGGGTCAGGATGTTCGTCTGCTGATTCCCACCACGTACATGAACCGCAGCGGCCAGGCCGTGGCGGCCCTTGCAGGTTTCTTCCGCATCAAGCCTGAAGAAATCCTCGTGGCACACGACGAACTCGATCTGCCTCCAGGCGTCGCCAAACTCAAAGTGGGCGGCGGCCATGGCGGTCACAACGGGTTGCGCGACATCATTGCGCAACTGGGCAATCAGAATACCTTTCATCGCTTGCGGCTTGGCATTGGCCACCCGGGCGTTGCCAGTATGGTTTCAAACTTCGTCCTGGGTCGTGCGCCACGCGCCGAACAGGAAAAACTCGATGCCAGCATCGACTTTGCCCTCGGCGTGCTGCCGGATATCCTCGCCGGTGAATGGAACCGCGCGATGAAAAACCTGCACAGCCAGAAGGCCTGACTTTTACCCGAGGGGAAACACCATGGGATTCAATTGCGGCATCGTCGGCCTGCCTAACGTCGGCAAGTCCACCCTGTTCAACGCCCTGACCAAATCCGGTATCGCGGCCGAGAACTTCCCCTTCTGCACCATCGAACCGAACACCGGTATCGTGCCGATGCCGGATCCGCGCCTGGAAGCCCTGGCGGCCATCGTCAATCCGAAGCGCATCCTGCCGACCACCATGGAATTTGTCGACATCGCGGGCCTGGTTGCCGGCGCCTCGAAAGGTGAAGGCCTGGGCAACAAGTTCCTCGCCAACATCCGTGAGACCGATGCCATCGCTCACGTGGTCCGCTGCTTCGAAGACGAGAACGTGATTCACGTCTCCAACAGCGTCGACCCTAAACGCGACATCGAAATCATCGAGCTGGAACTGATCTTCGCCGACCTCGACAGCTGCGAGAAGCAACTGCAGAAAGTCGCCCGCAATGCCAAGGGTGGTGACAAGGACGCCGTTGTCCAAAAGGGCCTGCTGGAGCAATTGATCGCTCACTTCACCCTCGGCAAGCCTGCGCGCACGCTGATGAAGAACATGGGTGCCGATGACAAAGCGGTGATTCGTGGCTTCCACCTGCTGACCACCAAGCCGGTCATGTACATCGCCAACGTCGCTGAAGACGGTTTCGAGAACAACCCGCTGCTGGACATCGTCAAAGCCATCGCTGAAGAAGAAGGCGCCATGGTGGTTCCGGTCTGCAACAAGATCGAAGCCGAAATCGCCGAACTGGAAGACGGCGAAGAAAAAGACATGTTCCTCGAAGCCCTGGGCCTCGAAGAGCCTGGCTTGAACCGTGTGATCCGCGCCGGCTACGAAATGCTGCACCTGCAGACCTATTTCACCGCCGGTGTCGAAGAAGTCCGCGCCTGGACCGTGCGCGTCGGTGCCACCGCACCACAAGCCGCTGGCGTGATCCACACCGACTTCGAAAAAGGCTTCATCCGCGCCGAAGTGATCGCCTACAACGATTTCATCCAGTACAAGGGTGAAGCCGGTACCAAGGAAGCCGGTAAATGGCGCCTGGAAGGCAAGGATTACATCGTCAAGGACGGCGACGTGATGCACTTCCGCTTCAACGTCTGACGTTTGCAGCCATCAACAAAAAAAGCACCCTAGGGTGCTTTTTTTGTGGGCGTTATCAGCGGGATTAACCCGCCACCTTCGCGCGAGCCGAGTGCAGTTTCTTGTAGCTGTCGATCAGCCGCAGGTGTCTGTCGAGACCCTCCAGCTTCATGCTGGTAGGCGTCAAGCCGAAGAAGCGCACGCTGCCGTTCACGGAGCCGATCGCGGCGTCCATGCGTTCGTTACCGAACATCCGGCGGAAGTTGGCCTCGTAATCGACCAGCTCCAGGTCCTCGTCCAGCTGCATTTCCAGCACCACATTCACGGCCTGGTAGAACAAGCCGCGCTCGACCGTGTTGTCGTTGTACTGAAGGAAGGTTTCCACCAGTTCTTTCGCCTCATCAAATTTTTGCAAGACGAGATAGATCAGCAACTTCAACTCCAGGATCGTCAACTGACCCCAGGCGGTATTGTCGTCGAATTCGATGCCGATCAAGGTGGTGATGTCGGTGTAGTCATCCAGCTCGCTGTCTTCCAGTCGCTTGACCAGTGCCTTCAGGCCGGCCTTGTCCAAGCTGTGCAGATTCAGGATGTCCTCGCGGAAAAACAGCGCCTTGTTGGTGTTATCCCAGATCAGATCGTCCACCGGATAGATTTCCGAGTAGTCCGGCACCAGGATGCGACAGGCCGTTGCACCGATGTGGTCATACACCGCCATGTACACTTCTTTGCCCATGCCTTCGAGAATGCCGAACAAGGTCGCGGCTTCCTCGACATTGGAGTTTTCACCCTGGCCCGAGAAGTCCCACTCCACGAATTCGTAATCCGACTGGGCACTGAAGAAGCGCCACGACACCACGCCGCTGGAGTCGATAAAGTGCTCGACGAAGTTATTTGGCTCAGTCACCGCATGACCTTCAAAGGTCGGCAGGGGCAAGTCATTGAGGCCTTCGAAGCTGCGGCCCTGCAACAATTCCGTCAGGCTGCGTTCCAGCGCCACTTCCAGGCTTGGGTGCGCGCCGAACGAGGCGAACACACCACCGGTACGCGGGTTCATCAAGGTGACGCACATCACCGGGAATTCGCCTCCCAGGGACGCATCCTTCACCAGCACGGGGAACCCCTGCTCTTCCAGCGCCTGGATACCGGCCAGTATCCCGGGGTACTTCGCCAGCACGTCGGCCGGCACATCCGGCAGGGCAAATTCACCTTCGATGATTTCGCGTTTTACCGCGCGTTCGAAGATTTCCGACAGGCACTGCACCTGCGCTTCGGCTAGCGTATTACCGGCACTCATGCCATTGCTGAGGTACAGGTTTTCGATCAGGTTGGACGGGAAATATACCACCTCGCCGTCCGACTGGCGCACATACGGCAGCGAACAGATGCCGCGCTCCTCGTTGCCCGAGTTGGTGTCGAACAGATGCGAGCCACGCAACTCGCCATCGCGGTTGAAAATCCGCAGGCAATACTCGTCGAGAATCTCGGCCGGCAGCGCATCTTTAGGGCCAGGCTGGAACCAGCGTTCGTTCGGGTAGTGCACAAACGCCGCGTTGGCGATGTCTTCTCCCCAAAACTGATCGTTGTAGAAAAAGTTACAGTTCAGTCGCTCGATGAACTCGCCCAGCGCCGACGCCAGCGCGCCTTCTTTGGTCGCGCCCTTGCCATTGGTAAAACACATCGGCGAGTGCGCATCGCGGATATGCAGCGACCACACATTGGGCACGATATTGCGCCACGAAGCGATTTCGATCTTCATGCCCAGGTCGGCCAGGATGCCCGACATGTTGGCGATGGTCTGTTCCAGCGGCAGGTCCTTGCCCATTATGTAGGTGCCCGCTTCTGAACCTGAATTGGCAGCTGGCATCAGCAACGCCTGGGCATCGGCATCCAGGTTCTCCACCTCTTCAATCACAAACTCAGGCCCGGCTTGCACCACCTTTTTCACCGTGCAACGGTCGATGGAGCGCAAGATGCCCTGGCGGTCTTTGTCGGAGATATCTGCCGGCAACTCGACCTGAATCTTGAAAATCTGGTTGTAGCGGTTTTCCGGGTCGACGATGTTGTTCTGCGACAGCCGGATGTTTTCGGTGGGAATATTGCGAGTGCTGCAGTACAACTTCACAAAGTAAGCCGCACACAACGCCGACGAAGCCAGGAAGTAATCGAAGGGACCCGGTGCCGAACCATCGCCCTTGTAGCGGATAGGCTGATCGGCCACCACGGTGAAGTCATCGAACTTGGCTTCAAGTCGAAGGTTGTCGAGAAAGTTGACCTTGATTTCCATGCGGGATACCAGAATAACGAGCAAACGAATGGCCGCCATTATCCGGCTTTTCAGCCGGAAGTCTTGTGCAAGCTCGCACTTGCGGCCACGTGGTGCGTGATCAGGCCTTTTTGGTACGCGGCAGGAAAATCGCCAATACGCCCAACAACGGCAGGAACGAACACAGCAAGTACACGTATTCGATGCCGTGGACATCCGCCAGGTGACCCAGCAGTGCCGCGCCAATCCCGCCGAAGCCGAACATCAGGCCGAAGAATACCCCGGCAATCATCCCGACATTGCCTGGCACCAGCTCCTGGGCGTACACCACGATGGCCGAGAACGCCGAGGCGAGGATGAAGCCGATGACCACACTGAGGACACTGGTCCAGAACAGGTCCACATGCGGCAGTAGCAATGTGAACGGTGCAACCCCAAGGATCGAGAACCAGATCACGGCCTTACGCCCGATCCTGTCGCCGATGGGCCCGCCAAAGAATGTCCCCGCGGCCACCGCGCCGAGAAACAGGAACAGGTGCAGTTGCGAACTGGCCACCGACAGGTCGAACTTCTCGATCAGGTAGAACGTGAAGTAACTGGTGAGGCTGGACATGTAGAAGTACTTGGAGAACACCAGCAGCCCGAGCACCACCAGCGCGCTGGTCACCCGGCCCTTGGACAGGCCGTGGGTCGCTGCCTGGCCCTGCTTGAGCCTGAACAGGTTCAAGTGGTTGGCGTACCAGCGACTGATCCGATAGAGCACGAACAGTGCAAACACCGCGAACAAGCCGAACCAGGCCACATGCCCTTGCCCGTAAGGGATGATGATCGCCGCCGCCAGCAACGGACCGAAAGCCGACCCCGCGTTGCCGCCGACCTGAAAGGTCGATTGCGCCAAGCCAAATCGCCCACCCGAGGCCAGTCGTGCCACGCGAGAAGCTTCCGGGTGGAAGGTCGAGGAGCCAATACCGATCAAGCCCGCCGCCAGCAGAATCAGCGGGAAGCTGCCGACCATCGACATCATCACTATGCCGATCAAGGTGCAGACCGTACCGGCTGGCAACAGCCAGGGCTTGGGGTGGCGGTCAGTGTGGTAGCCGACCCAGGGTTGCAGTAGCGAAGCGGTCAGCTGGAAGGTCAGGGTGATCAGGCCGACCTGGGTGAACGTCAGGCCATAGTTGGCCTTGAGCATCGGGTAGATCGACGGCAGCACCGATTGAATCAGGTCGTTGATCAGGTGCGCCAGTGCCACTGCGCCGATGATGCGCATGACCAGAGGGCTGCTTTGTGGAGTCGCGGGCGCCGCTGCGGTGGCGGTCTGAACGTTGCTGATAGCCATGAAATTTCCGAAAAACAGAGGGGTGCACACGGGCAGGTGGGTCAATGTGCCATTTTTCGCTGCGGCAGCGCCATCCCCTTAGCCTGCTAACGACCTCGGTATTCGGCAGATATCAACTCGATCGATGCCCTCCTCCAGCCCGGTTTTTCGGCTCCGGAAGATAAGCGGTTGAAAGCGTAGAGAAATATTTTAAATTTACGCTTGACGCATCTGCATTACCGGTGAATAATGCGCGCCACTTGGCTACATAGCTCAGTTGGTTAGAGCATAGCATTCATAATGCTGGGGTCCGGGGTTCAAGTCCCTGTGTAGCCACCAAGTACTAAAAACGGCTTACCGCAAGGTAGGCCGTTTTTTTATGCCTCAAGAAAATGGCTGCTCCATTGTAGGAGCGAGCATGCTCGCGATGGACTCAAGGGCACCGCGTTTAGTCAGTCAGCACGCGTCATCGTTGACGACCATCGCGAGCATGCTCGCTCCTACATCAGCAACGAACCGTCGGTAGCGCCGACAATGCCCGTTCCCAGATTTGCCAGGTGCGCAACCAGACCATGGCCTGCCAATCGCGGTCGGCGGGATAGAACTGTTCAAGCAGATTCAAGTTGATCTCTCGCCCACCGCATCGTGGGCATTGCCGTGCAGATGCAACCAGTGGTCATCACGCAGGTGTCGATGAACGTCCGGCCCTCCTCGGAACCTGGTTTGCGTCACTGCGAGGTCGCCGATACAGTCCCCGGTACATTTATCCCACGGACGGAGTGCCCCCCGTGTTCTCAGCCTCCCACTCGAGTCGCGCGCGCCTGCCAGCCGTCGCGCTGATCATCACCGCGCTAACCCTTGGCGCCTGCCACAACGCGTCTGTCCCGACGCTGCCAACTGCACCGGAAAGCGCGTCCGGTTATCGCACCGGCCTGCAGAGCCGACACGCTTCAAGCCACATGGCGGCAGCCGCCAACCCATTGGCGGCCGAAGCCGGACGGGAGATGCTGCGTCGGGGTGGCTCGGCCATCGATGCCGCCATTGCCATGCAAGCGGTTCTGACGCTGGTCGAGCCGCAGTCCTCGGGCATCGGTGGCGGTGCGTTGATCGTGCTCTGGGATGGCCAATCCGTGCGCACTTACGACGGGCGCGAAACCGCACCGGCCGGTGCCACCGAGAAGCTGTTCCTGCAGGCCGATGGCCAACCGATGCCCTTCACCCAGGCACAGATTGGCGGGCGCTCGGTGGGGACGCCGGGGGTGTTGCGAGCCCTTGAACTGGCCCATCAGAAACACGGTCGCCTGCCATGGGCGCAGCTGTTCGAGCCCGCCATCGAACTGGCGGAGCAAGGCTTTGTCATCTCACCGCGCCTGCATCGGCTGATCGCTGCGGATTCGTCCATAAGGCGCTCTGCAGAGATGACGGCGTATTTCCTGAATACCGATGGCAGCCCGAAGGCCAGCGGCACACTGTTGAAAAATCAGCCCTTGGCCGCCGCGTTGCAACGCATCGCCAAGGAAGGACCGGATGCCTTGTACAAAGGGCCCATTGCGCAAGAGATCGTGGCCAAGGTCCAGGGGCACTCCAACCCTGGCAGCCTGTCGCTGAGCGACCTGGCCAACTACAGCGCCAAGGAACGCGCGCCCTTGTGTACCGACTACAAGCGCTGGCAGGTCTGTGGTATGCCACCACCGTCGTCGGGCGGGATCGCCATGGCGCAGATCCTCGGCACCCTGCAAGCCCTGGAGACACGTGATAAGCGCTGGGCCCTGGCGCCGATGCAACCGGTCAAAACCAACACAGCCGCTGGCTTCGAACCGCCCGCCGAGGCTGTGCACTTGATCAGCGAAGCCGAGCGCCTGGCTTATGCCGATCGCGCGCAGTACGTGGCCGACTCGGACTTCGTGCCGGTGCCCGTCAAGGGCCTGATTGACCCGGCTTACCTGGCCAGCCGGGCTGCGCTGGTCGGCGAGCACAGCATGGGCACGGCCAAACCGGGCACGCCGCCGGGCATCCAGGTCGCTTACGCGCCAGACCGCTCCCCCCTGCGAATCTCCACCTCGCAAGTGGTGGCGGTCGATGACCAGGGCGGCGCGGTGTCCATGACCACCACCATCGAATCCGCTTTCGGCTCGCATGTGATGGTCCAGGGCTTCCTGCTCAACAACGAGATGACCGACTTCTCGTTCATTCCCGAGGAGAACGGACAGAAAGTCGCCAACCGCGTCGAACCCGGCAAGCGTCCGCGCTCCTCCATGGCCCCGACCTTGATCTTCGACCGCCGCAGTGGTGACTTTCTTGCCAGCATTGGATCGCCCGGTGGCTCGCAGATCATCGAGTACGTGGCCAAATCCACCATCGGCCTGCTCGACTGGCAGCTCGATCCGCAAGCAGCCATCAACCTGCCCAACTTCGGCAGCCGAAATGGCCCGACCGAACTGGAACGCGGGCAGTTCAGCCCGGCACTGATTCAGACGCTGAAGGATAAGGGCCATCCTGTGAGCGAGATCGACATGACCAGCGGCACCCAGGCGATTGTCCGGGTCAAGGATTCACAGGGGAAGGCGTCGCTGGCCGGTGGAGCCGATCCTCGACGTGAAGGGGAAGCATTGGGGGATTGAGTCGCACAACGGCGTGAAGGGGTCTGCCTGGCCGCTGGCAGGCCCTGTCGACGGGCTCGCAGGCAAGCGCGCCCGTGCGTGTTCAACGACTGATTTTCAACGCCTGCCGAGCCTGGTGTTTCGCCAGTGCCAGGTCGATCAGCCGCGTGACCAGTTCACTGTAGGTCATACCGGCAGCTTGCCAGAGTTTCGGGTACATGCTGATGCGGGTGAATCCCGGCAGCGAATTGATTTCGTTGATCAGGACTTCGCCACTCTCAGTCAAAAATACATCGACCCGCGCCAGCCCGGAGCAGCCCAGCACCTGGAACGCCTCGACGGCCATGGCACGAATGCACTCGCTGGCTTCGACGCTGATCTGGGCCGGGACCACCACTTGAGCGGCCTTGTCGTCGATGTACTTGCTGTCGTAAGAGTAAAACCCGCTGTGCACCACGATCTCGCCACAACCGCTGGCGATGGCATCTTCGTTGCCAAGTACCGCGCATTCGATCTCGCGCCCCTTGACCGCGGACTCGATCAGCACTTTTTCATCGAAGCTCAATGCCAGCTCGACTGCCGTCGCATATTCGACTTCGTCGGCCACTTTGCTCACGCCGACGGAAGAACCCTGGTTGGCCGGTTTGACGAACAGCGGCAGGCCGAGCTTGCCGCTGACCTCGGCGAAGCCTGTGCGCGCGGCGCTGGCGCGGGTCAGGGTGACGAACGGCGTGACGGCCAGACCGGCATCACGCAACAGGCGCTTGCTGATGTCCTTGTCCATGCAGACCGCCGAACCCAGCACATCGGAACCGACAAACGGCAAATCGGCCATGCGTAGCAAGCCCTGCAGGCAACCGTCTTCGCCAAGGGTGCCGTGGACGATCGGGAAGATCACGTCGACGTGGCCCAGCAGCTCGGGACCTGCAGTTTCCACCAGTTGCTGACGGGCCTTGCCCGGAACCACGGCCAATTCGCGATTGGATTGATTGAGCGCGATCAGGGCCGGGTTTTCCTGGTTCAGCAGGAAGTTCGAGGGGTCGTTGAGGTGCCAGTGGCCTTGCTTGTCGATGCCGATCAGTACCGGCTCGAAGCGCGAACGATCCAGTGCATCGACAATGTTTTTTGCCGATTGCAGCGACACCTCGTGCTCGGCCGAGCGGCCCCCAAAAATAACGCCCACACGCAGTTTACTCATTGCCTGACCTCATTGTGGATGGCTTGCAGCTTGGGTAGCCGCCACGTTACGACTGCAAGGTCTTGCCGTCCAGCGGCTCGCCGATGGTCACTGTAGGAGCGAGCCTGCTCGCGATGGTCGCTAACGATAACGAGTGCTTTCTGGTTTAACGCGTCGCCGAGGCGTCTTTCGCGAGCAGGCTCGCTCCCACAGCGGGTCACGCATTCCTCAAAAGCGCAGAAGTCACGTCGCCAACTGATTGGCAAACTGCCCCACTGCATTGACCACTTTCTGCGCGCCGTCCTGGATCTCGACGATCACCGTGCCCGCTTCCGCCGCCAGCGCCAGGCCCTGTTCCGCCTGGAGCTTGCCGTCGGCCATCAGGGCCACGGCGTTACGCGCCATGTCCTGGTTTTGCCGCACCACGAGGACAATTTCTTCGGTGGCCTGGCTGGTGCGCGAAGCCAGTTGCCGAACCTCGTCCGCCACCACTGCAAAACCTCGCCCTTGCTCACCGGCACGGGCCGCTTCGATGGCCGCGTTGAGCGCCAGCAGGTTGGTCTGTTCGGCAATCCCGCTGATGGTCTTGACGATGGTGCCGATCACCAGCGATTGCTCGTTCAAGGCTTCGATGCCATCGCCAGCGGTTTGCATGTGTCTGGCCAGGTCACGCATCACATCCACCGCCTGCGTCACCACGGCGTTGCCGCGCTGGGCGCTTTGATCGGTTTGCTGCGAGGTGCTGTAGGCAATGTTGGCCGCTTCGGCCACCGCCTGCTCCTGATTGATCTGATCGGTGATCACCGTGGCGAACTTCACCACTTTGTAGAGCTTGTTGTTGGCATCGGTCACCGGGTTGTAGGAAGCCTCCAGCCAGACTGTACGACCGTGGCTGTCGACGCGTTTGAAACGGTCGGCCACGAACTCGCCTGCGCTCAGGCGGCGCCAGAAGTTCTGGTACTCGGCGCTGTTGTACTCCTCGGGAAGGCAAAAAGTGCGGTGATGTTTGCCTTTGATCTGCCCCAGGCTGTACCCCATGCCGCTGAGAAAGCGGTCGTTGGCGGTCAGTACGTTGCCGTTGAGGTCGAACTCGATCACCGCAGTCGAGCGCACCAGCGCACCGATCAAGTTTTCATGCTCGCGGGAGGCCTCGATGGTGCGGGTCAGGTCGCTGGAGAAAATCGAAAAATGCTTGATCCGGCCGTCTGCCGAGCGCACGGGCTGCACGATCGAACGCAACCAGGCTTCCTGGCCGGTGCCGCGCAACAGACGCACGGCACCGGCAAAGTGCTCGCTCCGGTTCAATGCGGTCTTGAAACGCAGCTGGAATTCGTCGTTTCTTACATGATCCGGAACGATCTCTTCGATGTGCCGGCCGATCAGCTCGTTGCTCTTGTAGTGCATCTCGCTGAGGAAGTTCTGGTTGACCGACTGCACCCGCCCATCAACATCGAGGGTCAGCACGAGCATCTCGCTTTCCAGGCTTTCCTTGACTTGCTGAAGGCTGGAGAGTTCTTCGCGAAGAGCCGACAGCTCCTGCTTCAAGCGTTTATTGAACATGGGGACGCACCGATGGGCTGGGATAGAAAGCGACTTACAGCCTAGCCATCGGCCCTGCGGGGGTTTTCTGAAGAGCGCTTGAAGGTTGTCCTACAAATATAATGCCGCCGCGCCAATCGCCCCCTTTCTATCACGCCGTACCGGCGGCCGGGCAACTGGCGATTCTCGGCATCCGCGTGCCGAAATATGCCGCGCTGCCCACGCCCACCGCGCCCATCACCGCGCAGAAGATCACGCAGATCCACGGGCTCCACGGCATCAGACCGATCAACAGCAACGGTGTGATGCTCGCCCAGGCGGCGTAGGCAATGTTGTAGGTGAAGGAAATACCCGAGACGCGAATCCGCGCCGGGAACAGGCTGACCATCACCGACGGCACCGCGCCCACCACCCCGCAACTCAGTCCGGCCACCGCATAAGCCAGGCCGACCCAGCTGCCGCCGCTGATCAGGCAGGCGTAGAGCACGCCGATGCCCAGTGGCAGCAGCAGACTATAGAGCATCACTGTGCGCCAGGCGCCGATGCGGTCGACCAGCAAACCGGCGAGCACGCAGCCAATGTTCAGGAAAACGATGCCCAGTGCGCTCAGGGCGAAGGTGTGGCTGGCGGTCATGCCGAAGGTTTTCTGCATCATAGTCGGGGTGATGACCACGAACACCACCACCGCCGACGTCAGCACGCAGGTGAGGATCATCGCTGGCAGCATGGCCAGGCGATGTTCACGCAGGACCGCCCGCAACGGCAACTCGACAGCCGTCTCGCGCCGGGCCTGCATGCCCATGAACACCGGGGTTTCGCTGAGCCAGCGCCGCAGCCAGACGCCAATCACCCCAAACACCCCGCCCAGCAGGAAAGGATAACGCCAGGCGTAATCGAGTATTTCAGCCTGGGTGAAGGCCTGCGCCAGGAACGTTGCCGTCAGCGCGCCGAGCAAATAACCGAAGGTCAGCCCCGCCTGCAGGAAGCCCAGGGCGTAGCCGCGATGGCCGACCGGCGCGTGCTCGGCCACGAATACCCAGGCGCTCGGCACCTCGCCACCCACCGCCGCGCCCTGGAGGACGCGCAGGGCCAACAGCAGCAGTGGCGCGAAATAACCGATCTGCGCGTAGGTCGGCATGATCCCGATCAGCAGGCACGGCAGCGCCATCATCAGGATGCTCAGGCTGAACACCTTCTTGCGGCCCAGGCTGTCGGCGAAATGCGCCATCAGGATCCCGCCCAGAGGCCGCGCCAGGTACCCGGTGACAAAGATGCCGAAGCTTTGCAGCAGCCGCAGCCACTCAGGCATTTCCGGCGGGAAAAACAGCTGGCTCAAGGTCAGGGCGAAAAATACGAAGATGATGAAGTCGTAGATTTCCAGCGCGCCGCCGAGGGCCGCGAGCCCCAGGGTCTTGTAGTCCGAACGGCTGAACGGCTGCGGACGTGGATCGGTATTGGCAGTCATGAAAAGAACTCTGGCACAGGCAAAAACCAAGGCGCCCATGGTCTACGCAAACGCGTCGGCGGACAACCCGTTAGACCAAAGTCCCATAGCCGCAAAACAGCGCCGCAAAAAACATCCGCTTGAATTAAGGTTTGCGTCTGTCCAGAGGAGCCCGCTGCTGACCATCCTGCTGGTGCTGCTGACGGCTGGATGGCTGTTCCATGAGTTTTCCACCAAACCGGCGATCAGCGCGATTTCCGGCCTGAACACCTACAACTTCCTGTTCATCATGCTCGGTGCCCTCCTGCACTGGCGCCCGCGCATCAGCGGGTCGGACCAGGGAGAAACTACGTCGAGAAGCAGCGTCGAATAGCGAAGTCGAACGAAACCGACAGACTGAAAGATCCCTTCTTACAAAACGCGCAGCGTTGTCCCACTCAATACGAAGGCAAGTCCTGACTCTTGCAGCCCGCCTCGTTGAATTAACCTGTCCTGGAGTATCAATCACCAAAAACCCAAGGAAGATCCGATGACACCGATATCCAAGACACTGGAAGAGTTGATCAATGAAATTTACCAGGACGGTAACGTCTCGGTGGTTGAGTACAGGGCCCTGCGAGACGATGCCGATCGCCGCATGGACGCTGTTGTCCGCGAATTTGGCCAGCACAACAATGTGACGGCCTTTCAGAAAGCGATGGATGTCGCCATGCAGTTATTGCAGAGCGCCGTCCTCGATGCCAAAAAAGCCAGACTGACCGATACCGGTGAGGCGATCGTCAAGGATGCGGTCACCGCACAGGTTGAATACTTGCGCGCCGGCAGCCAATTGGCGCTGCGTCTCTTGTGATCGCGTGACCTCACGCTTCCCGCAATCACTGATCGCGGGCTGCATCGCACGCTTCAAAAAAAATGCGTGAGGCCTACTTTTCTGCATCATTGCGTTGATCCAGTATGAAGTGCATCTTCGTATCGCGACCACGCTGAAAAGGATCTGAGCATGTTAAGACTCGCAGGCCTCACCCTCGCGGCCCTCACCCTCGCAGCCCTCAACCTGAGCACCGCTGCCCACGCCGATGTCGCCCTGAAGTTGGGCAGCACCGAACGCGTCAGCCGTTTGTTCGCGTACCCCAACAACTGCAACGTGATCTGCTTTCGCAATTGGACGCTGGAGCAGACCGTCGAGCATTACCTGACGCAAAGCGTGCAGCGCGATGGCTACAGCACGGCCAAGGTTCTGGTCAAAACCGATAACGATCAACTTCATGCCGAAATCACGGGTGTGCCCAGAAGCTATGAAAAGCCCTTGGCAGCATTGCTTGACGCCGGGGATCTGGCCTACAGCGCTGCCCGCAAACTGAATGCCGACGGCAAGTGGGCCTATAGCTGGTATTTTTTCCTGCCACTGGGCATGGCCCTGGAAAACCGCAGAAGCGTTGAACTGCTGCACTTCCCACCCGATTATTCGCTGACCCAGGCCCAGGATTACCTGAAATCGGCCACCACGGATCGCTGGGCCACGCTGCTGACCGTCAATGGCGTCCCGGCCGAGCAGACGCCGGGCTACCAGACCATCATCGATATCGCCCCGATTGCCGCACCATCGAACGCCGGCAAGGACCTGGAAGGCGTCTACGACTACTTCAAGGACTACCAGACCAGCATGGTCAAGCAGGTCACCCTGCATTCCAGCGGCGTGGCATTGCCAACGGTTGCCTTCGGTGTACCGGTGCGCAACTGGATCAAGCAGCAATACGGGCCAACCGTGAACGTGTTGAGCCTGGTGACGATCAGCCCGGTGGACGGGGTAAAAGTACCGGTATTGGGCGCCAACCATCCAAGCTACATCTGGTACGCCGCCGATCCGGCCAGTTACACCGGTAAAGATGCCCTGGCCCAGGCCGATACCGCGGGCCTGAAAGTCATGGGCCAGGATTTGAGTGCCGCGTGCTGGCAGGCCGCCATGGGCCGTGAAACGGACAGCAATGCTGATGTCGAGCTGAAAACCTGCACTCAGACCTGGCAAGTGGCCCAGGCCGATAAAACCTGTGCGCTGTTCTACACCTCGATTCGCAAGCTGACGTCCGCACAGGCCGCAGGCAAATGTGCGACGGCATCGATCAAGGCCCAGCTCAAACTGCTCAAGGCGCCAGCGCCAGCCCCGGCGATACCCGCTCCTGCGCTATAACCGTCGGCTGGATTATCAGCTAACGGAAGGTGCCGACGACCAGATGCTTTTGCAACACTGGCGTCGGCAAACCTTCTGCTGCTGAGACTTACAACGTCTCGACCGGACGCAGTCGGTACTGCGGCGGCAATTGCTCGAAACCGCTGATGGTGGTGTTCAGGCTTTTCCAGCGACCGTCCTTGATGCCGTAGATGCAACCGTGAATCGACAGGTTCTGCCCGCGATGCCAGGCATTTTGCACAATGCTGGTATGGGCGACGTTGGCCACTTGCTGAATCACGTTGAGTTCGCAGAGGCGGTCGACCTGTTCCTCTTCGGTAGCCAGTTTGGCGAGTTCTTCACGCTTCTCGTAGTAGAGATCGCGGATCGAACGCAGCCAACCGTCGATCAGGCCGAACTGGCGATCCTGCATCGAGGCGCGCACGCCGCCACAGCCATAGTGGCCGGTCACGAGGATGTGTTTGACCTTGAGCACGTCGACCGCGTACTGGATCACCGACAAGCAGTTTAGGTCAGTGTGCAGCACCACGTTGGCCACGTTGCGGTGCACAAATAGATCGCCTGGCAACATGCCGACGATCTCGTTGGCCGGCACCCGCGCATCGGAACAGCCGATCCACAGGTACTCCGGCGTTTGTTGACGAGCCAGCTTGGCGAAGAAGTCAGGATCTTCTTTGGTGATTGCGTCGGCCCAGCGCTCGTTGTTATCAATCAGATCTTGTAATTCGTTCATGCAATGAAGCCTCGATAATGGTGCGCTGCTTTGACAGACAACCGTCCGTCGGGGTCACGCGCGTTATGCAAATGCCCGCTGCTGCCTGTTCATGGCGCTCCATGCCGGTGGAATTCTCTGCAACCCAGTGGGTCCACCCTATAAGGCTAACAGTATGAGGAATTGCCATGACTGATTCACGACGTCCGTACGATGCGGTACAACCGGAACCCATCGATGATAACGAAGATCGCATGGGCTCGATGCATGAGCTGGATTTCGACGCGGAAGAACCCAGCGCAAAAATCGGTGATGAATTGCCGCAAAAGGAACGCGAGAAACTGATGCCCGAAGAACGCGTGCGTGAAGCCGGCATGACGGGAGCATCGACCGATGATCATGATTCTACCGATGATGACATGAGCCCGGAAACGCTGATTCGTGAAGACGGTGCGCGGGATGCCCAGGAAGTGGGTGAAGGTGATCAGGCCGATTGGGACTTGAGCATTGTCGATGAAGACGACATTGGTGGGGGCAATGGGCTGGACGAGGCGGAGATGGCGCAGAGCGATCCAATGGACAAGAAACGTTGATCTGCAGATTTACCTGTAATTGGATGGACTCGCCCCAGCCGAGGCGTCAATGCGCCACGCTGGCAGTCTAAACAGCCAACGACAGCGAGGGCGAGTCCATGAAAAATCATAGTTCGATTGATCAATCCCTGTCTTCTTCCGATTTGTCGGCCTGTACAACCTTAGCGGTGGATCTGGCCAAGCAGGTCTTTCAGGTCGCCGGTGAAGATGTCCTTGGCCAAGTGCGCTACGAGCAGCGGATCAAGTCGCGTGAGGCGTTTTATGAGTTTCTCCGGCAGCTGCCGCCTCATGTCGTGATTTTGATGGAGACCGGTCCGGGTGCTCAAGCCTGGGCCCGGCAGCTGCAAGACCAAGGCAACCTGGCGCGGATTCTTCCAGCCGGTTTGGTGGCCACCCATCGCAGCGGGCCTAAAAATGATCGCAACGATGCACTGGCGATTTTGCGGGCGGGTCGCGATGAAAAAATCTGCGCAGTACCGGTCAAAAGCGTTGCGGCACTGGCAATGCAGGCGTTGCATCGCGCTCGTCAGGGCTATGTGCGTCGACGCACGGCCGTCAGTAATCAGATGCGCGGCCTGCTGCTCGAGCACGGCGTGGCTTTGGCGCAGGGCGATGTTGCGATCAGCCAGAAAATACCGCGGGTACTGGAGGATGCTACCCAGCCGGTGCCGGGCCTGCTGCGTGAACTGATCGACGAACTGTTGGCCGAGTGGCGCCATTTGGGCGAGCGCATCAGCGTGCTGACGGGACGCCTGGAAGTGGCCGCCAACGCCGACATGACGGCGAAGCGACTGATGACTGTGCGCGGCATCGGCCCAGTCACTGCCACGGCACTGGTGGCCAAGGAAAGCAAGCCTGAGCGATTTCCCAATGCCCGCAAGTTTGCCGCGTACTTTGGCATGGTGCCTGACCAGCACAGTAGCGGGCAGACGGTCCGGCTGGGGGGCATGACCAAGCGAGGTGATGTCTATTTACGCAGCCTGATGATCCAGGGAGCCCATGCGGTGCTGCAACAACTACGACCTGATTCCCAGCAACCCGATGACCGCCGCTTGTTGCGCTGGATGAGCCGGCTGGGCCGTAAGGAGGCTGCGATCAGGCTAGCCAACCGCAACCTGCGAATCGTCTGGGTGCTTTTACAGAATGATCAGACTTATCGTCGCCACGCTGGTGATGGCCAGCAAGCGACGATGAGCCACTGAGCGACAGAGTTCTGCCACCGAGGTACTGACTGTCCGACCCTTTGTTGAAAAAAATTGACCCCAGGTAAGACCGGCGTGGATTGATGCCTAAGCTCCTACTGGCCTTCGAGGCCTGACTGTAATCGGCATACCACGAGCTCTTCCAATTTTGGCCAGATGCCGAAGACGGCTTCCATGAATAGGCCTGATACATAGATGCAACGGGGCGACAGTTTTTCAAAAGCGGGTAGACAGTGGGGGCGAGTCCATACATAGGAGCTGCCGTAGGCTGCGATCTTTTGATTTTTCAGGTCAAGATCAAAAGATCGTCCGAACGCGGCCCGAGCCTTCGGCAGCTCCTACACAGGAATCGACGTTCAACCATGGCGATGGTTTCAATCCACCAGGGTGCAGGCCATGACCACCGCATCTTCGCGCCCACCCACCGCCGGGTAGTAATCCCGTCGACGCCCGATCTCGTTGAAACCATACCGCTCATACAACTTGAACGCCGCGGTATTGCTGTCACGCACTTCCAGGAAGCATTCCCGGGCGTCGGCCTTGTAGGCGATCGACATCAAATGCTCCAGCAAAGTCAAACCCAGACCTCGGCCCTGGTTTTCCGGCTTGACGGTGATGTTGAGCAGATGCGCCTCATCAAGAATGATCTGCACCACCCCATGGCCCACCTGCTGCTGACCTTCGTACATCAGCCAGATCTGATACTTGCCCAGGCCATCGAGAAAAATCCCGCGGGTCCAGGGATGGCTGTAGGCCGCGTATTCGATCTTCAGAACAGTTTCCAGGTCCGCCTCGGTCATCGGGCGGAACGATACAGCGTCACTCATTCGATTCTTTCCAGCGCGCCATCAGCCGACGCATGGCTTGCCACACGGCGGCCTTGCGCTGTGGCTCTTCCATTAACAATTCCAGACCCGGTACCGCCCACGCCGAGCCCAGACCTTCGATCTGCAGTTCGCGGTTGAACGCATCGACGTCCGCCTCACCGGCAAACCGCACCGCGGGCAGGCCGATCAGCCAGAGGCAAGCGCATGGCGCTTCTTCCATGCGCACCGAGAGGAAACCTTGCACAAAGTCACGGGCCGCATCCGGGCCCTGGTCCATCGTCCCACGCACCAGCAGCGGCCAGCGTACCGGCTCGCCGACGATCTGCGGGCTGTCCGGGAGACCGGCGGCACGCAGCATGTCCTTGAGCAGCAGATAAGCGGGGTCGCGCGCCTGGAACGATTCGCCTGTGGGTAACTCCACCAACAGCAGGCAGCGACCGGCTCGCAGCAGTTGCAGGGCAAAGCGCGGCGGCGGCACCGGCGCGACCCTGGCGACAACCGGTGCCTCCTCGGCCGCAGGTGTAGCGCCGGTGCGCGTGCTCGCCAGCGATGGCCGGGGCACCTCGATCTTCACCCGTTCGGCAGGTTTTACCGCAGGCGAGACGGGCGCATCGACCACGGGCACCGGCGCCACGGGAGCAACGACCAGGGCCTCGGGCGGCTCCAGCAGCTCGGGCCGCGACGGGGCGGCAAAGGGCAATTCGGTGCGCGGCAGCCAGTTGACCACCTGCATGGCGTTCAAATAAGCGCGACGACGGGACTCGATAAGCAAAGGTCGGCCACTTGTGGATAACTAAAGTGCGGAGATTCTACCGCTCTTCGCTCAAGATCGCCCGCTGTTGATCGATAGACTTCACCGATAGTCTTTCCACCTATGAAAAATGGCGACAGCCCGTCCCGAGAGTGAATCGCATCGCGCCTGATGCAGTACAATCGCGGCTTTTAATCGCCAACCAGCCGGCCATTCCGATGATCGAACCCAAGCGCGTCTTGCGCGCCCTCGCTGAACACTGGGCACTTCTGGAGCCGCTTTGTGAGCATTTCGACCAAGGCACCCTGAGCCTCAACGAACTGCGCACGCAACTAGGCGCCCAGCAACTCGACAGTACGCCGCAGGACATCACCAGCCTGCTGGACGTGTGGATTCGCCTCGATATTCTGGTTCCGGTGGCGAAAAGCCCGAACCGTTTCGAGCTCAACGCGCAAATTCACGACTTCCTCGCCTACCTGCGCCGTGAACACCGTTTGGGCCTGTGTTTGGAAATCGAAGCCTACCTGCGCCACCTCGAGCGTCTGGCCGGTTATATCCAGGACGCGTTCGATATCCGCGACGGCAATGACCTGGCCCGCCAGTTGCGCCTGCTCGACATGCGCGTGCGTGACGTGCTGAAAAAACTCGATAACGACGAACAGGCATTGGTGGCGGTCGCCGAACGGGCGAAAACCAGCGACCGGCAGATTCCGTTGCGCCAGCGTTACGCTGAAGTGCTGGCGACCTGGGACGAATACGTCGAGCCGATGATTGATCTGGTGAACGCCGACGGCGCCTTCGAACAAGGCGTGCGCAAGGTCGAAACCGTCCTGCTGAAGATGCTCAGCGAACAGCAGCGCCTCGGCCACCTGGTCGACGACGACATGCTGCTGCGCACCCACGCGCGCATCCTCGAAATGCAGACCAGTGCCCAGTTGACCCTGCGTCACGCGCGCGAACTGTTGCTGCCGCTGCGTGAGGAGGCACGTCGCCACAATGCCGTCACCCGAGGCGCGGCACTGGCCCTGGCCGCCATTCGCCGAAAAGGCATCGATGCCGTGCCGCAGGCGGCCATGCCCTTGTTCACACGACCGCAAAGCACCTTCCTCGGCAGCGCCAGCCAGGTCGAGGCCTACGTTTACGCCTTGGCCCGTTTCGAACCGAAGCCGGCGCGCTTCCCCAAGGCCCACAAGACCCAGAAAGGCGAATCCCCGCGTGCGCCACGCACGGTTCGCGAAATGCTCGAACGCTGCGAAGACGCCCTGCCGTTGCCGGACCTGATGACCTGGCTGCTGGAGCAGGAGCCGGACGGCGCCACCGACGAATTGCTGTACTGGTTCTCGCGCCTGTCACGGGAAAAACGCTTCAAGCGCGAACGCCTGGAACGTCGCGATTACCACACACACGAGCACCAGGTCAGCCTGCGCTCCTTCGCCCTGCTCTCGGTCGGCGACGCCGCCGCCGAGGATTCTGCGAGCACCCCATATGCATCTTGATCTATCCGAACTGTCCCAACTGGCACCGATCTTTCGCGAGCTGTTCAAGGGCTACCACGTCAGCCGCCGCGACCCGGAGCTGTACGCCCAACTGTCGAACTTCCAGGACCAGTACCGCACGCTGTTCAAGGCCCTGGGGTTTGAACTGGTCTGCGACACCCGTGGTTTCTACTACTTCGTGCCGGACCTGGCGGCCGCGACGGTGAACAAGACCGCACAGCGCCTGGCGCTGTTCACCTTCATCCTCGTCGAGCACCTGGCCGACCAGGGCCGCGACCCGATCGCCGTGCTCGACGGTGGCAGCCTCGGTCGCGATGAACTGCCTTCGTTGCTGGAAAAGTACCGCGACCTGTTCATCCAGGCCGAAGTGCAGACCCAGGATGAGCTGGAAGAAAAAATCATGCGACGCATGACCCAGCTCGGCTTCGCCGGCGAAGAAAACGGCGTGTACCGCTTCCTGCCGCCGATGCACCGTTTCCTCGATGTGTGCCTGTCAGTGCAACAGGACCGTGACCTGGCGGCCAGCCTGCACAGCGTATTGCCGCTGCCGGTACCGGTGCTGATCGACGATGACAGCGACGAAAAACTGCTGCAGACCGACGACCCGCTCGACCTCAGCGACTTTGAGGTAGAGAGCGCCGGCGAAAACGAAGATGACGCTTTAGCCCGTGCCATTGCCGAAGAACAGGAGCTCGACGCATGAGCAAGGAACGCTACGGCATCCGCCGCTTTGCCCTTCTGAACACCGCCGGCTACAGCCTCGGCCTGTTCCCGCTGGAAGAGCCACTGTCGGTCTATGGCGCGAACAACCTCGGTAAATCCGCTTCGATCAATGCGCTGCAGTTCCCGATCCTGGCGCGCATGTCGGACATGAGCTTCGGCAAGTACAGCCTGGAGCAATCCCGGCGCTTCTACTTCGCCTCCGACACCAGCTACATCCTGGTGGAGGTGAACCTGCCCCATGGACCTCACGTGATCGGCGTGGTCGGACGCGGTCCGGGTGGTGGCTTCGGTCACCAGTTCTTTGCCTATGCCGGCCAGCTGGACCTGGCCCACTACCAGAAAAACGACACCTGCCTGCGCCAGAAAGAACTGTTCAGCAACCTTGAGCGCGAAGGCCTGAAAGCCTACGAACTCAAGCCCGATGAACTGCGCCGCTTGCTGGTCGGTGGACACACCTCGATCCCGCTGGACCTGACACTGATCCCCCTGCGCTCCACCAGCGAACAGAGCCTGAAGACCTTCCGCGCACTGTTCATCAACCTGCTGCACATGCGTGAAATCACCGCGGCCAAGCTCAAGCAACTGTTTCTCGATGCGTTCGAGCACAGCTTGCGCTCCGGTAGCGTCGATTACATCGCCGCCTGCGAAGAGGCCTTCCGCGACGTACGCCGCATGGAGCAGGACTACAACTCGCTGGTGGCCGCCGGCCCATTGGTCGAAGCCCTGGCCAACGGCGTGAAACAGCGCGACATCCTGCGCGGCAAGCTGCACCGGATCTCGCCGCTGCTCGACTCCCTGCTCGGCACCTGGTCGGACTACGCCAGCGCCCGCAAGGAAGAGCTGACCATCCAGGCCGAGCACTATCGCCACGAGCAGGACGCCCTGCAGAACGATCAACGTGGTGGCACCCAGGAGCTGATGCGTCTGGAGCGGGAAATTACTGGCATCCAGCGCTGGCTCGGCGAGCTGTCGGTGCTCAAGCATCGGTTTGCCCTGGTCGATGACGTCAAGGTGCTTGAGCAACAATTGCTCGCGGCCAAGGACGCCCACGACGAGCTGGCAGGTGCCTTGGCGCAGTCGCGACAGTTCAGTGCCGAGGACCTGGAGGAACGCCTGCGCGATCTGGAAAAACGCCTGAAGTCGGTGAAGCAGCAACTGGATCACGCCGACAACAACAGCTACGCGCGTCTGCGCGAAGAGTTCTCGCAACAGGACGTCGAGCGCCTGATGCGTCTGTTCAACAGCGCACTTTTCAGCCTGCCGCTGGGCGAACACGGGATCACCCTCGACGAGAACGGCGAATGGGTGAAATCCATGGAGCTGATTCTCGACGCTTTCAAAGGCGAGCGCTTCGAAGTGCCGGGCCTGTCGATCGACCTCTCGCACATCGAGCCACCGGCTCTGCAAGCCCTGGCTGACCGCGCCGCGCTGCGCGATCAGAAAGAGCGCCTGGACAAAGAACTCAAGCAACTGAAGACCCAGCAAGCCGTGGCTGCCGACCGCGCCGCGAGCAAGACCCAGACCGAAGCGCTGTACCAGCAGGTGCTGGATGCCCAGAAAGCGTTGGAAGACTTCCGTCGCGCGCAAACCCTGAGCGCCGAAGAAAGCGACAAGCTGGAGCAGCTGGCGCAGATGGAGGCCGCACAGGACGAACTGAAGCGTTCCAGCGATGCCTTCACCGAGCGCGTCCAGCAACTGTCGGCCAAGCTGCAACTGGTCGGCCGGCAGATCGGTGACATGGAAGCCAAGCAACGCACCCTCGACGACGCCCTGCGCCGCCGTCAGTTGTTGCCGGCGGATCTGCCGTTCGGCACGCCGTTCATGGATCCGGTCGACGACTCGATGGACAACCTGCTGCCACTGCTCAACGACTATCAGGACAGTTGGCAAGGCCTGCTGCGCGCCGATGGCCAGATCGAGGCGCTGTACGCCCAGGTGCGCCTCAAGGGCGTGGCCAAGTTCGACAGCGAAGACGATATGGAACGTCGCCTGCAACTGCTGATCAACGCTTACGCTCACCGCACCGATGAAGCCCTGACCCTGGGCAAGGCCCGGCGTGCGGCCGTTACCGACATCGCCCGGACCCTGCGCAACATCCGCAGCGACTACGACAGCCTCGAGCACCAGCTGGCGCTGTTCAACCGCGAAATCAACAAGCGCCAGGTGTCCAACCTGCAAAGCTTCCGCATCGTGCTGGCGCCGAACAAAGAAGCACTCAAGCACATCGACCAGATCATCCACAGCGCCGGTCAGTACGAAGAAGGCGAGACCCTGTCCGTCTTCGACCTCAGCCAGAGCGCCGAGCAAGACAACAAGAACGAAGAGGCCAAGGAATACCTGGCGCGGCTGGTGGCGGCGAACCACAACCAGCTCGGCCTCAAGGACTTGTTTGAACTGGCGTTCGAGATCACCAAGGTCAATGGATCGCCGGTGATCCACACCGACATCGACGGCGCCGCGTCCAACGGCACCACCATGACCATCAAGGCGCTGACCAACATGTATTTGTTGCTGCACTTGATGGACCGCGACCTGGCCGGGCGTGTGCGCTTGCCGTACTACCTCGACGAGGCCGCGGACATCGACGAGAAAAACCAGGCGGCGCTGCTCGAAACCAGTCTGCAACTGGGCTTCGTGCCAATCCTGGCCAGTGTGAAGCCGCAGGTCTGCGCCAGTGTCGCCATCGACCTGGAAGGTGGCAGCGGCCCGGCTGGCATCTACATCGATGAGGATGACTGGAAGTACATTCGTCGCCACGATGAGGTGAAGGCGACTGTAAATGTTGAGGCGGATGAGCCGGAGCTGGATACGGTTTGAGTTGAACCGTTAGATACGAAAAAGGCCGCGTTCCAATGGATCGCGGCCTTCTTTGTGGTTCTTACAGTGCTCTTAAGGGCCTCTTCGCGAGCAGGCTCGCTCCCACAGTGGACCGGTGTACATAAATCCCCTGTGGGAGCGAGCCTGCTCGCGAAGGCGTCATTCCTGACGCCTTATTAGCTCAGGGTTATTTACCGAGCGAAATCTTCGGCGCCCAGGTCAGCCATTCCTCTTCGAACTTGTCGAACAGCGGGAATGTCTGCTCCGTCCGCGCCGGGTTGCCCATGCGCTCGCCGTCCGGCGTGGCGAAGGCAACACCGCCCTGAATCATCGTCTCCAGCGATTCGGTACGCACCGTCGCCCCTCTGAACAGGCCAACATCAAAGTCAAAACCGCTGGTGTTCCAGAAGCGCGTGCCGCTGCGGACCAATGGCGCGTACTTTGGCTCGATCAGGATGCGGATCAGCACACGATCAGCCGTCTGGCCCAGCTCATAACCCGTGACCTTGCCCACGGTGATTTCTCGATAAGTCACCGGTACACCAGCCTTCAGCGAACCACGGCGAGGAGCGCTCAACACCAGGCTCAAACCGGCTTCCTGTTTGGCAGTTTCCGGCGGACTGGCCAACGCCACGAAGTTCTTCTGCGGCCCCAGATTCTTCGGTGCCGGTTGCACCTCGATGTATTGCCCGGTGACCAATGTTTCCAGGTTCGACGTCTTGATCAGCCCCAGCTCGGGCTTGACCACCCAGAACTGACTGCCGACGCGAGCGATGCGATCCGGGACTTCATCGATCCGCGCAGTCAGTAGCACCGACTGCAGATCGTCACTCAGGTCGACGTCTTCAATCTTGCCGACATCCAGCCCCTTGAAGCGGATCGGTGTGCCGGTATGCAGGCCATCGGCACGGTCGACCTTGATCGTGATCATTGCGCCTTTCTGGTTGGCTTGCTCATGACTGGCGAACAGGCGGAAACGTGGGATGCGCTTCTGCAATGGCGCCTTGGCCTCCGGTGTTTCAAAGGCGATGCCGCCGGCCATCAGGCTTTGCAGCGATTCGCTCTTAACCTGAATCCCGCCGGTCAGTCCGCCCGTCAACGTGATGCCACTGGCATTCCAGAACCGCGTAGAGGCGTTGACCAAGTCTTCGTATTCCTTCTCGATATGGACCCCAATCACCAGCTGTTTCTTTTTGCGCGAAAACTGATAACTCTGTACCGAGCCCACCTTGACCTGCTTGTAGAGCACCGGGCTGCCCACTTCCAGCGAGCCGAGGTTATCGGTGAACAACACCAGGTGCAGGCCCGGTGAACGCAAATCCAGCGGCGGCGCCTTAGGCCGTGCGACAAACTCACGTTGCGGCGCGGCGCCTTTGTCCCCGGGACGCACGGCGATGTAGTTACCCTTGACCAATGCTTCAAGGCCGGTAATGCCCGCCAGGGAAATCGACGGCTTGACTACCCAGAACTGGGTGCCATCGACCAGGTAATCCTCGGCCAGGGGGTCCAGCGTCAACTCGGCGCTGGCACCGGACAAATCGGGATCGACCTTGAGTGCCTTGAGTGTGCCGACCTGAATACCTTTGTACATCACCGGCGTGCGGCCAGCCTGCAAACCTTCGAAGTCACTTAGCTTGACCTTGATTTTGATCCCGGCGGCGGCCGCGTCGAAGTCTTCATAAAGACGGAACGGCAGGCTCGGATCGGTTGGCGGGCTGTCCTTGCGGTTTTCAGGCGTGGCAAACGCAATACCGCCAGCAACGATACTGGCCAGGGACTCACTGCGTACTTTTACACCGGACAGGTTGGCATCGATGCTGATGCCGCTGGCATTCCAGAAGCGCGTGTGTTTGCGCACGAGTTTGGCGTAGGTCGGCTCGATAAAGACCTTGAGTTCGACAGTACTCTGGTCTTCGGAGAGCACGTAGCTTTTGATCTGCCCGACCTTGATCTGCTTGTAGAACACCGGGCTGCCACGGTTCAGCGAACCCAGGCGATCAGCCTTGATGGTCAGGTGCAGGCCGGGCTGGGCGTCCGATAGCGGCGGCTCCTGGGCCAGGGCCTTGAACTTGCGGGCAGGCTCGCCCTCACCCGGGCTGATCGCGACATAGTTACCCGAGACCAGCGTCTCCAGCCCGGTGATACCGGCCAGCGTCACGCTCGGCTTGACCAGCCAGAAGCGCGTGCTGGTGCGCAGGTATTGCTCCACGTCCTTGTTCATCTCGACGGTCGCGATCACCCCTTTGGAGCTGCCTTCATCATCAAGCTTGAGGGTTTTCACCTTGCCGACCGACATGCCTTTGTAGACGACTTCGGTCTTGTTGGCCTGGATGCCTTCACCGCTTTCGAAGCGTACCTGAATCTCGATACCGGTCTCGGTGTAGGCGCGCCAGCCGAGCCAGCCACCAATGATCAAGGCAATCAGGGGCAACACCCAAATGGCCGACCAGTTCGAAGCAGGTCGGGTTTTAGCTGTAGGCAGATCAGTCATGGTCGTCGTCCGACTCCGTGTTATCCCAAATCAGTCGGGGATCGAAAGTTACTGCGGCAAGCATCGTCAAAATCACCACGCTGGCGAACGCAATGGCGCCCAGATCAGCTTCGATGCTGGCAAGCCGTCCAAAATTCACGACCGCCACCAGGATGGCAATCACAAAGATATCGAGCATCGACCAGCGGCCGATGAACTCGATAAAGCGGTACATCCATATGCGCTGGCGGGCCGAGAGTGGCTGGCGGCGCTGCACGGAAAACAGCAGCAAGGCGATACCCACCAATTTGAACGTGGGCACCACAATGCTGGCGATAAACACCACCGCGGCGATGGGAATCATGCCGTGCTGAACCAGTTGGATAACACCGGACATGATGGTGCTGGGATCACCCTTGCCCAGGGAGCTCACGGTCATGATCGGCAGCACATTGGCCGGCACGTAAAGAATCGCGGCGGTGATCAGCAACGCCCAGGTCCGCGCCACACTGTTCGGGCTGCGGGCATGCACCAGCGCGCCGCAGCGAGTGCAGATCTGTTCGTCGGTATCAGCTTCCTGCTTGTTCAATTCATGGCATTCGGCGCAAATCAGAATGCCTGCATCAATCGCCCGCATGGGCATCCTCTCCTGATAAAGCCTGCCAGATCTGGTGAGGAGACATCACGACCTCCAGCCAGACCTGAACCAACAACAATCCAATGAAGCACGCCAGGCCAAGGCCGATGGTCATTGCTGCCATATCTGCCAGTTTGACGATCGCGACCAGTACGCCCATGAGGTAAACCTCAAGCATCCCCCAGTCCCGCAAATGGTGGTAAATACGGTAAAGCAGCAATCCGTAGCTGCGTCCGACGTCAAAACGGATACTCAGCAATACGACCAGTTGGCAGAGCAGCTTGAGCAGCGGAATTGCCATGCTGCTCAGGAACACAATGACTGAAACGCTTTGCATGCCTGTATCGAAAAGCGCGACAACCCCGCTCCAGACAGTGTCTTGCGACGACTGCCCGAGCAGATTGAGTTGCATGATGGGTAAAAAGTTCGCCGGGATATACAACAGCAGTGCCGCAATAACCAGGGCGAGACTACGCTGCACGACGTTGTATCGATGGGCATAGAGCTCGTAGCCACATCGCGGGCACAGGGCTTTCTCGCCATGGTCGAGCTCGGGCTTGCGCATCAGCAAGTCGCACTCGTGGCATGCCACCAAATCGTTCAGCGGTAATTCTGACAGCCTTGAGGCGTCAACCGGATCTGGCATATAACGCTCTGACTCCGAAAAGGTTGGGCCTATTCTAGTGCCCTGAATCGAAAATAACTGTGCCAATTTGTGCACGAGTCATCGTGATTTTCTTTCGGGAAAAGACAAAACCCCTACCTGCATACGCAGATAGGGGTTTTGGAATTTAATCTTGACGATGACCTACTCTCACATGGGGAAACCCCACACTACCATCGGCGATGCATCGTTTCACTGCTGAGTTCGGGATGGGATCAGGTGGTTCCAATGCTCTATGGTCGTCAAGAAATTCGGGTACTGAGTCGTGGCCAGTTGGCCTCGCTTCAGCAAATTGGGTATGTGATAGCCAGGTGTTTTGTGAGATCTCGAACTTTCGGTTCGTTTCGTCTTCACACACCGCAATCTGATGCTTCTCTCGAAGTAAGCAAATTGCTTGGGTGTTATATGGTCAAGCCTCACGGGCAATTAGTATTGGTTAGCTCAACGCCTCACAGCGCTTACACACCCAACCTATCAACGTCGTAGTCTTCGACGGCCCTTCAGGGGACTCAAGGTCCCAGTGAGATCTCATCTTGAGGCTAGTTTCCCGCTTAGATGCTTTCAGCGGTTATCTATTCCGAACATAGCTACCCGGCAATGCCACTGGCGTGACAACCGGAACACCAGAGGTTCGTCCACTCCGGTCCTCTCGTACTAGGAGCAGCCCCTCTCAAATCTCAAACGTCCACGGCAGATAGGGACCGAACTGTCTCACGACGTTCTAAACCCAGCTCGCGTACCACTTTAAATGGCGAACAGCCATACCCTTGGGACCGGCTTCAGCCCCAGGATGTGATGAGCCGACATCGAGGTGCCAAACACCGCCGTCGATATGAACTCTTGGGCGGTATCAGCCTGTTATCCCCGGAGTACCTTTTATCCGTTGAGCGATGGCCCTTCCATACAGAACCACCGGATCACTAAGACCTACTTTCGTACCTGCTCGACGTGTCTGTCTCGCAGTCAAGCGCGCTTTTGCCTTTATACTCTACGACCGATTTCCGACCGGTCTGAGCGCACCTTCGTACTCCTCCGTTACTCTTTAGGAGGAGACCGCCCCAGTCAAACTACCCACCATACACTGTCCTCGATCCGGATAACGGACCTGAGTTAGAACCTCAAAGTTGCCAGGGTGGTATTTCAAGGTTGGCTCCACGCGAACTGGCGTCCACGCTTCAAAGCCTCCCACCTATCCTACACAAGCAAATTCAAAGTCCAGTGCAAAGCTATAGTAAAGGTTCACGGGGTCTTTCCGTCTAGCCGCGGATACACTGCATCTTCACAGCGATTTCAATTTCACTGAGTCTCGGGTGGAGACAGCGCCGCCATCGTTACGCCATTCGTGCAGGTCGGAACTTACCCGACAAGGAATTTCGCTACCTTAGGACCGTTATAGTTACGGCCGCCGTTTACCGGGGCTTCGATCAAGAGCTTCGCGTTAGCTAACCCCATCAATTAACCTTCCGGCACCGGGCAGGCGTCACACCCTATACGTCCACTTTCGTGTTTGCAGAGTGCTGTGTTTTTAATAAACAGTCGCAGCGGCCTGGTATCTTCGACCGGCGTGGGCTTACGCAGTAAATGCTTCACCCTCACCGGCGCACCTTCTCCCGAAGTTACGGTGCCATTTTGCCTAGTTCCTTCACCCGAGTTCTCTCAAGCGCCTTGGTATTCTCTACCCAACCACCTGTGTCGGTTTGGGGTACGGTTCCTGGTTACCTGAAGCTTAGAAGCTTTTCTTGGAAGCATGGCATCAACCACTTCGTGTTCCAAAGGAACACTCGTCATCAGCTCTCGGCCTTAGAATCCCGGATTTACCTAAGATTCCAGCCTACCACCTTAAACTTGGACAACCAACGCCAAGCTGGCCTAGCCTTCTCCGTCCCTCCATCGCAATAACCAGAAGTACAGGAATATTAACCTGTTTTCCATCGACTACGCTTTTCAGCCTCGCCTTAGGGACCGACTAACCCTGCGTCGATTAACGTTGCGCAGGAAACCTTGGTCTTTCGGCGTGGGTGTTTTTCACACCCATTGTCGTTACTCATGTCAGCATTCGCACTTCTGATACCTCCAGCAAGCTTCTCAACTCACCTTCACAGGCTTACAGAACGCTCCTCTACCGCATCACCTAAGTGATACCCGTAGCTTCGGTGTATGGTTTGAGCCCCGTTACA
>NZ_CP166807.1:5712500-6015000 GCF_059716155.1 Pseudomonas sp. LBUM1649
GTGCGTTGCGTCCTTGAACGGCGTGATCGCCTCATCCTTCACGCTGACTGCGCCCCATTGGGTGGAAGGAAGCTTTTCGACAAACCAGGAGGGTGCGTTGCCAGGCTCGACATCCGGATAACGCGCCGTTTCATCGGCCACAGCCCATCGAGGCAGACTGGTCACGGCCAATCCGGCCACGGCAGCACCTAATACATTGCGTCGCGAAAGATAGAAGGTTTCCGGCGTGACGTCCGACTCATGGCAGTCGGACGCTTTTGGGACTTTGATCAGCATGGCTACTCCGCAGCATTGGAGAACAGACGCACCAACAGACTGCGGAGTATGAAGGGAAATTACATCACTCGGCGCTTTTGCGCCGACGAAGATGTAACAGGTATTGCACCGGGCCGGATGCTGCGTAGGCGAGGAAAACCAGGAGCAGGATACGCGGCGGATCACTGAACACGACCGCAAACACCAGCACCACGGCGAGGATCGCCACGAAAGGTACGCGCCCCTTCAGGTCCAGCTCCTTGAAGCTGTTGTACTTGATGTTGCTGACCATCAGCATGCCGGCCGCCGCCACCATCAGCGCAACCAGGAAGGACATCTTGGAACCCTGGATGCCGTAATCGCTGAACGCCCAGACAATCCCGGCCACCACACCAGCGGCGGCCGGACTGGCCAGACCGATGAAATAGCGTTTATCGGCAGTACCGACCTGGGTGTTGAAACGCGCCAGGCGCAACGCCGCGCCTGCTACATAGATAAAGGCGACCATCCAGCCGACCTTACCCATGTCGCCCAGGGCCCAGCCAAAGGCGAGCAACGCCGGTGCCACGCCAAAGGCGACCATGTCCGACAGCGAGTCGTACTCGGCACCAAAGGCGCTCTGGGTATTGGTCATGCGGGCAACCCGGCCGTCGAGGCCGTCGAGCACCATGGCCACGAAAATCGCGATGGCGGCAAACGCGAAATACTTGCTCGCACCGATCGAGTCACCGGCACTCAGGGCACTCTGGGCGCTCATCGAGTTGATGATGGAATAGAACCCTGCGAAGAGATTCGCAGTGGTGAACAGATTCGGCAGCAGATAGATACCACGATGCCGGACTTTACGGCCTTCAGCGTCATGCCCTTCTTCGATGTGCTCATCGATGGGCAGAAGGCTTTCGGCGTCAGAAGCCTGCTTTGGCTCTTCGGGACGTTCGCTCATGGACATTACCTTGCAACGGGGTGGAAAGTTTCGACAGGTGTCTGGGACGACGGTTCGACCGCAAACGATGCAGCTTTATACCAGAACCGGTCACCCAAACGAAAAAACGCGGCCTAAGCCGCGTTTTTCGCACAAGCGCTCGACTTAGTTTTTGGCTTTGTCGACGATCTTGTTGGCACCGATCCAAGGCATCATGGAGCGCAGTTGCTCGCCGATGACTTCGATACCGTGCGCGGCGTTGTTACGACGCTTGGCGGTCATCGAAGGATAGCCGGTAGCGCCTTCGCTGATGAACATTTTGGCGTATTCGCCGTCCTGAATGCGTTTCAGGGCGTTGCGCATGGCCTGACGGGATTCGGCGTTGATGACTTCCGGGCCGGTCACGTACTCGCCGTACTCGGCGTTGTTGGAGATCGAGTAGTTCATGTTGGCGATACCGCCTTCGTACATGAGGTCAACGATCAGCTTCAGTTCGTGCAGGCACTCGAAGTAGGCCATTTCCGGCGCGTAGCCAGCTTCAACCAGGGTTTCGAAACCGGCTTTTACCAGTTCAACGGTACCGCCGCACAGAACGGCTTGTTCGCCGAACAGGTCGGTTTCAGTCTCGTCCTTGAAGGTGGTTTCGATGATGCCGGTACGACCGCCACCAACGCCGGCAGCGTAGGACAGCGCAACGTTCTTGGCGTTGCCGGAAGCGTCCTGGTAGATCGCGATCAGGTCAGGGATACCGCCGCCTTTCACGAACTCGGAACGAACGGTGTGGCCTGGTGCCTTCGGCGCGATCATGATCACGTCGAGGTCAGCGCGCGGTACAACCTGGTTGTAGTGGATCGCGAAGCCGTGGGAGAAGGCCAGGGTGGCGCCTTTCTTGATGTTCGGCTCGATTTCGTTCTTGTACAGGGAAGACTGGAACTCGTCCGGGGTCAGGATCATTACCAGGTCGGCAGCCGCAACAGCGGAAGCAACGTCAGTCACTTTCAGGCCATGGGCTTCAGCCTTGGCAACAGTGGCCGAGCCTTTGCGCAGGCCAACAGTCACGTCAACACCGGAGTCTTTCAGGTTGCACGCTTGTGCGTGGCCCTGGGAACCGTAACCGATGATGGCAACTTTCTTGCCCTGGATGATCGACAGGTCGCAGTCTTTATCGTAGAAAACTTTCATGAATTTCCCCTATATCAGGCCGTTCAGGCCATTCGCTAATTTGGTTTAGATGCTGAGTACTTTGTCGCCGCGGGCAATTCCGGTGACGCCACTGCGGACGGTCTCCAGGATCGAGGCGGTGCCAATGGACTGGATGAAGCTGTCGAGCTTGTCGCTGGTACCGGTCAATTGAACGGTATATACGCTGGCACTGACATCGACGATCTGTCCACGGTAAATATCGGTGGTGCGCTTGATCTCGGCGCGCTGGGCGCCGGTAGCCTTGACCTTGACCAGCATCAGCTCGCGCTCGATGTGAGCACTTTCCGACAGGTCGACCAATTTGACCACTTCGATCAGCTTGTTCAGGTTCTTGGTGATCTGCTCGATGACCTCATCGTGACCGACAGTGGTCAACGTCAGACGCGACAGAGTCGGGTCTTCGGTGGGTGCCACGGTCAGGCTTTCGATGTTGTAGTTGCGCTGCGAGAACAGGCCGACTACACGAGACAAAGCGCCAGGTTCGTTTTCCAGAAGCAAGGAAATAATGTGCCGCATGATTAAGTACGCTCCGTCTTGCTCAGCCACATATCGCGCATGGAGCCGTCTTTGATCTGCATCGGATAGACGTGCTCGCTGGTATCAACCGAAACATCGATGATCACCAGACGATCTTTCATGGCGAACGCTTCTTCCATCTTCGACTTCAAGTCTTTCGAATCGGTGATGCGCACGCCAACGTGGCCGTAGGCCTCCGCCAGCTTGACGAAATCAGGCAGCGATTCCATATAGGAATGAGAATGACGGCTGCCGTAGCTCATGTCCTGCCACTGGCGAACCATGCCCAGCACACCGTTGTTCAGGATGACGATTTTCACCGGCAAACCGTACTGCAGGCAGGTCGACAATTCCTGAATGTTCATCTGGATGCTGCCTTCGCCCGTTACGCAGGCGACGTCGTCATCCGGAAAGCTCAACTTGATGCCCATGGCTGCCGGGAAACCGAAGCCCATGGTGCCCAGGCCACCGGAATTGATCCAGCGGTTCGGCTTGTTGAACTTGTAGTACTGCGCCGCGAACATCTGATGCTGACCCACGTCGGACGCTACAAAAGCATCGCCCTTGGTCACTTCGCACAGGGTTTCAATCACCGCTTGCGGTTTGATGACACTGCCGTCGCCCTTGTCATAAGGGAACAGGCCGCGGTCACCGCGCCACTCGTCGATCTGCTTCCACCAGCTGGCAACGGACTCCTTGTTCGGGGTCTCGCCGATTTCCTTGAGGATCGCGACCATTTCGGTCAGGACGCTCTCGACCGGACCAACGATCGGCACATCGGCCTTGATGGTCTTGGAAATCGAAGCCGGGTCGATGTCGATGTGAATGATCTTGGCGTTCGGGCAGAACTTCGATGGGCCGTTGATGACGCGGTCGTCGAAACGTGCGCCGACGGCCAGGATCACGTCAGCATGGTGCATCGCCAGGTTGGCGGTGTAGCTGCCGTGCATGCCCAGCATGCCGATGAACTGACGGTCGGTACCAGGGTAGCCGCCCAGGCCCATCAGGGTATTGGTCACTGGCAGGTTGAGCATCTTCGCCAACTCGGTGAGCGGCGCGGAGCCACCACCCAGAATGACGCCACCGCCCGAATACATCACAGGACGCTTGGCCGCCAGGAGCATTTCTGCCGCCTTGCGGATTTGCCCCGAGTGGCCGCGAACGGCCGGGCTGTAGGAGCGCAGCTTGGCTTTTTTCGGGAAGACGTATTCGAACTTCTCGGCCGGGTTGGTCATGTCTTTCGGGATATCGACAACGACGGGACCAGGACGACCGGATTGCGCCAGGTAGAAGGCCTTCTTCATGACTTCCGGGATTTCCGACGCGTGCTTGATCATGAAGCTGTGTTTCACGATCGGCCGGGAGATACCGATCATGTCGGTTTCCTGGAAAGCGTCGGTACCGACCATGGTGCTAGGCACCTGGCCGGAAATCACCACCATCGGAATGGAGTCCATGTAGGCCGTGGCGATACCGGTGATGGCGTTGGTTGCACCTGGGCCGGAAGTCACCAGTACCACGCCGGCTTTACCGGTGGCACGGGCGTAGCCGTCAGCCATATGGGTCGCGGCCTGCTCGTGACGAACCAGGATGTGGGTCACTTCCGGTTCTTTGAACAGGGCATCGTAGACATGAAGAAGAGCACCACCCGGGTACCCGTAGATATATTTGACGCCTTCGTCGCGCAAAAAGCGGACGAGCATCTCACCGCCAGATAAAAGCTCCACGTTGTTCACCTCTAAAACGCCAGAATACCGTCCACGAAAAGGGGGACGGGTCTTAATAGGTTTACTTCTCAGCAGAGCATGAGCGACGGTGGTCGCCGACTACGTCAGCACTGACTGAGCAAGTATTGGGATCGTCCCAAGTGTTGCGGGCCTTTCCCACCCAGCGCGAGGTAACGCGTTGCGGGTGTAACAGGTCGGCGCTGGTGTGCGCCTCATGATCTGCCGAGTGGGTCTGCTTCTGGCAGTCCCTCTACAGCGGACTTTGGATTCTTCTGTTTCGTCCCCTGCAAGTCAAGTCGTCTATGTGCTTTATTGAACTAAGCACATGAGAAAGCAAGAAAAAACCGCCAAACTGCATGTGTGTTAGCTTCAATTGCGCAACCCGAGACAAGGAAATGGCATGCGAACGTTTTTCTTGAGCGCCGGCCTGCTGGCTGGCTTGAGCCCTTTGTGCGTGGCGGCGCACCAACCTGGCGCAATTGCAGAATAATCCGCGTTTGAGAGAGGAAGTAGATGGCCAGATGCGGCGTCTTGATGACTCCCAACGCCAGGAACGCATTAGCGAAACGCAAAAACAGATAACGCAGAACTGCTTGTAGGAGCAAAGCTTGCTCGCGATAGCGGAGCAACAGTCAACGTATGTGTTGAATGCAAGGCACCCATCGCGAGCAAGCTTTGCTCCTACAAGGGAACGGGGTTACCGCGAAGCGGTGATCAGTTGATCGAACTCTTTGAGCAAAACCTGTAGCTGCCGATCCTTGCCCTGGACATTGCGCCCGGCGAAGACCATTTCGGCCATCTCCTGAATCCCCGATGCATTCGGCAAGGGCAGATCCTGCTCCAGGATTGCTTTCATGCGCGGCAGGAAGATCCATTGCAGCCACTGCTCAAAGTCCAGCGTATCGACCGAAAACGGCTCAACGCTGGACAGCGCTTCAGCGGATGGTGCGACTTCGTCCCACCACCCCTGCACCCGCAACTCACGCTCGATCAGCAGCAGCTGATCGGCGATTTGAAGAAAGCGTGCATCCATCACGAAGTAACCTTGGCTTTCTGACGAGCCAGTGTTGCGCCCGCCGAATCGCCCTGCTTCTCACGCGCCTGGGCGATCAACTCCCACAGGCTGGCCTGGAGTGCCGGACGCCCGTTGGCGAAGGTCAGGCCACGGCGAGCAAATTGCTCGGCCTGCGGCGCATCACCTTGAGCCATGCGCACTTGCGCCAGGCGATAGAGCACTTGCGGCTCACGCGGGGCGACACGCTGGGCACGCTCGAGGCTGGATGAAGCGCCATTGAGGTCGCCGCCAGCCTGTTGCTGCTGAGCGGTGGTCAGCAGGGCCAGTACCGGACCGTCCAGTTGCTCGTCGGCGGACAGACCACCGGAACTGGCCGACGGAATTCCGCTCGGCGTCGAAGGCATGCTGTAGCTGCCCTGAGTGACCGGCGCGGACTGAACCGGCGACGTGTCGATCGGTCCTGGCGTAATCGGGCCTGGGGTAATGGGGGCAGTGCTGATCGGTGCCGACGTCACCGCACCACCCCCTGGCACCATCACGACAACACCGGTATCGCCTTGTGGAATCTCCTGAGTCTGAGATTGCACAGGACGTTTTACCGTCGTCTGACGGTAGCCGCCGTTCGCCGATACGCGCTCGCTATTGGAAACCCTGGTACCAGAATCCTCTACCGGAATCGAACCGCGCTGTACCGTGGAGCAACCGCTGAGCAAAGCCACGGCAGTAACCGCTGGAATCAACCACTTGTTCACTTGAAACCCTCTTTGCTTAATTCATCCAGCCCTTGACCCAATCCATCACCGTTTCAGCGTTGACAGGGCTTTCGCCACCGCAAGCGGCACCGGGAGGCGGCTCGCTGCCGCGAATATACGGCATCTGCACGGCGCCCGGGCAACCGGCGTCGGAACCTTGACCGGTTCGCGAATCGACCCAGGCCTGAACGATATTATCCGGCTGCGGCATGTCCAACGGCAACGGGTCGGCCTTGCGCATGAAGCTGGTCCAGACCTGCAACGCACCGGTGGCACCCGTGAACGGTGTCTTGCCGTTATCGTCGCGCCCCAACCAGACCACCGCCAGCAAGTCCTGACTGAACCCTGCGAACCAACTGTCTCGCGAGTCGTTACTGGTCCCGGTCTTGCCGGCCAGGGTCAAGGTCTTCGGTAACACGTTGTAGACCGAGCTACCGGTACCTTCACGCATGACGCGCTGCATGGCGCTCTGGATCAGGTAGATCGACGCCGGGTCGAAACGTTGCTGAATCTGGAACGGATAACGCTTGAGCGGCTCGCCTTCGGCCGTCAATACGCTGCGAATCCCGCGCATCGGCGTATTGAAACCGCCATTGGCGAGCGTCTGGTACATGGTCGCCACTTCGATCGGGGTCATGCCTCCGGCGCCCAGCAACATCGACGGGAAAGCCGGGAACTCGCGACTGACACCCAGGCGCCCGAGTGTCTTGAGGACATTCGGTACGCCCACGGCCAAGCCCAGGCGTGCGGTCGACAAGTTGTAGGAGTGCGCCAGTCCTTGATAAAGGAAAACCGTGCCGTGGGAGCGGCGATCATAGTTCTGCGGCTTCCAGACCTGGCCGTCCGCGCCCTTGACCGAGAAGGAATCGTCCGACAGCCAGCTGGTCAATGTGTACTGGCTCGGTTTTTCGAGTGCCGTCAGGTAAACCGCCGGTTTGATCAACGAGCCGATCGGCCGCACCGCGTCCAGTGCCCGATTGAAACCGGCAAAGCCGGCCTGGCGACTGCCGATCATGGCCTGCACCTCGCCGGTTTCCGGGTTGGTCACGACCATCGCCGCCTCGACATCGTCCGAACCCTTGCGGCCGGACAGGCGTTTGAAGGTGTCGTTGACAGACGCTTCGGCTTTCATCTGCAGGATCGGATCGAAGCTGGTAAAGATCCGCAGTCCCTCTTCGGTCAAGTCTTCGTCGCGGTAGTCTTCACGCAGCTGGCGCTTGACCAGATCAAGGAAGCCGGGGAACGAGCTGTCCGCCAGACTGCCCCGCTTGGTCACGCCCAGTGGCATTTTCTTCGCCGCTTCGACTTGCTCGGCCGTGGCAACGCCCTGCTCCTGCAGCACATCGAGCACCAGGTTGCGCCGCTCAAGTGCGCGCTCCGGATACCGGCGCGGGTTGTAGGAGGACGGCCCCTTGACCATGCCTACCAGCAAGGCAACCTGATGCAACTTGAGCTCGGCCAATGGCTGGCTGAAGAAGAACTGGCTGGCCAGCCCGAAACCGTGCACCGCGCGTTGACCGTCCTGGCCGACAAACACTTCATTGAGGTAAGCCTCAAGGATTTCACGTTTGTCATAGTGCAGTTCCAGCAGCAGCGCCATCATTGCTTCGGTCAGCTTGCGGCTCAGGCTGCGCTCGTTGGTCAGGTAGAAGTTCTTGACCAGCTGTTGCGTCAGGGTACTACCCCCCTGACGCATGCGACCTGACGAGCCGTTGACCCAGATCGCACGGGCAATCGACTTCGGCGAGACACCAAAGTGGTGATAGAAATCACGGTCCTCGACCGCGACCAGGGTCTCGAGCAGATACGGCGGCACCTGATCGATCTTGATCAGGATCCGGTCTTCGAGGTTTTTCGGGTACAGGCCGCCGATCAGCAACGGTTCCAGACGAACCACCGACAACTTTGAACCCTTGGTCGCCGACAGTTCGGCCACGTAATCACCCGAGAAGCGCACACGCACCGGTTGCGCTTGCTCCATGCCTTCATAGAACTGGAAGCCACGGGTGTTCAGATCGACGGTATTGCCGTTGACCGAGGCCGCGCCCGGACCGTTGGCCACGCTTTCACGGCGATAGCCCAAGGCATCGAGCTCGGTGAGAAAATCGTCCCTGCTCAGCTTTTGTCCGACGAACAGCTCGAGCGGACGCGCGTAGACCTTGGCCGGAATGGTCCAGCGCTTGCCGGAGAACTTCTCCTGCACGATGGCATCGAGGTAAACGGCGAACCCGGCCAGCACCACAAGGCCGACCAGGCTGAGTTTAAGGGCCCAGCCCAGCCAGGGCCGCAGGCCTCTGGAGGGGGGTTTCTTTGGGGTACGGGGGGTTCGAGTACGAGTCATGGCGGCGGATTATACGCACTTTACTCATACTCAACAGGAGGCCCGCGAGTTTGCGTTAGGCTGGCTAGACGCCATAATGACCGCCTGAATTTTTCCCACTCTTAAGGATCGCCTGTGAGCCAGTCACTGATCGCCGCCCTGCAAAACCCGGCCCTCTACCCGCATCCTGTAGATGGATTCAAGGTCATCGAGACCCACATTTCCTGGGTCGTGCTTACCGGCCCCTTTGCTTATAAAGTGAAGAAGCCGATGAACTTCGGCTTCCTCGACTTCACCACCCTTGAGGCTCGGGAGCATTTCTGCGGCGAAGAGCTGCGCCTGAACCAGCGCCTGACCCAGGATCTTTATCTCGAAGTGTTACCGATCACCGGTAGCGCCGAAGCGCCGCAACTGGGCGGCGAGGGTCCGGCCATCGAGTACGCGCTGAAAATGCGCCAGTTTGCCCAGGACGGATTGCTCAGTTCGCTGCAAGCCAACGGCGAATTGACGCCTGCGCACATCGACCAGATGGCTGATCAGATCGCCCGCTTCCACCTGGACGCACCGCGTGTGCCGGCAGAACACGAAGCCGGGACCGCGGACAGTGTCATGGCTCCTGTGCGGCAAAACTTCGAGCAGATTCGCCCCTTCCTCAGCGACAAGGCCGACCTGCTGCAACTGGACGCCCTGCAGGCCTGGGCCGAGAGCAGCTTCGAACGCCTCAAGCCACTGTTCGCCCAACGCAAGGTCGAGGGTTTCATTCGCGAATGCCACGGTGACATCCATTTGGGCAACGCCACCGTGATCGACGGCAGTGTCGTGATCTTCGACTGCATCGAATTCAACGAACCGTTCCGCTTCACCGACGTGTACGCCGACACCGCCTTCCTGGCGATGGACCTGGAAGACCGCGGCCTGAAGTGCCTGGCACGTCGATTCATCAGCCAATACCTGCAGCTGACCGGCGATTACCAGGGCCTGGAACTGCTGAACTTCTATAAAGCCTACCGTGCACTGGTTCGCGCCAAGGTCAGCCTGTTCAGCATGCCGGCCGAGGCCACTGCGGTGCAGCGCGCCACGACACTGCGTCAATACCGCAACTACGCCAACCTGGCGGAAAGCTATAGCACCATCCCGTCGTGCTTCATGGCCATCACCCACGGTGTTTCCGCCGTTGGCAAAAGCCATGTGGCGATGCGCCTGGTGGAAGCGCTGGGGGCGATTCGCCTGCGCTCCGATGTAGAACGCAAACGTCTGTTCGGCGAGCAAACCGTTGCCAACAACCTGCAAGCCGGCATTTATAGTGCCGACGCCAGCGCCGCGACCTACCAGCGCCTGCACGAAATTGCCGCGGCGATCCTGCACGCCGGGTTCCCGGTGGTGATCGATGCCACTTACCTCAAGCACGAGCAGCGCATCAACGCGGCGAAAGTGGCCGAGGCCACCGGTGCGCCATTCCTGATCCTTGACTGCAATGCACCGCAAGCGGTGATCGAGAGCTGGCTGGCCCAGCGCCAGGCGGACAAAAAGGATCCGTCCGACGCCACCCTGGCCGTTATCGAAGCCCAGCAAGCCAGTCGTGAAGCATTGACGCCCGCAGAAATCCTCTGCAGCAAACGCGTGCAGACCAATGAAAGCGGAACCCTCGACACGGTGGTGGAACAGATTCGCCAGCGCCTGCCGGGCCTGTAAGGAAGCATTTCAGTCGTGAAGCCTGACCCGGCTTCGCGGCTGTCAAATAGCGGCACTATACTGGCGCCATGAATCCAACAGGTGACGTGACATGAGCCAGCCGAAACTGCTCGACACCCCGCTGTTTGCCTTGCTGCACAAAGACGACATCTCGGGCTTCAACAAAGAGCGCCCAGAGCTTGGGCCTATCGACATGGTCGGTGGTGATTTCCGTGGCCTGGACCTGCGCGAACTAAATGCCGACGGCATCGACTTCACCGACGCCTATTTCCGCTCCGCCGATCTGCGCGGCATCGATTTTCGCAACGCTTCGCTTGAAGGTGCGAGCCTGGCCCACGCACAGATTTCCGGCGCCTACTTTCCGGTGGAACTGAGCGCCGACGAAATCCTGATGTCGATGAACTTCGGTACGCGCCTGCGTTATCGCACCCGTTGACCGCCAGTCTAAATTGACAAGTCAAGCGCCCCCGCTTCGCGCTTGACTGTGGGCTGTCTTGCTTGAAAATCTGGGAATTTACTCGCTATTCCCCTCCTTTTCCTCGTTTTTCGCAGCACTACCACCAGCTACCTCTTAGAAGCATTTGCGTCAAAAACGAGCAAACAATCACGCTTTTCCTGCTGATGGCTACACTCCTCAGAAGCTTGCCCACGCACCATTCGGCCATCGCAAGGAGGCTTGATGAATGATGAACTGCAACACTTGAAGAATCTTGGCAAGACGTCGGCGCAATGGCTGCATGCGGTGGGCATCCACAGCGCCTCGGACTTGCGTCGCCTGGGGGCGGTGGATGCTTATCGGGCCGTACGCACGCGCGGGTTTCGGGCGTCCAAGGTGTTGTTGTACGCGATCGAAGGCGCCTTGATGGACGTGCACTGGAACGACATCCCCGCCGAACGCAAGGAAGCTTTGAACAAACAACTCGAAGCCATCTCGTCACGCCACAAGAATTGAACGAGTAACGCTCGCCATGTACTTACTTGGGGAACAACCGGCTTACGCCCACTGATCAATAGGCTGCAAAACATTCCAACCCGACTGTTGCAGGGTTTGGCACCGAGTGGGCCCTCAGTCGAATTTCCTGCCATCGACGACCTCGCCGCCGACGAGCGTGAAACACCAATTGAATAAATGAATAATCACCTGTTGACTTGGTAATGAGAATCGATATGATTACCGCAACTGGTCGCGAGACTAGTGGATATTCTGAAAAGCCCTTGGTTCGGACTCTCAGATTATCTCCTCATCAGGCTAATCACGGTTATTTGACCCGGCTCTTGCCGGGTCTTTTTTTTTTGCCTGTGGAAAGTCGCGCAGCGCTGTAACAAGTATCCTGAGCACCTGACACTTGCTCGCGACCTGAGGATCAGCATGAAATTTCTGTGTACAGGCATTGAGCTGGCCGATGACAGCAGTCGGGGGTTCGAGCTCAACCACCAGAAACTGTTCGCCGTGCGCCGGAGCGGCCTGGTCTACGTCTATATCAATCGCTGCCCGCACCGTGGCGTCGGACTCGAATGGACCCCTGACCAGTTCCTCGACCCCAGCAACAGCCTGATTCAGTGTGCCACCCATGGCGCCCTGTTCTTGATCGAGGACGGTGAATGTGTCGCCGGCCCCTGCGCCGGGCAATCGCTGACCCGTGTCGAATGCCGCGAAGACGCACAGGGGATCTGGGTCAGCCTCTAACTGCCGAGCAATACCTCCAGACGCCGATACACCACCATTTCCTCATGGGTCAGGCGTACGCCGTAGGCCAGCACTTCAACGCCACACGCCACGGCCTCACGCAAGGCCTGCGCGTAGGCTGAATCGATCTCTTCAGCCGGACGCACGGCTTCGATGCCACTGAGATTGACGCAATACAACTGCACCGCGCGAATCCCGTCCCGGGCCAGATGGGCCAATTCACGCAAATGCTTGGCCCCGCGCTGGGTCACCGCATCGGGGAACGCCGCCACGGGCGTGCCGTCATAGCCCAGGGTGACGCTTTTGACTTCCACGAACGCCGGCCCGCTCGGGTAATCGAGGCGGAAATCGATGCGACTGCTTTCCTGACCGTAAGCGACTTCGCGTTTCAACTCGGTGAAGCCGTTCAACTCGGTGATCACCCCCGCCCGCAACGCCTCTTCGATCAAGCCATTGGCCCGCCCGGTATTCACGCAGAACAAGCGCCCGTGCGGGGTTTCGCCAATTTCCCAGGTACCGGGCAACTTGCGCTTGGGGTCATTGGAGCGACTGAACCAGACCTGCCCGCCTTCGACCTGACAATTGAGCATCGAGCCAGTGTTCGGGCAATGAATGGTCAGCAACTCGCCATCGACGGTTTCGATGTCGGCGAGAAAACGCTTGTAGCGGCGAATCAGCCGACCTTCTTCAAGGGGGGGATGAAAACGCATCAGCCTTGCCAGCTCCGCAGACCACGACCGATACGCTCCACCGCTTCCTGCAAGCGTTCGAGGCTTTGGGTGTAGGCAAACCGAACGTGGTGCCCGGCTTGATACCGGCCGAAGTCCAGCCCCGGCGTAATCGCGACATGTTCAGTTTCGAGGAAGTGACGGCAGAACGCGAAGGCATCGCCGCCGAACTTGCTGATATCGGCGTACAAGTAGAACGCGCCTTCCGGTTCGACGGCAATGCCGAAACCGAGATCTCGAAGAGCAGGCAGCAGGAAGTCCCGACGACGACCGAATTCGGCGCGACGCTCTTCCAGGATCGCAATGGTGGCAGGCTCGAAACAGGCCAACGCCGCGTGCTGGGCCATGCTTGGCGCGCTGATGTAGAGGTTTTGCGCGAGCTTTTCCAACTCTCCTACCGCCGCGTCCGGCGCTACCAGCCAGCCAAGACGCCAGCCCGTCATGCCGAAATATTTGGAAAAACTATTCAGCACAAAGGCACTGTCGTCGACTTCCAGCACGCTGGCCGCATCGGTGCCGTAGGTCAGGCCATGGTAGATCTCGTCCACCACCAGGTGACCGTGGCGCTGTTTGATGGCCTTGGACAGCCCCGCCAGCTCATCGCGGGCGAGGATCGTACCGGTTGGGTTGGCCGGCGAGGCCACCAGCGCGCCCACGCTGTCGTGGTCCCAATGCCGCTCGATCAGATCCGGCGTCAGTTGATAACGCACATCCGGACCTACCGGGACCAACTGCGCGGCGCCTTCAACCAGGCGCAGGAAATGCCGGTTGCACGGGTAACCCGGGTCGGCCAGCAGCCAGTGCTTGCCCGGATCGACCAGCAAGGCACTGGCCAGCAACAACGCACCGGAACCGCCGGGCGTGATGAGGATGCGTCGCGGGTCGATGTTCAAGCCATAACGCTGCTGATAAAAGCCCGAAATGGCCTCACGCAGTTCGGGAATTCCGCGGGCGGCGGTGTAACGCGTCTTGCCCCCCTCCAGTGCGGCCTGTCCGGCGCGGATGATCGGCTCGGCGGTGGTGAAATCCGGTTCGCCGATTTCCAGGTGGATCACATCGTGACCGGCAGCCTGCAATTCATTGGCCCGCGCCAGCAGCGCCATCACATGGAAAGGTTCGATGGCGCGACTGCGGGCACTGTAGGACTGAGCCATTGGCCTTCCTTAAGCAGGGAAAAGAACGATTCTACCCAAGCGCAGGAACGAGCGAGAACCTAAAGCGGTCAGAGGGCTTATGACCCAGGCCACAAACGAGCTGAGCGAGTGTTCAGGGTTTGACTAAAATCATTAATTGAGCGGGTTCCAGAGCCACCAGGCAACGCTTTGCCATCATTTGCAAGCACCGCGGGCTGCGGCCTCGACATCCGGGAGTAGCGCGGTCTGATTTGATCTGGTAAGTTCGCCCGCTTGCAGCCGCAGGGCCGGCGGGTGCCGGTGATGGAGCAATCCTGCGCAGATGGATTACAAGAGTAGAGGCGGTCTATTTCATGTCCACCCAAGCAAAGCAACAAGCGAATCAGACGATCAGCGGCTTCGAGCCCTATGTTCAGAAGGCTGGCGAAGAGTACATGGGCGAGCCCATGCGCAAACACTTCACCAAGGTTCTGAATCAGTGGAAAAAAGAGCTGATGGAAGGTGTCGACAAGACTGTGGACCACATGAAGGACGAAGCGGCCAACTTCCCGGACCCGGCAGACCGTGCCAGCCAGGAAGAAGAGTTCGCTCTCGAGCTTCGAGCCCGCGATCGTGAGCGCAAGTTGATCAAGAAGATCGACAAGACGCTTCAGCTGATCGAAGACGAAGAGTACGGCTGGTGTGAATCCTGCGGCATCGAGATCGGCGTCAAGCGTCTTGAGGCGCGCCCTACCGCTGACTTGTGCATCGACTGCAAGACACTGGCGGAAATCAAGGAAAAGCAAGTCGGCAAATAATGGCGGCTTGAACGAAGAACGGAGCGTGCGAACGCTCCGTTTTTGTTTCCGAAATTCGCCTCGGCACGAAACCCTGTGGGAGCGAGCCTGCTCGCGAAGGGGCCTTCAGTTTCAACATTTATGCTGGCTGACACACCGCCTTCGCGAGCAGGCTCGCTCCCACAGGTGGCTGGCGCAAGCCCGGACAAACAAACATCACCTCATGACCGCCATCACCAGTTCCTCCTACATCGGGCGCTTCGCCCCCACGCCCAGTGGCCATCTGCATTTCGGTTCGCTGGTCGCCGCATTGGCTTCGTACCTCGACGCCCGCTCGGTGGGTGGCCGCTGGCTGATGCGCATGGAAGATCTCGACCCGCCCCGCGAAGAACCCGGCGCCCAGGCCGCGATCCTCAAGGCCCTGGAGAGCTATGGCTTCGAGTGGGATGGCGAGATGGTCCGCCAGAGCGACCGCCACGATGCCTATGCCGAAGTGCTCAATCGCCTGTTCAATCAAGGCCTGGCCTACGCATGCACTTGCTCGCGCAAACAGCTGGAGCCGTACCACGGCATTTATCCGGGACTGTGCCGCAATGCTGGGCATGGCACTGAGGACGCCGCGATCCGGGTGCGCGTGCCCGAACTGGACTATCACTTCATCGACCGGGTGCAGGGCGAGTTCCACCAGCATCTGGGCCGGGATGTCGGTGACTTCGTGATTCGCCGGCGCGACGGGCTCTACGCTTATCAACTAGCGGTGGTCCTGGACGATGCCTGGCAAGGCATCACCGACATCGTGCGCGGTGCCGACCTGCTCGATTCCACGCCGCGCCAGCTCTATTTGCAGGAGCTGCTCGGCCTGCGCCAGCCGCGTTATTTGCACATCCCGCTGATTACCCAACCCGATGGCAACAAACTCGGCAAGTCCTACCGCTCGCCGCCACTGACCGAAGATCAGGCCACACCTTTGTTGCTGCGGGCGTTGCGCGCACTGGGCCAGTCCCCCGCTGCCGAACTGGCCTACGCCACGCCACGGGAAGTGCTGGACTGGGGCATTGCCCACTGGGATGCCCTGTTGATCCCACGCACACTGAGCCTGCCCGAGGCGCAGCTACAGTGATCGTGCTTGCAGTGGCGCGCCCATCCGTTACCATCGCCGCACGTTTTCGGGCACGGGCATAAAAAAGAGAGGCCGGGATGTACATCTATCGCTTGGTCCTGCTCCTGGTAGTGGGGATTTACCTGTTTTCCCCAGCCATCATGGATTGGTGGATCGACGCCACTGGCGCCTGGTATCGCCCTTATCTGCTCTGGCTGATCCTGATCGTCGTGACCTTCATCCTGCAGAGCCAAAAAGATGCCGATGAGCTTTAGCCTGACCCAGATGATCCTGATCAGCGCCGCGTACCTGGCGGTGCTGTTCGGCGTGGCCTGGGTCAGCGAACGGGGCATGATCCCGCGGGCGATCATTCGCCACCCGCTGACGTACACCTTGTCGCTGGGGGTCTACGCCAGTGCCTGGGCGTTTTATGGCACCGTGGGCCTGGCCTATCAGTATGGCTACGGCTTCCTGTCCAGCTACCTGGGTGTTTCAGGCGCGTTTCTGCTGGCGCCGGTGTTGCTGTATCCGATCCTGAAGATCACCCGCACCTACCAGCTGTCGTCCCTGGCCGATCTGTTCGCCTTCCGCTTTCGCAGTACCTGGGCTGGCGCGCTGACCACGATTTTCATGCTGGTCGGGGTACTGCCCCTGCTGGCGCTGCAGATCCAGGCGGTCGCTGACTCCATCGGTATCCTCACCCGCGAGCCGGTACAGCATCGCGTGGCGCTGAGTTTCTGCGCACTGATAACGCTGTTCACGATTTTCTTCGGCTCCCGGCACATCGCCACCCGGGAAAAACATGAAGGCCTGGTGTTCGCGATTGCCTTCGAGTCGGTCATCAAGCTGATCGCCCTCGGCGGCGTCGGCCTCTATGCGCTGTATGGCGTATTCGACGGCCCGCAACAGCTGGAGTTGTGGCTGTTGCAAAACCAGACCGCTCTGGCCGCGCTGCACACGCCGCTGCAGGAAGGCCCTTGGCGCACGCTGCTGCTGGTGTTCTTCGCCTCGGCGATCGTCATGCCGCACATGTACCACATGACCTTCACCGAAAACCTCAATCCGCGTTCGCTGGTCAGCGCGAGCTGGGGCTTGCCGCTGTTCCTGCTGCTGATGAGCCTGGCTGTGCCGCTGATTCTCTGGGCCGGCCTGAAGCTCGGCGCCACCACCAACCCGGAATATTTCACCCTGGGCATCGGCATCGCGGCCAACAGCAAGGCCTTGGCGCTACTGGCGTATGTCGGTGGCCTGTCCGCCGCCAGCGGCCTGATCATCGTCACCACCCTGGCCCTGTCCGGCATGGCCCTGAACCACCTGGTGCTGCCGCTGTACCAGCCGCCGGCCGAAGGCAACATCTACCGCTGGCTGAAGTGGACCCGTCGCGCCCTGATCGTCGCCATCATCATGGCCGGCTACGGTTTCTACCTGCTGCTGGGCGCAGAGCAGGACCTGGCCAACCTCGGCATTGTCGCCTTCGTGGCCACCCTGCAGTTCCTGCCGGGCGTGCTGTCGGTCCTGTATTGGCCGACCGCCAACCGTCGCGGCTTCATCGCCGGGCTGCTGGCAGGGATCCTGGTGTGGCTGGTGACCATGTTGCTACCGCTGGTCGGTAACCTGCAGGGCTTCTACATACCGTTGTTGAACATGATCTACGTGCTCGATGACACCAGTTGGCACATGGCCGCGATCGCCTCCCTGGCCGCCAACGTACTGATGTTCACCCTGATTTCGCTGTTCACCAATGCCAGCACCGAAGAGGCCAGCGCCGCCGAAGCCTGCGCCGTGGACAACGTGCGTCGCCCGCAACGCCGGGAACTGCACGCCGCCTCGCCCCAGGAATTCGCCACCCAGCTGGCTAAACCGCTGGGTGCCAAGGCTGCGCAGAAAGAAGTCGAGCAGGCCCTGCGCGATCTCTACCTGCCCTTCGACGAGCGTCGACCGTACGCCTTGCGCCGCTTGCGCGACCGGATCGAAGCCAACCTGTCCGGCCTGATGGGACCGAGCGTGGCCCAGGACATGGTCGAGACGTTCCTGCCCTACAAGGCCGGCGGCGAAAACTATGTCACCGAAGACATCCACTTCATCGAAAGCCGCCTCGAGGACTACCATTCGCGCCTGACCGGCCTGGCCGCCGAACTCGATGCCCTGCGCCGCTATCACCGCCAGACCCTGCAGGAACTGCCGATGGGCGTCTGTTCGCTGGCCAAGGACCAGGAAATCCTCATGTGGAACAAAGCCATGGAGGAACTGACCGGGATCGCCGCGCAGCGTGTGGTCGGTTCGCGCCTGAGCACCATTGCCGACCCGTGGAAAGAGCTGCTGCAAGGCTTCATCAATGTTCCGGATGAGCACTTGCACAAACAGCACCTGGCCCTCGACGGCCAGACCCGCTGGCTGAACCTGCACAAAGCGGCGATCGACGAACCGCTCGCACCGGGCAACAGTGGCCTGGTATTGCTGGTGGAGGACCTGACCGAAACCCAGATGCTCGAAGACAAACTGGTGCATTCCGAACGCCTGGCCAGCATCGGTCGCCTGGCTGCGGGCGTGGCCCATGAAATCGGCAACCCGATCACCGGCATCGCCTGCCTGGCGCAGAACCTGCGTGAAGAGCGCGAGGAAGACGGCGAACTCAAGGAAATCAGCGGGCAGATCCTCGAACAGACCAAGCGCGTCTCGCGCATCGTGCAGTCGTTGATGAGCTTCGCCCATGCCGGCAGCCACCAGCACAGCGACGAGCCCGTCTGTCTGGCGGAAGTGGCCCAGGACGCCATCGGCCTGCTGGCCCTGAACCGGCGTAATTTCGAAGTGCAGTTCTACAACCTGTGCGATCCCGATCATTGGGTCGAAGGGGATCCGCAGCGGCTCGCCCAGGTGTTGATCAACCTGCTCTCAAACGCCCGCGACGCCTCGCCTCCCGGTAGCGCGGTGCGGGTCAAGAGCGAAGCCGGCGAACACACGGTCGACCTGATCGTGGAAGACGAGGGCAGCGGTATTCCGAAGAACATCATGGACCGATTGTTCGAACCCTTCTTCACCACCAAGGACCCGGGTGAAGGCACCGGTCTGGGCCTTGCACTGGTCTATTCCATCGTTGAAGAGCATTATGGACAAATCACCATCGACAGCCCGGCTGATGTTCAGAGCCAACGCGGCACCCGTATCCGGGTGACATTACCGCGTCATGTCGAAGCGACGTCCGCTGTGAACTGAGACCGTCGAGAGTATCGAATCAATGCCGCACATTTTGATCGTCGAAGACGAAACAATTATCCGCTCCGCCTTGCGCCGCCTGCTGGAACGTAACCAGTATCAGGTCAGCGAAGCCGGTTCAGTGCAGGAAGCACAAGAACGCTTCACCATTCCCACGTTCGACCTGATCGTCAGTGACCTGCGCCTGCCGGGTGCGCCGGGCACCGAGCTGATCAAGCTTGGCCAGGGCACTCCGGTGCTGATCATGACCAGCTATGCCAGCCTGCGCTCGGCGGTGGACTCGATGAAGATGGGCGCGGTGGATTACATCGCCAAGCCTTTCGATCACGACGAAATGCTCCAGGCCGTCGCGCGCATCCTGCGTGACCGGCAATCGGCGCAAGCCAGTGGCGAACCGGTTGCCGGCAAAGTCGCCAATGGCGCGGCCAAACCCGGTAGCGACAACAGTAACGGTGAAATCGGCATCATCGGCTCGTGCCCACCGATGCAGGACCTGTATGGCAAGATCCGCAAAGTCGCGCCGACTGACTCCAATGTCCTGATCCAGGGCGAGTCCGGTACCGGTAAGGAACTGGTGGCGCGCGCCCTGCACAACCTCTCCAAGCGGGCCAAGGCGCCGATGATTTCGGTGAACTGCGCGGCTATTCCTGAAAGCCTGATCGAGTCCGAACTGTTCGGCCACGAGAAAGGCGCATTCACCGGCGCCAGCGCCGGACGTGCCGGCCTGGTGGAAGCGGCGGACGGCGGCACCTTGTTCCTCGATGAAATCGGTGAGCTGCCACTGGAAGCCCAGGCGCGCCTGTTGCGCGTGCTGCAGGAAGGTGAAATTCGTCGAGTGGGCTCGGTCCAGTCGCAGAAAGTCGATGTGCGCCTGATCGCTGCGACCCACCGCGACCTCAAGAGCCTGGCGAAGATCGGCCAGTTCCGTGAAGATTTGTACTACCGCCTCCACGTGATCGCCCTGAAACTGCCGGCGCTGCGCGAGCGTGGCGCGGACGTCAATGAAATCGCCAACGCCTTCCTGGCGCGCCAAAGCGCACGGATAAACCGGACAGACCTGAAATTTGCCCCTGACGCCGAGCAAGCCATTCGTCATTACTCGTGGCCAGGCAACGTTCGCGAGCTGGAAAACGCAGTCGAGCGTGCTGTCATCCTGTGCGAGAGCCCGGAAATTTCCGCCGAGCTGCTGGGCATCGACATCGAACTGGGCGATCTGGAAGACGACGAGTTCATCGGCCTGCCCCCGCAACAAGGTGGCAACAATACAGGCAACAACAATCATGAGCCGACCGAAGACCTGTCCCTGGAAGACTACTTCCAGCACTTCGTGCTCGAGCATCAGGATCACATGACCGAAACCGAGCTGGCACGCAAACTCGGGGTCAGTCGCAAGTGCCTGTGGGAACGCCGTCAGCGCCTGGGTATCCCACGGCGCAAAACCGGGGTACCGAGCGAGAGCTGAACCACACCTGTCTCATGTGCGGGTAACACATGACTTTGTGAAAAAACTGTTACCTCAGGTTTTTCACGTAACAGAGGCCGGGGCTTACGGTAACGAAGCCCCGGCTTTTTTTGGCCCTCATTGACCCCAGCGAAACGCCTAACCCCTTGTTTTACTGAGGTTCGCAAAAGTTGGCACGCACCCTGCTATATGTTTGGTACAAGAACAATAACAAGCAACGTACAAGACAATAAAAATAAGACGAATCGACTCACGCACAATAAAAACAAGACGGCGAGAGGCGCAGCTAACTGATTCTTTTGGAGAGGCGTTGTATTTGGGGCTTGCCCCACGACCAGGCCGAGAACAACAAAAAACTGTCTTAAGACAGAGCCTGAACTGGTTGGATCGCAAGATCACTGCAGCACAGCGACCAAAGCAATCCGTTTGCTCTTGGCTCCCGATTGGGAGGGTCATGAAGGAAAGCTTCATGGCAAGGGCACTCAACAAAAACAAGAAGCCCGAAACCAATAACAAAAATAGAGCATGCAACTACTTCTTGGGGAGCTTCGGCTCCCCTTGTAGTTTCTGCGATTCCCCCCCCCGCTCCTACGCCTCATATCTGCTGTGTCCTACACCATCCCTCGACTAAATGCTAGAATCCCCGCCCATCATCCGGTCATTCTTCGTTTTGGCCGAACATTCCTTCAAACAGTGCATCCCATGCTGAAGAAGCTGTTCCAGTCATTCCGTACTCCCGTGCGTCGTACGCAACACATCCGCAGTACGCCTGAAGTGCTCAACAGCGGCCAACATTCGCTGCAAAAGGCGCAATTCAGCCGTTACGCGGTGAACATCGTCGATCGCCTGCAGGGCGCCGGTTACCAGGCCTATCTGGTCGGCGGCTGTGTGCGTGACATGCTGCTCGGCATCACGCCGAAAGATTTTGACGTCGCCACCAGCGCCACGCCCGAACAGGTACGGGCCGAATTCCGTAATGCACGGATCATCGGCCGCCGGTTCAAACTGGTGCACATCCACTTTGGCCGCGAAATCATCGAAGTCGCGACCTTCCGCGCCAATCACCCACAAAACGATGAAGAGGAAGACAACAATCAATCCTCGCGCAACGAAAGCGGGCGCATCCTGCGCGATAACGTCTACGGGACCCTGGAAGAAGACGCGCAACGCCGTGACTTCACCATCAACGCCCTGTATTACGACCCGGTCAGCGAACGCATTCTCGATTACGCCAACGGCGTACACGACATTCGCAACCAACTGATCCGCTTGATTGGCGACCCCAAGCAGCGCTACCAGGAAGATCCGGTGCGGATGCTGCGCGCCGTGCGTTTTGCCGCCAAGCTGAATTTCGGTATCGAAAAACACAGCGCCGCGCCCATCCGCGATCTGGCGCCCATGCTGCGCGAGATCCCTTCGGCCCGCTTGTTTGAAGAAGTGCTCAAGCTGTTCCTGTCCGGTCACGCAGCTGACACCTTTGAAATGCTGGTCGACCTGCAATTGTTCGATCCGCTGTTCCCGGCCAGCGCCGAGGCACTGGAATACAACCCGACCTACACCCATACCCTGATCAGCGAAGCCCTGATCAACACCGACCTGCGCATCAAGCAGAACAAACCGGTGACCCCGGCGTTCCTGTTTGCCGCCCTGCTCTGGCCAGCCCTGCCGGCGCGCGTATTGCGTCTGCAAGACCGTGGCATGCCGCCGATTCCGGCGATGCAGGAAGCGGCTCACGAACTGATTGCCGAGCAGTGCCAGCGCATCGCCATCCCGAAACGCTTCACCATGCCGATCCGCGAGATCTGGGACATGCAGGAGCGCCTGCCACGGCGCAGCGGCAAACGTGCCGACCTGCTGCTGGACAATCCGCGATTCCGCGCCGGCTACGACTTCCTGCTGCTACGCGAAAGCGCGGGCGAGCAGACCGATGGCCTGGGCGAATGGTGGACCGACTATCAGGATGCCAATGACAGCGAGCGTCGCGACATGATTCGCGACCTCAGCGGCAAGGACGACGGCACCGGCGGCCCACGCAAACGTCGCCGCAGCGGCGGCTCCAAGCGCAAGCGCTCAGCGGACGCTTCGAGTACCACGGGCGAATAATCCATGGAACGCATCTACATCGGCATGGGCAGCAACCTCGCTGACCCCGCCGAACAGCTGCGCAGCGCCGCCCTGGCGCTGGCACAGTTGCCGCAATCGGAATGGGTCGGGGTTTCAGCCTTCTTTCAAAGCGACTCGTTGCTCCCCGGCCAACCGCGCTACACCAACGCGGTTGCCGCTCTCGACAGCACTCTGGCACCGCTTGAGCTTCTGGACGCTTTGCAGTCAATCGAAAACGGCCAGGGCCGCGAGCGCCTTGAGCGCTGGGGACCGCGCACGCTGGACCTGGACATTCTGCTGTTCGGTGACCGCCTGATCGACGAACCTCGCCTGAAAGTCCCGCATTACCATATGCAGGAGCGGGCCTTTGTGCTGTATCCATTGGCGGAATTGGCGCCCGCCGATCTGCGTTTGGCCGATGGCCGGACATTGGCCCAACTGCTGATGGCATGCCCGTTCGTCGGCCTGGAACGCCTCCCGATTCAACACTGACCTCCCTGTAGGAGCAAAGCTTGCTCGCGATGACGGACTTGTATCCGACATGTGTGCTGCCTGGCACACCGCCATCGCGAGCAAGCTTTGCTCCTACAGAAATCACCTACCCAGGACAGCATTGCGGTATCCCGCCTGCTGAAACGCATCAGTCAACCCGGTAACACCCCACGCGTAACAATGCGGTAACACACGCAATTGACTTCCCACGTTCTCCTCACGACTATAGGCGTCCCGCTGCCGCCAACACGGCATCAAGGGCGCAATCCAGGCCTTAAAAGCACGACAAAAGACCGTGCGCCTGTATTTAACGAAGAATCACGCGCGTTACTCGCAGTAGTTTCCACAGCGCCTGAATGAGGAACTTTTCATGCCAGCCATCACCCTGACCACTCTGCAAGGTCTCAAGCACAAAGGTGAAAAAATCACCATGCTGACCTGCTATGACGCGACCTTCGCCCACGCCTGCAATCAGGCCGGTGTCGAAGTGCTGCTGGTGGGCGACTCCCTCGGCATGGTTCTGCAAGGTCATGACAGCACCCTGCCGGTCACCACCGCCGATATGGCTTACCACGTGGCAGCCGTCAAACGCGGTAACACCGACGCCTTGATCCTTGCCGACTTGCCCTTCATGGCCTACGCCACCACGGAACAGGCCATGACCAACAGCGCCCTGCTGATGCAGGCGGGCGCTCACATGGTCAAGGTCGAAGGCGCGTTGTGGCTGGCGGACTCGATCCGCCTGCTGGCAGAACGAGGCATTCCGGTCTGTGCCCACATGGGCCTGACGCCGCAATCGGTGAACATCCTCGGCGGCTACAAGGTCCAGGGTCGCAACGAAAACCAGGCGCGGCAGATGCGTGCAGATGCCATTGCGCTGGAACAGGCCGGCGCGGCGATGCTGCTGCTCGAATGCGTGCCCAGCGAACTGGCCGAAGAAATCACCCAGGCCGTGAACATTCCGGTCATCGGGATTGGCGCCGGCCACCGCACCGACGGCCAGGTACTGGTCCTGCATGACATGCTGGGCTTGTCCATTACCGGTCGCGTACCCAAATTCGTGAAAAACTTCATGGCCGGCCAAACGAGCATTCACGCCGCCTTGAGCGCCTATGTCACCGAAGTCAAAGCGGCGACTTTCCCTGGCATCGAACATGGATTCTCTTCATGAACACCGTCAAAACCGTCCGCGAACTTCGGGCCGCCGTGGCCCGTGCCCGCAGTGAAGGCAAGCGCATCGGCTTTGTGCCGACCATGGGCAACCTGCACAGCGGTCATGTCGCGCTGATCACCAAGGCCACCCAACGGGTGGATTTCGTGGTCGCGAGCATTTTCGTCAACCCGTTGCAGTTCGGTGCCGGCGAAGACCTCGACAAATACCCGCGCACCCTCGCCGCCGATCAGGAAAAACTGCTCGAGGCCGGTTGCGACCTGCTGTTCACGCCAACCGTTGGAGAGATGTATCCCGACGGCATGACCGGCCAGACCCGCGTCAGCGTCCCGCAGATTTCCGAAGGCCTTTGTGGCGGCAGCCGTCCAGGGCATTTCGAAGGTGTGGCAACGGTGGTCAGCAAGCTGTTCAACATGGTCCAGCCGGACCTGGCGATCTTCGGCCAGAAAGACTTTCAGCAATTGGCGGTCATTCGCGCGCTGGTGCATGACCTGAACATGCCAATCCAGATCATTGGCGAGCCGACGGTGCGGGCGGCCGATGGCTTGGCACTATCGTCGCGCAATGGCTTCCTCAGCGAAGATCAGCGAGCCGTGGCACCGGTGGTGTATCGCACGCTGAGCGAGATCGCCGAAGCGATCAGGCAAGGTGAGCGCGATTACCCGGCCCTGATCCGCACCAAGCTGCAACAGCTCGAAGCGGCGGGGCTGCGCCCTGACTACCTGGAAATTCGCCATGGGCTGAGCCTGCGCCCGGCAACCCCGGAAGATCGGGACCTGGTGATTCTGGTGGCGGCGTTCCTGGGGACGACGCGCTTGATCGACAACCTGCACCTGAACCTCGACACCCCCGCCTGAATTCCCGCCACAATTCCCCCCACAATTCCCCCCACACCTCCCCCCACGACCGTGCCGGTATAAAAAAGTACCGGCCGCAGGTTCGACAAAGCCAAGACAGATCGTCTCTCTGGGTTTACTGTTACCGGTCTGCGCTATTTAATCGTGTGCACGCAGGCTAACCGGGTACCACCCAGACAGTGGTCAGGACATTCCGGTATTTTCAGTGTCTTAAAGGCAGTTCAAGTAAAAGGAAACCCGCAGCGATGGCGTACTACCGCACCCCCCACGACGTGACCGCCCTTCCCGCCTGGCAAGCGTTGCAAGACCACCGCCAGGCCATGCAGGATTTCAACATGCGCGAGGCCTTCAACGCCGACCCGCAGCGTTTTACCCAATTCACCCTGAGCAGCTGCGGCCTGTTTCTCGACTATTCGAAAAACCTGATCAACGCCCAAACCCGCGACCTGCTGGTGTGCCTGGCCGACGAAGTCGACCTCAAGGGCGCGATCAAATCGCTGTTCGATGGCGAAATCGTCAACGCCTCCGAAGAACGCCCCGCCCTGCACACCGCCCTGCGTCGCCCGGTCGGCGACAAGTTGTCGGTCAACGGCGTCAACGTGATGCCTGAAGTGCACAAGGTGCTGAACCAGATCACCGACCTCGTGGGCCGTATCCACGACGGCCTGTGGCGCGGCTACTCCGAGAAGCCGATCACTGACGTGGTCAACATCGGCATCGGTGGTTCGTTCCTCGGCCCGGAGCTGGTGTCCGAAGCCCTGCTGGCCTATGCCCAGAAAGGCGTGCGCTGCCACTACCTGGCGAACATCGATGGCAGTGAATTCCACGAACTGGCGATGAAACTGCGCGCCGAGACCACGCTGTTCATCGTCTCGTCGAAATCCTTCAACACTCTCGAAACCCTGAAAAACGCCCAGGCTGCACGCGCCTGGTACCTGGCCCAGGGTGGTTCGGAAGCCGAGCTGCATCGCCACTTCATCGCGGTATCGAGCAACAACGCTGCCGCCGTGGCGTTTGGCATCCGCGAAGAAAACATCTTCCCGATGTGGGACTGGGTCGGCGGGCGTTACTCACTGTGGTCGGCCATCGGCCTGCCGATCGCCCTGGCCATCGGCATGTCGAACTTCAAGGAGCTGCTGTCCGGTGCCTACACCATGGACCAGCACTTCCTGAACACCCCGTTCGAACAGAACATGCCGGTGCTGCTGGCCCTGCTGGGGGTCTGGTACGGCAATTTCTGGGGCGCGCAAAGCCACGCGATCCTGCCGTACGATCACTACCTGCGTAACATTACCAAGCACCTGCAACAGCTGGACATGGAATCCAATGGCAAGAGCGTGCGCCAGGACGGTACTCCCGTCAGCACCGATACCGGCCCGGTGATCTGGGGTGGTGTGGGCTGCAACGGCCAGCACGCTTACCACCAGTTGCTGCACCAGGGTACCCAACTGATCCCGGCCGACTTCATCGTGCCGATCGTCAGCTTCAACCCGGTGGCCGACCACCACCAGTGGCTGTACGCCAACTGCCTGTCGCAAAGCCAGGCGCTGATGCTCGGCAAGACCCTGGCCGAAGCCCAGGCCGAGCTGCGTGACAAAGGTATGAGCGAAGAGCAGGTGCAGAGCCTTGCGCCGCACAAGGTGATCCCGGGCAACCGTCCGAGCAACACCCTGGTGGTCGAGCGCATCAGCCCGCGGCGCCTCGGTGCGCTGGTGGCGATGTACGAACACAAAGTCTTCGTGCAAAGCGTGATCTGGGGCATCAATGCCTTCGACCAATGGGGTGTGGAACTGGGCAAGGAGCTGGGCAAAGGCGTCTACAACCGCCTGGTCGGCAGCGAAGAAACCCCGGCTGACGACGCGTCCACCCAGGGCTTGATCAACTACTTCCGCGGGCGTCACCGCGGTTGATCTGACGCCATTCCTGCGGGGGTACTAACCTTGTAGGAGCCGGCTTGCTGGCGAAAGCGCTGTGTCATTCAACATTTTTGTCGACTGATACGCCGCTTTCGCCAGCAAGCCGGCTCCTACGAGGGTCGCGCAGCTCCCCTCTTGTCGCCAAAACAAGAATAAGGAACCGTCATGTTCGATATCAGCACGTTCCCCAAAGCCGATGCCGTCCGCCGGGCTGCACAACTGAGTCAAGACGACTATCACCGCCTGTACCGCGAATCCATCGAACACCCGAGCACCTTCTGGGCCGAACAGGCCAACCGGTTTCTCGACTGGAGTACACCGTGGCAGACCGTCCAGCGCTATGACCTGAAAACCGGTGAAGCCCACTGGTTTGCCGGCGCAAAGCTGAACGTCAGCTACAACTGCATTGACCGTCACCTGGCAACACGCGGCGATCAAACCGCAATCATCTGGGAAGGCGACGACCCCGCCGAATCCACGCAAATCACTTACAAGAAACTTCACCATTACGTCTGCCGCCTGGCCAACGTGCTCAAAAGCCGTGGCGTGAAGAAAGGCGACCGGGTGTGCATCTACATGCCGATGATCCCTGAAGCGGCCTACGCCATGCTCGCCTGCACACGCATCGGTGCAGTGCATTCGGTGGTGTTCGGTGGGTTCTCGCCGGATTCGCTGCGCGACCGGATCCTCGACGCCGACTGCCGCACAGTGATCACTGCCGATGAAGGCGTGCGCGGCGGCAAGTTCGTACCGCTCAAGCACAATGTCGACAAGGCGCTGCAAGGCTGCCCGGATGTCAGCACTGTGGTCGTGGTCGAACGGACCCAGAACCCGGTGAATTGGGTCGAGGGCCGCGACCTCTGGTATCACCAGGCGCTGCGCGACGTCGGCGACGACTGCCCGCCCGAGCCGATGGACGCCGAAGACCCTCTGTTCATCCTCTACACCTCCGGCAGCACCGGCAAACCCAAAGGCGTGCTGCACACGACGGGAGGCTACCTGCTGCAAGCGGCAATGACCTTCAAATATGTGCTGGACTACCGCGATGGCGAAGTGTTCTGGTGCACCGCCGATGTCGGCTGGGTCACTGGCCACAGCTACATCGTCTACGGGCCCCTGGCCAATGGCGCCACCACCCTGATCTTCGAAGGCGTGCCGAGCTACCCGAGCACCTCGCGGTTCTGGCAGGTGATCGACAAGCACAAAGTGAACATCTTCTACACCGCCCCCACCGCGCTGCGCGCCCTGATGCGCGAGGGCGCAGAACCGTTGAAGGAAACGTCCCGTGCCAGCCTCAGATTGCTCGGCACAGTCGGTGAACCGATCAATCCGGAAGCGTGGGAGTGGTACTTCAATGTCGTCGGCGAACAGCGCTGCCCGATCGTCGATACCTGGTGGCAGACCGAAACCGGCGGCATCATGCTCAGCCCTCTGGTCAGTGCCAAACACATCAAACCCGGCTGCGCCACAAAACCGATGTTCGGTGTACAACCGGTGCTACTGGACGAGCATGGCAAGGAAATCAAAGGCGCCGGCAGCGGCGTGCTCGCCATAAAATCAAGCTGGCCGGCGCAGATCCGCAGCGTCTATGGCGACCCGCAACGAATGGTCGACACCTACTTCAAGCCCTACCCCGGCTACTATTTCACCGGCGATGGCGCCCGCCGCGACGAAGATGGCGACTACTGGATCACCGGGCGCATCGACGATGTCATCAATGTCTCCGGGCACCGCATCGGCACCGCCGAAGTGGAGAGCGCCCTGGTAGTGCACGACAGCATCGCCGAAGCCGCCGTGGTCGGTTACCCCCATGACGTCAAGGGCCAGGGCATCTACGCCTTCGTCACCCCCATGAACGGCGTCGAGCCCAACGAAGAACTGAAGAAAACCTTGCTGGCCCACGTCAGCAAGGAAATCGGCAGCTTCGCCAAGCCCGACCTGATCCAGTGGGCGCCGGCCTTGCCGAAAACCCGTTCAGGCAAGATCATGCGCCGCATTCTGCGCAAGATCGCCTGTAACGAACTGGACAGCCTGGGAGATACCTCGACCCTGGCCGACCCGAGCGTGGTCCAGGGCTTGATCGACAAGCGCCTGAACCAATAACGTACAGCCGTCTATTGTAGGAAAATCACCGGGACACCATGGAATTCATCCGTAGCCGTATTGAAACCCAGATCATGAGCCTGACCGGTCTGTCCCTGGGCAAGCTCGACCTGGAAAACCCCAAGGGCGACCCCGGGCTGTTCGGACCGGATTCCGTGAGCTGGCAAGTCCACGGCGACTTCAGCAGCATGTTGATCGGCGGTATCAGCGCCCTGATGTTGCAAGCGCTGCACCCGCTGGCCCTGGCCGGTGTATGGGACCATTCGAATTTTCGCGAGGATATGCTCGGTCGCCTGCGCCGCACCGGGCAATTCATCACCGGAACCACCTTCGGCTCACGACAGGACGCCGACTGGCTGATCGAGAAAGTCCGCACCATCCACCTGCAAGTCACCGGCACCGCGCCCGATGGCCGGCCCTATGCCGCCAGCGATCCCGACCTGCTGACCTGGGTGCACGTGGCCGAGGTCAGCAACTTCCTCGCCGCGCATTTGCGTTATCGAAATCCGCACCTGTCCCTGGCCGATCAGGATCGTTACTACGCAGAGATCGCGTTGGTGGCCGAACGCCTGGGCGCCCGTGACGTGCCGCGCTCCCGGCAGGAAATTGCCGCTTATCTTGAGCGCGTTCGCCCGCAACTGTTGTGCGACGAGCGTAGTCGTGAAGTGCTGCGGCTGCTGTTGAACGCCCCCTCCCCCAGTCGTTTGGCCAGGCCTTTCGGCGGTTTGATGATGCAGGCCGGGATCGACCTGCTGCCGGATTGGGCCAGTGACATGCTCGGTGTGAGCCAAGGGCCGCTGCAACGCAAACTGATCCGCGCCAGCGTCAATCGCAGCGCGCCGATGCTGCGCTGGGCGGTGCGCAATGGCTCGGTACATCGTGCGAAACGGCGGATGGGCCTGCTGTAGGAGCGAGCATGCTCGCGATGGACTCGAATACTGCGCGGAGTGTCAGGCCACCCAGCGTCATCGTTGACGACCATCGCGAGCATGCTCGCTCCTACAAGTGCTACTGCGCTCAAGCTGTTAAACTCCCGCGCCCAAATCCACCTGCAAGGCGCCCAGCATGTCATCCTTGAATCAGGCGCTGCGCGCCGCCCTTGAACATCGACAGGATCTGCTGGCCGAGTTGCACAGCCAGGGCACCGACTGCTATCGCCTGTTCCATGGCAGCCAGGAAGGCGCCGGGGGGCTGACGATCGACCGCTATGGCCCACAACTGATGGTGCAAAGCTTCCACCAGTCGCTGGACCGCGAGGCGTTGCTGCACTTGCACGAAATCGTCAATCAATACCTGGGGCTTGAAACCCTGTTGGTCTACAACGACCGTTCCCGTGGCAACTCGCGCATCGACCGTGAAGACACCGTCTACCGCGCCGACGAGGCCGCACTGCAAGACCTGGTTGGCCACGAGTGGGGCCTCAATTACCGGGTGCGCGGGCGACACGCTGGGCAAGACCCGCTGCTGTTCCTGGACCTGCGCAACACCCGTGGCTGGGTCAAGGAGCACAGCAAGGACAAGCGCGTGCTGAACCTGTTCGCCTACACCTGCGGGGTCGGTCTCAGCGCCGCAGCCGGTGGTGCCAGCGAGGTGTGCAACCTGGATTTTGCCGAAGGCAACCTGGCGGTCGGTCGCGAGAATGGCTTGCTCAACCCGCAATTGCCGACCATGGAATTCATCCAGTCCGACTACTTCCCGGCCATTCGCCAGTTGGCGGGCCTGCCCATCACCCAGCGTCGCGGGCAGAAATTGCCGAGCTATCAACGCCTGGAACAGCGTCAGTACGACCTGGTGCTGCTCGATCCCCCTGCCTGGGCCAAGAGTGCTTTCGGGACCGTCGACCTGCTGCGCGACTACCAGAGTCTGCTCAAGCCGGCATTGCTGACCACCGCTGACAACGGTGTGCTGATCTGCTGCAACAACCTGGCAAAAGTCAGCATGGACGACTGGCGCGAGCAGGTCTTGCGTTGCGCCGAGAAGGCCGGCCGGCCGGTACGGGAATGGACAGTCATGCAACCAGGCGGCGATTTCCCGTCGATGGACCAGCAGCCCCCCCTGAAAACCCTGATTCTGCAGTTCTGAAAGTCGCCCTTGGTTTCAGACAAATCCCGCCCGATGTGAGGACTTCGGAACGGAAATCGCGTGCCATACTCCAACGCACTCCGATTCAGACAGATGAAGCCGCACATGTACAAAGGATTGATTCGCGCCATCGGCGCCTTGTTGACTGCTCTGGCCCTCTACAGTCTGCTGGGCTTTCTGATTTTGCCGGGCATCGCGTTGCGCGTTGCCAACCAACAACTGGCCAACTACGCCACGATGCCCGCCACCCTCCAGCGTATCGAGCTCAACCCGTTCAGCCTTGAAGTGACCCTTTGGGGCCTGAACATCGGCGAACCCGGCAAGGAGCAGCTCGGCTTCGAACGCCTGTACGCCAACCTGCAACTCGACAGTCTCTGGACCAAGGCGCTGCATCTGTCGGATGTCGAACTGGAAAAGTCCAAGACCGAGGTGCTTTTCGACAAGGACGGCAAACTGAACCTGACCGGGTTGTTCAAACTGCCACAGAGCGAGCCGACGCCCGCGGATCCCGATGCTAAACCGTTCCCGCTGCGAATAGACCGGATCAATCTGGCGGGTGGTGCCGTGCACTTCGTGGATAACCGTCCCAGCGAACCCATCGAATTCCTCTACGACAAACTCGATTTCGAGTTGAAAAACCTCAGCACCCTGCCCGAAGACAGTGCCGACATGACCTTGGTCGCCATCGGCCCGGGAGGCGGACAGATCGACTGGACCGGCAACTTCAGCCTGATCCCGCTCGCCTCCGAAGGTAAGCTGAAAATCACCGATGGCAAGATGAAATCCTTTTGGCCCTATGTGCGCGACGCGGTGCCACTGGACCTCGAAAGCGGTGTTCTCAACCTCAGTACCGATTACAAACTCAACCTGTCCAAGCAAACCGAACTGCTGCTGAGTAACGTCGCGGTCAGCGTCGCACCCTTCGCGATCAAGGCCCCGGACGGACGGCCGCTGGCGAAACTCGAGCGTCTGGACATCAGCGAAACCACGGTGGACCTGGCCAAGCAACAAGTGGTGGTCGGCAAGATCCGCAGCCACAAGCTGGAAACCTGGGCAGCACTGGAAGCCGACGGGCAACTCGACTGGCAGAAACTGTTCGCCAGCCAACCGTCCAAACCGGCGGCCAAGGCCAACGCCGAAAAGCCGAGCACCCCGGCGGCCGCTGATTCACCGAAACCCGAACCGGCGACGCCAGGCAAACCCTGGCAAGTGCTGCTCAACGATGTGCAATTGCGCGATAACAAAGTGCATCTGGCGGACCGCAAAGCGCAGCCTGCGGTGGAACTGGAATTGAGCCCGCTGAATCTCGATTTGCAGAAGTTCGACAGCCTCAATGGCTCGCCCTTCATCCTCAAACTCGACACCGGCGTAGGCAAACAGGGCAAGCTCACGGCCGATGGCGAGGTCAACCTGGCTCCGGTCAGCGCCAGGCTCAACGTACAGACCAAGGACATCGACCTGCGCCTCGCCCAGTCCTACATCAGCCCGTTCATTCGCCTGGAACTGCGCAGCGGCATGCTCGGCAGCGACGTGGCGGTCAACCTGAAAAGCACCGACCCGCTGGCGCTCAGCGTCACCGGCCGCGCCCAGGTCGATCAACTGCATACCCTCGACACCCTGAAAACCCGCGACTTTCTCAAGTGGCAACGGTTGGTGGTCGAAGGCCTGAACTACCAACACGGCGACAGCCTGTCGATCGACAAGATCAACCTGCTGCAACCCTATGCGCGCTTCATGATCAACGATGACCGGACCACCAACATCGATGATCTGCTGATCCCGCAACCGGCCGACTCCGGCGCCAAGCCCGCCGCCGCCAAACCCGCCGCCAGCAAGGACAAGCCCCTGGGCATCCATATCGGTGGCATTGCCATCAACGACGGTTCTGCGAACTTCGCCGACTTCAGCCTGACCCCGAACTTCGCCACCGCCATTCAGCAGCTCAACGGTTCGATCGGCACCATCGACAGCCGTCAGGCGAAACGGGCCAGTGTCGACATCAAAGGCAAGGTTGACCGCTACGCACCGGTGACCATCAAGGGCGCGGTCAATCCGTTCGACCCGATGGCCGGCCTCGACATCGCCACCAGCTTCAAACGCGTGGAACTGACCACACTGACCCCCTACTCCGGCAAGTTCGCCGGATATCGCATCCGCAAGGGCCGACTCAACCTCGATCTGCATTACGTGATCATCAAGGGTCAGCTCAAGGCTGAAAACAAAGTGGTGGTCGAGCAGTTGCAACTGGGCGAAAAAGTCGACAGCCCGGATGCCGTGAGCCTGCCACTGAAACTGGCCATCGCCTTGCTCAAGGACGTCGATGGCAAGATTTCCATCGAACTGCCGGTGACCGGCGACCTGAACAATCCGCAGTTCAGCGTGATGCCGATTGTCTGGCAGACCCTGCGCAACCTGATCGTCAAGGCTGCCGCCGCGCCATTCAAACTCATTGGTGGTCTGGTGACCGGTGGTGGTTCGCAAGACCTGGGTACCGTGTCATTCGCGCCCGGGTCGAGCGACCTGAGCAAGGACGCCGAAGCGGCACTGGTCAAACTGTCCCAGGCCCTCGAGGAACGTCCGGCCCTGCGCCTGGAAATCGAAGGCACCGCCGCCAAGAGCAGTGACGGCCCGCTGATTGCCGAGCAACGCCTGGAACGGGAATATCAGTACAACTACTACAAAATGCTCCAGCGCCGCGGCGACAAGGTGCCGGCGAAGGCGAATTTGCTGGAGGTGCCCGACAGCGAAAAAGGTCCGCTGCTGGAAGGGATCTACCGCACACGCCTGAAGGTCCAGCCACCCGCCGAATGGAAAGACCTGGGCAAAGAAGATCGCACCGCGAAAATGCGCGCGGAGGTGATCCAGTTCTGGAGTTCCAGCGAAGTGCTTTTGCGTGAGCTGGGCCAGGAACGCGCCAGCAGCATCAAGGATTATCTGGTGGACAAGGGTCAGCTCGCCGACGACCGTGTGTACTTCATTGATGCCCAGTTGGGCGAAGCGGAAAAAGACGGCAAGGTCGTTACGCCACTGCATCTGGACGCTGAGTGATGGGCAAAGGGCCTGCTGCTGGGGCTGCGGTTCGAGGGTAACCGCTTAGTGCAGATCACCAGTAAACGCGGTAACTGAAAGTCTTTTGCTTTACATAGAACAGGCCCCGACACGAATGCCAGGGCCTGTAATGGCCACATCCTTGTGGCCGGTCGCATGAACTCTTCAGTTGCGGCAGACGTATGACTCAGCCCGTCTACCGCGCCTTCTCCCAGTCCAGGCGAGAAGTCTGCCTTACTCGGCTTTCAAGCCGTCAGCGGAGACCGCTTTGACGCCTTTGATTTTCTTGGTGATCGCCACGGCGGTGGATTTCTGGGCATCCGTTACCGCAACAGTGGACGACAGGGACACAACACCTTTGTTGGTTTCTACTTTGATATCGGTACCTGGAATGCCTTTTTCGGTAACCAGGTCTGATTTGACTTTGGTAGTGATCCAGGTATCAGAAACATCCTCTTTCGCTTCGGTGACTTCACCGGCGGCCAGCATCATCGGTGCTTGTGTGGCCTGAGTCTGGGCAAATGCAGCGTTGGCCATGGTCAGGGTCAGCGCGGTAGCAGTAGCGGCAGCAATAGCGAACTTCTTCATACAAGTAACTCCTGTTTTACTGGAAAATCTGCTGGGTTATCTGTCAGCAGGGTTACCAGAGATATTGCGAACGCTGTGCCAACTTTGAAACCGATTATATTTACTTATAAATCAATTACTTATAAAAACAGTCATTTTTCGCAATCATGCAAAATGCATGAGTTGGAAATTATCTACATGCAAGTTGCGGGTTTTGAAGAAGGCCTAAGGCCATGAATTGTCGGGATTTTCTGCAATGCCCTGGATTCCTGAGCGGCGGAATAAAAAATACCCCGCGAATGGCGGGGTATCAGGCAGTAAAGTGATGGATCAAGCTTTCGGGGCAACACCCGTGCAGCCTTTCGGCGCGTACTCCTGGTCGACACCGGTGGTGCACGCCCAGCCAGTCATCGAACGCGTCAGGGTAATGGTTTTATTCAGCACTGGCGCCGGAGCATCGAGGATTGTGCAACCAATCGTGCCCGTACCATCTGAGGCTTTGCCCGCTGCTGTCGTAGTGCAATTGGAAGTGGTTGCGGAACCGCCCACCTTCTTCAGATCCGGATCGGTCCCTTGATTCATGAGATCCTCAAACGGCACCTTCAATGCCGAAATCTCCGCCAGTCCCGCTGTCACCTTGGCCCGCGCCTGGTACTTGGAGTAAGCCGGGATCGCAAACGTCGCCAGAATCCCGATGATCGCCACAACGATCAGCAATTCGATCAGCGTAAAACCTTTTTGATTGTTCATTGACAGCCTCCGTGCATGAGTCGGAATCTCATGATCTGCACCAGCTGCAGCACAGCCCATGCCAGGCCCAGCGCGCCCTGTTCGCGGGGTGCACGGTCGCCACGAAGCCCCTTCCTACCCTCAGGAACCGCACTATCTGACACTTTTTGTCACCTCAAGACCGCTGGTTTGGTTCCACCGCTTGACTAGGCTATAAGTCTTGACCATGCAGGGCATTACCAGCCTTGAAGAAATCAACCGGGTCACCAAGGACTGAAGATGGCAGTCAAGGCAGCAAGAACCAGCGTGTACACCTGGGAAGGCACAGACAGGAAAGGCACGAAGGTGACGGGCGAGTTGAACGGTCAGAACCCGGCGCTGATCAAGGCGCAGTTGCGCAAGCAAGGCATCAATCCCGGCAAGGTGCGCAGAAAAACCACGTCGATTTTCAATCTGGGCAAACGCATCAAAGCCCAGGACATTGCCCTCTTCACCCGGCAGATGGCGACCATGCTGAAAGCCGGCGTGCCGTTGTTGCAGTCATTCGACATCATCGGTGAAGGCTTCGACAACCCGGCCATGCGCAAGCTGGTCGATGAGGTGAAACAGGAAGTGGCGGCGGGCAACAGTTTCGCCGCGGCCCTGCGCAAAAAACCGCAATACTTCGATGAGTTGTACTGCAACATGGTGGACGCCGGGGAACAGGCCGGCGCACTGGACACCCTGCTGGAACGGGTGGCGACCTACAAGGAAAAAAGCGAAAGTCTCAAGGCAAAAATCAAGAAAGCCATGACCTACCCGCTGATCGTCGTGTGCGTCGCGATCATCGTGACCGCAATCCTGCTGATCAAGGTGGTGCCGCAATTCGAATCCGTATTCAAGGGCTTTGGCGCTGAGCTGCCGGCCTTCACCCTGATGGTCATCGACCTGTCGCAATTCATGCAAGCGTGGTGGTGGCTGTTGCTGGGTGCGCTCACCGCGGCCGCTTTCGCTGTGCGCCACGCCCTGAAAACCTCGCAAGGTTTTCGCGACCGAATGGACACCTGGCTGCTGAAACTGCCGCTGATAGGCACCTTGATGTACAAGTCCGCCGTGGCCCGTTTCGCCCGCACGCTGTCGACGACCTTCGCCGCCGGTGTGCCGCTAGTGGAAGCCCTGGAGTCGGTGGCCGGCGCCACCGGCAACATCGTGTTCAAACGCGCGGTGCTGCGCATCCGGCAGGACGTTGCGACGGGCATGCAGCTGAATTTTTCCATGCGCACGTCCGGCATATTTCCAAACATGGCCATTCAGATGACCGCCATTGGCGAGGAGTCTGGTGCACTCGACGACATGCTCGACAAGGTCGCCGGTTTCTACGAGGACGAGGTCGACAATATGGTCGACAACCTCACCAGCCTGATGGAACCGTTCATCATGGTGGTGCTGGGTGTTATTGTCGGCGGCCTGGTGGTCGCGATGTACCTGCCCATCTTCCAACTCGGCTCAGCGATCTGACATGCCCTTGAACGAAATTCTGACTCACTTCCCGCTGGCTTTCGTCGTCATCGTTGGGGTGGTCGGCCTGCTGGTTGGCAGCTTCCTCAATGTATTGGTCTGGCGCCTGCCGAAAATGCTCGAGCGCGAGTGGCGCGTGCAGGCCCATGAGATCCTCGGGCTGCCCGGCGAAACGCCGTTGTCGACCTACAATCTGATGCTGCCGCACTCCCAATGTCCACATTGCGGCCACCGGATTCGTGCCTGGGAAAACATTCCGGTATTCAGCTTCCTGTTCCTGCGCGGGCGCTGCTCGGCATGCGCGACGCCGATCAGCAAACGCTATCCATTGACCGAACTGGCCTGCGCCCTGCTGTCGGCATTCATTGCCTGGCACTTCGGTTTCGGCTGGCAAGCCGGCATGGCGTTGCTCCTGACCTGGGGCTTGCTGGCCATGAGCCTGATCGACGCCGAGCATCAACTGCTACCGGATGTTCTGGTGCTACCGCTGATGTGGCTGGGGCTGATCGTCAACAGCCTCGATCTGTTCGTGCCATTGCCTGAGGCGTTGTGGGGCGCCATTGCCGGCTACATGGCGCTGTGGACGGTGTTCTGGGTGTTCAAGCTGATCACCGGCAAGGACGGCATGGGGCATGGTGATTTCAAGCTACTGGCGATGTTTGGCGCCTGGGGCGGTTGGCAGATCCTGCCGCTGACGATCGTCTTGTCATCCCTGGTGGGCGCGATCATCGGCGCGGTTTACCTGCGCCTGCGCAAGGCAAAAACTTCGACGCCGATCCCTTTCGGACCCTATCTGGCCATTGCCGGCTGGATTGCCTTGCTCTGGGGTGGTCAAATAACCGACTTCTATTGGCAGTTTGTCGGTCTGAAATGAATACCCCTGTGGAAAAACCCTGGATTCTCGGCTTGACCGGCGGCATCGGCAGCGGCAAAAGTGCGGCGGCCCAACACTTCATCGACCTGGGCGTGCACGCGGTCGATGCCGATCATGCCGCTCGCTGGGTGGTGGAACCTGGTCGGCCGGCGCTGGCGAAGATTACCCAACACTTCGGTCCCGGCGTGTTGCAAGCCGACGGGCAACTGGACCGCGCCGCGTTGCGCAAATTGATCTTCGAAGTACCGGAGCAACGCCTTTGGCTGGAAGCCTTGTTGCATCCGCTTATCGCCGAAGAGATTGCCCATCATCTGGCGCTGGCAAAATCACCTTACGCGATCCTGGTTTCGCCGCTGCTGATCGAGTCCGGCCAGTACGCCATGACCCAACGGGTCCTGGTGATCGATGCCCCCGAACAGTTGCAGATCGAACGCACCCTGCGGCGTGACCAGACCAGCGAACAGCAGGTCCAGGCGATCCTCAAGGCCCAGTCCAGCCGTCAGGATCGCGTAAGCCATGCCGACGACGTGGTGGTCAACGACCGGGACCTCACCTGGCTGCACAGCGAGGTCGAACGCCTGCATCACTTTTACCTTACTTTGCGTGGAGGCCAGTCATGAGCCAGATCCCAACCGTCGAATGCCCAACCTGTGGTGCCCCTGTCGAATGGAGCCCCGAGAGCAAATTCCGGCCGTTCTGTTCCGACCGGTGCAAACTGATCGACCTGGGCGCCTGGGCGTCGGAAGAGCACAAGATTCCAGTGGCCCCGGATGCCGAGGACGAGCTGTTCAGCGGCGATTTCGACCCGCGCCACTGATCCCGATCATCAGCGGTGTGTCTTACGCGAGAAATCGATGAGGTGTGCCAGGCACTGATGCCGTTTTTTTTTGGATCTTGACACCCAATTTTCCGCATGCTAGCGAGTGCTATACTACTTTCGGGTTGCATGAAGAGTGCAACGTTTCCCACGGGTACCAATACCGACGGTAAATCTCAGTTAACGGCTGCTGGACAGAGGAGGTCTACAGCAAAAATAAACGAGATGGGAGGTGTGGCATGAACCGACACTATTACATCAGTGACAATCTCGACGATCTTGAAACCGTTGAAAATGAACTGGAAGCCAGCGGCATCAATTCAGAACAGATTCATGTGCTCAGTGAACAGGTTGCTGATGTTGAACAACATCACCTCCACGAGATTAGCTCGTTGATGGAACAAGATGCTGTTCACTCTGGTGAGATTGGTGCGGTGATCGGTGTGCCACTCGCGGCACTGGTCCTGGGTGGCTCCTATTGGATGGGCTGGACCGAATCCGCCGCAGGCTGGATGCCCTTCATCTTCCTTGCTATTGTTATTTTGGGCTTCAGCATCTGGGAAGGCGGTTTTTTTGGGTTCCAGGTGCCGAACACTCACTTCCGCAATTTCAAGCAGGCGGTAAAAGAGGGCAAACACATCTTCTTCGTGGATGTTGAACCGAATCAGGAATCAGTACTGGACCAGGTAATCGGACATCATCCAATGCTGGAAATCGCCGGCACGGGAGCGGCAGCCCCCCACTGGACAGTAGCCTGGCAGCACAAATGGCATCAGTTCAAGCGCGTGATATCGGGTTAGCTCCTGGAGACTGAGGGCCATCCGAAGGCTGCTTATTGGCCAAAGGAAATGACCCTGCTGAGGAAAACATAGTCTGCCTCGGTGGCCATCAGTCCGACGAGCACCAGTAAACACAAAGGTGGCACCAATATGGCGTACACCATGGCCAACCGCTCCCAGGCCATATGCATGAAGATGGAGACAATCAAGCCTGCCTTCAGCAACATGAAAGTGATAATCAGTGACCACCGGAGGTAGCCGTGGAACTGGAAATAGTCGACAAGGTACGACAGCGTACTGAGGACGAATAACAGCCCCCAGATTTTGAGATACAAACTGATTGGATGTTGCTGACCCTGAGCATGTGCCATCACCCGTGCTCCTCTACCATAAATAGAAGAAAGCAAAAATAAACACCCACACCAAATCCACGAAGTGCCAATAAAGCCCGGCTATCTCGACGTTCTGATAGTTTCCGGAGTGCTCATAATCTCCCCGCAATACTTTCATCGCCACAATGCCGAGGTAGATAGCGCCGATCGACACATGCAGTCCGTGGAAACCGGTAATCATGAAAAAGGCGGCGCCAAATTGTGCCGCCCCCATGGGATTCCCCCAAGGACGCACTCCCTCTGCGATGAGCTTGCTCCATTCAAATGCCTGCATGCCGACGAAGGCCACACCCAAGGCAGCAGTCGCCAGCATCAGGGCTGCGGTTTTCGCGCGATCACGGCGATAGGCGTAATTGACTGCCATGGCCATCGTGCCGCTGCTGCTGATCAGCACAAAGGTCATGATGGCGATCAGAATGAGCGGGATTTCTCTACCACCGATCGTCAATGCAAACACTTCACTGGGATTCGGCCATGCGGTGGTGATGGTCATGCGTACCGACATGTAGCCGGTTAAAAAACAGGTGAATATAAAAGTATCGCTGAGCAGGAATATCCACATCATCGCCTTGCCCCAAGGCACCTGCTTGAAGACCTCTCTATCCGAGGACCAGTCGCTGGCGATGCCCTGCCATCCCGGTGCAGGCGGTGAGTCTGGTGGATTGGATGAGCCGGACTCGGCGGGGACTTGTGGATGCGATGCCATGGTTTTTCACCTCAGGCCGCAGAATCTGGCGATGGCTTCATAGATTTCCGGCGTGCTGGTCAACAGCGCGAATAGCACGAACCAAAGACCCAACAAGTAATGCCAATAGATGGCACAGAGCTCTACGCTGGCGCTGAGTTGCGGCAACGGCACATGACGCAAGAATTTAGCGACGGTCCTGCCCCACGCGATCAACCCGCCCAACAGGTGGAGGCCGTGCACGCCGGTCAACAGGTAGAAGAAACTGTTGGCCGGATTGCTGGCGACAAAGTAGCCCCAGGCGGCAAACTGCTGCCAGACCCAGAGTTGCCCCGCCAGAAAGGCAATGGCAAATCCTCCCCCCAATACAAAACCAATGACCGTTGCGTCCATTCGAGCCCGGTGGGCGGCCATGCGCGACCACTGCAGAGCGATGCAACTCAATACCAGAAAAGCCGAATTCACCCACAGCTGCCATGGATTGGCCAGCGGCGCCATGGGTTCTGTCAGGGGGAGCCAGTCGGCCATTTGTGAGCGGGCGATAAAAGCGAGCAGGAAGAGAAAGAATAACGAGCTCACCACGACCAGAAACAAGCGCAGGCCTGTTTTTGCGATTTGGTTTCGATCGGTACCCTCGGCGGACTGAATACCTTCAGGATCGCGATTCCAACTGCCGCCGGGGTCAGCGCCGTCGGCATTTCTCAATAGCTGTCTGTTCATGTTTTAACGTCCGCTATCCTGGTTCCGGCACTGAGTTGCCGCATTTGCTCCAGTTCCTCGGCGGAGACCGTTTGCGGCACGAAATCCTGTTCTATCCCCGGCACGCTGTAGTCATAGGCCCAACGATGCACCACCGGTAGCTTGGCTCCCCAGTTACCGTGTACCGGTGGGGTGTCCGGCGTTTGCCATTCCAGACTGGCCGCGCCCCAAGGGTTACTGCCTGCGGGTTTACCTTTAAATACACTCCAGGCCATGTTGAACAGGAACAGCAGTTGGGAAACGCCGACGATCAATGCGACCACCGTAATGAAGGCATTCAACTCTTGCGCCGACTGCGGAATGAAGGCGTAGTTGTCATAGGCGTAGTACCGACGAGGCATCCCCTGGAAGCCCAGATAGTGCATCGGGAAGAAGATGGCGTAGGTGCCCAGAAAAGTTATCCAGAAATGCAACTTACCCAGGGTGTCGTTAAACATGCGCCCGGAGACCTTCGGGAACCAATGATAAATACCGCCGAACACCACCAGTACCGGTGCGACCCCCATGACCATATGAAAATGGGCTACGACGAAATAGGTGTCCGAGAGCGGAATATCGACGATCACATTGCCGAGGAACAACCCGGTCAGACCGCCGACCAGGAAGGTGACGATAAAGGCCAGGGCAAACAGCATCGGCACAGTCAGATGGATGTCGCCCCGCCAAAGGGTCAGCACCCAGTTGTAGACTTTCAGGGCAGTCGGCACCGCGATGATCAAGGTGGTAACGGCGAAGAAAAAGCCAAAGTACGGGTTCATTCCGCTGACATACATATGGTGCGCCCAGACCACAAAGCTGAGCACGCCAATCGCAATAATGGCCCACACCATCATTCGGTAGCCGAAGATATTTTTGCGCGCATGCGTGCTGATCAGGTCGGAGACCAGACCAAACGCAGGGAGCGCAACGATATAGACTTCCGGGTGGCCAAAGAACCAGAACAGGTGCTGGAACAATATCGGGCTGCCACCCTGGTGATCGAGCTGCTGCCCCAGCGAGATCATCGCCGGCATGAAGAAGCTGGTGCCCAACAGCTTGTCAAACAGCATCATGACCGCACTGACAAATAACGCCGGGAAAGCCAGCAAGGCCATGATCGAGGCCATGAAGATTCCCCATACGGAGAGCGGCATGCGAAACAATGTCATGCCGTGCGTGCGCGCCTGCAACACCGTGGTGACGTAGTTCAATCCGCCCATGGTGGCGGCAACAATAAAAATCGCCAGTGAGACGAGCATCATGACGATGCCCCATTCAACCCCCGGTGTTCCCTGAGAAATGGACTGGGGCGGATAGAGCGTCCAGCCCGAACCGGTGGGGCCGCCGGGGACAAAGAAACTGGAGAGCAACACCACGACCGCCAGCAGGTAGAACCAGTAGCTCAGCATGTTGACATAGGGGAAGACCATGTCGCGGGCGCCCACCATCAGCGGGATCAGATAGTTACCGAAGCCACCCAAAAACAAGGCCGTCAGCAGGTAAATGACCATGATCATGCCGTGCATGGTCATCGCCTGATAGTAAGCACTGGCGTCCATGAACTCCAGACTGCCGGGGAAGCCTAGCTGTAAGCGCATCAAGCCAGACAACACCACGGCGATAACACCCACGAACAAAGCCGTCAGGGAGTATTGAATGGCTATGACCTTGTGGTCCTGACTCCAGATGTATTTGGTCAGGAAACTTTTAGGCTCGTGCAGTGCTTCTGTTTCGGCTTGCTCCGCATAGGCCATCACGTCATCCTCCTGTCGAAGTTTCGGTGCATTCCTGGCTGCTTACGGCTGCTTCCCTGGCTCAGCCTTGTTCGCGTCAGCGTCGGCATTGGCTTTGGATTTGATAAAAGCGATCAGTGCGTTCAACTCCTGATCACTCGGGGTAAAGGCCGGCATGACGGCTGCATAGCCTTTGACGATTTTGGCGCCGGGATCAAGAATCGAATCCTTTATATAGCCCTCGTCGGCCTTGATACTCGTACCGTCGGCAAAGGTTACGGTCTCGCCATACAGGCCCTGCCAGCTGGGGCCGACGCCCTTGCTGCCATCGACACTGTGGCAGGCCAGACAGCCGAGCGATTGGGCCAGCTGTTGTCCCTGCGTCACCAGGTCCTCACCTGAACCCGAGGCTTGGGGCGCAACACCCAGTGATTTGATCAGGGCGATGAGCGCGCCCAGTTCATCGTCATTGAGAGTATAGGCCACCATGACCGGCGGGTAGCCCTGTACCAGACGGGCCTGCGGCGTGAGGATCGACTCTTTCAGGTAAGCCTCATCGACCAGCGCACTGGTGCCATCGGCAAACTGTTCAGTGCGACCGTACAGCCCCTTCCATCCCGGGCCGAGACGGGTACTGCCATCCTGGCTATGGCAGGCACTGCAGCCGTATTGTTCGACCAACTGGCGACCTTTTTCCAGCACGCTGTCCTGACTGGGTTTGGCAGCTGACACTAATGTCTGCGCAAAGGTCGGCTGGCTGTTCAGCCATTGATCGAAGGCACCCTGCTCCTCCACGATCATCTGGCCGCGCATGTTGTAATGACCTACGCCACAAAATTCAGCGCAAAGGACTTCATATTTCCCGGTTTTAGTCGGCGTAAACCAAAAGTACGACACCATCCCCGGCACCATGTCCATCTTGCTGCGAATTTGCGGTATATAAAAATTGTGCAATACATCTTTAGACCGCAGTAAAACTTTTACCGGCCGATCCAGCGGAAGTCTGATTTCATTATTTTTTATAAGTACATCGTCCTGCCCGGCGGGATCCTTGGGATCAACGCCGAGGGGATTGATGGCATTGACAAACTTGATATCCGATTTCCCCAACTTTCCGTCCTGACCGGGAAAACGAAAGGCCCACTGCCACTGCTGGGCAACCACTTCAAGTTCATAAGCATCTTTCGGCACCCGGATGAAATCATTGTAGACAACCAGGCCCGGCGCCAACATCGCGGCGATACCTATCGAGGTCACTACAATCAACCAGAACTCCAACCTTTTACTTTCTGGCTGGTAGTGCGCCCTGGAACCTTCCTTATGGCGATAACGCATCACGGCGACTGCCATGAACACCGTAATGGCGATGAAAAATATTCCGCTAATGATCAGGGTAATGAAAAGTGTGGTGTCTATTGATCCCCAGTTGGAGGCGGGCGGTGCCGCATGCCAAGGCGCTAGTACATGAAAGAGCACTGAGGCAATAACGATCAGAATCAAGACAATTGCTATCGCCATTTTCTCTTCATCCTATTCCTGTTGCTCATTGGTTATGCGCAAGCATCGCCACTGACGTCCAGGCAGGGCAGGCAACTACCACCCGTGGTGGCAAAACCAGTAAAAAGTATAGGTCGGCAAGCGAGATCCGGCTGGTAGCTATACTCAATTGCAGATTTCCAGCAGCCCCGATGGAGGATTCGTCATGAGTAACCTTACGCTCGAAGGCAGGTGCAAACCCAGCGCCGACCAAAAGTCCGTCCCAATAGGTGAGATCCATTTTTACGTCGACGGCCCCCTCCATCTACGGCTGGAGGAAGCTGAAGAACGCCTGCAGAAAACCCAGGAGCCTGAAGCCATGGTCGATGTCGACATGGACACATTGAACCTGGTCTTGCCAGAGGGGTACGGCCCCTTGTCCGACTGTCAGATGCGCGTCTATTTGCACTACGAGCGTGGTCAGTTCCATCTGGTCGGACACCGGGCGAGCGATGGCAGCCTGATCTATTCCAACGTGGTTTTGATTGATCAGCTGATTGATTGAAACGCTGGCAACAGCCTTCAGGAACCGGGCTCAAGACTCAGGATCGTCGTCCTTCCAGGGCGCCGACAGATAGCGCGTGCGGTTGAAGGTCTCCAGCCACTCGGGGCAGAACACCACCAACGCGCTGACCACCATGCCATTGATGAACGCCTCGGGAAAAATGATCAGCCACAGGTAACCGATAAAATCTTCCAGCCAGTACGGCATGGCGAAACGTTCGTCGTACCACAACAACGTCAGCGATAGCAGCAGGCACAGCAACGCTGAAAGGGCTGCGGCGAAGAAACCGGAAACGAAGATGTACACGAAGGGATTTCGTGGCTGCGCGCGCTCCACCAGAATCGCACAGCATTCGGTGATCAACACCGGCAACAAAATGAACAGCGCGCCATTGACCCCCATGGCCATCAGGTCCTGACGGCCCAGCAACACCAGCCCTGCTTGCGCCACCAGACCGCCGACGATCGCCAGCGGCCAGTCCAGCAACAGCGTCACCGCCGTCATGCCGATAAAGTGATAGGACACGCCGGTATCGAAGTCCCGACGCACCAGCCACAACGCAAACAGCGCAAACACCGTACCGAACAGCAAATGCTGGCGACGCCTGTCACTGAACAGCTCGACCCAGGACACTCGCGCAACGGCCCAGATCAGCACCGGCACATAGATCAACCACCCCACCGTGAGGGTTTCGGATGACAGTAACTCGGCGCCGATCATGGCGGGGCACACTCCGTTGGCTTGCCGAAAGAGAACAGGCTCCCAGTCTACACCGCCCTTTGCCCGCCCTTCGACCTCACGCCCAATGCCGTGGATCGTTCATCACTGCTTCATGCTCAGCGAACAAGCGGGGTAACTCGGCCTTGAGAAAGTCCACCCACGTGCGGACCTTGGCATCGAGAAAGCGCCGCGACGGATACAGCGCATACACATTGCGCTGACGCGGGCGGTAGTCCGGCAGCAAGCGCAACAAGGTGCCGTCGCTCAGGGGCCGCGTCGCGGTGTAAAACGGTATCAGGCTGATGCCCATGCCCGCCTCCGAAGCCTTGACCATCGACTCGGCGACGTTGCATTGGAAGGTCCTGGCCGGGCTGACGGCATGCTCGCCCGCTTCGTCCTGGAACAGCCATTGATCGCTGTACAACGGGTCGAGCATCCGCAAACACTGGTGATCGTTCAGCGCCAGCGGATTGTCCGGTACACCAAGGCGTTGCAGGTACTCCGGGGAAGCGCAGGGCACGCTGTAGATTTGCCCGATGGCCTGGGCGACGAATTGCGAATCGGCCAATTCGTGGGCAATCGAAATAACTACATCGTGCCCTTCTTCCAAAGGATCCGGATTGCGCTGCGACAGGGTCAGCTCGAATACCACATCGGGATAAAGCTCGCTGTACCGGGCAATCAGCGGCGTGATCAACACCCCCAGGCCGTTCATGCTGTGCACCCGCAACCGACCGCTTGGCTTGAGATGGGCGCCGCGAGCCTCCGCGGTCGCCTCCTCCATTTCTTCGAGTATCAGGCGACTGCGCAACAGGAAGCGCTCGCCGGCCTCGGTCAGGCTCAAGCGCCGCGTGGTGCGTTGCAGCAGGCGCGCTTGCACATGCTGCTCCAGGTCCGCGACCAGGCGCGAGACTTGCGCGGTGGACAATTCCAGTGCGTCGGCGGCGGCGGTGAAACTTGCGCAGTCCACGACACGGACGAACACGCGCAAGTTGTTAAGCAAATCCATGAGCCCTCCAGGGTGGGTGACTGTTACGTTTAATGTAAGGCTGTATCAGGCGTTGGCCCCTTTTTCGGTTGCGGGCGAAGACTAGAATTCAGGTATCGGAATCAACGCGGAGTACAGAAAAATGAAAACCTTGATCAGCCTGTTTCTGGCCCTTATCGCCACCTCGGCCATGGCCGCTGACAACGAGCCGCTCGCTGTCTTGTATAACCCGGCACAGCCGCTGGACATCGCCAAGGTGGTTTCCGTGTCGGACACCGCCACCGCGTGCGGCGTTGTGCCAGCGACCATGGTGTATGTCGATCATCAGGCTCAGACCCGTCGCGTGACATACGAAGTCATGGGTGATTGCACGAGCAACCTGTGATCAGTGGCTCATAGCAGTGTCCAGGTGTAACTGAGGATCAAGCGATTCTCATCGATATCACTGCGGTAGTTGGAACGCGCCATCGCATTGCGCACACGAATGCCGAGGCCTTTGAGGCTGCCGCTCTGCAGCACATAGCCGATGTCCAGGTCACGCTCACGGTCCTTGCCCTCATACCCCTTGCCGGTATCGACATTGTTGCCGCTGATGTAGCGCAGGGTACTGGTCAGTCCCGGTACTCCCAGGGCCGCGAAGTCATAGTCGTAACGCGCCTGCCAGGAGCGCTCGTCGGTGTAGGCGAACTCGTAGGTCGGCACTTCGTTGCCCAGCGGTGAGATGTTGGCAAACACCCGTGGGAACGCGCTGTCGCCGAACATGCCCTGATAACCGACATAAAACGTGTGACCGCCACGCTTGGCCGACAGAAGCGAGAAGAACGCCTGGTTGTCGATATTGCCCAGCAGCTTTTTGCCGTCCTCGCGCGAATCGAAGTAGCCGAGGTTTGCCCCCAATATCCAGTCACCCATCGGCTGGCTGTGCTTGAAACCCAGGAAGCGCTGGTTGTAGATATCTTCCAGTTGCCCGAACCAGGCGCTGACCGAGCTGCGTTTATCGTTGAAGACGTAATCGGCACCGGCAAAATTGAAGCCGTCACTGCTGACCTGACGTTGCGGTACGTGACCGAGCATGGCCTGCATTTTTTCGTCACCGGCTTCGTTGCGCAGGCTGGTCGTATTCAAATGACCGGCCTGCAGTGTCAGGCCATTGATCTCATTGGAGCTGATGCTCGCACCCTGATAGCTGGGCGGTAGCAGTCGGATATCACTGAACACCAGCACCGGCAGGTTGGGTTGCAGCTCACCCGCCTTCAGTTCGGTTTTGGAGTAGCGCACCTTCAACGCGCCCTCCAGACGGCTGTAATTGTCCGCCGCGCGCCCGTCATCCTGTACGGGCAGCAAACCGGTATTGACCCGATCCGGGCTGCTGTCGAGCTTGAGGCCGAGCAGGCCGATCACATCCACGCCGAAACCGACGGGCCCTTGGGTATAACCCGATTTAACGTTGAGGATGAATCCCTGCGCCCATTCTTCGGCCTTCGATTGTTGATTTGCCCCGACGATGTCGGAAAAGTCCCGGCTGAAGTAGTAATTGCGTGCTTGCAGGGTGGCCGTGGTGTCTTCGATGAAACCGCCCTCGGCGGCAGTAGCGCCAGAGGAGAAACTCGAGACGACAGCCATGGACAACACTGAACCGGTTGTTGGAAGAATCTGTTTCATCGTTTTTTTCTCTTATTTTTATTGATCGACAGGTTGAAGTGCTTCAGCAGTGGATTCACTGCGAGAGACGGGGCGACGGGTGCTCAACATCAAGTGGGTGGCCATGCCGAAAATCAGCCCCCAAAAGGCAGCGGACAACCCAAACAGCGACATGCCCGAGGCGGTGGTGAGAAAGGTCACCAGCGCGGCTTCGCGATCACCTGGCACCGCCATCGCGCCCGCCAACGCCCCGGCAATCGCGGCGAACAGCGCCAGCCCGGCAAGCGCCGCGATCAGTTCCTTGGGGAATGCGGAAAACAGTGAGACCAGGGTGGCGCCAAAGATCCCCAGCACCAGGTAACACAGGCCACCCACCACCCCTGCCACATAGCGCTTGCCGGGATCTTCGTGGGCCTCGCGGCCAGTGCAAATGGCCGCAGTAATCGCCGCCAGATTCAGCCCGTGGCAACCGAACGGCGCCAACAGTGCCGTGCCCAATGCGCTGCTGGCGATGATCGGGCCGGATGGCGTGGCGTAGCCGCTGGCGCGCAACACCGCCATGCCGGGAACGAACTGGCCGGTCAGCGCCACCATCACCAGCGGCAAGGCGATGTTCAGCGTTGCGCTGAGGCTGAACGCCGGGGTGATCCACACCGGCGTGGCCAAACCGATGACCAACGCCTCGCGATGCAGATCACCGGCGAGCAAAGCCATCGAGCAGCCCACCAGCAGGACCATCAGCACCGCATAACGCGGCATCAGCCGTTTGCAGATCAGGTACGTGGCAAACATCGCCAGCACCAGCAACGGCTTACCCTGCAACGAGACGAACAACCCGGTGCCGAAGCTGAACAGAATCCCCGCCAGCATCGCCGCCGCAACCGCTGCCGGCAGCTTGCCGATGATCCGGTCAAACGCCCCCGACACCCCGACCAGGAAAATGATCAGGCTGCTGACGAGATAAGCACCCACCGCTTCCGGCATCGAGATCCCCGGCAGCAACGCCACCAGCAACGCCGAACCGGGCGCTGACCACGCGATGATCACTGGCACGCGGTAGCGCAAACTCAGACCGATCCCGAGCACGGCGCTGCCGATGGAAATCGCCCAGACCCACGACGACAGCACTTCCCGCGACAGGTGCGCGGCCTCGGCGGCCTGGAAAATAATCACCAAGGGACCCGCGTAGGAAATCACTGTGGCGATGAATCCGGCGACGGCCGCAGACAGGGAAAAGTCGCGCATCAAGGTTTTCATGAAGCCTCGCCGACAGCTCCGTCAGACGAGCCCTGCTGCGCGCCTGGTAGTGGTTGTCGGGCACTGCGCCGACTGCTGATGGCGAACACCGTCATGGCGACGGCGGCAATCGCACCGGGCAAGGCAAACGCCATGAAGTTCAGTTGCAGCGGCAGGCTGATCCCGAGCAAGGCCCCCCCCAGCAGTGGTCCGACGATCGCACCATTGCGCCCGATGCCAGAAGCCCAGCCCAGACCGGTAGAGCGGATGTTCATGGAGTAGAACTGGGCGGCGCACGCGTACAACAGAATCTGCGAGCCAATGGTGGTGGCGCCGGCGATGGCGATCAGCAGGTACAACACCGGCATCGGGCTGTTGAAGCCCAACAGAGTGATCGACACCGCCGCCATGGCGAAGAACACCGATAGCACACGCGGCAGGTTGAGCTTGTCACCCAGCACACCGCCGCCGACTGCACCGAAGATCGCCCCGAAGTTCAGCACCAGCAGGAACGACAGGCTCGAGCCCAGGCTGTAACCGGCGTTGGCCATCAGTTTGGGCAGCCAGGAGCTCAAGGCGTAGACCATCAGCAGGCAGCAGAAAAACGCCAGCCACAACATCAACGTGCGCAGTGCACGGCCCTCGCGGAACAGCTGCAACACCGGAGTGCCAGTGCCCTTCACTTCATTCATGTGCAACTGATCATCGGTCTGTGCGACGTAGGCCGGGTCGATCCGCTGGAGAATGTTGCGGGCTTCTTCATTGCGCCCCTGGCGCAGCATGAAACCCACCGACTCGGGCAGGAAGTACATGATCAGCGGCAACAGCAGCAATGGCAGGACCGCCACATAAAACACCGACTGCCAGCCAAAACTCGGGATCAGCACGATACCCAGCCCGGCGGACAGCATGCCACCCACCGAGTAGCCACTGAACATGATCGCCACCAGGGTGCTGCGGATTTTTTTCGGCGCGTATTCGTTCATCAACGCCACGACATTGGGCATCACGCCACCAATGCCCAGGCCGGCAATGAAGCGACAAAGACCAAACTCGGTAGGATTTCGGGCGAACCCGTTGAGCACGGTAAAACCACTGAAGAGGATCACGCAGATCGTGATGGCTTTCTTGCGGCCGATCCTGTCCGACAGCGGTCCGAAGAACAGCGCGCCGAACATCATGCCGAACAGTGCATAGCTGCCCAGTGCACCGGCCTGCAGAGGACTGAGCCCCCACTCTTTCATCAGCATCGGCAAGACCACGCCGTAGATCACCAGATCGTAACCATCGAAAATGATGATCAGGGCACACCAGAACAGCACCATCCAGTGAAAGCGGTTGAACCGAGCGTTGTCGATAACCTCATGTACGTCGATCTTGCGCATGGCATTCATCTCTTGTTGTTGTTTTTTCAGGAGCAGCGGTAGCACGGCTCACGTCCGTACAGCCGAGGGTAGAGTCACCAGGCGCGGGTCAATATCCGCATTGCGCAGACCACTATCCGTTTTGTGCAGTGCCCTGAACCGGGCTGGAAGGCGCGAGGATTTGCCCCTCTCCGATAAACTGTCTTCTTTGCAATCACATTTGAGCGCTAAGCTTGGGCGTATGGATGATTCAGATTACTTACGCCTGCTGACCATTGCGGCCGAGCAAGCCAACGCGTTCCTGTCCAATGCCCGCAAATGGGAGCGTGAGCGTTGGGTCTGCCAACGCCTGCTGCAAGGCCTGAACATTCCCTACCGTGCCGACGAATTCGCCCCGGCCGGGGAGCCGCCGGACGTGTTGTTTCGCGACGCCAGTTTCGAGGTGTTCTTCGTGCTCGACGAGGGCCGACGCCTCAATGATGAGTGGCGCGACGAACTGCAGCGGCGGCGCAGCGCGTTCTCCCTGAGCCAGCTGGTACGGCGCGAGGCCAAGCCCCGTCGCATACCGGCCAACGAGTTCCTGCTGCGGCTGGCGCCGACCTTGCGCAAAAAAGCGCACAACTACAAAGAACGCGGCATGGATCTGGGCGAACTGGACATCATTGCCTTCGCCAGCCTCAAGCGCGAAGTGCTGGACCTCAACAGTCATTTCCCGCCGCCCACCGAATACCTGCGCCAGGGCTGGCGCTCGCTGTCGCTGGTGGGCCCGACTTTCGCACGTGTTTTGTTCGCGCATCCCGATGCGCCGGACTTCCTGCGCAGCAACCTGGGACGCAGCATCGTGTTCGACGTCGGGATCAGCCTGTGAGTCCATTGCAGGAACTGATTGCCGAAGTCCCGCAAACCGGCCGCGTACGCTGGATTGGCGTGCGCCCGGAACGTCACGTACCGATGATCGAACTGGATGCCGTGGAAGCGCGACTGGAGGCCGGCTTGACTGGCGATCGCGCCCGACCCGGCGTACGCAATGCACGGCAGGTGACGCTGATTCAGTGGGAGCATCTGGCGGTGATCAGTTCGCTGATGGGCCGCCCGGACGATCAACCGGTCAAGCCTGAAGATTTGCGGCGCAATCTCGTTATCAGTGGGATCAATCTGTTCAGCCTCAAGGGCCGGCGTTTCCGAATCGGCCAGGCGATTTTCGAAACCACCGGCTGGTGCCAGCCCTGCGCACGTCTGCAACACAACCTGGGCCCCGGGACGTTTCAGGCCGTGCGCGGACATGGCGGAATCACCGCCCGGGTGTTACAAAGTGGCATCATTCGACTGGACGATACGGTGAGCGTCGAGCCCATTCCGGACAGCGGCTATTCTCCATTCAACGTTCGTTGAGTCTGCCTGTAGCTTCTTCACCTTCAGCAACGTCTACCTGACGAGGCCTTTATGACCAGCCGCCTGAACCCCGAAGACCAAAAGCATGTCGAAGCGTATCTGCAACTGTCCCAACACCGAGTCGAGCGCCGGCCTTTCCGGCCATGGATGCTCCTGGTGCTGGTATTGGCAGTGACCATTGGTCTGGGCCTGTTGAGCCGATTTATCAGTTACCTGACGCTATGAGCTGCTTCGCGCTCGCTTGGGTAACCACACCGATTTCCTTTAGCCTTGCGAGTTATCCCCATGTCCCATCGTATTGTAATTGTCGGCGGCGGCGCCGGCGGTCTGGAGTTGGCTACCCGTCTGGGTAAGACTCTGGGCAAGCGCGGCACGGCCAGCGTGATGCTGGTCGACGCGAACCTGACCCACATCTGGAAACCGCTGTTGCACGAAGTCGCGGCCGGGTCATTGAACTCGTCCGAAGACGAACTCAACTATGTTGCCCAAGCGAAATGGAACCACTTCGAGTTCCAGCTAGGGCGCATGAGCGGGCTTGATCGCGCCAATAAAAAAATCCAGTTGGCCGCCACTTATGATGAAGCCGGGCTGGAACTGGTGCCCGCCCGGGAAGTGCCTTACGACTCGCTGGTGATCTCCGTCGGCAGCACCACCAACGATTTCGGCACCCAGGGCGCGGCGCAGCACTGCCTGTTCCTGGATACCCGCAAACAGGCCGAGCGCTTCCATCAGCAGTTGCTCAACCACTACTTGCGCGCGCACGCGGGGCAGACCGACAAGGTCGAGCAGATCAGCGTCGCCATCGTCGGTGCCGGTGCCACCGGGGTCGAACTGGCCGCCGAACTGCATAATGCCGCCCATGAACTGGCGGCTTATGGCCTGGATCGGATCAAACCGGAAAACATGCACATCACCCTGATCGAAGCCGGGCCACGAGTGCTGCCGGCCCTGCCGGAACGGATCGGCGGGCCTGTGCATAAAACCCTGGAAAAACTCGGGGTCAACGTCATGACCAACGCCGCAGTCAGCGAGGTAACGGCGGACAGCCTGATCACCGCGGATGGCAAAGTGATCAACGCCAGCCTGAAAGTCTGGGCCGCCGGGATTCGTGCGCCAGGGTTCCTCAAGGACATCGATGGCCTGGAGACCAACCGCATCAATCAACTGCAAGTGCTGCCTACCCTGCAAACCACCCGTGACGAGAACATCTTCGCCTTCGGTGACTGCGCGGCTTGCCCGCAACCGGGCACTGATCGCAATGTGCCGCCGCGCGCCCAGGCTGCGCATCAACAAGCTTCGTTGCTCGCCAAATCGCTGAAGTTGCGGATCGAAGGCAAGGCGCTGCCGGAGTACAAGTACACCGACTACGGGTCGCTGATCTCGTTGTCGCGTTTTTCGGCTGTGGGTAACTTGATGGGTAACCTGACCGGTAGCGTAATGCTCGAAGGTTGGCTGGCGCGGATGTTTTACGTGTCGCTGTACCGCATGCACCAGATGGCTCTGTACGGAACGTTTCGCACGGCGATGCTGATGCTGGGCAGCAAGATCGGACGCGGGACCGAGCCGCGGCTCAAGCTGCACTGATGTAAAAACCTGTGGGAGCGAGCCTGCTCGCGAAAGCGGTGGGTCAGTCAACATAGATGTCGGCTGACCCGGCCTCTTCGCGAGCAAGCTCGCTCCCACAATGATTTGCAGCACACCTGAGCGATTTGCAGCACACCTGAGCTTTTCGCAGACAAAAAAAATCCCCGTATCTTTCGATACGAGGATTTTTAATATGGTCGGGGTAAGGGGATTCGAACTCCTGACATCCTGCTCCCAAAGCAGGCGCGCTACCGGACTGCGCTATACCCCGGTAAAAAAAAGGCACCTTTGAAAGGCGCCTTCTGCGAACAGAGCTTTTGGCGTCTGATCTTAAGATTCGATTCCAGCGTTAGCTGGTTTCAAAAATGGTGGGTCGTGTGGGATTCGAACCTACGACCAATTGGTTAAAAGCCAACTGCTCTACCAACTGAGCTAACGACCCAAAAATGGTCGGGGTAAGGGGATTCGAACTCCTGACATCCTGCTCCCAAAGCAGGCGCGCTACCGGACTGCGCTATACCCCGGCTTGAAATTGGCTCCGTGACCAGGACTCGAACCTGGGACCCAATGATTAACAGTCATTTGCTCTACCGACTGAGCTATCACGGAACTACATATTTCAATTTACAACTTTGTAGCTTTACTGCGTTCTCTTCGACCCGTTTGCATCGCTGCGTTCGTGTGTCTGAGGCGCGCTATTCTACAATCTCTACAACCTCTGTCAACCCCCTAAATTGCTTTCAAGTTAATGATTTGCAACTTATTTTAGATTCCTGCTTGGGAGCAGAAACCCTGGCGGGTGACTTACTGCGGGGCGCACTTTACAAGCCTTTTCCTTTGAGTTCAACAGCCTAAATGAAAAAAAGGCCTCGCAATGCGAGGCCTTTTCGATTTTGCTGCCGTTATGGATCAGGCGAAGACGATTTCGTCGTTTTCCACCACGCCATGCGCCGTGTCGCCCGGCATGAATCGACCGGAAAGGATCAACTGCGCCAGCGGGTTCTCGATCCAGCGCTGGATCGCTCGTTTGAGCGGCCGTGCGCCGTACACCGGGTCGTAACCGACCGCGATCAGCTTATCCATGGCCTCTGGGCTCAGTTCCAGCTTCAACTCCCGCTCGGTCAGGCGACTGCGCAGGCGACCCAACTGGATCTCGGTAATGCCAGCGATCTGATCCCGCGCCAATGGCTCGAAGATCACCACTTCATCGACCCGGTTGATGAATTCCGGCCGGAAGTGGCTGGAAATCGCATCCATCACCGCCGCGCGCTGTGCTTCGCGGTCACCTACCAGCTCCTGGATCTGCACCGAGCCCAGGTTGGAGGTCATGACAATCACAGTGTTCTTGAAGTCCACCGTGCGGCCATGGCTGTCGGTCAGGCGACCATCTTCCAGCACCTGGAGAAGAATGTTGAACACATCCGGGTGCGCCTTCTCGACTTCGTCCATGAGGATCACCGAGTAAGGCTTGCGGCGCACCGCCTCGGTCAGGTAACCGCCCTCTTCGTAACCGACGTAGCCGGGTGGCGCACCGATCAGGCGAGCCACGGAATGTTTCTCCATGAACTCGGACATGTCGATCCGCACCATCGCCTCTTCAGTATCAAAAAGGAATTCCGCCAGCGCCTTGCACAGCTCGGTTTTACCGACACCGGTCGGGCCGAGGAACATGAACGAGCCGCTCGGGCGATTGGGGTCGGACAACCCGGCGCGGGAGCGCCGTACCGCGTTGGAAACGGCGACCACTGCTTCGTCCTGGCCGATCACACGCTGGTGCAACAGGCTTTCCATCTTCATCAGTTTTTCGCGCTCGCCCTCGAGCATTTTCGACACGGGAATGCCGGTCCATTTCGACACGACTTCGGCGATTTCCTCTTCAGTCACCTTGCTGCGCAGCAACTGGTTTTCGCTTTTGCCATGTTGATCGACCATTTGCAGGCTGCGCTCCAGGTCCGGGATCACCCCGTACTGCAACTCGGCCATGCGGTTCAGGTCGCCTTTGCGGCGAGCGCTTTCCAGCTCCTGACGTGACTGTTCGATCTTCTGCTGGATCTGCGCCGAACCCTGCACCTCGGCTTTTTCCGAGTTCCAGATCTCTTCAAGATCCGAGTACTCACGCTCCAGACGAGCGATTTCTTCCTGGAGTTTCTCCAGACGTTTAATCGCCGCTTCGTCGCTTTCTTTCTTCAGTGCCTGGGATTCCACCTTCAGCTGAATCAGACGACGTTCCAGGCGATCCAGCACTTCCGGCTTGGAGTCGATCTCCATGCGGATGCGGCTGGCGGCCTCGTCGATCAAGTCGATGGCCTTGTCCGGCAACTGCCGGTCAGTGATATAGCGATGGCTGAGCTTGGCCGCCGCAATGATCGCGCCGTCGGTGATCGCCACCTTGTGGTGGACCTCGTAGCGCTCTTTCAGGCCACGCAGGATGGCGATGGTGTCTTCTTCGCTCGGCTCGTCCACCAGCACTTTCTGGAAGCGTCGCTCCAGGGCGGCGTCCTTCTCTATGTATTGGCGGTACTCGTTGAGCGTGGTAGCACCAACGCAATGCAATTCACCACGGGCCAAGGCTGGCTTGAGCATGTTGCCCGCATCCATCGAGCCCTCGCCCTTACCGGCGCCGACCATGGTGTGCAATTCGTCGATGAACAGAATGATCTGCCCTTCTTGCTTCGACAGTTCATTGAGCAGGGATTTCAGGCGCTCTTCGAACTCGCCGCGATACTTGGCACCGGCAATCAATGCCCCCATGTCCAGGGACAGCAGGCGCTTGCCCTTGAGACCATCGGGCACTTCGCCATTGATGATGCGTTGGGCCAGGCCTTCGGCGATGGCGGTTTTACCCACGCCAGGCTCACCGATCAGCACCGGGTTGTTCTTGGTGCGGCGTTGCAGCACCTGAATCGTCCGGCGAATTTCATCGTCACGCCCGATCACCGGATCGAGCTTGCCGTCTTCGGCACGCTTGGTCAGGTCGACGGTGTATTTGTCCAAGGCCTGGCGTGCTTCCTCGTGGTTAGGGTCATTGACCGCCTCGCCACCGCGCAGGTTGTTGATCGCGTTCTCCAGGGCCTTCTTGCTCACACCCTGGCCGAGCAACAGCTTGCCGATCTTGCTGTTCTCGTCCATGGCGGCGAGCAGCACCAGCTCACTGGAAATGAACTGGTCGCCCTTCTGCTGGGCCAGGCGATCGGCCTGGTTGAGCAGACGCGCCAGATCCTGCGACATATTCACGTCGCCGGTCGGATTCTGGATTTTCGGCAGCTGGTCGAGCTCTTTGGTCAGCTCTTTACGCAGGCTGTTGACGTCGAAGCCCACTTGCATCAACAGGGGCTTGATCGAGCCGCCCTGTTGTTCGAGCAGGGCTTGCATCAAATGCGCCGGCTCGATGGCCGGATGATCGAGACCGACGGCCAGGGATTGGGCATCGGACAACGCTAACTGCAATTTGCTGGTTAAACGGTCTATACGCATGGGTCACCTTCCTTTTGAGCAGGCCGGACCTATAAAACATCCTGAATGAAGAAACCTGCCAGATACCACAATAGATGCGGTCGATTCTGGGAGTTTCAAGCGTCGAGGCGTTGATGCAGGTCAGGCAAGTCTAGCGGTCGAGCCAGATAAGGGAGGCAAACCGACCAGTTCGCGGGCTTCGGCGGTAAGAAAAGAAGCGGGGATCGGTCACGGTACAGAAACCGCCACCATAGACAGCCGTTACACCGCGAGCCGCCAGACGCAAGCGCGCGAGCATATAGATGTCGGCCATGAACTTGCCGGCGCTGTGACTCGGCGCAAAAGCTTGAGCAGCTTCGGGCAGTTGCTCGACGAATGTTTCGCGCACTTCCGGGCCGACTTCAAACGCTTTCGGGCCAATGGCCGGGCCCAACCAGACAAGCACTTCATCTGATGGCAATGCCAGCGTGTCGAGCGTGGCTTCCAGCACACCCGCCGCCAATCCGCGCCAACCGGCATGGGCCGCTGCAACGCGGGTACCGGCACGGTCGCAAAACAGTGCGGGCAGGCAATCGGCAGTCATCGCCGCACAGGCGATACCGGGAGTTGCCGTCCAACTGGCGTCGGCAGTCACCACCCGGCTCGGGTCCGCATGCGCCACGACAATGCCGTGGACCTGCTGCAGCCAGGCCGGTTGAATGGAGAAGTGTTCGGTAAGACGACGGCGATTTTCGGCGACAGCTTCGGGGCTGTCATCGACGTGATCGCCAAGATTGAGGCTGTCGAACGGCGCCACACTGACGCCGCCCGCACGGGTGGTCACACAGGCTTTGACCCCGGCCGGCGCGGGCCAGTCAGGAATCAGCCAGTCACTCATCCGACAAACGCCTCGCGGTCTTGCTTGAGCAGGGTCAGCAACCAGACGAAGTCTTCCGGCAGCGGCGACTCCCAGCTCATGCGGATACCGGTGGTCGGGTGATCCAGCTCCAGGAACCGCGCATGCAGCGCCTGACGCGGGAAGTTCTTCAGCGACTCGACCATGGTCGGGTTGGCTGCCGGCGGAATCCGGAAACGACCGCCATAGGCAGGGTCTCCGACCAACGGGAAGTTGATGTGCGCCATGTGCACGCGAATCTGGTGCGTACGACCGGTTTCCAGCTTCACCCGCACGTGGGTGTGGGAACGGAAACGCTCGAGCACGCGGTAATGGCTGACGGCCTGCTTGCCACCTTCCATCACGGCCATCCGCTGGCGTTGCTGGCCATGACGACCGATTGGCGCGTTGATCTTGCCGCCAGCCGTCACCACGCCGATCACGATGCACTCGTAGATCCGGCTGACGCTGCGGCTCTGCAACTGTGTCACCAGCTGCGTCTGCGCCTGAATGGTCTTGGCCACCACCATCAGACCGGTGGTGTCCTTGTCCAGGCGATGCACGATCCCGGCGCGGGGCACATTGATGATGTCCGGCACGTGATGCAGCAAGGCATTGAGCAAGGTGCCATCAGCGTGGCCGGCGGCCGGATGCACCACCAGGCCCGCGGGTTTATTGATCACCAGGATGTCGTCGTCTTCGTAGACGATGTCCAGGGCGATGTCTTGAGCGACCCATTCGCCCTGAGCTTCCTGCTCGGCAGTGAGTTCAAGAATGGCGCCACCGTGAACGATGTCTCGCGGGCGGACAACCGCCCCATCCACAGTCAGGCGGCCGTCTTTGATCCAGGCGGAAAGGCGCGAGCGCGAGTGCTCAGCGAATAATTGTGCGGCGACTTGATCGAGGCGTTGGCCGCCCAATTCGGACGGCACCTCTGCGCGAAGTTCAATTTTATCGGACATGCTCGGACTGGGCGTCGGCACAGCCTTTGGTTTCGGCTGCGCGCTTGTGGTTAAATACGGCGTCTTTTGCCCCGAGGCTATTCAACGGGGCGCTCATCATAACAGGACGGCCTCGCCCAAGACAGCGGCCGTCATAGGGACGCAAGCCGCCATGCAAGTGAAACACCTGCTGCTGATCGCCATCCTCGCATTGACCGCTGCTTGCTCTTCGAAGGAAGTCGTAGACGAAAACCTGAGCGAAGTCGAGTTGTACCAACAGGCTCAAGCCGATCTGGACAATGACAGCTACACCAGCGCCACTGCCAAGCTGAAGGCTCTGGAATCGCGCTATCCGTTCGGTCGTTATGCCGATCAGGCTCAACTGGAGCTGATCTATGCCAACTACAAGAACGCCGAACCAGAAGCCGCGAAGGCGGCTGCCGAGCGCTTCATTCGCCTGCACCCCCAGCATCCGAACGTCGATTACGCCTACTACCTCAAGGGCCTGACTTCGTTTGACCAGGACGTTGGCCTGCTGTCGCGTTTCCTGCCGCTGGACATGACCAAGCGTGACCCGGGTGCCGCTCGCGACTCCTACAACGAGTTCGCCCAACTGACCAGCCGCTTCCCGAACAGCCGCTACTCGCCGGACGCCAAGCAGCGCATGATCTACCTGCGCAACCTGCTGGCAGCCTACGAAATCCACGTGGCCGACTATTACCTGACCCGCCAGGCCTATGTCGCCGCCGCGAACCGCGGTCGCTACGTGGTGGAAAACTTCCAGGAAACCCCTTCGGTCGGCGACGGCCTGGCGGTGATGACCGAGGCCTACCAGCGCCTGCACCTGGACGAACTGGCTGCCACCAGCCTCGAAACCCTGAAGCTCAACTACCCGAACCACCCAAGCCTGGTGGACGGTCAGTTCGTACCGTCGATGGACGAAGCCGACAACCGTTCGTGGCTGAGCAAGGCCACCCTGGGCCTGATCGAATCCAGTGCTCCGCTGCCGCCGGGAGAAACCCGCGCCAACCAGGACGTGCAGAAGCAGTTCCAGGACGCCAAGGACGCGATTCCGAGCGAGCTCAAGCCTAAAGACAGCAACGGCGATGTGATCGAGGAAGAGGAACACGAAGCGGAAGGCAATAATGAAGACCGCTCGTGGTTCAGCTACATGACCTTCGGCGTATTCGACTAATACGACCGGCGGTGCAGAAAGGGAGACTTTTGAGTCTCCCTTTTTTATTGCGCCGTTTTTATGCGGCGCGAATACGCTGTGCGCCTGCCATGTCCTTGGCTAAACTGGCGATTCATCCGTCATAAAGCAGCTCACCATGCTTCGTTTATTATTCTGGATCGCCGTGATTGCCACCGCTGTTTGGCTCTGGCGCAAGTACAAGGGCCAGGCTTCTGCACCCAAGTCCTCCGCCGAGCTGGAAGCAGCTCCCATGGTCCGCTGCGCCCATTGCGGCGTGCACCTACCCCGCGACCGCGCACTGAGACTTCAACAACAGTGGTATTGCAGCCAGGCTCACCTTGAGCAAGGCCCCGGCTCAAGTGATCGCTGAGACGTCCAGTCCCGGCGACAAACAGGCCCAGCGACTGCTGCGTCTTTATCACCTCTACCGTTTAAGCATCGGCATCACCCTGGTGCTGCTGATTTCCAGCAACATGGACAACCGGTTGCTGACGTCCGCCAATGACGACCTGCTGCGCAGCGGCAGCTGGTTGTATCTGGTGCTGAATATCCTGCTGGTGGTGTTCTTCGAGAACACCCGCCGCCCGGCGCAACTGTTCAGCCTGGCGCTGGTCGACGTCCTGCTGCTTTGCGCGTTGTTCTATGCCGGCGGCGGAGTGGCCAGCGCTATTGGCAACTTACTGATCGTCTCGGTGGCCATCAGCAATACCTTGTTGCGAAGACGCATCGGCCTGCTGATTGCCGCCATCAGCGCACTTGGCATCCTGGGTTCGAGTTTCCTGCTGCATTTCAGCCATCGCGCCAGCCCCAATGATTACTTGCAGGTCGGCACGCTCGGAGCCCTGTGTTTTGCCGCTGCGCTGCTGGTACAAGGCCTGGTCCGACGACTGGAAGTCAGCGAAACCCTGGCGCAGCAGAAGGCCAGCGAAGTCGTCGGCCTGGAAGCCCTCAATGCCCTGATCCTGCAACGCATGCGCACTGGCATCCTGGTGCTTGACGACCAATGGCGCGTACAACTGGCCAATCATAGCGCCTTGACCCTGCTTGGCTGCGAGCGCCTCGAAGGCCGACGGATTGACGAACACACCCCTTCCCTGGTCGAGCGTCTGCAACTGTGGATCAACAACCCGACGCTGCGCCCGCAAAGCCTGAAGATCGCCAGCAGTGGCCTTGAACTGCAGCCGAGCTTCATTGCCCTGAACCCCAGCCCGCATCACCAGACACTGGTCTTTCTCGAAGACCTCGCACAGATCACTCAACAGGCTCAGCAACTGAAGCTCGCCGCCCTCGGCCGCCTGACCGCCGGTATCGCCCATGAAATCCGCAATCCGTTGGGCGCCATCAGTCACGCCGCGCAGCTATTGCGAGAATCGGAGGAACTGAATGCCGCGGACCGACGTCTGACGCAGATTATTCAAGACCACTCTCAGCGCATGAATCGGGTTATCGAAAACGTTCTGCAACTGTCCCGCCGCCAGCAAACCGTGGCCCAACGACTCGACTTGAAGCCGTGGCTGGAACAGTTCGTGATGGCAACCCGCGAGCAGGCGAGCGAGCGCCAGAAGATCCATTTACACATTGCTTCCGGTGACCTCAAGACCTTGATGGACCCGAACCAGCTGGAGCAGATTCTCGACAACCTGATACGCAATGCATGGCGCCATAGCGCCCTGAACCACGACCAGGCACAGGTCTGGCTTGAGTTGTTCACCGATCCCGACAGCCAGCTGCCGATCCTCGAAATCCTCGACGACGGCCCCGGCGTGGCCCCGGAGCATCAAGCGCAATTGTTCGAGCCTTTCTTCACCACCAGCCACCGGGGCACTGGCTTGGGGCTTTACCTGTCCCGTGAGCTGTGCGAAAGCAACCAGGCCCGCCTGGACTTCAAATCACGCCAAGGCGGCGGCTGCTTTCGCATCACCTTTGCTCACGGACGCAAACAAGGTTGAACATGAGCCCACGGCAAAAAGTCCTGATCGTCGACGACGAACCGGACATCCGCGAACTCCTGGACATCACCCTGGGACGGATGAAACTCGATACCTACAGCGCCCGCAACGCTGGCGAGGCCCTGGCCCTGCTCCAGCGCGAGACGTTCGACCTGTGCCTGACCGACATGCGCTTGCCGGACGGCAGCGGCCTCGAGCTGGTGCAACACATCCAGCAACGCTACCCCCAAGTCCCGGTGGCCATGATCACGGCCTATGGCAACCTCGACACGGCGATCAATGCGCTGAAGGCCGGTGCGTTCGATTTTCTGACCAAGCCAGTGGACCTGACCCGCCTGCGGGAACTGGTGACCAGTGCCTTGCTGCTGCCCGCCCCTGGCAACGCCATCGATCGCCGCTTGCTGGGCGACTCGCTACCCATGCGCAATCTGCGCAAGCAGATCGACAAACTGGCCCGCAGCCAGGCACCGGTGTACATCAGTGGCGAATCCGGCAGTGGCAAGGAATTGGTCGCCCGACTGATTCATGAGCGAGGACCACGGGCTCACCAACCCTTTGTCCCGGTCAATTGCGGCGCGATTCCGACCGAGCTGATGGAAAGCGAGTTTTTCGGCCATCGCAAAGGCAGCTTCAGTGGCGCCATCGAGGACAAACCCGGATTGTTCCAGGCAGCCCACGGCGGCACCCTGTTTCTCGACGAAGTGGCAGACCTGCCTCTGCCGATGCAAGTCAAACTGCTGCGGGCTATCCAGGAGAAAGCTGTACGCAGCGTCGGTGGGCAATTGGAGGTGGTGGTCGATGTGCGCATACTGTGCGCCACCCACAAAGACCTTGGCGCCGAAGTCGCTGCTGAACGTTTTCGCCAGGACTTGTACTACCGCCTGAACGTGATCGAGCTGCGGGTTCCACCTTTGCGCGAACGCCGTGACGACATCGAGCCGCTGGCCAGCCACGTGCTCAAGCGCCTGGCTGCAGACACTGGGCAGCCCGCGGCAAAACTCCACCCCAATGCCCTCGACGCCCTGAAAAGCTACCGTTTCCCGGGCAATGTGCGCGAGCTCGAGAACATGCTCGAACGGGCTCACACCTTATGCGAAAACAAGCAGATCGAGGCCAGCGACCTGCGCCTGGCCGAAGGTAACTGTGCCGCCGAAGTGGGCGTGCCGGACCTCACGCAGATCGATAACCTGGAGGCGTACCTGGAAAACGTTGAACGCCAACTGCTTCTCCAGGCTCTGGAAGAGACCCGCTGGAACCGCACGGCGGCGGCTCAGCGGTTGAATCTGTCGTTTAGATCGATGCGCTACAGGCTCAAAAAACTCGGATTGGATTGAGGGCCTCATCGCGAGCAAGCTTTGCTCCTACAGGTTTTGCGTCGTACTCTCTGTAGGAGCATGGCTTGCCCGCGATAGCAATCTGACAGGCACCAAAAACCTCGAATCAGATCCGCCCGGCCGGCGCATACGGTGCCGGATCAATGATCGGCGCCCTGCCCAACATCACATCGGCAAACAACTGACAGGACGCTGGCGCCAGTACCAACCCATTGCGGTAGTGCCCGCAATTGAGCCAGAGACCGTCAAACCCCGGCACCCGGCCAATGTAGGGAATGCCCTCCGGCGAGCCTGGCCGCAACCCGGCCCAATGCCCCACCACCTCGGCGTCGGCCAGCGCCGGAATCAACTCCACGGCCGAGGCCTTGAGGCTTTCCAGTGCCGATTCGGTAGGCGTCTTGTCGTAGCCTTCATGCTCCAGGGTACTGCCGATCAGGATGTGCCCATCGCGCCGCGGAATCGCATAACGCCCTTTGGCCAGCACCATGCTCGGCAGGAAATCCGCCTCACACTTGTAGAGGATCATCTGCCCTTTCACCGGTTCGACCGGCAACTCAAGGCCCAGGCTCTTGAGCAAATCGCCGCTCCAGGCGCCAGCGGTCAGGACCACTTGATCGCCATGGATCGCGCCTGTGGAGGTCTGCACACCGACTATTTTTTCGTCTTGCTGAATAAACCCGCTGACTTCGCACTGCTCATGAATCGTCACGTTCGGCAGCGCCTGCAATGCCGCCTTGAGCGACTTCACCAGCCGTGGGTTGCGCACGTTGGCCACGTCGGCCATGTAGATCGCTCGAGAAAAGCCACCACCGAGCACCGGCACCGCATCGTGGGCCGCCGAGATATCCACAGCCCGCAGCGGACGGCCCTCACGCGCGGCCCAGGCCAGCGCCTCGGCTTCATCGTCCAGGTCCAGCCAGTACAGGCCTGTGGTATGCACCTCGGGATCGATCCCGGTAGCAGCAAACAAGCGCTCGCCCAGCTGTGGATAAAAATCCTGGGACCAATGCGCCAGCGCGGTCACCGCAGGGCTGTAGCGCCATGGATAGAGCGGAGAAACGATGCCGCCGCCCGCCCAGGACGATTCCTGGCCGACGTTCGATCGATCCAGCAGCACCACACTCTGCACCTGGGACGCGAGATTGAATGCCGTCAGCAGGCCGATTACCCCGCCACCGACAATCACCACTTGCTGTTGCCTGGTCATGTTCTGATCCAACCGTTAAATAGACAGAGGCGCAAAGAGCGCCGGAAAAGGAAACTCAGCGACCCCAGCAATCCTTGGTGGTCAGGCCGGCCGTAGCATTGACCATGCTTCTGACCCCGGTGTTGGTGAGGGTGAAATCCCCACACTTGTCAGTGGCCATGGCACTACCGCTCTTGCGTGTTGCCGTCAGCAGGAACGTCTGGTCGGTCAGGGTCGGCGTGATGCTGTAATAGTCGTTGCCGGCGCTAAGGCCGTTGGCATTGGTGTAGACGTTAGACTTCGAATAGAAGCGCTCAAGGATCTGCGCCTGTTCGGAGAGCAGACCGGCGACTTCGGTGCGACGACCTTTTTGCACGTACTCGGTGAGACTCGGATAGCCAATGGTGATGACGATCCCGATGATCGCAATCACGATCATGATTTCGATCAGGGTAAAACCGCGGTTGGATCTGCGCATGCCTCAATTCTCACTTACTGTATTTGTCGCCACATGATGCGACGGCTGCCGCCGCCGGATTTTTCCACCAGCGTGGTGATACCGCCACTGGAATCGTTCACGATCTTGCGGGTCGCGCCATTGACGATGGCGTTCAGGGTCGGAATCCCGCCGGTAAAGACAACGCCGCTGGACAGTGTGTCGGTGCTGTCGACCACTCCGTCGCCGTTGGTATCGAGCACCGCGTAATTGAGCATATTACCGCTGAACGCATCGAGTTCGACCAGTTTGCCGGTACCGAAGCTGGCGCAAAGATCCGTGGCATCCACGTTTGCCGTGGTAAAGACGATCCGTCCGAGCACCAGGCTGGCCTGGTTGATCACCCGCTCACCGGTCAGCGCGCTGTTATACAGCAGTGGCAAATACCAGCCCTTTTGCGTCGGGTAGTTCACCTCGTGCTGACTGGTGGTGATGGACTGCGCCGACACCCCGGTCACTGCCTGGGCCTGCAGGCTGGAGGTAGTGATCTGCCCGGAGCCACCCTCCGCGTCCCACACCGCGTAGAACGCCTGCAGGTCCCTGTTGGTCTTGTCTGCCGTCTCGTTGAATTTGCCGGTGCCGAAAAACACCATCTTGCCACCCAGGGCATTGTCCGCCAGCAACGGCTGCGCGGTGATAGGCTGGGTAGCGCCACCGGCGGTGGTAAACAACGGCTTGCCGGCAAATGCCAGGCCCCAGGTGTCCGGGGTGGCGCCACTCAGGTCGAACTTCCAGAGCCGCCCCTTGAGGTCACCGCCATAGGCGGCCTGCACCACATTCTGCGAGTTCACCCTGAGTTTCACCGAAGACAACCCGTTAGCAGTTTCGCTGCTGTCGATCACGATTTTCTTGATCAGGCTGCCGTCGCGAATGTCCACCACGTACAACGCCGCCAACCCTGAATAACTGCCATAACCGTTGGCAATGAACGCCGCCCAGCGTCCATCGGCCAAGCGTGCCACCTCCGGACGGGCGTAGGCATAACCCAGATCATTGAAAGCGTTCGCCGCACTGGCAGTGGCCGGCGCGCTGATTTCCCACAAGGCCCTCGTAACATTCCCCGCCGACGCGTCGAACAGCTGCAGCGCATAGAAGGTTCGCCCGCCCGCCCCTGTTCCGCCCAGTGCGAGGGTTTTCCAGGCACTGTTCAACTGAGCATCGAACACGCCCACCTGCCCATCCACCAGAAACCTGTGGCTGACGCCGTTGATGTAGGCGGTATCGGCGATGTAACGCAAAGACGGCACCACGCTGGAGGGTATGTAGGCGTAGCGCCGGGTACCGTTGCCGGTATTGATGACGCTGACGAACCCGTCGTTGGCGTTGACCACCAGACTGGCATTCATGTTTGCGGCCTTGGTGGCCAGGTAAGTGCTGTAGGTGGTGTCTCCCGACAAGTCCGATGCGGTTTTATCCGAAGGTGCCGCCAGGACCAGCGGTGAGTTGACGATATCGCCCAGCAACACACTGCGCGCTTTCAGGCCAGTCTTGTTGGTGCCCTTGCTCCACTCCACCAGATCGTGGCCCGTAATACCGCTGGGCAAGCCCTGGTTGAGAACGGCTTGCTGGGCCGCGGACAAGTTGGCGAAGGCCAATGTCACGGCGCTGTTGGTCTGGCTGTTCCATGATTGATAGGTCGGTGCCGTAGCGCCCGGCACGATGGCGGTATCGGTGGACCACAGCACCGATGCGCTATTGACCGCGCCACTGGCGGTGAAGCCGTGGGACTTGATCGTGCCACGCCAGTCCCAGGGGTCGTAACTGGTCTGGAAATAGCGGGTGTCGCTGGCGACACCACTGCCGCCGGAGCCGGCCTTGGAAGTCATGCCGCTCAGGGTAGAGGACAGCGCCGGGGACAGCGCCGCGGTGCACAACAAGGGCGAATCCGAAGGCGTGAAAGCATGGGCCGGAGCTGCCAGGAACAAGGCGCAAACGGCCCCGCTCAACAACCTCCACAGCTGCGCGCGCCTTTCAATACTTCGCATAAATGCTCTCCACCACACTGCGCGAGCTGCCCGCAATGCCCACGGCGGTCACCCGGTACAACGTTGCCGCGGTGTTGCTCGGCACGTTCACTGCCGTCAGGGTGGTGCCAATGTTCTGCACGCCATAGAAGCCGTTGCCGGACGCGATCCAGGTCACCCCCGAGGTGGAATTGAACCCGGCCGCCTTGAGGGTCGCCGATTCGGCAGGCGGTGCGCACTGGAGAGTGCCGCTGCACACTGGCAACGAATAACTGTCGAGCTGCACCGCGCTTTCACCCACGCGCAACACCGCTTCGGCACCCTGGAACGACTGATTGCGCAAGCTCAGGCTACCCGCCATTTTTTCCTGCAGGGTGGCGTTTTGCATCGATGAAATGCCGATCAGCGTCAGCAGCAACAGGAACACCAGGCTGACCAGCAGCGCCATGCCGCGTTGGGAACCAGGGGATACACTCATCGGCCCGACCTTCATGGCAAGCGGTTGCGCAGGGCGGCAACCACGTTGAAGGTTTGGTTGCTTACCCGATTATTCGGGTCGGTGAGGGTCAGGCTCAGGCGTACGCTACGGATGCGTGCCGGATCCGACGGGTTCCTGCTGTAACTGGAAGCCGCCGAATCGGAAGCCGAGCTGGCGAGGCCGAAGCTCACGTTGAAGGCACTGACGTTATCCACCAGCACTTGCTGCATCGGCGTCCCCCTGCCTACACCCAGCGTCAGCTGACCGTTCTTCAGGCTGTAGATCAATCGCCGGATGGGAAATGCCAGTTGCCCCGAAGCAGGTGCGCGCAAGTCGGAATAAGCCGTCGCGCTGTTTCGACAATCGGAAACCACCGTCCAGGCCGGCGTCCCGCCATTATTGCCGACATCCGCTGTCACCAGGGTCAGCTTGAGACTGGCGTTGTCCCAACTGATCGGCGTTATCTGGCTGGCATTGAAGTCACCCGCGGTGCTGGCATCGGTGATCGTCCCCAGGCAGCCGAACATGCCGACCATGCGGATTTCCTGAATCATTTTGCTCAGCACGAAACGCGCGTCCTCCTGCATGGCCGCTGCGGCATTCTGGCTGATATAGGTGTTTTTCGCGGCGATGAACACCTGCACCACACCCAGCACCACGACCAGGCTCAATGCCAGGGCGATCAGCAACTCGACCAGGCCGAAGCCGCGATTGAAGCGGCTCATGGCGTCGCCACCGGGTCGACGGTCGCGCGGCTGGTGAGGACGAAACTGCGCCGTGAGTTGGCGCTGTTGGCGGCCCGCGAGTCGTCCCAGGTGATGGTGATGGTGTACACCCGCTGATTCAGGGAGATGCTGCCGGTCGCCGTGGCGCCACCGAAATTGACAATGTTATTGGTGAAATCGTAGAGGTCCTGGTCCCGGGCGACGTTGAGATTGCCCGAGGTCGGCGGTGTAACGGTGTAATCGGCGGCAGCATTGGCGCGAATGCGGTCCAGCATGTCGTAGGCGATAAAACTGGCCTGGCTGGTCATGCGCGCACTGTCGGTGTACTTCAAGGCATTCAATTGAAAGGCGGCCGCGCCCAACAGGCCCACGCCCAGAATCAGCAACGCCACCAGGACTTCGATCAGCGTCATGCCCTCCTGGGCACGCTTGCTCCATGAACTCATCCGCAACTTCCACCCAATAGAATTCGTCCGTTCAAACACACATTCAGCGTCCTGCTTTGCGTTCCGAGCACATAACTGATCGCCACTGCCGTGGAGGGTGACGACAGCCCGCCCAGATTATTGAAATCGATGGCCGTCACACCCGAGGTTAGCGTCAGAGTCGCACCGCTGCTCATCGCTGGAACAACCCGCAATACATTGGCCGGGGTGCCGGTACTGTCATAGACCGACAACTCCCCTGTCCACACACTCCCTCCCGCCGTGGGTCGTACCCGAATGGTCACGCCGCGATCGATGGCTTCCAGTCGGGCGTAGTTGAGGCCACGCTGCAGATCCCCCATCTCGGTGTCGGCCTTGGTGCCTTGTGTCGAACGGATAAACGCCGGGACTGCCAGGGTGATCAGGACCAGGAAGATCGCCAGCGAAACCAACAACTCGATCAGCGTGAAACCTTTTGTACGATGATCCATCGTTGCCCTCCGCTGCCGTCGGCTATACCTGCTTCAACACGCTAGAACATTCCAGGGAGGAAAATCTCATGCGTGAGCAAGGTTTCAGTCTGATCGAATTGCTTATGGGACTCGCGATTGTCGGGATTGTTCTGCACCTGGTCAGTCCGGCATTCGCAGCGCTTACAGAATCGAACCATCGCGAGGAGGCGGCCAAGTCACTTGTCAGCGGTCTGCGCAGTGCAAGGAGCGAAGCGATATCGCGCGGTCAGGCCGTGGTCGTTCACGGCATAAACGACGACTGGAGCCAAGGCTGGCGGATCATTCTGGATGTCAGCGGCAAGGGGCACGAGGACCCCGGCAATCCGCTGCTGATCGAGCGTCGCAGCGGCATTGGCGTGGCGGTTTTCGGCAATCAGTATGTCAGGACTGCCGTACGATTCGGGCCAGTGGGCGAGCCGGTGTCCGGAGGTTTTCAAGCAGGGACATTGCATGTTTGCGCGGCACGCGAAGCGCGGAGCCAACACCAGGTGGTGCTGGCCCCGAGCGGTCGCATCAGCCTGCGCAGCGACAAGACCGCGCAGGCGTTATGCGCGAGCTGAAGGCTCAGAGCAGCGAACGGACCCGGAGTTCTTTGGGCATGGAGAACGTGATGTTCTCTTCACGACCGGCCAACTCATCGGCACCGGTAGCGCCCCAGGCCTGCAATTGCTGAATCACGCCACGCACCAGGACTTCCGGAGCGGAAGCGCCAGCGGTGATGCCGATCCGCTCGACACCGTCGAACCAGCTCTTTTCCAGGTCCTCGGCACCATCGATCAGGTAGGCCGGGGTAGCCATGCGCTCTGCCAGTTCGCGCAGGCGATTGGAGTTGGAGCTGTTCGGACTGCCGACCACCAGCACCACATCGCATTCGTCGGCCAGTTGCTTGACCGCGTCCTGGCGGTTTTGCGTGGCGTAGCAGATGTCGTCCTTGCGCGGGCCGCCGATGGCCGGGAAACGCGTACGCAATGCGTCAATGACGCGACTGGTATCGTCCATGGACAAAGTCGTCTGGGTGACGAACGCCAGTTTTTCCGGGTTGTGCACCTGCAGTTCGGCGACATCCTTTTCGTCTTCGACCAGATAGATCGCACCGCCGTTGCTGGCATCGTACTGGCCCATGGTGCCTTCGACTTCCGGGTGACCGGCGTGGCCAATGAGAATGCATTCACGACCGTCGCGGCTGTAACGGGCGACTTCGATGTGCACCTTGGTGACCAGCGGACACGTGGCGTCGAACACTTTCAGGCCACGGCCGGCGGCTTCCGTACGCACGGCCTGGGACACGCCGTGAGCACTGAAGATCACGATCACGTCGTCCGGCACCTGATCCAGTTCCTCGACGAAGATCGCCCCGCGGTTACGCAGGTCTTCGACGACGAACTTGTTGTGGACCACTTCGTGGCGCACATAGATCGGCGGCCCGAAAACCTCCAGGGCGCGGTTGACGATTTCGATCGCCCGGTCCACACCGGCGCAGAAGCCACGGGGATTGGCGAGTTTGATTTGCATGCTGTGCCTCGTGTCTTGCGCGCGAAAATTGATCGTAAACCTGTAGGAGCAAAGCTTGCTCGCGATAGCGGTGGATCAGTCAACAATGATGTCGACTGAAATGACGCTATCGCGAGCAAGCTTTGCTCCTACAGATGACCGTATGAGGTCAGTTACAGCGCTTTGACGGAAATGATTTCCACGTCAAAGGTCAGCGTCTTGCCAGCCAGCGGATGGTTGAAGTCGATGGTCACTTGCGCGTCATCGAACTCTTTGACCACACCCGGCAATTCAGTATTGGCCGCATCGTTGAAGATCACCAGCAAACCTGGCGACAGGTCCATGTCCTGGAACTGCGAACGCGGGATGATCTGCACGTTTTGCGGGTTGGGCTGGCCGAACGCGTTTTCCGGCTCGATGCTCAGGGTACGCTTGTCGCCCGCCTTGAAACCGAACAGCGCCGCTTCGAAACCTGGAAGCAGGTTGCCATCACCGACCTTGAAGGTCGCCGGGGCTTTGTCGAAGGTGCTGTCCACCGTGTCGCCGTTCTCCAGGCGCAATGCGAAATGCAAGGTGACCTCCGTGTTCTGGCCGATGCGTTGCTCAGCCAATACCTGTTCAGTCATGAACGGCTTCTCCGGTCTTTTTACTTTTGAACATATCCAGTGCCAGCATCACGGCACCGACAGTAATTGCACTGTCGGCAAAGTTGAATGCCGGGAAATACCAGCGGTTCTGCCAATGCACCAGGATGAAATCGATCACATGGCCCAAGGCTATGCGGTCATACAGATTGCCCAGCGCGCCACCCAACACCAGCGCCAAAGCGATGGCCAGCCAGGTTTCGTTACGTCCCAGGCGTTTGAGCCAGACCACCAGCACAGCACTGACCACCACGGCGATCAGGGCAAACAGCCAGCGCTGCCAGCCGGAGCTGTCGGCCAGGAAACTGAACGCCGCGCCGGTGTTGTAGGCCAGGGTCCAGCTGAACAAATCGGGGATCACCACGATTTGCTGATACATCTCAAGCTTGCCTTCGAAGTAAAACTTGCTGGCCTGGTCGATGACCAGGACCAGCAAGCTCAACCAGAGCCAGCTCAGCCGTCCGAAACGGCCAGCAGCGTTAGGCATAATGACGAACCTCGCCAGCGCCGCTGATGTTGTCGACGCAACGACCGCAGATTTCCGGATGCTCCGGGTTCACACCGACGTCTTCACGGCAGTGCCAGCAACGGGCGCATTTGGCGAAGGCCGACTTGACGATTTTCAGCTTCAGGCCGCTGACTTCGGTGACTACCGCGTCTTCTGGCGCCTGAACAAAAGGCGCAACGCTGGCGGTGGAAGTGATCAGCACGAAGCGCAGCTCGTTGCTCAGCTTGGCCAGGTCAGCGGCCAGCGCGTCTTCAGCGAACAGCGTCACTTCGGCTTGCAGGTTGCCACCGACGGCCTTGGCCGCGCGCTGGATTTCCATTTCCTTGTTGACCGCGACCTTCACCGCCATGATCCGCTCCCAGTAGGCGCGATCCAGCTCGAAGCCTTCAGGCAGCTCGGTCAGGCCTTCGTACCAGGTGTTGAGCATCACCGACTCGTTGCGCTCGCCCGGCAGGTATTGCCACAGCTCGTCGGCGGTGAACGCCAGGATCGGGGCGATCCAGCGCACCAGCGCTTCTGAGATGTGGAACAGCGCGGTCTGGCACGAACGACGGGCCTTGCTGTCGGCACCCGTGGTGTACTGGCGGTCCTTGATGATGTCCAGATAGAAACCGCCCAGCTCCTGCACGCAGAAGTTGTGGATCTTGGAGTAGACGTTCCAGAAGCGGTACTCGCCGTAGTTCTCTTGCAGTTCGCGTTGCAGCAGCAAGGTGCGATCCACCGCCCAACGGTCCAGCGCGAGCATTTCTTCGGCCGGCAGGATGTCGGTGGCCGGATTGAAACCGGTCAGGTTGGAAAGCAGGAAGCGCGCGGTGTTACGGATCCGCCGGTAAGCGTCCGCACTGCGTTGCAGGATCTGCTCGGACACGGCGATTTCGCCGGAGTAGTCGGTCGAAGCAACCCACAGACGCATGATGTCGGCGCCCAGGGTGTCGTTGACTTTCTGCGGTGCAATGACGTTGCCCAGGGATTTGGACATCTTGCGGCCGGACTCATCGACGGTGAAGCCGTGGGTCAGCAACTCGCGGTACGGCGCGTGGTTGTCGATGGCGCAACCGGTCAGCAGCGACGAGTGGAACCAGCCACGGTGTTGGTCCGAACCTTCCAGGTACAGGTCGGCACGCGGACCAGTTTCGTGGCCCATCGAGTGCGAACCGCGCAGCACGTGCCAGTGAGTGGTACCCGAATCGAACCAGACATCGAGAGTGTCGCTGATCTTGTCGTACAGCGGCGCTTCATCGCCCAGCAGCTCGGCAGCGTCCATCTTGAACCAGGCTTCGATGCCTTCGATTTCAACGCGCTTGGCAACGATTTCCATCAGTTCGACGGTGCGTGGGTGCAGCTCGCCGCTTTCCTTGTTCAGGAAAAACGGGATCGGCACGCCCCAGTTACGCTGACGCGAGATGCACCAGTCCGGACGGTTGGCGATCATCGAATGCAAACGCGCCTGGCCCCAGGCCGGAACGAACCTGGTTTCTTCGATGGCTTTGAGCGAGCGCACACGCAGGGTGTCGCCGCTGACTGGCTCTTTGTCCATGCCGATGAACCACTGCGCGGTGGCGCGGTAGATCAGCGGGGTCTTGTGGCGCCAGCAGTGCATGTAGCTGTGTTCGATGATGGTGGTGTGCAGCAGCGCGCCGACTTCAGTCAGCTTGTCGACGATGACCGGGTTGGCCTTCCAGATGAACTGGCCGCCGAAGAACTCCAGCGCCGGCACGTAAACGCCGTTGCTCTGCACTGGATTGAGGATGTCGTCGTTGACCATGCCGTACTTTTTGCAGGTCACGAAGTCGTCCACACCGTAGGCCGGGGCGGAGTGAACCACACCGGTGCCAGCGCCCAGTTCCACGTAGTCAGCCAGGTATACCGGCGACAGGCGGTCATAGAACGGGTGACGGAAGTTGATCAGTTCCAGCTCTTTACCGGTGGTGGTCGCAACGACCGAACCTTCCAGGTTGTAACGAGCCAGGCACGCCTCGACCAGCTCTTCAGCCAGTACCAGCAGCTTGTCGCCGACATCAACCAGCGCGTAGTTGAATTCCGGATGGACGTTCAGCGCCTGGTTGGCCGGGATGGTCCACGGGGTGGTGGTCCAGATCACGATCGAAGCAGGTTTGGCCAGCGATGGCAGACCGAAAGCGGCAGCCAGCTTGGCTTCATCGGCAATCGGGAACGCCACGTCGATGGTCGAGGACTTCTTGTTCTCGTACTCGACTTCCGCTTCAGCCAAGGCCGAACCGCAGTCGAAGCACCAGTTCACGGGCTTGAGGCCCTTGAACACGAAACCGCCCTTGACGATTTCGGCCAGGGCGCGGATTTCACCGGCCTCGTTCTTGAAGTCCATGGTCTTGTACGGGTTGGCGAAGTCGCCCAATACGCCCAGACGGATGAATTCGGATTTCTGCCCTTCGATCTGCTCGGTGGCGTAGGCCCGGCACAGTTCGCGGGTCTTGTCCGCGCCCAGGTTCTTGCCGTGGGTCACTTCGACCTTGTGCTCGATCGGCAGGCCGTGGCAGTCCCAGCCCGGAACATAGGGCGCATCGAAGCCCGACAGGGTCTTCGAACGGATGATCATGTCCTTGAGAATCTTGTTCAGTGCGTGACCGATGTGAATCGTGCCGTTGGCGTATGGAGGACCGTCGTGCAGGACGAACTTCGGACGATCCTTGCCAATCTCGCGCAACTTACCGTACAGGCCAATGCTGTCCCAGCGCTGCAGAATCTGCGGTTCGCGCTGAGGCAGGCCGGCCTTCATTGGGAAGGCGGTGTCCGGAAGGTTTAGCGTGGCTTTATAGTCGGTCATTTAAGGCTCTTCATTAGCGATTGGCGCTAGGTGCGACAGGGCACGGGCGGCGGCGACATCCGCATTGATCGCCGTCTTAAGCGCCTCCAGAGAGGCGAAACGCTGCTCTTCACGCAGCTTTTGGTGGAAAACCACCGTCATACGCCGGTCATACAGATCGCCGGCAAAATCTAAAAGATGTACTTCGAGGTGGGCTTTGCCATCTCCCTGGACCGTGGGTCGAACGCCGATATTGGCGACGCCTGGCCAGGTCTTGCCGTCCAGGTCGACGCTGACCAGGTAAACCCCGGTCAGCGGCACGCGACGACGCTTGAGTTGAATGTTGGCGGTGGGCGTACCCAACTGCCGCGCCAGCTTCTGGCCGTGCAACACGCGACCGGCGATCCGGTACGGGCGACCCAGCAGACGCTCTGCGAGGGCAAAGTCAGCGGCGGCCAGCGCATTACGCACCTGGGTGCTGCTGACGCGAATGCCATCGAGCTCGACGGTTTGCGCCGCTTCGACGGTAAAGCCCTGCATGACGCCGGCCTGTTGCAGGAAATCGAAATCCCCTACCCGGTCACAGCCGAAACGGAAGTCGTCGCCGACTTCAAGGTGCTGCACGCCGAGGCCGTCCACCAGGATGGTATCGACGAATTCACTGGCACTGAGCTTGCTCAGACGCTGGTTGAAGGCCAGGCACAGGACCCGGTCGACCCCTTCGGCAGCCAACAGCTGCAGTTTGTCACGCAGCCGGGCCAGACGGGCCGGCGCCGTGTCCGGGGCGAAAAATTCCCGTGGTTGCGGCTCGAAAATCACCACGCAGCTGGGCACGCCCAACTCCAATGCACGCTCGCGCAGCCGCGCCAGGATAGCCTGGTGGCCACGGTGTACACCGTCAAAGTTGCCAATAGTGGCGACACAGCCCCGATGCTGGGGGCGCAGATTGTGGAGGCCTCGAACCAGCTGCATAACGCGCTTCTTGCTCATAAAGTGGTCGATTATAACCACACCCGGCGGCCGACGACAGGCAACACCGTATCCCAAAGTAATCGAGCCGACAAAAACGCCGACTCGCCCATGCTTATCCAGGCCCTGACCTTAGCCTAGCGTCCTGCGATTGAAGTCGCGCAACCTGAAGCCCATCAACACTAACATGCCGAAATACGCCACCACACCGGCGATCACCAAAGCGCCCAGGCGCAGGAAACGCTCAAGCATCTGCCCATCGCCCCAGGCGGGCATGAAATGCATCCCGGCCAGCAATACAGCGGACATCACCGTCACCGCGATCACCAGCTTGAAGCCGAACTTCGCCCAGCCCGGTTGCGGCTGGTACATCTGCTGTTTGCGCAGTTGATAGAAGAGCAGCCCGGCATTGAGACAGGCACCGGCACTGATGGCGAGCGCGAGGCCGGCATGGGCCAGCGGGCCGATCAACAGCAGGTTGAACAACTGGGTGACCACGAGGGTGAAAATCGCGATTTTTACCGGCGTGCGGATGTTTTGTTGCGCATAAAAGCCCGGCGCCAGCACTTTGATCACGATAATCCCGAGCAAACCGACCGAATAGGCAATCAGTGCGCGCTGGGTCATGGCCGCGTCATGGGCATCGAACTGACCGTACTGGAACAGTGAAACCGTCAGCGGCTCGGCCAGAATTCCCAACGCCAGGGCACAAGGCAATACCAGCACGAAACACAAGCGCAGGCCCCAATCGAGGATTCGCGAATATTCCTGGCGATCCTGGCTGGCGTAGGTCTTGGCCAGGGTCGGCAGCAAAATCGTGCCCAACGCCACGCCCAGCACACCCGACGGCAACTCCATCAGGCGATCGGCGTAGTACATCCAGGACACCGAGCCGGCAACCAGGAAGGAGGCAAAGATGGTGTTGATGATCAGCGAGATCTGGCTCACCGACACCCCGAGAATCGCCGGCAACATCTGCTTCATCACCCGCCAGACGCCGCTGTCGCGCAGATTCAGGCGCGGCAGGACCAGCATGCCGATCTTTTTCAGGTGTGGCAGCTGGTAAAGCAACTGCGCCAGACCGCCCGCCAGCACCGCCCAGCCCAGCGCCATCACCGGGGGATCGAAATACGGCGTCAGGAACAGTGCAAAGATAATCATGCTGACGTTAAGCAGGGTCGGCACAAAGGCCGGCACCGAAAAACGGTTCCAGGTATTGAGGATTGCGCCGGCCAATGAGGACAGGGAAATCAGCAGGATGTAAGGAAAGGTCACCCGCAGCAGACTCGTGGTCAGCTCGAACTTCTCCGGCGTATCGATGAAACCCGGGGCGGTCACCCAGATGACCCACGGTGCGGCAATCATGCCCAACGCCGTGACGAGCGCCAGCACCAGCGTCAGCAGGCCAGAAACATAGGCAATGAAGGTTCGCGTCGCCTCATCGCCTTTCTGATTTTTATATTCGGCAAGAATCGGTACGAATGCCTGGGAAAACGCCCCTTCGGCAAAAATCCGCCGCAACAGATTGGGCAGTTTAAAGGCGATGAAGAAGGCGTCGGTCGCCATTCCCGCGCCGAATGCACGTGCAATAAGAGTGTCACGAACAAACCCCAAAACCCGGGAAAGCATCGTGATAGAGCTGACGGCGGCCAACGATTTGAGCAGATTCATTGAAAGAGTTTGTGCCTGTCGATAAACAGCAGGCGAACTACGCGCCTACTTATGCGATACTCCGCGCCGCAACAGCACAGAGCCAAAGCTCGCGAGTTTACAGGTCGCACGCTGGAAAGAAATATCCAGAGGTGTAGCACCTACCACTTAGCGGAACGTCTCAACCGCCCTTGACAAGACCTCAACTCATCGGCATGATTCGCGGCCTATTTTGTTTGCTATTTCCTAAAAAGTCTTTCGAGGAGCTCGACGGTGGCCAACTCACCTTCCGCCAAAAAACGTGCAAAACAGGCTGAGAAGCGTCGCAGCCACAACGCCAGCCTGCGTTCCATGGTTCGTACCTACATCAAGAATGTAGTTAAGGCCATCGACGCAAAAGACGCTGAAAAAGCTCAAGCTGCTTACGTTCTGGCTGTGCCAGTTATCGACCGTATGGCCGATAAAGGCATCATCCACAAGAACAAGGCTGCTCGCCATAAGAGCCGCCTGAATGGCCACGTAAAGGCCCTGAACGTTGCCGCTGCTGCCTAAGCGACACGCTCATTAAAAAACCGACCTCAGGGTCGGTTTTTTATTGCCTGTGATTTAACAATCACCGCATAAATCCCTGTAGGAGCGAGCATGCTCGCGATGGTCGTCAACGATAACGCGTGAAACCAGGCACCCCGCGGTGCTCTCGGTTTTTTCGCGAGCATTCGAGCGTCGACCGGCTGCTCCTACAGAGTTCGATTTGCGTCAGATTATTGGGCGTTCGCCCATGGCAAAATCGGAATCGCGGTGACGGCATTCTGCGGACTGCCTTCAATCACACGATCGCTGTAGACCAGATACACCAGCGTATTGCGCTTCTTGTCGAGGAACCGCACCACCTGCATGGTCTTGAACACCAGGGAAGTACGCTCCTTGAACACCTCATCACCATCCTTGAGCTCACCCTTGAAGCTGATGGGCCCGACCTGGCGACAGGCGATGGACGCCTCCGCGCGATCCTCGGCCAATCCAAGCCCACCCTTAACGCCACCGGTCTTGGCGCGCGACAGGTAGCACGTCACACCCTCGACCTTGGGATCATCAAAGGCCTCGACCACGATGCGATCATTCGGGCCGACAAACTTGAACACCGTCGACACCTGACCAATTTCCTCGGCCGACGCCAACAGCGGCATCGCTAACAGCAACCCTAACAATCCTTTTACCACGCGCATCAGGTATTCCTTCAGACCAGAATCAGGTTATCGCGATGAACCAGTTCCGGTTCCGCCATATAACCCAAGAGACCGACAATCGCTTCAGACGACTGGCCGATGATTTTTTGTGCTTCCAGCGCACTGTAGTTGGCCAGCCCACGGGCAATTTCACGACCGTCAGGTGCCACGCACACCACCATTTCGCCGCGACGGAAACTACCCTGGACCAATTTCACCCCAACCGGCAGCAGGCTCTTGTTGCCTTGGGACAACGCCGTCACCGCACCCGCATCCAGCACCAGGGTGCCACGGGTTTGCAGATGTCCGGCCAGCCACTGCTTGCGCGCCGCCAACATGCCGCGCTCAGGTGAGAGCAAGGTGCCGATGCGCTCACCTGCCTTGAGGCGATCCAGCACGCGCTCCAGACGACCACCGACGATGATCGTATGCGCACCGGACCGCGCTGCAAGACGCGCAGCGCGCAACTTGGTCTGCATGCCACCGCGCCCCAGCGCACCGCCGGTACCGCCTGCCACCGCGTCGAGCGCCGGATCATCGGCGCGCGCCTCGTAGATCAGTTGGGCATCAGGATTGTTGCGCGGATCGGCGTCAAACATGCCATCGCGGTCTGTCAGGATCACCAGCAGGTCAGCCTCGACCAGGTTGGCCACCAGCGCCGCCAGGGTATCGTTGTCGCCGAAACGGATTTCGTCGGTGACCACGGTGTCGTTCTCGTTGATCACCGGGATAACCTTCAGCTCGACCAGCGCGCGCAAGGTGCTGCGGGCGTTCAGGTAGCGCTTGCGGTCGGACAGGTCATCGTGAGTCAGGAGAATCTGCGCAGTGTGCCGGCCATGCTCGGCAAAACTCGACTCCCAGGCCTGCACCAAGCCCATCTGGCCGATTGCAGCAGCGGCCTGGAGCTCGTGCATCGCACTGGGTCGAGTGGTCCAGCCCAGACGGCTCATGCCGGCCGCCACCGCCCCGGAGGACACCAGCACCAGCTCGACACCCGCCTCATGCAAGGCCACCATCTGTTCAACCCAGACACCCATTGCCGCGCGATCCAGGCCCTTGCCGTCCGCCGTCAGCAAAGCGCTGCCGATCTTCACGACCCAACGCTGCGCACCTGTCACCTTGCTCCGCATCATCTTCAACCTTAGCTTGAGGGCAGCGCGACCTGGCACTGCCCGTGACGTTATTCGTGGTTATTCGTGACCAACGATCGATTTGCAGATACTAAAACGCCGCTCGATTGAGCGGCGCTTAAGTTTATCGCAACGAATCAGTCACGCACGTAAATGATTTCCGGACCGTCTTCGTCATCCACATCTTCTTCGTCCCAATCATCGTCGCCGATGTCGTGGACCGACTTCACGCCGCTACGACGCAGGGCACGCTGGTCATCCAGCGCCTGCAGCTGGGCACGGGCTTCGTCTTCGATGCGCTGATCGAGATCGGCCAGCTCTTCCTTGTAGGCCGGGTCGTTAGCCAGTCGATCGGCACGATCTTCCAGGTAACGCATGATGTCGTGGCACAACCGCTCGGTGTTCTGCTTGGCGATGGCCGAGATCACGTAGACCGGACCGGTCCATTCCAGGCGATCGACGATTTCCTTGACCCGCTCATCGTGCTCTTCTTCGAGGATCTGGTCGCACTTGTTGAGGATCAACCAACGATCACGCTCAGCCAGGGACGGGCTGAACTTGGTCAGCTCGTTGACGATGACTTCGGCAGCGTCTGGAGCACTGGTGTCATCCAGCGGCGCCATGTCGACGAGGTGCAGCAGCAGACGGGTACGCGACAAGTGCTTGAGGAAACGGATCCCCAGGCCAGCGCCGTCGGAAGCACCTTCGATCAGCCCCGGAATGTCCGCGACCACGAAGCTTTTCCAGCGATCGACACTGACCACGCCCAAGTTCGGCACCAGGGTGGTGAACGGGTAATCGGCGACTTTCGGCTTGGCGGCCGAGACCGAACGAATGAACGTACTTTTACCGGCGTTCGGCAAGCCCAGCAGCCCCACGTCAGCCAGGACTTTCATTTCCAGTTTTAGGTCGCGCTGCTCACCCGGCTTACCCGGAGTGGTCTGACGCGGCGCACGGTTGGTACTGGATTTGAAACGGGTGTTGCCCAGACCGTGCCAGCCGCCCTGCACAACCATCAACTTCTGACCAGCTTTGGTCAGGTCGCCGATGACTTCCTGGGTAGCGGAGTCGATCACGGTGGTGCCGACCGGAACGCGCAGCACCAGATCTTCACCTTTCTTGCCGGTGCAGTCGGTGCTGCCGCCGTTGGAGCCACGCTCGGCATCGAAGTGCCGGGTGTAACGGTAGTCGACCAGGGTGTTGAGGTTTTCGTCAGCCATCATGTAGATGGAACCGCCGTCACCGCCATCACCGCCGTTAGGGCCACCGTTTTCAATGAATTTTTCCCGGCGGAAACTCATGGCACCGTTGCCACCGTCGCCAGCTTTTACGCGAATCGATACTTCATCAACAAACTTCATAACCAACGCCTCTCGCCATACGGACGAGCCGAAAAACAATCAAGACATAAGACTCTTGCAAAAATGAGCGCAGCGACCCCAATCCACGACCTACATCGTACGCCGACAGCCCATACAAACAGTTTTGCAAGAGACTCACCCCACAAACGAAAAAGCCCCGTCGCGAGACAGGGCTTTTCCAGCGATCGCGCAATTAAGCGGCGACAACGCTCACGTAACGGCGGTTGAACGCGCCCTTTACTTCAAACTTGATCACGCCTTCGATTTTCGCGAAGAGGGTGTGATCTTTACCCATGCCAACACCGTAACCGGCGTGGAATTGGGTGCCGCGCTGACGCACGATGATGTTGCCCGGAATGATTTTCTGGCCGCCATACATCTTCACGCCAAGGCGTTTGGCTTCTGAGTCGCGACCGTTACGGGTACTACCACCAGCTTTTTTGTGTGCCATGAGTCAATTCTCCTAGTGAGGAATTAGGCTGAAATTAAGCCTGAATACCGGTGATTTTGATCTCGGTGTACCACTGGCGGTGGCCCATGCGCTTCATGTGGTGCTTACGACGACGGAACTTGATGATGCGGACTTTATCGTGACGACCTTGGGAGATCACTTCAGCCACAACGGTAGCGCCGGCAACAACTGGAGCGCCGATGTTCACGTCATCGCCATTGGCGACCAACAGAACGCGATCAAAGGTAACGGATTCGCCGGTAGCGATTTCCAGTTTTTCGATCTTCAGGTATTCACCTGGGGCGACCTTGTATTGCTTGCCACCAGTAACAATTACTGCGTACGACATGGTATTTCTCCGATAATCCTGCTCACCCAGCTCTTTATAAGAAGAGGTATTGGCTGGCATGGCTGCATGGGGCTGGAGGCCCGCTTGCAATTGCGTAAGGCAGGTGCTGCCCAGGAAGTTCAGGGTGCGCGATTGTACGCAAGGCACGAGCGCCGTGCAATAGGCCGTCCATCGCGCCTTGACACCTGCAGGCGTGGGTCCTAGCATGCCGCGCAACCCTTCTGGAGCAACTGTCGCTGATGCAACCCCAAGCTTTCTACCGCGCGGTGGCGGACGATTTTAGCGCCGTCGACGGCATCATCAAGAAGCAGCTGACTTCCCGAGTGCCGCTGGTATCGAAAATCGGCGATTACATTACCTCGGCTGGCGGTAAACGCCTGCGTCCATTATTAGTGCTGCTGTGTGGCAAGGCCCTCGGCCGTGAGGGCGACGACCTGCGCCTGCTGGCCGCCACCATCGAATTCCTGCACACCGCCACCTTGCTGCATGACGACGTGGTCGACATGTCCGGCATGCGCCGCGGCCGCTCGACTGCCAATGCCATGTGGGGCAATGCGCCGAGCGTGCTGGTAGGCGACTTCCTGTATTCGCGCTCCTTCGAAATGATGGTCGAGCTTGGCTCCATGCCGGTGATGAAGATCCTTTCGCAAGCCACGCGCATCATCGCTGAGGGCGAAGTGTTGCAGCTGTCGAAGGTCCGCGACGCCAGCACCACCGAAGAAACCTACATGGAAGTCATCCGCGGCAAGACCGCGATGCTCTTCGAAGCCTCGACCCACAGTGCGGCGGCCCTGGCCGGTGCGACGCCTGAGCAGTGCGAAGCGCTGCGCACCTTCGGCGACCATCTGGGCGTAGCCTTCCAACTGGTCGACGACCTGCTGGACTACAAAGGCGATGCCGAGACCCTGGGCAAGAATGTCGGTGACGACCTGGCCGAAGGCAAGCCGACCCTGCCGCTGATCTACACCATGCGCGAAGGCACGCCTGAGCAGGCCGCCCTGGTGCGCAAGGCGATCCAGAAAGGCGGCATCGAAGACCTGGAAAACATCCGCGAAGCCGTGGAAGCCTCGGGTTCGCTGGAGTACACCGCACAGCTGGCCCGCGACTACGTGACCCGTGCGATCAAGTGCCTCGATGCGCTGCCTGCCAGTGAATATCGCGATGCGTTGGTTGAATTGAGTGAGTTTGCGGTAGCCCGCACGCACTAAGCGCTTTTCTGTAGGAGCGAGCATGCTCGCGATGGACGTTAACGAAAACGCGGGCATTCAGATTTCCCGCGTCATCGTTAACGTCCATCGCGAGCGTGCTCGCTCCTACAGCGTTAGCCCCTCCCTGGAAAAACCCTATACAATGTGCGTTTTTTAGCGATCCTGAATCCAAGGAGCCTTAGTGAGCACGTTGCCACCCTGCCCGAAATGCAATTCCGAATATACCTACGAAGACGGCGCCCAGCTGATCTGCCCCGAGTGCGCCCACGAATGGTCCGCCAGCGGTGAAGCCGAAGCGGTGTCCGATGACGCGGTGAAGAAGGATTCGGTCGGCAATGTCCTGCAGGACGGCGACACCATCACCGTGATCAAGGACCTCAAGGTCAAGGGCACGTCGCTGGTGGTCAAGGTCGGCACCAAGGTCAAGAACATCCGCTTGTGCGATGGCGATCACGACATCGACTGCAAGATCGACGGCATCGGCCCGATGAAGCTCAAATCCGAATTCGTCAGAAAAGTCTGATTTTGCTGTACGCCATCCCGCGCCCTGACGTGGGGTGGTGCTTCGCCCTACCCCGCCTCGCCCAATGAATCCTCGCAATAGCCAAACGCCAGCCGTTTTGACCTTGCGCAATCTTTGCCCGGAAAAACCCCGGATCCGCCAATAGGCCCTTGCTATTTACTGAATAAGAATTATTCTCATTGGTCTCAATCAATGGAGATGAGAACCCATGACTTATTTGATCGATGCCTGGCTGGACCGCCCACACCCCTACCTCAGGATCCTGCATCGGGAAACCGGGGAAGTCTGTGCGGTGCTGGAAGAAGAAGCCTTGAACGAATTGCAGGATCAGGGTGACCTGGACGTCAATGGCTTGAGTTCCAGCGAGCCGGTGGTGCTCAAGGAAGTGGTGCGCAATCTGTTTCTGTTCTGCTATGCCCGGGCATTGCGCCCGACCAGTGAGCTGCATCACAAGATCGAAATATGAAAGCACAAAAAAAACTGTGGGAGCGAGCCTGCTCGCGAAGGCATCACCTCGATTTCACAGGAAAACCGAGTTGACTGCATCGCGAGCAGGCTCGCCCACATTAGCCCGATGTCATATCGGGCCGGATGTTACAGAACGTCAAGCAGCTCGACGTCGAACACCAGCACGCTGTGCGGCGGGATGCTGCCAACGCCTTGAGCGCCGTAAGCCAGTTCGCTCGGCACGTACAAACGCCATTTGCTGCCGGCATTCATCAGTTGCAGGGCTTCGGTCCAGCCAGCGATCACGCCGCCGACCGGGAATTCTGCAGGCTCGCCGCGCTCGTAGGAGCTGTCGAACACGGTGCCGTCGATCAAGGTGCCGTGGTAGTGGGTACGCACGGTGTCTTCACGGGATGGCTTGGCGCCTTCACCGGCGGACAGTACTTCGAACTGCAGGCCGGAAGCCAGGGTGGTGATGCCATCACGCTTGGCATTTTCAGCCAGGAAGGCCAGGCCTTCGCCAGCGGCCGCTTCAGCCTTGGCTGCAGCTTCGGCCTGCATGATTTCGCGAATCACCTTGAAGCTCGCGGACATTTCTTCCTGGCCAACACGGCTTGGCTGACCGGCAAACGCGTCGGTCAGGCCTGCCAGGATCGCGTCAAGGTTAACGCCCGGTGGCGGGTTGTCGCGCAGCTGGTCGCCCAGCTGACGGCCAATGCCGTAGCTGACGCGGGTTTCGTCGGTGGACAGATTTACTTCGGACATGACACTGCTCCGCTGTGCGGACGGCCCGGGAACTGGCCGTGCGTGCACAGCGCGTCCCGGAGCGCCCGGAACCAAAAGGGCCAGCAGACTAGCACAGTTGTCGTGGCGTTGATCAGAGGCGTCAGGCGATCGGCACCTTCAGGTTTTCTTCGAGATCGGCAACCAACCCGCACATTTCGTCATGAACCACGGTATGCACCAGGTTGAAGTGCAACTTGGGAAAGGAACGCAGCACATCACGGGCATGCTCCACGGAGCGCAGACTCATCGTTTGGCCATGCGCATCATTCAATGGATACGCCGCGCCATGCATCCGCGCCTCCAGCAGGTAGATACCTCCCTCCATCGAGATCAGGTTCAGCTCATCGACCTTCCCGGCGACGGCATAGGCATTCAACTCTTGCAGGTTCATGAACGCACCTCACGCAGTGACCAGCCAACACCTTTACAGGGATATGCCTCGGCGCCTCAAAGCACAAGCCATAAACGACGCCGCCCGTCTGTTTTGCAACAGACGGGCGGAGCGCAAGAACGGGACAGCCGTTGTTTAGTGCTTGGTCAATTTATCCAGGTAACCCATGGCAAATGCCGACACCACAAAGGTCATGTGGATGATGACATACCACTGCAAATGCTCGGGATCGACGTTCTTGGCGTCCATGAAGATGCGCAGCAGATGGATGGACGAAATCGCCACGATCGACGCGGCCACCTTCATTTTCAGCGACGACGAGTCCATGGTGCCCAACCAGTTGAGCTTCTCCTTGCTGTCGTCGATGTCCAGTTGAGAAACGAAGTTCTCATAGCCGGAAATCATCACCATCACCAGCAAACCGCCTACCAGCGCCATGTCAATGAGCGACAGCAGCACCAGGATCAGCTCCGATTCGGCCATCGAAAAGACGTTGGGGATGACGTGGAAGACTTCCTGGAAGAATTTCAGCGCCAGTGCCAACAGCCCAAGGGACAGACCGAAGTAGATCGGCGCCAGCAGCCAGCGCGAGGCGTACATTGTATTTTCGATAAAGCGTTCCATTGAATCTCACATGTGGACTGGAAATGGCCGCGAGTATAACAGCCGCCCGTTACAGCCAAAACCATCGAAAAATCCGCCACCTGCGCGTGTGTGTCCAATTTTTTCTGCTAGTGTCCAAGCCATTGACAGCAAAATGACATCGGACAGGAAGACTGGAAATGGATGGGCGATTGCCGTTAACGAGTGCCGGGATTTGCCTGGCTCTGCTGATCAGCGCCTGCTCGCCCAGCGACGAGAAGCGTCAGGTCAGCCTCGAGGAAAAGACTGCGCAGTTCGAGAAGTCCCTGGATGCCATCGAGGACCCGAAGCTCAAGGATGCGGTGGCCGAACTGGGCGGCTCGCTGTTGTTGCTCGAGCGCGCGCAACTCAAACTCGACAGCAAACCCGTGGAAACCGAGTACGGCGAAGACGCCCTCGCCGTGCTCAAACACTACCCAACGCCACAGGCCCTGGTCGACACCTACATCAACGGCCTGTTCGTCCTGCACAAAGACTCCAGCTCCGACTACCTGACGGACCTGCAACCGGTGTTTCCCTTCAACTTCAGCATCCCGGCGGCGTTTCTGTTCCCCCATGGCCTGCAATGGCAGTCGGTCACCCTGAGCAACAAACGGGTCATTCCCTTCCAGCCGGAATGGTCGGAAACCGACCCAGGCATTCAACTGAGCCCATCGAGCTCCAACGTGACCAACCCTGACGACCTGACCGTGACCTATCCGTTCATTGAAGGCCTGGACGTCGATATCAAGAACCAGCCACAACCGGTAAGCCTGCAAGGCAAGGTGGAAGTCATTGCACCGCGCCGGCTCTACAGCTTCGACCTGACGAAAAAGGACATCGGCCAGACCCGCACCAATGATAATTTGAGCGTCACCTTATTGAAACTTGCGGACAACTACGCCGAAATCGAGTTCAGCAACAGTGCACCGCTGGCCCCCGAGATCGCTGAAACACCGTTGAATCCGCTGATCGTCCAGGCCAGGGATGCCACCGGGCAGTTTCTGTCGCGCTCAGGCTCGATCAATGAGACCGCCGCGCAAATTGCCTTCTACCAGAAGCAGCTGACGAAGATGCAGCAACAGACGCACTGGAGCGAGTCGCTGGAAAAACAGCTCAATGAAGAGCAGCGAACCTTCGAGAAACAACAGAAACGCCACTACTCCAAGGTGTATTTCAACGGGACCATCGAAACCCTTGAAATCAGCCTGCTGGATTTCTCCAGCGTTACCCTGACCCGCAAGGATCTGGACCTGCCGGTACGCCGCTTCGACCGCCATACCACGGCGAAAACCATCCAGCCGCTGGACTTGCCGGTGGTGGTGTATGACGACAACGCCCCGGCCTGGCTCAAGGGCGCGACGTTGACAGAGGATCAGTTGAAAAAAGGTGTCAGGATCAATCAATCGGTCGAGGACCCCAGCGCTGCGCGCGTCGAGTTCACCCACCTGCGCAGCTTCAATGATGAACTGCTGGGTACCTCTTTCAACCCGGGCGATAGCCCGGTCAGCTTCTTCACCGAAGACAGTAACGGCAACCGCGATGAGCCGATCGAATTGCCAACAGAGGCATATGAGGTCGACCCCCTGCGCGGCACCATCACCTACGACCTGAACCTGTTTCCACAAACGCCGGCCTTTGTGGTCGGTTCCATCCCGCTGTTTCTGGCCACCGTCGACAAGCAGACCTTCGATGCCCATCGATTGCCCAAGGGGCTTGAACTCAAGGGCAATGCACTGGTGGTGGATTCGAAAGTGTTTCCCGATCAGGACTGGCGTTTTTTTGCCAAGGATGACAGCGGCAATTATCTGAAGGAAATTCTTGCGGTCAGCCATGACGCGAGCACAGAAGGCCCCGCGTTATTCGCCGTGCATTACTTCTACGGGCAACCCACGCGCCTGGAAACCTATCAACGAACTGACCTCGCCACCGTGCAATACGGTTTTGAGGTCAAGCTCGACAAGGCTGACATGTCCAGCCAGGCCCAATAGCGCTGTCAGTGTTCGGGCCGGAACTCGAAGCCACCCACGTTACGACAACGGCCACCGTTGATTTCCCGCAACTGGGCTTGCAGATGCAGGCACCAGATCTGCGGGTCATCGGCCAGTTCATAGCCGTGCAGGGTCAGGCTTTCAACGATGGTATCGAGGATGGATTCGGCCACAAAAGGACCATGAAACGGGCCTTGGGCTTTAATGGCTGAAGGTTGTTCACCGGCCATTCCGGCGGCGAAGAGCAAGGTCCACATCCCCGTATCGCCCGCCAGGGGGCGGATGGCGCATTCGATACGGGTCACAAGACCTAGACATTGACGAGTTAGGCAGAGGTTGCGCGGCATGGCGGCGACCCTCGGTAGATCCGGTATTCAGCCTTCACGGGAAGGCTGTCTCGATCCAGTGATACTGTCGATATCCTTGAGCAGAGAATAGAGGAAAAGTCTGACTAGCACGTCAAGTAAGACTAGAAGGCGCCGAATGGTCACTGTGTGAATATTGGCGCCAGAGTGATGGCACTTTTGAATTTCGATACCACCCAAAAACCTGTAGGAGCAAAGCTTGCTCGCGATAGCGGTCGCTCATTCATAATAATTTTTTGAATGTCAGTCCGTCATCGCGAGCAAGCTTTGCTCCTACAGGGGGCGGCGGTTTATGTCAGGCCGGCTTGGCCTCCACCAGCGCCTCGACCGCCATTTCCTTTTCGGCCTCTTTCAGATCATCATCGCTGATCATCTCCGCGATCACCCGCAGGCGCTCCACCACCCGTGCGTTGACGCTGCCTTCAGGGAACTCGCCATTTTCATCCGGCTCGCCCGCCGGCTCGCCCACCAGCAGGCTCAGCGCCTCGTCGGCCTGACGCACGGCGTAGACGTGGAACTGACCGGCGCGCACGGCGGCCAGCACTTTCTCGTCTAGCATCAGCGTGGCAACGTTGGCGTGGGGAATAATTGCCCCCTGTTCGCCAGTCAGCCCGCGGGCTTCGCAGAGACGGAAGAAACCTTCGATCTTCTCGTTGACGCCGCCTACGGCCTGCACTTCACCGAACTGGTTGATCGAGCCGGTAATCGCAAAGCACTGCTTGAGCGGGGTTTTCGACAATGCCGAGATCAGGGTACACGCCTCGCCCAGGGAAGCACTGTCACCATCGACGTAGCCATAGGACTGCTCCAGCGCAATGCTCGCGGAGATCGCCAGCGGAAACTCCTGGGCGTAACGGCTGCCCAGGTAACCGGTGAGAATCATCACCCCTTTGGAGTGGATCGGTTGACCGAGGTTGACCTCGCGCTCGATGTCGACGATGCCGCTGCCGCCGGGATACACCGTGGCGGAAATCCGCGCCGGTACACCGAAGGCCGAGTCGCCGACTTCCAGCACGGTCAGGCCGTTGCACTTGCCGACCGCCGCGCCCGCGGTGTCGATCAGGATGATCCCCGCCAGCATGTCATCGAGAATCCGCGCCGACACGCGTCCGGTACGGGTGGCCTTGGCCTTGAGTGCTCGCTCGATGTGACCGGCGTCGGTCATTTCATCCGCGGCCAGGTGACGAATGAAATCCGCCTCGCTGACCAGCTGGAACAGATCGCCGATGCGCGCCGACAACCGTCCCTGATGCTCGGCCAGGCGCGCGCTGTATGTTGCCAGGCGCGCCACCGCATCGGCGGTCAACGGCGCCATGCCCTCCTCGGAAGTACGGGTCTTGAGCAACTGGGCGAACTGCTCCAGGCTCTCGTCGACCATCGGAATGTCTTCATCGAAATCCACCAGGACGCGGAACATTTCCTGGAAGTCCGGATCGAGGTCTTGCAGCGTGTAGTAGAGCTGGCGGGCCCCGATGATGACGACTTTGACCTGCAATGGAATGTGCTGCGGCGTCAGGGTGACGGTCGCGAAACGGCCCATCTCGCCCAGTGGCGATTCCATTTTCAGTTTGCGCGATTGCAGGGCACGCTTCAGCGCGTCCCACACGAACGGCTCGCCGAGCATTTTATCCGCTTCAAGGATCAGGAAACCGCCGTTGGCCCGGTGCAACGCACCCGGTCGCAGTTGCCGATACGTGGTGTAGAGCGAGCCCTGGTCGGTGCTGTATTCGATGCGGCCGAACAGGTTCTCATAGGTCGGATGCGGCTCGAACACGACGGGGGCACCACCGCTGGCCGAATGCCCGACCACCAGGCTCGGCGCGTATTGCTCCTCCAGCAGCTTGCGGGCGACCGCATCGGTCTTGCTGTCGTCGACCAATTGCTCGACCACGGTCTTGAGCAAATACACCTGCATCGCTTGCAGGTAACCGCACACCGCCGCGTTCTCGGCGTATTTCTCCGACAACGGCGACAGCAATGGCTGCAGGGCCAGGGTAATGGTTTCTTCGTTGAGATGGCGCAGTTGATTGCTCGACTCGCGCTTCCATTGCGGCAGGCTGGCGAGTTCCTCGTTCAGGCGCTCTTCGAGATTGGAAATATCCTCGTGGAAGCGCTCGCGCTCGGCTTCCGGCAACTGGGCGAATTCCGCCTCGTCCAGCGCCTTGCCTTCGAGCATCGGAGTGAATGCGATATTGCTGCTGTCGCGGTACAGCGCGACCTCTTTTTCCAAGGCCAGGCGTTCGATCACGTCCAGCGCCTTGTCGTAGCGCTGATTGAAGGCGCGGTCGATGGCGCTTTTTTTCTGCTGGTAGGACGGGTGCTCGAACACCGCCGGAAAGGTCGCCAGCAGATTGTCGATCAAGATGTTGATGTCACCGATGAAGGCACCGGCGGTGCCCGACGGCAACTCCAGGGCGCGCGGTTCGCGCGGCTCATCGAAATTATTGACGTAGACCCAGTCCGCCGGAGTCTGCAGGCGTTTGCCTTCGGCCTTCAGGTAGCGTTTGACGAACGAGAAGCGACCGGTGCCGGGTTCGCCCATGACGAATACGTTGTAACCGGGGCGTGGCATGGCCACACCGAACTGCAAGGCTTCGACCGCGCGTTCCTGGCCAAGCACACCGCGAAAGGGCTCCAGATCATTGGTGGTAGAGAAGCTGAACTGTTCAGCGGAAAACGGACGGGTCAGCGCTTCAGGCGCTAGACGCAAGCTGGCAGCAACAGGATCAGGCATCGGGCTTCCTTAACAATCAGGCGGGGCAGATAGCGGCATTCTGGCGCTGCCCATGCCTCACTTGCAAGGCGCGCCTAAAGGCAAAGCATAGACAAACCACCAGCCCCAGGCGGGCCGGGGCCAAATCAATGTTTGCGGTGAATCTTTTGCAAAAAATCACGGAACCCTGTGATCGTGCCTAAACTCCAAACTGCGCGACTGGATTAATAACCGGTCCAAACTGGCGAGATAGGCGCCAGAACCCTTGTCCATTGGTATGCACATAAAGAGAACAAAGCTATGAAACGGATTCTTCTTGGTACTCTCTTCACCGCTGTATCCATCAACGCCATGGCTCAGGCGCCAGGCGGCCCGGATTGCGGTTGGGGCAACATGCTGTTCGAAGGTCAGCGTGGCACCCCGGCTCACTTCCTGGCATCCACCACCAACGGCACTTCCGGCAATGCAACTTTTGGTATGACCTCCGGTACCAACGGTTGCTCGACCAACGCATCGCTGACCTATGGCGGCAAATCCTGGATTGCCATGAATGGCATGATGAACGAGCTGTCCGAAGACATGGCTAAAGGTCAGGGCGAAGCGCTGACCACCTACGCCGTGGTACTGGGCGTGGCGCCGGAAGACCGTGCGCACTTCGCCGCCGTCACTCACGAGCACTTCCAGCAGATCTTCAGCAAGGCTGACGTGACCGCGGAAGATGTGCATACCAACACCCTGGCCGTTCTGAAGAGCGATCCTCGTCTGGCCAAGTACGCAACTCAGGCTTAAGCTCGACCCGCCCCGCTTCTTTCGGGAAGCGGGTTTTTGTTTTTTTGGAACTGCCCTAATTTGGGTCTTTGTTTCTTTCGACTTAAGTTGCCACTTATGCTCAAACGTCTTGCCTGGCTGGCGCTCTGTGTCTGCGCCCCGCTGTCCGCCGCGCCTCACATCGATCCTCAACGTTTGCAGCAACTGGCCAACGACCCCTTCTGGATTTCCCTGGGTCATTACGAAACCGCCAAGCTCGGTGGCTGGCGCAGCTACGTCAGCGACAAAAAATTCTTCGTCGCCGCCGACGGTAACGAACATCCGGACCGTGAACTGGCGGCCACTGTGCAAGCGTTGTACGCCCCAGCCAGTGCTGGCGAACAGCATGCGCAGTGCGTTTACCCGGCACGTACCCGCTGGCTCAAAGCGCAACTCAATCTGACCGACCTGCCGACGCTTGCCTGCGCCGAGTTCAAGCAATGGTTCAAGGACGTCTCGCCCCACAGCGCGGTGATGATCTTTCCGGCGGCCTACCTGAACAGCCCGTCATCGATGTTCGGCCACACGTTGCTGCGCATTGATCAGGCCGGTGTACAAAGCGACAAGACCTCGCTGCTCAGTTACGCGATCAACTTCGGCGCTTACATCGAGGGCTCCGACAACAGCATCCTGTACGCCTGGAAAGGCTTGATGGGTGGATATCCGGGACTGTTTGCGCTGGTGCCTTATCAGGAAAAACTCTCGGAATACCGCAGTCTCGAAAACCGTGACTTGTGGGAGTACCGCCTGAACCTGACCCAGCAAGAAACGGCGCGCATGGTCGAGCACGTCTGGGAACTGAAACAGATTCAGTTCGACTATTTCTTCTTCGACGAAAACTGCTCCTATCGCCTGCTGGAACTGCTGCAAGTGGCGCGTCCGAGCCTGCGCCTGACCGAGCAATTCCCACTGACTGCCATTCCCACCGACACCGTCAAGGCCGTGAAAGAGGCGGGTTTGGTGGAGTCCATCCAGTACCGCCCTTCCCGCGAGCGCGAACTGCTGAGCCGCGCCGAGCCTCTGACCGATGAAGAACAACAGTGGGTACTAAAAGTCAGCGCCGACCAGAAGCAACTGCAAACGTCCGAATTCAAGGCACAACCCCGTGACCGTCAGGCGCTGATCATCGATGCGGCCTATCGCCTGGAACGCTATCGCGCCAATGGTCAGGAACGCGACCCGCAACGGGCTCAACGCAGCTTTGAGTTGCTGCGGGCGATCAACCAGAACCCCGCGCCGGAACTGGACATCCCGCAGCCTGGCCTGCCCGAGGATGGCCACGAATCGCGCACCTGGCAGGCCGGCGTCGGCACCCGCGGCGACCGCGCCTTTGGCGAGTACGGCCTGCGCATGGCCTATCACGACCTCAACGACAACGCCGAAAGCTTCCCTCTCGGCGCACAGATCGAAATCCTGCAACTGAAACTGCGCCAGTACGAAGGTAATGACTGGCAAGTGCAGCAACTGGACTTGGCGACGATTCGCTCCCTGACCCCGCGCAACGAGTTGCTGCAACCGCTGTCGTGGCAGGTCACTGGTGGCCTGGAGCGGGTGCCGGGCAAGCATGACGACGAAACCCTGGTCAGCCACGTCAATGGCGGCGGCGGCGGAACCTGGCAACTGGCCGACAACCTGCTCGGTTTTACCCTGGGCACCGTGCGCGTGGAACACAACAATGACTTCGCCGAATTCATATCTCCGGCGGCGGGTTTCAACACAGGCCTGCTGTGGAAAAACCCGCTGGGCAATCTGAGCTTGGAAGCAAAAGGAGATTTCTTCACCAATGGTGAAGTACGCCGCAGCGTGAGCCTGAATCAGCAGTGGGAATTGTCGCGCAACCTCGGTTTACGCCTGAGTGCCCAGCGCGAATTCAGCCACCTGGCCACGCCTGAGAATGAAGTGATGCTTGAGGTGAAGTGGTATCACTACTAACCCATAACCTGTAGGAGCACAGCTTGCTGGCGATGGCATCTACGCGGTCATTCAGACATACCGAGGGGAGGCCATCGCCAGCAAGCTGTGCTCCTACAGGGGCTGCGATCTTTTGATCTTTCTTTCACATCCCGCTCACGAACCCGCTTCTAGACTTCCCTTATAGGCCGTATTGCGGCTTGGGAGTCCAAGATGTGGCGTTGTGCAGGCGTGGTTTTTTTGTTGGTCTTGATCGCAGGTTGCCAGACAACCCACGAGGACCTGATCGCCAAGGGTTACCCACCCGCCTTTGCCGATGGTTTCGATGACGGCTGCAGCAGTGGCCGGCAAGCGGCCGGAGCCATCACCGGCGAGTTTCGCAAAAACGTCCCGCGCTATCTCACGGACAAAAACTACGCCGAAGGCTGGAGCGATGGATTCCGCCAATGTCAGGCCATGCGCGAAAGCGAGGACCGCGACGACTATCGCAATCGCCATTGGGACGACCGTGACAAAGCCTGGCAACAACAGAAGGATCAGGACGCCGCACGAGCCTATCGCTCGCCATAAGTCGCTTTCAGACATCCAGTGCAACCAAATGCCTGCGAGCATGGCCCAAACCCTATAACGGGAGAAAACCATGAGCCGGGCTTTCGTCAATGAAGACAGTGCCGCCGCGCAAGCCGATCAGCCGGTCGAACGACAGGTCAGCGCGCAGCCCAATTACGTTACGCCCACGGGCCTCGCCCAGTTACAAGCGAAGGTCGCCGAGTTGCAGAACCTGCTGGGAGGACGGAGCGCACAGGGAGATTTGGCCAACAAGCAGCGAGAAGCAGATCTTCAGCGCGACTTGAGGTATTTCAACCAGCGCCTGCAAAGCGCTCAGGTTGTACCGCCCGCCAGCTCAACGGAAAAAGTGCAGATCGGCAGTCGAGTGACATTCGCCGACGAACAGGACACGGAGCTGACCGTGCAACTGGTCGGTGAAGATCAGGCCGACGCGTCTGCCGGCCTGATCAACTGGGGGTCACCGCTGGGCCGGGCGTTGCTCGGGGCGCAACTGGGTGACGAGGTGCTATGGAACCGCCCGGCCGGCGATCAACTGATCGAAATCATCCGCATCGAACCGGGTTAAACCACGCCCTGAGCGAGCATCGCGTCGGCGACTTTGACGAAGCCGGCGATGTTTGCACCCTTGACGTAGTTGACCTGGCCACTCTCCTCACCGTAATGCACGCAGGCGTGATGGATCGACTGCATGATGGCGTGCAGCTTGCTGTCCACCTCACCTCCGGTCCATAGCAGACGCATGGCGTTCTGCGACATCTCCAGACCGCTGACGGCAACACCACCGGCATTGGACGCCTTGCCCGGCGCGAACAGAATGCCCGCCTCGATAAACAGGTCCACGGCTTCGAGGGTGGTCGGCATGTTCGCGCCTTCTGCCACACAGGTACAGCCATTACGCAACAACGCATGTGCCGCATCGGCATCCAGTTCGTTTTGCGTGGCGCACGGCAGCGCGATGTCGCAACTGAGCCCCCATGGATGCTGGCCAGCCAGGAACTCCAGGCCAAATCGACCCGCCAGTTCGCTGATGCGTCCGCGCTGGACGTTTTTCAATTCCAGCACGGCCTGCCATTGCGCCTCGGTCAGCCCGCTTTCGCAGTACAGCGTGCCTTCAGAGTCAGACAGCGAAATCACTTTGCCGCCCAGGTCCATGACCTTGCGCGCGGCGTATTGCGCAACGTTGCCGGAACCTGAGATCGCCACGCGTTTGCCTTCGACGGTTTCACCGCGACGCTTGAGCATTTCCTCGGCGAAGTACACGCAACCGAATCCGGTGGCCTCAGGGCGAATCAGGCTGCCGCCATAGCTCGGTCCCTTGCCGGTCAACACGCTGGTGAACTGGTTGCTCAGGCGCTTGTACTGACCGAACAGGAAGCCAATTTCGCGGGCACCGACGCCGATGTCACCGGCCGGCACGTCGACATCGGCACCGATGTGACGGTACAGCTCGCTCATGAAGGCCTGGCAGAAGCGCATGACTTCGGCGTCGCTTTTGCCTTTGGGGTCGAAATCCGAACCGCCCTTGCCGCCGCCCATGGGCAATGAAGTCAGCGAGTTTTTGAAGGTTTGCTCGAAGGCGAGGAACTTCAAGACACCCAGATTCACCGACGGATGGAAACGCAGGCCGCCTTTGTACGGGCCGATGGCGCTGTTCATCTGGATACGGAAACCGCGATTGACCTGCACCTTGCCGTGATCGTCGACCCAGGACACGCGGAACACGATGGCCCGTTCAGGCTCGCAGATACGCTCAAGAATGCCGGAGGTCAGATAGTGTGGATTGGCTTCAAGAAATGGCCACAGGCTACGCAGGACCTCTTCGACGGCCTGGTGGAATTCAGGCTGGTCCGGATCGCGTTTTCTCAGGCGGGCAAGGAAGGATTCGACGGATTCGATCATGGAAAAGTCTCGGCAAATTTTTGTCGTTGGAAGAAATTGAGCCGGACTTTAACAAACGAGTCGCGCACAGGAACAGAGCGGAATGTCGCATTTATGAAATTAAATGGTGCATTGAATATAAATTCAGGCCGATTATCGGCCACCCTTGCACCTAAACAGGGATTCACATATCGGATTCTGCACCACCAACGACTCCGCCTTCGCGAGCAGGCTCGCTCCCACATTGTGAAATGCTTACCCTGTGGGAGCGAGCCTGCTCGCGAAGGCCGCAACTCGGTGTATCGGAAAAAACGCGAAAAAAAGCGGAGCCCGAAGGCTCCGCTTTTTCATGCAACCAACCCCAGATCAGGCCAGTTTCTTGTGCCGTACCCGGTGCGGCTGGGCAGCCGCTTCGCCGAGGCGTTTGCGACGATCGGCTTCGTACTCGGTGTAGTTACCTTCGAAGAACACCGCTTGCGAATCATCTTCGTACGCCAGGATGTGAGTCGCGACGCGGTCAAGGAACCACCGATCGTGAGAGATCACAATGGCGGCGCCCGGGAAGTCGAGCAGGGCTTCTTCCAGGGAACGCAGGGTTTCGACGTCGAGGTCGTTGGACGGTTCGTCGAGCAGCAGGACGTTGCCGCCCTCTTTCAGGGTCAGGGCCAGGTGCAAGCGACCGCGCTCACCACCGGACAGGTCCTTGACGAACTTTTGCTGGTCGCCACCCTTGAAGTTGAAGCGGCCCACGTAAGTGCGCGACGGGATCTCGTAGTTGCCGATGCGGATCTGGTCGGAACCGTCGGAGATTTGCTGGAACACGGTCTTGCTGCCGTCCAGGTCCTCGCGGCTCTGGTCCACGCAAGCCAGCTGCACGGTTTCGCCAACTTCGATGCTGCCAGAATCCGGTGTTTCCTTGCCCATCAGCATGCGGAACAGGGTCGATTTACCCGCACCGTTACCGCCGATCACGCCGACGATGGCGCCTTTAGGCATGGAGAACGACAGGTTGTCGATCAATACGCGATCGCCATAGCCCTTGGAGACGTTCTTGAATTCGATGACCTTGTCGCCCAGGCGTGGACCGGCCGGGATGTAGATCTCGTTGGTTTCGCTGCGCTTCTGGAATTCCTGCGATTGCATTTCTTCGAAGCGTTGCAGACGTGCCTTGGATTTCGACTGGCGGGCCTTGGCGCCTTTGCGCACCCACTCCAGTTCTTCCTTCATGGCTTTTTCGTGAGCCGACTGCTGCTTGGATTCGGCAGCCAGACGATCGGACTTGGCTTCCAGCCAACCCGAATAGTTGCCCTCGTAAGGAATGCCCGCGCCGCGGTCGAGTTCCAGAATCCAGCCAGCAACGTTGTCCAGGAAGTAACGGTCGTGCGTGATCGCTACCACGGTGCCCGGGAAGTCATGCAGGAAGTGCTCCAGCCATGCAACGGAATCGGCGTCCAGGTGGTTGGTCGGTTCGTCGAGCAGCAGCATGTCCGGTGCGGACAGCAGCAGGCGGCACAGGGCCACACGACGTTTTTCACCACCGGAGAGGAATTCGACCTTGGCATCCCACGCCGGCAGACGCAGTGCATCAGCGGCGACTTCCAGTTGGCGCTCCAGGTTATGGCCATCGCTGGCTTGCAGGATGGCTTCGAGCTTGGCCTGTTCAGCGGCCAGTTTGTCGAAATCTGCATCTTCATCAGCGTAAGCCGCGTAGACCTCGTCCAGGCGAGCCTGGGCGTTCTTGATCACGCTGACCGCTTCCTCGACCACTTCACGCACGGTCTTGGTCGGGTCCAGGATCGGTTCCTGCGGCAGGTAGCCGATGTTCAACTCCGGCATCGGACGAGCTTCGCCCTCGAACTCAGTGTCGACGCCAGCCATGATTTTCAGCAGGGTGGACTTACCCGAACCGTTGAGGCCGAGTACGCCGATCTTGGCGCCCGGAAAGAACGACAAGGAGATGTTTTTCAGGATTTCCCGCTTCGGCGGCACAACTTTGCCCAGCCGATGCATGGTGAATACGTATTGAGCCATGGAGAACCTTGGGTCAGTGACTGATGAATGAATAGAGCGCAGGCGATGCCCGGCCAGACCATGCGCGTCGTACGCTTGACGAGGCCAATGCGTATGCGCTGAAAAAGTCTGATTCTAGGAGCTGGAACGCTCCCGCGTAACCGGCAAAGCTACCTTAATGACAGATGGCAGTCCAGCCGAGCGGGACTGGCACTTCGCCACAACTCAAGGCATGCTAGCTGCCCTTCGGGCGTCCGGCTTATAGTGCACGTCGCGCCAGTCCAGCCAAACCGCAGGATTACAGTTTGCCCAGTGTCCCTCCGTCCCTGATCACCCGTGCACCGACTGTTGCACCCGGCTCGCCCATGCGCGGCACACTCAAGGGCGCTTTGGCGATGCTCGTGTTGCTGCTGCTCGCATTGTTGTTCTGGCAACTGCTCGATCAGCTGCGGGAAACCCAGAAGAGCCAGCGCCAGGCCACCATCGACCACACTGCCGACCTGGCAGCACAAGTCAGCCTGAACATGGCGCTCAACGCCCAGATCGCCCTCAACCTGCTACCGATTGTCGAGCAGCCGCAAAATGCTGACGAGCTGCAGGACTTGCTGCGCAAATTGCAAAAGTCCTTGCCCGACCTGCTAAGCCTGGCACTGCTCAGCCCCTCGGGAAGAATCCTCAGTGACACGGCTGGCACCAGCGACGATTCCGACTATCTGGGGGAACTGGTCCGACGCAGTCGCGCCCAACCCCACTATTACAGCAACGCCATCGACGGCTCGCGGGTGCACCTGCTGTTGCATCAAGCAAGCGGCAGTACTCGCGGCTATTGGGCGTTGCGCTTCAAACCGACTTTTTTCGCCTCACTGACCAAACTGCACGAAACGGGCACTGCCCCGCTGTGGCTGGTGGAAAACCGCTTCAATCACCAGATCATCAGCCGCGAGGAGGCGTTGCCGCAGGTCAACCCAGGCACCTTGACCCAGGACGATGTGGCCAACAGCGTACTGACCGTTGCGCTGAGCAGCAGCGACTGGCAACTACGCGGGCTGTTCGATCGCCAGCGAGTGCTCGAAGAACTGCTGCCGGCTTTCATCGGCAAATGCCTGCTATGCCTGGCCTTTTCCATGCTGCCGTTCATCGTCCTGCTGAACATGCGCCGTCGCCAGCGACAGCTGCACGAAGGTCGCCGACGCTACCAGGAGATTTTCGAAGGCACCGGCGTGGCACTGTGCGTACTCGACATGTCCGGCCTACGGAGCGTGTTCGACAAGGCCCAGCTGCTGCGCGACGAGCAACTGCAAGCATGGCTGGCGGCTCCGGAACAACGCCGGCAGTTGCTGCAGGAGCTGCGCATTACCGAGGTCAATCAGGTCGCCTTGCAACTGCTTAACGTCAATTCCTGTGATCAAGTCTGGAAACTGCTGATCGATGGCGACCCTGTGGAGGGCAGCGCCATCGGCAATCAGGTACTCGAAGCGGTGCACAAGCAACAGCAACAGCTTGAACTGGAAATCAAACTCCAGGATGCCACGGGTCGTGACCAGCATCTGTGGCTGGTGTTGCGCCTGCCGGAAAACCCTGATGACTTCAAGGCGGTGATCCTGAGCATCACCGATATCACCAGCCGCAAGCTCATCGAGCTGTCGCTGCAAGAGCGCGAAGGTTTCTGGTCCGACGTCGTGCGGACCGTGCCCGATCACCTTTACGTGCAAGACGTGATCAGCCAGCGAATGCTCTTCAGCAACCACCATCTGGGCCAGACGCTGGGCTACAACCGCACTGAACTGCAACAGATGGGTGAGTACTTCTGGGAAATCCTCCTGCACCCCGACGATGCCGACTATTACCACCGCTCGCGCCAGAGCCAGCGGCAAGGCGGTTACAGCCAATTGATGCAGTGCCAGCTGCGCTTCCGCCACCGTGACGGGGAATGGCGGTGTTTCGACATTCGCGAGCAGGCACTGGCGCGGGACAAGCATGACCAGGTCACCCGCATCATCGGCGTGGCGAAGGACGTTACTGAGCAGATCGAAGCCAGTGAGTCGCTGCGCGACAGCGAGCAGCGCTACCGAATGCTCGCCGAAAGCATCAGCGACGTGATTTTCTCCACCGACAGCCGCATGTCGCTCAACTATGTCAGCCCTTCGGTGCAGGCGGTGCTGGGCTACGAAGTCGATTGGATTTTCCAGAACGGCTGGCAATCGACCATTGCCAATCCGCAACAGTTGAGCGGCATCTACAGCCTGATGGATCGCGTCAGCAAAGCGCTGGATAAACCCGAACAGCTGGCCTTGTTACGCAGTCAGGTGCAGACCCAACTGTTTCTGTTCGACTGCCTGCGCGCCGACGGACGCAAGATTCCTATCGAACTGCGGCTGGTGCTGGTCTGGGACGAACACGGTGCATTCGAAGGCGTGCTGGGGGTCGGTCGCGACATCAGCCAGCAACGCCGGGCCGAGAAAGACCTGCGAATGGCCGCCACGGTATTCGAACACTCGACCTCGGCGATCCTCATCACCGACCCGGCCGGCTATATCGTCCAGGCCAACGAAGCGTTCAGTCGTGTCAGCGGTTATGCCGTAGAACAGGTACTCGACCAGTTGCCGAACATGCTCACCGTCGACGAGCAGCAGGAAGCCCATTTGCGCTACGTGCTCAAGCAACTGAACCAGCACAGCACCTGGGAAGGCGAAGTGTGGCTGCGTCGCCGCAATGGCGAGCATTATCCGGCCTGGGTCGGCATTACCGCGGTACTGGATGACGAAGGCGACCTGGCCAGTTACGTGTGTTTCTTCAGCGACATCAGCGAACGCAAGGCCAGTGAACAACGGATTCACCGCCTTGCCTACTACGACGCCCTGACCCACCTGCCCAACCGCACGCTGTTCCAGGATCGCCTGCACACGGCGTTGCAAGCGGCTGAACGGCAGAGGTCCTGGGTGGTGTTGATGTTCCTCGACCTGGACCGCTTCAAACCGATCAACGATTCCCTGGGCCATGCCGCCGGTGATCGCATGCTCCAGGAAATGGCCACGCGCCTGCTCGGTTGCGTCGACGACGACGACACGGTCGCGCGCATGGGCGGCGATGAATTCACCTTGCTCCTGCAACCGCGGGCCAACCGTGAAATCGCCTTGAACCGGGCGATCCACGTGGCTGAGCAGATCCTCGCCAGCCTGGTCAAACCCTTCGTGCTCGAAGGCCGCGAATTCTTCGTCACGGCCAGTATCGGCATCGCCCTGAGCCCGCAGGACGGCAATGAACTCAGCCAGTTGATGAAGAACGCCGATACCGCGATGTACCACGCCAAGGAACGCGGCAAGAACAACTTCCAGTTCTATCAGGCGGACATGAACGCCAGCGCCCTGGAGCGCCTGGAACTGGAAAGCGACTTGCGACATGCCCTGGAACAAAACGAATTCGTGCTGTATTACCAACCGCAGTTCAGCGGCGACGGCAAACGCCTGACCGGCGCCGAAGCCTTGCTGCGCTGGCGTCATCCGCGCCGTGGCCTGGTACCGCCGGGGGATTTCATCCCGGTGCTCGAAGAGCTCGGCCTGGTGGTGGATGTCGGCGACTGGGTGATCAGCGAGGCCTGCCGTCAGCTCAAGACCTGGCATCAGGCCAAGGTGCGCGTGCCGAAGGTGTCGGTGAACATCTCCACCCGGCAGTTCTCCGACGGCCAGCTCGGCACGCGGATTGCCACCATCCTGAGGGAAACCGGCCTGCCGCCGGCGTGCCTTGAGCTGGAGCTGACCGAAAGTATCCTGATGCGCGAAGTCAGCGAAGCCATGCAGATTCTCGCCGGGTTGAAAAACCTTGGCCTGAGCATCGCGGTCGACGACTTCGGCACGGGCTATTCATCGCTCAACTACCTCAAGCAGTTTCCGATCGACGTACTGAAAATCGACCGCACCTTCGTCGACGGCCTGCCGTCGGGTGAACAGGATGCGCAGATTGCCCGGGCGATCATCGCCATGGCCCACAGCCTCAACCTGGCGGTGATCGCCGAGGGTGTGGAAACCCAGGAGCAGCTTGATTTCCTCAGGGAACACGGTTGCGATGAGGTCCAGGGTTACCTGTTCGGCCGGCCGATGGCAGCGGGTCAGTTCGAAGGGCAGTTCTGCAATGATGCGCTGTTCATGTTCGACTGAAGTTTTTCGTTGCTGCTGATGGCCCTATCGCGAGCAAGCTCGCTCCCACAGGGATCTGGGTGTACACAAGATTTTTGGAGCGCTGAAGATCTACTGTGGGAGCGAGCCTGCTCGCGATGAGGCCGGCACATTCACCGCTAATCCCCTCATGAAGCCCACTTGTCTGCGACATGATGTCGTTTCATATGCCTTCCAAAACCCATTGGGTTAGAATGCCTCCCTTTTCTGCCCCCGATCCTTGAGGACCGCCATGTTCAGCCGTGATTTGACTATTGCCAAGTACGACGCCGATCTCTTTGCCGCCATGGAGCAAGAAGCTCAGCGCCAGGAAGAGCACATTGAGCTGATCGCTTCGGAAAACTACACCAGCCCTGCGGTGATGGAAGCTCAAGGCTCGGTACTGACCAACAAGTACGCCGAAGGCTACCCAGGCAAGCGCTACTACGGCGGTTGCGAGTACGTCGACGTCGTTGAGCAACTGGCCATCGACCGTGCAAAAGAACTGTTCGGCGCCGATTACGCCAACGTTCAGCCACACGCCGGCTCGCAAGCCAACAGCGCCGTTTACCTGGCACTGCTGCAAGCGGGCGACACCATTCTGGGCATGAGCCTGGCCCATGGCGGTCACCTGACCCACGGCGCCAGCGTTTCGTCCTCCGGCAAGCTGTACAACGCCGTTCAGTACGGTATCGACGCCAACGGCCTGATCGACTACGACGAAGTCGAGCGCCTGGCGGTCGAGCACAAGCCAAAAATGATCGTGGCCGGTTTCTCTGCCTACTCGCAGATCCTCGACTTCCCGCGCTTCCGTGAAATCGCTGACAAGGTTGGCGCTTACCTGTTCGTCGACATGGCCCACGTGGCCGGTCTGGTCGCCGCTGGCGTCTACCCGAACCCGGTGCCATTCGCCGACGTGGTGACCACCACTACCCACAAGACCCTGCGCGGTCCACGTGGCGGCCTGATCCTGGCTCGCGCCAACGCCGACATCGAGAAGAAGCTGAACTCCGCGGTATTCCCGGGCGCCCAGGGCGGCCCGCTGGAGCACGTGATCGCCGCTAAAGCGATCTGCTTCAAGGAAGCGCTGCAACCTGAGTTCAAGGCCTACCAACAACAAGTGGTGAAAAACGCCAAGGCCATGGCCAGCGTATTCATCGAGCGCGGCTTCGACGTGGTTTCCGGCGGTACTGAAAACCACCTGTTCCTGCTGTCGCTGATCAAGCAGGAAATCTCCGGTAAAGATGCCGACGCCGCTCTGGGCAAGGCGTTCATCACCGTGAACAAGAACTCCGTGCCAAACGACCCACGCTCCCCGTTCGTCACCTCCGGCCTGCGCTTCGGCACTCCGGCTGTGACCACTCGCGGTTTCAAGGAAGCAGAGTGCAAGGAACTGGCCGGCTGGATCTGCGACATCCTGGCAGATCTTTCCAACGAAGCGGTGATCGATGCCGTTCGCGAGAAAGTTAAAGCCATCTGCAAGAAGCTGCCGGTATACGGCGCTTAATTGCGACGTTAAATCTGCAGCATGAAAAACCGGCCAGTGATGGCCGGTTTTTTTTGCCTGTCGTAAAGATTTGATTTTTTAATAAGCTAGCGCAACCGGTCAGACCGGTCTATTCCCACCGGTTACTCGTTCAACCTCGACGGTTTCTTGATCTTGCGCGAAGGCCAGCGCATGGGCATCGAACTGAACATTCCGGACGACAACCTCAGCAGTTGAATCCGCTTCGAACTGCAGACAGGCTAACGCGTATGGATGCCGCGATGGCGGTGACGTCACTGAACCGGCATCTGGAGCATCTGGAGCATCTGGAGGCGGTATTGCTGAATGCTCAACCGCTATCCAGTCAGAATCGTATTGCCGGTTAGCTCGCCGCCACTCGCGCGAACCCCTGGCGAATCTTTTCTTGCGGCAAATCATCGGCAATGAACACGATCACGCTTTCACGGGTTTCATCGGCCGCCCACTCCGTGTCCCAGTCGAAACCGTAAAGCTTCAGCACGCCCTGAAACACCATGCGCCGCGGCTCGCCGAGGATGTTCAATACGCCTTTGTAGCGCAGCAGTTGCTTGCCGTGCTCCTCCAGCAGCTCGTTCATGAACTCGCTGAGCTTGTCGATATCCAGCGGTTTTTCGGTGCGCAGCACCAGGCTGGAAATACGGTCGATGGACGGGGCCTGGCCCACTGGGCGCAAACTCACGCCGCCGCCCAGATCGGCGTTGAGATTAAACCCACGCACGTCGAGCAGTTCGGCCAGGTCGATCTTGCCATGGTCGACCACGCGGATCGGTGCACGACGATTGATACGGGTCAGGCGCTCGCTCAACGCCGTGAACGCAGGTTCGTCCACCAGATCACGCTTGCTCACCAGCAGCCGATCGGCGAAACCGATCTGCGCCTGGGCGATGGTCTGGGTCAGGTGCTGTTCGGCGTGTGCCGCGTCCACCAACGTGATGATGCCGTCGAGGATGTAGCGCTCGCGCAGCTCCTCGTCGATGAAGAAAGTTTGTGCCACCGGAGCCGGGTCGGCGAGGCCGGTGCATTCGATCACCAGGCGGTCGAAGGCGATGTCACCGCTGTCGAGGCGTTCGAGCAGCAGATACAGGGCCTTGGTCAGGTCGGTGTGGATGGTACAACAGACGCAGCCGTTGGACAGCGTCATGACCTGTACCGGCTCGTCACCCAACAGCTGGGTGTCGATGCCGGCGTCGCTGAATTCGTTTTCGATCACGGCGATTTTCAGGCCATGTTCGGCTTTGAGCAGGTAGCGCAACAGCGTGGTTTTACCTGCGCCGAGGAAGCCGCTGAGGATCGTTACCGGGATTGGAGTGAGCAAAATAGAAATCTCCCATGCGCAAAAAACTGTAGGAGCACGGCTTGCCGGCGATGGCGTCCTAAAGATCGCCATCGCCGGCAAGCCGTGCTCCTACAGAGTCAATGTTTGCCTAATTGCCGTGCATCAACAGCACTTCGGCCCACCCTTGCCACCGTAACGAGCCTCCTGGCGTTCCCGAAAGAACATCTCGTAGCTCATCACCGGTTTGTCCGGGTGCTTGCTTTGCATGTGCTCGACGTAGTTGTCGTAGTCGGGCATGCCGACCATCAGGCGCGCGGCCTGACCGAGGTATTTGCCGAGGCGACTAAGGTCATTGAACATGCTGCAATCCTCTGGTTACGCATCCGGCAGCGCCTGGAATGGCGATTCTTTATCCGTGCGCTCTTTTTTACCCCAGGCGGCAATACCGACCTTGAGCGCATAGAACAGGATGCTGAACACCACGAACAGGAACAGCGCGGTCAGCGTGGCATTGGTGTAGGCGTTGAAGATCACGTGCTGCATCTGAGTGATGTCCTTGGCCGGGGCGAGGATCTGACCGTTGGCCAGGGCATCGCTGTATTTTTTCGCCAGGGCCAGGAAGCCGATCGCCGGGTTGGCGTCGAACAGTTTGATGAAGCCAGCGGTGGTGGTGCAAATCAGCAGCCACACGGCAGGCAGCATGGTGACCCAGACATAACGCTGGCGTTTCATCTTGATCAGCACCACGGTGCCGAGCATCAGCGCGATACCGGCCAGCATCTGGTTGGAGATGCCGAACAGCGGCCACAGGGTATTGATGCCCCCCAGCGGATCGATCACGCCCTGATACAGCAACCAGCCCCACATGGTCACGCAGCCGGCGGTGGCGATCAGGTTGGCAGTCCAGGACTCGGTACGTTTCAGCGCCGGCACGAAAGAGCCGAGCAGGTCCTGCAGCATGAAACGCCCGGCACGGGTCCCGGCGTCCACCGCGGTCAGGATGAACAGCGCTTCGAACAGGATCGCGAAGTGGTACCAGAACGCCATGGTATTTTCACCCGGCAGCACACTGTGCAGGATCTGCGCGATGCCGACGGCCAGGGTCGGCGCACCGCCGGCACGGGCCAGGATGGTGGTTTCACCGATGTCCTTGGCCACCGCTTGCAGCGCCTCCGGGGTAATCGCAAAGCCCCAGTTGCTGACCGCGGTCGCCACTGCCACCACATCACCGCCGACCACGGCGGCCGGGCTGTTCATGGCGAAGTACACGCCTGGCTCGATCACCGAGGCAGCGACCATGGCCATGATGGCCACAAAGGACTCCATCAGCATGCCGCCGTAACCGATGTAACGGGCGTTGACCTCGTTATCCAGCAGCTTCGGCGTGGTGCCGGAAGAAATCAGTGCGTGGAAACCCGAGACCGCACCACAGGCAATGGTGATGAACAGGAACGGGAACAGGCCGCCCTTCCACACCGGTCCCGTGCCGTCGACGAATTGGGTCAGGGCCGGCATTTTCAGCTCAGGCATGGTGATCAGGATGCCGATCGCCAAGGCCACGATGGTGCCGATTTTCAGGAAGGTAGACAGGTAGTCACGGGGTGCCAGGATCAGCCACACAGGCAAAGAGGCTGCCACGAAACCGTAACCAATCAGCATCCAGGTAATCTGCACACCGGTGAAGGTAAAGGCCTTGGCCCAGACCGGATCTGCAGCAATCTGCCCGCCGAGCCAGATCGACCCCAGCAGTAACAGCACGCCGATCACGGAAATTTCACCGATGCGACCCGGGCGGATGTAGCGCATGTAGATGCCCATGAACATCGCGATCGGGATGGTCGCCATCACCGTGAAGATCCCCCACGGGCTCTCGGCCAGGGCCTTGACCACGATCAGCGCCAGCACCGCGAGGATGATGATCATGATCAGGAAGCAGCCGAACAGCGCGATGGTGCCGGGGATGCGGCCCATTTCCTCACGGACCATGTCGCCCAGGGAGCGACCGTTGCGGCGGGTGGACATGAACAGGACCATGAAGTCCTGCACGGCACCGGCCAGCACCACGCCGGCAATCAGCCACAGCGTGCCGGGCAGGTAGCCCATTTGCGCCGCCAGCACCGGGCCGACCAGCGGCCCCGCGCCGGCGATGGCCGCGAAGTGGTGACCGAAGAGAATGTGCTTGTTGGTCGGGACATAATCCAGACCGTCGTTGTTGAGCACTGCGGGGGTGGCCCGCCGAGCATCGAGTTGCATGACATTATTAGCGATGAACAGACTGTAGTAACGGTACGCAACGAGATAGATGGCCACGGCAGCGACCACTATCCACAAAGCGTTGATTGCTTCACCTCGGCGCAGTGCCACGACGCCCAGGGCGCACGCCCCAACGATTGCCAGCAGCAGCCAGGGTAAGTGGCGTAGCGGGCTATTATTATTTTTCATTTTATTATTCCAGCCAGAGTGGACAAGAAAGACAGCCACCTCGAGTTTAGCTCGCCTGACAGCAAAGGCCATACCCCGACATTGATCTAGACACCTGGCGGCGCTGGCAGCCTTTTGCAATGCCGGTCTATAGTCAGCGTACATTTCCGAGGACCTTGCCATGAGCGAGCACCCTGCCGAACGTCGCCGTTTCAAACGTATTGCGTTCGATGCCAGAACCGAGCTGGGCCAGGGGGCGTTCATCTGGCCGGTGAAGCTGATCGATCTGTCGCTCAAGGGCTTGCTGATCGAGCGACCGGAACCCTGGCTGGGCGATCCGCAGGAGGACTTTTTTGTCGACATCCATCTGAGCGAAGACATCTACATCGAAATGGATGTGCAGTTGACCCATGAAGACCATGGACAATTGGGTTTCGTTTGCAGGCATATCAGCCTGGAGTCGATTGAACGTCTGCGGCGATTGATCGAATTCAATCTGGGTGATCCGCAAGAGCTTGAGCGGGAACTGGGCGCACTCATCGAAATCTGAATGAACCCCTGTAGGAGCGAGCATGCTCGCTCCTACAGGGGCTTGATGTTATTCGAACAGGGCGTCGAGGGCCTGCTCCAGACGAGTGACAGCGATGATCTGCAAACCCGGCGGCGCCTCTTTCGGTGCATTGCCCTTGGGCACGATGGCACGTTTGAAGCCATGCTTGGCCGCTTCCTTCAGGCGCTCCTGACCGCTTGGCACCGGACGCACTTCGCCGGACAGACCGACCTCACCGAACACCAGCAGATCATGGGGCAGCGGCCTGTTACGCAAACTGGACATGACGGCTGCCATCAATGCCAGGTCAGATGCCGTTTCCAGTACTTTCACCCCACCGACCACGTTGAGAAACACATCCTGATCGTGGGTGGGTATGCCGCCGTGCCGGTGCAAGACTGCCAACAACATTGCCAGTCGGTTCTGATCCAGGCCCAGCGTTACCCGGCGCGGATTGGCCAGGTGACTGTCATCTACCAGCGCCTGCACTTCCACCAACATCGGCCGTGTGCCCTCCCATGTTGCCATGACCACACTGCCTGGGACTTCTTCCTGGGCACGGGTCAGAAAAATTGCCGAAGGATTGGAGACTTCTTTCAGGCCCTTGTCGGTCATCCCGAACACGCCCAATTCGTTAACCGCGCCGAAACGATTTTTTACCGCCCGCAACAGGCGCAGGCGCCCATCTGATTCGCCTTCAAAATACAGCACGGTGTCGACCATGTGCTCCAGCACTCGGGGCCCAGCCAGGGCGCCCTCCTTGGTCACGTGCCCCACAAGGAAAATCGCGGTGCCACTTTGCTTGGCGTAACGCACCAACAGCGCCGCACTTTCGCGAACCTGAGACACACCACCTGGTGCCGATTGCAGTTGCTCGGTGAAAATCGTCTGGATCGAGTCGATCACCATGACCCGGGGCTTTTCCAGCCGGGCGGTAGCAATGATGGTTTCTATGCAGGTTTCGGTCATGACCCGCAACTGATCCTGTGGCAGCCCCAGGCGTCGGGCGCGCATGGCCACCTGCTGCTGCGACTCTTCACCCGTGACATACAGCGCCGGCATGCTCTTGGCGAGATTGCACAAGGTTTGCAGCAGAATGGTGGATTTGCCGATGCCGGGATCACCGCCGATCAGCACCACCGAGCCGTCCACCAGGCCGCCACCCAGTACCCGGTCAAGCTCACTGGAAGCCGTGGAGAAACGCGGGACTTCCTCGACACTGACTTCAGCCAGGGTCTTGATCTGCGCCTGCTGGCCGGTCCAACTGGTGCGACCGCTGGGTGCGGCTGCCCCGCCACTTTCCACCATGGTTTCCGTGAGTGTGTTCCAGGCGCCGCATTCGCCACATTGTCCGGCCCACTTTGGAAAGGTTGAGCCGCACTCAGTGCAGCCGTACATGCGCTTGGCCTTGGCCATCTGAACTCCCGGCAAAAACCGCGATGATAGCTCAGGTCAGCTGTCTTGGTACGCCGCGATTGATACCAGGTTATCTCAAGTGAATAGTTACACCTGAAGACTTCTAATCTTGTCCAACAGAACTCCAACACACACCTACAAAGCACATGCTCAACACTAAAACGAAACACAAGTTATCTATACACAGACACCCAAAGCACCTGAGCCCCCCTTAACAACTGTAGAAAAACCTGTACAAACATTAACCACTACCTTCCATGACGTACAACAACAGCCTCTTGAAAATCGCCATACGAATATAGCCACCTACTTTTAGTTCCAACTGAGTTGTTTATCAAATCACACAGTGCTACCCATTGCGACTTTCTCGCCTTCAACTCGCCAGGGTGCCAAGCGCCGAGAGGCAGCTGCGAAGTAATGATGTCGCATGGAGGAGAGGCATTTTGTAAACTTTTTGCCACAGGTCAGGTCCTTTGCAGGCGAACCCCGCACGCAGTCGTTTCGAGCAGGAAGCGATTTGCTGATTTACACTGCGTTCACCAACCTCATCTGTAACAAGGAAATGACCTATGGGCGTGATAAACGAGTTCAAGGCCTTCGCGGTCAAAGGCAATGTGATGGACATGGCCGTCGGTATCATCATCGGCGCTGCTTTCGGCAAGATCGTGACGTCGTTTGTCGGCGATGTGATCATGCCCCCCATCGGCTTGCTGATCGGCGGGGTGGACTTCAGCGACTTGACCATTACGCTCAAGGCCGCCCAGGGCGATGCCCCGGCGGTGGTCCTGGCGTACGGTAAATTCATCCAGACCCTGATTGACTTCGTCATCGTCGCCTTCGCGATTTTCATGGGGGTCAAGGCCATCAACCGCCTCAAGCGCGAAGAAGCCGTGGCGCCCACCCTGCCGCCGGTTCCGACCAAGGAAGAAGAGTTGCTGGGTGAAATTCGCGACTTGCTCAAGACCCAGAACAATCGACCCTGAATCCAACGGCGCCTTCCAGGCGCCGTTTTTTTTACCAGAAGTTCTCCACCGCCACCTGACCGGGCCGCCGGCTGAGGCTCAGATGCATGTCGCGCTGCTTGAGCAATTTGCGCGTGTCATCAATCATCTGCGGGTTTCCGCACAACATCACTCGCGAATGTTCAGGCGTCAGCGCAACGCCAGCCGCCCGCTCCAGCTCGCCGTTTTCGATCAAGGTGGTGATCCGTCCGTTCAGGGCGCCCGGGTGCCACTCGCGAGTCACGGTGTTGATAAGCTGCAACTTGTGGGCAAATTCCCTCAAATAGTCGCGCTGCGCCAATCCGGCGATCAGTGCCTGATATGCCAGCTCCCTGGACTCCCGGACGCTGTACACCAGGATGATTCGCTCGAATTTCTCCCAGACCTCGAAGTCCTGCAGGATCGATAGAAACGGCGCCAGACCTGTACCGGTGGATAACAGCCACAAATCACGCCCGTCGACGAAGCGGTCGAGTGTCAGGTACCCGAACGCGTGTCGATCGACCAACAGCGTGTCGCCAACGCCCAGCCGGCTGAGCTCGCTGGTGAATTCGCCGCCGGGTACGACGATGGAAAAGAACTCGAGAAACTCGTCGTAGGGTGAAGACACCATGGAATAGGCGCGCCACACCGTACTGCCGTCTGCCTTGACTACGCCCAGCCGGGCGAATTGCCCTGCGCGAAAACGAAAACCTGCGTCCCTCGTGGTGCGCAGGGTGAACAGGTTCGGCGTCAACGGCTGGACGTCGAGTAAGGTTTGACGGGTAAATTTCTCTTCACTGGCGGTCATGGGGTGCTCCCTTCAACACATAACCGCAGTGTCTCGCAAAGCGGTTCCCATAAACACCGGCGATTTGTAATGTCTTTAGCCAAACACTATCGAATGCATACATACCCCAATGACCTCACGCATATCTAACCACTTAGTTAACACAAAAAGGACACCCGCAATAACATTAACATCGACATTCAATACATCTTTTGAACTCAATCACATTAGAACCATAAACCTTATTAAGAAATTCAAACAAAACAAAAAATTCTCACCACTGCGTATGAAACATCCTACAATCCGTGCGTAGTGGACATTGGATCCATACACACCCAGGCTAATACAAGTGGGAGCTCAAAGATGGAAAGGTGGAAGGAATCACAACTCAGGCAGTTAGGCAGCGCAATGGAGATCGACACTGCCTATAAGGTATCGCTGCGTTTCGCGAAAAACATCGGATATAAATTTTTCGAATTTTCAGCAACTTACAAAACCGAATCGGAGCAAGTAAACACCCTGAAACTCAACAATTACCCTGCAAGTTGGAACACCGAGTACGAACAAAAAAAATTCAGAGACATCGACCCGATAGTGGCTCATTGCAATCAAACTATGCTGCCTGTTCTTTGGAGTGAAAAGCTCTTTTCCAAGGTGCCATCGATGTGGGAAGCGCTTGGGCTGCAAGGAATTCAGCATGGCTGGTCGCAATCGGTGCAGGACGATGATAGCGGTCTGTGCAGCATCCTGAGCCTGGCCAGAAGCCATTGTCCAATCAGTGCGTTTGAGTTGTACGAGAATCTTGGCTTTTCCGTCTTCATGGGACGGCATCTGCATGCACTGGTTGCACAATCGCTTCCAAAACGCTCGCCAAAATTGGCTACTACGCACTTGTCGCTGCGGGAAATCGACGTGTTGAAACTCGCAGCTGATGGCAAGACGGCCTTCGAGAGCGCCAGGATTCTCAATCTCAGTGCACGCACCGTCAATTTCCATGTGCAGAGTGCGATTGGGAAACTGGGCGTCAATAACAAGATTTCGGCAGTCATTGCCGCGGTCAAGGCCGGTTATCTCAGCAGCAACGCGCTGCGCTGATCACAAAACCTGCGAGTAATCCAAAAGAAAAAAACGTACCATTTGCATCCCCTCTTGAGTGATGACGTGTAAAACATCATGCCGCAGTTCACTCGGACGGTCCCGCCCGCAACAACGCCTCAGGGCCGCGGAACATCCTCGTCCATCTATCAGAGCCTCCTGCCCGATGCCCTTGCTCGACACCCCGTTCGCCCAGCTCGACCTGATCCGCCAGCCCGAACAGCAGAACGAACCGCTGCAAGCCTTTGATGCTGCAGATGAGTACTTGCTCAATCACCTGGCTGAACAGCTGCCCACGGCAAATACGCGGGTGCTGGTGCTGAATGACAGTTTTGGCGCATTGGCCGTCAGCCTGGCAGGCAAGGTCAATGTGACCAGCAGTGGCGATTCGTTCCTGGCCTTACAGGGGCTGGAAAAGAACCTGGCCCGTAATAGCCAGGCGTTTGATGCCGTACCCCACGTGCCGGCCAGTGAACCCTTCACGGGGCCGTTCGACCGGGTGCTGATCCGGGTGCCGAAGACACTGGCGTTACTGGAAGAACAACTGATCCGCCTGCAAGGCCAATTGACTCCTGGCGCCCAGGTGATTGCCGGGGCAATGATCAAGCATCTGCCGCGCGCGGCCGGCGACCTGCTTGAGCGCTATATCGGCCCAGTGCAGGCCTCGTTGGCGGTAAAAAAAGCCCGGCTGTTGATCGCCACGACTCAAGCCAAAGCCGCCGTCGTGTCGCCCTACCCGACCCGCTATCGACTTGATGATCCTGCGATCGAACTGCTCAATCACGCCAACGTGTTCTGCCGTGAAGGCCTGGACATCGGCACGCGAGCCTTCTTGCCGCACCTGCCAAGGAACCTTGGCAGCGCAAGGGTCGCCGATCTCGGTTGCGGTAACGGCGTGCTGGCCATCGCCAGTGCCCTGCAAAACCCCGAAGCAAGCTACACGCTGGTCGATGAATCCTTTATGGCGGTGCAATCGGCCGCCGAAAACTGGCGCGCCACGCTGGGTGAGCGGGAGGTGATCGTGCGGGCGGGCGATGGCTTGGCCGGGCAGGAACCCCAGTCGCTGGAGGTGGTGCTGTGCAATCCACCGTTTCACCAACAACAGGTCGTCGGCGACTACCTGGCCTGGCGGATGTTCCAGCAAGCCCGGGAGGCGCTGGTGGTGGGCGGTGCGCTGTACATCGTCGGCAACCGTCATTTGGGCTATCACAGCAAGTTGGCGCGGTTGTTCCGCGGGGTCGAGCAAGTGGCGGCCACCCCGAAATTCGTGATCCTCAAGGCGCGCAAGTAACGATCGAGTAGGAGGCGGTTTCACAACCGCCGTCCTCTCACGCCACCGTACGTACGGTTCCGTATACGGCGGCTCAAGTTATGCGGCTAAGCCGGTTTATCGTATCCAGTATCGAGACCAGCCCTAGCTGATCCCACAGCTTCTTCGGTAACGCCTGATTCATATGTGACGCCCCCGAGTTCCACCATGGTCCGCGACCATTGAAGGCTGATTTGCAGGCGCGCGCTTCGCTAAGCCCCAAGCGCATCAAGTTGCGCGCCCTCGTAGAGGGCTGCTTCCATTGGCGCCAGATGACGCAGCGAAGTTTATGCCGCACCCACCCGTCCAGCTCCTCAAGGGGGCGCTTGCTCTGACTGAGCTTGAAGTAGCCCGCCCAACCGCGCAGTACGGGGTTAATCCGCTCGATGACGTTCGCCATCTTGTGGCCCCGTGCGCCGCGCAGCAGGTTTCTGAGTCGGTCGCGTAAGCGACCCAGACTCATCGTCGCTACTCTTAACCTCGGTTGTTGATGCCAGCTCATCCCGTAGCCCAAGTAATCACACATCCACGACCCGGCTACTCGGCTCTTTTCCCGATTCAGCGTCAGTTTCAGACGCTGATTCAGGAAACGCTCAACACCAGCCATCACTCGCGCGCCAGCACGAGGACTGCGCACATAAATGTTCGCATCGTCGGCATAGCGCACGAAGCGATGGCCCCGCCGTGTCAGCTCTTGGTCGAGTTCGTTGAGCAGGATGTTCGACAGCAACGGCGAGAGCGGGCCGCCTTGCGGCGTCCCTTCCTGCCGTCGGCTGGCGATCCCGCCCGACATCACGCCGGCCTCTAGATAACGACGGATCAGCCTGAGCACCCGCTTGTCTTCAACCTGACGCTGCACATGGGCCATCAATACATCGTGGTTGACCCGATCGAAGAACTTCTCCAGATCGAGTTCCACACACCAGCGGTGGCCCGCCGCCACATGGGCACGGGCTGTTTCGATGGCTTGGTGGGCGCTTCTGCCCGGACGGAAGCCGTAGCTATAGTCCGAGAACAGCGGGTCAAAGATCGGCGTGAGCTGTTGCAGCAGTGCCTGTTGGATCAGGCGATCCACGACGCTGGGGATACCCAGCTGTCTTGTCCCGCCTTTGGGTTTGGGGATTTCGACGGCGCGTACACCTTGCGGGTGATACTCACCGGCCAGCAACCTGGCCTTGAGGGTTGGCCAATACTGTTCCACGTAGCCCGCCAATTCGTCGACCGTCATGCCATCGGCACCCGGCGCCCCCTCGTTGCTGACCACGCGGTGATACGCACGCTTGAGGTTGGCCGATGCAAGCACCCGCGCCATCAGCGTGTCCGGCTCCGCGTTCGTCCACATCACAGACGTCGCCGATGCCTGCGCACTGCCAGCCGTCGCCCGCGGATTCTGTCCGGAACTAGGGGTCACAGTTCTCCCTCGGAGAAATTTCTGCTTTTCGACATTCGACGAGACTCTGACGCCTACTGGCGGCATAACCTGTTCGGCCCTTGGTGGCAGGGTTATTTGCCACTTACTACGGCCTCGGCTGACTTCTGCACGTTCATCCCGTCGCCTCTCGACGCTCGGTAGCACAGTGGCAAACGTGCAGATCTCCCAGGGTAATTCGCGCGACCTTCCTGCTTATGCCTGTCGGATCTACGTCACAGCGTTCCGTGCAAGTATTGGGCTTTGGCAATTATGGCTACCTTACCCCGCTGCACCGCCTAATCCGCTTCCTGTTCGTCAGGCCAGCATTTTGCCCCGGGCTTCCTTCAGATTCGCAGTCGCCTGCGACACCCTTGCCTTCGGCTAACACTTCCCCTTGCCGTGTGTGTAGAGGACTTTCACCTCCAAGTCACCAGCGTGGCCACCACAGCCAAACTGGTTGCGCTTGCGCGCAACGCGCCATGCCTGGCGCACCACAAAAAAAACCCTCCAGCTCAGGAGGGTTGTAAATCCGCGCCTGAGGGCTGCGGGACGGGATGTCGTTTCTTTCAGTGAGTGCTCAGGCCTGCGGCGTTCATGAACATGCGCATCAGGCTGGCCACAATGAACAGCGCACCGACGCTGCCAGCCCAGATCATGGCCAACCAGCCGAGCCGCTGCCACAGCGGTTTTTTTTCGGCTTCTTCAATGTCGTGCAGGGAGTGTTTACCGGTCATGACACATTTCTCCAATATAGGTTGGATGGCGCCTGTGATGGCGCCATCGTCGGAACGCCGCCCGGAGCCGGCTCGCTCCCCCCTAGTGGTAACCGTCTTCATGGGTGACCTTGCCGCGGAACACGTAATAGCTCCAGAAGGTGTAACCCAGGATGAACGGAATGATGAACAGCGTGCCCACCAGCATGAAGCCTTGGCTTTGCGGTGGTGCAGCAGCGTCCCAGATCGAGATCGACGGCGGCACGATGTTCGGCCACAGGCTGATCCCCAGGCCGCTGTAACCGAGGAAGATCAGCACCAGTGTCAGCAAAAATGGCGTGTAGTGCGCGTTGCGAGCCACGGCACGAATCAGGCCATAGAGCGTCACCAATACCAGGATCGGCACCGGCAGGAACCAGAACAGGTTCGGCAAGGTGAACCAGCGGGCTGCGATCTCGGCGTGGGCCAGAGGGGTCCAGATGCTGACAATACCGATCACTGCCAACAACACGAACGCCAAGGGTCGCGCCAGGTTGTGCATCTGTTCCTGCAACTTGCCTTCGGTCTTCATGATCAGCCAGGTGCAACCGAGTAGCGCATACGCCACCACCAGCGCCGCGCCGCAGAACAGGGTGAAGGGTGTCAGCCAGTCCAGCGAGCCGCCGGCAAACTGCCGATCGACCACCGGCAGGCCATCAATGAATGCCCCCAGCGCCACGCCCTGGAAGAACGTTGCGGCAATGGAGCCACCGATGAACGCCTTGTCCCACAAGTGACGCTTGTCATCCTTGGCCTTGAAGCGGAACTCGAACGCCACGCCGCGGAAAATCAGCCCGATCAGCATGAAAATCAGCGGTAGATACAACGCCGAGAGCACCACCGAATAGGCCAGCGGGAAAGCTCCGAACAACGCCGCACCGCCCAGTACCAGCCAGGTTTCGTTGCCGTCCCAGACCGGGGCGACGGTGTTCATCATTACGTCGCGGTCGGTCTTGCCGGGAATGAACGGGAAGAGAATGCCAATGCCCAGGTCAAACCCATCCATGACTACGTACATCATGATGCCGAAGATGATGATCACGGCCCAGATCAGCGGAAGATCAATACCCATGATTCAAATCTCCTTGGTCACGATGTGGTCGGCATCGGCATGATCGTCGTCAGCTGCGGACAGCGGACGTGCCGGCGTACGTTTCTGCCCGGGACCACCGTCGTTGGTTTCCTTGCCTTCGTCGATCTTCGGCCCCTTGCGCACCAGACGCATCATGTAACCGAGGCCGGCACCGAACAGGGCGAAATACACCACCACGAACAGGATCAAGGTGATGCTCATCTGCATGAAACTATGGTTGGAGGACGCATCCGCCGTGCGCATCAGGCCGTAGACCACCCACGGCTGACGACCGATTTCCGTGGTGAACCAGCCAGCGAGGATCGCGATCAGGCCGGACGGCCCCATCCACAATGCCAGGTAGAGGAACGGCCGCGAGGTGTACAGTTTGTCGCGCTTGCGCAGCCACAGGCTCCACAAACCGGTGAAGATCATCAGCAAGCCAAGGCCGACCATGATCCGGAACGACCAGAACACAATGGTCGAATTCGGTCGGTCCTCGGGTGGGAATTCCTTGAGCGCCGGCACTTGCTTGTCCAGCGAGTGAGTCAGGATCAGGCTGCCCAGGTACGGAATCTCGACGGCAAACTTGGTTCTCTCTTCTTTCATGTCCGGCCAGCCGAACAGGATCAGCGGGGTCGCCTCGTTGCCTTTGTTTTCCCAGTGCCCCTCGATCGCGGCGATTTTGGCCGGTTGATGTTCCAGCGTATTGAGGCCATGGAAGTCCCCGATGACCGCCTGGATTGGCGCGACGATCAGGGCCATCCACATCGCCATCGACAGCATTTTGCGGATCGCCGGGTTGTCCTTGCCGCGCAACAGATGCCAGGCCGCCGAGGAGCCAACGAAGAACGCCGTGGCGACAAACGCCGCCGTCGCCATGTGCATCAGGCGGTATGGGAACGACGGGTTGAAGATCACCGCCAGCCAGTCGGTGGGAATGACCTGGCCGTTGATGATTTCGAACCCCTGCGGCGTTTGCATCCAACTGTTGGAGGCGAGAATCCAGAAAGTCGAGATAAGCGTGCCAATGGCTACCATGACCGTGGCGAAAAAGTGCAGGCCGCGTCCAACCTTGTTCCAGCCGAACAACATGACGCCGAGGAAACCGGCTTCGAGGAAGAATGCCGTGAGCACTTCATAGGTCAGTAACGGACCGGTCACCGAGCCGGCGAAGTCCGAGAAGCGGCTCCAGTTGGTGCCGAACTGATAGGCCATGACCAGTCCGGAGACCACTCCCATGCCGAAGTTGACGGCAAAGATCTTCGACCAGAAATGGTAGAGGTCTCGGTAGGTGTCGTTATGGGTTTTCAGCCACAAGCCTTCGAGTACCGCCAGGTAACTGGCCAGGCCGATGGTGATGGCTGGAAACAGGATGTGGAATGAGATAGTGAACGCGAACTGAATTCGGGCGAGATCAAGTGCCTCTAAACCGAACATAAGTCTTCCTCTGTCAGGTAGTACGGCTGCGGGCTCGAAGCCTGCACCCACGGCCCCCACGGGTATGGAGTGTGGCGGATCTCTATTTGTTCTTTTTTTTGCACGCATCACAACGCAGGGAGTCTGGCCAACCGGCCGCCGGATCAATTCCTTTTGTGGGTTTTGATCTGGATCAAGCAACGATGAAAGAGTAGTCCCATTTGCAGGGATGACCCGCGTGGTCTTTTGCCGCGTGACAAGTTGCCTCACCGTTGCAGTCACAGGTTGAAATGAATTCCCGGGGGGCAGTGGGCAAACAGTCAGTGAAATCGATGCTTGGCTAACGAAATTTTCTGCCGCGGCAACTTCCTGTTACAGGCTGGTGATAGTCTCGCCCTTTCCCTCCCCAGGTTTCCGGAAACTGGCGAGTTATTTTTCGTTTTATCGGGTCGGATATCGAACTGGTCGACTATCTGGACTACCACTGACAGGAGGCAGGACATGCCCATGCACAACCCGCCGCACCCTGGCGAAACACTGTTGATGGATGTATTGCCTGAACTGGGCATCAGCGTCGCGGAACTCGCCCGGCACCTTGGGTTTGCGCGCCCGCATCTGTCGCGGGTACTGCATGGACATGCGCCAGTCAGTCCGGATTTGGCAGTGCGTCTGGAACGCGCTGGAATCGGCAAGGCCCGCATGTGGCTAGGGGTCCAGACCGACTATGATCTGTGGCAAGCGGAGCAGCGTGAGCAACCGCCCATCAAACCCATCGCCGCTCACGCCTGACGCCGACTAAACCACCAACTCCCCCGCCACCATCGCCCGCGTGGCTTTGCCACATAGCTGTTCCACCAGCGTCAGCGCAAATGCCAAAGCACCACCCGAGCCTTGGGCGGTGATGCAATTGCCGTCGATCACCACCGGTTGATCGACGAAGTTGCAGCCCGACAGTTGATGGCTGGCCGAGGGCAGGCAAGTCATGCGCCGCTGGCGCAGCACGCCGAAGGTTTGCAGTGCTACCGCGGGCGCCTCGGCAATGCCGGCGAACAGGCGTCCCGCCGCGGCCTGGTCCTTGATCAGTTGTTGCAGGGGTTGGTGGCCGGTCAGATGTTGCGCCCCTACGGCACCGCCAGGCAGGACAATCAGATCGAACGGCTGGGCCAGCAAATCCACCAGCATCGCATCGCACGTCAAACGCGTGCCTCGGGCACAGGTGAGCATGCGCCGCCCCTCGATGCTGGCCACCACCACCTCGACCTTGGCGCGGCGCAATACATCGATCAAGGTCACTGTCTGCAGGTCATCGGCGCCCTCGGCGAGGGTAATCAAGGCTCGATAGGTCATGGGAACGATCCAAGGGATGGTTCTTAAAGCGTAGTCAGCTTTCCTGACGCTTGTTCGGGCCCCTGTGGTTACTTGATGTAAAGCTGGGTCGACAGCGTGTTGCCCGGCGCGTTGATCGAGGTGTTGCTGAAGGTGAACGTACCTTCCTGCTTACCCGCCAGATTGAAAATGTAGAGGTTGCCGACGACCTTGGTCCTTTGCGAGCAGTCGGTCAGGTTGCCGTTGTCATAGGCACAAACCGGCGTGCGGGTGCCATCCACTTCGAAGCCATCCAGCGCGACATGGGGCTGGCTGCGACCGTAGCCCACTTCCAGCACGTAGATCCTGATGTTCGGGCCCGCGTGGTTGCAGCGGGTCTGTGCCTGCCCTTCGTCAATCGTCTCAAAACCACAGCCTGGCGACTCGACCTTGAGCACTTTTACCTGGGTCAACGGCGGCGCCGATGCCGCCGAGGCGGATTGTGCCACCAGCGATAACACCATCAAGACACCGGACATGATCGTCAGACGCTTTTTCATCAGTTAACACCGCAAAAAACCAGCGCGCAGTATGGCGGGTTTGGATTAAACGCAAAACATCGACGACGATCACCGCCATAAGCAGCCATAACCCCACGCTGCTGGTATGATGCGCGGCTTTTTCCGGCCCACAGTAATTCCCAGGCGCGTTCAGCGGTCTGTGCTTTGCTGTTGAGGTCGATACATTCACGGCGCCGGGCGCGCCACGGGGAGCAGACATGCTGGAAAGGCTGTTTCAACTCAAGGCACACAACACCAACGTGCGAACCGAGATTCTGGCGGGCGTCACCACCTTCCTGGCCATGGCCTACATTCTGTTCGTCAACCCGAGCATCCTCGGCGAGACTGGCATGGACAAGGGCGCCGTGTTCGTCGCCACCTGCCTGGCGGCAGCCATCGGCTCCACAACCATGGGCCTGATCGCCAACTACCCGATCGCACTCGCACCGGGCATGGGCCTGAACGCCTTCTTTACCTACACCGTGGTCCTGCACATGGGCCATACCTGGCAAGTGGCGCTGGGTGCAGTGTTCATCTCGGCCGTGTGCTTCTTCCTGCTGTCGATCTTCCGCATCCGTGAATGGATCATCAACAGTATCCCGCTGCCGTTGCGCTCGGCCATTGCCGCCGGTATCGGCCTGTTCCTGGCGCTGATCGCCCTGCACAACGCCGGCATCGTGGTCAGCAACCCGGCGACCATGGTTGGCCTCGGCGACCTGAAACAACCGGCACCGATCCTCGCGACCCTCGGCTTCGCCCTGATTGTTGCCCTTGAAGCCCTCGCCGTGCGTGGTGCGGTGCTGATCGGTATTCTGGTAGTGACCATTATTTCTATCGTGATGGGGTTCACTCCGTTCGGCGGCGTGATGTCGATGCCGCCGTCGCTGGCCCCGACCTTCCTGCAACTGGACATCAAGGGCGCACTGGACATCGGTCTGGTCAGCGTGATCTTCGCCTTCCTGTTCGTCGACTTGTTCGACAACTCCGGCACCCTGATCGGCGTCGCCAAGCGCGCCGGGCTGATGGGCAAGGACGGCCACATGCCGAAAATGGGCCGCGCACTGATCGCCGACAGTACCGCCGCGATGGCCGGCTCCCTGCTCGGCACCTCGACCACTACCAGCTACATCGAATCTGCCGCTGGCGTGAGTGCCGGCGGCCGCACCGGCCTGACCGCTGTCGTCGTGGCGATCCTGTTCCTGCTGGCGCTGTTCTTCTCGCCGCTGGCCGCCAGCGTTCCCGCGTTCGCCACGGCACCGGCACTGCTGTTCGTCGCCGTGCTGATGACATCCGGCCTGGCCGAAATAGACTGGGACGACATCACCGTCGCCGCACCGGTCGTAATCACCGCGCTGGCCATGCCGTTTACTTATTCCATTGCCAATGGCATCGCCTTCGGTTTCATTGCCTGGACCGCCATCAAGCTGATGTCCGGTCGTGGCCGTGAGTTGAACCCGGCGCTGGTGATCCTGTCGATTCTGTTCGTGATCAAGCTCGGTTGGTTCAACGCATGACTTTTGATTCCAAGGCTTACACCGTCCAGCTCGAAGACAAGGTCACGCGCCTGCGTGACCTGCTGGCTCCGTTCGACGCACCCGAGCCGGTCGTCTTCGACTCGCCGCTGCAGAACTTCCGCCTGCGTGCCGAATTCCGCCTGTGGCGCGAAGCCGGCGAGCGCCACTACGCGATGTTTTCCCAGGAAGACAAGCGCACGCCGATCCTGATCGAAGAGTTCCCGATCGCCAGCCAACGCATCAATCAGTTGATGCCGCAGCTCAAAGCAGCGTGGCAAGCCAGTGCAGCCCTGAGCCACAAGTTGTTTCAGGTGGAGTTCCTGACCACCCTGGCCGGCGATGCGATGATCACCCTGTGCTACCACCGCCCGCTGGACGAGCACTGGCACACAGCGGCCTCGAAACTGGCTGCCGACCTTAACGTCAGCGTGATTGGCCGCTCGAAGGGCAAGCGCGAAGTCATTGGTCACGATTACGTAGTCGAGAAACTTGAAGTCGGCGGCCGCACCTTCAGCTATCGCCAGCCCGAAGGTGCCTTCACTCAGCCAAACGGCACCGTGAACCAGAAGATGCTCAACTGGGCGTACGACGCCCTCGGCGATCGCACTGACGACTTGCTGGAGTTGTATTGCGGTAACGGCAACTTCACCCTGCCACTCGCCACCCGCGTGCGCAAAGTGCTGGCGACCGAAATCAGCAAGACCTCGGTCAATGCAGCGCTGAGCAACCTCAGTGAAAACGCTGTGGATAACGTCACCCTGGTGCGCCTGTCCGCCGAAGAACTGACCGAAGCGCTGAACGAAGTGCGACCGTTCCGCCGCCTGCACGGCATCGACCTCAAGAGCTACGAGTTCGGCAGTGTCTTCGTCGACCCACCCCGCGCCGGCATGGACCCGGACACCTGCGAGCTGACCCGACGCTTCGACAACATCCTTTACATTTCCTGCAACCCGGAAACCCTGGCGGCCAACATCGCCCAGTTGCACGACACTCACCGCATCACCCAATGCGCGATGTTCGACCAGTTCCCGTGGACGCATCACATGGAATCCGGGGTGTTGTTGACCCGGCGGTGATTGCAGAGGCCACACACAAATCAGCCGTCAACAAGACGGCTTTTTTGTGCCTGCTCAAAGGACAACATCGACCTTGCGTGGACGTCCACCTTTCCTGCCGTTGGCCCTCGCAGCCTCGGCCTTGGCAGCGCTGCTCTGCCGACCGTTGCGCGAAGCAATCACCGAAGCCGCCATCGCCATCAACGGCTCGCTGGCCGAGATCATTCCGGCGATAGAAATCTGCAGGTCCTTTTCTTCGTGGCAAAGCGCAGTGCCGGTGAAACCTACCTCGAAACTGGCAAAATCTTCAATCTCGAATCCATCGAACTCAGGGTAGTTACTAACTGGCAGCAATATTCCGCTGCCATCTTCGAAGCTGACCGCCAGACACGGAGCCTGAAAGGTTACCGCCGTCGCCTGTAACCCGCTGCTTCGGCGTGACTTGCCTCGTTCAATAGCCCGATCAAGTCGGGCTTCTGTCACCGGCCTTTCTACCTGGACCTTGGCTTTTATCGTTTTCATAACTCGATCTCCACACATTCCTGTGCACCTATCAGGGACAGCCGCGTCTTGTTCGTATCAGGCTCATAGCAAGCCGAACCAATCATGTTGGTGGTACTGACAATCCTGTTCACCACAACGACCTCACTGGTTTGCCAATCCCATAATTGATTATCAAGACAGGCCGTTTGCAATTTTCGCCACCAGATGCGACGAGCGCGCAGCAAATGAGCAGGTAGCTTGAGCGATTGGCGCAATCCCTCAAGTACCGCAATCGGTGGCCGACGCGAGAGTGGAACCACATCCCAGAGTTCGACACCGTTGTGCCAAAAGCTGAATCTGAATCGCGCACTCCACGTACCCGCTTCCACATGGGCGTGAGGAGGACAATGCTCGTCACGCAACATGATCACCACCGAGAGCCCTCTGTAGCTGCATACTTTCATGCTAACCCATCCGTTAGGTTATTGAATCGAATAATTCGACATTCCTGGGAAAACCTGACGACCGGTGCTACGCACTCAATCGTCAACACGACTCTGAGACTAGCGCTCAGCAGAGCCCTGTACCGATAGCGGCCCCGGTAAAATCGTAAGCATTGCTTTCGCTACACCCACAAAAAAGCCGTCGCAAGGACGGCTGTCTTGTGAGGTCCTGCCTCACCCCGGCTGCTTCCTGTATTCGGTCGTGCTGATGCCCTTATATCCCCAGTTATCGGTATCGACTTCCTCGATCACGATGTGGGTCAGCTCCGGCGGCTTGCCGAGCACGCGCTGCAAGGTCTCGGTGATTTCGGCGATAACCTGGGCTTTCTGCTCCCGGGTTACGCCGTCTCTGGTGATGCGTACGCTGACGAAAGGCATGCTGCTTCTCCTGCTCGCTCATTGAGTAAGGCTGACTGTATCTGCGTGCGGGCATTTGATAAATACTGATTCACAGACTTCATTTGATTCTTGGTGTAATCAATCATGCAGCGACAATTCGACGATCTTCAACTGGGCAGCATCGAGCTGTTTTGCCTGGCCGCCGAAGCCGGCAGCTTCACTGCCGCAGCGCTGGTGGCGGGGGTCACGCCGGCCGCGGTGAGCCGCTCGGTGTCGCGCATGGAAGAACGCCTCGGCGTGCGGCTGTTTGCGCGGACCACCCGCAGCGTCAAACTGACCGACAGTGGTCGCCGCTATTACGAAGAGTGCCGCCAGGCGTTGGCGCAACTGGTTGAAGCCCAGCGTGAAGTCATGGGCCAGCAACAGGTACCTTCAGGCACCCTGCGCATCAGTATCCCGACCACCTATGCCCACCACCGCATCCTGCCGTTGCTGCCGGCCTTTCGCGCGCGTTTTCCGGCGGTGAAGGTCGAGTCGCACATCAGTAACCGCAACATCGATTTCGTCGGCGAAGGCTATGACATGGCGATTCGTGTACGCGCGATTCCAGATTCCGGCCTGATCGCCCGGCAGCTGGAAGACGCCACGCTGGTGATGATTGCCAGCCCCGAATACCTCAAGCGGGCCGGCACGCCGCAAACCCTCGACGACCTGCAACAGCACGAATGCATTCAGTACGAACTGCCCAGCAGTGGCCGGCGCATTGCCTGGTTGTTCAATGACAATGGCGTGCAACGGGAGATTCTGGCCGAGGGTAACTTCAGTTGTTCCGACGATGTATTGGGTGGCGTGACCTTGGCGAAACATGGTGCGGGGTTGTTTCAGACCTATCGATTTATCGTCGAGAAGGAACTGGCCGATGGCTCGCTGGTGGAAGTGCTCAAAGCTTACGGGGGGCGTTCGCGGCCGTTTACTCTGCTTTATCCGCAAAGTCGCCACATGCCCCTGCGATTGCGCGCGTTTATCGATTTCCTGGTGGAGCAGCTGCCACGCTGAAGCGATACCGTCCGATCACCGCACACTAAAAGACCGTGAGCGGGCTGCCTGATTGACCATATTAACCATCTGGTACATTTTATCTCCACAGGCTGAGTCCTCGGCCATGCCAAAAATAATAGGTGGAGAAACCCGATGTCCCCCATCATTCTGGTGCTCAACGGCCCGAATCTGAACCTGCTTGGCACCCGTGAACCGGCGACTTACGGCCACGAAACCCTGGCTGATATTTCTGCCATGTGCGGTCGTGCCGCCGAAGAGTTCGGCCTGGCGGTGGAGTTTCGCCAGACCAACCATGAAGGCGAACTGCTCGACTGGATTCATGCCGCCCGCGGCCGTTGCGCCGGGATCGTGATCAACCCGGCTGCCTGGACGCACACCTCGGTGGCGATCCGCGACGCGCTGGTCGCCAGCGAACTGCCAGTGATCGAAGTGCACCTGTCCAACGTGCACGCCCGTGAGCCGTTTCGGCACCACTCCTTCGTCTCGGCCATTGCCACTGCGGTAATGGCCGGCTTCGGCAGCCATGGCTATCGCCTGGCACTGGAGCATTTCAGCCAACGTCTGAAGGGGTGAGCATCATGAACAAGAACCAAACGGTACTGGCCGGCCTGATCGGCGCCGGCATCCAGGCTTCCCGCACCCCTGCCCTGCACGAGCATGAAGGCGATGCCCAGGATTTGCGTTATCTCTATCGCCTGATCGATCTCGATCAACTGCAACTCGACAGCAACGCCCTGCCCGAGCTGCTGCTGGCCGCCGAGCGCATGAACTTCACCGGCCTGAACATCACCTTTCCGTGCAAGCAGGCGATCATCCCGCTGCTCGACGAATTGTCGCCAGAAGCCCGGGGTATTGGCGCGGTGAACACCGTGGTGCTGAAGGACGGCAAACGCATCGGGCACAACACCGACTGCCTGGGCTTTGCCGAGGGTTTTCGTCGTGGCTTGCAGGGCGTTGCCGTTGAGCGCGTCGTACAAATGGGCGCCGGTGGCGCTGGTGCGGCGGTGGCTCACGCGTTATTGAGCGAAGGCGTACGGCAACTGAGCATTTTCGATGTGGAAATCAGCCGCGCGCAGAGCCTGGCGGACAATCTCAATCAACATTTCGGCAGTAACCGCGCGGTGGCCGGTCATGATTTGGCACTGACCCTGGCCGAGGCTGATGGCCTGGTCAATACCACGCCCATGGGCATGAAAAAACTGCCAGGCATGCCGGTGCCGGTCGAGTTGCTGCGGGCTGAGATGTGGGTGGCGGAGATCGTTTATTTCCCGCTGGAAACCGAACTGCTGCGCAATGCCCGCGCGCTAGGCTGCCGGACGCTCGATGGTGGCAACATGGCGGTGTTCCAGGCGGTGAAGGCGTTCGAATTGTTCAGCGGCGTGGTGCCGGATGCGCAGAGGATGCTGGCGCACTTTCAGAGCATGAATGGATAGGTTGAAAAGGAGGGGGGCCTGCTTCGCAGCCCAACGGGGCGGTGCGACGTTTCGCTAAATCCCCTCGCCACAGGTCAGGCCTGCAGGTATCGCAAAACCGACTCGCAAATCATCTCCCGATGACGCTGCTTGATGCTTTCGTCCGGCAAGTCGATCTGAAAGATCTCGCCGAAGGTGTGGCGGTTCGACACGCGATAGAAACAGAACGAACTGATCAGCAAGTGCACGTCCAACGGGTCAAGACCGGTGCGGAACAGTCCTTGTTCGGCACCGCGACGCAGGATCTCGCCCAGTGAATCGAGGATGGTGTTGTTCATTGCCTTGATCGCATCGGAGCGTTTCACAAATTCGGCGTTGTGAATGTTCTCGATGCTGACGATGCGCACAAAATCGACGTTGCGGTCATGGTGATCGAAGGTGAACTCCACCAGCCGCCGAATCGCCTCCACCGGCGCCAGCTCCGCCAGGTGCAGACGGTTTTCGGTGTTGCGGATATCGCTGTAGAGCTTTTCCAGCACCTCGACGTAGAGCTGCTCCTTACTGCCGAAGTAGTAATAGATCATGCGCTTGGACGTGTGGATGCGCTCGGCGATGGCATCGACGCGAGCCCCGGAAAGGCCTTGCTGAACAAACTCGACAATCGCTTCTTGCAGGATGTTCTCGCGGGTTTTTTCCGGATTGTTCTTGCGACTCTTGCGCGGCTCGGCAATCGGTTGATCCGGTGCTGCGGAGAGTTCTGAAGTCATTGTCATTGCGCGCTCACGGCCATCACTGCACAGGCTGGCGATTATGAGCCGCGCCGCACAGTGAAGGAAGCCGTGCGGCAGCGGTTTCTCTACGTGATTACGATTTTCCTACAACTTTGTCTGACGTACGGCACCACTTCGGGATTTGGCCATGGCCGCCAGGCGTACCGCGACGTTGGCCGCGCCGTAACCGGCATAGCCGTTCTTGCGCTGGATGATCTCGAAGAAGAACCGCCCTTCGAACGGCTCTGTGTACACATGGAACAGCTCACCGCCCTGGGCATCACGGTCGTACAGCACATTGTAATAGGCCAGTTCGCTGAGAAACTCGTCGTCGAAATCGAAGCGTGCCGCCAGGTCATCGTAGTAGTTGAGCGGAATATCCAGCAGCGGGACGCCCGCCTCCTTGGCGCGACTGACTTCGGCAAAGATGTCGTCGCAATCAAAGGCGATGTGATGCACGCCGGAGCCGCGATAACTCGACAACGCGTGTGAGATGGCGGTATTGCGGTTTTCGGAAATATTCAGCGGCAGACGGATCGAACTGTCACGGCTGCGCAGCGCGCGGCTCTTCACCAGACCATAGGGATCAGGCAGCACCACTTCGTCATCGGCCTCGAAATCCAGCAGGCTCTTGTAGAACAGCACCCAACTGTCGAGGCTGTCGGCGGGCAGCGCCATGGCCATGTGGTCGATGCGCATGAGGCCGCCGCTGGTCACCGCGGCCGGCTGCAGGTTGAAGTCGGTACCATAGACATCAGCGTCTTGATCCACGAGGTAAATCAGGCTGCCATCCGGCGCGCGCACGGCGGCCAGCTCCAGTTCATTGGGGCCGACCAATCCGCGATATGGCTGGCCTTTGTAGGCCACCGCCCGGGCCAGCGCGCTGGCACTGTCCTTGACTCGCACGGCAGCGGCGCACAGCGATGGACCATGCGCCTCGAAGAAACTGTGGCCGAACGAGTACGGTTCGGAGTTGAGGATCAGGTTGATATCGCCCTGGCGCAGCAGGCTGACGCTCTTGGAGCGATGCTGCCCAGCCTTGACGAAACCCAGACGCTCCAGCCAATGGGAGAGCTTGGCGCCGAGGCTTTCGTCCACGGCAAATTCGAGAAACTCGATGCCGTTGTATTCGCTGGCCTTCGGTGTCTGGAACAGAATCTCGGGGTTGGCGGTTGGCTTGGCATCCTGGGCCAGGCGCTCGCGGGTTTTTTCTTCCAGGTACAGCAACGAGCGCAAACCGTCAGCAGCGTTGGCCCGTGGCGGCGCGGCGCGGAAACCGTCGTTGAAGATCTCCAGCGACAGCGGCCCGGTGTAGCCACTCTTGATGATCGGCGCGAGGAAGCCAGGCAAATCGAATTCGCCCTGGCCCGGGAAGCAACGGAAATGCCGGCTCCACTCGAGCACATCCATGGCCAGAATCGGTGCATCGGCCATTTGCACGAAGAAAATCTTGTCGCCAGGAATTTCGGCGATAGCGCTCGGGTCGCCCTTGAGCGACAGCGTATGGAAGCTGTCGAGCAACACGCCAAGGCTCGGATGATCGGCCTGACGGACGATGTTCCACACCTGTTGATACGTATTTACGTGACGCCCCCAGGCCAGCGCTTCGTAACCGATACGCAGGCCTCGCGCGCCAGCGTGTTCGGCCAGCAGGCGCAAGTCGTCGACTAAAATCTGTTCATCACCGATGGAATCGGCCGAGGCGTTGCTGCACACCAGCACCAGGTCAGTGCCCAATTCCTGCATCAGGTCGAACTTGCGCTCGGCCCGCTCCAGGTTGCGTGACAGACGGTCACGGCGGCAGCCTTCGAAGTCCCGGAACGGTTGAAACAGGGTGATGGCGATCCCCAGATCGGCGCACATCTGTTTAATTTCTCGCGGGCTGCCGTCGTAGTAGAGAAGGTCGTTCTCGAAGATCTCTACGCCGTCGAAACCGGCGGCGGCAATGGCTTCGAGTTTTTCCGGCAGGGTACCGCTCAAGGACACGGTGGCAATGGAACGCTGCATATTTCGACTCCCGGTGGTGGAGACAATCTTGTTAGGGCATTGCACGCTGGTGTAGGAGCACGGCTTGCCGGCGATGGCGATCTCGAGGCCGCCATCGCCGGCAAGCCGTGCTCCTACAAAGATCGCGTTTATCTGGGATGAATTATTGGCTGCGCGACCCCACACAGCAATTTAAAGTGTACTACCCAGTTAGTTTTGCGTGCGATTATCGAACACAATGGACTTTGGCGAATTGACGATTTTTTGCTCAATGCGCAACATCGACACCACATTGAGTCCGGTTATCAACCGACGGCCTCAGTTACCAAAGACCCTGAACACCACATAAAAATTTCAAAAACCGGGTATACGCTCATGCGCTCATTCAACGCCTTGCTCACTCGAACCACCGTCATTACGCCCTGCCTGGCGTCCATCCGAACCTCGCGCACCGCCGGCATCCCCGTGCCGCTCGCTGAATAAACCGTCAGACGACGAAACCAGCCGATCAGTCCTGCGCCCGTCGCCATCGATTGATCACGCGCCCTTGAAGTCCCGACGAGCTTCGCTTGTCAGTCATTGAACGGATGGCACACATGAATCCTACACCTAGCTCACGCATGGCTCCGGCCATGAGCGCTGCCTCTGGCGGCATCGGCGACAAAATCCGCGGCGCCATGGCTGTCGGCAAAACCCGTTGGGGCATGCTGGCGCTGGTGTTTTTCGCCACCACCCTGAACTACATCGACCGCGCCGCTCTCGGCGTCATGCAGCCCATCCTGGCCAAGGAAATGAGCTGGACGGCGATGGACTATGCCAACATCAACTTCTGGTTCCAGGTCGGCTACGCCATCGGTTTCGTGATACAAGGCCGCTTGATCGACCGGGTCGGCGTCAAACGCGTGTTCTTCTGCGCCGTGCTGCTCTGGAGCCTGGCGACCGGCGCCCATGGCCTGGCTACTTCAGCGGTCGGCTTCATGGTCTGCCGCTTCATTCTCGGCCTGACCGAAGCCGCCAACTACCCGGCCTGTGTGAAAACCACGCGCCTGTGGTTCCCGGCCGGCGAGCGCGCCGTGGCCACCGGTATTTTCAACGCCGGTACCAACGTCGGTGCGATGTTCACCCCGATGCTGTTGCCGCTGATCCTCCACGTCTGGGGCTGGCAGGCGGCGTTCATGTGCATGTCGGCACTGGGCGGAATCTGGCTGCTGTTCTGGGGTCTGAAGTACTTCAACCCGGAAGATCACCCAAGCGTCAAACAGTCGGAACTGGACTACATCCAGGACGAAGTGGAACCGGAACAAACCCGCGTACCGTTCTCGAAAATCCTGCGCATGCGCGGCACCTGGGCCTTCGCCCTCGCCTACTCGATCACAGCACCAGTGTTCTGGTTCTACCTGTACTGGCTGCCACCGTTCCTCAATCAGCAATACAACCTGGGCATCAACGTGACCCAGATGGGCATTCCGCTGATCATCATCTACCTCACCGCCGACTTCGGCAGTGTCGGTGGCGGGATCCTGTCCTCGTTCCTGATCGGTCGCGGCGTCAACCCGATCAAAGCGCGCCTGATGTCCATGTTGCTGTTCGCCTGCTGCATCATCGGCGTGATCATGGCCGCCGGTTCAAGCAACCTGTGGGTCGCGGTGTTCGCCATTTCCCTGGCCATCGGTGCGCACCAGGCCTGGACCGCGAACATCTGGAGCCTGGTGATGGACTACACGCCCAAGCACATGATGAGTACGGTATTCGGCTTCGGCGGCATGTGTGCGGCGATTGGCGGGATGTTCATGACCCAGTTGGTCGGCCACATCCTGACCGTCACCAACAACAACTACACCGTGCTGTTCACCCTGATCCCGGCGATGTACTTCATCGCGCTGATCTGGATGTACTTCATGGCACCACGCAAGATTCCGAAAGTAGAAGACTAATGTTCCCTCGGCGCAGGCCCGGTTTCGGGCCTGCGCTTTTTTTGTGCCTGCTTTTTATGAATTCATGAATGTTCACTCAGCGGCGGCTTTGTTGCCATGCCGCCGCCAGGCCACTGCAGCAGATCACGGCGATCCCGACGATGGTGGTCAGGGTCGGCGTGTGGGAAAACAGCAACCAGCCCAGCAGGCCGGCGAACACGATCTGGCAATAGCTGAAAGGCGCCAGCAAGGCCGGCGCCGCATGGCGGAAGGCTTGGGTCAAGAACAGGTGCGCCGTCATCCCGCAGGCGCCCAGCGCCAGCATCATTGCGCCGTGCAGCAAGGTCGGCACCTGCCAAAAGAACGGCACCAGCGCACTCATTACCAGGGTGTTGCACAGCCCGGCAAAGAAGTTGCTTGTGGTCGGGCTGTCGATCTCACTGAGCTTGCGAGTCAGCAGCTGATAAAAGCAGAAAAACAACGCCGAGCACAACGGCAGCAACACCGCCGGGGTGAACAAATCACCACCGGGGTGAACGATGATCAGAACCCCGATAAAACCGCAAATCACCGCCAGCCATTGGCCACGGGTGACTTTTTCCCCCAGCAACGGCACCGACAGCGCGGTCACCAGCACCGGTGCGAGGAAGTTGACCGACGTTGCCTCGGCCAGCGGGATGTACATCAACCCCGTGGTGAAAAACAGGCTGGTGCCCAGCAGGCACAACGCGCGAATCAGTTGCAGCAGCGGCCGCTTGGTACGCAGCACGCGCAGCCCGGATTGCGGCAGGAATATCCCGGCCATCAGCAAGGTATGCACCACATAACGCGCCCAGACCACCATGACAATCGGGTAGAACCCGGAAAGGTACTTCGACAGGGCGTCATGGCTGGAAAACAGGAAGGTTGCGACAACGATCAGCAGGATCCCTTTGAAGGGCTGATTGACGCCGGAAAGCGGGGTGCTGACGGTCATTGGGGTTCCTTGTTCAAAATCAAAAGCTTCGCGGGACCTATGTCAGCCGCGCGAGCAATTCCCGGGTTTTACTCAATGCCATCTGCGCCCGGTCCAACCCACTCACGCCCTGCTCCAGCAGTTGCACGGTGGGAATCTCCAGGCTCAATGGAATGTTAGCCGGCAAACACCGCAACAGCCCCGGCAGATCACAATCGCCATCGCCGGGAAAACGCCGTTCATTACGCGCCTGTCGCAAGATCTCGGCCATGTCTTTCGGCCTGGGCCCCGCCACGTCACACAACTGCGCATACCGTAACCGTGAGGGGGCAACCCTGGCCAGATCTTCCAGCCGCGACCCAGAGCGATCGAAGTGAAACGCGTCGACCAGCACCGCCGCGTTTTCACGCTCGGCCTTTTCAACGATGCGCACGGCTTGCTGCAGATCGCGCGCGTCGGTCCAGGGCATGAACTCCAGGTGCGGATGCAGCCCGTAAGGCGCCGCCAGATCACATAGCCGGGCAAAATTTTCTGTCAGCCGCTGCTCGTCAGGATCGTTACCCGCCACCAGCAACTCACTGGCACCGAATTCGGCACCCACTGCCAGCACCCGCTCGAAATCGACAACAACGGTGTCTGGCTTAAGCCGCAGGATTTCAACATCCAATACACGAATGCCGGTATCGCGCAGACGTGCCAGGGTCTGGCGCCGCAGATCGTCTTCCGTCACCAGAGCGAAATGGTGCTCCTGCGGCGTCGCTGGCACCAGGCGCAAGCCGACATGACTGTAACCGGCCCGCGCCGCGACCTCGACCATGTCCGGCGGTGACAACTCCAGCACTGTCAGAGTGGCCAGGGAAAAGATTCGTTCACTCATGGTCAACCCTCGATCAAGGATGGTGCGCAGGCGCGGCCGGTTTCGGCGGCCTCGCGGATGGCTTCGATCAAAGCCAGGGTACGAGCGGCATCGGCAACATTCACCAACGGCTCGACTTCCCTTCGTGCGACGCGCAGGAAGTGCTGCAACTGCAAACGCAAGGCTTCATCGGCACTGAAACTTTCCTCAGTCTGCACCAACGATTCATGCCATCCACCGTCGGCCTCTGTGTAATGCCAGCGCTTGAGTTGCGGAATGCTCAACGCCCCGCCGGTCCCGGCCAGCAAGTAGCATGGCTGGTCGGCCTGACGCGGGTACACCGGGTTTTCCCCGGAATCGAGCTCCCAACTCCAGGGCGCCGCCACCGCATCGGAACCAGTCAGGCTGCCCAGCGCGCCGTTGTCGAATTGCAGCAACACCGCTGCGCAATCTTCATTGGCAAACCCGCGTATCGCGTTGCTGGTGATGGCCTGAACCTGCCGCACTTCGCCGCACAGGTGCCGCAGCAGATCGAGGTCGTGAATCAGGTTGGTCAACAACATCCCCGCTCCGGCCTCGCGGCGCCAGGGTATTTCGAAGTAGCTGTCGGGCTTGCGCAATTGCCAGAGCGCTGTAACCGTGGTCAGTCGACCCAAGGCACCACTGTGGACGAGTTCATGGGCACGAGCGATCAACGGATTGTGGCGACGGTGATGGCCCACCAATACGGGCACACCCGTGGCCTTCGAGGCTGCCACCAGCTCGCGGACTTCATCCAGGTGCACACCCACCGGCTTTTCCAGCAACACCGGTACGCCGGCAGCAAGGCAATCGAGCGCGGTGTTGACGTGCAGCGTATTCGGGTTGGCGATAATGACGGCCGCAGGCTTTGCCTGCTCCAGCATCTGACGATGATCGGCGAAATACCCCACACCCCATTCCATCGCGAGACCCGGCGCTTGCGGGCCAGGGTCGGCTACTGCGCACAAGGTCGCTTCAGTCAGGGTTTTCAGATGCTGGTAATGCTGCTGGCCCATGTTGCCAGTACCGATAAGGGCTATTCGAAGGGGCGAACTCATGTAGCGGTCCTCTTGTGGTTATTGTTGGAAGATGAACTTCAACAATTTAGAACCTGGTTCCAGATTCTTACACAAGCGTGCATTGAAAGTGTTCGAACAGCGCACAGCTTTCATTGGCACACGAACATCTAATGTGGGAGCGAGCTTGCTCGCGATAGCGGACTTCCAGTCAACACAAATGTTGAATGTGGGGCCGTCATCGTCGGAACGCCGCCCGGAGCAAGCTCGCTCCCACAAGGGGTTTATGTAGGCCTTAGGAAAACAACTCGGACGCCAGACTCGCCACCGACAACTCATCGGTAAACGCCAACAACAACGGCGCCAATTCATGCAGCCGCGCCCCCGGCATCCGCGCACTCGGTCCAGCGATGCTGAGCACGCCGATCACCCGGCCATCGCCGGGATGGCGCACCACCGCGGCAATCGCCGAAGTGCCCACCGCCGAACTTTCCTCGACCCAGGCGTAGCCCTGCTCCCGTGCCAGACGCAAGCGTTCAAGCAATTCAATGTTGGACTTCGGGGCATTTGGGCCCAGCTCCAATGGCCGGTCCGCCGCCTGGCGTTCCACCAGCGACAAGGCTTCGGCATCGCTCATGCTCGCCAGCCAGGCATGACCGGAGGCGGTGTAGAACAGCGGCGCATCTCGGCCCATGTCCGGGTCATAGCGCAGGCCGGAACGAGCCCCCTGGGACTTGGCGATCCAGGTCTGGCGCTCGCCTTCGATGACTCCCAGGCGCACCAGTTCGCCGGTTTCCTGAGCCAGCCGGTCGAGCACCGGTTGCACGATATCGGCACCGCTGCTCGACAGATAACGGAAACCCATCGCCACCAGCCTGGTCGACAAGTGATAACGCAAGTTCTCCGGATTCTGCCGCACATAGCCGAGCCGGATCAGCTCCGCAAGTAACCGGTGGGTGGCACTTTTGGGGATGCCCAGTTGCTCCGCCAGCACCTGCATCGGCAGGCCACGAGGGTCGCTGGTGAGGCTTTCAAGCACACTGAAAACACGTTCGATCTGACTGCCGGCCATGGGGGTATCCACGCAAAATTTGCTCGATTCTAAAAGACAACATCAGGAATGCGAAATCTGGAACTGCTGTCCGATAACCGCCCGCTTTACGCAGCATCGACTTGCCGGCCTTCTTCCGGCCTCATATATTTTCTGGAATCAGATTCCAAAATAATAAACCCCGGAGTTCAAACCATGCCTGCCCAACCGTACTGCCCTCCCGACATCGACTGCGATGTGCTGATCGTCGGCTCCGGTGCGGCCGGCCTGGCAACGGCCGTAACGGCGGCATGGCATGGACTGAAAGTGATAGTGGTGGAAAAAGATCCGGTTTTGGGCGGCGCCACCGCCTGGTCCGGTGGTTGGGCGTGGGTACCGTGCAATCCACTGGCCCGACGGGCAGGCATCGTCGAAGACGTTGAACAACCGCGCACTTACTTGAAACACGAACTGGGTGATCGGTATGACCCTTTGACGATCGATGCCTTCCTTGAAGCCGCTCCGCGCATGGTGGCGTTCTTCGAACAACACACCTCGCTGCAATTCGCCGATGGCAACGCGATTGCCGACATTCATGGCGACACGCCGGGCGCCGGAACCGGTGGGCGTTCGGTAATCGCCGCGCCCTATGACGCGCGCAACGTCGGCAAGCTGCTCAAGCGTCTGCGCAAAACCATGCGCGAAACAGCCTTCAAGGGCATGCCGATCATGGCGGGCGCAGACCTTACCGCGTTTCTCAACCTGACCCGCTCGTTGTCGGCAGCCTGGCACGTTACACGGCGTTTCACTCGCCATTTGCTCGACCTCGTCGTGCATGGCCGGGCGATGCAACTGGTCAACGGCGTTGCGCTGGTAGCGCGCCTGGCGAAATCCGCCGACGATCTTGGCGTGTTGCTGTGGGAGTCGGCACCGGTTACTCAGTTGTTGCTCGAGCATAACCACGTACAAGGTGCGGTGGTTCGCACCGCCAAAGGTTCGATTCGCATCAAGGCACGCAAGGCGGTGGTGCTCGCGGCCGGCGGTTTCGCCAATGACATCGAACGGCGCAAGGCCCTGTTCCCCCGCACGCCGACCGGACACGAACACTTGGCACTGCCGCCCCTCGGCGTGTCTGGCGATGGACTGCGGCTGGGCGAGAGCGCCGGCGCCCGAGTCGACACCCACCAGGTATCGCCTGTGGCCTGGGCACCGGTTTCACGAGTGCCACACCGCGATGGCAGCAGCGGCCACTTCCCGCACATCATCGAGCGCGGCAAACCGGGGATTATCGGGGTGCTGAGCAACGGTCAGCGCTTCGTCAACGAAGCCAACGGCTACTACGACTATGTGACGGCCATGGTCGCCTGCGCCCCGCCCGGCGAAGAAGTGGCCTCCTGGCTGATCTGCAGCCATGGCTTTCAGCGACGTTATGGTCTGGGTATTTCTCGGCCGTTTCCGGTACCGCTGTCATCCTTTATCCGCAGCGGTTATCTGAAAAGCGGCAAGACCCTGGAGGAATTGGCACAGGCCTGCGGCATCGACCCGGTCGGCTTGTGCACCACCGTGTCGGACTACAACCGCCATGCGCGCAACGGCCAGGACCTGCAGTTCGGCCGCGGCTCAACGCCCTACAACCGCAAACAGGGTGATGCGCTGCAGCAGCCCAACCCCTGCGTCGCGCCGATCGAACAAGGACCGTTCTATGCCGTGAAAGTCGAACCGGGCTGTTTCGGCACCTTTGCCGGGCTCAAGGTCAATCAACACGCCCAGGTCCTCGACGACTCGGGCCAGGCCATCACCGGCCTGTATGCGGCGGGAGGCGACATGGCCAGCATCATGGGCGGCCACTACCCTGCTGGCGGCATCAACCTGGGGCCGGCGCTGACTTTCGGCTACATCGCCGCGCGCCATATCGCCGGCATCACTGCTTATGAAAAGGACATCGACCATGACGCACATCGTTAATGCTCAGGATTTGAACATGCCCAAGCTCGGCCTCGGCACCTGGCCGATGCTCGGTGAAGAGTGCACCCGAGCCGTGGAACAGGCCCTGGCGCTAGGTTATCGACACATCGATACCGCTGCGGCCTACAACAATGAGGACGCTGTCGGTCAGACGCTGGTGAACATCGCCAAGTCAGTCCGGACTACGCGCCCGTGTGGGACGCGTTCGATCGATAACCGCGAAAGAGCCACTTTCGAGGTGCGACAGCCATCGCACTGACTGTGGCCTTACCAAACCTTACACATTTCACCCACACGCCTTTGCCAGTGCGGTTATTCATAGACCCGGCGCTATACGCCCCTTCAATCTATGAGAGACCGCCAACATGCTATGGAACAAGGCAAGACGCAGCAAAAACGTGAACGACACACGCGAGGGCAAGGATGCCCGCATGCTTACAGGGACAACACTGGCTGCCGGACTGGCCGCCGTCGCACTGGCCAGCGCAGGACTTTATTCGACACTGGACACGTCACCGGACGTTCCTGCGCTCGCGCCCTCCTACACCCTGAATCGCCCCCTCCCTCAACCATCGATCGAGCCTGAAGAAGATCTGCAGCTGATGTTTGTCCAGTCGGTGCTGGGCGATACCGAAGACACCTGGGACCAACTGTTTGCACAAATGGGCCGGCACTATCCGCAGCCCACCCTGACACTGTTCAACAACGGCGTGGTCTCGGGCTGTGGTTTCGCCAGTTCCAGCAGTGGCCCATTCTATTGCCCGAGCAATCAGCAGGTGTATCTCGACCTCGAGTTTTTCAGCAAGCTGGAGGCGCAGTTTTCCGTGGTCGGTGATTTCGCACGGGCCTACATCATCGCCCACGAAATCGGGCACCACGTGCAGCTTGAACTGGGCCTTTCCGAACCCTTCGAAAAAGCCTTGCTCGAGCAACAACCCGTCAGCGGCGATGGCGGACTGGAAGTGCGCGCGGAGTTGCAGGCCGATTGCCTGGCCGGTGTCTGGGCGCACCATGCGCAACAGCGCCTGGACTGGCTGGAGCCGGGTGATATTGAAGCCGCCTTGCATGCCGCGGCAGCGTTCGGTGACGACCATCTGCAAGGTTCGCGTAATGCCCAGATTCGGCCTGAGACATTCAGCCACGGCACTTCCCGACAGCGCGTGAACTGGTTCAAGACCGGATTTGCCACAGGCCTGCCGGAGGCCTGTGACACCTTCACCGCTGATGCCCTGTGATACCCGCCCGTCATGAAGCCTCTAATGTCACCGCCTGGATAGAACCGCTGCCGCTCATGGCGGTCTGACGACCGGACTGGCGCCGCTCCTACTCAGCAGCAACACTCATCGCACGGTTCTTTACCCGCAACATCAGAGGATTCCCACATGCTATGGAAAAAAGGCCGACGCAGCGACAACGTGGTCGATGCCCGTGGCGATGATGTCGGCGGCGGTGGCGGCGGGATGCGTTTTGGTGGCGGCAAGGGTCTGAGCCTGACCGCGATCCTGCTGATCGTAGGCATCGGCTGGATCACCGGCCAGGACCCGATGCAGATTCTCGGACAACTGACCGGGCAGATGGGCGAACAATCGGCGCCGACCACGTCCCAGACGCGCAAGGCGCCACCGGCCAATGATGAAGGGGCTGAGTTCGTCCGCTCGGTTCTCGGCGATACCGAGGATACCTGGCGCCAGATTTTCCAGCAGGCGGACCGGCAATATAAGGATCCGACCCTGGTGTTGTTCAGCAACCGGGTCCATTCGGCCTGCGGACTGGCAACATCGGCGACCGGCCCCTTCTATTGCCCCGCAGACCAGAAGGTTTATCTGGACATGGCCTTCTTCCAGGAGATGTCCCAACGCTTTGCTGCCGCAGGCGATTTCGCCCAGGCCTACGTGATCGCTCACGAAGTCGGACACCATGTACAAACCTTGCTCGGTGTTTCGGCGAAAATTCAAGTCGCCCGCCAGCAAGGCCGGCAGATGGAAGGCGATAGCGGCTTGCTGGTGCGCCAGGAACTGCAAGCCGACTGCCTGGCCGGGGTCTGGGCCAACAATGCGCAGAAGCGTCTGAACTGGCTGGAGCCGGGCGATATTGAAGAAGCGTTGAACGCTGCGAACGCCATTGGCGACGATCGCTTGCAGCAACAAGGTCAGGGCCGTGTGGTGCCGGACTCGTTTACCCATGGTACGTCAGCGCAACGGGTGCGCTGGTTCAAAACCGGATTCGCCCAGGGCCAGGTTGGTCAGTGCGATACCTTTGCGGCGAAAAATCTGTAAATGAAGAAGTGGTGGTTAGTCGTACTGTTCACCTGCGCAACGTCCCAGGCGGCCGAGCACGGGGTCAAGGAAATCAGCCCCGGACGCCTGCTGTTGAAATCCGGTGAGATCGCGGTGGGCATCAGCGCGGCCCCAGCAAAAATCGAGCGCGTATTGATCATCGTCCATGGTCGCTTGCGCAATGCTCAAACCTATCTCCAAACCGGCAAACACGCGGCCGAACTCGCCGGGCAAAGTGCTACGACCCTGGTGATCGCCCCGCAATTTCTCAATGAAACCGACGTTGCGCAGCACACGGTGGCGGAAACCGTTTTGCGCTGGCAGGGCAATGAGTGGATGGATGGCGGTGAATCCACCGCACCCTTTCGTCTGAGTTCCTACGACGCGCTGGACGAAATCATCGCCCGCGTGGGCGATCGCCAGCAGTTTCCGGATGTGAAGCAAATCGTCATTGCCGGTCACTCGGGGGGCGCTCAAGTGGTTCAGCGCTACGCCTTGCTGGGCCACGATCAGGCGGCCTTGGAAGCCGCCGGCGTGCAGTTGCGCTATGTGATCGCCAACCCCTCTTCCTACACCTACTTCGATGAGCGTCGGCCAGTGGCCTTCAGTCATGCGGGTTGTCCGCAATTCAACCGCTGGAAGTACGGGCTGACAGATTTGCCTGCCTACGCAGAAGGACAAACTGCCGCGCTGCTGCAGGAAAAATACCTCAAGCGCGACATCGTTTATCTGCTGGGGCAGCAGGACGTCGATCCGAACCATTCGGCGCTGGATAAAACCTGTGAGGCAAAGGCCCAGGGTCCCTATCGATTGGCCCGGGGGCGCTACTACTTCAATTACCTGAAGCGGCTGCAACCGCAAGGGTTGAAGCAGCAACTGATTGAAGTGCCCGGGGTCGGGCATGACGGGAATGGGATGTTTACGTCGCCGCAGGGGCAGCAGGCGCTGTTTCAGTAACCGCTGCGATCTATTGCCCTTGAAATCACGCCGACAGCATCTGCCGCAACTCAACACAATCCGCCGCATGCCAATCGGTCAACTCCGGCCACGGATTATCCGGCAGGTTGACCAACACCGTCCGCGCTCCCGCCGCACGACCGCAATCCAGGTCAAAACGGTAATCACCGACCATCACCATCTCGCTGGCCGACACATTCCAGGCTTCGGCCAGTTTCAGCAATCCACCCGGGTGCGGCTTCGGTGGCGCCTCATCGCGACCCAGCACATCTTCTACCGCAAAGCAGTCGGCCAGGCCGATAGCCCCCAGCGTGACATGCGCAAGTTCCCGGGCATTGCGCGTGAGAATGCCCAGGCGATAACCGCGGCCGGCCAATTCACGCACCAGCTCCACAGCCCCCGGTGCCGGTTTCGAGCCTAGCGCCAGATCGCGCTCGTGCTCGAGCAACCAGGCGTGTTTGGCGCTGGCTTCATCGACCGGCAGTGTCGCCAGATGCGTCAGGATGTCGGCTTCAGCCGGGATCGCCAACGCTACGCGAATCGCCGCGAAATCATGCACAGCCACCGTCAGGGTGCCGTCCATGTCGAACACCCAGTGGCGTACGTCGGCCAGGCTCATGCCCAATCCTTGCGATGGCGAATCAGGCCTTCCTGGGTGACCGAGGCCACCAGTTGCCCGGCGCGGTTGAACACGCTGCCACGGGAGAACCCGCGGGAATTGCCGGCCCATGGGCTGTCCATCGCGTACAACAACCAGTCATCGGCGCGCAGGTCAGCGTGGAACCACAACGCGTGGTCGAGGCTGGCGACCTGCATGTCCTTGTGCCAGACCGATTTGCCGTGGGGCTGCATCGAGGTGGTCAGCAGACCGAAGTCCGAAGCGTAGGCCAGCAGATACTTGTGCAATGCTGGGGAGTCGGCCAAGGCGCCGTCGGCGCGAAACCAGACGTATTTGATCGGATCGCTGGCTTTCGGGTTGTAAGGATCTTCCTCGGTGACGGGTCGGAATTCGATCGGTTTCGGGCACAGCAGTTTTTCACGCATGTGCTCAGGGATCAGGTGAGCGCGTTGCTGGGTCAGCTCCAGTTCCGATGGCAGGTTTTCCGGTCCGACCACTTGCGGCATTTCGGTCTGGTGCTGGAAACCTTCTTCGTCGTACTGGAACGAGGCGCTGCAGGTGAAGATCGGCTGGCCTTTCTGGATCGCCGTCACCCGGCGTGTGCTGAAACTGCCGCCGTCGCGCACGCGGTCAACGGAATAAACCACTGGCAACTTGGCATCGCCCGGGCGCAAAAAATAGCCATGCATCGAATGCACATGGCGCGCCTCTTCAACGGTCTGACTGGCCGCCGACAGCGACTGGCCGAGCACCTGGCCGCCGAACAGCTGACGAAACCCCAGGTCCTGGCTGCGGCCACGGAACAGGTTTTCTTCGATCGGTTCCAGGCTCAGCAGGTCGACCAGATCATCCAACACTTGGCTCATTCAGACTCTCCTCACACATCGCAATGCCGCGCAGTCCTGGCTGCGTCGGTCGATTCAGTTTCTGGCCCGTGCCAACTTAGGAGCCATTGTAAACGTCCGTGCCCGGTTATCCATGCAAGGTTTGCAGCCATTGTTCACGGCTGATTCGATACAGCACGTGGTGACGCAGGGGATGATCGAGGGCAAGCCTGGGATGCTCGAAGTCATCGGCAGGATCGTGATGCATGCCGATCGCCTGCATGACTTTCTGCGACGGCAGGTTGCTGACGGCGGTAAAGGACACGACTTCATTCCGCACCAAGCGATCAAACCCGCAACGCAGAGCAGTCCATGCCGCTTCGCTGGCATAACCCAGGCCCCAGTGCTCGCGCGCCAGGCGCCAGCCGATTTCAATGGCCGGAGTGAAAGGCGCGTCGAAACCGACCACGCCGAGACCGGTAAAACCGATGAACTGGCCGGTGTCTTTGCGCTCCAGCGCCCAGAGGCCGAAGCCATGCTCGGCAAAGTGCTCGCGAACCCTGCCAATCAACGATGCACTTTCCGATCGGCTCAAGGGTGCGGGAAAATAGCGCATGACCTGTGGATCGGCGCACATCGCGGCAAATTCCGGCAAGTCCTCATCACGCCACTGCCGCAACAGCAATCGCGCGCTCGCCAGTTCCAGTATCGGCTCCATCGTCCCCCTCCCCCAATTCCATGCCGCCAGTCTACAACGCTGGTAGGATCCTTCACTCATTGCGCAAAGAAATCATCATGCCGCTGCCGCTGATCTACCACGAAGACTACAGTCCCGAGTTCCCGGCGGATCACCGCTTCCCCATGGACAAGTTTCGCCTGCTGCGCGATCACCTGGTGGACAGCGGCCTGACTCGCGACGCCGACCTGCTGCGTCCCCAGTTGTGCCCACCGCAGATTCTCGCCCTCGCCCATGACCCTTCGTATATCGAGCGCTACATGAGTGGCGATTTATCCCGTGAGGACCAGCGACGCCTCGGCCTGCCCTGGAGCGAAGCCCTGGCCCGGCGTACGGTGCGCGCGGTAGGCGGCTCGCTGCTGGCGGCGGAGCAGGCGCTGGAGCATGGTCTGGCCTGCCACCTGGCTGGCGGCACACACCATGCGCATTACGATTACCCCGCCGGGTTCTGCATCTTCAATGACCTGGCGGTGATCAGCCGTTTCCTGCTGGAGAGTGGTCGGGTGAATCGGGTGCTGATCTTCGACTGCGATGTGCATCAGGGCGACGGGACTGCACGAATTCTGCACAACACTGCGGATGCGGTGACCGTTTCCCTGCACTGCGAGAAGAACTTTCCTGCACGCAAAGCCGAAAGTGACTGGGACATCCCACTACCCAACGGCATGGGCGATGCCGACTACCTGAAAGTGGTGGACGATGCGCTCAACTACCTCTTGCCCCTCTATCAGCCGGACCTGGTGCTGTATGACGCCGGTGTCGATGTGCATAAGGACGACGCGCTCGGTTACCTGAAGCTTACAGACCAAGGCGTCGCCGCTCGCGATGAAGCCGTCATGCGCCATTGCCTGGGCCGCGATATCCCGGTGGTCGGAGTAATTGGTGGCGGCTACAGCAAGGACCGAAAGGCCCTCGCCCGCCGCCATGGCATCCTCCATCACAGCGCCCAGCGGGTCTGGCAGTCATCAGGCTGTCACTGAGTTGTGGATGCTTTACCCACAATGCCTGTGGAACCGCCTGTGGATAACCTGCGGGAAAGGGACTGCAGGCCATATGGTACGCAGGCTACAGAGCGGTGGCTGTTTTTTGATCAACTCTTGATTACACCGCTCCAACAGGGATTTGGGCTGATAGAATGCCCGGCTTCATTCCGCAAACCGCAGCCCACGCCATGACCCAGCACTCAACCTCCTCCCCTTCCAATGTCGCCATCATCGGCGGCGGCCCCGCCGGTCTTATGGCGGCTGAAGTGTTGAGTCAGGCCGGGATCAAGGTCGACCTGTACGACGGCATGCCTTCAGTGGGGCGAAAATTCCTCCTGGCTGGCGTCGGCGGCATGAACATCACCCACTCCGAAGCCTACCCGGCGTTCCTCTCGCGCTATGCCGAACGCGCACCACAGATTGCGCCGTTGCTACGCAGCTTTGGCGCCGATTCGTTGTGCCAGTGGATTCATGAGCTGGGCATCGACACCTTTGTCGGCAGTTCCGGCCGGGTATTTCCCACAGACATGAAAGCCGCGCCGCTTTTGCGCGCTTGGCTCAAGCGCCTGCGCGACAGTGGCGTAGTTATCCACACCCGCCACCGCTGGCTCGGCTGGAATGCCGATGGCAGCCTGAAGATGTCGAGCCCCGAAGGTGAGAAAACCTTAACGCCTGACGCAACCTTGCTCGCCCTTGGCGGAGGCAGTTGGGCACGCCTGGGTTCAGACGGCGCGTGGATGCTGCCACTGGAGCAAAAGGCTGTAGGACTCGCGCCGTTGCAACCGAGTAATTGCGGCTTCGAGGTGCAGGCCTGGAGTGATTTGATGGTCAGCAAATTCGCCGGCGCGCCGCTGAAAAACATCGCCATCGGCCTCAACGACGACGTGCCGCGGCTTGGTGAATGCGTGATCACTGCGACCGGGATTGAAGGGAGCTTGATCTACGCCTTGTCGGCACCGATCCGTGAAGCAATCAACCAGCACGGCTCGGCGACCATTCATCTGGACCTTCTGCCAGGCCGACCTGTGGATAAAGTCCAGGCTGCATTGAGCAAGCCACGCGGCTCACGCTCGATGGCTAAACATCTGCACAGTCAGTTGGGCATCGATGGGGTAAAAGCGGCGTTGTTGCGAGAGCTGACTTCTGCCGAAACCTTTACCGACCTGGCATTGCTGACCAAAGCGATCAAGGTGTTGCCAATTACACTGGTGAAAACCCGACCGCTGGACGAAGCCATCAGCAGTGCTGGTGGTGTGCTGTTCGACGCGATGGATGAGCGATTGATGCTCAAGCAAATGCCCGGCGTGTTTTGCGCGGGCGAGATGCTGGATTGGGAAGCGCCAACGGGCGGCTATCTGCTGACTGCATGTTTCGCCAGTGGGCGAGCGGCTGGGTTGGGGATGGTGGAGTGGTTGCAGCGCAAGGGCTGAAAACCGAGGCGCCCCCTTCGCGAGCAGGCTCGCTCCCACAGGGGATTTGTGAACGACACAGATCCAATGTGGGAGCGAGCCTGCTCGCGATAGCGGTCTAGCTGGCGCTGCAGCTATTAAGGCTTACGTTTACGCGGCCCAGTGTTGAACACCGGCACCTTGCGCACAGGCTTGATTGAAGGCTCCGCTGGCGCAGCTTCCCCGCTATCCACCCACTTGCCGAGATTGCGTTTACCGCCACCACCCGACGCTTTGGGCTTCTTCGGTTTCTTCGGCTTCTTGATCACCTGGCCACTGGCATCGGTGTCCGGCACGCGATGCTCTGGCTCGAAGTCCGGCTCGTTCTGACGCTTGAGCGTCTGACGGGTCAACATCTCGATGGCCGACAGCAGATTCACTTCATCGGCGCACACCAGGGAAATCGCCTCGCCGGTCGCCCCGGCGCGCCCGGTACGACCGATGCGGTGGATGTAATCCTCGGCCACGATCGGCAAATCGAAATTGACCACCAATGGCAGGTCTTCGATATCCAGGCCTCGGGCCGCGACGTCAGTGGCGACCAGGATCTGCACTTCACTGAGCTTGAAGCGGTCCAGCGCGCGCTGACGGGTCGCCTGGGGCTTGTCGCCGTGGATACCATCGGCGTTGATGCCCAGGCCCTGGAGTTTTTCCACCAGCGCGTCCACGCCGTTGCGGGTCTTGGCGAACACCAGCACCTGCTTCCACTTGCCCTTGCGCATCAAGTGCACGAACAGCTCCGGCTTGCGCTTCTTGTCCACCGTCACGATCCATTGCTTGACCGTATTGGCGGCGACGTTGCGCGGGCTGACTTCGATACTCAGCGGGTCATTGAGCATTTGCCCGGCCAGCAGGCGGATGTCGTCGGAGAAGGTGGCGGAGAACAGCAGCGTCTGGCGCTTCTTTGGCAGCGCCTTGTAGATATTCGCCAGCTCCTCGGAGAAACCCAGGTCGAGCATGCGATCGGCCTCGTCCAGCACCAGGGTTTGCAGCTGATTGAACTTCAGTGCGTTCTGGCGGAACAGGTCGAGCAAACGGCCCGGGGTCGCCACCAACAGATCGACGCCGCTGCGCAGCTTCATCATTTGCGGGTTGATGCTGACGCCGCCGTACACTGCGTAAGTACGCAGCGGCAGGTTCTCGGCATATTGGCGCACCGCTTCGTGAACCTGCTCGGCCAGCTCTCGGGTCGGCACCAGAATCAGCGCACGCACCGAGTTGGCGGTAACTTTCGGCCCTTCCATGGCCAGCAGTTGCAGCAGCGGCAGGGCGAAACCGGCGGTCTTGCCGGTGCCGGTCTGGGCGGCGGCCATCAGGTCGCGACCGGCCAGAACCGCCGGAATGGCTTGTGCCTGAACCGGCGTCGGAGTCTGGTAGCCGAGCGTCTCAAGGGAGCGCAGCAAGGGTTCGATCAGGCCAAGGGTGGCGAAAGTCATGGGAGTACCGTAGGAAAATTCAGCGCGATTGTGCGAAACAAGAGTGCAATGGCGCGCAGTTTACCCTAATTCACACGGGATTCTGTCGGCACTGCCTTCACCACTGGCCGCTGCGGTGTGCGGCGCCATTGCGGCAAGCCAATCAGTACCACGGCACTGATGATCACCAACATGGCCAGCGCTTCCTCGATGCCAATGGTCTCACCGACAAACACGATCCCCAGCAACACGGCCACCGCCGGGTTGACGTAGGCATAACTGGTGGCCGCCGCCGGACGCACATGCTTGAGCAGATACATGTAGGCGTTGAAGGCAATGATCGAACCGAACACGGTCAAGTACGCCAGCGCCGCCCAGCCCTCGATGGGTGGGACCTTCTCCAGGTGTTCACCGCTCACCGCGCTACCGATCAGCAACACCACGCCGCCGACCAACATTTCTACGGCACTGGCCATTGCGCCTTGAGGCAACGGCAAGTGTTTGCTCCACACCGAGCCGAATGCCCAGGTTGCCGCGGCAAAGATCAGCAACGCCGCACCCAGCGGACTCGATTGCAGGTTGGAGCCGAGGTTGAGCATGGCAATGCCAATTATGCCGAGCCCAATCCCGGCCCATTCGAGACGGGTATTCCGCGCGCCCCAGAAGTATCCACAGAGCAAGGTAAACAGCGGCACCGTCGCCACTGCCAGCGCGGCGACACCGGAGGCCACGCCCGTGTGTTCAGCCACGCTGACCGCACCGTTACCGCAGGCCAACAGCAAGACGCCGATGATCCCGGCGGCTTTCCATTGCACCCAGGTCGGGGCCGGCGCCCCGCGCCAGCGCAGGAAGGCATACATCAGGGTCCCGGCGATCACGAAGCGAATCCCCGCAAGCAGCAACGGCGGCCAGTACTCCACACCGATGCGAATCACCAGGTAGGTCGAACCCCAAATCACGTACAGCGCGAAAAAGGCAGCGATTAACGGTAAGGGAAAGCGACGTAGACCAGACATGTTGGGCAGCTCACAGGCAAGACAAGTGAACGGCTATTCTAGAAAGGCTGACGCCGGAAAATAAGTTACAAAACCTGTTTAAAGCGCAGGTACACTTTTCAAAACACGGAGTTCAGCGCTATAAACCATGTTTTCGAAAGTTCGCCATTTTCAGGAGTTGCCTCGATGGATAAGTACGACCGCATGCTGCTCAGCGCCCTGCTGGAAAACGGTCGCGCGACCTACGCCGACCTGGCGCGCAAGGTCAACCTTTCCGCCCCGGCCGTGGCCGAACGCGTGGCCAAACTCGAATCCAGCGGCGTGATTACCGGTTACCAGGCGAAAGTCGACATGGCCAAGCTTGGCTTGCCGATCCAGTGTGTCATCGAACTGCGCTTGAACCAGCACGGCAACCAGAAAACCTACGACGACCTGATCAAAATCCCGCAACTGACCGAATGTCACCGCGTGACCGGTGACCCGTGCGTGATCATGCAAGCGGCGGTGGGTTCGATGCCGGAGCTGGAAGATTTGATCAACCGGATTGCCACGTTTGGCTTCAGCAAGACGTCGATTGTGTTGTCGAGTGCGATAGAGAAGCGGGTGCCGTTGGGGCAACTCGAAGGGAATGGCAAATAGATCTTCTGCTCGATCGATGATCGTTCCCACGCTCTGCGTGGGAATGCAGCCCGGGACGCTCCGCGTCCCTTTACAGAGCTGGAACGCGGAGCGTCCCTTGAGGCATTCCCACGCAGAGCGTGGGAACGATCATAGATAACGCTTCAAATGCTCATTGACCTTAGCCGCCGGCACTTTCTGCAACTTGCACAACAGATCATGGGACAACTCGCGCAACCCGTGCTTCTGCCGTAACTCTTCGGCCAGGTGCGCCGTCAGGTTAGCCGCCATCTCCGCATCCGCCATGGCCCGGTGAGCCTTGCCGGTGTGGGGCAGGTTGGCGAAGGTAGTGAGGGTGCCGAGCTTGTGGTTCGGTGCCGCGGGCATCAAGCGCCGGGCCAGCAGCAGCGAACAGGCAAAGTTCTGCAGGCGCGTGCGTTTGATCCGCCCCAGTTCGAAGTCCCAGAACTTCTGGTCGAACGCGGCGTTGTGGGCCAGCAATGGCGTGGTGCCGACGAACTCGTTGACCTCGTTCATCACCTGCTCGGCCGAAGGCGCGGTGCGCAGCATGGCGTTGCTGATTCCGGTCAGTTGTTCGATGAAGCCCGGGACGCGCACGCCGGCGTTCATCAGGCTCTGGTAACGCTCGACGATGCGCCCTTGTTCAAGGATCACCACGGCAATTTCCGTGGCCCGGCAGCTGCTGCTCGGCGAGATCCCGGTGGTTTCAAAGTCGATGACTGCTATGCGTTCCAAACCTGTTTCAACTCCGTAAAAATCAATTCTTGAGCAGCAACGCGCCTTCGATCGGCACGTAGCGGCTGGCGGCGCGGATCAGCGAGTTAGCCGTCAGGCCGGGTACCCCGTAGGCCACCGCTTGCACGCCGTGCTTGCTGATGATGCGTTCCAGCAGCATGTCGAAATCACCGTCGCCAGAGGCCAGCACCACTTCATCGACATGGTCGGCCGCGTCCATGATGTCGAGGGTGATGCCCACGTCCCAGTCGCCCTTGGCCGAGCCGTCGCTGCGCTGGATATAGGGCTTGAGCTTCACGGTGAAACCGAGATTGCGCAGGATCTGCTGGAACTGCTGCTGTTTGCTGTCGCCACGATCGATCGCGTAGGCGTAGGCCTCGACAATCTCGCCTTGCTTGCTGATATCAGCCCACAACGCGGCATAGTTGAAGTGGCAACCATAAGCCTGGCGCACGGTGTAGTAGAGGTTCTGGACATCGGCGAACACTGCGATTTTTTTCACCGGACACCTCGATAAAGCGCAGGCAGGATCAGGCACCAGGCCCGAAAAGTCGCCCAGTATGCCAGCCAATAGGAGTGTTTCGCGAATAATCGGCCCGAAGCGCCGCAGCGCCCCGGACGAATGGCGTATCAGATGAAGGAGTCGTCGTCGCCGCCAAAGAACGATGAGCTGTCATCGCTGTAGTCGGCGTCGGCAAAACCGCCCTGATCGTTGGCATTGGCATCATTGCCGGCCACGCGCTGGTCATCGCCCAAGCCATTGTTGCTCTGGTCGTTGACCTGGGCCGGTTCTTCCTTGATGACTTCGACGATTTCCTGCGCCGGCTGATTGTGCTGGAACAGACTGCTGATGCCTTGTGCCAACATCACGCCACCCGCCACACCGGCCGCGGTTTTCAGCGCACCACCGAGAAATCCGCTGCCCGCCGCCGGGGCCTGTTGCTGGGGTGCATAGCCCTGCTGTGGAGAAGCACCGAAGTTCTGCTGCGGCGGCTGCGCGTTGAACGACGGACGCGCCGGCTCACGCCAGCCGCCACCGCTCGACACTGGCGCACTTTGCGCGGGCGCAGGCTGCGGATCACGACTGCCACCACCAAAGATGCTCGACAAAAAGCCACCGCTGCTCGGCGCCGCAGTTGCCGTTTGCGCCTTGGCCTGCTGCAGTTCGGCCTGCAATTGCTGGATTTGCGCAGTCAGTTGCTTGTTCTGCCCGTCGAGGCTCTTGAGCGCCGCCTCTTGCACCAGAATCGCCTGGGTCATGAAATAACCTGCCGCCGGTTGGCGTGTCAGGTGTTCCTTGATCCGCGCCTCGGCCTGGGCGTCGCGCGGGGCTGAGTCCGTCTCGGCCTGTTGCAGCCGGGAAAACAGTCCATCGATCAGGGTTTGTTCTTCGCTGTTCATGGCGACCTCGTAGATTGCCGGGAATATCGTTGCCTTTATCCACAAAGGATAAGGTGCTCGACCTTAATGGAGGCTGAAACAAGTTGTTTCAATGACCTTTACCGAACGTTTACGTTTGCGTCCTCCCGCGCATCATCGGTTAAAGTGGGCCACTGCTTTCAACCTGCGATACCAACTGATGAATCCGTTAGATGTACTGCGTGACTCCTTGTATTTCTTCAAACGCAATCTGCGCCAGATCGTGCAGCTGTGCTTGCCACTGGTGATCATCGAGGCCCTGTTGCAACAAGTGGTCGACCATTCCACCAAGCCGGACAGCTTCCCCGGTATCAGTGTGATCGTCGGCTTGCTGGTCTATCCGCTGTACACCGCCGCCCTGATCCTGTTCCTCGATGCCCGCAGCCGTGGCGAATCGCCAAGTAACCGCGAGCTGCTGTCGCGGTCCGCCTATCTGTGGCCGCGTTTCGCCTTGCTGACCGCCCTGAACACCCTGCTGATCCTGCTGGGCTTGTCGCTGTACTTCCTGCCGGGCATCTGGCTGATGGTGACCCTGGCCTTCGGCGAATACCTCCTGGTGCTGCGAGGCCTGGCGCCGTTGCAGGCCATGAAAGAAAGCCTGCGCCTGACCCGTGGCCACTTCATGCGCATCCTGGTGTGCATCCTGTGTGTGATGGGGCCGTTGTGGTTGCTCAAGGGCGCAACGTTGGCGGCGTACCCGGAGCCGCAGAACCCGGCGATCTCGCTGCTGATCGACAGTGCCCACAGCTTCTTGCAGCTATTCACCAGCGTGGTGCTGTTCCGCCTGTTCATGCTGATCAGCGAAGTGCCGGAAAAAATCGATGGACCACGTTGACCGTGGGCGACCGCCCGTCAGTCGGGTATGCTCGGGGTCAATTTCCGTAACGCGATAAGCCGAGCCATGACCCGACTGCTGCGCTACACCTTGCTGGGATTGTTGATCGTCATCGGCTTGACCTGTGTGATGACCTACAGCCTGACCTGGCGCCCCGAGGCCAGGGAAACAGCGCCGGTCGGGTGCAGTACTCAAGCCCCAAGCCTGGCACCCGGCCAGGCACTGAAGGTCATGACCTGGAACGTTCAGTACCTGGCGGGCAAGCGCTACGTGTTCTGGAACGACCTGGCCGCAGGCGCCGACGATTCCCCCACGCCGGAAGACATGGCCTTCAGCCTCGACGAAGTGGCGCGGGTCATCCGCGACGAGCAACCGGACGTCGTGCTGCTGCAGGAACTCGATGACGGCGCCAAGGCCAGCGACTACCAGAACCAGCTCAAACTGCTACAGGAGCGGCTCGCCGACCTGTATCCGTGCAGTGCCCATGCCTTCGACTGGAAGGCTGACTTCGTGCCGGATCCGCACATTTTCGGCAGCGTCGGCCGGCAACTGGCGACCCTGAGCCGCTATCAGATCGAGCACGCCGAGCGTGTGCAATTGCCGATCGCATCGGCCAACCCGATCAGTCGCCAGTTCCAACCGAAAAACGCCTTGCTGGTGACATACCTGCCATTGAGCGACGGTGCCCAGCTCGCTGTCCTCAACACCCATCTGGACCGAGTGACCCAACCTGACGAGACGTTGCAAGCCCAGGTCGCGGCAGTGGCCAAGGCCCTCGACAAGTTCGAAAGCCGCGGCACGCCCTGGCTGATCGGGGGCGACTTCAACCTGCTGCCGCTGGGGCAATACCAGCGCCTGCCCAGCGAACAGCGCACCCCCTACTCCGCCGACAGCGCCCTGCATGTGTTGTGGGACAAGTACCCGATGATCCCCACCAACAACGAATCCAGCGGCATCGATCGCGCGCGCTGGCTGACCCATTACCCGAACGATACCGGATTGAACGGCCCGGACCGGACCGTCGACTATCTGTTCTACAGCCCGCGGATCAAACGGGTCGAGGCGACGGTCCGACAGGACGATACCCTGCGCATCTCTGATCACCTGCCGGTGATTGCGCGGTTTCTGCTGCCCGCCGCGCCGTAGATCGCGGCGTCATTGCTTGCGCGGCTTGATTCGTGCCGTGGCTTCGGCCACCAGCGGGTCGTCCGGCCAGTAATGTTTCGGGTAGCGTCCCTTCAGGTCTTTTTTCACCTCGGCGTAGGTGCTGCGCCAGAAATTCGCCAGGTCCTGGGTCACCTGCACGGGCCGCCGCGCCGGGGACAGCAAATGCAGCTTGACCACTTGCCGGCCACCGGCGATACGTGGGGTTTCAGCCAGGCCGAACAGCTCCTGCAAGCGCACTGCCAGAATCGGCGGCTGTTCGCTGTAATCCAGACGAATCGATGAACCCGATGGCACGCTCAAGTGATGGGGCGCCAACTCGTCCAAGCGTTGTGGCAGAGGCCATGGCAACAGGTTGTGAACGATGCTCGAGAGGTCGAGATTGGCGAAATGACTGAGCCGCGAGACTTTGCCCAGATACGGCATCAGCCAGTGCTCAAGGTTGTTCAGCAGCGCAGCATCGCTGACATCCGGCCAATCGCTTTCGCCCTTGCTGCCCAGGTCCAGCTGGCGCAACAACGCCACCCGTGCCTGCCACTGGCGCAACTCCGGGGTCCACGGCAACAGCTCCAGGCCTTTGCGCCGCACCAGATTCACCAATGCCTGGCTGCGGGCGCTTTCATCGAGGCCGGTCAGCGGCTCGCGGCTGAGGATCAGCTCGCCAACCTTGCGTTGGCGCTCGGCCCGCAGCACACCTTCGCGCTCATCCCAATCCAGTTGATCGACGCATCGCACCTGTTCGGCCAGTACCGAGTCGAACAACGCCGGATCGAAATCCGCCGCCAGATAAATCCGCTCTTCACGCTGGCCCTGACGGCTGCCGAGATCGGCGATCACCAGCCACGGCTGTTTCATCAGGCTGTCGGCTTCGGCAAACAGCGCGGCGCGACCGTTGGCCAAGCGATACTCGGCGCCACCGGCACGGCGCTGCTGGGCGACGCGGTCGGGATAGGCCAAGGCCAGCAGCGCACCGAGCCAGCGTGGATGGTCGGGATCGCTGACCGGCTCCGACGCCTTGCCGCGCAAATAGCCGCGATATTGCCGCGCCAGTTGCCGGGCTCGTTGTACTCCGCCCTGGGCACCGCGAGCGCCGCGTGCTTCGCCGGACAACAGCGCCAGTCGGCTGTGCAAATCGGCGCCAGCGCCACGCAGGATATCGCGCTCGCCGAGCAATGCCGCGACATCACAAGCCATGTCGGCCAAGCCGAGCGCCTGTCCTCGTAACAACAAGTGCGCAATACGTGGATGCGCCGGCAGTTCGGCCATGGCCTGACCGTGACGGGTCAGCGTTTCTCCCTCCAGCGCGCCAAGACGAACCAATAAGTCCTGAGCCTGTGCATAAGCGGCTGCGGGAGGTACATCAAGCCAAACCAACTGGCCCGGTGTCACGCCCCAACGACCCAGCTGCAGCGCCAACCCGGCGAGATCCGCCGAAAGAATTTCCGCACTGCCATACGCCGCCAATTGTTCGTGCTGATCCTGCGACCACAGGCGATAGCACACACCCGGTTCCAGTCGCCCCGCCCGGCCCGCACGCTGGGTAGCGCTGGCCTTGGAAATACGCTGGGTGTCAAGGCGGGTCATGCCGCTGCCGGGATCGAAACGCGGCACCCGCGCCAACCCGGCATCGATCACCACGCGTACGCCGTTGATGGTCAGGCTGGTCTCGGCGATGTTGGTGGCCAGCACCACTTTGCGTTTGCCCGGCGGCGCCGGATCAATCGCCGCACGTTGCGCGGCGAGGTCCAGTTCACCGTGCAACGGGCAGAGCAAGACCTGAGGGTTATCGCCCAGCGCATCGGCCAGTTGTTGATGCACGCGACGGATCTCGGCCTGCCCCGGCAGGAACACCAGCACGCTGCCGGTTTCCTCGTTCAAGGCTTCGAGGATGGTCTGCACCAGCCGTGGCTCGATGAATTCGCCTACCTGGAATGGCCGGCCCCAGCGCATCGCCACCGGGTACATGCGCCCTTCGCTGCGCAATATCGGCGCGTCGTCCAGCAACCCGGCCAGCCGTTCGCCTTCCAGGGTGGCCGACATCAGGAGGATTTTCAGCGGCTGATCATCACGGAACAGTTCCCGGCCATTGAGACTCAAGGCTAGCGCCAGATCGGCGTCGAGGCTGCGTTCGTGGAACTCGTCGAAGATCAACAAGCCCACGCCTTCAAGCGCCGGATCGTCCTGCAAACGCCGGGTGAGAATGCCTTCGGTGACCACTTCGATACGGGTGTTGGGGCCGACCTTGCTGTCGAGCCGAATGCGATAACCCACGGTTTCGCCGACCTTCTCGCCCAGCTCACTGGCCAGGCGCTCCGCTGCCGCGCGCGCGGCCAAGCGGCGCGGTTCGAGCATCAGGATGGTCTGCCCGGCCAGCCACGGCTCGTTAAGCAAGGCCAAGGGCACACGGGTGGTCTTACCGGCGCCGGGCGGTGCTTCGAGCACGGCTTCGTGGCGTGTCGCCAAGGCTTCACGCAGGACGGGTAAAACTTCATCAATCGGCAAAGAAATCATGCTGGCTCCCAAACAGAGCCGCGAGTATAACGGCGAACTGCCCGGCGTTCGTTGCGGTCCTAATTCATATCGACGACGCTTCGTTTTGAAATTACCCAGGAGATTTCATATGCGTGTTCCCTTTCGCCTGATCGGCGGTGTTTTGGTCGCGACCCTGTTGACTCAGGTCACCGCGTGCGGTTCGATTTTCTACCCCGATCGCCGTGGCCAGATCGACGGCAAGATCGACCCGGCCATCGCCGTGCTCGACGCCGTGGGCCTGCTGTTCTACATCATCCCCGGCCTGATCGCGTTCGCCGTGGACTTCGCCACGGGTGCGATCTACTTCGAACCGGGCAAAACCGCCCAGGTCGATCCGGAAAAACTCAAGGAAGCCATCGGCGAGGACGGCAAGGTCGATAACCTCAAGTTGCAAACTATTCTGCAGCGTGAATTGGGCCGCAGCTTGCCGCTGGACGATCCACGCCTGATCCAGCACAAGGGCAGCGCCCAGCAACTGGCTATGTTCGGCTTGCAACCCGCCGCGTAATCGGGCACGACAAGGAAAATTCGCACCCATGATCTCAAGCGTCGAACACGCCCGCCTGCTGCGGCTGGCGACCCGTGCCTCGGTGGCGGTGGCCTGCACGCTGATCATCGCCAAAGCCATCGCCTGGTGGCTGAGCGGTTCGGTGAGCATGCTCGCCGGGTTGACCGACTCGGCACTCGACGGCGTGACTTCGCTGCTCAACCTGCTGGCGGTGCACTACGCCTTGCGCCCGGCCGACGACGATCATCGCTACGGGCATGGCAAGGCCGAGTCACTGGCCGGCATGGCCCAGGCGCTGTTTATCAGCGGCAGTGCGGTGTTGATTGGCCTACAGGCACTGGACCGGCTCAAGCATCCGGAACCGGTGGGCGCACCGTGGATCAGCATCGGGGTGATCGTGTTCTCGCTGGGCCTGACCCTGGCGCTGCTGATGTTGCAGCATCGAGTGGTCAAGGCCACCGGCTCCAACGCCGTGCGCGCCGACGCCCTGCATTACCGTTCGGACATGCTGCTCAATGGCAGCATCCTGGTGGCGCTGGTGCTCGCCGGGTTTGGCTGGCATCAGGTCGACGCCTGGTTCGGCCTGGGGATTGCCGCCTACATCTTTTGGAGCGCGGTTACGATCGCCCGGGAAAGTTTTGCGGTATTGATGGATGAGGAACTGCCGCCGGATGTCAGCCAGCACATGCTGGAACTGGCCTGCAGTGTGCCGGGGGTGTTGGGCGCCCATGATTTGCGGACGCGGATTTCCGGCAACCAGTGGTTTGTGCAGTTGCACCTGGAATTGCCGGGGGAGCTGACCCTGTCAGTCGCCCACGGCATCAGCGATCAGGCCGCCGACGCGATTCATGCCGCCTACCCGCGGGCCGAAGTGCTGGTTCACGCCGATCCTGTAAAAGCAGCTTCAAGCTCCAAGTTTTAAGCTACAAGATGAAGGCTTACCGCTGACTTCGCTGGCAAGTCGGATCGCCGCACCGCACGCTCCTACCGGCACAAAGAAAAAGGGGAGACCCGTCGGCCTCCCCTTGAGAACTTCGTCCGTGCTCGACGCTTTTGACGTCGGCTCACCTCACGCCGTCTTTTGGACAGTGTGCAGCTCGGGGGCCAGCACATCCCCTGTGGGGGTGGCGACCGCGGCGGGCCTGATTCGGCGGGCCGCATTGGACTGTTTGTCCGAGCAGTGATTCTGGTGATAAGAATAGGCTCGGAGCGTCGGCAGAGGATTGCGAAGATTGCTCAAATAAACATCACTTGCGCAATTTTTAACCCCGGATAGATAATCTGTCGCAATAGTTATGACAAGGGACCGCTTGATGAGCAAACTTGACCGATATGACCTGAGCATTTTGGCTGAATTGCAGCGCGACGCGCGCATCTCCAATCAGGAGCTGGCCGAACGCATCGGCCTGTCGCCCTCACCCTGCTCACGACGGGTCAAGCAACTGGAAGACGATGGCTACATTTCCCGCCAGGTCGCCCTGCTCGACCGCAAAATGCTCGGCCTGAGCCTGACGGCGTACGTACTGATCGGTATGGACCGGCACACGCCGGAGCGATTCGAAAACTTCGAAGCCGCCATCCGTACCTTGCCACAGGTACTGGAATGCAGCCTGGTGACCGGGATGGATGCCGATTATCAACTCAAGGTCGTGGTGCCGGACATGGACCATTATCAGAAATTGCTGCTGGGGCATCTGACGCGGATTGAGGGGGTGACCAGTGTGCGATCGAGTTTTGTGCTCAATCAGGTTTTGAACAGCACTGAACTGCCGTTGACTCATCTGCGTAGTTAAGGACGCCATCGCGGGCAAGCCTTGCTCCTACAGGTTTAGCGTCGCTCGCAGGATTTCGGCTCGACACAGAACCTGTAGGAGCAAGGCTTGCCCGCGATAGGGCCGGCACAGGCGACGAATAGCTGCGACACACCGCCGCAGGCCCATGCTGCACGCAGCCAGCGAGGCGTATACTCCCCGCGCCCTTTTAGCCTCGCCCGCGCCGGAGATGTTCAATGGATCCTGCAGTTTTCGAAGAGTGGATGATGACCGGCCTGGTCAGCATCCTGATCATTTTCATGGGTTTCATCGTCTGGGATCTGGCGAAGAAGTCCAAGGCCGGGCGGTTTGGCTCGTTCATTCTGTTTTTCGTGCTGGGGCTTGGCGTGGCGGCGTTCGTCATCAAGAGCGTGGTGATCGGCATGATCGAATCCGGCACTTTATAAGCGCGCCGGCACCTCTTTCCACTGGCCCTGCTCGAGCCCCTCGATCGTCCAGTCACCGATCCTGACCCGCACCAGACGCAACGTCGGCAGCCCGACCGCCGCCGTCATGCGGCGCACCTGCCGATTGCGGCCTTCGCGAATCACCAGCTCCAACCAACTGGTCGGCACGCTTTTACGAAAGCGTACCGGCGGGTTGCGTGGCCACAACTGCGGTTCATCCAGTTGCCGCGCTTGAGCGGGCAATGTCATGCCATCGTTCAATTCGACACCGTCACGCAAACGCTGCAACTGCTCGGCGCTCGGTTCGCCTTCGACCTGTACCCAGTAGGTCTTGGCCAGCTTATGTTTCGGGTCGGCAATACGCGCCTGAAGCTGGCCGTCGTTGGTCAGCAGCAGCAACCCTTCGCTGTCGCGGTCCAGCCGTCCTGCGGGGTAGATCCCAGGAACATCGATGTAGTCCTTGAGGGTCGCGCGCCCTTCTGCGTCGCTGAATTGCGTCAGCACATCGAAGGGTTTGTTGAACAGGATCAGCTTGGGCGCGGCCGGTGGTGCCTTGGCGACACGGCGCGGGGCTGCAGGGGATGGCTTTGCGCCAGGGCGGCGGGAAACAGGACGTTGCGGACGGGACATGGCGAAGAAACATCTAACGGTCAGGACTGCTAATGCTAGTAGCCCGACCGTTAAATGACCATCGCCAAATCAGCGGAACGGCGGCTCGTCGAAGCTGCGCAGTTTGCGCGAGTGCAACGAGTTGAGCTCGGTGCGCAGCAGATCCACGGCTTCGATTCCGATTTTCAAGTGCTGGCTGACCGCGCGCTCATAAAAGGCGTTGGCCGAACCGGGCAATTTGATCTCGCTGTGCAGGGGTTTGTCCGACACGCAGAGCAGCGTGCCGTAAGGCACCCGCAAGCGATAACCCTGGGCCGCGATCGTGCCGCTTTCCATGTCCACCGCCACGGCGCGGGACAGGTTGATCAGCGGCCGCTCCTGGGCCCAGCGCAGCTCCCAGTTACGGTCGTCATAAGTCAGTACGGTGCCGGTGCGCAGGCGCTTCTTCAGCTCGTCGCCCTTCTCGCCGGTGATCTTGGCCGCCGCTTGCTGCAAGGCCATCTGCACTTCAGCCAAGGCCGGAATCGGAATGTTCGGCGGCACGACCCGGTCGAGAATGCCGTCACGGCGCATATAGGCGTGGGCCAGCACGTAGTCGCCAATGGTCTGCGACTGGCGCAGGCCACCACAGTGGCCGATCATCAGCCAGCAATGCGGACGCAGCACCGCCAGGTGGTCAGTGATGTTCTTGGCGTTGGACGGCCCGACGCCGATATTGACCAGGGTCACGCCGTGACCATCAGTGGCGATCAGGTGGTAGGCCGGCATCTGGTAGCGGTGCCAGACCACACCCGCGGCAATCGCCGAGGCTTCGCCGTGATCCATGCTCTTTTCGATGATCACATTTCCCGGCAGCACCATGCGCACGAAGCGCGGGTCTTTGCGCAATTGTTCCAGGCCATGGACGATGAACTGGTCGACGTAACGGTGATAGTTGGTCAGCAGAATCCATGGCTGCACATGCCGCCAGTCGCTGCCGGTGTAATGCACCAGTCGGCGCAGGGAAAAATCAACCCGGGCGGCATCGAACAGCGCCAAGGGCAGCGGATCGGTGTTTTCCCAATCGTACAGGCCGTCGGCGATGCCATCGGTAGCGGCGGACAGGTCGGTACTCGGGAACACCCGCGCCAGCACGGCGGCGGTGACACCGGAACCGGCCAACTCATCGCCCTGCTCGACCACGTATGGATAAGGAATGTTCTGCTGGCTGACACCGACCTCTACGGTCACGGTGAAATCGTGCATCAACGGCACGAGTTGCTCCAGCAGGTATTTACGGAAGGCGGCGGGATGGGTGACGGTGACGCTGTAGGTGCCTGGCAACTGGACCTTGGCGTAGGCGCGCGTGGTCTGCGGGACTTCGCCCTGGCAGTGGTAGGTCAGACGCAGTTCGGGATAACGAAACATCGCCCGTTGTTCGGCGTCCGGCTCGACACGATCCTTGAGATATTGCTTGAGCGCCTGGCTCAGCGCGGTGGTTGCACGATTGTGCAAGAGCGCAAGCCGGTCTACAGCTTGCTCGGCGGTTTGAACGACAATAAAAGCTTCGGTCACGATCAGCATCCTGTGTTCTGACTTGCAGAGCTTCATCTTGCCTGTATCGACGCTTCACGGGAACAGTGGTGACACAAATGCAGGATGCACCGCAGCTCTACTGTGGGAGCGAGCCTGCTCGCGAAGGCGATGGCACATCCAATATCGATGTGGCTGACAGACCGCTTTCGCGAGCAGGCTCGCTCCCACAGGGGACGGTGTCGTTCAGAAACCTTGCGGGGTGGACCGGGCGACAATAGCCTCCACATCCAGCCCACGCGGCAGCGCGCCATACACACGACCGCCACCATTCAGGCGACTGGCGATAAACCCGTCACTCACCGCCGCATTCCCCGCCTCCAGCAACAGCTTGGCCTGTAACCCAAGGGCGATGTCTTCGGTCAGTTGCCGGGCGCGGTACTGAATGTCGCTGGTGTCCTTGAAAGCGCTCTGCAGCTGGCTGATGTGCGCGGCCAGGCGTTTGTCGCCATGACCATCGCCCAACTCGCTGAACAGCGCATCGAGCACGCCCGGTTCCTTGGACAGGGCGCGCAGCACATCGAGGCATTGCACGTTGCCAGAGCCTTCCCACGTAGAATTCACCGGCGCCTCACGGTACAACCGCGGCAAGATACTGTCTTCGACGTATCCCGCCCCGCCCATGCATTCGGCGGCTTCGTTGATCATGGCCGGTGCGCGTTTGCAGATCCAGTACTTGCCCACCGCCGTCACCAGCCGGGCGAACTTGGCTTCCTGTGCGTCGTCCAGATGATCGAGCGCCCGGCCCATGCGCAGGCTCAAGGCCAGGGCGGCTTCGCTTTCCAGCGCCAGGTCCGCCAGCACGTTCTGCATCAGGGGCTGTTCGCTGAGCAACTTGCCGCCAACCCTGCGGTGGGCGCAGTGATGACTGGCCTGGGTCAGTGCCTGGCGCATCAACGAACTTGAGCCGACCATGCAATCGAAACGGGTCATGGCGACCATCTCGATGATCGTCGGCACGCCGCGCCCCTCCTCACCGACCATCCACGCCAAGGCACCGCGAAACTCCACTTCGCTGGAGGCGTTGGAGCAGTTGCCGAGCTTGTTCTTCAGGCGCTGGATGTAGAACTGATTGCGCGTGTCGTCCGGACGATGCCGCGGCAGCAGGAAACAGGTCAGGCCCTTGTCCGTCTGCGCCAGCGTCAGGAAGGCATCGCACATAGGCGCCGAACAGAACCACTTGTGCCCCACCAGTTCGTACGCCTGGCCCGGACCGCTGGCTCCCACCGGATAAGCTTTGGTGGTGTTGGCGCGGACATCGGTGCCGCCCTGCTTCTCGGTCATGGCCATGCCGATGGTGACGCCGGCCTTGTGGGCCATGCCGACATTGCGCGGGTCGTACTCGGTGGACAGAATCTTCGGCAGCCATTGGTCCGCCAGGTCCGGTTGCATGCGCAATGCCGGGACGCTGGCGAAGGTCATGGTCAACGGGCAACCGCTGCCGGCTTCGGCCTGGCTATGCAGGTAGGTCATGGCGGCGCGGGCGACATGCGCACCGGACTGCGGGTGCGCCCAGGGCAACGAGGTCAGGCCGTGCTCGATCGCCGTGCGCATCAGTTCGTGATAGGCCGGGTGAAATTCCACCAGGTCGATGCGATGACCATAGCGGTCATGACTGCTGAAAATCGGCTTGTTTTGATTGGCCAGGAATCCCGCCGCCATCAGCGGTCCGCCGGCGAGAGCGCCGTATGCATCGATCCGCGATTCGGCCCAAGCGCCCCCGAAACGCCGCGCCCACTCCTGCAGGGGCAAGTCGATGCGATACAGGTTGGCGCCGTCCAGCGAGGGTGGCTGGTTGGTGACTTCGTGGGTTTCGGCGAACTGATGCAGGTTCATGACGGGGCTCCTTTGGTCAGCCAAGGGACTTCAGTTAAGCACCGCCCCCTGGCCGATCAAAGTGTCATATCTGCCTAACTGTCGGCGCTTTCGCCCTGCTCAGAACAGAGCACTCGACGAAAAAGTGCGACCTGCAAGTCCTCGAATTTCACCGGCTTGCTCAAATGGTCAATCATCGCGCCGCTCGGGCAGCGCTCCCGGTCAGTACCCAGGGCGATCATGAACACCGGCACTTGCGCGCAACCGGGCAACGCCCGGATCTGGCAGCATACGGAAACGCCGTCCAGGGCCTGCGACTGACAATCGACCAGCACCGCATCGAAGGTTTCGCACTGCAGCAGATCGAGCGCGGCGAGGCTGCTGTCGGCCGTGCGCACGCGAAACCCGAGCTTGAGCAACATACCGCGCATCACCAACTGATTGACGTTGTTGTCATCCACCAGCAATACGCTGCAATCCTGAGGCAGGCGCCGTTGTGACAACTGTCGCGTCGCGAGCGGCGTGGCAAGGCGCTGCGGTGCCGGCATGTCAAACTCGACGTCAAGCTGGAAACGGCTGCCACGCCCAGGCTCGGAGCGGTGTGTCAGGTGTCCGCCGAGCAGCTCCACCAGTTGCCGGCATATGGCCAGGCCGACACCCAGGCCGCCGTACTCACGCGTCATCGAACCGTCAAGCTGAAAGAAGCGCTGATACATCGTCGCCTCCCCAAGGTCGGTAAAGCCGATACCGGTGTCGATCACCGCAAAGGACAACGCCAGTCGCTCGGGGTTGACCGGTTTCCCCGTGACCCGCAGCGCCAGCCCACCGACTCGGGTGAACTTGATGGCGTTATCCAGCAGGCACTCCAGGCATTGCGCCAACTTGGCGCTGTCGCCGTGCAGGCGATCCGGCACACCCGGTGCCACGTCGACCTTGAAGTCCAGCGACTTGCTCGAGGCATTGCCGTAGAACTGGGCGCGCAAGGCCTCCACCACGGCGCGCAAACTGAAGGTGGCCGGGGTCGCCTTGAGATTGCCCGCCTGCAGCTCGGTCAGGGTGAGAATGCCATTGACCATGCGCATCATGTCCCGCGCCGATCCCGCGGCCGTTTGCTGATATTGCTCCAGCTCAGGGTCCATCTCGACGGTCTGCATCAGCTCCAGCGATCCGATCACGCCATTCATGGGCGTGCGCAATTCGTGAGTCAGGGTGGCGAGGAATTCGTCCTTGAGCTTGTTGCTGTGTGCCAGTTGCTGGTTGAGCGCCTCAAGCTTTTGTCCCGCGTCGAGCAGGGTTTGTGCCTGCTGCTCGCGCATGGCGTTGATGCGGTCGGCCAGGGCCATGGACAGCAGCGCCACTTCGATGGCCGAGCCAATCTGGCTGGAGTACATGGTCAGGAACACATTCGGCAGGTAACCCAGCACCATCAATGTATTGATGATGCCGCCGAGCAGGAACGCCGACCAGGCAATGATGAAATAACGCGCGACCCGCAAGCCACGCAGCCAGGCAAAAATCCCCGCGGCAAAGATCACCACCGTGAAGGTCAGTGCCAGGGTCGTGGCCAGGCGCAAGGCCAGGGCATAGCTGGTCATCAGGGACAACCCGACCACCACCGCGCCGAATGCCACCAACGCCAGCAGCAAGCGGTCCATCCAGCGGCTAAGGGTGGCGGTCTGCAGGAAGCTGCGGGCGAACTGGCTGCCGAACAGTCCGGCACAACCGATGAAAAAGGGCGTCGAGGCGTTGGCCCACCAGGGATTGTCTGGCCAGAAGTACTGCACGGCGGCGCCGTTCACCGACAGCTGATACAAGCCGAACGAGGCGATGTAGAAGATGTAATAGAGATAGCTGGTATCGCGCACGCTGAGGTAGATGAACAGGTTGTAGACCAGCATCCCCAGCAATACACCGTAGATCAGCCCCAACACATAGAGGCGCACCGGCTGGTCTTCGAGGTACGAAGTACTGGACCACAACGTGACCGGCGCCTGGATCGACCCCTGGCTTTGCAGGCGCAAGTACAGGGTTTGCGCTTGGTCAGGGGTAAAGTCCAGCGTGAACAGGTAGTTGTTCTGGAGGATTTCGCGACTGGCGAACGGCAAGGCATCACCGGTTTGCCTGGCCAATTGATAGTTGCCGCTCGCATCAGGCAGATACAGATCAAGGTGATCGAGCGGTGGGTAAGCCAATTCCAGCAGCCATGTCCGTTGCGCAGCCGGATTTGAAGGGCGGTAATGCAGATCGATTTTCAGCCAGAACACCGAACGCGAATAACCGGCGTTGAGGGTGGCTTTATCATGCGCCTTGAAGTTGCCGGCCGCCGCCTGCGCACGGACATCCGCGACAGTCGCCTGACCACCCACGTCTTCAAACACTTGCAGGGTTCGCCCGAGGGGAAGGCTTTGGGTGAGTTCATTGAACTCAACGGCGTTCGCCAAGAGGGGCAAACACAACATAAACATCAACAAATAGCGCATTTATGCCCCAGCGTGGCCCGTCCGGTTTTGTCAGGAAGCCCCCCATTCCTTTTGAGTAGACGTAAAACCGGTGATACCTGTTATTGGTTGGATCCACTCTAGCATAGCCGGTGATGGCTAATGAGCACTACAGAAATTTTTCGCACAAAGGCTCTAGAACGGGCGTTACAGCGAAGAATATTAAGATAGAGCTGTTCTGCCGAACAGAGCGCGACAAGCGCTCGAACCCAAGCGTAATTTCCCGCATCAACGTTTATTGGCCGACGCCCGAAAAAAGATGTTTGGTGGTAAGCTCGCGCACCATGAATATCTACAGCTCTCGCCCCGTTGTCCTCTGTCTCTCCGGCCACGACCCAAGTGGTGGCGCCGGCTTGCAGGCAGATATTGAAGCCCTGCTCGCCCAGGGTTGCCATGCGGCTCCGGCCGTCACCGCCCTGACCGTGCAAGACACCGTCAATGTCACTGACTTCCGCGTCCTCGACCGTGAGTGGGTGTTGGCCCAGGCCCATGCCGTGCTCAACGATTCCGAAGTCGCGGCCGTCAAACTCGGCATGCTCGGCTCCCTGGAAATGGTCGACACCGTGGTCGAACTGCTTTCGGCGCACCCGCACTTGCCGGTGGTCTGTGACCCGGTGCTGCGCGCCGGTGGTGGTGGTCGCCTGGGCAAGGACGAAGTCGGCTATGCCATGCGCGAACGCCTGCTGCCGCTCTCGATCATCGCCACCCCCAACCTTCCCGAAGCCCGTATCCTCGCCGAACTGCCTGAAGGCACCGCGGACGAGTGCGCTGAAAAACTCCTGCCGTTCGTCAAACACCTGCTGATCACCGGCGGCCATGGCGACGAAACCGAAATCCACAACCGCCTGTACAGCCGCGACGGCTTGCGCGAAACCTACACCTGTCAACGCCTGCCCGGCAGCTATCATGGCTCGGGCTGCACTCTGGCCAGTGCACTTGCCGGCCGTCTGGCCCAAGGTGAAAACCTCGCCAGCGCCGTACAGACTGCACTTAACTACACGTGGCGCACCCTGCGCGATGCGGAGCAGTTGGGCAAAGGCCAATTCGTGCCACGCCGCCTGCCACTGGACTTCTGTTCGTAACTATCTATTAGCACTGTGGTGAGGCTTGTCCGATGAAACTACGTGGCCTGTACGCCATTACCGACAGCCAGTTGCTGGCCGGTAAATTTCTTTCGTACGTGGAGGCGGCGCTGGAAGGCGGCGTCACCCTGCTGCAATACCGCGACAAGAGCAGCGATGAGGCCCGTCGACTGCGCGAGGCCGAAGCCCTGCGCGATCTGTGCGAACGCTACAAGACCCAGCTGATCATCAACGACGACGCCGAGCTGGCGGCACGCCTGAACGTGGGCCTGCATCTGGGCCAGACCGATGGCCCGCTGTCGCCGACCCGCGCCCTGCTCGGTTCCAAAGCAATTATCGGCTCGACCTGCCACGCGCAACTTGAACTGGCCGAGCAAGCCGCCAGGGAAGGCGCCAGTTATGTCGCGTTCGGCCGTTTCTTCAACTCCAACACCAAGCCCGGCGCACCGACTTGCAGCCTGGAGTTGCTCGATCAGGCCCGCAGCAAATTGCACTTGCCGATCTGCGCGATCGGCGGCATCACCCTGGACAACGCTGCCCCGCTGGTGGCTCATGGAGTCGATCTGCTCGCCGTGGTGCATGGCCTGTTTGGCGCCCAGAGCACGGCTGAAGTGACCCGCCGCGCCCGCGCATTCAACGAATTGCTTTCCATTCAAGTAGCTTAAAGTCTGATTTGAGAGTCCGATCATGTCTCGTTCCGAAACCCTGTTTGCCAATGCCCAGAAACACATTCCCGGTGGCGTGAACTCGCCGGTTCGCGCGTTCAAGAGCGTTGGCGGCACGCCGTTGTTCTTCAAGCACGCCGAAGGCGCCTACGTCACCGATGAAGACAACAAGCGATACGTGGATTACGTCGGTTCCTGGGGCCCGATGATCCTCGGCCACAGCCATCCGGACGTCCTGGACGCCGTGCGCAAGCAGCTTGAACACGGCTTGTCCTACGGCGCGCCGACCGAGATGGAAACCCAGATGGCGGATCTGGTCTGCTCGCTCGTACCCTCGATGGAAATGGTGCGCATGGTCAGCTCCGGCACCGAAGCGACCATGAGCGCGATCCGCCTGGCCCGTGGCTTCACCGGTCGCGACAGCATCATCAAGTTCGAAGGCTGCTACCACGGCCACTCCGACAGCCTGCTGGTCAAGGCTGGCTCCGGCGCCCTGACCCAAGGCGTGCCGAGCTCGGCGGGTGTGCCCGCGGCGTTCGCCAAACACACGCTGACCCTGCCGTTCAACGACATCGATGCGGTCGAGGCCATGCTCGCCGAAGTCGGTCAGGACGTGGCGTGCATCATCGTCGAACCGGTCGCCGGCAACATGAACTGCGTGCCGCCGGCCCCAGGGTTCCTCGAAGGCCTGCGGACCCTGTGCGACAAGCACGGCGTGGTGCTGATTTTCGACGAAGTGATGACCGGCTTCCGTGTTGCCCTCGGCGGCGCCCAGGCTCACTACGGCGTGACACCGGACCTGACCACCTTCGGCAAAATCATTGGCGGCGGCATGCCGGTGGGTTGCTTCGGCGGCAAGCGCGAAATCATGTTGCGTATCGCCCCGCTGGGTCCGGTTTACCAGGCCGGTACATTGTCGGGTAACCCGCTGGCGATGGCGGCGGGCCTGACCACCCTGCGCCTGATCAGCCGTCCGGGCTTCCACGACGAGCTGACCGACTACACCACTCGCCTGCTCGACGGTTTGCAAGTGCGTGCCGATGCGGCAGGTATTCCGTTCGTGACCACCCAGGCCGGTGGCATGTTCGGCCTGTACTTCAGCGGCGCCGACGACATCGTGACCTTCGATGACGTGATGGCCAGCGACGCAGCCTTGTTCGGCCGCTTCTTCCACCTGATGCTGGAAGGTGGTGTGTACCTGGCGCCAAGCGCTTTCGAAGCCGGCTTCACCTCGATCGCCCACGGCGAAGCCGAGCTGAAACTGACCCTGGATGCCGCTGAGCGCGCATTTGCTGCACTGAAGTAACGCCGTACCCGCTGACGCTGGCCATTGCCGGCGTCAGCTTTACACTCCTGCCCTTTTTCCTACTCATCTGCTAATAATCCTGCGCAAAGTGGGCGATATATTTCCCGCGCAGCAGAAAAACGAGTAAAGACTTTGTAAGGTTGGCCCTGCTTATTTCATAATGCGCGCTTATTGGATCCCCTCGATGGGTCCGCGCGCCCCTCAGAGGTAAGTCGATTCCCATGAACCGCACCGGCCGCGCCCTTTCACTGGGCTGCCTGTTGCTCCTTCAGCCCCTGCTCGCGCTAGCACAAGCAGGCGGTAACTCGTTGTTAATCCCAGCGATGGGTCGCTGCACCCTCAATACCCAGCCGCAAGACCTGGCCCAGGCACTGGCTGCCTGCCAGAAAGCGTCGGATGAAGGGGATGCTCAAGCGCAATACGAGTTGGGTGAGTTCTACTACGAGGGTAAAAACGCGCCACGCGATCTCAATAAAGCCCTGAACTACTTCGAAAAGGCCTCGCTGCAAGGTCACGCCCAGGCCCAATTCAAACTCGGCACCATGTTCTTTCATGGCGAAGGCGTACCGGCCAATAATATCCAGGCGTATATCGTGCTGAAAATGGCGGCGGTCAACGGCGCGGAAGAAGCGCTGGACTCCGCCGACGAAGTCGCCGAGAAAATGCCCCGCCAGGAACTGGAAGTCGCCACTCAGGTGCTGGGGCAAATCTTCCGTAAATACCTGATGGAATTGCAGAGCGCCGATGGGCGTACGCCGTTCGCGCCACTGCCCTGAATTGAATGCTAGCCCTTGTGGTGAGGGGCTTTTGTGGCGAGGGGATTTATCCCCGCTGGGCTGCGAAGCGGCCCCCAAAGATGGGACTGCTGCGCAGTCCAACGGGGATAAATCCCCTCGCCACAATAAATCCCTTTGCCACAATAAATCCCTTTGCCCCACTAAATCTCCTCGCCTGCTTACTTCTCAGGCATCGGCATCGGAAACGGCATCACATTGCCAACCGCACCGCGGGCTTCGCTGATTTTCGGTGTGCCCAGGCGCTCGACCTCGTCGATGCGCACGATCGAATGCATTGGCACGAAACTGCGCACGACCCCTTCGAATTGGGCCTTGAGCTTCTCCTCGCTCGGGTCTACGACTACCTGTGTGCGCTCGCCAAAGACGAACTCTTCCACTTCCAGGAAGCCCCACAGATCGCTCTGATAGATCTGCTTGGCGTACATTTCGAACACCTGGCCCTGATTGAGGAAAATCACCTTGTAGATTGGAGCTTCACGTTTGGTCATGGTGGGCGAGCAACACATCGGGGGATAAAAATGAGGGCGCGAACTATAGCATAGCCGCCGGACGCGCAGCGGTAGGAACCTGAGTACATGTTCCCTATAATGCGCGGTTCTTTGAATCACGTGATGACTCTGTCCATGGCCAAGAAGCTTTACATCGAAACCCACGGTTGCCAGATGAACGAGTACGACAGCTCGCGCATGGTCGATCTGCTGGGCGAACATCAGGCCCTGGAAGTCACCGCGCGCGCTGAAGACGCCGACGTGATCCTGCTCAACACCTGCTCGATCCGCGAGCGCGCCCAGGACCGTGTCTATTCCCAGCTGGGCCGCTGGCGCGAACTGAAACTGGCCAACCCGGACATGGTGATCGCGGTCGGCGGCTGCGTGGCCAGCCAGGAAGGCGCCGCCATTCGCGATCGCGCACCCTATGTCGACGTGGTATTCGGCCCGCAGACCTTGCACCGCCTGCCGGAAATGATCGACGCCGCGCGCATCAGCAAGCTGCCGCAAGTCGACGTCTCGTTCCCCGAAATCGAAAAATTCGACCACTTGCCCGAGCCGCGTATCGATGGCCCGAGCGCCTACGTATCGGTGATGGAAGGTTGCAGCAAATACTGCACGTTCTGCGTGGTGCCCTACACCCGCGGTGAAGAAGTCAGCCGCCCGTTCGACGACGTGATTGCCGAAATCATTCACCTGGCCGAACACGGCGTGCGCGAAGTGACGCTGCTCGGGCAGAACGTCAACGGCTATCGCGGTACGACCCACGATGGTCGCCTGGCGGATCTGGCCGAACTGATTCGCGTGGTCGCCGCGGTCGATGGCATCGACCGCATCCGCTACACCACCTCGCACCCCCTGGAATTCTCCGACAGCCTGATCCAGGCCCACGCCGACGTGCCGGAGCTGGTGAAACACCTGCACCTGCCGGTGCAATCGGGCTCGGACCGCATCCTCGCGGCGATGAAACGCAACCACACGGCGCTGGAATACAAATCCAAACTGCGCAAGCTGCGCGCTGCCGTGCCGGGCATCTGTATCAGTTCGGACTTCATCGTCGGCTTCCCCGGCGAGACAGAGAAAGACTTCGAACAAACCATGAAACTGATCCAGGATGTCGGTTTCGACTTCTCCTATTCGTTCGTCTACAGCCAGCGCCCGGGTACACCCGCCGCCGACCTGGCCGATGACACGCCGGAAGAGCTTAAGAAACAGCGTCTGAACGCCCTGCAACATCGCCTGAACCAGCAAGGTTTCGAGATCAGCCGACAAATGGTGGGTTCAATTCAGCGGATTCTTGTAACTGATTACTCCAAGAAAGACCCTGGCGAGCTGCAAGGCCGGACCGAGAATAACCGTATCGTCAACTTCCGCTGCGACAATCCGACCCTGATCGGTCAGTTCGCGGATGTGCACATCGACGCCGCGCAGCCACACTCGCTGCGGGGCTCATTGATCCAATAACCCCGATCCCCCTGCGGGAGCGGGCTTTTGTGGCGAGGGGATTTATCCCCGTTGGACTGCGCAGCAGTCCCATTCTTGGGGGCCGCTTCGCAGCCCAACGGGGATAAATCCCCTCCCCACGGTTCAAAAGCAAAATTTCTGCACCCGATTTAAGAGCTTTCGCACCCGCGCCACTGGCGCTATCCTTGAATCATCCCAATTGCCCCAGGGCGGCTAAATACGACCTTGAACGCACCCATCGAACCACATCGTTTTATCCTCGAGCCTTTTGAGGCTCGCCGCTTCGCCAATCTGTGCGGGCAATTCGACGAGCACCTGCGCTTGATCGAACAACGCCTGACCATCGAGATCCGCAACCGCGGAAACCAGTTCGAGCTGATCGGCGAGCCCAAACACACCACCTCCGCGGAAAGCCTCCTGCGCCGCCTGTACCGGGAAACCAAGGGTACCGAGCTATCGCCGGATATGGTTCACCTGTTCCTGCAGGAATCCGCCGTCGAAGAGCTGGACAACCACTCGCCCGCCGAAGCCAGCGTCGCCCTGCGCACCAAGAAAGGCATGATTCGCCCTCGCGGCTTGAATCAGCTGCGCTACGTGAAGGAAGTCCTCGGCAACGACATCAACTTCGGTATCGGCCCAGCCGGTACCGGCAAGACCTATCTGGCCGTTGCCTGCGCAGTAGACGCCCTGGAACGCGAACAGATCCGGCGTATCCTGCTGGTGCGTCCGGCGGTCGAAGCCGGTGAAAAACTCGGCTTCCTGCCCGGTGACCTGTCGCAGAAAATCGACCCGTATTTGCGCCCGCTCTATGACGCGCTCTACGAAATGCTCGGTTTCGAACACGTCGCCAAGCTGATCGAGCGCCAGGTGATCGAAGTGGCGCCACTGGCCTACATGCGCGGCCGCACGCTGAACAACAGCTTCATCATCCTCGACGAAAGCCAGAACACCACGGTCGAACAGATGAAAATGTTCCTGACCCGGATCGGCTTCGGCTCCACGGCCGTCATCACCGGTGACATTACCCAGGTCGACCTGCCGAAAGGCACCAAGTCCGGGCTGCATCACGTGATCGAAGTGCTGAAAGATGTTCCAGGTATCAGCTTTACCCATTTCATGCCCAAGGACGTCGTGCGTCACCCGCTGGTGCAGCGCATTGTCGAAGCCTACGAGCGCTTCGAAAATCGTGCCACCGATGAAGCGCCAAAGGACAGCCGACGCGATGCTTGAGCTTGATCTGCAAATCGCGACCCAAGCGCCTGCCCCCAGCGAAGCCGAGTTCCGCCTATGGTGCGAACTGGCCCTGCGCCAGCGCACCGCCGACTCCGAGATGACCATTCGCCTGGTCGACGAAGCCGAGGGCCGCGAACTGAATAACACCTGGCGGCAAAAGGATTACGCCACCAACGTCTTGTCGTTTCCTGCCGATGTGCCAGACGAGTTTCTCGACATCCCGCTGCTGGGCGACCTGGTGATCTGCGTGGCGGTGGTCGAGCGTGAAGCTGCCGAGCAGGGCAAGGAACTCAAGGCCCATTGGGCGCATCTGGTGATTCACGGCTGCTTGCATCTGCTGGGTTACGACCATATAGATGATGACGAAGCCGAAGAGATGGAAGCACTGGAACGAACGTTGCTTGCAGAACTGGGCTATCCCGATCCGTACGCGGACGACGAAATCGAAGTCCCCCCTACCGAAACAACAAAGGATTCAGAGTAATCGCTATGAGCGAAGATCGATCGAGCAACGGGCAGAAGTCTTGGCTGGGTAAGCTCACCCAGGCTTTTGCCCACGAGCCGAAGAACCGCCAGGAGCTGCTGGAGCTGCTGCGCGACGCACACCAGAACAAACTGCTGGACAGCGAAGCGCTGGCCATCGTCGAAGGCGCTATCCAGGTTGCCGACCTGCAAGTACGGGACATCATGGTCCCGCGCTCGCAGATGATCAGCATCAAGGCGACCCAGACACCTCGCGAGTTCCTGCCTGCCGTGGTCGATTCGGCCCACTCCCGCTACCCGGTGATCGGCGAAAGCCACGATGACGTGATGGGTGTGTTGCTGGCCAAGGACTTGCTGCCGTTGATCCTCAGGGAGAACGGCGACAGCTTCAACATCAAGGACCTGCTGCGCCCGGCCACCTTCGTGCCGGAGTCCAAGCGCCTGAACGTGTTGTTGCGTGAGTTCCGCGCCAACCACAACCACATGGCCATCGTCATTGACGAATACGGCGGCGTGGCGGGCCTGGTGACCATCGAAGACGTGCTGGAACAGATCGTCGGCGACATCGAAGACGAGCACGACGTCGAAGAAGACAGCTACATCAAGCCACTGCCCAGCGGCGACTTCCTGATCAAGGCCCTGACGCCGATCGATAACTTCAACGAGTTCTTCGACAGCGAGTTTTCCGATGACGAGTTCGACACCGTGGGCGGCCTGGTGATGAGCGCGTTCGGGCACTTGCCAAAACGCAACGAAATCACTGAAATCGGCGCCTATCGCTTCCGCATCCTGAACGCCGACAGTCGTCGGATTCATTTGCTGCGACTGACACCTATCGCCCGGTAAAAATCTAAGGACTGAAATGCGCTGGACAACCCGCCCCGGCTGGCCCGGTAACCTGCTGGCCGTGGCGGCCGGTGCAATCACCACCCTGGCCCTGGCGCCGTTCGACATCTGGCCGCTGGCACTGCTGGCGGTCGGGCTTTTCTATGCCGGCTTGCGTGAACTGAATCCACGCCAGGCCTTGGGGCGTGGCTGGTGTTTCGGCTTCGGCCTGTTTGGCGCCGGCACCAGCTGGATCTACTACAGCATTCATCACTTCGGTGGTGCGTCGGTGCTGCTGGCCGGCTTCCTGATGCTGCTCTTCACGGCGGCGATTGCCTGGTTCTTCGCCCTGCCCGCCTGGATTTGGGCGCGTTGGCTAAGGCGCAACGAAGCACCGCTGGCGGACACTCTGGCATTTGCGGCGCTGTGGGTCGGCCAGGAAGCGTTTCGCGGCTGGTTCCTGACCGGTTTCCCATGGCTCTACTCCGGCTACAGCCAGCTTGATGGCCCCCTGGCTGGCCTCGCGCCTGTCGGCGGGATGTGGCTGATATCCTTCACCCTGGCCCTGACTGCCGCATTGATCTACAACGCCATGCGCCTGGTGCGCACGGGACGCAAAGGCTTCATCGCCGTGGGCGTCTTGCTGTTGGCAGGCCCGTGGGTGGCCGGCATGGCGCTCAAGCAACACGCCTGGACCAGCCCCTCCGGTGCGCCGTTGAGCGTCGCGGCAATCCAGGGCAACGTCGAACAAAGCATGAAGTGGGACCCGGCGCAGCTCAACGCGCAATTGGAGCTGTACCGCGACATGAGCTTCAGTTCGAAACGGGTCGACTTGCTGATCTGGCCGGAAACCGCGGTCCCGGTGCTCAAGGAGTCTGCCCAGGGCTACCTGGACATGATGGGGAAATTCGCAGCCGAGCGGGATTCGGCCATGATTACCGGCGTGCCGATCCGCGAAGTCGTCCACCAGCAGAAACGCTTCTACAACGGTATTACCGTGATCGGTGAAGGCGATGGCACCTACCTCAAACAGAAGCTGGTGCCGTTTGGCGAATACGTGCCGTTGCAGGATGTGCTGCGTGGCCTGATTGCGTTCTTCGACCTGCCCATGTCGGACTTTGCCCGCGGCCCTTCCGATCAGGCCATGTTGCAAGCCAAGGGGTACCAGATTGCGCCGTTCATCTGCTACGAAGTGGTGTATCCGGATTTCGCCGCCGGCCTTGCCGCCCAGAGCGACCTGCTGCTGACCATCAGCAATGACACCTGGTTCGGCACGTCCATCGGCCCGCTGCAGCACTTGCAGATGGCGCAGATGCGCGCGCTCGAGGCCGGCCGCTGGATGATCCGCGCCACCAACAATGGCGTGACCGGCCTGATCAACCCGTTCGGCCAGATCACCACGCAGATCCCGCAGTTCGAGCGCGGCATCCTGTACGGCGAAGTGGTGCCGATGCACAACCTCACACCGTACCTGCAATGGCGGTCGTGGCCATTGCTCATTGTTTGTGTGCTGTTGTTTGGCTGGGCATTGATTGCCAGCCGGATGGCCAAGACCGTTTAATCGCGGAGCCTGCAAAAGATCGCAGCCTGCGGCAGGCTGCGATCTTATGATTTTCAGCGGTAGAAAAACGAATACCCGATCTGCCCCGCCGCCTCATTCAACAACTGCCCGCTACGCCAGATCGCCTTGAACTCCGGCATCCAGCCGCCCAGTGGCTCGGCGTTGTCCACGCTCAAGAATCCCACTGGCGCCGGCACCACTTCAAAGCCAGCCTTCTGAAAGCTCCAGACCGCTCGCGGCATGTGCCAGGCCTGGGTGACCACCACCACGCGTTTGATGCCTTCAGGCAACAAGACCTCGGCGCTGAATGTCGCGTTCTCCCAGGTGGTTCGACTTTGCCCTTCCTGCCAACGCACCGCCACGCCAAAATCATCGCGCAATGAGTCAGCCATCAGTTTGGCCTCGGTTGGCGGCGTGCCGTAATGCAAACCGCCACTGGTCAGGATCGGCAAGCCCGAGGCCTTTGCCAGTCGAGCGGCATATCGCTCTCGTTCCAGAGCCACCCCGGTGGGCTGATCACTGCCCCACGCCAGATCACCCCGCTCGCGCCCGGCCCCCAGCACCACGATCGCATCGGCGCGCCGGGCCAACGTTGCCCATTCGTCGCGAGCCAACGGCGCTTCACGCTCAAGAAGCCCGGCGCCCCACTGCACCATCACCGGAAGGCTCATCAACCAGAAGCCACCCACACCCAGCGCAAAGCACCAACCGGCAAGCCGCGGTCTTGAGCGGCGCCACCACCAGGCGAGCACCAGCAACAGGATAAGGACGCCGGGCGGCATCAGAAGGTGTTTCACGAAATAGCGAAAAGGCATCGGGCATCTCCATGAAGATGCCCGAAGCCTAAGTGGGTTGACGCAATGCGACAATAAATACGGAAGGACTATGCTACAAAAAACCGTAAAGCATGGCTCTATGCGTTATTTGCACTGCAGGGACCGGACCTTTACCGCATCTCTGCCAGCTACTTTGTCCTTGAGCCAGATAATTTTGGCTGAGCGTGGTGCGTCGAGTTGCTTCACTGCCTCAGACAAGCATCCGTGTGTCTCACGCTCACTGCGATCGAGGTACGCCTTGACCAGTGCAAACTCTGCGGGGCTCAGACCTCGCAACTCCAGCTCCAGTGGACGTTCATCACGCAACCGGTCAGCGGTTTTCGCCGCATCCAAGGCCATTCCAAGACGATCAATCAGTCTTTCGTACAACTCCGGTTTTGTAACTTTTTGCCGTGACTCAACCATCCCTCACCTCATTGGAAGATAAGACCTACTCCCCAGTTAGAGCTTAGCTTCCATCGACAAACCGGCTGGACGCCGCGACAAACGGCCCTCGCAGCCGTTTTCACGAGACGCGCGGCAGTAATCAGGGTTTCCCTCGATAGAGTGCGGTCATGTATGCTACGGCGCTTCCTGTAACTCCACTTCCAGCTCCTCTGGGCACCGAAACGCCGAATTGGCTTGTTCACCGTCCAGCGTCGCATTGAAGAGGATTAGGCCACCCCTATTCAGTTCAAAAGTAGCCATGCACGAACAATATCAGCCCCGTGAAATCGAAGCCGCCGCCCAGTCGTTCTGGGACGAGCAAAAGTCCTTTGAAGTCAGTGAACAGCCAGGCAAGGAGACTTTCTACTGCCTGTCGATGTTCCCTTACCCCAGCGGCAAGCTACACATGGGGCACGTGCGCAACTACACCATCGGCGACGTGATCTCCCGCTACCAGCGCATGCAAGGCAAGAACGTTCTGCAACCCATGGGTTGGGACGCCTTCGGCATGCCAGCGGAAAACGCCGCGATGAAGAACAACGTAGCGCCCGCCAAGTGGACCTACGAAAACATCGCCTACATGAAAAGCCAGTTGCGCAGCCTGGGCCTGGCGGTGGACTGGTCGCGCGAAGTGACCACCTGCAAGCCCGATTACTACCGCTGGGAACAATGGCTGTTCACTCGCCTGTTCGAAAAAGGTGTGATCTACAAGAAAAGCGGCACCGTGAACTGGGACCCGGTCGACCAGACCGTCCTGGCCAACGAGCAGGTGATCGACGGGCGCGGCTGGCGTTCCGGCGCGCTGATCGAAAAGCGCGAAATCCCGATGTACTACTTCAAGATCACCGCCTACGCGGATGAGCTGCTGGAGAGCCTCGACGAACTGACTGGCTGGCCTGAGCAGGTCAAGACCATGCAGCGCAACTGGATCGGTAAATCCCGCGGCATGGAAGTGCAGTTCCCGTACAACGTCGACTCCATCGGCGAAGCCGGTGCACTGAAAGTCTTCACCACCCGTCCGGACACCCTGATGGGCGCGACCTACGTCGCCGTGGCCGCCGAGCACCACCTGGCCACCCTGGCCGCGCAGAACAATCCAGAGCTGCAAGCGTTCATCGCTGAATGCAAGGGCGGTAGCGTCGCTGAAGCCGACGTTGCGACTCAAGAGAAAAAAGGCCTGCCAACCGGCCTGTTCGTCGAGCACCCGCTGACCGGCGAAAAACTGCCGGTATGGGTCGCCAACTACGTGCTGATGCACTACGGCGACGGCGCGGTCATGGCTGTTCCGGCCCACGATGAACGCGATTTCGAGTTCGCCCACAAGTACCACCTGCCGGTCAAATCGGTGGTACGCACAAGCGCAGGTGACAACAACCCGGCGCCATGGCAAGACGCCTACGGCGAGTACGGCACGCTGATCAATTCCGGCGATTTCGACGGCCTCGATTTCGCCGGCGCCTTCGATGCCATCGAAGTGGCGCTGATCAAGAAAGAACTCGGCGCCTCGCGCACCCAGTTCCGCCTGCGCGACTGGGGCATCAGCCGTCAGCGCTACTGGGGCTGCCCGATCCCGATCATCCACTGCACAACCTGCGGTGACGTGCCGGTGCCGGAAGATCAACTACCAGTCGTACTGCCGGAAGACGTCGTGCCCGATGGCGCCGGTTCGCCACTGGCGCGCATGCCCGAGTTCTACGAGTGCAGCTGCCCGAAATGCGGCCAGCCTGCCAAGCGTGAAACCGACACCATGGACACCTTCGTCGAGTCCTCGTGGTACTACGCCCGCTACGCCTCGCCGCACTTTGAGGGTGGCCTGGTAGAAAAATCCGCGGCCGACCACTGGTTGCCAGTGGATCAGTACATCGGTGGCATCGAACACGCGATCCTGCACTTGCTCTACGCGCGCTTCTTCCACAAGCTGATGCGCGACGAAGGCCTGGTGAGCTCCAACGAGCCGTTCAAGAACCTGCTGACCCAGGGCATGGTGATCGCCGAGACTTACTATCGTCGTGAAGCCAACGGTGCCTACACCTGGTTCAACCCGGCGGACGTCGAACTCGAACGCGACAGCAAGGCCAAGGTCATCAGCGCCAAGCTGATCGCAGACGGCCTGCCGGTGGAAATCGGTGGCACCGAGAAGATGGCCAAGTCAAAGAACAACGGCGTTGACCCACAATCGATGATCGACCAGTTCGGCGCCGACACCTGCCGCCTGTTCATGATGTTCGCCTCGCCTCCTGACATGAGCGCGGAATGGTCCGACTCTGGCGTAGAAGGTTCGCACCGCTTCCTCAAGCGCGTCTGGCGTCTGGCTCAGGCCCACGTGACCCAAGGCTTGCCGGGGAAACTGGACGTTGCCAGCCTGAACGACGAGCAGAAAGTCATTCGCCGTTCGATCCACCAGGCCATCAAGCAGGCCAGCCACGACGTCGGCCAGAACCACAAATTCAACACCGCCATCGCCCAGGTGATGACGCTGATGAACGTGCTGGAAAAAGCCGCGCAAGGCACCGAACAGGATCGCGCACTGGTTCAGGAAGGCCTGGAAACCGTGACACTGCTGCTGGCGCCTATCACCCCGCACATCAGCCACGAGCTGTGGCATCGCCTGGGTCACGCCGATCCGGTGATCGACGCCGGCTGGCCGGTGCTGGACGAGAGCGCGCTGGTGCAGGACAGCCTGACACTGGTCATCCAGGTCAACGGCAAGCTGCGCGGCCAGATCGATATGCCGGCCAGCGCCACTCGCGAAGAAGTCGAAGCCGCCGCACGGGCCAACGAGAACGTGCTGCGCTTCGTCGATGGTCTGACCATTCGCAAAGTGATCGTGGTGCCCGGAAAACTGGTCAACATCGTCGCCAGCTAATTGGATCAGGCGCCTGGCCCTGCCGGGCGCCGAACAAAACCTTTCGGGCCGCTTGATTGGCCCACATGGTTTCAAGGGGAGCAACACAATGATCAAACGCAACTTGCTGGTGATAGGCCTCGCGGTCCTGTTGAGCGCCTGCGGCTTCCAGCTGCGTGGTACCGGCACCACCGAACTGGCGATCAAGGAACTCGACCTGAGCGCCCGCGACGCTTACGGCGAAACCGTGACTCAACTGCGCCAGATGCTGACAAGCAGCGGCGTCAAGGTCTACAACGGCGCCCCTTACAAACTCATCCTGACCGACCAGCAGGAATCCCAGCGCATCCTCAGCTATGCAGGCGCCGGTCGCACTGGCGAATATCAACTGAGCACGGTGCTCAGCTATGACATTCGCGGCCAGGGCAACCTGCCCCTGCTGAGCGACAAACTCGAAGTGCAGAAGGTGTTCATCCATGACGGCAACAACCTGGTAGGTTCCGACCAGGAGGCTAGCGATGCCCGCAAGGAAATGCGTCGCGAGCTGGTTCAACGGATGATGTTGCGCCTGCAGCAATTCACCCCGACCCAGCTGGACCAGTTGCAGCAGACTGCCGAAGCCAAGGCCAAGGCGGAAGCCGCGGCGCTGGAAGCGGCGCAGAAGGCTGAGGCGCAAACGCCGCGTCAGTCGCCAATCGAACTGCCTCGGCAGTAAGACTTACGGGGCGCTCTGGCGCCCCGTTTGCCCTCTCTTATGAAACTCGCTCCCGCCCATCTCGCCAAACACCTGCAAGGCGCCCTCGCGCCGGTCTACGTCATCAGTGGCGATGATCCCTTGCTGTGTCAGGAAGCCGCCGACGCCATTCGCGCGGCCGCACGCCAACAAGGCTTCGACGAACGCCAGGTGTTCGCCGCCGACGCCAGTTTCGACTGGGGTACGTTGCTGCAAGCCGGCGCCAGCATGTCGCTGTTCGCCGAAAAACGCCTGCTGGAATTGCGCCTGCCTTCCGGCAAACCCGGCGATAAAGGTGCCGCCGCGCTCATTGAGTACTGCTCGCGACCGGCCGAAGACACGGTGCTGTTGATCAGCTTGCCGAAGCTCGATGGCAGCGCGCAGAAAGCCAAATGGGGCAAGGCGCTGGCCGAAGGCCAACAGACCCAGTTCGTACAGATCTGGCCGGTGGATGCCAACCAGTTGCCCAGCTGGATCCGTCAGCGCCTGTCCCAGGCCGGGCTATCCGCCAGCCAGGACGCCGTCGAGCTGATCGCCGCCCGGGTCGAGGGCAACTTGCTGGCCGCCGCCCAGGAAATCGAAAAACTCAAGCTGATGGCCGAAGGCGGCCAGATCACCATCGAAACCGTACAGGCCGCGGTGGCCGACAGTGCGCGCTTCGACGTTTTCGGCTTGACCGACGCCATTCTCAATGGCGAAGCCGCCCATGCACTGCGCATGCTCGAAGGGCTTCGCGGTGAAGGTGTCGAGCCCCCGGTGATTCTCTGGGCCCTGGCCCGGGAACTGCGCCAGCTGGCCAACATTTCGTTGCAGTACAGCCAGGGCACGCCACTGGACAAGGCCTTCAGCCAGGCCAGGCCGCCGGTTTGGGACAAGCGTAAACCGCTGATGAGCAAAGCCCTGCAACGCTATTCGGCGCAACGCTGGGCGCAATTGTTGCTCGAAGCCCAGCGCATCGACGCACAGATCAAGGGCCAGGCGGCGGGTTCGCCGTGGATGAGCCTGAGTCGGTTGACGTTGTTGATGGCCGGGCAGAGATTGTCGTTGCCCGCCGAGTAAGGCTTTCGGACGTGGCGCGTTCGCTCCCTGTAGGAGCGAGCATGCTCGCGAAGAACTCAAGGACACTGCTGGCTTTCAGGATGCCCGCGTCATCGTTAACGTCCTTCGCGAGCATGCTCGCTCCTACAGGGAAGGCGTCCGAAAGGTCCTACATATTGTAGGGGCTAGACAGTCCCCTAATTCTGGCCGATGATCTGCCCCGCAAAAAACCATTCACTTGCGAGAGCCCATCATGAGCAAAAAGCCATCTAAACATGGCCCCAACAAGGCCAAATCCATCGTCGCCCAGCCATTGTTCCGTAGCCGCCAGGAACGAGCCGGCAAAGGCAAAGGCAGCTACCGCCGCGAAGCCTTCCAGTCTGACAACTGGGAGGCTTCTTACTTTCTGGCGGCCTGAAAGGCAAGCATCCGCTCAACATGTTAAGGTCTGTACCTGATTCGTTTTCCCTGGACCCCGTGCATGCCCCTTTGTCTTTCCCGTCGTTGGCAGTTTCGCCAACTGATTGCTGCCTCCAGCCTCATTTTGCTAGTCGCCTGCGCGGAAAAACCCACCGCCGCCGACGCCCAGCCGATTCAGACCCTCCCTGTCGCCACCGCCCCCGCGGTCATCGCGCCCGTGGTTCCGACCGGCGAAAACCTCGACATCCAGCCAACCCAGACCTTCGCCGAATGGCAGGCGGGTTTTCGCAAGGACGCCCTGGCCGCCGGTATCCGTGCCGACCTGTTCGACCGCGCCTTCGCCAATGTCAGCCTCGACCCGAGCGTGATCCGCGCCGACCGCAGCCAACCGGAATTCGCAAAACCGGTGTGGGAGTACCTCGACGGCGCCCTGTCGCCGCTACGGGTTCGTAAAGGCCAGGCATTGGTCGACCAGTACGCTGGCATCCTGCAAAGCATCGAACAGCGCTACGGCGTCGACCGCCAGGCACTGGTCGCGGTGTGGGGCATGGAAAGCAACTTCGGCCAGTTCCAGGGCAGCAAGTCGGTGATCAACTCACTGGCAACCCTGGCCTACGAAGGCCGCCGCCCCGGCTTCGCTCATGCGCAATTGATCGCCGCCCTGCAAATCCTCCAGCAAGGCGATATCGAACCCGACAAAATGCTTGGTTCCTGGGCGGGCGCCATGGGCCAGACCCAGTTCATCCCGACGACCTACAACACCCACGCCGTGGACTTCGATGGCGACGGGCGCCGCGATATCTGGGGTAGCGCCACCGACGCCCTGGCGTCGACCGCCCACTACCTGCAAAGCTCCGGCTGGCAAAAAGGCCAGCCGTGGGGCTTTGAAGTGCAGCTGCCGAGCAGCTTCAACTACATCCTCGCCGATGGCTCGGTTCGCAAGAGCGTCGCCGAATGGCGGCAACTGGGCGTGGTGCTGCCCAACGGCGGCCAGTTCCCGGCAGGCTCCGAGCAACTGTCCGCGGCGCTGCTGTTGCCGGCAGGCTACCGCGGCCCGGCCTTCCTGGTGCTTGACAACTTCCGCGCGATCCTCAAGTACAACAACTCGTCGTCCTACGCCTTGGCGGTGAGTCTGCTGTCCGAGCGCTTCAATGGCGCAGGGCTGATCAGCGGGACGTGGCCCAAGGATGATCTACCCCTGAGCCGCACCGAGCGGATCGAACTGCAAAACCTGCTGAGTGCGCAGAACTACGACGCGGGCACTGCCGACGGGATCATCGGTGCCAACACCCGCAAGGCGATCCGCAGCGCCCAGCAGTCGTTTGGCTGGCCGGCGGATGGTTATCCGACGCACAAGTTGCTGGAAGGATTGCGCAACCGCTAAAGCTTCCCTTGTAGGAGCGAGCATGCTCGCGAAAAACGCCAGGGCGCCGCGGGCATTCAGACAGCCCGCGTCATCGTTGACGACCATCGCGAGCATGCTCGCTCCTACCGCCTTACGACATTTTGTTCCAACACCAGTTGCTGGCTCCCCGCATCCAGCGTCACCAACGCCCCCATCGGCAGCGTCAGGTTCGGATTGCAGTGCCCACTGCGCCACCCGGACAGCACCGGAATGCACAAGGGTTCCAGGGTCTGCTTGAGCAATCGGTCCAGGGCCTGAGCCTCTACCCCCGCTATATCGCCCACCAGAACCCCACGCAGCTTGTGCAACACGCCCGCCAGACGCAGATGGGTCAGCAGCCGGTCGATGCGATACAGCGGCTCGTTGATGTCTTCGATAAACAGAATGACACCCGCGGAATCAATCTCGAAAGGCGTGCCCATGGTCGCGGCAATCATCGACAGGTTGCCGCCTAGAAGGCGCCCATGAGCGACACCCGGCACGATTGTCGTCAAGGGGCGGCCAACGGGATGGGTAAGCACCATACCGGCCCTGCACTGCCCTCTGAGCATGTTGAAGAACGAGGACTCGGTCGGTGGCAACCGCTCCCCCAGCAGATCGGCGTTGAGCAGCGGGCCATGGAAGGTTACGAAACCCGCGTAGCGGCTGATCGCCAAATGCAGCGCGGTGATGTCGCTATAGCCGATGAATGGCTTGGCATTGTGGCGCAGCAGCTGGAAATCGATACGATCAAGCAACCGCGGCGTACCGTATCCGCCGCGCAGGCAAATGATCGCATCGACCTCAGGGTCGGTGAACGCGGCGTGCAGGTCATTGAGTCGCACATCGTCGCTGCCGGCCAGGTAGCCGTCCTTCTCGAACACCCCGGGAAATATCCGCAGAGAATAACCACGGGCACGCATCCAGGCGATGGCTTTTTTGGTGTCCAGCGCGGCCGGACCCGCAGGCGCGATAACAGCGATCAGCCCTTGCATCGGCAAAGCCGGAACAGGCGTGTGAGGAATGAGCGTCGGGTCAGGTCTTGCGTTCATCCATGGATCTCCCTGCGTGAAAGCATCAAACACACATTAGTCAGGAACGCAGACAAACAGAAGCGGATCAAGCATTGCGCAGTCGCAGGAAAAGACTGATGTCCTTGTGGGATAGGCAAAAAAAGCCCGCAAAGCCGATTGAACGTTGCGGGCTGTTTTTTCATAGTCGAATCAGGACGACATCAACTCGGCCTTGACCAGCTTGGCCTGCTCATCGGCGTGGTACGAAGAGCGTACCAGCGGGCCGGAAGCAACGTTCTTGAAGCCCATCTTGTAACCTTCCTCGGCGAACCAGGCGAAGGTGTCCGGGTGCACGAAGCGCTGCACCGGCAAGTGGCTGCGCGACGGTTGCAGGTATTGGCCCAGGGTCAGCATGTCGATGTCGTGTTCGCGCATGCGCTTCATGACTTCGATGACTTCGTCGTCGGTCTCGCCCAGGCCGAGCATCAGGCCGGACTTGGTCGGGATGTGCGGCATCATCTGCTTAAAGCGTTGCAGCAGGGTCAGCGACCACTGGTAGTCCGAACCCGGGCGCGCGGCCTTGTACAGGCGCGGCACGGTTTCCAGGTTGTGGTTGAACACATCCGGCGGCTCGGCAGCGGTGATTTCCAGGGCGATGTCCATGCGGCCACGGTAGTCCGGAACCAGGGTTTCAAGCTGCACGTTCGGCGACAGCTTGCGGATTTCACGGATGCAGTCGGCAAAGTGCTGGGCACCGCCATCACGCAGATCGTCACGGTCCACCGAAGTGATCACCACGTACTTCAGGCGCAGGTCGGCGATGGCGATGGCCAGGCTTTCCGGCTCGTTGACGTCCAGTGGCTTCGGACGGCCATGGCCGACGTCGCAGAACGGGCAGCGACGGGTGCAGATGTCACCCATGATCATGAAGGTCGCGGTGCCGCCGGAGAAGCACTCGCCCAGGTTCGGGCAGGAAGCTTCTTCGCACACGCTGTGCAGCTTGTGCTTGCGCAACAGGGCCTTGATGCGGTCGACTTCCGGAGAGACCGGAATACGCACACGAATCCAGTCAGGCTTCTTTGGCAGCTCGGTGGTCGGAATGATCTTTACCGGGATGCGTGCAACCTTCTCGGCGCCGCGCAGCTTGACGCCGGCTTCAACCTTGGGACGCGGGGCCGGGCGCTCGGTGACATCGAGCGTCGGGATCATGGTTTGCACTGCATCAGTAGTCATATCAGTCGATTCCGCCCGTCAGGGTCGTCTGCTCAGCATAGTCGAGGTGTTTGACGAGCTGCGCGCGCAGCCGGGCACTTACCTCGGCAAATTCAATCGATCCTGCGTGATCGCTCAGCTGGGTCATCGCCAGCCCGGCGTAGCCGCAGGGATTAATCCGTCGAAACGGTTCCAGGTTCATGTCCACGTTCAGGGCCAGGCCATGAAAGGAACAACCGTGGCGGATCCGCAGACCCAGGGAGGCGATTTTCGCTCCATCGACGTACACACCCGGAGCATCCGGCTTGGCCGCAGCGGTCACACCGTAACTGGCGAGCAGCTCGATCAGGCATGACTCCATGCGACTCACCAGGTCTCGTACGCCGAAACCCAGCTTGCGCACGTCCAGCAACAGGTAGGCCACCAGTTGCCCGGGGCCGTGATACGTCACCTGGCCACCGCGATCGACCTGCACCACCGGGATATCTCCCGGCAGTAGCAAGTGCTCGGCCTTGCCGGCCTGGCCCTGGGTGAACACCGGCGGGTGCTCGACCAGCCAAATTTCGTCGGCGGCATCGCTGCCGCGTTCGTTGGTGAAGCGTTGCATGGCATGCCAGACCGGCTCGTAAGCCATCTGGCCGAGCTCGCGAAAGCCCAGCGTGCCGGACATCACAGCACCATGTGCACGAAACCGGTGGCCCGCAGTTCGCTGTTGATGTTGTACAGCTGGTCCTGGTCGGTCGCGACGATGTGCAACTGAATGGTGGTGTATTTGCCGTTGCTGCTCTGGCGCTCGTCAACACGCTCATCGTTGATCGTGGCGTGCTTGCGGACGATGTCGATGATCTTGTCCTTGTTGCCCACGCCGGTGTCGCTGATCACCTTAACCGGATAATCATTGGCAGGGAATTCGATCTTTGGCGCCTTTACTTCGGTATCGGTCATGGCGTAACGGCCTCGTAAGCGTAAGCCGTGGCGACGGCGAGGCCCCGCGCCGGATCAGCGCGGGGCCTTGCAGGAGCACACTATCAGTTGAACAAGCCGTAGAAGAATAGACGGATGCTATCCCACATGCGACGGAAGATACCACCCTCTTCGACGCCATCCAGAGCGATCAGGTCGGCGCTGTGCACCACCTTGTCTTCCAGCTTGACTTCGACTTTACCGATCACGTCGCCCTTGGCGATTGGCGCAACCAGTTGCGGGTTCATGGTCATGCTGGCGGCGAGCTTTTTCAGCTGGCCTTTTGGCAGGGTCATGGTCAGGTCTTCAGCCAGGCCGGCCTTGACTTGATTGGTGGAGCCTTTCCAGACAGGCGCCTGAGCGAGCTCGGCACCTTTCTGGTAGAAGGTCTGGGTTTCGAAGAAACGGAAACCGTAGGTCAGCAGTTTCTGGGTCTCGGCAGCGCGAGCCACTTCGCTGTTGGTGCCGAACACCACGGCGATCAGGCGCATGCCGTCACGTACGGCCGAAGATACCATGCAGTAGCCGGCTTCGTCGGTGTGGCCGGTTTTCAGGCCATCGACGGTCTTGTCGCGCCACAGCAGCAGGTTGCGGTTCGGTTGCTTGATGCCGTTCCAAAAGAACTCTTTCTGCGAGTAGATCGCGTAGTGAGCCGGGTCTTCGTGGATGATCGCGCGGGCCAGCACAGCCATGTCGTGAGCCGACGAATAGTGCTCAGGGTTCGGCAGGCCGGTCGGGTTCATGAAGTGGCTATTGGTCATGCCCAGGTCGGCCACGGTCTTGTTCATCATGTCGGCGAACGCGTCTTCGCTGCCGGCGATGTGCTCGGACAGTGCCACGCTGGCGTCGTTACCCGACTGGATGATGATGCCGTGCAGCAGGTCGCTGACGGTCACTTGCGAGCCGACCTTGATGAACATCCGCGAACCGCCGGTACGCCAGGCGTTTTCGCTGACGGTCACCGGATCGTTTTCACCGATCTGGCCGCGACGGATTTCGAGGGTCGCGATGTACGCGGTCATCAGCTTGGTCAGGCTGGCTGGCGGCAGACGCTGGTCACCATTGTTCTCGACCAGCACGTTGCCGCTGCTGGCGTCCATGAGCACGTAGGCCTTGGCGGCCAATTGCGGTGGCGACGGCATCATCTCGACCGCGAATGCGGCAGGCGAGAGGAGCAGCGGGACTAGAAGGCACAGGCGTTTGGCAAAGGTGGTGATGTTCATCCGTCTCTCGAAATCGCTAATGGAAACTGCCCGAAGGCAAAACTAATCAGATGACTTTCTAACGAGTCATCGCGTGTTCAGCTGCTCACTCAGTAACCCTTGCCGGGCTTTTGTTCTTCAACGAGCCAACAACCTGGTTCACCCCCCAAAACCGCAGATGAACCGTCAATCAAGGTCTACGTATTACTCAGTCACGACGCTCGGAGAACCGAGATTAGCCAGGCGCACACTGTTCTGCACTTTCTGGATTTCACCCGGCGAACCGATCGGCCCCATGCGCACCCGGTGCAGTGTCTGTTGATTACGCACGATCGAGCTGATGAACACCGGAGCGCTCACCATCCCGCTGAGCTTGGACCTCAGCAGTTCGGCAGCGTCCGGGTTGGCGAACGCGCCCACCTGCAGATACTGGCCAGACGCTGTTGCAGAAGCGTTTTTTTTTGCATCCAGTTGTACCGGGATAACGGGGGCGGCATGTTGCTGCGGCGGTGGCGTCCATTGCTCGACGGTGCCGGCCGAGGCCGTGATCACCGGGGCGCTATTCTGCGCGACTTTCGGCTCATTGAGCATCAATGGCGCCGGACGGCCTTTGGCGGCCCACCATTGCTGCGGGTCGATGCCTTCGACCTTGACCCGCGCGGTGCCGGTTTCGGCGTAGCCGAGCTTCTTGGCGGCCGCGTAGGACAGGTCGATGATCCGGTCCGAATAGAACGGACCGCGGTCATTGACCCGCAGGATCACAGTCTTGTTGTTGTCCAGGTTGGTCACCCGGACGTAACTCGGCAGCGGCAAGGTCTTGTGCGCAGCACTCATACCATACAAGTCATAGACTTCACCGTTGGCGGTGTTCTGGCCATGGAACTTGGTGCCGTACCAGGACGCTGTACCGGACTGCACGTAGGTCTTGGACTCTTGCAACGGAAAATAGGTTTTGCCCAATACCGAGTAAGGGGCGGCCTTGTACGGGCCGGTGTGCAGGGTCGGCGTGGCATCCGGGATGCGCGTCACATCGACATCCCACCACGGCGCGCCATCCTTGTGTGCGCGGTTGATGTCCAGCCCCGGCGTCGTGCGCACGGCGGTGGAAGACTTCTGCGCTGGCGCGCGGCTGGTCGAACAACTGGCGAGCAGCACTGCCAACGCGGCAAATGCCATCAGCTTCAGGGGTTTATTCATAGGCAATGCCCGCATTACTTGACGCCCCGTGCTTTGACCAGCTGTTCAGACAGTTGATGTACGGCCATGGCGTACATCACGCTGCGGTTATAACGCGTGATCGCGTAGAAATTTTTCAGACCCATCCAGTATTCAGGGCCTTTGTCGCCTTCCAGGCGAAATGCGGTAACCGGCATATCATCGCGCAGCGCATCATGACTTGACCAGCCCAAGGCCCGCAACTCTCCAACGGTTTTAGTCGGCTCGATACCGGTGGTCAAACCTGCGTCCACTTGTTCGCCGCGCACTTCGGCGCGGCTGACCACCGGTTCGCCGGCGACCCAGCCGTGTCGCTTGAAATAACTGGCGACGCTGCCGATGGCATCGTCGGGGTTGTTCCAGATATTGATGTGGCCGTCACCGTCGAAGTCCACCGCGTAGGCGCGAAAGCTGCTGGGCATGAACTGCGGCAAGCCCATGGCGCCGGCGTAAGAGCCCTTGAGGGTCAGCGGATCGACCTGCTCTTCCCTCGCCAGCAACAGGAACTCTCGCAATTCCTTGCGGAAAAATTCGGCACGGGGAGGATAGTCGAAACCGAGAGTCGACAAGGCGTCAATTACCCGGAAATTACCGGTATTACGCCCAAAAAAGGTTTCAACGCCGATAATCGAGACAATCACCTGCGCCGGTACGCCGTATTCCTGCTCGGCACGGGCCAGCACGGCCTCATGCTGACGCCAGAAGTCGACGCCACGGGCAATTCGCGCATCGGTGATGAACATCGGCCGGTATTCGTTCCACTGCTTGACCCGCTCGGCGGGTTTCGAAATGGCGTCCAGGATCGATTGCTTGCGCTGCGCCTCGCGGAACACGCCCATCAACTGCTCACCGGCGAAGCCATAGTCGCGGGTCATCTCACCGACGAACTCGGCCACTTGGGGCGAGCCTTCGTAATCGCCGGCCAACGCTTGCTGCGCAGTACCAAGGATGCTTACCAGGCTGAACCATGGAGCGTATCGAGCCGCCCAGCCACGCATTACTTGCATTGAACTCTTCACCTTATTCAAACCTGCGCGATCCACTTGCGATGGGTATGGATCGACATCAAAACCCCAAACGCTGACAGCAGTGTCACCAGCGAAGTTCCTCCGTAGCTAATGAACGGCAACGGCACCCCCACCACCGGCAACAGGCCGCTGACCATACCGATGTTGACGAAAACATACACAAAAAACGTCATGGTCAAGGCGCCCGCCAGCAGCTTGCCGAACAATGTCTGCGCCTGGGCGGTAATCACCAGCCCACGACCGATCAACAGCAGGTAGATCAGCAGCAGCGCGCAAATGCCCACCAGGCCGAACTCTTCCCCCATAACCGCGATAATGAAGTCGGTGTGGCTTTCCGGCAGGAAATCCAGGTGTGACTGGGTGCCCAGCAACCAGCCCTTGCCGAACACGCCACCGGAACCGATCGCGGCCTTGGACTGAATGATGTTCCAGCCGGTACCCAGTGGATCGCTCTCGGGATCGAGGAACGTCAGGATTCGCTGCTTCTGGTAGTCGTGCATGACGAAGAACCACATGGCGACAGCCACGGGCACGGCGGCCGCCAGCACACTGAGAATCCAGCGCCAGCGCAGTCCACCCATGAACAATACGAAGGCACCGCCCGCCAGAATCAGCAGCGACGTGCCGAGATCGGGCTGACGCACGATCAGAATGAACGGCACGCCAATCAGCATCAGGCTCACGCCCACGTGCTTGAGCTGCGGCGGCAGCGTGCGCTTTGACAGGTACCAGGCGATGGTCGCCGGCATGAGGATCTTCATGAACTCCGAAGGCTGGAAGCGGACGACCCCGGGAATGTTGATCCAGCGTGTGGCACCCATGGCGTTATGCCCCATGATGTCCACCACCAGCAGCAGCATCACCCCGACCACATAACCCAGCGGCACCCAGCGCGCCATGAAACGCGGCTCGAACTGGGCGATGACGATCATCGACACCAGGCCGATACCGAACGAAGTCGCTTGCTTGGCCAGCAGATCCCAGCTTTTGCCACTGGCCGAATACAAAACGAACAGGCTGCCGGCGGCGAGTGTCAGCAACAGGATCAGCAACGGTCCATCGATGTGCAGGCGCTGCAACAGCGTGGCACGGCGGCGCATCACATCCTCGCTGGAGAGCATGCGATCGAAATTATTCATCACGGGCGGTAGCCTCTGCGGTGTTAGGGCTGGCGTATTCGGCTTTGAGATGACCACTCTGATCCAGCAGCCAGGCGTCCATGATTTGACGCACCACCGGCGCGGCCACGCCGGAGCCGGACTCACCGTTCTCGACCATTACCGACACCACGATCTTCGGATCGTCGGCCGGCGCGAAGCCAACGAACAGGGCGTGGTCGCGATGACGCTCCTGGACCTTGGAACGGTCGTACTTCTCGCCTTGCTTGATCGCAACCACCTGGGCCGTACCACTTTTGCCGGCAATCCGGTATTGCGCGCCGATCGAGGCTTTGCGCGCGGTGCCCCGGGCGCCGTGCATGACCTGCTGCATGCCATGGTTGACCCGCGTCCAGTCCGACGGATCGCGCAGGATGATGTCCGGCATCGGGTTCTCATCCACCGGCTTCTCGCCTTCGATGGTCTTGGCCAGGTGTGGACGGTTCCAGACGCCTTTGTTGGCCACCAGTGCCGTGGCCTGGGCCAGTTGCAATGGCGTCGACTGCATGTAGCCCTGGCCGATCCCCAGAATCAGCGTTTCACCCGGGTACCACGCCTGTCGGCGGGTCGCACGCTTCCATTCCCGGGTCGGCATCAGCCCCGGCGACTCTTCGAACATGTCCAGGGAGACCTTCTGGCCAATGCCGAACTTGGTCATGTACGCCGACAACCGATCGATCCCCAGCTTGTGGGCCAGGTCATAAAAATAGGTGTCGTTGGAGCGCATGATCGCCGTGTCGAGATCGACGAAGCCGTCACCGGTACGGTTCCAGTTACGGTACTTGTGATCGTAGTTGGGCAGCATGTAGTAGCCGGGGTCGAACACCCGGGACGAGGCAGTCACCACGCCCGCATCCAGACCGGCAATCGCCACCGCCGGCTTGATGGTCGAGCCTGGCGGGTACAGACCGCGCAGCACGCGGTTGAACAGAGGCCGGTCAATGGAGTCGCGCAGTTCGGAATAGGCCTTTGAGCTGATCCCGGTGACGAACAGGTTCGGATCGAAGCTCGGCTGACTGACCATCGCCAGGACCTCGCCGGTTTTCGGGTCCAGGGCCACCACCGCACCACGACGACCACCGAGCGCGGCTTCAGCAGCTTCCTGCAATTTGATATCCAGGCTCAGGACGATGTCCTTGCCGGAAATCGGTTCAGTACGCTTGAGTACCCGCAATACACGTCCCCGAGCGTTGGTCTCGACTTCCTCGTAACCCACCTGACCGTGCAGCTCCGACTCGTAGAAGCGCTCGATGCCGGTTTTGCCAATTTGATGGGTGCCGCTGTAACTCACCGGATCCAGAGACTTGAGCTCTTTCTCATTGATCCGCCCCATGTAACCCACCGAGTGCGCAAAGTGCGCGCCCTGCGGATAGTGACGCACCAGTTGCGCGACCACTTCCACCCCGGGCAGGCGGAACTGGTTCACGGCAATCCGGGCGATCTGCTCTTCGGTCAATTCAAACAGGATCGGCACCGGCTCGAACGGCCGTCGCCCCTGGCGCATGCGTTTCTCGAAAATTACCCGGTCCTCGGGCGTCAACTCCAGCACCTCGACGATCACATCGAGCGCTTGCTGCCAATCGCCAGAGCGCTCGCGGGTCATGCTCAGGCTGAAGCTGGGCCGGTTGTCGGCAATCACCACGCCGTTGCGGTCGAAAATCAATCCGCGAGTCGGCGGAATCGGCTGCACATGAACGCGGTTGTTTTCCGACAGGGTCGAGTGGTATTCGTACTGGATGACCTGCAGGAAATACAGGCGCGCGATCAGCACACCAATCAGCAGCACCACTGCAATGGCCCCGAACACGACGCGGCCACGCACCAGACGGGCGTCTTTTTCGTGGTCCTTGATGCGGATCGGTTGGGACATGAGGGCAGAACTACTTGTGGTAAGGGTGGCCGGACAAGACTGTCCAGGCACGATACAGCTGCTCGCCGATGAGGATTCGCACCAGCGGGTGCGGCAACGTCAGCGGTGATAGCGACCAGCGCTGATCGGCACGGGCGCAGACTTCCGGCGCCAGCCCTTCGGGGCCGCCGACCATGAAATTCACCGTGCGCGAGTCCAGCCGCCAGCGATCGAGCTCGACCGCCAGTTGCTCGGTACTCCAGGGCTTGCCGTGGACTTCGAGGGTGACAACGCGCTCGTTCGGCCCGACCTTGGCCAGCATGGCTTCGCCTTCCTGACGGATGAAGCGCGCCACGTCGGCGTTCTTGCCACGGGTATTGAGCGGTATTTCCACCAGTTCCAGCGCCAATTCGGACGGAAGACGCTTGGCATATTCATGCCAGCCTTCTTCCACCCATTTGGGCATGCGTGAACCGACGGCGATCAGTCGCAGTCGCACAGCCGTTCCTTATTCCTGGTCTTTGTTGAGCTTGGTGAAATGCTCATGACCGACTTCAGGGCTGTGGTGTTTGCCATCAGCGGCACGGCTCTGCTCGGCACCTTTCCACAAGCGCTCCAGATCGTAGAACTGGCGGGCATTGGAGGTCATCATGTGGACGATCACGTCGTCCATGTCCAACAGTACCCAGTCGCTGTCGCCCTTGCCTTCTTCGCCCAACGGCTTGACGCCCAGGGCCTTGACCGCTTCGCGGACCTTGTCCAGCATCGCGCCGATCTGGCGGTTGGAGGTACCCGTGGCGATGATCATGTAGTCGGTGATGCTCTGCTTGTCACGGACATCGATCACCAGCACATCCTGGGCCTTGACGTCTTCCAGGGCAGCGACGGCGATCTTGACCAGCTCGTCGCCTTTAGGTGCCTCGGCAGCCAGGACCTTCTCAGGCAGCGGGGCACTCTTGAATGTGCCTTTGCGCTTAACTTTGTTTACTTCGTTGTTCGTCATATAAAACTCGTTTTGCTCGTTTGTTCGGGCGCTTCAATACACGTTGTTGCCACGTGCCTTGAGGCACTCCTATTCAGTTCGACGCACGGTAGAGTCCGTGCGCATCGATGTAGGCCAGGACCGCGTCGGGCACCAGGAAACGTACCGACTTACCGCTGGCCAGCAGTTGACGGATCTGGGTGGCGGATACCGCGAGCGGCGTCTGCCAGACGAATGCAATCTGTCCGCTCGACCCTTTGAGGGCCAGCGGGTCGCTCACCGAGCGCGCTGCCAGCAGGTTGCGCAAGGCATCCGGCGGTTCGCTGTCGGCATCCGGGCGTTGCAACACCAGGATATGGCAATGCTGGAGCAACTCTTCCCAGCGGTGCCAAGTGGGCAGGCCGCAAAATGCGTCCCAGCCCAAAAGCAGAAAAACCTGGTCATCCGCGGCCAGTTCGGCGCGCATCAGTTCCAGGGTATCAATGGTGTAGGACGGTTTGTCCCGCTGCAATTCACGGGCGTCCACCACCAACGGTGCCACTCCGGCCACCGCGCATTCGACCATCGCCAGCCGGTCCTTGGCCGACACCTGCGGCGTACCCCGATGGGGCGGCCTGGCACTGGGCGTCAGGCGCAGTTCATCGAGCGCCAGCGATTCGGCAACTTCCAGCGCACCACGCAGATGGCCGACGTGCACCGGGTCGAAGGTCCCGCCCAGTACGCCGATGCGCTTGGGTCGAGGCACGCTGGCGGTTACCGGGGCTGGCGGGTCGAAGTCGCCCAAGTCAGACCGGCTCCTGTCCGCGCAACTGGCCATCACCGACCACCACGTACTTCTCGCAGGTCAGACCTTCGAGACCGACCGGGCCACGGGCGTGCAGCTTATCAGTAGAAATGCCGATCTCGGCACCCAATCCGTATTCGAAGCCATCGGCGAAGCAGGTCGGGGTGTTGATCATCACCGACGAAGAATCGACTTCAGCCACGAAACGCCGGGTGTCGCCCTGGTGTTCGCTGACAATCGAATCGGTGTGATGGGAGCCGTAATGGTTGATGTGCTCGATGGCCTGGTCGAGCCCGTCGACCACGCGGATCGACAGGATTGGCGCCAGATACTCGGTGCTCCAGTCCTCTTGCGTGGCCGGCACGGCATCGATGATTGCCCGGGTGCGTTCGCAGCCGCGCAGTTCGACGCCTTTTTCGCGGAACTGGGCAGCCATCGGCGCCAGGAAATCTTTCGCAACGGTTTGATCGACCAGCAGCGTTTCCATCGCACCGCAGATGCCATAGCGGTAGGTCTTGGCGTTGAACGCGATGCGCTGGGCTTTCGCCAGGTCGGCGTGCTCGCTCACGTAAACGTGGCAGATACCGTCCAGATGTTTGATCACCGGCACCCGGGCGTCACGACTGACCCGCTCGATCAGGCCACGGCCACCACGGGGCACGATGACGTCGACGTATTCAGGCATGCTGATCAGTGCGCCGACGGCAGCGCGATCGGTGGTTTCGACCACTTGCACCACGGCGGCCGGCAGATCGGCCTCGGCCAGGCCGCGCTGGATGCAGGCGGCGATGGCACGATTGGAATGAATGGCTTCGGAGCCGCCGCGCAGGATGGTAGCGTTGCCGGACTTCAGGCACAGGCTGGCCGCATCGATGGTCACATTCGGTCGCGACTCGTAGATGATCCCGATCACGCCCAGCGGCACGCGCATCTTGCCCACCTGGATACCCGACGGACGATAACTCATGTCGCGGATCGCGCCGACCGGGTCGGGCAGCGCCGCAACCTGCCGCAGACCAACGATCATGCCGTCGATACGCGCCGGGGTCAGCGCCAGACGCTCGAGCAGGGCCGGCTCCAGACCATTGGCGCGACCAGCCGCCAGGTCCAGCTCATTGGCAGCGGTCAATTCGCCGCGGGCAGCATCCAGCGCATTGGCAGCCGCCTGCAACGCGCGGTTTTTCTGCGCGGTGCTGGCACGGCCGATGACGCGGGAAGCCTCGCGGGCAGCGCGACCCAAACGGGTCATGTAGTCAAGAACGGACTCAGTCATGGTCTAGAGTGGTCTTTGATAAGGTCTTGGTAAAGAGTAAAGCGGCAGATTATAGCTGTCGCGTCCGCCGACTAACAGCGGTGACGGGCGGATGGTCGAAATCGAGGGCAATTTGCCGACGTTCAGCCGGGATTAAGCTGCAAATTGTTATCATCACGACTCACTCAGCCTTGATAAACGCTGCCCCTCATGTACAACCTGACTGTTCGTGCGTCCTCCGCGAGCCTGCCCAAGGGCCTCCCAGACGCGTTTTTCGACCGCGATGCGCAAATCCTTGCCCGGGAATTGCTGGGCAAAGTCATCCGTCATCGTGTCGGCGATCTGTGGCTCAGCGCCCGGATCATCGAGACAGAAGCCTACTATTGCGCAGAAAAAGGCAGCCACGCCTCCCTCGGCTATACAGAAAAGCGTAAGGCTTTGTTTCTGGACGGCGGGCACATCTATATGTATTACGCCCGCGGCGGCGACTCGCTGAACTTCAGCGCCCATGGTCCGGGTAACGCGGTGCTGATCAAGTCGGCCTACCCTTGGGTCGACGAACTGAGCGGGCCTTCGAGTCTGGCGCAGATGCTGCTGAACAACCCCGACGCCCAGGGCCGCCCTCGCCCGTCGCAAAAGCTCTGCGCGGGGCAAACTCTGCTGTGCAAGTCCCTGGGCTTGAAGGTACCGGTCTGGGACGCCAAGCGCTTCGACCATGAGGTGCTACTGGTGGAAGACGTCGGCCAGACGCCCTCCCATGTTATCCAGGCCGCGCGCCTGGGTATTCCCCATGGGCGCGACGAACACCTGATGTACCGCTTCGTCGACGCGGCCTATGCCGCCTATTGCACGCGGAACCCGCTGCGACGGGGCCAGGTCGAAGGTCGCGATTATTTTGTGCTGTCCTGAACAATGAAAATCCCTGTGGGAGCGAGCCTGTGGCGAGGGGATTTATCCCCGTTGGGCCGCGAAGCGGCCCCAGAACTCCTTCAGGTAAACCGAGTTGACTGGCTTTGCGACTGCTTCGCAGCCGAACGGGGATAAATCCCCTCGCCACACAGACTCGCTCCCACAAGGGGCACTTGAACATTCAATGGAGTTGTTTTTATGGGCCCATGGCTCGATAGCGTGACCGGTTGGTTAACAGCCAACCCGCAATGGCTGGCGGCAGCGGTATTCATCGTGGCCTTTGTGGAATGCCTGGCGATTGCCGGTCTGATCGTGCCTGGCACGGTGTTGCTGTTCGCCGTGGCGGTACTGGCCGGCAGCGGCGCACTGTCGTTGAGTGAAACGCTGCTGCTGGGGTTTCTCGCCGGAGTGCTTGGCGACGTGGTTTCGTATTTCCTCGGCCGGCATTTCCATCAGAACATCCGGCGCCTGCCAGGCTTGCGTCATCACCCGGAATGGATCGCCGGCGCCGAGGCGTATTTCCAGCGCTATGGTATCGCCAGCCTGCTGGTAGGACGCTTCATCGGGCCCTTGCGCCCCATGCTGCCGATGGTCGCCGGGATGTTCGACATGCCATTCCCGCGATTCTTCGCGGTCAGCCTGCTGGCCGGCGCGGGTTGGTCGGTGGCGTACCTGCTACCGGGCTGGGCCACGGGCGCGGCGATTCGCTTGCCACTGCCCGAAGGCTTCTGGCCTGAGGCCGGAATCGTCGCCGGCAGCATTGCGCTCATGGTCGGGCTGAGCGCAACCAGCAGCCTGCGCCGCCATCGCAAGGCCACGGTGCTCATTGCCGGCATGAGCTTCCTGATTCTGGCAGGCCTGTTTATCGGCTATCCGCACCTGAACGCCCTCGACCAGGGGCTGATGACCCTGGTGCAGGAACACCGCAGCCCGATGCTCGATGAAGCGGCGGTGGTCTTCACCCTCATTGGCGAATTCCGCAACATGCTGATCTTCAGCGCCCTGCTGGTGGTACTGCTGCTGATTACACGGCAATGGCGGCAACTGATCTTCGCCACCGCCACCCTGCTCTGCACCGCGCTGGGCAACACCCTGACCAAACACTTCTTTGCCCGCGTGCGCCCGGAGGTCTTGAGCGACCCGCTGACCAGCTACAGCATGCCCAGTGGCCACGCATCCGGGTCGTTTGCGCTGTTCCTGACCCTCGCCGTACTGGCCGGCCGCGGACAACCCCCGCGCATGCGCCTGACCTGGCTGTTGGTGGCATGCCTGCCAGCGCTGGCGATTTCCCTGTCCCGGGTATACCTAGGTGCACACTGGCCGACGGACGTGCTGGCGGGCGCGATGCTGGCATCGTGCGTCTGCGCGGCAAGCCTGTGGCTCAGCCAGCGCCAGACCTCGCTCAACGCCATGCCGCCAAAAATCTGGTGGCTGGTGCTGCCGTCGCTGGTGGCATTGTTCGGGTTCTTCGTATTAAGGCATTTGCCGCATACGATGTTGCGGTATGCGTATTAGTCAAATACGGGACATGTGTTCACCCGAGATCAGGCCGGCCGGTCGGCCGCCTCGCTCTTGCTTTGGCTTTGGCTTTGGCTTTGGCTTTGGCTTTGGCTTTGGCTTTGGCTTTTGATTTTCTTGCCCCCTCACGCCCTGAGCCTATCCGTCAACCTGTGACGACCGCCATCGGCGCCTCTACCAAAGTTGATCCATGCCGCGTCGAAGCCTCTGGGAGATTGTTGTCTGAGTACATATCCATTGCTGCGGTAACGGCCACCTATGGTTTCGCCCTTACGGCGACTCACTTTTCCAAACGCCGAAAAGTAAGCAAAAGGCTCTTGCCCCACCACTCGGTGCCTCGCTGTGGCTCGGCATGCCCTCACTCCGGCATTGCTCCGTGGGTCGCCGCGATGGGCCATCCATGGCCCAGCGCGGCTAAACCGGCGTCCTGCCGGTTTACCCACTGCGCAATGCCTGCGTTCGGCCATCGTGGTTTAACGGGGCGCCCAGATCTAAAGCCAAAGCGAGGCGGCCTGACAGCCGACCTAACTTTTGTAGATACCCCCAATCCCCTGTGGGAGCGAGTTTGCTCGCGATGGACGTCAACGATAACGCGCCCTGTCTGGATGAACGCGTTGTCTGGATGTTCATCGCGAGCAGGCTCGCCCCTACAATGGGATCGCGGACAGACCTGTAATCAGGTCGGCTTTCAGGCCGCCTCGCTTTTGCCGTTGCTTTGGCTTTTGATTTTCTTGCCCCCTCACGCCCTGAGCCTGTCCGTCAACCTGTGACTACCTCCATCGGCGCCTCTACCAACGTTGATCCGCGCCGCGTTAAAGCCTGCAAGTAAGCCATTTCGTCATAGACGGTGCCGTTTTTCCAGCAGCGATAGACGATTCTGATCCACTTGAAAGCAAGTGCTCTCAGGGTCGCCTGGTATGAGCAGCCTTTAGCCCGCTGCTGCCGATAATAAGCCTCGGCCCACGTTGATTGAGTGATGCTGTGAGCGGCCCATTCGACAAAGGTCTGACGCAAGAAGGTTGAGCATTGGTAGCGCCAATACACGACTTTCTTCTTTCCGCTACGCTCGGTAACGGGTGCGATTCCGGCATATCGCTGCATCGCATTGGCGTCGCTAAATCGATCACGCTGTTCACCAAAAGCCACCATCAGGCGCGGCGCAAGATGTTGGCCGGCGCCAGGGAGTGCCTTAAAGATCGGGTAATCGGCCAAGGTGCTGGCCGTTTCTTCGATCTCGCGATCAAAATCCTTGATGGTGGAAAGGAGCCCTTTGAGTTGCGACGCCAAGGCTGTTGCGTACAACTGCGAAGGACGTATTACCCCCGGGTCCTGTGTCAAAGGCATCGCTTGGGTGATGATTTCCCAGCGCGTTTGATTGAGTTGAGCGTGACGAGCGTTGTGCTCATTAAAGAACTTGAGAAAAGTACTCTGGCGAGAACGCTTGATGTGCTCAAGCGTGGGCCAGCGCATCAGAAAGTCACAGAACACCACGGTGTCATGACTGCTAAACAGCTCCAGGGCCAATGGATAATACTGTTTGAGCGTACAGATCAAGCGGTTGCTGACCTTCACTCGCTCATCAACCAGTGCACGTCGATGTTCTGTCAGGCTGGCCAAAATACGCATGGCCGGGCTTTGCGGCATCAGCTGCGCAAACCGTTGGGGATAGGTGAGCAACAACTCAAGCGCCCATTGAGCATCGGTCGGATCATCCTTGGCACCGCTGCGGACAAAGGTTTTACGGTGTTTGGCCAAGGTGCTCGGATTGATTGGAAACAGGCAAAAGAACTCGTACTTTTGCAGGGCCGCCACCAACGGGCCCTTGTTGAGCTCAAGAGCAATCGCGATCGGAGCGCCGTAGCGCTCAAACAACGATTTCGCCCAACGATCAATCGATTGGGGTGTGTGGTCGATGACAGAGAAGTGCCGCCGGGTTTCCCCCGCGACCTGCAAACACACGTCATGCTTGGTATCTGCCCAATCTATTCCGACATAAGCAGTGAATTTCTGAGACAGGAGCGTTTGCATCAACAACCTCCACAGGCGCTAAAGTACATGCAGGAACATGCATGCTTACGTCCAGCGAAAGCGATATAGAGAGCCGTGTCGGGCTTTCCCTGAGTATTCGTTAGAGGGCGCAAGCGCACCTGTGGGCTCGAAGGTGAGGAGGTAATCATCGCGTGCTTGAGAGGCATATTCGTAGCCCACAGGTGCATGCTCCTTCCCTTGATTAAAACTGACTTCCAGACACCGAAGTATGGAAGAGGAAAGGAACGGACAACCTATATCGAGAGGCCGAGTGGAGGTTCTGCGCAGTGGGCAACCCGGCATGGATGCCGGGTTAGCCGCGCTGAGCCAAGGATGGCCCATCGCGGCGGGCCCACGGAGCAGGACCGGAGCGAAGCACCGAACGTCAGGGGCAAGAGCCCTTGGTTACTTGGGGCCGGGCGGCGTTCCGTGCTTCCAAGTGACTCGCCGTAAGGGCGAAACCGTAGGTGGCCGTTACCGCAGGAATGGATATGTACTCAGTCAACAAACAATAGGTCGGCTGTCAGGCCGCCTTCGTCGGAACGCCACCCGGAGCAAGCCCGCTCCCACAGTTGATTCGAGTACATCCGTCAAAGCCAGGTCGGCTATAAGGCCGTCATCGCTGGCAAGCCAAGTGACCTGAGTGGACTTCAGGCAAACAACTCACCCTGCAACTCATCGAGCAACGCCTGAATCGCATCCAGCCGCTGCTGCGGATCATCAAGTTGCAACAGGTCGATCTTGTCCACTTCAGCGAAGGGCAACAGGTACGCCAACTGGTTGGCCAGTGATTGCTGCCCGTTCGCTTCGGTGCCCATGTTCAACGCTTCGACCATCGGGTGCTCGGCCAGGGCCTTGAGCAAGGCCACCAGATCGGCGTCTTCGTCCTGCAGCGGTTGCTCGGGCTCGTCCTCCAGCCATTCGACCTCGGCAAGGATCAGCTGGTCGCGCTGGACTTCGGTCGTCAACACGCTGAACCGTCGCCCGCCCTCAACCCGAATCCCCAGCAGGCCATTGTCCTGCTGCTGAAAATCGGTGATACGCGCTTCACAACCGACCAGGGCAAAGCCCTGGGGCGCGATACCGACTTCGCTCCCCTCAAGGATGCACACCACGCCGAAGCCGCCGCCCTGTTTCATGCAGCGACCGATCATGTCCAGGTAACGTGCCTCGAATATCTGCAGGTCGAGGATGCAACCAGGAAACAGCACCGTGTTCAGCGGAAAAAGCGGCAGACTCATAGACATATTCCTTACACCACCATCGACACCGCCAACGGCAGGAATACCGCCGTGGCCACGCCCATCAAACTCATCGCCAGCGCCGCGAAGGCGCCACATTCGTCACTTTCCTGCATCGCCACCGCAGTGCCTACCGCGTGGGCGGTCATGCCCAGTGCCATGCCGCGGGCCTCGGGGCTGTGGACACCGAGCCGGGTCAACAGACTCGGGCCGAAGATCGCCCCGATCACCCCGGTGATCAGCACGAACACCGCCGCCAGCGCGGCGACGCCGCCAATCTGCTCGGCCACCAGCATGGCGATAGGCGATGTCACCGATTTCGGCGCCATGGTCATCAGGATCATATGTTCGGCCCCGAACCACCAGCCCAACAGCACCCCCATGCACGTGGCGACCACACCGCCTATCACCAGCGTAGTAAATATCGGCCAGAACAACTGTCGAATCCGCCGCAGATTGAGGTAAAGCGGCACGGCCAGCGCGACCGTCGCGGGGCCGAGCAGAATGCTGAGGATCTCAGTGCTCTTGCGGTACTCGGCGTAGGTCAGGCCGCAGCCCACCAGCACACCGATCACCAGCAACATGGAGACCAGCACCGGCTGCAAAAAGATCCAGCGGGTTTTCTCGAACGCCGCCAGCACCAGCTGATAGGCGCCGAGCGTGATGCCGATGCCGAACAATGGATGATGAATCACCGACGTCCAGGCGCCGTGCCAGTCAAGGATCATTTGCCGTCCTCAGGGTGAATATGGCGCTTGGCCATGCGCTGCATGAGGACTCCGGCGAACGCCATCGACAGCAACAATGACAACACCAGCGCGCCGACAATGGCCCAGAAATCGGCAGCGATATCCGCGGCGTACACCATCACCCCCACGGCCGGTGGCACCAGCAGCAACGGCAGGTAGCGCAGCAGGCTGCTGGCTGCAAGGTTCAGCGGCTCGCCGACCTGGCCACGACCGATCAGAAATATCAGCAACAGCAGCAGACCGATAATCGGCCCCGGCAGGAAGGGTAAAAACAAATGGTTGATCGCGGTGCCGAGCAATTGGAACAGCACCAGCCAGGTCAGGCCACGTAACAACATCAAAGATCTCCCGCAAATCCGTCACCCGCATAGGCCCACGCATTATAAGCACGCTTGCGCAATGGATCGGCATTCGCCATAAGCATGTTCAGTTGACTGCGGCGTTTTGCCATGTTGATCTAAAGTGGTAATCCGGGAGGTCAAATCCCCCCACCTTAAAACTATAAAATCGATGAACCCAAGGAGAGTCTCAATGCCCTATGTTCCAGTTGCAGAGCTCAATGATTATGTCGGTAAGGAACTCGGACGTTCCAAATGGCTCACTATCGATCAGGAGCGCATCAACCTGTTCGCCGAAGCCACAGGGGACCATCAGTTCATTCACGTAGATCCGGTCAAAGCCGCGCAAACGCCCTTCGGCAGCACCATTGCCCACGGTTTCCTGTCGCTGTCGTTGATTCCAAAATTGATGGAAGACATCCTCGTCATGCCGCAAGGCTTGAAGATGGTGGTCAATTACGGCCTGGACAGCGTGCGTTTCATTCAGCCGGTCAAGGTCAATTCGAAAGTGCGCCTCAAGGTCGAACTGTCCGAGGTCACCGAGAAAAAACCCGGCCAATGGCTGCTCAAGGCCATCGCCACACTGGAAATCGAAGGCATGGACAAACCGGCGTACGTCGCCGAATCCCTGTCGCTCTGCTTCGTGTAAGCCCTCCCGGATGCGAAGCAGCACACGCTGTTTCGCTCCTGCTGCTTTTCTACCGGCTGTTTATGGACACATAGCTGCGGCATACTCGATCGCCTAATTGCCCGGAACCCGCTATGCGCCCACTTGCACTCCTCGCCTTGACCCTGATGCTCACCGCTTGCAGCGACGGCGAATCGCTATTGCCCGCGGACGCCCGCCTGCCGGACGGTGGACGCTATCGCGGTGACCTGGTCAACGGATTGCTGCAGGGCCAGGGCCGCATCGACTACCCGAACGGCAGCTGGTACGCCGGCGAGTTCGACCAGGGCCAATGGCATGGCCAGGGTGAGTGGCATGGCAGTAATGGCGAGGTCTATCGGGGCCAGTTCAAGCAAGGCCTGTTCGATGGCCAGGGAACCCTGACCACCAGCGGCGGCAGCTACAACGGCGGCTTCAAGCTTGGCCGACGCGACGGCGAAGGCACCCTCAAAGAACACGGCATGATCTACCGCGGCGAATTCAAGGCCGATCAATACTCAGGGCTCGGCCGCCTGGAGCTCGAAGATGGCAGTGCCTATCAGGGCCAGTTCGCCCACGGCAAGCCCCACGGCGAAGGCCAACGCAGCGACGGCAGCGGCAATCAATTCACCGGACACTTCGTCGACGGTCAGCTGGAAGGTAATGGAACCTTCAATAGCGCCGAAGGTGACATCTATGTCGGCGGGTTCAAAAACAACCAATTGCACGGCAAGGGTCGTTATGAAAACGCCGACGGCGACGTATGGCTGGGTCAATTCAAGGACGGCTCGCTCAACGGCAAGGGCGAATTGATCGGCGCCGACGGCAGCCATTACATCGGCCACTTCAGCGATTGGCGCTTCACCGGCCAAGGCCGCTTGAACTTGGCCGACGGCAGTTTCTACACTGGCCAGTTCGACAACGACAGTTACTCCGGGCGCGGCACCCTGGTGCTCACCGACGGCGCTGTGCTCAGTGGCACCTGGATCAACGGCCAGCGCGTGCGCGACGCCGAGGGCAAATTGCTGCCCGACTCCCTCGAACTTGGCTTGCTGGCCCAGGGACGCTTGCTCGAAGAGGCGCTCACCAACGTTCCAGCCTCGACCCCGGCGGTGGAGCTGTACACCCTGACCCTTGGCGGCGACGGCAAGCAGAGCGTGTTCCTGCGCGAATCCGACTATGTTGCGAACATGCTCACCAGCCGCTTCGGCGCCTATGGCCAGATCCGCCTGGTGAACCATCGCGACCACCTCGGCGACCGACCGATGGCCACCCGGGAAAACCTGCGGCGAGCCGCCCTGACGCTGGCCGAACGCAGTGGCCCGGAAGACCTGATTTTCATCTACCTGACCAGCCACGGCACCAGCGAGCACGAACTGGTGCTCGACCAGCCGCGCATGGAACTGGCCGATCTGCCGGCCGACGAGCTTGCCGTCGTCCTTGCCCCACTGAAAAACCGCGACAAGATCATCGTGATTTCGTCCTGCTACTCCGGCGGTTTCATCCCCGCCCTGAAGGACGACCGCACCCTGATCATGACCGCCTCGCGAGCTGACCGCGTGTCTTTTGGCTGTTCCGAAGAAGCCAACTTCACCTACTTCGGCGATGCCCTGTTCGCCCGGGCGCTGAACCAGACCGATGATCTGGAGCAAGCCTTCAAGCTGGCCAAGGCCACCGTCGCCGAGCGCGAGCTGGCGGACAATTTCGAAGCCTCCGAACCGCAGATCTGGGCGCCTAAAACCGTGCTCTCCCACTGGCAACTGTTACGTAGGCAGCAGGCACGAAAAGCCCTGCAAAGTGTCTCCATTGACAGCAAGGATGCAAAGAACAACTAAGCTGAACAGTATCAAGGGAGAAACACTATGTACTTGACGCCTCAGCACGTATTGCTTGCCGGAGCCACCGGTTTGACCGGTGAACACTTACTTGATCGCTTGCTCAACGAGCCAACGATATCGCGAGTATTGGCCCCCTCGCGCCGGCCATTGGCCGAGCATCCCCACCTGGAAAACCCGGTGGGTAACCCTACTGAGTTTCTGCCGCAATTGAACGGCCGGGTCGACATCGCCTACTGCTGCCTGGGCACCACCATTAAACAGGCCGGCTCGGAGCAGGCGTTTCGCGCGGTGGACCTGGACATGGTGGTGGCGTTTGCCAAACGTGCCAGGGAGATGGGCGCACGGCACCTGATCGTGATCAGCGCCCTGGGGGCCGATCGCAGATCCTCGATTTTCTACAACCGGGTCAAAGGCGAGATGGAACATGCCTTGCGCGCGCAGGACTGGCCGCAGCTGACCATCTGCCGTCCGTCGTTGCTGCTGGGCGAACGCACCGAGCCACGCCTGGGCGAGCAGTTCGCCGGGCCCTTGTCGAAATTGATTCCCGGCAAATACCGAGGCATAGAAGCCTGCCAATTGGCCCGCGCGATGTGGCGCCTCGCTCTGGAGGAGCAGGATGGCGTGCGGATTGTCGAGTCGGATGAGTTGCGCAAGTTAGGCAAATAAATCAAAAGATCGCAGCCTGCAGCAGCTCCTACAGGGTGTACACCTTCCCAATGTAGGAGCTGCCGCAGGCTGCGATCCTTTGTCTTTACAACCCACCTGTCGCCTGAAAACTCACGCCGATCACCGTCAGCAACGACAACGGCAACAGCAGCGTGTCGAGCAATGCACTGGCCGGCAAATCAACACCCGGATAGCTCGGTGCCTCGGCGCCGAAACGGTCCATTGCGCAACAACCGCCATTCAACGCATACAAATCCAGCCGCGTCCCGGAGTACACCACTGGCGCTCCCGGCTTGGCCGCATCCAGCGTCCGCGCCGTGGCACACCCCGCCAGCTGTAACGCCAACATGACCACCAACAACTTATTCATCGCAGGTCTGATGGTATTCGCCCCAACGCGGCAGCATGTCCTGAGGAATGTTCAGCAGATTGAGGATCCGCGCCACAACGAAATCGATCAGGTCGTCGATGGTTTGTGGCTGATGATAGAAACCCGGCGATGCCGGCAAAATCGTCACGCCCATGTTCGACAACTTGAGCATGTGCTCCAGGTGAATGCTCGAGTATGGCGCTTCACGGGGCACCAGAATCAGCTGGCGGCGCTCCTTGAGCGTGACATCGGCGGCACGTTCGATCAGGTTGTTACAAGCACCCGTCGCGATGGCCGACAGGGTCCCGGTAGAGCACGGCACCACCACCATCGCTGCCGGCGCGCCGGAGCCCGAGGCCACCGGCGACATCCAGTCTTCCTTGCCGTAGACCCGAATCTGCCCGGCGGCGGCACCGGTGTACTCAGTGAGGAAGGCTTGCATCGCCTGTGGCTTGGCCGGCAGCGTGACGTCGGTTTCGGTGGCCATCACCAGTTGCGCGGCCTTGGAAATCAGGAAGTGCACTTCGCGGTCTTCGCGCACCAGGCAATCGAGCAGGCGCAAACCGTACTGGGCGCCGGAAGCGCCAGTCATCGCCAGCGTGATGCGATCCGGGCCGTTACTCATTTAAGCGCCTCGGCCAGCTTGCCGTGCAGGCCGCCGAAGCCGCCGTTGCTCATGATCACCACGTGGGTACCCGGCTGGGCCTGGCTCTTGACCCGCTCGATGATGCCTTCCAGCGAGTCGCTGACTATCGACGGTACGGTGCAGAGCGCAGCGGTGCCTGCCAGATCCCAGCCGAGATTGGCCGGTGCATACCAGATCACCTGATCGGCATCGACGACGCTCTCCGGCAAGCCGTCACGGTGCGCGCCAAGCTTCATGGAGTTGGAGCGCGGTTCGATGATCGCAATCAACGGCGCATCGCCGATACGTTTGCGCAGGCCGTCGAGCGTGGTGGCAATGGCCGTCGGATGGTGTGCGAAGTCGTCATAGATGGTAATGCCACGCACCTCCGCGACTTTTTCCATCCGTCGTTTCACGCTTTTGAAGGCGCTCAATGCAGCGATGCCCATGGCCGGCACCACGCCAACATGGCGCGCCGCGGCCAAGGTGGCCAATGCGTTGGCCACGTTATGCTGGCCGGTCATATCCCACTCGACCACGCCTTGAGCGACGCCTTCGAACATCACTTCGAACTTCGAGCCATCGTCGCTGAGCAGCTTGACCTGCCACTGTCCGCCCGCACCGGTGGTTTGCACCGGGGTCCAGCAACCCATCTCGATGACGCGCAGCAAGGCCGGTTCGGTGGTCGGATGAATCACCAGACCTTCGCTCGGGATGGTCCGTACCAGATGGTGGAACTGCCGCTCGATTGCCGGCAGATCCGGGAAGATATCGGCGTGGTCGAACTCGAGGTTGTTCAGGATTGCCGTGCGCGGACGGTAGTGAACGAACTTGGAGCGCTTGTCGAAGAACGCGCTGTCGTACTCATCGGCCTCGATCACGAAAAACGGCGTGTCGCCCAGGCGCGCCGACACCGAGAAGTTCTGCGGTACACCGCCGATCAGGAAGCCCGGGCTCATGCCCGCGTGCTCCAGCACCCAGGCGAGCATGCTGCTGGTGGTGGTCTTGCCATGCGTACCGGCGACCGCCAGGACCCAGCGGCCTTGCAGCACGTGGTCGGCCAGCCATTGCGGGCCGGAGACATAAGGCAGGCCTTTGTTCAGCACGTACTCGACCGCCGGGTTGCCTCGCGACATGGCGTTGCCAATGACCACCAGATCAGGGGCCGGCTCCAGTTGCGCCGGGTCGTAGCCCTGGGTCAACTCGATGCCCTGCGCCTCGAGCTGAGTGCTCATCGGCGGGTAGACGTTGGCATCGGAGCCGGTCACGTGATGGCCGAGCTCTTTGGCCAGAACCGCCATCGAACCCATGAAAGTGCCGCAGATACCCAGAATATGAATGTGCATAGTCGACCTCGTAAAACATGGCCGAAGGTTAGCGTAGGGAGGGGGAAATCGCACCTTGTGTTTAAGCTGACCTATGATGCTTTCCCATGCGCGATCGCAACATCCAGAATCACCTGGCATCAGAATGCGCTGTTGCAGGCTCGATTTGCCTTGATAATGCCACTTGTCCCTTGAACGTTCACATGGAGCATGTTCGTGAAGAACAACACTTCCCAGATCAACATCGCACCTGCCTCAGGCACGAAAAAACGTTCCGCCGGACAGCGAAAATTCAACGGGCTTATCAAGAAGATCGAAAAACAACGCTTGGTGCTTCAGGAATGGCAAAACGCTACCCCCCTGTACTTCGAACGCTGGCATCTCGAGTTCGCCCCCCAACTCGACCAATATCATCAATGCAAAATTGAGCTTGTGCATGTCCTGGATCATCTCAGCGAACGGATCAAACTTTCGAAAATCGATCGCCAGACCCTGATTCAGGAGATCTTGGACCAAGCTTACTCGTTGATCGATAGCGGCTGTAACGAGGAGCAGGAAGCCGCTTTGAAAGCGCTCTACAACAAGCGTAGCGGTGGTGACTTCGACGCAGATGAGCTTGAAGGAGACGAGTTGCTCAAACTCGGCCTAAAAGACATATTCGGTGTTGAGTTGGACGATGTCGATATGCAGTCCCCTGAAGACATTGCGCAAAAAATCCTCGAACAGCAGCAAGCCGAACAAACCGCACAGCAGCAAAAACCGGGTAAAAAAAACGTACGCCAGCAACGCCTGGAAGCGGATGCCGCTCAAGTCAGCCAATCTTTGCGCGAGGTTTACCGCAAACTGGCCAGTGCCCTGCACCCCGACCGGGAAACCGATCCGGACGAGCGCAAACGAAAGACATCACTGATGCAGCGCGTCAACCGAGCTTATAGCGAACGGAACTTGCTTGACCTGCTGCAACTGCAGTTGGAAATCGAGCACATTGATGCGGGCACTCTTGAAACACTTTCCGCTGATCGACTCAAGCACTACAACCAGGTCCTGACCGAGCAACTGCATGAGTTGGAACTGGAAGTGCTCAACCTGGAGATGTCTTTCAGGCAGCAATTCAATCTCGAGCCGTTCGATGAGTTATCCATTCAGAACCTGCCGGACATCTATCAACACCAACTCGACATACTGAACATTGACATCGAAGAGCTTATCGCTCTGTGTGAGGAGCTCAAGGATCCTAAAACCCTGAAATCATGGCTCAAGGAAATACGGCAATATGAGAAGGCCATGGAACTGGATGACGGTCTGTTCGATGATTTCCCGGATACATTTTTTCGCTGAGCCACCGTCGTTCAGTTTTACTCAACCACATGTTCCCTAACGGGAAATCCCGTGCTTGCGCAGCTTCCTGTAGAGGGTGTTGCGGCTGACGCCAAGCTGTTCAGCCGTATGCGTCATATGCCAGCGCGTATGCTCCAGTGCATTGAGCAAGGCCAGCCGCTCGGCATCCTCCAATGGACGCTCGCAGATGTCCTCGACCGGCAATGCCGCCGGTCGAGCCTGACGTATCATCGCTGGCAGATCCTCCAGCCCGATCCGACCGCCGTCACACAACGCCACTAACGTACGCAACACATTGCGCATCTGCCGCACGTTGCCCGGCCAGGCAAACGCCAACAAAGCCTCCCGGGCCGTTCCATCGATCACCACCGTTTCCCCGCGCGCCTCTTCGGCCAGCAAGAAGTCGAGCAACTGTGATTTGTCACCGCGCTCGCGCAACGCCGGCAATGCGATTTCCAATCCATTGAGCCGGTAATACAGGTCCTCGCGGAAACTGCCGTCCTGCACCCGCCCCAGCAGATTGCGGTGCGTGGCACTGATGATTCGCACGTTGATCGCCTGCGGCTCGCCACCGATTGGCACCACTTGCCGATCTTCCAGCACGCGCAGCAAACGGGTCTGCAAGGGCAGGGGCATATCGCCGATTTCGTCGAGGAACAAGGTCCCGCCATCGGCCTGCTGCAGCTTGCCGCGCATGCCCTCCTTGCGCGCGCCGGTGAAGCTGCCGCCGCGATAGCCGAACAGCTCACTCTCGATCAGGCTTTCGGGGATGGCCGCACAGTTGAGGGCGACGAAGGCTTTTTCCGCGCGCTGGCTGGCATGGTGCACGGCCTTGGCGAAGGCTTCTTTGCCCGAACCGGTTTCGCCGTTGAGCAGCAATGGCACATCCCGTTCGTACACACGCAGGGCCTTGCGGAAATTCGCCTGCAACGTCGGATCGCCCAGGCAGATGTCCGACAAGCGCGGGCGCTCTTGAACCACCGGCCCTGGCACCAGCGGCACCGGCACTTTTCGCGATTGCCCGCGTAACACGGCGAACAGGTTACGTCCGTCCCGGGTACGCAGTGGCCAGCTGGCGCTGGCATTGACGCTCGCGCGGCCGAGCAGTTCGTCCAGCGAGCAGTCAAAGAACGCCTCCACCGGTTTGCCCAGCAAGCCGCCACGGATATGCCCCAGCAGGTTCAGCGCACTCTGATTGACCGCGCAGATCCGCCCTTCGCCGTCGAACGCCAGCAGCCCTTCGCTGAACAAACCGACGGACTCGGCCTGCAGATGAAAACGCAGCAGCCATTGATTATCGAAACAACGCAGGAAATAGCAGCTCTCGATCAGCTTCGCCGACAGATTGACCAAGGCCATGGTGTGAAACTGACTTTGGCGCGATACCTCGTGCCGGGCAGAGGACACGTCGAGTACCGCCAGCAGCTCACCGTGCGGATCGAATACCGGGCTGGCCGAGCAGGTCAGACCGGTGTGTCGGCCACGGAAATGTTCGTCCTGATGAATGGTCAGCGACTGGCGCTCCACCAGGCAGGTGCCGATGCCGTTGGTGCCTTCACAGGCCTCACTCCAGTCGGCACCCAGCCAGAGGCCGGCACGCTCGAAAATCTTGCGTTCGGCCGGTGCCGTCACGCAATTGAGGATCACGCCGCGAGCATCGGTCAACAGCACGGCGTGGCCGGCACCGGAGAGCTGCTGATGAAGACTGGTCATTTCATTGCCGGCGATGTGCAGCACCTGCTGCAACCGTTCGCGGCTTTCCAGGACACGGCCATGTTCCAGCACCGTCGGCGCCATGTTCAGGGCCGGGTCGAGGTGATAGTCCTCTAGACAGCGCAGCCACGAACGGGCGATGGACGGGTCGCTGCCCGGGCCGTGCAGGTGGGCTTTACCCTGGGTGACGGTCATTACCTGCTGGGCATGGCGACTTAAATGGTTGTCGTGCATTTCTTATTATTCTCCCCGGGGCTCGGCGACCCGTGCATGCGGTGATGCCGAGCATCCTCCAGCCTGGCCAGCATTGCAATGCTGGCAAGACCGGTCAGTCACAGGCTGTGCCAGAACCGGTACAAAGTGTCACGGGGACTGTACCGAAAGCGTCACAGACGCCACCCGCCCGTCCGACAAAAACCGCGCAAGACCTTGATTTACCTGACCTGCAAGGCAGTGGCCCGACCTTTGCTCTACGCTTAAAGCAAGCGCACACGCGCGTCTTCCTTATAAGCACAAGAACCCAAGGAGAAACCATCATGCGTTACGCTCACCCCGGTACTGAAGGCGCAATCGTTTCGTTCAAGAGCAAATATGGAAATTACATCGGCGGCGAGTTCGTCGCGCCTGTCAAAGGTCAGTACTTCACCAATACCTCGCCAGTAAATGGCCAACCGATTGCCGAATTCCCGCGCTCCACGGCTGAAGACATCGACAAAGCCCTGGACGCTGCCCACGCGGCCGCCGACGCCTGGGGCGCCACGTCCGCCCAGGCGCGCTCGCTGGTGCTGCTGAAAATCGCCGACCGCATCGAACAGAACCTGGAACTGCTGGCAATCACCGAGTCCTGGGACAACGGCAAAGCCGTGCGCGAAACCCTCAACGCCGACATCCCGCTGGCCGCCGACCATTTCCGCTACTTCGCCGGCTGCATCCGCGCCCAGGAAGGCAGCGCTGCCGAAATCGACGGCAACACCGTGGCCTATCACATCCATGAACCCCTGGGCGTGGTCGGGCAGATCATCCCGTGGAACTTCCCGATCCTGATGGCCGCGTGGAAACTCGCCCCGGCCCTGGCCGCCGGTAACTGTGTGGTGCTCAAGCCGGCCGAGCAAACCCCGCTGGGCATCACCGTACTGCTCGAACTGATCGGCGACCTGCTGCCACCCGGTGTGCTGAACATCGTACAAGGCTACGGCAAAGAAGCCGGCGAAGCCCTGGCCACCAGCAAGCGCATCGCCAAGATCGCCTTCACCGGCTCGACTCCGGTCGGTTCGCACATCATGAAATGCGCGGCCGAGAACATCATTCCGTCCACCGTGGAGCTGGGTGGCAAGTCGCCGAACATCTTCTTCGAAGACATCATGCAGGCCGAACCGTCCTTCATCGAAAAAGCCGCTGAAGGCCTGGTGCTGGCGTTCTTCAACCAGGGCGAAGTCTGCACCTGCCCTTCCCGTGCCCTGGTGCAAGAGTCGATCTACGACGAATTCATGCAAGTGGTGATGAAGAAGGTCCTGCAAATCAAACGTGGCGACCCGCTGGACACCGACACCATGGTCGGCGCCCAGGCGTCCGAGCAGCAATTCGACAAAATCCTTTCGTACCTGGAAATCGCCAAGGGCGAAGGCGCCGAGCTGCTGACCGGCGGCAAGATAGAAAAACTCGAGGGCAGCCTGGCGACGGGTTATTACATCCAGCCGACCCTGCTCAAGGGCACCAACAAAATGCGCGTGTTCCAGGAAGAAATCTTCGGCCCGGTGGTGAGCATCACCACCTTCAAGGACGAAGCCGAAGCCCTGGCCATCGCCAACGACACCGAGTTCGGCCTGGGCGCCGGCCTCTGGACCCGCGACATCAACCGCGCCTACCGCATGGGCCGCGCGATCAAGGCCGGTCGTGTCTGGACCAACTGCTACCACCTGTACCCGGCGCACGCCGCGTTCGGTGGCTATAAGAAGTCCGGCGTCGGCCGTGAAACCCACAAGATGATGCTCGACCACTATCAGCAGACCAAAAACCTGCTGGTGAGCTACGACATCAATCCGCTGGGCTTCTTCTAAAAACCGGGGCGATGCAGACAGGTCTGTGTCGCCCTTTCTACCGCTATCGCTAGCAGGCTAGCTCCCACATTTGCACCGCGCTCTCCTGTAGGAGCGAGCCTGCTCGCGAAGGCGTCCTTAATGACACCGCACAACTGCCCTGGCCGATCTGGCACGGGCTTTGCGTGCCCGCAGTACACGCAAATGCAGCTCCCGAAAGTCCAACAGATCAAAAAAATACAGCGAGGACTTATGACTTCTTCCACACAGCTCAAACCCACACTTGGCACCCTGCATCTATGGGGCATTGCCGTTGGCCTGGTGATCTCCGGCGAGTACTTCGGGTGGAGTTACGGCTGGGGCACGGCCGGGACCTTGGGGTTCCTCGTCACCGCACTGATGGTGGCAACGATGTACACCTGCTTCATCTTCAGTTTCACCGAATTGACCACGGCGATTCCCCATGCCGGCGGTCCATTTGCCTATAGTCGGCGGGCCTTCGGTGAAAAAGGCGGGCTGATCGCCGGCATCGCCACCCTGATCGAATTTGTTTTCGCGCCGCCGGCCATCGCGATGGCCATCGGCGCCTATCTCAATGTGCAATACCCGGAACTGGACCCGAAAATCGCCGCGGTTGGCGCCTACTTCGTGTTCATGACCCTCAATATTCTCGGCGTCAGCATCGCCGCCACCTTCGAATTGGTGGTGACCGTGCTGGCCGTCGCTGAACTGCTGGTATTCATGGGCGTGGTCGCGCCAGGCTTCAGCTTCAGTAACTTCGTGCTCAATGGCTGGTCAGGCGCCAACGAATTCACGATGGGCTCGATTCCCGGCATTTTCGCGGCCATTCCCTTTGCAATCTGGTTCTTTCTCGCCATCGAAGGCGCAGCCATGGCCGCCGAGGAAGCCAAGGACCCGAAACGCACGATTCCCAGGGCCTACGTCAGCGGCATTCTGACCCTGGTGTTCCTGGCCATCGGCGTGATGGTGATGGCCGGTGGCGTCGGCGACTGGCGCCAGCTGTCAAACATCAACGACCCGCTGCCTCAGGCCATGAAAGCAGTGGTCGGCAGCAACTCAACCTGGATGCACATGCTGGTCTGGATCGGCCTGTTCGGCCTGGTAGCGAGTTTCCACGGGATCATTCTCGGCTACTCGCGGCAGTTCTTCGCCCTGGCCCGCGCCGGTTACCTGCCTCGTAGCCTGGCCAAGCTGTCGCGCTTCCAGACACCGCATCGGGCGATCCTGGCCGGAGGTGTGATCGGCATTGCGGCCATCTACAGCGATGGCCTGATCAACCTGCAAGGCATGTCGCTGACGGCGGCAATGATCACCATGTCGGTATTTGGTGCCATCGTGATGTACATCATCAGTATGCTGAGCCTGTTCAAACTGCGTAAAACCGAGCCGAACCTCGAGCGCACCTTCCGCGCACCGGGCTATCCGGTCGTACCGGGGATTGCGCTGTTTCTGGCGGTGGTGTGCCTGGTCGCGATGGCGTGGTTCAACACCTTGATCGGCTTGGTCTTCCTCGGCTTCATGGCCGCCGGTTACCTGTATTTCCAACTGACCGCGCGGCAACGCTCCGAAGCACCGGCGGACGCTATGCTCGAAGGAGCTTGAGTTGCACTGGCGCCGGGCCTCAAACCTGGCGCCTGCCCTATTTGGGGTCGAAAACCCGCCCCAGGGTTCAAAATTCAACCAGGAGGACACCGCCCATGGCCATATATGCCCATTCCGTCGGCGCCCAGACCTACCGCTTCGAGAACCTCAGGGAAGTGATGGCCAAGGCCACCCCGGCTCGCTCCGGGGACTATCTGGCCGGCGTCGCCGCCCTCAATGACGGCGAACGCGTCGCTGCGCAGATGGCGTTGGCCGACATCCCGCTGAGCCACTTCCTGCAGGAAGTACTGATTCCCTACGAGGCCGATGAAGTCACCCGCCTGATCATCGACACCCACGACAAACAGGCTTTTTCGGTGGTCAGCCATCTCACCGTCGGCGGTTTTCGCGACTGGCTGCTTAGCGACGCCGCCGACGAACAGGTCCTGCGTGCCCTCGCCCCCGGCCTGACCCCGGAAATGGTGGCTGCCGTCTCGAAGATCATGCGCGTACAGGACCTGGTTCTGGTGGCGCAGAAAATCCGCGTCGTCACGCAGTTTCGCGGCACCCTCGGTCTGCGCGGCCGCCTGTCCACACGCCTGCAACCCAACCACCCCACTGACGAACCGGCCGGCATTGCCGCGAGCATTCTTGATGGCCTGCTGCATGGTAACGGCGATGCCATGATCGGCATCAACCCGGCCACCGACAGCATCGCCTCGATCTGCGCCATGCTGGAAATGCTCGATGCGATCATCCAGCGCTACGAAATTCCGACCCAGGCCTGTGTGTTGACCCATGTCACCACGTCAATCGAAGCGGTCAATCGCGGCGTACCACTGGACCTGGTGTTCCAGTCGATTGCAGGCACCGAGGCGGCCAACGCCAGCTTCGGGATCAATCTGAATGTGCTCAAGGAAGGTTACGACGCCGGGTTGAGCCTCAATCGCGGCACGCTCGGCAAGAACCTGATGTATTTCGAAACCGGCCAGGGCAGCGCGCTCTCGGCCAATGCCCACCACGGCGTCGACCAACAGACCTGCGAAACCAGAGCCTACGCCGTGGCCCGCCATTTCAATCCGTTCCTGGTGAACACCGTTGTAGGATTCATCGGCCCCGAATACCTCTACAACGGCAAACAGATCATCCGCGCCGGCCTCGAAGACCACTTCTGCGGCAAGCTGCTGGGTGTACCGATGGGCTGCGATATCTGTTACACCAACCATGCCGAGGCCGACCAGGATGACATGGACACCCTGTTGACCCTGCTCGGGGTCGCCGGGATCAATTTCATCATGGGCATCCCCGGTTCCGACGACATCATGCTCAACTACCAGACCACGTCGTTCCACGATGCGCTTTACGCCCGACAGACGCTGGGGCTCAAGCCTGCGCCGGAGTTCGAGCAATGGCTGGCGAAAATGGGCATCTTCACTCAGCCGGACGGCAAGGTCCTCTTCGGTAACAGCCTGCCGCCGGCCTTCCGCCAGGCCTTGGCGCAATTGGGATGAGTGTCGATATGGAAAAACCACCCTTTGATCCGCACAACCCGTGGCTGGAACTGCGACGCCTGACCCCCGCACGAATTGCCCTGGGCCGCACCGGCACCAGCCTGCCCACCCGCGCCCAGCTGGACTTTCAGTTTGCCCACGCCCAGGCACGAGACGCGGTGCACCTGCCGTTTGATCACGCCTCCCTCAGCGAGCAACTGGCCGAATGCGGACGTGACAGCCTGTTGCTGCATAGCGCCGCGCCTGATCGCAACAGCTACCTGCAGCGCCCCGATCTGGGGCGCAAATTGAGCGCGGAGTCGGCAAAAAAACTGCGCCAATACGCCGCGGCCAATCCTGCCAAAGTCGATCTGGCCATAGTGGTAGCTGATGGTTTGTCGGCATTGGCTGTTCATCGCCATACACTGCCGTTCCTGGCGCGCTTTGCAGAGCAGAGTTCAGCCGACGGATGGTCAATGGCACCTGTGATGCTGGTGGAACAGGGCCGGGTCGCGGTAGCCGATGAGATCGGCGAACTGCTGGGCGCAAAAATGACCGTGATCCTGATCGGCGAACGCCCTGGCCTGAGCTCTCCAGACAGCCTGGGATTATATTTCACCTACAATCCAAAGGTCGGCCTGACCGATGCCTATCGCAACTGCATCTCGAATGTGCGCCTCGAAGGCCTGACTTACGGCATGGCGGCACACCGTTTGCTGTATTTGATGCGCGAGGCATGCCGGCGACAGTTATCCGGAGTCAACCTGAAGGACGAAGCGCAGGTGCAAACGCTGGAGTCGGACGCAGGAGCGGACATAAAAGGAAATTTCCTACTTGATTCACCGCAAGCCTGAACCGCTTCCGCATTGCACTTTCTCACCTTTTTCAGGCAGGATCGACGAACGGCTGCCAGTGAGTACCCTTTGCCGCCAAAGCACGTGAAGACAGCCACTTGAAGACGAGACCTACCATGCGGATTATTCAAGCGACCCTCGAACACCTGGACCTGCTCACCCCGTTGTTCGTCAAATATCGCGAGTTTTATGGCTCCCTGGCGTATCCGGACTCGTCCCGGGCGTTCCTCGAGAAACGCCTGCGTCGAAAGGAATCGGTGATCTACCTGGCCCTGTCCGAGGACGGCAACAACAAATTGATGGGTTTCTGTCAGCTCTACCCCAGCTTTTCTTCGCTTTCGCTTAAACGCGTGTGGATTCTCAACGACATCTACGTCGCCGAAGACGCCCGCCGCCAACTGGTGGCCGACAACCTGATCCGCACTGCGAAGAAAATGGCCAAGGAAACCAACGCCGTGCGCATGCGCGTGTCCACCAGCAGCAACAACGAAGTGGCGCAGAAAACCTACGAATCCATTGGATTCAAGGAAGACACCGAGTTCAAGAACTACGTGTTGCCGATCAGCGACGAGTTGTAAGGTCAAAAAAGATCGCAGCTTTCGGCCGAAGGCTGTGATCTTGTGCTCAATACACTCCGAAATTCCCTGCTACAAACCCCACGCGCTTTTCACCTCCCAGCCCGTATAATTCCCTTCTTTCCGGCTTGTAAGAAAAACTACCTCCTGTCTGTAGTCTTACGCGAAGTCATCCGCAGGCCTGCCGTGTCGGGCCGTTACCACAGGTGCCGTCCATGGATTTCAACCCGCTCGATCTCGTCCTGCATCTCGATGTCTACCTCGATTTGCTGGTCACCAACTATGGGCCATGGATCTACGCCATTCTGTTTCTGGTGATCTTCTGTGAAACCGGCCTGGTGGTCATGCCCTTCCTGCCGGGCGATTCACTGCTGTTCATCGCTGGCGCCGTCGCGGCCGGTGGCGGCATGGACCCGGTGTTGCTGGGCGGTTTGCTGATGCTCGCGGCGATCCTCGGTGACAGCACCAACTACATCATCGGACGCACGGCCGGCGAGCGATTGTTCAGCAACCCGAACTCGAAGATCTTCCGGCGCGACTACCTGCAGCAAACCCACGACTTCTATGACAAACACGGCGGCAAAACCGTTACCCTGGCGCGTTTCCTGCCAATCATCCGCACCTTTGCCCCCTTCGTCGCCGGCGTCGCGAAAATGCCGTACCCGCGTTTCTTCGCCTTCAGCGTGCTGGGCACGATTCTCTGGGTCGGTGGCCTGGTCACCCTGGGTTACTTCTTCGGCAATGTACCCTTCATCAAATCGAACCTGTCGCTGCTGGTGGTCGGCATCATCCTGCTGTCGCTGGTGCCGATGATCATTGGCATTGTGCGCAGCCGTTTTGGCGGTTCGAACTCCAAAACCGCATCGCGCTGAACGATGTGGTCCCTTGGCGCCTGGCGACGTCGGCGCACCTTGGCCAAGTACCCGATAGCCGACGAGATGTGGCTGCGGGTGCGCCATCACCTGAGTTTTCTGGATGGCATCAGCGCCGCCGAAGACCAGTGGCTGCGCGAAGCCTGCGTACTGTTTCTGCAAGACAAACACCTGACCGCCCTGCCCGGAGTCGAGCTGCATCAGGAACAACGCCTGCTGCTCGCCGCCCAGGCGCAATTGCCGTTACTGCATCTGGGTGACCTGAACTGGTATCAGGGCTTTCACGAAATCGTTCTCTACCCCGACGATTTCCTCAGCCCCCAGCGCCATCGTGACGCCAGTGGCGTCGAACACGAATGGGATGGCGAGCACAGCGGCGAAGCTTGGCAGCAAGGGCCGATCATCCTGGCCTGGCCCGGCGTCATGGCCAGCGGCGGCTGGGAAGGCTACAACCTGGTGATCCACGAATTGGCACACAAGCTCGACATGCTCAACGGCGACGCCAACGGCCTGCCACCGCTGCACGCGGACATGCGGGTCAGCGACTGGGCCAGGGTCATGCAAGAAGCCTACGACGATCTCGACCGCCAACTGGACTGCAATCCAGACGCCGAGACCGCCATTGATCCGTATGCCGCAGAAAACCCTGCCGAGTTTTTCGCCGTCACCAGCGAATACTTCTTCAGTGCCCCGGATTTGCTGCACGAGGCTTATCCACAGGTCTATGAGCAACTGAAGCTGTTCTATCGCCAGGACCCACTGGCGAGACTGCGGCAACTTCTGGCCGAAAACCCGGTCTATCAGGCACACGACTAAGGTCTACACGACCTCTGGTACGTGGCGTCGACGTAGGAATATGCCTATAATCGCCGCCACTTTTTGGTCAATCCGGCCAAGTGTTTCTGGTCAACTAACGGGGGCAACGCCCAATGAGCTACAGCAAGATTCCGGCTGGCAAAGACCTGCCGAACGACATCTACGTCGCGATCGAGATTCCGGCCAACCACGCGCCGATCAAATACGAAATCGACAAAGACAGCGATTGCCTGTTCGTTGACCGTTTCATGGCCACCCCAATGTTCTACCCGGCCAACTACGGTTACATCCCGAACACCCTGGCAGACGACGGTGACCCCCTCGACGTGTTGGTCGTTACCCCTTATCCGGTTGCTCCAGGTTCGGTGATCCGCGCTCGTCCGGTCGGCATCCTGAACATGACCGACGATGGCGGCGGCGATGCCAAAGTGATCGCGGTTCCACACGACAAGCTGTCCCAGCTGTACGTCGACGTGAAGGAATACACCGACCTGCCAGCGCTGCTGATCCAGCAGATCGAGCACTTCTTCGCGAACTACAAAGATCTCGAAAAAGGCAAATGGGTGAAGATCGAAGGCTGGGACGGCGCAGACGCCGCCCGTGATGCGATCATGAAATCGGTTGCTGCCTATAAAGGCTAAGAGCAGCTGCCGGCTTTGAGCCGTAAGCTTCGAGAAGAACCCCGGTTGATCCGGGGTTTTTTTTGGGCGCCTGTAAAGCCGCTTTAAACAATTCGTTTAACGCGCGGTATTTCCGGGTTTTCCTGTTTATTTTTTACCCAACGCGTCTCACATCCAGTCGTAAATTTCCCTCGAAATTTGAACGGGCCGTTTATTCAAACCCCTGAGCGGCGCCAGTAGACTCCCGCTCATGAAAAAGAACACTAGCGGCCCACGGTTTAAAGCGCTCCTTGAAGCAGCGAACATCACGACAACAGGATTTGCCGAATTCCTGGATACGGCTCCGCAAAATGTACACAACTGGTACACCCGCGGTGTCCCCGCCCATTGCATGGAAGAAGTCGCCAGAAAACTCTCGGTCAACAGCGACTGGCTGAAAACTGGCGAAGGCTCGAAAGACGCCAGGCACCTGCGCCTGGTCGACGACACCGGCTACACCTTCGATGCCCAGGCGATCCGTGGTGTATACACGGTGGTTGAGCCCACCGACATCGAATTGCCCTTCTACAAGGAAGTGATCAAGGCCCCAGGCTCCAACAAAACCCACGTCATCGAAGACCGCGAACAATGCCTGCGCCTGCCCCGCAGCCACCTCGACTCCCTGGAAATCAATCACACCGACGCCATCGGCGCCGCCATGATCGGCAACAGCATGGCGGAGAAAATCGATGACGGCTCCACCCTGGCGATCGATCGCGGGCTGACCCAGATTATCGATGGCGAGATCTACGCGATCGAACATGACGGCATGCTGCGCATCAAATACCTGCACCGAATGCCCGGCAATTCCCTGCGATTGCGCAGCCATAACCGCGCGGATTACCCGGATGAAATCTTCAGACCCGCACAAATCGAAGAGCAGAACATCAGGGTACTGGGCTGGGTGTTCTGGTGGTCGACGCTGAACAAACGACGGCCACCGCTGCCGTTCCTGTAGCCCCCGGACATGCCAACTCGCACACCAAGCTGGGAATTCTGCAAAAAAATCAGTATGCTGCGCCCCATATTTGCGCATCGACCCGCCAAGCGGCCCTGATCGCACCGACAAGGCAGATGACTTTCTCGCCGAGTCCCACAGCCGGACGCAAGATCCGGGTGTACGTTTTGAAGGCTGGCGCGGTTTACCAAAAATGAACCAATCCAGTCCCCGAGAAGCCGGCCACAAGCCGGCTTTTTAATGTCTGGAAGAAAGTCAAGGGCCTTGTCCAGCAGTTTGGGCCGCATACGGACCGAAACTGGAGCTGACCTGACGCTGCCATTGGCGGTTGTTACCTTGTTGTTTCTCGACCACCGGGAACGCGTGCTCATCGACCTTGCTTTCATAAGCGCCCCGCTGACCGCCAAAGTGTGGGGCCCACGTTGCGTGCCGATAGTCTTGAGCTGGCCTTGGATCATCGTGCGATTGCGCTGCACACCGCGGTCGATGGGTGGCGTGGGATAGGCGACTTGCGGATTTTCCGTACGGTCCAACAAACCGTTGAAGCGCCAGCCGCCCACCGGATCCGACAGTTCGGCACTCGGCGCGGCCAGGGCGGGTGCACAGGCCCACCCGATCAGCAGCAAAAGAAATGAGCGCATGTGACGCCTCCTGCCATGCATGACGAAACCTTGCGCCTGATCCTCGGCGCGTTACAGATGCGGATACTGCGTTTCGTCTGAAAGCCCCATGACTGTCGGGTCGTAGATGGCGCGAAGGTTAGACGCTCAGTCCGCGCGTAACAATCAGATCCGTCTGAAAATGCGGTGGGAATCACACGGGTGGCTGGACGGTGAGCCGAATAAAGATCATATTCGGCTCACTATATGAGCCGAATAGTCTTTCTAATCGGCTTACACCTTCAAAGAGTAGCGAGTTCATGGCACCTTTCTGGATCTGGCAGCAGCCCGATTGGCCGAATTTCACCTGGAATGCCGAACGCTTGGCGCCGTTGCTGCGCCAGTGTGTCCAGGCACAAGGTCGATTGATGGGCATGGCCAGTTCCGTGGGCCGTTCGCTCAGTGCGCAAAGCGAACTGGATGCATTGCTGCAAAACATCGTCACCTCGTCCGCCATTGAAGGTGAGCAGCTGAATGTCGGTTCGGTGCGCTCTTCACTGGCGAGACGGCTGGGGCTGGAGCAGCTTGATGGCAACCATGTCAGCCAGCGCAGCGAAGGCCTGGCGCAGTTGATGCTCGATGCCACACAGCATTTCGCCGAACCACTCACACTGGAACGATTGCTGGATTGGCATGCATGGTTGTTTCCTGAACCAAACACCGACCTCGCCGCCCGGAGCATGCGTGTCGGCGCATTGCGCGGCGATGATCCGATGCAAGTGGTGTCCGGTCGACTCGACAGGCCGACCGTTCACTTCGAAGCGCCACCACGCCATGGCCTTGAGCGCCAGGTCGATAGGTTCCTCGACTGGTTTGAAAGCAGCCGGAATCAGACGGGACTCGATCCGTTACTGCGGGCCGGGATCGCGCACTTCTGGTTCGTCACGCTTCACCCTTTTGATGACGGCAATGGCCGTCTGACTCGAACCATCACCGACCTTGCCCTGGCTCAGGGCGAGGCTCAGGCGATTCGCTTCTACGCCATGTCGGCGAGCATCCTGGAAGATCGCTCTGGCTATTACCGCGTGTTGGAAAACAGTCAGAAAGCCACCCTGGACATCACCGATTGGCTGGAGTGGTTTCTACAGACCTTGTTGCGCAGCTTGCAGCAAGCCATGACGCGGATCGAGTCGGTGCTGGGCAAGGCCCGCTTTTGGCAGGCGCACCGGCAATCCGAACTGTCGACCGAGCAGACCAAGGTGCTGAATCGCTTGCTGGATGGCGGAGAGCGAGGATTCGAGGACGGGATCAGCGCCGCGCAATATCAAACTGTGGCGAAAGTATCCAAGGCGACCGCGACCCGCCATCTGGCTGAACTGCTGGACAAGGGATGCCTGCAGCGCCTGCCCGGTGGTGGGCGCAGCACTCGGTACCGGATCCAGCACCCCGATGACGTGCCAACCTGAGCCCCGAATCCAAGGTTTCAAACGCCCCGCTCATTTGCCCATAAACCCCCTATCTGCTAGTGTCGCGCCGGTTTAACGTCAACCGGAAATCGCCGCCATGGCCCGCAAAAAAGCTGCACTGGATTTCGAACAATCCCTCGCTGACCTGCAAACGCTGGTAGAGCGTCTGGAGAATGGCGAATTATCGCTGGAAGACTCGCTGACCGCTTTCGAGCAAGGCATCGGCCTGACCCGCGATTGCCAGGCGGCGCTGGCCCAGGCCGAGCAAAAGGTTCAGGTGCTGCTCGAGCGTGACGGCGAGTTGGCCGAGGAACCCTTCGACGCGGATCAACCAGAATGATTGCAGCGTATTCGGCGACCAGCCAGGCCCGCGTCGACGCCGCCATGGAAACCCTGTTCATCGCGCCAGGCCCTGAGCTGGCGCGCTTGTACGAGGCCATGCGCTACAGCGTGATGAACGGCGGCAAACGGGTGCGCCCGCTGCTGGCCTACGCCGCGTGCGAAGCGCTGGGCGGCAAGGCCGAGCAAGCCAACGGCGCAGCCTGCGCGGTTGAATTGATCCACGCCTATTCGCTGGTGCACGACGATTTGCCGGCCATGGACGACGACGATCTGCGTCGCGGCCAGCCGACTACGCACAAGAAATTCGATGAAGCCTGCGCGATCCTCGCCGGTGATGGCTTGCAGAGCCTGGCGTTCAGCGCCCTGCTCGACCCACGCCTGAGCAATGCCGACGCAGAGATCCGCCTGCAAATGGTCAGTGCGCTGGCATTGGCGGCAGGTCCGGCGGGTATGGTCGGCGGCCAGGCCATCGACCTTGGCTCGGTCGGCCTGAAACTCGATCAGCAGGCACTCGAATACATGCACCGGCACAAGACCGGCGCGCTGATTGAAGTCAGCGTCAAGCTCGGCGCCCTGGCCAGTGGTCGCGCCGAGAAGGACGAACTCAAATCCCTGCAGACTTATGCACAGGCCATCGGCCTGGCATTCCAGGTCCAGGACGACATTCTCGACGTCGAAAGCGATACCGAAACCCTCGGCAAACGCCAAGGCGCCGACATTGCCCGCGACAAGCCAACCTACCCGGCACTGCTCGGCCTCGACGCCGCCAAGGCCTACGCCCTGGAACTGCGCGATCAGGCGCTGCATGCGCTGCGACCGTTTGACGCGGCTGCCGAGCCACTGCGCGACCTGGCCCGTTACATCGTCGATCGACGCAGCTGACGGCGTATCCGCCAAAAAAGACCAACGCGTGGGCAGGGGCCGATGCATCAGGTAAACTGCCGCATCTTTTATACCTATAACGATTCGCCTGATGCCCACGACGTTTCATGAGATTCCCCGCAAGCGCCCGACCACGCCCCTGCTCGACCGCGCGAACACGCCGGACGGCCTGCGCCGGTTAGGCGAAGCCGAGCTGGAAACCCTGGCCGATGAGTTGCGCCTGGAATTGCTCTACACGGTCGGTCAGACCGGTGGGCATTTCGGTGCAGGTCTGGGCGTCATCGAGCTGACCATCGCGTTGCATTACGTTTTCGACACCCCGGACGACCGGCTGGTGTGGGACGTGGGTCACCAGGCTTATCCACACAAGATCCTCACCGGTCGTCGCGAGCGCATGGACACCCTGCGCCAGAAGGACGGCATTGCCGCCTTCCCGCGCCGTTCCGAGAGCGAGTACGACACCTTTGGCGTCGGCCACTCCAGCACCTCGATCAGCGCAGCCCTGGGCATGGCGATCGCCGCCCGCCTGCAGAACAGCGAGCGCAAGGCGATTGCCGTGATCGGCGACGGCGCACTAACGGCCGGCATGGCGTTCGAAGCGCTGAACCACGCCCCGGAAGTGGACGCCAACATGCTGGTGATCCTCAACGACAATGACATGTCGATCTCGCGCAACGTCGGCGGCTTGTCGAACTACCTGGCGAAGATCCTTTCCAGCCGCACCTACGCGAGCATGCGCGAGGGCAGCAAAAAAGTGCTGTCGCGCCTGCCCGGTGCCTGGGAAATCGCCCGTCGCACCGAAGAATACGCAAAAGGCATGCTGGTACCCGGCACGCTGTTCGAAGAGCTGGGCTGGAACTATATCGGCCCGATCGATGGCCACGACCTGCCAACCCTGATCGCCACCCTGCGCAACATGCGCGATCTCAAAGGCCCGCAGTTCCTGCACGTCGTCACCAAGAAAGGCAAAGGCTTCGCCCCGGCGGAAGTCGACCCGATCGGTTACCACGCCATCACCAAGCTCGAACCCTTGGACGCCCCGGCCGCTGCACCGAAAAAAGCCAGCGGGCCGAAGTACTCCGGCGTGTTCGGCGAATGGCTGTGCGACATGGCGGCTGCCGACCCGCGCCTGGTCGGAATCACCCCGGCGATGAAGGAAGGCTCGGACCTGGTGGCCTTCAGCGAGCGCTTCCCGCTGCGCTACTTCGACGTGGCGATTGCTGAGCAACACGCCGTGACCCTGGCGGCCGGCATGGCCTGCGAAGGCGCGAAGCCGGTGGTGGCGATCTACTCGACCTTCCTGCAGCGCGGTTACGACCAGTTGGTGCATGACGTCGCGGTACAAAACCTCGACGTGCTGTTCGCGATCGATCGTGCCGGTCTGGTAGGCGAAGACGGTCCGACCCATGCCGGCAGCTTCGACCTGTCGTTCCTGCGTTGCATCCCCGGCATGCTGGTGATGACCCCGAGCGACGAAAACGAATTGCGCAAGATGCTCACCACCGGCCATCTGTACAACGGCCCGGCGGCAGTGCGCTATCCGCGCGGCAGCGGCCCGAACTCGACCATCGAGAAAAACCTCGAACCTATCGAAATCGGCAAGGGCGTCATTCGCCGCCAGGGCAGCAAGGTCGCCCTGCTGGTGTTCGGCGTGCAACTGGCCGAGGCACTGAAAGTCGCCGAGACGCTGGACGCGACCGTGGTCGACATGCGCTTCGTCAAACCGCTGGATGAAGCGCTCGTTCGAGAAGTCGCCGCCAGCCACGACCTGCTGGTGACCGTCGAAGAAAACGCCATCATGGGCGGTGCCGGCGGCGCGGTCAGCGAGTTTCTCGCTCGGGAGAACATCCTCAAGTCGATCTTGCATCTGGGCTTGCCGGACATCTATGTCGAACATGCCAAGCCTGCGCAAATGCTGGCTGAGTGTGGGTTGGATGAGGCCGGGATCGAGGCTTCGATCCGCGAGCGTTTGCAACTGCTCAACATTTAAACGCCACCCCCTGTGGGAGCGAGCCTTTGTGGTGAGGGGATTTATCCCCGTTCGGCTGCGAAGCAGTCGCAAAGCCAGTGCAAGCGGTGTATCGATACTCCGCTGTTGCAGGTTTTGGGGCCGCTGCGCGACCCAACGGGGCGGTGCGACGTTTCGCTAAATCCCCTCACCACAAAGGCTCGCTCCCACATTGGTTTTTTGTGATCTTCAAATTTTGTTCGCTCCAACGCACCAACGGACTGCCGATGAAACTCTCCCCCCTCGCCCTGACGCTGACCCTCCTGCCAGCCGGCCCACTGCTGGCCGACACCTTCGAACGCGACCAGGCCCTGAAGCTGCCGGACGTGCTGATCAGCGCCAACCGCCAGGTCGAGGCGCGCAACGACAGCAGCGCTGCCAACACGGTATTCACCCGTGAAGACATCGACCGTCTGCAATCGAACAGCGTCACTGATCTGCTGCGCCGTGTACCGGGGGTGCAAGTGGCACAAACCGGCGGGCGCGGCAGCCTGCCGGGGGTTTACATTCGCGGCACGCAGTCGGCCCAGAGCCTGGTGCTGGTGGACGGCCAACGGATCGGCAACTCATCCTCCGGTGACAGCAACCTGCAACACATCAACATCGACCAGGTCGAGCGCGTGGAAGTGCTGCGCGGCTCCCGTTCGGTGATCTACGGCAGCGATGCGATTGGCGGGGTGATCCAGATCTTCACCCGGCGCGGCAGCGAACCCGGCCTGCAACCCAGGCTGCATATGGGTTTTGGCAGCAATCAGACCTGGGAGCGCAGCCTCGGCTTGTCCGGCGGCGATGAGCAAACCCGCTTCAACCTCGGCGCCAGCCTGGACGAATCCGCCGGAATCGATCGCACCCATGAGTCGTATCCCAGCGACGGTGATCACGACGCGTACCGCAACAAATCCCTGAGCCTGAGCCTGAGTCACGCCCTAAGCGACGACGTCGAGATCGGCGCCAATCTGCTGGATAATCGTGGCAAAAGCGAATTCGACAATCCGTTCGGCCGCTTCGACCTGAACACGTTCGAGTCAGTCCAGCAGCAGCCCTACAACGAATTCGATGTGAGCAGTGTCAGTAGCTACGTCGACGCACGGGTCAACGACCTGTGGAAAACCCGCGTCGAATTCGGCCACAGCGAAAACCGCGAGAAGACGTTCGACAAGCTCAGCGATGAGCGCAGCGTGTTCAACACCTACCGCGACTCTGTGAACTGGCAGAACGACCTGACGCTCAACGAGCGCAACAGCCTGATCCTCGGCGGCGACTGGTACGAAGACCGGGTCAACAGCAGCACGCCGTTCGACGAGGACAGTCGCTGGAACCGCGCGGCATTTATCCAGCATCGCTATCAGGCCGACAGCTTCTCCACCGAACTGGGCCTGCGTCGCGACCAGAACCAGCAGTTCGGCGGCCAGAACAGCTGGAGCGGCACCTTCACCCTGCCGCTGAACCCGGACAACGATGTGCTGCTGACCTACAGCGAAGGTTTCCGTGCACCGACCTTCAACGACCTGTACTACCCGGACTTCAGCAACCCGGACCTGAAACCCGAGACCTCGAAAAGCTATGAACTGCAATGGCGCAGCCAATTGACCGAGAGCAGTCGCCTGGAGGCCTCGCTGTACCGCACGGACCTCGAAGACGCGATCATCTTCGGCAGTAACTCACGGCCAGAGAACGTGGCCTCGGCACGCATCAACGGCTTTGAAGCGGCGTTGAAACAGGAACTGTTCGGCTGGCAGAGCAACCTCGGCGTGGCAATTATCGACCCGCGGGACCGCGACACGGGGCATACCCTGGCCCGTCGTGCACGGCGTACCTTGAGCTGGGATCTGGATCGACAGTTCGACCGCTTGGGCCTGGGCGCCAGCTGGCAAGCAGTGAGCAGCAGCTATGACGATTTGAACAACCAACAGCCATTGGCTGGTTATGGGTTACTGGGATTGCGCAGCAGTTGGGCACTCAACCCTGAGGTCAGCCTGGAGCTGAAGGTCGATAACCTGCTGGACAAGGGATACAGCCGGGCGCTGTACAGCCATGAAGGCAGCCAGTATGGGTATCGCGAGGAAGGTCGGGGGTGGATGTTTGGGGTGACCTGGACCCCGGAGATCTAAAAGCGATTCGGTCACCCTGTGGTGAGGGGATTTATCCCCGTTGGGCTGCGAAGCGGCCCCAAAGCCTGCAAGCACGGGAGTGTCAGATACACCGTAATCATTGTTTTACGACTGCTTCGCAGCCGAACGGGGATAAATCCCCTCGCCACAGGTCAGCGGTCGGGCGCAATCAAATGACAAAGCTTGGCCGTCGCTTCAATCATCTGCCCGCTCGGCCGCTCCAGGCCTTTGTCGGTGATCAGTAGCAACTGCCCGGTCGCTACCGCCGTCACCTGCGGCCACAACTTCCACGCATCAAGCTGCACCTGATCGCCCGCCAGAATAACCTCGGGATTGCGCTGCAACACCGCCTCCACACTGACTTGCGGTGCCGGCAACGTCAAATCGGCAAACACGTTTTGCGCCCCACAGACTTCAAGCGCAGCGCTGATGATCTGCCCACCGCCAACGGTGTACAGCGGCCGGTCCCAGACCTGATAGAACACCCGCAACGGCTGATCCCGTCGATAACGCTGACGCAGTTCATCCAGCCGCTGGCGCAATTCGTTGGCCAGAGACGTCCCACGCTCAGACCGACCAAGCTGTAAGGCAATCGCCTCGATCTGCCCAGTGAGTTGTTCGAAATCATGCGGTTCGGCGACGTAGGTCGGGATGTTCAAGCGCTTGAGTTGCTCACGCTCGGCCGGGCCGACACTGCCGGGCCAGAGCAGCAGCAAATCAGGCTTGAGGCTGAGCAAGCGCTCCATGTCCAACTGACCGTAGCGGCCCACGGAGGGCAAGTCCTTGAGTTCGGCGGGACGCTCACCGGCGTCCAGCACGCCGACCAGCAAGTCGGCCGAACCCAGTTCGACGACCATTTCAGAGAGAGACGGGGCAAGGCTGACAACCCGTTCCACCGCCACGGCCGAACCGCTGATGGCCAGCAGCAACACCGCCAGCCAGGCAGGGCGCATCAACCGAGCTGACGCGGAATACGGTAGAGGTAGAACAGCACCGCGGTCGACAGCGCCAGCAGCATCAGCGGCACCGCTTCAAGGCCGACGAATACCGCCAATGCACCGATCCAGGCCGGCAGGCCGGCCGCGAGGAACGCCGTGCGCCGCTTGGCCGCCAGATCGATCCATGCGCCAGGCTCTTCAGGGGTATCGAGGGCTTTCTGGGTGGCGATCAACGCATGTTTGTAGCCGCCAAAGAACTTCAGGCTGACAAACATCGAGGCGACACCGGCGATGAACAACGGCATCGCCAGCACCGGCAGGATGGCTTCACTCTGGCCGAACACAGCGTTGATCACGAACAGCGGCAACAAGGCCAACGCCAGGTATTGCCACCAGTTGACGGACAGTCGCCGCCGTACCTGGCCGCGGGTCACGCCCGGTCTACCTCGCCCTGATGTTCGTTGCCCATCATGTGGTCGAGTTTGCTGGCCTTGGTCGCCAGGTAGAGTTTGTTGTGCGGATTGTGGCCGGTGTGCAGAGGCACGCGCTCGGCGACCGCGATACCCATGTCGGTCAAAGCTTTGACCTTGCGCGGGTTGTTGGTCATCAGGCGCAGGGATTTCACCCCCAGGTGCTCAAGCATCGGCAGGCACATGGCGTAATCGCGCTGGTCGGCGGCAAAGCCCAGACGCTCGTTGGCTTCAACGGTGTCGGCACCGCCGTCCTGCAGCTCATAGGCGCGGATCTTGTTCAGCAGGCCAATGCCACGGCCTTCCTGACGCAAGTACAGCAACACGCCCCGACCTTCACGGGCGATGGCCTGCAGCGCGGCCTCAAGTTGCGAGCCGCAGTCGCAACGCTGGCTGAACAAGGCATCGCCGGTCAGGCATTCGGAGTGCAACCGGCCGAGTACCGGGGCACCGTCGGCGATATCACCCAGGCTCAGCACAACGTGCTCGCGACCGGTGGCCTCATCGAGAAAGCCGTGCATGATGAATTGCGCAAAAGGCGTTGGCAGCTTGGAAGCGGCGACAAAAACGACAGGCACCGGTGTGCTCCTGATCTAAAAGTCTGAAGATTCGCAGGCCGGCATTGTAACAGCAGGTTCCAACCGACGCTTAGGCTGAATTATCGGCCATAACTATCAAAAAGTCTGATTACTGGCCGGTTAGCTGCTCATTCTCATCGAATGGATAGGGTTGCTTCCAGCGCTCGAAGATCGGTCTGAGCTCACCGCTTTTCACCAATTGCGCCATACGCTGGTCGAACAACTCCATCAGGCGGCGGGCCGTCGGGGTCTTGGCAAAGCACAGGTACAATGGCAATTCGGCGATATGCGTGCGGCGGAACTGGGAAGGATCCTTCGCCCGGCTGAGCACCCAATCGACTTCGGTCAGCGCATCGATGTAGAAGTCGGCGCGGTTCTGCGTCAGCATCGAAACGATGCCGGTGCGCCGTAGCACTTCGTTGTAGCGGCGGATATTGGGCAGATAATCCTGAAAATCGTAGCCACGCACCCACGCCAGTCGGTAATTGCCCAGGCTTTGCGGGGTCGGTTGCGGACTACTGGCCAGGCCGAGGGCATAGATATGATCGGTATCGAAGCTCCAACGCGGATAGAGCACATCGCTGGATTCTTCATGGTAGGAGCCGACACATGCGTCGACCTCACCCCGCTCGGCCAGCCCCATTGAGCGCACATAGGGTTCGGTTCGGATGTCCAGCTTGACCCCCGCCGGCTCGAAGACTTTGCGCAACACGTCCCAGCCCAGGCCGTGGCCGTCGGCAGCGGTATAGTCTTCCCAGTCTTCGCTGGCCAGATGAATCACGGACGGCGCGGTGGTTGCCTCCTCCGCCTGGGCGAGTGCACCGAACAGCGCAATCACCATCGCTACCAACCAGCGTCGAGCCATCCCTAGTTCTCCCAATTAATCCCTCAGGCGAAAATCCATACCAGCCCCTGCATCGCCAACCAGGCAAACACCCCGGCCAACACATCATCGAGCATGATGCCGACGCCCCCATGCACATGCCGGTCTACCCAGTGAATCGGCCACGGCTTGAGGATATCGAAGAAGCGGAACACCAGAAACCCCGCCAGCAACCACTGCCAGCCTTCGGGCACCAGCCACAGGGTGATCCACATGCCGACCATCTCGTCCCAGACGATACCTTCGTGGTCGTGTACCCGCAAATCATCGGCCACCTTGCCGCACAGCCAGAAGCCGAACAGCATGGTGATGCCCAGCATCAGCCAGTAACCCCAGTCGGGCAACATCTGCCATAACGGGATGAAGGGTAGCGCAACCAGCGACCCCCAGGTGCCCGGAGCCTTTGGCAAGGTGCCCGAGCCAAAGCCAAACGCCAGGAAATGCCAGGGATTGCGCCAGACCGATGGCGGTACGAACTCCGCCGGAACCTGTTTGGGGTGATCTGTCACGGTGTCTCCCGAAAATGTTGAAAGCCCCGGGCTTGCGGGGTGATGTCATGCCCATCGGCGTCCAGCAGCGTCACGCCCTGCCCCGTTACCACCCGCCCAATCACATGGATCGGCCAGCCGTCGGCCAGCAACAGCGGCAACTCGACGGACGGTAAGGTGAAGGCCAATACGTAATCGTCTCCACCACTCAGGGCTGCGCTCTGCGCGTCGGACTGTCCGAGGAAGGCAACCAGTGCTTTCGACAGCGGCAAGCGATCCCGCTCGACTTCGATACCGACCTTCGAGGCCAACGCGATATGCCCGCAATCAGCCAGTAGACCGTCGGAAATATCCATTGCCGACGTGGCTTTACCACGCAGCGCCTGCCCTAATCCGAGCTGCGGTTGTGGCGACCAGTAATGCGCCAGCAACGGTTCGGCAACGCTCGTTTCGGCCGTGCGCTGGCCGAGCACCAATGGCAAGGCACCGGCGGCATTGCCCAGGTCGCCACCCACACACAGCAGATCACCCGGTTGCGCACCGCTGCGGGTCAGCGCCAGACCGCCCGGCACGCGCCCGAACACGGTCATGGTCAGGCTCAGCGGCCCACGGGTGGTGTCGCCGCCCACCAGCGCCACGCCGCAGGTTTGCGCCATCTGGTTCAAACCACGGGCGTAGGCCTGCAACCAATCGGTGGTCACCGTCGGCAAGGTCAGGGCAAGGGTAAAGGCAACGGGCGTGGCGCCCATGGCGGCCAGGTCGCTGACGGCCACGGCCAGCGAGCGCTGACCGAGCAAAAACGGATCGCAGGGATCGGCGAAATGCACGCCGGCTACCAACGTATCGGTAGAAATCGCCAACTGCTCCCCGGGGGGAACAGCCAGCAAGGCGCAGTCATCGCCGATCCCGAGGGCAACGCCTTCGCCGCCCTGAGCACAAGGCGCGGCGGCGAAGAAATTGCGGATCAGTTCAAACTCGCCCATGGCTGAGACAAAGTGCTCAAGCGCCAATCAGCGCTTGAACGCCTTCACTTCAGCTTCACGCAGGCGCGGGGCCAGCTTGTCGAGCACGCCGTTGACGAACTTGTGGCCATCGGTGGAACCGAAGACCTTGGCCAGTTCGATCCCTTCGTTGATCACAACGCGGTACGGTACGTCGACGCGCTTGAGCAGTTCCCAGGTGGACAGGCGCAGAACCGCCAGTTCAACCGGGTCCAGCTCTTCGATGGTCAAGTCCAGGCAAGGCGTGAGCGCGGTGTCGATTTCGGTCTTGAACTGCGGAACCCCGTGCAGGATTTCGCGGAAGTACGCGCCATCGACATCGGTGAAATCGTTATCGACCCGGAACTGCGCTTCGATCTCGTTCAGCGACTGCTTGGCCATGTGCCATTGGTACAGCGCCTGAGTCGCGAGCTGACGGGCTTCGCGACGCTTGACGCTTTTCGATGGCTTGCCAGCATCCGCAGGTTTTGGATCGCGCGGGTTGAAACGATCGCTTTCGTCGCTAATCACTTGGCCTCCAACTGCGCCAGCAGGCTGACCATTTCCAGAGCGGACAGGGCAGCTTCGGCACCTTTGTTCCCGGCCTTGGTGCCGGAACGTTCAATGGCTTGCTCGATGGAATCAACGGTCAGGACGCCGAAAGCGACCGGCACGCCGAACTCCATGGACACCTGGGCCAGGCCCTTGGTGCACTCGCCAGCCACGTATTCGAAGTGCGGAGTGCCGCCACGAATGACCGCGCCCAGGGCGATGATTGCCGCGAACTCGCCCTTCTGAGCGACTTTCTGCGCAACCAGCGGGATTTCGAAGGCGCCAGGGGCGCGGATGATGGTGATGTCGCTTTCGCTCACGCCATGGCGAACCAGGGCATCAACAGCACCGCTGACCAGGCTTTCAACGACGAAACTGTTGAAACGGCCTACTACCAGAGCATAGCGGCCTTTAGGGGCGATGAAGGTACCTTCGATGGTCTTCAGGGTCATTCGATAGATCTCTTAAAGAGCCGGGACGCGTCTCGTACGCGTCCCTCAGTGATATTTGAACCGCGAATACAGGGCCGGATACGACCGGTGATTATTCGGAGGGCACGTATTCTACAACTTCCAGATCGAAACCGGATATCGCATTAAATTTCATCGGTGCCGACATAAGGCGCATTTTGCGTACGCCGAGGTCGCGCAGGATCTGCGAACCAGCACCCACGGTGCTGTAGGTGGTCGGTTTTTTCACCGGCGCGTGGTCGGCGGTTTCGCGGATGTGGGCCAACAAGACGTCACCGTCGAGCGGGTGTCCGAGCAACAGCACCACGCCACTGCCGGCCTCGGCAACCGCGGACATGGCGGCGCGCAGGCTCCAGCGGCCCGGTTGCTTGACCATCAGCAGGTCGCGCAGCGGGTCCATGTTGTGCACGCGCACCAAGGTCGGTTCTTCGGCGCACACATTGCCCAGGGTCAGGGCCATGTGCACGTCGCCTTCCACGGAATCACGATAGGTCACCAGGTTGAATTGGCCCAATTCGCTGTCCAGCGGCTGCTCGGCAATCCGCTGAACGGTACGTTCGTGAATCATCCGATAGTGAATCAGGTCGGCAATGGTGCCGATCTTGATGTTGTGTTCGGCAGCGAAAGCTTCCAGCTCGGCGCGACGGGACATGGTGCCGTCGTCGTTCATCACTTCGCAGATAACCCCGCTCGGCTCGAAACCGGCCATGCGCGCCAGATCGCACGCGGCTTCGGTGTGGCCAGCACGCGCCAAGGTGCCGCCGGCCTGGGCCATCAGCGGGAAGATGTGGCCGGGGCTGACGATGTCTTCAGCCTTGGCATCACGGGCGGCAGCCGCTTGCACGGTGCGCGCGCGGTCGGCTGCAGAGATGCCGGTGGTAACGCCGGTGGCCGCTTCGATCGATACGGTGAACTTGGTGCCGAAACCGGAGCCGTTGCGCGGTGCCATCAGCGGCAGCTTGAGCAGTTCGCAGCGCTCCCGGCTCATCGGCATGCAGATCAGGCCACGGGCGTGCTTGGCCATGAAGTTGATGTGTTCGGGCTGGCAGCACTCGGCGGCCATGATCAGGTCACCTTCGTTCTCGCGGTCTTCGTCATCCATGAGGATGACCATCTTGCCTTGGCGGATATCTTCAACCAGTTCTTCGATGTTATTGAGCGCCACAAGGCACCCCCTTGGGTCAGGATTTGAGATAGCCGTTGGCGGCCAGAAAGCTTTCGGTAATGTTACTGGAAGTGGGCTCTGCGGCCTTGTCGCCCAACAGTAGGCGCTCCAGATAACGGGCAAGCAAATCGACTTCAAGATTTACCCGGCGACCCGGCTGGTACGACGCCATGATGGTTTCGCTCAGGGTGTGCGGAATGATGGTCAACAGGAACTCGGCACCATCGACCGCGTTAACGGTCAGGCTGGTGCCGTCGACGGTGATCGAGCCTTTATGGGCGATGTACTTGGCCAGTTCCTTCGGCGCACGAATGCGGAATTCCACGGCCCGCGCGTTCTCGGTACGGGCAACCACTTCGCCCACGCCATCGACATGGCCACTGACCAGGTGCCCGCCGAGGCGAGTGGTCGGGGTCAGAGCTTTTTCCAGATTGACCGGGCTGCCGCTTTTGAGGTCATTCATGGCGGTGCAGTCGAGTGTTTCGCGGCTGACGTCAGCCGCAAAGCCGTTGCCCGGCAGTTCAACGGCGGTCAGGCACACGCCGTTGACCGCGATGCTGTCGCCCAGTTTGACGTCGCTCAAGTCGAGCTTGCCGGTTTCGACGTGGACCCGCACATCTCCGCCTTTAGGGGTCAATGCACGAATACTACCGATGGATTCGATGATGCCGGTAAACATGGAGTCCTCCTCGAGAACAGGGCCTTCGCTTGGCGCAGGCCGGGAATTATACGCTCGCTACTGGCACAGGAATGGCGATGACTCGCCAGTCATCGCCAACCGCACGAATTTCGGTAATTTTGAGCTCCGGCGCATCCTTCATTTGCGCGAGCGGCCAGTCCAGCAGCGGCCGTGCGCAAGAGCCGAGGAACTTGCCGGCGATGAAGATCTGGAACTCGTCCACCAACCCCAGCTGGGCGAAAGCACCGGCCAGCCGTGGACCGGCCTCGACCAACACCTCGTTGACGCCACGGCTGGCAAGTTCGACCAGCAGCTGACGCAGATCCACCTGACCGTCATAGCCGGGCACGATCAAGCATTCCGGGCCATTGGCGTATTGCTCTTCCACCGCTACGCAGGTGGCGACCAGCGCCGGGCCGGCCTTGAAGAACGGGGCATCCAGCGGTACGCGCAGACGCCCGTCGACCAGTACGCGCAGCGGCGGACGGCTCATCGCCTGCGCGGTTTGCCCGGCGTCCAGGCCCAGCTCATCGGCACGTACGGTCAAGCGGGCGTTGTCCGCCAGCACGGTGTCGGCACCGGTCAGCACCACGCTGGCCTGGGCACGCAGGCGTTGCACCGCGGAACGCGCCGCGGGCCCGGTGATCCACTGGCTTTCGCCGCTTTCCATCGCCGTGCGACCATCCAGGCTCATGGCCAACTTGACCCGCACGAACGGCAAGCCATGTTCCATGCGCTTGAGAAAGCCTTGATTGAGCTTGCGCGCCTCACCTTCAAGCACTCCGCTTTCGGTGGCGATGCCGGCCTGGGCCAGGCGTTGCAGACCACGACCGGCAACTTCCGGGTTCGGGTCCTGCATCGCCGCCACGACCCGCGCCACACCGGCGTTGACCAACGCATCGGCGCACGGTGGCGTGCGACCGTGGTGACTGCAGGGTTCGAGGGTCACGTAAGCGGTGGCGCCGCGGGCCAGCTCACCGGCGGCGCGCAAGGCGTGAACTTCGGCGTGGGGCTCACCGGCGCGCTCGTGCCAGCCTTCGCCGACGATCTGCCCGTCACGCACGATCACGCAGCCGACTCGCGGGTTGGGGTGTGTCGTGTAATGACCTTTGCGCGCCAGTTCCAAAGCACGGGCCATGTAATGGGCGTCGAGGATGGCAAGTTCTGCGGACGTGGTCATTCTTTCACCGGTTCCCGGGCCAGGCGATCGATCTCTTCACGGAACTCATTGAGGTCCTGAAAGCGGCGATACACCGAAGCGAAGCGGATGTAGGCGACTTCGTCGAGCTTTTGCAGCTCGGCCATCACCAGCTCACCGACCACGAGGGACTTGACCTCGCGTTCGCCGGTGGCGCGCAGTTTGTGTTTAATGTGCACCAGTGACGATTCGAGGCGCTCGACACTCACCGGGCGCTTTTCCAGCGCACGCTGCATCCCGGCGCGGAGTTTTTCTTCGTCGAACGGCTGGCGACTGCCGTCGGTTTTGATCAGGCGCGGCAACACCAGTTCAGCGGTTTCGAACGTCGTGAAACGTTCGCCGCAGGCCAGGCATTCACGCCGGCGGCGCACCTGTTCGCCCTCGGCGACCAGACGCGAGTCGATGACCTTGGTGTCGTTGGCACCGCAGAAGGGACAGTGCATGGTGGCAGGCAACAAAAAAAGGGAGGGCCATGGTAGCGCATCCGGGTGGCAAGACAAGCCATAGGGTTTGCGGTATACAGACGGGATGATCACTTGATCCATGGATTTCACCCTTCCGGAGCTGCCAATGCCGTTACGACCGCTCGTCTTGCTCAGCCTTTTCAGCCTGTTGGTGGCTTGCAGCAGCGATGCCCCCCAGCCGCCAGCACCAGGCCCAGCGCCGCAGCAAGCGCAGAAAAAAGCCCGGGAGTCGGCCAACCTCGGCCCGCTGCCGGCGTATCAACGTGAATTGAGCGGTACCCTGCAAGGCGTGCCGGAAGGCGCCGAAGTCGAGCTGGCGCTGCTGGTGATCGACGAAAAGGACCGCCCGCAACAATTGCTCGCCAGTTCCAACCTGATCGGCACCAATCAGGTGTTGCCGTTTCATCTGCGCTTCAATCCAGAATCATTTCCGGCGAGTGCCCGTGTTGAACTGCGCGGCCGCGCCAGCCAGTCGGGCCAACTGATCCTGCACCTGCCATCACAGCGGATCTATCAGCCGACCACCCAGGCGCTGGGCCAGCTGCAATTCGTTAAAGCCCCATGAAGACGCCGCTGGACCTGCAACAGGCGTTGGGCGAATTGCTTGGAGATGCGCGACTGGTTGCCTGTGAGTTGCCGGGGACTGATCTGAAGTTGTGGCTGATCGATGGCGACAACATGGACCGCGCCTTCAGCCCGGAAGAGACCCGGCGCATTCTGCATGATCCGCCGTACTGGAGTTTCTGCTGGGCCAGCGGGCTGGCCGTGGCCCGTTATCTGGCCGCAAATCCGCATTGGGTCGAAGGCAAGCGGGTGCTGGATTTCGGTGCCGGCTCCGGGGTCGCGGGGATTGCCGCGGTCAAGGCCGGCGCGCTGGAAGTGGTGGCCTGCGACCTTGACCCGCTGGCGGTTGCCGCCTGTCGGGCGAATGCTGAACTCAATGAGGTTGAGCTCAGCTATTCGACGGATTTTTTCGCCGAGGCCGATCGCTTTGATCTGATCCTGGTGGCCGATGTGCTGTACGACCGGGCGAATCTGCCGTTGCTGGATGAGTTTCTCAGTCGTGGCCGGGAAGCTCTGGTGGCGGATTCACGGGTGCGGGATTTTCGTCATCCGTTGTATCAACGCATCGACATGCTCGAAGCGATGACCCTGCCGGACCTGGCCGAGCCGGAAGAGTTTCGGCATGTGAGCCTCTACCACGCGCGGCGCGGCTAAAAAGCATCGCGGGCAAGCCTTGCTTCTACAGGTCCACATTCCATTGCCACCGTCAATCCTGTAGGAGCAAAGCTTGCTCGCGATGACATTTGTCCAGACACCACCTAGCCATCTCCCACCCCCGCTTCCGGCCGCCCCCGCCAGGCCGTATAGTTGCCCCATTCACGCTTTTACGAGATCCCCCATGAGTCAGCAAACGCCGTACATCTTCGACGCCACGACTGCCGATTTCGACCAGTCGGTGATCGAGAATTCCTTCCACAAACCGGTGCTGGTGGATTTCTGGGCCGAATGGTGTGCGCCCTGCAAGGTGCTGATGCCAATGCTGCAGACCATTGCCGAGAGCTATCAGGGCGAGCTGCTGCTGGCCAAGGTCAACTGCGACCTCGAACAGGACATCGTCGCCCGCTTCGGTATTCGCAGCCTGCCGACCGTGGTGCTGTTCAAGGATGGCCAGCCGGTAGATGGTTTTGCCGGAGCGCAGCCGGAGTCGGCCGTGCGGGCGCTGCTTGAGCCCCATGTACAAATGCCGCCACCGGCCGCCGCCGATCCGTTCGAACAGGCCCAGGCCTTGTTCGACGACAGCCGCTTCGCCGATGCCGAAGCCCTGCTCAAAGTGCTGCTGGGCGAAGACAACACCAACGCCAAGGCGCTGATTCTTTACGCCCGCTGCCTCACCGAGCGTGGTGAGCTGGGCGAAGCGCAAGCCGTGCTCGACGCGGTCAAGAGTGATGAACACAAGGCCGCCCTGGCTGGCGCCAAGGCGCAGATCAAGTTCCTCGGCCAGGCCAAGGATTTGCCGGATGCCGCCGACCTGAAAGCGCGCCTGGCGAAAAACCCGCAGGACGATGAAGCGGTCTACCAACTGGCCGTTCAACAACTGGCCCGCCAGCAATACGACGCGGCGCTGGATGGACTGCTCAAGCTGTTCATCCGCAACCGCAGCTACAGCGAAGGTTTGCCGCACAAGACCTTGCTGCAGGTGTTTGAATTGCTGGGCAATGATCATCCACTGGTGACGACGTACCGCCGCAAGTTGTTTGCCGCGTTGTATTAACCCCCCCCTTGTAGGAGCAAAGCTTGCTCGCGATGGCGTCCTCGAGATCGCCATCGCGAGCAAGCTATGCTCCTACGGATTTTCGATCCAATGGAAGATAGGCGTATCAGTACCGCTCTCCACTTTCACATCTGCGCTATGGCGCAGCCGCACCAACAGGCGCTTGCCCGCCGCCGCACTGCCGGTCAGCCCTTCCAGTTGATCGAGCAAGTCCGGCCCGCTCAATTGCCCGGCCTTGCGCAGCAAATCCCTGGCAACCTGCCACAGCGCATCATCCTGATTCAGCGGTTTCGCCGCTGGCGCACTGACCTCGGTTTTTTCCACCTGCACCTGCGCACCCAGCCGCGCCCAATCGGCGTCATCCATCTCCAGCGTCAAATCCACCGGCCAGTCGCCGATGCTTCCGCGAATTCGCAACATGAGTCAGCTCCCGAACATTTCTTCATACCCATGCTCCCATGGGGCTTGTGCGACGCCAAGCAGGCAGTCACAATCCGCGAAGAACGTTATAAGATTACATAACATTTTATTCATCTTGTCTTTCGGAGACTCGCCATGCGTCACCTGCTTCTCGCTCTGCCGTTTGCCTTGTTGCCGCTGGCTGTCGCCCATGCCGCTGACGAACATGATCACGACCATGAGCACGGCAGCCTTGGCGCCCACGAGCACGGCGTCGGGCGCCTGAACGCGGCGCTGGACGGCCAGACCCTGGAGCTGGAGCTGGATAGTCCGGCGATGAACCTTGTGGGGTTCGAGCACGCCGCCACCACCGATGCCGACAAAACCAGGGTCGCTGCGGCCCGAGCTCGACTCGAGCAACCGCTGGCGCTGTTCAGTCTGCCGAAAGCCGCTGGCTGCGTGTTGGCAAATCAGGAGCTGGAAAGCCCGTTGTTCGGTGACAAGTCAGATGCCGACGATGATCACGATGAAGACGCTCACGAGCACCACCATGACCACAGCGAAATCCACGCCCGTTACCAATTCACCTGCGCCACGCCGGGTGCGCTGAAGACCCTGGACCTGGCGAATATTTTCAACAGCTTCCCGGCGACCCAAAAAATTCAGGTACAACTGATCGGCCCGAGCGGGCAGCAAGGGGTTGAAGTGACGGCGAAGGCTGCCTCCCTGAAATTCTGAACTCACCCCGCCCCTGTAGGAGCATGGCTTGCCCGCGATGAACGATGACGCGGTCTTTCATCTAAACCGCGGTGAGTCCATCGCGAGCAAGCTTTGCTCCTACAGGTCATCAACATTCGTGAAATCGGCGCTATGACCCAAGCACTCATCGAACTGTCCGACCTGGGCTTCAGCTGGCCCGGTCATCCGCCTTTGCTGGATATCCCGGCGTTTCGCCTGGAGCCGGGGGAAACCCTGTTCCTCAAGGGCCCCAGCGGCAGCGGCAAGACCACCCTGCTCGGCCTGCTCGGCGGTGTGCAAAAGCCCGATCGCGGCAGCATTCGCCTGCTCGGCCAGGAGCTCACCGAACTCTCGGCCGGTGCCCGCGATCACTTTCGCGTCGATCACACCGGCTACATCTTCCAGCAGTTCAACTTGCTGCCGTTTCTGTCAGTGCGCGAGAACGTCGAACTGCCCTGCCACTTCTCGAAACTGCGCGCAGAACGGGCGAAACAGCGCCACGGCAGCATCGATCAGGCCGCCGCCACCCTGCTCGCCCATCTGGGTTTGAAGGATGACAACATCCTCGCTCGCCGCGCCGACTCCCTGTCCATTGGCCAGCAACAACGAGTGGCCGCCGCGCGCGCGCTGATCGGTCAACCGGAACTGGTGATCGCCGATGAGCCAACCTCGGCCCTCGACTACGACGCCCGGGAGAACTTCATTCGCCTGCTGTTCGCCGAATGCCGCGAAGCCGGGTCGAGCCTGTTGTTCGTCAGCCATGACCAGAGCCTGGCGCCGCTGTTCGATCGCCACCTGTCGCTGGCCGAACTCAATCGCGCCGCCACGTCTGCAGAGGTCTGAGATGTATCTGTTTCGTCTAGCCATGGCCAGCTTGGCTAACCGTCGTTTCACCGCGATCCTCACCGCGCTCGCCATTGCCCTGTCGGTGTGCCTGCTGCTGGCCGTGGAACGGGTGCGCACCGAGGCCAAGGCCAGTTTCGCCAGCACCATCAGCGGCACCGACCTGATCGTCGGCGCGCGTTCCGGCTCGGTCAACCTGCTGCTGTATTCGGTATTCCGCATCGGCAACGCCACCAACAACATCCGCTGGGACAGCTTCGAACATTTCGCCAACAACCCGAAAGTGAAGTGGGCCATTCCGATGTCCCTCGGCGATTCCCATCGCGGCTATCGGGTGATGGGCACCACCGAGACGTACTTCGAACACTACCAGTACGGCCGCCAGCAACACCTGGAACTGGCCGATGGCCGTGCCTTCGCCACCGACCCGTTCGAAGTGGTGCTCGGTGCCGAAGTCGCGGATGCGCTGCACTACAAACTCGGCGACAAGCTGGTGCTGGCCCACGGCGTGGCCGTGATCAGCCTGGTCAAGCATGACGACAAGCCGTTCACCGTGGTCGGCATTCTCAAGCGTACCGGCACCCCGGTGGACCGCACGCTGCATATCAGCCTCGGCGGCATGGAGGCCATTCACATTGATTGGCACAACGGCGTGCCGGCCCGGGGCAACGGGCGGATCAGTGCCGATCAGGCGCGCAACATGGACCTGACGCCCCAGGCGATCACCGCATTCATGCTCGGTCTCAACAGCAAGATTTCAACCTTTGCCTTGCAGCGCGAAATCAACGAATTCCGTGGCGAACCGATGCTGGCGATCCTGCCGGGCGTTGCGCTGCAAGAGTTGTGGAATTTGATGAGCACGGCGGAAAAAGCCTTGTTCGTGGTGTCGCTGTTCGTGGTGCTGACCGGGTTGATCGGCATGCTCACGGCGATTCTCACCAGTCTCAACGAACGCCGACGGGAGATGGCGATCCTGCGTTCAGTGGGCGCGCGGCCGTGGCATGTCGCGACACTGCTGGTGCTGGAGGCGTTTGCCCTGGCGCTGACCGGCGTGGTTGCCGGCGTGGCGCTGCTTTATGTCTGCATCGCGGCGGCCCAGGGTTACGTGCAAGCCAATTACGGCCTGTTTCTGCCGCTGGCGTGGCCTAGTGAATATGAATGGACGCTACTCGGTGGCATTCTGATCGCTGCGTTGCTGATGGGCAGCGTGCCAGCCTGGCGCGCCTATCGCCAATCCCTGGCCGATGGCCTGTCGATCCGTTTATGAGGACGTTGAAAATGCCCCGCGCTGTCTTTGCGCTGTTGATGCTGGTCGCCCTGCCGTTGTGGGCGGCCGCGCCGAAAGACCTGACCTGGTCGGAAATGATCCCGCCGGATGCGGCACCGGAAGTGCCGAACATGACGCCGCTGCACGACCTGTCGAAGATGAGCGATGCACTGTCCGCAGAATCGGCGCCGGCAGCCAAGCAGGACATGCCCAACGCCCCGGTGGTCAAGGCCCTCGACGGACAGAATATTCGTTTGCCGGGCTACATCGTGCCGCTGGAAGTGAGTGAAGAAGGGCGTACCACGGACTTTCTGCTGGTGCCGTATTTCGGCGCCTGCATCCACGTACCGCCACCGCCGTCGAACCAGATCGTGCATGTCAAAAGCGAAGTCGGCGTGAAGCTCGACGAGCTGTATCAGCCGTACTGGATCGAGGGTGCAATGCAGGTCAAGCCGTCCACCAGCGAGTTGGCGGATGCCGGTTATCAGATGGAGGCGGACAAGATCTACCTGTATGAATTGCCCGAGTAAATCCGGTAGTCATGTATTGATCGTTAGGACGCCATCGCGGGCAAGTCGGGTCGCCGCATCGCTTGCTCCTACAGGTCCAGCGTTAAACCTTCCTTGTAGGAGCAAAGCTTGCTCGCGATGGGGCCATCAAAACCGCCAACAAAACCCGCCCATCCTTACTTTCATTGAGCTGCATCAAAAGACCGAATCGTTAGCCGCCTTACCATTGGACATCAAACATTTTTAACGTCCTTTGGAGCCCCCATGAACAAGTCCTTGCTCGGTGCCTCGCTGGTAGCGCTGGCGCTTGCAGCCCCGTTCGCCCACGCCCACGAAGCCGGCGACATCATCCTTCGTGCCGGTGCCATTACCGTCAACCCGGAGGCCGACAGTTCCACGGTCAAGGTCGATCAAGGCCCGCTGAGCGGCGCCGACCTGGGTGGCAAGGCGACCATGAGCAGCGACACGCAACTGGGCCTGAACGTCGCCTACATGCTCACCAACAACTGGGGTATCGAACTGCTCGCGGCCACGCCGTTCGAGCATGAGGTGAAACTCAAGGGCACCGCGTTGAGCGCGGCGAACGGCAAGCTCGGATCGCTGAAACACCTGCCACCGACCCTGAGCGTGGTGTATTACCCGCTGGATGCGAAGTCTGCGTTCCAGCCCTACGTGGGCGCCGGCATCAACTACACCTGGATCTACGATGAACACGTCGGCAGCGAAGCCAGCGCCAACGGTTTCAGCAACTTCAAGGCGAAGAATTCCTGGGGCATGGCCTGGCAGGTCGGTGCCGACTACATGCTGACCGACAACGTGATGATCAACGCCCAGGTGCGTTACATCGACATCGATACCCGCGCCACCGTGGAAAACGACGCCGTGGCGCCGGGCACCCGGGCACGGGTGAACGTGGATGTCGATCCGTTCATCTACATGGTCGGTCTGGGTTACAAGTTCTAAGCATTCACGTGGTGGTGATGATCGTTCCCACGCGCAGCAAAGGAATGCAGCCAGGGACGCTCCGCGTTCCAAGAGCAGACGCAGAGCGTCCATTGAGGCATTCCCCCCGCAGAGCGTGGGAACGATATGCATACCAAAGGCGCCTCGACAGGCGCCTTTTTCTATTGTCCCAGCAACCGCGCCAGCCCGACGCTCAACGGCGTCGGCTCGGGCGCTTTGAAGCGCTCCAGCAAACGCTGGTTGTTGGCCCGTGAATGACGAATGTCACCGGAGCGCGCCGGGCCGTAGCTCACCGGTGGCAGCTTGCCAACGACGACCTCAAGGGCTGCAAGCATTTGCTTGAGGCTGGTCGCCTGGTTCCAGCCGACGTTAACCGCGCCGTCTTCCACCTGTGGTTTCTCGATGGCCTGCACCAGCAAATCGACCAGATCCTCGACGTAGAGAAAATCCCGCGTCTGCTCACCGTCGCCAAACACGGTGATCGGCAGGCCTTTCTGTGCGCGCTCGCTGAAAATGCTGATCACCCCGGAGTACGGCGAGGACGGATCCTGGCGTGGGCCGAAGATGTTGAAGAAGCGAAAAATCACCGGTTCCAGCCCATGCTCGCGCCGGTAGAAATCGAAGTATTGCTCGCTCGCCAGCTTGTCCGACGCGTAGGGTGTCAACGGCGCCTTCGGCGTGTCTTCATCGATCGACTCGCCTTCGCCATTGTTGCCGTACACCGCGGCACTGGAGGCGAACAGCACGCGCTTGACGCCCGCCTGGCGCATGGCTTCGCAGACATTCAGCGAGCCGATGAAGTTGCTCTGGTGGGTCTTCACCGGATCGTCCACCGACGCCTGTACCGACGCCACTGCCGCCAGGTGCACCACGGCGCTGCACCCGGCCATCGCACGGGTTACCAGGGCGGCATCGGCCACGTCGCCGACGATCAGCTCGATCCTGGGATTGTCCAGCGGCAGGTTGCTGCGTTTACCGGAGGACAGATCATCGAGAATCCGTACCGAACAGCCCTTGGCGAGCAAGGCGTCGGTGAGATGGGAGCCGATGAAACCGGCCCCCCCGGTAATCAAAACGGGGCGATCAGCCATGACGATAGAACCTGTCCAGAAGACTCGGAAGGGCCGCACGCCAGGCGCGTGGCTTGATTCCGAAGGTGTGCAGAATTTTCTTGCAGGCCAGTACCGCGTGCTGCGGTTCTTCGGCGGCGTCCGGTCGCGCGGCATGAGCCTGGGCGGTCGGCGCTTCGATAGCCAGCGGGTGCAGGGCGCGTGCTTCGGTGAGAATCGCCTGCCCCAAGGCCAGCGGCGTGGTCGCCTCATGCCCGGCGTAGTGGTAGGTGCCCCACAGCGGCGCGCAACAATCGAGTTGCTTGAGCACCGAAATGATCACGCGGGCCGCGTCGTCCACCGGTGTCGGATTACCTCGGCGGTCGTCGGCCAGCAGCAGCTCCTGGGGTTGCTCGGCGCGGCCGAGGAAACGTCCGAGGGAGCCGTCGGGACTGTCATCGAGCAGCCAGCCGAAACGCAACAGCACATGTTGCGGGCAGGTGGCGCGCACGCTTTTCTCGATTCGCCACAAGGCCTGGCCACGCAGGCCCAGCGGCATTGGCTCGTCTTTTTCGCTATAGGCCGTCGCCCGGGAGCCGTCGAACACGCGATAACTCGAGGGCTGCACCAGCACGATGTTGTGATGCTGGCACAGTTCGGCCAGGCGCTCGATCGCCCGCTCCTGCCCGGCCAGGCGCTGTTCGCTGACCGCCTCCGCCTGGAACCAGTCGAAGTAGTAGGCAAGGTTGATCAACGCGTCCGGGCGGGTGTCGTCGAGCAGTTGCGTCAGGCTCGCGGCATCCCAGCCGTCTTGTGGTGGGCGGGGGGCGAGGAAACCGATGTCTTCCTCCGCACCGAGGCGAATCAGCGCTTGCCCAAGGGCATTTCCGCCGCCCAGTAACATAAGGCGCATTCGCATAGAGTCAGCAGGCCCAGTCTGATTGGAACGATGGCTTTATCGACAGCGCCCGCGGGCGATGTCGTCGATAGTTGCCGGAATCGTTGCATTTTGCGGGTTTAGTGCGCAACCGTCATCCGTAAAGTGTAGATGTCCGGGATTTGTGGTGCTGCTAATGGCCTCTTCGCGAGCAGGCTCGCTCCCACAATGGAATTGTGTACACCGGCCCAATGTGGGAGCGAGCCTGCTCGCGAAGAGGCCCTAAAGGCCAGCAAAGGTCTTGAGCGGTACTTGCAACTTCAACCCCCCACCCTCATAAATTGCCCCATGAACCTGCCCATCCCCGCAGACAGTGCCCTGACCGGCTTCCACCCCGCCGTCAGCGCCTGGTTCAGCAATACTTTCGCGACGGTCACCGCCGCCCAGGCCCGGGCGTGGCCGTTGATCCGCCAGCGCCGCTCGACCCTGATCGCCGCGCCCACAGGTTCGGGAAAGACCCTCACCGCCTTCCTCGCCGTCATCGACGACCTGGTCCACTGTGGCCTGGAAAGCGCCGAAGGCCTGCCGGACGAAACCCTGGTGGTCTACGTCTCGCCGCTCAAGGCGCTGTCCAACGACATCCAGATCAACCTGCAAGACCCGTTGGCCGGCATCACCGAACAGTTGCGGGTGATGGGCCTGCCCGAGCTGCGGATCAGCACCGCCGTGCGCACCGGCGATACACCGCAAAAAGACCGCTCGGCGATGCGCAAGACCGCGCCGCACATTCTCGTCACCACCCCGGAATCGCTTTACGTGCTGCTCGGCTCCGACTCCGGGCGGCAGATGCTCCGCACCACCGGTACGGTGATCGTCGATGAAATCCATGCCATCGCCGCCAGCAAGCGCGGAAGCCACCTGGCGCTTAGCCTTGAGCGCTTGCAGGCGTTGTGCGCCAAACCGTTGGTGCGCATCGGCCTGTCGGCCACGCAAAAACCCATTGAGGCGGTATCGCGCTTTCTGGTGGGCCGCGACCGTCCTTGCGAGATCGTCGATATCGGCCACGCCCGCCCGCGTGACCTGGGCATCGAAGTACCGCCCGTGCCGCTGTCGGCGGTGATGGCCAACGATGTCTGGGAACTGGTCTACGACCGTCTTGCCGCCCTCGCCCGCTTGCACCGCACCACACTGGTGTTCGTCAACACCCGGCGCCTGGCCGAACGCCTGAGCCGCCACCTGAGCGAACGCCTGGGCAAAGACGCCGTGGCCGCCCACCACGGCAGCCTGGCCAAGGAGTTTCGCCTGGACGCCGAACAGCGGCTCAAGCGTGGCGAGCTGCAAGTGCTGATCGCCACGGCGTCGCTGGAGTTGGGCATCGACATTGGCGACGTCGACCTGGTGTGCCAGATCGCCTCGCCGCGCTCGATTGCCGGCTTTCTGCAACGGGTCGGTCGCTCCGGGCACCAGGTCGGCGGCACACCCAAGGGCCGCTTGTTCGCCACCACCCGCGACGACCTGATTGAATGCGTCGCGCTGCTCGACTGCGTGCGCCGGGGCGAGCTCGACACCCTGCAAATCCCCGAGGCGCCGCTGGACGTCCTGGCGCAACAGATCATCGCCGAAGTCAGTTGCCAGGAATGGCCAGAGGACGCGTTGCTGGCGTTGTTCCGGCAGGCTTCGCCCTACGCCGCGCTCGACGAAAAACACTATCAGGCGCTGCTGCAGATGCTCGCCGAGGGCTACAACGGGCGTCAGGGTATTCGCAGCGCCTATCTGCACCGCGACGCCGTGAACCGTACCCTGCGCGGTCGCCGGGGCGCCAAACTGACGGCCGTGACCAGCGGCGGGACGATTCCGGACAACGCCGACTACAGCGTGTTGCTGGAGCCGCAAGCGCTGAATATCGGCAGCGTCAACGAAGATTTCGCCGTGGAAAGCATCGCTGGCGACGTGTTCCAGTTGGGCAATACCTCGTACCGGATCCTTCGGGTCGAAACCGGCAAGGTCCGGGTCGAAGACGCTAAGGGCCAACCTCCGACCATTCCGTTCTGGCTCGGTGAAGCGCCGGGGCGCAGTGCGGAACTATCGTTTGCCGTCGCGCGCCTGCAAGCTCGTCTCGATGAGCTACTGGGCGCTACGCCCGGCAACTTGCAGCCAAGCCTCGACTGGCTGACCGAAAACCTCGGCCTGAACCTGGCCAGCGCTGAGCAATTGATCGAATACCTCGCTCGTGCGCGCCAGTCCCTCGGCGCCCTGCCCTCCCAAGACACACTACTGATGGAGCGGTTTTTCGATGAATCGGGCGGTACGCAACTGACATCCACAGCCCGTTCGGCAGCCGCATCAATCGCGCCTGGGGCCTGGCCCTGCGCAAGCGTTTTTGCCGCACCTTCAATTTCGAATTGCAGGCCGCCGCCAGCGAGGACGCCATCGTCTTGTCGCTGTCCACCAGCCACAGCTTTGAGCTGGACGACGTCTGGCGCTATCTGCACAGCAACAGCGCGCAACACACGCTGATCCAGGCCGTGCTCGACGCGCCGCTGTTCGGTGTGCGCTGGCGCTGGAATGCCGCAGTGGCGCTGGCTTTGCCGCGCTATACCGGCGGACGCAAGGTCGCGCCGCAAATACAGCGCATGAAAAGTGAAGACCTGATCGCCAGTGTGTTTCCCGATCAGAATGCCTGCGTGGAAAACCTGGTGGGCGAACGGGAAGTTCCCGACCATCCGTTGGTGGAGCAAACCCTCGATGATTGCCTGCACGAAGCCATGGACAGCGAAGGCTGGCTGGCGTTGTTGCGGCGCATGGAACGCGGTGAGATCCGCCTGATCAGCCGCGACCTGCCGGCGCCCTCGCCGCTGGCGGCGGAAATACTCAGCGCCCGGCCTTACACCTTTCTTGACGATGCGCCGCTGGAAGAGCGCCGCACACAAGCCGTTATCAATCGGCGCTGGAGCGACCCACAATCCACCGATGACCTCGGCGCGTTGGACGCCGAGGCGATTGCCGCCGTGCGCGAAGAAGCCTGGCCGGCACCCAGCGGTGTCGATGAAATGCACGAGGCGTTGATGAGCCTGGCGTGCATCACCGAGGCCGAGGCCAGCGCCAACGCCTCTTGGCTCGATTGGTTGAATATCCTGGCCGACAGCGGCCGTGCCTGCCGCATTAATCATTCACTTTGGCTGGCGCGGGAACGACTGACCTGCCTGCGGGCAATTTATCCACAGGCTGTTTTGTTGCCGGCGCTGGAGGCGTTGCCAGGGTTCGATGAAATCTGGGAGGCGGACAACGCCGTGCTTGAAGTGATTCGCGCACGGCTCAGCGCTTTTGGTCCATTGCCGCTGAAGGCGATTGCCGAACCGCTCCAATTGCCGGCGACTCAATTCACCCAGGCGCTGGCGCAACTCGAACGCGAAGGCTACGTGCTGCGCGGCCGGTTCACTCCAGGCAGCACTGAAGATGAATGGTGCGAACGGCATCTGCTGGCACGGATTCACCGCTATACGGTCAAGCGCCTGCGCCGGGAAATCGAGCCGGTGGCATTGCAGGATTTCATGCGGTTTCTGTTCGACTGGCAGCATCTGTCCAGCGGCACCCGAGGCCAAGGCAGCGCGGTGTTACCGGCAATCATCGGCCAGTTCGAAGGCTACCCCGCCGCCGCTTCGGCCTGGGACAGCGACATCTTGCCGGCCCGACTCAAGGATTATTCGCCGACATGGCTGGATGAGGCGTGTCGCAGCGGCAAACTGGTCTGGACTCGGCTCACCGCGCGCAATAAAAGCGCCGGTATGGCGTTACGCAGCACGCCGATTCTGTTGTTGCCACGCAATCGGGTCGGTCTCTTGAGCGACTTGACCGAGCAGACGCCGGTCAGCGAACTGTCGCCCAAAACACAGAAGGTTCACGCCGCTCTCAGCCAGCACGGCGCGCTGTTTTTCGATGAGCTGATTCACGAAGCCCACCTTTTGCGCGCGGAACTGGAAATCGCCCTGCAGGAACTGGTCGGTGCCGGGCTGGTGAACGCCGACAGCTTTGCCGGCCTGCGGGCGCTGATCACGCCGGCCAGCAAGCGCCAGCAGCGTAGTAGCCGACGCGGGCGCGGGGCCTTTGTCGGCGGCATGGACGATGCCGGGCGCTGGGCACTGTTGCGACGCGGGGTTGCCGCGCCGATTGTGGATAACCCGCGACCGACGCCAACACCCGCTGACACCCTGGAACACATCGCCATGACCTTGTTGCGCCGCTACGGTGTGGTGTTCTGGCGATTGCTGGAACGTGAGGCCGATTGGCTGCCGAGCTGGCGGGAATTGCTGCGTAACTTCCATCGGCTGGAAGCGCGGGGCGAGATTCGTGGCGGGCGCTTTGTCAGCGGGTTGGCGGGCGAACAGTTCGCGCTGCCTGAGGCGATTCCATTGCTGCGCGAAGTCCGGCGCCGGCCCCATGACGGCAGCTTGATCGCGGTCTGCGGGGTCGATCCGCTGAACCTCGCCGGCACCCTGCTGCCCGGTGCGAAAGTGCCGGCGCTGGCGAGTAATCGACTGGTGTATCGCGATGGTCTGCCGGCTGCCGCGGAGATCGCGGGCAAGCAGTATTTGTGGCTGGAGCTGGATGAGCAGGGCATGGCCGAAGTGCACAGCAAGTTGATCCGGCATTAGTGTTGCCTGGGCTGGCCTCATCGTCGGAACGCCGCCCGGACCAAGCCCGCTCCCACAGGGTTCGTCGGTGAATACAGAACTAAGGAACAATAGAGATCACTGTGGGAGCGAGCTTGGTCCGGGCGGCGTTCCGACGATGGGGCCAGCACCGCCCACAACTTATTGGGGACGAGGCCGATCCGGCAATAACACCGCCGCATGCTCCGGCTCAGCCGCCCCATCATGCACAGGTTCCGCCGCCTGTCTCTGCATCAAAACCTGCTGTGGATAAGTCTGCGCGAAATGCACCCACGGACTGTTATCCACAAGCTTTTTCAAACGCTGGTTGAATGCCCGGCTCACCGCATACTGCCCGCCCGACACGGTGCGAAATTGTGCCGTCAAAACCACGCCATTGAGGTCCATCTTGTCGACGCCGAACACATCCAGCGGCCCTTGCAGGTTGTACCTGAGGAACGGGTCGTCGCTGATCGAATGCCCGGCCTCGCGAATCAGTTCGATGGCCTTGTCGACATCAGTGTCATAGGTGAACTGCACGGAGAAGAACGCATAGGCAAATTGCCGCGATTGGTTGGTCACGGCCTTGATCTGGCCAAAGGGTACCGAGTGCACGAACCCTTTGCCGTCGCGCAGGCGCAAGGTGCGGATGGTCAGGCCTTCTACCGTGCCGGCATGTCCGGAATCGAGCACCACCCAGTCGCCGATGGACAGGGTGTCTTCGATGATGATGAACAACCCGGTGATCACGTCCTGCACCAGTTGCTGGGAACCGAAACCGATGGCCAGGCCAATGACCCCGGCACCGGCCAGGAACGGCGCAACATTGATTCCAAGATTGGCCATGGTGGTGATGGCGCAGATCACCACCAGGATGATTTTGATCGCATTGCGCAGCAACGGCAGGATGGTCTTGACCCGCGTACTCGGCTGACGTGCCCCGCGTTTGCTGGCCGGTGGTTTCAGGGCTTCCTGGATTGCCGTGTCGAGCACCACCCAGACCATCCACGTCACCAGGAAGATCAAACCGATATGGCTCAAAGAGTCACTGATCGCCCGCCCCACGGCATTGCTGACCGCAAAATCGAACAGCGACACGCCCCAGATTCGTCCGAGGATATCGATGAACACGATGGCCATGGCGATACGCAACAACGCGTGGGAGAGGCTCAGGAAGCGCTCTTTGTAGGCGCCACTGCGGCGCACGTCGGACTCGCTGCGGGACTTGAACAAGTGGTGCAGCGTGGTGCTGAGAAACACCGTCGCAATCAGCAGCACCGTGGTAAACAGCGCGCTGCGCAGCACTTGCTGGTTGTCATCGCCAATGCCGATCAGGTTGATGATAGACACCAGCACCATCAACAGAATCGGCCAGTACCAGAGCCCGGAAAAAATCCGCAGGGTTTCGCGCACGGCTGGCTGCGCCCGCCGCTGGGCCAGCGGCAGGATGCGGATCACATGGGCGACCGGACGGCGCATGCGGATCACCAGCAAACCAAAGGAAATCGAGGCCGCCAGTCCGGTAAACACGGCGATGCTGCTGGTGAGATTGTTACCCAATTGATGCGCGATCTGCGGGCTGGTCAAGGCGTCGCTCAGGGCGACCAGGAAGCCGATCGCGAACAGCGGCCGTGGGCTGTCATGGCGAATGATCTGCACCGCCCGGCGTTTGTGCCCGACATTGAACAGCACCACCAGGGACATCACTAACGATGCAGCGAACACGCCACTGCTGGTGGCATAGGCAAAACACAACGCCAGCGCCCGACCAGCCGACACGGGCAAAAACTGGCTGGCATAAATCGTCAACGGCAGGCTGATCACCGCAGGAATGCTGTAGGGCAATACATAGCCAAGCAACGCCTGCCCACGCTCTCGACTCAGCAGCAAGCGATGGCGGCACAGGCGCTCGGTCATAAACTTGCCAAACATCCAGAGCAGGCCGAAGACACCTGCCCACACCGCAGTCAGCAGCAGGAAATCTCCCGCCACGCTCCAGCTCGAACGGGCCGATGGACGATTGACCAGTTGATCCACCTCATCGGCCGCACGGTCAGCGCGCAGACGCCAGGCGTCGAGCAGGTCCTTGTTGAAATTGAGCTTGTCCTGGATGTCATCGATGCTCGAACTGATGGCGCCCAGCAACCCGCCCTGTACCAAGGGTTGAGGGTGTGCCGGCGGTGTGGCGGCGGTGGCCGCTGCTGGCCCCCCCGGTATCGCCGCTGCCTGAAGTTCCTCGCTGCCGAGGAACAACAGCGCCCCCAGTAATATCGCCGTCTCGAGCCTGATCAAGGCATCCGCTCCTTTGGATAGGACTGTAAGGAACTGATCGAGAAATGCCGGACCAGTTCGGTGCTGACCGGCAAATGCCCGGTAATCTTTGCGCTCAAGACAAATATCAAATGCTCATCCCTGTATTTTTCCGCACAATCTAACCCCCCGAGTCTAGTGCCCAAGGAAAAAGCCGCCAGCGCGATCGCGATCATGTTCGTTGCCATTGACTGCGTGGCGCAGTCGTCTGGATCGCCGTGGCCGGTGTATGCAGAGCCGGCTGAGGGCTCTGCACACGTGATCACGGGTCACTGATCAACCCAGTGGGAGCGAGCCTGCTCGCGAAGACGGCAGCACATCCGACATGGATGAGACTGAAAGAACGCCTTCGCGAGCAGGCTCGCTCACACATGGGCGATGTGGTGGTTTGAGAAATACCGTCCGTAGTCCCGCCGAAACTTTCGTCACTGTCTGGCAGTCATCAAAAGATCAGGGGGCAGTCAGACGGGAGGCGACATGGCGGCGATTCACATCGGCATTTCAGGTTGGCGCTACATGCCCTGGCGGGGGGATTTCTACCCGAAGGGGCTGGCCCAGAAACGCGAATTGCAATTCGCCTCACGGGCGGTCAACAGTATCGAGATCAATGGATCGTTCTACGCCCTGCAACGGCCCGAACGCTACGCCCAGTGGTATATCGAAACCCCGGCGCAGTTCGTGTTCAGCGTCAAAGCCCCACGCTTCATCACCCATATCAAGCGTCTGCGTGACATCCACAAACCCTTGGCGAATTTCTTCGCCTCGGGGGTTCTGGAACTCAAGGAAAAACTCGGCCCGATCCTCTGGCAGTTTCCGCCCAACTTCAAATTCGATGCCGAACTGTTCGAGACCTTCCTCGAGCAATTGCCCCACGACACCCAACAGGCCGCCGCCCTCGCCCGCCAGCACGATTCGCACGTGAACGGCCACGCCAGCCTCAAGGCGAGCAAGAAAAAGCCCTTGCGCCATGCCGTGGAAATCCGCAACGAGAGCTTCATCGATCCGGCATTTGTCCGCCTGCTCAAACGCTACAACACGGCGTTGGTCATCGCCGACACCGCCGGTAAATGGCCGTATCGCGAAGACCTTACCAGCGACTTCGTGTACTTGCGTCTGCACGGTGCCGAAGAACTTTACGCCAGCGGCTACACCCCTCAGGCATTGAACCGTTGGGGTGACCGGATCGAGGCCTGGCATCATGGGCGGCAACCGGCTGATCCCCATCTGATCGCGCCGCGCCTGAAACCCAGGGTGCGCAAGTCCCGAGAAGTGTTCTGCTACTTCGATAACGACATCAAGGTCCGCGCACCCTTCGATGCGCGGCGTTTGCTGGAACGCTTCGACCTCGACAAAGACCTGCTCACCGCCCCCGGTGAGCAGGCTGCCGAAGGAGTGCTGGCATGAGCATTTCCGAGCCGGTTGGCGCCACCGACGAACAGGCGACCATCGATAGCACGGTGCACCGTTTCACCATACTGACGGTCAACACCCACAAGGGTTTCACTGCGTTGAACCGGCGCTTCATCCTGCCTGAACTGCGCGAAGCGGTGCGCAGTGTGTCCGCCGACGTGGTGTTTCTGCAGGAAGTACACGGCACCCACGAACATCACCACAAGCGTTATGACAATTGGCCGGCGATGCCCCAGTATGAATTCCTCGCGGATTCCCTCTGGCCGCAGTTTGCCTACGGCCGCAACTCGGTCTATCCGGCAGGCGATCACGGCAACGCCTTGCTGTCGAAATTCCAGATCGTTCGGCACGACAACCTCGACGTGTCCATCAGCGGCCACGAGAACCGCGGCATCTTGCATTGCGTGCTGCGCCTGCCAGGTGAAGGCCCGGAGGTGCATGCCATTTGCGTCCATCTCGGCTTGCGCGAAACCCATCGCAATGAACAGCTCCAGTTACTGCGTCGCCGTCTTGAGTCGTTGCCAGGCGACGCGCCGGTGATCGTGGCCGGTGATTTCAACGACTGGCGCCAACGCGCCGATGCCCTGCTCAAGCCCTGCGGTTTGCGCGAAGTGTTCGCCGAGCACCACGGCAAGCCAGCGCGCAGTTTCCCCGCGCGATTGCCGGCACTGCGCCTGGACCGCATCTACGTACGCAACCTCAAGGCCAGCCATCCGCAGGTACTGGCGAGCCGTCCCTGGTCGCACCTTTCGGATCACGCACCGTTGTCGGTGGAGATCGAGTTATGAGCATCCCGTCGATGGAAAAAACCACGGTGAAAACGATGGCCGCGCCGCCCATGAGCGCGCCGACGGCGGTCGACGTCGAGTACGGCTGGCATGGCAATAATCGGGTCGAAATGCTGGAAAACGGCGAAGCCTATTTCCCCCGGGTGTTCGAAGCCATGCGCCAGGCCAAAACTGAAATCCTCCTGGAAACCTTCATTGTGTTCGAGGATAAGGTCGGCGAAGAATTGAAAACTGTGCTCATCGACGCGGCCCAGCGTGGCGTTCGCGTCACCGCCAGTTTCGACGGGTTTGGCTGCGGCGAACTGAGTGCCGACTACCTCAGCGCCCTAAGCGGTGCCGGGGTGCATTTACAGCTGTTCGACCCGGCCCCGAAGCGCCTGGGCATCCGCACCAACTGGTTCCGACGCCTGCACCGCAAAATCGTGGTGGTGGACGGTACGATTGCCTTCATTGGCGGGATCAACTTCTCCGCCGATCATCTGGCCGACTTCGGCCCCGAGGCCAAGCAGGATTACTCGGTTGAGGTGCAAGGACCGGCGGTGGCCGACATTCATCACTTTGCCCTGCTGCAATGCGGTCGCCCGGCCCGAGCCAAATACTGGTGGCAACGGCGTCGGCAACGGCGTTCGGAACTCGCCGTTTCTGATCACGACGGCCAGGTGCGGCTGGTGTACCGCGATAACGCCGAGCACGCGACCGACATCGAAGAGGTTTACCGCCTGGTGCTGCGCACCGCGCAGCGGCGCGTGGTCATTGCCAACGCCTACTTTTTTCCAGGCTACAGGTTGCTGCGCGAGATCCGCAACGCCGCGCGCCGCGGCGTTGAAGTGCGCCTGATCCTGCAGGGTCAGCCGGACATGCTGGTGGCCAAACTGGCGGCGCGCATGACTTACGATTACCTGCTCAAGGCCGGGGTGAAAATCTACGAGTACTGCGACCGGCCATTGCACGGCAAAGTCGCGCTAGTGGACGAAGACTGGAGCACTGTTGGCTCCAGCAACCTTGACCCGTTGAGCCTGTCGATGAACCTGGAGGCCAACGTGTTGATCCGTGACCGTGCGTTCAACCGTGACCTGTTCGAACGGCTCGAAGAACTCAGCGATAACCATTGCAAGGCCATGTCGGTGGACAAAGCCCCCCGCGGGCGAATCTGGCACATGACCGTGGGCTTTCTGGTGTTCCACTTCCTGCGCCATTTCCCGGCATGGGCCGGTTGGTTGCCAGCGCATAAACCACGCCTGAAAGCGTTCACCCCACCGACCGGGAGCGATCAACATGAGCCGCACTGAAGCACACGCGGCGTCCCACGCAGAGCACCCGGCGAAGTCGCGCTGGAGCCGTTGGAAAAGACCGCTGACGATGCTGTTTTTCCTGGCGTTGATCGTCCTCTTGACGATGTTTGCCCAGCGCATCGAATGGAACGAAGTGTTCGACACCCTGGCCGATTTCAAGGTACGCACCTTGATCATCGCGGCCGGACTGACCCTGGTGAGCTTCCTGGTCTACGCCTGTTTCGACCTGATTGGCCGCACCTACATCCGCCAGGACCTGACGTGGAAACAGATCCTGCCGGTGGGCATCATCAGCTACGCCTTCAACCTCAATCTGAGCGCCTGGGTCGGTGGCGTTGCCATGCGTTATCGGCTGTATTCGCGGCTCGGGGTGAGCAAAGCCAACATTGCGAAAATCCTCGGCCTGAGCCTGGCGACCAACTGGTTCGGCTACATGGTGATTGCAGGCGCGGTTTTCAGCAGCGGGCTGGTGCGCATGCCGCCAGGCTGGAAACTGAGCAGCGGCGCGCTACAAGCGGTGGGCGTATTGCTGTTGTTGGTGAGCGCGGGCTATCTAGCGGCGTGCCAGTTTTCCAAGCGTCGGGAATGGGCGATTCGCGGGGTCGAAATCAACTTGCCGTCACTGCGCATGGCGATCCTGCAACTGGCCCTCGGGGCGCTGAACTGGTCGTTGATGGCCGCGGTAATTTTCACCCTATTGCCGAGCAAACTGGACTATCCGCTGGTGCTAGGCGTGTTGCTGATCAGCGCCATCGCCGGGGTCATCACCCACATCCCGGCCGGGCTCGGTGTGCTGGAAGCGGTGTTCGTGGCACTGCTGCAACACGAGGCATCGCGGGGCAGTCTGGTGGCGGGGTTGCTGGCTTATCGGGCGATTTATTTCCTGTTGCCGTTGTTGATCACGCTGGTGATGTATCTGCTGGTGGAGGCCAAGGCCAAGTCGCTGCGAATTGCGAAGAAACCCAAGTGATTACTAGTGACTGATCTGACGCCATCGCGGGCAAGCCCGCTCCCACAGTGATTGCTGGTGTTCACATTATTTGTGTTCACCGCCAAACCCTGTGGGAGCGGGCTTGCCCGCGATGGCATTCGTCAGAACACCGCAAATCATTTGGCCTGAATAATGCTCAACCGCTCACCCACCACCATTTCCGTGATCCAGTCCACCAGGATCGAGGTGTAGGCTTGCTGTGAAACGGGATCGCTCAGCGCATGATCGGCACCGTCGATAATCCGATGCGTCAGCGAGTGGGTCTGCTGACACGCCGCGCGATAACTCATGATGGTCGCGTGGGGTACGTACTCATCGGTTTGCGACTCCACCAACAGCACGTCCCCGGTAAATTCAGAGCAGGCATGCAGCGCCCGATTACCATCGGCGCGCACCAGCGTGCTGCGGTAATCGCGCAGATCGAGCTTGTCCAGATCGCGCTTGGGCGTGTGCCATTGATCGTCGCGGTAAAGCGCCGGCACCCGCAGGGCCAGCCAGCGCACCGGCCGTAGCGAGGTGAGGATCGAGGCCAGGTACCCGCCGTAGCTGGTGCCGACCACGGCAATCGCCGAGGTATCCAGCGCCGGGTGCGCAAGCAAGCGGTCGTAGGCCGCCAGCAGGTCACGCAGATTGTCTTCACGGGTTACGCGGGTCAGCGGAATACCCGTTCCACCAGTGTGCCCGCGCAGGTCGAAGGTCAGGCACACACAACCCAATCCGGCGATGCCTTTCGCCCGTTCCAGGTCGCGCTCCTGGCTGCCGCCCCAGCCGTGCACGAACAATACGCCGGGGACTTTCGATTTGGGGCTGAGAAAAGTCCCGCTCATCTGTTCGTCGTCGATGTCGATTTGAATGCTTTCGCTTCTAGCCGTCATAGGATTTGACCGTTACGTACTTGAGGAGGAAATCACTGTTTTCTGCCGGCCCGCGGTACACCTCGATGGCGTCAGCCGGCAGCGGCTGATCGCTATAGGTTTCTACCGAAGACACGCGAATCGCCCGCATCCCCGGATCGTTAACGAAACTCTGCAAGGCGGCCACTTCCGCGCTGCTGGCCCCGCCCATGCGCCAGGATTGCTCAAGCACGCCGCTGCGTTGCTGGCCGTCGCTGGCGACACCCTGGGCGATGTCGTAATTGCGCCGTGAGGCGTAGAAACCGGGATAGGCTTCATCGGCGGCGCCGTCGAACACCTGGGCCTGCCTGATTGCCAGTCGCACATCATCAGGCAAGTCCAGCGTCAGCAGATCGTCATAGCCACCCTGCACCACCAGCAGATTGGAACCACCATAGACCTCTTCGCCGTGAGCGTCTTTGGTCAAGTATTGATCACCGCAGTAACTCAGCACCTTTTCGCCTATGAAACTCTGTCCGACGCTGTGGGTAACCACCTGGTCCAGGTCCTGCTCCAGCACCACGCCTTCACTGAACAGCGCTTTCGCTTCAGGACGGGCGAGGATTTCATCAAACTGGTCGAGGCTATTGATGACTTCCTGACCGCGCCCCGCGCAGGCATGAATCGGCTTGATGCGGATCGGACCGCTGTAGAGCAGATGCTCCGCCGCCGGCCGCGCATCGTCGAAGGAGAAAACACTGAGACCGTCGAGCACCACCGTGCGCACCCGCTCGGAAAACATCGGCGCCCAACCTTGCGGTGCATGGGCATGCCTGTTCAACAAACCATGGCTGATGGCTTTGGTGCAGATGAAATCGTACTCGACGTAACCGCCCCACAAATCCTCTGGGCCCCTGACGCCTAACTGGCGAGCGGCAGCGGCACCCACCAGTGTCTGGGTCGGCAAAAGATAGATGTCACGACCACTATGCGTCTGCGGGTCGAAGCTGCCGCCGAATTTGAGTCCGAGGATTTGCGCCAGCCAACGGGCCAGGGCGCGATTGGTTTCAACTTCGTGCTGCGGCGCATCGGGGCGCACCGAGTGGGCGACTACCAGTTTCTTGCGGGTTGTTGGGGTCATGCGTCCCCCTTCAGTTGTCGCTAAATGAATGTAGCTGATGGGGTGCAGAGTTCAGGCCAAGCGCTTCTTGAGAAAAACGCTCTGCAAATCAGCCTATTGCACAAAGGGTAGTAGCACGCGCCTGCTTTATTCTGCACGACGTGCATCAAGACTCTGGCATTTTGCACGACTCAAGGCTGTTGGCACTCCCACAGGGGATTTGTGGTGTTGCTTCTATCGGGTTACTGCACTCGGCATCACCCCAAACCGCGCCCGATAATCACTCGGCGCCAGCCCGGTAATCTTCTTGAATGTCGAACGAAACGCCCCCGGATCCTGATATCCCACGGTCCAGGCGATGTGATCGATGGTGCCATTGGTGAATTCGAGCATTTCCCGGGCCTTGCCGACTCGCAGGTGCTGGCAGTACTCCGTGGGCTTGAGTCCGGTTGCCGCACGGAATCGGCGCAGGAACGTCCGCTCTTCCAGCCCTGCCCGCTCCGCCATCGCCGTCAGCGAGACATTGGTGGCCCCGGTGCTTTGCAGCCAGTGTTGAACCTTGAGAATCGCGGCATCGCCATGGTTGAGAATCGGGGCGAAGTTGCTGCCGCACTCACTGGCGCTGTCGCTGTGTTCCACCACCAGAAAACGCGCAGTGCCAGTGGCAATGCTCGGGCCCAACAGACGATCCACCAGGCGCAGACCCAATTCAGACCACGCCATCAGGCCGGCAGTGGTAATCAGGTCGCCGTCATCGACGATGGGCGTATCGGCCTTGAGCTTGATCGCCGGGTAGCGCTCGGCGAAAGTTTTTGCGGAAGTCCAGTGGGTGGTGGCGCTGCGACCGTCGAGCAGTCCACTTTCAGCCAATAGCAGCGAACCCACGCAGACACCACCGAGGGTCGCGCCGTTGGCATGTTGTTGGTGAAGCCAGCGCAGCAGCGTCTGCGGCGCCTGGCCTTCGGTGAACCCGGCAATCGACGGTGGAATCAATACCGCCACCAATGCACCGTCCGTAGCGGGATGGCTGTCATAGACACGAGTAGGCGCCTGCTCGTCATCGACCTGCCAATGACTGACCCGCAGCAATGGCAAGCGCGCCTCTTGATGCTCGGCGGCGATCCGGTTGGCCACCCCGAACAGGTCCGTCAACCCATGCACCGCCGCCATCTGCGCGCCGGGATAGATCAACACCCCCAGCTCGGCGATTGCCCTTTGTGCGTCCATTGTCAGTTTTCCCCCTTCTATTGTCGGTGCGGCCAATCCCCGGACGGTCTGCCAGGGCCAATACTTCATTCCACACCCAAACCGCACTTCGAGGAAACTGTCATGGCCAAGCAAGCACTCATCGTAGTCGATATCCAAAAAGACTACTTCCCCCAAGGCAAGTGGCCGCTGGCCGGCGCCGATGCCGCTGCGGACAACGCCGTCCGTCTGCTCAAAGCCTTTCGTGACGCCGGTGATTCGGTGGTGCACATCCGCCACGAATTCACCTCCGAAGAAGCACCGTTTTTCACCCCGGGTTCCGACGGCGCGAAGCTGCACCCTAAAGTCCTCAACCAGGGCAATGAGCCGGTGGTGCTCAAGCACTTCGTCAACTCGTTCCGCGAAACCGAACTGCAGTCGATTCTCGACGAGCAAGGCATCAAGGAGCTGGTGGTGGTGGGCAGCATGAGTCACATGTGTGTCGATGGCATCACCCGCGCCGCCAACGACCTCGGCTACAGCGTCACGGTGATCCACGATGCCTGTGCCTCCCGTGACCTGGAATTCAACGGCCTCACCGTCCCGGCGGCTCACGTTCATGCGGCATTCATGTCGGCCCTGGGATTTGCCTACGCCAACGTGGTGTCCACCGACGAGTTCCTGGCTGCCAGTCGCTAACCACAAAACCCGGACAACAAAAAGCCCGGCATCCTGAGAAGAGTGCCGGGCTTTGATTCGATCGAAGCTATTGTCTAGAACGGAATATCGTCATCGAAGCTGTCGAAGTCCGGAGCTGGCTGCGGCGCGGCCTGCTGAGGAGCCGGGCGCGACTGTTGCGGTGCCGACTGCTGTGGACGCGGAGCCTGCTGGCGCGGAGCGGATTGCTGGTAGTTGTTACCACCGCCCTGGCCTTGTTGGTCACCCTGTTGTGGACGACCGCCCAGCAGTTGCATGGTGCCTTGCATGTCGACCACGATTTCGGTGGTGTAACGCTTGATACCGTCTTTTTCCCACTCGCGGGTCTGCAGCTTGCCTTCGATGTAGACCTGCGAACCTTTACGCAGGTATTCGCCGGCGATTTCTGCGACCTTGCCGAACATCGACACACGGTGCCATTCGGTTTTTTCGACTTTCTGACCGGTTTGCTTGTCGGTCCACTGTTCGCTGGTTGCCAGACTCAGGTTGGTCACGGCGTTGCCGTTCGGCAGGTAACGAACTTCAGGATCCTGGCCGCAAGTGCCGACCAATATGACTTTGTTAACCCCACGGGCCATTACGTTCTCCTAGGCTACGCACGCTGCCCCGGCCGGGTTGTTCACCAGGCTTTCAAGGGTGGTGCGATCCAATAGTTCGGTGTCCAATTTGATGTAAATCGCCGCTTCGTCTGCGACTATCACTGCATCTGTTACCCCTACGACGGCCTTCAGGCGCTCGACCAGCCCCGCTTCGCGGATCGCCTCGGGCGACAATGGCAAGCGCAGGCTTGTCACGTAGGGAGGTTCTCGCATGGTAACAGCAAAGGCCAGCCAGAGGGCAGCCAGACCGGCGCATCCAAGGAACACAACCGACAGACCGCCATGCTGGAACAGCCAGCCACCCAGTATCCCGCCCAGTGCCGAGCCGAGGAACTGACTGGTGGAGTAGACCCCCATCGCCGTACCCTTGCCGCCCGCCGGTGAAACCTTGCTGATCAGCGACGGCAACGAAGCTTCCAGCAGATTGAAGGCCGTGAAAAACACCACGGTACCCATCACCAGAGCCCGCAAGCTGTCGCCGAACTGCCAGAAGAATAGCTCAGTGAGCATCAGCGTCACGACGGCGCCGAGTAAAACTCGTTTCATTTTGCGTCTCTTCTCGCCGTAGATGATGAACGGGATCATGGCGAAGAAGGAAATCAGCAGCGCGGTCAGGTACACCCACCAATGCTGCTCCTTGGGCAGCCCGGCTTTTTCGACCAGCGCCAGCGGCAAGGCAACGAAACTCGACATCAGTATCGCGTGCAACACAAAGATACCAAGATCCAGGCGCAGCAGGTCCGGGTGCTTGAGCGTCGGTATCAGCGCCTGGCGGGCGACGCCGGATTCACGGTGCTGCAACGGCCCCGTGGAGCGCGGCACCATGAACATCACAATGACAATGCCGAACAGCGCCATGCCACCGGTGGCAAGGAACAACCCGGACAGGCCGAAAGCACGGGTCAGCAACGGCCCTACTACCATGGCGACCGCAAACGACAGACCGATCGTCATGCCGATCATGGCCATGGCTTTGGTCCTGTGCTGTTCGCGGGTCAGGTCTGACAGCAACGCCATCACTGCCGCGGAAATCGCCCCGGCACCTTGCAGGATGCGCCCGGCGATCACGCCCCAGATAGAGTCGGCGTTGGCCGCCAGGACGCTGCCGAGGGCGAAGACGATCAGCCCCAGGTAAATCACCGGACGGCGGCCGATGCGGTCGGAAATGAAGCCGAAGGGAATCTGGAAAATCGCCTGGGTCAGGCCGTAAGCGCCAATCGCCAGCCCGATGAGGGCCGGGGTCGCTCCCGCCAGGTCCATGCCATAGGTCGCCAGAACCGGCAACACCATGAACATGCCAAGCATACGGAAGGCGAACACCAGGGCCAGACCGCTTGCCGCGCGGGTCTCGCTGCCACTCATGCGCTCGCTGTGGGGATCGTGCATGGAAAAACCTCATGTGAACCGGCGGCGATTCTACCAGTCCCATCGATTGGCAGGGTATATCGCGACGCTTTGCCGCGTGTAGATGAAAGAGCTTTCATCGAAGGTTGCAATGCCAGCATTCGATAGTGTGCATCCATCCAGTATTTGGCCGTATACTCCTACGTTTTCGACGCCCGCCGAGCGAGGCCACTTTGGACAAGATCCTGATTCGTGGGGCTCGAACCCACAACCTGAAGAACATCGACCTGACCCTGCCAAGGGACAAGCTGATCGTCATCACCGGCCTGTCCGGCTCCGGCAAGTCGTCCCTGGCTTTCGACACGCTGTACGCCGAAGGCCAGCGCCGTTATGTCGAGTCGCTGTCGGCCTATGCCCGGCAGTTCCTGTCGATGATGGAAAAACCTGACGTCGACACCATCGAGGGCCTGTCGCCGGCGATTTCCATCGAACAGAAGTCGACCTCGCATAACCCGCGCTCGACCGTCGGCACCATCACCGAAATCTACGACTACCTGCGCCTGCTTTATGCACGCGTCGGCATTCCGCGCTGCCCGGATCACGACATTCCCCTGGAGGCGCAGACCGTCAGCCAGATGGTCGACCTGGTCCTCGCCGAACCGGAGGGCAGCAAGCTGATGCTGCTGGCCCCGGTCATTCGCGAGCGCAAAGGTGAGCACCTTTCAGTCTTCGAAGAACTGCGAGCACAAGGTTTCGTCCGTGCCCGGATCAACGGCAAGCTGTATGAGCTTGACGAAGCGCCCAAGCTCGACAAACAGAAAAAACACACCATCGATGTCGTGGTCGACCGCTTCAAGGTGCGTGCCGATCTACAACAGCGCCTGGCCGAATCCTTTGAAACCGCCCTGAAACTGGCAGACGGCATCGCCCTGGTGGCGCCGATGGACGACGAGCCGGGCGAAGAGATGATCTTCTCCGCGCGCTTCGCCTGCCCGATTTGCGGGCATGCCATCAGCGAACTCGAGCCCAAGCTGTTTTCCTTCAACAACCCGGCCGGCGCCTGCCCGACCTGTGATGGCCTGGGGGTTAAGCAATTCTTCGACATCAAGCGTCTGGTCAATGGTGAACTGACCCTGGCCGAAGGCGCGATTCGCGGCTGGGACCGGCGCAACGTCTATTATTTCCAGATGCTCGGCTCGCTGGCCTCCCACTACAAGTTCAGCCTGGAAGTGCCGTTCAACGAACTGCCGGCCGATCAGCAGAAGAGCATCCTGCACGGCAGCGGTTCGCAAAACGTCGATTTCAAATACCTGAATGACCGGGGCGATATCGTCAAGCGCTCGCACCCGTTCGAAGGCATCGTGCCGAACCTGGAACGCCGCTATCGTGAAACCGAGTCGGCCTCGGTGCGCGAAGAGCTGGCCAAGTTCCTCAGTACTCAGTCCTGCCCTGATTGCCGCGGCACCCGTCTGCGTCGCGAGGCGCGGCATGTGTGGGTCGGCGAGAAAACCCTGCCGGCGGTGACCAACCTGCCAATCGGCGATGCCTGCGATTATTTCGAAGGGTTGAAGCTGACTGGCCGCCGTGGCGAGATTGCCGACAAGATCCTCAAGGAAATTCGCGAGCGCCTGCAGTTCCTGGTCAACGTCGGTCTCGATTATCTGTCGCTGGATCGGAGCGCGGACACCCTGTCCGGTGGTGAGGCCCAGCGTATCCGCTTGGCCAGTCAGATCGGCGCCGGTCTGGTCGGCGTTCTGTACATCCTCGACGAACCCTCGATCGGCCTGCACCAGCGTGATAACGACCGGTTACTTGGCACTCTGAAACACCTGCGAGACATCGGCAACACGGTTATCGTGGTAGAGCACGATGAAGACGCGATACGCCTGGCCGACTATGTGGTGGATATCGGCCCGGGTGCCGGGGTTCACGGCGGGCACATCGTCGCCGAAGGTACGCCGGCCGAGGTGATGGCGCATCCCGATTCCCTGACCGGTAAGTACCTGTCGGGCCGGGTGAAGATCGCGGTGCCGGCCAAACGCACGCCGCGCAACAAGAAGCTGTCGCTGACACTCAAGGGCGCCCGTGGCAACAACCTGCGCAACGTCGACCTGGAGATCCCTATCGGCCTGCTGACCTGCGTGACCGGCGTGTCCGGCTCAGGCAAGTCGACGCTGATCAACAACACACTCTTTCCGTTGAGCGCCACGGCGCTCAACGGTGCAACAACCCTCGAAGCTGCCGTTCACGACAGCATCAAGGGCCTGGAGCATCTGGATAAGGTCGTCGACATCGACCAAAGTCCCATCGGCCGTACGCCGCGTTCCAACCCGGCCACTTACACCGGCCTGTTCACACCGATCCGCGAGCTTTTTGCCGGTGTGCCGGAATCTCGCTCCCGCGGTTATGGCCCCGGGCGCTTCTCCTTCAACGTGAAGGGCGGACGCTGCGAAGCCTGCCAGGGCGATGGCCTGATCAAGGTGGAAATGCACTTCCTGCCGGACATCTATGTGCCATGCGATGTCTGCAAGAGCAAGCGCTACAACCGCGAAACCCTCGAGATCAAATACAAGGGCAAGAGCATTCATGAAACCCTCGAGATGACCATCGAGGAAGCCCGGGTGTTCTTCGATGCGGTACCGGCCCTGGCGCGCAAGCTGCAAACGCTGATGGACGTAGGCCTTTCGTACATCAAGTTGGGACAATCGGCGACCACGCTGTCCGGTGGCGAGGCCCAGCGGGTCAAGCTGTCACGTGAGCTGTCCAAGCGCGACACCGGCAAGACCCTGTACATCCTCGATGAACCGACTACCGGCCTGCACTTCGCGGACATCCAGCAATTGCTGGACGTGCTGCATCGACTGCGCGACCACGGCAATACGGTGGTGGTGATCGAGCACAACCTCGACGTCATCAAGACCGCTGACTGGCTGGTGGACCTGGGCCCGGAAGGCGGTTCCAAAGGTGGGCAGATCATTGCCGTCGGCACGCCGGAAGAAGTGTCAGAGATGAAGCAATCCCATACCGGTTACTACCTCAAGCCGCTGCTGGAGCGTGACAGGGCTTAACCGGGTCCCATGAAAAAGCCCCTGTCACTTCATCAGTGACAGGGGCTTTTTTGTATTCGCCGCAATCAGGCGTGGGATTGCAGGTAATTCTCAAGACCGATCAACTTGATCAGGCCCAACTGCTTCTCGAGCCAGTAGGTGTGATCTTCTTCGGTGTCATGTAATTGGACCCGCAGCATTTCGCGGCTGACATAGTCCTTGTGCTGCTCGCAGAGCTTGATGCCCTTGCACAGCGCGGCCCGCACCTTGTATTCCAGGCGCAGGTCCGCTTCGAGCATCTCTGTCACCGTGGTGCCGACATCCAGATCGTCCGGACGCATACGCGGCGTGCCTTCGAGCATCAGAATCCGGCGCATCAACGCATCAGCGTGCCCTGCTTCCTCTTCCATCTCGTGGTTGATTCGTTCGTAGAGCTTGGTGAAACCCCAGTCCTCATACATCCGCGAGTGGACGAAATATTGATCACGCGCGGCCAGTTCGCCGGTCAGCAACGTGTTGAGGTAATCGATAACGTCTGGGTGGCCTTGCATCGCCCTACATCTCCCTGCTTGAAAGTCTGTAGTTTGAACCAACCTGACTACAACGTCACTCGGCAGACGCAATAGAAGCGAAGATATTCTGAGAAAAGCAGGTTAAATAACGCAAAAACCGCCCAAACAAGGGCGGTTCTGCTTCTCATTTAGACTTCGTTAAGCTGTACGTTCAGCAGCGTTGCGATTGCTTCTCCATACGCTGGATCGGCCTTGAAGAAATGCTGCAATTGACGGTCGACGACGTCGCTTGAAACACCCGCCATGGCTCCAGCAATGTTGTTGACCAGCAGCGCTTTCTGCTCGTCACTCATCAGGCGGAACAGCGCACCGGCGTGGCTGTAGTAGTCCGTGTCTTCGCGATGATCGTAGCGATCGGCCGCACCGTTCAGGGCCAACGCAGGCTCAGCGTAACGAGGTGCTTGCTTTGGCGAATCTACATAACTGTTGGGCTCGTAGTTCGGAGCAGCTGCGCCGTTACTACCAAATGCCATCGAACCATCGCGCTGATAACTGTTGACCGGGCTGCGGGGCGCATTCACCGGCAATTGCTGGTGATTTGTGCCGACACGGTAGCGGTGCGCATCAGCGTAAGCGAACACCCGTCCTTGCAGCATACGGTCCGGCGACAGACCAACGCCCGGCACCATATTGCTTGGGCCAAAGGCTGCTTGCTCGACTTCAGCAAAGTAATTGAGCGAGTTGCGATTGAGCTCCAGCTCGCCAACTTCGATCAGCGGAAACTCTTTCTGCGACCAGGTTTTGGTCACATCGAACGGATTTTCGTAGTGCGCTTCGGCCTGAGCCTCGGTCATGATCTGGATGCACACTCGCCATTTCGGAAAGTCGCCACGCTCAATCGCAGTGAACAGATCACGCTGGGCGTAATCAGGATCAGTACCGGCCAGACGCGCAGCCTCAACTGGCGCCAGGTTCTTGATTCCCTGCTGGGTCTTGTAGTGCCACTTCACCCAATGACGCTCGCCAGTGGCGCTGATCAGGCTATAGGTGTGGCTGCCGAAGCCGTGCATGTGACGGTACCCGTCGGGAATGCCCCGGTCGGAGAACAGAATGGTGACCTGGTGCAGCGCTTCCGGAGAGAGCGACCAGAAGTCCCACATCGCCTGTGCGCTTTTGAGATTGCTTTGCGGCAGACGCTTTTGGGTGTGGATAAAATCCGGGAATTTCAGTGGATCACGGATGAAGAACACAGGCGTGTTGTTACCAACAATGTCCCAGTTGCCTTCCTCGGTGTAGAACTTCAGCGCGAAGCCACGAGGATCGCGCTCGGTATCCGCCGAACCGCGCTCACCACCGACAGTGGAGAATCGCAAAAAGGTTGGTGTTTGCTTACCGACAGCCTCAAACAGCTTGGCGCTGGTGTACTGGGTGATATCGCGAGTCACGGTAAATGTACCGTAAGCGCCAGAGCCTTTGGCGTGCACACGACGCTCCGGGATGTTTTCGCGGTTGAAGTGGGCCAGCTTCTCGATCAGGTGGAAATCATCGAGCAGCAATGGGCCGCGAGAGCCGGCGGAGCGTGAATTCTGGTTGTCGGCGACAGGAGCGCCACTGGCGGTAGTTAGCGTTTTATTTTGGCTCATGGGATCTCATCCTTTGTCAGTCTCAAACTGCCGGCTAATCGGCTGATAGAGAGTATTGACGATCCACATGACACCTTCTAATTCATTAACTGATGACAATCGATAGAGAATGCCTAATACGACTTGAAGATTGCCTTGTTTTTCGAGCGCGCACAAAAAACCGGGCACTAGGCCCGGTTCCTTGTTTCAGACTGACGTCTTACTCGGCGGATACAGCTTCGCCAGCAGTAGCACGATCAACCAACTCGACGTACGCCATAGGCGCGTTGTCGCCAGCGCGGAAACCGCACTTGAGGATGCGCAGGTAGCCACCCTCACGGGTAGCGTAACGCTTGCCCAGGTCGTTGAAGAGCTTACCAACGATAGCTTTCGAACGAGTACGGTCGAAAGCCAGACGGCGGTTAGCAACGCTATCTGTCTTGGCCAAAGTGATCAGCGGCTCGGCAACGCGGCGCAGTTCTTTAGCTTTTGGCAGAGTAGTTTTGATCAGCTCGTGCTCGAACAGCGACACCGCCATGTTTTGAAACATGGCCTTGCGGTGCGAGCTGGTGCGGCTCAGGTGACGACCACTTTTACGATGACGCATGGTTCATTCCTTACCAAACACTACGTTCGGTGATTACGACGATCAGGCAGTCGCCTTGTCGTCCTTCTTAAGACTTGCAGGCGGCCAGTTGTCGAGGCGCATGCCGAGGGACAGACCGCGGGAGGCCAGAACGTCCTTGATTTCAGTCAAGGATTTCTTGCCCAGGTTCGGAGTCTTCAACAGCTCTACTTCGGTACGCTGAATCAGGTCGCCGATGTAGTAGATGTTTTCCGCCTTAAGGCAGTTAGCCGAACGTACAGTCAGTTCCAGATCGTCAACCGGGCGAAGCAGGATCGGATCGATCTCGTCTTCCTGCTCGACAACCACTGGCTCACTGTCACCTTTGAGGTCGACGAACGCAGCCAACTGCTGTTGCAGGATGGTTGCAGCACGGCGGATAGCCTCTTCAGGATCCAGGGTACCGTTGGTTTCCAGATCAATAACCAGCTTGTCCAGGTTAGTACGCTGTTCGACACGGGCGTTTTCCACCACGTATGCGATACGGCGAACCGGGCTGAACGAAGAGTCAAGCTGCAAGCGACCGATGCTGCGGCTTTCGTCTTCATCGCTCTGACGCGAGTCTGCCGGTTCATAACCACGACCACGAGCTACTACGAGCTTCATGTTCAGGGCGCCGTTAGACGCCAGGTTAGCGATTACGTGATCGGGATTAACGATCTCGACATCATGATCCAGCTGAATATCGGCAGCGGTAACCACCCCCGAACCCTTCTTCGACAAGGTCAGCGTAACTTCGTCACGGCCGTGCAGCTTGATAGCCAGACCTTTAAGGTTCAACAGGATTTCAATTACGTCTTCCTGTACACCTTCGATGGCGCTGTACTCGTGGAGCACACCGTCAATCTCGGCCTCGACTACTGCACAGCCGGGCATTGAGGACAACAGGATGCGGCGCAGCGCGTTGCCCAGGGTGTGGCCAAAGCCACGCTCGAGAGGCTCGAGCGTGATCTTGGCGCGGGTTGGACTGACAACCTGCACATCAATGTGGCGGGGTGTCAGGAACTCATTTACCGAAATCTGCATGGATGCACCTATTTTCTAGCCCTTACTTGGAGTAGAGCTCGACAATCAGGCTTTCGTTGATGTCGGCGGACAGATCACTGCGAGCTGGAACGTTCTTGAAAACGCCCGACTTCTTCTCAGTGTCTACTTCTACCCATTCTACGCGGCCACGTTGGGCACACAGATCGAGAGCTTGGACAATGCGAAGTTGGTTTTTTGCTTTCTCGCGAACAGCGACCACGTCACCAGCACGAACCTGGTAGGACGGAACGTTAACGGTTTGACCGTTTACGCTGATCGACTTGTGCGATACCAGCTGACGGGATTCGGCACGAGTCGAACCAAAGCCCATACGGTATACAACGTTGTCCAGACGGCATTCGAGCAGTTGCAGCAGGTTTTCACCGGTTGCACCTTTCTTGCCAGCAGCTTCTTTGTAGTAGCCGCTGAATTGACGCTCGAGAACGCCGTAGATACGACGGACCTTCTGCTTTTCACGCAGTTGGGTGCCGTAATCGGACTGGCGACCGCGGCGTTGGCCGTGGATACCAGGTGCTGCTTCAATGTTGCACTTCGATTCGATCGCGCGCACGCCGCTCTTCAGGAAGAGATCGGTGCCTTCGCGACGAGCGAGTTTGCATTTTGGACCAATGTAACGAGCCATTCTTTACAATCTCCTGGATTACACGCGGCGCTTCTTCGGCGGACGGCACCCGTTGTGCGGGATTGGCGTCACGTCGGTGATGCTGGCGATCTTATAGCCACAGCCGTTCAATGCACGGACAGCAGACTCACGACCTGGACCTGGACCTTTGACGTTGACGTCGAGGTTTTTCAGGCCATATTCCAGCGCAGCTTGACCAGCACGTTCAGCAGCTACTTGAGCAGCAAACGGGGTGGACTTGCGGGAACCGCGGAAACCCGAACCACCGGAGGTAGCCCAAGAAAGCGCGTTACCTTGACGGTCGGTGATGGTCACGATGGTGTTGTTAAAAGAAGCATGGATGTGGGCGATGCCATCAACCACTGTCTTTTTAACTTTTTTACGAGGACGAGCAGCAGGTTTTGCCATGATTAATTTCCTGTCGATTCGCGTGGGCGATTACTTGCGGATCGGCTTACGCGGACCTTTACGGGTACGCGCGTTAGTCTTGGTACGCTGACCGCGTACTGGAAGACCACGACGATGACGCAGACCGCGGTAGCAACCGAGGTCCATCAAACGCTTGATTTTCATGTTGATTTCGCGACGCAGGTCACCTTCAGTGGTGAACTTCGCCACTTCGCCACGCAACTGTTCAATCTGCTCGTCGCTCAGATCTTTGATCTTTGCGGCTGGGTTTACCCCAGTCTCTGCGCAAATTTTCTGCGCAGTAGTGCGACCAACACCATAGATGTAGGTCAGCGAGATAACAGTGTGCTTGTTATCTGGAATGTTAACGCCTGCAATACGGGCCATTCAGTGGGACTCCAATTGACAGCTACCTACGCCCCGGAAGCCAAGAAATAGGGCGCGAGATAATATCGCTGTAATAACAAATAATCAACCCGGCAGCGCACTAGCTGCCGGGCTTCAAGCAGATCACACTCAGCCTTGGCGCTGTTTGTGACGCGGTTCCGCGCTGCAAATTACTCGAACAACACCTTCGCGGCGAATAATCTTGCAGTTACGGCACAGCTTTTTCACCGATGCACGAACTTTCATCACCAACTCCTCGAACCTTATGGGTCAGCGCAGCATGCCGCTGCCGTAACCCTTCAGGTTGGCTTTCTTCATCAGGGATTCGTACTGGTGCGAAACGAGGTGCGATTGTACTTGGGACATGAAGTCCATCACAACCACGACGACGATCAGCAACGAGGTCCCGCCAAGGTAGAACGGAACGTTGGCTGCAACCACCAGGAACTGGGGCAACAGGCACACGGCCGTCATGTAAAGAGCACCGAACAGGGTCAAACGAGTCAGAACGCCATCAATGTAGCGCGCAGACTGCTCACCTGGACGGATGCCCGGAATAAAGGCACCGGACTTCTTCAGGTTTTCCGCTACGTCTTTCGGATTGAACATCAACGCCGTATAGAAGAAGCAGAAGAAAATAATCCCTGCACTAAACAGCAGAATATTCAACGGCTGACCAGGAGCGATCGACTGCGAGATGTCCTGCAACCAGCCCATACCTTCAGACTGACCGAACCAGGCACCCAACGAAGCCGGGAACAGCAAAATGCTGCTCGCGAAAATAGCCGGAATAACACCGGCCATGTTCACCTTCAGCGGCAAGTGGCTTGTCTGTGCAGCGAAAACCTTGCGGCCTTGCTGACGCTTGGCGTAGTGAACAGCAATACGACGCTGACCACGCTCAATGAACACCACGAAACCGATAATCGCTACTGCCAGCAAACCGATGGCAACCAGGGCGAAGATATTGATATCACCCTGACGCGCAGACTCGAAAGACTGCCCGACTGCACTCGGAAGACCGGCGACGATACCCGAAAAAATCAACATCGAGATACCGTTGCCAACACCACGCTCAGTAATCTGCTCACCCAGCCACATCATGAACATCGCACCAGCCACAAAAGTGGTTACCGCGACGAAATGGAAGCCAAAGTCACCAGTGAACGCAACGCCCTGCCCCGCCAGACCAATGGACATGCCAATGGCCTGGACAAGAGCAAGAACGACGGTGAGGTAGCGGGTGTACTGGCTGATCTTGCGACGGCCAGCTTCACCTTCCTTCTTCAACTGCTCCAGCTGCGGGCTGACGGCGGTCATCAGCTGCATGATGATCGATGCCGAAATGTACGGCATGATCCCCAGTGCAAAGATGCTCATCCGTTCCAGCGCGCCGCCGGAAAACATGTTGAACAAGCTAAGAATGGTCCCCTCATTCTGTCGAAACAGGTCCGCGAGTCGGTCCGGGTTGATACCTGGAACCGGGATGTGTGCGCCTATTCGGTAGACGATAATCGCCAGGAACAGAAAACGCAGACGAGCCCAGAGTTCAGACATACCGCCTTTGCCGAGCGCAGAGAGAGCACCTTGCTTAGCCATTTATTCCTCGAACTTGCCGCCAGCTGCTTCGATAGCCGCACGCGCACCTTTGGTGGCGCCGATTCCCTTGCCGATAGTGACAGCGCGAGTCACTTCACCGGACAGCATGATTTTCACACGCTGTACGTTGACGTTGATCACGTTGGCATCTTTCAGGGACTGCACGGTGACGATGTCGCCTTCCACTTTAGCCAGCTCGGACAGACGCACTTCTGCGCGGTCCATGGCTTTCAGGGAAACGAAACCGAACTTCGGCAGGCGACGATGCAGCGGCTGTTGACCGCCTTCAAAGCCTGGAGCAATGGTGCCACCGGAGCGGGAGGTCTGACCTTTGTGACCACGGCCACCAGTCTTACCCAAACCACTACCGATACCACGGCCCGGACGATGCTTTTCGCGACGGGAACCCGGCGCTGGACTCAGATCATTGAGTTTCATCGATTAACCCTCGACACGCAGCATGTAGTAAGCCTTGTTGATCATCCCGCGATTCTCGGGAGTATCCAGGACTTCTACAGTGTGACCGATGCGACGCAGACCCAGACCCTTAACACACAGTTTGTGGTTAGGGATGCGGCCGGTCATGCTTTTGATCAGCGTAACTTTAACGGTAGCCATGATCAGAAGATCTCCTTGACGCTTTTGCCACGCTTGGCGGCAATGGATTCAGGAGATTGCATAGCCTTCAGACCCTTGAAAGTGGCGTGAACCACGTTTACCGGGTTAGTCGAGCCGTAGCACTTGGCCAGAACGTTCTGAACGCCAGCAACTTCGAGAACGGCACGCATTGCGCCGCCAGCGATGATACCGGTACCTTCAGAAGCAGGCTGCATGTACACCTTCGAAGCGCCGTGGGCGGACTTCATTGCGTACTGCAGGGTGGTGCCGTTCAGATCAACCTGGATCATGTTGCGGCGAGCAGCTTCCATTGCCTTCTGGATCGCAGCAGGCACTTCACGCGACTTGCCACGGCCGAAGCCAACACGCCCTTTACCATCACCAACCACGGTCAACGCGGTGAAAGTGAAGATACGGCCGCCTTTAACGGTTTTGGCTACGCGGTTAACTTGAACCAGCTTCTCGATGTAGCCTTCGTCGCGCTTTTGGTCGTTATTTGACATAACTTAGAACTCCAGCCCAGCTTCACGAGCAGCATCAGCCAGCGCTTTAACGCGGCCGTGGTACTTGAAGCCAGAGCGGTCGAAAGCCACTTGCGAGACGCCAGCGGCCTTAGCACGCGTAGCGACCAGCTGGCCAACCTTAGTGGCCGCGTCGATGTTGCCAGTGGCGCCATCACGCAGTTCTTTATCCAAAGTCGAGGCGCTTGCCAGGACTTTGTTGCCGTCGGCCGAAATGACCTGGGCGTAGATGTGCTGCGACGAGCGGAACACGCAGAGACGCACGACTTCGAGTTCGTGCATTTTCAGGCGTGCTTTGCGAGCGCGACGCAGTCGAGTAACTTTTTTGTCGGTCATTTGCTATGCCCTACTTCTTCTTGGCTTCTTTACGACGGACGACTTCGTCCGCGTAGCGCACACCTTTGCCTTTGTACGGCTCTGGTGGACGGAAGTCGCGGATCTCGGCGGCCACTTGACCTACCAGCTGCTTATCGATGCCCTTGATCAGGATATCGGTCTGGCTAGGAGTCTCAGCGGTGATGCCTTCCGGCAGTTCATAATCCACTGGGTGCGAGAAGCCAAGAGCCAGGTTCAGCACTGTGCCTTTTGCTTGCGCTTTGTAACCAACACCGACCAGCTGGAGCTTGCGCTCGAAGCCTTGGCTTACGCCTTGGACCATGTTGTTTACCAACGCACGAGTGGTACCAGCCATTGCGCGAGTTTGTTGATCGCCATTGCGAGCAGCGAAACGCAGCTCACCAGCTTCTTCAACGATCTCAACGGACGAATGGATGTTCAGTTCGAGAGTGCCCTTGGCACCCTTCACCGAAAGCTGTTGGCCTGCGAATTTTACTTCGACGCCGGCTGGCAGCTTAACGGGGTTCTTAGCGACGCGAGACATGCTTATCCCCCCTTAGAACACAGTGCAAAGAACTTCGCCGCCGACACCGGCAGCGCGCGCAGCACGATCAGTCATCACACCTTTGTTGGTGGAGACGATAGACACACCGAGACCGCCACGAACTTTTGGCAGATCATCGACGGACTTGTACTGACGCAGGCCTGGACGGCTAACGCGCTTCACTTCTTCGATAACCGGACGGCCTTCGAAGTATTTCAGCTCGATAGACAGCAGTGGTTTGGTTTCGCTGCTGATCTGATAACCCGCGATGTAACCTTCGTCCTTCAGGACTTTGGCAACAGCTACCTTCAACGTGGAAGATGGCATGCTTACGACGGACTTTTCAGCCATCTGGGCATTACGGATTCGAGTTAGCATGTCCGCTAACGGGTCCTGCATACTCATGGGCTAGACGCTCCTAATACAGAAAAATTAGCCTTGCGGCTACTACGTGTCGCCGAGAATCTCCGGGTATAAAAAACACGGGCTCAGGCGAGCCGGGTATTCTAGACACACCCCAGAAATGAATCAAGCCCCAAAAGGGGCTTGATTCAGATTCAAGGCCACCGGTGGTCAGGTTCTCGCGAACCTTTGCACCGAGACTTTGACAGTACTTACCAGCTAGCTTTAACCAGACCTGGTACGTCACCACGCATTGCTGCTTCACGCAGTTTGTTACGGCCGAGGCCGAACTTGCGGTAAACGCCGTGTGGACGACCGGTCAGGCGGCAGCGGTTACGCATGCGCGAAGCGCTTGCGTCACGTGGCTGCTTCTGCAGGGCTACTGTAGCTTCCCAACGTGCTTCTGGACTTGCGTTCAGATCAACGATGATAGCTTTCAGTGCTGCACGCTTCTTGGCGTACTTGGCAACCGTGAGCTGACGCTTCAGCTCGCGGTTTTTCATGCTCATCTTGGCCATGGTCCTACTCCAATCAGTTGCGGAACGGGAATTTGAACGCACGCAGCAGAGCGCGGCCTTCATCATCGTTCTTGGCAGTGGTGGTCAGGGTAATGTCCAGACCGCGGAGAGCATCGATCTTGTCGTAGTCGATTTCCGGGAAGATGATCTGCTCTTTAACGCCCATGCTGTAGTTACCACGACCATCGAAGGACTTGGCATTCAGGCCGCGGAAGTCGCGGACCCGAGGCAGGGAGATCGACAGCAGACGATCCAGGAATTCGTACATACGCTCACGGCGCAGGGTCACTTTGACGCCGATCGGCCAACCTTCACGGACTTTAAAGCCAGCGATGGATTTCCGAGCGTAAGTCACAACGACTTTCTGACCGGTGATCTTTTCCAGGTCGGCAACAGCGTGCTCGATGACTTTTTTGTCACCGACCGCTTCGCCCAGACCCATGTTCAGGGTGATTTTTGTAACGCGTGGAACTTCCATCACGTTCGAAAGCTTAAGTTCTTCCTTAAGCTTCGGTGCGATTTCTTTCCAGTAAATCTCTTTTAGTCGTGCCATGGTCTCATCTACCTAGCAGTGTTCAAGCATCAACCGCTTTTTGGGTCGACTTGAAGACACGAATTTTCTTGCCGTCTTCTACTTTGAAACCAACGCGATCAGCCTTGTTGGTTTCGCCGTTGAAAATGGCGACGTTAGAAGCGTCCAGTGGAGCTTCTTTTTCGACGATACCGCCTTGTACGCCCGACATCGGGTTAGGCTTGGTATGACGCTTGACCAGGTTCAGACCGCCGATAACCAAACGGTTATTAGCGAGAACCTTAAGCACCTTACCGCGCTTACCTTTGTCTTTGCCGGCGATCACGATGATCTCGTCGTCACGACGAATCTTTTGCATGTCGGATCTCCTTACAGCACTTCTGGGGCGAGCGAGACGATCTTCATGAACTTCTCAGTACGAAGTTCACGGGTCACTGGCCCAAAGATACGGGTGCCGATCGGCTCTTGCTTGTTGTTCAGAAGAACAGCAGCGTTGCCATCAAAGCGGATAATGGAGCCATCAGCACGACGTACGCCGTGACGAGTGCGGACTACAACAGCAGTCATCACTTGGCCTTTTTTCACTTTACCGCGAGGAATTGCTTCCTTCACGGTAACTTTGATGATGTCACCGATACCAGCGTAACGACGATGGGAGCCACCCAGCACCTTGATGCACATAACGCGGCGAGCGCCGCTGTTATCGGCCACATCGAGCATGGATTGAGTCTGAATCATATAATTTCTCCGACCCCTAGTCCTTAGACTTCCACAGCGCGTTCGAGAACATCAACCAGTGCCCAAGACTTGGTCTTGGCCAGCGGACGAGTTTCACGAATAGTGACTTTGTCGCCGATGTGGCACTGATTGGTTTCGTCGTGCGCGTGCAGCTTAGTCGAACGCTTAACGTATTTACCGTAGATCGGGTGCTTTACGCGACGCTCGATCAGAACGGTGATGGTCTTGTCCATTTTGTCGCTGACAACACGGCCAGTCAGCGTACGGACGGTTTTTTCGGCTTCAGCCATGATTACTTACCTGCCTGCTGTTTGAGCACAGTCTTCACGCGAGCGATGTCACGCTTAACTTGCCGGAGCAGGTGAGACTGCCCCAACTGGCCAGTTGCTTTCTGCATGCGCAGATTGAACTGGTCGCGCAGCAGGCCGAGCAGTTGCTCGTTAAGCTGCGGCGCGTCTTTTTCACGAAGTTCGTTCGCTTTCATCACATCACCGTCCGTTTAACGAAGGCGGTGGCGAGCGGCAGCTTTGCAGCAGCCAGGGCAAATGCCTCACGCGCCAGCTCTTCAGAAACACCCTCGATTTCATACAGGACTTTGCCTGGCTGAATCTGGGCAACCCAGTATTCCACGCTACCTTTACCTTTACCCATCCGAACTTCGAGTGGCTTCTTGGAAATAGGCTTGTCCGGGAATACACGGATCCAGATCTTGCCGCCACGTTTAACGTGACGGGTCAGTGCACGACGCGCTGACTCGATCTGACGAGCGGTGAGACGACCACGAGCTACAGACTTCAGCGCATATTCGCCGAAGCTGACTTTGCTACCGCGCTGAGCCAAGCCACGGTTGTGGCCAGTCATCTGCTTGCGGAACTTCGTACGCTTTGGTTGCAACATTTGGCGTACCCCTTACTTAGCAGCTTTTTTACGAGGCGCTGGTGCTTGTGGTTTCAGTTCTTCTTGGCGACCACCAATTACTTCGCCTTTGAAGATCCAAACCTTTACACCGATCACACCATAAGTGGTGTGAGCTTCGTAGTTGGCATAGTCGATGTCGGCACGCAGGGTGTGCAGTGGCACACGACCTTCGCGATACCATTCAGTACGTGCGATTTCAGCACCGCCGAGACGACCGCTCACTTGGATTTTGATGCCTTTGGCACCAATGCGCATGGCGTTCTGTACAGCGCGCTTCATAGCGCGACGGAACATTACGCGACGCTCCAGCTGCTGAGCTACGCTCTGCGCAACCAACATACCGTCGAGTTCCGGCTTGCGGATTTCTTCGATATTGATGTGCACAGGCACACCCATTTGCTTGGTCAGGTCCTGACGCAGTTTCTCAACATCTTCACCTTTCTTCCCGATAACGATACCTGGACGAGCGGTGTGGATGGTGATACGTGCTGTTTGAGCCGGACGATGGATATCGATACGGCTTACGGACGCGCTTTTTAGTTTGTCTTGGAGATACTCACGCACCTTCAGATCAGCGAACAAGTAGTCCGCATAAGTCCGACCGTCTGCGTACCAGACGGAGGTGTGCTCCTTGACGATTCCCAGGCGAATGCCAATGGGATGTACTTTCTGACCCATCTCTTCGACTCCGTTACTTGTCAGCAACCTTGACAGTGATATGGCAAGACCGCTTGACGATGCGATCAGCACGGCCTTTGGCACGTGGCATGATGCGCTTCAGCGAACGCCCTTCGTTGACGAAAACGGTGCTGACCTTCAGGTCATCAACGTCTGCGCCTTCGTTATGCTCGGCGTTGGCTACGGCCGACTCCAGCACTTTCTTCATGATCTCGGCGGCTTTCTTACTGCTGAAAGCCAACAGGTTGAGCGCTTCGCCCACCTTCTTCCCGCGGATCTGGTCGGCGACCAAGCGGGCTTTCTGGGCGGAGATTCGAGCGCCCGACAACTTAGCGGCTACTTCCATTTCCTAACCCCTTAACGCTTGGCTTTCTTGTCTGCCACGTGCCCGCGATAAGTGCGGGTACCGGCGAACTCGCCCAGTTTGTGGCCGACCATGTCTTCGTTCACGAGAACTGGGACGTGCTGACGACCGTTGTGTACTGCGATGGTCAAACCGACCATTTGTGGCAGGATCATCGAACGACGCGACCAGGTTTTCACCGGTTTGCGATCGTTCTTTTCCGCCGCCACTTCGATCTTCTTCAGTAGGTGAAGATCGATAAAAGGACCTTTTTTCAGAGAACGTGGCACTGTCGTATCCCTCTATTTACTTGCGACGACGGACGATCATTTTGTCGGTACGCTTATTACCACGAGTCTTCGCGCCCTTAGTCGGGAAGCCCCATGGCGATACCGGATGACGACCACCAGAGGTACGACCTTCACCACCACCATGTGGGTGGTCAACCGGGTTCATGGCAACACCACGAACGGTTGGGCGAACGCCACGCCAGCGTTTGGCACCAGCTTTACCCAGCGAACGCAGGCTGTGCTCGGAGTTCGAGACTTCGCCCAGGGTCGCACGGCATTCAGCCAGGACTTTACGCATTTCACCGGAACGCAGACGCAGGGTAACGTACACGCCTTCACGAGCGATCAACTGAGCCGAAGCACCAGCGGAACGAGCGATTTGCGCGCCTTTACCTGGCTTCAATTCGATGCCGTGTACGGTACTACCAACTGGAATGCTGCGCAGTTGCAACTGGTTGCCTGGCTTGATCGGAGCCAAAGCACCCGAAATCAGCTGGTCGCCAGCGTTCACGCCTTTAGGGGCGATGATGTAACGGCGTTCGCCGTCTGCGTACAACATAAGAGCAATGTGAGCAGTACGGTTTGGATCGTATTCGATACGCTCGACAGTGGCTGGAATGCCATCTTTGTCGTTGCGACGGAAATCGACCAGACGATAATGCTGCTTATGGCCACCACCGATGTGACGAGTGGTAATACGACCATTGTTGTTACGACCACCAGACTTCGATTTCTTCTCGAGCAGCGGTGCGTGAGGAGCGCCTTTATGCAGCTCCTGGTTGACCACCTTGACCACATGACGGCGGCCAGGGGAAGTCGGTTTGCATTTAACGATTGCCATGATGCACCCCTTCCTTACTCAGCACTGCTGCTGAAATCGAGATCTTGGCCTGGCTGAAGGGAGATAACTGCCTTCTTCCAGTCATTACGCTTGCCCAGACCGCGAGCAGTGCGCTTGCTCTTACCCAGAACATTCAGGGTAGTAACACGCTCTACTTTCACGCTGAACAGGCTTTCGACGGCCTTCTTGATTTCCAGCTTGGTTGCATCAGTAGCAACCTTGAAAACGAACTGGCCTTTCTTGTCTGCCAGAACCGTAGCCTTCTCGGAAACGTGCGGGCCAAGCAGAACTTTAAATACGCGTTCCTGGTTCATCCCAGCAGCTCCTCGAATTTCTTCACGGCCGACACGGTGATCAACACCTTGTCGTATGCGATCAGACTAACTGGATCGGAACCTTGCACGTCACGTACATCTACGTGTGGCAGGTTACGAGCAGCCAGGTACAGGTTCTGATCAACAGCGTCCGACACGATCAGAACGTCGGTCAGGCTCATGTTGTTCAGTTTGCCCAGCAGGTCTTTGGTTTTCGGCGTTTCAACGGCGAAATCCTGAACCACGACCAGACGATCAGTACGCACCAGCTCAGCAAGGATGGAACGCATTGCTGCGCGATACATCTTCTTGTTCAGCTTCTGGGAGTGATCTTGAGGACGAGCTGCGAAAGTGGTACCGCCGCCACGCCAGATTGGGCTACGGATAGTACCGGCACGAGCACGGCCAGTACCTTTCTGACGCCATGGGCGCTTACCGCCACCACGAACGTCGGAACGGGTCTTCTGCTGCTTGCTACCCTGACGGCCGCCGGCCATGTAGGCCACGACTGCTTGGTGAACCAGCGTCTCGTTGAATTCGCCGCCAAATGTCAGTTCGGAAACTTCGATCGCTTGAGCGTCATTTACATTTAATTGCATGTCAGCTTCCCCTTAACCGCGAGCCTTGGCTGCTGGACGTACAACCAAGTTGCCGCCAGTAGCGCCAGGAACAGCACCCTTGACCAACAACAGATTGCGTTCAGCGTCCACGCGCACTACTTCGAGGGACTGCACGGTCACGCGCTCAGCGCCCATATGACCGGACATTTTTTTGCCCTTGAATACACGACCAGGAGTCTGGCACTGGCCGATAGAGCCTGGAACGCGGTGGGATACGGAGTTACCGTGGGTGTTATCTTGCCCGCGGAAATTCCAACGCTTGATCGTACCCTGGAAGCCTTTACCCTTGGACTGACCGGTTACATCAACCAGTTGACCAGCGGCGAAGATTTCAGCGTTGATCAGATCGCCGGCCTGGTACTCGCCTTCTTCAAGGCGGAATTCCATTACGGTACGACCAGCGGCAACGTTCGCTTTAGCGAAGTGGCCAGCCTGAGCTGCTGTTACACGCGAAGCACGACGCTCGCCGACAGTGACTTGCACTGCACGATAGCCATCGGTCTCTTCAGTTTTGAACTGGGTGACGCGATTCGGTTCGATCTCAATGACCGTGACCGGAATGGAGACACCTTCTTCGGTGAAAATACGGGTCATACCGCATTTACGACCGACTACACCAATAGTCATGTTGTAAACCTCATGAGTGTACGGGGCTTTCACCCGCTATGGCCGCCCATTTCAGAGCGTTACACGACTAAGACCGAGTCTTAGCCGAGGCTGATCTGCACTTCCACACCGGCCGCAAGATCAAGCTTCATAAGTGCATCAACGGTTTTATCCGTTGGCTGGACGATGTCCAGAACGCGCTTATGAGTACGGATCTCGTACTGGTCACGCGCGTCTTTGTTGACGTGCGGGGAGACCAGAACGGTGAACCGCTCTTTACGGGTAGGCAGTGGAATTGGACCACGCACTTGAGCACCAGTACGCTTCGCGGTTTCCACGATTTCCTGGGTGGATTGGTCGATCAGGCGATGGTCAAAAGCCTTCAACCTGATACGGATTTGCTGATTTTGCATTGGATTTCAGACTCCGGCTGCTATTCCCACCGAGCGCAATACGCCCGTTAAAAGGAGGCGCAATTCTATAGACGCCCCATATAGGTGTCAACCCAATAAAAAAGGCCCCCGCTGAGCGGGGGCCTTTTCAAAGCATCAAAGCGAACTCGAAAAGAGCTTACTCGATGATTTTAGCTACAACGCCAGCACCAACGGTACGGCCGCCTTCACGGATAGCGAAGCGCAGACCGTCTTCCATTGCGATGGTTTTGATCAGGGTAACGGTCATTTGAACGTTATCACCTGGCATTACCATCTCAACGCCTTCTGGCAGCTCGCAGTTACCGGTCACGTCAGTAGTACGGAAGTAGAACTGTGGACGGTAGCCTTTGAAGAACGGAGTATGACGACCGCCTTCTTCCTTGCTCAGAACGTAAACTTCTGCGGTGAACTTGGTGTGCGGCTTAACCGAACCAGGCTTAACCAGAACCTGACCACGCTCAACGTCGTCACGCTTGGTGCCACGCAGCAGTACGCCGCAGTTCTCGCCAGCACGACCTTCGTCGAGCAGCTTGCGGAACATCTCAACGCCGGTGCAGGTGGTGACGGTAGTGTCACGCAGACCAACGATTTCCAGTGGATCTTGAACGCGAACGATACCGCGCTCGATACGACCAGTCACAACAGTACCACGACCCGAGATCGAGAATACGTCTTCGATTGGCATCAGGAATGGCTTGTCGATCATACGAACTGGTTCTGGGATGTAGCTATCCAGAGTCTCTACCAGCTTCTTAACAGCGGTAGTACCCATTTCGTTGTCGTCTTTGCCTTCCAGCGCCATACGAGCAGAACCGATGATGATCGGAGTGTCGTCACCCGGGAAGTCGTAAGTGCTCAGCAGGTCGCGCACTTCCATCTCAACCAGTTCCAACAGCTCAGCGTCGTCTACCAGGTCAGCCTTGTTCAGGAAGACCACGATGTACGGAACGCCTACCTGGCGGGACAGCAGGATGTGCTCACGGGTTTGCGGCATCGGACCATCAGCAGCCGAGCAAACCAGGATCGCGCCGTCCATCTGGGCAGCACCGGTGATCATGTTCTTCACGTAGTCAGCGTGACCTGGGCAGTCAACGTGAGCGTAGTGACGAATGGCCGAGTTGTACTCAACGTGAGCGGTGTTGATCGTGATACCACGAGCTTTTTCTTCTGGCGCGCTGTCGATCTTGTCGAAGTCAACGATTGCCGAACCGAAAACCTCGGAGCAAACACGGGTCAGAGCAGCAGTCAGAGTGGTTTTACCGTGGTCAACGTGACCGATGGTGCCAACGTTGACGTGCGGAAGGGAACGATCAAATTTTTCTTTAGCCACGACAATTAACTCCTAGCCTAAAGGGGCTGAATCAGCCTTGTTTTTTGGTTACAGTTTCGACGATGTGCGACGGAGCTGTATTGTATTTTTTGAATTCCATAGAGTAGCTTGCGCGACCCTGGGACATGGAACGAACGTCGGTCGCATAACCGAACATCTCGCCCAGCGGAACTTCGGCGCGAATTACCTTGCCGGAGACCGTGTCTTCCATACCCAAAATCATGCCGCGACGACGGTTAAGGTCGCCCATCACGTCACCCATATAGTCTTCAGGCGTAACAACCTCTACCGCCATGATCGGCTCGAGCAACTCACCACCGCCCTTCTGGGCCAGTTGCTTGGTCGCCATGGAAGCAGCCACCTTAAACGCCATCTCGTTCGAGTCGACGTCGTGGTAAGAACCATCAAACACGGTAGCCTTCAGGCCGATCAGCGGATAGCCGGCAACAACGCCGTTCTTCATCTGCTCTTCGATACCCTTCTGGATAGCCGGGATGTATTCCTTAGGAACCACACCACCCACCACTTCGTTCACGAATTGCAGACCTTCCTGACCTTCGTCAGCAGGAGCAAAGCGGATCCAGCAATGGCCGAACTGGCCACGACCGCCGGATTGGCGAACGAACTTGCCTTCGATCTCACAATTCTTCGTGATGCGCTCACGATAGGAAACCTGAGGCTTACCGATGTTGGCTTCGACGTTGAACTCACGGCGCATCCGGTCAACCAGGATGTCCAGGTGCAACTCGCCCATGCCAGAGATGATCGTTTGACCAGTCTCTTCATCAGTCTTGACGCGGAAAGAAGGGTCTTCTTGAGCAAGTTTGCCCAGAGCGATACCCATTTTTTCCTGGTCATCCTTGGTCTTAGGCTCTACGGCAACCGAAATAACCGGCTCCGGGAAGTCCATGCGAACCAGGATGATTGGCTTGTCAGCGTTGCACAAGGTTTCACCAGTGGTGACGTCCTTCATGCCGATCAGGGCCGCGATGTCGCCAGCGCGTACTTCCTTGATCTCTTCGCGGGCGTTTGCGTGCATTTGCACCATACGACCCACGCGCTCTTTCTTACCTTTAACCGAGTTGATCACGCCGTCGCCGGAGGCCAACACGCCCGAGTAAACGCGGACGAAGGTCAAGGTACCCACGAATGGGTCGGTAGCGATCTTGAACGCCAGAGCCGAGAACGGCTCGTTGTCGTCTGCATGACGCTCCATCTGCTTTTCCTCGTCATCCGGGTCAGTACCCTTGATGGCAGGAATGTCGGTTGGAGCCGGCAGGTAGTCGATAACGGCGTCGAGAACCAGGGGAACACCCTTGTTCTTGAAGGAAGAACCGCAAACAGCCAGGACGATCTCACCAGCGATGGTACGCTGACGCAGAGCGGCCTTGATTTCCTCGATGGAAAGCTCTTCGCCTTCGAGGTACTTGTTCATCAGCTCTTCGCTGGCTTCGGCCGCAGCCTCAACCATGTTGCTGCGCCACTCTTCAGCCAGTTCCTGCAGTTCAGCAGGGATGGCTTCGCGACGTGGAGTCATGCCCTTGTCAGCATCGTTCCAGTAAACCGCTTCCATGGTCAACAGATCGATCTGACCCTGGAAGTTGTCTTCGGAACCGATAGCCAACTGGATTGGCACCGGGGTGTGACCCAGACGCTGCTTGATCTGAGCGATCACGCGCAGGAAGTTCGCACCGGCACGGTCCATCTTGTTCACGTAAACGATACGTGGAACACCGTATTTGTTGGCTTGACGCCATACGGTTTCGGACTGAGGCTCAACGCCGGAAGTGCCGCAGAACACAACGACCGCGCCGTCGAGCACACGCAGGGAACGTTCAACTTCAATGGTGAAGTCTACGTGACCCGGGGTATCGATGACGTTGAAGCGGTATTGGTCCTTGTGCTGCTTCGCAGAACCCTGCCAGAAAGCGGTAATAGCAGCAGAAGTAATGGTAATACCACGCTCCTGCTCCTGAACCATCCAGTCGGTGGTCGCGGCGCCGTCATGCACCTCGCCCATCTTGTGGCTTTTGCCAGTGTAAAAAAGGACGCGCTCGGTGGTGGTGGTTTTACCAGCATCCACGTGAGCAACGATACCAATGTTACGGTAGCGGTTAATCGGTGTAGTACGAGCCATAAAGCCCTCGCAAATTGAGTGACGCTAAAATTAGAAGCGGTAGTGCGAGAAAGCCTTGTTGGCTTCAGCCATACGGTGCACGTCTTCACGCTTCTTAACTGCAGCACCTTTGCCTTCAGCGGCGTCCAACAGTTCGCCAGCCAAACGCAGAGCCATAGACTTCTCGCCGCGCTTACGGGCGAAGTCTACCAACCAGCGCATTGCCAGAGCGTTACGACGGGACGGACGAACTTCGACCGGAACCTGGTAAGTAGCACCGCCTACACGGCGCGACTTTACTTCGACCAGCGGAGCGATGGCGTCGAGAGCTTTCTCGAAGATTTCCAGGGGATCGCTGTTCTTGCGTTCTTTAACCTTTTCCAGCGCGCCATAAACGATACGCTCGGCAACGGCTTTCTTGCCGCTTTCCATCACGTGGTTCATGAACTTGGCCAGGATCTGGCTGCCGTATTTTGGATCGTCAAGCACTTCGCGCTTGGCTGCTACGCGTCTTCTTGGCATGGATAAGCCCTCAAACGGTCTTCAGGTTCGCTCGGAATCGGTGCCCATTACGGGACGCCTCCGACCTTACTCTTATCGACTCAGAAAAATAGAAATCAGTTTTTTGCAGCAAGCGACCATTACTTCGGACGCTTGGTACCGTACTTCGAACGACCCTGGTTACGACCTTTAACGCCGGAAGTATCCAACGAACCGCGAACGGTGTGGTAACGAACACCTGGCAAGTCTTTTACACGACCGCCGCGGATCAGTACCACGCTGTGCTCTTGCAGGTTGTGGCCTTCACCGCCGATGTACGAGGAAACCTCGAAACCGTTGGTCAGGCGCACACGGCATACTTTACGCAGTGCCGAGTTAGGTTTTTTCGGCGTGGTGGTGTACACACGGGTGCACACGCCACGACGTTGCGGGCAGTTCTGCAGCGCAGGCACGTCGGATTTCTCGACGATACGCTTACGCGGCTGACGTACCAGCTGGTTGATAGTTGCCATCTACTAGCTCCACTGTTGTCTTGCGACGCTATTGTCTTGCAAGAAAAGCAAAATGGCAGGAACGAATTCCCGCCAAATTTAGGGGTACAAGAGTCTAAAGAGGATCTTGTCCCCAGTCAAGGCAAGGCCCCGACCTCCCCACCCATCAAACCTCGACAAATTGTCTCGATTCGATGAACGGAGCGACCAGGGCCTCAGCTCATTTACCGCAGAACTCAGTTACCGCTCGAGTTCAGCGCTTCGGTCAGTGCAGCTTCCACTTCACTGGCGCTCACGCGCAACGGCTTGTCTGCATCACGGCGACGCTTACGCTCGCTGTGATAAGCCAGACCGGTACCGGCCGGGATCAGACGACCCACGACCACGTTTTCTTTCAGGCCGCGCAGGTAGTCGCGCTTGCCGGTAACCGCCGCCTCGGTCAGTACACGGGTGGTTTCCTGGAAGGAAGCCGCCGAGATGAACGATTCGGTGGACAACGACGCCTTGGTGATACCCAGCAGAACGCGAGTGAACTTGGAGACGAATTTGTCTTCGCCGCTCAAACGCTCGTTCTCAACCAGAACGTGAGTCAATTCCATCTGGTCGCCCTTGATGAAACTGGAATCGCCGGATTCAGCGATCTCAACTTTACGCAGCATCTGACGCAGGATGGTCTCGATGTGCTTGTCGTTGATCTTCACGCCTTGCAGACGGTAAACGTCCTGGATCTCGTTGACGATGTACTTGGCCAGCGCACTCACACCCAGCAGACGCAGGATGTCGTGTGGATCGCTTGGGCCGTCGGAGATAACTTCGCCGCGGTTTACCTGTTCGCCTTCGAACACGTTCAGGTGACGCCACTTCGGAATCAGCTCTTCGTACGGATCGCTACCGTCGTTCGGGGTGATAACCAGACGGCGCTTGCCCTTGGTCTCTTTACCGAACGCGATGGTGCCGCTGACTTCAGCCAGAATCGAGGCTTCTTTCGGACGACGGGCTTCGAACAAGTCGGCAACACGCGGCAGACCACCGGTGATGTCACGGGTCTTCGAAGTCTCTTGCGGAATACGAGCGATAACATCACCGATCGCGATTTTCGCGCCGTCCGCCACACCGACCAGGGCGTTGGCTGGCAGGAAGTACTGAGCGATAACGTCAGTGCCTGGCAGCAACAGATCCTTGCCGTTGTCATCAACCATCTTCACAGCAGGACGGATATCTTTACCGGCAGCTGGACGGTCTTTGGCGTCGAGTACTTCAATGTTGGTCATACCGGTCAATTCGTCAGTCTGACGCTTGATCGTGATGCCTTCTTCCATGCCCACGTAGGTCACGGTACCTTTCATTTCGGTAACGATTGGGTGAGTGTGCGGATCCCACTTGGCCACGATTGCGCCAGCGTCGACCTTGTCACCTTCTTTAACCGAAATCACAGCACCGTACGGCAGCTTGTAACGCTCGCGCTCACGACCGAAGTCATCTGCGATCGCCAGCTCACCCGAACGGGACACAGCAACCAGGCAACCATCCACTCGCTCAACGTGTTTCAGGTTGTGCAGACGAACGGTACCGCCATTCTTCACCTGAACGCTGTCGGCTGCGGAGGTCCGGCTTGCCGCACCACCGATGTGGAACGTACGCATCGTCAGCTGGGTACCCGGCTCACCGATGGACTGGGCAGCGATAACGCCGACCGCTTCACCGATGTTCACCTGGTGACCACGAGCCAGATCGCGACCGTAGCACTTGGCGCAGATACCGAAACGGGTTTCGCAGCTGATCGGCGAACGCACGATCACTTCGTCGATGCTGTTGAGCTCGATGAACTCGACCCACTTCTCGTCGACCAGGGTGCCGGCAGGAACGATGACGTCCTCGGTACCTGGCTTGAATACGTCACGGGCGATAACACGACCCAATACGCGCTCACCCAACGGCTCTACAACGTCACCGCCTTCAATGTGCGGAGTCATCAGCAGACCGTGTTCGGTGCCGCAATCGATCTCGGTTACAACCAGGTCTTGCGCCACGTCTACCAGACGACGGGTCAGATAACCCGAGTTCGCCGTTTTCAACGCGGTATCCGCCAGACCTTTACGAGCACCGTGAGTGGAGATGAAGTACTGGAGTACGCTCAAACCTTCACGGAAGTTCGCAGTAATCGGCGTTTCGATGATGGAGCCGTCCGGCTTGGCCATCAGGCCACGCATACCGGCGAGCTGACGGATCTGCGCAGCAGAACCCCGTGCGCCCGAGTCGGCCATCATGTACATCGAGTTGAAGGATTCCTGGTCGACTTCGACGCCATGACGGTCGATGACTTTCTCTTTCGAGAGGTTGGCCATCATCGCCTTGGAAACTTCGTCGTTCGCCTTGGACCAAAGGTCGATCACTTTGTTGTACTTCTCGCCCTGGGTTACCAGGCCGGAGGCGTACTGACTTTCGATCTCTTTCACTTCGTCGGTGGCAGCACCGATGATGCGGGCTTTTTCATCCGGGATAACGAAGTCGTTAACGCCGATGGAAACGCCGGAAATGGTCGAATAGGCAAAACCGGTGTACATCAACTGGTCAGCGAAGATCACGGTCTCTTTCAGACCAACCACGCGGTAGCACTGGTTGATCAGCTTGGAGATCGCCTTTTTCTTCATCGGCAGGTTGACGACGTCGTACGACAGACCTTTTGGCACAACTTGATACAGCAACGCACGGCCAACAGTAGTGTCGACGATACGAGTGCCGCTCACGCTGCCACCGTCACGGTCGTTGACGGTTTCGTTGATCCGCACTTTGACCTTGGCGTGCAGTGCGGCTTCGCCGGCACGGAACACACGGTCAACTTCCTGCAGATCCGCGAACACACGACCTTCGCCCTTGGCGTTGATCGCTTCACGCGTCATGTAATACAGACCCAATACAACGTCCTGCGACGGAACGATGATTGGCTCACCGTTGGCTGGCGACAGAATGTTGTTGGTCGACATCATCAACGCACGCGCTTCGAGCTGGGCTTCCAGCGTCAGCGGTACGTGCACGGCCATTTGGTCGCCGTCGAAGTCGGCGTTGTACGCAGCACAGACCAGCGGGTGCAGCTGGATAGCCTTACCTTCGATCAGTACCGGTTCAAACGCCTGGATACCCAGACGGTGAAGGGTCGGTGCACGGTTGAGAAGAACCGGGTGTTCGCGAATCACTTCAGCGAGAACGTCCCAAACTTCCGGCAGCTCGCGCTCAACCATCTTCTTGGCAGCCTTGATGGTGGTCGCGAGACCACGCATTTCCAGCTTGCCGAAAATGAACGGCTTGAACAGCTCGAGAGCCATTTTCTTCGGCAGACCGCACTGGTGCAGACGCAGGGTCGGACCTACGGTAATTACCGAACGACCGGAGTAGTCAACACGCTTACCGAGCAAGTTCTGACGGAAACGACCCTGCTTACCCTTGATCATGTCAGCCAGGGATTTCAGAGGACGCTTGTTCGAACCGGTGATAGCGCGGCCACGACGACCGTTGTCGAGCAGTGCGTCGACAGCTTCCTGCAACATACGCTTTTCGTTGCGCACGATGATGTCCGGAGCGGACAGATCCAGCAGGCGCTTCAAACGGTTGTTACGGTTGATCACTCGACGATACAGATCGTTGAGGTCGGAAGTCGCGAAGCGACCGCCATCCAGCGGGACCAGTGGACGCAGATCTGGCGGCAGAACCGGCAGAACGGTCAGCACCATCCACTCTGGCAGGTTGCCGGAACCCTGGAAGGCTTCCATCAACTTCAGACGCTTGGACAGCTTCTTGATCTTGGTTTCGGAGTTGGTTTGCGGAATCTCTTCACGCAGACGGCCAATCTCGTGTTCCAGGTCGATAGCGTGCAGCAGTTCGCGGACAGCTTCAGCACCCATGCGGGCATCGAAATCGTCGCCGAACTCTTCCAGCGCTTCGAAGTACTGCTCGTCGTTCAGCAGCTGACCTTTTTCAAGGGTGGTCATGCCTGGATCGATAACAACGTAGCTCTCAAAGTAGAGAACGCGTTCGATATCACGCAGGGTCATGTCCATCAGCAAGCCGATACGCGACGGCAGCGACTTCAGAAACCAGATGTGGGCAACTGGCGAGGCCAGTTCGATGTGCGCCATGCGCTCACGACGAACTTTTGCCAGCGCGACTTCAACGCCGCACTTCTCGCAGATCACACCACGGTGCTTCAAGCGCTTGTACTTACCGCACAGGCACTCGTAATCCTTTACCGGGCCAAAGATCTTGGCGCAGAACAGGCCGTCACGCTCAGGTTTGAACGTACGGTAGTTGATGGTTTCCGGCTTTTTAACTTCACCGAACGACCACGAACGGATCATCTCAGGCGATGCCAATCCGATACGGATGGCGTCGAACTCTTCGACTTGACCCTGGTTTTTCAGCAAATTCAGTAGGTCTTTCAAGGCCTTTCCTCCTGGCGGAGCAGAGAGCGGGCAATCCAGCCCCGCTCTCGATTCGCGTCACGTGTTATTCGGTTTCCAGATCGATATCGATGCCGAGGGAACGAATTTCCTTGATCAACACGTTGAAGGACTCGGGCATGCCCGGCTCCATACGGTGATCGCCATCCACGATGTTCTTGTACATCTTGGTACGGCCGTTCACATCGTCCGACTTCACTGTGAGCATTTCTTGCAGAGTGTAAGCGGCACCGTATGCTTCCAGTGCCCAGACCTCCATCTCCCCGAAACGCTGACCACCGAACTGCGCCTTACCACCCAGCGGCTGCTGGGTAACCAGGCTGTACGAACCGGTAGAACGCGCGTGCATCTTGTCGTCTACCAAGTGGTTCAGCTTCAGCATGTACATGTAGCCAACGGTAACCGGGCGCTCGAACTTGTTGCCGGTACGGCCGTCAGTCAGCTGCATCTGCCCGCTTTCTGGCAGGTCTGCCAGTTTCAGCATGGCCTTGATTTCGCTTTCCTTGGCGCCGTCGAACACTGGAGTGGCCATCGGAACGCCGCCACGCAGGTTTTGAGCCAGATCCAGAATTTCCTGGTCTGAGAAGTCATCGAGGCTTTCCTGACGACCGCCGATCTCGTTGTAGATCTCGTGCAGGAACTTACGTAGCTCGGCAACTTTACGCTGCTCTTCAACCATGCGGTTGATCTTCTCGCCCAGACCTTTGGCCGCGAGGCCCAGGTGGGTTTCGAGGATCTGACCGACGTTCATACGCGAAGGTACGCCCAACGGGTTGAGGACGACGTCGACCGGGGTGCCATTGGCATCGTGCGGCATGTCTTCAACCGGCATGATCACGGAGACCACACCCTTGTTACCGTGACGACCGGCCATCTTGTCGCCCGGCTGGATGCGACGACGGATTGCCAGGTAAACCTTGACGATTTTCAGCACGCCTGGAGCCAGGTCATCGCCCTGCTGCAGTTTGCGCTTCTTGTCTTCGAACTTGTCGTCCAGCAGACGGCGACGATCAACGATGTAGGCCTGAGCCTTCTCGAGCTGCTCGTTCAGAGCATCTTCAGCCATGCGCAGTTTGAACCACTGGCCGTGCTCAAGACCGTCGAGAACTTCGTCGGTGATGTCCTGACCTTTCTTCAGACCGGCACCGCCTTCGGCTTTGTGGCCGACCAGAGCGGAACGCAGACGTTCGAAAGTAGCACCTTCAACGATACGGAACTCTTCGTTCAGGTCCTTGCGGATCTCGTCCAGCTGGGATTTCTCGATCGACAGGGCACGAGCATCACGCTCAACGCCATCGCGGGTGAAGACCTGCACGTCGATGACAGTACCTTTGGTACCGGTAGGTACACGCAGGGAGGTGTCTTTAACGTCGCTGGCTTTTTCACCGAAGATCGCACGCAGCAGTTTTTCTTCCGGAGTCAGTTGGGTCTCGCCTTTCGGAGTGACCTTGCCGACCAGGATGTCGCCTGCGCCAACTTCAGCACCTACGTAAACGATACCGGCTTCGTCCAGCTTGTTCAGTGCAGCCTCACCCACGTTCGGGATGTCCGCAGTGATTTCCTCTGGGCCAAGCTTGGTGTCACGGGCCACACAGGTCAGTTCCTGAATGTGGATCGTGGTGAAACGGTCTTCCTGAACAACACGCTCGGACAGGCAGATGGAGTCTTCGAAGTTGAAGCCGTTCCATGCCATGAACGCGATGCGCATGTTCTGACCCAGAGCCAGTTCACCCATATCGGTGGACGGACCGTCGGCCATGATGTCGCTACGCTGAACCCGATCACCTTTACGCACCAGCGGACGCTGGTTGATGCAGGTGTTCTGGTTGGAGCGGGTGTATTTGGTCAAGTTGTAGATGTCGACACCGGCTTCACCGGTTTCAACTTCGTCATCGGCAACACGAACCACGATACGGCTGGCGTCGACGGAGTCGATCACGCCGCCACGACGAGCCACGACGCAAACGCCGGAGTCACGGGCTACGTTACGCTCCATGCCGGTACCTACCAGCGGCTTGTCAGCGCGCAGGGTCGGTACAGCTTGACGCTGCATGTTCGAACCCATCAACGCACGGTTGGCGTCGTCGTGCTCGAGGAACGGGATCAGCGACGCTGCAACCGAAACTACCTGCTTCGGCGATACGTCCATCAAGGTGACGTCTTCCGGCGCCTTGACGGTGAACTCGTTCAGGTGACGAACAGCTACCAACTCGTCGATCAGGATTTTCTTGTCGTTCATCGTGGCCGAAGCCTGAGCGATCACGTGATCGGCTTCTTCGATGGCGGACAGGAACACAATCTCGTCGGTGACCAGAGCGTCTTTCACCACGCGGTACGGGCTCTCGAGGAAGCCGTACTGGTTGGTGCGCGCATAGGCGGCCAGCGAGTTGATCAGACCGATGTTCGGACCTTCCGGCGTTTCGATCGGGCAAACACGACCGTAGTGCGTCGGGTGTACGTCACGAACTTCAAAGCCGGCACGCTCACGAGTAAGACCGCCAGGGCCGAGTGCGGAGACACGACGCTTGTGGGTGATCTCGGACAGCGGGTTGTTCTGGTCCATGAACTGGGACAGCTGGCTGGAACCGAAGAACTCTTTCACCGCCGCAGCCACTGGCTTGGCGTTGATCAGGTCTTGCGGCATCAGGCCTTCGCTTTCAGCCATCGACAGACGCTCTTTGACCGCACGCTCAACACGTACCAGGCCAACGCGGAACTGGTTCTCGGCCATTTCGCCTACGCAGCGAACACGACGGTTACCCAGGTGGTCGATGTCATCGACGATGCCTTTGCCGTTACGGATGTCGACCAGGGTCTTCAGTACCGCGACGATGTCTTCCTTGCACAGCACGCCCGAACCTTCGATCTCGGTACGACCGATACGACGGTTGAACTTCATCCGGCCGACCGCAGACAGGTCATAGCGCTCAGGGCTGAAGAACAGGTTGTTGAACAGGGTCTCGGCAGCGTCTTTGGTTGGCGGCTCGCCTGGACGCATCATGCGATAGATCTCGACCAGCGCTTCCAATTGGTTGCTGGTGGAGTCGATCTTCAGTGTGTCGGAGACGAACGGACCGCAGTCGATATCGTTGGTGTACAGAGTTTCGATGCGAACTACCTGAGCCTTGGCGATTTTTGCCAGGATCTCGGTGTTCAGCTCGGTGTTGCACTCTGCCAGGATTTCGCCGGTTGCCGGATGCACGATGACCTTGGCGGTTGTGCGACCCAGAACGTAGTCCAGAGGCACATCCAGCTCTTTGATCCCGGCTTTTTCCAGCTGGTTGATGTGGCGAGCAGTGATACGACGACCCTGCTCGACAATAACCTTGCCTTTTTCATCCTGGATATCGAGGACAGCGATTTCACCGCGCAGGCGCTGAGGCACCAGCTCCAGGCTCAGGGTCTCGCCCTTAACGTGGAATACGTTGGTGGTGTAGAACGCGTCCAGCACTTCTTCAGTGGTATAGCCGAGCGCGCGCAGCAGTACCGATGCAGGCAGCTTGCGACGACGGTCGATACGCACGAATACGCAGTCTTTCGGGTCGAACTCGAAGTCCAGCCACGAACCGCGGTAAGGAATGATGCGCGCGGAGTACAGCAGTTTACCGGAGCTGTGCGTCTTGCCACGGTCGTGATCGAAGAACACGCCCGGAGAACGGTGCAGCTGGGAAACGATTACACGCTCGGTACCGTTGATTACGAAGGTACCGTTTTCAGTCATCAGGGGGATTTCACCCATGTAGACTTCTTGCTCTTTGATGTCCTTGATCGCTTTGTTCGACGATTCTTTGTCGAAAATGATCAGGCGCACCTTTACCCGCAAAGGTACGGCGTAAGTTACACCGCGCAACACGCATTCTTTGACATCAAATGCCGGTTCGCCCAGGCGATAACCGACGTACTCCAGCGCAGCATTGCCGGAGTAGCTGATGATCGGGAAAACGGATTTGAAGGCCGCATGCAGGCCCACGTCGCGGAACTGATCTTTAGTCGCTCCCGCCTGCAAGAATTCACGATACGAATCCAGCTGGATTGCCAGGAGATACGGCACATCCATGACGTCCGGCAACTTGCTAAAGTCCTTGCGGATACGTTTTTTCTCAGTATATGAGTAAGCCATCAGCGTTCCCCAGCTTGGTCACCTGCTTGTTTGGCCCCTCCCGACGGGAGCAGCCAGAAAATCGTGCAAACCCCATGGTTTGCGCCACCGCATCGGGTGGTTACAGCTCGTTACCGGCACCGACCCAGTCGGCTGCCAATAACGGAAAAAGGCCGGTGGCAAGAGCCACCAGCCATCAGCCTGTCGCTTAACGCTCGGGCTGGAGACGCAAAGTCGAAGCTTACTTCAGCTCGACTTTAGCGCCTGCTTCTTCCAGAGTTGCTTTGGCTTTGTCAGCTGCGTCTTTGGCAACAGCTTCCAGAACCATGGCAGGAGCGCCGTCAACTACAGCCTTGGCTTCTTTCAGGCCCAGACCGGTCAGTTCACGTACTGCCTTGATCACGTTAACTTTCTTCTCGCCAGCTTCCAGCAGCATGACGTTGAATTCAGTTTGTTCTTCAACAACGGCGGCAGCAGCAGCTGGACCAGCCGATGCAGCAGCAGCGGTAACGCCGAATTTTTCTTCGAAGGCTTTGATCAGCTCAACAACCTGGATAACCGACATTTCAGCTACGGCGTTGAGGATATCGTCTTGAGAGATAGACATGAATCTAATTCCTGAATTGGGGGACGGCCTACGCGACCATCGAAATTAACAAAAAACGCGAGAAGGAGACGAGCTTTAGGCTGCGACTGCTTCTTTTTGGTCGCGAATTGCCGCCAGAGTACGAGCCAATTTGCTGGTAGCGCCTTGAATCACGCTCATCAGCTGAGAAATTGCTTCGTCACGGGTCGGCAGAGTTGCCAGTACGTCGATTTGGTTAGCTGCGAGGAACTTGCCCTCGAACGCAGCTGCCTTGATCTCGAACTTGTCCTGACCCTTTGCGAACTCTTTGAAAATCCGGGCAGCAGCGCCTGGATGTTCCTTGGAGAAGGCAATCAGGGTAGGGCCAGTGAACACGTCGTTGAGGACACTGAATTCAGTGTCAGCAACGGCGCGCTTGAGCAGGGTGTTACGTACAACACGTACGTAAACGCCAGCTTCACGAGCCTCTTTACGGAGTCCGGTCATCGCGCCTACTGTTACGCCACGGGCATCAGCCACGACAGCGGACAGAGCGACTTTGGCAGCCTCGTTGACTTCAGCGACGATGGCCTTCTTGTCTTCGAGTTTAATTGCCACGGGTTTAACTCCTGCTTGTTACCGTTTCATTCGATCGAAACCGAATGTCGTTTTGGTGTCTGATTCGGTAAGGAACCGGGAGCACCATCTGCGTAGGCTTGTGGTTTAAGACTTGCGTCGCCTACGGTCTTGGATAGCCCCCGCCAGGCAGGGACCCCAATTTTTCAATTGGCGCAATCGCTTGCGCCAATTTGTGTCTTACGCGTCCAGCGAGCTCTGGTCGATGACCAGACCTGGGCCCATAGTGGTGCTCAGGGTAACGCGCTTGACGTAGATGCCTTTCGAGGAAGCTGGCTTGATACGCTTCAGGTCAGCGATCAGGGCTTCAACGTTTTCCTTCAGCTTGACGGCGTCGAAGCCGATCTTGCCAACGGAAGTGTGGATGATGCCGTTTTTGTCGGTGCGATAACGAACCTGACCAGCCTTGGCGTTTTTAACCGCGGTAGCTACGTCTGGCGTTACGGTGCCGACTTTAGGGTTAGGCATCAGACCACGTGGACCGAGGATCTGACCCAGTTGACCTACAACGCGCATGGCATCCGGGGATGCGATCACTACGTCGTAGTTCAGGTCGCCGCCTTTCATTTCGGCAGCCAGGTCGTCCATGCCTACACGGTCAGCGCCGGCAGCCAGAGCGGCCTCAGCAGCTGGACCCTGGGTAAACACAGCAACGCGAACGGTCTTGCCAGTGCCGTGTGGCAGCACAGTAGCGCTACGAACGACCTGGTCGGATTTACGCGGGTCAACACCCAGGTTTACAGCAACGTCGAACGACTCGCTGAACTTGACAGTCGACAGCTCAGCCAGCAGAGCAGCAGCGTCTACAAAGTTGTAGGCCTTGCCTGCTTCGATTTTGCCGGCGATAGCCTTTTGACGCTTGGTCAGCTTAGCCATTACACACCCTCCACGTTAAGGCCCATGCTACGAGCAGAACCGGCGATAGTACGCACGGCTGCTTCCATATCAGCTGCAGTCAGATCCGCGTTTTTGGTTTTCGCGATTTCTTCCAGCTGAGCACGGGTTACAGTGCCAACCTTAACGGTGTTCGGACGAGCGGAACCGCTGGTCAGACCGGCCGCCTTCTTCAGCAGAACCGAAGCAGGGGTGGATTTGGTTTCGAACGTGAAGCTACGGTCGCTGTAGACAGTGATGATCACTGGAGTCGGCAGACCTGGCTCAAGACCCTGAGTACGGGCGTTGAAAGCCTTGCAGAATTCCATGATGTTCACGCCGTGCTGCCCCAGAGCAGGACCAACAGGTGGGCTTGGGTTAGCCTGAGCGGCCTTCACTTGCAGCTTGATGTAAGCGGTAATCTTCTTGGCCATGAGGCACTCCAATTACGGGTTCAAACGCCTCGAAAGGCTCCCCGGTTACTTGCGCGTTTATCCCAGTGACGACAAAACCCCACAGCCTAGGGCTGCGGGGTTGGGATGCTTGCTCAGCTAGACCTTTTCGACCTGACTGAACTCCAACTCTACCGGGGTAGAGCGTCCGAAAATGAGTACCGCGACCTGGATCCGGCTCTTTTCGTAGTTGACCTCTTCGACCGTGCCGGTGAAATCGGCGAACGGACCGTCGTTGACACGTACCGACTCGCCCGGCTCGAACAACGTCTTCGGCTTAGGCTTGTCGCTACCATCGGCGACGCGACGCAGAATCGCTTCTGCCTCTTTATCGGTAATCGGTGCCGGCTTATCGGCAGTACCGCCGATAAAACCCATCACACGAGGAGTGTCCTTGACCAAGTGCCAAGTACCCTCGTTCATATCCATCTGGACCAGCACATAACCAGGGAAGAACTTACGCTCGCTCTTGCGCTTCTGGCCATTACGCATTTCAACCACTTCTTCAGTGGGAACCAGAATTTCGCCGAAGCCATCTTCCATGCCAGCCAGCTTTACGCGCTCGATCAGCGAGCGCATGACATGCTTCTCGTAACCGGAGTAAGCATGCACAACGTACCAACGCTTAGCCACGGGACACCCTTAGCCGACAATCAAGGAAACAAGCCAACCGAGCAGGGAATCAAGCCCCCACAACAGCAACGCCATAACCAGGACAACAGCCACAACGATCAACGTGGTCTGCGTGGTTTCTTGGCGAGTTGGCCATACGACTTTACGAATCTCGGTGCGCGCTTCCTTAACCAGTACAAAGAAAGACTTGCCCTTGACCGTCTGCAGGCCTACAAAGGCAGCTACAGCAGCAATTACAAGCAAAGCGAGCACGCGGTACAGGATCGGCGAAGCAGAGTAATACTGATTGCCAACAACGCCAACAACCACCAAAGCGACTACTACTAGCCACTTGAGCAGATCGAAGCGCGAGCCTTGAGCTTCAGCTTTAGGAGTCATCTATGAAGATCCTGTGAAAAGAAAGCCAGACACACCGAGTGAATCTGGCAGGTCAGGAGGGAATCGAACCCCCAACCTACGGTTTTGGAGACCGTCGCTCTGCCAATTGAGCTACTGACCTAAAACAAAATCAGGCCGACCATTATGCCGGCCCGAAAAAGACTTTACAACAATTTACTCAATGACCTTTGCGCTTCACCAGCACCGAGACTCAACAGCAGCCCCGAACAACGAAACACAACCAGACCATTAAAACAAAGGCAGATATTTTCATATCTGCCTTGTTATATGGAGCTCTTGAGCGGATTTGAACCGCTGACCTCACCCTTACCAAGGGTGTGCTCTACCAACTGAGCTACAAGAGCATAACACTGTGCAAAACCTGCAAACTTGGAGCGGGTAGCGGGAATCGAACCCGCATCATCAGCTTGGAAGGCTGAGGTTCTACCACTAAACTATACCCGCGAGGCTTGCAGCTCTCGCTAAAATGGTGGAGGGGGAAGGATTCGAACCTTCGAAGTCGTAGACGTCAGATTTACAGTCTGATCCCTTTGGCCGCTCGGGAACCCCTCCTAAGCGAGCCGGCATTCTACATCATGCCAGCCTTCTGTCAAGCATTTTTCTCATTAAAATCCTGAGCTTATCTGCGTTGACCTCGCTTCACCTCGCTGACCTCTTTAGGTCTTCGCTGTGGAGCGGGCGCCATTCTATGCAAACTATTCAGTGGGTGCAACCCCCCCACACGGCATTATTTTATGTTTTAACTCATTGAATTCTCTAGAAAGGTTTATTAGCTGCAAGTCATCCAGCCAACGCTTGCTTTCAGGGGCCACGCGAACCCAGTACGCCGGGGGCTCAGCCGAACTTGCAGGCAGCGGCTGATACTTCACGCCCATGCCGGTCAACCTGCGCTCAAGCGCCTGCTCGACATCCTGACGAACAAATCCACCCAGATAAAGGCATTCAGCCTCTGCCTGCGCCACCTTCCCTTTATCCTTGGACGCATCCGTCGCCTCGCTCAAGAGACGAATGTCCTGCTGGGAGCCGCGATACAGGCTCAGGGGCGTTACGTCCTTGGCACGCAGGGGCGCCTCCTGTTGATGCCAGATGTAATAAAACACATTGAGAACGAGCAGCAGCAGAAACAACCAACGCATAAAGACCTCAGGACAAAGGGCATGCCATCGCCAAGCCGACGAACACCAGATCCGGAACGACCCGGGCCTCAGGCACTATCTCGCAGACCAACGCGGCATCGCCACCGGTGAGGAATACCGTAAAATTCTCCCCCCAATAACCACGTGCCATCTCCAGCTGCGTCAGCACAAACCCCCGAAGCATCAGCAGGCAACCGCGCTCAACCGCCTCGACTGTCGTGCGACCCGGAACAAGACGCTCCAAAGCGCGCTCAGCCGCAAGATCTCCATAACGAATCTTGCGGGTATGGGTGCGCAGCTGGTTTCGCATCAACGGCATCCCAGGGCATATGAACCCACCGAGATGCTCTCCATCCCCGGAAACGAAGTCCGCGGTCACCGCAGTACCGAAATCAAGCACCACGCACGCGCCAGAAGCCAGATGAAACCCTCCGAGCAGCGCCAGCCAGCGATCAAGGCCGAGCCGCTCAAATTCTTCATAGCCGTTTCGAACACCGGCCATTCCCCTGGCTGGAGCAGCACAGACCACCGATATATCGAAGGACGCCTTCAGCCGGGCAATCAATTCGCCGGTTTCTTCGGCAGTCCTGACACTCACCAGCCGACAGAACTTCAGCGCAAGACCCTGAATCTCTTTTACACCCTCAAGCAATGCCAGGTCGGAATCGACAACACCCTCTCCCACCACCTGACGGGCGCTCGCCTCGAGCACACGCCACTTGATGAAACTATTTCCGCAGTCGAGCTCAAGAATCATGACGCAACCTCAGACTCAGCTCACCGCCACTGAAGACTTTCTCCACACCACCCACCTTCAAGCGCAGCGCACCCTGACTATCGATGCCCAGCACTTCGCCATCTATTTGGTTTGCACCCGCAATCAACGACACCGCACGCCCCTGCCACAGGTGATGTTGCTCCCACTCAGCCTGGATCGCCGAAAATCCATCGGCCTGGTGACGAGCCAGGTACTTCTGCAGCATTTCCCCCAGCTCCGCGACCAGGCGATTGCGATCAAACGCCTTGCCCGACTCCAGGCGCATGGACGTCCATTGCTGGTCGACCTCATCGGTCATCTGCATGTTTACATTAATTCCGACACCCAGCACCACGTGACAGACGTCGGCAGGATCCCCCACCAGCTCAAGCAGTATTCCGGCAATTTTCTTCTGCCCTACCAGGACATCATTGGGCCATTTCAAACCCACACCGGGAACACCAAGCTCGCGCAAGGCCTGCATGACGGCGAGCCCCACGACAAGGCTCAAGCCTTCCAGCTGGCGCATACCGCCTTCAACCCGCAAAACCAGGCTGTAATAGATATTCTCCGCGAATGGACTGACCCATTTTCGACCTCGCCGCCCGCGCCCCGCAGTTTGCCGCTCGGCAAGCACCAGAAAAGGCGCAGCCTGGTGCCGCTCGATGGCGCGCAGGGCTTCGGCATTGGTGGAGTCAATAGAGTCGAAGACCAGGACCGGCCAGTTACTAGAGGGAGCCAGTCGCCCTATTTCCACAGGATCAAGCAGCGTCAACGGTGCAGCCAATTGATAGCCGCGCCCTCGAACCTTGTGAATGGACAACCCCAACTCAGCCTCAAGATGCTGAAGCTGCTTCCACACAGCACTGCGACTGATGCCCAGGGCAGCGCCCAACGCCTGACCCGAATGGAATCGGCCATCCTTAAGAAGCTTTAACAACGTCAGCATGCAAGTCTCGCCTCACAATGAGGCCCGCATGATAGCCACGCCCCGAGCCGTTGCATAGAAACCCGAAGAGACAGATTTTCCTGCGGACAAAAACAAAACCCCTACCTGCATGCGCAGATAGGGGTTTTGGAATTTAATCTTGACGATGACCTACTCTCACATGGGGAAACCCCACACTACCATCGGCGATGCATCGTTTCACTGCTGAGTTCGGGATGGGATCAGGTGGTTCCAATGCTCTATGGTCGTCAAGAAATTCGGGTACTGAGCCGTCTTTCGACGATTCAGCAAATTGGGTATGTGATAGCTTCGGTGTTTTGTGAGATCTCGAACTTTCGGTTCGTTTCGTCTTCACACACCGCAATCTGATGCTTCTTTCGAAGTAAGCAAATTGCTTGGGTGTTATATGGTCAAGCCTCACGGGCAATTAGTATTGGTTAGCTCAACGCCTCACAGCGCTTACACACCCAACCTATCAACGTCGTAGTCTTCGACGGCCCTTCAGGGGACTCAAGGTCCCAGTGAGATCTCATCTTGAGGCTAGTTTCCCGCTTAGATGCTTTCAGCGGTTATCTATTCCGAACATAGCTACCCGGCAATGCCACTGGCGTGACAACCGGAACACCAGAGGTTCGTCCACTCCGGTCCTCTCGTACTAGGAGCAGCCCCTCTCAAATCTCAAACGTCCACGGCAGATAGGGACCGAACTGTCTCACGACGTTCTAAACCCAGCTCGCGTACCACTTTAAATGGCGAACAGCCATACCCTTGGGACCGGCTTCAGCCCCAGGATGTGATGAGCCGACATCGAGGTGCCAAACACCGCCGTCGATATGAACTCTTGGGCGGTATCAGCCTGTTATCCCCGGAGTACCTTTTATCCGTTGAGCGATGGCCCTTCCATACAGAACCACCGGATCACTAAGACCTACTTTCGTACCTGCTCGACGTGTCTGTCTCGCAGTCAAGCGCGCTTTTGCCTTTATACTCTACGACCGATTTCCGACCGGTCTGAGCGCACCTTCGTACTCCTCCGTTACTCTTTAGGAGGAGACCGCCCCAGTCAAACTACCCACCATACACTGTCCTCGATCCGGATAACGGACCTGAGTTAGAACCTCAAAGTTGCCAGGGTGGTATTTCAAGGTTGGCTCCACGCGAACTGGCGTCCACGCTTCAAAGCCTCCCACCTATCCTACACAAGCAAATTCAAAGTCCAGTGCAAAGCTATAGTAAAGGTTCACGGGGTCTTTCCGTCTAGCCGCGGATACACTGCATCTTCACAGCGATTTCAATTTCACTGAGTCTCGGGTGGAGACAGCGCCGCCATCGTTACGCCATTCGTGCAGGTCGGAACTTACCCGACAAGGAATTTCGCTACCTTAGGACCGTTATAGTTACGGCCGCCGTTTACCGGGGCTTCGATCAAGAGCTTCGCGTTAGCTAACCCCATCAATTAACCTTCCGGCACCGGGCAGGCGTCACACCCTATACGTCCACTTTCGTGTTTGCAGAGTGCTGTGTTTTTAATAAACAGTCGCAGCGGCCTGGTATCTTCGACCGGCGTGGGCTTACGCAGTAAATGCTTCACCCTCACCGGCGCACCTTCTCCCGAAGTTACGGTGCCATTTTGCCTAGTTCCTTCACCCGAGTTCTCTCAAGCGCCTTGGTATTCTCTACCCAACCACCTGTGTCGGTTTGGGGTACGGTTCCTGGTTACCTGAAGCTTAGAAGCTTTTCTTGGAAGCATGGCATCAACCACTTCGTGTTCCAAAGGAACACTCGTCATCAGCTCTCGGCCTTGAAATCCCGGATTTACCTAAGATTCCAGCCTACCACCTTAAACTTGGACAACCAACGCCAAGCTGGCCTAGCCTTCTCCGTCCCTCCATCGCAATAACCAGAAGTACAGGAATATTAACCTGTTTTCCATCGACTACGCTTTTCAGCCTCGCCTTAGGGACCGACTAACCCTGCGTCGATTAACGTTGCGCAGGAAACCTTGGTCTTTCGGCGTGGGTGTTTTTCACACCCATTGTCGTTACTCATGTCAGCATTCGCACTTCTGATACCTCCAG
>NZ_CP166807.1:6020000-6665894 GCF_059716155.1 Pseudomonas sp. LBUM1649
ACCACGTTTAATCAGCGCTAGCTGCTCTTCAACCGACTTCATAACAGACCCGCAAGGCTCGAATTCAAAGGGGACCAACCATACAAGATCGCGCGTCAAATACAAAGTTTGGCCAGCGCAATGACGCCAATCCGCTGGCAGAGCATGCACGGACTTGCTTCAGGGATGATTTGGTTATATTTTATACAGTTATTTCATCTTCATCATGTCATTCATCTTTTCCAATTCATCTTTTTCAAAGTCAAAACACTACTTATGACCAAAGAATCGTCTAAAGCGCCACCGCTTTACCCGAAGACCCACCTGCTCGCAGCGAGTGGCATCGCCGCCCTGCTGAGCCTGGCGCTTCTGGTATTTCCTTCCAGTGATGTCGAAGCCAAAAAGACGACCCTGAGTCTTGAACTGGAAAGCCCTGCTGAACTACTGACACAAGAACAAGACGCTGCGGACGCCGTCCAGGCCACAAATGAGCCGGTCGCGCCTCCTTTCGCGCAGATCGAGGACAGCGCGCAAGAGCCCCAGGAAACGGCTCAAGCCGAACCCGCACCAGTACCTGCGCCGGTTGCCGAAGAAAAAAAGGCGCCAAACCACAGGGAAGTGATCGTCGCCAAAGGCGACACGCTCTCCACGCTGTTCGAGAAAGTCGGCCTTCCAGCCACCTCAGTGCATGACGTGCTGGCCAGCGACAAACAGGCCAAGCAATTCAGCCAGCTCAAGCATGGGCAGAAACTCGAATTCGAACTGGGTCCGGACGGCCAACTGACCAACCTGCACAGCAAGGTCAGCGACGTCGAGACCATCACCCTGACCAAGAACGACAAGGGTTATAGCTTCAACCGCGTTACCGCCAAGCCCACCGTGCGCTCTGCCTACGTGCATGGCGTGATCAACAGCTCGCTGTCACAGTCCGCTGCGCGCGCCGGCCTGTCGCACAGCCTGACCATGGACATGGCCAGCGTGTTTGGCTACGACGTCGATTTTGCCCAGGATATTCGCCAGGGCGACGAGTTCGATGTGATCTATGAACAGAAAGTGGTCAACGGCAAAGCGGTCGGCAACGGCCCGATCCTGTCCGCACGCTTCACCAACCGCGGCAAAACCTACACCGCCGTGCGCTACACCAACAAACAAGGCAACAGCAGCTATTACACGGCTGATGGCAACAGCATGCGCAAGGCATTCATCCGTACCCCGGTGGACTTCGCCCGCATCAGCTCGAAGTTTTCCATGGGCCGCAAGCACCCGATCCTGAACAAGATCCGCGCCCACAAAGGCGTGGACTACGCAGCACCGCGCGGTACGCCAATCAAGGCGGCCGGCGACGGCAAAGTATTGCTGGCGGGTCGCCGCGGCGGTTACGGCAACACCGTAATTATCCAGCACGGTAATACCTACCGCACGCTGTACGGCCACATGCAGGGCTTCGCGAAAGGTGTCAAGACTGGAGGCACGGTCAAACAAGGCCAGGTCATCGGCTACATTGGCACTACCGGCCTTTCCACCGGTCCGCATTTGCATTACGAGTTCCAGGTCAATGGCGTACACGTCGATCCGCTGGGCCAGAAAGTAGCGATGGCCGACCCGATTTCCAAAGCGGAACGCGCACGCTTCCTGGCGCAGAGCCAGCCACTGATGGCCCGCATGGACCAGGAAAAATCCACCCAACTGGCTTCGGCCAAGCGCTAAGCCATGGCGCTCTATATAGGTGTGATGTCCGGGACCAGCCTCGATGGCCTGGACATAGCGCTGATCGAGCAAGCCCCGGCGATCAGGCTGATCGCCACCCACTACATCCCGATGCCCGACTCCCTGCGCGCCGAGCTGCTTGGTTTGTGCGCCAGCGGTCCGGACGAGATCGCGCGCTCCGCCATCGCCCAACAGAACTGGGTGAAGTTGGCGGCGCAGGGCGTTAATGCCCTCCTTGCCCAACAGCACCTCAAGCCTGAAGACATTCGCGCGATTGGCAGTCACGGCCAGACCATTCGCCATGAGCCCGCGCGCGGCTTCACGGTTCAAATCGGCAATCCGGCCCTGCTGACCGAGCTGACCGGCATCACGGTGGTCAGTGATTTCCGCAGCCGTGACGTCGCCGCTGGCGGGCAAGGCGCGCCCCTCGTTCCAGCCTTTCACGAAGCGCTTTTTGAAGAACGGTACGGCAACCGCGCCGTGCTGAACGTGGGTGGTTTCAGCAACCTCAGCCTGATTGAACCCGGCAAGCCTGTTGCAGGTTTCGACTGCGGCCCGGGCAACGTGCTGCTGGACGCCTGGATTCACCAACAGCGCGGTGACAACTTTGACCATGATGGCCAATGGGCTGCCAGCGGCAAGATCGAGCCGGTACTGTTGAAGGCACTGCTCAGCGACCCCTTCTTTGTGACAAAGGGTCCGAAGAGTACCGGCCGGGAAGTCTTCAATCTGCCATGGCTGACCCGGCATCTGGCAGAGCTGCCGACCTTCGCTGCCGAGGATGTTCAGGCAACGCTGCTGGAACTGACGGCATTGACCATCATCGAATCGCTGCAAAGTGCCCAGGCAGATACCCGGGAGTTGCTGGTCTGCGGCGGTGGCGCGCACAACGCCGCGCTGATGAAGCGCCTGGCCAGCCTGCTACCGAATGCGACGGTCAGCAGCACTGCCACTCACGGCGTAGACCCGGACTGGGTCGAAGCCATGGCCTTCGCCTGGTTGGCCCATTGCTGCCTGGAAGGTATCGCGGCCAATCGCCCGAGCGTCACTGGTGCCCGTGGGTTGCGCGTACTCGGCGCTATCTACCCCGCATAAACGCCGGACAGCAAAACGCCGCAGGACCGTGAGGCCATGCGGCGTTTTGATGATACAGACGCGCTGATCAGATCGAGAACGAAGAGCCACAGCCACAGGTGGTGGTAGCGTTCGGGTTCTTGATGACGAAACGCGAACCTTCCAGACCTTCCTGATAATCCACCTCGGCTCCTGCCAGGTACTGGAAGCTCATCGGATCGACAACCAGACTCACACCTTCGCGCTCAACGATGGTGTCGTCATCGGCCACTTCTTCATCGAAAGTGAAGCCGTACTGAAAACCTGAACAACCGCCGCCCGTAACGAATACGCGCAGCTTCAAGCGATCATTCCCCTCTTCATCGACCAGGCTCTTCACCTTGTGCGCGGCACCGTGGGTGAATTGCAAAGCCGTGGGGGTGAAGGATTCGACGCTCATGCTGACTATCTCCCGGCGTTACGCCGTCATATTGCGTGATGACGCGCATTATCCGCTTCTCCTAGAAAAGCGGTCAACTATTGTTATGGTATATCAACCAACCCAACCGCCCGCCCTGAAATGCAAAAGGCCCGTTCAACGGGCCTTTTGCTGTGCGCGATACAGCCTTACGGCAACATGCCCGCATGGGACAGACCCAGGCGTTCATCCAGGCCAAACAGGATGTTCATGTTCTGCACGGCCTGACCCGACGCACCTTTGACCAGGTTGTCGATCACCGACAACACGACCACCAGATCGCCGTCCTGTGGACGGTGCACGGCAATACGGCACACGTTGGCGCCGCGCACGCTGCGGGTTTCCGGGTGGCTGCCGGCAGGCATGACGTCGACGAACGGTTCGTTGGCATAACGTTTTTCAAACAGCGCCTGCAAATCCACCGAGCGATCCACGACGGTCGCGTAGAGCGTGGAGTGAATCCCACGGATCATCGGCGTCAGGTGCGGTACGAAGGTCAGGCCAACGTCCTTGCCCGCGGCACGACGCAGGCCCTGGCGAATTTCCGGCAGGTGGCGATGCCCTTTGACGGCGTAAGCCTTCATGCTTTCCGACGTCTCGGAGTACAGCGAACCTACGGCAGCGCCACGACCGGCACCACTGACGCCGGACTTGCAATCGGCGATCAGGCGCGAAGCATCGGCCAGGCCCGCTTCGAGCAACGGCAGGAAACCCAATTGTGTAGCGGTCGGGTAGCAACCCGGAACCGCAATCAGGCGTGCCTGCTTGATCTGCTCGCGATTGACTTCCGGCAAGCCGTAGACCGCCTCTTCCAGCAACTGCGGCGCACCGTGCGGCTGGCCGTACCACTTGGCCCATTCATCAGCATCCTGCAGGCGGAAGTCCGCAGACAGGTCAATGACCTTGGTCCCGGCCGCCAGCAGTTCACCCGCCAGGGCGTGCGCGACGCCGTGAGGAGTTGCAAAGAACACTACATCGCAGGCGCCCAGGGTCTTGATGTCCGGAACGCTGAACGCCAGGCCGTCGTAGTGGCCTCGCAGGTTCGGGTACATGTCGGCCACGGCCAGGCCGGCCTCGGATCGGGAAGTGATGACGACCACTTCTGCTTGCGGATGCTGTGCCAACAGACGCAACAGTTCGACACCGGTGTAACCCGTGCCGCCGACGATACCGACCTTGACCATAAACCTGCCCTCAACGAACCCACTGGAAAGCCGTCGATAATAGGGGCCGCGCGCCCCTGCGACAACCGTCAAGGTGACGTGCGGGCGCTCAAGCCTCTACTATTCGGGCTACCGTGAACTTGGGAATAACCAAAAATGCTTTATCTGTGGCTCAAAGCTTTCCACATCATCAGCGTAGTTTGCTGGTTTGCCGGCCTGTTCTACTTGCCGCGCCTGTTCGTCTACCACGCCCAAAGCGAGGACACGGTCAGCAAGGAGCGCTTCAGCATCATGGAGCGCAAGCTGTACCGGGGCATCATGGGACCGGCGATGATCGCCACGTTGATCTTCGGTGGCTGGCTCATCTACCTCAATCCAGGCATCTTCAGCCAGGGCGGCTGGATCCACGCCAAACTGACCCTGGTGGTGTTGTTGATTGGCTACCACCATATGTGCGGTGCGCAGGTGAAGCGTTTTGCCCGTGGCGAAAACACCCGCAGCCATGTCTTTTATCGCTGGTTCAATGAAGTGCCGGTCCTGATATTGCTGGCCATCATCATTCTGGTCGTCGTTCGGCCGTTCTAAATCCAATAGGCACAACTCACCGGGGTACTTCCAATGTCGCTGCCCGCTCTGCTTGAACAACGTTTGCGCTTGCCAGTGGTGGCCGCGCCGATGTTCCTGATTTCCAACCCGCAACTGGTACTTGCCTGCTGTCGCAACGGCGTAGTGGGCAGTTTTCCTGCGCTGAATCAGCGTGAGAGCAGCGGCTTCAAGGCCTGGCTAGAGGAAATCGAGGCTGGACTGGCGACCTTGGAGAACCCCGCGCCCTACGCGGTGAACCTGATTGTGCACAACAGCAATCCGCGATTGCAGGCGGACCTGGACATCTGCATTGAACACAAAGTCCCGATCGTGATCACCAGCCTCGGTGCCGTGAAGGAACTGGTCGACGCGGTCCACGGCTATGGCGGCCTGGTGTTCCATGATGTGACGACCCGCCGCCATGCCGAGAAAGCCGCCGAGGCGGGTGTGGACGGGCTGATTGCCGTCGCTGCGGGTGCCGGCGGACATGCCGGCACCTGGAGCCCGTTCTCGCTGATCGCCGAGATCCGCCAGTTCTTCGACAAAACGCTACTGCTGGCCGGGTGCCTGAACCACGGCCACGAAATTCTCGCCGCGCAATTGCTCGGTGCGGACCTGGCCTACTTCGGCACACGATTTATCGGTACCACCGAAAGTCATGCGCCTGACGCCTACAAAGAGATGCTGCTGACATCAAGAGCAGCAGACATCATCCATACTCCAGCAGTGTCGGGTGTACCGGCGAGTTTCATGCGCCAGAGTCTGGAGGCCGCCGGTTTCGACATGGCAGCGCTGCAAAACAAGGGAGAGGTCAATTTCGGCTCCAAGCTCAAACCCATCAGCGATGAAGCCAAAGCCTGGAAAACCGTGTGGTCCGCGGGCCAGGGCGTGGGTGAAATCGATGACTTGCCGAGTGTCGAGCAGCTGGTAGCGCGCCTCGACGCCGAGTACCGCAAGGCACAGGAACAAGCAGAGCAGCTGCGCCGACACTGGCCGCGCTGAAAAAGCGGGCCAGCCGTGGTTGGCCATTCGTATCGATGACTCGCGACAAGGATGCCTGGGCAATGAGCGAAAACCGTTACAAGATCGTGTTCGACGGCGCTCTGTTGCCGGGTGTTGATATCAACACCGCCAAACTCAATCTCGCTGCGCTGTTCAAGAGCGACGTCAGCGCCATCGAGCGCCTGTTCAATGGTCGACCGGTAGCACTCAAGCGCGACCTGTCACAGGCTGATGCGCAGACCTATCTTCAAGCACTGAAGAACACTGGCATCGATGCCCGGATCGAGACGGAACCGTCGATCGAGCTTGACCTGGCCGATGTTCACGACCATGCCGCCGCGACTGAGCCGCAATCGCCTTATTCGCCGCCACAGGCCATCGTCGGCGAAAAACTGCCTGAGTTCGCCGCACTCAAACCCTTCGGCGTCGAAGGTCGAATCGGACGCCTGCGTTTTCTGGCGTGGACGATGGTGCTGAGCCTGGTGACACTGCCCATTGTCGGCGTGTTTGCGCTCATCGGCCTGGGACTGGTCAGTGACAATTCCACCACAGGGCTGATCATCGGCGGCCTCTTTGCCTTCTTCCTGTTCCTCGCGTTCCTGGTTGTCAGTGTTCTGTTCTGCGTTCAGCGCTTGCACGATATCGGCTGGTCGGGCTGGCTCTGGCTCCTTAACCTGGTGCCGTTCGTAGGCAGCTTCTTCCCGCTGGTGATCATGGTTATGCCTGGCAACGCCGGCGCTAACCGCTATGGCCCGCCTCCCCCGCCTAACAGCACGGCGGTCAAGATCTTGTGCTTATTGTGGATTGTGTTTATCGGGTTGTTTTCCGTCGGTGCGATGGTGGGTGGAATCTCGGCAATCCAGCAAGAGTATGAAGACACCCTCGAAAGCAGCTACCAAAGCGGCTCGTTGAGCACCGACGAAATCGATGTCGAAGTCGAACCTCAAGCAAATTCGCCAGCCGAGGCAGCCGAAGAAGCCCCGCCCCCTGTAGACTCTGCGAAAGAATGAACAGCGCTCCCCGCCCGTGACACCTGCGTCGCGGCGCGGAGCTGTTGCGATGGAGAATGGCATGACCCGTTACGCTCTGATCACTGGCGCTTCCAGCGGCATCGGCCTGGCGATGGCCGAAGCGCTGGCCCGGCGCGGCCGCAGCCTGATTCTGGTGGCCCGACAGCGTGATCAGCTGGAAAGCATTGCGATTGAACTGACCCAGCGTTTTGGCGTGGAAGTGTTGTTCCGTGCCTGCGATCTGGGCGAGCCGCTGCGCCTGTCGGGCTTCCTGCTGGAACTGGAGGAAGGTGACCGGCAGATCGACCTGCTGGTCAACTGCGCCGGCATCGGCACTTGCGGCCCGTTCCTGGCTCAGGACTGGATGACCGAGCAGGACCTGATCGAAGTGAACATCCTGGCACTCACTCGCCTGTGCCATGCCATCGGTAACAGCATGGCGTTGCAGGGTGGCGGACAAATTCTGAACGTCGCTTCGGTCGCGGCGTTCCAGCCGGGCCCGTGGATGAGCACTTACTACGCCAGCAAGGCCTATGTGCTGCACTTTTCAGAAGGCCTGCGCGTCGAACTGAAAAAATGCGCGGTCAAGGTGTCGGTGCTCTGCCCCGGCCCGACTCGCACGGCTTTTTTCCGCACCGCGCAACTGAACAACGACAAACTGGCGAACAGTAAAATGCTGATGAGTCCGGAGGAAGTCGCGCTCTATACCGTGCGCGCTTTGGAGAAAAATCGCGCAATCATTATCCCCGGGCGGCGCAACCGCTGGTTCGCCAGCCTGCCCCGGTTCGGCTCGCGCTGGTTGATCCGGACAATCACCGGCATGGTCATCAAGGCTCACTGCCCGCGCTGAATTGCCCTACGGTAAAACACTGGGCTGGTACACCCACCATGGGTACACTCGGGCCAGTCCAAACAACGGAGAAAACAGCTGTGGATACTCTGTTCACCAAGATCATCAACCGGGAAATCCCGGCGAATATCATTTACGAGGACGACCAGGTACTGGCCTTCCACGACATCGCCCCGCAGGCACCGGTGCATTTCCTGGTGGTTCCGAAGAAACCGGTCCGCACCTTGAACGACCTGACCGAGGACGACAAGGCATTGGCCGGACACATCCTGTTCACCGCCCAGCGCCTGGCCAAGGAGCTCGGTTGCGAAAAAGGTTTCCGCGTTGTCATGAACTGCAATGAAGAAGGTGGGCAGACTGTCTATCACATTCATATGCATGTGCTGGGTCAGCGCCAGATGCATTGGCCACCAGGCTGATTCACCGCTAAACCCTGTAGGAGCAAGGCTTGCCCGCGATGGCGATCTCCAGGACGCTATCGCGGGCAAGTCGGATCGCCGCACCGCTTGCTCCTACACGTTCGGCGGTGCGACGCAATGTCCCAGCGCAAACCTTCCCCGGCCGATTGGGTTAAACTGGCCGCCGAGATTCCTCCGGAGGTCAGCATGACTACCCAACGTCACTACTCGCCGATTGACCGCCTTCTGCTGCAAGCCGACGCCGCGATGCGGACCCTGCTGCCTTTCAGTGGCCAGCCATACCGTCCGTCGCCCGCCATCGTCCAGCCCGATGCGAAATTGAGCGACGAAGACACCCGACACGTTGCCGGGCTGATGCGCATCAACCATACCGGTGAAGTCTGCGCCCAGGCGCTGTATCAGGGGCAGGCCCTGACTGCCAAGCTACCGCAGGTGCGCGTGGCGATGGAGCACGCCGCCGAAGAAGAAGTCGACCATCTGGCATGGTGCGAGCAACGCATCCATCAGTTGGGCAGCCACACCAGCATTCTCAATCCGCTGTTCTATGGCATGTCGTTCGGAATTGGTGCTGTTGCGGGCCTGATCAGCGACAAAGTCAGCCTGGGTTTTGTCGCAGCGACGGAAGATCAGGTGTGCAAGCATTTGAATGAACACCTTGAGCAACTGCCAGCCGAGGATGAAAAATCCCGGGCGATCCTGGAGCAGATGCGCATTGATGAAGAGCAGCATGCCGAAAGCGCACTGGAGGCTGGCGGTTTCCGCTTTCCGGCACCCGTGAAGTTCGGGATGAGTTTGATGGCCAAGGTGATGACCAAGAGCACTTATCGGATCTGAGCTCTCGTTTGTCTGTCCGGGCCCCATCGCGGGCAAGCCCGCTCCCACAAGGTTTGCGACAGACATGAAAAAGGCGACTGCCGTGAGGTAGTCGCCTTTTTTTGATGTCAATCAACCGAGTTCGATGATCTCGTAGTCGTGAGTGATCTCTACACCTGCCGCACCGAGCATGATCGAAGCCGAGCAATACTTTTCAGCAGACAGTTCGATGGCGCGTTTGACCTGCGCTTCCTTCAGGCCACGCCCCTTGACCACAAAATGCATGTGGATCTTGGTGAAAACCTTCGGATCCTCAGTCGCGCGCTCGGCTTCAAGGAACGCTTCGCAACTCTCGACCGCCTGACGGGACTTCTTGAGGATGCTGACCACATCGAAATTGCTGCAACCGCCTACACCCAGCAGGAGCATTTCCATCGGCCGGACACCCAGGTTACGACCGCCAGCATCGGGCGGACCGTCCATGACCACGACATGACCGCTGCCGGATTCGCCGAGGAACATGGCTTCGCCAGCCCATTGGATGCGTGCCTTCATCGCCAAGACTCCACTGTCTAAAAAGGGTCGCCAGCTTAGCACAGGCCCCTTGATTGACAGTGATTGGCGTCCTGGGACATAACCATCGACGCTGTAGGTAAAATATCGAATATTGCAAGAAGTGTCTGGTAAGCTGGCGCCAATTCGCTGGCGCCTGGCCAACTGTGCCGCAATTTCCGCAATTCATAACAAACCCAACACACCGTGCAGTCTTTTCGGGATACAACCATGGTTGCTATTGCCCCCACCCCCAAGATGAAAAACCTCGACAAGCTGTTGATGCATTGCCAGCGCCGTCGCTATCAGGCCAAGAGCAACATCATTTGTGCCGGCGACCGCTCGGAGTCGATGTTCTTTATCATCAAGGGTTCGGTCACCATCCTGATCGAAGACGACGACGGTCGGGAAATGATCATCGCCTACCTGAACGCCGGGGATTTTTTCGGTGAGCTGGGTCTGTTCGAGCAGGCCGGCCTGGAACAGGAACGCAGCGCATGGGTGCGGGCCAAAGTCGAATGCGAAGTGGCGGAAATCAGCTACGCGAAATTCCGCGAATTGTCGCAGCAGGACCCGGACATTCTTTACGTATTAAGCGGACAAATCGCGCAACGCCTGCGCAACACCACCCGCAAGGTCGGTGACCTGGCGTTTTTCGACGTCACCGGTCGCGTCGCCCGCTGCCTGCTTGAACTGTGCAAGCAGCCAGACGCCATGACCCATCCCGATGGCATGCAGATCAAGGTGACCCGTCAGGAAATCGGACGGATCGTCGGCTGTTCCCGGGAAATGGTCGGACGTGTGCTCAAGGATCTGGAAGAGCGCAACCTGGTCGATGTCAAAGGCAAGACCATGGTGGTCTTCGGTACGCGCTAAGCTCGTAAATTTAGCCGTTGAACATGTGCGCGAGCATTAGTCGGTAGAGTTCATCGAGACGTTCCAGCGCATCCGGCGCGGTGAACTTCTCATGCAAGGCAATGTGGCTTTCAGCGCGCACCCGTTGCTCCAGACCGCAGGCCTCATTGAAGCGATTGACCGCCGCGACCATCGATTCGCGCTCGTTATCCAGCAGCATTGCACCGTGCACCAGTCCTACCGGGCGCTGACCACCCTGACTCTGGCGCCAGCGCTGGGCGGTGCCTACCATCTTGCGGCCATCGAGGTTGACGTTGAAGCGGCCATCGCAGAATGCGCCTTCGATTTCCCCAAGAGACGAAGTGCCGCCCAGCTCATCCAGCAACTGGCAGATCGGATCGCACAGACGCCGGTAGCCGGTCTCGATGCGGTTCAGATCCCCTTCGCTACGCGGCGGCGCGTAAACCAGGGCGATGTTGATCGTCGAGGCGGATTGCGGCACCGGTTCGCCGCCGGTTTCGCGCAATAGCACCGGCCAGCCGGCAGCGGCGGAGACTTCGCAGGCATGTTCGAAACCCGGTAAGCGATTTAAACGGCGTGGCATGACCAATGCGCGATCCCTTGGCTGCCAGAACAGCAGGCCGAACTCCGCGTCGCCGGCACAGATCGATGCCAACAGATCCTGTTCGGCCTGCAGGCCGGCTTCGATGGTCAGAGAGGTTGGCAGCGACATGGGGCGACTCCGGCAGACTTCACGTCTTTGGGGAATTTGATGGCCTCATCGCGGGCAAGCCCGCTCCCACAGGGGAATAGGGCTGCCTGCAATGACCGGGTCAGTCGAGTGTAGAACCGCTGACAGGAATGCCGCGCTCAGGGAAGAACAAGCGTTGCAGTTCAGTACCCGGATTTTCGGCGCGCATGAACGCCTCGCCAACCAGGAACGCGTAGACGTCGCTGATTTCCATCAACTCGACATCGGCGCGATTGAGGATGCCGCTTTCGGTGATCACCAGACGATCGCGCGGGATACGCGGCAACAGGTCGAGGGTGGTTTCCAGGCTGACCTCAAAGGTGTGCAGGTTGCGGTTGTTGATGCCGACCAGCGGCGTGTCGAGGGTTTTCAAGGCCCGCTCCAGCTCGTCGCCATCGTGGACTTCCACCAGCACATCGAGGTTGACGCTTTTGGCTACGGCCGCCAGTTCGGCCATTTTCACGTCGTCCAGGGCGGAGACGATTAACAGCACACAGTCGGCGCCGAGGGCACGGGCTTCGACGATCTGGTATGGATCGATCATGAAGTCCTTGCGGATCACCGGCAGTTTACAAGCCGCGCGGGCCTGCTGCAGGTACAGGTCGGCGCCCTGGAAGTAATCGATATCGGTGAGCACCGACAGGCAGGTCGCGCCGCCCCTCTCGTAGCTCTGGGCAATATCGGCGGGAACGAAGTTCTCGCGGATCACGCCCTTGCTGGGCGAAGCTTTCTTGATTTCAGCAATGACTGCCGGCTCTTTCAGCTTGGCCTGAGCCAGCAAAGCCTGGGCAAAACCACGGGGTGCATCGGCCGCCTTGGCCAGACTTTCCAGCTCGGCGAGGCTGACGCGAGCGCTACGCTCGGCAACTTCCAGGACCTTGCGCGCCAGAATGTTTTCCAGAACCGTCGGTACACTCATCCCTCATTCTCCACTTTGAATACCGCGGTAAATGCACCCAGCTCCTCGAGTTTCTCCCGAGCGAGGCCGGTGTGCAGCGCATCGTGCGCCAGGGCAACGCCTTCTTTCAGACTGCTGGCATGGTCGGCCGCATACAGCGCGGCACCGGCATTGAGCACGATCATTTCGGCAGCTTTCTGACCGTTTTCGGTCTTGCGCTTGCCCAGGGCATCGCGGATCAGCTCCAGGGACGCAGCCGGGCTTTCCACCGCCAGGCCATGCAGGCTCTGGCTTTTCATGCCCAGATCTTCCGGCTCGACCCAATATTCAGTGATCTGGTCGTTTTTCAGTTCCGCTACAAAGGTCGGTGCCGCCAGGCTGAATTCGTCCAGGCCATCCTTCGAATGCACCACCAGCACATGCTTGCTGCCCAGACGCTGCAGGACTTCGGCCAATGGCCGGCATAGCGCTTGAGTGAATACGCCCACCACCTGATGTTTCACGCCTGCCGGATTCGTAAGCGGGCCGAGCATGTTGAACAAGGTGCGCAAACCGAGCTCCCGGCGCGGGCCGGCGGCGTGCTTCATCGCACTGTGATGAGTCTGGGCAAACATGAAACCGATGCCGACGTTATCGATGCAGCGCGCCACCTGGACCGGGGTCAGGTTCAGGTAGATACCGGCTGCCTCCAGCAAATCGGCACTGCCGCTTTTACCCGATACCGCGCGGTTGCCGTGCTTGGCCACCGTGCATCCGGCCGCCGCGACCACGAAGGACGACGCGGTCGACACGTTGAAGATGTTGGCACCGTCACCGCCAGTGCCGACCACATCGACTACACCGTCGAGGGTCTTGAGTTCGACCTTGTCCGCCAGCTCACGCATGACCGACACGGCACCGACGATTTCGTCGATGCTTTCGCTCTTCATGCGCATGGCCATCATGAACGCGCCGATCTGCGCGTCCGTGCATTGGCCTGTCATGATTTCGCGCATCACGTCGCGCATTTCATCGGTGCTGAGGTCGAGCTGCTCGACGATACGGCTCAGGGCTGTCTTGATATTCATGAGAGGTCCTTAGCGCGTGCCGCCGGTTTGTTTGAGGAAATTCGCGAACAGTTCGTGGCCCTGTTCGGTGAGGATCGACTCAGGGTGGAACTGCACGCCTTCGATGTTCAGGGTCTTGTGGCGCAGACCCATGATCTCGTCGACCGAGCCGTCTTCCAGTTGGGTCCAGGCAGTCAGCTCGAGACAATCAGGCAGGGTTTCGCGCTTGACGATCAATGAATGATAGCGGGTGACCGTCAGCGGCATGTTCAGGCCTTCGAAAACACCTTTGTCTTCGTGGAACACCGGGCTGGTCTTGCCGTGCATGACCTGGCGCGCGCGAACCACATCGCCACCAAAGGCCTGGCCGATGGACTGATGGCCCAGGCAGACACCGAGAATCGGCAGTTTGCCGGCGAAGTGCTTGATGACGTCGATCGAGACGCCAGCTTCGGTCGGGGTGCAAGGACCGGGAGAGACGACGATGCGCTCAGGATTGAGGGCTTCGATTTCGGCAACGGTGAGTTCATCGTTGCGCACGACTTTGACCTGGGAGCCCAGCTCACCAAGGTATTGCACAACATTGTAGGTAAAAGAGTCGTAGTTATCGATCATCAGCAACATGGCGTTAAGAACCTCTTGAATTCACTGACTTAATACAGCCTTCGAATGATTTACCCGCAGCGTCCTGCACTTTGGCGGTCGCTGGAATCGCGAAGCAAAGGGCAATGTCTTGCGAGTAAAGAAGGCGAAGCGGTAAAGATCCGGCCGGGCCGGCAGAAGGATTCAGGCGCGCCAACGCCAACGGGCGTGTGCCTTGATGACTTGATCCAGAAGTTTGCTGACGATCAACACGGAGAAGGTCTCATTTATACGTCTTGGCACAGTAACTTAGCTGGGCAGAGCGTGCAATATGGGGCGATCGAAGCAAGTGAAACATTCGGCAGGTTCGCGCCGAATGGCATCAGGCTCTATAGTTTTTTGGCACTGTCGTTTCACCCACTGAAACAATAAACAACGGGACTTGCTCATGATCAGACAGACGCTGTTTGCACCACTGGCCGTTTGCTTGCTCGCCATGGCCTGCGCTCAGGCGATCGCGGCGCCCAATCCTTATTCGAACTTCATTGTCTTCGGGGACAGCCTCAACGATGCGGGGCAGTTTACCGACACCGGCGGCCCTCCCGGCTCGCCCCTGCGCTTCACCAACCGGAGCGGGCCGACTTATCAGGACGGCAGCGGCGAAGCGTATTCCGCCAACTCAACCCAGTTGCTTGGTGACAGGCTTGGATTCTCAGCGGACCAGACCGCCGCTTCGACTTCAGCCGCACGCGCCGCCCAGGGTCTGCCAGATGGCAATAATTGGGCCGTCGGCGGCTACCGCACCGATCAGATCCTCGAATCAATCACCACGGTATCTGCCACGGGTGAACGTGTGCGAGCGGGTTACTTGCCGGCCAATAATTTACGCGCCGATCCAAACGCGTTGTATTACCTCTCCGGCGGCGGCAACGACTTTCTTCAGGGACGTGTGCAAAGTGGCGCCCAGGCGAATGCTGCTGCGGACCGACTGGCCAACAGCGTTCAGGTTCTGCAAACAGCCGGCGCCCGATACATCATGGTCTGGCTGTTGCCTGACCTGGGATTGACACCTGCCATCAATGGCAGCCCTCAGCAGGGGCCTACCTCGCAACTGAGCGCGGCCTTCAACCGGCAACTGGTCACTCGACTGGCGGGGATCGATGCCGAAATCATACCGCTGAACATTCCACTGTTGTTGCAGGAAGCCGTCGCCGATCCAGCGCGATTCGGTTTTGCTACCGGTCAGAACCTGACGGCGACTTGCTTCAGCGGCGACGGCTGCACCGAAAACGCAACCTTTGGCATCAACAGCGCCACCCCGGACCCCAGCCAGCTGATTTATAACGATGGGGTGCATCCGACCGAAGCCGGGCAAAAGCTGGTGTCCGACTACGCCTATTCCTTGCTCGCTGCGCCCTGGGAGCTGACGCTGCTGCCGGAAATGGCCCACGCCACGCTACGCGCGCATCAGGATGAACTGCGTAGCCAATGGCAATCCGACTGGGAGAACTGGCAGGCGGTCGGCCAATGGCGGGCCATTGTGGCCGGGGGTGGCCAGCATCTCGATGTGGACCATCAAAGCAGCGGCGCCGATGCCGATGGCAGCGGCTACAGCTTGAACATCGGCGGCAGCTATCGCCTCAATGAAGCCTGGCGCGTGGGTGTGGCAGCAGGCTTCTATCGTCAGGATCTGGAGGCAGGCAATAACGATTCGGACTACAAACTCAACAGCTACCTGGCCACGGCATTCGCCCAGTTCCAGCAGAACCGTTGGTGGGCCGATGCCGCACTGACCGGCGGCAAGCTGGATTACGACAATCTCAAACGCAAATTTGATCTAGGCGCGGGTGAAGGTGCGGAGAAAGGCGACACCGACGGCTATCTCTGGGGCTTCAGTACCCGCCTGGGCTATGACATTGCACAGCCGGGCAGTGAGTGGCACCTGTCGCCGTTCATCAGCGCCGATTATGCCAAAGTGGAAGTCGACGGTTACTCGGAAAACACCAGTCGTTCCACGGCGCTGACCTTTGATGACCAGAAACGCGATTCGAAACGTCTCGGCGCCGGGCTGCAGGGTAAATACCAGATCACCGCGCAGACTCAAGTGTTTGGCGAATATGCCTACGAGCGTGAGTATGAAGATGACGTGCAGAAGGTGAACATCGCCCTCAATAGCTTGCCGACTCTCGACTTCACGCTTGATGGCTATACACCACAGAGCCATTTGAATCGCGTGAGCCTGGGGATCAGCCACAAGTTGACGGCCGATCTGGCGCTGCGTGGCGGGTACACCTTGCGCAAGGACGATGACTTTACCCAGCAAGGGATTACCGTTGGGGTCGCGCTGGACTTCTGATCCTGGGTAAACCGCAGGCACAAAATAACGCGGCGCGCCCTTCTCAGGTGCCGCGTTTGTTTTAAATCAGTTTTCCGGGGTTTGTTCAGCCAGGGCCACCGCACGGAACATCGCGCGGCGTTTGTTCAGGGTTTCTTCCCATTCCAGCGCCGGCACCGAGTCGGCGACGATGCCGCCACCGGCCTGCACATGCAGTTCGCCGTTCTTGATCACCGCCGTACGGATGGCAATGGCGGTGTCCATGTTGCCGTTCCAGGCAAAGTAGCCGACGGCGCCGCCGTAGACACCGCGCTTGACCGGTTCCAGTTCGTCGATGATTTCCATCGCACGGATCTTCGGTGCGCCGGACAAGGTGCCCGCTGGCAGAATCGCCCGCAGTGCGTCCATCGCCGTCAGACCGGCCTGCAATTGGCCGGTGACGTTGGACACGATGTGCATCACGTTGGAGTAACGCTCGATGACCATTTTCTCGGTGAGTTTCACCGAACCGATTTCCGAGACTCGACCGGTGTCGTTGCGGCCCAGGTCGATCAGCATCAGGTGCTCGGCGATTTCCTTGTCGTCCGACAGCAGGTCTTTTTCCAGTGCCACATCGGCCTCTTCGTTCGCGCCCCGTGGACGGGTGCCGGCGATCGGGCGCACGGTGATCAGATTATCTTCTACCCGCACCAGCACTTCCGGCGAACTGCCGACGACGTGGAAGTCGCCGAAGTTGAAGAAGTACATGTAAGGCGTCGGGTTGAAGCAACGCAACGCCCGGTACAGATCGATGGGTGCTGCCTTGAAGTCGATCGACATGCGCTGGGACGGCACGACCTGCATGCAGTCACCGGCCAGGATGTATTCCTTGATGGAGTCGACGGCCTTTTCGTAGTCGTCCTGGGTGAAGCTGGAGCGGAACACCGGATCAGCCGCTTGCTGCTTGCTGAAGTCCAGGCCACGGCGCGGGGTGATTGGCTGACGGAGTTTTTCCAGCAACTCTTCCAGACGCGCGCGACCTTGCTCGAAGGCGTCTTCCCGGGCCGGATCCGCCAGGACGATTGCATGCATCTTGCCGGCGAGGTTGTCGAACACCACCACCGCGTCGGACACCATCAGCAGGATGTCCGGTACGCCCAGCGGATCCGGGTTCGGGCACTTGCCCAAACGCTTCTCCACATAACGCACGCAGTCATAACCGAAATAGCCCACCAGGCCGCCATTGAAGCGCGGCAGACCGGCGATGGTCGGCACGTTGTAACGGGCCTTGAAGGTTTCGACGAAGGCCAGTGGGTCTTCTACATCGTGGCTTTCGGTCTCGACACCGTCGATGGTCACGCTGACGTGATGGTCATGAACCCGCAGCACGGTGCGGCACGGCAGGCCAATGATCGAGTAACGGCCCCACTTCTCGCCGCCCTGCACGGACTCCAGCAAATAGGAGTTGGGCTCGTCGGCCAGTTTCAGGTAGATCGACAGCGGCGTGTCAAAGTCGGCCAAGGTTTCGCAGGCAAGCGGGATACGGTTGTAGCCAGCAGCGGCCAAACGCAGGAATTCTTCGCGGATCATGAGGTGCCTCGTGGCTTGAGGGTCAAACAGTCAGGTATGCAAACGCGCCGGACAACCGGCCAGGATCAGTCAGGCGCGCCAACGCCAGCGGGCCAGGGCCTTGATGACTTTCATCCAGAGTTTGCGAGTGACCACCACGATGGCGTTTCCAGAAGGGGGTTGAACAGCGTCGGACAACGTTATCTCAGCGGCCGGGTCCAGGCAACCGCGAATTAGCTTGCGCAGATCGTCGATTACCAGTGCTGGTGACTCTTCGGCGATTGGACGTCCGTGGTTATAGCCGTAGCTCAAGGCCACACACTTGACCCCCGCCGCTTTCGCCGCCTGGACATCGCTGCGCGAGTCGCCGACGAACAAGGATTGCGAGGCCGGGATATTGGCCATTTTCATCACGAAAAACAGCGCGGCCGGGTCCGGTTTTTGCTGTGGCAGGGTGTCCCCGCCGATGATCCAGCGGAAATAGCGGCCGATCTTCATCTGATCCAGCAAGGGCGCGACGAAGCGCTCCGGCTTGTTGGTGATCAGCGCCATTTCTACGCCCTGCTTGTGCAGCCATTTCAGGGTATCGCGCACCCCGGGATAGACCACGGTCAGCTCATGGCTTTCGCTGTAAGCCTGCATGAAAATCTCCAGGGCGCTTTCGGCCTCGGCTTCATCGACCGCAGAGTGGTCGATGCCACCGGCCAGCGCACGGCGCACCAGCACGGGGGCGCCGTTGCCGACCCACTCGCGCACCGACGCGATGCCGGCCGGTGCGCGGCCGAGCTTGAGCAGCATGTTATCCACAGCCACCGCCAGGTCCGGGACTGAGTCGACCAAGGTGCCATCCAGATCGAACATCACCAGCCGTGGCAGGCGTCCCGGGAACAGCTGCTCAAAGCCACTCATGGGCGAGCCAGCGCCAGTTCGGAACGCATTTTTTCAATCACTTCCTGGTAGTTCGGTGCATTGAAGATCGCCGAACCGGCAACGAAGGTGTCGGCGCCCGCCGCAGCGATTTCACGAATGTTGTTCACATTGACGCCGCCGTCGATTTCCAGGCGAATATCACGACCCGAAGCATCGATCAGCGCCCGCGCCTCACGCAGCTTGTCGAGGGTGCCAGGGATGAACTTCTGCCCGCCGAAACCCGGGTTGACGCTCATCAGCAGGATCATGTCGACCTTGTCCATCACGTACTTGAGCACGTCCAGGGGCGTTGCCGGGTTGAACACCAGGCCCGACTTGCAGCCGCCTTCACGGATCAGTTGCAGGGAGCGGTCGACGTGTTGGGTGGCTTCCGGGTGGAAGGTGATGTAGGTCGCGCCGGCTTCGATGAAGTCACCGACGATGCGGTCCACCGGGCTGACCATCAGGTGCGCGTCGATTGGCGCGGTCACGCCGTACTTGCGCAGCGCCGAGCAGACCATCGGGCCGATAGTCAGGTTCGGCACGTAGTGGTTGTCCATGACATCGAAGTGCACGAAGTCGGCACCGGCGGCCAGGACGTTGTCCACTTCTTCGCCCAGGCGGGCGAAGTCGGCGGAGAGAATCGACGGAGCAATTACGAAGGGCTGCATGACGCACCTTTTCTGAGCAGAATCACGATGGCGCGCATTGTATACCTCCTGCTTTGGCCCGCGCACCGAAAGCACGATGATCAGTAGGCCGCCCGGTAGATTTTCTCGATATCGACAGCACTCAACCGGCGCGGATTGTTGCGCATCAGGCGCTCGATCCCCGCCGCCTCCACGGCCATCGCCGCAATGGCATCCTCGGGAACCCCGAAACTGCGCAGCCCTTGGGGGATTTCCACGGCTGCGCACAGCTCGGTCATGGCCTCCACGGCTTTGTCGGCCGCTTCATTGGCGCTCAGTTGAGCAATCCGTACACCCATGGCCTCGGCAACATCCTGCATGCGTTCAACGCAGGCCATCTTGTTCCAGGTCATGACATGGGGCAGCAGCAAGGCATTGCTCACGCCATGGGCAATGTTGAAGCGCCCACCCAACGGGTAGGCCAGCGCATGCACCGCACCCACCCCGGCATTGCCGAACGCCATGCCGGCCATCAGGCTGGCGGTGGCCATGTCTTCACGGGCCTGCAGGTTGGACGGGTTGGCGTAGGCCTTGGGTAGCGCCTTGGCTATCAGTTTGATGGCGCCTATGGCCAGAGCGTCGGTAATCGGCGAGGCATTGACCGACAGATAGGACTCGATGGCATGCACCAGCGCATCGACACCACTGGCCGCCGTGACACCGCGCGGACAGGTCAGGGTCATCTGCGGGCTTACCAATGCCACGTCCGGCAACAAGTAGTCGCTGACGATGCCTTTCTTCAACTGCGCGACCTTGTCGGAAAGGATCGCCACGTTGGTGACTTCCGAGCCGGTGCCGGCAGTTGTCGGGATGGCAATCAATGGCGGGCCTTTGCGCGGCACCTGGTCGACACCGAACAAATCTTCGAGCGCGCCGTGGTAGCCGGCGAAGGCCGCCACGCTTTTGGCGATGTCGATGGCACTCCCGCCGCCCAGGCCGATCAGGCCGTCATGCCCACCGTCGCGGTAAACCCGCATGCAGTCTTCGACGATGGCGATTTCCGGGTCCGGCAGCACCCGGTCGAAGATTTCACAGGTGCGGCCACCTAACTGCGCCAGCGCCAGCTCAACCGTACCGGACTTGACCAGGGCGGCGTCGGTGACGATCAGCGGATGGTCGATGTCCAGCCGTGTCAGCTCGGCGGACAGTTGCTCGATGGCCTCTGCGCCGGTGATCAGTTTGTGAGCGATTTTGAAAGAGCAAAGACCCATGTGCGCAGCCTCTTATAGTTGTGGGAGCTGGGCACAATAGTAGCTGGGGATTTGCGGGTGTATGGTATTCAGGCCGTGAATGAGCGGTGTCCCGAAAACCACGCACAAACACCTGTAGGAGCGAGCCTGCTCGCGATGGACTAGAGAACGACGCGGGGAGTCAGGCTTCCAGCGTTATCGTTAACGACCATCGCGAGCAGGCTCGCTCCCACAGTTGATCGGTGTGAAACCTTAAACCTGCGCGGTACGCAGTTTCTCGCTGCGCCCACGCAGCCATTCCAGGGTCAGCAACAGGATCACCGAGAAGGCAATCAGCAACGTCGCGGCGGCGGCGATGGTCGGGCTGAGGTTTTCGCGGATGCCGCTGAACATCTGCCGTGGCAAGGTCGCTTGCTCAGGGCCGGCGAGGAACAGCGTCACTACCACCTCATCGAACGAAGTGGCGAAGGCGAACAAAGCACCGGAAATCACCCCGGGCGCGATCAACGGCAAGGTCACCCGACGGAACGCCGTCAGCGGCGAAGCACCCAGACTGGCAGCGGCGCGCACCAGGTTCTGGTTAAACCCCTGCAATGTCGCCGACACGGTGATGATCACGAACGGCACGCCCAGCACCGCATGCACCACGATCAGCGAGAAGAAGCTGTTGCCCAGACCCAACGGCGCAAAGAACAGATAGCTGGCCACACCGATGATTACCACTGGCACCACCATCGGCGAAATGACCAGCGCCATCACCAGCGGTTTGCCGGGGAAGTCGCCACGGGTCAGGCCGATGGCCGCCAGCGTACCGAAAACCATGGCCAGCACCGTGGCCGCCGGGGCGACGATGATGCTGTTCTTCAGGGCGCGCATCCATTCCGCCGAGGCGAAAAAGTCGTGGTACCACTGCAGCGAGAAGCCTTGCAGCGGGTACACCAGAAAACTGCCGGAGTTGAACGACAACGGGATGATCACCAGCACTGGCAGGATCAGGAACAGCAGAATCAAGCCGCAGAGGATCCGCAAGCTGTAGAACCACACCCGCTCGACGGGCGACATATAAGGACTCAGCATTTCATTCTCCCCTTAGCTCAGGCGCAGGCGACTGGCGCCCACCAGCCAGCTGTAAATCAGATAAAGCACCACGGTCGCCAGGAGCAGCAGCCCGCCAAGTGCGGTCGCCATGCCCCAGTTGATGCTGGTGTTGGTGTAGAAGGCGACGAAGTAGCTGACCATCTGATCGTTCGGGCTGCCCAGCAACGCCGGGGTGATGTAGTAGCCGATGGCGAGGATGAACACCAACAGGCAACCGGCGCCGACACCGGCATAGGTTTGCGGGAAGTACACCCGCCAGAAGCTGGCGAACGGATGGCAGCCGAGGGAAATGGCGGCGCGCATGTAGGTCGGCGAGATGCCTTTCATCACGCTGTAGATCGGCAGAATCATGAACGGCAGCAGGATGTGCACCATGGAGATGTAGACGCCGACCCGGTTGAACACCAGCTCGATCGGCTTATCGATGATGCCCATGGCCATCAGGCCGCTGTTGATCAAGCCACCCGATTGCAGCAACACGATCCACGCTGCGACACGTACCAGGATCGAGGTCCAGAACGGCAGCAGCACCAGAATCATCAGCAGGTTGCTCTGGCGCGACGGCAGGTTGGCCAGCAGGTAGGCCAGTGGATACGCCAGCACCAGGCAGATCACGGTGATGATCAGGCCCATCCAGAAGGTGCGGGCGAAGATGTCGAGGTAAATTGCCTGATCCGGGGTGGCCGGGGCGATTTCGCCGAGGTCGTCGATGCGATGATCGACGGCGGCCAGCAAATAGTACGGCGTAATGCTGCTGGTGTTGCGGCGTACGGCCTGCCAGTAGGCCGGGTCGCCCCAGCGCTCGTCGAGACCTTCCAGCGCTTCTTTATAAGAGGCCGGCTCAGTGGCGAATGGCAACGCGCGGGCGGTTTTGGTCAGCAGGCTGCGATAGCCGGCCAACTCCATGTTCAAGCGCTTGGACAAATCGCCCAGGGTCTGATTTTTGCGTGCTTCGGCGAGGTCTTCGCTGGCCGCCTTGTAAACCGGTTCGGCAGGCAGGCCTCGGCCGTCCCAGCTGGCAATGGCCGCCACGGTGCGCGGCATGCCGCCGACCACTTCCGGGTTACCCACGCTTTTGTAAAGCAGCGCCACGATTGGCACCAGGAACACCAGCAACAGAAACAGCACCAGCGGCGCGATCAACGCCTGGGCCTTCCAGCGGTTGACCCGCTCGGCATGCTTGAGCCGCTGCTTCAAGGTGGGGTCAGTGCCCGCGTTCACGGGAACGGCGATAGCCATGGCGTACTCCGGAAATCTTTTGATCGTTACAGAGGTGACATATCACCTCGAACTTTTAGTGTGGGAGCGAGCCTGCTCGCGAAGGCGTCGGCACATCCGAAATCATTGCCGTCAGATCTACCGCTTTCGCGAGCAGGCTCGCTCCCACAGGGTCGTGCGTTTATTTGGCAGCCCAGGAATTGAAGCGCTGTTCCAGTTGCTCGCCGTTGTCAGCCCAGAAGCTGACGTCGATCTGCACCTGGTTGGCGATGTTTTCCGGGGTGGTCGGCATGTCTTTCAGGACATCCTTGGACAACAGTGGAACGGCCTGAGTATTGGCCGGGCCGTAGGCGATGTTTTCCGAGTAGGTCTTCTGCTGTTGCGGCTGTACCGAGAAGGCGATGAATTTCTTCGCCGCTTCGGCGCGCTTGGCGTCCAGACCTTTTGGAATGGCCCATGCGTCGAAGTCGTAGATGCCGCCGTTCCACACCACTTTAAGGTTGCTTTCTTTCTGCACGGCAGCGATGCGACCGTTGTAGGCCGAGCTCATGACCACGTCACCGGAAGCGAGGTATTGCGGCGGTTGTGCGCCGGCTTCCCACCACTGGATGTTGGGCTTGAGTTCGTCGAGTTTCTTGAACGCGCGGTCTTGACCGTCTTTGCCGGCCAACACCTTGTAGACGTCTTTCGGCGCAACGCCGTCAGCCATCAGTGCGAACTCCAGGGTGTACTTGGCGCCTTTGCGCAGGCCGCGCTTGCCCGGGAACTGCTTGGTGTCCCAGAAATCCACCCAGCTGGTCGGTGCGGTTTTCAGCTTGTCGGCGTTGTACGCCAAAACGGTCGACCACACGAAGAAACCCACGCCGCATGGCTGGATAGCGCCTTTGACATAGTCTGAAGTTTTGCCGAACAGCGCCGGGTCGAGCTGTTCGAACATGTCTTCGTCACAACCGCGGGACAGTTCTGGCGATTCAACTTCCACCAGGTCCCAAGACACGCTCTTGGTGTCGACCATGGCCTTGACCTTGGCCATTTCGCCGTTGTACTCGCCCGCCACGATCTTGCCGTTGCCTGCCGCTTCCCACGGTGCGTAGAAGGCTTTGACCTGCGCGGCCTTGTTCGCCCCGCCAAAGGACACCACGGTCAGGTCCGGGCCAGCCGCCATTGCGCTTGCTGCCCCCATCATGCCCAATGCCAGAGCGGTGAATTTCAGGGATCTCAACATTTATTGTTCTCTCCACGTGCAGGGTTGGTGTTGTTGAAGCCGGGGCGATCAGTTCGCCTCTAGAAGTGGGTCGAGCGCACGAACGTGTTCGACCTGCCAGCCAAGCGGTACCACATCTCCAACCGCCAGCCCGGGATCGAGCTCGGCAATCGGTTGCTTCACGAAGAAGTCGGTCTTGCCACAGACTTCCAGGCGAACCCGGACGTGGTCGCCCAGATAGATGAATTCCGCCACCCTTCCCGAGAAGCGGTTGACGCAGGACTCGCTGGAGCCATTAAGGCTCACGCGCTCCGGACGAATCGACAATGTGACGGGTTCGCCGGTCTTGCCGACATTCACCGCCAGTGCTTCAACTTTTTCACCACGGCCCAGTTCGACCACGCAGCGGTCGCCGGTCTGACTGTGCAGACGGCCATTTAGGCGGTTGTTCTCGCCGATGAAGTTGGCGACGAAGGTGTTTTTCGGCTCTTCATAAAGGGTGCGCGGCGGTGCGATCTGCTGGATTTCGCCTTGATGGAACACTGCCACACGGTCAGACATGGTCAGAGCTTCGCCCTGGTCGTGGGTCACGTAGACCACGGTCACGCCCAGACGCTGGTGCAGGTGCTTGATTTCCATCTGCATGTGTTCGCGCAGCTGTTTATCGAGTGCGCCGAGGGGTTCGTCCATCAGCACCAGCTGCGGTTCGAACACCAAAGCCCGGGCCAGGGCCACGCGCTGCTGCTGGCCACCGGATAGTTGTGCCGGATAACGCTGGGCGAACGTATCGAGCTGCACCATGCTCAGGACTTTTTTGACCTTTTCGCTGACGTCGCTTTTGTTCAGCCCGCGCACAGTCAGAGGGAACGCGAGGTTCTCGGCGACCGTCATGTGCGGGAACAACGCGTAATTCTGAAACACCATGCCGATGTCACGCTTGTGCGGCGGCACGTTGTTGATGGCGCGTCCGGCCAGCAGGATTTCGCCCGCTGTCGGTGTTTCGAAACCGGCGAGCATCATCAGACTGGTGGTCTTGCCGGAGCCGGAGGGCCCGAGCAAGGTGAGGAATTCGCCCTTGCGAATGTCCAGGTTGAGGTCCTTGACGATCAGGTTCTCGCCATCGTAGCTCTTCTGCACTCCACGAAAGCTGACTAGAACATCATTGGCCCCTGCGCTTGAATCGACCTGGCTCATACCCACACCTTTGTTGTGATGACTGCTGTGGACTAAGCCTAGTGGACACTGGGGACCACGCAAATCGGGAGGCAAGAGAGAATCGCCTCAGCCGGATGGAAGGTTGGGGGTAGGGATTGCCCTACAAGGATGGCGCGTTTTGGCAAACGCAACGGCACGCTGTCAGCTACAAGCCGCAAGAACGAGCAACAGCGGTTGTTCAGGCATGTCGCAATTGGGCATGGCAACGCGCGCCCCTGTAGGAGCACAGCTTGCTGGCGATGGCGATCTCAAGGACGCCATCGCCAGCAAGCTGTGCTCCTACAGGGGGTAGCGGTGTTCTTTAGAGGAGCTTGTGCTCCATCGCGTACTTCACCAGCTCCGCCAGCGAGGTGATGTTGAGCTTCTGCATCAACCGCGCCTTGTGGGTGCTGATGGTTTTGCTGCTCAATGCCAGTTGCTGGGCGATCTCGTTGACATTGGCGCCCTGGGCCAGGCGTTCGAACACGGAAAACTCACGTTCCGAGAGCAATGAGTGCAACGGCCGCGAATCGGTCAGGCCGACCTCGAAGACCATACGGTCGGCCAAGTCCGGGTCGATGTAACGCCCTCCCGCTGCTACCCGACGGATGGCCGTCAGCAACAGGGCCGGATCACTGTCCTTGGTGGCATAGCCCGCCGCACCGACCTTCAAGGCCCGTGCCGCCATCTGCGCCTCGTCATGCATCGACAACACCAGGATCACCGGCGGATTGTTCAAGGCACGAATCCGCGGAATCGCCTCAAGGCCGTTGACACCCGGCATGGAGATATCCAGCAGCACCACTTCGCAGGGCACATGCCGCAAGGTCTCGAGCAACTGTTCGCCATTGCTCGCCTCCCCCACCACCAACAAGTCCTTGGCCAGGCCGATCAATTGCTTGATGCCTTCGCGGACGATGGTGTGGTCTTCAGCAACCAGTACACGGATCACTTACGTCTCCTTATCCAACGGTACTCGCACAGTCAGGGTCGTGCCCTCACCCGGCTCACTCTCAAGGGACAGTTGCCCGCCCATGATCAACACCCGCTCGCGCATGCCGACCACCCCAAAGGATGTTGGCCTGCCGCTTGAGGCGACAAATCCTACGCCATCATCACTGACAGTCAGACACAGGTCATCGCCTTCAAGGGCCAGTGTCAGTTCGACAGTATGCGCCTGGGCGTGACGCATGACATTGGTCAGCGCTTCCTGAAGGATACGAAACAGGCCGATGGCCTTGGCATCACTGAGCACCGGTAAATTTTCCGGCACCTGAACCAGACACGGAATCTGCGTGCGCGCCTCGAAACGGCGCGCCTGCCATTCGATGGCCGAGGCAATCCCAGCATCCAGAATCGGTGGTCGCAACGCCGTCGCCACATCGCGTACCAGCTGGAACAGCTGGGCGATCAAACGCTTCATGCTGTTCAAGCGCTCGTTCAATCCGGGGTCGAGTTGCGCATAAGCCAGCTCGCACATAGACGTTTCCAGCTTGAGCACCGTCAGCATCTGGCCCAGTTCGTCGTGAACTTCCCGGGCAATGCGCGCCTTCTCCTCTTCGCGCACGCTCTCCAGGTGCGCGGACAATTCGCGCAATTGCTCACGCGAGCTGGCCAGTTCCAGTTCGATGCGCTTGCTCTCGCTGATGTCCCAGACAATGCCATCCCAGACGTAGGCGCCGTCCTCAAGTCGACGGGTAATCGCCTTGATTTCCGCCCAGCGTTGTTCCCCCTGACGCGTCAGAATTCGCCCTTGCCAGGACCAGTCGCTGTCAGTGTCCAGCGCATGGTCCTGGGTCTGGTGATAGCTGGCCTTGTCGTCTGGGTGCACCAGGCTGCGCAGGCCTTTGTCACGATGGGCCAGGGTCGCCGGCGAGTAACCCACCAGACTCTCGCTGCCTTCACTGATGTAGGCAAAATCGATCTGACCTGTCACCGGCGCCCGCTCCAGGCGAAAGACCAGGCCAGGCACATTCGCCGCGATCCCTTGCAAGCGCGCTTCACTTTCCTGCAACGCTGCCAGGGCGCGGCGACGTTCGGTGACATCGGTTAGATAGACCACCAGGTACTCACCCTCGCGAAAGCGCAGAAAGCTCAAGGAGACATCGGCCGGCAGGATGCTGCCATCGGCCCGCAGGCAATTGGTTTCGAAACTTTGCGGCGCGTCGTCGCTGGCCCTGGCACGCTTCCACAGGTTCAACCAGCGATCCATGTGCAGGTCGGGCTCGAACTCGATCAATGGCCGGTCGATAATCCCACCCGGCGGATAGCCCAGCATGCTTTCGGCAGCGCGGTTGGCGTAGCGCACATGGCTGTCCCAGTTCACCCACAGAATGCCGACGGTGCTCTGGTCGATGGAAAACTGCGTGAGCCGCAGGGCCTCTTCGCTGGCGGCGCGCAAGGCAATGTCTGCCTGCGCCGCCGCCAGTCGTTGCTCCAGGCTATGCTGCTGGCGCCGCTGCCAGAACACGATGGCCATGCCGCTGAGCGCCAGCACCAACAACAGCAGGCAGAGGTTTTGCCAGAACCCCGGGGATTCGCTGAGCCGTGGGTACTTGGGTTGCAGCCACTGGTTGTGCAGCGCCTCCAGGTCCTTGGCAGGGATCGCCCGCAGCGCGCTTTCGACAATACCGGCCAACTCCGGCAGGTCTCGCCGTGTGGCCACCCGCAGCAGCTGTGGCAAGCCGACATCACCGACCACCACCAGCCCAGAGAACTCAGGTTCGACGGACAGGCGCCCCAATTGCGCTTCGTCAACCACCGCGTAGGCGGCTTGCTGGCTCAGCAACAGTTGCAACGCCTGGCGTTCGATCGGTACACCCTGCAGGTTCAAATGGGGATAGTTGCCGCGCAGGTAGTCGGCGGTGGCACTGGGCATGCGCACGGCGACGCGGGTTTGGCTGTCGAGTTTTTCCAGCTCCACCGCACCGGTGCTTTTCTGGTCGCTGACCACCAGCTGCGGCACCCGCATGTACGGATCGGAAAACTGCCAGAGGCGCAGGCCGCCAGGGGTCTGGGTCAGCCCCGGGGCGATGTCGATTTCGCCTGCGCGCGCGGCCGCTTCCAATTGCTCGAGATCGGGAAAGTTGCGCCAGCTCAGTTCGACCTTGAGCGACTTGGCCAGCCACTTCATCAGCTCGACATTGACCCCCGACAGGCGCTGCAAGCGGCGGTCGTACTGGGCGTAGGGCGCTTGCAACACCAGTCCGACGCGCAAATCGCCCTGCTGCGCCAGCCATTGTTGCTGGCCTGCCGACAATGGCGCGACATGCGCCGGTGGCGCGGCCGCCGCCCAGCCCATCAAGGGCAACCACAAACAGCCGATAACCCACAGGCAGCGAAAACGCATCATCGAACTCTCACACACTGACAAATACTGACCAACCCATTAGGCTGCCGGAATCACTTCTGGCCTGGAATATCCGATGCTCCCTGTCTACCGCCTGGCACTGCCAGCATTGTGCCTGTCGCTGATCCTGCCATGGGCTTTTTCCGTTGAGGCGGCCGACCCGGCAGCTACCGCAGCGGAAAAGTCCGCTGAAGAAAAACCGCTCGAACGCCAGCCGTTGCCTGAGCGTAGTCAGGAAGAAGCCACTGCACTGCAGCGAAAAATTCCGCTCCAGGAACAGCAACCATTGCAAGCGGGCGCCGATACATTCCTCGCCCTGTGGAAGCCGGCCAACTCCGCTGAACCCAAAGGCGCAGTCATTCTCATCCCCGGCGCTGGCGAAACCGTTGACTGGCCACAAGCAATCGGTCCGCTGCGCCGCCAATTGCCGGATGCCCAATGGAGCAGCCTGAGTATCACCCTGCCTGATTTGCAACGTGATGCCATGGCGCCACGCATGGTGGAAGCCGTGCCAGCACCCAAGGCGCCAGACGTCGGCAGCAAAGACTCGACCACTGCGGCCCCCATCGAACAGGCGGCGGGCGGCGAAGCCGAGGTGGCGGACAAGGCCGTCGCTGAAACCGCCGACGAGCAGACCAAGGCTGACGCCGAGCGAATCTTCGCCCGAATCGACGCGGCCATCGCTTTTGCCGAGCAGCAAAGCGCTCGCAGCATTGTCGTGCTGGGGCATGGCACGGGCGCCTATTGGGCCGCGCGGTATCTGAGCGAGAAGCAGACGGCGCAAGTCGAGCGCTTCGTCATGGTCGCCGCGCAGACGCCGGCCAAAGTGACACCTGAACTGGACGAACTCGCGCCAACCCTCAAGCTGCCCACCGCCGACCTCTTCTATATGGACAAGCCGCTGGATCGCAACGCGGCGCTGGCCCGCTTGCAGGCCAGCAAACGCTTGAAGACTTCGGCCTTCAGCCAGGTCTCGCTCAAGGCTTTGCCGGGCAATAACAAGGCACAACAGGACCAATTGGTGCGCCGGGTGCGGGGCTGGTTGAATCCGCAGAATGCGGCGGACTGACCGAGTCGCCCCCCATTGATCTGTAGTCCATACATATCCCTGTGGGAGCGAGCCTGCTCCGGACGGCGTTCCGACGATGGCGGCATCACCGGCGACACAACTCTCTGATGCTAGCGAAAATCCCGCCGCTGGCGAATCAACGTATAGGCGTTGTGCAGCTCGCGCGTCTTGTCGGTGGCCTCGCGAACCTGCGACGCCGTTGCACCACTGCCGGCAATCTTGTCCGGGTGATGGCGACTGAGCAGGCGTCGATAGGCACGCTTGATCTGGGCGGGCTCACTGGTGGCAGACACACCCAACAGCCGCAAGGCGTCCTGATAGGTTACAACACTGCTGACCAACGGACGCTGCTGTGGCTCGTAATCGGCCGCCAACGCCTTGACCTGTCGCTCGGTCCACCCCAGCCAATGGCCCCACTGGAGCAGCAGTTCACGTTCGCGGGTGCCCGCATGACCATCGGCCCAAACCATCCGCCAACAAGCGCGCAAAACCCCTTCTGCGGCAAAAGGCTGAGAACGCAGCCGGCGCAAATGGCTACGCAACCGGTCACTGCCCGATTTGCCACGATTGAACGCGGCTATCGCCCGGCGCTGTACAGATTCGGACATTTCCAAAGCACGCATCTCCGCGCGAGCCTGCTGGATATGTCCCTCCACTACCCGTCCATCACACTTGGCCAGGCGCCCCAGCAAGACAAATAACAACTCGTCGTTGCGCAGGACAGGTCGACCCCCGAGCTTTTCGCGCAGATGCGCCCAGCTTTGAAGATGCAGGTGCCTATCCAGCACCTGCCCCAGCAAGGCACCGAGCATGGCCCCCGGAATGCTGGCGATGGCAAAGCCCGCTCCCGCTCCGATCAGAGTCCCTGGCCACAGCATGTCAGCGGCTCGCTTCAATCAGGGTTTCAGCTTCGGCCAGGCGCTCGTGGGTGCCGACATCGACCCAAAGCCCCTTCAGGCGTTCGCCGGTCACTTGCCCGTCAGCCATGGCCTTGCGCAACAGCGGCGCAAGCTTGAAAGCCCCTGCCGCGCAGCCATCGAACAACTGTGGATGCAGCACGGCGATACCACTGTAGGTCAGGGTTGCGGTGTCCGGCTGACCGTCCCGGACCTGGTCGCCGGTCAGGCTGAAGTCACCGGCGAGGTGATGGGGCGGGTTATCGGCCAGCACCAGGTGCGCCAACCCAGTGATGGGTTGATGCAACACGCTGAAGTCGTAGTCGGTCCAGATATCACCGTTGACGACCAGGAAAGCCTCGTCACCCAACAACGGCAACGCGCGGAAGATTCCGCCACCGGTTTCCAGGGGTTCGCCTTCGGCCGAATACTCAATGCTGACGCCGTAGCGCGAGCCATCGCCCAGATAGTCTTCGATCTGCTGACCCAGCCAGGCATGATTGATCACGATCTCGGTAAACCCTGCCGCAGCCAGGGCTCGCAGGTGATACTCGATCAGCGGCACGCCACCGGCGCGAACCAGCGGCTTGGGCGTGGTCAGGGTCAAGGGACGCATGCGCTCGCCCTTGCCTGCCGCCAGAATCATCGCCTTCATGCCGTCACTCCAGCACGTAGGCTGGCCAGCAATACATCCAGTTCAGCCAGTTCAGGACGACGCGCGATCACTGCATCTATATACGCAAAGAAGCGTGGCACATCGCCCAGGTAGCGCGGCTTGCCGTCGCGGTGGCAAATGCGCGCGAAGATTCCGATCACTTTCAGGTGACGCTGCACACCCATCAGGTCGCTGGCGCGCAGGAAGTCCTCGAAGTCGGGCTGCACCGGAATATCCAGCGCACCCGCTTGTTGCCAGTAATCTTTCAGCCAGCCGCGCACGCGTTCCTCGGGCCAACTGAGGAAAGCATCCTTGAACAGGCAGGTCACGTCGTAGGTGACAGGACCATAGACGGCGTCCTGGAAATCCAGCACACCGGGATTGGGTTCGCTGAGCATCAGGTTGCGCGGCATGTAGTCGCGGTGCACCAGGACCTTCGGCTGGGCCAGGGCACTGTCGATCAACAGATCGCTGACCTGCTGCCAGAGAACTTGCTGCGCCGCAACGAACTCGATGCCCAACTCATGCTTGACGTACCACTCGGGGAACAATTCCAGCTCACGTCGCAACAACGCCACGTCGTAACTCGGCAGTGGCGCAACCATCGGCAACTGCTGGAATGCCAATAGCGCTTGCAGGGCATCCTTGAACAAATCGTCGGCATTTGCGCTGTCGATCACGTCCAGGTACGTCTTGTTGCCCAGGTCGTTGAGCAAAAGAAATCCGCGCTCCAGGTCTTCGGCGTAGATTTTCGGCACATTTATTCCGGATTTCGCCAGCAGAAACGCGATATCCACGAAAGGCTTGCAGTTTTCCTGGGGTGGTGGCGCATCCATCACGATCAAGCTTCTGCCTGCGCCTTCCCAGCGGAAATAGCGCCGAAAACTCGCGTCGCTGCTGGCCGCAGTCAACGTGGACGGGGGTACGGCACCCCAGCCCTGTTGCGCAAAAAGGATTGCCAATTGTTCATCGAGCCAAACTTTCAGGTGTTGCAAACGTATATCTTGGTCAGGCATTGCAAGGGTCTCCGACGGCGCTAGCCGTCAAGCGGGTCATGCTTTATTATCCAGCATCTTTTTCAGACCATCGAGAGGCGTGCGGCCCACACCGCGGGCAGATGGCACGCAGGAAGCCCGGACTAATAAGATGGCATTGAAATCCCCCGCGTTTCGTAAAAAATTTCCGTTGTTGATGACCGGCAGCTTGCTGGCTCTGCAACCCCTGGCCACCCCTTTCGTGGTCGCCGCGGAACAGTATGACTGCTCGGTCTCCGCTTCGGGTGCCTGGAATTGTGCGCCAAAATCGCAGGCGGCTGCATTGCCACCGCGTCCAGTCCATGAGGGCAGCGCAGTCACCGCCCCCGGCGAGACACCTGCCGAGACGGGCGCCAGCGAAGACACGGGTGCCAAACCTGCACTGGTCACCGAATCCAAAGGCCGTGGCCTGAAGTCGCGTAGCGCAGACTACAGCCACCTCGACTGGGTTCCGCGCGAGCAGCTCACTGCAGCACAATTGGCCGAAACCGGTCCTTATTGCTCTGGTTCCTATATCGAACCGACTCGTCCTGGCATGAATGACAAGACGAATAAAAGTGACGCCCCAACCTTTATCGGCGCCAAAGCCTCCCGCTACAAGCAGGATGAGCAAGTCGCCACCCTGGCCGGTGACGTGGTCATGCGCCAGGGCAGCATGCAGGTCGAAGCCGACGAGGCCAACCTTTACCAGGCCGAGAGCCGTGGCGAACTGGCCGGCAACGTACGCATTCGCGACAACGGCGCACTGATCGTGGGCGACCACGCCGACGTGCAGCTCGATACCGGTGAAGCCAAGGTCGATAACGCCGAATACGTGATGCATAAATCCCGCATCCGCGGTAGTGCGCTGTACGCCAAGCGTGCGGAGAACGCGATCATCCGCCTCAAGGATGGTACGTACACCACCTGCGAACCGAACAGCAACGCCTGGCAGCTCAAGGGCAACAACATCACCTTGAACCCGGCTACCGGCTTCGGTACGGCGACCAACGTGACACTGCGGGTCAAGGACATTCCGGTCCTGTACACGCCGTATATCTACTTCCCGATCGACGACCGTCGTCAATCCGGCTTTCTGCCGCCGACCATCGGCACCGGCACCGATACCGGCTTCCTGCTGGTCACGCCGTACTACTTCAACCTGGCACCGAACTACGATGCCACGTTGTACCCGCGCTACATGAGCGATCGGGGCCTGTTGATGGAAGGCGAATTCCGCTACCTGACCAAGTCCAGTGAAGGTCAGCTCGGTGCCGCGTACCTCAACGACGAGAACGACGATCGCAAGCTGCAGACCGATTACGAAAAAACCCGCTACATGTACAACTGGCAGCACAAGGGTGGTCTCGATTCGCGTGTACTCTCGGAAGTCGATTACACCAAGATCAGCGACCCCTATTACTTCCAGGATCTGCAAACCGACCAGATCGGTGTGAAAAGCGCGGATTTCGTCAACCAGCAGGGTGCCGTTACCTACCGCGGCGACAGCTACACCGCCCGGGTGAATGCCCAGGCTTATCAGCTGGCGACCGTGTCGAACATCACTCCGTACGACCGTTTGCCGCAGATCACCTTCAACGGTGCGCTGCCGGATCGTCCAGGTGGCCTGAATTTCACCTATGACACTGAGCTCGTGCGGTTCGACCGGGACTTGAAGAACGGCAACTTCACCGATGAAGACGGCAATGTAGAGCCGCGCCTCGACACCAACGTTCAGGGCCTGGCCCGCGCCAATGGCGATCGCCTCAACCTTGCGCCAGCCGTCAGCTTTCCAATGGAAGCGAGCTATGGCTTCCTGACACCAAAACTCAAGTACCAGTACACGCAGTACCAACTGGATCTGGACAGCATCGGGAAAAGCCAGGTTGCCGCGCAGTCTGCAGAACAGGACCGGCTCAACGGCACGTTCGACAGCAACCAGAACCGTGGCGTGCCAATCGCAAGCATCGACAGCGGCCTGTATTTCGATCGCAAGACCAACTGGTTTGGCAAAGACTATAACCAGACCCTTGAGCCACGCCTGTTCTACCTTTACGTCCCCGAGAAGGACCAGGAAGACATTCCGGTATTCGACACCAGCGAATACACCTTCAACTATGCGTCGCTGTTCCGTGACAACCGTTTCTCTGGCTCCGACCGTGTCGGCGACGAGAACAAACTGTCCCTGGGCGTGACCAGCCGCTGGATCGAAGAAAACGGCTTCGAGCGCCAACGCATTGCCGTCGGCCAGGCTTTCTACTTCAAGGATCGCGAAGTCCAGCTGCCGGGCATCGATGCAAAAACCCGCGAAGACGCGCACTCTGACGTTTCTCCTTATGCGCTGGAGTACGAATATCGCTGGAACCGCGACTGGCGCACCACTGCCGATTACAACTGGGACCCGGACAGCCGCAGCCCTCGCTCGGGTAGCGCGATGTTCCACTACCAGCCAGAAGACAACCCGAACAAGGTCATCAACGCCGGCTATCGCTATCGCAATGACCAGGTTCGTTACGACCAGAACTCCGGCACATGGCAAGTGGGCGGCGGTGACTACGGCACCCCGGGCCAGCCTGGCTACGTGAAGGATTACTACAAGATCCAACAGCACGACTTCTCGGTGATCTGGCCGGTCGTGCCGCAATGGAACGTCATCAGCCGCTGGCAGTACGACTACAACCGCAACCGTACCCTGGAAGCCTTCGGTGGCTTCGAGTACGACAACTGCTGCTGGAAACTGCGCCTGATCAACCGTTACTGGGTCGATTATGACGAAACCAGTCAAGACGCTCCGGAAAATGAAAAAGGCGACCATGGCGTCTTCCTCCAAATTGTTCTGAAGGGACTCGGCGGCCTCACTGGCTCCAAAGTAGAGAGTTTCCTCGACAAAGGCATCCAAGGTTATCGTGAACGTGAAGACCAAGCTTTCTGATTGTCTGCGCCCGCTGTTGCTGGGCGCGCTGTTCCTGGGTACCGCGGCCAACGCCGCGGTACAGTCCATCGATAAAGTGGTGGCCATTGTCGACAACGACGTGGTCATGCAGAGCCAACTGGACCAACGGGTTCATGAAGTTCAGCAAACCATCGCCAAGCGCGGCACCGCCGTGCCACCGGCCAGCGTACTGGAGCAACAGGTGCTTGAGCGCCTGATCGTCGAGAACCTGCAACTGCAGATCGGCGAACGTTCCGGTATCCGTATCACCGATGAAGAACTGAACCAGGCTGTTGGCACCATTGCCCAGCGCAATAACATGTCGGTCGAGCAATTCCGCGCCGCCCTGACTCGTGACGGCCTGTCCTACGACGACGCACGTGACCAGATTCGTCGCGAAATGGTCATCAGTCGCGTGCGTCAGCGCCGCGTCGCCGAGCGCATCCAGGTGTCCGAGCAGGAAGTGAAGAACTTCCTGGCGTCGGATCTTGGAAAAATGCAGCTGTCCGAAGAGTTTCGCCTGGCCAACATCCTGATTCCTACGCCGGAAAGCGCCAACTCCGACGCCATCCAGAATGCCGCCAAGCAGGCTGACGCGGTTTACCAGCAGCTCAAGCAAGGCGCTGACTTCGGTCAGTTGGCAATCGCCAAGTCCGCCAGCGAAACCGCACTGGAAGGTGGCGACATGGGCTGGCGTAAAGCAGCTCAGCTGCCGCCACCCTTCGATCGCCTGTTGAGCACCATGGCTGTTGGCGACATCACCCAACCCATGCGCACGCCCGGGGGTTTCATCATCCTGAAGATCACCGAAAAGCGTGGCGGTGAGGCGCAGGTGCGTGACGAAGTGCACGTACGGCACATCCTGGTCAAACCAAGCCCGATCCGTGACGAAGCAAAAACCAAGGCCCTGGCCGAGTCGCTCTACACCCGCATCGAAGCAGGCGAAGATTTCGGCGAACTGGCAAAAAGCTTCTCGGAAGATCCGGGTTCCGCCCTCAATGGCGGCGACCTGAACTGGATCGACCCGAATGTATTGGTTCCGGAGTTCCGCGAAGTGATGGCCAAGACCCCGCAAGGTCAGCTGTCCAAGCCATTCCAGACTCAATACGGCTGGCACGTCCTGGAAGTCCTTGGTCGCCGCGCCACCGACAGCACGACCCAGGCTCGCGAACAGCAAGCGATGACCGTGCTGCGTAACCGCAAGTACGACGAAGAGCTGCAAACCTGGCTGCGTCAGATCCGTGACGAAGCGTACGTGGAAATCAAGCTCCCTGGCGCCGACCAGGCAACGCAGTGAAACCCAAACGTTTCGCGCTGACACCCGGCGAACCGGCCGGCATAGGTCCCGACCTGTGCCTGCTGCTCGCCGCGCACGCCCAGCCACATCCCCTGATTGCCATTACCAGCCGCGACCTGCTCCTTGAGCGGGCCGCACAGCTGGGTGTGGCTGTCGATGTGCTGCCCGTCACGCCGGACAACTGGCCGGATGTTCCCGCTCCCGCCAATAGTCTGTATGTCTGGGATACACCGCTCAACGCCAAGGTGGTCGCCGGGCAACTGGACAAGGCCAATGCCGCTTTCGTCCTGGAGACCCTGACCCGCGCTGGCCAGGGCTGCCTGGACGGGCATTTTGCCGGCATGATCACCGCCCCGGTGCACAAAGGCGTGATCAATGAATCCGGAATCGCGTTTTCCGGGCACACGGAATTCCTCGCCGACCTGACCCATACCGCGCAAGTGGTCATGATGCTCGCCACCCGCGGTCTGCGCGTGGCGCTGGTCACCACTCACCTGCCCCTGCGCGAGATTGCCGACGCGATCACGCCGGAGCGCCTGGAACGGGTCACGCGAATCTTGCACGCCGATCTGCAAGACAAATTCGGTATCGCCCAGCCACGCATCCTGGTGTGCGGGCTCAACCCCCATGCCGGTGAAGGCGGACACCTGGGCCATGAAGAAATCGATATCATCGAACCCACGTTAGAGCGCCTGCGCGGCGAAGGCATGGACCTACGCGGCCCCTTGCCCGCCGACACTCTGTTTACCCCCAAATATCTGGAGCACTGCGATGCAGTGCTGGCGATGTACCACGACCAGGGCCTGCCTGTGCTGAAATACAAAGGCTTCGGCGCAGCAGTCAATGTGACCCTCGGCTTGCCGATCATCCGCACATCGGTCGACCACGGCACCGCCCTGGACCTGGCCGGCAGTGGCAAAATCGACACCGGCAGCCTGCAAGTCGCCCTGGAAACCGCCTACCAGATGGCCGAGACCCGTTTATGACCGAGCAATACCAACACAAGGCGCGCAAGCGCTTTGGCCAGAACTTTCTGCACGATGCTGGCGTTATCGACCGCATCCTGCGCTCCATCCATGCCAAGGCAGAAGACCGTCTCCTGGAAATCGGCCCTGGCCAGGGCGCGCTGACCCAGGGCCTGCTCAGCAGCGGCGCCCAGCTCGACGTGGTGGAACTGGACAAGGACCTGATCCCGATCCTCAACCAGCAATTCGCCGGCAAGAGCAACTTCAACCTGCATCAGGGTGATGCATTGAAGTTCGATTTCACCAGCCTGAATGCCGCACCTGGCAGCCTGCGCGTGGTCGGCAACCTGCCATACAACATCTCCACACCGCTGATTTTCCATCTGCTGCACAACGCCCACCTGATTCGCGACATGCACTTCATGCTGCAGAAGGAAGTGGTCGAGCGTCTGGCGGCAGGGCCTGGCGGCGGTGACTGGGGCCGGCTGTCGATCATGGTCCAGTACCACTGCCGGGTCGAACATCTGTTCAACGTAGGTCCTGGCGCGTTCAATCCACCACCGAAAGTCGACTCGGCCATCGTGCGCCTGGTGCCCCATGCAGTGCTGCCGCACCCGGCCAAGGACCACCGCTTGCTGGAGCGCGTCGTGCGCGAGGCTTTCAACCAGCGCCGCAAAACGCTGCGCAACACCCTCAAGCTGTTGCTGAGCAACGCCGAAATCGAAGCCGCTGGCGTCGATGGCAGCTTGCGTCCCGAGCAGCTCGATCTGGCGGCCTTCGTGCGCCTTGCCGACAAGCTTAGCGAACAAGTCCTACAGAAAGCCGCGGACGCCTGACAGAACTGAAGCGTTATCGGATAGGACACCAGCGCCTATGTCTGGTTTACTATCCGATACCTGGCCTAGACTGACTCCATCAGCTACGCCCCGCGTCCCGCTTCGTTTTTAAGGCCTCTTGCATGTCCGATCCTCGTTATCAGGTCGACGTCAGCGTCGTCACCCGCTATCTGGCAGAACAATCGCAACCCGAGCAAGAGCGTTTTGCCTTCGCGTACACTATCACCGTGCAAAATAACGGCCTGCTACGGGCCAAACTGCTGTCACGGCATTGGGTCATCACCGATGGCGATGGGCATGTCGAGGAAGTTCGCGGTGCGGGCGTGGTTGGCCAGCAACCGCTGATCGAGCCGGGTGAAAGCCATACCTACAGCAGCGGCACCGTCATGACATCCAAGGTCGGCACCATGCAGGGCACCTACGAGATGCGCGCCGACGACGGCAAACACTTCGATGCCATCATCGCCCCATTCCGCCTGGCGGTGCCCGGAGCCTTGCACTGATGGCAACCTATGCCGTCGGCGACCTGCAAGGCTGCCTCGATGCATTGCAATGCCTGCTCAAGAAGGTCGCCTTCGACCCGGCAAAAGATCGTCTGTGGTTGGTAGGCGATCTGGTCAACCGCGGCCCGCAGTCGCTGGAAACCCTGCGCTTCCTCTATAGCATCCGTCACTCGCTGGTGTGCGTACTCGGCAACCACGACCTGCACTTGCTGGCGGCCGGGAAGAACATCGAGCGCCTGAAGAAAGCCGACACCCTGCGCGAGATTATCGAAGCCCCGGATGGCGCCGAGTTGCTGGAATGGCTGCGTCAGCAAAAACTCATGCATTACGACGAACAGCGCAACATTGCGATGGTGCATGCCGGCATTCCGCCGCAATGGTCGCTGCGCAAAGCGCTGAAATGCGCGGCCGAAGTCGAGACGGCCCTGCGCGACGACAACCTGCTGCCGTCCTACCTCGATGGCATGTACGGTAACGATCCGGCGAAATGGGACAGCGACCTCAAGGGCGTCACGCGCCTGCGGGTAATTACCAACTATTTCACGCGCATGCGCTTCTGTACGGCCGAGGGCAAGCTTGACCTCAAGAGCAAGGAAGGCCTGGGCACGGCACCTGCAGGCTACAAGCCCTGGTTCCAGCACCAGGAACGCAAGACCAAGGGCCTGAAGATCATCTTCGGCCACTGGGCAGCACTGGAAGGCAAGATCCAGGAGCCGGGCATCTCGGCCCTCGACACCGGCTGTGTCTGGGGCGGCGCCCTGACCCTGATGAATGTCGACACGGGCGAACGCCTGGCCTGCAAATGTGACGAACATGGCCATGTCGCCGTGCCACCAGTCGCCCCACAGATTTCCGAACCATCGCCAGCCGGCGCCCCGCGCTAGACTGCGCTTTCAGCCGAGCCACAGGAGCCCGCCATGAGCGAATTCAAACGTATCCCCCCGGAACAGGCCCAGGCCCTGCGCGAACAAGGCGCAGTGGTGGTCGACGTCCGGGATCCTGCGACTTTTGCCGCCCTGCACATCAGCGGCTCCAAGCATCTGGACAACCATTCCCTGCACGCCTTCATCCAGGGCGCCGATCTGGACGCGCCAACCGTGGTGGTCTGCTATCACGGCAACTCCAGCCAGGGTGCCGCTGCCTACCTGATCAGCCAGGGCTTCTCCGACGTCTACAGCATGGATGGCGGTTTTGAGCTGTGGCGTACGACTTATCCTGCGGAAACGGCGCAAGGCACCAGCGAATAATTTTTTGTCATGCGCAAGCCCCGGCTACCGCGGGCTCGCGCGGTGGCAGACGAACGGTCAGCCACAACTAATTACGTATCTCGCCTTTACCTCCCGAATTCCCAACTATCCTTAAGCGCAGGCCATCCAAAACAGGGGAGAGCCGGTACACCGGCGCACGGGTCATCGGGAGTAGCTTTCGGGGTAGTCAGCTTCGAAAGAGTTCTGGGGGGTAAACAGCGACTGCCTGTTCGGTTGCTGCCAGCATCGACTGAATGATCCGGCGTCGGCTCCACGTATCGAGCGAGGTGACGTCATGAGTATCTTTAGCCACTTCCAACAACGCTTCGAGTCCACACGCCAGGAAGAACTCTCTCTGCAAGAGTATCTGGAGTTGTGCAAAAAGGACCGTAGCGCCTACGTTTCCGCCGCCGAGCGTCTGTTGCTGGCCATCGGTGAACCGGAGCTGCTCGACACCTCGACCAACTCGAGGCTGTCGCGAATCTTCTCCAACAAGGTGATCCGTCGCTACCCGGCCTTTGAAGACTTCCACGGGATGGAAGAATGCATCGACCAGATCGTGTCGTATTTCCGACATGCCGCCCAAGGCCTGGAAGAGAAGAAACAGATCCTTTATCTGCTCGGCCCCGTCGGCGGCGGTAAGTCGTCCCTGGCCGAAAAACTCAAACAACTGATGGAAAGAGTGCCCTTCTACGCGATCAAGGGCTCGCCGGTATTCGAATCGCCCCTGGGTCTGTTCAACGCCACTGAAGATGGCGCGATCCTCGAGGAAGACTTCGGCATCCCGCGGCGCTACCTCAATACCATCATGTCGCCATGGGCCACCAAGCGCCTGGCCGAATTCGGCGGCGACATCAGCCAGTTCCGCGTGGTCAAACTCTATCCGTCGATCCTCAACCAGATCGCCGTGGCCAAAACCGAACCTGGAGATGAAAACAACCAGGACATCTCGGCACTGGTGGGCAAGGTCGATATCCGCAAACTGGAAGAATTCCCACAGAACGACGCCGATGCCTACAGCTATTCGGGCGCACTGTGCCGGGCCAACCAGGGCCTGATGGAATTCGTCGAAATGTTCAAGGCGCCCATCAAGGTACTGCACCCCCTGCTGACCGCCACCCAGGAAGGCAACTACAACAGTACCGAAGGCCTCGGGGCTATTCCGTTTACCGGGATCCTGCTGGCCCACTCCAACGAATCTGAATGGCACACCTTCCGCAACAACAAGAACAACGAAGCGTTCATCGACCGGATCTACATCGTCAAGGTGCCGTATTGCCTGCGGGTCAGCGACGAAGTGAAGATCTACGACAAGTTGCTGTTCAATAGCTCGCTGGCCAAAGCCCATTGCGCGCCCGACACCTTGAAAATGCTCGCCCAGTTCACTGTGCTTTCACGCCTGAAGGAGCCGGAAAACTCCAACATCTACTCCAAGATGCGGGTGTATGACGGCGAAAATCTCAAGGACACCGATCCGAAGGCCAAGTCGATCCAGGAGTATCGCGACAACGCCGGTGTTGACGAAGGCATGAACGGTCTGTCGACCCGCTTCGCGTTCAAGATCCTGTCCAAAGTCTTCAACTTCGATCCCCACGAAATCGCCGCCAACCCGGTGCACCTGCTCTACGTACTGGAGCAACAGATCGAGCAGGAACAGTTCCAGGCTGAAACCCGCGAACGCTACCTGCGCTTCCTCAAGGAGTACCTGGCACCGCGGTACATCGAATTCATCGGCAAGGAGATCCAGACCGCCTACCTCGAGTCCTACAGCGAGTATGGCCAGAACATCTTCGATCGTTACGTGCTGTACGCGGATTTCTGGATTCAGGATCAGGAGTACCGCGACCCGGAAACCGGCGAGATTCTCAACCGCGTAGCACTGAACGAAGAACTGGAGAAAATCGAAAAACCGGCCGGCATCAGCAATCCGAAGGATTTCCGCAACGAGATCGTCAACTTCGTGCTGCGCGCCCGTGCCAACAACAACGGCAAGAACCCGACCTGGCTCAGCTACGAAAAACTGCGGGTGGTCATCGAGAAGAAAATGTTCTCCAACACCGAAGACTTGCTGCCAGTCATCAGCTTCAACGCCAAGGCCAGCAAAGAGGACCAGCAGAAACACAACGACTTCGTCACACGAATGGTCGAACGCGGTTACACCGACAAACAGGTACGACTGCTGTCCGAGTGGTACTTGAGGGTCAGAAAGTCCCAGTAAGGGAGCTGCAAGCGGCAAGCGACACTGCACCACCGCGAACGCGTTGTTTGCGTAATTGTGGCCATATGTCGCGCGCCGCTTGTTTCTCAAGCTTCTGTCTTGCAGCTTGAAGCTTATGACTCGAAGCTCCCCGGAGGGCCTATGAGCTATGTGATCGACCGACGTCTCAATGGCAAGAACAAAAGCACGGTGAACCGCCAGCGGTTTCTGCGGCGTTATCGTGACCACATCAAAAAGGCTGTCGAAGAGGCGGTCAGCCGGCGCTCCATAACCGATATGGAACACGGCGAGCAAATCAGCATCCCGGGGCGCGACATCGACGAACCGGTGCTTCACCACGGTCGCGGTGGCAAACAGACCGTCGTGCATCCGGGCAACAAGGAATTCACCAGCGGCGAACATATTGCCCGCCCACCTGGGGGTGGCGGCGGCAGAGGGCCTGGCAAGGCCGGTAACTCGGGCGAAGGGATGGACGAATTCGTCTTCCAGATCACCCAGGAAGAATTCCTCGAATTCATGTTCGAAGACCTTGAGCTGCCGAACCTGGTCAAGCGCAACCTGACCGGCACCGACACCTTCAAGACTGTGCGTGCGGGGATCAGCAACGAGGGCAACCCGTCGCGGATCAACATCATCCGTACCCTACGCTCAGCCCATGCACGGCGAATCGCCCTCTCGGGCAGCAGCCGGGCGAAACTGCGCGAAGCCAAGGATGAACTTCTGCGACTCAAGCTGGAAGAACCGGACAACTTCGGCGATATTCAGGATCTTGAGGCAGAAATCGAAAAACTCAGCGCGCGCATTCATCGCGTACCGTTTCTCGACACGTTCGACCTCAAATACAACTTGCTGATCAAACAACCCAACCCCAGCTCGAAGGCGGTGATGTTCTGCCTCATGGACGTTTCCGGTTCCATGACCCAGGCGACCAAGGACATCGCCAAGCGCTTCTTCATCCTGCTGTACCTGTTTCTCAAGCGTAACTACGACAAGATCGACGTGGTGTTCATCCGTCACCACACCAGTGCCCGCGAAGTGGACGAGGAAGAGTTCTTCTACTCCCGCGAAACTGGCGGCACCATCGTGTCCAGCGCCTTGAAGTTGATGCAAGAGATCATGGCCGAGCGCTATCCGGCCAACGAATGGAACATCTACGCCGCCCAGGCCTCCGACGGCGACAACTGGAACGACGATTCGCCGATTTGCCGCGACATCCTGATCAACCAGATCATGCCATTCGTGCAGTACTACACTTACGTTGAGATCACCCCACGGGAACATCAGGCCTTGTGGTTCGAGTACGAGCGTATCGCCGAAGCCTTTTCCGACACTTTTGCCCAGCAACAACTGGTCTCGGCCGGGGATATCTATCCGGTCTTCCGTGAACTCTTCCAGCGCAGGTTAGTGACATGACCGCCAAAGAGCTGAAGCGCCAACCCATATCCACCGGATCGGAGTGGACGTTCGAGCTGATCCAGGCGTACGACCGTGAAATCAGTCGTATTGCAGCTCGCTACGCGCTCGATACGTACCCTAACCAGATCGAAGTGATCACCGCTGAACAGATGATGGACGCCTATGCCTCCGTCGGCATGCCGCTGGGTTATCACCACTGGTCCTATGGCAAACACTTTCTCAGTACCGAAAAGTCCTATTCACGCGGTCAGATGGGACTGGCCTATGAAATCGTGATCAACTCCGACCCGTGCATCGCCTACCTCATGGAGGAAAACACCATCTGCATGCAGGCGCTGGTGGTGGCGCACGCGTGCTACGGACACAACAGCTTTTTCAAGGGCAACTATCTGTTCCGCACCTGGACCGATGCCAGCTCGATCATCGATTACCTGGTGTTTGCCAAGCAGTACATCATGCAATGCGAAGAGCGCCATGGCATCGATGCGGTCGAGGATTTGCTCGACTCCTGCCACGCATTGATGAACTACGGGGTCGACCGATACAAACGCCCCTACCCTATTTCCGCGGAGGAAGAACGGCGCCGGCAAAAGGACCGGGAAGAACATCTGCAGAAGCAGATCAACGATCTGTGGCGCACCATACCCAAAGGCGCGGACAAGTACAGCGACAAGGACAACGCGCGCTTCCCCGCCGAACCGCAGGAAAACATCCTGTACTTCATCGAAAAACATGCGCCGCTGCTGGAGCCTTGGCAGCGGGAAATCGTGCGGATCGTACGCAAGATCGCCCAGTATTTTTATCCACAGCGCCAGACCCAGGTCATGAACGAAGGCTGGGCCACATTCTGGCACTACACCCTGATGAACGACCTGTACGACGAAGGCCTGGTTACCGACGGTTTCATGATGGAGTTCCTGACATCCCACACCAGCGTGGTCTTCCAGCCTGGCTTCGACAGCCCCTACTACAGCGGCATCAACCCCTACGCCCTGGGCTTTGCCATGTACCGCGACATCCGTCGCATGTGTGAAGAACCTACTGAAGAGGATTACCGCTGGTTCCCGGACATTGCCGGCACCGACTGGCTGGCAGCCATCAAGTTCGCCATGAGCAGCTTCAAGGATGAGAGTTTCATCCTGCAGTACCTTTCACCCAAAGTGATCCGCGACCTGAAGCTGTTCAGCATTCTCGATGACGACCAGAAGGACGATCTGCTGGTACCGGCCATTCACGACGAGGGCGGTTATCGCATCATCCGTGAAACCCTGGCGGCACAGTACAACCTGGGCAATCGCGAACCCAACGTGCAGATCTACAGCATCGACAGACGCGGCGACCGCTCCCTGACCCTGCGCCACCAACAGCACGACCGTAAACCCCTGGGAGAGTCCACCGAGGAAGTGCTCAAGCACCTGCATCGTCTCTGGGGCTTCGATATTCACCTGGAAACCCTGCAGGGTGACCAGGTCATGAAAACCCACCATGTGCCACCCAGAGGGGAACACAGCGAAGGCGATTACGGCCGGCTGGACCTGGCTGTCATCCATTTGTGATCCTGTTTGTGCCTCCGAACGCTCGACGTAACGGTTATCCTGTCGAGCTAACGGAGGTTTTTCATGCAGATTTATAAAGTTGGCGGTGCCGTGCGCGATCGCCTGCTCGGCATAGCTGTCACCGATATCGACCGAGTCGTGGTCGGCGCGACCACGGAAGAAATGCTCGCCAAGGGTTTTCGGCCGGTAGGTGCTGATTTTCCGGTTTTTCTTCATCCGAAAACCGGCGAGGAATATGCCCTCGCCCGCACCGAACGCAAAAGCGGACGCGGTTACGGCGGGTTCACGTTCCACGCCAGCCCCGATGTGACCCTCGAAGAAGACCTGATTCGCCGCGACCTGACGATCAACGCGATGGCCGAAGACGATCAGCAGAACCTGACCGATCCCTACCACGGCCAGCGCGATCTCGAGTCCCGTGTACTCCGCCACGTTTCCCCGGCGTTTGCCGAAGATCCCCTCAGGGTTCTGCGCGTTGCCCGCTTTGCGGCGCGCTATGCTGAACTCGGCTTTACCGTCGCCCCCGAAACCCTCGAACTGATGCGCCAGCTCAGTGAGTCAGGCGAACTCCAAGCGCTGACGGCGGAGCGCAGCTGGAAAGAAATATCCCGCGCCCTCATGGAAAATCAGCCACAGGTGTTTGTCGAGGTGTTGCGTGCCTGCGGCGCGCTAAAAGTGCTGATGCCGGAAGTCGACGCGCTGTTCGGTGTCCCGCAGCCCACGACTCACCACCCGGAAATCGACACCGGCGCCCACACCCTGAGCGTGCTGCAGCAAGCGGCACAACACCAACAACCGCTGACCGTGCGCTGGGCCTGCCTGCTGCATGACCTGGGTAAAGGGCTGACGCCAGAGGAGCAATGGCCGCGCCACATCGCTCACGAGTCCAAGGGATTAAAACTGATCAAAGCGGTCAACGAACGCTTCAAGGCGCCGAAGGATTGCCAGGAGCTGGCGTTGCTGGTGGGCGAATATCACACCCACGGCCATCGGGCACTGGAGCTGAAGCCTTCGACCTTGCTCGAGCTACTGCAGCGCTTTGACGTTTACCGTAGACCGCAACGTTTTGAAGAGTTTATTGCCGCGTGCGAAATGGATGCACGTGGGCGCAAGGGGCTGGAGCAGAGAAGTTATCCACAGGCGGATTATTTGCGTGGGGCGGCTAACGCGGCGCGCGGCGTGGCGGTTCAGCCGTTGTTGGAGAAGGGATTCAAGGGGCCCGAGCTGGGTGAGGCGATCAAGCGTGAGCGGCTCAAGGCTTTGAAGGCTTACAAAGAGACTGCGTCGACCTGACTGACGCCATCGCGGGCAAGCCCGCACCCACAGGAATTGCATCGTACCTGTGGGAGCGGGCTTGCCCGCGATAGCGCCATAACTGTCACAACAAATCTGAAGGTGTCATTTGCTCACCGCGCCACTCGAAAGCCACCGGCGCCAACACTTGATCAATCTGCGCTTCAGCCCACAAGGTCGCGAAGCTTTTGCCTACACCTGGATGCACCCTGTCCGGCGCAATCAGCGACAACGGCCACAACACAAAGGCATTTTTAAGAATTTCCGCCCTCGGCAGTACCAGGCCATCGAAGTTGCCCACCAGGTCACCGAACAGCAAAACGTCGATATCCAGGGGCAAACCTCGGCGATCGGGTGCGTAACGCCCATTGTCCGCTTCGATGAACTTCAGCCGGCGATCCAGTTCCATCAGCGGCAAGTCGGTATAAGCCGACACCACGAAGTTGAAGAACGGCCCACTCTTGATCCCCACTGGCTGGCTTTCGAAGACCGCCGAGCAACGTATATCCACCAGAAAACCCGCCAGGGCTTCCAGGCCAGCCTGCAAATGGGTTTCGCGCTCGATGTTGCTGCCGAGCCCGAGATACACCTGAGTCAGCGACATCCGCGCTCGATCTCCACGCCCACGCCACCTGTAGCGGCAGGAACCGCACCTGGCTTGGTCAGTTTGAGGCGTATCCAGGTGATCTTGAATTCGCTCATCAGCACTTCGACCAGGCGCTCGGCAAAGGTCTCGACCAGCTGGAACTGTGCCTGCTCGGCAAAGGCCTGGATGCGCGACGAAACGCTCGCGTAATCAAGCGCCAGGGTCAGGTCATCGCCAGCGGCGGCCGGACGATTGTCCCAAGCGAAACTCAGATCAAGCCGCAAGCACTGTCGGATGCCTCGCTCCCAGTCATAGGCACCGATCACGGTGTCGACTTCCAGGCCCTCGATAAACACTCTGTCCAAGCACTTTTCTCCGCTACACGACAAGGGCGCAATGCGCCGTTAGAATCAGGGCGTCCTCGCCCGGAATAGTTAGCATGTTTTGGTTACTGGCGATCCTCGCCTACCTGCTCGGCTCTCTGTCCTTCGCCATCTTGCTCAGCCGCCTGACCGGTAACCCCGATCCGCGAATGAGTGGCTCAGGTAATGCTGGCGCCACCAACATGTTGCGCCTGGCCGGCAAGAAACTCGCCATCCTTACCCTGCTCGGCGACCTCTGCAAAGGCCTGCTGCCCGTATTGGTCGCCGGCCTCGCTGGCTTGTCACTGCAGGACCAGGCCTGGATCGGCGTTTGCGCCGTCATCGGTCACCTGTTCCCGCTGTACTTCCGCTTTCGCGGTGGCAAGGGTGTCGCCACCGCTGCCGGCATGCTGCTGGGGCTATACCCGCCTGCGGCCTTGATGGCGGTCTGCGCCTGGCTGCTGACGTTCTACCTGACCCGTACCAGCTCGCTGGCCGCCTTGATCGCCACGCCCTTGACCCTGCCACTGCTGGCCTGGCAAGAACCGGCGGCACTGCTGCCCATGTGCGCCCTGACCGGCATGATCGTCTGGCGCCACCGGGGCAATCTACGCGACCTGTTTGCCGGGCGCGAACGGCATTTTTAGCGGCCAGCCGTGAGCGCCCTTCATCACAGGGGCGACAACTGCTCCATCGGCCACCGCGCCTGCACACTGATCGCCAGACTTTCCTGCTGACCGGCCTGCAGGCGCTGGCAGCCGGCAAACGCAATCATGGCGCCATTATCGGTGCAGAATTGCGGACGAGCGTAAAAAACATCGCCCTTCATGTCGCCGAGCATTTTTTCCAGGGAAGCGCGCAACGCCTTGTTGGCACTGACGCCTCCAGCGATCACCAGACGCTTCATGCCAGCCGCTTTCAGGGCGCGCTTGCACTTGATGGTCAAAGTTTCCACCACGGCCTGCTGGAACGCCAGCGAGATGTCGCAACGGGCTTGCTCACCGTCGTCCCCGGCGCTCACACACTGCTGCCAGGTGTTCAGGGCGAAGGTTTTCAAGCCGCTGAAGCTGAAGTCCAGACCAGGACGGTCACACATCGGACGCGGGAAGACGAAACGTCCTGCAGCGCCCTGTTCTGCCAGACGAGCGATTTCCGGCCCGCCCGGATAATTGAGCCCCATCATCTTCGCGGTCTTGTCGAAGGCTTCGCCCGCGGCATCGTCCAGGGTCTCACCTAAAAGCGTGTACTGGCCGATTCCGTCGACCTGAACCAACTGCGTATGGCCGCCTGACACCAACAAAGCGACGAACGGAAATTCCGGTGGTTGCGACTCCAGCATCGGCGCCAGCAAGTGACCTTCCATGTGGTGCACGCCCAGCGCCGGAATGCCCCAGGCAAAGGCCAGTGCCTGAGCACAGGAAGCACCGACCAGCAACGCACCGACCAGGCCAGGGCCCGCGGTATAAGCGATGGCGTCGATCTCGGTCGGCACGCAGCCGGCTTCGGCCAACACCTGACGAATCAAGGGCAGCATGCGCTTGACGTGGTCACGCGAGGCCAGCTCCGGCACTACGCCACCATACGCACGGTGCAGGTCGATCTGACTGAACAGCGCGTCGGCCAGCAGGCCGCGCTCACTGTCGTAAAGTGCGACACCGGTTTCGTCGCAAGAGGTTTCTAATCCCAGTACTAGCATGGGTTTGCGCCTTGTTTAGGCTGAATTCGAAGGCGCGCATAATAGTCGTCGCGTGATGCCCCGACCAGCGGTTTTCGATCAGAGGCTTTGCATTCCGTGCGATGAGGGGTTAACATCCGCAACCCTTAAAAACCGACGTCTTCAAGTGCTCTTTTGCCGCGAGGATGTTGACCCCGGTAATGAATGAAGGTAGCTCTGGATGCCAGCCGTCAAAGTAAAAGAGAACGAACCCTTCGACGTAGCTCTGCGTCGTTTCAAGCGCTCCTGCGAAAAAGCCGGTGTACTGGCTGAAGTTCGTAGCCGCGAATTTTACGAGAAGCCAACTTCTGAGCGTAAGCGCAAAGCAGCAGCCGCTGTTAAGCGTCACGCCAAGAAAGTTCAGCGCGAACAGCGCCGCGCCGTTCGTCTGTACTAATACACAGACGATCGTAGCAAGCTTCTGCCAAGCCCGGCTCCAAGCCGGGCTAATGGCATTTGCGTAAAACGCTTGATGCTTCACCGTCGAAGCCGCAGACGCGACCGAGACAAATCTGCTTCACTGCGTCAGACCTGGCTCTTTTGCCAGCGGTGCACGTCTTTTCTGACGAGCCTTTCAAGGCTACTGACGAGCACACCCACTGATTCCTCTCACGACGATCAGCCCAAGGCACCTGTTTGCGTGCCGAATAACGAGCTATCCGAGACCATTGACTGGTCGCAGCCGGATTCAGCGCAACATTTTCAAATAGTCGAATACTGATGGCATTAACGTCAGTGGATTTTCGGCAGATACACTTCCCGACAGCGATCATGCAGGCGATACCGGTCGAGCCGCACATTTTGCGCGCCTAAAGCAATGACCCGCGCTCAGCTAGCCTTCACTTCGGTTCCTTTTCAGCGCAGATGACGAGAACGCCATGGCCGGGCTAATTCCCCAGAGCTTCATTGACGACCTTCTGAACCGCACCGACATCGTCGACGTGGTCAGCTCGCGCCTGCAACTGAAAAAGGCCGGCAAGAACCACACGGCCTGCTGCCCGTTCCACAAAGAGAAAACCCCCTCTTTCAGCGTGAGCCCCGACAAGCAGTTCTATTACTGCTTCGGCTGCGGCGCTGGCGGCAACGCCCTGGGCTTCATCATGGACCACGACAACCTGGACTTCCCCCAGGCTGTCGAGGAACTGGCCAAAGCCGCCGGGATGGAAATCCCCCGCGAAGAAAGCGGGCGCCCGCACAAGCCGCGCCAGCCAACCGATTCGCCGCTGTACCCACTGCTCACAGCCGCCGCCGATTTCTATCGTCAGGCCCTGAAAAGCCATCCGGCGCGCAAAGCCGCCGTGGACTACCTGAAAGGTCGCGGGCTGACCGGTGAAATCGCCCGGGACTTCGGCCTCGGCTTTGCACCACCTGGCTGGGACAACCTGTTCAAGCACTTGAGCAGCGACACCCTGCAACAAAAAGCCATGATCGATGCCGGCCTGCTGATCGAGAACGCCGAAACCGGCAAACGCTACGACCGTTTTCGTGATCGCGTGATGTTCCCGATCCGCGATAGTCGCGGGCGCATCATCGCATTTGGTGGCAGGGTGCTGGGCGACGACAAGCCCAAGTACCTCAACTCACCGGAAACCCCGGTCTTTCATAAAGGCCAGGAACTCTACGGCCTGTACGAAGCGCGCAAGAACAACCGCAACCTCGACGAAATCATCGTCGTCGAGGGCTACATGGACGTCATCGCCCTCGCCCAGCAAGGCTTGCGCAATGCCGTCGCAACCCTGGGCACCGCCACCAGCGAAGAGCACATGAAACGGCTGTTTCGCGTCGTACCCAGCGTGCTGTTCTGCTTCGACGGCGACCAGGCCGGCCGCAACGCCGCCTGGCGAGCCCTGGAAGCCACGCTGTCGAGCCTGCAGGATGGTCGTCGTGCCCGATTCCTGTTCCTGCCCGAAGGCGAGGACCCGGACACCCTGGTCCGCTCCGAAGGCACCGACGCCTTCCGTGCACGCATCAACCAGCATGCCCAGCCGCTGGCCGATTATTTCTTTCAGCAGCTGACCGAAGAATCTGACCCGCGCTCACTCGAAGGCAAGGCCCACATGGTCACCTTGGCAGCACCGTTGATCGACAAGGTCCCGGGCGCCAACCTGCGCATCCTGATGCGTCAGCGCCTGAGTGAAATCACCGGCCTGAGCGGGGAAGCCGTCAGTCAGCTGGTGCAGAGCGCCCCGCAAGAAGCGCCACCGGCCTACGATCCCGGCATCGATTACGACGCGATGCCCGATTACAGCGACTATCATCAGCCGCAAGCGCAAGAAATGTATGCGCCACAGCAGGAATGGACGCCGAAAAAACCCGGCGCCGGCGGCAAGAAATGGGACAAGAAGCCTTGGGACAAGAACGGCAAACGCGGCGGTGATCGTGATCAACAGAACGCCCCGCGCAAACCGATTGCCGTCGAAGCTCCTACACTGATTGCGCTGCGCACGCTCATTCATCATCCGCAACTGGCTGGCAAGGTAGAAACCGCCAATCACTTCGCCAATGAGAGCAGCACATATGGGCAACTGCTGGTAGCCCTCATCGAGGCTGTGCAAAAAAATCCTAAGCTAAACTCTATTCAGCTAATGGCCCGCTGGCACGGGACCGAGCAAGGCCGCTTGCTCAAGGCCCTGGCAGAAAAGGAATGGCTGATTGACGGCGACAACCTTGAACAACAGTTTTTAGACACCATTACTAGGTTATCAGCGGGTCAACACACCGATAGCCTGGAAGAACTCATCAGAAAAGCAAAGCAGCCAGGATTGACTGCCGAGGAAGCAAATCAGATCGCAAATCAGATGCGCGACCTATTAAAACGCAATATGGCTGTACCAAACCCGACCTCAACTGGCGCGTGAGGTCATAGCTCAGGTATAATCCTCGGCTTGTTTTTTGCCCGCCAAGACCTTCAGTGGATAGGGTGTTATGTCCGGAAAAGCGCAACAGCAGTCTCGTATCAAAGAGTTGATCACACTTGGTCGTGAGCAGGGCTACCTGACTTACGCGGAGGTCAACGACCACCTGCCGGAGGATATTTCAGATCCGGAACAGGTGGAAGACATCATCCGCATGATCAACGACATGGGGATCAACGTATTCGAGGTTGCGCCAGATAAGGATTCCCTTATGCTGGCCGACGCCGATACCGACGAAGCCGCGGCCGAAGAGGCAGCTGCTGCGTTGGCAGCGGTCGAGACCGACATTGGTCGCACTACCGACCCGGTGCGCATGTACATGCGCGAAATGGGTACGGTCGAGCTCCTCACACGTGAAGGCGAAATCGAAATCGCCAAGCGTATTGAAGAGGGCATCCGTGAAGTGATGAGCGCAATCGCGCACTTCCCTGGCACGGTTGATCATATTCTCTCCGAATACACTCGCGTCACCACCGAAGGTGGCCGCCTGTCCGACGTCCTGAGCGGTTATATCGACCCGGACGACGGTATTGCGCCGCCTGCAGCGGAAGTGCCGCCGCCGATCGACGCCAAGGCCGCGAAAGCGGAGGACGATTCCGACGACGATGACGCCGAATCTTCCGATGACGAAGAAGAAGCCGAAAGCGGTCCGGATCCGGTCATCGCCGCCCAGCGTTTTGGTGCCGTCGCCGATCAGATGGAAATCACCCGCAAGGCGCTGAAAAAGCACGGTCGCCACAACAAGCTGGCGATTGCCGAACTGTTGGCCCTGGCCGACCTGTTCATGCCGATCAAACTGGTTCCGAAGCAATTCGAAGGCCTGGTCGAGCGTGTGCGCAGTGCTCTGGATCGTCTGCGTCAGCAAGAGCGTGCAATCATGCAGCTCTGCGTCCGTGATGCCCGCATGCCGCGTGCCGACTTCCTGCGCCAGTTCCCGGGCAATGAAGTCGACGAAAGCTGGAGCGATGCACTGGCCAAAGGCAAAAGCAAATACGCTGAAGCCATTGGTCGCCTGCAGCCGGACATCATTCGTTGCCAGCAGAAGCTGACCGCGCTGGAAACCGAAACCGGTTTGACGATCGCCGAGATCAAGGACATCAACCGTCGCATGTCGATCGGTGAGGCCAAGGCCCGCCGCGCGAAGAAAGAGATGGTCGAAGCGAACTTGCGTCTGGTGATCTCCATCGCCAAGAAGTACACCAACCGTGGCCTGCAATTCCTCGACCTGATCCAGGAAGGCAACATCGGTCTGATGAAAGCGGTAGACAAGTTCGAATACCGCCGCGGCTACAAATTCTCGACTTATGCCACCTGGTGGATCCGTCAGGCGATCACCCGCTCGATCGCCGACCAGGCCCGCACCATCCGTATTCCGGTGCACATGATCGAGACGATCAACAAGCTCAACCGCATTTCCCGTCAAATGTTGCAGGAAATGGGTCGCGAACCGACCCCGGAAGAGCTGGGCGAACGCATGGAAATGCCTGAGGACAAGATCCGCAAGGTATTGAAGATCGCTAAAGAGCCGATCTCCATGGAAACCCCGATCGGTGATGACGAAGACTCCCATCTGGGCGACTTCATCGAAGACTCGACCATGCAGTCGCCAATCGATGTCGCGACCGTTGAGAGCCTTAAGGAAGCGACCCGCGAAGTGCTGTCCGGCCTCACTGCCCGTGAAGCCAAGGTACTGCGCATGCGCTTCGGTATCGACATGAATACCGACCACACCCTCGAGGAGGTTGGTAAGCAGTTCGACGTGACCCGTGAACGGATTCGTCAGATCGAAGCCAAGGCGCTGCGCAAGCTGCGCCATCCGACGAGAAGCGAGCACCTGCGCTCCTTCCTCGACGAGTGACACCAAAACCCCCGGCCCAGGCCGGGGGTTTTGTTTTATGCAGATTAAATCCCCCGTTCCGCCCCACCCGCCGATTTGCCCGTCTACACTCGAAACATTCCCAGAGCCATAACGAGACCGTTATGCCCAGACTGCCGACCGTGTTTTTTTTGCTGTCGCTGATAACCTGGACCGCAACGGCTGGCGCGCTGACTCTAACCGACGAAGAACGTAGCTGGCTTGCGGCCCACCCGGACCTGCGCCTGGGTGTCGATGCGTCATGGCCGCCCTTTGAGTTTCGCGACGACCAGGGGCGTTACCAGGGCCTTGCGGCAGACTATATCGACCGTATTCGCCAGCGACTGGCCATCAAGCTCACGCCCATCGAGCCCGTGAGCTGGTCGGTCGTACTGGACCAGGCCAAACAAGGCAAGCTGGACCTTTTGCCGGGCATCATGTCAACCCCGGAACGCCAGGCCTACCTGTCATTCACTCGTCCCTACCTGGACTTCCCGATCGTCATCCTGGCGCACGTCGGAGGCGCCCAACCACGCAAACTCAAAGACCTGTACGGGCTGAAAATCGCCGTAGTGGAAAACTACGCACCTCACGAACTGTTGCGCACCCACAATCCCGATTTGAACCTGGTGGCGATGCCCAACGTCAGCTCGGCCTTGCAGGCGCTGGCCACCGATGAAGTGGACGCCGTGGTGGGCGATCTTGCCTCCAGCGTCTGGAGTTTGCGCCAGCTCAAACTCGACGGGCTGTACGTCAGCGGCGAAACTCCCTACCGCTATCAGTTGGCCATGGGTGTACCACGGGACAACAAAATACTCGTCGGCATTCTGGATAAAGCCCTGGCCGACATGTCGCCTGCTGAAATCAGTTCGATCCAGGAGCAGTGGGTCGGCAACGTCCTCGATCATCGAACGTTCTGGTCCGATCTGCTGATCTACGGCTTGCCTGGGCTACTGCTGCTGATCGCCGTGCTGGCAGCCGTGATCCGCGTCAACCGCCGCTTGAGCTCGGAAATCGCCCGCAGGGTCGACCTTGAGCAGGAACTGCGCAGTAGCGAATACCACTATCGCGGGCTGGTGGAGAGCCTGTCGGCCATCGCCTGGGAAGCGCGGATGAGCGACTTCACCTACAGCTATGTGTCGCCCCACGCCGAAGACCTGCTCGGCTACCCCCTGTCCCACTGGCTGATTCCGGGCTTCTGGCGCAACATCATTCACCCTGCCGATCTCACCCGCGCGCAGAGCTTCTGCGACCACGAAGTGTTGGCTGGGCGAGACCACAGTCTCGATTATCGGGTCATCACCGCTGACGGGCGTTGCTTGTGGGTCCGCGACATCGTCAGCCTGATCGAACACGGTCATGAGCCGGTGATGCGCGGCTTGATGATCGACATCAGCGAAACCAAGCGCACCGAAGAAGCACTGCGCCTGTCTGAACAGAAGTTTGCCTCGGTGTTCCAGCAGTGCCCGGACATCCTGGTGATCGCACGCCTGAGCGACGGCTGCCTGCTGGAGGTCAACGAGGCGTTCGAAGAGCAGATCGGCCTCAGGGCCGAAGACGTCATCGGCCAGACCGCGACCAACCTGAACATCTGGGGCATCCCGGGTGTCGGGCCAGGGCTGCTACAGCGCTTGCAAGCCGGCAGCATCCGCAACCTGGAGATGCCCTTTCGCCGCAGCAATGGCCAGGTGTTCACCGGCCTGATCTCTGCCGAGCCGTTCGACCTCGATACGACCCCGGCGCTGGTGGTCGTGGTGCGAGACATCACCCAGCTCAAGGAAACCCAGCAACAACTGCAAACCTCCGAAGAAAAGTTCGCCAAGGCCTTCCACGCCTCCCCCGACGGCTTGCTGCTGTCGCGTCAGAGCGATGGCTTGCTGTTGGAGGTTAACGAGGGGTTCAGCCGCATTACCGGTTTCAACAGCGCGATGTCGGTGGATCGCTCGGCCCTGGACCTGGGGATCTGGGTCAACCTCAACGAGCGCAAACAAATGCTCGACCTGTTGCACCGGGACGGTTTCGTCCGCGATTTCAGCTGCCATATCCGCCGCAGCGACGGGCAGATCCGCCTCTGCGAGGTCTCCAGCCGTCCACTGCCGATCGGTGACGACGACTGCATGCTGACCATCGCTCGGGACATCACCGAACGCCACTTGATGCAGGAAAAACTGCAACAGGCTGCCACGGTATTCGAGAGCACCGCAGAAGGCGTGTTGATCACCGATACCCAGCAACACATCAGTGCAGTCAACCGCGCGTTTACCGAAATCACCGGCTACAACGAAAGCGAAGCACTGGGCCATACCCCGCGCCTGCTTGCCTCGGGCCTGCATGACAGTGCCTTCTACGCCGCCATGTGGCATCAACTGACCGACGAAGGTCATTGGCAAGGCGAGATTTCCAACCGACGCAAGAATGGTGAGCTCTATCCGAGCTGGCTGACCATCAGCGCCGTGCGCAATCGTGACAACTTCATCACTCACTTTGTGGCCGTGTTCGCCGACATCTCCAGCCTCAAACACGCCCAGGCCAAACTCGACTACCAGGCTCACCACGACCCGTTGACCGGCCTGCCAAACCGCACGCTGTTCGAAAGCCGCCTGCTCAACGCGCTCAGTCACCAGAAGGAAAACGGCGGTCAGGGTGCAGTGCTGTTCCTGGATCTGGACCGTTTCAAGCACATCAACGACAGCCTCGGTCACCCGGTCGGCGATCTTTTGCTCAAGGGCATTGCCGTGCGCCTCAAGGAGCAGTTACGAGACATCGACACCGTCGCGCGCCTGGGCGGCGACGAGTTCATCATCCTGCTCCCCGGCCTGCAGCAAGCCAGCGACGCCGACAACATCGCCACCAAACTGCTCAATTGCTTCACCGCGCCGTTCCAGGCCGGCGAACATGAGTTTTTCATCAGCTCCAGCATTGGCACCAGCCTCTATCCCAAGGACGGCTGCGACGTCGCCACGCTGATCAAAAACGCCGACGCGGCGATGTACCGCTCCAAGGCCAAAGGCCGCAACCGTGTCGAAAGCTATACCTGCGACCTCACCGCACAAGCCAGCGAACGTGTGGCGCTGGAGCACGAACTGCGACGCGCCCTCGAGCGCAATGAGCTGCACCTGTGCTACCAACCCAAAATCAGCCTCGACGACTATCGCCTGGTGGGGGCCGAAGCGCTGATTCGCTGGCGGCATCCGACCTTCGGCGACGTACCGCCCGAACACTTCATCTCGCTTGCCGAAGAAAACGGCATGATCCTGCAGATCGGCGACTGGGTACTCGAGACAGCCTGCCGGCAGATGTTTGAATGGAACCAGATGTACGAAGGCCTCGGCCCGCTGTCGGTCAACCTCGCCGGTGCCCAGCTGCGCCAACCGAACCTGCTGGGGCGCATCGAGCAACTGCTCAAGGACAACCGCCTCAAACCCGGTTACCTGCAACTGGAAATCACCGAAAACTTCATCATGAGCCAGGCCGAAGAAGCGCTTGCTGTTCTGCACCAACTCAAGCACCTGGGCGTGCAACTGGCGATCGACGACTTCGGGACCGGGTACTCCTCACTGAGTTACCTCAAGCGCCTGCCGCTGGACATTCTCAAGATCGACCAGTCCTTCGTCCGCGGCCTGCCGGACGACCCCCACGACGCCGCTATCGTGCGCGCCATCATCGCGCTCGGCCGCAGCATGCAATTCACGGTCATCGCCGAGGGCGTCGAAACCCAGGCGCAGCAGCAATTCCTGGCCGCCGAAGGCTGTGAGCAGATCCAGGGCTACATCGTCAGCCTGCCCCTGCCCCCCGACGAATTCGCCGCGACGTTTCTTCGTACAGCAGTAATAGATTTTTCGGATAGCACAGCCGCGAAACCATCGCTATAATCCGCGACCACTGGGGCCTATAGCTCAGTTGGTTAGAGCAGAGGACTCATAATCCTTTGGTCCACGGTTCAAGTCCGTGTGGGCCCACCAAACAAGAAAGCCGCGCAATGCGCGGCTTTTTCGTGTCTGAATGGTTTTTAATGTCGCTTCTGCAATCTGCCGTTGAGCATTTTTGTTTGCAACTGTCGTTAGCAAACTGCTAAAGTTTTATCGTAAATTTTAGATACCACCCTAAAGGGGGTAATGCTCATGGCACTTCAATTTTTCGATAGCCCGTTCCACGTCACACACGATGAAGAAACCGCCAGCAAGATGGCGTTAAAAATGGAGCTTTCCATTTTCATCACTGACTGCATCAAAAAGCTGGGCCTCAAACAGAGCGAGGCCGCAGCCAGGTTAGGCGTGACTCAATCGCGCGTTTCCGAACTTGCCAACGGCAAGATCGAGAAATTCACCATCGACGCTATGATGGACATGCTGGATAAACTGGGCTTTCGCACCACCTTTACCTTGGCTTCCAACGATACCGGCGCATCACCTCAAATCGTCATTGCTCAGGCACAGGCCCGCTAGACGTTGTATCCAAGCTCTCGAAGCTCCCTCTTCAGCTCCTTCAATCGATCTTGCGCAACAGCCATTGCGTGGCGATCGGTTCCATTCGTCGTTTTGACGAACGAATGCAGGATGAAAACGGTGTCCGCATACTTGGCAATGTAGACGCATCGATATGCTGGGCTTCCATTGATAATCAGCTCAGTAGCCCCTGCGCCCACAGAGCTCAGCTGCTTGATTGATAACTCGGGATCCCCGCTGTACTGCACACGCATCAAATCTTTGCCGAATTCATCCTGAACCCACTCGGGCAGATCTTTGTACTCGCGTGTTGCGGCGGCACTTACAAACGCAAATTTTTTCATCAATGGATCCGGCCTTCCCTATGGCTGATGGACGCTCAGATCGCCGCCTGGTTGACTTGCAGTGCCCAGGTTAGTGTCCTGACTCAATGCTTGAGCCTGGCGCAACTCGTGCCACGACAATTCTGCTCGTAGCTTCTGATGCAAGACCTCGATACGCGCTTGAGACTCAGGAGCGCGATGCGCTATCAAATCAGTAAATTTTTTAGCCATTGCCATAGCCCTCTTTCTTGAATGTTTCCAAGTGCTCGTCATACAGGCGTTCGGCCGCCACCAAAGGAATAAAGGGATGCGCAGGCCTGGAAAATCGCTCGCCGCACTAGTTTTGATTTAATGAGGGTGTCGCAATATCGGATGACGTCCGTAAATCTTGTAGGCAAAATCCGAATCGTGCGCTTGGGCACTTTGCCGCCTTGTTGTGCTTTTCTTCGACGGGATACTCTCCGGGGGTCGCTGCCCATCAGCGATCGGGCTTGGAAACCCGTCGAACACTAGCCGCAACAGCGTCCCCATCACGATTGCATGTATTTTTGTGATCCTGAGTTATGACGGCTGTGCGTGGGACGCCTTCGGGCGTGCCGGTTCCTAGGTTCCCGGTTTTCCAACCTGCGTACAGTCGTCACCCATTCGCTTGGAAACGAATTTGGCGACTCCCAGAACCCAGGAGTAAGACCATGACTAAAACAGATTCGCCCTCACCGTCAGAACTGAAAACCCTCGGCTTCACCCCCTTCCTGTTTCTCTCAGACCAACCGCTGTTCCACGTCTGCCGCGGCGTCCCCATCGCCGACGCGTTGGCCCAAGCCTCCGACCTGCTGTTCCTCGCCAAGTCCCTCACCGTGGATGCCGCCTACGCACAAGACTCCGATCGCCACGCCTGGGCTGCGCATTACCTGACAACGATGAGCAAGGCGGTGATTGATGATGTGGTGAAGGTGCTGACGCGAAGTCCCGTTCGAGCGGCGACGAACCCCAAGGGCTAGTGGTGGCTCATCTATCGAAAACACGCCCCGACTATTCGGGGCCTCCAATTCTAATAGGTGGAATGGCCTGCACTGCCGGCAGCCGCTCCAGCATCGGCCCGGTGTACACAACCTCATACGTATCCGACGCTCGCCCCCACTGCTCCACGATAGCCATGCCATCTACCAAGGCCGCCGCCAATTCGGCAATGATCCCGGACAGTTCTTCTACGATGTCTTGAGTCCGCTGCCACGCGCGATCCGTCAGCGTTTTAAGCTCAGCCGTTATGCGCTCAGATGAAGCCGGATCGGTGTCGGGGTAGAGGATATTGCGCAGCAGATGCTGCAGCTCCCTGATCTTTGCGTAATCCTGTTGCGCCCCCTGCTCGCCCTTAAGGATGGCCGTCGCTTTCGACTTGTCGACGCGTTGCCCGGCTGAGTATTTTGAAGGCAGTGTCTGCGCCATCGCGCCAGCCAGGAGGACCATCATTCGGGCCTCCAGATGTTGCTTCATGGCTTCGATCGACGAAATCGCCCGCACCAGGCTAATGGACGCCCCGCCTTGATGGCGTAAGTCCATGGTCACTGTCAGGCTCACGCTGCCGGTGGCAAAACCCAAGGCACGAGCCACGACGTAGTGGCCCATTTCGTGATGGGCAATCTCCCAGGCATGTTCCCGCACAGCAGGAGGCAATTTCTTCGTCATGACCTGTCCCCTCGCGCCACGGCCTCAATAGAGCATTCCTTTACGAATTGTCATACATCACAGACCCAATGCAGGTCCAGGGTCAATCATCAAAACCTGAATCGAACCACCGTTCGCCAGATGTTTTTCCACACCGAGCGTTTGTGTTTCTTCCAGTTGCGCTCCCACCACTCGTCTTCATTCATGGCGAGCGCCTCGATGTCGCTGCCTGCCACCGCCGCCGCGTGCTGGCGAAACAACATGGGAAACACACAATGTTGTTTGATCTGCCGTTTGAACAGGACATCGACCGGATCTCCGACATAGGGCGTTTGCGCCAGTACTCTGCAGCCTTCGCGGGAGATGATGTAGGCGTGCAGCGCCACCACGTTGCCACGGGCAATGAACGGGAACCAGGTCAGCCAGGTGCGACCCATGCTGTACCCCAGGTGCAGCGCTTGAAACCTGTGGCTGCGAATAAACCGGTTCACCCAGTACACCAGTATCGGATGAAACCTGTAGGGCTTGGCATCGTCCTCGAAGATCAACACCCGTTGCCAACCTTCGGCCAGGACTTTTCTGGCCAGTGCCTGATGCGACTCGTAACAGCCTTGGATCGGGTCGCTGCAGCGTTGCGCAATGAAGAACTCGACCGGATTGGAAATGAGCGTTGCGACAGTGCTGCGAAATAGTTGCCGCCGGTCATGGCGCTCATTCAGGGATATGCAGTACACGTGATCAACATCGAACGAGAGCCTTTTCATCCGCCCCTTGGCACCTTCACAGACCTCTCCGCGACACGACGCCACGGAAAAAATCAATGATCGGTAAGTGGGCCCGCCACGTATGTCAGACACGTCCTGAAATGGCGTTGCTTTTTTCTCCCCGATTATCGCCCACGAAAAAGCCGCGACATTGCGCGGCTTTTTCGTACAAGGGACTCAGCCTTTATTTAGGCAAAGCGTAGGCAATCACATAATCGCCACGGTCCGTCGACTGGCGTGCGCCGCCAACGGTGAGCAGGATGTACTGCTTGCCCGTTTTCGGTGAAACATAGGTCATCGGCCCGGACTGGCTGCCCACCGGCAACCGCGCCTTCCAGATTTCGTTGCCATTGCCGGTATCGAAGGCGCGCAGGTAGAAGTCCTGGGTGCCGGCGAAGAACAGCAGGCCCGACTGAGTCGCGAGCGAGGCGCCGAGGGTCGGCATGCCGATCGGGATCGGCAAGTGCATGCGGATGCCCATCGGGCCAGTGTCCTGCACGGTACCGACCGGCACCTGCCACATCAGTTTGTGGGTTTTAAGGTCAATGGCGGACATGGTGCCAAACGGTGGTTTCTGACACGGAATCCCGACAGCAGAAAGGAAACGCTCGCGCATGGCGCCGAACGGCGTGCCTTCCTGGGGTACCACGCCCATTTCGATGCCACTGGCCCCAGCGCCGATCTTGTCGCGCGGAATCATGTAGTTGGCCAGGCCCAGGCGCATGTCGTTGACGAACATGTAGTTCGTATTCGGGTCGACCGAGACGCTGCCCCAGTTCATCCCGCCCAGCGAGCCCGGGAACTGCAGGGCGCGATCCATGCCCGGCGGGGTGTAGACGCCCTCATGGCGCATGCCTTTGAACTGGATGCGGCACATCAACTGGTCGAACGGTGTGGCGCCCCACATGTCGGATTCGGTCAGTGTCTTGTTGCCGATTGACGGCATGTCCACCGAGAACGGCTGGGTCGGCGAGTAGCGTTCGCCAGGCACATGGCCCTGCGGCACCGGACGCTCTTCGACCCGCGCTATCGGCACGCCGGTTTCGCGGTTGAGCAGGAAAATCTCGCCCTGCTTGGTGACCTGCGCCAAGGCAGGCTGGGTGCCGCCCTTGTCGTCGGACACGTCATACAGCAGCGGTTGTGCGGGCAGGTCGAAGTCCCACAGATCGTTGTGGGTGGTCTGGAAGTGCCAGCGTACCTGGCCGGTTTTCACGTCGATGGCAACGATGGACGAGTTCCACTTGTCGTCCATGGCAGTACGCTGACCGCCGAAGAAGTCCGGTGTCGCGTTGCCGGTTGGCAGGTAGACCAGACCGAGCTTGGCGTCGTAGGACATCGCCGACCATACGTTCGGCGTACCTCGGGTGTAGGTCTCGCCGGCCGGTGGGCGTTTGGTGGTGTTCGGGTTACCCGGATCCCACGCCCACACCAGCTCGCCACTGCGCACGTCGTAGGCGCGGACCACACCTGGCGGCTCGCCGGTGGAGTAGTTGTCGGCGACTCGGCCACCGACAATCACCACGTCCCCTGCGACCAGCGGCGTCGAGGTCTGCTGGTAGTAACCGGGCTTCACTTCACCCATGTCGGTGGTCAGGTCGACGGTGCCCTGGTTGCCGAACTCTTCGCACGGCTTGCCGGTATCGGCATTGATGGCGATCAGGCGGGCATCGCCGGTCGGCAGGAACAGACGTTTCGTACAAGCGCCTGGCTGCTCGGCTACGGGTGCAGCGCCAGCATCGAAGTAGCCCAGGCCACGGCAGCGCTGCCAGTTGGGCGCGGTGCCTTGCGGGTCGAACTTCCAGCGCTGGGCGCCAGTGTCGGCGTCCAGGGCGAAAACCTTGCCGTACGCGGTGCAGGTGTAGACCGTGTCACCGATCTGCAACGGGGTGTTCTGGTCTTCGGCACCGGCGCCGGTACTTTGCGGGATATCGCCGGTGCGGAAGGTCCAGGCCACTTGCAACTTGTCGATGTTGCCTTTGTTGATCTGGTCCAGCGCGGCAAAGCGGTTGCCGGCGGTGGTGTTGCCCCAGTGCGCCCAGTCTTTCTGTTCGGTACCCGGTACCACCGGCGTTACGGCCGGCTCAGTGGTGGCCTTGACCACCGGGGTCGGTACGAACATGTAAGCCAACGTGGTGACAACGCCGACACCCAGCAGCCCGGCCAGGCCATAGGCGCCGCGCCCTGCGGTTGCGCCCGAAGCACGCACCAGCGTCGGATAAATCAAGGCGACGACCAGGCCGATGACGGCAAAGGTCAGCACGCGCGAGACCAGTGGCCAATATTCGAAACCGGCATCCCACACTGCCCAGACGGCCGTGAGGAGCAGCGCCAGACCATACAGCCACGCCCCCAGCGGTCTACGCCGGGCGATCATCAGCCCCGAGACCAGCATCGCCAGGCCCATCAGCAGGAAATACCAGCTGCCGCCGAGCGCGATCAGATAGCCGCCGCCACCGGCCAGGCCAAGCCCGATCAGTGCAATCAGGACACCCAGCCCCGTCAGCAGCCATTTGCTGCCGGCGGCAGCCCCAGAATTATTCATGTCGGAAATTTTCCCCATTTGTGACAAGGGCGGAATAATGTACTACCTAGTTACTTATGGCAATTTGTCGCAGGCAGAAATGTCATGAACGGTACTGAGGCTCGATCAGATAGCCGTCGCGAGCGCTGTGCGGGATGTGCCTGTAACATGCCTGGACATTGATCCATGCCGCTGGAGACCGCCCTTGCCTGACATTCGCCCGCCCGTTCTTGACGAAATCGACCGTCAGTTGATTGCGGCCCTGCAGATCAATGCCCGCGAAAGCGTGGCCATGCTCGCCCGGCAACTGGGCATCGCCCGCACCACCGTCACATCGCGCCTGGCTCGGCTGGAAAAGGCCAAGGTCATTACGGGTTATGGCGTACGGCTCGGCCAGCGCGTGGTAGATGGCGGGCTGCAGGCGTATGTGGGGATTACCGTGCAGCCGCGTTCCGGCAAGGAAGTGCTGCGGCGCCTGAGTGCGATGGCCCAAGTGCAGCAGCTATGTGCGGTAAGTGGCGAATTTGATTATGTGGCGTGGCTGCGCACTGATTCGCCGGAGCAGCTGGATCAGTTGCTGGATCAGATTGGCAGTGTCGATGGGGTGGAGAAGACGACGACGTCGATCATATTGAGCAGCAAAATTGATCGGGGGCAGCCGGTTTAAGTACCCCCAAATTTGACGGTGTGTAGCAATAGATCGTCATATTGATCAATTAACTGGCAAAACGACGACATATTGCGTCTTATTAACGTGTTCTACGCTCTCTAGAATGGCTGACATCTTTTCCTATACTCAGATGCGCATTCCGCGTCGGGTCGACAGCAAGGTCAGCCATGAACAAGAACAATCGCCATCCTGCAGACGGTAAAAAACCAGTCACCATTTTTGGTCCGGACTTTCCTTTCGCCTTCGACGACTGGATCGAACACCCGGCCGGCCTGGGCAGCATTCCCGAGCACAATCACGGTGCCGAAGTGGCGATTGTCGGCGCCGGTATTGCAGGGCTGGTGGCCGCGTACGAATTGATGAAGCTTGGCCTCAAGCCCGTGGTCTATGAGGCCTCGAAGCTGGGCGGCCGCCTGCGCTCCCAAGCGTTCAATGGCACCGATGGCATCGTCGCCGAGTTGGGCGGCATGCGCTTTCCGGTATCGTCTACCGCGTTCTATCACTACGTCGACAAGCTGAACCTTGAAACCAAACCCTTCCCCAACCCGCTGACACCTGCCTCCGGCAGCACCGTTATCGATCTGGAAGGCAAGACCCATTACGCACAGAAACTGGCGGATCTTCCTGCACTGTTCCAGGAAGTCGCCGACGCCTGGGCCGATGCCCTGGAAGCCGGCTCGCAGTTCGCTGATATCCAGCAGGCTATCCGCGATCGCGACGTACCGCGCCTCAAGGAGCTATGGAACACCCTCGTGCCGCTGTGGGACGACCGCACCTTCTACGATTTCGTTGCCACCTCCAAAGCCTTCGCCAAGCTGTCGTTCCATCACCGCGAAGTGTTCGGCCAGGTCGGTTTCGGTACCGGTGGCTGGGACTCGGACTTCCCCAACTCGATGCTGGAAATCTTCCGCGTGGTGATGACCAACTGCGACGATCACCAGCATCTGGTGGTCGGTGGTGTGGAACAAGTGCCGCAGGGCATCTGGCGCCATGTCCCGCAACGCTGCGTGCACTGGCCGCAGGGCACCAGCCTCAAGTCGTTGCACAGCGGTGCTCCACGTTCCGGCGTGAAGAAAATCGCCCACGCGCCGGACGGCCGTTTTGCGGTCACCGACAACAACGGCGACACCCGCGAATACGCCGCGGTACTGACCACCTGCCAGAGCTGGCTACTGACGACCCAGATCGAATGCGACGAAACCCTGTTCTCGCAGAAGATGTGGATGGCCCTGGACCGCACCCGCTACATGCAGTCGTCGAAAACCTTCGTGATGGTCGACCGCCCGTTCTGGAAGGACAAAGATCCGGAAACCGGCCGCGACCTGATGAGCATGACCCTCACCGATCGCCTGACCCGTGGCACGTACCTGTTCGATAACGGCGACGACAAGCCCGGGGTGATTTGCCTGTCGTATTCGTGGATGAGCGACGCCTTGAAAATGCTCCCGCACCCGGTGGAAAAACGCGTAAAACTGGCGTTGGATGCGCTGAAAAAGATCTACCCGAAAGTCGACATCGCCGCGCGAATCATCGGCGATCCGATCACCGTGTCCTGGGAAGCCGACCCGCATTTCCTCGGCGCCTTCAAGGGTGCCCTGCCCGGCCACTACCGCTACAACCAGCGCATGTACGCGCATTTCATGCAGGACGACATGCCGGCCGAACAGCGCGGAATATTCATCGCCGGCGACGACGTTTCATGGACGCCCGCCTGGGTCGAAGGCGCGGTGCAGACCTCGCTCAATGCGGTGTGGGGCATCATGAAGCACTTCGGCGGTGCAACTCACGCCGAGAATCCGGGTCCAGGAGATGTGTTCAACGAGATCGGTCCGATCGCCCTGCCCGAGTAAGAGGAATCCGAAATGCGCGTAGCCCTTTACCAATGTCCACCGTTGCCCCTGGATGTCGCCGGCAACCTTCAGCGCCTGCATCAGCTGGCCCTGGAGGCAAAGGGCGCCGACTTGCTGGTACTGCCGGAGATGTTCCTGACCGGCTACAACATCGGCGTCGATGCTGTCAGTGTGCTGGCAGAGGTGCACAACGGTGAATCGGCGCAACAGATTGCGCGTATTGCCAAGGCCGCCGGGATCGCCATTTTGTATGGCTATCCCGAACGCACCGGGGACGGACAGATCTACAACGCCGTGCAACTGATCGACGCCAATGGCGAGCGTCTGTGCAACTACCGCAAGACGCACCTGTTCGGTGACCTCGACCGTTCGATGTTCAGCGCCGGTACCGACGATTTCCCTATCGTTGAGCTCAACGGCTGGAAGCTCGGGTTCCTGATCTGCTACGACCTCGAGTTTCCGGAAAACGCCCGGCGCCTGGCCCTGGCCGGTGCCGAACTGATACTGGCACCGACGGCCAACATGATCCCGTTCGATTTCATCGCTGACGTCACCGTCCGCGCCCGGGCTTTCGAGAATCAGTGCTATGTGGCGTATGCCAACTATTGCGGCCACGAAGGCGATATCCACTACTGTGGCCAAAGCAGCATCGCCGCACCGGATGGCAGCCGCATCGCCCAGGCGGGGCTCGATGAGGCACTGATTGTCGGTGAGCTGGACCGCCAGTTGATGGTCGAATCCCGCGCCGCCAATCGCTACCTGACCGATCGCCGCCCCGAGCTTTACGGCGCGCTGAACAAGCGCTGAGCCACCGTTATCCGCTAGCATTGGCACTTCTCTGTTCTGGAAGTGCTCATGCCTGCGCTGAATCACCCTCGCCCCCACACTGAAACCCTGGCCAACGGCTTGCGGGTGACGCTGCGTCATGCCCCGGACTTGAAGCGCTGCGCGGCGGCGTTGCGGGTTGCTGTCGGCAGCCATGATGTGCCGCTGGCCTGGCCAGGCCTGGCGCACTTTCTGGAACACCTGCTGTTTCTCGGTACCGAGCGCTTTGCCGCCGATCAAGGGCTGATGGCCTACGTCCAGCGTCACGGTGGCCAGGTCAATGCGCAAACCTGCGAGCGCACCACCGATTACTTTTTCGAGCTGCCACCCCAGGCGTTTGCCGAGGGCCTGGAGCGGCTGGCAGACATGCTCGCCCATCCACGGATGGATCTGGACGAGCAGCGCCGGGAACGGGAAGTGCTGCACGCGGAATTCATCGCCTGGTCGCAGGATGCCGCGGCGCAGCAGCGGCTGGCCCTGCTGGGCGGGCTTAGCGAGGCTCATCCATTGCGCGGTTTTCATGCTGGCAACCGCGACAGCCTGCCGGTGCCGCAACCCGAATTCCAGCAGGCCTTGCAGGATTTTTACCAGCGCTATTACCAGACCGCACAAATGACCTTGAGCCTTGCCGGTCCCCAGAGCCTTGATGAGTTGAGGCTGTTGGCCGAAGCATTCGGCAAGGTCATTGCCAAGGGCGAGAAGGTCGCGCAACAAGTTCCCACACCGCTGATGGCTGGGGCGGGCAACCGTTATCAACAGGCCGGTGAGCATCGGATGGACCTGTTGTTTTCCCTTGAAGCACTGCCCGACTCATCGCCAGAAGCGCTGGACTTTCTGTGCCATTGGCTGAACAGCGCGAAACCCGGTGGGCTGCTGGCTGAACTGCGCAAACAGGGCCGGGCTGAAAATCTCAAGGCGCACCCCTTGTATCAGTTCGCCGGACAAGCCTTGCTGCACATTGAGTTCACGCTGCCTGCCAATTCACCGACGACCGGCATTGGCGAGCAATTGCAGGACTGGCTGGGCTTTTTCGCCCGACAGGACTGGAGCGGGTTACGCGAGGAATACGCAGCGCTGCACCAGCGCCAGCAAGGTATCAGCAGTGCTTTGCAGCTGGCTCGGCAGGACAGCGAAGATCGCGAAACAGGGTTATCCGAAGTCGGTGTGACCGCCCTCAAGGCTATTCTGGAAAAAATCGGCGCTGTGGATAACTTCAGCGGCCCGTGGCAACTCCCCGCGCCCAATCCGTTCCTGCACACCGAAGCAGCGGCTCCCAACGCCGGCTTGATTCGCGGACAAACCAGCGCCCACCGAGGCCTGCGCACCTTTGCTCAAGATCGCTCACGCAGTCGCCGCGAACGTTCGCCGATGCAATTTTGCCAGGCGCTGCCGGATAACGGCGCTGAAGGCGCGGTGTACCTGCGCTGGCGCCTGGAGGCGGCCCCCGGCGCCAGCCTTCAATCGCGCCTGGACAACAACCTGCAAGCGTTGCGCGAAGACGCAGGTCAGGCCGGCGTGGATTTTTCTTTCGACGCATCGGGCAATCAATGGCTGTTGAAAATGACCGGCCTCCAAGCGCCGATGCCCACCATCCTCGAACACGCGCTGAACCTGCTGACCCAACCTGAGACAGCGCTCTCCCAGCAAACACCGGCCCGCCCCGCCTTGATGCCGATTCGACAGCTACTCAAGGTGCTGCCCGATCACTGCCTTGAGCCATCGGCCGAATCGGACAACCTGGCGCAACTGTGGTCGAGTGCTCGCTGGACCGGCCTGGCGATAGGTTTCTGCGCCCAGACTCAAGCGGCCATGGGGCTTGCGTTGAGTCGAGTGCCGGGGACTGCGGACACGCAACAGGCACCGACATCGTCAATTCATGCGCAGCACCTGTGGAGCACCGTAGAGGCCGATTCCAGCGCCGACTCAAACGAGCATGCGCTGTTGTTGTTCTGTCCGACAGCCACCCAGGAACTGGCCGACGAAGCCGCCTTGCGTTTACTCGCCCATGTCTGTCAGACCCCGTTCTATCAGCGCCTGCGGGTGGAGTTGCAACTGGGCTACGCGGTGTTCAGTGCCCTGCGACAGGTTCACGGGCAGACCGGGCTGCTGTTCGGTGTGCAATCGCCGAATGTTGCCGCGGCGGTCCTCTTGCAGCACATCGAACAGTTCCTGCACGGGCTGCCAGCGCTGATCCAGTCCCTCGACGAGAGCGCCTTCATCAGCCAACGCCAAGCCCTGGTGGATCAATTTTCCAACGCCGCCCTGACCACAAGTCAAACCGCCGAATTGCTCTGGCAGGGCAAATTGGCTGGCCACCCGTCGGATTATCTGACGCAATTGCCCCAGGCCATTCTCCTGACCGACCGCGCTGCATTGCTGGCCGCGGTTCAGCGCTTGAACCAGGCTGAAGGCGGCTGGCGCTGCCTGGCGAACAGCCCTGCACCCGGCGCACCCTGGCAAGTGACAAAATGATCATTACCCAGACTGTAAGGAGCTTTTTCAAAGTTTCACGGGTAATCCCTGTGAAATTTTGAGTAACATAGCAGCCTAACTATTTGGAACATCTCTTACTGGAGGTGGACTATACATATAGATAGCGCTGTCCAACCCTACCTGAAGGAGTTCAACTGATGGCCTGGACCAAACCGGCTTACACCGACCTGCGTATCGGCTTTGAAGTCACCATGTACTTCGCAAGCCGCTGATCTCTGCCCTGGCAGGATTGCAGCACAACGCCTCGGTTATCCGAGGCGTTTTATTTTCAGCGTTGAAATGATGGAGCGCCCATGTTTGTCCAGATCCTAGGTTCCGCCGCTGGCGGTGGTTTTCCACAGTGGAACTGCAATTGCGAGAACTGCGCAGGTTTTCGCAACGGCAGCCTGCGGGCCAAGGCGCGCACCCAATCGTCCATCGCGATTTCCGATAACGGCTTGAATTGGGTGCTGTGCAACACCTCCCCGGACATCCGTGCCCAGCTCCAGAGCTTCGCGCCCATGCAACCGGGACGTGCACTGCGTGATACCGGGATCAGCGCGATCATCCTGATGGACAGCCAGATCGACCACACCACCGGCCTGCTCAGCCTGCGCGAGGGTTGCCCGCATCAGGTCTGGTGCACCGACATGGTCCACGAAGACCTGAGCACCGGCTTCCCGCTGTTCAACATGCTGACCCACTGGAACGGTGGCCTGAGCTGGAACCGCATCGAACTCGACCAGAGCTTCACCATTGCGGCCTGCCCGAACCTGCGTTTCACCCCGCTGCCCCTGCGCAGCGCCGCTCCGCCCTACTCGCCGCATCGCTTCGACCCGCATCCGGGCGACAACATCGGTCTGATCGTCGAAGACCTCAATACCGGTGGCAAGCTGTTCTACGCACCGGGCCTGGGCAAAGTCGACGCGCCGCTGCTGGAGATCATGGCTGCCAGCGATTGCCTGTTGGTCGACGGCACGCTGTGGGACGACGACGAAATGCAGCGCCGTGGTGTCGGCACCCGTACCGGCCGGGAGATGGGCCATCTGGCGCAAAACGGACCTGGCGGTATGCTCGAAGTGCTGGAGCAACTGCCCAGGCAGCGCAAAGTACTTATCCACATCAACAACACCAACCCGATTCTCGATGAGGACTCGCCGCAGCGGGCGGAGCTGGATCGGCGCGATGTTGAAGTGGCGTATGACGGCATGAGTATTGTGTTGTAACGGCTGGCCCTATCGCGAGCAAGCTTTGCTCCTACAGGGCTGTGCCATGACCTGTAGGAGCAAAGCTTGCTCGCGATGAGGCCAGCCCAGACACCAAAGAATCCACCGGTTGTACCCGGAGAGCAGCAATGACCGACACCCCGATGTCCCCCGCCGAATTCGAAGCCGCCCTGCGCGCCAAGGGCGCCTACTACCACATCTATCACCCGTATCACGTGGCGATGTATGAAGGCCGGGCGACCCGCGAGCAAATCCAGGGCTGGGTCGCCAACCGTTTTTACTATCAGGTGAACATTCCCCTGAAGGACGCCGCCATCCTGGCCAACTGCCCGGACCGCGAGATCCGCCGCGAATGGATTCAACGCCTGCTGGACCATGACGGCGCCCCCGGCGAAGACGGCGGCATCGAAGCCTGGCTGCGCCTGGGCGAGGCCGTCGGCCTCGACCCGGACCAATTGCGCTCCCAGGAACTGGTGCTGCCCGGTGTGCGTTTCGCCGTCGATGCCTACGTCAACTTCGCCCGCCGGGCCAGTTGGCAGGAAGCTGCCAGCAGCTCGCTGACTGAACTGTTCGCACCGCAGATCCATCAGTCGCGCCTGGACAGTTGGCCGCAGCATTACCCGTGGATCGACCCCGCCGGCTACGAGTATTTCCGCACGCGCCTGGGCCAGGCGCGGCGCGATGTCGAGCACGGTCTGGCAATCACCCTCGAGCACTACAAGACCCGGGAAGGCCAGGAACGCATGCTGGAAATTCTCCAGTTCAAACTGGACATTCTTTGGAGCATGCTCGATGCCATGAGCATGGCCTACGAACTCAATCGCCCGCCGTATCACAGCGTGACCGAGCATCGGGTCTGGCATAAAGGAATCACCCTATGAGTTTCGATCGCAGCAAGACCCCGACCTGGCGCCCTGGCTACCGTTTCCAGTACGAACCGGCGCAGAAAGGCCACGTGCTGCTGTATCCCGAAGGAATGATTAAACTCAATGAAAGCGCCGCGCTGATTGGCGGCTTGATCGATGGCGAGCGGGATGTCGCCGCGATTATCAATGAGCTCGACAAACAGTTTCCGGGCGTGCCTGAGCTCGGTGACGACATCGAGCAATTCATGGAGGTTGCCCGTGCTCAGCACTGGATCAAACTTGCCTGATTCATCGAGGCAAGTGCCGCCCAAACCCGAGATCGGCCTGCCCCTGTGGCTGCTGGCCGAGCTGACCTACCGCTGCCCGCTGCAATGCCCGTACTGCTCCAATCCGCTGGATTTTGCTGAACAAGGCAAAGAACTCAGTACCGAACAATGGATCAAGGTGTTCCGCGAGGCACGCGAGATGGGCGCGGCGCAGCTGGGCTTTTCCGGCGGTGAGCCGCTGGTGCGCCAGGACCTTGCCGAGCTGATTGCCGAGGCGCGCAAGCTGGGTTTCTACACCAACCTGATCACCTCCGGCATCGGCCTGACCGAGCAGAAAATCAGCGATTTCAAGAAAGCCGGCCTCGATCACATCCAGATCAGTTTCCAGGCCAGCGACGAGCAGGTGAACAACCTGCTGGCGGGCTCGAAAAAGGCCTTCGCGCAAAAGCTGGAAATGGCCCGCGCAGTGAAAGCCCATGGCTATCCGATGGTGCTGAACTTCGTGACCCATCGGCACAACATCGACAAGATCGACCGCATTATCGAGCTGTGTATTGCCCTTGAAGCTGACTTTGTGGAACTCGCCACCTGCCAGTTCTACGGCTGGGCACAGCTCAATCGAGTCGGGCTATTGCCGACCCGGGAACAACTGGTGCGCGCCGAACGCATCACCAACGAGTACCGCGCCAGACTCGAAGCCGAAGGCCATCCGTGCAAGCTGATTTTCGTCACGCCGGACTATTACGAAGAACGTCCAAAAGCCTGTATGAATGGTTGGGGCAGTATTTTCCTGACGGTCACACCGGACGGAACCGCGCTGCCCTGTCACGGCGCCCGACAGCTGCCGGTGCAATTTCCCAACGTACGCGACCACAGCATGCAGCACATCTGGTACGACTCGTTCGGCTTCAACCGCTTTCGCGGTTACGACTGGATGCCCGAGCCGTGCCGCTCATGCGACGAGAAGGAAAAGGATTTCGGCGGCTGTCGCTGCCAGGCGTTCATGCTCACCGGTGACGCGAGCAACGCCGACCCGGTGTGCAGCAAGTCGCCTCAACACGGCGTGATCCTCAAGGCCCGCGAAGAGGCGGAGCACGCGACCCAGACCATTGAACAACTGGCCTTTCGCAATGAACGAAACTCACGCCTCATCGCCAAAAACTGAACTCTTCAGCGCCGCCAATGCCGTCGCGGCCGGCATCGATTTTGCCGAACTGCAGATCGGCCCCCATGGCTTGTTCTGGAACGAATACCGCCCGGAGGATGCCGCGTGTCGGATCTGGCACTGGCGTGATGGCGTGGCCAACTGCCTGACGCCACCCCAGTTCAGTGTGCGCAGTCGGGTATACGAATATGGTGGTGGTGCGTTTTGCCTGACCGACGACGGCGTGGTGTTCGTCAATGAGGCCGATCAGCAGCTGTATCGCCAATCACTGCAAGGCGAGACGCCCGAGGTGCTAACGTCAGGCGTGTGTCGATACGGCGATCTGCAGTTCGCCAATGGTCAGGTGCTGGCGGTCGAGGAAAACCGCAATGAACACCGTCTGGTGGCGATCGACCTGGTGGATGGCGCGCGGCATTTGCTGGCCGAAGGCGCGGACTTTTACGCCGCACCGACCTTGAGCCCCGATGCGCAACGACTGGCCTGGATCGAGTGGAGTCGCCCGGATCAGCCGTGGACCGCGACCCGTTTGATGGTCGCCCAACGCCAGGCTGATGGCGGCTTCGCTCCCCCCTGCTGCGTAGCTGGCGACCAGACGCAAGAGTCACTGCAACAACCTCGCTTCGATGGTAACGGCCGCTTGTTCTGCCTGACCGATCGCGCTGGTTACTGGCAGCCCTGGATGGAATCTGCCGATGGCCTGACCCCATTGCCAAGCGCCGCCGCCGACCACGGCCCGGCGCCTTGGCAACTGGGCGGTTGCACCTGGTTACCACTGAACGAAGGTAGTTTTCTGGCCAGCTGGACAGAAGGCGGTTTCGGTCGATTGGGGCTTTGCGCTACCGCGTGCGACGACTTTACCGGCGACTACAGCCGCTTCCGCCATCTTGCCGTGGATGATCAGTTCATCTACTGCATTGCGGCTTCCCCCGTCAGTTCATCGGCAGTGATCGCCATCGATCGCCAAACCCGGCAAGTGAAGGTCCTCGCAGGCGGTATTGCACCGCTGCCCGCCGAGCAAATCAGTCGCCCGCAAACCCTGCGTTACTCAAGCGGTTCGGGTGAAGCCCACGGTTTCTTCTACCCGGCGATGACCGGCGACGCCAAGCCGCCATTGGTGGTGTTCATCCATGGCGGCCCGACTTCGGCGTGCTATCCGATGCTCGATCCACGCATCCAGTACTGGGCGCAACGCGGTTTCGCCGTGGCCGATCTCAACTATCGCGGTAGCAGCGGTTACGGCCGGGACTATCGCCAGGCCCTGCATTTGCGCTGGGGCCAAGTCGATGTTGAAGACGCTTGCGCGGTGGTCAGCCATCTCGCTGAACGTGGTTTGATCGACGGCGACCAGGCCTTCATTCGCGGTGGCAGCGCCGGTGGCTACACCGCGCTGTGCGCGCTGGCGTTCCACCAGGTGTTTCGTGCCGGCGCCAGTCTTTATGGAGTCAGCGACCCTGTGGCACTAGGCCGGGCGACGCACAAGTTCGAAGGGGACTACCTGGACTGGCTGATCGGTGATCCACAACAGGATGCCGAACGCTATGCCGCACGCACGCCGTTGCTGCATGCCAGCAACATCCGCGTGCCGGTGATCTTCTTTCAAGGCGAGCTGGATGCCGTGGTAGTGCCGCAGCAGACCCGCGACATGGTCGAGGCCTTGCAGCACAACGGTATTCTGGTCGAAGCCCATTACTACGCGGACGAACGCCACGGCTTTCGCAAAGCCGGTAATCAGGCGCATGCGCTGGAGCAGGAATGGTTGTTCTATCGGCGGGTGATGGCGTTGCCAAATTGAAAACGCCCCTCAGCGCTTGGCAATGATGTACACCGCATGCACGATCCCGGGAATGTAGCCACACAGCGTCAGCAGAATATTCAGCCAGAAGGCTCCGCCGAACCCCACTTGCAGAAACACACCCAGTGGCGGTAACAGAATGGCGATGATGATGCGGATAATGTCCATGGAAGCAGCTCCTGATTGAAGTGGGCTCACGCGAGCCCCATAGCCAATCGACCTGTACCGTTGGTCAGGGTTCAGCCCGATTTTCCAGGCAAGTGTAACCAGGCGATGTTTCGGAACGATGCAACCGCCAAAAAAAACGCCTTCGTAGACCGCGACGAAATAACGCAGTGGTATCGCTGGCCTTGCTGCGCACGTTGCTGGAGGAGGTGATCAACCGGCCGGATGAGCGCTTGAACAGCCCGCCTGCACTGGATGGCCTGAGCTGAACACTTTTCTCGAGAACACTTTTCTCAAGGCCAAAGAAAACCCCGCCGAAGCGGGGCTTTGCAGACTGTTTCCCTGACATCCATTTCACTCCGCCGTCCTGGCAGAATCCTACGTGTCCGTGTTGTTACTTTGCGCTTCCTGCGCTACGTCCATGAGAAGTAGATTAGCCGTGGATCCAATTTACGACTATGGGAGAACAGCAGCACGTCATGTAAGAGAATGCTTACATTAGGTTACAACGTCAGAATTGCCCGGCATCCAACAGGAACAGCGACTCGCTGCCGGCCTTCACCGACGCGCTCAGCGAGTGAATACGCGGCAGCAAGCGGGCGAAATAGAAGCGTGCGGTACCCAGTTTGCTGACGTAGAAATCGTCCTGCGTTTCTTTGCCCAAGGCGGCCTTGGCCATCAACGCCCACATGTAGGCATAGGCCACGTAACCGAAGGCTTGCAGGTATTCGACCGACGCCGCACCGATTTCATTCGGGTTGTTTTTCGCCCGGTCCAGCAGCCATGCAGTCAGCTCGTCAAGGGTCGTCACCGCATCGTTGAGGGGCTTGGTGAACTCTGCCAAGTCAGCGCTGGCCGTTGCGGTGAAGTGACGAATCTCGTCGGCAAACAGGTTGTAGAACGCCCCGCCGCTGCCAACGATCTTGCGCCCGACCAGGTCCAGCGCCTGGATGCCGTTGGTGCCTTCGTAGATCTGGGTGATACGCACGTCGCGCACCAGTTGCTCCTGGCCCCACTCACGGATGTAACCGTGGCCGCCGAACACCTGCTGGCCGTGAACCGTGGTTTCCAGGCCGAGATCGGTCAGGAACGCCTTGGCCACCGGGGTCAGCAAGGCCACCAGGTCTTCCGCGCGCTTGCGGGTGGTGGCGTCTTCGCTGAACTTGGCGGTGTCCAGTTGCATGGCCACGTAGGTCGAGAAGGCGCGGCCGCCTTCGTTCGAGGCTTTCATGGTCAGCAGCATGCGACGCACGTCCGGATGAACGATGATCGGGTCGGCGACCTTGTCCTGGTTCTGTGCGCCAGTCGGCGACCGGCTTTGCAGACGATCGCGGGCGTACTCGACGGCGTTCTGGTAGGAGCGCTCGCCGGTGGCCAAACCCTGGATGCCGACGCCCAGACGCTCGTAGTTCATCATGGTGAACATCGCCGCCAGGCCTTTGTTCGGCTCGCCGACCAGGTAACCCACGGCTTCGTCGAAGTTCATCACGCAGGTCGCAGAGGCCTGGATGCCCATCTTGTGCTCGATCGAGCCGCAGTTTGCCGGGTTGCGCGCGCCCAGGCTGCCGTCGGCATTGACCATGAACTTGGGCACCAGGAACAGCGAAATCCCTTTAGGACCGGCCGGTGCATCTGGCAGTTTGGCCAGAACCAGGTGGATGATGTTTTCGGTCAGGTCGTGTTCGCCGCCGGTGATGAAGATCTTGGTGCCGCTGACCTTGTAGGAACCGTCGGCCTGAGGTTCGGCCTTGGTGCGGATGATCCCCAGGTCGGTACCGGCGTGCGGCTCGGTCAGGCACATGGAACCGGCCCAGACTCCGGCGTACATGTTCGGCAGGTAGGCAGCCTTCAGTTCTTCACTGGCGTGGGCGTTGATCGACAGACAGGCGCCCGCGGTCAGCATCGGGTACAGACCGAACGACAGGTTCGCGGAGTTGACCATTTCTTCGACCTGGGCCGAAACGGCTTTGGGCATGCCCATGCCACCGTAAGCCGGGTCGCCACCGACACCGACCCAACCGCCTTCGGCGTAGGTCTGATAAGCCTGTGGGAAACCGGCCGGCGTGGTGACGGCACCGTCCGCCCAGTGGCAACCTTCTTCGTCAGCGGCACGGCTCAGGGGCGCGATGCTTTTGCTGGTGACCTTGCCGGCTTCTTCGAGAATGGCTTCGACCGTTTCAGCATCAATGGAATCGGCCAGTGCTGGCAGCTCGGCCCAGAGTTTGGCGACCTCGAAAACTTCATTGAGAACGAAGCGCATATCGCGCAGGGGCGCTTTGTAGTCAGCCATGGCAAACCTCGCAAGATCTAAACAGGTGAATCGTAGGAGTTGTGTTTTCGTTGGGTCCGAGTGTAACCCAACAACTTTTGTGACACATAGGGTCAGCCAGTGACCGTTTTGTAATGTTTAGTCACTGACTATTCGGTCATAAAAAAGCCCACAATTCAGCGGGCTTCCTTTGTGGTTCATTTTTAAAAGATTAAAGCGCGAACAATTCCGCTGGCAGCTTCATCAGACAATCACTGCCTGCCTCGATTGCTGCCCGATGAGCGGCAGTGCGCGGCAGCAAACGCTTGAAGTAAAACTCGTTGGTCGCGAGCTTGCCCTGACAATAATCGGCGTCACCGCTGCCCGAATCCAGTTGAGCCTGAGCCACCAACGCCATGCGCAACCACAAATAGCCAAGGATGATGTAACCGCTGTACATCAGGTAATCCACCGATGCGGCGCCGACTTCATCCGGGTTTTTCATCGCCGCCATGCCGACCTTGGTCGTCAACTCGCCCCATTGCTGATTCAGCTCATTGAGCTGCGCCACATAGCTGGCCAACTGTGGATGCCCGACGTTGGCCGCGCAAAACTTGTGGACGATTTTTGTGAAGCCGCGCAGCAGCTTGCCCTGGCTGCCGAGGACTTTACGCCCGAGCAAGTCCAGCGCCTGGATGCCGTTGGTGCCCTCATAAATCGGCGCGATGCGGCAGTCGCGGACCAGCTGTTCCATACCCCACTCACGAATGAAGCCATGGCCGCCAAACACCTGCATGCCATGGTTGGTCACTTCCAGTCCCGTTTCGGTCATGAAGCCTTTGCAGATCGGCGTCAGGAACGCCAGCAGGTCTTCGGCGTCCTGGCGCGTCGCTTCATCCACGCTCAGATGCGCAACGTCGAGCAATTGCGCAGTAAAGTAAGTCAGTGCCCGGTTACCTTCGTTGAAGGCTTTCATGGTCAGCAACATCCGACGTACATCCGGATGCACGATGATAGGGTCGGCGGCTTTTTCCGGGGCTTTGGGACCTGTCAATGCGCGCATCTGCAAACGGTCATTGGCGTACTTGATCGCGCCCTGGAAACTCGCCTCGCCCAGACACAAACCCTGCATGCCCGTGCCGAGCCGCGCGTGGTTCATCATGGTGAACATGCAGTTGAGGCCCTTGTTCGCTTCCCCGATCAAAAAGCCTTTGGCCCCGTCGAAGTTCAGCACGCAGGTGGCCGAGGCCTTGATCCCCATCTTGTGCTCGATGGAACCGCAGGAAACGCCATTGCGCTCGCCCGCTTCACCCTCGGCATCGGGCAGGAACTTGGGCACGATAAACAGCGAAATGCCTTTGGTCCCGGCCGGTGCATCCGGCAGTTTCGCCAGCACCAGGTGAATGATGTTGGCGCTCATGTCGTGCTCGCCGGCGGAGATGAAAATCTTGCTGCCGGAGATCGCGTAACTGCCGTCGGCCTGAGGCACGGCGCGGGTCTTGATGAGGCCCAGGTCGGTGCCGCAATGGGCTTCGGTCAGGCACATGGTGCCGGTCCATTGGCCGGCGGTGAGTTTGCTCAGGTAGGTTTGTTTCTGCTCTTGAGTGCCATGGGCGTGGATCGCCGACATGGCGCCGTGAGTCAGGCCGGGGTACATGCCCCAGGACGTGTTGCTGGAACCCACCATTTCGCTGATGACCAGCCCCAGTGAGCTGGGCAACCCCTGACCGCCATACGCCGGATCAGCCGCCAGGCCATGCCAGCCACCCTCGACGTATTGGGCGAAAGCCTGCTTGAAGCCTGTCGGTGTCGTGACCACGCCGTTGTCGAAATGGCAGCCCTCTTCGTCGCCGCTACGGTTGAGCGGCGACAGCACGTTCTCACAGAACTTCGCGCCCTCTTCGAGGATCGCACTGATCATGTCCGGGCTGGCATCGGTGGCGCCGAGGGTGGCGTAGTTGCTGTGAAAATCGAAGACGTGGTCAATCAAAAAGCGCATGTCGCGCAGGGGAGCCTTGTAGTGGGGCATGGTCATTTCTCCGGCAGCAGATGACTCAAACCTACTGCCGCCGCCCGCCCTTCACAATCACAGTCCAGACGCTGAATGCGCCGTCATCACTCAGCCGCAGCGGCGTCCATGCGCACGGCGCCACGGCGGCTCTGACCGAACGCCATCACGCAGTTACGCCCGGCGCCCTTGGCACTGTACAGCGCCTGGTCAGCGGACTTGAGCACTTGCTCGGGCGTGCGTTGTTCCACTCGTTCGGCAACGCCGATGCTGACCGTGACCGACACACTCGAGGCGCTGGCGCCGGCGCGACGCTGGCGGCCCTGATTATCGTCCTGTGGACGGCTGTCCTGATTGCGCAGATGAATGTTGTAGGTGGCGATGGATTCGCGAATGACCTCCAAGTGAGGCATGCACTCTTCGAGGGTCTTTCCGGCAAACACCAGGGCGAATTCCTCACCGCCATAGCGATACGCCTTACCGCCCCCGCCGATTTTCGACAGTTTGCTGGCAACCAGTCGCAGCACCTGGTCACCCACGTCATGACCGTGGGTGTCGTTGAATTTCTTGAAGTGGTCGACGTCACTCATGGCCAACACATAGTTGCGCCCCAGGCGCTGCATGCGCTCATTCAATGCACGGCGCCCCGGCAGCCCGGTCAGTTCGTCACGGAAGGCCATTTGATAGGCCTCATGGGCAACGGCGGCCGCGATCATCAGCATCACCTGGCTGCACATGATGTTCAGGGTGAAGGGCAAGATGAAGGTTTTCGGCAACATCCAGAACAGCCCGAGCAATCCCACCAGCTGTGCCGCATGTAGAGGTCTGGGGTGGCGCCAATACTGGTAGGCCAGCAGCACGAACGATGCGATGAACACCGGATAGGACAGCTGGATCAGGCTCATCCAGGTGCCGTGCAAGGCAGGCCAGCGAATCTCCGCCAGCCACACCAGCAACGCCTGTGGGTAACTTTGTTCAAGCGCCAATGCGACGCTACCGACGGCCAGCAACACGGCGAAACGGGCGACCATGTCCTGGAACAGATGCGTGCGCTCCTGCCACGCGGCGAATACGCCGAACAGCAACGGCAACAGCAGACAACACAAATGAAAAACCACCGCGGCGTCGTCACGCACCGTGCCGTTGTCACGGTAGTAATCGGTCTGGGTGTCAAGCAGGAAATAGGCGATGTACACCGTGACCATCAGAAACAGCTCACGCTGGCGTCGGTAAACCGCACAGTAAGTACCACCGAGCAACAGCACAAGGGTTGGAAGCACGTGGAACAACGACGTGAAGAAAACGTTCAGGTCCTTGATGTAGGCAGCCGCGAGCCCCGCCAGCAACAGCAGCAACGACGGCAAAAAATGACTCACACGGACAGCGGAAGAACGCGGCAAGGGTAAAGCTCCAACCCGTCATTTAAATTGATGGCAATGTGCCAACAACTGTAACGGCACAAACCCCGACTTGCTGAGTCAATTGCCGAGATTTTTTTTAAAACATAAAAAAAGCCGCTGTTCCCGAAGGAACAGCGGCTTTTTTGAAGAACGACGTTAAGGCTTAGTAGCCCAGCGCGAAGTCTTCTTCTTTCATGTCCATCAGGTTGTTGGCGCCCGACAGCATGGTTGCAACGTGAGTGCGGGTGCGCGGCAGGATACGCTGGAAGTAGAAGCGCGCGGTCTGCAGCTTGGCGGTGTAGAACGCCTCGTCGGAAGTGCCGGCAGCCAGTTTCTCGGCGGCCAGGCGTGCCATGTCAGCCCAGAAGTAGGCCAGGCAGGCGTAACCGGAGTACATCAGGTAGTCCACGGAGGCCGCGCCGACTTCTTCGCGATCTTTCATGGCGGCCATACCGACCTTCATGGTCAGCTCGCCCCATTCCTTGTTCAGTGCAGCCAGCGGCGCGACGAATTCTTTGACAGCTTCGTTGCCTTCGTTGGTCTGGCAGAACTTGTGGACGATCTTGGTGAAGCCTTTGAGGGCCTCGCCTTGAGTCATCAGTACTTTACGGCCCAACAGGTCGAGTGCCTGGATGCCGGTGGTGCCTTCGTACAGCATCGAAATGCGGCTGTCGCGAACGTTCTGCTCCATGCCCCACTCGGCGATGAAGCCGTGGCCGCCGTAGATCTGCACGCCGTGGTTGGCAGATTCGAAACCGACTTCGGTCATGAACGCCTTGGCGATTGGAGTCATGAACGCCAGCAGTGCATCGGCCTTCTTCTTCTCTTCCTCGTCCACGCCGTACTTGACGATGTCGACTTGCTTGGCGGTGAAGTAGACCATCGCGCGGTTGCCTTCGGCGAATGCCTTCATGGTCAACAGCATGCGACGTACATCCGGGTGCACGATGATCGGGTCAGCGGCTTTTTCCGGCGCTTTCGGGCCAGTCAGCGAGCGCATTTGCAGACGATCACGAGCGTATTTCAGGCCGCCCTGGAAGCCGATTTCGGCGTGGGCCAAACCTTGCAGCGCGGTACCCAGACGTGCGGTGTTCATGAAGGTGAACATGCAGTTCAGGCCTTTGTTCGCCGTGCCGATCAGGAAACCGGTGGCCGCGTCGAAGTTCATCACGCAGGTAGCGTTGCCGTGGATGCCCATCTTGTGTTCCAGGGAACCACAGGACACGGCGTTACGCTCACCGATCGAACCATCGGCGTTTGGCAGGAACTTCGGCACGATAAACAGCGAAATGCCTTTGGTGCCAGCCGGCGCATCCGGCAGTCGGGCCAGCACGATGTGCACGATGTTGTCGGCCATGTCGTGTTCACCGGCCGAGATGAAGATCTTGGTGCCGGACACTTTGTAGGAACCGTCGGCCTGAGGCTCGGCCTTGGTGCGCAGCATGCCCAGGTCGGTGCCGCAGTGCGGTTCGGTCAGGCACATGGTGCCGGTCCATTCGCCGGAAACCAGCTTGGTCAGGTAAGCCTCTTGTTGCTCAGGCGTGCCGTGTTCGGAAATGGTGTTCATCGCGCCATGGGACAGGCCCGGGTACATGCCCCACGACCAGTTGGCTTCGCCAACCATTTCGCTGACCGCCAGACCCAGAGATTCCGGCAGGCCTTGGCCGCCGTGCTCTACGTCGTGGGCCAGGCTTGGCCAGCCACCTTCGACGAACTGCTTGTAGGCTTCTTTGAAGCCGGTCGGGGTCTTAACACCGGACTCGCTCCAGGTGCAACCTTCGATGTCGCCCACACGGTTCAGCGGAGCCAACACCTGCTCACAAAACTTGGCGCCTTCCTCGAGAATGGCGTCAACCATGTCCGGAGTTGCGTCCGCACAAGCCGGAAGGCTCTGATAGTGCGCTTCGTAGCCAAGCAGTTCGTCACGAACGAAGCGAATATCACGCAAGGGGGCCTTGTAGTCAGGCATAGCGATAAACCTCTGCTGATGTAACCGGGAATGAGCGACCGTTGTCGAAACGATCAAACAGTTGTTTGAAACATACGTTTACGTCCAAACCTTGTCAAGCACCGATCTTTTGCCATTCGTCATTTGACGACCAATCAATGCGCACGCAGGCCTGACGCCGTTGACCGAGCAACGCGCAGCGCGAGAAAGATGATGGGTACAGGACTCACGCTGAAAGCGTACCGTCAGGCGGTGCGCTTTCAGCGTGAGTTCAGGCGTAGGTGTCGATCAGGGTGCCGAGCACTTCATCGGAAGCCTTGGCGACTTTGGCGCCCAGCTCCACCTGAAACCGGCCTTCGGCCATTTCGATGTTATGGCTCACGAGGTCCGACTGCCGACTGCGGTCGACCGAACGCAGTCGATCGACCTGAGCCTCGGAGGACTGGCTGGTCACCGATCGCTCGATCGTGGTATTGGCGATTTGTCCGGCGGCTTGATCGACACGGTTCTGCCCCGTCTGAACAGTGCTCAGACCGGCATAAAAAGCGGTATTTCCTGAGATTTCCATGGAAGCGCTCGTCCTTGCAAAGAGTCATCAGTCTTCAAAGAGCTATCAACACTCATTGAAGCAGACATACCGAGAAATGGCCCGTCAAAAACGCTAATGGCACAGTGCAGTGCCATAGCCAATACCTAGTCCAGAAGGTCCAGTTGCAGATGCTCCGCCACCGCTTCAGCCGTGACCATCTTGAGCTTCGGCACCCGACCCAGGCATGGCGCCGGGAGGCGTTCGGCTAGGGTCGCGAGGTTTTCTTCCAGGCGCGCGGTCTTCGCATCGATGATGTTCGCCACCCACCCCGCCAGTTGCAAACCGTCCTGGGCAATGGCCTCGGCCGTCAGCAACGCGTGATTGATGCATCCCAGGCGCACGCCGACCACCAGGATGACCGGCAGGTCCAGCGCCATCGCCAGGTCCGACAGGTTGTCCTGGTCCGCCAATGGCACGCGCCAGCCTCCTGCCCCCTCGATCAGGGTGAAGTCGGCCTGCATGTCGAGTATCTCTCGCATCGGTGTCAACAGCGATTGCACGTTCAACACGATGCCTGCCTCACGCGCGGCCAGGTGCGGCGCAATCGCCGGCTCCAGTGCCACCGGATTGACCTGGGTGTAGGTCAAGGGCACCGAACACTCCGCCAGCAGCGCCAGCGCGTCGGCATTGCGCAGGCCCTTGGGCGTCACCGAGCAGCCAGAGGCGACCGGCTTGCCCGCTGCCGTGCTTAACCCGGCTGATCGCGCGGCATACAAGAGACCTGCGGCAATCGTGGTTTTTCCGACATCGGTGTCGGTACCGGTGATGAAATACGCGGAGCTCATAAGGGTTTCTCCAAAACGGCGTACACCACTTGATAAGTCGCCGGCAGTCCTGGGGCCTGACGAAACTGCTCATAAGCCTCGATCAGGCCGAGAATCCGCGCCCGACCGGTCAAGCCACCCGGACGCCCAGGGTTCAGGTTGTGCGCCCCCAAGGCCTTGAGTTCATGGGTCAGGCTGCGCACGTCCGGGTAATGCAGTACATGCGGTTGGTTTTCCAGGCTGATCACCCGCAAGCCGCTGGCCGCGCACAGCTGTTGATAAACGGCGAGCTCGCGGAAGCGGTTGACGTGCACCATGCCATCCACCTGACGCCAGCTGTCACGCAGCTCGAACAACGTGCCCACACAGAGACTAGCAAATGCAAAGACACCGCCCGGCTTGAGCACCCGATGCGCTTCGTTGAGCACCGAAGCAAAGTCCGCGCACCACTGCACGGCCAGGCTGGAGAAAACCAGGTCGCACGTCGCATCGCGTAACGGCATTCGCTCGGCGTCGCCGGCGATGAAGTGCGTGGCGCCGCCCAACGGCCGGGCGTGATTGAGCATGCCTTCGGCGATGTCCAGCGCCACGCCCTGGCCGTCGGGAAACCGCTCACCCAGTGCACGACTGAAATAGCCGGTGCCGCAGCCAAGATCGAGCCAGCGCTGCGGCACGAACGCCTGCGGCAAACGGCGGAGCAACTGGCCACCAACCTCACGTTGCAACTCGGCCACGCTGTCGTAGCTTGCCGCTGCACGGGAAAACGAGGCGGCTACCTGGCGTTTGTCGGGCAAACCGCCGGGCAATGTGGGAAAGGATAAATCAGTCATCACCGCACTCATGTAAAAAGGCCTGGATCGCCCCCGCGACACCGTGGGGATTTTCCAGGAGAAACGCGTGGCCGGCCTGTTCGATCAGACCGATTTCGACATCCGGTAGCAACGCCAGTAATGCCTCGGCGGCTTCGGCCGGCACCAGCCCGTCAAGGCCGGCATACAGATGCAATTGCGGACCGCGGAATGTCTGCAGGGCCTGCCGGGTGTCCAGTTGCGCGAGCAACTCCAGGCCACTCATCAGCACCGCCCCGGCAGAGTGTGGCGCGCCCCCGAGCAACAGCCTCGACAAGCCGCGCGGGTCTTGCGCACCCTGGGCGCAGAGCAATGAAAAGCGCTTCAAGGTCATGCGCGGATCGGCAGCGCAACCCGCCATAAAGGCATCGAACGTTTCGCCAGGCATTGCCCATGGCCATTGTTCATGGCTGACAAAAGAAGGGTTGCTCGCCAGGGTCAGCAGGCCACAGCAACGGTCGCCACGGCGCGCCGCCAACTCGGACGCGAGCATGCCACCCAGCGACCACCCGCCCAGCCAGGCGTCCTGTGGCACGCTGGCGTCGAGTTCATCGAGCCACAGCTCAAGACTGCTCGAGTCCAGCGCAGGCAGCGGCTCGATTTCCACCCGCAGGTGTTCGTCCAGGCCTTGCAAGGCTGCGGCCAAGGGTTGCAGAGGCGAAATTCCGAGGCCCCAGCCGGGCAACAGAATCAGTCGATCACGCATGGCCAGGCTCCGCTCCCAATCGTTGATAACAATCGGCCAGTCCCTCTAACAATAGCTGTACCTGCGCTTCGCTATGGGCGGCGGTCAGGGTCACGCGCAGTCGGGCGCTGCCGGCTGGCACGGTGGGTGGGCGGATCGCGCTCACCATCAAACCGCGCTCACGCAGCATCTGCGAAAAGCGCACCGCGCGCCCGGCGTCACCGATCATGATCGGCTGGATTGGCGTGAAGCTGTCCATCAGTTCCAGGCCGATCTGCTCGGCGCCTTGGCGGAACTGGCGGATCAGCGTCTGCAAATGCTCGCGGCGCCAATGCTCGCTGCGCAGCAGTTCCAGGCTTTTCAGGGTCGCGCAGGCCAGGGCCGGTGGTTGGCTGGTGGTGTAAATGTAGGGGCGGGCGAACTGGATCAGGCTCTCGATCAACTCTTCGCTGCCGGCTACAAAAGCACCCGCTGTTCCGAACGCTTTGCCGAGCGTGCCGACCAGTACCGGCACATCTTCCTGGCTCAGGCCGAAATGCTCGACGCTGCCGCCACCGTGGGCACCCAGGGGACCGAAACCGTGCGCGTCATCGACCATCAACCACGCACCTTTGGCCCTGGTTTCCCGGGCCAGCGCTGGCAGATCAGCGATATCGCCGTCCATGCTGAACACGCCGTCGGTGACGACCAGCGTGTTGCCGGTGGCTTTTTCAAGGCGCCTGGCCAGGCTTGTCGCGTCGTTGTGCAGGTAGCGGCTGAAACGTGCGTCGGACAACAGTCCGGCGTCCAGCAACGAGGCGTGATTGAGTCGGTCTTCGAGCACCGTATCGCCCTGCCCCACCAGCGCCGTGACCGCCCCGAGGTTGGCCATGTAGCCGGTGGTGAACAGCAGGGCACGCGGGCGACCGGTGAGGTCGGCCAAGGCTTCTTCCAAGGCGTGATGCGGGCCGCTATGGCCGATGACCAGATGCGAAGCCCCGCCACCCACGCCCCACTTTGCCGCCCCTGCGCGCCAGGCTTCGATCACTTGCGGGTGATTGGCCAGGCCCAGGTAGTCGTTGTTGCAGAAAGCCAGCAATGGCTGGCCGTCGACCACCACTTGCGGGCCTTGCGGGCTTTCGAGCAATGGACGTTGGCGGTAGAGGTTTTCAGCACGACGGGCAGCCAGGCGTGCGGCGAGATCGAAAGACATGCAGGCCTCGCGGGCAGGAAAAATATTTGGCCTCTGTAGGAGCAAAGCTTGCTCGCGATCAAGGCGCCTCGGTCTAACTGAAAGAACGCGGCGATCCTATCGCGAGCAAGCTTTGCTCCTACAGGTGGTGAGAGCCCTTAAACAGCCGCGTTATAGAACTGCTCGCTGCTCTTCTGCTCCACCAGCGCCTGTTCGATGGCGGCCTGGTGCACTTCGTCGGCGTGTTCTTCGCGGGCTTGCGGCAGGATGCCGAGACGCGAGAACAGTTGCATGTCCTTGTCTGCCTGCGGGTTGGCGGTAGTCAGCAGTTTTTCGCCGTAGAAAATCGAGTTGGCGCCGGCAAAAAACGCCAGGGCCTGCATCTGCTCGTTCATGGCTTCGCGGCCAGCGGACAGGCGCACGTGGGATTTGGGCATCAGGATCCGCGCTACCGCGAGCATGCGAATGAAGTCGAACGGGTCGACGTCGTCGGCATTTTCCAGCGGCGTACCGGCGACTTTCACCAGCATGTTGATCGGCACCGACTCCGGATGCTCCGGCAGGTTGGCCAGCTGGATCAGCAGGTTGGCGCGGTCATCGAGGGACTCGCCCATGCCAAGGATGCCACCAGAGCAGATCTTCATCCCCGAATCACGTACGTAGGCCAGGGTTTGCAGGCGCTCGCTGTACGTGCGGGTGGTGATGATGCTGCCGTAGAACTCAGGCGAGGTGTCGAGGTTGTGGTTGTAGTAGTCAAGGCCGGCTTTTGCCAGCGCTTCGGTCTGGTCCTGATCGAGGCGACCGAGGGTCATGCAGGTTTCCAGGCCAAGGGCTTTAACGCCTTCGACCATCTTCAGCACGTAAGGCATGTCTTTGGCCGACGGGTGTTTCCACGCCGCGCCCATGCAGAAACGGGTCGATCCGATGGCCTTGGCACGCGCGGCCTCTTCGAGGACCTTCTGCACTTCCATCAGCTTTTCTTTTTCCAGGCCGGTGTTGTAGTGACCGGACTGCGGACAATATTTGCAATCTTCCGGGCAGGCACCGGTTTTGATCGACAGCAGGGTCGACACCTGGACGCGGTTGGCGTCGAAATGCGCGCGATGCACCGTCTGCGCCTGGAACAACAGGTCATTGAATGACTGAACGAAGAGTGCTTTGACTTCGGCCAAAGACCAGTCATGACGCAGGGTTGCAGAGGTGCTGGCGCTCATGGGCGTTTCCTTTGTTTAATGCTTTGGCAGGCGACCGGGAAATGGAATTTCCACAGGCGCATCACAGATGTTTCGGCATATTTAAGGAAGAGTTATGCGCTGTCAACCACGATACGATGAGCAGGTTTACATCTGGTTAAAAAACAACCAATACTGTTTGCTGTGCGATGAAGCCGCCGATGGCACCACGCCCCTTTGCATGGCCTGCGAAACCGAGCTGCCCTGGCTCGGCGATCACTGCCAGACCTGCGCCCTGCCCTTGCCCGCTGCCGGCCTGACGTGCGGCCAATGCCTCAAGCAGCCGCCGGCCTTCGAGCGGGTGGTCGCTCCCTGGACTTACAGCTTCCCGATCGACAGCCTGATTACCCGCTTCAAGCACAGCGCAAAATGGCCGTTTGGTCACCTGCTCGGCGAACTTCTCGCTCAATCCCTGCAACATCACTTCGACGATGACCTGCCGCGACCCGATGCGCTGGTACCCGTGCCGATGGCTACCCGGCGTCTGCGCCAACGAGGGTTCAATCAAGCGGCGATGCTGGCGCGCTGGCTCAGCGAGCACCTCGACGTACCTTGCGATGAACGGCTGCTAGTGAGACCCCAAGACACCAACGCCCAACAAGACCTGAACGCCGCAGCACGCAAAAAGAATCTGCACCACGCCTTCGCCCTGGCACCCGACGCATCGGTGAAGGGTCGCCACCTGGCGCTGGTGGACGACGTACTGACCACTGGGGCCACGACGCAAGCACTGGCTAGCCTGCTGATAGACGCAGGCGCCACACGGGTCGACGTCTATTGCCTGGCGCGCACACCCAAACCTGGCGAGTCGCCGTGACTTGACTCCCGGGCCCCGAGCCGCCAACGTCCTTCCCATCGTCATAGCCCAAAGCGTCTTGCCATGTCCTTGCCTACGTTGTTGTCCCAGCACATTGTCCGCCGCCCGCAACGCATTGCCCTGCTGCAACACATCGCCGAGCAGGGGTCGATCACCCGCGCGGCGAAAAGCGCGGGCCTCAGCTACAAGGCCGCCTGGGATGCTATCGATGAGCTGAACAACCTTGCGCAGAAACCGCTGGTGGAACGCAGTGTCGGTGGTAAAGGGGGTGGCGGCGCCAAACTGTCCGCCGAAGGCGAGCGGGTGCTGCGCCTCTATCAAAAGCTGCAGGCGTTGCAAGCCCAGGTACTGGAAGCCGCTGAAGACGCCAGCGACCTCGACCTGCTCGGTCGCCTGATGCTCAGGACCAGCGCACGCAATCAGTTGCACGGGAAGGTCGCGGCGATTGAAACCCAGGGCCATAACGATCGGATTCGCCTTGAACTGGCCGAAGGCTTGAGCATCGCTGCGCAGATCACCCACGACAGCACCGTGCGCCTGGACCTGCAAACCGGCACCGAAGTCGTCGCCCTGATCAAGGCCGGTTGGCTCGATGTGCTCGGCAGCGGCGACGAAGCAACACCCGGACACAATTGCCTCGAAGGCGTCATCGAGGAGATCCTCGACGCCGAAGACGGCCCCTGCGAAGTGCGAATCGGCCTGCCTAATGGCCAGACTCTCTGCGCTCTGGCGGAGCCCTGGCATTTGCAATCGCGCAAGCTGACCAGCGGAAAACCGGTACGCGCGCAGTTCTCGCCCTCCAACGTATTGCTCGGTACGCCACTGTAGGAGCTGCCGCAGGCTGCGATCTTTTGACTTTGCGTTTCAGGATCAAGATCAAAACATCGTCCGCACGCGGCCCGAACCTTCGGCAGCTCCTACTGCAACAAAAGCTTCATCGCCCACGATTAAGGTGACTGCAAAATTCGCAGGGAGCCTGATGTGAGCCTATTAGAAGAAAACCAGTCCACCGACCTCGAACAAATGGTCGGCCTCAGCCGTCGTGGCTTTATCAGCGCAGGCGCCTTGTGCGGTGCCGCCATGTTCCTCGGCGGCAACCTGCTGAGCCGCAGCGTACTGGCCGCCAGTGTCAGCGCCGGCACCAGCCAGTTGCTGGGTTTCGAAAGCATTCCCGCCGCGACCAGCGACGCGATCAGCCTGCCACCCGGCTACAAGTCTTCGGTACTGATCAGTTGGGGTCAGCCCTTGCAGAAAAACGGTCCGGCGTTCGACATGAGTGGCAATGGCACCGCCGAGCATCAGGAAGTCCAGTTCGGCGACAACAACGACGGCATGAGCCTGTTCGCCTTCCCCGATGACAACAACCGGGCGCTGATGGCGATCAACAACGAATATACCAATTACCGTTACCTCTACCCCCACGCTGGCATGCCGCAATCGGCGCAAGAAGTGCACAAGGCGCTGGCCTGCGAAGGCGTGTCGGTGATCGAGGTGCAGCGCGAGAACGGTCATTGGCAGTTTGTTCAGGGCTCGCGCTATAACCGGCGCATTCACGGCAATTCGCCGATCAATCTGAGCGGCCCGGCCGCCGGTCACGCACTGCTGAAAACCAGTGCCGATGCGCAAGGTAAAACCGTCCTCGGCACGTTCCAGAACTGCGCCAACGGCAAGACGCCATGGGGCACCTATCTGACCTGCGAAGAGAACTTTACCGACTGCTTTGGCAGCAGCGATGCCGAACAGAAATTCGATGCCGCGCAAAAACGCTACGGCGCGGTGGCGACCAGCAAAGACATCAACTGGCATCAACACGATCCGCGCTTCGACCTGGCGAACAATCCCAACGAACTCAACCGTCACGGCTGGGTGGTCGAAATCGACCCGTTCGACCCGCAATCGACCCCGGTCAAGCGCACCGCACTGGGCCGCTTCAAACATGAAAACGCCGCCCTGGCTGAAACCAGTGACGGCCACGCCGTGGTGTACATGGGTGACGATGAGCGCGGCGAGTTCATCTACAAGTTCGTCAGCCGCGACAAGATCAATCACCAGAACCCCAAGGCCAACCGCGACCTGCTGGACCACGGCACCCTGTACGTGGCACGTTTCGACGCGGGCGACGGCAATGCCGATCACCCCAAAGGCCAAGGGCAATGGATCGAACTGACCCACGGCAAAAACGGCATCGACGCAAGCAGTGGTTTTGCCGACCAGGGCCAAGTGCTGATTCACGCGCGTCTGGCGGCCAGCGTGGTGAAGGCCACGCGCATGGATCGTCCGGAATGGATTGTCGTCAGCCCCAGGGACGGTCAGGTCTACTGCACGCTGACCAACAACGCCAAACGCGGCGAAGACGGGCAACCGGTGGGCGGGCCGAACCCGCGGGAGAAGAACGTCTACGGGCAGATCCTGCGCTGGCGCACCGACCGCGACGACCACGCCTCGAACACCTTTGCCTGGGATCTGTTCGTGGTCGCCGGCAACCCGCAAGTGCATGCCGGAACGCCGAAGAGCGGTTCGTCGAACATCACCCCGCAGAACATGTTCAACAGTCCGGATGGGTTGGCGTTCGATAATGCCGGGCGATTGTGGATTCAAACCGACGGCGATTCGAGCAATGCCGGTGATTTCGCTGGCATGGGCAACAACCAGATGCTCTGCGCCGACCCGGTGACCGGGGAAATTCGTCGATTCATGGTCGGGCCGATTGGCTGCGAAGTGACGGGCATCAGTTTCTCGCCGGACCAGAAGACATTGTTTGTCGGGATTCAGCATCCGGGGGAAAGCGGTGGTTCGACCTTTCCCGAGCATCTGCCCAATGGCAAGCCGCGGTCTTCGGTGATTGCCATTACCCGTGAAGATGGCGGGATAGTCGGCGCCTGATAGAGCCTCTTCGCGAGCAGGCTCGCTCCCACAGGGTAAGCGGTGAGCCTGTGATTTGTGCCACACAGGAGATCAACTGTGGGAGCGAGCCTGCTCGCGAAGGCGTCAGTACAGTCACCACCTATCTGCGTCCGTCTGCGCTACCATGCCTGGCCGGACGCAGCAGCCTGCTGCGCGCAGGAGTCAGCATGGCCCACCCGTTTGAAACGCTCACCCCAGACCTCGTGCTCGATGCCGTCGAAAGTATCGGTTTTCTCAGCGATGCCCGCATCCTGGCGCTCAACAGCTATGAAAACCGTGTCTACCAGGTCGGTATCGAAGACGCCGAGCCGCTGATCGCCAAGTTCTACCGCCCACAGCGCTGGACCAACGAAGCGATTCTGGAAGAACACCAGTTCACCTTCGAACTCGCCGAGGTCGAGGTGCCAGTCGTCGCGCCGATGATCCACAACGGTGAAACCCTGCACGAGCACAACGGCTTTCGTTTCACCCTGTTCCCCCGCCGCGGCGGCCGCGCACCGGAACCCGGCAATCTCGATCAGCTGTATCGCCTGGGACAACTGCTCGGCCGTCTGCATGCGGTGGGCTCGACCAAGCCGTTCGAGCACCGTGAGGCGCTGGCGGTGAAAAACTTCGGCCATGATTCGCTGACGACCTTGCTCGAAGGCAATTTCATCCCCCGCAGCCTGCTGCCGGCCTACGAGTCCGTGGCCCGCGATCTGCTCAAGCGTGTGGAAGATGCCTACAGCAATACGCCGCACCAGAACATCCGCATGCACGGCGACTGCCACCCCGGCAACATGATGTGCCGTGATGAGATGTTCCACATCGTCGACCTCGACGACTGCCGCATGGGCCCGGCGGTGCAGGACATCTGGATGATGCTGGCCGGCGATCGCCAGGACTGCCTGGGTCAGTTGTCGGAATTGATGGACGGCTACAACGAATTCCACGACTTCAATCCCCGGGAACTGGCGCTGATCGAACCCCTTCGCGCGCTGCGCCTGATGCACTACAGCGCCTGGCTCGCCCGCCGCTGGGACGACCCGGCATTCCCGCGCAGCTTTCCGTGGTTCGGCACGGAGCGCTATTGGGGCGATCAGGTGTTGGCGTTGCGCGAGCAACTCGCTGCACTCAATGAAGAACCGCTGAAACTTTTCTGAACACCACCGTCCTCTGTAGGAGCGAGCCTGCTCGCGAAAAACCTGAGAACACCGCGGGGCATCAGGTTCCCCGCGTTATCGTTAACGACCATCGCGAGCATGCTCGCTCCTACATGTACCAGCACATCATGGCAAATCTCCTTACAATCCCTTCTTTTGTTAGCTGCCTAAGCAAGGATTCTGCATGCAAGCCGCCAACCCGCGTCGCGGGTACATTCTGGGCCTGAGCGCCTACATCATCTGGGGACTTTTCCCGCTCTATTTCAAAGCCATCGCCAATGTGCCCGCGGTGGAGATCATCATTCACCGCGTGCTGTGGTCGGCGCTGTTCGGCGCCTTGCTGCTGATGGTCTGGAAACACCCAGGCTGGTGGCGCGAGCTGCGGGAGAATCCCCGTCGACTGGCGATCCTGGCCCTGAGCGGCACGCTGATCGCCGCCAACTGGCTGACGTATGTGTGGTCGGTGAACAACGGGCGCATGTTGGAGGCCAGCCTCGGTTACTACATCAACCCCTTGGTGAACGTCCTGTTGGGGATGCTGATACTCGGCGAACGGCTGCGACGCATGCAATGGCTTGCGGTGGGGCTGGCGGCGGTCGGCGTGGCGCAACAGGTATGGCAAGTCGGCAGCCTGCCCTGGGTGTCGCTGGTGCTGGCATTGACCTTCGGTTTCTACGGGCTGATTCGCAAGCAGGCGCCGGTCAAGGCACTCCCGGGATTGGTGGTCGAAACCTGGATGCTGGTGCCAATCGCGCTGGCCTGGTTGCTACTCAATCCAACCGCCAGCAGCGCCCAAACTGAATTCTGGACCACCTCCGAAGCCTGGTGGCTGGTGGCTGCCGGTCCAGTGACGCTGGTGCCGCTGGTGTGTTTCAACGCCGCCGCGCGGCATCTGCCCTATACGACCCTGGGATTCCTCCAATACCTGGCGCCGACGCTGGTGCTGCTGCAGGCCGTCCTGCTGTTTGGCGAGCACTTGTCGTCCAGTACGTTGGTGGCGTTCATCTTTATCTGGGCCGGCCTGGCGGTTTACAGCATCGATGCCTGGCTCAGCCTGCGCCGTCGCAGCTGATCAAAAAACACTCAACCCTCTGCAGGCCACGTTCTCCGTGGCCTGCATCGATCCTTCCCAAGGTTATCCACAGCGTGATCCCCGCCGTTTGTGCGCAAGTCACTGAAACTGCTGGTTTTTTGATCAATCTTTGAGGAGCCCCGGCCGGCGTGGGCTGGCGGGCTGTCTCTACAGGTTATCCACAGGCAGGTGCGCGTTTAATCTGGATAACCTGATCAAGGCTCAATGCGCAGCACCAATTCCACCATCAGATCGTCCGCCAGGGTTTCCAGGCGCGATTGCAGCACGTCCAGAGACAGCGTCAACGGTACCGCCAGTATCGCTTCGGCGTGGAACAGCGGCTCGCTGCTCATGGGGGCCGGACGCACTTCAGTCACCAGGCTTTCCAGGTTTACCCCCTGCTCACTGAGCAAGCGAGTGATGTCACGCACGATCCCCGGCCGGTCATTGCCCACCAACTCCATGGCGATCGGTTTCCAGGTGCACGATTGTTCGATACCGCTTTCGGCGATCAATACGCGAATACCGTGGGTCGACAATCCTTGCAGGGCATCGACCAGTGAATCGTAGGCTTCCGCAGGTACCCCGACCCGAAGAATCCCGGCGAATTGCCCGGCCATGCGTGACATGCGGCTTTCCAGCCAGTTGCCGCCATGTTCGGCGATGCATTGGGCTATGCGCTCGACCTGCCCAGGCTTGTCCGGTGCAAAAACAGTAAGTACGAGGTGGTCCATGGCGCAGCCCTCAGGTCATGATTTTTGTTATGAAAAACCAAGTATAGGCAAGGTGCTTAGTGGGCAAGGGCTAATTGTGGTGAGGGGATTTATCGGAATGCCGCACCACCCCGTTCGGCTGCGAAGCAGTCGTAGCTTTAGCAAATGCAGTTGTCTGAAAAAATGCAGGGCCGCTTCGCAGCCCAACGGGGCGGTGCGACGTTTCGCTAAATCCCCTCGCCACAAGACACGGCAATCGTGCCAAACCACTAATCGTGTACAACTTTTTATATTTAACTGGAACAATCTCATGGTTTTTTGAGAACATCCCGATCCCCGACGTGACTGCAATGCGTCATGGGGTCGCAGAACGACGTAATTAGTCTAATTTTCACAACCGCTACTCATCATGTAGTATGCCGCAGCGCGCACTACATAACGTTGGATCGATGTCCGCCACAGGCGCAGTCGCATCCCTGAAAGCCCTGTCAGCAAGGCCCTAAAGCCGTTGATTGGTCCCCACCCAGCCGTCAGAAATGGCATGTACTGGTCGCAGGGTTTGTGGTTTAAATGGCCAGAGGCTTCATTGTTAAATTGAAGAGCTGAAAAGCGAAATAGCTGAGCAGAGTGAGGCAAGCAATGACTGAACACGTTCAAGTCGGTGGCCTGCAGGTCGCCAAAGTCCTGTTCGACTTCGTGAACAACGAAGCCATTCCCGGTACCGGCCTCACCGCCGATAAGTTCTGGGCCGGTGCCGACAAGGTCATTCATGACCTGGCGCCGAAGAACAAAGCCCTACTCGCCAAACGCGATGATTTCCAGGCTCGTATCGATGGCTGGCACCAGGAGCGCAAAGCTCTTGGGACAGCTCAGGTGCACGACGCCGTGGCCTATAAAGCCTTCTTGCAAGACATCGGTTATCTGCTGCCAGAAGCGGCCGATTTCCAGGCAACGACACAAAACGTCGATGAAGAAATCGCCCGCATGGCCGGTCCACAGCTTGTGGTGCCGGTGATGAATGCCCGCTTCGCGCTCAACGCTTCGAACGCCCGCTGGGGTTCGCTGTACGACGCGCTCTACGGTACCGACGCCATCAGCGAGGCTGATGGCGCGGATAAAGGCAAAGGCTACAACAAGGTTCGCGGCGACAAGGTCATCGCCTTCGCCCGTGCCTTCCTCGACGAAGCGGCGCCATTGGCGGCCGGCTCCCACGTCGATTCGACAAACTACAAAATCGTTGACGGCAAACTGGTCGTCGCCCTCAAAGGCGGCAGCGACTCGGTTTTGAAGAGCTCTGGCCTGCGCAGCGACGCTCAGCTGATTGGTTTCCAGGGCGATGCCTCGGCACCGACGGCGATCCTGCTGAAGAACAATGGCCTGCATTTCGAAATCCAGGTCGATGCCAGCACTCCGGTCGGCCAGACCGACGCTGCCGGTGTCAAAGACATCCTGATGGAAGCCGCACTGACCACCATCATGGACTGCGAAGACTCCGTCGCTGCCGTCGACGCCGATGACAAGGTGGTGATCTACCGCAACTGGCTCGGCCTGATGAAGGGCGACCTGTCGGAAGAAGTCGCCAAGGGCGGCAAGACTTTTACCCGCACCATGAACGCCGACCGCACCTACACCGCCGTCGACGGCAGCGAACTGAGCCTGCATGGTCGTTCGTTGTTGTTCGTGCGCAACGTCGGTCACCTGATGACCATCGACGCGATCCTCGATAAAGATTGCAACGAAGTACCGGAAGGCATCCTCGATGGCCTGGTGACTTGCCTGGCGGCGCTGCACAACCTTAACGGCAACACCTCGCGCAAAAATACCCGCACCGGCTCCGTCTACATCGTGAAGCCGAAGATGCACGGTCCTGAAGAAGCGGCGTTCACCAACGAGCTGTTCGGGCGCATCGAAGATGTGCTGGGCCTGCCACGCAACACCCTGAAAGTCGGGATCATGGACGAGGAGCGCCGTACCACGATCAACCTCAAGGCCTGCATCAAGGCTGCCAGCGAGCGCGTAGTGTTCATCAACACCGGCTTCCTCGACCGCACCGGCGACGAAATCCACACCTCCATGGAAGCCGGCCCGATGGTGCGCAAGGCCGACATGAAGGCGGAAAAATGGATCGGCGCCTACGAGAACTCCAACGTCGATATCGGCTTGAGCACCGGCCTGCAAGGCCGTGCGCAGATCGGTAAAGGCATGTGGGCGATGCCCGACCTGATGGCGGCGATGCTGGAACAGAAAATCGCTCACCCGCTGGCGGGTGCCAACACCGCGTGGGTGCCTTCGCCGACCGCCGCTGCGCTGCACGCGCTGCACTACCACAAGGTCGACGTGTTCGCCCGTCAGGCCGAATTGGCCAAGCGTGCCCATGCGTCGGTGGACGATATCCTGACCATCCCGCTGGCAGTGAACCCGCAGTGGACCGCCGAACAGATCCAGAACGAACTGGACAACAACAGCCAGGGCATTCTTGGTTATGTGGTGCGCTGGATCGATCAGGGCGTTGGTTGCTCGAAGGTGCCGGACATCAATGACGTCGGCCTGATGGAAGACCGTGCCACGCTGCGTATTTCCAGCCAGCACATCGCCAACTGGCTGCGTCATGGCATCGTCACCGAAGAACAAGTGATGGAAAGCCTCAAGCGCATGGCGCCGGTGGTAGACCGTCAGAATGGCAACGACCCGCTGTACCGTCCGCTGGCACCGAACTTCGACAGTAACATCGCCTTCCAGGCGGCAGTCGAACTGGTGGTGGAAGGCACCAAGCAGCCGAACGGCTATACCGAGCCGGTTCTGCACCGTCGTCGTCGCGAGTTCAAGGCCAGGAACGCGCTGTAAAAATAGCCTGCTCGACAACAATCCCCCGACCTAACGGCCGGGGGATTGTTGTTTCTGACCCGTTATTTCCTGTGGCGCGAGGCGCTTTCAGTGATGCAGTTCGCGATTTTCGGTGCACACATGAACAGGGCAATACCCAGGACCGTAAGCACGAGGGCAAACAGTTTCTCGCCCCCAATGGGTTCGTCGAGCACATACCAGGAGGTCACGATGCCGGATATCGGAATGATGATCGACAACGGGGCAACCTGGCTCGCCGGATATTTTCTGATCAAGCGGTTCCATGCCCAATAACCGAAAATCGTCGCCACATACGCCTGAAACAGGATGGACAGCAGCACCGGGGCGTTGAAGTCCGTCAACAACGCCTGAAAAGGCGCAGACCCCTTAGCCCAGTAAGTCATCAAGTACAGCGGCGGAATTGCATACAAACTCGACCAGACGACAAAGGAAAAGATGTCGATTACCTTGCTTTTCTTGATCAGGACATTGCAAAGACTCCAGCACAAGGCTGCCAGCAGTATCAGAAACAGACCATGGCTCTGGCCCTGCGTCTCGGTCACATGAATAATGAACATCAGCCCCACCAATGCCAGGAGAATTCCTGCCACTTGTATCCCCGACATTTTTTCGCCGAACAACATTACCCCCCAGATGACCGTAAAAAAGGCACTGAATTGCAGGAGCAAAGAAGTCACACCGGCACTGACTCCAAGAAACATGCCATAGTTCATCAGCCAGGACATCCCGACCCCAAACAACACACCATATAGAGCGATAGTTGGAGAACTGATGTTTTTCGGCTTGCGAACGAAGAACACCAACGGAAATGCACAAAAAGTAAAACGCAACGCAGTCAGCATAAATGGGTCTATACCATCGAGACTGATATCAATGAGCGAGTAGTTACTTCCCCACATGACAGTCACTAGGAGAATCAGGAGCAGGTCGCGCAAATCCATTTTTATCATGTTGTTTCCTGATTATCATTCACACGCATGCAACCCAGGAAAGTCGAACTTCCTGGTCAAGCTACAGTTTTTTTTCAGCAGCATGAGAACAAGCGCTCGTTCAATAACGCCCCTCAGGGAACTCGTTTCTATGGGCGTAAATTTCAGCGTGGAATAATTAATTATTATTTTTTTTAATTTAATTGAAACAAACGGCGACTACAAACAGCCATCCGTATTTCAATCCTCAGGAAGATATCTGAAACTGCAGCCGCCACTGCCAGTCATTTATGAATGGATATTTCTCAACCCAGGCAGACAAACTTAATTACACCCAGCAGAAGCAAACTCAACTCATATACGCCTGCTCCTGGGTTTATAGGCAACTATCATTTACAAATCTTTGGTTACTCAATCCCCAACTCATGCTTGACCAGCGCTAACAGCTTGTCGGTATCAATCGGTTTGAGCAAAAAGTCGACCACGCTCAAATGCATCGCGGCAATGGCGTCTTTCACGTCGGCGTCGCCGGAAACGATGATGATCGGCAGCGCCGCCCGTACCGATTCCCGCACTTGTCGGATCAGATCCAGGCCATCGATATGCCCCATCCGCAAGTCGGTAATGACCAGTCCAATCGAGGGTTTCTCTTCCAACATCTTGAGGGCGCTTTCGCCACTGGCTGCCGTCATGCATCGAATGCCATCCAGCGCCAGAATCTCCGACAGCAACTCTCGGGCGTCCTTGTCGTCGTCGACGATCAGCACCCGCTGCGGCGGCAGGTCGGGTTCCAGCATGACGTCACTGAGCGCCTGGCGCTCGTCGTCACTCAAAATATCGTGGTCGGACATGGCTTACTCTACGTTTTCATTTCTATTCCCTAGCACATCCGTCAGACATCGCTAAGCAGACCTTCAATGTGCACTTCGTCGGAAGATATTCCTATAGCCAATGTAGGAGGTTTTTCCCACAGTTGCGTCAGACATTTCCCAAATACCGACACCCGAACTGCCTACCTAGACTTACGTCCAATGGGCACCCCGACCGAAGGGGTCGACCATGACTGAGTCATCCGACAACAACAATTCAAAAAAGACTGCGGTAATGGTTATGAGTAAAGCGGACGCCTTCACACAGGCAGGGAAAACCGCGGTGTTGCAGAACATCCAGGGCACTTTGCAATTCCTTCAGCGCTTCCCGCCCTTCAACCAGATGGAACACGCCCACCTGGCGTATCTGGTCGAACAATGCCAACTGCGCTTCTACGCCCCCGGCGAGAGCATCATCAAGCCTGCGGACGGCCCGGTTGAGCACTTTTACATCGTCAAACAGGGTCGAGTTGTCGGTGAACGTCCGCACTCGGCCAAGGGCGGGACCGAAACCACCTTCGAAATCACTACGGGGGAGTGCTTCCCCCTCGCCGCACTGCTGGGGGAGCGTGCGACACGCACCGAACACCTGGCCGCCGAAGACACCTTTTGCCTACAGCTGAACAAACTTGCATTCATCAAGTTGTTCGCCATTTCCGGTACCTTCCGCGACTTTGCCTTACGTGGCGTGAGCAGCCTGTTGGATCAGGTCAATCAGCAGGTCCAGCAGAAAGCCGTGGAAACCCTCGGCACCCAGTACTCGCTCAACACCCGCCTGGGTGAATTGGCCATGCGCCATCCGGTGACGTGCAGCCCAACCACGCCCCTGCGTGAAGCCGTGACCCAGATGCACGAGCAGCAGGTCGGCAGCATTGTGATAGTCAATGAACATAAAGCGCCGCTGGGGATTTTCACCCTGCGCGATTTGCGCCATGTCGTGGCCAACGGCACCGGCGATTTCAACGAGGCGATCGAGCGGCACATGACCCGATCGCCGTTTTTCCTGTCTCCAGACCACAGCGCCTTCGATGCCGCGATTGCGATGACCGAGCGGCATATCGCCCACGTCTGTCTGGTCAAGGATCAGCGCCTGTGCGGCGTGGTCTCGGAACGCGATCTGTTTTCCCTGCAACGGGTCGACCTGGTGCACCTGGCGCGCACCATCCGCAGCGCCCAGCGTGTGGAAAACCTGGTGCTGCTGCGTGGCGAGATTGGTCAACTGGTGGAGCGCATGCTGGCCCACGGTGCGTCTTCGACCCAGATCACCCACATCATCACCCTGCTCAACGACCACACCGTGTGCCGGGTGATCGAGCTGACCCTGGCCGAGAAAGGCGATCCCGGCATCCCGTTCAGTTGGCTGTGTTTCGGCAGCGAAGGGCGCCGCGAACAGACGCTGCACACCGATCAAGACAACGGCATTCTGTTCGAAGCACGGGACGCGGCCCACGCTGCCGAGATTCGCGGGAAATTGCTGCCCATCGCCCATCAGATCAACCACAGCCTGGCGCTCTGCGGTTTCACCCTGTGCAAAGGCAACATCATGGCCGGCAATCCCGAGTTGTGCCTGTCGCGGGTCGAATGGGCGCGACGCTTTTCCGCGTTCATTCGCGAAGCCACGCCGGAGAACCTGCTGGGTTCGAGCATCTATTTCGATTTGCGCGTGGTCTGGGGCAGCGAGCAAGGCTGCGAACAATTACGCCGTGCGATTCTCGACCAGGTGGCCGACAACCGCCTGTTCCAGCGAATGATGGCTGAAAACGCGCTGCGCAATCGTCCTCCCGTAGGACGTTTGCGCGAGTTCGTGCTGGCACGCAAAAATGGCGAAAAAGCCACGCTGGACCTGAAGATTCAGGGCCTGACCCCCTTCGTCGACGGGGCGCGGTTACTCGCCCTCGCCCACGGCATCGAAGCGAACAATACCCTGGAGCGCTTTCGCCAGCTGGTGGCCAAAGAGGTCATCGAGCCACTGGACGGCGCGGCGTACGAAGAGGCCTATCACTTCATCCAGCAAACCCGCATGCAGCAACACCAGCTACAGACCCGGGAGAATTTGCCCTACTCCAACCGGGTCGACCCCGACAGCCTCAATCATCTGGATCGACGCATCTTGCGTGAATCCCTGCGCCAGGCCCAACGCCTGCAAAGCAGTCTGAGCTTGCGGTATCAACTATGAGCCTGTTTTCATGGCTGCGCCCCGCCGGCCCGAGCTTGTCCGCAGACCTGCAACAACGCCTTCAAAATCTGCCGGCGGTAACCGGATTGAGTGAATGCAGCCTGCGCGAGCAGCGCTGGGTAGTGCTCGACCTGGAAACCACCGGGCTGAATATGAACAAGGACCAGGTACTGTCCATCGGCGCCGTGGTGATCGAGGATGGCGCGATCGATTTCAGTCGGCAGTTCGAGCGCACTTTGCAATGCGACGAACTCAAGCTCGGTCCCAGTGTGCTCATTCACGGCCTGGGGCCCAGTGCAATTGCTGCCGGCAGTGACCCGGCCCAGGCGTTGCTCGAATTCATGGAGTTTGTCGGCGACAGCCCGGTGCTGGCCTTTCATGCGCCATTCGACCAGCACATGCTTGGACGCGCATTGAAAGATCACCTGGGCTACAAGTTGCAGCATGTTTTTCTGGATGTGGCAGACATCGCCCCGCTGGTGTGTCCGCAGGCCAATATCCGCGAGGCCGGCCTGGACGAGTGGATCGACTGGTTCAAGCTGGAAGTCTTCAAGCGTCATAACGCCAGTGCCGACGCCCTGGCTACCGCCGAACTGGCGCTGATCCTGTTCAGCCGCGCGCGGCAACAGCAGATTCATAGCCCGTTGAACCTGCAACAGCGGTTGAATCAGTGGAAGCGGCGGCAGCAAACGCATTCCTTCTAACAGTCACGCCGTCCCGTGTAGGAGCTGCCGCAGGCTGCGATCTTTTGATCTTGATTTTTCAAAATCAAAAGATCGCAGCCTGCGGCAGCTCCTACACCCGACCAACGCCAATTGCTTTACCTCCCCCGCCTCTGACACAATCGCGAACAATTCTCGTTAGTTAACACTTCCCAATCGGTGATGCTGCGTGTCGTCAGTCCCAAGCCCCCAAAGTGAGCTCGTCGGTGCGCTATATCGCGACCATCGCGGCTGGCTATTGGCCTGGCTACGTCGCAATGTCGCCTGCCCGCAGCGGGCCGAGGACCTGAGCCAGGACACCTTCGTGCGCTTGCTCGGGCGTGAGGAACTGAAAGAACCGCGCGAGCCGCGGGCGTTTCTGGTGGCGATTGCCAAGGGCCTGCTGTTCGACTACTTCCGCCGCGCCGCGCTGGAACAGGCCTACCTCACCGAACTGATGCTGATTCCAGAAGCCGAACAACCGTCGGTGGAAGAACAGCAAATGATCCTCGAAGACCTGAAAAATATCGATCGCCTGCTGGGCAAGCTGTCGAGCAAGGCCCGTGCGGCATTTCTCTACAATCGTCTAGATGGCCTTGGCCACGCGGAAATCGCCGAGCGCCTCGGTGTATCGTTGCCACGGGTGCGCCAGTACCTGGCCCAGGGCATCCGTCAGTGCTACATCGCCTTGTACGGGGAGCCGACATGACCCCGGTCAGTTCCAAGCCGGTATCGGCGCAGGTGCTCGATGCCGCCATCGCCTGGCAACTGTCCCTGGACTCCGGCAACCCGGTGGAACGTGAAGAGTTCGCCAAATGGCACGCCGCCCACGAAGAACATGCCCGCGCCTGGCGTCAATTGGGCATGCTCGACCAGCGTTTCAGCGTCGCCAGCGGTCCGGCTCGCACCGCCCTGCTGCAATCGCGCGAAGGCATTCGCCGCCGGGTGCGCAAGCTCGGCAGCGGCCTGGCCAGTGTCGTTGCAGTGATTGGCCTGGCGCTGTTTGCCGGTGAGCGTTACCTGCCGATCGACTATTGGCTGGCCGACCAGCGCACCGCCACCGGCGAGCAACGCACGATTCGCCTGGACGATGGCACCCTGATCAACCTCAACACCCACAGTGCCGTGGACGTGCGCTTCGATGACAAGCAGCGGCTGGTCATCCTTCAGCAAGGCGAAATCCTTATCGAAACCGGTCATGGCGATGCCCGGCCGTTTATCGTTGAGACCCGCGAAGGCAGCATGCGTGCACTGGGTACGCGGTTCCTGGTCAAGCGCGAAGAACAAGGCACGCGTCTCAGCGTGTTGCAGTCCGCGGTGGCCGCCCATCCGCAATCGAGCCCTGACGAACAGATTCTGCGCGAAGGCCAGCAAATACTGATCCGCAATGACGGCCTGGGGCCGATTGCCGCGCTTAACATGGGCGCCGATGCCTGGACCCGCGGCATGCTGGTGGTGGACAACGCGCGGCTGGAAGATCTGGTGCGTGAAATCGGTCGTTATCGCCCGGGTCATCTGGGTGTGGCGCCGGAAGTGGCCAACCTGCGGATCACCGGTAGCTTCCCGCTGCAAGACACCGACCTGGCCCTGAACGCGCTGTTGCCGACACTGCCGGTGCAGATTGAGCACCATACGCAATGGTGGGTGACGGTGGCGGCGAAGACCGAGGCCAAGCCCTGATTTTATGGAGTCTGGACCGACGCCATCGCGGGCAAGCCTTGCTCCTACAAGCTTGGTGTCGTTCACAAAACTATCGAACGACACCAAACTTGTAATTGGATGGACTCGCCCCAGCCGAGGCGTCAATGCGCCACGCTGGCAGTCTAAACAGCCAACGACAGCGAGGGCGAGTCCATGAAACATCATAGTTCGATTGATCAATCCCTGTCTTCTTCCGATTTGTCGGCCTGCACAACCTTAGCGGTGGATCTGGCCAAGCAGGTCTTTCAGGTCGCCGGTGAAGATGTCCTTGGCCAAGTGCGCTACGAGCAGCGGATCAAGTCGCGTGAGGCGTTTTATGAGTTTCTCCGGCAGCTGCCGCCTCATGTCGTGATTTTGATGGAGACCGGTCCGGGTGCTCAAGCCTGGGCCCGGCAGCTGCAAGACCAAGGCAACCTGGCGCGGATTCTTCCAGCCGGTTTGGTGGCCACCCATCGCAGCGGGCCTAAAAATGATCGCAACGATGCACTGGCGATTTTGCGGGCGGGTCGCGATGAAAAAATCTGCGCAGTACCGGTCAAAAGCGTTGCGGCACTGGCAATGCAGGCGTTGCATCGCGCTCGTCAGGGCTATGTGCGTCGACGCACGGCCGTCAGTAATCAGATGCGCGGCCTGCTGCTCGAGCACGGCGTGGCTTTGGCGCAGGGCGATGTTGCGATCAGCCAGAAAATACCGCGGGTACTGGAGGATGCTACCCAGCCGGTGCCGGGCCTGCTGCGTGAACTGATCGACGAACTGTTGGCCGAGTGGCGCCATTTGGGCGAGCGCATCAGCGTGCTGACGGGACGCCTGGAAGTGGCCGCCAACGCCGACATGACGGCGAAGCGACTGATGACTGTGCGCGGCATCGGCCCAGTCATTGCCACGGCACTGGTGGCCAAGGAAAGCAAGCCTGAGCGATTTCCCAATGCCCGCAAGTTTGCCGCGTACTTTGGCATGGTGCCTGACCAGCACAGTAGCGGGCAGACGGTCCGGCTGGGGGGCATGACCAAGCGAGGTGATGTCTATTTACGCAGCCTGATGATCCAGGGAGCCCATGCGGTGCTGCAACAACTACGACCTGATTCCCAGCAACCCGATGACCGCCGCTTGTTGCGCTGGATGAGCCGGCTGGGCCGTAAGGAGGCTGCGATCAGGCTAGCCAACCGCAACCTGCGAATCGTCTGGGTGCTTTTACAGAATGATCAGACTTATCGTCGCCACGCTGGTGATGGCCAGCAAGCGACGATGAGCCACTGAGCGACAGAGTTCTGCCACCGAGGTACTGACTGTCCGACCCTTTGTTGAAAAAAATTGACCCCAGGTAAGACCGGCGTGGATTGATGCCTAAGCTCCTACTGGCCTTCGAGGCCTGACTGTAATCGGCATACCACGAGCTCTTCCAATTTTGGCCAGATGCCGAAGACGGCTTCCATGAATAGGCCTGATACATAGATGCAACGGGGCGACAGTTTTTCAAAAGCGGGTAGACAGTGGGGGCGAGTCCATACATAGGAGCAAGGCTTGCCCGCGATAGGGCCATCAGCCTCAGCGCAATTGATGAATCGAAATTATTTTCATCCAGCCCTATCACTTTTTGATTTTCGTCCGGCACCTAGGCAATTGAGAAGTATTCACTTTCAGGAGCCGCTGTATGTCCCGTTCGCCAGGTACCTTGTTGCGCCCCAGTTTGCTGGCGCTTGCCATTGCCTTTTGCAGCCCTTTGGCCAGCAGCCAACTGATCGCCGCTGAACAGGCGTCCAGCGTTCGCGCTTACAACTTGCCGGCCGCGCCACTGGCCAGCACCCTGAACCAGATTGCCAGCCAGGCCGGTCTGGCGCTGTCGTTGAACCCGTCGCTTGCGGCAGGCAAGACTTCGGCTCCGGTCAAAGGCCAGTTCGACGCAGCCAGCGCCCTGCGCGAAGCCCTGCGTGGCACCGGACTGCAACTGGAACAAAGCGGCGGCACCTACACCCTGGTGGCTGTGCCCGAGGGCGTGATGGCCTTGCCGGCGACCAGCGTGATCGGTGTGGAAGCAGACACTGAAAACGCCTGGGGCCCGGTGCAAGGCTACCTGGCCAAGCGCACGGCCGCCGGCACCAAGACCGACACCGCGCTGGTCGAAGTGCCGCGTTCGATTTCGATTGCGACGCGCGACCAGATGGACGACCGCAGCGTGCACAGCCTCGACGACGCCGTGCGCTACATGCCCGGCATTACCGCCAGTAGTTACGGCAGCGATACCCGCGCCGACTGGTTGCGCGTGCGCGGCTTCGAACCGACCCAGTTCCTCGATGGCCTTCCACTGCCCAAAGGCGTGTACGCCAACCCGAAACAGGAAACCTGGAACCTCGACCGCCTGGCCCTGCTGCGCGGCCCGGCTTCGTCGATCTATGGCCAGACCCCGCCGGGCGGCCTGCTGGACATGGTCAGCCGCCGTCCCAGTGCGGAATCGAGCAACGAGATCCAGGTGCAATACGGCAGCGACAATCATCGCCAGATCAACTTCGCCAGCACCGGCAAGATCGACGATGAAGGGCAATTCCTCTACGGCCTGAGTGGTGTGGTGCGCGACAGCGGCACTCAGATCGACCACATCGACAACAAGCGCTACAACATTGCACCGAGCCTGACCTGGAACATCGACGAAGACACCAAATTTACCCTGCTCTCGCAGTTCACTCGCGACGATACCGGGATCACCAGCCAGTTCCTGCCGATCCAGGGCACCAGGATTCATTCGCCGCTGGGTGATATTTCCCACCACAAGAACCTGGGCGATCCGGACTGGGAATATTACGACCGGACCTACTACGCGCTGGGCTATGCCTTTGAACATCGCTTCAACGATGTCTGGCAGTTCCGGCAGAACTTGCGCTACACCAAGTCAGACCTGTCCTTCCAGGCCCTCACCGTCGGTGCCTACCCGTTCACCCCGGTCGACGCCAATGGCAACGTAGGTCGCATGAGCACGAGTGTCGACGAAGACATCAGCCAGTTCGCCGTGGACAACAACTTCCAGGCCGACTTCGCAACCGGCGATGTTCAGCACACGCTATTGCTTGGCCTCGATCACCAGCGCAGCAACACCAACTACACCTCGATCTTCGGCGACGGCCTGACCACCAACGTCAACGACCCGATCTATGGCCAGCCAATCGTGCGTCCGCCACGCTCCGCGGCGTTCTATGACTACGACCAGAAGACCTATCAGACCGGGTTGTACGTTCAGGATCAGATGGCACTCGACCAATGGCGCCTGACCCTGGGCGGCCGCGAAGACTGGGTCCACACCGGCACCAAGTTCTTCAACGTCGGCGACGCCACCAACACCGAACGCGATACCAACTTCAGCGGTAACGCTGCGATCAGCTACGTGTTCGATAACGGCATCGTGCCGTACCTGTCGTACGCCGAGTCATTCCAGCCGACCAGCAATGCCACCGCCTCGCCGACCGATTCGTTCAAGCCGACCGAAGGCGAGCAATGGGAACTGGGCATCAAGTACCAGCCGCCTGGCAGCGATACCTTGCTGAGCGCCGCCATCTACGACCTGACCCAGAAAAACGTCTCCGTCACCACGACCAATTCCGACGGCGTCTCGATCACCAGCCAGACCGGTGAAGTAAAGGTCAAGGGCCTGGAGCTGGAAGCCGTTTCTGACGTGACCGAGAACCTCAAGGTCATCGCTGCTTACACTCTGGCCAAGTCCGAAGTCCAAGATGGCGCATTCAAGGGCAATCGCCTGCAACTGATGCCCAACCAACAGGCTTCGCTATGGACCGATTACACCTGGCACAACGGTGTCCTGGACGGTTTCGGCGTAGGCGGTGGCGTTCGCTACACCGGCAACACCTACGGCGACCAAGCCAATACCGAGCTGGGCAAAGCTGACGCCTACACCGTATTCGATGCCGCCGTCCATTACGACCTGGGACGTCTGGACAACAGCCTCAAAGGTGCCTCGCTGGCGCTGAACGCGACCAACCTGTTCGACAAGGACTACATCTCGACTTGCGACAGTTTCTACTGCTACTACGGCGACCAACGCAGTGTCGTCGCCAGTGCCACCTACAAGTGGTAACCACTTGACCTGACATGCCCAACGACCAGGCCGTCCTTCGAGGACGGCTTTGGTGTTTCTGAAGGCTACGAAATGAAAAGTAAAACAATTCGCCGCTGGTCCTTCGTCCACACCTGGACCAGCCTGATCTGCACGGTCTTCCTGCTGATGCTGGCAATAACCGGCCTGCCGTTGATCTTCCATCACGAGATCGACCATTTGCTGGGCGATGCCGCCGAGTTGAAGCAAATGCCGGCGGACACCCCGCAGCTGAATTTGCAGCAGTTGGTGCAGGCGGCTGAAAAACATCGTCCCGGCGAAGTCATGCAGTATTTCGGTTTCGACGATGACGAGCCCAACGGCGCGATCGCAATCATGGCGGCCACCGCCGGCACCGAGCCGAACTCGTCCCACACCTTCATGCTCGACGCCCGAACCGGCGAAGCGCTGGAGATGCCGTCGGCCAATGGCGGCTTCATGATGGTCATGCTGCGCCTGCACGTGGACATGTTCGCCGGACTGCCGGGCAAGTTGTTGCTGGCGTTCATGGGTTTGTTGTTCGTCGTCGCGATTGTGTCCGGCACCGTGTTGTACCTGCCATTCATGCGCCGTTTGAAGTTCGCCACCGTGCGCCAGGACAAGTCCACCCGCCTGCGCTGGCTCGACCTGCACAACCTGATCGGGGTGGTGACCCTGACCTGGGCCTTGGTGGTCGGCGTGACCGGCGTGATCAGTGCCTGCGCCGACCTGCTGATCGCCGCGTGGCGCAACGACAGCCTGAGCGCGATGGTTGCACCATACCGCGACGCGCCACCACTGACGCATCTGGCACCGGCCACGCGTTTGCTCGACATCGCCAAAGCAGTCGCACCCGACATGCAGCCGGATTTCATCGCCTTCCCTGGCACGCGGTTCTCCAGCGAGCACCATTACGCGGTGTTCATGAAAGGCAGCACTCACCTGACCTCACACTTGCTGACGCCGGTGCTGATCGACGCCAGCATCCTGCAAGTCACCGCCGTGGCCGAGCGCCCCTGGTACATGGACGCCATGGGCATGTCGCAGCCGTTGCATTTCGGTGACTACGGCGGCATGCCGATGCAAATCCTCTGGGCGACCCTGGACGTGCTGACGATCATTGTGCTCGGCAGTGGCGTTTACCTGTGGGTGGTACGGCGCAAGGCTGCGAAACCCGTGCTGGAAAAAGTGGAGAGCGTGGCATGAGGCCCCGGCAATCGAATTTCTGGAAGGTGTTCAGCACCCCTACCGTTATCGCCTTGTTCAGCGCGGCGGGTTTGTTTGCCGCGCTGCTTGGCGATGGACTGTGGGATGCCTTGAGCTGGCTTGGGCTAGGCATTCCGGCCGTCCTCGCCCTACGCGGGCTCCGGCAACGCCGGTAGTAACTCATTTCCCTGAACTGACCCCCAAAAGTCAGGATCGGTGTCCAACTTTTGGGGGGCAGTTCACCCTGTAGATACCGGCGTTTTTCAAGGTAGTTGTCGCATCAACCGTCTAACTATGCCGCTCTTTTCTCGACCTGTTGCTCTCGATCGGGGTTCAACAACACGGTGCCGATCGGCTCCCAGTTACGTGTCTGACCCGACCACCGTTCTGGCGTTTTCTCCTTGGCTCGTTCGTACAGCTCATGTCGCCGGGCCAAGACCTGATGGTCCAGTCCTCGATGCCGCTCAGCCGGTGTGACGAACCGGATTCGGCTATGCCGGTGCTCGTTGTTGTACCAGCGCATGAAATCCCTCACCCAAGCTCGTGCGGCGTCCAGACTGGCAAAGCCATCCTGCGGCCATTGCGGGCAGTATTTCAGCGTTCTAAACAACGACTCTGAGTATGGATTGTCGTTGCTCACCCGCGGTCGGCCCCGCGAGGGCGTGATGCCCAGTTCGTACATCTTGCTCAACAGCGTCACCGATTTCATCGGCGCTCCGTTGTCCGAGTGCAGCACCAGCGGTTCGTGTAAACACTGCTCGCCGATCACGCTGCGTTGCAGCAGCACGGCGGCTTTCTCGCCGCTTTCCGCGTCGTAGACCTCCCAGCCCATGGCCTTGCGGCTGTAAATATCCTCGATCAGATAGAGGTAGTAATACTGGCCGCGTATCGGCGACGGCAGATACGTGATGTCCCATGACCACACCTGATTGGGCGCTTCAGCCGCATGCGTCGTTGGGGCCGCGTGCCGCCTGGGGCGCTGACTACGGCCTCGATGTTGCTGTTGACCCGTCGCTCGCAAGACGCGATAAAACGTTGCCTCCGACGCCAGATAGCGCCCTTGATCGGCCAGGCGCGGCACAATCTGGCTCGGCGGCAGGTGGGCGTACTCCGGGCTGTTGCACAGCGTCACAATGGTCTGTCGCTCAGCCTCGCTCAGCGCATTTCGCGGCGTTGGCCGTGTGGCAGTCGTTCGGGCATCAGCCTGGATAACGTCTGTTTCAGTCCACCGCTGCAAGGTCCGCAGCGATAGTCCGATTTCCCGGCAGGCCCTGATTTTTCTGGCTCCCGCCACGACCGCGTTGCTCAGCCAGCCAACGAGTAACTGCCGTTCTGGCAAAGACGTCAGTTGTCCTCGTTGTCGGTCCCCCAGTAGTCGTTGAGCTTTTTTCGCAGCACCAACAACGCAGCTGTTTCAGCGAGCGCCTTGTCTTTGCGGCGCAGTTCGCGCTCAAGTTCCTGGATGCGTTTCTTATCTTTGCGAGACTGCTCCCGATCTTCTTTTTGCTGGGCCTTGTCCGATTTCTGGCCGGTGATGAAGGCTTGTCGCCAGGCAGTGATTTGCTCGGGGTAAAGGCCTTTGCGGCGGCAATACTCGCCCAGGTCGATCTCGGACAAACCGGCGGCTTCAAGGACGACAGCAAACTTGGTTTCGGCTGACCAGTTCTCGGTGAACGGCTTGTTTTCGGACACTGCACTTCCTTCAGAACTGAGCTGCTTGCGCCAGTTGGACAAAGACATTTCGCTGACCCCTTCGCGCCGGGAAACCTCGGCCATCGACAGGTTCAGCGGGGGAAGCAGCATCTTGAGTAATGCGGCTCTGCGTTCAGGTGAATAGTACGGCACGACCAGTCTCTTTCCGCCCCCGATATGCTTTTTCAGGAAAAATCGGAGAGGCGACAACTATCCTGACACCGGGGGATACTCTGTTCACGGTCAAGCTTTCGCGAGATGTTTTTTGCTAAAAAGCTTGGCCGTATTAAATTCTTCTCCAGAGCGCATGCATGCCCATAACCCGGTTAGGTATTTGCGCATGACCGCGCCGATGGCCTGCATTTTCTTCTTGCCGCGCGCTACCAGTGCCTCGTAGAAGGCCTTCACATTCTCATCACAACGGATTGCCGTCATCGCCGGCATGAACATCGCTGCACGCAAGTAAGCATTACCGCACTTGGACATTCGTCCTGGCCGGTTCACGCTGGTGCCTGACTGGGTCAGTCTGACATCCAGGCCTGCATAGCGGCTTACCTGTGCCGATTTAAGCGTCACTGGAAGGGTCGTCAGCTCAGCCAGTGCGGCGATGGCCGAGGCCTCTCCAACGCCGGGCGCCGCCATCATGCAGCGAAATTGCAGGCTCAGATCAGGGCATTTGGCGATGGCGTCGCGCGCAGCCTGTTTTAATCGATCGATTCGAGCGTCCAACGCGCTTATCGCGTCTTTCTCATCCTCGATCAGCAGTGCGATGCTCGTTTCTGTCGCTTGTAGCGCATGCAGCTCGTTCTTGGCTCGCGTCCGATGGCCAATCAGTCGGTTGATGTGGCGACCAATCGCACGCAGCATCATCTGTTCCGCAGTGGGCGGGACCCACAGCCTAGGCCCCATACGCTCGCCGTATTCGGCCAGCAGTTGGGCATCGATCTGGTCAGTCTTGCTGTTTTGCAACATCAGCTTGGCAAAGTTGTGGAAGCTTTTGGGGTTGATCACCGAGACCGGCAAGCCGGCGGCGTGCAATTCCATCGCAAGATCCAGGTAGTAAATACCGGTAGCCTCCATGACAACGCTCAGCGGCTTGAGACGTAGCAGCTTTTCCACAGCGGCCTTGCGACCTTTGGGCGTGTGCAGAATGTCTCCATTGCCTGCTGCTTTGCCGTTCTGCCGCCATCCCATGGCTGAACTGCGAGCACTGATATCTATGCCGACATGCGCATTCATTGCTTTTCACTTCCTTGGCTTTAGGTAAGATTGCACCTGGTTCCCCCGACCTCGAACTTCATGCCACTGCAACCTTGTAATGCGAAGTCCGACTTGTCGGCTTCTCGATACTCTTCGTGGTGGGCAATGAGGCGGGGGGGCCTCTCTACAGACAAGGTCAGGAGCAAATCCTGCCTTCAGGAGCGATCGGCCTCCCCCAGAAACGTACTTGCTGTTGAATGAATCCTTGAGCGTAACCTCTCTCATGGAATCAAGGTCAACATACAAGGAGCGAGCCTGCTCGCGATAAACCTGAGAGCTCCTCGGGGTGTCAGCCTTCCAGCGTCATCGTTGACGGCCATCGCGAGCATGCTCGCTCCTACAGCCCCGCTGTTCGTGACCTTGGCGATTTTCGACATCGTCGCCGCGTTCATCGTCTGGACAGTTGCCCGCGAACTCAAGCCTGCAGGCTGCTCCGGGCCCACAGGCAGGATCACAAGCTGCAACCAGTCAGCTAAGCCACAAAAAACCTGTGGGAGCGAGCTTGCTCGCGATGACGATCGCTCAGTCAACATTGAAAGTGACTGCTATGCCGCCATCGCGAGCAAGGTCGCTCCCACAGGGCTCATCTTGAGCTCTCGCATCAACGCGCTATGCTGCCCGACACCCCCTCTGACCGAGACGTCGCCATGTCCGCCCCGAGCATGACCCTGTACCACAACCCCCTCTCACCCTTTGTCCGCAAAGTCATGGTACTGCTGCATGAAACCGGGCAACAGAACCGCGTCGCCCTGCAGAACTGCGTACTCACGCCGGTCGACCCGGACCAGACGCTGATCAACGACAACCCCCTGAGCAAGATCCCCGCCCTGCGCCTGGCCGACGGCACCATCATCCACGACAGCCGGGTGATTCTCGATTACCTCGACCATCAACACGTCGGCAACCCGCTGATCCCCCGCGAAGGCTCGGCCCGCTGGCGGCGCCTGACCCTCGCCTCCCTGGCCGACGGCATCATGGACGCTGCGGTACTGGTGCGTTACGAAGTTGCCCTGCGCGCCCCGGAAAAACACTGGGACCAATGGCTCGACGGCCAGCGCGACAAAATCCGCCGTGCCCTGGCGTTGCTGGAAAAAGATGCGATGGCCGAGCTGACCAGCCATTTTGATGTGGCAGCAATCAGCGTGGCGTGTGCGTTGGGTTACCTGGATTTGCGCCATCCGGATCTGCAATGGCGCGTGGCAAATCCGCAGCTGGCGGCATGGTATTTCGAGGTGAGTCAGCGGTCTTCGATGTTGTCGACGATGCCGAAGGTTTGATGTAGCTGCGCCGGCACCCTATCAGTTCTGATAGTGGGCAAACGCTGAAAAAACTCCGATGCTGAGGGTTCGGTTCCATCGACCTGTCTCGGAGTTTCAGCCAATGTCTACGCATTCACGCAATACAATCTTGCTGGCAACCGATCAACAGCGCTCGGTGTTGAGCGCCCTGAGCGCGCATGGGCCTCATCCCATCGCTTACACAGCGTACGGTCTTCGCCCACCGGAAAACGGCTTGCTCAGCCTGCTCGGGTTTAACGGCGAACCGCCGGATCCGCTGACCGGGCATTATCATTTGGGGAATGGTTATCGGCAGTTCAATCCGGTGTTGATGCGGTTTAATAGTCCGGATAGTTGGAGTCCGTTTGGGAAGGGTGGATTGAATGCATATGCGTACTGCACAGGTGATCCGATCAATAAGGAAGATCGTAACGGGCATAAACCTGGGTGGATCGCTAGACTTTTTCGCAAGTCTAAAAAATCAACAACATCAACGGCAAACATGACCGAATTTTCCCACCCAACCCCCGCAAAACACACATTCTTCGTTTCTAATAAGTTCAGTGAAGCCGGCATAACGCAAGGCCAGTATATAAGTAGCCACGTAGAGCCAACCAAATCTAAAAATATATCGTTTATGTACGATAAGTGGAGAAACGAAATTTCCGAATATCATGTAATGACAATTAACGGAGCTTCGCTTACGCAAAATATCGTTAGCATCCGACCGCTAAACAATATTTCTCACTCGGACATGCAATTCATTGGCCAACTTCAAAAAAAGCTGACTACCCAAAAACTTCCGTACGATCACCCAGAATTACATTCAACAATTCGTAATACAAGAGATAAACGCGATCTCGTACAAAATAACCTGGATAGAATCCGCAAAGAAAAAGAGACACAATTTAAGTTAACTAAAGCATACAAAAGACAGGAGGAAGAACGCTGGGCAAATAAGAGCGGTTATTAATCCTTGACGCCTGAGCAACAAGGACTGATAAGAACGAATAAGGGACGAATAAGGGACGAATAAGCGAATAAGGGGACGGATTTATTTTAAATCAATAAATTTTCCCCGTCGTTTCGCTATATCCTATTCATTTTCCTGAATGCCGGAAACAGCTCGGCAATTAGTAACGCCAAAACCCGGCCCTCCCGCTGATCATCCCTCAACCCCAGCGACCGGCTCATTCCACCGCTCCAATATCAAACTGCAGGGGCTTGGTCGCCTTCTGTCCGACCCCGTACCAATCCAATTTGCGGGTCAGCACCATGAACACCCCGAGCAAGCCGAACAGCAGCAAAGAGCCCATCAACAGTGCGTAATCCTCGGCACTCAACAAACCATAAAGCAGCCCATACAACGCCGCCAAACCCGCCGAAAAACTCAAGCCGTGACGCACGCTGCGCAACACATGGCAGACATAGAACCCAATCAACAACACACAACCGCTGGCCGACAATAGATACGCCAGCGCGAAGCCAATGTGTTCGGACAGCGACAGCAACAGCAGATAAAAGAACGCCAATGCCACACCCACCAACGCGTATTGCACCGGGTGCACCGCCAGGCTTTTCAGTACTTCGAACAGGAAGAAACCGGCGAAGGTCAGGACGATGAACAACAGTGCGTATTTGATCGCCCGGTCGCTTTTCAGGTACTGGTCCACCGGATCGATGAAGCTCACACCGAAGCTGCGGCTGGACAACGCCTCACAACCGCCGCGGGACACGCAGTTGTTCAGGGTTTCCTGCAGGTTGGTGGAGAAAAACGAGGTCCGCCAATTGGCGGTGAAGCCCTGATCGGTGATGTCGCGCTGGGTCGGCAGGTAGTTGCCGATGAAGCTGGGATGCGGCCAGTTGGCAGCCAGCGAGACTTTGCTGGTCTTGCCTACCGGCAGGATCTGCAGCTGGCCAGTGCCTTGTAACTTCAGGTCGAAACCGAAGGTCAATTCAGTATTTCGCTCAGGGTCCAGCGCCGGCAGCGTCACGTGAACGCCCTCGCCCAGCCAACCGACCTGACTGCCTGGGACGAAGTCCAGCTTCTGGTCGTTCAGTTCGAGTTTCAAGGCATTCTCGATGCCGCGAATGTCGCTGATGCCGACCGCAAGAAATGGCTGGTCGAATTGGTAATCGGCGAAATCTTCCTGGATACCCAGCTGCGCCGGTAGTGAAAAATGGCCGCTGATGCGGTTGTCGGCATGGAACAGCCGCGCCTGGTAAATGCCCCGGGAACGCAGTTCGGTCTGGACCTGGCCGTCGAGTTCGAAGCGCTCCGGCAGGAAGTACAAACGACCGCGCTCTTCACCGATTTCCTGATAGCGCTCGTTGGTTTTTTCGTGGGTCTTCCAAGTGCGCACGACTTTTCGATAGGGCACCACCATCAACGGCCCGCTCAGTTGTTGGCTGTAACTGGAGCTGCGGGCGATGTCTTCGAGCACGCCGTCGCGCAGTTGCTGGCGGTCCTCGATCACGCCGTTGATCATCAGCAGCGGGATCAGCAATAACAGGATCAGCAGGGCAATCGCCCCGAGTTTCAAGGTCAGGCTTCGGTTCATGGGACTCTCCCTGTTTTGGTTGGGAAGAGTCTGGGGTGGCTGTGTGGGGGATTTATGGGGGGATTGTGGAGATTATGTGGAGACTGGGCCGCAACTCGCTCCTAAGGCAGGTGCAATGTCACCTCGACACCGCCCTCAACATTGCCAATGCTCATCACCCCACCATGCAACTTCACCACTTCCTCGACGAAGTTGAGCCCTAGCCCGGTGCTTTTTCGCCCGGTTTCCGGCCGTGGCAGCGAGTAGAAACGCTCGCTCAGGCGCGGTAATGCATAGCCCGGAATCGCTTCGGCCTGGTTGAAAAGCCTGAACTCGATCTGCTCGCCCTTCCGCTCGGCGGTGAATCGCAGCACGCCTTGAGCAGGCGTGAAATCCAGCGCATTTTCCAGCAGATTGCCCAGCGCCTGCCGCAACAAAAACGGCTCACCCATCAGCATCAGGTCCGCTGCAATCATCTGTGACACGCGCAACTGCCTGCCTTCAATCCGCGCAGACTGAGCATCAAGCAGTTCGGCCACCAACGCCGCCAATGGCACTGCAACACGCGCCTCAAGCCCCTGTCGCTGTTCAACCTGCGCCAGATTCAACAGTCGCTCGATCAACTGTTGCATGCGCGCACTTTCACTGTCGATGTTGCCGACAAAACGCAGCCGTTGGGCCAACGGCATCTCGCCCTGCAGCAGTTCCGCCGCTCCGCGAATCGCCGCCAGCGGGCTCTTCAGTTCGTGGGTCAATGTGTGCACGTAACGCTCGACGTAGGCCCGGCCTTCGAGCTGCGTGCGCATCTGTTCTACAGCCGTCGCCAATTGCTCCAACTCGCCACCGCGATAGTGCGGCACCTCGACCCGACGACCTTCGCTCACTGCCTGTGCATAAGCAGTCAACCGCCGCAGCGACCGGCTCAACCACCAGGACAACAGCGCACCGAACAGCAAGCCCAGGCCGATCAGCCCGGCGCCATAAGCCAGCAATCGCCGTTCAGTGCGATCCACATAAGGCTGCAACGAGCTGTTAGGCTTGGCCACGGTGACCACGCCGATGATCTGGCCCCTATCGCGAATCGGCGCGCCGACGTGCATCACCGAAGAGCTCGCATCATTGGGGTCACTTCGGGTCGAGCGGGCGCCATACTCGCCGCGCAGGGTCAGGTAAACGTCGTTCCAGCGCGAATAATCCTGACCGACCGCTGCGCCACTGGAATCCAGCACCACAATGCCGTTGGCGTCGGTGACGTAGATGCGGTGGTTGACCTGATTTTTCGGCAAACCCCAGATGTTCGCCGCCGGTTGCCGCTCGCCGTAAGCCTTGAGCAGTTCCGGCCAGCGGCTCTGGTTGAGGGTGCCGGCCTTGAAATCATCGCGCAGGATTTCCGCCATCAGGTTCGCGGTGTCAACCAGGGTTTCTTCGGTGGACTGGCGCACACCGGGGCGGATTTCCTCCATCACCGTGTTGAGCACGAAATAGCCGGTCAAGCCGACGAACAGCACATAGACCAGGAAAATCCGTATCCCCAACGGCATCAGCTGTGTCCCGGACTGTAGCTGTAACCGAGGCCGCGATGGGTCTGAATCGGCTCTGCATCGGCCTTAACCAATCGCAACTTGGCGCGCACGCTCTTGATGTGGCTGTCGATGCTGCGCTCGTAGCCGGCATCGGCGGCCACGCCCAACGCATCGAGCAATTGCTCGCGGCTGAACACGCGCTCGGGTTGTTCCAGCAGGCATTGCAGCAAACGGAATTCATGACGGGTCAGGCTCAGCGGTTGACCGTGATAACTGATCTGTACCCGTTCGTTATCGATGCGAAACAGTGTTGGCGCGGTTTCGGTCAGGTTTTTGGGCGCCATGCGTTTGAGAATCGCCCGGACCCGCGCCGCCACTTCACGGGGGCTGAACGGCTTGACCACGTAATCGTCGGCACCGATCTCCAGGCCTACGACACGGTCGATTTCGCCATCGCGGGCGCTGAGAAACATCACCGGTACTTCGCTGAAACGCCGCAACTGCTTGCAGGTTTCGAAGCCGCTGATGTCCGGCAGTCCAATGTCGAGGATGATCAGGTCCGCCGGGGTCTGGCGCTGATGCTCCAGCGCGGCCGCGCCAAGGGTCAGCCACGTGGTGCTGAACCCCTCGCCCTGCAAGGCGAAAATCAGCGTGTCGGCAATCGCCGCTTCGTCTTCGACAATCAGGATATGAGGCATGGCGTCCGAGCCTGTTGGTTGAGTGGGCGAACGGTGACTCAAGGCTGAATCGACGTCAATCCGACTGAGTTAAATCGCGGTGGGGGTCTGTAGGACCTAGCAGTTCTGATAGTGGGCAAAGGATGAGAAAGGACCGATGCTTAAAGCCCGACTTTATGGACCATATTCGGAGCTCAGCCGATGTCTACTCAATCACGCAAAACGATACTGCTGGCAACCGATCAACAGCAGTCAGTGTTGAACGCCCTCGACGCGAATCAGCCTCACCCCATTGCCTACGCACCCTATGGCCACCGCACACCGGAAAACGGCTTGCTCAGCCTGCTCGGGTTTAACGGCGAACTGCTGGATCCGCTGACCGGACATTATCATTTGGGGAAAGGGTATCGGCAGTTCAATCCGGTGTTGATGCGGTTTAATAGCCCGGATAGTTGGAGTCCGTTTGGGGAGGGCGGGTTGAATGCGTATGTATATGGTTTGGGAGATCCAGCAAACAGCACCGATCCGTCAGGGCACATGGCTATCTTAAAAAAATATTTAAAGCGATGAAGTCCACGAAAGCGCCTAAACCTGACCTCTCAAAAAATGTCAGCACAGTTGCATCCAGCACAACAGAAGTAGCACCTAAAAAAACTGGTGAAATTACCAACCCTGAGTCTTCTTCGCCACAAGACCGCAAGCCCAATGGACTCACCCCTGCCGAACTAAATCTTAAATTAAATTCAAGATATAAAAACCAACCACAAAACTTCACCAATCTTCCACATAAGGGCAAACACGTCCCTCCCAAACCATCCCCCTCTATCCATGATGGTGTAGATACTGAAAGCTACAAAAAATTCGCGACACTCGAACAATTACATCTTGACTACAACAACAGCAGAGCAATACTTGATACCCTCAAAGACCAGCCTTCAACATCAAAGCCTCTGCAAGATTTCGCGATCATTCAGAAGGCAATCGATATACGGTTCGCTCAATAAACTGACATACATCCAAACTAATTTTTTCACTTCCAAACAGATAATTCACCCGAGCCAAGCACAATTCTGTTCGAAATACTCGGCACCGCTATCAACAATCCGGTTTATCCGCCGTAAACCGCCGCGCCGGATTCACTGCGGCACCAAACTCGCGCAAAGCCTTGGCACCAATCAGCAGTGGATAGTTGAAACTGCTGCGGTCAGTGAGATTCACCTCAACTGTGCGTTTGACATTGCCCAGGCACAACTCCAGATCAACCACCGGCCGCTTGGTGGGCGCGATGACTTCGCTGTCATCCTCGTCTTCTTCGGAGCGGGTCTTGATCTTGCTGATCCGCGCCACCTTGTGCTCGTAAACCTTATTGCTCGCATCCTTGGTGGCCAGGCGGAAACGCACCCAATCCTCGCCATCGCGGGTGAAGGTTTCGATGTCCTTGGCCGACAGCGACGCGGTCAGGGCGCCGGTGTCCATCTTGGCCTTGAGCACTTCGCCGCCGATTTCCGGTAGCGCGATGTATTCGTAGCGACCATACAAGGTCGGCTCGGCGGCCATGACCGGCAGGGCAATGAGTGAAAGCAGTGCAAGAAGGGATTTCACGTACTGGGAGTCCTTAAGGGGTTGGCAGCGCAATTTTAGACCGTAGTTGAGCTGATCGTTCCCACAAGGTTAACGGTGCAGAGGTGAAACCTTCGTCACCAGCGATTTGGCCTGTCGCCCGAAGCTGCTTATCATGGCGCGCCCAAACGCTTCCAAGAGTTCTTTATGCGCCGCCTGCTCACCGGCTGTTTCGTCACATTGCTGCTGTTACTCAACACCCTGGTCCTGATCGGCCCCTTGATGGTGTTTGCCCTACTCAAACTGGTCTTGCCCGGCCGCCTGCGTGATTACGCCTCCTGGGTGGTGATGGGGATTGCCGAAACCTGGTCCGAAATCGACAAACTGATCTTTCGCCTGTGCATCCCCACCCAATGGGATATTCGCGGCGGCGACGACCTGCGCCGGAATACGTCGTATCTAGTGATCAGCAACCACCAGTCCTGGGACGATATCCCGGCGCTGATCCAGACGCTGAACCGGCGCACACCGTTCTTCAAATTCTTCCTCAAGAAAGAGCTGATCTGGGTGCCGTTCCTGGGCCTGGCGTGGTGGGCGCTGGATTACCCGTTCATGAAGCGCTACAGCAAGGCGTTTCTGGCCAGGCATCCGGAGCTGGCTGGCAAGGATCTGGAAATCACCAGGCAAGCCTGCGAACTGTTCAAGCGTCAGCCGGTGACGGTGGTCAATTATCTGGAGGGCACCCGTTTTACCGCGGCCAAAAGCGTTCAGCAGCAGTCGCCGTTCACTCACCTGCTCAAGCCCAAGGCTGGGGGCGTGGCGTTTGTGTTGGCCGCGATGGGTGAACAGCTGGATGCGGTGCTGGACGTGACTGTGGTGTATCCACAGCAGAAAATTCCGGGGTTCTGGGACTTGATCAGCGGCAATGTGCCGAGGGTCATCATCGACATCAAGACCCGCGAGCTCGACCCGGCACTGTGGCAGGGCGATTACGAAAACGATCCGCTGTTTCGTGAGAAAGTCCAGAACTGGGTCAACCAGCTCTGGATCGAGAAGGACCGGCGTATCCACATGTTGCGCACCGAGAGGCGTTGTATCAGCTACCCGTGACGGTGCCGGTGCCGGTACCGGTACCGGTACCGGTACCCCAGATATTGCCCAGACTGCTCAGCAGCGAACCGCCGACGCCCTGCTGACCGAGGTATTGCAGGATCACCGGGGTAAACAACCCGATCATGCCGGTGTCCATCCCCAATGCGCTGAAGGCGTTGTTCAGGTCATTGGTGTCCTTGACGTTGCCCAGGGCGTTATCCAGCCCGGCAGCCTTGCCGTTCGAACCGAGCAAACCGGCGAGCGCCCCCAGCTCCCCTCCACCCGAGAGAATGTCGATCCCTGGCACGCTTTTGGCCAGTTCCGAATAGTCGGTCGAACTCAGCTGATTCTTCGCCAACCCGAGCATCGCGCCGGCGCCGCCGACGGCTTGCTGTGGCGTGATGTTCAATTGAGTGAGCGCGCCCAGCAGGTCCGCCGTTTCCGAGGTCGGCGCGGCATCGGTCGCGGCATTGCCACCCTTCATGCCGGATATGGCATTGGCCGCATCGCTCAGGCTGAACTGGGCAAAGGCCGGGCTGATCGCCAGAGTCAAGAGCGATGCCAGGACAAAACCGCGTAAAATCTTCATTCAGACATCCTCTTGCGTCATGAAAAACGCCCGGTTTTCGGTTGCAAAGCTGCCGATTTGACCGGGCAGACGCGGGCATGTTCCTCAGGTTTCCACCCATTTCCCATCCGCTCGTCACAAAGTAGCCCTGGAGGCTGCGGCACTATCAGATCTGCTAGTAGGCGGCTCTGTTCAAATGCGCCACAGTAAAACCCTGAATTGACGTACTCATTCAGGAACCTGGCCATGCTCCCCAATCGCGAAAAGTTGCTCTGCCGCTATCACTACGACCCACTGGATCGACTGGTTGACTGCACTTCCTCTGCGCAGGCGCCCACCCGACGCTTTTACCTGAAAGATCGTCTGGCGACCGAGATTCAAGATGCGGTGCAGCTTTCGATCATGCAGCACGACGATCAACTGCTGGCTCAGCAACAGCGTCAGAGCGGAGTCGTGGAAGCGCGTTTGCTGGCCACTGATCAACAGCGTTCGGTTTTGAACGTTCTCGACGCAACTCACTCCCATCCCTTCACCTATTCACCCTACGGCCATCGGGCTTCCGAAAACGGCTTGCTCAGCCTGCTTGGCTTCAACGGTGAACGGCCGGATCCGGTGACGGGGTGGTATTTGCTGGGGAATGGTTATCGGGCGTTTAACCCGGTGTTGATGCGGTTCAACAGCCCGGACAGTTGGAGTCCGTTTGGCGAGGGTGTGTTGAATTCGTATGCATATTGCACGGGAGATCCGGTGAACAGGGTAGACCCTCAGGGACATACGGGACTGTCATAAATTTTGTGTTCGGGCATAACATGTTGAAGAGGTGCATGTATGCCGACCAAAAAGAAACCGGCCCGCGAGGCCCAGCGTGACCTACCATCCATTCCAAAAGAGCTGATCGACCAGTTCGTGAACGGTCCGATGAGTGCCGAAGCCATTCAGGACGCTTCGATGGCGTTCAAAAAGGCGCTGATTGAACGAGCCTTGGGAGCCGAACTCGGCCACCACCTTGGCTACCCTCAGGGCGCGCAGCGCCCTGAGGAGTCGAGCAACCAGCGTAATGGTAAGAGCGGCAAGACCGTGCTGACCGATGACGGCCCGCTTCGCCTGGACATCCCCAGAGACCGCGATGGCAGCTTTGCTCCGATTCTGATCCCCAAGCACGAGCGCCGCTTTACCGGCTTCGATGACAAGATTATTGCCATGTATGCACGCGGCATGAGCGTGCGCGAGATTCGTGCATTTCTATCGGAGCAATACGGCACAGATGTCTCCCATGACTTCATCAGCTCAGTCACCGATGCAGTTCTGGAAGAGGTCAGTGCTTGGCAGCAGCGACCACTTGAACCCATGTACCCAGTCATTTTCTTCGATGCTCTGCGGGTCAAAATCCGTGACGAGGGGGTGGTTCGCAACAAGGCCATTTACTTAGCCCTGGGCGTATTGCCGGACGGTACACGAGATATTCTGGGCATCTGGATTGAAACGACCGAGGGTGCCAAGTTCTGGATGAAGGTTTTCAATGACCTCAAGACTCGAGGCGTCGAAGACGTTTTGATCGCTGTCACTGACGGACTCAAAGGCATGCCAGAAGCCTTGAGTGCTGTGTTCCCTCAGACGACGCTGCAGACCTGCATCGTCCACTTGATCCGTAACAGCCTTGATTACGCGGCCTGGGATAAACGTCGCGAACTGGCCAAAGCCCTGAAGCCGATTTATCAAGCACTCAACGCTGAAGTTGCCGAGCAGGCTTTAGATGCCTTCGAATCTGGACCTTGGGGTAAACAATATCCAACGGTGGCTGCTGCCTGGAGGCGTGCCTGGGACCGAGTCATCCCGTTTTTCATCTTCCCGCCAGCCATACGAAAAGTGATCTACACCACCAACGCCATCGAGAGCATCAATGCTCAGTTGCGCAAGATCATCAAGACAAGAGGACATTTTCCAACCGATGATGCGGCGACAAAGCTGATCTGGCTGGCACTGCAAAATATCACCGCCAATTGGGGCAGTCCGGCCCATGACTGGAAGAACGCAATGAATCAGTTCGCGGTTTTGTACGGAGATCGATTCATCAGGCCAACTTGGTGAAATGAAGGCCTGCCTTACGGCAGGCTGTTACCGGCCCGCACACAAAAAATCTGACACTCTCGGACATACCCCCAGAAGGTTAAAAAGCATTCTGCGCTCCGTCGGCGTAATGAGGAAAAGACCACAGCGCCCAGCGGTAAACATCAGCAGTTTTCCTCTCATTTCACCCCAAGAGAGCCAGATGATCACAGCACTAGAAGAAACTGTTGTATCGATGGAGAAAACCATTAGCTCACAACAACGAACCATTGCATCGCAGCAAGACTCTATCGCTGCCGCCCATGAAGTAATAAACGACGGCAGAATCGTTGTGGCCCGCTATGAAGACTCAATAGCGAAAATGCATCAATCAATTGCTCAACAGCAAAAAACCATAGAGGAACTGAAAGATGAGCTTGGCTATTTTGTATCGCTTCACCACCAGAACACACCAAACATTCGCAACCCAATAAGTCAGATCGAGATTGATCTAGCGTACCCCTCGCTGCCTCAGCGAAGTACAACAATCGAACCGGGAACTTCCCTTTCTGGACGGGCAAACAAAATTCGAAATTAACTGCGCTTTTAATGAAAAGAGGCGGCCGACTGGCCGCCCTTCTAACGGGTATTGGTCACTACGCCGCACTAAACAACTTATGCGGATCAATCACAAACTTCTTCGGCACACCCGCATCAAACTCGCCGTAACCTTCCGGCGCCTGATCCAGACTAATCACCTGCACACCCACCACTTCAGCAATGTTGATACGGTCCCACATGATCGCCTGCATCAACTGGCGGTTGTACTTCATCACCGGAGTCTGCCCGGTGTGGAAGCTGTGGGATTTGGCCCAGCCCAGGCCGAAGCGGATGCTCAGGCTGCCCATTTTTGCGGCGGCGTCGACGGCGCCCGGATCTTCGGTGACGTAGAGGCCAGGGATACCGATTTTGCCGGCAACGCGCACCACGCCCATCAGCGAGTTGAGCACGGTGGCCGGGGCTTCGTGTTTGACGCCGTCATGGCCGTGGCCGCGGGCTTCGAAGCCTACGGCGTCGATGGCGCAATCCACTTCTGGCTCCCCCAGCAGCGCGGCGATTTGTTCGTGCAGCGGGGTGTCGAGGGACAGGTCGGCGATTTCGAAACCCTGGGCCTTGGCGTGTGCCAGGCGCACGGTGTTGACGTCACCGACGATCACCACCGCTGCGCCCAGCAGGCGAGCAGAAGCGGCAGCCGCCAGACCGACCGGGCCGGCGCCGGCGATGTATACGGTGCTGCCTGGGCCTACGCCGGCAGTCACGGCACCGTGATAACCGGTCGGCAGGATGTCGGAGAGGCAGGTCAAGTCGCGGATTTTTTCCATCGCGCGATCGCGATCAGGCAGTTTCAGCAGGTTGAAGTCGGCGTACGGCACCAGCGCGTATTCCGCTTGGCCACCGGTCCAGTCGCCCATGTCGACGTAACCATAGGCACCGCCAGGACGCGCCGGGTTGACGCTCAGGCACACGCCAGTGTGCATTTCCTTGCAGGAACGGCAGCGCCCGCACGCCACGTTGAACGGTACGGACACCAGGTCGCCGATTTGCAGGTTTTCGACGTCGCGGCCCTTCTCGATGACTTCACCGGTGATCTCGTGACCCAGCACCAGACCGGTTTGAGCGGTGGTACGGCCGCGCACCATGTGCTGGTCGGAACCACAGATGTTGGTGGAAACCACACGCAGGATGACGGCGTGCTCGATCTTCCTGCCGCGCGGGTCCTGCATTTTCGGATAGTCGATTTTCTGTACTTCGACCTTGCCAGCGCCGAGATACACCACACCACGATTGCCAGACATGCTTTCACCTCGCTGTTGTTTTTATGTAGCGGTCGCGTCGCCATGGAGCGGCGGCGCGTTGACTGCTCGGGTTATTGCCTGTGTCTTTTGCGTTGTTTGTGAGGGCCTCAAAAACCTAAAGAACGACTGTGCGATTGGCGTTCAAAAACACTCGTCGCTCAATGTGATAACCCACCGCCCGCGCCAGGGTCAGGCCTTCGATATCCCGGCCCTTGGCGATCAGGTCTTCCGGATAATGGCTGTGATCCACCACCTCCACGCCCTGGGCGATGATCGGCCCTTCATCGAGATCGTTGTTGATGTAGTGCGCCGTAGCGCCCACCAGTTTCACGCCCTTGTTGTAGGCCTGGTGGTATGGCTTGGCGCCTTTGAAACCCGGCAGCAGGGAGTGGTGAATGTTGATCGCCTTGCCATCGAGTTTGCGGCACAGTTCCGGCGACAGGACCTGCATGTAGCGGGCAAGGATCACCAGTTCGGCGCCGGACTCTTCGATCACCTGCAACACCTGACGCTCCTGGGACGGTTTGTCGTTCGGGTCCAGCGGGAAGTGGTAGTACGGAATCTGGTGCCAGTCGGCCAGCGGCTTGAGGTCTGGATGGTTGGAGACCACGGCGGCCACGTCCATCGACAGCTGGCCTATGCGCTGACGGTAGAGCAAGTCGTTGAGGCAGTGATCGGCCTTGGAGACCATGATCACCACTTTTGGCCGGTGGTGCGGTGGAGTCAGCTCGAAGATCATGCCGAAGGCTGCACCGCGTTCGGCAAGGCCTGCGCGGAACGACTGCTCGTCGAAACCATCCGGTTGGCGAAACTCCACGCGAATGAAGAAACGGCCCGAGAGTCGGTCATCGAAGGAGTGGTGTTCGGTAACGTAACAGCCCTGCTCGAATAGAAAGCGCGTCACCGCGTCCACGGTGCCGAGCACGCTGGGGCAGTCGGCGGTCAAGATCCATGTGTCTGGGGCGCGGCTCATAGTACGGTGACTCCTGCTACAACATCGTGATCGGAGAGAACTGTGTGGCGAGGGGATTCATCCCCGTTGGGCTGCGAAGCAGTCGCAATGCATCCAATGCGGTGCACTTGATACACCGAGGTAGCAAATTTGGGGGCCGCTTCGCAGCCCAACGGGGATAAATCCCCTCGCCACAGGTGGGAACGATCATTACGCCTGAACGCTAAGGCCGAACTCAGCCGATGCATCCTGCAACCACAGCCACCAGTAATCCGAGAAGCTGCGGCGGATCAGCAGTTCCCAGGTGTCTTCGCCGGTGTGACGGATAACCAGTTGCGACTTGGCGAACACCGTCCCAACGGCCTTGCCCACCGGGAAGTTGTTGGGGTGCACGTCGTAGCTGGTGGATTTCATCAGCACCTGGCGCACGTTCGGGCCGCTCAGTTCGAGGATCTGCTGGCCACCGCTGACGTTGACGATCTGGATGTGCAGGTCGCCCAGCGCTTTGCGCAGTTTTTGCTCGGCGGCGAATTCTTCGCCGGTCGGCACGATCAGCAGCCATTCATCCGGCCCCATCCATTGCAAGCTGGTCTCGCCTTTGACAATGACGGTCAGCGCACCGGGCAATTCGATGCCGAGGGCCTTGTGCACGCCTGCGGCGAACGCGGCATCGTGGCCATCGCCACGGATGGTCAGGTGGCCGAGGAGTTTTTTCTCGCGCACGGTCACGCCGGCGCTCTTGCGGCCCTTGCCCACCAGGCTGGCGAGGTCGGCGTGATGCAGCGACGATTCGGCCTTGGCCCCGGAGGTTGGGCGTTGTTGGTAAACATTGGCTGCGGTCATAAAGCACCTTTCTTATGTTGATCGTTCCCACGCTCTGCGTGGGAATGCCGCCATGGACGCTCTGCGTCCGCTCTTGGGACGCGGAGCGTCCCGGGATGCATTCCCACGCAGAGCGTGGGAACGATCAGTGTCAGACGTTCTGGCGATCACCCTTTGGATCGAAGAACACCGAAGAAACGATTTCCGCCTCGATCACGCTGCCGTCCGCCAGTGGCGCAAACACACGTTCGCCCATGCGGTTCAGGCCGCCCTTGACCACGCCCATGGCAAACGAATAGCCCAGGGAGTTGTGCAGGTAGCTGGAGGTCACGTGACCGACCATGGTCATCGGGATCGCTTGCTTGGTGTTGAACACCAGCTGCGCACCTTCCGGCAGCCATTTGTTCGGATCGATCGGCTTCAGACCCACCAGCTGCTTACGCTGATCACGCACACAGTCTTCGCGGTTCATGCCACGCCAGCCGATCCACGAGAACGGTTTGGTGCGACCGACACACCAGCCCATGTTCAGGTCGTCCGGGGTCATCGAGCTGTCAGTGTCCTGACCGACGATGATGAAACCCTTCTCGGCCCGCAACACGTGCATGGTTTCGGTGCCGTACGGCGTCAGGTTGTACTTCTTGCCAGCGTCGACGATTTTTTCCAGTACGCCCATGGCGTAGTCGGCTTGCACGTTGACTTCGTACGACAGCTCGCCGGTAAACGAAATCCGGAAGATCCGCGCCGGCACGCCACCGACCAAGGCTTCTTTCCAGGTCATGAACGGGAACGCTTCGTTGCTCAGGTCGGCGTCGGTGACTTCGCTGAGCAGCTTGCGGCTGTTCGGCCCGGACAGGGTCATGGTTGCCCAGTGATCCGTCACGGAAGTGAAGTACACCTTCAGCTCTGGCCATTCAGTCTGGGAGTAGATTTCCAGCCATTGCAGCACGCGTGCAGCGCCGCCGGTGGTGGTGGTCATCACGAAGTGGTTGTCGGCGAGGCAGGCTGTCACGCCGTCGTCGAAGACCATGCCGTCTTCTTTGCACATCAGGCCATAACGCGCCTTGCCCACGTCGAGCTTGGTCCAGGCGTTGGTGTAGATGCGGTTGAGGAACTCACGTGCATCCGGACCTTGAATGTCGATCTTGCCGAGGGTCGACGCGTCCAGCAGGCCGACGCTGTCGCGCACGGCTTTGCATTCGCGCTTCACGGCGGCATGCAGGTCTTCACCGCTTTTCGGGAAGTACCAAGGACGTTTCCACTGACCGACGTCTTCGAACTCGGCGCCGTTTTTCAGGTGCCAGTGATGCAGTGCGGTGAAACGCACCGGCTCGAAGATGTGCCCACAGTGACGACCGGCCACGGCGCCGAAGGTCACCGGCGTGTAGTTCGGACGGAACATGGTGGTGCCCATCTGCGGGATGGTCACGTTCAGCGAACGGGCAGCGATGGCCAGGCCGTTGACGTTGCCGAGCTTGCCCTGATCGGTGCCGAAGCCCAGCGCGGTGTAGCGCTTGACGTGCTCGACCGACTCGAAGCCTTCGCGGGTCGCCAGTTCGATGGCGGCGGCAGTGACGTCGTTTTGCAGGTCGACGAATTGCTTCGGCGCCCGTGCGGTGTTCTTTTCATGGGGCACCTGGAACAGCGCCAAAGTCGGCTCTTCCAGACGCGCCAGGGCTTTGGGCAAGGTCGCTTCGACCGGACCGAAACCGGCTTCGCTGGCGGCGCGCACGCCCCCTTCAAAACCATCGGCCAGGGAATCGCCAAGACCGTAGACGCCGTTGATACCACCGACGCACACGCGTTTCTGCGGTGCTTCGCCCGGTACGAAACCGAGGATGTCTTCACGCCAGATCGGCTTGCCGCCCAGGTGCGAAGCCAGGTGAACCACCGGGCTGTAGCCGCCGGAGCTGGCGACGATGTCGCACTCGAGCCATTCGCCCGGGCTGGTGACTTTGTGTCCTTTGACATCGATGGCCGCGACGCGGGCAGCGGTCACGTGCTTGCTGCCACGGGCCTCGATCACGGCGCTGCCGGTGAGGATGCGGATGCCCTTGGCGCGCGCTTCTTCCACCAGCGCACCGCGCGGGTTGCTGCGGGCGTCGGCGATGGCCACGACTTGCAGGCTGGCATCGAGCCAATCCAGCGCAACGCGATAGGCGTGGTCGTTGTTAGTGGTCAGCACCAGCTTCTTGCCCGGTGCCACGCCATAACGGCGTACATAAGTCGAGACAGCGCCAGCCAGCATGTTGCCCGGCACGTCGTTGTTGCCGTAGACCAGTGGACGCTCGTGAGCGCCGGTCGCCAGCACTACACGCTTGGCGCGAACCCGGTGGATGCGCTGACGCACCTGGCCGATCGGCGCGCGGTCGCCGAGGTGATCGGTGAGGCGCTCGTGAATGGTCAGGAAGTTGTGGTCGTGGTAGCCGTTGACCGTGGCGCGCGGCAACAGCAGCACATCCGGGGTGTCTTTCAGCTCGGCGATGACGCTGGCGACCCATTCCACGGCAGGCTTGCCGTCGAGGCTTTCGCGGGAGTCGAGCAGGCTGCCGCCGAACTCTTCCTGTTCATCGGCGAGGATCACACGGGCACCGCTGCGCGCAGCCGCCAGTGCAGCGGCCAGGCCTGCAGGGCCGGCACCGACGATCAGCACGTCGCAGTGCTGGTTCATGTAGTCGTAGGTGTCCGGATCGTTCTCGGTCGGCGAGCGACCCAGGCCGGCAGCCTTACGAATGTACTTCTCGTAGGTCATCCAGAACGATTGCGGGTACATGAAGGTTTTGTAGTAGAAACCCGGTGGCATCAGCTTGCCGCCGACCTTGCCGAGAATCCCCATCATGTCGTTGTTTACGTTTGGCCAGCCGTTGGTGCTGGTGGCGACCAGGCCCTGGTACAGCGCTTGTTGCGTGGCGCGTACGTTGGGGATCTGCGTGGCTTCGGTGGCGCCGATCTGCAGCACCGCGTTCGGCTCTTCGGCACCGGCGGCGAAGATGCCGCGCGGGCGGGAATACTTGAAGCTGCGACCGATGATGTCGACACCGTTGGCCAGCAATGCGGCGGCCAGCGAATCGCCCTCGAAGCCTTTGTAGCTCTGGCCGTTGAAGGTGAACGTCAGAACTTTGTTGCGGTCGATCCGTCCGCCGTTGGACAGGCGATTGATCTGGCTCATACCTTCTCTCCCAGAGCCGTGGTGGCCGCTTTCGGGCTATCGGTCTTGTCGGTGAATTGTGGCTTGGTGCCGATCTTGTAGGTTTCGAGAATCTCGTAGGTCACGGTGTCACGGGTGGCGTTGAAGTACTGACGGCAACCGGCGACGTGATCCCACAGCTCGTGATGCAGACCGCGAGGGTTGTCGCGGAAGAACATGTAGTCGCCCCACTCCTCGTCGGTGCAGCTGTTCGGGTCCAGTGGACGCGGGATGTGCGCCTGGCCGGATGCGTGGAATTCCTCTTCGGAGCGCAGTTCGCCGCAGTGAGGACAGAAGATATGCAACATGGGGATTTCTCCTGTTAGTGGGCAACCGCAGCAGCGCCGTGTTCATCGATCAACGCACCGTTGTGGAAACGGTCGATGGAGAAAGGTGCGGCCAATGGGTGCATTTCACCCTTGGCCAGGCTCGCGGCAAATACGTTGCCCGAACCAGGTGTTGCCTTGAAGCCACCGGTGCCCCAACCGCAGTTGAAGAACATGTTCGGCACCGGGGTTTTCGAAATGATCGGGCAGGCATCCGGGGTTGTGTCGACGATGCCGCCCCACTGCCGGTTCATGCGTACGCGGGACAAGACCGGGAACATCTCGACGATGGCCTGGATGGTGTGCTCGATCACCGGGTACGAACCACGCTGGCCGTAGCCGTTGTAGCCGTCGATACCGGCACCGATCACCAGGTCGCCCTTGTCGGACTGGCTGATGTAACCGTGTACGGCGTTGGACATGATCACGCTGTCGATAATCGGCTTGATCGGCTCGGACACCAGCGCTTGCAGCGGGTGGGATTCGATCGGCAGACGGAAACCGGCGAGCTTGGCCATGTGCCCGGAGTTACCGGCGGTCACTACGCCGACGCGCTTGCCGCCGATGAAGCCCTTGTTGGTTTCAACACCGATGCACACGCCGTTTTCCTTGCGGAAACCGATCACTTCGGTCTGCTGGATCAAGTCCACGCCGAGGGCGTCGGCGGCCCGGGCAAAGCCCCAGGCCACGGCATCATGACGGGCCACGCCGCCGCGACGCTGGACGGTTGCGCCCATCACCGGGTAGCGAGTGTTCTTCGAGCAGTCGAGGTACGGAATCTCGTCAGCCACTTGCTTAGCATCGAGCAGCTCACCGTCCACGCCGTTGAGGCGGTTGGCGCTGACCCGGCGCTCTGAATCACGAATGTCCTGCAGGGTATGGCACAGGTTGTAGACGCCGCGCTGGGAGAACATCACGTTGTAGTTCAGGTCCTGAGACAGGCCTTCCCACAGTTTCATCGCGTGTTCGTACAGGTGCGCCGACTCGTCCCACAGGTAGTTGGAGCGAACGATGGTGGTGTTGCGCGCGGTGTTACCGCCGCCCAGCCAGCCTTTCTCGACCACGGCCACGTTGGTGATGCCGTGCTCCTTGGCCAGGTAGTAGGCGGTCGCCAGACCATGCCCGCCACCGCCGACGATGACCACGTCGTAGACCTTTTTCGGGGTCGGCGTGCGCCACATGCGCTGCCAGTTTTCATGGTGGCTGAGGGAGTGTTTGAAGAGGCCGAAGCCTGAGTAGCGTTGCATAGTCATTTACTCCAAAACCGCGCTCAGCGATAAACCGGGAAGTCCGCGCACAGTGCCGATACTTGCTGGGCGACATTGGCCTCGACATCGGCATCGCCGAGGTTGTCGAGGATGTCGCAGATCCAGCCGGCCAGTTCAACGCACTGGGTCACCTTGAAGCCGCGAGTGGTCACCGCCGGGGTGCCGATGCGCAGGCCGGAGGTCACGAACGGCGACTGTGGATCGTTCGGGACAGCGTTCTTGTTCACGGTGATGTGGGCGCGACCGAGTGCTGCATCCGCCTCTTTGCCGGTGAGGCCCTGACGGATCAGGCTGACCAGGAACAGGTGGTTGTCGGTACCGCCGGACACTACATCGTAGCCGCGTTTGATAAATACGCCGGCCATGGCCTGGGCGTTGTCGATCACTTGTTGCTGGTAGGCCTTGAAGCCGGGCTCCAGCGCTTCCTTGAAGCACACCGCCTTACCGGCGATCACGTGCATCAGCGGGCCGCCCTGTGCACCCGGGAAGACTGCCGCGTTGAGCTTCTTCTCGATTTCTTCGTTGGACTTGCACAGGATCAGGCCGCCACGTGGACCGCGCAGGGTCTTGTGGGTGGTGGTGGTGACCACGTCGGCGTAAGGCAGCGGGTTCGGGTACAGACCGGCAGCGACCAGACCGGCGACGTGGGCCATGTCGACGAACAGCAGCGCTCCAACCTTGTCGGCGATCTGCCGGAAGCGCGGGAAGTCGAGGGTCTTGGAGTAGGCCGAGAAGCCGGCGACGATCATCTTCGGCTTGCACTCGACGGCCAGGCGCTCGACTTCGTCGTAATCGATCAATCCGGTCTTGGTGTCGATGCCGTACTGCACGGCGTTGTACAGCTTGCCCGAGGACGACACTTTCGCGCCGTGGGTCAGGTGACCGCCGTGGGCCAGGCTCATACCCAGAATGGTGTCGCCCGGTTGAATCAGCGCCAAATACACGGCGCTGTTGGCCGAGGAACCGGAGTGCGGCTGTACGTTGGCGTAGTCGGCGCCGAACAGCTGCTTGGCGCGTTCGATGGCCAGGGCTTCAACCTTGTCCACGTGCTCGCAGCCACCGTAGTAGCGCTTGCCCGGATAACCTTCGGCGTACTTGTTGGTCAGGCCGCTGCCTTGCGCTTCCATCACGCGTTTGCTGGTGTAGTTCTCTGACGCGATCAGCTCGATGTGATCTTCCTGACGTTGCTCCTCGGCATTCATCGCCGCCAGCAGTGCATCGTCGTAACCCTGGATCTGGTCTTGCTTGCTGAACATCGCGTCTCTCCCAGCGGCGGCGGTGCGCCATTCGTCTCGGTGAGGCACTGGCTTTTCGGCAGTGCCCTTTGATAGCGATGGTATGACCGGCTTCGAGTCGTCAAATGCCTACGCGCGCCACGCAAAGGTGCGTTTACGACATGGCGGGAAATGGCAGGCCGAGCACAACTCGCGAACCAACCGCAATCCCCTGTGGGAGCGAGCCTGCTCGCGAAGGCGATGTGTCAGAAACATTGATGTCAACTGACACTCCCTCTTCGCGAGCAGGCTCGCTCCCACAGGGTTTCCCGGGGTTATGCGAGAACCTGTCGCAACGCTAGCAGGATCAGGAAATGCGCGGGATACAGCGCATAGGCCCAGCGCCGCATCGGTGGTGGTTTTACGTCACGGGCGTGTCGCAACAGGAACAGCCCCAACCATGGCGCAATCAGACAAGTGGCAACAGCCGCCATCGCCACGCCATTACCCAATCGAACGGAGTAATACAGCACCTGCCACTGGTTCGCCGCCAGACAGACCAACCCCGGCAGCAGCGCGAAATACCAGGAACGCCGGATCACCAGCAGCGTCGACAACGGCAGTAAAACACCGAAAAAACCGAACATCAGCCGCTCCGGGAACATCGCCGCCAGCGCGAGTGCACCGCCGGCCAGTAGACGCGCTTGCAGGGTTCGAACCTGCCAGCCTCGCACCACCAGCAGTCCGAGCGCGAGGGTGGACAACACATTCAGGGTGTCGGGATTGGGAATGTACAGCCGGTAGGGAATTTCACTCACAGCGCTGAACAGCAGCAACCAGCCTAGATAACGCCACTGTCCGCCTGTTGTCACCGTCGACGCCCGCGCCAGATTCGCCGCCATCGCCAGGCAAAACCATGGAAACGCCAGACGCCCCGGCACATACAACAAATTGACGGAATAACCGACATATCGCAGGTGATCGAGCACCATGCTCAGCAACGCCAGCCACTTGAGCAGATCCAGTGCACGGTCGCGCTGCTTTAAGTGCATGGCCACGTGCATAATCGTCCTTCGATTGTGTAATTTCCTGACAGCAACATCCCGTGTGCTCTCCTGACGATCTTGGGTAAAGTGCACACCATCATTGACCACGGAACGCTTCACCATAAGCGTCCCGACCACGGAAGCAGGCCATGACCGATAAGAGCCAACAATTCGCCAGCGACAACTATTCCGGCATTTGCCCTGAAGCCTGGGCTGCCATGGAACAGGCCAACCATGGCCACCAGCGCGCTTACGGTGACGACGAGTGGACCGCCCGCGCGTCCGACGATTTCCGCAAACTGTTCGAAACCGACTGTGAAGTGTTCTTCGCCTTCAATGGCACCGCCGCCAACTCGTTGGCCCTGTCGTCGCTGTGCCAGAGTTACCACAGCGTGATCTGTTCGGAAACCGCTCACGTCGAAACCGACGAATGCGGCGCCCCGGAATTCTTCTCCAACGGCTCCAAGCTGCTGATTGCCCGCACCGAAAACGGCAAGCTGACGCCGGAATCGATCCGCGAAGTGGCGCTCAAGCGCCAGGACATCCACTACCCCAAACCCCGTGTCGTGACCCTGACCCAGGCCACCGAAGTCGGCAGCGTCTACACCCCGGACGAAATCCGCGCCATCAGCGCCACCTGCAAAGAGCTGGGCCTGAACCTGCACATGGACGGCGCGCGTTTCTCCAACGCCTGCGCGTTCCTCGGGTGCACGCCAGCGGATCTGACCTGGAAGGCCGGTGTTGACGTCCTGTGCTTTGGCGGCACGAAAAACGGCATGGCCGTGGGCGAGGCAATCCTGTTCTTCAACCATAAACTGGCTGAAGACTTTGACTACCGCTGCAAACAGGCCGGGCAACTGGCGTCGAAAATGCGCTTCCTCTCGGCACCCTGGGTCGGAATCCTGGAAAACGGCGCCTGGCTCAAATACGCCCGCCACGCCAACCACTGCGCGCAACTGCTGGCCGAACTGGTGAGCGACATTGCGGGTGTGGAACTGATGTTCCCGGTGCAAGCCAACGGCGTGTTCCTGCAACTCTCGGAACCGGCCATCGCCGCCTTGACAGCCAAGGGCTGGCGTTTCTACACCTTCATCGGCAACGGCGGCGCACGCTTCATGTGCTCGTGGGACACCGAAGAAGAGCGCGTGCGGGAATTGGCTCGGGACATTCGGGAAGTGATGTCTCACTAACCCTCCAGCGTTTCGTCATGATCGTTCCCACGTTCCGCGTGGGAATGCAGCCCGTGACGCTCTGCGTCACAACGATATTCGACTCTACACAGGCGGCGAAGCAGGAACGCGGAGCGTCCCGAGAGGCGTTCCCACGCAGAGCGTGGGAACGATCATTGGTAGCCAGCTAGAACTCGATGCGCACATCGCCCTTCGGTACGCTGCAGCACGACAGGATGTACCCTTCGGCTTCGTCTTCTTCGGTGATCCCGCCGTTGTGTTCCATCTCCACTTCGCCGCCCAGCTTCAACACCTTGCAGGTGCCGCAGATGCCCATCCCGCAGGCTTTGGGGATCAACAAACCGACCTTGGCCGCCGCCGCATGCACGGTTTCGCCTGGTGCCACACGAATGCTCTTGCCAGACGCGATGAACTCCACCTGGTGCAGATCCGCCAAGTCGACTTGCGGTGCGTCGGCCGCTTGTTCGGCATGTTCCACAGCGTCGGCACGCGCCTCTGGCGGGGTCGCGCCGAAGGATTCTTCGTGGTAGCGCTTCATGTCGAAGCCGGCGGTTTCCAGCAAGCGTTTGACTGCGCTCATGTACGGGGTCGGACCGCAGCAGAACACTTCCCGTTCAAGGAAGTCCGGCGCCATCAATTCAAGCATTCTGTGGTTGAGGTAACCGCGATAACCGGCCCACGGTTCGCCCATTCCATGCTTCTCGCAGATCAGGTGCAGGCTGAAGTTATCGATCCGCGATGCCATGTGTTCCAGTTCGCGGTGATAAATGATGTCTTTCGGCGACCGGGCGCTGTGGATAAACACCATGTCGACATTGCCGTTGGTGTCGTAGAACCAGCGCGCCATGGACATGACCGGCGTGATACCGACGCCACCGCTGAGGTAAAGCACCTTCGGCGCGGTGAAGTCCATGGCGTTGAACAGCCCGACCGGCCCGTGCACCGCCAGCTCCTGACCTTCGTGCAGGGTGTCGTGCAGCCAGTTGGAAACCTTGCCGCCCGGCACCCGCTTGATGGTCACCGAAAAGCTGTACGGCACCGACGGCGAGCTGGAAATGGTGTACGAACGCATGACCGGCTGGCCTTCGATTTCCAGCTCCAGGGTGACAAACTGCCCCGGCTTGAAGAAGAACATGATCGGCTGGTCGGCCATGAAGCAGAAGGTGCGCACATCCCAGGTTTCCTGGATGACTTTGACGCAACGGACGATGTGCCGACCATTGGCCCAGGTCTGGGTGGTTACCGGGTTCAGGAAGCTGTTGGACATGCTGATCTCCACGGCCGACTGTCGGCCTTCATGTTGGCGATTCTGCGTATAGCGCGAACCACCCATTTACCTATCTGCGACATTCACATGCTTATCGCGACCAGCCCCCAACTACCGGGGCTTGCGCGTCGGGAACAGATTGCACCATGTCGCCCATGGATAAGGTTCTGGCCAGCGCCGGCCCCACACTCGCTCCACACGACAACAGTTTCTTTACACCTTGCGTAGCAACCCTGATTAGCCACTTTCGCCGGCCACGCAGATGGCCTTGAGGATTAAACGATGGACGTCACTACTACCCTGAGCCTGGGCGATCCGCTGGAACCCGCACGCAAGGCCACCGCCCAGATGCTGCAAGAGCGCGAGCGCACTTTCTCGCTGCCGCAGCCGTTTTACTCTGACGAGCGCCTGTTTGATATCGACATGCAGGAGATTTTCCAGAAAGAGTGGTTGATCGCCGGCATGACCTGCGAAATCCCCACCAAGGGCAACTACCTGACCCTGCAAGTGGGCAAGAACCCGATCATCGTGATTCGCGGCGCCGATGGCGTGGTGCATGCCTTCCATAACGTCTGCCGCCACCGTGGTTCGCGCCTGTGCACCAGCGAAAAAGGCAAGGTCGCCAAACTGGTCTGCCACTACCACCAGTGGACTTACGAACTCGACGGTCGTCTGCTGTTCGCCGGCACCGAGATGGGCGCCGACTTCGACATGAAGCAGTACGGCCTCAAGCCGGTGAACGTGAAGACTGCCGGTGGCTACATCTTCATCAGCCTGTCGGAGAATCCACCGGCCATCGATGACTTCCTGTCGACGCTCAGCCATTACATGGAACCGTACGACATGGAAAACACCAAGGTGGCAATCACCACCACCTTGATGGAAAAAGCCAACTGGAAACTGGTGCTGGAAAACAACCGCGAGTGCTACCACTGCAACGCGTCGCACCCGGAACTGTTGAAAACCCTGCTGGAATGGGACGACGTCACCGACCCACGCGCCGACCAGGCCTTCAAGGACCACGTCGCCGCCTCAGCCGCGTCCTGGGAAGCCGAGAAGATCCCATACGCCCACGCCAGCTTCGGCCTGCGTAACCGCATCGTGCGCATGCCGCTGCTCAAGGGCACCGTGTCGATGACCATCGACGGCAAGCAGGGCTGCGCCAAACTCATGGGCCGCATCAAGAACCCAGACCTGGGCTCGATGCGCATCCTGCACCTGCCGCACTCCTGGAACCACTGCATGGGCGACCACATCATCGTGTTCACCGTGTGGCCGATCAGCGCTCAGGAAACCATGGTCACCACCAAGTGGATCGTCCACAAGGACGCCGTCGAAGGCGTGGACTACGACGTGGAGCGCATGCGCCAGGTCTGGGACGCCACCAACGACCAGGACCGTCGCCTGGCCGAAGAGAATCAGCGCGGGATCAACTCCACGGCTTACCAGCCTGGGCCGTACTCCAAGACTTACGAGTTTGGCGTAGTGAACTTTGTGGACTGGTACAGCGAGCGGTTGCTGAACAACCTGGGCGCCGAGCCTGCGCCGTACCTCAAAGGCGTCCCAGTTCAGGGCTAACGCCACCGCCCCCCTGTAGATACTCTGTTCACGGTCAAGCTTTCGCGAGATGTTTTTTGCTAAAAAGCTTGGCCGTATTAAATTCTTCTCCAGAGCGCATGCATGCCCATAACCCGGTTAGGTATTTGCGCATGACCGCGCCGATGGCCTGCATTTTCTTCTTGCCGCGCGCTACCAGTGCCTCGTAGAAGGCCTTCACATTCTCATCACAACGGATTGCCGTCATCGCCGGCATGAACATCGCTGCACGCAAGTAAGCATTACCGCACTTGGACATTCGTCCTGGCCGGTTCACGCTGGTGCCTGACTGGGTCAGTCTGACATCCAGGCCTGCATAGCGGCTTACCTGTGCCGATTTAAGCGTCACTGGAAGGGTCGTCAGCTCAGCCAGTGCGGCGATGGCCGAGGCCTCTCCAACGCCGGGCGCCGCCATCATGCAGCGAAATTGCAGGCTCAGATCAGGGCATTTGGCGATGGCGTCGCGCGCAGCCTGTTTTAATCGATCGATTCGAGCGTCCAACGCGCTTATCGCGTCTTTCTCATCCTCGATCAGCAGTGCGATGCTCGTTTCTGTCGCTTGTAGCGCATGCAGCTCGTTCTTGGCTCGCGTCCGATGGCCAATCAGTCGGTTGATGTGGCGACCAATCGCACGCAGCATCATCTGTTCCGCAGTGGGCGGGACCCACAGCCTAGGCCCCATACGCTCGCCGTATTCGGCCAGCAGTTGGGCATCGATCTGGTCAGTCTTGCTGTTTTGCAACATCAGCTTGGCAAAGTTGTGGAAGCTTTTGGGGTTGATCACCGAGACCGGCAAGCCGGCGGCGTGCAATTCCATCGCAAGATCCAGGTAGTAAATACCGGTAGCCTCCATGACAACGCTCAGCGGCTTGAGACGTAGCAGCTTTTCCACAGCGGCCTTGCGACCTTTGGGCGTGTGCAGAATGTCTCCATTGCCTGCTGCTTTGCCGTTCTGCCGCCATCCCATGGCTGAACTGCGAGCACTGATATCTATGCCGACATGCGCATTCATTGCTTTTCACTTCCTTGGCTTTAGGTAAGATTGCACCTGGTTCCCCCGACCTCGAACTTCATGCCACTGCAACCTTGTAATGCGAAGTCCGACTTGTCGGCTTCTCGATACTCTTCGTGGTGGGCAATGAGGCGGGGGGGCCTCTCTACAGACAAGGTCAGGAGCAAATCCTGCCTTCAGGAGCGATCGGCCTCCCCCAGAAACGTACTTGCTGTTGAATGAATCCTTGAGCGTAACCTCTCTCATGGAATCAAGGTCAACATACAAGGAGCGAGCATGCTCGCGATGGACGTCAACGATGACGCTGGCAACATGATTCCCAGCGGCGTTCTCAGGTTCATCGCGAGCATGCTCGCTCCTACAGGGACGGGTTTTGTCCCCACAATTCATATCTCCTTTAGCACTGTACGAAATATGATCTATTCCGTTCAGAGCTATACAGTGCGCGCCTCCCAGCCTTCCGCAAACAAGTTATCCACACCTCCACCCACAGCAAATGGGGACAACTGTGGAAATGTTGAAAACTTTTTCCGCTTAAACCAAAAAAAACCGTGACTTATCCAGAATCAGGGTTTTCCACAGCGACTGGTCATTTATTAATCAAACCTCTAAAGAGCACGAATTATGTGGCTTGCAGAGGATGGTAAACACCTTATCCACAGAAGCGCCAACAGACTTTGGGGGCAACTATTGCGCCTCTGTGGAAAAGCGCTAAAAGCCGCGAGTTTTCGGGGTTTGCGCACGGTATAACAGTTAAAAACCTGGATTTGATTAATTTTTAATCAGAAGCCTGAACGCCGCTGTTTATAAGGCTCTCAGCGGTAAGCGAACATCTTATCCACAGAAGCGCCAACAGAGATTGGGGGCAAGTTTGGGCCATCACCTATTAAAAAAGCTTGGGAAAACCGAAACTTATACTGGTCATTATTTGATCTAAGGCTTGCAGGCCGCGGTTTACATGGGTCGTGGCGAGAGGTGAACATGTTATCCACAGAAGAGCTAACAGGGATTGTGGGTAAGGTTTATGATTTACCACAGGCATCCCTGCCCTGTGAGAAACATTGAGAGGCCCACTAGAATCATTCGAGGCCGGATGGGTGACCGCTAATCCGCTTTGGAATGCCAGCTACGGTCAGTGCAATCACAAGGAAGTACAGGGAGAGGCCCGCAATTCCTAATTTTGTTTCCCATACATAGGACCCAATTACAAAAACCCCCAACAAACAGGAAAGTAGAAGAAGAACGTTGGAGAACAGAAAAATAGCTAATTTAACGCGAAACGAGGTCACTCTAAACAGCACTATCACCAGCACCCCCAAGCCTGACAATATTACTGCAAAAAAACTTATAACTAACAATGCGACTGTATAAACTTTTACCGCCGGCAACCCCCTTGTATCTGCAAGATTTTGTGGATTATCCGGAACGCCTATTCCGGCAGCAAACAAACAAAACCAAGCCCCGACAAACAATATCAGAGCTATTAACAGGCATTGGTACGGACGCATGAACAGCACTCCCTCACAAAGCAAGATTGGCCGCCAGTGCATGCACGACCATCTTTAACAAAAAGAACGAGCAAATAATCAAAAACGCCCCAATACCGTGGCATTCCTCAGCAAGCCCGAAACGAAATCTATCGCTCAATGACAATAACGTTGGTTCCCTTGATAGCAATTTCATATGGCTTTGCATTCAGGTAGCGCTCCACAGCTGCAAGAACACTAGTGGCATTCTCCCCCACTGCACTGCGAAATGTACTTGGATTTGCATCGTAGATATCATTGTAGGCTCTTGCACCACCGCTGAAAGTTATCTTTCCATTTTCATGTTTGGTGATGGTTCCTTCAATTTTCAGGGTGATGTTGCCAAGCCATGACGCAGTCATCCATGAGTCTGATGATGTGTTGTAAGGCACCTTATCCAAGGCGATCACAGTTCGCCCCACAGGAGCTGTGGCTAAAGCGGTTTCCAGCATTGGAATGGGTGTGCTGGAAAGCCGCAAGCCTAAACTATTGATACTGGTTTCGGCGGCGGAACCTTCACCGTAAAGAAAATGCCCCAATGCAGCGACCGGTGTCAGCGTACCACCAGACAGTCCTTTGGACTCAGGCACAGCGCCTGCCGTGAAATTTCGTAAAGTGTAATTCAGCGCTTGTACTGGTGACATATTTGGATTCAAGCAAATGTAGTTATCGGCAAAGGGGATCGACTGCATGTCACGCACCATCGATGTCACTATTCCCAAAGCCACACCATTTCTTATAGAGGCTTGCTGTTCGTTAGTTATCTTGACGATCATCTCTCGCCACATACCTTGGCTATAGAAGACGTTCCTCTCCTGTTGTTGCGCAATAGATACCATCGCGGGATTTGGCGCTGGCCAAGGACCACCCGCTGGCATTGGTGAGTAGCCAGGCGCAACTGCTGTAGTGATGAGGGGCGGAAGAACAATTCCATTGCTCATACTTAATTCCTTATATTGTTATTTAATTGGCCGTAGAAAAACTACGAACCATCGCGTTTCAATCGAAATGACGAACCTCAAAAATTGACTCAACAAAGAAAAACATAACTCAACGAGAACCAATCAACAAGTGACCAAACATTTACTTACAGTACTGACACCGCAGAATGCAGGACGCAACATATCTGTTTCAAACCAACGCAAGTGGAGAATCCACCCAGAGCAAGCTATTGATTTACAGAAGATAAATTTTTGAAAAAATTAAATCCACACTGGCAATCAACTGACAACACCCCACTAACCAACAAGCCTCAAAGAAAAGTCTTACAAAAAAAACAAACAAGTCTTACAAATATCACTCTCTTCACCAACAAGTACTTTAATGGCCGTACTTCTATGCCCTGTTCAAACACGACCGCCCCGCCTCGATATCCAGATTCAACTCAAAATCATCGAACGCACGCCAGCCAAGCAAAATCGAAGGCACATACCGTCCCAGCACCCACGAAGGCGCAATGGTGAAGCCAGGATAAAATCTGTAGGTAATCGCCATAGCACCGCCCGGCAAATTCAAAACGCCCTTGAAGGTTTGGTAACGCTGCTTGTGCGCGGCGTTGATCGGTGAGTTACCAGGGGTCAAGGACGTCACTACATTGACCTGATCGCCAGGAGCAGCGGATGTCAGGTAATCGACATTCCCGGTGTCCACAATCGCCAGCGTGTCCCTGTTATCAAGCCGTACAGCGATCGTCAGTCATTGGTTGATATCCATGCGGGTGAAAGCGATTGGTGAGTCACATCGCACGGCAGGCCTTCGTGACCGGTTGCCGCACCCTCAATAGCGCACAGTAAAAATGTAGCAGGCGGGGGCATGTCGCGAGAGGCAAACGCGGAGGCTGTGGATAACCGTTATAAAGGGTCAGGCCCTAAGGCCGATACATCAAATAGGCTTCCCCGCTGACCCGAATCATCGGATGCGGCGTGATCTGGCAGGTATCGACAATACGGAACCCATGGCGCTCATAGAAACGCCGGGCACCGGTGTTCGCGGCATAGTCGATCAGGCTCAGGCCATTGAGGCCCAGCCGGTTGGCGCGGTCGTAAGCGTAGGCGAGGAACTGCTTGCCCAGCCCCTGATTGCGCCAGCCTTCATGCAGCGCCAGGCTGGAAATATAAAGGGTGTCGGGGATTTCCATCTTGGCGTACGGTGCCAGCACCGGGTCGGTCACCGGCGCCGCGAACGGATCGTGACGCATCACGTAGCTGTGCAGCATGCCGATGACTTCACCCTCGGCCTCGGCGATCAGGCAGTTCTGCCAGGAGAAATCCACATTTTCACGGGCATAACGCAGGGCTCCGACGTCCAACAGATCCTGCCCGGGTTCTGCTATCTGGCTCCAGATGTAATCCGAAGCACCCTCCGATGAAATCTGGAACAAACGCGCAATCTCTCGCGCATCCGCGCGCACTGCCGAACGAAATTCAACTGCCATTGACCTGCCCCCAAACGGACCGCTAGCGGACCACACCTTCTTCTATCAGCAACTTGAGAATCGCCTCAGCCCCCGCTTGCGCCGTAACGCCCTTGAGCACTTGCCCACCGCCGCCGCTGGCCTTGGCCGTCGCGGCTTTCATACGGTCAGCGCCGCTTTTGGCTTTGATCACCTTCAAGCGTTTAGGCCGTGGCTTGGCCGGTTGCAGGGTGGCGACGGCCAGCAGTTCATCGTCGACGACTTCCACGTCATTGGCCTGCAATACCCCACGCCGGGCCGGCCCGTAGGCGCTCTGCCGAGGCTTGGGCGCGGCGTTATCCACAGTGGCGAGGAACGGCAAACGAACCTTCAAGCGACGCCGCTGACCGCGCGGCAAGGCTTGCAACACCAGCGCAGAACCGCCATCGATGGACTCGACCTGCGCCAGCCCCACCACCAGCGGCCAACCAAGGCCTTCAGCCAGCAGGAACGGCAACATGCCCGAGCCCTCGCCGGTTTCGGCCTGGGTGCCGGTCAGCACCACCTGCGCCCCGGCATCACGCAAATACGCGGTCAACGCCGGCAGCGCATCGGCGCCCTCCGGTTGCTCCAGCACGTGCAGTTGCTCAAGGCCCATGCCCAGATAGGCGCGTAGCGCAGGTTCGGCGATGTCGCCGGCATGCAGCACCTGCAAGTTATCCCCAGCCAGCTGCAAGCCCAACTCCACCGCCCGCGCATCCTGTTCCGCGCGACGTGGTCGACCGGAAGTCGGGTGGGCGCCGATGGACACCAGGCTGATGATTTTCGTGCTCATAACCCTTTCCTTTCCTTAAGCCGCATCGCGCTTGGCGTCGTTGCGATAGGCCTCAACCGCCGCGACCAAGGCACGAAGAATCTCGGCACTCTCGCCGATTACCGACAGGTCTGCCCGTTTGATCATGTCGCAGCCTGGGTCGAGGTTGATCGCCACCACCTTGTCGCAGGCGCCGATGCCCTGCAGGTGCTGGATCGCCCCGGAAATCCCCACCGCCACGTAGACCCGCGCGGTGACCCAGGTGCCGGACGCGCCGACCTGACGGTCGCGAGCCATGAAACCATCGTCCACCGCCACCCGGGACGCGCCTTCGGTGGCGCCAAGGGCTGCGGCGGTCTGGTGGAACAAATCCCAATCCTTGACCCCGTTGCCGCCGGAGAAAATGAATTCGGCCTCGGCCATGGGAATCGCCGCCGGGTCCACCGCCACCGCCCCCAGATCCTCGATGCGCGAGAGACTGCGGGCGACGGTTGTGGATAACTCCACCGGCAATGCTTCGTGACGGGTTTCGCTGACCGGCTCGGCGCATTCGACGGCAGCCAGGATCAACCGTGCAACCGGACGCGCCAGGTCTTGTAAACCGGCACCGGCGCGACCGATGCACTCTTGATCCTTGACCTGCCAGACCCGCGTGGCCGGGCGTTCACCCAGGGCAGCGGCAAAGCGCCGACCCAATTCGCCACCGCCGCTGCGACTGTCCGGCAGCAGCCAGTGACGCGGGCTGAACTGGTTATCCACAGCCCGCAGGCCCTGCACTCGTTGTTCCGGTGCATAACCGCTGAACTCGTCGCCTTCCAGTACCAGCACGCGATCGACGCCAGCCGAGGCAAAGGCGATCTCTTTATGTTCGCCGAAGATCACGGCCAGGACCGCGCCGTCCTTGCCGGCCAATTGATGAGCCAGACCGAGCAAGTCGCGGTCGTGGCTGCTCAAACGGCCACCGACCATGTCCGGCACCACGCTGATGTAGAACGCCGGTGCAGGCACCTGATGCAGCGGCAATTGCACTTCAACGGCGGCAGTACGCTTGGTCGCCCCGCCTTGCTGAACTCCGCTGCGGTCAATGCGCTTGATCCCGTTGGGGCCGATGAAGCCGATGCCATGGGGGTTCTTGCGGATGACGCCGTTAGGCCCCATCCAGCTGTGTTGCGCCGGTTGCATGGCCGCGTGCAACGGGTGCAGGCGGTTGCGGGCAATCCATTCGGCACGGGGGTCGCGGCGGATAATGTCGCTCATCAGTGCACCTCCGCAGGTTCACGTTGGGCCGGTGTGGCCGGCTTGCTCGGCGCCTGATCTTCAAGCAACGCGTCGGCCACCAGTTCGGCAATGTCCTTGATCAGAGGTCGCGGCTCGACCACGCCTTCAAGCATCGCGGTGCACTGCGGGCAGCCCACGGCCACCAGTTCGGCGCCCGTCTCGCGGATGTCTTCCATGCGCATGTCGGGGATACGCTGCTTGCCCGGAATGTCGGTGATCGGCGCACCGCCGCCACCGCCGCAGCAGCGCGAACGGAAACCGGAGCGTTGCATTTCCTTGACCTCGATGCCGAGCGCGCGCAAGACCTGCCGCGGCGCCTCGTATTCGCCGTTGTAGCGGCCGAGGTAGCACGGATCGTGATAGGTCACGCTGTCGCCTTTGTGCTGGCCGAGGTTCAACGCGCCAGCATCGATGATTTCCGCCATGTAGGTGCTGTGGTGCTGCACCAGGTAGTTGCCATCGAAAGCGCCGTATTCGTTTTTCAGCACATGGAAGCTGTGCGGATCGCAGGTGACGATGCGGTTGAAGCTGTACTTGGCCAGGGTCTGGATGTTGCGTTTGGCCAGCAACTGGAAGGTTGCCTCGTCGCCCAGGCGTCGGGCCACGTCACCGCTGTCGCGCTCTTCGAGGCCGAGTACCGCGAAGTCGATTTTCGCCGCTTTCAACACTTTGACGAACGCGCGCAAGGTGCGCTGGTTGCGCATGTCGAAGGCGCCGTCGCCGACCCAGAACAGCACGTCGGTGGATTTCTTTTCGCTGAGCAGATTGAGGTTCAAGTCCGCCGCCCAGTTCATCCGCCCGCCCGGGGCGAAGCCGCCCGGGTTGTCGGTGGCGATCAGGTTTTCCAGGACTTCGGCGCCCTTGTTCGGGGTCGCGCCTTTTTCCAGGGTCAGATGGCGACGCATGTCGACGATGGCATCGACGTGCTCGATCATCATCGGACATTCCTCGACGCAGGCGCGGCAAGTGGTGCACGACCATAGGGTTTCGGCGTCCACCAGACCGTTGACGATCGGCTGGTGCGGATTACCGGCGTGTTCGCCAATCGGTTTGCCGGGATAAGGGCTGCCGGCGAATTTGGCATCGGTGCCGCCGGCCAGGCCGACGACCATGTCCTGAATCAGTTTCTTCGGGTTCAACGGCTGACCGGCGGCGAATGCCGGGCACGCCGCTTCGCATTTACCGCACTGCACGCAGGCGTCGAAGCCGAGCAATTGGTTCCAGGTGAAATCCTTGGGTTTTTCCACGCCCAGCGGTGCGCTTGGGTCGTTCAGGTCCAGCGGTTTCAAACCGGTGGATCGACCGCCACCGAAGCGCTCGGCGCGACGGTGCCAGGCAAGGTGCAGGGCACCGGCGAAGGCGTGCTTCATCGGGCCGCCCCAGGTCATGCCGAAGAACAGCTCCGAGACGCCCCACAACACACCGACAAAAAGAATTGCTGCCAGAATCCAGCCGCCGAAGTTTTCCGGAAGGATGCCTGCGACCGGCAGAGTCATTACAAAGAACGAAGCCGAGAACGCCAACAAACTTTTCGGCAGGCGCATCCACGGGCCTTTGGACAAACGGGCCGGAGGATTGCGTCGGCGCAGGTAGACGAAAATCGCCCCCACGAACATCACTGCGGTCATCAGCAACAGCGCATAACCGAGCAAACGGTTATGCAGGCCGAAACCGTGAACCAGTATCGCCAGCACGATGGATGCCACCGCGCCGCCGGCCGTGGCGACGTGAGTGTTGGCGATGTATTTGTCCCGCGCCACCACGTGGTGCAGGTCGACCATGTAGCGCTTGGGCATGGCGAACAGGCCGCCGATCAGGTCGACTTTCGAAGCACGACCTCGGCGCCACATGGACACCCGCCGCAACGCGCCCAGAACCGCGAGGCCCAAGGCAGCGAACAACAGGATTGGAAGAAGGGTGTTCAACATGGTGAAGCTCCCAAAGACCGCAGGGTCTTGCAGGCCAAACTACCTGGATGCCTTGCCCGATTCCCTGTAGGAGCGAGCCTGCTCGCGAAAAACCTGAGAACGTCGCGTTACATCAGTCTGCCCGCGCCATCGTTCACGTCCATCGCGAGCAGGCTCGCTCCCACAGGCTTATGTGCAAGCTCTTAGAAATCCTTGCACAGCCGCAGCGCGTCGTAGATCGCCGCGTGCACGTTGCGCTGGGCCACACAGTCGCCGATGCGGAACAGCAGGTAGCCGTCCCCGCTCTGCTCCAGGCAAGGCTGCGGCTTGATCGCGAACAAGGCTTCGACGTCGATCTGGCCTTTGTTGCGCGAGCCTTCCTTCATCGCGTAATAGATTTCTTCGTCCGGACGCACGCCGTTCTCGATGACCACCTGGTCCACCACCCGCTCCTCTTTGGCGCCGGTGTATTCGTTTTCCAGCACCGCCACCAGCTTGTCGCCTTCGCGGTAGACCTTCTCCAGCATCATGTCGCCGGTCATGATCACTTCTTTCGGGTACATGCTGCGGTAGTAGGTCGGGAACGACGTACCGCCAATCGCCACGCCCGGCTTGATGTCATCGGTGACGATCTCGACCTGGCTGCCCTTGTCGGCGAGGAAGTCGGCGGTCGACATGCCGGTGAATTCGCAAATGGTGTCGTAGACCAGTACGTTCTTGGCAGGTGCAACCTTGCCATCGAGGATGTCCCAGCTGCTGACCACCAGGCCTTCAGCCGCGCCCCAGTGTTCGTTCTGCTCGACGAACGGATGACCGCCGACGGCGAGCACCACCACGTCCGGACGCAGGTCCATGATGGTTGGCGCATCCGCCGCGGTGCCCAGGCGCAGGTCGACTTTCAGGCGTGCCAGTTCCAGCTGGTACCAGCGGGTGATACCGGCGATCTGGTCCCGCTGCGGCGCTTTCGACGCCGTGGTGATTTGGCCGCCGATGAATTCCTTTTTCTCGAACAGGGTCACGTCGTGGCCACGCTCGGCGGCGACCCGGGCAGCTTCCATACCGGCAGGGCCGGCCCCGACCACCACCACCTTGCGTTTCACGCCGGTGGTTTTTTCGATGATGTGCGGCAGGCCCATGTATTCACGGGAGGTCGCCGCGTTCTGGATGCACAACACGTCCAGGCCTTGATACTGACGGTCGATGCAGTAGTTGGCGCCGACGCATTGTTTGATCTGGTCGATCTGGCCCATCTTGATCTTGGCGATCAGGTGCGGGTCGGCAATGTGCGCGCGGGTCATGCCGACCATGTCGACGTAACCGCCTTCCAGAATCCGCGTGGCCTGGTTCGGGTCCTTGATGTTCTGCGCGTGCAGCACCGGAACCTTGACCACTTCCTTGATGCCGGCGGCCAGATGCAGGAACGGCTCCGGCGGGTAGCTCATGTTCGGAATCACGTTGGCCAGGGTGTTGTGGGTGTCGCAACCCGAACCCACGACGCCGAGGAAATCGAGCATGCCGGTGTCGTCGTAATATTTGGCGATCTGCTTCATGTCCTCGTGGGACAGGCCATCCGGGTGGAACTCGTCACCGCAGATGCGCATGCCCACGCAGAAATCGTCACCGACCTCGGCGCGCACGGCTTTCAACACTTCCAGGCCGAACTTCATGCGGCCTTCGAAGCTGCCGCCCCATTCGTCGGTGCGCTTGTTGACCCGCGGGCTCCAGAACTGGTCGATCATGTGCTGGTGCACCGCTGACAGTTCGACACCGTCCAGGCCACCGGCCTTGGCGCGGCGGGCTGCCTGCGCGTAGTTACCGATCACCCGCCAGATTTCTTCCGGCTCGATGGTCTTGCAGGTGGCACGGTGCACCGGCTCACGCACGCCTGATGGCGACATCAGCGTCGGCCAGTTGAAGCCGTCCCAGCGCGAGCGCCGGCCCATGTGGGTAATCTGGATCATGATCTTGGCGCCGTGCTTGTGCATGGCGTCGGCAAGATTCTGGAAGTGAGGAATGATGCGGTCGGTGGACAGGTTTACCGAACTCCACCACTCCTGCGGGCTGTCGATGGCCACGACGGACGAACCGCCGCAGATCGCCAGGCCGATCCCGCCCTTGGCCTTCTCTTCGTAGTACTTGACGTACCGGTCGGTGGTCATGCCGCCGTCGGTCGCATAGACCTCGGCGTGCGCGGTGCTGAGCACGCGGTTACGGATGGTCAGTTTGCCGATCTGGATCGGCTGGAACATTGCTTCGAAAGCCATGGCGGGTTCCTCGACTTACAACGGCTTGACGATGAACAAGCCATCTTCGTGGCCCTCTTCGGAGCCACCGTAGACTTGCTCGGCCACGGTGCGGATCTTGCTGCCGCGAGCGGCGAGGATCTGGTCCATCGCGCCGGCAAACCAGCCGGTGAACATGTAGTCGACCTTGCGCCCGACCTTGCCGTAAACGTAGACGAATGCCGAGTGTTCGAGCTTGACGCTGGCGGTGCCTTTATCGAGGTCGATGTCCTGGATCTTGAACAGGCCCCAGCCGCGCTGCGACAGCCGCTTCATGTAGTGCTCGAACACCGCGACGCCTTCCAGGCCGTGGCATTCGGCTTCTTTTTCACACCAGTGCCAGGCGGACTTGTAGCCGGCCTTGTAGAGAATCTCGGCATAGGCTTCGGCGCCCAGCACTTCCTCGATGCCCATGTGATTGTTGACGAAGAAATGACGCGGCACATACAGCATCGGCAGGGCGTCGGACGTCCAGACACCGGTCTCGCTGTCGACTTCGATAGGCAATTGCGGGGCGATCTTGGCCATGGAAACTTAACTCCAGAAAAATTTTGGTATTGCCTGCGGCGCGAATGGCCGCAGGTAAGGATTCAGAAGTGCGGCGGCTTATTCGCCCCAGACGTCTTTCAAAACGTTGACCCAGTTTTCGCCCATGATCTTGCGCACCACGCGCTCGGAGTGGCCGCGCTTGAGCAGGGTTTCGGTGAGGTTCGGGAACTCGCCGACGGTGCGGATGCCCAGCGGGTTGATGATCTTGCCGAAGCTGGTCAGGCGGCGGGCGTAGCCCTTGTCGTGGGTCAGGTACTCAAAGAAGTCCTGGCCGTGACCCTGGGTGAAGTCGGTGCCGATGCCGATCGAGTCTTCGCCGACGATGTTCAGGGTGTATTCGATGGCTTCGGCGTAGTCGTCGATGGTCGAATCGATGCCCTTGGCCAGGAACGGCGCGAACATGGTCACGCCGACGAAACCGCCGTGGTCGGCAATGAACTTCAGTTCTTCATCGGACTTGTTGCGCGGGTGCTCTTTGAGACCCGACGGCAGGCAGTGGGAGTAGCAGACCGGTTTTTTCGATTCGAGGATGACTTCTTCGGAAGTCCTGGAACCGACGTGGGACAGATCGCACATCACGCCGACACGGTTCATCTCGGCAACGATTTCACGACCGAAGCCCGACAGGCCGCCGTCACGCTCGTAGCAACCGGTACCCACCAGGTTCTGGGTGTTGTAGCACATCTGCACAATACCGACGCCGAGCTGCTTGAACACCTCGACATAGCCGATCTGGTCTTCAAAGGCGTGGGCATTCTGGAAGCCGAAGAGGATGCCGGTCTTGCCCTGTTCCTTGGCCTTGCGGATATCAGCGGTGGTACGTACCGGAATCACCAGGTCGCTGTTCTCGCGGATCAGCTTCTGGCTGGCGGCGATGTTGTTGACGGTGGCCTGGAAGCCTTCCCACACCGACACCGTGCAGTTGGCCGCGGTCAAACCGCCCTTGCGCATGTCTTCGAACAGCTCACGGTTCCACTTGGCAATAATCAGCCCGTCGATAACGATGCTGTCGGCGTGCAATTCGGCTGGGCTCATCAGGCTGTCCCCTTATTAGCGATTCATGCGCCGAATCGTCTGCCGGCGCTTTGGGGCCAGCATATGCCTGAGGGACGGGGCAGCCGGGTGCAAAAACGACAGGGGGTTTGCCGAAAGCGTCAATCCGCGACAAAGGGTCGTCGCAAGGCATAATTGCCGACCTGTTCAAGCCGTTCTGCTTGGGCCAGAATTCGCCACATCTCTAGATGCTTCACTGGATGGGAGCGGCAACCACATGAAATTCATCTTCTTGGCTTTGGCACTGATTGCGACCGGCGTGCACGCCGCCGAGGAGTCCGACGACACCCCCTGCGACAAAGTCGAAAACGACGTCCAGACCCTGGAATGCTCCGCCTTCAGCAAAACTACCGCCGAAGATCTGCTGAGCGAGAACTACAAAAGCCTGGCCGAACGCATGCAGTCGCTCTATGGCAAGAATCCGTCGCAATTGGCCGACATCACCGCCAAGATCAAGGCAGCGCAACAGCAATGGCTGAAAACCCGCGACGCCGATTGCGCCATCGAAGCCTTCCCGGCCACCGCCGGCAGCAAGGCATTCACCATCGCGCAAAATGATTGCGTGGCGCGGATGAGTGATGAGCGGTCGGAGTTTTTGGAGTTGATTGGGCAGGAGTGAGCCGAGCAACATCCCGACATGCTTCGTTCATTGGCCGACGATGAAATATAAGTAAGGATTGGCATATCTTATAAAAGACTTATATTCTCTCATGAACAGTATTCACTGGACTCGATAGGCCGTTAAGCAGCTTTTGAAATTGCATTCCGCTCACCAGATCCAGGTTCGTGATGCCGTCACGGCGCTGACTGACATACCTGATATAGGCAACGTCAAAGCACTGGTCGGTCATGACTACGCCTATCGACTTCGAGTAGGTCACTACCGAGTCATGTTCGATTGGGATGGCGCAATCAAAGTTGTCAGTATTCAAGAGGTCAAAAAACGCGATGAACGCACCTACTGACGTTCAAATCATCAACGACGCAGATGGAAATCCTGCTTTCGTGGTCATTCCCTACGCGCAATATGTCGCGCAGAGGATTGAGCCCGATCTGATTCCCCATGAAGTCGTCAGCCGTATTGTCGATGGTGCGACGCCGATTCGCGCCTGGCGCGAACACTTGAACCTTACACAGGATGAAGTGGCCAAACGCATGGGTATCTCCCAACCAGCTTTCGCCCAGCAGGAAAACGTCGCGAAGCCGCGCAAGGCCACCCGCGAAAAAATTGCTGCGGCGTTTGGCATCACCGCCAATCAACTTGAGCTGTAAGCTGCACGCCTTCAGCCAGAAAAGGGATTCAACATGAAAGTTTGCGGCATCGAAATCAAAGGCAGCGAAGCGATCATTGCCGTGGCCGCTCTTGAAGGCTCGGCGCTGAACCATGTCGCGCTCGCCACCAAGAAAATCGCTCTCGACGATGACGACGAAGCCGCCAACGTCAAAGTGTTCGCGGCTCAGGTTGCGTCGTTCGTGCGGGAGAATTCGATTGATCGGATCGTCATCAAGAAACGAGGAAAGAAAGGTGAGTTCGCTGGCGGGCCGACTACGTTCAAAATCGAGGGTGTTTTCCAGTTGTTGGAAAATTGTGAGGTGACGCTGTTGTCGCCGCAGACGATCAATGCGCAAGCCAAGAAACACGGTTTTGAGCCGTCGGAGACGCTGAACAAGTATCAGCATGAGGCGTACAAGGCGGCTTGCTCGGCGCTCATGAAGAAGTAACAGGTCTCTCAACCCATACCAATTCACTGTGGGAGCGGGCTTGCCCGCGATGGCGGAGTGTCAGTCATCATCAATGTTGAATGTGCCGCCCTCATCGTGGGCAAGCCCGCTCCCACAGGTTTTCAAGGTGTCTATACTTTCGCGGTACGCCGATCCTCCCTCGGGCAACGCTCGAACTTCGCCCGATAACTCCGGGTGAAATACGACGGCGATTCAAACCCGCAAGCAATGCTCACTTCCAGCACGCTCATGTCGGTCTGGCGCAACAACTGCCGAGCCTTTTCCAACCGCAACCGCAGGTAGAAATTGCTCGGTGTGTCGTTCAGGTGCAGGCGGAATAACCGCTCCAGCTGACGCCGCGTCACTTTGATCGATTCCGCCAACTCCAATGTACTCAGCGGCGGTTCGCTGTGCTGCTCCATCTCACCAATTACATGCACCAGTTTCTTGTTACTGATGCCATAACGCGTGGCGACTTCCATACGCTGGTGGTCTTTACGCGGGCGGATGCGGCCGAGCACGAATTGCTCGCTGACCTGGATCGCCAGTTCCGGGCCGTGGGCCTGGGCGATCAGATCCAGCATTAAATCAATGGAGGCGGTGCCGCCGGCAGAGGTAATGCGCCGACGGTCGATTTCGAACAGCTCCTGGGTGACGCTGAGCTGCGGATAGGACTCCTTGAAGGCGTCGATGGCTTCCCAGTGCAGGGTCAGGCGGTGGCCGTCGAGCAGGCCGGCTTCGGCGAGGATAAAGCTGCCGGTGTCGATGGCGCCGAGGGTCACGCCTTCGTTGTCCAGCCGGCGCAGCCAGTGCTCCAGCGCCGGGGTGGCGAATTTCAGCGGCTCGAAGCCCGCCACCACCAGCAGCGTCGCGCCTTTTTTCAGCGGCTCCAGCGCCGCATCGGCGTTGACCGACATGCCGTTGCTGGCCAGCACCGCCCCGCCATCGGCGCTCAATACATGCCAGCGATACAGCTCGCCACGGAAGCGATTGGCGACCCGCAACGGCTCGATGGCCGAGATGAATCCAATGGCCGAGAAACCCGGCATCAACAAGAAATAGAAATCCTGGGACATGGAGCGCACTCGATAGGCAGGTAACGAAAAGCCGGGTAACGAGAGGACGGGAAGCGTGAGGACGTTGATACGCCACTTGCCAGCGGCATTCAAGAGCACAGGTCGCCGCAGTGCAAGAGTCGGTCGCCGCAGTGCGCTTTCGTGCCACATTAGCTGCGTAACGTGACATCACCGGCGCACAGACGACCGGACCCACAATAATGAAACTGCCGAGGAACCTGAGAATGAAACGACTGATCAGCAGCTGTGTTCTTGCACTCAGTGGTACCGCTTTCCTGAGCGCCAGTGTCATGGCCGCCGAACCCGCCGCGTGCCAGAACGTGCGCATGGGTGTAGTGAACTGGACCGACGTGATCGCGACCAGTGCGATGACCCAGGTATTGCTCGATGGCCTCGGCTACAAAACCAAACAAACCAGCGCCTCCCAGCAAATCATCTTCGCCGGGATTCGCGATCAGCGCCTGGACCTGTTCCTGGGTTACTGGAACCCGCTGATGACCCAGACCATCACCCCGTTCGTCGACGCCAATCAGGTCAAGGTGCTGGAAGCGCCAAGCTTGAAAGATGCCCGCGCTACCCTCGCCGTACCGACTTATCTTGCCGACAAAGGCCTGAAAACCTTCGCCGACATCGCCAGGTTCGAAAAAGAGCTGGGCGGCAAGATCTACGGCATCGAGCCAGGCTCGGGCGCCAACACCCAGATCAAGGCGATGATTGCCAAGAACCAGTTCGGCCTCGGCAAGTTCCAGCTGGTCGAGTCCAGCGAGGCCGGCATGCTCGCGGCGGTGGATCGCGCTGTGCGCCGCAATGAAGCCGTGGTGTTCTTTGGCTGGGCGCCGCACCCAATGAACGTCAACGTACAGATGACCTATCTCTCCGGCAGCGACGACGCCCTCGGCCCGAACGAAGGCATGGCCACGGTCTGGACCGTCACCGCGCCGAAATACGCCGAACAGTGCCCGAACATCGGTCGCCTATTGAGCAACCTGACGTTCACCGCCGAAGACGAGAGCCGGATGATGCAGCCGCTGCTGGATCACAAGGACGCCTTCGAGTCGGCCAAGCAATGGCTCAAAGATCATCCACAAGACAAGCAACGCTGGCTCGAGGGCGTCACCACCTTCGATGGCAAACCGGCTGCTGAAAACCTGAAACTGACCAGCAAATAACCCTGAACCGAACAACCGCCTCGCAGCCCGACAGGGCTGCGAACGGGACCACCACGCCTGAAGGAAACCGTCTCATGAACCACGACGTCATCATCACCTGCGCACTCACCGGTGCTGGCGACACGACCGCCAGGAGCCCACACGTGCCGGTCACCCCGAAACAGATCGCGGCTGCCGCCGTGGAAGCCGCCAAGGCCGGCGCCACCGTGGTTCACTGCCATGTCCGCGACCCTGAAACCGGCAAGTTCAGCCGCGACGTGGCGCTGTACCGCGAAGTGATGGAGCGCATTCGCGAGGCCGACGTCGACATCATCGTCAACCTCACCGCCGGCATGGGCGGCGACCTGGAAATCGGCGCTGGCGAGAACCCGATGGAGTTCGGCCCGAACACTGACCTGGTTGGTCCGCTGACCCGCCTGGCCCACGTCGAAGAACTGCTGCCGGAAATCTGCACCCTCGATTGCGGCACGCTGAACTTCGGCGATGGCGACACCATTTACGTCTCCACCCCGGCGCAGCTGCGTGCTGGTGCCAAGCGTATTCAAGAGCTGGGCGTCAAGCCTGAGCTGGAGATTTTCGACACCGGTCACCTGTGGTTCGCCAAGCAGATGATCAAGGAAGGCCTGCTCGACAATCCGCTGTTCCAACTGTGCCTGGGCATCCCGTGGGGCGCGCCGGCCGACACCACCACCATGAAAGCCATGGTCGACAATCTGCCTGCAGACGCCGTGTGGGCCGGCTTCGGCATCGGCCGCATGCAAATGCCGATGGCCGCGCAAGCCGTGCTGCTGGGTGGCAACGTGAGAGTCGGGCTGGAAGACAATTTGTGGCTGGACAGGGGCGTACTGGCGACCAACGGTCAGTTGGTTGAACGTGCCAGCGAAATCCTCAGCCGCCTCGGCGCCCGCGTTCTGACCCCGGCTGAAGGCCGCAAGAAAATGGGCCTGACCCAGCGCGGATAAACCCACACACCTTTTGACCCTGTGGGTGTGGGCTTTTTTGGCGAGGGGATTTATCCCCGCTGGGGCGCGAAGCGGCCCTAAATCGGTGAATACGGTGTTTCAGTTACACCGCATTCACCGGGATTACGACTGCTTCGCAGCCGGACGGGGCGGTGCGACGTTTCGCTAAATCCCCTCGCCACAAGAGCCTGTTCCCACAAGGAATCACCGTTTTTTAGGAAGTCGCCATGAGCTTTATCACCGAAATCAAAACCTTCGCCGCTCTGGGCAGCGGTGTCATCGGCAGCGGCTGGGTGTCCCGCGCCCTTGCCCACGGCCTCGACGTAGTTGCATGGGACCCTGCACCCGGCGCCGAAGCCGCCCTGCGCCAACGCGTCGCCAATGCCTGGGGCGCGCTGGAGAAACAAGGCCTGGCGCCCGGTGCCTCGCAGGATCGCCTGCGCTTTGTCGCGACCATCGAAGAATGCGTGCGCGACGCCGATTTCATCCAGGAAAGTGCCCCTGAACGCCTTGAACTGAAACTGGAACTGCACAGCAAGATCAGCGCCGGGGCCAAGCCCAATGCCTTGATCGGCTCCAGTACCTCCGGCCTGTTGCCAAGTGAGTTCTACGAGAGTTCGACTCACCCGGAACGCTGCGTGGTCGGGCACCCGTTCAACCCGGTTTACCTGTTGCCACTGGTGGAGGTGGTCGGCGGCAAAAACACCGCCCCCGAAGCCGTGCAAGCGGCGATGAAAGTCTACGAATCCCTCGGCATGCGCCCGCTGCACGTGCGCAAGGAAGTGCCGGGATTCATCGCCGACCGCCTGCTCGAAGCGCTGTGGCGCGAGGCGTTGCACCTGGTCAACGACGGTGTGGCGACCACTGGCGAAATCGACGACGCAATTCGTTTTGGCGCCGGCCTGCGCTGGTCGTTCATGGGCACGTTCCTGACCTACACTCTGGCCGGCGGCGATGCGGGCATGCGCCACTTCATGGCGCAGTTCGGCCCGGCATTGCAGTTGCCGTGGACTTATTTGCCAGCGCCGGAGCTGACCGACAAGCTGATCGACGATGTGGTCGATGGCACCAGCGATCAACTGGGCACCCACAGCATTTCGGCGCTGGAACGCTATCGTGATGACTGTCTGCTGGCGGTGCTGGAGGCGGTGAAAACCACCAAAGAGAAGCATGGGATGGCGTTTAGCGAGTAATGCGCCAGCAGGAGCGGCCCCGCCCCTTCAAGTCTAAACATACAAGCGAGCTTGCTCGCGATAGCGGCAGGTCAGTCACCACACATTTGGAATCCCACAACATGCCTGCACTAACCATCTACCAAACAAGAATCATCCCCGACTGGGTCGACTACAACGGCCACCTGCGCGACGCCTTCTACCTGCTGATCTTCAGCTACGCCACCGATGCACTGATGGACCGCCTGGGCATGGACAGCAACAACCGCGAAGCCAGCGGCAACTCACTGTTCACCCTGGAGCTGCACCTTAATTACCTGCACGAAGTGAAGCTCGACGCCGATGTCGAAGTGCATACGCAGATCATCGGCCACGACAGTAAACGCCTGCACCTCTACCACAGCCTGCATCTGGTGGGCGACGCGAAGGAGCTGGCGGGCAACGAGCAAATGCTGCTGCACGTCGACCTCGCTGGGCCAAGCTCCACTCCATTCAGCGAAGTGACCCTGGGGAAACTGCAAGCCATCGTCGCCGAACAGACCGACCTGCCCGCCCCCGCCTACATCGGCCGAGTGATCGCATTACCGCCAAAAAAATAACAAGGAGATCGCATGAACACCGCCGCCGCTTTTGCCGACTTCCGTACTTATCCGTTGATCAGCGCGCTGACAGGCGTGCAGGCCTTGGCGGATCGTGTCCTGGTGAAGTGGGCCGACAACCGCGTCAGTCCCTTCCACCATCCGTGGCTGCGGGACAATTGCCCGTGCCCGCAATGCGTCTACACGGTGACTCGCGAACAGGTGCTGGAAATCGTCGATGTACCGGACAACCTGATGCCTGTCCAAACCAGCGTCGATACTGAAGGTTGCCTGAGTATCCAGTGGCAGGATGGCCACCTCAGCCGCTTCGACCCTGGCTGGTTGCGAGCCCACGCCTATGACGACGAATCCCGCGCCGAGCGCCTGGCAGGCAAGCCCAAAGCCAGGCTTTGGCACAGTGACTTGCAGTTGCCGGTGTTCGAGTATCAAGCGCTGATGAACGACAACCAGGCTCTGTTGCAATGGCTGCTGGTCGTGCGCGACACCGGCCTGACCCAGGTCCGTGGCGTACCCACCGAGCCCGGCTCGCTGAAGCAGGTCGCCCAGCGCATTTCCTTCATCCGCGAGAGCAATTTCGGCGTGCTGTTCAACGTGCAATCCAAGGCCGATGCCGACAGCAACGCCTACACCGCTTTCAACCTGCCGTTGCACAGCGATCTGCCGACTCGCGAGTTACAACCGGGACTGCAGTTCCTGCATTGCCTGGTCAACGATGCCGAGGGTGGCGAGAGCATTTTTGTCGATGGTTTTGCCATCGCCGAGGCGCTGCGCAGGGAAGACCCGGAATCATTCCAGAGCCTCTGCGAGATTCCCGTGGAATTCCGCAATAAAGACCGCCACAGCGACTACCGTTGCCTCGCACCGATCATCGCACTGGATGGCTTGGGGCAAGTGTCGGAAATCCGCATGGCGAACTTTTTGCGGGGGCCGTTCGATGCTTCGGTGGAGCAGATGCCCAAGCTCTATCGTGCCTATCGCCGCTTTATCGCGATGACTCGCGAGCCTCGCTTTCGCTTGATGCAGCGGCTCAACCCTGGCGAGTTGTGGTGCTTTGACAACCGCCGCACCTTGCACGCCCGCAACGCCTTCGACCCTGCCACCGGGGCTCGGCATTTCCAAGGCTGTTATGTGGATCGGGATGAATTGTTGTCGCGCATTCTTGTGTTGCTACGCTAGACCGCGTCATCGTTCATCGCGAGCAGGCTCGCTCCCACAGGGGATTTGTGCACGACGCAGATCAAATGTGGGAGCGAGCCTGCTCGCGATGGCGTCATTCCTGACAACATCTTCCCCATTGATTCACAGGCAAAAAAAGCCCCGATCAAGCCGTGACAGGATCGAGGCAGAGGGTACTGTTGAGGAGCTGCCGTGCGAAGGTGACCAAACCCTCGTGAAGCGAGCTGGGTCCAGTGTGCCGACTCTCATCGCCGGTAAATAGCCCGAAAACGACCTGTTCATAGTCAATGCTGCCATTACGACAAATCGCCCTTGCCGCCACTGCGTGCCACTACCAGAATCGAGCCACGAGACCATTCCCAGAAGAAGGATTTGCGTCATGATGCACGCCGATTTGATAGACCAGGAAGACCTGTTGGGCAAGCTCAAGTCATTGGGCTTTCAAGTGCCGAGCGGCGCCACGGCCGAGCAGGCTTGCGAATTTGCTGTGCGAGGTCTGAACAACGAACGGGCCATCGTGCTGCGCACCATGGTCAAGCAGATGTACACCAGCAGCGCGACGATCCTGCCGGCTGTGCGCCAGGCCATCGACAAGCAGTTGCTGCCAGCGTTGGCGGAGTACCAACAGAGCCACGTTGCCCGATAAATCGAATCGCGAGCAAGCTCGCTCCCACAGGTTCAACGAATAACCTGTGGGAGCGAGCTTGCTCGCGATGAAATTGATGCGGTTTAAAGCCTTACGCTAGCGAAAGTCGACTCATTACGCGCCTGACTCAGCGCCGACAACGGCCCGGACAACGGCGACAGCACCAATGCCTGCGGCAGCGGCATCATCGCCACTTGCTGCGTGGTGTTGGAACCTACGCGCTCGTCGCGCGGCGGAATGCCGAAGTATTCGCGGTAGCACTTGGAGAAGTGCGGCGTGGACACGAAGCCACAGACCGATGCCACTTCGATGATCGACATCGGCGTTTGCTTGAGCAGTTGCCGCGCGCGGATCAAGCGCAGTTTCAGGTAGTAACGCGACGGCGAACAATGCAGGTATTTCTGGAATAGCCGCTCCAGCTGACGACGGGACACGGCGACGTACACCGCCAGTTCGTCGAGGTCGATCGGCTCTTCGAGGTTGGCTTCCATCAGCGCGACGATTTCCTGCAACTTCGGCTGATTGGTGCCGAGCATGTGCTTGAGCGGCACGCGCTGGTGATCCTGCTCATTGCGGATGCGCTCGTAGACGAACATTTCCGAGATCGCGGCCGACAGCTCACGACCGTGATCGCGGCTGATCAGGTGCAGCATCATGTCCAGCGGCGCGGTGCCACCGGAGCTGGTGAAGCGGTTACGGTCAAGGGTGAACAGGCGGGTACTCATGGCCACCCGCGGAAACGCTTCCTGCATCGACGCCAGGCATTCCCAGTGCACGCTGCAATCGAAACCGTCCAGCAGGCCGGCGCACGCCAAGGCCCAGCTGCCCGTGCAGACCGCACCCAGGCGACGGGACTGACGCGCCTGGCTCTGCAGCCATGACACGTGTTCACGGGTAACAGTGCGTTGAATACCGATACCACCGCAGACGATCACGGTGTCCAGAGGAGGCGCTTTGTGCATGGAGGCGTCAGGTGTGATCTGCAGACCGTCACTGGCCCAGACTTGACCGCCATCGACGGTGAGGGTGGTCCAGCGATACAGCTCGCGGCCGGACAACTGGTTGGCCATGCGCAGCGGTTCGACTGCGGAGGCCAGGGAAATCAGCGTGAAATTGTCCAGCAGCAGAAAGCCGATGGATTGAGGCGCACGGTTCTGGGGTTGGGCCCCGGAGTTGAACGACGTCATCGCGGTATCTCCTCACACAAAGCGGGTGATGGCCTCAGGCGGAGGCTCTTGTTATTGCCATCGTTCTCGCGTGGGAGACGGGCTTTGTAATGACAGAGCAATTGCCATGCCTAAATTTGAATGCGCGTTCAATAACTCCTAAAAACGACGTCGGAATGTGTCTATATATGACGAGCAGGGAGTAGAGGTTATAAGTGCCATCAATGGCGGTAAGCGCTCTGCCCCGTTGCGTGTGAGCAAATTGGTAGCACTTGTGGGAACAGAGCTACAGGGAGCTCTGTAAGAGTGTCACCGCAGGCACGGGTGACGGATGGTCAGGAGCGTTGCGGATCCCTGACCGTGTGAAAGTCGTTTACCTGTTTGCGACGCGCCAAAAGGTGGCGCGTGTTGTAGCAGGTGTTCACTTTACGCGCAGTTTTGACTGGTCTGTGGCTGTCACGATTCCTGTGGCGAGGGGATTTATCCCCGTTGGACTGCGAAGCGGCCCCAAAAAAATGGGACTGCTGCGCAGTCCAACGGGGATAAATCCCCTCGCCACAGGGCGACTCGATCTCAGCATTCAACCGCACTAACCGCCAACCCACCCCGCGACGTCTCTTTATATTTGTCATGCATATCGGCACCGGTATCGCGCATGGTGCGAATCACTCGGTCCAGGGAGATAAAGTGCTGACCATCGCCTCGCAAAGCCATTTGCGCCGCGTTAATCGCCTTCACCGCCGCAATCGCGTTGCGCTCGATGCACGGCACCTGCACCAGGCCGCCCACCGGATCGCACGTGAGCCCCAGGTTATGCTCCAGGCCGATTTCCGCCGCGTTACACAGTTGTTCCGGTGTGGCGCCAAGGATTTCCGCCAATCCAGCCGCCGCCATGGCGCAGGCCGAGCCGACTTCGCCCTGGCAACCGACTTCGGCACCGGAAATCGAGGCGTTCTTCTTGCACAGAATCCCGACCGAAGCCGCGCCGAGCAAGTAGTCGACGACATTGGCGTCGGTCACGTGCTCGCTGAACTTCATGAAGTAGTGCAACACCGCCGGAATGATCCCGGCCGCCCCATTGGTCGGTGCCGTGACCATGCGCCCGCCGGCGGCGTTCTCTTCGTTGACCGCCAGGGCGAACAGGTTGACCCACTCCATGGCGCTCAGCGTCGAGCCGATCACGTTGGGCTTGTTCAGCTCCTGCAAGCTGCGATGCAATTTGGCCGCGCGACGGCGCACGTTCAGGCCGCCGGGCAGGATACCCTCGTGCTTGAGGCCGTGCTCGACGCAATCCTGCATGGCGCGCCAGAGGTGCATCAGGCCACTGCGAATTTCCTCTTCGCTGCGCCAGACCTTCTCGTTGGCCATCATCAGCTCGGCCACTCGCAGGTTGTGCTTTTTACACAACTCCAGCAGCTCGGCGGCGCTGGAAAAATCGAACGGCAGCATGGTGCGATCCATATCGACCACACCGCTGCTGGCTTGCGCCTCATCGACGACAAAACCGCCACCGACCGAATAGTAGGTATCGCGATGCAACTCGCCGTCATCGCCTTCGACAATCAGGGTCATGGCATTGGGGTGAAAGGGCAGGTTTTCATCGATCAGGCGCATGTCCCTGGCCCAGATGAACGGGACCGGCAGGCGGCCGTCGAGCAACAACGTGCCGGTTTCGCGCAGGATGTCGATGCGAATGCCGATTTGCGACGGATCGATCGCGTCCGGCCACTCGCCCATCAGCCCCATGATCACCGCGTTGTCGCTGCCGTGGCCGATGCCGGTGGCCGACAGCGAACCAAAGAGCTGCACGTCGACACGTCGAACGTGCTCAAGCTGCCCCCGTTCGCGCAAGCCCTGCACGAACAGCGCCGCCGCCCGCATAGGCCCCACGGTGTGTGAACTGGAAGGGCCGATGCCGATTTTGAACAGGTCGAAAACACTGATAGCCATTGCTGCCGGACTCCTAGATGTGCCAACTCCAGGCGCAGGAGCGCCCGGTGACGGAGCTGCTACGCTCAAGCTGCAATCCGTCGGGATGGCCGCATCATCAGGCTTTTATCCTGTCGTTCGACGTCTCACACCGACGCACTCATGTCCACGAACGCCGCGTGTCTTTCACGTCGTGTTTTCGCCGTTTTTTTGCGGCTCAGACGGACAAAAGAGGCTGAAAAAAGCTGTAAACGACGTCACCGACACTGGATGCGACCATCCCTGTACTGGTTACGACGCACCCTGTAGGCGTCAGATTTTCACTGGTACATGATCGTATCGACTCGATTGCAAGGCGCCGTGGTAGAGCTGTCTCCAGAACGCCATCCAACCGCAACCTATAAGTGCGGTGGTTCCAGTCGGAAACACTGCCAAAAAAAAACACCAAGGAGTCCATCCATGAAAGGTTCCCCGTCGTTGTTGTTGGCCGCCCTGCTTAGTCTGCCGGTTCTGGCCCAAGCCGTCGAACCGGCCCAATGCAGCACCGTAAACTTCTCCGATGTCGGCTGGACCGACATTACCGCGACTACCGCTACCACCAGCGTCGTACTCAACGCCCTCGGCTACAAGACCAAGACCACCATGATTTCCGTGCCCGTGACCTACAAGTCCCTGGCCGACGGCAAGAACATGGACGTGTTCCTGGGTAACTGGATGCCGACCATGGAAAACGACATCAAGCCCTATCGCGATGCCGGCACCGTGGACACCGTACGCACCAACCTCAAGGGCGCCAAATACACCCTGGCCGTCCCTCAAGCCCTTTACGACAAGGGGCTGCATGACTTCGCCGACATCGCCAAATTCAAGAAAGAGCTCGACGGCAAGATCTACGGGATCGAGCCAGGAAACGACGGCAACCGTCTGATCCAGAGCATGATCGACAAGAACGCCTTCGGCCTCAAAGACGCCGGTTTCAAGGTTGTCGAATCCAGCGAAGCAGGCATGCTTTCCCAAGTCGACCGCGCACAGAAACGCGACACTTCCGTGGTGTTCCTGGGCTGGGCGCCGCACCCGATGAACAAGCGCTTCAAAATTCAATACCTGACCGGCGGCGACGACTTCTTCGGCCCCGATTTTGGCGCCGCCACCGTGGCGACCAACACCCGCAAGGGTTACGCCGCGGAATGCAGCAACGTCGGTCAGTTGCTGAAGAACCTGGAGTTCACCGTCGACATGGAAAGTGAACTGATGGGCAACATCCTGGACGACAAAATGAAGCCTGACGCGGCCGCCAAGGCCTGGCTGAAAAAGAATCCCCAGGTGCTCGATACCTGGCTCGCTGGCGTGACCACCATTGACGGTAAACCAGGCCTGGAGGCCGTTAAAGCCAAGCTCGCACAGCCTTGAATTAGAGAGCATCGCTTATGCCGGACGGCGTATGCCGTCCGGGCTGTTTATTTCCTTGCATGCGGACGTTCACTACCATGCTGATTGATCAGAAAATACCTCTAGGCCAGTACATCGCAGGCTTCGTCGAATGGTTGACGCAACACGGCGCCAACACCTTCGACGCAATTGCCGTGTCACTGGAGACGATGATCCACGGCGTGACGTTTGCGCTGACCTGGTTCAACCCGCTGGTCTTGATCGGCCTAATCGCAATACTTGCCCACTTCATCCAGCGCAAATGGGGGCTCACCGCCTTCGTCGTTGCCTCCTTCCTGCTGATCCTCAACTTGGGGTACTGGCAGGAAACCATGGAAACCCTGGCCCAGGTGTTGTTCGCCACCCTGGTCTGCGTGGTCATCGGCGTACCCTTGGGTATCGTCGCCGCGCACAAGCCGATGTTCTACACTGTAATGCGTCCGGTACTCGATCTGATGCAGACCGTACCGACCTTCGTTTACCTCATTCCTACCCTGACCCTCTTCGGGCTGGGTGTGGTCCCGGGCCTGATCTCGACGGTGGTGTTCGCCATTGCCGCGCCGATCCGCCTGACCTACCTGGGCATCCGCGATGTCCCGCAAGAACTGATGGACGCCGGCAAGGCCTTTGGCTGCTCGCGTCGCCAACTGCTTACACGGATTGAACTGCCCCACGCCATGCCGAGCATCGCGGCCGGTATCACCCAGTGCATCATGCTGTCGCTGTCGATGGTGGTGATCGCGGCACTGGTGGGCGCCGACGGGCTGGGTAAACCGGTGGTCAACGCACTGAACACTGCTGATATCGCCCTGGGCTTCGAAGCGGGCCTGGCGATCGTACTGCTGGCGATCATGCTCGACCGTATCTGCAAACAACCCGACGCCAAAGTAGGGGGTGACGCATGAGCATAATTCGCTTCGAAGACGTCGACGTGATCTTCACCAAAGATCCGCGCGAAGCACTGAAACTTCTCGACCAGGGCTTGACCCGCAGCGAGATCCTGAAAAAGACCGGGCAGATCGTTGGTGTCGAAAAGGCCAGCCTGGATATCGAAAAAGGTGAAATCTGCGTGCTGATGGGCCTGTCCGGCTCCGGCAAATCCAGTCTGCTGCGTTGCATCAACGGCCTCAACACCGTCAGCCGTGGCAAGCTGTTCGTCGAGCACGAAGGCAAGCAGATCAACATTGCCTCCTGCACCGCCGCCGAACTGAAAATGATGCGCACCAAGCGCATCGCGATGGTGTTCCAGAAGTTCGCCCTGATGCCTTGGCTGACGGTGCGCGAGAACATCAGCTTCGGCCTGGAAATGCAGGGCCGTCCGGAGAAGGAACGCAAGAAACTGGTCGATGAAAAACTCGAACTGGTGGGCCTGACCCAATGGCGCAACAAGAAACCCGATGAGCTGTCCGGTGGCATGCAGCAACGTGTGGGCCTGGCCCGTGCGCTGGCGATGGACGCCGACATTCTGCTGATGGACGAACCCTTCTCGGCGCTCGACCCGCTGATCCGCCAGGGCCTGCAGGACGAACTGCTGGAGCTGCAACGCAAGCTGAACAAAACCATCGTCTTCGTGAGTCACGACCTCGACGAAGCCCTGAAGCTCGGCAGCCGTATCGCAATCATGAAAGACGGCCGGATCATCCAGTACAGCAAGCCTGAAGAAATCGTCCTCAACCCCGCGGATGACTACGTTCGCACCTTCGTCGCCCACACCAACCCGCTGAACGTACTGTGCGGGCGCAGCCTGATGCGCACCCTGGACAACTGCAAGCGCATCAACGGTTCGGTGTGCCTCGATCCGGGCGGCGATTCGTGGCTGGACCTGGCTGAGGGTAATACCATCAAGGGCGCACGCCAGAACGGTGCGAGCCTGGACCTGCAGAACTGGATTCCAGGGCAGGCGGTAGAAGGCCTGGGGCGCCGGCCGACGCTGGTGGATTCCAATATCGGCATGCGCGATGCGCTGCAGATTCGTTATCAGACCGGCAACAAACTGGTGCTGCACGACAACAACAAAGTGGTCGGGATTCTCGGCGACAGCGAGCTGTACCACGCGCTGCTCGGCAAGAACCTGGGGTAAGGCAACAGACACAAAAACGCCGCGAGAGGATCGCGGCGTTTTTGTTGGTGCATCTTTTGCGTTTGGAACACTGACAACTGTGACAAGGGGATTCCTGTGGCGAGGGGATTTATCCCCGTTGGGTCGCGAAGCGGCCCCAAAAACCAGACAACGCGGTGTGTCAGATAGATCGCGGTGAAAGGTTTTAGGACTGCTTCGCAGCCCAACGGGGATAAATCCCCTCGCCACAGAAATCTCTTCACCACAAAAGATCAGCGGTGCATTCGCTGCACCGCATCACTTCACAACTTAGCTATACACCCGGCCAAGGAGCTGCCGATGGCTTTCAAACTGATCGAGCACATCACGCGTGATCTGATCCTGAGTGAAGCCCATCAGGTCGTAGTCCTGGCTGCCGTTGTGCAGGTACACCTCGGCGCGGTAGTAGCGCTGACGTGCTTCATCGGACTGCGCCGATTCGGTGGGCGTAGCCAGATAACCATCCAGGCTGACTTCGTATACAAAAGGGTTGCCCTCTTCCATCTCGACCCGCACGCCCATGCAACGCTTGGACTTGCCCAGCAGCGTCTGGACTTCCAGGCCTTGAGCACGCATTTGCGTCGTCGCATCCTGCAATGCCGGGCTCACATGCTTATCCATGAAGCGTTGTACCACCGACTGGCTCGGTTGCAGGTCCAGCTGGGTCAAACGCTCGCTGAATCCACGACGACCACGTGCCGCCAACTCCGCTTGCTCCTGTTCGATCTGCACGTCCTGGCGCATGGCCTTGTGCAAGCCGAACATGAAGAACACCAACACCACCGAGAACGGCAGGCCGGCCAGTACCACCATGGTTTGCATGGCTTCGAAGTTACCGGCGAACAGCAGGCCGATGGTCACCAGAGTGATTACCGCCGACCAGAAGATTCGCAGCCAGTGCGGCGCATCTTCGTCGACGTTGCCGCCCTTGCACGACAGGTTGGCCATCATCACCGCGCCGGAATCCGCCGGGGTCAGGAACAGCACGAAACCGACGAAAATCGATACGCCGATCACCACTTTCGACGCCGGGTAGTGCTCAAGCAACTGGTAGATCGCCATGGACGGCTGTTCCAGCGCCGTCTTGCCGAGTTCCACCGCCCCGTGGTTCATCACCAGGTCCAGCGCCGAGTTACCGAAGATCGACAGCCACGCCAGGGTGAAACCCAGCGGAATCAGCAACACGCCAGCGACCAGTTCACGCACCGTGCGACCACGGGAAATACGCGCGATGAACATGCCTACGAATGGCGCCCAGGAAATCCACCAGGCCCAATAGAACAGGGTCCACAGGCCCAACCAGCGGTCGGACTTCTCGCTATCGCCTTCGTATACATAAAGGTCGAAGGTCTTCAGCACCACGCCGTTCAGGTAGTCACCGACGTTCTGCACAAAGCCGTTGAGCAGGTGCAGGGTCGGACCGAACAGCAGGACGAAAATCAACAGGCCGCTGAACAGGATGATGTTGAGGTTGGACAGGCGACGAATGCCGTTTTCCACACCCGACACGGCAGCGATGGTCGCCACGGTGCTCATCACGATGATCACGATCAGCAGGTTGGTGTTGCTGTGTTCCATGCCGAACAGGTTTTCCAGGCCCGACGACACCTGCAGCGAACCAATCCCCAGGTTGGTCACCAGACCCAGCAGGGTCACGAACATGCCGAAGCCGTCTACCGCATGACCCGCCGCGCCTTTGACCCAACGCTCGCCCACCAGCGGATACAGCGCCGAACGCAACGCCAACGGCTGGTTATGCCGGTAGGCAAAGTACGCTACCGCCAGGCCGACCAAGGCATAGATCGCCCAGCCATGCAGCCCCCAGTGCAGGAACGTCAGCTGCACGGCCTGACGGGCGGCAAGGTTGCTGCCAGCCACGCCTTCCGGCGGGTTGAAGTAGTGGTCCAGCGGCTCGGAAGCACCGAAGTACAGCAGCGAGATGCCAATACCCGACGAGAACAGCATCCCCGCCCAGGCGCCATAGCTGAAGTCCGGGGTGTCGTCCTTGCTGCCCAGCTTGAGCTTGCCGTAGGACGAGAACGCCAGACCGACCACGAAGATCAGGTAGGCGGCAATCACCACCATGTAGTACCAGCCGAAGCTGCGGGACAACCAGGCTTGCGCCGTACCGAGCAGTCTGCCCGCCTCTTGCGGGGCGATGATCAGAATGGCGGTCAACAACAGAATCAACGCGGTAGAGGTGTAGAACACCCAACCGTTGACCGTCACCTTCTCGGGTGGGGTCTTTATTAGCGAGGCAGAACTCATGGCACAGATGCTCCGGGCAGTGCGAGAGAAGAACGCAAGACAAACGAGTTACCCGACCAATCGCTTAGTGGGCAGCCGACCAGCGGGTGATATAAAGACAGCCCGACAAAGCTCGAACCCCCTTTAACGCCGTGGCGCGTGGGTTTCGAGCATTTTCGGAAGTCGTTTTTTTCGCCGTTACGCGTAGGAAAAATCTGTAGGCAGCGACGATTTGTCGCAGATCTTATTCTTTGTTGATTGAACGTTCAATCAAAACAAAATAGACTGGCCCTCAATCCGATAGACGTTCTGCGTCTGCCGGAAGGCCTAAGGAGATGTGCAAGATGCCCAAGGTCGGTATGCAACCCATCCGTCGCCAGCAGTTGATCGAAGCCACATTGCTGGCGGTCGATCAGGTCGGAATGGGGGACGCCAGCATTGCGCTGATCGCCCGTTTGGCCGGCGTCTCGAATGGCATCATCAGTCATTACTTTCAGGACAAGAACGGCCTGATCGCTGCCACGGCGCAGTACCTGATGAGTGTCCTCAGCGAGAACGTCACCGCGCGCCGTCAGGCGCTGACAGATGCCAGCCCGCGGGCGCATCTGCGGGTGATCATCGAAGGCAACTTCGACGCCAGCCAGGTCAATGGCCCGGCAATGAAAACCTGGCTGGCCTTCTGGGCCACCAGCATGCACCACCCGTCTTTGCACAGGTTGCAGCGGATCAACGATCACCGTCTGTATTCCAACCTGTGCTGCCAGTTCCGCCGCGTACTGCCGCTCGATGACGCGCGCAGTGCAGCCCGTGGCCTGGCAGCTCTCATTGACGGCTTGTGGTTGCGCGGCGCGCTGTCGGGAGATGCTTTCGACACCGGGCAGGCGCACCAGATTGCTTACGAATACATGGATTTCCAACTGGCCAAGCGGGTGAGTTAGAGCACAACAGAGCGCTCAACCCCTGAACGCGCCAATCACTTATGCACTTGCGAGGACTTTATGGCCCGTTTCGAACTGCAAAAACTCTACATCGATGGCGCTTACTCCGATGCTGGCAGCGACGCCACCTTCGAAGCCATCAACCCGGCTAACGGCGAAGTCCTCGCAAAAGTACAACGTGCAACCAAGGAAGACGTCGAGCGCGCGGTGGTCAGCGCCGAAAAGGGCCAGAAAATCTGGGCCGCGATGACCGCCATGGAGCGTTCGCGCATCCTGCGTCGTGCCGTGGATATCCTGCGCGAGCGCAACGATGAACTGGCCGCCCTGGAAACCCTGGACACCGGCAAGTCGTACTCCGAAACCCGCTACGTCGACATCGTCACCGGCGCTGACGTGCTGGAGTACTACGCAGGCCTGGTACCCGCCATCGAAGGCGAGCAGATCCCACTGCGCACCACTTCGTTCGTCTACACCCGTCGCGAGCCGTTGGGCGTCGTGGCCGGTATCGGCGCGTGGAACTACCCGATCCAGATCGCCCTGTGGAAATCCGCACCGGCCCTGGCTGCCGGTAACGCGATGATCTTCAAGCCAAGCGAAGTCACCTCGCTGACCACCCTGAAACTGGCCGAGATCTACACCGAAGCCGGCCTGCCAGCGGGTGTGTTCAACGTCTTGACCGGCAGCGGCCGTGAAGTCGGCACCTGGCTGACCGAGCACCCGCGCATCGAGAAAGTCTCGTTCACCGGCGGCACCGACACCGGCAAGAAAGTCATGGCCAGCGCTTCGAGCTCTTCGCTGAAAGACGTGACCATGGAACTGGGTGGCAAGTCGCCACTGATCATCTGCGACGACGCCGATCTCGACCGCGCTGCCGACACGGCGATGATGGCCAACTTCTACAGCTCCGGCCAGGTCTGCACCAACGGCACTCGCGTGTTCGTACCGGCGCACCTGAAAGCCGCTTTCGAAGCCAAGATCGTTGAACGTGTTGCGCGCATCCGCGTCGGCAACCCGGAAGACGAAAACACCAACTTCGGCCCGCTGGTCAGCTTCGCCCACATGGAAAGCGTGCTGGGCTACATCGCCAAGGGCAAGGAAGAAGGTGCCCGCCTGCTGTGCGGCGGCGAGCGTCTGACCGAAGGCGAATTCGCCAAGGGCGCCTTCGTCGCGCCGACCGTGTTCACCGACTGCAGCGACGACATGACCATCGTCCGCGAAGAAATCTTCGGCCCGGTGATGGCGATCCTCAGCTACGAAACCGAAGAAGAAGTGATCCGCCGTGCCAATGACACCGACTTCGGCCTGGCCGCCGGTATCGTCACCAAGGACCTGAACCGCGCCCACCGCGTGATTCACCAACTGGAAGCCGGTATCTGCTGGATCAACGCCTGGGGCGAGTCCGACGCGAAGATGCCAGTCGGCGGCTACAAGCAGTCGGGTGTTGGTCGTGAAAACGGGATCAGCTCGCTGAACAACTTCACCCGCATCAAATCGGTACAGGTCGAGCTGGGCGATTACGCCTCGGTGTTCTAACCCACGCGAAGTCTGGAGTGCTGTGAGGGGCTTTTCTGTGGCGAGGGATTCATCCCCGCTGGGCTGCGCAGCAGCCCCCCATCCAGACACCGCATGCCTCCAGACAAACCACGTTCGCCGATTTTACGACTGCTGCGCAGCCGAACGGGGATAAATCCCCTCGCCACAAGGTTGCGCGGCGTCCCGGCGATCCGCGACCTGAACCAACTTCAAAGAGGGTGCATTCAATGTCCCAAGAATTCGATTACATCATCATCGGTGCCGGCTCGGCCGGTAACACCCTGGCGACTCGTCTGACCGAAGACGAAGGCGTCACCGTCCTGCTGCTCGAAGCCGGCGGCCCGGACTACCGCATGGACTTCCGCACGCAGATGCCGGCCGCCCTGGCGTTCCCGCTGCAAGGCCGTCGCTACAACTGGGCCTACGAAACCGATCCGGAGCCGCACATGGACGGTCGTCGCATGGAATGCGGTCGCGGCAAGGGTCTGGGCGGTTCCTCGCTGATCAACGGCATGTGCTACATCCGTGGCAACGCCATGGACTACGACGGCTGGGCAAAATTGCCAGGTCTTGAGGACTGGTCGTACTTGGACTGCCTGCCGTATTTCCGCAAGGCGGAAACCCGTGACATCGGCCCGAACGACTACCACGGTGGCGACGGCCCGGTCAGCGTGACCACGCCGAAAGCCGGCAACAACCCGCTGTTCCACGCCATGGTTGAAGCCGGCGTGCAGGCCGGTTACCCGCGCACCGAAGACCTCAACGGTTATCAGCAGGAAGGTTTCGGTCCGATGGACCGCACCGTGACGCCCAAAGGCCGTCGCGCCTCCACCGCCCGCGGTTACCTGGACGTGGCCAAGAAGCGCTCGACCCTGACCATCGTCACCCACGCCCTGACCGACAAGATCCTGTTCGAAGGCAAGCGTGCGGTCGGCGTGCGTTACCTGGTCGGCACTGCTGAAGAGCGCGTTGAAGCCAAGGCGCGCAAGGAAGTGCTGCTGTGCTCCGGCGCCATCGCTTCGCCGCAGATCCTGCAACGCTCCGGCGTCGGCCCGGCCGAACTGCTGAACAAGCTCGACATTCCGGTGGTCCACAACCTGCCGGGCGTCGGTGAAAACCTGCAGGATCACCTTGAACTGTACCTGCAATACGCTTGCACCCAACCGGTCTCGCTGTACCCGTCGCTGCTCTTGCACAACCAGCCGGCCATCGGCGCCGAATGGCTGTTCAACGGTACCGGTATCGGCGCCAGCAACCAGTTCGAAGCCGGCGGTTTCATCCGCACCCGTCCGGAATTCGAATGGCCGAACATCCAGTACCACTTCTTGCCGGTAGCGATTAACTACAACGGCAGCAACGGTGTGAAAGAGCACGGTTTCCAGGCGCACATGGGCTCCATGCGTTCGCCGAGCCGTGGGCGCATCCAGGCCAAGTCCAAGGACCCACGCCAGCACCCGAGCATCCTGTTCAACTACATGGCCACCGAGCAGGACTGGCAGGAATTCCGCGACGGCATCCGCCTGACCCGTGAAATCATGCAGCAACCGGCGCTGGACGCCTTCCGTGGCCGCGAAATCAGCCCGGGCATTGACGTGCAAACCGATGAGCAGCTGGACAAGTTCATCCGCGAACACGCCGAAACCGCGTTCCACCCGTCCTGCTCGTGCAAGATGGGCACCGACGAGATGGCCGTGGTGGATGGCGAAGGTCGCGTGCATGGCATGCAAGGCCTGCGTGTGGTCGATGCCTCTATCATGCCGATCATCACCACCGGCAACCTGAATGCGCCGACGATCATGATGGCCGAGAAAATCGCCGACAAGATACGTGGTCGCCAGCCGCTGCCGCGCAGCAAGGCCGCCTACTTCGTGGCCGGCGATGCGCCGGTGAAGGGCAAGCCGATGCGTGAAGTGAGCCAGACTGCATAAGGCATTACACCGCGTCACGGCCAATCGCGAGCAAGCTCGCTCCCACAGGATATGCGCGATTTCAAAATTGGCGCATGACCTTGTGGGAGCGAGCTTGCTCGCGATGAGGCCCTACCAACCAGCACACCTCTAGCGATCCAAACTTGATCCTCCCCCCATGCAGGCCTACTCTAGTGCCGCGCAATCGCTTCATCCCCTCGCCGCACCGCTGTACCGTCACTCCATACCAAGGAGGTTCCCGAATGTTCGATTTCCACCCCCAGCTCAAGCAGCGCTTTGCCGCCTTGCGCACGGGCGCCGAATTCTTTTCCCTGCGTTATGTGCGCGAGTCCGGCCAGTACCTGTCGGTGCGCAAGAATGTTGCCGAACCGCCGAGCCTGAGCCGCGACGAAGGGGCGATGCTGACTGTGCGGGTCAACGGCGTCGAAGCCTATGCGGCCACCAATGACTTGTCGCAACAGGGCCTGCAAGCCGCCCTCGAACGCGCCGAACAACAGGCGCGCCGACTCAAGCCTCACGCCTTGCTGGACCTGCGCGAACATGCGGTATCCAGCGACCGTGCCGATTATTTCTCGCCGAGCCTCGACCAGCCCTTCCCTTCCCTGAGCGACTGCTACCAGCTGCTGGGGGCCGAATCCGCCGCCGTGCCCAAGGACGAGCGCCTGGTGAGCTGGCAGGTCAGCCTCGGCATCACCCACGTCGAGCAGATCTACCTCAACAGCGCCGGCGCCGAACTGCGTCAGGCCCAGCGCTTCGTCTACCCGGGTCTCGACGTCACCGCCTACGACGGCAGCGACAGCCAGACCCGCAGCCTGGGTCGCGAGAACTTCGGCCAACAGGGCGGCTTTGACGTGATCAGCCGCTGCGGCCTGGTCGGTGCCGGCCCGCTGGTCGCCGATCAGGCACTGCAATTGTTGCTGGCACCGAACACGCCGCAAGGTCCGCGCGACCTGCTGCTGATGCCCGACCAGATGATGCTGCAGATCCACGAATCCATCGGCCATCCGCTGGAACTGGACCGCATTCTCGGCGACGAGCGCAATTATGCTGGCACCAGTTTCGTCTCCGCCGGCGACTTCGGCAGCCTGCAATACGGCTCGAAACTGCTCAATGTGACCTTCGACCCGGACATTCCCGAACAGCTCGCCAGCTATGGCCATGACGACGACGGCACGGCTGCCAGCAAACAGTTCCTGATTCGCGAAGGTCTGCTGCTGCGCCCCTTGGGCGGTGCACTCTCGCAGTTCCGCGCCGGCCTGGACGGTGTCGCCAACAGCCGCGCCTGCGGCTGGAATCGCCCGCCGATCGACCGCATGGCCAACCTCAACATCGAGCCTGGCGATCAGCCGCTTGCGCAACTGATCGGCAACATCGAACACGGCATCTTGATGAGCACCAACCGCTCGTGGTCCATCGACGATGCGCGCAACAAGTTCCAGTTCGGTTGCGAATGGGGCCAATTGATCGAAAACGGCGAACTCAAGGGCGTGGTCAAGAACCCGAATTACCGGGCGATTTCCGCGCAGTTCTGGAAGAGCCTCAGCGCGGTCGGCGATGCCAGCACCTTCAAGGTGCTGGGCACGCCCAATTGTGGCAAGGGCGAACCGAATCAAGTGATACGCGTCGGCCATGCCTCGCCAGCCTGCGTATTCAGCAACGTTGATGTTTTTGGGGGAGACAGCTGATGACTACGTCGAAAGCCCAGGCCGATTCGTTCAAGGCATTGGTCGCGGGATTGCGCGAAGCGTTACGCGAACCGGAACAATTCACCCTCAGCTACGCCGCCGAATCGTCGGCCTTCGTGCGTTTCAACCACGCCAAGGTGCGTCAGGCGGGGCAGGTGCAGCAGGCGAGCATCGGTTTGAAACTGATCAACGATGGCCGCCACGCCGACCTGCAAATCACCCTGGCGGGCGATCCTGCAGTCGACCATCAGCGCCTGGCCGAAGGTCTGCAACAGCTGCGCGAAACCTTGCCGCTACTGCCCCAGGACCCCTACCTGCTGCTCAACTACAACGGCTGGCAAAGCCAGAACGTGCAGGAGCATCCGCTGCCGGACACCGAGCAGGTGGTCGCCGAAATCACCCAGGCCGCCGAAGGCCTGGATCTGGTCGGGTTCTATGCAGCCGGGCCGATCAGCCGTGGTTTCGCCAGTTCCGCCGGCGCCTTCGGCTGGCATCAGGCCAACAGCTTCAACTTCGATTTCAGCCTGTTCCATGAAAACGGCCAGGCGGTGAAGGCCAGCTATGCCGGGCACGACTGGAACAGCGAAGGCTTCGCCAAACGCTTCCAGCAGGCACGTGAGCAGCTTGAGTACCTGGGACGGCCGCTGCGCACCTTGGCCCCGGGTCACTACCGCGCCTACCTGGCGCCCGCCGCGCTGGAAGAAATCATGGGCATGCTGTGCTGGGGCGGTTTCTCGGCGCAGTCGATTGCCAGCAAAAGCAGCCCGTTGCAGAAGCTCTACGGGGGCGATCATGCGTTCAGCCCGTTGGTCTCGCTGGACGAAAAGGTCAGCGGTTCGCTGAGCCCGGCGTTCTCCGACGAAGGTTATCCGCGAAGCGATCTGGGTTTGATTGTCGAAGGCAAGGCCGGTGCGCAACTGGTGGGTTCACGCAGCGCCGCCGAGTACGGATTGACCGCCAACGGCGCCAGCGGCGGGGAATCGCCAACGGCCCTGAACATGCAGGCCGGGAATTTGCCTGAGGCACAAATCCTCAAGCAACTCGGTACCGGTTTGTACATCAGCAACCTGTGGTACCTGAATTTCTCGGATCAACCGGCGGCACGCCTGACCGGTATGACGCGGTTTGCGACCTTCTGGGTCGAGGATGGCAAGATCCAGGCACCGGTCAGCACCATGCGTTTCGATGACAGCGCCTACAGTCTGCTGGGTTCACAGCTGGAAGCGCTGACCACGGAGCGCGAATTGCTGTTGTCGGCGAGCACCTATAGCCAGCGGGCGACGGCATCGGCGTTGTTGCCGGGGGCGCTTGTCAGGCGACTTACGTTGACCCTCTAAAAGCATCGCGGGCAAGCCTTGCTCCTACAGGATCGAGGTTTTCCGCGCAATTGTGTCTGGCTCCAGACCTGTAGGAGCAAGGCTTGCCCGCGATGAAGCCACCACGGTCTACCTGATTCACACTGACATGAGGTCTCATGCCGAACCGCCTGCCTCTCGATCCAGTCACCGCCCGCTGGGTGCCATGGGTCGTCGCCATTGCCTTCTTCATGCAGTCCCTCGACGGGACGATCCTCAACACCGCCCTGCCGGCCATGGCCAGCGACCTGGCGGAAGACCCGCTACGCATGCAGGGTGTGATCATTGCCTACATGCTCACGGTCGCCTTGCTGATCCCCGCCTCGGGCTGGATCGCCGACCGCTTCGGCACGAAAAAAATCTTCTTCAGTGCGATCCTGCTGTTCAGTTTCGGCTCGTTGCTCTGCGCATTATCAAGCAGCTTGAGCATGCTGATCGGCGCCCGGGTGATCCAGGGCCTGGGCGGCGCGTTGATGTTGCCGGTCGGGCGATTGGTGGTGCTGCGCGCCTACCCGCGCTCGGAACTGGTGCGAATCATGGGCTTCATCACCATTCCCGGCCTGCTCGGGCCGTTGATCGGCCCCACCATGGGCGGCTGGATGGTGCAGTACCTGACCTGGCACTGGATCTTCCTGATCAACCTGCCGGTGGGACTCGTGGGCTGCTACGCCGTGTGGAAATTCATCCCTGATCTACGCGGTTCCGAGCGTACCCGCTTCGATAGCCTGGGTTTCCTGCTGTTCGGCGCGGCGATGATCCTGATCACCGTCGCCATGGAAGGGCTGGGCGAACTGCACCTGCCGCACCTGCGGGTGATGCTGCTGCTGTTCGGCGGCATGGCCTGCCTGGCGGCTTACTGGCTGCGCGCCGGGCACATCGATAATCCGCTGTTTGCGCCGTCGCTGTTCAAGACCCGGACCTTTGCCGTCGGCATTCTCGGCAACCTCTTCGCCCGGCTCGGCAGCGGCGCCCTGCCGTTCCTCGTGCCGCTGTTGCTACAAGTGGCGCTGGGGTACTCACCGTCCCAGGCCGGGATGAGCATGCTGCCGCTGGCGGCTGCCGCGATGATCGCCAAGTGGGTGGCGCGACCGCTGATCGAACGCCTGGGCTACCGCATCGTGTTGACCGGCAACACCCTGGCGCTGGGGATAATGCTGGCGAGCATGGGCCTGGTCAGCGAGCAGACGCCGTACTGGCTGCTGTTGTGCCTGCTGGCAGTCCTGGGGGCGATCAACTCCTTGCAGTTCACCGCGATGAACACCGTGACCCTGATCGACCTCGACGACGCCAGTGCCAGCAGCGGAAATAGCCTGCTGTCGGTGGTGGCGCAGTTGTCCCTGAGCCTGGGCGTGGCCTGCGCCGGTGCGTTGCTCGGCGGTTTCACGGCAGGGATCGGGAACGATGGTGTCGAGACCGTGCTGGGCGCGTTCCAACTGACGTTTGTCACTGTCGGAATCATGGCGATGCTGGCCGCAACGATCTTTTCCCAACTCTCAAAGGAAGACGGACGGCGCGTCAAACGTCCGGAAGAGCACATAGAGCCTTAGGGCGTATGGCCATCGGACTGGTACACTGCGCGACATTTTGTTTTGCAGGCCAGTCCCGTGACCACCATCGCCACCGAATTTAATACTTTGCCGCTGTCCGCCGCCATGCTGGCTAACCTCGACTCCCTCGGTTATGCCCAGATGACGCCGATCCAGGCGCAAAGCTTGCCGGTGATCCTCAAGGGGATGGACCTGATCGCCCAGGCCAAGACCGGCAGCGGCAAGACCGCTGCCTTCGGTATCGGTCTGCTGAACCCGATCAATCCGCGCTACTTCGGCTGCCAGGCGCTGGTCATTTGCCCGACCCGTGAGCTGGCCGACCAGGTCGCCAAGGAAATCCGTCGTCTGGCCCGTGCCGAAGACAACATCAAGGTGTTGACCCTGTGCGGCGGCGTGTCCTTGGGGCCGCAGATCGCTTCGCTGGAACACGGCGCGCACATCATCGTCGGCACGCCGGGGCGCATTCAGCAGCACCTGCGCAAGGGTTCGCTGGTGCTCCATGGCCTCAACACACTGATCCTCGACGAAGCTGACCGTATGCTCGATATGGGTTTCTACGATTCCATCGAAGAAATCATCGCCCAGTGCCCTGAGCGTCGCCAGACTCTGCTGTTCTCCGCCACTTTTCCGGTGGGCATCAAGCAACTGGCGTCGAAGTTCATGCGCAACCCGCAGCAAGTGAAGGCCGAGGCGTTCCACGACGATACGCAGATCGAGCAGCGTTTCTACGAAATCTCCCCGGACGATCGCATGAGCGCCGTGACCAAGGTGCTTGGCCACTTCCGCCCGGCGTCCTGCGTGGCGTTCTGCTTCACCAAGCAGCAGGTCCAGGAAACCGTTGATCACCTGACGGCCAAAGGTATCTCCGCGGTCGGTCTGCACGGCGACCTGGAACAACGTGACCGCGACCAGGTCCTGGCGATGTTCGCCAACCGCAGCACCTCCGTGCTGGTAGCCACCGACGTCGCCGCTCGCGGCCTGGACATCGACGCGCTGGACATGGTGATCAACGTCGAGCTGGCCCGTGATTCGGAAATCCACATCCACCGCGTCGGCCGTACTGGTCGTGCTGGTGAGAAAGGCATCGCGGTCAGCCTGGTCGCACCATCCGAAGCGCACCGCGCCCAGGCCATCGAGCAATTGCAGAAGAGCCCGCTGAACTGGGATCAGGTGGACAACCTCACCTCCCAGGGCGGCGGTCCGCTGCTGCCGCAGATGAGCACCCTGTGCATCGGCGCCGGCCGTAAAGACAAGGTTCGTCCGGGCGATATTCTGGGCGCACTGACCGGTGACGCTGGCATCCCGGGCGCCCAGGTCGGCAAGATTGCGATTTTCGACTTCCAGGCCTTCGTGGCCGTGGAACGCGGGATCGCCAAGCAGGCCTTGCAGCGCCTGAACGACGGCAAGATCAAAGGCCGTTCGTTGCGCGTGCGCATCCTGTAAGAACACGCCCACCCTGTAGGAGTGAGCATGCTCGCGATGGACGATGAAGCAACGCTGGGCATCAGACAGCCAGCGTTATCGTTGACGACCATCGCGAGCATGCTCGCTCCTACAGGTCTGTTTTGTGGTGACACATTTAGAGGACACCGTTTTGCGCTCTACCGAAGTCGTGATCATTGGCGCTGGCGCCGCAGGGTTGATGTGTGCACTGACCGCCGCCGGGCGCGGACGCAAGGTGCTGCTACTCGACCACGCCAACAAGGCCGGCAAGAAAATCCTGATGTCGGGCGGTGGCCGCTGCAATTTCACCAACATGTACACGGAACCTGGCAATTTCCTCTCGCAGAACGCCCACTTCTGCAAATCCGCTCTTGCGCGCTACACGCAGTGGGATTTCATTGGCATGGTGGCCAAGCACGGCGTGCCGTACCACGAGAAAAAGCTTGGCCAACTGTTCTGCGATAACAAGTCCAGCGACATCCTCGAAATGTTGCTCGATGAGTGCAATCAGGTCGGCGTCAGCCTGCACCTGGATACCTCGATCCAGACCATCGAGAAGCTCGAGAAGGGCTATTTGCTGGACACCACCATGGGCCAGATCACCTGCGAATCCCTGGTGATCGCCACTGGCGGTTTGTCGATTCCGACCCTGGGCGCCACCGGTTTCGGCTATCAAGTGGCCAGGCAATTCGGCCATGAACTGCTGCCTACCCGCGCCGGGCTGGTGCCGTTCACCATCACCGATCAACTCAAGGAGCTGTGCACCGAGTTGTCCGGCACCTCGGTCGATTGTCTGGTCAGCTGCAATGATCAGAGCTTCCGCGAGAACATTCTGTTCACCCACCGCGGCCTCAGCGGCCCGGCAATCTTGCAGATTTCTTCGTTCTGGGAATCCGGCGACACGGTTGAAATCAACCTGATGCCAGACCACGACGTGCCTGGCTGGCTGCAACAGCAACAAGCTGAACGTCCCAACAGTGAACTGAAAACCCTGCTCGGGGAAATTTTCACCAAGAAGATGGCCAACCTGCTGGCGGACAACTGGTTCGTTTCCAAACCAATGAAGCAATACACCCACGCGGAGCTGGCCGACATCGCCGAAAAACTGGCGAGCTGGAAAGTCGTGCCGGCCGGTACCGAAGGCTATCGCACGGCCGAAGTGACGCTGGGCGGCGTCGATACCAACGAGGTGTCGTCCAAGACCATGGAATCGCTTAAAAGCCCTGGGTTGTACTTTATCGGTGAAGTGCTTGATGTCACCGGGCATCTGGGCGGTTTCAACTTCCAGTGGGCCTGGGCCTCCGGCTACGCCGCCGCGCAGTACGTCTGACACACCGCGTATCGTGATGCCCCCCTGTAGGAGCAAAGCTTGCTCGCGATAGGGGATTAACATTCAACAATACTGGTGAATGTCATACCGCCATCGCGAGCAAGCTTTGCTCCTACAAGAATGGTGTTTGTTCAGGAAGGAACAGATTTTGCTGTCAGATGTGATCGCCGCCATTGCGTCGGCGTCATTACTGGCTCAATTTAGCGTCATTGCCTCGGAAGGCCCTCGCACTTCATGTCATCGACTTCGTTCCGTCAGTCTCTGCGCCGCCTTTGGGCGCTGGATAAATTCAGCTACAGCGTGCGGGTATTCATCGCCCTGACCGGCACCATGGCGTTGTGCTGGTCTCAGGATGAAATGGGGCTGCTGATCCCGTTGTTCCTGGGGATTATCGCCAGCGCCCTGGCCGAAACCGATGACAGCTGGCAGGGGCGCCTCAACGCGCTGGCGGTGACGCTGGTGTGTTTCGCAGTCGCCGCGCTGTCGGTCGAACTGCTGTTCCCCTACCCCATTCTCTTTATCATCGCCTTCGCCCTGGCCGCCTTCTGCCTGACCATGCTCGGCGCCCTTGGCGAGCGTTATGGGGCGATTGCCTCGGCGACGCTGATTCTTTCGGTCTACACCATGATCGGCGTCGATCAGCGCGGCGGCGCGGTCACCGATTTCTGGCATGAGCCGGTGCTGCTGGTGGCCGGTGCGGCCTGGTACGGGTTGCTGTCAGTGCTGTGGCAGGCGTTGTTTTCCAACCAGCCGGTGCAGCAAAGCCTGGCGCGGCTGTTCCGGGAACTGGGTTTTTACCTGAAGTTGAAATCGTCGTTGTTCGAGCCGATCCGCCAGATGGACGTGCAAGCCCGTCGACTGGAACTGGCCCAGCAGAACGGCCGCGTCGTCGCCGCACTGAACGCGGCCAAGGAAATCATCCTGCACCGGGTCGGCAACGGGCGCCCCGGCTCGAAAGTCAGCCGCTACCTGAAGCTGTACTTCCTCGCCCAGGACATCCACGAACGCGCCAGTTCCTCGCACTACCCTTACAACGCCCTGGCCGAAGCGTTCTTCCACAGCGACGTGCTGTTCCGCTGTCAGCGCTTGCTGCGCCAGCAAGGCAAGGCCTGCCGCGCTCTGGCCGAATCGATCCAGATGCGCCAGCCGTTCACCTATGACGCGAGTTTCGCCGAAGCCCTCGGCGACCTGCACGCCTCCCTCGAACACCTGCGCATCCAGAGCAATCCCGCCTGGCGCGGGCTGCTGCGCTCACTGCGGGCACTGGCAACCAACCTGGGCACACTCGACCGCCTGCTCAGCGATGCCAGCAACCCCGACACCCTGGCCGACGCCACCGACAGCAGCCTGCTCGACCGCTCGCCGCGCAATTTAAAGGATGTCTGGGTACGCTTGCGCACGCAGCTGACGCCGACGTCGCTGCTGTTCCGCCATGCCCTGCGCTTGCCCCTGGCCTTGAGCATCGGCTACGCCATGGTGCATTTGATCCACCCGTCCCAGGGTTATTGGATCATCCTCACGACGCTGTTTGTCTGCCAACCGAACTACGGTGCAACAAGGCGCAAGCTCGGCCAGCGGATCATCGGCACAGCGATCGGCCTGACCCTGGCCTGGGCACTGTTCGACCTGTTCCCGAACCCGCTGATCCAGTCGTGTTTCGCGATTGCTGCCGGGGTGGTGTTCTTTACCAACCGCACCACGCGCTACACGTTGGCGACGGCGGCGATCACCCTGATGGTGCTGTTCTGCTTCAACCAGGTGGGCGACGGTTACGGGCTGCTCCTGCCTCGCCTGTTCGATACCCTGCTCGGCAGCCTGATCGCCGGGCTGGCGGTGTTCCTGTTCCTCCCGGACTGGCAGGGTCGGCGCCTGAACAAAGTACTGGCCAACACCCTGACCTGTAACAGCATTTACCTGCGCCAGATCATGCAGCAATACGCGGCCGGAAAAAGCGACGACCTGGCGTATCGCCTGGCGCGGCGCAACGCACACAACGCCGACGCGGCACTGTCGACCACCCTGGCCAACATGCTGATGGAGCCGGGACATTTCCGTAAGGAAGCGGATGTCGGGTTCCGCTTCCTGGTGCTGTCTCACACCTTGCTCAGTTATTTGTCCGGGCTCGGTGCACACCGGGAAACCCAACTACCGCAGGATGTACGCGAACATCTGATCGAAGGCGCAGGGGTGAAACTGGCCGCCAGCATCGATGAAATTGCCCAAGGCCTGGCGAGTAAATCCGCCGTTGCCATTCAGAGCGATGAGGAGGAAGCGCTGGCCAACACGCTCGAGCAGATGCCCGATGAAATCGACGAGGGCCAGCGATTGGTACAGACACAACTGGCGTTGATCTGCCGGCAATTGGGGCCGTTGCGCACGCTGGCGGCGCATTTGATCAAGGACACGAGCGAGGATTGAGAGGGGTGGTGTCTGGGCCATCAGCCACACCTTACATACCGTGTCGCTTCATCAGCCGCGCATAACTGCCGTCGGCCTTCATTGCCGCAATGGCGCGGTCAAAACCGGCGACGATCTGCTCATGCTGCGGATTTTTCAGGCTGACCAGGATGTGCAGGCCGTTCTCGCTCAGCGGCTTGGGCAAGAACTCCACGGCATTGCGGACCTTGGGTGACTCGCGGGCCAGGTAGTAACGAGCGACGTATTCGTCTTCCAGGGTCAGCTTGACCCTGTCGGCAGCGACCATGCGCACAGCCATGGCGAAGTTGTGTACCGGAATCTTCTGCAATGACACATCTTGATCGAAGGCGGGTGAATAGGCGTAACCACGCACCACCGCAATCGGATAGGTGTATAGCTGCTGCAAATTGCTGAATTCGATGGGTGCATCCTTACGCTTGAGAAAGCGCACGCGATTGACCAGGTACTCGCCCGAAAACTGACCGAGCCTTGTGCGCTCCTCATCGAACCAGGCATTGACCAGAACGTCATAGCGGCCCTCGCCCACCCCCAGCAACGCCCGCGCCCAGGGCACCTGCTGGAAATCACTGGCATAGCCGGCCCGCGCCAAGGCGGTACTGACAATATCCGTGGCCAACCCGCCGTTGTATAGCGTGGCGTCGGTAAAGGGTGGCCAGGCATCCGCCACCAGCCGCAACTTTTCTGCTGCCACAGTTTCAGTCAGCAACAGCAATCCAATCAAAGCAAAGGCTCGACGCAATCGCGGCATGCCAGAAAATCCTTAGCGGGCGGGTTGCCCGACGTGTTTTCAGCCAAAACGCCAAGACCCCGTACCGGCACCCCCAGGCACTCAATGTCAGCTCGTTGCAGCACTGCACATCGCTTGATTTCAGATTACACAAAGAAGGCAGCGTCGCGCTAAATGAATGATGGCATTTTGGTCTTTGGCACAGAGTTCTACGCCATAAAGACATCTATCGTCGAGGCGCCTAGTATCACAAGAACGTTTTCAGGGAATCGGCACATGACAATCAACTGGATCTGCAAACACCACAGCGATCTGGGCAAAGAGCAGCTGTATGCCATTTTGCAACTGCGCGCCGAGGTGTTCGTCGTGGAGCAGAAATGCATCTATCAGGACATCGATGGCCAGGACCTCGAGGGCGACACCTGCCATTTGATGGCCTGGGACGAAGATCGGCTGGTAGCCTACCTGCGCTTGCTTGATCCCGAGCTACAGGGCGGTGACGTAGTGATCGGGCGCGTGATCATTGCGCCACAGGCGCGAGGCACCGGGCTGGGGCATGAGATGATGGCCCAGGCGCTGAAGCAGATTGAAAAGCGCTGGCCTGAGATGCCGGTCTATCTCTCGGCCCAGGCGCATTTACAGGGGTATTACGGGCGGTACGGTTTTGAAGTGGCGGGCGAGGAATACGTCGAGGATGGCATTCCACATATAGGTATGCGTCGTCTGTAAGGGCCTCTTCGCGAGCAAGCTCGCTCCCACATTTGAATTGCATTCCCCTGTGGGAGCGGGCTTGCTCGCGAAAGCGTCGGATCAATCACCGCAGAAACTCAGGGATACTCCAGCACCGCCTTGATCTGCCGAAGATTATGCTCGATCCACCCGCGATCAATCGCCCCCCACCCGCGAATCCGATAGCGCCCGGCATGGTTTCGTCCGCCCTCTTCCTGCTCGAACTCGCAAACGATATCCAGATCCGCCAGGGCGGCGATGGTGTCCTGGGCCGTGCGCCGGGGCATACCGGTGACTTCGGTCAATGCCGGAACGCTGCTGGCCAAACCGCTGTCGATCAGGTACGCCACGTACAAGCGGCGGTAGAAGCTGCTCTTGGTCTTGCTTACGTCCATCCATGCGCTCCTTGTTCATCGGAAGGTCAAAAGATCGCAGCCTTCGGCAGCTCCTACACTGGACCCTGTAGGAGCTGCCGAAGGCTGCGATCTTTTGACCTTTTCATTGCAGGTCGCGCCAGGTCAGGTACACCCGCACATCGAATTCCACCTGGTGATACCCGGGCAACATGTGCTCGCAAAGTTTGTAGAACGCCTTGTTGTGGTCGGACTCCTTGAAGTGCGCCAACTCATGCACCACGATCATTTTCAGAAACTCCGACGGTGCCTCCTTGAACAATGAGGCAATGCGGATTTCTTTCTTGGCCTTGAGCTTGCCGCCTTGCACCCGGGAGATGGTGGTGTGCAGGCCAAGTGCACGATGGGTCAGGTCCAGACGGTTGTCGAAGAGTACTTTGTCGATGGACGGGGCGTTACGCAGGTATTCCTGCTTGAGGTCCAGCGCATAGGTGTACAGCGCCTTGTCGCTCTGCACAGCATGCTGTTGCGGGTAGCGCTGGCTCAGGTAATCGCCCAGCCGGCCGTCGGCGATCAACTGTCGCACCTGGTCCTGCAAGGTAGCCGGATAAGCCTGGAGGTATTTCAACGCGGTCATCTGGGCGGCAACACGAATCACGAAAAGGTCGCCAGTGTAGCGAATTCAGCGGGTCAGCGCGCCCCAGTCGAAGGGCTGCACAAAGTACTCGGTGTCTTCGGCCATCATCGGCCGGGCTACCAGAAAACCTTGCACATATTCACAGCCATTGGCTTGCAGCCACTGGTATTGCGCCAGGGTTTCGACCCCTTCGGCGATCACCAGCATCCCGTACTCTTTGCACAGGTCGATCACATTGCGCACCAGGGCCGCGTCCCTTGAGGACTCAGGAAGACGGCTGATCAGATGGCGGTCGAGCTTGAGCGTATCCAGTTCCAGATCGCGCAATTGGGACAGCGAACACGGGCCGGAGCCGAAATCATCCAGCGCCACCCGAACCCCCAGATTGCGCAGCAAACGCAGCTGTTTACGGGTTTCCTCAGGATTGTGCATCAAGGCCGCTTCCGTCACCTCGACTTCCAGGTGACGCGGCTTCAAACCATGTCGCTCCACGACCTGGCGCAACTCGTTGACCAGATTGGGCATGGCAAACTGGGTACCGCTCAAACTGACGCTCACCACCAGATCCTCGGCAAACAAGGTCTCCCAGGCTTTGCGCTGCCCGGCACTACGCTGGTAGATCCAGCTGCCCAGGCGGCTGATCAACCGCGCCTCTTCCAGCAGCGGCAAAAACAATCCTGGCGGAACGTCGCCGACGCTCGGGTGCTGCCAGCGCAGCAACGCCTCGAACCCGCGAGTCCGCCCATCGGCAACAGACACCTGCGGCTGATACACGAGATTGAAATCACGGTTCTCGATGGCCGTGCGCACGCTTTCTTCGAGCATCAGCCGCGAACGGGCCCGACCGTTCATTTCGTGATCGTAAAACCGATACTGTTGACGACCGGCGCGCTTGGCTTCGTACATGGCGATGTCGGACGCGCGCAGCAAGCCGTCGAGATTGGCGCCACAATCGGGAAACGTGGCGATGCCAATACTGGCACCGAGGACGATATCCAGACCGTCTATTTGCTGGCAGATCGACACCCTCTCGATGAGCTTTTCCGCAATTTTGGCCGCTTGCTCGGGAAACTCCAGGTCCAGCAGCGCCGTGAATTCATCGCCGCCCATGCGTGCCAGGATATCGAACGGGCGCAGGCAGGCCTTCAACTGTTCGGACACCCAGCGCAATACCCGATCGCCGGCATCGTGACCGAGAGAATCGTTGACCCGCTTGAAGCCGTCGAGGTCCAGGTATAACAGGACCCAGGCGCTGTCGGAACGTTCGCCGCGCAACAGCAGGTTTTCCACGGTCTGGTAAAAGCCGCGACGGTTGAGTAGCCCGGTCAGCGGATCGGTGACCGCCTGGAATTCGAGTTGCTGATGCAGGTGGCGCACCACAGACATGTCCAGCACTGTCACGACCATCGCGTGCTGGTCCGAGGGCAGTGGCGCGCAAGACAGTGCCACCGGCACCTGTTGCCCGGGGGCGGTACGCAGCAATGCGTCGTGCAGGCGCAAGGTCTCGCCGCGCTTGTAAACGGTCAACAGGTCAGAATCGGCCCAGACCGGTATGTGGGGTTTTTGCAGAAAATCCAGGAACTCCTTGCCCTGCAGTTCCTGCACCGTAGCGTTGAGCAGTCGCGACATCGCCGGGTTGGCAAAACGGATCAGACCGTCCTCGCCGACCACCAGGATGCCTTCGGCAGCGTTGTCCAGCACCGAGGCGTTGAACGCGCGAGCGACCTCCAGGTCATGACTCAGGCGCTGCAATGCCCGGCGATTACGCTGATGTTCCAGCAGCGCCTGGACCTTGGGCTTGAGAATCTGCGGGTCGAAGGGTTTGAACAGGTAATCCACCGCGCCACTGGCGTAACCCTTGATCACGGCATCCTGGGACTGTTCGTTGGCGGTCAGGAAAATGATTGGTGTCAGACGCGTCCGTTGGCTGCCGCGCATCAGGCGCGCCACTTCGAAACCGTCCATGCCTGGCATCTGCACATCCAGCAACACCAGGTCGACATCGTGTTCAAGCAACAGCCCGAGCGCCTCGAAACCGGAGGCAGCGGTGATGACCTGCCAATCCTGGCGCTGCAGCAATGCGCGCATGCTGACCAGGTTTTCAGGGTAATCATCGACGATCAACAGGGTTGAATGGCCTTCAGCTGGCATTGGGTGCGCGCATTCCATGCTGCTTCTCTAGGTCTGGATGTCAGGCCGACTTCTCGTGAAAACCGGACAGATACTGTGCCTTCACTCTAGACCGGGATCTGGGAAAGCAGAAGGTGTCAGAGCGCCATCATTCGACTGAAGCGTCATTAGCCGACTAACGGTCAGCCACGCAGCCCGCTAAAACCGGGAAGGATGGCATTTCGACAGGATGTTGACGCCATTTAACTGCCCGGCGGGCGTTAACAAAATTGCCCGCTACGCTTATAAAGACCGACCCCAAAGGTACGTGCTAGAGCCATTGGTACGTGCGTGCAGCAATAAATCGCGGAAGCTTTGACTATGATCGACCTCGCAACCTGGAACCTCAGTGTTCCTGTCGGCAGCCCGCCATACACTGTTGAAACCTCAAAACTGGTGGACGGCTTCAAGGATCAATACTTCCATTCTGACACGGGTACATTGTTTTTCTGGTCACCAGTAACCGGCTCGCGCACTGAGAACGCGATCTACCCCCGCACTGAACTGCGGGAAACCTATAGCAACGGCACGCTGCGCAACTGGTACTACCCGGATGCCGACAACTTGCTTCACGCCACCTTGGCGGTGAACCAGGTCCCGAGCTCGGGCAAGATCGTGATCGGGCAGATCCACGCCTATAACAGCCAGAAGCCGATGGTCAAACTCGAATACCAATACAAAACAAAAACCGAGACCGGCAACCTCGTCATCAAAGTGCGCATGCACCCCGACGACGCCGAAGGACGGGTCATCACCCTTGCCACCGGGATCAAGCTCAATAGTGAATTCAACTACCTCATTCACTTGAGCCCCGGCGGCGCACTGGGCGTCAGCGCGGCGGGTTACCAGTGGGACACCAACATCAGTGCCACCTGGCGCGACAAGCCGCTGTACTTCAAGGCCGGGGTGTATGTGCAGGACAACACTGGGTACACCAGTGAGGGCGGTAAGGTGACATTCAGCAAGCTGGATATTGATCACGATAAGTAAAAAGCACTTCTGATCGGTTCGTTCCCGCTCACGCGGGAATGAATCCCAGGACAAGCGACGCCCTTAAATAGCCTCGCGGACAATATAAAACCAGGGGCAACGTCGACTATGTAACCCGCTTATTCACGTCGACTACAACAGGTTTGCGCCTAAGTCCCGGTGTTATCGACTTATTCAGCGCCATCAGTCGTCCCGCATCCCATTCAGTCTGCATATCCGAAAAGAGCTCACTGTCTATGCGGTGTTGATTGGTCGACAGCGCCCCAGTCATTGCTTCAGCGATCCGCTCAATGATCAACTCCGGCCTGTTAACCGAACAATGCTTGCGACCAAATTCAATCAACTGCTGCCGGTCAGGGTAGGTTTTTACTTTGTTCATCTTGATGGCCAAGGTGCGATCAACCAATGACTGTCCGGACTTGGGGTTGTAGTTCTCGTAAACCGTTGTGGTGGTCACATCAAAAACAGGGGCCAAGCATACGGACTCCAGCGCGTCGGGATGGGTATAGATCACGCCGAAATTCTTCAGATGTGCATCGCCATTGCGAACCATGACCGACAGACAGACTGAGGAGAAAAACCGTTCAAGTTCACGGACCGGTTCGCCGTACCGGCATACCTGACCAATGACAGCCGCCAGCGTCTCATAGCTTTGGGAGTACTTGTAGTTATCATGAGGGTCCTTGTTGAGACTCAGCAAAACTGCCATGTCTTCAAACCCAAGCCGACCGGACGCTGTCAGGTCGAACCGCTCCATCACAAACAGATCACCACTTTCAGAAAGCCAGAATGGCGGTGTTTCAAGGCCGGCAAGACGAGCGGCTTCCAGGCAGAGATATTCGTTCTGAGCGAGATGTGCATACTCGTTAGCTCCCGACTTAACGATCAGGTCGGAACTGAGCATGGTTTTTCGACCGCCACCCAGTTTGTCCAGATCCGGCACCAGTACTTTGGGCTGCACACCCGAAATACCCGACTCGAAATAAGTATCAACAAGGAAGTCGAAGACACCTTGCGATGCATTGGAAGACAAGATCTCTTGTAGCCCTACCTGAGCCCTGACGGAGGCTGGTGCCTCTGTCGGATTTTGATAAGTGAGGCGTCCGATCTGATTCCCGCCTATGACCGACAACAGGCGCATCTCATCCACCTGCATGTGCTTGGCCATGCGACGCTTGATCTGGTCAGCCAGAAATCCTTCAGGCACGTTCATATCGAATATCGGATGCAAAACGTTGCTGACCGAGGGTGTCGGGTCATAGGGCATGACCAGAGAGACTTCACGCTGCGCCTCGGCAGACGTATAGGCATACGAGAACTGAGACCCCCTGGAAAGCGCGCCCGACTGTCCTTGTGGGGTCATCACGTTGAGCAGTTTGACCTTACTCATCACGCTCTACCAAATCAGAGAGAGATTTGAGATCTATTCGTTTGTCGACAATTTCGAGCGCCATGCCCAGTGCCGAAATAGCTCTGAACAGGGTGTAGATCGCCACGTTCTCCCCGGCTTCGAGGTCAATGATCGTTTTGCGATTACAGTGGGCCTTGTCCGCGAGCTGTTCTTGACTGAAGCCTTTGGCGCGACGCAGCACGCGTATTCTCTCGCCAAGTGCCGGTGGATTCAGGATAAGCATAATGTTACCTATATCGGACTTTTAAGCGTAATAAACAGATTATGTCCTCTATAGCGGACATTTCAATCACCTTTCGTCCGACTAATCACCATAATGAGCCGAACAGCGCCAGTCACGGCCCTACGCGCCATGCCTGGCGCATTACAAAAAAACCTCCTCGCGGCGAGTTTTTCATGCAATTCAAACGCTAAAGGCTTATTACCTAAAATTCGAACCTATATAACAACATCGAATAAATACCTGTCATTTATAACAGGTGAATATTCGCCACCTCGAAATTATTCTTGGGCAGCAACCTAAAACATAGTTCTCCTAGTCTCCAGATCATACCAAGGAAGAAGGCTCCATGAGTGTTAAGGAAGACGTCAACATGTTGGGCTACATCACTGCCGCCTACAGCGCCACTGATAAAGCAGGAACTCCTTACGAATTGAACATCACTTCGAGCATTGATAGAAGCGGCGCCATGACAGGTACTTTACGCATTGGCGTGATTGATTACGTGTTGGTCGGGGACTATCGCTTCAGAAATGCGAACGGTGCTCAAACCGACATTTACTTTGCCGGGTCAAACACCCGTGACCACAACGCACGATCTGGATATTTTATGCTCGAAGCTATTAACCGACGTTATGAATCACTCAAGGGAAAACGCGTATATAGCGACCCACACACTCAGACGCTCCACATACTTGATATAGAATTTGTCAGAAATCTCGCTTTTTAATAACGTTCAGCAAACCGGATATCACGACAAGTGAGCGCGGCGCTTGCAAATGAACACTTACACAAAGTCGAGCACTCCATCGACAGTTTTGTAGGACGATCTGCGCCTTTCATTGCGCACTGCCGACCTCAGCGAGCTAGAAGCGGCACTGCCCAAAATCAGCGCGACGTGGCGGGACAAGCCGTTGTACTTCAAGGCTGGGGTGTATGTGCAGGACAACACCGGGTACACCAGTGAGGGCGGGAAAGTGACGTTCAGCAAGCTGGATATTGATCACGATAAATAGCCCCTCACCCACTGAGCGCGACCTTGTTGCGAGGGGGTAAGCCCTGCGCAACAAAAACTGCGTAACACGCCCACTTTCCTTCTAACGAACGCACATCAGCATGAAACTCTTTGATGTTTCCGTCTCTTTTGCAGTATCACCTATTAACTGGGTTATCACTTTTACAATCTTGCTCGTAGGGGTACCGGCCAATTTCGCATGAGCAGAAAAAATATCGTCGTAAGAGCTAAGATCCGTTACAGATACAGCACAAAAGCCCGGATCACGCTCAAATACCCCTGCCTTCAAAACTATTTCGTAATCAGAAAAGTATCCCGGCTGCGGATAGTGCTTCACGCTGTTGATCCACTCGGCGGACTGCGCTAAAACTTTCCCTTTGCTGTCAATCGACGCAGTAAACACACCGTCCGCAGCATTAGCTGTAAAAGCCATAAATAGACACATCGAAAGAACACAAGAGCTTAAACATTTAAAATATTTACGAGAAAACATAAATAAAACCCTCATCCATGAGTGATGAAATCGATAGCGACCGAATAGCTGCCGAAGTAAACTGCACCTTATCCAGGTAAGACTCGGTCGCGCCCGGGTGCTCGCCTTTCCAGCCCCCTCTGATAGCGTTGGCTGCGTAGGTGAAACCGCGCTCCGGGGTAATTGGCTGTGCCATGATCTGACTGACTTGCGGGCACATTTCATCAGCCGCACTAACATTGCCGGTAAAGGCAATGACACTCAGAAAGCCCAACGAAACCACTCCACGGCTCCAAAAGTGTTTCTTAGTAGTATTAGTATCAAACCTTAAGTAGTTCAATTTATAAACTCCATATATTTAATTGAACTCAAATATTGAACACCAAAACAAAACTTGTCCACTATCAGTTTTGACAAGTTATTTCAAAGCCCTAAATAATAATAATTATTTCATAACTACAATTAACAAACTCGCAACATTAGAACATGGTATTTGCGTACGACATTCCACGCGCATAAAAAAATGCCCTTGTCTTTGCGACAAGGGCATTTTTCGTCAACCGCCAGTAAAATTACCGGCGGCCTAGTAAGGTGATCCCAAGCTGAAGGCTTAGTTGACCTTGGCGTTCAACTCACCTTTCAGATAACGCTGGAACATCGCTTCCAGGGAGATCGGCTTGATCTTCGAAGCGTTGCCTGCGGTACCGAAGGCTTCGTAACGGGCGATGCACACGTCGCGCATGGCAGTCACGGTGGCGCCGAAGAATTTACGTGGGTCGAACTCGCTCGGGTTGGTGGCCATCAGGCGACGCATGGCGCCGGTGGACGCCAGACGCAGGTCGGTGTCGATGTTGACCTTGCGCACGCCGTGCTTGATGCCTTCGACGATTTCTTCAACCGGTACGCCGTAGGTTTCTTTGATGTCGCCGCCGTACTGGTTGATGATCGCCAGCCACTCTTGCGGAACCGAAGACGAACCGTGCATGACCAGGTGAGTGTTCGGAATGCGCTTGTGGATTTCCTTGATGCGGTCGATCGCCAATACGTCGCCGGTAGGCGGTTTGGTGAACTTGTAGGCGCCGTGGCTGGTGCCAATGGCGATGGCCAGGGCATCGACCTGGGTACGTTTGACGAAGTCGGCGGCTTCTTCCGGGTCGGTCAGCATCTGGCTGTGATCCAGAACGCCTTCGGCGCCGATACCGTCTTCTTCACCGGCCATGCCGGTTTCCAGCGAACCCAGGCAACCCAGCTCGCCTTCTACCGATACGCCGCAGGCGTGAGCCATGGCCACGGTTTGTTGGGTGACGCGTACGTTGTAGTCGTAGTCGGTCGGGGTCTTGCCGTCTTCACCCAGGGAACCGTCCATCATCACCGAGCTGAAGCCCAGCTGGATGGAGCGCTGGCAGACGTCAGGGCTGGTGCCGTGGTCCTGATGCATGCACACCGGGATGTGCGGGAATTCTTCGATGGCTGCCAGGATCAGGTGACGCAGGAACGGTGCGCCGGCGTATTTGCGAGCACCGGCCGAAGCCTGGACGATCACCGGGGAGTCAGTCTTGTCAGCGGCTTCCATGATGGCGCGCATCTGCTCAAGGTTGTTGACGTTGAAGGCTGGAACGCCGTAGCCGAACTCGGCTGCGTGGTCCAACATCTGGCGCATGCTGATAAGTGCCATTGTGTGTGTCTCTCCCGGTTTGGGTCGTTAATCGTGCCAGCCTGCCGTAGCGGCGGCGGCTATTCAAGTTATTGCAGATCGGGGGTTGGTCCGGGCTGCGAATTCGGTGTTGCATCAGTACTGAACGCCGGCCCCCCTGTAGGAGCGAGCATGCTCGCGATGGTGGCCCAGACAACGCGGGCATTCAGGCGCCCAGCGTTATCGTTAACGACCATCGCGAGCATGCTCGCTCCTACAGGTACAGCACAGTCCGTTTATTGCGCCTTACAGCCACGGCCAATCAAATCATTGGTGGCGACCCAGTAGACCAGGCCTTCCTCACCTTTTATGTGAAACGCCAGCATGTTGTCGCTGTACAGCGAACCCGACGCGCCCGGCTCTTGCTTCAGGCGATGGACCTGATCGGCCCCACCCAGGCGCACGTCGACTTCCCCAAGGCTGTCGTCGGTGTAGCGCCAAACCACCTTGGCCTGGCTGTCGCAGGTCCAGGTGGTCCAGTCATCCGCCGGGGCGGACGACTGGAACGGGTTCCAGTTGGCGCACCCGCCCAGCAATGCCAGCGCCGTAATGGCGATAAAGCCTTTCATCCGTGTCCCTCGACTGACGGCAGATACCGCCAGCCCTGAGTAAAGAGTCAGACCCGTCAAGGACAACCATGTTCCTTGGCGGGGGTCTGTGTCTCGTATTTGTCCAGGCCATCAGGCCCGGAACGCTTGTTGAGCACCGGGTTGGTTTCCGCCTGCCAGTCGGCTTGATAGCAACCGTTCCGGGGCGCTGACGGCGCGGGTTCCGGCGTGGCTTTGGGGTTACTCCCGCAAGCCGCCAGCGATCCCGCGACGATCAACAGCGCTAAGGTCTTGACCATTTGAACACTCCCTTGCCTGGTCAAACGGGCGACCCTCAGGCCTTGGCCCGGCTTTCCAGGACTTCAACGGCCGGCAACACCTTGCCTTCGACGAACTCCAGGAACGCGCCGCCGCCGGTAGAAATGTAGGAGATTTGCTCGGCGACGCCATATTTATCGATGGCCGCCAGGGTGTCGCCGCCGCCAGCAATGGAGAATGCCGCGCTATCCGCGATGGCCTGGGCCAGCACTTTGGTGCCGTTACCAAACTGGTCGAATTCAAACACGCCAACCGGACCGTTCCACAGGATAGTCTTGGACGATTTCAACAGTTCGGCGAAGTTCGCCGCCGTCTGCGGGCCGATGTCGAGAATCATGTCGTCGGCGGCAACATCGGCGATCAACTTTACAGTGGCCGTCGCGCTTTCAGCGAATTCCTTGGCAACCACTACGTCCACCGGCAGCGGCACGCTGACTTTGGCGGCGATGGCGCGAGCGGTGTCCAGCAAATCCGGCTCGTACAGCGATTTGCCGACCGGGTGACCGGCAGCCGCCAGGAAGGTGTTGGCGATACCGCCGCCAACGATCAACTGGTTGCAGATCTGGCTCAGGCTGTTAAGTACGTCAAGCTTGGTCGATACCTTGGAACCGGCCACGATGGCGGCCATCGGCTGGGCCGGTGCGCCCAAGGCCTTGCCCAGCGCGTCCAGTTCGGCGGCGAGCAGCGGCCCCGCGGCGGCAACCTTGGCGAACTTGGCCACGCCGTGGGTCGAACCCTCGGCGCGGTGCGCGGTGCCGAAGGCGTCCATCACGAACACGTCGCACAGGGCCGCGTATTGCTTGGCCAGGTCGTCAGCGTTCTTCTTTTCGCCCTTGTTGAAGCGCACGTTTTCAAACAGCACGATGTCGCCGGCTTTTACGTCGACGCCGCCCAGGTAGTCAGCCACCAAAGGCACTTCGCGGCCCAGGGCCTTGCTCAGGTAGTCAGCCACTGGCTTGAGGCTGTTCTCGGCCGAGAATTCGCCTTCGGTCGGACGGCCAAGGTGCGAGCAAACCATCACGGCCGCGCCTTTTTCCAGGGCCAGCTTGATGGTCGGCAGCGAAGCCAGGATTCGCGCATCGCTGGTGACAGCACCGTCCTTGACTGGGACGTTGAGGTCTTCGCGAATCAGTACGCGCTTACCTTGCAGATCGAGGTCGGACATCTTCAACACGGTCATGGGTCGCATTTCCTGAGTAGCTGTTCTTAGAGAGCAGGTTTTGTTGAGGCTGTGTGCAGATAGTGTTCCGCAACATCCAGCATTCGGTTGGCAAAACCCCATTCGTTGTCGAACCAGGCCAGGATGTTCACCAGCCTTGGGCCGGAAACTCGAGTCTGACTGGCATCGACGATCGCCGAATGTGGGTCGTGGTTGAAATCACAGCTTGCGTGGGGCAACTCGGTGTAGGCCAGAAGGCCTTTGAGCGGGCCACTGGTGGCAGCCTCGCGCAGGATCCGGTTGACCTCGGTGGCGTCGGTGTCGCTAACGGTCTGCATCGTGATGTCGAGGCAAGACACGTTAACCGTCGGCACACGTACGGCTTTGGCCTGAATTCGCCCGGCAAGTTCCGGCAGCAAGCGTTCAATGCCTCGCGCCAGACCAGTGGACACCGGAATCACCGACTGAAACGCCGAACGGGTGCGGCGCAGGTCTTCATGATGATAGGCGTCGATCACCGGCTGGTCGTTCATTGCCGAATGGATGGTGGTAATCGACACGTACTCAAGACCGATGGCCTGATCCAGCAATCGCAACAACGGCACGCCGCAGTTGGTCGTGCAGGAGGCGTTGGACACCAGCAACTCATCGCCAGTCAGGCAATCCTGGTTCACGCCGTAGACGATGGTGGCGTCGACATCCGCCTCGCTGGCCATCGGCTGGGAAAACAGCACGCGCGGGGCGCCGGCGTCGAGAAACCGCTGACCGTCTTCGCGAGTGTGGTAAGCGCCGGAGCATTCCAGCACCAGATCGACGCCCAACGACGCCCAATCGATGCCTTCGGGAGTGGCACTGCGCAAGACCTTCACGCAGTCGCCATTTATATGCAGACAATCGCCATCGACTTTCACTTCACCGGGAAAACGCCCGTGGGTGGAGTCGAAGCGTGTCAGGTACTCAATACTGGCCATGTCGGCCAGATCGTTGATCGCGACAATCTCGAACCCAGCCGTCGAGCCTCGTTCAAACAGCGCACGCAAGACGCAACGACCAATCCGGCCGTAGCCGTTGAGTGCAACTTTGTAGGGACGCGGTTGAGGCATGGGGGTTCTCGATAGACGCAGGCAAACGAATTCTCGTTAACAACACACATCCCTGTAGGAGCGAGCATGCTCGCGATGGTGGCCCAGACAACGCGGGCATTCAGGCACCCAGCGTTATCGTTAACGACCATCGCGAGCATGCTCGCTCCTACAAGGGACCGCGGTGGTCGTGAGACCACCGCGCTGTGCTTTAGTCTTCCAGCAGCTCTTCAGCCTGACCCAGGATGTTTTCCAGGGTGAAGCCGAACTCTTCGAACAAGGCAGGCGCAGGCGCCGACTCGCCGTAGGTGGTCATGCCGATCACGCGACCTTCCAGGCCGACATACTTGTACCAGTAGTCCGCGTGGGAAGCTTCGATGGCGATACGGGCGCTGACCTGCAGCGGCAGAACCGATTGCTTGTAGCCGGCGTCCTGGGCGTCGAACACGCTGGTGCAAGGCATGGAAACCACACGCACCTTGCGGCCCTGTTCGGTCAGTTTGTCGAAGGCCTGAACGGCCAGGCCCACTTCGGAACCGGTGGCGATCAGGATCAGCTCAGGCTCGCCTGCACAGTCCTTGAGCACGTAGCCACCGCGGCTGATGTCGGCAATCTGGCCGGCATCACGGGTTTGGTGCTGCAGGTTCTGACGCGAGAAGATCAGGGCCGAAGGACCGTCTTTACGCTCCAGCGCATATTTCCAGCATACCGCCGATTCAACGGCATCGGCCGGACGCCAGGTGTCGAGGTTCGGCGTGCAGCGCAGGCTGGCCAACTGCTCGATTGGCTGGTGAGTCGGGCCGTCTTCGCCCAGACCGATGGAGTCGTGGGTGTAGACGTGGATCACGCGCTGCTTCATCAGGGCCGACATGCGCACCGCGTTGCGCGCGTATTCCATGAACATCAGGAAGGTCGCGCCGTAAGGCACCAGGCCGCCGTGCAGGGCAACGCCGTTCATGATCGCGGTCATGCCGAATTCGCGCACGCCGTAGTACATGTAGTTGCCGCTGGCGTCTTCGGCGGTGACGCCTTTGCAGCCTTTCCACAGGGTCAGGTTGGAGCCGGCCAGGTCAGCCGAACCGCCGAGGAACTCAGGCAGCAGCGGGCCGAACGCGTTCAGGGCGTTCTGGCTGGCTTTACGGCTGGCGATGGTTTCACCCTTGGCCGCCACTTCGGCGATGTAGGCCGCGGCTTTTTCGCTGAAGTCTGCCGGCAGTTCGCCGCTCAGACGACGTACCAGTTCGTTGGCTTCGGTCGGGAACGCAGCGGAGTAGGCAGCGAAACGCTGGTCCCACTCGGCTTCGACCGCGCGGCCGGCTTCCTTGGCATCCCATTGGGCATAGATTTCGGCCGGAATTTCGAACGGGCCGTGGTTCCACTTCAGCGCAGCGCGAGTCAGGGCGATTTCCGCGTCACCCAGCGGGGCGCCGTGGCAGTCTTCCTTGCCTTGCTTGTTCGGCGAACCGAAGCCGATGGTGGTCTTGCAGCAGATCAGGGTCGGCTGCGGGCTTTTGCGCGCCGTCTCGATCGCGATCTTGATCTCTTCCGGGTCATGACCATCGACGTTGCGGATCACTTGCCAGTTGTACGATTCGAAGCGCTTTGGCGTGTCATCGGTGAACCAGCCTTCGACTTCGCCGTCGATGGAGATGCCGTTGTCGTCGTAGAAGGCAATCAGTTTGCCCAGGCCCAGGGTACCGGCCAGGGAGCTGACTTCGTGGGAGATGCCTTCCATCATGCAGCCATCACCCAGGAACACGTAGGTGTGGTGGTCGACGATATTGTGGCCAGGACGGTTGAACTGTGCCGCCATGACTTTCTCAGCCAGGGCAAAGCCCACGGCATTGGCCAGGCCCTGGCCCAGTGGACCGGTGGTGGTCTCGACGCCCGGGGTGTAGCCGAGCTCCGGGTGACCAGGCGTACGGCTGTGCAGCTGGCGGAACTGTTTCAGGTCATCGATCGACAAATCGTAGCCGGTCAGGTGCAGCAGCGAGTAGATCAACATCGAGCCGTGACCATTGGACAGCACGAAGCGGTCACGGTCGGCGAACGATGGATTGCTCGGGTTGTGCTTGAGGTAGTCGCGCCAAAGCACCTCGGCGATATCCGCCATACCCATGGGGGCACCGGGATGGCCGCTGTTGGCTTTTTGCACGGCATCCATGCTGAGGGCACGAATGGCGTTGGCACGCTCACGACGGCTAGGCATCGCTGTTCTCCTGCGGGTTCTGAATCGAGAGTGATAAAAATGAAACGGAAAAAAGGCGAGCATTTTCCCTCACACGGACGCCTCGGGGCAATGACAGAAAGTCATCTGAAGGCGTTTTTCCAACGCTTAACGACGGATTGGGCGGGTGAAACCTTTCCGCTGTTGGTTTGTAGAGTTAACCAGATCGTGAGAAGTGCCATCTATCGATCAATATCAAAACTTTTTGATATTGATCTTGCGGTGCTTCCGGTGCGTGACTAGACTGCCGGCCTATGAATTTACGCGCGCCTTCCATTCGCCAGGACGATTGTGATGAGCTGGCGGCCTTGTGCAAGGCCGGCGGCGACCCTCTGCGCCTGAATGTCTTGCGCGCACTGACCAACGATTCGTTCGGCGTACTGGAGTTGGCGCAGATCTTCGGCATCGGCCAATCGGGCATGAGTCATCACCTCAAGGTGCTGGCCCAGGCCGATCTGGTAGCAACCCGCCGTGAAGGCAATGCGATTTTCTACCGTCGCGCCCTGCCCCACACCGAGTTGCGGGGAGGCAAACTGCATGCGGCCTTGCTCGAAGAAGTGGACAACCTGACCTTGCCTGCCGACGTGCAGATGCGGATCACTCAGGTTCACAAGCAACGCGAGGCGGCCAGCCAGGACTTTTTCTCACGGGTCGCCGAGAAATTTCGCGCCCAGCAAGACTTGATCGCCGGCCTGGCGCAGTACCGCGAAAGCGTGGTGGCGCTGCTCGACAAACTGAGCTTCGGCAGCGCTGCCACGGCGATCGAAGTCGGCCCCGGCGACGGTGCATTCCTGCCGGAACTGGCCCGCCGTTTCACCCAGGTCACGGCACTGGACAATAGCCAGGCCATGCTCGAACTGGCGCGTCAGGTATGCGAACGCGATTCGCTGACTAACGTGAAGCTGCAACTGGCCGATGCCCTGAACGGCGTCAGCCTCAAGGCCGATTGCGTTGTACTGAACATGGTATTGCATCACTTTGCCGCGCCGGCCGATGCGCTCAAGCACATGGCCAATTTGCTGCAACCAGGTGGCAGCCTGCTGGTGACAGAGTTATGTAGCCACAACCAGAGTTGGGCCAAGGAGGCCTGCGGTGATCTCTGGCTGGGGTTTGAACAGGACGATCTGGCCCGTTGGGCCACCGCTGCGGGGCTCGCCCCCGGAGAAAGCCTCTATGTAGGCTTACGTAATGGTTTCCAGATTCAGGTCCGCCATTTTCAGCGGTCGGCTGGCGACACTCACCATCGGTAATTTCAGGAAAACATCGAGATGAGCGAATACTCCCTTTTCACCTCCGAGTCCGTGTCTGAAGGGCATCCGGACAAAATCGCCGACCAGATTTCTGATGCGGTGCTGGACGCCATCATTGCTGAAGACAAGTTCGCCCGCGTGGCGTGCGAGACTCTGGTGAAAACCGGCGTGGCGATCATCGCTGGCGAAGTCACCACCTCGGCCTGGGTTGACCTGGAGCAGATCGTTCGTGACGTCATCACCAACATCGGCTACACCAGCTCCAACGTCGGCTTCGACGGTGCGACCTGCGGCGTGATGAACATCATCGGCAAGCAGTCCCCTGACATCAACCAGGGTGTCGACCGTGCCAAGCCTGAAGATCAGGGCGCCGGCGACCAGGGCCTGATGTTCGGCTACGCCAGCAACGAAACCGACGTGCTGATGCCTGCACCGATCACCTTCTCGCACCAGCTTGTGCAACGTCAGGCCGAAGCCCGTAAATCCGGCCTGCTGCCTTGGCTGCGCCCGGACGCCAAGTCGCAAGTGACCTGCCGCTACGAAAACGGCAAGGTTGTCGGCATTGACGCGGTTGTCCTGTCGACCCAGCACAACCCGGAAGTGTCGTACACAGACCTGCGCGAAGGCGTGATGGAACTGATCGTCAAGCACGTCCTGCCTGCCGAGCTGCTGTCCAAGGACACACAGTTCCATATCAACCCGACCGGCCAGTTCATCATCGGTGGCCCGGTGGGCGATTGTGGCCTGACCGGCCGCAAGATCATCGTCGACAGCTACGGCGGCATGGCCCGTCACGGCGGGGGCGCATTCTCCGGCAAAGATCCATCCAAGGTTGACCGTTCGGCTGCCTATGCCGGTCGTTACGTGGCCAAGAACATCGTGGCTGCGGGCCTCGCGGAGCGTTGCGAAATTCAGGTCTCCTACGCCATCGGTGTCGCCCAGCCGACTTCGATCTCGTTGAATACCTTCGGCACCGGCAAGATCAGCGATGACAAGATCGTCAAACTGGTCCGCGAAATTTTCGACCTGCGTCCTTACGCAATCACCACCATGCTTGACCTGCTGCACCCGATGTACCAGGAAACCGCTGCGTACGGCCACTTCGGTCGCACCCCGGGGACCAAGACGGTTGGCGAAGACACCTTCACCACCTTCACCTGGGAAAAAACCGACCGCGCCGACGACCTGCGCACCGCTGCCGGCCTGTAAGACTTCCCGGCGGTACCTAAAGCCCCGCACGGTTCGCCGAGCGGGGCTTTTTCATGGGTAGAAACAATCCGAAAAACAGCTGCAAGCCCATCAGCCCGCCGCTGACTAACCTTCAGGCACCTCCATCGAGCAAGGAAGCTTACGATGCTGACCCGCCTGCTGACCGGCTTACTCCTGACCTGCCTGTGCCTGGGCACAGCTGCTGGCGAATGCCCCGCCTGGCCGCCCGAGCGTGCCGCGCAAGAACTCGCCGCGCTGCAAAAACAAATCGACCTCTGGGATGACAGCTACCACCGTGAAGGCCATTCGCTAATCGCCGACGAACTCTACGATCAGTCCTTCGCACGACTGACCGAATGGCGCCTATGCTTCAGTCTCGGTACGGCCACCGATCCATTGCGCACCGCCACCGGCCCACTGGCCCACCCGGTGCCGCATACCGGCCTGGAAAAACTGCCAGACGGCGGCGCCGTCGAACACTGGCTGCGTGATCGTGCGCAGGCCTGGGCCCAGCCCAAGGTCGACGGCGTGGCGGTGACCCTGGTCTACCGCAAAGGCCTGCTGGCTCAGGCGATCAGTCGCGGCGACGGTGTGCATGGCCAGGACTGGACGGCCTCGGCCCGCCAGATTGGCGCCATTCCTCAACGCCTGTCAGAGCCACGGGACCTGGTGGTGCAGGGTGAGCTCTACTGGCGCTTGACTGACCACGTGCAAGCCAGCGCCGGGAGCCTCAACGCCCGCGGCACGGTAGCCGGCTTGATGGCCCGCAAGACGTTGACCGTCGAGCAGGCCGAAGGGATCGGCCTATTTGCCTGGGAATGGCCACACGGTCCGTCGAGCGTGCCGGCCCGTATCGCGGAACTGGAAAAACTCGGTTTTCCTGGCACCGCACCGTACACCCAGGTCATCACTTCATTGGCCGAGGTCGAGCGCTGGCGTGATCACTGGTATCGCTCGCCCCTGCCATTTGCCAGCGACGGGATTGTCCTGCGCCAGGAGCAGCGCCCGCCTGCCGAGCGCTGGCAGGCAAAAGCGCCGTACTGGATCGTTGCCTGGAAGTATCCTTTCGCTCAGACACTGGCCCAGGTGCGAAAGGTGCACTTCCAAATTGGCCGCACAGGACGGATCACCCCCGTGCTGGAGTTGACCCCGGTGACGCTTGATGACCAGCAGATCAAGCGCGTCAGCGTGAGCTCCCTGCAACGCTGGCAAACGCTGGATATTCGACCGGGCGATCAGGTTGCCATCAGCCTGGCCGGGCTGACCATTCCCAGGCTCGATGGCGTTGTGCTGCGCAGTACCGAACGCCTTGAAATGAACGTACCGCTGGTTGCCGACTTTCATCCATTGAGCTGTTGGCAGCCGACCCCAGGATGTAAAAGCCAGTTTCTCGCGCGCCTGACCTGGCTCAGCGGCAAGCACGGATTGGCTCTGCCCCATGTCGGCCCCGGCACTTGGGAAAAACTTCTTGAAACAGGTCGCCTGAACAGCCTGTTGGATTGGTTGACCCTCGATGCTCAAGAGCTTGCTAACATTGACGGTTTAGGCGAGCGCAGCGCTACTCGGCTGGCGAATAGTTTCAACAGTGCCCGGCAACGCCCATTTGCCCGCTGGCTCAAAGCCCTGGGCATGCCGCCGACCGGCCAGGCACACCTCGGCGATTCATGGCGGGAGCTGACACAACGAGACATCGAGCAATGGCAGGCCCAACCCGACATCGGACCAGGGCGTGCAGCGCAATTGAGCGCTTTTTTTCGCGATCCGCAGGTCCTGGCCCTGAGTGAAACGCTGCGCCGGGCCGCCGTAGGCGGTTTTTAGTTTTTGCTCCGGTGATGCCCGTGCGCCCGGGAACCCTAAAGTCCGGATGGGCTCAAACATGCCATCGCTGCATCGACACGAATGCCTTTTCACCTGGAGCTTTTATGAAATTTCTTCCACCGCTGGTCCTGTTGACCCTTTGCAGCGTAATGGCCACTTCCTTGATCGCGGCTGTCGAGGACGCCCCGGGCCTGACCGGCTGCGCCGCCAAGAAGCAAGGCATCATCAATCAAATCGAACTGGCCAAATCCCACGGCAATGCCGACCAGCAGGCCGGCCTGGAGAAAGCCTTGAGCGAAGTCAGCGCAAATTGCACCGATGCCTCGCTGAAGAAAGAACGGGAAAACAAGGTGCTCGACGCCAAGCACGAAGTCAGCAAGCGTCAGGCCGACCTCGATAAAGCCATGAAAAAAGGCGACGCCGAGAAGATCAACACGCGCAAGGACAAACTCGCCGAATCCCGCAAGGAATTGCAGGAAGCGGTGGATGAATTGGATAAGTAGGAGCTGGCTTGCCAGCGAAGCTTTTAGCGACCTCATGACCCCTCGCCGGCAAGTCGGATCGCCGCACCGTAGCGCCTACAGGTCAATGATCCCGAAACTCTTTATGGCACGCACTGCAGGCATCTTCGACCTTCTGCACCGCCGGCCCCAGATTACTGGCCTTGTAGGGTTGGACCTGGCTGGCGACCACCAGCTCGCCGGTGGCGGCTTCAAGGGAGCGAGCCATTTGCTCAAAGCGAGCCTGCTTCTCCCAGACATCACTCTTGGCGCTGGTGTGGTCTTCTTCACGCACCTGCGGAAAATGTTTCCACGGCTCACGGGACAGCGCATCGAGTTTCACCGCGCCGTCAGCGAACCTGGGGCCATCGAACGCAATACGGCCACGCAACATGCCGCCCAAATCTTCGCCGGTCTTGAGCATCTGTTTGAAAATGGCCTTGCGCTGACCGAGGGGCGAGTTGGGGTCGACGCCGCCACAAGCGCAAAGCGTCAGGCAGGCCAGCAATACAACAGAAAGTCTTTTAAGAGTCATGGTGGCTTCAGGTCACGGAAAACGTCGGCCAGTATCCTCGCGTCACCGGCAAACACCAACACCCCTATTATCAATACGGGTTGCATGAGCGCACGCGACACTCAGGCAACCGACAAAGGAATTACCCCATGAACAGCCGTTTCAAGGCTTGGTGTCACCCCCTGGCCTGGACGCTTCCGATAGTGGCCGTGCTCGCGGGCTGCACCGGCGGTGAAGACAAACAACCGAAGACCCACGCCCTGGCCACCTACTCCAGCGCCACCTGGGAAGCATTGCCGGCGGTCTCCGACACCGACCTCGTCGCCGGTTTCGGCTCCTGGCGCAGCGCCTGCACCCGACTCAAGGCCGACCCGGTCTGGGGCACCACCTGCGCAGCAGCGACCAACGTGCCGCAGAGCGCCAGCGACATTCGCGGCTTCCTCAAGCAAAACCTTGATGTCTATGGCCTGCGCGCCGCCAACGACAATCCCAACGGATTGATTACTGGCTACTACGAACCGGTCTACCCCGGCAGCCTGACCCAAACCGCAACGGCGAACATCCCGGTGTATGGCGTGCCTGAAGACATGATCATCGTCTCGCTGGAAAGCATCTACCCGGAACTCAAAGGCAAACGCCTGCGCGGTCGACTTGAAGGCCGCGTGCTCAAGCCTTACGACGATGCCGCAACCATCGGCAGCAATGGGGCCAAGGCTCCGGTTGTGGCCTGGTTGACTGATCCGATGAACCTGCAGTTCCTGCAAATCCAGGGTTCGGGTCGTATCCAGCTCGACAGCGGTCGTCAGCTGCGAATCGCTTACGCCGACCAGAACGGCCACCCCTACCGACCGATCGGGCGTTGGTTGGTGGAGCAAGGCGAATTGAAGAAAGAAGACGTGACCATGGGTGCGATCAGCAGCTGGGCCAAGGCCAATCCTTCGCGCATTCCAGAACTGCTCGGCAGCAACCCAAGCTATGTGTTTTTCACCCAGAACCCGGATAGCAACGAAGGGCCGCGCGGCTCGCTGAACGTGCCGTTGACGGCCGGTTATAGCGCGGCGGTGGATCGCAAGGTGATTCCGCTGGGCAGCCTGTTGTGGTTGTCCACCACCAAACCGGACGGCACTGCACTGGTACGCCCAGTGGCTGCCCAGGACACCGGCGGCGCAATTGCCGGCGAGGTTCGTGCGGATCTGTTCTGGGGCACCGGCGATGCGGCCGGGCAACTGGCTGGAGACATGAAGCAGCAAGGGCAAATCTGGATGTTGTGGCCCAAGGGCGCGGCGCTGCCACAAGTGCCGCAAGTCGCCGACAAGCTTTAAAATCAAAAGATCGCAGCCTGCGGCAGCTCCTACACAAATCCCATGTAATTGGATGGACTCGCCCCAGCCGAGGCGTCAATGCGCCACGCTGGCAGTCTAAACAGCCAACGACAGCGAGGGCGAGTCCATGAAAAATCATAGTTCGATTGATCAATCCCTGTCTTCTTCCGATTTGTCGGCCTGCACAACCTTAGCGGTGGATCTGGCCAAGCAGGTCTTTCAGGTCGCCGGTGAAGATGTCCTTGGCCAAGTGCGCTACGAGCAGCGGATCAAGTCGCGTGAGGCGTTTTATGAGTTTCTCCGGCAGCTGCCGCCTCATGTCGTGATTTTGATGGAGACCGGTCCGGGTGCTCAGCCTGGGCCCGGCAGCTGCAAGACCAAGGCAACCTGGCGCGGATTCTTCCAGCCGGTTTGGTGGCCACCCATCGCAGCGGGCCTAAAAATGATCGCAACGATGCACTGGCGATTTTGCGGGCGGGTCGCGATGAAAAAATCTGCGCAGTACCGGTCAAAAGCGTTGCGGCACTGGCAATGCAGGCGTTGCATCGCGCTCGTCAGGGCTATGTGCGTCGACGCACGGCCGTCAGTAATCAGATGCGCGGCCTGCTGCTCGAGCACGGCGTGGCTTTGGCGCAGGGCGATGTTGCGATCAGCCAGAAAATACCGCGGGTACTGGAGGATGCTACCCAGCCGGTGCCGGGCCTGCTGCGTGAACTGATCGACGAACTGTTGGCCGAGTGGCGCCATTTGGGCGAGCGCATCAGCGTGCTGACGGGACGCCTGGAAGTGGCCGCCAACGCCGACATGACGGCGAAGCGACTGATGACTGTGCGCGGCATCGGCCCAGTCATTGCCACGGCACTGGTGGCCAAGGAAAGCAAGCCTGAGCGATTTCCCAATGCCCGCAAGTTTGCCGCGTACTTTGGCATGGTGCCTGACCAGCACAGTAGCGGGCAGACGGTCCGGCTGGGGGGCATGACCAAGCGAGGTGATGTCTATTTACGCAGCCTGATGATCCAGGGAGCCCATGCGGTGCTGCAACAACTACGACCTGATTCCCAGCAACCCGATGACCGCCGCTTGTTGCGCTGGATGAGCCGGCTGGGCCGTAAGGAGGCTGCGATCAGGCTAGCCAACCGCAACCTGCGAATCGTCTGGGTGCTTTTACAGAATGATCAGACTTATCGTCGCCACGCTGGTGATGGCCAGCAAGCGACGATGAGCCACTGAGCGACAGAGTTCTGCCACCGAGGTACTGACTGTCCGACCCTTTGTTGAAAAAAATTGACCCCAGGTAAGACCGGCGTGGATTGATGCCTAAGCTCCTACTGGCCTTCGAGGCCTGACTGTAATCGGCATACCACGAGCTCTTCCAATTTTGGCCAGATGCCGAAGACGGCTTCCATGAATAGGCCTGATACATAGATGCAACGGGGCGACAGTTTTTCAAAAGCGGGTAGACAGTGGGGGCGAGTCCATACATAGGAGCTGCCGCAGGCTGCGATCTTTTGATCTTGCCTTTAAACCGACACTACAAAGAAGCTGATGATCAACCCCATCCCCACAAACCACGCCAACGACCGCAAAGTCGCCCAGTCCGCCAGATAGAAAATGATGTAAAGAAGTCGACTGGTGATGAACAACACCGACAGCACATTGAGCGTCACTAGCTCCGCATTGCCAACCAGGTGCGCCACGAGCACCGCCGCCGCGAACGCCGGGGTTACTTCAAAACTGTTAAGTTGCGCCGCATGTGCCCGTTTGCCCAAGCCCTCAAGGGAATCGAGAAACCCCCGGGGATCGTGATTGTGTCTCAAACCGTACCCGCCGCTGATCTTGGCCACCCCCGTACACACATACGGCAGGATGATCGCGATTAAAATGCACCACAGAGCAACATTCATGAAGCAGTCCCTTTCTCACGTTTAGACCCGTCAAAATTTCATTACCAACATGCCGACCAGAACCAGCCCACAGGCCAGAAGCCTTGGCCTGCCGAAAGGTTCTTTCAAGTACCGCATGCCGAACAGCACCACCAATATCACGCTGATTTCGCGCAGCGCCGCCGCCTCGGCAATCGAGCCCAACTGCATGGCCCACAGCACCAGAGCGTAGCTGAACAACACACAGAATCCGACCGCCAGACCCAGGCGCCACTGCTCACGCCAGAACAACTTGAACGCCGGCCGCTTGCGTACCCAGGCCAGCAACGGAAACGGCCAGGCACTGAGCAGCGTTACCCAGACCAGGTAATCCAGTGGATGCGACCAGCGCCGCAAGGCCTGGCCGTCGATGAAGGTGTAGCAACCAATGCACAAACCGATCAATGCGACCACAGGTAGCATCGACCACGGCAAGCGTGCTCCGCCTCCCCCCTGCCAGAGCAGGCAAAGCATGCCGAGCGGGATCAGCAGGATTCCGAAGATCTGCTGGTGGGTCAGCACTTCCCCGGCAAAAACCAGTGTCAGCGCCAACACCACCAGCGGCGACACACCACGCATCAGGGGATAGACCAGCCCAAGGTCGCCGACCCGATAGGCCTGGATCAGCAAATAGCGGTAAAGCAACTCGAACGCTGCAGAGGCGAGAATCCACGGCCAGATTTCCAGTGGCGGCGGCTCCACAAACGGTAGCATCACCGCGACGAAAAGCATCGCCACGCTGTCCATGCAGGCCACCACCAGCAAACGCTCCGCACTGAATTTGATCAGGGTATTCCACGCCGCATGCAGCAGCGCCGCCACCAACACCAACGCCGTCGCAAGCACGGCCTACTCCTTTTGTTGTCCCCGCACCCCCTGTAGGAGCTGCCGAAGGCTGCGATCTTTTGACTTTGATACTCAAGATCAAAAGATCGCAGCCTTCGGCAGCTCCTACAAAGAGCAGGTCGAGAATTGATTCGCCATATGTCAGCAGCTGTTTATACTGCAACCAACCACGCCGCACTCAGTTGCGCACAGACTAATTCCAATAACAATGCCCTTGCCCGCTCTCATCGAGATCGGTCTTTGGCATGCGTATGCCTGATCACAGCGTCAAGACTACCGACAGAGACTTTGCGCATGCCACTCGCTTTGCTTGCCCTTGCTGTTGCCGCGTTCGGCATCGGCACCACTGAATTCGTCATCATGGGCTTGCTGCCCGACGTTGCCCGCGACCTCGCGGTGAGCATTCCCCACGCCGGATTGCTGATCACCGGCTACGCCCTGGGCGTGGTGTTCGGTGCGCCGATCCTCGCGGTCGGCACCGCCAACATGCCGCGCAAAGCCACGCTTCTGGGCATGACACTGATGTTTATCCTCGGCAACATGCTTTGCGCGCTGGCGCCGAACTACGCCACGCTGATGGCCGCGCGGGTGATCACTGCGCTGTGCCACGGCGCGTTCTTCGGCATCGGCTCGGTGGTTGCAGCCGGCCTGGTGGCGCCAAACAAACGAGCTCAGGCGATTGCCATGATGTTCACCGGCCTGACCCTGGCCAACGTGCTTGGGGTGCCATTGGGCACCGCGCTTGGTCAATACGCCGGCTGGCGTTCGACGTTCTGGGCGGTGTCGGTGATCGGTGTGATCGCGGCTGTTGCGCAGTGGATCTGGTTGCCGAAGAACATCGCGATGGATAAAGCCAACCTGGCGAGCGAGTTCAAAGTGCTGGGCAAGGCCAACGTGCTGCTGGCACTGGGCATGAGCGTACTGGCCTCGACCAGCCTGTTCAGCGTATTCACCTACATCGCGCCGATCCTGCAGGACATCACCGGTGTTAGCCCCCATGGCGTGACCATCATGCTGTTGTTGTTCGGCGTAGGCTTGACGGCGGGCAGCATGCTCGGCGGGCGATTGGCTGACAGCCGCTTGCTGCCTTCACTGGTCGGCATGGCACTGGCCGTAGTGGTGGTTTTGGCCGCGTTCAGCCAGACCAGTCACTCGGTGATTCCCGCGGCGATTACCTTGGTGTTGTGGGGCATTTTCGCCTTCGCCCTGTGCCCGATCCTGCAACTGCTGATCATCGATCAGGCCCATGAAGCGCCCAACCTTGGGTCAACGCTTAACCAGAGTGCATTCAATCTCGGTAACGCAGCAGGTGCCTGGATCGGCGGGCTGGTGGTCGCCAGCGGTGCAGACCTCGCGGACCTGCCGTGGACCGGCGCACTGGTCAGCGGTTTGACCGTGCTGACCGCGCTGTTGTTTATCTACCTGCAACGGCGCGGTGCCGCTGCGGTGAATGTGCCGGGCTGATTACTTTTTGATCTCCTGCGGATCGGGTTCTTCAGCCTGATCCGCTGCGCTTTTTGGCGGCCCGCTCTCGCTGCGAATCTGCGCATGGCTGATCAACGCGAAGATAAAGCTGCCACCAATGATGTTCCCCACCAGCGTGGGACCTGCGAACACCAGCCAGAAATCCTTCCACGGTAATTGGCCGGCAAACACCAGGTAAGAGACCTCCAGCGACCCGACCACGATGTGCGTGAAATCCCCCAGCGCCATGAGGTAGGTGATGAGGATGATGATCCACATCTTGGCGCTCTCCATGGACGGGATCATCCAGACCATGGTGGCGATCATCCAGCCCGAGATGATGCCCTTGGCGAACATCTGACTGACGTCGTTCTCCATGACCTTGCGGCCGATATCGAGAAAGGCCACGTCGGTCTTGCTGTCGAAAATCGGCAGCTCCAGCATGACGTAAGCCACCAGCAAAGTGCCGCAGAGGTTGCCCACCAGCACCACTCCCCACAGCCGCAGCAATCGGCCGAAGTTCCCCAGCGTAGGCTTGCTCATGATCGGCAGCACGGCGGTCAGGGTGTTTTCGGTGAAGAGTTGCTGGCGGGCAAGAATCACCGCGAGAAAACCGGCGCAATAACCGAAACTGGCAATCACCTTGAAACCTTCGCCGTCCGGCAGTCGGGAGTTGAGCAAGCCCATGCCCATCAACGACAGGCCCATGGTCAGGCCGGCGGCCAACGCCGACCACCACAGTGCGGCAACAGTGCGCTCCAGTTCCTGATCACCCTGAGTACGGATGATTTCGTGCAGGACCGCCGCGCGTGGTGGCTGGTTTTTTTCGACCTCATGCTTTTCTTTTGCCGAGAGGTCGGGGGTCTTGCCGGCTTTTTTAGTGTCCATGGGACTCCTGAACCGTTGGGGTGCGATGTAGTTACGACCCGCGCGGTTCAGATTCCGTTCGTCATCCTCAAATTATTCGACGTTGCCCTCATCCTTGAACTGGTCCTTGACGTACTTGATCTCGGTCCGCCCGTGTGGCGCAGGCAGTCCATCTTCACCCAGGTTGACGAAGACAATCTTCTCCACCGTCAGGATGCTTTTGCGGGTGATCTTGTTGCGCACTTCGCACTTGAGGGTGATCGAGGTGCGACCGAACTCGGTGGCGGTGATACCCAGCTCGATGATGTCGCCCTGGCGCGAGGCGCTCACGAAGTTGATCTCGGAAATGTACTTGGTGACCACGCGCTGGTTGCCCAGCTGGACGATGGCGTAGATCGCCGCCTCTTCGTCGAGCCAACGCAGCAGGCTGCCGCCGAACAGCGTCCCATTGGGATTGAGGTCTTCGGGTTTAACCCATTTGCGGGTGTGGAAATTCATGTTCACTCCTAAAGGCAGTTTCGAGCTGCAAGCTACAAGCGGCAAGAAAGAGCACTCAGATTGCCGCTTGTAGCTTGCAGCTTGCCACTTGCCACTTGCCGCTCAAAGAAAGCTATAATCGCCCCCGTTTCGAAACGGTCATCTTCCCTTGCTACCGTTTTCCCGCCACCTGTCCGAGGGGCGCTGCAGCAGGCTAGACCTGTCAGGCTCGGATGGGGCGTTGCTTGGTCGTCACCGGCCAGACACTAAACGCACAACGGCGCCCATTCGCATACATTACGAATGGAGGCTCTTCATGAGCGCTGTTATCACGCCTGCAGATTTTACCGATTACAAAGTCGCCGATATGTCCCTGGCTGCCTGGGGCCGTCGCGAAACCATCATCGCCGAATCGGAAATGCCGGCCCTGATGGGTCTGCGCCGCAAGTACTCCGAAGAGCAACCGCTCAAGGGCGCGAAGATCCTCGGCTGCATCCACATGACCATTCAGACCGCCGTGCTGATCGAAACCCTGGTTGCCCTGGGTGCCGAAGTACGCTGGTCGTCCTGCAACATTTTCTCGACTCAAGACCAGGCTGCTGCGTCTATCGCCGCTGCCGGCATCCCGGTTTTCGCCTGGAAAGGTGAAACCGAGCAAGAATACGAGTGGTGCCTGGAGCAAACCATCCTGAAAGATGGCGCGCCTTGGGATGCCAACATGATCCTCGACGACGGCGGCGACCTGACCGAACTGCTGCACAAGAAGTACCCACAGGTATTGGATCGCGTTCACGGCGTGACCGAAGAAACCACCACCGGCGTTCACCGCCTGCTGGACATGCTGGCCAAGGGCGAGCTGAAAATCCCGGCCATCAACGTCAACGACTCGGTGACCAAGAGCAAGAACGACAACAAGTACGGCTGCCGTCACAGCCTGAACGATGCGATCAAGCGCGGTACCGACCACCTGCTTTCCGGCAAGCAAGCGCTGGTCATCGGTTACGGTGACGTGGGCAAGGGCTCGGCCCAGTCCCTGCGCCAGGAAGGCATGATCGTCAAGGTTTCCGAAGTCGACCCGATCTGCGCCATGCAAGCCTGCATGGACGGTTTCGAACTGGTTTCGCCGTTCATCGACGGTATCAACACCGGTACCGAAGAAAGCATCGACAAGGCACTGCTGGGCAAGATCGACCTGATCGTGACCACCACCGGTAACGTCAATGTTTGCGATGCGAACATGCTCAAAGCCCTGAAGAAGCGCGCTGTTGTCTGCAACATCGGCCACTTCGACAACGAAATCGACACCGCTTTCATGCGCAAGAACTGGGCATGGGAAGAAGTGAAGCCGCAGGTTCACAAGATCCACCGTACCGGCGCTGGCGCGTTCGACGCCCAGAACGACGACTACCTGATCCTGCTGGCTGAAGGCCGTCTGGTTAACCTGGGCAACGCCACTGGCCACCCAAGCCGCATCATGGACGGTTCGTTCGCCAACCAGGTGCTGGCGCAGATCTTCCTGTTCGGCCAGAAGTACGCCGATCTGTCGCCAGCCCAGAAAGCCGAGCGCCTGACCGTTGAAGTACTGCCGAAGAAACTCGACGAAGAAGTGGCCCTGGAAATGGTCCGCGGTTTCGGCGGCGTCGTGACTCAACTGACCAAGACCCAGGCCGACTACATCGGAGTGACCGTCGAAGGTCCGTTCAAGCCGCACGCTTACCGCTACTGATAGCCCGGCTCTTCCTCTGTAGGAGCGAGCATGCTCGCGAAAAACGTCACGACAACGCGTTTAACCTGTAAGCACGCGTTATCGTTGACGTCCATCGCGAGCATGCTCGCTCCTACAAGGGTCAGCGTCCGCCTTACGTGTTTCCAAGGATATGACCATGTCCCAAGATCGTCGCTACAGCTTCGAGTTCTTCCCTACCAAGACCGACGCTGGGCATGAAAAGCTGCTCGCCACTGCCCGTCAGCTGGCCACGTACAACCCCGATTTCTTCTCCTGCACCTACGGTGCGGGTGGTTCGACCCGTGATCGCACGCTCAACACCGTGTTGCAGCTCGAGAGCGAAGTCAAAATCCCGGCCGCACCGCACCTGTCGTGCGTCGGCGACAGCAAGGCGGACCTGCGCGGCCTGCTGAGCCAGTACAAGGCCGCCGGTATCCAGCGCATCGTCGCCTTGCGCGGTGACCTGCCTTCGGGCATGGGCATGGCCAGCGGTGAAATGCGCCACGCCAACGACCTGGTTGAATTCATCCGTGAAGAGACCGGCGATCATTTCCACATTGAAGTCGCCGCCTACCCGGAAATGCATCCGCAGGCACGCAACTTCGAAGACGATCTCAACAACTTCGTGCGCAAAGCCAACGCTGGCGCCGACAGTGCGATCACCCAGTACTTCTTCAACGCCGACAGCTACTTCTACTTCGTCGAGCGTGTGCGGGCCAAGGGCGTGAACATCCCGATCGTGCCGGGGATCATGCCGATCACCAACTACAGCAAGCTGGCACGCTTCTCCGATGCCTGCGGTGCGGAAATCCCGCGCTGGATCCGCAAGCAACTGGAAGCCTATGGTGACGATACCCAGAGCATCCAGCGTTTCGGCGAGCAAGTCATCACCGAGATGTGCGAACGCCTGCTGCAGGGCGGCGCGCCAGGGCTGCACTTCTACACGCTGAACCAGGCTGAAGCGAGCCTGGCGGTGTGGAACAACCTGAAGTTGCCGCGTTAAGCAAAGCAAGATCAAAAAATCGCAGCCGGTGGCACAGCTCCTACAGGGAATACACATTCCAATGCAGGAGCTATCGCAGGCTGCGATCTTTTGCTTTCAACGCGCTTTTACTGTGATGCAACACACGGAGATAGAGCTTCTCGTTCCCATTTCTGGCTCTTTCGCGTTTCTCGTCGTAATCTCAAGCCCATGCCTTTGATCACGCAGTTCATCGCCCTGCTTGTTTTTACTTGCCTTAGCTTTGCCGCTAGGGGCGAGAAGTTGCGCATTGTCACCGAACCCTGGGCACCTTACGTGTATGAGGAAAACGGCAAAGCCCTGGGGCTGGACTACGAAACCACGGCCATCGTCTTCAAGCGCCTGGGCATCGAAGTGGAATGGCAATTCCTGCCATGGAAACGTTGCCTGTCGATGCTTGAAACAGGTCAGGCGGACGGCGCGCTGGACATTTTCCATAGCGATGAGCGCGATGCGACCCTGCTCTACCCCAGCGAACCGCTCTCGGAAGTCCAGTTCGTGATGTTCTACGCCAACGCCAGGCCCCATCCGTTTCGCACCCTCGACGAACTGCGCGGCCTGACCATCGGTATCTCTCCTGGCTACCTGTATAGCCAGGACTTCAGGGACTCGACCCTGTTCACCCGGGAACCGGCACCGAGCCATGAAGCGAACTTCGGCAAACTGGTGCGTGGTCGGATCGACCTGCTGATCACCGACCGCAGGGTGGGCCAGCACTTGCTCAACGAACTGAGCATCCGCAACCAGATCACCGAAAACCCCACAGTCATCAGTCAGCAGAGCCAGTTTCTGGCGGTGCGACGCAATGCCGGCATGGACTTGCTGGTGCAGCGCTTCGGCGCTGAACTCAAACGTTTCAAGCGCGAACCAGCCTACGCCGAGCTCAGCGCGCGATATGGCGCCGCCCCGTCCAATACCGTCAACGCCGCACGGACCACGGCCAACACGGAAAAAACCGTTGAGCAGCAGGAAAGCGGCGCGCAGTGATTGCTCTGTTATACTCCGGCCTTCCCGCCAGGCTCACGCCCGGACGCTCGGAACCGTTCAAGGCATCTCGACCCCGCTACAGCGCAGCTTTTCAGCCCGCGCGAGTGTTCCAGACGAGCCTTCGTGACCGAAGCAGGACCGGACGGGATTGCGTTCCTCATAAACGCCATTCGCGCCAGGCAAGACTCCCATTGGGCCAAGCCCTAACTTAGAACAGGATTACTCATGTCCTTTGCTTCCCTCGGTCTCTCCGAGGCTTTAGTCCGCGCCATCGAGGCAGCGGGCTATACCGAGCCTACTCCGGTGCAACAGCGGGCCATTCCCGCCGTGTTGCAAGGTCGCGACTTGATGGTCGCGGCACAGACAGGTACTGGTAAAACCGGCGGTTTCGCCCTTCCGATCCTGGAGCGGTTGTTCCCCAACGGTCACCCGGACAAATCCCAGCGTCACGGCCCGCGCCAACCGCGCGTACTGGTCCTGACCCCTACTCGCGAACTCGCAGCGCAAGTGCACGAAAGCTTCAAGGTCTATGCCCGTGACCTGAAGTTCGTCAGCGCCTGCATTTTCGGTGGCGTCGGCATGAACCCGCAGGTCCAGGCCATGTCCCGTGGCGTAGACGTGCTGGTAGCCTGCCCTGGCCGCCTGCTCGACCTCGCCGGCCAAGGCAGTGTCGACCTGTCCCACGTGGAAATCCTCGTGCTGGACGAAGCCGACCGCATGCTCGACATGGGCTTTGTCCATGACGTGAAGAAGGTCCTGGCCCGTCTGCCGGCCAAGCGCCAGAACCTGCTGTTCTCGGCGACCTTCTCCAAGGACATCACCGACCTCGCCGGCAAGCTGCTGCACAACCCGGAACGCATCGAAGTCACGCCGCCGAACACCACGGTCGAGCGCATCGAACAGCGCGTATTCCGTCTGCCGGCCAGCCACAAACGTTCGTTGCTGGCGCACCTGATCACCGCCGGTGCCTGGGAACAGGTACTCGTGTTCACCCGCACCAAGCACGGCGCCAACCGCCTGGCCGAGTACCTGGACAAACACGGCCTGAGCGCCGTCGCGATCCACGGCAACAAGAGCCAGAACGCTCGCACCAAAGCCCTGGCCGACTTCAAGGCCGGTACCGTGCGCATCCTGGTTGCCACCGACATCGCCGCTCGCGGCCTGGACATCGACCAGTTGCCACACGTGGTCAACTTCGAACTGCCTAACGTCGATGAAGACTACGTGCACCGGATCGGCCGTACTGGCCGTGCCGGTCGTTCGGGCGAGGCGATCTCGCTGGTGGCCCCGGACGAAGAAAAACTGCTGAAAAGCATCGAACGCATGACCAGGCAGAAAATCGCCGACGGCGACCTGATGGGCTTCGATGCCAGCGCCGTGGAAGCCGAGAAACCCGAAGCACGCGAGCGTCCGGACATGCGCAATCCGCGCAATCCACGTGGCCCACGCGGTGATGGTCCGAATGGCGGCGGTGGTGGTGGCGGTCGCAAGGACAAAGGCAAGGACAAGGGCAAGGAAAAACCGGCGAGTGAGCGCGGTGAACGTCCGGCCCGTCAGCAAAAGCCCCGCGAAGGCACCCCGGCCCGCGAACAGCGTCAGCCAAGCCAGCCGCGTGCCGCTGCTGATCGTGCCCCGGATGAGTTCCTGGACGACGATGTCGATAACTTCGGTAACCGCGTCGACTACGTTCCCCAGCAGAAACCTGCCCAGGGCCGCGGTCGTCGTCCAGGTGCTCCGGCACAAGGTACAGCCGCAGGCGCAGGCGCTCCGCGTGGCGGCAAGCCACAGGGTGGTCGCCAGAACGGTCCGCGCAACAGCGATGGCGCCAGCACCGGCACCCCGCCAGCCAAGCGCAGCGGTCCACGCAGCGGCGCACCACGTGATGGCCAGGCCCGTCGTGAAGACTCACGAACCCGTCGCCCGGCCCGTGACGAGCAACCGCGTTCGGAACCCGCCGTGCAGAACCCGCGTGGTCCCGCGCCGAAGATCATGCACAAGGAGTCGAAGGCCGATCGCTTCCCGACACCTGAGCAGCTGGATCAACTGCCAAGCCGTCCTCGTGGCGAAAAACCGGCGTTGCTGACGCGCAATCGCTGAGTTATCGCTGCAATAAAAAAATGCCCCGCACCGAAAGGTCCGGGGCATTTTTTTGGCATACCGAACCCTGTAGGAGCATGGCTTGCCCGCGATGGCGTCTTTCGGTACACATCTGAAACCGAGGTGTATCCATCGCGAGCAAGCTTTGCTCCTACAGGGTTATGCGTATAAAAAAACGCCCGCGCTCGTGAGAGCAGCGGGCGTTTTTTTAGGCGCGAAAATTATTTCGCTTTGACACCTTCAAAGGTTACGTACATTTCAACTGCATCGGACGATGGACCCAGGTCTTTCTGCTTGCCGAAATCGGAACGCTTGAGGCTGAAGGTACCCTCGAAGCCCGCACGGTAGCCGCCCCATGGATCCTTGCCTTCACCCAGGAAGGTCGCCTTGACCACGATTGGCTTGGTCACACCGAGGATAGTCAGATCGCCAGCCACGTCAGCAGTGTCCTTGCCAGCAGCGTTTTTGCCGGTAGGTTTGACGCTGGTGGAAACAAAGGTGGCTTTGCTCCCGTTCAGGAAGTCTTTGCTGGAGATGTGCTTGTCGCGCTCGGCGTTGTTAGTAAACACGCTGGCGGTGTTCACGTTGAATTCGATCTTGCTGTCTTCAGGCTTGGCAGCGTCAAAGCTGAACTTGCCGTCGATGTCCTTGAAAGTACCGGTGATGAAGCTGTAGCCCAAGTGGCTGATCTTGAAGTCAACGAAGGCGTGCTGGCCTTCTTTGTCGACGACGTAGTCAGCGGCCATGACGCTACCGGCGGACAACAGGGCGGAACCGATTGCCAGAGCGGCCAGAGTCTTTTTCAACATACTTTGTTTTCCTTTGGAGTCGAGGTTGAACTTTAGGCTTTGCGACCCAGCATTCGCTTGAGGGTCACATCACGGTCGATAAAGTGGTGCTTCAATGCTGCCAACGCATGGAGGCCGGAAAAAATTACCAGCACCCACGCCAGCCAGAGGTGAATCACACCGGCGGTATCTGCCTGGTCCGGTAGTCCGGACACCAGCGCAGGCACTTCAAACAAGCCGAACACCGGGATACCGACACCTTCTGCGGTGGAAATCAGGTAACCGGCAATCATCACAGCGAACAGACTGAGATACAGAAAGCCATGGCCGAAATGAGCGCCCAGGCGCGTCATGCGGCTGTAGCTGGACAGGGTCGGTGGCGGCGGACTGACAAAGCGCCACAACACCCGCAGCACCATCACGCACAGCAACACCAGGCCGATGCTCTTGTGCAGGTCCGGCGCGTCTTTGCGCCAGGTGCTGTAGTAGTCGAGCCCGACCATCCACAGCCCCAACGCGAACAGGCCGAAGACCGCCAGCGCAACACCCCAGTGCATGAAAATGCTGACCCAGCCGTAACGGGAATTGGAATTTCGTAGCTGCATTGCCTAGATCCCTGTAAGTGCTGGCCCAAGACTATCGATTTATCTATCGAATTAAAGCCGAAAATTTCGCTTTGAAATATCGAGAAATGCGATCAAGAGTCTGAATCACGCGGGTTAAGGAAAGATTAAAGTCGAAATTGTGAAAAAAAGTGAATACAAACCAGAGAACACCTGTATCAAAAGATTTATTCGATTTCGGCTTTCGGTTTTTCTTCAGGCGTAAAAAAGCGCGTCCCTTGAGCCGCGCTTTTTTACGCCTGAATGGAGTTTCTCAATAGGTCCTCCCTAGCCACGATTAATGACCTGGGCGATTCCTAGTAGCTTTTGAAGACTGGAGGCGGATCCAGGCAATCAGGATCGTAGGGATTAATCTGACATCTGTAGGCCAGCTCATGGCCAGGTCCTTTACGAAACCAATGGCCATTTTCACAACTACTCAGTGTTATCAATATCATTATCGCCACTAGTGCTTTCATACGCCCTCCAGTTTTTTGAAGAGCATAGATTTCCAGTTCAGGCGTTACCCATCATGCGTTTCCGGTTATTTTGTGGGACGCATCTGATAAATCGCTGAGGCGTGTAGGACCGGGATCGTGGATTGATAGATGAAAAAAAGCGCGGCCCTTGAGCCGCGCTTTTTTTACGCCCGAACGTTACTGGGCCTTGGTAACAGTGGTCGCCACTGGCTTCTTCGCCGGTTCAGCCTTTTTCGCCGGAGCCTTGGCCGGGGCTTTTTTTGCCTCGGTCTTGGCTGCCGGTTTCTTCGCCGGGGCTTTGGCCTGCGCTTTCTTGGCTGGCTCAGCCTTCACCGGTGCAACAGGCTTCGGTGCCTCGACCGGTGCTGGTGCTGGTGCTAGCGTTGGGGCTGGTGCAGGAGCTGGAGCGACCGGCTCAGGTGCCTTGACCGGCTCCGGCTTCTTTTCGTCGTCCGAACCACCAAACAGATTGCTGAAGAAGTTGCCCTTCTTCGCCGCCACCACGCCAGCACCTGCCACAGCAGCGGCAGTCGCTACCGGACCAACCTTCGCCGGTTCAAACGACTTGCCCGCCGCCAGGTCTTCAACCTGACTGGCCGCACGCTGACCAGTACGCAATGCACCTTCCAGGGTACCCGGGTACAAGGTATCGGTGTGTTCGCCGGCAAAGGCTACGCGCTGAATCGGACGTTCCCACAGGCGCCAGAACTTGCTGATCTGACCTGGGCCGAACGCCAGGTAAGCGCCGCCCATCGAAGGGTCGGTGCTGTAGCGACGGATTTCATAACCGGTAAACGAACCGCGCGCCTGTGGATAAAACGCGTGCAGGCGGATCAACACCTGATCGACCATCTGCTTGTCGCCGAACGCCTGCATCACCCGTGCGTTATCGCCGGACAGGTTGATCACTACGTTAGCGCCGCCCTTCAGCGCCGGCTCGACCCACAACATGCCCAGACCGGTGTTGCTGTAGATCTCGCCGGACATGCGCGCCTTGCTTTCCCACACCGGCGTCTTGAACTTCAGCATGATCTGGTCGCGCCAGCCGTAGTTGGTGCCCTTGATCGCGGCCTGGTGCTGGGCGTCCAGCGCCGGGGTCATCTGGATCTTGTTCAGGGCGCGCAATGGCACGGCCAGTACGACGTAGTCAGCCTGATAGCCAACGCTGCCGACCTTGACGGTGACACCGTCCTTGTCTTGGGTAATGGCCGAGACCGGGGAGCTGGTCTTGATGGTTTTCAGCTGCTTGACGAAAGCCTGGGCCAGCACCGGGCTGCCACCGACCAGGCGCGATGCGCGCAGGTCACGGTCGGAAACGCCACGGTAAACGCGGCTCTGCTGAGCGAAGTAGAGCAGCGAGATACGCGAAGGTTCGTCATAGCGGGTACGAATCTGCTGGTTCACCAACTGACGGGCAGTGGGCGGCAAGGTCAAGCGATCAAGCCAGTTGGACACGTTGATCTGGTCCAGGGCGTGCAGCGTATTGTTGGCCGACGGATTCTGCGGGTCTTCGATCGAGCGCGCCAGGTCATCCACGGTCTTTTCGTAGCGCTTGAGCGCTTCGGCAGTGGTTGGATCCTTGGTGGCCAGATCGGCAGCGGTGTAATACACGCCGTCGATCAGGTAGCTCGGTGTGCGCACGAATTCGGGCGCTGGTGTGGTGCTGAGGTTGAACGTCGAGACGTACTTGTTCAGGACCGGCTGGGTCTTGTCGTTGCCGATCCACTCGCTGGTGGCCATGCCGGAACGGCCGCCCAGGCTCGGCTTGGCTTCCAGCAGCGTGACCTGCCAGCCTTTGTTCTGCAGTTCATAAGCAGCCGTAAGGCCCGCGACCCCACCGCCGATCACGATTGCGGTTTTATCCTTGGCCAGCGCAGACACGCTGAACAGCCCCAACATCACCAGCGCACAGGCGCGCAGCCAACCGACAGACATTCAGCGAACTCCGGAAATACAGGAAAAATAGCGGTTTTGCGAGCCAGGCGGCTCCAGAACCGCGAAGGATACGTCAGCCGTCAGACGCCCGCCAGCAACGTCTACTGCCCTATATAAGGTAGCTCATTCGACACAATGGGTTGTTCCAGGGGCACGCATTGCATAGGCTTGCGCGATTGTATGTCCGCGCGTGTCACGGACCGCCTCGAGGAGACTGAACATGGGCCTGAATAATCAGTGGATGCAACGCGATCTCGCGGTGTTGTGGCATCCCTGCACCCAGATGAAAGATCACGAACAACTGCCGCTGATCCCGATCAAGCGCGGTGAAGGCGTGTGGCTGGAAGATTTTGAAGGCAAACGCTACCTCGACGCGGTGAGCTCGTGGTGGGTGAACGTGTTCGGTCATGCCAACCCGCGCATCAACCAGCGCATCAAGGACCAGGTCGATCAGCTGGAACACGTGATCCTCGCCGGCTTCAGCCATCAGCCGGTGATCGAGTTGTCCGAGCGCCTGGTAAAAATGACACCGGAAGGCCTGACCCGGTGTTTCTACGCCGATAACGGTTCGTCCTGCATCGAAGTCGCGCTGAAAATGAGTTTTCACTACTGGCTCAACCGCGGCCAGCCGAACAAGAAGCGCTTTGTCACCCTGACCAACAGCTACCACGGCGAAACCATGGCGGCGATGTCGGTGGGTGACGTGCCGCTGTTCACCGAAACCTACAAGGCCCTGCTGCTCGACACCATCAAGGTGCCGAGCCCTGATTGCTACCTGCGCCCTGAGGGCATGAGCTGGGAAGAACACTCGCGCAACATGTTCGCCGCCATGGAACAGACCCTGGCCGAGCATCACGACACCGTTGCGGCGGTGATCGTCGAGCCGCTGATCCAGGGCGCCGGTGGCATGCGCATGTACCACCCGGTGTACCTCAAGCTGTTGCGCGAAGCCTGCGACCGCTATGGCGTGCATCTGATCCACGACGAAATCGCCGTTGGTTTCGGTCGCACCGGGACGATGTTCGCCTGTGAACAGGCCGGCATCCGTCCGGACTTCCTCTGCCTGTCCAAGGCCCTGACCGGTGGCTACCTGCCACTGGCGGCGTGCCTGACCACCGATGAGGTCTACAGCGCCTTCTACGATGATTACCCGACCCTGCGCGCCTTCCTGCATTCCCACAGCTACACTGGCAACCCGCTGGCGTGCGCGGCAGCCCTGGCGACGCTGGATATCTTCGAAGAAGACAACGTCATCGAGAACAACAAGGCCCTGGCGCAACGCATGGCTTCATCCACCGCGCATCTGGTCGATCATCCGAACGTCAGCGAAGTGCGCCAGACCGGCATGGTGCTGGCCATCGAGATGGTCAAGGACAAGGCGAGCAAAGAGGCCTACCCATGGCAGGAACGCCGTGGCCTGAAGGTGTTCCAGCATGCACTGGAGCGCGGTGCCTTGCTGCGGCCGTTGGGCAGCGTGGTGTATTTCCTGCCGCCATACGTGATCACCCCGGAGCAGATCGACTTCCTCGCCGAAGTCGCCAGTGAAGGGATCGACATTGCCACCCGCGAAAGCGTCAGCGTGGCGGTGCCGAAGGACTTTCATCCCGGATTCCGTGATCCGGGCTAACTGTCACTAAGTAACCCTGTGGCGAGGGGATTTATCCCCGTTGGGCTGCGTAGCGGCCCCAAAAGATGGGACTGCTGCGCAGTCCAGCGGGGATAAATCCCCTCGCCACAAACGCAGTTCCGATCCAATTTTTCAGAGACCCAGCATGAGACTGTCCCGCTTCTTTATCGACGCCCCCCTGAGCACCGGCGAGCACGAGTTGCCCGAGGCCCAGGCCCATTACATCGGTCGCGTACTGCGCATGGCCGAGGGCGATGCGTTGCAACTGTTCGACGGTTCCGGCCATGAATTTCGCGGCACGCTGGTGGAAGTCGGCAAAAAACGCGTAGTGGTACAGATCAATGAACAGTTCGCCGGCCAGGTGGAATCGCCTTTGCAGATCCACCTCGGCCAAGGCTTGTCCCGCGGCGAGCGCATGGACTGGGCGATCCAGAAAGCTACCGAATTGGGTGTCACGGAAATCACGCCGATCTTCAGTGAACGCTGCGAAGTTCGGCTCAAGGACGAACGCGCCGACAAACGCCTGCTGCACTGGCGCCAGGTGGCGATCAGCGCCTGCGAGCAATGCGGACGCTCACGGGTGCCGGTGATTCATCCGCCGGTGCTGTTGGCTGAATGGCTGAAACAGACTGAGGCGGAACTGAAGCTGGTGTTGCATCCAGTGGCTGAGCCGTTGGTCAGTCATGCCAAACCTTCGACCCTGGCCTTCATGATCGGCCCGGAAGGTGGGTTGTCGGATGCCGAAGTCGAGCAGGCCAAGGCCGGTGGTTTTCACGCCGCCCGCCTCGGCCCGCGGGTGTTGCGCACCGAAACCGCGCCGGTGGTCGCACTCTCGGTGGCCCAACAACTTTGGGGCGACTTCTAGGACCCCTTCGCGAGCAGGCTCGCTCCCACGGTGGAACGCATTCCAATGTGGGAGCGAGCCTGCTCGCGAATGGCCACGACACTGTCCAAAGGATGATCGCTGGATCCTTACTGCACTGGATCACTCACCGGTTTGGCAATGATCGCCTTGAGCTCGCTGGTCATCGGGAATTCAAGATTCAAACCTTTCGGTGGAATCGGCTGTTCGAACCAGCGCTGGTAGATACCGTTGATCTCGCCCGAGCTGTATAGATCGCCCAACACACCGTTCACCAGCGCCAGGAATTGCGGGTCGTCCTTGCGCACCATGCAGCTGTAGATTTCCCGCGACTGCTCCTCCCCGACCACCACCCACTTGTGCGGATCATGGGCCTTGGCGCGCTCGCCGTAGAGCAGCGCGTCGTCCATGTAAAACGCTGCGGCGCGACCCGATTGCAGCATCTGGAAAGCTTCGCCGTGATCCTTGGCGCTGATCACGAACATATCGATTTTGTTGTCGACGTTGTAGCTCTTCAGAAAGCGCTCGTTGGTGGTGCCTGCAGTCGTCACCACGTTCTTGCCGCGCAGGTCGGCGAAGCTTTTGATGCCACTGTCCCTGGCGGTGAGCAACTGGCCTTTGACGTAGATAAAACCGTAGGAGAACGCCACCTGCTTCTGCCGCTCTGCGGTCACGCCGGTGGAGCCGCACTCCAGGTCCACGGTGCCGTTCTGCACCAGCGGAATGCGGGTTTGCGAGGTCACCAGGTTGTAATTCACCTTGAGATCCGGCAGTGCCAGTTGCTGCTGGATGCGCTCGACAATCTTGCTCGCCAGATCCACCGAATAACCCATTGGTTTGCCGGTGTGATCGCCCACATAAGAGAACGGCACCGACGCATCGCGATAACCCAGGGTGATGGTCTTGGCACTGGCGATTTTACTCAGAGTGCCAGTCAGCGGTGCTTCATTGGCCTGGACCTGACCGCCGAGCAACAGACCGAGCGTGCAGCCGAGCAACGTGATTTTTTGCATTGTTATTCTCCGTTGTGGGTGGTGTTTTTCAGATTCGAGCGGCGGTGACGGTGATTTCCACCCGTATCTGCGGTCGCGCCAGTTCAGCCTGCACCGTGGTGCGGCTCGGTGCCTGTCCCGGCGATAGCCAGGCCGACCAGACCTCGTTCATCGCGGCAAAATCCTCGGTGATGTTTTTCAGGTAAATGGTCGCGCTGAGCAGATGATCCTTGTCACTGCCGGCCTCGGCCAGCAAGGCGTCGATTTTCGCCAGCACTTCGCGGGTCTGGCCGCCGGCATCCAGGGCATCGCCCGGTACCTGCCCGGAGAGAAACACCAGGTCGCCAAAGGTCACGGCGCCAGACAGGCGCGGGTTGCTGTGCAGTCGGGTAATGCTCATTTGCAGTGTCCTCTTCAAAATGGAATTCACGCGGCCCGGTGATTGAAGCCGTGCAGGTCGATGGAAGGTTGGCGCTGGCCGATCAGCTCGCTGAGCAACCGCCCGCTACCGCACGCCAGGGTGAAACCCAACGCGCCATGGCCGAGATTGAGCCACAGATTGCGATACGCCGTGGCACCCAGCAACGGCACACCACTGGGCGTCGCCGGACGCATGCCGGCCCACTCCACGGCGGCCTCGTAGTCGCCGGCATTGGGGAAGGTCTCGCGGGCCTGACGCTTGATCAGGGCCAGACGCTCGGGATCGACAGCAGGGTCGAAACCGACGATGTCGACCATTGCCGCCACCCGCAATTGCTCGCCGATGCGGGCGTAGACGATCTTGCGGTCGTAGTCGGTGATGCTCACATCCGGCGCCCGGTGGCCGGCGCCGATTGGCACGGTCAAGCTGTAGCCCTTTAGCGGGTAAAGCGGCAGTTGCAGCCCGGGCAGCGCCAACAGCGGACTGCGGTGGCCGGCGGCGATTACCAGTTGCTCGACCGGCAGCACGTGTTCGCCCAATTCGATGGCGTTGACGCTACCATTGCCATGGCGAATCCCGGTCACTGCTTGCCCGAGACGAAACTCGCAACGGCCGGACGCTTGCAGCCGGGCGGCCAGTTGCTGGCAGAAACCGTGGCAATCGCCGACCTCTTCGTCCGGGGTGTAGATTGCCCCAACGAAGGGTGCATCGATCAGTGCCGGCTCCAGCTGCGCGCATTCGGCCGGCGACAACACCTGCTGTTGTTGCGGGTCAGCCAGACCCTGGCGAGCATGTTCGAAACTGCTGTTCTGGCGGAAAGTCACCAGTTTGCCATTGCGCCGCCACTGGAAACCCGCCAGTCCATCTTCCTCGCGCCAGGACTTCAAGGTGTCCTGGCTGAACAGCGCCAGGCGCAGCAAGTGGGCGGCATTCGCGCGGTTGACCGAGCGGCGGCAGGCGCCGAGGAACGATGCCATCCAGCGCCATTGGGCCAGGTCGAAGCGCGGGCGCAGCTTCAGCGGTGAATCGCCGCGCAACATCCAGCCGATGGCCTGTAACGGCACACCGGCGTCGGCCAGGGGTGCGACATAGCGATAGGACAACTGGCCGCCATTGGCGAAGCTGGTTCCGCTGCCCAATGAATCCCGAGCCTCGACCACCGTTACCTCGAAGCCGTCGCGCACCAGCGCATAGGCTGTAGCCAGGCCAATCACGCCGCCGCCGATGATGCACACACGCTTAGCCATGTCCGTCCTTAAAACCGTTGTGAAGACAAGGCCGAGGTTAGAGCCAGGTGACAGACGTTGAACAATGCATAAATATGTCAAACCCATAAACAAAGGTTATGGACTTGCCATGCGTCTTCGCCATATCGAAATTTTCCAGGCCATCCGCCAGACCGGCTCGATCAGCGCTGCCGCACAGTTGCTGCACGTCTCGCAGCCGGCGGTGAGCAAGGTGTTGCAGCACGCCGAGCAGCAATTGGGCTTCCCGTTGTTCCTGCGGGTGCGCGGCAAGTTGCAGGCGACGCCGGAAGCGCTGGAGCTGGAGCGCGAAGTGGATAAGGTCAGCGAAAGCCTGCAAGGCGTACGACGCCTGGCCCAGAGCCTGCGTCGCGAGCCGGGTCACAGCCTGCGCATCGGCGCCACCCCGGCACTGGCCCTGTCATTGCTGCCGCCGGCCATTCACGAATGGACCGGACGCTACCCGGACATCGTCTGCGAGTTGTCCAGCGCCCACAGTCGCGAACTGGTGCAGAACCTGTTGATGCGCGAAGTGGACGTCGCCCTGACCCTGCAACGCCCGGATCACCCAGGGCTCAAGGCCCAGGCCCTGGCGTGCGGCGTGCTGGTGGCGCTGGCGCCGAGTGGTTACTGGCCGCAGGAAGAGGCAGGCAGGCCGTTACCGCTGATGGCGCTGGCGAATGCGCCGCTGATCGGTTTATCCAGTGCCGATCCGCTGGCCGCACGGCTCGACAGCTACCTGGAAGCCGTCGAACCACCCCCTCGGGTACGCATCGCCGTGCAGACCTACTCACTGGCACGGGCGATGGTGGAATCTGGCGCGGGTGTGGCGGTGATCGATCCGTTCACCGCCCTTGGCGCGTCTCCCGCCACCACAACCATTCGCCCTCTGGCGCCGCCACTGCCCATCACCCTGTACGCTGTGACCCGCACCGCCGAACCACCGCCCCACACGTTGAACGATCTGTTGCAGGTGTTCAGCCGTCGAGCCCAAGAGCAATTGGATCGCCTCTCCTGTCCCTGAAATCTGGAAGGCCGCTTCGCCTACAAGACGTAAAAGAATATCGCCACAAAATGCAGCAAACTTCCGGCGATCACGAACAAATGCCAGATCCCGTGGGCATGCCGCAATCGATGGTCGACGGCAAAAAAGATAATCCCCACGGTGTACAACACACCGCCCGAAGCCAACCACGCAAATCCGGTAGTACCTAGCGCCGCCAGCAACGGCTTGACCGCCACCAGCACGATCCAGCCCATCACCGCGTAGATCACGATCGACAGGATCCGCGCTTCCGACCTCGGCTTGATTTCCTGCAGTATGCCGATCACCGCCAGCCCCCAGACAATCCCGAACAACGTCCACCCCCACGGCCCGCGCAGGGTCACCAGGCAGAACGGCGTGTAGCTGCCGGCGATCAACAGGTAGATCGAGAAGTGATCGACCTTCTGCATGATCGCTTTCTTGCGTCCGCGCACGCTGTGGTACACGGTCGATGCGCTGTACAGCACCAGCAAGGTAAAGGCATAGATCGCCGTGCTGACGATCTTCCATGGACTGCCGTCGAGGCTGGCGACCACGATCAGCCACACACCGCCGACAAACGCCGCCACTGCCCCGACCAAGTGCGTCCAGGCGTTCAATCTTTCCCCGTGATACATCGCTTACCCACCTCGAAAATCGATAAAGCGCAATATGGCGCGCTCCTACAGAAACCCACATACGTGCACAATCAGGCTATTCCAAAAAGAGTCCACCCCATGCTGATCGATGAAGAGTTGACCCTGAAAAAACTCGAGGTGTTCCTGGCCTTCATGCGCACCGGCAACCTGGCCCGCGCCGCCGCCGAATTGCAAACCAGTAACGTTAGCGTACATCGGGCGATCCACTCCCTGGAAAGCGCCCTGCGCTGCCCGTTGTTCAAGCACGAGGGGCGCAACCTGACGCCACTGGAAAGCGCCTACGTCCTGGAAGAACGGGCGCAGAAACTGATTCAGGATGTAGTGGAAACTGTGCGCTTGACCCGCGAAGCCGCCGGGTTTTCCGCCGAACGCTTCAAATTGGGCTCGCTGTATTCACTGACGGTGAAGACCGTGCCGCAGTTGATCATGGGGTTGAAGATCCGCCGCAGCGAACTCAACATCGACCTGATCCTAGGCTCCAACATCGACCTGCTGTACAAGCTCAAGAACATGGAAGTCGACGCGATCCTGGTGTCCCTGGACGACACTGTCAACGACCCGGATTGCGAGCAGATCCCGCTGTTCTCCGACGACATTTTCCTCGCCACTCCCGCCGATTCCAGGTTCGCCCAGCGCACCGAAGTCGACCTGGCCGAGGTCCGCGACGAAACCTTCATCACCCTGACCCAGGGCTTCGCCACGCATCAGGACGGCAAACGGGTATTCGAGCAGGCGGGGTTCGAGCCGAAGGTGGCGATGCAGGTCAACGACATCTTCACCCTGCTGAGCATGGTCAGCTCGGGCGTCGGTTATGCGTTGCTGCCGGGCAGGATTGCGGCGGTGTACGAGAACCGGGTGAAGCTGATTCCGTTGCAGGAGAAGTATCGGTTGCAACAGCACATTGGCGTGGTGTTTTTGAAGGCCAAGGAGCGCGATCCGAATTTGCTGGCGTTGTTGGCGGAGTGTCGGATGTATGCCAATCGCCACACCACCCAGTGATCGTTCCCACGCTCGGCGTGGGAATGCCTCAAGGGACGCTCCGCGTTCCAGCTCTCGAATGGAACGCGGAGCGTCCCGGGCTGCATTCCCACGCAGAGCGTGGGAACGATCAGTTAACCAACAATCCCCCGAACAATGAAGTACAGCAACGAAGGCCCCAGCAAACATCCAAGCCCGGTGTGGAAGGTCGCCGTCAACGCGCCATAAGGCACCAACCGCCGATCCGTCGCCGCCAGCCCCGCCGTCACACCGCTCACCGTGCCGGCCAGGCCGCCGAACACCATCGCCGAACGCGGGTTATCCAGGCCCATCCAGCGCGCCGCCATCGGGGTGCCGACCATCACCAGGATCGCCTTGATCAACCCGGTGGCAATCGACAGCGCCATCACATCCGAGGTCGCGCCAATCGCCGCACCGGTCACCGGCCCGACGATGTAGGTCACCGCACCCGCGCCAATCGTGGTCATGCTCACTGCATCGCGATAACCGAACACCCAGGCCAGGCACGCGCCGACAATGAACGGCAGCACCGTGCCCAACAGCAGCGCGATCACGCCGATCAAACCGGCCTTTTTCGCTTCGGTGGCCTGCACTTCGAACGCCGTGGCGACAATGGCGAAGTCCCGCAGCATGGCGCCGCCCATCAGGCCGATGCCGGAGAATAGTGTCAGGTCCGCCAGGCCTTTTTGCCCGCCGGTGATGGTACCGCCGACCCAAGCCAGGACCAGGCCGATGACGATGGCAATCGCCGAGCCATGGATGCGCCCGAAGGTCAGGCGTTTGGAGAGGATGACCGACACCCACATAATCACGCCGACGAAGGCGAATGCAGTGACCAGGCCGTTGTGTTCCAGGCCTTTCTCGATGAGATCCCACATATCAGCGACCTCCTGCCGGTGCGCCGACAGACGTTACGTCCGCCGGTTCATCGGGCAAGGGTTCGCCTTTGTGGGTCCGGCTGATCAAGGCAATGGTGCAGCCACAGACCACCACCGAACCGATCGCCGCCAGCACCGCCACCGGACCGCCGTGCAATGCCGTGACCACGTTCTGTTGCGCGGCCATCGCCACCACCACTGGAATGTACATGGCACCCCAGAAACCGACGCCCATTTCGCAATCCTTGGTCATGCCACCGCGTTTTTGCATCCACAACCGCGCGCAGATCAACAGGATCATCGCGATCCCGACCCCGCCGACGTTGGATTTGACGCCCAGCAAGACACCGAGCATGTCACCCATGATCACCCCTGCCAGCGTACAGATCGCCAGCAGCGCCACACCGTAAATAATCATCGTTGTCGTCCTCAAAGTGCATCGTCGAATGTTGTTCTTGTTTTTCGAAGCCTCAGGGTGCTCTAGGGGTGGCGACTTCCCTCCTCACGCATCAGCGCCTGCAGGGTATCGAGCCGGGCACCGTCGAAAGCAATCACGGTGCCCTGTTCGAACACCCGGCGCGCCAGACCGGTCAGCACCGCACCGGGCGGCAGTTCGATCTGTAGACGCACGCCGCGCTCATACGCGCTTTGTACCGTGCCGCGCCAATCCACCACGCGGCACATGTTGAAGGCCAGGTCGTCGCGCAAGGCGTCGACCTTGATCACCGGGCGCGCGCGACTGCCGCTCAGGTAGCCGATCTTCGGCGGTTGCAGCTTCACAGTGGCGAACGCTTCGGCCAGGGTTTTCGCCGGTATATCCAGCAGCGGGCAGTGCGACGGCACACTCACTGCCAGACGCTTGGTCATCCCTGCCCCACGCGCTCTTGCCAGCTCGGCCAGCGCTTTCATCGCAGCGTCACTGCCGGCAATCACCACCTGGGTATCGGCATTGATATTGGCCAGGTAAACCGGCGTATCGACGCTGTGAACCCGGGCCAGCAAGCCTTCCACAACCGCCAGTTCCAGGCCGATGATCGCGGACATTCCGTAGCCCTTTGGATATGCTTGCTGCATCAATTCACCGCGCAGGCTGACCAGATGCAGCGCATCGCTGAAACCCAAGGCACCGGCGACCACCGCTGCCGGGTAGGCACCGATGGAAAGCCCCGCGACGTAATCCGCCGGCAATGCCAACTGCCGTGCAGCCGCCACACCGGCGATCAGCAGGCAGAGCTGCACCGCTCTCGTCGATTGCAACGCTTCGACAGAATCCAGCAGCCGAACGTCTTCACCCAACAGGTCGCTGGCTTCGATCAGCGTTTCCTGTGGCAAACCCTGGAACATGCCCGGCTGCTGCGCACCCTGACCCGGGAACACCAGCAAGCTGCTCACGCTGCCTGCTCCTGTGGGTTCCATGGGTCGATGACCAGACAGGCTCCCGTTGCATTCTTGAGCAGAACCCGAGTGGAAGAACCCGCCCATTCCCGCAAGGCGACAGCGCCAAACGAGGTCTGCAATTGCATGTCCACCACACACCGCGACGCATCGAGCAACGCCAGCAACTCCCGAGCCCGATCACGCGCCAGGGGTTGTGGCGTGCGCAAAATCAGATCCAGATCGCTGGCCTCATGGAGGGCTGCAAAGCCGCTGGCCAACTCGAACCCGACACTGCCGCTGACACCCCAGACCCAACCGCTGGCATCGAGTACGGGTCGCAATTGAGCCAGGGCTTCAAGCGCGGGCAGGTCACGGAGGCTATCGACGTGACAAAGCTGTTCCGGACTGACACGACGGGTTATCGCCGCAATCGCCATCGACGTCGCGTAGCGCTGCTCACGCAAATGGCCGCGCACGCCGACCGCAATCCGATCCGCCGTCGACACCGCACGACGCACCACCACTGGCTGACCGGCGCTGATCGACTCGACCGCCCAGGCAGGCGCATCCACGGGCAACTGCTGCGGGGTCATGCCCCAGAGCAGGTCGTGGGCCATAAACCTGCTCACCACTGTTCTCTCAGCAATTGGCGGACCTTGCTTGAGGCCGCACGATTGGCCGCTCCGAGGCGACCGCTGAGATCAACGCCCGTGTGCGCGACATCGTCAATCGCCTGAGTCAGGCACTCGGTCACCCGCGCCAGATCCTCTGTGGTTGGCTGTTCGATCTGCTGCACCGACAAGGTTTCCCAGAGCAGTCCGAGGCTGGCATAGCTGTCGATGTCATAGGCCATCGGCGGCACGCTGGCGGCCAGGGTTTCCAACTCCTCGACACTGCGCAAGGTCACCCGCGCCGCCGAGGCCTTGCCCATGGCATGCACCATCACGCCCGGGTCGCGCAGGGCTATCAGTCGATTGGCCTGATAACCGTGAGCGAGAAACGCCCCGGACATCGCCTTGCCCACCAGCAACCCGATAACGGCATGACCGGCCAGCCGGGCGCGGGCGTAACTGTCGGCGGCACCAGCCAAGGCTTGATGAATGCCGAGGGCTTCTTCGCGGCGGCCGTAGGCCTGGCTCGGTACATCGACGATGGCGATCAAGGCGCGTTTTTGCGGCTTGTCCTGATCGGCAGTGATGACTTCATCCACCGCTTTGGCCAGGCCCCAGCCTTCGAGCAACCCAACCTCACCATTGCGGGCGCGGACGAAACGGTTGTCGGGATCGGCCACCACGGCGATAAACCTCACGATTTGTTCACCTAAAAATCCATCAGCCACTTTCAGCGACGCAGGCAACCCTTTGACCGGTCTAGCATCGCTGCTCAAGGCGTTGAACCAATTCAAGCCCCTCAGGGAATACGAACTCATGAGCGCTCTCCTTGATACAGGTCGCGAACCGTGGCCGGCTCGATTTGCGGTTTGGCGTCCAGACGCGCCAGCCGTTGCAGAAACAGCTCGGCCTGAGTACTGCGTTGCTGCGCGGGCAAACCTTGCTTGAGCAATTCGCCGACCTGCCGGCGAATCTGCGCCACGTCATCATCGGCGTAGCGATCCACCAGCCCCGTGGCAAAACGTTGCTCGCCTCCGGTCAAGCTCCAGATGAAGGGGCGATCCCGCGAGTCGTATTCCTCGAGCCCTGCCTCCTGTTCAATCACCTGCGGACCGTTCAGGCCCAGGCGGGCTTCCTGGGTCACCAGCAGGTAGCTGCACAAGCCGGCGGCAATCGACATGCCGCCAAAGCAACCGACGCTGCCCGCCACCACACCGATCACCGGTTGGTACTGGCGTAAATCGACGATCGCCGCATGAATATCGGCAATCGCCGCCAATCCGAGATTGGCTTCCTGTAACCGCACGCCACCGGTTTCCAGCAGCAGCACGGCGCGGGTCGGGATGCCCTTGCGGTTGTCCTCGGCGGCCAGTTCCAGTGCACCGGCAATTTTCGCCCCGCCGACTTCACCGAGACTGCCGCCCTGGAATACCCCTTCGATGGCCGCGATCACCACCGGCAAACCCTCGAGGCTGCCCTTGGCGATGACCACGCCGTCATCGGCCTGTGGCACCACGCCTTGACGCGACAGCCACGGCGACATGATGCGTTGAAACGGATCGAGCAATTCGCGGAAGGTGCCGGCATCGAGCAAGGCTTTCGCCCGTTGCCGCGCCCCCAGTTCGACAAAGCTGTGTTTGTGTAGAAGCGCTGCGCTGTCAGTCATGGCCGATCTCCTCGAAGCCCTGTTCCAGGCGCAGGCGTACCACGCCGGGGGTGGCGCCGAAATCGTGGATATCGATGTCCATCGCCGGCGGGGTCTGACCGTCGAACATCCGCGCGAACAGGTGCTGCCAGCGTTGTGCGCTGCCATTGACCGATGTCTGCACGGTGATGCTCAGCTTGCCGGGCTGACCCGGCTCAATCAGCACTTCCAGATCGCCCGAGCCGACACAACCCACCAGCGTGCGACCGCGTGGCGGCTGCCCGGCGGGGAATTCAAAGGATAAGGTTTCCATCAATAAACTCCCTGGATGAGGCTGTCGCCCGACTCGATGCGGTCGATGAACAGGCAGGCTGCGAGCAGATCCGCAGCACCGCCGGGCGAGGCATTCAATGCGATTAATTGTTGGTCCAGCTCATGCAATCGGCGGCGACCGGCGAGGCTGGCACTGCCACCCGCGTCGAGTACGGCCTGGGCGCCGAGCTGCATGGTGTTCAGGCCTTCCTCACCGGAGCGGTACAGCACGCAGGTGTCAGCCAGATTGGTCATGATCGCCAGTAGCGCATCGAGGCGGGCGTTCTGTTCGCCATGGCCGGCGGCGCGGCTGCGCTTGAGTTGCGGCAGCGCGCGTTGAGTCACCGCCGGGAAGCCGAGTTGCGCTTCTTCACGGGCACCGCGTGCGCCGTAGCGTTGAGCAACTTGCGCGCCGTGACTCAGTGGACGCGGCGCGTAACGGTCGTCGAGCAAGGCCAGGCGAGCAGCGCGCAAGGCGATGGAGCCGGCGGCGGTGGATTGCGGCTCCAGCGCAACAGCGGCGACCAGCAGGCCTAGCGCCCAGATGGCCCCGCGATGGGTATTCACGCCGCTGGTGGTGGCGAGCATCGCTTGCTCGCCCTCACGACCGATCAGCCCAATGGCCTCACGCAGCGGCACACCGATCTCGCCAATCTCGATGGCGACCTCGGCCATTTCCTTGAACGCCGGCCACAAGGCCAGCGCCGAGGCGTGCATCAGCCCCAGGTGCAAATCGGTGTGGGCGCCATTACCGCGACGGTCAACCAGCGCCGGTTTCGGCGACAGGTCCGCTTCGTCGATCAGCGCGCTCACCGCCAGGTCCGCCAGGCGTTCGGCCAGGCTCAGGGTTTTTGTTTGCAGGTTGAGTGCGTGCATTACCAGCTCCTGAACTTGGCAGGCGGGTTGTAGAGGCCACCGGACCACTCCACCAGATCGGCCACGCTTTTGGCGGCGAGCAATTCGCGGGTGGCGTCGGTGCGGCGGATGCCGAGGTCTTCGGGTAAGGCGATTAAGCCTTCGCGGCGCATGCGCGCGGTGTCTTTGGGGTTGTGGCGCAGGCCGATGGCGGTCACGCCAGCGACGGCGGCGATCATCGCCTGGCGTTCTTCGAGAGAACGGGCCTTGTACAAATAGGCGATGCCTTCTTCGGTCAGCAGGTGGGTGACGTCGTCGCCGTAGATCATGATCGGCGCCAGCGGCATGCCGCTTTTCTTCGCCACCTCCACCGCGTCAAGGGTCTCGACGAAGGTCGGTTTGCCGCCTTCCTGGAAGGTCTCGACCATTTGCACCACAAGTTTCTTGCCACGTTCGAGCATCGGCTCGGCCGCGTCGGCGTGGCGCATGTCGAGCCAGGCTGGCGTGCCGTGCCGGCGACCACGTGGGTCGTGACCCATGTTCGGCGCCCCACCGAAACCGGCCAGGCGACCACGGGTCACAGTGGAAGAATGGCCGTCGCCGTCGACTTGCAGCGTGGCACCGATGAACAGGTCCACCGCGTATTGCCCGGCCAGTTGGCTGAACATCCGGTTGGAACGCAGGGAGCCGTCTCGCCCGGTGAAGAACACGTCGGGCCGAGCGGCGATGTAGTTCTCCATGCCCAGTTCGGTGCCGAAGCAATGCACGCTTTCGACCCAGCCACTTTCAATCGCCGGGATCAGGGTTGGATGGGGATTGAGTGTCCAGTTGCGGCAGATCTTGCCCTTGAGCCCAAGGGATTCGCCGTAGGTCGGCAGGATCAGTTCAATGGCGGCAGTGTTGAAGCCGATGCCGTGGTTGAGCGATTGCACGTTGTGTTTTTCGTAGATCCCGCGAATCGCCATCATCGCCATCAGCACATGCACCGGCTTGATGTGCCGTGGGTCGCGGGTGAACAGCGGTTCGATGTAGAACGGCTTGTCGGCCACCACCACGAAGTCGACCCAGGAAGCGGGAATGTCGACCCGCGGCAAGTCGCTGACGTCATCCACCAATTGGTTGACCTGGACAATGACGATGCCGTCGCTGAAGGCTGCCGGCTCGATCAGCGCCGGTGTGTCTTCGGTGCTGGGTCCGGTGTAGATGTTACCGGCGCGGTCGGCCATGAAGCCGGCGCTGAGCACCACGTTGGGGATCAGGTCGACCACCAGTCGCGCATAGAGCTCGATGTAGGTGTGGATTGCGCCGATTTCCAGCAGGCCGTCCTCGAGCAGCTGGCTGATGCGCAGGCTCTGGGTGCCGGCGAAGGAGAAGTCGAGCTTGCGCGCAATGCCGCGCTCGAACAGGTCCAGGTGCTCGGAACGACCGACGCTGGGCATGATCATGTGCAGGTCATGCAGCTTGCCCGGATCGGCCTTGGCCAGGGAGCGCGAAAGAAAATCCGCCTGCTTCTGGTTATTGCCCTCCAGCACCACTCGGTCGCCCGGCAGGATCAACGCCTCCAGCGCCGCCACAATCTTGTTGGTGGGCAACACCACACCGTCGGCCAGGTCTTGCACCTGCGCGAGGCGCCGCTGCTTTTCGCTGCGCCGCCGTGTCCATCGCGAGTCGGGGGATATTGTTGTTGTCATGACCACTCCACGGGTTCGCTGTCGTGGGGTCACCTTAGGAGTGTTGGGTGGGGGCATCAATCAAGCAGAGTGGTGGATTGTTACGGTTAGGGTAATGAATTAATTAAATTCTGTTCGGGGTTTCTTAGATCGGATTTTTTCAGATATCTCCTTAACTTTTGAAATAAACTTAGAAGGCACTAAATTAGGCTCTGGCGAAGACCTAAGTATCTGAAGATCCGGGTAATATCTCAATATTACCAATGTGTCCGAAAAATTCAGTTCGTGATGCATTAAATGTATCGCCCGCGGTGTTTCCCGATATCGACTCAGCTTTTCACTAAGTGGAGACCCCAAACCCCCTAGACCTTTTATACCGATATCAAACTCGAACTTACGCCGTATTAGAACACTATTATCATAAGTCGCATAAAGAATTTCTTTTTCATAATCAAAAGCTTCATGTAAAGTATTTCGATCGAACTTATCTGCACTCGCCACGCGGAGTGTATCTGGAGCATACCGAGGTCTTTTCATCCTGTTGCCAAGTGCTGACGAAACCGATTTCGAAGGGTCCGAGCGAGAAATATTCTGCGCTATAGTCTGGCGCCACCTGTTGGCTGAATTTTTTCTTAGCCATTCATAATGGAGATCCAAAGTACTCAAATTAAACCAAGATTTTCCCGTCGGATCACTTCTATTAACCGGGTCTCCGGAACAATAGCTATAAGCATTTATACCACCCGCAGCAAACGGACTTAGTTTATCCGGGCTATCAAATCGCATCAAAACCGGATTAAACGCCCGATGCCCATTCCCCAACAAATAACGCCCTGTAATTGCATCCGGCCGCTCACCATTAAAACCCAGCAAACTGGTTAAACCACTTTCTGCGCGACGATGACCATAGGGTGAGTAAACAATCGGAAGGGGACGCTTGCCAACTGTGTGCATCACTGAACGCTGTTGATCTGTGGCCAACAAAGCCGTTTCCAGTGCGTCGCCCAAACGTTTCTGTTGTGCCAATAACAGATCACCCTGCTGCACGATTGAACAGCGCGCCGAGCCTTGAACCTCCGTGGCCAGTCGGGTTTTGCAATAAAAGCGCTGAAGAGTGTCCTGTTTGGCCGAATTGAAGCCAATCAGACAGTCAAGCGCATCATAATGATAAGTGCAGAGTACTTCTTTGTTTTGGGAAGACATTGGCAGGGGCTCCTGCTGCTCCTTGCTGATGGCATTGAGCTTCGGCCATTGAGTTGAAGGTGTCTACTAGTAGAACTGATAGGCAGGCGCTGGCCCCAAGCCAAGGTTTAGCAGTCAGGTTTTCGGTGGATTGAAGGCCGCCTTCGGGAGCAGGCTCGCACACAGTGATGCGGCTGCATTCACAAAACCTGCGGGAGCAAGCCTGCCCGCGTAGGGGCCAGGAAAGATTCCAAAGCGTTGAGCCATGGATTATCACAGCTCGCCCATCTGCTCCTGCACCCGAATCAAAAGCTGCGCGGTACTTTCCAACAACTGTGCCAGCAATGCCTCGTCTTCATCCAAATAGCCTTCGTATTCCGCCAGACTTCGCCGTTCATGGCACAAGGCGAAAAGTCGAACCTCAAGCTTGTTCGCATCAGCGGTATGAATCAGACACTGGAAAACCAGATAGCGCTTGTCGGAGCGGTATCCACTCAACCGCAGTGCGGCCAGCGCAATGGCGTGAGCAGCGTTGTAAGCCAGATCGAATCGACTTGCGAAGGAAAGAGAAAGGGTTTGTGCATCTTTCAGTCGAGCGGTTGCCGAACGCATCAAGCCTTCGCATTCCTTGCGTTCCGGCAGCTCGACCTTCAACCCACCGCTACGTACCAGATTCGCCAGACTCTCGTTGCTGCCCATCCTTGGACTCCATTGGGCTCTCACCCATCAGATTGATCTTGTCCTGCTGCGCTACCCGCACGACGAAGCTGTTTTCAGCCTTTATTTTTGCGGCCCAGTCTTCGGGGGTGTAGAGCGTCGGGTTCAGGGTGCGACCCAGTTGCTCTTCCAGGGGCAAGAGCCGTTCCATCACTTCACTGTAGTGCAGCCCTCTACCAATCAGCATGAGATCAATGTCACTGTATGCGTTGGCCTGATCCTTGGCGATCGACCCGTAGACAAACGCCAAATCGAGCTGATCGGCGAAGGGCTGCAGTGCGTCGCGCAAAGGCTGTGCGATACCGAAGGTTTTGCGAGTGATACCCATGAGTTCTGTATAGATCGGGCAATCGGGATTGGCTTGATAGTGAGTCTGGTTGCCCTGTCGGGACATCATCAGTACCCCCGCCCGTTGCAAGCGATCCAGTTCGCGCATGAGGCTGCCTTTACCCACTTGAGCCCAGCGCGCGATCTCGTTGGCGTAAAAACTTCGGTCGGGTTTGCCGAACAGCAGGCCCAGCACTTTTTGCTGAGTGGTCGTGAACAAGGCTTCGCTGAGGGAAAGGTTTTGCACAGTGACAACCAAGGAGTCCCAAAAAGGGAACGATAGGTCCCTTTTTGGGAATCTTCAACCTTTGGACATCTTCGCCAGCCGATCGTGTTTTGTGTTTAAACATTTGTCCGCGGAAACGGTGGAAGGCTACAACTCCTGACATCGCTGCCTACAACAATGCCGGAACCCGCCGACTGGTGCGCTTTTGCGCTGATCTTTATCGTTTGTGCGTCGCTGCAAATTCAGCGACCGGGCCTGGAAACCCGAGGTGTAAACAACGCAAAAGCGCCTTTCATAACGTATGCTTGCGCACCTTGAATGTGTGCATTCCGTTATGGCGGCTGTGCGCGGGAGACCTTCGGGTCTGCCGGGTTGTTTTCTCCGTTTACCCCCGGATTTCCAGCCTGCGTACAGCTGCCACCCCTTCGCCTGGAAATCGAATGGAGCAGCTGAAACTCATTAAGCGGAGATTCAGTATGTTCAAAGTAACTCCCAATCCCCCGGAAACCGATCCCGATTCCCAAGCTGCCTTGGAAGCCGAGAAGCTCAAGGAAGCCGCCGACCGTGTCTTCTCCCATTACTTCCCGCCCCCTCACGAAAAACCGGCCAGGGGCCGAAAATTCCAGCTCTTCACCGTCTCTCCCGATATCGGCACGGAAGCGCTTCTGGCTAATGCCTCCGAAGATCTGCTGTCCATCAGTGCCATTGCGGCCGATCTGGCGGACAGTGTGGAAGGCTCGCGTCGCTCGGTAGCCTTGGCGCTCAGCAGAATGGCCGATGGTGTGCATTTGTTGGTGGAGCGGGCGCTGGATCATCATGAGGTGTTGGCTCGGGCCAAGATCTAACGCAGAACCCTTGTGGCGAGGGGATTTATCCCCGTTGGGTCGCGAAGCGGCCCCCAGCGTCCGTTCAAACGGAATGGGGTTTCCGGATTTACGACTGCTTCGCAGCCGAACGGGGATAAATCCCCTCGCCACAAATGTGGGGCCCGCGCCCTTCAGACGAGCCCGGCATTTACCAACAACTCCTCCAGCGCCAGCAAGTCCGGCACCTTGGCCACCTGGTCCGCCACCTGCACCGCCGCTTTCTCCAGCGAACACAACGGCACATCCACGTAGCTCAACTGACTGTCGAGCTTGTACGAGCGCGGTATCCCCTGAACCAGTAGCGCGATGAATTTCAGCCCAGGCCGACCACCGAGCGCATTGAGAATGACGATTCGGGCGCGCAAACCAATGACGATTTTCTGCCCGCACGCCGACTCGAAGCTGAGCAACGGAATCTGCCGGTCGCGCCACGCCCCCCGTCCCAGGTACCAGGGCGGCGAGTCCAGGTCAAAGGCCGCGGGCTGGTAATCGATCAGCTCCGCCACCGCGACGTTAGGCAGGATCAGGTTGCGGTCGGCCAAAGGGAGCAGCAGACCGGTGAGCTGGCTGTCGCGCGGGTTGTGGCGACGCTCATGCATGGGACTTGCTCCATAGGGCGATACTTTCGAGCAATACCGATTCCTGGTACGGCTTGCCAAGGTAGTCGTTGACGCCGATGGCCATGGCTCGGTCGCGGTGTTTCTGGCCCGTGCGGGAGGTGATCATGATGATCGGCAGGTGCCGCAGACGCTCATCGTTGCGCACCTGGGTCGCGACTTCGAAACCATCCATGCGCGGCATTTCGATGTCCAGCAGCATCAGGTCCGGGCTGTGCTCTTCCAGCAGCAGCATGGCGTCGACACCGTCCTTGGCGGTCAGCACGTTCATGCCGTGACGTTCGAGCAAACGACTGGTGACCTTGCGCACGGTGACCGAGTCGTCGACCACCATGACCAGCAATGGCCGCTGCGGCTCGACCTCGACTTCGTGGCTCACCGGACGCTGCGGCGCACGGGCTTGCAGGGCGCGAACCGGCGCCAGCAAATCCAGAATCAGCACCACCCGGCCGTCCCCCAGAATCGTCGCCCCGGACACCCCTTGCACCGCCGCAAACTGCGGGCCGAGGCTCTTCACCACGATCTCGCGCGTGCCTGCCATGGCATCGACCTGCACTGCAATGTGACGCTCGTTGCATTGCACCAGCAATACCGGCAGCGGCAGGCTCTGGCCCAACAGCCGTGGACGAGGGCTGGTTTTCAGCAACTCACCCAGGTAACACAATTCATAGCGCTGCCCGGCGTATTCATAGGTCGGTGGATCAAGACGGAAATGCCCTTCGAGTTCGTTGGGCAACACGCGGACAATGCCATCGATGGTGTTCAGCGGGATTGCGTATTGATCCTCCCCGCATTGCACCATCAGGGCTCGGTTGACCGACACGGTGAACGGCAGGCGAATGCGAAAATGCACGCCCTGCCCTGGCACGGAGTCGATACTCATGGTGCCGCCCAGTTGCCGCACTTCTTCGTGCACCACGTCCATGCCGACACCACGCCCGGAGATCTGGGTGATTTTCTCGGCCGTGGAAAACCCCGGTTGCAGGATGAATTGCAGCACGTCGTGGTCGCTGATGACGCTGTCCGGGTCGAGCAGGCCGCGCTTGATCGCCTTGCGCCGCACCGCCTCCAGTGGCACGCCGGCACCGTCGTCGCGAATATCGAAAATGATGTCGCCACCTTCGCGCAACAGATCCAGGGTGATCCGCCCTTGCGCCGGTTTGCCCGCCGCAACCCGCACAGGGGCGGATTCAAGGCCATGGTCGACGGCATTGCGCAGCATATGCTCCAGCGGCGCCGCCATGCGTTCGAGCACATTGCGATCCATTTCGCCTTCGGCGTTGCCGACGATGAACTCGACGTCCTTGCCCAGCTCACTGGCCACCTGGCGGACAATGCGCTTCAAGCGCGGCAGCATCCGCTCGAACGGCACCATGCGCGTGCGCATCAGGCCTTCCTGCAATTCGGTGTTGATGCGGCCCTGCTGTTGCAACAGGTTTTCCGCGTCCTGATTGCGCCGGTCGAGGGTTTCCTTGAGGTCAAGCAAGTCGGAGGCGGATTCGAACAGGGCTCGCGACAGTTGCTGCAATTGCGAGTGGCGGTCCATTTCCAGCGGATCGAACTCTTCGTAACCCAGGCGCTCGGCGTCGACTTGCTGACGGCTGAGGATCCTGCCTTGGGTTTCGGTATCGAGCCTGCGCAACTGGTCGCGCATTCGCTCGATGGTGGTTTCCATCTCGTTGAGCGCCACCTGCGCGTCGTTGACCTGCTGTTCGATGCGACCGCGAAAGATCGAAGTTTCAGCGGCCAGGTTGACCAGGTCGTCGAGCAGTTCCGCCGAGACCTTGACCATGTCCGCCCCGGCATCAGGTTGCAGCAGCGGCGTCTCGGCTTTGGCCGTAACGGGCACCGCGAGCGGCGTCGGGGTTTCAGGCAGCACCGAGTGACTGAAGTTCTGGATGGCGTCGATCAGCCGGTCGGCCGGCGGCAATGGCTCACCGGCGCGCGCCGCGTCGAGCATCTGTGCCAGCCGGTCATGGCTGCGCTGCAGCAGCTCGAACAACGCCGCCGTGGGTTGCAGCACGCCGGTGGATAAACCTTCGTAGAGAAACTCCAGCTCATGGGCCAAATCGCCAATCGGAGCGATTTCCACCATGCGCGCACCACCCTTGAGGGTGTGCAGGTCGCGCAGCAGGGTTTCCATTTCCTGGCGGCTCGACGGCTCGGCCTGCCAGCGCAGCAGCGCCGCGCCGGAGCTTTCGATGATGTCGAAGCCTTCTTCAAGAAAGATGTCCAGCAACTCGCTGTCATGATGGGCCGAGTCGTTGCTGGCCGTCGCTTCGATCACCTCGGCGTTGCTCGCGTGACCTTGCCTGAATGCGCGAATCGCTTCGATCAGTTCCCCGGGGTCGCCCAGGGCTTGATGGTCTTGCAGTTGCTCAAGCAACTGCGCCAGACGGTCATGGCTCTGTTGCAGCAACTGCACCAGCCCTTCGCTGTGGCTGTAACGGCGGTCCACCAGGCCCTCATAGAGGCTTTCCAGTTCATGGGCCAGGTCCCCGACCGGTTCGACCTCGGCCATCCGCGCGCCACCCTTGAGGGTGTGCAAGTCGCGCTGCAGGGACGATAGCGGCGCAGGGTTCTGCGGCTCGCCCAACCAACGCTGCAAGGCCTGGCTGGCGCTGTCAAGGATGTCCACCGCTTCCTCAAGGAAGATCGAGACGATTTCGTCGTCCGGTTCACGATCCCTTGTGGGAGCGAGCCTGCTCGCGATGGATTCATAGGCGCCGCGTTTGTCCTGCGATAACGCGTCATCGTTGACGTCCATCGCGAGCAGGCTCGCTCCCACAGGGGGAAGGTTGTTTTCAAGTTCGGCGGTGGCGTCGCCCAGCTCGCGGATGCTCAAGGTGCGACTGCCGTCACTGCGGATCAGGCCCATGGCCGAAGGATCCAGGCTCTGATCGAGCAAGCCGTGCAAGGCCCGAACCCGTTCCGGGCGCGGGCTGACTTCCTGGCCGGCCGCCAGCTCATCGAGCATGTTGATCAGCGCTTCGTGGGCACTTTGTGCCTCATGGAAAAACGCCTCGCTGACCGCCAGGCTGCTCTCTTCCACCGCACCGTAGAGGTCGAGCAAGGCTTCGCAGAGCTCATCCACCGGGTGCAGGTCGGCCAGGTGCGCACCTTCGCCGAGGGTGGTCAATTCGTCGAGCAATGCACTGAGTTCCTGGCGCTCGCCTGGATGCTGCTGCCAACGCCGCAACAGGCTTTCGGCGTCCAGCAGGATGTCCATGCCCTGGGCCAGGAAGTTGTTGATCAACTGCGGGTCGCGCTTGATCCTCAGGCCGGCGTTGGGGGTACTCAAGTAGCTTTGCAGGCGCTCGGCGAGCAGTGCCCTGGCACGCTCGATCAAGGCGCAGGAACCTGGGATTTCGGCCAGCGGATCGGTCTTGAGCTGGCGCAAGCCAAGACGGAACAAGCCTTCGGCCTCCAGCAGCACTTCGACTTCGTCCAGGTCGAGCGCGATCAGGTGAGCCTTGTACTCCCGGGCCAGTTGGTCCAGCGTCGTCGCCAGCTCGGCAATCGGCAGGACCCCCGCCATCGACGCACTGCCCTTGAGCGTGTGCAAAGCGCGCTGCAGCTCATCGCTGGCCTGCAGCGGCAGGTGTTCGGCGGCCTGGTCGAGAAAGCGGTTGAGACTACTCAAATGGGTTTCGGCTTCCTTGCGGAAGATTTCCAGCAACAGTGGGTCGAGGGCCGCGACGTCCAGGGTGTCCTCGTCCGCTGCCGCGGTCTCGCCCTTGGCCAGGGCGTGGGCACGGGCCGCCAACTGGTCGACATCGTTGCGCTGACGCTGGGCATCGGCGGCGTATTCGGCCACCAGCTCCGGCAGCAGATCGAGCACATCGCCGAGCAGCTGTTGCACGCTGGCGCCAGGCTCCACGCTCTGTTCCAGCACGCGGTTGAGCAGGTTTTCCAGCGCCCAGGCCAGTTCGCCAAGCACCAGGGCGCGCACCATCCGGCCACTGCCCTTGAGGGTATGGAAGGCGCGGCGCAATTCACTCAGGGCCGAGCGGTTGGCGGGATTCGCCGACCACAGTGGCAAATACTCGCGAAGGATCTCCAGCACTTCATCGGATTCTTCGAGGAACACTTCGCGCAATTCCTCGTCCACCGGCTCCTCGCCTGACGGCGGCGGCAGCAGGCTATCCGGGGTGTCGAGCGCGGGCGGGTTCAGGGCCGAGACCGGGTTGGCCAGCACATCGGCCAGGGTCTGGGCGATGGCCGGGGCATCCCGCTCCTGCTGTTGCTGCAGGGACTGTGCTTCGCTGGGGCTCAAGACATCCGCCAGCACCGGTACCTCTCGTTCGCTGGGGAAAAACCCAAGTGAAGCCAGGCTTCTTTGCGCCACGTCGAGCAGCTGCTCACCGGGTGCTTCGGGGTCGTCGCTGAGGCGCTCAAGGTAATACTCGATGCTGGTGATGACGTCAGCCAGGCTGTCCAGCGCCTGCCAGCCGGGCTGATCCGGATCGAGCAGCAGGTGCTCGCGGATGAAATGATTGCAGGTTTCGATCAGGCCCGCCGCCCGGCTCAACGGAATCATCGCCAGCGCACCCCGCACTTGGGTCAGCAAAGCCGGCAGTGCCTGCAGGTGCTGTCGGTCCCAATCGGCATCGATGTAGTCGACGATCATGTCCTTGGCCTGCTGCAGGCAGATGCGCGCTTCCTTGATGACGATCTGGTGGATCTGCGTCAGGTCGGTGGTGGGCAGGCGACTGTCTTCCTGGCTTTCAGGCTCCACGGTGCCGACCATGCCGGCCAGTGTCGCTTCGACGTAAAGCAAGGCCCCGGCCACGTCCATGAGGATCGCGTCATCGGGTGCGCGCTGGCCCTGGGCCAGGCTCAGCACCACCGCCAGTTGATCGATGATGACCTTGCGTGGCTGGCCAAAGCCCAGCACCGCCAGGGTGTCGGCGATTTGCCGCAAGGGCGCCAGCAGGCTGTCGAGGTCCGAGGTGTGTTGCCGGTCGCTGCGCACGAACAGGTCCAGGCGCTCCTTGACCCGCACCAGCTCTTCGCACAATGCCGACAATACCGAGCGCATGGCGTCACGGTCGGGACCGGCCAGTCGTGCGCGTTCTTCGTCGACCATCGCGCTGTCAGGCAATGCATCATCCAGTGCGTAGCGATCTTTCATGGTCAGCATCTGCCCGGTGGGATTTTCGGCCTTGGCAATGTAGAACAGCAAACTCTTGAGCAACTCGGGCGGCGGCGGCTGATTGATGGCCTGCATGCCCTGTTCGAGCAGACGCTTGAGCTCCTTGTCGGCCTCCTTGAACAGGCTACGCAAGGCCGGGCTGTTGGCAATGGCGCCGGCGCGCATGCCTTCGACCAGCGCCGAAGCGACCTGCCACAGCGGGCTCAGGGGCGCTGAACCGGACAAGCCTTCCAGCCGCGTAAAGACCTTGGCCAGATACTCCAGGTGGGTGTCGTCTTCCTGTTCACGCAGCAAACCGACCAGGGCCATCTGCAACATCTGCCGCAACTTGCGCAGCACATTCAGCAGTTCCGCCGGCTCCAGCCGCGCCAGGGACGCTTCGTCCAGGGGAGGCAGGCCTGGCAACTGCGGGCTGAACAGGCTGGTTTCCGACAGCAGGCTTTCGCCTCGGGCGCTGCGCAGGTCGTTGATCAGCGGCAACACCACCAAAGGCAAATCGCGGCGGGCGCCTTGCACGCGATCCAGGTAGATCGGCAACTGCCCCAGCGCTTGCAGCATAAGGTGCAACGCCTCGTCGCGATGATTGACGCGATTGTGTTGCAAGGCGGTGACCAGATGCTCCATTTCTTCGGCGAGCAAGGCCGCGCCGTAGAATTCGACCATCTGCAGGCTGCCGTGAACCTGATGGATGCACGCCAGGCATTCGCTCAGGGCGTGCGTCGCCTGCGGGTCATCAAGCTGGGTTTCGATCGCGTGATGAGCCTGCTTCAGCGTTTCGGCAATTTCGCCTTTGACCCATTCAAGGGCCACATAGTCGTGCCGATCACCCATAACCACTCCAATCCCCACTTCTATCAAGATAGCCATGCCCGGGGGCGGTTCAAGCTTTGTCCGCGACCTGCGCCTTGGTGGCCGGCAAGGTGAAACCGGAAACCGAACGCCGCAACTGGCTGGCCATTTTCGCCAGGTTGCCGATGCTCTCGGCGGTGGCGGTAGAGCCCGACGAGGTCTGCGTGGTGATCTGCTGGATCACGTTCATCGTCAGGGAAATCTGACCGGCAGACGACGTCTGTTGTTGCGCCGCGTTGGAAATGCTCTGGATCAGCGCCGCCAGGGTCTTGGATACCCCTTCGATTTCTTCCAGGGCCACACCGGCATCCTGCGCCAGACGCGCGCCGCGCACCACTTCGGTGGTGGTCTGCTCCATGGAAATGACCGCTTCGTTGGTGTCGGCCTGGATCGCCCGCACCAGGGTCTCGATCTGCCGCGTCGCGGCCGAAGAACGTTCCGCCAGGCGCTGCACCTCGTCGGCGACCACCGCGAAACCACGCCCGGCATCACCGGCCATGGACGCCTGGATCGCCGCGTTGAGGGCGAGGATGTTGGTCTGGTCGGCAATATCATCGATCAAGCTGACAATATCGCCGATTTCCTGGGAAGACTCGCCAAGGCGCTTGATCCGCTTGGCGGTGTCCTGGATCTGTTCGCGGATGTTGTCCATGCCATGGATGGTGTTGTGCACTACCTCGTTGCCCTTGTTGGCGATTTCCACCGAACGCTCGGCCACCGCCGAGGATTCGGCGGCGTTGGCCGACACCTGATCGATGGACTGAGCCATGTCGTTGATCGCGGTGGAGGCTTCGGAAATCTGTTGGGCCTGATGTTCCGAGGCCTGCGCCAGATGCATTGCGGTGGCCTGGGTTTCCTGCACGGCGGCAGCGACCTGGCCGGCCGTCAGGTTGATCGTTGCCACCAGATCGCGCAGTTGGTCCACAGAATAGTTGATCGAATCGGCAATGGTCCCGGTGAAGTCTTCGGTCACTGTGGCGGTCACGGTCAGGTCGCCGTCGGCCAGGTCTTCGATTTCGTCGAGCAGACGCATGATCGCGTTCTGGTTGCGCTCGTTCTTTTCGGCGGTTTCGCGCAGCTGGCGATTGGTTTCGCGCACCATCACCAGGCCGATGAGGATGATCGACATCAACGCCGCCAGGCCCAGGACATAGCCGCCGATGGTGTCGGTGTCACGTCCCCCGGCGAGGTTTTCGAAGCCGCTGGCCAGGTGGGAAGCTTCGTCGAGCAGGGTTTGCGACAGACTGAAAATATTGGTGGCCGACTCACGGACCTTGAACAGCTCCGGTGAGGTTTCGAGGATTTCATCCACTGAGCCGGAGACGAACTCGAACAGCTCGGAAATCTCGATCAGCCGCGCGCGCGCGTCACGGTCCTCGACCTGGCTGACCCGCAGCGCCGCATTGCCCTGGAGCATGCCGTTGAGCACCTGGCCGAAACGCGCCGCATCACGGCCGAACGCATCGGCGGCCTGCTGTGAGTTCTCGTCGCCGGACAACACGGTATTGACCGCACCTAAAATACGTTCGGCCAACAGTGATTGACGCTGGGCCATCGCCACCTGCGCAGCCGGGGCGCCGCGTTGCAGCAGGGTTTCCACCACTTTTTCGTATTCAACCTGCAGTTGCGGGACGGTTTCGGCCAGGGTCGCGGCGACCTGATGCAGCGACAACACCGTCTGTTCGCTGGACAAAATGGCGTCGGTGTTTTTCAGCAGGCGTTCCCAGTCCAGTTGCACGGCGCGCATTTCCGGGCGCACGCTGGCCGGTGCCGGTGGCAGGCCGGTAGCGGGGTCGCCTTTCTTCAGATAGCTCCAGCGCCGGGCAAAATCGTTGCGCGCATCGCTGAGCAACTTGAACGCCGCAGCCTTACCGGCAGCAGCTTCGGTGGCATTCTTGGCAATACGCTGGGACAGCACGCGCAGCTCACCGGCGTGGCCGATGTACTGTTTGTCGTAAGTGGCCTGGGTGTTGAGGTACGCGAAGTTGGCGAACAACAACATGATGAAGACGATCAGTGCGATGAACAGCGCGATGATCTGCGACCGACTCCGCGACCCTTCCATTGGCTTGCCTGCTTTTGCTTTTATCATCGGTCTTCGCCTGTTAACCAACTTCTGGGCTTGCCCGCTCCCACATTAGATCTGTGTTGTTCCAATTAAACCGCGATGTTCATGAAGCCCTGCGAACGCACGAACTCAAACGGGCTGAACACCTGCCAGCTCTGCTCGCGCTGAAACCGGCCTGTAACAAACGGTGCGATCGGGCCGCTCAAGGTGTCTATCGGCTCCAGACTGTCCCGCGCAAAGTGCTGCAAACCAAAGACCTCATCGACCATCAGCCCGGCGAACACCTCTTGATGCTCTACCACCAGCACTCGCCGTTGTCGGCGCGCCGCGGACAGTTCATGGCCGAAGAAGCCCGCCAGATCCATGATCGGCAACAAACGCCCGCGCAGATTGGCCACGCCCTTGACCCAGGACTTGACCCCGGGCACCAAGGTAAAACGCGGCTCGTGCAACACTTCACCGACTTCGCCCATGGGCGCCACGTACCAGTATTCGCCCAAGCGAAAACCGATGCCGCTCCAGCTGTCCTGGCGGCTCGGCTGGGAAGGCAAGTCCGCCGCCAGCAAGCGACAGCGCCGGTCAATCTGCAGCAGCAGTTCGAAGGCGGTCAGTGAATCGCTCATGGCCCTGTGATCAACCGGCCAGCACGTTGTTCAGGGTCTTGATCAGGGTGTCTTCGTCGACCGGCTTGGTCAGGTAGTCTCTGGCCCCTTGGCGCGTGCCCCAGACCTTGTCGGTTTCCTGATCCTTGGTGGTGATGATGATCACCGGGATGTGCCCGGTTTCCGGGTCTTTGGTCAACTGGCGGGTCGCCTGGAAACCGTTGAGCCCGGGCATGACGATATCCATCAGCACCGCGTCAGGTTTTTCCTGGCGGGCCAGGGCCACGCCGTCTGCGCCGTTTTCGGCTTTCAATACTTCATGACCGTGCTTTTCCAGCATGCCGGTCAGTTTGTACATTTCAGTCGGCGAATCATCGACGATCAGGATACGTGCCATGGTCTTCCCCATTCTTGTCGGCGCAAGGCCCAATGGCCGAGCGTCACTGTAGGTGTCTTACTGCGGCAAAACAGCGGCAAAGCCCGGAACATGGGCCTGGATCGCGTTCAGCAGTTCTTCCTTGCTGAAAGGTTTGGTCAGGAACTGGTCGGAGCCGACAATGCGCCCCTTGGCCTTGTCGAACAGCCCGTCCTTGGACGACAGCATAATCACTGGCGTGGACTTGAATGCACTGTTGTTCTTGATTAAAGCGCAGGTCTGATAGCCATCCAGGCGCGGCATCATGATGTCGACAAAGATGATGCCGGGGTGGTGGTCGGCGATCTTGGCCAGGGCATCGAACCCGTCGATGGCCGTGATGACTTCACAACCCACGTTCTTGAGCAGTGTTTCGGCGGTGCGGCGAATCGTTTTCGAATCGTCGATCACCATGACCTTCAAGGCGCTGGGTTGCTGTTCCATAATTGCTCTACCGTCGCCTTTACGAATCTATTTGTCCATTTGCGGGTCGTCGAGGACTCGAAACCCTTGATGCTCAAGGGCCGGCACGACATGGCAGCCTTTTTAGCACAGTCTCCAAATCCAATCTATCGGCCCGCCCTGGCAGTGGTTTTTCCTTGACCGCAAACACACTCAGCGCCACTCTGACGCCACTTTTATACGGTCCTTTGGATTGATCTTTTGTGGGAGCGAGCCTGCTCGCGATGGTCGTCAACGATGACGCGTGTCAGCAGGATGAGCGCGGTGTCCTGAGTCCATCGCGAGCATGCTCGCTCCTACAGGGATTCACATAGGCCTCACCCACTTCAGAGGAATACCCCATGAGCGTTCGTGTCGGGATTGTCATGGATCCTATCGCCAGCATCTCCTATAAAAAGGATAGCTCGCTGGCCATGCTGCTGGCCGCACAGAAACGCGGCTGGGAACTGTTCTACATGGAGCAGCGCGACCTGTACCAGGCCGAAGGTCAGGCGCGGGCGCGGATGCGTCCGTTGAAAGTGTTCGCCAACCCGGAAAAATGGTTCGAGCTGGAAGCCGAGCAGGACACCCTGCTGAGCGATCTGGACGTGATCCTGATGCGCAAGGATCCGCCATTCGACATGGAATTCGTCTATTCCACCTATTTGCTGGAACAGGCCGAGAGCGCTGGCGTGCTGGTGGTCAACAAGCCGCAGAGCTTGCGCGACTGCAACGAAAAGCTGTTCGCCACGCTGTTCCCGCAGTGCACGCCACCGACCATCGTCAGCCGTCGCCCTGACGTATTGCGCGAATTCGCCGACCATCATGGCGATGTGATTCTCAAGCCGCTGGACGGCATGGGCGGGTCCTCGATCTTCCGTCACACCGCCGGTCACCCGAACCTGTCGGTGATCCTCGAAACCCTGACCCTGCATGGTCAACAGCAGATCATGATCCAGGGCTACCTGCCGGCTATCGTCGATGGCGACAAGCGCATCCTGATGATCGACGGCGAACCGGTGGATTACTGCCTGGCACGGATTCCGGCCGCTGGCGAAACCCGTGGCAATCTGGCCGCCGGTGGCCGTGGCGAAGCCCGCCCGCTGACCGACAAGGATCGCTGGATCGCCGCGCAAGTCGGCCCGACCCTGCGCGAAAAAGGACTGCTGTTTGTCGGCCTCGATGTGATCGGCGAGCACCTGACCGAGATCAACGTCACCAGCCCGACCTGCATCCGCGAAATCGATAACGCCTTCGGCACCGATATTGGCGGCATGCTGATGGACGCCATCGATCAGAAGCTCAAGGCCCGTTGAAAAGCCAAACCAACATTGCGTTATCATGCGCGGCCTGTGAAAACGCGATGTTGGTTTCCTTGTCATGACCCTCCCGTCCGATCTGCCTCCCGAACTCGCCCATTACGGCGTGCGCCCGGCCGATCGCCTCGGTTTTACCCTGTTCCTGGCGGCGCTGATCCACCTGGCATTACTGCTGGGTGTCGGGTTCACGATGGTCGAGCCCCAGCAGATCAGCAAAACCCTGGAAATCACCCTCGCCACCTTCAAAAGCGAAAAGAAGCCGGAAAAGGCCGATTTCCTCGCCCAGGAAAATCAGCAAGGCAGCGGCACCCTGGATAAAAAGGCAATTCCCAAGACCACCGAGATCGCGCCGTTCCAGGACAACAAGGTACAGAAAGTCACGCCACCGCCAGCGGCCAAGCCTGAACAGCAGGAGGCCCCGCCCAAGGCTGCCGTGACCACCGTCGCGCCGAAGCCGAAGAAAGCCGCGGCGAAAACCGAAGAGCCCAAGCCCGTCACCAAACCTGCGGTGGCGGCACCGACATTTGACAGTGAACAGCTGTCCAGCGACATCGCCAGCCTCGAAGCCGAACTGGCCCACGAACAACAGTTGTACGCCAAGCGCCCGCGCATCCACCGCCTGAGCGCCGCTTCGACCATGCGCGACAAGGGCGCCTGGTATAAGGACGAATGGCGTAAAAAAGTCGAGCGCATCGGTAACCTCAATTACCCCGACGAAGCCCGGCGCAAGCAGATTTACGGCAACTTGCGCCTGATGGTCTCGATCAACCGCGACGGCTCGCTGTATGAGGTGCTGGTGCTGGAATCGTCCGGGCAACCACTGCTGGATCAGGCGGCCCAACGCATCGTGCGGCTGGCGGCGCCGTTCGCCCCCTTTACCGGGGACCTGTCGGACATCGATCGCCTGGAAATCATCCGTACCTGGAAATTTGCGCGCGGCGATCGCCTCTCCAGCAACTGACCAACACTACCCCCTGTAGGAGCGAGCATGCTCGCGAAAAACCTGAGGACACCGCGGGGTATCAGGCTCGCAGCGTTATCGTTGACGACCATCGCGAGCATGCTCGCTCCTACAGGGAAACGTGTCAGATTTGCATCCCCGGCTTGTCAGTTCGCCCCTCCAACGCCACACTAGCGCTCATGAAAAACGTCAGCCCCAGCTACCTCAAGCATCAATTCCTGATCGCCATGCCTCACATGGTCGACCCGAACTTTGCGCACACCTTGACCTACATCGTCGAGCACACGGCCAATGGTGCCATGGGGCTGGTGGTCAACCGTCCGCAGGATCTGAACCTGGCCGATATCCTCGAGCAGTTGCGCCCGGACATCGAGCCGCCAGCGCTCTGCCAGCACGTGCCGATCTTCATCGGCGGTCCGGTGCAGACCGATCGCGGCTTTGTCCTGCACCCCAAGGGCCAGAGTTTTCAGGCGACCGTTGATCTGGAAGGCGAGCTGTCCCTGTCGACCTCCCAGGACGTGCTGTTCGCCATCGCCGATGGCGTCGGCCCGGCGAAAAGCGTGATCACACTGGGTTATGCCGGCTGGGAAGCCGGGCAACTGGAGGCCGAACTGGCCCAGAACGCCTGGCTGACCTGCCCGTACCATGCCGACATCCTGTTCAACACCAGCAGCGAGCTGCGCCTTGAAGCGGCGGCCAAACACCTGGGCGTCAATCTCAGCCTGCTCACCAGCCAGGCGGGGCACGCCTGATGGCCCTGCGGTTGATTCTGGGATTCGACTACGGCACCAAACAGATCGGCGTTGCGGTTGGCCAGGTCATTACCGGCCAGGCCCGCGAGCTGTGTACCTTGAAGGCACAAAACGGTATTCCCGACTGGGATCAGGTCGAAGCGCTGATCAAAGAGTGGAAACCCGACGCCGTGGTGGTCGGCCTGCCGCTGAACATGGACGGCACGCCCAGCGACATGTGCGCCCGCGCGGAAAAATTCGCCCGACGCCTGAACGGTCGCTTCAACCTGCCCTTCTACACCCACGATGAACGCCTGACCACCTTCGAGGCCAAGGGTGAACGCCTGGCCCGGGGCGGGCAAAAAGGCAGTTACCGCGACAACCCGGTCGATGCCATCGCCGCCGCCCTGCTGCTGCAAGGTTGGCTCGACGAGAACAGCGCATTGTTCGAATCCTAATCCTGAAGAGCCGTCACCCGTCTCTTTTAGCTACAACCCGAGCCACCTCAAGCAACGACCCGGCTCGGGCCCAAGAAGGAGCAACCATGAGCCTGCCCAATCCCGCCGAACTGATCAGCCAGATGGCGATCCGTCTCAAGGCACACCTGGAACACCGTGGCATCAGCGAACCGCGCTACATCGGCATTCGTACCGGTGGCGTGTGGGTTGCCCAGGCCCTGCTCAAAGAGCTGGGCAGCGCTGAACCTCTTGGCACACTCGACGTTTCCTTCTACCGCGACGACTTCAGCCAGAACGGCCTGCACCCGCAAGTGCGCCCGTCGGCCCTGCCGTTCGAGATCGAAGGCCAGCACCTGGTGCTGATCGACGACGTACTGATGAGCGGGCGGACCATCCGCGCCGCCATGAACGAACTCTTCGACTATGGTCGCCCGGCCAGCGTGACGCTGGTATGCCTGCTGGACCTGGACGCCGGGGAACTGCCGATCCGCCCGAACGTACTGGGCGCGACCCTGTCCCTGGCAGCCCACGAACGGGTGAAACTGTCTGGGCCGGAACTCAAGCTCGAACTGCAAGACCTCGCCCTTTAATTCGCCCTATTGAGAGTCCCCCTCGCGATGACGCCTTTAGATACCAAGCGCCCGCTGCAGCTCAATGATCAGGGCCAGCTGCGCCACTTCCTCTCGCTCGACGGTTTGCGCCGCGAGCTGCTGACGGAAATCCTCGACACCGCCGACTCTTTCCTCGAAGTCGGCGCCCGGGCGGTGAAGAAAGTCCCGTTGCTGCGCGGCAAGACCGTGTGCAACGTATTCTTCGAAAACTCCACGCGCACCCGCACCACCTTCGAACTGGCGGCCCAGCGGCTGTCCGCGGACGTGATCACCCTGAACGTGTCTACGTCGTCGGCGAGCAAGGGCGAAACCCTGCTCGACACGCTGCGCAACCTGGAAGCCATGGCCGCCGACATGTTCGTCGTGCGCCACGGAGATTCCGGCGCGGCACACTTCATCGCCGAACATGTTTGCCCACAAGTGGCGATCATCAACGGCGGCGACGGCCGTCACGCCCACCCGACCCAGGGCATGCTGGACATGCTCACCATCCGCCGGCACAAGGGCGGCTTCGAAAACCTTTCGGTGGCCATCGTCGGCGACATCCTGCACTCGCGGGTTGCGCGCTCGAACATGCTGGCCCTGAAAACCCTGGGCTGCCCGGACATCCGCGTGATCGCGCCGAAGACCCTGCTGCCGATCGGCATCGAGCAATACGGCGTGAAGGTCTACACCGACATGACCGAAGGCCTGAAAGACGTCGACGTGGTGATCATGCTGCGTCTGCAGCGTGAGCGCATGACCGGTGGCCTGCTGCCGAGCGAAGGCGAGTTCTACCGCCTGTTCGGCCTGACCACCGCGCGCCTGGCCGGCGCCAAACCCGATGCCATCGTCATGCACCCGGGGCCGATCAACCGTGGCGTGGAAATCGAATCGGCGGTGGCCGACGGCCCGCACTCGGTGATTCTCAACCAGGTGACCTACGGCATCGCGATTCGTATGGCCGTTTTGTCCATGGCCATGAGCGGACAGACCGCCCAGCGCCAATTCGAGCAGGAGAACGCCCAGTGAAGCTCAGCATTCTCGGCGCCCGTGTCATTGATCCGACCACTGGCCTGGATCTAGTCACCGATATCCACATTGAAGCTTGCAAGATCGTCGCTATTGGCGCCGCGCCCGCCGGCTTTGTCGCCGTCGACACCCTCGACGCCAAAGGCCTGGTCGCCGCCCCGGGGCTGGTCGACCTCAACGTCGCCCTGCGCGAGCCGGGTTACAGCCGTAAAGGCTCGATCGCCAGCGAAACCCGAGCGGCAGCTGCCGGCGGCGTCACCAGCCTGTGCTGCCCACCGAAAACCAAACCGGTGCTGGACACCTCGGCCGTGGCCGAGCTGATCCTCGACCGTGCCCGCGAGGCCGGCAACACCAAAGTCTTCCCGATCGGCGCACTGAGCAAAGGCCTGGACGGCGAACAGCTGGCCGAGCTGGTCGCGCTGCGCGATGCCGGTTGCGTGGCCTTCGGCAACGGCCTGGAGAGTTTCCGCAACACCCGCACCCTGTGCCGGGCGCTGGATTACGCGGCCACCTTCGACCTCACGGTGATTTTCAACTCCCAGGACCACGACCTGGCGGAAGGCGGCCTGGCCCATGAAGGCCCGACCGCGAGCTTCCTCGGCCTGCCGGGCATTCCGGAAACCGCCGAAACCGTGGCCCTGGCCAGGGACCTGCTGCTGGTCGAACAGACAGGCGTGCGTGCGCACTTCAGCCAGCTCACCAGCGCGCGTGGTGTAGCCCTGATCGCCCAGGCCCAGCAGCGTGGCCTGAAGGTCACCGCGGATGTCGCCCTGTACCAGTTGATACTGACCGACGAAGCGCTGATCGATTTCAGCAGCCTCTATCACGTGCAGCCACCGCTGCGCACCCGCGCCGACCGCGATGGCTTGCGTGCGGCAGTGAAGTCAGGCGTGGTCTCGGCCATCTCCAGCCATCACCAACCTCACGAACGGGACGCCAAGCTGGCGCCATTCGGGGCTACCGAGCCAGGTATCAGCAGTGTTGAACTGCTGCTGCCGCTGGCGATGACGCTGGTGGAAGACGGCTTGCTGGACCTGCCGACGCTGCTTGCGCGACTCAGTGCTGGCCCTGCCGAGGCGTTGCGTCTGCCGGCGGGGAAGTTGGCGGTGGGTGGCGCGGCGGATATCGTGCTATTCGACCCGGCGGCCTCGACCGTAGCCGGTGAGACCTGGCTGTCCAAAGGCGAGAACTGCCCGTTCCTGGGCCACAGCCTGCCGGGTGTGGTGCGTTACACCCTGGTGGATGGGCGGATCAGTCACCAGGCGTAAACCCTGTGGCGAGGGGGTTTACCCCCGTTCGGCTGCGCAGCAGTCGCAAATCAGAAAATGAGATCTATCTGAAAGAACTCGTTGCTGATTTTGGGGCTGCTGCGCAGCCCAACGGGGGTAAACCCCCTCGCCACAATAATCAGCGCCGCTGCGCGTTGCGAATGGATACCTGATCGTTCAACGTCCAGAAGTCATACAGCACCCCCATAAAGAACAACCCACCCGTCACCAGGTACAGCAACCCGCTGATCCACTTCCCCTGATACATCCGGTGCACACCGAACACCCCGAGGAACGTCAGCAGGATCCACGCCACGTTGTATTCGATGGGGCCTGCGGTAAATCGCAGGTCCGCTTCACGGTCCATGGCCGGGATCAGGAACAGGTCGATCAACCAGCCAATCCCCAGTAAACCGAAGGTGAAGAACCAGATCGTCCCGGTCACCGGCTTGCCGTAATAAAAGCGGTGAGCGCCGGTAAATCCAAAAATCCACAGCAGGTAACCGATCACTTTGCTGTGCGTGTCTTGCTGCGGGACGGGCGGTTGATAGGTGTTCATGGAGGACCTCGATTCACACGATAGATAAATATTCTTTAAATCTTTGTGACTTTTTTACGAGCAGCCGACGTATGGCAACTGATACTGTCCCTTCCGCCAAACCCTTATGGCATCTGACTTCTGTCAGACAATTGCGTCAGTTTTCCGCTCATTTGGTTCCCTTAGACCCCGATGGAATCGACCAACGGCCTCGGAATGCCAAAAAAAGCTGTTATAAAGTTGCGCGCTAACTTATACGAGCCCTGCCTAATGCGTCCATTTTTCAAGACATGGCTAACCATTTGCCTATTATTGCCACTGGCCGCCCACGCCACCAATCGTGAGCAACGTCTTCCGAGCGTTAATGGTTACACCCAAAAATCCCATGCTTCCGCTCCTTCGAGCAAAAGCAAGAAATCGGTCAAACTAGCTCCGCAGCTGGTCAGCAAGAGCAGCCTGGTGCCGCCGATGGCGACCAGGGAAAGCAGCAACGTGCTGAGCCGCGCCGTCAACGTCCTCGGAACGCCGTACCGCTGGGGCGGCAGCAGCCCGAGCAAAGGCTTCGACTGCAGCGGCCTGGTGAAATACGCGTTCAACGACGCCACGTTTGACCTGCCACGTACCTCCAACGCAATGGCCAGCGGTCACGGCGAGAAAGTCGATCGCAACGATTTGAAACCGGGCGACCTGATTTTCTTCAACATCAAGAGCCGTCGAGTCAATCACGTTGCCATCTACCTGGGCAACGACCGCTTCATCCACGCACCACGCCGTGGCAAGTCGGTGAGCATCGACACCTTGAAGAAACCGTACTGGGAAAAGCACTACGTAGTGGCCAAGCGGGTTATGCCGAAAGATCAGAAAGCGTTGCAGGTTGTTCAGCGCTGACATGACATGATCGTTCCCACGCTCCGCGTGGGAATGCAGCCCGGGACGCTCCGCGTCCCTGCCGAAGCGGACGCGGAGCGTCCATAGAGGCATTCCCACGCAGAGCGTGGGAACGATCAACCCCCTCAAAAATTATCCGGCGACCGTGCCTTCTCCCGCGCCTGATCGCGACTGACTACGCCCTTGGTCACCAAGTCCCTCAAGCCCATATCCAGCGTCTGCATCCCCAGCGAACCGCCCGCCTGAATCGACGAGTACATCTGCGCCACCTTGTCTTCACGGATCAGGTTACGGATCGCCGACGTTCCGAGCATGATCTCGTGGGCCGCAACCCGCCCTCCACCCATCTTCTTGACCAGGGTCTGGGACACCACCGCCAGCAACGATTCGGAAAGCATCGAACGCACCATCGACTTCTCGTCCCCCGGAAACACATCGATGATCCGGTCGATGGTTTTCGCCGCCGAGGTCGTGTGCAGCGTGCCGAACACCAGGTGGCCGGTCTCGGCAGCGGTCAATGCCAGGCGGATGGTTTCAAGGTCACGCATCTCCCCCACCAGGATCACGTCCGGGTCTTCGCGCAGGGCCGAACGTAAGGCTGTCGCGAAACTGCGGGTATCACGGTGGACTTCACGCTGATTGATCAGGCATTTGCGCGATTCGTGGACAAACTCGATAGGGTCTTCAATCGTGAGAATGTGGTGATGGCGATGGCTGTTCAGGTAATCGATCATCGCTGCCAGGGTGGTGGACTTGCCGGACCCCGTCGGGCCTGTCACCAGGACCAGGCCGCGTGGCGCGTCGGTCATTTTGCGAAACACCTCGCCCATGCCCAATTCTTCCATGCTCTGGACCCTGGACGGAATCGTGCGAAAGACCGCTCCGGCGCCTCGACTCTGATTGAAGGCATTGACCCGGAATCGCGCGACGCCGGGCACATCAAAGGAAAAGTCGGTTTCCAGGTGCTTCTCGAACGCCACCCGCTGGGCATCATTCATGATGTCGTAGATCAGCGCCTGCACCTCCTTGTGGTCCAAGGCGGGCAAGTTGATGCGCCGCACATCGCCATCGACGCGAATCATTGGCGGCAGGCCTGCCGACAAATGCAGGTCGGATGCGCCTTGTTTGGCGCTGAACGCCAGCAACTCAGTGATATCCATAGCACCCCTCAATTCCAGTAGAATGCCGCCAACCTCAGACCGCTGGCGCCTCTTGAATGTCCACGATAGCAGACAACATTGAACGGGTTGGTTCACGCATCCGCGCCGCCGCCCTCGCCGCCCACCGCGATGAAAACAGCGTCCATTTACTGGCCGTCAGCAAGACCAAACCCGCACAGGCGCTGCGTGAAGCCCATGCCGCGGGCCTGTGCGACTTTGGCGAAAACTACCTGCAGGAAGCCCTGGGCAAGCAGCTTGAACTGACCGACCTGCCCTTGATCTGGCACTTCATCGGCCCCATTCAATCGAACAAGACTCGTGCAATCGCCGAGCACTTCGCCTGGGTGCATTCCGTGGATCGCCTGAAAATCGCGCAACGCCTGTCCGAACAACGTCCCGCCGAATTGCCACCGTTGAACATCTGCATCCAGGTCAATGTCAGCGGTGAAGCCAGCAAATCCGGCTGCACCCCCGCGGACCTGCCGGCCCTGGCCAACGCTATCAGCGCCTTGCCGCGCCTGAAGTTGCGCGGGTTGATGGCCATTCCCGAGCCGACCGAAGATCGCGCCGCCCAGGATGCTGCTTTCGCTGCCGTGCAAAGCCTGCAGGCCAGCCTGAATTTGCCACTCGACACACTTTCCATGGGCATGAGCCACGACCTCGAGTCGGCTATTGCCCAGGGCGCCACTTGGGTCCGTATCGGTACGGCCCTGTTTGGCGCCAGAGATTACGGTCAACCATGACCCCATTCATAAGGACCTGACATGAGCAAGACGCGTATTGCCTTTATCGGTGCCGGCAACATGGCCGCCAGCCTGATCGGCGGCCTGCGGGCCAAAGGCCTGGAAGCGGCGCATATCCGCGCCAGCGATCCGGGCGAAGAAACCCGTGCCCGCGTGAGCGCCGAACATGGCATCGAAGTGTTCGCCGACAATGCCCAGGCCATTGAAGGCGCCGATGTGGTCGTGCTCGCAGTGAAACCCCAGGCGATGAAGGTCGTCTGTGAAGCCATTCGCCCAAGCCTGAAACCCGATCAGCTGGTGGTGTCGATTGCCGCCGGCATCACCTGCGCCAGCATGAACAACTGGCTCGGCGCCCAGCCGATCGTGCGCTGCATGCCCAACACCCCGGCGTTGTTGCGTCAGGGCGTGAGCGGCTTGTTCGCTACCGCCCAGGTGACCGCTGAACAGCGCCAGCAAGCTCAAGACCTGCTATCGGCGGTTGGCGTTGCCCTGTGGCTGGACGAGGAACAGCAGCTGGATGCGGTCACCGCCGTTTCCGGTTCGGGCCCTGCGTACTTTTTCCTGCTGATCGAAGCCATGACCGCCGCTGGCGTCAAACTCGGCCTCCCAGCAGACGTCGCCGCCCAACTGACCTTGCAAACCGCCCTGGGCGCCGCCCACATGGCGGTGTCCAGCGACGTCGACGCCGCCGAGTTGCGTCGCCGCGTCACTTCGCCTGCCGGCACGACAGAAGCCGCGATCAAATCGTTCCAGGCCAATGGCTTCGAAGCACTGGTCGAAAAAGCCCTGGGCGCCGCCGCGCACCGCTCGGCCGAAATGGCCGAGCAACTCGGTCGCTAATCAGCACTTAAAAAGGAATCAACAATGCTCGGACTCAATGACGCTGCCATTTTTGTGATCCAGACCCTGGGCAGCCTGTATCTTTTGATCGTGCTGCTGCGTTTCATCCTGCAATTGGTGCGGGCGAACTTCTACAACCCGCTCTGCCAATTCGCCGTCAAGGCCACGCAACCACTGCTCAAGCCACTGCGCCGGGTTATCCCGAGCATGTTCGGGTTGGACATGTCCTCGCTGGTGCTGGCCCTGATCGTGCAAATGGCGCTGTTCGCGGTCATCCTGCTGCTCAGTGGTTACTCGGTCGATGTGCTGTTTCTGGCACCGTGGGCGCTGATCGGCATCGTCGCGCTGTTTTTGAAGATTCTGTTCTGGGCGATGATCATCAGCGTGATTCTGTCCTGGGTCGCTCCGGGGAGCCACAACCCAGGCGCAGAACTGGTCCAGCAGATCACTGAACCAGTACTCGCGCCGTTCCGCCGGATCATTCCGAACCTGGGCGGCCTCGACATCTCGCCGATCTTCGCCTTTATCGCGTTGCAGTTGCTGCAAAGCTGGCTGATCCCGCGCCTTGCGCACTACGCGCTGATGCCGAAAGAGCTTTTCGGGCTGATCTGATGCGTTCAGCAGGCTAACCGCGTCATCGTTCATCGCGGGCAAGCCTTGCTCCTACAGTATTGAGTCGGTCGCGGGATTTGTATGCACCCTGGACCTGAAGGAGCAAGGCTTGCCCGCGATGGACGCGCCTCGGTCTGACTGAATGAAATCAGCCCCGGCCTTTGCTTGCCGCTAACCCCAGCGGTCTTTAGACTTACGCCTCATTTCAACGAGAGCAGGGTCGATGCCAGCTGCCTTTCCCCCCGATTCTGTTGGCCTGGTGACGCCGCAAGTGGCGCACTTCAGCGAAGCCCTGGCGTTGGCCTGCGGCCGTTCGCTCCCGGCCTATGACCTGATCTACGAAACCTACGGCACCCTGAACGCCACGGCGAGCAACGCCGTGCTGATCTGCCACGCCTTGTCCGGCCACCACCATGCCGCCGGCTATCACAGCCCCGACGACCGCAAACCCGGCTGGTGGGACAGCTGCATCGGCCCCGGCAAGCCCATCGACACCAGCAAGTTCTTCGTCGTCAGCCTGAACAACCTCGGCGGCTGCAATGGCTCTACCGGCCCGAGCAGCATCAACCCGGAGACCGGCAAGCCGTTCGGTGCCGACTTCCCGGTATTGACCGTGGAAGACTGGGTGCACAGCCAGGCGCGCCTGGCCGATCGCCTCGGCATCGCCCAGTTTGCGGCCGTGATCGGCGGCAGCCTCGGCGGCATGCAGGCGATGCAATGGAGCATCACTTACCCTGAGCGCATCCGCCATTGCCTGGCCATCGCCTCGGCACCCAAGCTGTCGGCGCAAAACATCGCCTTCAACGAAGTGGCACGCCAGGCGATCCTCACCGACCCCGAATTCCACGGCGGTTCGTTCCAGGAACACAGCGTGATCCCCAAGCGCGGGCTGATGCTGGCGCGGATGGTCGGGCACATCACCTACCTGTCCGACGATTCCATGGGCGAAAAATTCGGTCGTGGCCTGAAAAGCGAGAAGCTCAACTACGACTTCCACAGCGTCGAGTTCCAGGTCGAAAGCTATCTGCGTTATCAGGGTGAAGAGTTCTCCGGGCGTTTCGATGCCAACACTTACCTGCTGATGACCAAGGCCCTGGACTACTTCGACCCGGCGGCCAACTTCGACGATGACCTGGCGAAAACCTTCGCCGGCGCCACCGCCAAGTTCTGCGTGATGTCGTTCACTACCGACTGGCGCTTCTCCCCTGCCCGCTCGCGGGAACTGGTGGACGCGCTGATGGCCGCGCGCAAGGACGTCTGCTATCTGGAGATCGACGCGCCGCAGGGCCACGACGCCTTCCTGATTCCGATCCCGCGCTACTTGCAGGCGTTCGGCAATTACATGAACCGCATTACGTTGTGAGATAGCCATGAGAGCTGATCTGGAAATCATCCAGGAATGGATCCCCGCCGGTAGCCGCGTGCTCGACCTCGGCTGCGGTGATGGCGAGTTGCTGACCTGGCTACGCGACAACAAGCAGGTCACCGGCTACGGCCTGGAAAACGACGCGGATAACATTGCCGAGTGCGTGGCCAAGGGCATCAACGTCATCGAGCAGGACCTGGACAAGGGCCTGGGCAACTTTGCCAGCAACAGTTTCGACATCGTGGTCATGACCCAGGCGCTGCAAGCGGTGCACTACCCGGACAAGATCCTCGAAGAAATGCTGCGCGTCGGCCGCCAGTGCATCATCACCTTCCCCAATTTCGGTCACTGGCGCTGCCGCTGGTACCTGGCGAGCAAGGGCCGGATGCCGGTTTCCGAGTTCCTGCCCTACACCTGGTACAACACGCCGAACATTCACTTCTGCACTTTTGCAGACTTTGAAGCCTTGTGCCGCGAACGTGAAGCCAAGGTCATTGATCGGCTGGCCGTGGATCAACAGCATCGACACGGGTGGGCCAGTAAGCTATGGCCTAATCTGTTAGGTGAGATCGGCATTTACCGCGTCAGCAGCCCGGGGCTTGCAGACCACAAGGTCGCGGTCTGAACACCTTATTTCGAGGAGAATGATCATGGGTCGTCTAGCGCTGTTTCTACTTACTGCCTGCCTGAGCGTCACGGCCATGGCCGCCGATGCTATCAAAGGCGATCGCCAGGAAAAATTCGGCGATGTGACGGTGCACTACAACACCTTCAACTCGACGTTCCTGACACCGGATATCGCCAAGGCCGCGGAGCTCACCCGCAGCAAGAACCAGGGCGTGATCAACATTTCGGTGCTCAAGGACGGAAAGCCGCAGATGGCCCAGGTCAGCGGTACGATCAAAGACCTGACCAGCCAGAGCGTTAACCTGAAATTCCGTCAGATCACCGAACAAGGCGCGATCTACTACATCGCCCAGTTCCCGGTCGAACAGCAGGAAACCCGCACCTTCGCCATCAAGGTGCAGACCGGTGACAAAATCAACACCATCAACTTCAACCAAGAGCTCTTCCCCGGCGAATGATCAACTTCTCGCAACTCGTACTGGCCAGCCATAACGCCGGCAAACTCAAGGAACTCCAGGCCATGCTCGGCGAGTCGGTGCAACTGCGCTCGATCGGCGAGTTCAGCAGTGTGGAGCCTGAAGAAACCGGCCTGTCGTTCGTCGAGAACGCCATCCTCAAGGCCCGCAATGCCGCGCGCATTTCCGGCCTGCCGGCCTTGGCGGACGATTCCGGGCTGGCGGTGGATTTCCTCGGCGGTGCGCCGGGCATCTACTCGGCGCGCTATGCCGATGGCAAGGGTGATGCGGCGAACAACGCCAAGCTGCTCGACGTGTTGAAGGACGTGCCTGAAGCCGAACGTGGCGCGCAGTTCGTCTGCGTGCTGGCGCTGGTGCGTCACGCCGACGATCCACTGCCGATTCTCTGCGAAGGCCTGTGGCACGGGCGCATCCTGACCCAGGCGAGCGGCGAACACGGCTTTGGCTACGACCCGCTGTTCTGGGTACCGGAGCGCGATTGCTCCAGCGCCGAGCTTAAGCCCAGCGACAAGAACCAGATCAGTCACCGCGCCCGTGCAATGAATCTGCTGCGCCAGCGTCTGGGCTTGAAATGACCGGTGAATCCTCCGCGTCGCCTCTGATCTTCGGCGGCGCCGCACAATCGCCTCGGGCGGCCCTGCCAGTGCTGCCGCCCCTGGCGCTGTACATCCACATCCCGTGGTGCGTACGCAAATGCCCTTATTGCGACTTCAACTCCCACACCGCCAGCCCCGTGCTGCCGGAAGAAGAGTATGTCGAGGCGTTGCTGGCCGACCTCGATCAGGACCTGCACGCCGTCTATGGCCGTGAGCTGAGTTCGATCTTCTTCGGTGGCGGCACGCCGAGCCTGTTCAGCGCCCAGGCGTTGGGTCGCTTGCTCAAAGGTGTGGAACAGCGCATTGCCTTTGCCAGCGACATCGAAATCACCCTGGAAGCCAACCCAGGAACCTTCGAACAAGAGAAGTTCGTCGCCTACCGCGCACTGGGCATCAATCGCCTGTCCATTGGCATCCAGAGTTTCCAGCAAGAGAAGCTCAATGCCTTGGGTCGCATCCACAACGGCGATGAGGCCGTGCGCGCCGCCGGCATGGCCCGTCAAGCGGGGTTCGATAACTTCAACCTGGACTTGATGCACGGCCTGCCCGATCAATCGCTGGACGACGCCCTGAGTGACCTGCGCCAAGCCATCGCCCTGAAGCCGACCCACCTGTCCTGGTATCAGCTGACCCTGGAACCGAACACCGTATTCTGGAACCAGCCACCGACGCTGCCGGAAGACGACACCCTGTGGGATATCCAGGAGGCCGGGCAGGCGCTGTTGGCCGAACACGGTTACGCGCAGTACGAAGTCTCGGCCTACGCACAGCCCGGTCGCCCGGCGCGGCACAATCTCAATTACTGGAGTTTTGGCGACTTCATTGGCATCGGTGCCGGTGCCCACGGCAAGCTGAGCCATCCGGACGGACGCATCGTGCGCACCTGGAAGACCCGCCTGCCGAAGGATTACCTGAATCCGGCCAAACAGTTTCAGGCTGGCGAGAAAGCGCTGACCAATGACGAGATGCCGTTCGAATTCCTGATGAACGCCCTGCGCCTGACTGCAGGTGTTGAGGCGCGGCTGTATCCGGAACGCACTGGAATGACACTGGAAAGCCTCGCCGAAAGCCGTCGCGAAGCCGAACAAAGCGGCCTGTTGCAGGTCGAACCGTCACGTCTGGCGGCTACTGAGCGCGGACAACTCTTCCTCAACGACTTGCTGCAGAAATTTCTGACATAAGGAAATCGAATGGATTTGGTACTCGACCTGCTCGCCACCGCGTCTCGCTGGAGCCGCAGCAACCTCTCGGAAATCGCCCTCGCCCTGGTAGGTTGCCTGCTGGTGTTGTTCGGTGCGGATTTCAAAGGCTGGGTCGAGCAACGCCTGGGCAGCATCGCCGGCGCCTTGCGCGTACCGCTGATGTCCCTGCTGTGCATGATCGGCAGCGGTGCGGCGCTGATCTACGCCACGCCGTGGATCGTCAAGGGCCTGAGCCAGTTCAACAACTACAGCCTGGCGCCGGTGTTGTTGGTGGTGTTGGTGTTGATTGGCGTAGTAGCCGACCGCCGCTGATTTCCTGGACATTGATCGTTCCCACGCTCTGCGTGGGAATGCAGCCCGGGACGCTCTGCGTCCCCTCTAAAGCCGAACGCGGAGCGTCCGTTGAGGCATTCCCACGCAGAGCGTGGGAACGATCAGTTGCGTAGGGTTTAGGACTGTTTCTCGAACTTCAGATCCCAAACCCCATGCCCAAGACGTTCGCCACGGCGTTCGAACTTGGTGATAGGGCGCTCGGCCGGGCGTGGCACGCACTTGCCGTCTTCGGCGAGGTTGCGATAACCCGGGGCAACGTTCATCACTTCCAGCATGTACTCGGCGTACGGTTCCCAGTCAGTGGCCATGTGCAGAATACCGCCGACCTTCAACTTGCTACGCACCAGCTCGGCGAATGACGCCTGAACGATACGACGCTTGTGGTGACGGCTCTTGTGCCACGGGTCCGGGAAAAACAGCATCAGACGATCGAGGCTGTTATCCGCCACGCAGCGGTTGAGCACTTCGATGGCATCGCAATCGTAGACCCGCAGGTTGGTCAAACCCTGGGTCAACACGCCATTGAGCAGCGCGCCAACACCCGGCCGGTGAACCTCGACGCCGATGAAATCCTGCTCCGGCGAAGCTGCGGCCATTTCCAGCAGCGAATGGCCCATGCCGAAGCCGATCTCCAGCGAACGCGGTGCCGAGCGACCGAACACCTGGTCGAAGTCCACCGGCGCGTCGGCCAGGGGCAGCACGAACAGCGGCGCGCCCTGCTCCAGGCCACGTTGCTGGCCTTCAGTCATGCGCCCGGCGCGCATCACAAAACTCTTGATGCGGCGGTGTTGGCGCTCGTCGCCTTCTTCCGTCTGGATTGGCGTGTCGTTCGATTCAGTCATCAATGGCTCTTACTTGATCAGACCATCCAGCGGCGAAGAGGCGCTGGCATAGAGTTTTTTCGGCATACGGCCGGCGAGGTAGGCCAGGCGGCCTGCGACGATCGCGTGTTTCATGGCTTCGGCCATCATGACCGGCTGCTGGGCGTGGGCGATGGCCGAGTTCATCAGCACTGCGTCACAGCCCAGCTCCATGGCGATGGTGGCGTCGGAAGCGGTACCGACACCGGCATCCACCAGCACGGGAATCTTGGCTTCTTCAAGGATGATCTGCAGGTTGTACGGGTTGCAGATCCCCAGGCCCGAACCGATCAGACCGGCCAGCGGCATGACCGCGATGCAGCCGATTTCCGCCAGTTGCCGGGCGATGATCGGGTCGTCGCTGGTGTAGACCATCACGTCGAAGCCTTCCTTGACCAGCGACTCGGCGGCCTTGAGGGTTTCGATCACGTTGGGGAACAGGGTTTTCTGATCCGCCAGCACTTCCAGCTTCACCAGGTTGTGACCATCGAGCAGCTCACGGGCCAGACGGCAGGTGCGCACGGCCTCGACGGCGTCGTAGCAACCCGCGGTGTTCGGCAGGAAGGTGTAGCGATCCGGCGAGAGGAAATCCAGCAGGTTCGGTTCGCCCGCGTTCTGGCCGAGGTTGGTACGGCGCACGGCGAACGTGACGATCTCGGCACCCGAGGCCTCGATGGCCAGACGGGTTTCTTCCATGTCACGGTACTTGCCGGTACCGACCAGCAAACGCGACTGGTAAGTACGACCGGCCAGGACGAAAGGCTTGTCGCTACGAACGATGCTCATGGGGAATCCTCTGTAGGGGTGAGGGTCTTGCAGAATTCTGTCGGCCCTTGGGCCACGTGGCTAGCCGCCGCCGATGGCGTGCACCACTTCGACGTTGTCGCCGTCGCTCAACGCGGTGTCTGCGTGCTGACTGCGCGGGACGATATCCAGATTGAGTTCGACCGCCACCCGGCGTCCGGTCAGGTCCAGACGGGTCAGCAGGGCCGCAACGGTTTCACCGTCGGGCAGTTCAAAGGATTCGCCGTTCAACTGAATGCGCATGCCGAATGCCGCCATCATTTTTTGGGGCTGGCATTCTAGCCCGATCGTGACCTAAAGGTCAGCAATAAGCGTCAAGCGGTCAGCGGCAAGCGCCAGGCGGCGAGGCCCAGGCAGAGCCAGCCTGCGAGGAAGGCCAGGCCACCGAACGGGGTGATGATGCCAAGCTTGCTGATACCGGTCAGTGTCAGCACATACAGGCTGCCGGAGAACAGCAGGATGCCGATGGCAAAGGATGCGCCGGCCCAGGTGACCAGGCGACCGGGCATCTGCGTGGCCAGCAGCGCCACACCCAACAACGCCAGGGTGTGTACCAGCTGATAGGTGACGCCGGTATGGAAAATCGCCAGGTATTCGGCGCTCAGGCGGTTTTTCAGGCCGTGCGCGGCGAACGCCCCGAGACCGACACCGGTGAAGCCGAAAAAAGCGGCCAGCATCAAAAAGCCACGCAGCATGAAGAACTCCAGTCAGTCTCGATCAACAGGGTCTGTATAATGGCCCGCTCAACGGGTTCGGCCAAGCCATCTCTATGCTGCGTATCTATTTCCGTCGTTTCACCAAGGCCGTGCTCTGGTTCATGGGTGCCAGCGTATTGCTGGTGCTGATTTTTCGCGTGGTGCCGCCGCCCGGGACAACGCTGATGGTCGAGCGCAAGATCGAATCCTGGCTCGATGGTGAGCCCATCGACCTGCAGCGTACCTGGAAACCCTGGGATGAAATCTCCGACGACCTGAAAGTCGCGGTGATTGCCGGCGAAGACCAGAAATTCCCCGAGCATTGGGGCTTTGACTTCGGCGCGATCCAGAAAGCACTCGCCCACAACGAACTCGGCGGCACGATCCGTGGTGCCAGCACCCTGAGCCAGCAAGTGTCGAAGAACCTGTTCCTGTGGTCCGGCCGCAGCTGGCTGCGCAAAGGCCTGGAAGCCTGGTTTACCGCACTGATCGAAGTATTCTGGCCCAAGCAGAGGATTCTTGAGGTGTACCTCAACAGCGTCGAGTGGGACGACGGTGTGTTTGGAGCAGAGGCGGCGGCCAGGCATCACTTCGGTGTTGGCGCCAAATCGTTGTCCCGACAACAGGCCACTTTGCTGGCAGCGGTGCTGCCTAACCCGCGGGTGTGGAGCGCGAGCCATCCGACCAATTACGTGGCGCGGCGCGCTGGCTGGATACGGCGGCAGATGAGTCAGCTCGGCGGGGACAGCTACCTGGTTGGCCTCAACGATTCGCGCCGGGCGCCTTGGTCTCAATAACACCGCCGCCCCCCTGTGGGAGCGAGCCTGCTCGCGAATGCGATCCATCATTCAATATTGATGTTGCCTGACCCACCGCTTTCGCGAGCAGGCTCGCTCCCACAGTGGCTTTGTGTGACACCAGAAACAAAAACGCCCCGACCAATGATCGGGGCGTTTTTTATTGCCTTCTTGCAGGTTACGCGGCGATCGACAATTTGAGCTTGTTCATCGCGCTCTTCTCAAGTTGACGGATACGCTCGGCCGACACGTTGTACTTCTGCGCCAGGTCGTGCAGCGTGGACTTTTCTTCTGCCAGCCAACGCTGGTAAAGGATGTCGCGGCTGCGGTCGTCCAGCACTTCCAGCGCTTCGTGCAGGTTGTGGTTGGAGTTGTCGCTCCAGTCGGCATCTTCCAGTTGACGGGCCGGGTCGTACCGGTGGTCTTCCAGATAGTTGGCCGGTGACTGGAAGGCGCTGTCGTCGTCGGCTTCGGCCGCCGGGTCGAAGGCCATGTCGTGACCGGTCAGGCGACTTTCCATCTCGCGTACTTCCCGCGGCTCGACACCGAGGCTTTCCGCCACACGGTGGACTTCCTCGTTGTTCAGCCAGGCCAGACGTTTTTTCTGGCTGCGCAGGTTGAAGAACAGCTTGCGCTGGGCCTTGGTGGTCGCGACTTTCACGATCCGCCAGTTACGCAGGATGAATTCGTGGATCTCAGCCTTGATCCAGTGCACGGCAAAGGACACCAGGCGCACGCCCATTTCCGGGTTGAAGCGCTTCACGGCCTTCATCAGGCCGACGTTACCTTCCTGGATCAGGTCAGCCTGAGCCAGACCGTAGCCGGAATAGCTACGGGCGATATGTACGACAAAACGCAGGTGGGCGAGCACCATCTGCCGAGCCGCCTCAAGATCCTGCTCATAATAGAGACTCTCGGCCAGTTCACGCTCCTGCTCCGGCGTCAGCAATGGAATGCTGTTGACGGTGTGCACATAGGCCTCCAGGTTCGCACCCGGGACCAAAGCATATGCAGGCTGCAAAGAATTGGTCATACGAAAAAACCTCCCACTTACATACTCGTGCCATTGGCACTGCGAAAATTGACCGGAAACCGAAAGACAAGTTCCCTTAAAAACTGCAAGGTCAATCACGCGCAAAAAAGATTCTACTTCGGCGCCAGCTCCCTGAGATGACGTGCGACTGCAATCCATGCACCGATATAACCCAACAGTACCGCGCCAAGCAAGAGAGACAGACCGTCGGCAACCGGTACGCCGGCCAGTGCGAAATCACTGCCGTACAAACCGGCCAACCCGACCACCGCATCGTTCAGCCAGTTCAGGCCGAACGCCAATACACCCCAGGAAAGAATCCCCGCACCGAAACCATAGAGCGCCCCCATATAGAGAAAGGGTCTGCGCACATAGCTGTCGGTGCCGCCCACGAGTTTAATCACTTCTATCTCTGTGCGGCGGTTTTCAATATGAAGACGAATGGTATTGCCTATCACCAAAAGTAATGCAGAAACCAGAAGCACGGTCAGACCGAAGACAAATCGGTCGCCCAGCTTGAGGATGGCTGCCAGACGCTCGACCCAGACTAGATCAAGCTGCGCCTGTTGTACCTTCGGCAGTTCGGAAAGTTTTTGTCTTAATGCTTCAAGGGCCGGCTTGTCGACTTCGGTCGGCGTCACCAGCACCACGCCAGGCAGCGGGTTCTCCGGCAGTTCCTTGAGCGCTTCGCCCAGGCCAGACTGCTGCTGGAACTCTTCCAGCGCCTGATCCCGACCGACATACTCGGCATCGGCCACCCCAGGGATGCCCTTGATCTGTTCGCGTAGCGCCTCGCCATCAGCCGGGCTGGCCTCGATTTGCAGGTACAGGGAAATCTGCGCCGCACGCTGCCAGGAACCGCCCAGTCGCTCGACGTTACTTAGCAAAAGTGACAGGCCCATGGGCAAACTCAAGGCAACCGCCATCACCATGCAGGTGAAAAAACTGCCGATGGGCTGCTTGCCCAAGCGGCGCAAGCTGTCCAGCAGACTGGCGCGATGGCTTTCAATCCAGGCGCGAAACAGCGTGGCGAAATCCGGGCCATCATCGTCGTCGTGTTTTTTCTTCTGCGGTTGCGGGTCGGCAGCCTTGGGGGCTACGCGCTCGGAAACCTTTGGACTGCGAGTAGCACTCATTCGCCGGCCTCCCCATCGCCGATCAATCGGCCGCGTTGCAGCGTCAGCATTCGGTGGCGCATGCGCGCGATCAGGGCCAGGTCGTGGCTGGCGATCAGCACGCTGGTGCCCAGGCGATTGATGTCTTCGAACACACCCATGATTTCCGCCGCCAGACGCGGGTCGAGGTTACCGGTCGGTTCGTCCGCCAGCAGCAGGGCCGGGCGGTGAACGATGGCGCGGGCAATGCCGACGCGTTGTTGCTGACCGGTGGACAAGTCGCCGGGATACAGATCGGTCTTGTCCGACAGCGCCACGCGCTCCAGGGCCGAGTCCACGCGCTTGGCGATTTCGGCCTTGGACAAACCCAGGATCTGCAACGGCAGCGCGATATTGTTGAACACCGTGCGATCGAACAGCAACTGGTGGTTCTGGAACACCACGCCGATCTGCCGACGCAGGAATGGAATCTGTGCGTTGCTGATGGTGCTCAGGTCTTGCCCGGCCAGCAGCAGCTTGCCGCTGGTCGGACGCTCCATGGCCAGCAACAGCCGCAACAAGGTGCTCTTGCCGGCGCCGGAATGGCCAGTGACAAACAAAAACTCGCCCCGACGGACTCGAAAGCTCAGCTCGTGCAAGCCGACGTGACCGTTCGGGTAGCGTTTACCGACCTGTTCGAAACGAATCATGAACGCTCCCGCTCGGCAAACAGTGCCTGGACAAAGGGTTCAGCTTCAAAAGTACGCAAATCGTCGATGCCTTCACCGACGCCGATGTAGCGGATCGGCAGACCAAACTGCTTGGCCAGGGCGAAAATCACCCCGCCCTTGGCGGTCCCGTCGAGCTTGGTCAGCGCCAGGCCGGTCAGTTCGACGGTCTGGTTGAATTGCTTGGCCTGGTTGATGGCGTTCTGGCCGGTGCCGGCATCGAGTACCAGCAACACCTCGTGCGGCGCGTCGGCATCGAGCTTGCCGATCACCCGGCGAACCTTTTTCAGTTCTTCCATCAGGTTGTCTTTGGTGTGCAGGCGACCGGCGGTGTCGGCGATCAGCACATCGATGCCACGGGCCTTGGCGGCCTGCACGGCATCGAAGATCACCGACGCCGAGTCGGCCCCGGTGTGCTGGGCGATCACCGGAATCTTGTTGCGCTCGCCCCATACCTGCAATTGCTCGACCGCGGCAGCGCGGAAGGTGTCGCCGGCGGCAAGCATGACTTTCTTGCCTTCCAGTTGCAGTTTCTTCGCAAGCTTGCCAATGGTGGTGGTTTTACCGGCGCCGTTGACGCCAACCACCAGGATCACGAACGGCTTGTTCTGCGAGGTGATTTTCAGCGGCTGCTCGACAGGCTTGAGCATGGCCGCCAGCTCGCCCTGCAAGGATTTGTACAACGCATCGGAATCGGCCAGCTCCTTGCGTGCGACCCTCTGGGTCAGGCGCTGGATGATCACCGAAGTGGCCTCCACACCGACATCGGCGGTCAACAGACGGGTTTCGAGGTCATCGAGCAGCTCGTCATCGATGGCTTTCTTGCCGAGAAACAGGCTGGCCATGCCTTCGCCGATGCTGGCACTGGTCTTGGACAGGCCTTGCTTGAGGCGGGCGAAGAAGCCGGCTTTGGTTTCTTCGGTGCGTACCGGCTCCGCTGGAACGTCGACGGACGCTGCGACAACAGGAGCAATAACAGGAGCAATAACAGGTGCAGGTGCAGGTGCAGGTGCAGGTGCAGGTGCAGGTGCAGGTGCAGGTGCAGGTGCAGGTGCAGGCTCTGGCGTTTCAACAACCGGCGCAACCGGTAGAACGAACGCTGCAACAACAGGTTCTGGCACTGTCTCAACCGCTGGCGCGACAACCGGCTCAGACACCGGAGCCTGGACCGGTTCCGGCGCCCACGCATCAGGCGCAGGAATCGGCGGCGTAACATGCGGCGCCTGCTCATCTTCGACCAACGCCACTGGTTCTTCCGCCACCGGCAAGGTCAACCAGGGCTCGGCGACCGGGGCCAGCGGCAATTCGGCGGCGATTTCAGCAGCAGTCTCGACAACCGGTTGCAGCACCGGCTCGGCGATCGGCAACACAACCGGCGCAGGTTCGGCGTCCATTACCGGCGCGGGCGTTGGCTCAGGAAGTGGCTGTGGCTGTTCGACGACGGGTTCCTGCGGCTTTTTGCGCAGCCATCCGAACAGGCTTTTCTTTTCGCCAGCCGCAGCTGGGATCTTCTTGTCGTCGTTGGAACCAAACATGGAGGACGGCTATCTCACGGTAGCGACGCGCCAACGGGCGCCCCGGCAAATGAATATTCGATGCAGAACAGACTGCGATTGACCCAGCTTGTTCATGCGCAACATTTTGTCGAGGTGCGAAACGGCACCTTGCAAAAACGATTTCACTAAGGACTGATGCGGAAAAATCGGCGAAAAAGCAGAGTTTAGTTGATAAACCACAGCCTATTGCCGCAAACCCAAACAACCTGATCAAACGCAAAGACCTGATAGGCGTGGCCGCCAGTAAAACGGATCAGTATCCTAGCACCCTCTCGCCCGCTGACGCTAAGAACAAGCGGGCAGCCCCAAAGGTTTAAAAACGAATGAATGCCCTAGCCCGCCGCGCTGCAGGCCTGCTGCTCAGCACACTTTGCCTGCCCCTCTCGGCCCTGGCGGCCGACCCGCAACCGACCCACGAATTCACCCTCGACAATGGCTTGAAGGTCGTCGTGCGCGAAGACCATCGCGCGCCGGTGGTGGTTTCCCAGGTCTGGTACAAGGTTGGCTCCAGCTACGAGACGCCCGGCCAGACCGGCCTGTCCCATGCCCTGGAACACATGATGTTCAAGGGCAGCGAGAAAGTCGGCCCCGGCGAAGCGTCGCTGATCCTGCGCGACCTCGGTGCCGAAGAGAACGCCTTCACCAGCGACGACTTCACGGCGTATTACCAGGTCCTGGCCCGCGACCGCCTCGGCGTGGCCTTCGAACTGGAAGCCGACCGCATGGCCAGCCTGCGCCTGCCGCCCGACGAGTTCGCCCGCGAGATCGAAGTCATCAAGGAAGAACGACGCCTGCGCACCGACGACAAACCCATGTCCAAGGCCTACGAGCGCTTCAAGGCCATGGCTTACCCGGCCAGCGGCTATCACACGCCGACCATTGGCTGGATGGCGGACCTGGACCGGATGAAAGTCGAGGAGCTGCGTCACTGGTACCAATCCTGGTACGTGCCGAACAACGCCACGCTGGTGGTGGTCGGCGACGTGACGCCGGACGAGGTCAAAACCCTGGCCCAGCGCTACTTCGGCCCGATCGCCAGACGCGAGGTACCAGCGGCGAAGATTCCGCTGGAACTGGCCGAGCCCGGCGAACGCCAGATCACCCTGCACGTGAAGACCCAATTGCCCAGCCTGATGCTGGCCTTCAACGTGCCGAGCATCGCTACCGCCGAAGACAAGCGCCTGGTCAACGCCTTGCGGCTGATCTCGGCCCTGCTTGACGGCGGCTACAGCGGACGCATCCCGACGCAACTGGAGCGCGGCGAAGAACTGGTGTCCGGCGGCTCGTCGAGTTACGACGCCTACACCCGTGGCGACAGCCTGTTCACCTTGTCGGCAACACCCAACAGCCAGAAGAACAAGACCATCGCCCAGGCCGAAGCCGGTTTGTGGAAGTTGCTTGAACAACTGAAAACCACCGCGCCGACCACCGAAGAACTGGAACGCGTTCGGGCACAGGTCATCGCCGGGCTTGTATACGAGCGCGATTCGATCACCAGCCAGGCCACGGCCATCGGCCAGCTGGAAACCGTCGGCCTGTCCTGGAAGCTGATGGACACCGAGCTCGCCGACCTGCAAAGCGTGACACCGCAAGATGTCCAGAACGCCGCCAAGCTGTATTTCACCCGCGAACGTCTCAGCGTCGCCCATGTACTGCCGGAGGAGACGACTCATGAGTGAGCGTAAAAAACCGCGCCTGGCCCTGCTCGGCCTGATCGCTGTCGCCCTGATCGGGGCCGCCGCGTTCTATTTTTCCAAGACTGGCGAGTCCAATGCCAGCGAAGCGCTGGACAGGGCCAAGGCCAGCCAGAAGCTGCAATCGCTGACCGAACTCAACGGCAAGGCGCCGAGCCATCGCAAACTCGACGTGCAGACCTGGAGCACCGCCGAAGGCGCCAAGGTGTTGTTCGTCGAAGCCCGCGAACTGCCGATGTTCGATATGCGCCTGATCTTTGCCGCCGGCAGCAGCCAGGACGGCGACGCACCAGGCCTGGCGCTGCTGACCAACGCCATGCTCAACGAAGGCGTGGCCGGCAAGGATGTCAGCGTCATCGCCCAGGGCTTTGAAGGCCTGGGGGCCGATTTCGGCAACGGCGCCTACAAAGACATGGCGGTTGCGTCCCTGCGCAGCCTCAGCGCCGCGGACAAGCGCGAACCGGCGCTGAAGCTGTTCGCCGAAGTCGTCGGCAAACCGACCTTCCCCGACGACTCCTTTACCCGCATCAAGAACCAGATGCTCGCCGGTTTCGAATACCAGAAACAGAACCCCGGCAAACTCGCCAGCCTTGAGTTGATGAACCGTTTGTACGGCGATCATCCGTACGCGCACGCCAGCGATGGCACGGCGCAAACCGTTCCGGCCGTCACGGTCGCGCAACTGCGCGCGTTCCATCAGAAAGCTTATGCCGCGGGCAACGTGGTGATCGCGCTGGTCGGCGACCTGTCCCGCGCCGAAGCCGAAGCCATTGCCGCGCAGGTCAGCGCCGCCCTGCCCAAAGGTCCGGCCCTGCCGAAGATCGAGCAACCGGCCGAACCCAAGGCCAGCATCGGCCACATCGAGTTCCCGTCCAAGCAGACCAACCTGATGCTCGCGCAACTGGGCATCGACCGTGACGATCCGGATTACGCGGCGCTGTCCATGGGTAACCAGATCCTCGGCGGTGGCGGTTTTGGCACTCGACTGATGAGCGAAGTGCGCGAGAAACGTGGCCTGGCGTATGGTGTGTACTCGGGTTTCAGCCCGATGCAGGCACGCGGCCCGTTCATGATCAACCTGCAGACCCGCGCCGAGATGAGCGAAGGCACGTTGAAACTGGTGCAGGATGTTCTCGCCGACTACCTCAAGACGGGCCCGACTGAAAAAGAACTCGACGATGCCAAGCGCGAACTGGCCGGCAGCTTCCCGCTGTCCACCGCCAGCAACGCCGATATCGTCGGCCAGTTGGGCGCGATCGGCTTCTACAACTTGCCGCTGAGCCACCTGGAAGACTTCATGCAACAGTCGCAGAACCTGACCGTCGAGCAGGTCAGGGCGGCAATGAACAAACACCTGAGCACGGACAAACTGGTCATCGTCAGCGCTGGCCCGACCGTGCCGCAAAAGCCGTTACCGGCCCCTACTGATAAACCTGCCGAGCAACCGCTCGGGGTTCCGGAGCATTAATGGCTACTCGTCCGAAAAAACCTGTCCACAACGTGCATAACGGCGTGAACCAGCTGCGCATCATCGGCGGCGAATGGCGCAGCCGCAAGCTGAGCTTCCCCGACGCTCCGGGCCTGCGCCCGACGCCGGACCGGGTGCGTGAAACACTGTTCAACTGGCTCGCACCATACGTCCCGGGCGCCAAGGTGCTCGATCCATTCACTGGCAGCGGCGCGCTGTTTCTCGAAGCCTTGTCCCGTGGCGCAGCCATGGGCCAGGCGCTGGATGCCAGCAGCCTTGCAGTGTCCAGCCTCAAGGAGCATCTGGGTACGCTGCGCTGCACCACCGGCCAGGTGCAGACCGCCGATGCCCTGCGTTATCTGGAAACCCAGCCAGCGGTTGCCTACGACCTGGTGTTCCTCGACCCGCCGTTCAACCAGAACCTGCTGCCCGCCGTTTGCACGTTGCTCGAAGAGCGCCAGTGGCTGGCCGAAGATGCCTGGGTGTACACCGAAAGCGAAAGCGCACCGTCGACCCTCGGTTTGCCGGGCAACTGGCGCCTGCACCGGGAGCAAAAATCCGGGCGGGTCTATTATTCGTTGTGGCAACGTATGGCAGAGATCGCCGGTTAATCGACCGGCCTGAACAAGGCGCGTGTTTCCGTGGAGGCATGCGCCGCTGCTTCGAGAAAAATCGTGTCCCATCCGCCAGAACGCTTCACCCCGGCCTTCGGCCTCGGCAATCCGCACTTGCAGACCTTGTGGGGACCGCTGTGGCGTAAAACCACCCACCTGCAACGTGAGCGGGAACGCCTGTGGCTCGAGGATGGCGACTTCCTCGACCTCGACTGGCATGGCCCGCACAGCGTCGATGCGCCTTTGGTCCTGGTGTTGCACGGACTGACCGGTTCGTCGAATTCACCTTACGTTGCCGGGATACAAAAAGCGCTGGGTGACCAGGGCTGGGCCAGTGTCGCGCTGAACTGGCGCGGCTGCTCTGGCGAACCCAATCTGTTGCCGCGCAGCTACCATTCCGGCGCCAGTGAAGACCTGGCCGAAACCATCAGGCACCTGCGGGCAAAGCGTCCTCTCGCGCCGTTGTATGCCGTCGGTTATTCCCTGGGCGGCAATGTGCTGCTCAAGCATCTGGGCGAAACCGGCAGTGCCAGCGGCGTACTCGGTGCGGTGGCGGTGTCGGTGCCGTTTCGCCTGGACCAGTGCGCCGACCGCATCGGCCAGGGTTTCTCCAAGGTCTATCAGGCGCATTTCATGCGCGAGATGCTGGCCTACATCAAGAACAAGCAACGGCAGTTTCAGCACGACGGGCGCGAGGACGGCCTCGCGGCCCTCGCTGCGCTGGGCTCGCTGGAAAACATGAGCACATTCTGGGATTTCGATGGCCGGGTGACCGCGCCGCTCAATGGTTTCGCTGATGCCCAGGATTACTATCGCCGCGCGTCGAGCCGCTACTTCCTCGGCGAGATCTGTACGCCGACCCTGATCATTCAGGCAGCCGATGACCCCTTCGTTTTTCCCCATAGCCTGCCGCACGCTGACGAGTTGTCGGCCTGCACGCAATTCGAATTACAGGCCCGGGGCGGGCATGTCGGGTTTGTCGATGGCTCGTTCCGCCAACCGGGGTACTACCTGGAACGGCGCATCCCGCAGTGGCTGGCCAGCATGGGTCGCGGCGCAGGCTCGGGCCGCGTTCGGACGATCTTTTGATCTTTATTCGCCAGTGGCAACGCCCCGCGCAGGATCATTGATCCACTCACTCCACGACCCGGCATACAACGCCCCCAACGGATAACCCGCCAGGCACAGGGCGAACAAGTTATGGCAAGCCGTCACGCCGGACCCGCAGTACGCCACCAGATCGGTTGGCGAGCGATCACCCAGCTTCGCGGCGAAACGCTGCTTGAGCTGATCGGCTGGCAGGAAACGCCCGTCGCTGCCCAGGTTGTCGGTGAAGGCCGCACATTGCGCACCAGGGATGTGCCCGGCAATCGGGTCGATCGGTTCAACCTCGCCCTTGAAGCGCGGCAAGGCACGGGCATCGAGCAAAGTCAGCGCGGGTTGTGCCAGACGCTCGTGCAACTGCTCGGCGCTGAGAATCAACGCGTTGTCCGGTATCCCGGTAAATGTGCCGCGGCTGACCGAAGGTGGATCAAGGCTCAGGGGCAACCCCGCCGCGTGCCAGGCCTTGAGCCCGCCATCGAGGATGAACACACCATCACGCTTGCCCAGCCAGGCCAGCAGCCACCAGGCCCGCGCAGCAAAGGCACCCGGACCGTCGTCGTACAAAACCACTTCGCTGTCGGCGTTGATGCCCCAGGCTTGCAGGCGCTCGATCAGGTCCGCCGGCTCGGGCAATGGATGACGACCGGTCACGCCCTTGACCACTTTTCCACTCAGATCACGCTCAAGATCGGCAAAAGCCGACCCGCCGATGTGCCCTTGTGCGTAACTGCGCTGGCCATAATCCAGGTCTTCGAGGGCAAAACGACAATCAAGAATCACCAACCCCGGCTGGTCCTTTTTCAGGTCCAGTGCTTGCGGGCTGATCAGTTGCGCAATGGGCATAACGGGCTCCTGTGATGGGCTGTTTTCGATCCTGCTGCATTCTTTATTTCATACTTCTTCCAATGCCTGGGCCAGCGGCACGTAAAACTCTTCAAACAGCGCATCGACCGCCTCACGAGCCTGATCCGTGACGAAACCCGCCTCCAGCACCAGCACCTGGTATACGCCGCGCTTGATGGCTTGCTCGCTGAGGTGGCTGGAGTTTTCCCGCGTGGTGCACAAAAAACGCACCCAGGAGGTGAGGATGATCCAGGCATTGAGCGTCAGAGACTCGATCTGCACCCGATCCATCTTCAGAATGCCGGCGGCGACAAAACCTTCGTAGATGGCGGCGCCCTGAATGACGCAGCGCTGGGAAAAGCGCCGGTAGCGCGCGGCCAGTTCCGGGTCACTGTCGAGCAAGTGCTCCAGATCCCGGTGCAAAAACCGGTAGCCCCACATGGCTGACAACAGCTCCTTGAGGTAGAAGCGCTTGTCTTCCACCGTGGCGGCGCGCCCCTGTGGCGGGCGCAGGAAACTGTCCACCAGGCTTTCATACTCACTGAACAGCACGGCGATGATCGCCTGCTTGTTGGGGAAGTGGTAGTACAGGTTGCCCGGAGAAATCTCCATATGGGCGGCGATGTGGTTGGTGCTGATGCTGCGCTCGCCCTGCTGGTTGAACAGCTCCAGGCTGTTCTGCACGATGCGCTCGCTGGTTTTGATCCGTGGGGCCATGGCTTGAGCTTTAATTCAGAGTGCGTTGAGGGGCATCTTACGGCCTATCCGCGAGCGGATAAAACAAAGCGGTGCCGAGGATGGTATTTGAATTTTTAGAGTATAGACTCTAAAAATATTCTCATTACAATAAATACGGAGCCGACCATGACTGCTGACATTTCCTACCTGCAAAACCTCCAGCAGCCTCTGGAAGAGCTCCGGGCCCTGTTCGACGCACAGCGTGCGGCCTATGCCGCCAACCCGATGCCACCCGCGGCCCAGCGCCAGCAATGGCTCAAGGCATTACGGGATTTACTGGACAACGAACGTCAGGCCCTGATCGATGCGATCAGCCAGGATTTCAGCCACCGCAGCGCCGATGAAACCCTGCTCGCCGAACTGATGCCCAGCCTGCACGGCATTCATTACGCCAGCCGCCACCTCAAGGGCTGGATGCGAGCGTCGCGGCGCAAGGTCGGTGTCGCGTTTCAACCGGCTTCGGCGAAGGTGGTCTACCAGCCACTGGGCGTGGTCGGGGTGATCGTGCCGTGGAACTATCCGCTGTACCTGGCCATCGGGCCATTGGTCGGCGCGTTGTCGGCGGGTAACCGGGTGATGCTCAAACTCAGCGAATCGACCCCGGCCACCGGTTTGCTGCTCAAGGCATTGTTCGCTCGAATTTTCCCCGAAGACCTGGTCTGCGTGGTGCTGGGCGAAGCCGATATCGGCGTGGCGTTTTCGCGACTGCCCTTCGATCACCTGCTGTTCACCGGCGCCACCAGCATCGGCAAACACGTCATGCGTGCGGCGGCGGAAAACCTGACGCCGGTCACGTTGGAACTGGGCGGCAAGTCCCCGGCCATTGTTTCCCATGACGTACCGCTCAAGGATGCCGCCGAACGCATCGCTTTCGGCAAGACCCTCAATGCCGGCCAGACCTGCGTGGCCCCGGATTACGTGCTGGTGCCGGAAGATCGCGTCGGCTCTTTCGTGGAGGCCTATCGGCAGGCGGTTCGCGGTTTTTATCCGACCCTCGCCGACAACCCGGACTACACCGCGATCATCAATGACCGACAACTGGCGCGACTCAACGGCTATGTCAGCGACGCCACCAGCAAAGGTGCGCTGCTGATTCCATTGTTCGATCAAGGCCAGGGCCGCCGCATGGCGCATAGCCTGCTGCTCAACGTCAGCGACGAGATGACGGTGATGCAGGACGAAATCTTCGGCCCGTTGTTGCCGATCGTGCCCTACAAGCATTTGGACCAGGCGTTTGCCTACATCAACCAGCGACCTCGCCCACTGGCGCTGTACTACTTCGGCTACGACAAGCGCGAGCAAAACCGCGTGCTCAACGAGACCCATTCCGGAGGTGTGTGCCTCAACGACACCCTGCTACACGTGGCCCAGGATGACATGCCGTTCGGCGGCATCGGTGCTTCGGGCATGGGCCATTACCACGGCCACGAAGGCTTCCTGACCTTCAGCAAGGCCAAGGGTGTGCTGATCAAGCAGCGGTTCAACGCGGCGAAACTGATCTACCCGCCCTATGGCAAAGCCATTCAGAAACTGATCCAGAAGCTGTTTATCCGCTAACGATGGCCACCCCCGGGTAATAACAATAATGCACCCAAGCCTGTCCGATACCCCCGCGCTGTCACGGCGCGGCCTGCTCAAATTCAGCCTCGGCGCCAGCGCCTTTCTTGCGACCGCCGGGTTGGGGGCCAGCCTCAGCGGCTGCTCATCGAGCGTGGCTGCCAGTGGATTCACGGCGCTGCGCAGTGGCGACCTGCTGTTTCTGCGGGCCCTTGTCCCGGTAATGCTCGACGGTGCAGTAACGGCCGCAAGCATGCCCGAGTCTGTCGAGGGCACCCTGAAAAGCCTCGATTACAACCTCGATCACCTGTCGCCGGAAATGCTCAAGCTCACCCGGCAATTGTTCGACGTGCTGGGCATGGCCGTGACCCGCGGGCCGCTGACCGGGATCTGGGGCAGCTGGGAAAACGCCAGTGCCGGCGATATCCGGCACTTCCTCGATCGCTGGGAAAACAGCTCGTTGAGCCTGCTGCGCATGGGTCACAGTTCGTTGGTGCAACTGATGATGATGGCCTGGTATGGGTGCAAGGAATCGTGGGTCCATTGCGGGTATCCCGGGCCGCCGACAGTTTGAGACCGAGTCGACGCTATCGCGAGCAGGCTCGCTCCCACAGAGATCGCGTAACCCTTGTGGGAGCGAGCCTGCTCGCGAAGGCGCCAGCCGCCTCACCACATCATCCAACAATAAAAAGAGAACCCGAAGATGCCCGTACCCGACCCGTTCCGCGAAGGCATGGCCCGTGGCTGGAAGACCCATGACGGCTCGCAACTGACCCAGGACCTGACCCTCGAAGCGGATGTGGCGATCATCGGCAGCGGTGCCGGCGGCGGGACCACGGCCGAAATCCTCAGTGCGGCCGGCTACAAAGTGCTGCTGATCGAGGAAGGCCCACTCAAGACCAGCAGCGACTTCAAATTGCTCGAAGACCAGGCCTACGCCAGCCTCTACCAGGAAGGCATCGGCCGCATGAGCAAGGACGGCGCGATCACCATCCTCCAGGGCCGGGCGGTGGGCGGTACCACGCTGATCAACTGGACCTCCAGCTTCCGCACTCCGGAACCGACCCTGGAGCACTGGGCCAAAGAACACAACGTGAAGGGCCACTCCCCTGCTGAAATGGCGCCCTGGTTCGAGAAAATGGAACAGCGCCTGGGCGTCGCCCCGTGGATGGTTCCGCCCAACGCCAACAACGATGTGATCCGCAAGGGTTGCGAAAAGCTCGGTTACAGCTGGCATGTCATCCCGCGCAATGTGCGCGGCTGCTGGAACATCGGCTATTGCGGCATGGGCTGCCCGACCAACGCCAAACAATCGATGATGGTTACGACCATTCCGGCCACCCTGGAAAACGGCGGCGAGTTGCTTTATCTGGCCCGCGCCGAAAAACTCATCATCAGCGGCGACAACGTCACCGGGCTGCAATGCGTGGCGATGGACGAGCGCTGTGTCGAGCCCACCGGACGCACTATTACGGTCAAGGCGCGGCATTACGTGTTGGCCGGCGGCGGTATCAACAGTCCGGCGCTGCTGTTGCGCTCCGACGCGCCCGATCCGCACCAGCGGCTGGGCAAACGAACCTTTCTGCATGTGGTGAACATGTCCGCCGGTTTGTTCGACGACGTCATCAATCCGTTCTACGGCGCGCCGCAGTCGATCTATTCCGATTATTTCCAATGGCAGGATGGCACCACCGGCAAGATGGGCTACAAACTGGAGGTTCCGCCGCTGCACCCGGCGCTGGCCGCCACCCTGCTGGGCGGCTTCGGCCAGGAAAACGCCCAACACATGGCCAACCTGCCGCACACCCACGCCATGCTTGCGTTGCTGCGCGACGGATTCCACCCGGACAGTCCCGGTGGCAGCGTCGAACTACGCGGTGACGGTACACCGCTGCTCGATTACCAGGTTTCACCCTATGTCTGGGACGGTTTGCGCCGGGCCTTCCACAGCATGGCCGAGATCCAGTTCGCCGGGGGTGCAAAAGCCGTGATGCCCATGCACGCCGATGCTCGCTACGTTAAAACCCTGGGCGAAGCACGTACGCTGATCGACGGGCTCAGCCTGGAGTTGTATCGCACGCGTCTGGGCAGCGCCCATGTGATGGGCGGTTGCAGCATGGGCGAGGACCCGAAAAACGCCGTCACCGACAGCCTTGGCCGGCATCATCAACTGGGTAATCTGTCGATCCATGACGGCTCGCTGTTCCCCACCAGCATTGGCGCAAACCCGCAGTTGTCGGTCTATGGACTGACGGCGCAACTGGCGACTTCCCTGGCCGATCGTTTGAAAAACTCATCAAAATGACGAATATTGCCATCGTCAATAGTGCTTTCTTACCCAACAGGCGACTTGGCCGACCGGTTAGGCTGCGATACCATCCGAGTCCCCAACGCACTCCCGCCAGGACGACGCGATGAACCGAGTGTTGTACCCAGGTACCTTCGACCCTATTACCAAGGGTCATGGCGATCTGGTCGAACGCGCCTCGCGCCTGTTCGATCACGTGATCATTGCCGTCGCCGCCAGCCCGAAGAAAAACCCGTTGTTTCCTCTGGAACAGCGTGTGGAGCTGGCCCGCGAAGTCACTAAACATCTGCCGAACGTTGAAGTCGTCGGCTTCTCGACGCTGCTGGCGCATTTTGCCAAAGAGACGAACGCCAACGTGTTCCTGCGCGGCTTGCGCGCAGTCTCGGACTTCGAATACGAATTCCAGCTGGCCAACATGAACCGCCAGCTGGCCCCGGATGTGGAAAGCCTGTTCCTTACCCCGTCCGAGCGTTATTCGTTCATTTCCTCGACGCTGGTTCGTGAAATCGCAGCCTTGGGCGGCGATATCACCAAGTTCGTGCACCCGATAGTGGCGGATGCCCTGACACTTCGGTTCAAAAAGTAGGAGCTGCCGCAGGCTGCGATCTTTTGATCTTGATCTTGCCTGCGCCCTGCCTGCTCTTGATCGCCCCCGGGTGCAATGCGGACGCCAATGCGGCACAATTACGCGCATTGATTTATTGCGCCCGGGCCTGCCGCCCCGGCTGGAGTTAGCATGTCCCTGATCATCACCGACGATTGCATCAACTGCGACGTCTGCGAACCCGAGTGCCCCAACGCCGCCATTTCCCAGGGCGAAGAAATCTACGTGATCGACCCGAACCTGTGCACCCAGTGCGTCGGCCACTACGACGAACCGCAGTGCCAGCAGGTCTGCCCGGTGGACTGTATCCCTCTGGACGAAGCCCATCCAGAGACCGAAGAGCAGTTGATGGAGAAGTACCGGAAGATTACCGGGAAGGCGTAAGCCCTGCGTTGCCTGTTCCGCCGCCATCGCGAGCAAGCTCGCTCCCACAGGGGATTTGTGAACGACGTAGATCCAATGTAGGAGACCGTCGGCTTTTCAGCTCTGACAGCGCGGGCAAAAGACGCTGGCGCGCTGCCCCAGTTTCACTTCGCGCAATGGCGTACCACAGACCTTGCAGTGCTCGGCACCACGGCCATACACGAACAGCTCCTGCTGGAAGTAGCCCGGCTGCCCGTCCCCGCCGATAAAGTCGCGCAGCGTGGTGCCGCCGCGCTCGATGGCGGCCGCCAGGATGCGTTTGATCTCGATCGCCAGCTTCAGATACCGCGCCCGGGAAATGCTCTTGGCTTCGCGACGCGGGTCGATACCGGCGGCGAACAGGGCTTCGGTCGCATAGATATTGCCGACGCCGACCACCACCGCGTTGTCCATGATGAACGGCTTGACCGCCATCGAGCGCCCGCGAGACTGCTGGAACAGCCGCTCGCCGTCGAACAGGTCGGTCAGCGGCTCCGGCCCCAGGCGAATCAACAGCTCATGATTCAGCGGATCTAGGCTCCACAGCATCGCACCGAACCGCCGCGGGTCGGTGTAGCGCAAGGCCAGGCCCGATTCCAGTTCGATATCCACATGCTCATGCTTGGCCGCTGGCAGGCCGGCTTCCACCAGGCGCAAATTCCCCGACATTCCCAAATGGCTGATCAAGGTGCCGACCTCGGCATTGATCAACAGGTACTTGGCGCGCCGCTCCACCAGCACGATGCGCTGCCCGGACAAGCGCACATCCAGGTCTTCAGGGATCGGCCAGCGCAGGCGGCGATCACGCACGATCACCCGGCTGACGCGCTGGCCTTCCAGGTACGGCGCAATCCCGCGGCGGGTGGTTTCGACTTCTGGCAGTTCAGGCATGGTGCTCTCGAATCAGGCGCTCGGTGAGAAGAGGTTCGCTACTCAGCGGTGAGTGCCGAGGTCGCGAATCGTCTGCTTGAGGGTTTCGAAATCGTAATCCGAGAGGCCAACGTAATCGAGCACCAAATGCCCGATGCTGTTCCACTCGTGGTCTTCGGCCTGGTTGCCCAGCACCCGGTAGGACGCACAAATGTGCTCGGCCATTTTCAGGATCGCCAACAGGTTTTTCAGGGCGCTGTTGCGTGACGACTCGTCGCTGAATATCGCCAGGGCATTGTGATGATTGGCGATCGCGGCAGACACGTGATCCGGCAGGCGCCAGGACTTGGCCGTGTAGTACCCGACCACTGCGTGGTTGGTGTTGAACGCCTGGTTCTCGGTGTCCACCACCCGACAATCGGAACCGGCGTTGGCATAGGCCTGTTCCAGTACGCTCATGTAGTTGGGGAACCGCTGCAGCATCAGCGGCACGCCACAGTCGTGGAACAGGCCCAGGGCATAGGCTTCATCGCCGGCCTGGGCGCCAATGCGCTTGGCCAGGGTCAGGCAGGTCATCGCCACGTCCTGGGCGGTGTCCCAGAACCGGTTCAAGGTGACGATGGTGTCATCGTTCATCTCGCCCTTGATCGACTGCGCATTGATCAGATTGATGATCGAGCGGCTGCCCAGCAGATTCACTGCGCGCTGGATCGATGCGATCTTGTTGCTCAGGCCGTAATACGGTGAGTTGACGATTTTCAGCAGGGAGCCAGAGAGGCCCGGGTCCTGGGAAATCAGCTTCGCGATCACGTCCAGATCCGGGTCGGGCATGTACTGCTCCATCTGCAGATCCACCATGATTTGCGGTTGGGCGGGCACACTGATGCCTTGCAGGGATTGCTGGATTTGTTCGGCGGTAAGCTCTTGGGACATAAGTACACACTCTGGGTCAGGCGCAGATTCTAACTTTTCTAAATTGGATCCGACACCTTGGGCGGTGCACCGATTGAAGTTTCATCTGATCCCGGCCTGACTCACCGCATGTCCATCCACCGCGCCGTGGCATTGTGCAACACGGTATACTCCCGCTCTTTTTTCCGGAGCGACGTCATGTCCCTGCCTAGCCTGCGCCTCAAAGCCAACGCCGACCGTCGCCTGCGAAACGGCCACCTGTGGGTCTACAGCAACGAAATCGATGTAGCCGCCACCCCGTTGCACGGCTTCAAGGCCGGTGACCAGGCGATCCTCGAAGCCGCCGGCGGCAAGCCGCTGGGCATCGTCGCCATGAGCCCGAACAACCTGATCTGCGCCCGCCTGCTGTCGCGCGATATCAAGTTGCCACTCGACAAGTCGCTGCTGGTGCATCGCCTGAACGTCGCCCTGTCGCTGCGCGAGCGCCTGTTCGACAAGCCATTCTATCGCCTGGTCTACGGCGACTCCGACCTGCTGCCAGGCCTGGTGGTCGACCGTTTCGGCGACATTCTGGTGGTGCAGATCGCCTCGGCGACCATGGAAGCCCATAAAGACGACGTCATCGCGGCACTGACCCAAGTGCTCAAGCCAAGCGGCATCCTGTTCAAGAACGACTCCGCCGCCCGTGATGCCGAAGGCCTCACTCGCTACGTCGAAACCGTCTTCGGCCTGGTACCGGAGTGGGTCGCACTGGAAGAGAACGGCGTGAAATTCGAAGCGCCGGTCATCCAGGGCCAGAAAACCGGCTGGTTCTACGACCACCGCATGAACCGCGCACGCCTGGCGCCATACGCCAAGGGCAAACGCGTGCTCGACCTGTACAGCTACATCGGCGGCTGGGGTGTGCAAGCGGCCGCGTTCGGCGCCAGTGAAGTGTTCTGCGTCGACGCATCGGCCTTCGCCCTCGACGGTGTCGAGCGCAACGCCGCGCTGAACGGTTTCGCCGAGAAAATGACCTGCCTCGAAGGCGACGTCTTCGATGCCTTGAAAGAGCTGAAAGCCAGCGAAGAGCGTTTCGACGTGATCGTGGCCGACCCGCCGGCGTTCATCAAACGCAAGAAAGACATGAAAAACGGCGAAGGCGCCTACCGCCGCCTGAACGAACAAGCCATGCGCCTGCTCACCAAGGACGGCATCCTGGTCAGCGCATCGTGCTCGATGCACCTGCCGGAAGACGACCTGCAGAACATCCTGCTGACCAGCGCCCGCCACCTGGACCGCAATATCCAGATACTGGAACGTGGCGGCCAGGGGCCAGATCATCCGGTGCATCCGGCGATTGCCGAGACGCGTTACATCAAGAGCATTACTTGCCGGTTGTTGCCTAATAGCTAACAACAAACCACTGTAGGAGCGAGCTCTGCTCGCGATGGACGTCAACGATAACGCGGGAAGCCTGGCGCCCCGCGTCGTTCTCAGGTTCATCGCGAGCAGAGCTCGCTCCTACAGGGTGCTAGACATATTCTGATCCACAGCCGAAGCGACAACCTCCCGTCTCACACCTACCGTTTCTCTTCCAGCCACCGAAGAGGACAACGGAATGTCCAACACCCCGCAAGCCCATCGTTTACGCACCGGCCGCCGCTCGGAATCCGGTCGCATCTATCTCCTGACCGCAGTCACCCATGAACGAAAACCAATCTTCCATGATGTGTACGTTGGCCGCCTGGTAGTGAACGAATTTAAAAGAGCTCAGGAAACCGGCAACGCAACGTCTATAGCATGGGTAGTCATGCCGGATCACTTTCACTGGATGGTTGAATTGCATAACGGTGATCTGCCAAAGCTGATGCAAGCGGCCAAATCCAGAAGTGCCCGCGCCATCAACCAGCAGAGAGGTTGCAATGAAACGCTATGGCAAAAAGGCTACTTCGACCGAGCCCTGCGTCGCGAAGAAGATCTGAAAGCTGCAGCCCGATACATTATAGCCAACCCTTTGCGCGCCGGACTTGTAGCTCACGTTGGTGACTACCCGTTATGGGATGCCATCTGGCTCTAATACACCGTCCTTGTAGGAGCAGCCGGTCGACGGTCGATTGCTCGCGATGGTCATCAACGATGGCGCGGGAAGCCTGGCACCCCGCGGTGCTCTCGGGTTTTTCGCGAGCAAGCTCGCCCCTACAGTAGATTCAGAACTGTCCTACGCCTTATGCATTGACTTCCCTTTTCATCAAGTCGACTCTCGACCCCTCACGGATCGAGCGCGTTATTGATGAGCCCTTCCCCGCACACCGCGAAAAAATCGTCGCTCATCCTGCTATTGATGACCATGACGCTACTGGGTGTTTTCCCTCTCGACGTGGTGCTCCCGTCCTTTCCCGCGCTCTCTGACTACTTCCGGACCTCAGCGTCCGACATTGCCCTTTCTGTCAGCCTGTTCGCCATTGGCCTGGCGCTATCGGTGGTGCTGGTCGGACCGCTGTCGGATGTGTGGGGGCGCAAGAACCTGTTGCTGACCGGGATCTCCATCTCGACGCTCGGCGCAACCGGCTGCCTGCTTTCCAGCGAATACAGCTGGTTTCTGGTGTTTCGCGTCATCCAGGCAGTGGGTTGCGGATCCTTTGTGCTGTCGCAAGCGCTGATTCAGGATTTGTTTGTCGGTCGGGAACAGGAGCGAATCAGGATCTGGATGACAACCGGCGGCGGGGTGTTCATTTCCATATCGCCGCTGCTCGGGACCTGGCTGCAATTACATCTGGGATGGGAGGGCAGCTTCTATGTCTTTATCGGCTTGGCGGTCATCGTCTGGATAAAGGCTGGCGTCTTGCTCAAGGAAACTCCGCGCAATCGTGCGTCGCCCTGTGGCTTTTTCAGTGCCTATTGGCGGCTGTGTTCCGATCTACGCTTCATGGGTTATTGGCTTATTTCCGGCCTGGCCTTTGCCTGCCATTTTTCCTTCATCGTCATTTCGCCGATCATTTTCATGGAGCGACTGGCACTCTCACCCTACGAATTTGCCTGGGCATTGTTGCTGTACGGCGTGGCTTATGTGATTGGCGGCATTGTCGCCAGCGCGCTGCATCGGCGACTGCAGGCCAATACGCAGATTATCGTCGGCCTGGGGCTGATCGCCCTGTCGGGGCTGGTCATGCTGTGGCTGGCCAGCCAGTTCGGGCTCACTGCTACAGCCGTGCTGATACCGATGCTCATTTGTACAGCCGGCACCACCATTGCTCGACCAATCTCCAACTCCAAGGCCATGACCGTCCACCCGCAGGATGCCGGCACGTCCTCCTCGGTCGGCGGCGTGATGATCTTCATGTGCGGCGGCGTTATCAGCGTGGTGATCAATCTGGCGTCCGCAGACCTGACCACAGCCCTCGCCTCATGTTTCCTGGCCCTCAGCGCGGTAGGTCTGGCGGTGAACGCACTGATCATGCAGCGCGATTCTGCCTTATGTAGGAGCGAGCTTGCTCGCGATGATCGTCAACGATGACGCTGGCAGCCTGACACCCTGCGGCGCTCTCAGGTTTTTCGCGAGCGAGCTCGCTCCTACAGGGGATTGCGTTGGCCTCCGCACGTCTCGTAACTGGTACCTCGACGCTCACCGGCATTCCCTCCTGCCGCCAGCCGTGTAGAATCGCGACATTCATCGCCAGTCATCCCCGGCGGGTTTATGAGCTCAAGCTGAAGCGCGCGGCGATCCCGCAAAGTTATCGGCAACTTCCGGACACACGGCCATTTCTGAGTGTTCCAGACGTCAATAGAAGCTCACTTCCCTTTTGATACCTGATTAGCCGCCCGGAGTGCTTCATGCCTGATTACCGCTCGAAAACATCCACCCATGGCCGCAACATGGCCGGCGCCCGCGCATTGTGGCGCGCAACGGGGATGAAAGATGACGACTTCAAGAAGCCGATCATCGCCATTGCCAACTCCTTTACCCAGTTCGTACCAGGCCACGTCCACCTCAAGGACCTGGGCCAACTGGTCGCCCGCGAAATCGAACGCGCGGGCGGCGTGGCAAAAGAATTCAACACCATCGCTGTCGATGACGGCATCGCCATGGGCCACGACGGCATGCTGTATTCGCTGCCGAGCCGCGAGATCATCGCCGACTCCGTCGAGTACATGGTCAATGCCCACTGCGCCGACGCCATCGTCTGCATCTCCAACTGCGACAAGATCACCCCTGGCATGTTGATGGCGTCCCTGCGCCTGAACATCCCGGTGATCTTCGTTTCCGGCGGCCCGATGGAAGCCGGCAAGACCAAACTGGCCAGCCACGGTCTCGACCTGGTCGACGCCATGGTGATCGCCGCCGACTCCAGCGCTTCTGACGAGAAAGTCGCCGAGTACGAGCGTAGCGCCTGCCCGACCTGCGGTTCGTGCTCCGGCATGTTCACCGCCAACTCGATGAACTGCCTGGTCGAAGCCCTGGGCCTGACCTTGCCGGGCAACGGTTCGACCCTCGCCACTCACAGCGACCGCGAGCAGTTGTTCCTGCAGGCCGGCCGCACCATCGTCGAGCTGTGCAAGCGTTACTACACCGACAACGACGAATCAGTCCTGCCGCGCAACATCGCCAATTTCAAGGCGTTTGAAAACGCCATGACGCTGGACATCGCCATGGGCGGTTCCACCAACACCATCCTGCACTTGCTGGCCGCCGCCCAGGAAGCCGAGATCGATTTCGACCTGCGTGACATCGACCGTCTGTCCCGTCACGTGCCGCAACTGTGCAAGGTCGCGCCGAACATCCAGAAGTACCACATGGAAGACGTGCACCGTGCCGGCGGGATCTTCAGCATCCTCGGCTCGCTGGCCCGTGGCGGCCTGCTGCACACGCAGTTGCCGACCGTGCACAGCCGCAGCATGGAAGAAGCCATCGCCAAGTGGGATATCACCCAGACCGACGACGAAGCGGTGCATCACTTCTTCAAGGCAGGTCCTGCGGGCATCCCGACGCAAACCGCGTTCAGCCAGTCGACCCGTTGGGAAAGCCTGGACGACGACCGTGAAAACGGCTGCATCCGCAGTGTCGAGCACGCCTACTCGCAAGAAGGCGGCCTGGCCGTGCTGTACGGCAACATCGCGCTGGACGGCTGCGTGGTGAAAACCGCTGGCGTCGATGAGTCGATCCACGTGTTCGAAGGCAACGCCAAGATCTTCGAAAGCCAGGACAGCGCCGTGCGTGGCATCCTCGCGGATGAAGTGAAAGAAGGCGACATCGTCATCATTCGCTACGAAGGCCCGAAAGGCGGCCCGGGCATGCAGGAAATGCTCTACCCGACTTCCTACCTGAAATCCAAAGGCCTGGGCAAAGCCTGCGCCCTGCTCACCGACGGCCGCTTCTCCGGCGGCACCTCGGGCCTGTCCATCGGCCACGCTTCGCCTGAAGCAGCTGCCGGTGGCGCCATCGGCCTGGTGCAGGATGGCGACAAAGTGCTGATCGACATTCCGAACCGCTCGATCAACCTGTTGGTCAGCGATGAAGAACTGGCGGCACGCCGGGTCGAGCAGGACAAGAAGGGCTGGAAACCGGTGGAAGTGCGTCCACGTAAAGTGACCACTGCGTTGAAAGCGTATGCCCTGCTGGCGACCAGTGCTGATAAGGGTGCTGTGCGTAACAAGGCGATGCTTGATGGGCTGTAAGGCTTAAGCGTTGAACAAAAAATGCCCCGCCAAGTGCGGGGTATTTTTTTGCTTCTGATCTGATCGTTCCCACGCTCTGCGTGGTAATGCCTCAAGGGACGCTCTGCGTCCAGTGACGCGGAGCGTCACGGGCTGCATTCCCACGCAGAGCGTGGGAACGATCAACCCGGCCAGGTGCGGGGTATTTTTTTGCCCGCGCTATTCCTGTGGGTCGAGGTTATCCAAAGCCTGATTCACCGCCAGCTCGCCCAACATGATGACCTGGGCAATCCCCAGCATCGTGCTGCGTTGTGAGCCTTCCAGCTGTCCGGCGAAATCGCTGGCCATGACATTGGCCGAGGCGAGGGATTCGCAGGCGTGGGCTAAAAGGGTTTCGGTGTCGAGGCCGGGGGCGACCAAGAATGTTCGACTGGGTTTGCGCGGGGTGGCGTTGATTTGGGCGGACAGGTTGTCGGTGTCCGGTGGATCGGGGGTAATTTTCAGCATTGATGATTCTCCTGGAAACAAGGAGCCATCACCTTCGCTACCAAACGAAAGGTGGCAGCCATACGCAGGTTGGTAGACCGGTCCAGGGAGCCGGCGCGCTCGAAAGCGCCCTACGCATGACCACCATAAAAGCAGAGTCAAAAAACCTGCCAAAGGTGTAGTCATGCGCCTGGAAAATCCGGGCTACCAAACCCGATCGCTGAAGGGCAGCGACGCGGAGAAGATAGAACCCGCCAAACAGGCGCACAAGTCGGCGGATTCTGAAGTAGTCGTAGTCCCTTACGCAAGAACGTGCAGGCTACGACTGTAGGAGCGAGCTTGCTCGCGATGAACGCAAGGACACCGCGTTAAATCAGAAAGTACGCGTCATCGTTAACGACCATCGCGAGCAAGCTCGCTCCTACAGTGAATCAAAACCCTTACTGAATCTCTTGCGGTGTGACGATCACCCAGTTCTTGTCCGCCGTCACCGGCAACCCTTCCTTGGCCTGGGCCGCAGCGTTCTTGGCCATCATGCCTTGGATCTGGGTCATGTACTTGTCCTTGCGGTTGACCCACAGGTGAATGCCGCCCTTGGCCACGTCGACGCCGTGGAACAGCATGTAACCGTCGCTGGTCGGGGTATCGCCGCCGACGAGCACCGGTTTTTTCCACTCATCGATGTAGGTCAGGATCGCCGCGTGCTTGCCGGCCATCCAGGTCGCCGGGGTCCACAGGTACGGGGTCAGTTCGAGGCCGAGGTTGGCCTTCTCGTCATACTTGCCGGCGGTGATCTGCTTGCGCGCGGTGGTCAGTTCACCGGTCTTTTGGTCCTTGAGCAGCAACGACACGCCGATCACGTTCTGCGGTTTGACGTTGTAGCCGTACTTCGGATCGGCCGCGACCATGCGCACCAGTTCTTCGGAGGCGGCGGTCATTACATAGACCTCGATGCCGTTCTCCATCAGTTTGTTGTAGAGCTCTTGCTGGCCGGTGAAGATTTTCGGCGGGTTGACGTCGAGTTTCTTGACCACGTCGCCTTCGTAATAAGTCGCCGGCACCGGTTTGCCGGAAGCCATCAATTCGTCGACGTAGCCTTTGAGTTCCTGAAGCGTGAATCCGGAGAACACCTGGGCGACCCATGGGTAGCAGACCATGTCGTCGAGTTCGCAGAGGCGGTAGTAGTAGCTGAACAGGCTTTCCTTATGGTCGGCGGTGTCCTTGAACGGCATCAGTTTCAGGGAGGGGTCAAGTTTGTCGCGGGTGATCAGGCCTTTGTTTTCCATGAATGGCAACAACGACTCTTCGAGGTCGTAGCGGTAACTGGTGTTGTCCATGTCGAACACAGCGTAGTTACCCTTATTGGCGTTAGTCGCGATCATCGCGTCCAGGGCCTTGGCCTGATCGACCGGCCAGTGCTTCAGATCCGTGGCGAGTACCTGGCCGGCGAGGCCCAGGCAAAGTGCGGCAACCAGAAATTTCGGTGCGAACTTCATCGGCGTTTCTCCCTGAATGAAAGAGATCGACGCTATCAAATAAGTGTGACTGTCCTCGTCTGTCAGCGACCGCCAGCGTACCTATCGCGCCAGCTGCATCCCCGAGAGCGACATGCGCTTATTCCAAAAACGACAGTTGCCATACGTTTTTGATATTAATTCATTGAAAATCAAGCTGTTAGGCTTGCCGGTTCACAGCTGCCCCGGAAGGTGGCTGGCACAAGTCACTTCGGAGTTCTCATGAATCTGCCGCTGATCCTCAATCTGCTGGTATTCCTCGCTCTACTTTTTGGTCTCGCACAAACACGCCATTCTACATGGAGCCTGGCGAAAAAAGTCCTGCTCGCACTGGTGCTGGGCGTGGCGTTCGGTGTGGCGCTGCACACTGTCTACGGTGCCGGTAACCCGGTGCTGAAAGCTTCGATCGGCTGGTTCGATCTGGTGGGCAACGGTTATGTGCAATTGCTGCAAATGATCGTGATCCCTTTGGTGTTCGCCTCGATCCTCAGCGCCGTGGCCCGTCTGCACAACGCCTCGTCGCTGGGCAAGATCAGCTTCCTGACCATTGGCACGCTGCTGTTCACCACCGCCATCGCGGCATTGATCGGCATCGGCCTGACCAACCTGTTCGGCCTGACCGCCGAGGGCCTGGTGGCCGGCACCCAGGAAATGGCCCGCCTGCAAACCATCCAGAGCGACTACGCCGGCAAGGTCGCCGACCTGAATGTGCCGCAGTTGCTGCTGTCGTTCATTCCGCAAAACCCGTTCGCCGACCTGGCGCGGGCCAAGCCGACGTCGATCATCAGCGTGGTCATCTTTGCTGCGTTCCTCGGGGTTGCGGCGCTGCAGCTGCTGAAGGATGACGTGGAAAAAGGTCAGAAAGTGATCAACGCCATCGACACCCTGCAAGCCTGGGTGATGCGCCTGGTGCGCCTGGTGATGAAGCTGACCCCGTACGGCGTGCTGGCGCTGATGACCAAAGTGGTCGCTGGCTCCAACCTGCAAGACATCATCAAGCTCGGCAGTTTCGTGGTGGTGTCCTACATCGGCCTGGGCCTGATGTTCGTGGTGCATGGGGTGCTGGTGTCGGCGGCGGGGATCAACCCGCTGCGGTTCTTCCGCAAGATCTGGCCGGTACTGACGTTTGCTTTCACCAGCCGTTCGAGCGCGGCAACGATCCCGCTGAGCATCGAAGCGCAGACCAGCCGCCTGGGCATCCCGCAATCCATCGCCAGTTTCGCCGCCTCGTTCGGCGCGACCATTGGCCAGAACGGCTGCGCCGGCCTGTATCCGGCGATGTTGGCAGTGATGGTGGCGCCGACCGTTGGCATCAACCCGCTGGACCCGCTGTGGATCGCGACACTGGTGGCGATTGTGACCTTGAGTTCGGCGGGCGTGGCTGGCGTAGGCGGGGGCGCGACGTTTGCCGCGTTGATCGTGTTGCCGGCGATGGGCTTGCCGGTGTCACTGGTGGCGTTGCTGATTTCGGTCGAGCCGCTGATTGATATGGGGCGTACGGCGTTGAACGTGAGTGGTTCGATGACGGCCGGTGCGATTACCAGCCAGGTGATGCAGCAGACGGATAAAGAATTGTTGGATGCGGATGAGCATTCGGCGTTGGCGCAGGCTTGATCGGCGCCTGATAGATCGCTATCGCGGGCAAGCCTTGCTCCTACAGGGTTTGAGGTCGTATGCAATATTTGCGACCGACATTAAACCTGTAGGAGCAAGGCTTGCCCGCGATGCTTTTAGGCTTTTTCCCAGACTTCGAAGTTGTACGCTGGCTTGTCATCCACAGCCGGATTTTCGGTGTTCGACACCAGCTTCCACTGGCCCAGATCAAACTCCGGAAACCACGCATCCCCTTCCGGGCTCAGGGCCACACGGGTCAGATACAGTCGATCAGCCTGGGCCAACCCCTGCGCATACAACTGCGCCCCGCCGATCAACATCAGCTCATCGACGCCCTGCTCCTTCGCCCATTCTTCAGCTCGAACCACGGCTGCCTCAAGCGACGGATAAACCTCCGCGCCTTCGAGCACCAGATCCGCCTGACGGCTGACCACGATGTTCAAGCGGCCCGGCAACGGGCGACCGAGGGAATCCCAGGTCTTGCGCCCCATGATGATCGGCTTGCCCAGGGTGGTGGCCTTGAAGTATTTGAAGTCCGCCGGCAGGTGCCAGGGCATGCTGTTGTCGACGCCGATCACGCGGTTTTCACCGAGGGCTGCGATCAGGCTGAGGGGGAGTGATTTAGTCATGCCGGCGAGGATACCAGAGCCGCGCTTTCGCCGATAAGCGCCACAGCGGTTATGCTCACAGTTCAATTGAGCGACGGGATGCCGCGTGACTGAACTGAATAATCTCTGGCTGACAGAAACCATCCGCCTGCGCGAAGAACACGCAGGTCCCCTGGAGGATCTGGAAGCCAACCGACTGGCCCGCAGCGCCGGCGGCGATTTGCCGACGCGCATTCAACGCCGCGCCCTGTGGCTGGCCGAACGCGATGGCTTGAGCGATGCACTCAAACACTGGCTGCAAGGGGCGCGACTGGCGCTGATCGTATTGGCGGTGCTGGCCGTGGTCAGCGGCGCGGGCCTGGCCTTTGCCGCAATGGGCGACGGCCTGCACCCGGTGAATGTGTTCTGGGCGCTGGGCAGTCTACTCGGGCTCAATCTGATCCTGCTGCTGAGCTGGGCCCTGGGCTTGGTGTTTGCCGGTGAACACGGCGCCAGCCTCGGGCGCCTGTGGTTGTGGCTAAGCGAAAAACTCGCCCGGGACGCCAAGGCCGCGCAGCTGGCACCGGCCCTGCTGCTGTTACTGCAACGCAGGAAACTCAATCGCTGGGCCATCGGCGTGTTGGTCAATGGCTTGTGGTTGTTGGCGATGCTCAGTGCGCTGGTGATTCTGCTGACGTTGATGGCGACCCGGCGCTACGGCTTCGTCTGGGAAACCACGATCCTCAGCGCCGACACCTTTATTGCCGTGACCCAGGCCCTGGGTGCTCTACCGGCCGTGCTCGGCTTCAGCGTGCCCACCGAGGAGATGATCCGCGCCAGTGGCGACGCCGCACTGAACATCGAAAGCGCCCGCCAAGCCTGGGCGGCGTGGCTGGTGGGCGTGTTGCTGGTTTACGGCGTCGTACCGCGCCTGCTGCTCGCAGTGTTTTGCCTGTGGCGCTGGAAAACCGGCCAGGCGGCCTTGAGCCTGGACTTGAACCTGCCTGGTTATGCGCAACTGCGTGAACGGCTGATGCCTACCAGTGAACGCCTGGGCGTCAGCGATGCCGCGCCGGCACAACTTCATCGCGCGGAAAGCGGCGTCAGTGAACAGCAAAGCGATGGCGCACTGTTGGTCGCCATCGAACTGGACGACGACCGCCCGTGGCCGCCACAACTGCCGAAGAGCGTCAGCAACGCCGGCATCCTCGACAGCCGCGAATCGCGACACAAACTCCTCGAACAACTGAGCCGCTTTCCTCCTGCGCGCCTGGCGATCGCTTGCGATCCACGGCGCTCGCCGGATCGCGGCAGCCTGGCGCTGATTGCCGAACTGGCCCGCAGCGCCAGCGCCACCCGCATCTGGTTGCTGCAAGCGCCGCCCGGTGAAGCGCTGGACGCCGAACGCCTCGGTGATTGGCACGTTGCGCTGCAACAGCTGGAACTGCCGTTCGCCGATTGCGCACCGATGAACTGGCTGGAGACGGGTCATGACTGACACCAGGAAGCAGCCTCTGAAACTCGCGGTCGTCGGCCACACCAACGTCGGCAAAACCTCGTTGTTGCGCACCCTGACTCGCGATGTCGGTTTCGGCGAAGTGTCCCACCGCCCCAGCACCACGCGGCATGTCGAAGGCGCGCGGTTGTCGGTGGACGGCGAGCCTTTGCTTGATCTCTACGACACGCCCGGACTGGAAGACGCCATCGCCCTGCTCGACTACCTCGAACGCCTGGAGCGACCCGGCGAACGACTGGACGGCCCGGCACGACTGGCACGCTTTCTTGAGGGCAGCGAAGCCCGGCAGCGCTTCGAACAGGAAGCCAAGGTCCTGCGCCAGTTGCTGGCGTCGGACGCCGGGCTCTATGTGATCGACGCCCGGGAACCGGTCCTTGCCAAGTATCGCGATGAGCTGGAAGTGCTGGCCAACTGCGGCAAACCGCTGCTGCCGGTGCTGAATTTCGTCAGCAGCGCCAACCACCGTGAGCCGGCGTGGCGTGAAGCACTGGCGCGCCTGGGTTTGCATGCGCTGGTGCGATTCGATAGCGTCGCGACGCCGGAGGACGGCGAGCGCCGGCTCTATGAAAGCCTTGCGCTGCTGCTCGAAAGCTCCCGCCCACAGCTTGAGCGCCTGGTCGCCGATCAACAGGCCCAGCGCCTGGCCCGACAGCAAAGCGCGGCGCGGCTGATTGCTGAATTATTGATCGATTGCGCGGCGTATCGGCGCAGCGTGGTCAGCGAGGCGGAACAGGAGCAGCAGGCGATCAGCGAATTGCGCAAAGCGATTCGCCAACGGGAACAGCGCTGCGTCGAAGCGCTGCTCAAACTCTACGCCTTCCGTCCGCAAGATGCGGCGGCCAGTGACCTGCCGCTGCTCGATGGCCGTTGGGGCGATGACCTGTTCAATCCGCAGACCCTCAAGCAACTGGGCGTTCGGGTCGGAGGAGGTATCGCCGCGGGTGCGGCAGCCGGGGCCGGCGTGGATCTGCTGGTCGGTGGCCTGACCCTTGGCGCAGCGGCACTGGCCGGCGCGATTGTCGGCGGCGCGCTGCAAACGGCGCGCAGTTATGGCAGCCGTCTGCTGGGCAAGATCAAAGGTCAGCGGGAATTGACGGTCGATGACAGTGTGTTGAGGTTGCTGGCGTTGCGCCAACGGCAGCTGCTCCAGGCATTGAATACTCGTGGCCACGCGGCAATGGACAGCATTCAAGTCTCCATGCCTCAGGACAAGACCTGGCGCGAAGGCAAACTGCCCGAGGCGCTGAACAAGGCTCGGGCGTATCCGCAGTGGTCATCGCTGAATCCGCATCCGAAGTTGAATCAGGCGGAGCGGCAGGAGCAGATAGAGGTGCTGGCGCAACAGATATGAATGCATTTGAGGCAATCATTTCCAATGGAACTTGAGGAAGAGCTCCGCCAAGCGCTGGACCAACCGATCATCCACGTTGTCAATGACCCCATTCCGATTGATATCGTGGTGGATGGTCCAATCCAGCTTGCTGTCGTTGTCCAGATCGTACGCCGCATGCCAGGACACCAGACTGCGCTTGTCCGCGGCCGGCCCACCCTCGTGAAGGTGTAGCCGTACCGTGTCCGGGGTACCATCGGCATAAAAATCTTCAGCGTAAATTTTCAGGTATCGCGTCCAGATCGCGCCGCGATTGAACCAGTTCAGTTTCAGGTAGGTATTGGCAAAACTTTCCAGCAGCCGCTCGTCTACCGTGTTCTCCTTACCGTTGTTTGTCACATCGCCCATTTTAAAGTCGACTTTGCCGTCGCCGTTGATGTCGAGCGCGAACGCCGTATTGCTCAGTATGGCCGCAGCCCCAACTTCGGGCTGCTCCAGAAAGTGCAAAAACACTGTATCCGCCTTGCCGTTACGAAGACGATCCTGGGCTGTTACCTGTAAATAGCGCATGTGGAGCTCCATACAAATTAGGAACCCCAACGCTATTCTTTCAGGGACACTGCCCGATGCAGTCCTCAGTGCATGGGCCGTGTCGGAAAAGTCTCTTTATTCTCTGAGGGAGCCGGACAAGACGCCCGCGGCCTTGCGTTTCAACACCTCCAGATCCATCACCGGCACCCGCATTTCCTTAGCCAACTCATCCCACTGCCGCATCCGCAAACTGACGGCACACAACGGATCCTGCTCAAAGGCTTCTGCCTCTTCAGCGGTCATTACGCCGCCCTGATACTCCAGCGTCCGTCGGCTGGCTTCGCTCAAGCGCTCGTAATATCCAGGCTCCTTGAGCGTCAGGTAACGCTTTGCCTGAACGTGGTATTCCACCAGCCGCGCCATGCGCTCGCTGAAACCTGCGCGGCGCAGGTAGTCGGCACCGAGCCGCTCATGACTGACCACGCCGAAGCCGCCCATGTTCTCCGCACTTTCAGCGCAGATATGCCCGATGTCATGAAAGAACGCCGCCAGCACCACTTCATCGTCGAAGCCTTCGGCCATGGCCAGCTCCGCCGCCTGGGACATGTGCTCGATCTGCGACACCGGCTCACCGATGTAGTCGCTGGCACCGAAACGTTCGTACAACCCGAACACCTCGGCGATCATTTGCTCGTTACTCTCCATCAGGTTTCCCCCAATACAGTGGCGACGTTACGTTCGGCCATTGCCGGCCCGACGCTCATGCCGACGCCGGTGTGCATCAATGCCACGCTGAGTCCTTTTGCCGGACGCAGGAACGAAAACGGTCCCGGCCCCCGTGAACCATAGACGCCCTGCCAGCGTTCGACCACTTGCACTTTGCAGCCCAGCGTCTGCTCGGCCAGTTCGATCATCCAGTCGTCCACCTGCTCGGCGTTGAAAGGCGACGGATCACTGCCGTAATGGTGAGAGTCGCCAATGATCAATTCACCATAGGGCGTCGGGCTGATCAGCAAGTGAATGCCGTTTTCATGCAGGTGCGGCGCGTGTCGCAGAATCTCGGCCTGCACCGCTGCGGCTTCGGGCAAATCGGCGAAGGCGCCGTAATGCACGCAGCTCAAGCCGGTGAGCAGTGCGTGTTGCAGGTTGAGGTCGATCTGCGGTCGGGCGCGGAGCATTTGCAGGCGACAGATCTGCGGGTCGAGTTCGGCGATCTGCTCGGCCAGCAACGTCTGATAGTCGTGACCGGAGCAGAGGATAATCTGCTCGGCACTGAAACAGCCGGAGGTGCTGTGCAGGCGGCCCGGTTCGATGTCGCGCACCAGGGTGGAGAAGTGAAACTCGACGTTCAGGTCGCGCCGCAGGAAGTCGATCAGCGCCGGAATCGCTTCGCGTGAATACAGCTGCTGGTCGTCCATGCCGTGCAACACCGCGCGGTGATGGCGAAATTGGCCGCTGTACAAATCACCCAACCGGGCGCCGCGCAGCAGGTCGACGCGATAGCCGTGTTCTACGGCGCGACCGGCGCAGAAGGCTTCCAGCAACTGTTCTTCTGCTTCGGTGCGAGCGAACAGGTACGAGCCATTGCGCTTGAGTTGCAAGCCGGCCAGTTGCGCCCAGTCGCCCCAGATTTCGCGACTGGCCCGGGCCAGCTCAAGCATAGGTCCCGGCGGTTGGCCGGTGACCAGCGCCTGGCCGAAGTTACGCACCGACGCGCCGAGGGGCGTTGCGCTGCGTTCGAAAACCGTGACCTTGAGACCGCGTTTGGCGGCGGCATACGCGTGGGACAAACCCAGGATGCCGGCGCCGACGATCAGCATGTCGTTGTGGTGTGTCATGAAGAGGTGTCCTGAATTCGAAGCCGCCATCGCGAGCAAGCTCGCTCCCACAGGGTCCGTGGCGTTCACAAAACCTGTGGGAGCGCGCTTGCTCGCGATGAGGCCTTATCAGTCTACGAAGATTTACTTGGCCGCCACTTTCTCTGACTTGCCGTCATAGCGCTTGCGCCATTCAGTCAGGATCTCGTCACGGTTTTTCGACGCCCAGGCGAAGTCGTTCTTGATCAAACGCTGCTCGTAGTCGGCGGGCAATTCAGTCTGCGGCTTGGCAATGCCCGGCTGCGCGAGAACGGCGAAGTTTTCTTTGTAGAGCTCCATCGCCTCGGGACTGGCCGAGAAGTCAGCCAGTTTCTTCGCGGCTTCCTCGTGGGCAGTGCCCTTGATCACCGCCGTGGCTTCGATCTCCCAGCCCAGGCCTTCCTTCGGCAGGATGATGTCCAGAGGCGCACCCTGGCGCTTGAGCTGGACAGCCGGGTATTCAAAGGAAATGCCGATCGGAAACTCACCGGCCGCCGCCAGTTTGCATGGCTTGGAACCGGAATGAACGTACTGGCCAATGTTCTGGTGCAGGCCGTCCATGTACGCCCAGCCCTGCTTCTCGCCAAAGGTTTGCAACCAAGCGCTGACGTCGAGGAAACCGGTGCCGGACGACGCCGGGTTGGGCATGACGATCTTGCCTTTGTACTCGGGCTTGGTCAGGTCTTGCCAGCTCACAGGTTTGGTCAGGCCCTGCTTTTCGGCTTCGACGGTGTTGAAACAAATGGTCGCGGCCCACACGTCCATGCCGACCCAGGCTGGCGGGTTGGCGGCGTCGCGGTAGTTACCGCCGATCTTGCCGAGGTCTTTCGGCGCGTAGCTTTGCAGCATGCCTTGCTGGTCGAGGATTGCCAGGCTCGAAGCGGCCAGGCCCCAAACGGCGTCAGCCTGCGGGCGTTCTTTTTCGGCCAGCAACTTGGCGGTGATGATCCCGGTGGAGTCACGCACCCATTTGATCTCGACGTCCGGGTTGGCCTTTTCGAACGCTTGCTTGTAGGTCTTTAGTTGTTCGGCTTCGAGGGCGGTGTACACCGTCAACTCGGTTTTCGCCGCAAAGGCGTTCAGGCTGAAAGCGGTGAGGACAGCAGCGGCCAGGGCCATAGGCTTGAACATGATCTTTTCCTGTAGTTGAGTTGAGGGTGTGTATCAGTGACCAGGCGCGGTCTGCCGCCAGGCTTGCGAGCGGCGCAGCAAACCACGCGAGGCCCATGCCAGCAGCAGGGAGACGCCCGCCGAGGTGAAGAGAATCAGGGTCGACATCGCCGCCGCGCCGCCGACGTTGCCGGCGTCGTCCATGTTCAGCACTGCCACCGCCGCGAGGATGGTGTCGGGGCTGTAAAGGAAGATCGCTGCCGAGACGGTGGTCATGGCCGAGACGAACAGGTAGCGCACGATGTCCAGCAACGCCGGCAGGCAAATCGGCACGGTGACCCGCAGGTAATGCCGATACAGTGGCGCCTTGAGTGACAGTGCGGCGGCTTCGAACTCGGCATCGAGTTGGCGCAGCGCGGTGGTGGCGGTCATTTGCGCGGTGGTCAAATAATGCGCAATGGTGCAGACCACCAGCAGGGTCATGGTCCCGTAGAGCACATGCAGCGGGTTGCCGGTGAGGTTGAAGAAGAAGACGTAACCCAGGCCCAGCACCAGACCCGGCACCGCCATCGGTACGAAGCTGAGCATGCGCAGGGTCAGATTCAGTCCCCGCTGGCCCCTGGTTTTTTCCATCAGGTAGGCGCCGGTGAAGATCAACAGGCTGCCGATCAGCGCCGTGCACAACGCCATCTTCACGCTGTTGCCATAGGCCAGCCAGCCGCCACCCGCGGTGTCGTTGAACTGGTAGTGGTTGAGCGACAGCGACAGGTTGTACGGCCAGAACTTCACCAGCGACGAGAACACCGCCATGCCGAATACCAGCAGCAATGCGGCGCAGATCAGCAGGACCACGGCCAGGTAGCAGCCGTCGCGCAGCGTCGATGGCGCAGGTTTGAATACCTGCGCACGACCGCTCATGGAATCGCCATGACGTCGACGCAACCAGGCATCGACCCCGAAGCTGAACAGCGCCGGCAGCAAAAGCACCATACCGATCAACGCGCCGCGACCGAACTGTTGCTGGCCAACCACCGCCTTGTAGGCTTCCAGCGCCAGCACTTGATAGTCGCCACCGACCACTACGGGTACGCCGAAGTCAGTGATGGTCAGGGTGAACACCAGGCAGAACGCAGCGAACACCGCCTGACGGGTCGCCGGCCAGGTGATGCTACGAAAGGCTTTTGCGGGACTGGCGCCCATGCTGGAGGCGGCATCGAACAGGCGCGCATCCGCCAGGGACAGCGCTGACAGCAAAATCATCAAGGCGTGTGGGAAGGTGTAGATGACCTCACCCAGAACGATGCCCCAGAAGCCGTAGATATTGTCCGAGAGCAAGCCGCGCAATAGGCCCTGGTTGCCGAACAGATAAACCAGGGCAATCCCCGGCAGCATCGAAGGCGCCATCAGCGGCAACAACGAAATCCCCCGCCAGATGCCCTTGCCGGGAATCAGGGTACGTTGCAGGGCGTAGGCAAACAGGTAGGCCAGTGGCACGACAATGGCGGCGACGCTGAGGGACACTTTCAGACTGTTGCCTAGCAACCAGTGGAAATTGGCACTGCTGATCAATTCTTGAGCGGCCAGCCAACCTCCGCCCTGCCCGGCTTCGGAACTGAAGCCTCGCCAGAAGATTGCCAGCAACGGCATCAGTACCGCGACGCCAAGCAGCACCAACAAGAGGACTTTACCGCCTACCACGAACAGCCGGTCGCCGAGTTCGGCGCGGGAAATCTGCCGCACCTGCTTGTGCGGCAGCGGCAGCGCGATGTTCGCGCTCATCAGGCAAACACCTGCAGGCTGCGCGGCGGCAAGGCGACCATGATCTGCTGGGCGCCAAGGCGCGGCATGGCTTCGGGTGCCAGTTCGGCCAGCAGTGCGTGGCCAGGCAACTGGTCGAGCTCGAAGCTCAACCGGCAGCGGTTGCCGAGGAAGGTGATTTCGCGAACCTTGGCCGGGAACAGGTTTTCTTCATGTACCGGCGGATTGACGTTGATCGCTTCCGGGCGGCAGAACAAACGACCCGAGGCGGTTTTTGCGCTGCCGTCGGCCAGGCGCAGGTTCATCCCGCCGACCTGGGCATGGCTGTCGCTGTTGCGGCTGAACGGCAACCAGTTACCCTGGCCGACGAACTCCGCCACGAACGGCGTGGCCGGACGGTTGTAGATTTCCTGCGGCGTGGCGTACTGCTCGACCCTGCCGTTATTCATCACGGCAATGCGGTCGGCCATCAGCATGGCCTCGTCCTGATTGTGGGTGACCATCAGGGTGGTGATGCCGAGGTTGCGTTGCAGCTGGCGCAGTTCGGTGCACAGATGCTCACGGACGCGGGCATCGAGGGCCGACATCGGTTCGTCCAGCAGCAACAACGAAGGTGCCGGAGCCAAGGCGCGGGCCAGCGCTACACGCTGCTGCTGTCCACCGGACAACTGGCCTGGGTACTTTTTTTCGCTGCCGGTCAGGCCGACCAGTTCCAGCATCTGAGCGACGCGCTGACGCACCTGGTCGCGACCACTGCCGGCCAGGCCATAGGCAATGTTCGCTTCGACGGTGAGATTGGGGAACAACGCGTAGGATTGAAACAGAATGCCGTAGTCCCGAGCCTGGGGCGCCAGGTGGGAAACGTCGCGATCGCCCAGATACAGCTCGCCGCTGTCCTGCTTCTCCAGCCCGGCGATGCACCGCAGCAAGGTGGTCTTGCCGCAGCCCGACGGGCCCAACAGGCACACCAGTTCACCGGCCGCCACGTCGAGGGAAACGTTGTCCAGCGCGGTAAACGCGCCAAAGCGCTTCTGTACGCCGCGCACCTTCATCGGTGCGCCGGGGTTGGTCAGGGCAGTTGCGATCGAGTTGTTCATGGACGGCCTCATCTAGCAGATGGGGCCATCCTAGAGTTGTAATGCGTCCGTCATGTGGCAGTGAGGCAAAAACTGCTGATAGTGGTATTCAAGGATTTGGGTTGCCCGCCGATCGTTCCCACGCTCTGCGTGGGAATGCCTCAACGGACGCTCCGCGTTCGGCTCTTGGGACGCAGAGCGTCCCGGGATGCATTCCCACGCGGAGCGTGGGAACGATCATTACGCGGGAGACATTTCCTGCGCCAACCCCAAGAACGCCGCCGGCAATCGGGCGTTTTTTCTCTCTTTGAGGCAGTACAAGTACTCCGGAATCTGCGGCGCATTCTCGATGGTCAGCACCCGCAATTGCGGATCATGCGGCACTTCCTGACGGGCAATAATGCTGATGCCGATGTTGCGCAATACCGCCTCACGGATCGACTCACGGCTGCCAATTTCCAACAAAGGCCCGAAACTCACCCCGGCGCTGGCCAGCAATTCCTCGGTCAGACGCCGGGTGGTCGAACCCGATTCGCGCATCAACAAGGTATGCCCGGCCAATGCGCCCAGCGGCACGTGATCGTGAACCGCCAGCGGATGATTGCGATGCACCGCCAGCACCAGCGGATCGCTGCCGAGCACCCGCCGAATCAGCCGCGCATCCTCCAGCAACTGCGAGGACGCCGCGACATCCACCCGGTATTCCTCCAGCGCTTCGAGCACTTGCTGGGAGTTGCCGATTTCCACGGACACCTCCACCTGCGGCAAACGCTCGCGAAAAGTCTTTACCAGATCGAGAATGTAATACGGCGCCGTAGCGGCGATGCGCAGGGTGCCCTGGACCTGCCCGCTGTTACGCAGGAAAAACTCGATGTCGGCTTCCTGCTGCATCAGCGCCTTGACCATCGGCAGCAACCGCGCGCCTTCATCGCTGACACTGAGGCGGCGGCCGCCACGGTAGAACAATTCAACCGAGTACTGACTTTCCAGGTTGCGAATCTGGGTGGTCACCGTGGGTTGGCTCAAGCCGAGCTTTTTCGCTGCCAGGGTGATGCTGCCCAGGCGGGCAACCATGTAAAACGCCTTCAGCTCGGCACTCAGCACAACCGTCCCTCATCGTCTATTTGCGCAACAGGCGCAATCCATTGAACACCACCAACAGGCTTACGCCCATGTCAGCGAACACCGCCATCCACATGGTAGCGAGCCCGGCGAAGGTTACCCCAAGAAAGATCGCCTTGATGACCAATGCCAGGGCGATGTTCTGCTTGAGGATGCTCGAGGTTTGTCGCGACAGGCGAATGAACGCCGGTATTTTGCGCAGATCGTCGTCCATCAGGGCGACATCGGCGGTCTCAATGGCGGTATCGGTGCCGGCGGCTGCCATGGCGAAACCGATCTCGGCGCGGGCCAGCGCCGGGGCGTCGTTTATGCCGTCGCCAACCATGCCAACGTTATGGCCCTGTGCATAAAGTGCTTCGATGGCTTGCAGTTTGTCGGTGGGCAGCAGATCCCCTTGGGCCTGATCGATGCCAACCTGCGCGGCAATCGCCTGGGCGGTGTGGACGTTGTCGCCGGTCAGCATCAGGGTTTTGATGCCCAAGTCATGTAGCTGCTGGATCGCTTCGCGGCTGGATTCTTTCACCGTGTCGGCCACGGCGAACAGCGCCAATGGACCGGATGGGTCGAGTAGCAGCACTACCGATTTACCCTGTTTTTCCAGCGCGAACAGCTGCTCTTCCAACTCAGGCGAGCACAGGTTCAGCTCTTCCACCAGCCGATGGTTGCCCAAGTGATAGGTCTGGCCGTTGATGTCACCGCGCACCCCGCGCCCGGCCAGCGCCTCGAAGTTATCCACAATCAGTGGCGCGTGTTGTTTATCTACAACCGCATTGGCGATGGCCAGCGACACCGGGTGATCCGAACGACCGGCCAGCGCTGCGGCAATCGCCGGCGCCGAGGCATCGGCCGTGGGATCAAGCGACAGATAATCAGTCTGCACCGGCTTGCCGTGGGTAATCGTGCCGGTCTTGTCCAGCGCCAGATAGTCGAGTTTGTAACCACCTTCCAGATAAACGCCGCCCTTGACCAGGATGCCTTTGCGCGCCGCTGCCGCGAGGCCGCTGACGATGGTCACCGGGGTGGAAATCACCAGTGCACAGGGGCACGCGACCACCAGCAATACCAGCGCGCGATAGATCCAGTCGAACCACAACGCGCCCATGAACAGCGGAGGAATTACCGCCACCGCGAGGGCGAAGATGAACACGGCCGGCGTATAGATTTTCGAAAACTGGTCAACGAATCGCTGGGTCGGTGCCCGCGCGCCTTGAGCCTGTTCGACGGCGTGAATGATCCGCGCCAGAGTCGAATGGTTCGCTTCAGCGGTCACGGCATATTCCAGGGAGCCGGCCTGATTGATGGTGCCGGCGAACACCTTGTCGCCAACGGTTTTCTCCACCGGCAGGCTTTCACCCGTGATCGGTGCCTGATCGATGGTTGAACTGCCCGACACCACCTCACCGTCCAGACCAATTCGCTCACCGGGGCGTACCCGCACCCGCGCACCGAGTTCGATGGACTTAACGTTTTGCGCCATCCAACTGCCATCGGCCTGCAACACCGTGGCCTGCTCCGGCGCCATCTGCATCAGGCCGCTGATTGCGTTGCGCGCCCGGTCCAGCGACTTGGCTTCGATCAGCTCTGCCACGGTAAACAGGAACATCACCATCGCCGCTTCCGGCCACTGCCCGATCAGGATCGCACCGGTCACTGCAATGCTCATCAGCGCGTTGATATTCAGGTTTAAGTTTTTAAGCGCGATCCAGCCTTTTTTATAGGTACTGAGGCCGCCGCTGAGGATCGAGATCAACGCGATGACCGCAACAACCCAGTTCGGCGCAGCGTTGGTGAAGTGGATCACTTCGGCGGCCAGCGCGCCAATACCGGACAGCGCCAAGGGCCACCAGGTTTTTTTCTCTGGAACCGGCGCTGGTGGTTCAGCGCCCTGCTCCATCGGCTCGGCCTGCATGCCGAGGGACTTGATCGCGTCGATGATCGGCGCGGTGCTCGGCAGGTCATGGGTGACGCCCAACACGCGGTTGATCAGGTTGAATTCCAGCTGCCGCACACCCGCCAGTTTGCCGAGTTTGTTCTGGATAAGCGTCTGCTCGGTCGGGCAATCCATGGCCTCGATGCGGAAACTGCTCAGGCGCGCGCCGAGGATCGGCGTTTCGCTCAACTTGATCAGCAACGGCGCCGCCACTTTAGCCGAACAGCAGGAATCCCCGTGGTTGCCATGCGCATGCTTCTGCACTGGTTGCAGCTTGTGGCTGTGATCGTGCTTAGCTTCGGGGGTGTGGGTGTGTTGAGAATCGCTCATCGGGTCGCGTCCATGAAGGTGCCTGTTGCCAAGTAAAGACCCTGTAGCCACTATAGGGTCAAGCACCTATTTGGAGATTGCCGTCATGAAGATTGGAGAGCTTGCGAAACTGACAGACTGCGCCGTGGAAACCATCCGCTACTACGAACGTGAGAACCTGCTGCCGGAACCGGCCCGCAGCGACGGCAACTATCGCGTCTACACCCAGGCCCACGCCGAACGCCTGACCTTCATCCGCAACTGCCGCACCCTCGACATGACGCTGGAAGAAATCCGCAGCCTGCTGGCCTTTCGCGACAGTCCGCAGGATCAGTGCGAAAGCGTCAACGCGCTGATTGACGAGCACATCCATCACGTCAAGGCGCGGATCGAAGGGCTGCTGGCCCTGCAGGCACAACTGCTCGACCTGCGCCAACGTTGTAGCGAAGGGCCGGATGTCGATCAGTGCGGGATATTGCAGCGGTTGGAGGTCAGTGGCGGGGTTGTGGCGACGGAGGTGGAGCATTCACATGTGGGCCGTAGTCACGGCCATTGATATTTTGGCTGACACCAAAAACTGTGGCGAGGGGATTTATCCCCGTTGGGCTGCGAAGCAGCCCTGAAACCTGAGATCGCAATATCCCAGACACACCGCATTCACCGGTTTTACGACTGCTTCGCAGCCGCACGGGGATAAATCCCCTCGCCACAATAGCCACCAACTTCAGATCTGAATTAGACCGCCATCGGCGCGGTCATCGGCGCATGGTGCTGATAACCCTCAAGCGAAAAATCACTCGGTTCAATCAACTCCAGCCACTCCGGCTGATAAATACCGGTCTTGGCAAACTCCGGCACCCGATCACTAATCACCAGTTTCGGCATCGGGAACGGCTCGCGCTTGAGCTGTTCGTTGAGCATGTCCAGGTGATTTTCGTAGACGTGGGCGTCGCCGATGAAATAGGTGAACCAGCGCGGCGTGTAGCCGGTCAGGCGACCGATCAGGCTTAGCAGCGCGGCGCCTTCGGTGAGGTTGAACGGTGTGCCCAGGCCCAGGTCATTCGAACGGATATAGAGGGTCAAGGAAATCTCTTTGGTCTCGACATTCGGGTGGAACTGGTACAGCAAGTGGCACGGCGGCAGGGCCATTTCATCGAGCTGCGCGACGTTCCAGCCGTGGAACAAAATGCGGCGGCTGCCCGGGTCCTTGATGATGGTGTCGACGCACTGGCGAACCTGGTCAATCGCCTTGTACAGCACCACATAGGCTTGGCCGTCCTCTTCGCCTTCAGCGATCTGGCGATAACCTTGGCTCAGGGTCTGCTCGATGGCGGCCGGGTTGCTGACCGGGATCTGCTTGTATGCCGGCCATTTACGCCATTGCACGCCGTAGATCTCACCGAGGTCGTCTTCACCCTGGCGGAACGGGTTGGCCAGCCACTGGGCGTTTTCGTTGGCGTTCTGGTCCCAGACCTTGCAGCCTAACGCACGGAATTCGGCGGCATTGTTCACGCCCCGCAGAAACCCGCACATTTCGCCGATGGCCGATTTGAAGGCCATCTTGCGCGTGGTGATAGCCGGGAAACCTTCCTGCAGGTCATAACGCAGCATCGCACCGGGAAAGCTGATGGTGTTCACGCCAGTGCGGTTGGCCTGTTTGGTGCCGTTCTTGATGACGTGGGCGACCAGTTCGAGATATTGCTTCATGAGTTACCTGTGTCCTTGAACCCGCAGCCATCGCTGCGGGGTTCGAATTTATACGGCCGCCGCTGGAGTCGCCGGGGCGCGGTGATACGCCAGCCAGATCAGGAACAGCCCGCCGACGATCATCGGAATGCACAGCACCTGGCCCATGGTCAGCCAGTTCCAGGCCAGATAGCCCAGTTGCGCATCCGGTACACGGACGAATTCGACGATGAAACGGAAGATGCCATAGAACAGCGCGAACATCCCCGATACCGCCATGGTCGGCCGCGGTTTGCGCGAGAACAGCCACAGGATCAAGAACAGCGCCACGCCTTCCAAGGCGAACTGATACAACTGCGACGGATGACGCGCCAGTTGCGCCGGATCGGTCGGGAAGACCATCGCCCACGGCACATCGGTTGCCTTGCCCCACAACTCGGCGTTGATGAAGTTGCCGATACGTCCGGCGCCCAGGCCGATCGGCACCATCGGCGCGACAAAGTCCATCAGCTGGAAAAACGACTTGTTGTTCTTTTTACCGAACCACAACGCGGCCAACATTACGCCGATGAACCCGCCGTGGAACGACATGCCGCCCTTCCACACTTCAAAGATCAACAGCGGGTTGGCGAGATAAGCACTCAGATCGTAGAACAGCACATAGCCCAGGCGACCACCGACAATCACCCCCATCGACATCCAGAACACCATGTCGGAGAGCTTCTCCTTGGTCCAGGTCGGGTCGAAGCGGTTCAATCGGCGCGACGCCAGCAGCCAGGCGCCGCCGATGCCGATCAGGTACATCAACCCGTACCAGTGGATTTTCAGCGGACCGATGGCCAGGGCCACCGGGTCGATCTGCGGGTAAGGCAGCATTGCGACTCCTCATGAGTTCAAATCAATTCCCGGGTGACGCTGTCACCTCAGGATTAAGCCAGGATTGTGCCGTGCGTCAGAGCAGATGCTTCAGACTAGAAAGTTCAGACCAACGCAGAACAGCAAAGCGGCAAACAGTCTTTTCAGCAACTTCGGCGACAAATTGTGCGCCAGCCGCGCGCCGAAGCGGGCGAAGACCATGCTGGTCAGGGCAATGCCCAGCAGCGCCGGCAAATATATAAAACCCAGACTATGGGCCGGGAGCAACGGATCGTGCCAGCCCAGAATCATGAAACTTAATGCACTTGCCAAGGCGATCGGCAGGCCGCAGGCCGACGATGTCGCCACCGCTTGCTGCATCGGCACGCTGCGCCAAGTCAGGAACGGCACGGTCAGCGAACCGCCGCCAATGCCGAAAATCGCCGAGGCCCAGCCAATGACGCTGCCGGCCACGGTCAGACCGACTTTACCCGGCACGGTTCGACTGGCCTTGGGCTTGACGTCCAGCGCCAGCTGCGCGGCGATCACCAGGGCGAACACACCGATAATTTTCTGCAGGTTCGGCCCGGAAATCGCCTCGGCGGTCAGCGCCCCGAAACCGGCACCGATCAAAATGCCGCCGATCATCCACAGGAAAATTGGCCAGCGTACCGCACCGTGACGGTGATGCTCGCGTACGGCGTTGACCGAAGTGAAGATGATCGTCGCCAGGGACGTACCGACGGCGAGGTGGGTCAGGATCGATGCATCGAAACCTTGCAGGGTGAAACTGAACACCAGCACCGGGACGATGATGATCCCGCCACCCACGCCAAACAGCCCCGCCAGCACCCCGGCGCAAGCGCCGAGCGCCAGATAGAGCAGAAATTCCATGCTGTTTCCCCACCCAACCCCAAAACCGGAGCGGCATGGTAACGGATGCATGGCCTTGGGCTCCACTGGATGGCGATGGATACCCGCACGATGACTGCGTAGAGTGGGCAAAAAACACACAAGGATCACCTTATGTGCCTGATTGTTTTCGCTTGGCGACCGGGCCATGCCCAACCGCTGATCGTGGCGGCCAACCGCGACGAATTCTATGCCCGCCCCAGCCTGCCGCTGGCGCAATGGCCCGAAGCACCGCAGGTGCACGCCGGGCGAGACCTGGAGGCCGGTGGCACCTGGCTCGGTGTCGGCGCCAACGGGCGCTTTGCCGCGCTGACCAACATCCGTGATCCGCATCGACCGCCGGGGCGCCGGTCTCGCGGTGAACTGGTGGCAGGGTTTCTCACCAAAGACATGCCAATTGATGACTATTTAGACGACGTTGTCGCCCGTTCGCCCGAATATGGCGGGTTTAACTTGCTGATCGGCAACGCCAACGAATTGTGGCATTTCAATGCCCGGGAATCGGAAGCGGTGATGCTGCCACCGGGGGTCTACGGCCTGTCGAACGCCGGACTGGATACGCCGTGGCCGAAACTGCTCAAGGCCAAGGCGGCGCTGAGCGAGGTGTTGGATGATCCGCAACCGCAAGCGCTGCTGGCTTTGCTGAACGATCCGCAAACCGCACCCTTCGCCGAGTTGCCGGATACCGGGGTGGGGCTGGCAACCGAGACGTTACTGTCGAGTGTGTTTATTGCCAGTCAGAGTTATGGAACCCGGGCGAGTACGGCGTTGATTGTGCAGGCGGATGGTTCGCGGCGTTTGGTCGAAAGGAGTTTCGGGCCGTATGGCGGGCATCTTGGGGAAGTGGAGATCAGGCTTTAATTCTGTGTCGTCAGCACTGACGCCATCGCGGGCAAGCCTTGCTCCTACAGGATTCGGGTTGTACGCGATACCGCGAACGATACAAATCTGTAGGAGCAAGGCTTGCCCGCGATGGGGCCATCAGCGTTTCAGAGAGGTTTGATCGCCGCCGGATTGATCATCCGCGCCAACCCCAGGTTCTTCAGCGCCAATTGCAGCGAGCTGTGGATAACCTGCGGGTTGTCGATAGTCATCAGCTCGGCGAGCAGTTCCTTGGCCTTGCTCAGGTTGATCTGGCGCAGCATCCACTTCACCTTTGGCAGGTTGGTGGCGTTCATCGACAGACTGTCGAAGCCCATCGCCATCAGCAGCACCGCCGCGGCCGGATCACCGGCCATCTCGCCGCAGATACTCACCGGCTTGCCTTCGGCATGGGCGTCACGCACCACGTTCTGCAGGGCCTGAAGTACTGCCGGGTGCAAGTAGTCGTAGAGATCGGCCACCCGCGGGTTGTTGCGGTCCACGGCCAGCAGGTACTGGGTCAGGTCGTTGGAGCCGACCGACAGGAAGTCCACTTGCCGTGCCAGTTCCTTGGTCTGATAAACCGCCGCCGGAATCTCGATCATCACGCCGACCGGCGGCATAGGCACGTCGCAACCTTCGTCACGGACCTCGCCCCAGGCCCGGTGAATCAAGTGCAGGGCTTCTTCCAGTTCGTGAGTGCCGGAGATCATCGGCAGCAGAATCCGCAGGTTGTTCAAGCCTTCGCTGGCCTTGAGCATGGCGCGGGTCTGCACCAGGAAAATTTCCGGGTGGTCGAGGGTGACGCGAATACCGCGCCAGCCGAGGAACGGGTTGTCTTCCTTGATCGGGAAGTACGACAGCGACTTGTCGCCGCCGATGTCCAGGCTACGCATGGTCACCGGTTGCGGGTGGAACGCGGCGAGTTGCTCGCGATAGATCGCCAGTTGTTCCTTTTCGCTCGGGAACCGCTGGTTGATCATGAACGGCACTTCGGTGCGATACAGGCCGACGCCTTCGGCGCCGCGTTTCTGGGCTCGCGCCACATCCGCCAACAGGCCGGTGTTGACCCACAGCGGCATGCGGTGACCATCGACCGTGACACACGGCAGATCACGCAGCGCATCGAGGCCCAAAGCCAGTTGTTTCTCTTCCTCCACCATCTCGGCGAACTGCTTGCGCAGCACGTCGCTGGGGTTGGTGTAGACCTCGCCACGATGACCGTCGACGATCATGCCGATGCCATCGACCTTGGAATACGGCAGGTCGACCAGGCCCATCACCGTCGGAATGCCCATGGCCCGGGCAAGAATCGCGACGTGGGAGTTGCCCGAGCCGAGTACCGAGACCAGGCCCACCAGCTTGTTTTCCGGCACTTCGCCGAGCATGGCCGGCGTCAGTTCCTCGCTGACCAGGATGGTGTTGTCGGGGTAGACCAGGGTTTGCTGACGCTCTTCCTGCAAGTAGGCGAGCAGGCGACGACCGAGGTCCTTGACGTCCGAGGCGCGCTCACGCAGGTAGGCATCGTCCATCAGTTCAAAACGGTTGACGTGATCGGTGACCACCTGGCGCAATGCGCCCTGGGCCCATTGGCCGGTCTTGATCACGGTGGTCACTTCATTGCCCAGCGCCGCGTCATCGAGCATCATCAAATAGACATCGAACAACGCCCGCTCTTCCGGGCGCAACTGCGTGGCGAGCTTGGCCGACAACGTGCGCATGTCGGCGCGCACGCCTTCGATGGCGGTCTTGAACAGCCCGAGTTCCGCTTCGATGTCGGTGATGGACTTGTCGGGCACCACGTCCAGGTCGGCCGGTGGCAGCATGACCACCGCCGTGCCCACCGCCGCGCCCGGCGAGCCCGGTACACCGACGAACTTGGCTTCCTGGATACCCTTGCCCTGCCGGCCCAGGCCACGGATCGAACCGGTGGCCTCGGCGTGGGCAATGACCCCGGCGAGCTGCGCACTCATTGTTACCAGGAAGGCTTCTTCACCCTCATCGAACTGGCGGGGTTCTTTTTGCTGGATGACCAACACGCCGACGACGCGGCGGTGGTGAATGATCGGCGCCCCGAGGAACGAGGCGTAGCGCTCTTCACCGGTTTCGGCGAAGTAGCGGTACCGCGGGTGATCCGCGGCGTTTTCGAGGTTCAGGGGTTCTTCACGCGTGCCGACCAGGCCGACCAGACCTTCATTGGGCGCCATGCTGACCTTGCCGATCGAGCGCTTGTTCAAGCCCTCGGTGGCCATCAGCACGAAACGGTTGGTCTCGGGATCAAGCAGGTAGACCGAGCAGACCTGGCTGCCCATGGCCTCTTTGACGCGCAACACAATAATCCCCAACGCCGCCTTGAGATCCTTGGCGGAGTTAACTTCCTGGACGATCTTGCGCAGCGTATTGAGCATGGCTCGGGGTCGAACTCCGTCGTCAGTCGCGCGCTAAAAGGCGCGGGGCAAGCTCTTTGAGGGCGCGTCTATACACCTCGCGCTTGAATGTCACCACCTGGCCCAACGGATACCAATAACTGACCCAGCGCCAGCCATCGAATTCCGGTTTACCGGTCAAATCCATCCGCACCCGCTGCTCATTGGAGATCAGGCGCAGGAGAAACCATTTCTGTTTCTGGCCGATGCACAGCGGCTGGCTGTGCGTCCTGACCAGACGTTGCGGCAAACGATAGCGCAACCAGCCCCGGGTGCAGGCGAGTATTTCAACATCTTCGCGCTCCAGGCCCACTTCTTCGTTCAGCTCGCGGTACAAGGCGTCTTCCGGCGTCTCCTGGGGGTTGATCCCACCTTGAGGAAACTGCCAGGCATCTTGATTGATACGGCGAGCCCATAGCACCTGGCCGGCATCATTCGTGAGAATGATCCCGACATTAGGACGGAAACCATCGGGGTCGATCACGGCAACAACCTCGCAAACGCATGTCGCCGCATTGTTCCACAAAGGTTGTGAAGGCAGCAACGCGCCGGCCTACCTTATGTGCACTCTTGTGAAAAGTCCGTATTCTGGACGCCTTTCTACAGACTTTTCAGCGAGTAACTGCAATGCGGCTGGCTTTATTCGACTTGGACAACACGCTTCTGGGCGGCGACAGCGACCATGCCTGGGGCGATTACCTTTGTGAACGCGGTTTCCTCGACGCCGTTGCCTATAAGGCACGCAACGATGAGTTCTACCAGGACTACCTGGCGGGCAAGCTGGATAACGCTGCCTACCTGAACTTCTGCCTGGAAGTGCTTGGTCGTACCGAGATGGCCACGCTGGATCAATGGCACAGCGACTACATGCGCGACTGCATTGAGCCGATCGTGCTGCCCAAGGCAATCGAACTGCTGGCCAAGCACCGCGCTGCCGGCGACAAACTGGTGATCATTACCGCCACCAACCGCTTCGTGACCGGCCCCATTGCCACGCGCCTGGGCGTCGAGACCCTGATCGCTACCGAATGCGAAATGCACGACGGCCGTTATACCGGACGCAGTACCGATGTACCGTGCTTTCGTGAAGGCAAGGTGACAAGGCTGAATCGCTGGCTGGAAGAGACCGGGTTTTCGCTGGAAGACAGTTACTTCTACAGCGACTCGATGAATGACTTGCCGTTATTGGAGCAGGTGGCGAATCCGGTGGCGGTTGATCCTGATCCGAACTTGCGGGCTGAGGCCGAGAAGCGGGGCTGGCCGGTAATCAGTCTGCGCGACTGATATCGCCTTACTGTAGGAGCGAGCATGCTCGCGAAAAACTCAAGGTCGCTGCGGGGAATCAGGTACCCCGCGTTTTCGTTAACGACCATCGCGAGCATGCTCGCTCCTACACAGGCTTCGCCCCCATCAACCCCGCAATTGCCACAAAACAGACAAAACTGAACAACGCCAGGGCAACGGTGAACTTACCCACCCCACCCGGCGCCTTGCGCCGCTTGTTGAGCCGCACCAACAACCAGAACCACGCCAACGCCGCAACGGTGTAAAGCACACTGGAAGCCAGCAACCACGTCTGCCCCAACGGCCAACCCACCAGATGCACCAGCCCCCAGCCAGTAAACGGCATGCTCAGCAGCGCCACGCCCATCAACAGCCAGATGAATACGCGCGGCCTCTGCAGGGTTCGACTTCCCGCCGTCGTATCACCGTTACGCCGGGTCCGCCAGACCCAGATCCCCAGAGCCAATGCGCCCAGTAGCAACACCACCGTCGCCATCATGTGCGCCGCTTTCAGGGCCGTTAACGTTTCCATGGTTCGATTTCCTTAGGGCCTGCCCATCAGCGTAGCCGCTCAGCCAAGAAACAGCTGATAGGCCGGGTTGTCGCTTTCATCCCAGTACGGGTAGCCGATTTCTTCCAGCGCTGCCGGCACCAGGTGACGCTCCTCGTGGGGTACTTGCAGGCCCGCGACCACACGGCCATCGGCCGCCCCATGGTTACGATAGTGAAACATCGAGATGTTCCAGCGCCCGCCGAGCTTGTTGAGGAAGTTGAACAGCGCACCCGGACGCTCCGGGAATTCGAAGCGCAGGATCACTTCGTCGACCACATGCGCCGCGCGACCGCCGACCATGTGCCGGATGTGCAACTTGGCCAGTTCGTTGTCGGTCAGGTCGACGACCGGAAAGCCCTGCTCGCTCAGGCTGGCGATCAACGCGCGGCGCGGGTCGGTGTCCGGATGGGTTTGTACCCCGACAAAGATGTGCGCTTCGCTGCCGGTGTTAAAGCGGTAGTTGAATTCGGTGATCTGGCGCTTGCCGATGGCTTCGCAGAACGCCTTGAAGCTTCCCGGCTTCTCGGGGATGGTCACGGCGATGATGGCTTCACGGCCCTCGCCCAGTTCGGCGCGCTCGGCGACATGGCGCAGGCGGTCGAAATTGACGTTGGCCCCGGAGTCGATGGCCACGAAGGTCTGCCCGGTTACGCCTCGGGACTCGACGTACTTCTTGATCCCGGCCACGCCCAAGGCGCCGGCAGGTTCGGTGATCGAACGGGTATCGTCGTAGATGTCCTTGATCGCCGCACAGATTTCGTCGGTGCTGACGGTGATGACTTCGTCGACGTAGTCTTTGCAGATATCAAAGGTGTACTGGCCGATCTGGGCCACCGCGACGCCGTCGGCGAAGATGCCTACGGTGGGCAACACCACGCGCTCACCCGCTGCCATGGCGGCTTGCAGGCAATTGGAGTCATCCGGTTCGACACCGATGATCTTGATGTCCGGCCGCAGGTACTTCACGTACGCCGCGATACCGGCGATCAGGCCGCCGCCGCCGACCGGAACGAAGATCGCATCCAGAGGCGCCGGGTGCTGGCGCAAGATCTCCATGGCCACCGTGCCCTGCCCGGCAATGGTGTGGGGATCGTCGTAGGGGTGAATGTAGACGTAGCCTTTTTCGTCGACCAGTTTCAGCGAGTAGGCCAGGGCCTCCGGAAACGAATCGCCGTGCAGCACCACTTTTCCACCGCGCGAACGCACGCCTTCGACCTTGATCTCGGGAGTGGTCTTGGGCATGACGATGGTGGCTTTCACGCCCAGGACCTTGGCAGCCAGGGCCAGGCCTTGCGCATGATTGCCCGCGGAAGCTGTGACCACGCCGCGAGCGCGTTCTTCATCGCTCAGTTGAGTCAGCTTGTTGTAGGCGCCGCGAATCTTGAACGAGAACACGGGCTGCAAGTCTTCACGCTTGAGCAAAATCTCGTTGCCCAGCCGCTCGGAGAGCTGGCGAGCAGTCTGCAATGGGGTTTCTACGGCAACGTCATAAACGCGCGAGGTGAGGATCTTTTTGACGTACTGTTCAAGCATCGGAAAGCATCACTGAGCGGGTTGGGCAGGATCAAGGAGTCTAACCCGCCTTTTGGCCGCACGACCACACGAATCAAGAGGTTTTGGCCCGGCATGGAGCTATAATGCTTGCCTTTGCGTTCTTACCTTGCCCGCTTCCGGAGCCCGCATGACCCAGGATCAACTCAAACAGGCAGTGGCCCAGGCCGCCGTCGACTTCATCCTCCCGAAACTCGACGACAAGAGCATCGTCGGGGTCGGCACCGGCTCCACCGCCAACTGCTTCATCGATGCCCTGGCCAAGCACAAGGGCGCGTTCGATGGCGCGGTCGCCAGCTCCGAAGCCACCGCTGCACGCCTCAAGGGCCACGGGATCCCCGTCTATGAGCTCAATACAGTCAGCGACCTGGAGTTCTACGTCGACGGCGCCGACGAGAGCGACGAGCACCTGAACCTGATCAAGGGCGGCGGCGCGGCCCTGACCCGTGAGAAAATCGTCGCGGCCGTGGCCAAGACTTTCATCTGCATCGCCGACGCCAGCAAACTGGTGCCCGTCCTCGGCGCATTCCCGTTGCCAGTGGAAGTGATCCCGATGGCCCGCAGCCACGTGGCTCGCCAGCTGGTGAAACTCGGCGGCGACCCGGTCTACCGTGAAGGCGTGCTGACCGACAACGGCAACATCATCCTCGACGTGTTCAACCTGCAGATCACCAACCCGGTTGAACTGGAGTCGCAGATCAATGCGATCGTCGGCGTGGTTACCAACGGCTTGTTCGCGGCGCGTCCTGCAGATCTGCTGTTGCTGGGCACCAGCGAAGGCGTCAAGACCCTGCGCGCCCAGTAAAACATACGCAAAAACCTGTAGGAGCGAGCCTGCTCGCGAAAAACTTGAGGTCGCTGCGGGGAGTCAGGTACCCCGCGTTTTCGTTAACGACCATCGCGAGCAAGCTCGCTCCCACAGTTGTTTTGTGGTGCTTGTCAGGGTTGTGCAGGTTTCTTGAAGACGTAAAACAGATTCGGCTCACTCACCAGGTACATCGTACCGTCGTCGTCCATGGCAATCCCTTCCGCTTGCGGTACGGTCTTTTGCAGACCTTGACGTCCCTTGCCCAGTGACATGGTGCTCAGCGGCCGACCGTCCACATCCAGTTCCAGAATCAGCCGCGACTCGTCGGACAGCGCCAGCAAGTGCCCGCTGCGCTCGTCGTATTGCAGGCTCGACAGATCCCGTACAAACATCCCGGCGTCACGCTTGGGATTGTTGATCACATGCACTGCGTAAGATTTTTCCGGGTTGAAATGCGGAAACCCGTGCACTTCGTAGATCAGCATCGGGTCGCGCTCCTTGGCCACAAACAGCCGCTTGCCCACCGAATCATAGGCCAACCCTTCGAAACCCTTGTTGCCGCTCATGTGCACACCGAGGGTCATCTGTTCCGCGTCCGCCGCATCGAGGAAGGTGGTGTCATCCTCCAGATGAATCTTGATCAACCGTTGCTGGCGCTCGTCCGTGATGACATAGGTGTCGGCGCTGATGAATTCAACAGCTTCAGGATCACCAAACCCGACCAGCGCTATTCGGCGCAAGATCTTGCCGTCGAGGGACAACTCGATCAGTTCGGAGTTTTGATTGGTGACGGTGAACAGGCTTTTGCGCACCGGGTCGTAGGTCAAGGCTGAAACATCGTCGTCCAGCCCTTCGATGACTTGCCCCTCCAGCACCACCCGATACTGGTCCAGGCCGATGGACTGGGTGTTCATCGGCTGCCAGAGCGTGTGCAGGTTAAACCAGGCGCGCTCGAACAGGCGCAGGTGCTGCCCGAACGCGATCAATACGCTCAGAGCAATCACCGAAAGGAGCAAAAGCAGAGGTTTGGGGCGGGCTAATCGACGCATTCAGGCGGGCTCGGATTCAGAACAGGCGGATGAAATATCACGCCTGGCTGAACTGAAGCTTAATGGCCACTGGCCTGATCCTACAACCAGAGGCAAAAATGCCTACACGTGAAGGCGATTACTTCTGTTTTTCGAACCGGTAAAACAGGTTTGGCTCACTCACGACGTAAATCGTACCGGCCTCGTCCATGGTCACGCCTTCAGCCCTCGGGATGGTCTTTTTCAGGCCGTTGAAGCCACCCAGCAAGGTGATGAAGCTCACCTGCTCGCCTTTCTCGTCCAGCTCCAGCAACAGGTGGGAGTCAGCAGACAACACCAGGGTGTGGCCGGTCCGCGGATCGATGGCCAGGGCTGACAGGTTGCGGATGTCCAACTCATCACTGGCAAGCTTTTGCTTGTCACCGGTGAGCGTCTTGCCGTCTCCCTTCCAGGTGAACAGCGCGGGCGGACGCTCTTCGCCCAGCAGCAATTGCTGATTGCGCGCATCCCAGGTGACGGCCTCGAAGGCTTTGTTCTGGTCTTTGGAAGGGCCAAGGTCGTACTTCGCAAAGTCAGCGATGTTCAGCTCGCGAGTCTCGGCATCGACCTTGACGAGGGTCACCTGGTGGTCACGCTCATCGACAATGGCCAGCATACCGTTGCCCAGCGCTGTCACCCCTTCAGGATTGCTCCAGCCTACCAACGGCATTTTGCGTAACACATCGCCTTGCAGCGATAACTCGGCCAGGAACGGGTTTTTGCCCATCACCGAAAACAGGGTTTTGGTCTGGGCATCGTAGGTGACGTCCGACGCTTCGTCCTTTTCCATGCCCGGCAGTGGCTTGGCGTCGATCACCGCGTGGTAGTCCGGCAGCCAGACGCTGCCCTGACGCTCGGCGGGGCTTTCAAAACGCTCCAGCACCCAGAGCACGCCGCGGTCATCCCAATGCATGGCAAACGCCAGGCCATAGGCGGCGGCGACCACCAACAACAGCCAGGAATACCAACGCAGGGCAAAGCGCGAGCGACGGGCAGGTTTAAGCGACGAGAGCGGTTGAGTGGCCATCAGGGCATGCGTTCCAGAAATTCAGGCTTGGGGTCCAACTTTTGGGGGTCAGTTCACCCTGTGGGAGCGAGCTTGCTCGCGATGGCGGAGCAACAGCCAACATAGATGTTGAATGTTATGGCCTCATCGCGAGCAAGCTCGCTCCCACAGGGTTCATCAGTGTTCGGACTAGCAAACGCTGCTGGTAAAGCTGCTGGCGCCTGGAAGTTCCAAGACGATCTCGTCGCCGACATTCAACGGCCCCACGCCCACTGGCGTGCCGGTGAGGATCACGTCACCGGCCTGCAGCGAAAAGCAACCGGCCATGTGCTGGATCATCGGTACGATCGGGTTGAGCATCGCACTGCTGTTGCCATCCTGGCGCACTTCGCCGTTGATGGTCAGGCGAATGCCGATGTCGGTCAGGTCGGCGAAGGTGCTGCCGGAGACGAACGGTGCAATCACCGCCGCACCGTCGAACGACTTGGCGATTTCCCAGGGCAGACCCTTGGATTTCAGCTCGGCCTGTTTGTCGCGCAGGGTCAGGTCCAGGGCCGGGGCGAAGCCGGAGATGGCGTCCAGCACTTCTTCAACGCTTGGTTTGGTCGACAAAGGCTTGCCAATCAGTACCGCGATTTCCGCTTCGTAATGCACCGAGCCACGCTCGGTCGGAATGCTGAACCCGCCTTCCAGCGGCACCACACAACTGCCCGGCTTGATGAACAGCAGCGGCTCGGTCGGTACCGGGTTGTCCAGTTCCTTGGCGTGTTCGGCGTAGTTACGGCCGATGCACACCACTTTCCCCAGCGGGAAGTGAATACGCGTACCGTCGACATACTGGTGCTGATAGCTCATTACCGCCTCCTGCTGTCCTGCACTTAAGTTAGAAAATCAAACAGCGAAAATCTTGCCCGGGTTCATGATGCCGTTCGGGTCGAACACCGCCTTGACGGCTTTCATGTACTCGATCTCGACCGGGGAGCGGCTGTAGGTCAAGTAATCACGCTTGGTCATGCCCACGCCGTGTTCGGCGGAAATCGAGCCGTTGTACTTCTCGACGGTTTCGAACACCCACTTGTTGACGGAGGCGCACTTGGCGAAGAACTCGTCCTTGCTCAGGTTATCCGGCTTGAGGATGTTCAAGTGCAGGTTGCCGTCGCCGATGTGGCCAAACCAGACGATTTCGAAGTCCGGGTAATGTTCGCCGACGATCGCGTCGATTTCCTTGAGGAACGCCGGGACTTTCGACACGGTCACCGAAATGTCGTTCTTGTATGGCGTCCAGTGGGAAATGGTTTCGGAAATGTATTCGCGCAGTTTCCACAGGTTCTGCAACTGGGTTTCGCTCTGGCTCATCACGCCGTCCAGGACCCAGCCCTGCTCGACACAGTGCTCGAAAGTTTCCAGAGCGTGATTGGCCACTTCTTCGGTGGTCGCTTCGAATTCCAGCAGCGCGTAGAACGGGCAATCGGTTTCGAACGGCGCCGGCACGTCACCACGGCCCATGACCTTGGCCAGGGCTTTGTCGGAGAAGAACTCGAAAGCGGTCAGGTCGAGCTTGCTCTGGAAGGCATGCAGCACTGGCATGATCGAGTCGAAATCGGCGGTGCCGAGGACCATCGCAGTCAGGTTTTTCGGCGCGCGATCCAGGCGCATGGTCGCTTCGACCACGAAACCCAGGGTGCCTTCGGCACCGATGAACAGCTGACGCATGTCGTAGCCGGTGGCGTTCTTGATCAGGTCGCGGTTCAGTTCCAGCACGTCGCCCTTGCCGGTGACGACTTTCATGCCGGCCACCCAGTTACGGGTCATGCCGTAGCGAATCACCTTGATCCCGCCGGCATTGGTGCCGATATTGCCGCCAATCTGGCTCGAACCTGCCGAAGCGAAGTCCACCGGGTAGTACAGGCCCTTTTCTTCGGCCACGTTCTGCAGATGCTCGGTGACCACGCCCGGCTGGCAAACGGCGGTGCGGTCGGTCAAGTTCACGTCGAGGATCTGGTTCATGTAGTCGAAGGACACGACCACTTCGCCATTGGCCGCCACCGCAGCGGCGGAAAGGCCGGTGCGGCCACCGGAAGGCACCAGCGCCACCCTGTGTTTATTGGCCCACAGGACAATGGCCTGGACCTGCTCGGTGGTCTTGGGGAACACGATGGCGGTCGGGGCCGGTGCGAAATGCTTGGTCCAATCCTTACCGTAAGCATTCAGGGAGTCGGCATCGGTCAGCACCTTGCCAGGCTCAACCAGGGTCTTCAGCTCATCAATCAGGGCAGGATTGGTCATCGACAGAACTCTCGAACAATTCATGGTCATCCTGAGAACGCTTCACGTCGCAGGAATGAGTGTTTAGCGGGGTGCATATGCTAGCATACCGACCCCGCAGCATAGTGCCCAACGGCTGTTCTGCGGTGACGGCATTCTTGCCGTCCGGGTCAGCATTCAGTGCCCTGCCTTACACGTACGTTCCTCTTTTGACGAGTGGCTGTTGCCGTCAAGCAAGGCGCCGCGACGAGTCATAGCTCGCTATGGCGAGGAGCGGCAACGCAGCATGACGGCAACAGACGCCGTCAAAAAGGAACAGTACGTGTAAGGCAGGGCACCTTGACCATTCCTGCCAATTTTCTCCGGGATACAGGTTTACGCAGATGAGCAAGACTTCTCTCGATAAGAGCAAGATCAAGTTCCTTCTTCTCGAAGGCGTCCACCAATCGGCTGTCGACGTCCTCAAGGCGGCGGGCTACACCAGCATCGAGTACCTCACAGGTTCTCTGCCGGAAGCCCAGCTCAAGGAAAAGATCGCTGATGCTCACTTCATCGGCATTCGCTCGCGCACTCAACTGACCGAAGAGATCTTCGATCACGCGAAGAAGCTCGTGGCTGTAGGGTGTTTCTGCATCGGCACCAACCAGGTCGACCTGAGTGCTGCCCGCGAACGCGGTATCGCCGTGTTCAACGCGCCGTACTCCAACACCCGCTCCGTTGCCGAGCTGGTGCTGGCCGAAGCGATCCTGTTGCTGCGCGGTATCCCTGAGAAGAACGCTTCCTGCCACCGTGGCGGCTGGATCAAGAGCGCGGCCAACTCCTTCGAAATCCGCGGCAAGAAGCTGGGCATCGTCGGTTACGGCTCGATCGGCACTCAACTGTCGGTCCTGGCGGAAGGCTTAGGGATGCAGGTGTACTTCTATGACACCGTGACCAAGCTGCCACTGGGTAACGCCACCCAGGTCGGCAACTTGCACGAACTGCTGGGCATGTCCGACATCGTGACCCTGCACGTACCGGAAACCGCTGCCACCCAGTGGATGATCGGCGAGAAGGAAATCCGCGCCATCAAGAAGGGCGGCATCCTGATCAACGCCGCGCGCGGCACCGTGGTCGAACTGGACGCCCTGGCGGACGCGATCAAGGACAAGCACCTGATTGGCGCGGCCATCGACGTGTTCCCAGTGGAGCCACGCTCCAACGACGAAGAGTTCGAAAGCCCGCTGCGTGGCCTGGACAACGTGATCCTGACGCCGCACATCGGTGGTTCTACCGCCGAGGCGCAGGCCAACATCGGCCTGGAAGTGGCTGAAAAGCTGGTCAAGTACAGCGACAACGGTACTTCGGTATCGTCGGTGAACTTCCCGGAAGTGGCCCTGCCGGCTCACCCTGGCAAGCACCGTCTGCTGCACATCCACGAGAACATCCCGGGTGTGATGAGCGAGATCAACAAGGTCTTCGCCGAAAACGGCATCAACATTTCCGGTCAATTCCTGCAGACCAACGAGAAAGTCGGCTACGTGGTAATCGACGTAGACGCCGAGTACTCGGACCTGGCGCAACAGAAGCTGCAACACGTCAACGGCACCATCCGTAGTCGAGTGTTGTTCTAACAGCAGTTGTAGGAGCGAGCTCTGCTCGCGAAAAACGTGCAGGCAACACGAGCACCGAGACTGCACACGTCATTATTGGCGTCCAGTGCTGTGAAAAAGGGAGCCCCAGCGAAGCGGGCTCCCTTTTTTATTTCACATTAACGGTGATCTTCTCCGATACGATGGGTGGATCGAACGGCCTGTGGCTGCTGTCGCCCAATTCCAGCTGCAAGGTATGCTTGCCCGGCGTCAGCTTTACTTCAGCCTGGGTCTGCGCCTTGCCGAAGTGCAGGTGGTTGGCATCGTTCGGGATCGGCTGGCCAGCTGCCGGCAGTTCATCGACATCGATCAGCAGGTGGTGGTGACCGGTGTTCTTGGTGACATCACCCGCAGGTGCCAGCGCAATGTTCTCGACAGCGAACTTGACCACGACAGTCTGCGGGACCGTCGCACCGTCTTTTGGAGAAACGATGGACACTTCAGCACCCTTGGGAGCTGGCGTTGCAGCACTGGCCAACATTGAAACGCCCATCAGCAGGCCAGCCAAAGCAGCACGTGACATAAAGGTTTTCATTCTCTTCTCCAGTTTTTCCGTAAAATTCGCGTGACCATCACAACTTCATGGTCAATCGTTGTCGAAGGCACTCGACAACCATAGCAAAGCGAGCCTGATCCAGAGCGTCGCCATAATGATTTCAAAGGAGTGACCATGCGTTTTCTGCCTGGCCTGATCTGCCTGCTACCCCTTTTGAGCCCGCTGGCTCATGCCGAACTGATTGACGACGTGAACGATCGCGGTGAGTTGCGCATTGCCCTTGAGGCTAATACACCCCCATTCAGCTTCAAGGAGGATGGCAGGCTCGCGGGCTTCGAAGTCGAGCTGGGTCAACTGCTGGCCAACGAACTGGATGTGCGCGCCGACTTTGTCGTTACCGACTCCAGTGATCTGCTGACCGGCGTGGAAAGTGGCAAATACGACATCGCCATCAACCACATTGCAGAGACCCCGGCGCTCACGGATCGTTTCGACTTCAGCGAACCTTACCTGCAAACCAAAGCGCAATTGATCGCGCAGAAAGAAGAGCCGCGCTCGATACTGCTGGTGCAGTCGTTGACAGAGGAAAAGCCGAAAGCCGTCCAGGCCGTCAGCCTGGCGATTCCGTTCCAGAAGGGTAACCCGGCGTTTCACGCCAGCCTGGAAAGCGCGTTGCAGCGGATCAAGGCGGATGGCCGGCTGGAGGCGCTGGAGCAGAAGTGGCTTGGAGCGGATGCCGGTGTGGCACCGAAACCCTGAGTCGCAAGCTAAACCTGTGGGAGCGAGCCTGCTCGCGAATGCGTAGTGTCAGTCGACACTAGCGTTGTTTGACACACCGCTTTCGCGAGCAGGCTCGCTCCCACAGTGGTTTTGTGTGGGTCGTTAATTGAGTGCTGCCAGTGCCTGAGCCGCTTCAGCCAGCTCCAGCTCACTGAAGACTTGAACGCCATGGCGCCGGAGCAGCGCCGCCGTCACGCCTTCGCCACTGACCTTCACCCCACTGAACGTCCCGTCATAGGTCAGCAGATTGCCGCATGAGGGACTGTTGGCCTTGAGCACGGCAACGCGGATGTCGTGCTGTTGCACCAGTTCCAAGGCTTGATAAGCCCCTGACAGAAACTGCGCGCTGACGTCCTCGCCCTCGGTGGTGATCACCAAGGCCTGGCCATCAAGCACTTCACCGCCCTGCCCGCCGGGAATTTCCGCCGCCGCCCGTGGCGTCGGCAGGCCACCGGCGACTTCCGGGCACAACGGCACGACCCGACCTTCGTCGATCCACCGCTGCAACTGATCGAAAGGCCCGCTGGCCCCGCCGTCATAACGTACGCGGTGACCCAGCAGGCAGCGGCTTACCAGTATTTTTTGCATGATCAGAACGGCTCGTTGCCTCGACGCCGGAACCAGCCGGTCAACGACAGGCGCTCACGACTCGCAGGCAGGACTTCATGGGGAACCTCCCCCGACAGGAACACCACCAGGCATCCACCGACGGGTACCACATCGTATTGCGCACCTTCGTCCAGGTACATACGCAACTGACCGCCATGCTCAGGCAACCAGGCGTCATTGAGGTAGACCACGGCCGACACCATGCGCCGGTCGTCGTCACGAAAACGGTCGACATGCTTGAGGTAGAAAGCGCCGGGGGGGTACATCGCGAAATGGCATTCGAAGTCTTCAAGGCCCAGGAACAGATCGCGGTTCATCGCCTCGCGCAGGCTGTTCATCAACTCTAGATAGCTGTTGCAGGCCAACGAATCACCCGGCTCGATCCATTGAATGTGGTCGCCACGGACGCCTTCACGAATCTCCGATGTCGACCCACGCCCCACGGCGGCCGGGGCCAATTCACCCTCGGCGGCACGTTTACGGCACTCAATCGCCAGTTCCCGGGTCAGACCCGGAGGCAGGAAAATATTCTGCTGCGACCAGCCATTGGCAGCCAGGTCGTCGACGATTCGTAACAGCAGCGGATGATCAGAAGGTATTTGCATGGCGCGCATAGTATTCCTGCGCCTGAAAATCCGACAGAGCCACGCAGCGGGTTGATACGAATTCTCGACAAGACTGTATGCCGCACGGAGAATAGTCGCCTGCTGACAGGAGTCCCTATGCGCCGTTTGCTTTTCTCCCTGCTGATGCTCTGTGTTATGCCCGCCTGGGCAGACGGCCACGACCAACTGTACAAGGTCGCCGGCTGGCCAGAACAACGCGCGCATTTCAACGACGCCCTCTCGGCCGCTCAACAGCGCTACCAAAGCAGCCTGCCACCGGCGGTTTTCCAGGCGTTGGTAAACAACAGCAATCAGCGTTTCGCGCCCAAGGCCGTGGACCAGCGTGCCGAAGCGCAGCTGCGCAAGAACCTCGCCGATCCGAAACCGGCGCTGGCGTTCTTTCAATCGCCGCTGGGCAAGAAAATCGTCGCCGCCGAATTGCTCGCGACCCGCCGCGATCAACTGGCGAAAAACGCCAAGGGCTTGCCCAAGATGCAGGCCAGCGACAGCCGCCTGCTGATCATCGGCCACCTGGCCCAGGCCCTGCCTGCTCGCGAGGCCGGCGCGGAAGTCAGCCTGGCGATTGCCGGTGTCGCAGCCGACAGCCTCAGCTCGATGATCCCCGGTCTGCTCGGCGCCGGCCAGACCCAAAGCATGCTGAACGGGCAGCGTCAGCGCTTGATGGACCAGATCGGCAGCGACCTGAACAACACGCTGCTGTACGTCTATCGCGACCTGTCGGATGAGGAACTGGAAGAATTCGCCACGTTTGCCGAGTCGGCTGAAGGCAAGGCCTATTACCAGGCGGCGCTGGCGGCGATTCGGGCGGGGTTGGCGGTGGGGCAAAGTACTTCAAATCTCAGCCAGTGATTTTTGGCGATAGTTAGATCGCTATCGCTAGCAGGCTAGCTCCCACAGGGGGCCGGTGCACGCAGATCCATTGTGGGAGCCAGCCTGCTGGCGATGAGGCCCTGACAATCGCTACAGATTCCGCCCCTTGATCCGCTTGGTCAAAAACCCGAAATACTCCCCGCGCAACACCAGCGTTTCATTTGCCAGATGATGCCGTGCCTCAGGCAGCATCAATACCTGTGGCCGATCAAACTTGCCCCGCAGGACTTCGAGGTTATGTTGCCAATCCACGGTCATGTCCGCCTGCCCCTGCACAATCAGCGGTCTCCTGGTACTTGCCGGCGCCGCTTCGACGCGCTTGATCCAGCGCGCCAACGCCCCCACCCACGCCGTTGGCAGTCGTAGCGGCTGCAACGGATCGGCTTGCAGGAACGGCAAGAATTCGGGGTCGTTGGAGTTCTCGCTAAATCGTCGGGCGATGGCTTTGACGAAAGGTCTGAGCAGGTAATAGCTCAGTTGCGACCAGCCCCATGCCCGTGGCCGCACCAGCGGCGCCAGCAGAATCACCTGGCCCTGGGCCGGACTGCCTGCCCCCGCATTGAGCACATGATCAATCACGATTGCGCCACCGGTACTCTGCCCGCACAGGTGCCAGGGTTGTGGCAAGTCGAGCGATTGTGCCTCGGCAAACAACCCTTGCAGGGTGTCCTGATACTCGGCGAAGTCCTTGATGCTCGCCCGCTCGCCACTGGAAAGTCCATGGCCCGGCAAGTCGCAGGCAATCACGGCGAAGCCTTGCTCCAGCGCCCACTCGATCACATGCCGGTACAGACCGGTGTGGTCGTAAAAACCGTGAAAGACAAACAGCGTCGCCTTCACCTGCTCTGGCCACCAGACCTGGCTGACCACCTCATAACCATCGACCTGAAAACACCCCAGGGCGCTGCGTACATTGCGCGTCGAGAAATCCAGCCCATAAAACCGTTGATAAGCCTGGGCTTCCGCTGACAACGGCTGCCCATGCGCCAGCGGCCGCAGGCTGGCACGCAGATGGTCGGGGTCGAAGGTCACTGACATGGGCATTCCAGAGGACGAAACGGACTTTGTAGACCTGCGATATTCATCTGTCGCGGCAAGCATGGCAAGCTAGCCGGCCCTCAAGGAGTGACTCCATGCGCTCGCCCTATCGCGCCACCCTGCTCGCCAGCCTGCTCGCCCTCGTGTGCGCCGGGGTGCTGTGGGCCGCCTACGATTGGTTTCAGGGGCGCTATCTGCGGGCATTCAGCGAGCACACGGCGATGTTCTCCGGTGATCCGCTGCGCCTGCCCGACACCCTTGCCGGCCCCGGCGCCATCCGTCTCGTGCACTTCTGGGACCCGGCCTGCCCCTGCAATGTCGGCAATCAACAACACCTCAGCGAACTGGTTGAACGGTATGAGCCGCAGGGCGTGGAGTTTTATGCCGTGCAAAAGCCGGGCAGCCACGGTCAGTTGCCAGGCACCTTAAACACGTTGAAGCCCCTCAGCGTCCTGCCCGGCTCCGAACAGATCCCCGCCAGCCCCGCCGTGGCGATCTGGGATCGCAACGGCAAACTCGCGTACTTCGGGCCCTACAGCGAAGGTTTGACCTGCAATTCCAGCAACAGCTTTATCGAGCCGATCCTGCAAGCGTTGAACGAAGGCCGCGAAGTGAGTGCCACGCACACACTGGCGGTGGGGTGTTACTGCCCGTGGCCTGTCGTCCCGACGACGTAACGCAGACAGCAGACGAGAATCCCTCCTACGGGCGATGGGCCAAACCGGCTTGTCATGTTAAACAGTCTCGCCAGGGAATTGCTGTCACCAATAACAATAAGGAGTCACCATGAAACGTAGCCTGACCGCGCTCGGTTTGCTGATCGTCGCGCTTGCCGCAGGGGCCGGCTGGTACGTCTACAGCAAGCAGCCGTCACGCCAGGGCATGGTGGAACTGCAGCACCTGCAAGGTTCGGTCACCGTACGCTATGACGAGCGTGGCATCCCGCACATCCGTGCCGACAACGAAACCGACCTGTACCGCGCCCTCGGCTACGTCCACGCCCAGGATCGGCTGTTCCAGATGGAGGTTTTGCGTCGCCTCGCCCGTGGCGAACTGGCCGAGGTGCTCGGGCCGAAACTGCTCGACACCGACAAGCTGATGCGCAGCCTGCGCATTCGCGAACGCGCCGAAACCTACCTGGCGAACATGGACAAGCAATCGCCCGCCTTCCTTGCCCTGCAGGCTTACCTGGACGGCATCAACCAGTACCAGGACAGTCACGCCAAACCCGTAGAATTCGATGTGCTGGGCATTGCCAAGCGCCCGTTCACGGCGCAGGACACCATCAGCATCGCCGGTTACATGGCCTACAGTTTTGCCGCGGCGTTTCGCACCGAACCGCTGCTGACCTACGTGCGCGATCAATTGGGCGCCGACTACTTGAGCGTATTCGATCTCGACTGGCAGCCCAAGGGCGTGCTGGCGAACCGACACAGCGCGGCCCCGTCGCCCCTCGCCAGCGCCGACTGGAAAGACCTCAACGCCCTCGCCCGCCTGAGCGAACAGGCCCTGGCCGACAACGGCTTGCCGCAGTTCGAGGGCAGCAATGCCTGGGCGGTTGCCGGCAACCGCACCAAAAGCGGCAAGCCGCTGCTGGCCGGTGACCCGCACATCCGCTTTTCCGCGCCGTCGGTGTGGTACGAAGCGCAGCTCTCGGCTCCGGGCTTCGAGCTCTATGGCCATTATCAGGCCCTGATGCCGTTCGCTTCGCTGGGCCTGAACCGTGACTTCGGCTGGAGCATCACCATGTTCCAGAACGACGACCTCGACCTGATTGCCGAAAAGGTCAATCCGGACAATCCGAATCAGGTCTGGTATCGCGGCAAGTGGGTGGACATGGTCAGCAGCGAACAACAGATCGCGGTCAAGGGCCAGGCACCGGTCACCCTGACGCTGCGCCAGTCACCCCATGGTCCGATCGTCAACGATGCGCTGGGCAACAGCGTCAGCAAAACGCCGATCGCCATGTGGTGGGGTTTTCTCGAAAGCCAGAACCCGATTATCGAAGGCTTCTACCAGCTCAACCGCGCCGACACCCTGGCCAAGGCCCGTAGCGCTGCCGCCAAGGTCCAGGCTCCCGGCCTGAACATCGTCTGGGCCAATGCCAAGGGCGACATAGGCTGGTGGGCCGCGGCGCAACTGCCCAAGCGCCCTGCCGGGGTGCGCCCGTGGTTTATCCTCGATGGCAGCACCGCCGAGGCCGACAAGGACGGCTTCTATCCTTTCAGCGCCAACCCGCAGGAAGAGAACCCGGCACGGGGCTATATCGTCTCGGCCAACTTCCAGCCGCTGTCGTCGACGGGGATGGAGATCCCGGGTTATTACAACCTCGCCGATCGAGGCCAGCAGCTCAATCGCCAGCTCAGCGACAAGAACGTCAAGTGGGATCTGGAAAACAGCCAGAAGCTGCAACTGGGCACCACCACCGCCTACGGCACGCGTCTGTTGGCACCCCTGCTACCGACCCTGCGAGAAGTGGTCAGCGATCCTGCAGAGCTCAAGTTGGTGGATCAACTGGCCCAGTGGAAAGGCGACTATCCGCTGGACTCGACCAGTGCCACGCTGTTCAACCAATTGCTGTTCAACCTGGCTGACGCGGCGATGCGCGACGACCTGGGCAATGACTTCTTCGAAACGCTGCTCTCGACCCGGGTGATCGATGCCGCTCTGCCGCGCCTGGCGGCGACGCCGGATTCACCGTGGTGGGACAACCGCAATACCCTCGGCAAGGAAACCCGCGCCGATACCGTCAAAGCTGCATGGCAGGCCAGCATCGCCCACCTCAAGGCCACGTTGGGTGCCGATTTCTCGCAATGGCAATGGGGCAAGGCGCACACGCTGACCCACGGCCACCCGCTGGGGCAGCAAAAGCCGCTGGACCGGCTCTTCAATGTCGGTCCGTTCGCGGCCCCCGGCACCCATGAAGTGCCGAACAACCTGTCGGCCAAGATCGGCCCGGCACCGTGGCCGGTCACGTACGGCCCATCCACACGGCGCCTGATCGACTTCGCCGACCCGGCCCACAGCCTGACGGTCAACCCGGTCGGCCAGAGCGGCGTGCCGTTCGACAGTCACTTTGACGATCAGGCTGAGGCGTACATCGAGGGGATTTACTTCCAGGCGCACCTCAATGATGAAGAGGTGACGGCCAATACGCGCAGTACGTTGAAGCTGATGCCGGCGCGTAGTGCTCATTAAATTTTTATTGGCTGGACTGGCCCCATCGCGAGCAGGCTCGCTCCCACAGGTGACCGAGTTATCCAGACAGACACGGTCTAATGTGGGAGCGAGCTTGCTCGCGATGGGGTCCTGTGAGGCGACAAAAATCCTGGCTCAGATCATCGCCGCAAAATTCTGTGACTGCCCGCCCCCCGCCGAGGTGAAAAGCTCGCCGTCCTGAACGTAAAGCCGATCGGCTTCGACCTGAGTCGTCGGACGAATCATCTCCAGGGCAAAAGTCTCGCGCCCTGTGGTGAGGGGATTTATCCCCGTTGGGCTGCGCAGCGGCCCCAAAAATCTTGGGAGCGCTGCGCACTCCAACGGGGCGGTGCGACGTTTCGCTAAATCCCCTCGCCACAAAAGCCCATTCAATTTGAGCAACCCTAGCCAATCCGAGGGCAACTAGCGAGGTTGGCGCGATATGCACGCTCATTGGCAAGGATCGCAGCCATGGATCGATTGTTCCATTTGCGGGCTGCGAACAGACTTTAACCCTCGGCGCCGCCTCGGCGTTCACTTTGAGGAAAAGCCCATGAGCACCACCATCGCCGGCATCAAAATCCCCGACAGCGCCTTGGCCAAAGCCACCACCGAATACATCCGCGACATCGAATCCGACCTGCTCTACCACCACTCGCGCCGGGTGTTTCTGTTCGGTGCGCTGAGCGGCGAGCGCAAGTGCCGACGGCTTGCGCCATCGTCCGCAGACCACATTCGGCAATGTGAAGACCGATGTATTGATGGATCAGGAGCCGGGGTTCAAACCGATGAATTTTGTCGATGTCATCCGCAAATCCCCTTGGATTGCCTGACCCCACATGATCGTTCCCACGCTCTGCGTGGGAATGCAGCCCGGGACGCTCTGCGTCCCATCAAGAGCCGAACGCGGAGCGTCCGTTGAGGCATTCCCACGCAGAGCGTGGGAACGATCATCATCTTTAGCTGTTAAGCCGCTTCCGGCTGCGCGCGACGCACGTCCGGTTGCTTCCACGAATCGGCAGCGCTTTCATCGATGGCTTGCTGGATCGCACGCTTGCGGGCTTCTTCGGCGCGACGGCTGAAGAACCAGACCAGGAACGTCATCAGCGACACTGCCAGCAGAATCAGGCTGGCCACGGCGTTGATCTCGGGTTTCACGCCCAGGCGCACCGCCGAGAACACTTCCATCGGCAAGGTCGTGGAACCCGGGCCCGACACGAAGCTCGCCAACACCAGGTCATCCAGCGACAAGGCAAACGACATCATGCCGCCGGCGCCCAGGGATGGCGCGATCATCGGGATGGTGATCAGGAAGAACACTTTCCATGGCCGTGCACCCAGGTCCATGGCCGCCTCTTCGATGGACAGGTCCAGCTCACGCAAGCGCGCCGACACCACCACCGCCACATACGCCGCGCAGAACGTGGTGTGGGCGATCCAGATGGTGACGATGCCACGTTCCTGTGGCCAGCCGATCATCTGCGCCATGGCCACGAACAGCAGCAACAGCGACAGACCGGTGATCACTTCGGGCATCACCAACGGCGCGGTGACCAGGCCACCGAACAGCGTGCGACCCTTGAAGTGGGTGATACGGGTCAGGACGAATGCCGCCAGCGTACCGAGCGCCACCGCCGCAATCGCCGTGTAGCAGGCGATTTCCAGCGAGCGCACCACCGAGCCCATCAATTGGGTGTTGTCCATCAGGCCGACGTACCACTTGATCGACCAGCCGCCCCACACCGTCACCAGTTTCGAGGCGTTGAAGGAGTAGATCACCAGGATCAGCATCGGCAGATAGATGAACAACAGACCCAGTACCAGCATCAGGCTGGAGAAACGGAAACGTTTCATTCTTTACCCTCCATTTCCTTGGCCTGACTGCGGTTGAACAGAATGATCGGCACAATCAGGATCGCCAGCATCACCACCGCCAGGGCGGATGCCACCGGCCAGTCACGGTTGTTGAAGAACTCTTGCCAGAGCACTTTACCGATCATCAGGGTCTCCGGACCGCCGAGCAGTTCCGGGATCACGAACTCACCCACCACCGGGATGAACACCAGCATGCAGCCGGCGATGATGCCGTTTTTCGACAGCGGAATGGTGATCTTCCAGAAGCTGTTGAAGGTGCTCGAACCGAGGTCGGACGCGGCTTCCAGCAGACTGTTGTCGTGCTTCACAAGGTTGGCGTACAGCGGAAGGATCATGAACGGCAGATAGGAATACACCACGCCGATGTAGACGGCGAGGTTGGTGTTGAGGATCTGCAGCGGCTCGTCGATCCAGCCCATGGTCATCAGGAAACCGTTGAGCAGGCCGTTGTTGCTGAGGATGCCCATCCACGCGTAGACGCGGATCAGGATCGCGGTCCAGGTCGGCATCATGATCAGCAGCACCAGCACCGTTTGCATCTCTTTGCGGGCACTGGCAATGGCGTAGGCCATCGGGTAGCCGATCAGCAGGCAGAGGATGGTGCTGATCAGCGCCATCTTCAACGAGCCGAGGTACGCTGCGATGTACAACTCGTCGCCGGCCAGCATCGCGTAGTTGCCCAGGTTGAGCAGCACCTGCAGCTTCTGTTCGGCGTAGCTGTAGATTTCGGTGTACGGCGGAATGGCCACGTCGGCTTCGGCGAAGCTGATCTTCAGGACAATGAAGAACGGCAACATGAAGAACAGGAACAGCCAGATGAAGGGAACCCCGATGACCAGCTGACGGCCACCGGGAATTATTCGATTGAGGCGGCGTTTGAATTTGCGCATGTTCATGAGCGAAGCACCACGCCACTATCGTCTTCCCAATACACGTACACCTGGTCACCCCAGGTCGGCCGCTGGCCACGGCGCTCGGCGTTGGCGACGAACGACTGGACGATTTTGCCGCTCGGCAGTTCGACGTAGAACACCGAGTGACCGCCAAGGTAGGCGATGTCGTGGACCTTGCCGCTGGACCAGTTGTATTCGCAGGTCGGCATGGTCGGGGTCACCAGCAGTTTTTCCGGACGGATCGCATAGGTCACGGACTTGTCCTGCACCGAGGTGCTGATGCCGTGGCCCACATAGATCCTCCGGTCGAGGTCCTTGCAGGTGATGATCGCGTGGCCTTCGGCGTCGTCGATCACTTCACCGTCGAAGATGTTGACGTTGCCGATGAATTCGCAGACCAGGCGGCTGGTCGGGGTTTCGTAGATGTCGATCGGGCTGCCGATCTGGGCGATCCAGCCCAGGTGCATGATCGCGATGCGCTCGGCCATGGTCATGGCCTCTTCCTGGTCGTGGGTCACCATGACGCAGGTTACGCCGACGCGCTCGATGATCTCGACCAGCTCCAGCTGCATTTGCGAGCGCAGTTTTTTATCCAGCGCGCCCATCGGCTCGTCGAGCAACAGCAGCTTCGGCCGCTTGGCCAGCGAACGGGCCAGGGCCACACGTTGGCGCTGGCCACCGGACAACTGATGCGGCTTGCGTTTGGCGTACTGGCTCATTTGCACCAGCTTGAGCATATCGGCCACGCGGGCATCGACTTCAGCGGCAGGCAGTTTGTCCTGCTTGAGGCCGAAGGCGATGTTCTGCGCCACGGTCATGTGCGGGAACAGGGCGTAGGACTGGAACATCATGTTGATCGGCCGCTCGTACGGCGGCATGTCGGTGATGTCTACGCCATCGAGGAAGATCCGCCCCTCGGTCGGTCGTTCGAAGCCGGCGAGCATGCGCAGCAGGGTGGATTTGCCCGATCCCGAACCGCCGAGCAAGGCGAAAATCTCGCCTTTCTTGATTTCCAGGGACACGTCGTCCACGGCAATCGTCTCGTCGAACTTCTTCGTGACCCGGTCGATTTTGACCAGCACCTGTTTAGGTGACTGGTCGCCCTCGAGGGCTTTCTTATAGGCGCCGGAGGCAACTGCCATTTACGAAACTCCCAAAAAAAAAGAGTGCAGTTCGCTCAAGGTGAGCCAACCTTGGATAGTTTGAGCCTTGAAGCTATTTGCCCGACTTGACCTTGGTCCAGCTGCGGGTCATCAAACGTTGAATGTTCGGCGGTAACTCGATGGACACGTAGGTCTTGTCGAGCACTGCCTGCGGTGGATAAACCGCTTCGTCGGTGCGAATGGACTGTTCCATCAGTTTGTCCGACGCCGGGTTAGGGTTGGCGTAGCCGACGTAATCGCTGACCTGGGCGATCACCTCAGGTTTCAGCAAATAGTTGATGAACGCGTGCGCCTCCTTGGCGTTGGCCGAGTCCTTCGGAATCGCCAGCATGTCGAACCACAGCGCACCGCCTTCCTTGGGAATCGAGTAGGCGATGTTCACGCCTTTCTTCGCTTCGGCCGCTCGATTGCGGGCCTGGAACATGTCGCCGGAGAAACCGATCGCGATGCAGATATCGCCGTTAGCCAGGTCCGCGATGTATTTAGAGGAGTGGAAGTAAGTTACATAAGGCCGTACCGCCAGCAACTTGGCTTCGGCCTTTTTGTAGTCCTCGGGGTTGGTGCTGTTGGCATCCAGGCCCATGTAGTTGAGGACCGTCGGCATCATTTCATCAGCGGAGTCGAGGAACGCCACGCCACAGCTGTGCAGCTTCTTGATGTTTTCCGGTTCGAATACCGCAGCCCAGGAGTCGATCTTGTCGACGCCCAGCACTGCCTTGATCTTGTCGACGTTGTAACCGATGCCGTTGGTGCCCCACAGGTACGGCACAGCGTACAGGTTACCCGGATCGTTTTGCTCCAGGCGCTTGAGCAGGACAGGGTCGAGATTCTTGTAGTTGGGCAACAACGACTTGTCGAGTTTCTGGAAAGCACCAGCCTTGATCTGTTTGCCGAGGAAGTGGTTGGACGGCACGACTACGTCATAACCGGTACGCCCGGCCAGCAACTTGCCTTCCAGGGTTTCGTTGGAATCGAATACGTCATACACCGGCTTGATGCCGGTCTCTTTCTGGAAATCGGCCAGGGTGGTCTCGCCGATATAATCCGACCAATTATAAATATGCACTGTGCCGGCAGCCTGAACATTGACGGCAAGCGTCAACCCGGCAGCGACCAGCATGGCATTGCGCAACAAAGAAAAAATAGGCAAGTGGAGGTCCTCTAAAATGAGTTGGGCTCAAGTTGCCCCGCGTTACATGACAGCCATGGCTGCCTGGCAACAAACCGGCGCGCAACTTACCCTCGAAAAACCGTTCCAGCAAAACTTTCTGTCATTTAATTAATCCTGTTGTCGCCACCGCGCAGGTGGCAACAACAGGTTGTTGCATCAAACCGGCTTATTTACCGGATTTGATCTTGGTCCAGCTGCGAGTCATGATCCGCTGGGTCGCGGCCGGCAAATCGGCAATCGCGTACAGCTTGGCCAGCACGTCCGCTGGCGGGTAAATGCCTGGGTCGGCAGTGATTTCTTTTTCCACCAATGGCGTGGCGGCCGCGTTACCGTTCGGGAAGCGTACGGCGTTGGTGATTTCAGCCATGATTTCCGGCTTCTGCAGGAAGGTCATGAACTTGTAGGCGCCCTCGACGTTTTCGGCATCTTTAGGGATGGCGACCATGTCATAGAAGCTGCCGGCACCTTCTTTGGGAATGTTGTAGCTGACCTTCACTTTGTCACCGGCTTCAGCCGCGCGGGACTTGGCCTGGTAGATGTCGCCCGAGTAACCCACGGCCACGCAGATGTTGCCGTTGGCCAGGTCGGAGATGTACTTGGACGAGTGGAAGTAGCCTACCGAAGGACGGATTTTCAGGAACAGCGCTTCGGCTTCGGCCAGTTGTTTCTTGTCCTGGCTGTCGGTTGGATAGCCCAGGTAGTGCAACGCCACCGGAATCATCTCGGTAGGCGAATCGAGGAAACTGATACCGCACGACTTCAACTTGGCGGCGTTTTCAGGTTTGAACAGCAGGTCCCAGGAATTGGTCGGTGCGTCGGCACCCAGTGCTGCCTTGACCTTCTCGGCGTTGAAGCCGATACCGATCGAACCCCACATGTACGGAAAGGCGTGTTCGTTGCCCGGGTCGCTGACCGACACTGCCTTGAGCAAGTCAGTGTTGAGGTTTTTCCAGTTAGGCAGCTTGGATTTGTCCAGCTTCTGGTAAACGCCGGCCTTGATCTGCTTGGCCAGGAAGTTGTTCGACGGTACGACGATGTCGTAACCGGACTTGCCTGCCAGCAACTTGGCTTCCAGGGTTTCGTTACTGTCGAAGACGTCGTAAACGACTTTGATGCCCGACTCGGTTTCGAATTTTTTGATGGTGTCCGGAGCGATGTAATCGGACCAGTTATAGACGTGCAACACCTTGTCGTCCGCCTGAACCGCACCCGCCATAATGCCCATCAGGGACATGGCGAGGAGTGTCTTGCCAGCAAGCTTTTTTCCTAATGCCTTCATGCGTAATGCTCCAAATTTTTCTTTTTTGAACCACTTTGTTCAGCGGCCGAACCCGGACAACTGGAACCGCGGCTAGTCTGGCAAGATCCGAGGCGGTCTTTCAAGAAAAGGCCAACCTTTCTGACGGCTCTGAGCGAAAGTTTCATGACTCCCGCTCAGAGCCTAGCACTTAGGCCTGCAACGTACTCAGGGTCAGGTCCAGGCACTTGCGTGCCTTGGTCACCAACTCATCGATTTCCGCAGGCGTAATCACCAGCGGTGGCGCGATGATCATGGTGTCCCCCACGGCACGCATGATCAGCCCGTTATCGAAGCAGAACTGCCGACAGATCATGCCGACGCCCTTGCCTTCGTAGCGCTTGCGAGTGGCTTTGTCCTGAACCAGTTCGATCGCCCCCAGCAGACCGACCCCACGAACTTCGCCCACCAATGGGTGATCGTTCAGTTCCCGCAGACGTTTTTGCAAATATGGTGCCGTTTCTGTGTTCACGCGCTCGACAATTTTTTCGTCGCGCAGGATACGGATGTTTTCCAGGCCTACAGCCGCCGCCACCGGGTGCCCGGAGTAGGTAAAGCCGTGGTTGAAATCGCCGCCTTCGTTGAGTACTTCGACCACTTCATCGCGCACGATCAGGCCACCCATGGGGATGTAGCCGGAGGTCAGGCCTTTGGCGATGGTCATCATGTCCGGCTTGAGGTCGTAGAAATCGCTGCCGAACCATTCTCCGGTACGGCCGAAACCACAGATCACTTCATCAGCCACGAACAGGATGTCGTACTTGGCGAGGATTTCCTTGATGCGCGGCCAGTAGGTGTCTGGCGGAATGATCACGCCACCGGCACCCTGGATCGGCTCGGCAATAAACGCACCGACGTTGTCGACGCCCACTTCCAGGATTTTCTCTTCCAGCTGATTGGCGGCCCAGATCCCGAACTCTTCCGGGGTCATGTCGCCACCTTCGGCGAACCAGTACGGCTGGGCGATGTGGACGATGCCCGGAATCGGCAAGTCGCCTTGTTCGTGCATGTAGGTCATGCCGCCCAGGCTCGCGCCTGCTACGGTGGAACCGTGATAACCGTTCTTGCGGCTGATGATGACTTTTTTCTTCGGCTGGCCCTTGATCGCCCAATAGTGACGAACCATTCGCAGCATGGTGTCGTTGCCTTCAGAGCCGGAACCGGTGAAGAACACGTGGTTCATGCCTTCTGGCGCGACATCGGCGATGGCCTTGGCCAGCTCCAGCACCGGCGGGTGGGCGGTCTGGAAGAACAGGTTGTAGTACGGCAGCTCGCGCATTTGCTTGCTGGCGGCATCGGCCAGTTCATCGCGACCGTAGCCGATGGCTACGCACCACAGACCGGCCATGCCGTCGAGGATCTTGTTGCCTTCGCTGTCCCACAGGTAAACGCCCTTGGCGTTGGTGATGATCCGCGGGCCTTTCTCTTTCAGCTGCTTGAAGTCGCTGAACGGGGCCAGGTGATGATCGTTGCTCAGGGTTTGCCATTCACGGGTTTGCGGGTTGTTGCTGGTCATACGAATCTCCTAAAAAATCCAGGTGAGAGCGCCACCCGACAACGGCGGCGCCCGGCGCATCAGACGGCAAAAAGCAGGAATTCCCGTTCCCACGAACTGATCACGCGCTTGAAGTTTTCATGCTCGGCCCGCTTGACCGCGACGTAGCCAGTGATGAAAGTCTTGCCCAGGTAGCGCTCGATGGTCGCGCTGTGTTCCATGCGCTCGAGTGCGTCTTCGATGGTCAGTGGCAGGCGCAGGTTGCGGCGCTCATAACCACGGCCCACCACCGGTGCGCTCGGGTTCAGGCCTTCGACCATGCCGATGTAGCCGCACAGCAGGCTCGCGGCAATGGCCAGGTACGGGTTGGCATCGGCACCCGGCAGGCGGTTTTCCACGCGCCGGTTCTGTGGCCCGGCATCCGGCACCCGCAGGCCCACGGTGCGGTTCTCTTCGCCCCATTCCACGTTCACCGGTGCCGAGGTGTCCGGCAGGAAGCGGCGGAACGAGTTGACGTTGGGGGCGAACAGCGGCAGCAATTCCGGGATGAGTTTCTGCAGCCCACCGATGTGGTTGAGGAACAGCTGGCTCATGGTCCCGTCTTCATTGGAGAAGATGTTCTTGCCGGTCTCGATGTCGATGATGCTCTGGTGCAGGTGCATGGCGCTGCCAGGCTCACCGGTCATCGGCTTGGCCATGAAGGTCGCGGCCACGTTGTGTTTGAGGGCGGCTTCGCGCATGGTGCGTTTGAACACCAGGATCTGGTCGGCCAGGGACAGGGCGTCGCCGTGGCGGAAGTTGATCTCCATCTGCGCCGTGCCGTCCTCGTGGATCAGCGTGTCGAGGTCCAGTTCCTGCAATTCGCACCAGTCATAAACGTCCTCGAACAACGGATCGAACTCGTTCGCCGCCTCGATGGAGAACGACTGGCGACCGATTTCCGGGCGTCCGGAACGGCCGATCGGCGGCTGCAACGGATAATCCGGGTCGTCACTGCGCTTGGTCAGGTAGAACTCCATTTCCGGCGCCACGATTGGCTGCCAGCCCCTGTCGGAATAGAGTTTCAAGACCTTCTTGAGCACGTTGCGCGGTGACAGCTCAATCGGATTGCCCTTCTTGTCGTAGGTGTCGTGGATCACCTGGGCGGTCGGCTCGACGGCCCATGGCACCAGGAACACCGCGTTCTGGTCGGGGCGGCAGATCATGTCGATGTCGGCCGGGTCGAGCAGTTCGTAATAGATGCCGTCTTCAACATAGTCGCCGGTCACGGTTTGCAGCAGAACGCTCTCGGGCAGGCGCATGCCCTTTTCGGCGATGAATTTGTTGGTCGGCGAGATCTTGCCCCGGGTGATCCCGGTCAAGTCTGCGATCATGCATTCGACTTCTGTGATCTTGTGGTCTTTCAACCAATCGGTGAGCTGGTCGAGGTTGTTACTCATAAATGCCTCTAGGCTTTGAGTTTCCTGACTCTCGGGAGTCAGGCGATAGTTGACGCATCGGCGTCGCGTTGAAATGCAAGTTTGCGCCAGGCTATCGTGCTTGTGTGTACTTCTGCAGTTACCAGGCGTGCAGAATCGCGAGCGGTGCCCTGCACGATGGCCGAGCCGCTATTGTGAATCGGTTCTATATTGAATGGAGTAACCGTAATGGGTGTGCCGTCGAGGCCGTCCAGAATATCGGACAGGAACGGTTGATCCGCCAGGGACGGAAAGATCACCGACAGGCCCGGAGCCGCTGCGGCCACGGCGCTGACGCAGATGTCGCCACTGATGTGATGAGCATTCAGACCGATCTGCGAAGAGCAGGCGGTGACGCCGATTATCGGCAGGCGAGACATGAAACACCCCGGTATTATTGCTGTTATGGGTTTGATTCGAGCTTAGCCTTGTTCATTTTTTTACACAACACCCCCGTAAAAAATACAACACGGCCGGCTCAAGCCTGCGGGGGTCAAACGGCCAAGGGGTATAAAAACGCCCCAAAGAGCCTCAAAAAAGCCACACGAGCGCTTTTTTAGGGCAAAAAAGGCCTCACTTGACTTCGGCATGCCGTTCGGGTTGACTGGAATCCGAAAAGATCAATGATTGATATTTTTAACAACAAAGGTGTTGCATCATGTCGGTACCCCCGCGTGCCGTTCAGCTTAACGAAGCGAACGCGTTCCTTAAGGAACATCCTGAGGTTCTGTACGTTGACCTTCTGATTGCGGATATGAATGGTGTGGTGCGCGGCAAGCGCATCGAACGCACCAGTCTCCACAAGGTTTACGAGAAAGGCATCAATCTGCCGGCCTCCCTATTTGCTCTGGATATCAATGGCTCTACGGTGGAAAGCACCGGCCTGGGCCTGGACATCGGTGATGCTGACCGAATCTGCTATCCAATCCCCGATACCCTGTGCAACGAGCCATGGCAGAAGCGCCCGACCGCGCAACTGTTGATGACCATGCACGAACTGGAAGGCCAGCCGTTCTTTGCCGACCCGCGAGAAGTGCTAGCCAATGTAGTGCGCAAGTTCGACGAAATGGGCCTGACCATCTGCGCCGCGTTCGAACTGGAGTTCTACCTGATCGACCAGGAAAACGTGAACGGTCGACCGCAACCGCCACGCTCACCGGTGTCCGGCAAACGCCCACACTCGACACAGGTCTACCTGATCGACGACCTCGACGAATACGTCGACTGCCTCCAGGACATTCTGGAAGGTGCGAAAGAGCAAGGCATCCCGGCCGACGCCATCGTCAAGGAAAGTGCCCCGGCGCAGTTCGAAGTGAACCTGCACCACGTGGCCGACCCGATCAAGGCCTGCGACTATGCAGTCCTGCTCAAGCGCCTGATCAAGAACATCGCCTACGACCATGAAATGGACACCACCTTCATGGCCAAGCCTTACCCAGGCCAGGCGGGCAACGGTCTGCACGTGCACATTTCGATTCTCGACAAAGACGGCAAAAATATTTTTGCCAGCGAGGATCCCGAGCAGAACGCCGCACTGCGTCACGCGATCGGCGGTGTGCTCGAGACCCTACCGGCGCAGATGGCTTTCCTCTGCCCGAACGTCAACTCCTACCGTCGTTTCGGCGCGCAGTTCTATGTGCCGAACTCTCCGTGCTGGGGCCTGGACAACCGCACCGTAGCGATTCGCGTACCGACCGGCGCCGCCGATGCCGTGCGTATCGAACACCGCGTGGCCGGCGCCGATGCCAACCCGTACCTGCTGATGGCTTCGGTCCTGGCAGGTGTGCACCACGGCCTGGTCAACAAGATCGAACCGAATGCTCCGGTTGAAGGCAACAGCTACGAGCAGAACGAGCAAAGCCTGCCGAACAACCTGCGCGATGCGTTGCGCGAGCTGGACGACAGCGAAGTCATGGCCAAGTACATCGATCCGAAATACATCGATATCTTCGTGGCCTGTAAAGAGAGTGAGCTGGAAGAGTTCGAACACTCCATCTCCGACCTTGAGTACAACTGGTACCTGCATACCGTGTAAGTGGTTGCAGTAAAAAAAACGCCGTCGGCTGATAAGGCCGACGGCGTTTTTTTATGGCCGAACACTGACGTTGTGGCGAGGGGATTTATCCCCGCTGGGTCGCGAAGCGGCCCCAAAATGTGCAACCGCGGTGCGTCAGGAATATCGAGCACAGCGGTTTTGCGACGGCTTCGCAGCCGAACGGGGCGGTGCGACGTTTCGCTAAATCCCCTCGCCACAGGGGTAATCGTCGCTACATGGATTTGCGTACAATGCCCCCTGCCCCGCAGGAGACTCCAATGACGCGCACCGCCACCCCCCGCAAACCCCGTGCACGCAGCCAGGCCCGGATCGATTCGATACTCGATGCCGCCCGTACGCTGCTGGCCGCCGAGGGCGTGGCCAGTCTGTCGATCTACAGCGTCGCCGAACGCGCGCAGATCCCGCCCTCCTCCGTCTACCATTTCTTCGCCAGCGTCCCGTCCCTGCTCGAAGCGCTGACGGCCGACGTCCACGCGGCCTTCCGCGCCTGCCTGCAGGCGCCCATCGACCATGACGCATTGAGTGGCTGGCGTGACCTGTCGCGGCTGGTCGAGCAACGCATGCTTGAGATCTACAGCGAAGACGCCGCAGCCCGCCAACTCATCCTGGCCCAGCACGGTCTGACCGAAGTCACCCAGGCCGACCGCCAGCACGACATCGAACTGGGCGATCTGATGCACAAACTGTTCGACCATCACTTCGAGCTGCCGAAGCTGCCGAACGATGTCGATGTGTTTGCGCTGGCCATGGAACTAGGTGACCGGGTTTATGCGCGCTCGGTGCAGCAGCACGGGCAGATCACGCCACGCATGGCTGAGGAAGGGATGCGGGTGTTTGATGCTTATCTGGGGCTGTATTTACCGCCGTACCTCCCGAAGCGCTCCGCACTCTGATCGTTCCCACGCTCTGCGTGGGAATGCAGCCCGGGACGCTCTGCGTCCCCAAAGGCCGAACGCGGAGCGTCCGTTGAGGCATTCCTTTGCTGCGCGTGGGAACGATCACGCGTACGACTCACAACTTGGCGATCGACACCTCGGTCGATTTCACAAACGCGATCACTTCACTGCCCACGGCCAGTTCCAGCTCCTTTACCGAACGCGTGGTGATCACCGACGTGACGATCCCGGAAGCCGTCTGCACATCGATTTCCGACAGCACGTCACCGAGGACGATTTCCTTGATGGAGCCTTTGAACTGGTTGCGTACGTTGATGGCCTTGATAGTCATGATGTTGATTCCTGTCGTTGATTGAGGCTTGAGTTATTGAGCCCAACGCAACTGCGTAGGCAATGGTGAAACAGGTTCCGGCTCCGGCGGCTGGCCGGGCAGTGACAGCACACGGTTGAGGACTTCGGTTTCCAGCGCCGCCAGCCGATGGGAACCACGGACCCGAGGGCGCGGCAGCTCCACGTGCAGGTCGAGGCCGACTTCGCCGTCTTCGATCAGGATCACCCGATCGGCGATCGCCACCGCTTCACTGACGTCGTGGGTCACCAGCAACACGGTGAAGCCGTGCTGTTGCCAGAGCCGTTCGATCAGTTGCTGCATTTCAATTCGGGTCAGGGCATCCAACGCGCCAAGCGGTTCGTCGAGCAAAAGCAAGCGCGGCTGATGGATCAGCGCCCGGGCCAGCGCTACGCGTTGCTTCTGCCCACCGGACAGTGCCGCCGGCCATTCGTTGGCGCGATCCGCCAGACCGACCGCTTCCAAAGCTTCCAGCGCCTGTGGACGCCAGTTGCCCTTGAGGCCGAGGCCAACGTTGTCGATGATCTTTTTCCACGGCAGCAAACGCGCTTCCTGGAACATCAGGCGAGTGTCTTCCCGCGCCTCGCTCAGCGGTGCGGAACCCGCCAGCAGTTCACCGCCGGTGGGCTGGTCGAGGCCAGCGAGCAAACGCAGCAAGGTGCTTTTGCCGCAGCCGCTACGACCGACGACCGCAACGAACTGGCCCGCCGGAATGTGCAGGTCGATCTCACGCAGCACTTGCCGCGAACCAAAGGTTTTTTGCAACTTGCGCACCGCCAGCGGAATCCCGCGCAACAGGCGTGGAGGTTGTTGAGCAGTCATGCGGCACCTCCCTTGACGACCTGATAGGCCGGATGCCAGCGCAGCCAAACGCGTTCAAGTCCACGGGCCGCGAGGTCGGCCAGTTTGCCGAGCACCGCGTACAGCAGAATCGCCAACACCACGACGTCAGTCTGCAAAAACTCCCGGGCATTCATCGCCAGATAGCCAATGCCAGAGCTGGCGGAAATGGTTTCGGCGACAATCAGCGTCAGCCACATGAAGCCCAATGCGAACCGCACACCGACCAGAATCGAAGGCAATGCCCCCGGCAGGATCACTTGGCGGAACAGGCTGAAACCGGACAGACCGTAACTGCGCGACATCTCCACCAACGCCGGATCGACGTTGCGGATACCGTGATAAGTGTTGAGGTAGATCGGGAACAAGGTGCCCAGCGCCACCAGGAAAATCTTCGCCGACTCGTCGATGCCGAACCACAGGATCACCAGTGGAATCAGCGCCAGGTGCGGCACGTTGCGGATCATCTGCACCGAGCTGTCGAGCAGGCGCTCGCCCCATTTCGACAGGCCGGTGATAAAGCCCAGGGTCAGGCCGATGCTGCCGCCGATGGCGAAGCCCAGCGCGGCACGCCAGCCGCTGATTGCCAGGTGAGTCCAGATCTCGCCGCTGCGCACCAGGCTGACACCGGCTTCGATCACGGCGATTGGCGCCGGCAGAATCCGTGTCGACAACCAGCCCGCCGACACCGACACCTGCCACACCGCCAGCAGCAAAAGCGGCAACGCCCATGGCGCGAGGCTGTGGATGATTTTCTTCATGGCGCGCCTCAGCTCTGGGACGCGGCTTTGGGAAGAATATCGTTGGCCACCATCTCGCCAAACGGACTGACGTAACCGGCGCCTTTCGGCAACTCGGGACGTTCGATATCAAGGTGCGGGAACAACAGTTCAGCGACGCGGTACGACTCTTCCAGGTGTGGATAACCGGAGAAGATGAAGGTGTCGATGCCCAGGTCCGCGTATTCCTTCACGCGGGCAGCCACTGTTGGACCGTCACCCACCAGCGCCGTACCGGCACCTCCACGCACCAGACCGACACCGGCCCACAGGTTAGGGCTGACTTCCAGATTGTCGCGATTGCCGCCGTGTAGCGCTGCCATGCGTTGCTGGCCAACCGAGTCGAAGCGCGCCAAAGATGCCTGGGCGCGAGCGATAGTTTCGTCGTCCAGATGCGAGATCAGCCGATCCGCCGCTTGCCAGGCTTCGTCGTTGGTTTCACGAACGATCACATGCAGACGAATACCGAAGCGCACGGTGCGACCGAGCTTCGCGGCTTTGGCCCGAACCTGCTCGATTTTTTCCGCCACGGCGGCTGGTGGCTCGCCCCAGGTCAGGACCATTTCCACCTGTTCTGCCGCCAGGTCCTGCGCCGCTTCCGACGAACCGCCGAAGTACAGCGGCGGACGTGGTTGCTGGATCGGTGGATAAAGCAGCTTGGCGCCTTTCACACTGATGTGCTGACCGTCGTAATCGACAGTTTCGCCTTCCAGCACCCGACGCCAGATGCGGGTGAATTCCACCGAGGCCTGATAGCGCTCTTCGTGGGTCAGGAACAGTCCATCGCCGGCCAATTCTTCCGGATCACCGCCTGTTACCAGATTGAACAGCGCACGCCCGCCGGACAAGCGATCCAGAGTGGCCGCCTGACGCGCCGCCACCGTCGGGGAAATGATCCCGGGGCGCAGAGCGACAAGGAATTTCAAACGCTGGGTCACTGGAATCAGCGACGCGGCTACCAGCCAGGAATCTTCGCAGGAACGACCGGTAGGGATCAGCACCCCGCCGAAGCCCAGTCGATCCGCCGCTTGCGCGACTTGTTGCAGGTAACCGTGGTCGACGGCGCGAGCGCCTTCGGCGGTGCCAAGGTAATGGCCGTCGCCGTGGGTAGGCAGGAACCAGAAGATATTGAGGCTCATGGAGTGGTCTCCTTATGGGATCGAATTACGGTGCTTTGGCAACGGCCGCCGGTGGCGTCCAGATCACGTCCTTGATGCGGAGCGGCTTGGGAATCAGCTTGAGCTGGTAGAAGCTGTCGGCGATTTTCTGCTGGGCCGCGACCACTTCCGGGGTCAGGAACAGCGCGCCGTAGCCCTGGCGTTTCACCGACGTCAGGGTGATTTCCGCTGGCAGACCAAGCAGTGGCGAAACCTGTTTGGTTACGTCTTCCGGATTGGCTTTGGACCATTCACCGACCGCACGCACTTCTTCCACTAAGGTCTTGATCACCTCAGGATTTTTCTGCGCATAGGGCTTGGTAGCGAGGTAGAACTGGTGGTTATCGACGATGCCCTGGCCATCGCGCAGGGTGTGCGCTTGCAGCTGCTGTTCGGCGGCGGCCTGGTACGGGTCCCAAATGACCCAGGCATCGACGCTGCCACGCTCGAACGCGGCGCGGGCATCGGCCGGCGGCAGGAATACGGTCTGGATATCGGTGTACTTGAGGCCGGCGTCTTCCAGGGCACGGACCAGCAGGTAATGCACGTTGGAGCCTTTGTTCAGGACGACTTTCTTGCCCTTGAGGTCCTTCACCGATTTGATCGGCGAGTCCTTCGGTACCAGGATCGCCTCGCTGTGCGGCGCTGGCGGTTCGTAGGCGACGTAGAGCAGATCAGCGCCGGCTGCCTGGGCGAACACTGGCGGGGTTTCGCCGGTGACGCCGAAGTCGATGGAGCCGACGTTCAGGCCTTCAAGCAGTTGCGGGCCACCGGGGAATTCAGTCCATTGCACGTCCACACCTTGGGCGGCGAGGCGTTTTTCCAGGGTGCCTTTGGCTTTGAGCAGCACCAGGGTGCCGTATTTCTGATAGCCGATTCGAAGTGTCTCGGCCTGAGCTTGAGTAATGGCGCCGAAGGTGACAGCCGCAGCAAACAGAGCGACCAGACCACGACGCAAAATGACAGGGCGCATGGCGCTCTCCTTTTTGCAGTAGGGTTTTTGGCTGCACCTGCTTGCCCGTTGGCGGGCGAGTAAGGCCAGTACTTCAATTTTGAGGTAGGGCTTAAATGCTCCAGCGAGCACTCAACAAACGATCATTCAACAGCTGCGGATCGAGCGGCTTGGGCCGTCGTGCCATGGCGCTGAAAAACAACTCCAGCGACTCGTTCAATCTTTGCTCCAGCTCCGGCGCCAACTGCGCCTGCGCAGTGCCTTCGCCGTAAGCGATCTGACTGTCCACGGCGAAAATCCCGTGAAGCATTTCCTGGGCTTTCAACGCCGACAACACCGGCTTGAGCGCGTAGTCCACCGCCAGCATGTGAGCGATGCTGCCCCCGGTTGCCATTGGCAAAACCACTTTGTGCGCCAGAGCACGCTCGGGCAGCAGATCCAGCACGGTTTTCAACGCACCGGAGAAAGAAGCCTTGTAGACCGGCGTGGCGATCAGCAGGCCATCGGCGTTTTCAATCTGTTGCAGCAGATCGACGACCCTCGGGCTGTCGAAGCGGGCGTGCAGCAAGTCTTCGGCCGGGAAGTCCCGTACCTGATAACTCACAACCTCCACGCCCTGCCCTTGCAACCAACGCTGGGAGCGCTCCAGCAAAACCCCGGACCGGGAGCGCTGGCTGGGACTGCCACCGAGTGAGACGACCAGCATTCAGACGATTCCTTGAACGGTATTGGCGATTCGCGGCTTGCGATCTCGCTTTGATGGAGTGACCTTAACAGGTGATTTATATATCCATAAATCATATTTACTCATTTGGTTATTCGTTTTGGAGATATACAATTCAATTTCTCCCAAGCGAAAAAAAGGCCGTCGAAACGGCCTGAAATCCCCTGCTTTATGGATTCGTTCAATCTGGATTCTGCGGTGCCCGATCCACCGCTTTCGCGAGCAGGCTCGCTCCCACAGGTAGCTGCGTACCACTGTGGGAGCGAGCCTGCTCGCGAAGGCGGCGTCCGCCACACCACAAATGTAGAGATTACCGGTTCGGTTGCGGCGTCAGGCGCAAGTAAGGCTTAACGGCGCGATAGCCCTTGGGAAAGCGCTGTTTGATTTCATCTTCATCCTTGAGCGACGGCACAATCACCACCTCATCACCGTCCTGCCAGTTGGCCGGGGTGGCTACCTTGTAGTTGTCGGTGAGTTGCAACGAGTCGATCACCCGCAGGATTTCATGGAAATTGCGGCCGGTGCTCGCCGGGTAGGTGATGGTCAACCGTACCTTTTTGTTCGGGTCGATCACGAACAGCGAGCGCACCGTCAGGGTGTCGTTGGCGTTGGGATGGATCAGGTCGTACAGGTCCGAGACCTTGCGGTCGGCGTCGTCGAGAATCGGGAAATTGACCACAGTGTTCTGGGTTTCGTTGATGTCTTCAATCCACTTATGGTGCGAATCCACCGGGTCGACGGACAGCGCGATGGCCTTGACCCCACGCTTGGCGAATTCATCTTTCAACCGGGCCGTGAAGCCGAGCTCGGTGGTGCACACCGGCGTGAAGTCGGCCGGGTGGGAAAACAGCACACCCCAGCTATCGCCCAGCCACTGGTGGAACCGGATGGTACCGGCGCTGGAATCCTGTTCGAAATCCGGGGCGATATCGCCCAGTCTGATGCTCATGGTGCTGCTCCTGATGAGTGCTGGTTGAGATCAACTGTGCCTGTATTTCTTATTCATTAAAAAGAATAAATATCGATTTATTTAGATCAAAAAGAAATATTAAACATCTCTTCACTGGACGCGCGAACCCATCGCGCCGAACATCGGCGGCAAGGTTCGAGAAGGCCTTGAGTTGCTGCAAAAGAGGGGACTTTCAAGGCGGGTTTACGGGGGTGAGCCCGCCTTGAAAACACAAAAGCCCCGCCCGGCGTGATGCCGGGCGGGGCTTTTTTTGCCTCGGTTACCCTGTGGGAGCGAGCCTGCTCGCGAAGGCGTCGTGTCAGCCGCAAACCTGCTGAATGACACACCGCTTTCGCGAGCAGGCTCGCTCCCACACGCTATTACAACAGCGGGATCGAGTAGCTGACGATCAGGCGGTTCTCGTCCTGGGAGCGAGTGTTCGGCAGATCGGTGCGCCAGGTGGCGTTTTTCCACATCACCCCGAGGTTTTTCAACGCACCGGACTGAACAACGTAACCCACGGTCAGGTCGCGTTCCCACTCGGAAGCGCCGTTAGCCGCTTCACGACCGGCAGCGTTGACGGTATCGATGTCGTCGCCATGCAGGTACACCACACCCGCCGTCAGGCCAGGCACGCCGACCTTGGCGAAGTCATACGAGTAGCGTGCCTGCCAGGTGCGTTCGCCAGCGCGGGCGAACTTCTGGATTTGCGAGTCGGTGATGATGTAGGCCGACGAACCGTCGCCCTGGTTCAGCCACGGGAAATCGCTGCTGCCGTTGCTGACCTGGTAACCGCCACCGAAGGTGTGACCGGCAACGGTATAGAGGAACAGGCCGCTGTACAGGTTGTTGTCGACCTTGCCTTTACCGCTCGGAGCGTTGTAGTTGCCAGTGGAGTAGTACAGTGGGTCGTGACCGTTGGCACCGTCATCGGAGCTGTTGAAGTAGCGCAAGTCCGACTTCAACACACCCGGACCGATTGCCCAGTTGTGCACCAGGCCCAGAAAATGTTGCTTGTAGAACTCTTCGAGGTTGCCGTAGTAGTACTGGGCAGTCAGGTCCTTGGAGAGTTTGTAGTCACCACCGGCGTAGATGAACTTGTTGCTGTCTCGACCTGTTGCGGCACGGCTGTTGGCGCCCGCGATCGACAACTGTTCGTTGTTGCTCGAGTTACGACCTTTTACCTGCTCGATCTGGCCACCGATCAGGGTCAGGTCCTTGATGTCGCCCGAGCTGAGTTGACCACCCTGCCAGGTTTGTGGAAGCAGACGCCCATCGTTGGTCACGATCACTGGCAGTTTTGGCTGCAGGGTGCCCAATTTCAGCTCGGTCTGAGAGATCTTGGCTTTGGCAGTCACACCCAGGCTAGAGAAGTTATCAACCGCTTCGCCGTTGGACTTGCTTGGGAAAACCGTACCGCCATAAGAGTTATTGGTAGCACCGTTGGTGCCGCCGCCCGAATCCAGCTTAACGCCCAACAGGCCGATCGCATCTACACCGAAGCCAACAGTGCCTTGGGTATAACCGGAGGTGAAGCGCAGATCGAAACCCTGGCCCCATTCTTCGTTTTTGTTCGGACCGGTACCGTCACGGTAGTCGGTGTTGATGTAGAAGTTGCGCAGCCCCAACGTTGCCTTGCTGTCTTCGATGAAACCGGCGGCGCTTGCCTGCTGCGCCAAAACCCCTACGGCCACAGCCAGGGCCAAGGTGGACTTGTTCATTGTTTCGCTCCTATCGTTTTCTAATTCCTGGTCCTGGGTCGAATGCCCTGGATCCGCAAGCGCCATTCGCGCCAGACCGTCTGGACCGGTCGTTTTTTTGGGTCGCGCAGAATACTCCTTCATAATCCTAAAAAGAATTGCAAAATCCATTTTAATCGCATTTAGGAATATGCCCCGACAGCGCAGACCCGAGGTATCGGCGACAAACCGATTCCTGGAATTTTTGGGTGTTCGAGGGATTTAAAGCTCTATCCGAGGCTTACGGTGCGTGTCGGATGGCCTTACTTTAAGCGCTTAAGAAAAAAGCTAAAAAGAATAAAAAATCATCACAAACATTGTTTATGGAATATAAAAATGGACACGAAAAAAAGCCTCGTCCGTTGACGAGGCTTTTTGCTACGGCTTACTTGAAGGCGTAGGTGTAGTTGAAGATCAGACGGGTCTGGTCTTCATCAAGCGTACTGGTATTACCACGATACATACCGTGACGCACCGTCGTACCGAACCCTTTGAGCGGACCGGTTTGAATCACGTAATCCACACGCAGGTCGGTCTCGCGCTCGTTCAGGTCATCACCCACGCCATTGGTGGCCTTGATGTCCCGGCCATACAGGTAAGCAGCCGAAGCTTTCAAACCTGGCACGCCCAGCGAAGCGAAGTCATAAGAGTACTGACCGTACGTGGTGTTTTCACCGGCACGGATGAAGCTGCCCACAGTGGCATCGGTGAACGAGTAGAAGCTGGCGCCGCCAGCACCTTCGTTGCGACCGTTGCCATCGACAACGTTGCCCTGGTTCAGGAAGACGAAGCCGCCGTCATCGTTGACACGCTGATGCCCGAGCAGGAATGCACTGCCACCCAGGGTATAGGTGAATGTGGCGCTCCAGGTCTTGTTATCGACCTCGCCCGGGGTCTTGGCGAAGCCGTTGTTGTTGTTGAACCGGTAGCCGGCCTGTCCGTTCTTGCCGTCAGAGCTGCTGTCGAAATAGCGAATGTCGGTCTTGAACGACTGGTTGGGAGCGATCGGGTAAACGTGCACCAGGCCGAGGAAGTTCTGCTTGTAGAAGTCTTCCAGGTTCGCGTAGTAGTACTGCAGCAACAGGTCCTTGGTGACTTTCCAGTCAGCACCGGCATAACGGAACTGATTGCTGTCCTGAGTAGCGCCAGCCACAGACAGGCCAGTGCTGTTGCTGGACGCGCGACCCGTCGCGTGCTCCAGCTGACCTACGTTGAAGGTCACGTTGGCGATTTCCTTCGAGGTGATAGTGCCACCTTCAAAGGTTTGTGGCAGTACGCGACTGTCGTTCGCGATCAGGATCGGCATGTTGGGCTGCAAAGCACCACCGTAGTGAGCCTCTGTCTTCGAGAAGCGTGCCTTGACGTTGCCCGCCACACGGCTCCATGAACTCTCTGCAGAACCATCGGAATCGCTAGGGGAGAAGGAGTTGTTGTCCGGGTGATGGCCCTTGCCACCGTCCAGATGGATCCCGACCAGCGCCTGGGCGTCGATACCGAAGCCGACAACGCCTTGGGTGAAGCCCGACTGGTAATCGAACTTCAGACCCTCAGCAGCTTCGCGCTGCCTGTTGGCAGGCGTTGCGGCGCCTTCACGCTTATCCGAGTCGAAATAATAGGTGCGCGAACTTACGGAAGCCTTGCTGTCTTCGATGAAACCCGCGGCGCCTGCCTGCTGCGCCAAAACCCCTACGGCCACGGCCAGGGCCAAGGTGGACTTGTTCATTGTTAAACTCCTCTCGTCTCTAATTCTTGTATTCCTGGCCCGGAATCGATGCCCCGGATCCTAAGATGCGCGATTAGCGCCAGAGCGTGACCCACAAGTCAATCGTAACTTTGTGTGTCTACGACCATAGTCTAATCCCCGATTTTTTTGGTCCATGCAGGGTCATGAGTTCGTCATAAACCTGAAAAGAATGAGTGGATTCTTTTCTCATACCGTTTAGGAATTTAGCTCACCGCCTCACCTCCCTCGGGATAGAGCGGCCGACTAATAAGCTAATTCCTAAATGGTATTTATTAGGCTGTTTTTAGATCGATTAGGTTTGGTAGCAATTCCGACACAAAACCTATCGAAAAGGCCGATGCCATGACGACCAAGCGCGCACTATCCCGACCATTTGTTACAGTTTGTGTATCGTTGATGGTTTCTTTTTCCGCCCATGCAGCGAACCTCACGGTTGGCTACCAGACCGGTATCGATCCGAGCAAAGTCCCCCAGGCCGACGGCCTTTACGAAAAAACCATTGGCGAGAAAATCGACTGGCGGCGCTTCAACAGTGGCCCGGAAGTGGTCACCGCAATCGCCTCCGGTGATGTGCAGATCGGTAACCTCGGTTCCAGCCCACTGGCCGCCGCGGCCTCGCGCAATCTGCCGATTGTCGCGTTCCTCGTTTCCGCGCAGATCAATGCCGCCGAAGCCTTGGTGGTGCGCAACGGCAGTGGTATCGATAAACCGCAAGATCTGATCGGCAAGACCATCGCCACGCCGTTCGTTTCCACATCCCACTACAGCCTGTTGGGCGCGCTGAAGCACTGGGGCCTGGACCCGTCGAAAGTCAAAGTGGTGAACCTGCAACCGCCGGAAATTGCCGCCGCATGGAAGCGTGGAGACATCGACGGCGCGTTCGTCTGGTCACCAGCCCTGGGGGAAATTCGCAAGACCGGCAAGACCTTGACCGATGCCGCGCAAGTCGGCCAATGGGGTGCACCGACCTTCGAAGTCTGGGTAGCGCGCAAGGATTACGCCGAGAAAAACCCACAGGTCATCGCCCGGTTCGCCAAGGTCACCCTCGACTCATTTGCCGACTATGCGGCGCATAAGGACAGCTGGACCGCAGACTCGGTACCGGTGCAAAAAATCGCCAAACTGACCGGTGCCAACGCCGCCGACGTGCCGGAACTGCTGGCCGGGTCCGCGTTCCCAGATGCCAAGGCACAACAGACCAGCGCACTGCTGGCCGGCGGTACGGCGCTGGCGATTGGCGAGACGGCGAAGTTCTTGAAGGAACAAGGAAAGGTTGAAACGGTGCTGCCGGATTATTCGCCGTATGTCAGCGCGAAGTTCGTGCAGGAATAACGCACCCCGCCCTTGATGATCGTTCCCACGCTCCGCGTGGGAATGCAGCCCGGGACGCTCTGCGTCCCATCAAGAGCCGAACGCGGAGCGTCCGTTGAGGCATTCCCACGCGGAGCGTGGGAACGATCCACAAGAGCCCTCGCTTTACAGGGCTTTTTCGAAGATTTTCGAATTACGCTGATAGTTGTACAGCGACGCCCGTGCCGATGGCAGGCGATCGACGCTGCTCGGCACGAAGCCGCGCTCGCGGAACCAGTGAGCCGTGCGCGTGGTGAGGACGAACAAGGTTTTCAGCCCCTGGGCCCGTGCGCGGGTTTCAATGCGTTCGAGCAGCTCATCACCACGACCGCCATGGCGGTACTCCGGGTTCACCGCCAGGCACGCCAGCTCGCCAGCATCGGAATCGGCGATCTGATACAGCGCCGCACAGGCGATGATCATGCCCTCACGCTCAACCACGCTGAACTGCTCGATCTCACGCTCAAGCACTTCGCGGGAGCGGCGTACCAGAATCCCCTGCTCTTCCAGCGGGCTGATCAAGTCCAGCAAGCCGCCGACGTCTTCGATGGCCGCTTCGCGCACCACCTCAAATTGTTCCTGGGCCACCAGCGTGCCGCCACCGTCACGGGTGAAGAGCTCGGTCAACAGCGCACCGTCTTCGGCGTAGCTGACGATATGGCTGCGGGCCACGCCGCCACGGCAGGCTTCAGCGGCGGCATCCAGCAGCTCGGCCTGGTAGTTGCTGCCCAGTCGTTGCAGATGCGCCGGCACCTGTTGCGGACGCAGTTCGCGTACCAACCGGCCGTGTTCATCGATCAAGCCAAGGTCGGCGCCAAACAGCAGCAGTTTGTCTGCGCCCAGGTCGATGGCCGCGCGCGTGGCGACATCTTCACAAGCGAGGTTGAAAATTTCACCGGTCGGCGAGTAGCCCAGTGGCGACAAGAGCACGATGGAGCGCTCGTCCAGCAAGCGATTGATGCCTTTGCGGTCAACCCGACGCACTTCGCCGGTGTGGTGATAGTCGACACCTTCAAGCACACCGATCGGCCGCGCGGTCACCAGGTTGCCGCTGGCCACCCGCAGGCGCGAGCCCTGCATCGGCGACGACGCCATGTCCATGGACAGCCGCGCTTCGATGGCGATGCGCAGTTGGCCGACCGCATCGATCACGCACTCCAGGGTCGCGGCATCGGTGATGCGCATCCCGTGATGGTAGTGCGGGGTCAGGCCGCGAGCAGCGAGGCGCGCTTCAATTTGCGGGCGGGAACCATGGACCAAAACCAACCGCACGCCCAGGCTGTGCAACAACACCAGGTCGTGGACGATGTTGCCGAAGTTCGGATGTTCAACGCCATCGCCGGGCAGCATGACGACAAAGGTGCAATCGCGGTGGGCGTTGATGTAGGGCGAAGCGTGACGAAGCCAATTGACGTATTCGGGCATGAACCTGGGCCTGTAATAAATAGCAGCCGAAAAAAGGGCGGAACAGAAAACGCACAGCGGGCTGATGGTTATCGTCGGAACAGGCTTGGCGACACGCGCGCTCTCCTCATGATTACGGGTTGGGACACTGGCAATTTAAACTTTGCGTTCAACCGGTTGGTACCGATGTTTGGGCCGGTGTCAGGCAGTAATGTTCAATCAACTGACGTAATAGATGCACCGTAGGCTGCAAACGTGACATTTCGAGGAATTCCCCCGGTTGGTGGGCGCAGGCGATATCGCCTGGGCCGAGCACCAGTGTTTCGCAGCCAAGTCGCTGAAGATAAGGCGCTTCGGTGCCGAATGCCACTGCTTCGGCGCCATGGCCGGTGAGCTTTTCGGCAATGCGCACCAATTCTGCATCCTCAGCCTGCTCGAAAGGTGGCACTTCGGGGAACAGGGGTGCGTAATCGATCTTGACCTGATGCCGCTCGGCAATCGGCTTGAGCTTCTGCAAAATCTCGGCACGCAGGATCTTGGGATCCATACCCGGCAACGGCCGCAGATCGAATTCCAGCGAACACTGGCCGCAGATGCGATTGGGATTGTCGCCACCATGGATGCAGCCGAAGTTCATTGTCGGCATCGGCACGCTGAACTGCGGATTACGGAATTCGCGCTGCCACAACAAGCGCAGGCCGCGCAGTTCACCGATGGCATCGTGCATGGCTTCGAGCGCACTGTGACCCAGGCGCGGGTCCGAGGAGTGGCCGCTCTGCCCGAGGATATCGATGCGCTCCATCATGATGCCTTTGTGCATGCGGATCGGCTTGAGCCCGGTCGGCTCGCCGATCACTGCCGCACGCCCCAGCGGCCTTCCTGCCTGGGCGAGCGCCCGGGCGCCGGACATCGAACTTTCTTCATCGCAGGTGGCAAGGATCAGCAGCGGCTGCTTGAACGGTTGGTCGAGCAGCGGCCTGACGGCTTCGATGGCCAGGGCGAAAAAGCCCTTCATGTCGCAACTGCCCAGGCCGATCCAGCGGCCGTCGACCTCAGTCAGCTTCAGGGGGTCGGTCTGCCACAACGCTCCATCGAACGGCACCGTATCACTGTGACCGGCCAGCACGAGCCCGCCGGGGCCACTGCCAAAACTGGCCAGCAAGTTGAATTTGCCGGGGCTGACCTGCTGGATGTCGCAGGCAAAGCCCAGGTCACCGAGCCAGGCGGCCAGCAGGTCGATCACCGGACGATTGGATTGATCGAGGCTTGGCTGGGTGCAACTGACGGATGGCGCAGCGATCAGCGCAGCGAACTGATCTTTCATGGACGGCAAAGGCATCGCTGACTCCAACTCCCGGATTGAAGTCCATCATAGAGCTATCCGGTGACAGGAATAAACCGTCGCACGGCGCAGGCAGGTTGAGTCCTGTACACTGCACGACCTTGGCAGCCACCTATTCCCCCGGCTGCGCTCCCGATCCTGGATTTTCCGGCCATGCAGAAAGAAACCGAAATCAAGCTCCGCGTCAGCCGCGAAACCCTCGCCGCCCTGCGCGAGCACCCGTTACTGAAAAAACGCAACAAAAGTGGCTGGGAACGCCGTGAGTTGATGAATCAATACTTCGACACCCCGGAGCGTGACCTGGCCCGGGCCAAAGTCGCCCTGCGCCTGCGCAAGGACGGCGAAGAAGTTATTCAGACCCTCAAGACCCGCGGCCAAAGCGTCGCTGGCCTGTCTGTACGTAATGAGTACGACTGGAACCTGCCCAAAGCCAAGCTCGATCTGAAAAAACTGGACGGCGAATGCTGGCCCGAAGAACTGGCTGAACTGGACAAAAAAACCCTGAAAGCCATCTTCACCACCGATTTCGTCCGCGAGCGCGCGGAAATCGCCTGGGGCCGTGGCAAGACCAAAGTGGTCATCGAAGCGGCACTGGACCTGGGCCACGTGGTGGTCGGCAAGCAGAAAGAAGAAATCTGCGAACTGGAACTGGAATTGCGCGAAGGCGAACCCGCCGCGTTGCTGGAACTGGCCGCCGAACTGGCCGAGAAGCTGGCGCTGATGCCCTGCGATATCAGCAAGGCCGAACGTGGCTATCGCCTGTACGACGCCCACAGTTACTCGTTGAGCCTGCCGGCACCGCAGATCAGCGCCGAAACGCCTTTGGACGACGCATTCGCCGCGCTTAGCTGGCACTTGCTGGGCAGCAGCCAGCGCCTGGCCGAACAGTATCGCTTCAATGGTCACTGGCGCCTGTTGCAGGACTGGGTCGAGAACCTGGCTGAAATGCGCGCGCTGATCAGCAGCCTCGGCCAAGCCGCGCCGCGTCAGTCGACCCACGATTTGCGTGTCGCGCTCGACGCCTTGCTGGAAGACTGGCGCCCTCTGGTACAGGCCGGCCTGGACGATGAAGACGTTCGCAAAGCCGCGCCGGAGCAGTTCCTCGAAGAACTCGAAGACCCGCGTTGGGGCCTGTTCTCCCTGAACACCTCGCGTTGGTTGCTGGCCCGCACCTGGACCGCCGAGCGCAACACCCGCGGCAATCGCCAGGGCGCCGCGCAATTGGGCAGCTGGCTGCCACGCCTGCTGGGCGAGGAAGCCACCTCGCTGCAATTGCAGCGTTACCAGCAACAGCCGGAAGACCTGGCCGAGCAACTGCCGCGCATCGAACGCATCCAGGTCTGGCTGCACCACGCACGCAACGTGCTGGAGATCCCGGAAATGGATCGCCTCTACGGCGAGCTGAACAAGCTGGCGCAACTGGCCAACGAGCCGATCACCGACGAAACCCTGGATGCGCGTAAGCAACAGGCGATCGCGGTTTATCAGAATCGTGCCTGGAAGATGCTTCTGCGCCTGTAAAACCGCCATCGCCAGCAGGCTGGCTCCCACATTGGTTTTGTGTACGCCACAAATTCCCTGTGGGAGCCAGCCTGCTGGCGATGGGGCTCGCACAATTACCGCAGAATTTCAGACCGGCAAACTGGTGCGGCCTGCTGAAAAACCCCGATACGGCTTCGTCGGGTAGTGGCCCAACGGCCTGCAGGGTCACGACTATCCTTTGCGCACTGTTGTTCAAAAGGAGCCCGCATGTCCGTTCAAATCGCCTTTCAGGACCGCTGGCTGGATCTCAATGATGTGCTGCGTGAACTGGTCGCCCAGGGCTTTGTCAGCCAGGACTCGGCCGAACAGGCGCTCAACGCCCGACGCCGTCACGCCGCCAATGGCCAGATGCACCCGCTGGAGTTCATCGCCAGCCAACACCTGGACGACCTCAGCCGTCCCGGCAAGCACCTCGACCTTGAAAGCCTGACCCTGTGGCTGTCCCAGCAGGCCGGCCAGCCTTACCTGCGCATCGATCCGCTGAAAATCAACGTCGCGGCCGTGACTCCGCTGATGTCCTACGCCTTCGCCCAGCGCCACAAGATCCTCGCGGTGTCGGTCGATCGCGACGCAGTGACAGTCGCCAGCGCCCAGCCTTATGTCACCTGCTGGGAAGCAGACCTGACCCACGTGCTGAAGCTGCCGATCAAGCGCGTGGTGGCCAACCCGGTGGACATCCAGCGTTTCAGCGTGGAGTTCTTTCGCCTGGCCAAATCGGTCACCGGCGCGAACAACGCCGATCAGCAGGTCAGTACCCAGGGCAACTTCGAACAGTTGCTCAACCTCGGCGCCAGCGATCAGGAGCCCGACGCCAACGACGCGCACATCGTCAATATCGTCGACTGGCTGTTCCAGTACGCCTTCCAGCAGCGCGCCAGCGATATCCACATCGAGCCCCGGCGCGAACAGGGCACGGTGCGCTTTCGCATCGACGGCGTGCTGCACAACGTCTACCAATTCCCGCCACAGGTGACCATGGCCATCGTCAGTCGCCTGAAAAGCCTCGGGCGAATGAACGTCGCAGAGAAACGCAAACCCCAGGACGGCCGGGTGAAAACCAAGACCCCGGAGGGCGGCGAAGTCGAGTTGCGGCTCTCGACCTTGCCCACGGCCTTCGGCGAAAAAATGGTCATGCGGATCTTTGACCCGGAGGTGCTGCTCAAGGATTTCGATCAGCTGGGTTTTTCCGCCGACGACCTGCGGCGCTGGCAGGACATGACCCGCCAGCCCAATGGCATCATCCTGGTCACCGGACCCACCGGGTCGGGCAAGACCACTACGCTCTACACCACGTTGAAAAAACTGGCGACGCCGCAGGTCAACCTCTGCACCATCGAAGACCCGATCGAAATGGTCGAGCCGGCGTTCAACCAGATGCAGGTCCAGCACAACATCGACCTGACCTTCGCCGCCGGTGTCCGGGCGCTGATGCGGCAAGATCCGGATATCATCATGATCGGCGAGATCCGCGATCTGGAAACCGCCGAGATGGCAATCCAGGCTGCCCTCACCGGGCACCTGGTGTTGTCGACGCTGCACACCAACGATGCGCCCAGCGCCATCAGTCGCCTGCTGGAGCTCGGCGTGCCGCATTACCTGATCAAGGCCACCGTACTCGGCGTGATGGCCCAACGTCTGGTGCGTACCTTGTGCCCACACTGCAAGGCCCCGCAAACCCTGAGCGAAGAAGACTGGCAAACCCTGACCCGGCCCTGGCAGGCACCGCTGCCTGGCAACGCCCAGCGCGCCATTGGCTGCCTGGAATGCCGCGATACCGGCTACCACGGTCGTGCCGGGGTGTACGAAATTATGCAGTTGACCGACGGCCTGAAGGCGCTGATCAATCCCGACACCGACTTGCTGGCGGTGCGGCGTCAGGCGTTCAAGGAAGGCATGCGCAGCCTGCGACTGTCGGGTGCACAAAAAGTGGCGGCGGGTTTGACGACGATCGAGGAGGTGTTGCGGGTAACGCCGCAGAGCGAGCAGAAGTAGGTGGGCCGTTATGGAACTCGATTGGGGGCCGACAATCCAACGTCGCAGTTAATCAGTGGAGTCACCCATCATGCGTTTCAAAGTTGCTGTCGCTACCATCGCCTTGTTGTCCCTGCCTGTCGGCTCGGCGATGGCTGATAGCTTTTGGCGTAACGTCCTTACCTCCGGTGCAACCACCGGGTCGACCTACCTGACCTTCAAGGATCAAAAGATGATCGTCGCTGCCCAGGACGATGCCGGCAGCTTTGTCGCCAGTGACGGCGGCATTCGCGGCCCGTACCTGGAAGCGGCGATGCAGAAAGTGCGCGCCGACAACCCGGGGCTGCAGGCCACGGATATGGAACTGGCGAATGCGATCCTGGCGAAGAACGCCGTTGCTTCGGAATAAGCTCAATTGCCATACAGAAAATGCCGCTCATATGAGCGGCATTTTTTATGACCAACACGGCCCCTGTAGGAGCAAGGCTTGCCCGCGATGGCGCCATCGAGATCGCCATCGCGGGCAAGCCTTGCTCCTACAGGGGCCGTGTGTTGTTCAGCGGTATTCATCCAGCGGCACACACGCACAAAACAGATTCCGGTCGCCGTAGACATTGTCCACCCGGTTCACCGCCGGCCAATACTTGTGCGCCTTGGTGTGCGCATCGGGCGTAATCGCCTGCTCGATGGTGTAGGGACGCTCCCAGATCCCCGTAACATCGGCCAAGGTATGCGGTGCACGCTTCAATGGGTTGTCCTCGGCTGGCCAGTTACCGTTCTGCACCTCGGTAATCTCCGCGCGGATGCTCAGCATCGCGCCGATAAAGCGGTCCAGCTCCGCCTTCGATTCACTTTCGGTGGGCTCGACCATCAATGTCCCCGGTACCGGGAACGACATGGTCGGTGCATGGAAGCCATAGTCCATCAGACGCTTGGCCACGTCCTCCTCGCTGATGCCGGTCAGCGCCTTCAATGGCCGCAGGTCGAGAATGCATTCGTGAGCCACCCGCTCGTTGCGGCCGGTGTAGAGGACTGGAAACGCACCGGACAGGTGCCGCGCCAGGTAATTCGCGGCGAGGATCGCCACTTCACTGGCGTCGGCCAGTTGCGGCCCCATCATGGCGATGTACATCCAGCTGATCGGCAGAATGCTTGCACTGCCCCAAGGCGCCGCACTGACCGCGCCATTCTGTGGCTGCGGTCCATCGATAGGCACTACCGGATGGTTGGCCACGAACGGTGCCAGGTGGGCGCGCACGCCAATCGGCCCCATGCCCGGCCCACCGCCGCCATGGGGAATGCAGAAGGTTTTGTGCAGGTTCATGTGTGAAACATCAGCGCCGATGTCCGCCGGGCGCGCCAATCCCACCTGGGCATTGAGGTTGGCACCGTCCATGTACACCTGGCCGCCTTGGCTGTGGATAACTTCGCAGATTTCGCTGATGCCTTCCTCGTACACGCCGTGAGTCGACGGATAAGTCGCCATCAGGCAGGCCAGTTTATCCCCGGCCTGGGCGGCCTTTACTTTCAGGTCATCCAGATCGACGTTGCCGGCCTCGTCACACTCGACAATCACCACGCGCATCCCGGCCATTTGCGCCGAGGCCGGGTTGGTGCCATGGGCGGACGAAGGAATCAGGCAGATATCCCGCCCGCCCTGTTGGCGGCTCTCGTGGTATTTGCGGATCGCCAGCAGCCCGGCGTACTCGCCTTGCGCCCCGGAGTTGGGCTGCATGCAGATCGCATCGAAACCGGTAATCGCGCAGAGCCAGCGCTCCAGCTCTTCGATCATCAATGAGTAACCGACGGCCTGTTCTCTGGGCGCAAACGGATGCAGGTTGGCGAACTGCGGCCAGGTAATCGGGATCATTTCGCTGGTGGCGTTGAGCTTCATGGTGCACGAGCCCAGCGGGATCATCGATTGATTGAGCGCCAGATCCTTGTTTTCCAGTTGCTTGAGGTAGCGCAGCATCTCGGTTTCGCTGTGGTGGGCGTTGAACACTGGGTGGCGCAGATAGGGCGAGGTTCGTGCCAGTGTGTCGGGAATGCCGCCAACCAGGGTTTCAGCGTCCAGTTCGTCGACGTTGAGCCCATGATCGGCCCCCAGGAACAGGTCGAACAGTTTCGCCACCGTGGTTTCGTCACAGGTTTCGTCGAGGCTCAGAGCCAATTGCCCACGCCCCAGAATCCGCAAGTTGATCTGCGCGGCCTGGGCGCTTTCGATGATCGCGGTCTGGGTGCCACCGACTTCCAGGGTCAGGGTGTCGAAGAAGTGTTGGTTGAGGCGGGTAATGCCCTTGCGTTCAAGGCCAGCGGCAAGGATGCATGTCAGCCGATGGACGCGCTGGGCAATTCGTTTCAGCCCCTCCGGGCCGTGATAAACCGCGTAGAAACTGGCGATATTGGCCAGCAGCACTTGAGCGGTGCAGATGTTCGAGTTGGCCTTTTCACGACGGATATGCTGCTCGCGGGTTTGCAGCGCCATGCGCAGGGCAACGTTGCTGCGGGCGTCTTTTGACACGCCGATGATCCGCCCCGGAATCGCCCGCTTGTACTCGTCACGGCTGGCAAAAAACGCCGCGTGAGGGCCGCCGTAGCCCATGGGCACGCCGAAACGCTGGGATGAGCCGAACACCACGTCGGCGCCCAGCTCTCCCGGCGGGGTGAGCAACAGCAGGCTCAGCAGATCGGTGGCAACACACGCCAGCGCCTGCTGGGCATGCAGATGATCAATCAGCGGACGCAGGTCACGGATCTCGCCGTGGGTGTCGGGATATTGCAGCAACGCACCAAATACCTGGTGCTGTTTCAAGTTATCCACAGCGTCGACGATCAGTTCGAACCCGAAGCCTTCTGCGCGGGTTTGCACCACGGAAATGGTCTGCGGATGGCAGTTTTCGTCGACAAAAAACAGATTGCTTTTCGACTTGGCGACCCGCTTGGCCAGGGCCATGGCTTCCGCCGCCGCAGTGGCTTCATCCAGCAGCGAGGCGTTGGCCAGTTCAAGGCCCGTGAGGTCGATGGTCAATTGCTGGAAATTCAGCAACGCTTCAAGCCGGCCCTGGGCGATTTCCGGTTGATAGGGTGTATACGCGGTGTACCAGCCAGGATTTTCCAGAACGTTGCGCAGTATGACGGCCGGCGTCAGCGTGCCGTGATAGCCCATGCCGATCAGGCTGGTCCAGACCTGGTTTTGCTCGGCGTAGCCCCGCAGCTTGGCCAGCGCGGCTTCTTCGTCGAGGGCCGGCGGCAGGTCGAGTGGTCGGTTCAGGCGGATTCCCGGCGGTACCGTCTGCTCGATCAATTCGACCCGGCTACCGAGGCCGAGGCTGTCGAGCATCGCCTGTTGCTCGGCGGCATCAGGCCCAAGGTGGCGGCGAAGAAAGGCATTGGGGTCGCGTAACTGGCTCAAGGACGGCAACTGGGACATGACGGGCTCTCTCTTGACTGGCGCTCAGCGTCGATGCAACTCGGTCAAACCAGCATAGCAGCCGATGCCAGACGCGAACCCCTGTAGGAGCGAGCAGGCTCGCGATGAACTCCAGAACACCGCGGGGTGTCAGGCTTCCAGCGTTATCGTTGACGACCATCGCGAGCGTGCTCGCTCCTACAGGGGAAATTCGCCAGGTATAAAAAAGCCCCGACAGGTCGGGGCTTTGGGGTAACGCTGAAGGCTTATTCGCCGATGGCGGCCTTGTAAGCCGCTGCATCGAGCAGCTTGTCCAGGTCAGCCGTGTTACTTGGCTTGATTTTGAAGATCCACGCGCCGTACGGGTCGGAGTTGAGCATCTCTGGAGAAGCACTCAGGTCTTCGTTGATCGCAATCACTTCACCGCCAATCGGGGCGTAGATGTCGGAAGCGGCCTTGACCGATTCCACCACCCCGGATTGATCACCGGCAGCAAAGGTTTTTCCGACTTCGGTCAGCTCAACGAACACCACATCACCCAGCGCTTCCTGCGCGTGATCGCTGATGCCCACGGTGACGGTGCCATCGGCTTCCAGGCGAGCCCATTCGTGACTTTCGGCAAAACGCAGGTCGGCAGGGATATCGCTCATGTTCTGTGTCCTCAGGAAAATTATCGGCGGTCAACGCCCGCCGGAAAAGGTTAGATCAAGGTTTTGCCATGGCGTACGAAGGTCGGCTTGACCACTCGTACCGGGTACCATTTGCCACGGATTTCCACTTCTGCGCGGTCGGCAGTGGCCATTGGCACGCGCGCCAGTGCAATCGACTTGCTTAGCGTAGGAGAGAAACTACCACTGGTGATCTCCCCTTCGCCAACATTGGCGATGCGGACCACTTGATGAGCGCGCAAAACCCCGCGTTCCTCAAGGACCAGACCGACCAGTTTGTGTTGTACGCCGCCGCTGCGCTCGGCTTCCAGCGCCTTGCGGCCGATGAACTCGCGAGTGGCCGGCTCCCAGGCGATGCTCCAGGCCATATTGGAGACCAGCGGGGAAACGTCCTGGTGAATGTCCTGACCGTACAGGTTCATGCCCGCCTCGACCCGCAGGGTGTCACGCGCGCCCAGGCCAATGGGAGAAATGCCCGCCCCCACCAGATCGTTGAAGAACCCCGGAGCCTGGTCGGCCGGCAGAATGATTTCCAGACCGTCTTCGCCGGTGTAACCGGTGCGTGCGATGAACCAGTCACCGTCGGGCCGGCCTTCGAAAGGCTTGAGCTTCTGGATCAATGTGCCGCGCGCCTGACTCACCAGTTCGGCAATCTTGTGCCGGGCATGGGGGCCCTGAATTGCCAGCATTGCCAGATCGGAACGCTCGTTGAGCTGCACGTCGAAACCGTCGAGATGCGCCTGCATCCACGCCAGGTCCTGATCGCGGGTAGAGGCGTTGACCACCAGGCGGTAAGCGCTTTCGAGGCGATAGACGATCATGTCGTCGACGATACCGCCGCGCTCATTGAGCATGGTGCTGTACAACGCGGTACCGGGTTTGTGCAGGCGTTCGACGTCGTTGGCCAGCAAATGCTGGAGCCATGCCTTGGCCTGGGGGCCGTCGACATCGATCACGGTCATGTGGGATACATCAAAAACACCGCAATCGCGGCGCACCTGATGGTGCTCCTCGACCTGGGATCCATAATGCAGAGGCATATCCCAACCGCCAAAATCGACCATCTTCGCGCCGAGGGCGAGATGAAGGTCATACAGAGGCGTACGCTGTCCCATGGGTTTCTCCTTCCGGGCGTGGCGAAGGTGCGGGCCAGTGATACGTTGTGCGGGAACCTTGAAATAAAAGGCTTCCAGCCGTTTTCACTACCTTGTCTGTCAGACGGACCGCACCGAATGCCGCGCATTGTAGCCGCAAGGTGTAGGACTGGCACCTAGCTGTTTCGATGCGCCGAACGTCGTATCAATCCGATGACCGGTAGCAGCCCGACCAAAACCAGGGTCAAGGCTGGCAGCGATGCCCTCGCCCACTCGCCTTCACTGGTCATTTCGAAGATCCGCACCGCCAGTGTGTCCCAGCCAAACGGGCGCATCAGAAGGGTCGCAGGCATTTCCTTGAGCACATCGACGAACACCAGCAACGCCGCGCTCAACGAACCGGGGAGCAGTAATGGCAGATACACTTTGAAAAACAGTCGCGGCCCACTGACGCCCAGGCTACGTGCCGCTTCAGGCAAAGATGGCCGTATTCGCGCCAGACTGCTTTCCAGCGGACCGTAAGCCACGGCGATGAAACGCACCAGATAGGCCAGCAGCAACGCCAACAGGCTACCCAGCAACAACGGCTTGCCAGCCCCACCGAGCCAGCCGGAGAGCGGGATCACCAGCACGCGATCCAGGTAACTGAACGCCAGCATGATCGACACCGCCAACACCGAACCGGGCAAGGCGTAGCCAAGATTGGCCAGGCTGACCCCGGCGCGGATCCCCTGGGTCGGCGCCAGCCGCCGGGCAAACGCCAATACCAGGGCGACACTGACGGTGATCAACGCCGCCATCGTCCCCAGGTACAACGTGTGGATGATCAGGCCGGTGTAACGCTCATCCAGATCCAGCCGCCCGCGCTGCCAGAACCACACCACCAGCTGCAGCATTGGAATGACAAAGGCGCAGGCGAACACCAGAGCGCACCACCCCGTCGCCAACAGCGCCTTGAGGCCGCGCAGGTGATACAACGCCTTGACCCGTGGCCGTTCATTGCTCGCCCGGTTGGCGCCGCGAGCACGGCGCTCGCCATACAGTACGAGCATCACCACCAGCAGCAACAGGCTGGCCAGTTGCGCGGCGGTGGAGAGGCTGAAAAACCCGTACCAGGTCTTGTAGATGGCGGTGGTGAAGGTGTCGAAGTTGAACACCGACACGGCGCCAAAATCCGCCAGGGTTTCCATCAGCGCCAAGGCTACGCCAGCACCGATGGCAGGGCGCGCCATGGGCATTGCCACGCGCCAGAACGCCTGCAATGGGGATTGACCGAGCACCCGCGCCGCTTCCATCAGGCCCTTGCCCTGAGCCAGGAACGCGGTGCGGGCCAGCAGATAAACGTAAGGATAGAAGACCAGCACCAGTACCAGGATCACCCCGCCCGTTGAGCGCACGCGCGGCAAACGCAGGCCGCTGCCGAACCATTCCCGCAGCAGGGTCTGCACGGGACCGGCAAAATCCAGCAGCCCGACGAAGACGAACGCCAGCACATAGGCCGGAATCGCAAAGGGCAGCATCAGTGCCCAGTCCAGCCAACGCCGACCGGGGAATTCGCAGAGGCTGGTGAGCCAGGCCAGGCTCACCCCCAGGACCGTCACGCCAACTCCGACACCGAGCAGCAGGGTCAGGGTGTTGCCCAGCAGGCGCGGCATCTGCGTGTCCCAGAGGTGGGACCAGATCTGCTGGTCGATGGCTTGCCAGGACAGCAGCAGGACGCTGAGGGGTAGCAGGACCAGCGCAGCGATGGCGAAGACCAGGGGATACCAGCGGCGTTGGGCGGGGTGGGCCAAAGTAAAGCTCTCAAGCAGATGAGGAGATAACAGAAACCCTTGTAGGAGCGAGCCTGCTCGCGAAAAACGTCAACGATAACGCGGGGTGCCTGACGGTCAGCGGTGTCGTGACGTTCATCGCGAGCAGGCTCGCTCCTACAGGGTCAGAGGTGCCTGCGCAAAAACAAAACGCCCCGCACAGGCGGGGCGCAGTATATCGGGCGACTCAGTTCCAGCCAGCTCGATCCATCATACGAATCGCTTCGGCCTGGCGCTTGCCGGCGACTTCCACCGGCAAAGTGTCGGCAATGAACTTGCCCCATGCGGCGACTTCGGCCGATGGCTGCACGGTCGGGTTGGCCGGGAATTCCTGGTTCACGTCGGCGAAGATCTTCTGCGCCTCAGGCGTGGTCATCCACTCCACCAGGGCCTTGGCTGCTTCCGGGTGCGGCGCGTGCTTGACCAGGCCGATGCCCGACAGGTTGACGTGCACGCCGCGATCAGCCTGATTCGGCCAGAACAGTTTCACCGGCAGATCCGGCTTCTGCTTGTGCAGGCGGCCGTAGTAGTAGGTGTTGACGATGCCGACGTCGCACTGGCCCGCATTGATGGCCTCGAGCACCGCCACGTCGTCGGAGAACACGTCAGTGGACAGGTTGTTGACCCAGCCCTTGAGGATCTTCTCGGTTTTCTCGGCGCCGTGCACTTCGATCATGGTGGCGGTCAGGGACTGGTTGTAGACTTTCTTCGCCGTGCGCAGGCACAGGCGACCTTCCCAATTCTTGTCGGCCAGCGCTTCGTAGGTGGTCAGTTCGCCCGGTTTAACCCGGTCGGTGGAATAGGCGATGGTCCGCGCTCGCAAGCTCAGGCCGGTCCAGGCATGGGAGGCCGCACGGTATTGCAGTGGAATGTTGGCATCGATGGTTTTCGAGGTGAAGGGCTGGAGGAGGCCCATCTGCTCGGCTTGCCAGAGGTTCCCGGCATCGACGGTCAGCAGCAGGTCGGCGGGAGTGTTCTCGCCCTCGGCCTTGATCCGCTGCATCAGCGGCGCTTCCTTGTCGGTGATGAACTTCACCTTGACGCCGGTTTTCGCGGTGTAGGCATCGAACACTGGCTTGATCAGTTCATCGATGCGCGAGGAGTAGACCACCACCTCGTCATCGGCCTGGGCGGCGGTGCTGCCGAGCAGAGTCAGGGCCAGTGCAGTCAGTAGACGCTTCGGTGCCAACATGGGAGCGGTCTCTCGATTGAAAAAATGAAGCCAAATGATAAGGACTCACATTTGCCTTCTCAATCGAACAGTTCTTGGAGGAGTTACCAGATGTTGCACAGGCGGGAATTGATAGTGAATGTGCCGACGCCTTCGCGAGCAGGCTCGCTCCCACAGTTGTAATGCATTCCATTGTGGGAGCGAGCCTGCTCGCGAAGAGGCCATCAGCCGCAGCGAAAATGTCAGGCCTTGGCCAGCGCCGGCAAATCCCCGATCAACCCCAGCGCCTCACGCACAAACAGCGCCTTAGCCTCGGGCATCCGGTCGACCATGTTCAACCCGGCATTACGCAACCAGCGCACCGGCAATGGGTCCGCCTGGAACAGCCGTTCAAACCCTTCCATCGCCGCCATCAGCGCCAGGTTATGCGGCATGCGCCGACGTTCATAACGACTCAGCACCTTCACATCCGCCAGGCGCTCGCCACGGGTCGCCGCTTGCAATAGTACTTCGGCCAACACCGCAGCATCGAGGAAACCGAGATTCACGCCCTGCCCGGCCAACGGGTGGATGGTGTGCGCTGCGTCGCCGATCAATGCCAGGCCCTCGGCCACGTAACGCTTGGCATGGCGCTGACGCAGCGGCACGCGCAGACGCGGGTCCGCACTGAGCACCGTGCCAAGTCGACCTTCGAAGGCCCGCTCCAGCGCCCGACAGAAACCCTCGTCATCCAGTGTCATCAAGTGCTCGGCTTCGCTCGGAGTGGTCGACCAGACGATCGAACACCAATCCTGCTGACCGTCGCGCTCCAGCGGCAAGAACGCCAGCGGGCCATTGTCGGTGAACCGCTGCCAGGCGGTCGCTTGATGAGGTTTGGAGCTGCGCACACTGGTGACGATGGCGTGGTGCATATAATCCCACTCCCGCGTGGCGACACCGGTCAGGCGCCGCACTGCCGAGTTGGCGCCATCCGCCGCGATCACCAGCGGTGCGCGCAGGGTGCGGCCATCGGCGAGGGTCAGCAGCCAGTCGTCACCGGAGCGGCGCATCTGTTCCAGCCGTGCGTTGGCCAGCATTCCCAGATCGCAGTCGTGCAAGCGGTCGAGCAAGGCGTCCTGAACCACGCGATTTTCAACGATGTGGCCCAGCACATCGGCGTGCACGGTGGTCGCCGAGAAGTGGATTTGCCCGGTGCCGCTGCCGTCCCAGACGTGCATGTCGCTGTAGGGACTGCTGCGCCGGTTGGCAATACCGTCCCACACGCCCAGCCGTTCAAGAATTCGCTGGCTAGCGGTGGACAAGGCACTCACCCGCGGCTCGAACGGCGCCTGCGCGTCAAACGGTTTGACGCTCATTGGGCTGCCGTCCAGCAACAGGACTTCCAGCCCGCTGCCCTGCAACGCCAGCGCCAGGGCGCTGCCGACCATTCCGGCCCCGACAATCAGCAGATCTGCGCGCATTTCCATGCTTTAAGCCTGTCTCGCTTGCGGCTTGAGCCGCACGTAAAGGGTTTTTCCGGCACGCGCCACCAGGTTGCCGGCGCCGTCATGAATATCGACCTGCAATTGCGAGCCCATGGACACCTGGACGTCACGAAAGTCATCGCTGATGTGCCGCACCCGAACCCCGGCGCCAAGGTACGGCGGATAGAAGTTCATGAACCGGCACATCAATTGGGCCTTGCCAAACCTGCGTGTCAGCCACTTAAACATCAGGACGGGTACCCAGGCCCATGGCTTGCCGGGCGAACCAGCGTTTAGCCGGCGGCAGCAGGTCAAGACCGAGCAGGCCCAGATTGCGCCCCAATGACACCAGGGGCTGAGTACTGCCGAACAGGCGCGTGACCTGGTCGGAGAAGCCCACGGTGAGTTTCTGGTCCAGTCGCTGGTGCTCGCGGTAATCCTGCAAGGTGCCGAAGTGCCCCGGCAGGTGTTCGCTGGCGAGCAGCGCATCGGCCAGCGCCTGGGCATCGCGCAGGGACAGGTTGAACCCCTGGCCGGCAATCGGGTGCAGGCTGTGGGCAGCATTGCCGAGAACCACAAGGTGCGAGCGCACCTGCTCTTCGGCCTCCACCAACGCCAGCGGGTACAAGTGCCGCACACCGACTTGCTTCAACGTGCCGAGGCGATAACCGAACACCCCCTGCAGCTCGCTCAGGAAACTGCGCTCATCAAGGGCGGCCAGTCGTTGCGCATCCATGCCCAGACGTGTCCAGACCAGCGCACAACGGTTGTCCGGCAACGGCAGGAACGCCATCGGGCCGTCGTCGGTGAAGCGTTCGAAAGCCATGCCGTCATGGGCTTCGCTCGGCGTGATGTTGGCGATCAGCGCGCTCTGGTTGTACGGGCGCTTTTTGATGCCGATGCCCAGTTGCTCGCGCAGGCCGGAACGCCCGCCGTCAGCGAGCACCGCCAGATCGCAATCGAGCGTAATTTCGTCATTCAGGGTCAGGCGGTAGCCGTCGGTGAGCGGCTCCATGCGCGTGACTTCCGCCGGGCAACGCCAGTTGATCACGTCCTTGTCCAGACCTTGCCACAGGCAATGGCCGAGCCAGGCGTTTTCCACCACATAACCCAGCGCCGGAACGCCCTCTTCCATCGCCGACAGTCGCGCCGTGGAAAAACGCCCACGGTCAGAGACGTGAATCTGCTTGATCGGCTCAGCGCGGCGGGAAATTTCCTGCCAGACGCCCAAGCGCTGATAAATCTGCCGCGCACCGAAGGACAACGCCGTGGAACGCGCGTCATAACTGGGTTGCCAGGTGTCACCGGGGGCAAAGGGTTCGATCAGTACGATCTTCCAGCCACGGGCACGGGCACCGGCCTGCAAGGCCAACGCCAGACTGGCGCCGACCAGGCCGCCACCGATAATCGCCAGATTGACTCGACTCATGCCGCTTGTGTCCGTGCTTGCGCCATCAGGGCCTCGATCTCGGCGACGGTTTTCGGTACGCCTTTAGTCAGGATTTCACAACCGTTTTTAGTGACCACGACGTCGTCCTCGATGCGCACGCCAATGCCGCGCCATTTCTTCGCCACGCTCTGGTTGTCCGGAGCAATGTAGATCCCTGGCTCCACGGTCAGCGCCATGCCCACCTCCAGCACGCGCCATTCGCCGCCGACCTTGTACTCGCCGACGTCATGCACATCCAGGCCCAGCCAATGGCCGGCGCGGTGCATGTAAAACGCCTTGTAGGCTTCGCTGGCGATCAGTTCGTCGACGTCGCCCTGCAATAGCCCAAGCTCGACCAAGCCGGTGGTAATCACCCGAACCGTAGCCTCGTGGGCCTGATTCCAATGTTTGTTCGGGGCAATCTCGGCAAACGCGGCTTCCTGGGCAGCCAGCACCAATTCGTAAATTGCCTTCTGTTCTGCAGAGAATTTGCCGTTGACCGGCCAGGTGCGAGTGATGTCGCTGGCATAGCAGTCGATTTCGCAACCGGCGTCGATCAGCACCAGGTCGCCGTCCTTGAGTAGCGCGTCATTCTGCTGGTAGTGCAGGATGCAGCTGTTGCGCCCCGCAGCGACGATCGAGCCGTAGGCCGGCATCTTCGCCCCGCCCTTGCGAAATTCGTAATCGAGCTCGGCTTCCAGGCTGAACTCATGCAACCCGACACGGCTGGCCTGCATCGCGCGCACGTGCGCCTGGGCGGAAATCCGTGCGGCTTCGCGCATCACCTTCACTTCTGCCGCCGATTTATACAGGCGCATGTCGTGAAGCAGATGATCCAGGGCAACGTATTCGTTCGGCGGCTGGGCCCCAAGGTTGGCCTTGGAGCGAATCACGTTGATCCAGTCCATCAGGTGCCGGTCGAATTCCGGGTTGCTGCCCATGGCCGAGTAGACGCGGTCACGGCCTTCTATAAGGCCGGGCAGGATGTCGTCGATATCGGTGATCGGGAAGGCGTCGTCGGCACCGAAGTCGCGAATCGCGCCCTCTTGCCCGGCGCGCAGGCCGTCCCACAACTCGCGCTCGGCGTTGCGTTCACGGCAGAACAGGATGTATTCACCATGCAGGCGCCCCGGTATCAGGACCAACACGGCCTGAGGCTCGGGAAAACCGCTGAGGTACTGGAAGTCGCTGTCCTGACGGTAGACGTGCTCGACATCGCGGTTGCGGATGGCCACCGCGGCGGCGGGCAGAATGGCGATGCTGTTGGGTTCCATCTGCGCCATCAGGGCCTTGCGGCGACGGCTGTATTCCGATTTCGGGATATGAATCATGGGCAGATGGCGTTCCCTGGCATTGATCAGTGCAGCGACGGTTTGGCGGCAGGCGCCACGTCTTTCTTGGTTTCGGAGAACAGCAGCAACGGCGCGATGCGTACGTACTCCATGACTTCCATATAGTCGCTTTCGCCGTCGTCGGACTCTTCCAGAGCGTCTTGCACCTGGGAAATGGCCGCCAGATCCTGCAACACTTCGGTGGCCTCGGCGCTCAGCATGCTACTGTCGCGGCAGTTCAAGCCGAAACCACTGAGGAAACCCTGGCACCACTGGCCCAGCGCCGCGGCACGATCGGCAAGTGGGGCATCGTCGGTTGGCAGCAACAGAACGACGGTTACGTCGTCGCCGGTGAGCTCGCCCTTGACCATCTCTTGCAGGCCGATCAAGGCAGCGCGTACGTTGTCCTTCGGCTCGCTTTCGAGCAGTTCGGCGGCGTCGATCAGCCAGCCCTCGACATCAAAGCCGGCGCCGGCGCAGCTGCGGCCGAGCAGCAGGCCGTGCAGTTCGGCAGGCGAGACGTTATGACCGCTGGAGGTCAGCAGGGTGGCGAAGCCTTGGTACGGGGAATTCTGAATGGTCATGGGCAGCTAGGCGCCAGACGGCGCTATGTCTAGAATGAAGGCCTTGTATCCTACATCGACTACCCCTGTAGGAGCGAGCTTGCTCGCGATGGTCGTCAACGATAACGTTGGGTTTCTGACGCCCCGCGGCGTTCTCTGGTACATCGCGAGCAGGCTCGCTCCTACAGTGGTCCGCCCGCTAGCATCCATCAGACATTTTCAGTGGACACAATGGAAGACACCGACCTGCAAGAGCTGATGGCCAGACTCGAACTGCTGATTACCCGAGTCGAGCAACTTAAGAGCCAAAACGGACTCTTACTGGCTCAGGAAAAGACCTGGCGCGAGGAACGCGCGCACCTCATTGAAAAAAATGAAATCGCCCGGCGTAAGGTCGAATCGATGATTTCGCGTCTCAAGGCCCTGGAGCAAGACTCATGAGTTCAAGCAATAGCGTCACCGTGCAGATCCTCGACAAAGAATATTCGATCATCTGCCCCCAGGAAGAGCGCAGCAACCTGGTGAGCGCCGCTCGCTACCTGGACGGCAAGATGCGCGAAATTCGCAGCAGCGGAAAAGTCATCGGCGCCGATCGCATCGCCGTGATGGCCGCGCTGAACATCACGCACGACCTGCTGCACAAGGAAGAGCGACCGGACATCCAGGCCAGCGGTTCGACCCGCGAACAAGTGCGCGACCTGCTCGATCGTGTCGATCTGGTGCTCGCCACTGATCCGGATGTCACCAAAGGCTGAATCGCGTCACCGCTTGCGGTATACTCTCATCACTCCCTGGGGTGCTTGCCAGTTGGCGATGTCCCTGAGCCGATTTGCTATACCCTGGAGGTCGCACGTTGGGCTGGTGTGCATGTCCGCTAGACGGAAAGCCTTAAAGCCTACTGCGTCTTCCACCTTGAACTTTCGGGTTCAAGGGCTAAGTCGACAGCGGTACATCCGGGGAGCCTGATTCCAGTCCGATGCCGGTTTTAATACCGGCATCGGCTTTTTTACAGATCTGCTTTTTTACAGCTCTGCTTTTTTACAAAGGCGCTTTACGTAACCGTATTGCCGAAGCCAAAATCCATGACCGAACCTGCGCTGCTCCCTCGACCGCAACTTCGACGCATGCTGCGCAAGGCCCGCCGCGCACTGACACCCAGTCAGCAGCGCCAGGCGGCTCGCGGGCTGTACAAGCAATTGGCCCAGCAACCGCTGTTCCGCCGCGCAAAACACATCTCTCTTTATCTGCCTACCGACGGTGAAATCGATCCGCGCCTGTTGCTGCGTGCGGCTCAACGTCGGGGCAAGGCCACCTATCTACCGGTGCTCAGTGCCTGGCCGCGAACCAAAATGGTGTTCCAGCGGATTCGCCCCGGCGAAAAGCTCAAGCTCAATCGCTTCCGTATTCTCGAACCCAGGCACAATCTCGCCCGACAACGCAAAGTCTGGGCGCTGGATCTGGTGCTGCTGCCATTGGTGGGGTTTGACGATGTCGGCGGACGCCTGGGCATGGGCGGCGGCTTCTATGATCGAAGCCTGGCCTACCTGGCGCGTCGCAATGGCTGGCGCAAGCCGACGTTGCTGGGGCTGGCCCATGAATGTCAGAAGGTCGAGCGACTGGCTCAGGCGAGCTGGGATGTGCCGTTGCAAGGAACGGTGACGGACAAGGCCTGGTATTACTCGGGCTAGACGCCACCGGGATCAGCGGCGTCGAAAAGGCCGGATCAGCGCTTGAAGGCTGTCGATTGTTGCTGCAATGGCGAGATTTCGACCGGTGCATCGGTCTTGTTGACCCACAGGCTTTGGGCATAGCCAGTGGTCACGACGCCGAGGCCGAACAAAATAACCAAAATCCATAGTAAATCCGGTTTGCGTTTCATCGATTGCCCCCCAAAGGCATATCAACACGATGACAGCAGCGGTTTCCTTTTGTAGGCCGTGCAGCAGCGTCAAGCTTGAAAGGCCGGCATTTTGCGACAACGTGAACCGGCACGCAAATGCTGGCGTCAACCGACTGTCGGTTTGTCATAAAATTGCCCGACAACCTCTCCACCCACTTCGCAAGGAGCCAAAACCATGGCCTATTGGCTGATGAAATCCGAGCCCGACGAACTCTCGATCAAAGGCCTGGAGCAGCTTGGCAAAGCGCGCTGGGACGGGGTTCGCAACTATCAGGCGCGTAATTTTTTGCGCGCCATGGCGGTGGGGGACGAGTTCTTTTTCTATCATTCGAGCTGCCCGGAACCGGGGATTGCCGGGATAGGCAAGATTGTCGAAGCGGCATACCCGGACCCGACGGCGCTTGAGCCGGAAAGCCATTACTACGATCCGAAAGCCACTCCCGAGAAGAACGCTTGGAGCGCTATCGATGTTGCGCACGTCGAGACATTTGCCAGAGTGTTGAAGCTGGATTATCTGAAGCAGCAGACGGCGCTGGCGGAGATGCCGCTGGTGCAAAAGGGTTCGAGACTGTCGGTGATGCCGGTTACGGCAGAGCAATGGGCGGCGGTGCGGGCGCTCTTGTAGGAGCACGGCTTGCCGGCGATGGTGATCTTGAAGAGGTTCTTGTAGGAGCAAAGCTTGCTCGCGATGGCGATCTTGAGGACGCTATCGCGAGCAAGCTTTGCTCCTACAGGATCCAGCATTACTGGATGATGAGGTTATTGAACAACAGATCCTCAACCACCGGCTTGCCGGTTTCATCATTCATGATCTGCCGGGTTTGCTTAAGGGCTTCCTGACGCAACTTTTCCTTGGCCTCGACATTGTTCATCGTCTCGGTGGACTGCTGGGCAAACAACGCCACCAGTTGATTGCGAATCAACGGCTCGTTGGCCTTCACCGCTTTAGTGGCCTCGTCACCGGATACCCGCAATGCCACATCGGCCTTGTAGACCCTGAGCTTCGGCGTGCCATCCAGCCCGTAGTTACCCACGAACGGCGGGCTCAAAGTGACGTAATTGACCTTCGGTGCCACCTCTTCCTTGGCTTCTTCGGCCACCGCTGCCACAGGCAGAGACAGGGCCAGCAACAACATGATCCACGCTTTCACAATTCGCTCCTTATCCGGTTTGCGGCCTAGCATAACCACCCGCCACGCCAGTACAAGCTTATGGCTGACTATCAGGGCCGGGCATGCTCGTTGACCCGTCGACTCACACACCTACACTTATCGGCCATCACTCCCAAAGGAATAGCCCTGATGAAAGCCGTGCTGTGCAAAGCCTTCGGCCCTGCCGAATCGCTGGTGCTGGAAGACGTCGCCAGTCCTGTCGCGAAGAAGAATGAAATCCTGTTGGAGGTACACGCCGCCGGGGTGAATTTCCCCGACACGCTGATCATCGAGGGCAAGTACCAGTTCAAACCGCCCTTCCCTTTTTCCCCGGGCGGTGAAGCCGCCGGCGTAGTCAGCGCAGTGGGCGAAAAGGTCGGCCACCTGAAAGTCGGCGACCGGGTGATGGCCCTGACCGGTTGGGGCAGTTTTGCCGAACAGGTCGCGGTGCCGGGTTACAACGTGTTGCCGATCCCGCCCTCCATGGACTTCAACACCGCCGCCGCCTTCAGCATGACCTATGGCACCTCGATGCACGCCCTCAAGCAGCGCGGCAACCTGCAACCCGGCGAAACCCTGCTGGTACTGGGCGCCTCCGGCGGTGTCGGCCTGGCGGCAGTGGAAATCGGCAAGGCCATGGGCGCCCGGGTGATCGCCGCGGCCAGCAGCGCGGAAAAACTCGCCGTGGCCAAGGCTGCGGGCGCCGATGAACTGATCAACTACAGCGAAACCAGCCTCAAGGACGAAATCAAACGCCTGACCGATGGCCAGGGCGCCGACGTGATCTACGACCCGGTGGGTGGCGACCTGTTCGACCAGGCCATCCGCGCCATCGCCTGGAACGGCCGCCTGCTGGTGGTCGGCTTTGCCAGCGGACGCATCCCCGAACTGCCGGTCAACCTTGCACTGCTCAAGGGCGCGGCAGTGCTCGGCGTGTTCTGGGGCTCGTTTGCCCAGCGTCAGCCGCAGGACAACGCTGCAAACTTCCAGCAGTTGTTTGGCTGGTTTGCCGAAGGCAAGTTGAAGCCGCTGGTGTCGCAGGTTTACCCGTTGAGCAATGCTGCGCAGGCCATCAACGATCTTGGCCAGCGCAAGGCGGTCGGGAAGGTGGTGATGCAGGTTCGCTGAGCTGAAAAAGCGGTCTGAACGCGGTTCAGATCGCTCTTTTTCTGGCCGAAAACTAAAGTAACTTGCGAATTTCCACGGGTAGCAAACTCGTGTATTTGCGGGCAGGGCTGGTACGGCACTCCCTGACAATAATAGGCACGCGCTTATTCATGTTGGCGATCCACGCAAGACGTTTTTCGTTCGGCAACTGAGTGATGTGGAACACGTTCGAAAGATAAGCCCTGGTATAACCAAACACTGCTGAATCAACCCAAGCAGGCTCCGGCACATCCACCAGAGCCTCATTGAGGTCACGACACCTCAACGTTTTTAGCCACTGGTTGGTGTGGATTGGCGAATCCAGATCTAACCGGAATGTCATTGGCGCAACCACTTCCCGTTCGGTGAATGTATCGCTATCCACTGCCCACGGTTTGAATCGCCATTGTTCGACTGCAACCCTGCTTGCTTCGGCCAGATCAGGATGGTCGCTTTGCAAAATGCTCACCTTGCCGACCGAACCATCGGCATAGGCCGTGAAACGAACCCGGACATCACCGGTTATCCCGGCCCGTAGCAGTGCCGACGGATAAATCGGCTTGGGGTTGTGCTCCGGTATCAGAAACACGTCACCCGCTCTGCTTTGAACAGACAACACCAACAGCAGCACCACACCCATAACCCAGCGCATAACACCTCCCCTTCGCCCCCTGCATTGCCAGACCTGGCAGCTAGACAAAGGGTAAAGATCGAAGGCTTTGCGCTGAAGGTCATGACTTCCGGTAAAAGCGCAGGACCTTTCCCAAAGACCTGCCCTACTCCTACAGATCAGGCGCATAAAAGAGGCGAGCGGTAACGCTTCCTACAGCGCCCTTCATTTATGTGTAGGCGACATGTTCATAAAGGAACGCTCGAATTCCAACATTTCCGCTGTTTAGCCGATGAGATCCGATGCTATTTTCGGTAACGAAACTGTAACATTCGCATCCGCAGTCAAAACAAGAAATTTGGAGCTTTTGAATGTTTGCTTTCTTTCGTCCTGCCACACATCAGGCTCCGCTGCCTGAAGAAAAAATAGACAGCACCTACCGACGCCTGCGCTGGCAGATCTTCGCCGGTATTTTTATCGGCTATGCCGGCTATTACCTACTGCGCAAGAACTTCTCCCTGGCCATGCCTTATCTGATCGAAGAGGGCTACACCCGTGGAGAACTAGGCGTGGCGTTGTCGGCGATTGCCATTGCTTATGGCTTGTCCAAGTTTCTGATGGGCATCGTTTCCGACCGTTCCAACCCGCGCTACTTCCTGCCGTTCGGCCTGATGGTCTCGGCGGCGGTGATGTTCACTTTCGGTTTTGCACATTGGGCAACGTCCAGCGTGACCATCATGTTCGTCCTGCTGTTCATCAACGGCTGGGCGCAGGGCATGGGCTGGCCGCCGAGCGGGCGGACGATGGTGCACTGGTGGTCGCAGAAGGAACGCGGTGGTGTGGTGTCGCTGTGGAACGTGGCGCACAACGTGGGCGGCGGCTTGATCGGCCCGTTGTTCCTGCTGGGCATGGGCCTGTTCAACGACTGGCATGCCGCGTTTTATGTACCGGCGGCGGTGGCCATGGCCGTGGCGGTGTTTGCCTTCATCACCATGCGCGACACCCCGCAATCGGTTGGCCTGCCGCCGATCGAGAAGTACAAGAACGACTACCCGGAAGGGTACGACGCCAGCCACGAAGAAGAATTCAGCGCCAAGGAAATCTTCGTCAAGTACGTGCTGCGCAACAAAATGCTCTGGTACATCGCCCTGGCCAACGTCTTTGTCTACCTGCTGCGCTACGGCGTGCTGGACTGGGCACCGACCTACCTCAAGGAGGCCAAGGGTTTCACCGTGGACAAGACCTCCTGGGCGTACTTCTTCTATGAGTGGGCCGGCATTCCGGGCACGCTGCTGTGCGGCTGGATGTCGGACAAGATCTTCCGTGGCAACCGTGGCCTGACCGGCATGGTGTTCATGGCATTGGTGACTGTGGCGACGCTGGTGTACTGGCTCAACCCGGCCGGCAACCCGACGGTCGACATGATTGCGCTGGTCTCCATCGGCTTCCTGATCTACGGCCCGGTCATGTTGATCGGCCTGCAGGCACTGGAGTTGGCACCGAAGAAAGCCGCCGGTACGGCTGCGGGCTTCACTGGTCTGTTTGGGTATTTGGGGGGATCGGTCGCGGCCAGTGCAGCGATGGGCTACACCGTGGACCATTTCGGCTGGGATGGCGGCTTCGTCTTGCTGATCGGTGCCTGCCTGCTGGCAATGGCCTTCCTTGCGCCCACCCTATGGCACAAGCAAGTCGCCAGTCAGAGCCGCGAAGCACTCGCTTGATCGTCCTTTGATTTACAGCGCTTGAGCCGCGCCTCCAGATTCCGGTCTGGCATGGCGTGGCTACGCAGGGCGTGGGCGGTCTGCTCGACATAATCGCGAGTGGTGCCGTAACGCCCGCAAGCGTTTTCGAACACGTGGCTCAGTACATGATCCGGCAAGTTGCCGGCGTAACTGGGCAAATGCCGCTCCAGGACAAATCCCAAAGCCTGAACCTGACTGCCGTCTTCAAGTCGGCAGTTGAGCCAGTGCGGGCGATAGGATGGGAAAGGCATCTCACGCTTCCATAGCGCGTACAACGAAGCGTCCAGTTGTTCTTCCGGCAAGCGATAGGCGAAGCCGCTGCATGAGCCGCCGCGATCCAGACCGAAAACCAGCCCGGGCATTTCCGGCGTGCCACGGTGCTCGTGGGACCACAGGTACAAACCGCGATGGTAGCCATGCACTCGCCCGCGAACGCGCTCGACCGCTGTGCACTCAGGGCGCCAGATCAACGACCCATACGCGAACAGCCACACTGGTCCACCCTTGTGGCGCGCCATGGTGGACTGCATCGAGCTGAGCAATTGTTCGTGCGTGAGTTGCGGCCCCAGATCGAGCTGCGGCGGGTAAGTCAGGTTCAAAAACGAAGATTCAATGGCGCTCATGGCGAATAGCGTTCAGCTCCCCGCGGGTGATGAATTACTTAATAGAACGCACCGTTGCAACAATAAGGCACATATGTTTTCAAGTAATTGAAGCGCCTTGGCGCAACTCTTAATTAATTACTTGAATGAGATATAACCTACCGACATTTATATGATTTTATAAATACCGATAGGCTATATAGGGGGTTATATGCCTCCACATTGTAGGAGCGAGCATGCTCGCGATGAACGCAAGAACGCCGCGGGCAGCCTGACTTCCCGCGTAATCGTTAACGACCATCGCGAGCATGCTCGCTCCTACAGTGTGTGTGGGGGGGGCAGCATCAGGATCTGGGCGCGTATGCAAACACGTCGGCGCGCATCTGGTGGGCGTCCATCCCCGCCTCGACCAACGCATCCAGGGTGCCGTAGACCATGGCCGGCGATCCACTGGCATAGACATGCAGGGCCTTGAGATCGGAAAAATCTTCGCAGACCGCTTCATGCAACATGCCGCAACGTCCCTGCCAGCCGCATTGATCGCTGACGACTTTATGCAGGAACAGATTGGCCAGTTTCAGCCACTCATCCCAATGCTCGACTTCATAAAAATCTTCAGGACGACGCACACCCCAATACAGATGCACGGGATGCTTGAAGCCTTGCGCACGGCAATGTTCGATCAGGCCATGGATCTGGCCCATTCCAGTGCCTGCGGCAATCAGCACCAGCGGACCGTCCGGCAACTCGGCCAGGTGGGCATCACCGAACGGCATGTCGACACGCACCAGGGTGTTGCGCTGCAGCTGCTCGATCAGATTGAGCGCACTGGCTTCGCGCGCCAGCACGTGGATTTCCAGATCACGCCCGCCAGAGGGTGCCGAGGCCAGGGAGAAGGATGACTTCTCGCCATTGTCGCGATGGATCATCAGATACTGGCCCGCGTGATAACGCAGTGGCTTGCCAGCGGGCGCCCGCAGCCGCACCCGCCAGGTATCGCCACCGACCTCGGTGCAACTGGTGACCTGACACGACAGACTGCGCACCGGCAATTCTCCCAGCGCGAGCACGCCATCCCACAGCACGATGCAGTCTTCCAGCGGCTCTGCTATGCAAGTGTAGAACTCGCCATGGTCGCGCACGAGACCTGCCTGCTCGACGCGCCCTTCCACCAGCAGTGCCGCGCACACATGGCAGTTACCGTTGCGACAGCTTTGCGGGCATTCATAGCCCAGACGGCGTGCGCCATCGAGAATCCGCTCGCCGGGCAAGATATCCAGCACTGCTCCGGAGGGCTGCAAGGTTACACGCATCAATCTATTCCTAACTGATTCCAGATGGCATCGATCCGCTGGGTCACGGCGTCGTCCTTGACGATTACACGGCCCCACTCGCGCGTGGTTTCACCCGGCCATTTATGCGTGGCATCGAGCCCCATCTTCGAACCCAGGCCGGAAACCGGCGAGGCGAAGTCCAGGTAGTCGATCGGCGTGTTCTCGATCATCACCGTGTCGCGCTTGGGGTCCATGCGCGTGGTAATGGCCCAGATTACGTCGTTCCAGTCCCGTGCGTTGATATCGTCGTCGGTGACGATAACGAACTTGGTGTACATGAACTGTCGTAAAAACGACCAGACACCGAGCATTACCCGCTTGGCATGCCCCGGGTACGACTTCTTCATGGTCACGACGGCCATGCGGTACGAACAGCCTTCGGGCGGCAGGTAGAAGTCGGTGATCTCCGGGAACTGCTTCTGCAGGATTGGCACGAACACTTCGTTCAGCGCCACACCCAGGATCGCCGGCTCATCCGGTGGACGGCCAGTGTAGGTGCTGTGGTAGATCGGCTTGATCCGATGGGTAATCCGCTCGACCGTGAACACCGGGAAGCTGTCGACTTCGTTGTAGTAACCGGTGTGGTCGCCGTACGGCCCTTCATCGGCCATCTCGCCCGGATGAATCACGCCTTCGAGGATGATTTCGGCGGTCGCCGGCACTTGCAGGTCGTTGCCACGGCACTTGACCAATTCGGTCCGGTTACCGCGCAGCAGGCCGGCAAAGGCGTACTCGGAAAGGCTGTCTGGAACCGGGGTCACGGCACCGAGGATGGTCGCCGGGTCAGCACCCAGCGCCACGGCTACCGGGAACGGCTGGCCAGGATGTTTCTCGCACCATTCACGGTAGTCCAGCGCGCCGCCACGGTGGCTCAGCCAGCGCATGATGACCTTGTTGCGGCCAATCACTTGCTGACGATAGATACCGAGGTTCTGCCGGTCCTTGTTTGGACCCTTGGTGACGGTCAGGCCCCAGGTGATCAGCGGCGCGACGTCGCCTGGCCAGCAGGTCTGCACGGGCAACGTCGACAGATCGACGTCGTCGCCTTCGATGACCACTTCCTGGCAGATCGCATCTTTGACGACCTTGGGTGCCATCGAGATGATCTTGCGGAAGATCGGCAGCTTGGACCAGGCGTCTTTCAGCCCCTTTGGCGGCTCGGGCTCCTTGAGGAACGCCAGCAACTTGCCGATTTCACGCAGCTCGCTGACCGCTTCGGCGCCCATGCCCAACGCCACGCGCTCAGGGGTGCCGAACAGGTTGCCGAGCACGGGAATGTCAAAACCGGTGGGCTTTTCGAATAGCAGGGCCGGGCCCTTGGCGCGCAAGGTGCGGTCGCAGACCTCGGTCATTTCGAGCACTGGGGACACCGGAACCTGGATGCGCTTGAGTTCACCGCGCTTTTCCAGGCCGCTGATAAAGTCGCGCAAGTCGCGATACTGCATGCGTGAGCCTCGTGTTGGCCGTGGCGTTCGGGGTGGGCAGTTTAGCGCCGAACCCCTCTATTCAGAACCACGAACTGCCGCTTGAGCAAAAATCAGATAGCAAAAAGCCGGGTTTCCCCGGCTTCTTGGCCCGTTCGACTTACTTGCGTTTCATCGACAGGAAGAACTCATCGTTGGTCTTGGTCGTTTTCAACTTGTCGACCAGGAACTCGATGGCAGCGATTTCGTCCATCGGGTGCAGCAGCTTGCGCAGGATCCACATGCGCTGCAACTCGTCGTCAGCCGTCAGCAACTCTTCGCGGCGAGTACCGGAGCGGTTGATGTTGATGGCCGGGAACACACGCTTCTCGGCGATGCGACGATCCAGAGGCAGTTCCATGTTGCCGGTGCCTTTGAATTCCTCGTAGATCACTTCGTCCATCTTCGAGCCGGTTTCAACCAGCGCGGTGGCGATGATGGTCAGCGAGCCGCCTTCTTCGATGTTGCGCGCGGCGCCGAAGAAACGTTTCGGTTTCTCCAGGGCGTGGGCATCGACACCACCGGTCAGTACCTTGCCGGAGCTCGGGATCACGGTGTTGTAGGCACGGGCCAGACGGGTGATGGAGTCGAGCAGGATCACCACGTCCTTCTTGTGCTCGACCAGGCGCTTGGCCTTCTCGATCACCATTTCGGCAACCTGCACGTGGCGGGTTGGCGGCTCGTCGAACGTCGAGGCAACCACTTCGCCGCGCACGGTTCGCTGCATTTCGGTTACTTCTTCCGGACGTTCGTCGATCAGCAGCACGATCAGATGAACTTCAGGATTGTTACGAGCGATATTCGCCGCGATGTTCTGCAGCATGATCGTTTTACCGGCTTTCGGCGGTGCAACGATCAGACCGCGCTGGCCTTTACCGATCGGGGCGCACAGGTCGATGACTCGACCGGTCAAGTCTTCGGTGGAACCGTTACCGGCTTCCATCTTCATGCGCACGGTCGGGAACAGCGGGGTCAGGTTCTCGAAGAGAATCTTGTTTTTCGCGTTTTCCGGACGGTCGAAGTTGATCGTGTCGACCTTGAGCAGCGCGAAATAACGCTCGCCTTCCTTTGGAGGGCGGATCTTGCCAACGATGGTGTCACCGGTGCGCAAGTTGAAGCGACGGATCTGGCTCGGCGAGACGTAGATATCGTCTGGGCCGGCGAGATAGGAAGCGTCAGCAGAGCGGAGGAAGCCGAAGCCGTCCTGGAGAATCTCCAGCACGCCATCACCGGAGATTTCCTCGCCGCTTTTAGCGTGCTTTTTGAGCAGGGAGAAAATCACGTCCTGCTTGCGCGAACGGGCCATATTTTCTATGCCCATCTGTTCGGCCAATTCGAGCAGTTCGGTAATCGGCTTTTGCTTGAGTTCAGTCAGATTCATATAGGAATGACGTAATCATTTATGGAGGGGGGAAATTAAGCTTTTGGCTTAATGAGGCCGCGCCGCAGAGAAGGCGACAGGATCGCGTACTTATTCGAAAGGAGAGCGTCGGCGACGGCTAGCAGGGGGCAATGGAGAAACCAGTGCGGGGCCGAATGTACCACCTGAGTTTCGGAGCGTCTAGCCCTCCACAACGAAAAAAGCCCCGCTATTTGCGGGGCCTTTTTCTGACACGCTGCAACGACGCTTAGATGTTGGCGTCGAGGAAAGCCGCCAGTTGCGACTTCGACAGTGCGCCGACCTTGGTCGCTTCAACGTTACCGTTCTTGAACAGCATCAGCGTCGGGATACCACGCACGCCGTGCTTGGCGGGGGTTTCCTGGTTTTCGTCGATGTTCAGTTTGGCAACGGTCAGCTTGCCTTTGTAGGTCTCGGCAATTTCGTCCAGGACAGGAGCGATCATTTTGCAAGGGCCGCACCACTCAGCCCAGTAGTCGACCAGTACAGCGCCTTCAGCCTTGAGTACGTCGGCCTCGAAGCTAGCGTCGCTAACGTGTTTGATAAGATCGCTGCTCATGGAATTCTCCAGGGTTGTAAGCAAAAAAACGTGGCCCATCATAGCCGCCCTTCCTTCGTTCAGGAAGGTGCAGATGATTGAGTCTCGCTATGGTGTTACATGAGTTTGGGTATAGCCCAGGTCACGCCTTTGCGGGAGCGACGAACGCAATTCCAGTGCGCAGCGCCGCGTTGCGCACGTGTTCGTGCATAGCCTTTTGCGCAGCCCCCGAGGCCCGGCGAGCCAGCGCGCGAAGGATTTTGCGGTGCTCCTGCCAGGTTTCCATGGCCCGCTCAGCCCGGATGAACGGTAGCTTCTGGCTCTCCATGAAAATGTCGGCGCTGGCCGTCAGGATGCTCAGCATCGCCTGATTGCCACTGGCCATCAGAATGCGCCGATGGAATTCGAAGTCCAGTCGCGCGGCCAAATCGAAGTCGCCGGCCTTCAATACGTTGCGCATGGCGGCGACATTGTCTTCCAGGACATCCAGCTCATCGGTACTCAAGGTCACGGCGGCCAACCCGGCGGCGAATCCCTCCAGCGCATAACGCAACTGGAAGATGTCCAGCGGCGAGGCCTGCGCCGCGAACGGCCACCCCGGCGCCTTCTCGCCTTGCGGCAAATCCACCTGCGACAGCACGAACACGCCCTTGCCCGGCTGGATGCTGATTTCACCCAAGGCACTGAGCGACGACAACGCCTCTCGCAGCGACGCCCGACTGATCCCCAATTGCAGCGCCAGGTACCGTTGCGAAGGCAAGGCCTCCCCCGGCCCGAAACACTGTTCGGTGATCAGCTTGCGGATGGCTTGCAGTGCCACTTCAGGTACGGCGCGAGAAATCGAATTCATGGTTTTCCAGTTGAACCAGGCCAATGTGCGATTAGTTGTAAAGCTATTCGCCGCGCCCGGCAAGTCGTGCCCCATGGGGGTTCGGTAACTTTCACGACTGCGCCATCGAGGTGCGCACCGTCACCCGACTGTTCAGACCAGTAAGACCGTGCGACACCAGCAAAACCGCTACCTGGCGCCCCCGAACCGCCATGTTGGCATGGCCCGTGCTCTGTCGATCCGCAGAAATCACTTCTCGAAGATCCGGAGACTTGCCATGACCCAGCGTTACAGCGCCCTCCTCGCAGCCTTGTTCGCCAGCCTCGTGCTGAGCCAGGCACACGCCCACGCCGACGCTCTGGAAGATGTGGTCCAGCGCGGTGTCCTCAAAGTCGCCGTACCGCAGGACTTCCCGCCCTTCGGCTCGGTCGGCCCGGACATGAAACCGCGCGGCCTGGACATCGACACCGCCAAACTGCTGGCGGACCAGCTCAAGGTCAAACTCGAACTGACCCCGGTCAACAGCACCAACCGCATCCCGTTCCTGACCACCGGTAAGGTGGACCTGGTGATCTCCAGCCTCGGTAAAAACCCGGAGCGCGAAAAAGTCATCGATTTCTCCCGCGCCTACGCACCCTTCTACCTCGCGGTATTCGGTCCTCCAGACGCCGACATCAAAGGCCTGGACGACCTCAAGGGCAAAACCATCAGCGTCACCCGTGGCGCCATCGAAGACATCGAACTGACCAAGGTCGCCCCCGAAGGCGTGACCATCAAGCGTTTCGAAGACAACAACTCGACCATCGCCGCGTATCTGGCCGGGCAAGTGGACCTGATCGCCAGCGGCAACGTGGTGATGGTCGCCATCAGCGAGAAAAGCCCGAAACGTGTACCGGCACTGAAAGTGAAGCTCAAGGATTCGCCGGTCTACGTGGGCGTTAACAAGAACGAGCCAGCGCTGCTGGACAAGGTCAACCAGATCCTCGTCACCGCCAAGAGCGACGGCGCGCTGGAGGAAAACGCCTTGGTCTGGTTGAAAGAACCGCTGCCGGCCGACCTCTGATCCGGCGCGCAGGAGACTCGCTATGGCTTATCAGTTCGATTTCTTGCCGGTGGTACACAACACCGATCTGCTGCTGCGCGGTGCGCTGTTCACCCTTGAGCTGACGGCCATCGGGGCGGTGCTGGGGGTGGGCCTGGGCATCGTCGGGGCGCTGGTGCGGGCGTGGAACATCCGCCCCTTCGCCGGGATTTTCGCGGTCTACGTCGAGTTGATCCGCAATACGCCGTTTCTGGTGCAGTTGTTTTTCATCTTCTTCGGCCTGCCGTCACTGGGCGTACAGATTTCCGAATGGCAGGCAGCGGTGCTGGCGATGGTGATCAATCTGGGAGCCTACTCGACCGAGATCATCCGTGCCGGCGTCCAGGCGATCCCGCGAGGCCAGCTGGAGGCCGCGGCGGCACTGGCGATGACGCGCTTCGAAGCCTTCCGCCACGTGGTGCTCCTGCCAGCGCTGGGCAAGGTATGGCCGGCCCTGAGCAGCCAGATCATCATCGTCATGCTCGGCTCGGCGGTCTGTTCGCAGATCGCCACCGAAGAGCTGAGCTTCGCCGCCAACTTCATCCAGTCGCGCAACTTCCGCGCCTTTGAAACCTATGCCCTGACCACGCTGCTCTATCTGTGCATGGCCGTGTTGATCCGTCAGTTGCTGAACTGGATCGGCCACCGGTTCATTGCAAGGAGCAGCCGATGAGCGATTTCACCTTCTGGGACATCGTGCGCAACCTGCTCACGGGCCTGCAATGGACACTGGCGTTGTCGCTGGTGGCGTTCGTTGGCGGCGGGCTGATCGGCTTGCTGATCATGCTGATGCGCCTCTCGAACAAACCCCTGCCGCGCAGCTTTGCCCGAACGTATATCGAACTGTTCCAAGGCACGCCGCTGTTGATGCAGCTGTTCCTGGTGTTCTTCGGCGTGGCGCTGGCCGGGGTGGATATTTCGCCATGGGCCGCGGCGGCAATCGCTTTGACGTTGTTCACCAGCGCCTATCTGGCGGAGATCTGGCGTGGCTGTGTCGAGTCGATCCCCCACGGCCAGTGGGAAGCCTCGTCGAGCCTGGCGCTGAACCCTCTGGAGCAACTGCGCTACGTGATCCTCCCACAAGCGTTGCGCATCGCCGTGGCGCCGACCGTGGGTTTTTCGGTGCAAGTGGTCAAGGGCACTGCCGTGACCTCGATCATCGGTTTCACCGAACTGACCAAGACCGGCGGCATGTTGGCCAACGCCACCTTCGAGCCCTTCATGGTCTACGGCCTCGTCGCCCTCGGCTACTTCCTGCTCTGCTACCCCTTGTCCCTCAGTGCGCGCTACCTGGAAAGGAGACTGCATGCCCCTGCTTAGAATTTCCGCCCTGCATAAATACTATGGCGACCACCATGTGCTCAAAGGCATCGACCTGAGTGTCGAGCAAGGCCAGGTGGTGGCGATCATCGGTCGCAGTGGTTCGGGCAAGTCGACCTTGCTGCGCACCCTCAACGGCCTGGAATCGATCAACGATGGCGTCATCGAAGTCGACGGCGAATACCTCGACGCCGCCCGTGCCGACCTGCGCAGCCTGCGGCAGAAAGTCGGGATGGTGTTCCAGCAGTTCAACCTATTCCCGCACCTGACGGTTGGCGAGAACGTGATGCTCGCGCCACAAGTGGTGCAAAAGGTACCGAAAACCAAAGCCGCCGACCTGGCGAGGCAGATGCTGGAGCGGGTCGGGCTTGGGGAGAAGTTCGATGCCTTCCCCGATCGACTGTCGGGCGGGCAGCAACAGCGAGTCGCCATTGCCCGCGCGCTGGCGATGTCGCCCAAGGTGCTGCTGTGCGACGAAATCACCTCGGCGCTCGACCCGGAGCTGGTCAACGAAGTGCTGAGCGTGGTTCGGCAACTGGCCAAGGAAGGCATGACGCTGATCATGGTTACCCATGAAATGCGTTTTGCCCGGGAGGTTGGGGATAAGTTGGTGTTCATGCATCAGGGCCTGGTGCATGAGGTGGGCGATCCGAGGGTGTTGTTTGCCAATCCGCAGACGGCGGAGCTGGCGAACTTCATTGGCACCGTGGAGGCGGCCGGGTGATGTTTCTTTAGTGTTTTTGAGGCCGCCATCGCGGGCAAGCCTTGCTCCTACAGGTCAAGGGTGTACGCACTATGCGCGTACGATACAAATCCGTAGGAGCAAGGCTTGCCCGCGATGGGGCCAGAGCCAGCGCCGCAAATCTGCCCCCGTGATAAAAGATCGCAGCCTTCGGCAGCTCCTACGCGTTGGCGCCAGCCTGTGATCGTGGCACGATGTCGAGGTTATCGACCGAGACCCCTGACCATGCCGCAATCCCAAGCCAAGAATCTGTCCCTGATCGCCGCAATCGACCTGGGCTCCAACAGCTTTCACATGGTCGTGGCCAAGGCCCAGAACGGCGAAATCCGTATTCTCGAACGTCTCGGGGAGAAGGTTCAGCTGGCCGCCGGTATCGACGACGAACGCCACCTCAGCGAAGAATCCATGCAACGCGGGCTCGATTGCCTCAAGCGTTTCGCCCAACTGATCAACGGTATGCCCACAGGCGCCGTGCGGATCGTCGGCACCAACGCCCTGCGTGAAGCCCGTAACCGCAACGAATTCATCCACCGCGCCGAAGAAATCCTCGGTCACCCGGTGGAAGTCATCTCCGGCCGTGAAGAAGCGCGACTGATCTATCTCGGCGTGTCCCACACCCTCGCCGACACCCCGGGCAAACGCCTGGTGGCCGACATCGGCGGCGGCAGTACCGAATTCATCATCGGGCAGAGATTCGAGCCATTGTTGCGCGAAAGCCTGCAGATGGGTTGCGTCAGCTACACCCAGCGTTATTTCAAGGACGGCAAGATCACCCCGGCTCGCTACGCCCAGGCGTATACGGCAGCACGGCTGGAGATCATGAGCATCGAACACGCCCTGCATCGCCTGACCTGGGATGAAGCCATCGGCTCCTCGGGCACCATCCGCGCCATCGGCCTGGCGCTGAAGGCGGGTGGCCACGGCAGCGGCGAGGTCAACGCCCAGGGCCTGGCCTGGCTCAAGCGCAAGCTGATCAAGCTGGGCGACGTCGACAAAATCGACTTCGAAGGCATCAAGCCGGACCGTCGGGCGATTTTCCCGGCAGGCCTGGCCATCCTCGAAGCCATCTTCGATTCCCTTGAATTGCAACGCATGGACCACTGTGAAGGCGCGCTGCGCGAAGGCGTGCTCTATGACCTGCTGGGACGCCATCATCACGAAGACGTGCGTGAACGCACCCTGACCTCGCTGATGGAGCGTTATCACGTCGATCTGGAACAGGCGGCGCGAGTCGAACGCAAGGCCCTGCATGCCTTCGATCAGGTGGCCAAGGACTGGGACCTGGAAGACGGCGTCTGGCGCGAACTGCTCGGCTGGGCGGCCAAGGTGCATGAAGTGGGCCTGGACATTGCCCACTATCAGTACCACAAGCACGGCGCCTACCTGATCGAACACTCAGACCTGGCCGGCTTCTCCCGCGAGGACCAGCTGATGCTCGCGCTGCTGGTCCGCGGTCACCGTCGCAACATCCCCAAGGACAAATTTGCCGATTTCGGCGATGACGGCATCAAGCTGATTCGTCTGTGCGTATTGTTGCGCTTCGCGATCCTGTTCCATCACATTCGCGGCACCCAGCAAATGCCCCAGGTAGAACTGAACGCCTTGGGCAACAGCCTGGAAGTGGTGTTCCCGGAGCACTGGCTGGACGAAAACCAGCTGACCCAGGCCGACTTCGAGATTGAAGCGCAATGGCTGACCCGCGTGGATACCGTACTGACCGTGCGCTAGCCCCGTCCCGGCTGCTGGGGGGCTTTTGTGGCGAGGGGATTTATCCCCGCTCGGCTGCGAAGCAGTCGTGAATCCGGTCAACTCGATGCGTCTGAACGGGGGCCGCTTCGCGACCCAACGGGGATAAATCCCCTCACCACATAAATCCCCTCACCACAAAATCCCCTCGCCACAGGTGTATAGCCAAATAAAAAAATGGCGATCCGCAGGGATCGCCATTTTTTTACCTCATGCCGGTGTTACCTGACCGCCAGAATCGGGCTACCCAACCGCTCCAGCAAGGTAGCCTGGGCACTGCGCGGGTTCTGGTTGCCGGTCGGCGTATTGCGGATGTAACGGCCGTCCGACTGCAGACTCCAGCTGTGGGTGTTATCGCTGAGGTACAGCTCCAGCTCTTTCTTGACCCGCATGATCAGCTTCTTGCCTTCCACCGGGAAGCAAGTCTCGACGCGCTTGTCGAGGTTGCGCTCCATCCAGTCGGCACTGGACAGGAACATCTGTTCATCGCCGCCATTGAGGAAGTAGAAGACCCGGGTGTGCTCCAGGAAGCGCCCGATGATCGAACGCACATGGATATTGTGCGAAACCCCGGCGATGCCCGGCCGCAGGCAGCACATGCCACGCACCACCAGATCAATGCGCACGCCCGACTGACTGGCTTTGTACAGGGCGCGGATGATCTTCGGATCGGTCAGCGAGTTGAACTTGGCGATGATGTGCGCCGGCTTGCCCTCGAGGGCGAACTGGGTTTCGCGGGCAATCATGTCGAGCATGCCCTTTTTCAGGGTGAACGGCGCATGCAGCAGCTTCTTCATGCGCAGCGTCTTGCCCATGCCGATCAATTGGCTGAACAGTTTGCCGACGTCTTCGCACAGGGCGTCGTCGGAGGTCAGCAGGCTGTAGTCAGTGTACAGGCGAGCGTTGCCGGCGTGATAGTTACCCGTACCCAAGTGTGCGTAACGCACGATCTCGCCCGCTTCGCGGCGCAGGATCAGCATCATCTTGGCGTGGGTCTTGAAACCGACCACACCGTAGATCACCACCGCACCGGCCGCTTGCAGACGGCTGGCCAGTTGCAGGTTGGATTCCTCATCGAAGCGCGCGCGCAATTCGATCACCGCGGTGACTTCCTTGCCGTTACGCGCCGCGTCCACCAACGCATCGACGATTTCCGAGTTGGCGCCGGAGCGATACAGGGTCTGACGCACCGCCAGCACGTGCGGGTCTTTGGCAGCCTGACGCAGCAGGTCGACCACCGGGGTGAACGACTCGAACGGGTGCAGCAACAGGATGTCCTGCTTGCTGATCACGCTGAAAATGTTCTCGCTGTTTTGCAGCAGTTTCGGGATCTGCGGGGTAAACGGCAGGTACTGCAGCTCGCGCTGGCTGTCCAGGCCGGTGATGCTGAACAGACGCGTCAGGTTCACCGGGCCGTTGACCTGATACAGCTCGGTCTCGCTCAGGTTGAACTGCTTGAGCAAGTAATCGGACAGCTGTTTCGGGCAGGTATCGGCGACCTCCAGTCGCACCGCGTCGCCATAACGACGGGAGAACAACTCGCCGCGCAGGGCCCGCGCCAGGTCTTCGACGTCTTCGGAGTCCAGCGCCAGGTCGGCGTTTCGGGTCAGGCGGAATTGGTAGCAGCCCTTTACCTTCATGCCCTGGAACAAGTCATCGGCGTGGGCGTGGATCATCGACGACAGGAACACATAGTTGTCGCCAGCGCCGCCGACTTCTTCCGGCACCTTGATGATGCGCGGCAGCAGGCGCGGTGCGGGGATGATCGCCAGACCGGAGTCGCGACCGAAGGCATCGATGCCTTCGAGCTCGACGATGAAGTTCAGGCTCTTGTTGACCAGCAATGGGAACGGGTGCGTCGGGTCGAGGCCGATCGGGGTGATGATCGGGGCGATTTCGTCGCGGAAATAGCGGCGGACCCAGGTCTTGAGCTTGGTCGTCCAGTTGCGGCGACGGATGAAGCGCACCTGATGCTTTTCCAGTTCCGGCAGCAGAATGTCGTTGAGGATCGCGTACTGTCGATCAACGTGACCGTGAACCAATTCACTGATGCGAGCCAGGGCCTGGTGCGGTTGCAGGCCATCGGCACCCGCCTGTTCACGGGCGAAGGTGATCTGCTTCTTGAGGCCGGCGACGCGGATCTCGAAGAATTCGTCCAGGTTGCTGGAGAAGATCAGCAGAAACTTCAGCCGCTCCAGCAGCGGGTAGGACTCGTCCAGTGCCTGTTCCAGCACGCGGATATTGAACTGCAGTTGCGACAGCTCACGGTGGATGTACAGGCTGCTGTCATCCAGGCCGGGAACGGCAATCGCTGGCGCTGCCACAGCCGTCTCGACGACCGCCGCGGGCGGAGCTGGCTCCAGCTCCGGCGGGATCTCGTCGACTTGCTCCACCACAGGTTGAGCGTCTTTTACGGCAACTTCAGTGAGTACTTCGGTATTCATCGAATGTTCCTGGGAGGGCTATTTTTGCTCTCGTAACAATTGAGCAGCACGAACGGCAAAATACGTCAGGATGCCATCAGCGCCTGCGCGTTTAAAAGCGGTCAGGGATTCGAGGATAACCCCTTCGCTCAACCAGCCATTCTGGATCGCCGCCATGTGCATGGCGTATTCGCCACTGACCTGATAAACAAAGGTCGGCACTTTGAATTCTTCTTTGACCCGGCAGAGGATGTCCAGATATGGCATGCCTGGCTTGACCATGACCATGTCTGCGCCTTCTGACAAGTCAGCCGCCACTTCGTGCAGCGCTTCGTTGCTGTTTGCCGGGTCCATCTGATAGGAGGCCTTGTTGGCCTTGCCCAGGTTCAGTGCCGAACCGACCGCATCGCGGAACGGGCCGTAATAGGCACTGGCGTACTTCGCCGAGTAGGCCATGATCCGCACGTTGACGTGACCGGCCACTTCGAGGGCCTCGCGAATCGCCTGAATGCGACCGTCCATCATATCCGACGGTGCAACTACCTGGGCACCAGATTCAGCATGGGACAGGGCTTGCCTGACCAGTGCGTCGACGGTGATGTCGTTCTGCACATAGCCTTCTTCGTCGAGAATGCCGTCCTGGCCGTGGGTGGTGAACGGGTCCAGCGCGACGTCGGTGATCACGCCCAGCTCAGGGAACTGCGCACGCAGTGCACGGGTGGCGCGTTGGGCGATGCCTTCCGGGTTCCAGGCTTCGGCGGCGTCCAGCGATTTGAGTTCTGGCGGGGTCACCGGGAACAGCGCCAGCGCCGGAATCCCCAGCTCGACCCACTTGGCGGCTTCTTCCAGCAACAGGTCGATGGTCAAGCGTTCGACGCCCGGCATCGAGGCCACCGCTTCGCGACGGTTTTCACCGTCCAGCACGAACACCGGCAGGATCAGGTCATCGACGGTCAGCACGTTTTCACGGACCAGTCGACGCGAGAAATCGTCACGACGGTTGCGGCGCAGGCGGGTTGCGGGAAACAAACGGTTGGCGGGGGTAAAGCTCACGGCTGACTCCTGAGCCCGCAGGCATGCGAGCGTGACAGTTATAAGCGGCCATTATGACGAACGTATTACAGTTGTGTGCACCCTGTGACAGGTAGCCGCATTCCATTGTCCTTGTAGGAAATGTTCACGTCGAGACACATTTGGACACTTTCCTGAATGTGTGCGAAGGGTTAGGCTGCGCGTTCATTTCGCCAGCACCCAGACAATGCTCCAACAATTTCTGCATGACTTCGGCTACTTTGCCCTGTTTCTTGGCACGTTCTTCGAAGGCGAAACCATCCTGGTGCTCGCGGGCTTCCTCGCGTTCCGTGGATACATGGACATCAACCTGGTGGTGGTCGTGGCGTTCTTCGGCAGCTATGCCGGCGATCAGCTGTGGTACTTCCTGGGACGCAAGCACGGGCGTAAGTTGCTGGCACGCAAACCGCGCTGGCAGTTGATGGGTGACCGGGCGCTGGAGCACATCCGCAAGCATCCGGATATCTGGGTCCTGAGCTTCCGCTTCGTCTACGGCCTGCGCACCGTGATGCCGGTGGCGATCGGCTTGTCGGGCTATCCACCCGGCCGTTATCTGTTGCTCAACGGGATTGGCGCTGCGATCTGGGCCACCGCACTGGCGGCGGCGGCCTATCACTTTGGCGCGGTACTGGAAGGGATGCTCGGCAGCATCAAGAAGTACGAACTGTGGGTGCTCGGCGCCCTGCTCGTCCTCGGACTGGGCCTGTGGCTGCGCCGGCGGTTCAAGAATGCGCGCCTGGCCAAACAGATCTATGCCGACGAACAAGCCCTGAAGGCCCAACAGCACAAGTCCGGCGGCCCTAAGACGCCAGTCGAGTAAAGCGGTTTCTGCAGCAGTAAAGCCCGATACCGCTGATCATACTGTAACTGAGCAGGCCGACCCAGCCCACCGCGCTGGCCGGCCACAGCCCCACCAGCGGTGCCAGCCATACCAGCGGCACATTCGATGCCAGCCGCAGCAACTCCAGCTTCAGCGCCCACGGGCGATTCTCCAGGGCCACGCCCAAGACGAACAGGCCAAGCGCCACAGCCCCCCAGCCCAACACCAACGCGGCCGTCGACAGATTGGGCGCAAGGTTCATCAAATAGCTGCCCAGTGCGATGTAGACACAGAACTGCATCAGGACGTAGAGCTGCTGACGCCCATCAAGCGGCACTTCGAATTTGCGGAACTGGCTCAGGTCCGGTTTGTTCATCGGATACCTGGCTGCCACATCCGCCGGCCGCCAGCCGGTGCGCATGAACCAGATCCGCAGCTTGTCCCAAGTGCTTTCGGCACGCCGCGCATCCGCCCACAACTGCGCGTAGAACTGCACGTTGGCCCACACCGGGTTCCAGCTCGCCAGCGGCGTGGTCACGCCGAAAATCACTGGTTCGTTGTCGTCCTCTTCCTGGAACGAGCCGAATAGACGGTCCCAAATAATGAACACGCCGCCGTAGTTGCGATCCATGTAGAGAGCGTTCTGGGCATGGTGAGCCCGATGATTGGATGGCGTGACGAAAAACCACTCGAACCAGCCGAGCTTGGGAATGTGCCGGGTATGCACCCAGAACTGGTACAGCAGGTTCAGCGCCGCGACGCTGACGAACACCAGCAACGGCACACCGACGACGGCCATGGGCAGGTAGAAGATCCAGCTCAGCAGGAACCCGGTACTGGTTTGGCGCAGCGCGGTGGAGAGGTTGTAGTCCTCGCTCTGGTGATGCACCGAATGCGCGGCCCAGAGAATGTTGCGCTCGTGGCCCATGCGGTGCAGCCAGTAGTAGCAGAAGTCATAAAGGACGAAGGCAAAAATCCACACCCAGACGCTGTCGGCCGAGAGCTCGAACAGCGCCAGATACTTGAGGGCAAACGCATACGTCACCAGCCCCACGCCTTTGGTCAGCAGGCCCGTGGTGGTCGACAGCACACCGGTACTGATGCTGTTGATCGCGTCCGCCAGCCGATAGTTGCTGACCCCGCGCCAACGGTCGGCCAGCAGCTCGACGGCGATCAGCACAAAGAAAAACGGCACCGCATACAGAATGAAGTCCATGACGCGCCCTGATCGGAATCTTGAGGACAGATCCTATGTGTAGCCTCGAATTATCCCTATGGCAACGAGTGACAAATTAGTGGACATTTAACGTCATGAATCTGGAGAAAAGCCCATGAGCAAAAAAGTTGCAGTGATCCTTTCCGGTTGTGGCGTATACGACGGCGCCGAAATTTACGAAAGCGTGATTACCCTGCTGCGCCTGGACCAGCGTGGCGCGCAGGTGCAGTGTTTTGCACCGAATATCGCGCAGCTGCACGTGATCAATCACCTGACCGGCGAAGAAATGCCCGAGTCGCGCAATGTGTTGGTGGAATCGGCGCGAATCGCCCGTGGCGAGGTCAAGGATATCCGTGAGGCGAACGCCGAGGAGTTCGACGCGCTGATCGTTCCCGGTGGCTTCGGCTCGGCCAAGAACCTTTCCAACTTCGCCATCGAAGGTACCGGCTGCACTGTTCAACCGGACGTCCTGGCCTTGACCGAAGCCTTTGCCGAGGCCGGCAAACCGGTCGGCCTGATCTGCATCTCGCCCGCCTTGGCAGCGAAAATCTATGGGCCGGGCGTGACGTGCACCATCGGCAACGATGCCGACACGGCAGCGGCCTTGGACAAGATGGGCGCTACCCACAAGGATTGCGCGGTCAGTGACATCGTCGAAGACAAGGCGCGCAAACTGGTGACGACTCCGGCTTACATGCTGGCGCAATCAATCAGCGAAGCGGCTTCGGGCATCAATAAACTGGTCGACCGCGTGCTCGAACTGACCCACGAAAACGACGCCTGACACATGATCGTTCCCACGCTCCGCGTGGGAACGATTATTGTGAACAAGACAACCGCGTCAGAATCCGATCCAGCGCATTGGCAAACGCCTGCTTTTCCCGCTCACCAAACGGTGCCGGCCCGCCACTCATCTGCCCTTGCTCGCGCAAGTCGGTGAACAGGTTGCGTACGGCCAGGCGATCGCCCATGTTCTGCGCATCGAATTCCTTGCCTCGCGGGTCCAGCGCGGCAACGCCTTTTTTCACCAACCGGTCGGCCAGCGGCACATCGCTGCAGATCACCAGCTCACCGGGAATCGCGTGCTCCACCAGGTAATCATCCGCCGCATCCGGACCGCTGGGCACGACGATCAACTTCACCAGGGCCAGGCCCGGCTTGATCTGCGGCTGCCCCGCCACCAGCACCACTTCAAACCGGCGCTTGAGGGCGAACTTGACCACCAGATCCTTGGCCGCCCGAGGGCAGGCGTCGGCATCGATCCATACGCGCATGTTTTTCACCTCTTAAAAGCAAAAGATCGCAGCCTTCGGCAGCTCCTACATCAGGAAACCTGCACCCGCCGCTTCTCGGCCACCCAACTGCGACCATACAACACAATGATCGCAACGATCGCCACAGCCTGGGCCGTCAGCGAATACGCATCCGCATGAATGCCCAACCAATCGAATTCAAAGAACGGCACAGGCCGCGTGCCGAAGATCCCGGCTTCCTGCAACGCCTTCACGCCATGCCCGGCGAACACCACCGACAAGGCACAGAGCAGACCGGCGTTGATGCTGAAGAACAGCGCCAGCGGCAGTTTCGCCGAACCGCGCAGGATCACCCAGGCCAGACCGACCAACAACACCAACGCCGTCGCACCACCGGCCAGCACTGCGTCATGACCAGCCGGACCTGCCTGCAACCACAGGGTTTCGTAGAACAGGATCACTTCGAACAGCTCGCGATACACCGAGAAGAACGCCAGGATCGCAAAACCGAAACGCCCCCCACCGCCCACCAGGCTGCTCTTGATGTAATCCTGCCAGGCCGCGGCATGACGGCGGTCGTGCATCCACACACCGAGCCACAACACCATGACGCTGGCGAACAGCGCCGTTGCACCTTCCAGCAGTTCGCGCTGCGAGCCGCTGACATCAATCACATAAGCCGCCAGCGCCCAGGTCCCCAGACCGGCCAACAGCGCCAGGCCCCAACCGACGTTGACACTGCGTACCGCCGACTGTTGGCCGGTGTTACGCAGGAAGGCGAGAATCGCCGCCAGCACCAGGATGGCTTCCAGGCCTTCGCGCAGCAGAATCAGCAAACCGGAAATGTAGCTCAGGGACCCACTCAAACCGTCGCCGCCCAACAATCCGGCAGACGCCTTCAGCTTGGCCTTGGCCGCCTCCAGACGCTGTTCCACCTGCTCCACCGGCAGGCCGTCCTGCAACGACTGACGGTAAGCCATCAGCGATTTTTCAGTGTCTTTGCGCACGTTGGCATCGACGTTGTCCAGGGAGCTTTCGACCAGCTCGAAGCCTTCCAGGTACGCCGCTACCGACAGATCGTAGGCCTGATCGTGATCGCCTGCTCGGTAGGCCGCGACGCTCTTGTCCAGGGTGGTGGCGGTGTAGTCGAGCAACTGCGCCGGGCCACGCTTGGCCTGCGGCGGCTGAGCCCGTTGCGCGCGGAAAGTCGCGGCGGCCTGCGGACCATCGGTGGCCTGCACTTCGGCCGGGGTCTGGCGGGCCAGATCGGCAATGTCATAGGTCTTGTCGCCGCTGGCGGTCGCCGCATCGGCACTGAAGCTGGCGATGTAAGTGGCCAGGTCCCAACGCTGACGATCATCCAACTGATCGCCGAAAGCCGGCATATCGGTGCCTTCGACCCCCAAGCCCACCGTGTTGTAGATCGAGTAGAGGCTCAGGTGATCCTGGCGCGCGTTATCACGCAAATTGGCCGGCGGCGGGGTCAGACCCACACCCGCCGGACCATCGCCAGCGCCTGTATCGCCGTGACACACCGAACAATGCTGGGCGTACAGTGGCGCGCCGCGAGTCGGGTCCGGGGTAATGATCGGGGCTTGGCTGACTTCATAGGCCACGGCCAGTTTCGCGCCGAGTTGCCGAGCCTGACGGGCGACGTCCGCACCGTCCTGACGCGCGCTGATCGCCTCGCGCAGCTGACTGATGCCCTGCTCCAGCCCGGCCTTTTCCGTTTTGGCCGGCATGCCGGCAATCAAGCCTTGCAACGCCTGGACGAACTCCAGTTGTTCACGGTATTCGGATTCGTTGACGACCTTGCCTGCCTGCACCGCTTGCGGGTAATCCGCGCCGATGTAGTCGAGTAAGTGCAGCGCTTGCGGTGCGCCTTCCACGGTGTCGGCCAGCAGATTAAAACTGCACAGGGCAAGCACCGGCGCTATCAGCCAGGCCAGGAATCGGGACGGGGCAATCATGAATGAATCTCAATTGGAAACACGAAGTAACATATTGTTCACTCTCAATCACTTTCACTCAAGCTTTGTCGTAGGTTGCGCGACAGGGCTTAAACGAAAAAGGCGACCTGAAGAGGTCGCCTTTTTTGTAACTGATGGTTTAAACCGCGGCTTTACGCAGGGTGGCCATGAACGCCGCCGCGCCAATGAACAGTCCGGCAAAGGTTCGGTTCATGCGTTTTTGCTGTTTCGGTGTGCGCAACAGACGCAGCACCTTGGAAGCCAGCCCGGTGTACCCGGCCATGACGATCAGATCCACGCAGATCATGGTGACACCGATGATCAGGTACTGGATCAGCAGTGGCGCGTGCGGATCAATGAACTGCGGCAACACCGCGAGCATGAACACCAAGGCCTTGGGGTTGCTGATGTTCACCAGAAAGCCTCGGAACACCAGGGCCATCGGCTTGCCAATCTGCCGGACCGCCGCGTCATCGCTCATGTCACTGGGCAGTGCACGCCATTGTTTGATGGCGAGATAAACCAGGTAGGCCACGCCGAACCATTTAATCGCATAGAAAGCGGTGGCCGACGCAGTGAGAATCGCGCCGACACCGGCGCCAACAATCGCAATCTGCACCGCAAGGCCCAACTGCAGGCCCAGGGCGTTCCAGTAACCGCGCCAGAAACCGTACTGCAGACCGCTGGACATCGACGCAATGGCGCCGGCACCGGGAGACAAACTGATCACCCAGCAGGCGGCAAAGAACGCCAGCCATGTTTGAAGCTCCATTGCACACCTCGACTCAGACTTGTGACAGACGTCTAAGCTAATGCGGCTTTGGGCTGATGACCATCGATTTTTTGCGTACGCCAAAAGCAAAAGATCGCAGTCGCAAGCTGGCTTATTTCTCAAACCCGCTCAAAGGAAACAAATCAGGCCCACGCCAACGCCGAACCGAGCGCTGGAAGAACAAGCTATTGGGCACTTGCACCATAGCGCTACCAGTGCCGAGTTCTTCAGCCTCTATCAGCGTGGTGTACAGCAGATTGATCGCTATCACCCGGCCTTTGACGCCGGGCTTGTCGGTGGTGTCCACCAGTTCGACCACATCGCCCAAGCGAAACGGGCCAACGGTGAAGATCAGGATCGCGCACAACAGATTGGAGAGCACACTCCACATGGCGAAAAACGCCACCGCCGCCACCGCGACGAAACCCGACAGCGCTGTCCAGAGCACCGTGGCCGAAACCCCGAGGCGCTCCAGCACGAAGATCAGCGCACTGCCCATGATCAGCCAGCGCAGACCGCCACGCAGCGGCATTAGCAATTGTGGCGGGAAGGGGTAACGCTCACCGAGACGGGTCAGGCACTTGGCAACGAAACGCTGGGCGATGTAACCCGCCAGCAGGATCAGCAGGATTTGCACACCGAGCCAGATCGGCTCGATCCACATTGCCGGCAGCGGCAGCTTGAAGGCCTCCATCAGGACAGCGCCTCCAGCTCCGCCTGCATGCTTTCCAGCAGTTCCAGGGCTTCCATCCAGGCCTCTTCCAGCTCCGCTTCACGCACCTTCAGCCTGGCCTGCTCGGCCAGCAGGTCGCGCAATTCATTCTTGCGCAACGGTTCGTAGATGTCGCTGTCGCCAAGGCTGGCATCGATCTTCGCCAGTTTCTCGTGCAGCTTGCCCAACTCGGCTTCGAGCTTGTCAGCCTCACGCTTGTGCGGCGCCAGTTGCTGACGCAACGCGGCGGCAGCCTGACGCTGGGCTTTCTTGTCGGTCTTGTCCGGATTGACCGGGGTGTTGCTGACTGGCGCATTGCGCTGGCGGTACTCCACCAGCCAGCGTGTGTAGTCTTCGAGGTCGCCGTCGAATTCTTCGACCTTGCCGTCCGCCACCAGATAGAAATTGTCGGTGGTGCTTTTGAGCAAATGGCGATCATGGGAGACCACCAGTACCGCACCACTGAATTCCTGCAAGGCCATGGTCAGCGCCAGGCGCATTTCCAGGTCCAGGTGGTTGGTCGGTTCGTCGAGCAGCAACAGGTTCGGCCGGTCCCAGGCAATCAACGCCAGCGCCAGGCGCGCCTTTTCGCCACCGGAGAAATTCAGCACCGGCTCGTCGATCCGCGCACCGCGGAAGTCGAAACCGCCGAGGAAGTCGCGCAGGGCCTGTTCGCGCTCGGTCGGTGCCAGGCGCTGCAAGTGCAGCAACGGGCTGGCCTTGGCATCCAGAGAATCAAGCTGATGCTGGGCGAAGTAACCGACGACGGTGTTCTCGCCTCGGGTCAGGCGGCCGGCCAGCGGCGAGAGCTCACCTGCAAGGTTTTTGATCAGGGTCGATTTACCGGCGCCGTTCGGGCCGAGCAAGCCGATCCGCGCGCCGGGGGTCAGTTGCAGCTTGACCTTCTCCAGCACGGTTTTATCGCCGTAGCCCAGGCGGGCATCGGACAGGTCGATCAGCGGGCTGGAAATCTTCTGCGATTCGCGGAAGACGAAGTCGAACGGCGAATCGACGTGCGCCGCAGTCAGCTCTTCCATCCGCTCCAGCGCCTTGATCCGGCTCTGGGCCTGGCGAGCCTTGGTCGCCTGGGCCTTGAAGCGAGCGATGTAGCTTTCCATGTGCGCACGTTGCGCCTGCTGCTTCTCGTAGGCCTGCTGTTGCTGGGCCAGGCGTTCGGCACGGGCACGCTCGAAGGCGCTGTAGCCACCGCGATAGAGGGTGATCTTGCGCTGATCGACGTGAGCCACGTGATCGACCACGGCATCGAGGAAGTCCCGGTCGTGGGAAATCAGCATCAAGGTGCCTGGATAGCTTTTGAGCCACTCTTCAAGCCAGATGATGGCGTCGAGGTCCAGGTGGTTGGTCGGTTCGTCGAGCAACAGCAGGTCCGAAGGACACATCAAGGCCTGCGCCAGGTTCAGACGCATCCGCCAGCCACCGGAAAAATCGCCGACCTGGCGATCCATCTGCTCGTTGGTGAAGCCCAGGCCTGCCAGCAGCTTGCGCGCGCGGGCATCGGCGGTGTAACCGTCGGCGCTGTCGAGTTCCGCGTGCAGGCGGGCCTGTGCGGCACCGTCATGGGCCGCTTCGGCTGCCGCCAGGTCACGTTGCACCTGCCGCAGGCGCAAGTCGCCATCGAGCACGTAGTCGACCGCCAGGCGTTCGAGCGTGTCGACCTCCTGACGCATGTGGGCGATACGCCAGTCGGCCGGCAAGAAGCAATCGCCCGAGTCAGGGTGCAGTTCGCCCCTGAGCAAAGCGAACAGGCTCGATTTGCCGGCGCCGTTGGCACCGATGAGGCCGGCTTTGTGGCCGGCGTGCAGGGTCAGCTCGGCGTCTTCTAGCAGACGTTGCGGGCCACGCTGTAAAGTCAGGTTCTGAAGTCGAATCATAATGGCGGCGGAGTCTACCAGCTTCGCTCGCAACTAGCGCGAGTAGCACTATGTCCTCTGACCTGTGGAGCTTTTCCCTGACCCTTTATGCCCGTCCGGGCGTTGAACGGGCGTGCCTGCAATTGCAGTCGACCGGCGTCAGTGTTTGTCTGCTGCTGTGCGCGGCATGGCTGGGACAGCGGGGAATCGCCTGCAATGAACAACGCCTGCAGCAACTTCGCGGTGTGGCGCAAGCCTGGGACGCCGATGTCGTGCAACCGTTGCGGGCACTGCGCGTGCAATGGAAAGTTCCCGCCACACAAGATGCCGAGCTGCACTCGCTACGCGAACAGGTCAAGACACTTGAATTGGAGGCCGAGCGAAATCTGTTATTGCGGCTGGAGCGATCGGCTCAGGATTGGCCGCAAGGTGACGCGACCGATCTGGCGATCTGGCTGGAAGGTGTGACGGCAGGCGCCGCCCACCTGCACCGCGACGCGCTGCATCAGCTGCGCGTCGCGGTAACCGGCACTTAAGAAGCGCTGGTTGGGGTGGTGCTGGTGCTCGACGGTGCCACTGGCGTTGGCGCAGTGGAGGCTGTCGAGGTCGTTGCTGTCGGCGCAGGCGCAGCCGAAGCAGATGGTGCTGGCGTCGCTGGCTTGGCAGTAGGAGCCGGAGTCGGCTTTGCAACAGCGGCCGGTTTTTTCACGGCTGGTTTGGCGGCAGGTTTGGCTGCAGCCGTTTTAGCCGTCGGTTTTGCGGCAGGTTTGGCTGCTGCTTTTGCCGCTGGTTTTGCAGCTGGTTTTGCAGCTGGCTTGGCAGCGGTTTTCGCCGCGACAGGTTTTGCGGCCGGCTTGGCAGCAGGTTTTGCAGCGGCAGTTCTAGCCGCTGGTTTGGCGGCTGCGGTTTTCGTTACGGCAGGTTTGGCAGCTGCAGTTCTGGCAGCCGGTTTCGCGGCAGCTGTTTTGGCGGCGGTTGTCTTGGCAGCAGGTTTGGCAGCAGGTTTGGCAGCTGCCGTTCTGGCAGCCGGTTTTGCAGCACTGGCCGCGACAGGTTTTTTCGCTGCAGGTTTTGCAGCAGGTTTCGCTGCGGCTTTCACCGGTGCCTTGGTGGCAGGTTGGGCGGCAGGCTTGGCCGGTGCTTTTGCGGCAACCGGTTTGGCAGCGGCTTTCTTAGCAGGAGCCGCAGCAGGCTTGGCCGAACGCAGGGACAATGCCTTGCCGACAGCCTCTTGTACACGACCAACGCCCTGGGCCAGTTTCAGGCTTTCCTGGGCATCGCGCTTGAGTTGCAGAATGTAGCCGCGAGTTTCCGATTGACGATCCTTGAGTGCATCAAGCAGGTCCTCGAGCTCTTTCACCGCATCCTTGGCCTTGGTTTGCGCCTTGGCCTTTCCGGCCGCCGCTGCGTCCTGCAATTTGGTACGGGATTTGTGCAATTTCTCTTGCGCTTTTCCGCGCTGCTTTTCCAGTTTGGCGAGCAGTTTTTCGGCATCAGCCAAAGCTTCGGAACAAGCGTTTTCCAGATGCTCGAGCAAGCTGCCCGAGAGTTGTTGGAGTAGGTGCAACGGAGTGCTTACAGGCTTCTTGGTGGCCGACATGGTTTACCTCCTGGCTGACGTGAGTGCGGCTCATACTAGACCTCTGCTGCTACCGCCGCTAGGGCATCTTGACAGTATCCAAAGCGCTGCGTTGCAACGAATTGAAAATGTTCTGCGCTGGCGCAAAAGCAGTTCACCGTTGAATGCATTCGCACTGGCATAATCGCCGGCAACTCAGGTCGGAGAGTGCCCATGTCGCGCTACCTTTTTTTATCGTTATGCGTGATTTTTTCCGTGGCCAACGCCGCTGAAAAAAACCAGGAAAAAGACGCTCACGATCTCGCTTACAGCCTGGGCGCAAGTCTCGGCGAACGCTTGCGCCAGGAAGTTCCCGATTTGCAGATTCAGGCACTGGTCGACGGATTGCAGCAGGCTTATCAAGGCAAACCACTGGCGTTGAAGGACGAGCAGATCGAACAGATTTTGGCCGAACACGAAGCCCGGACTGCCATGCAATCGCCTGCGCCAGAAAGCGAAATGGCCCTGGAAAAAGAGCAGCGTTTTCTCAGCGAAGAAAAAGCCAGGCCTGGGGTTCGTGAATTGACCGATGGCATCCTGCTGACAGAGCTGGCACCAGGGACAGGAGCCAAGGCCGGGCCGAACGGCAAGGTGCAAGTACTGTATGTCGGTCGCCTTCCTGACGGTACGGTGTTCGACCAGAACAGCCAGCCGCAATGGTTCAGTCTCGACAGTGTGATCAGCGGCTGGCGCAGCGCCCTGCAAGACATGCCGGTCGGTGCGAAATGGCGCCTGGTGATTCCATCGGCGCAAGCCTATGGCGCCGACGGTGCCGGTGACTTGATCGCGCCTTACACGCCCCTGGTATTCGAAGTCGAGTTACGCGGCGCTGCCGGCTGAACAGCAGAAACGAAAACGGTGCGCATCGCGCACCGTTTTTACAGGCCTTGCAAGACCTCGGCTCAGGCCTGAACCGGAGCCTCTTCCTTGTGAGCGGTATGCAGCACTTCGATCAGGCAGTCTTCCAGTTCGAAGCGCTCATGCAGCAGGCCACCCAGTTCCTTGAATTTTTCGGCGACACATTGACCGGCATCACACAGGTCATTGAACGCGAGCAGCTTCTCGGTGATGACGTCGATGCGCGGGTAGATCGTCTCGGCGAGCTCCAGGCCACGCTTGTCGTTGAAGGCCTTGGCCTCCCCCGTCAACTGTTCGTAGATCTCGAAGTGGCCAGCGGATACGTAATCGACCAGCACGCCGCAGAACTCTTGCAAGGTTTTGCGGTTCTCGGACAGTGCCTCAGGTTCTGAGCCGAGCTTGTCGTAGGCATCGATCAGCTCTTTACGCTCCTGCAACCAGCGGTCAATCAGCAGATGAACTCCACCCCAACGTTCCTGAGCATTCTGACAACTTTCGAGCATGGCGGTCTCTCTTCCCTTGTGGGTCATGCTGCTCTACACCTGTCGCACACTTGAGAATCAAGATTCGGCCAGGCAGAGCGTCATCGAGCAACATAAATCCAATGACACGTGCGGGCCAGATTATGCCCGCACGACGGTGGCTTCAAGGTACGCAGACGATAAAGTTCATACAAGTGTTTAATCTTTGGCAAGGACCCGGTGCGACGACTTGCCGCCGAGCGGTCGTCGACTGGCGCTCAAGACCAGGCGTATCAGCTGATAAATACCCGGAATCATCACCGCAACGAAGAACAGCAGACTCCATTCCGGAATACTTAAATCGAACAACGTCCAGGCGATCCGCGGACAGTCGACGGCACCCTGGAACATCATCTGCACGACGCTTAGCCACGGGGCGCTGGTGAATACCTCGGCCAGGTCAGGTGAGCAGGCGGAAAATTGATACACCGGATCGGTTTGCAGCAAGACCTGACGCCAGGCCGTGAAGGTCCCCAACAGACTGCAGAGCAGCCCGAGCAGCCAATACACAAAGGACCCCAGGCGACCAGGACCGTGCACTGAAGCCATCAGGCACAAACCGGTCAACAGCGCCAGGCAAGCCCGTTGCAACAGACACAAGCCACATGGCTTGAGGCCGACCGCATATTCCAGGTAATAGGAAACGCCCAGGGCCAGGGCGCCTGCGATGAACACAGTAAAAAACAGGGAGCGTGGGCAGGCCAACGACATGGCGTTTCCGTAACAATAAGAGTCCGACAGCTACGGTAGTGGAAAGCGCGCAACCCTTTCAAGGCGGGCAGATGCAGACATTTCAGCAAATACGTAGGGAATTCCCGACAGACATCTGAGGATCAGATGTAGTGGTCTGTAGGACTTTGCTGAAGCAGGATTGCGAAGGGAAAATTCCGACAGGTTCTGGAGCAGCGGATCGCCCATTCGAGCGATCCTTCACTCAGCGATCAACCGTGAGCCAACACCGGCAGCGGTGCCGCCAGCAAGCGTTCATCGAGCAAGCCCAGACCTTCCTGGAACAGCTGATTGCTGCGCTCGGTGTCTCCCATCTGTGCCAGCAGGCGTGCCAGTTCGGCGCATGCTTCCGGGTTGCGCTGTACTCGCAGGCTGCTTTCCAGATAATCCCGGGCCTTGCCCCACAGGCTGCTTTGCAGACACAGGCGACCCAGCGTCAGCAAAAGGCCTGGATCGGTCGGATGATCTTTCAGCCAGCCCTCGGCGAGGTGCAGTTGGCGAGCCGGGTCACTGCCCCGTACCAATCCATAGAGGCGCGCCAGATGGCTGTCGTAGTTTCGTTTCAAGGCCGTGCGCAAGACCTCTTCGGCCTGGACCTGGGCACCCAGTTGCCGCAGTTGCTCGGCATAGGCGAGCACCAATTGCGGCTCCTGGCGCTGGGCCGACGTCAGCTGTTGCCAGGCGCGATCGAGCGCTTGCAAACCGAGGGTCCCTTCCTCTTCCTGATGCGCTGCCAGGGACAGGTTCTCACCCCAGGCCCGGCGCTCCAGTTCGGCCAGTTCAGCCGCCGGCAGGACTTTGTCCTTGCGCAGCTCAGGCAGCAAGCGAATCACTGCCGACCAGTCGCCTCGCTGCTGATGCAGGCGCTGCAACTGACGCAGGGTCTGGGCGTTATGAGGGTGGCGCTCGTGCATCGCCTGCAGAGTCGCCAGGGCGCCCTCGGTATCACCGCGATCGGTCTGTAATTGGGCGTGGTTCAAGGCAATCGCCAACTCGGCCTGGGGCTGACGCTCCAGAGCACGCTCCAGCAGGTTGTCACTTTCTTCATAACGACCTTGTTCGTTCGCGGCGCGGGCAGCACCGAGGTAGTAAAGCAGCGGCTGACGCTCGGCTTCTGCGGCCCGATGCAAATGACGCTGCGCGCTGGCCCAGCGACCTTCGGCCAGATCCAGTTGCCCGTGTTCGATCGCCACCTGGACCCGGCGACTGCGATTGCGCCGTGACCACGGATTGACCACGCCACCGGAGGTCGTCACCAGTTCGACCAACGCCTTGATGCCCCAGAAGACCAGCCAGAGAACGGCAATCAAGGCCAGCGTTGCCCACAGGCTCGATTCGTAGCGAAAGCTCTTGTAGGCGATCAGGACGTAACCTGCGTGCTCGGCGATGGCCAAGCCCAGCGCAGCCGCAGCAGCAATGGCCAGGAACACGATCACATAGAGGCGCTTCATGGGGTGGCCTCCTGCGCGGCATTCGCCGCAGGTTTGGCCAGCGGCTTGATCGAGTCCTCGGCGTTGACGTTACGCCGTTCCAAATAACCCTGGACCGCACTCAGGGTTCCGGTCAGGTCCGGGGTGACCACGGAGACCGGCTGCTTGCTCAGTTCCGCCACCTGTTCGAGCATCACTTTGCTCTGAGGATTATCCGGGTTGAAGTTGCCCTTGAGCACATCCCGCGCCTCTGCCAATGCCTGCGAATACACCGCTGCCTGACCGTTGAGCGCAGCCCATTGCGCCTGCTCCAGCGACAGGCTCAGGGCGAGACGAACCTGGCTCAGGCTCTGCCCAGCGAGCAAAGGGCGGACATTTTTGTCGGCGTTGAAATCGATTCGGATGTAGCGCGAAATCTGATCCCACCATTGCGCCCAACGACTGGCGCCGTCGCCATCGGCGGTCAGCCCCAGCAGGGATTCGCCGCGGTCCTTGTACTCGGGCGCGAGCTCAGTGAGGCTGATCACCTGGTCGCGCAACGCCCCCAGCCGCAGGAACAAACCGGTGCGATCCGGCTGCTCGGTGCTGCGCAAGGCCACCAGGGTCTTGGCCACTTGCTCGCGAGCGGCGAAGGAGCCGGGGTCATTCTGTTCACGGAGAATTTCATCGGCGCCCTGCACCAGGGCCTGGGCGCTGCTGATGTCCTGCAACGCCGAAAGGCGCAGGCTGGCCAGACGCAGCAAGTGCTCGGCCTCGGCCAGACGCCAGTCCTTGCGGCTGGCGCCGAGGACGGTTTCCAGGCGTTGATTCAAGCGTTGCTGGTCGCCCTGCAACTGAATCACCAGGCGGCTGCGCTCTTCCAGTACATCGGCATTCGGCATTTGCTCCAGGCGTGCGCTCAGGCGCTGCTCGTTCAGCTTCAGGCTCTGTGCCTGATCGTTCAATGCCTGCATCTGGCTCAGTTGCTGCTGGGTATTGGCTTGCAAGTGACGCACCTGCCAGACTCCCCAACCACCCACTGCGACACCGGCGGCGCCCAACAGCAGTGCGACGATTGCCAGCCCAGTGCCTCGGCGCTGCTGTTCAGCAGGTGGTGGTCGCAGTTCATCAGAAGGTGCATCAACCGGTGCATCGAGCACTGGCCGCGAGTCATCTTTAGGCAAGGCTGTTTCGCTCACGTATCCATCCTTTGCATTTAGAGAACGGGCACGGGATGCTCCCGTAACGCCGTCAGCAAAGCCGCGGCACTGGCGCCACGACAATCCACAACTGTCAGGGCCCCGGCGGCACGTGCCAGCTCGGCGACCCTGGGGCTTGGTACAAACAACGGCAACCGCGCCAACTGCGGCCAGGCATCGCCAGCCAATTGATGCAGGTGCTCAAAACCCTGTCCACTGCTGACCACCAGCGCGTTCAGGCGTTCCGCCTCGATCCGCTGCCCCAGGGCTGCCGACGGGTATTGCGGCAGCTCGCGGCGGTACAACTCCAGATACTCGACACTAGCACCTCGCTCACGCAAACGCTCAGCCAGCAGTTCACGCCCACCCTCCCCGCGCAGGATCAGCACCCGCGGATCAGGCCGGGCGACAGCCTCGCTCAACGTTGCAAGTTCAAGCAAGGCCTCGCTGTCATCGCCTTGCGCAGGAAAGCTGACGTCCAACCCGCGACCCTCAAGGATCTGCGCCGTCGCCGCGCCGACACTGAACCACTTCACGCTCGGTGCTTGCGGGCCAAACCGGTCGAGCAGTTCGACACCGACGCGCGCCGCCGGCTTGCTGACCACGATCACCGCGCAGAAGCGATCCAGATCGCGGAACGCTTCACACATTGTCTCAGAGACCGGGATCGGCACTATGTCCAAAAGTGGCAAGCTGCTGCTGAAAATCCCCTGCTCGGCCAATAGACTGCCCAGCGCCGCCGACTCATCCGCCGGACGCGTCAGCAGCAGGCGCCAGCCTGTCACTCGTGACCTGCCTCGCCATACACCGCTTTGAGGATATCCGCGGCGCCCTGGCTCAAGAGGTCTTCGGCCACCCGCACACCCAGGGCTTCGGCATCGCCACGTGGCGCACGCGCCTGGGCACTGAGCAGCAGACCGCCACTCGGATCACCCACCAGGCCACGCAACCAGACCTGCTCGCCCTCAAGCACGGCATAGCAGGCGATCGGCACCTGGCAGCCGCCATTGAGGTGTTTATTGAGGGCGCGTTCGGCGCTCACGCGGGTCGCGGTGTCCTGGTGATGCAGCGGCGCGAGCAGTGCATGAATTTCGCTGTCTGCGGTGCGACATTCGATTCCCACCGCACCCTGGCCGCCGGCCGGCAGACTGTCGTCGACGCTGATCGCCGAGGTGATGCGATCTTCAAAGCCGAGCCGGATCAAGCCTGCGGACGCAAGGATGATGGCGTCGTACTCGCCGGCGTCGAGCTTGGCCAGACGGGTGTTGACGTTGCCGCGCAGGAAGCGGATTTCCAGGTCCGGACGACGGCTCAGCAACTGGGCCTGGCGGCGCAGGCTCGACGTGCCGACGATGCTGCCCGCAGGCAATGCATCGAGGCTGGCGTAGGCGTTGGACACGAATGCATCGCGTGGGTCTTCGCGCTCGCAGATACAGAACAGACCGAGGCCTTCAGGGAAGTCCATCGGTACGTCTTTCATGGAGTGCACGGCGATGTCGGCTTCGTTTTCCAGCAGCGCGGTTTCCAGTTCCTTGACGAACAGGCCCTTGCCGCCGATTTTCGACAGTGGTGAGTCGAGCAGCTTGTCGCCGCGACTGACCATGGGCACCAAGGTCACGAGCAGACCCGGATGGGCCTGTTCCAGACGGGCTTTGACGTATTCGGCCTGCCACAGGGCAAGAGCGCTTTTGCGGGTGGCGATGCGGATCTGGCGAGAGGACATGGATCAATCCGTACTGAATAGATACGGCGGATAATAACAGCTCAGCCAAATCCACTTTGACTTGTATCAGAAACTACTCGGCCTCCCTGGCCCCGGTTATCCGGCAATCGGGTGTGAATTCCGCCTGTGACCATCGAATCAAAGCTGTTGCATCATTTTCCGCACGCCGGCCACGTGGCGCCGACTGACGATCAATGCATCGCCATTCAGGCCCTTGAGGAACAGCTGAAAATGACCCAGCGGTGTTCGTTGCAAACGTTCGATGCGCTCGCGAGCGACCAGTGCGTTGCGGTGGATGCGCACGAAACGGTCACCGAATTCATCTTCAAGGGCTTTGAGCGGCTCATCCAGCAGCACCTCTCCGCTTTCGTGACGCAAGGTCACGTACTTGTGGTCGGCGATAAAATAGACCACCTGATCCAGGGGGATCAGCTCGATCCCCTTGCGGGTACGGGCACTGATATGGCTGCGCGGGCCACTGCCACTTTCGGCGGCGGGACGAGTCAGGGCGGCGAGTTGGCCACGATTGGGCCGTTCGGCTTTTTTCAACGAGTCATGTAATTGTTCAGTTCGCACAGGTTTCACCAGATAGCCTACGGCGCTGGCCTGTAAGGCTTCCACGGCAAATTCATCGGGCCCTGTGCAAAACACTACGGCAGGCGGGGTTTCACGTTCGCACAATCGCGCGGCCACTTGCAGGCCATCGAGGCCTGGCATGCGGATATCAAGCAGCACGATATCCGGCTTGTGGCTGTCGATCAGTGCCAACGCTTCATCGCCGTTCGTGGCGCTAGGCTCCAGGACACTGTATCCCTCGAGCTCGCCAACCATTCGGCTCAGGCGCTCGCGGGCTAAGGGGTCGTCATCAACGATCAGGACATTCATATTGCGCTGGATTCCTGCGTGAGTCTCGCACAAGGATAGCGTAGACAGGTGAAGTGACGTCCGTCACCGCGATCCACGCTAAGACTAGCGCGAGCGTCAAAAAGTGCCGCTGGTCGGGCAGCTAAATTTTCATCTGCCGGGCGATTAGCGGCCCAGGCCCGCTTTGGCGACACATCGCCACAGGGTTTGCTGATACGCAATATGAACACCCCTCTTCTTATAGTCCTCTTGCGCACCGAGAAGTGCGCTGATCCTACAGTCCAACTGTAGACGGTTGCCGGAACGATATTGCTCAAATGAAAAATATCGTTGTACTAATAGTGAAAACTGTAGGAGCGAGCCTGCTCGCGATGAACTTGAGAGCGACGGGTTTAATCAGAAAGCACGCGTTATCGTTAACGTCCATCGCGAGCAGGCTCGCTCCCACACGAGAAAACCAGTCGACCAGTGTCAGCGACAGGATTGGCAACCCTGTTATTATCCGCGGCAGCTTTCAACGCCATCTTTCTTCAGCCGATACGAGCGAATTCATGAGCACTGACAAGACCAATCAGTCCTGGGGCGGCCGCTTCAGTGAACCCGTCGACGCCTTCGTCGCCCGCTTCACCGCCTCCGTCACCTTCGACCAGCGCCTGTATCGCCACGACATCATGGGCTCGATCGCCCACGCCACCATGTTGGCCAAGGTCGGCGTGCTGACCGATGCCGAACGCGACAGCATCACCGATGGCCTGAAGACCATCCAGGGTGAAATCGAGGCCGGCCAGTTCGATTGGCGCGTCGACCTCGAAGACGTGCACATGAACATCGAGGCGCGCCTCACCGACCGCATTGGCGTGACCGGTAAAAAGCTGCACACCGGCCGTAGCCGTAACGACCAGGTTGCGACCGACATCCGCCTGTGGTTGCGTGACGAAATCGACCTTATCCTGGGCGAAATCACCCGCCTGCAAAAAGGCTTGCTGGAGCAGGCCGAGCGCGAAGCGGGCAGCATCATGCCCGGCTTCACCCACCTGCAGACGGCGCAGCCGGTGACCTTCGGGCACCACATGCTGGCCTGGTTCGAAATGCTCAGCCGCGACTACGAGCGCCTGGTCGACTGCCGCAAGCGCACCAACCGCATGCCACTGGGCAGTGCCGCGCTGGCCGGCACCACCTACCCGATCGACCGCGAATACACCGCCCAGTTGCTGGGCTTCGATGCCGTGGGCGGCAACTCGCTGGACAACGTGTCCGATCGCGACTTCGCCATCGAGTTCTGCTCGGCCGCCAGCATCGCGATGATGCACTTGTCGCGCTTCTCCGAAGAGCTGGTGCTGTGGACCAGCGCGCAGTTCCAGTTCATCGATCTGCCGGACCGTTTCTGCACCGGTAGCTCGATCATGCCGCAAAAGAAAAACCCGGATGTGCCGGAACTGGTGCGCGGCAAGACCGGACGTGTGTTCGGCGCGCTGATGGGCCTATTGACCTTGATGAAAGGCCAGCCCCTGGCCTACAACAAGGACAACCAGGAAGACAAGGAACCGCTGTTCGACGCCGCCGACACCCTGCGCGACTCGCTACGTGCCTTTGCCGACATGATCCCGGCGATCAAGCCCAAGCACGCGATGATGCGCGAAGCAGCCCTGCGCGGCTTCTCCACCGCCACCGACCTGGCCGACTACCTGGTGCGCCGCGGCCTGCCCTTCCGCGACTGCCATGAAATCGTCGGCCATGCCGTGAAATATGGCGTGGAAAGCGGCAAGGACCTGGCGGAAATGAGCCTGGAAGAACTGCGCAAGTTCAGCGACCAGATCGATCAGGACGTGTTTGCAGTGCTGACGCTGGAAGGTTCGGTGAATGCGCGTAACCATATCGGCGGCACTGCGCCGGCGCAGGTCAAGGCAGCCGTGGCTCGCGGTCAGGAATTGCTCGCCAGCCGCTAAAAGCTAAAAGCTTCGCGAGCAGCTCGCTCCCACAGGTTTGCATGATTCCTGTGGGAGCGAGCCTGCTCGCGATGACTGACTTCAGAACACTACGAATCTACTTCTTGGACGCGACCATCGCCATGAACGCTGGCATCGCCGCCTCCTTGTCCGCCGCAATCCGCTGCACGTTCGGATTGTCTTCCAGACGTTCCAGCAGCGCCTTGGCTGCCGGCAGCTCAGCCAACAGATCGATATCAAACAGCTTCTTCGCCACACCGCACGCCAGCGGCACGCTGTACAGGAAATACAGATCCGCCACGCTCAGGTTTTCGCCCGCCACGTAGGGGCTGAATTTTCCGTGCCGGCCTAGCGCCGCAATACCCTGCAATAGTTCGGTTTTGGTTTTTTCCTTGATCGCGTCCGGCACGGTCATGCCGAAAAATGCCTCGGGGTAGCAGGCTCGTCCAGGCAGTTCGATGTACAGCTCGATCTCCTTGGCCAGCGCCAGCACCTGCGCCCGCCCGAACGGATCGCTCGGCAGCAAGGGCGTGCCTTTCTGGCTGTGTTCGACGTACTCGAGAATCACACTGGTTTCATTGATGAAACCCTGCTCTGTCTGCAGCACCGGGACTTTTCCGCGCGGGCTGATGGCCAGCGCTTCAGGGCTGGTGCCCGCGTAAAACGGCACTTCTTCGAATGGCAGTCCTTTCTCCAGCAGCGCCAACTTGACCATGTTGTAGTAGTTGCTGACGGAAAATCCATAAAGCTTGAGCATCACATAGCCTCCAGGCCGTGCGGGGGTGGGCAGTGCCTGTTTATAGAACGCTCCAGGCTTTCTTGCCAGCAGCATCACGCTGCTGAATGCGGGTAAACTGGCGACCTTTCCTTGAGGAGCCTGCCATGAGCGAGCCAATCGATATCGATAACGACGAAGAAGAATTCGCCGAAACCACGCTGATCCAAGCCATCGAGAACCAGATCGAGAACGACAATCCGCCGGCCGCCAAAGCGACGTTCAACAAGCTGACGCTGGTGGGTTACGAGCGCGAGGACATCCTCAACCTGATGGCCCACGTCCTGGCCATAGAAATCGACACGATGCTCGACGAAGACCGCGCGTTCAATACCGAATGGTACGAAGCCGCGCTGCGGGCTCTGCCCGAGTTGCCGCCGGAAAAGAAATAACCCTGCCACGAACACTGGACATGCCGCGCGAGTGAGATCACCTTAGGGGCGCTGTCGCCCAATTCCTAGAAAGTCTGGAGTCCTTATGTCGCTTACCCCTGAGTTGGTTGCCGAACTGGAAGTCCTCGCACTCTTCAACCTGGACAGTTCCCAGGAAGGTTTGAAAATTCATCAGACTGCTGCCCCGAAACACATTGCCGCTGCCAAACGCCTGCATGAAAAAGAACTGATCGACCAGCCCGATGGCGGTTATCTGACCAGCCTGGGTCGTGATGCCGCGCAAAATGTTCAAACCGTTCTGACTATTCTGAGCGTCCAGGAAACAGCCTGAACTCCATCGCATTGCCCACGGAAACCCCCGCCACGGGATTTCCGCGGGCACATCCAGCTTCCTGACGTCGCCCTGCGATAGAAATCTGACGCCAGAAATACAAAATCAGCTTAAAAGTCCCGGGGCCGAGGCGCTAAACTGCCCCTCATCCCGAGAGCCTCCACGTCCGAGCCCTGCGAGCCGGTTTGAGCTGACATGACCCGCACCCATGAAATCCGCCCCGATCTGGACGAGGGAATTGACCGCAAGGTGCTCAGCCAGCTGCGCGCACGCTTCCTCAAGCTCAACGAGGGGCGCATGGCGCGTGCCATGGAAGGGCTGTCGACGCGCCAGCAAGGGGTATTGAGCCTTCTGCCGCTGTTCTTCCACGTCAATCATCCGCTGCTGCCGGGTTACGTTTCGGGCAGTACGCCGGCCGGGCTGTCGAATTTCGAGCCGGATGCCAGCGTTCTCGCCGAAGCCCAGCGCCTGACCCGTTCCTTCTCCTATAAGCCGCGCCACGGCAGCAATCCACCACGGCCGATTCACGGTCTGTTCCTGATGGGAAGCCTCGGCACCCTGGCCCAGGCTGACCAAAGTGATATGGACGTGTGGGTCTGTCACAGCCCGGATCTGAGCGAAAACGAACTCACCGAGTTGCACAGGAAATGCCAACTGCTCGAAGCCTGGGCGGCCAGCCAGGGCGCCGAGGCGCACTTCTTCCTGATCGACCCGATCCGCTTCGTACGGTGCGAGCGCGACAGCCAGTTGAGTTCGGAAGACTGCGGCACCACCCAGCATTATCTGCTGCTGGACGAGTTTTATCGCACAGCAATCTGGCTGGCGGGGCGCACGCCGATCTGGTGGCTGGTGCCGGTGTATGAGGAAGCCAACTATGACCGGTACACTCACACACTGACGTCCAAGCGTTTCATCCGCGCCGATGAAACCCTGGACCTGGGCCATCTGGCCTGCATTCCGCCCGGGGAATACATTGGTGCCGGGCTCTGGCAATTGTTCAAGGGCCTCGAGTCGCCGTACAAATCGGTGCTCAAACTCCTGCTGACCGAGGTGTACGCCAGCGAACACCCCAGAGTCCAATGCCTGAGCCTGCGCTTCAAACAGGCGGTGTTCGCCAACCGGCTCGATCTCGATGAGCTGGACCCGTATGTCGTGGTTTATCGGCGCATCGCCGAGTACCTCATCGCCCGCAACGAACTGGAGCGGCTGGAGTTGGTGCGCCGAGCGCTTTACCTGAAGGTCAATCGCAAACTCACCGGCAGTAGCGGACGTACCCAGAGCTGGCAACGCTCGTTGCTTCAGCGCCTGGCCCGCGAATGGCAATGGGACCAGCGCCAGTTGGCCCTGCTCGACAGCCGCAGCCAGTGGAAAGTCCGCCAGGTCAGCTCGGAACGCCGGGTCCTGGTCAACGAACTGAATTTCAGCTATCGCTTCCTGACCCAGTTTGCCCGCCATGAACAAACTATCAGCCTGATTAACAAGCGCGACCTCAGCGTGCTGGGCCGACGCCTGTACGCGGCCTTCGAGCGCAAGGCGGACAAGGTCGAGTTCATCAACCCCGGCATCGCCCCGGACCTGGCCGAAGACACCCTGACGCTGGTGTACGCGCCGAACAAGAAAGAACCGGACCAAAGCCAGTGGGGCTTGTACAACGGCAGCCTGACCGTCCTCGAGTGGGAACATTTCGCCCCGATCAAACGCAGTCGCCACTTACTCGAGCTGCTCGCCTGGTGCCACCGCAACGGCGTGATCGACAGCAGCACCCGCCTGGCCTTGCACCCGGGCAGCAGCGACCTGAGCGAATTCGAGCTGTTCAACCTGCTTGGCAGCCTGCAGCAGAGCATTCCCCTGCCTCTACCGACCGTCGCCGAAGAACCCCTGCTGCGCGCCAGCGTGCCCAGCGAGGTGCTGATCCTGGTAAATGTTGGCATCGATCCGCTCAAGCACCACCGCGAACTGAACATCCTGATGACCACCGAGCGCACCGACTCCTTGAGCTACGCAGGCGTGAGGGAAAACCTGGTGCTGACCCTGGATCAGGTCACGCTCAACAGCTGGAACGAGGTACTGGTCAGCCGCTACGACGGTCCCCATGCCCTGCTCGATTGCCTGCGCGACTATCTCAACGCCTTGCCCGGCGGGCCGCAGCAGCCCAGGTTGAGAGTGCGTTGTTTCTGTCACAACCGCGCGCAATTCATCGCCCAGCGCGTCGAAGACATCCTCGACACCGCGCAGAACCTGCTGCTGAGCAAACTCAATCACCGCTACCTGATCCAGATCCAGCAGCATTACCACGTGCTGGAGCTGATACCCGGCCAGGTCAATCACATCGCACTGGCCACCCTGCCGGCACTGCTCGACTACCTCGGTGAAAAACTGCCGAGCTACAGCCCGCTGCACCTGGACCCGATGGCATTGGACGACCAGGACCTGGCGCTGCTGCTGCCCATGGGTCGACCGGACTGCATTCAGGTGTTCTACCGAGTCAACGAGGCGCAGGCCGACCTGTACGTGCTCGATGAATTCAATGCCTTGTGGCAGCAGCGCCTGCCGTGGCATGACGAGCAAAGCCTGCTGGTGCCGCTGCAGCGTTTCCTGCAATCGATCCAGTACCGGCGCGACGCCGCGCTGCCGATGGATTCGGCTCAGCCTGCGAGCCTGGATACCCTGTACTACCAACTGCTGCCTTCAGGTACAGGCCGGGCACGTCGGGTGGATGCCCGATCGGCACCGCAAACCCCGGCCAACAAACCCTTCTATGACGTACAGGCGATCGTCGGCAAAGCCGCACCGGGCAAGGTACAGTTCACGTTGTATTGCAATCAGCGAGAGTTTTCCGAGCTGGAATATGGCGACCAGCTGTTCAGCGTGGTCGCTCGGGAAATCGTCGAGCAACGCCGCGAGACCGAACGCTACCGCTGCTACATCACCGATCTGGACCTTTCAGGCCTGCTCGGTGATGGTCAGGGGTCAAGCAATCTGTATTTGCGCTACAAGGCCGACCTGGAGCGCGCATTGAACGAGGCGCTCGGGCAGGTCTGAGGCGGGGTCAAACGTTGAAATCGCCACCATTGGCCGGCTGCGATTCGACGGCCAGCAGGGTCAGCTTCAACGTCTTGCCGCCCGGTGCCGGCCAGTCGATGTGCTGGCCGACTTTCAGGCCCAGCAACGCGCTGCCGACTGGCGCCAGAATGGAAATCTTGCCTTCATCGGCGTTGGCATCCTTCGGATACACCAGCGTCAGGTGATAGTCCTTGCCACTGCTCTCTTCACGGCAGTGCACACGGGAATTCATGGTCACGACATCGGCGGGCACTTCATCGTGGCCGACCAGTGTATCGGCGCGATCCAGTTCGGTTTGCAGCGCGATAACGCCCGGCAGCGTTTCATCCAGGCTGTCGATCAGACGCTCCAGACGTTGTACGTCCAGACGGGTAAGGGTGATGGAAGGTGCGGTCATGATCAGGGCAGACTCCTTTCTTCTGCACGAAAAAAGCAAAACCCCGCCAGAAAAAGGCGGGGTTTTCACAAGCCTCGATGGGTTGAGGCGTATCCGGACACTATCACAGCTCAAAAAATATACAAGCCGCCACTCGGCGGCGTAGGGGCTGCCGCAGGCTGCGATCTTTTGATCTTCGGCATTTCGCCCCACTGGAAATCACGATCAAAAGATCGCAGCCTGCGGCAGCTCCTACAAAGGTCGGCGTTTCAGAGCCTGGGCGCAGATCACCCGGCGGCGTTCGTCATCCGCCGAGCGCCATTCGCGGATGTCTTCGACATGGCGCAAACACCCGAGACAGACCTTCTGCTCATCCAGCCGACACACGCCGCTGCACGGCGAAGGGACTGCCGGGCTGATGTTGCTGTAAAGCGGCTTGGGTGGGCGGACGGACGCTGGCTGGGTCACGACGTTACAGGCCTTCGAAATCGAGTTCGACACCAGCCTGTTGCATGACGATGCGCTCAAGCATTTCGCCCAACTGCTCTTCGCTCTTGTCGCACATCCAGCGCTCGCTTTCTTCGTCGTAGTCGAAGTGGAAGCCGCCTGATATCGCCGCCAACCACAGCTGGCGCAAAGGCTCCTGGCGACTGAAGATCAACTGGCTGCCGTTTTCAAACTTGACGGTCAGCACACCGGCCGAGCTCTCCAGATCGATATCCAGGTCGCTGTCGTCAAAGATGTCCTCCAGCGTTTGCTGGGTGGCATCGACCAGATCGTGGAAACGGGCTTCGGACAAACTCATTACGGCAACCTCAAAAAGTGTCTGATCAGGCTCAAGCGCCGCAAGATACGGGCGCTGCCTGCCGAATGCAAAGGATTACGACCTGTGGGAGCGAGCCTGCTCGCGAAGGGGCCGGCACATGCAGCATCATAGTTGGCTGACCAACCGCTTTCGCGAGCAGGCTCGCTCCCACAGGGATTGCATGATACCGACTGGCATCTTGCAAGGCCCGCCGGACGGGAGCCCCGTCGCATAGGCAAGCTGCCGGGTGGCCGGTATACTCCGGCGCAATTACTGCATTTTCAAGGATTTCGCCATGAAGCGCCTGATCTCTTCCCTTGCTGCGCTCCTCGCGGTTGCCTGCCTTGTGTCGGCCTGCGGTCAAAAAGGCCCGCTGTACCTGCCCGATGAGGACCAGGACCCGGCAGAGCAGGCTCAGTCCTCGCAAAAGCAGCCGTCCAAATCGCACAAGCACGACGTCTTCCAATAATAAGGGAACATCATGGACGCTTTTAACTACCGTGACGGTGAACTGTTCGCGGAAGGTGTTGCCCTGTCTGCTATCGCCGATCGCTTTGGTACACCGACCTACGTTTACTCGCGCGCGCATATCGAAGCCCAGTACCTGGCTTATGCCGATGCACTGGCCGGCATGCCTCACCTGGTTTGCTTTGCGGTCAAGGCCAACTCCAACCTGGGCGTACTGAATGTCCTGGCGCGTCTGGGCGCCGGTTTCGACATCGTTTCCCGTGGCGAACTGGAACGTGTACTGGCCGCTGGCGGCAGCGCCGACAAGATCGTTTTCTCCGGCGTCGGCAAGACCCGCGACGACATGCGTCGTGCGCTCGAAGTCGGCGTGCACTGCTTCAACGTTGAATCCACCGACGAGCTTGAACGCCTGCAAGTGGTGGCGGCCGAGCTCGGTGTTCGGGCGCCGATCTCGCTGCGCGTCAACCCGGACGTCGACGCCGGCACTCACCCATACATCTCCACCGGTCTCAAAGAGAACAAGTTCGGCATCGCCATCGCCGACGCCGAAGACGTGTACGTGCGGGCCGCGCAATTGCCTAACCTGGAAGTGGTCGGCGTCGATTGCCATATCGGCTCGCAACTGACCACCCTGCCGCCGTTCATCGATGCCCTCGACCGCCTGCTGGGCCTGGTCGACCGCCTCGGCGACTGCGGCATCTACCTGCGCCACATCGACCTCGGTGGTGGCTTGGGCGTGCGTTATCGCGATGAAGAGCCGCCATTGGCCGCCGACTACATCATGGCCGTGCGTGAGCGCCTCGACGGTCGTGACCTGGCGCTGGTGTTCGAACCGGGCCGCTTCATCGTCGCCAATGCCGGCGTGCTGCTGACCCAGGTCGAGTACCTCAAGCACACCGAACACAAAGACTTCGCCATCGTCGACGCGGCCATGAACGACCTGATCCGGCCAGCGCTGTACCAGGCCTGGATGGACGTCACTGCCGTGCGCCCGCGCAATACCGCTGCCCGTGCTTACGACATCGTCGGCCCGATCTGCGAGACCGGCGACTTCCTGGCCAAGGAGCGTGAGCTTGCGCTGGAGGAAGGTGACCTGCTGGCCGTGCATTCGGCCGGCGCCTATGGGTTTGTCATGAGCTCCAACTACAACACCCGCGGCCGCGCCGCCGAAGTGTTGGTGGACGGTGATCAGGCATTTGAAGTGCGTCGCCGTGAGACGGTAGCCGAGTTGTTTGCTGGCGAAAGCCTGCTGCCGGAGTAAAACCATGCTGCTGCGTTTTACCAAGATGCACGGCCTGGGCAATGACTTCATGGTCCTCGACCTGGTCAGCCAACACGCGCATATTCTGCCCAAGCATGCAAAGCTTTGGGGCGATCGACACACCGGCATAGGTTTCGACCAGTTGCTGATCGTCGAAGCCCCGAGCAACCCGGACGTGGACTTCCGCTATCGGATCTTCAACTCCGATGGTTCCGAAGTGGAACAGTGTGGCAACGGTGCACGCTGTTTCGCCCGTTTTGTGCTCGACAAGCGCCTGACCGCGAAACGGCAGATCCGTGTCGAAACCAAAAGCGGCATCATCGAACTCGATGTTCGCAGCGATGGCCAGATCAGTGTCAACATGGGTGCTCCACGCCTGGTGCCGGCCGACATTCCGTTCCAGGCGCAAGAGCAGGCCTTGAACTATCAGGTCGACGTCGATGGCACGCCCGTCGAACTGGCCGCCGTGTCCATGGGCAACCCCCATGCCGTGGTGCGGGTCAGCGATATCAACAACGCACCGGTGCATGAACTGGGGCCGAAAATCGAACATCACCCGCGCTTTCCGGCGCGGGTCAATGTCGGTTTTCTACAGGTCATCGACCGGGGCCGCGCGCAGTTGCGCGTCTGGGAACGCGGGGCCGGTGAAACCCAGGCCTGCGGTACCGGCGCCTGTGCCGCCGCAGTCGCCGCGATCAGCCAGGGGTGGATGGATTCGCCACTGCTGATCGACCTGCCTGGCGGGCGTCTGTCCATTGAATGGGCAGGCCCTGGCCAACCGGTCATGATGACCGGCCCGGCAGTGCGCGTTTATGAAGGACAAGTGCGTCTTTGAGTGAGCCACAGCCATGACCGATAAGCCTCAGGTGCCAGCCCTACAGCCCGACGAATCACCGTCCGAAAGCCTGGAGGCGGCGGCAGTTGCCGCGTACCTGGAGGCTCATCCGGACTTCTTCGTCGAGCACGAAGACCTGCTTGCGTCCTTGCGCATCCCTCACCGGCGCGGTGATACCGTGTCGCTGGTGGAGCGGCAGATGACCATCCTGCGCGACCGCAATATCGAACTGCGTCATCGCCTCTCGCACTTGATGGATGTGGCCCGCGACAATGACCGCCTGTTCGACAAGACCCGCCGACTGATTCTCGCCCTGCTCGACGCCACCAGCCTGGAAGACGTAGTGATCTGCGTCGAAGACAGCCTGCGCCAGGACTTCCAGGTACCCTTCGTCAGCCTCATCCTGCTGGGCGACAACGCCATGCCGGTGGGCCGCTGGGTGACCCACGCCGAGGCACAAGTGGCCATCGGTGGCTTGCTGCTGGAAGACAAAAGCGTCAGCGGCAGCCTGCGCGAGCACGAGCTGGACTTCCTGTTCGGCGAAGAACAGCGCAAGCAGATCGGTTCCACCGCCGTCGTTGCCATCAGCCATCAAGGCATCCACGGCATACTGGCCATCGCCAGCCGCGACCCGCAGCACTACAAGAGCTCGGTGGGCACGCTGTTCCTGAGCTACATCGCAGAAGTCATGGGCCGCGTGCTGCCACGGCTCAACAGCTCCCTGCGCTCGGTACGCTGAAATGGAACGGCAACTGGACGCTTACTGCGAACACCTGCGCAGTGAGCGGCAGGTGTCGCTGCACACGCTATCGGCCTATCGCCGCGACCTCGACAAAGTGCTGGGCTGGTGCGTCAAACACAACATCGGCAGCTGGGCCGCGCTGGACATCCAGCGCCTGCGCAGCCTGGTCGCGCGCCTGCATTCACAAGGCCAATCGTCCCGCAGCCTGGCGCGGCTGCTGTCGGCAGTACGCGGGCTGTATCACTACCTGAACCGCGAAGGCCTCTGCGACCACGACCCGGCCAATGGCCTGGCACCGCCCAAGGGCGAACGCCGTTTGCCGAAAACCCTCGATACCGACCGTGCGCTGCAACTGCTGGAAGGTGGCGTGGAAGACGACTTTCTGGCGCGCCGGGATCAGGCGATCCTTGAACTGTTCTACTCCTCCGGGCTACGCCTTTCGGAGCTGACCGGGCTCAATCTCGACCAGCTGGATTTGGCGGACGGTATGGTCCAGGTCCACGGCAAGGGCAGCAAAACCCGCCTGCTGCCAGTCGGCAAAAAAGCTCGCGAGGCGCTGGAACAGTGGCTGCCACTGCGGGCCATGGCCAATCCGGCGGACGATGCGGTGTTCGTCAGCCAGCAAGGCCGGCGTCTGGGACCGCGGGCGATCCAGTTGCGGGTCAAGGCTGCGGGCGAACGCGAACTGGGGCAAAACTTGCACCCGCACATGTTGCGACATTCCTTCGCCAGCCACCTGCTGGAGTCCTCCCAGGACCTGCGGGCTGTCCAGGAACTGCTCGGCCACTCCGACATCAAGACCACCCAGATCTACACCCACCTGGATTTCCAGCACCTGGCAACCGTCTACGACAGCGCCCATCCACGGGCCAAACGCATTAAAGGCGACGATTCATGACTCTCCAACTGATCACTTTCGACCTCGATGACACCCTGTGGGACACCGCCCCGGTGATCGTCAGCGCCGAAGCCGTATTGCGTGAATGGCTGACTGAACATGCACCAGATTTGGGCGCGGTGCCGGTGGAGCATTTGTGGGCCATTCGCGAACGCATCCTGAGCATCGAGCCGGCACTCAAACACCGAATCAGCGCCTTGCGTCGGCGCGTGTTGTTTCAAGCGTTGGAAGAAGCCGGGTACGCCCACGCTGAAGCGTCGGACCTGGCCGATCAGAGCTTCGAAGTCTTTCTGCATGCCCGGCATCAGCTGGAAATCTTCCCGGAGGTGCAACCAACCCTCCAGGCACTGGCCAACCATTACACCCTCGGCGTGGTCACCAACGGCAACGCCGATGTGCGCCGGCTGGGGCTGGCGGACTACTTCAAGTTTGCGTTGTGCGCCGAAGACATTGGCATCGCCAAACCCGATGCGCGCTTGTTTCATGAAGCGCTGCAGCGTGGTGGTGCAACCCCGGAGATGGCGGTGCATATCGGCGATCATCCAGGTGATGACATCGCTGGCGCCCAGCAAGCAGGGCTGCGCGCAATCTGGTTCAACCCGGCGGGCAAAGCGTGGGAAGCCGAAAAGGCCCCGGACGCCGAGATCCGCAGCCTGACCGAGTTGCCGGCGTTGTTGGCGTTGTGGAATTCAGCTTCGGCCTGACACAAAACCCTGTAGGAGCAAAGCTTGCTCGCGATAGCGGTGTGTCAGTCGATATAGATTTTCAATGTTCAGCCGCCATCGCGAGCAAGCTTTGCTCCTACAGGTGTGGCGCCGAGCCTGATCCTTTTGTATCACCCATGAAAAAGCCCGCAGCGACGGCGGGCTTTTTCAGCAAGCGCGTAGCAGGCTCAGATAGGCCGGCTGCCGTACTTGTTGTCAGGCTTCTTGGGCGGATCGGCGACCACATTGGCCTCCACTTCCTGCACCCTGCCGCCACGAGCCAGGAACTCTTCCATGGCCTTGGCCAGGGCGTCACGCTCCTTGTTCTTGGCTTCGACACTCGGCAGTTCATCTACCGATACCGCTGCCTTGGCCTTGCCTTTGGCGGTCGGAACGGGGGCATCACCGCCGTCGTCTTCAGCGACGTCTTCCGCCGCGGCTTCCAGCCCTTCTTCGGTTTCGTCGTCGTCGCCTACTTCGAGGTCGTCGTTTTCCAGATCATCGTCGCTCATGTTCTACCTCATGACTTGCGAAAAGCAGATTAGTTATAGCCCAGCTTTGCCCTCTGTCGAAGGCTGCCGGAAAAAAATCAACAGCCGCTGCTGACCAGCGGTTATGCCCCTTCACCGTGCACGGTGGCGAGGACTTTACGGGCACCGCCATGATCACGGTGCTCGCCCAGATAAATGCCTTGCCAGGTCCCTAACGCCAGTCGGCCCGCCGAAATCGGCAAACTGAGCTGACAGCCAAGCACGCTGGCCTTGAAGTGCGCCGGGAGGTCGTCCAGGCCTTCGTCGTTGTGCTCAAAGCCGTCTGTTCCTTGTGGGATCAGACGATTGAAAAATCGTTCGAAGTCGCGACGTACCGCCGGATCGGCGTTTTCGTTGATGGTCAACGACGCCGAGGTATGCTGTATCCACAAATGCAACAGACCGACCCGACACGCCTTGAGTTCAGGCAAACCGGCGAGTAACTCGTCCGTTACCAGATGAAAGCCCCGGGGCCTTGCCCGCAGGGTAATCAGAGTCTGTTGCCACATACAGTTCTCCGTACGTTCGGGGCGCATTCTAGCGCGCTCTGGGAAAAAACAAAGGCCCTGATCATCCATCATTCCTGTAAGCCTTCGACCGTACAAATACACCCGACGCAAACATCGTAAAACCTGTAGGAAAAAACCTTTCAGCTCGACCTTCCATGTCAAATTTCGGACAAAAAAAATGCCCGGCAAGCCGGGCAAGTTTTTTCATGCGCGTGCTTACAAGTTGTAGCCGCGTTCGTTGTGAAGCGCCAGATCGATACCGACCGCTTCTTCTTCCTCGGTGATACGCAGGCCCATGACGGCGTCCAGGACCTTGAGGATGATGTAGGTGACGATCGCGGTGTAGATCACCGTGAAACCCACGCCCTTGAGCTGAATCCAGACCTGTGCACCGATATCGGTGACAGTGCCGAAACCACCCAGGGCCGGTGCAGCGAACACACCGGTAAGGATCGCGCCGAGAATACCGCCGATACCGTGCACACCGAAGGCGTCCAGGGAGTCATCGTAGCCGAGCTTGCGTTTCAGGGTAGTGGCGCAGAAGAAGCACACCACGCCCGCTGCCAGACCGATCACCAGGGCGCCCATCGGGCCCACGGTGCCAGCGGCAGGAGTGATCGCAACCAGACCGGCCACGACACCCGAAGCAATACCCAGTGCGCTTGGCTTGCCGTGGGTGACCCACTCGGCAAACATCCAGCCCAGAGCAGCAGCGGCGGTAGCGATCTGGGTTACCAGCATCGCCATGCCGGCAGTGCCGTTGGCCGCCGCAGCGGAACCGGCGTTGAAGCCGAACCACCCGACCCACAGCATCGCGGCGCCCATCAGGGTGTAACCCAGGTTGTGCGGCGCCATCGGGGTGGTCGGGAAGCCTTTGCGTTTGCCCAGTACCAGGCAGGCAATCAGACCGGCCACACCGGCGTTGATGTGCACCACGGTGCCGCCGGCGAAGTCCAGTACACCCCAGTCCCACATCAGGCCGCCGTTGCCGGACCAGACCATGTGTGCGATTGGTGCATACACCAGGGTGAACCAGATACCCATGAAGATCAGCATCGCGGAGAATTTCATCCGCTCGGCGAAGGCACCGACGATCAGCGCCGGGGTAATGATGGCGAACGTCATCTGGAAGGTGATGAACACCGCCTCAGGGAACAACGCTGCCGGGCCGGTCAGGCTGGATGGCGTGACACCGGCGAGGAAGGCCTTGCCCATGCCACCGAAGAACGAGTTGAAGTTGACGACGCCCTGCTCCATGCCGGTGGTGTCGAACGCGATGCTGTAGCCATAAATGACCCACAGGACGCTGATCAGACCGGTAATGGCGAAGCACTGCATCATCACGGAAAGAATGTTTTTGGAGCGGACCATGCCGCCGTAGAACAGCGCGAGGCCGGGAATGGTCATGAACAGCACGAGGGCTGTCGAGGTCAACATCCAGGCGGTGTCGCCGGAGTTGAGGACTGGGGCCGCCACTTCGTCTGCCGCCATGGCCAGGCAAGGCATTACGAAGGACAACAGGGCTCCTAGCCCTGCGATTTTACGCAGAGTCATTTTGTTTTCTCCTGGGGCGTTGGGTTTGTGGCGGCTTAGATTGCGTCGGTATCGGTTTCGCCGGTACGGATGCGAATCGCCTGTTCAAGATTGACCACGAAGATCTTGCCGTCACCAATCTTGCCGGTGTTGGCCGCCTTGGTTATCGCCTCGATAACCCGGTCGAGATCCTTGTCGTCAATGGCGACATCAATCTTCACCTTTGGCAGGAAATCGACCACGTACTCCGCGCCGCGATACAGCTCGGTGTGACCCTTCTGCCGACCAAAGCCTTTGACTTCAGTAACGGTAATGCCCTGCACGCCGATCTCGGACAACGACTCGCGCACATCGTCCAACTTGAACGGCTTGATGATGGCAGTGACTAGCTTCATGAAAACTCTCTCCCGAATTTGGTGGACTTGCCCCAGGAAAACAAACCCGTCTCAAGTCTAAGCGCAGTGCCTGGCTTTGTAACGCATCGTCGGCCTTACGTGCCCGTCCGACGCCAGCTAACCGCTCCTTGCGAAACACTCCCCGCGTTTCGCCTGGCGCACTGCATTCGTCACAGCGACTGCATCAGTGCATGGGTTATCAGCATCTAAGCAGAAAGCTTGCCATCTCTACAAAACACATTGATTTCAAGCCTTTGCCAACAGATCGCGACCACTTCACAACAACACCCAACGCGTTACGCACAACAACGGTGCAATGCCGTCCGTCCGCATGCGCGAAAAGCGTGCATCCCTTGCCTGCGGAATTGACTATAGACACTGCGTGATACACTGCTTGCCATTGCTACCAGGACATTCCCCCATGCTCGCGCCCAAAGACTTCCTCGACGCCCTGACAGGCACCGCCTCCCGCCTCTTCAGCGGCGACACTCCACTGCCGAAAAGCGAAATCGAAAGCCAGTTCAAGGCGCTGTTGCAGAGCGGGTTCAGCAAGCTGGATCTGGTTAGCCGGGAAGAGTTCGATAGCCAGATGGTTGTGTTGGCGCGCACTCGCGCCCGCCTCGAAAGCCTTGAAGCGAAAGTGGCGGAGATGGAAGCGAAGCTGAACCCACCAACCGAATAACACCACGGTCCCTGTGGGAGCGGACTTGCCCGCGATTGAAGGTCGGCACGACCTTCAGCTTCACCTGTAGGAGCTGCCGCAGGCTGCGATCTTTTGATCTTAAGGCCTGCAACAATCCCGGCAACGTCCTACAAAGTTCTCATCCGCCGTCCGATTGCGCCGCGATGCTCCGGTTCCTAAGCTCACCCTCTGCTGAATGTTCAGCACTGGGTTTGGCGACCTGGATGGCATCCGACGCACCGCGACCACATTCGAACCGGAGGAGCTCTCTCCATCTCGAATTATGGCGGCTCTGCGTGGGAGACCTTCGGGTCTGCCGGTTTTTTCCGGATGCACCGGTTCGCCAACCCGCGCATAGCTGCCACCCTTTTTCGTTTGGCGACGATCAGAGGCAGTTTCCTCCATTCGAATCCGGGAGCTGTACCATGGACGAAAACTATCTAGTCCCCCACGTTTTCACTCGCCACAAACTCCACCTCCACGCCCTACTTATAGAAAACCAACCTTGGTTCAGCGCCCGCGACCTGGGCCGATTACTACGCATCTACCTCAATGACCGCCAACTCCGAAAACTTGCGGATTCCACGGGCATCCGGCCATCTATTCCATGAACATCCGGCCACTGATTCCACGATGATCCGGCCACCCATTCCACGGCCATCCGGCCACTCATAAGGCAGGCAGCAACGCAGGATTAATTCACTACCATCGACCTCTTTTATCGAAGCAGAGAGGTCGTCGTGGAGCGGTTATCCATGCGTAAAATTAAGGAAGTGCTACGTCTCAAATTCGAGGTCGGCCTGTCTGCTCGCCAGATCGCTGTCAGCTTGCAAGTGGGTCGCGCGACCATCGGTGAGTACCTCAATCGCTTTGCTGCCAGCGGGCTGATTTGGCCGTGTGCTTTGAGCGACGTTGAGTTGCAACGGCGCCTTTTTCCGCCTCCGCCCGATGTTCCCAGCGACCAACGCCCGATGCCGGACTGGGCTCATGTCCATGCCGAGTTACGTCGCCCCGGCGTCACCCTGGCCCTGCTTTGGCAAGAGTATCGGCTCACCCACCCGCAAGGCTTCCAGTACAGCTGGTTCTGCGAGCACTACCGCCTCTGGGCCGCGAAGATCGATGTGGTCATGCGCCAGGAACATCGCGCCGGCGAAAAGCTGTTTGTCGACTACGCCGGCCAGACCGTGCCAGTCATTGATCGGCGAACCGGCGAGATCCGCCAAACGCAGATCTTCGTCGCCGTCCTCGGCGCGTCCAGCTACACCTTCGCCGAGGCCACCTGGTCGCAGAAACTGCCCGACTGGCTGGGCTCGCACGTGCGCTGCTTCGCCTTTCTCGGCGGTACATCGCAGATCCTGGTACCGGACAATCTGCGCAGCGGCGTCACCAAGGCGCATCGCTATGAGCCGGATATCAACCCCAGTTACCGCGATCTCGCCGAGCATTACGGCGTAGCTGTGCTGCCCGCGCGCTCGCGTAAACCCAAGGACAAAGCCAAGGTTGAAGTCGGCGTACAGGTAGTCGAGCGCTGGATCCTGGCGGTGCTGCGCAACCGCCAGTTCTTCTCCTTGGGCGAACTCAACACAGCCATCGCGCTGCTGCTCGATCGCCTCAATCAGAAGCCCTTCAAGAAGCTGCCCGGCTCACGGCGCTCAGCCTTCGAGACCATCGACCAACCCGCACTGCAACCGCTACCAGAACATCCGTATGTCTACGCCGAATGGAAAAAGGTGCGGGTGCACATCGACTACCACGTCGAGGTCGATGGTCATTACTACTCGGTGCCATACCAGCTGGTGAAGCACCAACTCGAAGTGCGGCTAACCGCTAGGACTGTCGAGTGCTTCCACGCCAACCAGCGGGTAGCCAGCCATCTGCGCTCACCGCACAAAGGCCGCCACACCACCCAAACCGAGCACATGCCCAAAAGTCACCGCGAACATGCCGAATGGACGCCGCAGCGACTGATCCACTGGGCTGAGCAGACCGGGCCGAACACCGCTGGTGTCATCGCCTACATCCTCGAACGCCGGATCCATCCGCAGCACGGCTTCCGCGCCTGCCTGGGGATCCTGCGCCTGAGCAAACAGCACGGCGAAGAGCGGCTGGAAGCCGCTTGCCAGCGAGCACTGGCACTGGGCGCGTGCAGCTACAAAAGCCTGGAATCGATCCTGCGCCAAGGGCTGGAACGGCTGCCGCTGGCCCAGCAAAACCTGCCGTTACTGCCTGAAGAACACATCAACCTGCGCGGCCCTGGCTACTACCACTGACCTGAAAAAGGAGCACCAAAATGCTGCCCAACCCGACACTCGACAAGCTGCAAACCCTGCGCCTGCACGGCATGATCAAGGCCCTTGGCGAACAACACGCAACGCCTGACATCAACGATCTCAGCTTCGACGAACGCCTCGGTCTGATGGTCGATCGCGAGCTGACCGAGCGCGAAGACGCCCGCCTGACTACTCGCCTCAAGGCGGCCCGACTGCGCCATAACGCCTGCCTGGAAGACATTGACTATCGCAGTCCGCGTGGCTTGGACAAGGCCTTGATCCTGCAACTGGGCAGCGGCCAGTGGCTGCGCGATGGTCTGAACCTGATCATCGGCGGCCCAACTGGCGTAGGCAAAACCTGGCTCGCCTGCGCGCTGGCTCATAAGGCCTGCCGCGACGGTTACAGCGTGCGTTATCTGCGCTTGCCGCGCTTGATGGAAGAACTAGGCCTGGCCCACGGCGACGGCCGCTTCGCGAAACTGATGGCGGGTTATGCCAAGACTGACTTGCTGATCCTGGACGACTGGGGCCTGGCGCCGTTTACCGCTGCGCAACGGCGCGACATGCTTGAACTGCTGGACGACCGCTACGGTAACCGCTCGACGCTAGTGACCAGCCAGATGCCAGTGGACAAATGGCACGCGCTGATCGGCGATCCGACCTTGGGCGATGCGATCCTCGACCGGCTGGTGCACAACGCTTATCGGATCGAACTGAAGGGCGAATCGATGCGCAGACGCGCAACGAAATTGACGGCGACAGAGACTTCAGACTAACAATGCAAACCTGCGTCGCTGCGCTCCGACTGCCCGGCCGGATGATCGTGGAACAGGTGGCCGGATGTTAGTGGGCTGGGTGGCCGGATGGCGTGGAATCCGCAGAAAACTCGATCCCGACCAACACCAAGCCGCAAAAATGCTTGTCCACGGCAACATCGAAAACACCCTGCTGATCAGCGAATCCGGTGTCTACGCCCTCCTCGTTTACCACTACTGCCCCGAGTACCGAGCCCTGCGTGAATGGCTTACCCACGAAGTCGTCCCCGCCCTACGAGATGCCCAACACCCCGCCGCAACCGAACGCCCGCAACTGAGCCTGCTCAACTGGCCGGAAATGTCGTTGAGCTTGCTGCACTGGAACAACCAGTCGTGGATTCGGTTGCAGGATGTGCCGCAGATGGTGACGGAGCGGGAGCAGACAAGACGTCCGGTGACCCCGTGGTGGAAGCGGGCTTCACGAGTCTTGCATTTGCTTTGAATACTTAACGTTCAACCACGCTCGATCTGGGCTAAACGCAAATCATAGGTCGATTGCAGATTCAGCCAGAGCTCGGGCGTGGTGTTCAGGTGGATGGATAGCTTCTTCGCCAGACCAGCACCAACACCGCTTCGCTGACTAACAACCTCGCTTACTTCAGCCTCAGGCTCGTTCAGCCAGCTGGCCAACGCTACGGTTGAAATGCCCAGCGGCTTCAAAAACTCCTCGCTAAGAATTTCACCAGGATGAATCGGGCGCATTCCATTCCTGTTCATTCACGTTACCTACGTCTGAATTCAACGAGATCATAACCAGCAACCTTCAGCCAGCAAGACCTGCCACGCTCTTTCACCGATGTCCTTCAACTATCTAGGCACGGTCCTACAAAAAGCAGCTCTCCCGCCTGATTTAACAGTCCGCACCCTTTTCTTTACGCTTTTTCGCCTTGTTATTCGATAGACGCTAGCAATGAGAAGAAAAGGAAAAGGTACCGAACTTCGAAACCAGACTTACAAATCAAATGCACGAATGCTCGCATATAAAATCTTCGTAGAGGACTGTAAATCTCGGGCTAGGAAACTCAACACAGAGGCCGTTAGATTCGACCCAATAACTCCCCGCTGCGATAACTGCCTGTCACCCGTGGGTGGAAGCTGCACTCTACCCGTGGGAAAACGTGCCAGATTGGAAGTGCAAAGATGCCAAGGGACTGGATTTGGCCATCTGGTACGAAGAGAAACTGTGTGGTCTGTGTTATGCCACTCCGCGTAAAAGCACTATTTGCATAAAAATCGTTCTTTTGCAGGGCCACCCAGACAGATCTCATCCTCTTCGTGGCTTGATCGCCCCGATGGCGCTGCTGGCTACAGATACCTATGCGCGAATGCTGGGGTGCAATGAAATAGAGATTCAGGATCCTGACCCAAATGTCGTCCCCTACTACCATCACCTCGGATTCAGCTTCGACCAGACCAATCGACTTGTCATTTACCTGAACGATTAATAGTATTGATCTCACTCCCAGGCACAGGAGGTGTCCATGATTCACAAAAAGCGAAAAGCCAGGCTGTTACTCATCGTTCAGTATCATGCTGAAGCGTTTCGGCTGGCCGGCAATATTTCAGCCAATCAACAACGATTCCTTGATGTCGCCGCCATTCACGGCAAAGACCTTGAACCTCCGGGCCTGCTTGCCGGCAAAAGAGCCTGAACCTGCCTACCAAAGAACCGCCTCTGAATGGCGGTTTTTTGTCTGCCAGCACGCCCCAGGATGACTCGCAACATCCTGCGAAAATTCATCCTATCTGCCGCCACGCGAAATCCTCATGTCCTGACTACCCTTCAAAAACCCGCAGGAAGCGGCCTCCGTCACCTCAAGGAACGACCATGTCCCTCTCCATCGTCCACAGCCGCGCCCAGATTGGCGTGGATGCGCCCGCTGTCACTGTTGAAGTCCATCTGGCCAATGGTTTGCCATCGCTGACCATGGTCGGCCTGCCCGAGGCGGCGGTGAAGGAAAGCAAGGACCGGGTGCGCAGTGCGATCATCAATTCGGGGCTGCAGTTTCCGCCACGGCGCATCACGCTGAATCTGGCGCCGGCGGATTTGCCCAAGGATGGCGGGCGCTTCGATCTGGCGATCGCGCTGGGGATTCTCTCGGCCAGCGTGCAGGTGCCGACGTTGACGCTCGATGATGTGGAGTGCCTGGGGGAGCTGGCGCTGTCTGGCGCGGTCCGGGCTGTACGCGGCGTATTGCCGGCGGCATTGGCGGCGCGCAAGGCCGGGCGTTCGTTGGTGGTGCCGCGGGCCAATGCCGAGGAAGCGTGCCTGGCGTCGGGCTTGAAAGTGATTGCGGTGGATCATTTGCTGGAGGCTGTCGCGCATTTCAATGGGCATACGCCGATTGAGCCCTATGTCTCCAATGGCTTGCTCTACGCCAGCAAACCCTATCCCGATTTGAATGAAGTGCAGGGACAACTCGCGGCAAAACGTGCACTGTTGATTGCTGCTGCAGGCGCACACAACCTATTTAGGTTGTGTATCAATACACCTCTGAATCCAATAAAGGCCACCAGCAAGGTTGGTCAGAAAGGAACGCCGAAATGTAAGCCGCTGTATTGGCTGAATTTTTGGATTAAAGACAACGCTAGCAGGCGAATACTTTTCGCTCACAGCGAAAAAGATTTGACAGGGGCGAAGAAATTTCGCATATTTACTTCGCGGACGGTGACTATATCTCGTTGCTGTTGGTGCTTCGGCACCGTGGAGGCCTCGGTCTCTAACCCTTGGTCGGAAAGGGGTGCTGCGTACGTCCCGCGACGTGTGTATGTATCCTCACCTTCACGACATAAGCGGCTTCGTCGAGAGCGACGAAGCCGGTGTCTCGGAGGGGGAAAAGCATTGCTCAACCCGTTTCACTTTTCGCTATCTAGTTATGCTCGAGAGGCACGCATAAGCGTGTCATAACTTAGATAGGAGCATCAAAAAATGCACAAGAGTGAAGAAAAAACCGCAGAGCAATGTCTGGTTTGTCCAGAAAAGAAGAAGAAGTGGAGCGTTGTAAAGGTATTTGGGGCTTGCTTTCGGGTTGTACGGTTCCTCGTGAATCTGTTCTCCCTGATTGATAAATACGGGCCAAAAATCCTTAGCTTCCTCGGAATCGATACTGAATAGATCTACCCCGCTGTTGTCACACGTTTCTAGAGGTACCCATCATGATCAACAAAGCCCTAAAACTCATTCGAACCTTCTACGACGTTTCTCAATCGGATCTTGCTAGCCGTTTGGGTATCTCAAACTCGTATTTATCTGAGATTGAGTCTGGAAAGAAACAGCCCACTATGGAAATTTTGTCTAAATATAGTGAGCAATTCGAAATACCGCTTTCATCGATAATGTTCTTTTCTGAAAACCTCGATGAACCGAAGCCTAGCGATAAAATACGGATACATGTCGCAAAAAAAATAGTCTCAATACTTGAATGGAATCAGACACGAAATGAGACGTCCAAGAATTTCGGTAAAAAAGCGAAAATCTTTTAATCTTTACCCAATAACACAGTGCGCACTGTACAAACTAACTTCACCGAAAAAACTATGTGAAGTCCTGAACGAAAAAATCGCAAGCTTAACAGAGCTACTAGAAAGTGAAGAAAACTACCGTGAGTTCACTTTACTGGAAGATGTGAATCCGTTCTCCCAAAAAATTACCAAAAAAAGGCTTGTCCAGACCCCTGCTAAAAAATTGAGAGGGGTACATGAGCGCATTCTGAAACTTTTACAGCGAATGGAATATCCAGATTACGCCCACGCGGGAGTCAAGAAGCGATCTTATCGCTCAAATGCGCTGGCACATGAAAAGGCTCGCGTAATTGCGACCTTCGATCTGAGCAACTTCTACGGATCGGTCAAATCTCACCACGTCAACTCGTTTTTTTCCAAACAGTTGAAATGTGTCGGTGACGTCGCTGGAATACTCACAAATTTAACTACCTTTCGTGATTGCCTCCCAACAGGTAGTCCACTCAGCCCATTACTGGCGCTGCATACCTCCCGCCCAATGTTTGACGGCTTAAGCACTTTGGCCCAAAAGTATGGGCTCACTTTTACATGCTACGTGGACGATCTAACTTTCTCGGGAGACATCATCCCCCCATCCCTAGAACGAGAAGTCAGCTCCATAGTTAGGCGACATGGGCATCGCATCAACACCAAAAAAACTCGTATTTTCAGCGAGAATCAGCCAAAGCATGTAACTGGCACTGTCATCATAAACAGAAAAATTCATGTACCTCATGCCAGGCTCGTTTCCGTAAGAAGACTAGAAGCGGCTATTAATGGAGAGATCGATAACTACGGTTTCACCGAGCTTAAGCTCATGGAGAAGCTGGCCGGAGTATTGAATGAAGCCTCCTATCTAGACCCAAAATTTCAAAGCAAAGCCGGTGCGGCAAAAACCAAGCTGGTAACAGTTGCAAACTCTAATTGATTTTTACCAATAGAGGCACCCCTCTAGCTCTTATTCCAGTGCCGCTTAACAGTCGCAATTCCGATTTTTAACTCCTTGGCGACCTGAGCTTGAGTCATATCTCTAGCTTTTAACTGGTGGACGGCAATTGTCGTCCCCTTTGCAGCTGGACGACCTAATTTTTTACCTTCCAATTGCGCCCGTCGAAGCCCCGCGTGCGTGCGCTCGATCAATAGATCGCGCTCAAATTCCGCAACAGCATTGATGACCTGCATTGTCATTTTTCCCGCAGGAGAAGTTAAGTCAGCTCCCCCCAGCGCGAGACAACAGACCTTGATGCCTGAGCGCTCTAGAGACTCGACAGTAGATCGAACATCCATAGCGTTTCGGCCAAGTCTATCGAGCTTGGAGACCACAAGCACATCACCTTGCTCTAGCTTCTCGAGAAGCTTTCGAAATCCTGGGCGCTCATTTGCAGAGACGCTGCCAGAGATAATCTCCTCTATCACCCTCTGCGGGGGAATGTCATAACCGCTGGCTTTGACCTCCTCTAGCTGATTTTGAGTTGTCTGGCCCTCAGTGCTGACACGAGCGTACAGAAAGGTGCGGGGCATGAACTTACCTCAAATAAAGGGATCACAAAACGTAGCATCACTATACAATGGTATCATAAAAAATAAAAGCTATTTTGTTGATACCATTAAAGTTTCAAATATTCAGCATCATTTAACGGTCGTTTGTTGACACCAAAATTAGCCCCTCATATCAAATTGATATGTAAATGATTTTTCATATCAATTTAATATCAAAGGCATTTAATCGATAGATAATATCTATCAAGGTGTGAATTACTCTTAGCTTTTATTGATTTGAAGTTATCTCGGCGGATTGAGATAGTTATGAAGTTCGCCATGGTTGGCGAATGCTACACACCACTAATCCCGGTAGGACGCCCTTTTTTGTTAAGGCTGCGTCGTGCGTCAGGGATTTCGATATTTTCCTCCTCCGCTAAACACTCTTATTTCGCTTGGAAATGAGCAGCTTTGTGACGTTGCTCATAATATTGCGAAGTACCACTTTGTAAAACAGAAGGCATTATCTCCGGAGTTGATAGCAGAATACTGCCACTCTCGGCATGAGTACGGTATTGCCATCAAACAGTCATCACGACACAGTCTTGATGGCATAATGATGAGATTACGTAGCGAGGTATATTGGCGCGCGCAAATCAATCATTTAGCGGATGAGCACAGAGAGCATCATGCGATGCGAGGCAAGCTATTGGGTGATGCAAAACATGGCTTGATGCCATATTGCTCAGACCAGACAGTTCAACTTTTCGAAGATCGACGTGCCAACATCCACGCAAAAATGCAGAGCAGCCTCGCCACTCCATCCTCCGGAGTGACTAAATCCGATATTTATGCGAATTCTGAAAGGTCACGACTCAATCAACTTTATCTATCCGTCAAGGCCATGGAACGACTCGCGGTGAGTCGCGAATATATCTGGATAATGATTACACTCACATGCCCGCCACGCTTTCACCCAAGCTCAAAATCATACGATGGCTCATCCCTTAGAGAAGGAAATGACTTTCTAAACCGGCTGTATCGGAAATTATTCAAATTCCTTGGTAAAAAATACCATGCCAATTCCGACTATTTTGGCTTACGCGTAGCAGAGGTTCACCAAGATGGATGTCCGCACTGGCACATTCTCTTCTATTGCTCTGACAAGATGCTTATAGATCTTCAAAGCAAGCTAGAGCAATTGCTCTCCGGAGATGGTCGACCCGAAGACTATTACAAGACATATTCAAATAAAATTCTGAAAACCCAGGTAGAGCCTGGAAACGAAACCAGCCCTATCGGCTATGTCTTGAAGTACCTATTCCCAAGGTCGACTGGAAACGTCAGCACTACAGATACGAAAACCGCCAAGCGCGTTTCTTATGCGCTCAAAGCAGCAGGCGTGCGTCAGTATCAGCTAATTGGTGCAGAAGGTATCTCTACGAAAGTCAGGGCATTGAGGAAGGTTGCCAGTGATCCCAGTGCTCCTGCCAACCTCAAGCAGCTAGCCGCCACATTGGTTCCCAAGGCAGATGAAGGGGTTCGTAGCTTACAGGGTATGGTCGATCTACTTGATCACTCGTCAAGAGATGTGAAGTTTATCCGTGAATCCTGCCTGAACCGCTTCCGCGAGCCAACCTCTCGGCTATCACATCTTAAGCATCATAAAGATGAGCGATGCTACGAGCTCAGTCGCTACGCTTTCATCTTGAGATGTTCGGCGGCAGTTACTATTAAGGTATCAAGTAAAAAGAAGGGTAATGGTCGACCTTTATATTCATTAAGCCTGAATAAAAACGGCCACTATTCACCACAGGAGCAGATCCAATCAATGGAATTTTCTACTCCTTGTCTAGCATATCCGCCAGCACAGCTACGATGGCGCCCCCCTTAGGCAACCGCAAAAGCCCCATCTCCAATGATATTGGTGGCAAGGCGTTTTTCTATGAGCGTTACCAAGAGCAGGTTGGTCAGGATGAGACTCGACCAGACCCACAATCTTTGAAAACGAAAGAAGTTCAACAGGAACCCCTACTGTGAAACACGAAACGAAAGAGATTCCGCTTTACGACCTTATGCTTAAGATCGAAAAACTGTTGAAGTTGCCTCAACCCATCAGCGTTGCAACTGTGCAACGGAATCATGCGTTGCGGGAATCAATTCGTCAGCTTAAAGAAGCCGCTGCGGTGTATGAAAAATACGGGGCGGAAATTAACGACGGTTGATTCCTGGCAGTGAAGATACCCCCCTGCCGGGGAGCATTCTCTGCTTCGCAGAACTTCGACGTTAGGAGTTTAAAGGGTCAGATCCATACCATGATGAAGCTTCCGAGATCGAGGGCTTCTGTTCTCGGCTTTCTCTTCGAGCATCTCCAATCGGCGCTCCAAAGCATCGCGTTCGGCCTCCAATGTCTCGACTTTGCTCTCATGAAGTCTAATTTGTCGTTCACGCTCTGAGAGGGTTTCGGAGCGTTTGACAAGCTCCTGCTCAGCTTCTCTCAGAAGCAGCTGGCGATGCTTGATGATCTGCATGCGCTCGTCCAGCTCTGCCGTTTTCGTTGCGATAAATTTGCCACGTCGCTCCAACGCTTTTTTCATGGCCGGCATTGCTGCGACTCCCTTAGCATTTGCTTCAGCAATCGCTCGAGCTCGTCTCCAGGCAGCTGTTTTGATGCCAACAGCAGCAGCAGCGTAATCCTTAGCCTCGAGCTTAGGAGCCACTCCAGCCGCGCTCAGGGCTGCATAGAATTTTTTGATTTCCTGGTGCTTCGCCGTGCTGCCTTCGACTCCCCTTTCCAGCCCCTGTTTTTTTCCGCATGCGGCATGAAAATCGGTCTGCAGCTGCTTTAACTTTGCCCTGCCACCCAGGAAATCGCGGCACGACAAACGATGGTCGGCGGTCAACGGTACAACGTACGCCACTAAGTGAGGAGTCGTTTCGTCCAAGTGCACCGCCGCGCAGATCACGTTTTCCCTTCCGTGACGCTGCTGGAGCCACTTTAGAGCGTCACTGAAATAGCCGTTTCCGGTGTCGTCTAACTTGCCCCCGTGACGCTGAAAAGCCGCAGGGGAGGCGGTAATCATGTACTCGATACATAGCACTGACCCGGCCTTCATTTTTTTCGGCAGTCGGAGCTGCAACCGTGCTTTTAGATCTTCAGCACTTGCTGCCCCGACGACCTTGTTTTTGGGAGTCATCGCAGGGTCGGCGTTGGGCGTTAGCTGCTCGCGAAAAGTGTGCTTTCCAGACCGCACCACAGCACCCATCGACTTCAATTTCTTGGTGCGGATGATCGCAAAATTCAAGGGGTATACTCGTAATCGTCGTGCTCGATACGCAACTGACTTTTCCAGCTAGGCACGTATTTTTGCGGACTGGGTGCCACCGTCGGCGGCTCAGTTGACCGAGTCGAGGTACTCTTCAAAGCACCGCCGAGGACACGCAAAAAAACGTCCAAGAGCATTGCAACTGCTTGCATGATCAGATCGAACAGCGTTACTTCGATGCGCAATACTTCACGAAGTTCATCATTGGTTACTTCGATATGCCGCCGTGCCGCGCCGGTATTTTGCAATTTCAAAAGAGCATCGAAAGCATGCGGCGCGTCAAATCGGCGAAGCTCATAAATATCGTTTTGCGCCTTATCTATTGGAAGATCAATCAAAGCCCTCTGCACTACCTCATTAAGTTGTTCGCCCGGAAATGCAGTCCCAGCTTCGGCCCACATCATTTTTTGGTCATCGGTCAAGAAAAGAGTTCTTTGCATAGCGGTTTCCCCGTCTTGTTATTCTTATTTGTAGCTTACTGACGGAGCAAAGAGCGAAGCAAGAGCTAAGCGACACTTTGTGTAACCCACTACACAAACAAGTTTGTGGGGGCTCACGTGCGTGAGAGAGGATCACAATCAACAGCTCACAAAGTCCATTAGAATCGCTGACAGTTTGAGCACTCTGGAGGTCTGAGAGGGCACAAAACAACTTTAAGAAGGCATGAACTCGGCCCTCCAGTCGCTGCGACCCCGCTCGAATCCGTGCACGACAGACAAGCACCTCCGGGGTCTTCGCTTCTTCGCGCCAATGCACTTCGTGCCTGCGCGCTTCGCTTGCTCGTTGATCAGGTCGGAGGCTGCTCTACTGGGGGTCGCTTTTTCGCCGTAGGCGGCTAGCTTTAGCAGAATCTTGACACTGTTCAAGATTCGAAACTTCACCAGCCTTAATCGAATTAAGAAGTTCAACCAACACAGGATCCCTTGCTAGCGCTTGACCAACTGCGGGCAAACTCGCTTTCATCGTTTCACGGATCGCGCTGTGTCCCGCGCCATCGCCTTGATCATAAATAATTTTCAGCGAATCCTCTCCAAGCGGAATGAATTCAACGGCGTCTCCAATTTGGGCTACAAAAAATTTTATACGGTCACCGGAAGCCACACAATACGATGTATAGTCATCCTCTCTACTTACCGAAACCGTGACATCGAGCGCTTTGAGCAGATAGTTAGCCCTCGCCCTGGCTTCGTACGTCACCATATCCAACTTAGAAAAAAACTCCTTCTTATTTATTATTTTTTCGCGCTGGGCGTGTTGCTTTAGCTCGGCACGCTTGGCGGTCAGTTCTTTTGCTTCTTTCTCAAGCTTTGCTATAGAAAGAACCACTATTTGTGGAATATCAAAGTCCAAGGTTGTCAACTGACGCTCAATTTCAGCCAACCGTCCTTTAACATTTTCCAACCTGACTTCTAAAACAGATATCTCTTTAGATATTTTCGATTGAGAGTCTTGCACCAAGCTAAGGCTATCAACCTTAGCGAGAATCTCTATGTAGATGCGCTCCGAGGGGCCAAGTGGAACAAGCTTACTCTTACATGCCCCCTTTGCAGCGCCATAACACCTCAGATACTTACCACCCTTGGGAGGGATGCCCTTGTTGACCAAGTGCATCGATTCACCACAGTGACTGCATTTCGCAATCCCTTGCCATACATTGAAGTTTCGCGTTGATTTGGTCGCCTTGGAAACTTTCCGTGTATTTCTTGCCGCCAGCGCTTGATAGAACTCGTCATCCGTAATTATCACCGGGTAAAAATTAATGACCGGCTCACCGATAGTTTTCCTAACACCATTTACTAAACCTGTAGGCTGATACTCTCCTAATAGCGCTCGGTTTGCGAGAAGCTTCCCTGTGGAACTGCTAGCCCACAGTCCATTCCTATTTCGCTTGTCAGAGCCGAACACAGGGACTTTCTCCTCGTTCAGTATTTTTGCAATAGCACGATGACCATACCCATCTACAGTGAGCTTGAAAATTCGCCGAACAACTTCAACCCTTTCTACAATAGGGCCATAGGCGTTTCCGTCAAAGGTGAGCCAATACGGACACGCTTTGCCAAGTGGTTTTTTACTCTCCCTAGCCTCAGTTTGCTTCTGTTTCCATGCCTTGCTTACTCGCTCCCCCTTAACGCTTGATTCGCTATGCGCCCTACTCATATGGATTATGCTGAATAGCAAGTCATTATCCTGAACATCTTGCGTATAAAGTTTTCCATCTATTGAGGTGTAAATATCAACACCTTTTTTTAGAATATCGAGAAATCTCGGCAGTGCTTCCGTAATTCGCTCACGACTTAATCTGTCCAAACTCTCAACAATCAACACCGAGCCAGGAAGTATTGTCCCGTCTTCGATATAGGACAAAAACCGCGCTAACTCACCATTATCATCAAGATGCTTGCCTTTGAAGGCGGAGCGGCCCTTGTCGAAAAACAGGTACTCGCTTGTATTCGCCCACCGCAAGCCGTTTAGTTCGCAGTACCGTTTCGCCGCCTCTGTCTGCCTACGATAGCTATCACCCTTGGCCTGATCAGGCGTTGAGAATCTTATATAGCTATATGCTTTGCGGGTTTCGTATTGCATGCCTGGCTCGATCTCGATTGCGTGGGTGTATTCTGCCACAACCTGTTCGAACATGAAGCACCGGATTGACTCAAAATGTCTGAATCCTCGAGCTCGCCGCTGTTCAGTTAAATTTTTAGTCCGGCACTGCTTCCCATTCAAAAAATATGAACTGAGTAGAAATCACTACAGTCGCCCCTAGAAAAAAGCCAGTTATATTATAAAAAAACAACATCACTTCCTTAGCTTCACCGGGTACGGGAGCCCATCCATTGAACAGTTAGCTTTATCCACCTTGTAATTCTCGCCCAACAACGCTTGCAGGCATTGTGCGCCCTTCAAGTTGGCACCCATGCTTTCTCTATAACCAATACAACCGGGATTTCCATAGGTGCCACCACCTGCTATTACCGGGATATCAGTTTTTGACTCAATAAACTTAGCCAACTTCTCAACACACTCGTCGCATTGAAAATCCTTGTTGTTCCTAACATAGATAAAATAATAAGGATATTTAGCGCCTACTTCTGTCTGCTTATATTTCGCATACTGAAACCCCAATTCTTGTTTACAATCATCATTAAAGGTTAGAATTTGTGCTCTCTCTTTGCCACCACCAATTATCGACTTACCACCTGTACCACTATCCAACGAATTAGGTGGAACCTTGCTCGTCGAATTTTTTGATTCGGCGCCATTATAAATATCGATTTTAAGATTTGGATCAGATATCACCTTTTTAACTGTTGATTCATTGGCTTTAGGCACCGATGGCTTTTGAGGAGTAGGATTAGTCAAAGAACTTTCAGGTTTCTTAGGTGTATCAACTGTTGATTTAGAATTTTCACTGGTTGATGGATAGGTGGCCCCTGGAGCGATCTTATCAGTCACATATTTGTAAAGTTCAATTTTTTTATCGGTAGGTATATCATCTTTTGACATCATTTCACAGAGAAGGTAGAGCAGCCTATTTTGTGCGTTCCCCGCTTCAGACATAGGGACGCTCTCTTGGATATTTTGAGCAGCGCTTTTTGCTTCTACGGCTACTTTACCACCCGCTTTTGCAATTTTATAAACTGTTTCAGCATTACCACTAACTTCAACTTCAGTTTGTTCGGACAGCTTTACGCGCGGATCTAGCTTAACGCAATCATAATCTGCAAGTACGTTTTCTGATGCCAGCCCTCCTGCTATAGCGATGAATCCGAACTTCAGGATCGTTATTTGCAATTTTACGCGATGCATATCACCCCCTTATATGCAGATTCATCGTCTTGGCAAAATCAATCTAACTACCTTTTTTCAGAATCAAGAACAGGTCGACTGAAATATAGTCTTTTTTCCAGCTGGTGGTAGGTGGAGGTGCTGTTGGTCTCCGTTTCGGCCTCTACAGACATAAAAAGTGACCGCACCAATGATTTTGATGACTGCCGGATGCAATGGAGGCATCAATATGGGATTCATTCGGGTGTATTGTTACACAACCTGTTGTTCAGCGGGCCGCCGGGAACCGGAAAAACGCTGTTGGCCAGTCGCCTGCCGGGGCTGCTGCCGCCGCTGTCTGAAAGTGAAGCACTGGAGGTAGCGGCGATTCAATCGGTCACCAGTTGCGTACCGCTTAGCCATTGGCCACATCGGCCGTTTCGCCAGCCCCACCATTCTGCCTCAGGCCCTGCACTAGTGGGTGGCGGCTCGAAACCACAGCCAGGCGAAATCACCCTCGCCCACCACGGCGTTTTGTTCCTTGATGAACTTCCGGAATTCGAACGCAGAGTGCTGGAAGTCCTGAGGGAGCCACTGGAGTCCGGACACATCGTGATCTCCCGGGCGAAGGATCGCGTGCGGTTTCCAGCGCGGTTCCAGTTGGTGGCGGCGATGAACCCGTGCCCCTGTGGATATCTTGGCGAACCCACTGGGCGCTGCTCCTGCACACCTGACATGGTGCAACGTTACCGCAACAAGTTGTCGGGCCCGCTGCTGGATCGGATCGACTTGCACCTGACCGTGGCACGGGAGGCCACGGCGCTGAATCCACCTGTGAAACCGGGAGAGGACAGTGCCAGCGCTGCATTGATAGTGGCCGAGGCACGCGAACGCCAACAGAAGCGTCAGGGCTGTGCCAACGCTTTTCTCGATCTACCGGGGCTGCGTAAGCACTGCAAGTTATCCACAATCGATGAAAACTGGCTGGAAACCGCTTGTGAACGGCTCAATCTCTCCCTGCGTTCAGCCCATCGACTGCTCAAGGTCGCGCGCACGCTGGCGGACCTTGAACTAGCCGACGGAATCAGACGCGAACATTTGGCCGAGGCGCTGCAATATCGGCCGACAACGCTCTAGCCGGCGTCACCCCTTGGTCAGATCAACCAACGGCGTCTGCCGCACCTCAGTCTCCCGCCCACCCTGAATCTCGCTCACCTGTTTCAAGGCCTTATCCACAGCCGCCTTATCCGCTAACAAGCTGTAGCTGATGCGGAACTGCTTGTGTTCCTTCGGCCCAATTGTCGGTACCAGGTTCAGTGGCCGCTGATAACGGCGGTTGTAGGAAAAACTTGTTCCCGGCTCCAGCCCCGTGACATATCCCTGGCCTTGAGTATCGGTGTTTTTCCACAGGGAGAACACGGGCAGTGTCTGAGTGTTGAAGCCGACCGAAACCCCCAGGCTGCCGGCCTTGTTATGCAACACGGTTAACGTATCGCCCTTGGCATCGGCATACGGCACCACGTTGTAAACCGTCTCGTCGTAGTCCTTGGTCGGTGCGCGGTAGGTTTGCCAGTCCGACAGATCGCCTTTGGCTTTGTCGTTGAACGGGGAGACCTGTTTCACCGGCGCGGCGAAGCGGGCACCCTGTTCCAGGAACGGCGTGCTGAAGTTGCTGTGATACAGCGCCTGGTATTCCTTCGGATAGTCACCGTTGTTGGTCAGGGTGTCGTTGAGAGCGAACGTTACGCTGCCGGGTTCGGTGACCAGTTCGGTCGCCACGGAGAAGTCGACTTTCTTGAACGCCTGCTCTTTCAGTTCGCCGCGCAAGGTGATGGCGTACGGTGGTTTTTCATCGATGTGCAGGGTGACTTTGTTCGCAGGAATGTTGGCGGCCCGACCGTGCAGGGTCAGCAGTTCGCCGTTGTCGACGCCGGGGTGGCCGACCCATTCGTAGCCGCAGCGGGTGACCAGCTCATTGAAACCTTCCAGCCAGCCCAGACCACCGCGGCCATTGAGTTCGATGAAGGACGGATTGACCACGTCCTTGACCGGCGAATCCCAGCCCATGCGCACATTACCGACCGACGCCTGCAGCACGTTCATCCCGCGAGTCGGCACCACCGAGAGTTTCATCGTGCCGTTATCGATGTCGACGATGCTGACGCCCTCTTGCCGACCGCCGTGCAAGGTACGGAGTGTCACGGAGAAGGGTTGGTCGGTTTTCACACCGAGTTGCTGGCTGGTGATCTGCCAGTTTTGCGCGGCTTTGTCGCTGTCGAGCAGGACGTAATCCCAAGCCATGGCGTGGGAGGCGGACAGCGCGCCAAGGACAACGAGGAGTTTGAGCGGGGACATGGGGAAAGCCTTTCTTGGAGTTGTGCATTTTTTATAGCGCTGATGAAACGATTCAGCAAGCTTAAAAAGCCCACGCCCGAGCCTCCCAAAACCAATTAAAATTGACCTTATGCAACCTCCGCACGCTTACGTTAGTCTCATGAGGTTTAAACCTCCGGCAGATTGACGGCGACATCATTATGGCATCATGGTCGCCCGCCAAATGCAGGAGCAAGTACAGACACATTTGTCTGTCATTTTTGCGCAACGGATCGTATGGAGTTTGAATGCGCGGGGCACTATTACGCAGCGGTAAGAGCGGGTCATTCACTGCCCTCGGCGAAACAGGTCAACCGGTCTACCGGGCAGCCCTGCAATTGCGCGAAGCCATTCGTCGCAAGAATCCCGATTTGGTAGATCATCTGGCCATCCCTCAAAGCGATGAACTCGGCAACCAGATCGATTGGTACAGCGCCCTCGACGGCGATGTGATCCCGTGGAGCAGCGCGACCGAGGAAGAACGCGCCCCTGCCCGCCGCCAACTTGAAGCCCTGAAGACCGCGCTCGAAGAATTGAGCCAGCGTTTCCTGGGCACTGAATCCGGCGAACTGCAGCAAGGCGACAAAGCCGTGTTCGGCAAGTTGCTCAAGCGCGTCATTCATATCCCTGACGAAAACTTCGTGTACCTGGTGCAAGGCAAACCGGTGCTGACCTTTTGGGGTTTCGAGCACGCCGGTACCGACCTCAATCGCGATCCCCTACATTGCCTCTATCAGGCTCCGCCGCTGACACCCGTGGTCGAAGCACCTGTTGTTGCGCCCGTCGTGCCGGTGGTGGCTCGTCCGTGGTGGCGGCGATGGTGGCTGTTGCTGCTGCCGCTCCTGCTGCTGCTTTTGTGGCTATTGCTCGGCCTGCGCGGTTGCGTCCCGATTCCGTTGGTGGCGGTAGACCTGCTGCCCAAGGGCATCGTGCCGGTGGAAAAACAGCTGGAAGAGCCGCAACTGCCTGGCAATGTCACGACGTTGAATAGCGTTCCGGTGACAGGCACCGTTATAGGCTCCACCACTGGAACCGGCACCGCCGTGACCGGAACACAGGGTGTGGAAGCGCCGGCCATCGAGGGTAATGAGGCTGACACAGCACCCGCCGACTTGACCAAAGACCCAGCCAAAGACCCGGCAGCCGAATCCCCAACCGCGCCACCCGAAAACAAAACCGCGCCGCCGGATATCACTTCGCCCGAGGCAGAAAAATCCGCCGCCGAAAAACCCGGCCCTCCCCTGAGCATCCCGCCAGACGCCGCCGACGGTGCCGCCAAGTTTCTCGATGGTCAGTACAACGCAGGCGCCGGGATACAGGACCGCCGGACCGGCAAGCCGCTGCGTCTGGAGTACCAGCTCAAGGACGGTAAGGGCCAAGTCACCGTACACCAGGCCGACGGCTCGAAATGCAGCGGGCCGGTAAGCGCTACCATGAAGGGTGGCAGCCTGGCCATCGACAGCCAGGGCCAGGCCGTTTGCGGCGATGGCAGCACTTACGACATGCCCAAGGTCAGCTGCCGCCCAGGGGCGACCACGGTCGCGGACTGCACCGGCGGTTACGGAAAAGAACAATTCCCCATGTCCATGCGGCAAGTGGCCGAATAAAAACGGAATAACCCGACATGTTGCCTGAAGTCACTCAATTCGAAGACACCGTCACGCTGGTCAGCGACACCGGCATCCAGTTCATGGATTTCGCCCTGCGCCTGGATCCCCGCAAGGAACCGGCGGGCGAGTTCGCACCGATGATCAGCGGGCTGATATGCCGCCTGGCGTACAACGAAGAGAAAGACTTCTTTTTCTATGAGCCTGAACCGGAAAAAGTCGAAAAAGCCAAACCTGCGTTCAGCGTCGATATGAAAAGCAGTCTCGATTTGCTCGACGGTATCTGGCTGCCGACCCCGTTTTTCCGCTTCATGCCGCCGCATCGCTTCGACGAAGGCCCGACCAACTGGTCGCGCATGCGTCTGGTGAAACTGGCGACTCCCGACATCGACGGCAATACACACCGCCTGACGATGGCGTTCGACAGCCGTGTGATGCCCAAGCGTGACGGCACGGCTTACCTGGCGCCAAACGAAGAAGACATCAGTTCCGGCGTGTCTTTCAAACTGGCGACCAAGGCCAGCGAAACTCGTTGGTTCCTGGCGCAGCCGTGGGTCAACGAGTGGCTGCTGGAAGTGTTCAACGAGGGCAATGCCCACCGTTCGCGCGCTGAGCTGGACACCGATATCCGCGCCAACTATCACCTGGCGCACTACCTCAACTTGCTCAGCCTGTTGAGCAAGCCGTCAGCCGCCCAGCAGTCGAAGACCGGGGCGAAGGTTGAAATCCCCGAGCTGAAAGTGGTCGCCAACGACAGCAATGGCCTGGTCAAACCGATTCCGGTGGACCTGGTGCTGGACGTCGGCAACTCGCGCACCTGCGGCATCCTGATCGAAAACCACGGGCAGGCCGGCTCCGGGTTGAAGCAGAACTACGTGCTGGAACTGCGCGACCTGATCACCCCCGAACACACCTACAACCTGCCATTCGAAAGCCGCGTGGAATTCGCTCAAGCGTACTTCGGCAAGGACCACTGTTCGGTCAAGAGCGGGCGCCACGATGCGTTCCAATGGGCGACGATTGCCCGTGTCGGCAATGAAGCCAGCCGTCTGGCCAGCCGTCGTCGCGGTACCGAAGGCTCCACGGGCCTGTCCAGCCCGAAACGCTATCTGTGGGACGAAAACGCTTATGGCCACGGCTGGCGCTTCAATTGCTCGTACATCAAGACCGACAACGAGCCATACGCCACCGCCGCACCGTTCTCGCACCTGATCAACGAAACCGGCGAGGCGCTGTACAGCCTCGAAGAAGACGATCGTCTGCCGGTGTTCATGCCGCGTTATTCGCGCAGTTCGCTGATGACCTTCATGCTCGCCGAAGTGCTGGCCCAAGCGCTGTCACAAATCAACAGTCCGGCCCAACGCTCGCGTCAGGGACACACCCGCGTGCCGCGCCAGCTCAACAGCATCACCCTGACCGTACCGCCGGGCATGCCCCAGGCCGAACGCAGCATCCTCAACGAACGCATGCTGCAAGCCATCGGCCTGGTGTGGAAAAGCCTCGGCTGGCATGCCGGCGAGGAAGATCCACATCAGGATCAGGCCGTCAGTCCGCGCACGCCGATCCCGAGTATCCGTGTGGAATGGGACGAAGCGTCCTGCGGTCAATTGGTGTACCTGTACACCGAGGTCAATGAGAACTTTGCCGGTCACCCGGAAGAGTTTTTTGACACCATCGCCCGACCAGACAAGACCGACCGCCAACGCATCACCCTCGCGACCATCGACATCGGCGGCGGCACCACCGACCTGGTGATCACCGACTATCGCCTCGACCGTGCAGGTAATACCGGCAGCGGCAGCAACGTGCACATCGTGCCGGAGCAGCGTTTTCGCGATGGTTTCAAAGTGGCCGGCGACGACATCCTGCTGGACGTGATTCAGGACTTCATCCTGCCGAGTTTCGAAAAGGCCTTGCAGAACGCCGGCGTAAAAGCCCCGGATTCACTGATGTCACGGTTGTGTGGCGATGAATCGGTCAGCGCCCAGGACATGATCCTGCGCCAGCAGCTGAACCTACAGGTGTTCGCCCCGCTGGGTCTGGCGCTGCTCAAGGCGTACGAGCATTACGATCCGCAAGTGCCGCAAGAAGTCACCCCACAAAGCTACCGCCAATTGCTCGGTGACAACGCGATCAGCAAGACCGTACTCGACTACGTCAACGCCGCCGTGCGCCGCGATGTCGGCAGTCAGAGTGGTTTCGACCTGTATGCCGCGCCGATCAGCTTCGACCTGCAAAGGCTCCACGCCGCGTTCCTCAACGACCAGATCAACATCACCAAAATCCTTGGTGCGCTGTGTGAGGTGGTCGCGCATTACCCGTGTGATGTCTTGCTGCTGACCGGCCGCCCTTCGCGCCTGCCCGGCATCCAGGCGTTCATTCGCAAGGTGTTGCCGCTGCCACCGGGACGCATTCTGGCGCTGCAGAACTACCGCACCGGTGGCTGGTATCCGTTCCACAAGAACGGCCGGATCGACGACCCGAAAAGTACCGCCTCAGTCGGCGCCATGCTCTGCCTGTTGTGCGCCAACCACAGCGTGCCGAACTTCTACTTCCGTGCTTCGGCACTCAAGCCGTATTCGACGGTCAAGCACATCGGCGTCATCGACCTGAACAACGTGATCAAGGATGCCGACGTGCTGTACCGCGACATCCAGTCCGAAGACTACAAAATCAAGCTGCCGGAAATTGGCTTTGGCGACGCCGCCGACACGCCGCAGCTGGAAATGCGCGGCGATCTGCGCCTCGGTTTCCGTCAGTTGGCCGCCGATCGTTGGGCCGCCTCGCCGCTTTACACCTTGCGGTTCACCAAGGCGGGTCGGGAGAAGTTTTCCCGGGCAATCGGTGAAAACGGCAGCGCGCCGCTGCTCAAGGTGCGGTTCGAGGTCAAACCGGCGGACAAATACACCCGCAAGCAGGATCTGGTCAGCGACCGCCTCTCGGTTCGCGACATCGAATCCAACAGTAACAACGTCAACTTCAACCCGCGCAGCGACCTCGAGCTGGAACTCAACACCATGCTCGACGCCGGCCTGAGCGAGACCAAGTACTGGCTCGACAGTGGAAGTGTGAAACGCAAATGAATGACCTGACCCCCGATCAAACTCAGCTCTCTGCCAGTTGGGCCGCTGTTTATGAAGGCGCCGGTCAGGCGCTGGACTGGATAGACCAGACGCGCGGCAATGCACCGCGCCTGGACAGCGAAGCCGACAACTTGAACATCCGCCTGCACCGCGCCCGCAACCTGGCTCAAAGCCTCGGTCGCGTGGCCTGCACGCCGATGACCATTGGCTTTTTCGGCTTGTCCCAGGCCGGCAAGTCCTACCTGATTTCGGCCCTCGCCGCCGGTCAGAACGGCAAACTGGAGACCGAATTCGGTGACCAGCGCCTGGACTTCATCAAGCACATCAACCCGGTGGGTGGCGGCAAGGAGGCCACCGGCCTGGTGACGCGCTTCAGCCGTCGGGCGACGGAAAGTCAGGACAATGACTTCCCGGTAGAACTCACGCTGTTCAAGGAAATCGAGCTGGCGAAGATTCTCGCCAACGCCTGGTTCAAGGATTTCGACCTTGAGCGGATTTCCTACGAGATCGACGAAGAGCGCATCCAGCGCGTGCTCAAACCGTTCGAAGGCCGCGAAACCGGGCCTCTGCAAACGGGGGTCAATGCCGACGACCTGGTGTCGCTGTGGGATTACCTGCGCGACAACTTCCGCAACTCGGTGAAGAAGCTTGAGCACCTGTACTGGCCCAAAGCGTTGCAAACGGTGCCACGTCTGAATTTCCAGGAACGGGCCGAGCTGTTTTCGATCCTCTGGGGTGAGCAAAGCGAGTTGACCCGCGTGTACCAGCAACTGGCCGGAGCGCTGCACAAGCTGGGCCTGCCCGAGACCGTGTTCGCACCGTTGAAGGCCTTGGTGAGTTTCGAAAACGACACCTACAGCCAGCGCGATAGCATCATGAACGTCGACATCCTCGAACGTTTCGGCAGCCCCCTGGACTTGCCGATCGATGTTCGACCGCTGGTTGGCGATCGCCTGCAAAATAGTCAGGCGATTGCGGTGGCGCAATTGGCGGCACTGACCGCCGAAATGACCTTCCGCCTGATCGAAGCGCCGGTGGATGACATCGTCAATCAGGTCGACCTGCTGGATTTCCCCGGTTATCGCGGGCGCCAGAAACTGCACGAGATCGCCGATTCCAACGACCCGCAATCCACCGCCAAGGACAACTCCGTTTCCCAGCTGATCTTGCGCGGCAAGGTCGCCTACCTGTTCGAACGCTACACCGACAACCAGGAAATGAATGCGCTGGTGGTCTGCACAAGCTCGACCAAGCAGAGCGACGTCAACGACGTGGGCCCGGTGCTGACCCGCTGGATCGAAAAAACCCAGGGCGCCGACTCGGCCGCTCGCAGCAAGCGCGATACTGGCCTGATCTGGGCGCTGACCATGCTCGACCTGCGCATCACCAACTCCCTCAGCCTGACCCCCGATCAGTACGACGAGAGCTGGAACGGCATGGTCAAGCTGACCATGCTGGAGCGCTTCGGCAGCCTGAGCTGGATGAGCGACTGGGCCGGCACACCGTTCCAGAACACCTACCTTGTGCGCAAACCGCGTATGGACGCGGCGTTCATCGGGCAAGACGCGACCGGTGCGGAAACCGGCCTCAATGCCATCTATCAGGAACGTGTCAGCGCGCTGGGCACCAGCTTCGCCAGCAACGCTCTGGTGTGCAAACACATCAAGAACCCGGCCAACGCCTGGGCAGAAATGCTGCGCAACGATGACGGTGGCATTAGCCACTTCAGCGGCAGTTTCAAAGGCGTGGCCAATATCGAATTCAAATTGCAGCGCATCCGCGAGCAATTGAGCGAGTGTCTCGAAGGCCTGACCACTCACGGCCTGAGCCCCTGGTACCACGCCGACGGCGACGGTGCCGCAGCCGCCAAGAAAGCCAAGGCGCAAATGATTCTGACGGGCCTGGGCCGTCGTCCGGCGGTGCTCGGTGAGTTGATCGATCAACTCGACATACCGAGCGAAGAGGTCCGTGACCTGTATCTCAGCGGTGTGTACGAAACTGATGACGAGCCCGCCGTGAACGACGAACCGGCTGCCCCGACACCGAGCCAGAGCCTGTATGGCAACGACGCCGGTTTCGATTTCGATTTCGCTGACGACCTGAGCCACGACGCGCCACTCAGCAGCAAAACCGGCACCCCGGCGCCCGAGTTGCAAAGCAACGAGCACCGTTTTGCCAAAGCGGCATTCAAGGCCTGGATCGCGCACCTGCGTGAACTGACCACCCGGCAAAGCCTGCTCAACCTGCTGGGGCTGGAAAAGGCATTGCTGGAAGCGGTGGTCGATGAGCTAATCACCGCTGGCTATCGCCAGGACTTGCCGGGGCAACTGAGCCGCGCCGTCCTCAAGCGTGCACAAAGTGGCGCGCGGCGCGATCAACTGGTCGAACGCCAGGTATTGGAAGTGCAACGTGTGCTGAGCGATTTCGTGTCCTGGTTCGGCTACCTACAGAAGCCGGTTAGCGAGCGGCCAAACAGTCGCGCCGGGGCCAAGGAGCCGTTGTTTTCGTTCTACACCGACATTGGCCCGGGACAAGTCCCCGTGCTGCCGGCGCAACCGGCCAATCAGGCACAGCGGTATCTCGGCGACTGGCTCTCGGGCCTGGCCTACATCACGCAGGACAATGCCGGCCATGGTGCCGGACGTGAAATCACCCCTGAACAGAACGAACGGCTGGGCCAAGTGCTCACAGCCTTCGCAGCGAGATAAGCAATGCCCATTCGTGTCGACCTGCTCGCGTTAGAGCCCAATGTGCCTGGCCAGGCCCGCCTCACTGTGAAGAAATGGCAGGGTAGTGAGCAACAGCTGGAGTTTTCCATTCAGCGTAACCAGGACGGTTTTTACCTCCAGGACCACAAAGCCTGGAGCAACAATCCATTCTGGTTCAAGGTCTCGCGTTTCAACGTTACGGCCAGCGGCGAAGGCCTGGAAGCTCAGGTCGGCCCGGACGTGGTCGACCCGCTGCTGGAAGGCGGCACAAACTCGCAGTTCCAGATCGAACTGCGCGAACAGAGCCAAGGCCACGCCGATAAAGGCGTGGTTCGGCCAGGCGTTGGCGTGCTGCCGTCCACGGCCGGCGGCCAGACGCGCTCGACCTACGGCGGCGCTGAACTGACGGCGCCGAGCGTACCGACGCCAGAAATCCCGGAGATCCCGGATCTACCTGAACTGACCCTGTCCACCGCCGAACCAGAATTGGAGTTAGAGTCGGTGCTCACCGAGCCTGCCTATACGCCGCCTCCCGCACCGGTGAAGAAAAGCAACAAAGGCCTGATCGGTCTGTTGATTGTCGTGTTGTTGCTGGCAGCGGGCGCAGGATTCTGGTTCTACCAACGTCCCCCGGCCCCTGCGGTTGCAGCCACTGCCGCCGCACCCGCTGGTGCCGACGCACAAGCCTGCACCCTCGAAAGCATGAACAGCCTGCCCGAGTTGACCTTCGTCCAGACCTGCATCAAGGCGGCACCCGACAGTGCCAAATTGCTGGAGATCATCAACCAGGCCAAGGCCGGCAAGCACTGCGGGGTCGCCCAGCGACTGTACGCCAACCGTGCCCAGGCCGGTGACGCACTGATCGCCAACGCCTATGCCCGCGAATACGACCCTAAATACCTGAAGGCCAGCGAGTGCTTCCCGGCCGCAGACAACGCCACCGCCGCCTACTGGTATGAAACCATCCTCACCCAGGATCCGAACAACGCCGAAGCCAAACAGCGTTTCGAGGAGTTGCAGAAGTGATGCGTTCGCCCATGAGTCGATTCCTGCTGAGCGGTGCCGCATTACTGGCGCTGTGCATCAGCCCGCTGTCCCAGGCCGATGACAAACCGCTGATCCAGGCCGGTAAAAAGACCCTGTTCCAACGCGTGCTGACCACGCCGGGCTGCAAAATAAGCCCGACGGCGGGCGGTGCTGAAGGTGACGCACAACCGGTCTTCAGCCGCTTCTATGTGTACGAACGTGCGCAAGCGAAGAACGTCGAATGGCTGAAAGTCGGCCCCGACAGCTACGGCAAAACCATTGGCTGGCTGCCTGCCAGCTGCACCACCGACTGGAAGATGCAGCTGACGCTGGCCTTCACCAACCCAGCCAACCGCGACCGGCTGCTGTTCTTCAAGGACCGCGCCACCGTCGAAGGCATTCTTGATGCACCGGACCCGGTCAGCAAAGTCGCGCCGCTGCGGGCCACGCTGAAAAAGGGCCAGCAAGCACCGGGCGTACTGGCTGAAGAACCGGAATACTTCGTCGACCTCCAAAAGCAGTTTTACCTGCTGCCGGTGCTCAGTGGCGAAGAAGTCATGACCGAAAGCGGTTTCCGCACGCGTCTGCTCAATGTCGCCTCCGTCAGCAAGCCGGATGACAAGAACGCCAAGGGCGGTGCTGCAAACAGCCCTGCCGGTAGCAAGGAAGCCGAAGACAAAAAGGCCAACCAGCTGAAGGAATTCAGTGCGGCCGTAGTATTTGTCATCGACTCGACGATCTCGATGGACCCCTACATCGACCGCACCCGCGAGGCGATCCGCAAGGTTTACCAGAAGATCGAAGCGCAGAATCTCGGCAAGCAGGTCAAGTTCGGCCTGGTGGCTTTCCGTTCCAACACCCAGGCGGTGCCGGGGCTGGAATACACCACCAAGATGTACGCCGACCCGACGCAGGTGAAAGACAGCGCCGACTTTTTCGCCAGGATCAAAGACCTCAAACAGGCCACCGTGTCGAGCAGCAGCTTCGATGAAGACTCGTTTGCCGGCGTCATGGAGAGCATCGACAAGGTTGACTGGAGCCAGTTCGGCGCACGCTACGTGGTGCTGATCACCGACGCGGGCGCCATCGAAGGCGACGACAAGCTGTCGAAGACCGGTTTGAGCGCCGCACAGGTGCGTATGGAAGCCGCCAACCCGGGCGTGGCGATTTATACCCTGCACTTGAAAACCCCGGCCGGGGCCAAGGACCACGCCAAGGCCGAGGCGCAGTACCAGAACCTGTCGACATACCCGGGCACCAATACCTCGTTGTATTACCCGGTGAACGCTGGCGATGTGCAAGAATTCGGGCGCAAGGTGGACGCCCTGGCCGGGGCGATCACGACACAAGTGAAAGCCGCCTACATGGGCGAAGACGCCATCGGCAGCGCGGCGAACGCCAAGCAGGACCCCGCCGAGAAGAAAATGCTCGAAGACGCGGCGCTGATCGGCCACGCCATGCAACTCGCCTATCTCGGCGAGAAAACCAACAGCAAGGCCCCGCCAGTGTTCAAGGCATGGATCACCGACCGCGACCTGATCAAGCAGAACATCCCGACCACCGATGTGCGGGTGCTGCTGACCAAGTCACAGCTCAGCGACTTGAGCGACGTGATGAAGCAGATTCTCGATGCCGCCAACGAAGGCCTGATTTCGCCGACGGAAATGTTTGATCGCCTGCGTTCCGTGGCAGCGACCATGGGCGCCGATCCCAATCAGCTGAAGCAGAACGGCAACGCCAAACTGGCGGACATGGGCGTCCTCGGCGAATACCTCGAAGACCTGCCTTATCACAGTGAAGTGCTGAACCTGGATGAAGAGACCTGGAAGAGCTGGGATGGTCTGGCGCAAGAGAAATTCATCCGCACGCTGAACACCAAACTGCGGCATTACCAGCGTTACAACGCCGATGTCGACCGTTGGGTAGCTTTAGCCAAAGACAGCGATGCTCGGGACAACGTATACCCCGTGCCACTGGAAATGATGCCTTAACGAGACGCCGATGCTTGATATCAAGAACCTGCTGGTGCGCCGTGGTGAAGGCGCACAGGCTCATCACGTGCGATTGCCGCACCTGCAGGTCGGCGCCGGAGAAATCCTCGCCATCACCGGCGAGAGCGGCAGCGGCAAAAGCACGTTGCTCGAAGCCATCGGCCTGTTGCTTGCGCCGGTGGAACTCGAGCGCTTTCGGCTGGGCCCGACGCACGCTCAGGATATCGCCCAACTGCTGGCCACTGACGACCAGCCTGCTCTTGCAGCGGTGCGTTCACGGCATCTGGGATTCATTTTGCAGAGCGGCGGCTTGCTGCCGTTCCTGAGCGTGCGGGACAACATCAGCCTGCCGCGCCGTTTGCTCGGGATGTCGGCGAAGAGCGAGCACATCGACCACGCCGTTGACGTGTTGCGCCTGCAAGGATTGCTGGATAAACAACCTCAAGCGTTGTCGATCGGCGAACGCCAGCGCGTTGCCTGCGTTCGGGCAATTGCCCATGAACCACTGCTGCTGTTGGCCGACGAGCCTACCGCCGCGCTCGACCCTCACAGCGCCCGGCGTTTGTTTGAATTGCTCCTGAGTCTGGTGTCGAGCATGGGTTTGAGTGCCCTCGTTGTGTCCCATGACTGGGCCTTGCTGAAGGATTTCGGCTTACCGCGACTCGGCGCTATCAGCCATCAGGGAGAGACTCTGTTTGAACCGATGGACTGATCGCTTGCACCTGCTGGGTTCACTGGCGCTGCAAGACCTCTGGCACGACCGCAAGGTCTCGCTGTGCATCGCCGCCTCGCTGGTGGCGGTGATTGCGCCGTTGTTGCTGCTGTTCGGGCTCAAGCACGGGGTGGTCAGCCAGTTGCAGGACGAACTGCTGCGCGACCCGCGCAACCTTGAAGTGAAGATGCTCAGCAACGGCAACTACGACACGGCCTGGATCGAGCGTTTGCGCCAGCGCCCCGAGACCGGCTTTGCCCTCGGCCAGACCCGTTCGCTCAATACCCAGGCTGACCTGCTGATCGGCATGCAACGGTTTGTCGAAGGTGCGGAAATCATCGCCACCGAGCCGGGCGACCCACAACTGAACCTGGCGTCACTCACCCCCGTCGGCAATCAAGTGATCCTCAGCGCCAGCGCCGCGCAACGCTTGCAGGCCAAGGTCGGCGACAGCGTGCAGCTGCGGGCCTTGCGCCGCCTGGAAGGTGTCAATGAACGCGGTGAAATGACGCTGACGGTGCTGGCCGTGCTCGACGGTGCCCGTTTCGGTCGCGCGGCCGGGTTTGTCGCCCCGCCGCTGCTGCTGGATCTGGAGCGTTTTCGCGACGGTTATCAGGTCAGTGGGTTCGGCGTTGCCACCGGCAAGCCTCAGGATAATCTGCAACCGCTGTATGCCCGCGCCCGCGTCTATGCGCGCGACATCGATCAGGTCGCGCCGCTGGAACACTGGCTCAACGAACAACACATCGAAACCTCGAGCCGACTGGCCGACATCGACAACGTCAAAGCCATCAACCATGTGTTGGGGCTGATCTTCGGTGTGATCGCCATGGCGGCGCTGATCGGCTGCGTGGCCTCGATGGTCGGTGCGTTCCTGGCCAACATCGACCGTAAACGCAAAAGCCTGGCGGTCCTGCGTCTGCTGGGTTTCAAACGCAGGGCCGTCGGTGGTTTCGTGGTCCTGCAAGCGCTATTGCTGAGTCTGGCCGGCTACGTTGGCGGGCTGGGGTTTTATGCCGCGGGCAGTCATTTGTTCGACTACCTGCTCGGCAGCAGCCAGGCCACCGGCACCTTCGTTTGCCACATCACTGTTTGGCATGGCCTGGCCGCCCTGCTCCTGACTTTTTCGGTCGCTGCACTGGTGGCCGTGATCGGTGCCCTGCGAGCCATCAACATCCAACCTGCGGAGAGTCTGCGTGAGCTATAAACGTTTTGGCTTGCTGTTACCCCTGACCCTCGGCTACGTGCTCGACGCCTCGGCGGCGGGCTGGGAAGAGAAGTATTACAACCCGATGCCCGAGGCTGGCGACGTCGTGCTGCCAATGCCCTGCGAAGGCTCGATGGTGTTTCGCAAGATATTCATTCCGGTCGCCGGTCCACTGGATGACTACCCGATCAACATCGGTCAGGACGGCGCAGAATACGGCTACGTCGAACAGACTCGTCCGACCTTTATCGCCGGCAGTTTTACCGGGGCCAAGAACGACAAATCCCGCTACTACCTGATGGCCAAGTACGAGATGAGTCAGTTGCAATATGCCGCTCTGACCGAAGCGACCTGCCCCACCGCCGCCACCAAGATGCGCTTGCCGCAAACGGCGGTAAGCTGGGTGCAAGCCATCGACGCCGCCGACAAGTACAACCTGTGGCTGCGCAAAAACGCCGCTGGCAAGCTGCCCAAGGAAGACGGCGCACAAGGCTTCCTGCGCCTGCCGACCGAAGTCGAATGGGAGTTCGCCGCTCGCGGCGGGCTTGAAGTCAGTGCCGCTGAATTCCGCGACACGCACTATCCGATGGCGGAAGGCATCAACGCCTACGAGTGGTTCGCCGGGGCGCAATCGTCCAACGGCAAAGTGCAATTGTCCGGTCTGCAAAAGCCCAACCCGCTGGGCCTGCATGACATGCTCGGTAACGTCGACGAAATGATGTTCGAGCCGTTTCGCCTGAACAAACTCGACCGCCAGCACGGTCAAGCCGGTGGCTATGTCGTGCGCGGCGGTAACTACCTGACCGCGCAGGCCGACCTGCGGACTGCATTACGTAAGGAAGAACCGTATTACAATGCCGAAGGCCAGGTGAAAAACAAGACCACCGGCCTGCGACTTGTGCTGGTCTCCCCGACCCTCACCTCTCGCGAACGGGTCGCCAGCATCGAGAACAGCTGGAAGAAACTCGGCACCGGCAGCCAGGAAACCGAATCCGCCGACAAAGGCACCGTGCAATCGCTGAACAGCCTCGCCTCGGGCGTCGAAGACAAAGCGCTCAAGGAAAAGCTCCAGGCCCTGGAGAACCAGCTGCGCGCCAGCAACCAGCAGCAGGAAGAAACCCGCGACCAGGCGATCCGCGCCAGCCTCAACCTGGGTGCGTTCCTGTGCACCAAAATGCTCGACGACGGTCAATACGTGGACTTCCTGCAAAAGAACTACAAGCTCAATTGCGAAGGCGCGGACAAAGACGCCAGTTGCGACATGCGTAAAGGCAAGCTCGAGGAGCAAAAGGATCGCCTGCACAAACTCAGCCGTTACTACGCCAGCAGCCTTGTGGAATCGGCTACCTTGTACGGCCAGCCACTGCTTGAAACGCAAGTCCCGGTGATGGAAGAAATCATCACCCGCAACAAGCAGCTGCAAGACCTGAAACCTTACTTGCGCACTCACTGGGCCAATCAGAAAACGTTCCTGCAAAAGCAGAAAATCGACACTGTAGCCTGGCTGACCAGCTGCAAAACCGTCACTCAATAACAACGCGTCAACACCGTTACGTAGGAGTTTCACCATGTCGCGCAGCCTTTGGACTCGCTTCAAGCTACAGATCGCTTTCGTAGTCGCCGGCAGCCTGCTAATGACCGGTTGCGCCAACACCGGCAGCTCCATGCTTGGAGAAGGCGACGGTGCCGACCCGCGCCTGACCCAGGGCAATGACGCAGAGTTCTTCAGCAAGTCCGGATACCAGGCCTGCGCCGTCGGCGCCGGTGTCGGCATCCTCGCTTGCGCGCTGTCCAACAGCAGCAACAAAACCGTGTGCGTCATCGCCGCCGGTATTACCGCGTGTGGCGTGGCCATGGGCGCTAACTATTACCTTGATCAACGTCGCGCCGAATACGCCGACACCACCACCCGTTTGGCGAAGATGAACAGCGACGTCGAACAAGACACGCAGAACGTGATCGCCCGGACTGCGACCGCTCAGCAAGTGATCAATGATGACCGTGCGCAAATTGCCCAGATCAAAAAGGACATCGCCAACAAGAAAGTCGACAGGAGCAGGGCCCAGGCGCAAATCGCCGGGATCGATTCGGACATCGCGCGCCTGCGTAAAGACCTTGCCAACATGCGTACCAAAGTCACCGAGTACCGCAAAGTGGCAGACGCCGAGCGCTCACAAGGCACCAGCGCCGAGATCAGGCAGGTGGACATGAACATTCAGAGAATGAACCAGAAAGTCGTCAGCCTGCAGAAGGAAGTCGACGCTCTGTACAGCCAACGCTCCGCAATCACACTGGGCTAACACATGACGCTACGACAACTGATGGTCTTCACTGCCGTCCTGGCCCTGAGCGGTTGCGCGACCACCCCGGGCGAGTGCGATGCGACCAATCGCGACAGCAGCATGCTGACCAAGATGAACTGCGACTACTCCGGTGGTTACAGCGATCAGGTCAAGCAGAAGGAACTGGCCCTGAGCGAGTCCCGACGACAAAACGCAATGTTCCGTCAGGTGTACGAGAACATTCAGGCCCGGCAACTCAGCACCAAGACCGATCTGGCCAGCCAGCAGAAATCCCAGGCGGCGCTGAATCAGTCGCTGTCGCAACTGCTGACCTCGCTCAAGGCCCGGCGTGGCAATGAAGCCCAGGTGCAGAAGCAGATTGCCGACCTCGAGAAGCAGCTCAAGGCCTCGCAAGCGGCGCCAGCGACCAAATCAACGCCAGCGTCGCTGGCGGCCAAGCAGCAAGAGCTGAAAACGTTGCAGAAGAAGGTCAATCAGCTGCAATTCAGCCTCGGCTACGAAGAGTAACTTTTCACCCCGCAGGGCATCCCGACGGATGCCTGCACTTTTTCAGGAATCGTCGTCATGCAGCGGGTCATCAGGGATGCGCAAGCCACATCGGAGGGGATGAGTGCGCTGCAAGCTAAAGTCGCCCTCATCCAGAAACACTTTCCGCCGACCGTCGCCAGTCTGTTTGCCATCCCGCGGATGGGCAGCGGTGACGTGCTGGAATGGTGGACCGAACTGGGTGGCCAACCCACGCCCTATGCCGACCTCAACGAGGACGCGCAACGACGTTTGCTGGAAACCTATGAAGTGCGACAGACGTCCCTTGGACAGCTGGCGGACGAACTGCAAAAACGCGGTCAACCGACGGAAGCGGATGACCTGCGCAGCCTGCTCGGCACGCCTGAGCTGGACAAACTCTACAGCCTCAACGGTGAGCCTTTGGTGGTGCGGTGGAACCAGCGTCCGCCCAAACCGATCGTGCCGCCGGTGGTGCCTGTCGTGCCGGTCGTGCCGCCATCGCGTCGTGGCTGGTGGATCGCGGCGGCCTTGCTCGCGCTGCTGTTGCTGCTTCTGGCGCTCTGGCTCTGGTGGTTCCTGCACCGTGAGCCGGTTGTCGTGGTTCCGCCTGTAGCGCCAGTGCCGCCGGTGGTGGCGCCCGTTGAGAAACCGGTTGAGCCGGTCCCAGAACCTGTCGTGGAACCGGAACCGAAACCTGCTCCGATACCAGAGCCCGTACCAGAACCGGTACCGGAGCCCAAGCCCGTCCCGCCACCCAAACCGGCACCGGAACCCAAGCCGGTCCCGCCACCAAAACCGGTACCGGAACCCAAGCCGGTTCCACCACCAAAACCGGTAGTGGCGGCCCCGCCACCGGCCCCGACGCTGGACAACTTCGCATGCCGTAAAAATGCACCGGCCGCGGAGATTCCGCAATTCGTGGTGGTGCTCGACACCTCGGGTTCGATGAACTTGAACATCAAGTCAGTGAAAGCCGACGAGGACTGGTTCTTCGGTCCTGACCTCAACAAGCTCCTGGACCCGAACCGCACCATGCGGCTCACCGCCAAACCCAGCCGCATGGACGTCGCCAAAGACTCGCTGGCCGGCATGATCAACGGGCTGGACCCGAAGATCGACACACGCCTGATCACCTTCGCCGGCTGCGAAAGAACACCGGACCGGGGTGTGTTCAAGTTCGGCGACCGCCCGCGGCTGATCAACGGGATTCGAGGTCTGGTTCCCGACGACGGCACACCGCTGGCCGACAGCCTGGCCCACGCGGCGAGTACCGTCGACGGGCGCAATAACGATGCGGTTATCGTGATGTTTGTCGACGGAGAAGACGGTTGCGGGCAGGACGTTTGCGCGGTATCCCGTCGAATCGCCAGGGAACAACCGCGCCTTCGGGTCAACGTGGTTAAAATCGGTGCCGGCGGCCCGTCACGCTGCATCGCTGAAAACACCGGTGGCCGGGTTTACAACAGCACCAATGCGGCTGAGTTGGGTAGCCTGTTGAAACAGGCGAGCAAGGAAGTATCCAGCAATGCCAAGTGCGATTAGCTTGGGGACTGATCCAAAACTGAGATGAGCCCATCGCGGGTAAGTCCGCGATGATTCAGCGCAGGTGCTCGACCGCCGGTAACTCCATGGCCCGAACCTCACCCAAGAGAAAAACGCTGAGGCGGCGCAAACGCTCACCTCCGGGGCGGGTTTTCGGCCAGACCAGGTAATAATTCTCACCGCTGGCGACCGCCGTCGGCCACGGCAAACTCAGACGTCCCTGCGCAACATCCTCAGCCACCATCAGCAAATCGCCCATGGACACGCCATAGCCTCGGGCAGCGGCGATCATCCCCAGCTCCAGCGTGTCGAATACCTGGCCGCCCTTGAGTGAAACTTGATCGGTCAGGCCCATGCGCTCCAGCCAACTGCGCCAGTCGCGACGGTCGGGCGTTGGATGTAGCAGTTCGGTGCTGGCCAGGCGTGCGACGTCCCAAGGCTGATCGTTCAGAAGATTAGGCGCGCCCACCGGAATCAGTTCCTCTGGAAATAACAACGTAGCCTCCCAGTCCGGCGGGAAACGCCCGTTGCTGAGGATCACGGCGCAATCGAACGGTTCCTGATTGAAGTCCACCGAGTCGATGTCCATCCAGGCGCTGGTCAGCTGTACTTCATTGCCCGGTTGAAGGTGCCGAAAACGGCTGAGCCGAGCCAGCAACCAGCGCATGGTCAAGGTCGACGGGGCTTTCATGCGCAGGATGTCGTCTTCGGCGCGCAAGGTATTGCAAGCGCGCTCCAGGGCGGTGAAACCGTCACGAATGCCCGGCAGGATCAACCGCGCCGATTCGGTCAGCTGCAAATTACGACCACTGCGGTGAAACAGGCGGCAAGCAAAATGCTCTTCGAGCGTACGAATATGCCGGCTGACTGCACTTTGGGTAATCGACAGCTCTTCCGCGGCCCGGGTAAACGACGTGTGCCGCGCCGCCGCTTCGAATGCGCGCAAGGCATATAAAGGAGGAAGACGACGCGACATCAGGAAAGCTCCTACAGCGGTTTTGAGTACCCTAGCAGAAACTCTCCAGCATGAGTTTGAATCATGCTACCCATCCTTTTTATCCCTTTGTGCAAACGTCGCAGAGCGCCGAGAATCGACGCTTTCCTGTTCTCTTTGATAAACGAGCGTGATGACCATGCAGCATCCAGCGCGTATTGAACTCTGGGCCATCCTGCGGCTGGCGGGGCCGTTGGTCGCCTCGCAGTTGGCGCACATGCTCATGGTCCTCACCGACACTTTGATGATGGCGCGACTGAGTCCAGAGGCACTGGCCGGTGGTGGACTTGGCGCGGCGACCTATTCGTTCGTGTCGATTTTCTGCATCGGCGTGATCGCGGCAGTCGGCACGCTGGTGGCAATTCGTCAGGGTGCCGGCGATATCGTCGGCGCAACCCGATTGACCCAGGCCGGGCTGTGGCTGGCATGGTTGATGGCGCTAGGCGCCGGTTTGCTGTTGTGGAACCTCAAACCGGTTTTGCTGCTGTTCGGCCAGACCGAAAGCAACGTCCAGTCGGCCGGTCAGTTTCTGATCTTCCTGCCGTTCGCCCTGCCCGGCTACCTGAGCTTCATGGCCCTGCGTGGCTTCACCAGCGCCATCGGCCGGGCAACGCCGGTAATGGTCATCAGCCTGGGCGGTACAGTCGCCAACTTCCTGCTGAACTACGCGTTGATCACCGGGATGTTCGGCTTGCCGAAATTGGGGCTGATGGGCATTGGCCTGGTCACGGCGATTGTCGCCAACCTGATGGCCCTGGCGCTGGCGTGGCACATTCGCCGGCACCCGGCTTACGATGCCTACCCACTGCGCCAGGGCTTGTCGCGGCTTAACCGCAAGTACCTGAAGGAACTATGGCGCCTGGGCCTGCCGATTGGCGGCACCTACGCCGTGGAGGTCGGGCTGTTTGCCTTCGCCGCGTTGTGCATGGGCACCATGGGCAGCACACAACTGGGGGCGCACCAGATCGCCCTGCAAATCGTCTCGGTGGCATTCATGGTGCCCGCGGGGATTTCCTACGCGATCACCATGCGTATCGGTCAGCATTACGGTGCCGGGCAGCTACTGGACGCGCGGCTGGCCGGAAGGGTTGGTCTCGCTTTCGGCGCAGCGACGATGCTGGGTTTTGCGATGGTCTTCTGGCTGTTGCCGAATCAGTTGGTCGGACTGTTTCTCGATCACAACGACCCGGCGTTTCGCGACGTCATCAACCTGGCCGTGAGCCTGCTGGCAGTGGCGGCGTGGTTCGAGCTGTTCGACGGCACGCAAACCATCGCCATGGGCTGCATTCGCGGGCTTAAGGATGCCAAGACTACCTTCCTGGTGGGCCTGGGCTGTTACTGGCTGATTGGCGCCCCGGCAGCCTGGTGGATGGCGTTCCACTTGGACTGGGGGCCAACGGGCGTCTGGTGGGGGTTGGCGCTGGGATTGGCCTGCGCGGCGGTGAGCCTGACATGGGCGTTTGAATGGAAGATGAAGCGGATGATTCGGCGGGCGCCGGCGCCGCGGCATTTCGATGCCATCCAGGCCGAATGAACAACCTGTGGGAGCTGGCTTGCCAGCGATAGCGGCCAGACAGACACATCATTGTTGGCCGTCAGGCCCTCATCGCTGGCAAGCCAGCTCCCACAAGGGATCTGGGGGTGATTAGACCACCACTTCCAGGGCAGGCTGCTGGCTGCTGTCAAACGTCAGGTACTCCACCAAATCCGCCAACGGCAACGGCTTGCTGATCAGATACCCCTGCACCTGATCGCAATCGAACCCACGCAACAGATCCAATTGCTCCGGCGTTTCCACGCCCTCGGCGACGACTTCCAGATTGAGGTTGTGCGCCAGGTTGATCATTGCGTGCACCAGCTGGCGGTTTTCTTCGCGCTGCTCCATGCCACCGACAAAGCTCTTGTCGATCTTCAGCAGCGTGATCGGCAGGCTGTTGAGGTGCACGAACGATGAAAAGCCGGTACCGAAGTCATCGAGGGAGAAGCGCACGCCCAGGCGCCCAAGGGCGTCCATGGTCTGCTTGACCAGGTCGCTGCGGCGCATGACCGCGGTTTCGGTCAGCTCGAACTCCAGCCATTGCGCCTCGACACCGCGCTCGCTGATCAACCGGCTCAGGGTCGAGAGCAACTGGCTGTCCTGAAACTGCCGGAACGACAGGTTGATCGCCATGTGCAACGGCGGCAAACCGAGTTCAAGCAACGCCTGCATATCGCGCAATGCCCGGGAAATGACCCAGTAACCCAACGGCACGATCAACCCGCTCTGCTCGGCCAGTGGCACGAACTCGCTCGGTGGCAGCAAGCCGCGCTCGGCATGACGCCAGCGCACCAAGGCTTCGAGGCCGACGATTTGCCCGTCTTCAAGGTTCAGTCGTGGCTGGTAATGCAGTTCCAGCTCATCGCGGCGCAAGGCCCGGCGTAGCTCGGTTTCGAGGTCGGCGATGCTGCGGGCATTGCGGTTGATGCGCTCGTTGAAAATATGAAAAGTACAGCCCTGGGTGCTCTTGGCCTGCTGCATGGCGATATGCGCGTGCCACATCAACGGGTCGGCGCCCGCCTGTGCCCGTGCATGGGCAATGCCCAGGCTGGAGCCGATCAGCAGGCTTTCGCCGTCGACCCAATAAGGTTCGGCCAACGCTTCGGTGATGCGCTCGGCCATCCATTCGGCGCGCTGAGGGGCGCGGCGGGTGTCGATCAGCAAGGCAAACTCATCGCTGCCCAGTCGCGCCAGTTGATCGCCGGCTTCAAGCTGGCCTTTGAGCCGCGCCACCACCTGCAGGATCAGGCGGTCACCGGCCTGGTGGCCGAGGGCATCGTTGGCGTAACGGAAATTGTCGAGGTCGAGATGACCGAGGGCCAGGCCACGACCATCGTTTTCCGCCAGCCGCGCCGTCAGCAAGGTCTGGAAACCCTGGCGGTTGGCGATGCCGGTCAGCGGATCTTGCTCGGCCAGGCGCTGCAGGGTGTTTTCCAGTACGCCGCGCTCACGCACATGGCGCAGGCAACGGCGCAGCATGCCCGGGTCGAGATGGTCGCGTACCAGCCAGTCGCTTACACCGTCGGGCGGGATCAGGGGCTCATGCTCGAGCAGCAACACCGTCGGCAGACAGCAACGGCCCGGCGCCGGCTGGAGAGCCGGGATCGTCAACAACACCGCACTGCGGCTGTCATCGAACAGACTGCTGACCGACTCCCAGCTCGGCGCACTGATGAGCACGGCCGAGCTCCCCATCGGAGCCAGACACTCGCGCAACAACGCTGCCCACGCTGGCTCTTGGGCCAGTAGCAGCAAACGCAAGGGTTCGACAGGCGTAGACAAGCTAGCTCCCTAGACTCTGCAAAGATGTAGGCGACGGCATTATGCCGCGCCGATCCCCAATGACCAATGGACATCCGCCCAAACGAGGCCTTTGTATCCGGAATTACGAACATTAGACGCGAATTCGTTGCGCATCCTGCGTGAAAGTAACAAAACCGGCAAATACAGATCGCGTTGTACGTCACAAGTCGGACAGAGCAGCACAATTCGCTGAGCCTGTTAAAATGCCGGCCCATTTCGTGACTGACTCCTGAATTTACCTATGTCCCGACTCAATCCCCGGCAGCAAGAAGCCGTGAGCTACGTCGGCGGCCCTCTTTTGGTGCTCGCCGGTGCAGGCTCCGGCAAGACCAGCGTGATCACGCGCAAAATCGCGCACTTGATCCAGAACTGCGGCATCCGCGCCCAGTACATCGTCGCCATGACCTTCACCAACAAGGCCGCGCGCGAGATGAAGGAGCGGGTCGGCACCCTGCTGCGCGCCGGTGAAGGCCGCGGCCTGACGGTCTGCACCTTCCACAACCTGGGCCTGAACATCATCCGCAAGGAACACGTGCGGCTGGGCTACAAACCCGGTTTCTCGATTTTCGACGAGACCGACGTCAAGGCCCTGATGACCGACATCATGCAAAAGGAATACTCGGGCGACGACGGCGTCGACGAGATCAAGAACATGATCGGCGCCTGGAAAAACGAACTGATCCTGCCGGCCCAGGCCCTGGAAAACGCGCGCAACCCCAAGGAACAGACCGCCGCCATTGTCTACACCCACTACCAGCGCACGCTCAAGGCGTTCAACGCGGTGGACTTCGACGACCTGATCCTGTTGCCGGTGAAGCTGTTCGAAGAGCACGCCGACATTCTGGAAAAGTGGCAAAACAAGGTGCGTTACCTGCTGGTGGACGAATACCAGGACACCAACGCCAGCCAGTATCTGCTGGTGAAGATGCTGATCGGCAAGCGTAACCAGTTCACCGTGGTAGGCGATGACGACCAGTCGATCTACGCCTGGCGCGGCGCCCGGCCGGAAAACCTGATGTTGCTCAAGGAAGACTATCCGTCCCTGAAAGTGGTGATGCTGGAGCAGAACTACCGCTCCACCAGCCGCATCCTGCGCTGCGCCAACGTTCTGATCTCGAACAACCCCCACGAATTCGAAAAGCAGCTGTGGAGTGAAATGGGTCACGGCGACGAGATCCGGGTGATCCGCTGCCGCAACGAAGACGCCGAAGCCGAGCGCGTCGCCGTGGAAATCCTCAGCCTGCACTTGCGCACCGACCGGCCTTACAGCGATTTCGCGATCCTGTACCGGGGTAACTATCAGGCCAAGTTGATCGAACTGAAGTTGCAGCATCACCAGGTTCCGTATCGCTTGTCCGGCGGCAACAGCTTCTTCGGCCGCCAGGAAGTGAAAGACCTGATGGCCTACTTCCGCCTGATCGTGAACCCGGACGACGACAACGCCTTCTTGCGTGTGATCAACGTCCCACGCCGCGAGATCGGTTCGACTACGTTGGAGAAGCTGGGCAACTACGCCACCGAGCGAAAAATCTCGATGTATGCCGCCACCGACGAAATCGGCCTGGGCGAGCATCTGGACAGCCGCTTCACCGATCGCCTGTCGCGCTTCAAGCGCTTCATGGACAAGGTCCGCGAGCAATGCGCCGGCGAAGACCCGATCTCGGCCCTGCGCAGCATGGTCATGGACATCGACTACGAGAACTGGCTGCGCACCAACAGCTCCAGCGACAAGGCCGCCGATTACCGCATGGGCAACGTGTGGTTCCTGATCGAGGCACTTAAAAATACGCTCGAGAAAGACGAAGAAGGCGAGATGACCGTCGAAGACGCCATTGGCAAACTCGTCCTGCGCGATATGCTCGAGCGCCAGCAGGAAGAGGAAGACGGCGCCGAAGGCGTGCAGATGATGACCTTGCACGCCTCCAAGGGTCTGGAATTCCCCTACGTGTTCATCATGGGCATGGAAGAGGAAATCCTTCCACACCGCTCCAGTATCGAAGCCGACACCATCGAAGAGGAACGGCGCCTGGCCTACGTGGGCATTACCCGCGCGCGCCAGACCCTGGCCTTCACCTTCGCCGCCAAGCGCAAGCAATACGGCGAGATCATCGATTGCGCACCGAGCCGCTTCCTCGATGAACTGCCGCCGGACGACCTGGCCTGGGAAGGCAACGACGACACGCCGACCGAAGTCAAAGCCGTGCGTGGCAATAGCGCATTGGCGGATATACGCGCGATGTTAAAGCGCTAGAATTGGCCACTTTTATTTAGACCTTCGGCGCAAAAGACGCCAAACGAGGACAGCTTCATGGAAGCACTGCACAAGAAAATTCGCGAAGAAGGCATCGTGCTTTCCGACCAGGTCCTGAAAGTCGACGCCTTTCTGAACCACCAGATCGACCCGGCCCTGATGAAGCTGATCGGCGATGAATTCGCCACGCTGTTCAAGGATTCGGGCATCACCAAGATTGTCACCATTGAAGCTTCGGGCATTGCGCCTGCAATCATGACCGGTCTGAACCTCGGCGTGCCGGTGATCTTCGCTCGCAAGCACCAGTCCTTGACCCTGACTGAAAACCTGCTGTCGGCGACCGTTTACTCGTTCACCAAGCAGACCGAAAGCACTGTGGCGATTTCTCCGCGCCACCTGACCAGCAGCGACCGAGTGCTGATCATCGATGACTTCCTGGCTAACGGTAAGGCGTCCCAGGCGCTGATCTCGATCATCAAACAGGCCGGTGCCACCGTGGCCGGCTTGGGGATCGTGATCGAAAAATCGTTCCAGGGCGGTCGTGCGGAGCTGGATGCCCAGGGTTATCGTGTAGAGTCCCTGGCTCGCGTGCAGTCGCTGGCTGGCGGTGTCGTGACCTTCATCGAATAAGCCGCAACACCACAAAACCTGTAGGAGCTGAGCTTGCTCGCGATGACGGCCGCCCAGTCAACATTGATGTTGAATGTGATGACCTCATCGCGAGCAAGCTCGGCTCCTACAGGTTTTTTGTTGACTCTTAGTGTGCGGTGGCCTTCAGGCCGGTTAGCAGCAACCGCTGAAACAGGTCTTCTTTCAAGCCATCCGGGCTGGTCAGCTGCATACGCTCCAGATGTTCGGGAAATGACGAAGGCTGCGGAGCATCCAGCGCAGCCTTGCCCAGCTCCAGCACTTCGCTCAGTTTGAATTTGCTCTTGAGCCAGTTCAGCGCCCGCAACAGATCTTGTTCGATCTCGGTGAAATCACAGCCCAACGGATATTCCGCAAACAACTGCGAATTCCGCGCCTGAATCGCCTGCAACCGCTCAGGACGGTTATCGCTGAAACGTGGATCGAGCTGGAAATCCCTGGGTAATTTGCCGACCTTCTGTGCCTGTTCGATCAGCCCCGATTGGAAGCGTGAATCACTGATATTGAGCAACGCCTCGATCACCGCCGCATCGGTTTTTCCGCGAAGATCGGCAATGCCGTACTCGGTGACCACGATGTCCCGCAGATGCCGGGGAATGGTGCAATGGCCGTAAGCCCAGACAATGTTCGAACCGACGTCACCGCCCGACTCACGCCAGCTACGCAGCAACAACACCGACCGCGCACCTTCCAGTGCATGGCCCTGGGCAACGAAGTTGTACTGCCCGCCTACACCGCTGAGCACGCGTCCGTCTTCCAGCTGATCGGCCACGCCCGCACCGAGCAACGTCATGGTGAACGCAGTGTTGATGAATCGTGCATCGAGCCGCTGTAAGCGCTTCAACTCTTCCTGCCCGTAGAGCTCGTTGATGTAGCTGATGCGGGTCATGTTGAATTCGAGCCGCTTGCTCTGCGGCAATTCGCGCAGGCGCTCATAGAAACTGCGCGGCCCGAGGAAGAAGCCGCCATGCACTGAAATACCGTCGGTTTGCGCCGCTTCGTCGAGGGTGCCGGCATTGGCCTGCTGCTGGGTCGGCACATCCGGGTAAACCTTGCGCCGCACGATCCCGGCGTCGGCCAGCACCAGCAGGCCGTTGACGAACATTTCGCTGCAACCGTACAAGCCTTTGGCGAACGGTTCGATGCCGCCTTCACCCTCGATCAGTTGCGCCCACTGGCTAAGATTCATGTCGCTTAGCAAAGCCTTGTAAGCGTTGTTGTCGGCCTGTCGCGCCAACAACGCAGCGGTCAGCGCATCGCCCATGGCGCCGATGCCGATCTGCAAAGTGCCGCCATCGCGCACCAACGTACTGGCGTGCAGGCCAATGAAATGATCCTGGAAACCCACCGGCATGTTCGGCGTGGAGAACAGCGTGGTGCTGTCCTTCTCGTCGATCAACAAGTCGAAGGTATCGATACCGACTTCCGCATCGCCGGGCATGTAGGGCAAATCGTCATGCACCTGTCCGACCATCAAGATCGTCTCCCCGGCAGCCCGGCGCCTGGCGATCATCGGCAGCAGGTCGAGGGTGATGTCCGGGTTGCAGCTCAGGCTCAAGCGATCGGGATGCTCACCATGGTTGGCCACCAGTTGCGCGACCAGGTTCAACCCGGCGGCGTTGATGTCCCGGGCGGCGTGACTGTAGTTGCTGCTGACGTAATCCTGCTGGGCCGACGCGCTGTTGAGCAGGCTGCCCGGCTGCATGAAAAACTGCTGGATGTGAATGTTGGCTGGAAGGTTGTCGCGCTGCAGGCCGGCGAGGAAATCCAGTTCCGGATAATCGCCAAAGACCCGTTCGATAAAGGGTTCGAGAAAGCGCTTTTGCAAGCCGTCGCCCAACGCAGGACGGCCAAGGCACAGGGCGGTGTAGATCGTCAGTTGCCGCTGCGGCAATTGCGCGACACGTTGATACAGCGCGTTGACGAAATGATTGGGCTTGCCCAGGCCCAAGGGCAGGCCCATGTGAATATGCGCTGGCAACCGGACCAACACCTCATCGACCGCTTGCTCGATAGAACACAGCTGTACCATCCGATCCTCCCGTACATTCCATGAAGTGGGGTTGGACCGAGCTTGCCGGGTCTTTGCTGCATTGAACAGCCCATTAGAACCAATCGACCGGCTCAAAAAAAACTTGTAGGAGCGAGCATGCTCCGGGCGGCGTTCCGACGAAGGTCGTCAACGATGACGCTGGAAGCCTGATGCCCCGCGGCGTTTTCAGGTTTTTCGCGAGCATGCTCGCTCCTACAGGGGGGCAGCGGCGTTTAACGAGATCGCAGGCACAAAAAAGCCGCTCGCAAGCGGCTTTTTCGCGAAAGAGGCGGACCGGTTACAGGCCGGACATCTCTTTGATGGCGCCCTTGAGCTCGTCGTCAGAGCAGTCGGCGCAGGTGCCTTTTGGTGGCATCGCGTTGACACCGGTAATGGCCTTGGCCAGGATGCCGTCGAGGCCGCCCTGGTGGTCGGCGCGTTCTTTCCACGCGGCCTTGTCACCGATTTTCGGTGCGCCCAGCAGGCCGGTGCCGTGGCAAGCATTGCAATGCTTGGCAATGACATCCTTAGGTGCCTTGGCACCACCTCCGCCACCAGCAGCAGCGGCGACTTCCATGCCCTTGCACTCTTTGCCCTGGACACAGACCTGGCCGACTGGCTCAAGGCGTTTAGCAATTTCGTCGTTCGTCGCAGCTTGAGCGCTGACAGCCCAGAGGGCCAATACGGTTGCTGGTGCGGCCAGCATTTTCATAATTAGATTCACGCGTTCACCCTCAATGGTGGCTAGTCACGCCTACGGCCACGGTTCGCAGGCGGGCGCAAGTATAGCGGTAAGCCCGCGACACTGAAACAACCCCAAAGTCGAAGGGGTCTTGTTGCGCAACGGTCAAACGGCTCGGGTGCCTCGGCCATGCCGGCAGGGCGCCTCTTTCCTTAGAAATTCGCGGGTGTCGCTGCGCTGATTAGTCGCGCCGGTGCATCGAACGGATTACGGAAACGATGCGGCTTGGTACTTTCAAAGTAGTAGCTATCGCCAGCTTCGAGCACAAATGTTTCAAGCCCCACCACCAGTTCCAGCCGCCCTTCCAGCAAAATGCCGGTTTCCTCGCCCTCATGGGTGAGCATCTCGTCACCGGTATCGGCGCCTGGCGGGTAGATTTCATTGAGGAATGCGATAGCGCGGCTCGGGTGAGCCCGGCCGACCAGTTTCATGGTCACTGCACCATCGGAAATATCGATCAGCTCGTTGGCTTTGTAGACGATCTGAGTCGGTTTTTCCTGCAGGATTTCTTCGGAAAAGAACTCGACCATGGACATGGGAATCCCGCCCAACACTTTCCTCAGCGAACTGATCGAGGGGCTGACGCTGTTCTTCTCGATCATCGAAATCGTGCTGTTGGTGACGCCCGCGCGTTTGGCGAGTTCACGCTGGGAAAGACCTTTGAGCTTGCGGATTGATTGCAGTCGTTCACCGACGTCCAATGCAGGAGCCTCCAGGGATTCAGGTTGTTGGAATATTGAGCGTTATCATGGCGACAGCGTTCAGTATTTACAACACTTTGACCTGAATCCTGTTCGGCGAGGCGACTTCCGGTCCGGGCGGTTTGGCCCTAGCTCCCGGAATAGAGCATTGGCACCCGGCGCAGGTTGCAGAATATCTGGTAAGGAATCGTGCCGGCCGCGATGGCCACGTCACTGGCGAGGATGTTTTTGCCCCACAGCTCGACGGTCGAACCGAGGCCGGCTTGCGCCACATCGGTCAGGTCGATGCAGAGCATGTCCATCGACACCCGGCCGATCAGTTGGCTACGTTGCCCGGCCACCAACACCGGCGTGCCGGTGGGTGCCAGACGTGGGTAGCCATCGGCGTAACCCATGGCCACCACGCCAACGCGCATCGGCTTCGGGGTGATGAACCTGGCGCCGTAGCCGATCGGCTCGCCGGCCGGCAATTCACGCACGCTGATCACTTTCGATTCGAGGGTCATCACCGGTTGCAGGCGCGAGGCCACGGCGTTGGCTTCTTCGAAAGGCGTGGCGCCGTAGAGCATGATGCCCGGACGTACCCAATCGCTCGGCACCTGCGGCCAACCGAGCACCGCTGGCGAGTTGCGCAGGCTGACCTCGGCCGACAAGCCTTGGCGCGCCGCTTCGAATACTGCCACCTGCTCGGCACTGGCTTGACTATTTAACTCATCGGCGCGAGCAAAGTGGCTCATCAACACGATCTTCGCGACCTTGCCGCTGGCCAGCAGCCGTTGATAGCCCGCTTGATAATCCTTCGGATGCAGGCCGACCCGGTGCATGCCCGAGTCGAGCTTGAGCCAGACCGTGATCGGCTTGCTCAATGCGGCCTTCTCGATCGCTTCGAGTTGCCACAGCGAATGCACCACGCACCAGAAATCATGCTCGACGATCAGCGACAGCTCATCGGCTTCGAAAAAACCTTCCAGCAGCAACACCGGCGCGCGAATGCCCGCGGCTCGCAATTCCAGGGCCTCTTCGATGCAGGCCACTGCAAACCCGTCCGCCTCGGCTTCCAGCGCCTGGGCGCAACGCACTGCGCCATGGCCATAGGCATCAGCCTTGATCACCGCGAGGGCCTTGGCCCCCGTGACTTCACGGGCGATTTGGTAATTGTGACGCAGGGCTTGGAGGTCGATCAGGGCACGGGCAGGACGCATGGCGGCAGACTTCTGGTCGTCGTTAAAAAAAACCGGCGCTGCTGACGGCGTGAACCGCCAGTTGCACCGGAAGAGGGATCTTTCTAGTTACTTACTTCAGAGCAGTCATTTCAGAGCAGTTATGGCAGAGCGGCTACAACCGACAGTTCCACCAGGATTTCCGGTTCGCACAACTTCGCTTCAACCGTGGCACGGGCCGGTGCAACGCCTTTGGGCAACCACTGGTCCCACACTGCGTTCATGCCTTCGAAATGTGAATCGATGTCTTTCAGGTAAATCGTCACCGACAGCAATTGATGCTTGTCGGTGCCTGCCAGATCGAGCAAACGCTCGATATTGGCGAGGGTTTCACGGGTCTGCTGTTCAATCCCGGCGTTCATGTCGTCGCCGACCTGCCCGGCCAGGTAAACCGTACCGTTATGGGTGACGATCTGACTCATGCGCTCATTGGTGAGCTGGCGCTGGACTGACATGTTTTGCAGACTCCTGGGTTTTGTTGCCATAACGGGAAATATCGAGGCCTTCGGCGCTGATCTGCGGCTTTTTCTTGGCTATCAGGTCAGCTAGCAAGCGGCCAGAGCCGCAGGCCATGGTCCAGCCGAGGGTGCCGTGACCGGTGTTCAGGAACAGGTTCTTGAACGGGGTAGCGCCGACAATCGGCGTGCCGTCGGGGGTGGTCGGACGCAGGCCGGTCCAGAAGCTGGCCTCGGCCAGGTCGCCGCCCTGAGGATAAAGGTCGTTGACGATCATCTCCAGGGTTTCGCGCCGACGCGGGTTCAGCGACAGGTCAAAACCGGCGATCTCCGCCATGCCGCCAACGCGGATGCGGTTGTCGAAACGGGTGATCGCGACCTTGTAGGTCTCGTCGAGAATGGTCGAGGTCGGGGCCATCGCCGGGTTGGTGATCGGCACGGTCAGGGAGTAACCCTTGAGCGGATACACCGGCGCCTTGATGCCCAGCGGCTTGAGCAACTGCGGCGAGTAGCTGCCGAGCGCCAGCACGTAGCGGTCCGCAGTTTCCAGCTTGCCGTCGATCCACACGCCGTTGATACGGTCACCAGCGAAGTCGAGGCGCTGAATATCCTGGCCGAAGCGGAATTGCACACCGAGCTTGGCGGCCATTTCGGCCAGGCGAACGGTGAACATCTGGCAGTCGCCAGTCTGGTCGTTCGGCAGGCGCAGGGCACCGGCGAGGATGTCGGTCACGCTGGCCAGGGCCGGCTCGACGCGGGCAATGCCTTCGCGGTCGAGCAGTTCGAACGGCACGCCGGACTCTTTCAGCACGGCGATGTCTTTTGCAGCGCCATCGAGCTGAGCCTGGGTGCGGAACAATTGAGTAGTACCGAGGCTTCGGCCTTCATAGGTAATACCGGTTTCGGCGCGCAGTTCGTCGAGGCAGTCACGGCTGTACTCGGACAGGCGGACCATGCGCTCCTTGTTCACCGCGTAACGGCTGGCGGTGCAGTTGCGCAGCATTTGTGCCATCCACAGGTACTGATCGATGTCGGCAGTGGCCTTGATCGCCAAGGGCGCATGGCGCTGCAGCAGCCATTTGATGGCCTTGAGCGGCACACCCGGCGCGGCCCACGGCGAGGCGTAACCCGGCGAGACCTGCCCGGCGTTGGCGAAACTGGTCTCCATGGCGGCAGCCGGCTGCCGGTCCACCACCACCACTTCAAACCCGGCACGCGCCAGATAATAAGCACTGGTGGTACCGATGACGCCGCTACCCAAGACCATAACGCGCATTTTCATTTCCCTCATCGCGGCTAACCGCTGACGTTTGTTGTTCAGAGCTTCAGATGTGCGCAGTGTAAAAAAGAATTGCCAGTGCTTTTCACTATATAAGCGCCTATATTTGGCGACAATTCTCGGCAAAAACCCTTTTCACGGAGGCGCATCCCCTATGCGTACCAACACCCAGACCAAACGTGAGCTGGACAAGATCGACCGCAACATCCTGCGGATCCTGCAAGCGGACGGGCGCATATCCTTTACCGAGCTTGGGGAGAAGGTCGGACTCTCGACCACGCCCTGTACCGAGCGGGTGCGACGCCTGGAGCGCGAAGGGATCATCATGGGCTACAACGCCCGGCTCAATCCGCAGCACCTCAAGGGAAGTCTCCTGGTGTTCGTCGAGATCAGCCTCGATTACAAGTCCGGTGATACTTTCGAAGAGTTCCGACGCGCGGTGCTGAAGCTGCCCCACGTTCTGGAGTGCCACTTGGTGTCAGGAGATTTCGACTACCTGGTGAAGGCGCGGATATCCGAGATGGCCTCGTACCGCAAATTGCTGGGCGACATCCTGCTCAAGCTGCCGCATGTGCGCGAATCCAAGAGCTATATCGTGATGGAAGAAGTGAAGGAGAGCTTGAGTTTGCCGATTCCGGACTGAAGATCTTTTAAACGAGGATCTGTCGGTTCGAGGCCATGTACTCAAAGACTTGCTTCTCGGCACTTGGATGAATCAACTCCACCGGTCCGCGCCCATTGGGGCACGGCAAGGTCTTGGTGGTGCCAAACAACCGGCAGATCAGCGGCCGTTCGTCATATACCGTGCAGCCGTTCGGCCCCAGATGGACGCAGTTGAGTTCATCCATCGCCGCATCCTGCTCGGCGCGGCTCTTGCGCGGCAGACGGGACATTTCCTCCGGCGAGGTCGTGACCGGGCCGCAGCAGTCATGGCAACCGGGCACGCACTCGAACGAGGGAATCTGCTGGCGCAGCGTGCGTATTTTCTGACTGTTGCAGCTCATCTAAACCACTACCGATCTCGGAACAGAGCCGGATTCTGACGTAAAAGCCCCGATCCAGACAGCACCGGCCGACCAGTGTTGCCCGCCTTCGAGGTCCGGCTTATGCTCCGTCAAATTTTCTAGACACATGAATCAGGATCACGCACATGAATGGCCGTGCTCAGCAGCCTGTCCCGAATCACCAGCACACCGCCTCTTATTACGCCGCCAGCAGCCTGCCTCAGCCCGACCATCCGGTGCTGACCGGCGAACTGGTGGCTGACGTTTGCGTGGTCGGTGGCGGATTCTCCGGGTTGAACACGGCGCTTGAACTGGCTGAACGCGGCCTGGATGTGGTGCTGCTTGAAGCCCATAAAATCGGCTGGGGCGCCAGCGGCCGCAATGGCGGGCAGTTGATTCGGGGGGTTGGCCATGGCCTCGATCAATTCGCCAACGTGATCGGTACCGACGGCGTACGTCAAATGAAGCTCATGGGCCTGGAAGCGGTGGAAATCGTCCGACAACGAGTCGAGCGTTTTCAGATCCCCTGCGACCTGACCTGGGGTTACTGCGACCTTGCCAACAAGCCCCGTGATCTCGAAGGCTTCGCCGAAGACGCCGAAGAACTGCGCAGACTCGGCTACCGCTACGAAACCCGTCTGCTGCAACCCCATGAAATGCACACCGTGGTCGGCTCCGACCGCTACGTCGGCGGCTTGATCGACATGGGCTCCGGGCATCTGCACCCGCTGAACCTGGCGTTGGGCGAAGCCGCCGCCGCTCAGCAACTGGGCGTGAAGCTGTTCGAACAGTCGATAGTCACGCGCATCGATTACGGCTCCGAGGTCAAGGTGCATACGGCCCAAGGCTCGGTCCGGGCAAAGACGCTGGTACTGGGCTGCAACGCCTACCTCAATGAACTCAATCCCGAACTCAGCGGCAAAGTGTTGCCCGCCGGCAGCTATATCATTGCCACCGAACCCTTGAGCGAAGAATTGGCCCACGCGCTACTACCGCAAAACATGGCGGTCTGCGATCAGCGGGTGGCGCTGGATTACTACCGACTATCGGCGGATCGCCGCCTGCTGTTCGGCGGCGCCTGCCATTACTCGGGGCGAGATCCGAAAGACATCGCGGCCTATATGCGGCCAAAGATGCTGGACGTCTTCCCGCAATTGGCCGGAGTGCGGATCGATTATCAGTGGGGCGGGATGATCGGCATTGGCGCCAACCGTTTGCCGCAGATCGGCCGGCTCAAGGACCAGCCGAATGTGTATTACGCCCAGGCCTATTCCGGTCATGGTGTGAATGCCACACACCTGGCGGGCAAGCTGCTGGCAGAGGCTATCAGCGGACAGCACAGTGGTGGCTTCGATCTGTTCGCCCAGGTGCCGCACATCACCTTCCCCGGCGGCAAGCATTTGCGCTCGCCGTTGTTGGCGTTGGGGATGTTGTGGCATCGGCTTAAAGAGTTGGTCTGATCGACACCAAAACCCTGCGGCAGCTCCTACAAGAAACCGCGTTCACCTCATAAGCGCCAGAAAGACTTCAGCCCCTCCTCCCGCGCCTGCTCACGCGTCAGCCCGATATCCTTGAGCTGTTCGGGTGTCAGCGCCAGCAACGCCTTGCGCGTGTGCAGACGACGCCAGAACTGATTCCAGCGCTTCAGGCCGGACGGCGCATTGCGCATGTCCGCCTCGCGTGCGCCGTTATCTTGCCCTGCCGCCAGTTCCTGACTGTGTAATGTCAGCCGCACATCGCTCAAGCCGTTCATTTTGATTGCTCCTGTTTACTTGGGTAGCCAGAGCTTTCATGATGCGTGGACGGCGAAAACCATTACAGATTCAAACAGACTGTATTATTTACATACAGATTGACCATCGAAACGTCTGAATCCTGAATTTTCGCCCCATCTGTACTGGTCAACCGAATCACCCCTATCGAGACTGCGCCATGACTCTATACGTCAATCTCGCCGAATTACTCGGCACACGTATCGAACAGGGCTTCTATCGCCCGGGTGATCGGCTGCCTTCGGTAAGGGCACTCAGCATCGAACACGGGGTCAGCCTGAGCACTGTGCAGCAGGCCTATCGCGTACTCGAAGACAACGGGCTGGCCACGCCAAAACCCAAGTCCGGTTATTTCGTGCCGGTCACTCGCGAGCTGCCCGAGTTGCCGGCCATCAGCCGCCCGGCCCAGCGACCGGTGGATATTTCGCAATGGGAGCTGGTGCTGGAGTTGATTCGCGCAGTGCCGCGTGAAGATGTGGTGCAACTGGGCCGCGGCATGCCGGACATCACCGCCCCGACCCTCAAACCGCTGCTGCGGGGTTTGGCGCAACTCAGCCGACGGCAAGACATGCCTGGCCTGTATTACGACAACATCCACGGCAACCTCGAACTGCGCGAACAGATCGCCCGCTTGATGCTCGATTCCGGCTGCCAACTGAGCCCCGGCGATCTGGTGGTAACGACTGGCTGCCACGAAGCGCTGTCCACCAGCATCCGCTCGATCTGCGAGCCGGGGGACATCGTCGCGGTGGATTCGCCAAGCTTCCACGGCGCCATGCAGACGCTCAAGGGGCTGGGCATGAAAGCCTTGGAGATTCCCACCGACCCGCTCACCGGGATCAGCCTGGATGCGCTGGAGCTGGCCTTGGAACAGTGGCCGATCAAGGCCATACAGTTGACTCCCAACTGCAATAACCCGCTTGGCTATATCATGCCGGAGTCGCGCAAACGCGCGTTGTTGACGCTCGCACAGCGCTTCGACGTGGCGATAATCGAGGACGATGTGTATGGCGAACTGTCCTACAGCTATCCGCGTCCGCGCACGATCAAATCCTTCGACGAAGATGGCCGCGTCCTGCTGTGCAGTTCATTTTCCAAGACGCTGGCCCCCGGCCTGCGCATCGGCTGGGTCGCCCCCGGTCGCTATCTGGAACGCGTGCTGCACATGAAATACATCAGCACCGGCTCCACCGCACCACAACCGCAGATTGCTATCGCGGAATTCCTTAAGGCTGGCCACTTCGAACCGCATTTGCGGCGGATGCGCACTCAATACCAGCGCAATCGCGACATGATGATCGACTGGGTCACCCGCTACTTTCCGCCGGGAACCCGTGCCAGCCGCCCGCAAGGCAGCTTCATGCTATGGGTTGAGCTACCGGAGAGCTTCGACACCCTGAAACTGAATCGTGCCTTGCACGACCAAGGCGTACAGATTGCCGTCGGCAGTATCTTTTCCCCCTCGGGCAAATATCGCAATTGCCTGCGCATGAACTACGCTGCCAAACCAACAGCACAGATCGAAGAAGCTGTACGCAAGGTCGGTGCCGAGGCCATCAGACTGCTGGCTGAAAACGACCAACTCACCGACTGACCTTTCTCTGTATACCAGCGTCCATATGCCATCACCTGCCACCAATCGGAACGATCCCACGTGAGAGTCAGACATCCCCTGCTTGCTCTTGTGTTACTTGCCTCGTTCCTGAGTGGCTGCGCCAATTTCGACTTGCAGCGCGGATCGAGCCAGGCATTGCCGGCGAGTGACTCGGCGTTCGGCCGCTCGGTGCTAGCCCAGGCTGCACCGCACCAAGGGCAATCCGGTTTTCGTCTGCTTTCCGACAGCATCGAGGCCTTCACCGCCCGCGCCGAGCTGATTCGCAACGCGCAAAGCAGCCTCGACTTGCAGTACTACATCGTCCATGACGGCATCAGCACCCGGATGCTGGTGGCTGAACTGCTCAAGGCTGCGGACCGCGGCGTACGCGTACGCATTCTGCTCGATGACACCACCAGCGATGGCCTGGACAAGACCATCGCCACCCTGGCGGCGCATTCACAAATCCAGATTCGCGTGTTCAACCCCTTGCATCTGGGTCGCAGCACCGGCGTGACGCGCACCATTGGCCGATTGCTCAATCTGTCGCTGCAACATCGGCGCATGCACAACAAGCTGTGGCTGGCCGACAACAGCATGGCCATTGTCGGTGGGCGCAATCTGGGGGACGAGTATTTTGATGCCAAGCCCAACCTGAATTTTCGCGACATCGACATGCTCGGCGTCGGCCCGGTCGCCGAGCAATTGGGGCACAGTTTCGACCAGTACTGGAATAGCGCCCTGAGCAAGCCGATCGATGAATTTGTCTCCAGCAAACCGACTGCCGAGGATCTGCAAAACACCCGGACCCGGCTGGAACAATCCCTGGAGGAATCGCGCAAACAGAACCACGCGCTCTATCAACAGTTGATGACTTTCAAAACGCAGCCGCGCCTGGACATCTGGCGCAAAGAGCTGATCTGGGCGTGGAGTCAGGCGCTGTGGGATGCACCGAGCAAGGTGCTGGCCGACGGCGAGCCTGACCCACAGTTGCTGCTGACGACTCAGTTGGCGCCCGCACTCGATGGCGTCAGCAAAGAGCTGGTGATGATCTCGGCCTATTTCATACCCGGCCCACCGGGGCTGGTATACCTCACCGGACGCGCTGACGCCGGAGTGTCAGTACGCTTGCTGACCAACTCACTGGAAGCCACGGACGTCCCGGCGGTGCACGGCGGTTATGCACCGTATCGCAAGGCGCTGCTGGAGCACGGCGTGCAGCTCTTTGAGCTGCGCCGTCAGCCCGGCGACGACAGCGGCAGCGGACCTCGCCTGTTTTCCAGCAAGTCTTATGGGGATTCCGATTCCAGCCTGCACAGCAAGGCGATCATCTTCGACCAGCAAAAGTCCTTCATCGGCTCATTCAACTTCGATCCGCGCTCGGTGCTGTGGAACACCGAAGTCGGGGTGCTGGTGGACAGCCCGGAACTGGCAGGCCACGTTCGTGACCTGGCATTGCAGGGCATGGCGCCGCCCCTGAGCTACCACGTGCAGCTGGAGAATGAGCAGGTCGTATGGACCACCGAAGACGACGGCAAAATGCACACCCTGACCAGCGAACCTGGCAGTTGGTGGCGGCGCTTCAATGCATGGCTCAGCGACATCGTCGGGCTGGAGCGGATGCTTTAAAGGATCTTACGCTGGCTGTACTGCGCCAAACGCCCCTTGCCGCGACAGCAGAATCACCAGGCCAAACGCCCCCGCCGCCATCAGCAATGGCAACGCATGCCCGCTGATCCACTGGCTGCCGGCACCGGCGATCAACGGCCCGAGCAGACAACCGATCCCCCACAGCTGCGCGATGTGCGCATTGGCCCGAACCAGCGCATCGTCGCGATAACGCTCGCCGATCAGGATCAGCGACAAGGTAAACAGCCCACCAGCACTGGCACCGAACAGCACCCACAGCGGCCAGATCAGCAGGGTATCGATCAGCATCGGGATCGCCAGGCTAGACACCAGCAAGACCACCGCGCAACCGGTAAACAACGCACGCCGCGACACCCGATCAGCCAGCGCACCAATCGGCAATTGCAGCAAGGCATCGCCGACCACCACCGTGCTGACCATCGCCAGGGCGATTTCCGTGGTGAAGCCCTGGCGCAGACAGTAAATCGGCAGCAGCGTCAGGATCATCGCTTCGAACGCCGCGAACAACGACACCGCCCAGGCAATTGCCGGCAGGCCACGGCAGAAGGTCAACAAATCACCGAACGTCACGCTGCAGGCCTCGCTGCCGGGCGCACCGTCGCGCCCCAGTAACAGGAACGGCGCCGCCACCAGCAGACCGACGCCAACCCAGAAACCGTAATCGTGCTCGGTACCCAGCACGCCCAGCAGTATCGGCCCGGCCAACTGGCTCAACGCGTAACTGCTGCCATACAGCGCCACCAACCGTCCGCGCCACTCTTCGACCACCAGTTGGTTGATCCAGCTTTCACCGAGGATGAAGACCAGGGTCAGAATCACGCCGATCATCAAGCGCAGCACCAGCCAGACCGGATAGCTCGGCAACAGCGCCAGCAAACCGATGGACACCGCCCCGGCCCACAGGCACAGGCGCATCAAATTGGCCGTGCCCAGACGGGCCGCCAGATGACTGGAAATCTTCGCGCCCAGCAGCACGCCAATGGCCGGCATCGCCGCCATCACACCGATGGCAAACGAGCCGTAGCCCCATCTTTCCAGGCGAAACGACACCAACGGCATGCTGACACCCAGGGCCAGGCCGACACTCAAGACAGACGCCAACACGGCGAAATACGTCGCCCAACGCATGTTCCACGCTCCTGTGGATATTTTTTTGATCAGCACAAAACACTGTGGGAGCGAGCCTTTGTGGTGAGGGGATTTAGCGAACGTCGCACCGCCCCGTTGGGTCGCGCAGCGGCCCCAAAACCTGCAACAGCGGAGTATCAATACACCGCTTGCACTGGCTTTGCGACTGCTTCGCAGCCGAACGGGGCGGTGCGACGTTTCGCTAAATCCCCTCACCACAAAGGCTCGCTCCCACAGGGGATTTGCTTTGAGCCCCGGCATAGCCAGGGCTCGTGTCACATTACAACTTGATCCAGGTCGCCTTCAGCTCGGTGTACTTGTCGAACGCATGCAGCGACTTGTCGCGGCCGTTGCCCGACTGCTTGAAGCCACCGAACGGCGCCGTCATGTCGCCGCCATCGTACTGGTTGACCCATACGCTACCGGCACGCAGTGCGCGGGCGGTCAGGTGGGCCTTGGAGATGTCCTTGGTCCACACTGCTGCGGCGAGGCCGTATGGCGTGTCGTTGGCGATCGCGATGGCTTCTTCGGCGGTATCGAAGGCGATGACCGACAGCACCGGCCCGAAGATTTCTTCCTGGGCGATTTTCATCGCGTTGCTCACGCCATCGAAAATCGTTGGCTCAACGTAGGTGCCTCCGGTTTCCTGAAGCGTGCGCTTGCCACCCGCGACAAGTTTGGCGCCGTCGCTGTGACCGGACTCGATATACGACAGCACGGTGTTCATCTGCTGGGTATCGACCAGCGCGCCGGCGTTGGTCGCAGGGTCCAGCGGGTTGCCCGGGGCCCAGGTTTTCAGCGCTTCGATCACCAGCGGGAGGAATTGGTCCTTGATCGAACGCTCGACCAGCAGGCGCGAACCGGCGGTGCAGACTTCGCCCTGGTTGAACGCAATGGCGCCGGCCGCGGCTTCAGCGGCGGCCTGCAGGTCTGGCGCATCGGCAAACACGATGTTCGGACTCTTGCCGCCAGCTTCACACCAGACGCGCTTCATGTTCGACTCGCCGGAGTAGATCAGCAGTTGCTTGGCAATCTTGGTCGAACCGGTGAACACCAGGGTGTCGACATCGTTGTGCAGGGCCAGGGCCTTGCCGACGGTGTGACCGTAACCTGGCAGCACGTTTAGCACGCCTTTCGGAATACCGGCTTCGACGGCCAGGGCAGCGATGCGGATAGCAGTCAGCGGCGATTTTTCGGACGGCTTGAGGATCACCGAGTTACCAGTGGACAGCGCCGGGCCAAGTTTCCAGCAGGCCATCATCAACGGGAAGTTCCACGGCACGATAGCGCCGACAACGCCGACTGGCTCGCGAGTGACCAGACCCAGCTGATCGTGCGGAGTAGCCGCCACTTCGTCGTAGATCTTGTCGATGGCTTCGCCGCTCCAGCTCAGGGCTCGCGCCGCGCCGGGAACGTCGATGTACAGGGAGTCGCTGATCGGCTTGCCCATGTCCAGGGTTTCAAGCAGGGCCAGCTCTTCGGCGTGTTGATTGAGCAAGCCGGCGAAACGGATCATGGTGGCTTTGCGCTTGGTCGGCGCCAGGCGCGACCAGACACCGGAATTGAAGGTGGCGCGGGCGTTTTCAACAGCGCGTTGGGCATCGGCGGCGTCACAGCTGGCAATCTTGCCCAGCAGACGACCATCGACCGGGCTGATGCACTCGAAGGTCTCGGCGGATACAGCATCGGTGTATTCGCCATTGATGTAGGCGCGGCCTTCGATCTTCAGATCGCGAGCGCGTTGTTCCCAGTCGGCACGAGTCAGGGTGGTCATGCGAGTGTCCTCCTCTTATTGAATACGACACCCGCGTTCTTCGCGGGCGCTGTCAGGAATTCTGCCCGGCCAGCCTGCTTACGGCCCAAGGCAACCACCACCCTAAACCAGCGGCAGGTGAAGTTTCAATATATTTGACATAACGCCAGCAAACGGCCTTGCGATGTTCATTTTAATAAACATAGACTTTGGCATCACCAACCACTCGCACCGCAATGACGGGGGAATACAACAATGAGCATCCAGAACATCGTCGACTTCAGCCAGGCCACCACTGCCGTCGAACGCTATCGCCCAGACCCGGCGAAAGTCCTCAAGGGCGATCCCGAGCAAGCGGTGTACAACCACTACAACAGCCCTTGCGGCCAGTTGAATGCCGGCGTGTGGGAAGGCGCCGTCGGCCAGTGGCTGGTGAATTTCACCGAGCATGAATACTGCGAAATCGTTCAAGGCGTATCCGTGCTGCGCGACAACGATGGCAACAGCAAAACCGTGCGCGCGGGCGATCGCTTCGTGATCCCGGCCGGGTTCCGTGGCACATGGGAAGTGCTGGAGCCGTGCCGCAAGATCTATGTGGCGTTTGAACAGAAGGCCTGAATATTTGTGCTGTCCTGACAGGCACCACAAAATTAAAGCAACAAAAAAGGCCCATATCTCGCGATACGGGCCTTTTTCGTAAGTCGGGAAAAATCAATTACTTGATTTTGCCTTCCTTGTAGATCACGTGCTTGCGAACAACCGGATCAAATTTCTTGATCTCGATTTTGTCCGGGGTAGTGCGCTTGTTCTTGTCGGTAGTGTAGAAGTGACCAGTACCGGCGCTCGAAATCAAACGAATCAATTCACGCATGATTAGCTCCCTTAGATCTTGCCAGCGGCGCGGATTTCGGCCAGCACGACAGTGATGCCACGCTTGTCGATGATGCGCATGCCTTTGGCAGATACGCGCAGACGCACGAAACGTTTCTCTTCTTCAACCCAGAAGCGGTGATGCTGCAGGTTCGGCAGGAAACGACGACGGGTTTTGTTATTTGCGTGGGAAATGTTATTCCCAGTCACCGGACCCTTACCGGTAACTTGACAGACTCTCGACATGCCTCAGCCCTCTAAAACCACATGCCCAACCCGGCATGGGTTGGCCGCTTAATCTCTCAGTCATTTGGCGCCAGGCGCCGCGTTTCTTTAAGGGTCTTACCGGCTACACCTACAAACGAAGGAACCGGGCCCCTAGAAAAGAGCGCTGCTTTATACCAGAAAGACTCGAGAGCAACAACATTCGGTGTGCGTTGAGTTGATAAAAACCCCACTTTTCAGGCGCCAGGCGCCCTGGATCAAGGCTATCGTGGATTGCGACCGCTCGTCGCAGAGAAATCTTCCCGACAGGCCAATCCAGCTTTTTCCAACCAACGCTCACCAGAATCGATCGGCTATAGTCCCCTGAAAACGAAAAAGGGGATAGTCATTTGCAATCCAGCCCACTAGGGTAAGCCTTTTCCAGACTGCACCTGCAGATGGGCCTTCGATCTGTAAAGGAACCCGACCATGCGCCTCGCTGCCCTACCGCTGTTGCTTGCCCCGCTTCTGCTGGGCCCACAGGCCTACGCCGCCGCCCTGAGCGTCTGCACCGAGGCCAGCCCCGAAGGGTTCGATGTGGTGCAATACAACTCGCTGACCACCACCAACGCCTCGGCCGACGTGCTGATGAACCGCCTGGTGGACTTCGACAACGCCAGTGGCAAAGTGGTCGCCAGCCTCGCTGACAGCTGGGAGGTCACGCCGGATGGCCTGACCTACATCTTCAAATTGCACCCGCAGGTGAAATTTCATCGCACCGACTACTTCAGCCCGACGCGCGAACTGACTGCCGAGGACGTGAAGTTCAGCTTCGACCGGATGCTCGACCCGGCCAACCCATGGCACAAAGTCGCCCAGAGCGGCTTTCCCCATGCTCAATCGATGCAATTGCCCGCACTGATCAAGAAGATCGACGCGCTGGACCCGCTCACCATACGCTTTACCCTTGATCACCCGGATTCCACCTTCCTCGCCACCCTGAGCATGGGCTTCGCCTCGATCTACTCGGCAGAGTACGCCGACAAGCTGATGAAAGCCGGCACGCCGGAGAAGCTCAACAGCCAGCCGATCGGCACTGGCCCATTCGTTTTCACGCGCTTCCAGAAGGACGCCACGGTTCGCTACAAAGCCAATGCCGAATACTTCGGCGGCAAGCCTTCGGTCGACCCGCTGATCTTTGCCATCACCCCTGACGCCAACGTGCGCTTGCAGAAATTGCGCCGCAATGAATGCCAGATCGCCCTGTCGCCCAAGCCTCTGGATGTCCAGGCCGCGCTGAAAGAGCCGACGCTGAAAGTCGAAAAGACTGACGCCTTCATGACCGCCTTCGTTGCCATCAACAGTCAGCACCCCCCCTTGGACAAACCTGAAGTGCGCCAGGCGATCAACCTCGCCTTCGACAAGGCCAACTACGTCAAAGCCGTGTTCGAAGACACCGCCGAACCTGCCAACGGCCCCTACCCACCCAACACCTGGAGCTATGCGAAAACGTTGCCGGGTTACCCGCATGACATCGAGAAGGCCAAGGCGTTGATGGCCAAGGCCGGGCTCAAGGATGGTTTCCAGACCACGATCTGGACCCGCCCTTCTGGCAGCCTGCTGAACCCTAACCCGAGTCTAGGCGCCCAACTGCTTCAGTCCGATTTGGCGGAAATCGGCATTCAAGCCGAAATTCGCGTGATCGAATGGGGCGAGCTGATTCGCCGCGCCAAGGCCGGCGAACACGACCTGCTGTTCATGGGCTGGGCCGGTGACAACGGCGACCCGGACAACTTCCTCACGCCGCAGTTTTCCTGCGCGGCGGTCAAGTCCGGCACCAACTTTGCCCGCTATTGCAACCAGGACCTGGACAAGTTGATCAGCGCCGGCAAGACCACCGGCGAGCAAGGTGTGCGCACCAAACTCTACGAACAGGCCCAGACGCAGATCCAGCAACAGGCATTGTGGCTGCCCCTGGCGCATCCAACCGCCTTCGCCCTGACCCACAAGGATGTCGAGGGGTATGCAGTCAGCCCGTTCGGCCGTCAGGACTACTCGAAGGTCAAATTGTAGGAGCGAGCCTGCTCGCGATGGGCGTCAACGATGACAAGGGCCGCCTGAAAGAACGCGGTGCCCCTACCACCATCGCGAGCAGGCTCGCTCCTACAGGGGGTTCACATCCACCCATACTCCGCCATCGACAGCGGATCGCCGTCCCCGATGATGAAATGGTCGAGTACCCGCACATCGATCAGGTCCAGCGCCTTTTGCAGGCGCTTGGTCAGTAGCCGGTCGGCCTGGCTGGGGTCAGTGTTGCCTGAAGGATGGTTGTGGCAGTTATGGTATATGCTTCCTGACGTTGCAGATTGGGAGCGTCCAGATGCCATTTCATCGCCTCTGCCAAGTCAGGTTAATCCGGACTGAACGCCAAGGTCTTCGCCCTTTTCTCCTGATCGGCGGAACGCCTGTCATCCTTGCAAACCTCTGGGCTGAAGACCTGCTGCATTCGTTCAGCCAGAATACGGTCGAAAGCTATCTTAGAGATGTCGCCATAGCTTACGAGTGGTCGCTGGAACGCGGTTCTCCGCTTGAGTCCAAAATTGAACGTTTCGCAGTCTTCAGTCCTAACGAAATCCGTTCTCTTGCTGATCGCCTTTGTCAAACCGCGCAAGACCAAAGCGCTGGCCAGTCAACCTGCATGCGTCGCCTAGAAGCGATGAAGTCGTTTATAGATTATTCATTTGATCACTATATCGAACTACACCGACTCTCTCTTTCAGAACAGACCCAAGCAGAGAAAAATAAAACAAAAATAATCAACAGACTTCGTAAGAAAATAATACATAACGCCAATCAATCAGCACCCTCCCAACCATCCACAGCTTTAACTGAATTCGAGCTCCAACGAATAATTCAAGCTGTAGCGCCTGAATCGCCAGACAATCCATTTTTGACAGCTGAAATTCGTTTTAGAAATTACTGCCTTATCCGAGTCATGCTAGAAACGCTGGCTCGTCGAGGCGAAGTCGTGCTTATCGAGCTAACCGACTTAGAGCTTGGCCATTGCCCAACAATAACTATCAAGTGGCCAACAAAAAACAACCAGCAGAAACGAAAAGACGGCGCCTGCTTGAAAACAAGAGGCCGAACAGTCCCAATAAGCACAGATCTAGCCGAAGCACTTGAACACTATATATCTTCATATAGAGACGATTTGCTAGTACCGAAACGGCCATGCACCGCGCTATTTGTTAGTTCAAGAGATGGAAAAAGGCTCTCCGCTCGCACAGTAAACTCGATATTACGAACACTAAGTATTGTTCCAAATTTAAAGAGCATGACGACTCGAGTCCACCCTCATGGTATTCGAACAACTGCAGCCAACACTGCTAGGAAACTCCTAGAGAATAGTCCGGCCACGAATATCGACATAGCCGACTCGCTCGCCTATCTTGGAGGATGGGCCCCTGGGAGCTCGATGGTCCAGCACTATACAAAGCTTTCAATATCTGACCGACTTGGAAAACTTCTTAGACAACCGCAGAGTGATTCTGCGAAAAGAGGTGAAAGTAATGGAAAGCCTTCCTCCGACAGCTCTGACCCGCGCGATTGAACAGTTACTGAACGAAGAGTTAGAGGCATTTCCAACCACCATACTCTCGGTGTTCGGTCAAACGATAAAAATTATCGAAAGTGACGAATGGACCTGGAGCTTGCAGATTGAACATATTGGATACGGTGTCATTGCAATACCATGGATGAAGCAGCATCACTCCAATCCATACTTAGACTGGATTCTTAGAAGCTGGACAATTGATCGTATAAGAACCCACATCGACCTCGGCCCAATTAAAGTTGCCAAGTACTATTTTTCGCTTTTACACACGTTCGAAACAGACCCAGTAAAACTTGAATCACTCATATTTGATTATATACAGGCGGAAGCAATCGAAGCAGCTCTGCTTTCCAAGAAAGAGCAAATCATCGCCCTTCGAGCAATGTACCGGTGGTGCCTTGAAGAGGATCTACCGGGGTTCAATGAGCACAACTATTTCGAACTCGAGCAAATAAAAACCACCAACCAGGATAATCGCTATTTTGTGACGATGAGAGATGTAAATCATGGTCCATTCACTAGAGCCCAACTCTCACTTGCAGAAAATAACTTAGAGACAAAGAAAAACAACCTTCTAACTCAACGCGCGATGTTCTTACTTGGGAGAGATTGGGGACTGCGCCCAATTCAAATGGCATTACTTCAAACTCCCGACTTCGATGAAGATGAGGGGGGTCCGTTTGTGATGGTTCCAAGTGTAAAAGGGATACGGAGATCAAAGCTGCGCAGACATCCCAGCAACATGGTTAAACGCTACATAGCGGATGATACTGCTGAAGCCGTAAGGGCGCAGTGCAAAGAAGCAGAACGATTAGTTACAGAAGCAACCCCAAGAATAATGGAAATCTGCCGCGTACACGACCTAAAAATCCGAAAGCTACACACACCGCTATTCCCAAGCCCAGATCGAATGCCTGAGCGACTAGTTAGGCTTTTACAAAATCCCAAACTCGCCCAGTATGCTCTCCACATGGACAGTAATCATATATCTCACAATATGAGATCATTAACCTGGCTACTAGGCATAAAAAATCCTCATTCGAGGGCAACCGAAGTCTCTGAATACATGGAGATTTCTGCCTATAGACTTCGCCGAACCAAAGGCACATCTATGGTGTTATCTGGGGCTACTCCCGAGGAAGTAGCTGAAGCCCTTGATCATCAAAGCATTCATTCGATAAGCCATTACTTTAGATACAACTTGGACCTTCACGACTTCATTAATCGCGTGCACATGGCGAGCCCAGAAATACGGACAGCAGTTGAGATGTGGAGTGGTCGATTCCTTCCACAGAACGATGAAGACGACTTCACTTATCGCCCCATCAGCAACCTTGGAAAATGCAGCAGATCCACGCCATGCCCATATCATCCGACGGTCACCTGCTACGCATGCTCCAGTTTTAGGCCGAGTCGATTTGCAGATCACCAAGCCGCACTACGTGGAATCCAAGATTTCCAATCTATGCTTGCCAGTGGATCTACAGGCCCTATTGCTCAACAGGTAGAAGCCGCTCTATATGGTGCCAAAGCAATTCTAATTGCGATTAAGGAGTTGCCATGAGTGTTATATCAAGAAAAGTATTGGATCTTAGTCTTTCGGTAGCGAATAGCCTATTCGAGAAGTGCAAAAAAAATGGCACTGTTGAGGGCGATTTTCAAGGACAAACCTGGCGATACAAAGGCAAGAACATTTTGTTCACAGAGGTTTCTCCGGAAAGGACCAAGCTTGCAGCTAATCACACACCTCTACCGGATATTCCCGGTCGACTTGCTCGCTGCTTCGCCATTAAAGAAATAGCGCGCAAACAATCTGGAGAGTTGGTGGTTGGACGGTTGGTGTCGATCCGACATCTTGCCTGGATCGTGAAAAGAGAACACGCGAATTGGCCAGCCTTGAACCGCAACATCCTTGATAAAACTATTGATTCAATTAGAGATGGGCGGTCAGCCGCAACCACTTATCACTGGGCGACAAGCCTGAGCGCATTTGTGGACTACCTCAACCAGCTGAGCGCAATTATTGATGGGGTGGAGTATAGATATTTAGATCGGTTCATAAAATGGAACCATGGCGTCCCTAATCCAATCCGATCATCGCTTGAGTTAACTTCACCTGAGTTTTCGGGTCGTGAACAAGAGCTTTATACTCCAGACCTCCATACTGGTTTAGCTCGAGCTAGATCATTGGTAAAAGCTAATCCATCGCTGGAGCCACACCCTGGTTACGATCTGATAAGGCTTGAAGCCACCAGTTTCGGAATGGCGCTTGGGTTGAGGATTGGAGAAATTTGTGGTCTTCCCAAAAACTGCCTAGATAAAGACGGCGATACGGGATTACCTTTTGTGCGCGTGCCAACTTTAAAAGGTGCTCTTTGTTCAGCTACGGCCGTAGCTGAAATTTGGTATGAGCCCTTGAAGCAGGCATTTGATTATCTAACTAATACATGTGCCGCAGCGAGAGAACGAGCGGCAGAAATCGAGAAATCTGGATTTAGTTTTATAGACAGAGCACTTAACGACCACAGAAAAACACATCCACTTAGTGAGTGCAAACTGCAACAACTTAAACTAACAAACCTCCGCCAAAACACACACTTTTTTATCGATGAAATTACTTCTTGCCTGGACATTTCACCCAAAGAACTTTCCTCCGGCGGACGTTTCCATGAATGCACTCGCGAACTCCCTAGAATTGTTGGGGCAAGAGTAGCTAGCTGGCTGGATGAAAGATTTAGACTGTGGGACTGGTCATTATATACAAACAAGTACAAGGTCAACTTGCACAGCATATCGGTACTAGATATAGGTAAGCATTGCGGATCTTCAAAAGCAGCGATGATTCGATCTGAATGGTTTATCGACGACTTACGGGCTTTCATGGAGCGCATGCGGCAGCAAAGGGCTTTCAACCCCGAAACCGTCATTGATCAAAAAGACATCTTGGATTGGAGCGAACGATGGTCAGATTTACGATCACAGATTTTATCCCATCGAGGAGGTGCCGCTGGTGGGCCATGCACAGTAGTCGATATCCAAAGTTTCAAGGATAAACTGGAATCAAAATTTAGATATTATTTGAGCATGCACTTTAAAGAGCAGTTCCCTAGACCGGACGCCGAGGATTCTGAAGATGTGTCTTCTTTTGTGACGAAGGATTCGCCGCCTGGGCATGCAAATAAACTAAGCGATCACATGATTGTCATTTGGGAAAACCAATTCAACTCTCGAGCAAATCGAGGAATAATTCCAAGGCCCATCCTTCGATCTGACTTTTACCACTATCTTAGTGCTAATGCGGTCAAACAAACAATATTTCAGCGACTTAAACTTAGAGGGGAAAACGGAGAAATATTTTCTTTCACCCCCCATCACATACGCCGCTGGGTGACTACCGCCGTTCTACGTGCCGGCCCCTCAGAGACGGCTATTGATTTGTGGATGGGGCGGACGCCTCACCAAACGAGGCACTATGACTACCGAACGGCAAAGGAACGAGCCGAGCACATCAGATCAATGTACATGACGGAAAATCCACCGGCGGATTTTTTAGGGAAAAAAGTTGTTCGGTGGCGAGAGGAAGGCCTTTCCGATGAAAAGATCGAACGAATCGTCATCGACAAGCTAAAAGTACTAAATTATACCCCTTGGGGCGGCTGCTCTCGGGAATTATACGTAAACCCATGTAACAAGGGACTTATGTGCTTGCGAGGTTTTGGTACTTCGGCTGCATGTGAGTCGTTCCACATCAACGTCCATGATTTAGAAGCGAGATCCGCCATTGAATCCCTAAGAGACAAGTACAAAAAAGTTCTTGAAACTGTACTGGATAATTACGAGCCACTTACTGTAGAAATTAATCAAGAACTCGATCACCACGAACCATTAGATCAGCACATTCTATTTATGTCAGACCTAGTTCGCGGCTGCAATGAAGCTCTTAAGCAATATAGTAATAATCCCGAGAAGCAAGCACTATGAACCGGCAAAAAAAATGGCAACAAAAAGCCCTTTCTATTCTAGACGAGTATGAGCTGGGGCTGCATAAAGAAAAGCTAACCCAAGTAAAATTTGCCGAACTGTTAGGTGTAAGTAGGCAAACATTATGGCGCGACGAAAAAATCAGGAATCGTTTCATCTCCGCCACTGAACGTTTTAACTCAAAGAGCAAGATTTCTCGGAGAGACTGTGAGATGAGGATGCGGCTACTCGAGAATCAGCTAGAAAAGCTCAAGACTGAAAACGACGCTCTAATCCAAGTTATTATGGACGCTGCCAGATCATTACGGGACAGCGGTATAGACCCACGCCTCTATCTTAGCGACGCCGCAAAATGACTGAACCTCACGTCCCTTTCCTCAGGATAAAGAACCTCTACCCTATCCGAACAAGATAGAATAAAACGTGACAATCAGCCGCGTATTCCTTAGCGACTCAATCGACCAGCTTTTGATAAATTGTTTGGCAGTAGGTTACGGACGTCTTGGGCTGCGGCTCCGGAAAAAAGTAATGCCGACCGTCGAGGAGGGTATATCGCACCGACGTGCCATCTTTGCTTTGAGCTACCTCCATCAGCACCTCCATTCGCCAATCTCCAACCCCATTAAGCCATCCTGGAGAAACCAGCTGCACGGATTTTACGTAAAAGCTCTCCACACTCCGGTCCAAGATGAGCTTCAGCGTCCCCGCGCTGTCTACGAACACGACGTCGTGACATTCAACACCTTCTTCGTTCCGAACAAGCGTCACGTGGAACCATGGCGACATCAGATGCTTTTGAATGAAATGCCAGCCTTGGTGACCTGGCTCAAGCATCGCTAGAGTACTGCTGATTTCTGCCTGACGATTGGTGACGAACATAGCCAACCCCCAAAAATGAACAGTATACGCTGTAGTCATATACTGTTCAGAAAGTGCCTTATCATTCCTTTTGCGGATCAAGCAAAATGGAACTGAAAAACGCCTTTGGGACGGTTCTCCGGTGGCTGCGTGTGAAACAACGCCGAACTCAAGAAGATTTTGGCACCCTCAGCAGTCGAACCTACATCAGCACACTCGAGCGGGGCCTTTACGCGCCAACCATCGAGAAGCTAGACGACATTGCCACGGTACTCGGTATACATCCGATCACGCTGATGATTGTGAGTTTCGCGCTGAAAAACAATCGCACGGTTGCGAAAGTACTCGAGGACGTTATCGAAGAAATTGAACGTCTGGAGCTCGCTGAAGGCATAGCGAGTCTGCGTAAGCAGAAACAGGAACCCTAGAAAGCACACGACCTCCCAAATCGGCTTTCACAACACCTTTTGGGGCGGTGATCCGCTCAGATTCCCTCGCGACGAAACAGACCGCTTCCATGATTGTGGCCAGCACACCCCACGAGCTCTCCATGGCAGCGGTGAACACATTGAAATTGCTCTGCGTAGCAGGCGGCGGGAAATGAGACCAGTTACAAAAAGACTTCCCGCTTAGTTTTCGCATGAGTGCGAAATTGCGCTCCACTTGACCACCCGTTTGCATTCGCTCTGACCAGCGATTGCATCGGATTTGACCAGCACGTGTTGTAACCATGATCGGCACAGAACGGCCAAAAGCTGCCTATCGTGACATGTAGTATTCCGTCCAAAGCGCCCCGATTTAATCCGCTTGGTGTAGTTTCGTTATGCAGACTGGATACCTATCGAAACTGCAAAAAAAACCTCCAATGCCAAGCATTGGAGGTTGCGCTCCTGCTTGCTTACTCAACTTTGACGATCTTCGGCGGTATCCAAGTGTCGTTCAACACCGAAGGTGTCGCTGGGTCCGGCCAATACATGCGCAACATGGGCACGAAGTCTCCCTTGGGCGCCGGCAACCAATTAGCTTGCTTGGCGTTACCTGGTGAATCGTGCTGGAAGTACAAGGTTAGTGAGCCGTCAGCGTTGTATTTGAGGTTGTCACGCGGGCTTACGGTGAACTTGTTCAGGGCATTCGGAGTAAACCACCAGCCCTTATCGACTTCGTACATGGTGATCGACCAGAAGCCTATCACCGGCGGGGTCTGACCTTTGGCAAAGGTCAAGGTGTACTTGTGTGCGCCGTTCAGCTTCTGCCCGTCGCTGTCGACCTCCGTGTTCGGGTACACCGCGTCCTCTTGCAGGTTGGCGGGCCAGCCGAAAGCCGCTACTACCGCGCGTTTCATGTAGTCGGTACCGTAGACGCCAAGGCCTTTGGTAACGATCCAACCGTTAGCCATCCGACCCATTGTCTGTTTATTGTTGCCGATCAGGGTCAGTGCGTCTTGCGGTAGGTTTTTGATCGCGCTTTGTACGGCCGGGTCTAGCTTACTCAGTTCGAAGGACTTGCACGGCTCCAGACCGATGGTCGCCATGCGCGCCAGGAGCGGCGCATCTATCGCGGCTGGTGGCGCATCCTTGCACATCAACGCGGCCAGCTTGTTGAAATAGCCCTCGGTGCCCATATCAAGAATGACCTTTTGTGGCGCGTCGGTCATGCTGAAACCCGGGTTGGGATTCACTGGCGGTGCCTGGTAAGTGTAGGGCTTACCCCATGCTGAGAGCGGAGTGACTTTGTATTGGTCTTGCAAGGCGTTGACCGCCTTGTAGTCCTTCTCGCTACCGTTTGCATAGGTCCGCCCCAAAATGACTACATAACGGGTATCGGCCTTTATTTGGCTCATGCCTGGGGGCACTGTTCCCCGCCACCCGGGTCCGGTGACTAGGTAGTTGGCGGCCTTTCCACCGGTAGTGCGGGCGCCAGGGGTATGGAAGTCGGTCATCCACAAGTCGGTGAAGGGGAACAGGTAGAGGCGTTTCCCCATGTCGGGGTGACTGAACACCTGTGGCTCGCTGAGATCGAGCCAGTTGATGGAGTACAGGGTGTCCGCGTTTGGCGCAGACACGGCCCGTTGCTCCGCTGGTGGATAGCGCTTGATATTGAGAAATTGCCCCATTGGCGCGTGCAAGCCTTCAGTCTTGGCGACATTGCTCATCTGCACCCGGGTGATTTCCGTGGTAAGCAGCGAATAGCCATAGACATAGGCGTCTTCAGCAATCTGTCGGGCTTCCTCGGTCTTTATTTGAGTACTTGCGGCTTGGTTGTGTTCGGGTGAATGGCTGCCACAAGCAGCCAGACTCAAAGTTATGGCGGAAAGTAAAAATGAGTGTTTACTAGTCATAGTTCCGTTTCCTTTTGAAATCGTCGTAGTCATAAACAGCCGCGAGTAATCCTGAGTGCATACCGAACTTTAGACCGCCTCAGCTATCACGATACTTTTTTCGCGCACCCTATATGTCGCTATCCACGTTGCGTGTGGGTATGCAAACGTCAACCTCGGGTCGACGACTACCTATCCGGACAGACCGCTTAGGGTCGATTAGCGACCACTACGCATTGCGACTGATCCACCCTTGTCTTCCCTCAACCTGGAGGACAAGCCATGAACACTATTGCTTTACGTCGCCATCAGCCTTGGAACAAGGGAAAGCTTGTAGGGCAGAAAGCCCCCCTTCGAGTCAGAGATATCTGGGCCATTCGGGTCAGGCTTCAGCTTGCGGAGAAGACACGGGATCTGGCTCTCTTCAACTTGGCCATCGACAGCAAACTGCGTGCCTGTGACTTAACCAAGCTGCGAGTACGAGACATTGCGCATGGGGAGCATGTTTCGTCACGGGCCATCGTGATGCAGCAGAAAACTCAGCATCCAGTGCAGTTTGAAATTACGGAGCAGACACGAACAGTTCTGGAGGCATGGATGCGTCAGGCGCATCTTCGCAGTGAAGACTTCCTGTTCCCGACGCGATTGCATGGCTCAGATCATCTCTCCACCAGGCAATACGCTCGAATAGTCAAAGCATGGGTAACAGCCATTGGACTTGATCCGACGATGTACGGTACCCACACGCTACGGCGAACCAAAGCATCTTTGATCTATCGCAGGACCAAGAATTTGAGAGCAGTTCAACTGTTGCTTGGTCATACGAAGCTCGAAAGCACTGTCAGGTACTTGGGCATCGAGGTAGACGATGCTCTAGAAATGGCAGAGCAGACAGAAGTCTAATCATCCACTGCGACGGTCTGGGCCCGCCCGTCGCTTTCCGACCCATAGCGGACTCTCGGGGAAATAAACCTGTCTGTCTACGAGCAGCTCCAACCTTGCCCATCTGTTAAACAGGCGGTTAATTACGCCCCCCTGAAACCGAAGTCCTCAGTCAAATCCAGTCATCCCTGCTGAGGTTGACTGGGCGGGCGACTAATATGGGCGCGATATTCGGCGGGTGTCGTTGCGTGGGCGGTGCGAAAGCTGGCGGTCAGGTGGCTTTGATCGCTGAATCCGCAGTTCAGGGCAATACGCGCAATGGGCATGGTCGTCATAGTCAACAGGTTACGCGCCCGTTCCAGGCGCCTCGCCAGAATGTAACGGTGTGGCGGCGCACCCATTGCTTCGTTGAACAGACGACGGAAATGCGCTGGACTGACCTGCGCCTCAGCGGACAGCAAGTCGATGGATAAACTCTCGGCCAGATGGTCATTAATGTACTGAAGTGCCGCCTGTAGACGCGAGAAATGAATGTGGCGAGGGTTGATACACCCCGTGTCCGGAGTTGTCAGCACGCGATAGGTTTGTTCCAGCATTACTTCGACCAGCATGGCCATGAAGCGTTGATCGGCGCTAGCGCCCTTGTGCAATTCATTAATCAATCGCAAGGCAGTCGCCCCCACTAGCGTGTCGCCAAACGACATGGGCTCCGACTGGGCTTCCACCAGCGCCTTGAGGCTCGCCTGAATTCCTTGCAGGTGATCTGGAAAATAAAAAATAGCGAAATCGACTGTGCCGGAATAGTACCAATGGGTTGCGTAGTTCGCGGGAACCAGCAAGGACTGGGTTGGCAAAAAGTCGGAGCGCAAATGTTCACGCTCACCCTGTTGAACACGCGAACCTCCAAATTGTGTCATCAGGGTGATTCCGCGCACGCCAGACACCGATTTTTCAACGCTGTGGAACAGATAGCGTTCGGCAAACAGGGGTGAATAACCATCGATCATGCCTTCGACGATGGGCGACACCTTCATATCTTTGCGTACTTGTTGCCAATATTCCATGGCGATACCCCGCGTGCAGGTCTCATGAGCAGATTTCAATAAATATACGCTCGTTCCCTCCAAGGCGAATAGTTCGCTTGTTAGCAAAATACATCCTGAACTCAAGTACTCCTGTAAAAAAAAGACGCATGAAGTCAGCGATGGCAGGGACTGTTTTACCAGCAGCTTCATGCCAATAGCTGGTCGCACAGCAGACGCTGGCAATTCGTCTAACAACCTCAAAAAACATGAGAAAACAAGAAAATGGCTAAATACCCTGTAGTTGTCTATGGCGCCAGTGGCTATACCGGCATGCTGACCATGGATTGGCTGATCGATCAAAATATCCCGTTCACCGCCGTGGCCCGCAATGCCGCGCGCACGCAGGAAATGATGGCGCAACGCGTCGTCCGTCTGGAGTCGGCCACCTACGAGATCATTGAAGCAGAACACACTGTTGAAGCGCTCACCCACGCGTTCAAAGGGGCGAAAGTCGTTTGCAACACCGTAGGACCTTTCGTGAAATTCGGCCTGACTGCCGTAGAAGCTGCACTCAAAGCCGGTTGTCATCACCTCGACACCACCGGTGAACAGGGCTACATGCGCCAGGTCAGCGAGCAGTTCGGCGAGTTGTATGCCCAAGCCGGCCTTCTCGTTTCGCCGTCGCTGTCCTACATGTTTACCTTCGCCGAAATCGCCGCCGAATTGGCCCTTGAAACCCCTGGCATCGACGCGCTGGAAACGTCGACCCTGTGCCGTAACCTGCGCAACGTCGGCGCTGGCGTAACCGTCGGTTCCACCGCCTCCATCTTCGAGCTGTATCGCGCGGAGCAATGCTACTTGTGGGAAAAAAAGCTGGTCCAGCACCCCTTGGGCACCTCCTTCAACATCACCTCTCCGGATTTCATACAGCCGGTGTTCGCTCTGCCTTGGGGCGGCACCTCGCTGCCGGTGTATTTCGAGCACGATCCACGCGTACGCAGCTGCGTTTCAGCCGTCGGCTTCTACGACAACGACGTCATGAAAATGGTGAATGCCCTTGGCCAGAAGTGGGATGAGGAATACAAGCATTTGTCGGTTGAACAGCAGGACGCCGTGCTCAAGCAAATCGTCGATTCCACAACTCCAAGTATGCCGCCACGCGAGCGCACCACCATCCATCGCACGGTCGACACCGCAATCGGCCGCGGCCAATTGGCTGCCGTTCGCGCCACCGTCCATGGCATCACGCCCTACATTTCTACCGGCGCGTTGCAGGTTGCCGCTGCTATCAAACTGATCGACGGTGAAACCAACAAGGTTGGCTTCGCCTCCGGTTCCAAAGCCTTTGGCCACCGCTACCTGCTGGGCTTCCTCGAACAACGGGGTCTGGCGCGAGCCACTGTCACCCAGCTCTGATTATCGAACGAGCGTGTCAAGTGAAGCAGGTGATCTGGAGTCCATCCTGCTGCGCAGCGACTGAGCCGTGATCGAGAAGGACCTGCGTCAGTCGTAGTGGGATGGTACGCAACGCAAGATCTGAATGAGCTGCATCACACTGACACATCAAACAGAAGGCGCCGCTGGCGCCTCATCCCTGGAGAGATTCATGAGCAACATCTATATCGCTGGTATTTCCATGACTGTCTTCGGTCGCCATCTTGAACGCAGTATCGACGACCTCGCCCGCGAAGCGCTTAACGGAGCATTGAAAGATGCTGGCTGCAAGACCAGCGACATCGGCGTCGCCTTTTACGCCGGAATGACCAATGGCCCGTTGCAAGGCCAGCTCTCGATCCCCGGTCAAGTCGTGTTCAGCAAGATCGGCATTGAAGGCATACCTGTCTACAACATCGAGAATGCCTGTGCCTCCGGCAGTTCCGCCTTCAACTTGGCCGTGCAAAGCCTCAAGGCTGGAACGACGGACGTGGCGCTGGCGCTCGGCGCGGAAAAAATGAATATCCCAGATAAAATGAAAGCATTGTCGCTGTTCGATGCCGGGTGGGACGTTTCACGCGCCGAAGAAAACTACCAGACCCTGGTTAATATGGGTGAAGGTGTCGAAGTACCTCCAGGCTCGGAATCGGACAAGCCCTACAGCAAGTTTATGGCCATTTATGCCGCGCTATGTCGCCACCACATGAAGACCCATGGCACGACGCAGCGGCAGATCGCGGCGGTGTCGGCCAAAAACCATACCCACTCGGTGCATAACCCCTACTCGCAATTTCGCAAGCCCTTCACTATCGAAGAAATCCTTGCCGCGCCACCCATCACATACCCGCTGACACTGCCAATGTGCGCTCCCCTGTCGGACGGCGCTGCCGCTGTCATTGTGTGCACCGAGGAGGGATTGAAGCGCATCGGCGTCGACAAACGTCGCTGCATCAAAGTCGCTGCCAGTGTGATCCGCACCTTCAGCCACCGCCGACTCGATCAACCGGAACTAAATGTTGCCCGGCTGGCTGCGGAGCTGGCCTATGAGCAAGCTGGCCTGGGACCGCAGGACATGCACGTAGCTGAGGTCCACGATGCCTCGGCGATGGGTGAAATCATCCAGGTCGAAAACCTCGGTTTTGTTCCCCTCGGTCAAGGAGGCCCTGCGGCCGAACGCGGTGAGTTCACCTTGGGCGGACGAATTCCGGTCAACACATCAGGCGGACTTGAATCTAAAGGTCATCCTTTGGGTGCCACCGGTATCGGTCAACTCTATGAGCTAGTGACGCAATTGCGCGGCGAAGCTGGCAATCGCCAGGTCGAGGGTGCACGACATGCGATCCAGGAAAACGGTGGCGGCTTGCAGGGCATCGAGGAAGCTGTGGTTGCGATACATATTCTGAGCAAGTGATATTTCGCGCGAGTTGGTGATCATGAATTGGGGCCTCCTGCTCTTGTGGCTCTTCGCAGGAGGAGACGTCGATGTAAAAGGAAATGAGGTTGTCATAGTTATGACTGAGGGGCAGCTTTTGGCCGTTTTCTGCCTGACAAGATAGGCAGCAATCGGCCAAAAGCAGTCAGTGACCCACCGATAATGTTATCAAGCGTCTGGAGAAGTACTTCACTTGATATGGTGGCATTAGATCCACAGGGCGTAGCTTCCAAGCCCCCGGCCTACCGTCACCCCCATTCAGCAAGTCAAACTTTCCGTCCGTCGATTCTAGTTAGGCAGAGTTTGATGTACTGGCCAAAAGCCGCTAAACATAGTGCGAGGGTCAACAATACTGGTGAAGAAATGGCATCGAGATTTGTTGTCGTTCCAGGGATTCCAAAGGAAACGGGGTCGGTACGTGAAGGGTCCCGCTTCTATTCCAGCATGGCGCCTAGTGGCTTTAGCATCTACGACACTAAAGAGAAATGCCGACTGCCCGCGTCATTTCCAACACGAATGGAAGCTGAGGCTGAGTGCGAAGCGAAAAACTCGGAGCAGCTATTCCGCTGTTAACCAACAGAGGATTCTCAGTCTGCCGATGGTACGTAGCTACCTGCCGCTCGCCCATCCAGAATAGGCATCGGGTCAATTTTTGGTGCGTTAAGAAACGTAGCCCACGCCTCATACGCCAGCTTCTGGCGATTGGTAGCTTCAATCCACGAAGAGCCCTCAACCTGCCGTGCCGAAACGAGCATCATTAAATGAGTGGTTGCTGCGTCAAGCTGGAGCAAAAGCTCATGGGACTGGAAACGAAAATCGTCTAGGTTGCTCATCGGAGTCGTACCCCATCATCGACGTGACTCGGAACTACAAGCCATTGTTCATATCGGTTCAGTGTGACAGCAGTTTCATTATGGCGTTCTTTCGCATGACAATCGGCTTCGTCTTAGGACAGTTACCGGATCAGGGGACCGCCGCCCTCGACTCTAATCAGGGCGTTCGTGCAAAGACAGGTGACTGCAATTTGGCCGTTTTCAGTCGGTTGCGACAGACCCAAAACGGCCGATTGTGTTGAAAAAGTCGGTCATACCAGACTGCCCGCATACTGGTTGCTGAAAACGCCTTTCTTGCGCGAAGCTACTCGAAATCTGAGCCCGGAATCCACTGCTCATAGAAAAGATTTCAATCTCAAGCGCTTACTTTTCTGCCGTGGAAACCATCGCCGACTTTTTCAACGGAATCGGCCAAAAGCAGTCATCCATTCAGGCATCCAATCAGCAGCCAAAAATCCATAAAGTCAAGTTTGAAAATCTCGCCATCTACCAGCAGTTTTCTGCCTTCCCGGTTAATACCCTCCAACTGATGGTTTTCTGCCTAGACTTCCTCCTGTCCCGACACACGAATGTGCTCAAGGCATCGAGTCATTCGAAAAATAAAAACAAGAGGAATCCCCCCGATGTTCAAATCTCTATGTACAGCACTCGCCTGCGCTCTTGCGTTAAGCACAACGAATGCGGCCATGGCGGCAGATCCGGTAATTATCAAATTATCGCATGTGGTCGCTGAACAGACGCCCAAGGGCCAAGGCGCCTTGCTTTTCAAGAAACTGGTAGAGGAACGCCTGCCCGGCAAGGTCAAGGTCGAGGTCTATCCAAACTCTTCACTATTTGGTGACGGCAAGGAGATGGAAGCGTTGTTACTGGGGGATGTGCAGATGATTGCGCCTTCTCTAGCCAAGTTCGAACAGTACACAAAGACTCTCCAACTATTCGATCTGCCCTTCCTCTTTAATGACATCGCCGCCGTCAACCGCTTCCAGTTGAGCCCGCAGGGCCAAGGGCTGCTCAAGTCCATGGAGAGCAAGAACATCACCGGCCTGGCCTACTGGCACAACGGTATGAAGCAACTGTCGGCCAATAAGCCACTGCGTGTCCCCGCCGATGCCCGTGGCCTGAAGTTCCGGGTGCAGGCGTCTGCCGTACTCGAAGAACAGTTCAAAGCTGTCCGCGCCAATCCGCGCAAGATGAGTTTTGCCGAGGTTTATCAGGGCCTGCAGACTGGTGTTGTCAACGGCGCTGAGAACCCCTACTCGAATATCTACAGCCAGAAAATGTATGAAGTGCAGAAGTACATCACTGAATCCAACCACGGCGTACTGGACTACATGCTGATTACCAACACCAAATTCTGGAACGGCTTGCCGCCAGACGTTCGCAGCGAACTGGACAAGATCGTTGTGGAAGTCACAGCGCAGGTTAACACGGAAGCGGAGCAACTAAACGAAGGCGACAAGCAACGCATACTCGCGGCCAAAACCACTGAAATCATTACTCTGACACCCGAAGAGCGCGAGCAATGGCGTGTAGCGATGAAGCCGGTATGGAAGAAGTTCGAAGGCGATATCGGCCCTGAATTGATCTCCGCAGCCGAAACCGCCAATAACGCTCAGTAATCGCAAGGCAGGTGCCGCCGTGGCGGCGCCTGCCAGTCGTCACTCGACGTGGGATGCCACCATGAAAGCGCTTCGGCGAATCTGGGAACACTTCGAGGAGGGCTTTATCGTCTTCCTTCTGGCCGCCATGACTCTGGTCACTTTCGTTTATGTGATCCTTAATAATTTCTACAGCCTTTTTTACTGGCTTGCCGATCGCTGGCCAGGTGCAAGCGCCCCGCTGTTCGCCATTGGCGACGAAATCATGGGAATGGCTCAGGCGATGACCTGGAGCACAGCACTGACCAAGGCCCTGTTTGGCTGGCTGATCTTTTTCGGTCTGGCCTATGGCGTGCGCACGGCCGGGCATATCGGTGTTGACGCACTCGTCAGGCTGACCAGCCGATCGGTGCAAAAGTACATAGGTATCGTGGCCTGCCTGTGCTGCCTGTTCTATGCAGGGCTGCTCAGCGTCGCCAGCTTCGAATGGATTCAAACGTTGATGATTGCAGGCATCGGCGCCGAGGATCTGGGCCATTTCGGTATCATGCAATGGCATATCGGGTTGATCGTTCCTTTGGGTTTCGCCCTGGTTTTCATCCGTTTCGCTGAAATTCTCGTGCGCATCCTTCAGAACCGCCAAACCGGCCTGGGCTTGGCCGACGAAGCCGCTGATGCGTTGAAACTCGCCGAGCACGAGGATGACAAGTCATGACTATTGCTTTCTTGTTCCTGGCCCTCTTCGTCCTGATGTTCATCGGCGTTCCCATCGCCATTTCCCTCGGTCTCGCCGGCTCCTTGACCATCATTTTCTTTAGCCCCGACTCAGTGCGCTCGCTGGCGATCAAGCTGTTCGAGACCTCGGAGCATTACACGCTGTTGGCCATTCCGTTTTTCCTGCTCGCTGGTGCCTTCATGACCACCGGTGGCGTGGCACGCCGGTTGATCGATTTTGCCAACGCCTGTGTCGGGCATATTCGCGGCGGACTGGCGATTGCCGCCGTATTGGCCTGCATGCTGTTTGCCGCTCTTTCCGGCTCGAGTCCTGCGACGGTGGCGGCCGTGGGTTCGATTGCCATCGCCGGCATGGTCCGCTCCGGATATCCGCAGGCCTTTGGTGCGGGGATCATCTGCAACGCCGGGACCCTAGGCATCCTGATTCCGCCCTCGATCGTGATGGTGGTCTATGCCGCCGCGACCGAGACCTCCGTCGGTAAGCTGTTCATGGCTGGTGTGGTGCCAGGGTTGTTGTTGGGTACTGCGCTGATGGTGGCAATCTATATTGTCGCCGTTAAGAAAAACCTGCCCGCGCTGCCCCGCGCGACATTGCGTGAATTGCTCGGCACCGCACGCAAGGCGATTTGGGGTCTGCTGCTTATGCTGATCATCCTGGGCGGCATCTACTCAGGGATGTTTACGCCGACCGAAGCGGCGGCGGTGGCGGCGGTTTACTCAGCCTTTATTGCCTTGTTCGTTTACAAGGACCTGACGTTTCGTGAAACCCCGAAAGTCCTGCTGGACTCTGCCAAGTTGAGCATCATGCTGATGTTCATCATCGCCAACGCCATGCTCTTCGCCCATGTGCTGACCACTGAACAGCTACCCCAACAGATTACCGCCTGGGTGATCGAGGCTGGCCTGACGCCCGTCATGTTTCTGCTGGTGGTGAACATCGTGCTACTAATTGCGGGCGCCTTTATGGAACCGTCGGCCATCATTCTTATTCTGGCGCCGATCCTCTTTCCCATAGCCATCAAACTGGGTATCGATCCAATTCATCTGGGCATCATTATGGTGGTCAATCTTGAGATTGGCCTGATCACACCGCCGGTGGGCTTGAACCTGTTCGTCACCTCAGCGGTGACCGGTATGACACTGCCTGCCACCGTAAGGGCCGCCATGCCCTGGTTGATGATCCTGCTGCTGTTTCTGATTCTGATTACCTACGTACCCTGGATTTCCCTTGTGCTGCCAAACTGGTTGGACATGAGTTAACTTTCCACTTTAGCTTCCCAGTTCATGAAGGTAACTGCAACGGGCTTAACAGATGTTCAGACGGCAAAAAGCCCACACTTGGCGGGCTTTTTGTCAAAGGGGAACCAATTCCTTTGGTCTTTGTCCAGTTTGCCTAGCATCAATCAGTGAATCAAGGCCAACCATCTGGACGATTGCAGAATCCGAGTATTGGGGCAAAGCAGTATGTTTCCTTAAAGCAAACGGTACATTTCCAGCCGGGCACCGACGGCTTGATAAATGTCCCGCTGGCTCAAAAAAATCGATCAGTACCTCCAAAAGACTGGCGTCACGATCACCAGCACCGTCAGTATTTCCAGCCTTCCGAGGAGCATACCAACGGTCAGCAACCACTTCGCCACATCCGGTAGCGAAGCAAAATTGCCTGCCGGTCCAATGATCGTTCCCAGTCCAGGGCCAACATTGCACACTGCTGTAGCGGCCCCACTCAGCGCCGTCGTCCAGTCAAGACCGATCATTGCCAGCCCCAAGGCCAGAATTGCGATGGTGATGGTGAAGAAAAATGAGAAGGTCAAAAGCGAGCGCAAAATCTCCTCATCAATGGGGTGTCCGTTGTACTTTTTTTGAATGACTGCTCGGGGATGAATCAGTTGCTTCAAGCTACTCACGAGCAACGCGGCAGCCACCTGAAAGCGGAAGATTTTAAGACCACCCGCCGTAGAGCCTGAGCACCCACCGACGAAGGTCAGGTAGAAAAAGAGCAAAACGGCAAAGCTGCCCCACAGAGTGTAATCACCCACCGCCACTCCCGTGGTCGTAACGACCGAGGTCACATTGATCGCCACGATACGAAATGCATCCCACCATTTGTAATCGCTGTGAAAACACAACCACGTACCCACTGCCAACCAAGTAACGATCAGGAAGCAAACAAATCCTCGTACCTGGTGATCCTTGAGTAGCGCACGGCGGTGGCCGCGCAATGTTGCGACATATAACGTAAAGGGTAGGCTACCCAGAATCATGATAATTACCGCCACCCAGTGAATCGCGGGTTGCGTCCAATGCCCAAGTGAGGCGTCCGAAGTCGAGAATCCCCCAGTGGAGATCAAGGACATTGCATGATTGATTGCTTCAAATGGCGTCATGCCGGCGATCCAGAGGGCGAGAGTCCCGGCTCCAGTGAGTCCCAGATAAAGCAAAAGGATGTACTTGGCTGCAATATGGGAGCGCGGTGTCACCTTCTCCGACCAGTCCGAGGACTCTGTTTGGAAGAGACGCATGCCACCTACTCGAAGCAGGGGAAGGATCGCCACAGCCATACCGATGAAGCCGATACCGCCTAGCCAGTGAAGCATTGATCGCCACATCAACAACCCTGGTGAAGCAGTATCCAAGCCGCTCAGGACGGTTGAGCCAGTGGTCGTTATACCGGACATTGTTTCAAAGAAGGCGTCGGTGTAACTGATGTGGCTGATAAGCACCATTGGCAACGCTGCAAAAATACACACCACCACCCAGCTAGCGGTAGTCAGAAGGTACATGTCCCTCGGACGAAGCTGAGCAGTTTCTGGGCGCCCTCGCACGATCAACAAGAGACCGCAGATGAAGGTAATCAAACTCGACCAAAGAAAGGCCGATAGGTCGTCGCTGCGCTCATAGGCCACCAGTGTGATCATGGGGATGACCATGCTTACGGCAAGCGTAATCAGAAAAACGCCTAAGATGAAGCCAATGAGCCTCATTGCTGCGAAGGACATAAAATTAACCTGCCAAATTTGCACCGCGCATTATCGAAGGCTCAATCTCAACAACCCGCAAATTTTTCGTAAAATTTCTACGGGCAGATAGCAGTATTGAATACGTCCTGTCATTTCGAAATCGGTCCCCATTGGCGCAGCTTGAGTCGCGACTTTGAATTATCAATTCGGAGCAAGCCTGTACAAGTGGCACTTGGCATTGTCGTGTCATGAGTGCGAACTCAATCGGTCGATGCAACAGATCGGCTAAATCTCGTGGCTAGCGTTCGCAGGTGGTTCTTTGGGGACTTTCCGGTACCACTACTGACTTCATCACGTGTTGACCCAAACATCAGGTCGGCCTAGGGAGGGAGAGGGCCACCACCAGAGTCGGTTACTCGCCTGTTGCTCTAAGCATTACCATTGTCCTCTTAACAGACAAAGTCTATGGCTTGGTACCTCACTGCCCCATAGGAGGAGCGGCTCTTAGCTGAGCGAGTAGGGTTCCTACGAATAAAAAACCCGGCACAGGGCCGGGCTTACCTGTATTCCCTACTGCACAGTTCCCAAATGAGAGGGATGGAGAACTGACTGAGGAACACAGGTCGCCGATATTGCCAAAGCACGTTTTGCAAATCAATCCATCCATGAAAAAAGCTGTTACACCTGGCTGTCACCTTCAGCGCTGCAATGAGCCGGACTAAAAAATCGCGAATTCATTTCGCCAATAAATCACAGCTCCAATTGAGCTTGTAGTCCTAGCGTCGGGACAATTTCAAGGAGAGTTCCTCCGATCGCTGTGTAGGCCGATCATTTTTTCCAAAAATGGGGCACTACCCCCAAATGGTTGAAGAAGCCCCACCAATTCAGTGGAATATGCCCCATCATTTTCTGTAAACGCGCAGAAACACTCTGAAACAACTTACTAATTCATTAGCACTTTTTCTTCTCTGCCAGATGATGGCCTAACAGTTGCACTTTCCCCACTACCGCAGCAGCTGTCGTTCCCAAACGGGATGGCGGGTTTCGCCGATTAGGCATGACGCGAGGGGAATCAAATGAAACGTGCAACACCACAGATCCACTCAATGAGCTGTTTACGCAGGGTAGGCCTGACTTCCGCGATGCTCGTGACCCTGGCAACGGCCAACGCCACACCGCTCGACGATGTCAGTGAGCCGCCACCGACAGACCCCTCGGCGTATTACCCTCTGCCCGCCGATCCGGTGGCAGCCGCAGCCGCGTTGGAAGCCTTGAAAAGCCTGTCCGAAGCCAACCAGGGCGCTATCGCCTATCCCAACGGCGTGTACGGCGACCGAAACACACCGCGCGCCGAAAACGTGTTGCCGCCGAGTGTTCAGACCTCGTTCAATTTCCCTACCAACGGCAAGCCCAGCCCGTTGTTCGGCGCCCAGCCTTACACCCAGCAATTGCTGCTGTTCGAAGAGTTCGGTACGGAAAAACTCGACCCAACCCTGCCTGCACCACCACTGACCTTCCCGGTACCCACCGTCGGCCCATTGCCGCAGCAAGACCCGGACAGTGTCGCCCGCAGCGGCCCTTCGAGTTCGGCATTGGAAGCCTTCATGCGCCAGCCCGGGCTGTATCCGTTTCCATCGCAGTTCTCCAACGTGCTGGACCGCAACCCGTGGAAGGCGCAAATCGAAAGCTTCCTCAACCGCCATCCGGTGGGTTCTCCGGCCGAGGGCCGACCACCGGGAAAAGGCTGGTCGCATCAACGTTGGAACGAGTTCTACCCGCAGGTCGCCTTCAAAACCGTGCAAGCGGGAGCCAAGCTCAATGGCGGCATGCGTGACCGCCGGCAATTGCACAACTATGCCGTTGGTGAGTTCGGGCCAGGCGGGCTCTACTACCAGACCTCGGACATTCCGACCACAACGGGCACTACCAAAGGCATCGACACCAAGTTCCACCCCAGCATGCCAGTTCAGAATCACAATGCACTGTGGACCTTCGACGGCACCTTTCCACCAAAACTGCTGATGGTCCGCTATGGCCAGCCGGTATTGATGCGGCACTACAACGCCTTGCCGATCGATCCGTCGGCCAACATGGGTTTCGGCCTGCACACCATCAGCACCCACGAACACAACGGTCACTCCCCGGCCGAAAGCGACGGCTACACCAATGCGTTTTTCTTTCCAGGGCAGTACTACGACTATCGCTGGCCGCTGCAGCTGGCCGGTTACGACACCATCAACACCACGGCGCAGGACCCGCGCGCGGCGTTCCCGTGCGCACCGGGTGAGAAGCTGTTCGTCAACGACGCCAGCCCCGGCCTGAAGACTTGCAACAACGGCACGATCAAGATCCGTGGCGACTGGCGCGAAACCATGAGCACCCACTGGTTCCACGACCACATGCTCGATTTCACCGCGCAGAACGTCTACAAGGGCAACGCGGTAATGATGAACTACTACAGCGCCCTGGATCGCGGTAACGAAGCGATCGAAGACGGCGTCAACCTGCGCCTGCCCAGCGGCTCGGCGTTGCCGTGGGGCAACCGCGACTACGACGTCAACCTGGTGGTCGCCGACAAGGCGTGGGACGCCAACGGCCAATTGTGGTTCAACCCGTTCAACACCGACGGTTTTCTCGGTGACCAGATCCTGGTCAACTGGCAGTTCCAGCCACGTCTAAAAGTTCGCGCGCGCAGGTACCGTTTCCGCATTCTCAACGGCTCGGTGTCGCGCTACTTCAGGATTGCCCTGGTGCGTGAAATCGCCGGCGACGGTGGCGAGTTTCCCGGGCCGTCGGGCTCCGGTGTGTCCTACAGCCGGGTGCCGTTCCACCTGATCGGCAACGACGGCAATCTCATGGAGCATGCCGTGCCGTTCGACGGCAGCATGGACTTGGACGGCGATGGCGACAAACAGAACCACAACGCCATCCTGCCGACCCAAGGCATCGCCGAGCGCTTCGATATCATTGTCAACTTCGGGAAAAACGGGATCAAGACCGGCGACAAGCTGTACTTCGTCAACCTGATGGAACACAAGACCGGCAAGGGGCCGGAGAAGAACGCCTTGAGCCTGGCCGACGTGCTGTCTGAGAAGTACAAAGCGGTGATCAAGCAGGGCAGTAAAGGGCCAGAATGGGACAAGGGCGACCCGGTGGTGGGCAAGTTCATGCAAATGATCGTGCAGCCTTACACCGGCACGGACGTGAGCATGGACCCGGCGGATTATGAACCGGCCAAACCCGGCAAAGCCGCCGGTAAGGTGATGATCCCGCTGACCCTCGACCGCGACGATCCTACCGTCCAAACCAAACTCAAGGCGGCCCGGCATCGCGAGTTCATTTTCGGCCGCTCCGACGGCACCGACGAAGCGCCGTGGACCATCAAGACCGATGGCGGCTTCGGCTACAGCATGGACCCTCGCCGGATCAACGCGGCGGCGCAATTGTCCAGCGGCCCGACCGATGGGGGATACACTGGCGACGGAACGCTGGAGGTGTGGAAAATCAAGAATGGTGGCAACGGCTGGAACCACCCGGTGCACGTGCATTTCGAGGAAGGCATCGTTCTCAGCCGCGACGGTAAGGCGCCACCGGAATGGGAAAAATGGGCGCGCAAGGACGTGTATCGCATCGGTGAAGGTATCGACAGTTCGGTGGACGTGGAAATGGCAATCCACTTCCGCGAGTTCGCCGGGACCTACATGGAGCACTGCCACAACACCCAGCACGAGGACACCTCCATGCTGCTGCGCTGGGATATCGAGCATCCGGGGCAGTTCCAGTTGATGCCGACGCCGCTGCCTGGTTGGGATGGCGTCACCTATGTCAACTCCGCCGCGCTACCGACCTTTCGCAATGGCGATGGCAACGGTAATGATGACGACGATGACGACAACGAAGGCCAGAACCAAAAACCGATTGCCAACGCCGATAGTGCGGCCAGCAGCAACGGGCAACCGGTGAGCATCAACGTCTTGGCTAATGACACCGACCCCGACGGTAACGTACCACTCAAAGTGGTGGGCCTGGCCCAACCGGACTCCGGCCAAGGCACGGCCAGTACTGACGGCGTACGCGTCATCTACACGCCACCGGCCAGCGTCACCGCGCCCTTCACCGCGGCCTTCACCTACCAGGCCAGCGATGCCAAAAACGCGGTCTCGGAACCGGCAACGGTATCGGTGGCGGTCACCCCGGCAGCGGTCAACGAAGACTTGGTGGTCACCAGCGCCTCCGTCACGTCTCGCAGCAACAGTCGTTACACCTGGGAGCTCGCAGGGACCACATCACGCGGCACCGGCAACACCCTCACGGCAACCGCGACCACCACCGCCGGCCCGCTCAACCTCGGCAACGCGATTCTCACGCCGATCGGCACTGGGGCGCGTTGGCGGATATCGGTGACTACCACCGGCAGTGGCCCATCATCCAATCCCACTGTGACCATCAGTTCGGCGTTCGGGAGGAGCATCACGGTCCCGATTAGCAGTCGGTAAAACTTTTTTCTTGAGCTACTGGAGAATGAGTAGGAAGTTGAACGAACTGTAAATCAACACGGCGCACGGGCCATTCAGCCTGTGCGCCGTTGATGTTCACCCAATCGGATGTTGATCCGAGAGCATACCGTCAGAACTTTATTTTCCCCCAGATCAATCCGGTAGTTGCGGCCGCTGCTGAAGCCGCTAGAACACTGAGTTTTGCCGAAGAAAGTAACGCAGGATCAGAAAACGCCAACGATGAGATAAAGATGGACATCGTAAATCCGATGCCGGCCAGCAACCCCACCAGTCCGATGCCACTCCATGTCACACCCTCAGGCAGCTTGCAGATGTTGAGCTTGACGAGGGCGACGCTCGCAAGAACGATGCCGAGCGGCTTGCCGAGCACAAGCGCTGATATGACACCCATGAAGATATTCCGAGAGACATCATCGTCCAGATTGATGCCTTCAAGACCTACACCCGCATTGGCCAAAGCGAAGAGCGGCATGACACCAAACGCTACCCATGGGTGCAATCCCACCTGGACGCGTTGCACCGGAGGCAATATTTCCCTCTGTGCTTGCTGAAGTTGCTTCAGCGGCTTGGTGACCTCCTGCGGACTGTTGGAGGAATGGGAGAAACGATCCATCAGCTCATGGAAAGTCCGCCCGATTGTATCCAGTGGTTGTTCCGTTGCGGGCTTGGAGTTTACCGGTGTCATCAGACCGAGAATGACGCCCGCCAGTGTGGGATGAACTCCGGTTTTTAGGAGACCAAACCATACAATTGCGCCAGGCAGTATGTACAAATAGGCCTTGCCAATGCCCATTTTCTGAAAAAGCAGCACCAGAGCCAATCCGCTTAACGCAACCACTAACCCCAGATAATCCAGGCTCGCGGTATAAAAAACGGCAATGATCAAGATGGCGACGATGTCATCGATGATGGCCAGTGCCAGCAACAACACGCGAATACCACCCGGAATCGACTTCCCTAACAGTGCGAGTACCCCGACAGCAAACGCGATGTCGGTGGCGGTGGGTACTGCCCACCCTGTACTGGCTTCGGTACCCTGGTTGAACGCCATGTAAATAATCGCCGGCATCATGACGCCCCCTAACGCAGCACCCAGGGGTAGCGTTGCCAACTTGAGATTCGCAAGCGCACCGTCATTGATTTCCTGGCGTATCTCGGCTCCAACCACGAGAAAGAAGATAGCCATCAGCCCATCATTGACCAAAAAATGCAGCGAACACGAGACCGTGAACTCACCTAGACCCAAGGTGAGTGGGGTGTTCCAGAAGTGCTCATAAGAATCAGCAAGCGGGCTGTTGGCCCAGATGAGTGCAACCATCGCAGCGAGTAGCAAAACGATTCCGCTAACCGCTTCGATATGTGAAAACCGTTCTATTGCGGCCAATGCACGAGTGGTCAAAACCTGAGGACGGGGAATAGTTGAGGACGCCGAATTTCTATCAGACACATTGACTCTCCGCTGGCGGCCCGACCAACGTTTGAGCTTTAACCTGCGCTGTGCCGCATGCAGCAACGCACCCAGCCGGATGATAAGGAGCTAACAAGCACGAAGTAAATGGCCAAACCAAACTACTGAATGAACCTTCGGCTGCCAGGAATACTCAACCAAGGGTCATCATCTCTTCCTCCTTTGCTGACGCAAAACCGTAACGACTGACCGATCACGTCACTATCAAGGATATTAAAATGATCGCTCGTTGGCGCTGGGTGTTACACCAACTGACCAAACGGCTGTGGTTCAGAGCGAGTCTGTTTTCTTTGCTGGGAATAGCAACTGCGTTACTCGCCGTTGCCTTCAAGGACTACATTCCTGAATCATTGCCCACCCGAATCGGCGCCGACGCCGTCGACAAAATCTTGGGCATTATCGCTTCAAGCATGCTTGCAGTGACCACTTTTTCTCTAAGTACAATGGTGACTGCCTATGGTGCGGCCAGCAGTGGCGTAACGCCTCGTGCTACCACGCTGGTGATGGAGGACACCACGACACAAAATGCACTCGCTACCTTCATCGGATCATTTCTGTTCAGCCTGGTGGGTATTATTGCTTTGAGTACCGGGGCGTACGGCACGCAAGGAAGGGTCCTGCTATTTGCGGTGACCATTGCCGTCGTAATTTTGATTGTTTACACCCTATTGCGCTGGATCGATCACCTGTCCAAGCTCGGCCGGGTGGGCGAAACCATTGATCGTGTCGAACAGGCAACCATCGACGCCATAAAAAACAGAGTCCAATGGCCTCATTTGGGCGGTGCTGCTTACCCATCCGAGTGGATGATTCCACCCACGGCGCAAAAAATCTCAAGTCATCAAACCGGGTATGTCCAGCACATTGATGTACACGCGTTAGGCGCCATTGCCAAAACCTGCGAAATAAAGATCTTCCTGGACGTCCTTCCGGGAAGCTTTGTACATCTGGACATGCCCATCGCTCGAATTGAGAGTTTGAACAGGGAGCACGCAGACGCTTTCCCCTCGAACAGCGAAAAAATCCTCGCAGCACTCACCATTGGCGTGCGTCGAACGTTTGAGCATGATCCACGGTTTGGGCTGTCGGTGCTTTCCGAGATTGCCTCACGCGCACTATCGCCAGCAGTTAACGACCCTGGAACAGCAATCGACGTCATTGGGCGCGGGGTCAGAAGCCTAACCTGTTGGAGCGTACCCCAAGATCCTACGGCAAAAATCGATAAAGATTGCGAGCAGGTTTACTTGCGCAGCCTGAGGGTCGAAGACCTGTTCGATGACTTTTTCGCGCCCATAGCTCGGGACGGCGCGGGCTTGCTCGAAGTGGACCTTCGTTTGATGAAGGCCCTTGTCAGTCTCGCGCACATACACCCTGATTTGTTTGGCGGTGCCTGTACCCGGCATGCAGATCTACTTGTCAAGCGCGCGAACCTTGCACTGACATTGGAGGAGGACAAACAGACGCTCGGTGCAACGGCTCGACAACTGGTGCGCTAGATCAACCTGACTTCCGCGAAGTTGCATCACTGTCCTGGGCCTGCAGAAACCAGCGGGCCAACTGCTGATACAACTCCGGCCCCATCCTTGCACTGACCGCTTTGGCAATGAGCGCGACAGCCATGAGACTGATCACCATCCCGTGGCTGTCGATCATCTCCATCACGATGATTGCGGACGTGATGGGCGACTGCGTGACCGCGGCAAGAAACCCGGCCATGCACAAGGCAATGACCGGTTGAGCAGCCAGGCCGAAAAATTCGGCGGCATTTGCCCCAACAGCAGCGCCTACTGCCAAAGACGGGGCAAAAATGCCACCGGGGATCCCGGAAAAGTAAGTCACCACGGTCGCCAGAAAACGCGTGATCGGCGCATGCCATGGCAGGCTGATATCGGACACGATGACCTGGGAGGTGATGCCATAACCGCTGCCAAATGACATCCCTGCGCTAAGCCAACCGAGAATGGCCACGATCAATCCGCAAGCGCCAGCGAACCAGACGGGGTGCGTACTTCGCCATTGCCAGACAACAAATCGATGATGGCGCTGGGGCCACAGCAACATCCGGCTGAACAACCCTCCCAGAAGACCGCAGCCAATACCGGTGACCAGCACAGGGGCAATAATGTCGAGGTGAATGTCTTGAACGCCAAAATGACCAAAATAGTGATAGTTACCTTGCAAGGCTATCGCGACCATCCCCGACAGAATGATCGTACTGAGCAAGACACCACTGGTGCGTGTTTCCAACTTGCGGCCCAATTCTTCGACCGCAAAGGCAACGCCGGCCAGCGGTGTGTTGAACGCGGCAGCAATGCCCGCAGCGCCGCCGGCGAGAATGAGATCTTCGCTGCGGATGATTCGGGCATTGGGCAAATAGCGGTGAAAGAAATGCATGATCGAGGCCGCGACTTGCACCGAAGGGCCTTCGCGCCCGGCCGAAAAGCCTCCGGTCAGCGCCAGAGTGCCAAGGCCAATCTTGGCGAAGGCGATCCGCAGCGACACCAGTTTATCGACTGGCTTCCCTTGGTGAGCCAGGCGGGTAGCGGCGATCACTTGAGGGATCCCGCTGCCTTGGGAGCCCACAAAAAAACGGGTGGTCATCCACACCACCAGCATGCCTATTAGCGGTGTGTAGACGAAGGGCAGCCACGGCCGCTCGGCTGCCTGTTGGGCAAATTGCGTGAGAGCCAGATCGGCCAGGCGGGCGAACATCACCACCAACAGACCCGCGAGCGTAGCTGCTGCCCAAAGCGTCACCCGTGTACGCCACCGGATCGAGGCAAAGCGCCGGCGTATCAAAAGTAGTGGTTTGATCACTCGAGCGGATTCCAGTTGAAGATTTCGTCACCGAAGTGAGCCAAGACTAACCGGATTAGTTTTGCGCTCCTACCGGAGCCGGGCAAATGATTACAAAACAATTCAAGCGCCCCCTAAATCGGTCGCCGATTTCCCGGCCAGTGATGGACTGCCCACTCGCTGCGTAACTATCGACTACAGTTGGAACACTCTGCATAAAGCCATAACAAGACGGAGAGTTTCCGATGCGAGTAAAAAGCCGCTTTGCCCTCCTGGTCGCTGCCACAACCTTGGCTATCACCACCACTACACAGGCCGCGCCAGTGTTCATCAATATATTGACTGGGGGAACCAGCGGGGTTTACTACCCGATTGGTGTCGGTCTGTCGCAGATTTACAGCGACGGAATACCAGGGGTGAAAACGTCGGTGCAAGCCACCAAAGCCTCGGTGGAGAACTTGAACCTGCTGCAGGCCGGTCGAGGTGAGCTGGCGTTGGCGCTGGGGGACTCAGTGGCCGACGCAAAAAACGGTGTTGCTGATGCAGGCTTCAACGCGCCACTGACCAAGTTGCGTGCGATTGCCGGTGCTTATCCCAACTACATTCAAATCGTGGCCAGCAAGGAATCGGGAATCAAGTCGCTGGCCGACCTCAAAGGCAAGACCGTCTCGGTTGGGGCACCGAAATCGGGCACTGAGCTCAACGCACGTGCGATTTTCAAAGCCGCGGGTTTGACTTACGAAGATATGGCTAAAGTGCAATACCTGCCATTCGCCGAATCGGTCGAGCTGATCAAGAATCGACAACTGGACGCCACGCTGCAGTCTTCCGGATTGGGCATGGCGGCCATTCGTGACCTGTCCTCTGTCCTGCCGCTGAACTATGTCTCAATCCCAACTGAGGTGGTCGCAAAAATCGGCAACCCGGCCTATCAGGGCGCAATGATTCCCGCCAATACCTATGACGGGCAACCTGATGCGGTACCGACGGTGGCGATCACAAATATCCTGGTCACCCGTGCAGACGTGACGGATGAAGTGGCTTACCAAATGACCAAGTTGTTGTTCGAAAACCTGACACGCCTGGGTAACTCTCATTCGGCAGCCAAGGACATCAAATTGGAAACCGCTGCCAAGAACCTGCCAATTGCGCTCCATCCGGGCGCGGAACGTTATTACAAGGAAAAAGGTGCGCTGTAAGGCGCCAGGCGTGTCGGCCAGGATTATCACTGCGTCGACTGTTCGCCCACCTTCCATGCAGTCATGAGGCAGGCAGCACATGAGTGAAGATCATCACGGCATCTCCGCAAATCCGCGAGACTGGCCAAAAGCCCTATTTTGTGTGGCATTGTTGTTCTCGATTTTTCAGATCTTCACCGCTGCGTTTTCGCCGATCTCAAGCCAGGTTCTGCGTGCCGTACACGTGGGCTTTTTACTATGGGTAGTATTTCTGAGCTACCCGGCTTACGGCAGAAAGCGTCCTTGGCAACCTCTGGCCTGGGTGCTCAGTTTAGCGGCCATCGCCACAGCCATGTACCAATGGGTATTCGAGGCTGATCTAATCCAGCGGTCTGGCGATCTGACATTGGCAGACACTGTGCTGGGTCTTTTGCTAATTGCACTGGTGTTCGAAGCTGCACGGCGAGTGATGGGCATTGCTCTGCCCATCATTTGCGGTCTATTTCTGGCTTATGGCTTGTTTGGCGAATATCTACCCGGCGACCTGGCCCACCGCGGTTATGGCTTCGATCAAATCATCAACCAATTGTCATTTGGTACCGAAGGGCTGTACGGCACACCCACCTATGTATCGGCTACCTACATTTTTCTTTTCATTCTATTCGGTGCATTTCTTGAACAAGCCGGCATGATCAAGCTGTTCACCGATTTTGCCATGGGCCTGTTCGGCCACAAGTTGGGCGGGCCAGCCAAAGTTGCAGTCGCCTCATCGGCGTTGATGGGTACCATCACCGGCTCCGGGATTGCCAACGTCGTTACCACGGGGCAATTCACCATCCCACTCATGAAACGCTTTGGCTACCGAGCTGCGTTTGCCGGTGGGGTGGAAGCCACCTCCAGCATGGGCAGCCAATTGATGCCGCCGGTGATGGGGGCCGTCGCTTTCATCATGGCTGAAACCATCAACGTTCCCTTCGTAGAGATCGCCAAAGCGGCGTTGATTCCCGCCATCCTGTATTTCGGCTCGGTGTTCTGGATGGTTCATCTGGAGGCCAAGCGCTCGAATCTCAAAGGCCTTCCCAAGGACCAATGCCCCAGTGCATTGGGTGCGGTCAAGGAGAACTGGTATCTACTGATTCCACTGCTGGTATTGGTCTACTTACTGTTTTCCGGGCGCACACCCCTGTTCTCCGGCATGGTCGGTCTGGCACTGACGGCCATCGTAATTCTCGGCTCGGCGATTATTCTCAGAGTGCAAAGTTTCGGCTTACGCTGCACCTTTTGGATAGCGCTTGGCGTCTTGTGTACCGGTTTTTTCCAGCTCGGCATCGGTGTGATCTTTGCGGTCATCGCCGTACTGGTGGTCACCTGCTGGTTCATCAAGGGTGGTCACGAAACACTGACTATCTGCCTGCATGCCCTGGTCGAAGGCGCGCGCCATGCGGTACCGGTAGGGATTGCCTGCGCACTGGTGGGCATCATTATCGGTGTGGTGTCACTGACCGGCGTGGCCTCCACCTTTGCGGGTTACATTTTGGCTATTGGCCGGGACAACCTGCTGCTTTCGCTGATCTTGACGATGATCACCTGCCTGGTGCTGGGCATGGGCATCCCGACCATTCCCAATTACATCATTACCAGCTCGATCGCAGCCCCTGCCCTGCTGGAGTTGGGTGTGCCTCTGATCGTGTCGCACATGTTCGTATTCTATTTCGGCATCCTCGCCGATCTCACTCCTCCGGTCGCTCTCGCCTGCTTTGCGGCCGCACCGATCGCCAAGGAGAGTGGATTCAAGATCAGCCTGTGGGCGGTTCGAATCGCATTGGCGGGTTTCGTCATTCCGTTCATGGCGGTCTACAACCCGGCACTGATGCTGCAAGGCAACAATCTGTGGATAACCGCCTACATGTTGATCAAGACGACGTTGGCGGTCGGGCTCTGGGGGATGGCGTCCACCGGCTACCTTCAGTGCAAGATGCCTATCTGGGAGCGTTTGTTGTGCGTGGCCGCAGGCGCCTTGCTGGTTGTGGCGTTGCCACTGACTGATGAGCTGGGCTTCGCCCTTGGGACATTGATGATACTTCAACACGTTTGGCGGTCCCGTCAGGCAGGGATCGCCAACGCATGATCGGATTATGCCTGGGCCTCACCGGCGCCGTGTGGGCTCAACTGTCGATTTCGCACTTCACGCTGGCGTGGAATCACACCATTGAAAAGATTCGCTGGGAGGAGGACTACAGCATCACCGAGCAGGGCCTGGTATTGGAAGAAGCTCGTGTGCGTGGCAATGGCGCGGGGATGGAGATTCCACAAGATGCTCGACTGGAAAAAGGCAGTTGGCACTACCGGCGATCATTGCCAGCTATGCAACCACTGAGTCTGGGACGAACGCCCGAGGCTGGCGATTATCAGCTGTGTTTTGACGACCAATGTCATTCCATGAGCAAGTGGATTGGAGCACCGTCTCATAGTCAACCTTCTATGCAGATGTGGGCATGCGAGGCAGACTGAAAGTGATCGTCACTTCCAAGGAGGAGTGGAGAAAAGAAGAGACTTCCGATCCAACAAAAATTTCTAAAACGCGCTATTACTGCAAACCATTGAATCAGTTGTTAGCTCGAAGGTCGCCGTACCCTTGAGGCAATTCCATCCAGGAGTCAAGCGCTGCGAGCTGCCTCGCGACAGCAGCATCCCACTCAGGACCCACGGTAATGTTTTTACTCATCATGGCGTGGATGATAGCTGTAGCCTGTTGGTACTCATGGTGTACTTCCAGCGCTTTTGCTAAAAATTGTTCTTGCCGAGTCATAGGATTCTCCAAGAGCAAAACCGCACGATGATCCCGATCGCCCACGAAGGGATGCCTTGCTGGAGTGACAGGTGGCAGCCTGCGTCGACTGGCGACCTCTCAATCCTAAATACCAGGGGCGCATCCAGACACTAGCGATTATGTTTCGCTCAACCAGGGAAACGGCACAAGTCTGCGCTCTGCGCTTCGCTCGTAGCATCAGCACGTACGAGCCGGTAGAGCTATGCCGGTTTGCTTGTCTCAGCCATCAGTTCGCGTACGTACACACCATGCCGAACACTAGCAAAAAGAAAGCCAAATAAGGGGTCACATTTTTCCACCTCTTGGTACGGTTGAGCATCCGCTATGGCAAATATATCCGTGCCTTGGAGGGCATCAAGGTTAAGGTGGATTAAGAAATATTTAATTTTCGGCCGCAGCGTTGGTCTTTAGGGTAAGCCGTATCGGCATTAGGCAATACGTAGGGAGAATGAAATAAGATTCATCAGGAGGACGTTATGAGTTACGCGTTGGTTATAGAGGATGACGAGGTGACGGCAGAAGTCATCATTGCCGCGCTCCAACGCAACGGTTTCAGCTCCAAATGGGCCAAAACCGGACGAGACGGACTGGCCTTGGCGATTGCTGGAGGCTATGACGCTATTACTCTGGATCGAATGCTCCCCGATTTTGATGGGCTAACGATTGTCAGTACTTTAAGGGGCCTTGGCATCCAGACACCGGTCCTGATGATCAGTGCACTTTCAGACGTAGATGAACGTGTTAAGGGGCTTCGGGCGGGTGGCGATGACTATTTGACCAAACCATTTTCGCCCATCGAGATGCTTGCGCGTCTGGACGCGCTGCTTCGGCGCACCGGTGCCGATTCTAGCCATCCACATCTCAGTTGTGGAAATCTGCGACTGGATCTGGTTGAGCACAAATTGACTCGAAACGACGAGCACATCCTGCTGCTTCCGACCGAGTTCAAACTGCTCAATTACCTAATGCGCAGTGCAGGCCAACTTGTCACACGCACCATGCTATTCGAAGAGGTCTGGGGTTATCACTTCGATCCGGGAACGAATATCATAGATGTTCACATTGGCAGACTGCGGAAAAAGCTCGAAGGCGATAAAGACTCTCCCGTCATCCATACGATACGTGGTGCTGGCTATGTCCTTGCTACCAAAGACTGAGGAATGGCGCTCTTCCGGTAGTCGATTGATCGGGTTCTACGCCATATTTTTTGTGGTTTGGGGAGCACTCTTCACCGGGGTATTGTACTGGCAAATCTCCCAAGTCCTGGGAGCCGTTGCAGAGCGAACATTATTGCAGCGTGCGCACTACTATCAAAAAGTCGATGATAATAAATTGGTAAAAGAACTGGCTGCCAGTGAAGCCTATTCGACGCCCGGAATCGACGCGTACGGATTGTTCACAGCCGATGGCCAGCACATCGCAGGAGACCTGCTCAAACTGCGTTCCAGTTTGCCCGATGATGGGAAGGTCCATTACCTTGAGCGCGGATTGAGTATTGCGTTACCCGATGAAGAAACCAGAAGCAGCTATGCCCTATTAACTCGGCGCCGCGATGGACACATTCTTATTTTGGCGCGGGACGGTGGCTCGATTTCAGCGGTTGGGGGAATTATTGAGCAGGCATTGATGTGGGGATTCTCATTAACACTTATCCCCGGATTGATTGGCTGGTATTTACTACGGCGCCTACCGTTACGCCGAGTCAAACGGTTGCAGCTTTGTACGGAGAGTATCGTTTCAGGCAATTTGTCGGAGCGCTTACCTCTATCAGCCCGCCGCGACGAGTTGGATATGCTGGCGAACGCCGTCAATACGATGCTCGACCATATCGAGCAACTGATGCATGAGGTTAAAAGCGTCTGCGATGGTGTCGCGCATGATCTGCGTACGCCGCTGACACGGTTGCGTGCACGGCTTTATCAGCTCCAGCAACTGCCTTTGGATAGTGAACACGAGCAAACATTAAATCAGGCTCTTGAGGAAAGCGAATCGATCATGGTGCGTTTCCAGGGATTGCTTCGGGTTGCCGAGCTCGAGGACATTCGCCGCCGCTCAGCATTTGCACCTTTCCACATCATGGCGTTGTTACAACAAGCGCATGAATTTTACGAACCCTTGGCACTCGATCGCTCTCAGACGCTTTCTCTGGAAATCACCACTGACCTACCACAACTGTATGGCGACGCTTCGTTGCTGTTTGAGGCCTTGGTCAACTTGCTCGATAACGCGATCAAATTTACGCCAGAGGGTGGGCATATCAAACTGCAGGGAAGTATCAAGGATTCAACGGTTCTCATTGAAGTCGCCGACGATGGTGCCGGCATTCCCGAGACGGATCGTACACACGTCATTCGTCGACTCTATCGAGGAGATGCAAGCAGAATGCAGCCCGGGCATGGGCTCGGATTATCGTTGGTCGCAGCCATCGTAAAATTGCACGGCTACTCGCTGGATATCCAACCTGCGGCTACGAACAGCGGTACCCGTGTATTGATCCAATGCCCGATGGTTTCCGACTGATCGTGGTATTCCTCACTGGCCGAACATTAAATTTAAGTTAATTGAATTTAATTTGAGCACCGCAGTGCTGTGGACTAGGTTTTCAGTACTTCTTGCTAAACCCAAGGCTTCCTGCTTGTGAAATATCTGTTGTTCTGGCTTGTATTGACCGTGTTTTGCGTAGCCGCGCCTCTTGCCTGTGTTAACCATGCTCGGGCTGAAACGAGCACGCAAGGGGCGATGATCCCCGCGGCACCAAAGCTCGGGGCCAAAGCCTGGATACTAATTGACGCGGCGACGGGTAGCGTGATCACCGGTCACAACAGCGACCTACGTCTACCTCCAGCAAGCCTGACAAAAATGATGACCGCGTTTATCACTACACGTGAAATCAAGGCCAGACGCATGAAAGAAAATGACACAGCTACGGTCAGCGAAAACGCTTGGCGTACGGGTGGCTCGCGAATGTTTCTTGACCCTGGCAGCATAGTCTCGGTTCATGATTTGCTGAACGGTGTAGTCATCGTCTCCGGTAATGATGCAAGCGTTGCACTGGCTGAACATGTAGCTGGAAGCGAAGGCACCTTCGTCGGGATGATGAATGCGACCGCTACTACGTTAGGAATGAGCAATACACACTTTATGAATGCTACCGGGCTGCCTGAGCCAGAGCATTATTCATCCGCTCGCGACATGGCCACATTGGCGGCGGAAATCATTGGCAAAGGAACTGGCTCCTATTTGCTTTACGCCAAGAAACACTTCACTTGGAACGGAATTCGACAGGCTAATCGAAACCTCCTTTTATGGCGCGACCCCAGTTTCGATGGATTGAAAACCGGCTATACCGAAGCAGCCCGGTATTGCATGGTGGCTTCGTCGCACCGAGCCGGGCGACGCTTGATTAGCGTTATCCTTGGCGCAAGCAGTGCATATAGGCGCACAGCAGAAACGGAAAAGCTGATGGGCTACGGGTTTCGCTTCTACGACACCAAAACCTATGAAAAAGGCGGGGAGAAGCTCATTGAGTCGGAGCTCTGGAAAGGCAAGCAGCGGTCGATCGCGCTGGGATTGCTGGATGATCTGATTCTCACCCTGCCCAAAAATATAAATCGAAAAATAGAGAGGCGTTATGAAGTTTTTGGACCGCTGGAGGCTCCTCCGCCGCCGGCACCATCGTTGGTAGGCTAGAACTGTACGATGATGGCAAAAAGTTGGGGAGTAGACCATTAATTACCCTTGAAGATGGAGACTCCGGCGCTAGGTGGAAACGTTGGTGGGACACAATGCATTTCTTTTTTCTCAAAACGATTCGTAGTTGGTTTACTGACACAAAGATTGCCTAGCCATGGACAATTTCCGAGCAAAAAATGCCGAGACGGATCCCCGTACTGGAGAAGCTGATGAACTCGGATGACTTACGAAGAGAATTAGCACTCTCGAAGTTTTTGAACGGCAACTCATCACTCAATGACGACGTCAACGGGCTAAATCTAGTCGAAAAAAAACTATGCATTGAGTCTGCTTTTGAACAAGAGGCGACGCGACTAGGAATCGAGGTATGGGAGCTTACACTCATAATGATTTCAGAGTCTTCCAAAGACTTGAAATACCTGACGCTGGAGTTTCATCGAGAAGTGGCAGAAATGGTAGAAATGGTAGAAATGGACTGGGAGGAGTATTGCAAACTGAACAAGATTAGCGAGTAATCTTTTTAAAACATTGAGGTACGAACATGAATTTTGAGGGCATTACAGCAGGCAACGAGATCCCCGACGATTTTTTTACAGTTATCGAGTCCCCTGCCAACCATTCGCCAGTTAATTACGAGGTGGATAAACTAAGTGGGCAGATTTTCGTTGACCGATTTCTCTGTGCATCAACTCTCTATCCGGCCTACTACGGATTTATTCCAAATACCCTATGTAAAGATGGCGCCCCTCTTGACGTACTTTTAATTTGCCCTTATCCAGTACCGTCTGGCGTTGTAGTTCGCAGCCGTCCCGTTGGTGTGATGCACACAAACGATGAGACTGGCCCGGGAGCCAAAGTAATCGCGGTACCTCACGAGAAGCTTAGCCCTATGTACGGCAACGTAAAGGAGTGGGAAGACCTTCCTATACTGTTGCTCGCCCAGATCCAACATTATTTCGAATATTACAAGGCTTTGGAGCCGGGCAAGTGGGTGAAGATAGGCCGTTGGGGGTGCGCAGATGAAGCGAGGGAGGTAATTCGAAAATCGGTCGTGGCATATGTCCAGATATAGTAGTTCGGATTGGGGCTGAGCCACCCTGGTACATGGCGTTATTGGAAGTGAGGTCTTCAACCTATCAGCCAAGCGTAAATTAGCATACCACCCGACAGCGCGAGCGCCTGGCCATCGGTCTGTCGCTGGTGCGGTAACTAATCGAAGCCCACGGCAGCTTGGTGAATGCGCGCTCCGAAGATATTGATCGTGGCTGCACCCTTACCATCTTACTCCGACTGCCATCCTCATAAGCAGTCGAACGATCAAAATCCGCTGAATCGAGGCGCCTATTTGATCGCCGACATTCTGAGCTTCGCGCTGGAGGATGAGGGGTTCATGGTGGTGACGGCCAGTAATGGTCAAAAGGGACTCGAGGTGCTGGACAGAGAACGACCGGCCTTGATTATTACCGACTTCATGATGCCGGTCATGGACGGTTTGGAATTCGCCGAAGCCGTCCGTGCCCCTCCTTCAACTAATCATTTACCGATCATTCTGATGAGTGGCGCTCAAGCACACATCGGTATACAAAAATCGGATTTATTTGACGCTGTCGTGGCTAAACCATTCAACATCGACTTGATCATTTCCGAAATTTGAAGACTCTTAGTTACTGAGTGACATGCAATTCTTTAAGATAATGGAGATCCGTCAAATCGAAAAAGGGCCCTCGACGGGCCCTTATTTGTACTCAAACCAAATCACTTAGCAAGCCAAGATTCGACGGTCGCGGAACCATGCTCAGCTTTCCATTCCTTCAGAATTTTGTGGTTACCACCTTTGGTTTCGACGATTTCACCGGTGTGAGGATTTTTATAGACCTTTACTTGGCGAGGCTTGCGAGTACCGGCTTTGGACTCACTAGCTGGAGCATAACGGACAGACTGCGGGTCAAGCAGATTAATCACATCTTTCAGGCCATAGCTGTACTCGCCCAGCAAAGCACGTAACTTAGTCTCAAATTCGATTTCTTTTTTGAGGCCAACATCGCCTTTCAGGGTTTCGAGGGCTTGAAGCTGTTCGGCGAGGTGTTTTTCGAGTTGGCGGAATTCAACGAGTTTGGACATGAGAGATCTCTTTTCTGTAGTTACCTATCAGTATATTGCAAATCTGTCATCGCAATAGCTCTGCTTGCGACACTGAGGCTGGAACGGCGATGCCAAAAACTAAGGCGCATCCATAATGTGGAATAATCCACGGTTTGCCGTTTCCTCGAATGTCTTTCTCGCTTGAGTAGGTCGTATCACTTGCAGTACACCGTCCCAAGCTGATTGACCCGTGGCATGAGGCTCTCGCTCATAGTCAAAGGCGCCCACCTGATCCGGATCGTTGACAAACGCTCCAACTCCTCCCAAGTCAAACGCCAGTGATAAAACAGTCATTTCTTTGCAATATGCAGCTATCGGCCCAGAGTGTGTAAAAATGCTCTGACATCATAGTCTTGGATCATCGACGTTCGTTGGCTGAGCGATCGCACGGTCAATGCCTCGAGTCGCATCGGTCGCGACCTGGAACACGTTATCGCGGTTTTAAGAGCCTCTGGGATGGGCCAAAATCAGCATCTTTTATGCCGACAGCGCCTTCATCAAAGCGCTAGCACCGACGATTTTCATAACCCGTTTCAAGTTGTAGGCGAGAACATTCAAGCTCATTTCCGCACTCACCCCGGCCAGCTTCGCGTTAGGAAGTGCGTTGCACCCATCCATTGTTTGAGCGTCCCGAAGGGATGCTCAACAGTCCGTTTTCGGACGCGCATCATCTCCGGTGCCTTGCCCAAGCGAAGCTGCATTTCCTCCAATACGGCTTCATGTTCCCAGCGCCGAATTCGTCGTTCCGTGCTCGGCGTGCACTGCGCTTTCAACGCGCAGCCCTGGCATTTCGAACTCCAGTAACGGTGCAACTTCAGCCCTTTTTCAACGTAGGAATAGTGCCATATCAAAGCCTCTCCAGCGGGGCAAATGTATTCGTTTTTTGCTGCGTCATAGACGAATTCATCATTATTGAAACGCCCGTCAGCCTTGGCTCCAGAGGTCATCGGTTTGGGCACATAGGCGGTGATGCCGGCATCGTGACAAGCCAGGATTTGTTCGCTTTTGAAGTAACCTCGGTCCGCCACCACCGACAACGTTTCTAACGCTATCGCCTCGCGGGCCTGCTTGGCCATTGAACTGAGTTGATCGCGGTCGGAACCGACGTTGGTCACCTCATGTGCAACGATCAAATGGTGCTGAGTATCGACCGCTGTCTGCACGTTGTAGCCGACGATTCCTGTGCCGCGCGTCATCATGGTACGGGCGTCTGGATCGGTCAGTGAGACCTGTTTATCCGGCGATTAATTGAGCTGGATTTCGATCGCCTGAAGCTCCTTCATTTGAGTTTTGAGCTTGGCGATTTTCTCTTCCAGCCGCCCGGCATTGGGCTCGGAAGCTTTGGGTTCTTGCCGATCGGCAGCATCGAGTGCCGCCAGGAAACGGTTGATATTCGATTCAATTACTTCCATGCGCCGCTTCAGTTTGGCGCTGGTGAAATTGCGATCGCGGTTGTTGACTGCTTTGAATTTACTGCCATCAATGGCGACCAGATTTTCTCCAAACAGTCCCAACTGCTGACACAGCACAACGAACTGGCGACAGACGCCTCGGATGGCCTTGCTGTTGTCTTTTCGGAAGTTGGCGATGGTCTTGAAGTCAGGCATCAACCGCCCGGTCAACCACATCAGCTCGACGTTGCGTTGGGCTTCTCGCTCCAAACGTCGGGTCGACTGGATGCGGTTGAGATAGCCGTAGATGTAGATCTTCAGCAAGATCGCGGGGTGGTAAGCAGGCCGGCCAGTATCGGCGAGAATGGCCCCTTCAAAACCTAGATTGACCAGGTTAAGTTCGTCGACAAAGACGTCGACCACGCGCACCGGATTGGTATCACTGACGTAGTCGTCGAGGCTCTCGGGAAGTAAGGTGCCTTGGCCTCGATGCTCACCTTGGATAAAGCGCTTCATGGGCGATCCCTGCGATGAAATCCTCAGAAATCATAGCAAGGGTTCGCGTAGGCGTTTTTACACACTCTGGGCCAATAGCAGCCAGTCATTTGTGTGAACGGAATCAGCGGAAATTTACAGCGCCAAGGCGGATACTTAGCATCAAAACCTCTAAGGAACGAGGCTACGCCAGCGCAGAATCAAGTAACCACAAGATGCTGCACATCCATTGCTTTTTCAAACCCAAACTTCTGAATTCTGAGCTTTGGTTTAGGTCGCCTCTGTCACGAATCATCCTTCCATTCGATATATAAGGTGTGGGCACCCGATTTTGGGATCTAGCCTAAGGAGGCTCTCTTGAAAAGACGAGCACAATATGATGACGTCCCCGAGGACTTGGTGCATCAGCCCGACGTGCTCAACGCTACAGCCGTTGAGCTCAATCAGTTGATCCAACTGCTGCTGCCCGAATCACTCGCAGTACTACAGCGAGCCGCGATCCGCGAGACCGCAATAAACAGTGCGATTGCACTAGAGGCGGAAGCCAGACTCGCACTGCAGTCGTTGCTCGATAGCGCGAGCGAGGCTGGGGTAGATTCGGAGGAGACCGAGGAGAATATTGCTTGGCGCCACTCGCTGGAACAGGCGCTCTCGCGGGAGATCGACTCCTCCCTCAACGACCCCCTCCCATACTGGTTGGAGATGCGTTCACGCGATCTAGCCCGTACGGTGGCAACGGCTTTGATTGAATTCGAACGCAGCGGCATGGACAAAGCCTCCGGACTTTCCTTACTAATCACCTCGGTAATCGACGAATACAGAGAGGAATCTTGGTCGCTGCTCGGCGACCTATACAGGCGCTTCGCACTTTCGCGCCCCTCGACCCTCTTGTTCCTTGTCAATGTCGAGTCTCTGCTGTCTACGCCCAGCCCTCAAGAGGACGAAGCCCAACTCAGCCATGTACAAACTCGCGAGCGTTAGAAATTCAGGAGCGTCGACTCCCAAAACTCAATTTGGGGGCTTTTTGAGGGCAATTCCATGAATCTAAATGGCCCAGTCCCGTTGTTTCGGCCTATAAGGGCGCGCCGCAACTCGATACTGTCCGGATGATTAGGCACTTCAAAAAAACGCAGCACTTGGCATTGATGAGGTTCGGTGTTCACGTCATATACGGGCGGTGGCGCGCCGCGGACCGCCTTCGACAGTGAGCCAACAATCAGTTGCAACTGATGCCGGCCAAGCGGAGGGTGATGGGGTGTTCCCGCATTGGGCGGCAACGCGCCGTGCTTGGGAAAGAGGCCGTGAGTGTGTCCGCTTAGCACGAGATGCGCCAGTGGCACGGTGCCCTGGTTGATAAGCTTCGTCCCGACATTTTGCGCATCGCACAGCGACATGTTCAACAGGGGGACCGGAGGCGGGTAGTGAATCGGGTGATGCGATAACAGAATCCGAAAGGCTTTTCCACGCGCGGCGACCAGTCTTAGTAATTCGGACAGTTGATCCTTCGCACCGTTTCCGCCCCAGTGCCGATCGAGTCCGATATGGCCACGCGCTCTTACATTCAGCTTACGATCATGTATCACGCTGTTCAGGCTATACAGATCAATGCAATTGCCGGTAGAACCCAGCGCAATAGACTCGGGGTTCAGAGGCAATGATTGCGGGAAATGGGTGTTCCGGAATTGCGACCGATGATCAGAGATTTCCCTTGAACTAGCAATGAGGGGGAACTTCTGAGGCCACGCATCGTGGTTTCCGTAGAGCCTGATCGTCTTCGTTGCTCCCATCAGATTGGCGATCTGGTCCACCCATGCCTTTTCTCTTCTAACTGAAGCGTCATCACCAATTGACGACATGTCACCTGTGTCTACGAGCCACGTCGGTATCGTTGCGCATTGCAGCACACTAACGCCATCCTGGTACGACTTTGGTGTTGTGGGGGCGTTGCGCGTCGGTTTACCCGTCAGAAAGGACTCGAACTCTAAGAGAGCGTCCAAGGCGTGCCCCGCACGTCCGTCCTCCCAGTAGTCCAGGAGAAATTTTTTTTTACGGTAACTAACGGGCAATATTTTAATCAAATTCAGCACTAACTGATCGTTCTGCGGTGCCGACCCGACATGAAAATGCAGATCTGTTATGTGCACGATCTGTAGAATAGGATTGGCCGGAGCTGTGGTCACAAAGCGTTACCTCCATCAATCGTCCCAAAGATCCGATGCTAATAACGACCGCGCACTTTCACCTAGTCGCACTAGGATTGCGTTAGCCAAGCGCTTGCGCAATCGCGAGATCCGCTGGCGTTCGGCGTCTCCGAGTGGCGTGCTATCGCGGGTTTGATCAAGCACGCTAAATAGCGCTTCGCGCTCCGCAGCGGGCGATCGAGCGAGTTCGGCCATGCAGATCTGAATCATCTGCCGCAGCAAATGCTGTCGCGCAGGCGTCGGCTCATTGCTTCGAACCTCATTCACAACGTTCTCGGTTACGTGGACCTCGTCGGCCCACATGGCCGCATGTTGTCGGTAGAAATCAATCGCTCTTCGCGACAGAATCGTTCGCGCGATGCGCGCAACACCATCCCAGACCTCCCCCGAAGGCGCCCATCCGCCCACCGGTTCCAATCCGGCGAATACGTCCGGTCGGCGTATCGCAAACTGCCACAGGTCTTGCAGTGAAATACTGACCAGATCGTCAAAGTGTGCCTGCAACGCCGGAAAACGCCTCGCCTGCCAATACAGCAGGTGCTGGACATTCTCGACAAAATCAACGTTGGCAAACAGATCCTCAGTACGCATTCCGAAGTATTACCCGTCTGCGAAAGGTCCACACTGCGGCCGCCGGCGACGACATGCAAATTCAGCATAGACTATGCTATGAGGCTTGGTTTTTTGCGGCAGATCAGGCCGGGAATGCGGAAAGCTAGGATAAGCCTAGCGCACTCCCGGAGCCGATAACTGCCAACCACCACCGTCAGCTTCGGGTCCAGGCTGTGTGAAAACTCCCGTAATTGTCTAATCTTCTGATCGTCGAGATCGTAGCGGGGGCGATCATGAAGCGATTTATTGAAGGTGAGGCTCGGACGCAAGTCACCTTGCTGCCGGAGTGTCTGGACGATTACGTAGCCGAAGAAAATCCAGTGCCCGTGGTCGATGTTTTCGTCGATGAACTCGACCTGGGCGCACTTGGTTTTGAGGGTGTCGATCCTGCTGCAACGGGTCGTCCGGCCTATCACCCAGCGGTGTTGCTGAAGATCTATATCTACGGCTATCTCAATCGGATTCAGTCCAGCCGGCGGCTGGAGCGTGAGGCCGAGCGCAACATCGAGTTGATGTGGCTAACGGGGCGTTTGGCTCCGTACTTCAAAACCATTGCCGACTTTCGCAAAGACAACGGCAAAGCCATTCGCAGCGTATGCCGCGAGTTCGTAGTTCTTTGCCGTAACCTCGATCTCTTCTCCCAGTCGATCATCGCCATCGACGGCAGAAAATTCAAAGCCGTCAATAATCGCGACCGCAACTTCACTCAGGGCAAGGTGAAGGCACGCATGCAGCAGATCGAGCAGAGCATTGATCGATATGTGGCGGCGATGGATTCGGCGGATCGGGTAACGCCCGAAGTGGCCGAGGCCAAAGCAGAGCGACTTAAAGAAAAGATAGAAACACTGAAAAGCAGATGCAGAAACTCAAGGACATCGAGGTGCAGCTCCACGACAGTCCAGACCAGCAGATCTCCCTCACAGACCCAGTTGTACGCTCAATGGCCACGAGCGGCCGAGGCACCGGAACGGTTGGCTACAACGTACAAACAGCTATCGACGACAAACACCATCTGATCATTGCCCATGAGGTGACTAACGTTGGTAATGACCGTGGGCAACTGAGCAATATGGCGAACCAGGCGCGTGAAGAGACCGGCGCTGAGTTGCTGACGGTGGTGGCCGACCGAGGCTATTACAAAGGTCTGGAAATCCTTGCTTGCGAGCAAGCCGGCATCACTACCTTATGATTGGATCGAATCCTGCCAAGCGTTACTGATTTAAACGAACGACTTATTTATGTAAGTTTTTTTTGGCGGAGGTATACCCACTTGACGCCCCAAAGCGCTAATCAAATGTGTGCCTGCCTCTGACCGCCAATCCCTTATCTATACGCGTCACGCGATAGCTGCCCAGCCAGCTCTCGATTGCGACGGATGAGATGACTGATGCGAGCTCGCTATAACAGATTTCTGGAGCGTGTAAACCGCTTTTATGACTTGTTAACTACTATGGTTTACAGTGCTAAAAATAGGTTTACACGACCAGTCGAAGATGACTTGCGGCAGAGTTATAGAACATTCGACTCGCCAGCGGCCGTCCCTTTGGCGTGGCCGGCAATTGATGAAATGCAACACTTTTACTGTTACATCAGGGCTTTTGGCAGCAAAGACCAAAAGCCTCTAGCGCAGGGGTTTTGGCCAGTTACAACATTTCCGTTGACGACATAACCGCGAAGGATCAATGCCGCAGCATTTTGAGCCAGCGCACGCTTGACCACTTGCCGCGGATGGACGCTGGTGTTGTCGATCGAGCCGCGAAACAGCACCTCAAACGCCAGCACCTGATGCCTGGAGTCGAGAAAAAGGCAGCCGAATACCTCGTGAGGTTCATGGCGCAGCATCGATTTGAGGTATTCACGCACCGCCTGCGGATTTTCCAGCGCCGACTTTGCGCGCGCACGCTCGGCCAAATGGCGCCTGCTCATTTCTTGAGCAGCCTGCAACTGCGCGAATTTTGCCGGCCCGAGCCCCAATTGCTTACTGAACGTTTCCTGATCGGCCTCCAGCAGCAAACGCAGGCTGCCAAACTGATTCAGCAGGTGTCGTGCCAGATCTACGGCACTTTTGCCCACCACGCCGGTGCGTAAAAATATCGCCAGCAACTCGGCGTCCGAAAGACTTCCCGAGCCCTGTTCTAGCAGCCTCTCCCGCGGCCGTTCCGCCGCCGGCCAATCGCGAATACTCATAGCACCTCCCTGTCTGTGGGCGCCGCTGTTCCGTAGCGGTCGCTGTGATATCGTAGCCCATCTTTTTTGCGGGCGATTTCACTCCTGGGGAGGGGGTATCGCAACGCAGTCATCAACGAAATGAAAGGCAGGCCTATGCAGCGGCTGTATCGGAAACGCATTGTTCTGGGCGTCGGCGGCGGTATCGCTGCCTACAAGAGCGCCGACCTGGTTCGCCGCCTGATCGATCAGGGCGCCGAAGTGCGCGTGGTCATGACCCGTGGCGGCGCTGAGTTCATCACTCCGCTGACCATGCAGGCCCTGTCCGGGCATCCGGTCCACCTGGACCTGCTGGACCCGGCGGCCGAAGCCGCGATGGGCCACATCGAACTGGCCAAATGGGCCGATCTGGTGCTGATCGCCCCCGCCACCGCCGATTTGATCGCGCGCCTGGCCCAGGGCATTGCCGATGACCTGCTGACCACGTTGGTGCTGGCCACCGACGCCGTGGTTGCCGTCGCTCCGGCGATGAACCAGGCCATGTGGCGCGACCCGGCCACCCAGGCCAACCTGCAAACCCTCGAAAGCCGTGACATCAAGGCCTTCGGTCCGGCCTCGGGCAGCCAGGCCTGCGGCGACGTCGGCCTGGGGCGCATGCTCGAAGCCACGGAGCTGGCTCAATGCGCGGCAGACTGCTTCCAGCGTCAGGCACTGACCGGCAAGCACGTGCTGATCACCGCCGGCCCGACTCAGGAAAACATCGACCCGGTGCGCTACATCACCAACCACAGCTCCGGAAAAATGGGCTTTGCCCTGGCCGAAGCGGCGGTTGAAGCCGGCGCCCGCGTAACCCTGATCACGGGCCCAGTGCATCTGCCGACCCCGGACCGTGTCACGCGCATTGACGTAGTCAGCGCCCGCGACATGCTCGCCGCGTGCGAAGCCGCGATTCCTTGCGACCTGTTTATCGCCTCAGCAGCGGTCGCGGACTACCGCCCGGAAGTCGTCGCACCTCAGAAACTCAAGAAAGATCCTACGAACGGCGACGGCTTGTTGCTACAAATGGTGCGCAACCCGGACATCCTGGCCAGCATCGCCACACGCCCCGACCGTCCGTTCAGTGTCGGTTTCGCCGCCGAAACCGAACACCTGCTCGACTACGCTGCCCGCAAGCTGAAAGACAAGAACCTCGATTTGATCGTCGCCAACGACGTCGCCAACCCGAGCATTGGCTTCAATAGCGAAGAAAACGCCTGCAGCGTGATCGACCGTGAACTTCACGCCACACTCTTCGCCCAGACCAGCAAGAGCAAGATTGCTCGCCAGCTGATCACTTTTATCGCCGAACGTCTGAACCAGGTTTAATTTACATGCACGCTTTGCAAGCCAAGATCCTCGACCCCCGCATCGGTACCGAATTCCCGCTGCCGCAGTACGCCACGCCAGGCTCCGCCGGCCTCGACCTGCGCGCCATGCTGGAGCAGGACATCGTGATCAAGCCGGGTGAAACGATACTGATCCCCACCGGCCTGTCGATCTACATCGGCGACCCGAACCTGGCGGCGCTGATCCTGCCGCGCTCCGGCCTGGGCCATAAGCACGGCATCGTCCTGGGTAACCTGGTCGGGCTGATCGACTCCGACTACCAGGGACCGCTGATGGTCTCGTGCTGGAACCGTGGCCAGACCGACTTCACCATGGCCGTCGGCGAACGCCTGGCGCAACTGGTGCTGGTACCAGTGGTGCAGGCGCATTTCGAGATGGTTGAAGAGTTCGTCGAAACCCAGCGTGGTACCGGCGGCTTCGGTCATTCCGGCAGCCACTGATACCTGATCTACCTCCTGTAGGAGCTGCCGCAGGCTGCGATCTTTTGACTTTAAAGATCAAAATCAAAAGATCGCAGCCTGCGGCAGCTCCTACGGGGGAAACGCCTGAAATCAAGGGATTGACCGGCCCAAAAGCCGCTCGCGTTGCTGGCATGGCCTTTTCGCACCACGAACTCTGCGCGAAAAACGCCGTCATACCTTTCAGTTTGAACCTGCCGACGAGTCATTCGCCGGCCAGTCCAGCCACTTTCAAGATGGAGCATTTCCCCAGATGAGCACCCCAGTCCGCGTTGCCCCCAAGTTCCCCGACAGTATTTTCCGCGCCTATGACATACGCGGCACCGTCCCGGAATTTCTCAACGCCGAAACGGCTTACTGGCTCGGTCGCGCCATCGGTGCCCAGAGTCTGGCCCAGGATGAACCTAACGTTTCCGTTGGTCGTGACGGTCGCCTGTCCGGTCCGGAGCTGGTTGAACAGCTGATTCAAGGCCTGGCCGACAGCGGTTGCCACGTCAGCGACGTCGGCCTGGTGCCAACCCCGGCGCTGTACTACGCCGCCAACATACTGGCCGGCAAGTCCGGCGTAATGCTCACCGGCAGCCACAACCCATCGAATTACAACGGTTTCAAGATTGTCATTGCCGGCGACACCCTGGCCAATGAACAGATCCAGGCCCTCCATGACCGCCTCAAGACCAACGACCTGAGCAGCGGCAAGGGCAGCATCACCCGGGTCGAGATCCTCGACCGCTACACTTCCGAAATCGTCCAGGACATCAAACTGGCCCGTCGCCTGAAAGTCGTGGTGGACTGCGGCAACGGCGCGGCCGGCGTGATCGCCCCGCAATTGATCGAAGCGTTGAACTGCGAAGTCATCCCGCTGTTCTGTGAAGTCGATGGCAACTTCCCCAACCATCACCCGGACCCGGGCAAGCCTGAAAACCTCGTCGACCTGATCGCCAAGGTCAAGGAAACCAACGCCGATATCGGCCTGGCTTTCGACGGCGACGGCGACCGCGTCGGTGTGGTGACCAACACCGGCAGCATCGTCTTTCCGGACCGCCTGCTGATGCTGTTCGCCCGCGACGTGGTGGCGCGCAACCCGAATGCGGAAATCATCTTCGACGTCAAATGCACCCGACGCTTGATCCCCCTGATCAAGGAATACGGTGGTCGTCCGCTCATGTGGAAAACCGGTCATTCGTTGATCAAGAAGAAAATGAAACAATCCGGCGCCCTGTTGGCCGGCGAAATGAGCGGGCACATCTTCTTCAAGGAGCGCTGGTTCGGTTTCGACGACGGCATTTACAGCGCCGCGCGGTTGCTGGAAATCCTCAGCAAAGAAAAATCCACCGCCGAAGAGTTGTTCGCGACCTTCCCGAACGATATTTCTACGCCGGAAATCAATATCCATGTGACCGAAGAGAGCAAATTCAGCATCATTGATGCATTGCACGACGCGAAGTGGGGTGAAGGCGCCGACCTGACCCCCATTGACGGCGTGCGAGTCGACTATGCCAAAGGCTGGGGCCTGGTTCGCGCCTCCAACACCACACCGGTGCTGGTCCTGCGTTTCGAGGCCGATGACGAGGCTGAATTGCAGCGCATCAAAGACGTTTTCCACGTCCAGTTGAAGCGTGTTGCACCTGATCTCCAACTACCGTTCTGATTCACCCGGAGCCCTGAATGACCCTCGAACGCGAAGCCGCCGCCAACACCGCCAAGGTCCTGTCCGAAGCGCTGCCTTACATTCGCCGCTATGTCGGCAAGACACTGGTGATCAAATACGGCGGCAACGCGATGGAAAGCGAGGAGCTGAAAACCGGCTTCGCCCGCGACATCGTGCTGATGAAGGCCGTGGGTATCAACCCGGTCGTGGTTCACGGCGGCGGCCCGCAAATCGGTGATCTGCTCAAGCGCCTGTCGATCGAGAGCCACTTCGTCGACGGCATGCGCGTTACCGATGCCGCGACCATGGACGTGGTGGAGATGGTCCTCGGTGGCCAGGTCAACAAGGACATCGTCAACCTGATCAACCGTCACGGCGGTAGCGCCATCGGCCTGACCGGCAAAGACGCCGAGCTGATTCGTGCGAAGAAACTCACCGTCACCCGCCAGACGCCGGAGATGACCACCCCGGAAATCATCGATATCGGCCATGTCGGCGAAGTCGTCGGCATCAACACCGATCTGCTGAACCTGCTGGTCAAAGGTGATTTCATCCCTGTGATCGCGCCAATCGGCGTTGGCGCCAATGGCGAGTCGTACAACATCAACGCCGACCTGGTGGCCGGCAAGGTGGCCGAGGCGCTGAAAGCCGAGAAGCTGATGTTGCTGACCAACATTGCGGGCCTGATGGACAAGTCGGGCACGGTCCTGACCGGCTTGACCACCCAGCAGGTCGATGACCTGATCGCCGACGGCACCATCTACGGCGGCATGCTGCCAAAGATCCGTTGCGCACTGGAAGCGGTCCAGGGCGGCGTGGGCAGTTCGCTGATCATTGATGGCCGGGTACCGAATGCGATTCTGCTGGAGATCTTCACCGACACCGGTGTGGGCACCTTGATCAGCAATCGCAAGCGTCCTTAAGCGATAGCGCACACAAAAAGACCCCGTTCGGTCTGACTGAACGGGGTCTTTTTTTGCCCTCGATCCCTGTAGGAGCAAGGCTTGCCCGCGATTGAGGCACCGCGGTGTATCTGATGCACCGCGTTATCGTTCATCGCGGGCAAGCCTTGCTCCTACAGGTCCGCGCACTAAACGCCGAATTGGGCGCGGTAGGCCTCTACGGCCGGCAAATGCTGCTTGAGTTGCGGATCGTCGGCGAGGAATTCCAGCACCTGGTTCAGCGAAACGATACTGATCACCGGAATACCGAAATCACGCTCCACTTCCTGGATCGCTGACAACTCACCGTTGCCACGCTCCTGACGGTTCAGGGCGATCAGCACGCCGGCTGCCTTGGCGCCGTCCTGGGAGGCGATGATCTGCATCACTTCACGGATCGCGGTGCCAGCAGTAATCACGTCGTCGATGATCAGCACATTGCCGGTCAGCGGTGCGCCGACCAGGCTACCGCCTTCACCGTGAGCCTTGGCTTCCTTGCGATTGAAGCACCATGGCAGGTCACGACCGTGATGTTCGGCCAATGCCACTGCAGTGGTCGCTGCCAAAGGGATGCCCTTGTAGGCCGGGCCGAACAGAACATCGAAGGCAATACCGCTTTCGGCAATGGCTGCGGCGTAAAAACGACCCAGCTGCGCCAGGGCCGAACCCGAATTGAACAGGCCCGCATTGAAGAAGTAAGGACTGGTGCGCCCGGACTTCAGCGTGAACTCACCGAAGCGCAAAACGCCGCGATCGATGGCAAAACGAATGAAATCGCGCTGATACGCTTGCATGAAAAAAACCCCAAATACCACGGATTTAGCTAATTAGGTTGACGCCGTGTATCATACACGCACGCGATTTTTGGGGCCATTTATGCGGATCATCAGTGTGAACGTCAATGGTATTCAGGCTGCAGTCGAGCGAGGTTTGCTCAGTTGGCTGCAGGCACAGAATGCCGACGTCATCTGCCTGCAGGACACCCGTGCCTCCGCCTTTGAACTGGACGATCCAGCCTTCCAACTGGATGGATACTTCCTTTATGCCTGCGACGCCGAAGTTCCCGCCCAAGGCGGCGTGGCTTTGTACTCGCGGTTGCAACCGAAGGCTGTCATCAGCGGTCTCGGTTTCGAGACGGCCGACCGCTACGGGCGCTACCTGCAAGCAGATTTCGACAAAGTCAGTATTGCAACTTTGCTGCTTCCTTCCGGAATGAACGGCGATGAGGACTTGAACCAGAAGTTCAAGCTCATGGACGACTTCGCCAAGTACCTGGACAAGCAGCGGCGCAAACGCCGCGAGTACATTTATTGTGGCTCGCTGTACGTCGCGCAACAGAAGCTGGACATCAAGAACTGGCGTGACAGCCAGCAATCCCCGGGCTTCCTGGCGCCTGAACGCGCCTGGATGGACGAGATTGTCGGCAACATGGGTTACGTCGATGCCCTGCGCGAAGTCAGCCGTGAAGGCGACCAGTACAGCTGGTGGCCGGATAACGAACAGGCCGAAATGCTCAACCTCGGCTGGCGCTTCGATTACCAGATCCTGACCCCGGGCCTGCGCCGCTTCGTACGCAGTGCGCGCCTGCCACGTCAGCCACGTTTCTCGCAACACGCGCCGCTGATCGTGGACTACGACTGGACGCTCACGATCTAAGCCTTGCTGATTAAAGAAAATGCCCGTATCGCAAGATACGGGCATTTTTCTTATGGCATTACGTAGCCTGAACTTCAAACAGCGGCGAACAACGGCAACGCAAGGTACATCTTAATTACAATCACATTAATGATGTCGATGAAGAAAGCCCCCACCATCGGCACCACCAGGAACGCTATCTGAGACGGTCCGTAGCGCTGTGTCACCGCCTGCATGTTAGCGATGGCAGTTGGCGTGGCACCCAGTCCAAAACCGCAGTGCCCTGCCGCCAGTACTGCCGCATCGTAGTTACTGCCCATGACCCTGAACGTCACGAATATCGCAAACAGTGCCATGACTAACGTTTGCACAGCCAGGATAATGAAGAACGGCAAAGCCAGTGCAGCCAGGTCCCACAGTTTGAGCGACATCAGTGCGATCGCCAGAAACAGCGACAAGCTGACATTCCCCAACACCGAGACTTCACGCTCAAATACCTGATACAAGCCAAGCGCTGAAAGCCCGTTGCGTAAAAGTACGCCCACGAACAACACGCAAACGAACGTCGGCAATTCAAACGCGGTTTCGTGAAGCAAACTATTGAGCAGGGAGCCTGCCAGCAAGCTGACCGAAATCAGCGCGAGTGTCTCGATAAACGAAAATGGCGTGATCGAACGCTCCTTGTTCGGTTGCTCGAAGCCCTTTGGCAGCCGTGGCTTTTCTTGATCACAGCCAGGTACCTGAACCCTGTTGATTAGCAGGCGAGCGACAGGGCCACCAATCAAACCGCCCAGCACCAAGCCAAACGTCGCAGAGGCCATTGCAAGTTCAGAGGCAGACGCCAGTCCGAACTTCTCACTGAACGTCGCTCCCCACGCAGCGCCTGTACCGTGACCGCCCGCCAGGGTAATCGAGCCCGTCAGCAAGCCCATCAAAGGATCGAGCCCCAACGTCGTCGCGAGTCCGATGCCCATGGCATTCTGGACCACCAGGAGTCCGGTGACCGCCAGCAGGAAAATCCCCACTACCCGCCCGCCTTTCTTCAGACTGGCAAAGTCTGCGCTTAAACCAATGGTGGCAAAAAACGCCAACATCAACGGAGTTTGCAGTGAGGTATCAAATCGAACTTGAATATCAAGGCTTCGCAAGGCCAAAAGAACCAGGGCAACAACCAGACCACCCGCTACAGGTTCCGGAATATTATAAGTGCGTAAAAAACCGACACGCGCAACAAGACCTCGCCCCAGTAACAGTACTAAAGAGGCGGCGACAAGTGTTCCATAAAAATCGAGCTGAATCATTCAGGGTATTCTTGGGTAAACATTCATGGGCGAACTTTTTACCTGGACACGCCTCAAGAACAGGTTGATTGCTCTCAACACTGATTGGTTTTAGATTCAGGGACCCTCAATGGTCTGAATGTATCGAAATATTTCTTAGTAAATATTACGTGGCGCAACTTTATCAATCGCCAAGTCTCATTGCCAAGCATATAGCCCGAACGGAACCATTGCAGTTTGTGACTAAAGTGAATTCAAAAAAATACCCCGGCATGTCGGGGCATTTACTTTAAAGCGAGCCTTCTTTGCCTGGCTTACTTGATCAATCGCCACGTGAAAGGATACCGATAAGGCACCCCTTCATTGGCTTTCACACCACCAATGATCGTCAACACCAACGCCCCGATCGCCACCAGGCCAAACAGGAAAAACCCGATAATCACCAGCATCAGCAGCAAGCAAATGGCAGAAGCAATGGCGACGGTGATCTGAAAGTTCAGCGCCTCCTTGCCCTGCGCGTCGATGAAGGGGTCCATCTCGCGCTTCATTTGCCACAGAACCAGCGGGCCGATCAGCGAGCCGAACGGAATCCAGATCCCAAGCAAGGCGGACAAGTGACAAAACATTGCCCACTGCCGAACCTCTTTGCTCGGCACGGGAAGCAACTGCTGCTCGTCACTCATGACGTCCTCCTTGTCTGTGGCATTCCGATCAGTCAGCCAGTGCAGCCTTCTGCAGATCGAAAATTTCGTTCATGCCTTGTTTCGCCAGTTCCAGCATGGCGTTTAGCTCTTCAGGCTGGAACGGCGCGCCTTCGGCAGTACCCTGGACTTCGATGAAGCCGCCAGTGCTGGTCATCACCACGTTCAGGTCGGTCTCGGCAGCCGAGTCTTCCAGGTAGTCGAGGTCGAGCACAGGCTCGCCTTGATACATGCCCACCGACACCGCACCGATCATTTGCTTGAGCGGGTCGCCGCCTTTCAGGCCGCCGCGCTTCTTGATCACTTTCAAGGCATCGACCAGGGCAACCATGGCGCCGGTGATGGATGCGGTGCGCGTACCACCGTCAGCCTGGATCACGTCGCAGTCAACGTAAAGGGTGACGTCGCCCAGCTTGGTCATGTCCAGCGCAGCGCGCAGGGAACGGCCAATCAGGCGCTGGATTTCCAGGGTACGGCCGCCTTGTTTGCCGCGGCTGGCTTCACGCTGGTTACGCTCGCCGGTAGCGCGCGGCAGCATGCCGTACTCGGCCGTCAACCAGCCCTGGCCCTGGCCCTTGAGGAACCGCGGCACGCCGTTTTCGACGCTGACGGTGCAGATGACCTTGGTGTCACCGAACTCGACCAGTACGGATCCCTCGGCGTGTTTGGTGTAGTTGCGGGTAATGCGGATCGAGCGGAGCTGATCGGCAGCGCGACCACTTGGACGTTTCATAAGGGATACCTGTACGGGGACGGAAAACTGCGGAGCATTATAGAGCCGCCAGCCACGACTGGGCACTTCTAAAAAAATCCTCGGACGAGCGAAGGCTCTGCACAGCCCGCTGCCGACGACCTGCAGGCCTTTGTCACACCGTGTGTTTGGGCGCATCCACGCCACTGCGCTACAATCCTGCGCCTTTGTTGCCAGTCGGCTTAAATTCATTGATATCGGATGGCCGGAACGTCAGTTGCGCGCCGATCTGCATTGCGAGGTACCTCCATGGTGCACAGCATGACCGCCTTCGCCCGCGTCGAGAAAGCCGGGGTCCAGGGCACCCTGAGCTGGGAACTGCGCTCGGTCAACAGCCGCTACCTCGAGCCCCACCTGCGCCTGCCGGAGTCCTTTCGCGACCTTGAAGGCGCTGTGCGTGAAGCCCTGCGCCAGGGCGTATCGCGGGGCAAGCTCGAATGCACCCTGCGCTTCACCGAAGAAAACACCGGCAAACCGCTGCAAGTGGACCAGGAACGCGCGGCGCAACTGGTCGCAGCCGCCGAGACGATCGCCAGCCTGATCAAGAATCCGGCGGCACTGAACCCGCTCGAAGTCCTGGCGTGGCCAGGCGTACTGGTGGGCGATGCGACCGACCCGCAAGCGCTGAACGCCGAGGCGCTGGCGCTGTTCAACCAGGGCCTCAAAGAGCTCAAGGCCGGCCGCGAGCGCGAAGGCGCGGAGTTGGCGCGGCTGATCAACGATCGCCTGACGTCCATCGAAGAAGACGTGGTGACCCTGCGCGAGCTCGTTCCGCAGATGCTCGCCACCCAGCGCCAGAAAGTGCTCGACCGCTTCGCCGACATGAAGGCCGAGATGGACCCGCAGCGCCTGGAGCAGGAAATGGTCATGCTCGCGCAAAAAAGCGACGTCGCCGAAGAACTGGATCGCCTGAGCACTCACATCATCGAAGTTCGCCGGGTGCTCAAGTCCGGCGGTGCCGCCGGGCGGCGCCTGGACTTCCTGATGCAGGAGCTCAACCGCGAAGCCAACACACTGGGCTCCAAAGCCTTCGACCCGCGCAGCACCCAGGCTGCGGTCAACCTCAAGGTGTTGATCGAGCAGATGCGCGAACAAGTGCAGAATATTGAGTAAGGCAAACCCCACATGACCCACAGCACCGGCACTCTCTACATCATTTCCGCGCCTTCGGGCGCCGGCAAGACCAGCCTGGTCAAGGCCTTGATCGACGCCCAGCCGCAGATCCAGGTTTCCGTTTCCCACACTACCCGCGCCATGCGTCCGGGCGAAGTGGACGGCGTGAACTACAACTTCGTCTCGCGCGAAGAGTTCGTGAAGATGATCGAGCACGGCGATTTCCTTGAGCGCGCCGAGGTGTTCGGCAATCTCTACGGCACCTCGCAGAGCCACTTGCAGCAGACCCTGGACGAAGGCCACGACCTGATCCTGGAAATCGACTGGCAGGGCGCCGAGCAGGTGCGCAAACTGATGCCCCAGGCGCGCTCGATCTTCATCCTGCCGCCGAGCCAGGAGGCCCTGCGCCAGCGCCTGGATAACCGCGGCCAGGATAGCAACGAGATCATCGAAGGCCGCATGCGCGAAGCCGTCAGCGAAATGAGCCACTACGTCGACTACGACTACCTGATTATCAACGACGATTTCGCCCACGCGCTGGACGACCTGAAGGCGATTTTCCGCGCTAATCAGCTGCAACAGAAACGCCAGCAGCAACGTTTTGGCAAATTGCTGGCTGAACTGCTCGGCTAAAGAGCTCTTCCCAAAACAGCTGCAAGGGCTTTACATTGGCACTTGTAGCGCGTTGAAGGGCTTGGTCAAAAAATCAGCGCTTCCCTAATCGCTGGTGATTTTTTAAACTGTTGAGTCCGCTCGCCCATCCGGGCAGCGCGCATATTGCATTTGCTACGAGGAAGACCATGGCCCGCGTAACCGTTGAAGACTGCCTAGAACACGTGGATAACCGCTTTGAGCTGGTCATGCTCTCTACCAAGCGTGCCCGTCAACTGGCCACCGGCGGCAAAGAGCCGAAAGTAGCATGGGAAAACGACAAGCCTACCGTCGTCGCCCTGCGTGAAATCGCTGAAGGCCTGATCGACTACGCAGCTATCGCCGAAGCCGAAATCGTTGAAGATGAACCGCTTTTCGCTGCATTCGAGGACGAGTCCAACGAGGCCGTCTAAGCCTATGCCTGGTCGACGTAGCACGGCGCGGGAACACAGCTTTCGGCAGGAGTCATCATGCCGAGCATAGACGCCCTCGCCGATCGCTTATCGACCTACCTCGGCAAAGACCAGGTCAACCTGGTCCGCCGAGCGTATTTCTACGCCGAACAAGCCCACGACGGCCAACGCCGCCGCAGCGGCGAGGCGTACGTCACGCACCCACTCGCGGTGGCGAATATTCTTGCCGACATGCACATGGACCATCAGAGCCTGATGGCGGCCATGCTGCATGACGTGATCGAAGACACCGGCATTGCCAAGGAAGCGTTGCAAGCGCAATTTGGCGAAACCGTGGCCGAACTGGTCGACGGGGTCAGCAAACTGACCCAGATGAACTTCGAGACCAAGGCCGAAGCCCAGGCTGAAAACTTCCAGAAAATGGCCATGGCCATGGCCCGCGACATTCGCGTGATCCTGGTCAAGCTGGCCGACCGCCTGCACAACATGCGGACACTGGAAGTGCTGTCCGGCGAAAAACGCCGGCGCATCGCCAAGGAAACCCTGGAAATCTATGCACCCATCGCCAACCGGCTGGGCATGCACGCCATCCGCATAGAATTCGAAGACCTTGGCTTCAAGGCCATGCACCCGATGCGTTCCGCGCGGATATACCAGGCGGTCAAGCGCGCCCGGGGCAACCGCAAGGAAATCGTCAACAAGATTGAAGAATCCCTCAGCCATTGCCTGGCGATTGATGAAATCCAGGGCGAGGTCAGCGGTCGCCAGAAACACCTCTACGGCATCTACAAGAAGATGCGCGGCAAGCGTCGAGCCTTCAACGAGATCATGGACGTCTACGCGTTCCGGATCATCGTCGACAAGGTCGATACCTGCTACCGCGTTCTAGGCGCTGTACATAATTTGTACAAACCGTTGCCGGGGCGCTTCAAGGATTACATCGCGATCCCCAAGGCAAACGGCTATCAGTCGCTGCACACCACGCTGTTCGGCATGCACGGTGTTCCGATCGAGATCCAGATCCGTACCCGGGAAATGGAAGAGATGGCCAACAACGGCATCGCCGCCCATTGGCTGTACAAATCCAGCGGCGACGAGCAGCCAAAAGGCACGCACGCCCGCGCCCGCCAGTGGGTCAAAGGCGTGCTGGAAATGCAGCAACGGGCCGGCAACTCGCTGGAATTCATCGAAAGCGTGAAGATCGACCTGTTCCCGGACGAGGTCTACGTGTTCACGCCCAAAGGCCGGATCATGGAGCTGCCCAAGGGTTCCACGGCGGTCGACTTCGCCTACGCGGTGCACACCGACGTCGGCAACAGCTGCATTGCCTGCCGGATCAACCGTCGCCTCGCGCCGCTGTCCGAACCGCTGCAAAGCGGCTCCACGGTCGAGATCGTCAGCGCTCCGGGCGCACGGCCGAACCCGGCGTGGCTCAACTTCGTGGTCACCGGCAAGGCGCGCACCCACATTCGCCATGCGCTGAAACTGCAGCGCCGTTCCGAGTCCATCAGCCTGGGCGAACGCCTGCTGAACAAGGTGCTCAACGGTTTCGACAGTTCGCTGGAAAAAATCCCGGCAGAGCGCGTGAAAGCGATGCTCGCCGAGTACCGCCTCGAAGTGATCGAAGACTTGCTTGAAGACATCGGCCTGGGCAATCGCATGGCCTATGTGGTGGCTCGCCGCCTGCTGGGCGAAGGTGAGCAGTTGCCAAGTCCGGAAGGTCCGCTGGCGATTCGCGGCACCGAAGGCCTGGTTCTCAGCTATGCCAAGTGCTGCACGCCGATCCCGGGCGACCCGATTGTCGGCCACCTGTCCGCGGGCAAGGGCATGGTCGTGCACCTGGACAACTGCCGCAACATCAGCGAAATCCGCCACAACCCGGAAAAATGCATCCAGCTCTCGTGGGCCAAGGATGTCACCGGCGAATTCAACGTCGAACTGCGCGTCGAGCTGGAACACCAGCGCGGCCTGATCGCCCTGCTGGCCAGCAGCGTCAACGCGGCCGACGGCAATATCGAAAAAATCAGCATGGATGAACGCGATGGTCGCATCAGCGTGGTCCAACTGGTGGTCAGCGTACACGACCGTGTGCACCTGGCCCGCGTGATCAAGAAACTGCGCGCCCTGACCGGCGTGATTCGCATCACCCGCATGCGCGCGTAGCTCGCCAACGTAGCCACCTCTTACAAGGAGTCATCAATGACCAAGACTGTTATCACCAGCGACAAGGCCCCGGCCGCCATCGGTACTTACTCCCAGGCGATCAAGGCTGGCAACACCGTCTACATGTCGGGCCAGATTCCCCTGGACCCAAAAACCATGGAACTGGTCGAAGGCTTCGAAGCCCAGACCGTCCAGGTGTTCGAGAACCTCAAGGCCGTGGCTGAAGCCGCCGGTGGTTCGTTCAAGGACATCGTCAAGCTGAACATCTTCCTCACCGACCTGAGCCATTTCGCCAAGGTCAACGAGATCATGGGCAAGTACTTCGACCAGCCTTACCCAGCCCGCGCCGCCATCGGCGTAGCGGCCCTGCCAAAGGGTTCGCAGGTTGAAATGGATGCCATCCTGGTCATCGAGTAACGCGTCTGGCGCAGCCCATGGCTGCGCCGACTGCTCTGCAGTAAAGAAAGTCTGAAAGGATTCCACCATGCGCAAAGCGCTTGTTCTCTCGCTGCTCGCCCTGCTTTTGAGCGGATGTGCCAGCGACCCTGCCGACCGTGACATCAGCGGCACCTGGATCAACCAGGCGGCGATCGATGCTGCAGCCAAAGGCAGCCCCCTGCGTGAAGCCCTCCAGGCCTACGGCCCGAACCTGGAGTGGGACGTCAACACCAAGGCCAGTCAGGCCCGCTACACCAATGGTTTTGAAAATGTCGAAGGCACGTTGCTGGGCGAACAGTCCGGCGCCTGGAAAGTCGACTTTTATGGCAGCTCTGCCAGCGAGCTCAAGCGTGACGGCAAGCAACTGAGCCAGGCCGCCAGCGACAACGAACCCGAGCAGGTCTTCGACCGGGCGCTGATTCAGGTTCCGGATGGCGCACCGATGGGTGCCAGTTTCGAACGCGCGCTGTACTCGGCGTATATGGGCGGTAGCTGGAAGGTCGTCAGCGGCCCCGGCGAAGGCAATAGCGTGCAGTTCCAGGCCGACGGCCAGGTCATCGGACTGCCGGAAGCCGATCGCTATGCCCTGTGCCTGGCAGGTGACTGTGCGTCGATGAGCGGTGGCAACGACAACATGTGGTTGCAACTCAACGGACAGGGAAACCCCTGGATCTTTGCGCGCAAAGGCAAGGAACTGGAAATTTTCCAGGCTGTGAATACTGCCCAGGCAGACGAAATGCCCCAGTACACACCGGGCAATCGCAAGTGGTTGCTGGAAAAGCAGTAAGCAACACAGAGTCACTGTAGGAGCGAGCATGCTCCGGGCGGCGTTCCGACGATGAACCTGAGAGCGCCGCGGGGCGTCAGGTTTCCAGCGTTATCGTTAACGCCCATCGCGAGCATGCTCGCTCCTACAAGGGCTTGTAGCGTTTTCAGGTCAGCAACGCCCTTCAATGATCGCGGCATAACCCTCGCGAAAACTCGGATACTTGGGCATCCAACCCAACGCCTTCGCCCGCGCATTGCTGCAACGCTTGCTCCCGGTGCGGCGCACGCTGGCGTCGTCTGCCCACTCGGTCACACCCAGATACTCGCGCAACCAGCCCACCACATCCGCCAACGCGGCTGGCGCGTCATCGACGCCGATGTAGACATCATCCATCGCCACACCACGTCGATCGGCCTCAAGCAGGAACGCCATCAATCCGGCAGCGTCGTCTGCATGAATCCGATTGGCATACAACGGCGGATCGACCGCCACGCGATAACCCTGGCGCACCTGGGTCAGAAACTTCTCACGGCCCGGACCGTAAATGCCGGTCAAACGCACAATGCTGGCCGGAATGCCGCTATTAAGGGCAACCTGCTCGGCCTCGAGCATCACACGCCCTGAATAACCCGTCGCCACGGCTGGCGAAGCCTCGTCAATCCACTCGCCCTGCTGCTGGCCGTAGACACTGCTGCTGGAAACGAACAGCAAGCGATTGGGCACCTGCCCATAGTCGTCCAGCCACTCCAGCACATGCTGCAAGCCCTGGACATAAGCGGCCCGGTAACCGGCTTCATCGTGATCGGTGGCGGCCGCGCAGTACACCAGGTAATCCACCGCACCGACCGGCCAGGTGGCTGGGCAGTCTTTGTTGAACAAGTCGCCGGCCACCCCGACAACCCCGTCGGGCAGGCGTGAAACGTCACGGCGCAGGCCATGGACTTCCCACCCGCCAGCCAGCAATTGCGTGGCCAGACGACTGCCGACATCACCGCAACCGGCGATCAAAACAGAGGGCGCGGACATCAGAAAACTCTCCTCGAAAATGGACAAACCAGCGCTGGCAGTGGACGAGCGGCTAGGAATGAAGGAAAAAAAGATACTCTATTACTTCTGTTAACAAGAATTACTTGCAATAATACGGACCACTTTGTTCTCGGCCTTACGAGGCCTGGAAGAACATTAACCGTCTTTTTCCCTCAGGTCCGGCCCAGCATGACACGTAATCAACTCTCCGCTTCGCCAACCAAACGACCTCGCGCCTGGAGCGCGGCGGCCGCCCTGCTACTCAGCCTGATGCTGGCGCCGACCGCCGCCTTTGCTGATGCACAAGCCCCTGCCGCCCCGGCTGCCGCCGCCGCACCTGCCCCGACCGACCACGCCACCCCGGCAGTGACGCCGGTCGCAACCGATCCTGCCCAGGCAGTACCGGCAGACACTATCGGTGAAGACGCTTCCGAAGTCCTCGAAGCCGACAACACCCTGGGCATGGCCCATGACCTGTCGCCGTGGGGCATGTACCAGAACGCCGACATCATCGTGAAAATCGTGATGATCGGCCTGGCCATCGCTTCGATCATCACCTGGACCATCTGGATCGCCAAAGGCTTCGAGCTGATGGGCGCCAAGCGTCGTCTGCGCAATGAAATCGTGCACCTGAAAAAAGCCACCACGCTCAAGGAGGCCAGCGCATCGGCGACCAAACCAGGCACGCTGGCCAACCTGCTGGTTCATGACGCCCTGGAAGAAATGCGTTTGTCGGCCAGCAGCCGCGAGATAGAAGGCATCAAGGAACGCGTCAGCTTCCGCCTTGAGCGCCTGGTAGCGGCTTGCGGTCGCAACATGAGCAGCGGCACCGGCGTCCTCGCCACCATCGGCTCCACCGCGCCGTTCGTCGGCCTGTTCGGTACCGTATGGGGCATCATGAACAGCTTCATCGGCATCGCCAAGACCCAGACCACCAACCTCGCCGTCGTCGCCCCCGGCATCGCCGAAGCCCTGCTGGCGACCGCTTTGGGTCTGGTTGCAGCGATCCCTGCGGTGGTGATCTACAACGTGTTCGCCCGCTCCATCGCCGGTTACAAAGCGCAGGTCTCCGATGCGTCGGCAGAAGTCCTGCTGCTGGTCAGCCGCGACCTCGACCACCAGCCTGAGCGCAGCTCGAAACCGCACATGGTGAAAGTGGGGTAATCGGCCATGGGCCTGCATTTGAAAGAAGGGGCAGACGACGATCTGTCCGAAAACCACGAAATCAACGTCACGCCGTTCATCGACGTGATGCTGGTGCTGCTGATCATCTTCATGGTGGCGGCTCCGCTGGCCACCGTGGACATCAAGGTCGACCTGCCCGCGTCCACCGCCAAACCGGCGCCACGGCCGGAGAAACCGGTGTTCCTCAGCGTCAAGGCTGACCAGCGCCTGTTCCTGGGCGAAGACGAAGTGAAGGCCGAAGCACTCGGCGCCACGCTCGACGCCAGGACCCAGGGCAAGAAAGACACGACGATCTTCTTCCAGGCCGATAAAGGCGTGGATTACGGCGACCTGATGAGCGTGATGGACAACCTGCGTGCCGCCGGTTACCTGAAGGTGGGCCTGGTCGGACTCGAGACGGCAGCCAAGAAATGATCACTACGCGCCATAAGCTGACGCGTTACAGCGGTAGCCTGGCCATCGTGCTGGGCGTTCACGCCCTGGCGATCGCGCTGGCCGTGAACTGGACTGCCCACCCGCCCATCGAATTGCCGCCCCAGGCAATGATGGTCGAACTGGCACCGGTTCCCGCCCCGCCACCGCCTGCACCGCCGAAGGTCGTCACGCCACCGCAGCCGCCAACTCCGGTCGAAGAACTGCCGATACCCAAGCTTGCCGAAGCGCCGAAGGCCGAGATTGCCGTGCCCAAGCCGGTAAAACCCAAGCCGAAGCCGCAACCGCCCAAACCGGTAGAGAAAAAGCCCGAGCCGCCGAAGGAAAAACCGTCGGAAGCCAAACCGAGCGAGGCACAACCGACTCAGGCCCCGACGGAGAAATCCGCCCAGCCTGCTCCTGGTCCGTCCCCTGCTCAATTGGCCGCCAAGGCCAGCTGGCAAGGCACCCTGCTCGCCCACCTGGCCAAGTACAAAAAGTACCCGGCCAGTGCACAGGCACGGGGCAAGGAAGGCATGAACCGGCTGCGCTTTGTGGTGGATGCCGAAGGCAACGTGCTGTCGTTCGAACTGGTGGGTGCTTCCGGTACTGCGGATCTGGACCGGGCGACCCTGGAAATGATCCGCCGGGCCCAACCGCTACCCAAGCCGCCGGCAGATATGCTGACTAACGGCTCAATCGAAATTGTTGCACCCTTTGTTTATTCGCTGGAAAAACGCCGGCGGTAGGAGCAAGCTTGCTCGCGATGGTCGTCAACGATAACGCTTGAAGCCTGACACCCCGAGGCGGTCTCAGGTTTTTCGCGAGCAAGCTCGCTCCTACACACACACAGTCTGATAACGTGCGTCTATCGATTGCAGCCGGTATGCTTGGCCCGCAACTTCATGGACGCTTGCTATGACCCTCACAGAATTACGCTACATCGTTACGCTCGCCCAAGAACAACACTTCGGCCATGCCGCCGAGCGTTGTCACGTCAGCCAGCCGACCCTGTCGGTGGGCGTGAAAAAGCTTGAAGACGAACTCGGTGTGCTGATTTTCGAGCGCAGCAAAAGCGCCGTGCGCTTGACCCCGGTCGGCGAAGGCATCGTCGCCCAGGCGCAAAAAGTGCTCGAACAGGCCCAAGGCATCCGCGAACTTGCCCAGGCTGGCAAGAACCAGCTGACCGCGCCGCTCAAGGTCGGCGCGATCTATACCGTCGGCCCGTACCTGTTCCCGCACCTGATTCCGCAACTGCACCGGGTTGCCCCGCAGATGCCGTTGTACATCGAGGAAAACTTCACCCACGTGCTGCGCGACAAACTGCGTAACGGCGAACTCGACGCGATCATCATCGCCCTGCCGTTCAACGAAGCCGACGTGCTGACCTTGCAGCTCTATGACGAGCCGTTCTATGTCCTGATGCCGGCTCAGCACCCATGGACGCAGAAAGAATCCATCGACGCCAGCCTGCTCAATGACAAGAGCTTGCTGCTGCTCGGCGAAGGCCATTGCTTCCGGGACCAGGTACTCGAAGCCTGCCCGACCCTGACCAAGGGCAACGACGGCGCCAAGCACACCACGGTGGAGTCCAGCTCGCTGGAAACCATCCGCCACATGGTTGCTTCCGGCCTCGGCATTTCGATCCTGCCGCTGTCGGCGGTCGACAGCCATCACTACGCCCCCGGCGTGATCGAGGTTCGACCGCTGTCGGCGCCGGTGCCATTCCGCACCGTAGCCATTGCCTGGCGTGCGAGCTTCCCGCGGCCCAAGGCCATTGAAATCCTCGCTGACTCCATTCGCCTGTGCTCGGTGGCCAAACCCGCGGCACCGGTAACGGCCGGTTAAGCAAAGCCATGACCGAGTTGTCGCAAGTGTCGGTGACAGCACTCAAGGGTGTTGGCGAAGCCATGGCCGAAAAACTGGCCAAGGTCGGCCTGGAAAATCTCCAGGACGTTCTGTTTCATCTGCCGCTGCGTTACCAGGATCGCACTCGCGTAGTGCCGATCGGCGCGCTTCGCCCAGGGCAAGATGCCGTGATCGAAGGCACCGTCAGCGGTGCCGATGTGGTCATGGGCCGACGCCGCAGCCTGGTGGTGCGCCTGCAGGACGGTACCGGCGGGCTCAGCCTGCGCTTCTATCACTTCAGCAATGCACAGAAAGAAGGCCTTAAGCGCGGTACGCGGATTCGCTGCTACGGCGAAGCGCGGCCCGGTGCGTCAGGACTGGAAATCTACCACCCGGAATACCGCGCCATTACCGGCGACGAACCGCCGCCCGTGGATGAAACCCTGACCCCGGTGTACCCGCTCACCGAGGGTCTGACGCAACAACGCCTGCGCCAACTGTGCATGCAAACCCTGACCCTGCTCGGTCCCAGCAGCCTGCCCGACTGGCTGCCAAAGGAACTGGCCCGGGATTACCAACTGGCGCCGCTGGCCGATGCGATCCGCTACCTGCATAACCCGCCTGCCGATGCCGACGTCGACGAACTCGCCCTGGGTCATCACTGGGCCCAGCATCGCCTGGCCTTCGAAGAACTGCTGACCCATCAACTGTCCCAGCAACGCCTGCGCGAGAGCATGCGCTCGTTGCGCGCACCGGCGATGCCCAAGGCCACCCGGCTGCCGGCCAGGTACCTGGCCAACCTCGGCTTCAGTCCTACGGGCGCACAGCAGCGGGTCGGCAACGAAATCGCCTACGACCTCAGTCAGCACGAGCCGATGCTGCGGCTGATTCAAGGTGACGTCGGCGCCGGCAAAACAGTGGTCGCCGCCCTTGCCGCATTGCAGGCCCTGGAAGCGGGTTATCAGGTCGCGCTGATGGCGCCGACCGAGATTCTCGCCGAACAGCACTACATCACCTTCAAGCGCTGGCTCGAACCGCTGGGCATCGAAGTCGCCTGGCTGGCCGGCAAGCTCAAGGGAAAGAACCGCGTGGCTGCACTGGAGCAGATCGCCAGCGGCACACCCATGGTGGTCGGCACCCACGCGCTGTTCCAGGACGAAGTGCAGTTCCAGAACCTGGCGCTGGTGATCATCGATGAACAGCACCGTTTCGGCGTGCAACAACGCCTGGCGTTGCGGCAGAAAGGTGTCGGCGGGCGCATGTGCCCGCATCAGCTGATCATGACCGCCACGCCGATCCCTCGTACCTTGGCCATGAGCGCCTACGCCGATCTCGACACCTCGATCCTCGATGAATTGCCGCCTGGCCGAACCCCGGTGAATACCGTACTGATCACCGACACCCGGCGCGTAGAAGTCATCGAGCGGGTGCGCGGCGCCTGCGCCGAAGGGCGTCAGGCCTACTGGGTATGTACGCTGATCGAAGAGTCGGAAGAGTTGACCTGCCAGGCCGCGCAAACCACTTACGAAGACCTCACCGCGGCCCTCGGCGAGTTGAAAGTGGGCCTGATTCACGGCCGCATGAAACCTGCCGAAAAAGCCGAAGTGATGGCTCAATTCAAGGCTGGCAACCTGCAGCTGCTGGTCGCCACCACCGTGATTGAAGTCGGCGTGGACGTGCCCAACGCCAGCCTGATGATCATCGAAAACCCCGAACGCCTGGGCCTGGCGCAACTGCACCAGCTGCGCGGCCGCGTCGGACGGGGTAGCGCGGTCAGTCATTGCGTGCTGCTTTATCATCCGCCGTTGTCACAGATCGGACGCCAGCGACTGGGTATCATGCGCGAAACCAACGACGGCTTCGTGATCGCCGAAAAAGACCTCGAATTGCGCGGTCCCGGCGAAATGCTCGGCACACGGCAAACCGGCCTGCTTCAATTCAAGGTCGCCGACCTGATGCGCGACGCCGACCTGCTGCCTGCCGTACGCGACGCCGCCCAAGCCCTGCTGGAACGCTGGCCTGAGCATGTCAGCCCGTTACTTGACCGCTGGTTGCGCCATGGGCAGCAATACGGCCAAGTGTGAGCACCGTCTCAGTTTCCAGACCATGGCTTTGAGCAAGCTGGTTATACTCCTGAAATTGTTTTAAAACGGATACAGACCATGACCGAAGTTGCCCTCGCACCCGCTACCCCGCACGCTCCGTCGGTCATTCGGCTGCTGCTGGGCAAAATGGGCATTGCCTTCGAAGAAGTGCTCGATCATCACGTCCTGAACGCCGCGCGCAAAGTCCAGGCCGTGCTGCTTGATGACAGTGTCGGTGCGCTGATGGTGCTGTTCCCGCAGAGTCAATTGCTGGACCTCAATCGCCTGACCGAACTCACGGGCCGCCGCCTCACGGCCGTGTCGACCGAGCGTCTGGAGAAAATGCTCGGCAAACACAACCTGAGCCTGCTACCGGGCCTGCCCTCGCTGACCAGCTCGCCCTGCCTGTATGAAGAAAGTCTGTTGCGCGAGCCCATGGTGCTGGTCAATTCGGGTGAGCCGGGCGTGCTGCTGGAGATCACCAGTGAAGCCTTCAGGTCCATGCTGACCAAGGCCAGCGCCGCCAACTTCGGCGAGAACCTGAGCAGCATCCGCCCCAACCTCGATCGCCCTGACGATGACCGCGAGGAAATCTCCCAGGCCGTCCAGGCGTTCACTGCGCGACGTATCCAGCAACGACTGGAAGCGACCATCGAGATTCCACCGCTGGCCGAAACGGCACAGAAGATCATCAAACTGCGCGTCGACCCCAACGCCACCATCGACGACATTACCGGCGTGGTCGAAACCGACCCGGCGCTGGCCGCACAGGTGGTGAGCTGGGCTGCATCCCCGTACTACGCCTCACCGGGCAAGATTCGTTCGGTAGAAGACGCGATCGTTCGCGTACTGGGTTTCGACCTGGTGATCAACCTGGCGCTGGGCCTGGCCCTGGGCAAAACCTTGAGCCTGCCCAAGGACCGCCCGCAACACAGCACCCCGTACTGGCAGCAATCGATCTACACGGCCGCAGTCATCGAAGGCCTGACTCGAGCCATGCCCCGCCTCCAGCGCCCGGAAGCGGGCCTGACCTACCTGGCGGGCCTGTTGCACAACTTCGGCTACCTGTTGCTGGCCCACGTGTTCCCGCCGCACTTCTCGCTGATCTGCCGTCACATGGAGGTCAACCCACACCTGTGCCACAGCTACATCGAGCAACACCTGCTGGGCATCAGCCGTGAACAGATCGGCTCATGGCTGATGCGCTACTGGGACATGCCGGAAGAACTCACCACCGCGCTGCGCTTCCAGCACGACCCAGCCTACGACGGCACCTACGCCGAGTACCCGAACCTGGTTTGCCTGGCCGTACGCCTGCTGCGCAGCCGAGGCATTGGCTCCGGACCGGACGAAGACATTCCGGACGCCCTGCTGGAGCGTCTCGGCCTGAGCCGTGCCAAAGCCGAAGACGTGGTTAGCAAAGTGCTGGAAGCTGAAGTGTTGCTGCGTGAACTGGCCTCGCAATTCAGCCAGGGCTAAAACATCGTCGGAACGCCGCCGCGGAGCAAGCTCGCTCCCACAGGATGCATGATCCCTGTGGGAGCGAGCTTGCTCGCGATGAATCCAACTCGGTCTAGCTGACCACCTCAAGCTTTGGCTTTGCGCGGCTTCAAATACTTGGTCAGCCCCTGGAACCAGATCACCAGCGCCGGGTTGCCCTTGATCTGAATCGACTTGTCTTGAATCCCGGTCATGAATGCCAATTGCTTGTTCTTGGCCTGCATCGTGGCAAAGCCGTAGGCGGCGTCCTTGAAGGCAATCGCAAACGCCGGCTCGGCATAAACGCCCGCCTTGCTGGTTATGCGCTGATCCTTCACTCGGAAGTGCCGCGCTACTTTCCCGTCAAGGGTCTGCAGCTGAAACACCAACGCCTTGTCACCCAACTGCTGCTGGAACGCAGGATTGGAACGACTGGCCCTGCCCATCAATACACCCAGCATCCACAGCAGAAAACGAAATTTCATGCGCACAGCCTCAAAAGAAAAATGAACGGCCGGCGCAGTGTATCGATTAAAAGCCAGAATGCCACCTTCGAGTTACGTTAGGCGGAGATGCTACGTTTTTTGACGCCGATGACTACCAAGTCACTGACGAAAGCTCTCGTCTTGGGACTCAAGCAGGGTGCGACGGGGCGACGTTATCTAGTACCCGATTCACCGCCAGCTCACCGAGCATGATCACCTGCTGAAGCGCCAGCAGCGTGCTACGGTGCGCCCCTTCCAGCACCGCGGCGATTTCACTCGCCATCACACTCGCCGACGCCAACGACTCACAGGCGTGGGCCAATAGCGTTTCGTTGTCGATGTCCGGCGCCACGACAAAGATCGTGCTTGGCGTATGAGCCCCGGTCATGACCAGGGCATTGGGTTTCAGGTAATGGTCCAAGGCGCGATTGGCAGCATGGTGCAACCTTCTCGAAGTCGCGGACATGTACGGCGTAGTGCTTTCGGCTGTAGATCCGGCAGGCAATTCGTTGACCTTGGGCATGGTGCATCTCCGAGGAATATTGGGAGTGACCACGCTAACCGTCTCGCTTCCGACGGCCAACCTTAAAAAAGCGTCGGATGCTTCCTCAATTTTGTAAGGAATTTCATCATTTTCGAGCCGTGTTTAACGATATTAAACTAGCTGCTTAGAGGCAAAATCGCCTAGGCCATAAGTAGAATGACAACGTAGAACCAATCGTGCCTTCTCTCTGGGCTGGCCCCCCCCACGCCGATCCTACACCTCAAGAAACACATTCTTGGAGCTGCCGAAGGTTCGGGCCGCGTTCGGACGATCTTTCACTCCTCCATCCCACAAAACTATCGGACATTTCCCTCATGACGCTGGGTTATGGATGAACTCCTTGGCGTTACAGTCAACGCCAAAAAAAATGGGCACCCAACCCCGTTGGCGTGCCCATTTTTTCACGACCCCGCTTAAGGGATGCGGATTACGGATTAACACTATCCTTCAACGACTTACCCGGCTTGAACGCAACAGTGTTGCTGGCCTTGATTTTAACCGGCTCACCGGTTTGCGGGTTTTTGCCGGTGCGGGCGCCGCGGTGGCGTTGCAGGAAGGTGCCGAAACCTACCAGCGTCACGCTGTCTTTGCGGTGCAGGGCGCCGGTGATTTCTTCGAGAACGGCGTTGAGGACGCGGTTGGCCTGCTCTTTGGTGAGATCGGCTTTTTCAGCAATGGCTGCGGCGAGTTCTGGTTTACGCATATTAGTGAAGCCCCTTCGACGGTTTTTTGTTGTTATGTCCGTGCCGCTCTCTGTGGAGCAGCGCCCAAAGCGCCGCAGGTGCTCTACTCTGCGGCAGACGGGAGTGAGGATGGCACGCAGCGAGGAGCCGCGCCAGTGTCGGCGCGGCCAATGTATGGGCAAAAGGGGGGTGATTCCGACAGAACGACCGGTATTTACGCCAGCAGTGCCGGAAGCTCTTTGTTGAGGGTCAGTTTTTCCATCACGGCCGCGCCTGTCAGGGCATAACCGAGCAGTTTGCCGTGGGTATCGCGGCATAAAACCTTGATGTCGGCACCCTGCCCTTCGACTGTCCAGACGCCCTCTGTACCCCGTGGTGGCGGGGATACCACCAATGGGCACACCGGGGTTTTGACGGTGATCGGCATCGGGCCATAGTTGACCACCGTCGGGTTGCCGGCGAGGGTCTGGGCCAGCGCTCTCGCACAGCTCATCAGGGGCATCACGTACAACAGATTCAGCCCATCGACCTCGGCACAGTCGCCCAGGGCGTAGATGTTGGCATGGGAAGTTTGCAGGTGACGGTCGACCACTACGCCGCGATTGACTTGCAGGCCGGCAGCGGCGGCCAGGTCGATGCGCGGACGCAGGCCAATGGCCGAGACCACCACGTCGCACGGGATGACCTGACCATCGGACAGATGCGCTTCCAGACCGTCTTCGACGCGTTGCAGGCGATTGAGCACCGGCCCGAGGTGGAAGCGTGCACCCAGGCTTTCCAGCCCGGCCTGGACCGCTGCGGCCGCCGCCGGGTGCAACAGGGTCGGCATGACCTGCTCGCACGGTGCAACCAATTGCACCTCGTAGCCACCCAGGGTCAGGTCGTTGGCGAATTCGCAGCCGATCAGGCCGGCGCCCAGCAGCAACACCCGACGCTTGCCGGCCGCTGCCGCGCGAAAGCGCGCGTAGTCTTCCAGGTCGTTGATCGGGAACACGCAATCCGCCGCGTCACCTTCGATGGGCACGCGCACGGTTTCCGCACCCCATGCCAGGATCAAGTCACGGTAAATGACCGATTCTTCGCCGATCCACAGACGCTTGTGGCCAGGGTCAATGCCGCTGATGCGGGTATGGGTACGCACTTCGGCCTTCAACTGCTCGGCCATGGCGCCCGGTTCGGCCATGCTCAGGCCGTCGGCATCCTTGTTTTTGCCGAAACCGGTGGAGAGCATCGGTTTGGAGTAGGAACGCCCATCATCGGCTGTAATCAGCAGGAGCGGAGTTTCGCTGTCGAGTTTGCGAAACTCGCGGGCGACATTGTAGCCAGCCAGCCCGGTACCAACGATTACGACAGGTGCGTTCATGCATGACTCCTCAGTTATTCAGGCGGCGATTTCGATCATTTCAAAATCCATTTTGCCCACACCGCAGTCCGGGCACAGCCAGTCTGCCGGGACATCTTCCCAACGGGTGCCCGGCGCAATGCCGTCATCGGGCCAACCGTCGGCTTCGTTATAGATCAGGCCGCAGACGATACATTGCCACTTTTTCATTCAGGTATTTCCTCAGGATTCAGGCTATTGCCGGCGCGGACGGTCGATGGTTACTGCACTGCCATCGCGCTCAAAGCGTTTTTTACTGATCGAGCTCTACAGATGCAAGCGTGTTCAGCGCATGGGTGGCCAGATCACTCAAACTTATTAGCTGACATGGTAAGCTCGCCGCCTCATTTGCTGCCAATAATGACTCACTGTGCCGCACTCAAAATCCCCATTCTGGGTGACCAGAAGCCAACTCGCTCCCCTCCCCGACACGTCTACCCTCGGCTGGTTGTTCGACGAAGGATCGCTGACCCGCCGCCTGACCCGTTTGTCGAATGACGGCTTCAGCGTCACGCCGCTGTTCGAAGGCTGGCAGACCCTGCGCGCTGACGAATGCGCCGCCCTGGACCTGGCCGAAGGCAGTGAGGGTTGGGTGCGCGAAGTGTATCTGCGCGGTCATGGCGAGGCCTGGGTGTTTGCCCGCAGCGTCGCGGCACGCAGTGCGCTGCAGGGTGACGGCTTGCACATGGACGAGTTGGGCAGCCGCTCCCTGGGTGAGCTGCTGTTTTGCGATCAAGCCTTTCAGCGCCGGGCCATTGAGGTTTGCCACTACCCGCAGGCGTGGTTGCCAAGCGAAGTACGCACGCCTGAGCTGTGGGGCCGTCGCTCGCGTTTCGACCGTGGCGCCTTGAGTGTGCTGGTGGCCGAGATCTTCCTGCCGACCCTGTGGAGTGCCGCCCGCGCCGATCCGGAGAATTGCTGATGTACCAGAGCCTGCTCAAGTCCTTGAACCGCTTGAATCCCCGGGCCTGGGATTTCATTCAGTTGACGCGCATGGACAAGCCGATCGGCATTTATCTGCTGCTATGGCCAACGCTGTGGGCGCTGTGGATTGCCGGCAAGGGTTCGCCATCGCTGGCCAATATCGTGATTTTCGTCCTTGGCGTGGTGCTGACCCGCGCGGGCGGCTGCGTGATCAATGATTGGGCGGACCGCAAAGTCGACGGCCACGTGAAACGCACCGAACAGCGACCGCTGGTGAGCGGCAAGATCAGTTCCAGGGAAGCCCTGGTGTTCTTTGCGCTGCTGATGGGCGTGAGTTTCCTGTTGGTGCTGTGCACCAATGCCACCACCATCTGGTTGTCACTCGGCGGCCTGGCGCTGGCCTTCAGCTACCCCTTCATGAAGCGCTACACCTATTACCCACAGGTGGTGCTGGGCGCAGCGTTTTCCTGGGGGATGCCGATGGCGTTCACCGCCGAAACCGGTGAACTGCCGGCAGCGGCCTGGCTACTGTACATCGCCAACCTGATGTGGACGGTGGGCTACGACACTTATTACGCGATGACTGACCGCGACGATGATTTGAAGATCGGCGTGAAATCCACGGCGATCCTGTTTGGCGAGGCCGATCGGGTGATCATCCTGACCTTGCAGGGGTTGGCGTTGGGTTGCCTGTTGCTGGCCGGCTCGAAATTCGAGCTGGGTGGCTGGTTCCATCTCGGTCTGGCGGTGGCGGCGGGCTGTTTTGCCTGGGAGTTCTGGTACACCCGTGGCAAGGACCGTATGCGCTGTTTCAAAGCGTTTTTGCACAACCACTGGGCCGGGTTGGCGATTTTTGTCGGGATTGTGCTGGATTACGGGTTGCGCTGATCGAAATCTGCCCCGGAAACCGGGGCAGATGTGCGAATGCGTGAAACTTTACTTCTGCGATTCGCGCATGACGTGCCAGACGTCCTTCATTTTGTCGCCCTTCATGTCGCCAGGCTTTTCATCCTTCACGAACATATACAGTGGCTTGCCGTCGTAAGCATATTGACTCGTGCCGTCATCGCGCTTGATGACGCTCCACTTGCCTGTAGCCGCGGCACCCGCCGGTGCCATCATCGGCGGCCAGTTCTTGGCGCACTCGTCATTACACATCGACTTGCCGCCCGAGTCCTTGTCGAACGTGTACACGGTCATGCCTTTATGGTCGACCATCATGCCGTCTTTCATCATCGCCGGTTCGGCGGCGAAGGCCATGGTCGGCAGCGTTAGCGCAGCAGTAACCAGTAAAGCCTTCCAGGATTGAGCAATGTGTTTCATGGAAACCTTCCGTTTGTGGTTGTCAGGATTCGGACTTAGAGCTTAGTCCAGGTTCATGACAATCGCCGGTCGACTAAAATACTGTCACACGACTGCAATAATTCCGTTATCTAATGCGGCGCAAGACAGTTAAATGACAAGAGGATTAAGGCATGGTTGGCAGGAGCATTCTGATCGTCGACGACGAAGCGCCCATTCGCGAAATGATCGCCGTTGCGTTGGAAATGGCCGGCTATGACTGCCTGGAGGCGGAGAACTCCCAGCAGGCCCACGCCATTATCGTCGATCGCAAACCGGACCTGATCCTGCTCGACTGGATGCTGCCCGGCACGTCCGGCATCGAGCTGGCGCGCCGCCTCAAGCGCGACGAGCTGACCGGGGATATCCCGATCATCATGCTCACCGCCAAGGGCGAAGAGGACAACAAGATCCAGGGCCTGGAAGTTGGCGCCGATGACTACATCACCAAGCCCTTTTCCCCGCGTGAGCTGGTCGCACGCCTCAAAGCCGTTCTACGCCGTGCCGGCCCTTCCGATGGCGAAGCGCCGATCGAAGTCGGCGGTCTACTGCTGGACCCGATTGGCCACCGCGTGACCATCGACGGCAAACCGGCAGAAATGGGGCCGACCGAATACCGTCTGCTGCAGTTCTTCATGACCCACCAGGAACGCGCCTACACCCGTGGCCAGTTGCTGGATCAGGTCTGGGGAGGCAATGTGTATGTCGAGGAGCGTACCGTGGACGTGCACATCCGCCGCCTGCGCAAAGCCCTCGGCGATGCCTACGAAAACCTGGTACAAACCGTGCGCGGCACCGGTTATCGTTTTTCCACCAAAGCCTGATCCGGACCTTTACCGCCCGACAAGCTGACAAGGACGCGCTTTCAAGTGAACCAAAACTGGCATGGCACCCTGATTCGCCACATGCTGCTGCTGGTCACCGCCTGCCTGGTGATCGGCCTGATCACCGGCTACTACGGCTGGAGCCTCGCCGCGGGACTTGGCGTTTACCTGGCCTGGACCCTCAAGCAACTGCTGCGCCTGCACGAATGGCTGCGCCTGCACAAACCCGATGAGGCGCCACCCGATGGCTACGGCCTGTGGGGCGAAGTGTTCGATAATATCTACCATCTGCAACGTCGCGACCAACGCGTTCGCGGGCGCCTGCAAGCGGTCATCGACCGGGTCCAGGAGTCCACCGCCGCATTGAAAGACGCGGTGGTCATGCTCGACAGCGACGGCAACCTGGAATGGTGGAACCGCGCCGCCGAAACCCTGCTGGGCCTCAAGACGCCGCAGGACAGTGGCCAGCCGGTGACCAACCTGGTACGCCATCCGCGCTTCAAGGAATACTTCGAGCAGGACAGCTACGCCGAACCGCTGGAAATCCCTTCGCCGACCAACGATCGGATGCGCATCCAGCTGTACATCACCCGTTACGGCAACAATGAGCACCTGATGCTGGTGCGCGACGTGACGCGTATCCATCAGCTGGAGCAGATGCGCAAAGACTTCATCGCCAACGTCTCCCACGAGCTGCGCACGCCGCTGACGGTGATCTGTGGCTATCTGGAAACCCTGCTCGATAACGTCGAGGAAGTGAACCCGCGCTGGACCCGTGCCCTGCAGCAAATGCAGCAACAAGGCGGGCGCATGCAAACCCTGCTCAACGACCTGCTGTTGCTGGCCAAGCTGGAAGCCACCGATTACCCGTCGGACAACCAACCGGTGGCCATCGATGGCTTGCTGCAATCGATCAAGGGTGACGCTCAACAGCTGTCCGGCCAGAAGAATCAGCGCATCACCCTGGAAGCCGATCCGGCGATTCTGCTCAAGGGCAGTGAAGCTGAACTGCGCAGCGCGTTTTCCAACCTGGTGTTCAACGCGGTGAAATATACCCAGGCCGAAGGCAACATTCGCATTCGCTGGTGGGGCGATGAGCAAGGTGCGCACCTGAGCGTACAGGACTCCGGAATCGGCATCGACAGCAAACACCTGCCGCGCCTGACCGAACGTTTCTACCGCGTCGACTCCAGCCGCAATTCCAACACCGGCGGCACCGGGCTGGGCCTGGCGATCGTCAAACACGTGCTGTTGCGCCATCGCGCGCGGATGGAAATCAGCAGCGTGCCGGGTCACGGCAGCACCTTTACCTGCCATTTCGCCCCGGCCCAAGTTAGCAAATCCCGGGTTATCAGCACCACGGATTGATACCGGCCAGCACGTGCCACTAGGCAATTGCCAAGTCAGCCGCTACATTGGCTGACTTGCGCCTGCTTTTCAGGCGCACTTTTTTCTTTCCTTTCGAATACACGGAACCCGCAAAACTCCATCATGGACCCTTCCCCTGGCTTGACCCTCGCAACGATATTCGCCGACTTCGGCATGATTCTTTTCGCTCTGATCCTGGTTTTGCTCAACGGTTTTTTCGTTGCGGCGGAATTTGCCATGGTCAAATTGCGCTCGACCCGGGTCGAAGCCATCGCTGAACAACACGGCTGGCGCGGGCACATCCTGCGCACCGTGCACAGTCAGCTCGATGCTTACCTGTCGGCGTGCCAGTTGGGTATCACCCTCGCCTCCCTCGGCTTGGGCTGGGTCGGTGAGCCGGCGTTCGCGCATATTCTCGAGCCGGTGCTGGAGACGGTCGGCGTACAGTCGCCGGAAGTGGTCAAGGGTGTGTCGTTCTTCACCGCGTTCTTCATCATTTCGTACCTGCACATCGTGGTCGGCGAGCTCGCCCCGAAATCGTGGGCCATCCGCAAACCCGAACTGCTGTCGCTGTGGACCGCCGTGCCGCTGTACCTGTTCTACTGGGCCATGTACCCGGCCATTTACCTGCTCAACGCCAGCGCCAACCAGATCCTGCGCATCGCCGGGCAAGGCGAACCCGGTCCGCATCACGAGCACCATTACAGCCGCGAAGAACTGAAACTGATCCTGCACTCCAGCCGTGGCCAGGACCCGAGCGACCAGGGCATGCGCGTACTGGCCTCGGCCGTGGAAATGGGCGAACTGGAAGTGGTCGACTGGGCCAACTCCCGCGAAGACCTGGTGACCCTGGAGTTCAACGCGCCACTCAAGGAAATCCTGGCGATGTTCCGTCGCCACAAGTTCAGCCGCTATCCGGTGTACGACAGCGAGCGCCAGGAGTTCGTCGGCCTGCTCCACATCAAGGACCTGTTGCTGGAACTGGCGGCCCTGGACCACATTCCCGAGTCGTTCAACCTGGCCGAACTGACCCGCCCGCTGGAGCGCGTGTCGCGGCACATGCCGCTGTCGCAGTTGCTGGAGCAGTTCCGCAAGGGCGGCTCGCACTTCGCCGTGGTCGAGGAGGCCGACGGCAACATCATCGGCTACCTGACCATGGAAGACGTGCTGGAAGTGTTGGTGGGCGATATCCAGGACGAACACCGCAAGGCCGAGCGCGGCATCCTCGCCTATCAGCCAGGCAAGCTGCTCGTACGGGGCGATACGCCACTGTTCAAGGTCGAGCGGCTGCTGGGTATCGACCTGGACCACGTTGAAGCCGAAACCCTCGCAGGTTTGGTCTACGAAAGCCTCAAGCGCGTTCCTGAAGAGGAAGAAGTGCTGGAAGTGGAAGGCCTGCGCATCATCATCAAGAAGATGAAAGGGCCGAAGATTGTGCTGGCCAAGGTGTTGATGCTCGATTGATCAGGAGCCGGAGGGCTGTTGTGGTGAGGGGGTTCCTTACCTTCACTGTTTGCCCAACGCAAAGTTGGGCAACGCATTTACCGGCTGATTGAACTGGTACGGAATCGACACCAGCCCCATTCCGGTATTGCGCTGCACCACGAAGTGCAGGTGTGGCCCGCTGCTGTTGCCCGTATTGCCTGATAGCGCCAGGGCGCTGCCCACCGCCACCCTTTGCCCTTCGCGAACGCTGACCGAGCCTTGTTTCAGGTGCAGGTACACGCCCATTGTCCCGTCATCGTGCAGCACCCGCACAAAATTGCCCGACGCGTCGGTGCCACGCCCGCTCTGACTGTTTTCAGTTTTAATCACAACACCGCCTCGCGCGGCAATGATCGGTGTGCCTTCGGGCATGGCGATGTCTATGGCGTAACGGTTCTTCGGTCCGAAATGGCTATATTCGCCATTGGCGCCCTGACTGACCCGAAACGGCCCGCCACGCCAGGGCAACGGGTAGCGATAGGCCATGGAGGCGCCTGCGGGGTCGCCCAGGGAATATTCGAACTTGGGGATATAGGCAATCGGACTTCCGGCCCGGGTCGCCGTGAGCTGCGCCAGACGAATGCTGCTGCGCAACGGCATCACCCGGCGAATCGGTCGACTCGGCGCACCACTGACGTTCTTCAACCCGACGAAACTCAACTCGATCTCTACCGGCGCATACAGGTCATTGCGCACGTACACGCTGTCCACCCCGTCCTTCTTCATGATGACGAGGTACACCTGCCGCTCAAGGCGCTCGTCCATGCGATCCTGGAAAGTGAACACCTTGGAGCCTGTCGTGGGGCGGTCACTGTAGGAGACCACGCCATTGGCGTCGGTGGACTTGTAGATGGTCATGGCCATGGCCGAAGTCGAGGCTATGAACAGACCACAGAAAAACAGCAGGCGCGCGAGCATGGGCGGGATTCTGTCGAGTTTGGCTTGGGATTGAGCCTAGCAGCTGCAATGGACCCGGGTAGTCGGCAGATGTTCAGATGGACGTGTGGTGATTCCGAAGGCCTCTTCGCGAGCAGGCTCGCTCCCACATTTGAAATGCATTCCAATGTGGGAGCGAGCCTGCTCGCGAAGGCGGACCGGCAGGCGACGCCGGATTTACGCGCCAGGAATGAAATGCTTCTGCGCCGTACCACGGGCAATCAGGCGGGAGATGTAGTCCAGTTTCTGCGCGTCCTGATCGACGAAGCGGAAGGTGAGCTGCAGCCAGTCGCTATCGGGCCTGGGCTCGTGGGCCACCACGGCGTGCAGGTAGCCATTGAGGCGGGCCACTTCTGCACTGTCGCCCTGTTCCAGATCCAGTACGGCGCTGTCGAGAACCTGCGGCAGGCTGTCGGTACGTTTGACCACCAGCAGCGCTTCCTTGAGGCTCAGCGCCTTGATCACGCACTGCTGGATGCCATTGGGCAACCGCAGTTGACCCTGGCCACGCCCGCCGCCGGCAGCAGCCACCGGGGCCTTGACCGGCGGGTTGCTGAGCAGGCCTGGGGACGGTGCAGCGACCGCTGGAGCGCTCACGGCAGCCTTGGCGCCGGTCAATGCGTTCAGGGTGTCGTTGCCGAATGCCGAGATCGTTTTGGTCGCCGCTACGCTCATCAGGCTGTCGAGTTTGCCGACCTTGTGCAGCGCTTGCTTGACCTTGGTTATCAGTTGCTCGTTGGTGAACGGTTTGCTGACGTACCCGGAAACCCCGGCCTGGATCGCCTGGACGACGTTCTCCTTGTCGCCGCGGCTGGTCACCATCACGAATGGCAGGCCTTTGAGGCTGTCTTGCTCGCGGCACCAGGTCAGCAGTTCGAGGCCGGACATTTCCGGCATTTCCCAATCGCACAGCACCAGGTCGAATGCCTCCCTTGCCAGCAACGACTGAGCCTTGCGGCCATTGACCGCGTCTTCGATGCGCATGCCCGGGAAATAGTTGCGCAGGCATTTCTTCACCAGGTCACGAATGAACGAGGCATCGTCCACGACCAACACACTGACCTTACTCATCCATAACCCCTTTAAAAAATCCCGGCAAGCATACCGTCTTGCTGATGGCACATTGCCAAAAACCTTCAGTCACGCCGGGACTTTTCGTTCGCGGGGTGCTGCGTTTCGAATTCGTGAACCACAAACGAAAACGCCCGGCCAATAGGCCGGGCGCTTTACTTGGGCAATCTTACTTATCGTCAGCTTGGCCCGGAACATTAGCGGTTTCACCGCCTGTTCCTTCAACTTCTTCTTTCATGCGCTTGAGACCGAGGTGACGTACGTCGGTACCGCGCACCAGGTAAATCACCAGCTCCGCGATATTGCGCGCGTGGTCGCCGATACGCTCCAGCGAACGCAGCACCCAGATAATGCTCAAGACCCGCGAGATAGAGCGCGGGTCTTCCATCATGTAGGTCGCCAGCTCACGCAAGGCCGTCTTGTACTCGCGGTCGATGATCTTGTCGTACTGCGCCACCGACAACGCCAGGTCGGCGTCGAAACGGGCAAAGGCATCCAGTGCATCACGAACCATGTTGCGCACCTGGTCGCCGATGTGGCGGACCTCGACGTAACCGCGCGGCGCTTCGCCTTCTTCGCACAACTGGATGGCGCGACGGGCGATCTTGGTCGCTTCGTCCCCGATGCGCTCCAGGTCGATCACCGATTTGGAAATGCTGATGATCAGGCGCAAATCGGACGCCGCCGGCTGACGACGGGCGAGAATGCGCAGGCATTCTTCGTCGATGTTGCGTTCCATCTGATTGATCTGGTCGTCGATCTCACGAACCTGCTGGGCCAGGCCGGAATCGGCCTCGATCAGCGCGGTGACCGCGTCATTGACCTGCTTTTCCACCAGCCCGCCCATGGCCAGGAGGTGGCTGCGCACTTCCTCGAGCTCAGCGTTGAATTGCGCGGAAATGTGGTGGGTAAGGCCTTCTTTACTAATCATCTTTTTCGCTCCGCGAAAGTTGCAAGCTTCAAGCTGCAAGCTTCAAGCAGTTATGTATAAGTCCTGAAATCGCACCGCTTCTATCTTGCCGCTTGCAGCTTGTAGCTTGCGGCTGCCTCAACTAGCCATAACGACCGGTGATGTAGTCTTCGGTCTGCTTCTTCGCCGGATTGGTGAACAGGGTATCGGTGTCGCCGAATTCCACCAGCTTGCCCATGTACATGAACGCCGTGTAGTCGGAAACCCGAGCGGCCTGTTGCATGTTGTGGGTCACGATGACGATGGTGAACTTCGATTTCAGTTCGTAGATCAGCTCTTCGACTTTCAGCGTCGAGATCGGATCGAGTGCCGAGCACGGTTCGTCGAGCAGCAGCACTTCCGGTTCCACGGCGATGGTGCGGGCGATGACCAGACGCTGTTGCTGACCACCGGACAGGCCCAGTGCCGACTCGTGCAGACGGTCCTTGACTTCATCCCAAAGTGCCGCGCCTTTCAATGCCCACTCAACGGCTTCGTCCAGTACGCGCTTCTTGTTGATGCCCTGGATGCGCAGGCCGTAAACCACGTTTTCGTAGATGGTTTTCGGGAACGGGTTCGGCTTCTGGAACACCATGCCGACGCGACGACGCAGCTCGGCCACGTCTTCGCCCTTGCGGTAGATGTTGTTGCCGTACAGGTTGATCTCGCCTTCGACGCGGCAACCGTCCACCAGGTCGTTCATGCGATTGAAAGTACGCAGCAGCGTGGACTTGCCGCAGCCGGACGGGCCGATGAAGGCGGTCACGCGCTGTTTCGGAATGTTCATGCTGACGTCGTACAGCGCTTGTTTATCGCCGTAGAACAGGTTCAGGCCCGGCACTTCGATGGCCACGGTTTCCTGCTCGAGGTTCAGGCTCTGTTTGTCGCGACCCAGGGCCGACATGTTGATGCCGTGGGTATGTGCTTCGTGCTGCATGGGAGGCTCCCTGTGCTAACAAATTCGGTTCGATTGGCCGCTGGCATCAAGGCCGGCGGTAGCGCCGCTCTTGTAGGAGCAAGGCTTGCCCGCGATGGCGTCCTTGAAATCGCCATCGCCAGCAAGCTGTGCTCCTACAGGGAGCGGCGGCGAGATCAGCTATCCAGCGCTTTGTACTTTTCGCGCAGGTGGTTACGGATATAAACGGCCGACAGGTTCAACGTGGCGATCACCAGCACCAGCAGCAGCGCCGTGGCGTACACCAGCGGCCGCGCGGCTTCGACGTTCGGGCTCTGGAAGCCGACGTCATAAATGTGGAAGCCCAGGTGCATGATCTTCTGGTCGAGGTGCAGGTACGGGTAGTTACCATCCACCGGCAGCGACGGCGCCAGTTTCACCACACCCACCAGCATCAGCGGCGCCACTTCACCGGCGGCGCGGGCCACGGCGAGGATCATGCCGGTCATCATGGCCGGGCTGGCCATTGGAATAACGATCTTCCAGAGAGTCTCGGCCTTGGTTGCACCAAGGGCCAGCGAGCCTTCACGCACGGTGCGCGGGATACGCGCCAGACCTTCCTCGGTCGCCACGATCACCACCGGCACCGCGAGCAGCGCCAGCGTCAGCGAAGCCCAAAGCAGACCCGGTGTACCGAAGGTCGGGGCCGGCAGCGCTTCCGGGAAGAACAAGCGGTCGACCGAACCGCCCAGTACGTAGACAAAGAAGCCCAGGCCGAACACGCCGTAAACGATCGCCGGAACGCCGGCCAAGTTGTTCACCGCGATCCGGATGATCCGGGTCAGGGTGTTCTGCTTGGCATATTCACGCAGGTACACCGCCGCGAGCACGCCGAAAGGGGTGACGATCATCGCCATGATCAGGGTCATCATCACGGTGCCGAAGATCGCCGGGAAGATCCCGCCTTCGGTGTTCGCTTCACGCGGGTCGTCGGACAGGAATTCCCAGATCTTGCTGAAATAGAAACCGATCTTGGTCATCGTGCCCATGGCGTTCGGCTGATAGGCGTGAACCACTTTACCGAGACCAATTTCGATTTCCTTGCCGTTGGCATCGCGGGCGGTGAGGCTGTCGCGGTTGAACTGCGCGTGCAGATCGCCCAGACGCGCTTCGATGTCCTGATAACGGGCATTGAGCTCGGCGCGCTCGGATTCCAGGTCCGCTTGCGCGGCCGCGTCGAGCTTGCCTTCCAGTTCCAGTTTGCGGCCGTGCAGGCGGATACGTTCGAGACCGGCGTTGATCGCGCCGATGTCGACTTTTTCCAGGGTCTTGAGCTGGGCAGCCAGCTGATTCACGCGGTTGATCCGCGCTTGCAGCTCGGGCCATGCAGCTTCGCCTTCGGCGATGACCTTGCCGTCCTGTTTGACGTTGACCAGGTAACCGTAGAAGTTGCCCCACTCGCGACGCTCGATAGCCATCAGCTCTGGTGGCGTTTTCTGGTTAGTCAGCCACTCGCCGACGATCCAGGTGAAGTCGTTGCCGTTCAGGTCACGGTTGCCAACCTTGATCAGCTCGCGGGTCATGAATTCCGGACCTTCGTCCGGCACCGGCAAGCCGGCGCTCTTCAAACGCGCACGTGGCACTTCTTCCTTCTGCACCACTTCGCCGATGACCAGGTGATTGGCCTGGCCCGGCACGTCGTAGCTGGCGTGCACCAGGTCCGCCGGCCAGAAGTGACCCAGACCGCGCACGGCAATCACTGCCAGCAGGCCAATGGTCATGATGACCGCGATGGACACCGCGCCACCGCTGATCCAGACGCCGGGGGCGCCGCTCTTGAACCATCCTTTCAGGGAGTTCTGTTTCACAGACTTCTACCTTTCTTAAAGCGACGAGTATTTCTTGCGCAGACGCTGACGAATCAGTTCCGCGAGGGTGTTCATGACGAAGGTGAACAACAGCAGCACCAGCGCCGAGAGGAACAGCACGCGGTAGTGGCTGCCGCCGACTTCCGACTCGGGCATTTCCACCGCGACGTTGGCGGCCAGGGTGCGCAGGCCTTCGAACAGGTTCATTTCCATGACCGGGGTGTTACCGGTGGCCATCAACACGATCATGGTTTCGCCGACCGCACGGCCCATGCCGATCATCAGCGCCGAGAAGATGCCCGGGCTGGCGGTGAGGATCACCACGCGGGTCATGGTCTGCCACGGCGTGGCACCGAGGGCCAGGGAACCCAGGGTCAGGCCACGCGGCACGCTGAACACGGCGTCTTCGGCGATGGAATAGATGTTCGGGATGACCGCGAAGCCCATGGCCAGGCCGACTACCAGTGCGTTGCGCTGGTCGTAGGTGATGCCCAGGTCGTGGGAGATCCACATGCGCATGTCACCGCCGAAGAACCAGTTCTCCATGAACGGGCTCATGTACAGCGACAGCCAGCCAATGAACAGGATCACTGGAATCAGCAGGGCACTTTCCCAGCCGTCAGGGACTTTCAGGCGGATCGATTCCGGCAGGCGGCTGAAGGTGAAACCGGCGACCAGAATGCCGATCGGCAGCAGCATCAGCAGGCTGAAGATGCCCGGCAAATGCCCTTCGACATAAGGTGCGAGGAACAGGCCGGCGAAGAAACCGAGGATCACCGTCGGCATCGCTTCCATCAGCTCGATCACCGGCTTGACCTTGCGGCGCATGCCCGGGGCCATGAAGTACGCGGTGTAGATCGCAGCGGCGACGGCCAGGGGAGCGGCCAGCAGCATGGCGTAGAACGCGGCTTTCAGGGTACCGAAGGTCAGCGGCGACAGGCTCAATTTCGGTTCGAAGTCGGTGTTGGCGGCGGTCGATTGCCAGACGTATTTAGGCTCGTCGTAGTTTTCGTACCAGACCTTGCTCCACAACGCGCTCCACGACACTTCCGGGTGCGGGTTATCCAGCAGCAACGGTTGCAGCTTGCCGCCGGCTTCGACGATCACGCGGTTGGCCCGTGGCGACAGACCGAACAGGCCCTGGCCCTCGACCACCTGGTCGACCAACAAGGTACGGTGTGCGGTGCTGTGGAACACGCCAAGCTTGCCGGAGGCGTCGAGGGCGACGAAGCCCTTGCGGCGCTCTTCGGCAGTGACTTCAACGATCGGCGTGTTGCCCATCTGGAAGGTGCGGATCTGCTTCAGGCGCTGCTCGCCATCCGGGTCGCGGGCCATGAACCACTGGGCCAGGCCACCTTTGGAGTCACCAAGGATCAGCGAGATGCCACCCACCAACTGCGTACTGGCGGTGATTTGCGCTTCGCCATCTTCAAGCAGTTTGTAGCGACCGTTGAGGCTCTTGTCGCGCAGGCTGAACACGTCGGCCTGGGCACGACCGTTAATCACGTACAACCACTGCTGGCGCGGGTCGACGAAAATGTTCTTCACCGGCTCGTTCATTTGCGGCAGGTCGATACGCTTCTGTTCGTTGGTGATTTCGCCGGTCATCATGTTTTCTTCGCTGGTCAGCGACAAAACATTCAGTTGCGAACCGGTGGCACCGACCAGCATCAGGGTCGAATCGTTGGCGTTGAGGCTGACGTGTTCCAGGACACCGCCGGCTTCATTCAGCGCGATTGGCGTTTCGCCGTACGGATACTCGATAGCCGGCGTAATGGTTTTCTTGCCGTCCGGGTAGCTGACTTTGTAGGTGTGACGGAATACCAGTGCCTGACCGTTGGACAAGCCCACCGCCACCAGCGGTTGACCTGGCTGGTCTTCACCGATGGAAGTCACGGTAGTACCGGCAGGGACCGGCAGATCGACGCGCTTGAGTTCGGCGCCACTGTCGATATCGAAGAACAGCGCCTGGCCCTTGTCGGAAACCCGCATGGCGACCTGGTTCTGCTCTTCCAGGGAGATCATCAACGGCTTGCCGGCGTCTTGCATCCAGGCCGGCGTGATGGCGTCCTGGGACGTCAGGCTGGCACCCTGGAACAGGGGTGCTACGACGTAGGCGAGGAAGAAAAAGATCAGCGTGATCGCACCGAGAACGGCGAGGCCGCCCACGAGGACATACCAGCGGGTCAGGCGATCCTTGAGCGCGCGGATGCGGCGCTTGCGTTGTAGCTCAGGCGTATTGAAATCAATTCGCTTGGGGGGATTTGTAGTCATTGTGGAATTGGCCAGATCATTCATTCGCACACCCTAGCGATTCTGTATGACAGAAAGATGACAGTGCAGTGACGCAACAAATCCGCCGCCAGCGGGAACTGGCAGTGGATAGAGAATTTTGGGGGCCGGATTGCCGGAAATGGCAACCCTGAGCCATGTAGGAGCAAAGCTTGCTCGCGATAGCGGTCTTTCAGTCACGTCATTGCTGAATGTGCCGACGCCATCGCGGGCAAGCCTTGCTCCTACAGATCCGGGGCGCGCCCCGGACCTAGGGTTTTACTTTTTTACGACTTCGGTACCGCCTTCTTGCAGACCCAGGTCAGCCAGTGCTTTGGCAGCAACCTTGGCTGGAAGTGGGATGTAGCCGTCTTTCACCACGACTTCCTGGCCCTGTTTCGACAGAATCAGCTTCACGAACTCGGCTTCCAGCGGGGCCAGAGGCTTGTTCGGGGCTTTGTTGACGTATACGTACAGGAAGCGCGACAGCGGGTACTTGCCGTTCAGGGCGTTTTCTTCGGTGTCTTCGATGAATTCACTGCTGCCTTTCTTGGCCAGTGCCACAGTCTTCACGCTAGCGGTCTTGTAGCCGATGCCCGAGTAACCGACGCCGTTCAGCGAGGAGCTGATCGACTGCACGACCGAAGCCGAACCTGGTTGTTCGTTGACGTTTGGCTTGTAATCGCCTTTGCACAGGGCTTCTTCCTTGAAGTAGCCGTAGGTGCCGGATACCGAGTTACGACCGAACAGTTGTACCGGCTTGTTGGCCAGGTCGCCGGTCACACCCAGGTCGCCCCAGGTTTTCACGTCGGTTTTAGCGCCGCATAGACGAGTGGACGAGAAGATCGCGTCGACTTGTTCCATGGTCAGGTGCTGGATCGGGTTGTCTTTATGTACGAAGACAGCCAGGGCGTCCACGGCAACCGGGATAGCGGTTGGCTTGTAGCCATACTTGGTTTCGAAGGCTTGCAGTTCGGTGTCCTTCATCTTGCGGCTCATCGGGCCCAGGTTAGCGGTGCCTTCAGTGAGCGCAGGTGGCGCGGTAGAAGAACCGGCAGCCTGAATCTGGATGTTGACGTTCGGGTATTCTTTTTTGTAGTTCTCAGCCCACAGGGTCATGAGGTTGGCCAGGGTATCGGAGCCGACGCTGGACAGGTTGCCCGACACACCAGTGATCTTGGTGTAGCTCGGGATAGCAGGGTCAACAGCGGCAACCGCGTTGGCAGTCGCAACGCCAGCAGCGACAAAAGTCATTGCCGCCATCAAACGCTTCAGTTTCATGCCTTACTCCTAGCAGATAGGGTGTGTTATTCGGGGCCAAGTATCAGCAGGCCGTGTGAACACTCTATGGCTGAAATATGACAATTAGATGAAAGGCCAGTATTTGGCGACAGATCGTTCCCACGCAGAGCGCGGGAACGATCGGCGGTGACTTAGCGACCCTTCTTCCAGAGATACGCACCCACAACAATCCCGACCCCGCAAAGCACCGCCACATAATAGGCAGGCCCCATCGGACTTTCCTTGAGCAACAGGCTGACAATCAGCGGCGTCAGGCCACCGAAAATCGCGTAGGCCACGTTGTACGAGAACGACAGACCGCTGAAACGCACCACCGGCGGGAACGCCTTGACCATCACGTACGGTACCGCACCGATGGTGCCCACCAGCAGACCGGTCAGTGCGTACAGCGGGAACAACCAGTCGGGATGGTCGGCCAGGCTGTGATAGAAGGTCCAGGAACTGGCCAGCAATGCCGTGCAACCGACAACGAACACGCGCCCCGCACCAAAGCGATCCGCCAAGGCACCGGCAATGATGCAACCAATGCTCAGGAACACGATTGCCACACTGTTGGACTGCAGCGCAGTGGTTGGCGCGAAGTGGTAGACCGTCTGCAGCACGGTCGGGGTCATCAGGATCAACACCACGATGGCAGCGGACAAAAGCCAGGTCAGCAGCATCGAAATGGCAATCGCGCCACGATGGTCACGCAGCACCGCACGCAACGGCACTTCTTCGGCCAGGGCCTTGCGCTGTTGCAGTTCGGCGAACACCGGGGTTTCGTGCAGCCAGCGGCGCAGGTACACCGAGAACAGACCAAACACGCCGCCCAACAGGAACGGGATCCGCCAGGCGTAATCCGCCACTTCCACCGGCGTGTAAAGGCTGTTGATCGCCGTGGCGACCAGAGAACCCAGCAAGATCCCCGCCGTCAGACCGCTGGTCAGGGTGCCGCAGGCATAGCCAACATGCCGCTGCGGTACGTGTTCAGAAACGAAGACCCAGGCACCCGGCACCTCACCGCCAATCGCCGCGCCCTGGATCACCCGCATCAGCAGCAACAGGATCGGCGCCCACATGCCGATCTGCGCATAGGTCGGCAACAGGCCCATGATCAGGGTCGGCACCGCCATCATGAAGATGCTCAGGGTGAACATCTTCTTGCGCCCCAGCAGGTCGCCGAAGTGCGCCATCACGATGCCGCCCAGTGGCCGCGCCAGGTAGCCGGCGGCGAAGATGCCGAAGGTCTGCATCAAGCGCAGCCACTCGGGCATGTCCGCCGGGAAGAACAGCTTGCCCACCACGGTCGCGAAGAACACGAAGATGATGAAATCGTAGAATTCCAGCGCGCCGCCCAGGGCCGACAGCGATAGCGTCTTGTAATCGTTGCGGGTCAACGGACGTGCGGATTGGGAAGGCTGCGCGATACTCGAGGGCGCTGTGGTCATGGCAAGGGCTTCTCTTATAGTCAGGTCTGCCGCCCCAACAACGCTGGCAAGGGCTCGGGCAGGACCGGCACGATAGCAAATTGTTCTAAAAAGCACATAGAGGCGCGTATTTGATGGTCAAAATGAGAACCGGACGGTCGTATCGGAGTCTACCGACCGATATACTCGCAACTGTGCGATAGCTTGCAAGGGTTGCTGTGCGAAAACGCCTCAGGTCCATAGGCGATTTCGCAGAGTTTCCCTTTAGGCGCCTTACGAAAAACGTGACGAACGCAGTATGTTCGGGGATGAATCGTTTTTCCAAGACGGCTATTCACCCGCTACACAAACGAAGAGTCACGGGTCAGAGGCACCCCCGGCATGATAGAGCTCGAACAAGAAGATCCGATCCCGCAAGGCGATCTGGCCCTGCAAATCACCGCGCTTCCTCGCGAAACCAACGGCTTTGGCGATATTTTCGGCGGCTGGCTGGTGGCGCAGATGGATTTGGCCGGTACCGCGATGGCCAGCAAGGTGGCTGGCGGTCGCGTGGCCACTGTCGCGATCGACCGCATGGCATTCCTGGTTCCGGTCGCAGTGGGCGCACAGCTCTCCTTCTATACCCAGGCACTGGAAATCGGCCGCAGCTCGATCCAGATGATGGTCGAGGTCTGGAGCGACGATCCACTGTCCAGCGAATGGCGCAAAGTCACTGAAGCAGTGTTTGTGTTCGTCGCCATCGATGGCAGCGGCCGTACTCGTTCGGTTCCGCCCAGAGCACGTTAAAAGCGGGCGGCGTTAAACCCGATAAGCGTTTTGCGGTCCATTGCAGTCATTGTTACTGATCGAGAGCTGTCCCATGAGCACGCCCAACGTTGAAGCCGTCAAACTGGATGAACTGAACTGCTGGCGCATCCGCCATGGTCAGGCCGAATTGCTGGTGGCCCAGCAAGGTGCGCACATCCTCAGCTATCAATTGGCTGGCCAGCCACCGCTAATCTGGCTCAACGACGAGGCCGTCTTCAAGGCGGGCAAAAGCATCCGCGCCGGTGTGCCGGTGTGCTGGCCATGGTTCGGCAACCTGGCACGCAACCCGCAGAGCGTTCAGGCGATGCGCATCAGCAACGAACCCGCTGCCGCTCATGGGTTGGTGCGGGCGATCGACTGGGAATTGGGCGGCATCGAGGCCGAGGGCGAAAGCTTGAAGATCGAGTTCCTCCTGCCCTGCCCCGTAGGCGGCTTGCCAGGCTGGCCGCACAAGGTCGACCTGAAGTTGAGCATTCGCCTTGACGAGCAGCTGCATATCAGCCTGACCAGTCACAACCAAGGCATCGACACCGTAACAATCAGCCAGGCGCTGCACAGCTATTTCGCGGTCAGCGATGTGCGCAATGTGCATGTCGAAGGGCTGGACGGCCTGAGCTATATCGAGACGCTGGACGACTGGAAAACCGTGCCCCAGTCCGGTGACTTGCGCTTTACCGGCGAAACCGATCGCATCTACCTGGATACGCCGAGCCGGCTGAGCATTGTCGACCCGGCCTGGGAGCGGCGCATCGAGCTGACCAGTAGCGGTTCACGTTCGGCAGTGATCTGGAACCCGTGGACCGAACGCGCCGCGGCGTTCACCGACATGGCCGACGATGGCTGGCAGCGCATGCTGTGCATTGAAACGGCGAATGTGATGGGTGATGTGGTGACGTTGGCGCCGGGTGCCAGTCATACCCTCGGCGTCAGCATCGGCAGCAAAACGCTTTAAGATCAAAAGATCGCAGCCTGCGGCAGCTCCTACAGAGATCGGTGTAGGAGCTGCCGCAGGCTGCGATCTTTTTGCTTCACTCGATTACAAATCCGACTCCTGCACCACCCTCACTTTCGCCGCATCCAGCGCATACGCTGCATCCGCCAGGTCATTGCTGACCTTCTCGATCTTCAGCGTGCCGGTCACCCACAGCGGCGTGTAGATGTCATCCAGCTTCAATCCCTTGGGATAACGCACCAGCACCAGTTGATTGGGTGGCGGCGGCGGTACGTGGATGCAGGCCCCCGGGTATGGCACCAGGAAAAACAACGTGCTGCGGCCCTTGGCGTCGGACTCCAGCGGTACCGGATAGCCACCGAGACGGATGTCTTTGTCGTTCATCGACACTACAGTCTTGGTCGAATACATCACCGCGGGCAAACCCTTGCTCTGCTTCATGCCACCTTTTTCTGTGAAGGTGCCATTGGCTTCCGGGGAGTCGTGATCGATTTCGGGCATGGCCTCAAGGGCTTTCTGGTCTGACTTGGGCATCAGTTCGAGCCAGTCGGTTTCCGGCAGCTCGCCGGCATGGGCAAGGCCCGTACTCAGTAAAACAAGAGTCAGCAGAAGACGGCGCATGAAAATGCTCGGTAAGGATAAGGAAAATCGCCGGGCATTCTAGTCCTCCCGGGCTGCGCAGCCGAGAGGACTTTGTCGCTTGAATCAGTTCTTTCTGATCAAGCCGTAGATCACCAGCAGTATGACGGCGCCCACCAGCGCCCCGATGAAGCCTGCGCCTTCGCCCGCCTGGTAGAAGCCCAGGGCCTGGCCGCCATAAGTGGCCGCCAGCGAACCGCCGATACCGAGCAGGATGGTCATGATCCAACCCATGGTGTCATCGCCCGGTTTCAAGAAGCGCGCCAGCAGGCCGACGATCAAGCCGATAAAGATGGTTCCGATAATTCCCATGGCATTTCCCTCTGAATGGACAGTTATGCGAAAGCCTAGTCAGACTTTCGTATCCTGCCATGAGAGAACGGCGGTCCCTGAATGGTTCCGCCGCTGCCAGATGAAACTATTCGGCGATGAGCGCTTCGACCTTGAGGATCTGCGCGGCCAGCGTTTCGCGGTCTGCACAACGCAGGTTGGCGTGACCGACCTTGCGACCGACCTTGAACGCCTTGCCATAGTGGTGCAAATGGCAATCGGCGATGGCCAGGACTTTGTCGGTCTCCGGCACTTTACCGATGAAGTTCAGCATCGCGCTTTCGCCGACCTTGGCGGTCGAACCCAGGGGCAGACCGGCAACCGCCCGCAGGTGGTTTTCGAACTGGCTGCACTCGGCGCCTTCGGTGGTCCAGTGCCCGGAATTGTGCACGCGCGGGGCGATTTCGTTGGCTTTCAGGCCCCCGTCGACTTCAAAGAACTCGAACGCCATTACGCCAACATAATTCAGCTGCTTGAGCACCCGGCTGGAGTAATCTTCGGCCAAGGCTTGCAACGGGTGATCGGTGCTGGCCACGGACAGCTTGAGGATGCCGCTGTCGTGGGTGTTGTGTACCAGCGGATAGAACTTCGTTTCGCCATCGCGAGCACGCACGGCGATCAGCGAGACTTCGCCGGTGAAGGGTACGAAGCCTTCCAGCAGGCAAGCCACACTGCCCAGCTCGGCGAAAGTGCCAACGACATCTTCAGGTGTGCGCAGGACTTTCTGGCCCTTGCCGTCGTAACCCAGGGTGCGGGTTTTCAGCACAGCGGGCAGACCGATGGAAGCCACGGCAGCGTCCAGATCGGCTTGCGACTGAATGTCGGCGAACGCCGGGGTTGGAATCTCCAGGGCCTTGAACATGCTCTTTTCGAACCAGCGATCACGAGCGATGCGCAGGGCTTCGGCGCTCGGGTAAACCGGCACGAACTGCGACAGGAACGCCACGGTTTCCGCCGGGACGCTCTCGAACTCGAAGGTCACCAGATCGACTTCATCGGCCAGCTGACGCAGGTGGTCCTGGTCGCCGTAATCGGCCCGCAGGTGTTCGCCCAACGCGGCGGCACACGCGTCCGGCGCCGGGTCGAGGAAAGCGAAGTTCATACCCAGCGGAGTGCCCGCCAGCGCCAACATGCGACCCAACTGGCCGCCACCGATTACACCGATCTTCATCGTCAACAACCTCAGGCGATGCGTGGGTCTGGATTTTCCAGGACGCTGTCTGTCTGCTCAGCACGGAAGGTTTTCAGCACCGCGTGGAACTGCGGGTGCTTGGCGCCCAGGATACTCGCCGACAGCAAGGCTGCGTTGATCGCACCGGCCTTGCCGATGGCCAGGGTGGCGACCGGAATGCCAGCTGGCATCTGTACGATCGAGAGCAGCGAATCGACACCCGAGAGCATCGCCGACTGCACCGGCACGCCCAGCACCGGCAGGTGGGTCTTGGCCGCACACATGCCAGGCAAGTGGGCTGCGCCACCGGCACCGGCGATGATCACCTCGATGCCACGCGCCTCGGCTTCTTCAGCGTACTGGAACAGCAGGTCCGGGGTGCGGTGGGCAGAGACCACTTTCACCTCGTAAGGGATGCCGAGCTTTTCCAGCATATCGGCGGTGTGGCTAAGGGTGGACCAATCGGACTTGGAGCCCATGATCACGCCAACCAATGCACTCATCGTCGTGCCTCTTCTCTCTGGGCGCCCGCAGGCGCATCAAAAAACAACAAGCCACGCAGAATGCGTGGCTTGATTGTACGAATTATGGCCAGGCGAACCGGCCGAAGGCCGCGCAGTATACCTCAATGAAGCCAATAAACAGCCCCCGAAACGACCATCTGTCATGCGGCGCAAAGTCCCGGTTTTATTGACTTTCAAGTCAGTAGAAATACTTGGTATCGCCCCGCCCCCTGTAGGAGCACAGCTTGCTGGCGATGGCGATTTCGAAGACGCCATCGCCAGCAAGCTGTGCTCCTACAAAGGCATCGTTAACCGGTCGTGCCTTGCGCGGCCCCGCCTTCGAGCTTGCGCCACAACAACCGCACATTGGCCTTACGAACCAGCGCACAGCGATACAGACGAATCTCCAGCGGCACATGCCATTGCGGGCCACCACACACCACCAGTTCACCGCGCGCCAATTCGGCGCGCACACTCAGTTGCGGTACCCAGGCAATCCCCAATCCTTCCAGCGCCATGCTTTTGAGGCTATCGGCCATGGCGGTTTCATACACCGTGGTAAAGCGCAGCGCGCGCTGGCGCAGCAATCCATTGACCGAACGCCCGAGAAACGCTCCTGCACTGTACGCCAGCAACGGCACACTGGCCTCGTCCTCCAGATCGAACAGGGGGTTGCCGTGCTCATCTGCCGCGCACACCGGGAGCATTTCGGTGTGCCCAAGGTGCAAGGAAGGAAAGATTTCCGGGTCCATCTGCATGGCCGCATCCGGGTCATAGAACGCCAGCATCAAGTCACAACCGCCCTCGCGCAACGCATGCACAGCGTCGCCGACGTTGGTCGCCACCAACCGTGTAGCGATGTTCAAGCCTTCATTGCGCAGTTGCGCGATCCAGCGCGGGAAAAACCCCAGCGCCAGTGAGTGCGCCGCCGCGACTTGCATCACTTCGCCCTGCCCGCCTTCCAGATGATGCAGGTGTCGCAGCACTTCACCGAGCTGCTCGACCACGGTGCGCGCGGTAACCAGAAACAACTGGCCCGCCGCCGTCAGCTCGACCGGTGTGCGCGAGCGGTTGACCAGGGTCAATCCCAGCGCGGCTTCGAGGCTGCGGATTCGGCGGCTAAAGGCCGGTTGAGTCACAAAACGGCGTTCCGCTGCCTGGGAGAAGCTGCGGGTGGCGGCCAGGGCACTGAAGTCCTCCAGCCATTTACTTTCCAGATTCATCACGTCCTCCCGGACACGCACCAATTTAGGTCACACGCTCGCCGTCAACACGGCGTCACATGGGCATTATGCCGAATGTGCATAGGCCAGTGTTTAACAGCATTGGCCGAAAATTCTCCACAAGCCTAGCATTTGCAGTGTTCCGGCACAGCCCGGGTCCATATCGAGATGATTTCTATCATGTCCTCCGCTGCATCTTTCCGCACAGAAAAAGACCTGCTTGGCGTACTCGAAGTACCGGCTCAAGCGTATTACGGCATCCAGACCCTGCGAGCGGTGAACAACTTCCGTCTCTCCGGCGTTCCGATTTCGCATTACCCGAAGCTGGTTGTCGGCCTGGCGATGGTCAAACAAGCCGCCGCTGACGCCAACCGCGAGCTGGGTCACCTCAGTGAAGCCAAGCACGCTGCCATCAGCGAAGCCTGTGCACGACTGATCCGCGGGGATTTCCACGAAGAATTCGTGGTGGACATGATTCAAGGCGGCGCTGGCACTTCGACCAACATGAATGCCAACGAAGTCATCGCCAACATCGCGCTGGAGGCAATGGGTCACCAGAAGGGCGAATACCAGTACCTGCACCCGAACAACGACGTGAACATGGCGCAGTCGACCAACGACGCCTACCCGACGGCGATCCGCCTGGGCCTGCTGTTGGGTCACGACGCGCTGCTGGCCAGCCTCGACAGCCTGATCCAGTCGTTCGCCGCCAAAGGTGAAGAATTCAGCCACGTCCTGAAGATGGGCCGTACCCAGCTGCAAGACGCCGTGCCGATGACCCTCGGCCAGGAATTCCGCGCCTTCGCCACTACCTTGGGCGAAGACCTGGCGCGCTTGAAAACGTTGGCACCTGAGCTGCTGACCGAAGTGAACCTGGGCGGTACCGCGATCGGCACCGGCATCAACGCCGACCCGCGTTACCAGCACCTGGCCGTTCAGCGCCTGGCCACTATCAGCGGTCACCCGCTGGTACCGGCGGCCGACCTGATCGAAGCCACCTCCGACATGGGCGCCTTCGTGCTGTTCTCCGGCATGCTCAAGCGCACCGCGGTCAAGCTGTCGAAGATCTGCAACGACCTGCGACTACTGTCCAGCGGTCCACGCACCGGCATCAACGAAATCAACCTGCCGGCGCGTCAGCCAGGCAGCTCGATCATGCCAGGCAAGGTCAACCCGGTAATCCCGGAAGCCGTGAACCAGGTAGCGTTCCAGATCATCGGCAACGACCTGGCCCTGACCATCGCGGCCGAAGGCGGTCAGCTGCAACTGAACGTGATGGAGCCGCTGATCGCCTTCAAGATCTTCGACTCGATCCGCCTGCTGCAACGCGCCATGGACATGCTGCGCGAACATTGCATCACCGGCATCACCGCCAACGAAGAACGCTGCCGTGAACTGGTCGAGCATTCGATCGGCCTGGTCACTGCGCTGAACCCGTACATCGGCTACGAAAACGCCACCCGCATCGCCCGCATCGCCCTCGAAAGCGGCCGCGGCGTGCTGGAACTGGTGCGCGAAGAAGGCTTGCTCGACGACGAAATGCTCGCCGACATCCTGCGCCCGGAAAACATGATTGCTCCGCGTCTGGTTCCGCTTAAAGCCTGACCAACGCCAGCTCTTTAACGAAGAGCCATCGCTCACCAGGTCGAGGGACTAGACACCTCTCACCTTTTGAGGGCCTGGAGATTATTCTCCAGGCCCTTTTTTTTAACTTTTTGCTGCACCGCAACGCCCGTAGGAGCATGGCTTGCCCGCGATGGCGCCCTCACTATCGCCATCGCGGGCAAGCCATGCTCCTACAAAAGCAACACCCTCGTTTGACCGCATGCACCACAACCGTGCAGACGGACGGTACTGCCCTCGGTATAGTGCCGCCCCTCTTCGCGTGAGCGGTCGTCGGTAGCGAGGCCACAACCCATGCGAAACCCGAACTAATAACAAACCCGCGATATGAAACCGGGACGAACATCGACCCGCCTGTTGTGCCGTGCGCAAACGGGTGTAACTCGATGTGTCTGTCCGGCCAACATTGTTGCCCACACAAAAAACAGCGAGGAATAATCCATGCTCGAAGTCATCAACGACTTCCTCTCAGGCAAAGTACTGATCGTGCTCATTGTCGGGCTCGGTAGCTACTTCACGATCCGCTCGCGTTTCGTTCAATTGCGCCACTTCTTCCACATGTTCACGGTATTTCGTGACAGCCTCAAAAGCAGTGCCGGTCAACTCAGTTCGTTCCAGGCCTTGATGCTCAGCCTTGCCGGCCGTGTCGGCGCAGGCAACATCGCCGGCGTCGGTATTGCCGTGACTCTTGGCGGCCCCGGTGCCGTGTTCTGGATGTGGGTGACCGCACTGGTCGGCATGTCGAGCAGCTTCTTCGAATGCTCCCTCGGCCAGCTCTACAAGCGCTGCGATTCCGAAGGCCAATTCCGTGGCGGCCCCTCCTATTACATCCAGCACGGCCTGCAAAAGCGCTGGCTGGGGATGATCATGGCGTTCCTGCTGCTGATCACCTTCGGCTTCGCCTTCAACGGCCTGCAATCCCATGCCGTGACCCACTCGCTGAACAACGCTTTCGGCCTCGACACCACCTGGACCGGCCTTGGTCTGGCCGTGCTGCTGGGCCTGGTGTTCATCGGCGGGATCAAGCGCATCGCCAAGGTCGCTGACCTGCTGGTGCCGGTGAAAACCCTGGTGTACATCGGCGTGACCATCTACGTGATCGTGCTGCAGTTCGATCAGGTACCGGGCATGCTGATGACCATCGTCAAGAGCGCCTTCGGTCTGGACCAGGCGTTTGGCGGCCTGATCGGCAGCGCCATCATCATGGGGGTCAAGCGTGGCGTGTTCGCCAACGAGGCCGGCCTTGGCAGCGCGCCAAACGTGGCCGCGGTTGCCTCGGTCGAGCACCCTGTCGCACAAGGCGTGGTCCAGGCGTTCAGCGTGTTCCTCGACACCTTCGTGATCTGCACCTGCACGGCCTTGCTGATCCTGCTCTCGGGCTTCTACACCCCGGGTTTCGAAGGCGACGGCATTGCCCTGACCCAGAACTCCCTGGCTGCCGTGGTCGGTGACTGGGGCCGGATGTTCATCTCCGTGGCGCTGGCGTTGTTCGTGTTCACCTCGATCCTCTACAACTACTATCTGGGCGAGAGCAACCTGCGCTACCTGATCGGTGAGAACCGCAAGGCGCTGATGGGCTACCGTGCGCTGGTTCTGGTGCTGATTTTCTGGGGCGCCATCGAAAACCTCGGGACCGTGTTCGCCTTTGCCGACATCACCATGACGATGCTGGCGTTCGTCAACCTGATCGCGCTGTTCCTGCTGTTCAAGGTCGGCATGCGCATCCTGCGTGACTACGATGACCAACGCGCGGCCGGGATCAAGACGCCGGTGTTCGACTCGAGCAAGTTCCCGGACCTGGATCTGGATCGCCAAGCGTGGCCAGCCAGTCCGCCAGCCGCTGCTCCGGCTCAGAGCGAGCCGCAAGGCGTGACCGCAGCGCAACGCTGATCGGTTAAAGTGCGGAATCCCTTGTGGGAGCGGGCTTGCTCGCGAAAGCGGTGTATCAGGCAACATTAATGTCGCCTGACACTCCCTCTTCGCGAGCAAGCTCGCTCCCACAGGACGTCATCGTTCTCGGAGCACCCCCATGAATTCCTCGACCTATCCTGCCGCCCAGCACGTCATGGTGCTCTATACCGGCGGCACCATCGGCATGCAAGCCAGCGCCCACGGCCTGGCCCCCGCGTCCGGTTTCGAAGCGCGGATGCGCGAGCACCTGCACAGCCAGCCTGACCTGGCGGTCCCGCAATGGCGCTTTCGCGAGATGTCGCCGCTGATCGACAGCGCCAACATGACCCCGGCGTATTGGCAGCAATTGCGTGAAGCGGTGGTCGACGCCGTGGACGTGCAAGGTTGCGACAGCGTGCTGATCCTGCACGGCACCGACACCCTCGCCTACAGCGCCGCCGCCATGAGTTTTCAACTGCTCGGTCTGCACGCCCGTGTGTGCTTCACCGGTTCAATGCTGCCGGCTGGCGTGACCGACAGCGATGCCTGGGAAAACCTCAGCGGCGCGCTGGTTGCATTGGGCCAAGGCCTGGCGCCGGGTGTGCACTTGTACTTCCACGGCGAACTACTGGACCCGACCCGTTGCGCCAAAGTGCGCAGTTTCGGCCGTCATCCCTTCAAACGACTGGAACGTCAGGGCGGCGGCATGAAAGCGCCCTCGATTCCCACGCAACTGAATTACAACCAACCCAGACAACTGGCGAACGTCGCGGTGCTGCCGTTGTTTCCCGGCATCGGCGTCGAAATACTGAATGGCCTGATCGACAGCGGTATTCAGGGCCTGGTGCTGGAGTGCTACGGCAGCGGAACCGGGCCGAGCGACAATCCGGGGTTTCTCGCCAGCCTGGAAAGGGCGCGGGACACGGATGTCGTGGTGGTGGCAGTCACGCAGTGCCACGAAGGAGGCGTAGAGCTGGATGTCTATGAAGCCGGCAGTCGTTTGCGGATTGCCGGTGTGCTTTCAGGTGGGGGCATGACCCGTGAAGCGGCGTTCGGCAAATTGCATGGCTTGCTGGGTGCAGGCTTAGAACCCGCTGAGGTTCGGCGGCTTGTCGAACTGGACCTGTGTGGCGAGCTGGCTTAGTAAATCTAACTTGCGCAATTGGCGCGCTCAAGTTTCTCCTCGGTTTTCGAAAACTTGAGCCGCGCCTTAAAACATACAACCTTACAAATACAGTGCAATTATAACTCCCACAATAAAGTCCAGTTAGTTACCTTGCTCGAGCAGGACGCAACTTAACTTTATTACAGGAGTTACATGCAATGAGCATTAAAACCAAAGACTGGACCGCACAAATCAACCGGATGCCTGGCGCAGCTTCATTCCGCATCTTTGGCACCGTAACGGTTGCCCATACGGGCATTACGCCGAAGCTGGTCATGAGTGCACTGCAAGACAAATCCTTTGATCTGCGCCTGGAATTGCAACTTGAAAAGTCCAACGACATTTCGCTGCAGGTAGAAACAGACGAGTTTGTCGAATACAAAAAAATGGGCAACTCAAATGTCACCGGCGTCAGTATCTTCTACGATGGCAAATTGCTGCACCATATCGATAAAGTACTGATTACCGATTAAGTATCTCCCGCGCTTTAGAACTTCCCGCCAGACACGCAGGTGCCAGGCGGGAAACCTCGTCGTTCACGTTACGCCTTGCGCTTGTAGCAAACCCGCCAAAGCCTCGGCCTCAACCGGCCGGCTGATCAGATAGCCCTGCACTTCATCGCAGCGTTCGGCTTGCAAAAACTCAAGCTGTTCCAGCCGTTCCACGCCTTCAGCCACCACCTTCAATTTCAAGCCGTGTGCCATGGCAATGATCGCCCGGGTGATCGCCGCGTCTTCTGTGCCCTCTCCCAGTCCCCGGATAAATGCCTGATCGATCTTCACGTAATCCACCGGGATGCGCTTGAGGTAGCTCAGGGACGAATACCCCGTGCCGAAATCGTCGATCGCCAGCTTCACCCCCAAATCACGTAGTTGCTGGAACGTCGCGATAATGTGCTCGACGCTGTCGAGTAACTGGCTTTCGGTCAGCTCCAGCTCCAGGTAATGCGGCGCCAGTCCGGTTTCTTCCAAAACCTGACGTACCAGGCTGACCAGCTTGCCTTGGCGCAATTGATGCACCGACAGATTGACCGACACCCGAATCGCCTCGAGCCCCAGGCGCTGCCACTCGCATGCTTGCCAGCAGGCTTGGCGCAAGACGAACTCACCGATCGGGCCGATCAACCCGGTCTCCTCCGCCAGACCGATGAAATCCCCCGGCGGCACACGCCCCATGGTCGGGTGGTCCCAGCGCACCAAGGCCTCGGCGGCATTGAGCTTGCCCGTGGCGAGGCACAGTTTCGGTTGGTAAAACACCTTTAACTGCTTTTCTTCGACCGCTTTACGCAGATGGTTTTCCAGCTGCAAGCGTTCAAGAGTGCTGGCTTGCAAGCTATCGGTGTAGAACTGGAAATTGTTGCCGCCCAAATGCTTGGCGTGCTGCATGGCCATGTTCGACTGACTGACCAATGCGGATATTTCCCGGGCGTTGTCCGGCAACAGGCTGATGCCCATGGATGCACTGACCACCAGCTCATGACCCTCGACGGTCACCGGCAAACGCAATTTGGCCGACAAGCGAGTCGCCACCCGCGCCAGACTGGAGAGGTTGCCGTAGGCATTGAACAGCACGGCAAATTCATCGCCGGACAAGCGTGCGATGGTGTCTGCCTCAGGTAATGCGTTGACCAGGCGCCGGGCTATTTTCTGCAACAGCTGATCGGCCACTTCGTGACCCAGGCTGTCGTTGAGCTGCTTGAAGCGATCCAGATTGATGTGCAACAACGCCAGGCTGCGATAACCGCCCTGACGCACCCGCTGATGCGCCTCGCTAAGCCGTTCGCGGAACATCGAGCGATTGGCCAGGCCCGTGAGTTCGTCGTAATGGGTCAGATAGCGCATGCGCTCTTCGGATTCTCGCCGCGCCGAGAGATCCGCGAAAAAGCCGACAATATGACTGACATGTCCTCGGGTATCGCGTACTGCGGTCAATTGCAGCCATTGCGGATACATCTCGCCATTCTTGCGGGTTTCCACCAGCTCACCCTGCCAACTGCCGTGCTGCTCCAGCGCTTGATGGATCGCACCGAAATGCCGGCGCGCATCGCGACTGCAGGGCAACTCGACCACGTTGCGCCCGAGAATTTCCTCGATTTCATAGCCGGTGACCCGGCTGAAGGCTTGATTGACTGCGATCAGGGCATAACTCGGATCGAAAATCACAATACCTTCGCTGGCTGCCTCGAACACCGTCGCAGCCAACTGCAATTGCTCCTCCTGGGCCTTGCTGACACTGATATCGCGCCGCGTTCCCACCATGCGAATCACCCGGCCATTGTCGGCGCGTTCCACCGCCCGTCCGCGGTCCTCGATCCACACCCAGTGGCCATCGCCATGCCGCACGCGGTACTCGATCTGGTAATCATCGGTGCGGCCCTTCAAATGCTCGACCAACGCCCTTTTCAGTGCAGGAAGATCGTCGGGGTGCAGACGGGGCTTGAGGTGGCGCAGGATCGCCGTTACCTGTTCCGGCTTCAGGCCGAACAATTCCTGGATGTGTGTGTGATGGACTTCGTCGGTTTGCAGATTCCAGTCCCACAGCCCCAGTTCGCTGGCGTTCAATGCCAGCGCCAGGCGCGCCTCACTCTTGCTCAGCGCTTGGTTGGCCGCGTCCAGCTCCAGACTGCGCTGGGCGACACGGCTTTCCAGGTCGACCTGGATTTCGCGCAATTCGTCTTCGGCTCGCCGACGCTGATCGATTTCCCTGCCCAGCTTATGATTGAGCTGGTCGCTGCAGTTCTGCGCCTGCTGCAGATGCTCGATCAGCGCCTGATTCTGAAAACGTCGCAACAGGCCGCGATCGATCAGCCGATTCACTTGCCAGGCGACCACACTCAACGCACCCAGCAAAATCAGGCCGAACCAGCCCCAACCGTGTTGCTGCTCGTCTCCACCCCAGAACATATAGGCAATGGCCGGCAACAGGCAGGGCAAGGTGAAGGACAGGAACGCCGGCAAACTCACCGCGTAGGCCACGCTGGCCGACAGCGCCGCGGCACCGATCAAGCCGAAGACCCACGCTTGTTGAATGAAGTTATCGGCGGGAACCAGCGCAATACCGGCACCGGCCAGGGTCAGGCCAGTGAGACCAGAGCCCAGTAAAAACATGCGCCGCCAGATCGGATGCGCCTGGCGGTTGGGAATCGCCGAATCGAAGGCCGCCACCTGGATCACCCGCAATGCGACCAGCGACAGCAACCACACCAGCCAGACGCTGACCAGGAAGTAACGCTGCGGGCTCCAGAGCAATCCGGCGCACACCAGGCCATTGACCAACATGAACAGCGTGGGCAGCAAGGAGCCTTGATACAACAGACGCGTGCGTTCGACCGCCATTTCCATGGCGAATTGTTTACGAATAACCCGGGGCTCCACAGTAGGGCCCGACAGGTCGAAGCTGAGGGTCATAGGCAAAGTTCTTGTTCTTATAATGATGAGCATGAGCCCGAAACGTCGACGGAGCATACACAAGCCAATGCCCGTACCAAACTGCTCCCGATCAAAAAACAGACAAAAGTATCAGCCGCCAGGCATGGCAGAATGCCATCAAACGGGCCCGGCAAACGATTGCAGTCGATGACTGACCGGTCGTCCCGTGCGTAACTTTCATCGGCTAAAACAAAGCGGGGTTTGCCCGGGGTGACGCGGCCCCCTAGAATGCCCCGATGCGCGATGATCTCTCCCTTCTGCTGAACTCCCTCAACGATGCCCAACGCCAGGCCGTAGCTGCCTCCGTGGGTCGTCAGTTGGTCCTGGCCGGTGCTGGTTCCGGTAAAACCCGAGTGCTGGTGCACCGTATCGCCTGGTTGATCCAGGTCGAAAACGCCTCGCCCCACTCCATCCTGTCGGTGACCTTCACCAACAAGGCTGCTGCCGAGATGCGCCATCGCATCGAGCAGTTGATGGGTATCAACCCGGCCGGTATGTGGGTCGGCACCTTCCACGGCCTGGCTCACCGCTTGTTGCGGGCGCACTGGCAGGAAGCCGGGCTGAGCCAGACCTTCCAGATTCTCGACAGCGACGACCAGCAACGCCTGGTCAAGCGGGTGATCCGCGAGCTCGGCCTGGACGAACAGCGCTGGCCCGCCCGTCAGGCCCAATGGTTCATCAACGGGCAGAAAGACGAAGGCCTGCGCCCGCAACACATTCAAGCCAGCGGCGATCTGTTCCTGGCGACCATGCGCGGCATCTATGAAGCCTACGAGGCCGCCTGCCTGCGCGCCGGCGTGATCGACTTCTCCGAATTGCTGCTGCGCGCGCTCGACCTGTGGCGCGATCACCCTGGCCTGCTGGCGCATTATCAGAAACGCTTCCGGCACATTCTGGTGGACGAGTTCCAGGACACCAACGCCGTGCAGTACGCCTGGTTGCGCCTGCTGGCCAAAGGTGGCGACAGCCTGATGGTGGTCGGCGACGATGACCAGTCGATCTATGGCTGGCGTGGCGCGAAAATCGAGAACATCTACCAGTATTCCGAAGACTTCCCGGACGCCGAAACCATTCGCCTGGAGCAGAATTATCGCTCCACCGCGGGCATCCTCAAGGCCGCCAATGCCTTGATCGCCAACAACACCGGACGTTTGGGCAAGGAGTTGTGGACCGATGGCGGCGACGGCGAAGCCATCAACCTGTATGCCGCGTTCAACGAACACGATGAAGCACGCTATGTTGTCGAAACCATCGAAAGTGCGCTGAAAACCGGCTTGGCTCGCAGCGATATCGCGATTCTGTACCGCTCCAACGCCCAATCGCGCGTTTTGGAAGAAGCCTTGCTGCGCGAGCGCATTCCGTACCGCATCTATGGCGGCCAGCGCTTCTTCGAACGCGCTGAAATCAAGAACGCCATGGCCTACCTGCGATTACTCGAAGGCCGTGGTAACGATGCCGCGCTGGAACGGGTGATCAACGTGCCGGCCCGGGGCATCGGCGAGAAAACCGTCGAAGCGATCCGCGACCATGCCCGCCACAGCGATGTGTCGATGTGGGAAGCGATGCGTCAACTGGTGGCCAATAAAGGCGTTACCGGCCGGGCAGCCAGCGCGCTGGGCGCATTTGTCGAGTTGATAGAGAACCTCGCCGCCAAGTGCATGGAAATGCCGTTGCACCTGATGACCCAGACCGTCATCGAACAGTCGGGGCTGATCGCCTATCACCAAGCGGAAAAAGGCGAGAAGGGACAGGCCCGGGTAGAAAACCTTGAGGAACTGGTCAGCGCGGCACGCAACTTCGAAAACAGCGAAGAGGACGAGGACCTGACGCCACTGGCGGCCTTCCTCGGTCACGCATCGCTGGAAGCCGGCGATACCCAGGCCGACGAACACGAAGACAGCATTCAATTGATGACCTTGCACAGCGCCAAGGGCCTGGAATTCCCCTATGTGTTCCTGGTGGGCATGGAAGAAGGCCTGTTCCCGCACAAGATGAGCCTGGAAGAACCCGGCCGTCTTGAGGAAGAGCGTCGCTTGGCCTATGTCGGCATCACTCGGGCCATGCAGAACCTGGTGATGACCTATGCTGAAACCCGACGTCTGTACGGCAGCGAGACCTACAACAAGGTATCGCGATTCGTACGCGAAGTGCCCAAGGGCCTGATTCAGGAAGTACGGCTTTCCAACAGCGTCAGCCGTCCATTTGGCGGCAACCAGTCGATGAGTGGCAGCAACCTGTTCAGCGGCAGCGAGATTCCGCAGACCGGCTTCAGCCTGGGCCAGACTGTGCGCCACTCGATCTTCGGTGACGGCGTGATCCTAAACTTCGAAGGCGCCGGGGCGGCGGCTCGGGTACAGGTCAACTTCAGCGAAGGCAGCAAGTGGTTGATGCTGGGGTATGCCAAGCTGGAAGCGCTCTAACATCTACCCGGACGCTTGATCGTTCCCATGCGCAGAAAGGAATGCATCCCGTGACACCCTGCGTCACAGTGGACGCAGAGCGTCCATGGCGGCGCTACCACGCAGAGCGTGGGAGCGATCATCGGATGAGGTATTCATGCTCGCGCTGCGACGCTAGATATCATTCCTACAGAACTTTTCCACTTACCCTACAGACCAAAGGTAACAGGCCCTATTGCGCTGACTGAAGCTGAATGCAACCTGTCAGGCAAAAGCCCGAAACACTCTGCCGCTAGCCAGTAACACTTCAGCTGTGCAACATGGCGCGCGTGCCTTCCACAAATGGGAATTCCCTTTATGAAACGTTTTCTTAGCATCGCCATGGCGTTGTGCATCGGCCTGACGATGAGCCTCGACGCCAATGCCGCCAAGCGCTTTGGTGGTGGCAAAAGCGCAGGCGCTGCGCCGACACACCAGACCAGCCAGATGGCTCCTTCTTCTCCGGGCATGGGCGGCGCTGCGGCGACCGCTGGTGCAGCCGGTGCCGCTGGCGCCGCAGCCAAGGCCGGTGGCGCTTCGCGCTGGCTCGGCCCTCTGGCCGGCATCGCCGCCGGTGGCCTGCTGGCGTCCATGTTCATGGGCGACGGTTTCCAGGGCATGCAGATCTTCGACATCCTGATCATGGCGGTCATCGCGTTCCTGGTCTTCCGCTTCATCGCCGCTCGTCGCCGCAAGCAGCAAGCGCAGTATGCTCCGGCCGGCCACGCGCCGATGCAACGCGAAGCCTTCGAACCCAAGCCTGCTGGCGGTTCGATCTTCGGCGGTTCGGCTGCACCTGTTGCCGCTCGTCCGGTCATCAATGCTCCGGCCTGGTTCAACGAAAATAGCTTCATCGAAGCCGCGCGCAATCACTTCCAGTCCCTGCAGCAGCACTGGGACGCGAACGAAATGGACAAGATCGCCGAGTTCGTGACCCCGCAAATGCTGGAATTCCTCAAACGCGAACGTGCTGACCTGGGTGACGACTTCCAGTCCACCTACATTGATAACCTCAATGTGCAACTGGACGGTGTTGATGACCGTGCCGACAAGACCATCGCCACCCTGACCTTCAGCGGCGTGTCGAAATCCTCGCGTTTCGACCAGGGTGAAGTGTTCAGCGAAAGCTGGAACATGGAACGTGCACAGGGCGAAAACCAGCCTTGGCTGGTGGCCGGTATCCGCCAGAACGGCTGATTCCCCTCCGCGCTTCACTTGATGTAATAAAAACCCCAGCCTCGGCTGGGGTTTTCTATTTCGCGGTTGCATCTATAGCGAGCTACTGTATAAACCGCCCCATATAAACCGCGCCATACAAGCAAGAGGATCCCGGACGTGGAAGAAATCATCGAACAACTGCGTGAAGCCAACGAGCCGGTACCGGTCCCCTTGGAGTTGCCCGACGAAGATCTGCTGGTCGAAATCGAAGAACAACTGTTCATCGACATTCCGTTCGTCTTCAGAGAATTCCTGCTGACCGTCAGCGACGTGGTCTATGGCAGCCTGGAGCCCGTTACCGTCACTGACCCGCAATCCCACACCTACCTGCCGGACGTTGCCGCCAACGCCTGGGATGCAGGCGTCGATCGCAGCCTGATCCCGATCTGCCAGGACGGCGACGACTACTACTGCGTCGAAGAAGACGGTACCGTGGTGCTTTGGCAGGCCGAAGAAGAGCTGATCGCCGAAGAAACCTGGGAATCGGTATGGCACTGGGCGCGGGACGTCTGGCTGGAAAGCTGAGCCTGCCGACGCCTCACATGATCAATGCCCCGGCGAATCCTTGTGGTTTTCCAGGGTATCGAGCAAGGCCACCTGCATCCGTGTGTGCACACGGATGAACCAGCGCCAGAGCAGCGCCGCTACCGCCGCCGCGACCACGGCGATCAGGACCAGCAACTTGTTGGTCGGCAGAATACTGGCCGACAAGGCCGCCAACAGCAGGAAAATCACCAGCAGCGAGAGGATCGGGATCACTTCGGAGATCACCCGGCGCACTCGCTGCGTGTGACGGCCCGCCATCTCCGGTTTGACGCCCATTTCCGCCAGCAACATCGACAATGCCTTGAGCTTGCGATACGCGGCAATCAGGAATGGCAGCGACAGCAGCAGCGCGCCGCCCCAGATCAACGCTTTCTGCCAGCTCGGGTCACTGATCCAGCCTTGCAGGTAAGTGGACATGCCTTCGGCGAAGTAAGCCCCGGAAAAGAAGATCGCGATCACCAACGCCAGATTGACCCCCACCTGCAGCAAGATCCGGCGAATCATTGATGCCAGCAATGCGCCCTCGCCTTGCGGCTGGATGCTCCGCAGCCATTCGCCATACATCCCCAACACTCGACCCAGTCGTTGCGGCATCACGGCGGCCAGTTTGATCGACAGCGGGTCTGCTGCCCGGATCAGATAGGGTGTGAGCAACGTGGTGATCACTGAAACCGCCACGGCTACCGGGTAAAGAAAGTTACTGGTGACCTACAGGGTCATGCCCAGCGATGCAATGATGAAAGAGAATTCGCCAATCTGCGACAGCCCCATTCCAACGCGCAGTGAGGTTCGTCCGTCGTTGCCGGCGATAAAGGCGCCAAGGCCGCAGGACAGCATCTTGCCGAGCACCACCGCCACGGTGATCACCGCAATTGGCCAGGCGTATTGCAGCAAAATCATCGGATCGAGCATCAGGCCGATGGCGACGAAGAAAATCGCACTGAACAGGTCGCGGACCGGTTCGATCAGGCGCTCGATTTTCAGCAACTGCCGGGACTCAGCCATGATCGCGCCAATCAGGAACGCACCGAGCACCATGCTGTACTCCAACTTGACCACTAGCAGGCAGAAGCCAAAACACAGGCCCAGCACGGTGATCAGCAGCATTTCGTTGCTTTCGAATTTGGCCACGTAGGCCAGCAAGCGCGGCACCAGCAAGATACCAATGACCAGCGCGACGATCATGAACAGCGAAAGCTTGCCGACGGTGGAGAACACTTCACCTGAACTGACTGTGCCGCTGACCGCGATACTCGACAGCAAGGCGATGATGCCGATACCCAGGATGTCTTCGACGATCAGTACGCCGAATATCAACTGCGCAAAGCGCTGGTTTTTCATCTTCAGGTCATTGAGCGCCTTGACAATGATCGTGGTCGAGGAAATGGCCAGAATCGCCCCGAGGAATAGCGAGTCCATGGTGTTCCAATCGAACCAGCGACCGATTTCGTAGCCGATCCAGATCATCAGTACGATTTCCAGGAACGCCGCGATAAACGCCGTGGCACCGACCTTGAACAGCTTGCGCAGACTGAACTCCAGGCCCAGGCAGAACATCAGGAAAATCACCCCCAGCTCAGCCAGGGTCTTGATGGTTTCTTCGTCGTGGATCAGGCCGAACGGCGGAGTGTGCGGGCCAATAATGAAACCGGCCACAATGTAGCCCAGCACCACCGGTTGCTTCAGACGATGAAAAAGTACGGTCACCACGCCTGCGACCAACATGATCACTGCCAGATCCTGAATAAAACTGATGGCGTGCATGGCGTGGGGCTCCTTGGGTGCAATGGCTGAACCACCGGACGCGGGAAGCGTCCGATCGAGCAGTGTAAAAATCTGCTTCTCGTGTAGGATTTTTTCTCTGGGTCTGGGCTTTTGCAGGGTAACACCGCGACTTCCGGCGCAAAGGCGGTGCAATATATGGAAACAGATCGATTGGGCGTGACGGCGGCTGCACGTGCGGCGTCCCGATATCTGTTGGTTTGAAAAAAACCGCTGAAGCGCCCGCAGAGGTGCGTCCCTCAAACCTTGCCTAGACCCGTGAGAACGCTATGGAACCCGGAAACGCCCAGCTGTCGATGACAGTATTGATGACCCCCGACATGGCCAATTTCTCTGGCAATGTTCATGGCGGCACCCTGCTCAAGTACCTCGACGAAGTGGCCTACGCCTGCGCCAGCCGCTATGCCGGCCGCTACGTGGTGACCCTGTCGGTGGACCAGGTGATTTTCCGAGAGCCGATCCATGTCGGTGAACTGGTGACCTTCCTTGCGTCGGTCAATTACACCGGCAACACCTCCATGGAGGTGGGCATCAAGGTCGTGACCGAGAATATCCGTGAGCGCTCGGTACGCCATACCAACAGCTGCTTCTTCACCATGGTCGCAGTGGATGACCAGCGCAAACCTGCGCCGGTGCCGCCGCTGCAACCTGAAAACAGTGAAGACAAGCGCCGTTATATCCAGGCCCAACAACGCCGTCAGATTCGTCAGGAGCTGGAAAAGCGTTATCAGGAAATCAAGGGCGACGCTTAAAGCAAAAGATCGCAGCCTGTAGGAGCTGCCGCAGGCTGCGATCTTTTTGCCGCAAACTGGTTACAAACTGATCGGGGTAGCCTCAAACCGCACTCGCGGATGGGCAATCCGGTCCTGCGCCCTTACCAGTTCCAACTCGTAACTGGCGCAGGCCTGGGTTTCCAGCAACACCTCATGCACCGCCGACGCGGCGAATTCGAAAGCCGCCACCAGGCTGTCGCCCAGCAGAACGCGGGCCAGAAACAACCCGGACGTCAGGTCGCCGACACCCACCGGCTGACGCGGAAACGCCAGCAGCGGACGCTGCAAATGCCAGCTGCCTCCGGCCGTCACCAGCAACATCTCAAAGACATCCGTTTTTTTGCCGGGATAATCCAGGTGCTTGACCAACACCGCCTTAGGCCCACGTGCCAGCAGCGCACGCGCCATCGCCAGACAATCGAACAGTGACTGCGGCTTGCGTCCCGAGAAACTGTCAAGCTCCAGTTGATTGGGGCACATGAAGTCGGCCACGGTGGCGGCCTCCTCCAGCAGGAAATCGCTGACTTCCGCCGGCACGCTGCAACCCTTCTCCGGATGGCCCATCACCGGGTCACACAGGTACAACGCCTTGGGATTGATCGATTTGATTCTCGCCATCCCCGTCAGTATCGCCCTGCCCTGGGCTGCACTGCCGAGGTAACCGGACAGTACCGCATCGCAATTGCCCAGCTCGCCAATGGCCGCGATACCTTCGACCAGATCGGGAATCTGGTGCGGTGCCAGTACGTCACCCGCCCACTGGCCGTACTGGGTGTGATTGGAGAACTGCACGGTATTGAGCGGCCAGACATTCACCCCGACCCGCTGCATCGGGAATACCGCGGCACTGTTGCCTGCGTGACCGAACACCACGTGGGACTGGATAGCGAGCAGATGGGGCGTACGTTTCATGCGGTGAGTTATCCGTAAAACGATTGAAATTCGAGCCGCGCAGTATGCGACTAAACGCAGCCTGTACGACAGACCGGCGACACAGTTAAGCTGACACTATCTTGTTGGAGCGCCCTGTTGATGCTGACCCTTGAAAATATTCTAGTGCTGATGCTTTTCGCTACCGCGGGTGCTTGGCTATGGCACAACCACGGCTTGCGCGAACACGCACTCGAGCGGGTCAAGCAGCATTGCGCCAAGTTCGGGATCGAGCTGCTGGATGGCAACGTGGCATTGAAAAAAATCGCCTTCATCAAGGATGCCAATGGTCGGCGACGATTGGCCCGTGTGTATAACTTCGAATTCACCGTGACCGGCGAAACCCGCCACAACGGTACCATCACACAATTCGGCCCGCACAGCGCACAGATCGAACTGGCGCCTTATCCCGTGCCATTCGACGACACCCCCACGGTGGTCGACGTGGTCAAGCCGCGTGCCGAGGTCATCGAGTTGAGCCAGTGGCGACAGGAACATACCAAGTGGCGGCCTTGAACCAATCCCTGGAGCTGCCGCAGGCTGCGATCTTTTGATCTTCACCCCAACCGACAGCCATCCAAGCCTTTTCTCAATACCTCAACATCCTGCGACTCACTAAAAATAAGTTCAAGCCGCGAATCTTGCCGCCATTCGCTACTTCTCCATTCCAGCTCCGCGTTATCCAGCGCATTGGCTGACACCCAACCCTCGACGCTGTGAATAACCAACTTGGCCCGCCGCCATACAACGCCTGCGAGCCACCGAGCGATCCTGTCAGTGTCAAAGGTCTGGCTCGGATGCCAGCGCCAACCAATGCTCCAGCCGTCCTCCTGCTCCTGACTCAAGCAAATCGGCAGCGTCGGATCAGTCCAGATCGCCGGCAACTGCGCCAACCCCTTGGGCGCCACGAAGTTATCCACACCCGCCACAGCCTGAGCGTTCAGGCCAGGCAATTGGCTCAATGGCATCGCCGCATGGTGCGCCCAGTACAGCGGGCGCACCGGCAACTGCGCGACGAGGCGCTGACGAGCGATTTCATCGAGGTGTTCCGACTTGTTCATCAGTAACAGACCAGAACTCTCCAGCGCCTCCTGTTGCGCCGGCGGGAGCGGCTTGCCAGCGGCAAGCGCCTGGGCGTCCAGTACCAGGACGCAGGGTTGGACACTCAGAACACCTTGCCACGGCGCTTCACGCAACTGCCTGAGCAACTGCGCAGGATGCCCCATCCCGGACGGCTCGATGAACAGTCGATCCGGTCGCGCCTTACGCAGCAAACGGCCGAGGCCGATCTGAAACGGCGCACCGTTGACGCAACACAAACAACCCCCGGCTACTTCACCCAGTGCGATACCATCGGCATCACGGGTCAGCAACGCGGCATCGATACCGATCTGACCGAATTCGTTGATCAATACCGCCCAGCGCTCGCCAGCGGGACGTTGTGCCAGCAGGTGCCTGATCAGGCTGGTCTTGCCGGCCCCCAATGGACCGGCGATGACATGGGTGGGTATGTTCTGCAACATGATCGAAGGTGTCTGAGGAGGTAAGGATGCGGTGGATAGGATTGCCGTTGTTGCTGGCGTTCAATGGCGGCGAGGCGCTGGCCCAGGCTTGCGTGGTCCACAGTCTGGCGGAACGGCTTGACGTGAAAGTCTGCCAGCAGAACCGCAACATTCCGCGAAAACTCTTCGCCGACGGCTTCTGCCAGCCAAACCTTGCGGGGCAGAAAGTCGAGGTGCAGTACGTCGACCAATGCCCTGATGGCGCGTTCGGCGTGTGCGGCAACGCCCAAGTCGCCAATATGCCTTACCGGCAGGATATTCACTATTACGGCGTTGCCACGGATGCGGCGTATTTGAAGCCGTTTTGCGAAGCCCAGAGCCAGGGGACCTGGCTCAAGCCTTGAGGGTCAAGCGGCGTCCTCATACCAAGGGCCGAACGGATCAGGCATCAAGCACCAGCCCTCTACCCCCAGCGCCATTTCCTCGTCGCTCAACAGGCTATCGTCAAGCTCGGCGGCGAGTCGCGCGAAATCGATGTTCTGGCCGATGAACACCAGTTCCTGCCGGCAATCCCCGCTTGCAGCATCCCAGTTCTGCAGAATGGCGGCGGTGCTTTCCTGGTCCTGCGGCCACTGATCCCTCGGCACGAAACGCCACCAGCGTCCGGCAAAACCATGACGCATCATCCCACCTGCCTGGGACCAGCTGCCAGCGTCCGCGTGTTTGCTCGCCAACCAGAAGAAGCCCTTGGAGCGCAGCAGCTTGCCATTCAGCCATGGGCGGTCGATGAAATTGAAGAAGCGCTGCGGATGGAAGGGGCGACGCGCACGATAGGCGTAGGACGCGATGCCATATTCATCGGTTTCCGGCACGTGTTCGCCGCGCAGATCCTGCAACCAGCCCGGCGCCTGCGCCGCTTTCTCGAAGTTGAAGCGACCGGTATCGAGGATCTTCTGCAGCGGCACTTCGCCCATGACCATCGGGATGATTTCCGCCTGAGCGTTGAGTCGTTCGAGGATTGCCATCAGCTCCTCGCGTTCGCGACTGCTGATCAAGTCGATCTTGCTGATCAGGATGACGTCGGCGAATTCGATCTGCTCGATCAACAGATCGGTTATCGCGCGCTCATCCCCCTCGCCCAACGTTTCGCCACGGGAAGCCAGGCTTTCGGCAGCCTGGAAGTCGAGCAGGAAATTCATGCCATCGACCACGGTGACCATGGTGTCGAGCCGGGCGATGTCGGTGAGGCTCTGGCCGTTTTCATCGCGAAAGGTAAATGTCTCCGCCACTGGCAGCGGTTCTGAAATGCCGGTTGATTCGATCAACAGGTAATCAAAACGACCCTCCCGGGCGAGCGAGCCGACTTCCTCCAACAAGTCTTCACGCAACGTGCAGCAGATGCAGCCGTTGCTCATTTCCACGAGTTTTTCTTCAGCACGATTGAGACTGACATCGCGCTGCACTTCGCTGCCGTCGATGTTGATTTCACTCATGTCGTTGACGATAACGGCGACTCGCAGACCATTTCTATTACGTAGTATGTAATTAAGAAGTGTACTTTTTCCGGCTCCAAGAAAGCCCGACAGGACTGTCACGGGAAGACGATTGGGCATCAGATGTTCCTCACAGGGTGCCCGGTAAAATTGTCGGGCTTGCTTTGATGTTATCATATAACATTGCAATCCAACTCCCATGATGGATCTGCTCATGAGCGCGCTGACTCTGCCGGATATCGCCACGCAGGCCTCATGCCAAGCCCTGCCACTGGAGTGGGTGGGCATGTGTGGCATTGCTCTTCCTGTTTTGCTCGACGGTAAAATATTGTCTGCAACGGCCGATGCCGGTGTGAGCCTCGATAACGGCGAGGCGCGCGGTATTCATATGTCGCGCCTGTACCTGGCGCTGGAAACGCTTGAGCAAGAAAGGCTCTCGCCCGGTCTACTGCGCCGGGTTTTGCACAGTTTCCTGGACAGTCACGAAGGGCTATCAAACGGCGCTTACCTGAACATTCACACCGATCTGCTGTTGAAAAGAGCGGCGCTGATCAGTCCATTGGCGGGCTGGAAAAGCTATCCGTTCAGCATCGAAGCACGTTTGAAAAACGCGATGTTCCACGTGGAACTTAAAATCGCGATGCCTTATTCCTCAACCTGTCCTTGTTCAGCCGCGCTTTCCCGACAACTGATTCAACAGCAATTCGTCGATGATTTTGCCAATCGGGCATTGCATCACGCCGAGGTACTGGCTTGGCTCGGCTCTTCTGCTGGCATCGTCGCGACACCCCACAGTCAACGCAGCACGGCGCAATTGAGTCTGCGTTTGCACGAGTGTCTGGAAGAGCTGCCACTGATCGCAGTCATCAACGACGCCGAAGCAGCGCTCGGCACCGCCGTACAAACCGCCGTCAAGCGCGCTGATGAACAGGCGTTCGCCTTGGCCAATGGACAGAACCTGATGTTCTGCGAAGACGCCGCTCGACGCTTGAACCTGGCCCTGAAACGCTCACCCGGCATCAGCGGCTTTCAGGTACGCGTTATCCACGCTGAAAGCCTGCATGCCCACGATGCCGTTGCCGAGAGTCGCTGGAACTGGGAGGCCGCATGAGCCGTTTTCAGGCTTTTCGCTGGGATATTTACCCAAGGACGTGGCGTGCACCAACATCGATCTGGTGCGCGCTACAAGTCCCCGCAGAATGCGTTTTGAGTGGGCACGACCAACGTCTACATGACAGCGGCCGGGGTTTGGATCTAAGGTTAATCCGCTGACGCCTGTGATCGAAGCATTCGAGAACAACAATCATGATCCAGATCACTCTGCCCGATGGTTCATTGCGTGAATACGATAAACCGCTGTCCGTGCATGAGGTTGCCGCGAGTATTGGCCCCGGGCTGGCCAACGCTGCGGTAGCGGGTCGGGTGGACGGCCTGTTGGTGGACTGTGAGTTCGTGATCCGGGCCAATGCCAGGGTCAGCATCGTTACGCCGCAGGAACCCGACGGCCTGGAGATTCTACGGCGCTCCTGTTCGCTGATGCTGGCAATGGCGGTCAAGCAATTGCATTCCCATGCTCGATTGCGAACCGGCTCGGCGCTGGGTGACGGGTTCTTTTGCGAGTTCACTATCGAGCGCCCAATGCTGACCGCTGAACTGCCGCTGATCGAAGCGCGCATGCAATCATTGGCCGCGACCAACCATTCGATCCGCCGCAGTCGGAACTCCCCGTCTTCCAACGATCTGTCGTTGTACCGCCTCGGAGACGCCGAGTATTTGACCAGCGGCCCGCACGTCCCCACCACCAGGGTCTTGCAGGCCTTTGCCCTCGATCACATCAACGGGACCTTGCAGCAACGTATCTATGGCACGTGTTGGTCCAGCCTCCAGGAGCTGCAGCATTGGCGCCTGCCGGCCCATGTGGTGGTCGTCAGCATGGACGACCGCCAGGCCAGTTATGCCCACGCGATTACCGAACGCCTTCGCCGCAGTGGCGTGCGCGCACTGGCAGATCTGCGTAACGAAAAAGTTCGCCACAAGATTCGACATCACAGTCAGACGGTGCCGTACCTGGTGGTGGTCGGCGAACAGGAAAAGGCCGGCGGGTATGTCAGCGTGCGCAATCGCAACGGGGAGGATTTTGGCAGGATGAAGGTTGAGGCGGTGTGTGAGTGGTTGGGTCAGCCGGGAATTTCAGGTGCCTGAACCGACAAGCCTCGCTCCGGCAGAGCGAGGCTTGCCCGCGAAACTTTTACGCTCTTGGCTTCACAGTCCCGCAATCCTGCCCCAACCAGACCGCGCGGGTATCGAGGCTACCCTTCTGCTGAATGCCGGTGGCGTTGAACGTACCATTGACCTTGGTGGTGAACTCGCGATCGCTGAGGAACGTGGCAACACCCGCGCCCTGCGCTTTCGGGCAGCTGAAGCGGAATTTCCACTGGTTACCGGTTCGCTCGGTGATTTCCTGTTTGCATCCCGATTGTGGGTCGGTCAGCGGAATGTTGTCGCTCTTGACCTGCTCTGGCGTCAAGCACGCCCGAATCCCTTTGCCACCCATGGTGATGCCCTGTTTTTCCAGCTGCGCGCGCTGTTCAGGGGTCATCTGACTTTGAATTTGACCAAGGATCAGTTGCAGATCCGGCAGGTTCTGGTCATCGACTTTCATGTTGCTCGAGGTCAATTCCCATAAACCTGGCTGAAGCATCTGCGCCTGAGCAGCCATAGGAAGTACCAAACCAAATGCCATGGCCAAACCCAGCAGACGAACGTTCATCGAGTAACTCCTGATCAGTAGTGGCCGTTAGACGTCGCCGGCGGGCTTCGGTTCATGGGCCAATTAAATAGCGACATTCTGCACGGAACATGGTCTGTTAAGCATTGAATCTTCAGGAGCAAGGCTACCCTCCATGGATTATTTTGGACCGCATGTTTTTGGCTATGTCATCGCGCTGCTGCACTCTTTGGGCATGATCGCGGCCATCCATGCCGTGTTGACCGTCCGCACCGCACAAGGCTCGATTGCCTGGGCCTTGTCATTGTTGTTCATGCCTTACCTGACACTCATCCCCTATCTGGTATTCGGCCGCAGCTCCTTCGACGGTTACATCCAGGCACGGCGCCAAGCCAACGAGGAGATGCGCAAGGCTATCTCCGAGCTCAACTGGCGGCCATGGGTGGAGGAAGCCCTCACCGCGCGCGCTTCGAGCGCCTACGCGTCGTTAAGGGCGATGCCGAAACTGGGGCGCATGCCCTGTCTGGCAAACAATGAAGTGCACTTGCTGGTTAATGGACAGGCGACCTTCGACGCGATTTTCCACGCCATCAGTCAGGCCAGGGAAGCCGTACTGGTCCAGTTCTTCATCATCCACGATGACCGCCTGGGCCGACGCCTGCGAGACCTGCTGCTGCAAAAAGCCAGCGAAGGCGTGGCGATTTACCTGCTCTACGACCGAATCGGCAGCCACTCCCTGCCCCACAGTTACGTCCAGTCGCTGCGCGATGGCGGCGTCGCGGTCCAAGCCTTCGCCTCCCGCAGCGGTTGGCTCAATCGCTTCCAGGTCAACTTTCGCAACCACCGCAAGATCGTGGTCGTCGACGGTATCCTTGGCTTCGTCGGTGGCCACAACGTTGGCGACGAATACATGGGCGAGATACCACCTCTGGCACCGTGGCGCGATACCCATGTGCAAGTAAGTGGACCGGTGGTGGCCTGCATGCAAGAGTCCTTCGCCGAAGACTGGTTCTGGGCGGCCCGCGCATTACCGCCGCTGATTCTGCCGGAGGTTTATCCGGACGACGGGGTGCTTTGCCAGCTGCTCGCCAGTGGCCCGGCGGACGCCTACGAAACCTGTTCTCTGTTCTTCGTCGAAGCGATTCACGCGTCGACCGAACGGGTGTGGATCACCAGTCCTTATTTCATCCCCGACGAAGCAGTACTCGCTGCGTTGCGCCTGGCAGTCTTGCGCGGGGTGGATGTGCGGATACTGCTGCCGTCGCGGCCCGACCACCGAATCGTCTATGCCGCTTCCAGCCTCTATGCCTTTGAAGCCGTGCGCGCCGGTGTGCGGGTGTTCCGCTACGAACCCGGGTTCCTGCATCAGAAAGTGGTGTTGATCGACAACGAAATCAGCGCCATTGGCAGCGCCAACATGGACAACCGTTCGTTTCGGTTGAATTTCGAAGTGATGTTACTGACGGTCGACAGGGCGTTTGCTGCCCAGGTGGAGCAGATGCTCAACGACGACTTCGACCAGGCTCACGAAATCGCCAAGGAAGAAGGCCGGGAGACTCATCGCTTGCAGCAGGTCGGCATGCGGGTCGCCCGGCTGATTTCACCCATCCTCTAGGGATTGTAGATATCGTCTCGCGTCCACGGCAGCTCATGGCTGCCATCGGCGTGGGCCTTCACCGCAAGAATCTGGTGCAGGTTGATCCAGCCACGGGCGAACGCGTAGGCACAACCGGCCAGGTACAGGCGCCAGATACGCAGAACTTGATCCGGCACCAGCTTAGAGGCGGCCTCAAGGTTGTCTTCCAGATGTTCGCTCCAGTGATCCAAGGTCCGTGCATAATGAAGACGCAGGCTCTCGACATCGACGATCTCCAACCCGGCTTCACTGATCTCGGCAGAGATCATCGACAGGTGCGGCAGTTCGCCGTTGGGGAACACATATTTCTTGATGAACTCCCCGACACCGCGTCCCACCGGGCGGCCATCCGTGTGTTTGGCTGTAATCCCGTGGTTCATCACCAGCCCGCCCTCTTTCACCGCGCCGAACAAGGTTTTGCAGTACTCGGCGAGGTTTTCGTGCCCGACGTGTTCGAACATCCCGACGCTGACCACTTTGTCGAAGCGCCCGTCTTGAGGCAGGTCACGGTAGTCGAGTAACTGCAGCTCGATCAAATCATCCAGCCCTTCCGCTTTTACGCGTTCCCGGGCCAGGTCCAGTTGTTCCTTGCTGAGGGTAATACCGAACACCTTCGCGCCAAACTCACGGGCCGCATAACGCGCCAGACCGCCCCAACCGCAGCCGACATCCAGCAGATATTCGCCGGGTTGCAGGCGCAACTTGCGACACAGGTGGCGGAATTTTGCTTGCTGGGCTTGCTCAAGGGTTTCGCTCCCGGTCTCGAAATAGGCGCAGGAATAGGCCATGTCGCTGTCGAGCCACAGCTGATAAAACGCATTGGACAGGTCGTAGTGGTAGGAAATCGCTTTGGCGTCTGTTTCCTTGTCGTGGGCGGTGCGCACAGGTTGACTGTCGAGATCACCGAGCAATGCCTGACTCCACTCATCACAGATGCGGATGACATCGCTGATGGAACCTTCCAGTTCCAGTTTGCCCTCGACAAACGCCGCCCCGAGCGTGTCCAAGGTAGGATGGGTAAACTGGGAAACCATTTGTGGGTCCTTGACCACAATTGTGACACTGGGCGTCGGCCCCAGATTGAATTCATGGCCGTCCCAGAGTCGCAGGCGTAGCGGTAACTGCAGATTCTGTAAGGCCGGTGGAAGTTGCGCGAGCATGGACAATCCCCCTTGTTTCAGACGTCTGCTGTGAGGTTAGACCATCCTTGAAAATTAGCTGGCTATCGATTTGATCGCGGTTCTCTATGATTCGAAGAATGTTCCGAATTCACAGAAATGACCGCTCTCACCTAGATGACTGCAAATCAGGCCCACAGTTCTGTATTTTCAAAGCCTGCTCAAAACTCGCCCTTGAGCTTGAGCAGCGGCTCCTGAAAGCGCAGTAAACGCCCGGCATTACCCAACACCAACAACGTACTGAGGTTATGCAGCAACGCCGCGATCATCGCGCCTGCTGCCCCGAGCCAGCCAAACGCCGCGAAAGCAACGATCGCCAACGTCCAGCCCAGACCGATAATCACGTTGACTTGCAAGGTCTGTCGGCATTGTCGACTCAAGCGCACGCAGGTGCCGAGGCGACGCAGGTCGCTACCAATCAGCACGATATCCGCTGAAGCCAGCGCGATGTCTGCCCCGCCTGCGCCCATCGCCACTCCAACAACTCCAGCCTTGAGCGCCAGGGAATCGTTGATGCCGTCGCCCACCACCATAGGACGAAAACCGTTACCGATTTCTTTCAGCACGCGATTCAATTTGTCCTCGGGCAAGGCCTGCGCTTCGACCTCACTGATGCCGACATCCCGAGCGAGTGTGTGAGCGACGCTGTACCGGTCGCCGGTGAGTAGAAGCTGCCGGCCCAATCCAAGGTCCTTCAGCTCGCTCAAGGCAAACTTCGCTTCCGGTTTAACGCTGTCGGCCAATAACAGCCAAGCGAGAAACTCACCCTTCAGCGCCAGCCCGGCAATGGGGCCGTCGTGGTCGGGAACAGCTGTGGTAGCTATACCCAATTGGGCGAACAACTCCGGCCGCCCAAGCGCGGCCTCGCCCTGCTCCGTCATGGCCACCACGCCCAAACCCTGACGCTCGTGAATGTCCGACAACAACAGAAAATGCTCTTGTGTGACCAGCCCGGCCAGCGCCCGACTGACCGGGTGACTGCTGGCGGAACCGAGGCTGGCAGCGAGCTTCAAGACGTAGTTGCGATCCTTCAACGGGCTCTCAATGGATTGCAGGCGCAAGGTGCCGAAGGTCAGGGTTCCAGTCTTGTCGACCACCAGCGATGTCAGGTCTGCCAGCTCCTCAAGAAACGCCGAGCTGCGAATCAGAATGCCGTGCCGAGCGGCTACCGCAACCCCGGCAATCGCCGTTGCGGGGGCCGACAACACCAACGCACAAGGACAGGCAGCCACCAACACCGCGAGCATCGCTTGGGCATCGTTGGTGATGAACCAGGTGACTGCGGCGAGCAGTAACACCAGCACCAGGTAGCTACCGGCGTAACGCTCCAGCAACCGGGTGATCGGCGGCTTGGAACGCTCGGCGTTTTGCATCAGCGCGATCACTTTGCCGAGGGTCGATTCGTCGCCGGTTCGAGTCACTTCAATGCGCAGCAGGCCATCGAGATTAATCGCCCCACCGAATACCGCCATGCCGACGCCCGCTTCCATTGGCACGGACTCGCCGGTTATGGATGCGGTGTCCAGACTCGCCTGGCCGGACAACACCCGGCCATCCGCCGGTACCCGATCACCGGCACGGACTTCCACCAGATCGCCAGCCCTGAGCGTACCGTTGTCGACCTCGACGATGGAGCCGTCAGCCTGAACCTTGCGCGCGTGGCTGCGGGTCAGTTTGCCGAGGGCGTGAATGGCTTCCTGCGAACCGATCACGCTGCGCTCTTCCAGCACGTGGCCGAAGATCATGATGATCGGCAGCAATGCTGCAGTCAGCAAATCACCTGTCGCCCACGCACCGAGCATGGCCAGGGCGATCAGTTGATCGGTGATGCCGTGCAGGCTCGGATACCGCAGGCTGTACCAGGCCGAACGCATCACTGGCACGGCCACCAGCACAGATGCAAAACCCAGAAGCAATTGGCTGACTCCGGTCTGTTCCGGCGACAACCAGCGCCATACGAGGCCCAGCGCGAGCAAGCCGAGTGCGAGCATGGCCAAGGTCAGTTGACGGGCGGCGCTGCGTTGTTCGGCCGAGGACAACATGCTCGGTGCAGCGGCGGTTTGAGCGGTCATTGTGCAGCTCCCTGAATGATCAGGCGGGAATCGTCTTTCGGATCAACCGCGGTGACTGAGCCGGCCTGACCAAGAATTTTCGGCATCCGCTCGCGATAGATTCGCAGCAACATTTGCGGGTCCGCGGCCTGTTGTTGCGCGTTGGCCAGACTTATCACCGTGGCGGTATCAGCCGACGCTTTCGCCAGCCGTTCACTCGCCTGAGCGTGGGCGACTTGGAGCGTGCGGTCGGCTTGTTCATTGGCGGTCTGGGTCAGCTTTTCGGCTTCAGTGCGCGCGTTGGCCACGGCTTTGTCCGCTTGTTGGCTGGCGGTCAGTACAGCGTTGAAGGCGTTGACTGCAGGACCCGGAAGACTGGATTGCACATCGACCCGCGCCACTTCGATCCCTAGCCCCTGCCCCGTCGCGGCCAGTTCCGCCAGGCGTAGATTGATGCCTTGCACCAAATCACCTCGCAGACGCTCACGCCTTTCTGCTGCCTGTTTATCAGCGCCGATTAACTCCGGTCGTGCTACCAGAATAGTGTCCAGATCTCGTGCAGCAGTGAGTGCTACGGCGCTGCGGGTCACCAGACGATCCAGTGCCGGCAGCACATGCTCGCCTTGAAGCACGAAGGCATACGGCTCAGTTACCTTGTAGAAAACCCGCACATCCAGTTGCACCACACCGGCATCACCCGTCAGCAAATAACCGGAACCTGCCAGTGCGTCACTGATCGGTGTTGCAAAACTAGCCACGCGATCAGCCTGCAATGCGGCGTCAGTGCGCAGCAGGTTTTCCACCCGACGCTCGATTACCCGATCCGCCGCCGGCAGCAAAATCACCTGTTCAAACGGTCGCGGCCAAGCCAATAGCAAACCGGCATTCTGGATACGATCCAGCGCGCCGAAGTGCAAAACCACCGCGCGATTTTGTGGATCAATCTGTCGCACATTGGAGAACGCCCACACCAAAGCGGCCAACACCGTCACTGCATACAGGGCGAGAAACGCCAAGCGCCCGGCCTGAATCCACGGGCTGCTCAACTCATTTGTTCCACGTGGAACCAAATTCATGGCTGCGATCCGGATTTATTATCGAGCGTCGGCGGACCGTCAACTAGCACCCGGAAAGGCGCGGCATCGGTACGCAGAATCAGTTTCGTGCCCGGGGTGATCACCGTGCCCAAGGTGTCGAGCGAGCGCAGCAGGTTGTAAAGCTGCGGTGAGCTCGCGTAGGCACGAGCATAAATCTGCGCGGCTTCGACCCGGGATTGCGCCTCAATGTCAGCCGCTTTCACCGTGGCGTCAGCCTGGAGTATTCGTGCATCACGTTCCGCCGCGGAGCGAATTTGCGCCGCTTCGCGCTTACCGATGGCGGTGCGTTCGGTAGCGATGGTTTCACGCTCGGCGCGCATGCGATCGACCGTTGCGGTGAGCGTGACCGACGGCAAGGTCAGGCGCTCGATGCCGACTTGCAGCACTCGCACGCCATACGTGGTTAGCAACTGCTGATCAATTTGCTTACGCAACTGCGCTTCGAAATCGGCGATATGTACCTGATTGGCGTCGGTGTTCACCAGGTTGGCCAGATCGAAACTACTGGCGGTGGTTTCCAGGGCCGAGCCGACAAAGGTGCGGATCTGCCGTGCCGCTTCGTCCGGCTGATTTTGTACAGCACGCATAAAGCGCTGCACATTGTCTGGATCACCCTGCACCTGCCAGGCCACGTAAGCCTGAATGATGATTCGCAAACCATCGCGTGTTCCCACATCCTGCAAACCGCTGGAGGTGGTGCGCAGTCGCAGATCCACCGGGATCGCCGCTTCGAACGGTGCCGGCCAGCGCCAGCCAAGACCCGGTTCCAACAACACTCGCGATGGGTTGCCAAAACGCGTGATGACCGTGGCTTCGCCCGAACGCACTTGCACCAGGCTCGCGGCCGCCACGGCAAACGCCACCAACAACGCCGCCCAGCCCATGCGTCGCCAAGGGAATGGGCCGGCTTCTTGCGGATCGCCGTGGTGGTGATGGTGATGGCCGTGGTGATGTCCACCATGGCCATGATCGTGGCCACTGTGGTCAGCGTGATCGTGGGTATGTAACTGGCTCAATTGACGGCTCCTGGCTGAGCAGTTTTACGCGACGGCGCAGGGTCAGCCGGCAACGTGAACGTACGGAGATCGATGGTCGGCGCATTGCTGCTGCCGCCCAGACGATGATCGAGGACCAGCAACCTGGCATTGGCCAGGCCCTGGGAAAGTTGACTGAGGTATTGCTCCAGTACGAAGGCTTGGCCGGCACGCACATAAGCCTTTTGTTCGGCGGTAAATTTGAGGTCGGCGGCCTTGGCCGTCACGTTGATTTCATGGGCAGTCGCCATTGCCTGATCTCGGGCAATGCTCGCCTGCAACTGCGCCTGATTGGTGGCTTCGGCGGCAGCTCCACGTTCACGGGCGATCAAAGCCTGCGCGCCGATCTGTGCTGCTTGCACACCGTGATAAGCATTGGCGGCCCCTGCCGGGGGATGAATCGCTTCGACCACCGTGGCGAGAATTTCCACGCCGCTGTCGAGTTTCTGCAGGTCGGCCTGCACGGCCCGGCCGATTTCCTCGGCGAGCCCTGTCCGATCCTCACCAAGCAAACCGTCAAGGGTTCGTGACGCGAAGTCGTGGACCAGAATGCGGCTGGCAGTGCTGCGGATCAATGTCGGCACATCCGCGGTGTTATAGATCGCCGCCAACGCTGCCTGATCGCTCAAACCGATGCGATATACAAAACGCACGTCCATGTTGACGATCTGAAAGCTCTGCTTATCGGCACGGCTGCTGGCAATCACCTGGGATTTGTCATTCACATGGCTGGCGTCCCACAACCGATTAGCGGTCATCGGCGCCGGGCCTTCGGCGGGGTCTGCCTGCACGAGTGCCGACGTTTCGCCGCCACTGGTGGCCAATTCGTGAACCACTCCATTTTCGACACTTAGCACCCGGCCCAACGGCCAGGGTAAACCTGCATGCAGACCGGGACCAAACACCGTCACCGGTTTACCGAAGCGCTCGTAGACGCCCCGCCCTTGCAGCGGTATTTCGTGAATACCGGTCAGTGACCAACCGACGATGGCTACAACGCCCAGCACAGGTAAAAATGCCCGGCGCATGTAAGTGAAGGCCCAAATCTGCCGCAGGTCGATGCCGAAGCGGTTGTGCAATTCGTGCTGCAACGCCTGCAATGGCTGCGGCGGCCAGCGCAGCATATCGGCGACAAAACTGCGCGCCAGCAATGCAGGCTCAAGTTGTTCGCGACGCGGGCTGAACAATGACAGCGCGGCACGCAGGAGTAATTCGAATGCGACGAACCCCGGCAGCAGGCCGATCAGTACTGCCAGACGCACCGGCCAGACCGAAGTTTCATTGCCGAACAACAGGCATACCGCTGCGATTATCAGGCTGATGATTGCCACGCGCGTCAGCTGCGCCAAGGCTCCTGCTTCAGGCCATTGAACGCTGTTTTCCTGAGCAAGCTGACGCTCCAGAACCAGCAAACCAAAGGCCAGCAATAACGCCAGGGCCGCGCCGATTGTGGCCGACATGCCCAGCGCGGCGGGCGGCAAAGCAAGGTTCCATGCTTGTTCAACGCACAACAACGCCAGCAGCGCCCAACCACCCAGCCACAGCGTCGGGGCACCGATTTGCCTGAGTAGCTTCAGCCAGCGCTGACTGATGCACTCTAGCAGCCGTTCGTACCAGCCCACCGGGACTTCAACTTCTTCAGTGGCGACCACCGGCGCCAAGGGATTCATCGCCCGCGCACGCCATTGCGCCACCCACCCGGCGGATTGCAAGCCAGCGACCAACACCAACAATGCGGCACTCTGATTGAACAACAGAGCAGGCCAAAGGGATTGCGGCGTAAACAGCCCGACAAAAAAACCCAGCACCAGGCCCATTGCCGCGAGCGCGCCGAGGCCGATGGCGAACTGGCGCAATCGTCGCCCTTGAATAACTGCCTGCTGAAAGCGCGGCAGCCTGGCTACCTGCGCTCCATCATCACCCTCTTCGAGATCGACTTGCATTACCACCCCAGTGTCTATCATTGCCCACGCGGCATTTCGTTACGATATAACGATATTGGTGAAATTTCCGTACTTAATCGCCGTATCTAAAAAGACGCTCAACCTGTCGCTTAGCTGAAGCCTTGACCGAAATGCATCGGAACGCACATATTACGTTCGTAATTTTATTCAAAGACTACTTTTACCCCTCCCGATCCGCTTTCAATCCAGGAGTACATCCATGAGCACCTATGACGTCGTGATACTTGGCGGTGGCCCCGGTGGCTACAACGCAGCGATCCGTGCCGGCCAACTGGGTTTGAAAGCGGCGTGCGTAGAAGGACGCGCCACGCTCGGCGGCACCTGCCTGAACGTCGGTTGCATGCCGTCCAAGGCACTGCTGCACGCCTCCGAACTTTACGATGCAGCCATGGGAACGGAATTCGCCAACCTTGGGATCGAGGTCAAACCCACGCTCAACCTTGCCCAGATGATGAAACAGAAAGATGAAAGCGTGACCGGGCTGACCAAGGGCATCGAGTTTCTTTTTCGCAAAAACAAGGTCGACTGGATCAAGGGTTGGGGGCACATCGACGGGCCGGGCAAAGTCACCGTGACGGATAACGCCGGCAGCAAGACCGAACTGAGCGGCAAAGACATCATCATCGCCACCGGTTCCGAACCCACTCCCCTGCCCGGCGTGGACATCGATAACCAACGCATCCTCGATTCCACCGGCGCACTGTCATTGACAGAAGTGCCGAAACACCTGGTGGTGATCGGCGCCGGGGTGATCGGGCTGGAGCTGGGTTCCGTCTGGCGGCGTTTGGGGGCGCAAGTGACCGTGGTCGAATTCCTCGATCGGATCTGCCCGGGTGTGGACGGCGAAGCAGGCAAAACCCTGCAACGCTCATTGAGCAAGCAGGGCATCAGTTTCAAATTGAGTTCAAAAGTGACCAGCGCCACAGCGTCCGCAACCGGTGTGCAGCTCAGCGTCGAGCCCGCTGCGGGGGGCACCGCAGAGTCGCTGGAGGCCGATTACGTACTGGTGGCGATCGGACGCCGGCCTTATACCCAAGGTCTGGGGCTGGAGAACGTCGGCCTCGCCACAGATAAACGCGGCATGCTCGCCAACAAGGGGCACCGCACCGAAGCCGCGGGCGTCTGGGTGATTGGCGACGTCACCTCCGGCCCGATGCTCGCACACAAGGCTGAAGACGAAGCCATGGCCTGCATCGAACAGATCGTTGGCAAAGCTGGCGAGGTCAATTACGAGCTGATCCCCAACGTGATCTACACCAGGCCGGAGCTGGCCAGTGTTGGCAAGACCGAAGAACAACTGAAGGCCGAAGGCCGTGCCTTCAAGGTTGGCAAGTTTCCGTTTACCGCCAACAGCCGGGCGAAGATCAATCACGAAACCGAAGGTTTCGCCAAAGTACTGGCCGATGAGCGTACCGACGAAATCCTCGGTGTGCATCTCGTGGGGCCAAGCGTCAGTGAAATGATTGGCGAATATTGCGTGGCCATGGAGTTCAGCGCGTCCGCCGAAGACATTGCCCTGACCTGTCATCCACACCCGACCCGCTCCGAAGCCTTGCGCCAGGCGGCAATGAATGTGGAGGGGATGGCGACGCAGATGTAAGCCTTCAGATTTTTTGTGGCTGATCCTTCGCTTTCGCGAGCAGGCTCGCTCCCACATGGAATGCATTCCAATGTGGGAGCGAGCCTGCTCGCGAAGAAGTCGCCTCGGTCTAAAGCGGTAAATGCCCCAATGGCAAAGCCCCCGGCGTCTTCACTGTATGAATCGCGAAGTTACTGCGGATATCGCTCACCCCCGGCAACTTGAGCAAACACCCAGTGAGAAACCGGTCGTAGGCGCGCAAATCCGGTACCACCACTTGCAACAGAAAATCCGATTCCCCTGACACCAGAAACGCCGAAATCACCTCGGGCAACGCCGTCACGGCCAAACGAAAAGACTCTGCCTGCTCGTCGTTGTGGCGCTCTACCTTGACCCCGACAAACACGGTCAATCCAAGCCCGACTTCATCGCGATCCAGATTGGCCTGATAACCACGAATCACACCGGCGTCTTCGAGCATCCGTACCCGACGCAAGCAGGGCGAGGCAGACAGCCCGATTTCTTCAGCCAATTGCACATTACTCAGGCGACCATCCCGTTGCAGAGCGGCGAGGATCTTGCGGTCGTAGGCGTCCAGTTTCATTGTTTGGCAGATCCTGCTGGATGAAGTGTGATTTGTTGGCAGGTTATGCCAAACCAGACTGCTTTAGAAGCGAACTACGCAAGCACTTGCCCTGACCTCTGGCCCTAGACTGGCCCTACTGAATCGACAACGAACAGGGGTGCAACATGGCGGGTCTCGGGCTGTTTTTCATGGCGCTGGCAGTGGTCTATCTGTTACCCGGCCCGGACATGATCCTGCTGCTGCAAACAGGTGCCCGTCAGGGCAAAGGCGCGGCATTGGCCACGGCGGTCGGCCTGGGTATCGCCCGCGGTTGTCATGTAGTGTTGGCGGCGTTGGGGTTGGCGGCATTGTTCAAGGCGGCTCCCTGGACCTTTGACGTAGTGCGCCTGGTCGGTGCTGCTTATCTGCTGTGGATCGGCATTCAATGTCTGCGAACGACGATGTTGCCAAACCTGAACGGCCCAGGTGCGACAGACGAAAGACCACGCTGGGGCGAAGCGATTCGCCGCGGTCTACTGACCAATCTGCTCAACCCCAAGGCACTGCTGTTCTGCTCGGTGTTGCTGCCGCAGTTCATCGATCCACTCAACGGACCGGTACTCGCACAGTTTACGGTCCTGGGCCTGATGTTGGTCGGCGTAGGTTTACTGTTCGATAGCGCCTACGCCTTGACCGGCGCCGCGCTGGGTCGTTGGCTGCAACGCAGCCCCGGCGCCCAGCGTCTGCAACAATGGCTGTTCGGTAGCCTGTTGATCGGTTTCGCCGTGCGGCTGACCTTTGTTCAACAGGCTTGAACCTTATTGCACCTTACGGCGGCGGCGCTTGACCTGCACCAGCGCCACCGCCATGACCACCAGCAAGCCACCCAACTGTAGAGCGGTCTTGTACGGCCGCAGGACCGAGCGAGCAGCGTCTGTGACCTGGGTGACGTAGCGTTTGTCGGCGTTCTCAAAGTCGGGATACGGGCATTGATGCCCAAAATCCGCCGCCCACTCCACGAATGGCCCCTCTTTGACATATCGCTGGTAGAGCGCACTTTGTTCTTCAAGGCTGCTGTTCCAGCCAGCCGCTTCACACAGCACAGCGGCAAACGCCTGGCTGGTGTGGGGCAGATTGTCGGCAGCACGGCTGGCCAGTGCGGTCGCCACGAAACGATAGTGATAGCGCTGATCGGGGCGGGCGGCGCTGGCTTGCTGACGCTTCAATTCGTCCTCAGCTACCAGCGGCCCGACCTTGAGTTCAGTATTCTCAAGGCTGAAGTTGCCACCGAACGTGGCGTAGTCCGGAGCCATTTCATAGCCGAGGATATCCATCCCCCACTCGCGTGCGGTCCAGGCGGCGTTGAACAATGCCGCGGCACGTCGCGTCGGCCACCACGCCGAATCGGCCGCCATACGTTGCTGGCCGTACAACCTGGCTTTGTGGCGCAAGCCATCGTTATCGAAATAAGCCGGCGCTTGCTCGTAGTGCCCTTCGCGCAACAAACGCCGCCCAAGCAGATTGCGCAGGCTCGCCGCCGCCGGCAGGGGCACGTAGTTGTCCCGGTCCTGCTGACTGAGTGGTGGCGGTGCCGTTACTTGGGTGTCGACGTAGTGCTTGAGCTCGTCCAGTGTCAGTACACGCTCGGCAACAGTGGCGGCGTCGAACCAATAGATGCCTTGGCTGCGGTACAACTGGTCGAACGCCTGCAGATAATCCCCGCGCTGCAGGGCCAGGATCGCGCTTTCGCCTTCGACCCGGCATTTGGGTTGCAGCGTTTCGAAATCGAAGTCCGGCGTTCTCCGATCGCCCCACGATTCATTCTGCGGGAAGGCCTTGGCTGCCTTTGCATACGCAGTAGCTGCCGCCGTTTTATCGCCATCGCGCACCGCCAGTTTGGCCCGCAGCCACCAAGCCAGACCACCCTCGCCGGCGTGTTCGAGAAAGGCTTTGGCGCTGCTGAAATCGCCCTGTTGATAATTCATCGCGGCCAGACGGTCCGCATTGTCGAGGCTGCCGCGGGTGCTGTTCTGCAACAGTTTGATCAATTTCAGCTCGTTCGGTGGTTGATCACCGAATGACCAGCCCAGCCGACTGATCAAGGAGGCGGTCACCAGTTGCTGCACAGGTTTACCCCTGAGCAACCCGGCCAGTTGATCCTCGGGCATCGAAGCCAGATCAGCCATCAACAGCTTCAACGAGGTGTAACCCACTGCCGAACCCTGGAGGTTTTGCGTGGCATAGAGTTCGATTGCGCGGTTCCAGTCACCCGCCGTCCGGGCCACGCGGGCTTCTTCACCGAGACTGGCGACGCCCAGTTCCAGCGGGTCGCTGAAGCCGTCGATGCTCAGCTGGCGCGTTTGCTCGAAGGCTTTGCGCGATTGTTCCAGCAGCTCGGGAGCCTCATTAGTCTGCGAACTCCTGGCGAACAACGCCCGACCCAGCGAGTAGGCAGCCCAGGTACTGCGCAATGCCCGTTGATCTGCGGGCAGCGCCAGCACCTTACTGAAGTACTCGGCGGCCAGCGTTTGGTCGCCGGCATTGAAAGCCACCGCGCCCGCCAGATACAACTTGAGCTCGGCGGGCAGGTCCGCGCCCTGTGCTTCAACCTGGCGGGCATCGGCGAGCCCACGCAACTGGTTCACCTGCGCCTGCTGCTCATTGGTCAAACCAGCCTGCTCGGCCTGATCCCGCTGCTGGGCATGAGTGGAGGTTTCACCATAGGCTGCGCCAGGGTCAAGGGTGGCTGCCGTGACAGGCTTGAGACCGGCAATCGCATGACCGAGGCGGCTCACCTCGAAACTGAAATTTCCTTCCGGCAACTCCGCCAGGGATTGACCCCGATTGTCCAGCAGCCGCATGGGGAAGTCCGGCCCGCACGCCATGGCCGCCAATGGCAGGCCAAGGCTCAGACAGAGCAGGTGACGGGGCCAGTTACGGGTGAACATTTGAAGCTCCTTGATCAATTGTTGCGCAGCGTGCCCAACCGATGGCGCGCTGTCCGCCAGCCGCTATCCGACCGTCGCGCAGGCGGGTGAAGGTAAGCAGATTCGGGTCTTGTTGCAACGTATAACCGGCCAGCGCATCGGCCCCCTCGCAGCCCTGTACCGCCAGCGTCACGCGCTCGGGCCAAGTGTTGTCGAGATTGCCCTCATTGGTGATACCGATGGCAAAGAGGCCTTCGTGCGCCGAGAGCTGTAGTGCGAGACGACTGCTAAGGACCTCACCACGCGACACCGCGCGCAAGGTCGACAGGCTCCAGGATCGGCGGTCGTTGGCCAAAGGCAGGCGAAACCAGATCAGACCCGCCAGATGAACCGGCGGATCCGCGCGCAACCGGGCAGCAAGACGGCTCAATTGCAGTGGATCAGCCAATAACTCTCGGCGCTTGCCGTTACTTTCAATGGCTACTTCGCTTTCCACGATGGGTGCGCCACTGACACTCGGCAACAACGCAACTCCATAGGCCGGCAGGGCCAGGAAAAATGGTTTCGACGTGATGCGGCTCCAGGCCATTGCCCATTGGCGAGCGAGGTCGGGATCGAACAAGCCGCGTCGGGGATCACTCACGGCATGTACCTGTAACACGCTGCTATCAACAGTGGATAACAACGCCGACAACTCTGGACTGTCGAGCCACGCCGGCAATGCAGTGATGCTCAAGGCCATGGACGCCGGCAGCACAGAACGCAAGCGCTGGAGAAATTCACGATAGGCGGGTAGCCGAGCGTTGCCCGCATCGTGGTCGATTTCCACCCCGGCGGGTTTCAGCCCCTGCCCCTGCCAATCGCTGATCAGTTGCTGGATTTGCTCCGTGACCTCGTCCTGATTCAGCGACTTGAGCTGGCCATCAAGGCGAATCACCGCAATCACCGGCCGGCCATCCCGCTTGAGCAGCGCCGGATCAATCCGCGCGCGACTCCAGCCCGCCTGAGGGAAGGCTTGCAATGCAAGCACCCGCAAGGTGGAAAAATCGGCGCGACTATCCCGCAAAGCGGCGTCATGCGCCGGGGTCCATTGTCGTTGCCAGACATAGATTTGCTGATCGAGTGGCGGGGCGTCGTGCTGTTCGCAACCATTGAGCAGCACCAGCGTCATCAGCGAGACGATCACGCGAGTGAGGAAAAACATGAGCAAACGCCTATCCCTGAAATGCACAAAGGGCCTTTCTCGGCCCTTTTTCGTTCTGCCCCCTACCCTACTCAGCCATCGACCGTCGGGCAATGGCCCTGCGACAATCCCTCAGAGATCCAGGACCAATGGCTGCGTGCCCTGAGCCGGCACTGCGCAACAAATCAGTACCTGACCTTCATCCGGAACCTCTGCTGGCGGCTGTGGATAATTGACCTGGCCACTGATCAGCCGAGTCTTGCAGGTCCCGCAAGAGCCGCCACGGCAACTGAACTCCGGGTGCAATCCGCGGCTTTCCGCCAGCTCCAGCAAACTGCCGCCGTCGGGTTGCCAGCGTGCCTCCTTGGCTGAGCGCTGGAACACCACCGGCATTGAGGTAGTGGCCGCTGGCGGTTGTTCGATGACGATGGCGTCAGGGTCGGGCCGACGACGCAACGTCGAGGGACCGAAGGTTTCGGCGTGAATCCGCGCGTCGCGAATATCCAGTTCGCGCAGGGCGTCGTACAACGCCTGGGTAAAACTGCCGGGGCCGCAGAGGACGAAATCCAGCTGATCGTAGTCCTCGACCTCAAGCAGTTCCGAGAGCCGTGCGACATCGATCCGCCCAGTCAAATCGAAGTCTTCGCCCTCCCGTGCCTCCGGCTCCGGTTGACTGAGCAGGCGGATCACCCTCACCGCTTCGCCTGCACGCTCGAGCAAGTGATCCACCTCGGGACGAAACGGCTGATCGGCCAACGTGCGCGAACTCTGGAAGAACCAGGTCGGCCGTATGTGGCGAGTGCGCAAGCCTTGATAGACCACCTCACGCAGCATCGATAGCAACGGCGTAATACCTACGCCAGCAGCCAACAGCACCAGCGGCCGACGTTCATGGGGCGCCACGGTGAAATGCCCCTGGGGTGCGCGTGCCTCCAACAGGTCACCGACACGAACCTGTTCATGCAGGTGCGAAGACACCCGCCCGTCACGCTTCACACTGATACGGAAAAAGTCATCCGACGGTGCGCTCGACAGGCTGTAGGTGCGGATATGCACTTCGCCATCAATGTTGAAGCGCAGCGGTAAATGCTGCCCCGCCTGAAATAACGGCAACCCGGCGCCGTCGGCCGGCTCCATATAGATCGAGCGAATGTGCTGGCTTTCCGCTTCGATCCGCACCACCCGCAGCGGCCGCCATTGATCGCCCAAAGTCTTGGCTTGCAGGCGTGCCTTGGCCTGCTCCCATGTCCCCGTCAGCAAGCTGGTGGGTGAAACACCGTCAAAGCGCCAACACAAAGCAAGGGCGGCGGGACGACGCACAACGTGTTCCACGTGGAACATCCACAAGCGTTCGACGCCTTGGAATGCCTCAACCTGCGGACCTTCAAGAATGATTTCGGTGCGCCCGCTAAGATGCAGCAGGTCACCGGAATTGAAATCGATGAACAGCAAACCGGCCTGAGGATTGATCAGCAGATTGCCCAAGGTATTAAAAAACAGGTTGCCGGCAAAGTCCGGGATGGTCAGGCGATTCCCTTCCACCTGGACGAAACCCGACTGGCCGCCACGGTGGGAAACATCCACCGAGCGCACGCCATCGACGTCGACATAACTGGCGACGAAGAAGGTGTCCGCCTCGGCGACCGTGGCTTTGGCCGCATCATCCAGTTCATTGAAACGCTGCGCGGGACGTGTTGCCGCATCCGCCAGGGGCACCGAACGGAACTGCCGCAATTGGATGTACTGCGGACAATTGCCAAAGGACTGATCCACCGTCACTGCAAGTCCGCCCGCAGTCATTGCGCCGATATGGCCATTGATGCGATTGCGGCGCCGGGTATGCAATTCAATGCCCAGCAGACCGATCGCCGCACCCGCGCTCAACTGCGCAGGATCATCGGCCGCCGGCAAGCTGCTCAGTTGCAACAATCCTGGTTCGGGTGAATGGGCGAATCCCGGTTCACCTTCAAGCACGCTGGCCCAGGGACGCCCGTCAGCATCGACCGCGCCGTACACCATGAACGGAAGCTGCTGATAGAAGGTGCGGTGTTGATCCGGCATCTGGTCGCGAATCACCCTACGCCCGAGTACATCCATTCGCTCACTGACACCAATATGAGCCTGCAACTCTTTTTCGCCAGCATGCCACGGTGAATGGTCCATTGCGGCTTCTCCCCTGCGCCATCGGCACAGCGTGAAGGGCCCGACAACGTCGGGCGAAAAACATCAGGCAGTTTTTTGCAGGCCGGCGACAGTGCGCGGCATACCGATAAAACCGGGTAAGGCTTCGACCCTTGCCAGCCAGGCGCGGATGTTGGCGTAGTCGTCCAGCGACACATTGCCTTCCGGTGCATGGGCGATGTAACTGTAGGCAGCAACGTCGGCAATGGTCGGTTCGCTGCCAGTCAGGTAAGGCGTGTTGGCCAGTTCCTTATCGATTACCTTGAGCACGCTATGGGCGTAAGGAATCACTTCATCAGGATTGTACGGCGCGCCAAACACCGTGATCAGCCTTGCCCGGGCGGGGCCAAAGGCGATTGGCCCGGCAGCGACCGACAACCAGCGCTGCACTCTGGCGGCACCGACCGGATCGGCCGGCAGCCAGCGACCTTTACCGTATTTTTGCGCCAGATAAACCAGGATTGCATTGGAATCCGCCAGCACTACACCTTGATCGTCCAGCACCGGCACCTGGCCAAAAGCGTTGAGGGCCAGGTACTCCGGTTTTTTATGCTCGCCCTTGGCCAGGTCGATGAAGATCAGCTCGGTCGGCAGTTGCAGCAGCGAGAGCATCAGCTCCACACGATGAGCGTGGCCGGAGCGTGGGAAGTTGTAGAGTTTGATGGCTTGCATGGTCGACTCCGCAGGTCAGTGGCGCTGTCGGGGGGGAGATCAGCACCGATGGCAGCCATCTTCTACCAGTCACCAAAACAACAGAATAACCAGCAAATGCAATCCATTATTTCGCCCAGTGAAACAAAACCATCAGTCCTGCAGCGCCGGATGCTCGCGGAGTGCCTTCACCGTAAAGTCGACAAAACTGCGAACTCGCGCCGCAGCCTTGTGCCCGCCTTGATAGAGCACATGGATGGGCAATGGCGGCATTTCGAAATCCGCCAGGACGATTTCCAGCTCCCCCGCCGCCACTTTGCTTGCCGACTGATAGGACAGAACCCGGGTGAAGCCCAGCCCAAGCGCGGCGGCGGTGATCGCTGCCTGATTCGCCGTCACTGTCAGACGCGGTTCCGCCCGGACACTCAATGGCTCGCCACGCTCGAGGAAGGGCCAGTGTTTTAACTGTCCAATGGCGGAAGTCGCAATAATCGGCGCCTGAGACAGCTCTTGCGGATGTTTTGGCCGCCCATGGGCGGCCAGAAACTGCGGCGATGCACAGATCACCCGCCGCACTTCGCCCACCCGAATCGCATGTTGGTTGCTGTCCGGAAGCTCACCGATGCGTATGGCCACATCGACACCTTCCTCAACAACACTCACCACCCGGTCTACCAACAGTGCATTGATCGTCACGTCGGGAAATTGCGTGAGAAAACTCACCATTAGCGGAGTGACGAACAACTCACCGAACAAAACCGGTGCCGTGATCGTCAATTGCCCACGGGGCTGGGCGTGACTGCCTGCCGCCGAATCTTCGGCTTCCTGCACCTCGGCCAGAATTCTCCGACAGTCCTCCAGATAACGCAGACCCGCCTCGCTTAAATACACACTGCGCGTAGTGCGCGTGAGCAACTGCGTGCCAATGCGCCTCTCCAACGCCGCCACCGCCCGGGTAACGCTGGCGGCGGACAGGCCCAAACGCCGTGCCGCCGCGGAAAAGCCCTGGTCCTGGGCGACGGCAGCGAAGACCTGCATTTCCTGGAAGCGGTCCATGGGCGTGTCCTCGATTCAGATAAAAAAAATCGCAACCAATGGCTGCGATTTTTTAATGTTCGATCAGCTGTGGATAACTTATTCCACAGTCACGGCTATCTAGTCCAGTTACTGTAAGAATATTCTAAAATCGATGTAAGTCACATCCTTAAAAAATAAAACTCAACCCTGCTCCACTTAAATAGTTAGTAAGTAGAACTCTATAGTCTTGAGGGTGAAATATAGCGCTATCTAGCGATTTACCCTGACGAGCATCACCAGTCGTATATTGAACGCCCCTGATTACGCAGTCGCCCTATCCGTACAAAAGGAATATCAATGTCTGCACATTTTTCAGGTAATGCGTGGGGCTTCACCGGCACCGACCGGCGCCTGTTAAAAGTGCAATTCAGCTTTTTGCTGATGGTTCTGGGGGGACGTTGCAATCAATTGGCCGTGGCCTGGTGGGCCTTGCAAGAAACAGGCTCTGCGCTCTATTTTGCCAATATGGTCGCTTGTTCTATCGCGACGGAGGTCTTAGCCAAACCCTTGCTGGGATGGCTGGGAGATAAATACAGCAAAATCCTGATCATCAAGCTGGCCTCATCGATCAGCTTGCTGACAGCGCTGTTGATGGTGATGCTGTCAGCAATGGGGTCGTTCAACCCCTGGACGGTGGGCGCGCTAATGATGATCAGCAGCGCAATTGTCGGCGTGCGCGACCCTCTCCAAGCGTCGATCATTCCTTTGTTTGCAGATGACGATAAAGTTTCCCTCGCCTTTCGGACCAAAAGCGTGATGTCGTCATTTTCAATTCTGCTCGGCCCGGTATTGGCCAGCGGGTTGATTTACGGATTCGGTACAACCTTCGCCTTCGCCGCCGATTTTATTGCGATTCTTGTCGCCGGAGCACTAATCGCGACCATCCCGAATCAAATGGGAGCCACTGATCAAGGCGAAAAAGCCTCGGGTGCCAGTGGAGTCAGAATGATCTATTCCGGATTCAAAGTTATCTACGGAGTGAAAGTCGAATTTTATCTGGCGATCATTGCAATGGTGATCAACTTTGCCCTGTTTCCGTTCTTCACCATCCTGATCCCACTATACGTAAAGGATGTCATCCAGTTCCCGGTCACTTATATCGGCCTTCTGGATTCTTGCTTCGGGCTGGGCATTTTAGCGGGCAGCTACAAAATAATCGGCTGGCTATCCGACCGCGTCCCACGAGACATGTGTGTGTCTGCCGGTTTTGCATTATTGGGATGCAATCTGGTGGTGGTTGGCACCGTTTCATCGTCATTAATCGTACCTGCCGCCTTCTTCTGCGGCGGTGTCGGCTTGATGTTGATCAACATCCCAACTTCAGCTGTGAGGTTACTGGCGACGCCAAAGCTCCACCGCAACCGGATTTTTGCCACCGTGTCATTTCTGTCTGCAGCGGCCAGCCCCTTGGGCAGTTTCGCGATGAATACCCTAGTTGCCTGTTTGGGAGTCGCAATGACAATCACGCTTCTGGGCGTCATGGTGCTGTTGTTGTCTCTGCTCGTCTTTCTGGTACCCGATTTCAAAACTTTCATGCGTTCCCAGGATACGCAGCTCAACGATGCCTACCTCGATAGATACCCTAAAGCGTTTGCGCACTGAAGCGCTTCGCCGCCCTTCGCATCTCACAAACGGAGTGACTTCCAGATGCCCGACCTAAAGGATCGACCTGAATCTGTCCGACACAAACAGATCTTCTGCGGCCAATACTATGACGACTTGGGCTGCACGGGTTTCCTGGGGGATCCATCCAAGGATCGTATCTCGGTTCTGATGCTGGGACTTTCGGACGGTGTGGCGCTGGCGCCAATCAGCGCCAGTACCAGAGTGGCCAGTCTGTTGGCCGTTGATATAGACGAGACCGCACTGGTGCGCAGCCTGGACAACCGGAACCGACTTGCAGCGCATATCAACTTTGAAAGTGTGGTGGCGGATGCCGCGAACTTGCTAGTCGTCACCTCCGACCGGTACGACGTCATTATTGTCGACCTCTATACCCAGAGCGGTTATGCCTCGATCGTGTTTGATCACGGGTTCCACCAACTTTTGAAAAGCCGACTCCAACCCCTCGGTCATGTGGTGTTCAACGGTTTTGGCGTCCCTATGAATTTGGACCCGCTCAATGGACCAACGCCCCAAGCTTGGCTCGCTCACTGTTTGAATGACAGTTGGGGCGACATTCATTACCTTCCTCACCGCCGCAATGCGACTTTCATTATCGGCCCACCGCCAGCAACTAAACTGGATACCACTCCTTCAGCGGAGTTTTTATGCCCCAGTGACCGGCTCTTTATGGACATCATGAGCCTTCGCTTGCGCTATCTGACACCCGCGGTTATCCGTCACGCGTCGCTTGTACCCCCGGCACTGGACTTCGTCGGAATCGATCTGGAAGTGCGAAAACGCTGGATGGAATCGTTACCGGCCTTATCTGCATTGCTTCCAGCCTCACTAAAGCTGAGCGCGCCCAGCGATCTTCGCGAGTTACTGGATGACCCGGATGCATGCCAAGCACTTCAAGAGCGATTATTTAAGGAGAAGTCACCGTTGCGCACCACCCTGGCCTTGCTGATCGCAGGCGAAGTCAACTTCTCGGACCGAGATGTATCGTGGCTACCAGACTGGGTCGTAGCGACAATTGAGAACAGTGTAGAGATCCACCCACGAGAGTGGCTGGAGGGTTTACTCCCCTACGCCTTTGGCGTCATTACGCACAGAGCTCAAGTAGACGTATCTAAAGTGGAAGGATTTCGAAGGGCGCTAGCACGATTGTCACCTAGTGCTACCTTCACACCCACAGCGACAAAATTTCATGAAAATATCGACTTGTCGGGGGCGACGCCAAACCGCCACCCCCCACTCGTGTAGTCACTGCTCCGGACAAATTTTCCAAAGCATCAACTCGATCAGCTTGTGGATAACTTATTCCACAGTCACCGATTTCGCCAGGTTGCGCGGTTGGTCGACGTCGGTGCCTTTCAGCACGGCAACGTAGTACGACAGCAACTGCAGCGGGATGGTGTAGAGGATCGGCGACAGGATGTCGTGGATGTGCGGCATGTGCACAACGTGCGTGCCTTCACCATTGGTCATGCCGGCTTTCTCGTCAGCGAAAACGACCAGCTGGCCACCCCGGGCGCGGACTTCCTGAAGGTTGGACTTCAGCTTCTCCAGCAGTTCGTTGTTCGGCGCCACAGTAACAACTGGCATGTCGTTATCCACAAGCGCCAGCGGGCCGTGCTTCAGCTCGCCAGCCGGGTAGGCTTCGGCGTGGATGTAGGAAATTTCCTTGAGCTTGAGGGCCCCTTCCATCGCGACCGGGAATTGTGCGCCGCGCCCCAGGAACAGGGTGTGATTCTTCTCGGCGAACAGTTCGGCGATTTTCTCCACGGTGCTGTCCATCGCCAGCGCTTCACCCAGACGGGTTGGCAAACGACGCAGCTCTTCTACCAGCGTTGCTTCAACGCCTTTAGCCAACGAGCCATGTACCTGGCCCAAGGACAGGGTCAGTAACAGCAAACCAACCAATTGCGTGGTGAAAGCTTTGGTAGACGCCACGCCGATTTCGCGACCGGCCTGGGTCAGCAGGGTCAGGTCGGATTCACGCACCAGCGAGCTGATGCCGACGTTGCAGATTGCCAGGCTGGCGAGGTAACCCAGTTCCTTGGCATTGCGCAGCGCAGCCAGGGTGTCGGCGGTTTCGCCGGACTGGGAGATGGTCACGAACAGAGTGTCGGGCTGCACCACTACTTTGCGGTAGCGGAACTCGCTGGCGACTTCGACCTGGCACGGGATGCCGGCCAGTTCTTCGAGCCAGTAACGGGCAACCATGCCGGCGTGATAGCTGGTGCCGCAGGCTACGATCTGCACATTGCGCACTTTGGCGAACAGCTCGGCGGCCTGTGGGCCGAAAGCCTGTACCAGCACACCGTTCGGGCTCAAACGACCTTCCAGGGTGCGCTGCACTACGGACGGTTGCTCGTGGATTTCCTTGAGCATGAAATGGCGAAACTCGCCTTTCTCAGCGGCTTCGGCGCCATCGCGATACTGCACGGTCTCACGCTCGACAGCCTTGCCACTGACATCCCAGATCTGCACGCTGTCGCGGCGAATTTCGGCGATATCGCCCTCTTCCAGGTACATGAAACGGTCAGTCACCTGACGCAGCGCCAATTGGTCGGACGCCAGGAAGTTCTCGCCCAGGCCCAGGCCGATTACCAGCGGGCTGCCACTGCGGGCTGCCACCAGGCGATCAGGTTGCTGCGCGCTGATCACTGCCAGACCGTAGGCACCGTGCAGTTCCTTCACCGTTGCCTTGAGGGCCTCGGCCAGATCAGGAAGATCCTTGAGTTTGTGGTTCAGCAGGTGGGCGATGACTTCAGTGTCAGTGTCCGAGGTGAAAACGTAACCCAAGGCCTTGAGTTGTTCACGCAGGGCTTCATGGTTTTCGATGATGCCGTTGTGCACCACTGCCAGATCGCCAGAGAAGTGCGGATGTGCGTTGCGCTCGCACGGGGCACCGTGAGTAGCCCAGCGAGTGTGGGCAATGCCCAGTCGGCCGACCAGCGCTTCTTCGGCCAAGGCCTGCTCAAGTTCGCTGACCTTGCCCGGGCGACGCACGCGCTCGAGCTTCTGATCGTTGGTGTACACCGCCACGCCCGCGCTGTCATACCCACGGTATTCAAGGCGTTTGAGACCCTCGACCAGGATGGCGGTGATGTTACGTTCTGCGACTGCGCCGACAATTCCACACATGTTATTTCTCCTGACTGACAGCCGCGCAGATCAAAGTGATACCGCGGGCTTGAATCTGATCCCGCGCTTCGAGCGACAGGCGATCATCGGTAATGAGGGTATGGACGCTGCTCCAGGGCAGTTCCAGGTTGGGAATCTTGCGACCGATCTTGTCGGCCTCCACCATCACGACCACTTCACGGGCGACTTCGGCCATGACCCGGCTAAGTCCCAGCAATTCGTTGAAGGTGGTTGTACCGCGGACCAGATCAATACCATCGGCGCCGATGAACAATTGATCGAAATCGTAGGAGCGTAGTACCTGCTCGGCCACCTGCCCCTGAAAGGACTCGGAATGCGGGTCCCAGGTGCCACCGGTCATCAACAGCACCGGCTCATGCTCAAGTTCGCTCAAAGCATTGGCGACGTGCAGGGAGTTGGTCATTACCACCAGGCCCGGTTGCTGGGCCAGTTCCGGAATCATCGATGCAGTCGTGCTGCCGCTGTCGATGATGATGCGTGCATGTTCACGAATCCGCGTGACGGCTGCACGGGCGATGGCTTGCTTGTACCTGGAGACTGGTTGACTCAGGTCGGCCACCAGTTCCTGAGGCAGGGTAATCGCGCCGCCATAACGACGCAGCAGCAGACCATTGCTTTCAAGGGCCGCCAGGTCCTTGCGAATCGTAACTTCAGAGGTTTCGAAACGCTTGGCCAACTCATCCACACTGACTTCGCCCTGCTCGTTGAGCAAGGCCAGGATGTTGTGGCGTCGTTGCGGTGTGTTGCGTTTCGACATGATTTGATAAGTTTCGATTCGAAAGATAACGGAAGCAATCAAAACCTATCGGTGCAATTTCGTCAAGCGCGGAGTGATCAAAAGCCCTGTGGACAAAAAATTAACGGCAAGCCTGCTGAAGGGAGCGATGCTTGCCGGTTAATATTGTTAACAGCCTGCAGCCTGTGAATAACTTCTGCCAGACATTGAAGTGTGGATAATTTAGCTCTTCTTGAGCTTCTCCGGTCGTTTCCAACCGTCGATGTTCTTTTGGCGAGCACGGCCTACTGCCAGCTGCGTTTTATCCACAGTGGCGGTAATTGTCGAACCAGCAGCAGTAGTTGCGCCGTCCAAGATATCCACAGGTGCCACCAACGAGTTGTTGGAACCGATGAACACATCCTCGCCCAGCACGGTTTTCCACTTGTTGGCGCCATCGTAGTTGCAGGTGATGGTGCCGGCACCGATGTTGGTACGTGCCCCAACTTCGGCATCGCCCAGATAAGTCAGGTGTCCTGCCTTGGCACCTTCGCCCAAGTGAGCGTTTTTCAACTCGACAAAGTTACCCACATGCGCCCGCGCTTCGAGCACAGTACCTGGACGCAAACGTGCGAACGGACCGGCATCGCTGCCTTCACCGAGAATCGCGCCTTCGATATGGCTGTTGGCCTTGATCACCACGCCTTTACGCAAGGTGCTGTCCTTGATCACGCAGTTCGGGCCGATGACCACGTCATCTTCGATGACGACGTTGCCTTCGAGGATCACGTTGATATCGATCAGCACGTCGCGACCCACACTGACCTCACCCCGGACATCGAAACGGGCCGGGTCGCGCAGGGTCACGCCTTGGGCCATCAAGCGGCGGCCGGCGCGCAACTGATAATGACGCTCAAGATCGGAAAGCTGCTTGCGGTCGTTGGCACCCTGCACTTCCATGGCGTCGTGAGGTTGTTCGGTGGCCACCACAAGACCGTCACTGACTGCCATTTCGATCACGTCGGTCAGGTAGTACTCGCCCTGCGCGTTGTTGTTCGACAGGCGACCTGTCCAGTCGGCCAAGCGATCGGCCGGCACAGCGAGGATACCGGTGTTGCCTTCTTTGATGGCGCGCTGGGCTTCGTTGGCGTCCTTGTGCTCGACGATGGCAGAGACCTTGCCGTCAGTGCCGCGAACGATGCGGCCGTATCCGGTTGCGTCATCCAGCTCGACGGTGAGCAGACCCATCTGCCCAGGCACGACAAGCTTGAGCAAACGCTGCAGGGTTTCAACTTCAATCAACGGCACATCACCGTAAAGCACCAGCACGGTGTCGGACTTGATGAAGGGAACAGCCTGGGCCACGGCATGACCGGTGCCCAGTTGTTTGTCCTGGAGAACAAAATTCAGATCGTCAGCGGCCAGGCGCTCGCGCACCACATCGGCACCATGGCCGATCACCACGTGAATGCGCTGTGGATCAAGTTGTCGGGCGCTGTGGATAACATGGCCGAGCATCGAATTGCCGGCAATCGGGTGCAAGACTTTCGGCAGGGCCGAACGCATGCGGGTGCCCTGGCCAGCTGCGAGGATAACGATTTCAAGAGACATGACTGGCTACCAATCCTGGGTGGTCAGCGGCTGCGACCAACGTGATGAATATCGGAAAAGAAAAAAGGGTAGCCGAGGCTACCCTTTTTAATCAATCACACAACAAGCGCTGCCTTAGTGGCCGAACTTCTTGCGGATCTGCTGGACGGTACGCAGCTGGGCTGCGGCCTCGGCCAGACGTGCGGCAGCGGAACCGTAATCGAATTCCGCGCCCCGCTCATGCAAGGCCTTCTCGGCAGCCTTGACGGCTTCCTGAGCGGAAGCTTCGTCCAGGTCGGCAGCACGTTGCACGGTGTCGGCAAGAACCTTGACCATGTTCGGCTGAACCTCGAGGAAACCACCGGAGATGTAATACACCTCCTCTTCCCCGCCCTGCTTGACCAGGCGGATCGGACCTGGCTTCAGATTAGTGATCAGCGGCGCGTGACCCAGGGCGATACCAAGATCACCCAGTGCACCGTGCGCAATCACCATCTCGACCAGACCGGAAAAGATTTCCCCTTCCGCGCTGACGATATCGCAATGGACTGTCATAGCCATCTGATTGCCTCAACCTAAATTAGCGCCCGTTACCGGGCGCCGGGATTACAGTTTCTTGGCTTTCTCGATCGCTTCTTCGATGCCGCCAACCATGTAGAACGCTTGTTCTGGCAGGTGGTCGTAGTCACCGTTGAGGATGCCTTTGAAGCCAGCAATGGTGTCTTTCAGGGAAACGTACTTACCCGATGCACCGGTGAAGACTTCAGCCACGAAGAACGGCTGCGACAAGAAACGCTGGATCTTACGAGCACGGTTTACCAACTGCTTGTCGGCTTCCGACAGCTCGTCCATACCCAGGATCGCAATGATGTCCTTCAGTTCTTTGTAACGCTGCAGAACGTACTGAACGCCGCGAGCGGTGTCGTAGTGGTCCTGGCCGATGACGTTCGGGTCCAGCTGGCGCGAAGTCGAGTCCAGTGGGTCTACCGCTGGGTAGATACCCAGGGAAGCGATGTCACGGGACAGAACGACGGTGGCGTCCAAGTGGGCGAAGGTGGTCGCTGGCGACGGGTCGGTCAAGTCATCCGCAGGTACGTATACCGCTTGGATCGAAGTGATCGAACCTTCCTTGGTCGAAGTGATACGTTCTTGCAGAACGCCCATCTCTTCAGCCAGGGTCGGCTGGTAACCTACTGCCGAAGGCATACGGCCCAGCAGTGCGGATACTTCAGTACCGGCCAGGGTGTAACGATAGATGTTGTCGACGAACAGCAGAACGTCGTTACCTTCGTCACGGAACTTCTCGGCCATGGTCAGGCCAGTCAGTGCTACGCGCAGACGGTTACCCGGCGGCTCGTTCATCTGACCGTAAACCAGTGCCACTTTGTCCAGAACGTTGGAGTCCTTCATCTCGTGGTAGAAGTCGTTACCCTCACGAGTACGCTCACCCACACCGGCGAACACGGAATAACCGCTGTGCTCGATGGCGATGTTACGGATCAGTTCCATCATGTTTACGGTTTTGCCTACACCGGCACCACCGAACAGACCGACTTTACCGCCTTTGGCAAACGGGCAAACCAGGTCGATAACCTTGATGCCGGTTTCCAGCAGGTCGTTGCCGCCTGCTTGTTCAGCGAACGAAGGCGCTGGACGGTGAATGCCCCAACGCTCTTCAGTGGCGATTGGGCCAGCTTCGTCGATCGGGTTGCCCAGTACGTCCATGATCCGGCCCAGGGTCGCTTTACCGACCGGTACGGAAATGGCTGCGCCAGAGTCGGTAACTTCCAGACCGCGCTTCAAGCCCTCGGTGGAACCCATCGCAATGGTACGAACCACGCCGTCGCCCAGCTGCTGCTGAACTTCCAGGGTGGTTTCGGCCGCGCTCACTACTTTCAGCGCGTTGTAGATGCTCGGTACGCTGTCGCGTGGAAATTCCACGTCGATAACGGCGCCGATGATTTGAACGATACGTCCGCTACTCATAGCTGGATCCTCTGAATATTTGAACCGTTAAACCGCGGCAGCGCCGCCGACGATTTCCGAGATCTCTTGGGTGATCGCAGCCTGACGCGCCTTGTTGTAGACCAGCTGCAAATCGCTGATCAAATCACCGGCGTTGTCGGTAGCGTTCTTCATCGCGATCATCCGCGCAGCTTGTTCAGCCGCGTTGTTCTCGACCACCGCCTGGTAGACTTGCGACTCAACGTAGCGGACCATCAAGCCGTCAAGCAGCTCTTTGGCATCCGGTTCGTAGAGATAGTCCCAGTGGTGCTTGAGGTCCTGATCCGGGGTTGCCACCAGTGGAATCAATTGCTCCACGGTAGGCTGTTGCGTCATGGTGTTGATGAACTTGTTGGATACCACGGATAGGCGGTCAATACGGCCGTCCAGGTAGGCATCCAGCATCACTTTGACGCTACCGATCAAGTCGTTGATCGACGGCTCTTCACCCAGGTGGCTGATAGCTGCTACGACGTTGCCGCCGAAGTTGCGGAAAAAGGCCGCACCCTTGCTACCCACTACACACAGATCAATCTCGACGCCTTTCTCGCGGTTTACCGCCATGTCCTTGACCAGGGCCTTGAACAGGTTGGTGTTCAAGCCACCACACAGACCACGGTCACTGCTCACTACGACATAACCAACACGCTTGATTTCGCGGTCGATCATGAACGGGTGGCGGTATTCCGGGTTGGCGTTGGCCAGATGCCCAATAACCTGGCGGATGCGCTCCGCATAAGGACGGCTAGCAGCCATGCGCATTTGTGCCTTGCGCATTTTGCTGACCGCCACTTTTTCCATGGCGCTGGTAATTTTTTGCGTGCTTTTGATGCTCGCAATCTTACTGCGAATCTCTTTTGCGCCTGCCATGTAACACCTATCAGGTTAGCAAGCGGGAGCCTTGCGGCTCCCGCTGCGGCTTACCAGGTTTGGGTGGCCTTGAACTTCTCGATACCGGCTTTCATGCCAGCGTCGATATCGTCATTGAAGTCACCCTTCACGTTGATCTTCGCCATCAATTCGGCGTGATCGCGGTTGAAGTAAGCAATCAGCGCTTGTTCAAAGCTGCCGACCTTGGTGATTTCGACGTCAGTCAGGAACCCACGCTCAGCGGCATACAGCGACAACGCCATGTCAGCGATCGACATTGGGGCGTATTGCTTCTGCTTCATCAGCTCGGTAACGCGCTGACCATGCTCAAGTTGCTTACGGGTCGCCTCGTCCAGGTCAGAAGCGAACTGGGCGAATGCCGCCAGTTCACGGTACTGAGCCAGAGCGGTACGGATACCACCGGACAGCTTCTTGATGATCTTGGTCTGAGCGGCACCACCCACACGGGATACCGAAACACCGGCGTTCACTGCAGGACGGATGCCCGAGTTGAACATGGCCGATTCCAGGAAGATCTGACCGTCGGTGATGGAAATCACGTTGGTCGGAACGAACGCGGAAACGTCGCCAGCCTGGGTTTCGATGATCGGCAGTGCGGTCAGGGAACCGGTTTTGCCGGTCACTGCGCCGTTGGTGAACTTCTCTACGTACTCTTCCGAAACGCGGGATGCGCGCTCCAGCAGACGGGAGTGGAGATAGAACACGTCGCCTGGGTAAGCTTCACGGCCTGGTGGACGGCGCAGCAGCAGGGAAATCTGGCGGTAAGCCACTGCTTGCTTGGACAGATCGTCATAAACGATCAGCGCGTCTTCACCGCGGTCGCGGAAGAATTCACCCATGGTGCAACCGGAGTACGGTGCCAGGAATTGCAGCGCAGGAGATTCCGAAGCACTGGCAGCCACGATGATCGTGTTGGCCAGGGCGCCGTTTTCTTCCAGCTTGCGAACCACGTTGGCGATGGTCGATTGTTTCTGACCGATCGCTACGTAGACGCAGTAGATGCCGCTGTTCTTCTGGTTGATGATCGCGTCGATCGCCAGAGCGGTTTTACCGATCTGACGGTCACCGATGATCAGCTCACGCTGGCCACGGCCGACAGGGATCATGGCATCGACAGCCTTGTAGCCAGTCTGTACAGGCTGGTCTACCGACTTACGCCAGATCACGCCTGGAGCAACTTTCTCGACCGCGTCGGTCTCGGTGTTGCCCAGTGGACCTTTGCCGTCAACAGGGTTACCCAGTGCGTCGACTACGCGACCCAGCAGTTCCTTACCAACCGGAACTTCGAGGATGCGGCCTGTGCACTTGGCGCTCATGCCTTCAGCCAGAGACTGGTATGCGCCCAAAACAACGGCACCTACGGAGTCTTGCTCCAGGTTGAGGGCCATACCGTAGACGCCGCCCGGAAACTCGATCATCTCGCCGTACATTACGTCGGCCAGACCGTGAATCCGCACGATACCGTCAGATACGCTGACGACAGTGCCTTCGTTACGGGCTTGGGAGGTCACATCGAGCTTGTCGATGCGGCCCTTGATAATTTCACTTATTTCGGAAGGATTGAGTTGCTGCATTGCTCTGCTGCCCCTTCAAACTCAAGATTTCAATGCTTCGGCAAGTTTCGCGATTTTGCCGCGAATCGAGCCATCGATAACCAGGTCGCCGGCGCGGATTACGACACCACCTATGAGGGCGGCATCCTCCGCAACTTGCAGGCGCACTTCCCGGTTGAGTCGTGCACTGAGAACCTTGGCGAGTTTGTCTTGCTGTTCTTGGTTCAATGCAAATGCACTGGTCACTTCAACGTCTACCGACTTCTCTTGCTCGGCCTTGTACAGGTCGAACAGAGCGGCGATCTCCGGCAAAAGCGGGAGACGGTCGTTTTCGGCAACGACGTTGATGAAATTCTGTGCCTTGGCATCGAACTTGTCGCCGCACACGTCAATGAACGTGGCGGCCTTTTCTGCGCTCGTCAGTCGCGGGGCCTTGAGCACGCGCTGCAGGGTGTCGTCTTGCGACACCGCTGCTGCCAGGCCGAGCATGGCTGACCAATTGGCCAGTTGCTGGTGGGCCTGAGCGTGCTCGAAGGCCGCCTTAGCGTAAGGTCGGGCCAACGTGGTCAGTTCTGCCATGATCGCCCTCGCTTAGATTTCAGCAGCCAGTTGGTTAACCAGCTCTGCGTGCGCGTTTTGATCGATTGTGGCACCCAGGATCTTCTCGGCGCCGCCGACTGCCAGCAAGCCCACTTGGGCACGCAGCGCGTCTTTGACACTGTTCAGTTCCTGTTCGATCTCGGCCTGAGCCTGAACCTTCACACGGTCAGCGTCGATACGGGCTTTTTCAACAGCCTCTTCAACAATCTGATTACCGCGTTTCTTGGCTTGCTCGATGATTTCAGCTGCCTGAGCTTTCGCTTCGCGCAGTTGCTGACCCGCTTTCTCTTGGGCCAACTCCAGGTCGCGAGCTGCACGGCTGGCAGCGTCCAGACCATCAGCGATCTTCTTTTGACGTTCGTGCAGAGCCGCGATGACCGGAGGCCATACGAACTTCATGCAGAACAGTACAAAAATCAGGAACGCAACGGACTGGCCAATCAGGGTCGCATTAATGTTCACGCCAACACCTCGCAGTTACGTTGTCCATCACACCAAATTACCCGGAAAATCCGAGTAATCAGCCAGCGATTTGACCAACGAACGGGTTCGCAAAGGTGAAGAACAGAGCGATACCAACACCGATCATGGTTACGGCGTCGAGCAGACCGGCAACGATGAACATTTTGACTTGCAGCATTGGAACCATTTCTGGCTGACGCGCTGCGCCTTCCAGGAACTTGCCGCCCAACAGGCCGAAACCAATTGCAGTACCCAGTGCGCCCAGGCCGATCAACAGTGCAACAGCGATAGCGGTTAGACCAACTACAGTTTCCATCTTTCCTCCCGACTTTTACGTCGTATGGTTTAGGTTTTTTTAATTTAAAGCGGTAAAACAAATCGTTTCAGATGCCCCGTGAGGAGCACCCTCCCGTTTGACCGGGAGGGACATCAGACTAGTCGAGACTGGTCTTAATGGTTTTCTTCGTGCGCCATCGACAGGTAGACGATGGTCAGCATCATGAAGATGAACGCCTGCAGGGTAATGATAAGGATGTGGAACACAGCCCACGCCCACTGCAGTACAACGCCCAGGCCACTAAGCCAGAGCAGACCGCTGCCGAACATCACAGCGATCAGAATGAACACCAGCTCGCCGGCATACATGTTGCCGAACAGACGCAGAGCCAGGGAGATCGGCTTGGCGATCAGGGTCACGAATTCCAGCAGGAAGTTCACCGGGATCAGCAGGGCCTGAACGAAGATGTTCTTGCTGCCGAACGGGTGCAGGGTCAGTTCGCCGATGAAGCCGCCGATACCCTTGACCTTGATGCTATAGAAAATGATCAGTGCGAAAACCGAGAGCGCCATGCCCAGGGTCGCGTTCGGGTCGGTAGTCGACACGGCGCGGAACGGGATGTGTGCATCGCCGGAGATCAGGATGGCCAGTTGAGGAATCCAGTCAACCGGAATCAGGTCGACGGCGTTCATCAGGAACACCCAGACGAAGATGGTCAGTGCCAGCGGTGCAATCACCGGGCTACGGCCATGGAAGCTGTCTTTCACGCTGCCATCGACGAATTCGACCAATACTTCAACGAAGTTCTGCAAAGCACCTGGTTGACCGGAAGTCGCCTTCTTTGCCGCCATGCGGAAAAGAAGAACGAAGATCAGACCCAACGCGACTGACCAGCCGAGGGTATCGACGTGGAAAGCCCAGAAGCCCATTTCCTTGGCTTCTGCTGCGGTGTGGGCAAAGCCCCAGCCGCCGGTAGGGTGCTGACCGAAGGTCAGGTTCTGCAAGTGGTGCTGGATATAGCCCGAAGCGGTTGTCTCTGCCATGGTTGCCTCAAACGCCCTAAGGTCTCGAAAGTCTTGTTCTCATCAGCAGGGGAGCGAACCAGCTGACCGACTGAGTCAGCACGAAGACACCGAATACTGCAATCGGCGCCAATGGCTTCACACCTGCAAACACCAGTGCAAACAGCACTGCCGTCAAAATCAGTTTGCCTGCCTCGCCGGCATAAAAAGACCGGACGATGGACTGGGCTGCTCGGGCGCCGGAAAACCGAAATGCCCTGTGAGCAAAATAAACATTGGGCAGCAAGGCTATCAGGCCTCCGCAAAGTCCCGAGTACCCGGCAACGACTCCATGCCATTGCCAGAGCGCCAAAGCAGCAACCAACAAAACGACAAATTGAGCCATTAACACCGGAAAAACTGCCAGGCGATGGAAGGGCAAGCGGTTTGGCGTGCGGGTTTCCATCACTATTGCTCTCCAATGGTCGGCTGCCAGAATTCAATAACTTGGCATAATTTGTGCCGACAAAATGCGCGCAGAGTATAGGGGCGGTTCTGCCCCTATTCAACTGTCAGGTAGTGATTTCCGACTGCGCGCTACATAAGGAATTGTTTCAGCGAATGTGTGCGAGCACGCCCTGAAGTTCATCCAGGGAGTTGTAACCAATGACCAGTTGCCCTTTACCCTTCTTCCCGTGGCGGATCTGCACCGCAGAGCCTAGGCGCTCGGCCAGGCGCTGTTCCAGGCGGGCAATATCCGGGTCCGGTTTCGAGGGTTCCACAGGCTCCGGTTTACCACTCAACCACTGGCGAACCAGTGCTTCAGTCTGGCGTACGGTCAGTCCGCGTGCGACAACATGTCGCGCCCCTTCAACCTGTTGATTTTCCGGCAAACCGAGCAATGCACGGGCATGACCCATTTCCAGGTCGCCGTGGGAAAGCATGGTTTTGATGACTTCCGGCAGCGAAATCAGGCGCAGCAGGTTGGCGACGGTCACCCGGGACTTGCCCACGGCTTCGGCGACTTGTTGCTGGGTCAGCTGGAATTCCGTCTGCAGACGCTGCAAGGCCACCGCTTCTTCGATCGGATTGAGGTCTTCGCGCTGGATGTTCTCGATCAGCGCAATGGCGATCGCGGTTTCATCCGGTACATCGCGCACCATCGCCGGGATGGTTTCCTGGCCAGCTTGCTGGCTGGCGCGCCAGCGGCGTTCGCCGGCGATGATTTCGTAGCGACCGCTACCGATTGGCCGCACAACGATCGGCTGCATCACGCCCTGTGCCTTGATCGATTGCGCCAGCTCTTCGAGCGCCTGGGGATCCATGTCGCGACGCGGCTGGTACTTGCCGCGCTGCAGCAGATCCAGCGGCAGGTGCTGCAGCTCACGCTGATCGGCTTGCACTGCCTGTTCTTCCAGCGCGCTGACACTCGGACCACTCAGCAGTGCATCCAGTCCACGTCCGAGACCTCGTTTCTTGACGGCCATGGGGATTCCTTAAGTTGCCTGAGCAGCGGCGATGCGTGAGTTTTTGCGTTGGCGACGGACCATTTCGCCCGCCAGGGCCAGATAGGCCACGGCACCGCGCGATGATTTGTCGTACGCCAGCGCCGGCATGCCGTAGCTCGGCGCTTCGGCCAGGCGAATGTTGCGCGGAATGACCGTGTCGTACAGCTGATCGCCGAAGTGTTCCTTGAGCTGGGCCGATACATCGTTCATCAGGCTCAGGCGCGGGTCGTACATCGTACGCAACAGGCCTTCGACCTTGAGGTTCGGATTGAGCAGCTCGGCGATGCGCTTGATGTTATCCACAAGGTCGCTCAAGCCTTCGAGTGCGAAATACTCGCACTGCATGGGGATAATCACCCCGTCGGCGGCAACCAGTGCGTTCAAGGTCAGCATCGACAGTGACGGCGGGCAGTCGATCAAAATGTAATCGTAGTTTTCACGGATCGGCGCCAACGCACTGCGCAGGCGGCTTTCCTTCATCTGCATTTCCAGCAGAACCACTTCGGCCGCGGTCAGGTCCCGGTTAGCCGGCAACAGCTGGTAACCGCCGTGTTCGGAGAAATGCATGGCCTGGGCCAGATCACATTCCCCGATCAGCAGGTCATAGACCGAGTTTTCCAGGCCGTGTTTATCCACACCGCTACCCATGGTGGCGTTACCCTGTGGATCGAGATCGATCAGCAACACCCGACGCTTGGTCGCGACCAGGGATGCTGCGAGGTTGATACAGGTGGTGGTCTTGCCCACACCACCCTTTTGGTTCGCTATCGCGAATACCTTAGCCATTCTTGCTTGTGTTCCCAATCATGCCGTGCGGCGCAGTATCAGCAGATGGCGTTGGCCTTGGCAACCAGGAACGGCCAGGGCGTGTTCGCTATCGAGGTGGAAGTCTGACGGCAATGCTACCAGCTCATCGGCGGGATGAACGCCCTTCATTGCCAGCCAACGTGTATCGGTGTCACCGAGGTGGCGCGTCCAGTTGCTGAAGTTTTCCATGCTGCTGAAGGCCCGGGAGATGATCCCGTTGAAGGCCTGTGCAGGCTGGAAGGCTTCGACGCGACTGTGGATAACTTGCAGGTTATCCAGTTTCAGCTCGAGTTTGACCTGGGTCAGGAAGCGGGTTTTCTTGCCGTTGCTGTCCAAACAGGTCACTTGCGACTCAGGAAACAGGATGGCCAAGGGAATGCCCGGCATGCCGCCGCCGCTACCAACATCGAGCCAGCGACCGTTTTCGACGAACGACATCACGCTCAGACTATCGAGCAAATGACGGGACACCATTTCATCGGGATCGCGGACGGCCGTGAGGTTGTAGGCCTTGTTCCATTTTATCAACAGGGCCAGATAACCCAGCAGTTGTGCATGCTGGGTTTCGGTCAGAGCGACACCGAGCTGGCGAGCACCTGTGGATAACTCTTCTGCGTGTTGCTGGGTGACCAACGAACTCAAGCGCTTTGCTCCAACTGACGGCCCGCGCCGCGTTTTTTCAAATGAATCATCAACAGGGAAATGGCTGCCGGCGTCACGCCCGGGATACGTGTCGCCTGACCCAAAGTCTCTGGACGGGTCGCGCCGAGCTTGCTCTGGATCTCTTTGGAGAGACCGGAAATGTTCGTGTAATCGATATCCACAGGCAGTCTGGTGTCTTCGCTGGCCCGTAGACGCGCGATTTCATCCTGCTGGCGATCGATGTAGCCAGCGTACTTGGTCTTGATTTCGACCTGCTCGGCAACCTGTGGATCTTCTGCGCCCCCACCAGTGACGGCGATCAAACCAGAGTAGTCGATTTCCGGACGGCTCAGCAGATTGAGCAAGTTGTATTCGTGAGTCAGAGGCGTGCCGAATTTTTCGGCAATCGCATCGCCCTGTTCGGTGCCCGGCCGTACCCAGGTGCTTTTCAGACGCTGCTCTTCAAGCTCGATGCTTTCGCGTTTTTTGCAGAACGCTGCCCAGCGCACGTCATCGACAAGACCCAATTCGCGGCCTTTTTCGGTCAAGCGCAGGTCAGCGTTGTCTTCGCGCAGGATCAGCCGGTATTCGGCACGGGATGTGAACATCCGGTACGGCTCTTGGGTCCCCAGGGTAATCAGGTCATCGACCAATACACCAATGTAGGCTTCGTCGCGGCGCGGGCACCAGGCATCTTTTCCTTGGGCACGCAGTGCGGCGTTGGTCCCGGCCAGCAAACCCTGGGCCCCGGCTTCTTCGTAACCGGTGGTGCCGTTAATTTGCCCGGCAAAGAACAGACCGCCGATGACTTTGGTTTCCAGGCTGTACTTCAGGTCACGCGGGTCGAAGTAGTCGTATTCGATGGCGTAGCCCGGACGCACGATGTGTGCGTTCTCCATGCCGCGGATCGATTGCACGATCTGCAATTGCACATCGAAGGGCAGGGAGGTGGAGATTCCGTTCGGGTACAGCTCGTTTGTGGTCAAGCCTTCCGGTTCGATGAAGACCTGATGGCTTTGCTTGTCGGCAAAACGATGGATCTTGTCTTCGATCGACGGGCAGTAACGCGGGCCGATACCTTCGATTTCCCCAGCAGCGGAATACATCGGCGAACGGTCGAGGTTCGCGGCAATGATTTCGTGGGTGCGCGCATTTGTGTGGGTAATCCAGCAGCTGACCTGTTGTGGGTGCTGCTCTTTGGAGCCCATGAACGACATCACTGGAATCGGCGTATCGCCTGCCTGCTCGGTCATCACCGAGAAATCCACAGACCGGGCGTCGATACGCGGCGGAGTTCCGGTTTTCAGGCGACCTACACGCAGCGGCAACTCACGCAGGCGTTGAGCCAGCGCGATCGATGGCGGATCACCGGCGCGCCCGCCGGAAAAATTCTGCAAACCGATGTGGATAAGTCCACCGAGGAACGTACCGGTGGTCAACACCACGGAATCGGCGAGGAAACGCAGACCCATCTGGGTGACGACACCGCGCACTTGTTCCTGCTCGACGATCAGGTCGTCTGCAGCCTGTTGAAATATCCACAGGTTCGGCTGGTTTTCCAGGATTTCGCGCACGGCCGCCTTGTACAGAACCCGATCCGCCTGAGCGCGGGTTGCGCGCACGGCCGGGCCTTTGCGGCTATTCAAGACGCGAAACTGGATACCGCCTTTATCGGTAGCAATGGCCATCGCACCGCCGAGGGCGTCGATTTCCTTGACCAGATGGCTTTTGCCGATCCCGCCAATGGCAGGGTTGCAACTCATGGCACCAAGGGTTTCCACGTTATGCGTCAGCAACAGGGTCTTGACCCCCATTCGTGCTGAGGCCAGTGCTGCCTCGGTACCGGCATGACCGCCGCCGATGACGATCACTTCAAAACGGGAAGGGAAATCCACCACGCACCTCGTGCCTGCTTAAGTAGGTAATTCAGGATTAGTTTGAGCTCAGGTTTTCGGACCTGGTCGACAAGTATAGGGACTTCGCCCTTCCTAAAGAACCCTTTGCACAAAATTTAACCAGCTGTGGAAAAGTGGCGGTTATAGAAATTAAAAAGAGAGAAATTTATTAAATCTTTGTTTTTATGTTTATTTCTACTGACCCACCTTTCTGTGGATAGATTCATACAGGCCTTTAAATTCGATGTGTACAGCGATTCAAAACCCTGTGGTCATGTGCCAATGAGGCCCTTGGATAACCGGTTTAAGCTTGTGGATGAATGAGGTGCTTATCCACAGGGGCGGTTATCTTCAGTTTTTAGGCCCTGTTATCAACTGCCCTTAGCCAAGGTTATTAACAGGGCTTAATCCACAGAAAACCGTCGATCGAAGGAAATTCGGGCAGGGAAAAACCGCCCAAGCGGAAAAAATCTGCTCGGCACTCGAGGATTGTTTTAAAAAAGGAGGGAGCAGACAGGCCCGAACGGCCTGTCTGTGGATAGCAGAAGGACTATTTTCCGATGCAGAAGCTGGAAAAGATTCGCCCCAAAAGGTCATCGGAGCTGAATGCACCGGTGATTTCTCCCAGCGACTGCTGAGCCTGGCGCAAATCTTCGGCCAGTAATTCGCCGGCACCCGCCAGTGTCAGTTGCGCGCGGCCGTGCTCAAGGGATGCGCTGGCATGACGCAATGCTTCCAGGTGGCGCCTGCGAGCACTGAAGCTGCTCTCCGAGGTCTGTTCGTAGCCCATGCAAGCTTTCAAGTGGTCGCGCAGCAACTCCAGGCCAACACCTGCAGACTTTGCGCTGAGGCTGATGGTGACATGCCCGTCATCGCTGACTTCCAGGGCCATGGCTTCGCCTGTGAGGTCGGCTTTGTTACGGATCAACGTGACTTTCGCTGGATCGGGGCGGGTTTCGAGGAACTCGGGCCATAGCGCGAAAGGATCGAGCGCTTCTGGCGCGGTTGCATCGACGACCAGCAGTACTCGATCGGCCTCGCCGATGGCTTTCAATGCCCGCTCCACACCAATTTTTTCCACATGGTCATCGGTATCGCGCAGCCCGGCGGTATCCACCACGTGAAGCGGCATGCCATCGATGTGGATATGTTCGCGAAGGACGTCCCGCGTGGTGCCGGCAATCTCGGTAACGATGGCGGCTTCACGGCCGGCAAGCGCATTGAGTAGACTGGATTTTCCAGCATTCGGACGACCGGCGATGACCACGGTCATGCCGTCGCGCAGCAAGGCGCCTTGTCCGGCTTCTCGCATGACGGTGGATAACTCATCGCGCACTTTGTCCAGCATGCTCAAAACGTGGCCATCGGCCAGGAAGTCGATTTCCTCTTCCGGAAAATCGATCGCCGCTTCGACATAAATCCGCAGGCCGATCAGTTGTTCCGTGAGGTTATGCACACGAGCCGAAAAGGCGCCTTGCAGGGAGCGCAATGCGTTGCGAGCCGCCTGTGCAGAACTGGCTTCGATCAGGTCGGCGATGGCTTCGGCCTGAGCCAGGTCGAGCTTGTCATTCAGGAATGCACGTTCACTGAATTCCCCCGGCCGGGCCAGACGGCAACCCAATTCAAGGCAGCGCTGAAGCAGCATATCCAGAACGACCGGGCCACCGTGCCCCTGTAATTCCAATACATCTTCGCCAGTGAATGAGTTCGGTCCGGGAAAATACAGTGCGATGCCTTGATCAAGCACCTCGTCGTTTTCACCGAGGAACGGACCATAGTGAGCGAACCGCGGCTTGAGTTCGCGACCGCTGAAGGCCTCGGCTGCAACGCTGGCCAACGGCCCGGAAATACGAACGATGCCGACACCGCCCCGACCTTGAGCGGTGGCGACGGCGGCAATGGTTTCACGAGGAGCGCTCATAAACCGGTATCCAGACAAAAGTGACAGATAGCAAAACGCCCCACTAGGGGGCGTTTTGAGTGGTTACCCACAGTGTAAGTCAGGCAGTCGCTTTGGCAGCTGCTTCGATCTTACGAGTGATGTACCACTGTTGTGCAATGGACAGCACGTTGTTCACAACCCAGTACAGGACCAGACCCGCCGGGAACCACAGGAAGAAGAAGGTGAAGATGATTGGCATCATTTTCATGACCTTCGCCTGCATCGGGTCCGGAGGGGTCGGGTTCAACTGCTGCTGGATGAACATGGTGGCGCCCATGATGATCGGCAGAATGAAGAACGGATCCTTGATCGACAGGTCAGTAATCCACAGCATGAACGGCGCTTGGCGCATTTCCACGCTTTCCAGCAGAACCCAATACAGCGAAAGGAATACCGGCATCTGCACGAGGATTGGCAAGCAACCACCCAGCGGATTGATCTTCTCTTTCTTGTACAGCTCCATCATGGCCTGCGACATTTTCTGCCGGTCATCGCCATGTTGCTCTTTCAGCGCAGCCAGTTTCGGCGCCACTGCACGCATGCGCGCCATGGATTTGTAGCTGGCAGCCGACAGCGGGAAGAAGATCCCCTTGATCAGCATGGTCAGGAAGATGATCGACCAGCCCCAGTTACCGACCAGTGCGTGGATATGTTGCAGCAACCAGAAGATTGGCTGGGCAATGAACCACAGAATGCCGTAGTCGACGGTCAGTTCCAGACCTGGGGACAACTCTTTCAAGACAGCCTGACTTTTCGGACCCGCGTAGAGAACTGCGCTGGTTTCGGCTTTCGCACCTGGCGCAACAGTCATTGCCGGGGCGGTGTAGCCGATGATGTAGTTGCCTTTGCTGTCTTTACGGGTCTGGACGATATTGTTTTCGCCCTTGACCGGGATCCACGCGGTCACGAAGTAGTGCTGCAACCAGGCAACCCAACCACCGGTGACGGTTTCTTTCAGCTGAGCCTTATCCATGTCGCTCATCGACACTTTCTTGTACGGCTCGTTACTTGTCCACAGGGCGGCGCCCAGGTAAGTCGCGGTACCGGTGGCAGTGCTGGAAGACGGATCGGAGCTGGCGTCACGCTTCAACTGCGCGAACATTGCACCGGACCAGGGCTGTGCGCTCTGGTTGTCGATCAGGTAGGAAACGGTTACGTCATACAGGCCGCGTTTCAGGGTGAAACGCTTGATGTAGTTGACGCCGTCCTTGCTGAACTTCAGGTCCACGACCAATTGGTCCTGACCGTCAGCCAGTTGATAAACCTTCTTCTCCGCCGAATAAATCGGACGACCGGCAGGACTTGCATCCGGGCCGTTGCTGCCAATCAGGCCACTTTGAGCCAGATAAGTCCGCTCGTTGCCGTTGTCGAACAGCTGGAATGGAATTTCCGGATGGTCCTGACGACGTGGATACAGCGGCAATCTCAGTTGGGCAACATCACCACCTTGGGGATCGATGGCCAGATCGAGCACATCCGTTTTGATCTGGATGAGGTCGGTGCTTGCAGCAACCGGAGTTTCGGCAGGTGCGCTGGTATCGTTTGCGGCGTGTGGAATGTCGTCACTGACGGACGCTTTATTGCCAGTGGCCGTATCCGGGAGGCCCGGTGCGGTCGTACTGGAAGCAACATTCTGAGTCGGCAGGGCAGCCTGGCCATAGTCCTGGTTCCATTTAAGAACCATAACGTAGGACACGATTGCCAGGGCGACGATCAGGATCGTGCGTTTGATATCCATGATTACTCGGCCATCGAAGAAGAACGGGAGGTAGGGATAGGTGGAACCGGGTCATAACCACCGGGATTCCACGGATGACAGCGACCTAAACGACGAAAGGTCAGCCAGCCACCGCGCAGAAGACCATGATTTTCGATGGCTTCTAACGCGTAGCAGGAACAACTGGGATAGAAACGACAGTGACTGGCCATCAGGGGACTAATGGCGTAGCGATAAAACTGGATCGGAACGAGTGCCAGTTTACGCATCTGGACTGTCTACCCCTACAGTTTCGGTTTTGACTGCTGGTACCGGCGTGCTGCGTGCCAGACGCTTCCAGAGTTTGCCGAAATGCTGAATCAATTCGGGGTTTCCTACATCACCCAAACCTTTGCGCGCGACGATAACAATGTCCCAGCCGGCCAGGGAATCCTGGTTCAGGCGAAACGATTCGCGCATCAGACGTTTGAGGCGATTGCGCTCGACGGAGAGCTTTACGCTCTTTTTCCCGATAACCAGCCCGAGACGGGGGTGATCAAGATCGTTGTTGCGCGCAAGGAGCAGGAGATTTTTCCCCGGAACCTTGCCGGTAGGGGAGTCAAAGACTGCCTTGAAATGCCGGGGGGTAAGCAGACGCTTTTCCCGACTGAAGTCCTGACTCACCTCCAGTGCCGGCTTATCAAACTGCCAGACGCGCACGACCTTTGGCGCGACGACGCGACAGAACGGCACGGCCGTTCTTGGTAGCCATGCGAGCACGGAAACCGTGGGTACGAGCGCGTTTGATAGTGCTTGGTTGGAAAGTACGTTTCATTGTCGTGTTACCTGGTTCGTCCACAACGGGCCGGAATGGCCCCCGTTTTAAGAGACCGGGGATTCTAGAGAAAGCAAGCCTCTAGGTCAATTTCCAACCAACGTTTCCCTATAAATAGATCTCCAGAGGTTTTGCCTGACCAGGATCCTCAGCCAAATATAAAAATAAAGAAGGAAAGTATTTAAAGCTTTTCTGTAAAGCTTATAAAAGCTTAGGCAGCAGGTATCTGTGGATAAGTGTCTTTAGCCCTTGTTTCACCTGATGTACAGCGAATGACAACTACAGTGGAAAACCGTGTTCAGCCTGTGCTGCGCTGTCGGATAACCTGTGTGTGGAAAGCACTGTTATCCACAGGCAGGTTATCCACTGAGTTTCGCCCCCACTTGTACAATGAGCTTAGAGGTGGTTATCCACAGAGCTTATGCACAGACCATTGGTCGTCTTTTTGTCGTATAAATCCTTGTTTCTTCTCGGTGCATGACCCACCTACGTGTGGATAAGTCGGCGTCTGGCCGTTACAATGGCCGCTTGTTTTTGCCTCACCGGCTTTCAACTTAGGGGATATCC